>NZ_CM153251.1:0-5277500 GCF_056640475.1 Saccharothrix sp. NBAS 001
ATGATCGTCAAGCTGCTGATCGCCAACCGGGCGGAGATCGCCCGGCGGATCACCCGCACCTGCCGCGACCTCGGCATCAGCCCGGTCGCGGTGTTCTCCGACCCGGACGCCGACGCGCCGCACGTGCGGGAGGCCGACGCCGCCGTCCGGCTGCCCGGCGCGACCCCCGCCGAGACCTACCTGCGGATCGACGCCCTGGTCGACGCGGCCCGCGCGGCGGGCGCGGACGCGGTGCACCCCGGCTACGGCTTCCTGTCCGAGAACGCGGACTTCGCCCGCGCGGTGCTCGCCGCCGGGCTGACCTGGGTCGGGCCGGACCCGGCCGCGATCGAGGCGATGGGTTCGAAGGTCGCGGCCAAGAAGCTGATGGCCGACGCGGGCGTGCCGGTGCTGCCGGAGCTGGACCCCGGGTCGGCCGACCGGTTCCCGTTGCTGGTCAAGGCATCCGCCGGGGGCGGTGGTCGCGGGATGCGGGTGGTGCGTTCGGCGGACGAGCTGGCCGGCCAGGTGGCCGCCGCACGTCGGGAAGCCGAAGCCGCGTTCGGCGACGGCACGGTGTTCTGCGAACCACTGCTGGAGAACGCCCGGCACGTGGAGGTGCAGGTGCTCGCCGACACCTCCGGCACGGTGTGGGTTTTGGGCGAACGCGAGTGCTCCGTCCAGCGCAGGCACCAGAAGATCGTCGAGGAGACGCCCAGCCCCGCGGTCGGACCCGAAGCGCGGCAACGGTTGTTCGACGCGGCGGTCAAAGCGGCGCGCGCGATCGGGTATGTCGGCGCGGGCACCGTGGAGTTCCTTTTCACCGATGACCAGCGGTTCCACTTCCTTGAGGTCAACACCCGTTTGCAGGTCGAGCACCCGGTGACCGAGGAGGTTTTCGGGGTCGACCTGGTCGCCTGGCAACTCGCGATAGCGGAAGGAGAACGGCTGCCGGAGGTGCCGCCACAACCGCGCGGGCACGCTGTGGAAGCCCGCCTCTATGCGGAAGACCCGGCGCACGACTGGCGCCCTTCGACCGGTGTGCTGCACCGCTTCCACGTGCCGGACGGCGTAAGAACCGACAGCGGAGTGGAGGACGGCAGCCAGGTCGGAGTGCACTACGACGCCATGCTGGCCAAGGTCATCGCGTGGGCGCCGACCCGGAATGCCGCGATTCGCAAACTGGCCACCGCTTTGGACCGGTCGGACCTGCACGGGTTGGTCACCAACCGCGAACTTTTGGTGCGGGTGTTGCGCCATCCGGCCTTCGTCGCGGGGGCCACCCACACCGGGTTCCTCGACCAGCACGGACTCGTCGAACCACCCGAGGTGGACGTCCGGGGGCCCGCACTGGCGGCCGCGTTGGCCCTGGCCGAAATTCGTCGGACGAACCTACCGCTGGGCTGGCGGAATCTTCCGTCGCAACCCCAGAAAACACTGTTCGAATTCAACGGTGAAACCGTGGAAGTGGTCTACCGGCACACCCGGCGCGGGGTAGTGGCCGATCCCGGTGTGCACGTGGTATCGGCGTCACGCAGCGCAGTCGTGCTGGAGCGGGACGGGGTGCGGCGGGCGGTCGCGGTGGCCGTCTACGGGGACCTGGTGGTCGCGGACGGGCACGCGCTGCGGGTGCTGCCCCGGTTCCCCGAGCCGGTCGCCACCCTCGCCCGGGGAGCCACCGCGGCCCCGATGCCGGGCACGGTCGTCCGGGTGTCCGCGGCACCCGGACAGGCGGTGGCGGCGGGTGCGGAGCTGGTGGTGCTGGAGGCGATGAAGATGGAGCACCGGGTGCTCGCGGCGGCCGGTGGCACGGTCGCGGAAGTCCGCGTGGCGGCGGGGGATCGGGTCGACGCGGGCGACGTGCTCGCCGTGGTCGAGCCGGCAGGGCCTCAAGCGGGCGCTGGAACGGGGCCTGAGACGGCCGCTGGGGCGGGTTCCGCCGTGCGGTGACGTCCCGGGGCCGAGGTGGGTGTGGCGGGAGCGGCAGAGGAGGCACGGGCGTGGACTTCGTGGAGAGCGACGAGCGGCGGGCGCTGCGCGAGGCGGTCGCCGACTTCGCCGGCGGCTACGGGCACGAGTACTTCGTGGCCAAGGCCCGCGCGGGGGAGAAGACCGACGAGCTGTGGGCGGCGGCCGGGAGGCTGGGCTACCTGGGCGTGGCCGTGCCGGAGGAGTACGGCGGTGGTGGCGGCGGCATCGGCGACCTCGCGGCGGTGTGCGAGGAACTGGCGGCGGCCGGGTGCCCGATGCTGCTGATGGTGGTCTCCCCGGCCATCTGCGCCACGGTGATCGCCCGCTACGGCACGGCGGAGCAGAAGCGCCGGTGGCTGCCCGGGTTCGCCGACGGGACCACCAAGATGGCGTTCGCGATCACCGAGCCGGACGCCGGGTCCAACTCCCACAAGCTGGCCACGGCCATCCGCCGCGACGGCGACGAGTGGGTGCTCTCCGGCGGCAAGTACTACATCTCCGGGGTGGACGAGGTGTCGGCGGTGCTGGTGGTGGCCCGGCACGTCGACTCGTCGGGGCAGCGGCTGATGCCGTCGCTGATGATCGTGCCGACCGACGCGCCCGGCTTCACCTACCAGCACATCCCGATGGAGGTCGTGTCCCCGGAGAAGCAGTTCACCTGCTTCTTCGACGATGTCCGCCTGCCACCGGACGCGCTGGTAGGGGCCGAGGACGCCGGGTTGGCCCAGTTGTTCGCCGGGCTCAACCCGGAACGGATCATGGCGGCCTCGTTCGCCACCGGCATGGCCCGCCGCGCCTTGGCCCAGGCTGCCGACTACGCCCGCACCCGTGCGGTGTGGGGCACGCCGATCGGTGCGCACCAGGGCGTCGCGCACCCGTTGGCGCAGTGCGCGATCCAGGTCGAACTCGCTCGGTTGATGACCCAGAAGGCCGCGGCTCTCTACGACGCTGGAGAAGACCGGGCTGCGGGTGAGGCGGCCAACATGGCCAAGTACGCGGCCGGTGAGGCGGTGGCGGCGACCGTGGACCAGGCCATCCAGGTGCACGGCGGGAACGGGCTGTCGGCCGAGTACGGACTCGGTGCCCTGCTCGCCGCGTCCCGGTTGTCCCGGATCGCTCCGGTCAGCCGCGAGATGATCCTGAACTTCGTGGCGCAGCACACCCTCGGGCTGCCGCGCTCCTACTGAGTCACGACCACGTCCGGCGTCGGCTCACGACCACTGCCAGCGCAGGCCGACCACCCCGGGACCGAAGTCCAAGGCGACGGCGTACGCGTAGCCCCAGGTGTCCACCGGGGTTTCGCGCACGTCGGCGGGTTCTCCGCCGGACAGGTCGGAGGTGAACTGCTCGCAGCGCACCGGACGGCAGCGCGAGTCGTACCGGACCTCCAGCACGTACTCCCGAACCGGGTGCCGGAAGCGGCGCGAGTGGGTGTTGTCGTACGTCGGGTGGTGCGGCGCGACGTGGATCAACTCGTACTCCACGGCGGTGCGCTCTCCCCTGCGCAACGGCCGGTCGAACAGCAGTTCGGCGATCATCAGACCGTTCCGCGGGTCGGCGGAGACCCGCCCCAGTCTGCACGAGCGCAGCGTGCCGATCACCGGCAGCGGGTCGCCCGGCAGCCGGGTGTCGTAGCCCAGCAGGACGCGGTCGACGCCCGCCCGTTCGGCGCGCAGCACCTGGCGCGACCGCACCCGGCGGGTGCTGCCGTCCATCGCCAGCTCGACCTGGTCCCGCAAGCTGAGCCGGGTGAGGTCCTGGTCCGTGGTGGTGTCCACGTCCGCCAGCAGTTCCGCGACCGACTCGTAGTCGCCCGCCTGGGCCCACCCCTCCGGGCCCGCCAACCGCATCCGGGGTCGTGCCTTCCCGCGTGGTCGCGGCGGTCCCAGCAGGGTGCTCAGGCCGCCTTCGCCGACCTCCAGGATCTCCTCCAGGTGGCCGACTGCGGTCAGTGAGTCGGGCCGTTCCGGTCGGCGTCGCCCCGACTGCCAATAGCTCAGCGCGGCGATGCTCACCGCCACGCCGCGTGACCGCAGCTTGTGCTGGATGCGTTCCAGGCTCAGCCCTTTCGCCCGGATCGCCGATCGCAATGCGTCCGCGAAGGGGTCCGCTCCTGCGTCGATGCGTCGGGGATCGCGTACCCGCGATTCCGGTCCGACGACTGGCGTAGGCATCTCCGCTCCGTTCTCCCGAGGACAAGGCGAGCGACGTTATCGTGCGAAATCCACTCCGCGGTACAGCCGATCGGGTTTCCCGACGTGAATTTAACCGAATCGGCGGGCAAAATCCGGTCGGCCATGGAATGTTTGAATTCTCATTAACAGCAGTGGTGTGAAGGTGTGGTCCGGGCGATCGTCCCACCGCCACTGGGACGTCTGGTCGCTTCCCGGTACCCGAACCGCCGCATAGCCTCGAAGACGTGGGGTGATGTGTGGCACACCCCACGCGGTGGAGGCCCCGCTCCCTTGCCGCTGGCGGGCGCCGTCGACCGTTCCCTGCGAAGAAACGGACACGAGTATGCGCAAGCTCAACCTGACAGCCGGAGCCGCCGTCGGTGCGGTCGCGCTCGCCTTGGTCGCACCGCCCGCGCAGGCGGCGGAGGGCGCGATCCTCTCCGCCGACGCGGCCGACGCGATCCCGAACAGCTACATCGTGAAGCTCAAGGATTTCTCCACGGCGAGTGCGAACTCGCTCGCCGCGCGCTTCGGCGGGCAGGTGGACCGCATTTTCTCCACGGCGTTGAACGGGTTCTCCGCCACGTTGTCGGAGCGCGCGGCCAAGCGCCTCGCGGCCGACCCGGCGGTCGACTACGTCGAGCAGAACCAGGTGGTGCGGATCGCCGCGACCCAGACCAACCCCCCGTGGGGCCTGGACCGCATCGACCAGAAGAACCTGCCCCTGGACCAGAAGTACACCTACAACACCACCGGCGCGGGCGTGAACGTCTACGTCATCGACACCGGTGTCCGGATCAGCCACACCGACTTCGGCGGCCGGGCCAAGAACGGCTTCGACGCCGTGGACAACGACAACGTCGCCCAGGACGGCAACGGCCACGGCACGCACGTGGCGGGCACCATCGCGGGCAACACCTACGGCGTCGCCAAGGGCGCCACGATCCACGCGGTGCGCGTGCTGGACAACAACGGCAGCGGCACCACCGCCGGTGTCGTCGCGGGCATCGAGTGGGTCACCAAGAACCACGTCAAGCCGGCCGCGGCCAACATGAGCCTCGGCGGCGGCGCGTCCACCACCCTGGACGACGCGGTTCGCAAGTCCATCGCCGCGGGTGTCGTCTACGGCGTGGCGGCGGGCAACAGCAACGCCAACGCCTCCGGCTACTCGCCCGCGCGGGTGACCCAGGCGATCACCGTCGGCTCGACGACGAAGACCGACGCGCGGTCGAGCTTCTCCAACTACGGCTCGCTGGTCGACGTGTTCGCGCCCGGCTCGGACATCCTGTCCAGCTGGAACACCAGCGACACCGCGACCAACACGATCAGCGGCACCTCGATGGCGACCCCGCACGTGGTCGGCGTCGTGGCCCGCTACCTCCAGGCCAACCGGGCGGCCACGCCCGCCCAGGCCCAGACCGCGATCGTGAACGCGGCCACCACCGGCAAGGTCACCAACCCCGGCTCCGGCTCGCCGAACCGGCTGCTCTACTGGGCCCCCACGGCCTGACGCCCCCTGTGTCACGGGAACCCCGGCGCGCGACCCGCGCCGGGGTTTTCCCCATCCCCGCAAAGGAAAACATTCATGCACACGCAGATGAGAACGGGCAGGTCGAGGTCCGCGCTGGTGGCGGCGGTGCTGTTCGGCGCGGTCGTGGCGCCGGGGGTGGCGTCGGGTTCGGCCGGTGGGGCCAGCGCGGCGGAAGGCGTGGTGCGCCACGCCGGGTCGGCGTGGGCGGTGCCGGGGAGCTACCTGGTGAAGCTCAAGGACTCGGTGTCGGTGGACTCGGTCGGGGCGCGGGTCGCCGGGGTGCAGCGGGTGTTCGGCGGTGGGTTCCACGGGTTTTCGGCCCGGTTGAGCGAGAAGCAGGCGCGGCGGCTGGCCGCCGACCCGTTGGTGGAGTACGTCGAGCAGGACCAGGTGGTGCGGGCCTCGTCGGGCGGGACGGGCGGGGTCGGCGCGTCGGCGAACGCCCCCACCACGCAGACCAACGCGCCCTGGGGGCTCGACCGGATCGACCAGCGGGCGTTGCCGCTGGACACTAAGTACAGCTACACGTCGACCGGCGAGCGGGTCACGGTGTACGTGATCGACACCGGGATCCGGGTGACGCACCAGGAGTTCGGCGGACGGGCGTTCCACGCGTGGGACGCGGTGGACAACGACAACGTGGCGCAGGACGACAACGGCCACGGCACGCACGTGGCGGGCATCATCGCGGGCCGGGTCTACGGCGTGGCCAAGGGCGTGTCCGTGGGTGCGGTGCGCGTGCTCAACGCCCAGGGCAGCGGGACGACCGCCGGCGTGATCGCGGGTGTGGACTGGGTGACCCGCAACGCGCGCAAGCCCGCGGTGGCCAACTTCAGCCTCGGCGGCGGGGTGTCCACCGCGCTGGACGACGCGGTGCGGGCGATGATCCGCTCCGGTGTGACGGCGTCGGTGACGGCCGGCGGCAGTGGCAGCGGCACGGTGAACACCTCGCCGGCGCGCGTCGTCGAAGCGCTGGTGTCCGGGTCGTCCACGCAGACCGACACGCGCGCCTCCTTCTCCAACTACGGCCCGGGTGTCGACCTGTTCGCGCCGGGCATCGGGATCACGGCCGCGTGGCACACCAGCGACACGGCGACCAACACGTTGAGCGGCACGTCGATGTCGACCGGTTTCGTGTCCGGTGTGGCCGTTCGGTTCCTCCAGTTCAACCCGACCGCGACACCCGCCCAGGTGCACGCGGAACTGGTGAACGAGGCGACCCCGCTGCCCTGGGGTCGGCTCCTGTACTGGTCGCCCACGCGGTGACCGCTCGTCCCCGGGACACCTGTGGCCCGGGGATCCCCTCCCTGCAAAGGAAACTGCCATGCGCAAGCTGATGACCGGCCTGGGCGTCGCCGCCCTGGCGATGGGGGTCGTGTCGACACCGGCACAGGCCGAAGGCGCGGTGCTGCACGCGAACTCCGCGTCGGCGGTGCCGGGGAGCTACATCGTGAAGTTGACCGACGCGGCGGCGTTCGGCGTCGTCACGTCGAAGGTGGCCGGTGTGGACCGGGTGTTCTCCGGGCCGTTCAAGGGCTTCACGGCGAAGCTCGGCGCGGCCGAGGCCCGGCGGCTGGCCGCGGACCCGGCGGTGGAGTACGTGGAGCAGGACCAGGTCGTGCGGATCGCCCCGCCGACGAGGCAGGACAACGCGCCCTGGGGGCTCGACCGGATCGACCAGCGGAAGCTGCCGCTGGACACCAAGTACGCCTACACGACCACCGGGCGCGGCACCACGGCGTACGTGATCGACACCGGGATCCGGGTGACGCACCAGGAGTTCGGCGGACGGGCGTGCAACGGCTGGGACGCGATCGACAAGGACGACGTGGCGCAGGACGACAACGGCCACGGCACGCACCTGGCGGGCGTGATCGCGGGCAAGACCTACGGGGTCGCGAAGCAGGCCAGGGTGTGCGGCGTGCGGGTGCTCGACGGCAACGGCAGCGGCACGACGGCGGGCGTGATCGCGGGCGTCGACTGGGTGGCGCGCAACGCCGCGAAGCCCGCGGTGGCGAACCTGAGCCTGGGCGGCGGGGTGTCCCAGGCGCTGGACGACGCGGTGGTCGCGCTGATCAAGTCCGGCGTCACGGCGTCGGTGACGGCGGGCGGCAGCAACTCCGACGCGATCAACTTCTCGCCGGCGCGGGTGGCCGAGGCGATCACGTCGGGGTACTCGACCAACACCGACACCAGGACGTCGTTCTCCAACTACGGCCGGATCGTGGACGTGTACGCGCCGGGGCAGAGCATCACGTCGGCCTGGTACACCAGCGACACGGCGACCAACACGATCAGCGGGTCTCCGGCGACCGGGTTCGTGTCCGGTGTTGCGCTGCGGTACTTGCAGCGCAACACGACGGCCACCCCGGCCCAGGTGCAGGCCGAGATCGTCAAGGAAGCCACGCCGTTGTCGTGGGGCGCGTTGCTGTACTGGTCGCCCTCGCGGTGACGTCGGTGCGCTGACGTCGGCGGGGCCGATCAGGCGGGGGCGAGGTCGTGCTTCATGACGATCTCGCCCTCGTCCAGTTCGCCGGTCTCCACGAAGCCGAACGCCTTGTAGAGGCCGTGTGCCACGGCGTTGCCGGGGACGATGCTCAGGGACAGCCGCGTGCGCCGCTCGGCGCGGGCGACCTCGGCGACGGCGGCCAGGCCCTTGCGGCCCAGACCTCTGCCCTGCGCCCGCCGGTCGATCATGAAGCGGACGACGTGCAGGTCGTGCGGGTGCTCCCGGGAGAGCATCGTGAAGCCGACCAGGTCGTCTGCCGAGTACATCGCCATCGGTTCCATCAGGGGCCGGTGGATCCACGCGTCGGCGATGGACTTCAGGTTGGTGGCCACGAAGCTCCGTTGCTCTTCGTGAACCTCCAGGGCGATGACGGCGCGGTAGTTGTCCTCGGTGACGGGTTCCAATCGCATGTCAGGGACGGTATCGGCTCGCTTTTACCAGGTCTCCCGGAATTCGGGAAAACGCTGGTCACGGGTTTTCTTCACGCAGAGTGATAACTGGCAATCTTTCGCCCTTGGCCGGCGGCGGGTCCGGCTGTTTGAGTTGGTGACTGTCAGCGAGGGCAAGGTGGCCCTGCGTCACACCCACACCCTGCGATCTCCGTCCCGGTGGGTGGGCGCGTCGGTCACCACTTCGAGAACGGAAACTTGATGCGACAGTCACGACAGGTCCGGTTCCTGGCCGGCGTCGGCGCGGTGGCGATCACCGCCGCGGCTTCCACCCTGTTGGCGTCTCCCGCCCAGGCCGCCGAAGGCGAGATCCGCGCCGCCGACGCGGCCGAGAAGGTGCACAACAGCTTCATCGTGAAGCTCAAGGACGGTTCGGCGGACTCCGCCGCGTCGTTGGCCGCCCGCTACGGCGGCAAGGTCGACCGCGTGTTCAGCAAGTCGCTCAACGGTTTCACCGTCTCGCTGCCGGAGTCGGCGGCCAAGCGGCTGGCGGCCAACCCGGCCGTCGAGTACGTCGAGCAGGACCAGGTGTTCCACGTCGAGACCACCCAGTCCAACCCGCCGTCGTGGGGCCTGGACCGGATCGACCAGAAGAACCTGCCGCTGGACTCGGCGTACAGCTACACCTCGACCGGCGCCGGCGTGAACGTCTACGTCGTGGACACCGGTGTGCGGATCTCGCACTCGACGTTCGGCGGCCGGGCCCGCAACGGGTTCGACGCGGTGGACAACGACAACGTGGCGCAGGACGGCCACGGCCACGGCACGCACGTGGCGGGCACCATCGCGGGCAGCCAGTACGGCGTCGCGAAGGGCGCGACGATCTACGGCGTGCGCGTGCTGGACAACGGCGGCAGCGGCACGACCGCCGGTGTCGTCGCGGGCATCGACTGGGTGACCAAGAACCACGTCAAGCCGGCGGTGGCGAACCTGAGCCTCGGCGGTGGCGCGTCCACGACGATCGACAACGCGGTGCGCAAGTCGATCCAGGCCGGTGTCACGTACGCGCTCGCGGCGGGCAACAGCAACACCGACGCGGGCTCGACGTCCCCGGCCCGGGTCACCGAGGCGATCACGGTGGGCGCGACGGAGAAGACCGACGCGCGGGCCAGCTACTCGAACTACGGCTCGGTGCTGGACATCTTCGCGCCGGGGTCGGGCATCACCTCGTCCTGGAACACCTCGGACTCGGCCACCAACACCATCTCGGGCACCTCGATGGCCACGCCGCACGTGGCGGGCGCGGTCGCGCGGTACCTCCAGAACAACCGGGCGGCCACGCCGGCGCAGGTCGCGTCGTACCTGGTCGGCCAGGCCACCCCGGGCAAGGTGACCGGCCCGGGTTCCGGCTCGCCGAACCGCCTGCTCTACCTGGCGCCCAGCGCCTGATCGCCGGATCACGTCGGCCGTCCCCGGTGCCCGCCGGGGACGGCCTTTTCCGCGGGCCGGCCCGACGCGAATTCACAAGTCGCACGTCGACCATTCGGCCCGACGTCATCCGTCCCGCGTGGATCGCTTTCCCGGCCACCCCGAAGCCGCTGTTCCCGTCAATTCGGCGGTCCGGCCGTCGATCGGCGAACCGCAGGCGGTAGCCGCAGGTCCGGCACGGTGTCGGCCGCGTCGGGAATGCGTACTACTTCTCCTGGACCTTTTGAACTTGAGTTCCTTGACGGGTTTGCCGTCGGTGGCGCTCGACACCGGGACCACGCCGGCGGCGGCCACCTGGTCGAGGACGTCCAGGCCCTTCGTGACCTCGCCGATCACCGGGTGGTCCGGCGGGAATTCGCTGTCCTTGAAGGCGATGAAGAACTGGCTGCCGTTGGTGCCCGCCGTCGCCCGGTTCGCCATGCCGATCACGCCGCGCCGGTAGCCGCCGGTCCGGGCCTTCGGGTCGTCGCAGCGGTAGCCGGGGCCGCCGACGCCGCTCGACGTGGGGTCGCCGCACTGGACCACCCGGATGCCCTCGGTCACCAGGCGGTGGCACGGGTTGCCGTCGTAGACGCGCTGCCCGACCAGGTGGCGGAAGCTGTGCACCGAGCACGGGGCGGACGCCGCGTCCAGCGTGAACTCCAGCGCGCCCGAGGCGGTGTCCAGTCGCACCACGACCCGGCCGGCGGCCGGGACCTGCTTGCCGGACGGTGGTTCGACGGCTTTGTTGTTCGGCTCCTCGGACGTGTCGAGGTAGGAGCACTCGACCGTCGGCACCTCGGGCAGCGGGCCCGCCACCGGAGCGCCCTGGACCGTGTAGGCGCAGCCACCGGCGAGCAGGACCGACACGGCGCTCACGAGCAGGCGTCTGACCACCGGGTGAGCACAGGCATCCGGCGGGCGCGCGGAGGGGGCTCAAACAAACCTGGTGGCGGGTTCCGGGGGGTCGTTGGCTAGCCTTGACGCCCGAGTGACATTCAGCTAGCACCTTGGACCTGAGGAGTGCAGTACCCGTGATGCGCACGCACGAGGCCGGGACGCTCCGCGCCGAGCACGCCGGGCAGTCCGTCACCCTGACCGGGTGGGTGGCCCGCAGGCGCGATCACGGCGGCGTGATCTTCATCGACCTCCGGGACGCCTCGGGGATCGCGCAGGTGGTGTTCCGCGAGGGCGAGATGGCCGAGCGCGCCCACCGGCTGCGCTCCGAGTTCGTGGTGAAGGTCGTCGGCGAGGTCACCCTGCGGCCCGAGGGCAGCGAGAACCCCGACCTGTCCACCGGCGCGATCGAGGTCTACGCCTCCGCGCTGGAGGTGCTCAACGAGTCCGCGCCGCTGCCCTTCCAGCTCGACGACCACCTGGAGGTCGGCGAGGAGACCCGGCTCAAGCACCGCTACCTGGACCTGCGCCGCTCCGGCCCCGCGAAGGCGATCCGGCTGCGCAGCGAGGCCAGCCGGATCGCGCGCGACGTGCTGCACGCCGAGAACTTCGTGGAGGTCGAGACCCCCACGCTGACCCGGTCCACGCCGGAGGGCGCGCGCGACTTCGTGGTGCCCGCGCGGCTGCGCCCCGGCTCCTGGTACGCGCTGCCGCAGTCGCCCCAGCTGTTCAAGCAGCTGCTCATGGTGGGCGGGCTGGAGCGCTACTACCAGATCGCGCGCTGCTACCGGGACGAGGACTTCCGCGCCGACCGGCAGCCGGAGTTCACCCAGCTCGACATCGAGATGAGCTTCGTCGAGCAGGACGACGTCATCGCGCTCGGGGAGAAGATCCTGCGCGGCCTGTGGAGCGGTCTCGCGGGCTACGAGATCCCGCTGCCGATCCGCCGGATGACCTTCGCCGAGGCGATGGCCAAGTACGGCACGGACAAGCCCGACCTGCGGTTCGGGCTGGAGCTGACCGAACTCACCGAGTACTTCCGGGAGACCCCGTTCCGGGTGTTCCAGGCCCCGTACGTGGGCGCGGTGGTCATGCCCGGCGGCGCGGACCAGCCCCGGCGCACGCTCGACGCGTGGCAGGAGTGGGCCAAGCAGCGCGGTGCGCGCGGTCTGGCGTACGTGCTGGTCGCCGAGGACGGCACGCTGGGCGGCCCGGTCGCCAAGAACCTGTCCGAGCAGGAGCGCGCCGGCCTGGCCGCCGCCGTCGGCGCGAAGCCCGGTGACTGCGTGTTCTTCGGCGCGGGCGAGCCGGACGGCGCGCGGGCGCTGCTGGGCTCCGCCCGGGTGGAGATCGCGCACCGGATCGGCCTGATCGAAGAGGGCACCTGGTCGTTCGTCTGGGTCGTCGACGCGCCGATGTTCGAGGCCGTGGACAAGATCGGCGACGACATCGCGCTGGGCACCGGCCAGTGGACCGCGCTGCACCACGCGTTCACCTCGCCCAACGCCGACTGGATCGACAAGTTCGAGACCGACCCGGGCAACGCGCTGGCCTACGCCTACGACATCGTCTGCAACGGCAACGAGATCGGCGGCGGGTCGATCCGTATCCACCGGGCCGACGTGCAGCAGAAGGTCTTCGACATCATGGGCATCGGGCCGGAGGAGGCCCAGGAGCAGTTCGGCTTCCTGCTCGACGCGTTCAAGTACGGCGCGCCCCCGCACGGCGGCATCGCGTTCGGCTGGGACCGGATCGCCATGCTGCTGTCCGGCGCGGACTCGATCCGCGAGGTCATCGCGTTCCCGAAGTCCGGCGGCGGGTTCGACCCGCTGACCTCCGCGCCCGCCCCGATCTCGGCCCAGCAGCGCAAGGAGGCCGGGGTGGACGCCAAGCCCCAGGAGCCCAAGGGCCAGGACGCGAAGGCGTAAGCCGGGCGGGCGTGACCCGCTCGTCGGCCGCTCCCGGGATCGCCCGGGGGCGGCCGACGCGTTCGTAGGCGGTGCCGGTTTCCGGGGTGGGCTCGGGCGGGCTCGTCGGGGGTCGGGCACAGTTGGGGCATGTTGCACCTGCGGGCCGTGTGCCCGGTCGATGCCACCGACGAGGTGTTGGCCGTGCTCAAGGAGCACCCCGGCGTCACGCACGTCGTGCTGTTCCCCGGTGCCGCCATCGAGCCCGCCGGCGACGTCGTGGAGGCCGACGTGGCGCGGGAGGCCACCGACGAGGTGGTCGAGGCGCTGTGCGGGCTGGGGATCGACCACAGCGGCGGGGTCACGCTGGAGCAGATCGACACCGCCCTGTCCGACGCCGCCGACCGGGCCGAGGAGGCCGCGCCGGGGGAGGCCGCCGACGCCGTGGTGTGGGAGGAGCTGATCGCCCGGACCGGCGAGGAGTCGCGGCTCAACGTGACGTTCCTGTCGTTCCTCACCATCGCCTGCCTGCTGGCGGCGGTGGGGGTGGTGACGAACTCGCCGGTCACGATCGTCGGCGCGATGGTCGTCGGGCCCGAGTTCGGGCCGTTGGCGGCGATCGCGGTGGGGTCCGTGCTGCGGCGCTGGGACCTGGTGCGGCGGGCCGGTCTGGCGCTCGCGGTCGGGTTCCCGCTCGCCATGGTGGTCACCTTCGGCGGCGCGGTGGTCGGCTCCTACGCCGGGCTGTTCGACCGGAGCATGGTCCTGGCCGCGCACGAGGTCGACTTCGTGTTCCAGGTCGGGCCGTTCTCGCTGATCGTCGCGCTGCTCGCGGGCGCGGCCGGGATGCTGTCGATGACCTCGGCGAAGTCCGCGGCGCTGGTCGGGGTGTTCATCTCGGTCACCACCGTGCCCGCCGCCGGGTACGCGGCGATCGCGGCGGTGCTGGGGGAGTGGGCCATCTGCGGCATGTCGGTCCTCCAACTGGCGGTGAACCTGGTCGGGATCGTGGTGGCCGCCGCGGCGGTGCTCGCGCTGCGCAATCGGCGTAGTCGGAGCCGTGACCTGGGGCGACCGCTCTCCAACGGCTGACTTCCCGCCCAGTGGGACGGCTGTGCCACTGCGCTGACTTGGTTGCAGTATCGACAAGTGGTGGTCGAACCATGCATATGAGCACTACCGTCACGGTGCCCGGACGGGTTCTGTCAGGTCGGTGGCCACCGGGGTAGGGTCGGAGGGGATGAGCGTGGAGATCACCGCCGGCCCGGCGGACATCGACGACGCGGACCACTCCGAACTGCTCGCGGCGGTAGCCGCCGCCGAATCGGTGCTGAGCGGTCGGTTCGGCGCGGCGGTGCGGCTGGCCGACCCCGAACGGCTCGGTGGTGCCGGTCGGTCCGTGGTGGTGCGGGTGCGGGTGGCGGCGACGCCGTTCTCGCTGCCCCGCACGCTCGTGGTCAAGCGCTACCCGTCGGCGGTGGCCGACCGGGACCCGTTCGCGCACGAGGCCGTCTCGCACAAGCTGCTCACCGCGCTGCCCGGCGAGGACCGGCTCACCCCCGAACTCGTCGCCCAGGACAACGGCAAGCGGCTGGTCGTGCTCGAAGACCTCGGCAAGGCCCCTCGGCTGGCCGAGAAGCTGCTCGGCTCGGACGCGCGCGCCGCCGAGCGCGGGCTGCTCTCGTGGGCGCACGCGATGGGCCGGCTGCACGCCACCACGGCGGGCCGCGACGCCGACTTCGACGCGCTGATGCGCCGCCAGGGCAGCCAGTGCTGCGCGGACCCGATCGCGGTCGACGTGCACGCCGCGCTGGCCGGGCTGCCGAAGCTGCTCCTCGAAGCGCTGGAGGTCGACACCCCGCCCGCCGCGGTGGAGTTCGCCGAGCAGGCGCTGCGCGGGTTCGGCGCGTCCCGCCGGCGCGCGTTCAGCCCGTCCACGTCCTGTCCGGACAACCACCTGGTGACCAGCCGGGGCGTGCGGTTCCTGGAC
The DNA here is from genome assembly GCF_056640475.1 of Saccharothrix sp. NBAS 001. Classification (NCBI taxonomy): domain Bacteria; kingdom Bacillati; phylum Actinomycetota; class Actinomycetes; order Pseudonocardiales; family Pseudonocardiaceae; genus Saccharothrix; species Saccharothrix sp. NBAS 001. Next base: position 14,815 of record NZ_CM153251.1, read on the forward strand.
TTCGAGGGCGGCTGCGTGCGCGACATCGTGTTCGACGCGGCGTGCCTGCGGGTGCCGTTCCCGTCGTGCTGGTGCGGCTACGGGCTGCCCGCCGGGATGTCCGAGGCGATGGTGGCGGCGTGGCGGGCCGAGGTCGGCTCGGTGTGGCCGGACCTGGACGACGACGCGGTGTTCCTGCCCCGGCTGCTGGAATCGCAGCTGCTGTGGGTGTGGCTGGGCACGTGGCGCGGTCTGCCGGGGCTGGACTCGGCGCTGCCGTCCGGGCACCGGCCGCTGGACTCGCCGCCGCGCAGCACCGTGCTCACCTCGCGGTGGGTGCGGCTGCGCTCGGACGCGCTGGCGCTGGGCGTGAAGCCGGTCGCCGCGCACGCCGAGGCGGTGATCGCGGCGCTGACGTCCCGGTACGGGTCGGACGCCGCGGAACTGCCGCTGTACCCGGCATTCCGGTAGCGTTCCGCCGGCTGTTCCCGGGTGGACACGTCGTTGCGCGATGGTCATCGGGTGGCCAAAGCGGTGCGAAGCCTGGTGGTCCTGGGCGACTCGACGACGGTCGGGGTCGGCGATCCGGTCCGCGGCGGGTGGCGGGGTGTGGGTCCGCTGCTCGCGGCGTCGTTTCCGGACGTCCGCTACGTGAACCCGTCCTTCCCCGGCGCCCGGGTGGCGTCGGTCCGGTTCGAGCAGCTGCCGGCCGCCCTGCGGGCCGCGCCCGACGCGGCGGTGCTGCTGGCCGGCATGAACGACACGCTGCGCTCCGACTTCGACGCGGCCCGGCTGCACGAGGACCTGGACGCGATCGTCGGCGAACTCGTCGCGGCGGGCGCGTCCGTGGTGACCGTGCGGTTCCACGACCACAGCCGGGTGTTCCGGATGCCGGGCGCGCTGCGCCGGGCGCTGTCCGCGCGGATCGCCGAGCTGAACCAGGTGATCGACGCGGTCGTGCGGCGGCACGGCGTGGGGTGCGTCGACCTGGACCTGATGGACGGCGCGTACTCGCTGGAGACGTGGGCGGTGGACCGGCTGCACCCGTCGGAGCTGGGGCACCGGCGGTTGGCCCAGGCCTTCGCGAACCGGTTGGCCGAACTGGGCTGCGCCGTGCCCCGCCCGGTGAGCCTGGAGTGCAACGGAGGCATCCGGATCACGCCGCTGCACCACCTGGCGTGGCTGCTGTTCAAGGGCGTCCCGTGGCTGTGGAAGCGCGGCCGGGACTTCCTGCCCTACGCGGCGACCATCATGTACCGGTCGTGGCTGGGCAAGGCGGAGCAGGGGGCGGCGGTCGCGGCCGAAGCCGGCGGCCACCGCCCCGTCGAGGCGTACCGGCGGCCTAGCTGAGCTTGTAGACCGTCGAGCCGCCGACCTCGGTGGCCGTGAAGTTGTCGGCCACCCACGCGGCGATCTCGCTGTCGCCGCCCATGCCACCGCCCATCGACCGTCCACCCGACACGTAGTAGCCGATCCGGCCGTCCCGCACGTACTGCTGGAACTCCGCCAACGTGGGCGCGGGGTCGCCGCCGCTCCAGCCGCCGATGCCGATGACGGCCTTGCCGCTGGCCAACGAGAGGCTCGCCGCGCCCTGCGCGCTGGTCGTGGCCGCCGCCCACGTGCCGGTGGTGGCCCGGAGCAGGTCGGCGAGTTCGCCGGACGCGCTCTCCTCGCCCATCGGGCCACCCATGCCGCCGCCCATCCCGTCGGAGTACCCGGCGGGACCGGACATCGGGATCGAACCCGCGTGGGTGGTCGCCGCCGTGGCGACGCCGAACGCCGCCGACGGGAGCAGGGCCGTGACGACCGCGAGCGCCGCGACCCGCCGCACGCCCATCACGATCGCCGTGGTGACCACGACCGTCAGCGCCACCACCGTCCACCGGACGACCGGAGCCCAGTCCGGGAACCGGTTCAGCAGCGCGAAACCCCAGAAGCCGGCCGCCGCGACCATCACCGCGAGCGCCGTCCGCACCGGCAGGTGCGCCCGTCCCCGCCACATCTCCCGACCCGCGATGGCGACGATCGCGGCCACGCCCGGCGCGAGGGCGACGGTGTAGTAGGGGTGCGTGATGCCGCTCATGAAGCTGAACACCACGCCGTTGACCAGCACCCACAAACCCCACAGCAGCAACGCGGCCCGCGTGCGGTCGGTGCGCGGCGCGCGGCGGGTGAACCACAGCCCGGCCACCACGCCGACGATCGCGGCGGGCAGCAGCCAGGAGATCTCCGCGCCCATGCTCGCCCCGAACAGCCGGTCGACGCCGGTGCTGCCGCCGAACCCGATGTTCCCGTTGCCGCCGCCCATGATCGTGCCGTTGCCGCCGCCACCGTCCCGGCCGCCGCCGAAGATCCGGCCCAGGCCGTTGTAGCCCATGGCCAACTGCCACAGCGAATCGTTCGTGGAACCGCCGATGTAAGGCCGCGACCCGCTCGGCCACAGCTCGACCAGCGCGATGAACCAGCCCGCCGACACCGCCACCGCGACGCCCGCGCCGACCAGGTGCAGCAACCGCCTGCCCAGCGTCGTGGGCGCGGCCACCAGGTAGGCCACCGCGAACGCGGGCAGCACCAGCAGCGCCTGCCCCATCTTGGTCAGGAACGCGAACCCGATCGCGACCCCGGCCAGCGCCAACCACTTCCAGGAAGCCTTCTCCAGCGCCCGGACCGTGCAGTACGCGCCCGCGACCATCAGCAGCACCAGCAGCGCGTCGGGCAGGTTGAACCGGAACATCAGCACCGCCACCGGGGTCAGCGCCAGCGCCGCGCCGGCCAGCAGCCCGGCCACCGCGCCGGACGTGCGCTTCACCGTGGCGTGCAGCAGCCACACCGCGAGCACGCCCTCGACCGCCTGCGGTGCCAGGACCGTCCAGGACGAGAACCCGAAGACCCGGGCGAACAGGCCGCTCACCCACAGCGCGGCGGGCGGCTTGTCCACCGTGATGACGCCGCCCGCGTCCAGCCCGCCGAACAGCCACGCCGTCCAGCTCTGCGCGCCGGCCTGGGTGGCGGCGGCGTAGTAGCTGTTGCCCCAGCCGGAATCGGTGAGGTTCCACAGGTACAGCGCCGCGGTGCCGACCAGCAGCACCACCAGGGCCGGGGTGGTCCAGGAGCGGCGCGGTGCCGGCGAGGTCGACGCGGGTGCGGGTGCCGCGAGGGTGGCGGTCATGAGGTGGACTCCAGGGGACGGTTGCGGAAGACCCAGTTGCGCAGCAACAGGAATCGCAGGACGGTGGCGAGCAGGTTCGCGCCCACGACGGCGGCCAGTTCGGCCGCGCCGCCGGGGGAGGAGAAGTGGTGCAGCGCGGCGAGCGCGCCGCTGGTGAGGGCGAGCCCCAGGCCGAACACCAGCAGTCCTTCGAACTGGTGCCGCCCGGCACCGCGACTGCCGCGCACGCCGAAGGTGAACCGCCGGTTGGCGGCGGTGTTGGCGACCGCCGTGACGAGCAGCGCCACCAGGTTCGCGCCCTGCGCGCCCAACCCGCCGCGCAGCAGCACGAACAGCACCAGGTAGGCCACCGTGCTGGCGGCCCCGACCGCGGCGAACCGGACCAGTTGCCGCAACAGCCCCCGGGGCACGCCCGGCGTCACCGGTTCCAGCGGCGCGCGCCCCAACTGGGCCCGCAGCTCGCCGACCGGGATCCGGCCGGAGGCCAACCCGCGCGCGACCCGGGCCACGCCCTTCAGGTCGGCCACCGCCGTGGACACGATGTCGACCCGGCTGTCCGGGTCGTCCACCCAGTCCACCGGGACCTCGTGGATGCGGGCGCCGGCCCGTTCGGCCAGCACCAGGAGTTCGGTGTCGAAGAACCACCCGGTGTCCTCGACGTGGGGGAGCAGCCGCCGCGCCACGTCCGCCCGGATCGCCTTGAACCCGCACTGCGCGTCGGAGAACCGGGCCGCCAGCGCGCCCCGCAGGATCAGGTTGTAGCAGCGCGAGATGAACTCCCGCTTGGGTCCGCGCACCACCCGCGCGCCGCGCGCCAGCCGGCTGCCGATGGCGACGTCGGAGTGCCCGGAGATCAGCGGCGCGACCAGCGGGGCGAGCGCCGCCAGGTCGGTCGAGAGGTCGACGTCCATGTAGGCCAACACCTGCGCGTCGGAGGCGGACCACACCGCCGACAGCGCCCGCCCGCGCCCCTTCTCCGGCAGGTGGACCGCCACCACGTCGGCGAACTCCTCCGCGAGTTCCCGCGCGACCGCCCACGTGCCGTCCGTGCTGGCGTTGTCGGCGATGGTGATCCGGAACCGGTACGGGAACGTCCCGGTCAGGTCGGCGTGCAGCTTGCGCACGCACGGCGCGAGGTCTCTCTCCTCGTTGTACACGGGGACCACCACGTCGAGCACGGGGGTCGTCGTGAGCGTCGCGAGCGTCATGGGGTCAGCGTCGAGTCCCGAGCTGGGCACGGAGTGTGTCATCGCTGTGCGTCCGCTGTGAGGTCGTAGACGTCGACGCCGTCCACGGTCGTCGCGGCGAAGGTTTCGGCGACCCACTCGGCGATCCGCTCGGACGCGTCGGACCCGCTCTCCGCCGGCATCCCCGCGCCCCCGACGAAGTAGTGGATCAGTCCACTTCGGACCATCGCCTGGAACTCCTCCAGCGTGGGCGCGGGATCCGTCCCGTTGAACCCGCCCACGGCCATCACCGGAACCCCGCTGCCCAACTGGTACCCGGCGGCGTTGTTCGACCCGACGGCAGCGGCACCCCACCGGAAGTTCCCGCTGTTGCTCCGCAGCAACGCCACCAGCTCGGCCCCTGGAGAAGGCGCGCTCAACAACCCGCCCACACCACCATTGCGCCCGCCACCAGGCGACATCATCACCACCCCGCCCCCGCCGGGCCCCGCCCGCATCCCGCTCTCCGGCCCAGCACTGGGAATCGCCCCCGAGTGCGGAGTGGCCGCAGTGGCCACCGAGTACGCGCCAGGCCCCAACAACGCCGCCACCACGGCAACCGGGACCACCACCACCGCGGGCGCGACCGCGGCCAGGAAAACCCCCACCGCGGCCAACAACCCCAACACCAGGACCGCAGCCGCCAACCCGGCGGACCACGCCAGCAGCAACAGGTAGCACTGCAACGCGGTGACCGCCAACGCCCCCGAAAGCGCCGCAGCCGCAACAGGTTCGGCCCGACGCCGCCACAGTGCCACGGACCCGATCCCGATGATCGCCCCGATCGCGGGCGCCAGCGCCACGGTGTAGTAGGCGTGGATGATCCCGCTCATGAAGCTGAACACCCCGGCGGTGACCACCAGCCACCCGCCCCACAACCCCAACCCGACCCGCTCACGCCGACCACCGGCCCAGAACCCGGCGATCAGCAGCACCACGGCGGTGGGCAGCAACCAGGCGATCTGACTGCCCATCTCGGCCCCGAGCAGCCGACTCCACCCGGTGGACCCCCACCCGCCGCCACCGCCACGACCGCCGACGCTGCCCACCTCGTCCCCGGTCAGCCGCCCGAACCCGTTGTACCCCAAGGTGAGTTCCAGGACCGAGTTGCTCTGCGACCCCCCGATGTAGGGCCGCGCGGAAGCGGGCACCAGCTCGACGGCCAGCACCCACCACCCACCCGCGACGACCATCGCCCCCAGCGCACCGGCGAGGTGGAGCACCTTCCGCCGCACCGCCCCCGGTGCCGCGACCAGGTACACCACCCCGAACGCGGGCAGCACCAAGAACGCCTGGAGCATCTTCGTCAGGAACGCGAACCCCACCGCGACCCCGGCCAGCGCCAACCACTTCCACGACGCTTTCTCGACCGCCCGCACCGTGCAGTAGGCACCCGCGACCAACAACAACACCAACAATGCGTCCGGGTTGTTGAACCGGAACATCAACACCGCGACCGGCGTCAACGCCAACACCGCGCCCGCGATCAACCCGGCCGCGCCACCCGCGACCCGCCGAACCGTCGCGTACAACAGCCACACGCTGCCCACGCCCATCAACGCCTGCGGAACCAGAATGCTCCAGGCGTCGACCCCGAACAGCCGAGCGGAAAGCCCCATCACCCACACCGAAGCGGGTGTCTTGTCGACGGTGATCGCGCCGCCGGAATCCGTGGCCCCGAAGAACCAGGCCGACCAGCTCCGCGCCCCGGCCTGGGCGGCGGCGGAGTAGTAGGCGTTGGCCCACCCGGAGTCGCCCAAGCGCCAGAGGTAGAGGACAGCCGTCCCGGCCAGCAACAGCAACAGGGGTAGTCGCGCTCGCATGAACCAGAGCCTGCTGGCCACGCCTGGGCGGTCGTTGTGCCTTCCCTGTGAGCAGGCTGTGCGACTCAGCCGGGCAGGCGCACCACGAACCGGGTGCGGCCGGGCCGGCTCTCCACCGACACCTCTCCCTGGTGCGCGGCCACCACGGCGGCCACGATCGACAACCCCAGTCCAGTACTGCCCGCAGCACGGGACCGCGAGGTGTCCCCACGTGAGAACCGCTCGAACACCTCGTTCTGGAGTTCCGCCGGAACCCCGGGCCCGTCGTCCGAAACGGTCAGCACCACACCACCACCCTCGCGCCGCAGCGAAGTGGTCACCGTGGTCCCCGCCGGCGTGTGGACCCGCGCGTTGGACAGCAGGTTCACCAACACCTGCTGCAACTTGTGCCCGTCGCCCAGCACGGTCACCGGCTCCGGCGGCAACTCCAACCGCCAATCGTGCTCCGGCCCGGCGATCCGGGCGTCGCTCACCCCGTCCACCACGACCCGCGAGAGGTCGACGGTGTCGCGCCCCAGCGGACGCCCGGCGTCCAACCGCGCCAACAACAACAGGTCTTCCACCAACGACGTCATCCGCACCGCCTCGGACTCCACCCGGCGCATCGCGTGCCCGATCTCCTCCGGCACGTCCGCCGAGCTGCGACGCGTCAACTCCGCGTACCCGCGAATGGCCGCCAGCGGCGTCCGCAACTCGTGGCTGGCGTCCGCCACGAACTGCCGAACCCGAGTCTCGCTCGCGTGGCGCGCCGTCAACGCCTCGCCGACGTGGTCCAGCATCGCGTTCAACGCCAACCCGACCTGCCCGACCTCGGTGTCCGGATTGGCGTCGCCCTCCGGCACCCGCTCGGCCAGCGCCACTTCCCCCTGGTGCAGGGGAAGCTCCGCCACCCGCCCCGCCGTGGCCGCGACCCTCTCCAACGGCCGCAACGTCCGACGGATGATCAACGCCCCGGCCAGCGACACCGCGACCAACCCGGCCAGCGCCACCCCGCCGACGATGAACCCCATCCGCACCATCGCGTCGTTCACCCCGGCCATGGGCAGCCCGGTCACCACCACGGTCCCGTCCCGGGCCAGCACCGCGACCACCCGGTAGTCGCCCAGCGCGCCGCCCAGGTAGACGCTGCGGGCGTTGGCGTCGACCGGAACGGACTCCAGCCCCCGCGCCTGTTCGGCCGTCAACCCCTCGGGCGCGTCCCGGCCGGGGTTGATCAGCGACCCGTCGGTCCCCGACGTCCGCATCATCAGCACCAACGTCCCGGACTCGAACCCGGGCCGGTTGAGCGGGTTGTCCGGCGGCGGGCCGGGCATGAACGGCCCGCGACCCACAACGCGGTTCGAAGCGTCGTGCAACCGCTGGTCCAACTGGTTGATCTGGAAGTCCCGCAACGCGAACACGGTGACCACGCCGATGCCCGCGCACACGATCGCGATCAGGACGACCTGCTCGACGATCAGCCGCGTCCGCAACGGCCAGCGCTTAGGGTGCAGGCTTGATGACATAGCCCGCGCCCCGCATCGTGTGGATCATCGGCGCGCGCCCGGCGTCGATCTTCTTGCGCAAGTACGAGATGTACAGCTCGACGATGTTCGCCTGCCCACCGAAGTCGTAGCTCCACACCCGGTCCAGGATCTGCGCCTTGCTCAACACCCGCTTGGGGTTGCGCATCAGGAACCGGAGCAGCTCGAACTCGGTGGCCGTCAACTCCACCGAAACCCCACCCCGCCGAACCTCGCGGGTCTCCTCGTCCAGCACCAGGTCACCCACGACCAACTCGGTCCCCGCACCAGCCTCGGAAACCCCGGTCCGCCGCAACAGCCCGCGCAACCGGAGCACCACCTCCTCAAGGCTGAACGGCTTCGTGACGTAGTCGTCGCCCCCGGCGGTCAACCCCGCGATCCGATCCTCGACGGCATCCTTGGCGGTCAGGAACAACACCGGCAACGCCGGAACATCGGCCCGAATCCGCCGAAGCACCTCAAGCCCGTCGAAGTCCGGCAACATCACGTCCAACACCACGACATCAGGCCGGAACTCCCGAGCCACCCGAACCGCGGACGTCCCGTCGAGGGCAGTGCGGACCTCCCACTTCTCCATCCGCAAAGCCATGGACATCAACTCGGCCAAAGTGGACTCGTCGTCGACCACGAGAACCCGAACCGGACTCCCGTCGGCCCGCCGAAGCTCAGGAGCACTCACCGCACGCATACCCCAATCGTCACAACGGGCCATGAGCCCACCCTGTGCCGCCCCTGTGTACCACCTGTGAACACCCCCGGCACCCCACGCACCCCCGACCCGCACACACACGCACACACAACGCCCCCACCACCCAGCACCCGCCCCTCGCCGTGTTCTCCCCGTATGGCCTGCGCGCAGCGAACCGCGCTTGATCAGGGAGTGCAAGCACGCCCTTCGCTTGCACTCCCTGATCAAGGGTGGTTGTCTCAGACCAGGCCATACGGGGAGAACACGGCGCGCCCTTCCTCCCCCCGGCGGCCTGCCCAGCGGCGAGCGCGCTTTTTCTCTTCTCCCAGCCGCCCCACCCACTCACACCCACACCCACTCACACCCACACCCACTCACACCCACACCCACACCCACGCACAGCCACACCCCAACAGCCGCACAGCCCACGCACAGACTCCCCGGCCACGGTGGTCGACATGACTACCGACACCGAGAACCCGACCTGGGGTGAGGAACCTCCACCACAGGCCGCTCCCGGCCCCAGCTGGTCCGGCCGGAAGATCGTGATCGCCGCGGCCATAGCCGTCGGCATCGCCGCGGCCGGCGGCGGCGTCATCTACGCCGCCAGCACCTCCGACGCCGCCCAACAGGGCATGGGCGGCCCCCGGGGCTACGGCGGCCCCGGCATGATGATCACGGGACCGGGCCCGTTCGGCGACACCGCGCACGGCGAGTTCCAGAACGGCGAGATCACCGAACTCAGCGACTCGTCCATCACCGTCAAGAGCACCGACGGCTACACCCAGACCTACAAGATCGACGCCAACACCACCGTCAACGGCAACAAGGGCACCACGGGCCTGGCCAAGGGCAACACCGTCATGCTGATCGCCTCCAACGGCACCGCCACCAGCATCGTCGAAGGCAACACCCGAGGCCGGCGCGGCGACCGCCAACAGCCCCCCGGCGGCAACCCCGGCACCGGCCAGGGCAACGATCCGGGGCAGCCGCCCACCCGCTGAACCAGGTAGAACTGTCCGCTATGAAGCGATTGGCGCTCTCGGCACTCCTGGCCACGTTCGCCGTGCTCACGGCGACCCCGACCGCGTTCGCCCACACCGAACTGCTCAGCAGCGACCCGGCGAACGGGGCGACCCTGCCCCAACCGCCCACGAAGCTCACCCTGACGTTCAGCGAGCCGGTACCCGCCGAGAGCGCCACCATCGCGATCACCGCCCCAGACGGCACCCAGTGGCAGGCGGGCGAGATCACCGCGTCCGGCCCGACCCTGACCGCCCAGGTCACCCCCAAGGCCACCCCGCCCGGCCAGTACATCCTGAGTTGGCAAGTCCTCGCCCTGGACGGCGACTACGTCAACGGCAAAACCATCTTCTCCCTCGCCTCAACACCCACCCCACTCCCACTCCCCACCCCCACCACCCCCGGATCCACCCCCGGATCCGCCACCCCCACCATCGCCAACCCCACCGCCACCGTCTCCGCCTTCGTCAACTCCGAACCCGCCCAACCACAACCCGAGTCCGGCACCCCGATCTGGCCGTGGATCGTGGGCGCGCTGATCCTGATCGCCCTGGCCGTGGCCGTGACCCTGCGCCTCAAGGACCGCAAGGACCAGCAGACGACCCCCAACGACACCGAAACCCCCCAGAACGACGGAACCCCCAGGGACGACGGACTCCCCAACCCGCCTTCCGAATAGGGTCACCTCATGACCCACGGGCCGGGCGCGCGCTTCACCCTCACCGTCCTGGGCACCACCGACCTGCACGCCCACGTCTTCAACTGGGACTACTACGCCGACCGCGAGTACGACGACCCCGACCACGACGACGTCGGCCTGGCCAAGATCGCCACTTTGGTCCGCGAGGTGCGCCGGACCACCCCGCACACCCTCCTGATCGACGCCGGCGACACCATCCAGGGCACCCCGCTGGGGCACTACTTCGCCGCGATCGAGCCCGACCACCCCCACCCCATGGCGGTGGCGATGAACGCCCTCGGCTACACCGCCGCGGCCGTCGGCAACCACGAGTTCAACTACGGCATCGCCCACCTGCGGGCCTTCGAGCGGCAACTGGACTTCCCACTGCTCGCCGCGAACGCGCTGACCACCGACGGGACCCCGGCCTTCCGCGCCCACACCACCGTCACCGTCCACACCGGCTCGACGCCGCTGCGCGTCGGCATCCTCGGCCTGACCAACCCCGGCATCGCCGTGTGGGACAAGAACCACGTCGACGGCCACCTGACCTTCCCCGGCCTGGTCGAGCAGGCCAGGACGCACGTCCCGCCGCTCGCCCGGCAGTGCGACCTGGTGATCGTCGCCGCGCACTCCGGCGCGGACCTGTCGTCCTCGCTCGGCGACCTGCTGCCGTTCCCGGAGAACTGCGCCGCCCTGCTGGCCGAGGAGGTGCCGGGCGTCGACGCGATCCTGGTCGGCCACGCCCACGTGGAGATCCCGCAGCGGCACGTCACCAACCGCGCGACCGGCCGCACGGTCCTGCTGACCGAACCCCTCTACTGGGGCAAACGGCTCAGCGTCATGGAGTTCGACCTGGTGGAGACCCCCGATGGCTGGCACCGGACCGACTCCCGCGCGCACGTCCGCAACACCAACACCGTCCCGGAGGACCCCGTCGTCAGCGCGCTCGTCCGCGAGGCCCACGACCGAGTGGTGGCCTACGCGAACTCCCGGATCGGCACGTGCCGGTCGGCGATGTCCGTCCACACCGCCCGCTACCAGCGCACCGCCGCCCTGGACTTCGTCAACCACGTGCAGGCGGCCACCCTCCACACCTCCTTGAAGGGCGCGTTCCCCGTCGTCTCCATCACGTGCCCGTTCAACCGGAGTGCCGCGATCCCCGCCGGCGAGGTGTCGATCCGGGACGTGGCCGGCCTCTACCCGTTCGAGAACACCCTGGTGGGCGTCGAACTGACCGGCGCGCAGCTCAAGGACTACCTCGAACGCTCCGCGCACTACTTCCGCGCCCACTCCACGCCCGGCCCGCACCACCCCGACGAGCTGACCAACGCCGACAACACCCCGGACTACCTCTACGACGTCGCCACCGGGCACACCGACCCGCTCACCTACGACATCGACCTGGCCAGACCACCGGGCGACCGCGTCACGAACCTCCACTACGCCCGCTCCGCGATCCGGCCCCGGGACCGCTTCGCGGTGGCCGTGAACAACTACCGGCACTCCGGCGGCGGCAACTTCCCGCACGTCTCGACCGCCCCGGTGCTGCACAGCCGGCACCAGGAGATCCGCCGCCTGCTGATCGACTGGGTGGGCTCGACCGGGCTGGACCCGGCGGCGTTCGAGATCCCCAGCTGGCGGCTGGTGGTCGACGGCAGCCCGGTGATCATCCGATGATCCCCGACGTGCTCGCACCGGACCTGGACGTGCTGTTCTGCGGCATCAACCCCGGCCTGCTGTCCGAGGAGAAGGGGCAGCACTTCGCCCGTCCCGGCAACCGCTTCTGGCCCGCCCTGCACCTGTCCGGCTTCACCCCGCGCCGGTTCACCCCGGACGAGCAGTTCGAACTCCTCGACCACGGCCTGGGCATCACCAACCTGGTGGCCCGCGCCACCGCGAAGGCCGACGAGCTGACGGCCGCCGAACTCCGGGCGGGCGCGGCCGTGCTCACCGCGCTGGCCGAGTCCCGGCGACCGAGGTTCGTCGCGGTCGTCGGGATCACCGCCTACCGCACCGCGTTCTCCAGGCCGACCGCCAAGGTCGGCCCGCAACCCGAACCGATCGCGGCTTCCCGGCTGTGGCTGCTCCCCAACCCCAGCGGCCTCAACGCCCACTACCAGCTACCCGACCTGGCCGACGTCTTCCGCGAGCTGCGCCTCGCCGCGACCGCCTGACGCCGCGCCGCCCCCGCCCGACCAGCCGCCCCCGCCCGACCAGCCGCCCCCGCCTGACCAGCCGCCCCCGCCCGGCCGGCCGTGCTGCCCCCGCACTACAGCCTGCGCAGCCCTTCCAGCACGCGCTCCAGCAGCAGCACGTCGGGCCCGTCCGCCGCCGCGACGTTGTCGTGCATCCCCACGACACCCATCGTGATCAGGTCCCCGAGCAGCACCCGCACCACGCCCAGCGGCAGCGACATCAGCGCGGACACCTCCGCCACCGACCTCGGGTACGCGCACAGCTCCACGATCGAGCGCTGCTCCGGCCCCGTGTCGCGCATGGCGATCGCGACCCCGTTCTCCTCCAGCGAGACCAGGGTCTCCAGCCGCAGGTCGTACTCGGAGGAGGTCCGCCCGCCGGTCCACGCGTAGGGCCTGACCAGGGAGCCGCTCCACTCCTGCTCGACCTCGTCGTCCGGCCCGACCCGCGCCGGGTTCACCTCGTCGTCGAAGTGCCTGTTGAACGGAGCTGTCTCGTCCAACGGGGGCCTGCGCTCCGCTCGTGACCCACGTCCGGCTCCCGTCCCACGCTCCACATCACGCACCGGCCCAGCATCCCGCAGATCAGCCGCGTCCGGCAGGTCCTCCAGTCGGTCGTCCAGACTCCGCCGCAACGCCGCCGACCCGAACCTGGCCCCGGTCGCGCCGACCTCGCCGCGCGGCGATCGCCGCCGCTTCACCGGTTCGGGCACGTCGCCCGCCTGGTCGTGACGACCGCCGGGTAACCCGTCGACCGGGTCGTCGAGACTTCGGCGAAGCGCAGACGACCCGAACCGGGCACCCGTCGAGCCGACCTCACCCCTCGGGGACCGCCGACGCCGGGGTGCCGCGCGTCGGGGGTCCGGGCTGCCGGTGCTCACACCTCGGGAACGGTAGCCCTCGGCGCGTCCGGTTCGTGTCCGCCGTGTTTCGACCTCGTGCAATCCTCGTTACCGGGTGCTCGTGCGGCCGTGCGGACGGTGCTGCGCGATGATGACGAGGTGCGCATCCGCGAGGTGGAGATCTCCGACGACATGATCCGGCTGGGCCAGTTCCTCAAGCTGGCGGGCCTGGCGGACAACGGCGCGCACGCGCGTGAGCTGGTCGAGGAGGGCGACGTGACCGTCAACGGCCGGGTCGAGTCCCGCCGGGGCGCGCAGCTGCACGACGGCGACGTGATCGCGGTCGGCGAGGAAAAGGCCCGTTTGGTCGCGAACCGTTAGAGTCGCGTACTTTCCCCGAGATCCACTCCCGGGAACCTTCAGCAAACCTTCAGTCGGCCCTTCGAGCACGACTGACCCTTGCGGATACCCAAGATCCCGAACCAACCCCTCAAGATCCCGAACCCTCAAGATCCCGAACCCTCAAGATCCCGATCCGCCAAGTTCGCGATCCGCGAAGATCCCGAACCGCCCAGACCTTCGAACCGCCAAGCCCTCGAACCCACCCCTCGCGAGATCCCGAACCCGCGAGATCCCGAACCGCCGTCAGGATCCCGAACCCGCCGAGGGCGGGGTCCCCTGCACCCGGTACGCCCACTCCTCGTGCCAGCAGTGCGGGTACACCCCGCGCTGGAAGTACGCCGCCACGCCGTCGATCGGCGCGCGCTCCCGGTCGTGGTAGACCAGCCAGTACGGCAGCACCGTCGCCACCACCCAGTTGAGCAGCACCAACGGCAGGTAGAGCGGCCCGAACAGCCGGGCCTGGAACACGTGCACGGCCTCGTGCCGGTCGATGCCGGGCGAGACCCCGGCCTGCACCGGCCCCACGGTCGTGGCGAACCCCTTGATCACCCCGTCGCGCAGCCCGATGGTGCCGCTGTGCCGGGTGAAGTCGGTATCCACCGAGTTCCCGCGCCTCAACGCGTACACCAGCAGCAGCACGCCCAGCGCGGTGTTGGGCAGGCTCCACGTGAAGTCGATCACCCCGAGCCACCACCCGCGCGCCGAACGCGGGTACAGCCGGGTGCGCCACGCCCATCGGCCGTGGAGCGCACCGAGGAGTCCGCCAACCGCCAGGACCACGTACACCGGCCCATTGTGCACCGACGTGAACTGGGTCACTCCGCGATCCTCCGCCCAGGTCGGGCATTTTGTCCGGCCGTCACGGGAAGTGCCCGGACCGTTGCGCCGAATAGTCGCTTCCGGTCTGTGAATGGGTGACAGCGGGGTGCCACCTGCGCCCGCCCGACCTTAGGGCCTTTCGGCCCTTTTTGGACCGTTCGCGGCTCGTTTTCGACTCCGGTCGAAAACCGGGTGTAACGCGAGCCGTCCCAGAATCGATGGATCACCCCGCTCGTGCCTGGCGCGGACCACCGGTCACTGTGGACGGTGCCCACCTGTCACTTGCTGGGCTTTTTTGGGACACTTGTTTGGTAACCGCACGTCACACGCCGGTGCACGTGTGTGCACGGTCGCGTAGCGCGGCGAATGCCGTTCGAGGAAGCTGTTCACTGTGTGTGTAACGCGCCGCCCTGGCCTGACGAATGACGGTTTGCGCAGGCGAGAAAAAACGCCGACCGCACATTTGCCAACACACCACACGCGGGTCCGTCGGGGATGCCCTGCGATGTTGCACGTCCGAACCGGCCCAACCGGGGGAGCACAGCGATGAGCGAGCAGGTCCAACCCACGCGCCGCAGACCGGTCGCGGGGGTGACGACGACCAACATGACGACGACCGACCTGACGGCCGATCTCGCGTCGATCAACCGCACCACCCATCCCACGGTGAGCACGTGGGAGCCCGCCTACCGGTACGGGGTCATCGCCGCCGACATCGTCTGCACCGTCCTCGTGGTGGTGCTCGCCGGTGCGGTGCTGTCCGCCAACCACCTGACCTTCGGCCCGCTGCCGCTGCTCGCCCTGGAGGCGGTCACGGTCGCGATCGTCGTCGGCTCCCTGTTCCTCAACCGGGTCTGGAACACCACCGTGCTCGGCCAGGGCGCGGAGGAGTTCCGCCGGCTGGGCCGGGGGCTGTTCGGGTCGGTGGTGGCGCTGGGCTTGGGCGCGCTGGCCGCCGGGATGCCCGGGGCGCGGCTCTGGGTGTTCGTGGTGGGCCCGGCGATCGCTCTCGTGGCGTTCCCGGTCCGCTACGCGCTGCGCAGGCCGCTGCACCGCGCCCGGGGCGAGGGCAAGTGCCTGCTGCCGGTGCTCGCGGCGGGCAATGTGGACACCGTCAAGGACCTGATCTCGCGGACCCGCCGCGCGCCGCACCTGGGCTGGCGGGTGGACGCGGTGTGCACTGTGGACGGACGCGCGGAGATCGGCGTCGAGCTGGAGGGCATCCCGGTGGTCGGCCGGTTCGGCGAACTCGCCGACCAGGTCCGCCGGGGCGGCTACCGGATCGTCGCGGTCACCCCGGACGCCTACTGGACGCCGCGCCGGCTCCAGCAGCTCGCCTGGGACCTGGAGGGCACCGGCACCGAGATGGTCGTCGCGCCGGCGCTGATGGACTTCGCCGGCCCGCGCCTGCACGTGACCGGCGTGCTGGGCATGCCGCTGCTGCGGGTCACCGAGCCGTCGTTCACCGGGTTCCGCCGGGTGATCAAGGCGATGGTGGACAAGGTCGGCTCGTTCCTGCTCGTCTGCCTGCTCTCGCCGGTGCTGCTCGCGGTCGCCGTGGCGATCATGATCGACACCAGGGGGCCGGTGCTCTACAAGCAGCGCCGGGTGGGCAAGGACGGCAAGCCGTTCACGATCGTCAAGTTCCGCACCATGGTCACCAACGCCGACGCGCTGCGCGCCAAGCTGGAGTCGGTGAACGAGGGCGCGGGCGTGCTGTTCAAGATGAAGCGCGACCCCCGCGTCACCGCGGTCGGGCGGGTGCTGCGCCGCTACTCGATGGACGAGCTGCCGCAGCTGCTCAACGTGCTCGCCGGCTCCATGTCGCTGGTCGGACCTCGTCCGCCGCTGCCCGAGGAGACCGCGAAGTACGCCCCCGACGTGCGCCGCCGGCTGATGGTCAAGCCCGGCCTCACCGGCCTGTGGCAGGTCTCGGGCCGCAGCGACCTGTCGTGGGAGGAATCCGTCCGGCTGGACCTGCGCTACGTCGAGGACTGGTCCCTCGCGCTGGACGCGCTGATCATCTGGAAGACCTTCCGGGCCGTCTTCGGCGGTCAGGGCGCCTACTGACGTGGCCGCCGAACCGCCGCCCGCCGACATCGAGCACACCGGCACCGGGACCGACCGGGCCGCCGGCACACCCACTGATCTGAGGAGCGAGATGGACCAGCCGATCGGCATCGCCGTCATCGGCGCCGGGTACTGGGGACCGAACCTGGTGCGCAACGCCCAGGCCACCCCCGGCCTCAAGCTGCGGTACCTGTGCGACCTGGACACCGAACGCGCCCGCCGCGTGCTCGGCGACTACTCGACCGTGCGGGTCTCCGGCTCGCTGGACGACGTGCTGGCCGACCCGGCCGTCGACGCGGTCGCCATCGCCACCCCGGCCGCGACCCACCTGCCGGTGGCCATGGCCGCGCTGCGCGCCGGCAAGCACGTGCTGGTGGAGAAGCCGCTGGCGGCCGGGTACGCGGAAGGTCTGGAGCTGGTGCGGGAGGCGGACAACCGCGGCCTGACGCTGATGCTCGACCACACCTTCGTCTACACCCCGGTCGTGCAGCACCTGCGCGAACTGGTGCGCGGTGGTGAGATCGGCACCGTGCAGTACCTCGACTCGGTGCGGGTCAACCTCGGCCTGGTGCAGCCGGACGTCGACGTGTTCTGGGACCTCGCGCCGCACGACCTGTCGATCTTCGACGCGATCCTGCCCGACGGCGTGCGCGTGACGCGGGTCTCCGCGCACGGCTCGGACCCGATCGGCGCGGGCCGCGCGTGCATCGGCCACCTGACGCTGGAGCTGTCGGACGGGGTGCTGGCCCACGTGCACGTGAACTGGCTGTCGCCGACCAAGATCCGCACCATGATCGTGGGCGGTTCGCGCCGCACGATCGTGTGGGACGACCTGAACGTCGTCCAGCGCGTGTCGGTGCACGACCGGGGCGCGGACGTCATCGAGGGGCACGAGGCGCGCACCCAGGCGATCGTGTCCTACCGCCGCGGCGACACCGTCGCCCCCGCGCTGCCCGAGCGCGAGGCGTTGCGCGGCGTCATGGCGGAGTTCGCCGCCTCGATCACGGAGAAGCGCGCGCCGCTCACCGACGGGTGGTCGGGTCTGCGGGTGCTGGCCACCCTGGAGGCGGCGTCGGCCAGCCTGGCGGCCGGCGGGGAGTTTGTCACGGTGCGGGACGTCGGTCCGGCCAACTTGGAAGAGGCGGTTGCATGACTGGGGTAGCGGCCCCGAAGCAGGGCATGGACATGACGGTCACGCCGACCGGGATCGAAGGCGTGTTCGTGGTCCAGCCGGAGTGGTTCGAGGACGAGCGGGGTTTCTTCTTCGAGTCCTACAGCAAGCGGCGCTGGGAACAGCACGGCCTGCACCTGGACTTCGTGCAGGACAACCACTCCCGGTCGTCGGCGGGTGTGTTGCGCGGGTTCCACTTCCAGAACGGCCTGGCCCCGCAGCACCGCCTGATCCGCTGCACGGTCGGCGCGATCTGGGACGTCGTGGTGGACATCCGGGTCGGCTCGCCGACGTTCGGCAAGTGGTTCGGCATCGAGCTGTCCGCCACCAACCGCACCCAGCTGCTGATGGGCCCGGAGTTCGCGCACGGCTTCGCGGTGCTCTCCGACATCGCCGAGGTGCAGTACAAGACCACCGGCTTCCACAACCCGGCGGCCGAGGGCCTGCTGGCGTGGGACGACCCGGACGTGGGCGTGCCGTGGCCGATCGAGAACCCGACGCTGTCCGCGAAGGACAGCGCCAACCCCAGCCTGGCGACCTACCTGGAGAACCCGGCGTTCCACTATGGAGAATCAGCGTGAACCTGCGTGACGCACGTGTCCTGATCACCGGCGGTGCGGGCCTGATCGGCTCGACGATCGCCGACCAGCTGCTCGACGAGGGCGTCGCCGAGATCGTCGTGCTGGACAACCTGGTGCGCGGCCGGATGGAGAACCTGGCCGGCCCGCTCGCGGCCGGCGCGGTGAAGTTCGTCGAGGGCGACCTGCGCGACGTCGAGACCGTGAAGTCCACCATGGACGGCGTGGACCTGGTCTTCCACCAAGCCGCCATCCGGATCACGCAGTGCGCGGAGGAGCCCCGCCTGGCGCACGACGTGCTGGCGACCGGCACGTTCAACGTGCTGGAGGCGGCGGTCGAGGCGAAGGTGACCAAGGTCGTCGCGGCCTCGTCCGCGTCGATCTACGGCCTGGCCGAGGTGTTCCCCACCGAGGAGAGCCACCACGCCTACGCCAACCGCACGCTCTACGGCGCGGCGAAGGTCTACAACGAGGGCCTGCTGCGCAGCTTCAACGAGATGTACGGGCTGGACTACGTGGCCCTGCGGTACTTCAACGTGTACGGCCCGCGCATGGACGTGTTCGGCGTGTACACCGAGGTCCTGGTGCGCTGGATGGAGCGCATCGCGGCCGGCACCCCGCCGCTGATCCTCGGCGACGGCAGCCAGACGATGGACTTCGTCTACATCTCCGACATCGCCCGCGCGAACGTGCTGGCCGCCAAGAGCGACGTGTCCGACGAGGTGTTCAACGTCGCCTCCGGCACCGAGACCAGCCTGGCCCAGCTCGCCGACGCGCTGCTGGAGGTCATGGGCCGCACCGACCTGCGGCCCGAGCACGGCCCGGAGCGCAAGGTGAACGCGGTGCCGCGCCGGCTGGCGAGCACCGAGTCCGCGCGCACCAAGCTCGGCTTCGAGTCCACGGTGTCCCTCCACGAGGGCCTGAAGAACCTCGTCGAGTGGTGGCGCGTCGAGACCGCCGCCGGGAACCCCAATCTGCAAGGAGCCAAGTAGATGATCCCGATCACCCGCCTCTACGTCGGCCAGGAAGAGGCCGACGCCGCCGCCGAGGCGGTGCTGTCCGGGTGGCTGTCGGTCGGCCCGCGCGCGGCGAAGTTCGAGGAGCTGGTCGCCGAGCAGGTCGGCGCGAAGCACGCGGTGGCCGTGAACAGCGCGACCACCGGCCTGCACCTCGCGCTGGCCGCGCTGGGCATCGGCGAGGGCGACGAGGTGATCTGCCCGTCGTTCACGTTCATCGCGACGCCGAACTCCATCCGCTACACCGGTGCCACTCCGGTGTTCGCGGAGATCGACGAGCGGACCTACAACATCGACCCGGCGCACGTGGAAGCGCTGATCACGCCGCGCACCAAGGCGATCATGCCCGCGTCGCAGATCGGCCTGCCGGCGGACCTGCACGCGCTGCGCGAGATCGCCCGCAAGCACGGCCTGCACCTGGTCGAGGACGCCGCGCCCGCGTACGGCGCGACCATCGACGGTGTCCGGCTGGGCACGATCAGCGACATCACCGTGTTCTCCTTCGACGCGCGCAAGATCCTCACCACGGGTGAGGGCGGCGTGGTCACCACGGACGACTCCGAGGTGGCGGCGAAGCTCAAGGCGCTGCGCGCGCACGCGGCCTCGATCTCCACGCTCACCCGGCACACGTCGACCGCGGTGATCTCGGAGAGCTACGACGAGGTCGGCTTCAACTACAAGATGACCGACATCCAGGCCGCGGTCGGCATCGTGCAGCTGGGCAAGCTGGACCACGTGGTCAAGACCCGCCGCTCCCTGGCGGCCCGCTACGACGAGCTGCTGGCGGGCAACGAGTCCCTGGTCCTGCCGCACGAGCCGGCCGGGTTCGGGCACGTCTACCAGTCCTACCTGGTGCGGTTGACCGGGCACGCCCGGATCGACGTCATGAACGCGATGGCACAGCGCGGTGTCGCCACCCGGCGCATCACGGCGTGCCACCTGGAGCCCGTGTACCACGCGGGCGACGCCACGCCGTCGCTGCCGGTGACGGAGAAGGTGGCGGCGGACCACATCCTCTTGCCGCACTTCGTGGGCCTGACCGACGAGGAGCAGGACGAGGTCGTCGATGCGCTGAACGCCGCGACCGCCTAGCGGGAGCGGTCGGCGTCGGCAACGACCCGGTGGCCGGGGGCAGGGCCCGGCCACCGGGCCTCGTCATGCCCAGCGTGGTTACGCAGAGTGACTACGGACCCGAGGTTCGGCATTGTCATCCAAATGAGATCTCCACCGGGGTAACAGCTTGACAAGTTCAGGCGACGTTCGGAGCAATAAGGTTGCACTACGGGGAGTAGTGACGGCCGCGCTACGGAGTGCGTTCGAGGAGTTGACTGGTCTATGGCGTCGCCGGCAAGACGTCTTGTTAGGGCCCTATGTGCAGCACTGATGGTGACCGGTTGTGTCACGCCCCTGGTCCTCCTCACCGCGACGGTCGCGAACGCCGCCCCGTGTGACGCACCCGTCGTCAACAAGGTGCTGTGCGAGAACACCAAGCCGGGAACCCCGGACTGGCAGGTGCCGTCTCGCGACGACTCGATCCTGGGTTACACCACGGACATCAGCTCCACCCCGGGTGGCCAGGTCGCGTTCAAGATGCTGACCAACGCCTCCTCGTACACGCTCGACATCTTCCGGCTCGGCTGGTACGGCGGCGTCGGCGCGCGCCAGGTCGACTCGATCTCGCGCAACACCCCGCAGAACCAGCCGCCGTGCCTGCGCGACACCCCGAGCGCCCTGATCGACTGCGGCAACTGGGCCGTGTCGCTGACCTGGAACGTGCCGGCCAACGCGGTCTCGGGCATCTACTACGCCCGGGTCACGCGCAACGACAACGGCCTCCAGAACGAGATCGCGTTCGTCATCCGCGACGACACGAGCACCTCGAAGATCTTCTTCCAGACCTCGGACTCGACCTGGGTCGCCTACAACCGCTACGGCGGCAACTCGCTGTACTTCGGCGACGGCCCCGGCCAGGGCGGCCAGGCGTACAAGGTGAGCTACAACCGTCCGTACACCGGCGGTGACGGCGACGAGAACTTCATCTTCAACGCCGAGTACCCGATGCTGCGCTTCATGGAGCGCAACGGCTACGACGTCAGCTACACGACGGACGTGGACAGCGCCCGGCGCGGCCAGCTGATCAAGAACCACAAGGTGTTCATGGCGGTCGGGCACGACGAGTACTGGTCGAACGAGCAGCGCGCCAACGTCGAGGCGGCCCGTGACGCGGGCGTGCACCTCGCGTTCCTCACCGGCAACGAGATCTTCTGGAAGACCCGCTGGGAGAAGAGCATCGACTCGTCCCAGACGGACTGGCGCACGGTCGCCTGCTACAAGGAGACCAAGGGCACCCAGAACGACGGCCTGGCCGACTGGACCGGCACTTGGCGGGACCCGCGCTACAGCCCGCCGCAGGACGGCGGACGCCCGGAGAACTCGCTGCTGGGCAACATCTTCACGGTCAACGGCCGGCGCGACGACTCGCTCCAGGTCCCGGCCGCGTACGGCAAGATGAGACTCTGGCGCAACACGTCGCTCCAGAACATGGCCGCGGGCACCACGTACACGTTCCAGCCGGGCACGCTCGGTTACGAGTGGAACACCGTGGAGGACAACGGCTACCAGCCCGCGGGCGTCGGCCAGTTCTCCCGCACCACGGTCGCCATGCTCGACGGCCCGTACGTGCTCCAGAACCACGGCGACTACTACACGCCCGACACCAAGACCCACGCGATCACCTACTACAAGTACCCGTCGGGTTCGCTGGTGTTCGGCGCGGGCACGGTGCAGTGGGCGTGGGGCCTGGACGACGAGCACGCGTTCCTCACCAACACGCCGACCTCCGACATCCGGATGCAGCAGGCCACGGTGAACTTCCTGGCCGACATGGGCGTCCAGGCCGCCTCGCTGATGCCCGGCCTGGTGCAGTCGGCCGCGATCACCGACACGACCGCGCCGTCGGTGAGCTTCAACAACGTCCCGGCGGTCTCCAGCGTGGGCCAGCCGTACACGTTCAACGGCACCGTCGTCGACTGGAACGGTCAGGTGACCGGCGTCGAGGTGTCGACGGACGGCGGCGTCCGCTGGCACCCGGCGGTGTGGCAGGCGGGCCAGACCTCGTGGAGCTACACCTACACGCCCCCGTCCTCGGGACCGGCGCAACTGCGGGTGCGCGCGGTGGACGACTCGCTGAACCTCTCCACGCCGGTGACGGCGACTCCCGCGGTGGCGGCACGGGCCTGCCCGTGCGGCATCTTCGCGGCCAACGAGGCCCCCAAGACACCGGACATCCTCGACGGCTCCGCGCTGGAACTCGGCGTGAAGTGGCGGGCCAACACCAACGGCTACGTCCGGGGCGTCAAGTTCTACAAGGGCCCCAACAACGCCGGCACGCACACCGGCACGTTGTGGACGGCCGGCGGCCAGCAGTTGGCGACCGGCACGTTCGTCAACGAGACCGCGAGCGGCTGGCAGACCCTGCTGTTCCCGGTGCCGGTGGCGGTCAACGCCAACACCACCTACGTCGTGTCGTACCTGTCGCCGACCGGGCACTTCTCGGCCGACAACGAGTACTTCAGCCGCCGCTCCAAGTACCTGGAGCCGCTGACCGGGCTGCAGAGCGGGGTGGACGGCAAGAACGGCCTCTTCCGCTCCGGCGCGGGCTTCCCCGACCGCGAGTCCCAGGACGACAGCAACTACTGGGTCGACGTGGTGTGGGCGCCGGACCCCGGCCCCGACACCCGCGCGCCGGAACTGGTGGCCACCAGCCCGTTGGCGAGCGCCGCCAGCGTCGCGCTCACCCCCACCCTGACCGCCACCTATGACGAGGCGATCAACCCGAGTTCGCTCCAGTTCACGCTGACCGGTCCGGGCGGCGTCGCCGTCGCGGGCACCGCGTCGGTGACCGGCAACGGCAAGACCGCCCAGTTCACGCCGAACGCGGCGCTCACCCCGGGCACGGCCTACACGGCGGGCGTGCGGGTGAAGGACGCGGCGGGCAACCAGACCGCGTTGTACAACTTCGGCTTCACGACCGGCGCGAACCGGCCGGCGACGTGCCCGTGCACGATCTGGGACGACTTCGCCTCCCCGGCGACGCCCAGCGCGGACGACGCCACGGCGGTCGAGGTCGGCACGAAGGTCCGGTTCAACGGCAAGGGCGAGGTCCGGGGCGTCCGGTTCTACAAGGGAGCGGGCAACACCGGCACCCACAAGGGTTCGCTGTGGTCGGCCAGTGGCCTGCTGCTGGCCACCGGCACGTTCACCGGTGAGACGGCGTCGGGCTGGCAGACGTTGACGTTCTCCTCGCCGGTCGTGGTCCAGGCGAACACGACCTACGTCGTCTCGTACTACGCGCCCAACGGGCACTACTCCGTGACGCCGGGCTACTTCGACGGGCAGAGCGCCAGCTACGGCGCGATGCGCGCGCTGTCCAACGGCACGGACGGCCCCAACGGCCTGTACCGCTACGGCGCGGGCGGCGGGTTCCCGACGTCCTCGTACAACGCGGCGAACTACTGGGTCGACGTGATCTACAAGAACGGGCTCAACGGCGACACCACGCCGCCGACCCTCAACACCCGCACGCCGGGGACCGACGCCACGAACGTCGGGCCGAACTCCTCGCTGTCGCTGGTGTTCTCCGAGGCGATGGACCCGGCGTCGACGCAGATCTGGCTCACCGACCCGGGCGGCGCGAAGCTGACCGGCTCGGTGGCGCTGTCCGGCGACCAGAAGACCGTGACGTGGACGCCGAGCGGCCCGTTGAAGCCCAACACGCGGTACACGGCGAGCGTGCTGCTGGCCGACGTGAACGGCAACGCGATGACGTCGACGGCGACGTGGTCGTTCACCACGTCCACCACGGCGACGTGCCCGTGCTCGCTGTTCAGCTCGGCGACCGTGCCGACCACCACGTCGGCCGACGACAGCGGCTCCTACGAGTTGGGCGTGCGGTTCAGCCCGACGCAGAGCGGCAAGATCACCGGCGTCAAGTTCTACAAGGGCGAGGGCAACACCGGCACCCACACCGGGTCGCTGTGGTCCTCGGCGGGTGTCCGCCTGGCGACGGGCACGTTCTCCGGTGAGACGGCGTCCGGTTGGCAGACGCTGACGTTCTCCTCGCCGGTCACGGTCGCACCGGGGTTGATCTACACGGCGTCGTACTTCGCGCCGAACGGCCACTACGCGATCGACCAGGGCTACTTCCAGGCGACCGGGATCAACGCGCCGCCGCTGACCGCGCCGCAGACCGGCGAGGGCAACCCGAACGGCGTGTTCCAGACCGGCGGCGGCTTCCCGACCACGTCCCACCAGGGCAACAACTACTGGGTGGACGTCGTCTACACGCCGAACGCCGACACGACGGCGCCGGTCGCGTCCGGCCACACCCCGCTGACCGACGCGGTCGACGTGCCGCTCACCACCCAGGTGACGGCGAGCTTCGACGAGCCGATCGACCTGACCAACACGCAGTTCTCGGTCAGCGACCCCGGCGGCGCGAAGCTCGACGGCACGCTCACCCGGTCCGCCGACCAGCAGACGGTGCAGTGGACGCCCGCCAAGCCGTTGGCGGCGACCACGAAGTACACCGCGAGCGTGCGGGCGGCCGACGTCGGCGGCAACATCATGGCCACGGCGCTGACCTGGTCGTTCACCGCGGCGACCAGCCAGACGTGCCCGTGCTCGCTGTTCAGCGGCGCGACCGTGCCGACGGTCCCGTCCGCCGACGACGGCGACGGGTACGAACTCGGGGTGCGGTTCACCCCGTCGGCCGACGGGTTCATCACGGGCGTGAAGTTCTACAAGGGCACCGGCAACACCGGCACCCACACCGGCACGGTGTGGTCGGCGGCCGGGGTGTCCCTGAAGACCGGCACGTTCAGCGGCGAGACGGCGACCGGCTGGCAGACGCTGACGTTCGGCACGCCGCTGGCGGTGACGGCGGGCACGACCTACGTGGCCTCCTACACCGCGCCCAACGGCCACTACGCGGTGAACCACGGCTACTTCGCGGGCTACACCGCGACGTCGCCGCCGCTCACCTCGCCGGCCACCGCCGAGGGCGCGCTGAACGGCCTGTACCAGGTCGGCAGCGGGTTCCCGACGAACAGTTATCAAGGCAACCACTACTGGGTCGACGTGGTCTTCACGACCAGCTGAGACCACCGGCCGGGTCCACACTGGACCCGGCCGGTCCGCGTTGCGAGGCGGATCGGGCTCGCATCGCGGAGCGGGTTCGAGCGATTCGAGGGGATGGCATGACACCACGGCCGCTGCTGCTGGTCGGCGGAGGAGGGCTCGCGCGCGAGGTGCTCGCGGCGGTCCGCCTCCTGCCGGAGGAGTGGACCCCCGTGGGCGCGTTGGACGACGACCCCACCCGGCACGGCGCGGACCTCGACGGTCTGCCCGTGCTGGGCGGGTCGGAGCTGGTGCACGAGCGGCCCGACGCCGCGGTGCTGGTGTGCATCGCCAGCGCGCGGCGACCGTTGGGCCGGATGACCGTGGTGCGGCGGCTGGGCTTGCCGGAGGATCGGTGGGCCACCGTGGTGCACCCGGCGGCTTCGGTGCCGCCAGGGGCCGTTGTGGGGCCGGGAACGGTCCTGCTGGCCGGGGTGGTCGTGACGACGCCGTTGCGCTTGGGGGCGCACGTCGTGGCGATGCCCCACGTGCTGGTCACCCACGACGACGAGGTGGGCGACGGTGTGACCTTCGCCGGCCGCGCGTCGCTGGGCGGAGCGGTACGAGTCGGGGAGAGCGCCTACCTGGGCCAGGGTTCGTCGGTCCGGGAAGGCGTGTCGATCGGCGCGGGCGCGGTGGTGGGCATGGGCTCGGTGGTGCTCACGGACGTGCCCGCGGGTGAGGTCTGGGCGGGTGTGCCGGCCGGACGACTGCGAGAGGGGAACGGTTCGTGATCGACATCCCGCTGGTGGACCTGCGTGCCCAGCACGAACAGGTGGCCGACGAGGTCGCCGACGGCTGGGCCGAGGTGCTCAAGACGACGGCGTTCATCGGGGGCCGGCAGGTCGCCGAGTTCGAGGCGGAGTTCGCCGCCTACCAAGAAGTCGCGCACTGCGTCGGGGTCGGCAACGGCACCGACGCGATCGAGCTGGCGCTGCGCGCGCTGGAGGTCGGGCCCGGCGACGAGTGCGTGCTGCCGGCCAACACGTTCATCGCCACCGCCGAGGCCGTGGCCCGGACCGGCGCGACGCCGGTCCTGGTGGACTGCGTCGCCGACACCGGGCTCATCGACACCTCGCTGGTGGGCGACGCGCTGACGTCGCGCACCAAGGCGATCGTGCCGGTGCACCTGTACGGCCAGGCCGCGGCCGTCGAGGAGTTGCGGTCGTTCGGGGTCCCCGTGGTGGAGGACGCCGCGCAGGCCCAGGGCGCGCGCCGGCACGGCGTGGCCGTCGGCGGCCTCGGCGACATCGCCGCCACGAGCTTCTACCCCGGCAAGAACCTCGGTGCCTACGGCGACGGCGGGGCGGTGCTGACCTCGTCCGAGGAGTTGGCCGGCGCGGTGCGGTTGCTGCGCGAGCACGGTTCGCCGCGCAAGTACGAGCACACCGTGCTGGGGTTCAACAGCAGGCTCGACACGTTGCAGGCCGTGGTGCTGTCGGCCAAGCTGCGCCGGCTGGAGGGCTGGAACGCGGCTCGCCGCGCGGCGGCCGAGCGGTACTCGGCGCTGCTGGAGTCCGTGGCGGGGGTGACCTTGCCGGTGGTGCTGGAGGGCAACCTGCCGGTGTGGCACCTGTACGTGGTGCGGGTCGCGGAGCGGGACCGGGTGCTGGCCGCCCTGCACGCGGCCGGGATCGGCGCGGGCATCCACTACCCGACGCCCGTGCACCTGACCGGTGCGTTCGACTCGTTGGGGCACGCCCGCGGCGACTTCCCGGTGAGCGAGGCGGTGGCCGGGGAGATCCTGTCCCTGCCGCTGTTCCCGGAGATCACCCTGGCGCAGCAGGAGCGGGTCGTGGCGGCCCTGGCGGCGGCGGTGGGGGAGGCCGGGCGGTGAGCGTCTTTGTGCACCCCAAGGGGTTGTGCGAGAGCGACGAGGTCGGCGACGGCACCCGGGTGTGGGCGTTCGCGCACGTGCTCCCGGGCGCGCGGGTGGGTCGTGACTGCAACATCTGCGACAACGCGTTCGTCGAGGGCAAGGCCGTGCTCGGGGACCGGGTGACGGTCAAGAACGGGACCCTGGTGTTCGACGGCGTGGTGTGCGAGGACGAGGTGTTCCTCGGGCCGAACGTGCTGTTCACCAACGACCTGCGGCCGCGTGCGGCGATCCGGAAGACCGGGGGCGACTTGCTGTCGACCGTCGTGCGGCGCGGGGCGTCGCTGGGTGCGGGGACCGTGGTGGTCTGCGGGGTGGAGATCGGCGAGCACGCGTTCGCGGCCGCCGGGTCGGTGGTGACCAAGGACGTGCCCGCGCACGCGTTCGTGGCCGGGAATCCCGCTCGGCACAAGGGATGGGTGTGCTCGTGCGGTCAGCGGCTGGACGCGGGGTTGGTGTGCCCGGATTGCGGGAACCGGTTCGCCGAAGGTGACAAGGGGTTGGTGGCGCTCTGAGCGCGTGGCGCAGGCGCTGAGTGCGGGCGTTGGCACTGGCGCTGAGCGCGGCGTTGGTACTGGCGCTGAGCGCCGGCGTCGAGGGTGACTGGAAGAGGTTGTGAGGACGGGCTCCGGGCGGTTGCTCGGAGCCCGGTTCGTTTCGGGCTCTGGTGACGCGGAGTCGGCGGTAGCCCTGCGGCGGCGGACCAGGCGGCGGTTCTCGTGGTGGCCGCGATCGGCGCCGTCCGGGTTTGCCGTCGGTGATCAGGTGGTGCCTGGAGCCTGGCTTGCGCTTTCAGGGCCGGTTCGAGTCGGCGGGCTGGGGGCGCGGGGGTTTCGCGAAGGGGCGTCGGCTCAGGATGACGGACTTGAGCGTCCGCTTCTCCTCGGCGGCGGCGGCTTCCTGCTTGGCGATCCGCAGCATCGCGCCGGCCAGGCCGATCATGGTGAACGCCATGCCGGTGGCCACGCTGAAGCCCAGGAGGTCGAAGGTGAACGCGGCGATGCCGCCGGCCAGCACCGCGGACAGCACGGCCGCGGCGACCCCGCGCAGGTGGTCGTCCCGGCTGATCACGCGCACTTGGAGCACCGCGAACCCGGCTGCCACGAACAGCCCGATCAGCGCGAACATGCCCAGGTAGCCGTTCTCGATCAAGGTCAGCAGGAACTGGTTGTCCAGGATCGTGTACTTGGTCGGCAGGAACGTGCCGAAGCCCCGGCCCAACAACGGGTTCAGGTCGATCTGCTCGGCCGCCGCCGCGTAGTCCGCGGTGCGCGCCTTCACGCTCGGGTCGTCCTCGATGTTGGAGAACATGCCGCGCAGCGTCCCGAACAGGCCGGGCACCACCAGGCTCGCGCCCAGGAAGAACCCGCCGCCGACCACCATCGCGGTGATCTTCCGCTTGCGCGGCAAGGTGAAGATCATCACGATGCCGGCGACGGTCATGCCCAGGATCGCGGTCCGCGACAGCGCGGTCATCGCGCCCAGGCCGCACAGCGCCAGGCAGATCAGCCACCGCTTGTAGGGCGTGCCGTCGTCGCGCGCCTTGAACACGTAGTGGGTGGCCATCGGCACCGCCATGGCGCAGATCAGGCCGTACTCGATGGGGTGGTTGGTGGTGCCGGTGGGGCGGCGGAAGATCGACCGCGTCTCCATCACCGCGTAGCCGTTCTCCTGCGCCCGCAGGCCGGGGATGCTGACGTAGGAGGCGAGGTCGACGCCGAGCCCGAACTGGACCAGGCCGACGAACGCGATCACCGCGGAGCAGGCGACGATCAGCTTGAGGACCTTGTCCAGGCGCTCCTTGGTGCGCACGGCGTCGCAGATGAAGACGGCCATGCTGAGCGTCGCGAGGATCCGGATGATGCTGGAGTCGGCGACGGTCAGCTCGTCGGTGGGCAGCCACCGCCTGGTCGCCACGCCGTAGGTCGCGAGGTGCGAGGCGAGGTAGAGGGCGAGCGCGGTGCGCACCACGTTGCGGCCCTTGCCCATGCCGAGCGTGTCGACCATCTGGGCGGCCAGCCAGACGACGCCCAGCAGCAGCGCGAACACCAGGGCCGGCGGGAGCGTCATCGGGACGAACGACAGCACCAGCCGGGCCGGGATGATCAGCAGGGCGAACAGGTACACGCAGACGAGGGTCGCGCCGTCCGCACGTTGCCTGATCCGCTGGAGCCGCTCGCTCAAGATCTGTCTTCGTTGCTCGGCCATGTCGGTGTCGGTGGCGGCACGGCGATCTTCACGGTCTTCTCACTGGCGGTCGGCTGCGGCTTGGCCGGAGTCGGCTTGGGTGGGGAGTTCTGCGGTCCGTTCTGCGGTGCGTTCTGAGGGCCGCCCTGGGGGCCGTTCTGGGGCTTGGCCTGGTTCTGGGGCTGGTTCGGCTTCGCGGTGGGCATCCCGCCGGGGGGAGTGCTGGGCTTGGCCTGCTGGGAGGCGGTGAGGCCGCCGGGCTTGGCCGGTTGGTTCTGGCCCGCCTGGTTCATCTTCGCGGCCGGGATGCCGGTGGGCGGCGTGCCGGGGACCTTCACCTTGATGGTCTGCTCGCTGGCCGTGGGCTGCGGGCGGCGCGCGGGAGGAGCGGGCGGTGCGGGCGGGCGGCGTGGCGCGCCGTTGACCGACGACTGCTCCTGGGCGGGCTCGGGGTCCGGCTCGGCGTCGGCCGCGGCCTGCTCCTTCGCCTTGCGCCGCTTGATGTTGTTCATGATGCTGTCCGCGCCGAAGGTGGCGGCGGTGGTCAGCAGCATGAGCAGCACGAAGGCCGCGCCGGCGTACCGGACCTTGCCGCCGATCTGCGCCTCGGCCTCGGTCGGGTTGACGATCACCTGCGAGGTGATGAAGGTCGACTCCGGGGCCTTCAGCTTGCGCTGCTGGTCCTCCAGCTCCTTGGAGGCGAACTCCATCACCGTGGTGACCATCTTCTCGGCGGTGTCGGGCGTCTCGCTGTCGCCGGTGATGAACAGGAACGGGCCGTTCTGGCCGCCACCCGTCGCGGTGTAGTTCAGCACCGAGCCCTTGGTGATGCCGAGCTGCTCGCGGGTCTTCGGGTCGGCCAGGATCTGCGCCAGGATCTGCGAGGTGGTCGCGAGGCTGCCGTCGAACGCCAGCAGAGGGTTGATCTTCACGGCCTCTTCGGGCGTGACCTTCTGCGAGAACGTGCCACCCGCCGCGGGTGTGGTCAGGACCATCACACCCGTGGACTGGTAGCGGGTCGGGATCGACAGGAACATGCCTGCGGCCACCGCTACGGCGACCACCGCTGACGGCACGGCGATGTACCACCGCCTCCGCAGCGTGCGCACGGCGCCCCAGAAATCCATCCGCTCCCCGATCCGTGTTTACCCTGAGTGCGTCACCGCAAGGTGTTGTTACTCTGAAATCGGCCGACTCGCGCCTTGTCGTTACAGGTGGTGATGGACTTTGGGCTCGCGGCGCGTCGCGCTCGCCGTCGGTGCCATCGTACTGGTCGTCGCGGCCGGTGTGGTGTATGTGGTGAGGGTCGTCCAGGAGCAACCGGTGGTACCGGTCGCGACGGTGGACGCGGACTTGATGTTCGTCGAGCTGGCGGACGGTCGGAGTCGGGTCGAGGAGGTCGCCCTGGCGTCCCCGGACACCCGCAGCGGCACGTCGCTGGCCTGCCAGCGGGTGTACCGCGCGGCGGGCACGACGGTGTGCCTGAAGTTGGCCGGACCCGGGCCGACGTACGCGGCGGAGGTGACCCGGGACGGGGCCTCGCACTCGGTGGCGCTGCCCGGCGTGCCCAGCCGGGCGAAGGTGTCCGCGTCCGGGCAGGTGGTGTCGTGGACGTCGTTCGTGACGGGCGACTCGTACGCCGTGCCGGGCGGGTTCTCGACCCGGACCGGCTTCTTCGACGTGCGGTCCGGGACGGCGGTGGAGTCGTTGGAGGGCTTCACGGCGGACATCGAGGGCAGCGTCCACACGGCACAGGACGTGAACTACTGGGGACTGACGGTGGCTTCGGACGACCGGACGTTCTACGCGACGTTGGCGTCGGGCGGGTTCACGTGGCTGGTGAAGGGCGACCTGGTCGATCGTCGCGTGACGTCACTGAGGCGTGACGCCGAGTGCCCGTCGTTGTCGCCGGACGGGACGAAGATCGCGTACAAGAAGCGGATCGGGCGGCTGGGGCCGTGGGATCTCGCGGTGCTGGACCTCCGGACGGGGGAGGAGCGGCGGTTGCCGGGCACGGCGGGGATCGACGACCAGGCCACGTGGTTGGACGATTCGCGGTTGGTGTTCTCGGCGGTGCCGAAGGACTCCAAGTTGGCGGCGATTCACGAGGTGCCGGCTGACGGGTCCGCTGAAGCGAAGTTGTTGATCCGGGACGCCACCTCGCCGTCGCCTGTGTGAGGCGGGGCCGCGGCTGTGTTAGGTGGGGCTGCGGCTGTGTGAGGCGGGGCTGCGGCTGTGTGGAGTGGGGGTGTGGCTGCGCGGGGTGGGGGTGTGGCTGCGCGGGGTGGGGGTGTGGCTGCGCGGGGTGTGGCTGGCGTTGCTGGGCGGGGTGGGTTTTAGGGCGTCCTCGCCGGACGGGCTGGCCGCCGAGGATGGACACGAAGTGCGGTGGGCGTCGTGTCATCCCCGTGTGGCCTGGTCTGAGACAACCACCCTTGAGTAGGGAGTGCAAGCGAAGGGCGTGCTTGCACTCCCTACTCAAGCGCGGTTCGCTGCGCGCAGGCCACACGGGGATGACACGACGCAGGTTGGGGTGTGTGGGCTGCGCCGGTGTGGCGGGGTGTGGTTGCGAAACTCTTTGTTGGTCGCTGGCGATGTAGTTGGGTGACAGAGGGGTGTGCGCCATGCCGGTTGGCCGTGTGGGGGTGCTTGGCGGGGTGCTGCTTCTGGTGGTTTCGTGTGCGCCTGTTGTGGAACCTGTGGTGCGGCCTGCGGAGTTGGTGGGTGGGCCTACTGCCGATTACTACCGGCGGTGGGTCAACGGGCCCAATCCGGGTGGGGATCCGGCGGTTTTTCCGGTCAACGTGTGGATGCAGGACCCTTCCGAGGTGGTCGACGGGAAGTTGGTCGGGGTCGCTTATCGGGACGTTGGGGTTTCTGCCACGTTGGGGCTTTGGGACGATGATGCCTGGGTGCGGCGGCGGGATGCGTTGTACGCGACCGGGTGGTCGGCCTACGTGTCGCACGGGAAGGTCGACGCGGTGCTGGCGGATCCTGGGCATTCCCGGAACTTTCTCGGGTATCTGCTGGTGGACGAGCCTGACATGCAGAAGTCTCAGGGTGGGCGGTTGCATCCCGAGTTCCAGCCTTCTGCGGTCGTGCGGGTGGCGGAGGAGACTCGGCGGCGGGATCCTTCACGGCCTACTTTCGTCAATTTCGGTGTGTGGATGGGGACGCCGGGTGGGCGGGAGCGGTACGGGTTCGTGGAGGAGAGTTACGAGGCCGACATGCGTACCTACTGTTCGGCGGCGGATATCGCTTCGGCGGACTACTACGGGTGGTCGGACGGGGATTCCGAGGGTGTGGGGGCGTTTCGGTACGGTGAGGTCGTCGACACCATGAGGCGGTGGTGTGGGGTGGACAAGCCGGTTTTCGGCTTTGTCGAGACGGGGCATCCGTACGAGGATGGCGGGTTGATTTCGCCTGATCAGATCGAGGCGGCGGTGTGGAACTGCGTGCTGCACGGAGCCAACGGCATCAACTACTTCGCGCACAGTTTCTATCCGGAGGGGCGTGGGGATCCGGAGAGTGGTGGGGATCCGAAGAGTGGTGGGGCTCTGGGTGGGGGGTTTGCCAGTGCGGTCAGCCGGGTTGACGTGGCGGCACGGCTGAAGGCGCTCAACGGTCGGTTGCGGGCGTTCGCCCCGGTGTTGAACGCGCCTTCGGTGGGTGGGGTGCGTGGGGAGGGTGCTGTGCCGATCGCCGTGCTGCACAAGGTGGTGGACGGGTGGCACTACGTCTTCGCCCAGGCTGACGGGGACTCGGCTCGGCCCGGTAGTGCTCGTACCCGGGCGCGGGTGTCGTTGCCGGTTCGTGGTGGGGTTGCCGAAGTGGTGGACGAGGGGCGGACGGTGTCGGTCGTCGATGGTGTGCTGGTCGACGACTTCGAGCCCTACGGGGTCCACGTGTACCGGTTCGCGGCCGGCTAACGGTGTGCGATCGTTCGGCGATTGTGCTTGTGGCACAGGGATCATGTCGACTGCGGAGGCGCGTTTTGTCAGCACGCTCGGGGATCGTGGTCCAGCCGGCGGAGTCGCCGCATTTCGGGCCGGTTCGTTACGCCGCGCGCCTTCGGGTGTTGCGTCGGGTGGCGGAAGGCGCGCGGCGCAGCTCTGCCCATGCCGCTGCTCGGTCTGCCTGGCGTGAGGTCACGCTTCGGGGCTGTGAGAAGCGGTGGGAGGAGTAGGGCGGGAGGGCTGGGGGTGTGTGGTGTGGTGGGGTGTGAGTGGGCCTCAGACTTGTAGTTCTCGTCTGAGGACTTTTTCCAGTTCGTGGCCGGCGGCGTCCCAGGAGCGGCTGGAGACGCTGGCGGACGCTGCTTGGGCCACTTGGGCGAAGTCCGGGGTGGTGACCACATCGGACAGTTCCCGCGCCAGTTCGTGAGGGGTCGCGGGTGCGTAGCGGACGTGGTCGTTGTCCAGGACCACGCGGTTGTGCGGTGCGTCGTTCACGACGGGCAGGCAGCCTGCGGCCAGCATTTCGTGGGGGACCAGGGAGACGTTCGTCATCGACAGGGTCAGGCCCGCGTAGCACCTGTTGTAGATGTCGTTGAGCTGGTCGGGGGTCACCAGGCCGTGGTCGACGTGCCGGGGGCCCAGTTGGCCGATCTTCTCGCCGTAGGTGTGGATGTCGACGTCGGGGTGGCGTTCGGCGAAGATCTCCAGGGCCAGCAGGCCGATCTCGATCGCGCGGCGCGGGGCCAGCCGCCTGGCGTAGAAGACGACGCCGTCGCGCCGGGTGTTCTCCTTGAGGTGGTAGCGGTCGGCGTCGCAGCCGAAGTCGAACCAGTCGGCGGGCATCCCGACGTCGGCGCGGAGCTTCTCGGCCAGGTAGCGGCCGGCGGTGAAGCCGTGGAAGCCCATGCGGTAGGTGTTGTCGGCCAGCGCGGAGAGGCCGCCCACCGGGTAGAACCACGGCTCGTAGTCCTGCACCAGGTAGAACCTCTTGCCCGCGCACGGGTCGTTGAACGCCGGGTAGGCGGTCATCCACGCGCTGGCGAACACGGCGTGCGCGTCGGCCATCCCGGCGGTCACGTCGAGGACCTGGCCCCGGAAGCCCGGGTAGGACGCCCGGATGACCGGCTCGTGGTCCTCGGCGCGGCTGCCGTACACGTCGTAGAGGTACAGCCGGCAGGTGTGGCCGAGCGATTCAAGGTGCTGGATCAGCCGGAACATGGTGGTGTGGCCGCCCGAACCCGGCGCGGGCGGGGTGCTCACCCAGTTGACGGTGAGCGAGCCGTCCGGGGGGATCGGGGGGATCGTCGCGGGCTTGTGCCGGGTGATGTCGGCCTTCCGGACGTCTTCGAGGCGCACCGGGAAGACGTCCTCGTCCGCGCCCAGGCGCTTGGCGGCGTTGCGCAGGGCGCGTGCGCCCAACTGCCGCACACCCTGTTCCCGGACGATCCGGGACATCTGGTGCGCCCTTCGCTGGAACACCTCGACTGGCCTCAACGCGGACCCCTTCGCAGCAGCCCCAGCGCCTCGTGGCGCAGGGGGAAGACGACGACGGCGTAGGCCAACAGCGACAGCGCGCCGCCGATGATCAAGCGCCACAACGAGTTCGGGACGAACCACTGCACGGTGAGTGCGACGGCGACCATGACCACCCCGCCCATGACGGGCCGGGCCACGGCGGCGGCCAGCGCTCTCACCTTGATGCCGTACGGGCGGAACGCGATCAGGTACGCGGGCATGATGAACACGAGCACGACGACGCTCTGCGCCAACGCCACGCCGCGGATGCCGTCCAGGTGCGCGCCCAGCGCGAGCAGGGGGACCAGGGCGACCAGCCAGACTAGGTGGATGACCAGGATGGCCCTCGAACGTCCGGCGCTCGCCAGGTAGTCGTAGCCCAGTTCCAGGGCGACGCGCATCGCGCCGAGCAGGACCAGGGCGGCGAGCGCCGCTGCGGTGGGGGCCCAGCGCTCGCCGTAGACGGTGCGCACCAACGGGTCCGCCAGGGACGCCAGCAGGACGCAGGCGGGCACCGTGAACAGGGCCAGCAGGCCCAGCGCTCGGGCGAAGGTCCGCTGGAACAGGTCCGGGTCGTCGCGGACCTTGGAGAACGCGGCCAGCGACACGCTGCGGACCGGTTGGGAGAACGCGCCGACCGGCCAGTTCGCCAGGTTCGTGGCCAGCAGGTAGTAGCCCAGCGGCAGCGTGCCCAGCAGGCTGCCGACGATGATGCTGTCCACGTTCAGCACGCCGAACACCAGCAGCGACGCGCCCGCCAGCGGCAGGCCGAAGCCGAGCAGCTCGCGGGCCCGGGTGCGGTCGAAACCGGGCCGGTAGCGCTCCTTGGTGAAGGCGAACATGACCACGGCGGCGGTCAGGTTGGTGGCGATCCGGGACCAGGCGAGGCTCCACGCGCCGAAGCCCAGCAGCGCCATGACGATGACGACCGCGGTGCCCACGACGAACGCCGAGGTGTCCGCGGCGAACTTGTGGTCCTGCCGGAACTCGCGCTGGAGCAGCGCGCCGGGCACGGCCGACGCGCCCGCGACGACCAGCGCGACCGACATGAGCTGGATCACACCGGTCGCCTGCGGGGTGTCCATCGCCTCGGCGAACCACGGCGCGCCGACCACGCAGATGCCGCACAGCAGGCACCCGGACAGGATCGACAGCGTGGTGACGGTCGGCGCGAGGTCCTTCACCGGCTCGTCCGTGCGCACCAGGGCGACGCTCACGCCCATCTCGCTCACGCTGAGCACGATGTTGAGCACCACGAGTGCGACGGCGAACACGCCGAACTGCTCCGGTGCGATCAGCCGCGCCAGCAGGACGCCGACGCCGACCTGCGACACCCGCTGCAGGAGGCTGTTGATGGCGCTCCACCGGATCGCCCTGGTGACCTTGCCCTCCAGGGTGGTCACTGTCCGCGCCACTTCCAGACCTGCTTGCCGACCAGGCCGCGCCCGCGCTTGGCCAGGTGCGCGCCGACGAACACCTGGGTCCGGCTGCACAGCGCGGGGCCCAGCGCCTTGCGCCGTTTCAACGCCCGGTACTCGGGCAGTCGCTCGGTGTGCGGGTAGACCTTGCGGGCGAACTCGACCAGCTCCTCGGTGGGGATCTCGTCGAGCTTGTCGCGGTCGTAGGCGCGGACCGCGCGCCACAGCGCGTCCTTGGCGATGGAGCGGTCGGCCAGGTTCTTCAGGCGCGGCGGGAGGTCCGGGTGTTCGGAGAAGAACCGGTCGAACACGGCCTGTCGCTGCTCCAGGTCGGCGAACACCGACGAGAACTGGGTGCGGAACATGCTCTGCTGGTGGACCCGGTAGTACGCGGCGGGCTTGCCGCGCACGTAGCCGATGTCGGAGACCGCCGCGATGCGCATCCACATTTCGAGGTCGCCGGCGTGCGGCAGGTCCGGCCGGTAGCCGCCGACCTGCTGCTGGATCGACGTGCGCACCACGGCTTCGGGCGAGGACAGCACGTTCTGCCCGGTGCGGCAGCGGTTCTCGATCCAGTCCACTCCGGACCACACGGTGTGGCCGGCGGGCGGCGTCACGATCGAGGGCAGGTCGTCGTGGTCGGCGTAGTACACGACCCGGCCGTACACCATGCCGACGTTCGGGTTCGCCTGGAAGACCTCGGCGGCGCGGGCCAGCGCGCCCGGTGCCAGCAGGTCGTCGGCGGACAGCAGCACGGTGTAGTCGGCCTTGGCCCACTCCAGCAGGCCCTCGTTGTAGGTGGCGATGTGTCCCTGGTTGACTTCGTGGCGGCGACCTTCGACACGCGGGTCCTCGGTCAGCTCCGCCATCACCTCGGGTGTGTCGTCGGTCGACGTGTCGTCGATGATGAGCACGCGCACGTCCACGCCCGGCTGGTCGAGCACGCTCTGCACGCATGCTCTGAGGAATCGCGCGTAGTTGTAGCAAGGTATGACGACGTCGACCGTGGGTCGTGTCGGGGCTTGAGTCACGTCCTAGACATCGGTGACGGCGTCGGATCGTTAACCGCCTGCCGTCACGGATCGTCAGCAGCGCGCGGATAACGATGGGCCCGGGATCCCGATGTACCGGGCAACGGGAAGGGGTCGTGATGGACCACGTCATTCTGACGCGCTTCAACCTGCCGTCCGTGGGTGCCGAGAGCATCGTGCGGGCGCGGGAGGGGTGGTTGACCGAGCGCGTCGGGCTGTTCGAGCGGTACTGCCTGCCGTCGGTGCGCGCGCAGACGTCCGCGAACTACCGGTGGATCATCTACTTCGACCCGGAGAGCCCCGAGTGGCTCAAGGACCGGATCCGCGAGCACGGCGACGCGTACACGCCGGTGTTCCGCGAGCAGGTGAGCCGGGAGGACCTGGTCGAGGACCTCGGCAAGCTGTTCCCGGTGCGCGGCGACGGGCTCATCACGACCAACCTGGACAACGACGACGGGTTGGCGGCGGACTTCGTCGCGCGGCTCCAAGCCGACCGGCCGACTGGTCGCCGCACCGCGCTGTACCTGGCGAACGGGCTGGTCAAGAGCCCGGGTGGGCTGTTCGCGCACCACGACGAGGACAACGCGTTCGCGTCCGTGCGGGAGACTTGGGACGACCCGATCACCTGCTGGGCGGACTGGCACAACCGGCTGCACCGGCACGCCGAGGCGGTCTCGCTGGGCGGCGCGCCGGGTTGGCTCCAGGTCGTGCACGGCGGCAACGTGAGCAACCGGACGCGGGGCCGGCTGGTCTCGCCCGCGCCCTACCGGGCGCTGTTCGGCGACTCGCTGGACGACCTGCCGGAGCCGGACGGCCGGGTGCTGGCCCGCGACCGGTTCGTCGGGCACCCGGTGCGCGTGGCCCGGGACGGGGCGCGCTACCTCGCCAAGACCGCCGCGATGAAGGTGCTCGGACCGGGCGGGTTCGAGAAGGCCAAGCAGGTCCTCGCCGCGCGCGGCCGGGTCAAGTCACCGAGCTGAACAGGACGTCCAAACCGATGGTTCGTGCCCGACTGGCGGTCGCTGTGGTGCTTCTCACGGCCGCCTGCACGGCGGAGGCCGAACCGCCGGCCTCCCACTCGTCCGCCCCGTCGACCGGTTCGTCGGTCGCCTCGGTGGCCGAGCACTACAAGAAGTGGGCCAACGGGCCCAACCCCGCCGGGGACCCGGGGCTGTTCCCGATCAACGTCTGGATGCAGGACCCGTCGTCGGTCGAGAACGGCGCGAAGATCGGCCGGACCTACCAGGAGATCGGCGTCGACTTCGGGCTCGGGCTCTGGGAGGA
This sequence comes from Saccharothrix sp. NBAS 001, assembly GCF_056640475.1. Taxonomy (NCBI): domain Bacteria; kingdom Bacillati; phylum Actinomycetota; class Actinomycetes; order Pseudonocardiales; family Pseudonocardiaceae; genus Saccharothrix; species Saccharothrix sp. NBAS 001. The sequence continues at coordinate 53,465 of NZ_CM153251.1, forward strand.
CGAGTGGTGGTACCTCCGCAAGGAGGGCCTGCTGGAGACCGGTTGGCGGGTGTACCCCGACCCGAAGCGGGTCGACGACGTCCTCAAGGACACCGCGCACGCGCGCAACTACGTCGGCTACCTGATCGCCGACGAACCGGACATGAACAAGGTCTACGGGGACGTGTTCCACCCCGACATGCAGCCGTCGGCGATCCTGGCCAAGGCGGAGGAGGTCCGCGCCAAGGACCCGTCCCGGCCGACTTACCTGAACTTCGGCGTGTGGATGGGCACGCCCGGCGGCGGCGTCGGGTACGGCCACATCGAGAAGTCGTACGAAGAGGACATGCGCACCTATTGCGCCGCGGCGGACATCGCGTCGGCGGACTACTACGGGTGGACGCACCCCGATCGCGGCGACAAGGTGGGGGCGTTCAGCTACGGCGAGGTCATCGACACCATGCGCAAGTGGTGCGGGCCGGACAAGCCGCTCTACGGGTTCGTGGAGACCGGGCACCCGCACACGCACGGCGAGACCATCACGCCCGACCAGCTCGAATCCGCCGTGTGGAACACGATCCTGCACGGCGCGACCGGCATCAACTACTTCGCGCACAGCTTCTACACCGAGGGCAAGGGCGAGTACTCCAGCGTGCTGACCCGGCCGGAGATCACCGCGAAGGTCAAGGAGGTCAACGCCCGGCTGAAGTCGCTCGCGCCGGTGCTCAACGCGGCCAACCGGCCCGGGGTGACCGCCAAGAGCGCCAACGGGGTGCCGGTTTCGGTGCTGCACAAGGAGACCGAGGGCGCGCGGTGGGTGCTCGCGCAGACCGACGGGAACACTTCGCTTCCCCGAAGTGGATCGGCGCGGGTCGAGATCACCGTTCCGGTCGAATCGGGCACGGCGACCGTGGTGGACGAGAACCGCACGGTGCCGATCGAGAACGGGAAGATCGTCGACGATTTCGGTCCGTACCAGGTTCACGTTTACCGGTTCTGAGGTCGGTGGGCTGTCGGGGGTGCGGGCCGTCGGTCGTGCCCGCGTGCGGTCACCGGGGTCGGGCGCGGTGCGTCCGTACCGATCACGGTGCGGAGGAAGCGGATTCGCGGCTAACGGGCGGAGGGCTTCCCGCGATTGGGGCAATGCGGGATACCAGTCGACATGGAGGCGCCCGATGCCCAGAACCGACCGACGCAGGCAGTTCCGCAGACCGATCGCCCTCGGCGGCGCGGTCGCGCTGGGCGCGGCGCTGCTCCTCGTGCCCGCGGGGACGGCGGTCGCCGCGCCGACCCGCGTGCTCGGCTACGTCGCCAACAACGGCGGCGGGGTCTCCGTGCTCGACACGGCGACCGACACCGTCACCAGCACGCTGTCCGATTCGAACGGAAACTCCCCGTACGGCGTGGGAGTCGCGTTCGACGGCGCGCGCGGGTACGTCACCAACGTCCGCAACAACACGCTGACCGTCATCGACACGCCCACCAACACGGTGGACGCGGCGGTGCCGGTCGGTGACGGGCCGGCCGGGGTCGTGGTGTCGCCCAGCGGCGGCCACGTCTACGTCTCCAACTACCGGGCCGGCACGGTGTCCGTGGTGGACGCGGCGACGCTGACCGCCACCGAGACCATCCCGGTGGGGCCGAACGCGGACGGCGTGGCGCTGACCCCGGACGGCTCCCGGCTGTACGTGGCGCACGACGTGGTCGGCGCGGGCACGGTGTCCGTGGTCGACACGGCCACCAACGCCGAGATCGCCGAGATCCCCACCGGCAACACCCCGACCGCCGTCGCGGTGACGCCGGACGGAACGAAGCTGTTGGTGGTCAACAAGTTCTCCAACAACGTCGCGGTGGTCGCGGTGGCCACCAACGCCATCATCGGCACCATCCCGGTCAGCTTCATCCCGCACGGCATCGCGATCTCGCCGGACGGCGCCCGCGCCTACGTCACCAACAGCGAGGGGCACACGCTGTCCGTGCTGGACATCCCGGCGCTGGCCCCGATCACCGCGATCGCGGTGGGCAACCGACCGATCAGCGTCGCGCTGACCCCGGACGGCGGCAAGGCCTACGTGACCAACTTCAACAGCGGCACGGTGTCCATCGTGGACACCGCGACGCTGGCCGTGGTGGGCACGATCCCGGTCGGCACCAACCCGGTCGGCGTCGCGATCCACGCGGTGCCGCCCGCGCCGACCAAGCTGACCGCCGGGTACGCGACGCTGCAACTGCGGCTGGTCGGGTTCACCGTGCGCGGCATGAACGCGACGCTCAAGGAGTCGCACACCGGAAACCCCGTGGTGGGCAAGACGGTCGCGTTCCGGACGTTGAAGGGCCACCCGCTGTGCACGGCGGTCACCAATTCGTCGGGCCGGGCCTCCTGCAACGCCGACGTGCCGTTGCTGGTCGGCCTGGCGACGCTGCTCCAGGGCTACACCGCCGCGTTCCCGGGTGACAGCGCGCACGGCCCGTCGCGCGCGCACGGCTGGATCGGCCTGCTCTGAGGCCGGCGACCGCCGGAGGGGCCGCCGCCCCTCCGGCGGTCACGGGCACGGGTCGAGGCGGTTCGGGTCGGGCTTGTGGCCCTCCGGCGACAGGTCGCCGAAGTTCGACCGGAAGAACTGGTCCCACGCGCCGTTGGTGATGAAGTCCTTGATCCCCTGGGACATCCGCTCGCAGAGTTCGCGGTCGCCCTTCGGCAGGCCGACGCCGTAGCGCTCCTGCGCCCCGAAGGTCAGGTCGAGCACCTTCAAGCCCGGGTTCTGCCGGGCGAACCCGCGCAGCACGATCTGGTCCGTCGAAGCGGCGTCGACCTCCTTGCGCAGCAACCGGTCCACGCACTGGCGGGTGCCCAGTTCGCTGGTCGTGGTCACCTGCCCCTTGAGGGCACCGGTGGTGAGCTGGTTGTAGGAGGTGCTGCCGGCCTGGGTGCACACCGTCTTGCCGGCCAGGTCGTCCAGCGACTTGATCGCGGTGCCCTCGCCGTCGCGCACCAGGAAACCCTGCTGCGAAGTCAGGTACGGCCCGGCGAAACCGATCTTGCCGCGCCGCTCGTCGGTGATCGAGAACACCTCCACGACCAGCTGCACGCGACCCAGCGCCAGCGCGTTGACCCGGTCGGCGATCAGCACGTCGACCTCGACCGGCGCGAACTTCGGCTCGGTGTTGTTGCCCAGCCAGCGGTACAGGTCGACGTCGAAGCCCAGGCGTTCGTGGGTGTCGGGGTTGAGCAGGCCCAGTCCGGGGATGTCGGTGCCCACACCCACGTTCACCGACCGGATCAACGTGCTCTGGTTGCTGGACGTCGGGCGCTGGCCCCCGACCGGCCCCTGGCAGGCGGCCAGCGCGGCGACCGCGGCGAGCACGGCGGTGATGCGGCGGGACATCCGGGTCCTCCTCAGTTGTAGAGCACGGCTTCGGTGACGCTGAGGTCCACGACGCACGTCGGGTCCGGTACGGACAGCGCGACCAGCACCCGGGCCTCGCGGGTCGTGCCGTCGAGGTCGAGCCGGATCTCGCGGTCGGACAGGAGTTCCTCGCGGGGCGGGTCCTTGCGGCCGTCGCGGACCAGCGTGACGCTCAACCGCGCGGCGCCGACGCAGTCGCCCACCGGCTCGTGGTTGACCAGCGACGGCACGAAGTAGAGGTACTGGCGCTCGGGCGGTCGACCGGGCACCGGGAAGGAGGCCAGTTCGCCGTCCTTCATCCGGTCCGCGTTGGACAGGTCGACCAGGTCGGTGACCGGCACGTCCGGTTTCACCACGATGAGCCAGAAGAACGCGCCGGCTATCGCGCCGACCGCCGCGACGACCGCGCCCACGGCCCAGCGCGGCAATGGCCGGCGGGGTGACTTCTCCGCCCTTTTACGGACCGTCGAATTCTGCAGGCTGATCACCGTGGCGACCAGCGAAGCGGTGCCGACCAGCAACGACACCGCGTCCGCGATGCCCTGACCCTTGTTGCCCAGCAACAGCAACCAGACCACGAAACACGACACGCCGAGCAGCAGGGGCACTGCCCACAGCAGTTGGATCGCCCACCACGGACGTTTCAAGGGGCCGCTCCGGAGCACTCCGTCGGAAGCGCCCACGATATCGGTTCAGAGCGGGTGTTTCAGGTCATTCGCCAAGCCACCACGACGGAGAGCACCAATGCGCCGATCGCGGCGTACACGGCGGTGCCGAACGCGGCGAACTGGAGCAGGAAACCGAATCCGACCGACGAGACCAACCGGGTGAGGGCCTGACCCGTCTGGACTACCGAAAGGCCGGAAGCCCGCAATGATTCGGGTACCAGCGTGCTCACCCGCGCGGAAAGTACGCCATCCGTGGCGGAATAGAAGAGGCCGTGCAGCAGCAGCGCGGCACCGACCCCGAAGTAACCGGTGCCCGGTGCGAGCAGCAGCACGTAGACCGCGAGCAGCAGCACGTGCCCGCCGAGGAACACCTTCCAGCGCCCGATCTTGTCCGCGAGCCGGCCGACCGGTCCGGCCGCGACCAGGAAGACCAGGGCGGTGCCCAGCGGCATCAGCGGGAGCGCGGCCAGCGACACGTCCGTCGCCTTCTGCACCAGGATGAACACGAACGCGTCGGACAGCGTGGCCAGGCCCAGCACGGCCGCCGCGATCGTGACCCGCCGGTAGTCGGTGTCCTTGAGCAGCGCCAACCCGGCCTTGACCGACGGCTTCGGGCCGGCCTTCGCCTCGGCCTTGTTCTCCCGCACGAACGCGATCAGCACGATCAGGCCGACCAGCGCGAAGCAGGCGCTCACCACGAACACCGGGCCCGCGACGATGCCGATGTTGGCCAGCAGCAGGAACGTCACCAGCGGGCCGAGCAGCGCGCCGACCGTGTCCATGCTGCGGTGCACGCCGAACGCCGCGCCGAGCTTGTCCGGGGGAGTGGCCAGCGAGATCAGCGCGTCGCGGGGCGCGGTGCGCAGGCCCTTGCCCGCGCGGTCGGCGGCCATCGTCGCCCCGATGCCGAACGCGTTCGCGCCCACCGCCGGGAAGATGAACTTCGTCGCCGCCGACAGCCCGTAACCGAACGCCGCCACCGCCTTGTGCCGGTGCGTCCGATCGGCGACCTGGCCGCCCACCAGTCGGAGCACCGCCGTCGCGCCCGTGTAGAGGCCGTCGAGGATGCCGAACTGCGCATAGCCCATCTGGAGGGTCACCAGCAGGTAGACGGGCATGAAAGCGGTGACCATCTCGGCCGAGACGTCGGTGAGCAGGCTCACCGTGCCCAGGGCGACGACCGTGCCGGGGACCTTGCCCTTGACCCGTTCGGACGGTCGGACCGACGCGACGTACATGACTTCGATATCGGTCACCGGCGGTAGTCGTTACGGCGGATGCGCGCGGGGTCGGTGATCACAGCCCGGGCCGGTAACGGGGACCCTCCGGAACCCGATGACGCGGGTATGCCGCAGATCCCTCCGCCCGTGGTCCGGGTGGGTGCCGTCGACGTGTGGTCCGTCCGCGAATCCGGCGTCGCCGAGCACGTCCTGGGAGCCTGGCAGCGCGGCGAGGGCGGCGCGATCGTCACGGCCAACGTGGACATCGTGCGCGCCGCGACCCGTTCGCCGGAACTGGCCGCGCTGATCGCCGAGTCCGAGGTGGTGGTCGCCGACGGGATGCCCGTGGTGTGGGCCGGGCGACTGGCCGGCACCGCCGTCCCGGAACGCGTGACCGGCTCGTCACTGGTCTTCACGCTCGCCGAGGCCGCCGCCCGCGCGGGCCGCTCGGTCTACCTGCTCGGCGGCAACCCCGGCATCCCGGAGAAGGCGGCCGGCGTGCTGGTCGGGCGCTACCCGGGCCTGCGGGTCGCGGGCACCGACTCGCCCGCGTTCGGCTTCGACGCCGCCCCGGCCGCGACCGCCGAGGCGGTGGCCCGGGTGGTCGAGGCCAAACCGGACCTGGTGCTGGTCGGCCTCGGGTTCCCGAAGCAGGAACGGCTGATCCGGCTGCTGCGCGCGGAACTGCCCGAGACCTGGTTCCTGGGCTGCGGCGCGGGCATCCCGATGGCGGCGGGCGAGTTCCGCCGCGCGTCCGGCGTGGTGCAGAAGATGGGCGCCGAGTGGCTGCACCGGCTCGCCCTGGAGCCCCGCCGGCTCGCCAAGCGCTACCTGCGCGACGACCTGCCGTTCGCGTTCAGACTGCTGTCCTCCGCGCTCCGTACCCGCTTCACCCGGGAGAAGTGACCGTGCCGCTCGCCGTGGTCATCGTGACCTACCACAGCGCCGACGTCGTCCAGGAGTGCCTGGAGTCGGTCGCCGTCGCCCTGGAGTCCATTCCGGACGGGCGGGTGGTCGTGGTGGACAACGCCTCGACCGACGACACGCTCGACGTCGTGGCCCGCACCGCCCCGAACGCGCAGATCGTGGCCAGGACCACGAACGACGGGTTCGCGGCCGGGGTGAACGCGGGGTTCGCCGCCGCGCCCGACTGCGACGTCCTCGTGCTCAACCCGGACATCCGGCTCGAACCGGGAGCTTTGGGGCCGCTGCGCGAAGCGCTCGCCCAGCCCGGCGTCGGCGTCGCCGCGCCGCGCCTGCTCAACGAGGACGGCAGCCAGCAGCTCTCGCTGCGCCGTGCGCCGAACCCGTTGCGGGCCTTGGGAGAAGCCCTGCTCGGCGGCTTCCGCGCGGGCCGGCTCGCGCCGCTGGGCGAACTGGTGGTCGACCAGCGCGCCTACGAGCGGACCGGCACGGCGGACTGGGTGACCGGGGCCGCGTGGCTGGTGTCGCGCGAGTGCCGGGACGCCACCGGCAAGCTGGAGGAGCGGTACTTCCTGTACTCGGAGGAGACCGAGTACATGCTGCGCGCCGGCAAGCGCGGGTTCGGCGTCCGCTTCGAGCCGCGCTCGCGCGCCGTGCACTTGGGCGGCGAGCAGTCCACGTCACCCGTCCTGTGGTCGATGGCCACCACCAACCGCGTCCGGATGATCCGGGAGCGTCACGGCCGCCTGGCCGCGTTCGCGATGTGGTGGGCCGTGCTGCTCAACGAACTGCTGCGCGCGCCGCGCGAACCCAAGCACCGCAAGGCGCTGGGCGACCTGCTGCGCTGGCGGCGCTGGCCCGCGCGGCCGGGCGAGGACCACGGCTGGATCTGCTTCTCCGCGCAGGACTGGTGGTACCACAACCGGGCGCACTCGGACTTCCAGCTGATGAGGTCGGTCGCGCAGCGCCGCAAGGTGCTGGTGGTCAACAGCATCGGGATGAGGATGCCCACGCCCGGCAACAGCACGCACGTGGCGCGGCGCATCCTGCGCAAGCTCCGCAGCGTCGCCAAGTTCGTGCGCAAGCCGCTGCCGAACTTCTACGTGATGTCGCCGCTGCCGCTGCCGTTCTACGGCTCGCCGTTCCTGCGCAAGGTCAACGCCGTGCTGGTGCGCACGCAGGTGCGGCTGGTCGCGACCGCGCTGCGGATGCGCACGCCCGTGATCATGGTCACCATCCCGACCGCGTGGGACGTCGTCGCGCCGATGCGCAAGCACAGCCTGGTGTTCAACCGCTCGGACCGGCACTCGGACTTCCCGGAGGCCGACCGCACGTCCATCGAGGCCCTGGAGCACGAACTGCTCGCGCACTCCGACCACGTCGTCTACGTCAGCCACGCGCTGATGGACGAGGAGCGCCCGCGCACCGGTGACCGGGCTCACTTCCTGGACCACGGCGTGGACATCGACCACTTCACCGCGCGCCCCGAGTTCGAGTGGCCCGACGACGTCCGGGCGGTCGACGGGCCGAGGATCGGGTTCTTCGGCGCGCTGGACGACTTCGTGGTCGACTTCGACCTGCTGGAGCGCCTCGCGGCCGAGCTGCCCACGGCGTCGCTGGTGCTCATCGGGGACGCGACGCACCCCATGGAGCGGTTCGACAAGTACCCCAACGTGCACTGGCTGGGTTTCCGCCCGTACGACACGATCCCGGCCTACGGGTCGGCGTTCGACGTGGCGATCATGCCGTGGCAGGACAACAACTGGATCAAGCACTCCAACCCGATCAAGCTCAAGGAGTACCTGGCCCTGGGCCTGCCGGTGGTGAGCACGGACTTCGCCGAACTCGCCACCTACACCGACCGGGTGCGCGCGACCACCGGCCATGCCGAGTTCGTGGACGCGGTGCGCCGCACCCTGTCCGAGGGCGGGCTGCGCCCGGCGAACGCCCTGCGCGCGTCGGTGACCCGGTTCTCGTGGCACTCGCGGGCGGCCGAACTCGTCGCCTTGGCCGAAGGGTGACCGAGTAGAACTACCCGTCTTGGCCGACGCCGGCCGCCGACGCCTCTAATGTGGGTGTCGTGCAACCACTGCCTGCGAACGCCCCACCGCGGATCGGCGACTTCACGTTGCTCGCCGCCCTGGGTCGCGGGGCGATGGGGTCCGTGTACCTGGCCAGGTCCCTCGGCGGTCGCCCGGTCGCGGTCAAGGTGGCGCGGGCCGAACTCGCCGACAACCCGCAGTTCCGCGAGCGGTTCCGCCGCGAGGTCGAGATGGCGCGGTCGGTCGGCGGGTTCTGGACGGCCACCGTGGTCGGCGCGGACCCCGACGCCGACCGGCCGTGGATGGCCACCGAGTACGTGCCCGGACCGACCCTCCAGCAGGCCGTGCAGGACTTCGGGCCGCTGCCCGAGCGCGCCGTGCGGCGGCTCGCGGGCGGGCTGGCGGAGGCGCTGGTGGCGATCCACGGCGCGGGCCTGGTGCACCGAGACCTCAAGCCGTCCAACGTGCTGCTGGCCAACGACGGGCCCCGGGTCATCGACTTCGGCATCGCGCGGGCCATGGAGCACTCCGCGCTGACCGAGGCCGGGATCGTGTTCGGCACGCCCGGCTACCTCTCGCCCGAGCAGGTCGTCGGGTCGGCGATCACGCCGCAGAGCGACATCTTCGCGCTCGGCTCGGTGCTGGTCTACGCCGCGACCGGGGCCGGGCCGTTCGGCGAGGGCGCCACGTCCGCGCTGGTCTACCGGGTCGTGCACCAGGAGCCGGACCTGTCCCGGGTGCCGCCCGGCCTGGTGCCGCTGATCGTGCCGTGCCTGGTCCGCGAGCCCGCCAACCGGCCGACCCCGGCCCGGCTGCTGGAGCTGATCGGGCCGCCGTCCAACGAGCCGTCGTGGCTGCCCGCGCAGGTCCGCACCCTGGTCGAGCAGCGGCACACCGAGCTGCGCGAACTGCCCGCGAAGCCGCCCACCCGGCTGCTCGCCGAGGAGCGCAAACCGCCGACCAGGCTGCTGGTGGAGGACCCGCCGCCGCCGGTCGGGCAGCCGTCCCGGGTGCCGCCGTCCGGGGCCGTGCCGGCCGGCGGCCTGATCCGGCCGTACACGCCGCCGCTGAAGAAGAGCGGGGCGCAGTTCCGGACGTCGCGGGCGGCCGGGCTGGGGTGGATGGCCGCGCACGTGTTCGCCGCCCTGGTCTGCGGCTCGATCGCGGACCGGGCCTCCGGCGCGCCCACCGGCGTGCGGGTGGCGGCGGGCGTCGCGTTCGTGGTGTTCGCGATCTTCGCGATCCGGCTGCTGGTCGACGCGCTGCGCCGGCCGCTGACCGTCGACATCGGCCCGGACGGGCTGACGCTGTCCGGCGGCGAGGAGAAGCGCCGGCTGCCGTGGTACGCGATCTCCCGGGTCAAGGTCGAGGGCCAGGGCGCGCGGCCGTGGGTCATGGTGTGGCTGGTCAGCGCGGCACAGGTGCCGGAGACGTTGGGGCGCGGCAGTTTCCAGACGCACAAGGGCGGCGTGCGGGTCTACCCGATCTCGCACGAGCGGTACCGCAAGCGGCGCGAGCGGGACGTGGCCGAGGTGCGTTCCGCACTGGCCTGGTACGCGCCCACCGCTTACGACCCCAAGTAGCTCACCGCGCGGATATGGTCCGGGCGTGGACACGCCGGAGAAGCCCGTGGTGAAGTCCGGGCTCACGACGCTGGAGTTGGCGCACGACCTGCCGGCCCGCATGGAGGAGGCCACCCGGTACAGCACCGTCCGCCGCAGCCAGTTCCGGCGGCGGTCGGTGGTGCTCAAGGTCGCCGTGCTCGGCCTGTCCGCGTCCGCCACGATCATCCTGGGCTGGCAGGACCTGGACTTCTGGACCGGCCTGGCGTTCTCGCTGGTGGCGCTGACCACCCTGTTCGGCGCGCTGGAACCGTTCTTCGCCTGGCGGTCGCTGTGGGTGCTGATGGAGGAGTCGCTGCACCTGTTCCTGCGGCTGCGCGACGAGCTGCGGCACTACATCGCCGCGCACCCGGCGGAGGAACTCGACCGGGCCCGGCTCGACGAGATGTTCGCGCGCTACCAGGAGATCTGGGCGGGGCAGAGCGAGCGGTGGCTGGAATTCCGGCGGATCAGCGACCGGTGAACACGGCCTTGCCCGGACCGTCCCGCAGGAACGACCGGACGCCGTGCTGGAGGTCCTCGGTCTCGAACAGGTCCGCGGCGATGGACGTGATGTGCTCGTTCGCCTCGGCGACGCCGCCGCGCTCGTAGTGCGCCAGCACCTGTTTGGTGGCCGCGTGGGCCATCGTGGGGCCCGTGGCGAGGGTCGCGGCGAACCGCAGCGCGGCGTCGTCGAAGCCGTCGTCGGGCAGCACCCGGTTGACCACGTTCCAGCGCTCCAGCGTCGCCGCGTCGTACCGGTCGCCGGTCATCACCAACTCCTTGGCCCGCCCCACGCCCGCGCGGGCGGCCAGGCGCTGCGTGCCGCCCATGGTCGGGGTGAGCCCGATCACCCGCTCCACCAGGCCGAACCGGGCACGTTCGGCGGCCAGCACGATGTCGCACGCCACCGCGACCTCGAACGCCCAGGTCAGGCACAGGCCGTGCGCGGCGAACACGGTCGGGAACGGCAGCGCGGCCACCCGCTCCGGCAGGTCGAGCATCTGGTCGAACAGCGCCTTGACCTTGGCCCGGGACGGCTGGGCGGCGAACAGGCGCACGTCCACGCCGCCGCTGACCACCTTGCCCTCGGCGCGGATCAGCAGCGCCCGCGCGGGCCGGTCCTCCAGGTCGCCGATGGCGTCGTCGAGCAGGTCCTGGAGTTCGGCGGTGTAGAGGTTCAGCGGGGGAGCGTCGACGGTGAGCACGGCCAGACCCGCCGCGTCGCGCTCGACGCGGACCTGTTGCGCTGCCACGGGCGAGGACTTTACACGCGCCCGGAATGCCGAAAACCAGGTGTCCGAATGGCCCAACCTCGCCCAGAATCACCGGTATGGCCAACTGGACCGTTCAGTCCGTACCGGTCGACGACGCCGAGGCGCGCGCGCTCGTCCGCACCTACCTGGCGGACATCATCGGGCGCTACTACGGCCGTGCGGCGGCCGACCGGGAGGTCGACCAGGCGATCGCGGACGACCCGACCGACGACCTGGTGGCGTTCTTCGTCGGCCGACTCGACGGCCGGCCGCTGGGCTGCGCCGGGTTCCGGATGGTGAGTTCGGAAACGGCCGAGCTGAAACGGCTGTTCGTCCATTCGGACGCACGCGGGCAGGGTGGTGGAGCAGTGCTGCTGGCGGCGGTCGAGGAAGCCGCTGTCTCAATTGGTGCTTCGTCCGTTCGGCTGGATACCCGCTCTGACCTGGTCGAAGCCCGGAAGCTGTACGCCCGGCACGGTTACCGTGAGGTAGCACCCTTCAACGACGACCGCTATGCGGAGCACTGGTTCGAAAAGCGGCTATAGGAGCTATCAGGTTTCGGCATCACCCGTGTGACCTCTCCCACTTGACAGTGAATAAGGCCCCCAGTTGAGTATGTGGCGAAAGTCGGCCGCGGATATGAAATGGGGATCAGTCCAGTGGCTTTCGCCGTTGAGTTGACATTTCGTGATGCGCGGCAGGTGCGTAGATCCATTCATCTGGCCCATCGCGAATACTGGCGCCCGCTCGCCGAGCAGGGCGTGCTGGTCGGTACCGGGCCCTGGGCGGACGGGTCCGGGGTGCTGCTGATCTGCCAGGTGCCCGACGAGGCCGCCGCACGCGATCTGGTGCGCGGCGACCCGTACGTGCGGTCGCAGTCCATCGCCGAGGTCCGCATCCGCCAGTGGCACGTGCTGCTCGGCGTGCCCGAGGGAGAGCGGGTGCCGGGCATGGTCCGGCCGCGCGACGGCCAGAGCGCCGACTCCCGGGCTCGCGAGCCGCTGACGCCGCACGAACACCGGATCGCGCTGATGATGTTGGAGGGCATGACCAACCGGCAGATCGCCGAGCACTTCTCGGTGTCCACCCGGGCGGTCGAACTGCACATCACCCGCATCTACCGCAAGCTCGACATCGGCCGGCGCGCCCAGTTGGCCGCCGCGATGCCGTGGGGTCAGCGCTCGTACCTGTGACCGGGCCTCCCGGGGGTCTCGACGGCAGCCGCCGCCGGGACCCTCGCCTGCCCGCTCACGCGAGCAGTTCGACCCGGGACGTCACGCCCAGCTTGCGCAGCACCCGCGCCACGTGCTGCTCCACCGTCCGCGGCGACAGGAACAGCACGTCGGCGATCTCCCGGTTGGTGCGCCCCTGCGCCAGCAACCGCGCCACGTCCTGCTCGCGCGGCGACAGCGCGTTGCCGTACCCGCGCCGCCCCCGCCGTGACGGGGTCGCCACGCCCGCCCCGCGCACCAGGTGCCGGCAGCGCGCCGCGTCCCGGCTGGCACCCAGCGCGTCGAACCGGTCGGCCACCTCGCCGAGCGCGGCCACCGCCGCGTCGTCCCCGCTCTCCAAGCCGCACAACGCGATCCGCTCGGACAGCTGCGCCGAGTAGTACGCCAGCCCGAGCGCGTCCGCCGCCCGCCGCGCGTCCTGCAACAGGTACACCGCGTCCTCCTCGCGGCCGACGGCGAGCAGCGCCCGGCACGTCTTGAGCGCCACGTGCGCCAGCGGCGCGTCGAGGTCGGCGATGCCGGCGGTCAGCTCCTCCACCAGCTTCGCCGCGTCCTCCACCCGCCCGGCGGCGCAGTAGGCGTCCACGGCGGCCGGCGCGAGTTCGCCCGCCCACGCCCACACCCCCTTGCGCCGCATCAGGTCCAGCCCCCGGTCGGCCTCCGCGCAGGCGCGCGGCCGGTTGCCGCGCTCGAACGCCAGCCGGGACAGCGCGGCGAACCCGCTCAGCGCCACCGGCGTGATCGCGGTCTCCACCGACCGCACGCCGCTGTCGGCCAGGTACCGCTCCGCCTCCTCCCAGTCGCCGCGCGCCAGCGCCAGGCACCCCAGCACCAGCGACGCCTCGCTGGCCACCGGCAGCAGTTCGCGGTACTCCTCCAGCAGCCGCGCGGACCGCGCCGCCAGCGAACCCCAGTTGCCGGAGTACCAGTCGAGGTGGATCCGGGTCGACTGACCGGTGCTCGCGGTGAACGGCACGCCCGCGCCGACGGTGAGCCGCAGGCCGCGGGTCAGGAAGTCGCGGGCGAGTTCGAAGTGGCCGACCAGCATCCCCGCGTCGGCGATGTTGCAGTGGGCCCGCGCCAGGTGCCGCCGGGTCTCCACGTCCGACGAGGTCGCGGGCAGCCGGTCCAGCTCGGCGACCACCGCGGCGTCGCCGATCGACAGCCGCGAGCCGAGTTCGTTGGCCATCAGCGCGTACCGGACGCCCGGGTCCTCGGCCGTCTCGATGTAGGCGTCCACCACGCGCATCCACCGCAGGTGCTCGGCCAGCGGCGTGCTGCCGATGAACGGCTGCCCCAGCACGGCCCGCGCGTGCATCGCCAGGTTCGGCTTGTCGGTCAGCTCCTCCACCGCCTGCTCCAGTTGCAGGCGCGCCGCGACGGTGCTCTCGAACTGGCGGATCAGCAGGAACCCCAGGTTCATCCGCACCTCGCCGCGCGCGCCCCGGGACAGCCGCCGGTCGTTGAGCAGCCACTCCAGCGTGGTGCGCGGGTCGTGCTGGTCGACGCCGCCGCGCGCGACCTGGCCCAGCTTCACCGCGAGTCTGTCCACATCGGACGGTGTCAGGGTGGCGTCGTCCAGCAGCCGCTGGTAGAGCCGGGTCGCGGTGGACGCGTCGCCGACCTCCAGCGCCCGGTCGGCGGCGGCCTCGCCGTGCCGCAGCCAGTCGGCCAGCCGCCCGGCCCGCAGGCTGTGCTCGGCCAGCTGCATGAACGGCCGGGGCACCGCGCCCTCCAGCGCCGCCAGCGCCCGCAGGTGCAGCCGCTGCCGGTCCGGGCCGGTCATCGTGTCGTAGACGGCCTGCTGCGCCAGCGAGTGCCGGTACCCGTAGCGGGACTCCTCGGCCTCGTGCAGCACGCCGCTGTGCAGGGCGTGGGTCAACGCCGCCCGCGCCCGGTCCGGCTCCACCGCGCCGACCTCGGCGAGCAGCGCCTCGCTCGCGGGCACGCCCAGCACGGCGGCGGCGTGCGCGATCCGCCGGCCGGTCGTGGGCAGCCGGTCCAGCCGCTCGGCCATGGCGTCGCGCAGCAGCGCGGGCACCTCGACCTCGTCCAGCAGCCGCCAGTCCGGGTCGCGCAGCGACCGCAGCATCTCCTCCACCACGAACGGGATGCCGGCGGTGCGCTCGTGCAGCCGGGCGGCGAACTCGGCCGGCACCCCCTCCACGTCGAGGATCGCCGCGGTCAGGTCGTGCACCTGCGCGACGTCGAGCGGGCTCAGCGCGACGACGACCCCGGCGACGCCCGCGGGCGGCCGGTAGGCGCTGCCCAGCGGCATCCCGCCGGGCGCGTCCTCGCGCCGGTAGGTCACCAGGACGGTCAGGTTCGCCGGCGGGTCGGCCATCAGGAACCGCAGCAGGTGCCGGCAGCCGTCGTCGGCCCAGTGCAGGTCTTCCACCACAAGCAGCACCGGCCCGAGCGCGGCGAGCACCTCGCGCACCGCGCGGAACAGGTGGTGCCGCTCCTGGCGCGGGTCCTCGGGGCGTTGCGGTTGGTCGGGCAGCCGGTCGGCGATCTCGGGCAGCAGCGGCCGCAGCACGCCGGTCACCGGGCTCAGCGGTACCCGGCCGAGCAGCCCGCCGACCGTGCGCAGCGCGTCGAGCACCGCGCCGTAGGGGAACGGCTCGCGCAGCGGCTGGCAGAAACCGGTCAGCACGCGCAGCGGCGCGACCTCCGGCCGGTGCAGCAGTTCGCGGACCAACCGGCTCTTCCCGACCCCCGCCTCACCTTCCACGAGTGCTACGGACGGCTGCGCGGCGACGGCTCCGAGCAGCGCATCCAGCTCGTCCACCCGGCCTACCAGGACGGGGGAACTGGTGCGCGGTGGTGTCATGCGGAGACTCCCGGTCGTCGGCCGACCCGGGTCACGGAACCCGGGTCGTTCACGGACAGCGCCCCTGCGTACGTGGGCCGAGACCGGGCGGCGGACTGCTCCGTTCGGCGCAACGGGGCGTCGGAAAGCACTGCGGAATGCCTTCCGGCGCCTCTCACCGCGCGCGCTGCGGATCCTCCCGGCGTTGGTTCGCGGACGTGGGTCAGCTCACAATATTAGGCGATCAGGGCCGGTTCGCCGAATGGTCCTACTCGTCGGTAACTCATATCCGGGAGTCTTTCGCAGGCAAGTTCGCCGCCGGTCCGACCGCCGCGCCGCTCCCGGCCCGCCGTGCGACCGGGGCGGGAAAGGCCGAGGTCAAGGCCGGTCCCGGGGTTGTCCGGCGAGCGGGGCGGCAGCTGCGGGCACCGGGTCGAATTGACGCTGAAGGACCACGGCCACGACGTCGGCCGGGTATTTCGAGTCGAGCCCCGGGTGCGCGGCTTCATGGACGTGGCGGGCGCGCCTGATCTTGTGCGGACGCGCCCGGCAGTGGGGCCGGAACCCGAGGTCTTCCTCGACGCGTCGCCGCCGGGTGCGCGGGCTGGAACGTGCCGTTCCGGTCGACGCCGAGGGGCCACGACCCGCTGATCGATCGCCCGGGTGGTCGTCAGGCAGGTGCGGGTGATCTCGCCGATCGCGCAGTCCCCCATCGCCCGGCCGGGTGCGACCGGTAGCCCGGGTGCGGGCGGCGGGCCCGGGGTCACGGGTAGAGCAGCCGGTGCAGGCCGCCGATCGCGAGCCGGTAGCCCTCGCCCGCGAAACCGTTGCGCGCCAACGCCGCCCGCGCCGCGTTCGCGCCCGCCGCGCCGTGCACGCCGCCGCCGGGGTGCGCCGACGCCCCGGCCAGGAACAGCCGGTCGACCGGCGTGTCCGCGCGGCCGGCCCCCGGCACCGGGCGGAACACCAGCTGCTGGTGCAGCGCCGCGGTGCCGGAGTTGGTCGAGCCGCCGACCAGGCTCCCGTTGCGCGCCTCCAGCTCCGCCGGGCCCTGCACCGAGCGGGCCAGCACCAGGTCGCGGAAGCCCGGCGCGTGCTGCTCGACGAGCTGCTCCACCCGGTCGGCCCGCCGCCGCGCCCGGTCGGCCGTCCACTTCACGCCGCGCGGCACGTGCGTGTACGCCCACGCGGTCTCGGTGCCGGCCGGCGACCGGGTCGGGTCGGCCGTGGTCATCTGGCCCATGATCAGGAACGGGGTGCGCGGCAGCCGGCCGGTCCGCAGTTCCGTGCTCGACGTGGACAGGCCGTTGAGGTCGCCACCCAGGTGGACGGTGCCCGCGCCGCGCGCCTCGGCCGCCGTCCACGGGATCGGCCCGGACAGCGCCCAGTCCACCTTCACCGTCGCGTCGTCCCAGTCGAAGTCCGCCAGGTCGGCGACCAGCCGGGCGGGCAGGTGGTCCGCGCCGACGAGGTCGAGGTAGAGGTTCGGCGCGGGCACGTCGGCCAGCACCGCCCGCCGGGCCCGCACCAGGCCGCCCGCCGCGTCCCGCACGCCGAGCGCGCGCCCCCGGGCCACCACGACCCCGGCGACCGGTCGGCCGCACTGCACCTTGCCGCCCAGCCGGCGCACCAGCGCCCCGGTCAGCTGGCCGGCGCCGCCCTCGGGCACCGGGTAGCCCAGATCCTGGCCGAGCATCGACAGCAGCCAGCCGAAGATCGTGCCGCCCGCGTCGTCCGGGCCCAGGTCGGTGTGCATCGCGTTGCCCGCCAACAACAACGGCGCGCCGGGGCCGGTGAACCGCTCGTCCCCGAAGGACCGCACGGGCTGCACGGCCATCCGCGCGAACCTCAGCGCGTCGGCCGCGCCGAGTTCGCGCAGCAGCCGCGCGCCGGCCCGGACCGGGGGGAACGGCCGGGTGACCGCCTCCATCAGGTGGTCGCGAACCCGTTGCCAGCGAACGAACTCCGCCCGCCACGCGGCCCCGTCGCCCGCGCCGAACGCCTCCACGGACGCGGCCGTGCGGTCGAGGTCGCGCGAGAGCAGCACGGCCCGGTCGTCGGGCAGGACGTGCGCGAGCACCTCGGGCGCGTGCCGCCAGCGCAGCCCGTGCCGCTCCAGCCCGAGCCCGGCCAGCACCGGCGAGCCGGCGCCCAGCGGGTAGAACGCGCTGAACACGTCGTTGTGGAAGCCGGGCGCGGTCAGCTCGGCGGTCCGCACCGCGCCACCGGGCTCGTCGGCGGCCTCCAGCACCAGCACGTCCCAGCCGGCGTCGGCCAGCAGGTTCGCCGCGACCAGCCCGTTCGGCCCGGACCCGATGACCACCGCGTCCACGTCGTCGCCCACCGCATCGCCCCCTCGGCTCGGACACCGGTGTCGCCCGGACACCGGCGTCCGGGTCACGGTACGCCGGAAGGCCGCCCGTGCCGACCCCGAATTTCCGCCCACGGTCCACAGTGGACGTCGTGAACCCTGATCAGGCTCGGTGTGCGGGGTGGAGAGCCCGCTGCCGCGTCCCGTGCGGAACGCGGCAGCGGTCGGTCACTTCGAGCCGCCGCCGAGTCCGGCGCGGCGCAGCGCCTCGGCCATCGCGCCGTTGGCGGGCGGGCGTTCTTGGCGCTGCTGCTGGCGTTGCTGCTGCTGACGCGGCCGGCCGCCACCGCCGCCGCCACCGCCGCGCTGCCGGTTGCCTTCCTGCGGGGCCTTGCGGCCGGGCTCGTCCTGCAAGCGCAGGGTCAGGCCGATCCGCTTGCGCGGGATGTCGACCTCCAGCACCTTCACCCGCACCACGTCACCGGACTTGACCACGTCGCGCGGGTCCTTGACGTAGGTGTCGGACAGGGCGGAGATGTGCACCAGGCCGTCCTGGTGCACGCCGATGTCGACGAACGCGCCGAACGCGGCCACGTTCGTCACCACGCCCTCCAGCACCATGCCGGGCTTGAGGTCGCCGAGCTTCTCCACGCCGTCGGCGAAGGTCGCCGTCTTGAACGCCGGGCGCGGGTCGCGGCCGGGCTTCTCCAGCTCGCGCAGGATGTCCGTGACGGTCGGCAGACCGAACTTCTCGTCCACGAAATCGTTCGGCCGCAACGACTTCAGCACCGCGGTGTTGCCGATCAGCTCGGCCTTGGCGTGCTGCTGGATGCGCCGCACCACCGGGTACGCCTCGGGGTGCACGGAAGAGGCGTCCAGCGGGTCGTCGCCGTTCGGGATGCGCAGGAAGCCCGCGCACTGCTCGAACGCCTTGGGCCCCAGGCGGGCCACGTCCTTGAGCGCCGTCCGCGACCGGAACGGGCCGTTGGAGTCGCGGTGCTGCACGATGTTCTCCGCGAGGCCGGCGGTGATGCCCGAGACGCGGGTGAGCAGCGGCGCGGACGCGGTGTTCAGGTCGACGCCGACCGCGTTCACGCAGTCCTCGACCACAGCGTCCAGCGAGCGCGACAGCTTCGACTCGGACAGGTCGTGCTGGTACTGGCCGACGCCGATGGACTTCGGGTCGATCTTGACCAGCTCGGCCAGCGGGTCCTGCAACCGGCGGGCGATGCTGACCGCGCCGCGCAGCGACACGTCCATGCCGGGCAGCTCGGCGGAGGCGAACGCGGACGCGGAGTACACCGACGCGCCCGCCTCGGACACCACGACCTTGGTCAGCTTGAGGTCGGCGTGCCGCTTGAGCAGGTCGCCGGCCAGCTTGTCGGTCTCCCGGGAGGCGGTGCCGTTGCCGATCGCGATCAGCTCGACGTCGTGCTTCCCGGCCAGCGCGGCGAGCTTGGCGATCGCCTCGTCCCAGCGGTTGGCCGGGACGTGCGGGAAGATCGTGTCGGTGGCGACGACCTTGCCGGTCGCGTCCACCACGGCCACCTTCACACCGGTCCGGAAGCCGGGGTCCAGGCCCATCGTGGCGCGGGTGCCGGCGGGCGCGGCCAGCAGCAGGTCGCGCAGGTTGGACGCGAACACCCGGACCGCCTCGTCCTCGGCGAACTGGCGCAGCCGGGAGCGCAGGTCGATGCCCAGGTGGACCAGGATCCGGGTGCGCCAGGCCCAGCGCACGGTGTCGGACAGCCAGCGGTCGGCCGGGCGCCCGCGGTCGTCGACGCCGAAGCGGGACGCGATGCGCGCCTCGTAGCCGGTGGGCTCCTCGTCGTCGCCCGCCTCCAGCTGGAGGTCGAGCACCTCTTCCTTCTCGCCCCGGAACAGCGCCAGGATGCGGTGCGACGGGAGCTTGGTGAACGGCTCGGAGAAGTCGAAGTAGTCGGCGAACTTCGCGCCCTCCTCCTCCTTGCCCTCGCGCACCTTGGCGGCGACCTGGCCCATGCCCCACATGCGCTCGCGCAGCTCGCCGATCAGGTCGCCGTCCTCGCCGAACCGCTCGACCAGGATGGCCCGCGCGCCCTGGAGCGCGGCGGCGGCGTCCGCGACCTCCTCGGTCAGGTAGGCCAGCGCGGCCTCCTGCGGGTCGGTCGTCGGATCGTTCAACAACCCCTCGGCGAGGGGTTCGAGGCCCTGCTCGCGGGCGATCTGCGCCTTGGTGCGCCGCTTCGGCTTGTAGGGCAGGTAGAGGTCTTCGAGGCGGGCCTTGGAATCGGCGGCCAGGATCGAGGCTTCCAGCGCGTCGTCGAGCTTGCCCTGCGACCGGATCGACTCCAGCACCGCGGCCCGGCGCTCCTCCAGCTCGCGCAGGTAGCCAAGCCGCTCTTCCAGTGTGCGTAGCTGGGTGTCGTCCAGCGCGCCGGTCGCCTCCTTGCGGTAGCGGGCGATGAACGGCACGGTCGAGCCCCCGTCGAGCAGGTCGACGGCGGCACCGACCTGTCCGGCGCGCACGCCCAGCTCGTCGGCGATCCTCTGGTGGATGGCTGTGGTCACACCAGGCATTGTGCCCGCACGCGGCCCGTGCGGGGGTGGAGGGGCGGAAATGGGCGGGTCGGGCACCGTTCCGGCCGTTCGGGTGAACGCGGTGGTCCGCCGGTGACGGAAGGTTGCGCCGAACGGCCTGGTTCACACCCGTGTTTGCCAGGACGTGTGACGGCCCGCCGCCGCGTCGACGGCGGGCCGATCGCCGGCCGCGCGTTGCGGCCCGGCCTGCCCGGTGGCGGGTCCGAGCGGGGTCGCGACCCCGCCACCGGGCAGGGCCCTAGCGGCGGCGCTCGGCCGGGTCGGTCAGGGACGGCGGGCGGTACCCGGCGTCGCGGTCGGACAGGGTCGTGCCGGGCGGGACGATCTTGTCGATCTGGTCCAGCACGTCGGCCGGCAGCCGGACCTCGGCCGCGCCCAGCTGTTGTTCCAGCTGCTCGTAGGTGCGCGGGCCGATGATCGCCGAGGTCACCGCCGGGTGCTCCAGCACGAACGCCAGCGCCAGGTGGATCAGCGACAGGCCCGCCTGGTCGGCCAGCTGGGCCAACGCCTCCACGGCCGCCAGCTTGGCCGCGTTCTCCGGCGCGGCGATGTCGTAGCGCTCCGGGAAGCGCTCCGCGCGCGACGACGGCGGCTGGGCGCCGCCCGCGCGGTACTTGCCGGTCAGCCAGCCGCCGGCCAGCGGGCTCCACGGGATGACCGCCAGGCCGTACTTGCGCGCCACCGGGAGGACTTCGCGCTCCACGCCGCGGGCCAGCAGGGAGTACGGCGGCTGCTCGGACACCACCCGCTCCCGGCCGCGCTTCTCCGCGATCCACTGGCCCTCCACGATCTCGGCGGGCGGGAACGTGGACGTGCCGATGTAGCGGATCTTGCCCGCCCGCACCAGGTCGGTCAGCGCGCCCAGGGTCTCGTCGAAGTCCGTGCCGGGTTCGGGGCGGTGCACCTGGTAGAGGTCGATCCAGTCGGTTTGCAGCCGGCGCAGGCTGTGCTCCACCTCGCGGTGGATCCAGCGGCGGGAGTTGCCGCGCTCGTTGACGTCCTCGCCGAGCGCGCCGTGGAACTTCGTCGCCAGCACGACGTCGTCCCGCCTGCCCCGCAACGCCTTGCCCACGATGGTCTCCGACTCGCCCGCCGAGTAGACGTCGGCGGTGTCGACCAGGTTGATGCCGGCGTCGAGCGCGCGGTGGACGATCCGGATGCCGTCCTCGTGCGATGGGTTGCCGCGCGGGCCGAACATCATCGCGCCCAGCGCCAGCGGGCTGACCCGCACACCGGTGCGGCCGAACGGGCGGTGCGTCATGCGGTTCTCTCCTCGATCAGGTCCTCGCCGGTGAAGGCGTCCCACAACAGGCGGTACGGCCCCGCCCGGTCCAGCAGTTCGGCGTGCGTGCCGACCTCGGCGACCCGCCCGCCGTCGAGCACCACCACGCGGTCGGCGCGGGCGGCCGTGGTCAGGCGGTGGGCGACGACCAGGGTGGTCCGCTTGCGCGACAACGCCTCGACCGCCCGCGTCACCGCGAACTCGGTGGCCAGGTCGAGCGCGGCGGTGGCCTCGTCCAGCAGCAGCACGTCGGGGTCGACCAGTTCGGCGCGGGCCAGCGCGATCAGCTGGCGCTGCCCGGCCGAGAGGTTGCGGCCGCGTTCGCCGACCGGCTGGTGGTAGCCGTGCGCCAGGCCCGCCACCACGTCGTGCGCGCCCACCGCGCGGGCAGCCGCCTCCACCTCGTCGTCCGTCGCGTCCGGGCGGCCGTACGCGATGGCGTCGCGGACCGTGCCGCTGAACAGGTGAGCTTCCTGCGGCACGACACCCAGCCGACGCCGGTAGCCGGTCAGGTCCAGCGCGCGCAGGTCCGCGCCGTCGACCCGGACGGCGCCGGCCGTCGGGTCGTAGAACCGCGCCACGAGTTTGACCAGGGTGGACTTCCCCGCGCCGGTCCTGCCCACCAGCGCGACGGTTTCGCCGGGCTCGACGTGCAGGGTGACGCCGCGCAGCGCCTCGCGGGCGACCCCCGAGTAGGCGAAGTGCACGTCCTCGAACACGATCTCGCCGCGCAGCCGCCCGACCGGGGTCGGCGACGCCGCCGGGGGAGTGGTGGTGGGGGTGCGCATCAGGTCGCGCAGCCGGCTCAGGCCGATCACCGCCTGCTGGTAGCCGTCGAAGACCTGCGGCAGTTGCTGCACCGGGGCGAAGAACATGTCGACGTAGAGCAGGAACGCGATCAGGGTTCCGGCGGTGAGCGTGCCCGCCTGGACCTGCCCCGCGCCGACCGCCAGCACGCACGCCGACGCCACCGCGCTCAGGAACTCCACGAACGGGAAGTACGTCGCGATGTTGCGCTGCGCCCGCAGCCGTGCCGTCCGGAACGCGTCGCCGCGCCGGGTGAACTCCGCCGCGTCCACCGCCTCGCGCCGGAACGCCTGCGACGCACGCAAGGACGCCACCGTCTCCTGGAGGTAGGCGTTGACCGAGCTGATCCGCTCGCGCGCCTCCATGTACGCGGGCACCGAACGGCGGCGGAACGCGACCGTCGCGGTCAGCAGCACCGGCAGCAGCACGAGCAGCACCACCGCCAACGGCGGGTCGACCGCGATCATCGCGACCAGCACGCCGGAGATCGTCAGCACCGTGACGACGGCGGTGGCCAGGCCGGTCTGGAGGAAGTTCGACAGCGCGTCCACGTCGGTGGTCATCCGGGTCATGATCCGGCCGCCCAGCTCGCGCTCGTAGTAGTCCAGCCCGAGCCGCTGCAACTGCGCGAACGTCTTGACCCGCAACGTGTACAGCAGCCGTTCGCCGGTCCGCCCGGTGACCCGGACCTGCGCCACGCCGATCGCCCACCCGGCCAGCACGACCGCCGCCGCCACCGCCGACGCCGCCACCACGTGCCCGTCGACTCCCGCCCGGACCAGCACCGGCAACGCGATCTGCGCCGCCGCGTCCAGCGCGACCAGCGCCAACCCGGCCAGCAGCGCCCGCCGGAACGGCCGCAGCAACCGCCCCAACCCGAACGACAGGTCCGCCGCCCGCGCCTGCTCGACGTCGACCGAGGGCCGCGCGGTCAGCGGCGCGAGCCCGTCGAGCCTGGCCAGCAGTTCCGGGCTCGGCGGCGCGGACGCCAGCACCCCGCCGCCGACCGCGCCGCCGCCGGGCGCGCTGCTGGCCGCGGCCGCGAACGCCTGCGCCGTGCGGGCGCTCGGCGCGGAGCGCACCGAAGGACCGTTGCGCCACAACGCCTCGGTGCGCCCGCGTGCCTTGGCCGCTGGCCGGGAGCCCTGCCCGGCCAGCAGGGTGCGGAACTCCGGACTGCGGGTGTCCAGCTCGGCCTCGGTCCCGACGTCCACAATGGACCCGTCGGCCAGCACCGCGATCCGGTCGGCCAGCGCCAGCGTGGACCGCCGGTGCGCGACGACCAGCGTGGTCCGCCGCACGTCGGCCAGGTTGCGGTGGATCTCCGCCTCCACCCGTGCGTCGATCGCCGACGTCGCGTCGTCCAGCACCAGCACGCGCGGGTCGTAGAGCAGCGCGCGGGCGAGCGCGATCCGTTGCCGCTGACCACCGGACAGGGTCAGGCCCTGCTCGCCGATCACCGTGTCGTAGCCCTCGGGCAGCGCGGCGACGAACTCGTCCGCGCACGCCAGCCGGGCCGCCTCGACGACCTCCGCCGGCGACGCGTCCGGCCGTCCGTAGGCGATGTTGGCGCGCACCGAGTCCGACAGCAGGTAGGTGTCCTCGAACACCACGCCGACCGCCGCGCGCAACGACGACGTCCGCACCTCCCGCACATCCAGCCCGCCGACCCGCACCGCGCCGGCCGACACGTCGTAGAACCGGGGCAGCAGCTGACCCAGCGTCGACTTGCCGGACCCGGCCGCGCCGACCACCGCGACCGTCTCGCCGGGCGCGATCCGCAGCGTCACCCCGTCCAGCACGGGCGCGTCGGGGTAGCCGAACGCGACCCCGGCGAACTCCACGCCGAGCGGCCCGGCGGGCAGGTCCCGGTCCCCGTCGGGCAGCTCGGGCTCGGCGTCGATGATCTCCAGCACCCGTTCCACGCCCGCCCGCGCCTGCTGCGCCACGGTCAGCAAGGTGGCCAGCTGCCGCACCGGGTTCACGAACGCGCCCAGGTAGGTGGTGAACGCCAGGAACGTGCCCAGGGTGATCTCGCCGCGCAGCGCAAGCCACCCGCCGAACGCGAGCACCAGCACCTGGCCCAGCGCGGGCACCGCCTGCATCGCCGGGTGGTACCGGCTGGTCAGCCGGGTGACCCGGAGCCGGGACGCGTAGAGGGCCGACGCGCGCTCCTCCAACGCCTCCTGCTCCCGCTGCTCCTGCCCGAAGCCCTTCACCACCCGGACGCCGGTCACCGCCGCCTCCACGGCGGCGGCGACCTCGGCGGCCTCCTGCTGGGTGTGCCAGTTGGCCGGGAACAGGTCCCGGCGGCTGCGGTGCGCGATGAACCACAGCGCCGGGCCGACCGCGAGCGCGACCAGGGTCAGCGGCGGCGACAGCACCGCCATCACCACCACGGAACCCAGGAACATCAACACGTTCCCGGTGATGTTGGGCAGGAACGCCAGCAGGGTCTGGATGAGCGTGATGTCCGAGATGGACCGGCTCACCACCTGGCCGGTGCGCAGGTCGTCCTGCTCCGCGCCGTCCAGCCGCAGCAACGACCGGAAGGCGTCGTCGCGCAGGTCCTGCTGCACGCCCAGGGAGAGCCGCCCGGACCGGTAGCGGCGCAGGTAGCCCGCCGCGAACCGGGCCGCCGCCACGGCCAGGAAGACCGCGACCCACGGCGTCACGTCCGCCACCGCGCCGACCGCCACGTCGTCGACCACGTGGCGCAGCACCAGCGGCAGCGACGCCGTGGCGGCGGCGGCCACGACGGCCGAGCCGAACGCGAGCACGAGGTCGGCGCGGTGGCGCAGGCAGTACCCGATCAGCCTCCGCGACCAGGACACCCTCACACCGCCGCGAGCGGGCGGCCGAACTGGTTCGCCGGGCGCGGCAGGCCGTAGTGCTCCCGCAGCGTGGTGCCGGTGTACTCGGTGCGGAACAGGCCGCGCCGCCGCAGGATCGGCACGACGTGCTCGACGAACAGGTCCAGCCCGGAGGGCAGCACGGCGGGCATGATGTTGAACCCGTCCGCCGCGCCCTCCCGGAACCAGTGCTCGATGGTGTCCGCGACCTGCTCGGGCGTGCCCGCGAACGTCTTGTGCCCGCGCCCGCCGCCGAGCCGCCCGATCAGCTCCCGCACGGTCAGCCGCTCCCGCCGGGCCAGCTCCACGATCAGCGTGTAGCGGGACTTCGCGCCCTCGATCTCGTCCTCGGACGGCAGGTCGGCGGGCAGTTCCCGGTCCAGCTCCAGGGATTGCGGCTCGACCCGGAGCAGCTTCGCGAGCTGGCCCCGGGCGTACTCGGCGACGATCAAGCGGTCCAGCTCGGCGTCGGCGGCCAGCGCCTCGGCTTCCGTGGAGCCGATCACCGGCACCAGGCCGGGCAGGATCTTGACGTGGTCGGGGTCGCGGCCCGCCGCGCGGGCCCGGTCCTTGATGTCCGCGTAGAACGCCTTGGCCTCGGCCGGCGTCTGCTGCGCGGTGAACACCGCCTCGGCGTGCCGGGCCGCGAAACCCCTGCCGGCCTCGGACGACCCGGCCTGCACCAGCAGCGGGTACGCCTGCGGCGAGCGCGGCACGTTGAGCGGGCCGCGCACCCGGAAGTACTTGCCCTCGTGGTCGATCGTGTGCACCCGGTCCGCTTCGGCGTGCACACCGCGTTCCTTGTCGGCCACGATCGCGTCGTCGTCCCACGAGTCCCACAGCTTCTTGGCCACGGTCAGGAACTCGTCCGCCCGCTCGTACCGGTCGAAGTGCGCGGGCTGCCCGTCGAGGCCGAAGTTGCGGGCCGCGTCGTCGCCCGCCGTGGTCACGACGTTCCAGCCCGCCCGGCCGCCGCTGATGTGGTCCAGCGAGGCGAACCGGCGGGACAGGTTGAACGGGTCGTTGTAGGTGGTGGAGGCGGTGGCGATCAGCCCGATCCGGGAGGTCGCCCGCGCCAGGGCGGTGAGCAGCAGGGTCGGCTCGAACTTGCCCGACGGCCGGCGGCCCACCTGCCCCCACAGCACGGGGGAGTCGGCCAGGAACACCGAGTCGAACGCGGCGGCCTCCGCGGTGCGGGCCAGCCGCTCGTGGTAGTCGATGCTCAGGTGGCCGTGCGGGTCGCTCTCCGGCAGCCGCCAGGACGCCTCGTGGTGCCCGGTGTCGTGCAGGAACAGGTTGAGGTGCAGCTGGGTCACGGTGTCGCCCCTTCGGTGATCCCCAGCGCGAGCAGCAGGCGGTCGCGGTGGGATTGGAACAGCGGGTCGCGGTGCGAACGGGGCTCGGGCAGGTCGATCCGGACGTCCAGCCCGATCCGCCCCTCCTCCAGCACCACGATCCGGTCGGCCAGCTCCACGGCCTCGTCCACGTCGTGCGTGACGAGCAGGACCGCGGGGCGGTGCCGCGCGCACAGTTCGCGCAGCAGGTCGTGCATCTTGATGCGGGTCAACGCGTCCAGCGAGCCGAAGGGCTCGTCGGCCAGCAGCACGGCGGGTTCGCGGACCAGGCAGCGCGCCAGCGCGACGCGCTGCTGCTCGCCGCCGGAGAGTTCGTTGGGCCACGCGCGTTCCCGGCCGCGCAGCCCGACCTCGGCCAGCGCGTGCTCGCCGCGCTCCCGCGCGCCGCCGGGCACGCCCAGCAGCACGTTGTCCAGCACGCGCAGCCACGGCAGCAGCCGCGAGTCCTGGAAGGCGACCGAGACCTCCTGCGGCACTTGGAGTTCGCCGCTCCCGGTCACGTCGTAGTCCAGCCCGGCGATGGCCCGCAGCAACGTGGACTTGCCGGAACCGCTGCGCCCCAGCAGGGCCACGAACTCGCCCGGCGCGATGTCGAGGTCCAGCCCGTCGAGCACGGCCCGGTCCCCGAAGCGCCGCACCAGGTTCCGCACCCGCACGGCGGTCACCCGCTCAACGTGCTGCGCCACGCGAGCACCCTCCGCTCGACCAGTCGGAGCAGCGCGTCGGAGACGAACCCGAACAGGCCGTACACCACCAGGCCCACCACGATCACGTCGCTCTGCCCGTAGTTCTGGGCCTGGAACATCAGGTAGCCGATGCCGCTGGTGGCGTTGATCTGCTCCAGCACGATCAGGAACAGCCACGACCCGGTCACGCCCAGCCGCAGCCCGACGAAGAACCCGGGCAGCGCGCCGGGGAACACGACCTTGCGCACGAACTGGCCCCGGCTCAGGCCGACCACCTCGGCCAGTTCCACGTACCGCTGGTCGATGCCGGTCAGCGACGCGTGCGTCTGGATGTAGAGGGTCACGGCCACGCCGATCGCGATCACCACGATCTTGAAGCCCTCGCCGATGCCCAGCCACAGGATCAGCAGCGGGATCAGGCCCAGCGCCGGGATCGCCCGCTTGACCTGCACCGTGCCGTCGATCAGCGATTCGCCGATCCGGCTGAGCCCGGCCAGCACGGCCAGCGCGGTGCCGATCACGGCGCCGACCAGGAAGCCCGACCCGGCCCGCTGCAACGAGGTGAGGATGCTCTCCGGCAGCTTCCCGTTGGCCACCAGGTCGATCCCGGTCTCCA
This sequence comes from Saccharothrix sp. NBAS 001, assembly GCF_056640475.1. NCBI lineage: Bacteria > Bacillati > Actinomycetota > Actinomycetes > Pseudonocardiales > Pseudonocardiaceae > Saccharothrix > Saccharothrix sp. NBAS 001. The sequence goes on from NZ_CM153251.1 coordinate 81,095, forward strand.
CCACGGTCCACGGCGCGGACAGCGCGCGCGGGTCCAGCCAGCCGGTGGCCGAGGCCGCGCTCCAGATCAGCACGACCAGCAGCGGCCCGAGGGCACGGCCGTACGGGATGGGTTTGCCGGGGCCCAGCCGGCGTTTGCGCGGTCCGGCCGGGACGGCGGTCCGGCCGGCCGCGCGCAGGGGTGGCGCGAGGGTCTGCGTCATGGCTTGCTCCGGTACGTGGCGGGGACGGATTCCGCGGCGAGGTGCTCGAACCGCCGGTCGAACAGGTCGGCGGCCTTGACCGGAGGGGTGAACCCGCCCTGGTTCATCAGGTCGGCCGTCTCCTGCTCCCAGGCGATCGCCCGGTCCCAGCTGTCCGGGAAGTACGGGCGGGGGATGGCCTTGACGATCCGCTCCCCGTCCGCCGCGCTGACGTTCTGGTCCTTGACGTAGTAGTGCTCGATCCACTGCTCGGGGTGCTCCCACGCCCACACCAGGCCGCCGGTCCAGAACGGGATGAACGCCCGGATCGCGGCGGCCTTGGCGTCGTCGCGCAGGACCTCGGTCGGGGCCCACAGCACGGTCAGCAGGTCGACGGCGGTCATGTCGATGGTGCGTGCGCCGTCCTTGCCGTACTGGCCGAGGTACTTGGTGGTGGTGGGTTCGGCGAGCACCGCGACGTCGACCTGCCTGGACTGCAGCGCGGTGAGGAACTGCGGGCTGTTCAACGCGATCAGCTGCACGTCGTCGTTGCGCAGGCCCAGTTCCTTGAGCGTGCGCAGCACGACCACGCCCTGGGCCTGGCCCTGCGAGAACGCGATCTTCTTGCCCTTGAAGTCCCGCAGCGAGTCGATGTCGGTGCCGGGCGCGGTGGCGAACTTGTAGGTCGGCGTCTCCCGGTGCGCCACCGCGACGATCTTGGTCTCGTAGCCGATCGCGGCGGCCTGGATGGGCGGGATGCCCGCGTTCGAGGCCAGGTCGACCGATCTGGCCCGGAAGCCCTGGATCACGTCGGGGCCGGCGGTCACGTTGGGCCACTCCGGCACCTGGAACGGCAGCTTGGACAGCTCGCCGGACGCCTCCAGCTGGCTCAGCGTGGTGCGGATGGAGATGTTCAGCTTCGTGCCGGGAGGGACGGCGGTGGGCAGCGGCCCGGCCGGAGCCGGACCGCTCGCGCCACCCGCGACCGTGCACCCCACGAGGCCGAGCGCCCCCAGACCCGCCAGTCCGGCGAGCAACGAGCGCCGGCCGATGGCCGACGTGGCTGGCAGTGTCATTCGGGATTCCTAAATCGTGTGGTAACGGCCGTCGTGGTAGAGCAGGGGCGTGGAGCTGTCGTCGAGTTCGGTCTCCAGCACGCGGGCGAGCACCAGGTGGTGGTCGCCCACCGGCACCAGGTCGTGCACCTCCGCGCGCAGCCAGCCGGCCACGTCGTGCAGCACCGGCTCGCCGCCGGGGAGCCTGCGCCACCGGGTCGGCGCGGCGAACCGGTCCAGGCCGCTGGTGGCGAACCGCCGGGCGAGGTCTTCCTGGTGCGCGCCCAGGAAGTTCACGACGACGGTCGTCGCGGCGCGCACGTGCGGCCAGCTGGAGGAGCGGGTGGAAACGCCGAACGAGACCAGCGGCGGCTGCGCGCACACCGAGGTCAGCGAGGTGGCGGTGAACCCGGCGGGACCCCGCCCGCCGTCGGCGGTGACCACCACGACGCCCGCCGGGTGGCGGCGGAACACCTCGCGGAACCGCGCCGGGTCGACCGGCGGCGAGGGCAGCACCGCCGTCATCAGTCGACCTTGACCGTGTGCTCGGAGGTGAAGGGCTTGCCCGCCACCAGTTCCGACTCGCGGCCGTCCGGACCCACCGGCACGTCGCCGATGATCGTCACGCGGTGCAGGCGGCGCTCCACGTCGAGGTGCTCCAGGTCGCGCGGCGCGAGGTGCGCGGTGGCCCGGTTGTCCCAGAACGCCACGCTGCCCGGCTCCCAGCGGAAGCGCACGGTGTACTCGGGGCGGGTGATCTCGGCGTAGAGCAGGTCGAGCACCGCCTTCGACTCGCGCGGCGAGACGTCCACGACGTGGCTGGTGAAGCCGGGGTTGACGAACAGCGCGCGTTCGCCGGTCACCGGGTGCACGCGGACCACCGGGTGCACCGCCACCAGCAGGTTGTCGTTGATCCGCTTGGCGTACGCGTCGTTGCCGGCGGGCTTGTCCGCGCCCCCGTACCGGTGCTCCGCCCGCAGTCCGTCCACAAAGGACTTCAGGGGTGCGGAGAGCCCCTCGTAGGCCGCGACGAGGTTGGTCCACGTGGTGTCGCCGCCGCGCTCGGGCACGACCTCGGCGCGCAGGATCGAGCCGGACGGCGGGTTGACCGCGGCGGTGACGTCGGTGTGCCAGCCGGCGAAGTAGCTGTACTGGCGGCGGCGCACCTGCTGCCGGAACTCGGGGCCGTAGCGCTCCTCGTAGCGGCGCGGGTCGATGGTGAAGATCTCCGGGAAACCGCCGGGCGGCGCGTCGTCGTGCGGGTGCGCGTAGGTCAGCTCGCCGAACTGGCGGCCGAACGCGATCTGGCTCGCGTGGTCGAGTTCCTGGTCCCGGAAGAACACCACCTTGTACTCGTGGAGTGCATTCCGGACAACCTCCAGAGTTTCCGCGTCCAATGGTCGGGAAATGTCGATTCCCGAGATATCGGCTCCGGTGTGGCCCGCCACCGGGCGCACCGCGACTTTGTTCAGCGTGCTCGTCACCTGGCGTCTCCCATGGGTATGCGAAAATAGACCTTCGCAGGTCAGTTAGGGTATGAATAGGTGCTGCGCTTACCTGGCAAGTCTCTCCGCGCAGCCCGCGGGAGTCAATTTTGCGATTCCGTAAATTAATCTCAGGCGCACAGGTCGAGCGGGCTGCCGTAAATCGCGTCGAGGACCACGGAACCCGCCGCGACACTGAGCACGTCCCGCCCGAAACTGGTCGGCACGACCGCCTCCGCGCGGTCGCCGACCTGCTCGCGCACCTCGTCCAGGCAGCCCGGCAGGTGCACCACACCGGCCTCGGTGAGCACCAGGACCTCGGGGTTGATCACGTCCAGCAGCAGCCGGACCGCCCGGCCGACGTGCCGCGCGCGTTCCCGGAACAGCTCGTTGGCCCGCGCGTCGCCCGCCCGCGCCCGGTCCACCAGCAGCAGCAGCGTCGGCTCCGGGATGAGTCCCTCGCGGACCGCGCGCTCGGCCACCGCGCGGTCGGACACCGTGGCCTGGAAGCAGCCCCGGCGTCCGCACGGGCAGTGCGCCGCGCTGCCCTCCACCCGCAGGTGCGCGACCTCGCCGGCCGCCGAGCGCGGCCCGTGGTGCACGGTGCCGGCGGTGGCGATCGCGGCGTCGACCACGTTGCCCACGAACAGGTGCACCAGGCTGGTGCGGCTGCGCTGGTCGCCGAACAGCTGCTCGGCGCGGGCCAGCGCGCGGCTGTGGCTCTCCACGTGCACCGGCAGGCCGAGCGGTTCCAGCTCGGCGCGGGCCGGGACGTCGCGCCAGTCCAGCTGGCTGTGCCGCACGACCGTGCCGCGCTCCGGGTCCACCCAGCCGCCGGTGGCCAGCCCGATGCCCAGCGGCGAGCGCCCGGCGAGGTGGCGGCGCAGGAACTCCGGGATGCGCTGCCGGATCCGCCGGAACACCGCGTCCGGCGTGCGCGCCGGGTGGTTCTCGCGGTCCTGGGACAGCACCCGCCCGCGCAGGTCGACCAGGGACAGGGTGGTGTGCGCCCACGCGATGTGCACACCGCACACCACGTGCCGGTCCACGTCGATGTCCACCGGCACGTGCGGCCGGCCGACCGTCACCCGGGGCACCCGGGCCTCTTCGACCTCGCGCAGCAGGCCGAGGTCGGCGAGTTCGGCGTACTGCTTGGTCACGGCCGCCGCGGACAGCCCGGTCAGCCGCGCGATCGTGCTGCGCGCCACCGGGCCGTTGTCCAGCACCGAGCGCAGGACGGTCGCGGCGGTCGTCGTTCTCCGGCGGGTCTGCATACCTGTCCCTCCCCGGTCGGGGTTTCCGTGTCCACAGTGGACTGGTCAGGCGGGCGCGGCACACATCGCGCTCGCCTGCCGACGGAAGTCGACGTGGCGGCGCGTGCACAGCACGCGGGCCTGGGACATGACCCGATGCTGGCACCCGCCCCGAACTCCGGCCAAGGGGGGCTCAGGATGTGGGAAGGTCATGACGTGCGTTGCGCGATCGCGCTGCCGCGTGGCCGGCGGTTCCCGACGGGCGAACGCGGCCAGGCCGACGCCGTGCCGGTGTGGATGGTCGGCGAGGGCTCGCTGCCGCTGTGGTCGGCCGCGCGGTGGGCCGGGCTGCTGTGCGGCGCGCGGGCCGGACGACTTCGCGGCGGTGCGGGCGCTGTGGGACGCCGAGGGCGTGGGCGACTTCGACGCGTGGGCGCGGGCCGGTGCTACCTGGCGGGTCGAGCCCGACCGGGTGGCGACGCCGGACGCGGCCCGGGCCCGGGTCGCGGCAGGTCCGCCGCGCTGACCTGGTCGGCCGGCCGGGTCCCGGTGAGCGCCCGGTAGTCGCGGTTGAGGTGCGACTGGTCGGCGTAACCGCACGCGGCGGCCACGGCGGCGGGCGGGGCGTCGCGGAGCAGGGTGACCGCCCGGTGCAGGCGCAGGACGCGGGCCGCCGTCTTCGGGCCGAGGCCCAGTTGCGCGCGGAACCTCGCGTTGAGGTGCTGCCTGGTCCAGCCGAGTTCGTCGGCGAGTTCGGCGATCCGCAGCGCGCCGCCGGCCTGGGCGAGCCGCCGCCACGCGTGCCGCACGCCCGGGTCGGCCCGGTGGCCCTCGACGATGCGGGGCCCCAGGTGGCGGTCGAGCAGGGCGAAGCGGGACTGCGGGGTCGGGGCCTCGGCGAGCTGTTCGGCGAGCAGGTGGGCGTCCGGCGTGAGGTCGGCCAGGCCGACCGACGTGTTCGTCAGCTCGCGGAGCGGGCCGAACAGGGCGTGCGCGGCGAGCGGCGACAGGCCGACCGTGATGCCGACCGCGCGGCCCTCCTGGGTCGCCACCAGGGGGCGGTCGCGCAGGCCGTTGACCGGCGACCACGGCAGGCCCGGGCGGTGCGGCGCGACCAGGTCGAGCATGACGGTCACGGCGGCCAGCGGCGTGGCCGTCCAGTGCTGGGGCTCGCCGGCGTTGTCGTGCGCGCTGTAGCTGAGCACCCCCGGCGCGGCGGACGCCCCGAACACCAGCGGTTCGACGCGCGCGACCTGGTCGTGGGGCACGACGATCGACCAGCCGACCATGTCCGCCAGTTTACTTTCGTCCAATACGCGACGTCCGCCGTTTCCTACCGTTGCGGGCATGGATACAGGGGGATTCACGGATGCGCGGGCCGAGGAGAGGTACCGCGCGGTCTACGCGGAGGTGTGGGCGACGTGTCCGGAACCGGGCGAAGTGCTGGACGTGCCGACGTCGTTCGGCCCGACAAGGGTCTACCGGTTCGGGGCGGCCGGGGAACCGGTGGTCCTGCTGCCGGGCATGGCGGCCACGGCCGCCGGGTGGGGTGCGGACCTCGCGCGGTACGCCGCCGACCACGTCGTCTACGCCGTCGACACGCTCGGCGAGCCGGGGTTGAGCGTGCAGACCGCGCCGATCCGGACGGCGGTCGACCGCGGGCGGTGGGTGGCCGAGGTGGTCGGCGGGCTGGGACTGGCGCGGGCGCACCTGGTGGGTGCGTCGACCGGCGGGTGGCACGCCACCGCGGCGGCCGTGCACGCGCCGGAGCGGATCGCGTCGGTGAGCCTGCTCGACCCGATGGCGGTGGCGATCGGGTTCGGGTTCGGCGTCGTCTGGCGGGCACCGCTGACGCGCGTGCTCGGGTGGGAGTGGTTCCTGCGGTGGGCCGCGCCGGGGGAGGACTTCCGGTTGGTGCTCGCCGGGATCGCCGAGTACCGGGCGCGGCCCGCGCCGCAGGTGCCGTACGGGGACGCGCTCCGTGCGGTGCGGGTGCCGGTGTTGGCGGTGTTCGGCCGGCACAGCACCGTGCACGACGGCCGACGCGCGGCGCGGCGGATGCGTGACCTCGTGCCGCACGCGGAGGTCGAGGTGTGGGATTGCGGACACCGGATCGACGCCGCCGAGCGGGTGCGGGAATTCGTGCGACGATACGGAGCGTGATCGAACTTCCGGGTCCGGTGGGGTTCGTGCTGGGTGGCGGGGGCAGCCTGGGCGCGGGCCAGGTCGGGATGCTGCGGGCGTTGGCGGAGCACGACGTCGCGCCGGACCTCGTCGTGGGCACGTCCGTGGGTTCGGTGAACGGCGCGCTGCTCGCGCTCGACCCGGCGCACGCGTTCACCAGGCTCGGCCGGATCTGGGAGCACATGACCCGGCCCAGGGTGTTCCCGGGCGGGCTGTGGGCGCAGGCCAGGACGTTGCGGCAGCACCGCACGCACCTGTTCCCGAACACCGGGCTGGCCGAGGTGCTCGCGTTCGGGCTGGACGGCGTGACCGACTTCGCGGACCTCGCGCTGCCGTTCGGCGCGGTCGCGGTCGACTCCGTCGCGGGCACGGCGGTGACGCTCGGTTCCGGCGACCTGGTCTCGGCGGTGCTGGCCAGCGCCGCGATCCCGGGCATCTACCCGCCGGTGCACCGCGAGGGGCGGGTGCTCTACGACGGCGGCGTGCTGGCGAACGTGCCGATCCGGCAGGCGCTGGCGATGGGCGCGAAGTCGTTGGTGGTGCTGGATTGCGCGTTCCCCGGGCACCTGCCGTCGGTGCCGGAGAACATCGCCGAGACGCTGCTGTTCTGGGCCACGCTGGGGATGCGCAACCAGGCCGTGCTGGAGGTCGAGCTGGCGTCGACGTCCGTGCCGGTGCTGTACCTGCCGGGGCCGCCCGTGCAACCGGTGACACCGTTGGACTTCGGGCACACCGCCGAGTTGATCGCGTCGTCGTACGAGGCGTCCACGCGGTTCTTGGACGACGTCGTGGTGGCCGGCCCCGGTCTCTACGGCCATCCGTCCGGGTTGAGGTAGCCCGGCCGGGCTCGCGTCACCTGGTGAGGAACTTGGTCCAGGTGGTGTGGGGGAAGGAGAGGCGTGGTCCGGTGGGGTGCTTGGAGTCGCGCACGGCGACCGCGTCGGGAGTGAACCGCACTTCGACGCACGCGGGGTTGTTGGCGCTGTGGCTCGACTTGAACCACTCGGATTGCCTCACTCGAACTCCTTTGCGACCTGGTCGACAGCGAAGCCGCGTTGGGGTCTGGACCGGGCCTGCGTCACCTGGTGAGGAACTTGGCCCAAGTGGTGTGGGGGAAGGAGAGACGTGGTCCGGTCGGGTGCTTGGAGTCGCGTACGGCGACTGCGTCGGGAGTGAACCGCACCTCGACGCACTGGGCGTTGTCGGCGCTGTGGCTCGACTTGAACCAGCCGGACTGCGTCACTCGAACTCCTCTCTGATCTGCCCGATCAGCGCGAGCGACGCCGATCGGTCCAGCGCAACGCCCATCGCCTGTTCCTGGGCCAGATTGTACTCGCGGATCCGCATCGGGTGTTCGATCAGGTCGGTGGTCGAAATGGTTTCCTGCCAGACCAGTTCAGGCAGGCGGACCCCGGCGAAATCCATGATGTAGAAGCCCGAACCGCCCAGTGCGTTGAAGCAATCGGCGGTGAACGGGATGACCAGCAACTCGATGGTGTCAGGGCGCTCCTCGGCCATGGTCGTGAGGTGCCGGAGCTGCTCGACCATCACCGCTCGGCCGCCGACGTGTTGGCGCAGCGCGCCCTCGGAGATGAGGCAGATGAGCTTGAGCGGGTTGTCGTCGGTGAGGCGGCGCTGTCGCCTCATCCGGACCTCGACCCGGCGGTTCGCCTCCGCGAGGCGGACGTTGGGCGCGCCGCCCCTCATGACCGCCATCGCGTAGGACTCGATCTGGAGCAGGCCGGGGATGAGCCCGGTGCTGTACGTGCGGACCGTCTCGGCACCGTGTTCGAAGCCGAAGAACCGCAGCATCTCGGCGTTGTACATCGCCGAGTAGGGAGCCCACCAGCCCGGTTCCTTGGCCGCTCGGCGGAGTTCGTGCAACTCGGTCGTTTCGGCGGTGGTGAAGTCGAGGACCTTCGCGAGTTCGGTGAGCTTGGCGTCGTTGATCTTGAGCTTTCCCATCTCCACGCCGGAGATGTACGACTGCGTGTTGCTCACCGCCCGTCCGGCGGCTGCGGCGGTGAGTCCCGCCGACTCGCGGCGTTCGCGCAGACGGAGGCCCAGTTCCAGGGCGGCGATGGTCGGCGACGGCGAAGCCACGGTGCGGCCTTTCACTCGATGGTGGGATACGACTTGCTTGTATTAGTGCCCACTCAGCATCGTAGCGGCGAATCATTGATCTCCGTGGGAGGCAAGCCGTGAGCATGGCGCGAGTTCACCTGTGGGCCGAGGTGCCCGACGACGTCCGGATCAACTTCGAGATCGAGCCCGGTGGCGGGGGTGTGCTGTTCAAGATCGGCAAGGACGTCGAACTCACCGCCACCCGGCAGGGCATGGCGGTCATCGCGCGGCACGCCGCCGAGGCCGTCGCGCTCGCCGAGGAGATCCACACCGAGATGCGGGTGCGGAAGGGGCGGCCGGTCGAGGGCTAGCCGGACGTGGCGGCGGTGAGTTCGTCGAAGCCCGCGCGGATGCCGTCGGCCAGGACTTGGACGTCGGGGACGCCGTCGAAGTCCGCGTTCACGCCGAACGTGATCCGGTCCAGGTACGAGAAGATCCCGATGCTGATCCGGATGGTGCTCGCGATCGGCACGTACGGGTAGATCTCGGCCAGTTCGCGGCCCAGCAGGTACAGCGGGACGCGCGGGCCGGGGACGTTCGTCGTCACGGTCTGCAAGAGCTGCTGCGGGAAGCGCATCGCGGTCCGCGAGCCCAGCGCGAGCAGGGTCGGGGCGGCGAAGTTGCCCAGGCTGGTCAGGGCGTCCGCGCCGGCCGCCTGCCGGCTGCCCTTCAGATCGTCCATCTGGGCCCGCAGGTCCGCCAGGCGTCGGAGCGGGTCCGGCTCGGCCACCGGGAGGTTGACCAGGACCGCGCCGACCCGGTTGGTCAGCCGGCCCTTCTCGGCCCGCGAGCGCACCGACACCGGCACCATCGTGCGGACCACCCGGCCCGCCACGAGTTCGTCGCGCTCGCCGAGCAGGTCGCGGAAACCCCTGGTCACGGCCGCCAGGATGACGTCGTTGACGGTCCCGCCGGTGACCTTGCGGATCTCCTTGACCTCCGGCAGGCCCGCCTTCGCCCACAGCCACCGGCGGTGCGGGCCGATGCGGCCGTTCAACGACTTCGGGGTGCCGGCGGCGAGCCTGCGGGCGGTGTCCGGGAGGCTGCCCAGCACCGCCCGCCCGACGTCGGCGATCTCCGAACCGCTGCGCAGCCGCCGCGCCAGGGCCGGGAACGCCGCCAGGTGCTTGACCGGCGTGAGCACCGCGTCCCGCACACCGTCGACCACCAGGTCCAGGGACGACGGGCTCGGCCTCGGGGTCCACGTGGCGGGTGCGGGCAGGTCCGCGTCGGCCCGCCAGTCCAGCAGCACCTGCATCAGGTCGCTGCCCGCGACGCCGTCGACCATGCAGTGGTGCACCTTGGAGATGATCGCCCAGCGGCCGTTCTCCAGGCCCTCGACCAGCCACACCTCCCACAGCGGCTTGGCGAGGTCGAGGCGTTGGGCGAACAGCCGGCCGGCCAGGTTGCGCAGCTGGTCGTCGGCACCCGGCGACGGGACGGCGGTGTGCCGGACGTGGTAGAGGATCTGGAAGTGCTCGTCGTCCACCCACACCGGGCGGGCCAGGTGCAGCGGCAGGGACTTCACGCGTTGCCGGTAGCGGGGGACGGTGCCGAGTTTCGCCGCGAACAGGCGCACGACGTCCCCGTACGAGGGGACGGGGCCCTCGAACACCAGGACCGAGCCGACGTGCATCGGGACGTTGTCGTCCTCGATGAAGAAGAATCCGGCGTCCATCGCGCTCATGCGGTCCATGCGGCGACGGTAGGTCCGCGTCTCCGGGGCGTCGAGACGTATCTGGGACTGGTGCATTTCCTTCCCGGGAAACATCATGGTTACCAGGGGCGCTCGACGACGAGCCGGGGGAGGGACCATGTCGGCACTACCGGACATCCCGCCAGTGGAGCTTGAGCCCGACCGCGCGGAGCTGCGCCTCGCCGGTGGCGAGGCCCCCGGACTGCTCTGGTACCTGACCGAGCCGACCCGCGCGGTGGTCGACATCGGGCAGTTCGCGGCGACCCGGTCGCTGCTGCGCGCGGCACCCAGCGGCGACGGGCACACCGTGCTGGTCCTGCCCGGTCTCGGCGCCGGTGACGGGTCGACCGGGATGCTGCGGAAGTTCCTGGCCGGCCTGGGCTACGACGTGCACGGGTGGGGGCTGGGGCGCAACATCGGGCCGTCGGTCGAGGTCGTGAGCGGGATGCGGGCGCTGCTGCGGGAGCTGGCCGCCGAGCGGCCGGTCAGCCTGGTCGGCTGGAGCCTGGGCGGCATCTTCGCCCGCGAACTGGCCCGCGAGCACCCCGACCTGGTCCGCCAGGTCGTCACGCTGGGCAGCCCGTACGCGATGACCGACCTGCGGCAGACCCGGGTCAACCCGGTCTACCGGCTGCTGTCCCGGTTCTACGTGGCGGGCGCGGACATGCCGCCGCCCGAGCACACCCGCCCGCCGATCCCGGTGCCGGCGACCTCGGTGTACTCGAAGTCCGACGGCATCGTGGCGTGGCAGACGTGCGTCTCGGAGCCGGGGCCGGGCCGGGAGAACGTGGCCGTCGCGTCCAGCCACCTCGGGTACGGCTACAACTCGACGGTCTGGTGGGTCATCGCCGACCGCCTCGCGCAGGTCGAGGGCGAGTGGACGCCGTTCGCGCCGCCGCCGGGCATGGCGCGGATGTTCCCGGCGGGCTGACCGCCGGCGCGGAGTCCCGAAGTCACTCGCAGTACTCATCCGGTACACACCTTGTGTTCGCCGTGCCGTCACCCCAGGGTTTCGCGTGGCCCGTTGGCTCAGCCCGCGGGCCACACCCCTGACGGAAGGTGGAGCACGATGCTGTCTCCGGCACGACTCTCCCCGGCGCGATCTCCCCGGGCACGGCCGAACCCGGTGCGGAAGGTGGCCGCGACGCTGTTCGCGGCCGTCGCGCTCTCGGTCCTCGCCACCGCGCCGGCGTCGGCGGCGACCGACTCCGAGCTGGCGCTGCACTGGGCGCCGATCCACTACCAGGACACCGACTCCTCCGACTACGACGCCGACTACCTGTCCACTGTGGACTTCGACGGCGACTGGAACGCGCAGAACAACTGGGAGAGCCAGGACGACGTGCTGTCCCGGCTGACCGGCGCGGCCTACTACTCGGTGGTGGAGACCTCCACCCACTGGTTCATCGTCTACAGCTTCTACCACCCGCGCGACTGGGAGGACTTCCCCGACCCGTTCGGCCAGTTCACGCACGAGAACGACATGGAGGGCCTGCTGGCGACGGTCCGCAAGGACGGCAGCGCGTTCGGCAAGCTCGAAGCGGTGGTCACCGTGGCGCACAGCGACTTCTACTCCTACGTTCCGGTCGGCAGCACGTTCACCGGCGGCCGGGAGAACGTCGACGGCACGCTGCTGGTCCAGGACCAGCGGCCCACGACGAGGCAGGAGGCCAAGGGGCACGGGCTGTACGCGTGGAACGGCGCGGAGTTCCCGGGCGGTGACGGCGTGGTCTACGTGCCGAGCACGACCGGCGAGGTGCCGTCGGGCGGCAACGACCGCTCGGTGGCCTACCGGCTGGTCGACACGTTCGCGCCGGGTGGGTTGTGGGCGCACCGCTCGGACTCGACGACGTTCGCGAGTTGGGGCACCTTCCGGGGTGACAACGGGAAGAAGAACGCCGCGAACGTCAAGTTTGGGACAACTGTGTATAGAGATGCGGAACATTTCCGCTGGTCAGGACAGTTCCTAGCGCAACGTCGCACCTCTCGCGCAGGTGAGCAGGTCGCCGAGAGCGGTGACCGGAGTCACAATTCGGCCTCGGCGATGCCCGCCGCGCCCTGCTGAACGCTGAAGAGACCCGCTACTGGCAATCCACAATCTCGGCGAGTTGCGGTTGCCGTTCGGCGGGCCGCTGCAACGACCACACCGTGATCTCGCGTCGTCGCGGGTGCGGGATCGCGCGGGCTACCCGCCAGCCCTGTAGTTGGTAGTACCGCACCAGGCCGCGGTTGTCCTTGCCGATGGTCAGGACACCCCGCCTAACCCAGTCATGGCTTTCCCTGGCCGCATGGTCGAGTGCCCAGAAGGCGATCACAACGCCCAGGCCGTGTCCGGCGAAGCGCGGGTCTGTGACCGTAGATTGAAGGAACGTGGCGCTCTGCGCCTGCTCTTCGAGGCTCCACCCCAGGGCCGGAGTAACCGGGGATGCGGAGGTCACGCCCACGATGTCCCCCTGCGACGTGCACAGCACCCAGGTTGGCCAAGCACTGTCTCCCACCTGTCCGGCCAGCTCGTCAGCGTTTCGGTCCCAACTTGTCCACCTGCCGTGGCCGGCTCCGCGCATCCAGGCCGCCCGAGCACGGATCATGTCTGCGACCTGTTGCCGATCGGATGCCACTCCCGGACGCATCACGTAAGCGGTCGCTACCGTCGTCACGACAGCAATCCTCGCAGACCCAGTTCGAGTCGAAGGTATCCGAACAGCCGCGTGTCGACCTTGCCGGCCAGAGCCGCATCTCGAACAACGCGAAGGCGATTGGGGTCCACGAACCCAAGATCCACCAGCGGTGATTCCCTCAGGTACCTGTCCACGAGGGGCAGGCCGTACTGGACAAGTCCGTGTTCCATGACGTGAACGAAGTTCTCGCGATGGTGCGGGTGCACCACATCTTCGGAGAAGCCGAGCCGCCGGAGGCGTTCACGGGCGATGTACTTGCCCTCGCGGAATCTGAGTGGCAACTGCTCGCCGAACCGGATCAAACGGCCGGAGGCTAGTGGCGACAGCGGCCACAGCCCGGCCGCCATGAACTGTGGCGTCCGGCAGGCGAATCCGAGATGGGTTGCCTCATTCAGAACTGAGACTGGCGCAAGGTCGTTGTCGATCTCGTGAAGCGGTTTGAGGGCTCGGTAGCCAAGCCAGTTGGGTGGGTTCCGGTGGGGGTTGTGTCGCCCTTGAACCCGGCCCGTCTGGTTCCACTCCTCGCCTCGAAGGGAGAGAAGTTCGTCGCCGCCGTCGCCCGTGAAAACGGTGGTGATCCCGTGATCACGTGCCCGTTTCAGCATCACCTCTACTGCTTCGTAGTAGGGCTCATCCATTGGGTTCAGCGGATCACCTTGCGCCCTGGCTCCTTGCGGATGCAGCGGCGGCCATTCGAGCGCGGGAACGTGAAAGTCACGAAACCTCGCGAATTCGATCATGGAGTTACGTCGGCGGACCTGTTGTTCACCGATCTCGCCCGCGAGGATCAGGGCGTAAGACTGGACTTTTCCGGGGTGCAGTGCAGCGAGTGTCATGCCGACATTCGCGGAGTCCATCCCGCCGGATAGTTCGACGGCAGTTCGTTCCGGGTCGATCGACCACAGTTGGGCCGCTTTTGCCAACTCGGCTTCGTAGACGGCCACGATGTCCACGTGTTCGCGGATCTCCCGAGGCAGGGCGCGCAGAGCAGGCTCCGGGTACTGGAGCGTCAGACCCGCGACCGGGTCATATGTCACGCTCATGCGCTCGGTGACCTGCTTCACCGGGGCGAACAGCGTGTGCATCGAGTACCGGGGTTGACCGGCCAAGATCCCCGCGATGGTCGGAGGGTGTAGTTGTTCGAAGCGCATGTGTGACCGAAGGTCGCCGTAGTACCACGAGCCGTGCAGCCGTCCTCGCCCTTCAACGACGTAGATGGGCGCGTTCCCCCACTGGCCCGCACGGAGATGGAAAGCGCCGCCGGAATCGCGTTCGACCAACAGAAAGTCCGTGGCAGAGCTGATCAGTTGGTCCTTCAGCTTGCCGTAGGCGTGCGGTGTGAGAGCCATCGGCTTAGGTGCGCCGATCCTGGGGGTTTCGGAGCCCCGCTCCCTGACGGCAACGAAACTCGATTCGCCGTCTGTCGCAGCGAAGTCTTCAAGACCTGAGTGCCTAAAGGGTTCGATCCAACTCGACCCTGACACCCATCGGCCGCCGTGAAGATGCCACGGCGTACTGACCCCCTCGTGCGCCAACGCCATTTTCAGCACAGGTGTCTCCTAATGGGGAAGGCGCGGGGGTGGGCGCGTGCGCGTGCGCCCACCCCCGCCCCGGATCAGATTTCGTCGTACTGGTTCTTGGTGTCGCTGCTGCCCGCGATCTTCGTGTACTCGCTGGGGACCACCGCCAGCGTCTCGTCACCGACGAAGACGTCCGCGAAAGCGTCGTGGTTGTCCATCTGTTGCCCTCCTCTCTTGTCTGGTCACCTGCTCGCTTCACTGAGTGGGTGCCGATTGCGTTCGCGCTAGTTCTTCAATCACTTCGGCGAAGGCACCCACGGACTGATACAAGAGCGACGGACCCGCGAAAGGGGCCGTCTTGTCCGGTGTATCGCTCATTTTGGCGTACACCGCCCAACGGTCATCCCATGCCTGGACAACCTCGATCACTCCCGGTCGCGCGAAGCGGTGGAAGTAGAGGCCACTCGGGTGACCGTTGGAGGCAAGCAGGGGCAGCATCCGGAAGTGGGCTTCAGTCCGCAGCCGGACGCTTAGCGCCCAGGCTCCGCCAGCGCCGAAGGCGCTCATGTCGCCCCACCCGCATGCTGCGAGGGCCAGGCGTTGCCACGTCGGGGGTGATGGCACCGCCTGGCCCTACGAACCCGCCGGTCCGACTTGCCGTCTAGACGAGCGGGCGAACTGGAGCCCGATCCGAGGCAAAGGTGGGTCGCCGTTGGCACCCACGCCCTATGCGTGAGGGACGAAGCCGGTCCCAACGTATCCACCCCAACCTCCTTGTCACGGGCCGATGTTCCGCGCTGCCGACCTCCTCAGCGTTGCTTGCAACTTGCAGTTCTCGCAAGTCCCAGAAGTGCAAATTGCTAGTTGTTCACTCGGATGGGCCAGCGGCGTGCGGAGTGCCGCACCCTTAGGGTCTTGGCGACGGCTTGCCGAGAGAGGACCGGTACGTGACTACGGACAGCATCCCGCCCGCAGTGCGCAAGAAGCTGGCGGCCGAACTCAAGTCGTTGCGTGGCAAGCAGCGACAGGAGGACATCGTCAACGCGCTGCTCGCTTTGCCGAACAGCGCCAACTGGTCCGTGTCGAAGCTCAGCCGGATTGAGAACGCTCTGGCACGGGTCCAGCCCGACGAGGTGGAAGACCTGTGCACGGTCTACCAGTGCGAACCGGCTGACACTCAGAGGCTCAAGGAGTGGGCGAAGGCTGCCCGCTCAAAGGGGAGGTGGCAGCAGAAGGCACGTCACGTTCCCGAGAACATGATCGGTTTGGTGGAGTACGAGACGGCCGCAGTCGTCCAGCGCATCTGTGACCCCCTGCTCGTGCCCGCACTGTGCCAGACACCCGAGTACGCCGCAGCGATCATCGCTGGCGTAGAGCGGGGCATTGACCCCGCCGAACTGGAGCTTCGCGTTGAAGCGCGCCTCGCGCGGCAGGCTGTGCTGACTCGTGATGATCCGCAAGAGGTGCACGTGGTGCTGGACGAGCGGGTGATCCGCGGTGAGATCGGCTCGCGAGACGTCCGCATCGGCCAGTTGCGTCATCTCGTGGCGATGGCGTCGAGGCCGAACGTCACCCTTCAAGTGGTCCCGGCCGGGGTTGGCGCCCACCCTGGGATCGTCGGCTGGTTCACGTTGCTGGAGTTTCCCGACGACACGCCGGACATCGTCTACACGGACGGCCCAGGAGGGTCGATTTATCTGGAGGACGCCGAGGACGTGAGGCACTGTACGCTTGTGTTTGGGCAGCTCACAGCGACTGCCTTGTCTGCCCAGGAGTCGGTCATGCTGCTAGAGGCCATGATCGAACGACTCTCTCAGGAGTCGCAGTGATCAAGTACGCGGAGGGACGAAGCGTGAACGCCACCGACTTCACGGCAGCCGAGTGGCGCAAGAGCGTGCGCAGCGGCAGCAACGCCGGTGGCGGCGCACAGTGTGTCGAAGTCGCACTGCGGCGAACCGTCGCAGGGGTGCGGGACTCGAAGAACCCACACGCGCCGTTGGTCTTCAGCGTGACGGCGTTCGAGAACTTCCTACGTTCTGCGAAACTTCATTCTTGAGGTCACCGAGCACGAATCGGGGGCCTGCTTCGGCCCCCGATTCGCTATCCGCTTCAGCGGCCGTCCAGCCGATGCGGTTCGCTTCGACCGGGTTAACCACTTACCTGGGTGATGTGCGGCAGGTCGGAGATCACTAGCGCGCGCGTTGCAGCGGCATCTCGCCCGACGGACCCAGGTGGCTGCGGTGCATGGCGCTCATCCAGCGCAGGTAGTGCGCGGCCTGCTCCCCAGGCGGGCACGGCGGACTGTAGTGGTGGTGCCATAGGCCGACGCAGATGGGGCAACTGGCGCGTTCCCGCTGGTGGGCAACCTCGTTGATCATGTCGCCGATGCCCTGGCGGAGGACGAGTCCGTCCGCCAGGTGGAGCGACTGCCTGCCGTCCAGGTTGGTCGCCAGCTCGAAGGGGCTGGGCAGCCCAGACCTGACGATGACCAACGGGATGACCGGTCTGTCCTCTGTTTCCACGATTGCCCCTCTGCACCCGTTGCCCGCGCCATGAACGTGGGGTGCGTGCGTGCCGCCGGGGTGACTCCCTCCCCGGGGTGCCCCGGCGGCTGGTGGTTTCGTCCTCAACCACTGAACCCGCAAATGGGCGGTCACGCCACCGGTTTCACTGTTTCCACTGCATGAAAGCGTCACGGGATGAAAGCGTCACGGGAACATTCGGCCGCAAGCTGGTCACCCGGACGGCGGTTGTCGGTCCACGTCTCTGTGGCCGACCGCCTTGACGAAGGCGCGCACGAGGTCAACTGCGGCTTCCTGGTCCTTCTGGCACAGTCCGTCCATCACCACGAGCATGGCTCGCTGGTGGTCGGTGTGGACCTCCGAGACGCCTTCCAGGTCGGCCGCGAACGCGCGGCTGACCTCGGTGGTGTCGAGTTGGAGGGCCTGCGCCCAGAGGGTGATGGACTTCGCGGACGGCCACTTGCCGCGCCATTCGCGCCGGAGTGGGTGCGCGAGCGCTCCGGCCCGGATGCCGTGTAGTCGTTCCAGGGCGGCGACGCTGGTTCCCTCCAGGCCAAGTTCGGCGAGCCTGCGTTGTATGAGCGCGTCCACTGCGGAGGTAGGACCGGCGACCGGCGGTGTGTCCGAATCTGCCTTGACCCGTCTCATGATGTCCGCCTTCCCGGCCGCCGGGACCGGCGTCCTCGGCGCACCCCATTCTCCGGGTTCGTGTCGGCGGCCAGTGTGTCCGCCGCGTGGTCCTGATCATCACCTGGGTGGTGAGCCGCCGCTACAGCCGTTGGTCGCCGTGGGGTCCACCTCCGGGATGACATGTGCAGATCACCACAAGGAACGCCCTAGCTTGCCAATTTCTTGACAAGACGCACAGTGCAGGGCCACTGTGGATCACGCCACGGTACGTGATCGCCTGCCTCGGGCGCTCACTCATTCGGCCGCATCACTGGGGGGTGACATGCGTTGTCTTCGTGCTGCTCGTCGGCGGTCCCGGCGGGGCTTAGCCCGGTTGTCGGCCTGGTTGGCCGGGTTATCCCACGGCCGGACCCCTGGACGGGTGTCCGGCATCGCCTCACGCCGTTGACCCCGTTCGAGCACGTCCAGGCCGCTGGAGGCGGCCTCAGCATGTCCAAGATCACCACTGCTGTCCCCGCCGTCCCCGCGTCCCCGGACGGCCCCGAGGTCGACCTGACCGGCCTGGCCGCCGAGCTGGTGTTGTTGCGCCAGGTGGAAGACCAGCGCGCCCGGCTCGCCGAGTTGCGCACGCGCTTGCAGGACAAGATCAAGGCCGCGATGGGGTCCGCCGAGGTCGGCACCCTGGGCGGTGTCCCGGTCGTCACCCACCGTTCGGTGCTGTCGATCGTGCTGGACCAGTCCGACCTCAAGGCCCGGTACCCGGCCGTGGCCGAGGACTGCCTGACCCTCGCCGAGGCCCGCCGGTTCAAGCTGGTCAGGCCCGCATCGTGAGCAGCCGCAGGGGTTTCGCCCGCCGGGCGCGGGTGTGCCGGGTGTGCGGGTACCGGCTCGACGACGTGTCGGGCCGGGGGCTGCACCCGTTGTGCGCGGACGAGTCCGAAATCTGGTGGACCGAACACGACCTGGCCGACGTCGCGCGGATGATCGCGCGGCGGGCCGGGGCCGCCTCGGCGTCGCGCGACACGGTCTCGGCGGTGTGCGCGCTGCTGGTCGGCGACCCGAGCAACCGCGCCCACGTCGAGGCGATCGTGTCGGCGGTCCTGCGCGACGCCGCCGCCGATCCGCTGTGGCGCACCACCGCGAACGGGTGGCGGCCCCACCTGCCGGTGTGGGTGAACCCGGCGGTGGTCGGTGCGACCGTGCGCGCCCTGGTGGCCGCGAAGGTGCTGCACCCGACCGGCGGCTACGTCCGGTGCACCGACGTGGCCTCGGGCAACCGGGGCAAGCCGCAACCGGTCTACGAGGTCGACCTGTCGCCGCTGGAATCCGCGGTGACCACCGAGCGGCCGGCCACGACGCAACCCGCGCTCGACCAGGCCCCGACCGACCGGGCCGCGCCGGACCGGGAGGCGTCGTGAACCCGGAACGCCCCTACAGCGACGTGGAGGCCGCGCGCAGGTGCGCACGCGGCGAGCTGCTGGCCGACGAGGTTCCCGTTCGGGCCCGCGAGCTGGCCGTGACCTGGCTGCACGAGCTGCACCTGACCGATGCCGAGATCGGCGCGCGGGTCGGCCTGACCGCCTACAGCGCCGCGCGTGTCCGGGCGCGGCTGAACCTGCCCGCCCGCCGGGTGCCCGAACCGAGTCCGGAGGTTGTTCCCCGTGGCGCGTGACCACGCCCGCATCCTGAACGCGATCTGGGACGACCCGGATTTCCTCGACCTGTCCGGCCAGGCCCAACGGCTCTACTTCTTCCTGTTGTCGCAGGACGACCTGAACTACGCGGGCCTGCTGCCGCTGCGGCTGCGGCGCTGGGCGGGCCGTCTGCGGGAGACCCCGGAGACGGTCACGGCGGCCCTGTCCGAGCTGGACGCGGCGCGGTTCGTCGTGGTCGACCACGACGCCGAGGAAGCGTTGGTGCGCTCGCTGATCCGGCGTGACGGCATCTGGAAGCAGCCCGCCGTGTTGGCCGCCGCGCTGCGCGAGGCGTTCGAGATCACCTCCCCGGTCCTGCGGTCGGTGCTCGCGGCCGAGCTGCGCCGCCTCCCGGTCGACGTGGTCGGTCCGGGACCGGGCCTGGCCGCCACGGCGTTGCTGTCCGGTCTGCGCGACCAACCCCCGGCGGTCAAGGCCGCCGCCGAGGCCCGGTTGCGCAAGCGCGCCTCGCGCAAGGCCGACGAGCCCGCCGCGCGGGGTGCGGCGGACCCCTCGCCGAACCCCGCGCCGGACCCTTCCGGGAACCCTTCGCCGGACCCTTCCGCGCACCCTTCCGGGCAGGGCCAGGGGGTAGGGGGAGGGGGGAACGGGGTTGTTGTCCCTGTCCAGATGACTCCTGGGTCGTTTGGCGGGAACACGCACCCGCACCCGCACGTGCCCGCGTCCGCGCCTGCCCGCGTGGACGCACACGCCCGCGTGGACGCGCCCACGCACGAGGCCGCCGGACGTCTCGTTGCCGACGTGCTTCCCGGACGGCAGCCGGGACGGGTGACCGCGCGGCTGGTCGCCGAGGCGGCCGGGCTGCTCGCCGAAGGCATCGCGCCCGGCGACGTCGGGGCGGGACTGCGGCTGTGGGCCGGAAAGCGCCTCGGGACCGGGATGCTCCCCGAGCTGGTGGGCGAGGCGATGCGTGCGCCGACGATCCAGGCCGCCCGCGTCGCGCACCACTCGGGCGGTGACGACCGGGTCGGGGCGGCGGTCGCGCTGGCCGCCCGCTACGCCGCCGAGGACGGCGACGACACCGAGGTCGGCCGGGCACTGCGGGCCGCCGCCGGGTTCGACCGGCACGACCAGGCCCACGCGGGCGGCGCGTCCGGCGCCCTCGGTGTCCTGGTCGGGGCGGGTGCGGCATGACCGCCGAGTACCGGCCCCAGGGCGTCCGGATGAGCCGCGCCGAGGTCGCGGGCCTGTTGGCGCTGGTCGCCTCCTACGGCCCGGCCGACGTGGGCGAGGCCGCGGTGAGTGCCTGGGGCGCGGCGCTGGCCGGCTATTCGCTGGGCGAGTGCACCGCCGCCGTGATCGCGCACGCCCAGACCAGCCCGCACCGGATCACCCCGGCCGACCTCGTCAACCGCATCCGGACCGCCCGCCGGGGGAAGGCCGACCGCGCCGTGGTGCCCGCGATCACGACCGCACCCCGTCGCGACGACGCGCGACACCGGGGCATGGCCGCCGTCTACGCCGCGATGCGGTGGAAGCGGACCGACCGCGACGCCGGTTTGACCGTGCCGTGCCCGGTCGAGTCCTGCCGCGCCCCGGTCGGCACCCGCTGCCGCCGCACCGGCCGTGCCAGCCGCGACCGTCCCGAGTCCCGCGACCTGCTCACCGGGTCGCACCCCTCGCGCGCCGAGCTGGCCGCCCGCACCGCCGCCGACACCACCACCGCCGTGACCGACCAGGAGAACCAGGGATGACCGGCACCACCGACCCGACCACCGCCGACCTGTGCGTGATGGGCTGCCGCGCACCGCACGGACAGCCCTACCCGGCCCAGCCCGGATACGTCACCTGCCACACCTGCGCCGCCGAGCTGCGCTCGAACCTCGGCGAGGTGATCGAGCTGTACGCGCTGTTGGACGAGGCCGTGGTTCCCGGCTCGACCGAGGGCGCCGGGAACCGCGCGGCACCGGGCTTCGGATCGCGCTCGCCCGCCCGTGACGGGGTGCTCGCCTTGACCGACCCGCGCACCCGCGCCGCCGAGGCCGGCGACCTCCACTCGGTGCTCGCGGTCCTGGCGGGCTGGGCCGACAACGTCCGCGAGGACACGGGGCTGCTGCCCGCCGACCTCACCGACGCCGAACGCGCGGACGGCGTGCTGCTGACCGGCTGGCTCGCCTGGACCGCACAACAGGACTGGGCCGCCGGAGTCCGCGACCGCGTTGCCGAACTGCGCCAGGCGGTGGCCGGTGCGCTGGGTGCGGAACAGCGCACGGTGAGCGGCGAAGCCGGGTTCCTCATCCGCTGGTTGGACTGGATCACCCGCCGGTACTGGGTCGGCGACCTCGGCGACGAGGTGCGCGAGATCCGCGACCAGCTCCGCAACGCCCTGGGCGTCCAGGAACGCAGCGTGCCGGTCGGCACGTGCCCGGCCCCGGTGCGCGACGAGTCCGGCGAACGCCCATGCGGCGCGGGCCTGCGTGCCCGCCTTGGCGGCGAGCGCATCACCTGCCGCGCGTGCGGAACGAGCTGGCCGCGCGAACGTTGGGAAGAGCTGCGCGTGGCGCTGGGGACTCCGCTGTCGGACAGCGCCTCGCTGTCGGTCTGGCTGTCCGTCCCGACCGGCACCCTGCGCCGCTGGCGCAGCGAGGACCGCTGGACCAACCACGGCACCAAGTCCCGGCCGCTCTACGCCCGAACCGAGGTGCTGGCGTCATGGCAGCGCAGGCGCGGACCGCTGAGGGCCGCGTGATCGGGGTGCGGGGGCGGCGAACGCCCGAAAGCGCCTGGAACCGCCGCCACCCGCGTGCTCCACCGCAAATCGCTGACAGGAGCGAGCCCCAGTGTAGGGCGGGATGCGGGTGGTTGACCACTGCGCAGCACTCACGATATAGTTCTTCATGTCGGGAACGGAACTGGAACCCCGGACCCGACACCACCGCAAACGCACTACGAACAGGAGAAACAGGGTGTTCATCCCTGACACGAGCACAGTGCAGACGATCACGGTCAACGCGACCGGTGACGTCAAGTGCCGGATCGGCGTTCTTGACGCCGGAACGCCGGAATCGACCGTCGCGCTCAAGACCGGTGACGCGGTGATCCACATCCACGACCTGCACGGGGCGATGGACACACTGGACCTGGTGTGGAGGGGTGCCGAGGCATACGAGTTCCGGTTGCCCTACCGCGACGAGGCGCGACGCCCCGGACCGATTCCGGGCCTGTACCGCGTCGCGTCGCTGACGGAGATCCACGCACGCACGGCGGGTTCATACGCCTTCGTCCCCGCAACGACCCGTGCCAGCAAGCACTTGCGAATCCAGCTCGGCCCCGTCGTGTGGCGGGTCACCGACCAGGTTGCCTTCCGGGCCGTGTTCGCTGCCGTGCAGCGGGCACACCGGGTCTCCCGCCCCTCCGGGCTCTGAAACCGGGAGCGCCCCGCACCACGCGGGGCGCTCTCCCCAGGAAAATCCACTTAGGACGCATGGGCCGTGCGTCCGGTCAGGAGCGCGCATATGAACGACAACCACTCGGTGCACTGGGAAGTCGCAGCCTACGACGTCATGATCGCCGAAGGCACCGCCACGTCGGTCGCAGAGGGGTTCCGGGCGGGGTTCGCGATTCTCACGGACGGGGTTCTGAGCCTGTCCCCTCAGGGGGCGCTGTTGATCCGCGTCGCGGACGAAGATGTCTGGCTGGTTCCGGGCGACTCGTTCCCTTACCCGGAAGGCAACATCGCGGAGTCTCGGGTAATGCTCGACGGAATCCGCGCCGAACTTCTCGCCGCCTACGAGTAGTCACACCCCGCCGTCACGGGGCCGATCTGGAGCCCGGCCTCGTGACGGTCGCAAATCCACAAAGGACAAAGCATGCACACCGACGAACTTCCGGCATCACTTGAAGTCGACACCGAAAATCTCGCCTACGCCATCTGGTACTGGGAAGGTACCGGCACCATCGGGCACGAGAGTGGGACAGACTCCCCTGCACTCGTGGCGCGGAGCGCTGACGGACTGGTGCTCTACTGGGCGTTCTCAGAGGAGCTGTGCGCGCAGGACCGCTGCGGTTACTGCGCCGTGTGGAACCCGCCCGCCGCAGACGCGAGGGTGTGCCCCGGCTTGAGCACGCACGCGCTGCACGCTTTCGCCCGTGCGTCTGCGCATCCGGACCTTAGCCGGTGCTATCTGGAGTTCGGCGCGTTCGCACTCCCGGTCGACCTCGCGCGTCCGGAGCTGGACGCGACGATCCTTGACCTGATCAGGAAGGGCGTCCGGTACGCCATCGCACTACGGGACTGACCGACTGGGGGCCGGGCTACTCGCCCGGCCCCTTCCCCGGTGATCACCCTCACCAAACGGTTCCGAATGCTCTCTACTCACGATATGGTTCTTTGTGTCGGGAACGGAACTGGAACCCCGGACCCGACACCACCGCACAACGACAATCCCTAGGAGTGGCAGTGAAAATGGAGATGCGGGCCGACACGGTCGGCCTGGTCGTCCAGGCGACCGGGCGCGTGCGGGGAGGCGTTGAACTGGTCGAAGCACACGAAGGGCGACACGTCATCGTCACCATCGGCAGTGTCGCCCACCTGATCGAGCGGCCGGGAACCGCCGACTCGATCCGGGCACTGTGGGACCGGTGCCGCGACCTCGCGGAGGAGCTGCCGACCGAAACGGTCACGCCGCGTTCCCGTCCCCACCTTCCCGAGATGTTCCACATGGTCTGGATCGAAGGCGAGCCGCTGGGCATCGCGGGCATGATGCCCGCAGTGGACACCGGGCGCGTACCGCTGCACCTCCGCACGCCAGCGCACCTGCGCGTGCAGGTCGGTCCGATCGCGTGGCAGGTCGCCGACTGGCGAGCCTATGTCGAGATCCGGAACCTGTGGCGCAAGGCGGCAACGCTGCTCACGCACCCCGGGGAGTCGCAGCGATGACGAACGCCCACACCCCGCCACCCCCGGACGGAACCACGGGCGGTCAGCGGTTCGCCTGGCAGTTGACCGACGTGTTCGGACTGGACCAGCGGGGATCGGGGGAAACCCTCGCGCACTGCATCGTGTTGGGGTTCGAGGCCGCGGAGCGCCTGTTGACCACGGGCGGTGGGGCCGTCCACGCGACACTCACGATCCACGGTCGGTCCCTGCTCATCGCGCCGGACGTGGACGACGATGTAGAGGTGTCGCTGAAAAGGACTCTTGAGGGCCTTGACTGGTTCTTCCGGTCGCTGATGTTCGCGCACTACTGCTGAGATCGACGGACAGGCACACGGCGGGGCCGGACGAACACGCCCGGCCCCGTCCTGCCTGGTGACCCCCCTCACGAACGCCTAGCCCATGCTCAGTACTCACGATATAGTTCTTCTTGTCGGGAACGGAACTGGAACCCCGCCCCCGGCAACGAAACCACCGCGAACGTCCCGAAAGGACAGGACATGACGAACGCCAAGGCCACCAACACCCGGACCGCCAAGGCCGCGCTGATCAAGAAGGTTCAGGGCCTACTCGCCCAGGCCGCAGACCCCGCCGCCACCGAGCAGGAGGCGCAGGCATTCTCCGCGAAGGCGGCCGACCTGATGGCCCGCCACGCGCTTGACGAAGCGACCGTCCGCGCCGAGAAGGGACAGAAGCCCGAGTCCATCTCCCTGCTGCGCTTCGAGGTGTCCGGCCAGGGCTGGCACGGCAAGGGACGCGCCGAACTGGTCGCCCGCGTCGCCGAGGGCTACGGGTGTATGGCCGTCTACGTCGGCAACAAGATGAACGGCGAAACGCGCTGGGTGCACATCGTCGGCACCGCGTCCGCCGTCGCCGCGCTGGAGATGCTGTTGCCGTCCATCATGCTCCAGGCAGAACACAACGGCACTCGCGCCACCAAGGCCCACATGGCCGACGTCCGCAACCAGTACCCGAGCCAGCAGGAGGCCAACCGCGCCCGCCGGGTGTTCTTCCGGTCCTACCTCCCTGGCTACGGTGCCGGGGTCGCCGAGAAGATTTCCGGGGCACGCCAGCAGATCGCCAAGGAGGTCGAGAACAAGCCCGGAGCGCTGGTTCTGGTGTCCGACCACGAACGCGTCACCGCCAGGTTCGAGCAGTTGTACCCCTCCGACACCCTCAAGGTCGGCAAGCGCGACAACCACAGCGCCGCCGGGGCCGCCGCCGGACACCGCGACGGCCGCACCGCCGACACCGGACAGGCCCGCGTCGGAGGCGACAAGAAGCCGGTCGCCGCCAAGCCCGCCGCACGCAAGCGCGCGAACTGACACGCGACACGGTGCCCCGGCTCTCCACCAGGAGCCGGGGCACCGGCACACTGTGACCCGAACCGAACCCAGCCGCGAGGAGGTAGAGCGTGATTCGAGCAGGCCGCGACGCCGTCGACACGGCCGGAATCGCCCTGTTGCACAAGCTCACGCCCTCGCAAGCCCGGCGGGCGCGACCGTGGGCCGATCCGGCGCACCCGGAGCGCATCACCACCGGAAGGCCCGCGACCGGACAGCCGGACCTTTGGGACTCCGAGCAGGCCGCCGCCTACGCACGCGGAGAACCCGTCCCGTCACTGCCGACCGATGACGACCCCGAAGACCTCTTGGACCGCGCCGAATGCGCCGCAGAACTCGGCGTCAAGGCCCAGACGTGGACCGACTACCGCAGTCAGGGCAAGATCGGCCCGGCCGACCGCGTGGTCTGCGGACGTGAGCACTGGTACCGCCGCACCGTCGAGCAGGTCACGGCCCAGCGCGACGCCGCACGCGACAACGCGCCCAGCGGCCGGCCACCGGGCAGCGGTGAGAAGCTGCCGCGCGTCGAGGTCGCGCGGCGCGTCCGTGAGCTGTTCGACGGAGGCGAGACGAACGCCGCCGAGATCGCCCGGCGGGTCGGGTGTTCGTACTCGGCGGCGCGGGCACACGTCGCCAGGCTGCGAGCGGCGGGCACCGCCGCCGTAACTCGGTTGCGCAGTGACCAGCGGCGAACGTAGGTTCGCCCATGTTGGTGATCTCTGCCCGTCACCGACTCCCCCCACGCGGTTGAGCGCCCCCCGGCACCACCTCCCGGTGCCGGGGGCGCTCCCGTTCGCAGCCGCTTAGCGGGCACGTATGTACATCACCGACCGATAGGTGAGCCTCGGCCGCGTGGAACGTCATAGGTGTCCGCAACCGCTGGTCAGGACGTCTGCGCAGGTCAGAGGCATAACCAGAATTCTGGTGTTAAGGCGCTGGTGCTACGCTCGCGCAGTAACGTTACTGCGGTGACCGTTACTAGAGGGGCGGTGCCGCCGAAGGGCGGCACCACCGGGGGTTCACCCGCGTCGTCTGTCCAGGAACTCGCGGATGGCCCGAGCGAGCGGCCTGGTCACCCAGACGTTCACCCAGTCTGAGACCGGGTCGCTCTCTCCCTCTCTCTGTTCACCAACGGTTTCGAGCAGCGCCGCCAGTACGCACAGCCACAGCTCGATCCGATCAGGCTTCTCGCCTGTCACGTGCAGTCCCTTCGCCCGGTCAACCAGTCGGCCCGCCCATGCCCAACAGCATGGACGGGGTGACCGGCTGACCCGGCAGGACTTGAAGCGAGCGTGAATTTACCGGATGGGCTCGTGTACGCGTAACCGGGGTGTGCCCACGAGGTCGACCGATGACCCCCGTTGGGGGTTATTGGGAGATGTCCGGGTCACAGAAACACTCTCTGTGGGAAGTCTGTCTGTCTGTCTTTCCGTTGCGCGTCCGCAACGGGCATCGTGCCTGTTCGTGCTGGTATAGACACTCTCCCCGGTCAGTCGGAGTGCGGAATAATTTCGGCATTATTCCGGCTCCATGCCGGTGATACATCACTGCGGTGATGTATTACCGGAGCTTGAAACTTTGTACATTGTTCGGAACTTTCACCCGATCCGGTGAGGGGGCATTCCGGTGCCCTGGTCAGGTAGTAGGCGCGCCGAACGTCTCCCGCCCGACTGGCTGCGTATCCGTGCGCGCATCCTGCGCCGTGACGTGCTGTGCCGGGTGTGCGCCGAGCGTCTGTCCACCGAGGTGGACCACATCGTGCCCGGTGACGATCACCGGGACTCCAACCTGCAAGGCGTGTGTTCGCCGTGCCATCGGACCAAGTCCGCCCGTGAGGGAGGGTTGGCCGCTGCCGCCTGCCGTGCGTCCGCCCGCCGTCCGTCGTCGCCGCATCCCGGCTTGATCGAGAGGTGAACGTCTGTGCGTATCCGTCTGTTGTCCCCGGTTGGTGGACGTCACGCGGGTGACGTGTTCGACCACGACGAGGCCGGTGCGCTGGCGCTGGTCGCCGTGCGCGTCGCCGAGCTGGTGTACGACGCTGCCGGACCGGTCGACGTCCCTGAGGTGGACGAGCGAGTGGACGAGGGCCAGGCCCCCGAGCCCGTGCCGCAGGAATCCGCGGCGACCCCCAAGCGCGCCCGCGCGCCTCGGCGCGGCTGACCCGCGCCACGGGTGGGGGGTGACCCCCGTCACGTGCTCACCGGCACCGGTACGTCATAGCAGCCCGCGATCTGTACGAAACTCGGGGGTTTCCGGGTGCCGCGTCGCGGCGGTCGCGGGCGTTTTCCCTTGCCCCGCCCCGCGAACCCGACTGGAGACGCCTCCGTGCAGCCCCGCCACGACCTTGCCGACTCGGACGAGGTCGCCCTGACCGACTTCACTCCGCAGCCCCCGACCACCCTGCCCCGGCTGGACCGGTTCGAGCCGCCGCGCCAGCGCACCCGTACCCGCGCACGTCGCGCGCCGACCGGAGGGGGTGAGCCGCACGACTGACCTACTCGTGGCTCCGTGCACGCGGGCCGCCTCCCGTTTCGCCGTGCTGCGCTGGCACTACTCCCGCACCATGCCTGTGGGCAAGATCGCCACGTTCGGGGTGTGGGAGAACGGCGCGTTCGTCGGCACGGTGATCTACGGGCGCGGCGCGAACAGCAAGCTCGGCAGCCCCTACGGGCTGATCCAGACCGAATGCGTGGAGCTGGTGCGCGTCGCGCTCACCGACCACGCCACCCCGGTCACCCAGATCATCGCCGCCACGCTGCGCCAGCTCCGCGCCAGCAGCCCCGGCGTGCACCTGGTCGTGTCCTACGCGGACTCGGCACAGGGCCACCACGGTGGGATCTACCAGGCCGGTAACTGGATCTACACCGGCCACACCGGTTCGTCGGACTGCTACTACGTGGTCAACGGCGTCACGACGCACGGCCGGTCCGTCTCGTCCTGGTCCAAGCCCCACCGCGCACCGGGGGAAACCGGCATCGAGTGGATTCGGCGCACGGTCGACCCGGACGCCTACCGGCTGAAGAACATCCCGGTGAAACACCGGTACGCCTACCCGATGAACAAGATCACCCGCCGCCGTATCCGGCGCATGGCCAAGCCGTATCCGAAGAGTGCAGCCTAGGGCTGAGAATCTTCGGGACTTGAGGGCTCCGTCTCAGTTCCGACCGCCCGGCGGGTCAGCCATTTCCGGATCACCGCACCGCCTCCCACGACGGTGATCAGCGCACTCACACCCGCGCTGAACCAGCCGAAGGAAAACCCAGGACCGCTGACCGCCTTCGCCACCGTCACTACCGCGCCAGCGAACACGACCGACAGAATCGTTGTCCAACCGAACGCGGTGGTGGCGACGTGTCGGAAGTCCTCTTTGGTTGGAGCCAGCCGGTACAGATACTCGAACCATGTCGAGGGCGGTGCCAACGGAGCCTGGTGTGCGTCCTCCCCGCGGCGGATCTGTCTCACAGTGGCCATCCGCGACTCTCCATCCAGGACCGGTGGATTCGACATATTCCACCCACGAAGCATGTTCGACTTCCCGGTGCTGGTCATCCCGACCAGGATAGATCGACCCCTTAGCCGCTCCGTGAAGTCCGCCACCGTCCTGGCGGTCCTTTGATCGTCCATCTCGTTTGCCAGGCGTTCCAACGTCTCGCGCGAGAGAGTGAGGCCGAGGTCATCGTCGGGTTGGTCATCGTCGGGTTGGTCATCGTCGGGACTGGCGAGGACTGGCACGGACTGGTCCCCCACGGTTCGGCGCTGCTGTTCGGTGGTCCGCCGATGAGTATCGGCCGCTTCCCCGGTGATCTAGACACCCGAGGGGGTGAATCGTGGCGATCACGGGTCGTCCGCCCTCCACGAATCCGCGCAACCGCAACGCGAAGACCTACGACTGGACGCACGTACCGAACGTGCCGTTCGCCGGTCCGTCGCCCGATCTTCCGTCGCGTGGTCGGCAGCGTTGGCACGCCGAGACGCGGGCGTGGTGGGAGGCGGTGCGTCGGATGCCGCACTGCGTGCTGTGGACGGAGACGGACTGGCGCTTCGCGCTGGAGACCGCCAGGTTGGTGGACGATTTCTGGCGTGGGGAGTTGAACCGCGCAGCGGAGCTGCGGTTGCGCGCGGCGAAGTTGGGGCTGACCCACGAGGACCGGTTGAAGATCCGCGTCCGCTACGTCGAGCCCGAGGGCCAGGAGCACGACGACGTACCGACCGACCCGGCCTCGGTGACCCGGCTGGAGGACCGCCGCGCGAGGTTGTCCGGTGCCCCGTGAGCTGGTGTACGCGCCTGACCACGACCGGGTCCGGTCGCTCGGGTGGCTGGCCGTCGCGTGGATCGAGCACTGGTGTGTGCACGGTCCCGGTGACGTGCAGGGCGACGAGGTCGAGTTGGACGACGAGTTCGCCGGGTTCCTGGTCGACGCCTACGCGCTGGACCGGGCGGGGCGTCGGCTCTACTCGCGTGCCGCGCTGGTGCGCGCGAAGGGCCGGGCGAAGTCCGAGCTTGCCG
Organism: Saccharothrix sp. NBAS 001; assembly: GCF_056640475.1. Lineage (NCBI taxonomy): Bacteria > Bacillati > Actinomycetota > Actinomycetes > Pseudonocardiales > Pseudonocardiaceae > Saccharothrix > Saccharothrix sp. NBAS 001. Next base: position 110,863 of record NZ_CM153251.1, read on the forward strand.
GGTTCATCGGCTCGTTCGAGGCGCGCGGCCCGGCCCGGTTCGCCGGGTGGGCGCAAGGCGGTGAAACCTTCCGCTGGCGCGGCTTCACCTACCGGTACTCGCCCGGCGAGCCCATGGGGCGCCCACTGGTCTACCCGTACATCCGGTGCCTGGCCACCGAGGAGAGCCAGACGGGCAACACCTACGACGTGATCCACTTCAACCTGTCGCAAGGCCCGCTCGGAGAGGACCTGCCGGGCGACGCGGCCGGGTTGACCCGCATCCTGCTGCCAGAGGGCGGCGAGATCGTGCCTTCCACCGCCAGCTCGTCCGCGAAGGACGGCGGAAAAGAGTCCCTGGCGATCTACGACGAGCCGCACCTTTACATCACGCCCGAGCTGCGGCGGATGTTCAAGACGGTGGACCGCAACCTGCGCAAGCGCAAGGCCGCAGAGCCGTGGGGACTGCTGACCTCCACGATGTACCAGGGCGGCCAGAACTCCACGCTGGAGACCGTGCACTCCCAGGCGAACGCGATCCGGGAAGGCCGCACGCGCGCTTCCCGGTTGCTGTGGGACCACCGGCACGCCCCGCCCGACGTGGACGTGACCGACCTGGACGCGATGGTCGCCGCGCTGACGGAGGTCTACGGCCCGGCCGCCGCGTGGATGGACCTGCCCGGCATCGTGGAAAACGAGTTCTGGGACCTGGCGAAGGATCTCGAAGAGTCCAAACGCTACTTCTTCAACCTGGAGGGCGCGGCGGCGACCGCGTGGACCACGGCCGAAGAGTGGGACGGCTGCCACGACGGGGACGCGCCACGGTTCGCCGAGAGCGACACCATCGTGATGATGTTCGACGGGTCCAAGTCGGACGACGCGACGGGCCTGGTCGGCGTGCGAGTGTCCGACGGGCACGCGCAGGTGCTGCACCTGCAAGAGCGGCCCGAGCATCTTCCCGCCGATCAGGTGTGGGAGGTCGACCGCGACGAGGCCGACTTGGCCGTGCGGACCGCGTTCGAGCGGTACGACGTCGTGGGCTTCTTCGCCGACGTCCGCGAGTTCGAGAGCTACGTGGACACCTGGGCGCAAGAGTTCGGCGGCGAGCTGCTGGTGGAGGCCACGACCGGCCGCGCGCGGCACGCCGTCGCGTTCGACATGCGCGGCCGGGCGCAGGAGGTCACCCGCGCCGTGGGGCGTGCCCTGGTGGACATCCGCGACCGGTCGTTGACCCACGACGGTGACCTGAGGTTGCGTCGTCACGTCCTCAACTCGCGCCGTGCGCCCAACCGCTACGGCGTCTCCATCTCCAAGGAATCACGCGAGTCCCCGCACAAGATCGACCTCGCCGTGTGCCTGATCGTCGCCCGTCACCTCCGCCGCCTGGTTCTCGCCTCGCCCGAGTGGGCCAAGCGCGCCCGCAAGCGCGCCGGGAAGCTCCGCGTCTTCCACTAGCCGATCTGGGGGTGATCGTGTGCCCCTGTCCGCCCGTGACGCCGTCGACGTCGGCCGCCGCCTGGTCGAACGCTGGCCCGACCAGGCCCGCAACGACCGCATCCACCGGTACGTGCGCGGCGAACACGACCTGCCGTTCGCGCCGCGCGCGTCGAAAGCGCACTACCTGTGGACGCTGCGCAAGTCCCGCACGAACTGGTGCCGCCTGCTGGTACAGCTCTTGGCGCAGAACCTCTACGTGGACGGCATCCGCACCGCCGGGCAGGCCGAGGGCGACGCCTCGCCGTGGCGGCACTGGACACTCAACCGGATGGCGCGCAGGCAATCCGCGGTGCACCGTGCCGCCCTCAAGTACGGCTCGGCGTTCGTCAGCGCGTTGCCCGGTGACACCGGCCCGGTCATCCGGGGGCACTCCCCGCGCACCATGTCCGCGTTCTACGCGGACGACTCCGACGAGTGGCCGGTGTACGCGGTCGAGCGCACCCGGTCGTGGACGCCGTCCGGGCCCCGCACGCTGTACCGGCTCTACGACGACCGCGCCGTGTACTTCCTGGGGGCCGAGAACGACGGTTCGCTGTCCTACGTCGAGCACCGCGAGCACAACGCCGGGGTCACCCCGATCACGCGGTTCGTGGACGAGGACGACCTGGACTCGGACACCCCCGGCGTGGTCGAACCCGTGATCGACATTCAGGACCGGCTGAACTACTCCACGTTCCTGCTGCTGATGGCGGGCGAGCACGGCGCGCACCGGCAGCGCTGGGCCGCCGGGTTGGAACTGGACGAGGGCGAGGAACCGCCCATCGGGCCGGATCGCCTCCTGCACTCCGACAGCCCCGAAACCCGCTTCGGGTCGTTCGACGCAACCCCGCTGTCCGGGTACGTCGAAGTCCTCGAACAAGTCCTGCGCCACCTCGCGGCGATCACCCAGACCCCGCCTCACGCCCTGCTCGGCAGCCTCACCAACCTCTCGGCGGACGCGTTGGCGGCGGCCGAGTCCGGCCTGCAGCGCCGGGTCGGCGAACGCCGCACGAGCTACGGCGAGAGCTGGGAACAGGTGTTGCGGCTGTGCGCGCTGCTGGCCGGTGACCTCACGGGATGGCTGGACACCAGCGCACAGGTCCGGTGGCGCGACACCGAAACCCGGTCGCTCGCGGCCGTGGTCGACGCCTGGGGCAAGGCCGTGACCATGCTCGGCGTGCCGCAGCGCGCCACCTGGGAACGCCTGCCCGGTGTCACCGACACCGACGTGACCCGCTGGGCCGGGATGCCCGCGACCCCGGACGGGGCCGGGCTGCTGGCCGACGTGCTCGCCCGCGCGACCGGCCCGGCCGGGCCGGACATCCCGAGGGGTGGCCTGTAGATGGCGGCCACCCTTCGGGGCACCACCGCGACCGAGCGGCACCGCCGCGAGCAGGCCCGTACCGGGGCGCTGTTGGTGCGCGAGGTGCTGTCGCTGTGGCCGCTGCTGGACCCGCGCCGGTTGGACGCGACCGCCCCGGCATGGCTACGCCTGGTGCTCGACCTCGTCGGCGGCTACCGCGACCGGTCGGCCCGGCTTTCCGCGGACTACCTGACCCGGTTCCGGCTCGCCGAACTCGGCGCACCGCCGCCGAACCCGTTCGCGCTGCCCGATGACTCCGGGTGGCGCGACGCGGCGGCGGTCTCCCTGCTGGTGACCGGCCCCAGCACCGTCAAGCGGTTGACCGGGTCGGGTTTGGACCCGCAGGCCGCCGCCGACAAGGCCGGACCGCTCGTCGCCGCCGCCGCGCTGCGGCACGGCGCGGACGGCGGCCGGGACCTGCTGCACGCCGCCCGCGAACGCGACCGCGTGCTGACCGGGTTCCACCGGGTCACCTCGGCGAAGCCGTGTTCGTTCTGCGCGATGCTCGCCGCCCGCTCGGCGATGAGCCCGGAGCGGCGCACCTTCTACGCCTCCGCGTGGTCGGCGGGCGACCGCGTCCGGGACGGCGAGCCGGACCCGTTCCACGACGGGTGCCTGTGCACGGTCGAAGCGGTGTACCGCGAAGACGCCGCGCCCCCGGCCGCCGCCGCCGGATTCGCCGAGCTGTGGGTCACCTCGACCAAGGGCCACTCGGGCAAGGACGCGCGTAACGCGTTCCGCCGCGCCTACGAGGCCCAACAGCGCACCGCCGCCTGATCTCCCCTCCCCACCCCATCCCCGCGCCCGCCCGCGCTGCCACACGACAGGCCACCACTCCGAATCCCTGTCCCGTTCGTGGAGCCGGGCGGGCGCGCGTCCCCACCCCGTCACCTACCGCTGTGAGGGAACCGCCCGTGACCGATCCGAACCCCGCCGCCGAGCCGCCGACCGCCCCGGACGCAGGCGGCGCACCCGCCCCGGCGCCCACCGCACCACCCGCACCCGCCCCGGCCGCACCGGTTGCGGCGGTAGCCAGCCGGCCCGCCCCAACCCCGGCGGCCGACACGCGCGTGACCGAGCTGGAGTCGCGCGCGTCTGCGGCAGAGGAACGCGCCCGGACCGCCGAGCAGCAGTTGACCCGGCTCACCGTGAGCCGGGCCGCCGGGCTGCCCGACGCGTTCGCCGGGCGGCTTCAGGGCGCGGACGAGGCGACCCTGACCGCCGACGCCGCCGCGCTGGCCGAGCTGATCCGCACGGCCGCCGCGCCCACCACCCCGCCCGCACCGGCACCGACCGGACCGGCCGCCGCGCCGGTCCCGCCCGGCCGTCGCCCGGTCGAGTCCCTGACCCCGGTCGCCAGCACCGGCACCGAGGGCCAGGCCGAGCCCGACACCCCCGACGCCATCGCCCGCGAAGTCTTCGGCGGCAAGTAAAGGAGCCCGTCATCCCGAACCAGTTCCTCACACCCAAGCAGATCGCCAGCGCGTCCATCGCCGCGTTGGAGGCACAGACCGTCCTGGCCGCCACCACCTGGCGCGACGCGGAAGCCGACTTCCGGGGCAAGCAGGGCTCGGTGGTCACCGTCCACACCGACACCATCGTCGGCGAGGCGCGCGAGTTCGACCGCGCGAGCGGTCAGCCGATCGTCGTGGACGACGTCCAGGAGATCGGCGTGGACGTCAAGCTGGACAAGTACCTCTACAAGGGCGTGAACCTGCCCGACGAACAGCTCACGCTCAACGTCCGGGACTTCACGCGGCAGATCGCCACCCCGCAGGCCAAGGCCGTCTCGCGGCGCATCGAGACGATGGTGGCCGCGCAGATGAACGCCCTGCCGTCCACGCTGTCGATCAAGCCGGACGGCACCGACGTGCACACGGCGATGATCGCCGCACGGGCACGGCTGACCAAGGCCGGGGTTCCGTTGGAGGACCGCTACTTCGCGGTGTCCACCGAGGTCGAGTCGCTGTTGCTCAACGACCCCAAGAACAAGCTCATCCCGGTGGACGCCAGCGGTTCCCCCGCAGCGCTGCGCGAGGCGGTCATCGGGCGGCTGTACGGGTTCCTCGTGCTGCCCTCGACCTACCTCGCGGACGGCTCGGCGGTCGCCTACCACCGCACCGGGTTCCCCCTGGTGACCAGGGCGCTCGAAGTCCCGGCCGGTGCGACGTTCGGCCAGAGCGTCACGTACAACGGGTTCGCGCTGCGCCTGGTCCGCGACTACGACCCGGCGTTCCAGCAGGACCGTTCCGTGGTGTCGACGCTGGCCGGTGCCGACGTCACCAAGGACAACGGCCAGATCAAGCGCGCCCTGCGTCTCACCATCGGCGCGGGCGGCGCGTGACCGCCCCGGCCCCGCCGCCGTTGGCGACGCTGGCCGAGCTGGAGACCCGCGCCCAACGCGCACTCGCCGGAACCCCCGACGAGTCGCGTGCCACGGCCGCGCTCGCCGACGCCTCCGCGCTCGTGCGCGCCGAGCTGCCGCCCGCGCTGCTGGTCCCGACCGTCCCGCCCGTGGTGGTGGCGATCGTGTGCCAGGCAGCTGGGCGCAGCCTGCGCAACCCCGAGGGCTACCAGTCCGAGCAGATCGGCCAGTACGGCTACCGCTACGGCGAGGCCGCGGTGACCGGGGTCTACCTGTCCACCGAGGAACGCGGCGTGCTGCGCCGCCTGGCCCGCCGGTCCGGGCTGCGCTCGACCCGCACCCCCTACACGGTGGGCGACCACCCGCCGCCGCTGGAAACCGTCCCGGTGGCCGACCCCTTCGGACGGCTCGCCGAGCCGATGCCGTGGTGGCCGGCCACCCTCACCGACCCCGACGCGTGGTGATCCCGTGCGCCTCCCGCACGAGCTGACCGTGATCACCCCGCTTGAGGTCCGCGACGAGTACGACAACCCCACCACCCGACTCGACTACGGGCCGACCGCCCCGCGTCGGACCGTGCGCGGGTTCGTCCAGCCCCGCGACAGCGCCACGTCGGCCGAACCCGGCCGTCAGGCCGTCACCGGCCGGTGGTTCCTCCTCACCCACGACCCGATCCGGGCGCGCGAGCGCATCGCCCACGGCGGCCGGGTGTTCCTGGTCGACGGCGAACCCGACCGCTGGGAACCCCGGCCCGGCCGCGTGCACTACGAGGCGCGGTTGATTCACGTCGAGGGGTAATCGGCCTTGACATCCATTCGAACGCGTGTGCGAACGTGGCCGGATGGGCACCCCGTCGTTCCAGCGCCGCCGCGAGTACGAAGCCGACGTTGCCCGCCTGCGGCGACTGGTCAACCGGACCCCGTGGCTGAACTCGACCCACGTGGATGGCGAGCCGGTGATGACCGACACCCTCGGGCAGATCGCGGTGCGGTTCGACGGGCCGTGGTCGTCCGACCTGCAACGGTTCTTCGACCACTTCACCCACGGCTCGTTCGTGGCGCTGCTGGGCCTGGTGGAAGACGCCCACGGCACCAACGCCGAGCGCGCCGCCAGGAAGTTCTTGGACCTGCTCCGTCTGTCCGACGAGGGCCGAGAAGGCTAGCCGGTGCCCCGGTCGCGGGGTACCGGTCGCTGATCATGGCGCCGTGCCGCCCGCACCAGAACAGCTACCGCCCGGATGATCTCCGCACGCTCGCGCGGCTTCGTGCCGCGCAGGGTCACCCACAGCAGCAGCACCGGCAATGCTATGCCTGCCACGCTGAGCAAAGCCGGAACGATCAGCAGTCCGAGAGCCACCCCAAATGAATACCGCCGATCCGGACCCGCGCCATACCGGAACGGATCGCACAACGTAAACGATTCGCGAATCCCAGATGGCTACTTGGATTCGACAGAACCGCCGCTGCTTCCTGGGGGGGCGACTTGGCACGGGTCGAACTTGATCACGACGGTATCCGGGAGCTGCTTCGCGGCGACGAGGTCCGCGCGGTGCTGCGCGAGGCCGCGCACGAGGTCGCGGCCGTCGCCCGCGCCCGCCGTCTGCGGGCCGAGGACGGCACCCCGTTGCCGATCGAGGTCCGCGACGAACGCGACACCGACCGGGCGGGGGTGTCGGTGGCCGTGCCGCACCCGGCCGGTGTCGGCATGGAAGCCCGGCACGGTGTCCTGCGCCGTGCGGCCGAAGCGGTCGGGCTGGAACCGACCGGCCTGGGCGACGAGGACGGCCGGTGACCGCGCCCGTCCCGGTGCCGGTCGACGTCGCCGAACTGGTGGTGCGCGAGCTGCGCCGCCTGCTGTCCGACCGGCCCGAACCGGTCGCCGAGGGCGCCCGCGTGGCGACCGAGACCGGCCGGGGGCTCGACGGCGGCCCGCCGTCGCTGCCGTGGCTGCTGGTCGCCCTGGACGGCCACACCTGGCGGTGGCCGGCTCTCCAACGCGCCACGGTGCGCATCACCTGCTGGCACACCACCGAGCACCGCGCGAAGGCGCTGTGCGCGCTCGCGCTCGGGTTGCTGTGCGCCCGACCGGCGCGCGGGGCGTTCGTCTCGGCGAGCCCGGCCGCCGCGCCGTTGCCCGGCACCGACCCGTACACGGCCGCGCCGTTGGCGTTCACCACGCTCGTGGTGCTGGCCCGAACACCCGTCCGCTAACCCCCGCGAGTCCTTCGCCGCCCTCACGTGAGGAGCGGTACCGGGGGCGGCTTGCCGCTGCCCCCGAAGGAGGTTCGCCCACTTGGCGATCAACACCAGTTTCGTCCGCGTCCCCGGAACCGGGGAGTTGTCGTTGGCCCCGCCCGACACCCCCGAACCGGCCGACGCCCTCGTGCCGCTCGCCGCCCCGTGGTCCGGCCTCGGGCTGTCCACCGAGGACGGCGTCACCCTCAACCGCAGGGTCGAGAAGGAGGGCACGAGCCACTGGCAGTCCATCACGCCCGCCCGGTACATCATCCGGTCGCACTCGCTCACCGTCGCCAGCACGTTCCAAGAGACCAAGGGCGCGGTGCTCGGCGCGTACTGGGGCGGGCTCAAGTTCACCGAGACCACTGCCGGAAGCAAGAAGTACCGCGCGGAGATCAGCACCATCCCGCGCGGCGACGTGCGGGCGCTGTGTGTCGACTGGACGGACCAGGTCAGCGCGACCGAGGTCTACCACCACCGGCTCTACGTGCCGCGCACCGAGGTGTCCGAGACCAACGAGGCCCAGTTGTCCCGCCAGCAGGAAGCGCGCTGGGGGATCACGTTCGCCGCGCTCGCCCCGGCCGGGACCTCCACCGTGCTGGCCGTGTGGCTCACCGACGACCCGGCCGTGGTCGCGGGCCTGGCCGCCGCCGGGATCACGGCGGAAGCCGACGACGACGCGACCGCGTCCACAACCCGCCGCCGTTGACCCGACCACCCCAGGAGAACACCGTATGAGCGCCCGACAGCGCGCCGCCGCCAAGCCCAAGCCCGCCCCGTCCAAGCAGGCCGCCGAGGTCGTGGTGACCTGGCGCGGTCTGGAGTTCTCGTTGCCCACCGCCGAGGCGTTCCCGCTTGACGCGCTCGAAGCGGAGGAAGCGGGCCGCCACCTGACCGCGTTGCGGATCATCCTCGGACCCGAGCAGTACCCGCTGTGGCGCGAGCAGGCCACGACCGCCGCCGATGCCGAGGACTTCTCCACGCACGTGATGCGGGAGTTGGGCATGGGAAACCGCTGACCGTCGCCCGCCTCCTGGCGGACGACGGCACCGCCGAGGCGTTGGAAGTGGACTTCCTGCGCATCGGTGTCGATCTGCTCGACCTGTACCGGGGCGTGCTGTCGCTGCGGCGGGTGTGCGCGATCGTCGCGCACCTGCCGCCCGACGCGGCCCTGTGGCGGGCGCTGTACCCGGACGGCCGGTGGACCCGCGCCGAAGTCCTCGCCGCCGCGACCGAACGACGTGTGACCGCCCTGTGGGCGGCCGTGCTGTCCGTGTTCGGTCAGCAGGTCGCCGAGGAAGACCTGACACCACCGTGGGACGCCGTCACCGGCGCTGAGACGCCCCCTGCCGTGCGGGGAGGTGATTCCCCGACCAAGACCACCCCGCTGCGTGAGATCGCGCTCCTGATGAGGGAGGCGTGATCTCCCGTGGCGGTAGTCGGCAACGCCTTCCTGAAGATCATGCCCACGGTCGAGGGCATCAAGGCCGAACTCCAACGCGAGGTCGACAAGGCCGAACGGTCCGCGCCGAGACTGACACTCGGCGTCGGCATCCGCGCGAACGAGCTGCGCGAGCAGATCGCCGCCGCAGCCCGCGACGCCTCGCGGCAGACCGTCACCGTGCCGGTGGGTGCCGACACCCGCCCGGCCTCCCGCGACGTGGACCAGGTCGTGCGACGCGAGTCCGGCCGCTCGATCAGTCTCCGCGTCGATCTGGACCGGTCGGTGGGCGGCGCGGTGCGCGGCCTGTCCGCGCTGGACTCGGCGGTCGCTTCCTCCACGGTCGGCATCACCCGGCACACCGCCGCCGTGGGTGTGGCCACCCTGCGCTACGCGGCGATGCTCGCGGCGGCCGGGCAGATGGTGGCCGTGCTCGGCGGGCTGGGCGGTGCCGCCGCGACCGCGTCCGGCGGGTTGCTGCTGCTGCCCGCCGCCGGGATCGCGGCGGCCGTCGCCCTCAACGTCCTCAAGCTCGGGACGGAAGGACTGGGCGACGCGCTCGCCGAGACCGATCCGGGCAAGTTCGCCGAGGCCGTCACGCGGATGCCGCCCGCGATGCAGGACACCGCCCGCGCGGTGCGCGCCCTGCAAGGCGAGTTCGCCGGGGTCAAGCTCGATGTGCAGCAACGGCTGTTCGCCGCGCTGGGCGGCGAGGTCGCCGAGCTGGGCGCGCTGCACCTGCCCGCCGTGCGCACCGGCCTGGGCGAGATGGCCGACTCCCTCAACGCCTCCGCGCGAGGGTTCGCGTCGTTCGGCCGCGAGGCGCGCACGGTCGAGGACGTCCGCACCGTGCTGGGCAATTCCGCGGTTGCCCTGCGCGAGCAGTCCGGCGGGGTCGCCCCGTTCCTGGGCGGGCTGCGCGACATCGGGGCGGTCGGCTCGACCTTCCTGCCCAGCCTGGCGAACGGGCTGGCCGAGGGTGCCGGGGCGTTCGGGCGGTTCATCGCCCAGGCCAGGGAAACCGGCAGGCTTGAAGGCTGGATCTCGGCGGGCCTGTCCGCAATCGGCGAGCTGGTGTCGTTGCTGGGCAACGTCTTCCGGATCGTCGGCGCGATCTTCACCGCCGCGAACGCCGGGGGCGCGAGCCTGCTCGGCACGATCAACGCGGTCACGGGCAGCCTGGCAGACTTCCTGACCACTGGTCAGGGATCAGTTGCGCTGCAACAGATTTTCGCGGGTCTGGGTGCGGTCGCGTCCGCGCTCGTGCCGCTGATCGTCGCCATCGGTCAGGCCGTGGTCACCTCGGTGGCCCCGGCCGTGGCACAGCTCGGCCCGATGGTCGCACAGGCGTTCGGGGTGCTCGCCGCCGGGGCGGCACCGGCCGGTCAGATCCTCGCCGCGCTCGCGCCCCTGGCGGGCACGGCGGCGCAGGCCGTGGCCTCGGTGCTCGTGCCCGCGCTCGGCGCGCTCTCGGGCGTCGTCGCCGAACTGGCCCCCGCCGCACAGGTCATCGTCCGCGAGCTGGTGGGCGGCGCGCTCGCCGACGGCGTCCGCGAACTGACGCCCGCCCTGGTGGCTGTCGCGCGTGCCGCCGCCCCGCTCGCTGTCCAATTTGGACAGTTGCTTGCGCAGGCGCTCCGGATCGTCGTGCCTGCCCTGTCCGGGCTGCTGGCCGTGCTCACGCCCGTGGCGGCGCAGATCGGCGGCGCGCTGCTCACCGCCGTGTCGGCCGTCCTGCCGCTGGTCGGGCAGCTCGCGGACGTCTGGTCGCAGGTGCTCCTGGCGGCCCTCCAGGCTGTCCTGCCCGTGCTGCCGGTCGTTGTGTCCACGGTGCAGCAGCTCGCGGGCGTGCTGTCGGTCGGACTGGCCGCCGCGACGCCCAGCCTGGTGCAGACCGGAGTCCTGCTAGGTCAGATCGTTTCCGTTGCGGCACAGGGACTTCTGCCGATCCTCCCGCCGCTCGCGGAGGCGTTCGTCCGGATCTGGTCGGAAGGCATCGTGCCGTGGCTGCCGACCCTGCTGGAGCTGACTGCCGCGCTCCTGCCCTCGCTGGTGTCGCTGGTGACCGCGCTCCTGCCCCTGGTCGTGCAGGCCGCCGGGCTCATGGCCACGTGGACGGCCGCGCTCGCCGGGGTCGGCTCCGAGGTCAGCTCGAAGCTGATACCCGCCCTGCGTTTCCTGCTGGACAACGTCGTCACGCCCGTCTTCACATCCATTGTGGACACTGTGTCGGGCGCGTTGCGTTTCCTGCAAGGGTTGCTGGACACCGTGATGGGCGTCGTGACCGGTGACTGGTCGCGCGCCTGGCAGGGCCTCAAGGACATGGCGGCCGGAGCACTGGGGGCGCTGTGGGACTCGGCGCAACTCGCGCTCGGCGGGCTCGTCGGGCTGGTCGCGGACCTGCCCGGCCGGATCGTCTCGGCGCTCGGCGATCTCGGAAGCCTGTTGTGGGAGGCCGGAAAGAACCTGATCCGTGGCTTGATCCGGGGCGTGGAGTCCATGATCAACACCGTGAAGGACAAGCTGAAGTCCCTCACGAACCTGTTGCCGTCGTGGAAGGGGCCACCGGAGCGTGACCGGACACTGTTGCGCGCCAACGGTGTCCTCATCATGCGCGGGCTGGTCTCCGGTCTGGAGCAGGGGGAACCGGCCGTGCGCCGGTACCTCGCGGATCTGACCGCCAGCATCCCACAACAGGCCGCGCCGGACGGTGTCCCGCCCCGGATCGGACCCGGTCGGGTGAGCGGCACGGCCGCGCCCGCCGGGCTCGCGGCCGAGTTCGCCGAGTTCGCCGCCGCCGTGCGGGACCTCGCGTCCCGCCCGGTGATCGTCCAAGTCGGCGCCACCGAGATCGCCCGCGCGACCGCCGAGGGCGAACGCGTCCTGTCCCGGAGGTGAGGTGAACGTGGGTTCGCTGTGGATCGGCCCGGCCGGACGGCTGAAAGAGATTCCCGACGCCGCCACCGACTTCGACCGGTCGGTCGGACTCGGGGTGTCGGAGTTCGCCGCGCTCGGCGGCGGGGTGACCGTGACCAGTCTGGCCACCCCGCCCCGCCGCCTGGCGCTGTCCTGGACCGGCCTGGACGAGGACACCGCCGGATGGCTCGACGCACTGGCCCGCCGGGTGTGGGGGCCGGTGCCGCTGGCCGTGCTCGACCCGACCGCCCGCAACCACGTGGACGGCCCGGCGTCGCAGGGCTACGGCCCGGCCTCGGCGTGGGCGCTGGTGGGCGGCGGCACGCTGACCGCGCAGACCGGCCGCGCGGCCACGATCACCGGCACCTCGGCGGGCTCGTCGCTGCGGTGGCGTCACCCGTACTGGATCGGCTGGCCGGTCACGCCCGGCCTGCCGGTCGGGTTCACCAACGCCCTGGCCGCGCTCGGCGGGGTGTGCGTGCTCGACTGGTACGACGCCGCCGGGAACAACGTCGAGCGCGCCAACGGCGGCGCGGAGGTCAACGCCGTGGCCCCGCCCGGCGCGTGCTGGGTCCGGCCCGCCGTCCAACTCCCCGCGCTCACCTCGCCCACCCCGGTGGGCACGTCGTGGCTGTGGATCGGCGGCCGGGTGGCCGCCCACCTGGCCGCGCCGATCGGCGACGGCTGCCCCGCCATGACCGTCACCGGCTACACCGACAAGCCCAAGCCGCCGCGCCTGCGCGATCTGACGTTGACCCTCGTGGAGGTGCGCCGTGCTGCAAGCTGACCCGGAACTGACCGCCGCCCTGTCCGATTCCGAGCGGACCAACACCGCCGTCACGCGGCTGGGAGGCAAGCCGGTCACCGAGCAGGTGGGCGCGTGGACGGTGGACCGTGCCTACGATTCCGACCTGCCCGCGCCGATGCGCGCCACCAACGGCAGCGCCGCCGCCGAGTACCGGGCGACGCTCACCGGAACCGAGGACCGCACCGCCGCCCAGACCTACAGCCCCTACGCGCCGCACGAGACCGCCGACGCCGCCCGGCCCGGCCAGTCCGTCACCCACGCGTGGGGGCTCGGCGGGTCCACGCTGCCCGCGTTCCGGGGCACCGTGCGCGACCGCACCGCGGATTCCCGCACCGGCCGCGTGGAGCTGTCCGCCCTGGACGGTGCGGAGAAGTTGCGCGACGCCGCCCGATTGCCCGCCGTGGTCTCCACCTCCACGGCGACGATCGCTTCCGGGCACTGGATCGTGGACCACCTGCTGCGCGACGCGGGCATCCACAGCAGCCCGCCGCCCCGCGCCGACTGCATCCTGTACGCCTCGCTGCACGGTGGTGTGGTGCCGGACATCGGGTTCTACCGGGGCCACGGCACGGCGGGGCCGGAGTACACCGTCCAGCGGGCGGAAACGCCGTGGCAGATGGCGCTGCTGGCCTACAGCACCCCGTACACGGTCCGGTGGGACCCGCGCACCCGTACCACCGTGGGCGGGCGCGGCCTCTACACCGAAATGTGGGTCGCCCACCCCGGTTCGTTCCGGGGCGCGGGCTCCGAGATGCGCCTGACCCTGGTGTTCCAGTCCGACAACCTCACCGACAACCTGTTCTTCAACTTCGACTTCGCCACCGCCCAGATGTACGCCGGTTCACTGGGCAACACCAACACCAGCAAGGCGGACGCCGGGTTCGGGATCAACACCCGCGACATCTACCACATCGGGGTGCACTGGACGTGGAACGGCAGCGTGCCCAGTTGCCGGTTCCAGATATCCAGTCCCAGCCTGGTCGGCGGCTACTACGAAAAGGACCTGGGCGCGTTCGTGGCGCTGTCCCAGTCCCAACTGCACTACGTGGAGCTGACCGGCGCGCTCCCCGTGGAAGCCGTTCAGGTGTCCATGCGATCGGCCCCGATGAGCCGCGCGGAGTTCGACGCTCCGTGGACACGGGGTGCGGTCGTAGAGGGGCTGATGTCCCGGCTCTTCGCGATCCCGCCCACCCAGGGCAGCGCGTGGGACGTCATCACCGCCGTGGCCAAGGCCGAACAGGCAACCGCCGAATTCGACCCCTACGGCGTGTTCAGGTACCGGACCAACTTCCGGTTCCGCAACCCGCCCTCCACTCCCGCGCTCACCGTCACCAGCGCCCGCGAGATCGCCTCGTTGCGCGTGTCCGAGGCGATCGACACCGTCCGAAACGTCGTGGACGTCCCCTACCAACAGTTCACGGCGGGCAGCCCCGCAGAACGGTTCACCTCGCCCACCGTCCAGACCCTCGGACCCAACGCCACGCTGAACCTCACGTTCGACTACGACGCCACCGAGTACGACAGCCCGCCGCCCGTGCTCTACGCCAGCGTCCTACCGGCCAACACCAGCCGAGTCCGGTTCTCGGTGAACACCAACGGCGCGAACGCCATCGTCGGACAGGTCGAGTCCACCACCGAACGCGACGGCGGACAGCTCAAGGTCTCGTTCCGGAACATGTCCGGCGCAACGCTCTACATGGCCACCGCCACCGGCACGTCGTCGCTGTCCATCTGGTCACAGCGGCTCGCCTCCGGCAGCCCGACCCGGCTCACCGTGCGCCGCTACAACGACCCCAGCCGCACCCGCTACGGCGCACAGGTCTACCAAGTGGCGGCAACGCCGTGGCTGCAACAGTCCGCCACCGCCGCCAACGTCGCCGACTACCTGTTGGCCATGGCCGCGCAACCGCTGCCGCTGCTCGGCGACGTGGAGATCCTGCCCGACCCCCGGCTCACCCTCGGCGACCTCGTGCGCGTGGTGGACGAGATCGGCGCGGCCCTGTCCACGACCGCGTGGGTGGTCGGCATCCGCACCAGCGGCGACGACACCGGCCGCGTCCGCCTGGTGGTGACCCTGCGCGCCACCACCAGCACCGGCCCGCCCACCGACACCGGCCTGACCCCCGAACCGGCCACCGACCCCGCCGCACGCAACGTCCTGCTCGGCGAGGGCATCCGCGTCCCCTGACCCGAGGGAGGCGAGCCCGCTGGACCTGTCCACCCTGCCCAGCTTCGGCGTGGCCGGCGCACTCGTGGCGGTCGTGTTCTACCTGCTCGCCGCGAACCACCGGCTCATGACCGCCAACCGCGCCGACCGCGCCGAGTACCTGTCCGCGCTGGCCGCCCGCGAGACCGCGCACGCCGCCGAACTCGCCTCCCTACGCACCGGCCACGCCGCCGAGCTGGCCGCGCTGCGCACCCGGCTGGCCAAGCTCGAACGCCGCCTGTCCGGCCTGGAGATCGAACTGGACGCCGAACGCGACCGCCGCCGCGCCGCCGAGGACCAGGCCGCCGCCGCCCTGCGCGCCACACCACCACCGACCACCTGACCGGCAACACCAGCCGCGCCGACACCACTCCCGGTGTCGGCGCTTTTCGTTTTCCACCAAACAGATGAGGGCTCTTGACCGACTACGGCATCGACATCTCCAGCCACCAGGGCGACCGCATCGACTGGCCCGCCGTCGCCGCCCACAACATCAGCTACGCCTCGGTGAAGGTCACCGAGGGCACCACCTACACCAACCCGCTGGCCACCAACCAGGTTGCCGGAGCCCGGTCGGTCGGGATCATGACCGGCGGCTACCACTACGCCCACCCCGGCGACATCCCCGGACAGGTCGGGTTCTTCGTCGCGGCGCTGGAGTCGCGCGGCCTGCTCGACCACGGCTCGATGTGGCCGATGCTCGACATGGAGGCCGGGGGGTTCGGCGACCCCAACCCGTTCGTCGCCGAGTTCATCTCCCGGTTCCGCTCCGCCACCGGCAGCGCGATCCTCGTCTACGCGAACCAGAACTGGTTCACCACCCGCCTGCGCCCCGACGAGTGGGCCGACGACGCGGTGCTCCTCTGGGTCGCCCAGTACAACGGAGACCCCGCCCGCCCCGACTACTCCCACCCACGCCTCGCACTGCACCAGCACAGCCAGACCGGCAACGTCGACGGGTTCCCCGGCCTCGTGGACCGCAACGCCACGATGGACGGATGGACCCGCGAGGCGTTCGCCCTCGGCAACGTCCCCGCCCCCGTTCCCACCCCTCAGCCGCAGCCCGGCCCGGCGCCCTCCGACTGGACCGACTACACCATCGCGTGGGGCGACACCCTGTCCGGGCTGGCCGTTCGGTTCGGCACCACCGTCGCCGAGCTGGCCGCCGCGAACGGCATCGGCGACCCCGACCGCATCCAGGCCGGGCAGACCATCCGCGTCCCCGCCGGAGGCAGCGGTGGCGACGGCGAGCGCTACCAGCTCCAGTACGGCGACACCCTCTCCGGACTCGCCGCACGCTGGGGAACCAGCGTCGCCGCCATCGCCGCCCGCAACGGCATCTCCGACCCCAACAGGATCTACGCGGGCGACTGGATCACCCGCCCCTGACCCGGCCGACCGGAATGAAACCCGGCGGCTCGCTCATGGTCTCCCTGGCCCTGCTCATCTGGGCCGCCTTCAAGGGCAGCAGGGCCTTCGTCCTGTGGCTCGACCGCAACTCGACCGACCACACCCAGGAGAAGAACCACATGAACGCCACCCCGACCACCCGCCCGCGCCCGCTGCGCACCCTCGGCTCCGTCGTCGGCGGACTCACCGCACTGGTGTCTGGGCTCGTCGGCTCCGGCCTGCTCACCACCGACACCGGCAACGCCATCACGGGCGTGATCTCCGCTGTCGTGGTCCTGCTCGGAACCGTCGGCATCGTCGTCACCGCCGAACGCAAGGTGACGCCCCTGGCCGACCCCCGAGACAATGACGGTCGCGCGCTCGTGCCCGCTGATACCGAGGATCGCCTGTGGTGACTGCTGCGGCCGTTCCCGTCCACTCCGTCGACCCCCGAACAGTGCTGTCCGCCGATGAGCTGGCCGCTGCTCGTGCGAACGTCGACGCAGCGGCGCGACTTACGCCGCGTCAGCTCGACCTCGTAGCGGCGGTGTTCCGGCCTCGCGTGCGCGCCGTGCTGGCAGCCCACAGTTCGGCCGCGTAGAACGAACACACGAAGGGCCCCCGGTCCCTGCGATGGGACCGGGGGCCCTTCGTGTGTTCAGGCAGCAGGGAAGAACGGAGCTGCGATAGACGGCAACATGTCCGGCTCGCCGAAGAGGAAGCCGGGATCAATCGTCTTGGTGTCCAAGCGCCCCTTCACCTTGCGGTTGGTCTTGTGCACCTTCGGCCGCATGATCGCGCGCAGGATCTTCCGCTTCTGCACCAGATCCAGCGACAGGAACACCGAACGAGCGTCCGGCCCGATCACCTCGGCTAGAACCGGCGGCAGCTTCGCGCGACGTGCCAACTGGTCGGCCTTGTGGATCTTCGGTAGCAACGCCCCCTCGAACACGGCGAACGACTCAGGCGTGATCTTCTCAGCGAGTGCCTGAGCGCGGAAGCCCTCCAACTGTGCCCGAAGCCTTTCCGCTTCTTGCTGTGCCTTGCTGGCGTCGTCAGCGGCAACGTCGAGCCGGAACAGTTGGGCCGCGTCCTCTCGTTCGAGGAGTTGCAAGGCATGTTCGGTCAGCCAAGCCTCCGTCAACGTCTGGTCACGTGACACGCAGCCCTTGCCGTTCAGGCATTCCAACCGGCGCTTCCCGTGGTTCACACGGCTGCTGAGGCCCTTTCCGCAGACTCCGCACTTGGTGATTCCAGTCCACAGATGACGGACCCGCCCACCGTCGCGGTTGGTGTTGTCCTTGCGCGGTTCCCACAAGGCGACGAGGGCGTCATGGTCCTCCGCAGACTTGATGGCCTCCCATGCGGTTTCAACGGGCACCATGCGGAAGCCCTCTGCGGCGTCGGGGTCCAACTTTTTCTCCAGATAGATACCGCCGTCGTGCGCGAGCAGCCCGGCAGTCGGGAGAGCAAGTCCGATGTTCTTGACCTTGGTCTCACACCACTTGCTCGGGAAGAAATACGGGACGCCTCGACGGTTGAGATCGCGGCCGACCTCTTTCGGCGTGTCCCCGTCGTTCACGCGCTTGACGATCTCGTGGGCAACGTCCTCCTGATCCGCGGTGAGGGAGGCTGTGAACGTCGGCCACTCGCGTGTGCGGTACTCGTCGCTAACGTGCTGGACGCGCCGTTTGTCCCACATGTGCCCACGGGGAGTAGGGACGCCATCCGCGTTGAGTTCGCGCGCGATCGTGGTCGGCCCCTTGCCGTCGAGACCGTCTGCGACGATTCGAGCGATCACCTCCGCCTCTTCCGCCACGATCTCCCACCCGAGCGACTTGCCCGTCTCAGGGCTGTAGACCGGCTTGTACCCGTAGGCAGTGGGCCCGTTGTGCTCGCCGCGCTTCCGGCGACCCCGCTTCCCGCGCCGGGTGTGGATCGAGATGTTGTCTGAGGCGTTCTCGGCATCCACTGCATCCCGAGCAGAGTCCTTGCGGTCCTTCGGATCGGTCATGTCGTAGATCCGGCCCGCGTAAGCCCAGAACGCGCCAGCCTCTTCGCAGATACGGCGCAGCCTCGCGTATACCTCCAGATCGCGCTGCGCCCTGCTGTGGTCGAACGTCCACAACAGGTTGATCTGGCCCGCGCGAAGGTCCTCCAGTGCACGTTCGTAGTCGCCTCGGGCCTCGGTGGCGTAGGGCGACCCGCTCAGGTTATTATCGGAGTACGTTACGGCGTGCTCAATGTCGTTCTCCTCGAAGAACTCGACACCCTCGTCTGTCTGCGTACCGATCGAAATGGCACGGCCGTTGGCGTCGCGAGAAGCTCGAACGTAGATGCCGCCAATCAGCTTGACTTCCTGCCAACGCTTCATGCGTCGGTGGGCGAGTCGTGTTGCCCCCATCAGGCGACCCCCCTTCCCTGGTGTCGAGCGTACATCCAGGTGTGCGAACAATCTTGGGAAAGAACGGTACGGGACATCTGCTGTGCGGGGTCGCCGATCGTGCTCCGGCGGTCGCGCTTGCTGTGCGCTGCACCTGCAAGCGTGCTTGCTATCAGGCTGAGCGATAGTGTGTCACTAGGTTTTTTGGTGCTCACAGCAATGCACAGTAAGTTCAAACGCAGCGAACAGCGCGTGGGGCTGGGACGACGGCAACGACGGCAGCGACCTCCAGCGCGGCCTGCTCGCCACCGACCCGGCTTACCTGGTGTCGGTGTACTTCGCCAACCGGGGCGATTTCAGCCTGACCTACACCCGCAACGCCTACCGCTAGGCCATTCGCGCACCGGGTCGCGCGGGCGGGCCGCCGACGGGGCGACCGCGTTCGCGAGGTCGCCTCGGCGGGGGTCCGCCCGCACCCGCGATACCCACCGCCGACCCATTCGCAAACCGGATCACCCCAATCGGTGGTCACCGGTGGAACACCACCTCGTCCGTGACCATCTCGATCTACGCTCCGGCAATGGCCACTCAGACGCCGCCGGTGCTCGCCCGCGTGGTGACGGAAGTCCTCGCGCCGTGGGTGCTCGTGCTCAGCCTGCCGGTACTGGTGGCCTGGCACGCGACGGGCAGCGTGCTGCCGACCGTGGTGTGGGGCCTGGTGGTCGGGGTGACCGGGTCGGTGATCCCGATGCTGGTGGTGGTCCGCGGCGCGCGGCGCGGGTTGTGGCAGGGCCACCACGTGACCAACCGCGAGGGCCGGCTGGTGCCGCTGTTCACCTGCGCGCTGTCGCTCGGCACGGGGATCGCCGCGCTCGTGCTGGGGGACGCGCCGCAGCGGATGGTGGCGCTCGCGCTGTCGATGTTCCTCAGCCTGGTGGTCAGCATCGCGATCACCTTCGCCGCCCCGGTGCCCGGCGGGCGCGGGTGGAAGATCTCCGTGCACACCGCGGTCGCGTCCGGCGCGTTGGCCGTGATGGTGGTGATCTTCGGGTTGTGGTCGCTGGTGTTCACGCCGGCCGTGGCGCTGGTCGGGTGGTCCCGGGTGGCGTTGGGGGACCACACGGTGGCGCAGGTGGTCGGCGGTGTCGTGCTGGGACTGGTGGTGGGCGGCCCGACGTTCTGGTGGCTGGCGTGAGGGCGCTCACGGCCCGGCCGGACCCGATTCCCCCTACCCTCCGGTCATGACGCTGAGACTGGACACGTCCGGCCCGGTGGCCACGCTGACCATCGACCGGCCGGCCAAGCGCAACGCCATGAGCCACGAGATGTGGTCGTCGCTGCCGGGTCTGCTGGCCCGGGTCCAGGACGCGCCGGACGTGCGGGTGCTGGTGGTCCGGGGTGGCGAGCACTTCTCGGCGGGCGCGGACATCAGCGAGTTCTCCACGTTGCGCAGCGGCGCGGACGGCGCGGCCCGGTACCACGAGGCGGTGCACGGCGGGGAGCGCGCGATCGCCACGCTCGGCAAGCCCACCATCGCCGCCATCACCGGGTTCTGCATCGGCGGCGGGTGCGAGATCGCGCTGGCGTGCGACCTGCGGATCGCCTCGGACCAGGCCCGGTTCGGCATCACGCCCGCGAAGCTCGGCATCGTCTACAACCTGACCTCCACCAAGCGGCTGGTCGACGTCGTGGGACCCGCGTGGGCCAAGCAGATCCTGTTCAGCGGCGAGATCATCGACGCGGCGACGGCGTTGCGGATCGGTCTGGTGAACGAGGTGCACGCCGACGTCGAGGCGCGGGTCAAGGAGCTGTCCGAGGTGATCGCGTCGCGGGCGCGGGTGAGCGTGCGCGGGGCGAAGTCGATCGTGGAGCGGATCACCGACGGGCAGCACGAGGACGACGACGCGGTGCGGGCGCTGTACGACGAGGCCGTGCACAGCCCCGAGTACGCGGAGGGCGTGGCGGCGTTCCTGGAAAAGCGCTCGCCGAGGTTCTGACCGCGCGGCTAGCGTCGCGGGCATGATCAGCGTCGAGGCGGTCGCGGAACGGCTCCCGGCCGTGGTCGACGAGTTCGCGCTCTGGCCGGTGGTGGGCGGGTCGTACTGGTTGCCGGTCGGGCCGTCGATGACCTCCGAAGAGGTCGGCACGGTGTTGTGCGCGGCGCTGCCCTACGTCGACGGGCCGCGGTCGGTCGAGGCCGCGGTGCGGTGGCTGCTCGACTCCGACGGCTGGACGCTGCCGGGCGGGCTGCTCGTGCGCGATTCGGCGGTCACGGTCCCGCCGGGGTGCTGCTTCGGTCTGGAGGAGTGGCGCGACTGGGTGGCCGTGCTGTCCGGGTCGAAGGTCTTCCTGGGGCACGACCCCGCGCCGTGGGTGGAGTTCCGCGACGACGGCGTGCTGCGGTTGTGGGGTGACGGCGGGCTCGGCGACGAGCCGGGCGAGGGCGCGTTCGTGGACCTGGACGCGGCCGTGCTGCGCGAGTCGCTGCTGGGCGTGCAGCGGGACCTGGTCGGGTTCCTGGGGGCGCTGGGCTCGTGGGCGCGGCGGCACGCGCCCGGCCTGGCCGACGACCTGGTGTCCGTTGCGGACACCCGCCTGTGCGTGCGGTCGCCGCTGTTCTGACGCTTCGCACCGTCCACAGGTGTGGGCGCGCGAAGGGCGGGAATCCTGTGGGCGAGGGGCCGCCGGCCTACCCGTAGTTGAGAGCAGGTCCCACCGGGTTTCACCGGCACGGCACAGCTGTGACGCCGGAAGCAGAGGACGGGTGGACCCACCTGCCGCCGGCGGCCCCTCCGCCTGCTCAGCCCGCCAGCACCTCGCGCAGGCGCGGCTCGAACGCCACCGGGTTCTCCGCGAAGCCGATGTGGCCGCCGGGGAACAGGGTCGGTTCGGTGCCCAGCGCGGTGGTCAGCGCGCGGGACGTGCGCTCGCACAGCTGGCCGGTCGACTCCTCGCCCAGGCCGATCAGCAGCCGGGTCGGGGCGGCGCGCAGGGCGTCCAGGTCCGGCACCCACCGGGTGGTCGGGCGCAGCATCCGGTTGTGCTGGTACTCGTCGTCGGCCACGTCCTGCGCGGGCCGGTCGCCGCCGAGCATGTGCTCGACAACCTCGTCGGGCAGGAAGATGTTCGCCACCTCCAGGAACTTCCGGAACGCGGCCACCGCGTCACCCGTCCGGTGGATGGCGATGATCTCGTCGGTCTTCGCGCGCAGCGCCGCGCGGTCCTCCAGCAGTTCGTTGAGCGGCGGCTCGTGGGCGATCGCGGTGCGCACGACCTCCGGGTGCGCCTGCACCAGGGCCAGCACGCTGACCGCGCCGCCGCTGGAGCCCAGCACCGCCGCCGGGCCCGCGTCGACGTGCCGGATCAGCCGGTGCAGGTCGTCGGCGCGCTGCTCGGGCGTGGAGTCGCGCTCGCGGTCGTCCACCGGGCTGCGGTTGATGCCGCGCGGGTCGGTGGTGAGCACGGTGTGGTCGGTGGCCAGCAGGTCGGCCAGCGGTTCGAACGCCCGTGCGTCCATCGGCGCGCCGACCAGCACCACCAGCGGGCCGGCACCGCGCAGTTCGTAGTGCAGGGTCGCGTCGTCCACGCGGAGCGAGTCGGCGGTCACGGTGGTCATCTGGTTCCTCCAGCTGTCGGTTTTCGCCCGTTCGGAGGTAGGTGACTCCCGTCGGGAGGCAGAATCGTCGCTCGTGAGCGAAGTTTCTTCCACCGAGGCGGAACTGGACCAGGCGCGCGCGGGCGACGACGCCGCGTTCACCCGTCTGGTGGAACCGCTGCGTCGTGAACTGCACGCGCACTGCTACCGGATGCTGGGCTCGGCGCACGACGCCGACGACGCCCTGCAGGACGCGCTGCTGCGGGCGTGGCGGGGGCTGCCGGGGTTCGAGGGGCGCAGTTCGCTGCGGTCCTGGCTGTACACCGTGGCCACCCGGACCTGCCTGGACGTCGTGGAGCACCGGGGGCGGCGGGCGCTGCCGGTCGACCTCGGACCGGCCGGCGAGCGGGCCGTGGTCGGGGACGTGGCGCTGACCGACGTGGCGTGGCTCGGGCCCTACCCGGACACCGGGCTGAGCGGGCCGGGCGCGCGGTACGAGCAGCGCGAGGCGGTGGAGCTGGCGTTCGTCGCCGCCCTGCAACACCTGCCCGGCAACCAGCGGGCCGCGCTAATCCTGTTCGAGGTGCTGGGGTTCTCCGTCGCCGAGATCGCCGGGATCATGAACACCTCCACCGCCTCGGTGAACTCGGCGCTGGCGCGGGCCCGGCGGATCGTCGCGGAGAAGGTGCCGGCGGCCACCCAGCAGCAGACCCTGCGGATGATCGACGACGCGCGGCTGCGGGAGGTCGTCTCCGGGTTCGCCGGGGCGCTGGAACGCGGTGACGCGGACACCCTGGTCGCGCTGCTCACCGAGGACGTGACGTGGTCCATGCCGCCGCTGCCCGCCTGGTACGCGGGGCGGGCGGCGGTGCTGGACTTCGCGCGGGCGGTGCCGATGCGGTGCGGCTCGTGGCGGCACCTGGAGATCGGCGCGAACGCCCAGCCGGCCGTGGCCTGCTACCTGCGCGCCGGCGGGTCGGGCGCGCACGAGGCGTGGTCGGTGAACGTGCTGACCCTGCGCGACGGGCTGATCGCCGGCGTGACCTCGTTCCAGGGGGTGGCGCACTTCCGGCGGTTCGGGCTGCCCGACTCGCTGCCGTGAGCGCACGGGGGCGGACGCGCGGGAGGGGCGGATCGCTCCGCCCCCTCCCGGTGGGTCTCACGCCTGCTGGTCGGCCACCTGCTTGCGCACTTCCTCCATGTCGACCTTGCGCGCCTGGTCGATCAGGTCCTCCAGCGCCGACTCCGGCAGCGCGCCGGGCTGGGCGTAGAGCACGACGCCGTCGCGCACGATCATCAGCGTCGGGATCGACCGGATCTGGAACGCCGCCGCGAGCTGCTGCTGGTCCTCGGTGTCGACCTTGCCGAACACGATGTCCGGGTGCTTCTCGGCGGTCTTCTCGTAGGTGGGCGCGAACTGGCGGCACGGACCGCACCAGCCCGCCCAGAAGTCGACCAGAACCATGTCGGATCCGCCGACCACCTCGTCGAAGTTCTCCGTGGTCAGCTCCACCGTGGCCATAGGTTCTCCTCGCTCTGCACTGGGCGTTTTCGCCCCCGGTTACCCGGTTCAACGAAGGGGACACCTCGCGAATTCCATTCAACCCGTAGTTGAATCGTTCAACCTGGGGTTGTAGCTTCGGTCGGTGTGAGCGTGCCGCAGACCTACCTGGTCGAGTGTCGTGAACCCGTCGGCTACGTCGATTTCGCCCGGTACGGGCCGCCGACGCACGCCGTCGTCGCCGAGACGACCCGGCTGCTGGAGCAGTCCTCGCTGGCCGGGCCCTCGACCGTGCACGACCTGATGCCGCAGGACCTGCGGGCGCGCGCGGCGGTCGCCCGGCTGGTCGGGACGGCCGTCGACCAGGTGGCGCTCGCGCCCAACACCAGCACCGGGCTGTTCCAGGCGGCATCGGGGGTGGTGGGGGAGGTCGTGGTGTCGCGGGGCGAGTTCCCGGCGAACACCTACCCGTGGGCGCGCAGCGGGCGGGCGCGGGTGCGCTGGCTCGACGCCGGGCCGGTCACGCCGGAGGCGGTGCGGGCGGCGCTCACGCCGGAGGTGACGGCGGTGTCGGTGAGCGCGGTGGACTTCCGCACCGGCTACCGGGCCGACCTGGCGGCGCTGCGCGAGGTGGTCGGCGACCGGCTGCTGATCGTGGACGCCATCCAGGGGTTCGGCGTGGTGGACGAGCCGTGGGCGGTGGCCGACGTGGTCGTGGCCGGCGGGCAGAAGTGGCTGCGCGCGGGGTGGTCGACGGGGTTCGTCGCGCTGTCCGAGCGCGCGCTGGAACGCGTGGAGCCGACCCTGTCCGGCTGGTCCGGCGCGGTGAACGTCGGCGTGTTCGACAACTCGCTGCGGCCCCGGGCGGCCGGCGCGGCGGCCTGGTCGCTCACGCACCTGAGCCCGGTCGCGGCCGGGGCGCTGGCGACGGCGCTGGAACTGGTCGAGGCCGCGGGCGTGGACGTGCTGCGCGGCCGGATCCTCGACCAGGTCGACGCGCTGGCCGAGGTGGTGCGCGCGGCGGGCGGCGCGGTGGTCTCCGAGCGGGTGCG
The DNA here is from genome assembly GCF_056640475.1 of Saccharothrix sp. NBAS 001. Lineage (NCBI taxonomy): Bacteria > Bacillati > Actinomycetota > Actinomycetes > Pseudonocardiales > Pseudonocardiaceae > Saccharothrix > Saccharothrix sp. NBAS 001. Next base: position 135,573 of record NZ_CM153251.1, read on the forward strand.
CGGTGCCGGGATCCTGGCCTTCACGCTCCCGGACGTGCCGGCGCCGGTGGTCGGCGCGGCGCTGGCGAGGGCGGGCGTGACGGCGACCACCCGCCCCGAGCACGTCCGCCTCTCCCCGCACGCCTCGACCACCGCCGACACCGTCGCCCTCGTCGCCGACGCCCTGCGCCACCTCACCTCGCGGGCCACCGCGAAACCCGCCGCGCCCGCCGCCGTCCCGGACGACGGGGGCGGGCGCGCGGCGGCCCGGCGGATCGAGGCCGACCCCGGCGGCACGACCGAGGCCGGTGCGGGCGCGCGGGCGTTCCCGCCCGACGTGGACACCTACCGCCGGATGCTGGTCGAACGGGCCGTCGCCGACACCGGGGTGCCGGTCGACCTGATGCGCAAGTCGCACAAGGCCCGGGTGGTCCGGTACCTCGACGACGCCGGCCTGTTCCAGGTCCGCGATTCGGTGGACTACCTGGCGGGCGTCCTGGGCGTCACCCGGTTCACGATCTACAACTACCTCAACGAGATCCGCCCCCGCCCGGTGTCGGAAGAGCGGTCGGCGCAGCCGGCGGAATAGTGGCGTGCGGCACGGTGTTGCCAGGAGTCGATCACCCGACGACTGGAGATGACCGCATGACGTTCGCCCTGCCCGACCCCTCGACGGAGTTCGGTGCCCGAGTCGCCCGCAGGCTGCGCGAGGAGATGATCGCCTGGGTCACGTCGGTCGACCGGACGGGCACGCCGCAGCCCGCCCCGGTGTGGTTCCTCTGGCAGGAGGACGGCACCGTGCTGTTCTACAGCAAGCCCGACGCCAAGCGGCTGGACCGGCTCAAGGCCAACCCCCGCACCTCCTTGAACCTCGACGACGACGGCCTCGGCCACGACGTCGTGGTGCTCACCGGCGTGCTCACCCGGGAGGACGACATCCCGCGCGCGCACCTGCACGAGGCGTTCACCGCCAAGTACGGCGAGCTGGCCGCCGAGGTGTTCACCACCAACGCGAGCTTCGGCGACCTGTTCAGCGTGCCCCTGGTCTTCCACCCGGACCGCCTGCGCGGTCACTGAGCACCGCCTTCGTGGACCGCGGCGTACACGGCGTCGCGGGCCGCGTTGGCCTCCGCGTCGGTCAGCGTGCGGGTCGGGTGCCGCAAGACCAGGCGCAGCAACACGTTCTTCTGCCCGGTGTGCGCGCCGAGCCGGGTGACGGCGGCGGGCGGCAGGTCGTGCACCGGCGTCTCGTCCAGCACCAGCACCTCTTCCACGAGGTCGCCCACGGTCGCGCGCACGGTGTCGCCGATGGTCTCCGCGTCCTGCTCGGGCCGCACCGCGACGGACACGTCCCGTGAGATCGGCGGGTGCTTGGACACCGCGCGGTACGGCGTGAGGTCCCGCATCTGCGCGGCCACCCGGGGATCGTCCGAGGAGAGCAGCCGGATGTCCGGGATTCCCTTGCGCAGCATCAACAACCGGTCCAGGCCCAGGCCGAGCGCCAGGCCGTGCACGTCGTCGGGCAGCCACGCGCGGCGCAGCACGTGCCGGGCCGCCAGGCCGCCCTCCGCGACCTCCAGCCACTCGCCGTCGACCAGCACGTCGACCTGGAGGCCCTGCTCGGTGTAGGGGTGTTCGGCGGGCGTCGTGCGGTACCGCGCGCCGGGCACGGCGGCGGTGATCACGGCGTCGACCAGCTCGTCCAGATCGGCCCGGTGGCGGGAGATCCGCCACACGTCGAGCTGGTGCGGCGTGCCCGAGTGCACCCGGTCGACCGCGTCGCGCCGGTACACCATGCCGACGCACGCCAGCAGCACGTCGTCCCACTCCTGCGTGCCCAGCACGCGCAGCGCGGGCGGGATCATGGCCGAGGTGTGGCTGCGCAGCATCCGGCCTTCGGTGGTGTAGCGGGTGTAACGGGCGTCACGGGTGATGGCGTCCGGCGGGTAGCCGAGGTTGGTGTAGTTGTCCTCGACGCCGACCTCCGGGCCGTCCCGGATCACCCGGCGCTCGGCGGCGGGCGGTGCGGCGGCGAGGATCTCGTCCAGGACGAGCTGCATGGCGTGCGGCCCCTGGGCGGGGTCGGTGAGGTCGCGAGGCATCGCGGGAGGTCCCTTCGGGAAGCGGGTCGGCTGCGGGGAGGTCCCCTGAGCCGGTCCGCCACCCGGACCGCGCCTAGCGCACGCCCCGGATGGCCGGGTCTCCCGGCCAGGGGCGGCTAAATCGACGCGTCACGTTTTCGACCATAGCGCGGTCGTGCCGCATGATGCACCCATGTTGTCGACCAAGGGCGAGGACTTCCGGACGTTCTGGACGGAGTACCACCTGAGCACCCTGACCACCGCACGTCCGAACGGCACGCCCCACGTGGTGCCGGTCGGCGTCACGCTCGACGTCGGGACGGCCACCGCCCGGATCATCTGCTCGCGCGGTTCGCGCAAGGTGCGCAACGTGCTGGCGGCCGGTGCCGGGGGCGCGCTGGTCGCGGTGTGCCAGGTGGAGGGTGCGCGCTGGTCGACGCTGGAGGGGCGCGCGGTCGTGCGGCAGTCGGCCGAGGAGGTCGCGGACGCCGTGCGCCGCTACACCGAGCGCTACCGCGAGCCGCGCCCCAACCCGGAGCGGGTCGTGATCGAGATCGCGGTGACCCGCGTGCTGGGTTCGGTGTGATCACCGTCGTCGGCATCGGCGCGGACGGCTGGGAGGGCCTGCCGCCCGCGTCACGCCGCGCGGTCACCTCCGCCGAGGTGCTGATGGGCAGCGCCCGGCAGCTCGCCCTGGTGCCCGGGGGTCCGGGGGCCGCCGGCGCGCCGGCCGAGTCGCCGGGTGGCGTCGAGCGGGTGGCGTGGCCGTCGCCGCTGCTGCCCGCGTTGCCGGGGTTGTTGCGGGCGCACCAGGGGCGCGCGGTGTGCGTGCTGGCCAGCGGTGATCCGATGTTCCACGGCATCGGCACCACGCTGGTGCGGCTGCTCGGGGCGGAGGCGGTGCGGGTCCTGCCGCAGCCGTCGTCGGCGTCGTTGGCGTGCGCGCGGCTGGGCTGGGCGTTGGACGCGGTGGCCGTGGTGAGCCTGGTCGGCAAGCCCGCCGCGCTGCTCGTGCCGCACCTGCACCCCGGACGGCGGGTGCTGGTGCTGGGCGGCGACCCCGCCGAGGTGGCCGCGCTGGCCGGCGACGCCCGGATCACCGTGCTGGAGCAGCTGGGCGGCCCGGCCGAGCGGATCCACCACGACGTGACCGCCGCCGACCCGCTCAACGTGCTCGCGATCGAACCCGCCGACAGCGGGTTCGCGCTGGTCCCGGGCCTGCCGGACGACGCCTACGAGCACGACGGGCAGCTCACCAAGCGCGAGGTGCGCGCGGTGGTCCTGGCGCTGCTCGCACCCCGTCCCGGCGAGCTGCTGTGGGACGTCGGCGCGGGCTCGGGCAGCATCGCGGTCGAGTGGTCCCGCACCCACCCGGCGTGCCGGGCGATCGCGGTCGAACGCGACCCGGTGCGCGCCGGGCGGATCACCCGCAACGCCGCCGCGCTGGGCGTGCCGGGGGTGCGCGTGGTGCTGGGGGAGAGCCCGGCGGCGCTGGACCTCGCGCAGCCGGACGCGGTGTTCATCGGCGGCGGGCTGACCGCGCCCGGTGTCGTGCGGCGGTGCCTGGCGGCGTTGCGGCCCGGCGGGCGGCTGGTGGCCAACGCCGTCACGCTGGAGTCCGAGGTCGTGCTCGCCCGGTGGCACGCGGCCGCGGGCGGGTCGTTGACGAGGCTCTCGGTCAGCCGCGACACGCCCGTGGGCGGCTTCACCGGGTGGCGGCCGCAGATGCAGGTGACCGCCTGGGCCGTGACGAAGGACGACGTCGTGGACCGGGCGCTGACGGAGGAGGACCGGTGACCGTCCACTTCATCGGGGCCGGGCCCGGCGCGGCCGATCTGCTCACGCTGCGCGCGGTGCGGCTGCTGGAGTCGTCGCCGGTGTGCCTGTACGCGGGTGCGCTGGTGCCGCCGGAGGTGCTCGGGCACTGCCCGCCGCACGCCCGGCTGGTGGACACCGCGAACCTCGACCTGGACCGGATCACCGCCGAGCTGTCGGCGGCGCACGACGCCGGCCACGACGTGGCGCGGCTGCACTCCGGCGACCCGTCGGTCTACAGCGCGATGGCCGAGCAGATGCGCCGGCTGGACGCGCTGGGCATCCCGTACGACGTGACGCCCGGCGTGCCGGCGTTCGCGGCGGCGGCGGCCTCGCTCAAGCGCGAACTCACCGTGCCCGGCGTCGGTCAGACCGTGATCCTGACCCGCACGTCCGCGCGCGCCACCCCGATGCCGCCGGGCGAGGACCTGGCGACGCTCGGGGTGTCGCGGGCCACGGTCGTGCTGCACCTGGCCGTGCAGCGGATCTCCGAGGTGGTCGCCGAGCTGCTGCCGAACTACGGGCCGCAGTGCCCGGCGGCGGTCGTGGCGAACGCGAGCCGAGCCGGCGAACTCGTGCTGCGCGGCACGCTCGCCACCATCGCCGGACAGGTCGCGGACGCCGGGATCAAGCGGACCGCGGTGATCATCGTGGGCGAGGTGCTGGCCGCCGAGGGGTTCGTCGACAGCCACCTGTACTCGACCACCCGGTGCCGCCCGTGACGGTCGGGGACGGCGTCGCGCCGGGTGGCGGCCGCGCGCGGACGGTGCTGGTGCTCGGCGGCACGGGCGAGGCGCGCGAACTCGCCCGGCGTGCGCTGCCGCTGGTCCGGGTGGTGTCGTCGCTGGCCGGCCGGGTCGCGTCACCCCGGCTGCCGGAGGGTGAGGTGCGGGTCGGCGGGTTCGGCGGCGTGGCCGGGCTGGTCGCCTACCTGCGGGCCGAGCGGGTCGACGCCGTGGTCGACGCCACCCACCCGTTCGCCGACCGGATCACCGCCAACGCGCTCGCCGCGACCGGCGAGGCCGGCGTGCCGCTGCTGGTGCTGCGCCGGCCGGGCTGGACCGAGCGCGCCGGCGACCGCTGGACGTGGGTCGGCTCGATCGCCGAAGCGGCCGGGGTGGTCGGCGCGCGGCGGGCGTTCGTGACCACCGGGCGGGACGGGCTGGGCGCGTTCGCGGCGGGCGTGGCGCGGACCGTCGACCCGCCCGCCGACGCCACCGCGCTGGACGTCGTGCAGGACCGGGGACCGTACACAGTGGACGGTGAGGTGGCGCTGATGCGCCGCTACGGCGTGGAAGTCCTGGTCACCAAGGACAGCGGCGGCGAGATGACGGCGGCCAAGCTGGACGCCGCGCGGGTGCTCGGGCTGCCCGTCGTGGTGCTCCGCCGCCCGCCCGCGCCCGCCGCGCCGACCGTGTCGACGGTGGACGCGGCGCTGGCGTGGCTCACGACGGGTAGCGCCGGGGCGTGAACACCGCCCCCCGGCCGGTGCGCAGGGTCTGCGAGGAGCCGACGATCAGCAGGCACCGCATGTCGATCGTCTCCGGGTCGAGGTCGGCCAGCCGCACCACCCGGACGCTCTCCTCGGGGCCGCCGACGTCCCGGCCGACCACCACGGGCGTGTCCGGCGAGCGGTGCCGCAGCAGCAGGTCGCGGGCCGACTCGACCTGCCACCGGCGGCTGCGCGACGCCGGGTTGTAGATCGCCAGCACGAGGTCGGCCCGCGCGGCGGCCTCCAGCCGTTCGGCGATGACCTCCCACGGCTTGAGCCGGTCGGACAGCGAGAGCACGCAGTAGTCGTGGCCCAGCGGCGCGCCCGCCCGGCTGGCCACGGCGTGCGCGGCGGTCAGGCCGGGCAGCACCCGCACCGGGACGTCCGCGAACTCCTCCTCCGCGGCGACCTCCAGGACGGCGCTGGCCATCGCGAACACGCCGGGGTCGCCGGAGGAGACCACGGCGACCTTCCGCCCGCGCTTGGCCAGGTCCAGGGCGAACGCGGCGCGCTCGGACTCGACCTTGTTGTCCGACGCGTGCTTGCGCCGCGCGGGGTGGTCCGGGATGCGGTCGAGGTAGGTGACGTACCCGACCAGGTCCTCCGCCTCGGCCAGCGCCTCGCGCGCCTCGGGCGTGAGCCACTGCGGCCCCGCCGGGCCCAGCCCCACCACGACGACCTGCCCGCGCGCGGGCGTCCCGGCCGTCCCGGTCGGGGCGTGCGGCGCGGGCGTCGCCTTGCTGGGGAGCAGGGCCAGGGAGAAGTAGGGCACCCCGTCGGGGTCGACGTCGGCGAGCGGCGCGGTGCGCTGGCCGCCGGTCGTGGCGCGTTCCACGTACCACGCCTCGGCCAGCCGCCCGGAGCGCTCCAGCGCCTCCCGCACGTGCGGGAACGTCCGACCCAGCTTCATGACCGCGACCGGGTCGCCGGCGGCCAGGTGCCCGGTCAGCGCGTCCACCGGCAGGGTGCCCGGCAGGACGGTCAGCACCTCGTCCCGCTCGACCAGGGGCCGGCCGATCACCGCCGCGCCGGCGCTGACCGACGTGACGCCGGGGACCACCTCGGCCGGGTACTTGTCCGCCAGCCGCTTGTGCAGGTGCATGTAGGAGCCGTAGAAGAACGGGTCGCCGGCGGCGAGCACCACGACGGTCCGCCCGGCGTCCAGGTGCGCGGCCAGCCGCTGGGCGCACTCGGCGTAGAACGCGTCGATCTCGCCCTGGTAGTCGTCGGAGTCCTCGGTCGTCACCGGGTAGACCAGCTGCTCCTCCACCTGGTCGCCGCGCAGGTACGGCTCGGCGATCCGGCGCGCCACGCTGCGGCCGTGCCGGGCGCTGTGGAACACCACCACGTCCGCCTCGCCGATCAGCCGGGCGGCCTTCACGGTCACCAGTTCGGGGTCGCCGGGGCCCACCCCGACGCCGTAGAGCCTGCCGGTCATTCGTCCTCGCTCGCGATCGCGTTGACGGCCGCCGCGGTCATGGCGCTGCCCCCGCGCCGACCGCGCACGACCAGGTGCTCCAGACCGCTCTCGGCGAGCGCCTGCTTGGACTCGGCGGCCCCGATGAACCCCACCGGGATGCCCAGCACGGCGGCCGGCCGGGGCGCGCCCGAGGCGACCAGGTCGAGCAGGTGGAACAGGGCGGTCGGGGCGTTGCCGATGGCGACCACCGAGCCGCCGAGCCGGTCGCCCCACAGCTCCAGCGCGGCGGCGCTGCGGGTGTTGCCGAGCCGCTCCGCCAGCGCGGGCACCCTCGGGTCGCCGAGCAGGCACAGCACCTCGTTGTCGGCGGGCAGCCTGCGCCGGGTCACGCCGGAGGCGACCATCTGCGCGTCGCACAGGACCGGCGCGCCGGCCAGCAGCGCCGCGCGCGCGGCGGACACCACGCCGGGGGAGTAGCCGATGTCGTCGACCAGGTCGACCATGCCGCACGCGTGGATCATCCGCACCGCGACCCGCGCGACGTCGGCCGGCAGCCCGGACAGGTCGGCCTCGGCGCGGATGGTGGCGAACGACCGGCGGTAGATCTCCGCGCCGTCCTTGATGTAGCTGGTCACCTGATCTCCTCGTACCCGTCGCCGGTCGCGACGAACTCCACCACGTCGCCAGCCGGCCTGCCGCACCGCCGCGCGCAGCCCGACCAGTGCACCTGGCCCCGGTGCGGGGTACCGATCCAGCGGGCCGCGTCCGCCCGCACGTCGGTCAGCGACTTCGCGCAGCCCGGCCGGCCGGTGCACGCGGTCACCCCGCGCCACGGCGACTCCGGATCGGTGAACAGACCGGACGTGTCGGTGCCGGCGGGCACCACGACGCCGCGCCACGGCGTGACCCGGACCGGCGTGCCCGCGAGCAGCCGCGCGTCCAACCGGCCCAGCGGCACCCCCGCCACCAGGCGGTCGCCGTGCGGACCGGGTGCGACCGGAATCACAGCCGGATCAAGGGTTCTCGGCCCGGGGACGCCCAGCGCAGCGGTGATCTTCCGCACACCGCCGTCCACTTCGGACAAACGCCAGGCGGTGCCCCGGATCGCCTGGAACTCCTCGGCCGCCGCGACCACGGCCGCCACCGGGTCGGTCACGCGCAGTCCCGAGTCGCGGCCGGCCAGCAACAGCGCGTCACCCACCAGGCCGATGTCACCGCCCAGGCCGCTGACCGCCTCACCCACCGTGACCAGGAAGCGTCCGGGCAGGTCGGCCAGGCCGGGCACCCCGCACAGCGCGGCGTCCACCGCGTCCACCAGGTCCTGGTTGTCCTCCAGCGGCGCGGCGATGATGTTGCGCATCCGCTCGTGGGTCGGCGAGGGCAGCAGGCCGGCGTCGCGCAGCCGCGCGCCCAACTCGTGCTCCGCGCCCGGTGCCAGGCCCCTGATCTGCACGTTCGCCCGCGAGGTGAGTTCCAGCCAACCGTCGCCCAGGTCCAGCGCGGCCTGCCGGAGCACGTCGAACCGCGCGGCGGACAGCGTGCCGCCGGGCACCCGGACGCGCGCCAACCCGCCGTCCGCGGCCCGGTGCACGTCGACCGCGCCGGGGCAGGCGTCGGGGCGTTCGCGGTCCTGGGGCATGGGCTGGATGCTAACTCCCCGGTTAGGGTGGGCCGGAACGGCGAAGCAACAGGAGGAAGCCGGTGCGAATCCGGCGCGGTCCCGCCACTGTGACCGGACGCGAGTCCGGGAGTCAGGAACTCCGCCCGCCGTCCCCTACGACCTGGGGCGAGGACCCCCGAGGGATGGAGCCCGCACGTGATCCTGCTGCTGTCGACCTCCGACACGGACCTGCTGTCCGCCCGTTCGAGCGGCGCGGACTTCCGGCTGGGCAACCCCGCCCGGCTGACCGCCGACGACCTGCCCGCCCTCGTGGAGGGCGTCGACCTGGTGGTGGTGCGCATCCTGGGCGGGCGGCGGATGTGGGAAGAGGGCCTGGACCTGCTGCTCGCCGGCCCCCGCCCGGTGGTGGTGCTGGGCGGTGAGCAGAACCCCGACGCGCCGCTGATGGAGCTGTCCACGGTGCCCGGCGGCGTCTGCGCCGAAGCCCACGCCTACCTGGCGCACGGCGGTCCGGTGAACCTCGCCGAACTGCACAAGTTCCTCTCCGACACGGTCCTGCTGACCGGGTTCGGCTTCAACCCGCCGCAGGCCGCGCCGAACTGGGGCGTGCTGGAGCGGCCGGACGGCGCCGCGGGGACCGGCGCGGGGCCGGTGGTCGCGGTCCTGTACTACCGGGCGCACCACGTGGCCGGGAACACCGCGTTCGTGCACGCCCTGTGCGACGCGATCGAGGAGAAGGGCGGCCGGGCGCTGCCGGTGTACTGCGCGTCGCTGCGCACCGCCGAGCCGGCGCTGCTGGCCGAGCTGCGCAAGGCCGACGCGCTGGTCGTCACGGTGCTGGCGGCGGGCGGCACGAAGCCCGCGACCGCGTCGGCCGGCGGTGACGACGACGCGTGGGACGTGGGCGCGCTCGCCGAGCTGGACATCCCGGTCCTGCAAGGGCTGTGCCTGACCAGCAGCCGCGCGGCGTGGGACGAGAACGACGACGGGCTGTCCCCGCTGGACACCGCGACGCAGGTCGCGATCCCCGAGTTCGACGGGCGGATCATCACCGTCCCGTTCTCCTTCAAGGAGATCGACGAGGACGGCCTGACCGTGTACGTGGCGGACCCCGAGCGCGCGCTGCGCGTCGCCGGGATCGCGGTGCGGCACGGGAGGTTGCGGCACATCCCGCCGGCCGAGCGCAAGATCGTGATCATGCTCTCGGCGTACCCGACCAAGCACTCGCGGATCGGCAACGCGGTCGGCCTGGACACCCCGGCCAGCGCGGTCCGTCTGCTGAAGGCGTTGCAGGACAACGGTTACGACATCGGTGACGAGCTGCCCGGCGTGGCCAACCTGGACGGCGACGCGCTGATCCACGCGTTGATCGCGGCCGGCGGCCAGGACGTCGACTGGCTGACCGAGGAGCAGATCCAGGGCAACCCGGTGCGGCTGCCCGCCGCGCGCTACCGCGAGTGGTACGCGACGCTGCCCGAGGACACCCGCGAGGACATGGAGCGGCACTGGGGCCCGGCGCCCGGCGAGCTGTTCGTGGACCGCTCGAAGGACCGCGACGGCGAGATCGTGCTGGCCGGCCTGCGGTCGGGCAACGTGGTGGTGATGGTCCAGCCGCCGCGCGGGTTCGGCGAGAACCCGATCGCCATCTACCACGACCCGGACCTGCCGCCGAGCCACCACTACCTGGCCGCCTACCGGTGGCTGGAGGCCGAGTTCGGCGCGGACGCGGTGGTGCACGTCGGCAAGCACGGCAACCTGGAGTGGCTGCCCGGCAAGACGGTCGGCATGTCCGCCGGCTGCGGCCCGGACGCGGCGCTGGGCGACCTGCCGCTGATCTACCCGTTCCTGGTCAACGACCCGGGCGAGGGCACGCAGGCCAAGCGCCGCGCGCACGCCACCCTGGTCGACCACCTGGTGCCGCCGATGGCCCGCGCGGACAGCTACGGCGACATCGCGCGGCTGGAGCAGCTGCTGGACGAGCACGGCAACATCGCCGCGATGGACCCGGCCAAGCTGCCCGCGATCCGCGCCCAGATCTGGACCCTGATCCAGGCCGCGAAGCTCGACCACGACCTGGGGCTGGACGACCGGCCGCACGACGCCGAGTTCGACGAGCTGATCCTGCACGTCGACGGCTGGCTGTGCGAGATCAAGGACGTCCAGATCCGGGACGGGCTGCACGTGCTCGGCGAGGCCCCGACCGGGCAGACCCGGGTCAACCTCGTGCTGTCCATCCTCCAGGCCAAGCAGATGTGGGCCGGCCAGGTCGCCGCGCTGCCCGGCCTGCGGGAGGCGTTGGGGCTCGACGACACCACGCGCGCCTCGACCGACGCCGTGGAGGCGCGTGCGCGGGAACTCGTGCAGGCCATGGAGGACGCGGACTGGGACCCGGCCGTCGCGCGGACGTTGACCGAGTCCGAGGACGTGGCGCGGATCCTGGAGTTCGGCGCGCTGGAGGTCGTGCCGCGACTGGCCCGCACGACCGACGAGATGACGAACCTGCTGCACGCGTTGAACGGCGGGTACGTGCCGGCCGGGCCGAGCGGGTCCCCGTTGCGCGGCTTGGTGAACGTGCTGCCGACCGGGCGCAACTTCTACTCGGTGGACCCGAAGGCCGTGCCGTCCAAACTGGCCTGGGAGACCGGGCAGGCGATGGCCGACTCGCTGCTGGAGCGCTACCGCGCGGACACCGGCGAGTGGCCCGCGTCGGTCGGCCTGTCGGTGTGGGGCACGTCGGCGATGCGCACCTCCGGCGACGACATCGCGGAAGTGCTGGCGCTGCTGGGCGTCCGGCCGGTGTGGGACGACCAGTCGCGCCGGGTGACCGGGCTGGAGGTCGTGCCGCAGGCGGAGCTGGGCCGGCCCCGGATCGACGTGACGGTGCGGATCTCCGGGTTCTTCCGGGACGCCTTCCCGCACGTGGTCGCGCTGCTGGACGACGCGGTGCAGCTGGTGGCGGGGCTGGCGGAGCCGGATTCGGAGAACTTCGTGCGGGCGCACGCCGAAGCCGAGCTGGCCGAGCACGGCGACCGGCGGCGTGCGACGCTGCGGATCTTCGGGTCCAAGCCGGGCGCGTACGGGGCCGGGCTGCTCCCGCTGATCGACAGCCGCAACTGGCGCGACGACGCCGACCTGGCCGAGGTCTACGCGGTGTGGGGCGGGTACGCGTACGGTCGCGAGCTGGACGGCGTCGAGGCGCGGGTCGACATGGAGAGCGCGTACCGGCGGATCGCCATCGCGGCCAAGAACATCGACACCCGCGAGCACGACATCGCCGACTCGGACGACTACTTCCAGTACCACGGCGGCATGGTCGCGACCGTGCGGGCGTTGACGGGCAAGGCACCGGCGGCGTACGTCGGCGACAGCACGCGGCCGGACGCGGTGCGCACGCGGACGTTGCACGAGGAGACGAACCGGATCTTCCGGGCCCGCGTGGTGAACCCGCGTTGGCTGGCGGCGATGCGCAGGCACGGCTACAAGGGCGCGTTCGAGCTGGCGGCGACCGTCGACTACCTGTTCGGCTACGACGCCACGACCGGTGTGGTGGCGGACTGGATGTACGAGCAGTTGGCGGCCAGCTACGTGCTGGACCCGGAGAACCAGAAGTTCCTCACCGAGTCGAACCCCTGGGCGTTGCACGGGATCTCGGAGCGGCTGCTGGAAGCGGCCGACCGGGGGATGTGGGAGCACCCGGAGGCGGCGACGTTGGACGCCCTGCGCGCGGTGTACCTCCAGACCGAAGGCGACCTGGAGGACGGGCGGTGAGCGGGTCGATTTCGATCGCCCGACCTTGATCGCCCGATCTTGAGCGCTTGATCTGGGTCGCCGATCCTGAGCGGTTGATCCCGAGGTGCCCGGCGGCGGTGTCGAGCGGGGCGCTAGGCTGTTCGACGCAACGACCCCGGCGGATCATTTCGCCGGGGTCGTGTTGGTTGCCAAGGGTTTTCGAGCTTTCGTCTTCTTGCGTGGTGGGCCTGCGATGTGGGACGGCGTGCTTGACACGGCGGGTGGCGCGCACCACACTTCGGCGGGTCTGGGAGCGCTCCCAGAATGCCGCCGATCATGTGAGGAGTCCTCGTGCGCCAACGTCGAGCAGTCCTGGCCTCGGTCCTGGTCGGAGCCGCCGTGCTCGCGGCGTGTGGTTCCGGCGGTGCCGGCTCGGACGGTCGGGTCGAGCTGACCGTCGCGACGTTCAACGAGTTCGGCTACGAGGACCTCTTCGCCGAGTACGAGGCCGCGCACCCGGACGTCAAGATCACCCACCGCAAGACCGGCCAGGCCGCGCCGCACCACCAGAACCTGTTCACCAAGCTGGCCGCCGGATCGGGGACCGCCGACGTGGAGGCGGTCGAGGAGGGGTTCCTCAGCCAGGTGCTGGCGAAGTCCGGGAAGTTCAACGACCTCAACGAGATCGGGCCGGGCGACGTGCGGCCGGACCGGTGGCTCAAGTGGAAGGTCGACGCCGTCACGACCAAGGACGGCAAGCTGATCGGCTACGGCACCGACATCGGCCCGCTGGCCATGTGCTACCGGACGGATCTCCTGTCGGCGGCCGGCCTGCCGACCGATCCCGAGGGCGTGCGCCGGATGTTCGCCACCTGGGACTCGTACTTCGCGGCGGGCGACCAGTACGTGGCGGCGGTCGGGAAGCCGTGGTTCGACTCGGCGGCGCAGATCTTCAACCCCATGCACAACCAGGCGGCCACCGGGTTCTTCGACCGGGACGACAAGTTGGCCATCGAGGTCAACGACGACCGCGGGATCTGGGACCAGGTGACCGGCGCGGTGGCGCGCGGCCAGTCCGCGAAGCTCGTGGCGTGGAGCAAGGAGTGGCAGGACGGCTTCAAGCAGTCGGCGTTCGCCACCAAGACGTGCCCGTCGTGGATGCTCGGCGTGATCGAGGGCAACGCCGGGGCCGAGCACGCGGGCAAGTGGGCGGTGACGGCGGCGTTCCCGGGCGGCGGCGGCAACTGGGGCGGGTCGTACCTGACCGTGCCCCGGCAGTCCAAGCACGCCAAGGAAGCGGCGGCGCTGGCGGCCTGGCTGACCGCGCCGGAACAGCAGATCAAGGCGTTCGTCGCGAAGGGCACGTTCCCGAGCCAGCCGGCGGCGCTGGCGTCGCCGCAGTTGATGGACCAGACGAGCGCGTACTTCGGCGGGCAGAAGGTCGGGGCGCTGTTCGCGGAGCAGGCGTCGAAGGTCGCGGCGGCGCAGTACAAGGGGCCGCAGGACGGGGAGATCCAGGACAACGTGGTCGCGCCCGCGCTCCAGGCCGTGGAACAGGGGAAGTCGGCGGAAGAAGGGTGGCGGCAGGCGGTCGAGGGTGCCAAGAAGGCCGCGAAGTGACGTCTGCGATGACGGGTGGGTGGGACGTCGAGTCGTCCTCGTCTTCGTCAGGGTCGTCGTCTGGGTCGTCTTCGCCGTCGCCGTCGTCGTTTCGGTCTGGTGGGTGGTGGCAGCGGTTCGACGCGCGGTACACGCCGTATCTGTTCGTTGCGCCTTTCTTCGTGTTGTTCGGTGTGGTCGGGCTGTTTCCCCTGCTGTACACGGCATACGTGTCGTTGTTCGACTGGGAGTTGGGGGCGGACTCCACGCCGTTCGTCGGGTTGGGCAACTACGCGGCGTTGCTGGCGGATGAGAGGTTCTGGAACGCCCTGGTCAACACGTTGAGCATCTTCGTGTTGTCGAGCGTTCCCCAGGTGGTGGTGGCGGTGGGGATCGCCGCGCTGCTGAACACCGCGTTGCGTGGGCGCACGGCGTGGCGGATGGGGGTGCTGCTGCCGTACGCGGCTTCGCTGGTGGCGTTGACGATCATCTTCGCGGACCTGTTCGGGCCGAAGTACGGGATGGTCAACGACGTCCTGGAGTTCTTCGGGGCGTCGAGGATCGACTGGCAGGCTTCGCGGTGGTGGAGCCACGTCGCGATCGCGGCGATGGTCGACTGGCGGTGGACCGGGTACAACGCGCTGATCGTGCTGGCGGCGATGCAGGCGATCCCCCGTGAGGTGCACGAGGCCGCGGTGGTGGACGGGGCGGGGCGGCTCCGGCGGTTCTTCTCGATCACGTTGCCGCTGGTGCGGCCCACGTTGATCTTCGTGGTGGTCACGTCGACCATCGGCGGCTTGCAGATCTTCACGGAGCCGAAGCTGTTCGCGCCGGCGGGGAGCAGCAACGGGGGCGCGACGGGGCAGTACCAGACCGTGGTGCTGTACCTGTACCAGTCGGCGTTCGAGAGTTTCGACCTCGGGTACGCGGCCGCGTTGGCCTGGGTTCTGTTCCTGGTGGTGGTGGTGATCGCGGGGATCAACTTCCTGTTGACGCGGCGGTTGCGCGGGGTGGATTCGTGACGGGCCGGAGGCCGGGGGTCGGGGTCTACGGGACGTTGATCGCGTTCGTGCTGGGGTCGGCGTTTCCGTTCTACTGGTCGTTTGTCGTTGCCAGCAACGGGGACGGGGACACTCCGCTGTTGCCGGGCGGGAAGTTCTTCGCCAACGCGGCGCGGGTGTTCGACTCGATCCCGTTCTGGAAAGCCCTGGGCAACAGCGTGATCGTGTCCGGGGTGGTGACGGTGTCGGTGGTGTTGCTGTCGACGTTGGCGGGGTTCGCGTTCGCCAAACTGCGGTTCCGGGGGCGTGGGCCGCTGCTGGTGTTCGTGGTCGCGACGTTGGCGGTGCCGACCCAGCTCGGGATCATCCCGCTGTACTTGGCGATGGCCGAGTTCGGGTGGTCGGGCACGTTGGGTGCGGTGATCGTGCCCAACCTGGTCACCGCGTTCGGGGTGTTCTGGATGCGGCAGTACATCGTGGACGCGGTGCCGGACGAGCTGGTCGAAGCGGCCCGGATGGACGGGTGCGGGCTGGTGCGCGTGTTCTGGCACGTGTGCCTGCCGGCGGTCCGCCCGGCGGCGGCGATGCTCGGGGTGTTCACGTTCATGATGTCGTGGAACGACTTCCTGTGGCCGTTGGTCGTGCTGAACGCCGACAACCCGACGATCCAGGTGGCGCTGGAGAAGCTCCAGAGCGGTTACTACGTCGACAACTCGCTGGTGCTGGCCGGGACCACGTTGGCCACGGTGCCGGTGCTGATCGTGTTCCTCGTCCTCGGGCGGCAGATCGTCGCCGGGATCATGCAGGGTGCGGTGAAGGGGTAGCTGTGGATTCTCGTGCGGTGGGTGCGGTCGGTGCGGTCGGTGTGGTGGGTGCGGGCGGTGTGGTGGGGGCGGCGGAGGTTTCCTTTCCGGAGGGGTTCCTGTGGGGGGCGGCTACGGCCGCGTTCCAGGTCGAGGGCGCGACGACGGTGGACGGGCGCACCAAGTCCATCTGGGACGAGTTCTGCGAGGTGCCGGGGGCGGTGGCCGGCGGGCACACCGGGGAGCCGGCGGCGGACCACTACCGGCGGGTGGACGAAGACGTGCGGCTGATGGCGGACCTGGGGTTGCAGGCGTACCGGTTCTCGGTGGCGTGGCCGAGGGTGCGCCCGGACGGTGGGCGGGTCAACCCGGCGGGGCTGGACTTCTACGACCGGCTGGTGGACCGGTTGTTGGCGGCGGGCATCGAGCCGTGGCCGACGCTGTACCACTGGGACCTACCGCAGGCCCTGGAGGAACGTGGCGGGTGGGCCGGGCGCGCCACCTCGTACCGGTTCGCGGATTTCGCGGACTCGGTGGTGGGCGTGCTGGGCGATCGCGTGACGAACTGGACCACGTTGAACGAGCCGTGGTGCTCGGCGTTCCTGGGCTACGCGGCCGGGGTGCACGCGCCGGGGCGGCAGGAGCCCGGGGCGGCGGCGGCCGCGGTGCACCACCTGCTGCTGGGCCACGGCTTGGCGGCGGAGGTGATCCGCGCGGCGTCGGCGCGGGCGAAGATCGGGATCACGTTGAACATGTACCCGGTCATCGCGGCCGACCCGGACGACCCGGCGGACGTGGACGCGGCGCGCAGGCTGGACGGGCTCCAGAACCGGATCTTCCTGGAGCCGCTGTTCAACGGGCGGTACCCGGCCGATGTGCTGGAAGACCTGGAGCCGTACGGGTTCGCCGCGCACATCAGGGACGGCGACCTCGGCGTCGTGGCCGCGACGCTCGACCAGTTGGGCGTGAACTACTACGCGGAGCACTTCGTGAGCGGGCAGCCGGGGCCGGCGGTGCCCGGGTCGCCGTGGGTGGGGGCGGAGCACGTGACGTTCCCGAGCCGAGGTCTGCCCCGGACGGACATGGATTGGGAGGTCGAACCGTCGGGCTTGACGAAAGTACTCCTGCGCGTCCATCGCGAGTACTCCTCGATTCCGCTGTACGTAACGGAAAACGGTGCGGCCTACCGCGACGCGGTGGCGGCGGACGGCGCGGTGTACGACCCGGAGCGGTTGGGGTACCTCGAATCGCACCTGCGGGCGGCGCACGCGGCCATCGAAGCGGGCGTCGACCTGCGCGGGTACTTCGCCTGGTCGCTGATGGACAACTTCGAGTGGGCCGAAGGTTACGCCAAGCGGTTCGGGATCGTGCATGTCGACTACGACACGCAAGTGCGGACTCCTAAGATGAGTGCCATGTGGTACTCCCAGGTTGCCCGGGGCAACGTGCTCGCCGCGACGGTCGCCTCGTGACCGACGCCGTTGACCAGCCCAGGCCACGTCGGGCGACAACCCGCTTGGAAGAGGTCGCCCGCGCCGCCGGGGTGTCCAAGTCGACGGTGTCCCGGGTGATCAACGGCGAGCCTTACGTCAGCACGAAGGCGCGCGAGGCGGTCAGCCAGGCCATCGCGCGCCTCGGGTACTCGCCCAACCAGGCGGCCCGGACGTTGGCGGGCAACCGGGCCAACTGCATCGCGCTGGTCGTCTCGGAGCAGGGGAGTCGGGTGCTCGCCGACCCGTTCTTCGCCGGGGTGCTGCGCGGTGTGCACGCGGAACTCGCCGGGCGGCGGGTGCAGCTGGTGCTGATGATGAGCAAGGAGGGTGACGAGCAGGACCTGGTCAACTACCTGTGCGGCGGGCACGTCGACGGTGTGCTGGTGATCAGCCTGCACGGCCAGGACCCGCTGCCCCGGGTGCTCGCGGACGCCGGGTTGCCGACGGTCGTCGGCGGGCGACCGCTGGGCGCGGCCGGAGTGCCCTATGTGGACTCCGACAACTTCAACGGGGCGTTGGAGGCGGCTCGGCACCTGGTTTCGTTGGGGCGCAAGAGGATCGGGACGATCGCCGGGCCTCGGGACATGGCGGTCGGGATGGACCGGCTGGCCGGGTGGAAGCGCGGGATGAGCCAGGCTCGGGTTCCGGCGGACCTGGTGGCGTACGGGGACTTCACGCCGGAGAGCGGTGCGACGGCGATGGAGGAGCTGCTGGCGCGGGACCCGTCGTTGGACGCGGTGTTCGTCGCGGCCGACATCATGGCGTTGGGCGCGTTGCAGGTGTTGCACGCGCGGGGGAAGAGGGTGCCGGAGGACGTGGCGGTGGTGGGGTTCGACGACCTGATGATCGCGTCGACCGCGGTGCCGCCGTTGACGACCGTTCGGCAGGACGTGGAGCGGTTGGGGCGGACGATGACGTGGCGGCTGATGTCGGAGTTGGCGGGAGAGGAGAACCTCCCGCCGTTCCTGCTGTTGCCTACGTCGATGGTCACTCGCGTCAGCGCGTGACGGCTTTGCGGTGTGGCGTTGTTGCGGTGGCGGTTGGCAGCGGTGGCGGTTGTAGCGGTGGCGGGCGGTTGGGTGGGGGCGTGACGGCTGGCCGGGTGGGGTCAGCGTTTGGCTTGGCGGCGTAGTTGGAGGATGCGCGCGGCACCTACCAGGGCGACGGTGACGGCACCGCCGATCGCGGAGAAGAGGAGGGCCACGCCTAGGGGCAGGGTGCTGGCCAGGCCGATGAAGTGGATCGTCGCGTCGGTCAGGTTTTGCAGGATGAAGACCAGCAGGAACGTGAGGACGACGATCGATGCCAGGACGGCTACCCACGTGCCGCTGATCCTGGTGGGGCGGGGTTTGCGGCCGGTCGGCGTTGGTTTGTGGCCGGTGGTCGCCGGTGGGGTCGGCGTGTGGTCGATCGACGTGCTGGTCGGACCGTCCGGGAGCGGGGCGGCAGGAGTCGCTTTGATGCGGTCCTCGTCACGGGGAGTGGTCACGCCGTGATTATCGGTCCCGGAGGGCTTGGGTGCCAGTCGGCGGGTGGGGGATGTGGGGTCGGGCGGGCTCGGGTTTTCGAGTTCAAGAACGACGCTCGCCGCTGGGCAGGCATCCGGGGGAGGTGAAGCACGCCGCGTTCTCCCCGTATTGCCTGGTCTGAAGACAACCACCCTTGGCCGGGTTGCGCAAGCGAAAAGCGCGCTTGCGCAACCCGGCCAAGCGCGGTTCGCTGCGCGCAGGCAATACGGGGAGAACGCGGCGAAGGTGGGGTTTGTGAGGGCTGGGGTGGGGTGGTGGGGGTGCGGGGGTGTGGGGTGGGTGTTGGGGTGTGTGCGTGCGGTTGGTCTGGTGGTGCGGAGCGGTGGGGGAGTGAGGGGTTAGGCGCAGGGTGGGTAGTAGTCGATGCCCTCGAAGTTTCTGTGCCATTCCTCTTCGGTGATTTGTTGGTCGACTGATTCGCACATTTTTGCGATGGCGATGTCCACGTCGAATTCCCACGCGCGGGTGGTGCCGTCCGCGTTCGAGGTCACCACCCAGTTCGGGGTGTCGCCGAAGTTGATGGTGTAGATGCCGTCGGTGGGGCCGCTGACCCTCGCGCGTTGGGACGGTCGGCGGTTGTCGGTCAGGTCCCACATTCGGACGGTGTCGTCCTTGCTGGTGCTGGCCAGGGATTTGCCGTCCCGGCGGAAGCCCATGGCCAGGACCTTGTCGGAGTGGCCGATCATCCTGGCCAGGCGGGTGGGGGACCACGGGTCGGCCAGGTCCCAGAGGCGGATGGTGCCGTTCGCGCCGGCCACGGCGATGGTCTTGGCGTTGGGGGAGAGGGCTAGCGTGGAGACGTCCTCGCCGTCTTTCAGTTCGCCGATCTGGCGTGGTTCCCGTGGGTTCGCCAGGCTCCAGAGGCGCACCGTGCTCTGGTTGTCGATGGTGGCCAGGATCTGGCCGTTCGGGCTGAACGCGATGTCGGTGATCCACCTCGGGTGGCCGGTCAGGACGCCCAGGACCTTGGGTTCCCTCGGGTTCGAGGCGTCCCAGATCTTGGCTTCCGACGCGCCTTCCACGGTCACCAGGATCCGGCCGTCGGTGGGGGCGAAGGCGATTCTGGTGACCGGGCCGGAGAACGTGTAGACGGGTTTCGGTTCGCGGGCGTCGGTGACGTCCCAGATCCGGGCGTCGGGGGTTTCGGCGGTGGTGGCGTAGGCGCGTTCGGCGGCTGTCACGGCGAAGGACGTGACGGTGTTGCGCGGGGTCAGCAGGCCGCCCAGGCGCTTGTAGACGCGGTCGTCGGCGCTGTACGGGACGCGCGCGGTCGGGATCTGGGTGCCGTCGGGGCTCAGGGCCGCGCCGTTGGACAGGACCGAGCGGCTGACCATGTCCTCGGCTGCGGACGCGTGGGCGCTCAGGACGAGGTCGCGCAGGTCGTCGGTGCCGCTGAGGCGGTACGCGGCGATGATCATCTGGTTGGCCAGCACGCGGTCGCCGGCGGTCCTGCGGTTCTGGGCCTCGTTGGCCACGTACCGGGCCACGGAGAGGTTCCGCTCGGTGGCCGCCTGCTTCTGGGCACCGATGGCCAGCACCACCGCGCCCGAGGCCAGCACCAGGAGCACGAGCAGCAGGGCGACCAGTTGGCGCAGCCTCCTGGTGCGGCGGTGGGCCAGGTGGCGTTCGCGGTCGCGGGAGGCTTCGCTCTCGGCCAGGAACTCGCGTTCCAGGGCGCTGGTCCGCGCGCCGTCGCGGTGGGTCCACTCGACGGCGGTGTCCAGCCTGGTTCCCCGGTACAGGGCGTCGGGGTCCCGGCCGAGCGAGTCCCACGTGGCCGCGGCCTCGGTGAGTTGACGCATGGTGCGCAGGCCGTCACGGTCGGTCGCCAGCCAGTTGCGCAGGCGCGGCCACGAGCGGATCAGGGCCTCGTGGGAGATCTCGACCGTGTCGCGGTCGAGGGTGAGCAGGCGGGCGTGGGCCAGGCGGTCGAGGACGACGTCCACGTCGACGTCCTGGTCCAGCTCGGCCCTGGGCAGCCGGCGCTTGGTGTCCTCGATGCCGTCGCCCAGCGCGGTCAGCCTGAGGAAGACCTGGCGGGCCAGGGTCCGCTGCTGCTTCTCCAGGGAGGTGAACGTGCGTTCGGCGGTCTGCGCGATGGCGTGCTGGATTCCGCCGGCCGCCTCGTAGCCCGCCAGGGTCATCGTGGTGCCGCGCCGGCGCCGCCAGGTCTCCAGCAGGGCGTGCGACATCAGCGGGAGGACGCCGGCCTGCCCGGTGGCGTCCGCGATCAGCCTGCTGACCAGGGCGGTCTCCACCGTGCAGGACGCCTTGACGGCGGGCTGCATGATCACCTGGCGCAGTTCCTCCGGGCCCATCGGGCCGAGCAGTAGTTGGCCGTCGGTGAGGGCCTCCACCAGGTTCGGGTGCTGGGCGCAGTGGCTGTAGAAGTCCGCCCGCACGCCGAGCACGACGCGGCACTGCGCGGACAGCAGCGCGTCGATGAACTCCGCCTGCTTCACCCGGTCCTGGCAGAGGGTGAAGACCTCTTCGAACTGGTCGACGATGATCAGGTCCTGGGTCAGGTCGAGCTTGCCCGCCTCGACGTCGACCTCGCCCGGCGTGGTGAGCACGGTGGGACCCGGCAGCCGGGGGATCAGACCGGCCTTGAGCAGCGACGACTTGCCGGCTCCCGATGCGCCGAACACGGCCGTGAAGCGCCGTGCGGTGATCCGGGCCTCCAAGTCCTCCAGGATGCGGTCGCGGCCGAAGAACCACTCGGCGTCCTCGGTGCCGTACGCCGCCAGGCCCGCGTACGGGGGGTGCGCCTCGTTCGGGCACGCCGGGGGCGTCGGCAGGACCTCGGCCGCCACCTGGTGCCAGCGGTCCTCCCACTCGTCCACGTCGCCCTCGCACGCGCGGACGTAGGCGAGGGTCACCGCGAGGCTGGGCAGCTTCCGGCCGCCGGCCGCGTCGGACAGGGTGGTCGCCGAGTAGTGCGCGCGGGCGCCCAGCTGTCGGTAGCTGTACCCGCCCGCCTTGTCGCGCAACGACCTCAGGTCGGCCGCGAACTTCAGCAGCGGACTGTCGCCGACGTCCAACGGGCGCTCTCCACGCGGCACCGGTTCCACCCCCTGCCCAAAGTTTCCCCGATTCTCCGCAGCGTTCCGGGTGTCGTCCAGACTTTCAGACTCGACCCCGAATCCGGCCTGCTTCGGGTGCGCGCATCCGGGTGAACAGGTCCAGGGCCATCTGCCAGTGTGCCTTCCTCCGCTCGGGTTCCGCGCGTCCGAGGATCACCAGGGTGTGCGCTTCACCCGACCTGTGGCCGGTCGCCCGGTGGATTTCCAGCGCGGCGCGCGCGTGGGCGACGGCCGCTCCCGCGTCGCCGCGCGCGAGTTCGGCGTGGGCCAGCGCGGTCAGGGCCTTGCCCTCGGTCACCCGGTAGCCGGCGTGGCGGGCGATGGTCAGGGCCTGCGCCGGGTGGGTGCCGATGAGGGCCTCGGCCTCCAGGAAGTCGTCGTCGGTCTCCCTGGCCAGCGTGACGGCGCGGTGGTGGCAGTCGCGGGCGTCCTGGGCGTGGCCCGCGCGGCGGTGGATGTCGCCGAGCACGAGCAGCGCGCCGGCTTCGGCGCGGCGCTCGCCGGTGTCCCGGGCGAGCATCAGCGACGTCCGGGCGTGGTCGTAGGCGCGCTCGGTGTCGCCCAGGTCGTTGTGGACGGCGGCCAGCGTGGCGAGGTTGCCGGCCTCGGCCACGCGCGCGCCGATCTCGCGGTGGATGTCCACGGCCTCGGTGAGGTGTTCCAGGGCTCGGTCGGGGTCGCCCCGGGTGTGCCACAGCTCGCCGAGGTTGCCCAGCGCGAGCGCGATCCCCTGCGGTGCGCGGGCTTCCCGGCGCAGGCGCAGGGCCTGGGTGAAGTACTCGGTGGAGTCGGCGAGCCGGCCCAGTTGCCAGGCGACGATGGCCAGGTTGTTGAGGCCGGCCATCTGGCCCGCGGGCAGGCCGTGCCGGCGGTCGAGGTCGAGCGACTCGGCGAAGTGCTCGGCGGCCTCGGGCAGCCGGCCGGACTGGCGCAGGATGCCGCCGAGGTTGTTGTGGGCCGACGCCTGTCCGGCGGGCCAGCCGCCCCGTTCGGCCAGGCGCAGGGCGTCGGTGCTGTGCGCGGTGGCCCGGGGGTGGTCGCTGAGCAGGAAGTGCAGGTTGCCCAGGCTCAGCTCGGCGGACGCCTGTGCGGCCGGGTCGCTGTCCGGGGCGGCGCGGCGGGCCGTCGTGGCGACGGTGAGCCAGTCGGTGGTGGCCATCCGCAGCCAGAAGTAGCCGCGCAGCGCGTCGGCCAGGTGCCACGCGTAGGGGGCCAGGTCGGGGTGCTCGGCGGCGTGCTGGACGGTGGCGACGAGGTTGGCGCGTTCCGCGTCGAGCCAGGTCGAGGCATGGGTCTCGTTCTCGAACGGTGGCGGTGCGGGCGGGGTTGTCGTCGGCAGCCGGGCCATGTCGGGGTAGAGGACGGTGGCGGCCGCGATCGCGTGGGCGGTGTAGTGGTCGTGCAGGCGGTGGCTCGCGCGGGTCCTGGTGTCGGCCGTCTCCTCCGCGTGGACGCGTTCGCGGGCGTAGAGGCGTAGCAGGTCGTGGGTGGTGTAGCGGGTGCCGTCGTGGTGCACGAGGTGGGCGTCCACGAGCGTGGCCAGGTGGGTTTTGACCGTGGGCAGGGGGTTTCCGTCCAGGGCCGCTGCGGCGTCGGCGGTGAAGTCCTGGCCGGGGATCAGGGCGATTCGGCGGAACAGCCTGCGGGCGGGTGCCGGGAGTTTGGCGTAGGACAGGTCGAACGCGGCGCGCACGGCGGTGTCCTGGTCGGCGTGCAGCGCGGTCAGGCGGTTGCCCCGGCGCAGTTCGGCGACGTGGTCGGCCAGCCGGCCGCCGGGGAAGTCCGCCGCGGTGATGCGCAGGGCCAGCGGCAGGTGGGCGCACAGGTCCGCCAGTTCGGCGGTGGCCTCCGGTTCGGCGGCGGGGCCCAGCAGGGACCTCAGCAGCGCGCCGGACTCGGCGGCGGTGAGCACGTCGAGGGGGACGCGGGTCGCGCCGTCCCGGGCCACCAGGCCCGCCAGGCGGTCCCGGCTGGTGACCACCACGAGGCAGCCCGAGCCGCCGGGGAGCAGGGGGCGGACCTGCTCGGGGGAGGCCGCGTTGTCCAGCAGCACGAGGACCCTGCGGTCGGCGAGCGTGCTGCGGTAGAGGGCCGCCGCCGCGTCCTGGTCGGCCGGCACGCGTTCCGGCGGCACGCCCAGCGCGTGCAGGAAGCGGGCCAGGACCTCGGTCGGGTGGCGGGGTGGCAGGGGGTCGAAGCCGCGCAGGTCGGCGTAGAGCTGGCCGTCCGGGAAGCTCGCCCGGGCCTGGTCGGCCCAGCGCAGGGCGAGGGCGGTCTTGCCGACGCCGGCGGTGCCGGTCACCACGGCCGTCGTGCCGGCCCGGTCCTCGACCGCCTGCGCGGCCAGCAGGTCGAGCCGGCGCAGCGCCTCGGCGCGGCCGGTGAACGACGGGACGGCGGGCGGCAGGTGCCGGGGGACGGTGGGGCCGGGGCGGTCGAGGGTGGTGTCCGCGCGCAGGATCTCCACGTGCAGGCGGCGGATCGCCGGTGACGGCTCGATGCCCAGGCGGGTGTCCAGCGTTTCGCGCAGGCGTTGGTGCGCGGCCAGGGCCTCGGCCTGCCGGCCGGTGCGGTAGAGGGCGAGCATGAGCTGGCCCCAGAGCCGTTCGCGCAGCGGGTGTCGGCCGGTCAGCGCCTGGAGTTCGCCCACGACGTCCTGGCCCAGGGCCAGTCGGGCGTCGAGGTTGTCCTCTTGGACGTCCAGCCGCAGCTCCTCCAGCACGGTGACCTGCGGGCGGATCAGCTCCGGGACCGGCAGGCCGTCGAGCACCGGCCCGCGCCACAGGCCCAGCGCCCGGGTGAGCCGCTCGGTGGCCACGTCGAACCGCTTGTCCCGCAACGCGTTGCGGCCGTCCTGCACCAAGTCCTCGAAGTGCGTGGCGTCGAGGTCCGGGCGGGGCACGGCCAGCGCGTAGCCCTCCGGGCGGGTGTCGATGGTGGCGTTCGGGCGCAGCAGCCGGCGCAGGTCGGACAGGTAGGTCTTGAGGTTGGCCGAGGCCGAGCGCGGCAGGTCGTCCCACAGCGCGTCGGACAGGGCGTCCGTGCTGGTCGGGCTGTCGCGCAGGAGCAGCACGGCGAGCAGGACCCGCTGTTTGCGGCGGGTGGGCAGCAGCGGTCGACCTTGGTGGTCGCGAACGTCCAACGGTCCCAGGACCCCGAAGCGCACGGGCCCAGCGTAGTGATCGCGGTACACGGCCACGTGTACCGGGACGTGTACCGGTGATCGGGATGGTGGTGTCGGGGGCGGTGACCAGGGGGCACCGCCCCTCCTGCGCCGGGTCGCGGGTTTCAGGCCAGCACGGCGCAGATGTAGGGGTCGGGGTCGGCGAGGATGGCCCGGAGCGCGGTGCCGGCCGCGCCCCGGGTCGCCGCGTCGGAGGCCAGCGGGGACGCCAGCACGGTGACCGGGGACCAGGCGGCGCTGACCACCCGGCGGCCCAGCTCGGCCAGCAGCGGCCGCCTCAGCCACGGTTCCAGGCGCGCGTAGGTGCCGCCCAGCACGACGGTCGGCAGGTCGAGCAGGTTCACCGCGCCGGCCAGCGCCACGCCCAGCCACGTCGCCGCGTCGTGCACGGCGGCCGTGGCGGCGGGGTCGCCCGCGTCGAGCGCCGCGAGCAGTCCCGGCACGTCGGCGACCCGGGCCGCCCGCACGATCTCGTCCTGGCCCGCCAGGCGCTCCAGGCAGCCGCGCGACCCGCACGGGCACGCCGGGCCCCCCGGGTCCACCGACAGGTGGCCGATCTCGCCGCCGAACCCGGACACGCCCTCGAACAGTTCGCCGCCCAGCACGATGCCCGCGCCGATGCCGATCTCACCCGACACGTGCACGAAGTCCGGGGCGCCGCACCCGTGCCGCAGTTCGGCCAGGGCCGCCAGGTTCGCCTCGTTGCCGACCAGCACCGGCACCTCCAGCCCGACCCGCCTGGTCAGCTCGCCGCGCACGTCGACCTCGCGCCAGCCCAGGTTCGGCGCGAGCCGCAGGATGCCGGTGGCGGACTCGACCAGGCCCGGCACGGCCACGCCGACGCCGCCGATCGTGACGTCCTCCTTGAGCGCCAGCCGGATCGCGGCGGCGACCTTGGTCAGCACGCGGCCGGGCGGCGCGGCCCGGTTGTCGCCGGGGCGCAGCCAGCTCGTGCGCACCCGGCCGGTCAGGTCGACCAGGCAGGTCGAGACGTAGTCGACGCCGATCTCCACGCCCAGGCCGTGCGGCCCGGCGGGGGACAGGTGCAGGGCGGTGCCCCGGCGGCCCGGTCCGGGCCTGCTCTGCGCCGCGCCCTCGACCACCAGCCGTGCGCCGATCATCCGGTCGACCAGGCTGGACACGGTGGCCTTGGTCAGGCCGGTGCGGGCGGCGACGGTGGCCCGGGACGTGCCGGGTGCGGCGGCGATCGCGTCCAGCACGAGCGCGCAGTTGTGCCGGCGGACGGTGTGCTGGCCGGCGGGCCGCGGTCGGGACACCCCTGGATCCTAGCGGCCCGCTGCGATAAGTTCAGCCATCAAACTTATCGGAGGTGGCCCGGTGGACAGGTTCAGCTTCGGCCTGTGGACGGTCGGCTGGCAGGGGCGCGACCCGTTCGGCGACGCCACCCGGCCGCCGCTGGACCCGGTGCTCGCGGTGCGCCGGCTGGCCGAACTGGGCGCCTGGGGCGTCACGTTCCACGACGACGACCTGGTCCCGTTCGGCGCGGACGCGGCCGAGCGGGACCGGCGGGTGTCGCGATTGCGCGCGGTGCTGGGCGAAACCGGGCTGGTGGTGCCGATGGTGACCACGAACCTGTTCACCCACCCGGTGTTCAAGGACGGCGGGTTCACCTCCAACGACCGGTCCGCGCGCCGGTTCGCGCTGCGCAAGGTGCTGCGCAACCTTGACCTCGCGGCCGACCTCGGCGCGTCCACCGTCGTGCTGTGGGGCGGCCGGGAGGGCTCGGAGGTGGACCCGGGCAAGGACGTGCGGGCCGCGCTGGACCGGTACCGGGAGGCGCTGGACACCGTCGCCCAGTACTCCGAGGACCGGGGCTACGGGTTGCGGTTCGCGTTGGAGCCCAAGCCGAACGAGCCGCGCGGCGACATCCTGCTGCCGACCGTCGGGCACGCGCTGGCGTTCATCGCCACGTTGGAGCACCGCGACCTGGTCGGGGTAAACCCCGAGGTCGGGCACGAGCAGATGGCGGGCCTCAACGTCGTGCACGGCGTCGCCCAGGCGCTGTGGCAGGGCAAGCTCTTCCACATCGACCTCAACGGGCAGAAGGGGCCGCGCTACGACCAGGACCTGGTGTTCGGGCACGGCGACCTGCTGTCCGCGTTCTTCCTGGTGGACCTGTTGGAGCACGGCGGTTACGACGGCCCCCGGCACTTCGACTACAAGCCGTTGCGCACCGAGGACCTCGACGGGGTGTGGGTCAGCGCGGCGGCCAACATGCGCACCTACCGGTTGTTGCGGGAGCGTGCGGCGGCGTTCCGGGCGGATCCCGAGGTGCGGGAAGCCCTGCGCTACAGCGGGGTCTTCGAGCTGGCCGAGCCCACCTTGGCCGCCGGGGAGTCCATTGAGGACTTCCTCGGCGGCGATGACGACTTTTCCGTTGCCTCGGAACGTGGTTACGGGTTCGTGCGGTTGTCGCAGCTGGCTTTGGAGCACCTGCTGGGGGCGCGCTGATGGCGCTCGTCGCGGGGGTCGACTCGTCCACGCAGTCGTGCAAGGTCGTGGTGCGGGACGCGGAGACCGGTGCGCTGGTGCGGGAAGGCCGGGCCGCGCACCCGGCGGGGACGGAGGTCGACCCGGCGGCGTGGTGGGACGCGCTGGGCGCGGCGGTCGAGGCGGCCGGCG
Organism: Saccharothrix sp. NBAS 001; assembly: GCF_056640475.1. NCBI lineage: Bacteria > Bacillati > Actinomycetota > Actinomycetes > Pseudonocardiales > Pseudonocardiaceae > Saccharothrix > Saccharothrix sp. NBAS 001. Next base: position 163,045 of record NZ_CM153251.1, read on the forward strand.
GGTTGGCCGACGTGGCGGCGGTTTCCGTTGCGGCGCAACAACACGGGCTGGTGTGCCTGGACGAGACCGGCGCGGTCGTGCGGCCCGCCCTGCTGTGGAACGACCTGCGGTCGGCGGGGGCGGCGGCGGAGCTGGTCGCGGAACTCGGCGCGGCGGCGTGGGCGGCGGCGGTCGGGAACGTGCCGGTCGCCTCGCTGACCGTCGCGAAGCTCCGGTGGCTGGCCGCGCACGAACCCGCGAACGCGGATCGGACGGCGGCCGTGTGCCTGCCGCACGACTGGCTGACCTGGCGGCTGGCCGGTGCGGGCGGCCTCGACTCGCTGACCACGGACCGCAGCGACGCCAGCGGCACCGGTTACTGGTCGGCGGCCACCGGGCGGTACCGGCCGGACCTGGTGGAGCTGGCGTTCGGCCGGGTCCCGGTGCTGCCGAGGGTGCTCGGGCCCGCCGAGCCCGCCGCCGCGAGGTTGGGCGCGGGTGCGGGGGACAACGCCGCCGCCGCGCTCGGCGTGCAGGCCCGACCCGGTGACGTCGTGGTGTCGGTCGGCACGTCCGGCACGGCGTTCGCCCGCGCGTCCCGACCCGTCGCGGACCCCACCGGGACGGTGAACGGCTTCGCCGACGCCGAGGGCGGCCACCTGCCGCTGGTGTGCACGCTCAACGCCTCCCGCGTGCTCGACGCGACGGCGGCGCTGCTCGGCGTGGACCTGGCGCAGCTGTCCCGGCTGGCCCTGGCCGCCCCGGCGGGCGCGGACGGGCTCGTGCTGGTGCCGTACCTGGAAGGCGAGCGGACGCCGAACAAACCGGACTCGACCGGCGCGGTGCACGGGCTGCGGCCGGCCAACGCGACGCCCGCCCACCTGGCGCGGGCCGCCGTGGAGGGGCTGCTGTGCGGCCTGGCCGACGCGGTCGACGCGCTGGCGGCCGTCGGCACGCCCGTCGAACGGGTGCTGCTCATCGGCGGCGGCGCGCGGTCGGCGGCCGTGCGGCACGTCGCGCCCGCCGTGTTCGGCCGCCCGGTCGTCCTGCCCGCGACCGGCGAGTACGTGGCGGACGGCGCGGCCAGGCAGGCGGCGTGGGCGGTGGCCGGCTCGGACGGCCCGCCGCACTGGTCCGAACTGGGGTCCGAGGTGTCCGAAGCCGACCCGACACCGCGGGTCCGCGACCGGTACGCGACCGCGCGGGAGTTGACCGTGGACCGGTGAGCGGACCGGCGCGCCGGCCGTGACGAGGGGTCGTCACGGCCGGCGCGCCGGGGTGGAACGGGACTACCGGGTCTGCGGGGGACGGTTCACGTCGTCGCGCCACGCGCCGGTCTCGACGCGGCGGCCCTCGATGAACTCCTTGAACCGCTTCATGTCGCCGGAGATGCGGTGGTCCACGACGCCCAGCGCCGCGCCCGCCTTCTCGGTCAGCGTGTCCGGGGCGAACTCCATCTGCAGGTGCACCCGCGTGCTGCGGTCGTCGAGGCGGTGGAAGGTCACCACACCGGCCTGCTTCGGGCCGTCCACGGAGTGCCAGGCGACCCGCTCGTCCGCGTGCTGCTCGGAGATCTCGGCGTCGAACTCCCGCTGCACACCGGCGATCTTGGTCACCCAGTGCGTGCGGGTGGGCGTGAGCTGGGTGATGCTCTCGACGCCCTCCATGAAGCGCGGGAAGGACTCGAACTGGGTCCACTGGTTGTACGCGGTGGTGACCGGCACGTCGACGTCCACGGACTTCTCGATCGTCGTCACTGGATAACAACCCTCTTCCTCGTGTCGAGTACGAACCCCGGTTACCCCACGAGCCCGATCCCACACGTCGGTTGGTCCGGACGGCGGACGGGTACCCCTCTCCGGTGAGCGAAGCCGAGTCGTCCGACGAACGCCGTTTGGCGCGCAACCTCAACGAGTTGCTCCAAGAGCTGCGGGTCGCGCAGGCGGGCGTGCAGATCCTGTTCGGATTCCTGCTGTCGATCGCGTTCACCGACCGGTACGCGTCGGCCGACACCTACGTCCGGGTCACCCACCTGGTCACGATCCTGTTCGCGGCGGGCGCGGTCGCGTTGCTGACCGCGCCCGCCGCGTGGCACCGCATCCTGTTCCGGCGGGGCCGCCGGGAGCACGTCATCGCGGTGGCGAACCGGTTCGCGGTGCTCGGGCTGGGGTGCCTGGCGGTCGCGATGACGGGCACGATCCTGCTGCTCGCCGAGGTCGTGGTGGGCGGCGTGCCGGCGATCGTGCTGGGCGGGGTGGCGGCGGTGCTGTTCGGCACCCTGTGGTTCCTGGTGCCGTGGCGGGAGCGCGGTCAGAACCCCGCCGAGTAGCGGCTCGCCGCACGGGTGCGGCTCTGGTGCGCGCGGGCGATGGCGTCGACCAGCTCGTCCTTGGTCATCGACGACCGCCCCGGCACGTCGAGCAGCTTCGCGACGGCGTACAGGTGGGCCTTGCTCGCGTTCGCGTCCACCCCTCCCGCGCCGCGACCCCGGCCCGGGGACCGGTGGGTCGGTCCGTTGTGGCCCTTCGGTTCCCAGCGGTCGCCGACGTTGTCGAACCCGCGCTTCAGGGCGGCGAACGCGGCGCGGTGGGCGTGTTCGCCCTCACCGTGCTCGGCCACCGCCGTGTCGTGGGCCTTGATCCACGCGCGCTGCGCCTTCCTCGACGACCGCGCGATCGTGCCGGGCAGCTCTCTGCCTCCGGGCATGACGCCTCCTCTCCGCACCGGGGGAGTACCCCGGATCGGGCGGCGCCACGCTCAGATCCAGCCCTCCTCCCACGCCCGGCGGGCGGCCTCGTAGCGGGTGCTCACGCCGAGCTTGGTCATCGCCGAGGACAGGTAGTTGCGCACCGTCCCGGCGGCCAGGTGGGCCTCCTGCGCGATGACGTTGACCGTGCCGCCGCGCAAGGCGTGCCGCAGCACGTCCAGCTCCCGCGCGGTCAGCGGGCAGGCGTCCTCGGTCAGCGCGGCGGCGGCGATCTCGGAGTCCACGTACCGGCGGCCGGCGTGCACGTCGCGCAGGATCGACGCGAGCTTCGAAGCCGGTGTGGTCTTCGGCACGAACCCCCGCACACCCGCGCTCAACGCCCGCCGCAGCACGCCCGGCCGCGCGTGCCGGGTGACGATGACCACCGCGACGCCCTCCAGGTCGCGCACCGCCTCGGCCGCCCGCACCCCGTCGCGCCCCGGCATCTCCAGGTCGAACACGGCGATGTCGGGCCGGTGCGCCCGGACCGCCGCGACCGCGCCGTCCCCGTCGCTGGTCTGGGCGACCACGGTCAGGTCCTCCTCCAGCTCCAGCAACGCCGCCAGCGCGCCCCGGATCAGGTCCTCGTCGTCGGCCAGCACCACCCGGATCACGACCGCACCGACCCGACCAGCTCGAACCCGTCCCCGCCCGCGTCGAACTCCACCCGGCCGCCGACCGCGGCGAACCGCTCGCGCAGCCCGGCCAGGCCCGAACCGTCGCCGGTCGCGTCGTCGGGCCGGACCCCGTCGTTGCGCAGCCGCACGCTGACCTGCCCGTCGGCCACCCGGATGTCCACGTCGCACCGCCGCGCCCGGCTGTGCCGCAGCACGTTCGTGGTGCCCTCGCGGACCAGCGCGCCGAACAGCGGCTGCAACGGCGGCGGCACGTTCGCGGCCTCGCCGGACACCGCCGTCTCGATCCCGGCCGCCCGCAGCACGCCCACCGCGTTGGTGATCTCGGTGCCCAGGCTCGCCCGCCGGTAGCCCAGCACCACGTCGCGGGTCTCCTTCAGCGCGGTCCGGGCCAGCTCGGCCACCTCGTCCGCGTGCCGGCGGGCCGCGTCGTCGTCGCGGCCGATCAGCCGCGAGGTCAGCTCGCCCTTGAGCGCGATGGCCTGGAGGTGGTGGCCCTGGATGTCGTGCAGGTCGGCGGCGAACCGCAGCCGCTCCTCGGCCACCACCAGCGCCTCGGACGCCTGCCGCCCCCGGTCGAGCTGGAGCACCGCGTCCCAGAACCACAGCTGGGCCAGGTCGGCGATGACGAACGCGCTGACCAGCACCACCGGCAGCACCAGCGAGCCGAACGTGTCCGGCGAGTGCAGCACGCCGCCCGCCAGGATGGCCGCCGCCGTGCCCACGAGCATGATCAGCGACCGCGACCCGCGCGGCCGGTTGGCCACCACGTGCGCGATCACCGCAGCGGGCAGCAGGTACCAGGCCATCGGCACGGGCGTGTGGTAGCCGGCGTAGGTGAGCGCCGCCAGGGCCACCGCGAAGGTCGCCAGGTGCTCGACCGCGTGCAGCCCGCCACGACCCAGGCCGCCCATCGCCTGCCGCATGTGCCGGGCGTGCTGCACCGCCACCACGACGACCGCCAACGCCAGCAGCGGCGTCCCCAGGGGTCCGTAGCGGCCGGTGGACAGGTCCAGCGCGGTGACCGCGGCGACCATCGCGCCCGCGCCGACCACCGACCACAAGGTCCATCGCCGCAGGGTGCCAATAGTCGTCACGTGCTGAATCTACGAGCCGGATCGCCCCGCTGTCTGCTGACATCTGTCACATGGACCGGTGAGCGGCGGCACTGTCGGCGGGCGCGGGCGGGCGCGAGCATCGACGGCATGCGGAATCCGGTGATCGACGTGGCGGCGCTGCACTGCCGCTACGGGGACTTCGAGGCGGTGCGCGGGGTCGACCTCCAGGTCGCGCAGGGCGAGCTGTTCGCCCTGCTCGGCACGAACGGCGCGGGCAAGACCACGCTGCTGGAGACCCTGGAGGGGCTGCGCGCGCCGAGCGCGGGACGGGTGCGGGTGCTGGGGCTCGACCCCGGCCGGGACCGGGCGGCGATCCGGGCCCGGACCGGGATCATGTTGCAGGACAGCGGCTTCCCGGCGGACCTCACGGTCGCCGAGATGGTCCGGCTGTGGCGTCCCGGCGACCGGGGGGACGGGCTGGAACGGCTCGACCTGGGCCACCGGCGCGACGTGCGGATCAAGCAGCTCTCCGGCGGCGAGCGGCGGCGGCTGGACCTGGTGCTCGCCGTGCTCGGCAAGCCCGAGCTGCTGTTCCTCGACGAGCCGACCACCGGGCTCGACCCGGAGTCCCGGCAGCGCACCTGGGACGTGGTGCGCGACCTGCTCGCCGAGGGCACCACCGTGCTGCTGACCACGCACTACCTGGAGGAGGCCGAATCGCTCGCGCACCGGCTGGCGATCCTGCACGAGGGGCGGGTGGCGGTGTCCGGCGCGCTGGTGGACGTGCTCGCCGAGCAGCCCGCGCGGATCTCGTTCGACCTGCCGCGCCCGCTGGACGTGACCGCGCTGCCGATGCTGTCCGGGGACGTGGTGCACGTGCCGTCCGGGCGGGTCGACGTGCGCACCCGGCAGCTCCAGGACGACTTGGACGTGCTGCTGGGGTGGGCGCGCCGGGAAGGGCTGGCGCTGGGCAGGCTCAGGGCGCACCACGCGTCCCTGGAAGACGTTTTCCACGCGACGAGGCAGGTGACCGCGGCATGATCACCGCACTGGGTGTGGCCGAGCTGAAGATGTTGTCGCGCAACCGGACCGCCGCGGCGCTGGCGTTCGCGATGCCGTTGGCGATGGGGGTGTACTTCGCGACCACCATCGGCCCCGAGGGCTGGCCGGTCGCCATCACGCTGCAACTGCTGGGCGCGATGGGGTTCACCGCGTACGTGACCATCACGACCTCGCTGACCTCCCGCCGCCAGGACCTCTACCTCAAGCGGCTGCGCACCGGGGCGGCGTCGGACGCCGTGGTGCTGACCGGGGTCGTGCTGCCGCCGGTGCTGTTGACGTTGGTGCAGGTGGTGCTGCTGTTGGGGGTGAGCCTGGTGTCCGGCGCGCCGCTGCCGGACCGGCCGGAGCTGCTGCTGCTCGCGGTCGTCGGCGGGGTGGTGATGAGCGCGGCGGCGGGCGTCGCGACCAGCGGCGTCACCTCGACCGCGGAACTGGCCCAGATCACCACCGGGCCGTTCTTCATGCTCGTGTTCGCGGGCGGGCTGTGGGCGGCGGTGTCGTCCGACGTGCGCGGCGTGGCGCTGCCCGGCGGCGGGGTGGCCGACCTGGTGCGGGTCGCCTGGGGCGGGGCCGGGCGGCCGGAGCTGGCCGCGCTGTCGCTGCTCGGCTGGACGGCGCTGGGCTGCGTGCTGGCCGTGCGGTTCTTCCGCTGGGACGCCCGCACCTGATGCGGTGACCATGAACGTTCGCCGGGTTCGGGACATGCCGATTGGCGTCCCGGACCGGGAGCGTGGTCGATCTCGTGCCCGGTGGTGAGGTGGTCGCCGCCCGGCATGGGAGGCACGGGTGGCCGGGCCGGTCGGAGCACGTCGATTGACCGGGGACGAGGGCCGCCGCCTGCTGCGATGCGTCCGCCGAGGCAAGCGGGAACCAGCCGGATGCGGGCGTCCGCGCCCGGAGGCCGGTAGCAGCGGCTCGATCACCGCCCACGCCCGATCGGGGGCGCACGCCGGTCCACTGTGGCACCGGGGAGGCGGGTGCGCCGCCTCCCCGGTGGGTCAGCCGGCCAGCGCGTCGTGCTCCACGGACACCGCGAACGGGTTGTCCATCCGGTAGCCCACGCCGCGCACGGTGGTGATCAGCGCCGCCGCGTCGCCGAGCTTGCGGCGGATCCGGCGCACGTGCACGTCCACCGTCCGGGTGTCGACGAAACTGGTCGAGCCCCACACGCTGTTCATCAGCGCCGTGCGGCGGTGCACCTGGCGGGGGTGGGTACACAGGTGGTGCAACAGGTCGAACTCCAGCCTGGTCAGCTCCACGTTCACCCCCCGGTGCAGCACCCGGCGGGAATCCGCCAGGATGCGCAGTTCGGGCTCGGAGCGCGGGACCGGCAGGTCCACCACCACGTCCACCTCGGGCAGGTCCAGCACGGCCCGCAGCGCCTCGGCGAGCTGTGCGGCGGTCTCCACCACCTGGGCGGTCGGCGCGCTGAGGCGGATGACGACCGTCACGTCGACGCTCGTCACATCGGGGATTGCCTTCACGACAGCCACGGTGGGAATCGGATCAGCCGCACGGGAAGGGCGTCAACGCCGTCCAAGAGGTGGGAGCCGTTGACAGGGGTGATGATGGGCCCATGACGACCATTACGCTCAACAACGGCGTCACCATGCCGCAGATCGGTTTCGGCGTGTTCCAGGTGTCCACACAGGACACGGAGGACGCTGTCGCCGAGGCGCTGCGGGTCGGTTACCGCAGTATCGACACCGCCGCCATCTACGGCAACGAGGAGCCCGTGGGCCGGGCCGTCGCAGCCTCCGGCGTGCCGCGCGACGACCTGTTCATCACCACCAAGCTGTGGAACACCGACCAGGGCTACGACGAGGCGCTGCGCGCCTTCGACACCAGCCTGGGCAAGCTCGGCCTGGACCGGCTCGACCTCTACCTGATCCACTGGCCCGCCGCCGCCCGCGACCGCTACGTGGACAGCTGGCGCGCGCTGGGCAAGCTGCTCGCCGACGGCCGGGTGCGGGCGATCGGCGTGTCCAACTTCCAGGTGCCCCATCTCGAACGGGTGATCGAGGCGACCGGCGCGGTGCCCGCGGTCAACCAGGTCGAGCTGCACCCCCGGTTCCAGCAGGAGGAGCTGCGCCGATTCCACGCCGGACACGGCATCGCCACCGAGGCGTGGAGCCCGCTCGCGCAGGGCGGCGACCTGTTGCGCGACGAGGTGGTCGCGGAGATCGCCGACGAGCACGGCCGGACCCCGGCCCAGGTGGTGCTGCGCTGGCACCTCCAGCTCGGCAACGTGGTGATCCCCAAGTCCGTCACGCCGAGCCGGATCGCGGAGAACTTCGCGATCACCGACTTCGAACTCGGCCGTGACGACCTCGCCCGGATCGCCGGCCTGGAGACCGGCCGGCGGGTCGGCCCGGACCCGGACAAGTTCAACTAGAACCGGAAGAAGTCCACCCCGTGCCGCGCGGGGCTCACCCCGCGACCGGGCCGCCGGACCGCCAGTAGAGGCCCTCGGCCCGGTCCAGCAGACCTTCGTCCACGAGGTACCGGCGCAGGGTCACGTGGTCGACCTCGCCGCCCTCGCACCACGTCCGCAACACCTCGACCACCTCCCGCTCCGGGTAGCGGCGGCCGGGCTCGAACGCCGTGCACACCTGTTCCAGCACGGCCCGCCGGCGGCCGTGCTGCGCGGGCAGCTTGACCAGCCGACCGTCCCCGAGGAACGGATCCTCCGGCTCCCGCTCGACCCGCACGGCCTGTTCGAACAGGTCCTGCCGCACCAGCATCTCGCCGGGCTGCCCGGCGACCAGGCCGGCGCCGCGCAGCTTGCGCAGCGCCACCTCCACCCGCCGGGCGTCCAAACCGGCCTTCTCGGAGATTTCCGCGGGGCTGCGGGCTCCCAGGACCAACGCGGACACAACGCGTAGTCGCAGCGGGTCCGCGAGCAATCCGATCAGCGCGTCAGGGGTCACGGGAAGAGTCAACCGAACCCGGGCCTCCGGTGCACGCCCATTAGGGGCGGACCTTAATACCCGTGCGCACTGATCACCTCTTCCCCCTGGCGTCGGTGGAGCCCGTTTTCGGCATGCCCACCGAGCACGCCCGCAAGTTCCAGCAGGTGGCCGCGGAGCAGGACCTCGTCATCGACGTGCGGGGCACCAACCCGCACGCGGTGTCGTGGCTGCGGGACGGCGCGTTGCCCAAGCCCGAGCCGGTGAAGGCCAAGACGATCGACGACCTGGACGTCCGGCTGGGCGCCCGGTCCCGGCACCGCGGCCTGGTCGGCTTCTTCCGGCCGCTGTTACCCCGGCACGGCGTCACGGAACGGCTGTGGAGCCGGTTCACCCAGCGGTGCGACGAGTTCGACGCGCTCGGCGCGAAGATGGCGCTGCTGGAACGGCGCGATGAATACCTGGTGCGCGACGGCGTGGTGCACGGCTACGACCGCCGCGGCCGGCTGCAACCGCTGACCGGGGACCACGACGTCTTCGACATCCGGGCGTCCGGCGGACGTCCACTCACCACCGGGCGCTACGACCGCGCGGTGGCCACGATGATCGACCTGGACATGGGAGTCACCCACGGAGCCCACATGTACTGGCGGCCCACCACGCCCTCGGACGTGTCCATGTTCGAGTCCATCGCGCGCAGTTCGAGCCCCAAGCTCAGGTTCCACCCGGACGGCACGATGACCGCCGGCGACTACCGGCGGGTGAACGCGGGCACGAACGTGATGGCCAGTCCGGCGAGCGCGGCCCGTCCGTACGCGACGGTCTCCAGCGTCGGCAGCTGAAGCCACTGGGTCGACGACGCCATGTCGGCGACCAGGAGCTTGCCGTAGACCAGGAGGAGCGCGATGCCGTAGAGGCGGGCGTACTCGTGCTTGCCCGCGAGCAGCACGCCGACCAGCCCGGTGCACACGTGCAGGGTCTGGTCGCCGGTGCCCAGCGGCAGCACGGGTACCAGCGCCACCACGATCTGGAGCACGCCCACGACGAGCGCGAGCAGTTGCGCCCGGCTCGGCCACGGCCTGGCGTCGCCGGGCGCGGTGTTCTTCACCGTCGCCACTTTTCGCATGGTTCCCGGATACCCGGGGCGTCCCCGCGCCCACGCCCGGACCTGGCACGTTCCTCCTGGCCGGGCTTGTTGTCCGCCCCATCGGGTGGTGTGGCCGGCGCGCGGTGGGGTACGGCGGTGCGAGCGGCCTGCCGGGGGTAAGGCGAACGGCCGCCCGGCCCGCCCCGACCGGGTGGCCGCCCGCCACGCGTCCCGCACGCGGCGGTCCGTTGTGGTGCGCCGGCGGCCGGGTCGTCCGGAACCGCGCGGCGGGCACCCGGCGTCGGCGGACGAGTCGTGCGGGACGGCCAGGCGTGAACTGCGGATGTTTCAGCGCAGCAGCGGCTCCAGCGCCGCCCGGCCGTCCTGCGCGGCCTGCGCCGGGGTGCGCTCGCGCCCCAGCACCTGGCGCACCATGGTCGACAGCGCCGCCGACACCTCCGGGTACCGGGGCCCGTAGGCCACCCGCGCCCCGGCGAGCTGCCCGATGAACGCGGGCACGTTCGGGTCCCACCGCCACGCCAGGTCGTCCACGGTGTCCGAGCGGTTGGGCAGGGCGTTGAGCGCCGCGCCGAACTCGGTCACGTTGTCCTTCTCCTCGGCCAGCCACCGCAGCACGTCCCACGCCTGGTCGGCGTGCTTCCCGGCCCGCCCCAGCACCCACGCCTCGCCGCCCAGCAGCGACCCGCCGCCGGCGGACCCGGTCGGCAGCGGCGCGGAAGCCCAGTCGAGCCCGGCGGAGTTCAGCGCGGGCGCGCTCCACGGTCCGTCGATCATCATCGCGCACCGCCCCGCCGCGAACTCGCGCTCGACGTCGGAGTCGTTCCACCGCACCACGTCCGGCGGCGCGCTCCGGTCCACGTTCAGCAGTCCGTCCACAAAGGACAGGGCGCGCACGGACGGCTCCGCGCCGACGTCCTCGACCTTCCCGCCGGCCTGCCACAGCAGCGGCAGGAAGGTCGTGGCGGCCCCGCCCCCGCCCGCCGCGAAGCACAGCCCCCACTGCCCGGACACGGTCAGCGCCTGGGCCGTCGCGCGCAACTCCTCCCACGTCCGGGGCGGGTTCGCCACGCCGCCGGCCGCGAACAGGTCGCGGTTGTAGAGCAGGGCGGTGGTGCTGGTGCGCAGCGGCACCCCGTAGAACTTGTCCCGGTACCGGACGCTGTCGCGCACCGGCTCCAGGAACCGGTCGCGCACCTCCCACGACGAGTACCGGGGCGTCAGGTCGGCCAGCACGTCCTGCCCGGCCAGCCTCGGCAGCGCGGCCACGTCCACGGCGGCGATGTCCGGGAACGTGCCCGCCGCGACGGCCTGCGCCAGCTTCGCGTCGAACTCGGCCCGGGGGATCGCGGTCCGCCGGATCTCCACCTCGGGGTGGGCGTCCTGGTAGCGCTTGACCAACTGGCCGACCGCCTGGTCGGCCATCGGGGAGTGGTCCAGGTAGTCCCACCAGGTCAGCGTCACCTTGCCGCCCGGCTCGGGGCCGCCGCCACCGCCGCACGCCGCGACGGCCAGCATCAGGACCGCCGCGAGCAGGGGGTACTTCCGGGCCCGCACGTTCATGCCGCACCTTTCGACACAGGCGGCGGCCTCGTCAATCGGACGTCAAGCCGTCCTACCCCGGCGCGGGAGGGGGTGTCAAGATCGGGTCTTGGTCCGTTCACGCGGCTGGGAGTCGGTCGCGGGCGGCCGGTTCTGCCCCTTGACCTCGGGTTCGGGGTGTTCGCGGCCGGTCGGCTCGACGTCGACGAGGTACGTGGCGGCCAACTCGTCGTAGATCGGTGTTGAACTCACATTTCGGGATACTGTCCGGCGCAGCGCTCCAGCGCTGCCCATCTCACCTGTGTGGGTTACCCATTCGGCCCTCGAAGCCGCATTTTTGCGGAAACCATCCCCGCTGTGCGGCGGTCCGGCGGCGTGCTGCATCCTGGCGCGGCCGGCTTTCGGACCCACCGGGGGAGTTCGTCGCATGAGCGCTGCGCCCGAGTACGCCATCCCGGCCACAGTGGATAGTCCGGTTCGTCCCCTGACGCCCCGATCGCGCACCGGCCGGTGGCTGCTGCGCAACCGGGTCGCCCCGGTCGGGCCGGAGAGCGCCGAGGCCCACGTCGAGCCGCAGTCCTGGTGGAAGGTGATGTGCCTGACCGGCGTGGACTACTTCTCCACGCTGTCCTACCTGCCCGGCATCGCCGCCCTCGCGGCCGGCGCGCTCTCGCCGCTGGCCACCCTGCTGATCGTGGCGCTGACCCTGCTCGGGATGCTGCCGATGTACCGGCGGGTGGCCCGGGAGAGCCCGCGCGGCCAGGGCTCGGTGGCGATGCTGGAGAACCTGCTGCCGTTCTGGCGCGGCAAGATCTTCGTGCTGGTCCTGCTCGGGTTCGTGGCCACGTCGTGGATCATCACCATCACGCTGTCCTCCGCCGACGCGACCGTGCACCTGCTGGAGAACCCGCTGGCACCCGGCTTCCTGCACGGCCACGAGGTGCTGATCACCGTGGTCCTGCTGCTGGTGCTCGGCGGGGTGTTCCTGCTCGGGTTCAGCGAGGCCGTGGGCGTGGCCATCCCGCTGGTGGCCGTCTTCCTGCTGCTCAACGCGGTCGTGGTGGGCGCCGGGGTGGTCGAGCTGATCGCCGAGCCGGTCGCCGTGCAGCGCTGGGTGGACGCGCTGACCACGCACGGCGGCGGGTTCTTCGGCGTGCTCGGCCCTGCCGTGCTGGCCTTCCCGCTGCTCGTGCTGGGCCTGTCCGGGTTCGAGACCGGCGTGAGCATGATGCCCCTGGTCGCCGCCGACGGGAAGACCGCCGAACAACGGCTTGAGTCGCGCGTGCGCAACACCCGCAAGCTGCTCACCACCGCCGCCGTGATCATGTCGGTCTACCTGATCGCCACCAGCTTCATCACCACCGTGCTGATCCCCGCCGAGGCGTTCGAGCCCGGCGGCGCGGCCAACGGGCGCGCGCTGGCCTACCTGGCCCACGAACACCTGGGCGCGGCCTTCGGGACCGCCTACGACCTCAGCAGCGTGCTGATCCTCTGGTTCGCCGGCGCGTCCGCGATGGCCGGGCTGATCAACATCGTGCCGCGCTACCTGCCCGCGTACGGCATGGCGCCCGAGTGGGGCCGCGCGGTCCGGCCGGTGGTGATCGTCTACACGGTCATCAGCGTCGCGATCACCATCGCGTTCGGGGCCGACGTGAACGCCCAGGCGGGCGCGTACGCGACCGGCATCCTGGCGATGATGGTGTCCGGCTCGGTCGCGGTCACCATCTCGGCGTGGCGGCGGGGGCAGCGCGGCGCGGGCGTCGGGTTCGCCGTGCTCACCCTCGTGCTGCTCTACGCGCTGGTGGAGAACGTCCGGGAGAAGCCGGACGGCATCGCGATCTCGGCGCTGTTCATCCTCGGCATCGTGGCCGTCTCGCTGGTGTCGCGGGTGTCCCGGACGACGGAGCTGCGCGCGGACCGGATCGAGTTCGACGAACCGGCCCGGCGGTTCGTCACCGACTCGCTGGCGCACGACGGCGCGCTGAACGTGATCGCGAACAAGCGGCAGGCCGGCGACGCCACCGAGTACCGGCTCAAGGAGGCCGCGCAGCGCGGCATGAACCCGGTCCCGGGCCGGGCGGACGTGCTGTTCCTGGAGGTCGACGTGGTCGACCCGTCGGAGTTCAGCGACGTGCTCCAGGTGCGCGGCGTGGACGTCGACGGCTTCCGGGTGCTGCGGGTGGGCAGCCCGGCGGTGCCCAACGCGATCGCCGCCGTGCTGCTCGCGCTGCGCGATACGACGGACGTGCGCCCCCATTGCTATTTCGAATGGTCCGAGGGAAACCCGCTGGCACACCTGTTCCGCTACCTGATCCTGGGCCAGGGTGACACCGCGCCGGTCGTGCGGGAGATCCTGCGCGGCAGCGAGGAGGACCCCGATCGCCGTCCGGGGATCCACGTCGGAGGCTGATCGCGGTAACGGGGTCACCCGTCCGCACGATGATGGCGTAGGCGGCCACCGCCCCCCTAGGCCGCCGGCAAGACCCGGCCGGGGCTCCACTCCCCCCAGGAGCCTCGGCCGGGCGCCCTCGCGGACCGGTGTGGACGCGGTGTCCACACCGGGACTCCGTCAGGCGGTGGGAAGTTTCACCCGGTGAGAGATCGCGTACGTGGTCATCGCGGCACCCGCCGGGCGGGCTCGCGGTGCACCGGCTGGTGCACCTCGGGCGGCGTGGGCGGTTCCGGCACCGGCAGGGTGACCGGTGCGCCGGGCTCGACCACGACGGGTTCGCCGTGGTGCGCGGTGCGCAGCGGCCCGCCGGAGACGATCCGGTAGGTCGCCTCGTCCCGGGTGATCGCGACGGAGAACCTGGTGCCCTGGAAGCACATCCGGAACGCCAGCCGGTCCAGCCCCGGTGGCAGCCGCGGCGCGAAGGTGAGCCCGCTGTGGTCGCGCATCCCGCCGAACCCGGCCACCACGCCGATCCACGCGCCCGCCAGCGACGCCATGTGCAGTCCGTTGTGGACGTTGTCGTGCAGGTCGTGCAGGTCGGTGAACGCGGCCTCGGCCAGGTAGTCGTAGGCGAGCTGGAGCGCCCCGACCTCGGCCGCCAGCACGGACTGCGTGCCGGCGGACAGTGACGAGTCGCGCACGGTCCGCGCCTCGTAGTAGGCGAAGTTCGCGGCCTTCTCGGCGGCGGTGAACGCGTCGCCCCGGACGTGCATGGCCAGCACCAGGTCGGCCTGCTTGATCACCTGCTTGCGGTACAGGTCGAAGTACGGCTTGCTGAGCAGCAGCGGGTAGTCCTCGCTCTTGGTGCCCTCGAAATCCCACTCGGCGTGCGCGGTGAACCCCTCGGCCTGCTGGTGCACGCCCAGCAGCGCGTCGAACGGGATCCGCATCCGCATCGCGGCTTCCAGCCAGCCCGCGCGCTCGTCGGGGTGCACGGCCAGCGCGGAGGCCGAGCCGGGGTTGCGCTCGCACGCCTCGGCCGCCTCGCGCAGGTTCTTCTGCGCGACCAGGTTGGTGTAGACGTTGTTGTCCACGATCGCCGAGTACTCGTCCGGCCCGGTGACCCCGTCCACCCGGAACCCGCCGTGCTTGTCGTGGTGCCCCAACGACATCCACAGCCGCGCGGTCTCCACCAGCAGCTCGGTGCCGCACTCCCGGTCGAAGTCCGCGTCGCCGGTGGCCGCGTGGTACTGCGCGACGGCGTGCGCGATGCCCCCGGACACGTGGAACGCCGCCGTGCCGGCCGGCCAGTACGCCGAGCACTCCGCGCCGTTGATGGACCGCCACGGGAACGCCGCCCCGTGCTGCCCCAGCACCTGCGCGCGCTCCCGCGCCTTGTCCACGGTGGAGTGCCGCCAGCGCAGGGCGTCCCGCGCCGCGTCGGGCACGGTGTAGGTGAGCACCGGCAGGACGAACATCTCGCTGTCCCAGAACGCGTGCCCGTCGTAGCCGGGCCCGGTGAGCCCCTTGCCGGGGATGGCCCGGGTCTCGCCGCGCGCCCCGGCCTGCAGGATGTGGAACAGCGCGAACCGCATCGCCTGCTGCAGCTCGTCGTCGCCGTCCACCTCGATGTCGGCGACCTCCCAGAAGTCGTCCAGGAACGCCTTCTGCTCGGCCAGCAGGCCCGCCCAGCCGGTCTGCCGCGCGCCCGCCAGCGCCGCGTCGACCTGCGCCCGCAGCGCGGGCACGGACCGCTGCGCCGACCACCCGTAGCCCAGGTACTTGGTCAGCCGCAGCGCGTTCCCGGCCGGCACGTCCACGGCGGCGGTGAACCGCGCCAGGTCGTCCTCGGCGTGGATCCGGCTGCGCACGCCGTCGACGGTGTCGAGTTCGTGGTCCATCCCGGCGGCGATCCGCAGCCCGGAGTTGCGGGTGTGGTGCGCCAGCACCGCCCGCCTGCCCTCCGCCCAGGAGAACTCGGCCACCAGCGGCGCGTCGAGGGCGGCGGCCACCCGGGGGTCGCCGGACCGGTGCTCCACCGGCTCGTTGGCCAGCAGGTCGGACTGCACCACCAGCTGGAGGTCTTCCTCGGGCTCCACGACGTAGTGGATCGCGGCGACCGCGCGCTGGGTGAACGACACCAGCCGCTCGCTGCGCACGGTGATCTTGCGGCCGGTGGGCGACTCCCACACCGTGCGGCGGCGCAGCGTGCCGGTCCGGAAGTCCAGTTCCCGCTCGTGCTCCAGCGCCCGGCCGTACCGCATGTCCAGCGGCGCGTCCTCCACCAGTAGCCGGATCACCTTGCCGTCGGTCACGTTCACGACCGTCTGCCCGGCCTCGGGGTAGCCGTAGCCGGCCTCGCCGTAGGGCAGCGCGTGCTCCTCGTAGAACCCGTTGAGGTACGTGCCCGGCAGGCCGCGCGGCTCGCCCTCGTCCAGCGTGCCGCGCATCCCGATGTGGCCGTTGGCCAGCGCGAAGGTCGATTCCGTCCGCCGCAGGTCCGGCACGGACAGCCCGCGCCACCGCAGCAGCCACGGCTCGACGTCGTACCCCGTCACAGCAGCTCCGCCAAGTCCTCGACCACCACGTCCGCGCCGTCGCGCCGCAGTTGTTCCGCCTGCCCGGCCCGGTCCACGCCCACCACGTGGCCGAACCCGCCCGCACGTCCCGCCCGCACCCCCGCGAGCGCGTCCTCGAACACCGCCGCCGCGCCCGGCTCGACGCCGAGCATCCGCGCGCCCGCCAGGAACGAGTCGGGCGCGGGCTTGCCCGCCAACCCGTCCCGGGTGATCACCACGCCGTCCACCAGCGCCTGCACGAACTTCGTCAGGCCGGCCGCGTCGAGCACGCGGGTGGCGTTCGCCGACGACGTCACCACGCCGATCCGGAACCGCCCGGCGGCGGCCTCCAGGTAGCGGACCGAGCCGGGGTAGGGCGTGACGCCCTCCTCGGTGATGATCGCGTCGATCAGGTCGTTCTTGCGGTTGCCGACGCCCTGCACGGTGTCCGCGTCCGGCGGGTCGTCCGGCGAGCCCTCGGCCAGCGTGATGCCCCGTGAGGCCAGGAACGACCGCACGCCGTCGTAGCGCGGCCTGCCGTCCACGTACCGGATGTAGTCCTCCTCGGTGAACGGCGGCTCGCCGCGCGGGCCGAGGAGGTCGTCGAACGTGCGCCGCCAGGCGCGGCGGTGCAGGACGGCCGTGCTGGTCAGCACGCCGTCCAGGTCGAAGAGGCAGGCGGTGGTGCCGTCCGGCAAACCGAGGTTCATGATCGGTGTCTACCCGTTCCCTTCGTGGGGTACCCGGAGATCCGGGAGGTGGTCGCACCATGGGCAAGCCGAGGGTGCTGGTCGTCGGCACGGGCTTCGCGGGCTACCACTGCCTGCGGGCGCTGGAGAAGGCGCTGCCGCCGCGCGCCGCCGACCTGGTCGCGGTCAACCCGGCCGACCACATGCTCTACGTGCCGCTGCTGCCCGAGGTGGCCGGCGGCACGCTCGACCCCCGCCGGGTCGCGGTACCGCTGCGGCCCGGACTGCCCCGGACCCGGCTCGTGCTGGCACATGCCACCAGCGTGGACCCGGACGCCCGCACGTGCACGGCAATCGACGTGGAAGGCCGCTCACAGGTGATCGGCTGGGACCGGATCGTGCTCACCGCCGGCAGCGTGACCCGGCTGCTGTCCGTGCCGGGGGTGGCCGAGCACGCGGTGGGGTTCAAGTCCGTGGCCGAGGCGGTCTACCTGCGCGACCACGTGCTGGGCCAGGTCGAGTCGGCCGAGCGGGACGGCGACGCCGCGCGCACCACGTTCGTCGTGGTCGGCGCCGGGTACACGGGCACCGAACTCGTCGCCCAGGGGCAGCGGTTGGCCGCTGCGGCGGCCCGCCGCCGCAACGTGCCGCCCATCCGGTGGGTGCTGGTCGACCAGGCGCCCAGGGTGCTGCCCGGTCTGGACGAACGGCTCTCCGGGCCCGCCTTGAAGGTGCTGCGGCGACGCGGGGTGGACGTGCGGCTCAAGACGACCGTGGCCGAGGTCACGGCCACCTGCGCGAGGCTCTCCGACGGCACCGAGATCCCGACCCGGACCGTCGTGTGGTGCGTCGGCGTGCGGCCCGACCCGCTGGTCGAGTCGGTCGGCCTGCCCGCGGTGCGGGGCCGGCTCGCGGTCGGGGCGGACCTGGCCGTACCCGGCCGGCCGGACGTGTTCGCGGCGGGCGACCTGGCGGCCGTGCCGGACGTGTTCCACGGCGGCGACCCGACCCCGATGACCGCCCAGCACGCCCAGCGCCAGGGCCGGCTCGCCGCGCACAACGTGGCCGCGTCGCTGGGTTTCGGCGCGCCCCGCGAGTACCGCCACCGCGACCTGGGGTTCGTGGTCGACCTGGCGGGTGGTCAAGCCGTGGCGAACCCGCTGCACGTGCCGTTGACCGGGTGGCCCGCGAAGGCGGTCGCCCGCGGCTACCACCTGCTCGCGATGCCGGGCAACCGGGTGCGGGTGGCGGCGGACTGGCTGACCGGCCTGCTCACCCGCCGGCAGGTCGTGCGGTTCGGGCTGGTCCCGGCGGCGGGCGTGCGGTTGGCGGACGCGGACCGGGTGGACGCCGGACCCGGGCACGGCTGAACCGACGTCCCCACTGCGGACGTCGGCGGTCACTGCCCGGCGCGGTGCGTCAGGCGGGCTTCAACGGGTCGTGCCCGATGGACATCAGGCGGTGCCGCCAGTGGGCCTCGCCGGCGGTGGGCTCCAGGTCGTCGCGGCGCTGGGCCTCCACCCGGTCCACCACCCTGCGCATCACCCGGACGTCCTCGGTGGTCAGGTCGGTCCTGCGCTTGCGCAGCACCCGGAGCACGTCCTGGCCGGTCGGGGTGCCGGCCTGGTCCGGCAGGGACTCGGACTCCTCGTCCGCCGAACGGGTGCGCAGCCAGTCCTCCAGCTCGTGGGAAGTCATGTTCACGACTCGGTGGAACTCGTCCCACAGGGTATTGCTCATGGGGGCCAGGGTTGCCGTTCCGGAACCGGTCGAAACCCCCGGTTTTCGCGCGACCGGACCGGGCCGGGGTGGCGCGGCAGGCGGGCCGCGCCGGCCCGGCCCGCCCGCTAGATCACGTCGGGGGCGAACTGCGCCTTGGACACCCCGACCGCCTCGGCCAGCTCCTCCTCCGTCGCCGTCCCGGACTCCCGGATCACGGCCTCCCACACGGCGATGGACTCCAGGTTGAACCGCTGGACCTCGGGGGAGTTGGCGGCCTCCACCGGGTCGCCGTGCGACTCGCCCGCGAGGTACAGGCCGAGCGCGAGGAAACCGCCGTCCCAGCCGGGCCCCACCCACAGCGCGCCGCTGCCGTTGGGCGCGAAGTCCAGCGGCACGGTGTGCTCCAGCTCGACCAGCGTCCGCTCCTGCTGGGCGGTCAGCCGCAGTTCCACGACGCTGTCCGGGCTGCCGAAGGTGACCCGCAGCAGCGCCGGCCGTTCGCAGGCGAGGATGTCGCCGCCCGCGTTGCCCTCCAGCTGGAACGTGCCGCCGACCGCCAGTTCGCCGCTGATCGGCAGGAACCAGCGCCTGAGCCGCTCCGGGTCGGTCAGCGCGTCCCACACGTCGTCGGCCCGCGCGTCGTAGGTGCGGCTGAGCAGCACGCCCATGGTCTCGCCCCGCCGCACGGCGCGGTGGACGGCCTTGAGCTGGTCGGCGATGTCGGTCACGGGTCTTCCTCCTTGAGTCGTCGCTCGCGCTTGCCGCGGGCGAGTTCGGTGGCCAGCGCGTCGAGGTGGTGGCTCCAGAACCGGCGGAACCGCTCCAACCACTCGTCCACCTCGCGCAGCCCCCGCTCGTCGACGGCGTAGAGCCGCCGGGTCCCCTCCGGGCGGACGCGCGCGAAGCCGTTGTCCCGGAGCACGCGCAGGTGCTGGGAGACCGCGGGCTGGGAGATGCCGAACTCGCCCCGGATCACCGCGGTGAGGTCGCCGGAGGTCCGCTCGCCGTCGGCCAGCAGCTCCAGCAGGCGGCGGCGCACCGGGTCGCCGAGAACGTCGAACGCGTGCACGACCAGCATCTTTAAGGTTCAGCTTATATAAGTCAACCCTTGAGGCATCGAAATTGTCGGACCCCCCTGGCACTATGTCGAACAGGTGTTCGGTACGCGTTCGGAAGGGAGCTTGGGATGCGCGTACAGCTGGATCCACGGCAGTGGCCGGGCCGTGTCATCCCCGAGACCGACGTCGAGATCGACACGGCCGTGGAGGCGTTCTGCCTGCGCGCGAACTGGGGTGACGCGGACCGCGCCGGTGTGCGCGCGGTCGTGGCCCCGTGGTTCGCCGAGGGGTGGAGCGTCGACGCCCTGCTCGCGGCCGTGGACAACAAGCCGGATGGCAGCAGGCAGGGCCGTCCCAGGAACCGCGACCAGGTTGCGCACGACTTCCTCCGCGCGCGGCTCTGGTCGTGGTGGCAGGGGGGCGCGCAGCGGGCGCGCCCCCCGGTCGCCGGCATGACGCTGGGCCAGTGGTGGCGGGTCAACCGCCGCAACGCCCGGCTCGTCCAGCCCCGGCCGCGCCGGCCGTTGGGCGAGGCGGGCCGGCTGGCCCAGGAGCAGTCGCGCGAGCGGGTGCGGGCCCGGCTGGCGGACCCGGTGGAGCGGTCGAGGGCGCGGGCCCGGCGGTGGCAGGAGGCGTTGGACGGCCTGTTGGTGCCGGGGCAGCGCGCGCCGACGTTCGAGGACTCGCGCAGGCTGCTGGCGGAGGTCGTCCAGGTGCCCGCGCACCCGGTGTGCCGGCGGTGCGGCTGTCGGACGGGGGTGTTGTCCCAGGCGGCTTGAAAGTGATCCGGCAGGAGGTGTGCCGCAAGGCGCTGTGCGGGGCGTGACCCTCGCCGGCTGATCGCGATCCGTTGCGGACGCGTGATTTCGTGCTGCCCTCGTGCGCCCTGCCGTGCTCTCCGCGCTCCTCGGCGCTCGCGCCGCGGACCCGTCGTACCGTGCGACGGAACTCCGTGCTGCGCAACCCCGTGCTGCCCGGACGACCGCGGATTCCGCCCGTCCTGGCATGGAGTCCACACCCTACCCCGGCGACTTCCGCGGTGTGCGCCGGGGCACACCTGCGGCACGGCACCGGTCCGCCCGCCGACCCCCGGCGTCGTTCCGGCCCGCCGGGCGCACGGCAGCGGTCCGCCCGGTGTCCCCGGGTCGGTGTCACCTGGTCAGGTGAAATGCCGTGCACGTTCCTGCGTGTACAGCCGGAACTGGTGGCATCCGGCACGGCACTTCCGGTACGAACGCCCGGTGTTGAGATCCCGAGCGTGGCGAGTTTGGCTCGTCGGCGCCCTCCTCGTGCCCGCTCTCCTTGCGGCGTCAGGGGTTTTCGCTCGTGCACGGCTGGCGGACGAAGCCGCGGCCGTCCCGCCGCCCCCGCCGGGCCGGCTCACCCTCGCGGTCCGGGCCGACGAGGTCGTGCTGGCCGGCGACGCGGCGGACGAGGGCGAGCGGCGGTCCCTCGTGGCCGCCGTCCAGTCCAAGATCACCTCCCTCCGGGTGACGGACCTCCTCACCCCGAACGGTGATCGGCTCCCCGTCCCCGTGAGCGCGGCCGCCGACCTGGCCGCCGCCGCCGTCGACGCGGGCGCGGCGGACTTCACCGCCGTCCTCGCCGGCACGACCCGGACCGCCCGCGCCACGGCCGCCGACGAGCCCCGCGCGACGGCGCTGCGCCAGGCGCTGGACCGGGCGGGCGTGCGCGACCAGGTGGTCGCGGTGGCGGCGTCGGACCTCGACCTGGCGGCGTTGCAGCGCTCGATCACCGCGATGGTGCAGAACAACGGCGGCTTCCGGTTCGAACCGGTGTCCACCGAGTGGCAGGGGCACGGCCCGGTGCTGATCGACCGGGTGGGCCGGCTGCTGCTGGCCGCGCCCAGGGCGACCATCACGCTCAACGGCCACGCCTCTCCCGAACACCCCGACCCGCGCGGACTC
The DNA here is from genome assembly GCF_056640475.1 of Saccharothrix sp. NBAS 001. Lineage (NCBI taxonomy): Bacteria > Bacillati > Actinomycetota > Actinomycetes > Pseudonocardiales > Pseudonocardiaceae > Saccharothrix > Saccharothrix sp. NBAS 001. The sequence continues at coordinate 184,428 of NZ_CM153251.1, forward strand.
GCGCACCAGCGGGCGGGTCTCGTGCGCGACCTGTTCGTGGCCCAAGGCGTGCGGCCGGAGCGGATCCGGACGACCGCCACCATCGACGCCGGACCGGAGGGTTCGAGCCCCGCCGCGCGCCAGGTAGACGTCCTGATTAGCTAGGAGTGGCAGTGTTCTGGTTGTTCGCCCAGATGTTCGTCCTGTGCGCGTTCGCGTTCCTCGCCGGGGCGGTGCTCACGTGGCTGCCCCTGCGCGCCACGATCCGCGACCTGCGCGCCGAACGCGCCCACCCCGTCGTGCGCCCGGCCCTGTCCGCGACGGCGGTGATCATCCCGGAACAGCACCTGCGGACCGGCCAGGGCCACAACGGCCAGATCCGCAACGGCCGGCCGCACACCGTCGAGGCCGGGTCCACCGAAGGCCCGGCCGCCGCGGCCGCGGTGCCGCCGGCGCGCGAGACGGCGGACGAGCGCGAGGTGTCGCCGGCGCACGCGTTGCCGGGGGCCGCGAACACCGTTGCCGCGCAGGCGATCCCCGAGGAAGCCGGGTTCGAGGTCAAGGGCAGCTCGAAGTCGATGATCTTCCACACCCCCGAATCGCCGTACTTCCGGCGGATGAAGGGCGATGTCACGTTCCGGTCGGTCGAGGAGGCCGAGCGGGCGGGCTACACCCAGTGGCGTCCCAAGAGCGCGGCCTCCGCCACGCGCTGACCGCGCATCGCGGCCCGTACCGCGACGACCGTGACCGACCCCGGGGCGCGCGACCGACGCCGGGCGAGGTCGCGCGCGGGTGTCAGTCGCGCTTGTGGTTGCGGGAGATGAGTTTGCGCAGTTCGCTCTCGCCGAGCCCGCCCCAGATGCCGTAGGTCTCCTCGACGGTCAGCGCGTGGGTCCGGCACTCGGTCAGCACGGGGCACCTGGCGCAGACCTCCTTCGCGCGCGCCTCCCGCTGCTCGCGCGCCACGCCGCGCTCGTTGGGCCGGTGGAAGAACAGCGTGCTGTCCATGCCCCGGCACAGGCCCCTGAGCTGCCAGTCCCACGACTCGGCGACCGGCTGGGGCAGGCGGGAGAGTTCAGGCATGGTGATCACGTCCTGTGGTCGGGGTGACCCTGCACAGCCTAAATTCGATTCAGAATCGGTTCAACTCAAGGATGGCCTCGACGGCCCCTGAAAGCGATTCCAACCGACGCGCGCCAGGGTGCACCGCGGTCCACCCGGCCCCGCCCAGCAACACCGCGCCCCCGCGTTCCAGCAGCTCAGGAACGGGGGCCTGGCGGGCGTACCGCTCCGCGTGCGCCCACAGCACGATCACCTGTGGCGACAACAGATTCACCGCATCGAGTAACGCCGCAGCCGGTACGCGCGCACCGAGGTTCCGCGAGGCGCAGTCACGTTCGGTGAGCGCGGCGGCCAGCGCGTCCAGCGGCAGGCTGTGCTGCTCGTCCGGCGCGCACGCGAGCAGCGCGGGCAACCGCCCGTCCGCCGGCACCGGCCCCGCCCGCAGCGCCCCGGCGATCGCCGCCGACGCCAGGTGCTCGACCTCGACCCCGCTCCCGGACGCGGAAACCCGTTCCCCCAACGCGATCAGGTACGGCGCGAGCACGCCCTCCCACGCGCCGACCACGCCGTCCCGCCGGATCAACGCCGCCGCGAGCGTCGCCATCAGCGGCAGGTCCAGGCGCGACGCGGCGTGCGCGAACCCCCGGGCCTCGTCCGACTCGACGCCCGTCGCGTGCGGCCCGCCACCGAACCGCGCCCGTCGCGCCGCACCGGCCCGCGTGCGGCCGGACGGCGGTCGGGACCCGCCCGAACCCCGTGCCCCGCCCGAACCGCCGGGCAGCACGTCGCCGAGGGCCGGTGGGTCGCCCGGGGTCGTCGTCCGCGAGTCGCCGGCACCCGTCGTCGGCACTTCCGCCAGCGCGGCGGCAGCGGCCGAGGCCGGGGTGACGCCGCGACCGGTGAGCGACACCATCAGCCGCAGGCGGTCCACGTCGCGCTCGTCGTAGCGGCGGTGCCGTCCCTCCTCGCGGGTGCCGGGCCCCAGCCCGTACCGACGGTCCCACGTGCGCAGCGTGACGGGGGAGATGCCGAGCATCCGTGCGACCGCACCGGCACTCCAGTGCACCGTCCCACCGCCGTCCACCGGGAATAACGCCGGCGGGAATGGTAGCGAGGAACCCCGGATCAGGTCGGCCGGCGAACGCCGGGGGTCAGCCGACGACCCGGCGGATGGTGCTGATCGGGCCGATCGACTCGATGTCCTGGATCTTCACCGGCACGCCCTCGGTGGACGCGTGCACCGCGCGGATGCCGTCGATCGCCATCGACACGTGGGTCTGGCCCGAGTAGTAGATGACCAGGTCGCCGGGCTTGACCTCGTTGAGCGACACCTCGCGCCCGATGGTCGCCTGCCCGTAGGTGGTGCGCGGGATCGCGATGCCCGCCTCGCGGTACGCGGCCTGCATCAGGCTGGAGCAGTCCCAGGTGTTCGGGCCGTTGGAGCCGAACACGTACGGCTTGCCGCGCTGCGCGAGCGCGAACGCCATCGCCTGGCCGACCTGACCCGGCGGCAGCGGCACCTCGCCCATGTAGCCGTCGGCCCCGAGCGCGTCCCGCTCGGACCTGGGCAGCGCCCGGTAGGCGTTGCGCGCCTCGGTGATCTGCTGGTCGAGGGCCGACTTGCGCTGGTCGATGTCGGTGATCGCCTTGTCGGCGTTCGCGGCGGCGTCGGTGGCGCGGCGGGCGGCGTCGTTGGCGCTGTCGACGGCCTTGCCCAGGCCGTCCATCGCCTCGGCGTTCTCGCCGGCCAGCACGCCGAGCGCGGACATCCGGTTGAGGAAGTCCTGCTGCGAGTCGCTGACCAGGATCGCGGAGAGCTGGTTGAACCGCGCGCCCTCGAACGACGCCTCGGTGATCAGGTCGACGTGGCCGCGCAGCTCGGTCTGGGCCCGCTGTGCGGTGTCCAGGTCGCGGTGGGCCTGGTCGAGGTCGCCCTGCGCCTTGGTCAGGGCGTCCTGGGCGCGCAGGTGCTCCTCGTTGAGCTTCTCCGCCTCCATGGCGAGGTCGTTGTACTTCTTCAACGCCTCGGAGGCGTTGGGAGGTACCGGGTCGGCCGCGGCCTGCGGCAGGGACAGTCCTCCCACCAGCGCGAACACGGCGGAGGCCGCCAGTGCCGCGCGGACGGTGCGCTGAACGGGGTACGACGCCACGGTCGCGCGGTCCTCCCTTGAAACCGGGTAGCCCGAACGGGTTACCCCCATCCAGGTCTCGGACAGGTTACGGAACGGGGACCCGTTCGTCTATCAGGGGTCCCCGTTCCGCCGGTCAGCCGGCGACCTTCAGCATGCCCTGCATCTCGCCGATCTCGGCTTCCTGGCCGTCCACGATCCGCTGCGCCAGGTCCTTGGCGGGCTGGTGGCGGCCCTCGGCCAGCTCGGTGCGGGCCATCTCGACGGCGTCTTGGTGGTGCACGATCATCAGCTCCAGGAACTTGCGGTCGAACCGGTCGCCGGTCAGCGGTTCCAGGTCGGAGCCGCCACCGTGCGCGCCGTGGCCGGCGGGCGAACCCGCCTTCCACTCCGCCAGCCACCCGGTCAACGCCCGGATCTCGGGCTCCTGCGCCTTCTCGATGCGGCCGGCCAGCGCCAGCAGTTCGGGGTTCCCGGTGCGTCCGGCGGCGAGCTTCGCCATGTCCAGCGCGCCCTGGTGGTGGGGGATCATCTCGCGCGCGAACGTCACGTCCGCGTCGTTGTGGACGGGGGCCTGCGCGGCGGGTGCTTCGGCACCGCACGCGGCCAGCACGAAGGAGGTCAGGGCGGCCAGCGCCCCGACCAGGGTTTTCCTGATCATCGTCGGAAGGTCCTTTGTCGGAGGTGAGTGCTCTGCGCGGGGCGCGGGCGACTCACAACCTCAGGACGCAGAGGGAATCGAGCAGCGAACCGGACGGCGGCGGCGCGCGCGGGGTGCTCTCCCGGCGCGGCGCGGACCGCAGCCACTCGGCGGCGGTGACCCGCCGGACCAGCAGCAGCCCGAGCGCGATCAGCACGGCCAGCACCACCAGGCACAGGTGCAGGATGTCGTGATCCCCGTGCGGCTGCGGCACGTCGTGGCTCTCGGACGCCACCACGGCGGTGGGCGCCACCGGCTCCTGGGCGATGTGGTGCATGCCGACCAGCGCGAACGCGACCGCGCACACCAGTACCCACCAGAGGGAGCGCCGGCGGGTGATCACGGCGGTCACCATACCCGGTGGGGGTTTCGCCCGACCGCGCACGGGGTGCCGGCCCGCCCCGGGAGGTATGGTGACGCAGGTCACGATCGAGGGTGTCGAGAACGTCCGCGCGGCTCCGTCCCAGGGGTAAAAGCGCCAAGATGGGCGCGACCGCAGACCGAGGAGTCCGACATGGCGAAGTTCCTGCTGCTGATGAACTACGGCGGCGTCACGAACTGCGACACCCCGATCGACCAGTGGGCTCCCGAGGACCTCAAGGCCCACATCGAGTTCCAGCACGCCTTGGGCGAGGAGCTGAAGGGCAACGGCGAACTGGTCGACGCCCAGGGCCTGGCCGGTCCCGAACTGGCCAAGTACGTCGTCTTCACGGGCACCGGCGCGCCGGTCGTGACCGACGGCCCGTTCGCCGAGTCCAAGGAACTCCTGGCCGGCTACTGGATGGTCGACACCACGCTGGAGCGCGCGCTGGAGATCGCCGCCCGGGCGTCCGCCGCACCCGGGCCGGGCGGCGTGCCGATCGGCCAGCGGATCGAGGTCCGCGAGCTGATGAGCGCGCCGGCCGTGTCGGACCTGTGACCGCACCCGTCGAGGACCTGCTGCGCGACCTCGCGCCGCAGGTCCTCGGGGTGCTGGCGCGCCGGTCCGGCGATTTCGCGTCGGCCGAGGACGCGGTGCAGGAGGCGCTGCTCGCGGCGGCCGTGCACTGGCCCGAGGACGGCGTGCCGGACAACCCGCGCGGCTGGCTGATCCAGGTCGCCACCCGCAAGCTCACCGACCAGCTGCGCAGCGAGGTGGCCCGACGTCGGCGCGAGGACGCCGCCGCGGTCGAACCGAGGCCCGGCGAGGTGTCCGAACAGGACGACACGCTGATCGTGCTGTTCCTGTGCTGCCACCCGGCGCTCACGCCCGCCTCGGCGATCGCGCTGACGCTGCGCGCGGTCGGCGGCCTCACCACCGCCGAGATCGCGAACGCCTTCCTGGTGCCGGAGGCCACGATGGCGCAGCGGATCAGCCGCGCCAAGCAGACCGTGAAGAAGGCCGGGTCGACGTTCGCCCCGCCCGGCCCGGACGAGTGGGTCGACCGCCTGCGCTCCGTGCTGCACGTGCTGTACCTGATCTTCAACGAGGGCTACACCGTCAGCGTCGGCGGCGAGCTGCACCGCACCGAGCTGTCCGGCGAGGCGATCCGGCTGACCCGCGCCGTGCACGCGCTGCTGCCCGAGGACGGCGAGGTCGCCGGCCTGCTCGCGCTGATGCTGCTCACCGACGCCCGCCGCCCCGCCCGCACCGGCCCCGAGGGCGACCTGGTCCCGCTGGAACGGCAGGACCGGTCGTTGTGGGACAAGGGTTTGATCACCGAGGGCGTCGACCTGATCATGGCGGCCACCGCGCGCGGCGCGATCGGCGAGTACCAGCTCCAGGCGTCCATCGCGGCCATCCACGACGACGCGCTGCGCGCCGAGGACACCGACTGGCCGCAGATCCTGGCCATGTACCGGCTGCTGGAACGCATGACGGACAACCCCGTGGTGTCGCTCAACCGGGCCGTCGCCGCCGCCATGGTGCACGGCCCGGAGACCGGCCTGGCGCAGGTAGCCGAGCTGGAGCCGAGGCTGCCCGGCCACTACCGGCTGGCCGCCGTGCGCGCCCACCTGCACGAGAAGGCGGGCGACCCGGTCAAGGCGGTCGAGCACTACCGCGCCGCCGCCGCGCGCACCACCAGCACGCCGGAACGGCACTACCTGCTCGCCCAAGCCGCTCGGCTCGCGCACTGACCCGCCACAGTCACGATTCGCGACCAACGGTGACCTGATCGGCCCGGCGCTGCTGCGGGAGCGGGTCGGTGGCGAGGTGGTCGGTGCAGGCTTCCTGATGACCCCGTCGCCGACCGTGACCTGCGCGCACGTCGCCACGTCCGACGCCACCGCCGGCCGACGCGGTCCCGGTGGCGTTCCCCGCGGTGCCCGCGCGGCAGCCGCTCGGTCCGGATGGCACCGGCGACCTCGCCGTGCTGCGGCTGCGCCCGCCGGAGGCCGCGCGGCCCGCTGCTCGCGCCCGGCGACGACGTCTGGGGTCACCTGGTCCGGGTGTCCGGCCTCCCTGCCGGGGGCCGAGGACGGCCGCCGGCTGTCCGGCGCGTTGCGCGGCCGGCAGGGCACCGGTCGGCTCCAGGTCGAACTCGACGGCCCGGTCCACTCCGGGTTCAGCGGCGCGCCGGTGTGGGACGAGACCGGCGGCGTGGTCGGGATGCTGGTCGCCCGCACCGGCGACCGCACCGCGTTCCCGGTGCCCGTCGACGACCTGGGGCGTCGGGTCCGTGCTGCCCAACCCGTTTCGCGGTCTGGAGGCGTTCGGCGAGGCCGACGAACCGTTCTCCTTCGGCCGTGACCACGACGTCGCCCGGCTGCGAGCGCACCTGGCCGACCGGGAGCTGGTACTGGTGGTGGGCCTGTCCGAGAGCGGCAAGTCATCCCTGGTCCGCGCGGGCCTGCTGCCCGGCCCGGCCTGACGGCACCGGCGGCTACGCCAGGCGCCGAGCGCACGTGTCCGAAGTGGACGGTCAGCGGGCGCTGGAGACGCCGGTTCATCCGCTGACGCTCGGACGCCGGCACGGTCGCCGACTCGTTCCGGCGGAGGCATGCCGGAGCGGTCGGGAGACGTGGAGGGCAGCCGGATCCACCCCGGCTCGGGGCGTTCGGGGAGTTGTGCCGGGTGGCCGACCGGGAGTTCACCGAGGGAGGAGCGGACGCGGATGCCGGTGGCCGGCGTGCCGGCTCCGTGGCCGTGCGGCCGGTAGGATGGGCTGGGGGTGGTTGCCGTGACGGAGCGGAAACCCGCTGGTCTGAGCTTCGAGTCGTGGATCGATCGGCAGATCCGGGAGGCGCAGGACCGGGGCGAGTTCGACAACCTGCCGGGAGCCGGCAAGCCGTTGGCGGGGTTGTCCGGGGCGCACGACGAACTGTGGTGGGTCAAGGAGAAGATCCGGCGCGAGGAGGGGACCGCCCTGCCGCCCACCCTCCAGCTCCGCAAGGACGCGGCGACGGCGCGGGAGGCGGCCGGCCGGGCGTCCTCGGAGGCGGAGGTGCGGCGGATCCTCGGCGAGATCAACGCACGCATCTCCGACGCCATCCGCAAGCCGATGTCCGGGCCACCGTTGAACCTGATGCCGTTCGACGTGGAGCACGTGGTCGCGCAGTGGCGAGCCCAGCGGCAAGCGGACGGGCGCACTGCCGGGTGAGCCTCCGGCCGACTGCCGCCGGGCTCGGCCGGCCGTCGCCGGGAGGGACGCACGAATCCACCCGACGACGGCGACGAGCCCGGCCGTCAATCCATCGGCCGGAGACCGCTTCTCATCCTCCGCAGCGACACGTCAGCGTGCACCTCAGCCGTGTTGCGCGGCCGAGTTCTCCTTGAGGGTGCGGAGGAAGCCGGTGAAGCCCGTGGCGGTGAAGGCGAGCACCGGACCGTCTGGGTTCTTCGAATCACGGACGAGCAGGGTGGCGGGGGAGTGCGCGAGTTCCACGCAGTCGCCGCCGTTTCCGCCGCTGTGGCTCGACTTGCGCCACTCGATGGGGACCTGGGGCATGAGCCTGTGCCTCCTTGCCGGGGGTTACAGTTCGCCCGCCACTGTAGCCAGCAGGGCGGAACTCTTGGCGGGTGACAGCGCCGCCGCGGCCAGGTGGCGGAAGACCAGGTCGTACTGGGCGACGTGGGACGGGTCTTCGACGGAACTCGCGGTCGTCAGGTTCTCCAGGTAGACGATCGGCCGTTGGTTGTCGGCGAACCGCAGCATGGCGAACGGGTAGTTGGTCGCGGCGTGCGCTCCGGCGCCGAACGGGACCACCTGGAGCGTGACGTTCCCGAGGCCCGCGAGCTTGCGCAGGTGTTGCAGTTGGGCCTTCATCACGTCGGGCCCGCCGACCACCGTGCGGATCGCGGCTTCGTGCAGCACGAGGTGCAGCCGTTGCCCACCCCGCACCAAGAGCGCCTGCCTGGCCTGCCGCGCCTCCACCAGCCGATCGACCTCGTCCTCTTGGTGGTGGGCCGGGTTCGCGTCGATCAGCGCCCGGGTGTAGTCGGAAGTCTGGAGTTGCCCCGGGACCAGTTCGGCGTGGTAGCGGAGGACCTCCGTGGCGATCTGCTCCAGGTTGAAGAACCTCCGGAAGAAATCGGGCAGTGCCGTGCCGTACGGGGTGCGCGGGCGGCGCTTGCGCGCTTCCCGCGCCAGCTCCTCGATCGGCTTGCGGGCCTGCCTGGTCGCGCCGTAGAAGTCCAGCAGCACCTTCAACTCCGCGCTGCGGATCGCCACGTCGCCGACCTCGATCCGGCGGATCTTGGCGGGCGAGCACTCCAGCACCTCGGCCGCGTTGTCCTGCGTCCTGCCCACGCTCTCGCGCAGGGACGTGAGCGCCATACCCAACTGTCGCTTGTAGACCGTCGGGCTCGCGCCGCTGCCGGCCATGACCACCTCAGCTTTCCTCGTCTTCCGCGGTGCTGATCAGTCTGCCGCAGATGCCCGGAATCGGGGTTCACACGATGGTGTACTGCCCAACCTGCACTTGCAGGCTTTAGTTTTTCCCTGCCCGTTCAGGCCAGGGGAGGAACCGAGATGACCCGCGCTTTCCGCTGGATGCCGCACGCCGGCCGCCGCCACGCCGTCCGCCGCGAACTCGCGACCGGCGAGTCCGCCGCGACCCTGTGCGGCCTGCCGCTGACCGTCCCGCCCGCCCAGCCCTACGTGCACTGGTGCTGGCCGACCTGCCCGGACTGCGACGCGGCGTGGCGGGCGCACGAGGGCATATCGGCCTTTCCCCGGCAGCGTCCGGCGCACGCCCCGGTGTTCGCGCCATGAGCGCGGAGCACGGCCCGCCGACCTTCGCCGAGTTCGTCGTCCGGGCCTACACCGACGGCGCGACGATCCGCGCGCTGGCCGACGCCTCCGGCCGGTCCTACGGCACGGTCCGCAGCGCGCTGGTCGCCGGCGGCGTCCGGCTGCGCAAGCGCGGCCACCGCCCGGCCACCACGATGATGGCGGTGGCGGACGCGCGGGCCCGGCGCGAAGAGCTGTCCGCCGAACTGCTGCGCGCCCGACTGGCTTCGGGGCTGACGGGCGCGGCGGCGGGGCGGCGGGCGGGCATCAGCCAGTCCAAGGTGTCCAAGGTGGAGACCGGTCGACTGCTGCCCAAGGTCGTGGACGTCCAGCGGCTGGCCGACGTCTACGGCGCGTCGCCCGAGGTGCGGCGCAGGCTGCTCTCGTTGGCGGACAAGGTGTCGCGCGACGCCGAGCACCGCCGGGCGGTGCTGCACCGGGGCGTCGCGCGCCGCCAGGTCGTGATCGCCCGCACGGAGGCCGGGGCGTCGACCGTGCGGGCGTACGCGACCAGCGCCGTGCCGCGCCGGCTGCTGGGCGAGCCGACGCCCGGCCGCCGGGTGGTCGCGGTGCTGTCCGAGGGCGCGCTGCGGGCCGCGCCGGACCACTGGGAGCACCTGGGGGCGTTGAGCCTGCGGCCCGACGTGGAGATCGGCGTGATCCCCTGGTACACCCCGATCACCTTGCCGGACGCGGGTTTCGTCGTGCTGGACGAGACCATGGTGGTGTTCGACCTGCTGTCCGGCAACGTGGTCATCACCGACCAGGACGACGTGCGCGGCCACCTCAAGACCTTCCGGCGGCTGCACGACGCGGCGGTCTTCGGTGACGCGTTCCGCCGCGTGCTGGCGATCGTGCGCGCCGACTACCGGCGGCTGACCTGACCGGTGGGGTGGCGGTGGGCCGTTCGGGGGTCAGATCTGCTTGGCCATGAACATCCCGGTCGAAGTCGGGTCCGAGGCGAGGGCGCGGCGACGGCCGGTGGGGGTGAACCCGAGCCGTGTGTAGAGGGCGATGGCGGCGGCGTTCGTCTCGGTCACCGCGAACTCCATCACCGTCGCCCCGCGCGCCCGGCCCCACTCGACGATCGCGTCGACCAGGCGCTCGCCCAACGCCCTGCCGCGCACGGCCGGCGCGACCCACATGCCGGTGGCGTCCAGCACTCCGTCGCCGCGCAGCGAGCAGCCCGCCATGCCGAGCCACGCGTCGTCCTGTTCGACCACGAACATCACCCGGTCGTCGGACACCGTCCACGGCGTCCAGTCCTGCGCCTGTTCCACCTCCCTGGGCCAGAAGTAGGCGTGCGGCGCGTCGTCCAGGGCTTGCAGGCGCAGCGCGCGCAGGCGGTCCGCTTCGCCTTTCCGAACCGGTCGTACGTCCATTGGCGCACTATGCCAGGAGCCCCTGAACCGGAACTGTGAACGAGGGCGTAATGCTCGCTGTGCAGTCACCCCTCGGAGGTGCGCGTTGACCGACGTCGACTACCTGGTGATCGGTGCGGGACCGGCCGGTCTGCAACTCGGCTACTTCCTGCGGCGGGCCGGGCGGAGCCACCGGATCCTGGAGGCCGGGTCCGAACCCGGCACGTTCTTCCGGACCTTTCCCCGGCACCGCAAGCTCATCTCGATCAACAAGCCGCACACCGGCTCCACCGACCCGGAGCTGAACCTGCGGATGGACTGGAACTCCCTGCTCTCCGACGACCCCGACCTGCTGTTCACCAAGTACAGCGCCCGGTACTTCCCGGCCGCCGACGACCTGGTGCGCTACCTGGCGGACTTCGCGGAGAAGACCGGCCTGGAGGTCCACTACGACTCGCGCGTGGTCGAGGTGCGCCGCAACGGGCACTTCGAGGTGCGCGACGAGCAGGGCCGGGTGCACACGGCGCACCGGCTCGTCGTCGCCACCGGACCGTCCAAGCCCCACCTGCCGCCGATCCCCGGCATCGAGACCGCCGAGCACTACGGCACGGTCAGCACCGACCCGGCGGACTTCACCGACCAGCGGGTGCTGATCATCGGCAAGGGCAACTCGGCGTTCGAGACCGCGGACAACCTGGTCGAGACCGCGGCGGTGATCCACGTGGCCGGGCCGCGCTCGGTCCGGATGTCCTGGCAGACGCACTTCGTCGGCCACCTGCGCGCGGTGAACAACAACTTCCTCGACACCTACCAGCTCAAGTCGCAGAACGCGGTGCTGGACGGCAACGTCCTGGACATCCGCCGCGACGGCGAGGGCTACCTGGTCACGGTCGGCTTCGCGCGGGCCGACGAGGTCACCAAGGACATCCGCTACGACCGGGTGATCGTGGCGACCGGGTTCCGCTTCGACCCGTCGTACTTCGGGCCGGAGTGCTCGCCGGAGCTGGTGATCGACGACCGGTTCGCCGCGCTGACCCCGCAGTGGGAGTCGGTGAACGTGCCGGACCTGTACGTCGCGGGCACGCTCATGCAGGTCCGCGATTTCAAGAAGTCCACCAGCGGTTTCATCCACGGGTTCCGGTACAGCGTCCGGGCCCTGCACCACGTCCTCGAACGCAAGTACCACGGCGTCGAGTGGCCGCACACCGAGGTCGCGCTCGACGGCCTGGCGGACGCGATCGTGGCCCGGGTGAACCGGACTTCCGCGCTGTGGCAGCAGTTCGGGCACCTCGGCGACGTCGCGGTGGTCGACGGCGACCGGGTCCGGTACCACGAGGAGCTGCCGGTGGCCTACGTGCCGGAGTTCGCCGACGAGTGCTACGTGATCACCCTGGAGTACGGGCCGGACCACGACAAGGTCGACCCGTTCGACATCTCCGTGCGCCGGGTCGCGCAGAACGCGCCCGAGCAGGCGTTGGACGCGGCCTACCTGCACCCCGTCGTCCGGCACGTGCGGGGCGGCGAGGTCCTCGCCGAGCACCACCTGGCCGAGAACCTGGAGAACGAGTGGACCGGCGAGCGGACGCACCGCGCGCCGCTGCGCGCGTTCCTGGCCGCGCAACCGGTTCGATGAGCATCGCGGAGCTGCGCGAGGAGGCTCGCCGGCGGCTGCCGCGCGAGGTCTTCGACTTCTTCGACGGCGGGGCGGACGACGAGCACACCGTGCGGGCCAACGAGTCCGCCTACGCCAGGATCGGTCTGGTGCCCCGGGTGCTGCGCGGCGGCGGCACCCGGAGCCTGGCCACCCGGCTGCTGGACGCGGACCTGGCGTTCCCGCTGGTGCTCTCGCCCACCGCGTTCCACCGGCTGGCCCACCCCGACGGCGAGGTGGCGACGGCTCGGGCGGCGGTGACGGCGGGGACCGTGATGATGTGCAGCATCGTCGCGACCACGCCGATCGAGGACATCACGGCGACCGGCGCGCAGGTGTGGTTCCAGCTCGACATCCAACCGGACCGGGCGTTCACCGAGTTCCAGGTGGCACGTGCGGAGAAGGCGGGCTGCCGGGCGTTCGTCGTCACCGTGGACACGGCGGTGTTCGGCAACCGGGAACGCGACCGGCGCAACGGGTTCACCGACCTGCCGGAGGGCTTGCGCTGCGAGAACATGGTCGACGCGGACGGCGTGCCGCGGCGGGTCGAGTTCGGTGCCGGGCTGGACTGGTCGGACATCGACTGGTTGCGCGAACGCACGCGGTTGCCGTTGCTGCTCAAGGGGATCGTGCACCCGGACGACGCCCGGCTGGCGGTCGACCACGGCGCGTCCGCCGTGGTGGTGTCCAACCACGGCGGCCGGCAGCTGGACACCGTGCCGGCCACCGCCGACCTGCTCCCGGCGGTGGCGCGGGCGGTCGGCGGCCGGGTCCCGGTGCTGGTGGACGGCGGTGTCCGGCGGGGCACCGACATCCTCAAGGCGTGCGCGCTGGGCGCGACGGCGGTCGGCATCGGCAGACCCGTCCTGTGGGGTCTGGCGGCCGGCGGGCAGGCCGGGGTGGAGCTGGTGCTGGACCGGTTGCGCGAGGAGCTGGACCGGGCGCTGGCGCTGTGCGGGCTGGCCGGCCCGCGCGAGGCGACCGGGGACGTGGTCCGGTGGTGATCCTCGCGGTGCTCGTGGTGCTGGGCAGTCTCCCCTACTGGCTGCCCCGGACCGTGGTCGCCGCGCGGACCCGGATCTTCGCCCGGATCAACGGGGACGAGGGCATCGCGGTGCCCGGCGAGCTGGTCGGCGTGGCCGATTTCCGGCGCGTCTACGAGGATCCGGCGGCGGACGGCCGCAGTCGCGGCGCGGTGCTGTCGGACCTGTTCTGGTACTGGCTCGCGCCGGGGCCCCAGGTGCACCAGGAACACCTCGAACCGGGGCCGCGCTACCAGGACGTCGCCCGCGCCACCCGGCGCGTGCTGGCCTCGACCACGGCCGACGCCGAGCGGCTGGCGGCGGAGTGCGCGAACCGGGTGCTGGCCGAGCGGTCCGGCGGGCTGGTCCGGCTGCGCGACCTGATGATGCCGATCTGGGCGGAGTTCAACTACGAGCTGGTGTTCGGCGAGCGGTGCCCGAGGCACGCGCGGGACCTGATCGTGGGCAACGCGAACGACGTCGTGTCCTCCATCAAGTGCACCGGCCTGCGGCACATGGACCGGCGGGAGCGGCTGACCGCGTACCTGCGGGAGAACCTGCACCGGGTGGTGCACCCGCTGCCCGAGCTGCTCACCGACGAGGAGCGGGCCTGGTACCTCCAGGGCACGTTCTTCAACACCGCCGTGGTCCAGTCGGCCGAAGCGATGTCGCACCTGGTCCTGGTGCTGGCCGAGCAGCCCGCCGCGCGGCAGCGGATCGCGGCCGGTGACGACGCGCTGCTGGGCGAGGTGATGGACGAGGCGCTGCGGCGCTACCCGCTGTTCGGCATCGCGCACCGGATCACCTCGGCGGACATCGAGGTCGGCGGGCGCACGATCCCGAAGGACTCGGTGCTGTGCTTCAACTACCCGGCGTTCCACGAGTCGGGCGGGTTCATCCCGTTCGGCGTGCCGGGCAACCGGCCGTGCCCGGCGCGGGTCGTCGCGCCGATCACCATGCGGGCCGTGGCGCGGGCGGTGCTCACCCGGCACGCGGTGTGGTCGTCGTGCGCGCACACCCGGTCCCTGCCGAGTCGGGGGCCGTGCGTGCTGACCGCGCCGGACGCCCGCAGACCGGTGGCGCTGCTGGCTCTCGTGCGGGTCAGGGACCGCTGGGAGGACGTCTGGCGCGGGGTCGTGCAGCTGGTGCTGGGCACCTACATGGTGTGGGACGCGCGGCGCCAACGGCTGTGCCAGAGGTACTTCGCGGAGCGGGAGGAGGGACGGCCGTGGACGTAGCGGGCACCGCGGCGAGGTTCTTCCTGGCCGCGGCGGTCGTGCTGGTGGTGTGCCGGGTGGTCGGCTCGGCGGTGGGGCGGATCGGGCAGCCGCCGGTGGTCGGCGAGATGATCGCCGGTGTCCTCCTGGGACCGTCCGCGCTGGGGTTCGCGCTGCCCGGCGTGCAGGAGGCGCTGTTCCCGCCGAGCGTGCGGCCGATGCTGTACGTGGTCAGCCACATCGGGCTGGTGGCCTTCATGTTCGAGGTGGGCCACGAGTTCGCGGCGCGCCGCGCGGGCGGGCTGGGCCGGTCGGCGGTGGCCATCTCGGCGGCCGGGGTGACCGCGCCGCTGCTCGGCGGCGCGGGGTTGATCCTGTTGGTGCACGGCCAGGTCGACGTGCTCGTGCCGGACGTGCCGGTGTCCGTTTCGGCCCTGTTCGTCGGCGTTACGCTGGCCATCACAGCGTTCCCGATGCTCGCCCGGATCATCACCGAGCGCGGGCTGACGGACACCCGGCTCGGTTCGCTGGCGCTGGCCGGCGGTGCGCTGGACGACGGGGTGGCGTGGATCCTGCTGGCACTGGTGCTCGGACTGGCCACCGGCGAGCCCGGCGGTGTGCTGGTGACCGCCGGCGGCGCGGTGGTGTTCCTGCTCGTGCTCGGCACGGTCGGGCGGCGCGGCTTGGACTTCGCGCTGCGCCGGCCGGGCGCGTCGACCGAGCAGCTGGTGGCGGTGACGGCGGTGGTGCTGTTCGCCGCCGCGTGGTTCACCGACTCGATCGGGCTCTACTCGGTGTTCGGCGGGTTCTGCGTGGGATTCGTGTTCCCCCGGGGAGAGCCGTCCGATCGGGTGATCGCGGCGATCACGCCGGTGACGCGGGTGGTGTTCTTACCGCTGTTCTTCGCCTACTCGGGCCTCAACACGCGGTTCGGCCTGCTGTTCACGCCGTCGCTGCTCGCCCTCGCGGGGGCTTGCGCCGCGGTGGCCGTCGCGGGCAAGTTCGGTGCGTGTTGGCTTGCGGGACGGTTGGCGGGCGAAAGCGGTGCCGACGCGTTGCGGGTCGGGGTGCTGATGAACGCGCGCGGCCTCATGCAGTTGATCGCGCTCAACGTGGGGCTGTCCGCCGGGATCGTGACCGAGGAGCTGTTCAGCGTCCTGGTGCTGGTCGCCGTCGTCACGACGGTGATGACCGCGCCGTGGCTCGGGTGGCTCGACCGGCGGTCGGCGGCACGGGCGGCGGCTCCGGTCGGCTGACCGGGGCGGTCGCCCGGACGCGGACCTCGTGGCCCGGGGCGACCAGGTGTTCCAGGCGGTGCCGCCACATGGTGGCCAGCCGGTCCGCCGGGTCGCCCCGGCTCGTGATCACGGTCAGCGCCTGCGACCCGATGACGGCGGCGGCGATGCCGTCGGCCTCCTCGCGGGTGTCCAGGCCGGGCCGCACCTCACCGGTCGCCACGGCGTGCCCGAGCAGGTCTCGCACCATCACCACCAGGCTGACGAAGTGCACGCCGGCGAGCAGTTCGAACAGCTCGCTGGTGAACAGCAGCCGCACGCCGACCCGGGCGGTCCGGTCGGTCAAGGTCAGCGCGCCCATCCGGTGGGTCAGGTCGATCAACGTCTGCAGCGGTCCCGCGCCGGAGTCCTCGACCTCGGCGCGAACCTCGTGCCAGAGCTTGAAGTGCTCCTCCACGACGGCGACCGCGAGGGCCTGTTTGGACGGGAAGTGCCGGTACAGCGCGCCTTTCGTGACCGAGATGGCCCGGCAGACGGAGTCCAGGGAGGTGCCCTCGTACCCGTCGCGGTCGAACAGCTCGATGCTCGCGGCGACCAGTCCGGCTCTGGTGCGGGCACCCTGCGCCAGGTCGTTCAAGGAGTCCTCATCTCGACGGACCGAGCCTCTATGTCACATAGGGTACTTGTCCGTGCACTATCAGGTTAACACCTCCGGGGGTAGCTGAGGCGCGTGGTGCGCGAAGAAACACTGGACGTAGAGCTTTCCGGGTCGGACGGAGTGGCGGTCCTGTCCCTGTTCGGGTACCTGAGCCAGGCCACCTACACCCGGATGCGCGACCTGCTGTTGAAGACCGTGCTCGCCCAGCCGACGGCGGTGGTGGTGGACCTCGGCCGACTGGCGTTCGACCGGCAGACCGCCGTGGCGGTGTTCCGCGCGGTGTGGAACCAGGTGGCCGACTGGCCGGGCGTGCCGATCCTGCTGGCCGCGACCGACCGGGTCGACTGGCCGCTGCCCGGCTTCCCGTCGGTCGGCGAGGCGCTGGCCGCGGTCGGCGAGCCGCCCCGGCGCTGGGTGGTCCGGATGCCGTTGCCGCTGCGCGGCAGCGCCGGGTTCGCGCGGCTGGCGGCCGAGGAGACCTGCCGGATGTGGGGGCTGGGCGAGCTGGCCGAGGACGCTGCGGACGTGGCGGACGCCTTGGTCGCCCTGGCCGCGCGGGGCGTGCGGCCGACCGTGGTCTTCGAGTGGTGGCACGGGAGGTTCGTGGTCGGGGCGGGCGAGGACGTCGTGGTGCCGTGCGACCCGCGAGCCCTGCGGTACGCGGCGATCGGCGCGAGCCGGTGCGGCTGGTCCACCACCTGGTCCGACGGCACGCTGGTGTGGGCCGTCCTGGACGTCTGAGCGCCCTCAGGAGCGCCGGCGCGGCGGCTCGACCCGCAGCGTCGCGCACACCTCGGGCCGGGCCAGGGTGGGCAGCCACGTCCGCCACAGCCGCGCGACCTGGCGCGCCACGCCGTCCGGGTCGTCCACGGCCATCGACATCAGGTGCACGCCGACCAGCGCCGAGACCACGGCGTCCGCGCACGCCTCCACGTCCACGCCGTCGCGCAGCTCGCCGCGGAACCCGGCGGTGCGCAACAGGTCCCGCACGGTCGCCGTCCACTGCGCGATCTGGCGGTCCGCCACGTCGTCGCAGATCGGGGCCTGGAACAGCAACCGCTGCGCCACCGCGCGGTCCTGGTTGACCGCGTAGCCGAGGTCCACCAGCACCTGCAACGGGCTGCGGTGCGCGCGCTGGAGGCGTTCCCGGGTCCGGGTCCACTCCACCGCCTGCCGGTCCAGCACCGCCACGGCGAGCGCCTTCTTGGAGCTGAAGTGCCCGTACAGCGCGCCTTTGGTGACGCCCGCCAGGTCGCACACGTCGTCGATGGTCGCGCGGACGTAGCCGTCGCGGTCGAACGCGGCCGCGGCCGCGCTGAGCAGACCGTCCCTGGTGGTGGACACCCGGCCGATTTTCGCGTCTCGTCCCGCCTGCCACAACCGCTGTCTGCGAGCATGGGCGGGGTGGATCGCCGACGGCCCGACGACGAACGGCGCGCTTGGCTGTGGAGCAGGGTGCGCGGACTCGCGGCGGAGGAGGGCCTGGCGACCGGGGTCCGGCACGTCTGCCTGGCCGCCGCCGAGGTGCTCGGCGCCACGGATGTCGTGCTCTACCAGTCAGTCGGAGCCGGCCAGAGCGAACCCGCGTGCGTCACCGGCCCGCTCGGCGACCGGCTGAGCGAAGCGGAGATCACGTTCGGGGAGGGGCCCGCCGTCGACTGCCTGCGCGAGGAGTACCCGGTGGTGGCGACCGACCTCGCCGGGCCCGGCAGCGCGGCGCGGTGGCCGGTGTTCGCGCCGTTCGCCCGATCCGAGGGCGTGGTCGGGATTTTCGCGTTCCCGCTCATGATGGGCGCGATCGTGGTGGGCTGCCTGGAGGCGCTGCGGCCGGTGGTCGCGCCGTGCACCGACGACGAGATGGTGGACGGCCTGCTGCTGGCCGACGCGGCGATGCTCCTGCTGCTGCGGGCCGAACCGCCGCCGATGGGCAGCGACCCGTTCGCGGACGCCGTGGAGGCGCGCTGGGCCACCGTGCACCAGGCGACCGGCGTGGTGGCCGTGCAGATGAACAGCGACCTGACGACGGCGTTCGTCCGGTTACGGGCGCACGCCTACCGCACCGGGCGGCGGTTGGCCGACGTGGCGGCCGACGTGCTGGCGCGGAACCTGCGCTTCCACGTCGATCCCGACGTCGAGCCCGACACGAAACCCGAAGCGGAACCGGGGTGAACCACGTGTCGGGCGAACCGGCGGCGGGGCCGCCGTGCCGCTCGCCGACCCACCCCACCGCAACGCTGCCGGTCGCGCTCCTACGACGAACTGCCCGCCGAGCAGGGGCGCAGCGCCCCGCACGACCGGAGCACGGTGGAGCAGGCCGAGGGCGTGCTCGCGCAACGGCGGCAGGCGACGGTCGCCGAGGCGTGCACGGCGCTGCGGGCGTGGGCGGAGCACCGCCCGGTGGCAGATGTGGCGCGGGGAGTCGATGGTGATCGCGAGGTGGTCGGTCGACTCCCCGTCGAGGGGTGATATGCACCCATTGATCGGCTAATGCGATGGTCGGACCGGCGACCGGTAATGGCCGGGGTGGGCAGAATGCGCCGATTGTGCCGGGGTCAATGCCGGCGGCGGGCCGCCCGTTCGATTGCCGCGGCGCGTTCCAATTCGTGCTGCGGGGTCTCCAGCACTTGGCCCAGCCAACTCCGCCAGTACGGTCCGGGGATCCGTTTGCCGCGTTCCCAGCGGGACACCTCTTCCCTGGTGACGCTGGTGTTCCCGGAGGCGGCGTGCAGCCGCTCGGCCAAGTCGTCCTGCGTCAGCCCCCGTCCGCGTCTCAGCTCGGCGAGGATTTCGCTGATCGGTCCAGACAGTCGCACGGCGGTGCCCTTCCTGTTCTCTCCGGCGGTTCGCCGGCCATTCTTCCAGCGCGGGGGAGGGGAACGGCAAAGCATCACGGTGATACCGGTGGAACATCCTGTGCGAGTGCACGTGCAATTGCCAGCGTGTCCGCATACATGCGGAACTCGGTGACAAGTCCGCCGTGCACGCTCACGGCCATGGCGAAATCGTAGGACAGCGCCGCCCCGGTGGTCTGGACCCGCGCGTGCAGCCGGCCGGTCAGCACGGCGTCCGGTCCGTCCACCGCCAGGCCCCGCGTGGTGATGCCGGTCAGTTCCAGGACCGCCCGGAACGCCAGGAAGAACGACTCGACCTCGCGCGGGTTGCGGGCCTCCACCGGCCACGGCGCGCCCGGCACCGGCGCGGTCCACCAGCGCACCCCGTCGGCGAACAGCCTGCTCAACCCGGCGGTGTCCTTCGCGGCCCAGCGGGCGATCAGCTTCTCCACCACCATCGTGACGTCAGCGCGGTTGCGCGTCATTCGCCGTCCACGTCACGACCGGACGCCGGCTCCCGCCCGGGTGGTCCGGTCGGCGGGCGCAGCGATCGGATCTTCGCGGCACCAGAGGCACCTCCCGGCCGTGTCGCGGTGGCGAACGCCTGTCGGTACATGGGTACTCCTCCGCGCGCCGGCCGTGCGCAGCCACGCCGCAGCGGCCCGCAAGTGATCACTCCTCAACCCTGGTACGGACCACTGGCCCGGACACAGGGGCCAATGTCGTTCCCCAACGGCGGAGTCCGGGGGAGTGGTACCGGTGGTGCCCGGGTAACCCCGTCCCACAGCGCGGTTCGATCGGGTCCGAGACCTTCGATTCCCATGGTGAGGTGCGGCGATGGCGGAGCGGAGACGGGTGCCGGCGCGCATCGGCGCGGACGACGTGAACCAGGTGGAAACCGAGACCGGGCGTCTACGCGGGGTGGATTACCTCCTCGGCGGGGGAGCCTGCCGGGACTCGGTGATCGTGAGCGCCGCGTGGAGCGACCAGCTCCTGCGGTCCAGCTCGACCGCCTCCATCCGGGCGCGCCTGCAGGTGGCCTTGGCGGACATGCACAACCTGGCCGGCTGGACGTGCTTCGACACCGGGCTGGAGCGGGCCGCGCAGGTGCACTGGGAACGCGCGCTGGGCCTGGCCACCGAGGCGGGCGACCTGGACCTGATCGCCAACGTGCGCTACCGGTCGGGCCGGCTGCGGCTGCACCACGGCCGGCGGCGGGAGGCGTTGGAGATCTTCGAACTGGGCGTGCTCGCGGCGACCCGGGCCGGCTCGCACCACGCCACCGCGCTGCTGCGCGCGAACGAGGCGTGGGCGCACGCCGGGCTGGGCGACCGGGGCATGGCCGGGATCCGGCTGGGGCAGGCGTACGAGGAGTTCGCCCGGTCCCGGGGCGGGGCGGTCCCCGGCTGGGCGCGGTTCTTCGACGAGACGGACCTGTCCGCGCTCACCGGCCTGGTGCACACCGAGCTGGCCCGCACCGTGGACCCGGGCCACACCGCCACCGCGATCCCGGCGTTGACCGCGGCCGTCCTGGGCTACCCGGACGCGATGGCCCGCAGCCGCGCGCTGAGCCTGATCGCGCTGACCACGAACCACCTGCTGGACAACGACTTCGACCACGCCGACCTGGTCGGGCAGCGGGCCCTGGCGATGGCCGCCGGGGTCGGCTCGATCCGGGTGGCCGACCGGCTCCAGCCGTTGCGCCACCTGGCCGACCGCTACCGGGGCGACCCGCACGCCCGGCACCTGGCGGCCCGGGTCGCCGCGTTCACCCCGAACCTCTGACGCACTATCCACTGTGGACGATCAACGCGTCGACCGCCATCACCCCGGCGACGGCGATCAGACCGGCGGCGAACACCCGGCGCAACGCCGTCGTGCCCACCTTGGCGGCCAGCCGGCGGCCGTCCCACGCGCCCAGCAGCGCGGTCGCCGCGAACGGCCCGACCAGCGCCCAGTCCACCGCCCCGACCGCGCCGAACCGGCCCGCGAACGCCGCCGCCGCGTTGACCGTGATCACCAGCAGGCTGGTGCCCACCGCCGCCGACATCGGCACCGCCAGCACCCCGACCAGCGCGGGCACGGTGAGGAAACCGCCGCCCACGCCCAGGAACCCGGTCAGCGCACCCAACCCGGCACCCACGCCGGCCGCGCGCGCCGGCCGGGTCGAACCGCCCCCCGGCGGTCGGCGGCGCAGCATCACCACCGCCGCGACCACCGCCACCGCGGCGAACGCCCCGGTCAGCACGGCGTCGGGCACGCGGCGGGTGAGCAGCCCCGCGACCGCCGCCGGCACCACGCCGGCCGCCGCGAACACCGCGCCCAGCCGCCACCGCACCGCGCCCGCCCGCGCGTGCGCGAACAACGCGGTGGCCGACGTGGCGGTGACGACCACCAGGCTCGCCGTGGTGGCCTGCGCGGGGCTGAACCCCAGCAGGTAGATCAGCGCGGGCACGGTCAGCACGCTGCCGCCGCCGCCCAGCGCGCCCAGCGCCAGCCCGACCACGGCCCCGGCCGCGAGCGCGAGCACGACCGGTGTCACGACAGGCCGTGGTCCGCCGCGCGGGCCCACTCGTCGTCCAGGTGCACGACGTCGCGGCCGGCGCGGTGCAGCAGGCTCGCCGCGATGCCCGCCCGGTAGCCGGACGCGCAGTGCACCCACACCTCGCCCGGCGGCACCTCGTCGATCCGGCGCACCAGGTCGTGCAGCGGGACGTGCACCGCGCCCGCGAGGTGCCCGGCGCGGTGCTCGTCGGCCCGCCGCACGTCCAGCACGACCGGTCGCCCGGCGCGGGCCAGGTCCGCCCAGCCCGCCCGGCGGTAGGAGGTGGTGGGCAGGCCGTCGGTGCGGCCGACGCCGGGCCGGTCGACGCCGATCCGGGACAGGTCGCGGATCGCCGCGCGCACCTCGTCCGCCGCGCCGACCAGGGTGATCGGCTCGCCCCACGGCAAGGTCCAGCCGAGGTGGGTGGTGAAGCCCGCGCCGTACTCGATGCTGACGGTGCCCCGCACGTGCCCGGCGGCGAACGCGACCCGCGAGCGCAGGTCGACCACCCACCCGCCGGCGTCGAGCAGGCCCTGCACCGCCTCGGGGCGCAGGGGTGCCGGCACGGTCAGGTCCGGCGCGGCCGGTCCGGCGCGGTTCAGCGGGGCCATGTGCGCGTAGTACGACGGGTAGGCGGTGAGGTTCGCGATCAAGGTGTCCACGAAGTGCTGTTCGTCGTGGTCGGTGAGCGCGTGGTTGGCGGTGCGCTGCTCGCCGACGGTGGACGAGCCCGCGCCGGTCGTCGGGCCGGACGAGCAGAAGCTGCCGAAACCGTGCGTCGGGTGCAGGGTCGCGGCGGGGTCGACCCGGTCGGCCAGGTCGCGGGCCGAGCGGTACTGGGCGCGGGTGAGCGGCACGGTGTGGTCCGGCCCGACCAGGTCCGTGCGGCCGACCGAGCCGAACAGCAGGCTGCCGCCGGAGAACACCGCCTGCCGGCCGTCGTGGGTGACCACGTAGGCCAGGTGGTGCTCGGTGTGGCCGGGCGTGGCCACCGCCGTGACGGTCATCGCGCCGACCGCCAGGGTGTCGCCGGGGCGCACCGGTCGGCGCTGGTAGGAGACGTCTTCGGCGGCGGCGACGAGGTACTCGGCGTGGTGCCGGCGGGCCAGCTCCAGGCCGCCGGTCAGGTAGTCGTTGTGCACGTGGGTCTCGGCGACGTGCGTGATCCGCACGCCCAGCCGGGCGGCCACCACCTCCACCCGGTCGACGTCGCGCTGCGGGTCGACCACGAGCGCCGCCGTGCCGTCGTGCACCAGGTAGCTCCGGTCGCCGAGCGCGGCGGTGTCGATCGTCTCGACATTCATGTCCGCACCTCCATATGTCCGTACATTACGACGGACGAGAGGTGTCGGTGTCAGCGGGCCGTCACAGCGCGGGTGGGTCGGCGGTCGCCCGCGGTGAACTCGGCGGTCACCGCGAACCGGTCGCCGCGCACCACCGTGTGCCGCCACTCCACCGGACGGCCGCCCGCGCGGCCCTGCCGGTGCACCGACAGGCACGCGACGTCGGGCCCGCACTGCAGCAGCGCCCGCTCGGCGGCGGTCGGCACCACGGCCCGGATGTCCTCGTGGCTGGTGTCCAGCCGGACCCCGGTCCGCTCGGTCAGCACCGCGTAGAGGCTGGTGTGGGTGAAGTCCGCGGTCAGGATCGGCCGCGCCAGGTCGGCGGGCAGCCACACCCGGTCGATCGCGAACGGCGCGCCGTCCGCCAGCCGCAGCCGCTCCAGGTAGACCAGCGGGGTGGATCCTTCGAGGTCGAGGCGGTCGGCGACGACCCCGTCCGCCCGCACGTCGAGCGCCCGGACCACGCTGCGCTGCTCCAACCCGGCCGCCTCGACCGAGGCGAACAGGCTGTAGAGGGTGTCCAGCGGCTGCTCCACGTCGGCGGCCGGGCTGACCCGGGGCTGCCGGCCGCGCTCGGCGACCACCAGGCCGTCCGCGCGCAGCCGTTGCAGGGCCTGGCGCACGGTGTAGCGGCTGACGCCGTACTCGTCCACCAGGGCCAGTTCGCCGGGGAAGCCGCTGTCGAACTCGCCCGCGCGCAGCCGTGCGACGAGGTCGTCCTGGAGTTGCCGCCACAGCGGCAGCGCTCCGGACCGGTCCAGTGCTCGCAGTGTCACCCCGGCAGTTTCGCACTGCCTTGTCCGGTGTCGGGCGCGGCGCTAGCGTGGATGTACGGACATTTCGGGAGGTCATGGGTGGACGGCATCGTGATCATCGGGGGCGGCGCGGCCGGCATCTCCGTAGCCGCCCGATTACGCCGCGCCGGGCGGCGGGACGTGACCGTGGTGGAACCGTCGGAGGTGCACCACTACCAACCGCTGTGGACGTTGGTCGGCGGCGGTCGCGCCCCGGTGGCCGCGTCGGCGCGGCCGATGCGGTCCGTGCTGCCGCGCGGGGTCCGGTGGGTGCGCTCGGCGGCGGTCGGGGTCGACCCGTTCGCCCGGCGGGTGCTGCTGCGCGACGGCGGGATCGGCTACCGCAAGCTCGTGGTCTGCCCCGGCCTCCAGTTGGACTGGCACCGGCTCGACGGGTTGCCGGCGGCGGTCGGGCACGACGGGGTGTCCAGCAACTACACCGGGGCGCACGCCGTCGAGATGTGGCGGTTCATCCGGGAGACCCGGTCGGGGTCGGCGGTGTTCGCCATGCCGTCCGGGCCGATCAAGTGCGGCGGCGCGCCGCAGAAGATCGCCTACCTGGCTGCGGACCACTGGCGGGAGCGCGGGGTGCTCGGGCGGATCGACGTCCACCTGGTGCTGCCCGGCGCGACGATGTTCGCGGTGCCGGAGTACGCGGCGGTGCTGGAGTCGGTCGCGCGGCGGTACGGGATCCACGTGCACCTGGGCAGCGAGGTCGTGCGGGTGCGGCCTGCCGCGCGGGAAGTGGTGGTGCGCGGGCCGGACGGGGAACGGCCGCTGCCCTACGACGTGGCGCACCTGGTGCCGCCGCAGAGCGCGCCGGACTGGGTCAAGGCGTCGCCGTTGGCCGGGCCGTCGGGGTACCTGGACGTCGATCCGCACACGTTGCGGCACGTGCGCTTCCCGGACGTGTACGGGTTGGGCGACTGCGGGTCGACGCCGAACTCCAAGACGGGGGCGGCGGTGCGCAAGCAGGCACCGGTCGTGGTGGCGAACCTGCTGGCGGCGCTGGCCGGGCGGGAGCAGACCGGGTCCTACGACGGGTACGCGTCGTGCCCGATCACGACCGGGCGGCGGACGTTGCTGCTGGCCGAGTTCGACTACACCGGACGGCCTCGCCCCACCGTGCCGTTCGTGGACACCTCGCGCGAGCGGACGGACCACAACCTGGTCAAACGACGGGTGCTGCCGTTCCTGTACTGGAACCTGATGCTGCGCGGCCTGTTCTGAGGGTTCACCTCCGCGGCAAGAACTGGCCGCTGACGGAAACGGCCCCCGCCGTCGCTTTTACCGGCTGACCCCCGACGGGCGGGTGGAGGCGGCGGCCCGGCCGGCCGAACGCCGTCCTGCCAAGGGTTCGGGCGGGCGCGGGATGCTGCCCGGCTTCGTGCCCGTCGTCGCGCTGGGGATCTGGTCCGCTGACGTCGCCGCGCTGCCGATCGCCTGAAGATGATCATTTGCCGGGACCTGGGTCGGCGTGGTCGCGGGGTGTGGCGCGGCTTGCTGTGCGCACCTCTTGCACACTCTTTGACCAAAAGTGCATAGTTGTGTCAACTTGGGTGCAGTCGTGAACAGGTGGTGCGCGTGGGGCTCGTGGTGGGCGTGGATGTCGGGGGTACGGGCACCAAAGCCGTGCTCACCGATGGCCGGCACGTCGTCGCGCACGCCGCCCGCCCCACCCCGCGCCCCGGGCCGGACGTGGTCGAGCGGGTCTTGGCCGTGGTCGCCGACCTGGTCGGCGAGTTGACGGGGGATCCGGCCCGGAGTTCGGCGGGCCACGCCGGGCCGCCGGTCGGCGTGGTCGTGCCGGGCATCGTGGACGAGGCGCGCGGTGTGGCCGTGTGGTCGGAGAACCTGGGGTGGCGGGACGTCCCCTACGCCGACCTGCTCGCCGACCGGCTCGGCCGGGCCGTCGCCTTCGGGCACGACGTGCGCGCCGGCGGGCTCGCCGAGGCCGCCCTGGGCGGCGGTCGGGGCGCGCGTGACGTGCTGTTCCTCCCGCTGGGCACGGGTGTCGCGGCGGCTCTCGTCACCGGTGGCCACGTGTACGACGCCGGCGGGTACGCGGGCGAGATCGGGCACACCGACGTCGGCCACGGCGAGCCCTGCGCCTGCGGGGCGGCCGGCTGCCTGGAAGCGATCGCCTCCGCCGCGGCGATCGCCCGTCGCTTCACCGCGCGCACCGGCCGCCCGGCCGACGCCGTGGACGTGGCCCGGCTCGTCGCGGCCGGCGACCCGGACGCCCGCGCGGTGTGGCGCGACGCCGTGGACGCCCTCGCCTTCGCCCTGGCGTGGGTGGCGGGCGTGCTCGCGCCGGAGGTCGTGGTGGTCGGCGGCGGGCTGTCCGCTGCCGGGGACCTGCTGCTCGGGCCGCTGGGCGACGCCCTGGCGAAGCGCCTGACCTTCCACCGCCGCCCGCGCCTGGTGGCCGCCGAACTCGGCGGGCTCGCCGGGTGCCGAGGCGCGGCGCTGCTGGCCGACCGGACACCGTCGAGGAGTACACCGTGCTGAGGCCCACTGCCGCGATCGTGTCCGCCGCCGTCGACGGCGGGCACGGGGTCGGGGCGTTCAACGTCGTCCAGCTCGAACACGCCTCCGCGATCGTCGCGGGCGCGGAACGGGCGGGCACCGCCGTGCTGCTCCAGATCAGTGAGAACTGCGTGCGCTACCACCGCTCCCTGGCCCCGCTGCTGGAGGCGACGCTGGCCGTGGCGGCCGAATCCGCCGTGCCGGTGGCCGTCCACCTGGACCACGTCGAGTCGGTTTCGCTGGTGCGCAGCGGCTCGGCGCACCGGATCGGCTCGGTGATGTTCGACGCCTCCACCGCCCCCTACGCGGAGAACGTGGCCACCACGAGGGAAATCGCCGAGTTCTGCCACGCGCGCGGGATCTGGGTGGAGGCGGAGCTGGGCGAGGTCGGCGGCAAGGACGGCGTGCACGCGCCCGGCGTGCGCACGGATCCGTTCGAGGCCAGGGAGTTCGTCACGGCCACGGGCGTGGACGCGTTGGCCGTCGCGGTCGGCAGTTCGCACGCCATGACCACCCGTGACGCCCGGCTGGACTTCGCGCTGATCGCCGCTCTCAAGTCCACTGTAGACATTCCCCTGGTGCTGCACGGCTCGTCCGGGGTGTCCGACGGCGACCTGTCGCGCGCGGTCCGCTCGGGCATCACCAAGGTGAACATCTCCACCCACCTCAACAGGGTGTTCACCGACGAGGTGCGGGAACGGCTGGGTGACGCGAAGCTCGTGGACACCCGCAAGTACCTCGGGCCGGCGCGGGAGAAGGTGGCGGGCGAGGTGGCCCGGCTGCTCGGCGTGCTGGACGCGGTGCCGGCCGGGGCCGTCCGGTGATCGTCACCGTCACGCCCAACCCGGCCCTGGACGTCAGCTACCGGGTCGGCAGGCTCGAACCGGGCACCACGCACCGGGTCCGCTCGGTCCGGGAACGGGCCGGTGGCAAGGGTTTCAACGTCAGCCGCGTGCTGCACGAACTCGGCGTGCCGACGCTCGCGATCGGCCCGGTCGGCGGGGTGCTCGGCGAATCGGTCCGCACCGACCTGCTGGCCGCCGGGCTGCCGCACGCCCTGCTCGGCGTCGACGCGCCGACCCGGATGACGGTGGCCGTCGTGGACGACGCGGACGCCACGGTGTTCACCGAGGCCGGCGCGGCGCTGCTGGACACCGAGTGGGACCGGCTGCTCGACCTCGTGCGGTCCCGGCTGGCCGGCGCGGACGCCGTGGTGTGCTCGGGCAGCCTGCCGCAGGGCTCGCCGCGCGACACGTGCGCGCGGGTCGTCGGGATCGCCCGCGAGGCGCGCGTCCCGGTCGTCGTGGACACCAGCGGCCCGGCGCTGCTGGCCGCCGCGCGGGCCGGGGCCGACGTGCTCAAGCCGAACGCCGCCGAACTGCGCGAGGTGCTCCCGGGCGACGACCCGGTGGCCGGCGCGGAGGCGCTGCGCGCGGAGGGGGCGGGCGCGGTCGTGCTGTCGCTCGGACCGGCCGGCCTGGTCGCGGTGACCGGCGAGGGCCGGTGGCGGGCCCGGCCGCCGTTCCCGGTGCGCGGGAACCCGACCGGCGCGGGCGACGCGGCCGTGGCGGCGCTGGCGAACGGGCTGGTGGAGCAGTCGTCGTGGCCGATGCGGTTGCGCGCGGCGGTGTCCTGGTCGGCGGCGGCGGTGGCCGCGCCGGTCGCGGGCAGCGTGGACATCGCGCTGGTGCGCCGGTTGTACGACGACGTGACCGTCGAGGCGTTCTGAGGACATGCGCGTCCGGAACACTTCTGCGCATCTGTAATGTGCATTATTGTTCGGACGCAGGAGGTAGCCGGTGAATCGGTACGAGCGGTTGAACGCGCTGCTGGAACTCTTGGCCGAGCGCGGCAAGATCGAGGTTGACGACATCGCCGAGGAGTTGGACGTCTCCGGGGCGACCATCCGGCGCGACCTCGACCACCTCGCCGAGCAGCAGTTGCTCACCAGGACCAGGGGCGGTGCCGTGGCCCACTCGGTGGCCTACGACCTGCCGCTGCGGTACAAGACGGTGCGGCGGGCCGGGGAGAAGCAGCGCATCGGGCGTGCGGCGGCCGAGCAGGTGGCGCGCGGCGCGGTGGTCGGCATGAACGGCGGCACCACCACCACCGAGGTCGCCCGCGCGTTGATGACCAGCGCGGACGTCGGCGGCGCGGAGGGCGACGGGGTGATCACCGTGGTCACCAACGCGTTGAACATCGCGAACGAACTCGCGGTGCGCCCGCAGGTGAAGCTGGTGGTGACCGGAGGCGTCGCGCGGCCGCAGTCCTACGAGCTGATGAGCCCGCTGGCGGGTCGGATCCTGAGTGGACTCAGCCTCGACGTGACCTTCCTCGGGGTGGACGCCATCGATCCCGACGCGGGCGCTTCCGCCCACCACGAAGGGGAAGCCGACATCAACCGGATGCTCGCCGAGCGCGCGCGCAAGGTGGTCGTGGTGGCGGACTCCTCGAAGATCGGTGCCCGCGCGTTCGCGTCCATCTGCGCGATCAGCCAGGTGCACGTGCTGGTCACCGACACCGAGGCGCGCGAGGAGGACGTCCGCCGGTTCCGGGAGCGCGGTGTCGAGGTCGTTCAGGTTTGATGTTGACTAGTGCTCACAGGGTGCGCAGTATGAACATTACTGCTCATCCCTAGGGAGTGCCGCATGTCGAACGGGCCGCGTCGTGACTCCCTGCGCCTGCGGATGGCCGCGATCGGCCCGGTCAACCCGCTCCCGCCGCTGGCCGGGCTGCTCGACCCGCCGTACGACCTCGACCTGTCCGCCGCGCCCCCGTCGATCGCCGGGGGCGCGGCGTACGGCGGGGTGTCCACCGTGCTGCCGTACCTGGTCCAGGACGGCTACGGCCGCGCCGCCGAAGAGTCCACTGTGGACACCGTCGTGCTGGACAACGGCTTGCTGCGCGCCACGTTCCTGCCCGGACTCGGCGGCCGGCTGTGGTCGTTGCGGGACCTGGTGGACGATCGCGAACTGCTGTTCCAGCCCGAGGTGCTCCAGCCCGCGAACCTCGGGCTGCGCGGCGCGTGGTTCGCCGGCGGCGTCGAGTGGAACATCGGCACCCGGGGCCACTGCCCGTTCACCTGCGATCGGCTGCACGCCGGCTTCGCCACCAGGGCGGACGGCGAGCGCGTGCTGCGGATGTGGGAGTACGAACGGATGCGCGGGCTGGTCTTCCAGGTCGACGCGTGGCTCCCCGAGGGCTCGCGCGCGCTGTACGTCGGGGTCCGGGTGCACAACCCGCGCACCGCGCCCGTGCCGCTGTACTGGTGGTCGAACGCGGCCGTGCCGCAGACCCCCGGCCTGGTCGTGCGCGCGCCGGCGACCTCGGCGTTCCGCACGTCCTACTCGGGGCGGTTGGAGCGCGTGCCGGCGGTCGACCTGGTGCCCGGGAGCAGCGCGGTGGCGGCGGACTACTTCTACGACGTGCCGGACGACGTGCCCGAGCCGTGGATCTCGGCGGGCCTGGTGCAGCGGTCGACCGGGCGGCTGCGCGGGCGCAAGCTGTTCTGCTGGGGCGAGAGCGCGGGCGGGCACCGCTGGCAGGACTGGCTCGGCGGCGGCCGGTACTGCGAGGTGCAGGCGGGCCTCGCGGCCACGCAGTACGAGCACCTGCCGCTGCCGCCCGGCGACTGGACGTGGGTCGAGTCGTACGGTCCGGTCGGCGCGGCGGACCTCGCCGACCGGTTGGCCGCGTTCGACCGGGGCCTGGACGGCCCGGTGGACGAGGTGGTGTCGGTCGGCAGCGGCTGGGGCGCCCTGGAGAACCTGCGCCGCGCGTCGGCCGGCGAACCCCCGCTGCCCCTGGAGTTCACCGGTCTCGGCCCGGAACAGGCACCCTGGCAGGCGCTGCTGACCGGCGGATTCCCCGAGACGGACCCGGTGTCGTACGTGACCGCCGAGTGGGCCCCGCTGCTGGCGTCCGCACCCGCCTCCTGGGCGACCGCGTACCACCTCGGCGTCCTGGCGCACGCTGCGGGCGACGTGGCCGGTGCGCGCCGACGCTACCGGGAATCGTTGGAGCACAGGGAGACGCTGTGGGCGCTGCGGGCGTTGGGGCTGCTGGACGACGATCCCGACCTGCTGGTCGCGGCACACCGCCTGGCACCGCACCTGTGGCAACTGGCCGTCGAGGCGGTCGAGGCGTTGAAGCAGCGTCCGACCGCGGCGCTGGAGCTGGTCGACGGGCTGCCGCTGGCCGTGCGGGAACGCGGCCGGGTGCGCTTGGCCGAGGCGCGGGCGGCGCTCGCGGCCGGCGACCGGGACCGCGCCGCGCGGCTGCTCCGGGACGGCATCGAGGTCGCCGACCTGCGCGAGGGCGAGGCCAGCCTGGACGAGCTGTGGTGGGCGGCGTGCCCGGGAGAACCCCTGCCGGCGCGCTACGACTACCGGATGAAGCCGGTCTAGCAACGGCCCGAAGGTCACCGCATCACCACGGTCGGGTGGCGCATCTGGTTGTCATGGGTGTTTGTGCGGAACAATCCACGCCCGTGACCGAGGACAACGCGTCGCTGCTCGCGGCGGCCGCGCGGGGCGACCAGGCGGCGTGGAACGAACTCGTCACGCGCTACGAAGCGCTGCTGTGGTCGATCGCGCGGGGCTTCCGGCTCGGCGGGGCCGACTGCGCGGACGTCGTGCAGAACACCTGGCTCAAGCTGGTCGAGAACCTGGACCGGGTCGCCGACCCGGACCGGCTCGCGGGGTGGCTGGGCACCACAGTCCGGCGCGAGTGCCTCCAGTTGCTGCGCCGCGCCGACCGGCGCAGGCTGGTGGACCAGCCGCCGCCGGACGTGCCCGACGACG
The DNA here is from genome assembly GCF_056640475.1 of Saccharothrix sp. NBAS 001. Lineage (NCBI taxonomy): Bacteria > Bacillati > Actinomycetota > Actinomycetes > Pseudonocardiales > Pseudonocardiaceae > Saccharothrix > Saccharothrix sp. NBAS 001. The sequence goes on from NZ_CM153251.1 coordinate 215,499, forward strand.
CGCCGCCGGTGGACGAGGGCCTGCTGGTCGCCGAACGCGACGACGCGCTGCGGCAGGCGGTGGAGCGGCTGTCGGACAAGTGCCGGGAGCTGCTCCGGGTGCTGATGGTCACGCCGCCGTTGACCTACCTGGAGGTGGCCGCCGTGCTGGACATGCCGATCGGCAGCATCGGCCCGTCGCGGGGCCGCTGCCTGGAGCAACTGCGCGCGTTCACCGGGGAGCTGTGATGGACGACGACGAGCTGGTCGAGCGGCTGCGCGCGCTGGCCGAACCCGTGCCGGAGCACGTGCGGCTCGCCGCACGGGCGGCGCTGGCCACCCGGCGGCTGGACGAGGAGTTGGCCGAACTCACCCACGACGCGCCGGAACTCGTCCGCGCCGGCGACGGCGTCCGGGTGCTCACCTTCGAGCACGGTGACGTGGCGCTGGACGTGCAGGTCGACACCGACCTGCGGGTGCTGGTCACCGGCGCGTCCGGCGACCTGGTGGTGGAGAGCCCGGACGGCCGGGTCACCGTGCCGATCGGGCCGGACGGCTGGGTGTCCGCGCCCCTGCCGCACCGGACCGTCCGGCTGCGGGTGACCGGTGACGACGGCCGGACCGTCGTCACCCGCTGGTTCTCCGCCTGACGGCGCGGGTCGCGGCGGTTCCGGGTTCACAGCGGCGCGGGCGAGTTGGCCTCCTGGACCAGGACGCCCGGCGTGCCGGTGGCGTCGGCGGGCACGGTCCAGACGTCGTTCACGCCGTCGCTGCGCTGCATCCCGTACGCGATGGTGTTCTCGTCCAGCCACGCCGGCTGGTCGTCCACGCTCCGCGTCTCGGCCAGCGGCGTGACCGCGAGCGTCGCCAGGTCCATGGTCGACAGCCGCCACCCCTGCTGCGGGTCGCCGTTGACCGCCGCCTTGTACGCGATCCGCTTGCCGTCCGGCGACAGCGAGGGGCACTCGACGTTCTCCGCCAGCGCCTTCACGGTCCGGGCCGCGAAATCGCCCTCCATCAGGTACCGGTGTCCACCGGTCGACATCGTGGCGTAGAACCTGTTGTCGTCGGCGGCGAAGGTGACGCCCCAGTAGTTGCGGTCCGCCGCGCGCACCGGGATGCCGTCCACAATGGACTGGAACTCCTCCAGCGAGGTCACCAGCGCGCCGGATTTCGTGTCCAGGATGCCGGTGCTGGTGGAGAACCCGTTGGCCGCGTAGGAATGGCCGTCCACGAACAGCGTCCACGCCACCATCCGGCCGCTCGCCGACACCCGCGCCCGGTTCGGGAACCCGATCAGCGGCACGGTCTTCAGCTCCCGTCGCGCCGCGTCCAGCACGGCCAGCTCGCCGGCCTTCAACGCGCTCACCGGCCGCAGGCACGCGGTCGTGCCACCGGCGGTGTACGCGCGGTCGCACCGCTCCTCGGTCACCTCGCGCGGCCCGGACGGGTCGGTGCGCGACACCGCCGACAGCCGGCCGTTGCTGAGCACCTGCACGCGCGGACCGGTCACCGTGCCGGACTCGATGTCGGGTTCGGGCGCGGCGGACAGCGCGGTGTAGCCGACCGCGACCCCGCCCAGCAGGAGGGCCGCGGCGGCGGTCACGGCGATTCGGGCACGGGTCGACAACGTGGTCACGGGCGGCGTCCCAACAGTGCGGCGGTGGCGGCGAGGGCGAGGGCCACCCCGAAGGCGGCCAGGCGGGTGGCGGTCTCGGGGCCCCAGAACTGCCAGGCGAGGCCGAACAGCACCGACGACCCGAGGTACGCCAGCGCCTGCCCGCTCTGGACCAGCGCGATCCCGGTGGTGCGCAACCGCTCCGGCAGCAGCGGACCGGCCAGGGCCATCAGCACGCCGTCCGTCGCGGCGTAGAAGACGCCGTACAGCAGCAGCACCGAGGCCACCAGCGGCCACCCGCCGAACGGGCCGAAGATCAGCAGGTACACCGCGATCAGCGCGCCGTAGCCGCCGAGCACCACGGGCAGCCGGCCCACCCGGTCGGCCAGCGCGCCCAGCGGCGCGGCCAGCAGCAGGTAGACCAGGCTGGTGCCGACCGCCAGCAGCGGGAACCAGCCGATCGCCAGCCCCTCCCGCTTCTGCAGCAGCAGGTAGACGAACCCGTCGCCGATGGTGGCCAGGCCCAGCACCGACGCGGCCAGCACCAGCCGCCGGACGCCCTTGTCCCGCAACAGGTCCGCGACGGCCGCCGGCCGGATCGGCGTGCTCGGCACCGACGACCGGTGGTCGCGCACGAACATCACCAGGATCACCACGCCCAGCGCGGCGACGCAGAAGCTCGTGACGAACACGGCGTCGAACGACTCGGCCGCCGCCGCGAGCACGGCCAGCGCCACCAGCGGCCCGATGAACGCGCCGATCCCGTCCATCGCCCGGTGCACCCCGAACGCCCGCCCGAGGTCGCCCGCCGGGGTGGACAGCGTGATCAGCGCGTCCCGGGGCGCGGTGCGCAACCCCTTGCCCGCCCGGTCGGCGGTGATCACCGCGCCCAGCAGCGCGGTGGACGTGCCGGCCGCCAGCAGGCCGAGCTTGGCGACCGCGGACAGCCCGTAACCCAGGCCCGCCACCGCTTTGCGCTTGGTCGTGCGGTCGGCCAGGTAGCCGCCGACCAGCCGCAGCAGCGTGGTCGCCCCGGTGTAGACGCCGTCGATCACGCCGTACGCGGCGGGGCTGAGCTGGAGGCCGACGACCAGGTAGAGCGGCAGGACGGCGGTGACCATCTCCGAGGAGACGTCGGTGACCAGGCTGACCGCGCCGAGCGCGAAGACGTTGGCGCCGACGCCTTTCCAGCCGCCGGTCTTCGGGCGGTCGATGGTGGACAGGTACACGGCAGGACCTTCCTTTCCAGGCGCGAGGGGTGCCGCACCCGGCCGAGGGGACCGGGTGCGGCGGCCGGGATCAGTGACAGGCGGTGGTGCCGCTGTCGGTGAAGGACTTGCCCGCCTCGGGCACGAACTGCCAGTCGAAGCTGTTGCTGTGCAACGTCAGCTTCAGCACGCCGTAGGTGTCGCTGTTGCGCACCTCGCTGTTGGGCTTGATGGTGCCGAAGCTGTAGTGGCTGGCACCGCCCATGCCCGCGACGAAGGAGCGGATGCCCCGGGTGGTGTCGAGCGCGCCGCTCGGGTTCTGCGGGGCGAAGCGCTCGTACTGGTGGTTGTGGCCCCACAGCACCAGGTCCGCGTTGTTGTCGTAGAGCGCCTGGAACAGCGGGCGCGTCGACGTCGACGGGGCGTGGTTCGCGCCCGACGTGAACAGCGGGTGGTGCCAGTACGCCGCGGTGCACGGCTTGGTGTTGGCCGCCAGGTCGTTGCGCAGCCAGGTCTCCTGCGCCGAGCCCGCCGACGTGCTGATGTTGGAGTTCAGCGAGACGATGTGCCAGTTGCCCAGGTCGAACGAGTAGTAGCCCTGGCCGGACGGCCCGGCCTGCGCGCCGAAGTACCCGTAGTAGCCGGTCGCGCCGCTGGTGTTGTAGTCGTGGTTGCCCGGCGACGGCCTGGTGCGGGCCTTGTGCCTGCCCCAGGTCGGGTTGTAGTAGTTGTTGAACTCGGTGGTGGTGCCGTTGTCGTAGACGTTGTCACCGGTGGTCCACACGGTGCCGGCGATGTTGTCGAGCAGCGCGGCGGTCGCGCTGTCGCCCGAACCGGAGTTCGAGATGTCGCCCGCGCCGACGAACACCGGGTCGGCCGACTGCGGCGGCGTCGTGGTGGTCGTGGTGGTCGTCGTGCCGGTGGTGACCACGAGCTGCGGGGCGGTCGCGCCGGTCTCCCGCGAGTCGTAGTCGGCACCGTCGCTGTCGGCCGAGGTGACGCCGAACCCGAACGTGCCGTTGCCGGTGACGTAGGAGGTCACGTCGACCTCGTACCAGGCGTTGCGGGACACCGAGCCGAGCGAGCCGAGCGTGGCCCCGTCGATCGCGGGCTGGTTGTTCCAGGTGACACCGGTCTCCGACCACGTGGTGTCGGCCGTCGACTTGACCGTGCCCCCGCTGGGGCTCTGCGAGCCCGAGACGTCGTCGGTGTGCAGGCGCAGCTTGGCGCTGGTGACCGCACCGGAGACGCCCGAGACGCCGAACTTGAGGAACAGGCGCTTGACCGGCGAGTTGTCCACGCCGAGCTGGCCGGACGAACCGTAGTTCGTGCCGGTCGCGGAGTTGTCGACGTAGGTGTCCGCGGACGGGGTGAAGGTGGTGGTGGCGGCCGACGCGGCGGGTGCGTTGTCGGACGAGGCAACGATGGTGAGGGTCGTCGCGATGAAGACGCCGACGGCGACCACCGCGATGGGGGCCCTGCGACCTGGCATGCCGTAACCCTTCGCTTGCGTGTGTTCGGGACAAGGGCTTGGCGAACGGTAGGGACGCGTGAGCACGGTGGAGTGATCGCGCGGCGGCAGGACGGTGAACGGCGGACAAACGCCGTTACCCGCTGCGTTACTCCGCATACGTGCGGTCGTTGAACAACGTGACGGAGTCTCGGGAAGGCGGCGGATGTACGACGTTGTGCTGTTCGGGGCCACCGGGTTCACCGGCGGGCTGACCGCGGCGTACCTGGCGGCGCACGCGCCGGAGGGCACTCGGTGGGCGTTGGCGGGGCGCAGCCCGGCGAAGCTCGCGGCGGTGCGCGACCGGTTGGCCGCGATCGACCCGGCGGCGGGGGAACTCGACCTGCTGACCGCCGACGTCGCCGACGACCGGTCGCTGCGGACCGTCGCCGAGTCGGCGCGGGTCGTCGCCACGACGGTCGGGCCGTACGCGCGCTACGGCGACGGGCTGGTGGCGGCGTGCGCGCGGGCCGGCACGGACTACGTCGACCTGTGCGGCGAGCCCGAGTTCGTGGACCGCACGTACCTGCGCCACCACGCGACGGCCGTGGAGAGCGGCGCGCGACTCGTGCACTCCTGCGGCTTCGACTCGATCCCTTACGACCTCGGCGCGTACTTCACCGTCCGGCGGCTGCCCGAGGGCGTGCCGATCTCGTTGGAGGGTTTCGTCAGCGCGTCGGCGACGTTCTCCGGCGGCACGTTCCACTCGGCGGTCACCGCGTTCTCCCGGCTGCGCTCCTCGGCGGAGGCGGCCCGGGCGCGCCGGCGGGTCGAGGGGCGGCCGGTCGGGCGGATCGTGCGCGGGCAGGTCGGGGCACCCCGGTACGACCGCCGGGTGGGGGCGTGGGTGCTGCCCGCGCCGACCATCGACCCGCAGGTGGTGCTGCGGTCGGCGGCGGCGCTGGACCGGTACGGCCCGGAGTTCCGCTACCGCCACCACCTCGCGGTGCGCACGCTGCCGGTGGCGGCGGGCCTGGTCGGCGCGGTGGGCGGGCTGGTGGCGCTGGCCCAGCTGCCGCCCGCCCGGAAGTGGTTGCTGGAGCGGAAGAAGCCGGGGGAGGGGCCGTCGGCGCGGGAGCGCGCCCGGTCGTGGTTCCGGGTCGAGTTCTTCGGCGAGGGCGGCGGGCAGCAGGTGGCGACCGAGGTGTCCGGCGGCGACCCGGGGTACGGCGAGACCGCGAAGATGCTCGGGGAATCCGCGCTGTGCCTGGCTTTCGACCACCTGCCGGAGACGCGCGGGCAGGTGACGACGGCCGTCGCGATGGGCGACGCGCTGACCTCCCGCCTGGTCGGGGCGGGGATCCGGTTCGAGGTGCGCCGGCCGTGGTGACTACAGTTGGTGCAGCTCCGCCTGGGCCGCGCGGAAGACCACGTCGGCGACGCGTTGCAGCGGCGGTGAGTCGAGTTTCCACTGCTGCCAGTACAGCGGCACGTCCACCGGGTCGTCCGGGTACAGGTGCACCAGGCGGCGGTGCCGCTTCACCTGGTGCTCGCTGAGCAGCGCCCAGCCCGCGCCCGCCGCCACGGCGTCCTCGAACACCGGGCCGTCCGGCAGGTGGTGGCGGTGGCCGGACGCGGGCCGGCCGGTCATCGAGCGGCAGAACGCGTCTTGTAGGTCGTCCTTCTCGTCGAACACCACGACCGGGAGGTCGGCCAGGTCCCGGCCCCGCCACCGCTTCGCGAACGCCGGGGCGGCCACGGCGTGGTACCGCATGCCGCCCAGCGGCCGGACCCGGCACCCCTGCACGGGCTGCGGGGTCGACGTCACGGCCGCCACCACCAGACCTCGGCGCAGGGCCTCGGCGGTGTGGTCCTGGTCGTCGCGCAGCAGGCCGAGCACGATGTCCTCGTCGTGCGCGAGTTCCTTGACCACGGCGCGGAACCACGTCGACAGCGAGTCGGCGTTGACCGCGACCTGGACCGGCGTCGGCCGCTCCACCAGGCCCAGACCGGTGAACGCGTCCTGTTCCAGCAGCGCGAGTTGGCGGCCGTAGCGGGCGACGACCGCGCCGGACGCGGTGAGGCGCGGTGGTTTCGCGCGGACCAGGAGAACCCGGCCGGTGCGTTGTTCGAGGGCTTTGATGCGCTGGCTGACCGCCGAGGGCGTGACGTGCAACGCCTTGGCCGCCGCGTCGAACGTGCCCTCGTCCACCACGGCCAGCAGGGTGCGCACCGACTCCGGATCGAGCATCACAGCTGCTAATGATACTTGAGGAACTGTAGCTGGCCTTATCGAGAGGCGGTTCGTAGCGTGGCGGCGTGATGTACGCGCTGCTCGCCGGACTCGGTGCCGGACTGTCCCTGATCGTCGTCATCGGCGCCCAGAACGCCCTCGTGCTCCGGCAAGGCGTTCTGCGCCAACAGGTTCCGGCGATCGTGGCGATCTGCGCGGTCTCGGACGCGCTGCTCATCGCGCTGGGCGTCGGCGGCGTCGGCGCGGTGCTGACCGCGTGGCCGCCGGCGTTGACCGCCGTCCGCTGGGTCGGTGCCGCGTTCCTGATCGGCTACGGGGTGCTCGCGGTGCGCCGGGTGCTGCGGCCGGCGGCGCTGCGGATCGGCGGCGCGGCGTCGGCGGCGATCCTCACGTGCCTGGCGCTGACCTGGCTGAACCCGCACGTCTACCTGGACACCGTGCTGCTGCTCGGCACCGCGTCCACGTCGTTCGGCGACGACCGGTGGTGGTTCGGGCTCGGCGCGATGACGGGGAGCGTGCTGTGGTTCGGCGCGCTCGGGTTCGGCGCGCGGTGGCTGTCCGGGGTGTTCGCGCGGCCGTCCGCGTGGCGGGTGCTGGACGGCGCGGTGGCGCTCGTCGTGACGGCGACCGGGGTGTCCCTCCTGCTCGGCGCGTGAGGGCACCGGCCGGAGCCGTGCGTCCGGGAGGACTGCGTGTACTTCTGCGCATCGCGCGGCGTCCCGCGTCGGGCGGGCCTGGTCGGCGGGAATCCTTGCCGCGCAGGGGATCACGAACAGCGCCGGATTCGGGCCTGGTCGCCCTTTTTGCGGCCTGTGCGGCAGGCGGCGGAAAGTATCGGCACCAAAAGTACCTACCGTTGCGCCGGTCGGTGGACAGTTTGCCGATCAAGAATCTCTATGTGCCAGGCGTTAACCGAGCGACCATGTGGCGCTCACCTCCCGTCCTTCGTTCCGTGCTCTGACGCCGTGATGGTCCCCCCTCAGGGGCAGCCGCTTGAGGGGGCGGTTCGTCCCGAACGGGGACCGGTCCATCCGTCGCGACCGGGTCCGACTGGGAGGACGTTCGTGGCGCGTTTTCAGTGCTACCGCACCGGGGAAAGCGGTGTCCGGTGGCGTTTGCTGGGCGGTAACAACAGAGTGCTCGGGGTCGGGGTCCGCCTGCACCCCGAGCACCTCGACGCGCTGACCGAGATCGAGCTGGTCCGCGCCGGCGCGACCTCGGCGGCGTTCGTGATCGAGCACGCCGACAACGGGTCGTGGTGGTGGCGGTTGTCCGGGCTGGCCCGGTCGGCGCAGGGCTTCGCCCGCCGGGTGGACGCGGAACTGGCCGCCGGCCGGTTCCGGGGCCGGGTGGCGCTGGCCGAACTCGACCCGGTGCTGGCCGTGTTCCAGCCCGGGAAGCGGGGTCGGTCCAGCCGGGGTCGAGCGGACGTGTGGCCGCAGCGACCTGTTGGTTGAGTGTTCACCCATCTGGTGGACCGCTGTCATCGCGCGGGTTTTCCCTTGCCCTGCTTGATGAACGCGATCCTCCGCCGCGATCGAAGGAGAACCGACCCATGACGGCCGCACCCGACCGGCCTCGCGTCATCACACCCGCGACGCCGGTCGGCGACAAGGTGTTCCGGGGCGCGGTGCGGTTCAGCGGCGTGCTGGTCCTGCTGATCATGGGCGGGATCGGCGTCTTCCTGGCCTACCAGTCGATCCCGACCCTGCGCGTGCTGGGCTGGAGCTTCTTCACCGAGAACCTGTGGCGGCCCGAGTCCAACCGGCTGGGCATCCTGTCCATCGCGCTGGGCACGTTGCAGGTGGCGACGGTGGCGATCGTGATCGCGGTGCCGGTGGCCCTGGGCACCGCGCTCTACATCTCCGAGTACGCGCCGCTGAGGCTCAAGCGCACGCTGGTCGCCCTGCTGGACCTGATGGCGGCGGTGCCCAGCGTCGTGTACGGCCTCTGGGGGTTCTTCTTCCTCCAGGAGGAGATCATCTACCTCGCCCGGTGGTTGTCGACCTACCTCGGCTTCCTGCCGTTCTTCGAGGTGCGCACCAACCTGGACGCCGCGGTGTGGGAGAAGTCCGCCTACACCTCGTCGGTGTTCATCTGCGGTGTCGTGGTGTCGATGATGGTCGTCCCGATCACCGCGTCGGTGATGCGCGAGGTGTTCTCCTCCGCGCCGCCCGGCGAGCGGGAAGCCGCGCTGGCGCTGGGTTCCACCCGCTGGGGCGTGGTCCGCTCGGTGGTGCTGCCGTTCGGGCGCGGCGGCATCATCGGCGGCACCATGCTCGGCCTGGGGCGCGCGCTGGGCGAGACCATCGCCGTGGCGCTGATCATCTCGCCCGCCTTCGACGTGAAGTTCCGCGTCCTGGAGAAGGGCGGCAACACCATCTCCGAGCTGATCGCGTTGCGGTTCGGTGAGTCCAGCCCGTTCCAGCTTTCCGCACTGCTGGCCGCGGGTCTGGTGCTGTTCCTGTTCACGTTGCTGATCAACGTGCTGGCTTCGACGGTCGTGGCGCGCAGCCGCAGTGGCGCCTCGACGGAGATCTGAGGACTTGTCGATGACAACGCTCGCCGAGCCCGAACCCGCCGTGACGGCCGACCGGCGGGACCCGGTGCCCGAGCAGGTGCCGCGCCGGATCGGCGGACGCACCCTGGACGACGTGCTGGCCGCGGCCGGCTCGGCGTTCGGCGCGCTGGCCATGGTCTGGGTGCTCTACGAGAACCTGCTGCCCACGTCGGGGAAACTCGGCTTCGTGGTGTCCTGGTACCTGGTGTTCCTGCTGTTCTACGCCGGGGTCACGGCGCTGCGCCACCCGCGCACGGTGATCGCCGACCGGCTGGGCGCGGCGGTGGTGCACGCGCTGGCCGGGCTGCTCGGCCTCGGCCTGGTGCTGGTGGTCGGGTTCACCTTCGTGCGCGGGGCGGAAGCCCTGGGGCACAGCAACTTCTGGGTGTCCGACCTGAGCGGGGCCGGGCCGCTGGACCCGCTGACCGAGGGCGGTGTGCTGCACGCCCTGATCGGGTCGCTGGTGCAGATCACCATCGCCACCGCCATCACGCTGCCGCTGGGCGTGGCCTGCGCGGTGTTCCTCAACGAGGTCGGCGGCCGGCTCGCCCGCCCGGTGCGCACGGTCGTGGAGGCGATGACCGCCCTGCCGTCCATCGTGGCCGGCCTGTTCATCTACGTCACGGTCCTGGTGTTCGCGGGCTTCCAGCGCAGCGGCCTGGCCGCCGCGCTGGCGATCAGCGTGATGATGCTGCCGATCATCGCCCGCGCCGCCGAGGTCGTGCTCCGGGTGGTGCCCAACGGGTTGCGCGAGGCCAGCCTGGCGCTGGGCGCGTCGCAGTGGCGCACGGTGTGGCGGGTGGTGCTGCCCACCGCGCGGCCGTCGCTGGCGACCGCGCTGATCCTGGGCATCGCGCGCGGGGTCGGGGAGACCTCGCCGGTGCTGCTCACCGCCGGGTACACCACCTACCTGAACGCCGACCCGACATCCGGTCCGATGGTCTCGCTGCCGCTGGTGACCTACACGCTGGCCCGGTCGTCGGAGAAGGTCGACCAGATCCGCGCGTTCGGCGCGGCGTCGATCCTGCTCGCGCTCGTGCTGCTGCTGTTCGTGACCGCGCGCGTGGTCGCGCAGCGGTCGACCAAGGGGGGACGTCGGTGAAGCGCCTGCTGCTCGTGGTGCTGGTGCTGTTGGTGTCGGCCGCGCCGGCCGAGGCGGCCGAATCCTATTACCCGATCCGGGGATCGGGTTCGTCGTGGAGCGAGAACGCGATCAAGCAGTGGATCGCCGACGCCAGCACGATCGGTCTGCCGGTCAGCTACTCGGGTTCGGGTTCCAGCGCGGGCCGGCTGGACTTCGCGCAGAAGATGAACGACTTCGCGGTGTCCGAGATCCCGTTCCAGGGCACCGACCCGACGACCGGCAACGCCGACGACTCCGGCGGCCGGCCGTTCGCCTACATGCCGATCGTCGCCGGCGGCACCTCGTTCATGTACAAGATCACGATCAACGGCCAGCTGGTGCGCAACCTGCGGCTGCGCGGCGAGACGGTGGCCAAGATCTTCACCGGCGCGATCACCGACTGGTCCGACGACCAGATCACCGCCGACAACAACGGCCGCCGGCTGCCCGGCAAGCGGATCGTGCCGGTGGTGCGGTCGGACGGCTCGGGCACCACCGCGCAGTTCACGCTGTGGATGTCCAAGCAGCACTCCGGCCAGTACTGCCCGTTCTTCGCGCAGTACGTCGACGCGAACAAGCCGTGCGGCCTCACGTCGTACTACCCGACGTTCGGCAACGCGGTCGCCCAGGTCGGCTCGTCGCAGATGGCGGGCTACATCTCCGCCGAGTACGGCGAGGGCGCGATCGGGTACGTCGAGTACTCCTACCCGCGCGCGCTCAACTACCCGGTGGCGAAGATCAAGAACAACGCGGACTTCTTCACCGAGCCGACCGACACCAACGTCGCGGTCGCCCTCCAGTACGCCCGGATCGAGCAGGACCCCACCAAGCAGACCTACCTGACCCAGATCCTGGACGACGTCTACAACAGCGCCGACGCCCGCACCTACCCGCTGTCGTCGTACTCGTACATGATCCTGCCGACCTCCGAGGACGGGAAGGTCACCCGGCAGTCCGGCCGGTCGCTGGCGAAGTTCGCCCGCGACTTCCTCTGCGGCGGCCAGCAGCACATGGGCAAGCTCGGCTACTCGCCGCTGCCGCTGAACCTGGTCCGCGCCGGTTTCGAGCAGGTGGCCAAGGTGCCGGGCGCCGAACAGGCCACGCTGACCCCGAAGGACTGCAACAACCCGACCTTCGACCCGAACGACCCGGACAGCAACCGGCTGGCCAAGATCGCGCCGATGCCCAAGGACTGCGACAAGGCGGGCCAGGGCCCGTGCGGCACGGCCGGCGGCGGGACCGGCCAGGGCGAGGCCGACAACCGCCAGGGCAACAGCCAGAACGGCCAGAACGGGCAGCAGGGCACCGCCGACAGCGACGGCGACGGGGTGCCGGACCCGGTGGCCGGGATCGACCCGGTGACCGGCGAGCAGGTGGGCAACAACCAGAACACCAACGGCAGCACCACGGGAAGCGCCACCGAGTTGGCCGCCGCCCGCTCCGCGAGCACCGACACCGCGCTGGCCGTGCTGGCCGCGGTCGAACTGGTGCTGGTGCTGATCGTGCCGACATTCGTGGCTCGCGCCGTGCGGCGCAGGCGGGCCCGGCAGGGGAGTGGACTCTGATGCGCAGGACCGTCCTCTTAGGACTCGTGCTGACCCTGGTGTGGTTGTCCGCGCCGTTCAGCTCGGCCAGCGTGGTCGCGCCCGCGCCCAACGCGCAGCCTGTGACGGTCACCCAGGACCTGGACCAGTATTACGAGTCCGGCGTCGCCCACCGGGGCTCGGTGACCGTGTCGCAGACCGCCGACCTGGTGCGGCAGCGGGTTCGGGTGTCGTGGTCGGGGCTGCGCCCCACCGCGCAGTCCGGTGACAGCGCCGCCTACCCGGTGGTGATCATGCAGTGCTGGGGCGACGCCAACCAGGTCGACCAGCAGCGCTGCTGGGGCGCCCGCCGCAGCATGGAGCCCGCCACGTTCAACGACAACCGCCCGTGGGACCGGGTGGCCTTCGGCGACTACGGCGACGACAGCGCGAACCTGTCCACCGTCATGTCGTTCACCGCCCGCGACGGCCAGCGCTACTCGTGGGACGAGGTGCAGCTGGGCGACAACGGCAAACCGGCCGCGTGGCCGGACGGCTCGGTCAAGTCCGGCAAGTCGCCGGACCACTCGGCGGAGACCAGCAACTACGTGATGCCCCCGACGCTGCGCGCGGAGACCCGGGCGGACGGCACCGGCGCGACCGACATCGAGCTGCTGCCCGGCTCCGACCTGCCGAGCCTGGGCTGCACCGAAGCGGACGCGTGCTCGCTGGTCGTGGTGCCCATCGGCGACCCGCACTGCCAGCCGGAGGACCAGATCCTGCTCGACGAGTGGAAGGAGGGCTGCCTGCCCACCTCCACCTCGTCGGTGTTCCGCGACGCCTCCACCTGGAAGACCCCGACCAACTGGGAGCGGCGTTTCGTCTTCCCGCTGGCCTTCCGCAAGACCCAGCAGGTGTGCGCGTCGGACACCCGCCCGGAGACCGGCGTGGCCGGATCCCCGTACCTGTCGCAGCTGATGGCCAGCTGGCGGCCCAAGTTCTGCACCGACAGCGGCCTGTTCAAGCTCGGCTACACCAGCCTGGGCGAGGGCGAGGCGCGCCGGCAGTTCTTCACCAACCTGACCGAACGGCGGGCCGACGGCGTGAACGCGGTGCTCACCGCCCGGTCGCCGGACACCGACGCGCCCGCGCCGGTGGTCTACGCCCCGGTCGCCACCACCGGCTTCGCGGTGGGCTTCCTGGTGGACAACTCCGACCACGTCGAGATGACCACGCTCAACCTGACACCCCGGCTGCTGGCGAAGATGCTCACCCAGTCCTACACCGCCGAAGCGCCGGGGATCGAGAACCACCCGTCCATCTCGAAGAACCCGAAGTGGTGGGGCGCGGACAAGGAGTTCACCGAGGCCAACGGCAAGGTGACGCTGGGCACGCTGGGCATCTCGTCGTCCACCTACCCGGTGTTCGTGCAGGGCGACCTGGACATGACGTGGGCGCTGACCTCCTACATCGCGGCCGACCCGGCGGCGGTGGCCTGGTTGGGCGGCGCCCCGGACGAGTACGGCATGGTCGTCAACCCCAAGTACCGGTTGCAGCGCCTGCCGTACGCGCAGTTCGAGTTGCGCGACGACTGGAAGGTGCCGAAGGACGCGCCCGCGTACAAGGACCAGCTCTGGTTCAACCTCGTGGCCAACCAGGTGGGTTCCGTGGTGAGCGCGGCGATCGCGCTGGTGCAGGCCCAGCCGACCGCGACCACGCAGGAGAGCCAGAACGCGCAGGGCCAGACGGTCTACAAGCGGCCGGAGCGCCAGCCGAGCGGCAGCCGAGCGCTGCTGGCGATCACGGACCTGGCCGACATGTCGGTGTTCGGGTTGCGCTCGGCCGGTTTGAAGACCCCGACCGGCGCGTTCGTCGCGCCGAGCCGGGAGGCCCTGGCCTACGGCCTGCGGGCGACCACGATCGACCCGAAGACCGGCATCCTGACCATCGACCAGTCCAAATTGGACGCCCAGGCCTACCCGGGCACCGCCGTGGTGTACGCGGGCGTGCCGACCAGCGGGCTGCCGCAGTCCGAGGCGAGCCACTACGCCACGTTCCTGGAGTTCGCGGCGGGTCCGGGCCAGGACTACGGCACCGCGCTGGGCAACCTGCCCGGCGGTTACCTGGCGCTGAGCGATCCGCTGCGCGAGCAGACCCGCAACGCCGCCCGCGCCGTGCGGGAGCAGAAGGGCGAGGTGCCCAAGCCGCCGGACTCGGTGCTCCGGGACCCGGCGGGCGGGCTGCTGCCGCCGGCGGTGAACCCGGTGCTGGGCAACCCGGTCGCGCCACCGGCACCGGCCGACACCCCGGCCGTCGCGGCCACGCCCACCACTCAGCCGAGCGCCGCGCGGCCGGTCACCAGCGTGGCGACCCGGTCGGACACGTCGTCGTTCGGGCGGTGGCTGTTGCCGTCGCTGCTCGGCCTGGGGCTGCTGGCCGGCGTGCTCGCGCCCGTGGTGTCGGCGGCGGGCACGCCCGGCCACCCGGCGCGCCGGTGGCTGGGCCGGGTGCTGCGCCGGGGTGGCGCGTGAAGTCACCGCTGGAGATCGTGCTGCTGCGGCGGGTCCTGCTGCTGCTCTCCCTGCTGCTGCTGGACTTCGCGGCCTACCTGCTGCTGGTGGGCCCGATCCGGTACGAGCGGGGGCAGGACCTGCTCTACGACCGGGCCCGTGAGCAGCTGGCCGCCATCGAGATGCCGAGCAGCGGCGAGATCGCGCCCGGCGAGCCCGTGGCGGTGCTGGAGATCCCGGGGCTGCGGCTGACCCAGGTCGTGGTGGAGGGCACGTCCGGGGGCAACCTGGACGACGGCCCCGGCCACCAGCGGACCACCGCGCTGCCCGGGCAGGCCGGGGTGTCGGTGGTGATGGGACGGGCGATCACCTCCGGCGGGCCGTTCGGCGAGGTCTCCGCGCTGCGCGCCGGCGACGAGATCGTGACGACCACCGGCCAGGGCCGGTTCACCTACCGGGTCGACGGGGTGCGCCGGGACGGCGACCCGACACCGCAGCCGGTGGCGAAGGGGCGCGGCCGGCTGGTGCTGGTCACCGCGGAGGCGGAGGACTTCCTCGGCCTCCCGCTGAGCGCGGAGCGGTCTATCTACGTCGACGCGTCGCTGCTGGACCAGGCCGCACCGTCGGGCGCGCGGCCGTCCACCCTCCTGCCGGAGGAGAAGGCGATGCGGCACGACCCGACCGGCCTGGTGCCGCTGGTGCTGTGGCTCCAGGTGCTGCTCGCGTCGGTGGTGGCGGCGGTGTGGACCGTGCTGCGCTGGGGCCGTTGGGAGACCTGGCTGGTGGGCGCTCCGGTGCTGCTGGCCACGTCGTGGCAGGTGTTCCAGCACGCGTCGGTGGTCCTGATGCCCAACCTGCTGTGAGCGGACGCCGTCCGGCGCACCGGACGGCGTCCTCCACTTCCCTCAGGTCAGGCGAGGTCGATCGGGTCCCGCAGGGTCACGTCCCGCAGTTGGCATTGAGGCGGAAGCCCTGCGCCACGACGGTGTTGTTCGCCGCCGCGTTCGCGCACAGCCAGCCGGCCGGGCCGAAGGCGGCCTGGATCTTGGCCTGCGGCCATTCGGTCTTGCGGAACACGTCGTACAGCGTGTGGTGGTAGCCGGTGATCCCGCTGCCGGTGACGAGCTGGCCGGTGGCCGGGTTCACCTGCGCCATGGCGTTCGGCGGCAACCCGATGGGCCGCACCGAGTCGTCCACGGTGTTGACCTTCAGCCCCGGCACGCCGATCGCCCGGGCCACCGAGAACGGCACGATGGCGTTCGGGTCGCCGATCAGCGGTGTCGGGTCGTGCGGAACCACCGGGTTGCCGCCGAACGTCGTCTTGGCGCACGATCCCGGTGTCGTGACACCGATGTTGCGCAGGAACAGCGCGGCGGTGTCACCGTAGGCGGGCAGGTAGGCGTTGGCGACGCACGCCGGACTGCCGAAGGCGGAGTTGTAGATGTCGTACAGCGCCGCCGTGGTCAACGTGGTGGCCACGTTGCTGGTGGTCGCGGTGGCGTACGTCGCGGTGTCGTCGGCCAGCCGGCGGAACGCGTAGGGGCTGGTCGGGCTGTCCGCGATGAAACGCCGGCAGCGCACGAAGTCCAGGCTCGGGATCGCGATCAGCGCGGTGAGGCCCTCCTCGCACGTCTTCGGCCTGCTGATCGGCGGCGCGCCGGTCTTGGGGACGATCGGCGAGCCGCCGAACGCGTCCCACGAGTACACCTTGTTCGACGGCGGCGGGACTTTGCCGTCGTAGCCCGAGGCCAGCGCCCCGACCAGGCGCTCACCGACCTCGTCGCCGACGCCGACGACGCTGTTCGCCGGGGGGACGACGGGAGGGTCGGCCTGTGCCGGCACCGCGCCGGCGAGCACCAACAGCAGTGCGATCACTGATGTTCGCAACGGTTTCTCCTTGGGGGAAGGATCGTGCCGCGTCCGTGTTCTGCTCACGCGCCGCAGCTGGGGTCCCGCCGGAAGCCGTGCGAGACGATGATGCTCCTGGCGACCGCGTTGGTGCACATCCAACCGAGCGGGCCGAAGAAGGCCGAGTACTTCGCCACCGTCCGGTCGGCTCGGCGGATCACGTTGTACAGCGTGCGGTGGTACCCGACGATCCCGCCGACCGCGACCGGTTGCCCGGTGGCCGGGTCGACCCGGCTCGTGACGTTGGGCGGCGAGCCGACCGGCCGCACCGAGTCGTCCACGCTGTTCAGCTTCAGGCTCGTCACGCCGATCGCCCGGGCCACCGAGAACGGCACGATCGCTTTCGGGTCGCCGGCCACGGGTGCCGGGTCGTTCGGAGCGACCGGCGCGCCGCCGAACGTGTCCTTGGCGCACGTTCCCGGTGTGGCGACACCGATTTCCTGGAGGAACAGCAACGCCGTGTCGCTGGAGCCGGGCAGGTAGGCGGTGTAGGTGCACGCGGGCGAGCCCGCCGCCGCGCTGTAGATGTCGTGCAGCGCCAGCGTGCTCAAGGTCGTCGGCACGACGCTGGTCGCGGCAGTGGCGTAGGTGGCGGTGTCGTCCGCGAGCCGGGCGTAGAAGAACCGGGTGTCGTCGCTGTAACGGGCGCAGCGGACGAAGTCGACGTCCCGGCTCGTCGCCAGGAGGGTGAGGCCGTGCGCGCACGTCCGGGGCCGGCTGATCTGGGGCGCTCCGACCTTGGGCGTGATGATCGCGCCGCCGGTGCTGCCCCAGGAGTAGACCGGGGCGGCCGGCGCGGGGCTCTTGGCGTTGTACGTCGAGGCGAGCGCGTCCATCAGGCGTTCGGTGATGTCGTCGCCGACGCCCACCAGGGCGTTGGTCGGTGGGGTGAAGGGCGGGTCGGCCTGCGCCGGCACCGCGCCGACCAGTGCCACGAGCAGGGCGATCACGAGAACTCGCATGGTTTCTCCTTCCAGGGGAACGGGATCAGGCTCCGCACGCGTAGTTGCGGCGGAACCCCGTCGCGACGAGGTCGGCGTTGGCCGAGGTCGACGCGCAGAGCCATCCGCCGTGGCCGAAGATCCGCTGGTAGCGGGGTCCGGGCCAATCGGCCTTGCGGAACGCGTGGTACAGCTCGCGGTCGTACCCCACGACGCCGCCGGTCGGGACGAGCTGACCGGTGCCGGGGGAGATCCGGGCCACGGGGTTCGCGGGCACGCCGGCCGGGCGCGCGGAGTCGTCGATCGTGTTGGCGCGCAAGCCCGGGACGCCGATCGACCGGGCCGCGGAGTGCGGCACCAGGGCCAGCGGGTCGCCGAGCACGGGCGTGGCGTCGTCGGTGCGGACGGGCACGCCGGCGAACGTCGTGCGGGCGCACGTCCCCGGCGTCGAGACCCCGAGGCTGTTCAGGAACAACGCCTGGGTGTCCGAGCCGAGCGCGGGCAGGTAGGCGTGGTACGGGCAGTCGGGCGTGCCGGCGGTCGCGCTGTACAGCCGGGCCAACTGGAGCGTGGTCAACGTGGTCGGCACCGCGCTGCCCGTGGCCGTGACGTACACGGTGGTGTCCTTGGCGAACCTGCGGAAGACGAACGGGCTGTCGCTCGTCTCGGCGATTTTCCGCTGACACCGCGCGAAGTCCACCCCCGAATCGGTCTGGGACAGCAGGACGAGCCCGTGCGAGCACTCCGCGGGCCGCACGATCGGCGGGCGGCCGGATCGGACCGTGATCAGCGGCGTGCCCACCGAGTCCCACGAGTGGAGCCGGTCGGCCTGGGGCGGCACCTCGCCGTTGTAGTGCTGCGCCAGCAGGTCGAGCAGCTGGTCGGTGGTCCGGTCGCCGACGCCGACGACGTCGCCCGGCGCGGGCACCACGCCGTTCCAGGGGTCGGCGTGGGCGGGCAGCGCGCTGGACAGCACCAGCGCGAGCACCGCTGCGACGAGTCGCATGGAATTCCTCCTCACAACCAGGAAGGGGCCTCCCGAACGGTCGGGAGGCCCCTCGGTGCACCGGAGTTCAGCTCAGCCGCACCTTGACGGCGATGAGCTGGGTGCGCTTGTAGGACTTGAGACCGTTGTCCGACACGAACACCAGGGTGCGCGCGCCGTCCGAGAGGGTCGGCCCCCAGGTGACCGCCTCCAGATCCTCGACCTTGGACAGGCCGAGCGCGGTCAGGTCGAGCACCAGCCGCTTGGGCGCGGCCACGTAGGTCTGGCCGACCAGCGAGGGCAGGTCGGCGACGTTCGTGGCACCGAGGGCGAAGTCGACCTCGTAGAGCTTCGCGGAGTTCACGCCCGCCTGCTCCAGCACCAGGAACCTGCTGTCGCCCGCGGCCAGGATCTCGCTGATCCCGTTGCCCGCCACGGCCTCCGGCTGGTACCCGAACTGGACCAGCGGGTCGCCGCTCGCGCGGTCGTGCAGGGTGAGCCGGACGGCGGTGCCGTCCTGGGCCAGCGGGCCGCGCAGGGCGGTCAGCACCTGCGTACCGTCCTCGGTGGTGGCCAGACCGGACAGCGACTTGCCGCGCTGCGCGCCCACGCCGTCCGCCGCGACCTTCTGCACGTCCGGCGTGGCGAACTGGCCGACGTACGAGCCGTTGCCGGCCGCCTCGCGGACCGCCGGGTCGGCCTTCAGCGCGGTGGTGCGCTCGCCCGCGTCCGCCCACAGCACGTGGCCGGTCGCGGCGTCGTAGCGCAGCGCCTGCGGGTCGACGCCGGCGATCTTCGAGCCGTCCGCCTTGCGCAGCTTGCTCACGCCGGTCAGCGTGGGCTTCGGGCAGTTGCCGGTCAGCGAGAAGCTGCCGGTGTAGAACCGGGCGTTGGCGCGGTCGTCGGACAGCAGCCGGAAGCTGCCGCTCGCCGCGTCGTAGTCGACGCCGGTGATCCCGCCGACGGTGGTGCCGGCGTATCTCGTGCCGCCGGACAGGCTGTGCTCGCCGATCAGGCTGAACTCGTAGCCGGGAACGGTGATCGGGGCCGCGCCCTGGGCCTGGGCGGCGGTGGGGAGGGCGACGGCGATCGCCGCGGCCACACCGACTGCTGCGATGGTGCGCATGGGATGTCCTTTCTCGGGGGATGTTCTCGTTCGGGTGCGGGCGAGCCCGGCGACCACTGGAGGCCGCCGGGCTCGGTTCGGGTCGAGCGTCAGTTGCGGTCGATGCCGCAGCCGCCGGCCAGGCGGAAGCCCGCGGCCTGGACGGCGTTCTTGGCGTTGGTGTTGGTGCAGATGTAGCCCAGGGAGCCGAAGTAGGCCGAGTACTTGGCGACGGTCTTGTCCGCCTTGCGGATCACGTTGAACAGCGGGCGGTCGTAGGCCACGACGCCACCGGTGGCGACCTCCTGGCCGGTCGCCGGGTTCACCCGCGCGGTCACGGCCGGAGCCTTGCCGACCGGGCGGACCGAGTCGTCCACCGTGTTGACCTTGATGGTGGTGATGCCGACGGCGCGGCCGACCGAGAACGGGGCGATCGCGGTCGGGTCGCCGATCAGCGGCGCGGGGCTGTGCTCCTGCACGTCCACGCCGTTGAACTTGTCCTTGGCGCAGGTACCCGGCGAGGACACGCCGATGCTGGCGAGGAAGAACGCCCGGGTGCCGGAGTTGGCCTGCGGCAGGTAGGCGGTGTACTTGCACGCCGCGCTGCCCGCCGCCGAGGAGTACAGCTCGTTCAGGGCGAGGGTGGTCAGCGTGGTGGGGACGGTGGAGGTCGACGCGGTCGCGTAGGTCACGGTGTCCCGGGCGAACTCGATGAAGGCGAGGCCCGCCTCCGTGCCGTCGGTCTTCGGGGTGCGCGAGGAACGCGCGTAGTCGACGGTGGTGTGCGCCGTGTCGGCGAGCAGCGCGGTGATGCCGGCCCCGGAGCCGTTCGGCCGGGTGATCGGGGTCGCGCCGGTCTTGGTGGTGATCGTGCCGCCGCCGGTGGCGTGCCAGGAGTAGACCTTCGAGGCCGGGGTGGGGGTCTTGGCGTTGTACAGGGTGCCCAGGGTCTGGGCGACGTCCTGCGTGGTGTCCGAGCCGACGCCGACCAGGTCGGTGGCGGCGGGCGTGCCGGACGGGTCGGCCTGCGCGGTGCCCGCGAGCATCGCGAACGCCGCCGCGCCCGCGACCAGCACGGCGGCCTTCTTCAGGGTGGAGCGCATCGGGAAATCTCCTTGTCCCTCAACGATTTCCTGCCCCCCGGATGGGGCGAGGAGAACGTTGCCGCACGTCAACAAGGGGTAGCCACCTCGCATCGGGGAAGGTTGCGCTCTCGCCCCTCACCCAGGTGGTGAACGCACAGCCAACTCGGCGACCGGCCATGTCGGGTGAACGCCGAGTTAACCGCCGCGCCCGGTGCGCTGCCTACCCTCGCGCCCGTGCAGCAGACCGAAGTGGACCTCGGGCCGGTGGTGACCGGGGCGACCCTGGACGCGGTGGACGTGACGGCGTGGTTCGGGCAGCGCAAGGTGCTTGACCGCGTGTCGCTGACCATGGAGGCCGGCACGGTGACGGCGCTGATCGGCCCCTCGGGCTGCGGCAAGTCGACGTTCCTGCGCATCCTCAACCGGATGCACGAACTGGTGCCGTCCGCCGCGCTGGCGGGCGAGGTCCGGTTGGACGGCACGGACATCTACGAACCCGGCCGCCCGATCACCGAGACCCGCCGGCGGATCGGCATGGTGTTCCAGAAGCCCAACCCGTTCCCGGCGATGTCCATCGCGGACAACGTGACCGCGGGCCTGAAGCTCACCGGCACGTCGGCGTCCCGGTCCGAGCGGGAGGCGCTGGTCGAGGAGTGCCTGACCCGCGCGGGCCTGTGGAACGAGGTCCGCGACCGGCTGCGGCAGCCCGGCGGCGCGCTGTCGGGCGGCCAGCAGCAGCGGCTGTGCATCGCGCGGTCGCTCGCGGTGCGCCCGGACGTGCTGCTGATGGACGAGCCGTGCTCCGCGCTGGACCCGACGTCGACCCGGCGGATCGAGGAGACCATCGCGGAGCTGCGGACCCTGGTGACGATCGTGATCGTCACGCACAACATGCAGCAGGCGGCCCGGGTTTCGCAGCGCTGCGCGTTCTTCCTGGCGGAGCAGGGGACTCCGGGCGTGATCGTGGAGCAGGGCGGTACGGACGCGGTGTTCAACTCGCCCGAGGACCAGCGCACGGCCGACTACGTGCACGGGCGCTTCGGCTAGGCAGCGTCCTGCAGGCCCGTGATCAGGTTGCCTGGTGGTCATGGTGAGTCGACCGGCAGGTGGTCGACGCGATCCCGGGGCGAACTGGATTGGATCACCGCGTCTGGGCGGTGGGGGAACCGTTGTCGCCGCCCACCGTCGTGCGCGGCCACCGGGCACACCCTGCGGTCAGCGGAGTTCGGCGAAGAACGCGCGCACGTCGGCGACCAGCAGGTCCGGCGTCTCCATCGCCGGGAAGTGGCCACCGCGGTCGAACTCCGTCCACCGCCGCAGGTCGAAGGACTTCTCCACCACGCCGCGCACCGGCAGGATGATGTCGCGCGCGAACACGGCCACCCCGAGCGGCACGGGGCACGGGGTTCCGCCGCCGGTGGACTCGCGGGCGAGCCGCAGCGCGGACCCGGTGGTCCTGGTCAGCCAGTACATCGCCACGGTCGCGATCAGCCGGTCGTCGTCCAGCCCGGACGCCGGGTCCACCCACTGGTCGAACCGGTCGGCCACCCAGCCGAGCAGGCCGACCGGCGAGTCGGTGATCCCGTAGGCCACGGTCTGCGGCCGGGTCGAGTGCAGCACCTGGTAGCCGGGCCGCTGCGCGAGGAACCGCTCGATCGCCCCGACCCGTTCGAGGTCCCGCGCGGACAGCCCGTCGGTGCTCGCGGGCGGGGGCGTGGGCAGGTAGTTCACGTGCACGCCGACCACCCGGTCCGGCGCGATCGCGCCCAGCGCCCGGGAGATCCCGGAGCCGAAATCGCCGCCCTGCGCGCCGTAGCGGTGGTAGCCCAGGCGGTCCATCAGCACGGCCCACGCGCGGGCGACCCGCTCGACGCTCCAGCCCCGGTCGTGCGTGGGACCGGACGGGCCGAAGCCCGGGATGGACGGGACGACCAGGTGGAAGTCCCGCGAGAGCGGCTCGATCACGTCGAGGAAGTCCAGCACGGTGCTGGGCCAGCCGTGGGTCAGCACCAGCGGCAGGGCGTCCTCGCGGGAGGAGCGGACGTGCAGGAAGTGCACCCGCTGGCCGTCGATCTCGGTGGTGTGCTGCGGCCACGCGTTGAGCGCCGCCTCCTGGGCGCGCCAGTCGAACGCCTGCCAGCGCGCGGCCAGCTCCCGGGTCCGGGCCAGCGGCAGGCCGTAGCCCTCGCCGGGTTCCGGTTCGGGCCAGCGGGTGCGGGCCAGGCGGTCGCGCAGGTCGTCCAGGTCGGCTTGCGGGACGTTCAGCTCGTAGGGCTCGATCACGTCGACTCCGTTGGTCTCACCAATGTTGGTGACGCCAACGATAGCTGCAAATGTTGGTGTTGCCAACGATGGTGTCGCACGGGAGCGCCGACCGCGCGCGCGGGCTATCGTGCGGCATGGCCACCTGGGACGACGTGCGCCGACTCGCGACGGCGCTGCCCGACGTCACCGAACGCCCGTCGCACGACGGGATGCCCGCCTGGCGGGTGAAGGACAAGCTGTTCGTCTGGGACCGGCCGCTGCGCCGGCGCGACCGGGAGGAACTCGGCGCGGACGCGCCGGACGGCCCGATCCTCGGCGCGAGCGTCCCGGACCTGGGCGTGAAAGAGGCGCTGGTGGCCGACGACCCGGACGTCTACTTCACCATCCCGCACTTCGAGGGCTACTCCGCCGTCCTGGTGCGGCTGGACCGGATCGACGTGGCCGAGCTGGCCGAGCTGGTCACCGAGGCGTGGCTGTGCAAGGCCCCGAAGCGGCTGGCCGCCCGGTTCCGGGCGACGCTCGACGACTGATGCGCCGATTACCCCTCGTCGTCGCCGCCACCTGGCTGACGGTACTGGTCGGACTGCTCACCAACCTGGTCACCGGCGACTCGCCGCCGTGGTGGCTGTGGGTGTTGTGGGCGGCGGGAGCGCTCGCGCTGACCGCCGTCGAACTGCGCCGTCAGCGCGGGTCGTGGTCGTTGCTCGGCGGCGCGCCCGAACCCACGCCGCGCGACCGGGCACGGGCGTTGCGCCGGTCGGGCGAGCACGTGGCGGCGGCGCTGCGCGAGGAGTTCGCCGCCGTGCGGCCGCTGGCGTTGAGCGTGCGCGCGGGCAACGACGTCTCGGACTCGTTGGTCGCGGCCTACGACGTGGACGAGTCGCTGCTGGTGCTCGGTGCCGCCGGGGCCGGCAAGAGCACCGAACTGCTGCGGCTGGCCCGAGTCCTGGCCCGCCGCGCCGAACGCGCGAACCGGGTGCTCCAGCCCGTGCCGGTGGTGCTGTCGCTGGCCGGGTGGGGACGTCGCCGGCGCTTGCTGCTGCGCCGTGGCGGACCGGACGGGCCGCCGGCGCTGCTGGACTGGCTGTTGGCGCAGGCGCGGACCCGGTACGGCGTGCTGCCGGACGTGGCGCGGGCGTGGTTGAGGCAGCGGCAGCTGGTGCTGTTGCTGGACGGCGTGGACGAGGTGCGCGCGGACCTGCGCGCGGCGTGCGTGAAGGCGATCAACGAACTGGCGAACGACCCCGCCGCGCCACCGCTGGTCGTGACCTCCCGGACCGGCGAGGTGGAGGGGCTGGCCCTGGCCCGCACGGCGACCATCGAGCCGTTGACGCCGGAGCAGGTCGAACGAGGTCTCGGCGCGCTCGCCGGCGAGTTGCGCGACCTGGTCGACACGCCGCTGTGGCTGCGCGTGGCGCGGACCGCCGGCCGCCGCTCCGCCGACCCGAGGCGCGACCTGCTCGGCGGCTACCTCGCCGAACTGCTCGACCGGCGCGGCGGGAGCCCGGCGGAGCGAATCCGGCTGGTGCGCGGGATCGGCCTGCTGGTCCGGGCCGCGGAACGGACCGACGACCCGGGTGCCGTGCAGACCCGGCCCATCGGCCCGCTGCCGGACGAGGTGGCGGTCGCGATGCGGCGGTGGGTGACCCCCGCCCTGGTCGCGGGCCTCCTGACGACCGGGGCCGTGCTGCCGCTCGCCCGGCTCGGCGGCTTGGCGGCCGGGCTGTCGGCGACCGCGGTCGTCACCGCGTTCGCGTGGGCGCTGCGCCGGACGCCGCGCGACTCCTGGGGCACGCGCTACGCGGTCGACCCGGTGCGGACCCGGGCCCGCCGGCTCGTCGGCGCGGCGGGCGGGCTGGTGCTGGGCGCGGCGGTCGGGCAGGTGCTCGGCTCGACCACGGTCGTGCAACCGGCGAATCCGCAGTCGGTCGTCCTCCTGGTGACGACCTACATCACGGTCACCGCGTTCATCACCGTTCAGTACAACCACCCCGGATTGCGGGGGTCGCGGGCGGTGGCGATCATCGCGACGGTCTTCCTCGTGGGCGTGTACGGGTCGGCGATGCTGCTCGACGCGTTCACGTTCCTGCCCGCCGGGCTCTTGGCGGGGCTCATCCTGGGCGTGTTGTGCGCGATCTGCTGCCGGGCCGTCGTGGACGCCTCCGAGGGTGGTGTGCGCTCGCGTTTCGGGTCGGTCCACCGGATCGGCTGGTGGGCGCCGGTGGCGGCGTCGGTGGGCGGCCTGCTGGCGGTCGGCGGCGCGTGGCTGGTCGGCCCGCCGATGTCGGGTCCGGTCGCGATGCCGTTGCTGGGCTTGGTGGTCGGTCTCCTGGGCGGCTACCCGCTCGCGCCGTTGACCGCGTTGGCGGTCGGCGTGTGCTGGTGGGGCCCGGCGGCGGCGTGGGCCGGGGTGTTGCCGTGGCGCACCCGGCGGTTCCTCCGCGAGGCCGCCTCGTGCGGCCTGGTCGCCGCCGACGGCAGGCGGTTCCGGTTCCCGCACCTGGTGCTGCGCGACCACTTGCGGTCGGTGGACCTGGTGGACGGCCGGGTGCGCGCCGGGTCGGCCGGTGAGCCGCGCGAGGAGGTGCTGGAACGGGTGGTGCGGCGGCTCGGTGCGCGCCCGGTGGACGTCCCGAGGCTGCTCGACCCGACTCGGCGCTTCCAGGTGTCCACGAGTCCGTTGCAGGAACTGGACATCAGCGGGAGCCGACTGGTGGTGTGCGGTCCGGCGGCCGGGACTTCCGCGGTGCTGCGGGAGATCGCCCACGTACTGGTGGACAAGGCGCGTGCGGACGCGACGGAACCCGTCGCGGTGCTGGTGGATTTCGCCACGTGGCCGGGACCGCCCGTGCCGGGGGTGGTGCGGCCGTTCACCGCGTGGCTGCTGGGCCGGCTGCGGGAGGACTACGGGATCGACCCGGACACCGGGCTCGCCTGGCTCGCCGACCACCGGCTGGTGCCGCTGGTCGACGGCCCGCCGGCGGACCGGGCGTGGTACTTCACGGTGGTGCAGGAGTTCCGGCGCGCCTACCGGGGCCTGCCGATCGTGCTGGCGGGCGGCGCGCACGACGGCGACGCGCCGGAGGGCATGGTCGCCGTCGTGGTCGCCGAGTGACGCGGCGCGCCCCCGCGAGGGCGCGCCGCGCGGCTCACCACGTGCTGTTCTGCCACCCGGTCCCGAGGTAGACCTGGTCGAAACCGTTGCCGTCGTTGTCGTCGGTGTAGACGACGGTGACCAGGCCCCACGCGTCCACGCCCAGGGCGGCTTCGTCCTGCCGCCCCGTGGCCGTCTGCACGGTGTTCTGGCGCGGCAACCGGCCCTCGGTCGAACCGTCCGGGTTGAGGCCCTGCGTCACGACGTCCGAGGCGACCACGGACGTCACCACGGCGGAGCGCTGGTCGTCGATCCCCACCTGCGGGTCGGTGCCCGCCACCAGAGTGTCCACAGTGGACTCTGCGGCCCCGGTGGCGGAGAACGAGCGCACCGCCGTCTGGAGCGTCCCGGTGTGGTCGGTCTCCCACGCCACCGCGAAATCGCCGTTGAAGTTCGCGGCCACCGACGCGTGCCGCTGCTGGCCGCCGCCGGCCGCGTTCACCCCGGCCTGCGCCAACTTCACGCCACCGGCTGGGGTGAGGACCTTGCGGGCCACGTTGAAGAACCCGTTGCCGTCGCCGTCCTCGTCCCACACGACGATCGCGTTGCCGGCCGCACCCATGGCCACGTCAGGACGTCGGTGCGTGCCGCCGTTCGCGTGCACCTGGGCCTCGTAGGTCTTGGCGGACACCGACCCGAAGCCCGCCACCCGCACGGTCGCGTTCGTGGTCGACTGCTTGTCCTCCCACGCCACCGCGAAACCCGCGCCGTCCGGGTCGGCGGCCACCGCCGCGACGCTCTGCTGGCCGTCCGACGACGCGTTCGCCGTGGCGGAACCGGCGATCGTGCCGTCCGTGCGCACGACCCGCACGGCGATGTTGTAGAAACCGTTGCCGTCCGGGTCTTCCGACCACACGACGACCGCGCTGCCGTCGTCGTGCAGCGACACGTCGGGCTGCACGTGCGTCCAGTTCCCGGTGCCGCCGGCCGACAACTTCTTCTCGTACCGGGATACACCGTCCTTGAACAGCCGGATCCAGACGTCGCTGTGCAGCGCGTCGCCGGGGTCGGTGGCGTCCCGGTCGTCCTCCCACACCACGGCCGTGT
Source organism: Saccharothrix sp. NBAS 001 (assembly GCF_056640475.1). Classification (NCBI taxonomy): domain Bacteria; kingdom Bacillati; phylum Actinomycetota; class Actinomycetes; order Pseudonocardiales; family Pseudonocardiaceae; genus Saccharothrix; species Saccharothrix sp. NBAS 001. The sequence goes on from NZ_CM153251.1 coordinate 242,213, forward strand.
AGCCGGTGCGCACGGCGGACACGGCGGCGTTGTCCTGGTCGCCGGTCGCGGTCGAGTTCGCGGTGGTCCACGCGACGGCGGCGGACGCGGTGCCCGTGGTCACGAGCATCAGCGCGGCGGCCAGTGCGATGATCTTCTTCACGGTGCCTGCAATCCGGGGTTGCCCGCCCGCACGACGTAGCTCTGCACGGTCTTGACCGGGTAGTCCCGCACGGTCACCTTGTCCACGCAGCGGAAGTCGACCGCGACCTGGCTCGGCGTGGTGACGGTGCGGACGTAACCGCGCAGGTTCTTGTGGAACTTGACGTGCGGGTTGAGCGCGGACAGGCCGTTGTCGGCCGCGTTGCCGTCACCGCCGGAGGTGACCGACGTGGTCACCAGCTCGGTGCCGACGATCCGGTCCTGGGTGGTGTAGTTGAACATCAGGTTGCTCGCCCACGAGCGGTGCACGTCGCCGGTCAGCACGACGGTGTTCTTCAGCCCCGCCGCGTCCCACCCGCGCTGGAGCCGGTCGCGGTTGGCGGTGTAGCCGTCCCACGAGTCCATCGACCGCGCGCCGTCCGCCGACGCGAGCTTCTGCGCGAAGAACACCTGCTGCCCGATGAAGTCCCACGTGGCGAGCTTCTCGCGCATCCCGTTGAGCAGCCACGTCTCCTGGGGGTTGCCGGTCAGCGTGCGGGTCGGGACGTCCGCCTCCGGGCACACCTTCGTGCCGTCGCCGCACGCCTGGTCGTCGCGGTACTGGCGGGTGTCGAGCATGTGGAACGTGGCCAGCGAACCCCACCGGACCCGGCGGTACAGCTGCATGTTCTCCGCCGTCGGGGCCTGCGCGGGCCGCAGCGGCATGTGCTCGTAGTACGCCTTGTACGCCGCCGCGCGCCGGGCCCGGAAGTCGCCGGCGGGGGAGCCGTCGTTGCGCACCAGGTTGGCGTAGTTGTTCTCTACTTCATGATCATCCCAGACGACCAGCCAAGGTGCGGCGGCGTGCGCGGCCTGGAGGTCGACGTCGGTCTTGTACTGCGCGTGCCGCACCCGGTAGTCGGCCAGGCTGGCGATCTCCGCGGCGGGCGCGTGCTTGCGGACGTTCGTGGTGGAGGCCGCGCCCTCGTAGATGTAGTCGCCCAGGTGCAGGATCAGGTGCGGGTTCTCCTCGGCCATCCGCCGGTACGCGGTGAAGTAGCCCGCCTCGTAGTGCGAGCACGAGGTGAACAGCATGGTCAGCGCCGGGGACGTGCCGGGCGCGGGCGCGGTGACCGCCCGGCCGACGCCGGAGACGAAGCCCAGCGCGCGGAACCGGTAGAAGTACTCGCGGCCCGGCTGGAGGCCGGTGACCTCGACGTGCGCGCTGTGCGCCCACGCCTGCACGGCGGTGACCGTGCCGGACTTGGCGATCTGGGTGAACCGCTGGTCGGTGGCCACCTGCCACTCGACGGTGGCGCTCGCGCTCGACATGCCGCCCAGGCCGTCGGCGTCGAGCGGGCTCGGCGCGAGCCTGGTCCAGATCACGAAGCCGTCCGGTGCGGGCTCGCCCGACGCGACGCCGAGCGTGAAGGGGTAGGCGACGGCGTTGGCCGTGGTGGGTGCGAGGACCGTGACGCCGGCACTGGCGATGCCGCCGGCGATCAGGGTTCGCCGAGTCAGGGGGGACATGGGACGGTGTGCCTCCTTTTCAGAACAACGCGCGACCGTTGTTCTTCGCGGTGACGTAGGCCGACCAGTCGGCGGTGACCTGGTCGGCGTAGCCGGTGGCGAACGCGCGGGTCTCGGCCTGGAGGCCGGACACGGACGTGATCGCGTTGTCGATCGCGGCGTCGGCGGAGTAGGCGATGCCGGTCCCCGCCAGGTCCCGGTCGGCGCGGGCGTGGCCTGCGGCGAGCAGGCGGGCGACGTCGCGCACGGTGTCGTCCCAGATCGCCGACGACGTCAGGTCGCCGACCGCCAGGTCTTCGGCGAACGGCGACTTCTCCTTCACCAGCACCGGAACCGCGCCGACCTGGGCCCAGCCGGCCAGCGGGTCGGACTGGTTCACGAGCCACCGCAGGGCGAGCGCGGGCCGCTGCCCGCCGGTGAGCGTCGTGGCGGACGGCGCGAGCGGCTTGGGCGCCGGGTCGACCTGCTGCTTGAGCTCCAGGATCCGGTCGTCGGAGGCGGCCGCGGTGTCGCCCTCGACCAGCACGTACCAGCGGTACCGGCCCAGGCTGCCGGTGCCCGCGCCGGTCCGCCGGCGGACGTCCTTCACGGTCGCCTCGGCGGCGGTCAGCGGGTCGGCGGCGGTGGTGCGGTAGGCCGCGACGGCGTTGACGAGTTGGGTGCGGGTGGCGGCCGGCACGGTCTGGAGTTCGGGGTCGGCCTTGAACCGCCCGCCGGACGTCCAGCGCGCGACGAGGTCGGCGCGGCTGTCGGCGTCGGACGCGTCGATCAGGTCATGGCTGAGGTCGGACGTGTTGGCCTTGGTCAGCCGGTAGGTCAGCTCGTCGTCGTTGCCGTGGAACTTGCCGATCCACTGGGCGTACTCGGCGACGAACGTGTTCAGGTCGGTGGTGGTCTGCGCGGCGCTGCGGCCGTTGCGCCGGGCCGCCAGCACGATGGAGACGGCCTCGCGCCGCAGCTCCCAGGTCCAGTCGCCGATCCACGCGTCGTCGGTGTCGGTGAGCTGGTACTGCTCGGTGTTGTCCGCGCCCCGGTCCGCGCCGGTGTTCTCCAGGTGGGCGTCGCCGGTGATCCACACCTGCGTGCCGCGGTAGCCGGACGGGGCGAGTTCGCCCAGGTCGCGGTAGTAGAGCGGGGAGGTGCCGCGGAAAAAGCTCCACGGGTCGGCGGCGAGTTTCGCGGTGCGCGCGGTCAGCTCGTCGTCGGTGGCTCCGTTGTTGAGCACGTGCAGCGCGTGGTCACGGGCGTAGACGACGGACACCGGGTCGCGGGTCAGCCCGGCGGCGTTGGCCGGTGGCGCGGGGAGCAGGAGGACCAGGGCTGCGATGACGGCTAATCGGCGCATTCCTAGATGCGTACACGCCCAAGGTGAGCGCGCGCCATCCTCCACATGTACACCGGGTTGTCTTGGTCGGCGCCTGCGCGCAGCCGAAGCACCACCGGAAACGGGTGGGGAGGATCAGCGCCGAGCGGGCCGGCGCGCTCCGGCCGCCGTGCCGCCACGGCTCACGCGGTGATCCACAACGGCCAGATGGTGAGCAGGTCGTCCGCTTCGTCGTAGGCGATCCGGCGGCCGAAGCAGGTGACGGCGAGCCGCCTGCCGGGCCCGAGCATGGCGCTGCCCGGTCCGAGGAAGTGCTGTTCGTCCAGCGGGATCACCACGGTCACCGCGTCCGCCGGGTCCTCGAAGACCAGTTCGGTTCCCCGGTGTCGGGCGGGGCGCGCGCCGAACGTTCCCCGGACGGACAGGTGGCCGGACCAGCTGATCATCCGCCCGATGGTCTCCGAGGAGATGTCCTGGCGTCGCCGCGCGAGGTCCTGCCGGGCCGCGTGGAGCAGTTCGGTGCCGATCCCGTCGCCGTTGTCGTCAGGCCGGAAACGATTGCGCGTCACCCGGTCGACCATCGCGGCGGCGAGCCGGGCCAGCGGGTCGCCGTCCGCGATGGCCCGCTGGACCGGGGACCGGAACGACGGGCTCGCGTCCAGGTCCACGGCGTAGACCGCGTCCGAGGCGGTCAGCGCGCGCTCGACCCGCAGCGCCAGGTCCGTGCTGGTCCGCCTGCGTTGGTAGACGGTGCGCTCCGCCTCGCCGCTCTGCCCGCCGCGCTTGTACCCGCCCCACTCCCCGAAGCCGATCGCGGTTTCCCGGTTGCCGCCCCGGGTCGTCCCGGTCTCGTGCTCGGTCAGTTCCAGCGCGGAGAACAATTGCGCGTAGGTGCTTTCGACGGACTGCTGATCCAGGTACAGGAATAACGCGGGATGTGCACTCATGCGCGTTCTTTCTCGCTCGACCTTGCCGAAATGCGGCCCTGCGGACGTGGCCGTTCCGGTTTTGTGGTGCGAGGAGCGTACCTGCGGGGTGGGGTGCGGGCAACGGTCGACAGGGCGCGTTTCGGGCCGGTCCGGCGGTGTCGCGAACCGGCGCGGGCTATTCGCGTCCGGCCGGAAACCGCCATTCTCGGGCTGTTCGGCAAGGCCCGCAAGAATGTGGTGCCCGACCGCCGGCGTCACCCGCGCCGCGCCCCTTCCGACGCGACGGCCGGCCAGCAGTCGGGTTCGTGGAATCCCTTGTCGGCGAACGCCCGCCGCACGGCCGCCGTGCAGGCCGCCGTCCGGTCGGCGTCGACCAGCGCGACGACGCAGCCGCCGAACCCGCCGCCGGTCATCCGCGCGCCGAGCGCCCCGGCACCCAGCAACGCCCTTACCGCGACGTCCAGTTCCGGCACGGTCACCTCGAAGTCGTCGCGCAACGACTCGTGCGACGCGGTCAGCACCGGCCCGATGTCGCGAATCCGGTTGTCCCGCAACAGGTCCACCACGTCCAGCACCCGCCGGTTCTCGGTCACCACGTGCCGCACCCGCCGGGCCGGCTCGTCGGACAACCCGCCGGGCACCTCCGTCACGTCGCGCAACGCGGCCACCCCGAGCACCTCGGCCGCCCGGTGGCAGGTCGTCCGCCGCGCCGCGTACTCGCCGTCCACCAGGCGGTGCGGCGCGCGGGTGTCGACCACCAGCAGCGCCAGACCCGCCGCCGCCGGGTCGAACGGGATGTGCGCGAACTCCAGGCTGCGGGTGTCCAGCAGGAGCGCGTGGCCCGCGCGGGCGAGCAACGACGCCGACTGGTCCATGATCCCGCACGGCATCCCGACGAAATCGTGCTCCGCGCGCTGCGCCAACCGGGCCAGCCCGAGCCGGTCGACGTCCACTCCGGACAGTTCGGCGACGGCCAGCGCGGTGGCGCTCGCCAGCGCGGCGGACGAGGAGAGCCCCGCGCCCGGCGGCACGTTCCCGTCCACCTCCAGGTCGAACCCGCCGACCGGGAAACCCGCCTGGCGCAACGACCACACCACCCCGGCCACGTACGCGGCCCACCCGGAGACCACGCCCGGCGCGAGGTCCGCGACGGCGACCTCCAGCACGCCGTCCGCCTGCCGGGACCTCGCGCGCAGCACGCCGTCGGCCCGCCGCGCGGCGGTGACCCGGACGGCGTGCGGCAACGCGATCGGCAGCACGAACCCGTCGTTGTAGTCGGTGTGCTCCCCGATGAGGTTGATCCGGCCGGGCGCGATCCACACGTCAGCCATCGAGCGTGCTCTCCCTGATCTCCACCGTGAACGGCGTCCGGACGTGCTCCGGCGGCAGGTCCGGGCCGTCGACCCGGCGGCGCAGCAGGTCCACGGCGGCGCGGGCGATCGCGGCCTTGTCCGGCGCGATGGTGGTCAGCGACGGGCGCAGGTACGCGCTCTCGTCGTTGTCGTCGAACCCGACCACGGCGACGTCCTCGGGCACCCGCGCGCCGTGGTCGGCGGCGGCCCGCAGCGCGCCGGCCGCGAGCAGGTCGTTGAAGCAGAACACCGCGTCCGGCGGCGTCGGCCGGTCGAGCAACCAGGCCATCGCGCGCGCCCCGTCCCGGCGGTGGTAGTTCTCGACGGTGGCCACCGCGCCGGCGGGCAGACCCGCCTCGGACAGCGCCTCGCGGAAGCCCCGGAGGCGTTGTGCGGCGGTGCCCCGGTGCGGGTGCGCGCCGATCGCGGCGATCCGCCGCCGGCCCAGCCCGACCAGGTGCCCGACCGCCGCGCGGGCAGCGGCGGCGTTGTCGGTGCCGACGTGGTCCAGCGGCAGGTCGACGGTGTGCTCGCCGAGCAGCACGGCGGGGACCGACAACGCGTCGAAGTCCTGTTCACGCAACGACTCCGGGCTCACGATCGCGCCGTCCACCAGGTGCGGGCCGAGCGCCGCGAGCGCGTCCCGCTCGCCCTCGCGGGTGCCGGAGGTCTGCTCGATCAGCACGTTCCACTCGTGCCGCCGCGCCGCGCGCAGCACCAACCCGGCGAGTTCGGCGAAGTAGGGCACGGTCAGCTCCGGCAGCACCAGCGCGAGCAACCCGGTGCGGCCCCTGCGCAGGTTGCGCGCGCCGAGGTTCGGCCGGTAGCCGGTCGCGGCCAGCGCCCGCTCGACCCGCCGCCGGTTCTCCGGCTTCACGAACGCGTGGCCGTTGACGACGTTCGACACCGTCTTCACGGACACGCCGGAGAGTTCGGCGACGTCCTTCAGGGTGGCCATGGTCGGGTTCCGTCCTGCGCGGTGGGTGATCGGGAGCCTAGGTCGTGGCGGGCGGATTTACAACGTTGTTCCAACGATGTAAATCCCGTCACACCTGGCCGGATCCGGTGAACCGCCCTGGTCGGGCCGAGGGCGCTGCTAGCGTGCGGTCATGAAAGCCGCCGCCGTCCTGGGCACTGTCCTGCTGGTGCTGTTGACGCCGGTGGCGTTCCTCTACGGCCTGTTCGCGTTCACGCCGACGACCGGCTGCAAGGACTCGAACGCCGGCGTGTGCGCGTACGGGCAGCTGCCGATGATGCTGAACCTGCTCGGCCTGCCGGTCGTGGTGCTGGCGGCGCTGCTGGGCACGTGGATCGGCCGGGTCGGCCCGGCGACGCGACCGCCCCGCTTCCCGGTGCCCTACCTCGGGATCCTCGCCGTGCTGGGGCTCGAATATCTCGGTTACGCCATCGCGTCGGCCTGACTACTCTCCGGGACTCGCGGAGACCGGAGACCGATGACCTCGGCGACCTTGCTCCGGCAGCTCAACCACGACGTGTGGGAGCCGTTCCGCAGCGCGTACGGGGATCTCGACGCAGCGGCGTTCCTGGCGGTGCACGGCCCGGACCTGATCCGCGCCGGCGGCCCGGCCGGGCAGGTCGTGGGCCACGCCGACTACGCCCGGCAGATGGCCGAGTGGTTCGACCGGGTGGCGGCCAACGGCGACTCGCTCGACATCCGGTTCCGGTTCGTGGAACGGCTCGCCTCCGCCGACGCGGCGAGCGAGCGCGGGCTGTTCCGGATCGACGCGATCCGCGCCGGCACGCCGAAGGTGTTCCACGGCAGGTTCCACGTGTTCTGCCGCAGGCTCGACGGCCGGTGGCGGATCGTCGTGGACTACGAGGCGGACGAAGAGACCACCGAGGCCGCGTTCGAGGCCGGCGCGGTGCCGGAGGACGTGGCGGCGTTCGCGGGGTGGCGCCGGGCGACCGAGACCGCGAGCCAGACCAGCGAGCCGCCCGCCAGCACGTGCACGCCGCTGGTCAGCGGGGTGTCGGGCAGGCGGGCGGCGAGGGCCAGCACGGGCAGCGCCACGGCGTGGGTCCACACCGGCACGCGCGGGTGGACCTTCGCGCGCAGCATCGCGGCGGCGAACAGCACCGTGCCGGTCGCGAACACCAGCGCGCTCGCCGCCAGCACGAGCCTGGTCGGCGCGGCGGGCTCGACGTCGAGCGGGAACAGCACGACGTTGAGCGCGTACGCCGCCGCGCCGAACAGGCCCAGCCCGATCACGTCGACCGCGTAGGCGATCGACCCGAACCGGCCGGCGCGGTCGCGCTGACCGAGGTGCAGGGCGGTGATCAGGGGCAGCGCCAGGGCCGGCGAGACGCCGATGGCGAGGCTGGTGGGCAGGGTCTCGCCGACGAACGCCTCGACGGCCCCGGTGACCGCGATCAGGATTCCGGACAGGGCGCCGGACAGGGCGCCGAACCGCAGCAGGAAGGTCATGGCGGCGACGCTAGGAGCGGCCACCGGCCGGCGGGCAGTGCCGACCGGCCGGCGTCGGGGGTGCCGGTCGGCACGTGCCTTCCGGCGCCCCCGCCCGCGCCGGAACGGAAGTAGCCTGCGCTGGTGCGCCCGGTTCCGTGGTTGTCCCCGCTGCTGTACGGGGTCGTGCTGGTCGCCGGCTGCTACGCGGGCCTGACCGGGCTCGGCGTGGTGCGGCCGGAGTTCGTGGCGGGTCTGGTGGTGCTGGCCTCGGTGGACGTGCTGGAACGCCGCCGGTACCCGGCGTGGACCCCGGCCAGGCCCGCCGTGGCGCTGCTGGCGGCACGGGCGGCGCTGGTCGTCGTCGTGGTCGCGGCCGACGGCTCCGGGATGTCGCGGGTGCTGTTGCTGCTGCTGCCGTTCGGCGCGTACTTCGTGTTCGGCCGGCTGGTCGCGGTCGGGCTCGGGGTCGGCTGCCTGGTGCTGCTGGTGGTGGCGTTCGAGGTGACCGCGCCGGGGTGGGCGCGGCAGGTCGAGCAGGTGTCGGACCTGCTGATGTTCGCGGTCGGGCTGGTGCTCACGGTGGCCATGGCGGCGGTGGCGGTCGAGGCGCGGCTCAGCCGCGCGCGGCTGGCCGAGCTGTCGGCGGCGGCCGAGCGCAACCGGGTGGCGCGGGAGGTCCACGACGGGCTCGGGCACCACCTGACGGCGGTGGCCGTGTTGCTGGAGAAGGCGTCCGCGTTCCGGGAGCGGGACCCGGCGGTGGCCGACCGGGCGCTGGCGGACGCGCGGGAGTCGGCGCGCCGGGCGTTGGCGGACGTGCGGAGTTCGGTGCGCACGCTGCGCGAGCCGTTCCGGCTGGCGTCGGCGCTGGAGGAGTTGACCGGCGGGCTGAAGGTGGCGCTGGACTGCCGGGGCGACGAGACCGGTCACGAACCCGCCGCGCTGTTCGCCGTGTACCGGGCGGCGCAGGAGGGGATCACCAACGCGTTGCGGCACGCCGAGGCGTCCGCCGTCGCCGTGTCCGTCCACTGTGGACATTCGGGTCTGCGGCTGGAGGTGGTGGACGACGGCCGGGGGTTCGAGCCCGGGCGCGAGGGGTTCGGGTTGGCCGGGATGCGGGACCGGGTGGCGCAGCTCGGCGGCACGGTCGACGTGCGCGGCGAGGCCGGAACCCGCCTGGTGGTCACGATTCCGAGGACGCCGTGAACGACGTGCGCGTGCTGGTGGTGGACGACCAGCAGCTGATCCGGGAGAGCATCGCGTCGCTGCTGGACATCCAGCCGGGCATCGCCGTCGTCGGCACGGCCGGTGACGGGCGCGCGGCGGTGGACCGCGCGGTCGAGCTGCTGCCCGACGTGGTGCTGATGGACGTGCGGATGCCGGTGATGAACGGGATCGACGCGCTGGCCGTGCTGCGCGGGCGCGTGCCCACGTGCCGGGTCGTCATGCTGACCACCTTCGACGACGAGGAGTACGTCGTGCACGCGCTGCGCGGCGGGGCGAGCGGCTACCTGCTCAAGGACCGGCCGGCCCGGGAGCTGGCCGCCGCGGTCCTGCTCGCGCACGACGGCATCGCCCAGTTCGATCCGGCCGCGGCGGCCCGGCTCGCGGCGGCGTTGAACCGCGGCACGGCGTCACCGCCCGCCGACCACGCGCTCACCGCACGCGAGGTGGAGGTGCTCAAGCTCGTCGCGGGCGGCAGCACCAATCGGGAGATCGCCCGACGCCTGTACGTCAGCGAGGGCACGGTGAAGAACCACATCTCCCGCATCCTGACCCGCCTGGCCCTGCGCGACCGCACCCAGGCCGCCCTCTACGCCCGCGACCACGGCCTGCTCTGACCCGGCCGGGGCGACCCCGGCGGACGACCCGCGCGCCGCGCCGGATCCCGCTCGTCACGGCGGGATCCGGCACGGACCCCGGCGATCCGGTCACCCGGTCCTGATCGGCTCGGCGGGCGCGGCGGGCGGCGGGGACGGCGCGTGCCACGCCGGCACCCCCAACGCGGTGTCGTAGGTGTCGACTTCGCGGCGCACCACCGCCATCGGCCCCAGGCCGGCCACCGCCGTCGCGATGTCGTCCACCACCTGCGGCGCGGCCGACAGCGAGTTGGTGACGCCGATGCTCCACGCCGACGCCAGCCACCGGGGCCGGATCTCCTCCACCCCGGCCACCGCGTGCACCTCGGGGCAGCCGGCCGCCCGCGCCCACTCGACCGCGACCCGCACGTCCGGGTCGTCGGCCGCGCCGACCACCAGGAACACGTCGGACGCCTTGGCCACGCCACCGACCGCCTCGGCGCGGTCGCTGGCCGCGTAGCACAGGCCGTCCGGGTGCTGGGCGCGCACGCGGGGCACGGCGTGCCGGAGGGCCGTGATCACGGCGGTGGCCTCCTCCACCGGAAATCCCGGTGCCACCAGGAACGAGACCCGGTCCGGGAACGCGAACTCCAGCCGGCGGACGTCCTCGGCGTTCTCCACCACCCTGATGTCCTCCGGTGCCGACGCCAGCAGCGGCTCCAGCATCGCGTGACCCGCCCGGCCGATCACCACGACCGTGTCGCCCCGCCGCACGAACTTCTCCACATCGGCGTGGACCCGTGCGACCAGCGGGCAGGTCGCGTCCACAACGGACAGTTCCAGCGCGGCGGCATCGGCCCGCACGGAACGGGAAACGCCGTGCGCGGGGAAGACCACCGTGGCGCCGGCGGGCACGGCGGCCAGGTCGGTCGCGACCTTCGCGCCCCGCCCGGCCATCTCGTCGGCCACGTGCGCCTCGGCGACCATCCGCCCGAGCAGGTAGACGGGGTCGCCGCGGGTGAGCGCCCGTCCGGCGGCCGCGACCGCGCGTCGCATCCCCCAGCAGGCCGGTGTCACCTCCGTCAGCACCATCCGGCGCGTGCGCAGGACCGACGACCACTCGTCCATCACCTCCTTGGTCGCCGCCAGGGCTGCCGCATCGGCGCTGTGCGCGGCCGCGCCGAAACCGATCGGACGCCCCTCCCGGTCCAGCCAACTCGTCACGTCCAGCTCCGCGCCTGCCCCGTCCTGCCCGGCCCGGGGCGCGCCGAACGTGCCGAACCGGACCCGGATGCCGCGCCGCCGGAGTTCGCCGGCGACCAGCGGCGCGGCCGCGCACCGGACCTTGCCGCGCACCGGGATCTCCAGCCGCCGCGCGACCACGACCTCGCCCTCGACCACCTGGGTCGAGGACTTCGACCTCTCCCGCACCACACTTCGGTTCATCAGACCGACCTCTCCAGACGAAACTGTTGGGGTGAGGTTCAAGGATGTACCCGATGTGGGTCCCTGCAAGGGAGTTCTCGGCGAAGTCCATGCCTTCGTGCGTCGGCGCGTCCCGACAAAACACGCTCTGCTGTCCGTCCTGAGGCGGCGCTGCCCGGTTCCTCCCGTTCGGGTTCCACCGACGTGGCGCGCGGGCGGGGGAGTCGGCCGCGCGGCTGCGAGCAGTGGCAGCCGCACCCCCCGGACGGGACGTGGCCGGCCGGTTCCGACGTTACGGGCCGGTCACGGTTTCCGCAGCGCGCGGAGCACGAGCGGCCGGGACATCACGCCGGCTGCGGCGTCCGCCAACCGGTTCGCACTCGTTCCCGCCTCGTTCTCCGCGCGCAGCGCCTGTACCAGACGGGCGCGGGCCCGTTCGGCGGCGGCGGTCGCGTGGTCGAGTTCGGCCACCGCATCGGCGACGCTGTCCGGCGCGGTGACCGGTTCGGTGACCGGCGGTGGCACCTCGGGGGCCCGCCGCGACGTCCCGGGCCGTCGGGTGATCTGGTGCACGGCGGTGGCGCGGTGCAGCAACGCGGTGGCGGCGCGGTGGTTGGCGTAGGGGCGCAGCATGGCGCGCATGGCCGACAGCGCGGCGCGGGCGCGGGCACTGCGGACGGCGGGGTAGTCGTCCAGGAAGCGGTGCCAGGTCTCCACGGCGTGGTCGATCCGACCGTGCCGCAGCCGGAGTTCGGCCAGGCGCGCCACGGTGATGAGCCGGGACCGGCGTTCGGTGGCCGGCCGGTGGCGGATCGACCGCTCCAGCGCCCTCATCGCGCCGGGGCGGTCACCGAGGCGGGCGAGGACCGCGGCCTCCTGGTGGGCCAGGGACGCCCAGTGGTGGGTGCCGACCACCGACGCGGAGCCGGCGTCGTGGTCCAGCCGGCGCTCGGCCGACCGCAGGTGCGCCAGCGCCCGGTGCCGTTCGCCGTTCGCGGCGCAGGCCAGCGCCACCTGGCCGTCCAGGAACGCCCGGGTCGACCTCGGCGCGCGGGTGCCCGCCCGCGCGGCGGCCTCGGCCAGGTCGAGGGCGTCGGCGGGGTGGCCGAGTGTGTGCGCCTGCAAGGACATTCCGCGCAGGGTGACCGCGTAGCCGGCCGGGTCGTCGGCCTCGGCCGAGAGCCGCAGCGCGCTGAGGTAGTAGCGCTGCGCGAGACCGTCGAGCCGGTCGTCCACGCACAGGAAGCCGCACAGGTAGGCCATCCGCGCGGCCACCGAGAACAGGTCGCGGCGCAGCGGGCCGGTGGTCGGCGCGCGCAGCCACGGGCCGATGGCGGTCGCCAGGTAGTCGGCGACGGCCGGCCGCGTCGCGCCGGCACCGTGGGCGGCGTCGGTGGCCGAGAACAGCCGCAGCATCGTGCCGGCGGCGTCCACCTCGTCCCGGCCCACCCGGATCGAGGTCGCGTCCCGGGGCACGAGCGCGGCGCGCACCGCCACGGCACCCTCCCAGCCGGCCGCCGGCGGCGGTTCGAGGCGGTAGACGAACGCGGTGCCGAGCCGCCGGGAGCCCGCTGCGGCGCAGAGGGCGGACAGCCGGGCCACCGGGTCCTCCTCCCACCACGGGACGGACTCCCCGGCGGGCTCGGCGTACCCGAGTTCGGCCGGCGTCGTGCGGCGGCGCAGGCGGCGGGACAACGCCTCGGCGATCAACCCCGGCACCGGCGGGCGGGGACGCGCCCCCGACAGCCACTGGGCGACCGACGCGCGTCCGTACCGCAGCGACAGACCGGATTCGGCGCCGATCGCGTTGACCTCGACGGCCAGCGCTTCACCGCTCCAGTCCGCCTCGGCCAGCAGCGCGCACAGGCTCTCGCCGGGCCGGCGGCGAGCGGGACGTGACTGCGTCATGGCACTGCCTCGGGGTCTGGGAAGCAGTATCGACCCGGTGCGGGCGGACGTGCCCCCCGTCCAGGTTCCGCCACCGGGTACCCGTGGCCCGCCGTCACCACACACCGCGGCGACCCCGTCGCGCGGTGATCTTCCCGGCGGCCCGTCGAAGTGGTGCGCGCCGGCCACCCGGTGTTCGCCGGTTGTTGATGTTTCCGTTGCCCTGCTTGGAGAAGCTTGATCAGGTAGGCGTTTGGCGGGCTGGTCCTGGGCTGAACGGGTGAACCGGTCGGGCGGCGGCTAACGGCGACCTGTGGGTTGTCGACAGCAAGGCACCGACGTGCGCACACAGGGGGTTGCGCTTCATGGCCAAGAAGAAGAACGAGACGCTGCTGGCTTCGCTCCGGCGGTTCGTGCGCACCAAGGGCACCGACTTCCTGCGCGACCACAACGTGTCCTCGATCGGCATCGGCTACAAGGTCGAGGACGGCAAGGCCACCGACGAGATCGCCGTCCAGTTCACCGTGCGGCAGAAGGCCGAGCCCGAGGCGTTGGGCGCGCTGGGCACCACCCTGCTGCCCGAGTCGATCACCGTGGACGGCGTCGAGGTGCCGACCGACGTGCTCGAACGCGACTACCGGACGAACTTCCAGATCGTCGCCGAACGCACCTCCGGCGACCGCAAGAGCCGGGTCGACCCGGTCACGCCCGGCGTCAGCGTCGGGCACGTGAAGGTGTCGGCGGGCACCGTCGGCTGCATCGTGTACGACCAGGTCGACGGGACGCCGTACGTGCTGTCGAACTGGCACGTGCTGCACGGCCCGGACGGCGCGATCGGCGAGGTCGTCGTCCAACCCGGTCCGCACGACGACAACCGGCTGGAGCGCAACCGCCTGGGCACCCTGGTCCGCTCCCACCTGGGCGCGGCGGGCGACTGCGCGATCGCCACCATCGAGGACCGGCGGTTCGCCGCCGACATCGCCGAACTCGGCGTGTCCGTGGACAGGATCGGCGAGCCGGAACTCGGCGACAAGGTGGTCAAGAGCGGCCGGACCACGGGCGTCACGCACGGCGTGGTGCGCCGCGTCGACACGATCGTCAAGCTGGACTACGGCGGCGCGGCGGGCGTCAAGGAGATCGGCTGCTTCGAGATCGGGCCCGACCCGGCCAAGCCCGCCCCCGGCGGCGAGATCAGCACCGGCGGCGACTCGGGCGCGGCCTGGGTGTTCAAGTCCGCCAACGGCAAGCCCGGCAAGACCTTGGCGGGCCTGCACTTCGGCGGCGAGGCCGGTGGCAGCACGGACGAGCACGCGTTGGCGTGCCTGCCGCAGTCGGTGTTCGAGAAGCTCGGCGTGACGCTCAAACCGCCCAAGCCCCAGCCGAAACCGGCGAAGTCCGGGTTCGCGGCGGACTTCCTGGGCGTGCCGGTGGGCGTGCCGGTGCTGGGCGCGGCGGCCAAGGCCGACGCGGTGGTGCTCGGCGGCACGGAGGTCGTCGACTACACGCACTTCTCGCTGGCGCTGAGCAAGTCGCGGCGGTTCGCGTTCTGGGTGGCGTGGAACATCGACGGCAAGACGCTCAAGACGATCAACCGCAGCGGCATCCCGTTCGTCCTCGATTCGCGCATCCCGGCGAAGTTCCAGGTCGGCGACGAGCTGTACAAGGGCAACCGGCTCGACCGCGGGCACGTGGCGCGGCGCGCGGACCTGTTGTGGGGCAGCCAGTCCGAGGCGGAACAGGCCAACGTGGACTCGTTCTTCTTCACCAACATCACCCCGCAGATGGACGACTTCAACCAGAGCATGCGGCACGGCCTGTGGGGCAGGCTGGAGGACGCGGTGCTCGCCGACGTCGAGGTGGACGACCTCAGGGTGAGCGTCTACGGCGGCCCGGTGTTCCAGGAGGACGACCGGGTGTTCCGCGGCGTGCGGCTGCCCCGCGAGTACTGGAAGGTCATCGCCTTCGTGGAGCAGGGCGTGCTCAAGGCCCGCGCGTTCGTGCTGACCCAGAACCTCGACCAGCTGGAATCGCTGGAACTGGACGAGTTCCGGGTGTTCCAGGTGAAGCTGACCGACGTCGAGGCGCGCTGCGGGTTCACCTTCCCGGAGCCGCTGCACGCGGCGGACACCCTGGCCGGGCCGGAGCTGCTCGGCGACCGGCCGCCGTTGGACGACCTGGCCGACATCCGGTGGTGAGACCCGGCCCGCGCGTCCCACGGGAACGGGGCGCGCGGGCCGCTGCGCACGGGCGATGACCGACGGGTCCGCGCGGAAGGCCGCCCGCCGGTCGACCCTGGCGCGCGTGATCGGCCCCGTGGCACGCTGCGCAGGAGGGCCGGGTGGGGACCCGGTCGGGCGGACTCGGGGGTGCGTATGAGGATTCGTCGCGGTTTCGGCGCGGTCGCGGTGGCCTGCGCGGTCGCGGTGGGCGTCGTGACGCCGGCCGCAGCGGTACCGGTGGCGACCGACCTGGGCCACCTGCCCGGTGCCACCACGTCGATCGCGCGCGCCGTGAACGCCGGCGGCGAGGTGGTCGGGAGTTCCGGTTACGACGGGTTCCCGAGCTGGAGCCGCGCGGCGCGCTGGAACACCGACGGCACGGTCACCGATCTCGGTGCCCTGCCCGGTGCCTGGGGCAGCAGCGCCACGGGGATCAACGACAGCGGCGTGGTCGTCGGGCACTCGATCTCGAACCTGTTCATCCACACGCCGGTCCGGTGGAACACCGACGGCACGACCACCGTGCTGCCGCTGCTGCCCGGGAGCACGGGCGCCTATCCCGCCGCGATCAACAACTCCGGCGTGGCGGTCGGCTATTTGCTCGGCGGGGCCGCCGGAACCACGCGCGGCGTGCGCTGGAACGTCGACGGCACGATCACCGAACTGCCACCGCTGCCCGGCGGGTACACCGTGGCCATGCCCGAGGCGGTCGCCCCGGACGGGACGGCCGTGGGCACCTCGGCGGGCACCAGCCTGCGCAACCGGGCCACCCGCTGGAACACCGACGGCACGGTCACCGACCTGGGGATCCTGCCCGGCGGGTACGAGAGCCGGGCGCGCGGCATCAACGCCCACGGCGCGATCGTCGGCTACAGCCGCACCTCCACCGCCGCCGACCACGCGGTGCGGTGGAACCCGGACGGCACCATCACCGACCTGGGCGTGCCGGCCGTGTCCGGGACGAGTTGGGCCAACTCCATCAACGACGCGGGGGTCGTGGTCGGCCAGGCGAGCGGGCCGTCCGGCGCGTACCGGCCGGTGCGGTGGACCGCGGCGGGCGCGATCACCGACCTGGGCGCGCTCGCCCCGGACGGGACGGCCAACGCGTGGGCCGTCTCGGCCACCGGTGTGGTGGTCGGGGAGAGCGGCAACCAGCGCCGCGCCGTCCGCTGGTGACCCCGGGGGTGGGCCGCCCGACTCGCGGGCGGCCCGGCCCCGTTCAGCGTGAGCCGACCGGCAGCGGGTAGTCCTTGAGGCGCACCGAATCGTGCAGCCGCAACCCGTTCGCGTCGAGCTTGGCCAGCAGCCGCCCGATCGGCACCGGCAGGTGGGAGACGACCCGGCCGACGTTGCGCAGCAGCCACACGTCCCGCCGCGTCACCGGCACGATCCGCTTCGCCGCACCCACCGCGAACGCCCGGCTGCGGCGCACGTAGTCGCCGATCTCCCGTTCGTACGCGGCGAACGCCCGCGCGTGGTCGCCGCCCGCCGAGGCCAGCTCCCCGGCCAGCACGTACGCGCCGACCACGGCCAGGCTGGTGCTCCCGCCGACCGCCGGTCCGGGGCAGTAGCCCGCGTCGCCGACCAGCGACACCCGGCCCCGCGACCAGGTGTCCAGCCGGACCTGGGTGATGGAGTCGAAGTAGAACGCGCCGTCGCCGTCCAGCCAGTCCGCCACCCCGGCCACGTCCGCGAACGCGGTGCGCAGCAACTCCTCCTGCCGCGCGACGTCCCGGTAGTGGTAGTCCAGCTCCCGGTCGCTGTGGAACAGGAACACCGCCCGCGCGTCGGGCAGGTGGCGCGCGGTGTAGAGCGCGGCGACCCGGCCGGGTTCGACGTGCGCGATGGTGCGGTCGGCCAGGCCGAGGCGGTCGGGCAGCGACCGCACCGCCAGGTACGCGCCGATGAACTCCTCGCGCACCTGCCCGAACACCAGCCGCCGGACGTTCGAGTGCAGCCCGTCCGCGCCGACCACCACGTCGAACCGGCGGGGCGCGCCGTGCTCGAAGGTCACGTCGCCGTCGTCGGAGATCGACGTGATCGAGTCGCCGAACACGTACTCCACGTCGTCCGCGCCGGCGCGGTGGAACACCTCGCCGAGGTCGTCGCGCATGATCTCGACGTGCCGGTCGGACAGCGCGCCGAACAGCCGCCGCAGGTCGACCTCGACGGGCCGGGTGCCGGCGGTGTGCACGGTCATCCGGTCGGTGCCGGTCCTGAGGTCCTGCACGGCGGGCAGCACGCCCATCCGCTCGGCGATGTCCATGGCCGGGCGGAACAGGTCCACCGCGTGGCCGCCGGTCTTGCGCAGCGCCGGCGCGCGTTCGACGACGGTCACCTCGAAGCCGTACCGGGCGAGCCAGTAGGCCAGGACGGGTCCGGCGATGCTCGCGCCGGAGATGAGTACTCGCATGGTCCCCCCTTACTTACTTAACGGATGGTAAGTCGCCGGGTGCGCGGCCGCAACCCCTTACCGACCGTTAAGTCGGTATGCTGCGGGGATGTCCAGGCCGAAGTCCGACACGAAGGCCCGCGCGCAGGCGGTGGCCCGTGAGCTGTTCCTCAAGCAGGGGCTCCAGCGCACCAGCCTCCAGGACATCGCCGACCGGCTGGGCGTCTCGAAACCCGCGCTGTACTACCACTTCGCGTCCCGGGAAGACCTGGTGCGCAGCGTCGTGGAACCGCTGTTCGACGACGGCCGGGAGTTCGTCGAGCGGGCCGAGCGCGGCGGGATGTCCCCGCGCGAGCTGCTCGCCGGCTACTTCGAGTTCCAGTACCGGCACCGCGAGGTGGTGGCGCTGCTGGTGCGCGAACTCATCTCGTTGCAGGAACTCGGGCTGCTCGACCAGGTGTGGCAGTGGCGGCAGCGGCTCGCCGTGCTGCTGGTCGGTCCCGAGCCGTCGCTGGTCGACGCGGTGAAGGCGACCGTGGCGCTGGGCGGCCTCGCGGACTGCGTGATGGTCTTCCCGGACGCGCCCTACGACGAGCTGTGCGCCGCCGGCGTCGACGCGGCCTGCGCCGCGCTCGGCCTCTAGATGACGTCAGAACCGACGACCTGCCACCTGCCCGGCCAACCCGGCTGCAACAAGCGGCTGCGCAAGGCGTCCGGCCTGCTCAAGGTCGTGATCAGGCCTACGCCCTGACCGGAGCCGAGGCCGACGAACGCACCACCCCGCTCGACATCCTCGACACCGACCCAAGCCGCTGCGCCAGACCGTCGAGTCGATCGACCAGACCCTCAACGCCCGACTCGACCTCGAACGACACGGCGGACGCACACCCGCGGGAGTGATCGCCCGCGTCCCGCAACGCGTCCCCGCCCCCACCGCAGCCATCCGGCACAACGACCACACCGGACGCCACGTCAAACGATCCCCGACCGCCTACGACCACCAACCCTGGGAATCAACCATCTACTCGGCTCGCAGGACGATCGCGGTGGAGTTGTCGTTGCCTCCCGCCGCGTCCGCCATCGCCAGCAACGCCCCGACCATGACCTCCGGGGTCGCCTGCTGGGACAGGGTCTCGTGGATCCGGTGGTACGGCACCTGCTCGGCCACCCCGTCGGTGCACAGCAGGTACACGTCACCGGGCGCGGCGGTCAGCCGCATCAGGTCCGGCTCCGGCCCCGCCGGGTGGCCGACGTACCTGGTGAGCTGGTAGCGGGCGGCGGCGGCCTGGGGCGAGTCGAACGGGTACCAGCCGTGCACCGCGCCCAGCCACGCCATCGTGTGGTCGACGGTGAGCAGTTCCAGCAGCCCCCGGCGCAGCCGGTACGCGCGGGAGTCGCCGATGTGCGCCAGCCACAGGCCGTCCGGGGTCTCGACCAGCGCGGTCAGCGTGCAGCCGGCCAGCGCGGCGATCTCCCGGCCGTAGTCGCCGACCTGGCGGTGGGCGGTGGCGACGGCGTCCGCGAGGCCCTCGGCGGACCGGGCGGCGCGCACCAGGAGGTCCACGGCGGTGCGGCCCGCCATCGAGCTGCCCGGGCCGTCGCCCATGCCGTCCGCGACGGCGGCCAGCAGCGGGGACGTGGCGAGGTGGGCCACGTCGAAGTTCGCGGTGTAGCGGTGGCCGGTGTCGGTGCCGACCGCGGCCCGGAACGTCGGATTCATCCGGCCGACCCTAGACGATCAAGACCGCGCTCCCGGGCGGAACGAGTGGACGTCACACCCCGCCGCGGAGTGTTCTTCCGCGACGGTGACTCGGTTTGCGGTACGTCGGCGGCGGCCCGGCGGTTCCGGCGTCAGAGCCGGGCCGCGCCCACCTTCCAGTAGCCGCTGAACATCACCGAGCGGCGGTCGACGCCGCGCTCCTTCACCAGGTGCCGCCGCACGCCCGTCGCCAGGCCCGATTCCCCGCACGCCCACGCGTAGTCGAAGTCCGGGAGCGCGGTGTCGCGCAGCGCGGGCACCACGTGCGAACCCGGCGCGTCCGCGCCGCGGTACAGCCAGTCCACGGCGTCCAGCGGCAGCGCGTAGCTCTCGTCGGGCACCTCGGCGTACACCCGCAGGTCGTGCTCCGAGCGCTGCTCCAGGATCGCGGCGAGCGCGGGCAGCGCGGTCTCGTCGGCGACGAGCAACGCGCTGCCGCCGGGCGGGGATGCCTGGTAGGCCGACGCGCCGGCGCGGAACCCCACCTCCTGGCCGACGGCCGCGCGGGTCGCCCAGCGCGTGCCGGGGCCGGCGTCGCCGTGCAGCACGAAGTCCGCGTCGATCTCGCCCCGCTCCGGTCGGTGCGCGCGGACGGTGTACCAGCGCACGTCGGGCTGCTGGTCGGCGGGCATGGCGCGGATCGCCGCCCGGACGTTGAGCTTGTCCTCGCTGGGCATGGTCAGCACGCCGCTCGCGGGCGGCATGAGCAGGCCGAACCACTCGTCCGGGCCGGTGAGCCGGAACTCGGCGAACTCCGGCGCGTGGAACGTGACCCGGCGCAGGTGCGCGGTCAGATCCTCGACCGCCGACACCGTCATCCGGAACTGCTCGTACACCTCACGGGTGTTCGTCTTCGCCATCACCAGGGACACCGCCTTGGTGAGGACCTTCAGCTGGAGCTGGTCCAGGGCCGAGTAGCGAGGCATGGCCGGAGCGTACATCAGGTTAGGCTTACCTAAAGCAGACAGGTTGTCGTAAACTCTCGCGGCAGAGCGGAAGGGGGCACGGTGTGACCACCGTCGTTGTGGAGGAAGCGCAGGTCGGGGCCGCTGCGGCGGCACCGGCCGACGCGCGCGCCGAGGGCCGTGCGGCGGCTCGGGCGCTGGCCGGGCTGAGAGCGCCGGTCATGGGCCGGACGCGGTTCGCGATGCTGCTCGCGGCGATCGGCGCGCTGGCCGGGCTGGTACCGTTCGTGGGGTTGGCCGAACTCGCCACCCTGCTCCTGGCGCAGACCGTCGACCGGGGCGCGGTGATCACCGTGGCGTGGGTCGTGGCGATCGGGCTGGGGGTGCGCGGCGTCCTGCTGGGGGTGGCGCTGACCATCACCCACTTCGCCGACGTCGACCTCCAGGCCGCACTGCGCCGGCGGATCGTGCGCCGGCTCGGCCGGGTGCCGCTGGGCTGGTTCGGCGCCACGAACTCCGGCGCGGTCCGCAAGGCCGCGCAGGACGACATCGCCAACCTGCACCACCTGGTCGCGCACCACTCGGTGGAGATGACCGCCGCCCTGGTGCTGCCGCTCGGCGGGCTCGGGTACCTGCTGTGGCTGGACTGGCGGCTCGCGCTGCTGGCCGTCGCGACGCTGCCGTTCTACGCCGGGCTCTACGCGTGGATGATGCGCGGCTACCAGGAGAAGATGGAGCAGATGGACACCGCGTTCGCGCGGATCAGCGCGGCCGTCGTGGAGTTCGTGACCGGGATCGGCGTGGTGAAGGCGTTCGGCCGCACCCGCCGCGCGCACGAGAGCTACCACCGCGCGGCGGGGGAGTTCGGCCGGTTCTACGCGGCGTGGGTGCGGCCCATGCTGAAGCTGGAGGCGGTCGGCACGCTCGCGCTGTCCGCGCCCGTGGTCGGCCTGGTCAGCCTCGCCGGCGTGCTGTGGTTCGTGGACGCCGGGTGGGTCACGCCCACCGAGGCGATGACCGAAGTCCTGCTGGCCATGGTGATCCCGTCGACGGTGATGGCGCTGTCGTTCGGCGCGCACAACCGGCGCACGGCCGCGTCGGCGGCGCTGCGCATCTCGACGCTGCTGGCCACCCCGGAACTCCCGGTCCCGGCCGCGCCGAAGACCCCGACCGGGCACGCGGTGGAGTTCGACGACGTGCGGTTCGGCTACGACGGCACGACCGAGGTCCTGCGAGGGGTGAGCGCGGAACTGGCCCCCGGCACGGTGACCGCGCTCGTCGGACCGTCCGGTTCGGGCAAGTCGACGCTGGCCACCCTGCTGCCGAGGTTCCACGACGTGACCGGGGGAGCGGTCCGCGTGGGCGGCGTCGACGTCCGCGACATCGCGCCCGAGCAGCTCTACAAACTGGTCGGGTTCGTGCTCCAGGACGTGGCGCTGGTGCACGGCACGGTCGCCGACAACATCCGGCTCGGCCGGCCCGACGCGTCGGACGAGGACGTGGTGGCGGCGGCGAAGGCGGCCCGGATCCACGACCGGATCACCGAGCTGGCCGACGGCTACGCGACCGTGGCCGCCCGGTTCTCCGGCGGTGAGGCGCAGCGCGTCGCCATCGCCCGCGCCCTGCTCGCCGACTGCCCGGTGCTGGTGCTGGACGAGGCGACCGCGTTCGCCGACCCGGAGTCCGAGGCGGCGGTGCAGGACGCGCTGTCCGAACTGGCGAAGGGGCGCACGGTGCTGGTCATCGCGCACCGCCTGGCCGGGATCGTCGGCGCGGACCGGATCATCGTGCTGGACGGCGGCGAGGTCGTGGAGCAGGGCACGCACGCCGCGTTGATGGACCGCAACGGCCGCTACGCCCGGCTGTGGTCCGCGTACGGGGGAACCGCACAGCGAGGGGACGTCCGATGATCAAGGAACTGGCCGCCATCCTCGGCCCGCGCCACCGCCGCACGCTGCGCACGTACCTGGTGTGGGTGGTCGTCTACGGTGTGCTGCAAGGGATCGCCGCCGCGCTGCTGATGCCGGTGCTGCGCGCGCTGCTGGCCGGCGAGTCCGGCGAGGCGGTGCGCTGGCTGGTCGTCATGGCCATCGCGGTCGCCGCGACCTGCGCCGCGCACTACATCCAGGCCATGAAGGGCTTCGCGGTGGCGCTGGTGGTGCTGACCACCCTGCACGAACGGGTCGGCGAGCACGTCGGCGCGCTGCCCGTGGGCTGGTTCACCGACGAGCAGATCGGCCGGCTGTCCCGGGTCGTCACCAACGGCACGGTCAGCGTCGGCGGCCTGTTCGCGCACCTGATCACGCCGCTGGTGGCCGGTGTCGCCACGCCCGCCACGGTCGCGCTGGTGACCCTGGTGTTCGACTGGCGGCTGGGCCTGGCCATGCTGGTCTGCGCACCGCTGCTGCACCTGGTGTTCCGCTGGTCGGGCCGGATGGTCGGCCGCGCCGACGAGTTGCAGGACGCCGCCGCGGTGACCGCCGCGAGTCGGGTGGTCGAGTACGCCCGGCACCAGCGGACGCTGCGGGCGTTCGGTCGCGGCTCCGCCGGCCACCAGCCGCTGGAGGCGGCGATCGAGGAGCAGCACGTGGTGGGGCGCAAGGCGTTGTGGATGTCGGTGCCCGGCATCCTCGCCGGCGGGCTGGTCACCCAGTTCGCGTTCACCGTGCTGATCGTGGTCGGCGTGGTGCTCGCGCTGGGCGGTTCGGCGGACGCGGCGACGCTGATCGCGCTGCTGGCGCTGGCCGCGCGGTTCACCGGGCCGCTGAGCGAGGTCTCCGAGCTGGCGGGCGCGTTGCGCATGGCGCACAACGACGTCCGGCGGATCTCGTCGGTGCTGGCCGAGCAGCCGCTGCCGGAACCGTCCACTTCGGACCCAGTGGTCGCGCCGGGCGCGGTCGAGCTGGCCGGGGTCGGGTTCGGCTACCTGCCGGGCAAGCCCGTGCTGCGGGACGTCTCGATCACCGTGCCGCCGCGCACCATGACGGCGCTGGTCGGCGCGTCCGGCTCGGGCAAGACGACGGTGACCCGGCTGATCGCCCGGTTCTGGGACGTCGACGCCGGCGTGATCCGGGTCGGCGGCGTCGACGTGCGCGACCAGACCACCGAGGACCTGATGGCCCAGGTGTCCATGGTGTTCCAGGACGTCTACCTGTTCGACGACACCTTGGAGGGCAACGTCCGGGTGGGCCGCCCGGACGCCACGCCCGAGGACGTGGTGGAGGCCGGTCGGCTGGCCGGCGTGGACGAGATCGTCGCGCGGCTGCCCGAGGGGTGGCGGACGAAGGTGGGCGAGGGCGGCACGTCGCTGTCCGGCGGCGAGCGCCAGCGGGTGTCCATCGCCCGCGCCATCCTGAAGAACGCGCCGATCGTGCTGCTGGACGAGGCCACGGCCGCGCTGGACGCGGAGAACGAGCGGTTCGTGCGCGACGCGCTGGAGGTGCTGCGGCGGCGCTCGACGCTGCTGGTCATCGCGCACCAGTTGCCGACCGTGGTGGCGGCGGACGAGATCGTCGTGCTGGCCGACGGCGGCGTGGCCGAGCGGGGCACGCACGCGGAACTGCTCGCGGCCGACGGCCGTTACGCCGCGTTCTGGCGGGAGCGCGACCGGGCCCGGGGCTGGCGTCTCGCGGGCCGGTGACCGGTCCGGCGGGTAGGGTCGGCGGCGTGACCGAACAGCCCCGGCCGGGTCGGCGACCGGGGCGGCCCCCGTCGCTGACCCGCGACGACCTGGCCCGCGCCGCCCTCGAAGAGGGCATGGAGACCCTGTCGATGCCCGCCGTGGCGCGTCGGCTGGGCGTCGGCCACTCGACGCTCTACCGGTACGTCCACGACCGCGACGACCTCGTGCTGGCCGCGCTCGACCTGGCGATCCGGGAGTTCGCCTGGCCGTCGCCGGAACTGCCGTGGCGGGACCTGCTGCTCGCGTTCGCCGACGCGCTGTGGCGGTTCCTGGAGCGGTCTCCCGGCATCGGCGAGGCGGTGCTGTCCTCGCCGGGCCTGCCGCCGGGCGTCACCGAACTGCTGGTCGCCTACGGTTCCCGGCTGCGCGCGGACGGCCTGTCCGAGCGCGACACGCTGGTGGTGCTGGACCTGGTCGCCGACCTGACCATCGCCACCGAGATCTCCATGCGCGGCCTGGACCGGGTGTTCGACACCCCGCGCGGCCGGCGCAGCCTGCGGGAGATCTACCAGACCACGTGGGAGGCCGTCGCACCGGACAACCAGGACGCCTTCCACGGCCGGGGCTGGCTGGACGAGAAGCTGACGATCCTGCTGGACGGCCTGGCATCCCGGATCGGCCCGGTTCCTCCGTCCACAATGGACGAGCAGGCCGAGCCGGCGCGGGTGCCCGACCGCGACGAGGTGGTGGCCGCCGGGCGCGCGCTGGCCCGTCGGGAGGGGCTGGCCGCCGTGACGTTGCGCTCGGTCGCCGCCGGACTCGGGTGCACCGCGACGACCCTGCGCCGGCTGGTCGGCGACCGGGACGGCCTGGTCGTGGCGATGCTGGACGCGGTGGCCGACGAGATCGTGGCGCCGCCGCCGGGCGCGGACCCGCGCGCGGAGCTGATCGCGGTCACCTGGGCGGTCTACGAGGCGTTGCGCGAGGACCCGTGGGCGGTGCACGCGCTGGCCGTCGACGGCCTGGCCGGCCCGCTGATCCTGCCGCTGCTGGACCGGGTGCTCGCGGCGCTGTCGCGGGCCGGCGTGCCGGACGGCGAGTTGGCGGGCTCGGCCCGGATCCTGTGGGCGCACCTGTTCGGCGCGGCGTTGTCGGCGGCCAACACCGACGACGAGTCGTTCGGCACCAGGATGGCGCGGTCGGCCGTACCCGCGTTGGCGAGCCGTGGCGCGGCGGCGCACGACGAGCGCGCGTTGCGTGGTATTTCACTCGTGGTGGACGGGCTCATCACAAGGTAAGGTGAGCCTAACCAAAGAGATGGGGAGTCGTGTCGTGACCAATCCCTTCGACGACGAGGCCGGCACGTTCCTGGTGCTGGTGAACGACGAGGGCCAGCACTCGCTGTGGCCGGAGTTCGCCGAGGTGCCGGCGGGCTGGACCACCGCGCACGGCCCGGACACCCGGCAGGCGTGCGTCGAGTACGTCGAGCGCGAGTGGACCGACCTGCGCCCGCGCAGCCTCGCGGAGGCGCAGTGACGGTCGCCGCCCCGGAGGTCGTCCAGTACGACCTGGTGCCGCGCGTGCTGCGGGTCAAGGCGGTCCGCCGGCTCACGCCGCGGATGGTGCGGGTCACCTTGGCGGGCCCCGACCTGGCCGGGTTCCGGGAGGCCGCGCCCGCCGACCACGTGAAGCTGTTCTTCCCCGCCGAGCGCGGGGGTCTGCCGGTGATGCCGAAGCTCGGCCCGCAGGGGCTGGAGCGCGACCCGGCCGCGCCGCGTCCCACGTTCCGGGACTACACCGTCCGCGAGTACCGCGCGCAGGCCGGTGAGCTGGACGTCGACTTCGTGGTGCACGGCGACGGCCCGGGTTCGACCTGGGCGGCGGGCGCGGCGGAGGGCGACGCGGTGGGCGTGCTCGGCCCGCGCGGTTCGGTGCTCGTGCCCAAGGGCCTGGCCTGGTACGTGGTCGCCGGCGACGAGACCGCGCTGCCCGCGATCGCCCGGTGGCTGGCGCAGGCCGACGAGGGCGAGCGGATCTACGCGTTCGTCGAGGTCGCCGACGAGGCGGAGCAGCAGGACCTGGACTCCAAGGGCGACGTGCGGCTGACCTGGCTGCACCGGGCCGGCGCGCCGGCGGGCACCACGACGTTGCTGCACGACGCGATCGCCGCGCTGGTGCTGCCCGAGGGCGACGGTTTCGTCTGGGTGGCGGGCGAAGCCGGTTGCCTCAAGCCGGTCCGCCGCCACCTGCGCGACGAACGCGGCCTGCACCGCGACGCGTACGACGTCGACGGCTACTGGAAGCTCGGCCTGGTCGACTTCGACCACCACGACCAGGACGACGACTGAGCCACCGCGGCCACCCGCTCGGGTCGGGTGGCCGCGGTCCTTTTCCTCCACAGTGGACGGTCGCGGACCGTCAGGGCGTGGCCGCACCCTCGGCCAGTTCGTCGGCCGACGGGTCGTGCAGGCTCGCCTCGCGCAGTGCCGGCACGGCCGCGCCGACCGCACCGGCGGAGACCACGCACAGCGCGCCGCCGACCGCCACCGCCGA
Organism: Saccharothrix sp. NBAS 001; assembly: GCF_056640475.1. Lineage (NCBI taxonomy): Bacteria > Bacillati > Actinomycetota > Actinomycetes > Pseudonocardiales > Pseudonocardiaceae > Saccharothrix > Saccharothrix sp. NBAS 001. The sequence goes on from NZ_CM153251.1 coordinate 268,457, forward strand.
CACCGGCCCGATCAGCCGCGCCAGCACGCCGGCCTCGAAGTTGCCCAGCGCGGGCGCGATGTTGGTCTGGGCCAGCCACAGGCTGCTGACCCGGCCCTGCAAGTGGTCCGGGGTGTTGTGCTGCAACAGCGACCGCCGCAGGATCTCCGACACCGTGTCCGCCGCGCCCAGCACCGCCAACGCGGTCAGCGCGAGCCACAGCGCCCCGCCGCTCAACCCGAACAGCCCCACCGCGAGGCCGCACGCGATGGTCGCGGCGACCAGGTACCGCCCGGTGTGCCGGACCCGCCCGGTCCACCCGCTGGCCGCGGCGGCGAGCATCGCGCCGACGGCCGGCGCGGCGTACAGCACGCCGACCACCTCGGGCCCGCCCGCGAACACCCGCTCGGCGATCTCCGGGAACAGCGCGAACGGCATGGTGAACAACGCCACGCAGACGTCGATCAGCAGCAGCCCGGCGATGACCCGGCTGCGCGCCACGAACTTCAGCCCCTCGCCGATGGACCGCAGCGGGCTCTCGTCGGCCGGTCCGGTGGGCGGCAGCGGCCGGACCAGGGCGACCAGCGAGGTCGTGACGAGGGTGGCCACGCCGGTCAGCGCGTAGTTGGCGGCCAGGCCGAACGCGGCGGTCAGCCCGCCGCCCAGCGACGGTCCGATGATCGCGCCCAGCTCCGCCGTGATGGCCATCAGCGCACCCGCCGACGCGAGGTGGTCGCGGCCGACGATCGCGGGCGTGGCGGCCATCAGCGCGGTCGCGCTCAGGCCGTTGAGCACGCTGTTCAGCGCCGCGCACAGGTAGATCACCCACAGCTGGGCGGGGTCGAGCAGGGCGTTGAGCGCGAGCAGGGCGAACACCGGCACCACGCCGCCCCGGGCCAGCAGGATCAGCCTGCGGCGGTCCATCCGGTCCGCGAGCACGCCGCCGGCGAGGGTGCCGACGAGCACCGGGACCATGATCACCACGCTGACGAGTGACACCTGGAGGGACGAGCCCGTCAGGTCGTAGATCTGCACCGGGATGGCCACGGTGGTGAGCCCGAACCCGAAGAGGGACACCAACCGCGCGATGAACAGGTAGCGGAACTCCTTGCTCTGTCGCAGCGGGGTGGTGTCGACAACCAGGTCGCCGAGCCGCATCGGGTCTCCTCGGAGCAATGTCACAGGGCTGATCGGGGGGAGGTGGTGCACCGGTGTATTAGGTTAGCCTCACCTTAAAGTATTACCCCGTTCGTGTGGACCTCTGGAGCATTCCGCCATGCCCGACACCGCACCGCCCCCGTTCGCCGTGTCCATCGGACGGCCGCTCGCCAACACCGGGGCGTACGTCCTGGACGGCGGACTCCACCCGGTCGCCGAAGGGCTGGTCGGCGAGCTGTACCTGACCGGCGAGGGCCTCGCGCGGGGGTACCTCGGCAACCCGGGCCTGACCGCCGCCCGGTTCGTCGCGGACCTGTACGGACCGGCGGGTTCGCGCATGTACCGGACCGGTGACCTGGTGCGGGAACGGCCGGACGGCGAGTTCGAGTACGTGGGCCGCGCGGACGAGCAGGTCAAGATCCGAGGCTTCCGGGTCGAGCCGCGCGAGGTGACCGCCGCGCTGACCGCGCTGCCCGGCGTCGACGGCGCGGCCGTGCTGCCCCTGCCGGACGCCGGCGGAACGCTGCGGCTGGTCGGGTACGTGGTGCCGGCGTCGCTGGACGCGGCCGGGGTGCGCGCCGCGCTGTCCCGCGCGCTGCCCGAGTACCTGGTCCCCTCGGCGATCGTCCCGGTGGACCGCATCCCGTTGACCTCCAACGGGAAGGTCGACCGAAGATCACTCCCGGTGCCGACCGCCGACACCGCCGGCCGGGCACCCGCCTCACCGCTGGAAGCCCGGCTGTGCGAGCTGTTCGCGGGTGTGCTCGGGCTGCCCGGGTTCGGTGCCGACGACGACTTCTTCGCCCTCGGCGGGCACTCGCTGCTGGCCACCCGGCTGATCGGCGCGATCCGCGCGGAACTCGGCCGGGACCTGTCGCTGCGCGCCCTGTTCGCCGAGCCCACCCCCGCCGGCGTGGCCGCCGCGCTCACCGAACTCGGCCGCCCCGCGCTGACCCGCCGCACCCTGCCCGACCACCTCCCGCTGTCGTTCGCCCAGCAGCGCCTGTGGTTCCTGCACCGGCTCGACCCCGCCGACATCACCTACAACCTGCCGCTGGTCGTGCGGCTGACCGGCCCGCTGGACGTGCGCGCGCTGCGCGCCGCGCTGGCCGACGTGTCCGCGCGCCACGAGTCGCTGCGCACCGTCTTCCCCGAAGGCCCGGACGGCACGCCGCACGCGCGCGTGCTCGACACCGGCCCGGACCTCGCCGTGGTCACCGCCGGCGACCCGGAGTCCCTGGTGCGCCAGGAGATCCGCCGCACCTTCGACCTGACCGCCGAGCCGCCGGTCCGCTGCACGGTCATCCGAGGCGCCGGCGACCGGTCCGTCCTCGTCCTGCTGCTGCACCACATCGCGGCCGACGAGTGGTCCATGGGCCCGCTGGTGGGCGACCTCGCCGCGGCCTACCGGAGCCGCCTCGCCGGCGACGGGCCCACGTGGCCCGAACTGCCCGTCCGCTACGCCGACTACGCGCTGTGGCAGCGCGACCTGCTGGCCTCCGGCGCGCAGCTCGACCACTGGCGCACGGCCCTCGCGGGCGCGCCGGACGTGCTGGAGCTGCCCACCGACCGGCCCCGTCCCGCCGTCGCGGGCACGGCCGGCGACACCGTCCCGTTCACCATCCCGCCGCGCACCGCGCACGCCGTCCGGACGCTGGCCGCGCGGTCCGGCGCGAGCGTGTTCATGGTGCTGCACGCCTGCCTCACCGCCCTGCTGCGCCGCCTCGGCGCGGGCACCGACATCACCGTCGGCACGCCGGTCGCCGGCCGGGGTGATCGTGCGCTGGACCAGCTGGTCGGCTTCTTCGTCAACACCCTCGCGCTGCGCGTCGACACCGCCGACCTGACGACGTTCGAGGAGCTCCTGGAGGCCGTGCGGCAGGTCGACCTGGCCGCGTTCGACCACGCCGACGTGCCGTTCGAGCAGGTCGTCGAAGACCTCAACCCGCCGCGTTCACTGGCCCACTCGCCGCTGTTCCAGGTGCTGCTGGTGCACCGGGCGGGGCTCGCCGAGCGGCTCGACCTGCCCGGCCTGAAGTCCACTGTGGACGTCACCGGGGTCGGCACGGCGAAGTTCGACCTCACCTTCGGCGTGGTGGACACCGGGTCGGCGATGACCGGCAGCGTCGAGTACCGCTCCGACCTGTTCGACTCGCGCACGGCCCGCGCGCTCGGCGAGCGGTTCGCCCGGCTGCTCGACGCCGTCGTCGCCGACCCGGCCACGCCGATCGAGGACGTGGACCTGCTCTCCGCCCGGGAGCGCGACGAGGTGCTGCACCGGTGGAACGCGACCGACCGGCCTGTCGCGCCGACGACCCTGCCGCACCTGCTGCGCCGCCAGGTGGCGTGGACGCCGGACGCGGTGGCGCTGATCGGCGACCAGGAGATCAGCTACGCCGAGTTCGACCGCCGCGTGGAGGAGCTGGCCCAGGTGCTGGCTTCCCTCGGCGCGCAACGCAACCGGATCGTCGCGGTCGCGCTGCCCCGGTCCGCGCAGCTGGTCGTCGCACTGCACGCGGTGCAGCGGGCGGGCGCGGCGTACCTCCCGCTGGACGTCGACCACCCGGCCGACCGGATCGCCGGGGTGCTGGCCGACGCCGAACCGGTGGTCGTCCTCGCCGATCGGGACTTCCCGGGATTCCCCGTGCTGCGGCTGGACTCCCCGCTGCCCCGGGTCGACCCGCGCCCGCTGTCGGCGGTATCGCCGGACGACGCCGCCTACGTGATCTTCACCTCGGGTTCCACCGGCAAGCCCAAGGGCGTCGTGGTGCCGCACCGGGGGATCGTGAACCGCCTGCTGTGGATGCAGGACAGGTACCGGTTGGCGCCCGACGAGCGGGTGTTGCAGAAGACCCCGGCGACGTTCGACGTGTCGGTGTGGGAGTTCTTCTGGCCGTTGCTGGTCGGCGCGACCCTCGTCGTGGCCAGGCCGGACGGCCACCGCGATCCCGCCTACCTCGCCTCGGTGATCCGGCGGCACCGCGTCACGACCGTCCACTTCGTACCGTCGATGCTGCGGGCGTTCCTCGAAGAACCCGCCGCTGCCGAGTGCTCCAGCCTGTTCCGGGTGATCTGCAGCGGCGAGGCGCTGCCGGGCGACCTGGCCAAGCGGTGCCGTGAGCTGCTGCACGTCGAGCTGCACAACCTCTACGGCCCGACCGAGGCGTCGGTGGACGTCACGTCGTGGCAGGTGTCCAACGCCGACGGCGCGTCGGTGCCGATCGGCCGCCCGGTGTGGAACACGGGCGTGCGGGTGCTGGATCCGCTGCTGCGTCCCGTTGCGGCCAACGTCCCGGGCGAGCTGTACTTGACCGGCGTGCAGTTGGCCCGGGGCTACCTCAACCGCCCCGGCCTGACCTCGGAACGTTTCGTCGCCGACCCCCACGGCCCGGCGGGTTCCCGCATGTACCGCACGGGCGACCTGGCCCGCTGGACGGCGGACGGCGTGGTCGAATTCCTGGGACGCGTCGACCACCAGGTGAAGTTGCGCGGGTTCCGGATCGAACTGGGCGAGGTGGAGGCGGCCCTGTCCGCCGCGCCGGGCGTGCGTGCCGCCGCCGTGCTGCTGCGCGACGGCGTGGGTGGCGAGCCCGCACTGGTCGGCTACCTCGCCGGCACGCCGGACCTGGCCGAAGTGCGGCGCTCGGCGCTGGCCGTGCTGCCGGACTACATGCTGCCATCGGCGTTCGTCGTGCTGGACGAACTCCCGTTGTCCGCCAACGGGAAGCTCGACCGCAAGGCGCTGCCCGCGCCGGTGGTGGAGAGCGTCGGGTCCCGTGCGCCCGCCACCGCGCGCGAATCGGCGCTGTGCCGGGTGTTCGAGGACGTCCTGGGCGTCCCGGTCGGCGCGGACGACGATTTCTTCGCGCTGGGCGGGCACTCGCTGCTCGCGACGCGCCTGGTCGGCCGCGTGCGCGCCGAACTCGGCGTGGACCTGCCGCTGCGGTCGCTGTTCGCCGCGCCGTCACCGGCCGCGCTCGCGCTGCTGGTGGACGACAACGGCCCGGCTCGCCCGCCGCTGGTGGTCGCCGAACGGCCCGGGGAACTGCCGCTGTCCGCGCCGCAACGCAGGCTCTGGTTCCTCGGCCGCATGGACGGCCCCAACGCGGGCTACAACCTGCCGTTGCTGCTGCGCCTGACCGGGCCGCTGGACGTGCCCGCGTTGGAGGCGGCGCTGGCGGACGTGGTCGAGCGCCACGAGACCCTGCGCACGGTGTTCCCCGAGGTGGACGGCAGGCCACGCCAGGTCGTGCGGGACGACCGGCCGGTGCTGCACCGCGTCGGCGAGCCCGACCCCGGCTACGTGTTCGACCTCGCCGACGAACCGCCGCTGCGCGCGTCGCTGACCGTCGACGGTCCGCAAGAGCACCGGCTCCTGCTCCTGCTGCACCACGTGGCCGGTGACGAGGCTTCCCTCGAACCGCTGGCGAACGACCTGTCCGCCGCGTACTCGGCACGTCTGCGCGGCGAAGCGCCCACCTGGCCGCCGTTGCCGGTGCAGTACGCCGACTACACGTTGTGGCACAACGAACTCCTGGCCCAGGTCGAGGAGACGCAGCTCGCGCACTGGACGACGCACCTGGTCGGTCTGCCGACGCGGCTGACGTTGCCGACCGACCATCCACACCCCGCCGTGGCCGGTGTCTCCGGTGCGCTGCACGGGTTCCAGGTCGACGGTGAACTGCACGACGCCGTGCGAGAGCTGGCACGTGCAACCGGGACCAGTGTGTTCATGGTCGTGCAGGCCGCCGTCGCGGCGCTGCTGTCCCGTCTGGGCGCGGGCGAGGACATCCCGTTGGGTGCTCCGGTCGAAGGGCGACCGGACCCCGCGCTGGACCGGTTGGTGGGGTTCTTCGTGAACACCCTGGTGCTGCGGGTGGACCTGGCCGGCGACCCGTCGTTCCGCACCCTGCTGGGCCGGGTCCGGCACACCGACCTGGCCGCGTTCGACCACGCCGACCTGCCGTTCGACCGGGTGGTGGAGGCGGTCAACCCGGAGCGCTCGGCCGCGCACCACCCGCTGTTCCAGGTGATGGTGAGCCACCAGATCGGCGAGCGGCGCCCACCGGAGCTGACCGGGCTGGGCGTGCAGATCGTGCAGGCCGCCCAGGAGACCGCGAAGTTCGACCTCACGTTCAGCGTGCACGAGGTGCCCGGCACGTCCGGCATGGCCGGTTTCGTGGAGTACCGCACGGACCTGTTCGAGGAGTCCACTGTGGACTCTATGGCCGCACGGCTGGTCTCGCTGCTGCGCCAGGCTTGCGCCCAACCCGACCGCGCGCTGGGTGAGCTGGACGTCCTGCTGCCCGGGGAACAGGTCGCCGTGCCGGAATCCCTGGCCGGGCCACTGCTGCCGGACGTGCTCGCGGACCTGCCCGCCTTGCTCCCCGCCGTCACCGACGATCACGTCACGTTGACCTACGGCGAGTTGCGCGACCGCGTCCACGGCCTGGCGCACTGGTTGCGCGATCGCGGCGCGGGCCCGGAGCGGGTGGTGGCGATCACGGTACCGCGCGGTGTGGACTCGGTCGTCGCGCTGCTCGGCGTGCTCGCGGCCGGTGCGGTCGCGCTCACCCTGGACCGCGACTACCCGCAGGCCCGGCTGGACGCCATGCTCGCCGACGCCGACCCGGTGCTGGTGCTGGACGAGGTGCCGAACGTCGTGGGCACCGAGCCGCAGTGGGACCTCGCCCCGGAATCGGCCGCCTACCTGCTCTACACCTCGGGGTCGACCGGCAAGCCCAAGGGCGTCGTCGTCACGCACGCCAACATCGCCACCCTGCTCGCCGCGCACCGCCGTGACCTGGTCACCACCGACCGCAGGCTCACCGTCGCGCACACCGCGTCGTTCTCGTTCGACGCGTCCTGGGACCCGGTGCTCTGGATGCTCGCCGGCCACCTGCTCGACGTCGTGCCGGGGGAGGTCTACCGCGACCCGGCCGCGATGCTCGCGCGGGTCGCCCGCAAGGGGTTGGACTACCTCGACTTCACGCCGTCGTACCTGCGCGAACTGGTCAACGAAGGGTTGTTCGACAGCCCGCACGTGCCGAGCGTGGTCGCGGTCGGCGGCGAGGCGGTGCCGGACGGTCTGTGGCGCGACCTGCTCCGACCGGGTGTGCGGGCGCTGAACCTGTACGGCCCCACGGAGTGCACCGTCGACACGTACTGGTGGGACGAGCACGGCGGACGTCCGGTGGCGGGCAGCGCCGCGCTGGTGCTCGACGCCCGCCTGCGGCCGGTGCCCGCCGGCGTCGCGGGGGAGCTGTACCTGGCCGGCGCGTCGCTCGCGCGGGGCTACCTCGGCAGGCCCGGCGCGACCGCCGAGCGGTTCGTGGCCGACCCGTTCGGCCCGGCCGGGTCCCGGCTCTACCGGACCGGCGACCTGGCCCGCTGGACGCCGCGCGGCCTGGCCGTGCTGGGTCGGGCGGACGACCAGGTCAAGGTGCGCGGCTTCCGGATCGAGCCGGGGGAGGTCGAGGCCGTCCTCGCCGCGCACCCCGCCGTCGATCAGGCTGCCGTAATTCTCCGCGACGGCCGCCTGATCGGCTACGTGACACCGTCCGAAGTGGACGGAAGTGCGCTGCGTGCGCACGCCGCGAACGTGCTGCCGGACTACCTGGTCCCGGCCGCCGTCGTGCCGCTGGACGCGTTCCCGCGCACCGCCAACGACAAGCTCGACGTGGCCGCGCTGCCCGCGCCCACCTTCACCAGGGGCTCCGCCGAACCCGCCGACGACACCGAACGCCTGCTGTGCGCGCTGGTCGCGGAAGTCCTGCGGCTGGACGAGGTGAGCCCGACCGACGGGTTCTTCGACCTCGGCGGCGACAGCATCGTCTCCATCCAGCTGGTCAGCCGGGCGCGGGCGGCCGGGCTCGGTCTCACCGCGCGGGACGTGTTCACGCACAAGACCGTGCGCGCACTGGCCGCCGTGGCCACCCCGCTCGCCGAGCCGGACGCCCACGACACGGCGGCGGACGCGCTGGGCGACGTCCCGGCCACCCCGATGACCGCGTGGCTCGGCGAACTCGACGCACCGGTGTCCGGCTACCACCAGGCGTTGCTGGTCCGGGTGCCCGACGACGAAACCCACCTGCGACAGGCGGTTCAGGCCCTGCTGGCCAGGCACGACCTGCTGCGCGCCCGGCTGGTGCGGGGCGAGAGCTGGTCCCTGCACGTCCCGGAGTCCGCGCCGGACGTGTTCCGCCGTGCCGTCGCCGACGTCGCGACGGAGTCGGCCGCCGCGCGCGACCGGCTCGACCCCGACGCGGGCGTGATGGTGCAGGCCGTCTGGTTCGCCGACCTCGGGCGGCTGCTGCTCACCGTGCACCACCTCGTCGTGGACGCCGTCTCGTGGCGGATCCTGTTGTCCGACTTGGCCGACGCCTACCAGGGCGTCGACCTGCCGCGCACGGGCGTCGCGTTCCGCACCTGGGCACGCGAGCAGGCCGATTACGCGGCCGACCTCCCGGCGTGGGAGGCCGTGCTGGACGGCGCGGACCTGCCGTTGGGCCGCCCGCTCGACCCGGCGGTGGACACCGAAGCGACCGTGCGGCGGCTGACCGTCACCGCGCCCGAGCCGAAGAACGCCGACGACGCTCTGCTCACCGCGCTGGCACTGGCGTTCCGCCGGGTCCGGGGCGTGGAAAGCCTGGTCGTGGACCGGGAAGCGCACGGCCGTGACGGTGACCTCGACGTCTCGCGCACGGTCGGCTGGTTCACCGCCGTCCACCCGCTGCGCCTCACCCCCGGCGACGGCACCCCGACCGAGGCGTTGAAGGCGGTCCGGGAGCAGGTCCGCGCGTTGCCCCCGGTTGCCGGCTTCGGTGTCCTGCGGCACCTGCGGCGCACCGACTTCCCGCAGCCGGAGGTCGGGTTCAACTACCTCGGCCGGCTGCCCGCACCGCAGGACGCCGACTTCGCGGTGGCGGCGGAGAACTCGCTGCTGGTCAACGGGATCGACCCGCGGATGCCCGCCGTGCACGCCATCGAGATCGACGCCGCAGCGCACGACGGCGTGGTGACCGCCACCTGGGCGTGGCCCGCCGGGGTGCTGGACGAGAACGAGGTCCGTGCGCTGGCGGACGCCTGGGTGGCGGCCCTGGCCGAGATTCCGGCCGAGGTCCGCACGCCGTCGGACTTCCCGCTCGCCGCGCTCGACCAGTCCGAAGTGGACGGTCTGCCCGCCGGGGTCGTCGAGGTGTGGCCGCTGACCGCGTTGCAGCAGGGCATGGTGTTCCAGGCCGCGTTCGACCAGGACGGGCCGGATGTCTACCTGACCCAGCTCGCCCTCGACCTGCGCGGACCGCTGGACGTCGACGCGTTGCACCGCGCCGCACAGGGTCTCCTAGACCGGCACGCGACCTTGCGCACCGCGTTCCCCGACACCCGGCACGCCTGGGTGTACGAGCAGGTCGACGTGCGCTGGCGGTTCCTCGACGTGCAAGACCACGACGTCGACGCCGCCCTGCGCCGCATCACCGAGGAGGACGCCGCCCTCCGGTTCGAGCTGGGCACGCCGCCGCTGATCCGCTTCACCCTGGCGCGCACCGGAACCGCCGAGCACCGGCTGCTGATCAGCAACCACCACGTGCTCCTCGACGGCTGGTCCACGCCACTGCTGCTGGACGACCTGTTCGCGCTGTACCGGGGAATCGAGCCGCGCCCGGTCGCCGGACCGCACGAGTACCTGCGTTGGCTGGGTTCGCGAGACGCCGCCGACACGGCGAGCGCCTGGCAGCTCGCCCTCGCGGACGTCCGGCCGACGCTGGTCGGCGGCCCGTCGACGAACCGCGCCCCGGCCCTGCCGGAAACGTTGCGCACCACGCTCGACGCCTCGCTCGGCACCGCGTTGGCCAACCGGGCGAAGGCGTGCGGGGTCACGCTGAACACGCTGGTGCAGACCGCGTGGTCGTTGGTGCTCAGCGGGTTGACCGGGTCGCCGGACGTGGTGTTCGGCACGACCGTCTCCGGCCGCCCGCCGCAGGTGCCCGGCATCGAGAACGTCGTGGGCCTGTTCATCAACACGGTCCCGGTGCGGGTCCGGCTGAACCCGGCCGAATCGCTGGCCGCGCTGCTGTCCCGGGTCCAGGACGAGCAGACGGCGCTGCTGGACCACCAGCACGTCAGCCTGGCCGACCTCCAGCGCGACCACGGCGAGCTGTTCGACACGCTGGCCGTGTTCGAGAACTACCCGTTCGACGCGGACAAGGCCGCCGAACCCGTGCCGGGCTTGAAGGTCTCGGCGGTCACCGGGCGCGACGCGACGCCGTTCCCGCTGGGCCTGACGGTGACGCCCGCCGAGACCTTGCGGGTGGACGTCGAGCACCGGCCCGACGTGATCGACGCCGAACCCGTGCTGGGCGCCCTCCTCGCGGTGCTGACGGCGCTCGCCGAGCGTCCCGACCAGCTGGTGGGTCGGCTCCCGCTCGCCCCGCCCGCCCCGGCGCCGCTCGGCGTCCCGGCCGACGGGCCGTCGATCCCGGAAGCCCTGGCGCGTCAGGTCACCTCGACCCCGGACGCGGTCGCGCTGACCGACGACGGCGGCTCTCGGACGTTCGCCGAGCTGGCCCGGGACGTGGACCGCGTCGCGTCCTGGCTCGCCGACCAGGGCGTGCAGCGGGAACAGGTCGTGGGACTGGCGTTGCCGCGTGGCGCGGACGCGGTCGTCGCCCTGCTCGCCGTGCTCCGGGCCGGCGCGACCGCGTTGCCGCTCGACCCGCAGTACCCGGCCGAACGGCTCGCGCTCATGACCGACGACGCCCGGCCGGTCGTCGTGCTGCACGAACTCCCCGACGCCGTGGGCACGAGGGGCCTGCCGTGGCCTTCGCCCTCGGACGCGGCGTACGTGATCTACACCTCCGGTTCGACCGGCCGGCCCAAGGGCGTCGTCGTGCCGCACCGGGCGCTGGCCAACCTCCTCGCAGGGCACCGGAGGGATCTGTTCGGCGAGGAACGCCGCCGGGTCGCGCACACCGCGTCCCTGTCGTTCGACGCCGCGTGGGACCCGATCCTGTGGATGGTCGCCGGGCACGAACTGCACGTCGTCGCCGAGGACGTGTACCGCGACCCCGATGCGTTCGTCGAACTGGTGCGCCACGAGCGGATCGACGTCGTGGACTTCACCCCGACCTTCCTGGCCCAGCTGGTGGATCGCGGCCTGCTGACCGGTGCGCACCGGCCCGGCGTGGTCTGCGTCGGTGGCGAAGCTGTGTCGGAATCGTTGTGGGACAAGCTGTCCGAGGTGCGTGCGGTCGACCTGTACGGGCCGACGGAGTACACCGTCGACGCGTACCTGCGGCACCGTGACAGCGAGAGCCCGGTCGCCGGCACCACGACCCGTGTGCTGGACGCCGCGCTCCGGCCGGTCGCGCCAGGCGTCACGGGCGAGCTGTACCTGGCCGGACCCGGCCTGGCGCGGGGCTACCTGGGTAACCCGGGACTCACCGCCCAGCGGTTCGTGGCCGACCCGCACGGCGCACCCGGCACGCTGATGTACCGCACGGGCGACCTGGCGACGGTGTCCGCCAACGGGGAACTGCGGTTCCAGGGCCGCTCCGACGATCAGGTCAAGGTGCGCGGCCACCGGATCGAACTCGGCGAGGTCGAAGCCGCGCTGGCCGTCCTCGACGGTGTCACGGCCGCCGCGGCGGTGGTCCGGGACCGCCGGCTGATCGGCTACGTCGTCGGCACCCCGGCGGACGGCCTGCGCGACGTGCTGGCCGCGAGGCTGCCCGCGCACCTCGTGCCGGCGGTGATCGTGGCGCTGGACGAACTCCCGTCGACCCCCAACGGCAAGCTCGACCGGGCCGCGCTGCCCGAGCCGACAACGGTGGAGCGGACCGTCGTCAGGCCGCGCACCGAGACCGAACGCGTGGTGTGCCAAGCGTTTGCGGACCTGCTCGGCGTCACGGCCGGCGTGGACGACGGGTTCTTCGAACTCGGCGGCGACAGCATCGTCTCCATCCAGCTGGTCAGCCGGATCCGCGCGGCCGGCTACGCGGTGACCGCGCGACAGGTGTTCGCCGAGCGCACCCCGGCGCGCATCGCCGCCCTGCTGGTGCCGGTCGTCGCGGCCACCGCCGAGCCGGTCGAGGCCGCGCACGGCGAGCTGCCCGCGCCGCCCATCGCCCGCTGGCTGGCGCGCCTGGTCGGCGACCGGCCGGACCGGATGTCCGCGTACAGCCAGGAAGTCCTGGTCCGCCTGCCCGCCGCGCTCACCGACGACGAGCTGGCCGCCGGCCTGCGCGCCCTGGTCGGCCGGCACCCCGTGCTGGGTGCGCGGCTGGTGCTCGGCGACCCGTGGCGGCTGGACGTCCCGGCGTCGCCGGAGGTCGGGCTCCGCGTCGGGAACGGTGACGTCGCGGCGGAACTGCGTGCCGCGCAGGACGAACTCGACCCGGTCGGCGGCGTGGTGTTCCGCGCCGTGCGGCTCGGTGAGCGGCTCCTCCTGGTGGCGCACCACCTGGTGGTCGACGCGGTGTCGTGGCGGATCATCCTCGGCGACCTCGAAGCCGCGTGCGCGGGCCGTGCGCTCGACCCGGTGCCCGTCTCCTACCGGACGTGGGCCCGGTCGCTCGCCGACCGCGACCCGCACGCCGACTACTGGAACGCGTTGGCGCGCACCGAACCCGTGCTCGGCTCCCGCCCGCTGACCGAGCACGACACCGCCGCCACGACCAGGCGGCTCGCGGTGACCGTCCCGGCCGAGTCGCTGCTGACCACCGTCCCGGCGGCGGTTCGCGGCAACGTGCAGGACGTGCTGCTCACCGCGCTGGCCAGGGTGGTGCCGGGGTGGCGGCGCGACCACGGTTACGGCGAGGCCGACGAGATCCTGGTGGACGTCGAGGGCCACGGCCGGGACGGCGACCTCGACCTGTCCCGCGCGGTCGGCTGGTTCACCTGCCTGTACCCGGTGCTGCTGGACGGGCGCGGCGACGTCGTCACGGCGTTGAAGCGGGTCAAGGAGCAGCTGCGCGCCGCACCCGACCACGGCCTGGGCTTCGGCCTGCTCGGCACGGTCGCCGGCGGCCGGATCTGCTTCAACTACCTCGGCCGCACGACCGGCGAGCCCGGCGGGGCGTGGTCGCCCGAACCGGACCTGCTGCGGGGCGGCGCGGACGCCCTCCCGGCCGCGTACCCGTTGGAAGTCAACGTGGACGCGACCGAGGACACGCTGACGGCGGTGTGGTCGTGGCAGGACGGTGTGCTGACCGAGGTCGAGGTGGACGACCTCGCCGGGCGCTGGACCGCCGCCCTCGCCGAACTCGCCGACGTCCGGGAGGCCGGGCGCACCCCGTCCGACTTCCCGTTGGCGGCCGTCTCACAGTCCGAAGTGGACGGTCTGCCGCACGGCGTCGCCGACGTCTGGCCGCTCACCCCGTTGCAGCAGGGCATGGCGTTCCACGCGCTGCTGGACGACGACGGCCCGGACCTGTACCTGACCCAGCTCACCCTCGACCTGCACGGCGACCTGGACACCGTGGCGCTCCGCGCCGCCGTGGACGCCACGGTCGCACGGCACGACAACCTGCGGGTCGGCGTGCGGGGCGGGTTCGCGTACGTGCCCGAGGCGGTCGAGGTGCCGTGGGTCGAGCTGCACGGCGTCGATCCGGACGAGTTCCTCGTGGAAGACCAGCGCGCGCGGTTCGACCTCGATTCGCCGCCACTGCTGCGGTGCGCGTTGCTGCACCTGGGCGACGACCGGTTCCGGTTCGTGTTGAGCAGCCACCACCTGTTGCTGGACGGCTGGTCCACGCCGCTGCTCGTCCAGGAGCTGTTCGCGCACTACGCGGGCGAGCAGCCGGCCGTCGTGCCGCCGTTCCGCCGCTACCTGGAATGGCTGGGGGAGCGGTCGGGCAGCTCGCTCGACGTGTGGCGCGAAGCCTTGGCGGGCGTCGAACCGACGTTGGTCAGCCCCGGCGCGTCACGGGACGTGGTCGACCCGCGAGAGGTCGCGGTCGAGCTGACCGAGGAGCAGACGCGGCGGCTGGCACGGCTGGCGCAGGAGTCGGACGTCACGGTCAACACGGTCGTGCAGGTCGCCTGGTCGCTCCTGCTCGGCCACCTGACCGGCCGGGACGACGTGGTGTTCGGTGCGACGGTGTCCGGCCGGCCCGCCGAGATCCCGGACGTGGACGCGATGATCGGCCTGTTCATCAACACCGTCCCGGTGCGGGTGCGGCAGGACCGCGACGAGACGTTCCGCGCGCTGGTCACGCGGGTCCAGCGCGAGCAGGCGGCGCTGGGCGAGCACCACCACGTGGCGCTGGCGGACCTCCAACGCGGCGTCGGCCCCCTGCTCGACACGCTGGTGGTGTTCGAGAACTACCCGTTCGACCCGGAAACCGCCGCGCACCAGGTCGGCGGCGTCACGATCGCCGGCGTCGGCGGCCGGGACACCACGCACTACCCGCTGGCCCTGTCCGTGCTGCCGGGCGTGCGGCTGCGGCTCCTGCTGGAGTACCGCCCCGACCTGCGCGACGCCTCCGAGGTCGGCCGCATCGGCGACCGACTGGCGGCGCTGCTGGACGCCGTCATCACCGACCCGGACCGCCGACCGTCCCGCACGAAGTCCCTGCTGCCCGGCGAGATCGACCGGCTGACGGCCCCGGACCGGCCGGTCGAACCCGTCACCGACGTCCTTCGCGCCCAGGCGAAGGCCACCCCGGACGCCGTCGCGGTGGTGGCGGACCGGACGTTGACCTTCGCCGGTCTGGACGCCGAATCCGACCGGCTCGCCGCGTGGCTGATCGCCAACGGGGCCGCGCCGGAACGGTTCGTCGCCCTCGCGCTGCCCCGCACGGCCGACGCCGTGGTGGCGGTCTTCGGCGTGCTCAAGTCCGGCGCGGCGGTGCTCCCGATCGACCCGGACTACCCGGCCGAGCGGATCGCGCACGTGTTGGCCGACGCGAAACCGGTGCTGCGCCTGGACGAACTGCCGGAACTCCCCGAGACCGGGGCAGCGGTGGCGGTTCGCGCGGACAGCGCCGCGTACGCGATCTACACCTCCGGCTCCACCGGAACCCCCAAGGGCGTCATGGTCCCGCATTCGGCCCTGGCGAACCTGTTCGCCTCGCACAAGGCGACGCTGTTCGGCGACCGGCGGATCAAGGTCACGCACACCGCGTCGTTCTCGTTCGACGCGTCCTGGGACCCGATCCTGTGGATGTTGGCGGGCAACGAACTCCACCTGCTCGACGCCGACACCTACCGCGACCCCGAACTCGTCCTGGGCCTGGTCCGGGAACGCGGGCTCGACCACCTCGACTTCACCCCGACCTACCTGGCGCAACTGGCCGAGCGCGGGCTGTTCGACCACCCGCCCGCGGTGCTCTGCGTCGGCGGCGAAGCGGTGCCGGAATCGTTGTGGCGCAGGCTGGGCGCGGCTCGGACCGAGGTCTACGACTGCTACGGCCCGACTGAGTACACGGTCGACGCGTACGTCCGGCACACCGACCAGACCGTCACCCCGGTCGCCGGCACCTCGCTCTACGTCCTGGACGCCGCGCTGCGCCCGGTCCCGCCGGGTGTCGTCGGCGAGCTGTACCTGGCCGGACCGGGCCTCGCCCGGGGCTACCTCGGCCAACCCGCGCTCACCGCCGCACGATTCGTCGCCGATCCCCTGGGAGTCCCGGGTTCCCGCGCCTACCGCACGGGTGACCTGGCCCGCTGGACGGAGCACGGCGTCGAACTGCTCGGTCGTGCCGACGACCAGGTCAAGGTGCGCGGCTACCGGATCGAGCCGGGGGAGGTCGCGGCCGTCCTGACCACGCACGCCAAGGTGCGCAACGCCGTCGTCGTCGTCCGTGACCACCGACTCGTCGGGTACGTCGAGGGCGACGCCACCGCCGTCGAACTCCGTGAGCACGCAACCCGCGCACTGCCCGAGCACATGGTGCCGTTCGTGGTCGTGCTGGACGAACTCCCGTTGCTGCCCAACGGAAAGGTCGACCGGGCCGCGCTGCCGGAGCCCGAACTCCGCAGCGGCTCGTACCGCGCGCCCTCGACTCCGGCGGAGGAAGTGCTGTGCGGCCTGTTCGCCGACCTCCTCGGCGGGCGGCGGATCGGCGTGGACGACGGGTTCTTCGACCTGGGCGGCGACAGCATCGTCTCCATCCAACTGGTCAGCCGCGCTCGCGCGGCCGGGGTCGTCATCACCCCGCGTCAGGTGTTCGACCTGCGCACGCCCGCCGCGCTGGCCGCCGTCGCGGGCACCGCGACCACCGCGGAACGACCGGAGGAAGCCTGGGGCGAGGTGCCGACGACGCCGATCGTGCGCTGGCTGCTCGACCTCCCGGCCGGCGTCAAGGGTTTCAGCCAGGCCGTCCTGCTGCGCACCCCCGACCTCGCCGAGTCGCGGCTGCGCGCGGCGCTGGACACCGTGGTGCGCACGCACGACATGCTGCGGGCCCGGCTGGTCGGCCGCACGCTCACCGTCGAGCCGACCGGCGGCACCGACCTGCGCTGGCTGCACGGCGAGGTCGACTGGGCGGCCGAAGCCCAGCGGGCGCAACAGGAACTCGACCCGGCACGCACGATGGTCCGGGCCGTCGCGGCGCCGGGCCGGTTGCTGCTGGTGATCCACCACCTGGTCGTGGACGAGGTGTCGTGGCGGATCCTGGTGCCGGACCTGGCGGCGGCCTGCCGCAACGAGACCCTGCCCGCCACCGGCACGTCGTTCCGCCGCTGGGCGCGCACCCTGACCGGCCTCGACCTGAGCGCGGAGGTCCCGCACTGGCAGCGGGTCCTGGCCGCCGACGAACCGCTGATCGGCGCACGTCCGCTGGACCCGGCCCGGGACACCACCGAGACCATGGCGCACCTGCGGATCACGGCCGGCGCGCCGCCCACCGAGGTCGCCAAGGCGTGCCACGCCCGGATCGACGACGTGCTGCTCACCGCGCTGGCACTGGCCGTGCGCGAGGACGGCGGAGCGGTGCTGGTCGACCTGGAAGGCCACGGCCGCGCGGACATCGCGCCGGGTGTCGACACCTCCCGCACGGTCGGTTGGTTCACCTCCATCCACCCCGTGCGGCTCGAACCGGGCACCCGGACGCCGTTGAAGGCGGTCAAGGAGCAGTTGCGCGCCACGCCGTCCACCATCGGTTTCGGCCTGCTGCGCGACCGGCTGCCGGAGCGGCCCGGTCCGCAGATCGCGTTCAACTACCTCGGGCGCGCCACGGCGTCGCCGGACGGCGAGTGGACGGCCGCGCCGGAGAACATCGGGCCGGCGGGCGGCGCGGACGCCGACATGCCCGCCACGCACGCGTTGGAGATCAACGTCGAGGACGTGGCGGGCGAGCTGGTCGCGACGTGGTCGTGGCCCTCGGGGGTGCTCACCGAGGCCGAGGTCCGCGCGCTGGCCGAACGGTGGGTGCGGCACGTCGCGGAGCTGGCCCGCAGCAACGAGTCCGGCCACACCCCGTCGGACTTCCCGTTGGTCGCGCTGACCCAGCGGGACGTGGATGCGCTCGCGCACGACGTCGAGGACATCTGGCCCGCCACGCCGTTGCAGGAAGGCCTGTACTTCCACGCACTGCTGGACGACGACGGCCCCGACGTCTACACCGTGCAGCTCGCGCTGGACCTGACCGGACCGCTCGACGCGGAACGCCTCCGGCAGGCCGCAGCGGGACTCCTCCGCGACAACCCCAACCTGCGCGCCGCGTTCCACACCGCGCCGGGCGGCCGGGTCGTCGCCGTGGTGCCCAAGCACGTCGACGGCTGGTGGCGGGTCACCGACTCGCCGGACGCCGCCGAGGAGGACAAGGCCCGCTTCGACCTCACCGCGCCGCCGCTGCTGCGGATCACGTTGCAGCGCACGGACGGTGGCCACCGGCTGCTGATCACCAACCACCACCTCCTGCTGGACGGCTGGTCGACGCCGCTGTTCGTGCAGGAGTTGTTCCGCCGGTACGCGGGCGAACCTCCTGTGCGCCGCACCCCGTTCCGCGAGTACCTCCGCTGGCTCACCGCGCAGGACCACGGCGCGGCACTCGACGCTTGGCGCAAGGCTTTGTCCGATGTGGACGGTCCGACACTGGTCGCCCCGCCCGGCGATCGCGAGCCGATGCGTCCGGACCAGGTGCAGGTGGAGCTGTCCGCCGACCTCACCGGCCGGCTCGAAGCCTGGGCGCGCGGCACGGGCGTCACGTCCAACACCGTGGTGCAGGTGGTGTGGGCGCTGGTGCTCGGCGGTCTCACCGGCCGCACGGACGTCGTGTTCGGCACGACCGTCTCCGGCCGCCCGCCGCAGGTTCCCGGCGTCGAGGACATGGTGGGCCTGTTCATCAACACGGTCCCGGTGCGGGTGCGGCTGGACCTCGACGAGACGGTGACCGCGCTCGCCGCCCGGATCCAGGACGAGCAGGCCGCTCTGCTGGACCACCAGCACGTCGGCCTGGCCGAGATCGGCGAGCTGTTCGACACGTTGGCCGTGTACGAGAACTACCCGTACGACCCGGAGTCGGCGGTGGAGTCGTTCGACGGCGTGCGGGTGACCGGCGCGGTCGACCAGGACGCCACGCACTACCCGCTCAGCCTGTCGGTCCTGCCCGGCGCGAACCTCGTGCTGCAACTGGGCTACCGGCCGGACGTGTTCGGCGCTGCCGAGGTGGAAGCTCTCGCCGCCCGGCTGCGGTCGGTGGTCGAACAGGTCGTCGCCCGCCCGGACGCCCGCGTCGGCACGCTCGACCTGATCACCGCCGCCGAACGGCGCCAGGTCGTGGAAGCCTTCAACGACACGGCGATCGACGACCCGGTCCGCACGGTGCCGGAGATGTTCGCCGAGCACGCCCGCCGGAACCCGGACGCGATCGCCGTGGTGTGCGAGGACGTCCGCCTCACCTACCGGGAGCTGGACGAACGTTCCGCCAAACTCGCCCACCTGCTGGCCGCGCGCGGCGCACGCCCGGAGACGACGATCGCCTTGGCGTTGCCGCGCACGGCGGAGATGGTGGTCGCGGTGCTGGGGGTGCTGCGTTCCGGCGCGGCCTACCTGCCGGTGGACCCGTCCTACCCGCGGGCGCGGATCGCGCACCTGCTCCAAGACTCCGGGCCGATCGCGGTACTGTCCACAACGGACACCAACCCGACGGGGGACGGCCTGCTCCTGGACGATCCGGCCTTCCGGGAGCAGTGGGACGCCGCACCGGCCGAGGAACCCGATCACGGGCTCAGGCCGGAGCACCCGGCGTACGTGATCTACACGTCGGGCTCGACGGGCCTGCCCAAGGGCGTCGTGGTGACGCACGAGGGCGTTCCGGCGCTGGTCGCCACAGCGACCCGGTCCCTGGGCGTGACGGCGGAATCCCGCGTCCTGCTGTTCGCGTCCATCAGCTTCGACCTGGCGTTCTTCGAACTCGCCATGGCGGTGTTGGCCGGCGGCACGGCGGTCGTCGTGCCCGCGCACCGCCGCGTCGCGTCGCGCGAACTGACCGAGTACGTCGCCGAGCACCAGGTCACGCACCTGGCGCTCCCGCCGGCGGTGCTGGGCGCACTGCCCGAGGAGTGCACCCTGCCGCACGGCGCGACCCTGTTGTGCGGCACGGAGGCGGTGACGCCGGAGCTGGTGCACCGCTGGGGCGGCGTGGTCCGGTTCAACGACGCGTACGGCCCGACCGAGGCGACCGTGAACTCCACGCTGTGGGCGCACCACGAGAACTGGGACGCCCGCAAGGTGCCGATCGGCGTTCCCGACCCGGGCACTCGCGCGTACGTGCTGGACGCGGCGCTGCGGCCGGTGCCGGTCGGCGTGCCGGGGGAGCTGTACCTGGGCGGTCCCGGTCTGGCCCGCGGCTACCACGGCAAGCCGGGGCTGACCGCGCTGCGGTTCGTCGCGGACCCGTTCGGCCCGGCCGGTTCCCGGCTGTACCGCACGGGTGACCTGGTGAGCTGGCGCGGCACCGGTGACCTGGACTTCCACGGCCGCACCGACGACCAGGTGCAGCTGCGCGGGTTCCGGGTCGAGCCGGGCGAGGTGGAGAACGTGCTCGCCGCACTGGACGGCGTGCGCCAGGCCGCGGTGGTGCTGCGGGAGGACCGGCCGGGCGTCAAGCAACTGGTCGGCTACGCCACGACCGACCGCGCGCCCGACGACCTGCGCGCCGAGCTGGCGGCCGTCCTGCCCGAGCACCTGGTGCCGGCGGCGGTCGTGGTGCTGGACAGCTTCCCGTTGACCCCCAACGCGAAGCTCGACCGCAAGGCGCTGCCCGCGCCGGAGTTCGCCGGGCACCCGGGCGCACGCCCGCGCACCCCGGTCGAACGCCTGCTGTGCGGCGCGTACGCCGAAGTCCTGGGCCTGCCGGAAATCGGCCTGCACGACGACTTTTTCGCGCTGGGCGGGCACTCGCTGCTCGTGGTGCGGTTGCAGGCGGTGCTCGGCACGGCGCTGGGCCGCACGATCGGCATCCCCGACCTGATCGCGAACCCGACGCCGGCGGCGCTGGCGGCGAACCTGGGCGACGGCTCGTCGGGCACCCGGCCGCTGCTGCCGCTGCGGGAGCGGGGCAGTGGCGCGCCGCTGTTCTGCCTGCCGCCGGCGGCCGGTCTGGGCTGGTCGTTCGCGGGCCTGGCCCGGCACCTGCCGGACCGCCCGGTCTACGCCTTGCAGGCCAGGACGTTGAGCACGCCGGGGATGCGCCCGCCGACCGTCGAGGAGATGGCGGAGGACTACCTGGCGCTGATCCGCGAGGTCCAGCCGCAGGGCCCGTACCACCTGCTGGGCTTCTCGCTCGGCGGCCTGGTCGCGCACCGGATGGCGGGCCTGCTGCGCGACCGGGGCGAGCGGGTCGCGTTGCTGGCCATGCTCGACGCCTACCCGCCCGGCGGGCCCGAGCGCACCGACGTGGCCGACGCGCACCGGTTCCTGCTGGCCATGGCCGGTCTCGAACTGTCCGATGTGGACGACCGGGACAAGGTGGTGGACGAGGTGCTGGCGCACGGCGCGCTCGGCCTGGACCGGGACGCCCTGCTCGCCGTGGTGGACAACCTGCTCGCGTCCGCCGACCAGGTCGCGGGGGCGAAGCCGGACGTGTTCGACGGCGACCTGCTGCTGTTCACCGCCGCCCGCGAGGAGCCGGAGCCCGCCTTCACCCCGCAGCGCTGGCACCCGCACGTCGCCGGGCGGGTGCGGGTGGTCGAGGTGGACGCGCTGCACGACGAGATGACCGACCCCGACGCCCTCGCGGTGATCGGCCCCGTCCTGGACCAGGAGTTCCCGTCATGACCGCCACCCTGCCGCTGTCCGAGGCGCAGACCTCGATCTGGTTCGGCCAGCAGCTCGACCCGGCCAACCCGGTCTACAACACCGCCGACTACGTGCTGGTGGAAGGCCCCGTCGAGCCCGCTCGGCTGGAACGGGCGGTGCGCGCGGCGGTCGCCGAGGCGGAGTCCCTGCACGCCCGGTTCGCGCTGGAGGGCGAGGAGCCCCGGCAGCGGCACGAGCCGCGCGACTGGCCGTTCCCGGTGCTGGACTTCTCCGCCGAGGCCGACCCGCTCGCGGCGGCGCAGGCGTGGATGCGCGCGGACGTGCGGACCCCGGTCGACCTGGCCGAGGGGCCGCTGTTCGCGCAGGCACTGGTGAAGCTGGCCGACGACCGGTGGATCTGGCACCAGCGCGTGCACCACATCGCGGTGGACGGCTACGCGTTCTCGTTGCTCGCCCGCCGGGTCGCCGACCTGTACACCGACGGCGGTGGTACGGCGTTCGGCCGGTTCGCGAAGGTGCTGGAGGCGGAAGCGTCCTATGTGGACTCCGAGCGGCGTTCGGCGGACGGCGGGTTCTGGCGGGACTACCTGGCCGACCTGCCCGAGCCGCCCGGTCTGGTGGACCGGTTGGCGGGCATCGGGGACCACACCGTGCGGGCGACCGCCCAGGTGCCCGCCGACCGGTTGCGGGCGGTGGCGCTGCGGGAGGGCGTCGGCTGGCCGGACGTGGTGACCGCCGCCGTGGCCGGCTACCTGCACCGCGCGACCGGCGCGGACGAGGTGGTGCTGGGGCTGCCGGTGATGGGCCGGCTCGGCACACCGCTGCTGAGGGTGCCTTCGGTCGTGATGAACATCGTGCCGTTGCGGGTCCCGGTGACCTCGGGCGACACCTTGGCGTCGCTGGCCCGGGAGGTCGCCGCGCAGGTCCGGCGGACCCGACCGCACCAGCGGTACCGGCACGAGCAGATCCGCCGGGACCTGTCGCTGGTCGGCGGCAACCGGAAGCTGTTCGGGCCCGTCGTCAACGTGATGCCGTTCGACAACGACCTGAGGTTCGACGGGTTCCGGGGTCGGATGCGCAACCTGGCCGCCGGTCCGGTCGAGGACCTGGCGATCGGTGTGCGGGACTTCTCCGACGGCTCCGGGCTCAGCGTGGAACTGGACGGCAACCCCGCGCTCTACGACGACCGCGACCTGGCCCGGCACCGCGACCGCCTGTTGCGCCTGCTGGACGAGGGGGTGCGCGACCCCGATCGGCCGATCGGCCGAATCCCGTTGGCGGACCGGGTGATCGCGCGCCGGGAACCGCTGCCGCCGGCACCGGACGTGGTGGACCTGATCCGCCGCCGGGCCGCCGAACGTCCCGACGCGCCGGCCGTGGAGCAGGGTGCCACCCGCTTGACCTACGCCGAACTGGTCGCCGAGGCGGATCGGCTGGCCGCCGAACTCCGCGATCGCGGCGCGGGCCCGGACGTGCTGGTGTCGCTGAAGTTGCGACGCCGCCCGGAAACGATCGCCACCCTGCTCGGCGTGCTGTTCGCGGGCGCGGCGTACGTGCCGCTGGACCCCGACGCCCCCGAGGAGCGGACCAGGGCGGTGCTGGAGGCGTCGAACCCGCCGATCCGGGTGACGGAGGTCCTCAGTGGACGGGCGCAGGCCCTGCCGGGGCAGGCGAAACCGGGCAACCTCGCGTACGTCGTCCACACCTCGGGCTCGACCGGACGGCCCAACGGCGTCCTGGTGACCAGGGAGGCGTTGGCCGGGTTCGTCCGGGCGGCGGTCGCGCGGTACGGGATCACGGCGGACGACCGCGTTCTCCAGTTCGCCGCGCTGCACTTCGACGCCAGCGTGGAAGAGGTGTTCGGCACGTTGTGCGCGGGTGCGGCTCTGGTGTTGAGGAGCGACGAGATGACGGCGTCGATCGGCGGATTCCTGCGCGCCTGTGATGAATCCCGCGTCACGTTCCTGGATCTTCCGACCGCGTTCTGGCACGAGGTGGCGCACGCCGTGGCCGGTGGGGAGAAGCTGCCGGAATCGGTGCGCGCGGTGGTCATCGGCGGTGAAGCCGCGCTGGCCACGAGGGTCGCGCAGTGGCGGGCGACCGGAGTCCGGTTGATCAACACCTACGGGCCCACCGAGGCGACCGTGGTGGCCACGGCGGGCGATCTCTGCCCGTGATGCCGAACCGTTACCCGATTCATAAGGTTAGGCTTCCCTTATGTTGAGGTAAGGTGCCCCTGCTTCCCCGACCCCCGCTTGCCCTTTGGGAGAACGATGTCCCGCAGTAGAAAGCTGATCGCCGCCGTGGCGTTCGCCGCGCTGTCGCTCACCGCGTGCGGTGGTGGCGGCGGCACGGACACCGGTTCGTCGTCCTCGGCCGCCGCCGAAGAAGGCCCGCGCTCCATCACGGACGCGACCGGCGCGAAGCTCACCGTGCCCGCCAAGCCCAAGAACGTGGTCGCGCTCGCCGAGACCGACCTGGACGCGGCGATCGCGCTCGGCGTCACGCCGATCGGCGCGAGCAAGTCCCGCCAGGGCGACAGCGTCGCGGGCTACCTCGCGAGCAAGGTGCCGGGCGTCAAGCTGGTCGGCGAGATCGTCGAGCCGGACCTGGACGCCATCGCGGCGCTGGACCCGAAGCCGGACATCATCCTCTACGGGCACTTCATCGAGCCGGACCCGGCGCAGCTCGCCGACCTCAACGCGATCGCGCCCACCGTCGTCACCAGCCTGGTGAAGGACGACTGGAAGGCCAGCCTGAAGGGCGTGGCCAACGCGCTGAACCTGTCGGCCAAGGCCGACGAGGTGCTCAAGGACTACGACAAGAAGGTCGCCGACACCAAGAGCGCGCTGGGCGCCAACGCCACCGCCGAGGTGAGCCTGGTCCGCTGGAACCCGCAGGGCCCGACGTACCTGCAGAAGCAGCACTTCGCCAGCACGGTCGTCACCGAGCTGGGCCTCAAGCGCCCGCAGGCGCAGCAGACCGAGGGCACCGGCCCGTCCGAGCCGGTCAGCCTGGAGAAGCTGGACGTGCTCGACGCCGACTGGCTGTTCCTGGGCACGCTCAACGCCGACGGCGCGGGCGCGCTCAAGCAGGCCGAGGCGAACCCGACCTGGACGCAGCTCAAGGCCGTGCAGGCCAAGCACGTGGTGACCGTCGACGGCGTGCCGTGGACCTCGCGCGGCGGCCCGGTCGCGGCCGGCATCGTGCTGGACGACATCCGCAAGGCGCTGGGCAAGTAGCCACCTGGGGAGGGGCGCGTGTGGCGGTACACGGACGGGCGCGGGATCACCGTGGTCCTGCCCCGTCGGCCGGAGCGGGTGGCGGTGGTCGACCTCCTGGCCACCTCGACCCTCTGGGCGGCCGGGGTGCGCCCGGTGGCCGCCGCGATGGGTGAGGACCCGGCCGACGAATGCCTGTCGGCCGTGGGTTTCGACCCGTTCGGCGTGGCACGACTGGACACAGTGGACGATCCGTCGCCGGACCCGTCGCTGCTGCGCCAGGTCGACCTGGTGGTCGACCGCACGCACGGCGACGGGCTGCACCGGGCGGCGGACTCGCCCGTGCCCGCGATCGGGCTCACGCTCAAGGCTCCCGGCCAGTCGCTGGACGCCCTGTTCGGCGAGGTCGGTTCGCTGGCCGCGGCGCTGGGCTGCCCGCCGGTGCCCGAGGTCGCCCGCGCCCGGTACCGGGCCGCCAAGTGGCGGGTCCGGGAGGCGGCGCTGTGGCGGCCCGACCGCGCGGTGGCGTTCGCGTTCGTCCGCGCCGGGTCGCTGGCCGTGGTCGACCCGCAGCGCTACCCCTGGCTGGTCACCCTGCGGGAACTCGGGGTCCGGCTCGCGCCGCCCGGCCGGTGGCCGGCGGACCGGGTGCCGGCCGGGGTCGACCTGCTTTTCGTGTTCGACGAAGGGATCGCCGTGCCGGGCGCGCACCTGTGGACCGATCGCTGGCACGCGTTCGACCACGCCGTGTATGCCGACCTGTTCACCGGGTTCGCCGACCTGCTCGACGGTGATCCGTGCTGAGCCGGTCCGCCGGACTCGTGGTGTGCCTGCTCGCCCTGGCCGGGTTCGCGGTGCTCAGCATCGCGGTCGGTGCGCGATCCGTGCCGCTGTCCACGGTGTTCGACGCGCTGTGGTCGCCGGACGGCTCCTACGACGCCATGGTCGTCGCTCAGCAACGGGTTCCGCGCACGATCCTCGGCATCCTGGTGGGGGCCGCGCTGGGGCTGGCCGGTGCGTTGATGCAGTCGTTGACCCGAAACCCGTTGGCGGACCCGGGTTTGCTGGGCGTCAACAGCGGCGCGGCGGCGGCCGTGGTGTCCGCGATCAGCTTCCTCGGGCTCACCAGCCCGCTGGAGTACGTGTGGTTCGCCTTCTTCGGCGCGGCCGCGGCGGCGCTGGTCTTCTACGGGCTGGGCAGCTCCGGCCGGGCCGGCGGTCCGGTGCGGTTGGCGTTGGCGGGCACCGCGATCAGCGCGGTGCTCGTGGCGTACACGTTCGCCGTGCAGCTGGCCGACGACAAGGCCCTGGACCAGTTCCGGTTCTGGATCGTCGGCGGGCTCGCCGGGCGTGACCTGGACGTGCTGGTGCGCGTCGGGCCGATGCTCGGGCTGGGCCTGCTGATCGGCCTGCTGCTGGCGCGTCCGCTGAACGTGATCGCGCTGGGCGACGAGACCGGGCGCGCGCTGGGCGCGAACCTGGGCAAGGTGCGGCTGGCCGCCGCCGCCGCGATCACGTTGCTGTGCGGTGCCGCGACGGCCGCCGCCGGCCCGTTCTCGTTCATCGGCTTGACCGTGCCGCACATCGCGCGGTCCCTGGTCGGCGCGGACCAGCGCTGGGTGCTGCCGTTCTCCGCAGTGCTCGCACCGTGCCTGCTGCTGGGCGCGGACGTCGTCGGGCGCGTGGTGCTGCCGCCCAGCGAGCTGGAAGCCGGTCTGGTGACGGCGTTCCTGGGCGCTCCGGTGTTCATCGCCCTGGTGCGCGGGAGAAAGGTCGCCCAGCTGTGACGGCGCTCAGCCCGGTGCGGCTGCTGGACGGGCGGGTCTCGTTCCGGCTGCACGCCCGCACGCTGTGGGTGTGTGGTCTGCTCCTGGTGATCATCGCCGGCGGGATCGTGACGGCGCTGGTCGTCGGCGACTACCACGTGCCGGTGGACGACGCGGTGCGCGCGGTGTTCGGCGAGAGCACGCGGATGGCCGAGCTGTTCGTGCACCGCCGCCGGCTGCCGCGCGCGCTGACCGCCGTCATGGTCGGCATCGCGATGGGCGTGGCGGGCGCGGTGTTCCAGAGCCTGACCCGAAACCCGTTGGGCAGCCCGGACATCGTGGGCTTCGGCCACGGCGCGGCGACCGGTGCGGTGATGGTCCTGCTGCTGTTCGGCGGCGGCACGACCCAGACGGCGGTGGGCGCGTTCGTCGGCGGCCTGGTGTCGGCGGCGGTCGTGTACCTGTTGGCGCTCAAGGGCGGTGCGCACGGCTACCGGCTGGTGCTGGTCGGCATCGGGGTCAGCGCGATGCTGATCGCGTTCAACAACTACCTGGTGACGCGGGCCGACCTCAACGACGCGCGCGCCGCCACGGTGTGGATCGTCGGCAGCCTCTACGAACGGCGCTGGCCGGAAGCGACGCTGATGGCGGTGGGCCTGCTGGTGCTGCTGCCGGTCGTGCTCGCGTTGAGCCGGACGCTGTCGGTGCTGGACATCGGCGACGAGGGCGCGACGGCGCTCGGCGTGCGGGTCGAGCGCTCCCGGCTCGCGCTGATCGTGGCGGCGGTCGGGCTCACCGCCGTGGCGACGGCGTGCGCCGGGCCGGTGGCGTTCGTGTCCCTGGTCGCGCCGCAGGTCTCCCGCCGGCTCACCGGGTCGGCCGGGCCGGGGCTGCTGCCCGCCGGCCTGCTCGGCGGCGCGCTGCTGCTGATCAGCGACGTCGTGGCGCAGCGGATCACCTCGCCCGGCGAACTCCCGGTGGGCGTGGTGACCGGCGCGGTCGGCGGCGCGTACCTGGGCTGGCTGCTGCTGCGGGAGTGGCGCTCCGGGCGCGGCTGACCCGACCGGTGCCGAATCGATCGACCGGAGCACTGTGGTGTACCTCAAACGTTGGTTAGCCTAGCCTAATCGACAGGCTACAGTGATGTTCCGACCGCACACCGCACTCACCGGGAGACATCGCACATGGTCGACAGGGGGATCGCGGGCAGAGTCGCCCTCGTGACCGGTGCCGGGCAGGGCATCGGCGCGGCGGTGGCCTCGGCGCTGGCGGAGGAGGGCGCGCTGGTCGCGGACGTCGATCTGGAGGGCGCGACGCACCAGGTCGACGTGTCCGATGTGGACGGTGTCGGCGCGGTCGTGGACCGGGTGGAGCGGACGCTGGGGCCGATCGGCATCCTGGTGAACGTGGCGGGGGTGCTGCACCCCGCCCGGGTCCTGGACACCACCGACGAGGACTGGCGGCGGACGTTCGCGGTCAACACCGACGGCGTCTTCCACGTGTCCCGGGCGGTGGCGCGGCGGATGGTGCCCCGGCGGGACGGCGTGATCGTCACGGTCGGCTCGAACGCGTCCGGCGTGCCCCGCACCGGCATGGCCGCCTACGCCGCGTCCAAGGCCGCCACCACCATGTTCACCCGCTGCCTGGGCCTGGAACTGGCCGAGCACGGCATCCGCTGCAACGTCGTCTCGCCCGGCTCGACCGACACCGCCATGCAGCGCTCGCTGTGGACCGACGACGACGGCCCGTCCCGGGTGATCGCGGGCGACCCCACGACCTTCCGCGCCGGCATCCCGCTGGGCCGCATCGCCGACCCCGCCGACATCGCCGACGCCGTGCTGTTCCTGGTCTCCGGCCAGGCCCGGCACATCACCATGCAGAACCTCTACGTGGACGGCGGCGCGACCCTGCGCGCCTGAACCGTGAACAGCGAACGGAGCAGCCGGTGCTAGCCGCCGAAACATCCAGTGCCCTGCCGGGTCTCGACACCTACCGGGAGGGCGGGTTCTTCTTCGCCTCGCCGACCGGGGTCCTGGTCGCCGAGGAAGCGGGCGCCGCGCACGCGGCACCGCTGGGGCCGGGCGAGGTGGTGGTGGGCGCGGTGCCGTTCCGGCCGGACGTGCCGTCCCGCCTCACCGTGCCGGGCGCGGTCCGCCGGGGCGCGCCCCTGCACACCGTCTCCTTCCCGGACCGCCCCACGCCCGGCGGCCGGTGGCTCGACCAGCGCACCGACGCCGACGCCTACACCTCCGGCGTGCGGCGGGCGCTGGACCTGATGGCCGACGGCGCGCTGAGCAAGGTGGTGCTGGCCCGCGCGCTCGACCTGACCTCCGCCGAGCGGATCGACGTGCGCCAGGTGCTGTCCGCGCTGGCCGCCCGCGACCCGCGCGGCTACACGTTCGCCACCGACCTGGGCGGCCGCACGCTGATCGGCACCAGCCCGGAGCTGCTGATCCGGCGCACCGGCCCGGACGTCGTGTCCAACCCGCTGGCCGGGTCCCGCCCGCGCAGCGCCGACCCCGAGCAGGACGGCCGGCACGCCACCGAGTTGCTGGCCTCGCCCAAGGACCTCCGGGAGCACGCGTTCGTGGTCGGCGCGGTGGCCGACGCGCTGGCCCCGTTCTGCCGCGAGCTGACCGTGCCCGCCACGCCGGAACTGCTGCCCACCCGGACGATGTGGCACCTGTCGACCAAGGTGACCGGCGTGCTGCGCGACGAGTCGACCTCCGCGCTCGACCTGGCGTCCGCGCTGCACCCGACGCCCGCCGTGTGCGGCGTGCCGGCCGACACCGCGCGCACCCTGATCGGCGAGCTGGAGCCGTTCGACCGGGGGTTCTACACCGGCCTGGTCGGGTGGACCGACGAGCGCGGCGACGGCGAGTGGATCGTCGCCCTGCGGTGCGGCGAGGTCGCCGACCGCAGGCTGCGGCTGTACGCGGGCGCGGGCGTCGTGCCCGGTTCCACGCCGGAGGCCGAGCTGGCGGAGACCAGCGCGAAGTTCCGGACCTTCCTGGGTGCGTTGGGACTGAAGGAGTCGGCGTGAACGACTGGACACCGTGGCCCGAGGAGTTCGCCCGCGCGTACCGCGAAGCCGGGTACTGGACCGGCGAGACGTTCGGCGACTTCCTCGCCGCGCGGGCCGCCGCGTTCGCCGACCGGGTGGCGGTGGTCGACGGCGCGCGCCGCTGGACCTACCGCGAACTGGACGAGCGCGCTTCGCTGATGGCGCACGGGTTCCTGGCGCGCGGCATCCGGCCCGGGGACCGGGTCGTGGTGCAGCTGCCGAACGTCGCCGAGTACACCTCGGTGGTGTTCGGGCTGTTCCGGGCCGGTGCGCTGCCGGTCTTCGCGCTGCCACCGCACCGGTTCGCCGAGATCTCGGCGTTCTGCCGGATGACCGACGCGGTGGCGTACGTGATCGCGGATTCGGTCGGTGGCTTCGACTTCCGCGCGCTGGCGGCCGAGGTGAAGCGGGCGTCCGCGCTGGAACATGTGTTCGTGCACGGTGATCCGGGCGAGCACACCGCGCTGGCCGACGTGCCGGTGGCCGGCGGCGAGCTGCCCGAGGTGCGCGCCGGCGACGTGGCGTTCCTCCAGCTCTCCGGTGGCAGCACCGGGATCCCGAAGCTGATCCCGCGCACCCACGACGACTACCTCTACAGCGTCCGGGAGAGCGCGGAGATCTGCGGGCTGGGCGAGGACACCGCCTACCTGGTGGCCCTGCCGGTCGCGCACAACTTCCCGATGTCCTCGCCGGGCATCCTCGGCGTGCTGCGCGCCGGCGGCCGGATCGTGATGGCCCCCGCGCCCAGCCCGGACGTGGTGTTCCCGCTGATCGCGGAGGAGGGCGTCACCTCGACCGGGGTCGTGCCGCCGATCGCGTTGCAGTGGATGAACTCCCCGGCGCGCGCCGACCACGACCTGTCCAGCCTGCGGGTGATCCAGGTCGGCGGCGCGAAGTTCGTGCCCGAGGCGGCACGGCGGGTGCGCGACGAACTCGGCTGCGCGTTGCAGCAGGTGTTCGGCATGGCCGAGGGCCTGGTGAACTACACGCGGCTGGACGACCCGGACGAGATCGTGGTGACCAGCCAGGGCCGCCCGATCTCGCCCGCCGACGAGATCCGGATCGTGGACGAGGCGGGCGCGCCGGTCGCGCCCGGCGAGGTCGGCGAACTGCTGACCCGGGGCCCGTACACGATCCGGGGCTACTACCGGGCCGAGGCGCACAACCTGGTCGCGTTCACGCCGGACGGCTTCTACCGCACCGGAGACCTGGTGCGCCGCCTGCCGACCGGGCACCTGGTGGTCGAGGGGCGGGCCAAGGACCAGATCAACCGGGGCGGCGAGAAGATCGCCGCCGAGGAGATCGAGAACCACCTGCTCGCGCACCCCGCCGTGCACGACGCCGCGGTGGTCGCGATCCCGGACGACTACCTGGGCGAGCGGACGTGCGCGTTCGTGATCGCGACCGGCGAGCCGCCGACCGGCCCGGCGCTGCGGGCGTTCCTGCGCGGCCGAGGACTGGCCGCCTACAAGATCCCGGACCGCGTCGAACTCGTGGATGCGTTCCCGCACACCGGGGTCGGCAAGACCAGCCGGCGCGACCTGCGCCGGGCGCTGGCCGACACGTTCAGAAAGGCGCAGTGAGATGGGTCTGCCGACCATCGAGCCGTACCCGATGCCCACCGAGGCGGACCTGCCCGTCAACCGGGTGAAGTGGACCTGCGAGCCGTCCCGCTCGGTGCTGCTGATCCACGACATGCAGAACCACTTCCTGCGCGCCTTCAGCCCGGACGCCTCCCCGGTCGTGGAACTGGTGGCGAACATCCGCGCGCTGCGCGACACGTGCCGGGCGCTGGGCGTGCCGGTGGTGTACTCCGCGCAGCCCGGCGGCCAGAGCACGACCCAGCGCGGCCTGCAACTGGACATGTGGGGCACGGGCATCGGCCCGGACCCGTTCGACGCCGAGATCCACGACGCGCTCGCGCCCGCCGAGTCCGACGTCCGCCTGACGAAGTGGCGCTACAACGCCTTCCACCGCACGGACCTGCGCTCGCTGCTCGACACCACCGGCCGGGACCAGCTGGTGGTGACCGGGATCTACGCCCACATCGGCTGCCTGATGACCGCGGCGGACGCGTTCATGCAGGACATCCAGGCGTTCTTCGTGGCCGACGCGGTAGCGGACTTCACCCCCGACGACCACCGCATGGCGGTGCGCTACGCCGCCGGCCGCTGCGCCGTCACCACCACGACGACGCGGCTGATCACCGAACTGAACGGAGCGTCATGACCAAGGACGACGTGCGCGACCAGATCGCCGCGGTGCTGGACATCCCGGCCGCCGAGATCGCCGACGACGACAACCTGCTGGACCACGGCCTCGACTCGGTGCGGGTGATGTCGCTGGTCGAGTCGTGGCGCTCGGGCGGCGCGACGATCGCGTTCGTGGACCTGGCGGAGACGCCGACCGTGGAAGCGTGGACCGAGCTGCTCAGCCGCCGGTCCTGACCTTCGCCGGGTGCTGGGCCGTGGTCAACTTCGGTGCATGGCCCAGTGCTTGGCGATCCACGCCGATTGGCGCGGGGTGAGGTCGACGTGGAGCTTCCCACCGTGGAGGCGGCCGTAGTCCGGGTATTCGGCGACGGCCCGTGAAACGTCGACGGTGAGTGCCTGAGGGTCGACGGCGAGATGGCCGAGGTCGAAAAGGCGGTGCACGTCCCGCCGCAGCAGCAGCCCGCCTTGGTCGTGGTGCGTACCGTCGGCGGCGAAGCTGTTGAGGTGGGCGGCTTCCAGGGCTTCGTGCGGCGCGGGCCCGGTGAACGCGCACACGTCGCCGTACTGCTGGAGGAGGCGGTGGCGGAAGGCGGTCTGGCCCAGTCGCACCCGTACGACGGCCGTCGTGTGACCACCCCTCGACTCGACCGCCAAGGCGGCATCGACCGGGGAGAGGGACGGGAGTCCTGTTGCGTAGCGGAGGGCCCACCGGAACCTCTGGTAGTGGAGTTCGCGGATGCTGTGCTGCGACTTGGGGAGGAAGCACAACTCGCGCAGTCGAGCACTGGTCAACGCGCCGGCGAGATCCACCCAGGCCGTCCCGTGGTGGGACCGGTAGGTGGTGACGTCGAGCTGGACGGTGTCCGGTTGTTCGAACACCTCGGTGCACTTGTAGCACCGGAAACGCGGCGTCTTGGTCTTGCGGACGTTGATGGTCGTCAGACCGCAGTACGGGCAGCGGTTCTGGATCTTCTCCTCAGCGCCCGCAACGATCTTCTCCAGCACCGAGGCACCGAGCAGACCCTTCTTGTCCCACAGCACGATCGCGTCACCGACCTGCGGTAACGTGGCGTTGTCGACTTCGCTGTCCCAGCTGTAGTGCGCTGCGGGCGTGTCGTCGTAGCCGTTGTTGCTGTAGCGCTTCTGCCCTTCCCCGGCCGCGAGCATCAGCCACGCCCTCCGCTGTTCGCCCACCCGCACGCTTCCCTCCACGATGACCGCACTGTCTGGTGGAGATCATCGTCGCGTGCCCGCGAGCGGTTACTTCGTCGACCCCGCCAGCACGCCCTGCACGAAGTACCGCTGGAACGCCAGGAACACCGCCAACGGCACGATCATCGACAGGAACGCACCGCTCGCCAGAAGGTCGATGTTCGCGCCGAACTGCCGAAGCTGCGCCCGCAGCGCCACCGTGATCGGGGCCGAGTCCTGGTCCGCGAACACCAGCGCCACCAGCAGGTCGTTCCACACCCACAAGAACTGGAAGATGGTCAACGACGCGATGGCCGGCTTCGCGATCGGCAGCACCACCCGGCGGAAGATCACCCACTCGCGCGCGCCGTCCATCCGCGCCGCCTCGATCAGGTCGCGCGGAATCCCGACGAAGAAGTTGCGCAGCAGGAAGATCGCGAACGGCAGCCCGAACGCCACGTGGAACAGCACCACCCCCGCGATGGTCCCGAACAGGCCCAGCGCGCCGAACAGCCTCGCCACCGGGATGAGGGCCACCTGGATCGGCATCACCAGCAGCCCCACCACCAGCGTGGTGAGCCACAGCCTGCCCGGGAACTCGATCCACGCCAGGCCGTACGCCGCCAACGCCGAGAGCACCACCACCAGCACCGTGGCCGGCACCGCGATGTACACCGTGTTCAGGAACGACCGCAGCACCGTCGCGTTCCCGGCCAGGTCCGCGTAGTTCGCCAGCGTCAGCTCCGCCGGCCGGGTGAAGATCGTCCACCAGCCGGACGCGGTGTTGTCCGCCTCGTTGCGCAGCGACGCGATCAGCAACCCGAACACCGGCACCAGCCAGAACAACGCCACCAGCGCCAGCCCGACCTGCACCGCACCACCGCCGACCCGCGACACCAACCGGGACAGCACGCCCCGGCGGGGTGCGCCGGCCACCGACACCTCGACCACGGTCACGTCCGCTCCCGTCGGAATCGCCTGATGTTGAACAGCATCGCCGGGGCCACCAGCAGGAACAGCACCACGGCCAGCGCACTGCCCACGCCCTGGTCGCCGCCCGCGCCGAAGGACACCTGCCACATCTGCAGCGCCAGCACGTTCGCCTCCTCCTGCACCGATCCGGGCGCGATGACGAACACCAGCTCGAAGATCTTCAACACGTTGATCACCAGCGTCACGAACACCACCAGCAGCACCGGCGACAGCAACGGCACGGTCACCCGTCGGAACACCTGCCACTCGGTCGCGCCGTCGACCCGGGCCGCTTCCAGCGCGTCACGCGGGATGGCCGACAGCCCGGCCGCGATGAACGTGATGGCGAACCCGGTCATGATCCAGATCCACGACGAGATGATCACCGGCGTGATCAGCGACGGCCCCAGCCACGTCAAACCCCGGAACGGCAACGCGAAGTTCGACGCCGCCAACCGCACCGCGTACTGCCCCTGCGCCAGGTCCGGGAACGTGAACCGCCCGTCGTTCCCGGTCGTCGCGCGGCCGACGACCTGCCCGTCCCGCAACGCCTCCACGGCCAGGCCGGGCAGTCCGCGCTCCCCGTTGTCCAACGCGCCGGCCCTGCCGCCGACGGAAACGTCCAGCCACACCACACCGCGCAGCTCCCGCGCGTCGGACGCAGGCTCGGACGCCCGTGACGCGCCCTGCGGCAGTTGGCCCGGCGGAAAGCCCGCCAGCGGCACGATCACCGACGACCCCGGCGCGAACGTCCGGGTGCTGGTGAACCCGTCCTCGGCCGCCGCGAACGGAACCCCGTCACGGGGGCGCGCCCCGGGGTACGGCGAAGGCGCGGAGAACAGGTCGTGCACGCCGACCGTCATCGCGTTGACCATCCCGCGCGCGGGATCTTCGTCGTACACCAGCCGGAAGATGATCCCGGACGCGAACAGCGAGATGGCCATCGGCATGAACAGCACCAGCCGGAACGCGGTGGCCCACCGGATCCGCTCGGTCAGCACCGCGAAGATCAACCCGAGCCCGGTCACCACCGCCGGCGCGATGACGACCCAGATCACGTTGTTCTTGAACGCCGTCAGCGTGCGCGGGTCGGTGAACAGGTCGACGTAGTTCCCGACGCCGACGAACCCCGACCCCGACCGGTCGAAGAAGCTGCGGATCAGCGAGTACACCAGCGGGTAGAGGACCAGCGCGGACAGCACCACCAAGGCGGGCAACAGGAACGGCAGCGCCTGGCGCGGCGAGCGGCCGGGCGTCGGGTCCACCCCGCCGGCCCGGAGGCGCGGGCCGGCGGGGGACTGGGTGAGCGTCACTTCTGGTACGCCTTGGCGGCTTCGGACTCCAACCGCTGCACGGTGGCGTCGATGTCCTTGGGGTTGGCCAGGAAGTCCTGCAACGCCTTCCACTCGCCCGCGCCCTTGGTGCCGCCGAACGCGGCCGGCGCGAGGTCGGACATGTCGAACCGCACGTTGTCGCCCGCGTCCACCAACTGCTTGGCCAGCTCACGGGTCGTGTCGTCGGCGTAGGCGTCGACCGGGATGCTCTTGTTGGGGGACAGGAACCCGCCCAGCCCCGCCCACACCCGGCCGCTCTCCGGCGAGGCCAGGAACTTCATCAGCTCGGTGGTGGCCTGGTCCTCCTTGAGCTGCACGGCCATGTCCCCGCCCGCCACGACGGCGTCCTTGCTGCCGCCGATCGCCGGGAACTTGAAGAACTTCGCGTCCTCGCCCACCTTCGCCTTGGTGCTGGTGCTGATCACCGAAGCCACGAAATCCGCCTCGAACACCATGGCGGCCTTGGGCGTCTCGCCGAACACGTTGATCACCGACTGCGGGAACTCGGTCTGCAACGCCCCCGGAGCGCCGCCCTCGACCAGCCGGGCGTCGCCGAACAACTGGCCCAGCGTCTCCAGCGCCTTGCGCACCGACGGGTCGGTCCAAGGGATCTCGTGGCGGGCCAGCTTGTCGTAGTTCTCCGGTCCGGCCGTGCGCAGGTAGACGTTCTCGAACCAGTCGGTCAACGTCCAGCCGTCCGCGCCGCCCACCGACACCGCCGCCTGCCCGGTGTCCACCACCGCGCCGCCGACCTTGAGGAAGTCCTCCCAGGTCTTCGGCGGTTCCGCGCCGACCGCGCCGAACGCCTTCTCGCTGTACCAGACGGCGGACTTGTTGGCGGACTTGAAGTGCACGCCGTAGAGCTTGCCGTCGAACGTGCCGAGCTTCTTCCACACGCCCGCGTTGTGCTCGGTGACGGCCTTCTCCACCTCCGCCGACACCACCTTGACCGACCCGGCCTTGGCCATCTGCTCGACCAGGCCCGGCTGCGCGACCAGCGCGACGTTCGGCGGCGTGCCGCCCTGGACCCTGGTCTGCAGCACGGTCGGCAGTTCGTCGCCCGCGGGCGTGTACCGGACCTCGGCACCGGTCAGCTTCTTGAACGCGTCGAGCACCTGCTCGAACCGCAGCTGCTCGTCACCGGTCCACGGGCCGATGACCTCCACGGTCTGCCCGCTCAACGCCTTCTGGCCGTCCGGTCCGGGGGTCGTCGTGCCCGCGGTGCACGCGGTCACCACGCCGAGTGCCGCGACCAGTGCGGCGGTCACCTTCAAGCGGCTCATTCCAGCTCTCCTGACGTGTCGGTCCACACGGACGACCCGGTCGTCGGGTCGAAGAAGTGCAAGCGGGAGGTGTCCACCCACGCGGCCACCGGCTGGCCCTCGTAGATGTGCGTGCGGGGGGAGAAGCGCCCGACCAGGACGACGCCGCTGCCCCGGGGCAGGTCGGCGGTGCCGTCGTCCTCGGCCAGCGCCTTGGTGTCGTCGGTGACCACCGGCGCGGCGTCGACCGGGAAGTGCACCAGCACGTCCGATCCCATCGCCTCCACCAGGTCGGCCACCGAGTGCAGGATCGAACCCTCCTGCGCGTCGGCCAGCGCCGCGTCCTCCATGTCCTCGGGGCGGATGCCGAGCACCACGTCCCGGCCCGCGTACCCCTCCAACGCAGGCCGGGCGCGCAGCACGGATTCGGGCAGCAGCAAGGCGTCCGAGCCCACGGTGACCCAGTGCCGGCCGTCGTCGTCGCGGTCGAGCCGCGCGGTCACCAGGTTCATGCCCGGCGAGCCGATGAACCCGGCCACGAAGAGGTTGACCGGCCGGTCGTACAGCTCCTGCGGCGGCCCGACCTGTTGCAGCACACCGCGTTTCATCACGGCCACGCGGTCGCCGAGGGTCATCGCCTCGGTCTGGTCGTGGGTGACGTACACGGTGGTCACGCCGAGGTCGCGCTGGATGCGGGCGATCTGCGCGCGCATCTGGACCCGCAGCTTCGCGTCGAGGTTCGACAGCGGCTCGTCCATCAGGAACGCCTGCGGCGCGCGCACGATCGCCCGCCCCATGGCGACCCGCTGGCGCTGGCCGCCGGACAGGTTGCGCGGTTTCCGCTCCAGGTGCTCGTGCAATTCGAGGACTTCGGCGACCTCGCGCACCCGCCGATCGATCTCCTTCTTCGGCAGTTTCCGCAACGTGAGCCCGAACGCGATGTTGTCGTAAACGTTCAAGTGCGGGTAGAGCGCGTAGGACTGGAACACCATCGCCACGTCCCGATCGCGCGAGGGCACCTCGTTGACGACCAGTTCGCCGATCCGGATGGACCCCTCGCTGACGCTCTCCAAGCCCGCGATCATCCGCAGCGCCGTGGTCTTACCGCACCCGGACGGCCCCACCAGCACCAGGAACTCCCCGTCCCGGATCTCCAGGTTCAGGTCGGCGACCGCGCGGGTGCCGTCGACGTAGACTTTCCCGAGACCGCTCAGCACGACTTCCGCCACGCCCACTCCTCGCCCCGCCCGGGACGGCGTTCCCCGGTCGTCCGCAGAATTGCGTTTCCGCCGCGGTGTGATCCGCGGCACCCCCGTTTTCAGGTGGGGCAGACAGTAGTGCGCACTTCCCTAAGAGACCCCTAAGGGCCAGGCACGGTTTCGATAAGCCGCAACAACTCCCCGACTCGCCCTCGACAGGACGCGATCAGGCCCTACCCTCCTGACATGTCCAAGGTGCTGCTGGTCGAGGACGACCCGGTGGTCCAGGCGGCGCTGGTGCACGCGCTGACCGACCTCGGGCACGAGGTGCGCGCGGTCGGCACGGCGGTGGCCGCGCTGCGCGAGGCGGGTACCGAGGAGCCCGACCTGGTCATCCTCGACCTCGGCCTGCCGGACCTGGACGGCGTGGCCGCGCTGCGGATGCTGCGCGGCGTCAGCGACGTGCCGGTGATCATCGCGACCGCGCGCGGCGGCGAGAGTTCGGTGGTCGGGTCGTTGAACGCGGGCGCGGACGACTACATCGTCAAGCCGTTCTCCGCCGAGCACCTGGCGGCCCGCATCAACGCCCTGCTGCGCCGCACCTCCGGCGCCCCGCGCCCGGACCGGGACGTGCTCGTCGTCGGCGTCCTGCGGGTCGACCTGGCGCAGCGGCAGGTGCTGCGGGACGGCCGCCCGGTGGCGCTCAGCCGCCGCGAGTTCGACCTGCTGGCCTACCTGGCGCACCGGCCGAACCGGGTGATCGCGCGCCGCGAGCTGTTCCAGGCGGTGTGGGGGCAGCCTTATCTGGGCGACGACAAGACCATCGACGTCCACGTCTCGTGGCTGCGCAGCAAGCTCGGGGAGACCGCCGCGAAACCCCGCTACCTGCACACGGTTCGCGGCGTCGGGTTCAAGCTGGTAGCTCCGGAATGAGAGGGCTGCTCACCCGCGCGTTCGCGCGGTCGGCGGCGCTGATGGGTGTGCTCCTGTTCGTGGGGGCGGGTGTGTTGCTGGTGGTGGCGGCGGGGGAGCGGGCCGCGTCGGACGACGCGCACGACGTCGTCACGGTCGCCGCCGTGCTCGCCGTGACCACCGACCCGGACGCCGTGCGCGGCGCGGTGTTCCGCACCGCCGCCGGTTCCGAGGGTCGGTTGGCCGTGCACCTGCCGGACGGCACCACGATCGGTGCCGGGACCGCGACGGGCGGTCTCACCGCAGTGTCCACTGTGGATGGTGAACGCGCGGCGGTGGAGATCTCCGACTCGGCGACGGTCGTCACGGCGGGTTTGCTCGCCGAGCTGGGAACGTTGCTGCTGCTGACTTTCCTGGCGGCGGCGGTCGCGGTCCTGGCAGGTCGGCGGCGCACCGGCCCGGTGGTGCGCGCACTGCGCGTGCTGGCCGACACCGCCACCCGGATCGCGCGCGGCGAGAAGCACGTCCGCGTCCACGGCCCGCCCGAGCTGGCCGCGCTGGCGTCCGCGATCAACGCCGCCACCGACCGCGCGGAACGCCTGCTGGCCAAGGAGCGGGAGATGATCGCCGATGTCTCGCACCGCCTGCGCACGCCGTTGACCGCCCTGCGGCTGGACGCGGACGCCATCGGCGGCGGCCCGGTCGCCGACCGGATCCGCAGCGCGGTCACCGCGCTGGGGCACGACGTCGACCGGATCATCGAGTCCCTGCACCCGGTCGCGGCGGCGGCCGGCGGCGGGAGTTGCGACGTGGTCGAGGTGGTCCGCGCCCGGATGGGCTTCTGGTCCGCGCACGCCGAGGACCAGGGCAGGCCGTGCGAGGTCGACCTGCCGTACGAGCCGACGCCCGTGCCGCTGTCCGGCGACGAACTGGGCGCGGTGGTGGACGCCTTGCTGGAGAACGTCTTCCACCACACCCCGGCCCGGTCGGCGCTCACCGTCGCGGTGGTCAAGCACGCCGGGTGGATCACCCTCGCCGTGGAGGACGGCGGCCCCGGCATCGCCGACCCGGAGCGCGCCCTGCACCGGGGTTCGTCCGGCGGCGGCTCGACCGGACTGGGCCTGGACATCGCCCGGGCCGCCGCCGAGGCCACCGGCGGCACCATCCACGTCGAACGCGGACGTCTCGGCGGCGCGCGGATCAGGCTCCGGTTCGGCGAGTCGGACAGCCACCACGAACCCGCGAGCCCCCGGGCGTGGCGGTTGTGGCGCGGCCACGCCTAGCGCGTTCCTCGAAGACGATCGCGAGCGCGCGCCCCACCGGGACGTTCCAGCCGCCCAGCGCGGCACCCAGCACCAGGGCGGCCTCGGCTTCGGCCACCAGCGCCCGGACCGCGCCCCGGTCGAACTCGCCGATCAGCAGGACCGGCGCGGCCAGCCCGGACAGCGCGGCCAGCTCGCGGCAGCACCGCCACGAAACCAGCGCGACCGTCGTCGCCGGCAGCGCGGCGAGCCCCCGCGCAGACTCCCGGAACCGGACGTCGCCCGGCACCGACTCGTCGAAATCGCAGACCACCAGCAGCCGGTGCGCCCGACCGGCCTCGGCGATCCGGATCCGCCACAGTGCGGACATCGTGACCACCCCTTGAAACCCAAGGTAGAGCGGTCCGGCGCGGCGGTCCGCGATCGGGGACCAGGCTTAACCGAACCTTAGGGTATCCGGAGCCCCAACGAGGGCGTCAGCGAAGCGCTTCACGCAGGTACGGCTCGCACACAGCCCTGGTGCGACGGAATGGTCGCCGATCACCACCAAGCGCGGATACGCGATCATTGCCGCCATGAGTTCACCCGCCCCCGCCGGACGCGGTCAGGCCACACCCGGTCACATCAAGGTCTGGTTCCGGTTCGTGCCCCGCGAGGGCCGGCTCCCTTATGACACCGAAGGGCTTTGGGCCACGCCGGTGAACGCCGACACCGCGCGCATCGACAACGTGCCGTTCCTCGCGGTCGGCGTGGCCCAAGGCGACATCGTCCGATTCACCACCGACACCGATGGACTCAACTGGGCAACGCAACGCGTGGAGTGCTCGGGCAGCAACACAGTCCGGATCCTGCCGATCGCCGGCGGACCGCTTGGCCCCAGCGCCACCGCCGTCCACGAGCTTCTCGCACCGTTCGGCATCGGCGGTGAGGCCTACAGTCCAGAACTCCCCCTGGTCGCAATTGATGTTCCGGCGGACGCAGACCTCCGCCAGATCAAGGCGCTGCTCGTCCGTGGTCAAAACGAGGGATGGTGGGCCTTCGAGACCTCCTGTGTCGGCGAAGCCTGGAACAACGCCTAAGGAGAGCCGCGCGGACTTCACCGGCAGCGACAACGCCGTTGAAAGCCGTGACTCCGAATATCCTTGTGCTCACACGACTTTGACCGTTCCGTGGCCGTCGGTGACAATCTCTACGTCCGAGTCGTACTCGTCTTCCGGCCAGTCGTCGGCCTTGTGCCCGCGCTCGGCGACGTAGAGGCCCTTGGCGTAGCCGCCGGTGCGCAACCGGTCGACCGCCCAGGACTCCAGTGGCTCGTCGGTCACCTCGTCGTGGCGTTCGAGCAGGACGTAGCTCGACCTGAGACCGGTGCTCTCGATGACGCTCAACTGCTGGAACCGGTGGGCCATGAATCTGTCACTCCTTGTTATGATCTGGCACTCCAAGTGTCCGGTCATGATAAGTTGTATGTGCGAGTTGGATGCCACATTCGATCGGGTGATGTTTCGAGGAGCGCGATGACCAGCCCACACCGCAGTGCGGCCCGCATCCAGATCGGCACCACGCTGCGCCGGCTCCGGGAGGACGCGAAGATGCCGCGCGACCGGGCATGTGACGCGCTCGGCTGCACCATCACCAAGATCGGCAACATCGAGAACGCGCGTTCCGGCGTCAAGCACGCCGAACTGGAGAAGCTGCTCACCCTGTACGGGGCCGACGAGCCCACCCGTGACGACTTGCTCGCGCTGAACTCCGAGGCGCACCGCAGGCGACCCAAGAGCAAGATCGGCGGCCAGATCGCGCCGTGGCTGCGCCGCATCCTCGACGTCGAGGCCATCGCGGTGGAAGCGGTGTTCTCCTCGCCAGACCTGATCCCGGCCGTGCTCCAGACCCCGGACTACGCCCGTGTGCTGATGGCGAACGTCGGGCTGGCCGGCGAGGCGCTGGAGAAGAACCTCGAACTCCGGCTCGGGCGGCGGGCGCTGCTGACCGAGCGCGAAGTGCCGCTGCGGCTGTGGGCGGTGATCGCGGAACCCGTGCTGTGGGCCGACATCGGCGGC
Source organism: Saccharothrix sp. NBAS 001 (assembly GCF_056640475.1). NCBI lineage: Bacteria > Bacillati > Actinomycetota > Actinomycetes > Pseudonocardiales > Pseudonocardiaceae > Saccharothrix > Saccharothrix sp. NBAS 001. The sequence continues at coordinate 310,253 of NZ_CM153251.1, forward strand.
CCGCAGGTGATGCGCGAGCAGATCGCGCACCTGCTGGAGATGGCCGAGCTGGAGAACGTCAACCTCCAGGTCATGCCCAGGGGAGCAGGGGTGCACCCGCTGATCGGCACTACACTCACGTTGTTCCGGCTACCGGCGGACCTGCCGTCGCTGATCAGCGTCGACACGCCCTTCGGTGATCATTTCGCTGACAGTCCCGACCAGGTGGAGCGGACCGTTCGCTGGCTCGACTTCACCCGGGCGAAAGCGCTGGGGCTTGAGGAAAGCCGTGAACTCCTGGCCCGCACCAAGGAGGACATCAGATGACCTTGAAACTGGGTGAGTGGACGAAGTTCAGCGGCGGAGGCTCCAATTGCGTCGAGGTGTTGCGCACGGAGGCCGAAGTGCTAGTGCGCAACTCGAATCGGCCGGATGAGGTTCCGCAGCGGTTCACGTTCAACGAGTGGGAGTTCTTCATGCGGGGCGCGAAGCTGGGCGTGTTCGACCTGGCCTAGTCAGCGCCCTTCTCCTCGGTGGCAGGTGCTTCGGCCTGCCACCGGACGCTGGTCACGGCCGGCTCCAGGCTCAGCCGCGAGACCGCCGACTCCATCTGCCGGTCGTCGCGCTGGTCGCCCGCCAGTTCGGCGCGCACCTCGACGTACCCCGGTGAGCTGTTGCTCGACGCGATCGACAACAGCCGGAAATCCGTACGTGTCAACGACTGCACCAACAACGCGCGGACGTGCGCCTCGGCGTCGTCCTTCGTCGTCGCCAGGAACGTGTAGTTCGTCGGCGACTCCTCACCGCTCTCCGGTCGCCGGTCCACCGCCCGCCCCAGCTGCCGCAACGCGATGTTGACCACGATCACCGCGACCGTCCCGACCGCCGCCACCAGGTGCAGCCCCGCCCCGGCCAGCGAGCCGACCGCCGCCGAGCACCACAGCGTGGCCGCCGTGTTCAGCCCCCGCACGCTCAGCCCGTCGCGCAGGATCACGCCCGCGCCCAGGAAACCGATGCCGGACACCACCTGGGCGGCCACCCGGGTGGGGTCCGCCGATCCGGGCGCGTCGCCGAACCCGTGGGCCGACAGCAGCACGAACAGCGTCGCACCGACCGCCACCAGCGCGTTCGTCCGCAAGCCCGCCATCCGCGCCCGGTACTGGCGCTCGAACCCGATCAGCGCGCCCAGCCCGAGCCCCGAGCCGATCCGCAACAGCATGTCCACGGTGGTCACCGCGTTCACCTCCCGGTGTGTCCGGAGTGGATTGTTCAGCGCGACCGGCCCCGCCGCCGGGTGGCGACGGGGCAGGGCGGGGAACACAGGCTCAGGACGAGGTCAGCGCGGTGGACCCACCGGAGGGGGGACCGCGCCGACCGGACTTCCGTCACTCGGCATGTGCCACTCACCCCACTCCCGTTCGAAGGTCCGCTGAACCCGCAGCGTAACCCGGCACCGCGTCAAGACGGCGTCAGGACTACTCGACGGTGACGCTCTTGGCCAGGTTGCGCGGCCGGTCGATGTCCCGGCCGAGCGCCTGCGCCACGTGGTAGGCGAACAGCTGCAACGGCACCGACAGGGTGATCGGCGTCAACGCGTCGTGCGCCTTCGGGATGCGGATGACGTCGGTCGCCAAGCCGTCCGGGAGGTCCGCGTCGGTCACCGCGATCACCGGACCGCCGCGCGCCTTGATCTCCTCGACGGTGGCCGTGTTCTTCGCCAGCAGCTCGTCGTCCGGGATCACGAACACGGTCGGCATCTCCGGGTTGATCAGCGCCAACGGCCCGTGCTTCAGCTCCGACGCCTGGTACGCCTCGGCGTGCAGGTAGGAGATCTCCTTGAGCTTCTGCGCGCCCTCCCGGGCCACCGGCCAGCCGCGCACCCGGCCCAGGAAGAACATGTGCTGGGCCTTGGCGTGCTTGGCCGCGATCTCCGCGATCGCGTCCTCCTGGTCGAGGATCGCCGAGATCTGGGCGGGCAGCTCGGACAGGCCCGCGACCAGCCGCCTGCCCTCGGTGATCGACAGGTCGCGCACCCGGCCCAGGTCCAGCGCGAGCAGCGCCAGCGCTACCGTCATCGCGGTGAACGACTTGGTCGCCGCCACCGACACCTCGGGGCCTGCGTGCAGGAAGATCCCGCTGCCGCACTCGCGGGCGATCGTGCTGCCCACGGCGTTGACCACGCCGATGACGTGCCCGCCCTTGCGCTTCAGTTCCTGCACGGCGGCCAGCGTGTCCAGGGTCTCGCCGGACTGGCTGATCGCCACGTACAGGGTGTCGGGGTCGACGACCGGGTTGCGGTAGCGGAACTCGGAGGCGGGCTCGGCGTCCGCCGGGATGCGCGCCAGCTCCTCGATCAGCCCCGCCCCGACCTGGCCCGCGTAGTACGCCGAGCCGCAGCCCAGCAGCTTCACCCGGCGGATCCGCTGGTACTCCTGCGCGGTCAGGCCCACGCCGTCCAGCCGGGCGCTCATGAACCGGCGGTCCAGGCGTCCGCGCAGGCAGCGGTCCACCGCGTCGGGCTGCTCGCGCATCTCCTTGCGCATGAAGTCCGGGTGGTCGCCCAGCTCGTACTCGGCGGACGCGACGTCGATCGCGGTCGGCGACTTCGTGGTGGAGCGGGCGTCCATCGTGCTGGTGCGGTAGCCGTCGGCGGTGATCGTGGCCAGCTCGTCGTCGTCCAGGTAGATGACCTGCTGGGTGAACCGGACCAGCGCCGTCACGTCCGAGGCCACCAGCATCTCGTGCTCGCCGACGCCCAGCACGACCGGGCTGCCTCGCCGGGCCGCGACCAGTTCGCCGGGGCGGTCGGCGTCCATCACGATCACGCCGTAGGTGCCCTCGACCTGGCCGAGCGCCTCGCGGACCGCGTCCTCCAGGGTCGCCGCGGTGCTGCGGGCGACCAGGTGGGCGAGGACTTCGCTGTCGGTGTCGGAGGACAGCGCGACGCCGTCCTCGGTGAGCCGGCGGCGCAGCCGCTCGGAGTTCTCGAACACCCCGTTGTGGACGATCGCGATCCGGCCCGCGACGTGCGGGTGCGCGTTGCGGTCGCTCGGCTCGCCGTGCGTGGCCCACCTCGTGTGCGCGATCCCGACCGTGCCCGCCAGGTCGTCCGGAACGACCCGGCGCAGGTCGGAGACCCGTCCGGCGGTCTTCACCACGTGCAGCTCATCGCCCGCGACGGCGATGCCCGCCGAGTCGTAGCCCCGGTACTCCAGCCGGTGCAGGCCCTCCAACAGCAACCGCGTCGCGTCCCGCGCGCCGACGTACCCGACGATCCCGCACATACGTGTTTCCCCTCAGCCGTAGACGATCCGGCGCAACTGGCGTTCCGACAGCGGGGGAGCGGCCACCGGGCGCACGTCCAGCTCGTCCCTGAGACGAGGCCAGATGCGCGCGTTGGGCACCCCCTGGGCCTGCAACTCGCCGTGCCGCCGCAGCACGTACTCCTCGGCGGTCTCGACGAAGTAGCCCATCACGTCGGACACCACCCGCGCCGCCACCGCGGGCGGGATGCCAGTCGTCCGGACGATGTGGCGGAGCAGGTCCTCCGGTACCTCGTCCTCCACGGGCTCCAGCATGGCCACAGCCAACCACCGGACCAAACCCCGTGCCCGATTCCGGGCACGACGGCCGGCCGCGCGTTCACACGATGATCGCCCCGGCGAGTTCGAGCGCCTTGAGCACGGCCGGGTGCAGTCCGCAGTCCGCGCTGATCCGCAGTCCCACGTTCCCGGTGCCGGTCGACGTCCTGGCCACCACCTCGCCGGTCCGGGCGGACCGCACCGAGATGTCCCCGTACCGGCCGATCACGACGATGTGCTTGCCGTCGGAGCACAACCTCATGCCCCAGGGAGAGGCGTAGTCCTCCTCCCACCGCAGCTCCCCGGTCCGCGAATCCACGGCCATGATCGTGGCACCCCCGCAGAGTACGACGGAATCCTCACCCGTGGCCCAGGCCAGCCAGGTCGCAGCGATTGTGTGAGGCATTTCCACCTGTCGCAGGAAATTTCCGTTCTGGGCAAAGAAGAACAGTGTGCGCGCCCCATCGAAATGGGCGACGAAATGGCCTTCCGCGTAGTCGACGGTCAAATTGGCCAGCGGTAGTCGATCCGCTGCGGCTGCGCCGAAATCGAGCTTCCCGATCTTGTCCACGGTGACGTGTTCCGGGGTGATCCGGGCGGCCAGTACGCTACCCTTGCCGTCCACCAGCAGGATGTTCCCGGTCGCCTCCTCCCGGAAGTAGTACCTGGACTCGGAGGCGAATCGCGTGTTGCGCAGCTCGCGGGTCCCGGTCAGGTCGATCAGTCGCCACGGGGAATCCGGATCGAAGCTGCCGCGCGCGAGGATGCCGGAGTAATCCGCATTCCCCAGATCGGCGATTTCCGTCACCTTCGCGGCGAGCACCTCGGAAACCCCGGTGCGGGAGTCGACCAGGCGCAACTCCCCGTCGGCCCAGACCGCGAGCCGGTGGTCGTTCCCGAGGAATTCGAGCCACAGCGACTTGGTGCCGGTCTGCGCCACGGTCCGCGGTTCGGTGAGCCATTCCGCCCCCTGCCAGCTCACGACCTCGCCGGTGGAGAACCCGACGACGATCTCGCCGTCGCGCTCCGCTACCCGGCAGGGGTGCCGGACCTCTTGGCCGAAATCGATTGCCACGTCCAGCACGACCTCGGTCAGGTCGACTCCCGTCAACACGACACCTTCGAAATCCGCGCCGCGGACGTCGGCACCCGCCATTGCCGTCCCGGTGAGGTCCACCACCCGCGATTGGTCTGGCAGGAATCGGGCGGCACGTAAACTGGTGCCGCGCAGATCCTTGCCGCGCAGCGCGTTCCGGTCGATCTTCGTCAACACCGTCGCGGCGTTGCCCCCGACGTACGCCGCCCGGTCGAGGTCCACGGTCGCCGTCTCGGCGATGAGTGGCATGAACGTCGGTTCGACGGCAGCGGCGTCGAGCATGGGGACCAGCAAGTCGGCGACGGCGGGTGCGAGCATTACGGAGCCGAAGCTGATCGACAGGCGTTCGAGCGACTCGGTTTCGAATCTGCCGATGAGCGGGCGGGTGGCGGTGGCGTGGTCGCGGTAGAAGTGTTCGGACCACTTCACGGTTTCGCGCCCGCCTTCGCCGTCGTGCACGAGGGTCAGGAAGTCCTCGTTGAGCAGGCCCAGTTCGGCGGCGAACTTGTATGCGACGAAGAATTCCAGCAGCGACCGGTGGGCGGGGGAGTAGTCGCCTTCGCTGTTGCGGATCAGCATGGACTGGCCGAGCATGTCGTGGTGCCAGTGGTCCAGGTCCTTCTCCTGGCGGACGGCCGCGCCGAAGCAGGCCCGGATGCGGTCCGGGAATTGGCGGTAGTTCATGCTCATGGTGTCCGTGGAGAGCATTTCCCAGGACAGTTCGGACAGGAAGAAGACCTTGTCGCTCATCGACGTGAACGTGCGTTCGGCCTGGATGTCGCGGTCGATCTTGCGGCGTACCGCGTAGAGGTACACCCGGGCCAGGTCGACCTGCCTGCCCTCCTCGATCTCCGGCAGGGCGTCCAGGACCAGTTCGGACATCACCGGGCGGCGCATGAGGTCGCGGAGCTGGTCGTGGGCGGTGATCATGTCGATCACGTCCGGGGTGGTGATGTGGCCGAGCAGTTCGCGGATCTGCTCGTCGGTGAACGGCATCAGGTCGAGCACCTCGAACTGCGGCGGCGTGCCGGTCAGCGCCTGGGTCGACGCCTTGAGCTGGGCGTTGAGCAGGTCGCGGCTCTCCTGGGCCTCCGGGAAGTGCTCGGTGCGGCACGTCAGGAGCACCTTCGCGCCGGGGACGACGACCTTCGCCAGCTCCCAGAAGTTGTTGATCCGGGCCTGCCGGTCGACGCGTGAGGCCATCTCGTCGAAGCCGTCGAAGATCAGCAGCAGCCGGCCCGAGCGGTTCAGGTACTCGAACACCGAGTAGCCCGCCAGTTGGACCTCGTGCTTGCGGAAGAAGAACTCCGAGAACAGCGACTCGACGCTGACGGCCTTGGCGTAGTCGCGCAACGGGATCAGCAGCGGCAGGCGGGGGCGCGGCAGGCCGCGTCGCTTGGCTTCGCGGTAGCGGGCCGCGAGCAGCGAGGCGTAGTGCAGGCAGAACCAGCTCTTGCCGGTGCCGAACTCGCCGAGGACCGACAGGTGCTCCTTGGACGGGTCGGCGAGCCACCCGTCCACGTAGCCGTCGAGGCCACCGGCCTGGTCGCCGTACGTGCTGCGCGCCCTCGGCCGGCCCGTCGCCTGGTCGTACTCGGTCTTCTCGCACGACACCGCCACGTACTTCTCGGCGATGCCGCGCCGCGCGACCTCGTTCTCCAGCCAGGTCAGGTAGCCGTCGAAATCGGCGTCCTGGTCGATCAGCTCGTCGAGGCTGTAGCAGGCCACGCGCTCGGTGGCGGCCTCCCGCGCGGCCGGGCTGATCCGGCGCGGCGCCACCACCCACGCCTCGTCCGCGCCGTGCTCCCGGAGCAGCCGGTCGGCCTCGGCCACGTGGGCGGCGGCGAGTTCACCGGCCACGCCGAGCACGACCACGCGGTCGAAGCGGCGGCGGGCGGGGACCTTGATGATCCACTCGAACGACCACGTCGACGGCTCCCGGTGGGACTCGAACGCGTAGCCGACGGCCTCGAACCACGCCTTGACCTCGGCGGCCAGCCAGCCCAGCGGGTCCTGCTGGCCGGCGGCCGGCGTGGTGGCGACCTCGCGGACCTCGGCGAGGGTGTCGAGCGAGTGCAGCCGGCGGCTGAGGTCGGACAGCTGCTGCTGGAGGCCGTCGATCTTGCGCTCCGCCCTGGCCTCGGCCGCGCCCCGGCTGCGGTCGACCAGGGCGTTGAACACGGCCGTGAACCCCGCGAACTCGCGGCGGAAGTCGTAGTCGACCCGGCCGAGGGTGCCGGTCTCGTCGTTCCACTCGATGACGCCCTCGGCCTCGCGGTCCAGGTGCGTCGGATCGCCGGTGGCGTAGGACTGGACGAACGCCTCGCGGATGTGCGCCAGGCGGAAGAACTCGATGATGGGCTCGGGCTTGCCGTAGCAGTGCTCCACGAGCGCGTACGCGTAGAGGCCGTCGAAGTCGCGCGGCGGAACCCTGGGCTCAAGTTTGAGCTTCTTCAGCAGCGCCACGACCTTCTCCTGACGGCCGAGCCAGCCCCCGACGGGTTTGCCCGCCGCGGAAGCCAGTGCCTTCGCCGCCACTTCCAGGATCGCCACGACCGCGCCCTCCCCTTGCGATGGAGAGGTCATCATCGTCGCGCGCGGGGCACCGGTTTCCGCAGAACTGCGCCGGAGAACGTCCGGTCGGTCACGGCACCGACCCTCCCGGGGCCGGTGCGTCGTCCGGTCCCCGACGGGTCCGCGTCCCGAGCGGAGTCCGGCCGGCGGCCCTATCGTCCACACGGGAGGTTCGACGTGGTCGCAGACACGGTCGGGGAGCGGGAACAGGTCGAGGTGGGGCGCGGTGCGCGCAACGCCATCGTCGCGGTGATCATGCTGGGGATGCTGCTGGCGGCCCTGGACCAGACGATCGTGGCGACCGCGCTGCCCACGATCGTCAGCGACCTCGGGGGCGCGGGACACCTGTCGTGGGTGGTCACCTCGTACCTGCTGGCCGAGACCATCATGACCGCGCTGATCGGCAAGTTCGGCGACCTGTTCGGGCGCAAACCCGCGTTCCTGGTCAGCGTGGCGCTGTTCATGGTCGGGTCGTTCCTGTGCGGCTGGGCCGACTCGATGACGTGGCTGATCGTCGCGCGGGCCATCCAGGGGCTGGGCGCGGGCGGCCTGATGGTGACGTCGATGGCGGTGATCGCGGACGTCGTGCCGCTGTCCGAGCGGGGCAAGTACCAGGGCCTGATCGGCGCGCTGTTCGGCGTGTCGACGGTCGTCGGGCCGCTGCTGGGCGGGCTGTTCGTGGACCACCTGAGCTGGCGGTGGGCGTTCTACGTGAACCTGCCGCTGGGCGTGCTGGTCCTGGTGGTGGGTGCGCTGAGACTGCCCGGCGTGAAGGCCACCGCGAAACCCCGGATCGACTACGCGGGGATCCTGCTGATCGCGCTCGCCGCGACCGGGTTGACGCTGGTCACGAGCTGGGGCGGGGTCGAGTACGAGTGGGCGTCGCCGACCATCCTGTGGATGGCGGTCGGGTCGCTGGTCGCGCTCGCGCTGTTCGTGCGGGTGGAGTTGCGCGCGGCCGAGCCGATGCTGCCGATGAGGCTGTTCCGCAGCCCGGTGTTCACGGTGTGTTGCGTGCTCAGCTTCGTGGTCGGGTTCGCGATGCTGGGCGGGGTGACGTTCCTGCCGACCTACCTCCAGTACGTGCACGGCGCGTCGGCGACCCAGTCGGGGCTGGAGATGCTGCCGCTGGTGGTCGGGCTGCTGGTGGCGTCGATCGTGACCGGCAACGTGATCAGCAAGACCGGCCGGTACCGGGTCTTCCCGATCCTCGGCAGCCTGCTCATGGTCGCCGGGATGTTGTTGCTGTCGCTGCTGGACGTGGACACGGCGTTCTGGGAGGCGTCGATGTACATGCTGGTGCTCGGCCTGGGCGTCGGCATGTGCATGCCCGTGCCGGTGGTGGTCGTGCAGAGCACCAGCAGCTACGAAGACCTGGGCGTTGCGACGTCCGGCGTGAGCTTCATCCGAACGCTCGGCAGTTCGTTCGGCGTGGCGATCTTCGGCACCATCTACGCCAGCAACCTGCCCGGGAAGCTGGCCGCCGCGATCCCGCCGGGCGTCGATCCCCGGGCGGCCTCGAACGTGCAGGCCCTGCACGCGCTACCCGATCAGGTGAAGGCGCCGATCGTCGCGGCCTACGCCGAGACCCTCCAGATCGTCTTCCTGTGGGCGGCACCGGTGGCCGCGGTGGCGTTCGTCGTCGCCCTGTTCCTGCGCGAAGTCCCCCTGCGCGACACCGCCCGGGTCGCGGCGACGGGCAACACCGGCGTCGGGGAGAGCTTCGCCGTGCCCCAGTCGACCGCCTCCAGCCAGGAGCTGGAGAAGCTGGTGGCCCTGATCGTGAGCAAGGAGCACCACGACCCGACGCCCGAGGTGCTGGCGAAGTCCGGCCTGCCGCTGACCCACGCGCAGGCGTGGCTGCTGGTCAAGGTCTTCCGCCAGTCGGCCCACCACGGCGACGCCACCCTGGACCGGCTGTCGGCCGAGACCAAGGTCCCGGCGGGCGTCTTCGAACCGGTGGCCCGCCAACTGATGACCAAGGGCCTCGTGGCCGAATCCGCCGACCACTACAGCTTCACCCCCGAGGGCACCGAGACGTTCACCACGCTGGTCGCGTCGTGGCGGAACTGGCTGCGCGCGAAACTGGTCGACTGGGAGTGCGACGACCCGGAGTTCACCGAGGCCGTGGACCGCGTGGCCGCCGAGCTGGTCACCACCAGCCGATCCCTCACCGACCGCCGCCCGACCCCGGTCTGACCGCCCCGCGCCGGCGGACACCCGGCGCGGGCGGGCGTGCCGTTCTCGCCGGGGCACGGGCGGAACGGGAACGGGAACGGGCGAGGATTACGCTGGGTCGACCGTGTCGTCCGGAGCTGGGGGGTTCCCGGTGATCATCCGTCGTGCCGCGATCGAGGACGTGCCGGCGATCGTCGCGTTGTTGGCGGACGACGAACTCGGTGCCCGGCGGGAGACGCCGGACGACCTCGGGCGGTACCTGGAGGCGTTCTCGGTGATCGACCGGTCGCCGCACCAGACGCTCGTGGTCGCCGAACTCGACGGCGTCGTGGTCGGCACGTTGCAGCTCACCGTGCTCCACGGGCTCGCCCAGCGCGGCATGGCGCGGGCCCAGGTGGAAGCGGTCCGGGTGGCCGGTGGGCGGCGCGGGGGCGGGCTGGGCGGGCAGTTGGTGCTCTGGGCGGTCGCCGAGGCGCGGCGGCTCGGGTGCGCGGTCGTCCAGTTGACGTCCGACTCGCGCCGGGAGGACGCCCACCGGTTCTACACGCGGCTCGGGTTCGTGGGATCGCACCAGGGCTTCAAGCTGTGGCTCGACGGGCGGTGAGGCGGCCCCGCCGAGGAGCGGGGCCGCCGTCGATCACCTCGTCGCCCTGCGGCCGTGGCCCAGGAGCATCAGGACCGCGGCGATGAGCACCAGGTTCTTCAGCACGAACTCGCCGTTCGCGGTGAGCAGGAGCGGGTTGCCGTCGGCCCACGTGAGGGCCGGCGCCTGGACGAACACCAGGAACGTGCCCGCCAGGTGCAGGCCCACCGCGACCAGCGTCGTCCGCCACGGGCGGCCGACCACCAGCGCCAGGCCGAGCACCACCTCGACCACGCCGAGCACCGGCAGCAGCAGGTCGCGCGACACCCAGGGCAGGGTGGCGTGGACCAGGTCCGCGACCGGCGACTCGCCGACGACCTTCAGCATCCCGAACCAGATGAACACCAGGCCGATCGCGATCCGCAACGCGGTCGGCGCGACCACGCGCACCCGGTGCTCGAAACGGTCCCACCACGCTTGCGGCGGGTCCGGGCTGACCTCCTCGACGTCGTAGTCCTGTGTCGTGGACATGTCAGTCGCCCAACGGGTTGAGCAGGTCGGCCTTGCCCTCGAAGGCGAACAGCAGCAGGTCGGTCATCCGGAACGTGCCGGAGTCCGGCCCGAACACCGGCCGCCAGTACGGCTCCCGCACGATCGACCACCGCGACGCCTCCATCGACCGGTGGAACACCTCGGCCACGATCCGGCCGCCCACCTGGCCCAGGACACCGCCGTTGAACTCGGCCTCCCGGAGGACGTAGAACCACAGCGGCGTGGACGCGACCAGCGACGTCCGCTGCTCCTCGGTCAGCGAGCCCAGCGCCACCCCGCCGTTGCCGTCCAGGACCTGCTCCGCGCTCAGCGGCTCGACCTCGAACAGCTCCGCCATCTGCTGACCGCTGGCCAGCTTCACCATGTTCGCCCGGGTCAGGTTCCGGAACGCCAGGTTGCGGTGGATCGACGGGATCTGCTGCCCGCGGCCGTCGAACGTGCCCGCCGGCAGCGCGGTCAGCGGGTTGACCAGGAGCGTGTCGATCAGCTTGGTCACGTTGCCGCCGGCCGCCCCGGGCGCCAGGTCCGGCCGCCCGGCCTCCGCGAAGTCGTACAGCCGGCGGAAGTCCGCGATCCAGTTGGTCGGCAGGGTGTCCGGGCCGACCACGGTCGGGTCGTCCAGGTTCGAGCCGTTGACGAAGTTGCCGCTGGTGCCGCTGAAGGTGAACAGCTGCAACAGGCTGCCGGGGCCGAGCGCCCGGACGTCCTGGTCGTTCTGCCTCGACCGGAACACCCGGTTCCACTGGTACGCGCCGCGGATCATGCTGTGGCCCAGCCGGTAGGCCGCCACCGAGAACTCCAGCGGCATGGTGGCCGGTTGGACCCCGCCCCGGTAGCCGCGGTCGGTGGCCTCGAAGAACCGCCGGCCGTTGGTGAACACGTCGTCCACGATCGCCGGGTCGACGATGCGCGGCAGGTGGTCGAACCGCAGCATCCACTGGTAGTGCCGGACGACCTGGGCCCGCGCCTCCTGGAACAGCCGCTGACCGGACAGCCCGGTCATCGCCAGTTCGTCGACCACCCGGTTGTGGAACCGGATGAACGCCAGGTGGGTCTGCGCGACGGCGAGGTTCTCGTCGTTGCGCGCGTCCGGGATCAGCGCGCGCCGGCGGTCCCCGGGAGTGGCCCCCGAACCCGCGCGCGGCAGGTCGAAGCCCTCTCGCGGGACGTTGGTCCCGGCGTCCGGGACGGGCGTCGCGGACGTCGTGCCGACCTTGATCTTGACCTGGTCGGCGGCGTAGAAGACCCGGTCGTTCGGGTCGAGCGGACCCCGGCCGTAGACCGAGTCGAGGTCGAGCGCGGGCGAGCGGCCCTGGACCAGGTCGTCCAGGTTGACGTCGCCGCCCAGCTGCGACTCGGTGCGGTCCATGGTCAGGTCGTGGTCCACGAACTGGCCGAGGTAGGTGAAGCCGGCCGGGATGCCCGGGTCCGCCGAGTCCGGCTGCGCCACGTTGGCCGTCATGGCCTCGGCGAGCGCGGTCCGGATCTCCTCGGTCGTCTGCTCCCCCTCCGGTCCCAGTCGCGAGAACCGGAACCGCCGGAGCTCCTCCACCGTCAGCGGCTGCCGGGCCGTCGGCTCCCCGTTGCCGTCGAACTCCAGCACTCCCTCGCCCACGACGAAGAAGCTGTTACTCCCGTGGTGTTTCAATTTGTCTCCCCCGTGGTAGGTCCGGATCCCCACCGGACAGGGCGAACGCAACCCCCTGGTGCGCCCGCCCACATACAACAAGGGGGAACCGCCATTCGGTGGATACCGGGAATCCGTCACCTGAAGGCTGTTCACATCCATGAACGGCCGGTTGGCCGCGCTCACCCACCCGAGAGCACCGACCAGCGGCAATAGCGCAATCGTGACCAGTACGGCCCGAAGGTTCGGCTTTGCGCCCACGTGCAAGAACCGCACTTTTGCGGAGAGGAACGCCGTGCGCGGCCCTACCGTGCCGCGACCGACGCGCGGATCGGCCCGTGGTCCGGCTCGGGAGCCGGGCCACGGGCCGATCCGCCGGGCTCACAGGTTGGTCTTGAACCACTCCACGATCAGCGCCGTGGTGTCCGCGAGGCCCTCCCGGTCGACCTCGTGGCCGATCCCGGGGTGCAGCTCCAGCCGGGCCGGCTTGCCCAGCTCGGTCAGCCGCCGGTACATCTGCTCGGACTCCTCGGGCTTGACCCGGGTGTCGTTCTCGCCGTGCAGGAACAGCACTGGTGCCCGCACGCGCTCGGCGTGGTTCAACGGGCTGTGCTCCACCAGCCTCGCGAGGTCCGCCGGGTCGTCGGGGTCGCCGATCCACTCCTTGGTGCGCCTGCGCCACGTCGGAGGCGAGTTCTCGATGTCGGTGAGCAGGTCGGAAGTCCCGCACTCGCTCACCGCGGCCCGCCACAGGTCCGGCAACCGCGTCACGCACGACAGCGCCGCGAAACCACCGTAAGACGCGCCGTGCACGCCCAGACGGGAGCCGTCCGCCCAGTCGAGTTCGCCCACCAGCGCCGCCGTGGCCGCCAAGTCCTCCAGATCGCCACCGCCCCAATCGCGGTAGATCATCCGCTGGAAGGTCAGGCCGTAGCCGGACGAGCCCCGGTAGTCGGGCGAGATCACCCCGATCCCCTCGGCCAGCAGGGCCTGCACCATCGGGAAGTACGCCGGGAACGCCTGCGATTCCGGACCGCCGTGCACGGTCATCACCACGGGCGCGGGCGCGTCGGCGCTCGCCCCCGGCGGGCGGTAGAGCAGGCACGGCACGCGCAGGCCGTCCGCGCTCGTCGCGTGCACGACGGTGGGCGCGACCAGGTCGTCGGGCAGGCCCGCGCCGAAATCGCTGAGCTGCTCGGCGGTGCCCGCGTCGAGGTCGGCCAGGAACAGCTCGGTGGCCGCGTCGCCCCGGGCGAGCTGCACCAGCAGCCGGTTGTCCGGGGTGAACGCCAGCTTGAAGCCGTCCATGCCGTGCTCGCACACCGCCATCCCGGCGGGCAGCCCCGTCACCTCGGCGGGCGCGCCGCCGACCGTCGACCAGAACAGCCGGGTGTAGCCGTGCTCGTTGTGGCCCCACGCGAGCCGGGTGGCGTCGGGGGAGAGCGCGCCGCCCTCCACGTCCGCCTCCGGGGTGTCCAACCAGGACAGCTCGCCGGTCAGGGACAGCGTCGCCAAACCGGTGAAGTCACGGCCCTGCGTGGTGGCCAGGTAGACGCCGGACGAGTCGGGCAGCCAGGCGACCGGCAGGTACTTCGCCGGTCCGTCGTGGTCGGTGAGCTTGCGCGGGGTGTCCGAGGCCAGGTCGACCACGTACAACTCGTGGTCGACGTTCTGGTGCAGCTTCTGCACGAGCAGCAGGCGCGAGTCGGGGGAGAAGCCCAGCGGCAGGTACCGGTCGTCGCCGTGCAGCACGATCCGGGACTTGCCGTCCTCCCGGACCAGGACGTCGAACACCTCGGGGTCACGCGCGTTGCTCGCGTAGGCCAGGAGTCGGCCGTCGGCGCTGTAAGGCGTGCCCGTGCTGCCGTAGGGCACGCCGATCTCGCAGCGCACGCCCGGTTCGGCGACCAGCCAGTCGATCTCGCCGGTCACCGGGTCGAGTTCGGCCAGCCGGTGGTCCTCGCCGCCGTCCGGGTCGGTCAGCACCAGCAGCCGCGCGCCGTCCGGCCGCCACGCGCACCGCCGCACCGCGCCCGGCACCGGCAGGTGCACGCCGTCCAGCCACGGCTGGGGCTTGCCGGTCCGGTCGGACAGCCACACGATCCGGCCGTCCGGGGCGGCCTCGGCACCGGTCACCCACTCGAAGTCGGTCAGGCTCATCGGCCCTCCTCCGCGATCGCCCGCTGCACGGTCGCCGCCGCGACGATCCCGCGCCGGAACCAGTCCAGCACGAGGTTCTCGTTGGGCGCGTGGTTCTGCTCGTCCACGTTCGCGAACGGCACGCCGTAGCACGGCACGTCCAGCTCGTCGGTGAACGCCGCGATCGGCAGGCTGCCGCCGAGCGCGGGCAGCAGCAGCGGCTCCTCGCCCAGCCCGGTCCGCGCACCGCGCAGCACGGCCTGCGTCCAGCGGGTCTCGGGCAGCGTCCGGGACGGGTTCATCGCGCCGCCGGGCACGAACTCGACGTCCGGCGCGTGCCGGGCCAGGTGCGCCCGGATCGCCGCGAACACCACGTCCGCGCGCTGCCCGCCGACCAGCCGCATGTCGCACTTGGCGACCGCGACGTTCGGCACGACGGTCCGGTGCTCACCGGCGTCCTCGCAGGTCAGCGAGTTGATGGAGAACGTGGGCCCGGTCAGCCGCTCGTAGAACCCGAGGTTCGCGGGCGGTTCCATGCCGCTCACCCCGATGCCGCCGAGCACGTCGGCCACGTCCACGGGCAGCTTCTCCAGCGCGTCCCGCTCACCGGGGCTCAGCGGCACGACGTCGTCCGCGAAGCCGTCGATCAGCACGTTGCCCCGCGCGTCGCGCATCCCGGCCAGCACCTGCACCAGCCGCCACGCGGGATTCGGCGCGACACCGCCCCAGTTGCCGGAGTGCAGCACGCCGTTCGCGCCGCGCACGCGCAGCTCGAACGTGACGATGCCGCGCACCCCGAGCACGACCGACGCCCGCCCGGACTCGTGCACCGGCCCGTCGCTCCACACCACGAGGTCCGGCTTGGGCAGCTGCCGCACGGCCTTGGCCAGGTTCGGGCTGCCGGTCTCCTCCTCGCCGTCGAGCAGCACGGTGACCCGGCACGGCAGCCCGCCGGTGATCTCCCGCAACGCCCGCAGGCCGAGCAGCTGGGCCAGGTGCTGGCCCTTGTTGTCGCCGGTGCCCCGGCCGTAGACGCGGCCGTCCCGGAAGTCCGGTTCGAACGGCGGTGACAGCCACTCGTGCAGCGGCCCGGCGGGCTGCACGTCGTAGTGCCCGTAGATCAGCACGTGCGGCGCGCCCTCCGGTCCCGGCGCGGTGCCGACCAGCGCGGGCCACCCGCCGGTCTGCACCACCTCGGGCGTCAACCCGCTGCGCCGCAGCAGCTCCACGCCGTGCTCGGCGGCCTCCGCCATGCCCTCGCCGGTCCGGCTCACGCTGGGCTGGGCGATCCACGCCGCCAGCTCCGCCAGCAACTCCGGCTCCCGGTCCCGCACCCAGTCGCGGACCTGTTCGGCCAACCCCATCGTCGCTCCCCGCTGGTGATTTCACTTTGTGCAATCGATGTCAGTGAACCAAATCACGCCGTGCCGGGCAAGGTGCGGTCGGTTAGCCTCGTGCGGTGTCCGGAGATCCCCCCGCGCGAACCGCCACGGTGGACGAGCTGAAGGCGTTGGCCCACCCGCTGCGGTGGCGCATCCTGCGCCTGTGCTTCGAGCGCGCGTGGACCAACCAGGAGTTGGCCGAACGGCTGGAAGTCGCGCCGGCGACCGTGCTGCGGCACGTCCGGGCGCTGGTCAACACCGACTTCCTGGTCGCCGAACCGGTGCGGACCAGTGCCAAAGGCGCGCTGGAACGTCCCTACCGCGCGACGGGGCGGACGTGGCAGCTCGGGTTGATCGACGTCGAGGGCGTCGGGCTGGTGCAGCAGGTGGACCTGGCGGTGCTCGCCGCCCACCGCGCGGAGATCGTCGAGGCCGGGCCGGAGTCGAGCCGGGGGATGGCACGGGGTGTGCTCAGGCTCGGGGCTCAGGCGCAGGCCGAGTTCAAGAGTCGGCTGGGGGAGCTGATCGACGAGTTCCTGGCGCGTGAGGAGCCCGACGGCGAGGCGTTGAGCTACCTGTGGTCGTTGGCCGTCCGTCCGGAGCGGTAGCGGCGGGTGGGGCGGTTGGCCGGGTGGTCAATCGGTGCCGGGGCGTTGAGGTCGTGGAAAGCCCTGGTCGCCGGGGCTGATACTGGAACGTCGCGCGTGCGGGGACGACTGGCAGATCCGGCCGGCGACCGGATCGATGTGGGCACACCCCCGCATTTGCGGGGAAGACGACCACAGTTCGTCGTCTCCCACCAGAGCAGTTGGAACACCCCCACGTGCGCGGGGAAGACGGCGGGCGCGAGGTTCACCTCGTCACCTGCCACGGAACACCCCCGCGTGTGCGGGGAAGACACTTTCTGACCTGGGCGTTCGTGCCGGCTCATCGTCGTTTTCACTCGGTTCACTCCGGTGCCGGAGTTCCCGGGACGACACCGCGACACTACTCAGCCTCGGTGAGCGGCACGTCGTCGTGCCCCGTCCGATACACCGCGACCGGCAGACTCGAACTGCAACTACAGGGGCCGCCGGAGTGCGTCCCGGCGCGTTGGAGATGCCGCACTCCGCTTGTTCGCCCACTAGGCAACGCGATTGGTGCCACAACAACAAGGACCCGATCCCGGTACCGGCGTCGACGGACCCTCCTGTTTCGTCGGCGGACCGTTCCCCGGGACCCCGACTGTTCCAACGTCCACCCGCCGGCATCGAGGGTGCTGAACGTTCCGACGCGATGCCCCCACTGGTCCCCCTGGCACCGCCGACCCCGATGTCGACCACAAGCCAGAACCAGCGGCCAGGGGACGACCGGCCGTCGCAGCACTCACGACCCACCTCGCGGCCACCGTCGCCCGCCCACCCCGTCCTCGGCACGGCAGGAGCCGACGGCACGTCGGTGGCCGCCGGACACCCGCCCGGTCCGACAACCCGGACGTCGCATTGCGCGCCACGGCCGGCGGACGTTGAATCGGCGCTGTTGCCCGCCGAGCCCGTGGAGCGCCTCCGATGACCGACTTGACGCTGGACCCCGCCACCACCGCCGTGGTGCTGATCGAGTACCAGAACGACTTCACCACCGAGGGCGGCGTACTGCACGGCGCGGTCAGCGGCGTGATGGAGGGGACCGGGATGCTGCCCAAGACCGTGGCGCTGGCCGAGGCCGCCCGCGCCGCCGGTGCGACGGTGATGCACGCGCCCATCACGTTCGCCGAGGGCTACCACGAGATCTCCAAGCACCCGTACGGGATTCTCAAGGGCGTGGTCGACGGGAAGGCGTTCGTCAAGGGCAGTTGGGGCGCGGCGATCGTGGACGACCTCGCGCCGCGCGAGGGTGACATCGTGATCGAGGGCAAGCGCGGGCTGGACACGTTCGCCAGCACCAACCTCGACTTCATCCTGCGCAGCAAGGGCATCGGCACCATCGTGCTCGGCGGCTTCCTCACCAACTGCTGCGTGGAGTCGACCATGCGCACCGGCTACGAGAACGGCTACCGGGTGATCACGGTGACCGACTGCGTCGCGGCGACCTCGCAGGAGGAGCACGACAACGCGATCCGCTTCGACTACCCGATGTTCTCGGTGCCCGCCACCGCCGACGAGGTCACCGCCGCGCTGGGCTGACCGCGTTCGGCCGACCGCACGGCCGGGGATCGGCCGCGTTCCCGGCCTGCGGATAGCCGAATCGGCGCATTGTCGCTGTGTGACAGTCCGTTTACCGTGAGTCGGCGTCCACTGGCGGACGTCGCGGAGCGGTGGAGGTCTGGCGATGACGTGGAGTCGGCTCGTGGGCGCGGTGGCGCTCGTCGGAGCGTCACTGGTGGTGTTGCCGACGTCGGCCGGCGCGGTGGACAACCGGCAGACGGCGGTCGTGTCGCTGGGTGACAGCGCGATGTCCGGCGAGGGCGCGGGTTCCTACGAGCCCGGTACCGAGGGGCAGAACGGCAACTGGTGCCACCGCTCCACCCAGTCGATGATCCACAAGACGGCGCTCGCCGAGCGGACGTTCAACCTCGCCTGCTCGGGCGCGGACTCGGCGAACGTGTCGCTGGCCGACACCAGCCACTACACCGAGGGTTCCCAGTCCCGGCGGCTGATCGACCTCGCCCGGCAGTACCGGGTGACCACGGTGCTGGTGCAGGTCGGCGCGAACGACGACCCGCACTTCGCCGACACCATGGTCGACTGCGTGGTCGCGTGGGTGAACCCGTTCGGGCCGAGTTGCCGGTCCAAGCTGGCCAACGAGTGGCCCGCCCGGCTGGCCGCGATGGCGCCCAAGGTCGAGAACGCGCTGCGGGACGTCCGCTCCGCGATGACCCAGGCCGGCTACGCCGCCTCCGCGTACTCGCTGGTGCTGACCTCCTACGCGTCGCCGGTGACCGAGAAGATGGACCAGCTCCTGCACGGCCCGCAGGGCTGCCCGCTGCGGCTGCCCGACGCGGCCTACGGGCGGACCGTGGCCGTGCCGCAGTTCTCCGAGGCGCTGCGCGGTGCCGCGACCCGGTCGGGCGCGAAGTTCATCGACTTCTCCCGCGCGACCGAGGGCCGGGAGGCGTGCAGCAAGGGCGGCAGTTCGACCGGCGAGTGGCAGCGGCGGCTCACCGTCGACCCGTACGCGCTGGTCAACGGCGGCCTGGACGCGATCGGCATCCACCTGGCCCAGCAGTCGTTCCACCCGAACGCCGCCGCGCACGCCCAGCTGGGCCGCTGCGTGACGGAGTTCGTCACCAGCGGCGCGGGCAGCGCCCGCTGCCTCGAAGGCTCGGACGGCAACCTGCACGCCGTGGCGTGACGGACGGGGCCGGTGCGCTTCGGCTCGCCGGCCCCCGCTCCCGCAGCGGGTCCGGACAGGTGCCCGAAGTGTCAACCCTAAGTCATGCTCAAATCCTTCGACGGCTGTGACCTGCGTCCCTAGCCTTGTTTCATGAGGCTGCTGCTCTGGACCGTCCTGGTCTGCGCGTGCGCGGTCCACGGAGGGGAATCGCTGGTTCTGCTGTCGGGTGTGCTGCTGGCCGGCTGCGCCGCCGACCGGACGTTCACGCGCCGTCGCCGGTCTCGGGTGGAGACCCGGCCGACGGTCTGATTCCACCCTTTCGGGTGCACAATTGCGGATTGCGGGTGGGGGTGGCCCGTCCCGGGCGCGCCGAACGGAGTCGAACGGAGTCGAACCGGGTCGATGTCCGGGAAACGGCGGTAATGCGCGGAAAGCGGGGTCGGGGAGTCCCGTGGACGGACCCCCCGACCCCTCGCCGGCGCCAGGCGGGACTGGGGGACCTCGCCTGACGCGGAGCCTGCGCCATTCCCGCGGAATGGCCGTCCGGGAGTAATGGCCGATCAGTGGCTGTGCACTCGGGGCAGAAGATGTCTACCCGATAAGGGAATCCGCTGCCCCTCGTCCCCTGGAACACGCCGCGTTCTTCCCCGAGAACACTGCCCGGACAGCACCGTATTGTGTCGCTCACGCGCCCCGGAAGGGGCCGAACGGGTGAAAACAGGAAATTCGGCGCGAACGGCGCGATCCCTTGCCGCATTCGTCCGGCGACTGTCCGGGACTTGGCGAATATCACTCGTGTGCATTCGCGCGAGTCGGCCCTTATTCCACGTCGACCGTGGTCGGGAACCGCGCGGGCGAACCGGGATTCCTTTTCGGGCACAACCGCGGAATTGGGCGCGACCGGGCGGCCGGCGACCGCGTTTCGGGCGCGGCCGGGGCTCCGGTGCGGGGGTGCTCGGCCGGGATCAGGGCCGGGTCAGGGCGGGGACGAGCTGCTCCAGCGCGCGCAGGTGCCCGGCGCGGATCTCGGCGTACTCGGTGTCCGACGCGGCGCCCGCCGTCGTGGTGATGGTGATGTCGAGCGGCTCGGCCAGCTCGGGCAGGTTCACGATCGTCTTGCCGCGCGCGTTCGCGACCCGCGCGTAGTTGCCCGCGACCGCGCGCTGCTCGTGCGGCGGGTAGGAGCCCTTGAGGTTGTCGAACGCGCTCACGCCGTCCGGGCCCTTGTCGGCGAACACCGCGATCTCCACCGACTCGACGTGCGACTGCCCGCGCGCTCCCGGCGGGAAGGCCCACTTGCCGAACGCCCGCAGCTTGCGGCTGTCGGTCGACTCGGCGGTGCACTTGGCGTCGGCCACCGGCAGACCTTCCGCGCGCATCCACGACGTCAGGTCGCCCTTGCTGTCGCACAGGCTGATGCGCAGCGGCTCGCTGGTCCGCGTGGTCGAGTCGACCGACGCCGCCGGGGACACCTGCTGGGCGCACGCACCGAGCGTGACGGCCAGGACGGCGACGGCTACCGCACCACGAGATCTCACCATGTCCGTCTACATCGCCGGACGGACGCCGGACGTGACACTGAATGGATCACGTCCGGCGCCGAACGGTCTACCGGTCGGTCAGCGGGCAGGAGTGCCCGGTGGTCGAGCGCCGGCCGGTCACTTGGTCTTGTACAGCTTCACCTTCATCGAGGTGCCCGACTGCGAGAGCACCTTGAGGCCGACACCGACGCCCGGCGTCTTCACGCCCGCGGTCGGGGTCTGCGGGAACCAGAACTGCTTGGTGTCGTCGAACACCGGCTTGGCCGGCTGGCCGCGCACGTAGGACGCCTTGCCGTTGATGTGCAAGGTGAACGAGTCCGACTTCTGCAACCCGAACGGCGCGTCGTAGCCCGAGACCGTGGGCGCCCACACCCCGCCTTCGAGGTTGTAGATCGGCGCGGGGTTCGCGTCGATCGGCAGGATCAGGCCCTCACCGGGGTGCTCGCTGGTGTTGTTGTCCAGGTAGCTGGTGTCCCACAGCGACACGAGCAGGCCGTCCTGGTAGGGGAAGTGCTCCACCCACTTCGGCTTGTCCGCGAAGCTGTACCGGTAGGGGCCGGTCTGGTTGTACTTGCCGTAGGACTCGTAGGTCCGGTTCGAGGCGATGTAGAACTGGTCGTACGCCTTCGTCTCGGTGCCCGCCGTGCTCCGGAAGCCCTTGAGCGTCCAGCCCGTGCCGGTCTCCGCGCCGTCCTCGAACACCGTCGCGCCGTCGGCGGTCAGCTTGAGCGCGTCGGCGAAGAAGCCCTGGAGCGCCAGGCCGCCGTCGGTCCGGTAGGCGAAGCGGATCTTGGTGTTCTTGCCCGCGTAGGCGTTGAGCGGCACCTTGATGTCCACCCAGCGGCCCGCCGTCGTCCCGCTGAGCGCGGGGGCGTCGCCGGAGTCGCGCAGGAACGGCTTGCCGTCCGACGTGCCGTCGAGCTGGGTCCAGCTGCCGTCGGCGTTCTGGGCCTCGACGTAGAGGTAGTCGAAGTCCTCTTCGATCTCGTAGCGCGCCTTGAGGGTCAGCTCCGCCGTCGACTTGCCGGTCAGGTCGACCGCCCGGGTCATCGAGTGGTCGATGTCGTTGCCCTTGTCGCTCCACCACATCTTCGAACCCGCGAACGGGTTGCCGTAGGTGAACGTCTTGGACACGTCGGGCAGCACGACCACCAGGCCCTGGGCCTTGGCGGTGTTGTACTCGTGCGGTCCGAGGTCGAACGTGCGCTCCTGGCCCGCCACCGCGACCTCGTAGTCCAGCCAGCCGAGCTGGAGCTTGTCCCACGCGGACAGCTCGTTGGCGCGGGTGCCCGGGGCCTCGCCCGGCTCGCCGACCCGCGTCTGGCCCATCAGCGACCACCAGTTGACGCTGTTCGTGCCGCCGTTGCTGATGTCGTAGTGGTCCGGCAGGCCGAGGTCGTGGCCGTACTCGTGGGCGAACACGCTGACGCCGCCGTTCTCCGGCTGCATCGTGTAGTCGCCGACCCACAGGCCGGTGTCGCCGATCGGGGCACCGCCGAGCTTGTTGGTGCCCGGCCCGGTGTTGTAGTTCTTGAACGCGTAGCCCCGGTGGCTCCAGATGGCGTCCTCGCCCTGCCAGGGGTCGCGGTCGGCCTGGTCGCCGCCCGCGTGCACGATCTGGAAGTGGTCGATGTAGCCGTCCGGCTCGTTGAACTCGCCGTCACCGTCGTAGTCGTACCGGTCCCACTCGTCGAACGAGGCGAGTTCGGTCCGGATCTGCTCGCTGGTGCGGCCCGCGGCCTTCTGGTCGGCGACCCACTGCGTGACCGCGTCGCGGACCAGTTCGTAGCTGTTGTTGCACACGTTCGAGCCGCACGGGTAGCCGTCGGAACGGCCGTAGCGCGCCTCGTTGTAGCGGACCTTGACCCAGTTGGTCACCGAGCCGGAGACGCTGTAGCGGCCCGAGGACTGCTTGTCGTAGTAGTTCGCCACCGAGTTCGCGCCGGGCGTGGTGGAGAAGTACAGGTCCTGGAAGTACTGGCGGCTGAAGTCCGGCTGCCAGATCGTGGTGTTGTCCACGCCCCGGTTGGGCTGGGGGATCTCGTTGTGCTTCGGCCCGTCGAAGCGCACCGGGCCCGCGGTGGCGGGCGAGGTGTCCTGGTCGGGGTACTGCGGGTGGCGCTCGTTGCCGAACTCGGCGAGCACGACGAAGATCTTGTCGACCTTCTCGCGCTCCAGTTCGACGTACTGGTCCACCTTGGCGGCCTTCGGGCCGCCCTTCTTCGCGTCCTTGCTGCCGACCTTGACCACGGTGCTGGCGCCACGCTTCTCCGTGGTCGCCTCGCCGGTCAGGACCTTCGCCAACGCCTCCTGCCGCAGGGCGCGCCGCTTGTCCTCCAGCGGGTGCGGCAGTTCGTCGGGTCGGGACTGGACGGTGTCGGTGGCGGTGTCGGGTGCCGCGGCGGCGGCCGCGGGCATGATCGTGATGCCCGCAGTGGCCAGCGCGATCGCTGCTGCGCCGGCTAGGAGTCTGCGCACGAGTCCCCCTCGCTGATAGGTGAAAGTGGTTCGTGCGGGACCGTATGCGCCGGCACGGTCCCAGCGGCACAGCCGGAAGTCGGGAGCGGAATGGCCCAAGGGCTTGCATCCGCCGGGCTCCCCCGGAGGGGTCAGTCGTCCTGTTCGTGCCCGATCCGCCCGGTTCGTCCAGTGCTTCCCCGGGCCGGGCAGGCCCGGGGCGCGCATTCGTGCGGACAGTCCGGCGACTTCGGGGACCACCGGGGCGAGTGGACTTGTCGGATCCGCGTTTGCGGCGTCTAGGATGCTCTGGTGCCGAATCTGCGGATAAGCGAGGCTGCCTCCCTGTTGGGCGTCAGCGACGACACCGTGCGGCGGTGGGTCGACCAGGGGCGGCTGCCCGCCGTCCAGCTGGACAACGGTCGCAAGGGCATCGACGGGCGCGAACTCGCCGAGTTCGCGCAGCGGCTGGCCGACGCCGCCGAACCCGGCGCGACGATCGCCGCCTCGGCCCGCAACCGGATGCGGGGCATCGTCACCCGCGTGGTCAAGGACGTGGTGATGGCCCAGGTCGAGATGCAGGCCGGCCCGTTCCGGGTGGTGTCCCTGATGAGCCGGGAGGCCGCCGACGAACTCGGCCTGGAGGTCGGCAGCGTCGCCGTCGCCTCCATCAAGTCCACGCACGTCGTCGTAGAGATCCCGGAGGGCTGACCGTGTTCCGCACCGCGCTTGCCATCGCCGTCGCCGCTGCGTCCCTGGTCGGGTGCAGCGCGTCGGACAAGCCGTCCAGCGCACCCGAGACGTCCGGTTCGGCCGCCGCCGCCGTCACCGGGGACGTCACGGTGTTCGCCGCCGCGTCGCTCACCGAGACGTTCACCAAGCTGGGCAAGGAGTTCGAGGCCGCCAACCCCGGCGCGAAGGTCAAGTTCAACTTCGCCGGCAGCTCCGCGCTCGCCCAGCAGATCAACCAGGGCGCGCCGGCCGACGTGTTCGCCTCCGCCGCGCCCGCCAACCTCAAGCAGGTGACCGACGCGGGCGGCATCACCGCCACGCCCACCGTGTTCGCCCGCAACAAGCTCCAGATCGCGGTGCCCAAGGGCAACCCCGGCAAGATCACCGGGCTGGCCGACTTCGGCAAGGCCGAGGCCAAGATCGCGCTGTGCGCCGAGCAGGTGCCGTGCGGCGCGGCGGCCAAGAAGGCGTTCGAGGCGGCCGGCGTGACGCCGCAGCCCGACACGCTGGAGCAGGACGTCAAGGCCGTGCTCACCAAGGTCAAGCTCGGCGAGGTCGACGGCGCGCTGGTCTACCGGACCGACGTGAAGTCCGCCGGCGGCGAGGTCGAGGGGATCACCTTCCCGGAGGCGGACAAGGCGGTCAACGACTACCCGATCGCGCCGCTGGCCAAGGCCCCGAACGCGGCCGCCGCCAAGGCGTTCGTCGACTACGTGCTCTCCGAGAAGGGCCGGGCCGCGCTCACCGAGGCCGGGTTCGACGGGCCGTGACGTCCCGCCGGGCACGGGGGCGGCTGCCCGCCGTCCTCGTGCTGCCCGCGCTGCTGGGGCTGGCGTTCCTGCTGATCCCGCTGGCGGGCCTGCTGGTCCGCGCGCCGTGGTCGACGCTGCCGGACCAGTTGTTCAGCGCCGAGGTGGGGGAGGCGCTGCGGCTGTCGCTGGTGTGCGCGTCGCTGGCCACGGTGGTGTGCCTGGTGCTCGGCATCCCGCTGGCCTGGCTGCTGGCCCGCGCCGACCTGCCCGGACGCGGGTTCCTGCGCGCGCTGGTGACCGTGCCGCTGGTGCTGCCCCCGGTGGTCGGCGGCGTGGCGTTGCTGTTGGTGCTGGGCCGGCGCGGGTTGATCGGGCAGTATCTCGACGCGTGGTTCGGGATCTCGCTGCCGTTCACCACCGCCGGCGTGGTGGTGGCGGAGGCGTTCGTCGCGATGCCGTTCCTGGTGATCTCCGTCGAGGGCGCGCTGCGCGCCGCCGACCCGCGCTACGAGGAGGCGGCGGCGACGCTGGGCGCGTCGCGCTGGCTGACCTTCCGGCGGGTGACCCTGCCGTCGATCGCGCCGGGCGTGGTGGCGGGCGCGGTGCTGTGCTGGGCGCGGGCGCTGGGCGAGTTCGGGGCGACCATCACGTTCGCGGGCAACTTCCCCGGCCGGACCACCACCATGCCGCTGGCCGTCTACCTGGCGCTGGAGACCGAACCGGAGGCGGCCATCGTGCTCAGCATCGTGCTGCTGGTGGTGTCGGTGGGCGTGCTGGCGGGCCTGCGCGACCGGTGGATCCGGGGCGCGACGTGACCGTGGCCGCCGACCTGCGGGTGAGCCGCGACCGGTTCCGGCTGGAACTGCCGCTGACCGTCGCGCCCGGCGAGGTGGTGGCGCTGCTCGGGCCCAACGGCGCGGGCAAGACCACGGCGCTGCGCGCGCTGGCCGGGCTGCTCCCGCTCACCGCCGGGCACGTGCGGCTGGACGACGAGCCGTGGGACGTGCCGCCGGAGGTGTTCGTGCCCGCCGAGCGCCGCCCGGTCGGCGTGGTGTTCCAGGACTACCTGCTGTTCGGCCACCTGACCGCGCTGGAGAACGTGGCGTTCGGGCTGCGCGCCCGGGGCACGCCCCGCGCCCCGGCCCGCGCCCGCGCGCACGAGTGGCTCGACCGGGTCGGCCTGGCCGACCTCGCGCGGGCCAGGCCCCGCGCGCTGTCCGGCGGCCAGGCGCAGCGCGTCGCGCTGGCCCGCGCGCTGGCCACCGACCCGCGCCTGCTGCTGCTCGACGAGCCGCTGGCCGCGCTGGACGCGAGCACCCGGCTGACCGTGCGCGCCGAACTCGGCCGCCACCTCGCCGACTTCCCCGGCCACACCCTGCTGGTCACCCACGACCCGCTGGACGCGATGGTGCTGGCCGACCGGCTGGTCATCGTGGAGGACGGCCGGCCGGTGCAGGAGGGGCCGCCCGCCGAGGTGGCCCGCCGGCCGCGCACCGACTACGTGGCCGACCTGGTCGGCCTCAACCTGTACCGGGGGCGGGCCGAGGGGACCACCGTGGCGCTGGCCGACGGGAGCACCCTCACCGTCGCCGAACCCGCGTCCGGCCCGGTGCACGTGGCGTTCCCGCCCAGCGCGGTCAGCCTGCACCCCGAACCGCCGTCGGGCAGCCCGCGCAACACCTGGCGGGTCACCGTCGCGGGCGTCGAGCAGCACGCCCACACCACCCGCGTCCGGCTGGCGGGAGCGCCGCCGGTGCTGGCCGACATCACCACCGCGACGCTGGCCGACCTGCGGGTGCGGCCCGGCGACGAGCTGTGGGCCGCGCTCAAGGCCACCGAGATCCGGACGTACCCCGCATGAGCACGGCGCTGGTCGTGGCGCACGACGTCCACGGCCCCAACGAGCACATCCGGGCGATGGGCGAGGCGGTGCGCCGTCCGGACTGGACGGTCTCCACGCCGAACTTCCTGCCCGGCGACGTGGTCCACCCGCCCGGCCGGGAAGCCGTGGCCCACCGGCGGTTCACCGCCGAACTCGGCGTGGTCGAGATGGGACGGCTGCTGGCCGCGCACGCCGGCGGACTGCGCACGGCGCACGAACGCGTGGTGTGCCTGGGTTTCGGCGTCGGCGCGACGGCCGTGTGGCTGGCCTCCGACGCGTTCGACTCGATCGTGTGCGTGTACGGCGCGCGGATCCGCGACCACGCCGGGCACGTGCCGCGCATCCCGTGCCTGGCGATCTTCGCCGGGCACGGTCCCGGGTCCGACCCGCACGAGGTGGCCGGGCGGATCGTCGGGCCCACCGTCGCGGTCGAGGTGGTCGACGCCGGGCACGGGTTCTGCGACCGGCACAGCCCCCGGCACGACCCGGAGCGGTGCGCGTCGGCGCTGCGCGGGGCGCGCCGGTTCTTCCACTCCGAGTGATCATCACGGATCGTGGTGCCTGATACACTCGGCGTCATGTGGGTGATTCACGACTTCTCGGCCGGCGTCGTGCGCCGGGTCGTGGCGGAGTGTCGGGTCCAGGCGTAGCCGCGTCCCCGTCCCCGCTCTCCGAGGAGATACCCGGTGCCCATCCGGTTCTTCAACACGCTCACCAGGCGCAAAGACCCGTTCGTGCCGATGACGCCCGGCGAGGTCCGGATGTTCGTCTGCGGACCCACCGTCTACGACCTGAGCCACATCGGCCACGCGAAGACCTACACCCACTTCGACTTCCTGGCGCGCTTCCTGCGCAAGCGCGGCTACCGGGTGACCTACGCGCAGAACATCACCGACGTGGACGACAAGATCATCGGCCGGGCCGCGCGGCTGGGCGTCGAGCCGCGCGAGCTGTCCGCCGAGTTCGAGGCCCGGTACCTGGAGGACATGGCCGCGTTGCGGAACACCTCCGTGGACACCTACGAACGCGCCCACGACCACATCGACGACATCGTGGCGCAGGTCCGGGCGCTGATCGACCGGGGGCACGCCTACCGGTTGGACGACGGCTGGTACTTCGACCTGGACAGCTTCCCGGAGTACGGGAAGCTGTCCGGCCGGACGCACGTCGAAGCCGAGGACTCGGTGGCCCGCATCGACGAGAACGCGGGCAAGCGCAACCCCGGCGATTTCGCGCTGTGGAAGGCGCGCAAGCCCGGCGAACCGTTCTGGGACACGCCGCTCGGGCCTGGCCGGCCGGGCTGGCACATCGAGGACACCGCGATCACCGAAGCCGTCTTCGGGCCGCAGTACGACCTGCACGGCGGCGCGGTCGACCTGATCTTCCCGCACCACGAGGCGGAGATCGCCCAGCAGGAGGCGGCCTCCGGGAAGTCCCCGCTGGTCCGGTACTGGCTGCACGCCGGGCTGCTGCGGGTGGACGGCGCGAAGATGGCCAAGAGCACCGGCAACTTCCTGACCATCCGGCAGGCGCTGGAGCTGGCCGACTTCCGGACCCTGCGGTACGCGTTCCTCAGCCAGCACTACCGCTCGTCCATGGAGTTCAACGACGTCACGCTGGGCCACGCCCGCGCGGCCCGGCGGCGGGTGGAGAACTTCGCCCGGTCGGTCGAACCCGGGCACCGGGAGAGCGACGCGGCGCGCGACCTGGTCGAGCGGGCGCGCGTGCGGTTCTTCGCGCACCTCGACGACGACCTGGACACCCCCGGCGCGGTGGCCGCGCTGTTCGAGTACGTCCGGGAGCAGAACCGCCGGGGCGAGCCGCCCGGCCCGTCCGCGCTGGCCCTGCTGCACGAGGTGGACGAGCTGTTCGACGCCTTCGACCTCGCGCCGGCGGCCCCCGGCGCGGGCGGCGACGTGGAGGCGGAGCTGGCCCTGCGGCGGGAGCTGCGGGCGTCCCGGCGGTTCGCCGAGGCGGACGAGATCCGCACCGCGCTGCGCGACCGGGGGATCGTCATCGAGGACACCCCCGATACCACCCGATGGTGGTATCAAGACGCCTGAGCGGGTGGTGAATTCGCAGGTTCCGGGTGTTTGTCCGGGGCGGGCCGAACCCGGCCCCGGATTCCGCCGCCGAATCAGTCCATGATCATTGTGCTAGCGTCGGGAAGTACGGACAAAACGGCCGCCGACTATTCGGAAAGGCATGAGGTGTGAAACGTCTTCTTCCCCTGCTCGGCGCTGCCACGGCTCTCGTGGCCGCCGCCGGCGTCGCCTCCGCGCACAGCCCTGACGGTCACGGGCACGGGCACGG
Organism: Saccharothrix sp. NBAS 001; assembly: GCF_056640475.1. Lineage (NCBI taxonomy): Bacteria > Bacillati > Actinomycetota > Actinomycetes > Pseudonocardiales > Pseudonocardiaceae > Saccharothrix > Saccharothrix sp. NBAS 001. Next base: position 338,933 of record NZ_CM153251.1, read on the forward strand.
CGGCAACGCGGTGACGATCGGGCGGTTCGCGCCGCCCGACAAGGCCACCAACGCCTTCACCTACGACTCCGCGCTGATCGAGCCGGGCTCGAAGGTGATGGTGGTGGCCACGCCGAAGCGGCGTTCGACCAAGGTGCAGCTCAGCGTGTGGGGCCTGATCCCCAACCGCACGTACGGCTCGCACGCCCACCAGAAGCCCTGCGGCCTCCTGCCGGCCGACGCGGGCGCGCACCACCAGCACACGGTCGACCCGAAGCAGCCTTCGGTCGACCCGGCGTACGCCAACCCGGAGAACGAGATCTGGCTCGACTTCACCACGGACTCGCGCGGTCGGGCCGTGATCACGTCCGTCGTGCCGTGGCAGTTCGACGACCGGCGGGCCGGCTCGGTCGTGATCCACGCCGAGAAGACCGCCACCGAACCCGGCAAGGCGGGCACGGCCGGCGCTCGGCTGGGCTGCGCGACCGTCAAGTTCTGACCTCGCGGACGGGCGGGGCCACCGGCTCCGCCCGTCACGGCGAAAATGCTTTCCCGCTCATTCCGGGCGACCGTTTCCCGGCTTTCCCGGGCCTTTCCGGTGGCGCGCTCGGGCATTTTCCGGCGCTGTTCCCGCCGTGGTCGAAACCGCCGGTCGGTCCACGTCCGGCCTGGTGACCGGCGCGCACGCGGCCACCGCCGCCCGCCGGGGAGCCGGCCTGGAAAAGGAAGCGGCATACCGCTCAATTCCGGCACCCATGACGGATGTCATGCGCGGGTCGTGACGAGTGGAACCCGTCCGGGCGGGGCCGTGCGGACACGCTTGGGCCATGACACAGGGGACAGCGGTCCGAGCGGGCGCCGCGGTGGCGTTGAGCGGACTGCACAAGGGGTTCGGGGAAGTCAGGGCGGTCGACGGGGTGGACCTCGTCGTGTCGCCGGGTGAGGTGGTGGCGCTGCTCGGCCCGAACGGCGCGGGCAAGTCGACCACGGTGGACATGCTGCTCGGGTTGACCGAGCCGGACCGGGGCGACGTCACGGTGTTCGGCCGCACGCCGAGGCAGGCGGTGGTCGACGGCGCGGTCGGCGCGATGCTGCAGAGCGGCGCGCTGCTCGACGACGCGACGGTGGCCGAGACGATCGGCCTGGTCGCGGCCCTGCACCGCAAGCCGCTGCCGGTGGCCGAGGTGCTGGAGCAGGCCGGGATCACCGACCTCAAGGACCGCAGGTGCACCAAGCTCTCCGGCGGCCAGAAGCAGCGGGTGCGGTTCGCGCTCGCCCTGGTCTCCCAGCCGGACCTGCTGGTGCTCGACGAGCCGACGGTGGCGATGGACGTGGAGACCCGCCGCCAGTTCTGGCAGTCGATGCGCGAGTACACCAACGCCGGCCGCACGGTCCTGTTCGCCACCCACTACCTGGAGGAGGCGCAGGACTACGCGGACCGGGTGGTGCTCATGCGGTCCGGCCGGATCGTCGCGGACGGCTCGGTCGCGCAGGTGCGGGCCACCGTCTCCGGCCGCACCATCAGGGCCGTCGTGCCGGGCTTCGACGGCCGCGCGCTGCCCGGTGTGCGCAGCGTCGAGACCAGGGGCGACCTGCTGCAACTGGTGTGCGACGACTCGGACGCGGCGCTGCGCGCGCTGCTGGCCGCCCACCCGGCGGCCCACGACATCGAGATCACCGCGCTGGGGCTGGAAGACGCGTTCCTGGCGCTGACGGGGGAGAACCGGTGAACGTCCGATTCCTGGGCCTGGAGGTGCGCCGCGCGGTGCGCAACGGGCGCTACCTGATCTTCACCGTGGTGCTGCCGTCGGTGATGTTCCTGCTGTTCGTGAACCTCTACGGCGGCGCGGACCAGACGTTCCCCAACGGCCTGCCGGTGGCGACGTCGCTGATGATGAACATGGCGCTGTTCGGCGTGATGTCCGGTCCGCTGTCCACGGGCGCGCGGATCGCCGTCGAACGCGGCTCGGGCTGGCAGCGCCAGCTCCGGCTGACCCCGTTGACCAGCACCGGGTACGTGCTGACCAAGGGTGTGCTGGGGATGCTCGTCGCGCTGCCGGCGATCGTGCTGGTCAGTGCGGTGGGCGCGGGCGAGGGCGTGCGGCTCGACGCCGGGCAGTGGGTGAGCGTGCTGCTCACGCTGTGGCTGGCGGCGGTGCCGTTCGTGCTGCTGGGCGTGGTGATCGGGCTGATCGCGACCCCGGACGGGATGCAGGCGATCACGGCCGGCGCGTCGATGCTGCTCGGTCTGCTGGGCGGCATCTGGATCCCGTCGGACGTCGCGCCGGACTGGCTGCGCACGGTCATGGAGATCCTGCCCACCTACTGGGCCAAGCAGCTCGCGCAGGCCCCGCTGGTGCCGGACGCGCCGGTCGCGCACGCCCTGCTGGTGATCGGCGCGTGGGTGCTGGTGCTCGGCGTGATCGCGGCCCGGCGGTTCCGCGCGGGCCGGGTCTGACCTTTAGGTTGGCGACCATGCGGGTCGGTTGGAAGTGGCTGGCGTTCAGCTCGCTGTTCATCCTGTTCTACATCCCGGGCGTGGTGTACGGGATCGTGAACGGCGGGCAGGACGTCTGGCTCAAGGTCGTGTCGATCGTGCTGCTGGCGCTCTACGCGGGCAGCTGGCTGCTGATGCCGCTCCTGCTCGCGCGCTACGACGACGACCGGCGCCGCACGGTCGCCTGCGTGGTGCTCGTCGCCGCCGGCCTGGCGGTCGTCGCGGTGCTCGGCCTGGACGCGGCCGGCCTGATGGTCTACGCGATGGCCACCACCGCGATGGCCCTGCCGGTGCGCCGGGCGGTGCTGGTCGACGGCGTGGTGCTGGTCGGTTTGACCGGGGCGATGCTGGCGACCGACGCGCTGCCGCGCGACGCGGGCGAGCTGATCACGCTGGTGTCGGTGTCGGTGGGCATGGTGTCGCTGGGCCGGCTGTTCCGGGCGAACAAGGAGCTGCAGCTGGCGCAGGAGGAGATCGCGACGCTGGCGGTGACCGAGGAGCGCAACCGGCTGGCCCGGGACCTGCACGACATCCTCGGGCACAGCCTCACCACGATCACGGTCAAGGCGGGGCTGGCCCGGCGGCTGCTGGAGCAGGACCAGCGCGACCGGGCCTACGACGAGGTCAAGGGGATCGAGAACCTGACCCGGCAGGTGCTCGGCGACGTGCGGGCGACCGTCTCGGGGTACCGGGAGGTGTCGCTGTCGGCGGAGGTCGTGGGCGCGCGGGCGGCGTTGCGGGCGGCCGGGGTGGAGGCGGACCTGCCGCACGCCGTGGACAACGTGCACCCGGATTTGCAGCGGGTGTTCGGTTATGTCCTCCGCGAGGGGGTTACGAACGTTTTGCGGCACTCGGCGGCGTCGCGGTGCGAGATCCGGCTGGGTGACACGTGGCTGGAGGTCCGCGACGACGGGCGCGGCGCGGGGGTCGGCGAGCCCGGCAGCGGGCTGGCCGGCCTGGCCGAGCGGCTCGCCGAGGTCGGGGGCACCGTGCGGGCCGGGCCCCTGGAGGGCGGCGGGTACCGGCTGCGCGCGGAGGTGGCCGGCCCGACGGGGACCGCGCGGGCGGGGACCACACAGACGGGGACTGCGCAGACGGAGGTCTCGTGATCAGGGTGCTGCTGGCGGACGACCAGGCGCTGGTGCGCGGGGCGTTGGCGGCGATGCTGGGGCTGGAGGCGGACATCGAGGTGGTGGCCGAGGTCAGCGCCGGTGACGAGGTGGTGGCGGCGGCGCTGCGGGCCCGCCCGGACGTGGCGCTGCTGGACGTGCAGATGCCCGGCCGCGACGGGCTGACCGCCGCCGCCGACCTGCGCGAGGCGCTGCCGTCGTGCCGGGTGGTGGTGTGCACGACGTTCGGCCGGCCCGGCTACCTGGCGCGGGCGATGGCGGCGGGCGCGGCGGGGTTCGTGGTCAAGGACGCCTCGCCGGAGCAGTTGGTGGACGCGGTGCGCCGGGTGCACGCGGGGCTGCGCGTGGTGGACCCGGCGTTGGCCGCCGAGTCGCTGGCCAGCGGGCGCAGCCCGTTGACCGACCGGGAGCGCGACGTGCTGGCGTGCGCGAGGGACGGCGCGACGGTGGCGGACCTGGCCAAGGTGCTGCACCTGTCCGAGGGCACGGTGCGCAACCACCTCTCGTCCGCGATCGGCAAGACGGGGGCGCGCACCAGGGCCGAGGCGGTGCGCGTGGCCGAGGACCGCGGCTGGCTCTAGAAACCGCACGTAGGCTGGGTTCGTGCGCACACGCCCGACGCTGAGCTGGACCGCCACCGGCGCGCCGCTGCCGCGCACGACCAGCCTGGACGAGGTGGTGCGGGCGGTCGCCGCGCGGGACGTGGTCGTGCTCAGCGGGGCGGGCCTGTCCACCGAGTCGGGCATCCCCGACTACCGGGGCGCGGCGGGCAGCCTGCGCCGGCACACCCCGATGACCTACGACGAGTTCACCGGCAGCGAGGCCGGCCGGCGGCGGTACTGGGCGCGCAGCCACCTGGGGTGGCGCACGATCGCCCGCGCCGACCCGAACGCGGGCCACCGCGCGGTGGCCGCGTTGCGCTCGGCCGGGTTCGTGGCCGGGGTGATCACCCAGAACGTGGACGGCCTGCACCACGCGGCGGGCACGGCGGACGCCGTGGAGCTGCACGGCAACCTCGACCGGGTGGTGTGCCTGGACTGCCGCCGGCCGAGCCCGCGCGAGGAGCTGGACCGCCGGCTGCGCGCGGCGAACCCGGACTTCACCGCCGACGTCGCGCGGATCAACCCGGACGGCGACGCGGACCTGGCCGACGAGGACGTGCGCGGGTTCCGGGTGGTCGGGTGCGCGGACTGCGCCGGGGTGCTCAAGCCGGACGTGGTGTTCTTCGGCGAGAACGTGCCCCGGGCGCGGGTGGACGAGTGCGCGCGGATGGTGGACCGGGCCCGGTCGGTGCTGGTCCTGGGCTCGTCGCTGACCGTCATGTCGGGGCTGCGGTTCGTCCGGCGGGCGGCCGGGGCGGGCACGCCGGTGGTGATCGTGAACCAGGGCGAGACCAGGGGCGACCGGCACGCGACCGCGCGGGTCGACCTGCCGCTGGGCCGCGCGCTGACCGAGTTGTGCAGGATCTTGCGGGTGGATGTTCAGTCCTGACGTTTTGTCTTGACTTTTGCGCATTTCCGCTCGGAGAATCTCGGGTACAGTCGAGCGCTCCTGCGCGCTCGGCCCTCCCCCGGGAGCCGCTATGCACCTCCGCAGTGTCCCCAGCCTCATCGCCCTCGCGGCGCTCGCCGCCGGCCTCGCCGTGCCGGTGCCCGCAGCGGGCGCCGCCGCCCCGGTCACCATCACGTCCTCCGCCCTGCGCGTGGAGGTGGACCCGCAGTTCCCGCGCATCGCGTCCTACACCGACCTCGCGTCCGGCACCGTGCTCACCGGCAACGAGGACACCCTCGGCCAGGTCACCCTGAACGGCACCGCCTACACCCCGACCGTGACCAGCACGAAGACCGCCGACCGGATCGACTACGCGCTCACCTTCGCCCAGTACGGCGGCATCACCCTGGACGCCTCGATCACGGTCTCCGGCCGCCAGGTCGAGTTCACCGTCACCCGGATCGGCGACACCCCGGCCAACCCCGTGCGCACCCTGGCCGTCCCCGACCACGCGCTGGTGTCGGTCCGCAGCACGCAGCCGAGCCCGGCGTTCGCCGGGGCGCGGATGCACACCGCCACCACCGGCAGCGGCGACGCGTTCGCCGCGCTGACCGCGTCCACCGCCGTCGACACCGCGCCGCAGGGCTACATGTACGGCGTGGTCAACACCGGGCAGCTCGCCGCGTCGATCAGCACGAACTCCTACTACGACACCCCGTCCGGCGTGACGGCGGGCGAGAACGGGCGGATCCGGAAGCAGACCGTGGCCAAACCCGGGTACCGGCGGCTCGGCCTGTGGAGCGGCGACTGGCTGCACCGCGCGGCGGGCGCGGCGTTCGGCGACCCGGAACCGCTGCCCTACGCCAAGATCGTGGTGACCGGCGACCGCAACGCCGACTCGACGGTCGACTGGCAGGACGGCGCGATCGCGTTCCGCGACGTCATGACCAGCCCGCAAGGCTGGCAGAAGGTCGCGCAACGGCCGGTGATGCGCATCCCGTTCAACTTCGCGTCCAACGCCGCGCACCCGTTCCTGCGCACCCTCGACGAGACCAAGCGGGTCGCCCTCAACACCGACGGCCTCGGCCAGTTCGTGCTGCTCAAGGGATATGGCAGCGAAGGCCACGACTCGGGCCACCCGGACTACGCCGACGTCGGCGCGCGCCAGGGCGGCGTGGCCGACCTGAACAAGCTCGTCACCGACTCGAACGCGCTCAACGCCGACATCGGCGTGCACGTCCAGGCCACCGAGACCTACCCGGAGGCGGAGAACTTCGACCCGGCGATCCTGAAGAACCCGGTGCAGGGCGGCTGGGACTGGCTCGACCAGAGCTACCTGATCGACACCCGGGCGGACGGGCAGGGCGGCAAGCGGCTCGCCCGGCTCCGGCAGTTCCGCGACGCCGTGCCCGGCCTGGACTTCCTGTACGTCGACGTCTGGTACGGCGACGGTTACGTGACCCGGAAGTTCGCCCGCGAGATGAACGGGCTGGGCTACGAGGTGGCCACCGAGTTCCCCGACAAGTTCGAGGAGAACGCCACCTGGACGCACTGGGCCAACGACGTGGCCTACGGCGGCGGCAACCTCAAGGGCATCAACAGCCAACTCGTCCGGTTCATCCGCAACCACCAGCGCGACGACTGGATCGCCGGCCACCCGCTGCTGGGCGGCGGCGACCTCGCGGCGTACGAGGGGTGGCAGGGCAAGACCGACTACAACGCGTTCCTGCGCAGCACGTTCGGCACCAACCTGCCCACCAAGTACCTCCAGGGCGCGCCGATCGTGAAGTGGACGGCGTCCGGCATCACGCTGGCCAACGGCGTGACCGTGACCAACGGCGGCACACGGCAGATCAGCAAGGACGGCCACCTCGTGCTCAACGGCGGCTCGTACCTGCTGCCGTGGGACGACGAAGGCAAGCTGTACCACTGGAACAGCACGGCGGGCACGACCACGTGGACGCTGCCGACGTCGTGGGGCGCTCCGGGAGCCGTGAAGCTGTACAAGCTCACCGACACCGGGCGGCAGTTCGTGCAGAACCTGAACGTCACCAACCGTCAGGTGAGCATCAACGCGACCGCCAACACGCCTTACGTGGTCTACAAGTCCGATCCGGGCACTGCGCCGAACCCGCAGTGGGGGAGCGGAACCCCGTTGAAGGACCCCGATTTCTACGGTGGGCTCGCGGACTGGACGGTCAGCGGCAACGCGTCCGTCGCCACCACGTCCAACGGGCAGAAGCAGGTCAAGCTCGCCGGGGGCGCGGTGTCGCAGCAGTTGACCGGCCTGACCGGCGGGGGGACGTACGCGGTGTCGGCGTACGTGTCGACGCAGAACGGGAAGCGCGCCACGCTCTCCGTGACGCCCTCGGGTGGCCCTGAGGTGACGGCGTGGACGGAATCGTCCTTGTACGCCAACAACACCGGGGCCGACGAGTACAACCGCACGTCGATGCAGCGGATCAAGGTGCTGGTCGACGTGCCGGCCGGGCAGTCCGCGGCGACGCTGAAGCTCAGCGGTGACGCGGCGACGTTCGACACCGTCCGGGCCGTGCGGTCGGGCCGCACTCCCCAGGCGGGGCACCACTTCGTGGAGGACTTCGAGAACGTCGACTCCGGCTGGGGGCCGTTCGTGACGGGGAACGCGGGCGGCACCGCGACCGATCCGCGCACCCACCTCTCCACGCCGCACGCCCCGTACACGGCCGGCTGGAACGGCAAGCTGATCGACGACGTGATCGCCGGCGGCTTCTCGCTCAAATCGCACGAGGAGCGCGCCGGCCTGATCTACCGCACCCTGCCGCAGACCCTGCGGTTCGACGCCGGTCGCCGCTACTCGGTGAGCTTCACCTACCTGGCCACGAACTCCGGCGAGTACGAGTTCGTCACCGGCACCGGGACCACCGCGAGCACCACCACCGGTCTCGCGCAGTCCCGCACCCCCGAGCGGTTCGCCGTCGAACTCGACGGCGACCCGACGGCGTTCATCGGGGTGGTGAAGACCCCGCTGGGCGCGGACACCGGAGGGCAGCAGCACGACCTGGTGATCGACGACCTGGTGGTGGACGACATCGGTCCGGCGGCGGGCGGCGGCACGGTCCGCGTGGCGCAGTCGCAGATGTCGGTGAAGCACGTCGACAGCCAGGAGACGTCGGGCGAGAACGGCGCGGCGGTCAACGTGCTCGACGGCGACACCTCGACCATCTGGCACACCAGGTGGTCCGGCGGATCCGATCCGATGCCGCACGAGATCCAGGTGGATCTCGGCGGGCCGTACTCGGTGAAGTGCCTGTACGGCGCGCCCCGGCAGACCCAGTCCAACGGGCGGATCGCCGGGTACGAGGTGCAGACGTCCGTCGACGGCACGACGTGGTCCACGGCGGCGAGCGGCACGTGGGCGGACAGCGCGGTCGAGCAGTCGGCGTGCTTCACGGCGCGCAGTACGCGGTACGTGAAGCTGCGGGCGTCGAGCGAGGTCGGCGGCAACCCGTGGACTTCGTTGGCGGAGTTGAACGTCGGCGTCGCGCCGAGCGGGGCGCGTCAGGCGGCCGGCGAGGGCAACACGCGATCCGCAACGGGTTGAGGTTCACCCTTATGCCGCAGCATGTCGTTGTGGTGCAAGGGGTATCCAGGCCGCACAACCGGAACGGCCCCGTGGCGGCGGGGCCGTTCCGCCTCTCTCCGGCGAGGAGGACGTCATGGCGCACGTACGAGACCTGGTCGACGTCCGCAGCGGCGACGAGTTCGACCAGCCTGTTCCGTTCGGCCTGGTGTACCCGTTGCGCACGGCGGACGGTTCCGAACCGCCCAGCCAGCGCGGACGCACGTGGGAGCACCTCACCGCGTCCGGCCGCGAGCTGCGCCCGGCGGGCTAGTCAGCGGGCGCGCACCAGCGGCAGGTAGACCTCGTCCACGATCTCGACCAACGCGGCGTCCGGCACGTTCGGCCCCCCGGCGGCGAGGAACTCGTTGCGCAGCAAGGCGACCGCGACCGTGGCGACCCTGGGGTGCAGGGCCTCCGGGCGGGCCTCGCCGCGGGCCACCGCGCGGCCCAGCACGGTCAGCCAGAGCGCGCTGCCCGCGTCGCTCACCGCGTCCTGGATCTGCGCCAGCAGTTCGGGCACGCCGATGCCGGTCATCAGCCCGCGCAGGATCGCGCCCTCGGGCGAGTCCCAGTGCCGGTTCGCGCCGCGCAGCAGGGTCAGCACGTCCTCGCGCAGGTCCCCGGTGTCGGGCAGGTCGACCGCCGCGGTCATCAGGTGCCGGTAGGCGGCCACGCCGAGCGCGGCCCGGTTCGGCCAGCGGCGGTAGATGGCGTTCTTGTTGGTGCCGGCGCGTTTCGCGACCCGGTCCATGGTCAGACCCTCGTACCCGGACTCGGCCAGTTCCTCGGCGGCGGCGGTCAGGATCGCCCGCTCCAGCTCCGCCCCGCGTCGCCGGGTCTCCGTCACCCGCTCACCTCCTGGTACGCGGCGTACCTTAACACCGCGTCGCTGGGCTGTGCTAACTTCGCCGTTAGGGTACGTCTCGTACCGTAATGGTGAGGGGTGGGCATGCGCGTCAAAGGCATCGGGTACGACACCGGGTACATCAACCAGTTCGGTGTCAGTACGCACGAGAAGTGGGACCCCGAGGAGGTGGCGCGCGACCTGCGCGCCATCCGGGACGACCTGCGCTGCACGGCGGTGCGGCTGACCGGCGGCGACCCGGAGCGGCTGGAGACCGCCGCCCGGATCGCCGCCTCCCTCGGCCTGGCGGTGTGGTTCTCGCCGTTCACCGGCGAACTCACCACCGACGAGCTGCTGGCCGTCCTGGCCGACTGCGCGCAACGCGCCGAGCGCGTGCGGGCCGGCGGCGCGGACGTGGTTCTGGTGACCGGGGCCGAGTTGAGCTTGTTCACCAAGGGTTTCCTGCCCGGCGAGGACGGCCTGGAGCGCACCGCCGCGCTGCTCGGCGGTTCCCGCGAGCAGGTCGCCGCGCTGATTGCGGACCTGCCCCGGCGGATCAACGAGTTCCTCGCCGAGGCGGTCCGGGTGGTGCGGGCGCGGTTCGGCGGACCGGTGACCTACGCGTCCGTCCCGTTCGAGGGCGTCGACTGGACGCCGTTCGACATCGTGTCCGTCGACGCCTACCGCGCCGCCGAGATCGCCGACCGCTACGAAGACCTGATCCGCGCCGTGGTCGCGCAGGGCAAACCCGTCGCCATCACGGAGTTCGGCGCGGCCACCTACGAGGGCGCGGCGGACCTGGGCGCGCGCGGCACGCTCGTCGTCGAGTACCTGGACGGCCGCCCGTCGGGGTTCAGCAGCGACCTGGTGCGCGACGAGCACGGCCAGGCCGGGTACCTGCGCGACCTGGTCGGCGTCTTCGAGCGGACCGGTGTGGACGCGGCGTTCGTCTGCACCTACGCGTGCTTCCACCTGCCGCACGGCGGTGAACCTGACCTCGACCTGGGCAGCTTCGGCGTGGTGCGGGTGGACCAGGACGGCACGCGGGTGCCGAAGAAGTCTTTCGCCGCGCTGGCCGAGGCGTACCGCGAGACGAGTGGTGCCCAAGTCGATCAGTGGTCGTAAGCGGCGGGGTGGCCGCAGTCGACACTCGTCTACGGCACGTAGGAGCGCACCGCGTCGAGGTACTCGGAGATCGCGTCCAGGTTGCGGGTCAGGCAGCGGACGCGCTCGGTCATCCGGTCGCGCTCCCGCTCCAGGGTGGCGAGCATCTCCGGGGTGGCGTCCGGGAAGTGGATCGCCCGGGGCTTGTCCAGGCAGGGCAGGATCTGTTTGATGATGCGGGTGGGCAGCCCGGCGTCGAGCAGCCCCCGGATCTGGAGCACCCGGTCCACCAGGTTCTCGTCGTAGTCGCGGTAGCCGTTGGCGGAACGGGTGGACACGATCAGCCCGCGTTCCTCGTAGTAGCGCAGCAGTCGGCGGGACGTGTCGGTCCGCTCGGACAGCTCCCCGATGCGCATGTGCTCCACCTCACGCCCGATGGGATTGGACCTTCACACATGTGTGAGGGTTCGAGCATACGGGCATGTCGAACCGCACTTCCGCGCCTCCCCGGCTCCCGCTGCGGGCCCTGCTGCCGCTCACCCTCGCCGCGTTCGTCACCGTCCTGACCGAGGCGCTGCCGGCCGGCGTGCTGCCCGCGATGAGCGCCGGCCTGGGCGTGGCGGAGTCCGCGACCGGGCAGTTGGTCACGATCTACGCCGTCGGCACGGCCGTGTCGGCGATCCCCCTCGTCACGGCCACCGCCGCGTGGCGGCGCAAACGCCTGCTGCTGACGTCCATGCTCGGCTTCGCGGTGGCCAACACGGTCACCGCGGTCTCGGCCGACTACGTGCTCACGCTCGCGGCCCGGTTCGTCGCCGGGATCGCGGCGGGCGTGGTGTGGGCGCTGCTGGCCGGCTACGCCCGCCGCCTGGTGCCCGCCCAGTCGGCGGGTCGGGCCGTCGCGATCGTGATGGCCGGCTTGCCGGTGGCGCTGTCGCTGGGCATCCCGGCGGGCACGTTCCTCGGCCACCTGGTCGGCTGGCGGGCGACGTTCTGGGTGGTGACCGCGCTGACCGCGGTCCTGGTCGCGGCGATCGTCGCGTTCGTGCCGGACCAGCCGGGCGCACCCGCCGGCCACCTGGAACCGCGCGCCGCGCTGCGTCGGCCCGGTGTGCCCGCGGTGTTGTTCACGACCCTGGTGTTCGTCTTGGCGCAGACCGTCTTCTACACCTACATCGCCACCTACCTCGGCGAAGCCGGCCTCGGGGATTCCGTCGACGTGGTGCTGCTGGTCTACGGCGTCGCCTCGATCGTCGGCATCTGGTACGTCGGCGCGCACATCGACCGCAGGCTGCGCGCGCTCACCGTCGCGGGCACGGTCGTGGTCGCCGTCGCGGCGGCGGCGCTGGCCGTGCCGAGCGGCAGCCACGTCCTGGTCTACCTCGCGGTCACGTTGTGGGGTCTGGGCTGGGGCGGCATCCCGACCCTGCTCCAGACGGCCGTCGCGGACGCCGCCGGCGACGAGGCGGACAGCGCGCAGGCCATGCTGGTGACGCTGTGGAACGTGGCGATGGCCGCAGGCGGCGCGATCGGCGGCCTGCTGCTGGACGCCGTCGGCCCGATGTCGTTCCCGTGGACCATGCTGGTGCTGCTGGTCCCGGTGCTCGCCGTGGTGCTGACCAGCCGAGGTTTCCCCAGGCCGGTCAGGTGATCGGCCGGCCCGCGCCGGCCAGCAGCGGGTTCTTGCGGACCAGCCGCAGCGCGTACCAGAGCAACGCCAGGAAAGCCGCCGCGCCGCCGTAGACCAGCATTAGCAACGGCGTGGCGAGCCCGCCGGCCACGGCGAGCCCCACCGACAGCGCCGTGGTGCCCAGTCCGGTGCCGCACAACAACCCCGTGGACAGGTGGTAGGCGGGCCGCGAGTGCAGGTTCGCCCGCCACCGGTTGCGGCCCCGCACCCAGCTCTCCCAGTGCAGCACGTCCCCGGCGGGCAGGTCGGACCCGCTCTCGGCGGCTTCGGAGGACCGCAGCAGGCCGTTGACCTTCTTCTCCAGCTCCCACAGGAACCAGCGGGTCCGGCCCAGCCGCTTCACCTCGCCGTACCAGACGAACCACACGAACATCAGCAGCGCGGGGGACAGCGCCAGGATCCCGGTGCGCAGCGGCACGTTCGCCCAGGTCGCCAGCACCCCCGTGTAGATGACCGCGATCGCGGCCAGCCCGTAGTTCATCACCGTCTGCTGGGTGGCGACCGCCGCGACCAGTTCGGCGCGGATCGCGTTGTACTCGTGGAGCAGGAAGGCGAGCCGTGCCTGGCCCGGGTCGCCGAGCGGCTCCGGGGTCCGGCGTGACTTCCAGAACGTCATCGCACGGACGGTACCGATCCCGCCCCGGCGGCGGGCGGGATCGGCACCACGGGGTCAGCAGGCCGAAGCCACCGGGCCGTTCGAGCCGGTGTCCACGAAACCGTCGCTGATCCACTTGCCGTCGTCGAGCCGGTTCCACAGATCCGTGCGGCCCCAGACCCCTTCGACGGCCTCGCCGCGGCTGGTGCACGCGATGGACACCACCGCGCCGTCCGCGACCGTGCCCGCGACCGAGTAGCTCAGGCCGGGGCCGGAACGCAGGTTCACCGTGCTGTTCGAACCCGCGTCGACCGTGCCGGTGGGCAGCGTCGTGCCGCCACCGCCGTAGTTCGTGACCCGACCGCCGACGGACACGCGCGTGCTGCCGCGCTGCGCGTAGCCGCCGTACGCCTGCGAGCCCTCGTAGAACGTCCAACCGCCGATCGTCATCCCGTTGACGCTGATGTGCGTGTTACCGCGCAGCAACGAGAAGTGCACGTGCGCACCCGTGCTGGAACCGCCGCACGGCAGTTCGTTGCCGATGTTGCCGAGGTACGTCCCGGTGCGCACGGCGCTGCCGTCGGCGAGCGTCGTCAGGTTGTACATGTGGTAGTACGTGCTGCTGTAGCCGTTGTCGTGCACGACCTTCACCAGCGCGCTGCGGCCCACGATGCAGCTCTTGTACACGCGGCCGTCACCGGCCGACAGAACCCGGCCGTCACCGCCGTTGAAGTCGATCGAGCTGAACGGCCGGCTGTCGCCGCTGTTGCCGTGCGGACCGCCGCCCATCCACCACGCCACGTTCACCGGCCACGGCAGGCCGAGACCGGTGGGCGCGAGCGCTTGCGCGCGGTTGCTCTGGTTGGCCGCGAACGTCTTCTTCTCGCCGTCGCTGAGCACGGCGGACGGTGCCTGCGCGGCGAGGGCGGCGAACCCGGCGGTGCCGTCGAGTTCGACCCGCCACGCGGACCGCTCCTTGCGGGCCAGGAACAACGCCATGTGCGGCGCGCCGTGCTCCTGGCCGTAGGTCATCGGGATGGTGGTGCTGCCGAACACCCACGCGCCGGACGTGCGGGTCGGCTCGAACAGCGGCTCACGCAACGTCTGCGTGCCCCACTGGCGCTTCATCGCGTCGCCGTGCTGCTGGAGCATGGTGGCGCGGACGGTCGCGGCGAGGTCGGTCTCGGGCGCGGCGGCCGTGGCGGACGGCGCGACCAGCACGACGGCACCGGCCACGAGTGCGGAGAACAGCGCGGCGAACCGCCGCGCGGACAACGGACGGGACATGTGCCCTCCAAGGGAAATCGGCACAGGGCAGGGATTCCGGCGGCTCTTGCAGGGGGCCGCCGCGCCGATGACATACCGGGCGTCCGACGCGGTCAAGGTCGCCTGCGCCCGGTCGGCCCAACTGTGGAACCGGCGCCCAATACTGTGGAGGGATACCCACCTTCGTCGGTCATATCGGGCGTAATCCGCCTTCTAAACTGTTTTCTTCCACAGTGGAGGGGGTGTGCGGTGGTCGTTCCGCCCGACGCCGACCACGAGGTCGACGTGCTGCTGCGCACCGGACCGTTCCACGCCGCGCTGCGCGCCGCCGTCGAGCGCAGCGGGCTCACCCTGGAACGCCTGCGCGACCGGCTCGACCGGCGCGGCATCCACGTCAGCCTGTCCACGCTGAGCTACTGGCGGCTGGGCCGCAGCCGTCCCGAACGCGCCGACTCGCTGCGCGCCGTGCAGGCCATCGAGGCGATCCTGGGCCTGCCCCGGCACTCGCTGGAGGCCCTGCTCGGCCCGCGCCGCCCGCGCGGCCGGTGGGTGTCACGGCCGCTGTCGACCCGGCAGTACGGCCGGATGCTGGAGCCCGCGCAATCGTTGGCGGAGACCGTGGAGGCTCTGGTCGGCCCGTCCGACGGAGACCTCCGCCTGTGGTCGCAGGACGACGCCGCCACAGTGGACGCGTGCGGCGTCCTCCGCTCGGTCCACACCAGACAGGTGCTGCGCGCGGTCGCCGGCCACCCCGACCGTTACCTGGCGGTGTACTGCGCGGATCCCGGCACGCCACCGGGGGCGTTGGGCGCGGAGGCGATGGGGAACTGCCGGCTGGGCCGCGTGCGCACACACCCCGGCGCGCCCGTGATCGCCGCGGAGTTGTTGTTCGACCACACGTTGCGCGCGGGCCAAACGCACCTGCTGGAGTACCGGTTCACCATCGCGGAGAACGGCGCACAGGCCCGTGACTACCGCCGTGCGTTCCGCTACCCCGTGGGCACGTACGTGTTGAGCGTGCAGTTCACGGAACCCCGGCTCCCGGTCCGCTGCTACGCCCTCGCCCAGCCCGGTGTGGACGCGGTGCTCGTGCACGGCGACGAACTCGCCCTCACGCCGGGCCGGGTGTTGCACGCGACGGCGAAGGACGTGCAGCCGGGCGTGCTCGGCATCGGCTGGGACTGGTCCTGACGGCGCACACCGCGCCCGGTCAGGTCGTGGACCCGGGCAGGTCCGCCAGGCGTCGCGACAGGTAGCGGCGCTCCTCCTCGGTCGGCGCGAGGGCCACGGCCTCCCGGTACGCCGCCGCGGCTTCGGCGTCGCGGCCGAGGCGGCGCAGCAGGTCCGCCCGGGTCGCCGGCACCAGGTGGTGCCCGGCCAGCGCCCCTGCCACCCCGTCCACCAGCACCAACCCGGCCGCCGGACCGTCCGCCATGGACACCGCCACCGCCCGGTTCAGCTCCACCGTCGGCGACGGCACGAACTTCGCCAACTGGCCGTACAGCAGGACGATCTGCGGCCAGTCGGTCTCCTCGGCCGTGTGGCACGCCGCGATGGCCGCCTGCACCTGGTACGGGCCCGGCCGGCCCCGGCGCAGCGCGCCGTCCAGCAGCGCCGTGCCCTCGTCGATCTTCGCGGTGTCCCACAGCGCCCGGTCCTGGTCGGCCAACGGCACCAGGTCGCCGTCGGCGACCCGGGCCTCCCGCCGCGAATCGTGCAGCAGCATCAGCGCGAGCAGCCCGAGCGCCTCCGGCTCGTCGGGCATCAACCCGGCCAGGGTGCGCGCCAGCCGGATCGCCTCCACGCACAGCACCCGGCGCTCCGGGGCCGCCGAGTAGCCCTCGTTGAACAGCAGGTACAGCACGCCCAGCACGGACCCGGTGCGCTCGGGCAGCAGGTGCGCGGGCGGCACGCGGTACGGGATGCCCGCGTTCTTGATCTTCTGCCGGGCCCGCACCAGCCGCTTGGCCATGCCCGCTTCGGAGACCAGGAACGCCCGCGCGATCTCCGCCGTGGTCAGGCCCGCGACCGTGCGCAGGGTCAGCGCGACCCGTGACTCCAGCGGCAGCGCCGGGTGGCAGCACGTGAAGACCAGCCGCAGCAGGTCGTCCGCGATCCCGCCGTCGTCCTCCGGTTCGGGCACCGCCACGTCCGCAGCCTCCCGCAGTTTCGCCGCCTCCACCGACGAGCGGCGCAGCCGGTCCACCGCGCGCCGGCGGGCGGCCGTGGTCAGCCACCCGCCCGGACTGCGCGGCACGCCGTCGCGCGGCCACGCCTCCAACGCCTGCGCGAAGGCGTCCTGCACGCACTCCTCCGCCAGGCCCCAGTCGCCGGTCTGCCGGATGAGCGTCGCCACGATCCGGGCGCGCTCGGCCCGGAAGACCGCCGCGACCTCGTCCCGGACGGTGTTCACAGGTCCCGGAACGGCCGGATCTCGACCGCGCCGAACCGGGCCACCGGGTGCCGGGACGCGATCACGATCGCCTCGTCCAGGTCGGCGCACTCCACGATGTCGTAGCCGACGATGTGCTCCTTGGTCTCCGCGAACGGCCCGTCCGACAGCAGCACCTCGTCACCCCGGGTCCGCACGGTGGTCGCGTCCCGCCGCGACCCCAGCGCGGACCCGTCGAGCCGCCGGCCCTCGACCTCGTCCACCCACTGGTCGATGGTCGGCTCGCCCTCGGTCACCGGCAGGTCCGGGTCGGCGCAGATCAGCAGCATGTACTTCATGGTGTCGCTCCCGTCGTCGGTCGGCATTCCACCACTACGTCGAACGGGCGCGCTCGAAAAGGACACTCACCCGTGATGAGCCCGCACGAGATCCTCGACGGCCTTCGGGATCGTGGTCTCGAAGTCGAGCAGCTTCACCCAGTCGGGTTCGATCGTGATGCGCGCCATCCGCGCGTACAACGCCCGGACGCCCGCCTCCCACTCGCCGAACCGGTCGGCCGGCACCAACCTGCGGCTCGCCTCGACGTACTCGTCCGGCACGCCGTCGACCAGTTCGACGGTCGCCGCCCCGCGCACCAGCAGCACCTTGGGCGGGTAGCCCTCGGTGTCGACGGTCAGCGCGACCCGGGGGTTGCGCCGCAACGCGGGGACCTTCGCGGCCTTGGGCACCGTGCACACGACGATCCGCGCGCCGTCCCAGAGGAACGCGACCGGCACCACGCGCGGGTCGCCGTCGAGCCCGACGTACGACAGGCGGGCCGGGGTGGACGAGGTCAGCAGGTCCTGCGAGATCGGCTTGGCCAGCACGTCGGCGACGGTGCTCATCGGTCACTCCTCCACGGTCGGGTGCAGCTGCGACCCGGGGACGGAGCCGGCCGGGCGTTCTCGACGTGCCCGCCGAAATCGGTGTTGAAACTGACCCGACGTGAGGTTTTAGAGTCGGATCCATGACGGGGACGGGGCACGTGAAGCAGCCGCGCTGGAGCGTCGGCGCGCTGGCGAAGGTCACCGGCCTGACCGTGCGCACCCTGCACCACTACGACGAACTGGGCCTGCTGCGGCCCAGCGAGCGGACGCCGTCCGGGCACCGCCGCTACACCGAGCCGGACGTCCAGCGGCTCTACCGGATCCGCCTGCTGCGGCAGCTCGGCATGTCGCTGGAGGAGATCGGCGAGGTGCTGGCCGACCCGTCGCACGGACCGCTGCGCGAGGTGCTGGCCGGGCACCTGGAGCAGCTCGACGACCAGGTGTGGCGGCTGGAGGCGCTGCGCCGGCAGACCAGGGGCCTGCTCGACCAGCTGGACGGCCCGCCGCAGCAGGACTCCGGCGGCCTGCTGGCGCTGCTCGGCTGCACCGGCATCTTCGACGACTACCTCACCCGGGACCAGCGGGAGTTCCTCGACGGGCAGTCCGCCGGGCTCGGTGAGGTCGGCCGCAAGGAACTCGACGCCGAATGGCCGCAGGTGCTGGTCGCGATCATCGGCCACTACCGCGCGAACACCCCGCCGGACGATCCGGAGGTCCGCGAACTCGGCCGCCGGCTGGCCGGCATCGGCCGTGACTTCGCGGGCGGCGACCCGACCATCATCGCCTCGATGAGCGCTTTCTTCCGGGCGCACGGCCACGGCGTGCTGCGCGACGTGCTGCCCGACGAGCCGGTGTCCGACCTGGGCGACGGCCTCTGGGACTACGTGGGCCGGGTGCACTCGGCCGCCCGCTAGACGTGCCCGGCACAGCGGCTCGGGGGAGCCGCGTACCGGGATTGCGACCGCTGCTTCCGGCGGTCGGCGCTGCCCGAAATCGAGAACAGGGGGAATACCGTGTTGCGCAAAACCGCAGGCTTGACCGCGGCGTTGCTGCTCGCCTGGACGGGAGCGGCGAACGCCGCCGACACCGTGCGACTGCCCGCGCCGTCCGGACCGCACCAGGTCGGCGTCACCACGTTGCACCTGGTCGACCACGACCGCCTCGACCCGTGGCCGGATGCGTCAGGGCGCGCCCGTGAGCTGATGGCGACCGTGCACTACCCGGCCCAGGACGTGCGCGGCTATCCCGTCGCGCCGCAGATGACGCCGAAAGCCGCCGAGACGTTCGCCTGGCTCGACGTGAACCACGCCCACCCCGAACTGCCCGCATCGGGCGTCGACTGGGCGGCCACCAAGACCCACTCGCACACCGGAGCGCCCGCGTCGCCGGTAAGGCGGCCCGTGCTGCTCTACAGCCCCGGAGCCGCCGATCCGCGCACGATCAACACGACGCTCGCCGAGGACTTGGCCAGTCGCGGGTACGTGGTGGTGTCGATCGACCACCCGGGGGAGACCAGCGAGGTCGAGTTCCCCGACGGCCGCCTGCGCACCATCGCCCTGCCCGCCGACCCCCGCGTCCACCCGGAGGTCTTCCGGGCCATGGTCGACGTCCGGATCGCCGACACGAAGTTCGTCCTGGACCAACTGGAGGTGCTGGCGCGCGGCGACAACCCCGACGCGGCCGGCCGCGCCCTCCCGCGCAACCTGTCACGGGCCCTGGACCTGCGGCGGATCGGCGTGTACGGGCACTCGGCGGGCGGCACGACCGCTGCCGAGACCATGTACGAGGACCGCCGCGTCGACGCCGCCGTGAACCTGGAGGGCTACCTCGACCACGGCACCGCGCAGCCCGGACAGCCGGGTGAGCTGCTGCCTGTCGCACGCGACGGCGTGGACCGCCCGCTGCTGCTGTTCGGCACCGACGGCTACCGCGACGCCCGCTACGACAGCTCGTGGGCCGCGATGCTGGCGCACGGCGGGTGCACTACGAAACGCGTGGTGACCAACGCGAGGCACTGGGTGTTCACCGATTTCGCCGCGATGGCCCCGCAGTTCCGGTCCGCCGGCCTGATGACGGAGGCCGAACGGGTCGCACTGATCGGCGCGATCGAGCCGAACCGCTCGGTTCCGCTGGTGCGCGGCACGGTCGCCGCGTTCTTCGACCGCCACCTCCGCTGACCTGCGCCGACACGCTGGGAAACGGTGTTCGCGAACTTCACCGGGGAAACACCTCGACCACGTCGTGGTGTGTTCGGCGGCCCGGCCCGCTGCACCTGGCGGGCCGGGCCGCCCTCTCGACCGAGGCAGGCGAGGTGCCTCGCCGGAGCGGCGGTGACCTCGGGTTGTCCTACCTCGGTCTGATGCCCTTTCCATCCTCGGACGGACCGCCCGCATCCGTTGGGCCGATGTGCCGGACCGCTCCCACGCGGTGGACTGGTCACATCGCAGGGATGTGACAGGGGGCGGATGACCGGGCAGCTCGACCGTGCACCGATCGGCGGACCCGTTCCGACGAACGTCGTACCGGGACGGGGCCGTCGGTCACACGTGCCCGCCTGGGCGTTTGGCCTTGCGCACCCCCGTGACATCCTGACGGCCGCCGGCACTCCGCAGACCGCCGGTGTCGTCGTGCGGCCGGACACGGGTCACCGTGACGAGTACGGGAAGGTGTTCGAGGCGTGTTGACGGGCGTGAGTGGACGTGCGCTGGGCGGGGTCGCCCGGCGGGCCCGACTGGAACGGGTAGCGGCCGGGGCGGTGCGGCTCGCCGCCGTGGCGCGCCGGGCAGGCGGACTCGGCTCGTTCACCCGTCGCGCGCCGGTCACCGTGATCGCCCTGGTGATGCTGTGGACGATCGGCGCGACCACGGGGAGCCTGTGGGCCGGGCCGTCCGACGACCTGTTGGAGTACGTCGGGTTCGGCGTCACCTCGCCGCTGTGGACCTCCCTCACGTCGTCGCTGTGGTGCGCGAACCTCGCGGGCTACCTGGCGACGACCGTCCTGTTGTTGCTGTTCGGGCCTACCGCGGAGCGTGAATTCGGGTCGCTGCGCGCGGCCGGGCTCCTCGTGTCGACCCACGTGCTCGGCGTGCTCGCGGGCAGCGGCCTGGTGCAGGTCGGCGCGGCGGCCGGGTGGAGCTGGCTGGACTACCTGGGCTACGACCTCGCGGTCGGCCCGTCACCCGGCGTCGTCGGCATGGCGCTCGCGCTGAGCTTCCGCCTGCCGCCGCTGTGGCGTCGGCGGGTGCGCCTGCTGCTCGTGCTCACGCTGCTGGTGCTGGCCCTGTACTCGGGCTACCTCCAGGACGTGCTGCGGCTGTGCGGGGGCATCGCCGGACTGGTGATCGGCGCGATCGCCGTGCGCGGACGTCCCGCACCCGCGCCGCCGTCCCGTGAAGAGACCCGTCTGCTGGTCGCGCTGCTGATCGCCGCGTCCGCGTTGGGGCCCGTGGTCGTGCTGATGTCGCCTTACTCCAACGGGCCGCTGTCGTGGTTCGCCGACGTGCTCGCCGTCCCGCAGCCCGACGCCGAGACGTTGGCGTCCTACTGCTCCGAGCCCGACCTGGTCGACCTGTGCCACACGTTGTCCACGCAGGCCGTGTACGACCGGCTGCCCGCGTTGTTGATGTCCGTCATGCCCGCTTTGCTGCTCCTCGTGCTCGCCGAGGGGCTGCGGCGCGGCCGGCGGTTCGCGTGGTGGGCCGCGCTGGTCGTCAACATCGCCATGACCGGGCTGATCGGCTGGTACCTGTGGGAGGCGGTGCTGCTCACCGGCACCACCGTGACACCGAGCGTGCTGATCGAGTACTGCATCCCGTTCCTGCTGCCGCTGGGCATCGCGGTCGTGCTGCTGGCGACCCGCCCGCACTTCCCGCTGGCCACGCCCGTGCGGCGGTTCTGGAAGGTCACCATCGGCGGCCTGGTCGGGCTCAGCGCCGTGTACCTGCTCGGCGGGTGGCTGGCGCGCGAGCAGTTCACCCCCGAGCCCGAGTTCCTCGACCTGCTGGCCGACCTGCCCGCGCGGTTCCTGCCGCCGGGGTACCTCGGCCTGGTGTCCACGCCGTTCCGGCCGGACGACTTCCTCGCCGCCGTGCTGTTCGAGTACATCGGCGCGGTGTTCTGGCTGATCGTGCTCGGAGCCATCCTCCAGGCGTCGTGGAGCGCGCGCCGCGTGGAGGACGAGCACGCCGCCGGACGGGCCCGTGAGCTGATGGTCGCGCACGGCGGGACGTCGTTGTCCTACATGACGACGTGGCGTGGCAACCGGTACTGGTTCACGCCGGACGGCCGAGCGGTCGTCGCCTACCGCGTGGTCGCCACGATCGCCCTTACCGTCGGCGACCCCATCGGTCCGCCCGACGCGTGCCGTGAGGCCGTGCGCGGGTTCGCGAAGTTCTGTGCGCACGAAGGCTGGACGCCGTGCCTGTACAGCATCAGCGAGGAGCTGCGCAACGAAGTCGCGCCGTTGGGCTGGCACGCCGTGCAGGTCGCCGAGGACACCGTCATCCCGTTGTCGGAACTCCAGTTCACCGGCAAGAAGTGGCAGGACGTGCGCACGGCGCTCAACAAGGCCGCCAAGCAGGGCGTGACCGCCGAATGGGTGCGCTACGCCGACGCGCCGCCCGCGCTCACCGACCAGATCCGGTCCATCTCGGCCGCGTGGGTGGCCGACAAGGGCCTGCCGGAGATGGGGTTCACGCTGGGCGGGCTGGAGGAGCTGTCCGGCGACGGTGTGCGGGTGCTGATCGCGGTCGACGCGGACCGGACCGTGCACGGCGTGACGAGTTGGCTGCCCGTGTACGTGGACGGGCAGGTCGCGGGGTGGACGCTGGACTTCATGCGGCGGCGGGCCAACGCGTTCGCCGGGTCCATGGAGTTCCTGATCGCGTCGGCGGCCATGACGTTGAAGGAGGAGGGGGCCGGTTTCCTCAGCCTCTCCGGCGCACCCCTGGCCCGCCTCGACCGGGGCGTCCGGGCGTGCGGGGTGCAGCGGGTGCTGGACTTCGCCGGCCAGGTCCTGGAACCGGTCTACGGCTTCCGCTCGCTGTTCGCCTTCAAGGCCAAGTTCCAGCCGCTCTACCGCCCGATGTTCATGGCCTACCCGGACCCCGCCGCGCTGCCCCGGATCGCGAACGCCGTCGGCCGCGCCTACCTGCCCGGCATGAACATCCGCCAAGGCGTCCGGCTGGCGCGGATGCTCGCCGCCCGCCGCGTCCGCCGCCCGTCCCCGGCCCGCTGACCCGCCCGCTCAGCCGGCGGCCAGCCGCCGCAGCCAGTCCTGCAGCAACGCGGCCTCGGCCGGGCTCAACGGGTGGGACTGCCGGTTGAGCGTCATGTCCAGGGCCAGCGCGCGGGCGGACAGCGAGGCGTCCAGTTCGGGCTGGTCGTCGGTGGTGATCGAGGCCAGCACGATCTCCCTGGTGTGCGCGGAGAGGTCGGGGTCGCCGCCGCCCTCCCCGGGAGGATCGGCGATCAGGCTCAGCGTCACGCCCGCGCCGGCCGCCTGGATGATGCTCGCGGCGGTCTCCGGCGGCACCCGCAGCCGGCCCGCCTCGGCCACCCGTTCCACGATGGAGAGCAGGATCCGGTAGGCGTCGGCCGCCGCCGCGGGCCGCTTGCCGGGCCGCGCCGCGCCGTACATCAGCACGTAGAAGGCCGGGTGGGTGAGCCCGAAGTCGACGTGGCTGTCCCACCCGCGCCGCAGGTCCTCGACCGGGTCGCCGTCGCTGGGCGTCGCCAGCTTGGTCTCCAGGTACCGCTCGAACCCGTACGCGGCCACCGCGTCGAGCAGCCCCTGCTTGTCGCCGAACAGCCGGTACAGCGCCGGTGCCTGCACCCCGGCCGCCGTCGCGACGGCCCGCGTCGACACCGCGTCGATCCCGCCCTCGCTCAGCAACCCGGCGGCCGCCGAGATGATCCGCTCCCGGGCTGTGCCACCCGCGCCCTCAGTCATGGGAACAACGTTAACACGATCGTGGGTAGCGCTGATACCGGACCACTGCTAACGTGGAGTCGTTACCACCGCTACCCACCCCCGGAGGAACCCCGATGTCTCCCTTCCCCACCCGCTCCCTGGGCCGGTCCGGCCCGCAGGTCTCCGCCCTCGGCCTGGGCCTGATGGGCATGTCCGACCTCTACGGCCCGGCCGACGAGGCGGAGAGCACCGCCACCGTTCACGCCGCGCTGGACGCGGGCCTGACCTTGCTCGACACCGGCGACTTCTACGGCATGGGCCACAACGAACTGCTCCTGCGCGACGCCCTGCGCTCCGCGTCCCGCTCGCGGGACGACGTGGTGATCAGCGTCAAGTTCGGCGCCCTGCGCGACCCCGGTGGGGGCTGGTCGGGTACCGACGGGCGGCCCGAGGCGGTCAAGAACTTCGCCGCCTACAGCCTCCGCAGGCTGGGCACCGACCACATCGACATCTACCGCCCGGCCCGCCTGGACCCGGCCGTCCCGATCGAGGACACCGTGGGGGCCATCGCGGAACTGGTGGAAGCGGGCCACGTCCGCCACATCGGCCTGTCCGAGGTGGGTGCCGAGACCCTGCGCCGAGCCCAGGCCGTGCACCCGATCGCCGACCTCCAGATCGAGTACAGCCTGCTGTCCCGGGGCATCGAGGCGGAAATCCTGCCCGTGGCGCGGGAACTGGGCATCGGCATCACCGCGTACGGAGTCCTGGCCCGGGGCCTGCTCTCCGGCCACTGGGCCCCGGCCCGTGAGCTGCCCGACCAGGACTACCGCGCCATCAGCCCCAGGTTCCAGGGCGACAACCTGACCCGAAACCTCGAACTGGTCGACGCTCTCCGGGCCGTGGCGGAAACCAAGGGCGCCACCGTCGCCCAAGTGGCCATCGCCTGGGCCTACCACCAAGGCGACGACATCATCCCCTTGGTGGGAGCCCGAACCCGAACCCGCCTGTCCGAAGCCCTGACAGCGACAACCCTGCCCCTCACCACGACAGACCTGGCCGCCATCGAACGAGCCATCCCAGCCGGCGCCGCGGCAGGCACCCGCTACGCCGCGCCCATGATGAGCGACCTGGACAGCGAACGCTGATCCCTCCCCACCCAGCGACCAGTTCCCGGCGGAGAGCCACTGCCGACCGCACTTCGGCACCGTGACACAGCTCCGGCACCGTCGAAGTGGGGCAGTGGGCCAGGTCGACTTGGCGATCAGATCAGATGAGCTTTCGTAGGCAGATGATCGAGCAGGCCAGGCTGAGGGTCGCCTGGTGGACGTCGGCTCGGCGTTCGGTGCGGACGCGGGGTGGTCGGAAGCCTTTGGGCCGAGTGACGGTGCGTTCGACCGGCCACCGGATCTCGCCGAGGTCGGAGCCGTGTTCGACGCCGCGTCGGGCAATGACCGGCGTGATGCCGCAGGTGCGGACCGGGCGGGGGTGCTTGTCGTGGTCGTGGTCGTGGTGGGCGTGGAGCCGGCGCGGGCGCCGCCTGGGCTTGCCGACCATCCCGCGGATCGGGGGGACCACATTGATCAACGGGATCAACCGGGTGACGTCGTTGCGGTGTCCACCTGTCAGCGTGGCGGCGAGCGGGATGCCGGTGGCGTCGGTGATCAGGTGGTGCCTGGAGCCCGGTCTGCGCGGGTCGATCGGGCTCGGCCCGGTGTGGTCCCCCCTTGTGAGGGCACGCGGATGTGTCGAGTCCTCCCGCGCGGTGGACAGGTCCAGCGGCCCGGCGGCGCGTAGCTCGGCGAGCAGGCGTTCGTGCAACCGTTGCCACACACCGGCCTCGTGCCACTTGGTCGACCGCCGCCGACACGTCGCGCCCGGCGCGCCGAACAGGGCGGTGGGCAGCCGGTTCCAGCCGATGCCGGTACGCACCACGTACAGGATGTCCTCCAACGCCGCCCGGTCGTCGGCACGTCTGCGACCTGGGTGACGGAAACGCCTGGGATGCAACGGGATCAGCGGTTCGAGCCGGAACCACGGCTCGTCGGTCAGGGCCTCCTCGCGCACACGGCGAGGGTGGAACCCCCTGCGCGACCGACAAAGCCGACACCCCAGCTCATGTTGAACTGATCTGTTAGCGGAGTCGTAACGACCTCGTGCATGGTTGGTGGCCAGGCGTGCAGCGGTGACAGGCGAACGTGTTGGTTACCGTGTGGTGGGTGGAGTGCGGTGGTGGTGTTGGTGGTCGGAGGGCAGCCCGGCTGCCGCCCGGATGGTGTGGTCGAAGACCTCGCGCCGGCCGAGGTGGCGGGTGAGGGATCGCCAGTTCTTGAGGTGGGCGATGGCGTGTTCGACGCGGATACGTCGTGGCGAGTGGGCTTTGCGTTGTGCCGCGTGGAGTCTCTCGTACCGGGGTGGTGGGTTCTTCCGGAATTTGTGGTGCGGCGGTGTCACCACCTGACCCGCGGGGTCGGTGAGCATCATGGTCTTGACGGCGTTCTGCCTGGACTTGTCGGAGGCGAACCGGTCCCGGTCGACCGTGGTCGCCGGCGGGCGGCGGATCCCGGCATCGGTGGCGTCCGGGATCGCACCCGTGCCGCCCACGGCGAGGTGGTCGACGACCTCGGCCAGGGTTCGCGACCGCCGGCCATCCTCGACCCGACAACCGTGTTCGGCCGACAGCGGCCGGATCTGGTTGACCGTACGGGTGATCGTGGAAGGGTCGACACGGGACCACGCGGCGAGCACATCGTGTGTGACTCCGTGACGCAGATGCACCGGTGTCGCCGACAGACGATCCACGAACACCGGCTTGTACTTCGTGCCCGCACCCGGAGCGCGCCGCTGCGGACGAGCCGCCAACCTGGCGTCCTGCCGGTCCTGCCACAGCGGCCCGATCTCCGTCGCCAATTCGGCGATCAGCCCCGACGACAACCCGGTGATCCGGCGCGACGACAGCACCGCAACACGACCCACGCCAAGATCATCCCAGCCCGGCCGCCCAACCATGTACGAGTTCGTAAGGGATGTCTCGTAACCCATGCGGGCCGGGATGTGTTCGGCGCGGGTGTGGGTGCGGCGGTGGGTGGTGTCGAAGTTCGCCTTCTGCCATGACCGGGCGTCCGGCGAGTGCGTTGGCGATGCCGGAGTCGCGGTAGGCGGTGCGGTCGTTGAGGTTGCCCGGTTCAGGCGGCGATCTGGCGTGGACCGGCGGGGGGCAGGCGTGCGCGGTCGCCGTGCTGCGGCGTTGGTTTGTCCGCCGCACCCGGCGCGGACTGTGGAGTGGAGGGGAGTGTCGTGGACACGGACGTGATCGTCGTCGGGGCGGGGCCGACGGGGCTGATGCTGGCGGGTGAGCTGTGCCTGGGCGGTGCCCGGGTGGTGTTGCTGGAACAGTTGGCTCAGCCCACCGGGCAGTCGCGTGGGTTGGGTTTCACCGCGCTGGCGGTGGAGACCTTCGGGCAGCGCGGGCTGCTGCCGTGGTTCGGTGGGGCGGAGACCAGCCGGCTGGGTCATTTCGGTGGTGTGCGGTTCGACTACGGCGTGTTGCCCGATGGGCATTTCGGCGTGCGGGGCATTCCGCAGTCGCGGACCGAGGCCGTGTTGGGGAAGTGGGCCGGGGAACTCGGTGCGGACGTGTGTCCGGGTTGGGAAGTGGTGGACTTCGCGGACGACGGTGACGGGGTGACGGTCACCGCCGCCACTTGGGTTCGACTCCCGGGCACGTCGGCGACCCGGGGGATGTACTTGGCCGACGTGGTCGGCTGTGACCTGCGGCCGCCCCGGCCGTTGGGGGAGCGGCTGCCCGGCGGCATGGGGCGACGCGGGTGTCGGCTTCGATGGCGACTCGGCGGTTCGTGGAGTGCCGGGAGTTCTTGGGCCGTTCGGCGCGTCGGCGTTCGCGGGCCCTTGGGCATCGGGAGTTCCCCGTCGCACGGCGTGGTGCGCGACCAGGCGCGCCCACGGCTCAGCCGGCGAGGTCCTTCTCGATTCCCGCGCAGGCGGCCAGCAGCGGAGGGAGCATCTCGTGTCGCATTCGGTCCACCGTCGTGCGGCTGGCGTGGGTCGACACGTTGACCGCCGCCACCACCCGTCCCGCCCGGTCGCGTACCGGAGCGGCGATGGAGCGGAGTCCTTCCTCCAACTCCTGGTCGACCAGCGCCCACCCCTGGTCGCGCACCTTGTCCAGCTCGGTCCGCAGCACGTCCAAGGAGGTGATCGTGTGAGAGGTCAACGCTTCCAACCGAACCCCGCCCAGGCACGCCGTCAACTCACCGGCGGGCAGGCCCGCCAACAGCACGTGCCCCATCGACGTCGCGTGAGCCGGGAACCGGGTGCCCACCGTGATCGACACCGCCATGATCCGGGACACCGCGAACCGGGCCACGTACACCACTTCGGCCCCGTCCAGCACCGAGGCCGAAGTGGACTCCCGCACCTCCGCCGACAACCGCTCCAGGTGTGGCTGCGCCACATCGGGCAGCGCCGCGCTCGACAGGAACGCGTACCCCAGCTCCAACACCCGAGCCGTCAACGAGAAGCGTTTGCCATCGGTGCGCACGTACCCGAGATCGACCAACGTCAGCAGGAAACGCCGCGCCCCGGCCCGGGTCAGCCCGGTCCGCTTGGCGACGTCGGTCAGCGTCAACGCCGGGCTGTCGGCGGTGAACGCGCGGATCACCGCCAAGCCGCGTTCCAGCGACTGCACGTAGTGCGCCCCGCGCTCCGGCGGAGCCTCCTGCTCGGTCATGGTGGCGTCCACCTTATCCGCCGGTCACCCCGACTCACCGTGCGACAACCGCCCACCCTGCACCAACCGCCCGACGCGCGGTGGCCGGCGCTACGCCTCCAGCACGACCGCCAGCCCCTGGCCGACGCCGATGCACAGCGCCGCCAGGCCCCACCCGCCACCGCGCCGCCGCAACTCGTGCGCCAGTTGGAGCACCACCCGTGCGCCGGACGCGCCCAGCGGGTGGCCGATGGCGATCGCACCGCCGTTGACGTTGACGATCTCCGGGTCCAGCTCCGGCCAGTCCGTCAGGCACGCCAGCGACTGGGCGGCGAACGCCTCGTTCAGCTCCACCACGGCGAGGTCGCCCCAGCCGATCCCGGCTCGGCGCAGCGCGGTCTCGGCGGCCTGCACCGGGCCGAGGCCGAACACCTGCGGGTCGACGCCGGCCGCGCCCCGGCCCGCGATCCGGGCCAACGGGGTGCGGCCCGCGTCGTCGGCGGCCTGCTTCGAGCCGAGCAGGAGGGCCGCCGCGCCGTCGTTGAGGGGGGAGGCGTTGCCGGCCGTGACCGTCCCCTGTGGACGGAACGCGGGCTTGAGCCCGCCGAGCTTCTCCAGGCTGGTGTCGGCGCGGATGCCTTCGTCGAGCGCCGCCGCCACGCCGGGCGGGGGCACGACGTGGGTGTCGTAGAAGCCGTCGTCCCACGCCTTGGCGGCGAGTCGGTGGCTGCGCAGGGCGAACTCGTCCTGCCTCTCGCGCGTCACGCCGTACCGCTCGGCGAGCTGCTCGGTGGCCTCGCCGAGCGACGTGGTCCACTCGGCGGGCATGGCCGGGTTGGTCATCCGCCACCCCAGCGTGGTGGAGTGCAGCGTCTCCGGTCCGGTCGGGAAACCCTTGCCGGGCTTGAGCAGCACCCACGGGGCGCGGCTCATCGACTCCACGCCGCCCGCCACGACCAGCGACGCGTCGCCGACCGCGACGGTCCGCGACGCCTGCATGACGGCGTCCATCCCCGAGCCGCACAGCCGGTTGACCGTGGTCCCCGGCACGGACGTCGGCCAGCCCGCGAGCAGCGCCGCCATCCGGGCCACGTTCCGGTTGTCCTCGCCGGCCTGGTTGGCGTCGCCGAACACCACTTCGTCCACGGTCGCCGGGTCGAGGTCGGTGCGGTCGCGGAGGGTGCGCAGGACGTGCGCGGCGAGGTCGTCCGGGCGCACGCCGGACAGAGCGCCACCGTAGCGGCCGAACGGGGTGCGCACGCCGTCGAGCACGAACACGTCGGTCACTTCGATGCCTCCTTGAGCGCCCGCAGCGCGGCCAGCTCCTGGTCGGTGGGCGGGGGAGTGCGGTCGAGGTCCGGGGCGACCTTCAGATCCCAGCCGGTCGCGGCGTGGACGTCGTCCACCGCCACGCCCTCGTGCACGGCGGTGAGCACCAGTTCCGAGGTCTCCGGGTCGGGGCGGAACTCGCCGAGGTCGGTGATCACCAGGGTGGGGCCCGCGCCGCGCAGACCCAGCCGCTCGCGGTCGCCCTTGCCCCGGCCGTGGCCGAACGAGGTGACGAAGTCGACCCGGTCCACGAACGACCGGCTGCTCTGCCGCACCACCACGTACACCTCGCGGCACGACGCGGCGATCTCCGGGGCACCCCCCGCGCCGGGCAGCCGCACCTTGGGGTGGTGGTAGTCGCCGCCGATGACGGTCGTGTTGATGTTGCCGAACCGGTCCAGCTGGGCCGCGCCGAGGAAGCCGACGTCGATCCGGCCGGGCTGCAACCAGTAGTTGAACACCTCGGGCACGCTGATCACCGCGTCGGCGGTCTCGGCCAGCACGCCGTCGCCGATGGACGCGGGCAGCCGGTCCGGTTTGGACCCGAGCGTGCCGGACTCGTAGACCAGCACGAGGTCCGGCGCGTGGGTGCGGCGGGCCAGGTTGGCGGCGGTGGAGGGCAGGCCGATGCCGACGAACACCCGTTGCCGCCCGGACAGCGCGCGGGCGGCGGCGACCGCCATCATCTCGTCCGACGTGTGGTTCATGCCGCCTCCCTGACCTGCTCCAGCCACCGGCCGAACTCGTCGCGGTCCCGGCTGATCGGGTCCCACGCGGCGTAGTAGGCGTTGTCCCGCTCGGAGTACCCCTGCGCGTACGAGGGGTGCGCGCCGCCGGGCACCTCGGCGACCCGGGTGACCGCCCAGGACGGCAGCACGATCGCGCCCGGCACGGGGGTCAGCTCGTCCACGACCTCCTCGACCGTCACGAGGCTGCGCCGCGCGGCCAGCACGGCTTCCTTCTGCACCCCGAGCAGCCCCCAGAGCTGCACGTTGCCGTTCCGGTCGGCGCGCTGGGCGTGCACGATCGCGACGTCCGGGTTGAGCGCGGGCACGGCCGTCAGCTCCTCCCCGGTGAACGGGCAGGTGATGGGCTTGATGGTGCCGGTCACCGACGACAGGTCGGTGCCGACGTACCCGCGCAGCACCGCGAACGGCAGGCCGGACGCGCCGGCGACGTACCGGTTGGCCATGCCGGCGTGGCTGTGCTCCTCGATCTCCAGGGGCACCGGCCACGAGTTCTGCACGGCGTCCCGGAATCGGTGCAGCGACCCGACACCGGGGTTGCCGCCCCAGGAGAACACCAGCTTGCGCGCGCAACCCGCGCCGATGAGCTGGTCGTAGACGATGTCGGGGGTCATCCGCACCAGGGTCAGGTCGCGCCGCCCCTGCCGGATGATCTCCTGCCCCGCCGCCGTCGGGATGAGGTGGGTGAACCCTTCGAGGGCCACCACGTCCCCGTCGCCGACGAGGTCGCCGACCGCCTCCGCCAGTGTTCCGATCTCCGCCACGGCATCCTCACGTGTTCGTATACCGAACAAAAGTTCTACATACGAACATACGAGGGCGTGGCGGCCCGGTCAACCCCGCGAGGTCGTGACGAGGATCTTCCGGTGGCCCTTACCGGTCAGTAGATTCACGCCGTGGACAAGCCCGACGCGAGTGGCAGCATCGACGTGGCCGCCCCGGCCGACCGGGTGTACGACCTGGTCAGCGACCTGCCGGGGATGGCGGACCTGGCCCAGGAGTACTCGGGCGGGCGGTGGCTGAACGCCGACGGCCCGCGCGTGGGCGCGCGCTTCCGGGGCACCAACAAGCGCGGTGTGCGCTTCTGGTCCACGGTCTCCACCGTCACGCACGCCGAGCCGGGCAGGTTCGCGTTCGAGGTGCGGTCGCTGGGGCTGGCGGTGTCGCGGTGGCAGTACGACATCGAGCCGGGGCCGGGAGGCTGCCGGGTCACCGAGAGCGCCTGGGACCGCCGCCCGGCGTGGTTCCGCCCGGTGACCGTCCTGGCCACGGGCGTCCGCGACCGCACGCGGGAGAACCAGCGCAACATCGAAACCACGCTGGCCCGCCTCAAGCAGGCCGCCGAACGCCCCTGACCCGGACCGCCCGCCCGCTACGAGCGCTTGAGGCGGCGCTTGAGCTCGGCGACCAACTCCTCGTCGCTCAGCTCGGCCGGGTTCGGTCGGGTGTGCCGCAGCTGCGCCTCCTCGGGGGTCAGCAGCTCGGCGGCGACCAGCACCTCCAGCGGGCTCACCTCGAACAGCTTCGCGATGGCGCGCGCCGTCTCGATGCTGATCGACTTGCCGCGCCGCCAGTCCGTGAACCGGCTGCGGTGCACGCCGGTGGCGCGCGCCAGGTCACCCGTGTTCAGGCCACGGTTCTCCAGGTTGGTCTCGATGTAGGTCCACAGGGGCGACGGCGTGATGTTCTGCTCTGGGCTCACGCGGACATACTAGTTGCGCGTACGCAACGCTCAACTGTTGCGTACGCACGTCCCTCGACCCGGTGATACCGGCACCCTAATGGGTGTGGTGGAAGACTGGTCCGGTGGTCGACGAACTTGATGTGACGCCTGGCGGCGCGTTCCCGTTGGCAGCCCAGCCGATCCACGTCCCCGACGACGTGCTGACCGACCTGCGGACCCGGCTCCGGCTGACCCGGTGGCCGGACGACGCCGGCAACGAAGATTCGTTCTACGGGGTGAATCGCGGGTACCTGCGCGAGCTGGTCGACTACTGGCTCACCGAGTACGACTGGCGCGCGGCCGAGGCCGCGATCAACGCCTACGAGCACTACCGGGTGACCGTGGACGGCGTGCCGGTGCACTTCATGCGCAAGCCCGGCGTCGGACCCGCTCCCGTGCCGCTGATCCTGACGCACGGCTGGCCGTGGACGTTCTGGCACTGGGCCAAGGTGGTGGACCCGCTCGCCGACCCCGGCGCGCACGGCGGCGACCCGGCCGAGGCGTTCGACGTGATCGTGCCGTCGTTCCCCGGCTTCGGGTTCTCCACGCCGCTGCCCGACCACCCGGACCTGAACTTCTGGAAGGTCGCCGACCTGTGGCACCGGCTGATGACCGACACGCTCGGCCACACCCGCTACGCCGCCGCCGGCTGCGACGTGGGCGCGCTGGTCACCGGCCAGTTGGGGCACAAGTACGCCGACTCCCTGTACGGCATCCACATCGGGTCGGGCCAGATGCTCACCATGTTCAACGGCGACCGGGGGTGGGACCTCAGCGGCGGGCGGCCCATCCCGGACGGCCTGCCGGCGGACGTCCGGGCGCGGCTGGTCGCGTTGGAGCGCCGGTTCGCCGCGCACCTGGCGGTCCACGTGCTCGGGCCGAGCACGCTCGGGTTCGGCCTGTCGGACTCGCCGGCGGGGATGCTCGCGTGGATCCTCGAACGGTGGATCACCTGGAGCGCCAACGACGGTGACGTCGAGTCGGTGTTCTCGAAGGACGACCTGCTCACCCACGCGATGATCTTCTGGGTGAACAACGCGATCTCCACGTCGATCCGCACCTACGCCAACAACAACCGCTACCCGTGGCAGCCGTCGCACGACCGGTGGCCGGTGGTCGAGGCGCCGACCGGCATCACGTTCGTGGCCCACGAGAACCCGCCCGGCGTGACCACCGACCAACGGGTGCGCAGCTTCCTGGACAGCGAACGCGCCGCTTGGTACCACCACGTCAACCTCACCGCGCACGATCGCGGCGGCCACTTCATCCCGTGGGAGATCCCCGACCTGTGGGTGGACGACCTGCGCCGCACCTTCCGCGACCGCCGCTGACCGGTTGCCCTGCGCCGTCAGGACTTCAGGAAGTCGCGCAGCGCGGTGAGCAGGCGATCGACCTCGGCGTCCGTGGAGTAGGCGGCCAGGCCCACCCGGAGGCCGCCGGTGTCGCCGAGGCCCAGCCACCGGGATGCCTCGATCGCGTAGAACGAACTCGCGGGGGCGTTGATGTTCCGGGTCGCCAGGTAGCGGTAGGCGTCGATCGGGGGCCGGTCGGCGAAGGTGACCAGCAGGGTCGGGGTCCGGGAGGCGGCGCGGGACCACAGGGTCACCCCCGGCAGGTCCCGCAGGCCCTGCTCGGCGGCCGCCCGCAGGCGGTCTTCGTGTGCGCCCACTGCCTGCCACGACGTGACGATGCGGCTTCGGCGGTCGCCGTCGCCCGGGGTCAGGCCGGCGATGAAGTCCACGGCGGCGGTGGTGCCCGCCAGCAGTTCGTACGGCAGCGTGCCCAGCTCGAAGCGTTCGGGTACCGCGTCGGAGGACGGCAGCAGCTTGTCCGGGTCCAGCGTTGCCAGCAGGGCGGGGTCCGCCGCCAGCACGCCGCAGTGCGGGCCGAAGAACTTGTACGGCGAGCACACGAAGACGTCCGCGCCCAACGCCGTCACGTCCACCGCGTGGTGCGCCGTCAGGTGCACGCCGTCCACGAAGAACAGCGCGCCGCGATCGTGCACCAGGCGGGCGATGTCGGCCAACGGCGGACGGGTGCCGATCAGGTTGGACGCCCCGGTCACCGCGACCAGCCTGGTCTCGGGTGACAGCACGGCGGCCACGTCGTCGGGGGTCAGCTCGCCGGTCGCCGGGTCGAAGCCGGCCCACCTGACCACCGCGCCGACCCGTGCCGCCGCCTGCACCCACGGGCGGATGTTCGCGTCGTGGTCCAGCCTGCTCACCACGACCTCGTCGCCCGGCTGCCACGTCTTGGCCAGCACCTGGGCGAACTCGTAGGTCAACTGGGTGGCGCTGCGCCCGAACACGATCCCGGCCGGGTCGGCGGCCAGCAGGTCGGCCACCGCCCGCCGCGCGGTGCGGACCACGTCGTCGGCCGCGCGTTCGGCGGCGGTGACCGTGCCCCGGTTGGAGATCGAGGACACCATCACGTCCCGCACGGCGTCCGCGACCACGGCGGGCATCTGCGAGCCACCCGGTCCGTCGAAGTGCGCGGTTCCGGAGGACAGGGACGGGAAGCGGGCGCGGACGGCCTCGACGTCGTAGCTCATGCGCCCACTCTGGCAGCCCGCTCCGGCTCGCGGCACTCGCCGGCGGCGCGCAGAATCGGCCGGTATGGACAAGCACCGCGGGTGGAGTGGGCTCGGACCGGGGGAGCGGCGGGCGGTCGTCGGCCTCGGCGCGGCGCAGGTCGCCTTGGCGCTGGCCGCCTGGATCGACCTGGCCCGACGCGCGCCGGCCGCGGTGAACGGGCCCAAGCGGCGTTGGGCGCTGCTCATCGCGGTGAACTTCGTCGGCCCGCTGGCGTACTTCAAGTGGGGGCGCAGGCGGTGACGGCGGCCGATCCGTGCCGGCGAGGGTGCGGCACGGGGAGAGGACGCGCACCCGGCGTGCACCGGGTGGCGCGTCCCGGCCGGCAGCCGGCGGCACGGCCTGGGGGTGCCGTCCTCGCCGGTCGCCGGGGTGGGAGCGGCGGCCCGATCGCCACTCCGAGTCCGGGAGCCGCCCCTGGTCGGACCCGGGAGCGGCGTCGGCTGCCACGGTGCCACCGGGGCGCGGTCGACCGCAGAGTCGGAAGTCCCTGATGAACAGGGACCCCGGTACTGACCTCCGGCCCTGGGCGGTGCGGGCGGGTGCGGACCAAGGTGTGCTGTGACGTGAGGGAGGTCGACCATGGACGCGCGGATTCCCCGGCTGGTGCGGCGGGTGTTCCCCGGCCGCAACCCGCTCGCCCGGCCCGGTGACCGGTTCGAGGGCGCGCTGCTGGTGGCGACCGCGGCGGTGGTGCTGCTCAGCCTGCCGGTCGCGGCGGCGATCGGGTCCGAGACGAACGTGACCAGCGGCCTGGGGACCGCGCTGCTGGTCACGGCGGGGATCTGGGTGGCGGCCGGCGGCGGCATGGTGCTGGTGTGCGTGCTGACGCGGTTGGCGCACAACCGGATCCGGGCCCGGCACTGGGAACAGGAGTGGAAGGCGTTCGAACTGGTCTGGCGCAAGTCCGCCTAGTGCGTGGACCGCGCACGGTCACCGGGTACGTGCGGCGGGGCGAGCAGGGCGCGAGCCGGGTGCGGCGGTCGATGATCATCCTGGCGTCGGATCCTGGCCGGGCGGGGACGACCTGTCCGCCGACAGGACCCCGGAAGTCCCAGGGCGGCCGGCCACAACGTCGGGCCGCTACGCACCTTCGTCATCGCCAACTCCGCTCATCCCGACCACGCCGTGTTGCGCAGGCGCGCAGGGCGGCGACCTCGTCCACCACCCGGTTCTCCAGGACCCACCGGTAGACCGGCAGGTGGATGCGCCGCCGGGCGTCTTCGTAGGACAGCAGTTCCGCGCCGTGCGCGCCGGTGCGGTGGCCGAGCACCTCGCCGTGGCGGCGGACCGTGCGCTTGAGCCCGGTCATCCCGGCGACCCGGAGCTTGGCCAGGTCGACGTCCGCCTCCCGGAACACCTTGGGCGCCTGCCAGATCCCCTCCGCGGACGCGCCGGTCACGTGCGGGGTGAACGGCACCGGGATCCCGCCGTGCGGGTAGAACGGGCTCAGCCGCACCCACGGCTGCGGCCCGCGCGAGGTCACGTCGACCACCACCGCGCCGGGGTGCGCCTTCTCGATCGCCACGGCGCTTCGCCGCCGACTCGTCACGTGCAACGCCACGTACCCCACCCGGTCCGGCCACCACGACCTCGACACCGCAGCGGCGGGGTCCGACAGTCCGGGTCCGGTGAGGTATACCCCTACCGGGCATGGGTGTGTGATGGGTCTCTCCCAAGTTGACACCGGTATACCCCATGGGGGTATAAATGCGGTGGCTGAGAGGAGCGGGACATGCGGGGCTACAGCACCGGCAAGGACGACTACCTGGCGCGGCTGCGCCGGGTGGAGGGGCAGGTCCGGGGGTTGCAGCGGATGGTGGAGAACGACGAGTACTGCATCGACGTGCTCACCCAGATCGCCGCCGCGACCAAGGCGCTCCAGGCCGTCTCGCTCGGCCTGCTCGACCAGCACCTCAAGCACTGCGTGGCCGACGCGCTCGCGCAGGGCGGCGACGGTGCGGAGGAGAAGGTCCGCGAGGCGAGCGACGCGATCGCCCGCCTGGTCCGCTCCTGAACGGCTCCGGCACTCACGAGGAGGAACTTTTCCCCATGGCAGAGACCACTTTCACCGTCACCGGCATGACCTGCGGGCACTGCGCGTCGTCGGTGACCGAGGAGGTCACCCGGATCGCCGGGGTCACCGACGTGGCCGTCGACGTCCCCACCGGCGCGGTCAAGGTCACCAGCGCCGAGCCGGTCGCCGAGGCGGACGTGCGCGCGGCGGTCGAAGAGGCGGGCTACGCGCTCGCCACCTGAGCAGGACCCACCGGAGCCCGCCCGAGCGGGGCGGGCTCCCCGGTTTCACCGAGGAACACCACCATGAACACAGCAGCGAAGCTCTCCGCCTACGGTGTGGCGCTCGTCCTGGTCGCGGGTGCGGCCTGGGCGGTCGGGAGCGCTGTCGGTCCCCTTCGCGCCGATTCCGCCGAGCGCGGTCACGGCGAGGCGCACGGCGGCGAGGACGCCGGGCACGGGGACGACCACAGCGCCACCGTCGCGGGGGCCGAGCAGGACCAACCCGCCGGGTTGGCGTCGTCCAGGGGCGGCTACACCCTCACGCCCACCGACTCGACGCCCACCGCGGGATCACCCTTCACCTTCCGGATCTCCGACCGCGAGGGCCGTGCGGTCACCGCGTTCGAGGTCGAGCACGACCGGCGGATGCACCTGATCGTGGTCCGCCGGGACACCTCCGGCTTCCGGCACGTGCACCCGGAGATGGCACCGGACGGCACCTGGTCGGTGCCGCTGGACCTGCCCGACGCGGGCACCTACCGGGTGTTCGCCGACTTCACGCCGACCGGCGGCCAGGCCGTCACGCTGGGCGCGGACGTCTCCGTCGCCGGCGCGTTCGAGCCCCGCGCCTACGCGCCCTCGCGGGTCGCCGAGGTCGACGGCTACCAGGTCCGGCTCACCGGCGACCTGGTGCCCGGCGAGGCGTCGCCGCTGAAGGTGACGGTGGCCGAGGGCGGCACGCCGGTCACCGACCTCCAGCCCTACCTCGCCGCGTACGGGCACCTGGTCGCGTTGCGCCAGAGCGACCTCGCCTACCTGCACGTGCACCCCGAGGGCGCGCCCGGCGACGGCAGGACCGCGCCGGGGCCGGAGATCTCGTTCGTCGCGCAGGTGCCGACCGCCGGGACCTACCGGCTGTTCCTGGACTTCCGGCACGCGGGCGTGGTGCGCACCGCCGAGTTCACCGTGGAGGCGGGTCATGGCCACTGACCTCGAACTGTCGATCACGGGCATGACCTGCGCGTCCTGCGCGGCCCGGATCGAGCGCAAGCTCAACCGGCTCGACGGCGTGACCGCGACGGTCAACTACGCCACCGAGAAGGCCAAGGTCACCTTCCCCGAGGGGCTCGACCCGGCGACGCTGGTCGAGCAGGTCGAGGCCGCCGGGTACGGCGCGACCCTGCCGCACGCGCGAACCGCCGACGTGGCGGAGGAAGACCCGACGGCGGCGCTGCGGCAGCGGCTGGTCGTCTCGGCGGCGCTGTCGGTGCCGGTGGTCGCGCTGGCGATGGTGCCCGCGCTCCAGTTCACCTACTGGCAGTGGATCTCGCTGGTGCTCGCGGCCCCGGTGCTGGTGTGGGGCGCGCTGCCGTTCCACCGGGCGGCGTGGACGAACCTGCGGCACGGCGCGGCCACGATGGACACGCTGATCTCGATGGGGACGCTCGCCGCGTTCGCGTGGTCGCTGTACGCGCTGCTGTTCGGCACGGCCGGCACGCCCGGCATGACCCACGCGTTCGAGCTGACCATCGCGCCGACGGACGGCGCGGGCTCGATCTACCTGGAGGTCGCCGCCGGCGTCACCACGTTCATCCTGGCGGGCCGGTACTTCGAGGCGCGGTCCAAGCGCCGGGCCGGTGCCGCGCTCACCGCGCTGCTGGAACTGGGCGCGAAGGACGTGGCGGTGCTGCGGGACGGCCGCGAGACCCGGATCCCGATCGCGGACCTCGCGGTGGGCGACCGGTTCGTGGTGCGGCCGGGGGAGAAGGTCGCCACCGACGGCGTCGTGGAGGACGGCGGCTCGGCGGTCGACGCGAGCATGGTGACCGGCGAGTCGGTGCCGGTCGAGGTCGGCCCCGGC
Source organism: Saccharothrix sp. NBAS 001 (assembly GCF_056640475.1). NCBI lineage: Bacteria > Bacillati > Actinomycetota > Actinomycetes > Pseudonocardiales > Pseudonocardiaceae > Saccharothrix > Saccharothrix sp. NBAS 001. The sequence continues at coordinate 377,516 of NZ_CM153251.1, forward strand.
GACGCGGTGGTCGGCGCGACGGTCAACGCGGGCGGCCGGCTCGTGGTGCGGGCCACCCGGGTCGGCGGGGACACCCAGCTCGCCCGGATGGCGAAGCTGGTGGAGGACGCGCAGAACGGCAAGGCGCAGGCGCAGCGGCTGGCCGACCGGGTGTCGGCGGTGTTCGTGCCGATCGTGATCGCGCTGGCCGTCGGGACGCTCGCGTTCTGGCTGGGCACCGGCGAAGGGGTCGCGGCGGCGTTCACCGCCGGGGTCGCGGTGCTGATCATCGCCTGCCCGTGCGCGCTGGGCCTGGCCACGCCGACCGCGCTGCTGGTCGGCACGGGCCGGGGCGCGCAGCTCGGCATCCTGATCAAGGGGCCGGAGGTGCTGGAGTCGACCCGCCGGGTGGACACCGTCGTGCTGGACAAGACCGGCACCGTCACCACCGGCCGGATGAGCCTGCTCGCCGTGCACGCCACCGGTGCCGAGGACGAGGTGCTGCGGCTGGCGGGTGCGCTGGAGAACGCCTCCGAGCACCCGATCGCCAAGGCCGTCGCGGCCGGCGCGCGGGAGCGGGTGGGCGACCTGCCCGCCGTGGAGGGGTTCCAGAACCTGGCCGGTCTGGGCGTCCAGGGCGTGGTCGACGGGCACGCGGTGCTCGTCGGCCGGGAACGCCTGCTCGCCGAGTGGAGCGTGCACCTGGGCGAGGACCTGGCGCGGGCCAAGCGGGACGCCGAACGGCAGGGCCGCACGGCCGTGCTGGTCGCGTGGGACGGCGCGGCGCGGGCGGTCCTGGTGGTCGCCGACGCGGTGAAGCCCACGTCGGCCGAGGCGGTCCGGCGGCTGCGCGAACTCGGCCTGACCCCGGTGCTGCTGACCGGCGACAACGAGGCCGCGGCCCGCGCGGTGGCCGCCGAGGTGGGCATCGACGAGGTGTTCGCCGAGGTGCTGCCGCAGGACAAGGTCGACGTGGTGGCCCGGCTCCAGGCCGAGGGCAAGGTGGTCGCGATGGTCGGTGACGGCGTGAACGACGCGGCGGCGCTGGCCAAGGCGGACCTCGGGTTGGCCATGGGCACCGGGACCGACGCGGCGATCGAGGCGAGCGACCTCACGCTGGTCCGGGGCGACCTGCTGGCGGCGGTGGACGCGATCCGGCTCTCGCGGCGCACGCTGGCCACGATCAAGGGCAACCTGTTCTGGGCGTTCGCCTACAACGTGGCGGCGCTGCCGCTGGCCGCCGCCGGGCTGCTCAACCCGATGATCGCGGGTGCGGCGATGGCGTTCTCGTCGGTGTTCGTGGTGTCGAACAGCCTGCGGCTGCGCGGGTTCCGCGGTACCGCGCCGACGACCGCGCCGGTCGCCGCCCCGGCCCGGCCGAAGGCTCCCGCCCCGGTCGGCTGACCCACCCGCGACCGGTGGCCCGGAGCTGCCCGCTCCGGGCCACCGGTCGTCAGCGGCCGCGCCGGCCCAGCGCCTTGGCCTTGTCGTGCGCCCACCCCGCGAGCACCGCGCCCAGCGCCGCGCCGACCAGGTGCGCGGCCAGTTGCCCGCCGAAACCGCCGGGCACCCAGCCCAGCAGGCCGCTGTCGGCGTGGTCGACGAGCAGCCGGATCGCGCCCTGCGCGCCGACGACCAGCACGATCGCACCGATGATCTGAAAGACGTCGTACTTCACGGACCTTCCCCCTCACACCCGTTCCAATGCAGTTGCACTGTAATAGGATGGAGGGGGCTTATGCAATGCGGGTGCATGGGAAAAGGGGCGCGGGTGCCGAAGGTCGTGGACCACGAGGAACGTCGGCGGCGGCTGGTCGAGGCCGTGTGGGCGCTCGCGGTGCGCAGCGGGCTGGAAGGCGTGACGCTGCGCGGGGTCGCCGCCGAGGCCGGTGTGTCGATGGGCCAGGTCCAGCACTACTTCCCGACGATGGAAGCCCTGGTCCGGGACGCGCTGGAGCGCTGCGTCCGCGAGTTGAACGCCCGGATCGAGCGGTCGATCCTCGCGGTCGCCGACGCCGGGGCCGCCGTCGTGCTCCGGGAGTGCCTGCACGCCCTGATCCGCCCCGACGAGGAGAGCACCCGGCTGATCCGGTTCTCCGTCGCGGTGCTCGGCCGGACCATCTCCGACCCGACCCTGGCCAGGGTGCTCGCGCCCGGCGACGACGAGCTGATCTCGTTCACCGCCGGGCTGATCGCCGCCGCGCGCCGGGGCACCGGTGACGACCGGCTCGACGCCGACATCTGCTGGTCGCTGGCCACCTCGCTGGGCGTGGACATCGCGATCGGGCACCGCACCCCGGAGGCCGCGCGCGAGGTGCTGGACCACCAGATCGACCGGGTGCTGCGCCCGTAGCAAGCTCAGCGCGCGAGCAGGTCGCGCAGCGCCCGCACCACCTCGGCCGGCGCCTCCTCGGCCATGAAGTGCCCGCAGGTCACCGTCTCGTGCACCAGGTCGTCGGCCCACGCCCGCCACCGGCCGGCCGCGTCGAACCCCAGCGCCGCGCCCCAGTCCTGCTGCAGCACGGTCACCGGCATCCGCAGCCGGTTGCCGGCCGCGCGGTCCTGCTCGTCGTCGGCCACGTCCACGCCCGCCGACGCCCGGTAGTCGGCCACGATCGACGGGATCGCCGCGCGGGACGCGGCCAGGTACGCGTCGCGCACGTCGGCGATCGCCTCGGGCTTGTTCGCCCAGACGTCCAGGAAGTGCCCGAAGAACGCGTCCGGCGCGCCCGCGATGAGCTGTTCGGGCAGGTCCGGTGCCTGCGCCAGCAGGTACAGGTGGAAGCCGACGGCCGCCGAACGGCCCTGCATGACCTCCCACGCGTCCAACGTCGGCAGCACGTCCAGCGACGCCAGGTGGGTGACCGCGTCCGGGTGGTCCAGGCCGGCGCGGATCGCGACCAGCGCGCCCCGGTCGTGGCCGGCCAGCGCGAACCGGTCGAAGCCGAACGCCTTGGCCAGGGCCACCACGTCCGCCGCCATGGTGCGCTTGGCGTAGGTCCGGCCGGTGTCGGCGGGCCGGTCGCTGTCGCCGTAGCCGCGCAGGTCGGGGCAGATCACGGTGTGGTCGGCGGCCAGGTCGGCGGCGACGTGCCGCCACATCAGGTGGGTCTGCGGGAAGCCGTGCAGCAGCACGACCGGGCTCCCCGACCCGCCCACGGCCACGTTCAGCCGCACCCCGTCGGCGACGGTGACGCGCTGCTGGTCGAATCCGGTGATGGTCATCGGTGGTTCCTCTCGATCGGTGCCGCCAGGCTGTCCGAGCCCGATCAGCAACCGGTCAGCATCGGCTTCGCCACGTCGCTGACCAGCGGCGACGAGGCACCCCGCTAGGCTGACCGGGTGATGGAGTTCGGGGTGCTCGGCCCGCTCACCGCGAGCGGACCCGGCGGCCCGGTCGACCTCAAGGGGCCCCGGCACCGGGCGGTGCTGGCCCGCCTGCTGGTCGCCCGGGGCCGGGTGGTGCCGGTGTCCCGGCTGGTCGACGACCTGTGGCCGGACCCGCCGGACGGCGCGGTCGGCGCGGTGCAGAGCTTCGTGTTCACGCTGCGCCGCGCGCTGGAACCGGACCGGCCCGCCCGCACCCCGCCCCGCCTGCTGGTCACCGCCGCACCCGGCTACGCGCTGGTCACCGACGAGGTGGACGCGCTCGGCTTCGAAGCCGCCGTGCACGAGTCCCGCGACCGGCTGGCGGCCGGCGACCCGGGAGCCGCGCTCGCGGCGGCGGACGCGGGCCTCGCGCGGTGGCGCGGACCGGCCTACTCGGAGTTCGCCGACGAGCCGTGGGCGCGCGGCGAGGTGTCCCGGCTCGACGAGTTGCGCCTGCTCGCCGTGGAACGCCGGGTGGAGGCGGTGCTGGCGCTGGGCCGGCCCGCCGAGGCGGTGGCCGACCTGGAAGCGCACCTGGCCGCGTGGCCGTGGCGGGAGAACGCCTGGCGGCTGCTGGCCCTCGCGCTCTACCGGTCCGGGCGGCAGGCCGACGCGCTGGGCGCGCTGCGCCGGGCCCGGGACTCGCTGGCCGGTGAGCTGGGCGTCGACCCCGGGCCGGGCCTGCGCCTGCTGGAGGCCGACATCCTCGACCACGCGCCGCACCTGGCCGGCACCCCGGCTCCGGTCGCCCCCGCCGTGGTCGCCCCGGCTCTGGCGGTCGCCCCCGGTGCGACGTCCACGGGCGGGACGTTCGTGGGTCGCGAGGCCGAACTGGCCCGGCTGCTGGGGGCCGCCGGCGAGGTCGGCGCGCGGCGGCGGCTCGGCGTCGCGCTGGTGTCCGGCGACGCGGGCGCGGGCAAGACCGCGCTCGTCGAGGAACTCGCCGCGCGGCTCGCCGGCTGGACCGCCGAGTGGAGCCGGCACCACGAGCAGGGCGGCGGGCGGCTGCTGCCCGACGACGCCGGGCCGGACCGGCGGCGGGCGCTGGTCGAGCACCTGGCCGCCGCGCCCGGCCCGCTGCTGCTGGTCGTGGACGACCTGCACTGGGCCGGGCCGGACGTGCTGGAGCTGCTGACGGCCCTGGTCGCCGAGCCGGTCGACCTGCCGGTGCTGCTGGTCGGCACCTACCGGAGCACCGAGATCCCGGCCGCGCTGGGCGAGGCGCTGGCCCGGCTGGCCCGGGTCGAACCCGTGCGGGTCTACCTGGGCGGGCTGCCCGAGGCGGACGTGGCGCGGCTGGTGCGCGCGACCGCCGGCCGGGACGTGGACGACGCCACCGCGCGGGCCGTCCACCGGCGCAGCGGCGGGAACCCGTTCTTCGCTCGGGAACTGGCCCGGCTGCTGGACGACGAGGGCGTGGCGGTGCTGTCCGCCGTGCCCGAGGGCGTGCGGGACGTCATCCGGCGCAGGGTCGACGGGTTGCCGCCCGCGCACCGGCAGGTGCTGAGGCAGGCCGCGGTCCTCGGCCGGGACGTCGACCTGGACGTGCTGGTCGCGCTCGCCGGGGCGGAGGACGTCGTGCTGGACGCGGTGGAATCCGCGCAACTGCTGGGTTTCGTCGCCGGACGCGGGCCGGACGCGGTCCGGTTCTCGCACGACCTGGTGCGCGACACGCTGTACGCGGACATCCCGGAGTCGCGCCGGTCGCGCTGGCACGCCGCCGTCGCGCAGGTGGTCGAACGCGACCGGCCGGACGACGTGGAGACCGTCGCGCACCACTACGTGCGGGCGGAAAGCCGTGCCACGGCGGCGAAAGCGGCGCACTACGCCCGGTGCGCCGCCGAGCGCGCCGAACGCCGCTTCGCCCCGCACGAGGCCGTCCGCTGGTGGCGCGACGCCATCGCCGCCTACGACCGCGCCCAGGACGTGACGCGCCCCGGGGCGGAGCCGGCACGCGGGCCCGCGGCGGAACGGGCGCGGCTGGAGGCGGTGATGGGGTACGTGCGTGCGCTGGCCGTCACGGGGGAGTTGGCCGCCGCCCGTCGGTCGCGCGCCGAGGCGCTGGCCGCCGCCGAGCGGGTCGGCGACCCGGACCTGGTCGCCGCCGTGCTGGGGTTGTTCGACGTGCCCGCGATCTGGACCGGCAACGACGACCAGGCGCTGGCCGACCGGGTGGTGGCCGTCGCGGACCGCACGCTCGCCGCGCTCGCCCCGGACCGGCGCGCCGAGCGCGCGAGGCTGCTGGCCACCGTCGCGCTGGAACTGCGCGGCACGGCCGGGGACCGGGGTCGGCGGGCGGCGCGGGAAGCGGAGGCGATCGCCCGCGAACTGGACGACCCGGCGCTGCTCGCGTTCGCGCTCAACGGCCGGTTCATGCAGTCCTTCGAACGCGCCGGCCTCGCGCCGGACCGCGTCCGGATCGGGCGCGACCTGCTCGACGTGTCCACCCGGCACGGCCTCGTCGCGTTCGAGGTGCTGGCCCACCTCGTGCTGCTGCAAGCACATTCCGCGCTCGCCGGGTTCACCGCCGCCGACGGGCACGCGGACGCCGTCGACCGCATCGCCGAACGCCACGAACTGCCGCTGGTCGGCGTGTTCACCGACTGGTACGCCGCGCTGCGGGCGTCGGTCGCGGGGCGCGACGCCGACGCGCGGGCCGCCTACAGGGTCGCCGCCGCCCGGCTCGGCGGCACCGGGATGACGGGTCTGGAGGCCGGCATCGGGCCGTTCGCCCTGCTGTGCCACGGGATCGGGGCCGGCGGGCCGGTCCGGGTCGACCTCGGCGAGGACTGGGGCCCGTACCGGCCGTGGGCGCTCGCGCTGAGCCTGCTCGACGCCGGCCGGGCCGTCGAGGCGCGCGCCGCCGTGCGGGAATCACCGCGCGACCTGCTCTACGAGGCGCGGACGTGGCTGACCGGGTTGGTCGCGCTCGGTCTCGACGACCGCGACCTGACGGGTGAGGTGTACGCGGCGCTGCGGCCGGCGGCCGGGGAACTGGCCGGGGCGGGCAGCGGGTTGCTCGCGCTCGGGCCGGTGGCCGGGCTGCTCGGCCGGCTCGCCGGGGCGCTGGGCCGTCCGGGTGATGCCGAAGAACATTTCCGGCAGGCCCGGGAGGTCGTCCGCAAAGCCGGTGCGGCGCACTGGGAAAACGCGCTCCGGGGGTGATCACCGGCCGCCGCGCGAGTGCTCTGCGATTCTCGCGCGCAATCGCGGGGGCGGTGGTGCGCCCCCGCGATCCGTCGTTTGCGCGCGGGCCCCGGTCAGCCCTGGGTGTAGGTCAGGCAGTTCGCCGCGTGGTCGCCCGAACCCGGGCCGACCCGCACGTCCGAGGCGGTGCACTCCAGGTTCGCGTTGTGCACGCAGTCCACCCGTGAGCAGGCTCCGACCTGGGCGACGACCTTGGGCAGGCCGCCCTTGGTGCCCAGCGGGACGAACGTGCCGCAGTCGGCGGTGCCGTTCACGCCGCTCACCGTGATCGCGAACGCGTGGCAGCCGTCGTGGTTGTACGAACAACCCGCGACGGTGCACGAGCTGACCGCGGGCATTTCGGTGGTGGTCATGGTTGCTCCTCATGCCGGTTCGGTGTTGTGGACATTGCCACCGGTAAAACAAGGTCGCAACCCGAGTAATGATTAGGTAAGGCTAACCACGGTCCATTTTTCGATATCGCGCGACCATTTCCCCGGGGATTACGGGTGACCCGGCCGGGGGTCGCCGCGCGCGACACACCGCCGGGTGCTCGCCGATGAGGTGACGCTTGGCCGGCATCGTGGTCGGGTACACACGTTCGAAGGTCGCTGGATCGGGTCATGGGTGCCCGACGCGCGCCGCGGGAATGGGAGCAGTGGTGGAGGAGCGCACCATCGCGGGCCGGTACCGGCTGACGGACCGGATCGGCGCGGGTGGCATGGGTGTCGTGTGGCGGGCCGAGGACACCCGGCTGCGGCGGATCGTGGCGGTCAAGGAGCTGTTGACCCGCAACGGTTTCGACGCCGACTCGACCAAGCGCGCGGTGCGCGAGGGTCGGATCGCCGCCCGGCTCCAGCACGCCAACGTGATCGCGCTCTACGACGTGGTGGAGGACGACGACCGGCCGTGGCTGGTCATGGAGTACTTGCCGTCGCAGAGCTTGGCGACCCTGCTGGCCGACCGGGGCGCGCTGCCGCACGACGAGGTGCGCCGGATCGGCCACCAGCTCGCCTCGGGTCTCGCGTCCGCGCACGCCGCCGGCGTGATCCACCGGGACGTCAAGCCCGGCAACGTGCTGGTGACCGAGTTCGGCACGGTGAAGGTGACCGACTTCGGCACCTCGCGGGTGGCCGGCGAGGGCACGCTCACCGCGTCCGGGATGCTCGTCGGCACGCCCGCGTACCTCGCGCCGGAGGTCGCGCTCGGTGCCGAGCAGGGTTTCCCGTCCGACGTGTTCGGGGTGGGCGCGACGCTGTACGCGGCCCTGGAGGGCACGCCGCCGTTCGGGGTGGACGGCAACCCGATCCTGCTGCTGCACCGGGCGGCCGAGGGCAAGTACCCGCCGCCGGAGAACGCCGGACCGCTCGCCCCGGTGCTGGCCCGGCTGCTCGACCGCGACCCGGACAACCGGCCCACCATGGCCGAGGCGGTGCGGATGCTCGCCGAGGGCTCCGCGGAACCGGCCACCGTGCTGGCCGAGGCGCTGCCCTTCGCCGCCGCGACCCGGATCGTGCTGCCGGTGCTCGCCCCGCCGGCCGAGACCGGCCCCTCCGTGCCGCTGCCCGCCCCCGATGCCGCTGCGGAGCCCGCTGCCCCCGACGCGGCGGCTGCCGGCGCGGCGGCGCTGCCCGGTGCGGGCCTGCCGTTCACGACGCCGCCGGTCGAGGTCCCCTCCGCCGAGGCGACGCCCGTCCCGACACCGCCGGTCGAGCCGGCACCCGAGGCTCCCGCGCCGGACGCGGCCGTCGAGGCGGCGGAGACCGTGCGGGACGAACCGGCGGTCGACGTGCCGCCGGTCGAGACGGCCCCGGTCCGGGAAACCCCGGTCGAGACGACCCCGGCGGCGACCGTGCCGGCCGCGACCGCGCCCGTGCCCGCAGCGCCCGTGCCCGCCGCGCCCGTGCCCGCAGCGCCCGCGCCGGTCCGGGCCGGCCTGGCCGAGGAGTCGGACGGGGTCCGCCGGCGGGTGGTGTTGATCGTCGCCGGGCTGGTGGTGCTGCTCGGCGTGGTGCTGGTGGTCGTCCTCAACATGGGCGGGCAGCCGCCCGGCGGGCAGGACGGCACCACCACGACCGCGGCCGGTGAACCGCCGGCCGGCCAGGACCAGCCCACCGGTGCGGACCAGCCGACCGGCGAGGCGACGACCGGGCAGAGCGGCGGCCCGACCACCACCGCGCCGACCACCACGTCGACCACCGCGTCCGGACCGGTCGGGCCGGACAAGGCGCTGACCGACTACTACGAGTCGCTGCCCGGCAACGCCGACGCGGCCTTCGCCAGGCTGACCGACAACTTCAAGGCCGGTCGCTCCCTGACCCCGGCGGGGTACCAGGGGTTCTGGTCGACCGTCGCGAAGGCGCGGCTCTCCGACGTGCGGGCGGACGGCGACCGGGTCACCGCGCGGGTGACGCTCGACTACCGCGACGGGCACAGCGAGACCGAGGTGAACGTCTACACGCTGGTCCGCTCCGGCGACGGCTGGCTGATCGACCAGCAGAACAAGATCGGCGACTGAACGCCCGCCGGAAGACGTCCGGCGATCCGGCTGATCGGGCACCACTTTTACGTGAATTCTATTCGGGTAAAGGAAGGGTTCGCGCGAAACGCGAGCGGGTTAGGGTGGCGGCGTTCGCCGGCGGTGGCCGGGACCCCGCCGGTGCGGTGTTCGGCCAGGTGAACGCCGTGTGGCCGATCCTGTCCACATGGTGGAACCGGAAGTGGGCAGAGGGCGTCGGAAGTTGATCTTTCGGTATGCTGGGAACCCTGGGAGCGAGAGGCGCTGCAACGGATGCGAATCCGCCACGCTCGCCCCGGTGACCACCGGACAAGGGCGCCTTCCATGTCAATGGGAGGTGTCCGGATGAACGGATCGGCGAAGATCGACGCCCTGCGGCAGCTCATGGACCGCCGCGTGGCCGTGCTCGACGGCGCGTGGGGCACGATGCTCCAGACGGCGGGCCTCACCCCCGCCGACTACCGCGGCGACTTCCTGCACGACCACCACAAGGACGTCACCGGCGACCCCGACCTGCTCAACATCACCCGGCCGGACGTGATCCTCGACGTCCACCGCCAGTACCTCGCGGCGGGCGCGGACATCACCACCACCAACACGTTCACCGCGACCGGCATCGCCCAGGCCGACTACGGGCTGGAGTCGCTGGTCCGCGACATGAACGTGCAGGGCGCGAAGCTGGCCCGGCAGGCGGCCGACGAGGTCGGCGGCCGGTTCGTGGCGGGGTCGGTCGGCCCGCTCAACGTCACCCTGTCGCTGTCGCCCCGGGTGGACGACCCGGCGTACCGCGCGGTGACGTTCGACCAGGTCAAGGCGACCTACGCGGAGCAGATCGCGGCGCTGGACGAGGGCGGCGTCGACCTGCTGCTGGTCGAGACCATCTTCGACACGCTCAACGCCAAGGCCGCCATGGCCGCCGCCCGCGAGGTCGCGCCGCACCTGCCGCTGTGGATCTCGGTGACCATCGTCGACCTCAGCGGCCGGACGCTGTCCGGGCAGACCGTCGAGGCGTTCTGGCGGTCGGTCGAGCACGCCGAGCCGCTGGTGGTGGGCGTCAACTGCTCGCTGGGCGCGACCGAGATGCGCCCGCACGTCGCCGAACTCGCCCGGATCGCCTCCGCCTACACCGCGGCGCACCCCAACGCCGGGCTGCCCAACGCGTTCGGCGGCTACGACCAGACGCCGGACGAGACCGCCGGGCTGCTCCGCGAGTTCGCCGACTCCGGCATCGTGAACGTGGTCGGCGGGTGCTGCGGCACCACGCCCGAGCACATCGCCCGCATCGCCGACGCGGTCCGCGACCTCGCGCCCGGCCGGGAGTCGACCGGGCCCGCCCCGGCCACCTCGTTCAGCGGCCTGGAGCCGTTCACCATCGGCGCGGACACCGGGTTCGTGATGATCGGCGAGCGCACCAACGTGACCGGGTCCAAGCGGTTCCGCCGGCTGATCGAGGCCGACGACCACCAGGGCGCGGTGGACGTGGCGCTGGAGCAGGTGCGCGGCGGGGCGAACCTGCTCGACGTCAACATGGACGCCGACCTGCTCGACAGCGAGGAGGCGATGACCACCTTCCTCAACCTGATCGCCACCGAACCCGAGGTCGCCCGGATCCCGATCATGGTCGACAGCTCCCGGTGGAGCGTGCTCGAAGCGGGCCTGAAGTGCGTGCAGGGCAAGGGCGTGGTCAACTCGATCAGCCTCAAGGAGGGCGAGGAGCCGTTCCTGGCGCAGGCCCGCGCGATCCGCGACTTCGGCGCGGGCGTGGTGGTGATGGCGTTCGACGAGCAGGGCCAGGCCGACACCGCCGACCGCAAGGTGTCGATCTGCGCCCGCGCCTACGACCTGCTGGTGGAGCAGGTCGGGTTCCCGCCCGAGGACATCATCTTCGACCCGAACGTGCTGGCCGTGGCGACCGGCATCGTGGAGCACAACGGCTACGCCAAGGAGTTCATCGAGGCGCTGCCCCGGATCAAGCAGCGCTGTCCGGGCGCGCGCACCAGCGGTGGCATCTCGAACCTGTCGTTCTCCTTCCGGGGCAACGACATCATCCGCGAGGCGATGCACTCGTCGTTCCTGCTGCACGCCGTGCGCGCGGGGCTGGACATGGGCATCGTGAACGCCGGTCAGCTCGCGGTCTACGAGGACATCCCCAAGGACCTGCTGGAACTGGTCGAGGACGTGCTGTTCGACCGCCGCCCGGACGCCACCGACCGGCTGGTCGCGCACGCCGAGACGGTCAAGGGCTCGGGCACCAAGCGGGTCGCCGACCTGTCCTGGCGGGAGGCCCCGGTCGAGCAGCGGCTCTCGCACGCGCTGGTGCACGGGATCGTGGACTTCATCGAGGAGGACACCGAGGAGGCCCGGCAGAAGGCCGCCCGGCCGCTGGAGGTCATCGAGGGTCCGCTGATGGACGGCATGAAGGTGGTCGGCGACCTGTTCGGCGCGGGCAAGATGTTCCTGCCGCAGGTGGTCAAGAGCGCGCGGGTGATGAAGCGCTCGGTGGCCTACCTGGAGCCGTACATGGAGGCGGAGAAGGAGAAGGCCCGGCTGGAGGGCCGGATCGACACCCGGCGCGGGCCCGGCAAGATCGTGATGGCCACGGTGAAGGGCGACGTCCACGACATCGGCAAGAACATCGTCGGCGTGGTGCTGGGCTGCAACAACTACGAGGTGATCGACCTCGGCGTGATGGTGCCGTCGGCGGTCATCATCGACACGGCGGTGGCCGAGGGCGCGGACGCGATCGGCCTGTCCGGGCTGATCACGCCGTCGCTGGACGAGATGGTCACGGTGGCCTCGGACATGCAGCGCCGCGGCGTGAAGCTGCCGCTGCTGATCGGTGGCGCGACCACGTCCCGCCAGCACACCGCGGTCCGCGTCGCGCCCGCGTACGAGGGCACCACCGTGCACGTGCAGGACGCGTCCCGGGTGGTCGGCGTGGTGTCGGAGCTGCTGGACGCGGACCGGTCGGACGCGCTCACCGCGCGCAACCACGCCGAGCAGGACCGGCTGCGCAAGCAGCACGAGGAGCGCCGCAGCGTCGCGCTGCTGACCTTCCCGAAGGCCAGGGAGAACCGGGAGGTCGTGGACTTCGCCGACCTGCCGGTGCCGGAGTTCACCGGCGTGCGGCTGTTCGAGCCGGACCTCGACGTGCTCCGGGCGATGATCGACTGGCAGTTCTTCTTCCTGGCCTGGGAGGTCAAGGGGAAGTACCCGGCGATCCTGGACGAGCCGGTGGCCCGCGAGCTGTTCGACGACGGCAACGCCCTGCTGGACGAGATCATCGCGACCGGGGCGTTCCAGGCGCGCGGGCTGCTCGGCTTCTGGCCCGCCACGTCCGACGGCGACGACCTGGTGCTCGACGGCGGCCGGGTGCGGCTGCCGATGCTGCGCCAGCAGACCACCAAGCCGCCGAGCCGGCCGAACCGGAGCCTGGCGGACTACATCGCGCCCGAGGGCGACCACCTGGGCGGGTTCGCGGTGGCCGTGCACGGCGCGGAGGTGCTGGCCGCGAAGTACGAGGCCGAGCAGGACGACTACCGGTCGATCATGACCAAGGCGCTGGCCGACCGGCTGGCCGAGGCGTTCGCCGAGCACATCCACCTGGAGGCCAGGCGGATGTGGTTCGAGCCCGGCTCGGAGCCGTCGCTGGAGGACCTGCACGCGGAGCGCTTCCGGGGCATCCGGCCCGCGATGGGCTACCCGGCGAGCCCGGACCACAGCCTCAAGCAGCCGCTGTTCGACCTGCTCGGCGCGGACCGGGCGGGGCTCGCGCTGACCGAGTCGTTCGCGATGACGCCGGCGGCGGCGGTCAGCGGGCTGATCTTCGCGCACCCGGCGTCGCGGTACTTCACCGTCGGGCGGATCGGCCGCGACCAGGTCCAGGACTACGCGAAGCGGCTGGGCACCTCGGTGGGGGAGGTCGAGCGCTGGCTGCGCCCGAACCTCGCCTACGACATCGACTGAACGGGCCGGTAACGGGCCGTCCGGTCGCCGCGATGCAGCGGTCGACACCGTGCCGCGGTGTCGACCGCCGCGCAGAACGGACCGGGTACCCGATGCTGGACGACGCGATACGCAAGGCTACCGCCGAGGCCGACCGCCGGGACGCCGCGGCGAAGGCGCGGCAGGAGGAGGCGGACGCGGTCGCGGAGGCCGCGGTGCCGAGGCTGCGCGCGCTGCTGGCCGAAGGCCGGGACCGGCTGCGGGCCGCGGGCGCGCGGTCGGTGCACGTCATCGCGCGCCGCAAGCCGTCGCTGTTCCGCCCGGCGAACTACACCCCGTACGCCGAGGTGTGGCAGGTCAGCAAGGTCGCGATCAGCCGGGACGACCGGGTCTTCCGGCTCGGCAGCACGCTGCACCGGGTCCGCGACCGGCGCGACGCCCGGGACCGGGGATTGGCCGAGGGCGACGTGTACGCGGTGCTCGGCTCCCCGCTGCACGTGGGGATGATCGCCGGCGCGGAGGAGTTGGCGCTGCGCGACTGCCTGGCCGCCGGCGGGTCCGGGTGGTTCATCACCGGCCGGACCGGCGGCATCACCGTCCGCACGTCGACCGACCCGTACGAGTGCACGCCGCTGGAGGAGATCATCGCGGCGCAGGTCGTGGCGGCCACCCGGCGCTGACCGGGTGGCCGCGTCCGGGTCAGGTCCGCCCGGTCAGGCGCTGCCGGGTGGCGCGTTCGACCAGGATCGCCACGAACGAGGTGATCCGCGCCCCCGAGAGGCGCGCGGACTCCTCTTGGCGCAGGCGGCGGATCTCCTCGGCGGGCACGGCGGGGTAGTGGTCGATCAGGCGGGCGTCCACGACGGCCAGGTGACCTTCGAGCTGTTCGGCGACGAATTCGTCGGCGGTCTTGTTCAACGGGTGCCTCCTGTTCACGACTGGCCCTCCCGGGGTAACCGGTTGGGGCAAACTCCAGATGAACGCAAGGTGAACCAGAAGTGTGTGCCGGGGCTGGGCCGACCGGGCGAACCCGACATCACGGGCGGCCCGCTGAACTGCGGGCGAACGGGTGTGCGAGTCGGCCCCGAGGCGGCCCGGCGTGGACTAGCGTCCGGCCGTCGAGAGGAGCACCGTCGTGACTGACCGCGGCGACCGCATCGTGGCCGTACTCCAGGACGCGTTCGCGGACCTGATGTCGGCCGACCCGGCCGCGTTCCGGCACAAGTTCCGGAAGATGGCGGCCGAGCCGTTCGCCTTCTACCGGGGCAGTGCCTGCCTGTTCTACGCGGACATGGCGGACGAACCCGACCAGTGGGCCGACGAGCGCACCGGCCGGGTCTGGATCCAGGGCGACCTGCACGCGCAGAACTTCGGCACCTACATGGACGCCGAGGGCACGCTCGTGTTCGACGTCAACGACTTCGACGAGGCGTACCTCGGGTCGTTCACCTGGGACGTCCGCCGGTTCGCGGCGAGCCTCGCGCTGCTCGGCTGGCGCAAGGCCCTGCCCGACCACACCATCGCCGACCTGATCCGCGGCTACGTCGCCGCCTACGTCCGCCAGGTGCGCTCGTTCGCCGAGAACCCCGGCGACGAGCTGTTCGGCCTGCGCCTGGACAACACCGACGGCGTCCTGCGCCAGGTGCTGCTGCGCGCCCGGCTGGCCACCCGCGTCGACCTGCTCAACGAGAAGACGGTGATCGTCGACCACGAACGCCGGTTCCGCCGCGACCGCGAGGGCACCCGCGAGCTGGACGACGCCGAGCGCGACAAGGCGGTGGCGGCGTTCGAGGCGTACCTGGACACCATCCCGAGCGGCAAGCGCGCGGCGAGCAGCCTGAGCTACGCGGTCAAGGACGTGGTGGGGCGCTTCGGCTTCGGCATCGGGTCGGCCGGGCTGTCGGCCTACAACGTGCTGGTGGAGGGGCGCACCCAGGCGCTGGAGAACGACGTCGTGCTGTCCATGAAGCAGGCCAACGTCGCCGCGCCCAGCCGGATCGTCGCCGACGAGCGGATCCGGGAGTACTTCACCCACCACGGCCACCGCACGGCGGTCTCCCAGCGGGCGTTGCAGGCGCACGCGGACCCGTGGCTCGGGCACACCACCATCGACGGCGTCGGGTACGTGGTGGCCGAGCTGTCGCCGTACGAGTCCGATCTGGACTGGTCGGACCTGACCGAACCCGCGGACATGCGGCCGGTGCTGGAGTACCTGGGCCGGGCGACCGCGAAGGCGCACTGCGTGTCCGACTCGGACTCCGACCAGACCCTGGTCGACTTCCAGGTCGAGGAGGCGATCGCGCGGGTGGTCGACGGCCGGGAGGCGGAGTTCACCGAGTCGATGGTGGAGTTCGGCCTGCGCTACGCCGAGCGCACCCGCGAGGACCACCGGCTGTTCGTGGACGCGTTCCGCGAGGGCCGGATCAAGGGCGTCGAGTCGACCGCGCCGGGCCGCTGACCCAGCGTGACCGCCGGCGCGGCCGGTGTTCAGCCCACCCGGTCGGGCGTATCGCCGTGCGGTCGGTGGGGACCGTGGTCCACGTTGGACGGACATGGGCCGCGGTCGCCCACAGCCGAACGAGGGATGACAAGCAGATGACTCGACGTCTCACCGCCCGGACCACCGCCGGGATCGCCGTCTGGGCGGCCACCGGGGCACTCGTCCTGGCCACCGCCGTGCCGGCGTCGGCCGCCGAGGGCGTGCTGCTGCTCTCCGGCCGGGCACTCGAAGACCCCAGCGGCTGCTTCGACGTCTACGGCTACGAGGAGATCCTGAACCTGACCGACGACAACGTGTTCGTCTTCGACGACCGCGAGTGCGAGGGCGACCTCGTGCAGATGATCCGGCCGGGCGGGGAGGGCGACGACCTCACCCGCCACCGGGGTCGCAGCGCCTTCGTCGCCTGACGGCGCCGGGCGGTGCCCCGGTCCACCAACCGGGACACCGCCCGCGCGGGGTGCTACGCGGGCTCGCCGCGCAGCGGACGGCCCGGGAGGGCGTCGACGTCCACGTCCCCGTCGCGCACCACGAACGTGCCGGCCACCAGCAGGTGCCGGACGCCGACCGAGGGGCGCGTCGGGTCGAGGTAGGTGGCGGTGTCGGTGATCCGCTCGGGGTCGAGCACCACGATGTCGGCGTCCGCGCCCACCCCGAGGTGGCCCTTGGCCCGCGCGGCGGGCGCGATCGGGTCCAGCACCCGGGCGGGCAGCCAGGAGCACCGCCGGAACGCCTCCAGCCACGACCACGCGCCGGTCTCGCGGACCATCAGGCGCAGCGACTTGGCGAACGTGCCCGCCGTGCGCGGGTGGGTGCGGCCCTTGGGCGGCAACGGCCACTCGCGGCGCTCGTGGGTGCCGTCCGGCCACAGCACCGGCATCGCGTCGCTGGCCACGATCGCGTCCGGGAACGCCAGCGCGCGGTGCAGCATCGCCGCGTCGGCCGGGTTCTCCTCGTCCACGAAGGACACCACGCACAGCGCCGCCGGGTCGGTCTCCCGCAGCTGCCGCAGCCGGCCCACGTCGGCGAGCCGCTCGCCGGTCTCCACCATCATGATGTCGCGCGGCGTGATGTCCCACGCCGACAGCCGCTCGGGCGCGAGGAAGAACGCGCCGATGCCGGTGCTGCCCGCGCCGTACGGGTACGCCTCCACGGTCACCCGCGACCCCTCGGCGCGGGTCTTCTCCAGCAGGCCCAGCACCCGGTCGACGTGCCGCCGGGACGTGCTGTTCACGTGGCAGTGGTGCATCGGGGCACCGGTCTCGGCGGCGGCCCGGACCACCTCGAACGACCCGTCGACCGGGGTGTCCGGGTTGGCCTCGACCAGTTCCCGCACGTGGGTGTAGATCGGCGCGTTGGCCCGCGCGGCCATCGCGGCCATCGTCAGGTACTCCGCCGGGTCGGTGTCCGGCGCGTAGCCGAGCAGCACGCCGATGCCCAGCGCGC
Source organism: Saccharothrix sp. NBAS 001 (assembly GCF_056640475.1). Taxonomy (NCBI): domain Bacteria; kingdom Bacillati; phylum Actinomycetota; class Actinomycetes; order Pseudonocardiales; family Pseudonocardiaceae; genus Saccharothrix; species Saccharothrix sp. NBAS 001. The sequence goes on from NZ_CM153251.1 coordinate 394,456, forward strand.
CCGCGCCGACCTCCCGCTCCAGCACCTCCACCCACGCCCGCAGCTCGGCCGGGCTGGACGAGCGCTGCCACCGGGGGTCGCCGAGCAGGTGCAGGCCGCTGCGGAAGTCGGCGTCGGGCTCCAGGCCCATCAGCACCTGCGCGCGGGCCGCGCCCCAGGAGGCGGAGAAGCCGTAGTTGAGCGGCCGGCCCTCCCAGGCGGCCTGCGCGTAGCCCCGGCCGATCGGGGTCAGGCCCGACTCCAGGTCCAGCGCGGTGGTCACGCCGTCCATGCCCTGCAGGCGGTGGCCCGCGATGCTGTGCACGTGGCTGTGCAGGTCGACGAAACCCGGCCCGACGACCAGGCCGGTGACGTCCACGACCGGCACGCCCTCCGGCACGGGCAGCGCCGGCCCGACCTCGGCCACCTTCCCGTCCCGCACCAGCACGTCCGCGACCCGGTCGACACCTGTGCCGGGGTCGAGCACCCGGCCGCCACGCAGCAGCACCATGCCCACCAGTCCACCACGGACGGGGTGGCGGGCACGTCGTCGCGACCGACAAGCCGGCAGGGTCGGGTTGGTGCGTTCTGCCGATGACCCGACCAGCCGGGGATCGACACGCTCGGCCGTGCAGCCCCCTACGAGAGGAACGACGAATGGTGGACGTGGACGCCGGCCTGCTCGCCGGAGACGACTGGCAGGCCCGGCTGGACGAGGTCGCCGCCCGCCACCGGGTGCCCGGCTTCCAGGTGGGCCTGCTGACCCCGGACGGCCGGACCCGGGTGCTGTCGGCCGGCGTCGCCGGGCTGTCCACCGGCGTCGAGGTCACCGGGGACACGCTGTTCCACTACGGCTCGATCACCAAGGTGTGGGTGGCCACGCTGGTGATGCAGCTGGTGGACGAGGGCCTGCTGACGCTGGACACGAAGGTCGTGGACGTCCTGCCCGGCTTCCGGGTGGCCGACCCGGAGCACGGCCCGGAGATCACCGTGCGGCACCTGCTCACCCACACCAGCGGCATCGACGGCGACCTGTTCACCGACACCGGGGACAACGACGACTGCCTGGAGTCCTACGTCGCCACGCTCGCCGACGCCGCGCGGGTGACCGGCGCGGGCGGCCCGTTCAGCTACAGCAACTCCGGGTTCGGGGTGGCCGGGCGGATCGTCGAGGTGCTGCGCGGCCGGACCTGGAACGCCGTGCTGGCCGAGCGGATCTGCGCGCCGCTGGAGCTGGACCGGGTGATCAGCCTGATCGGGGACGCGCCGCTGCACCGCACCGCGATCGGCCACGTGCGCCACCCGGAGACCGGCGAGCTGGTGCCCGTGCCGACCTGGCAGCTGCCCCGCTCGGTCGGCCCGGCCGGGCTGGTCACCGGCAACGCCGCCGACCTGCTCCGGTTCACCGCCGCGCACCTGCGCGACGGGGTGGGCCTCAACGGCGAGCGGATCCTGTCCGCCGAGTCCGCCCGGCTGATGCGCCGGACCCAGGTCGACCTGTCCGGGCTGCTGTCCACGTCGACCGGGTGGGGGCTGGGCTGGTCGCTGGCCGACTGGGGCGCGGCGACCTCCGTCCAGCACAACGGCAGCACCAGCGGCCAGCTCGCCGAACTGGCGGCGTTCCCGGACCTCGGGCTGGCGTTCTGCGTGCTCACCAACTCCGAGTACGGGCCCGCCCTGGCCGAGGAGCTGGTGGACGCGATCAGCGCCGAGCTGGGCCTGACCCGGCCGGTGCCGTCGGTCGGGCCGGACGCGGCACGGGCCGACCTCGCCGCCGTGGCGGGCGTCTACGAGACCACCTCGCTGCGCTGCGAGCTGGTGCCGGAGGGCTCCGGGCTGGTCCTGCGGCTCACCGAGAAGACCTCCGGCACCGGTCCCGAGGCGGGCGCGGTGACCCCGTTGGCGCGCAACCGGTTCGGGTTCGCGCTCAACGGCGCCGAGCGCGAGTTCGCGCTGCTCGTCCACGAGGGAGTCGATCACCTGTTCGCAGGTCGGCTGTTCGCGCGCACCGGCTGAGCGACGGTCTTGTCGGATCCCACTACCCGGCGGTAGAAGTTCGGTCGGATCGTCCGACGAAGTGATCTGGGTCGCAACCGCAGGATTGCCGCATGTCCACCCCAACACTCGACGTCGACGCCGACGCCCCGCCGGGGGAGCGGGCGCCCGACGCGGTCCGACACCCGCTGGCGCGCTACCTGGTCCGCCGGCTCGTCCGGCTCGTCGGGTCGGTCGTCGTGCTGGTGACCGCCGCGTACCTGATGGTGCGGCTGCTGCCCGGCGACCCGGCGCGGCTGTCGCTGGGTCCGGAGGCGACCGCCGACCAGGTGGCGCGGCGGCGCGCGGAACTGGGCCTGGACGAGTCGATCGTCACCCAGTACTTCCGGTTCTGGGCCGACCTGTTCCAGGGCGACCTGGGCGTGTCCTACAGCAAGCGGCTGCCGGTCGCGGACGTCATCGCCCAGCGGATGCCCGCCACGCTGGAACTCGCGCTGCTCGCGATCGTGGTGATCCTGGTGGTCGGCGTGCCGCTGGGCATGGTCGCCGCCGAGGCCGTCCGGGGTGGCCGGAACAAGGTGTTCGACGCGGTGTTCTCCGCGGTGACCGGGTTCGTGACGGTCGTGCCGGTGTTCGTGGTGGCCGCGGTGCTGATCCTGGTGCTGTCGGTGAACGCCCGGCTGCTGCCGGTGGCCGGGCAGTCCGGGCCCGAGTCCTACGTGCTGCCGGTGGCCGCGCTGGCGTTCGGGGCGGTGTGCGCGCTGGCCCGGATCGTGCGGGCGGCGACGCTGACCGTGCTGGACACCGACTACGTGCGCACCGCCCGCGCCAAGCGGATGAGCCGCACCCGGCTGTACCTGCGGCACGTGCTGCCCAACCTGCTCGCGCCCACGCTGACCACGGCCGGTCTGGTGCTCGGGTCGCTGGTGGCGGGCAGCGTGTTCGTGGAGACGGTGTTCGCCTGGCCCGGCATCGGGCAGGTGGTGGTCGGCTCCATCACCCAGCGGGACTACCCGCTGGTGCAGGGGATCGTGCTGGTCTACGGCGCGCTCATCCTGGTGGTCAACCTCGTGGTGGACCTGCTGATCGGGTTCTTCGACCCGCGTTCCCGCATCGCTACGGTCTAGGGCGGCACGTATGTCCACACTCCCCGGCGCGCCGGTGCGCCGTTCCCGCCCGGTGCTGCGGCACCTGGCCAGTCCGACCGCCGTCATCGGCCTGGTCGGCACCGCGGGCTTCCTCCTCCTGGCGATCCTCGGTCCCGTGCTGTGGGGCGACGCGGCGGCGCAGGAGGACCTCACCGCGATCGCCCGAGGCCCCAGCGCGGAGCACCTGCTGGGCACCGACGCGTCCGGGCGCGACATCCTGCTGCGCACGCTCGTCGCCACCCGGACCTCGCTGTTCTACGGGCTGCTGTCCACCGTCATCGGCGTCGTGCTGGGCGTGGTCGTCGGCTGCCTGCCTTACGTGCTGCCGGTGTGGCTCGGGCGGCTCGTGGTGTCGGCCGTCAACATGCTGGTGGCGTTCCCGGCGTTGCTGCTCGTGCTGTTCCTGGCGGTGTTCTTCGGCCAGGGCACGACCGGCGCGGTGTTCGCGCTCGGCCTGGCCCTCGCGCCCACCGTCGCCCGGCTGTGCCAGACCATGGCCGCGAGCGTGGCCGGCATGGAGTACATCAGCGCGGCCCGGGTGCTCGGGGTCTCCCGGTTCAAGGTGCTGTTCCGGCACGTCGTCCCGAACATCCAGGACGTCGTGCTGGTCAACGCGACCGCCGCCGCCGCCAACAGCCTGACCGCGTTCGCCGGGCTGTCCTTCCTCGGCCTGGGCGTGCAGGCCCCCGACTACGACTGGGGCCGGCTGCTCGCCGAGGGGCTGTCCCGGATGTACTCCGCGCCGGCCGCGGCGCTGGGCCCGGCGGTGGCCGTGGTGCTGGCCGGCATCGCGCTCACCATGGCGGGCGACGCGGTCGGCCGGGCCATGGGCATCACGCCCATGCTGTCGCTGCGCAGGCTGGGCCCGCGTCCGAACAGGACGGTCGGGACCGTCGAGCCGGACCGGTCGGGCGTGCTGTCGGTGCGCGACCTGTGGGTGCGCTTCCCGGCCGAGGACGGCTGGCGCTCGCCGGTGCGCGGCGTGAGCTTCGACGTGGCCGTGGGCGAGCGGGTCGGCATCGTGGGCGAGTCCGGGTCGGGCAAGAGCCTCACCGCGCTGTCCGTGGCGCAGCTGGTCGACGGTCCGGGCGTGGTGGACGCCGGGTCCATCCGGTTCGACGGCTTCGAGTACGCCGGGCTGACCCGCAAGCAGGTCAAGGCGCGGGGCGACCACCTGGGCAACTCGCTGTCGGTGGTGTTCCAGGACCCGATGTCCTCGCTCAACCCGTCGCTGCGGGTCGGCTCGCAGGTCGCCGAGGTCGCCCTGCTGCACGGGCGGGTCGGCAAGGCCGAGGCGCGCGAGCGGGCCGTGGCGCGGCTGGCCGAGGTCGGCATCCCCGACCCGGCGGCGCGCGCCGAGCAGTACCCGTTCCAGTTCTCCGGCGGGATGCGGCAGCGGGCGATGATCGCGATGGGCCTGATGGGCAGGCCCCGGCTGATCATCGCCGACGAGCCGACCACCGCGCTGGACACCACCGTGCAACGGGAGGTGCTGCGGCTGCTGGACCAGGTGGCCGCCGAGCACGCCGCCGCGGTCGTGTTCATCTCGCACGACATCGCGCTGGTGACCGGGTTCTGCGACCGGGTGCTGGTGATGTACCAGGGCGAGATCGTCGAGGACGTCACCACCGCCGACCTGGTCGCCGGGCGGGCCGAGCACCCGTACACGCAGGCGCTGATGGCCTCCATCCCGACGCTGACCACCGACAAGTCCAAACCGCTGCCCACGGTCGGCGACTTCGTGAAGGGAGCGGTGGAATGACGGCCTTCGAGGTGCGTGACCTGGTGGTCGGCTACGGCCGGGGCGCCCGCCGGGTGCGGGCCGTGCGCGGGGTGGGCTTCACCGTGCCCGCCGGCACCACGCTCGGGCTGCTCGGCGAGTCCGGGTCGGGCAAGTCGACCATCGCCCGGGTCGCCGTCGGGCTGGAGCAGGCCACCTCCGGCGACGTCCTGGTGGACGGCGCGTCCGTGCTCGGCCCGGCCGGCCGGGAGGCCCGCAGCCGGGTGCAGATGGTGTTCCAGGACCCCTACTCGTCGCTGGACCCCCGGATGACCGTGGGCCGCTCGATCGCCGAGGGCGTCCACGCCGGGCGGCACCGGCCCCGGGTCGACGGGTCGCTGCCCGACGACCCGGCCGGGCTGCTGGAGCTGGTCGGCCTCGACCCGTCGTTCGCCCGGCGGCTGCCGCACCAGCTCTCCGGCGGCCAGCGGCAGCGGGTGGCGCTGGCGCGGGCGCTGGGCGCGCGGCCCGCCGTGCTCCTGGCCGACGAGATCACCTCCGCGCTGGACGTCTCGGTGCAGGGCGCGGTGCTCAACCTGTTCCGCCGCATCCAGCGGGACCTGGGCCTGTCGTCGGTGTTCATCTCGCACAACCTGGCCGTGGTCCGGTACGTGTGCGACCAGGTCGCCGTGCTCGACCGGGGCGAGCTGGTCGAGATCGGACCGGTCGAGGAGGTCCTGGAGCGCCCCGAGCACCCCGCCACCCGAGCCCTGGTCTCCGCCGTGCCGCAGATCGGCGTCCCGCTGTTCACCCGCGTCTGAGAACGGAACAACCGCCATGCCCCGCACCTACGTCATCGACGACCTGTGGACCAACCGGGTCCCGTCCCGGCCCGCCGTCTCCGCCGACGGGACGCGCGCCGTGTTCGTCCTGGAGAGCCTGGACCGCGACGGCGACCGCGCGGTGAGCGAACTGTGGTCGACCACCGAGGAGGGCGAGACCCGCAGGCTGACCACCGGTCCGGCCGACGGCTCACCGGAGTTCCTGCCGGACGGCTCGGTGTCGTTCGTGCGCGCGGCCGGCGGCCCGCCGCAGGTGTGGCGGATCCCGGCGGACGGCGGCGACCCGGTCGAGGTCACCTCGCCCGCGCTGGTCCCCTTCGGCGTGCTGGGCAGCGCGTGGTCGCCGGACGGCAAGCGGCTGGCCGTGGTCACGCTCGGCGCGTACCCGGACCCGACCGCGCCGCTGGTGGTGAACACCGCGTTCCACAAGGCGGACGGGCTGGGCCGGTTCGGCGACCCGAGCCTGGACCTGGTGGTGCTCGACGTCGCGTCCGGCGCGGCGACCCGGCCGGTGACCGGCCTGCCGGCGATCGACGGCGTCGCCTGGTCGCCGGACGGCACCACGATCGCCTACGCCACGCACCGCGACGACCGGTGGGACACCGACTTCACCGGCGCGGTGGAGACCGTGCGGGTCGACGACCCGGACTCCCGCACGCGGCTGTTCACCGGGTTCTTCGGCCTGGGCACCGTGCTGCGGTACACCCCGGACGGCTCCACCCTGCTCGCGGTCGGCCGCCCGGACGTGTCCATCGGCCACGCCCAGTTGCTGGCCGCCGACCTGGCCACCGGACAGCTGCGCCGGCTCGCGCCCGAGCTGGACCGCAACGTCCACGCGGGCCCCGGCGGCGTGTCGCCGGCCATGCCGCTGCGGTTCACCCCGGACGGCGGCACGCTGTACTTCGCGGTGCGCGAGCGGGGGCTGAACCACCTGCACGCGGTCGACTGGGCCACCCCGGACGCCGCCGCGCGACGCGTGTTCGGCTCCGCCACCGAGAGCCTCGACGGCCTGGCCTCGGCGGGCACCGGCCGCCTGGTCTCCGTGCTGTCCACCGTGGACCAGTTCCCGGAGGTCGTGTTCCTCGACGGCGCGCAGGTCGTGCACCGCACCGCGATCAGCACCTACGACCCGGCGCGGCTGCTCCCGTGGCAGGAGCGCTGGTTCGAGATCTCCGACGGGGTCCGCGTGCACGGCCGGCTGCTGCGCCCCCGGGACGCCGAAGGCCCGACGCCGCTGCTGGTCGACGTGCACGGCGGGCCGCACAGCGCGTGGTCGCCGCTGCCCGACGCGAACTTCTTCTACCACCAGGAACTCGCCGAGCGCGGCTGGTCGGTGCTGCTGGTCGACCCGCGCGGCAGCGACGGCTACGGCGAGGAGTTCTACACCGGCGTCGTCGGCGGCTGGGGCGCCCGCGACGCGCGGGACTTCGTCGAGCCGATCGCCGAACTGGTCGCCGAGGGGCTGGTGGACCGCTCGGCGGTGGCCGTCACCGGGTACAGCTACGGCGGCTACGCGACCTGCTACCTGTCCTCGCACCACCCGGAGGTGTTCGCGGCGGCGGTGGCCGGCGGCGTGGTCTGCGACCTGTCCTCCATCTCCGGCACCGCGGACCTGCCGCACTTCTTCTCCGCGCTGGAGATGGCGCAGGGCGACGACGTCGACCTGGCCGCGCTGCACGCCGCGTCGCCGATCGCCAAGGTGCGCGAGGTGACCGCGCCGACCCTGCTGCTGCACGCCGGCGACGACCAGCGCTGCCCGGTCGGCCAGGCCGAGCAGTGGTTCGTCGGGCTGCGCGAGACCGGGGTGCCGACCCAGCTCGTGCTCTACCCCGGCGCCTCGCACCTGTTCGTCGTCACCGGCCGCCCGTCCCAGCGCGTCGACTACCGCCACCGGCTGCTCGCCTGGCTCGCGCGGCACGTGCGCTGAACCACCCCGTACTCACCGGTCGCCGCGAGACCGGCCCGACCCCGAAGGACATCCCCGCATGAACACTCGGTCCAAGATAGCCGCCGTGTCCGCCACGGCCGCGCTCGCGCTGGCGGCCTGCTCGTCGGGCAACTCCGCCGGCGGCTCCGGCGAGCCCGTCGTGGACGGCACGATCAAGCTCGCGCTCAACGCCGACCCCGGCGCGCTGTTCCCGCACGGCACCGCCGACAGCTTCAGCCGGCAGGTCATCGCGTTCGGCTACGAGAGCCTGGTGACCCTCGACCAGGACGGCAAGGCCCGGCCGTGGCTGGCCGAGAAGTGGGACACCTCCACCACCGCGACCACGTTCACCATCCGCGAGGGCGTCAAGTGCGCGGACGGCACCCCGCTCACCGCGAAGACGGTCGCCGCGAACTTCGACTGGCTCACCACGCCGGCCAACGCCTCGCCGCTGCTGGGCGTGTTCGTCCCGATCGGCCTCAAGGCCACCGTGGACGAGGCGAAGCGGACCGTGACGCTCACCGCGCCCGGCCCGTCGCCGTTCCTGATGGAGAGCCTGGGCCAGGCGTTCATCGCCTGCGACGCGGCGCTCAAGGCGCCCGCCGACTACGCCCAGAAGTTCGACGGCACCGGCCCGTACGAGCTGACCGAGGTCAAGGCGGGCAACAGCTACACGCTGACCCGCCGCGAGGACTACACGTGGGGCCCGCTGGACACCACCGCGAAGACGCCGGGCCTGCCCAAGACCGTCGTGGTGACCGTGGTCGGCGACAACACCACCCGGGCGAACCTGCTGCTGTCCCGCGAGGCGAACGGCGCCGGGCTGGAAGGCCCCGAGGTCAAGCGGATCGCCGACGCGAACGTGCCGGCGGCCGATTTCCGGGTCCCGGCGACCGCGCTGTTCGTCAACCACGCCGCCACCCGGCCCACCGCCGACCCGGCGGTGCGCAAGGCGCTGGTGCAGGGCACCAACACCAAGTCGGTGGCGGACATCCTGACCGGCGGCGACGGTGGCGAGGCGCTGTCCTTCATGGCCGGGGAACCGAAGATCTGCCCGCCGGGCAAGATCCACGAGGCCGCGCCGAAGTACTCGCCGGACGAGGCCAAGCGCACGCTGGACGCCGCCGGGTGGACCGCCGGCGCCGACGGCACCCGGGCCAAGGACGGCCGGCCGCTCGCGGTCACCATCATCGTGCGCACCGGCACCGAGCGGGTCGCCGCCTTCGAGTACCTGGCGAAGGAGTGGCAGAAGATCGGCGTCAAGGCCACCCTGAAGACCACCGACACGGCCGGCGCGAGCGCGATCATGTTCGACCCCGCCGGCGGTGACTGGGACCTCGCGGACTGGGGCGTCGCCGCGCCGTTCCCCAACATGCTGGTGCCGTTCTTCAGCGGCGCGAGCACCGCGAACTTCTCCAAGATCACCAACCCGGGCTACGACGCGAAGGTCGCGTCCGCCACCGGGAAGCTCGGCGCGGAGGGCTGCGCCGACTGGGTGGCCGCCGAGGCCGAGCTGGTCGCCGCGGCCGACGTGCTGCCGATCGGCTGGTCCCGGGTCTCGTACTTCTACCAGGGCTTCACGGCCAACCGGTCGTTGCAGATCGAGCCGTGGTCCATCCGCCAGACCTCCTGACCCAGCACGTCAAGACCGAGAGGACACCATGAACTACGCACTCCTCGCGTCCCCCGAGTGGCAGGAGCGCCTCGACGCACTGGCCGCCGAGCACGACGTCCCGGGCGTCCAGGTGGGCGTGCTGGAACTGGACGCGGCGGGCGACGCCGCGATCCGCGTGCTGGTCTCCGGCGTCACCAGCCTGGACACCGGCGTGACGGTCACCGAGGACACGCTGTTCCAGTACGGCTCGATCAGCAAGGTGTGGACCACGACCCTGCTGATGCAGCTCGTGGACGAGGGCCTGCTGACCCTGGACACGCCGGTCGTGGACGTCCTGCCCGACTTCCGGCTGGCCGACCCCGAGCACGCCCCGAGGGTCCTCGTCCGCCAGCTCGTCACGCACACCAGCGGCATCGACGGCGACATCTTCCTCGACACCGGCGACGGCGACGACTGCGTCGAGAAGTACGTGGCCGCGCTAGCCGAGACGCACCCCTACACCCGGCCGGGCGGCCCGCTGAGCTACTGCAACGCCGGTTTCGTGCTGGCCGGGCGGATCGTCGAGGTGCTGCGCGGGATGGCGTGGGACGACGCCGTCGCCGAGCACCTCGCCAAGCCGCTGGGCCTGACCCACGTGATCACCCGCGCCAAGCAGGCCCCGCTGTTCCGCACCGCCGTGGGCCACCAGGACACCCCGGAGGGCACCCCCGGCGGCAAGGTCGCGCCCGCCAAGGTGTGGATGCTGCCGCGCTCGGTCGGGCCCGCCGGCCTGATCACCGGCACCGCCGACGCCCTGCTCCGGTTCGGCGCGATGCACCTGCGCGACGGCGTGGGCCTCAACGGCGAGCGGGTGCTCTCCGCCGAGTCCGCGCGGGCGATGCGCAGCCTCCAGGTCGACCTGACCGACGTGTCCACGGTGGACCGGGGTTGGGGCCTGGGCTGGATCCTGTCCGACTGGGGCCGCGCCGGCGGCGACCCGGTGACCTCCCCGCAGCACGGCGGCCACACCATCGGCCAGGTCGCGCGGCTCAACACGTTCCCCGAGCTGGGCGTGGCGGTCTGCGTGCTGACCAACGCCGACCGCGGCCTGGGCCTGGCCGACGAGCTGCTCACCCTGATCGGCGCCGAACTCGGCCTCACCGCGCCGAAACCGGTCGTCGAGGAGGGCGGGGACCTCGACGACCTGCTCGGCACCTACGAGACCGTCATGGTGCGCCAGACCCTGGGCCGCGACGACGAGGGCTACTACATGGACCTGGAGACCAAGGCTCCCGTCGGGGAGCGCGCCCCCGAGCCGCGCCACCGGGTCACCCCGTCGGGCAAGGGCCGGTTCGTCACCGACGTGAACGGCGCGCTGACCGAGTTCACCCACGTGGTCGACGGGGAGGACGAGTACCTGTACATGTTCCGGCTGTTCAAGCGCACCGACCGGTGAACTACCGGGACGCCGCCCGCGATCGGCTGGACCTGCTGATCGACCACGCGCTGCGGCTGGTGGCCTGCGAGTCCCCCTCGGGGGACGCGCGGGCGCTGGAGCGCTCCGCCGGGCTGGTGGCGATGATCGGCGCGGCGTACTTCGGGGTGCGCGGCGAGGTCGTGACGCGCGACGGCGTCCCGCACGTGCGGTGGCGGCTGGGGCACGGGCCGCGCCGCGTGCTCGTGCTCGGCCACCACGACACGGTGTGGCCGGTGGGCAGCCTGGAGCGGCTGCCCGCCGTGGCCGACGGCGGCGCGCTGCGCGGTCCGGGCAGCTACGACATGAAGACCGGGCTGCTCCAGGCGTTCCTGGCGTGCGCGCTGGTCCGGGAGCGGCTCGGCGGGCTGGAGGGGGTCAGCGTGCTGGTCACCGGCGACGGCGAGGCCGGGTCGGCGACCGCCCGCGCGCTGATCGGGCGCGAGTCCGCCGGGTGCGCCGCGGTGCTGGTGCCGGAGGCGGCCGGGCCCGGCGGCGGGCTGCTGACCGCCCGCAAGGGCATGGCCCGCTACCGGCTGGAGGTGGTCGGCCGGGCCGCGCACTCCGGGCTGGAACCGGAGCGCGGCGTCAACGCCGGGCTGGAGCTGGCCGCGCAGATCCAGGCGATCGCCGAACTCGGCGACGCCGGGCGGGGCACGACCGTCGTGCCCACCGCCGGGTCCATCGGCACGTCGGTGAACACCGTGCCGGACACCGCCCAGGTCGCGGTGGACGTGCGGGCGCGCACCGACGCCGAACTGGACCGGGTGGACGCCGCCCTGCGCGGGCTCGCGCCGCGCACGCCGGGCGCGCGGGTCGTCCTGCACGGCGGCGTCACGCACCCGCCGATGGTGCCCTCGCGCGAGCTGTTCGAGCTGGCCGCCGCCTCGGCCGCGGAACTGGGCCTGGCCGTGCCGGTGGAGGTGGCGGCGGGGGCCGCGTCGGACGGCAACTTCACCGCCGCGGCGGGCGTGCCGACCCTGGACGGACTGGGCGCGGTGGGCGGCGGCGCGCACACGCCCGACGAGCACGTGCTGATCGCCGAGATCCCGGACCGGGTGGCGCTGCTGGCCCACCTGCTGGACCGGTTGCTGGCCGGGTGAGTGCTCCGAAAGGAGCATTAGAGTGAATCCGGGGGAAGGACTCCGCGAGGAACGAGGACGTCGATGACGCAGGCAGGCACCGGGGCACCGCTCGCGCCGCTGATCCAGGCGGTCGGCGCGACGCTGCTCAGCGTGCTGGCGGGCGACGTGGCCGGTGCCCGCCGGGTCGGCGGCATCGCCATCCACGACCCGCACGACACCGCCGCGCGGCCGGACCGGGCGGTGGTGCTCGGCGTCGGCGTCGCGGGGGAGCGGCAGATCGCGGACGTGGTGTGGACGTGCCTGGCCGCCGGGGCGTGCGCGCTGGTGCTGCGCGACGACTCCGGTCTGCCCGAGGCGGTCGCGGCCGAGGCGGCGGCCGGCGGCCTGGTGCTGCTGCGGATCGCGCCCGGCATCTCGTGGAGCCAGCTGTCGGTGGCGCTGTCCACCGCGCTGGACCGGGAGACCGCGCGCGGCAGGCGGTGGGGCGAGCCGGAGCGGGTGAACAAGGAGCGGTCGCTGTCCGACCTGGCCAACGCGCTGGCCGCGACGCTGGACGCGCCGGTCACCATCGAGGACCTGAACTCGCAGGTGCTCGGCTACTCGGACAACCAGAACCTGGGCGACGCGGGCCGCCACGAGACGATCCTCGGCCGGGTCGTGCCGTCGAAGTACACCGAGAAGCTGCGCCGCGCCGGGATCTTCGAGCGGCTCTACGCCCACGACGAGCCGGTGCTGGTGGACCTGGCGATGATGCCGGAGCTGGACGTGCCCCGGGTCGCCATCCGGATCGCCAACGGCCAGTACGTGATCGGCTCGATCTGGGTGGCCACCGCGACCCCGATCGCCGAGATCGACACGTCCGTGCTGCGGGCGGCGGCCGAGCGGGCGGGCGAGCTGATCGACAGCGGCACCCACGACCAGGACCGGCGGCGGCGGTTCGTCGGCGCGCTGGTCGGCGAGGACGAGCTGGAGGCGGCGCGCAGCGCGCAGGAGCTGGAGATCGACACCGGGTTCATCTACCTGGTGGTGGCCGAGCTGGTGCGCTCGGGCGGCGGCGCGGACCTGTCCGCGCGGGGCCTGGACCGGCACGCCGACATCCTGCACCTCCAGCTGACCGGCGTGAGCAGCCGCGCGATCGCCGCGGCCGTCGGCGGCCGGGTGGTGGGCGTGCTGCCGGTGGACGCGCCCGAGGCGGGCGGCCGGCGGGCGGTGGCGGCGGCCGAGCGGTTCGCCCAGACCGTGCCCGCGCACGTCGTGGTGAGTTCGGCGGTGAAGGGCGCGAGCGGGGTGTTCGCGGCGTGGAGCGACGCGCTCAAGGCCCTGGCGTCGGTGAACCGCAGCCCGGCCACCGCGTCGTGCCCGGCCGTGGTGCGGGTGGAGGACGCGTACTTCGACGTCCTGCTGCACGAGGTGGGGGAGAAGCTGCTGGCCCGCGAACCGGCGCTGCCCACCCCGGTGTCGCGGCTGCTGGACTACGACGCCGAGCACCACACGGACTTCGCCGAGTCGCTGGTGGTGTACCTGCGCGAGTTCGGCTCGGTGCACGACGCGGCGCAGGCGCTGCACATCCACGCGAACACCATGCGCTACCGCCTGCGGCGGCTGTCGGACATCTGCGGCATCGACCTGACCGACCACGACGCCCGCTTCAAGGCGATGCTCGAACTGCGCATCCGCAACCTGCTCGCCTAGAGCCCGGCCTGAAGGACTCGACCACCCCGTGCTCGCTGCGCAGTGCGCGAAAGGATGGCCGCAGGCGCACGCACGGGTGGCGAACGTGCTCACTCATCGTGACGAAACGGGCCGGTGGTGAGATTCCACGAACGCTTCGGCGGCATTAGGTGGCGTCGGACAAAGACCCGGACCGGGGCCGATCCGCAGTATTGGCGGCATGACGGATCTCCTTGCGCACAACGCCTCGGCGTTGGTCGAGCAGTCCCGACAGGACGCGCGCGCTGCGGCTGATCGGGCCGGGGTCACCATCCGGGCTCTCGACACGCTCCCCGAGCTGAGCGCCGCCTACGAGCTGTACCGGCGGATCTGGCGGCCCGACGCGGAACACGTCGCGCTCACCGTGGAGATCCTGCGCGGACTGTCCAAGGCGGGCGGCTACGTCGCCGGGGCCTACGTGGGCGACGACCTGGTGGGCGTGTCCGTGGGCCTCAACGGGGTGCCCGCTAGCGGGCGGCTGCACAGCCACATGGCCGGTGTCGCGCCGGAGATGCAGGGCCGCAGCGTCGGCCTGGCGATCAAGCTGCACCAGCGCTCCTGGGCGCTGGCCAGCGGCATCTCCACGGTGGCCTGGACGTTCGACCCGCTGGTGCGCCGCAACGCCTACTTCAACCTGGCCAAGCTCGGCGCGCGCCCCGAGGCGTACCTGACCGACTTCTACGGCCCGATGACCGACGGGATCAACGGCGGCGACGCCTCCGACCGGCTGCTGGTCGGCTGGGACGTGGTCGCGCCGTTCCCGCCGGCCGGCGCGGCGGACGACAGCGGGGTCCCGGCGCTGATCCGGTGCGCGGACGACGGCGTCCCGCACGTCGTGGCCTCGTCCGCGCCCGTGGTGGCCGTGCCGACGCCCGCCGACGTCGAGTCGCTGCGGCGCGACGACCCGGCGGTCGCCGCCGCGTGGCGGCTGGCCGTGCGCGACGCCCTCGCGGGCGAGCTGGCGGCCGGCTCGACCGTCACCGGCTTCTCCCGGGCCGGCTCCTACCTGGTGGCACGGAAGGACGACGCGTGAAACTCGAAGGCTTCGAACTGGTCACGACCACGCTCCCGCTGGTCTCCCCGTTCCGCACGTCGTTCGGCGTGCAGACCGAGCGCAGCGTGCTGCTGGTGCGCGCGGTGACCGACGAGGGCGACGGCTGGGGCGAGTGCGCGACCCTGCTGGACCCGCTGTACTCGTCGGAGTACCTCACCGGCGTGCTGGACGTGCTGCGCCGCTACCTGGTGCCCGCGCTGGGCGGTCTGCCGGCCGTCGAGGCGCACCGGGTCGGGCCGGCGCTGGCCAGGTTCTCGGGGCACCGGATGGCCAAGGCGGTGCTGGAGATGGCCGTGCTGGACGCCGAGCTGCGGCACCGGGGCGTGTCGTTCGGGCGCGAGCTGGGCGCGGTGCACGACAGCGTCCTGTGCGGGGTGTCGGTCGGCATCATGGACGGCGTGCCGCAGCTGCTCGACGCCGTGGCCGGGTACCTGGAGCAGGGCTACGCGCGGATCAAGCTGAAGATCGAGCCCGGCTGGGACGTCGAGCCGGTGCGCGCGGTGCGCGAGCGCTTCGGCGACGACCTGCTCCTCCAGGTGGACGCCAACACCGCGTACACGCTCAAGGACGCCGGCCGGCTGGCCCGGCTCGACCCGTTCGACCTGCTGCTGATCGAGCAGCCGCTGCCCGAGGAGGACCTCCGCGGGCACGCCGAGCTGCAACGCCGGATCACCACGCCGGTCTGCCTGGACGAGTCGATCGTGTCGGCGCGGGCGGCGGCCGACGCGATCAGCCTGGGCGCGTGCCAGGTGGTCAACATCAAGCCCGGCCGGGTCGGCGGGTACCTGGAGGCGCGGCGGATCCACGACGTGTGCGCGGCCCACGACGTGCCGGTGTGGTGCGGCGGGATGCTGGAGAGCGGCATCGGGCGGGCGGCGAACCTGGCGCTGGCCGCGCTGCCGAACTTCACCCTGCCCGGCGACACCTCGGCGTCCAGCCGGTACTTCCACGAGGACCTCACCGAGCCGTTCGAGCTGGTGGCCGGCCGCATGTCGGTGCCGACCGGGCCCGGTCTGGGCGTCGAGCCGATCGCCGGGCGGCTGGCGGGCGCGCGCCGGGAGTGGCTGCCGGTGTGACCTTCCCGGGGTGACCTCCCGGTGTGACCTTCCCGGCTGCCCACCTGGTGGAACGCCCCGCGCGGGCGTCGGTCCGGCTGGGAGGATCGGGTGCGTCGGCGCGCGGCCACCGGGGCGCGCCGCGGAGTGCTGGAGGGGTGCCGTGCCGCTGCCCGACGAACCGTTGCGGAAGCTGGGTTTTCTCACCATCGGGCTGTTCGACGGCGACGACCCGCGCACCGGCCACGAGTCCACACTGGACATCATCCGGTTCGGCGAGGACCTCGGTTTCGACAGCGCGTGGGTGCGCCACCGGCACCTCCAGTACGGCATCTCGTCCCCCGTCGCGGTGCTGGCGGCGGCGTCCCAGCGGACCAGCCGGATCCACCTGGGCACCGCCGTCATCCCGGTCGGCTGGGAGAACCCGCTGCGGCTGGCCGAGGACCTGGCGACAGTCGACGTGCTCTCCGGCGGCCGGCTCAACCCCGGGGTCAGCGTCGGCCCGCCGATGCACTACGAACGGGTCCGCGAGGCGCTCTACCCGGACACCGCCGACCAGGAGGACTTCGGCCACGGCCGGGTCGAGCGGCTGCTGCGCTTCATCCGGGGCGAGCGCGCCTCCGGGTTCAGCGGCACCGAGGGCATCGAGGTGTTCTCCGACCGGGTGCAGCCGCACGCCAAGGGCCTGGCCGAGCGGGTCTGGTACGGCGGCGGCAGCACCCGGTCCGCCCGGTGGGCGGGCGAGAACGGGCTGAACTACCTCACCAGCAGCGTGGTGAAGGCCGAGGGCGACGCGGGGTTCGAGGAGATCCAGCTCTCCCAGGTCCGCACGTTCCGGGCGCACCACCCCGACGGCGACCGCGCCCGGGTGTCCCAGGGCCTGGTGGTGATCCCGACCGACACGGCGACGGCGGAGCAGAAGGCGAAGTACCACGACTACGCCGCGAAACGCCTGCCGCGCACGGCGTCCCCGCAGGGACCGGCGCGCCTGCTGTTCGCGCCGGACCTGGTGGGCCACTCGGCGGAGATCGCCGGACGGCTGCACGCGCACGCGGCGTTCCGGGAGGTCGACGAGGTGGCGTTCGCCCTGCCGTTCAGCTTCGAGCACGCCGACTACGTGCAGATCCTGACCGACATCGCCACCGCCCTGGGCCCCGCGCTCGGCTGGCGGCCGGCCGGCTGAGCCCGCCGCGACCGGTTCAGCCGCGCGGGCGCCAGCGCTTCCACAGGGCGGTCGCCTCGGCGCGGGTCTTGCCGTCCCACACCAGCGACACGGCGACGGTCATCTGCGCCTCGGCCGCCTCGGTCACCGTCGCCCGCAGCTCGACCGGCTCGTGCAGCGGCGACGGGCGCAGGTAGCGGACGTCCAGCCCGGCGGTGACGTAGGACAGGGCGGCGTCGCCGAGCGGTCGCCACCCGCGCTTGTCGGCCTCCTGCATGACGGCGGCGGCGCTGTGGCAGTCCAGGACCGTGCAGATGATGCCGCCGTTGAGGTAGCCCAGGCCGTTGTCGTGCGCGGGCCACGGGGTGAACGCGGCGGTCACCACGCCGTCGTCGCCGGGGTAGCTGCGCAGCTTCAGGCCGTCCGCGTTGGCGTGGCCGCAGCCGAAGCAGGGGAGGTCCGGGTAGAGGCGTTCCTGGATGCTGGTCACCGGTCCACATTAGGCGTTCCGGCCGCACCCGCCCGCGGCCTGTGCCGCACAGGCCGCGGACGCCTCCCGGTGGTGCGGAAAGCGACCGGGCGCCACGATCCCTGCGACGACGGCGATCCCGGCCGGGTGCCGGGCGGGCCGTCGCGGCCCACCCGGCTCGACCGATGGTGGTGCCCGCCGACGTGCGTCGGCCAATCCCAGCCGGCCATCGCACGTCACCGGGTGCGGCCATCCGGGTACGTCCGGTAAACCGTACAGCGGCACGTGCTAGTGTGACGTATGCCCGACGCGCCGACCCGGCACGGCTGTCGCCGTCGGCCGGGCGCTCGCGGGACCAGCGCCTCGGCCACCCAGTCCCCCGGAGGAAGTCTTCCCATGTTCAAGCGGATGCTCAGCGCCTTCGGCGTCGGCGGACCGTCCGTCGACACCGTTCTCGACTCACCGCACGCCACGCCCGGCCAGGTGATCACCGGCCAGGTGCGCATCCAGGGCGGCAGCGGTGACGCCGTCATCGACCAGATCGTGCTCTCCCTGGTGACCCGTGTCGAGGTCGAGCACGGCGACCACGAATACGGTGGCGTGTCTGAGTTCCTGCGGGTCGCGGTCGCCCAGGGCGTCCGGGTCGCGGCGAACCAGCCGGTCGCCGTGCCCTTCCAGCTCCCGATCCCGTGGGAGACCCCGATCACCGCCGTGGGCGGGCACCCGCTGCCCGGCATGACCGTCGGCGTGCGCACCGAACTGGTCATCGCGGGCGCGCCGGACAAGGGCGACCTCGACCCGGTCCTGGTCTCGCCGCTGCCGTCGCAGGACCGCGTGCTGGACGCGTTCGGGCAGCTCGGCTTCCAGTTCCGCAGCGCGGACGTGGAGGCCGGCCGGATCCACGGCGTGCACCAGGAACTGGGCTTCTACCAGGAGATCGAGTTCTTCCCGCCGGCCCAGTACGCGGGCGGGCTCAGCCAGGTGGAACTCACCTTCGTGACCAGCCCGCACGAACTGGTCGTGGTGCTGGAGGCGGACAAGCGCGGCGGGCTGTTCAGCTCCGGCGGCGACTCGTTCGGCCGGTTCCACGCCTCCCACCAGGACGCGCAGCACACCGACTGGGCGTCGGCGATCAACGGGTGGCTCGCGCAGGTCGTGCAGCGCGGGGGCAACTCCGCGTTCGGCAACCCCGCGTTCGGCGCCCCCCAGCCGGGCTACGGCCAGGTCGGCTACCCCCAGCAGGGCTATCCGCAGCAGGGGTACCCGCAGCACGGCTACGAGCAGCACGGCCACTACGACCAGCACGGCCACCACGAGCGGCGCGGGCCGGGCGTGGGCGGGATCGTCGCGGGCGCGGCGGCGGGTGTGGTCGGCGGGATGATCCTCGGCGAGGTCGTGGAAGAGGTCTTCGAGGACGACGGCGGGGACTTCGCGTTCGAGGAGTGACGCCGGGCGAGGTGGGCCGACGCGGAAATCGGGTCGCGCGGCCCACCTCCGCCCGGAGATCATCCGATGATGGGACAGACGACGGAACGGGCCATCGTGCTCGTCACGGGGATCCAGGCGGCCGGGAAGTCCACGATCGCGCAGGCGCTGGCCGAGCGGCTGCCGAGTTCGGCGCACGTGCGCGGTGACGTGTTCCGGCGGATGGTCGTCGGCGGGCGCGCGGAGATGGGGCCGGAGCCGTCCGAGGAAGCGTTGCGGCAGTTGAGGTTGCGGCACGACCTGGCCGCGGCGACGGCGGACGCGTACTTCGCGGCGGGCTTCACCGCCGTGGTGCAGGACGTGGTGCTCGGCGAGTTCCTGCCCTACCTGGTCGACCGGATCCGCAACCGCCCGCTGCTGGTCGTGGTGCTGGCCCCGACGCCGGCGGCGATCGCCGTGCGCGAGGCGGGCCGGGCGAAGAACACCTACGACGAGTGGACGGTGCACGCCCTGGACCGCGTGCTGCGCGAGGAGACCCCGCGCCTGGGCCTGTGGCTGGACACCTCGGCGCAGACCCCGGACGAGACCGTCGACGAGATCCTGGCCCGGTGGTCGGAGGCCGTCGTCCGGTGACCCGCCGGCGGGCCGTGGACCCGGTGGGCCGACCGGTGCTACGGTGCCAAGCAAGTGCTTGCTTGGAGGTGCGGGTATGGAGTACGCCGTGCTGGCCCCGGTCGCCGCCGGGACCACCGCCGACGCCGCCTGGATGACCGGGTTCGCCCGGCACGTCGAGGCGTGCGGGTTCGAGTCCGTGGTGGTGGTCGAGCACACCGTGGTGGTCCAGGACTACGACAGCGCCTACCCGTACGACAGCTCCGGCCGGATGGAGCTGACCCCCGACTGCCCGATCCCCGACCCGCTGGACCTGCTGGCCTTCCTGGCCGGGCGGACGACCCGGCTGGGCTTGGCGACCGGCGTCCTGGTGCTGCCCAACCACCACCCCGTGGTGCTGGCCAAGCGCGCCGCGACGGTCGACGCGCTGTCCGGCGGCCGGCTGCGGCTGTGCGTCGGGATGGGCTGGATGAAGGAGGAGGTCGAGGCGTGCGGGGTGGATTTCGCGACCCGGGGCCGCCGGGCCGACGAGCAGATCGACGTGCTGCGCGCGTTGTGGCGGGGTCCCGCCGACTTCACCGGTGAGTTCTTCCGGTTCCGGGGCGCGGTGAGCCGTCCCGCGCCCGCCCGGCGGGTGCCGATCCACATCGGCGGGCACTCCCGCGCGGCGGCGCGCCGGGCGGGCCGGCGGGGTGACGGCCTGCAACCGCTCGGCGTGGCCGGGGACGAGTTGCGCGACCTGGTCGCGGTGATGCGCGAGGAGGCCGAGCGGTCCGGCCGCGACCCCGACGCGCTGGAACTGACGCTGGGCCACGCCGTCGGGCGGATCGACCGGGACAAGGCCGGCCGGTTGGCGGAGCTGGGCGCGGACCGGGTCGTGCTGGCCGCCTCGCCGACGGCGGACCTGGAGCGGGTCAAGGACGAGCTGTCGGCGTGCGCGCAACGGCTGGGGCTGGTCGCGTGACGTTCGGCGAACGCGACCGGCTGGCGATCGCGGATCTGGTCGCGCGGTACGCGCTTTATGTGGACGACCGCCGGTTCGGCGAGGTCGCGGAGCTGTTCACCGAGGACGCGCGGCTCGACCTGCCCGACCCGCCCGACCACCTCGGCCCGGTGCGGACGTTGAGCGGGCGGGCGGCGATCCGGATCGGGATGGGCGCGCTGCTGGGGTTCCCGGTGACCATGCACGCCGTGGTCGGGCAGGTGGCCGAGCCGGACGGGACCGGGGTCGTGGCGTGCGTGGCCAACCACGTGGGCGAGCGCGGGAACCTGGTGTGGCACCTGCGGTACCGCGACGCGTACCGGCGCGAGGGCGGGCGGTGGCTGTTCGCCCGGCGGTCGGTGCGCATCGAGTGGATCGAGACGCGTCCGGTGCGGGCTCTGGAGGTGCGGTAAGTGGGACGGCTGGCGGGACAGGTAGCGGTGGTGACCGGCGGGGCGTCGGGGATCGGCGGCGGGATCAGCCGCCGGCTGGCGGCGTCGGGGGCGCGGGTCGTGCTGAACGACCTCGACGGCGCAGCGGCCGAGGCGGCGCACGCGGACGTCGTGGCGGCGGGCGGCGAGTGCGTGATCGTGGTGGGCGACATCCGCGAGCCGGCGACGGTGGCGCGGGTGCGCGACGCCGCGCTCGGGGTGGCCGGCGGGCGGGTCGACGTGCTGGTGAACAACGTCGGGGACTTCCGCCCCGCGGCGCGGACCTTCCTGCACAGCACCGAGGAGCAGTGGCAGGAGCTGTACGAGATGAACCTGCTGCACGTCATGCGGATGTGCCACGCACTGCTGCCCGCGATGGTGGGCCGGCGCAGCGGTGCGGTCGTGAACAACGCGACCGTGGAGGCGTTCCGCGGAATCCCCTACGCGGCACCGTATGCCGCGTTCAACGCCGGGGTCGTCGCGTTCACCCGGAGCCTGGCGGTCGACGTGGCGCAGCACGGCGTGCGGGTCAACGCCATCGCCCCCGACCTCGCCGACACCCCGCAGACCCCGGCGGAGCTGATGCTCAAGGGCCGGGACCCGGACCTGATCCGGACGTGGATCCCGGCGGGCCGCTTCGGCGAACCCGACGACTACGCCGCCGTGGTCGAATTCCTGGCCTCCGACGACGCCCGGTTCGTCACCGGCCACACCATCCCGGTGGACGGCGGCACCCTGGCCGCCTCCGGCTGGTACGCCCGCGCCGACCGCAAGGGCTGGACCAACCTGCCCAACGAAGCCTGATCCCCCGCAGGACTTCGCGGAGGTCCGGCATCCCCGGCCGGTGGCGCGCCACCGGCCGGGGATCGCTCACCCCCGCACGGCCTCCGCGATCAGCTCACGCCCCTCCGGCCCGCCGTCCAACTGGCGGTTCACCCGGTTCGTGACCTGCCAGCCCTCCGCCGTGCGCGCGAACTCCCACCGGTTCACGCCGGTGCGCCAGATCCGGTAGCCGTCGGTCTCGGCCTCCCGCAGGACCAGTTGCGAGTACGTCGTCACCACGGCCCGGTCACCCGCCAGTTCGATGTGCGGTATCCCCACCAGGTGTGCCGCCCCGCCGTGGATCAGGCCCTGGTGGCGCTCGCCGGTCACCATCCCGGCGATCTCGGAACGTCCGCGCAACACCACCGGGAACGTGTCGTACACGCCGTCCTCGGCCCACATCCGGGCCGTTTCCCACGCCGATCCGCTGTCCACCGCCGGCCCGTAGGCCGCCACCACCTGCAGCAGCGCCAACCGGTCCTCGGTCTCCGCCAACCGCCGTTCCAACCCGGCGAGCCGGTCCTCGATGTCGGTCATGCCTCTCCTCGGTCGAAGGGGTACAGCTCGGTCAACGCGTGCAGCTGATCCACCAGGTGGGTCCGCGAGCGCGCGGTGAACTTGGCGTTGACCACCGTCGCGCCCGCCCGGACCGACGAGGCGACGTGCCGGCGCACCCCGTCCGGGTCGCCCAGCGGGTCCAGCGGCGGCGGCTGCAACACCACCTGGAACCCCTGGGGCAGCTCGAACTCCGCCAGGTACCCGGCCACCTGGTCGTCGGTCAGGCCGAACGGCGTCCACCCGTCGCCCAGCGCCAGCGCCCGCCGCAACGACCGCCGGGTCCGGCCGCCGACCCACACCGGCACGTCCCGCCGCACGCCGTGCGGCTCGATCACGAAGTCGCGGAACGAGTAGTGCGAACCCTTGTACGCCGGGACCGGCCGGCCCCACGCCGCGTGCAGCGCGCGCAACGCGTCGTCCGCCCGCGCTCCCCGGTCGTCGAACGACGCCCCCAGCAGCTCGAACTC
Source organism: Saccharothrix sp. NBAS 001 (assembly GCF_056640475.1). Lineage (NCBI taxonomy): Bacteria > Bacillati > Actinomycetota > Actinomycetes > Pseudonocardiales > Pseudonocardiaceae > Saccharothrix > Saccharothrix sp. NBAS 001. Next base: position 416,967 of record NZ_CM153251.1, read on the forward strand.
CTCCCGCAACGACCCGACGCCGACGCCGAGCACCACCCGTCCGCCGCTGAGCCGGTCGAGCGTGCCGTAGGACTTCGCGATCTCCAGCGGGTGGTGGTAGCCCAGCACCACCACGTTCGTGGCCAGCCGGAGCCGTCGGGTCCGCGCGGCCACGAAACCCAGCGTGGGCAACGGGTCCCAGTACGTCCCCCCTCGGGTGGCGGCCACCTCGCGCGGCACGCCGACGTGCTCGCTGCACGTCAGGTGGTGGTACCCCAGCGCATCGGCGGCCTCGGCGATGGCCGCGAGGTCCTCCGGTCCGGCCTCGGCCTCCCACGGCGCGTGCGCGTCGGGCAGGCGGATCACGACTGGGCTGAACAAACCGAAACGCATGGCGCTCCCTCTCAGGGGATTTCCCGCACGGCGGCGAGCATCCGGGCGAAGGCGGGGTCGTGTCGTCCGTCCTCGGGCACCGCGACGGCCAGCCCGGAGCACCGGCCGCCGTACCACCGCGCCAGCACGTCCGGCAGTTCGGCGTAGGACCCGTGCGGCACGAGTTCGGCGAGCACCGGGGCCGTGAGCACGTCCGGCAGGTCGGCCCACCGGTCCTCGCGAACCAGCCCGGTCAACCGCTCGCCGAGTTCGGAGTGGCCCAGCAGGGCCAGGGTGGGCCGGTAGGCGGGCGTGGAGTAGAGGAACGCCAACTCCTCGCGGGCGCTGTCGCGGGCCGAGTCCAGCGCCGCCCGGTCGAACCCGGTGACGCACTTGGACACCACGACGACCCGAGGCCCGCCGTCCGGCCGTTCGGCGGCGCCCTCCGCCAGCGCGGGCAGCACCACCGAGTCCAAATAGGACGGATGGGAGTTGGTGGCGTGCGTGACGAACCCGTCCGCGTGGGCGCCGGCCACCAGGCACATCCGCCGGTTCACCCCGCCGGTCCAGAGCGGCGGCGCGCCGACCCCGGACGGGCCGGGGTTGAAGTACGGCTGCAACCGGTCGAACCGGTAGTGCGCACCCTCGTGGTGCAGCGGTCCCGAGGTCTCGAAGGCGGCGAAGATCGCGCGCAGCGAAACGAGGTAGTCCGCCAGCCGTTGCGCCGGTGCCGACCACGGCACCGAGAACCGGCCGACGATGTTCCCGCGCACCTGGGTGGCCAGGCCCAGTTCGAACCGGCCGCCGGAGTACCTGGCCAGGTCGCGCGCCGCGTAGGCGACGGTCATCGGGCTGCGCGGGAACGCCAGCGTCATGCTGGTGCGCACGGTCAGCCAAGTCGTGTGCTCCAAGGCCAGCAGGGCGACGGCGAGCGAGTCGTGCACGGTCTCCGGGATGTGCACGGTGTCGAAGCCGAGCCGCTCGATGCGCCGCACGGCGTCCGCGACGTCGGCCAGTTCGGTGCGCGCGGGCAAGGTGGTGACCAGTTCCACCCGTCACCTCGGCGAAGTCGCGTCGGCACCCGGCCCGGCGGGCGAGGTCACGGGACGTCCCGGGGGCGCACGAACAGACCTTCGGCCGTGACGTGCACGCGGTCGGCGGTGCCGATCGACCCGGTCGCGTGGACCTTGCGGCCGTCGACGGCCTCCTGCCGCCCGGTCACCGTCAGCTCCTCGAACAGCGGCAGCGGGTGGTGGTAGGTCAAGGTCAGCCGCGCGGTCATGCCGGGGCTGCCGGAGCGGATGTTCGCCAGGCCCAGCACGTGGTCGAGCAGCAGCGCGGAGATCCCGCCGTGCACGTGGCCGGGCGGACCCTGGTACGGCAGGCCCAGCGTCACCGTGCCGGTCACGTCGTCGGTGTCCGGGGCGAGTGCCAGCGGGGGCGCGAGCGGGTTCTCCAGCCCGTTGACGGGGTTGTGCAGCCGCGAGTCCACCGGCAGCCACATCCGCTCCAGCCGTTCGGCCAGCGGGGGAGCGCAGCGGTCGATGCGGTCGGCCACCGCGTCCAGCGCGGCGGCCAGCTCGCCGGACTCGTCCTCGATCGCGTCGCCGGCCCGCACGATCGCGTCGACCAGCCGCCGCGCCGCCGCCGCCACGCCCGCCGTCCCGCCGGTCCGTCCCGTCCCGGTGACGGCCGTCGTCTGGCTCATGGCCACCTCTTTTCGTGTGATCAAGCGCTTGGTTGACAGTAGGAAGAGGGCCGTTGCGGCGCAAGGCCGAACCGCCTTGCCCGCCACCGGATGTGTCCTTGACCACCATCCGGCCCACGGCTATGGTCGGCCAAGCGCTTGCTTGATTGGGTGCCCCGTGAAGCACCCGGACGAGCACAGGGAGGTTTCGACGTTGACCACATTCGCCGAGGTAGTGCGGTCGCGGACGGCGGACGGGCAGATCGGTCTGCGCTTCGGCGACGACTCGTGGACCTGGGACCAGGTGGTGCGGGAAGCCGCCGACCGGGCCGCCGTGCTCGCCGCCCTGGACACCTCCGGCACGGGCCGCCGCCCGCACGTCGGCGTCCTGCTGGAGAACGTGCCGGACTACGTGTTCTGGCTTGCCGGGGCCGCCCTGGCGGGCGCGGTCGTGGTCGGCATCAACCCGACCCGGCGCGGTGCCGAACTCGCGCACGACATCCGGCACACCCGGTGCGACGTGATCGTCACCGAGGACCGCCTGCACGGCCTGCTCGACGGCATCGACCACGGCGTGTCCCGGGTGTGGAACATCGACCACCCCGACTACCACGACCTGCTCGCCCCGCACCGGGGTTCGCCCCTGCCGGACGAGATCCCGCCCGCCGACGCGATCCTGCTGCTGCTGTTCAGCTCCGGCTCCACCGGCGCGCCCAAGGCGGTGATCTGCTCGCAGGGCCGCCTGGCGGGCCTCGCCGAGGCGCTCACCGCGCGCACCGAGCTGACCCGGGACTCGGTGTCGTACCTGTGCATGCCGCTGTTCCACGGCAACTCGGCGATGATGAACTTCGCCCCGGCGATCCGGGTCGGCGCGACGATCTGCCTGTCCCGCAAGTTCTCCGCGTCCGGCTTCGTCCGCGACGTCCACCGCTACCGCGCCACGTTCGTCAACTACGTCGGCCGCGCGCTGTCCTACGTGCTCGCGCAGCCCGATGACCCGCGCGACGCGACCAGCAGCCTGAGCCTGGCCATCGGCACCGAGGCGTCCGCCGCCGACATCGCGCGCTTCACCGCCCGCTTCGGCTGCCGGGTGTCGGAGGGCTACGGGCTCAGCGAGGGCGTGCTGCGGATCAACCGCACGCCGGACAGCCCGCCCGACTCGCTCGGCCTGCCGGTGGCGGGCGCGGATGTGCGGGTGATGGACGAGGAGACCGGCGCGGAGTGCCCGCCCGCCGTGCTCGACGCCGGCGGCAGGCTGCTCAACGCCGACGCCGCCATCGGCCAGATCGTCGCCGTCGGCCGGGCCGCCCAGTTCGAGGGCTACTACCGCAACCCTGGTGCGCAGGCCGAGCGCGTGCGCGGCGACGACTTCTGGACCGGCGACCTCGCCTACCGCGACGCCGACGGGTTCTTCTACTTCGCCGGCCGCTCCTCGGACTGGCTGCGGGTGGACAGCGAGAACTTCTCCGCCGCGCCGGTCGAGCGGATCCTGGAGCGCTGGGACCGGGTCGCGGTCGCCCTGGTCTACCCGGTGCCCGACCCGCGCACCGGCGACCAGGTGATGTGCACCCTGCAACTGCGGCCCGGCGCGGCGTTCGACCCGGCCGAGTTCGACCGGTTCCTGGACGCGCAGCCCGACCTGGGCACCAAGTGGCGGCCCCGGTTCGTGCGGATCTCCGCCGAGGTGCCGACCACCGGCAGCAGCAAGGTCGCCAAGACGGTGCTGCGCCGCGCCGCGTGGCGCACCGACGACCCGGTGTTCCTCCGCGACGACCACGCCTACCGCCCGCTGGACGCGCCCGCCCGCACCGGGCTGGAACGCGAGTTCGAGCGGCACGGCCGGACCGCGCTGCTGCCCGCGTGAACCCCGGCCCTGCGCGACGACAGACCTGCGTGACGACGGAGAGGACCCGGATGTTCCTGGAGTACACGCCCGACCAGCGGGAGCTGAGCCGGGAGCTGCGCGCGTACTTCGCCGCGCTGCTCACCCCCGAGGTGCGGGAGGCGATCGGCGGCACCAACGAGGACCGGCCCGCCTACCGCGAGGTCGTGCGGCGGATGGGCCGCGACGGCTGGCTCGGCCTGGGCTGGCCGGTCGAGCACGGCGGCCAGGGCCGCGGCGCGGTCGACCAGTACATCCTGTTCGACGAGGTGCAACGCGCGCAGGCCCCGTTCCCCTTCGTCACCATCAACAACATCGGCCCGATGCTCCAGCGCCACGGCACCGAGGAGCAGAAAGCCGCGTACCTGCCCGGGATGCTGACCGGGGACGTGGTGTTCGCCATCGGCTACAGCGAACCCGAGGCGGGCACGGACCTGGCGTCGCTGTCGACGCGCGCCGAACTCGTCGGCGACGAGTGGGTCGTCAACGGCAGCAAGGTGTTCACCAGCGGGGTGAGCCAGTCCGACTACGTGTGGCTGGCCTGCCGCACCGACCCGGACGCCCCGAAGCACAAGGGCATCACCATCCTGATCGTGCCGACGTCCGCGCCGGGCTTCAGCTGCACGCCCATCGCCACGTCCGGCATCACCCACACCAACGCCTCCTACTACGAGAACGTCCGCGTGCCGAAGGGCAGCGTCGTCGGCGAGGTGAACGGCGGCTGGCGGCTCATCACCTCCCAGCTCGGCCACGAGCGCGCCGGGCTGGCCGCCATGGGCGGGCGCACCGAGCAGCTGTGGGACGACGTGGCCGCGTGGTGCGCCGAAACCGGGACGGCCGAGCTGCCGTGGGTGCGCGCGGACCTGGCCCGCAGCTACGCGCGGGTGGCCGCGATGCGGCTGCTGAACTGGAAGCTCGCGGTGGTCGGCGAAGGCGAGAACCCCTCTCCCGCAGCGGCTTCGGTGGCCAAGGTGTTCGGCACCGAGACCCACGACGAGGTGTGCCGGACGCTGGTCGGCGCGGTCGGGTGGCCCGCGACCCGGCGTCCCGGCTCGCCCGACGCTGCGCTGGGCGGCCGGCTGGAGGCGCTGACCCGGGGGTCGTACATCAACACGTTCGGCGGCGGCACCAACGAGGTGCTGCGGGACATGATCGCGGTCGCCGGGCTCGGCCTGCCGCGCAGGGGGCGGTGACCGTGGACCTGTTGCGGGCGTTCGTCGGCCAGGAGGCGACACCGGTCCGGCACGCGCAGGAGCCGGTGAACCGGCCGATGATCCGGCACTTCGTGGAGGCCGTGGGCGACACCAACCCGGTCTACCTGGACGACGAGGCGGCCAAGGCCACCGGCCGGGCCGGGATCGTCGCACCGCCGCCGATGCTGTCCACCTGGCTGATGGCCGGCTACCGCGCGCACACCGCCGCGCTGCGCGACGGCGCGCCGGACTCGCCGATGACCCGCCTGCTGGGCCTGCTCGGCGACGCCGGGTTCACCGGCGTGGTCGCCACCGACGACGAGCACGAGTACCTGCGCGAACTCGTGCCCGGCGACCAGCTCGCGATGACCACCGTCATCGAGGACGTCTCGCCGCGCAAGCGGACCGCGCTGGGCGACGGCCACTTCATCACCACCCTGCGCACCTACACCGACCAGGACGGCGAAGTCGTGGCCCGGCAGCGGTTCCGCATCCTCCGCTTCGCGCCCAAGCCCGCCGCGCCGGACCTCGGGGCGCGTCCGAGGCCGTTCATCCTGCGGGACAACGAGTTCTGGTTCGCGGCGGCCCGGGAGCGGCGGCTGGTCATCCAGTGCTGCTCGGACTGCGGCGTGCTGCGCCACCCGCCCACGCCGATGTGCGCGCGGTGCAACTCCCTGGAATGGCACGAAGTCCCGTCCGCCGGGCGCGGCACCGTGCACAGCTTCGTCACCAGCCACCACCCGAAGGCCCCCGGCTTCGACTACCCGCTCACCGCCGTGCTGGTCGACCTCGACGAGGGCACCCGGCTGGTCGCCGACTTCGCCGGGGACACCGCGCGGATCGGCGCGCGGGTCGAGGTCGAGTGGGTCGAGCACGCCCCGGACCTGGTGCTGCCCCGGTTCCGGCCCGTCGAGGAGGACGCCTGATGGACTTCCGACCCTCCGAGGACCAGGAAACGGTCGCGGGCCTGGCGCGCGGGGTGTTCGAGCGCCGCGCCGACCCGACCCGCCTCGCGGAGCTGGAGGCCGGACCCGACCGGTTCGACCGGCGGCTGTGGCGCGACCTCGCCGACAGCGGCGTGCTCGGTCTCGTCGTGCCGGCCGACCACGGCGGTGCGGGCCTGGGCTTCGACGCCCTGGTGCCCGCCCTGGTCGAACAGGGCCGCACGCTCGGCCTGGTGCCGCTGTGGGAGACCGCCGTGCTCGGCGCGCTGCCGATCGTCCGCTACGGCACCGACGAGCAGCGCGCGCACTGGCTGCCCCGGATCGCGGAAGGCACCGCCGTGCTGACGGCGGCGCTCGAACAGCCGTGGCAAGTCTCCTGCGAGGCCAAGGGGTCCGACGACGGTTGGACGCTCGGCGGGGTCACCCGGGCCGTTCCCGCCGGACACCTCGCCGACGCCGTCATCGTGCCCGCGCGCACCGAAACCGGCCACACCCACCTTTTCCTGGTCGCCACCGAAGGCGTCGAACGGCACCGCGCCGAACGCACCGACCGGGGCGTGGCCGTGGACCTCGTGCTCGCCGACACGCCCGCCGAACGGCTCGGCGACGGCCCGGCGGAGGACCGGCCGGGCTGGCTGACCCGGCACGCCTGGACCGGCCTCGCCGCGCTCCAACTGGGCGTCAGCCAGTCGGCCGTGCGGCAGGCGGCGGAGTACGTCTCGCAGCGCCACCAGTTCGGCGTGCCGCTGGCCACCTTCCAGGCCGTCGCGCACCAGGCCGCGAACTGCCACATCGACACCGAGGCGATGGAGGTGACGCTGTGGAACGCGGTGTGGCGGCTGGCCACCGACCGCGACTCGGCGGCGGCCGTGCACGTGGCGCGCTGGTGGTCGGCGGACGCGGGCGACCGGGTGGCGCGGACCGTGCAGCACCTGCACGGCGGGCTCGGTGCGGACGTCACGTACCCGATCCACCGGCACATGCTGTGGACCACCCAGCTCGCCAACACCTTCGGCTCCGCCTCCTACCACCTGCACCGGATCGGGGGTCTGGTGTGAAGACCGGTGACAAGCTGCCCGAACTGGCCGTCCCGATCACCCGCACGCTGATCGTCGCGGGCGCGCTGGCCACCCGCGATTTCGAGGACGTGCACCACGACCCGGCGCGCGCGGTCGAGCGCGGCACCCCCGACACGTACATGAGCATCAACAACACCAACGGACTCGTCGGCCGGTACGTCACCGACTGGGCCGGCCCCGGCGCCCGGCTGACCAGGCTCAAGACCCGGTTGGGCGTGCCGAACTTCCCCGGCGACACGTTGACCTTCACCGGCGAGGTGCTCGCGGTGGACGGCGGCACGGTCCGGGTCTCGGTGCGCGGCACCAACAGCAAGGGCGCGCACGCCCTCTCCGAGGTCACCCTGGAGGTGCCGGCGTGACATCGGATTTCCTGTCCGGCAAGGCCGCCGTCGCGGGCATCGGCGCGACCGAGTTCTCCAAGGACTCCGGGCGCAGCGAACTCCGGCTGGCGGTGGAGGCGGTGCGGGCCGCGCTGGACGACGCGGGCATCGCGCCCGCCGAGGTCGACGGCATGTCCACGTTCACCATGGAGACCAACTCGGAGAACATGGTGGCCCGCGCGCTGGGCATCCCCGAGCTGACGTTCTTCAGCCGCGTCCCGCACGGCGGTGGCGGCGCGTGCACGCCCGTGCAGCAGGCCGCCATGGCGGTGGCCACCGGGATCGCCGACGTCGTCGTGGTGTACCGGGCGTTCAACGAGCGTTCCGGCGTCCGCTTCGGCCTGGGCCCGCCGCCCGGCAAGACCGCCGGCACCACCGAGAACGAGTACCGCAGCTGGGTCAACCCGTACGGCCTGCTCACCCCGGCCCAGCACACCGCGATGTTCGCCCGCCGCTACATGCACGTCTACGGCGCGACGAGCGAGGACTTCGGCCGGGTCGCGGTGGTGGCGCGCAAGCACGCGGCGGTCAACCCGCGCGCCTGGTTCCACGGCCGCCCGATCACGCTGGCCGAGCACCAGCGGTCGCGCTGGATCGCCGAACCGCTGCACCTGCTGGACTGCTGCCAGGAGACCGACGGCGGGCAGGCGCTGGTCGTGGTGAGCACCGAGCGGGCGCGCGACCTGCCGCACCCGCCGGCGGTGATCGCCGCCGCCGCGCAGGGCAGCGGACCCGACCAGTACTCGATGACCAGCTACTACCGGCCGGACCTGACCCGGGTGCCGGAGGTGGAGCTGTGCGCGCGGCAGCTGTGGGCGCAGTCCGGCCTCGGACCGTCCGATGTGGACGCCGCCGTGCTCTACGACCACTTCACCCCGTACGTGCTGCACCAACTGGAGGAGTACGGGTTCTGCGGGCGCGGCGAGGCCAAGGACTTCATCGCCGACGGCCACCTGGAGGTCGGCGGCCGGTTGCCGACCAACACCCACGGCGGGCAGCTCGGGGAGGGCTACCTGCACGGCGTCAACGGGATCGCGGAGGGGGTCCGGCTGGTCCGGGGCACCTCCACCACGCAGCCCGCCGACGTGTCGAACGTCCTGGTCACCGCCGGTGTCGGCGTACCGACCAGCGCCCTCCTGCTGACCACCGACCCCCGATGAATGAGAGAAGTGCCATGAACGTTCGGAAAGCGGGACACCGCCGTCTCGCCCTGGCCGCCGCGGCGGTGTTCGCCCTGGCCGGCTGCTCGGGCGGCGGTGGCGCCACGTCCGCCGCGCCCTCGGACGCCGAGTCCGACATCGACCCGAACGCGGAGCTGCGGTTCAGCTCGGCCGCGCCGCTGCCGCTGCTGGACCCGGCGTTGCAGCCCTCCTACGGCCTCCAGGGCTACCTCGCGCTGCTCTACGACCGGTTGACCATGCTGGACAAGGACAACAAGATCGTCCCCGGCCTGGCCACCTCGTGGGAGTACGCCGAGGACGGCTCGTACCTGGAGCTGAAGCTCCGCACCGACGTGAAGTTCCACGACGGCACGGCGTTCGACGGCGAAGCGGTCAAGGCGAACATCAACCGGGGCAAGACCCTGCAGGGCAGCACGGTGAAGTCCGCGCTCAACGACATCACCGAGGTGCAGGTGGTCGACCCGGCCACCGTGCGGCTGAAGCTGACCAAGGGCACCGGTGTCGCGCTGCCCAGCTCGTTCGCCACCAACGTCGGCATGATGCTCAGCCCCAAGGCGATCGCCGACCCGGCGGCGGACCTGTCCGCCAAGCCCGGCACCGCCGGCTCCGGCCCGTACGTGGTCAGCGAGTTCGTGCCGCAGGAGAAGCTGGTCGTCAAGCGCGCCGAGGGCTACTGGGACCCGAAGGCCGGCCGGGTGGCCGGCATGCGGCTCGAACGCGTGCCGGAGGCCGCGACCCGGCTCAAGGGCGTCCAAACAGGACAGACCGACCTGTCCTACGTCAGCTCCGCCAACGACCTCGCGCAGGCCAAGCAGCTCGCGTCCACCGGACAGCTCAACTTCCAGCCGGTGACCTACCGCAACGTGGTCGGCCTGTACCTGCGGGCCGGGCGGGGCGACCTGGCCAAGCCCGAGGTGCGCCAGGCCATCGCGCACGCCATCGACCCGGAGGCGGTCAACGCGCTGTTCTCCGGCATGTGCGCGCCGCACCGCCAGATCCACCCGGACAACGAGTGGTCGGCGATCAAGAACTACCAGTACCCCTACGGTTTCGACGCGGCCAAGGCCAAGTCGCTGGTGACCGCCGCCGGCGGCGCGAAGGTGAGCGTCACGTTCGCCGCCGGCACCAACGCCGAGCAGCCCGCGAACGTCGTGCAGGGCGCGCTGGCGGCGGCGGGCATCGACGCGCAGCTCAACCCGGTGCCGAACTCGGAGAGCGAAGCCCGGTTCATCGCCGGCGACTTCGAGCTGCTGGTGGCCACCTCGATGAGCCCCAAGGTCGACCCGGCGGACACCGTGAACACGTTCCTGCTGGGCACCTACAAGCTGGCCGCGAACCCGGACCTGATCAAGGAGACGGCCGCCAAGGCCGCCGACCCGACGCTGACCCAGGAGCAGCGCGCGCCGCTGTACGAGCAGATCTGGACCACCACGCTCAAGGAAGCCTGGTACATCCCGGTCTGCCGGCTGACCAACGCCGCGATCTCCAACAACAAGGTGATGTACGTGGCGGACGTCCCGTGGGCCGACATCGGCATCTGGGACCTGCGCACCGTGGCCATGCGCAAGGGCTGAGCGACGGCCCGAGCCGACGACACCGATCCGACCCGATCCGACACCGATCCGACGAGACGAGGGACGCACCGTGCTGCGCTATGCGGGCAGGCGACTTCTCGCCGCCATCCCCCTGCTGTTCGTGGTGCCGCTGCTGGTCTTCCTGCTGATCGACCTCGCGCCGGGAGACCAGGCGGTGGTGCTCGCGGGTGACGAGCCGACACCGGAGCGGATCGCCGCGATCCGCACCCAGCTCGGCCTGGACCACTCCGTGCTGGAGCGCTACCTGCGCTGGGTCGGCGGTGCCGTGCGGGGCGACCTGGGCAGTTCGTTCATGTCCGGGCAGTTCGTGTCGGACCTGCTGCTGCGGCGGATGGCGACCACGCTGTCGTTGGTGCTGGTGGCCATGGTGATGGCGGTGCTGATCGGCGTGGCGCTGGCCGTGCTGTCCGCGATGCGGCCCGGCGGGGCGCTTGACCGGACGGTGAACTGGCTCGCGTCGATCGCCATCGCCATCCCGGCGTTCTGGTTCGCGCTGGTGCTGGCGTCGCTGTTCGCGGTGACCTACCAGGTGTTCCCGGCGTTCGGCTACCAGCCGCTGTCGGCCGGGGTCGGCACGTGGCTGTCGCACCTGGTGCTGCCCGGCCTCGCGCTCGGGCTGCTGCCGGCCGCCGAGGTGACCCTGCAACTGCGCTCCGCGCTGGGGCAGGTGCTCAAGTCGGACTACGTCCTCAACGCCGAGGCGAAGGGGCTCAGCCGGGGCAGCGTGGTCCTCAAGCACGGCTTGAAGAACGCCGCCATCCCGGTGGTGACCGTGTTCGGCTTCCGGGTCTCGGAGGTGCTCGCGGGCACGGTCACCATCGAGCTGATCTTCAACATGCCGGGGCTGGGCCGGCTGGCCGTGGACAGCGTGCAGAGCCGGGACATCCCGGTGCTGCTGGGTTTCGTGCTGTTCTCCACCGTCGTGGTGGTGCTGGTCAACCTCCTGGTGGACGTCTCCTACGGCTACTTCAACCCGAAGGTGCGGACATGAGCGCAACGACCGCCCGCACGGGCATCGCGCGTGGAGTGCTGCGGCGCAGGTCCACGGTGTTCGCGGCGGTGTTCATCGTGCTGTTGATCGTGGTGGCGGTGCTCGCGCCGCTCATCGCGCCCTACGAACCCAACACCCAGAACCTGTTGGTGCGCCTGCGCCCACCCAGCGGCGAGCACCTGCTGGGCACCGACGACTACGGCCGGGACGTGCTGAGCCGCCTGCTGTTCGGCGCGCGCGTGTCACTGTGGGCGGCGGCGCAGGCCGTGGTGGTCTCGATCGTCATCGGGCTGCCGCTGGGGGTGCTCGCGGGCTATCGCGGCGGGTGGCTCGGGGTGGTGCTGACCCGGGTGATGGACGCGTTGATGAGCGCGCCGTCGCTGGTGCTGGCCATCACGATCGTCGCGGTGCTCGGGTCCGGCATCACCAACGCGATGCTGGCCGTGGGGCTGGTGATGGCACCCCGGTTCTTCCGGGTCGCGCGGGCGGCGACCATGGACGTGCGGCACGAGACCTACATCGAGGCGTCGGTGACGTTGGGGCTGACCACGACCCGGACCGCCGTGCGGCACGTGCTGCCGAACGTGCTGCCGCCCGTGGTGCTGGTGATGTCGGTGTCGCTGGGCGCGGCGGTGGCGGCGGAGGCGAGCCTGAGCTTCCTCGGCCTGGGCGTGCGCCCGCCGGACGCCAGCTGGGGTTCCATGCTGTCGACCGCGTCGTCGAACATGGCGCTCGCGCCGCACCTGGTGTGGCCGCCCGGCGTGATGATCTTCCTCACCGTGCTCGCGTTCACCTACCTCGGCGACGGCGTGCGCCGGGCCCTGGTGCGCAGCCGGTCCGGCGGGAACGGAGACTGACGTGGGCGCGTTGCTGGAGGTTCGGGACCTGGCCGTCGAGTTCCCCGACGACACCGGGCGCGGCTGGGTGCGCGCCGTCGAAGGGGTCTCGTTCGACCTGGCGGAGGGCGGCGCGACGGCGCTGGTCGGCGAGTCCGGGTCGGGCAAGACGGTGACCTCGCTGGCCGTCATGGGGTTGACCGGCGCTTCCGGCGGGCGGATCGCCGCCGGGTCGGTCGTGTTCGACGGCGAGGAACTGACCGGCGGCGACCCGAAGCGGTGGCGCGGGCTGCGCGGGCCGGGGATGGGCATGATCTTCCAGCAGCCGACCCGCAGCCTCAACCCCGCGTACACGGTGGGCGACCAGATCGCCGAGTCGGTGCGCCGCCACCTCGGGCTCAACCGCGGACAGGCCAGGGCGCGCGCGGTGGAGATGCTCGACCTGGTGCGGATTCCCGGTGCGGCGCAACGGGTCGATGAGTACCCGCACGCGTTCAGCGGCGGCATGTGCCAGCGCGTGATGATCGCGATGGTGATGGCGTGCAACCCCCGGCTGCTGATCGCCGACGAGCCGACCACCGCGCTGGACGTGACCGTGCAGGAGCGGATCCTGGAACTGCTGCGGGAACTCCAGGCCGAGACCGGCGTGTCGCTGCTGTTCGTCAGCCACGACCTGGCGGTGGTGGCCGAGCTGTGCCGCGAGGTCGTGGTGATGTACGCGGGCGAGATCGCCGAGCGCGGCACCGCCGGCGAGGTGTTCTACCGGCCGCGCCACCCCTACACGGCGGGCCTGCTCGCGTCGATCCCCAACGCCCGCAACCACTCCCGGCGGCTGGTCGCGATCCCCGGCGGCATCCCCGCGCCCGGCGGGTGGCCGTCGGGGTGCCGCTTCCAGGACCGGTGCGCGCACCGCGTGGCGGGCCGCTGCGACGTCGTGCACCCGCCGCTGGACGGGGACCGCGCGCGGTGCCTGCGCGCGGCGGAGCTGAACCTGGAAGGCGTGGTGCTCTGATGGCGCTGCTCGACGTTTCGGGGCTGTCCAAGTCGTTCTCCTCCGGGCGGGACCTGCTCGGCCGGCGCACCCGGTGGACGCACGCGGTGAAGGACGTGTCGTTCCACCTCGACCCGGGCGAGTGCCTCGCGGTGGTGGGGGAGTCCGGCGCGGGCAAGTCGACCGTGGGGCGGATGGTGCTGCGGTTGGTCGAGGCGGACAGCGGCACCATCACCTTCGACGGGATCGACCTCCGGCGGGTGCGGCGGTCGCGGCTGCGCGCGTTGCGGCCCCGGATGCAGATGATCTTCCAGGACCCGTACAGCTCCCTCGACCCGAGGATGGCCGTGGCCGACGCGGTCGCCGAACCCCTCCTCGTGCACACCGGTCGCGACCGCGCGACCCGCGACCGCGAGGTCGCCCGGCTGCTGGACCGCGTGGGGATCGGGAGCCGCTACCTGGCGCGGTACCCGGCCGAGCTGTCCGGCGGGCAGTTGCAGCGGGTCGCGATCGCGCGGGCGTTGACGCTGGAGCCGGACCTGATCGTGTGCGACGAACCCGTTGCGGCGCTGGACGTCTCGGTGCGCGCGCAGGTGCTGAACCTGCTGCGCGACCTCCAGGAGGAGTTGGGGTTGGCCTACCTGTTCGTGTGCCACGACCTGGCGCTGGTGGAGGTGATCGCGGACCGGGTGCTGGTGATGGCCTCCGGCGAGGTGGTCGAGCAGGGCACGGTCGAGGAGGTGTTCCAGTCGCCGCGGGCGGAGTACACGCAGCGGCTGCTGAAGGCGATCCCGGTGCCGATCCCGAGGGACCGCGACGGCCGGTTCCTCACGCCCGCGGACGTGACCACGTGACCGCCGTGCCCCGGCTGGTCGTGACGCCGGACAACGAGTTCTGGTTCGCCGCCGCGCGGGAGGGGCGGCTGGTGTTCCAGCGTTGCGCGCCGTGCGGGGAACTCCGGCACCCGCCCGCGCCGACGTGCGCGCACTGCCGGTCGTTCGAGTGGGACGCGGTCGCGTCCCGGGGGACCGGCGTCCTGCACAGCTACGCGATCTCCTACCACCCCGAGGACCCCGCGTTCGACTACCCGCTGGTGATCGGCTTGGCGGAGCTGGACGAAGGGGTGCGGTTGGTGGCGGACATGCCGGCGGTCGACCCGGCGCGGGTGCGGATCGGGCTGCCGGTGGAGGTGGTGTTCGCGCCGCACCACGGCGGCGACGTGCTGCCGACGTTGCGGGAGCGGGCGTGATCTCCGGGGTGGCGGCCGTCGCCGGGATCGGCGCGACCGAGTTCTCCAAGAACTCGGGGCGCAGCGAGTGGCGGTTGGCCTGCGAGAGCGTGCTGGCGGCGTTGGGCGACGCCGGTCTGCGGCCCGAGGACGTGGACGGCGTGTCGCTGTTCACCATGGAGGGCAACCCGGAGATCGCCGTGGCGCGGGCGCTGGGCATCCCGCGCCTGCGGTTCTTCAGCCGCATCCCGCACGGCGGCGGTGGCGCGTGCGCGCCCGTGCAGCAGGCCGCGATGGCGATCGCGACCGGCATGGCCGAGGTCGTGGTGGTGTACCGGGCGTTCAACGAACGGTCGGGCGTGCGGTTCGGCGCGGGACCGCCGCCGTTCGCCTACCAGCCGTCCACCGACCAGGAGTACCGGAACTGGATCAACCCCTACGGTCTGCTCACGCCCGCGCAGCAGGAGGCCGTCGTCGCCCGGCGGTACATGCACGACTACGGCGTGACCAGCGAGGACTTCGGTCGGGTTTCCGTGCTGGCGCGCAAGCACGCGGCGGTCAACCCGCGCGCGTGGGGCTACCGCAGGCCGATCACGCTGGCCGACCACCAGGCGTCCCGGTGGATCGTGGACCCGTTGCGGCTGTTGGACTGCTGCCAGGAGACCGACGGCGCGCAGGCGCTGGTGATCACCAGCCTGGAGCGGGCCCGCGACCTGGCGCAGCCGCCCGCGGTGATCCGGGCGGCGGCGCAAGGCGTCGGGCCGCAGCAGATCTCGATGAGCAGCTTCTCCCGTCCGGACATCGCCGACCTGCCCGAGGCCCGGGTGTGCGCGGAGCAGTTGTGGGCGCAGAGCGGGTTGGGCCCGGCGGAGATGGACGCGGCGGTGCTCTACGACGCGTTCACGCCGATGGTGCTGCTCCAGCTGGAGGAGTACGGGTTCTGCGGGCGGGGCGAGGCCAAGGACTTCGTGCGGGACGGGCACCTTGAGGTGGACGGGTCGTTGCCGTGCAACACCAACGGAGGGCAGCTGGGCGAGGCGTACGTGCACGGCGTGAACGGGATCGCCGAGGCCGTGCGGCTGGTCCGGGGGACGTCGGTCAACCAGCCCGCGCGGGTCGAGCACGTGCTGGTGACGGGCGGTTCGCCGGTGCCGACCAGTGCGCTGGTGCTGGGCGCGGACCGGTGATCGACGCCGGGCGGTACGGCCCGTGGGCGGTGGTCGCGGGAGGTTCGGAGGGCGTGGGCGCGGCGCTGGCGGAGGAGTTGGCGCGGGCGGGCGTCCACCTGCTCCTCGTCGCCCGCAAACCCGGGCCGCTGGCCGAGGTCGCCGAATCGGTTGCGCGACAAGGGGTCCAGGTCCGGGCGTTGGCGCTGGACCTGCTGGCCCCGGGTGCCGTCGAGGCGGTGCGGGACGCCACGCGGGACTTGGACGTCGGCCTGCTGGTGGTGAACGCCGGGGCGAACACGCACCGGGGCGAGTTCGTGCACAGCGAGTTGGCGGAGATCCGGAAGGTGGTCGACCTCAACGTCACGGCGCGGCTGGAGCTGTGCCGCCTGTTCGGCCCGGACCTCAAGGCCCGTGGCCGGGGCGGGATCCTGCTCGTCGGCTCGCTGGCGGGCTACCTCGGGCACCGGGAGATCGGCGCGTACGCGGCGGCCAAGGCGTTCGGCCGGATCTTCGCCGAGGGTCTGTGGGCCGAACTCCGGCCGCACGGCGTGGACGTCGTGGAGTTGGTGCTGGGCCTGACCGACACCCCGGCCATGCGCCGCGCCGGCCTGCGCCTGGACCACGCCGACGACCCGGCGGACGTCGCCGCCGAAGCGCTGGCCCACCTCGCGGACGGCCCGGTCTGGGTGACGTCCGGCAACCGCGCCGCCGCCCGTGCCCGCAGCGGCCCGGACCGCGCGGATCTCGTGCGCCGCAACGCGGAACGTGCCGCGTCGCCGGGTGTGCGGACGGAGGCGGACGACCCGGCTGGACCGCTGTCCGGCGGTAGGTGACGGCCGTCGGGTGGTCGACGGTCCGCGCGTTTGCGCGGTGGTCCCGGGACGGCGCCCCGTCCTCGCCGGCGGCCGGGGGTGCGGGTGGTCGCCGAGGCGACCGACGAACTCGACCGTGAGGTCCTGGTCGAGACCGGCATCGTGCGCGCCCGCCGCACGATCGCGTCCGCGTCCCACACAGGCGGTTGGACCGCGCCGGGGCACGGCGGGCCAGGTGATCATGCCGTCGGCCGGTCCCGCAGCGGACCCACCACCGGATCCGCCTCGCCCGCGACGGGCATCTCCGGCCACTGTCGGTCGCCCTGACCGGCGGCAACGTCAACGACCGCACCATGTCCACAGGTCATGGCCGGGGGTCGGGGTCCGGCGACCGGGTCCGAGACGGCCGGTGACCAGGCCCGGCTTTCAGGTCAGGCTCCAGTCCGCAGGTTCCTGTTGCGTTGTGCAGTGGATTCCGCCACCGCCGGCGGCGATCCCGTCGATGTCGATCTGCACGACCTGCCGGCCCGGGTAGAGGCGTTGCAGCGTGGCGCGGGCCGCCGAGTCTGCTGCGGGGTCGCCGAACTCCGGGCAGACGACCGCGCCGTTGCACACGTAGAAGTTGACGTAGCCGGCGGCGAAGTCCTCGTCGTCGGCGTGCGCGGGGCGCACCTGGGACGGGGCCTCGATCACCTCGACCCGCAGTCGACGCCCTCGCGCGTCGGTGGCGGCCGCCAGCAGTTCCCGGTGGCGTCGCGTGACGTCGTAGTCGTAGGACTCCGGGTCGTTGTCGAGTGCGGCGACCACGACGCCGGGGCCGGCGAAGCGGGCGTAGAAGTCGGTGTGGCCGTCGGTGATGTCCTGCCCGGCGACACCGGGCAGCCAGATGATCTTCCGCACGCCGAGCAGCTCGGCCAGCCGGGACTCGACGTCCTGCTTCGACAGCCCGGGGTTGCGGTTGCGGTTGAGCACGCAGCTCTCGGTGACGACGGCCGTGCCGTCGCCGTCGACCTCGACACCGCCGCCTTCGAGCACGAGATCGGTGCGCACGGTCCGGACACCGGCCCGTGCGGCGGTGAACGCCGCCACGCGGGCGTCGTCGCGGTGCGCCTGCTTGCGGCCCCAGCCGTTGAAGTTGAAGTCGATCGCGGCTTTGCCGTTGTCGCCCTTGACGAACACCGGCCCGGTGTCGCGCATCCACAGGTCGTCCAGCGCCGCCGGGACCAGTTCGACCTCGGCGTCGCCGAGCAGGTCGCGTGCCAGGTCCAGTTCTTCCGGGCGCACCAGCAGGGAGACCGGTTCGAACCGCGCGATGGTGGTGGCGATCGTGGCGAGGTCGCGGCGGACCACCGGCACCTGCGACGGTTCCCAGATCCGGTCGCCGACGCCGAACGCCATCCACGTCCGCTTGTGCGGCAACCCCTCGTCCGGCATCGACCACATGCCCCGCGCTCCCGTTCCCGGTTGCCGCCTCCCGCCGACCGGCCCAGGGTGCGGGACCACGGCGGGATCCGCAATTCGGGGAGTTGCCGCGCGGCGGCGCGCCCGCGCGGCACCTTTAGGCTGTCGTCCGCCGTAAAGCGACTGGTGAGGAGTACCGCCGATGACGACGTTCCCCCTGATCCCGGAAGAAGAGGCGCGTCAGGTGTGGAGCGGGGACGGCATCTCGCGGCGCGAGTACTTCTTCTCGACCATCGCGCGGACCGGTGCGGTGTGCGCGGTGGGCGGCGGCATGGTGATCGAGTTGGAGGGCTCGGACAACCTCTTCCTCCCGCTGTGGCCGCACCCCCGGTTCGTGGAGCTGGAGGAGGAGGTGGGCGCTCTGGTGCTCGACGGCGAGGAGCCGGGGGCGCTCGACCTCGACGAGCTGCTCGACGAGCGGTTGGAGCGCCACGACGAGTACGACGACGAGATCATCATCTTCCCCGCCAAGGGTCTTCCGGCGGTCGTGCTGTCGCTGGAGCGGTTCCGGGTCGTGGTGTTCGAGCAGCGCCTGGCGTTGCGGACGGCCGACCTGCCCGACCGGGAGGAGCGGTGCCGGGCGCTGCGCGAGGAGTTCTACGACGACCAGCGCCGCCGCGCCCGCGTCCGGCTCGACTCGATCATCGGCGCGCCGGACGGCCTCGTGGCGCACGTCGCCGGAGGCGTGGCCGCCGGGTGCGACGACAAGCTCACCTCGACCAGGCAGTGGGCGCGGGCGAGGGAACTCCCGTGGTCGCGCCTGTACCGCGCCCTGAACATCCTGTCCTGCACCTGCGACTGCGAAGTCGTGGCGTTGCTGACCGGCCCGGGGAATCCCTGACCGGGACGAGCTGGGCAGGACCGCTACTTGGTGATACGGTGTAGTAGTACTCGGTGGCACCGAGTACTGGCAGATCGAAGAGGGCTCACACGATGGACGACCTGACGGAGATGCTGAAGGGCACGCTGGAGGGCTGCGTGCTGGAGATCATCGGCGGCGAGGAGACCTACGGGTACGCCATCACGCGCCGGCTCAACGAACTGGGCTTCACCGACGTCGTGGAGGGGACCGTCTACACGATCCTGCTGCGGCTGGAGAAGAACGGGCTCGTGGAGGTGGCGAAGCGGCCGTCCGGGCTCGGCCCGCCGCGCAAGTTCTACGCGCTCAACGACGCGGGGCGCGCGCAACTCGCGACGTTCTGGGCGAAGTGGGAGTTCATCACCGCACGGATCGACAGGCTCAAGGAGGGTGGGACATGAATTTCTGGGAGACCATCACCGGCAGCGATCTCACCAGGGAGTGGAAGGCGTTCGAGGTCCGGGCCGCCGCGTTGCCGGCCGACCACTGGGCGGCGTGGGAACAGGTCAAGGGCCACCTGTCCCACTACGGGGACTTCACCGGCCGCAACCTGATGCCGATCCTCGACGGCGCGCTGGGGCTGCTCGAAGTGACGGCGGCCGACGGGCAGGGCGTGCACGAGGTGCTGGGCGACGACGTCGCGGGCTTCTGCGCGGCGCTGGCCGGCGGCGAAGGGGCGCGGAACTACCGCGACCGGTGGCGCGAGCAGTTGAACCGGAACGTCGCGCGGAAACTGGGCCGGCTGGGAGGCTGACGTGGGAATCCAGGACATCATCGAGGGCAAGAAGCAGTGGCGGGCGCACGTGGCGCGGGTCAAGACGCTCCCGCCGGACTACCGGATCGTCTACCAGGAGATGCAGAAGTACATCTTCAAGGTCGGGCCGGTCGACCTGCTCGACGGCACCCTGCTCGCCGACGTGGTCGACTTCTTCGAAGAGGGCGTCGCGGCCGGCAAGGGCGTGCTGGAACTCGTCGGCGACGACGTCGCCGCGTTCTGCGACGGCCTGATCAAGGACTCGCGCACCTACGCGGACCTCTACCAGGAGGCCGCCGCCGGCAAGGCCGACCCGCCGACCCCGTCCTGACCGAGGTCATCGGGGGCCGAACGCCGCCTCCCGGGCCAGGTACCAGGGGTCGGTGCGGTCCCGGGCGGGGGAGGGCCCGGCAGCTTCCTTCGGGATCAGCCGGCCCGCGTCGGACCGGGTCCACTCGCGCACCGCCCAGCGCTCCCGGATCGCCCACCGGCCGCCCTCCCGCGTCATCCGGTCCACGTAGCGGAATCCGCTGGTGAAGTTGAGCCGGGGGTCGTCGGCCGGATCGCCCCAGTGCGCGGCGTACCCGTAGGTCTCGGCCACGGCCACGTCGCCGGCGAACTCCGCCAGGTGGTTCGCCACGACGTGCATGGTCCCGGCGAACCGGCGCAGCGCGGGCTCCACCCAGGCGAGGTAGGCGTCCACGTCGCCGGTGAAGCCGGTGTGGTGGTCGACGCCGCCCGGGTGGTAGCACGAGCGCACCAGGTCCAGGTCGAGGCGGTCGACACCGCGGCAGTACCGCAGCACCACCTCGTGCACCTCGGCGGCGCTCACTGGGTCACCGTCCAGCCGCCGTCCACCGGCAGGAACGCGCCGTTGACGTAGGACGCCAAGGGGGACAGCAGGAACAGCACCGCCCAGCCGATCTCCTCCGGTTCTCCCATGCGGTGCAGCGGAATCCGCTCCAACGCGCGCCGCCCGACCGCGCCGGCCGCGAAACCGGCCAGCCGGGGCGTGTCGGTCATGCCGGGCGCGACGGCGTTCGCCCGCACCTCGTGGCTGCGGTACGCGGCCAGGTGCCTGGTGTACCCGGCGATCGCGGACTTGCTCGCGCAGTACCAGTCCGACGCGGTGCCGATGACGTTGCCGGCCACCGAGGCGATGTTCACCAGCGTCGCGCCCGGCGGCGCGGTGGGCGACAGCCACGTCTCGACCATCCGGCGCATGCTGCCCACCGAGACCCGCAGCGCCTCCTCGAACTCCATCTCCACGGCCGACGACGGCCCGGCGTTGTTGACCAGGTGCCGGATCTCGCCCAGCTCACGGGTGCGCGCGAACCCGTCGGCGACCTGCGCCGCGTCGCTCACGTCGGCGGTCACCGCCAGCGCCGTGCCGCCTTCGGCCGCGATCCCGTCGACGGTGTCCGCCGCGCCGTCGCCGTCGAGGTCCCAGGCCGCCACGACGAGTCCTTGCGCCGCGGCCGAACGGGCCACCGCCCGGCCGATACCGCTCGCCGCTCCGGTGACCACGACGACGTCGCCCGCGCGGAATCCCAGTGAAACGCTCAACGTGCACTCCCGGAGGGTCGGGGCCAACGGCCGGACAGGTCGTCCACGCGGGCCCACTCGGACACGGTGCTGCGCTCGCGCAGCAGCCACCGCCCGTCGTGCCGCGTGAACCGGTCGAGGTAGCGGAAGCCGGTGACGAGGTTGCCGTCCGGCGGCGGGTTCGGGCCGCGCTGGAACGCGATGCCGTAGGACTCGACGTCCGCGCCGCCCGCGTCGAACTCGACCAGGGTGTTGGTCAGGTAGTGCACGGTCATGTCCCGGCGGGTGACCACGTCCCACAGGAACGCCACGAACTCCTCGACACCGCCGGTGAACCGGCCCATCCGGATCACCGCGTCGGGGTGGAAGACCGCGCGCACCGCCTCACGGTCCCGCCGGTCGACGCCCCGGCAGTAGCGCAGCAGCGCGCGGTGGATCTCGCGCTCGGCGAGCAGCTCAGACTCCATAGCCGCCGTCCACGTCGAGCTTCTGGCCGGTGACGAACCCGGCCCGGTCCGAGGCCAGGAACGCGACCGCCTCGGCGATGTCGGCGGCGCGACCGAAGCGCCGCAGCGGGATGTTGCCGCGCGCCACGGCCAGCGCCCGCTCGTCGAGGTCGCCGGACCCGATCAGCCGCTCGGCCATCCCGTCGGTCAGCATCCCCGGCCCGACGCTGTTGAACCGCAGCCCGTAGCGGCCCTCCTCGGCGGCGAAGGCCCGCACCAGCGCTTCCACGGCCCCCTTGGTACCGCTGGAGAGCCCGTCCCGCACGGGGTAGCGGGTGGTGGCGGCCGTGGTGACCGCGACGACGTTGCCCCTGTTGCGGCGCAACGACGGCAGCGCCGCGCTCACCACGTTGAAGAACGCGGCGGCCTCCTGGTTGAGCTGGGCCGCGTACCGCGCGGGCGGCACGGCGGACAGGTGCACCATCGGGATGTGCGGGCCCGCCGCGTGGACCAGGGTGTGGATCTCGCCGAACGACGTCAGCACCTCGTCGGTGCGCTCCGCGTCGGCGAGGTCGACCTGCTCGGCCCGCGCCCGCGCGCCCGCCGCGGTGAGGTCGGCGACCAGTGACCGGGCCGCGTCCGCGTTGGCCCGGTAGGTCAGGGCGACGGCGGACCCGCGTTCGGCGAGCAGCCGGCAGACCGCCGCGCCCAGCCCGCCCGTGCCGCCGGTCACGACGGCCACGCCGTCGCGCGCTGCGAAGTCGGTCACGCCACCTCCCGTGGTCAAACAAGCGCTTGGTTGGATGCTAGGAGCGCGCCGCCCCGCCGTCAAACCCCTCGCCGCCGCGTCAACCGGCGGTGCCCGGCGCGGTGGGCCGGGCGCGCAGTGCGATCACCCCGCCGGTCACCGCCGCCACGAGCCCGGCCAGGCCGAACGCCGGCACCGGCCCGGCGGTCGGGATCAGCGAGCCGATGCCCAGCCCGCCGAAGGGCAGCAGCCCGCCCCAGCACAGGAAGTACAGGCTGAGCACGCGACCGCGCTGGGCGTCGTCCACCAGGCGCTGGAGCATGGTGTTGACCGAGGTCATGATCGAGAACGTCAACCCGCCCGCCACCGCCAGCAGCGCGGTCATCAGCGGGAACCACCGGACCGCGCCCAGCGCGCCCACCACCACCCCGAGCACGGCCAACTGCCCGGCGGCCGACCCGAGGGTCACGGGCTCCCGGCGTCGGGCCACCGCGACCACGCCCAGCAGCGACCCGACGCCCCCGGCCACCACCAGGACCAGGAACGCCGCCTCGCCGTCGTCGGCGACCCGGGCGCCCAGCACCGGTAGCTGCGACTGGAACGCCGACCCGAACACCGAGGTCACCGCCACCACGACCAGCGCGGCGGGCGCGGGCGGCCGGGACCGGGCGTGCGCGATCCCGGCCGCGACCCGCCGCAGCGCGCTCTCCCGCAGGTGCGGCCGGGGCAGGTGCGGCACCCGCAGGCGCAGGGCCAGCGACAGCGCGGCCACGCACGTCACCGCGTAGACGCCGAACGCCGCCGTCGCGCCGGACACCAGCAGCACCGGTCCGGCCAACGCCGGCCCGGCGATCCGGGCCAGGTTGAGGCCCATGGACTGCAACGGCACCGCGCTGCCCAGGTCGGCGGCCGGCACGGCGTTCGCGGTCAGCGCCTGGTTCGCCGGCGACACCACCGTGATCACGCACCCGGCCAGGAACGCCAGCGGCAGCACCACGGCGATCGGCATCGCGTCGAGCAGTGCCAGGACCACGCACCCGGCCGCCAGCGCGATCGAGCAGACCAGCGCGGCCAGCAGCAGCGCCCGGCGGTCCCGGGTGTCGGTCAGCACCCCGGCGGGCAGCGAGAACAGCAGGTAGGGCGCGAAGGTGGCGAAGTAGAGCACGCCCAGCGCCAGCGAGTCGTTGCCGGTGAGGTGCGCGACCTGCCACTGGAAGGCGATGGTGGTGAACCAGTAGCCGAGCTGCACCAGCAGCACCGACCCCCACAGCAGGCGGAACGGCCGGTGGCGCATCGCGCGGAACATGCCCATGGCGGGCATCTCTACCAAGCGCTTGCTTGTCTGGTCAACGTGTGGTTTCCTCAGCCGAACGGACGAAGGGGCGAGGTGCGGCCAGTGGTGACAGGGGTGTGCGCGGGGCGGTCGGTGGTCGTCACCGGCGCGAGTCAGGGGTTGGGCGCGGCGCACGCGCTGGAGTTCGCCCGCCAAGGCGCGCGGCTGGTGCTCAACGACGTGGACCCGGCGGTCGAACAGGTCGCCGCGCGGGTCCGGGCCGAGGGCGGCGAGGCGCTGGTGAGCCTCGGCGACGTCGCCGACTGGGCGTACGCCGAAGACCTCGTCGCCTCCGCCGTGCGCGCTTACGGCCGGTTGGACACCCTGGTCAACAACGCGGGCGTCAACCGGGACCGGATGCTCGTGACGATGACCGAGCAGGAGTGGGACCAGGTGCTGCGGATCGACCTCAAGGGCCACTTCGCGCCCCTGCGGCACGCCGCCGCCTACTGGCGCGACCGGTCCAAGGCCGGCGAGCGGCTCGCGGCGCGGGTGGTGAACACGTCCTCCGGCGCGGGCCTGATGGGCAGCGTCGGGCAGGGCAACTACGCGGCGGCCAAGGCCGGGATCGCGGTGCTGACCCAGATCGCCGCGGTCGAACTGGCCCGCTACGGGGTGGTCGTCAACGCGATCGCGCCCTCCGCCCGCACCCCGATGACCGAGGCGGTGTTCGCCGACCGGATGGCCCGGCCCGCCGAGGGCTTCGACCAGATGGACCCGGCGAACGTCTCGCCGCTGGTCGCGTGGCTGGGCAGCGACGAGGCCGAGGGCGTGACCGGGCGGGTGTTCGAGATCGCGGGCGGCGAGGTGTCGCTGGCCGACGGGTGGCGGCACGGGCCGCCGGCCGCGCGCGAGCGCCGCTGGGAGGCCGCCGAACTCGGTCCGGTGATCGCCGGGCTGGTCGCCGACGCCGAGCCGCCGACGCCGGTCTACGGGGCGTGACATGCTGCTGAGCGCGCAGGACGAGGAGTTCCGCGACGAGGTGCGGGCGTGGCTGGCCGAGCAGCTGACCGGCGAGTTCGCCGACGTGGTCGGCGCGGGCGGGCCGGGCCACGAGCACGAGGCGGAGGACCGCCGCCGGGCGTGGGAGCGCCGGCTCGGTGAAGGCGGCTGGATCGGCCTGGGCTGGCCGGTCGAGGACGGCGGGCGCGGGCTGTCGCTGGTCCGCCAGGTGATCTTCCACGAGGAGTGCGCGCGGGCCGGCGCGCCCGGCCGGCTCGGGCACATGAGCGAGCAGCTGGTCGGGCCGACCCTGCTGGCGCACGGCACGGCCGAGCAGAAGCGGCGGTTCCTGCCCGGCATCCTGCGCGGCGAAACCCTGTGGTGCCAAGGCTATTCCGAGCCCGGCGCGGGGTCGGACCTGGCGGGCGTGCGGACCCGGGCGGTCCGCCGCGGCGACCACTACGAGATCACCGGGCAGAAGGTCTGGACGTCGCTGGCGCACCTGGCCGACTGGTGCTTCGTGGTCGCCCGCACCGACCCGGCCTCGACGCGCCACCGGGGCCTGTCTTACCTGCTGGTGCCGATGGACCAGCAGGGCGTCGTGGTGCGGCCGATCGCCCAGCTCACCGGGACCTCCGAGTTCAACGAGGTGTTCTTCGACGGCGCGGTGACCGGGGTGGAGAACCTGGTCGGCGCGGAGGGCGACGGGTGGCGGGTCGCGCTGGCGACGCTGGCGTTCGAACGGGGCGTGGCCACGCTCGGCCAGCAGATCGGGTTCGAGCGCGAACTCGACGCGGTGATCGCCGCCGCCCGCGCCAACGGGGCGCTGGCCGATCCGGTGCTGCGGGCCCGGGTCACCGAGGCGTGGATCGGCCTGAAAGTCATGCGCTACACGGCTTTGCGCACGCTCACCTCGGCCGGTGACGGGGTGTCCGGCCTGGAGGGCTCGGTGTCCAAGCTCCAGTGGTCGAACTGGCACCGGGACCTGGGCGAACTCGCCGTCGACGTGGCCGGCGCGGCGGGCCTGGTCGCGGAAGGCCCGCCGTACGACCTGACCGACGCGCAGCGGCTGTTCCTCTACACCCGCGCGGACACCATCTACGGCGGCACCAACGAGGTGCAGCGCACGATCATCGCCGAGCGGATGCTCGGCCTGCCCCGGTAGAGCACCGACGAGCCCGGTAGGAGAGGCGATGAACGACACCACCGAGCAGCGGGAGATGCGCCGCACCGTCGCCGACTTCCTGGCCGGCCACGACCGGCCGCGCGACGTCGCGTTCACCGAGCCGGGGCTGGACCTGGAGCTGTGGCGACGGGCGTGCGCGGAACTGGGCGTCTCGGCGCTGCTGGTGCCGCAACGCTGTGGCGGGATGGGGGCGGAGTTCGCCGACGCCGCCGTGGTGCTGGCCGAGTTCGGCCGCCGCCTCACCCCGTCGCCGCTGCTGACCACGCTCGTGGCGACCGCCGCGCTGGACTCGTGCGCCACCCCCGAAGCCGACGCCCTGCTGACCCGGATCGCCGACGGCGCTTCGGTTTCCCACGTCGTCGACGGCATCGCGATCCACGGCGTGGACGTCGACGTCCTGCTGTTCGCCGCCGACGACGGCCTGTACGCGGTGGACGGCGCCGCGCCTGGCGTCGCCCGGCGTCGGCTGACCGCGCTCGACCACACCCGCGCGCTGGCCGCCGTCTCGGTCGACGGGGGGACCCGCGTCGGCGGACCGCAGGCCGTGGACCTGTTGGGCGACTTGACGTTGACCGCGCTCGCGGTGGAGTCGGCGGCAGCCGCCCAGACCTGCCTGGACCTGACCGTCGAGTACCTGAAGGTGCGGCACCAGTTCGGTCGGCCGCTCGGGTCGTTCCAGGCGCTCAAGCACCGCTGCGCGGACCTCGCGGTGGTGGTGCAGGGCGCCCTGGCGACCGCCTGGTACGCGGTGTCGGGCGACGAGGAACGGGCGCTGGTCGCGCCGCTGGCGAAGGCCGTGTGCGCGGACGCGCTGATGGCCGTGGCGGCGGAGTCGGTGCAGTTGCACGGCGGCATCGGGTTCACCTTCGAGCACGACGCGCACCTGTACCTCAAGCGCGCCAAGGCGAACCAGCTGCTGTTCGGCTCCGGGCCCGTGCTGCGGGAACGGGTCGCGCGGCTGGCCGGCCTGTGACCGCCGACCCCGCACCGGCCGGCATCGGCGACCGGGTGCTGATCGGCGATCTCGTCGCCCGGCTGGCGCACACCGCCGACCACGGCACGGTGGCGGAGTACCTGGCGCTGTTCGCGCCGGACGCGGTGTGGGACATGCCCGAGCACCCGGCGGCCGGCGTCGCGGCCCAGGTCCGCACGGGACTCGCGGAGATCGCCGCCGGTGTCGTCGAACGCCGGGCCGCGGGCACCCAGGGCCCCGGCACCGCCACCCGGCACGTCGTGACCGGCACGTCGGTGGCACCGGACGGCGACCGGGCGACCGCCGTGTCCTACTGGCGCTTCTACACCTCGACCGACCACGCGCCCGCCCTCACCGGCATGGGTGTCTACCGGGACGAGTTCGCGCGCGTGGCCGGTCGGTGGGTCTTGACGCGGCGGCGGATCAGCCTCGGCTGAGGCGTCACGCGCTCCGTCGGCGTCGAGCCACCACGACCGCGCCCAGACCCGCCGCGAGCAGGGCCAGCGCCGCGATCGACTGCCAGAGCAGGCCGCCGAAACCGGTCTTGGCCAGCGAGGAGTCGTCGGTGCCGGAACCGTCGCCGGGCAGCAGCGCGCCGGGGGACGTGGTGGTCGCCCCGGTCGTCCCGCCGGTCACCCCCGTCGTGCCGGAGGGCGTGGTCGGCGCGGTCGTCGTGCCGGAGGTCGGGACGGCCGTGGTGGGCTGGTCCGTGGTCGGCGAGGTGGGGGTCGTGGTCGTGACCGGGCCGCAGTTCGCGGTCACCTCGCCCAGCCGCACGGACGCGATCGAGCCCTCGTACGAGCCCGCGAACGAACCGGCGATGGCGATGTCCAGCCACGCGCTCGCGGCGCCCTGCCGGGACTGCGCGGCCGGGTCCTCGTGCGGGGTCACGGTCACGGTCAGCGTGCCGGAGCCCAGGCCGTCCACGCCGAGGTCCGCGCCGGTCACCCCGAGCGCGGTGACGCCGATCCCGACCCGGTGGTCCAGGACGGTGATCTCGCTGCTGTCGGCCCGGTTGTAGGCCAGCGCCCACGGGCCGACCGGCGGCGGCACGCACTCGGCGTAGGAGTCGAACGACGCGACCTCCAGCAGGTTGCGGCCGTGGTGGGGCACGGTCAGCGCGGTGAGCTGGGCCTGGGCGTAGTTCTTGCCGTCGGAGGAGGCGGTGCGGGTGGTCTTGGTGGCGATGCCGATCCGGTCGAGCACGCCGTCCGGGTCGCCGAAGTCGCCGGGGTCCTCACCGTGGGCGGTGCTGACGGCGGACCCGTACTGCCCGCTGAACGCGCTCAGGCCCAGCGCGGGCACGTCCGCGACGGTGAGTCGCACCAGGCTCGCGCGGGCCGCCTCGGACTCGGCCGCGGCGACGGACGGCGCGATGAGCCCCGCGCCGGCGGCGAGCAGCAGCGTGGACGCCACCAGGGATCCTGATCTCACTGTCGAAAAAGTGCGCACCGTGCACATATACCCCCGAAAGGGTGTATTTCATAGCCCGATCAGGTCACATTGCTTGCGACTGCTCGCTCCAGTAGTGGTCGGAGCGGGTCAGGGACGGGGGTGGGTCGGCCGGCCGTGTCGATCGTCACCAAGGTCATCGAGCCGCGCGCGACCGGCACGCCGTCGTCCAGGCGGGTCATCCGCAGGCTCCACCGGAACGACGTGCGGCCCACCGCCGCCACCCCGAGCCCGATCCGGATCCGCTCGAACAGCCCGACGGGCACCAGGTACTCGCACTCGGCGGCCCGGGTGATGGTGCGGAACCCGTACCGCTCCTGCAACGCGTCCTGCCGCAGCCCGTGCAGGAACAGCCACTCCGTGTGCACCCGCTCCATCCACGGGAACCACGCCGCGAAGTACAGGATCCCGGCCGGGTCGCAGTCCGCGTAGGACAGCCGGAAGTCCAGGTGGTGCAGGTCAGCCACCGGTCGGCCGCTCCCGGGCGGCCAGGTGGCGGGTCGGGAACTCGCCGCCGCCGTCCACCAGCAGCTCGGCCCCGTTCACGTAGGCCGCGCCCGGCGAGGCCAGCAGCAGGCACGCGGCGGCGATGTCGTCGGGCACCGCCATCCGCCCCATCGGGATGGCCGCCGCGACCCGCTCCTGCCCGGCCTCGTCGCCGTAGCTCAGGTGCGACAGCTCGGTGCGCACCAGCCCCACGGTCACCTGGTTGACCCGCACCCTGGGTGCGAAGTCCATGCCCAGCGCCCGGGTCAGCGCGGTCAGCCCGGCCTTGGCCGCCGAGTACGCCGCCGCCTGCGGCGCCGGGTCGCGCCCGGCGACGCTGCCGATGTTGATGATCAGCCCGCCCTCGTCCTGCCCGGACATCACCGCGTTCGCCCGCTGCGCCAGGTAGAACGGCGCGATCAGGTTCAGCGCGATCACCGCCGAGACGAACCGGGGCGAGACGGTGGCGCTGTCCGCCGGCGGCGCGCCGCCGGCGTTGTTCACCAGCACGTCCAGCCGGCCGAACCGGTCGACCGCGGCGTCCACGACGGCCGCGGCCTCCTCCGGGTCGCGGATGTCGGCCCGCACGAACGCGGCGGTCCGCCCACCGCCGGCGGGCAGCTCCGCCGCCGGGGACCGCCCGCACACCAGGACGTCCGCGCCGTCCTCCAGGAACCTCCGGGCGATCACCGCGCCGATGCCGCGCGTGCCCCCCGTGACGACGACCGCGCGGTTCATCCGAGCCTCTCGATGATCGTGACGTTGGCCTGCCCGCCGCCCTCGCACATGGTTTGCAGGCCGTACCGGCCCCCGGTGCGCTCCAGCTCGTGCAGGAGGGTGGTCATCAGCCGCGCGCCGGTCGCTCCCAGCGGGTGGCCCAGCGCGATGCCGCCGCCGTTGGCGTTGACCCGCTCCGGGTCCGCGCCGGACTCGACCAGCCACGCCATCGCGACCGACGCGAACGCCTCGTTGATCTCGACCAGGTCGACGTCGGCCATGGTCAGGCCGGTGCGGGCGAGCGCGCGGGCGGTGGCCGGGATGGGTGCGGTGAGCATCCAGACCGGGTCCGCGCCGAGCACGGACAGGTGGTGGACGCGGGCGCGCGGGGTGACGCCGTGCTCGCGCACGGCCCGCTCGGACATCAGCAGCAGGGCCGCCGCGCCGTCGCAGATCTGGCTGGCGGTCGCGGCCGTGACGCTGCCGCCCTCCTCCAGCGGTCGCAGCGCCGCCATCTTCTCCAGCGACGTGTCGGGGCGCGGGCAGGTGTCGACGGTCGCGTCGCCCAGCGGGAGCACCTCGCGGTCGAACCGGCCCTCGGCGATGGCGGAGACGGCCCGCTGGTGGCTGCGCAGCGCGAACGCCTCCATGTCCGCGCGGGACACGCCCCACTTGCGGGCGATCATCTCGGCGGACCGGAACTGGGAGACCGGGGTGGTGCCGTAGCGCTTCGCCCAGCCGACCGACCCGCTGAAGGGGTCGGCGAAGCCGTAGGGCTGCCCGGCGGTCATCGCGGCGGAGATCGGGATGGCGCTCATGTTCTGCACGCCGCCCGCGACCACGACGTCCGCCGTGCCGCTGAGCACGGCCTGCGCGGCGAAGTGCACGGCCTGCTGGGACGAACCGCACTGCCGGTCCACGGTCACGCCCGGCACGTGGTCGGGCAGCCCGGCGGCCAGCCACGCGGTGCGCGCCACGCACCCGGCCTGCGGCCCGATGGTGTCGACGCAGCCCAGCACGACGTCGTCCACGGCGGCCGGGTCGACCCCGGAGCGCGCCATCAGCCCGGCGAGCACGTGCCCGCCCAGGTCGGCCGGGTGCACCCCGGCCAGCGCGCCACCGCGCCGGGTGACCGGCGTGCGGACCGCTTCGACGATGTAGACCTCGGCCATCTGGGCTCCGTGGGGTGCGGCGAACGGGTCCAGCGCAGTCTAGCAAGCGCTTGGTTGGTCCGCTAGGATCGTCCCGGAACCCAACCCCTGGGAGGCTCGTGTGTCGGAGGAGTTCACCACCATCCCGGCCTGCCTGCGCGCCGCGGCCGCGCGCGAACCGGACGTGGAGGCCGTGGTCGACGGTCCGCGCCGGCTGACCTACGCCGACCTGGACGCCGAGGTCACCCGGTTCGCGCGGGCCGCGATCGCGCACGGCCTGCGCCCCGGCGAGCGCGCTGCCGTGTGGGCGCCGAACTCCGCCGACTGGGTGATCGCGGCGCTGGGCGTCCTCGCCGCCGGCGGCGTGCTCGTGCCGGTCAACACCCGGTTCAAGGGCGCGGAGGCGCGCTACGCGCTGGACAAGGTCCGGGCGAGCTTCCTCGTGGTGGACAACGGTTTCCTCGGCCACGACTACCTGGCGATGCTGCGCGGGACCGGCCCCGCCGAGCCGGCCGACCGGCCGGTGCCGGCGCTGGAGCACCTGCGGACCGTCGTGACGCTGGACGCCGCGCCGGGCTCCGCCGCGCCCGGCCCTGGAGTGCTGTCGCTGCAACGGTTCCTGGCCGCCGCCGACGACGTGCCGGCGTCCGCCGTGGACGACCGGATCGCCGCGATCGGCCCGGACGACGTCGCCGACATCCTGTTCACCTCGGGCACCACCGGCTACCCCAAGGGCGCGATGGTGACCCACCGGTCCGACCTGCTGGTGGACGAGGCGTGGAGTGCGATGTGCGGCCTGCTGCCCGGCGACCGGTACCTGCTGGTCAACCCGTTCTTCCACAGCTTCGGCTACCGCGCGGGCATCCTGGCGTGCCTGCTGCGCCGGGCCACGATGGTGCCGCTGGCGGTGTTCGACGTCGAGGCCGCGCTGCGGCTGGTCGAGCGCGAGCGGATCACCGTGTTCCCGGGCGCGCCCACCGTGTACACCTCGATCCTGGCGCACCCCGGGCGGGCCGGGTACGACCTGTCGAGCGTCCGGCTCGCCGTGACGGGTGCGACCGTGGTGCCGGTCCCGCTGCTCAAGGACATGCGTGAAGTGCTGGGGTTCAAGGACGTCATCACCGCCTACGGCCTCACCGAGACCTGCGGCACGGCCACGGTCTGCCCGCCCGACACCGACCTGGAACGGCTGTCCACCAGCTGCGGGCGGGCCATCCCCGGCACCGAGGTGTCCATCGTGGACGCCGAGGGCCGTGCGCTGCCGGCCGGTGAGCAGGGCGAGATCGTGGTGCGCGGCCACAACGTGATGCTCGGCTACTTCGAGGACCCGGACGCCACGGCGGCCGTGATCGACGCCGACGGGTGGCTGCACACCGGCGACCTCGGCCGGCTGGACGACGAGGGCTACCTGCGGATCACCGACCGGCTCAAGGACATGTTCGTGGTCGGCGGGTTCAACGTCTACCCGGCCGAGGTCGAACGGCTGGTCGGCGACCACCCGGACGTCGCCGAGGTCGCCGTGGTCGGCGTGCCGGACGACCGGCTGGGCGAGGTGGGCCACGCCTACGTGGTGCCGCGCGCCGACGCGCACCCGACCGAGGCCGACCTGATCGCGCACTGCCGCCGCACCATGGCCAACTTCAAGGTGCCGCGCGGCGTCACCTTCCTCGCCGAACTGCCCCGCACGCCCAGCGGCAAGATCCAGAAGTTCCGGCTCGCCCGAGGGTGAGCCGCGTTCCCCGTCCCCACCTTGGAGCCACCATGCCCGAAGCCGTGATCGTCGCCGCCGCCCGCTCCCCGATCGGGCGGGCCTTCAAGGGCTCGCTGACCGGGGTGCGCGCCGACGACCTCGCCGTCGCGATGGTCCGCGCCGCCCTCGACCAGGTGCCCGCGCTGGACCCGCACACCGTCGAGGACCTGATGCTCGGCACCGCCCAGCCCGCCGGCGAGCAGGGCTACGGCCTGGCCCGGGTGGTCGCCGTGGCGCTCGGCCTGGACGACGTGCCCGGCACGACCGTGCAGCGCTACTGCGCGTCCAGCGTGCAGACCACCCGGATGGCCCTGCACGCGATCCGGGCCGGTGAGGCGCACGCGCTGATCTCGGCCGGCGCGGAGGCGGTGTCCCGGTTCGGCCGGGGCAAGTCCGACGGGATGCCCGACACCCGCAACCCCCTGTTCGACGCCGCCGCCGCGCGCAGCGAAAGCCGCACCGGGCAGGGGGTTCCGGTGTGGACGGACCCGCGCGCGACCGGCGACGTGCCCGACGTGTACCTGGCGATGGGGCAGACCGCGGAGAACGTCGCCCAGGCGCGCGGCGTGAGCCGGCGGGCGCAGGACGAGTACGCGGCGCTGAGCCAGCAACGCGCGCAGCAAGCCATCGCGGACGGGTTCTTCGCCGGCGACATCACCCCGGTCACCCTGCCGGACGGGACCGTGGTCGCGTCCGACGACGGCCCGCGCGCGGGCGTGACGGCGGAGTCGCTGGCGGGCCTCAAGCCCGCGTTCCGCCCGGACGGCACGGTCACCGCCGGCAACTGCTGCGGCCTCAACGACGGCGCGGCGGCCCTGGTCGTGCTGTCCGACCGGCGCGCGGCGGAGCTGGGCGTGACGCCGCTGGCGCGGGTCGTGGCGACCGGGGTGTCCGCGCTGTCGCCGGAGATCATGGGCCTCGGGCCGGTGCAGGCGTCCCGGATCGCGCTGGCCAACGCCGGGATGACGGTGTCCGACCTGGACCTGGTGGAGTTGAACGAGGCGTTCGCGGCCCAGGTGCTCCCCGCGGTCGACGACCTGAAGCTGGACGTGGACCGGGTCAACGTGCACGGCGGCGCGATCGCGCTGGGCCACCCGTTCGGGCAGACCGGCGCGCGGATGACCACCACCCTGATCAACGGCCTGCGCGCCCGTGACGGGCAGTTCGGCCTGGTCACGCTGTGCACGGCGGGCGGCCAGGGGATGGCGTTGGTGCTGGAGCGGCTGTCCTAGGTGTACTGACTGGTCAGGTCGACTGCGGCGGGCCGGGGGTGGAACGGGGGTCTCCGGCGGGGTCGAGCGGCTCGGGATTCCCGTGCCGCCGTGGCGTCGGCGTGAGGGTCCGGCGGACTGTGCGACGCGGTCCGGTGCCTCCGGTCCGCCGGCCGCCGCCGTGGCCGACCCTCTCACCGGTGCCCCGGCTTGGCGGCCTGAGTCGCGCTCCGGATCCGCCGCCGCTTCACCGGACCCGCCGCCTTGGACCAGCGGCAGGGCGGACTGCTTCAACCGCACCCCGCGACACGGGTCGGCCCGGACCCGGTGGCCACGCACCTCCACCACGAGTCGGCCGACCCGGGCCGCCCCTCGACGGCGGTCCCGGCGCGGTGCTCAGCCGAGACGGGCGGCGTGGTGCCAGGCTTCCGCCGCGAGCCCGGCGGCCTGGTCGGCGAACGAGGCGGGGGTCCGGTCGGTCGTGCCCATCGCGCCGGCGGCCATCCGCGTGTAGACGTTCTCCACGATGCACGCGGTCTTCCACCAGTTGAAGGCCAGGTGGTAGTCGATCGGCTCCGGGTCCGCGCCCAGCGCCCGGAAGTACCGCTCGGCCAGCTCCGCCCGGCTGCCGAAGCCCTCCACCGACGTCGGCGGGGCGTGCAGGGCGGTGTGCCGGTCGCCGGGTTCGGTCCAGTACACGAGCAGTTGGCCCAGGTCCGCGAGCGGGTCGCCGACGGTGGTGAGTTCCCAGTCGAGGATGCCCCGCACCCGGCCGTCCCGGTCGAGCAGGCAGTTGTCCAGCCGGTAGTCGCCGTGCACGATCGCCGTCCGGCGCTGGGCGGGGACGTGCGCGGCGAGCTTGGCGTGCGCGCGTTCCAGGTCCGGCAGGGGGCGGGTGGCGGTGCGCCGCCAGTTGTCGTGCCAGCGGCGCAGTTGGCGGGCCAGGTGGTCGCGGCGGGCGGCCAGGCCGCCCAGGCCGACCTCCGCGGGGTCGACGGCGTGCAGCGCGGCCAGCGCGTCGACCAGCGCGGGTCCGGCCGCCGCGCGAATCCCGGGCGGGACGGCGCGGGCGGTGTCGGGGTCGCGCAGGACCAGGCCGTCCAGGAACTCCAGCACGACGAACGGCGCGCCGGTCACCTCGGCGTCCTCGCACACCGCGAGCACCTGCGGCACGGGCACCCGGCCGGCCAGCGAGCGCAGCAGCCGGGCCTCGCGCAGCACGTCGTGCGCACCGGCCGGGTGGTCGCCGAGGGGTGGGCGGCGCAGCACCCATCGGTTAGCGTCGGCGTCGGAGACCAGGAACGTCAGGTTCGACCGGCCGCCCGCCAGGCGCGTGTAGCGGACCGGTCCGCGCAGGTCGGGCAGCACTTCGGCGAGCAGGTCGCCGACTGCGGGGGAGATGCCGAGCGCGTCGTCCTGACCCATCGCGGGCACCTCCGAAAATCGCGGAAATCGTTCGCGTCCGGACACTACCAAGCGCTTGGTTGGCAAGCTACAGTGCCACCACCAAGTCGGCGACGTGGCCGGAAGGAGGAGGTCCGTGACATCGATCTGGTCGGGCCTGTCGATCGGAGCGGTCTACGCACTGGTCGCGATCGGGTACAACCTGGTCTTCATCGCGTACACGACCTTCAACTTCGCGCACGCGCAGCTGATGATGTTCGCGATCTTCGTGACGTACTGGGGCCTCGTGGTGGCCGAACTCCCGGTGCTGCTGATCTTCCTGATCGCCGCCGTCGGCGTCGGGCTGATCGCCCTGGTGGAGGAGCTGGTCGCGATCCGCCCGGTGAAGGGCAGCCACGCGCACCTGGTCACCACCCTGGGCATGGCCACCCTGCTGGACGGGGTGACCCGGCTGATCTGGGGCGACCAGGTGCTCAAGGTGCCCGCCACCACCTCCGACGCCACCCTCGACCTGCTCGGCGGCCGGGTCGGCGTGGTCGAGCTGGTGCTCATCGCGGGCGTCCTGGTGGTCACCGCCGCGCTCACCCTCTACAGCCGCCGCTCGCTCACCGGCCTCGCGCTGCTGGCCATGGCCGAGGACCGCGAGGCCGCGCAACTGCGCGGGATCGACGTGAAGAAGCTGGCGCTGGCCGCGTTCGTGTTCACCGGCGTGCTGGCCGGGCTGACCGGGCCGCTGGTGGGCCCGAAGACGTTCGCGGTGGCCACGCTCGGCGCGGCGCTCGCGCTCAAGGGGTTCGTCGCGGTCGCCATCGGCGGCTTCGGCAGCCTGCCCGGCGCGCTGATCGGCGGGTTCGTCGTGGGGCTGGTCGAATCCCTGTCCGGCCGGTGGCTGGGCAGCGAGTTCCCGACCATCGCGGTGTTCGCCGTGCTGATCCTGATCCTCATGCTCAAACCCGCCGGCCTGTTCGGCACGACCCGGGAAAGGGTGGTGTAGCGCGATGCCCCGGCTGTTCCGCGCGCTCCCGTCGTGGCTGCTGCCGCTGGTGTTCGGCGCGCTGCTGGTCGCCGCGCCCTGGCTGGGCGTCGACTCCGGCACCCGCCGCCTGCTCCTGCTGACCTGCGTGCTCGCCCTGGTCGCCAGCGGCCTGAACCTCAGCTTCGGCTACGCGGGCGAGCTGGCCCTGGGCCAGACCGCCATGTACGCGACCGGCGCGTACCTGTCCGGCTACCTGGCCATCCACCTGTTCAACGACCTGGCCGCGCTGATCGCGATCGGCGCGCTGGCCGCGCTGGTGGTCGGCCTGGTCTCGGGTGTGCCGGGGCTGCGGCTGGGCGGCTGGTCGCTGGCCATGACCTCGTTCTTCCTGGTGCTGCTGGTGCCGCACTTCCTGGACCTGCTGGAGCACTACACCGGCGGCGCGGTCGGGCTGGTCGGCATCCCCAAGCCCCGGCTGTTCGGCGCGGAGCTGGGCAACGTCGACTTCTACGTGGTCGTCGCGGTGGTGACCGTGCTGTGGTTCGCGGTGATCCGCAACCTGATCACCTCCCGGCACGGCGTGGCGTTCCAGGTGCTGCGGGAGAGCCCGGTGCTGGCCTCGTCGCTGGGCATCTCGGTGTACCGGCTCAAGCTCACCGCCTACGCCGTGGGCGCGATCCCGGCCGGGGTGGCGGGCGTGCTGTTCGCCTTCGCCGACAAGTACCTCTCGCCGCACTCGTTCGGCTTCACCATGGCGGTGACCGTGCTCGCGGCGTCCATCCTGGGCGGTGCCAAGAGCATCTACGGGCCGCTGATCGGCGCGGCGGTGATGCAGTACGGGCCGTTGCGCTCGACCGACTTCGAGCAGTACGCGCAGGTCGTCTACGGCGTGTTCCTGATCATCGCGGGGACCCTGGTGGCCA
This sequence comes from Saccharothrix sp. NBAS 001, assembly GCF_056640475.1. Lineage (NCBI taxonomy): Bacteria > Bacillati > Actinomycetota > Actinomycetes > Pseudonocardiales > Pseudonocardiaceae > Saccharothrix > Saccharothrix sp. NBAS 001. The sequence continues at coordinate 453,603 of NZ_CM153251.1, forward strand.
ACGGCCTGGCGGGTCTGGCCAACCGGGGGATCCGCGCGCTGGTCGCGCGGCTGGACAAGACCCCGCCGGCGGTCGCCGACGAGCCCTCGGACGTGGCGCTGCCGGAACTGCCCGGCGCGCGGCTTTCCGTGGAGCACCTGGGCAAGCGGTTCGGCGGCAACCAGGCGCTCGACGACGTGACGCTGAGCGCCGAACCCGGCCGGATCACCGCGCTGATCGGCCCCAACGGGTCGGGCAAGACCACCCTGCTGAACATGGTGTGCGGCTACTACAAGACCGACGTGGGCGTGATCCGGATCGGCGAGCACGACGTGACCGGGCTGCCGACCCACCGGGTGGCGCGCGCCGGCGTGGCCCGCACGTTCCAGACGCCGCTGTTCCCGGCGCACGTGAGCGTCCGCGAGGCGGTCGCGGCGGGCACCTACACGACCCGGTACGTCGGGATGCCGTCCTCGATCCTGCGCCTGCCGAACTACCGCCGGGCCGCCGCCGCCGACCGCGAGGAGGTCACCGGCGTGCTGCGCCTGGTCGGCCTGGCGCACCTGGCCGACGTCGAGGCGGCGTCCCTGCCGCTGGGCACCCGGCGGCTGCTGGAGGTGGCGCGGGCGCTGGTCGCCCGGCCGAAGGTGCTGCTGCTCGACGAGGTCGCGTCCGGTCTGGACGAGGACGAGGTGGACCGCCTGGCCGGGCTGATCCGGGCCATCCGGGCGGCCGGCACGACGGTCGTGCTGGTGGAGCACAACTTCCGGCTGGTGCTCGACCTGGCCGACGTGGTGTGGGTGCTGGCGCGCGGGCAGCTGGTCGCGCACGGCACGCCGGACGAGATCGAGCACCACCCCAGGGTGCTGTCGGAGTACCTCGGCGTGGAGGAGGCCAAGCGGTGAGCACGTTGCTGGAGGTTCGCGGGCTGGCCACCGGGTACGGGGACATCCGCGCGGTGTGGGACGCGACGCTGACCGTCCGGGCCGGCGAGGTGACGGCGTTGCTCGGGCGCAACGGTGCGGGCAAGACGACGACGCTGCGCGCGGTCGCCGGGCTCAACCGGGTGGACGCCGGGACGGTCGCGTTCGACGGCCGCGACATCACCGGCGTGGCCGCCCACCGGCGGGTCGGTGCCGGGATCGCGTTCGTGCAGGAGGGCAAGCGGGTCTTCCGGCGCCGGACCATCGAGGAGAACCTGCTGCTCGGCGGGTACCCGCGCGGGCTGGGCAAGCGGAAGCTGCGGGCCGAGCTGGAACCGGTGTACGCGATGTTCCCGGTGCTGGCCGACCGGCGCGACGCGGTGGCCGGGCAGCTGTCGGGCGGGCAGCAGCAGATGCTGGCGATCGGGCAGGCGCTGATGGCCCGGCCGACGCTGCTGATGCTGGACGAGCCGTCCGGCGGGCTGGCCCCGTCCGTGGTGGCCGAGGTGATGGCGGCGGTGGTGCAGCTCAAGGAGAGCGGCCTGGGCGTGCTGCTGGTGGAGCAGGCGGTGGCGGCGGCGCTGGAGGTGGCCGACCGGGTGACCGTGCTGGAGGTCGGGCGCACCGTGCTGGACCGGCCGGCGGCGGAGATCTCCGGCGCGGAGGAGCTGACGTCGGCGTACTTCGGCCGGGTCTGACGGCGCCGCCCGCCGCCCGGCTCACGGCACCTGGACGCTCCCGCCGAACTCGCTGACCAGGTAGCCGCCGGGCCCGATCAGCCCGATGCGGGCCCCGGCGCAGTGCGAGTCGTGGAAGATGGTCGCCATCCGGTCCGTGCGGTTCTCGACCCGCAGCGGGGTCGAGGTGTTCGGGTAGCAGCCGCTCGGGTTGACGTACTCGCGGTCGCCCACCTTGAGCACGCCCTGGGCGGCGGAGGCCGCCGGGGCCGTCGCCAGCACCGCGGCCAGCACCGCGCCCACGCCCAGCACCGCGGCCAGTTGTCGTGTCGCCATCGCGGGAACACCCCTTCTCGTTCCGGATGGCTCCAGGGTTTCGGGCGGGCGGACCTGCCGCGAGCCCCTGGCCCGGAGATCCCTCGACGGGGCGGAATCTCACTCGATCTCGCAGGGCGTTCCAGCGCTCGGTGACACGTGGTCACCACGATCGGCGCGGTGCCGCGAGCGCTGGCGGGCGGCACGTTTCCCGCCGCCCGCCCGCACCGGGTCGAGGTCAGCGGGGGAGCAGGCCGTCCATGAAGGTCGAGACGAAGTCGTCGGCGAAGCGCTTCATGGAGTAGTCCGCGGTCGGCTTGAACCAGCGCACCGACAGCCACAGGGCGTCGCGCAGCAGGCGGTACAGCACGCGGATCGGGACGTCGGAGCGGAACGCGCCGCTCGCCACGCCTTCCTCCAGCACCGCGATCCACGTCTTCTGGATGGCGTTCGCGGTCAGCTTGATGTGGTCGTAGCCCTCCAGCGAGGCCAGGTACGCGCCGCTGTTCTGGTAGATCTCGGTCGCGTGCGGGTGCGCCTCGATGACCGACAGCGAGCCCCTGACCAGGTCCGCGAGCTTGGTGCGCGGGTCCGCGCCCGCCGCCGTGACCTCCTCGTACCGGGCGTTCAGGTCGTCCACGTACCCGGTCAGGATGGCCAGCACCATCTCGTCCTTGGACTTGAAGTGGTGGTACAGGCTGCCGGAGAGGATGCCCACCGCGTCGGCGATCTCGCGGACCGTCGTGGCCACGATGCCCTTGGTCGCGAACAGGTCGGCCGCGTGCTGGAGGATGATCTCGCGACGGTCCGGTGTCGCTACCATGTCGTCCCTTTCCTGGGCCCGGTCCGGGCCGGAAGACTACCAATCAAGCGCTTGTTATACCACGGTCCGCAACCGCCCGGGAGCACTCCGGCGGATTTGCGCCACTCGGATCACCGAGGTCTGCGCCACTCGGGTCACGGCTGTGCATCGGTCCCTTGACGTGGTCCCGGGTCACACCTACGGTCCCGACCAAGCGCTTGCTACATCGGCGTGGCAAGCCAAGGACAAGGAGGCGCGCCCCGTGCGGAAGCGACTTGGCGGACTTGTGGCGGTGGCCGCCGTGCTGGCCACCGCGTGCAGCCCGGATCCCGGCGAAGGCGACTCGAAGGCGGACGGCACCTACCGGATCGTCCAGCTCGTCGGGCAGAACCAGGCGGGCCCGGCCGCGATCAACGCGCAGGCCGCGGCGCACGCCGCCAAGGCCGCCGTGGCCGTGCTCAACGAGAAGGGCGGCGTGCTCGGCAACAAGGTCGAGCTGGAGGTCATCGACGACGGCGGCGACCCGACCACGGCCGTCACCAAGCTCCAGGCCCGGCTGAACTCCGGCCCGAAGCCCAACCTGGTGCTGCCCGGCAACACCAGCGCCGAGGCGCTGCCGATGGCCCCGATCCTGACCGAGCACGAGGTGTTCTCGGTGCAGCAGGCCAGCGCCGACGCCCTCGACGACCCGAAGAAGTTCCCCTACGTCTTCAAGACCCCGCCGATCCCGGCGTCGTGGGCCAAGAGCTTCGCCGAGCACGCCAAGGGCAAGGGCGCGACGAAGGTCGCGATCATCGCGGGCAAGGACGCGTTCGCCCAGGCGACGGTCGCCGCCACGCGCACCGCGCTGGCCGCCGCCGGCCTCACCCTGACCGGCGAGGAGACCTACACCGCCGAGGACCTCGACGTCACCGCCCAGCTCGAACGGCTGCGCGCCGGCAAGCCGGACATGCTGTTCATGCAGGGCGCGGGCGCGGCCGTCGGGTACGTGCTGGAGAGCCGTCGCAAGATCGGCTGGACGGACGTGCCGCTGGTCGCCGACTCCACCGCCGCGGTCACCTCGCTGCTCAACCGGACCGCCCCGGACGGACTGGTCGGCACCCCCGCCGCGGAGAACGTCTACCTGCACGTGCTGGCGGGCGCGGTGGAGGGCGCGAAGCAGTCCAACGCCGAGGCGCTGGACACCATGCTCGCCGCGCTCAAGAAGGAGGGCGAGATCAAGCTGCCGCTCAACACCTACTTCGCCTACGACGCGATCATGCTCGCCGCGAAGGCCGCCGAGGAGACCAAGTCGGTCACCGACGTGAAGGCCCAGGCCGCGTGGCTGGAGAAGCTCACGCCCGCGCAGACCGGCCTGTGGGCGCTGTCCAGCTACACGTTCACCGCGCAGTCGCACGGCCCGGCGGTGGACCCGGCGGCGGTGGCGATCGTGCCGGCCGCGGTGCTGAAGGACGGGCGTTACGGCGCGGCCAAGTGACGCACCTGGCCGGCAAGGCGGTGGTGGTGACCGGCGCGGGCCGGGGCCTCGGTGAGGCCTACGCCCGCGCGGTCGTCGCCGCCGGCGGCGCGGTCGTGGTCAACGACGTCGACGCCGACCAGGTCGCCCGGGTGACCGCCGAGCTGCGCTCGACCGGCTCGGTGGTCGCCCACCCCGGCGACATCACGTCGTGGGAGGGCGCCGAGGAGCTGGTCGAGCGGTGCGTGGCCGAGTTCGGCGCGATCGACGGGCTGGTCAACAACGCGGGCGTGTTCGGCCTGGCCCGGCCCGAGGACCAGCGGCCCGAGCCCGCCCGCCGGATGCTCGACGTGAACGTGTTCGGCACCATCGCCTGCGGCACGCACGCGTTGCGGCACATGGTGGCGCGTGGCAGCGGTGTCGTGCTGAACGTGACCTCCGGCGAGCAGATGGGCAACACCGCGACCGCCGTGTACGGCGCGACCAAGGCGGCCGTGGCGACCCTTACGTACTCGTGGGCGCTGGACGTCGCTGAACGCGGGGTGCGGGTCAACGCGGTCTCGCCCAACGCGCACACCCGGATGGCCGACACGTACCAGGCGTTCCGGGGCGAAGCGGGCAGCCGCAACGCCGGCATCCCACCGGGGACCAACGCACCCCTGGTGGTCTACCTGCTGTCCGATCTCGCGGCGGAGGTGACCGGCCAGGTGGTGCGGCTGTCGGGCGACGAGCTGATGCTGTGCACGCACCCGGCGGTGCTCGACCCGGCCGTGCGGAGCCCGGAGTGGACGGTCGAGGCGGTGGCGGACGCGTTCGCCGGCCACCTCGCCGCGCGGCAGCAGCCGATCGGCGTCCGTCGGGTGCGGTCCGAGGTCGTCGGGTGACGGCCGCGAGGGCGGGCTCCGGCGGGGCGGACCCGGGCCGGGTGAACCCGATCTGCGTCAGCGGGATGGCGGCGGTGGCCTGGCCGCTGCCCGACGAACTGGCGATGTACCGGCGGGTCGGGACCGACCTGGTGGGCGTCGGCGCGGCGAAGCTCGCCGCGTTCGGGTGGCGGGAGGCGTCGGTCGAGATCGCCCGCGCGGGCGTCGACCTGGAGTACCTGGTGCACGCCTTCACCGCCGACCCGCACGACGAGGACGGATGGTCGGCGCAGGTGGCGGACCTGGCCGCGGCGGTGGAACGGGCGGCACGGCTCGGCGCGCCCACGGTCTACCTGACCACCGGGCCGTCCGGCGACCTGACCTGGGAGGCCGCCGCCGACCGGTTCGCCGCCCGGCTGGCCCCGGTGGTGGCGCGGGCCGGCGAGGTCGGGGTGGCGCTGGCGCTGGAGAACACGCTGCCGGTGCGCTGCGACCTGAGCTTCACGCACACCGTGCGGGACACCGCGCGGCTGGCCCGCGTGCTCGACGTCGGGCTGTGCGTGGACCTGTACTGCTGCTGGCAGGAGGGCGGGCTGGCGGAGACCGTGCGCGCCGAGGTGGACCGGATCCGGCTGCTCCAGGTGAGCGATTTCCGGGTGGGCACGCTGAGCTTCCCGAACCGCTGGGTGCCCGGTGACGCCGACCTGCCGATGGCCCGGCTGCTCGCCGACGTGCTGGCCGCCGGGTACCGGGGCACGGTCGACATCGAGCTGACCGGGCCCGCGATCGACGCCGAGGGCGCGGAGAGCGCGCTGCGCCGGGCGGTGGCGTGGACCGCCGCGCGGCTCGGCCGGGCGTGATGCTGTACTGACCCCGTCCGTCGCAGGGGGAGGTCGTGGAGTGGCTCGGATCCAGGTGCGTCCAGGGGTGGACCCGGACGAGCCGGAGTTGCCCGTCGTGGTCGTGCTGATCGACCCCGGGGGCACGCCGGCCGAGCAGGCCGTGAACAACCTGTCGAACTACTGCTACGAGGGCGACGGCGTCCTGTACTTCTCGCAGACCGACGGCTGGGCGGAGTCCGCGCTCACGGGCGACCGGCTCACCGTCGACATCGTGGCCCACCCGGCCGCGCTCCGGCAGGTCGACGTCGACCCGGCGGGGTTCCCGGTGCGGTCGGCGACCGACCCGGAGGCGGTGGTCGTGCTGCGGGTGGAGACCCGGGTCGACCCCGGGGTGTTCGCACGCGCCGAGCCGGGCGCGGCGGTGTTCGCGCTCGGCCCGGACGAGACGTTGGAAGACGCCCTGGCCGGCGAGGAGACGTGGCCGATCCTGGTCGCGCCCCCGCCCGAGCGCTGACCCCGCCCGAGCGCCGGACGCCGCCCGCCGGGCGGTCGGGGCCGCGACCCCGACCGCCCGGCGGGATCAGCAGCCGCGTCGGGCCGGGCCCTCGCGGGTCACCAGGTCGGTGCCGCCCGCCGTGCCGTCCAGCCACACCACGCGCCGGCCCCGGTCGGCCGCGAAACCGGCCTGGTCGCCCCGGTTGCACGACACCCGCTCGGGCCTGCCGCCCCACACCGGGACCTGCACGAGCTTGGGCAGGCCGGCGTTGGTGCCCGCCGCGCCGACCCGGGTGCTGAACGTCAGCCACTGGTCGCTCGCGTCCAGCGCCGGGTACATCGGCGCGTGCTCGCCGTCCTCGGCGACGACCGCGCGCACGTGCCCGCCGGTGCTGTCGGCCGCCATGACGCCGGACCGGCCGTCGATGCCGACGTCCTGGATCCACGCCACCCCGCTCGCGGTCAGCACGACGTCCTTGACGAACACCGAGCCCGCCGGCGACGGGATGACCGTCCGGGTGCCGGTGCGCAGGTTCTCCACCACGGCGTTGTAGTACCAGCCGGTGGCGTCCCGCCGGACCTGCGTGTAGGACAGCAGGTGCCCGCGCAGGAACGGCCGGTTGCCCTGCACGCCGGGCTCGGGCGTGAGGTTGCGGGCCGGGCCGTCGCCGACGCGCACCCACACGTCGGTCTCGAACGCGCCGGCGAAGTCGAAGTTCTGCCACGCCACGACGTCGCCGGAGACCACCGGCACGGACAGGTCGGCGTTCGTGCCGCCGTCCGCGACGGTCCGGATCGGGCCGCCGTCGAGCGTCCGCGCCAGGATCCGGCTGCCGGTCCGCGACCGGTTGCTCCACACCGCCGTGGTGCCGTCGGTGTTGGTCTGGGCGTTGCCCGTGCCGTCCTTCGCGGACAGCCGCACGGGCGGGGTGGTGCGGTCGGTGCGCCCGGTGAACACCTCGGGCAGCTGCTCGCCGCGCGCGTCGGACAGCAGCACCACGTACCGGCCGTTCGCGGCGGACGGGAACGGCGACCCGGAGGTCACCCCGCCGACCAGCGTGGTCGTGTCGGTGCCGAGCTTGCGTTCCCAGCCGGGCACGATGCCGTGGTCGTCGAACGCCTTGGCGATCGTCGCCTGCTGGCGCGCGGTGAGCTTGAGCGCCGCCGCCGCGCCGAGCACGGCCGTGCGGCCGTCGACGAAGGTGTCCAGCGGGGTCATGTACTCGGTGAGCGCGGTGTAGACGACCTTGTCCGCCAGCGCCGGGTCGAGGCGCTCGCGGATGTCCCACAGCGCGCCGCCGAAGATGGTGGAGTTGAGGTGCACGCCGCCGTTGTCGGTGCTGTTGGTGACGCCGAGGTAGTCGCGCACGGTGGTGCGCCCGTCGTCGAGGTCGCGGATCGCGCAGTCCTTCGGCGCGGTGGTGCGGCACAGGTCCTCGCCGAGCAGGCCGGCGTCCGGGTCGGTCATCGGCGTGCCGCTCACGGTCACGTCGATGGCGTTGCCGAGGTAGTCCGACACCGCTTCGTTGAGCGCGCCGGACTGGCCCAGGTAGACCAGGCCCGCGGTGTGCTCGGTGATGCCGTGGGTCATCTCGTGGCCGACGACGTCGAGGTCGGCCGACAGCGGGAGCCGCTCGCCGGTCGCCCAGCCGTAGACCATCTTCTGCCCGTCCCAGAAGGCGTTGAGGTACGGCCGGCCCCGGTTGGTGACGCCCGCGACGGACAGGCTGGAGCCGCCCTTGCCGTCGATGCCCTCGCGGCCGAGCCGCTGCTTGTAGAACTCGTACACCTGGCCCGCCGACCAGTGCGCGTCCACGCCGCCGGTCTCGGCCGCCGCGCCGTCGAACCGCGCGGTGTCGGCGGCGAACAGCCTGGTCTCCGGCGGGAGTTCGCCGAGGAAGTCGTAGTAGTCGCGCTTCTCGGCGTCGTAGGTCAGGATCTCGCCGCCGGTCGCCGGGAACATGGCCCGGCTGCGGTCGCGGAGTTCGTACTTGCCGTCGGCGCGCTCGTAGACGGCCAGCGGCTTGGTCCTGCCGTTGGCGGCCACGCCCTCGCCGGTGGCCGGGCCTTCGGCGAAGTGCAGGTTGTCGTACTCCAGCGCGACGGTCCCGGTGTGCGCGTCGACGTACACCTCGCGCCGCAGCGGCTCGCCCTTGGGCACGTCCTCGCCGCGCACGGTGAGGTGCCAGGCGAGCACGCCGGTCCCGCCGGGCAGCACGACCAGGCCGTGCTGCTCGGTCTTCACCCGGGACCGGGTCTGCGGGTCCAGCGCCGCCAGCGCGCTGCCGACCGCCCGGTCCTCGGGCACGGTCGGCGTGGTGTCCACGGTCAGGCCGCGCGCGGTCCGGTCGGTGGTGGCCGCGACGGTGCGCTTGGCCGCCGGACCGTCGAGGTGCACGAGGGTCTGCGCGCCGAACACCGGCACGCCCCGGTGGAGCTGGCCGAACCGGACGGTGGCGCGGTCGCCGGAGTCGGTGGTGGCCAGCGGGGCGAGGTCGCCGGTGGTCGCGGCGCGGGCCAGGGTGAGGTCGTCGGCGTGGGCCGCCGGTCCGCCCGGTAAGACGGTGCCGGCGAGCGCGGCCAGGACCGCGGCCCCCACGAGGGACTTGCGCATGGAATCCTCCTCGCCCGTGCGTCGGCAGGGAGTTCGCGGCACGGGTCGGAGGCCATGGTCGCGCTGTCGAGTGGTGTAGACCTATCCGGCGTTGATCGTCAACAGTTGGCAGTTCGAGCCCGATCAGCCGCCCGCCCTGGGCCGGGTGTCGGAAGGTCTCACCGGGTCGGCCCAGCGCGGCGCGCGCTTGCCGACGAACGCCGCCGCGCCTTCCGCCGCGTCCGGACCGGCCAGCAGGTCGGCGGTGGCCAGCAGGTTCGCCTCGCGCGCGGTCGCCTCGTCCACCCGCAGCGCGAGCCGCATGAGCCGCTTGGTGGCGGCCACGGCGGCGGGGGAGTTGGCGGCGATCCGCTCGGCCAGCGCGAGCGCGACCGGCAGCACGTCCGGCACCACCCGGTTGACCAGGCCGAACCGCAGGGCGTCGGCGGCGCCCAGCGGCTGCCCGGTCAGGCCCAGTTCCAGCGCGAGGGCCAGGGGGAGTTGGCGCGGCAGGTCGGTGCCGCCCTCGGTGGCGGCGATGCCGCGCGCGGCCTCGGGCAGCGCGAACACCGCGTGCTCGGCGGCCACCCGCAGGTCGCAGCCCAGCACGAGTTCGAACCCGCCGCCGACCGCCGCGCCGTTCACCGCGGCGACCACGGGCTTGGGGTAGCCGTCGCGCAGCAGGTTGACCGGGCTGCGGGTGCGGTCCGGCACGCCCCGGCGGGCCAGGTCCTTGAGGTCGAGCCCGGCGCTGAACGCCCGGTCCCCGGTCGCGGTGAGCACCACGGCCCGCACCGCCGGGTCCTCGGCCGCCGCCACCAGCAGGCCGTGCAGCGCGTAGAGGGTCGCGTGGTCCAGCGCGTTGCGCGCCTCGGGCCGGTCGATGGTCAGCACGGCGACCGCGCCCGCGCGCTCCTGGTGGACCGTCATCGGCGTTGTCCTCCCTTGTGATCCGCACCCCAGCCGCGCCTTCTTGACGGGGGTCGCTCGCCTGGTACGGTACCCAACCAAGCGCTTGCTACAAAGCGATGGAGAGCGGGGAGCTGCACATGGCCGACAAACGGATGACGGGGGCCGAGGTGGTCTCCAGGCTCCGGTCCGGGATGACCGTCGGGATCGGCGGCTGGGGCTCGCGCCGCAAGCCCATGTCCCTGGTCCGCGAGATCCTGCGGTCGGACCTGCGGGACCTCACCGTGGTCAGCTACGGCGGCCCGGACGTGGGCCTGCTGTGCGCGGCGGGCAAGGTCCGCAAGCTGGTCTACGGGTTCGTGTCGCTGGACTCGATCGCGCTCGACCCGCACTTCCGCGCCGCCCGCCAGGCGGGGGCCGTCGAGGTCGCCGAGTACGACGAGGGGATGCTCCAGTGGGGCCTCTACGCCGCCGGGCTCAACCTGCCGTTCCTGCCGACCCGCGCGGGCCTGGGCTCGGACGTGCTCACCGTCAACCCGGAGCTGCGCACGGTGGCCGACCCGTACGGCGGTGACGAGGTGCTGGCCATGCCCGCGCTGCACCTGGACGCCGCGCTGGTCCACATGAACCGCGCCGACGTGCACGGCAACGCCCAGTTCCTCGGCCCCGACCCGTACTTCGACGACCTGTACTGCATGGCCGCCGAGCAGGCTTTCGTGTCCTGCGAGAAGATCGTGCCGACCGCCGAGCTGACCGCCACCGCCCACCCGGCGACGCTGCGCATCAGCCGCCTGCTGGTGACCGGCGTGGTGGAAGCGCCCGGCGGCGCGCACTTCACCTCCTGCGTGCCCGACTACGAGCGCGACGAGGAGTTCCAGCGGGAGTACGCGACCGCCGCCGCCGACCCGGCCGCGTGGGAGGAGTTCGCGAACCGCTACCTGAACGGACCCGAGTCCCAGTGGGAGGCCGCGATCGCGCGGCGGCAGGAGGTGTCGGCATGACCGCGACCGTCGAGACCGGGGTGGCCACCCGCGCCGAGGTGTGCGCGGTCGCCTGCGCGGACGCGTTCCGCGACAGCGGCGAGGTGCTCGCCAGCGCGTTCGGCACCGTCCCGCTGATCGGCGTGCGGCTGGCCCGCCGCACGTTCGCGCCCGACCTGATGATCTCCGACGGCGAGGCGTACCTGGTGCGCGGCACCTGGCCGGTGGGCACGCCCGCGCCGGACGAGGTCGAGGCGTGGGCCCCGTTCCGCACGATCTTCGACCTGGTGTGGCACGGCAAGCGGCACGTGATGATGATCCCGTCGCAGGTGGACCTCCACGGCAACACCAACATCTCCGCCATCGGCGACCACCGCAGGCCCAAGGTGCAGCTGCTCGGCGTGCGCGGCGCGCCCGGCAACACGGTCTGCCACCCCACCAGCTACTGGGTGCCCCGGCACTCGACGCGGGTGTTCGTGCCGAAGGTGGACATGGTCGCGGGCGTCGGCACCGACCGGGCCGCGCAGGCCGGGCCCGCCGTGACCCGCTTCCACGACCTGCGCCGGATCGTCACCGACCTGGCGGTGCTGGACTACACCGCCGAGGGCGTGCTGGGCCTGGCGTCGGTGCACCCCGGCGTGACCGTCGAGCAGGTGCGCGCGGCGACCGGGTTCCCGCTGGTGGTCCCCGAGGACGTGCCGACCAGCCGGCTGCCCACCGACGAGGAGCTGCGGCTGATCCGCGAGGTGCTGGACCCGACGCGGCTGCGCGACCGGGAAGTGCCCGCGTGACCGCCCTGCGCACCAGGGCGTGCGACCTGTTCGGCGTGCGGTACCCGATCGTGCAGACCGGCATGGGGCACGTGTCCGACGCCCGGCTGACCACGGCCACCGCCAACGCCGGCGGCCTGGGCATCCTGTCCGCCGGGCTGCTGTCCTACGACGAACTCGCCGCCGCCGTCGACGCCGTGCAGGCGGGCACCGACCGGCCGTTCGGCGTGAACGTGCGGGCCGACCAGCCCGACGTGGGCAAGCGGCTGGACCTGCTGATCGCCGCCGGGGTGAAGGTCGCGTCGTTCGCGCTGGCCCCGCGCCAGGACCTGATCGCCAAGTGCAAGGACGCCGGGCTGGTCGTCGTGTCGTCCATCGGCGCGCGGCGGCACGCGGAGAAGGTCGCGGGGTGGGGCGCGGACGCGGTCATCGTGCAGGGCGGCGAGGGCGGCGGCCACACCGGCGGCGTGCCGACCAGCCTGCTGCTGCCGCAGGTGGTGGACGCGGTGGACATCCCGGTGATCGGCGCGGGCGGCTTCTTCGACGGGCGCGGCCTGGTCGCGGCGCTGTCCTACGGGGCCGCCGGGATCGCGATGGGCACCCGGTTCCTGCTCACCCGCGAATCCCCGGTGGCCGACCAGGTCAAGGAGTTCTACCTGGCGAGGACCGTCAACGACACGGTGCTCACCAACGAGGTCGACGGGCTGCCGCAGCGGGTGCTGCGGGCCGGCACCGTCGACCGGCTGGAACGCAGCTCCGCGCCCACCAGGCTGCTGCGGGCGGTGCGCAACGCGGTCGCGTTCCGGGGCGAGTCCGGGATCTCGTGGCGGGACCTGGTGCGCGAGGGCCTGGCGATGCGCAAGAGCCGGGACCTGACCTGGAGCCAGGTCGTGATGGCCGCCAACGCCCCGGTGCTCTACCGGGCGGCGCTGGTGGAGGGCCGCACGGACGTCGGCGTGATGGCCACCGGGCAGGTGGTGGGACTGATCGACGACCTGCCGACCTGCGCGGAGCTGGTGGAGCGGATCGTGGCGCAGGCAGAGGACGTCCTGCGCCGGCTGAAGGAGGCAACGTGACGGCACTCGCCGATCGGGTCGTCGTGGTGACCGGCGCGGGCCGGGGCATCGGCCGGGAGCACGCCCTGCTCGCCGCCGCCGAGGGCGCGGCCGTCGTGGTGGCGGACCACGGCGCGGACGCGGCCGGCCGGGGGACCGACCCCGCTGTCGCGCAAGCGGTTGCGGACGAGATCACCGCCGCCGGCGGACGTGCGGTGGCCGCTGTCGCGGACGTCGCGACGCTGGCCGGGGCGCAAGAGCTGCTCGACCTCGCGGTGGACGCGTTCGGCGCGGTGCACGGCCTGGTGAACAACGCGGGCATCCTGCGGGACAAGATGTTCGTCAACATGTCCGAAGAGGACTGGGACGCCGTGGTCCGCGGCCAGTTGCGGGCCACGTTCGCGCCCAGCCGGGTGTTCGCCGCGCACTGGCGCGACGAGGCCAAGGCGGGCCGCGCGCACCGCGCGTCGGTGGTCAACGTGTCCTCCACCTCCGGGTTGATCGGCGCGGTCGGCCAGACCAACTACGGCGCGGCCAAGGCCGGGATCGCCGCGCTGACCGTGATCCTGGCGCAGGAGCTGGGCCGCTACAGCGTGCGCGCCAACGCGATCACCCCCGTCGCCCGCACCCGGATGACCCGGGACCTGCCGGTGATCGGCGAGCTGGTCGCCGCGCCCGCCGACCCGGACGCGTTCGACGTCTACCACCCCGGCAACGTCTCGCCGCTGGTCGCGTGGCTGCTCGCGGAGAACTGCCCGGCGACCGGGAAGGTGTTCTACGCCAAGGGCGGCGAGGTGCGCGAGTTCGCGCCGTGGAGCTACGGCTGGACCGTCGACAAGGGCGCCCGGTGGACCGTGGCGGAGCTGGACGAGGAGTTGAGCGACCGTGTCCGATGAGACGACGGGATCGGCCGGGGCGGAGCGGGACTGGGCGGGGCCGGCGCACGGGTTGCTGGCCGGCCGCTCGGTGCTGGTCACCGCCGCCGCCGGGACCGGGATCGGTTACGCCACAGCGCGTCGCGCCGCCGAGGAGGGCGCGCTGGTCGTGATCAGCGACCGGCACGAACGCCGCCTCGGCGAAGCGGCGGACCGGTTGGCGTCGCTGACCGGCACGCGCCCGCTGGCCGTGCCGTGCGACGTGACCGACCAGGCGCAGCTGGACGCGTTGATGGACGCGGTGGTCGAGGCGCACGGGTCGTTGGACGTGCTGGTCAACAACGCCGGTCTGGGCGGTACGGCGAGCGTGGTCGACATGACCGACCAGCAGTGGGATTCGGTGATCGCGGTGACGCTGACCGCGACGTTCAAGGCGACCCGGTCGGCGTTGCGGCACATGGTTCCCGCCGGGCGCGGCGTGATCGTCAACAACGCCTCGGTGATCGGGTGGCGGGCGCAGGCCGGGCAGGCGCACTACGCGGCGGCCAAGGCGGGCGTGATGGCGTTGACCCGGTGCGCGGCGATGGACGTCGCGCCGCACGGGATCCGCGTCAACGCCGTGTCGCCCAGCATCGCGATCCACCCGCACCTGGCCAAGGTCACCACCGACGACCTGCTGGCCGAGCTGTCCGCGCGTGAGGCGTTCGGGCGCGCGGCGCAGCCGTGGGAGATCGCCAACGTCATCGTCTTCCTGGCCAGCGACTACTCGTCGTACCTGACGGGCGAGGTCGTCTCGGTCAGCAGCCAGCACCCTTAAGGAGCCGAGCATGGCCAACCCGGACGCCGCGGGCGTCGAGGGCGACCCGTTCCGGATGGACGTGGAGCGGGGCAAGATCCGCGAGTTCGCCGCCGCGACCGGCGGCACCGACCCGTACTACCTGGCGGGCGACCGGCCGGTGTCGCCGCCGACCTTCCTCACCACCACGTTCTTCTGGCAGACCGAGGGCGCGAACCCGTGGCCCGCCGTGGAGTTGGACCAGCGGCGCGGCCTGCACGCCGAGCAGGAGTTCGTGTTCTTCGGCCCGCCGCCGCGCGCCGGCGACCGGTTGACCGCGCGGTCGCGGATCGGCGAGGTGTTCACCAAGCAGGGCAGGCGCGGCGGCGAGATGACCTTCGCCGTGATGCACACCGACTTCCACGACGAGACCGGCCGGCTCGTCGCCCGGTCGACCATGACCGGTGTCGAAACCGCCCGGCCGCCGGCGGAACCCGCAGCCCGGGAGGACCCGTGACCGTGCCCGACGCGCCGGCCCCGTGGGTGGTGGGACCGGTGACCCGCACCGACTTCGTCCGCTACCAGGGCGCTTCCGGCGACATGAACCCGATCCACCACGACGAGGAGTTCGCCCGCGCGGCCGGGTTCCCCACCCCGTTCTCGGTGGGCATGTGGCAGGCCGGGCTGCTCGGCACCTACGCCACCGACTGGCTGGGGCCGGAGAACGTCCGGGTGTTCCGCGTCCGCTTCCGCGAACAGGTCTGGCCGGGTGACGTGCTGACCTGCACGGGCCAGGTGCTGCGCGAGTACGCCGAGGACGGCGGGCGGCGGGTCGACGTGGAGCTGACCTGCCGGCGGCAGAACGGGAACCCGGCGGTCACCGCGTGGTCCACCTTCGTGCTTTCCGACCAGGAGGACCCCGATGCCGACTGAGCACTTCCCGCCGCTGGAACCGGACCTGGTGACGCGGGTCGCGCACCCCGACGGCGTGGTGGAGATCGTGGTGGACCACCCGCCGGTCAACGCGCTGCCGGTCGCGGGCTGGTTCGCCCTGGCCGACGCGGTGACGGCGGCCGGCGCGGCGCCCACGACGCGGGTCGTCGTGCTGCGCGCGCAGGGCCGGGGCTTCAACGCGGGCGTCGACATCAAGGAGATGCAGCGGGACCGGGGTTTCACCGCCCTGGTCGGCGCGAACCGGGGCTGTTACGCGGCGTTCAAGGCGGTCTACGAGTGCCCGGTGCCGGTGATCTCGGCGGTGCACGGGTTCTGCCTGGGCGGCGGGATCGGGCTGGTCGGCAACTCCGACGTGATCATCGCCGCCGACGACGCCACGTTCGGCCTGCCGGAGGTGGACCGGGGCGCGCTCGGCGCGGCCACCCACCTGTCGCGGCTGGTGCCGCAGCACCGGATGCGGGCCATGGTCTACACCTCCGCCACGGCGACCGCCGCCGAGCTGCACGCCTACGGCTCGGTGCACGCCGTCGTGCCGCGCGCCGAACTCCGCGCCGCCGCGCTGCGGCTCGCGGGCGAGATCGCGGCCAAGGACCCGGACGTGATCCGGGCGGCCAAGGCGTCGCTGAACGGCATCGACCCGTGGGACGTCAACCGCAGCTACCGGTTCGAGCAGGGTTTCACCTTCGAACTCAACCTCTCCGGCGTGGCCGACCGCGTCCGGGACGAGTTCGGTCGCCCGTGAGGGCCGCGGTGTGCCGGGCGCTGGGCGGCCCGGAGAACCTGGAGACCGCCGACGTGCCGGACCCGGTGGCCGGGCCCGGACAGGTGCTGGTGGACGTGCGCGCGGCGGGCGTGAACTACCCGGACGGCCTGATCGTCGCCGGGAAGTACCAGACCAAGCCGGATCCGCCGTTCACGCCGGGCAGCGAGGCGGCGGGCGTCGTGCGCGCGGTCGGCCCGGGGGTGGCCGGGCTCGCCGCGGGCGACCGGGTCGCGGTGTTCTGCGGCATGGGCGGGTACGCCGAACAGGTCGTGGTCGACGCCGAACGGGCGCACCGCATCCCGGACGGCATGGGTTTCGTCGACGCCGCGGCGTTCCCGGTGGCGTACGGCACGTCGTACCACGGGCTGGTCGACCGGGCCGGGCTGCGCGCGGGGGAGACGTTGCTGGTGCTGGGCGCGTCCGGCGGGGTCGGCCTGACCGCCGTGCAGATCGGCGTCGCGCTGGGCGCGCGGGTGGTCGCCGCCGCGTCGTCGGCGGAGAAGCTGGCCCTGTGCGGGGAGAACGGCGCGCACGAGCTGGTCGACTACAGCGGCGGGCTGCCGGACGTCGCGGCCGACGTGGTGTACGACCCGGTCGGCGGCGCGGTCGCGGAACGGGCGGTCCGCGCGCTGAACTGGGGCGGGCGGCACCTGACCGTGGGCTACGCGTCCGGCGACATCCCGAAGGTCGGCCTGAACCGGTTGCTGCTCAAGGAAGCTTCGCTGCTGGGCGTGCTGTGGGGTGCGTGGGCGCGGCGCGAGCCGGCCGCCGACGCGGCGAACACCGCGCGGCTCTTCCAGTGGTACACCGAAGGACTGCTGCGGCCCCACGTGGGCCTGACGTATTCGCTGTCCGACGCCGCCGCCGCGCTCGACGTGGTGATGAACCGGCGTGCGCTGGGCAAGGTCGTGTTGCGGACGGGGGACACCCGATGATGGATCTGGGACCAGGGCCGCGAGCGCGGGAACTGCTCGACGTGCTCGACGCTTTCATGACCGGGCACGTGTACCCGGCCGAGCCGGTGTACGCCGAGCAGCTGGCAGCCGCCGGGCCGCGTTCGCACGTGCTGCCGCCCGTGGTGGAGGAGCTGAAGGCCGAGGCCCGGTCGCTGGGCCTGTGGAACCTCTTCCTGCCCGACCTCTCCGGTCTGTCCACTCTGGACTACGCCTACCTGGCGGAGGTCACCGGCCGGTCGCCCTACATCGCGCCGGAGGCGTTGAACTGCTCCGCCCCGGACACCGGGAACATGGAGCTGCTGCACCTGTTCGGCACGCCCGAGCAGCGCGAGCGGTGGCTGGAACCGCTGCTGGACGGGCGGATCCGCTCCGGGTTCTCGATGACCGAGCCCGCCGTCGCCTCCTCCGACGCCCGCAACATCAGCACGTCGATCGTGCGCGACGGCGACGACTACGTGGTCAACGGCCGCAAGTGGTGGACCACCGGCGCGGCCGACCCGCGCTGCGAACTGCTGATCGTCATGGGGCGCATCGACCCGGACGCGCCCGCGCACCGGCAGCAGTCGATGATCCTGGTGCCGGTGGCCACGCCGGGCGTGCGGATCATCCGCTCCCTGCCCATCTTCGGCTACCACGACCAGCACGGGCACTGCGAGATCGAGTTCACCGACGTCCGCGTGCCGGTCGGCAACCTGCTCGGCGGCGCGGGCGAGGGGTTCGCCATCGCCCAGGCCCGGCTCGGGCCCGGCCGCGTGCACCACGCCATGCGCGCGCTGGGCATGGCCGAGCGCGGCCTGGAGCTGATGACCCGGCGGGTGCTCTCCCGCGAGGCGTTCGGCGGCCCGCTGTCCGACCAGGGCGTGGTGCGCACGTGGCTGGCCGAGTCCCGGATGGAGATCGAGCAGGCCCGGCTGCTGGTGCTCAAGACCGCGTGGCTGATCGACCAGGTGGGTGCGAAGGGCGCGGCCACCGAGATCGCCGCCATCAAGGTCGTCGCGCCCCGGGTGGCCCGCGCGGTGCTCGACCGGGCCATCCAGGCGCACGGCGGCGGAGGCGTCACCGAGGACTTCCCGATCGCCCGGATGTGGGCCAGCGCCAGGATCCTGGGCATCGCCGACGGCCCCGACGAGGTGCACGTCCGCACGGTCGCGCGGCAGGAGCTGCGCCGGGTCGAGGAGCGTGGGTGAGGTGGACCTGACGTGGAGCGACGCCGAGGAGGCGTTCCGGGCCGAGGCCCGCGCGTGGCTGGCCGAGCACGTGCCGCGCGAACCGCTGCCCTCCGGCGACACCCGGGAGGGCTTCGCCCGCCACCTGGAGTGGGAACGGCGACTGCACGCCGACCGGTGGTCCGTCGTGTCGTGGCCCGCCCGCTACGGCGGACGGGACGCGTCGCTGTGGGAGTGGCTGATCTTCGAGGAGGAGTACTACCGCGCGGGCGCGCCGCAACGGGTGACCCAGAACGGGATCTTCCTGCTGGCGCCGACCCTGTTCGAGTTCGGCACCCCGGAGCAGCGGGACGCGCTGCTGCCCCGGATGGCGGCGGCGCGGGACCTGTGGTGCCAGGGCTGGTCCGAACCCGGCGCGGGCAGCGACCTGGCCGGCATCCGCAGCCGCGCCGACCGGGAGGCCGGCGGGTGGCGGCTGTCCGGGCAGAAGACGTGGACCACGCGCGGCGCGTTCTGCACCCACCTGTTCGGGCTGTTCCGCACCGACCCGACCGCCGAACGCCACCACGGCCTGACCTACTTCCTGGTGCCGCTGGACGCGCCCGGCGTGACCGTGCGCGGCTTCGACCGGCTCGACGGCGACGAGGGTTTCGCGGAAGTGTTCTTCGACAACGCCTTCGTGCCCGACAGCGCGGTCCTGGGCGAGGTCGGCCAGGGCTGGCGGGTCGCGATGGCCACCACGGGTTCCGAACGCGGCCTGACCCTGCGCTCGCCCGGCCGGTTCCTGCGCGCCGCCGACCGGCTGGTGGAACTGGCCCGGGAACGCGGCGGCGCGGCGGCGGAGACCGCCGACGTGTGGATGCGGGCGCAGTCCTACCAGCTGTTCACCCTCGCGCAGGTCACCGACATCGTGGAGGGGCGCGCGCCGGGCGCGCGGTCGAGCCTCAACAAGGTCTTCTGGTCGGAGCTGGACATCCGGCTGCACGAGACGGCGCTGGAGCTGCTCGGCCCGGAGGGCCAGACCGACAACGCGTGGAGCCGGGGCTTCCAGTTCTCGCTGTCCGGCCCGATCTACGCGGGCACCAACGAGATCCAGCGCAACATCATCGCCGAGCGCGTGCTCGGCCTGCCCAGGAGGTGACCGGGATGCGCTTCGCGCCGACCGCCGAGCAGGCGGACCTGCGGGCCGTGGTGCACGACCTGGTGCGGCGGTGGTGCCCGCCGGCCGTGGTCCGGGCCGCCCCCGGTTCGCCCGAGCACGCCGAACTGCGCGCCAGGCTCGCCGAACTGGGCGTGCACGGCCTGCTGACCGACCTGGAGCTGGACGAGAACCACCTGGTGCCGGTGATGGTCGAGACGGGCTGGGCGGCGGTGCCCCTGCCCCTGGTCGACACGGTGGCCTTCGGGTCCGGCGTCCTGGCGGCGGCGGGCCTGCCGACCGCCGAGTGCGTCGCGGACCCGAGCGGTCGCGGCCTGGTCCGGCACTCCGGCCACGCGCGGACCCTGCTGTCCGGCGGTTTCGGCGGCGTGGGGCCGATCCGGGTGGTCGACCTGGCGGACGCGACCCGCGAGCCCGTCGCCGCCGTGGACCCGGCCGCCGACCTGCACCGGGTGGCCGGGGCAGTGACGTCCACGGTGGACGATCCGGAAGTCGTGGAAACCGCGTGGCTGCGCGGAGTCCTGGCGGCGTCCGCGCAGCTCGTCGGCCTGGCCCGGCGGATGCTGGAGACGACCGTCGAGTACGTGGGGACGCGGCGGCAGTTCGGCGTCCCGGTGGGCAGCTTCCAAGCGGTGAAGCACCGCCTGGCCGACGCGTACCTGGAAGTCGAGTTCGCCGCGCCCGCCGTGGCCCGCGCCGGGTTCTCCCTGGCGTGCCGGGACCCGGACCGGGCGCGGGACGTGTCGATGGCCAAGGCCCTGGCGTCCGGGGCGGCGCTGACCGCCGCGCGGGCGGCGATCCAGTGCCACGGCGCGATCGCCTACACCACCGAGTACGACCTGCACCTGTACGCGAAGCGGACCTGGGCGTTGGCCGCCGACTGGGGCTCCGCGGCCTGGCACCGCGCGGCCGTCGCCGCTGCGCTGGGCCTGGGAGAGAAGGGAGTCCGACCGTGAGCACGGTCCTCTACGAGGTGCGCGACGGCGTCGCCGTGGTGACGATGAACCGCCCCCGCTACCGCAACGCGCAGAACTCCGCCATGACCTACGCCCTGGACGACGCCTTCTACCGGGCCGCGTCGGACGACGACGTGAAGGTGATCGTCCTGGCGGGTGCCGGCGACCACTTCTCGGCCGGGCACGACATCGGCACCCCGGAGCGGGACGTCGACCGGTCCTTCGACCGCCGGGCCGGCCTGTGGTGGGACCACGTGGGCAAGGACGGCGTGGACAGCCGCTTCGCCCGCGAGTCCGAGGTCTACCTGGGGATGTGCCGCCGGTGGCGGGAGCTGCCCAAGCCCACCATCGCGATGGTGCAGGGCGCGTGCGTGGCCGGCGGCCTGATGCTGGCCTGGTGCTGCGACCTGATCGTGGCCGCCGACGACGCGTTCTTCGCCGATCCGGTGGTGCGCATGGGCATCCCCGGCGTCGAGTACTTCGCCCACCCGTGGGTGATGGGTCCCCGCCACGCCAAGGAGTTCCTGTTCACCGGCAACCGGGTCACCGCCGACCGGGCGCTGGCGCTGGGCATGGTGAACCGGGTGGTGGCCAGGGCCGGGCTGGAGGAGGAGACCTTCGGCCTGGCGGCGACCGTGGCCGGCATGCCCAGGCTCGGCCTGGCCCTGGCGAAGAAGGCGGTCAACCAGGCCGAAGACCTGATGGGCCTGCGGGCGGGCATGGACTCGGTGTTCGGCCTGCACCACGCCGCGCACGCGCACAACGCGGAGGTGGCCGGCGACTCGCTGTCCGGCCACACCGCGAAGTCCATGCGGGACCGGTAGGTCACGCGCCGACCGGCGCGCCGGTGAGCCGGCCGTCGTGGACCTCCACGACCCGGTCGGCGGCGGTCAGGTGGGTGCGGTCGTGGGTGACCAGGACGGTGGCCGTCGCCTGGCGGCGGGTCAGCCGGGTGATCAGGTCGACCACGGCCGCGCCCCGCTCGTGGTCCAGCGCGCTGGTCGGCTCGTCCACCAGCAGCACCTGCGGTTCGTTCATCAGCGCGCGGGCGATGTTGACCCGCTGCCGCTGCCCGCCGGAGAGCTGGTGGGGTCGGCGGTCGGCGAGGTCGGCCAGGCCCACGGCGTCCAGCAGCTCCAGCGCGCGCGGCCGGGCGGCGGTGGGCGAGCGGCCGTCGAGGTGGGCCATCACCTGGAGCTGCTCGGCCGAGGTCAGCGACGGCAGCAGGTTCGGCTGCTGGAACACCGTGCCGATGGACCGCCGGCGCAGCGCGGCCAGCTCGCCCCGGCCCAGGCCGGTGGTGTCGACGCCGGCCACGACGACCGTGCCGGAGTCCGGGGTGACCAGCGTGGCGGCGACCGCGAGCAGGCTGGACTTGCCGGAGCCGGACGGGCCCACGACGGCGGTCAGGGTGCCCGCCGGGACGACGAGGTCGACCCGGTCGAGCGCGGTCAGCCGGCCGTCGCCGTCCGGGTAGGTGAGGGTGATGTCGTGCAGTTCGAGGCTCATCGGGCGGCTCCCAGGGCGGTCAGCGGGTCCACGGAGGTGATGCGGCGCACGGCCAGCGCCGCGCCGGCCGCACCCAGCAGGATGGTCACGGCGGCCGGCAGCAGGACCGTCGCGGGGGTGAGCAGGAACGGGACGGCGGTACCGGCCAGCGCGGCGCCCGCCGCGACCGCGAGCCCCGTGCCGAGCAGGGTCCCGCCGGCCAGGACGACGACCGCCTGGCCCAGGGCGTCGCGCAGGAGCCCGGCGGTGGACGCGCCCAGCGCCTTGAGCACGGCGACGTCCCCGGCCCGCTGGATCGTCCACACGGTGAAGAACGCGCCGATCACCAGCGCCGAGATGGCGAACAGGAAGGCGCGCATCAGCTGGAGCGAGCCGTTCTCCGAGGTGTAGGAGCCGATGCCGGCCAGCGCGTCGCCGGTCGGCACGGTCCGGGTGCCGGCCGCGGCGTCGGTCGCGGCGGTGTCGGTGCCGTCGGTGGTCAGGGCGATCACGGTGGCGGCCCGCGCGTCCGGCGGCGCGCTGTGCCGCCAGGTGTCCACAGTGGTCCAGACGACGGGCGTGTGGCTGTACCAGGTGTCGCCCTGCACGGCGGTGACGGTCAGCGCGCGGCCGGCCAGGGTGATCGTGTCGCCGGGGGCCGCGTCCAGGTCGTCGGCGGCCCCGGTGGACAGCACGATCGAGCCGTCGTCACCCACCGGGGCGAACGACGTCCCGGGGCGCACCCCGAACACCGTGACCGGGGCGTTGCGGCCACCGGTCGAGATCTTCGTGGTGGCGATGCCCAGCGGCTCGGCGGACCGCACGCCCGGCGCGTCCGCCCACCGCCGCACCTGCTCGTCGGTCACGGCCGAGTCGGCGAACGACACCTCCGGCCCGCCGAACGCGATCCGGTCCACGGGCAGCTCCGCGATCCCCGAGGTGTTCTGCCGGCCGAGCCCGGCGGTCAGCCCGGACAGCAACCCCACCAACAGGGTGATGAGCACGATGACGCTCCCCATGAGCGCGAAGCGCCCCTTGGCGAACCTGAGGTCTCTCCAGCCGACGAACATCTCGTCCTTCCTCCCACAGCAGCGGTGTGCCTCCACGGTCGCCCGGCGGAGGGGTCCGCCGCATCGCGCGGGGGAACGGACTTCCCGCGCCGCGAGGAGGCCCCGGACCTCGAACTTTCGGTTGATGCCGGTTCCGGCCCGCTCACCTACCCTGGACGGTGCCCATGGAGAACACCCTCACCACCCGCGTCGTGCTCACCTGGTGCCTGCACCTGCTGGTCGTCGGCCTGATCGCGCTCGCCGCCCTGCGCGCGGCGGCACCCGGTCCCGTCGTGGTCGCGGCTCTGCTGGTCGCCGTGTACGCGGCGGGCGCGCTGGTGCCGGGCCTGCGCCGCACCCGCCGGGCCGCCGGGTGGTGGCTCGCCGCGGTGTGCGCGGTGTGGGTGGCGCTGCTCGTGCTGACCGCCGACGCGCTGTGGGTGGCGTTCCCGCTCTACTTCCTGCAACTGCACCTGCTGCCGCGCCGCGCGGGCGTCCTCGCGGTCGCCGGCACGGCGTTCGCCGCCGTCACCTCGTTCGCGCTGCACCAGGGCTTCACCCCGGCGGCGGTGATCGGACCGGTGCTCGGCGCGGCCGTCGCGGTCGCCGTCGTGTGGGGCTACCAGGCGCTCTACCGGGAGAGCGAGCGCCGCCGCCGGCTGATCGAGGAACTCACCGCCACCCGCGCCGACCTGGCCGAGGCCCAGCACACGGCCGGGGTGCTCGCCGAACGCGAACGGCTGGCCCGCGAGATCCACGACACCCTCGCGCAGGGCCTGTCCAGCATCCAACTGCTGCTGCGCGCCGCCGAGCGCATCCTGCCCGACCGCCCCGACGACGCCGCCCGCCACGTCGGGCAGGCCCGCCGGACGGCCGTGGACAACCTCGCCGAGGCCCGCCGCTTCGTGGCCGCGCTCAGCCCGCCCGCGCTGGACGGCACCACCCTGGCCGGCGCGCTGGAACGGCTGTGCGCCACCACCCGGTCCCCGTCCACCACCTTCCGGCTGGTCGGGCGGCCCGTGCCGCTGCCCACCGCGCACGACGTGGCGCTGCTGCGGATCGCCCAGTCCGCGCTGGCCAACACCGTCCGCCACGCCCACGCGCGCACCGCGACCGTCACCCTCGACCACCGCGCCGACGGGACCGCGCTGGAGGTCGCCGACGACGGCGTCGGCTTCGACCCGGCGGCGCTGCCCGCGCCCGACCCGGCGGCCGGCGGGTTCGGCCTGGCCGCGATGGCCGCCAGGGTGCGCTCGCTGGGCGGCACCCTCACCATCGACTCGGCGCCCGGCCGGGGCACCACCCTGACCGCGTGGCTCCCCACCCCGGAGGCGGCACCGTGACCCCGATCCGACTGCTGCTGGCCGACGACCACCCGGTGGTCCGGGCGGGCCTGCGGGCCGTGCTGGAGACCGAGCCGGACCTGGTCGTGGTGGCCGAGGCGGCGACCGCCGAGCAGGCCGTGGCGCTGGCCGAGGAGCTGGACGTGGACGTCGTGCTGATGGACCTCCAGTTCGGCGGCGGCATGAACGGCTCCCAGGCCACCGCCGCGATCAGCGCCCGCCCCGGCGCGCCCCGGGTGCTGATCGTCACCACCTACGACACCGACGCCGACACCCTGCCCGCGATCGAGGCGGGCGCGACCGGCTACCTGCTCAAGGACGCGCCGCCGGAGGAGCTGGCCGCCGCCGTCCGCACCGCCGCCGCAGGCGGCACCGCGCTGGCCCCGGCGGTGGCCGACCGGCTGATGAACCGGCTGCGCACCCCCGGCGTCGCGCTGACCAGGCGGGAGACCGAGGTGCTGGCCCTGGTCGCCGAGGGCCTGTCCAACCACGCCATCGGGGAACGCCTCGACCTCACCCTGGCCACGGTGAAGTCCCACCTGGTGCACATCTACGCGAAACTGGGCGTCGACTCCCGCACCGCCGCCGTGGCCGCCGCCACCGCGCGCGGCCTGATCCGCCGCTGACCGACCGCCGCGCCGACCGTCCACACGCGACGGGTCACCCGTTCGTGGCGGACGTTTCGCCCGGCGTGCGCCAAAACCCCGTGTCAGGATCCGGACGTCGTCGCGGAGGAGCACGGTGGAGGCACGATGTCGTTGATCGCCCGGCTGGGTCGGGGACGCCGGGTGGTCGCCCAGGCGGTCGTGGTGGCGATCGCGGCGGCGCTGGTGGCCGTGCCCGAGGCGTCCGCCGCCACGTGGGCGGTCGAGGGCGAGAACGACCCGTCCACGTTCGACTGCGACCACCTCTACTACAGCAACTACCGGTCCGGGATGCAGTTCGCGAACGACGCCTCCGGCGAGCCGGTCATCGACAACACGGTGATCAGCAAGCGGGTCGGGGCCGGGCCGCCGGACTACTGGTCGACCAGCATGGCGCTGGGCAAGGACCCGGACACCGGCAACGTCGCCGCGTTCTACGCGAACTACACGACCTCGAACCGCACGCTGTACAAGCACGTCTCCGGCACCAACACGGTCACCGACGAGATCGCCGGCGGCGCCGGGCGGCAGCTGCCGGCCGGGACGAACTGGGGCGGCATCGCCGCCGACCCGGTGACCGGCGCGCTGTACGGGGCGCAGAACGGCGGCGTGCCCAAGCTGTTCCGGATGGACCTGGCGACCGGGGCGACGCAGGAGTGGACGCGCGGCACGAACCTGACGTCCGTGCCGTCCGACGACCCGGTGTTCGCGGGCGGGTCGATGGTGCCGGACATGTTCGTGGACAGCAACGGCGGCGCGTACTACGGCATCTCCTACGGCGGCTCGTCCTACGTGTACCGGCTGGACCCGGCGACCGGGACGACGACCCAGGCCGTGCACGTGACCGGGCCCGCGTCCGGCAACGGGTTCAACAACTACGGCATGGCCTACGCGCACAACGCCATCTACCTCGGCGCGTACTGGGGCGCGCTCTACAAGGTCGACCCGGTGACCGGCGTGTCCGAGGAGGTCGCCGGCGGCTACGCGCACCAGAACCAGGTCGGGCGGATCGAGTCCGAGGGCGGCGGCACCTGGCCGATCACCGACCTCGCCGCGTGCCGGGTCGCGCCCGACCTGACCAAGAAGATCGTGGTCGCCAAGACCTCCGACCGGACCACCGCCCGACCGGGCGACAAGGTCACGTACACGGTGACGGTGCGCAACACCGGCACCGGTCCGGCGTCCGGGGTGTCCGTGGTCGACGACCTGAGCGGCGTCGTGGACGACGCCACCTACAACAACGACGCGGTCGCCGTCGGGCCCTCCACCCAGCCCGTGTTCGACCCCGCGACGAACCTCCTGCGGTGGACCGGCGACATCGAGGCCGGGGCCACCGTCACCATCACCTACTCGGTGACCGTGGGCAGCCCGCCCGGCGGCGACAAGACGCTGCGCAACACCGTCACCTCGCCCGACGGCAACTGCTCGGACGGGTGCTCCAACGAGGTGCCGATCGCGTTGCTGCGCTTCAGGAAGACCAGCGCCCCGGCCGATCCCAAGCCCGGCGGTACCGTCACCTACACGGTCACCGCGACCAACGACGGCACCGCGCCGTGGACCGGGGCCACGTTCGCCGACGACCTCTCCGGCGTGCTGGACGACGCCGCCTACAACAACGACGCCACGGCCAGCGGCGGCGTGGTCGGCTACGACCCGGCGGGCCGGAAACTCACCTGGACGGGCGACGTACCGCCCGGTGGCACGGTGACCGTGACCTACTCGGTGACCGTGGGCAGCCCGCCCGGCGGCGACAAGCGCCTGACCAACGCCGTCGTCGGGCCGGACGGCTCGAACTGCCCGGCCGGCTCCACCGACCCGGACTGCGCCACCGACGAGGTCGTCACCGGCCTGGTGATCCGCAAGACCGCCGCGCCCACCACCGTCAAACCGGGCGACACGGTCACCTTCACCGTCACCGCCGAGAACGTCGGCGGCACGGCGGTCCTCGGCGCGACGCTGACCGACGACCTGACCGGCGTGCTGGACGACGCCGACTACCAGGGCGACGCGGTGGCCCGCGTCGGCGGCGCGAACGCGCCCACCCAGCCGGCGTTCGACGCCGGCACCCGCAAGCTCACCTGGACCGGTGACGTCGGCGTCGGCCAGACCGTCACCATCACCTACACGGCCAAGGTGAAATCACCGCCCACCGGCGACTTCTCCCTGGTCAACGCCGTGACCGGGCCGGACGGGTCGACCTGCCCGCCCGGTTCGGCCGACCCGGCGTGCGGCAGCGTGACGCCCGTCGGCGCGGTCACCGTCCGCAAGACCGCCGACAAGGCGACCGCCGCGCCCGGCGAGCGCGTCACCTACACCGTGACGGTCGTGAACACCGGGCAGGCCGACTACCCGGGCGCGACGTTCACCGACGACCTCTCGGGCGTGCTCGACGACGCGACGTGGGACGGCCCGGCCACGGCGAGCGTGGGCACCGCGACGTTCGACGCCGGCGCGAAGCGGCTCACGTGGACCGGTGACGTGGCGAAGGGCGCGACCGCGACCATCACGTACTCGGTGACGGTGGGGACGCCGCCGGCCGGGGACAAGAAGCTGCGCAACGCGGTGACCGGCGAGAACTGCCCACCGGGTTCGGCCGACCCGGCGTGCGGCACCGAGACGCTGGTCAAGTCGCTCGCGCTGCGCAAGACCGGCAGCCCGGCCAACCCGAAGGTCGGCGATGTCGTCACCTACACGGTCGTGGTGACCAACACCGGGACCGCGCCCTACGCCGGGGCGGCGTTCGTCGACGACCTGAGCGACGTGCTGGACGACGCTTCGTGGAACGGCAACGCCACCGCGACCACGGGCACCACGACGTTCGACGCGGCGGGCGCGAAGCTCACCTGGACCGGCGACCTGGCGGTCGGCTCGACGGCGACGGTCACCTACACCGTCACGGTCACCAACGGCGGCAACAAGTTCCTGCGCAACGTGGTCAGCGGCGACGGCTCGAACTGCCCGCCGGGCTCGGACGACCCGGACTGCACCAGCGTGCTTCCCAAGCCCCAGTTGGGGATCGTGAAGACGGTGTCGGCGACCAGCGTGAAGCCCGGCGACGTCGTCACGTACACGGTCGTCGTCACCGAAACCAGCGGCAACGCCCCCTACACGGGCGCGAAGTTCACCGACGACCTGTCCGGCGTGCTCGATGACGCGGCGTGGAACCGTGACGCCACGGCGACCTCCGGTTCCCTGGTGTTCGACCCGGGCGCGAAAACCCTGGTGTGGAACGGGGATGTCGCGGCCGGCGGCACCGTGACGATCACCTACGAGGTGACGGTGGGGACGCCGCCCGCCGGGGACAAGAAGCTGCGCAACGCGGTGACCGGGCCGGAGGACTCGACCTGTCCGCCGACCGACGCCTGCGACACGGACACGCCGGTCGCGCTGCTGAAGATCGTGAAGACCGCCGCGCCGGCCGGCCCGAAGGCCGGTGAGACCGTCACGTTCACCGTCGTGGTGAGCAACTCCGGCGAAGCCGACTACCCGGGCGCGCGGTTCACCGACGACCTGTCCGGCGTGCTGGACGACGCGGCGTGGAACGGTGACGCCACCGCGACCTCCGGTTCCGCCGTGTTCGACGCGGGCGCGAAAACCCTGGTGTGGAACGGGGATGTCGCAGCGGGCGGCACGGTCACCGTGACCTACTCGGTGACCGTCGGCCGACCCCCGGCCGGGGACCGCCGACTGCGCAACGCGGTGGTCGGACCGGACGGGGCCACCTGCCCGCCGGGCTCGACCGACCCGGACTGCTCGACGGTGACCCCGTTGGCGCTGCTGGAACTGGCCAAGACCGCGTCCCCGGCGACCGCGAAACCGGGGGAGAAGGTCACCTACACGGTCACCGCCCGCAACCCCGGCACCGCGACCTACGTCGGCGCGACCTTCACCGACGACCTGACCGGCGTGCTGGACGACGCGACCTACGACGGCGACGCCACCGCCTCGGCGGGCGAGGTCGCCTACACCGCACCGAACCTGACGTGGCGGCACGACCTGCCCGCCGGCGCGACGGTCACCGTCACCTACTCGGTCACGGTCGGCTCACCGCCCGCCGGCGACGGCGAGCTGCGCAACGCGGTGACCGGCCCGGCCGACTCGACGTGCGAAGGCGACTGCGGCACCGTCACCCCGGTCGCCGCGCTGCGCATCGCCAAGACCGTCGCGCCGGCCGACCCGAAGCCCGGCGACGAGGTGACCTACACCGTGCTGGTGACCAACACCGGCAAGGGGACCTACGCCGGGGCGACGTTCGCCGACGACCTGACCGGCGTGCTGGACGACGCCACCTACAACCGCGACGCCCGGGCCACCGCCGGCTCGGTCGCCTACGCCGCGCCGGTCCTCACCTGGAGCGGCGACGTCGGGGCGGGTGCGGAGGTCCGCGTCACGTACTCGGTCACCGTGAACCGCCCACCCGGCGGCGACAAGGTCCTCAAGAACGCGGTGACCGGCCCGGCCGACACGAACTGCCCGCCGGGCAGCGCGGACCCGGCCTGCGGCACGACCACGCCCGTCCCGGCGTTGAAGGTGGTCAAGAGCGGCACGCCGAACGACCCCAAGACCGGCGACACGGTCACCTACACGATCACCGTGACCAACGTCGGCGAGGCCGCGCACCCGGACGCGGCGTTCACCGACGACCTGACCGGCGTGGTGGACGACGCGACCTACAACGGCGACGCCACCGCGTCGACGGGCGCGGTCGCCTACACCGCACCGAAACTGACCTGGACCGGCTCGCTGGCGAAGGGCGCGACGGCCACCGTGACCTACTCGGTGACGGTCACCAACCTCGGCGACCGCAGGCTGGCCAACGTGGTCACCTCCGACGGCTCCAACTGCGAGCCCGGCTCCGACGACCCGGACTGCCGCTCGGTGCTCCCGGTGCCGAAGCTGGCGATCCGCAAGACGTCCACCCCCGACGCGGTGCCCGCCGGCGGGACCGTGACCTACCGGATCGTCATCGGCAACACGGGCGAAGCGCCGTACCGGGGCGCGCGGTTCACCGACGACCTGACCGGCGTGGTGGACGACGCGACCTACAACGGCGACGCGGCGGCGAGTTCGGGCGCGGTCGCCTACGCCGCGCCCAGCCTGACGTGGACCGGCGACGTGCCCCCGAACGCGGAGGTCACCGTGACCTACACGGTGACCGTCGGCACCCCGCCGGCCGGCGACCGCTTCCTGCGCAACGCCGTCACCAGCCCGGACGGCACGAACTGCCCCCTGCCGATGCCGGCGCTGTACGCGCGGGCGACCGGCCCGGTCGACCCGGCGTGCGCGACCGAGACGCCGATCCGGGAGCTGACCCTGCGCAAGACCGCCGACCCGAGCCCGACCGTCGCGCCCGGCGGCACCGTCCGCTACACGGTGACCGTGCACAACACCGGCACCGCCCGGTACGAGCGGGCGGAGCTGACCGACGACCTGGCGGACGTGCTGGACGACGCGACCTACGACGGCAACGCCGAGGCCGACACCGGGACGTTGTCCGTCACCGGGACCACGCTGCGCTGGGAAGGCCGCCTGGCACCGGCCCAGTTGGCCACGATCACCTACTCGGTGACCGTGCGCGCCGACGCGAAGGGCCCGCTGCGCAACACCGCCGTGTCCGCGACGCCGGGCGCGAACTGCACGGCGGAACGGCCGGACTGCACCACGAAGACCGACGTGACCGACGTGACCGCGCCGAAACCGCTGGCCGACACCGGAACCCGGGTGCTGGAACTCCTCCTGGCGGCCCTGGCCCTGCTGGCGACCGGTGCCCTGCTCCTGCGCCGAGGCCGCCGGACCTGATCGGGAAGCCGGACGTCCCGTGCCCGTAGCGCACGGGACGTCCAAGCGGTCACGCACCACCGTGCGGTGACAGGAACTCCAGCCAGCCGCCGAACACGCCGGACGCGCAGCACCGCCGCACCCCCGGGAATCGCCGTCCCGACGCACCTGGACACCCGCGCGATCCGTTCGGCCACGCCGTCGAGTCCGGCCACGGTGATCCCCGGGGTGCACCTCGCCGACCTCTGCCATCCCGTGCACGCCGAGGCAGAAACGCCCGCGCCCGATCTTCCCCGCCCGGCGGGATGTGCGGGCCGAGCCCGAACACGCCGGGCGCGTCCGCACGGGAGCGCGTGGTCCACGGTCCGTTGCCCTCCGTCACCGTCCGTCGCCCTGTCGCGCGGCCGGCCGTGCGTGGTTGACGTCTCCGCCGGGCGACGGGGTACCGTCCCTGCCGAAAACGTCACCCCGGAGTCGATCTTGTCCGTGCTGCCCCGCCGTGCCCGGTACCACCCCGAGTTGCAGGGGTTGCGCGGGCTCGCCGTCGCCCTGGTCGTCGTCTACCACGTCTGGCTGGGCCGGGTGTCCGGCGGCGTGGACGTGTTCTTCCTGCTCTCCGGCTTCCTGGTGACCGGGCAGCTGGTGCGCGCGGCGGCCGGCGACGGGATCGCGTTCCGGGAGTTCTGGGGGCGGATGGTCAAGCGCCTGTTCCCGGCGGCGCTGCTGGTGCTGGCGGCCACGATGGCCGTCGCGGTGGTCGCGCTGCCGGAGAACCGGTGGTTCCAGACGATCCGCGAGGTCGTCGCCGCCGCGCTCTACCTGGAGAACTGGCAGCTGGTCGCCGACACGGCCGACTACTTCGCCCGGCACGACGAGGCCGGCCCGGTGCAGCACTTCTGGTCGCTGGCCATCCAGGGGCAGTTCTACCTGGTGTGGCCGCTGCTGGTGGCCGGTGTCGCCGTCCTCGCCCGGCGCGACCTGCGGCGCGCCCTGGCCGTGGTGCTGGTGGTGGTGTTCGCCGCGTCCCTGGCCTACTCGGTCGTGGTGACCTCGACCAACCAGCAGTTGGCGTACTTCGACACGTTCGCCAGGGTGTGGGAGTTCGCCCTGGGCGCGCTGCTGGCCCTGGTGATCGACGCCCTGGTGCTGCCCCGCGCGGTGCGCGCGGTCCTCGGGTGGCTGGGCGTGGTCGGGCTGGTGGCGTGCGGGCTGGTCCTCCAGGTCGGCACGGTGTTCCCGGGCTACGCCGCGCTGTGGCCGACGCTGTGCGGCGCGGCGATCGTCGTGGCGGCCGGCGCGGGCGGCTCCGGCCGGCTGCTGACCGCGCGCCCGCTGCGCTACCTGGGCGACATCAGCTACCCGCTGTACCTGTGGCACTGGCCGGTCCTGGTGTTCTACCTGGTGATCCGGCAGCGCGAGGAGGTCGGGCCGCTCGGCGGCGCGGTGATCATCGGCTTGTCGCTGGTGCTCGCCGCCGCCACCCACCACCTGGTGGAGAACCCGGTGCGGCTGCGCGCCGACTGGGGCGGGTACCGGTTCGCGGTGGCCGGCCTGGTGCCGGTGCTGCTGCTGGCCGGCTGCTGGCAGGTGGTCAGCGAGCGCAAGGCCGCGTCCTACGACGCCCTGGTGGACGACCCGGACCACCCCGGCGCGCTGGCCCTGACCCCCGACTTCGAGTACTGGGGAGCGCCCGACGCGCCGGCCGTGCCGCCGATGATCTCGCTCGGCGGCGACTACGCGGGCATCCCCGACGCGACCTGCAAGGTCTCGCCGAGCAACAAGACGTTGGAGATCTGCTCGGCACCGGTCGCGAACCCGGAGAAGCGGGTCGTGGTCGTCGGCGACTCGCACATGCAGCAGCTCCTGGCGGCGCTGGAGCCGATCGCCCGCGACCGGGGCTGGCAGCTGATCCACATGCTGCGCGGCGCGTGCCCGTTCGCGACCACCTCCGAGGCGATCCCGGGCGACAAGCTGTGCACCCAGTGGAACGCCGACGCCATCTCCGAGATCGTCTCGATGCGCCCAGACCTGGTGTTCGCCAACGGCAGCCGCGACGTCCGGGCCGGTCTCACCGAGACCACGCCGGACGGGTTCGTCGGCGCCTGGCGGATCCTGGAGCAGGAGGGCATCCCGGTGTTCGCGACCCGCGACAACCCGCGCTTCGCGTCCCCGCCGGGCATCTGCGCCGCCACCCACGGGCCGGACGCGCCGCAGTGCAGCACACCGCGCGCCGAACTGCTCGCGCCCGACGCGCCTTACACCGCGATCCCGGACCTGCCGTCGAACGTGACGTTCCTGGACTTCAGCGACTACTACTGCGCGGTGGACACGTGCCCGCCGATCATCGGCAACGTGTACGTGTACCTGGACGACAACCACGTCAGCGCCACCTACATGCGGTCCATGACCCCGATGGTCGCTGCGGCCATCGACGGCTCGCTCACGCCGTGACGCCGTTGTCCACGAGCCACTGCCGCGTGCCGTCCACCGTCGCCGCGTAGACCGCGTTCGCCACCCGCTGCCCCCACAGCGACCGTGGACCGCCGTAAGGCTCGCCACCGCCGTCCGGGCAGCACACGACGATCGCGTCGCTCGGCGTGCCGGTGCCGTGCACGCCCTCGTCGGCCAACGCCTGCGCCTTCGCCTCGGTCGCCGTGACCACGGCGTTGACCAGCGCGCCGTCGTCCAAGCCGACCGGCACCCAGCAGACCGTGTTGATCGTCCCCGGTGCCCACACCGCGCGGTCCGCGCGGGCGGCGGCGAACGTCGGGTGGCTGAGCCCGACCGTGGCGACGCACTCGACCCCCCGATCCGCGCCGACCGCGAACGCCGTGACCACGGCGGCCGTCAACAGGCCCGATCCGGGACCCACCAGACCCCACGAGCCGGCCAGTTCGGCGATGTGCGCCACGGGGTCGCGGTGGTACTCGTCGTCCACCTCGACGTTGACCACCCAGCGACACGGCCCGAGCCCGCCACCGACCACCGCCGTCGACACCGCCCGCACCCCGTCCGGGAACGACCACGCCAAGGTCGGCCGGCCGTTGTCGGGCTGCACCAGGACGTCGGGCCGGAGTACCCCGGGCCGGTCTTCGTCGGGCGGGATGATCGTGGACACCCGTCGCACGGTACTGGCGTCTACGGCGACCAGTGCGGCACGTCTTCTTCGGCCTGTAGACACACTGTTCGCCGGTTCGTCGCCCGCCGTCGCTGACCCGCTGAGGCATCGTCGCGAACATGGTGGCCAGAGCTGGTTTGTTGTCGGGCGGCATGATCAACAGGTGTCTGCGGCGTGGTCACGTTCGCCGGCGCAGTACGTCGTCCACGGCTCGTAGGCATTCCTCGCCGGTTCGTTGCCCGCCGTCCCGGACCAGTTGCGGCACTGTTGCCGCGAGCACGATGACCAGGCTCGGCCGGCTGTCGTCGGGCTCAGGAGGCCGGGCCCGGAGTGCCTCTCGTGGGGGCTCGGCGGGGGGCATGGTCAATGGATGCCTGCGGCGTGGTCACGTTCGCCAGTGCGGCACGTCTTCCCTGGCCTGTAGGCACTCTTCGCCGGTTCGTCGCGAACCAGTTACGGCCCGGCGCGGCGAGCACGATGACCAGAGCCAGCGGGCTGTTGTCAGGCAAGGTATGTCGGGCCGGAGTGCCGTGGCCGGATTTCGTCGGTGGCATGGCCAACGGACGTCTGCGGCGTGGCCATGCCCGCCGGTGCGGCGCGTCGTCCACGGCCTGCTTGCGTTCTCCGCCGATGCGTTACGCGCCGTCCCGGACCAGCTGCGGCACCGCCCGTCGCGAGCGCGGTGTCCACACTCCGCCGGTTGTTGTCGGGCTCGGGATGCCGAGCCGACCTCGCCGGTTCGTTGCCCGTCGCCCCGAACCGGTTGCGGCACTGCTGCCGCGAGCACGATGACCAGGTTCGGCCGGTTGTCGTCGGGCCCGGGATGTCGGGCCGGAGTGCCGTCGCAGGGTTCGTCGGCGGCATGGCCAACGGACGTCTGCTGCGTGGCCATGCCCGCTAGTGCGGTGTGTCTTCCACGGCCTGCCAGCATTTCCCGCCGATGCGTTGCCCACCGTCCCGGACCAGTTACGGCACCGCCCGTCGCGAGCGCGGTGCCCGCACTCCGTTGGCGGTTGTCGGGCTCAGGATGCCGAGCCGAAGTGTTCTGGCCGGCGAGCGGAGCACGTCGTCCACGGCTCGCAGGCATTCCTCGCCCGCCCGCCGCCCGCCGTCCCAGACCCGTTGTGGCACCGCCGCCGCGACTTCGGGCTGCACGCGGGACGTCGGGCCGGAGCGCTTCTGGTCGGGCGTCGTCGGGCGGGATGATCGACGGACGTCGGCCGCGAGGTCACGGCCACCAGCGCATTACGTCGTCCACGGCCCGCAGGCATTCCTCGCCCGCCCGCCGCCCGCCATCCCGGACCAGCTGCGGCACCGCCGCCGCGAGCACGGTCACCAGGCCCGGCCGGTCGAAGCCGGACAGCAGTTCGCGCAACGGCGGCAGCCCGGCGACCTCCCGCTGCCACGACACCCGCGCCGCCGCCCCGGCGGAGAGCACCGCCGCCGTCGCCCGCGCCCGGTTGCCCTCCGGCGCGAACCGGGCGGCCTCCAGCAGCGCACGCAGGAACGGCACGGTCGCGTGCGCGGCCACCGCGGTGAAGTCCCGGCCCGGCAACGGGGCCTGGGTCGGCAACGTCGGCACGGCCGCCGCGCACAGCCGTTCGCGCTGCGGCTGGTCCAGTTCGGGCAGCACCCGGGCCAGCACGTCGGGGAACCAGCGCAGCCGGACCCGGGTCCCCAGCAGATCCACCAGCCGGTCGCGCTCGTCGGCGGTCATCGCGCGGGCCAGCAGCGCGACCAGGTGCGGGCGGGTCAGCGCCGGGTCGGCGGCCAGGTCGGCGAACGCGACCCGCACCGCGTCCCGGCGGGCCGGTCCGGTCAGCCGGGTGGCCGCGGCGGCCAGCGGCAGGCCCCGGTAGCGGGCGTCGAGGTCGGCGGCGGCCGGGGGCAGCCCGGCCACCTGGTCGGCGTCCACCCACGGCGCGATCATCGCCAGGAAGCGGGCGTACCGGTGGTCCGGCGCGCCGCGCAGCCGCCGGTTCTGCGCGTCCCAGAACCGCTCGGTGACCCGGTCGTCGCCCAGCCGCGCGCCCAGGGTGTGCCAGGTGTCGAGCGCGTCCTCGTCGTCGAGCAGGGTGACCGCGTCGGCCAGCCGGGCGTGCAGGTCGGCGGTGGTGAACGCGCCGCACAGGGCCGCCAGGCGGGACGCGTGTCCCCGGTCGGACGGGTCCCGGGCGACCGGCGCGAGCCCGGCCGCCTGGCGCAGCAGGCGTTCCCGGTCCTCCCCGGCCACCCCGGCGGCCAGCGCGATCAGCACGTCCGCCCGGTCGGTCGGCGGCAGGTCGGCGGCGGCCACCTCGACCCGCGCGCACAGCGCCGGCCGCTGCGCCCGGGACACGTGCCCGACCAGCGCGGCGGGCAGCAGCACGTGCGGCCGGGCGTCGCCGATCACGGCCACCGCCTCGGCCGCCTCCTCCAGGGCCTCCTCGTCGGTCACGCCCTCGACCAGCGCCTCCAGCGTCTCGGCCCGGCCCCGGTCCACGTCCGCGAGCAGCCCGAGCGCGACCCGCCGGGAGTCGTGGTCCAGGTGCGGCGCGACCGCCCGCAACGCTTCCGCCCGCCGCCACCCGTGTTCCGCCGCGACCTGCTCCAGCGCCTCCCGGCGCAGGGCGGTCGCGTCGCGCGGCGGTACCCGGCCGGCCAGCGCGGCGAGCACGGCGGCGCGGTGCCGGGGCTCCAGCCGGCGGGCCTCGGCGCGCAGCGCGCCGGCGTTCTTCGGGTCGGCGTGGGCGGCCAGCGCGGCCAGCGTCCCGCCGCGCACCAGGTCGAACCGGTCGCCCGGCTTCGGCAGGGCGCGCAACGCCTCGGCGACCACCGCCCCCCGGTGCGCGGCCGGCACCGCGCGCAGCAGTGCGGCCAGCGCCGACGCCCGCGCCCAGTGCGGTTCGGCGCGCAACCGGACCGGCCGGATCCGGCCGACCGCGCGCGCCAGGTCCAGCGCCCGGTCGACGGCCGGGCCGCGCAGGAACTCGGCCAGCGCGGACAGCACCGGCACGTCCGGCTCGGTGGCCTGGTCCACGTGGTCGAGCGCGTCGTCCAGCGCCGCCGCCAAGGTCGGCCCGTCGACCAGCGGCACCAAGGCGCGGACGTGCTCCGGACCGCCGATGGCGGCCTGCACGCTCAACGACCGCAGTTCGTGCGCCAGGCAGGACGCCACCCACGCCGGCTCCAGCCCCTCGGCGGCCAGCCGCAGCACCAGCGCCCGCCGGGCGATCTGCCGGAACCCGTACGGCTCGTGGTAGCCGGCCACCACCGGGCGCAGGGCGGGCAGCGCCCGCGCCGGCAGGTGCGGGACGAGCCCGGCCAGCGCCCGCGCCGGGTCGGGCAGGTCCAGCGCCTCGGCGACCGCCCGGTCCAGCTCATCGGGCGCGAGCACCGGGGCGAGCGCGACCAGCCGGTCCGCCCGGTTCGGCGTCCCGTCGGCCGGCAGCAGCCCGGCGACCAGCCGCGCCCGGTCGTCGGCGGCCAGCAGCGGGGCCAGCAGCGCGACCACCTCGTGGGCCCTCCGCGACGCGGGCGGGCTGATCAGCGCCAGCGCCCGGGCCGCCCGCGCCGGGTCCAGGCACGGCTCGTCGTCGCGCCGGGCCCGGGCCAGCGCGCCGACCAGCTCCACCCGGTCCGCGTAGTGCTCCACCGCCCGCACCCTGGCCAGCGCGACCCCGGGCGGCCACACCCGCCCCTCCACGAGGGTGCGCAGCAGGCCCGGCCGGACGCCGGTGACGATCGACTCGACGCTGCTGTCCATCAGGGCGTAGCGGATCTCCCGGCCGATCGGCCGGGCCCGGCCGCCCTCGGCCAGCTCGGCGTCGGTCGCGTCGGCGGCGAGCCGGCGGCCCAGCGCCAGGGACGCCCGGTAGTCGGCGAACGTGCCGTGCGCCTCGTGCGCCCGGAACCACGCCGTGGAGCCGCCGTGCGGCGCGGTCAGCAGGTCGTGCAGTTCCGGCGCGGCACCGAGTTCGGCCAGGTGCCCGGCCAGGTTGCGCAGCCCGTAGCCGTCGTCCAGGTCGCCCAGCGCGGCCGGGTCGCGGGCCAGCGCGGCGAGGTGTCGGTCCGCGATCCGCCGCCGGGTCGCCGTCGCGGTGGTGGCCAGCAGGTCCAGCCGGGGTTCGTCGCCGGTCATCGCGCCGTCCGGGCGCACGCCGGTCAGGTAGTCGCGGGCGCTGTCGTGCAGCGGGGCGAACCGCCCGTCCCGGTCGGTCGCGAACGCCCGCAGCCGCCCGGAGACCAGCGCCCGCAGGTCCGCGACGTCGGGCGCGCCGGTCAGCGCGACCACGGTGTCCAGGGTCAGCGGCTCGGGCGCGCAGGCCAGCACGCTCAGCGCCGGCAGCACGTCGCCCTCGGCCATCAGCTGGTCGAGGGTGTGGCTGTAGTAGGCCCACAGGCCGACCGGCAGGGCGGCCAGGCCGTCCGGCTCGGTGCGGCCCTCCCGGACGTCGGCCAGCACGTGCCGCAGGAAGATCCACACCCCGCCGCAGCGCCGCGCCACCTCGTCCCGGAACGCCTCCGCCGACGTCTTCGCCACGACCCGCGCGCGCAGCACGTCGTCGGCCGCCAGCGCCTGCTCGACGTGCCGCCGGACGTCGTTCAGGTTGGCCTGCCCGGCGGGGTCGATCCGGACGTGGTCGTGGCGCTCCTGCCGGGCGTGCAGCGGGACGCCCTCGCGCACGGTCGCGATCACGTAGGCGTTGTCCGGCAGGCTGGTCGGCAGCGCGAGCGGCAGGTCCGCGCCCTCGGCCGCCCGGTCCAGCCCGTCCACGGCCAGCACCAGCCGCCGGCCCTCCCGGGACGCCGCGCCCGCCGCCGCGTGCAGCACCTCCAGGAACCCGACCGGGTCGGCGGCGGTCTCCGGTTCGTGCGCCAGGCCGTAGCGGCTGATCAGCTGGGTGCCCAGGCCGCGCAGCGCGCCCGCGACCGTGCGCCGGGACGGCAGGCCGGTGACGAAGTGGCCGGGCAGGCCGCGCTCGCGCGCCAGCGCGGCCAGGAACGTGGTCTTGCCGACGCCGGTCTTGCCCTCGACGAAGAAGTACCCGCGCGGCCCGCCCGCCAGGAACGCGTCCACCCGGTCGCGCAGCCACGGCCGCGTGGTCACGTGCAGGCCGCGCAGGTCGCCGAACACGTCCGGGAACTCGTCGGCGACGTGCGGGGGTCCTGCCGCCCCGTGGACGTGCACGCCGCCGTGCACCACCGAAGCCTGCACGACCTGCCGGACCGGTCCGTCGATGCGGTTTTCCGCCACGCTCGAACTCCTCGCGGACGATTCGCCGCCGGGACGATTCGGCGGAACCCCGGACAATGGCACCGGTCGACCACCGCCGGCAAGTCCGACACGGGCCCGTGAAAAAACCGCCGGGAATTGCGCCGCACAATTGCGGACGATTCCCGGCGGTTTCGGCGGGTCAGCCCAACTCGGCGTAGAACTCGCGGATGTCGGTGGCCAGCACCTGCGGCGCCTCGTGCGCGGCGTAGTGGCCCGCCGCGTCGTTGGCGCTGCCGTCCGCCTTGGTGCCGTAAGCGTTCCAGCGCACGATGTTGGCGTGGTCGCGGTCGGCGAACCGGCGGATGGACTGGAAGTCGCCGGCGAACATGGCCAGTGCGGTCGGCGCGGTGGTCGGGCCGGTCGGCCGGTCGGTGTGGTGCGCGTCCTCGTAGTAGAACCGGATCGCGGAACCGCCGGTCCGGGTCAACCAGTGGATCGCCACGTTGGCCACCACGAAATCGTCGTCCAACGATTCGCCGAACAACTGCGCATTCCACCCGAGCAGGCCCACCGGGGAATCCGCCAGCGCGAAGGCCAGCGTCTGCGGCTGCTGGCTGTGCAGCGCGTTGAACGAGAACTTGTTGGCGTAGAACCACTCCAGGTGCTTCAGCGCGGCCAGGTCGGCCTCGCCCAGGCCCTCGAACTCGGCCGGGTCGCCGGACGGGAACGAGAAGATCTGGGTGACGTGCACGCCGATCACGCCCTCCGGGTCGAGCCGGCCGACCTCGGGGGAGACCATCGAACCGCCGTCGTTGCCGACCGCGCCGTAGCGCCGGTAGCCCAGCCGGTGCATCAGCTCGACCCACGCGCGGGCGGTCCGGTGGGTGCCCCAGCCGGTGCTGCGGGTCGGGCCGGAGAAGCCGAAGCCCGGCAGCGACGGGATCACCAGGTGGAACGCGGGGCCGTCGTCCTCGGGCTCGGTCAGCGGGGCGATCAGGTCGAGGTACTCGACCACCGTGCCGGGCCAGCCGTGGGTGAGCACCAGCGGGGTGGCGTCCTCGCGGGAGGACCGGACGTGCAGGAAGTGGATGTCCTCGCCGTCGATCTCGGTGGTGAACTGCGGGTGGGAGTTGAGCCTGGCCTCGACGGCGCGCCAGTCGAACCCGGACCGCCAGTGGTCGGCGAGCCGGCGCACCCGGGCGTTCGGCACGCCGTACGCGTCCCCGACGCCGGGCAGCTCGTCCGGCCAGCGCACCGCGTCCAGCCGGCGGTGCAGGTCGTCCAGGTCGGCCTGCGGGACCTCGACGCGGAACGGGCGGATGGCGGTGCTGGTCATCTCTGCTCCTCTGGAACGGAATGCTTTGTTCCGTTTCACCATAGCGGAGCGGAACGATCCGTTCCAGTGCTATTCTGGTCACCATGCCGTCACCGACCGAAGCCGGCCTCTCCGGCCGCCGCCAGCAGGCCGCGCTCAACGACGAGGCCATCCTCGCCGGCGCCCGCGAGGTGTTCCTCAAGG
This sequence comes from Saccharothrix sp. NBAS 001, assembly GCF_056640475.1. Lineage (NCBI taxonomy): Bacteria > Bacillati > Actinomycetota > Actinomycetes > Pseudonocardiales > Pseudonocardiaceae > Saccharothrix > Saccharothrix sp. NBAS 001. The sequence continues at coordinate 494,002 of NZ_CM153251.1, forward strand.
ACCCGAGGTCCCCCATCGCCGACGTGGCCAAGCACGCGGGCGTGGGGATCAGCGCGCTCTACCGCCGGTACCCCAGCAAGGAGGAGCTGCTGCGCAAGCTCTGCCACGACGGGCTGCGCCGGTACATCGCCGTGGCCGAGGCGGCGCTGGCCGAACCGGACGACTGGGCCGCGTTCACCGCGTTCCTGGTCGGCGTGGTCGACGCCGACGTGCACTCGCTGACCGTGCACCTGGCCGGCACCTTCACCCCCACCCCGGACATGGACGAGGACGCCCGACGCGCCGGGCAGCTCGCGCAAGCGCTGGTCGACCGCGCGCACGCGGGCGGCAGGCTGCGGGCCGACGTCGTCGTGCAGGACGTCGGCCTGGTCCTGGAGTGCTGTGCCGCGATCCGGGTGCCGGACGGCGCGCGCACCGCCGAGCTGCGCCGCCGGGTGCTGGCCATGATGGTGGACAGCCTCGCCCGGGCCGACGGCCCCGACCTGCCCGGACCGCCGCCGGCACCCGCCGACTTCAGCTGGCGCTGGCGTCCCCGGTCGTGACCCGGCGGCCGTAGGGGACCGCGTCGACCAGCGTCACCCGCACGGTCGCCCCGTTCGGCACGACGTACGCGCGCTGCTCGCCGCGCCGGGCCCCGTCCAGGGCGGTGCCCAGCGGCGAGTCGGGGGAGTAGACCTCGACGTCGCCGTGCTCGGCCTCCCGCACGCCCAGCAGGAACGTCTCCACCTCGCCGGTGTCGTCGTAGCGGACGGTCAGCACCATGCCCGGCTCGGCGACCCCGTCGTCCGGCGGGTCCTCGCCGACCACCGCGCGCGCCAGCAGGTCGCGCACCTCGCGGATGCGCACCTCCCGCTGCCGCCGGGTCATCGTGACCAGGTCGTCGTCGGCGCGCGGTGCGGGCAGGGCGAGCAGGTCGGCCAGTTCGGCGCGCAGCCGGTCGTGGGCCTGCGGGGTCAGCCAGTCGGTCATCGTGTGCTCCGGGAAGTGCGCCGTCAGGGCGGTTGGGGGCCCGCCCTGACGGCGGTGGGGTCCGTGATTGCCGGGTGTTCTGCCGACGCCGGCCCCCACGGACATGGGGGAGTGGTCAGTGCGACAGCGGGTCGCGCCGCCGCAGCAGCGCGTCCATGTCGTGCGCGTAGCCGGTGGCGATCCGCACCAGCACGTCGCGCTGGGCCCGCAGGAACGTGTTCTCCGAGCGCAACCACGCCAACTCGGCGCGCTCGTCCTCGGTCAGCCCGGCCGCGGTGGTCTCCGGGGCGCTCATCGCAACGGGTCGAACTCGCGCAGGGCGTCCGGCGTCTTGCCGGTGGTCACCTGCTCGGCCAGCAGCCGCCCGGTGATCGGGCCGTGTGCGAGACCCCACATGCCGTGCCCGCCCGCGACGTACACGTTCGGGGCCCGCACCGCGCCGATCACCGGCCGCCCGTCCGGGGTCACCGGACGCGGCCCCACCCACACGTCGGTCCGCTCGTCCCACCGGACGCCGCGCAGCAGCGGACGGGCCGACGCGACGACGGCGTCCACCCGCGCGGTCACGCCCGGCGCGTCCGGGTCGCGGAACTCCATCGTGCCCGCGACCCGCAGCCCGCCCTGGTACGGCGTGCACGCCACCCGCACGTCCGGCAGGTACACCGGACCGGGCACGGGGTGCTCGACGGGAACGGTGAACGAGTACCCGCGACCGGCCCGCACCGGCACCCGCACGCCCCACCCGCGTGCCAGCCGCGACAGCCACGCGCCCGTCGCCACCACGGCGACGTCGGCCGCCACGGCGTCACCGAAGCGCGGGTGCACCGTGACCCCCTTGCTGTACGGGCGGATGCTCGCCACCTCGAACAGCCGGACGTCCGCGCCGCGCGCCACCACGGCACGGGCCAGCGCCTGCACGAACCCGCCGGGGTCGACGTACCGCTGCCCGTCCACCCGGACGCCCGCGGTGAGCGCCGGGGACGCCAGCGGGACCTGCGCGCGCACCTCGTCGGCCGACAGCACCGCGTGCTCGACCGGCTGGCCCTGGTCGGCCATCCGCCGCAGCTCCCGCAGCAGGCCCTGCGCCCGGCGGGGAGTCTCGAACCCGGCGGTGATCGGCGCGTCGAGCACCGGCGCGGTCACGCCGTTGGCGGTCAGCACGTCGAACGCCTCGGCGCACTCGTCGTTGAGCGGCAGGTTCGCCCGCACCGCCCGGTTCCACGACGACCAGCGGCAGTGCGCGGCGAACCGCGCCAGGAAGCTCCACAGGCCCGGGTCCGCGGACAGCGGCACGTGCAGCGGCGCGGTCGGGCTCAGCAGCGACCGCAGGCCGTAGCGCAGCACGTTCGGCTCGTTGAGCGGGATCGCCAGGCCCGGCGCGAGCCACCCGGCGTTGCCCCACGACGCGCCGGCGGCGACGCCCGTGCGGTCCACCACGGTCACCTCGACGCCGCGCTCCTGGAGGAACCACGCGGTGGACAGGCCCACGATGCCCGCCCCGACCACGACGGCCGACCTCGGCCCGCCGTCGACGCGCCCGACCATGACCACCTCCAGCACCCGGAAACCTGCTCTCGGCACCAGGATGGACCGGCCGGACCGGCGGGTGGCTGTCCGTTGCCTACAGTTCGGGGTCGGCTCCTTGTCCGTTCCCCACAGCGGTGCCCAGGTCGGTGTCGTCCTCGGCGGCCAGGGCGATGACCAGCGCGAGCCGCTTGCGGGCGTCGTCGAGGTCCAGCCCCGCCACGCCGGTCATCTTCCGCAGCCGGTTGCGCACGGTGTTCTGGTGCACGCCCAGCCGCTGCCCGGCCTCCGCGAGGTCGCCCTGCGCCGCCAGCCACGCCCGCAGCGTCGCGGTGTAGCGGGTGCCGTGCTCGACGTCGTGCCGGCGCAGTTCGGCCACCGGGCCGCGAGTCGGCGTCCGGCCCGCCTTCGCCGCCGCCCGCAGGCGCTGGAGCAGGATGTCGTCCCACGACTCGTCGTAGGCCGGCGGCGGGTCGTCCGGGGTGCGCGACTCGTGCAGGGCGAGGCACTCGTCCGCCTCCCGGCGGGCGGCGGGCAGGTCGGCCGCCACCGCCGTGCCGCCGATCCCGGCCCAGACCGTGACCTGCGGGGGCAGCGCCGACCGCAGCGCGGCCACCCACTCCCGCGCGGGCGCGGCCCGCTCGCCGGGCAGCAGGGTGTAGAGCGACGTGCCGGCCAGCGCGCTGCGGCCCGGCCGCGACCAGCCGAACCCCGTGGTGGCCCGGTCGAAGGCCAGCAGCAGCGCGGCGTGCCGTTCGTCGGCGACGTGCGCGCGGACCGCGATCACCCGCAGCGGACCCGGCGGCAGACCGAGCCTGCTGACCACCGTCGCGGCGTCCACCGTGCCCTCCAGCAGCCGGCTGACCAGGTCGGACTCCACCTGGCGCTCCAGGTCCGCGCTCGCCCGCGAGCGCAGCAGGTGCAGCGCGACGGTCCGCGCGCCGTCCGCGAGCGCGGTGCGCCGCACGCCGGTCAGCGGCTCGGCGCAGGTCGCCCACACCGACCCCAGCACCTCCCGCCCGGCCCGCACCGCCACCACCATCCGGCCGGACAGGCCGTGCGCCGGGTCGGGCGGGACGAACAGCGGCTCGTCCGAGGACGCCAGGTGCGCCGCCACGCCCCGGGCGTCGAACAGCCGGCGCAACGGCTCCGGCGTCCGGCGGCCGAGGATGGTCGCCGAGCGCGCCGGGTCCGCGTGCTGCTGGAGGCTCGAATAGGCCAGCACCCGCGACCGCCGGTCCTCGATGGTCACCGCGCCGCCGACCGCCGCCGCCAGGCTGTCCGCCAGCGCGAACAGGTCCGTCGGCCCGCGCCCGGACTCGGTCTCCCGGCCCTCCAGCACCAGCCCGTAGACCACGCCCGCCAGCTCGCTCCACGACACGGCGGGGTCCACCGCGAGCACCGCCACCCCGCGCGCCTCGCCGACCGCCGCCGCCTCCCGGTCGGACCCGGTCCGCACCAGCACCACCGCCGCCCGCGCCGCCGCACCCCACGCCACGGCTTCGTCCACCGAGCCCGCTCCGACGGCCAGGAACACGTCGCCCTGCACCGTCCGCCCGTCCGCCGGGTCGTGCACGGCCACGCTGCGCAACTCCGCCGAGCGCGGCACGGGACAGCAGGCCAACCGCACCCCGTAGCCGCCCAGCACGTTCACCAAGCGGTCCAGCCTCACCATGAGCAGCCCCAATCCCGACCAGCCACCCACGGTAATCGCGCTCCGCCCGACACCGCCCACCGGACGTCCGCTGTGGACGGGCGCGCCTCCGCCGCCGAGCGCGAGCGGTTCGTACAAGACCGCGGCACCGGGAGCGCACCAGACTCGCCGGTGTGACCCGACCTTTCACCCCCGCCACGGGCCGCTTGTCGGCCGCGCTGCCCGTCCTGGGCCGCCTCTACGACCCGCTGATCGCGCTGACCCGGGAACGCCTGTGGCGCAGCCTGCTCGCCATGCACGTCGCCCCGCGCCCCGACGACGTGATCCTCGACGTCGGGTGCGGCACGGGGTCGTTGGCGCTGCTGCTCGACCGGATCGAGCCGCGCGCCCGGATCATCGGGGTCGACCCGGATCCCGACGTGCTCGCCGTGGCGCGCCGCAAAGCCCCCGGCGCGGCCCGGTGGCACATCGCGATGGGCGACGCGCTGACCGGTGTGGTGGACCGGGGTTCGGTGACCACGGTGGTGTCCAGCCTGGTGCTGCACCAGTGCCCGATGCCGGTGAAGCGGGCCGTGCTGGCGTCGATGCACGAGGTGCTGCGGCCCGGCGGCAAACTGGTGATCGGCGATTTCGGTTGGCAGCGCACGAGGTTGATGCGGCTGGCGTTCCGGGTCGTGCAGCTCGCCGACGGCCGGGCCGACACCCAGCCCAACGCCGACGGCGTGCTGCCGGACCTGATCGCGTCGGCCGGGTTCGCCGACGTCCGCGAGGCCGAGGTGGTGGCCACCGCGAACGGTTCGATCTCGGTCTACGTCGCCCGCCGCGCCTGAGCGGAGCCCGCCGGGCCGGGATCGGGCCCGCGCAGCGCGGGGAGCACGGCGGCGGGCGTGACGCCCAGCATCTCGCGCATCCGGCGGGTGAAGTGGGCCTGGTCGGTGAAGCCGCCGGTGACCGCCGCGTCGGCCAGGGACTGCCCGGCGCGCACCGCCTCCGCCGCCGACGCCAGCCGCCGCCAGATCCGCCACCGCGCCAGCGGCATCCCCAACTGCCGCCGGGCCAGCGCCCGCAACCGCTGCGGCGACAACCCGACCTCGGCCGCCAGGTCCGCCAGCGGCACCGGGCCCGAGGCGGTCAGCGCCGCCAGCAGCCGGCCGTCCACCCCGTCCGACGGGCCCGCCCCGGCCCGGATCTCCGCCTCGCGCAGCCCGTGCAGGGCCGGCACGGCGACCACCCCGGCACCGCACAGCCCGCGCAGCCGGTCGGCGAACGCGCACTGCGGTTCCACGAAGTACGACAGCAGGTCCGGGGTCGCGAGCATCCGGTGCCGGACCATCGGCGGCACGAGCAGCGCCGGGCCCCGGTGCTCGCCGGCCGCGTCCACGATCACCACCTCGCCGCGCACCGCGATCGCCACCTGGAACGCGGCGTGCCGGTGCGCGGCGCTGTCCGTCGCCGGCCCCCGGTACCACGCGTAGCCCTCGCGCACGGCGAACTCCACACGCGAATCGTGCCAGGCGGTCACACCCCGCGTGGCTCCGGCCGGATGATCCCGAGCGCCGGGCCGCGCGGCGCGACGTTCTTCGGTGCGGAGCCGTCAGGTCGGCGGATTGCCCGGTGCAGGTCGTCACCCGCCGCTCAGCCCGGCAAGGCTCCGCCGCCACCTCGCAAAGGACCGCCGATGAACACCGCTCCCGCCGTCGACCGCGCGATGGCCGCCGCCGAACTCGGGCACGGCCACCGCGACACCGCGCCCGTCTCCGCGTCCGCCTTCGCGCCGGCCGCGTCCGACCCGATCACGACCCTGCCGGCGGTCCTGGCCGAGCAGTGCGTGGCGCAGCGCGATCGCCGCGTCCTGCGGCCGGCCGGTACAGGTACAGACCCTCGTCCGGTGTCGTCGTGCGCGGCTTGGACACCTTCATCGGCAGGCCCTCGCCGTTCGGCAGGACGACCACCACGCGCGGACCCTCGCCGCCGATCCACACCAGGACGTCGGGCAGCCCGTTCCAGCGGCTCGGCGGGGCCAGCAAGAAGGCGGCCCACAGCTCGACCTCCCGCCCGTCCGGGTAGCGGGCGGCCAGGGTCAGGTACCGGACGCGTCCGCTGTGCGACCCGGTGAACACGCCCCGGGCCTTCTGCCACCCGGACTCGACCACGGAGCGGTGCCGCAGCCGCCACGCGCGCGCCGACACCGCCGAGATCGGCGCGCCCAGCAGGCCGGCGGCGATCAGCAGGATGATCAGCCCCAGGAACTCCGGGTGGTTGGGCTCGTCCGGGGTGCGGACCCACGAGGTGTCGGCCGGGCCGTGGATCAGCGTCACCGCGTCGCCCACGTGGTAGGTCCGGCCGGAGTGCGAGGTGATCCGCACCGTTCCGATCCCGGACTCGGCGTCGAAGTACGACCCCTCGGTCCGGTCGTCCTCTACCGCCACCACGGTCCCGCTGACCCGGATCCCGTTGGCCGCCAACCAGTCCGCGCGCATGTCCCGCACCACCAGCAGTTCGACCCCGATCAGCACTGCGCCGAGCGACAGCACGAACAGCACCGACCACCGCAGCCGGGCGGTGAGCATCCGGGCGACCTGCGCGTCACGCGTGGCCGGCCCGACCACGACCGCCGGTGGCGGCTGCGCGGGCCGGAAAGCCCGGAACGCCACCGTTCCGGAGACCGCGATCACCAAGACCTCCAACGCGATCGCGCCGGGGGTCTGGTGCCGGTTCGGCATCACCGCCAACGTCACCACGGTGAGCAGGAAGTACAGGAACACCAGTGCCGCCAAGGTGCCCCAGGCGTATCGCACGGACTTCGGCGGGCCTCCGCGCCGGGCCCGCCGCAGTTGGCGCTCGGTCGGGATCACCGGGTGCTCACCGTCGCCGGCACGGCACGAAGGTTCGGCAGCACGTTCACCACGTGCCGGTCCCCGCCGATCCACACCGGGAGATCCTCGCCCTTGACCGGCCAGCGGAACGCCGGGGTGGCCACCGCGTCGGCGGTGCTGCCGTCCTCGTAGCGGATGCGGAACCGCGGGCGGGGAAGGCGGTCCGGCCCTCCCGTCCGGACGTCGACGTGGGCGCGGTGCCGGCCCGACCGGAGGACCGCGCGGAAGCGGCGCGGCCACCCGTGCGCGGCCACGGCGGACATCGGGATCCCGTACGTGAACGACAGGACGATCAGCACGACGATCCCCGCCGACCGCCACGTGCGTCGCGACCCCGCCCGCGGTGGCAGCGCCGCGACGCCGACCGCCACCAGGGTCGACGCCGTGCCGACGACGCCTTCACCAAGGTCGTGAAGGTGACGCTGAAAACCGATCGGATCGGCAACCAGCTGCTGGTCGCGTCGGACGTCAAGGTGCGCGGCATGATCGTGGGCGAGCACCACCGCGAGCCACCCGACGAGCAGCGCGATCGCCCGGTGCGCGCGCACCCCGGCCCGGATCGCCAGGGAGGCCACCACGCCGGACACCGCGACGATCGCGATCTCCCCGACCAGTTCACCGTCGGCGTACCGGTAGCCCGGTTTCGACGACGACCGGATCGTGCCGGCGGTGAACACCAGGCAGACCAAGCCGGACAGCACTCCGAGGACAGTTCGGACATCTCTCCTGCGCCGCAGCGCGGGCACCTCTGCGAACCCCAGTTCCCCCATTCGCCGAATTTACGCGACGCACCCCCGCCACCCCCGGCTTCCGAACGAAATATTGACCACTTGTCGCAACAGGACCGCGCGCGTTGGTACACCCAGCCGTACCAACGGACTCCACCTGGCGCACCGACGATCGCGCACCTCGCGCCATCGTGCCGGGAGCCGGTGGATTCCTGCCGTGGCAACACCTTTCGAGAGGGTTCCCACGTTGCAAAGGGCAAGAGCCGTCGCGGCGGTGTTGTCGGCGACGGGGTTGCAGGCGGTCGACTACCACCACCCGCGCGGGCGCACGACCACCTGGTCGGCGTGGATCCGAGGTTCGTCGGGCGCGGCTCGCCGTTGCGGTGCGACGGGAAGACCTCGACTTACCTGCTTTCGGCGGGGCGGTGCTCCTTGGGCGGGCGGTGCGGTCGGGTCCGGCCTCGGCGCGACGGCGGACGAGGTCGTGGCGACGGTGCACGGGACCGCGCGCTCCGTCGAGCGGCACCCGCTCGCGATCGGAAAGTACACGGTGGACGGTCACGTGCTTCCGTACCTGTTGTTCGCGGGCCTGTACAGCGACAGCCCGGAGCATCGCGCCGCCCTCACTGGTGCCGCGCGGGTGCTCGCCGACGCCTCCCGGGGCCTGCCGGCCGCGTCGACCCCGCTGCCGGAGGAACTGCTCGACGGCTTGGCCACCGGGGCGGGGGAGGCGGAGGACCGGTCCGGGGTGCCGACCGTCTGCGCCGACCGCAAGGCGTCGCGCGACCCGGCGACGTACTACCGGGACATCCAGGCGCATCGGGCGTCCGAGCCGTTGTTCGGTCCGCTGGCGCGCAACATCTCGCCGTGCGCGTTCTGGCCGGTGATGCCCGCCGAACCCGCCACCGCGATCCGCAACGCCTCGCCCGTGCTGATGCTGGGCGCGGACGGCGACCCGGCCACGCCGCATCCCGGTCGGCTCGCCCTGCACCGCGCCCTCGCGGGTTCGCGGATGGTGACGCTGGAGAACCGGTTCCGGCACGGCGTGTTCGTCACGGCCGGCAGCGCGTGCGCCGACGCCGCCGTGCGGGACCACCTGCTTGGCGGTGCGCTGCCGGCGGCGGACCGGACCTGCCGGTGAGTCGGCCGCGCGGGTAGGTCAGGACGGCGAGCACCCGGCGGTGCCCGTCCTCGACGGACAGGTCCAGCTTGGTGAAGGTGTTGCCGATGTGCTTGGCCACGGCGTTGTCGCTGACGTCGAGCGCGCGGGCGATCGCCAGGTTGGCCCGGCCCTGCGCCATCAGGCCGAGGACGTCGTGCTCGCGCGGGGTGAGCCGGTCCAGCGGGCCGGTGGTGCGCTGCCAGGCTGGCAGCCGGCGCACCACGTCCGGGTCGATGACGGTCTCGCCGGCGGCGACCCGGACCAAAGCGTCGGCGAAGTCGGCGCTCTCGCCGATCCGGTCCTTGAGCAGGTATCCGACGCCCGCCCGGCCGGGTGAGCAGTCCGGCGGCGTAGGCGGTCGCGGCGTACTGGGAGAGCACGAGCACCGCCGCGCGGGGTCGCCCGCGCGCAGGCCGTCGTCGGTGTGGCCGGGCGGCATCCGCACGTCGGTGACCACCAGGTCGGGCCGGTGCGCGCGGGCGGCGGCGAGCAGCGCGCCGGCGTCGCCGCCACCACGGTGTGCCCGAACCGCTCCAGCAGGCTGATCAGGCCCTCGCGCATGAGGACGGCGTCCTCGGCGAGGACTACCCGCAGTGGCACGGCACCTCCAGCCGGAGCGTCGTCGGCCCCCGGCGGGACTGACCACGGCCGGCGTGCCACCCGCCACCGCCACCCGGTCGGCCGGCCCGTGCAACCCGGTGCCGCGCTCCCAAGTCGGCCCCGCCGCGCCCGTCGTCGGCCACCGTCACGACCAGCAGCCCGCCGGACACCCCGCCGTCGATGTCGATCCGGCTCCCCCCGGCGTGCCGCACCGCGTTGGTCAACGCCTCGGACACCGCGAAGTACGCCGCCGACTCGATCGCGTCGGGCAGCCGGTCGGCTGCGGTGAAGCCGATCCGCACCTGCGGGTGGATGCCCCGGACCTGCTCCCGGACCGCCCCCAGCGCCGGCCGGGCCTGGTGCCGGGCGGCGGCGACGAGTTCGGCCACCCGCCGGCCCTGCTCGTCCGGTGTGGGCGTGATCGGCCGCCGGGCGAACGCCGCCTGGCCGGCCGCGAGCGCTTACAGCGCCAGTGCGGTCGCCGGCAGCCCGATCAGCGGACCGACCACGCACGCCCCGCCGAACGAGTCGAGCACCAGCGGCCCCACCCCCCAGGTCGACCGCGCCGCCGAACAGGTGCAGGACCGGCGCGGCGGCCACCAGCAGCGCGAGCAGCAGGACGGCCGGCCCCGCCGCGTCCACCACCGGGAGCACGGTCGGCAGGCACAGCGCGTACCCGGCTCCCGCCAGGTCACGGGTTCGGTCAACCTGCGCCGCAGCCACGCCCGGACGCCCGGCCCGGCGGCGCGGTGCGGATCGCGCGCGGGCACCGGGTCGACCAGCCGAGCCGTCGGCGTTCGACCGCGCCGACCAACACGCCGACCAGCGGCAACGCCGGCAGGAGCACCGGCAGCGGCAGCGCCACCGCGAAAGCGAGCGCGCCGGACAGGTAGGCCACGCACCGCCACGGGCGGGCCGAGACCGGGAACCGCAGCGGGTTGCCCGCCATCGCCGACCACACTGAACCTTCCACCCCGCAAACGCCAGGAGTCCGGACACCCCGCCACACGGGCGGCCCGAGGTGCCGCCCCGGTGGTACACCTGGCTGTACCCGCCCCCCGGCGCGTGGTCACGATCCGTCGATCAGCGCCGGGTGGACGCGCGGTCGCGATCACTTCGTGTGATGATCGGCCCGTTGCGCGAGTTCGTTGCCGACGCACGTACCCCGCCGGTCCGGGACCGGGCGGGCGCGGAACCTCGGAGGTGGGGATGGTCGGCGCCACGGGTGCCGGGGCACTGCCCGAACTGCCGCGCCGCGAGCCGTACCGGACGCTGCCGGGTGCGGCGGTCGTGTTCGCGGTGATCGTGGCGCTGGTGGGCACGCTGGTCGTGGTGGACGACAACGTCTCCGGCGCGGAGGCGATCCCGCCCGGCAGCACGGTCGACGTCGGCGGCGGCGTGACCTACGTGCCGGCCGACGGCTGGTACCTGGTCCGCGAGCGGACCACGCCCGGCGAGACCTCGACCATCGCCAAGCAGGGCGCGACCTTCGCGGTGAAGTCCGCCGACTGGGCCGGCACGCTCGCCGAGCAGGTCGACCGGACCCGGCGCGGCCTCGCGGCCGACGACTCGGTCGAACTCACCGGAGCCGACGTCTCCTTCCACTCCCAGGGCGGCCTGACCGGCGTCCGGCTGGCCTTCGTCGGCCCGAGCACGCAGGGCCGGACGTGGGTCGCGGTCGACCGCGCGGCGCAGCGGGCCGTGGTGGTGTACGCGATCAGCGCGCCCCAGGTCGAGCAGCAGGTCGCCGACCAGGTCGACGCGATGGTGGACAGCATCAGGATCACCGGGGCGGGCGGGTGAACCGGACACCGGCGGCACCCGACTTCCTCGCGCCGATCGGCGTCGACGGGTTCTTCCAGCCCCGGCGGGCCGCGTTCTGGGTGCTGGTCTTCTTCATGGCCAACGGGCTGTTCTCGGTGGTCAGCCAGTTCCTCACGGCGGCCCGGATCGTGCCGACGGCGGTGCTGCTCGGCGTGGTGGTGTGGACCCTCTACACGATCCCGGTGCTGCTGTTCTTCCGGGCGCTGGACGTGTTCGAGCAGCACCCGCCGCTGGGCTTCGTGCTGGCCTTCGGGTGGGGCGGCCTGGCCGCGGTCTACCTGGCGATCCCGGCCAACTCGGCGGTGTTCTCGCTGGCGTCCAAGCTCGGCGGCCCGGAGTTCGCCGCCGAGTGGGGCCCGGCCCTGGCCGGTCCGCCGGTCGAGGAGACGCTGAAGATCCTCGGCGTGGTCCTGCTGGTCCTGGTGGCCCGCACGCAGTTCCCGACGGTCCTGTCCGTCGTGGTGACCGGTGCGGTGGTCGGCCTCGGGTTCCAGGTCGTGGAGGACCTGAGCTACTCGATCAACACCGCCATCAGGTTCCCGTCGGACAACGAGGTGCTGCCGGTCGTGCTGATGCTCGGCACGCGCGGCATCCTCAGCGGCATCTGGAGCCACGCCATGTACACGTCCATCGCGGCGTTCGGCATCGGCTACTTCCTGACCCGCAAGCACCAGCCGTTCGCGCAGCGGCTGCTGGTCGCGGTCGCGGCGTTCGTCACCGCGATGGCGCTGCACTTCCTGTGGAACTCGCCGTTCTTCACCGACTTGGGCTTCCTACCCGGAACCTTGATCAAGGCGGTCCCGGTGGCGGTGGTGGGCTACCTGATCTGGCGGACGGCCGGCCGGGAGGAGGGCGCGTACCTCAAGGTGCTGGCCGACCACTTCGTCACCGACGACCTGATCACCGCCCGCGAACGCGCCGACCTGGCGTCGCTGCGCCGCCGTCGGCACGCCCGCAAGCTGGTCCGCAAGGCGCACGGCCGCAAGGCCGCCCGCGCGCTGCGCGACCTGCAACGCGAGCAGGTCCGGCTGGTCATGTACCACGGCCGGTACGGCGCGGGCGCGCAGCTGGTGGACCACGAGTACGCCGTCCACTTCGCGCGGGCCCAGGTCGAGGCGCTGACCTCCGGGCGGTAGCCCCGCACGTGGGCTGCGCCCCGAACGCTCGCCCGGCCGACCTCCCGCGATCTACAGTCGGGGTGGCCGGGCCGAACGTGCGGCCGGGTCCGCCGAGGAGGTTCCCGAGTGTCCGCGCGGTCAGGTCCGGAGAACCACCCCGTCACCAGGTTGCTGCGCTTCGCCCTGGTCCTCGTCGGACTGGTGTGGCTGGTCGTCGTCGTCACGTCGATCGCCGACGAACCCGCGCCGGGCGCGGCCGACGCGCCCGAACTGGGCCGCTCGCTGGAGACCGCCCTCAACGCGCGCGACGCGGCGGCGCTGAAGGACCTGCTCGGCGGCCCGGTGTCCGGTGACGCGGGTGCGGTCGCCGAGTTCCTGGCGGGCCAGGCGGAGCTGCCGCACGACGGGCCGTGGCGGGTCGTGGTGCACGACCGGACGGTCGAGGTGCACGACAGCGGGGGAGCGCGGGCCCGGTTCACCGCCGTCGAGCACGCGGGCCGGTGGCAGGTCAACCCGGTGGGCCTGCTCGCGCCCGCCCGGTAGCCCGGGACCAGGCCCGGCGGTCAGGGCCGGTCGAGCCGGAACGGGACGGCGGGCTCGGCGAAGTGCGCCGCCACGGCGGCGTCGTCCACATCGGGCAGTGCGGCGGGCGACCAGCGCGGCGACCGGTCCTTGTCGATGATCTGCGCCCGGATGCCCTCGACCAGGTCGTGGTCGCGCAGGCACGCCACGGACACCCGGTACTCCTGCTCCAGCACGGATTCGAGGTCCGGCAGCGCACGGGCCCGGCGCAGCGCCGCGAGCGTCACCTTCAACGCGGTGGGCGACTTCGCCGAGACCTCCTTGGCCGTCGCGTCCTCGCCGTGCGCGATCAGGCGCTCGACGACCTCCTCCACGGTGTCGGCGGAGAAGCACGCGTCGATCCACGCCCGCTGCCCGGCCAGCCGCGACGGCCCGGCCGCGACGGCGAGCCCGGCGACGTCGGCCCCGTCGCGCAGCGCGTCCAGCCGGTCGGCCGGCACCAGGAAGTCGGCCAGTCCGCAGTGGACGGCGTCCTCGCCGGAGAGCACACCGCCGGTCAGCGCCGCGTAGGTACCCGTTTCGCCCGGCGCCCGGGACAGCAGGTACGTGCCGCCGACGTCGGGCGCGAGACCGATGCCGACCTCGGGCATCGCGAGCCGGGTCCGCTCGGTGACCACCCGCACCGACCCGTGCGCCGACACCCCGACACCGCCGCCCATCACCACGCCGTCCATCAACGCCGTGTAGGGCTTGGGGAAGCGCGCGATCCGGGCGTTGAGCCGGTACTCGTCGGCCCAGAACCCGGGCGTGGCGGTCCCGCCGGCGACCGCGTCCCGGTGCACGGCCCGGATGTCGCCGCCCGCGCACAGCCCCCGGTCCCCGGCCCCGTCCAGCAGCACCGACCGCACGCCGTCGTCGGCCGCCCACTCGACCAGCGCGGCGTCGACCGCCCGGACCATGCCGTGGTTCAGGGCGTTGATCGCCTCGGGCCGGTTCAGCGTGATGCGGCCGACGCCGCCCTCCACCCGGATGTCCACATCGCCCACGAACGCCACTCCCCGCCGAGCCGTTTCGCCCGACCCTAGGACAGGACGTCCGGTGCGCGGCAGTGGCTCCGCTCACGCACCGCGCTCACAGCGCGATCGGCCGGTAGGCCAGGGCGGCGGCCACGATCTGCTCGGCGGACGCGTCCGCCAGTTCCGCCGGCGGGTGGAACACCAGGTCGGCGGCGTGCGGGTGCGGCACGTTGGCCTCGAACAGCAGCAGGAACCAGTCGTCGTCGGCGGCCGCGATCCGCCGGACGACCTCCGCGAGTTCGGCGTGGGTGATGTCGGGCACCACGGGCCGGGCCGGTCGCGCGGCCTCCCGGGCGAAGTCCGCGAGACCGCGCGACCCCTGGTAGCCGGCGAAGTCGGCGGGCGCGTAGTCGTGGCCGGTCCGCAGGGTGAACGCGGCCACCGCGTCGGCCGCCGGCCGCCCGCCGGCCACCAGTGACGAGATCCGCTCGATCTGCGCGCCGAGGTCGGCCAGGAGCCGGTCGGGCACGGCGGGCGGGAGCAGTTCCGGGCGCAGGTCCACGCCCGGGATCATCCGCCCGGCCCGGCGGCGGCGACCGGTCAGGGCCCGGTGAGGTTGGACACCGTCGTCGTGATCGTGACGACGGCCAGCAGGCCGAGGTAGACGTGGGCGTAGGCGCGGTCCGGGATGCGCGGCGGCCGGATCTTGAGGGCGAGGATCACCGGGATCGCGCCGGCGAGCAGGGCGCCCGCGGCGGTGAAGTCGACCAGGCCGACCAGGTGCGCGCCCGCCGCCGCCGTGCCCCCGCCGGCCAGGAACACGGCGGTCGAGGGGACGGCGATGGCCAGCGTCAGCGGGTTCGCCAGGGCCGTGGCGGTGCGCATCGGCAGGCCGCCTCGGCGCAGCAGCGGAACCGTCAGCACGCTGCCGCCGACGCCCAGGAACGCGGCCACGGCCCCGATCGGCAGGCCCAGCGCCGAGCGGATCACGCCGGGGCCGGGTGCCGGCCGGTCGGCGTTCGGCCGGATGAACCCCGGCCGGGCCACCAGGTCGGCGATCGTGCCGACCAGGTAGCCGACGAACCCCCACCGCACCAGGTCGGGCGGGGCGAGGCCGGCCGCGACCGCGCCCAGCGCCGCGCCGAGCGCGAGCAGCCCGAGCAGCGCGTGGCCGCCGCGCAGGGTGCGCAGCACGTCCCGGCGGGTCGAGGCGGTGGCGATCGCGGCGTTGACCACCATCACCACGGCGGAGGTGGCCACCGCGACCCGGGGCACGTCGCCGCCGAGGTGGGCGTCCGCCCAGAGGATCGCGGGCACGGTGACGAACCCGCCCCCGAAGCCGAACAGGACCGTGGTCAGACCGGTGAGGACGCCGATGGCGAGCAACGCGAGGAGCACCCCACCATGCCATCAGACACGAGGCAGTCTCGCATTCGATGTTCGGCGCGAAGCTGTCGCGAGTCGGCCAGTACCGTGGGCGCGAGGAACCCGCCGCCGTGACGAACTCCCCGTGACGAACCCGCTGTGAGGAACCCGCTGTGAGGAACGTGTCGCTGGCCGACCACGACCACGTCGACCGGGCCGTGCTGCCGATCGGCACCGACTACCCGCCCCGGCACGTCCTGGACTGGCACGAGCACCGCCGGGCCCAGTTCCTGTACGGGGCGACCGGCGTGATGACCGTCGACACCCGCGACGGCACGTGGACCGTGCCCACCGACCGCGCCGTGCTGATCCCGGCCGGCACCCCGCACCGGGTGCGGATGCTCGGCGTCAGCACCCGCAGCCTCTACGTCGAACCGGCCGCCGTGCCGTGGTGGCCGGGCACCTGCCGGGTGGTGGACGTCACGCCGCTGCTGCGCGAACTCCTGCTGGCGGCGGTCGAGTTCGAGCCGGACTACGACCTGGCCGGCCGCGACGGCGCGGTGGCGGCCCTGCTGCTGCACGAGATCGCCGCGCTCGCCCCGCTGCCGCTGCACGTGAACCTCCCGTCGTCGCCGGACCTGGCCGAGTTGTGCCGGGCGTACCTGGACGCGCCGGACGCGCGGGTGACCAACACCGAGTGGGCCTCGGAGATGTCGATGAGCGAACGGGCGTTCACCCGCCGGTTCCGGGGCGAACTCGGCCTCAGCCCGGCCGCCTGGCGGCTGCGGGCCCGGCTGCTCGCCGCCGCACCCCTGCTCCGGAGCCACCCGGTGACCGAGGTGGCCGCCCGACTCGGCTACTCGTCCCCGGCCGCGTTCACCGCGGCCTTCACCGCGACCTTCGGCCTGCCCCCGTCCCGGCTCGTCCCCCGGACCTGACCGCGACCTTCGGCGGCGCGTGGCGAGGTCCGGGAGACTGCGCCCGGCCTGGCCCGGGTCGTGGGTGTCCGAAGTGGACACCGCGGTGGCGGAAGCGCCGGCGGTTCGGGTCGGCGGTGGTTCCGGTCTGCCGACCGTCGCCCGGCCCGGCGTGCCGCTCCGACCGAATTCGGTTGCCGGTCGCACCGCCGTCGTCCACGCTCACGGCCGTGAGCAGCAGGTTGAGGGCGATCGCCCGGGACACCGCGGCGATCACCGCGGCCGGCGCGTACCGCACGCCGAACGGCACCGAGGTGGACATCGGGGACGCCGTGGCGCGCGCCGTCGCGGGAACGCGGCTGCACCTGCCCGACGACGTGCTGCCACCCGCGTCCGGACGGCTGTCCGCGCGCGTCGAGGTGACCGGCGAGTCGACGTTGGCCGCCACCCGCCGGCTCGGCGGCGACCTCGCGTGCCTGGTCTTCGCCTCGGCCCGCAACCCCGGCGGCGGCTTCCTCAACGGCGCGCAGGCCCAGGAGGAGTCGGTCGCCCGGGGCTCCGCGCTCCACCCCTGCCTGCTCGCGGCCGAGGAGTTCTACACCCACCACCGGGCCGAGCCGTCGCTGCTCTACAGCGACCGGGTGATCCACTCGCCCGCCGTGCCGGTGTTCCGCGACGACGGGGGGAACCTGCTGCCCGAGCCGTACCCGGTGTCGTTCCTGACCGCCGCCGCGCCGAACCGGTCGGCGATCGTGCGCACCCAGCCCGGTTCCGCCGGCGCGATCGCCGCGACGCTGCACCGCCGGGCGGCCCGCGTGCTCGCGGTGGCCGCCGCGCACGGCCACCGCCGGCTGGTGCTGGGTGCGTGGGGCTGCGGTGTGTTCGGCAACGCCCCGGCGGAGGTGGCCGGTGCGTTCGCGGCGGCGTTGCGCGACGCGCCGTGGTTCGAGCACGTGACGTTCGCGGTGCTCGACCGGGGGCGGACCTACGAGACGTTCGCCGAGGCGTTCGCGGCCTGACCGGTGGGTGTGGTGTTCCGCCTCGACCTCGGGCGCCACATCGTCCACAAAGGACGCCCGCTAGGTCGCGCCGCCGATGGGGCCGCCACCCGCCTCGCGGGCCGTCGCACGAACGTGTGATTCGGTTCCCGGAACCGCCCGGAACTACTCCGGCCGCCATCCGACTACCTGGTCGATGCCCCACGTCCCCGAACCGCGAGGTGGCCGACCCGATGTCCCGCAAGTCCCGCAACCCGGTGACCGCCCGGCGCGGCCCGTCGCTCAACCTGGTCCTGACCGTCGCGGTCGTCGTGGTCGCCGCCGCCGTGATCGGGGGAGTGCTGCTCGCCGACCGGGGCTCGGCCGGCACGTCCGCCGGCAGCGCGCTCCGCCCGGCCGATGCCCACACCCTGTCCACAGTGGATGGTGACAAGGTCACGGTGGTGGAGTTCCTGGACTTCCAGTGCCCGGCGTGCTCGTCCTACTACAGCGAGGTCACCAGGAAGCTGGAGGAGGACTACCGGGGCCGCATCACGTTCGTCCCGCGCAACCTCCCACTGGAGATGCACCCGCTGGCGCTGCCCGCCGCCCTCGCCGCCGAGGCGGCCGGCAAGCAGGGCAAGTACTCCGAGATGTACCACGCCCTGTACGGGAATTACGGGTCCTGGGCGCTCGACGGCCGGTCCGTCGCCACCGACCCGGCGGCCGCCGCCGCGACGTTCGAGCGGTTGGCGGAGGCGGCCGGGCTCGACCTGGCGAGGTTCCGCGCCGACCTGGCTTCGCCCGAGCTGCGCCGGACCGTCGACCGGGACGTCGCCGACGCCCGGGAGCTGGGCGTCACCGGCACGCCGACGTTGTTCGTGAACGGCGAGAAGTTCCAGCCCCAGGGCCGGACCCTGGTCGAGGTCGACCGCGAGTTGCGCGACCGGATCGACCGGGAACTCGCCCGATGAGTCGCGCGCTCGCGTGGCTGTACGTGGTCGGCGGCGGGCTCGGCCTGGTCGCCGCGGGGGCGTTGACGCTGGAGAAGATCGCGAAACTCCGCGACCCGGACTACGTGCCCACGTGCTCGCTCAACCCGGTGGTGTCGTGCGGTTCGGTGATGGACAGCGCCCAGGCGTCCGCGTTCGGCTTCCCCAACCCGTTGCTGGGGATCGCCGCGTTCGCGGTCGTGGTGACCACGGGCGTGGCCGTGCTGGCGGGCTTCGACCCGCCGCGCTGGTACCGGATCGCGCTCGACGCGGGCACGGCGTTCGGGATCGTGTTCGTGCACTGGCTGATCGTGGCGAGCCTCTACGACATCCACGCCCTGTGCCCGTACTGCCTCGTCGTGTGGGTCGTGATGATCCCCCTGTTCTGGTACACGACCTTGGACACGTGGCCCGCCCTCGCGCCGCTGCGCCGGGTGCACAGCGTGGTGCTGGTGCTCTGGTACGCGGTGATCGCGGCGTTGGTGCTGGTGGAGTTCTGGTACTACTGGAGCAGTCTGCTGTGATCTCAAGCGCTGGTGCGCAGGGACTGCTCGACCGCGGCGAACCCGTAGTCGAGCATTTCCGCCTCGTACCCGGCAACCGCGTCCAGCAGCGAACCGGACCGCCGGGTCAGGTGCGCGCACAGCGTCGCCGCGTCGCGCAGTGCGACGGCCGCCCCGATCCCGACCGGGATCATCGTGTGGATGGCGTCGCCCATCAACGTGACCGGCCCGCTTTGCCAGCGCGCCAACGGCTTCGCGGTGCGGATCGTGGTCGGGTGCACGGACTCCGGACTGCCCAGGCGGGCCAGGGCGGCGATCTGCGGGGGCCAGTCGGCGACCAGGTCGGCCGCCGCCTCCCGCAGCCGTGACTGGTCCAGTGTGGACAGGTCGGGGAAGCTCTCCGTCGGCCCGCCGACCACCCACATCAGGTAGTCCTCGCCGCCGGAGGTGAACTCGTGGGCCGCCAGCGACACGAAGCGGCCGTCGGGGCCGGTGATCGCGCAGAAGCCGTCCAGCGCGGCGGCGGGGGCGAGGGCGCGGACCTCGGCGGTGAGCGGGGTCTTGCCGAAGATCAGGGACTGGCCGGTCTCGGCGACCTCGGCGTGCGGCAGGAGTTGGGCGCGGATCGGGGAGTGCGTGCCGTCCGCGCCCACGAGCAGGTCGGCGTCGGTGGACGTGCCGTCGTCGAACAACGCCCGGACCCGACCGTCGTCGAGCAGGTCGTAGCGCTCGAACGCCGCGCCGTGCCGCACGTCGAGGCCGGTCAGCATGATCCGCCGCAGGGTGACGCGGTCGAGCGTCAGGTGCCGCCCGGTCCGCTCGGCGTCCGGCGGGTCCGGGACCGCCACCTCGTGCACGACGTCGAGCCGGTCGTCCAGGAACCGGACGCCCGAGCCGCGCCTGCCCGCCGTGGCCAGGACCCGGTCGTAGAGCCCCGGCGGCAGGCACGCGCGCAACGCGAGGTCGCCCTCCGGGGAGAAGTGGATGCGGTAGCCCCGGCCCGGTCGGCCGGCGGGCTCCCGCTCGTACAGCTCGACGTCGATCCCGGCGCCGGTCAGGCCCTGGGCGAGCAGCGGCCCCGCCAGCCCGGCACCCACGATGACAACCTTCATGGGAACAAAGCTATCTGAATTCAGACGATCTGTCATCGGTCATAATGGGCTCGTGGAACCCAGCGGTGAGCGGTCGCGGAGCGCGCGGTCCGAAAGCGTCGAGTCGGACCGGGCCGGGGCGGCGGGGCGGCAGGCGGCGGAGATCGGCGGCCGGCTCTACCTGGCGCACCGGTACGCCCGCGCGGCGACCAACCAGGCGCTCCAGGCGCTGCACCTCGACCTGCGCCACCTCGGCGTGCTCACCTGCCTGGCCGAGAACGGCCCGCTCAGCCAGCGCGCCCTGGTCGACCGGCTCCAGATGGACAAGTCGTCGATGGTCTACGTGATCGACGAACTGGAGCGCCAAGGGCTCGCCGACCGCCGCAAGGACGAACGCGACCGCCGCAGCTACGCGGTGCACATCACGGCCGCCGGCCACGCCCGCCTGGCCGCCGCCACGGCCACGGCCACCGACGTGATGACCGGCCTGCTCGCGCCGCTCGCCCCGGCTGAGCGCGACCGGCTGCACGCCCTGCTGGCCCGCTTCATCGACCACGCCGCCGGATCGGCCTGACCCGCGCCGGACGCCGTCGGGACGCGACGACGCGGATCGCGTCGAGGTCCGGATCGGTCGGGTCGGGCAGGTACGTCCCGGCCGCGCGTCCGCTGCGCAGGTAGTCCACCACCGGCCGGGTGATCACCTCGCCGGGCAGCGCGGCCGGCACCCCCGGCGGGTACGGGCTGATGGTCTCCGCGCACACCCGCCCGACGGCCTGGTGCGCGGGCACGTGCTCGGCGTCGGCGAAGAACGCGTCGCGCGGCAGCATCGCCTGCTCCGGTTCGAGCTGCCCGGGGTCGGGGAGGTCGACCTGCCGCGCGCGCGGCAGCTCCGGTGCGTGCGCGGCCAGGTCCAGCACGGCGCGCACCAGCCGCCCGGTCGTGTCCTCGTCGTCGGCGGCGGTGATCTGGGCGGCGATCCGCCGGTGGTCGGACAGCCCGACGTCGACGTGGTGGCGCTCGCGCAGCCACTCGTTCGCGGTGTAGCCGGAGATGCCGAGCGCCGACACGTCCAGCGCCAGGGCCCGCTCCAGCAGGTCGTGGCCGGCCTCGACCATCTGCCGCCCCCACCCGTCCAGGCCCGTGTACACCAGCGACGACGGGCTGGTGGTGTCCAGCAGGTCCGCGCGCATCCCGAGCACGCCGGGGGCCACCCGGTCGCCGCGCAGGTGGTACACCGAACCCTGCTCCAGGCCCATGCCCATCTTGTGCGCGCTGGTCACGCACAGGTCCGCGCCCGCGTCCACCGCCCACGCCGGGAACCCGGGGTGGAACGGCAGGTGCGCGCCCCACGCCTCGTCCACCACCAGCGGCACGTCGTGCCGGTGGCACACCTCGGCGACGCCCCCGATGTCGGAGCACGTCCCGTAGCCGGTCGGCGTGATCAGCACCATCCCGGCCGCGTCGGGCGCGCGGGCGAACCCGTCGGCCACGGCGTCCGGGCCCGGCGGGTAGGCCCACTGCTGCCGGGCGTCCCAGCGCGGGTGCACCCACACCGGCTCGACGCCGCTGATGATCAGCCCGGCCACCACCGACTCGTGCGCGTTGCGCGACACCAGCAGCCGCTGCCCCGGGCGGGCGACGGTGATGATGCACGTCTTGACCGACAGCGAGCTTCCGCACGTCGAGAAGAACGCGTGGTCGGCGTCCACCGCCTCGGCCATCAGCCGTTCCGCCCGCGCGAGCACGCCCCCGCGCATCGCGCGGTCGTCCAGCCCGTTCATCAGGATCAGGTCGGACCGGAACACGTCCTCGCCGACCACGTCCAGCACCCGCCGGCCCGCGCCCCGGCCCTGCTCGTGCCCCGGTGGGATGAACGACAGGTGGTCGTCGTGGTGGTACCGCTCGATCGCTTCGAGCACCGGCGCGCGCGACTGGTCCATGGCCTCCATGACCGACGTGTGCCACCGCGCCCGACGGGCCGAACCCCGGCGGGCCCGACCGGAGGTCGTGGGGTGACATCGGCCCGGACCGGGTACCCGGTGGCAGGCCGTCCGCCTGGTCGACCCCCACCGGACGCCGCCAGGGCACGCGAAACGCCGACACCGGGACCGGGCCGGGGCGCGGCGACACCGAGGAGGAGACACGAGTGGTCGACCACGACAGTCCCGCGCGCGTCGGGAGCACCCCGGACGCGCGATCCCCGGGCACGAGCACCTACCTGGGCGTCTACCTCAACGACCACCTCGCGGGCGCGTCGGCCGGCGTCGAACTGGCCCGCCGGCTGGTACGCGCCCACCCGCAGCTGCGCGGCCTGGCGCGGGAGGTGGCCGAGGACCGCGCCGCCCTGCTGCGGATCATGGGGGAGCGCGGCGTGCCGGTGCGCTCGCACAAGGTGGCCGCCGGCCGGCTCGCCGAGCTGCTGGGCCGGCTCAAGCCGAACGGCGCGCTGCTCACCCGCTCGCCGCTGAGCGACCTGGTGGAGTTGGAGGCGATGCGGCTGGGCATCGAGGGCAAGGCCGCGATGTGGCGGGCGTTGCGCACCCTGCCGGACGCCGACACCTACGACCGCCTGCTGGAGCGCGCCGACGCGCAGGCTCGGCGGGTGGAGCGGCAGCGGCTGGACGCGGCGGCCGGCGCGCTGTCCGCTCGGACCGACCGGGGCGGCGTCGAGCTGAGCCGGACGTTCGCCGTCCGCACCCCGCCCGACGAGGTGCACGCGTACCTGCGCGATTTCGCCCACGCCGAGGAGTGGGACCCCGGCACGGTGTCCTGCACCCCGATGGAACCCGGCCCGGTCGAGGTGGGCAGCCGCTGGCACAACGTGTCGAAGTTCCTCGGCCGCCGGGTCGAGCTGGTCTACGAGCTGACCCGCGACGACCCCGGGCACCTCCAGTTCGTCGGCGCGAACCGCACCGCCACCTCCACCGACGACATCACCATCGAGCCCGGCCCGGTCGCGGGCACCAGCGCGATCGGCTACCGCGCGCACGTCGAGTTCCACGGCCTGGCCCGGTTCGGCGCGCCGCTGGCCCGGCTCGGGTTGGACCACCTGGCCACGGCCATGCAGCGCAGCCTCCCCGGTGCCCTGGGCGGCCCGGTGGAGCACTGACGACCACTCGTTGCCGCATCACCCCGTCCGTTGCCGCAACCCTCGCTTGTTTCGGCAACATAATTACTTCAGTGGAAACCGACATCAACCGGTCGGGCCAGGACCGCCGTCCCCGCCGCCACGGCGGTCAGCCGACGATCCGGTAGGCACGGACGACCGTCTGCCGGAACGTGTTGCCCTGGCTGTCCGTGCCACTGGCCCGCAGTGCCGCGAAACCGGCGGAACCGTTGCGCACCAAGGCGGTGCGGCCGAGCACGGGCACGTGGGTCCACGTCCGGCCGTCGTCGAACGACACCTCCACCGTCAGCCGCCGGACCTCGCCGCCCGGAGCCGTCGCCTGCTGCTGGACCTCCAGCGGCACCCGCAGCACCCGGTGCGCGGGCGTGGCGGCGTTCGCGTCCAGTTCGGGCATGAACCGGACGACGGTCAGCGGCAGCAGGCGCTTGTCCGCGTCGGGCACGGTGTCCGAGCGGAACGTCCACGTGCCGGAGACCGTCGTGCTCAGCTCGGTCGCGCCCGGCTGCGCGGTCGCCTCCGCCTCCAACCGGTAGTCCGCGCGGCCGGGCGCGACCGGGAACGTGCCGTGGCCCGGGTTCCGGCCCTCGCCGACGAGCACACCGTCGCGGAACAGGGCGGTGCGCGCCGACGAGGTCGTGAACGTGCCCAGGTGCCCGTCGCGGTCCGCCCACAACGTCACCGACGCGTCGATCCGGTCCCCGGTGCGGGACAGGCCCGGGTAGCTCGCCGGGATCGCGGGCCCCACCACCGACCGGAAGTACCAGTGCGCGTAGTCGCGGCCCGGCCGGTAGGTGCGGAACGGGTCGATCTGGCTGCCGCCCAACGCGAAGTCCACCCCGCGTTCGACCATCCACCGGAACGCGGTGTCCTTCGTCGTGACGTAGTCCACGGACTCGCCGCCCGCCCCGAAGTGCACGCCCATGTTCGCGCCGGACCCGCCGCCGACCAGCAGCGGCACGCCGCCGTAGCGCTGGAGGAGACCGGGTGCGCCCGCCGCGACCCGCTGGGTCACCTTCGCGAGCTGCCGCCGGCCCGGCGTCCGGGTGAAACCGGTCGGCACCTTGCCGTACTCGACGTACACCAGCCGGTAGTTCACCGGGATCCCGCCGACCGGCGCGCCCAGGTGCTGCGCGCCGATGAGCGTCTTCACCTGGTCGCCGGGCCGGTCGGGGCCGAGCTGGGCCAACGACACCGCGTTGCGGGAGCCGCCGAGGAGCATCAGCCCTTCGACGGCCCAGTCGCCGTCCTTCCTGCGGTGCACCAGGATCTGGCTGAACACCTCCTCGGCTCCCGGTTCCGGCGGCGTGACGACCACCGGCGCGGCGCGCCGCGCTTCGACCTCGACGGTGGTGTCCCCGGTGAGCCCGAGCAGCGGCTGGGGCAGGTAGGCCAGCCGCACCCGGTCGGTCACGACGGTGTTGGTCACGGTGTAGTCGCCCTTGGGCAGCCGGACCCTCGCGACCCCGTCCACGGGAACCGCGAACGCGAAGTCGGCGCTGTCCAGCCCGACGACCGTGCTGGACACGTCGTCGGTCGGCGCGCCGTTGTCGCCGATGAACTTCAGCGTGAGTTCGTAGTGCTCGGACTCGTGCTCGACGGCGAGCGGGACGCGCGTGCCGTTCGAGGCGACCACCGCGCCGGAGTAGACGCCGTAGGCCGGGGCGGCGCGGGTGTCGGCGGTGACCGCGACCTGCGCGGTGCCGCCCGCCGGGACGGTGAGCCGCGCCGGCGTCACGGTGAACACCCCGGCCGGCGCGGGTGCGCCGGCCGGCCCGGTGGTTTCGACGGACAGGTCGAGGGTGACCGGCGCGGCACCGGCGTTGCGGTAGGAGTACTGGCGCACCAGGGGTTCGTCGTCGTCGTGCGGCCAGTCCTGGCGGCCGAAGCCGACGCTGACCGGGTCGGCGGTGACGGTGGTGGTGATCGCCTTCGCCACGTCGACGCGGCCCGCGCCCCGGGCGAACACCGACGCGGTCGGGTTCGGCGCGGCGGACCCGGTGAGTGCGGCCTTGATCCGCGCGCCCGGCCAGTCGGGGTGCTGCTGGGCGAGCAGGGCCGCCGCGCCGGCGACGTGCGGGGTGGCCATCGAGGTGCCGGACAGCGTGACGTGCGTGGCGTCGACCGGAGTGCCGACGGTGCCCCGGGACGCCTTCGCGGCGGCGATGTCGACGCCCGGCGCGGCGAGGTCGGGCTTGATGGCCGAGTCCCCGGCGCGCGGGCCGCGACTGGAGAACTGGGCGACGCGGTCGTCCCGGTCGACCGCACCGACGCTGAGCGCCGCGTCGGCGGTGCTGGGCGAGCTGACCGTGGCGTCGCCGCCGTAGTTGCCGGCGGCGACCACGAACAGGGCGCCGGTCTCGGCGGAGAGCCGGTCCACGGCGGCTTCGAGCGGGTCGACGTCGGGGGTGTCACGGCCGCCGAGGCTGAGGTTCACGACCCGCGCGCCCCGGGCGGCGGCCCACTGCATGCCGCGCAGGATCCCGGACTCGGTGCACCCGCGCCGCTCGCACACCTTGCCGTCGAGGATCTGCGCGTCCGGCGCGACGCCGCGGTACCTCGGGTCGGTGGACGCGATGATCGCGGCGACGTGCGTGCCGTGGCCGACCAGGTCGGCGGGGTCGGCGTCCTCGCTGAAGTTCGCGCTCGCCACCACCCGGCCCGCCAGGTCGGGGTGCGCGGCGTCGACGCCGGTGTCCAGCACCGCGACCTTGACGCCCTGGCCGGTGTACCCGGCGTGCCACGCGGTGGGCGCGCCGATCTGGGCGGTGCTGCGGTCGAGACCGGGCCGGCGCAGGCCGTCCAGCCACACCTTCGTGACGTCCGGGTCGTCGAGCAGGGCCCGGAGCGCGGTGCCCGCCTCGGCCTTCGCGGCGCGGGCGGAGAACGCCCCGGCGGGCAGGTCCCCGGTGCTCTGAAGGCCGGACGCGGTGCGCAGCGCCGGGCGGCCACCGGTGACGATCAGTGGCACGGTGTCGCGCCCTGCGTCGTCGTAGCCCGCCTCGACCAGCCCGGTGACGTCGAACAGCCGGAGGTCCAGGCGGCCGGCGGCGAGCGGCGCGGCGGCGTCGAGCGGGACGACGTGCAGCCGGCCGGCGCGGTGGAAGGTGCGGAAGGCGGTGTGCTCGCGGCCGGGTCCCGGGGTGATCGAGACGACGTCCCGGCCGGCGACCCGGACGCGGTCGCCGGAGACGAGGGTGACCGAGGCGGTGGGGGCGGGGGAGGCGGCGGGAGGTGGTTCGGGTGCCGCGGTGGCCGTCGTGGTGGCGGTCGTGGCGGTGGTCTGGGCGGCTAACCCCAGCACGAGCACGGCGGTTCTCCACCGGCCGCGTTTTCCGGGTCTCGGCACAGGGACCTCCCGATTCGGTGGTGCGCGTGGTCGGGAGGCGCACCCCGGACGAGGTGACGGACCGCAGTTGCCCAAGCCCCCTGCGTCACGACGCTAGACCTGTGCCGGTGGTCGGGGCAGCGGCCCATCGGCGGCTGTCCGACCACCGGATCGGCCTACCGGGCACCGAATCCCGGAGACCGCGACGACGAAGCGCCGGTCGGCGTTCAGCAGACGGTCGCGCCGCCGTCTCCGGCACCGCGTCCGCCTGGTGTCACACCCCGCCGCGAGCGGGTCCCCGGCTCACTTGCCCATGGCGCGGCGGATCTCGGCGAGCTTGGCGCGGGCCGCCTCGTCGCGCTCGGCCTGCTGGGCGTCCAGCGACTGGGCGGTGGGACCGGAGCCGCCGAGCCCGGCCAGCTCCACCTCGGCGGGCGCGGTGTGCACCCGCTTCTCGATCCGGTCGCGCACGTAGTCGAAGCTGGGCACGCCGTCGTCGGAGTAGTCCGGGGTGAAGGCGGGCGTCGCGACGACCTCGGAGTCGGCCACGATCTCGGCGTCCACCACGTTCGGGTCGTCGCCCTGGGGCGTGGTCATCGTCTGCTCCCTCTCGGCCGGCGCGGTCGTCCTCCAGGATAGGCCCGGAACGCGGGCGGAGCCCGTGACCCGCGCGCTGGGGGCACGGGGGCCGCGCTGGAACGGGGCGGCGATCGACATCCGGGACGTGCCGCCCCGGGACCGTCGCCGGTACCGCGAGACGCTGTAGCGGTTGCAGCGGCTCGCGCCCATGACACGACACCGATGAGCACACCGTCCACGATGAACGGACCGCCGCTGTCGCCCGAGCACGTGCCGCTGCGCCCGTCGTCGTACCCCGTCTGCCACGAGTTCGGCCCGGTGCAGCGGGGTGGGCCTTGTGGGAGGCGACTTCGGTGCGGAACGTCTCGTCGCCCGGCTGCCGGCCCGGCGGCCACCCCGACCGCGAGATCGCCCACCGCCGCCCCGGCGGCGCGCGCCGGGGAACGGCTGCGGTCAGTTGATCGTGCCGACCCGTTGCGCGACCACGTCCACGCTCTCGGCCTGGAAGACCCCGCCGCTGGGCACGGTCTGGTCGTGGGAGCAGTAGATGTCCACCGAATCGGGGCCGGACAGGGTGACCGTGGCGGTGATGGTCAGCGTGCGGTGCCAGCCGCCCGAGCCGCCCCAGTCCTGGAGCTGGCCGCCGAGGAACTGCTGGTCGCTGCGCCGCAACGCGTAGCAGCGGAACGAGGTGGGCGGGTCGAGGCTGTTCGCGATCAGCACGTCGGCGGTGACCACCCACGACCCGGCGGAGAGCTGCTTGGCGGTCGGCTGGAAGGCGACGACCTGGCCGACACCGCCTCGGCGCGGGAGTTCGACGACCGCGCCGCTGACCCACCGGGTGGCGGTGGAGACCTGCGCGCCGTTCCACCGCAACGCGGTCTCGCCCGCCGAGCACTGCCGGCCGGCCTGTTCGTCCACCACGCGCAGCGCCCCGGTGTTGGTGTAGCAGCCGGTGACCACCCCGGTGGCGGAGTCGGGCACGGTGGCCAGCGCCGTCGACGCCGTGGCGGCCAGGACGACGGTGGCCAGTGCGGCGAGCAGGGTGCCGAGCCGGTGCCGTCTCGTCGGGTTTCTCATCCGGTTCCCTTCGCTGGAGGCGTCCGGGCGGCGGCCGTCGGGAGCAAGGGGGAGGATCACGCGCTGCCAGTGTCGGGCGTGCCGGACACCGCCGTCCAAGACGCAGCGACAATGAGCCGATAGGCCGTGACTATGCCCCGCGCCCGCCCGTTACTGTCCGGGATGAGGCCGGATCCGCAGGGGGATGATCATGGTCGAGTTGCGTCATCTGCGTTATTTCCTCGCCGTGGTGGAGGAGAACGGGTTCACCCGGGCCGCCACCCGCCTGCACGTCAGCCAGCCCACGCTCAGCCAGCAGATCCGCGCCCTGGAGCGCTCGGTCGGGCACCCGCTGTTCGACCGCCTGCCCGGCGGCCCCCGGCTCACCGCCGCCGGCCGCGCCCTGGTGGCCCCGGCGGCGCGGGCGATCATGATCGCCACCGACGGGGTGCGCGCCGCGCGGGAAGCGGCGCGCGGTGCCGCCGGGGACCTCCGGGTGGGCCTGGTGTACGCGGCGGAGGGCGCGCTGACCCAGTCCATTCTGGCGGCCTTCGCCGGCGCGTTCCCGGCCGTCCGGCTGCACTTCCGCGCCGAACTCCCGGTCGCCCGCGCCTACACCGCGCTGGTGCGCGACGAGGTCGACGTGGCGTTCACCCGGCTCCCGCTCGACCCCGAACGGCACGCCTGGCACCTGCTCTACCGCGAACGCCGGGTGGTGGTCGCCCACGAGCGGCACCCGCTGGCCGCCGCCGGCTCCGCGACCCTGGCCGACGTCCTGCCCCTGCCGATCCTGTCCGCCAACCCCGCGCGGACCCCGCCGGAGGTGCGCGACCACTGGCTGCTCAACGACTTCCGCAACGGCCTCGCGCCGGCGCGGCACGTCACCGAGGCGTGGTCGGTGCCGGAGATCGCGCTCACCCTGGTGCACAACCCGGCGGTGATCGCGATGTGCTCGGAGGTCGCCCGCACGCGCCCGCCGCTGCCCGACGCGCCGCTGCGCTTCCTGGACCTGCCCGAGGCGGGCATGAGCGACGCCGTCATCGCCCGCCGCGAAGGCGACCACCGCCCGCACGTGACGGCCTTCTGCCACCTCGCCACCACCGTCGCCCGAGGTCTGCTGGAGACCTCGGCACGGTGAGCGCACGCCGGCCGGGTGTGCGCGCGGTGACCGGAGGCGCTGCGGCGTCACCTGCCGGAGTGAGACGAACGCGGCCCGCGAGCGGGACCGGTGGCCGACCCCGACGATGGTGGGCGGTCCACGTCCTGGAGGCGACATGATGTTCTTCCGTTCCGGCGCGCGCGTGTTCTCGGCCCTGGCGCTGGCCTTCGCCCTGGCGACCGGGGTGTCCGCCGTTCCGGCGTCGGCGGCGGTGTTCGACGACTGCGCGATGGCGACGTGCGCGGACGCCCGGGTCGCGTACGCGTACTGGCTGAACGAGGGTCTCCCGGCCCGCCGGGTGACCAACCGCCTGCCGGACGGCGAGTGCGTCACCGGCGGCGGGACCTACGGCAACCGGGACGGGCAGTTGCCGCAGGGGGCGCACGGCACCTACCGCGAGTTCGACGTCTACCCTCGTCCGTGCGGGCACGGCCGTGACGCCCACCGGATCGTGGTCGACCACGAGACCGGCGCGGCCTGGTACACCGACGACCACTACCGGAACTTCCACCACCTCTGAGCCGGTGCGACGGCGAACCAGGGAAGCAGGCCGAGCAGAGTTGATCGACCCGATCACCGCCCTGTGGCGCAAACGCACCGCGCCCGCCCACGACGGCCTGTACCGCGTGGGCGGCCCGGCGTACGCCGTCGAGGTCGACGGCCCGCAGCTGTCGTGGTTCGACCTCGGTCCGGAACTCGACCTGGCCCACGTGCTCGCGGACCCCGGCGACGTGCTGTCGATCGACATCTCCGCCCGCGCGGACCTGCCGGTCGGCGCGGTCGTGTGCGGGGAGGGCGCGCTGGGCTCCGAAGGGTTCTTCGCCCGCCTGGACGCCTCGGGCGAGCTGGTGTGGATCGTGGCCCTGCCCTACGCCAACCCGTTCCACCTGGTGCGGGTCGAGGGCAGCCGGGCGGTGTTCGTCAACAACCACGGCAACTCCGTCACCGTCGACCTCGACCGCCCGGAGTTCGCCGGCTGACACCGGACGTGCCCCCGTCGTCGGGGGCCGCCACCACGGCGGGCAACGTTCGTCACCCGCACGTGGCGGCGGCGGTGTTTCGGACGGGCGATCCGGTCACGGAGCGGGCAGCGACACGAACCCCTCGTCGATCAGCCAGTCCCGGGCGACCACGGCCGGGTCACGGCCGTCGACGTCCACCTCGGCGTTGAGCCGGCGGATGGTGTCGTTGTCCAGCTTCGCGACGATCGGCGCCATCACCTCCGCGACCTGCGGGTGGGCCCGCGCGAACTCCTCGCGGAGCACGATCGCGGCGTTGTACTGGGGGAAGAACTTCTTGTCGTCCTCCAGCACCACGAGCTTGAGCCCGAGGATGCGGCCGTCGGTGGTGAACACCTCGCCGAAGTTGCACGACCCCTGCGAGGTCGCGGTGTAGATCGTGCCGATGCCGAAGGTCTTGACCTCGACCGAGCGCGGGTCGAACCCGTAGGCCCGCGCCACGCCGGGGAACCCGTCGTTGCGGCTGGCGAACTCGGTCTCCAGGCAGAACACGCCCTGGTCGGGGTCGCGGCGGATCAGCTCGGCCAGGTCGGACGTGGTCTTCAGGCCGTGCTCGCGGGCGTACGCCTCGGTGACGGCGAACGCGTAGGTGTTGTTGACCGCCGCGTAGTCCAGCCAGCGCAGGCCGTTGCGGGCGAGGTCGGCGTCCCGGACGGCCTCGTACTGCGCCCGCTCGCCCGCGATCGGCTCGGTGTTGCCCAGGTAGCTGATCCACCCCGTGCCGGTGTAGTCCCACATCAGGTCGACGTCCCCGGTGATCAGCGCCTGCCGGGAGCTGTTGGAGCCCTGGATGTTGGTCATGTCCCGCACGTCCGCGCCGGCCGCGGCGAGCGCGACCTCGGCGAGGTAGCCCAGCACCTGGTTCTCGGTGAAGTCCTTGGACCCCACCGCGATGTCCACCCCGGCCAGCTCCGGCACCGGCCGGATCGAGCCGGGCCCCACCTCGAACGGCAGCGCGAACGAGGACTCCAGGCCGCACCCGGAGACCAGCAGCCCGGTCGTGGCCGCCAACGCCGCCAGCCGCCGCCTCAGCCGCGCGCTCATCGCAGTCCCCTCGGTCCGAAGTAGGTCTCCACGACCGCGCCGAGCCAGTCGACCAGCAGCGCGAGCCCGACCGCCAGCACGGCCCCGGTGATCAGCACCGGCACCCGGGCGAGCTTGTAGCCGGTGTCGATCAGCAGGCCGAGCCCGCCGCCGTTGACGAACACCGCGAGCGTGGCCACGCCGACCGCGTGCACCAGCGCGGTGCGCAGCCCGGCCAGGATCAGCGGCACCGCCAGCGGCAGCTCGATCCGGCGCAGCACGGTGCCCGCCGACATGCCGATCCCGCGCCCGGCGTCGACCAGGGCCGGGTCGACGCCCTGGAGCCCGATCATGGTGTTGCGCAGCACCGGGAGCAGGGTGTAGAAGGCGATCGGCAGCACCGCCGCCCACAGCCCCTCCAGCCCCGAGACCAGGAAGAACAGCACCAGGATGCCGATCGCCGGGGACGCCTGGCCGATGGTGGCGATGCCCAGGAACAGCGGTGCCGCCCGGCGCGCCCAGCGGCGGGTCAGCACGACGCCCAGCGGCACGGCGACCACCAGCACCAGCGCGGTCACCGCGAAGCTGATCACCAGGTGGTCCCAGGTGGCCGAGGCCAGGTTCGACGCGTTGAGGCTCTGCCGCTCGATCGAGTCGAGGTCCCGGCTGAACGCCCAGGCCAGCACGCCGCCGACCAGCACCACCACCGCGATCGGCTGGATCAGCAGCCGCAGCCGGTCGGCCCGCGCCCGGTCCTGCCCGGCGGTCACGAGTCGGACTCCGCGTGCTCGTCGCGCAGCTTCTGCACCGTGCCGATCACGGCGTCCATCTCCACCAGGCCGATGTACTCGCCGCGCGCGCCGGTCACCACGGCCGCGCCGCCCTCGGTCAGGATCGCCTCCAGCGCGTCCTGCAACGTCGACTGGAGCGACACCGAGTCGCCGACCGGACGCGGCTGGCCGGGGTGGCGGGCGTGCGCCCAGCTCACCGGCCGGTTGCGGGCGTCGAGCAGCAGCGCGTACTCGCGGCCCGCCTCGGCGAGCCGGCGGCCGATCTCGGCGGGCTCGTCGGTCACCCGGGCGGTCACCGCCGTGACCAGCTCGACCTCGCGCACCCGCCGCAGCCGCAGCTGCTTGAGCGACGCGCCGGCCCCGACGAACCCGGCCACGGTGTCGTCGGCGGGGTTGGCCAGGATCGCCTCCGGGGTGTCGTACTGGAGGATCCGCGAGCGCGGCCCGAGCACCGCGATCCGGTCGCCGAGCTTGACCGCCTCGTCGAAGTCGTGCGTGACGAACACGATCGTCTTGCGCAGCTCGGCCTGCAACCGCATCAGCTCGTCCTGGAGGTTGCCCCGGGTGATCGGGTCGACCGCGCCGAACGGCTCGTCCATCAGCAGCACCGGCGGGTCGGCCGCGAGCGCCCGCGCGACGCCCACCCGCTGCTGCTGGCCGCCGGAGAGCTGCCGGGGGTAGCGGTCGCGGTACTCGGCCGGGTCCAGCCCCACCAGGTCGAGCATCTCGTCCACCCGGTCGGACACCTTCGCCTTCGCCCAGCCCAGCAGGCCCGGCACGGTGCCGACGTTCTGGCCCACGGTCAGGTGCGGGAACAGCCCGGCCTGCTGGATCGCGTACCCGATGCCGCGGCGCAGCTTGTCGGGGTCCAGCGACAGGGTGTCCTCGCCGTCGATGGTGATCCGGCCCGAGGTCGGCTCGATCAACCGGTTGATCATCCGCATCGTGGTGGTCTTGCCGCAGCCGGACGGACCGACCAGCACCACGATCTCGCCCGCCCGGATGGTCAGGTTCACCGAGTCCACGGCCGGCGCGGCGACGCCGGGGTAGCGCTTGGTCACGTCGATGAGTTCGATCTCACTCGCCACGGATCCCCCTGGAGACGGTGTAGCGGCCGATCAGCGCGAACACGCCGTCGAGCGCCAGCGCGAGGATGACGATGCCGAGCGTCCCGGCGATCGCCTGGTTGGTCGCGTTCGCGCTGCCCGCCCTGGTCAGACCGGCGAAGATCTCCACCCCGAGGCCGGGCCCGCGCACGTAGGCGGCGATCGCCGCGATGCCCATCAGCATCTGGGTGGCGATCCGCGTGCCGGTGAGGATCGCGGGCCACGCCAGCCGCAGCTCCACCCTGGTCAGCACGCCGAACCTGCTCATCCCGATGCCGCGCGCCGCGTCCCGCACGGCACCGTCCACCCCGGCCAGGCCGACGATCGTGTTGCGCACGATCGGCAGCAGCCCGTAGAGCACCAGCGCGACCACGGTCGGCCTCGCGCCCAGCCCGAGCACCGGGATGAGCAGCCCGAGCAGCGCGAACGACGGGATCGTGAGCACGGCGCTGGTCAACGCGATGGCGGCGGCCGAGCCGAGCGGGCTGCGGTACACCGCGATCCCGATCCCCACGCCGATGACCACGGCCAGCACCGTGCACTGCACCACGGCGCTGACGTGCAGCAGCGACTCCACCAGCAGCCGGTTCCAGCGATCGGCCACGAACTCCCAGAAGCTCATGGCGACGTCCCGGCCGGGTCGGCTCCCCGGGCAGCGGCCGGCGGTCTCCTCCGACCCGCCGCCGCAGCCGACCGGTCGGCCATCGGGGTTCGTGCCGGAGGAGAGATCATCGACCACCTCTGCGGGTACGCGGACGTCGTGGTTGGCCCGGCCATCGAACCAGGGGGAGGCCCCGCGCGTCCCGCGATGCGGCGGGTTCGCCCGTGGCGGCACTCCCTGGCGGCAAGGGTCGGCAAGGTGCCACGGTACGCCAGTCGATCACGTCGGACCTGCCCGCCGGGTGCCGGACCGCGTCGGCGGGCCGTCCACAGTGCACGGAGGAAGCAGCCATCCCACTTGGCGGGGAACGCTTTCCGCACGCGTCGCGCCCTGCCCTCCGGCGCGCGGCGAGCGATGTCCTTCCCGCGCGTGTCGCCTGCCGCAAGCCCGGCCGGTCGTCGCGCCGGCGGAAGCGCACGGCCCCTCCAGCGGCGACCGGGCACCGGCCCGGGTACTCGGCGGCACAGGTCGCCGCTGTCGCGGCGGAAGGCCGGGAACCGCACCAGGTCGGCGGTCCGCTACTCCCGGTCCGCCGCGTCGCGTCGCGCCACCACGCGAAGTGCCGGTTCGGGGGCCGCGCCGTCGGGCGGTGTGAGGGAGGACGTCGGGCGGTCGACGGGTTCGGCGGGGATCGGCGGGTCCGGCCACGTCGGATCCGTTGTGGCGCTGCGCGGCCCCGGATACCGGTCCTCTCCGATGTGCCGGCTCATGATGCCTTCTCCCGACCAGTGCGCGACCGCGTGCTCCGTCCGTGGACGGACACTGCCACGGTCGGCCGGTGTCGCCCCAGGTCGTCGCCGCCGGATTCGCCGGACCGGGTGGTCACGTCACCGTGCCGCCGGAACTTCCTGGTAGCACGGGGTGAGCGCGGTCCCGTCCCGACACCGACAGGTGTCACCCGAGAACGAACCCGGACAGGGCCACCGCCGGGGTCGTCGCGGGGGAGGGCCTGCCCGGTGTTCAGGCCGCTGGTCCGTCGACGGTCCCGCCCACCGCCGAGGCGGGCGGGACCGTCCGCGATCGTCAGGAGACCTTGCGGGCCGTGCGACCGGCGAGGTGGACGTACCGGCTGCCGTCGGCGAGCCCGTAGAACGTCAACGCCGTCCACGGCTCGGACTCGTCCAAGCGGGCCAGCAAGTAGTCCTCCCGCACCGGGACCAGCGCCACCTCGACCACCTCGTCCGGAATGGTCTCGGACAGCGCGGCGGTGATCGTCAGCTTCGCCCGGAGCCCGTCGTCGCCGGCCGTCACGTCCAAGCGCTGGCCCATCCGCTCGTAGGTCCCGACGTAGGACTGCCCGTCCACGACGACGGGCGTCGCCGGGGGCTGCGGGGCCTGCGGGGCCGCCACGTCGCACACCTCCGCCAGGAACTCGCCCAGGAAGCGTTCGTACAACTCCTCGGTGTGCCCGCCGTTGGTGAGCAGGCACACCACCACACCCGCGTCCGGAACGACGCGCAGGAACGACTTCTGGCCGATCGTGCCCCCGTCGTGCCCGTGCACCAACCGGCCCGAGGACTCCCGCAGCACCCACGCCAGGCCCACCGCGCGACCGTCCACACCGGACGCGTTGGGGATCTCCACCTGACGTTCGAGCATCTGGGCCGAGCGCGCCGCCGGCAGCAGGTCGGAGCAGCCGGGCAGGTGGGTGCGCGCGAAGGCCACGACGTCCGACGCGGTCGCGGTGATCCCGCCCGCCGGCCCGACCGAACGGGCCAGCGCCCACGTCGGTGCCATCGTGGACTTGCCGTCCACCACGCCGTGCCCGTAGGCGACGCGGAAGCGCATCACGTCCTCCGGCAGGCTCGCGGTGTGCGACAGGCCCAGCGGTTCCACGATCCTGGCGCGCAGCGCGGCGTCCCACGTGGTCGAGGCGACCCGTTCGACGATCGCGCCGAGCAGCGAGAAACCC
Source organism: Saccharothrix sp. NBAS 001 (assembly GCF_056640475.1). Taxonomy (NCBI): domain Bacteria; kingdom Bacillati; phylum Actinomycetota; class Actinomycetes; order Pseudonocardiales; family Pseudonocardiaceae; genus Saccharothrix; species Saccharothrix sp. NBAS 001. The sequence goes on from NZ_CM153251.1 coordinate 529,601, forward strand.
GAGTTGCAGTAGGACATCGTCGCGCCGAGCGGGTGGGTCGTCCCGATCGTCGCGCACGACTCGACGTAGCGCCGCAGCGTGTCGTCGCCTCGCCCGCCGTCGAAGAAGTGGTCGCCGTCGATGCCGCTGGTGTGCGTGAGCAGGTGCCGCACGGTGACCCCGTCGACCAGGCCGGGCGTGGACAGGCGGAGTTCGGGCAGGTACCGCAGCACCGGCGCGTCGAGGTCGAGCAGACCCTCGTCCACGAGCTGGAGCACCAGCGTGGCCGTGTAGATCTTGGTGATCGACCCGATCTGGAACACGCTGTCGACGGTGGTCTCGACACCGGTCTCCACGTTGAGCACGCCGGCGGCGGCGGTGTGCACCGTCCCGTCGACCAGTGCGGCGAACGACGCCCCGGGGACCACGCACTCCCCGATGAGGTCGCGCAGGCGGTGCTGCCAGTGCCCGATGTCGAAGCCCACGTTGTTTTCCTTCCGCCGTACTTCCCGGACGAACGTCGATCGCCGGCTGGTCGTCCCCACTGTCGGCCGATCCCGGGCGTCCCGCATCGGTCGAAGCGATGAAGACCGGGGCGCGAGCCTGGCCGCGCCGACAACCGGCTCAGGTCGCGCGGGCGACCTCGGCCGGGTGGCCGGTCACGTCCTCGGCGGTCCGCCCGACGACGGTCAGGTAGTTCGCCGGGTCGGTGACGCCCTCGGTGCTCAGCAGCAGGACCGACGCGTCCGCCGCCAACCCGAGCGGTTCCCGGTGCTCCTGGTCCGAGCCGTGCAGCGCGATCAGCCCGCCGAGTGCGGCGGCACCGGTCTCGCCGGCGGCGATCCCGTGCCGGGCCAGGCGGCGCATCGCGTCGTGCATCGGCGCGTCGTCGATCACCAGCGCGGCGCTCAGCCCGGACCGGAGCAGCGGCCACGTCGTGTAGGACGGCGTGCCGCAGTTCAGCCCCGCCATCTCCGAGGTCTGCGGGCCGGGCACGGTGGTCCGCTCGCCGGACCGCAACGACCTGGTGACGCACTCGGCCCCGACCGGCTCGACCGCGACCACCCGGGTCGGCGCGTGCGCGAAGTGGCGGACCGCGGCGGCGGCCAGCGCCCCGACGCCCACCGGGACGAACACGAAGTCCGGGTACGGGGTGGCGCTGCCGGACAGGCGGTCCTGGATCTCGCGGAACATCGTGGAGTAGCCGTCGGAGATCCAGCCGGGCACCTCTTCGTAGCCGGGCCACGAGGTGTCGGACAGCACCAGCCGGTCGGTGCTCGCGGTGGCGGCGGCGATCCGCACCGTCGTGTCGTAGTCCGCGGCGACCTGGTCGACCCGGGCGCCCTCGGCCCGGATCGCCCGGACGCGGGCCGCGGCGGTCCCCTCGGGCACGTAGACGTGCGCGGACATGCCGAACAGCGCCGCGACCCGGGCGACCGCCCGCCCGTGGTTGCCGTCGGTGGCGGTGACCAGGGTGAGGCCGGCGTGGCCGGACAGCAGTTCGCGGAGTTCCTCGACGGTCGACCAGTCGTCGTCGCCGATCCCGCCCACGTGCCGCTGGATCAGCCGGTAGGCGGCCCAGGAAGCGCCCAGCCCCTTGAAGGACGGCAGCCCGAACCGGGTCGACTCGTGCTTCACCCACAGCCGCCCGACGCCCAGCCGGTCGGCGAGACCGGGCAGGTCGTAGAGCGGCGTCGCGGCGTAGCCGGGGAGCTTCCGGTGGTACCACAGGGGATCGGCCACCGGGTGGGACACGTCGGGCCGACGCTCGCCGCGCGGGCGCACCCACAGTTCCTGGATCATGCGGAAAACCCTAGAGCCGGGGTGCCGGCCGGTTCTCGTCCTCGCCGACGAAGCGCGCGGGTCCTTTGTGCACGGTCGCACGCACGCTGGTCGAACCGGCCGAAAACCCCTTGTCGGATCGGACGAACGCGGCCCGCCGGCCTGGTCCGCGCGGTCAGGGTCCGACCCGGTCCCGCTCATTACAGTCGCGCCCGACGGGCCTCATGGCGGCGCTCGTGCGGATTCGACGGAGGTCGGATGACAACGACGAAAGCAGTGGGCATGGCCGCGACCGCGGCACTCGTGCTCGGCTCGATCGGCGGGGTGGCGGCGGCGGCCCCGCGCCCACCGGAACCGGTCTACGGGTCGGCCGGCGCGGGCGACGGCTACTACCCGGAGGACGGCAACGGCGGCTACCAGGTCGAGCACTACGACATCAGCGTCGACTACGACCCCGCCGGCCACGTCCTCACCGGCGTGGCGAAGATCTCGGCCACCACGACCGAGGCGTTGAAGGGCTTCAACCTCGACCTGCTCGGCCTCACCGTCGACTCGGTGCGGGTCGACTCGGCGAGCGCCGCGCACCACCGGGAGAGCGCGCACGAACTGGTGGTCCGGCCGGCGAAGTCGTTGCGCCAGGGGCAGCGGTTCACCGTCGAGGTCGCCTACCACGGCGTGCCCGACCCCGGCGGTGCCTGGTTCTACAGCCCCAGTGGCGGCGCGTTCGCGGTGGGCCAGCGCCAGGCCGCGTCGAGCTGGTTCCCGGTCAACGAGACGCCCCGGGACAAGGCGACGTTCACCTTGCACGCCACCGTGCCCACGGGCTGGTCGGTCGTCTCGAACGGGGTCCGGACGGCGACCGCGAGCAGCGGCGGCCGGACCCGGTTCGACTGGCAGGAGAAGACGCCGATCACCGGCTACCTCACCACGATCGTCATCGACAAGTTCACCTTCCTCGACCAGCGGCGCGCCAACGGGATGCCGCTGCTGAGCGCGTTCGCGCCGGGGACCGAGGGCAACATCGCGGTGGAGAAACGACTTCCGGAGGTGCTCGACTTCCAGGAGTCGCTGTTCGGCCGCTACCCGATCGGCACCGGCGGCGGTGTCTACGAGGTCGGCCCGTTCACCGGGGCGCTCGAATCGCAGGGCCGCTCGGTGTACATGCTCGCCGAGGGCAGCGGTGACGCGGCCACCGTCCGGCACGTCGTGCACGAGAACGCCCACCAGTGGTGGGGCGATTCGGTGTCGGTGCGGGACTGGGCGGACATCTGCCTCAACGAGTGCGTCTCGACCTACGCCGAAGACCTGTGGGGCGAGCGGAAGGAGGGCGTGGACCTCGACCGCAAGTACCGCGACCAGGTGCGCGGGAAGCTGGCCGACCCGGCGTTCTGGAGCGCGAAGCTCCGCGACGGCGGGCCGGACAGCGAGATGTTCAACGCCGTGTACTACCGGGGTCCGCTGTTCATGCACGCGTTGCGCCGCCACGTCGGCGACCGCGCGTTCTTCGCGACGTTGAAGGCTTTCCCGCAGCTGCACCGCCACTCGAACGCGACCTTGCGGCAGTTCCTCGACCTCATGCAGTGCTACGCCGGGAAGAACCTGTCCGCGTTCGCGAACGCCTGGCTGGACGGCACCACCGTGCCGGCCGATCCCTACCTCTGGCCCGGGAGCCTGAAGGCGAACGGCTGACCGCCAAGCGCTGCCCCGGACCGCGACACGTGGTCCGGGGCAACGCCCGTCCTTACGCCGTCATCCTGATCGACCACGGGAACTGCGTGCCGCTGAACGTGGCCCGGTTGCCGAAGGTCGGCGTCGGCAGCAGGTAGAACGGCACGATGTCGACCCGCTTGACAAGCTCCGCCTCGGCCTGGTTCCAGGTGGCGCAACCCTCCTTGCCCGGCATGGAGGACGCCTTCTCCACCAGCGCCTCGTAGGCCGGGTTGTGGACGCTGCCCAGGTTCTTGCCGCCCTCGCCGAAACCCGGTCCGGAGAACAGCGGCGCGAGCTGGCTCGGCAGTTCCACCGAGACGCCGACCAGCGCCATGTCGAACGCGCCCGACACCACGACGCTGTTGAACGCGACCCCGTCGCCGGACTTGACCTCGACCTTGATCCCGACGTCCTTGAGCTGCCGCTGGATGAGTTCGACCGCCTCGGTCTGCCGGCCCGGCGAGGTGAAGTGCGCCAGCACGAAGGTCAGCGGCACGCCCTGCCGCTGCCGGTAGCCGTCGCCGCCGGTGGTCCACCCGGCCGCGTCCAGCGCCGCCTTCGCCGCCGCCACGTCGCGGCGCGGCAGGTTGCCCTCGATCGTGTTGCCGGGGCACGGTTGCGGGGTGTTGGACGCGAGCATCTGGTCGGCGACCTTGCCGGTGCCGCTGGTGAGCACCTCGCCGATCTCGGGCAGGGTGAGCGCCTGCACTACCGCGCGCCGCACCGAGCCGTCCTCGCCGGGGTGGCCGGCCTGCTGGTTGAACCAGATCTCGCCCTCGACGCTCCAGCTGTCGATGCTGAACAGGTTCGCCGCGCGCAGCCGCTGCTCGTCCGGCCCGCTGACGTCGGCGAAGTTCAACTGGCCGGACAGCAGCAGGTTGGCCGCCGTGGTCGGGTTCTCCACGATCTTCACCACCACCTGGTCGGGCAGGCCGCGCTGGTCGTTGCGCCAGTCGCCGGGGCCCCAGGCGTAGTCGGTGCGCCGCCGCACCGTGTAGTGGTCGCCGGGCACGCTGTCGGCCAGGGTGAACAACCCGGTGCCGCCCTTGCCCGCGGCGAGCGCGTCGGGGTCGCCCAGCGCGCCCCGGCAGACCATCGCGACGCTGCCCAGGTCCAGCAGCAGGAAGGCGTCCGGCCGGCCGCTGGTCACGCTGACCGTCCGGGACGCCTCGTCCGCCGTCGCGACCGTGCCGACCTGGACGGTCTGGCCGAGGATCGCGGCCTTGTTGTCCGGGTCCGCGACCCAGTTGATCGTCGCGGCGGCGTCGGCGGCGGTGAACGGCGCGCCGTCGGAACAGGTGATGCCCTGGCGGATGGTGAAGCGCGCCGTGGTCAGCGTCGCCTCGAACGTCTCGGCCAGCGACGGCACGACCGCGCCGGCCGCGTCCTCGTCGATCAGCCCCTGGTGCAGGAACTGGTTGAACTGGTTGGTGGCGCTCAACGTCGTGGTGAACGGGTTGAGGTTGCCCAGGTCGGTGTCGACGGCCATGGTGAAGGTGCCGCCGTCCACCAACTCCCCGCCGGTGGGCGCCGAGCACCCCGACCCGACCAGGACCGCTGCGACGGCCGCGACCGTCCACTTGGCGTGCTTCATACGTCCTCCAAGGCGGGTGACGGGGTCGACCCGCGAGCTGCGTCGGATCCGGTCGGGCAAGACTCGGCCGGCCCGCCCGGACGTTCAATGCGCGAACCGACCAAAAGCCCCGGCGGGACCGGTCGCAACCGACGAGAGATCCGGTCCGCCCGCCGGACACACTGGTCCCGGCGCGCCCGACCGGGCCCGCCGGAGAGGCGCTCGTGACGCGGACCGGACAGCACGCGGGGACGCTGGGCATCCTCGGCGGGATGGGTCCACTCGCGACCGCCCACTTCTACCAGCGGCTGGTCGCGGCGACCCCGGCCGAGCGCGACCAGGACCACGTGCGGGTGCTGATGTGGGCCGACCCGGGCGTCCCCGACCGCACGGCCGCGCTGCTCGGCCTCGGCCCGTCCCCGGTGCCGGCGATGGTGCGCGGGGTCGAGTGGTTGCAGCGCGGGGGAGTCGACGCCGTCGCGGTGCCGTGCAACACCGCCCACGCCTTCTTCGCCGAGACCGCCGAGGCGACCGGTGCGCACCTGATCGACATGGTGGCCGCGTCGGTCGCCGAAGCCCGGCGCGGCGCCGAGCGGGTCGGCGTGCTGTGCACCGACGGCACCCGGCGGGCCGGGCTGTACGAGCGCGCCGCCGAGGCGGCGGGCGTGGAGCTGGTGCGGGTCGGCCCGCGAACCCAGCGCCTTGCGGTGAACCGGGCGATCGGTCTGGTCAAGCGGCACCCCGGCCGGGGCGAGGCGCTCGCGGTCGCCGCCGACCACGTCACCGGGGCCGCCCGGGAACTGGTGGACCGGGGGGCGCAGGTCGTGATCGCCGCGTGCACCGAGATACCGCTGGTGATGTCCGGCGCGCAGCGGGTCGTCCGGGTGGTCGACTCGACCGAGTGCCTGGCGCGGGCCGCGCTGGCGGCGCTGCGCGGCTGACCGGGCCACCGTCAGAGTTCGTCCGCGAGCAGGCGCAGCACGAGCATCGCCGCGAACCGGGTGTCCGCGTCGCCCAGGTCGATGTCGGCGACCTCGGCCAGCCGGCGCAGCCGGTACCGGAACGTGTTCGCGTGCACGCCGACCGCCGCCGCCGCGTCGCTGACGTCGCCGAAGTGGTCCAGCCACGCCGCCAACGTCTTGAGCAGGCACGTGCCGTGCTTGCGGTCGTACTCGGCGAGCCGGGACACCGGGCCGCGCACCACGTCGCCCCGCAGGTCCATCTGCTCGCGCATCTCCAGCAGCAGCGCCTCGACGTACACCTCGCCGATGTTGGCCACCCGCGTGCCGCTGTTGGACAGCCGGAGCACGTGCAGCGCGCGTTCGGCCGACAGCCGCGAGGCGGGCAGCCCGGTGGAGCCCGGCGACGCCGACCCGACGCCGATGAACGCGTGCGTCCGCCCGGCGGCGCGCTGGAGGAAGTTCTCCGACAGCCTGGTCGCCCGCGCCTGGGCCGTCGCGTTCGCCGCCTGCACCGGCAGGATGCCGTAGGTGATGTCGCCGACCGGCGCGGCGACGGCGTGCGGGTGCGCGGCGGTCAGGTGCATCGCGAAGGCGTCGGAGAGCAGTTGCCGCTCGGCGGTCCGCGAGGCGTCCAGGCCGTTGGCCGAATCGGGCACGGACAGCGCGAGCACGACCGCGGGCTGGTCGAGCAGACCGAGCCGGTGCGCCGCGTCGCGGCAGCCGGGACCGCCGTCGAGCACCGCGCCCACCAGCGCCGCCCGCAGCCGGCGCTTGACGTCCGCGCCCGCCCGCTGGCTGAGCAGGTGCGGTGCGGCCAGCCGGGCGGCGTCCCGGAACGCCTGCGCGCGGTCGGGCGTCAGGTCGACGGGGCCCGCCGCCCACAGCGAGCCCAGGACCTCGTTGCCCGCCCGGACGGCGATGGCCACCCGGGGGACGGACAGGCCGTCGATCCGGACGCCCTGCGGGCTGACGTAGACGGGTTCGCCGGTGCGGTAGAGGCGGTCGAACACGCCGTGCGACTCCAGCGCCCGGACGTTCTCGGCGGACACGCCGCGCCCCAGGATGGTGGCCGCGCGGGAGGCGTCGGCTTCCTCCTGGCGGCCGGAGAAGGCGAGCACCCGGGAGTCCAGGTCTTCCACGGTGATGGGCGCGTCGAGCAGCGTGGCCACCGCGTTGGCGAGGGCGAAGAGGTCGCCGTTGGGGATGCCGGACAGCGTGTCGCCGTAGGCCGACGTGCCGTCGTCGGCGGAGATCAGGGCTTCGAGCATCGCGTTGACCTGCAACCACGACCTGCGCTCGGCCAGCGCGAGGACGGCCACCCCGCTGCTGGCCGCGGCGGCGGTGACCGCCGGGCTGCGGGGGAGCGGGTCGCGGACGACGAGCGCCGCCGCGCCGCGCGCGCCGAGCTGGTGCAGGGTCCGCGCGATCTGGTCGGCGCCGCGCAGCCCGACGCCGAGCACGATCGCGCCGCGCGACCAGCCGGGCTGCTCCGCGCCGTCGTAGATGACCACGCCGCCGACGTCGACCAGGGCTTCGGGGTCGCCGCAGCCCAGGGTCAGCAGCGTCTCGGGCTGACCGGACAGGACGTTCGCGACCGACAGTCTCGGGCGGTTGCTCGACGAGGTGAGGGACGACATCGGCGACTCCAAGCGATCAGGGCTTCGACCCGAGCCAGGGCGGATGCGGCTCACGCCGGACCGGGCGCCGCGGCGACTGCGCGGTGGTTGCTCCACTCGCCCGACCGGGCTGCCCGATATTCCGATATATTGGTATTCATGGAACAGGGTGTCAACCCTCGGACCCGCCGGAACGCGCCCGGCCGGCCCGGGGCCGTCGAGCACGATCCGCCGGTGGTCGAGGAGGTCGACGCCTACCGGCTCCTGGTCGAGGCCGCCGCGCGCGACGTGCCCGGCCGGGTCGGGGCGGGCGGCGGGCTGCTCCGGGACCGGGTCTACGCGCGCGTGCTGGAGTGGATCGTCGACGGCCGGCTGCCACCGGGCACCCGCATGCGCGACAAGGACATCGCCGCCCTGCTGGAGGTGAGCCGGACCCCGGTGCGCGAGGCGATCCGCCGGCTGGAGGACGAGGGCTTCGTGACCGCCGAGGCGAGCCGGTGGACCCGCGTGGCGGACCTCGACGTCGGCGCGGCCGAGCAGATCTACCCGGTCCTGTGGACCTTGGAGGGGCTGGCGATCACCTCCGGCGGGCCGTGGCCGGCCGACCGGATCGCCGAGCTCAAGGCCACCAACGAACGCCTCGCGCGCGCGGTGCGGGAGGGCGACGCGGCCACCGCAGCCAAGGCCGACAGCGACTTCCACGACCTGGTCGTCGCCATCGCGGACAACCCGCGCCTGGCCTCGATCGTCAGCGACCTGAAGGTGCACCTGCGCCGGCTCGAAGTCGCCTACTTCGCGGGCGCGCCCGCGGCGGGCCGTTCGGTGCACGAGCACGAACGCGCGATCTCGGCGCTGGAGAACGGGGACCTGGCCGCCGCCGTGCTCGCGATCACCGAGAACTGGCAGCACAGCCTGGACCGGATCCGCCGGCACAACGCGTAGCCCTCCCCGTCCCCATCCCCGTACCGGAGCCGCCCGCCGGGATCCTCGGCCCGGTACGGGGTTTTCCCGTGCCCGGGGGACTTCCGCGTGCCGGCGCATGGCACACCCTCCCATCGACCGCACGCGGGTGTCGTGAGCCTGAAGTCCCGCAGGGCGCGCGCTTTCGTCGTGCCCGCACGACGACGAAAGTCGGAGCCGGTTCATCCCCACCGGTCTTGAGGCCGCACGGCCCGGTCTGCCTGACTTCTCCGGTGACGGCGGCGGGTGTCCACACCGGTCCGCCACCACGTCCACTTCGAACTCCGGCACAACGAGCGACGACGAGTTCGGGTGGTTACGACGAACCGCGAAGGGCCTCGGGCGAGCAGTATCAACCGGCCTGACGAGCAGGCCGACGAAGCGGAGGACCAGCATGGCGACCACGACGGCCACCCCGCCCGCGCTCCGCGCCCGGCTCCCCGGCCACCGGTGGTCCGGCTACCTGCTGCGCCGGATCGGCCGGCTGGTGGTCTCGGTGTGGGTGCTGGTGACCGCCGCGTTCTTCATGATCTACCTCATCCCGGGCGACCCGGTGCGCGCGGCGATGGGCCTGCGCGCCTCGCCCGAGGCGGTCGCCGCGCGCCGCGCCGCGCTCGGCCTGGACGACCCGGTCTGGCTGCAATACCTGCACTACCTGGAGAACACGGTCACCGGCCACTTCGGCACGTCCATCGTCACCAACGTCGACGTCGCCCGGACCGTCGCGCAGCGCCTGCCCGCCACCGTGGAGATCTCGGTGCTGGCGTTCCTGGTGGTCGCGCTGGTCGCGGTGCCGCTCGGCCTGGCGATGGCGGTGCTGACCAGGGGCGGTCGCCGACCCGCCCTGCGGCTGGGGTTCGCCACGTCGAACATGGTCGTCGCCGCGATCCCGGACTTCCTGCTCGCGGTCGGGCTGGTCTACCTGTTCGCGGTGCGGCTCGGCTGGCTGCCGGTGGCCGGTCGCGGCGACCCGGCGTCCTACGTGCTGCCGGTGGTCGCGCTGGCCGCCGGTCCGGTCGGCGTGCTCTCCCGGATCGTGCGGATCGAGACGTTGTCCGTGCTGGGCGAGGACTTCATCCGCACCGCGCGCTCGAAACGCCTGCCCGCGCGGCTGATCTACCTGCGCCACGCCCTGCCGAACGCGCTGACCGCGACGCTGACCTTCGGCGGCATCCTGCTCACCGGGCTGATGGCGGGCACCGTGCTGGTGGAGAACGTGTTCGCGTGGCCTGGTCTCGGGACCACCATCGTGCAGTCCATCCAGCAGAAGGACTACCCGACCGCGCAGGCGATGGTGCTGGTGTACGGGGGCCTGGTGCTCGTGGTCAACCTCGTCGTGGACCTGCTGCTCGCCCTGCTCAACCCCCGTTCGACCCTCAAGGAGGGCTGACCCGTGGCCAGCCGACGCGGAGCCGCGTGGCTCCGGATCTTCCGCACCCCGGTCGGGGTGCCGGCCGCGATCCTGCTCGTGGTCCTCCTGGCCACCGCGATCGTCGCGCCGATCCTGTGGAGCGCGCAGGCCGAGGCGATCGACGTGGCCGCGATCCAGCGGCCGCCCAGCGCGCAGCACCCGCTGGGCACCGACGGGCTGGGCCGCGACATCCTCTACCGGCTGCTGGTGACCACCCGGCTGACGGTCGCGCTCTCCCTGCTGGCCACGCTCATCGGCGCGGTGCTCGGCATCGCGCTGGGCGTGGCCCCCTCCGTGCTGGGCCGCCGGGCGGGTTCGGTCGTCACGTCGGTGGTGAACATCGCCGTCGCCTTCCCGAGCCTGCTGCTGGTGCTGTTCTGCGCGGTCGTCTTCGGCGTCTCGACGCAGGGCGCCGTGCTCGCCCTGGCGGTCGCGATGGCACCGTTCTACGCCCGCCTGACGCAGACCCTGGCGGCCGCGGTGGCGGGCCGGGACTTCGTCGCGGCGGCCCGCGCGGCGGGCGTGCCCCGCACCCGGATCCTGGTCCGGCACGTGCTGCCCAACATCGGCGAACAACTCGTCGTCAACGCCATGATCGGCGTCGGCGGCACCCTGCTGGCGTTCGCGGGCCTGTCGTTCCTGGGCATCGGCATCCAACCGCCCGACTACGACTGGGGCCGCATCCTCAACGAGGGCGTCTCCAGCATCTACGTCAACCCGGCCGCGGCGCTCGGCCCGGCCGTGCTGGTGGTGCTGGCCGGGCTCGCGTTCAACCTGTTCGGCGAGGCCGCCGCCCAGGTCATCAGCGGCGAGTCGGCCCCGGTGCGGCGCGGCGCCGCGCCGCCCGCCGCGCCGGAGACCGACGAGGACCCCGACACCGCGACCGACCCGGTGCTCCGGGTGCGCGGGCTGCGGGTCTCCTACCCCCGGCGCGGCGGGTGGACGACCCCGGTCCGGGGCGTGGGCTTCAGCCTCCACCACGGCGAGGCGGCCGCGATCGTCGGCGAGTCCGGCTCCGGCAAGAGCCAGACGGCGCTGGCCGTCGCCCAGCTGATCGAGCACCCCGGGCTGGTGACCGCGCGGACCCTCGACTTCGACGGCCTGCCGCTGGAGCCGGGGTCCGCGTCCCGGCTGGGCACCTCGCTCGCCATGGTCTTCCAGGACCCGATGACGTCGATGAACCCGACCCTGAAGGTGGGCAGGCAGCTGGCCGAGGTCGCCGAGCAGCACCAGGGGCTGGGCCGCGCGGCCGCCCTGGCCAAGGCCGTCGACCGGCTCCGGCTGGTCCGCACCCCGTCGGCGGCCCGCCGGGCGCGGCAGTACCCGCACGAGTACTCCGGCGGGATGCGGCAGCGCGCGATGATCGCCATGGGGCTGATGGGCGAACCGAAGCTGATCATCGCCGACGAGCCCACCACGGCGCTCGACGTCACCGTGCAGAGCCAGGTCCTGCGGCTGCTCGCGGACGTCCGGGCGGACTCCGGCACGGCGATCCTGCTGATCACCCACGACATCGCGGTGGTCCGGCGGTTCTGCGACCGGGTCCTGGTCATGTACGCGGGCCGGATCGTGGAAGACCTGCCCGTCCGGGACCTGGCGACCGGGGCGAGCCACCCCTACACCCGCGCGCTGCTGGCCGCCGTGCCCGACATGGACACCGACCGCGACCGGCCGCTGGCGTCCATCCCCGGTCGGCCGCCGCACCCGGACGACCTGCCGCCGGGGTGCGCGTTCGCACCCCGCTGCCCGCTCGCCGACGAGCGGTGCCGGACCGAAGACCCCACCCTCGTCCGGCTCGGCGAGCGACACCGGGTGGCGTGCCTGCACCCGGTGCGCCCGGCCGCCGCCGGCACCGCGACCCGGGAGCACCCAGGTGAGTGAGCTGCGTTTCGAGAACGTGTCCGTCCGCTACGGCGACGGGCGGCACGCGCTGACCGCCGTGCGCGAGGTCAGCCTGGTCGTCCCGGCGGGCAAGGTCGTCGGCCTGGTCGGCGAGTCCGGCTCGGGGAAGTCGACGGTGGCCCGCACGGCGGTGGGCCTCGCGCCGGTCAGCTCGGGCCGGGTCACCTTCGGCGGCACCGACCTGCGTGAGCTGCGCCGCCGGGGCCGGTATCCGCTCCAGATGATCTTCCAGGACCCGTACGGGTCGCTGAACCCCCGGATGACGATCGGCGAGTGCGTCGCCGAGACCATGCCGCGCCGGTCGCCCGCGGGCCGGGCGGCGCGCCGCGCGGAGACCCTCAGGCTGCTCGAACTGGTCAACCTCGACCCGGGCACCGCGGACGTGCTGCCCGCCCGGCTCTCGGGCGGGCAGCGGCAGCGGGTCGCGCTGGCCCGCGCCCTCGCCGGGCGGCCGGAGGTGGTCGTGGCCGACGAGATCACCTCGGCCCTCGACGTCTCGGTCCAGGGCACCGTGCTCAACCAGATCCGCGAGTTGCAGCGCGAGTTGGCGCTGGGCATGTTGTTCATCTCGCACAACCTGGCCGTCGTGCGGTACGTCAGCGACTACATCGCGGTGATGTACCTCGGTCGGATCGTGGAATCCGGGCCGGCCGAAGAAGTCCTGGCGCGCCCGCAGCACCCGTACACCCGGGAGTTGCTGCTGGCGGCGGCCCTCGACGACGCGCCGCCGGCCGCCGGACCGCTCGGCGTCGAGCCGGCCGACCCGCACCGGCCGCCGTCGGGCTGCGGCTTCCACCCGAGGTGCCCGATCGGCCCGGCCGTCCGCGCGGACCGCGACCTCTGCCGGACCGTCGAACCCGTGCTGACCGCCGCGGCGGCCTGCCACTTCTCGCCGGGGGAGGGGGAGGCGGCAGGCTGATCCGGTCAGCCGACCCGGGGCGTCGCGCGCAGGCCCATGTGCAGCAGCATCCGCCCGGAGGGCGTCCGGAAGAACGCCACCGGGCCCGCGTCGGCGCCGTCCTCGTCGCGCGCCCGGAACAACCCCGGGCCCGCCGGGGCGAGCCGGAACTCCCGGTCGCCTCGACCGATCCGCCTGATCAGGTCGACGGTCGAGGTGACCCGGACCAGCAGGCCCGGACCGTCCGGTACGACCTCGACGATCTTGCCCTCCCGGCGGTAGGACCCGGCGAACTCCGCCGGGTCGACCCTCTCGGCCGGGTCCGGTTCCGGCAGCGGCGGTCGCGGCGGCGTCCGGCGCAGGCCGGCCACCTGCCGCCCGATGATCGCGAACAGCTGGTCGAACAACGCGCCCGCGTGACCGCCGTTGGTCAGCAGGACCACCGCGAGGCCGCTGTCCGGGACCATCCGGAGGAACGCGGCCTGCCCGATCATGCCGCCGTCGTGGCCCACCACCAGCCGGTCGTAGCCGTGCTCGCGGGTCAGCCCGAGGCCCCACGAACCCGCGTCGGGCAGCAGCTCGGGCAGCCGCGCCTGCTCGGCGCGCATGGTCGCCGCGCTGTGCGGGCTCAGCACCTGCCCGCCGTGCCGGTCGCGGCCGTCCGACATGAGCACGCGGGCGAACGCGAGGACGTCGCCCGCCGTGGAGTTGATCACCCCGGCGGGGGCGAGCGAGCGGGGCAGGCCCCAGATCGGCGTCCTGGTGCGGCCCGCGCCCGGCAGGTCCAGGTGGCCCACGGCGGTGGGCAGCAGGATCGCGTCCTCCGGGAAGGTGACCGTCGACCGCAGGCCGAGCCGGTCGACCAGCCGCCGGCGGATCGCGGTGTCCCAGGACTCCCCGGTCAGCCGTTCGATCAGGTGCGCGGCGAGCACGTAGCCGGTGTTGCCGTAGGACCAGGACTCCCCCGGCGCGAACAGCGGCGGCACCTCCCGCAGCCGCTCGACCAGCCGGGCGACGCTGTCCGCGCCGCGCCCGGTGTCGAAGTACAGGTCCCCGTCGAGACCGCTGGTGTGGCACAGCAGCCGGCGCGGCGTGATCAGGCGTGCCGCGCCGGGCTCGGCCAGCACCAGGTCGGGCAGCAGGTCGGCCAGGCTGTCGTCGAGGCCGAGCAGGCCCTCGTCGCACAGCTGGAGCAGCACGGTGGCCGTCCACACCTTGGTGATCGACCCGATCTGGAACACCGAGTCGGACGTGACCGGCGCGCCGGTCCCGATGTTCAGCACACCGGTGGCCGCCACGGAGGTCTCGTCCGCACCGCCCGGCACCACGCGCAGCACGCCCAGCACCGCGCCGGGGACCTCGTGCACGTCGGACAGCCGTCGCAGCAACCGCTGCCACTGGTCGGCCTCCGCGCGGGCGCGGTCCACCGCTCGCGGCCGGGCGGTGTGCTCGCGGAGCCAGTCGACCGTGCGCCGGACCAGGTCGAGGCGGTGCGCGGGCCGGCCGGTGTCGGCCAGGCCGTGGTCGCCGCCCGGGTAGCGGACGAACTCGACCGGCACGCCGAGCCCGCGCAGCGCCGCGAACCACTGCCGGGACTGGCCGATCGGGCACCGGAGGTCGTCGGTGCCGTGCAGCAGCAGGGTCGGCGTGCGCACCCGGTCCACCTGGTCGAGCGGCGAGAACCGGTCCAGGTCCGCGCCGGCCGCCCCGAACTCCCGCGCCGCCAGCGGGCCGCCGATGTCCGAGGTGCCGACCAGGCTGCGCAGGTCGGTGGCGGGCGCGTGCGCCACGGCCGCGGCGAACCGGGTGTCGTGCGCGGTCAGGTAGCACGCCAGGTAGCCGCCGTAGCTGTGGCCCGCGACGGCGAGCCGGCCCGGGTCGGCGAGCCCCTCGGCCACCAGCGCGTCGACCGGTTCCAGCACGTCGCCCAGGTCGGCCTCGCCCCACCGGCCCAGCGCGGCGGTCAGGAACGCCTCGCCGTACCCGTCGCTGCCCTTGGGGTCGGGCGTGAGCACGGCCCAGCCGTGCGCGACGAGGAGCTGGTGGTGCGGGTTCAGCCGGTCCGCGAACGCGCCCCAGGCGTTGTGCGGCCCGCCGTGGAGGTCCACCAGCAGCGGCTTGGGGCCGGGCGCGGAGGGGTCGTCGAGCAGCCACCCGGCGACCGTCGTCCCGTCGGAGACGGTGAAGGACCGCGCGGTGCGGGTGAACAGTTCGACCTCGGGCAGGCGGTCCTGCCGCAGCGACGTCCGCACGGTGACGCGGCGGCTGTCGAGGTCGACCTCGGCGACCTCGCCGAAGAGGTCCGGCGTCGCCAGCACGACGGCGGCCCGTCCGCCGGACACCGACAGCCCGAGGACGGAAACCCCGCTGTCGGTGAGCTTCTCGACCCGCCGCGACCCGACGTCGAGCACGCACAGCGGCGTGTCGCCGCCGTCGCGCAGGCAGAACACCACCCGGCGCCCGCCGTCCGCGAACCGAGGCGGCCCGCCGGTCGCCCCGCCGCCGCCCACGGCGACCGACCGGTCGGCGTCGGTGATCCGCTCGGTGCTCCCGTCCGCCGTGCGGACCAGGAACAGCTGCGACAGCCCGACCCGGTTGTCCAACCGGCCGGCCGCCAGCACCGAACTCCCGTCCGGGTGCCAGGAGAGCCCGCCGAGCCGCACGCCGGCCGGACCCAGCCGCCGTGGCACGGCGGCGGGCGCGTCGACGTCGACCAGGTACAGCGCGACGGTGAGGTCGAGGTCCGCGTCCGGCTCGGCCGAAGCCGTGAACGCGAGCGTCCGGCCGTCCGGCGACCACGCCGGTTCCGACGCGTCCCAGTCGCCCCGGGTGATCCGCCGCGTCCGCCCGGTCGCGACCTCCAGGACGTGCAGGTGCCACCGGTACCCGCGGCCCGCCGGCTCGCCCTCCACCTGGTCGTCCAGGCGGGTGGTGACGACGGGGGACGTGCGGTCGGCGGACGGGGTCGCGGCCCGGAACGCGATCCGCGCGCCGTCGGGGCTCCACACCGCCGGCCCCGCGCCCAGCGGGAGGTCGGTGAGCCGGGTGAGCCCACGACCGGTGACCTCCAGGCTCCAGAGCTGGGCGGCCGGTGATTCCCCGGAATCGCGCAGGAACGCCAACCGGGTGCCGTCGGGTGACCACCGGGGCGCCCGGTCGTCCGGCCCGGAAGTCAGTTCGACCGCCGCACCGGACCGGTCGAGCAATCGGAGCCCGCGCACGTCCCGATCCGCGTTTTCCCCGGCGCGGCGCTCGACGTAGCACGTCCGGCGTCCGGCGGGATCGATCGCGACGTCTTCCGGGACCGCCAGTCGCAGCACGTCACCGATCTGGAACCGCCTGCTCATCGAACGTCCTCACCGTGCCGGGAAATCGAGTTCGGCCACGGTAACCCGGTGTGACGACGGCCTGTTCGTCGATTCCGCCGAATCGGCGGACCGTGATTCGGCGGAATCGACCGCCGCGTCGCGGGGAATCGGCACCGGTGAATCCGCCCGAGCGGAGCGGCCGGACGTCACAATGGGGTGTGAGGTCTTTTGCGCGGTGGTTGCGGCACCAGCCGGCCGGACGGCGGGAGGTCCGGTTCCGCCTGGTGTTCCTGCTCGTGGTCACGGCCGGCTGGTCGGTCTTCGGCTGGCCGGGCGGTGTCCTGACGATCGCCGCCGTCGTCGGGCTGTCGGTCGTCGACGTGATCGCGACCTACGTCTGGTGGCGGAGGGACCTCCGCGACGCGGGCTGACCCCGTACGTCCTTTGTGGACTCCCGGCGGCCGTCTCAGCGGTTCGGCGGCGGCGGGTCGGGCAGGGTCGGCGGCGGCGGCTCCGGCGTCGGCGGGACCGGCGGTTCGGTGGCGGGCGAGGGCTCCGGTTCCCGGGGCACGGGTTCGCCGGGCACCGGTCGCGGCGGGAACGGCTCGGGCACGGGTGGTGGCGTGCGGCCGGGAGGTGTCGGTTGCACCATGGCTGTGCTCCTGCTCCGTCTGGTGGGTCCAACTGGCACCCCGGGGTACCCCGTCCACGGGCGATCCACTCGGCGGGCACCGGCACCGGTCCTCGCCCGCCGCGATCGGTCTCGCCAGGGTCACGCCGTCGATACGTGACACGGCATGACCGTCATCGGTGTGCACGCCTCGCACGAGCAGATCCACCCGGCCGGGCTCCTGGACGCGGTCCGCCGCGCCGAGGAGGTCGGGTTCGAACACCTGAGCCGGGCGCCGGACGAGGACCGCGCCGAGGCGATCGCCCACGACCGGTGGCGCGGCAACGTGTTCGGCCCGCTGCCGCTGGTCCACGCGCTCACGGAGACATGCGGCTCTACGGTCGCGGCCTGCACCGCCGCCTACCGTCCACGATGGACGATCCGCAGTGCACGAAAATGTTCTACAGCGTGCTGTTCTCGTTGCCCGGCACGCCCGTCCTGCACTACGGCGAGGAGGTCGGCATGACCGAGAACCTCGCACGGGACGACCGGCTCGCCGTGCGGACGCCGATGTGGTGGGACGCGGCGGAGGAGCAGCGGCACGACCCGCGCTCGCTGCCGGCCTGTGTGTCGATCACCTGGAAGCGGCCCCACGCCAACTCCGGGCACTCCCGGTAGCGCTCGACCGGCAGCCGCACCCCCGGAGCCCGCCGTCTTCGCGCACCACTGCGGCATCGACGGCGGCACCGTGATCGCCGTGCACGACCTGGGCGGCACCAGGGCGAAGCTCGTCCGGGGTGGGCGGCGACCTGGTCGACGTGCTCGACGGCACGTCCGCGTCGCCGAAGACCACGCTGCCCCGGTACGGGTGCGGCCGGCCGCGCGCACGGCCCGCCCGGTGAGAACTCGCGGTCCCGGAACGGGGCGGTGCCGCAACCGCCGGGCGGTCAGGTCCGCTGGGCCTCGACCGCCTGGTCCACCGTCGGGTGGAAGGCGAACAGCTGGTCCAGGCCGACGATGTGGAACACCCGCATCAGGTCGGGGGTGACGCCGGCCAGGCTGAACGAGCCGCCGGCCGCCGCCGCCCGCTGGTGGGCGGTGATCAGGGCGGTGATGCCGGTGGAGTCGCAGTAGGCCAGCCCGGCCAGGTCGACGACCAGCCCGGCGTCGGTGCCCAGTGGCACCGCGTCGAGGGCCGCGAGCAGCTCGGGCGTCGTGTCGAGGTCGAGTTCACCGGCCACCCGCAGCACGGTGAGGCCGGGGGAGGACCGGTCGAGTTCGACGGTCAGGGCAGGATCGTTCACCGGGTCTCCTGTGCCGTGGGTGCTGCTGGTGCCGGGCGCGCGGTCCGGGGACCGCGGTCCGGGTTTCCCGGATGCCGGCGTCGGTACACCGCACCCGTCGGCCGTTGCCCGACCGGTGGGCGAGGTCCGCGACACCACCCGTCCGTCATGCCCGTCCCGCCCTTCCCGATCCCGGTCGACGCCGCGCGCCGCGCCGGAGTCGCTGACCTATTCTAAGGATCATGTCACCGCGACGCCGTCGTCGACGGCCTTGCGGCGACCCGGGCGCCGGGGCGTGGTGCCCCGGACGTGGGCTGGTGGGCGAAGGGGTGTCCCGTGGCGCGTTCCGACGACGTCGAGCACGAACCGCCGGCGGCGGGCGGCGTCGACGTCTTCGAGGCCGACGAGGAGGTCGGCCGCGACCTGGCCGCCGTGGACTGGCGGGCGACCCCGCTCGGCGTCCCGGCCGGCTGGTCGCAGAGCCTGCGCACGGCGGTGAGCATCGTGCTGTCCTCCCGGTTCCCGATGTGGCTGGCGTGGGGCCCGGAGCTGACGTTCTTCTGCAACGCCGCCTACCGGCGCGACACCCTGGGGCGCAAGTACCCGTGGGCGCTTGGCCGGCCCGCCGCCGAGGTGTGGGCGGAGATCTGGGACGACATCGGGCCGCGCATCGAGACCGTGCTGACCACCGGCCAGGCCACCTGGGACGAGGCGCTGCGGCTGTTCCTGAAGCGGTCGGGCTACGCGGAAGAGACCTACCACACGTTCTCCTACAGCCCCCTGCGCGACGACGACGGCACCGTCGTGGGCATGTTGTGCGTGGTCAGCGAGGACACCGACCGGGTCATCGGCGAGCGGCGGATGGCGACGCTGCGCGACCTCGGCTCGGACCCCAGCGTGGTCCGCACCGACCAGGAGACCCTCGCGTTCTCCGGCCGCCAGCTGGAGCGCAACGGCTGGGACCTGCCCTTCACGCTGACCTACCTGTTCGGGGAGGACGGCTCCGCGCGGCTGGCGGCGGCGACCGGGATCGCGCCCGGCCACCCGGCCGCCCCGCTGTCGCTGCACGCCGGCGAGGCCGGGCCGTGGCCCGCCGGCGAGCCGGCCCGGGGCGAGTCCGCGCTGGTCGACCTGGACGGCCCGGCGTTCGCCGGGCTGCCCGACGGCGCCTGGGCCGAGCCGCCCAGCCAGGCGCTGGTCACGCCGTTGCAGCAGCAGGGGGCCGCGTCGCACGGGTTCCTCGTGGTCGGCCTGAACCGCTACCGGCCGCTGGACGAGGGCTACCGGGGGTTCGTCGAACTGGTCGCCGGCCACGTCGCGGCCGGTCTCACCGCGGCCCGCAGCTACCAGTCCCAGCAGCGGCGGGCCGAGGAGCTGGCCGAGCTGGACCGCGCCAAGACCACCTTCTTCTCCAACATCAGCCACGAGTTCCGCACCCCGCTGACCCTCATCATGGGCCCGGTGCGGGAGCTGCGCGACCGGCTGGCCGGGTCGGACCCGCGCGCCGGCGAGGAACTCGAAGTCGTGCACCGCAACGGTCTGCGGCTGGGCAAGCTGGTCAACACGCTGCTGGACTTCTCGCGCATCGAGGCCGGCCGGATGCAGGCCCGCTACGAGCCGGTCGACCTCGCCGCCGCCACCGCCGAGCTGGCCAGCGTGTTCCGCTCGGCGATCGACAAGGCCGGGCTGTCCTACGAGGTCGACTGCCCGCCGCTGCCCGAGCCGGTGCACCTGGACCGGGGCATGTGGGAGAAGGTGGTGCTCAACCTCCTGAGCAACGCGCTGAAGTTCACCTTCGACGGCTCGGTCGGGATCTCGGTGCGCGCCGACGGCGACCACGCGGTGGTGGTGGTCGAGGACACCGGCATCGGCGTGCCGCCCGGCGAGATGCCCAGGCTGTTCGAGCGCTTCCACCGCATCGAGAACGCCCGGTCGCGCTCCAACGAGGGCAGCGGCATCGGCCTGGCCCTGGTGCGCGAGCTGGTGGGCCTGCACGGCGGCACCATCTCCGCCGACAGCGAGCTGGGGCGCGGCACCCGGTTCACCATCCGGCTGCGGTTCGGCTCCGCCCACCTGCCCGCCGGGTCGCTGGTCGCGGACGCGTCGGCCGCCGCGGTGTCCGCCACGGCCGACCCCTACCTGCGGGAAGCCCTGCGCTGGCTGCCCGACGAGCGCGGCGGACCGTCCCCGGACGAGTTCCCGCCGGCCGACACCGGGACGGGCCCGGCGCAGCCCGCGACGGTGCTGGTCGCCGACGACAACGCCGACATGCGGGAGTACCTCACCCGGCTGCTCACCGGTGCCGGCTACCGGACCCGCACCGTCGACGACGGCGCCGCCGCCCTCGAAGCGGCCCGCACCCGGCCGCCGGACCTGATCGTCAGCGACGTGATGATGCCCCGCCTCGACGGCCTGGCCCTGGTCGGCGCGCTGCGCAACGACCCGCGCACGGCGGCCGTGCCGGTGCTGCTGTTGTCCGCCCGCGCCGGGCAGGAGGCGTCCATCGAGGGCCTCCAGGCCGGTGCCGACGACTACCTGGTCAAGCCGTTCGCCGCGGCCGAGCTGCTGGCCCGGGTCCGGGCGAACGTCGAGCTGTCCCGCCTGCGCAACCACCACGCCCGGTGGCGCACCGCGCTGATCGACTCGCTCCAGGAAGCGTTCTTCGTCTGCGACGACGACAACACCGTCATCGAGATCAACTCGGCGTTCGTCGACATCCTCGGCTACGGCCCGGAGGGCCTGCCCTACCGGCCGGAGCACCCGTGGTGGCCCGACGCCGAGGCCGACCCGGAGGCCCGCCGGCAGTTCGCCGCCGCGTTCACCGGCCTGGCCGGCGGGAACCAGGGCAGCTGCACCGTCCCGGTGACCCACCGCGACGGCCACCGGCTGTGGATCAGCGTCTCGTTCAACCCCGCCCAGGACCCCGACACCGGGCGCACCGTCGTCGTGGGCACCTTCCGCGACGTCACCGCCGAGCACCACGCCGTCCAGCGCGACACGGCGCTGGCCGCGCTGAGCCTGCGGCTGTCCCAGTCGGCCAGCCTGCCCGAGGCGCTGGCCGGCGCGCTGGAGGAGTTCAAGGACCTGTGGCGCGCCCGCCGCGTCGCGGCGGTCCTGTTCACCGACCAGGCCGCCCCCTCGGCGACCGCCACCGACGACCGGACGTGGGCCGACCTGACCGAGCGCGAGCGCGCGTCCTTCACCGACCTGCGCGACCGGCCGGGGCTCAGCCCGGCCACCGACGGCACGACCGGCGTCGGCATCACCCTGGAGCACCCCGAGGGCACCATGGTGCTCCGGCTCGACCTCGACGAGCGCCGCCCGTTCAGCGCCCAGGACGAACTGCTGCTGTCCCTGCTCGCGGGCCACCTCGCCCAGGGGCTCACCCGGGCCCACCAGATCGACCAGCAGCGCGAGACCGCGCTGGCCCTGCAACGCGCCATCCTCGGCCCGTCCAGCCTGCCCGACGGCTTCGCGGTCCGCTACGAACCCGCCGCCCGCCCGCTGGAGATCGGCGGCGACTGGTACGACACGGTGGCGCTGTCGGACGGCCGCATCGGCATCGTCGTCGGCGACTGCGTGGGCCGGGGGCTCAAAGCCGCCGCCGTCATGGGGCAGCTGCGCAGCGCGTGCCGCGCCCTGCTGCTCCAGGAGATCGGCCCCGCCCGCACCCTGATGGCGCTGGACCACTTCGCGGCCGGCCTGCCCGGCGCGATGTGCACGACCGTCTTCTGCGGCGTGCTGGACCCGGAAACGGGGCAGCTGACCTACTCCAGCGCCGGCCACCCGCCCGCGATCCTCGCCCACCCGGACGGCACCACGGCCCTGCTCGACCAGGGCCGCTCGATCCCGCTGGCCGTGCGCCCCGGTGCCACGCGCCCGGAAGCCGAGTGCGCGGTGCCGCCCCGGGCGACCCTGCTGATGTACACCGACGGCCTGGTGGAACGCCGCCGCCGGCCGCTGACCGTGGGCATCGACCAGGCCGGCGAAGCCGTCCAGCAAGGTCGCGACGCGGCCCTGGACGACCTGGCCAGCCAGGTGATGACCCGGCTGGCCCCGACCGGCGGCTACGACGACGACGTGGCGCTGCTGCTGTACCGCCACCCGGCCCCGCTGGACCTGACCTTCCCCGCCGAGTCCGGCCGGCTCGCCCCGGTCCGCAAGACCCTGCGGGGCTGGCTGGCCAAGTGCGGCCTGCCGCCGCAGACCGTGCAGAGCGTGCTGGTCGCCGCCGGCGAAGCCTGCGCCAACGCCATCGAGCACGGCTACCGGGGCAGCGCCGGCGACATCCGGCTGCGGGCCGAAGCCCTGGTCGGCGACCTGTACCTGAGCGTCGTGGACGCCGGTCGCTGGAAGACCCCCGAGCCCGAGCACAACGCCCACCGAGGTCGCGGCGTCGCGGTGATGCGGGCGATGATGGAACACGTCACCGTCACCCCCGGCCCGGTGGGCACCACCGTGGACATGCACCTGAGGATTCCCCGATGACCACACCGCTCGTCCTCACGCCGGGCCGGGACCCCGACGGGACCGCGCTGCTCAAGGTCGCCGGCGAGATCGACATGAGCAACACGCCGACGTTCGCCGCGGCCCTGGACGACCTGCCGGGCCGGCTCGTCGTTGACCTCACCGAGGTCGAGTACCTGGACAGCGCGGGCCTGAGCGTCCTGTTCGCCCACGCCGACCGCATCGAGCTGGTCGCGACGCCCCTGCTGGAACCGGTGATGACCGTCTCCGGGCTCACCGCCGTGACCACGGTCCGGGTCCGCGAGAACCCCTGACCGCCGCGCCCGGCCGTCGTGCGCGGAGCCCGGACCCCGCGTGCGCGAGGTCCGGGCCGGTTGCGCCCGGGGGCCGGCGATCCGACCGTTCAGTCCTCAGTGGACATCAGGTCGCCCCGCGGGTCGTCCGCGATCCCGCCGTTCAGCAGGGCTTGACCGCGAACTCGTGCTTGGCCTGGACGGAGCCCTGGCTGGACTCCGCCCGGATGTGGTTGCGCTCGGCCGGGTTGGACGTGCCCGCGTTCACCCGCAGCTCCGAGTTGATGTTGATGATGCGATCGCCGCCGCACGGGGCGTAGACGATCTCGTCGGCGTCCGGCCGGTAGGACGAGCGCCACCCGTCGTTCAACGGCCCGCTGTAGGGGAAGTCCACCGCGGTGGTGGCCGTCGAGCCCTGGAAGTAGAAGCTGACGCGGTGCAACGCGCTCGCGCCGGCTCCCAGGTGGGCGAAGCCCGAGTAGGACGTCCGGGCGAGACCGAAGGTGTAGCCCGGTGGCAGGTCGACCCGTACGCCCAACTGGCAGTTCTTCCGGGCGTCGACCGGATCCGCGCCACCGCCCGCCCGTGCGACGAAGGCGTCGTAGGTGACGCTGAACGTCCCACCGCGACCGGAGACGTCGGCGGTCCCGGCGGGACAACCGGACCCGTTGACCGCCACCACCTCGGCCCGACCCGGGATCTCGGGCACCTCGGGATCCTCCGCCGCGCCGGCGGGAATCACCGTTGACAGGACCAAGAGCGTTGCCGCTGCCATGGTCAACATTGACGAACCTCTCTGAACGAGTGCTCGGCGGCGGCCGCACCAGACGGTAGCGGGAGCACCTGTGACGGGACTCCACCGGATGGCCGATCGTGCTGAACACGCGTCTTTCCCCCTCGGCCCGACTGCCGGAAACGCCGGGAGGACAACGACAATCCGGTCAGCCGGGACGTCATCCGGTCACCGGGTGAGTCCATCCCCGGCACCGTCGGACGATCCGGCCGGCACCGGCCCGCGCGCCCGGGGCGTCGTGTCCGAGAGGTGCGCCGGCGTCAGGACTCGTCGCCGGCCTCGTCGGAGTCCAATTCGGACTCGTACTCCTGGTAGACCATGCGGAAGAACTCGAAGAAGTTCGGGATCGGGTCCGTGTCCGACCACGGCAGCCACAGCACGGTGTGCCCGCCCTCCTCCAGTTCGCTGCCCCGCCAGAACACGAACACCGACGCGGTGTCCTCGCTGACCGTGAACGGGTAGATCTCCTCGCGCGGCGGCAGCGCGTTCGGGTCGTCCGCGCCTTCGTAGAGCGCGTCGAGGATCTCGTGGACCTTCGCCCAGTTCGGCCCCTGGCCGAGGTCCTCGGTGCCCAGCAGCGCCGAACCCATGTAGAAGTCCGGCCAGCCGTTGCCGTAGGACAGGAACGACCGGTGCTGGGGGTCCGCCTCGGCGGGCATGGTGTGGTTCCCTTCGGGTCGCTCGTGTCGGTGCGGCAACGGGTGCGGCAACGGGTGCGGCAACGGGTACCGGGGGCGGCAGCGGGTACCGTCGGCCGCTGCACCGGTTGGTGGTGACCCGCTGAACGCCCCGGGGCCGCACCGTCCACAGTGGACGGCGCGGCCCCGGGGCGTTCAGCCGCGGCGGCCCCGGGCGAGGCGGCGCTTGAGTTCGGCGACGAGTTCCCCGTCGGTGAGCAGCGACGAATCGGGTCGGGGTCGGTGCAGGTGGACTTCGTCGGCTCTGAGCACGTCGGCGGCGATGAGGATGTCGACGATGTTGGTGCCGAACAGGGTCGCGATGGACCGCGCCGTGGCGACCGAGATCGACCGTCCTTGTCGCCACTGGGTGAACCGGCTGCGGTGGACGCCGGTCGCCTTGGCCAGGTCGCCGGTGGTCAGGTCGCGGTTGTCCAGGTTCCGCTGGATGTAGTCCCACAACCGTGGTGGGTGTTCAGGGGTCACGTACCCATCATAGTACTGCGCGGACAACGGTCGTCCTGTGCACCGCCCATTCCTCGCTTTGCAACCCGATCGGGTCCATCGTGGACGGCCTGTAACACCGGCCCGCCCTCGTGACGACGTGCCGAAGAGGGCGGACGACGAGTGGGAGACCGGCGTGTCCAGCGGTGACATCGAGAACGCACTGCGCCGAAGGCGCGAGGAACAACGCAAGAGCGAGGACAAAGAGGCGGCGATCCGGGCCCGCCGCACGGCCGCCGGTGCCGAGGCCGCCCGCGGGTTCATCGACCTGATGACCCGTCGAGGCGTCGCCCCGGAACCGGTGTACCGCCACGAGCCGGTGCGGATCCGGGGTCGGCGCGGCCTGCTGGGCAGGAAGCCGGACATCTCGCTGGAGCGCTTCCACCACGTGGACAGCGGTTGGGTGGTCGGCTACAGCGTCACCGAGTACGACGAACCCTGGCTGATCAGGTACCTGCGCGCGGACGGCCTGATCGCGGACTGCGACCTGGTGGCCGCCGTCCGGGGCGGCCGGGGGATCGAGGGCCTGGTGCCGTCCCCGCCCCGCACGATCTTCGGCCCGAACCGCGTCCTGATCCTCAAGCCCCACGCCGCGAGGCCCCCGACGACGCCGTTCCTGACCGTCGACGACTACGCCGCGGCGGCCGAGCGATACCTGGGCTGAACGCGACAGGTTCGAATCCCACCGCATTTGGCCTGCTTTGTCCGATCCGGCCCTCGGAGTGCGCTCAGGTCCGGATGTGGGGCCGCTTCACGGGGGTTCCCCGACATTGCCGCCAATTGCGAACGCCGGTCGCGTATTTGCGCGTCGGGAAGCGCTGAATTCGGTCTCCCGCAGGGTTTCGACCCCCTGTACCGGCTGTGATACGTGTCACCTCCACCTCGCTCGATGCCCGGTGGCGGGTGCCGGCTGCACCGCTCGGCCCAATCTGTCGAGCGGGACGTGTCCGTCGTGACGCCGAACGGTCCCGTGAGGTGTCCGGGCTGTTCGTGGGCGCACCTTGCCGGCGGCCTATGCACATGCCAACATTGCGCAAGTCATCAATGACTGCGCATGTAAACCTGTCGACCACGCCCCTGGGGGTCGCATGTCGATCATCACGCCGAACTTCGAGTTGCAAGTCGTCGCGAGTGGACTGACCGACGGCTACTGGATCCAGGCAGCGGACCTCAACGGTGACGGTCGGGTCGACCTCGTCGTGTCCGGCGTCGCCGAGGGCCGGATCGCGTGGTTCGAGAATCCCACGTGGACGCGACGGGACATCGTGACGCTGCACCGACCGGTGGCGCTGGACACCGCCGACATCACCGGCGACGGCACGCTGGACATCGTCGTCTGCCACGACTACGGCGCGACCCTGCGTGACTGCGCTCCCGACAGCGGACGCGTTTCGTGGCTGCGCAATCCCGGCGCGGACGGAGCGTGGACGCGGTACGACATCGGCCGGCTGTGCTCCGCGCACCGCGTCCTCGCGCTCGGCCCCGGCGCGGACGGCAGGCACCGCGTCGTCGCGGCGCCGATGGTCGGTCCCGGCGGCGGGCCCGGCGCGGTGCGGGAGCCGGTGCGGCTCACCTCCTACGTGCGGCCCGACCGGCCGGAGTCCGAGCCGTGGCGGGAGGAGCCGATCGACGTCACCTCCTACTCCGTCGTGCACGAGGTGACGCCCGCGAACCGCTCCCGACCGCGTGCCGGGCAGCCGTTGCTGGTGTCCAGTGCCGAAGGGGTCACCCGGCTCGACCTCGACGTCGACGGCCGGTGGCACGCGGAGCCCGTCGGGCCCGGCGAGCGCGGCCAGGTCGACCAGACGGGGTACCAGGGCGGCAACACCGCCTCGCGCGGCGTGCTCGCGAGCAGCGGCACGACCTACATCGCCTCCCTGGAACCGTTCCACGGCAACACGGTCGTGGTCTACGCGGAGGACGGGACGCGGACGGTCCTCGACGTCTACGGCGAGCCGAACGAGTCCGGCGAGGGCCCGGGGCACGACCTCGTGTGCGCCGATTTCGACCAGGACGGCGACGACGAGTTCCTGGTCGCGCTGCGGGGTCCGGAGCCCTGGCAGGGCGTGGTGCACTACAAGGCCGTCGATGCGGCCAAAGGCTTGTGGGACAGGAAGTTGGTGTCACCGGAGTCGGCCGCGCGGATCGCGGTGGCGGACTTCGACGGCGACGGCGTCCTCGACTTCGCCACCATCGGCTACAGCACGCCCGGCTACTTCGTGGCGGACGACCCGAAGGTGGTCGTCGCCTACAACCGGTCGTTGCGGAGCTGACCACGCGCATCCGAGTCTCTTCCCCCGGGGGAACCATGTCTGGACTGCTGTACCTGTGCGGAGGTTGGCCTGGGCACAAACCCGGCGAGGTCGCCGGTTGGCTGATCCCGAAGCTGCACGAACTGGGGTTCGAGGTGGAGGTGACCTTCGACCCCGCGCACCTCGGCGACGACCTGTCCGACTTCGCGGCCGTGATCGTCGGCTGGACGCAGAGCCACCCCACCGAGGACCTCGACCCCGGTGTGGCCGAGCGGTTCTCCCGCTCGGTGTCGGGAGGTCTGGGTGTCGCGGGCTGGCACGGCATGGGCGCTTCGTTCCGGGCGAGCCTGCTGTACAACATGATCGTCGGCGGCAACTGCGTGTCCCACCCCGGCGGTGAGGGCGTGCGGGTGCCCTACCGGGTCCGGGTTGTCCACAGTGGACATCCGGTGACGGCCGGCGTGGCGGATTTCGAGGTCGCCTCCGAGCAGTACTACATGCACGTCGACCCGGCCAACGAGGTGCTGGCCGAAACGACGTTCACCGGCGAGCACGTGCCGTGGATCGAGGGGCACACCTCGCCGGTCGCCTGGACTCGCCGGTGGGGCGCGGGCCGGGTCTTCTACACCTCGGTCGGCCACTACCTGGCCGACCTCCGGGT
The DNA here is from genome assembly GCF_056640475.1 of Saccharothrix sp. NBAS 001. NCBI lineage: Bacteria > Bacillati > Actinomycetota > Actinomycetes > Pseudonocardiales > Pseudonocardiaceae > Saccharothrix > Saccharothrix sp. NBAS 001. Next base: position 557,242 of record NZ_CM153251.1, read on the forward strand.
GCCGGACTCCACGACCCTGCTGTTGCAGGGCATCGCGTGGGCCGCGGCCCGGGACTGACGTCTTCACACCGATCACGCGGAGCGGACAGGTCCCGTCCTTGGGCACGGGACCGTGACTCGGGCACGGGGTCGTGATTCGAGCACGCGGCCGTCCGCACGAACATCCCGGTCGGGAGCACTCCCCGGCCGCCGCCCGGTGCGCGCGGCGAACGCACCCACCGACCGTCCCGCGCCCCGCGGTGGCGGAGCCCGTCGAGCCCGAGAGGGAACTTCACCATGACCGACAACCAACCGTTCCACGTACCGTCCCGCGTCGGCGTGGGACCCATGTCCCGCAACGCCGTCGACGCGGCGCTGGCCGTGGCCGCCCGGTACGCCCAGCCCCTGATGCTGATCCCCAGCCGCCGCCAGGTCGAGGCGGGTTCGCAGGGCGGGGGTTACGTCGAGGGCTGGGACACCGCCGCGTTCTCCGACTACGTGCGGTCGAACGACCCGAGCCGGCTGATCCTCTTATGCCGTGACCACGGAGGGCCCTACCAGTCGGTGCGCGAGCGCGACGAGCGGCTGGACGGCTACGCCGCGATGGCCTCGGCGCTGGCGTCCTACCAGGAGGACATCCGCCGAGGCTTCGACCTCCTGCACATCGACACCTCGATGGACCTCGACGGCGTGGCGGACCCGGACCTCGCGATCCGCCGGGCCGTCGAGCTGTACGGCCAGTGCGTGGAGTACGCCCGCTCGATCGGCGCCTCGACGATGTTCGAGATCGGCTTCGAGGACCAGGGGCACGACACCAACGAGCCCGCCGAGTTCGAGGAGCAGTTGGACCAGGCGCTGTCGCTGCTGCACCAGGAGAAGCTGCCGAAGCCGACGTTCATCGTCGCGCAGACGGCGACCAAGGTCCAGGAAGTCCGCAACGTCGGGGCGATGATCACCGCGCCGGCCGCCGTCGCGTTCACCGTGCGGGCGCTGGTCGAGATCACCGAGCGGCGCGGGATCGCGCTCAAGGCGCACAACTGCGACTACCTGGACGAGGCGACGATCCGCACACTGGACGCGGCGGGCGTGCACGCCGTGAACATCGCGCCGGAGTTCGGCGTGGTGGAAACCCGGGAGTTCGTCGCGGCCCTCGACGAACTGGGCCTGCGCGTGCAGTTGGAGCGGTTCCTGGCCCTGGCCTACGAGTCGAACTCGTGGTCCAAGTGGATGTCGCCGGACACCAAGGCGACCGACTACGACCGCGCGGTCATCGCGGGCCACTACACCTACAACACCGAGAAGTTCCGCGAGATCAAGCAGGTGGCCGAGGAAGTCGCCGGGCTGCGCGGCTTCGACCTCGACACCCGGCTGCGCACGGCGGTGGAACGGGCGATCGAGCGCTACACCGTGGTGTTGCGGACCAACCACCACGCGCGCTTCCCGGTCGCGCTGACCGCAAGCGGCGTGTGAGGGGGAACCGGAGATGACCACCACGACGACCGCCCCGCCCACGTCCGACACCGGGCGGCGGGAAGACGAACTCATCGCCGAACTCGGCGCGGAGCTGTCCGCGACCGTCGAGGCCGAACTCACCGAGGGCGGCTCGCCCGCGCGCCTGGTGAAGCTGCGCATGCGGGACGGATCGCGCCAAGTGCTCAAGCTCCTCGTGGACGTGCCCGGCGCGGTCGACGGCCACGACCTGGACTCGTTCCGGGTGAAGCTGCGGCAACTGGACAAGATCCGCGCGGACGCGCCCGGCCTCGCCGCCGTCTACACCGAGAAGCTGCGGGAGTTCCACGGTTCGGACTGGGCGGCGTACACGATGCCGTTCTACCCCAGCGAGGACGTGGCGGCGTGCCTGCGTTCCGCGACGCCCGACGTGGACCGGTTCTTCACGCAGTTGGGGTCGGCGCTGACCGCGCTGGCCGACAACGGGTGGCGGCTCTCACGGACGGAGGTGGGTCCGGGGACCATCGCCGACATCCACGCCGACCGGCTCGAACGGCGGTTCTGGCTGCTGAGCAAGCACTTGCCCGCGCACTACGTCGACCACGACCGGATCACCGTCAACGGCCGGTCGTGCCGCAACCCGCTGGTGATCGCGAAGCTGTTGCGCGAACGGCCGGAGCTGACCTCGGGCGTCGACCCGACGCGGCTGCACTTCCCGGCCCACGGCGACCTGAACACCCGCAACGTGCTGATGACCGCTCCGGCGGACCCGCCGCTTAGGATCATCGACCCGCGTGGTTCGGTCCAGGACTGGGACGTCGTCTACGACCTGGCGAAGGTGCTGTTCAGCCTCACCGTCTGGGACGTCGGGCTGCGTGAGGGGTTCGTCATCGACCACGTCGCGGACGGCGCGGTGGCCGTGGCGCACCGAGGCGGTCTCTACCCGGCCTACCGGTCGGCCGCGCAGCGGCTGGTCGGGTTCATCGAGGACCACGACGACGTCCGCGCGCTGGTGGCCGAGGACCCGGGCTGGCGCGACCGGCTGCTGCTCTCGCACGCGTTCCACCTGCTCGCGGAGGCGGCTTGCCGCCTGTCGGACATCAAGAAGCGCGAGGGCGCGGGCAGCGCGGTGGACCTCAGCCCGATCGAGCTGGCGGCGGGACACTACCTGCTGGGCGTGCTGTTCCTGGAGGACGCGGTGGCGCAGTTGGAGGAGCACGGCCGGATCGACCTGCGGCGGCACCTGTCGTTGCTGCCGGAGTGAATCGACGCCAGGAACCCGGAGGAGAGGCGACATGATCCGCTGCGCCGCTGTGCTGTTCGACCTCGACGGTGTGCTCGTGAGTTCGGAGGCGGCCATCCAGGCGATGTGGCGGCGCTGGGCGCTGCGTCGCGGGTTCGACCCGGAGGAGGTCGTCGCGCTCACCCCCGGGAGGCCGGCGGTCGACACGATCCGCATCGTCGCGCCGGACCTGGACGCGCCCGCCGAGGCGCTCGCCCTGGAGCCGGAGCAGGTGGCCGACGCGGCGTCGCTCGAACCGGTCGCCGGTTCGCCGGCCCTCGTGCGGAGCCTGCGTCCGGGCACGTGGGCGGTGGTCACGTCCGGCACCCGGTTCGTCGCGACGACCAGGCTGGAGGCCGTCGGCATCCCGGAGCCGGAGGTGCTGATCACCGCCGACGACGTGACGGAGGGCAAGCCGTCACCGGAGGGGTACCTGTCGGCGGCGCGCCTGCTCGGCGTGCGGCCCGAGGACTGCGTGGTCGTCGAGGACGCCCGCAGCGGGGTGCTGGCCGCGCGTGCGGCGGGGATGCGGGTCGTCGGGGTCGAGGGGCCCCAGCTCGGCCCGCGTGAGGACGTCGTCCTCGGCGTTCCCGACCTGACCGCGATCAGCGCCCGCTACGACGACGGCGGGCTGGTGCTCTCCGTCGGCGGGCGGGTCACGACTCCCTGACCGCGCGGTCGCCGCGGACGGTCGGCCGGGACAACCCGGCCGACCGTCCGCGGCACCGGAACCCGGCCGGTCAGGCGGTCTCGGCGGCGAACAGGCTGGTGAGCAGGTCGTCCGGGGCCATTTCGGCGAGCGCTTCGCGCAGCGTCTCCAGGTAGGTCTCGCGCGCCTCGGCGACCTTGCGGCGGCCTTCGTCGGTGATCTGCGTGTAGACGCCGCGCCTGTCGTTGAGGCAGTGGTAGCGCTCGGTCAGGCCCTCCCGCTCCAGCCGGGTCACCAACCGGCTCAGCGAACTCTGGTTGAGCGGCACGGCGTCCGCGAGCGCCTGCTGACGCAGGTGCCCGCCGTCGTCGGAGTGCGCCAGGGCCGCGAGGGCCGTGTACTCCGACAGGGACAGGTTGTGCGGCGCGAGCGACCGTTCCAGGCGCTCGTTGACCCGGCCGGCGGACAGCCGCAGGCCGTGCCAGCGGCGCTCCAGCTCGGTCGGCAGCTCGATCTTCGCCGGCGGCGCTGCGTCCTGCGACATCGGAACCTCCTTCACCGAGTCAATGTTGCATCAACAGCACTGTTCCGCACAACATACGCCTGGACGTAGACTTGACAAGCATATTAGTCGTCTACAAACTATGCACGTACAGATATTTGGCGACCGACCGATCTCTGCGGCCGCGCTCGTGGGACACCCAAGGAAGGGAGCCGGTGCGGTGCCACTCGCACTCCTCGCCCTGATGATCAGCAGTTTCGGCATCGGGACAACGGAATTCGTGATCATGGGCCTGCTGCCCCAGATCGCGGACGACCTGTCCGTCAGCATCACCACCGCGGGGCTGTTGATCTCCGGTTACGCCATGGGCGTCGTGATCGGCGGACCGATCGTCACCGCGCTCGGCACGCGGCAGTCGCGCAAGAAGATGTTGCTGCTGCTGATGGGCCTGTTCATCCTCGGCAACCTGCTCTCCGCGATCGCCCCCGGCTACGGCCTGCTGCTGACCGGCCGGGTGGTGGCCGCCGTCTGCCACGGGGCGTTCTTCGGCATCGCCTCGGTCGTCGCGGCGGACCTGGTCGCCCCGGACAAGCGCTCGCGCGCCATCTCGCTGGTGTTCACCGGGCTGACCGTGGCCAACGTGGTCGGCGCGCCGCTGGGCAACTGGATCGGCCAGGGCCTCGGCTGGCGCTCGACGTTCTGGATGATCACCGTCATCGGCCTGGTCAGCCTGGTCGGCGTCGCCGCCATGGTGCCCGCCACGCCCAAACCCCTCGACGCCCGCATCCGCAGCGAACTCGCCGTGTTCAAGAGGCTCCAGGTGTGGCTGGCGCTGGCCACCGCCGCGCTGTCCATCGGCGCGCTGTTCGCGTCGTTCAGCTACATCGCGCCGCTGCTCACCGAAGTGGCGGGCTTCTCGACCGGCGCGATGACACCGCTGCTGGTCCTGTTCGGCGTCGGTCTGGTCACGGGCAACCTGGTCGGCGGCCGGTTCGCCGACCGCGCGCAACTGCCGACCCTGTACGTGGCGCAGGCACTGCTTGCGGTGGTGCTGCTGGCGTTCGTGTTCACCTCGTCGAGCAAGGTCCTCGCGGTGATCACCCTGATGCTGCTGGGAGCCGCGGGCTTCGCGACCGTGCCGGGCTTCATGACCCGCGCCATCGACAAGGCCGAGGGCGCGCCGACGCTGGCGTCGGCGGCTGCGGCCTCGGCGGCCAACCTCGGCATCTCCATCGGCGCGTACCTCAGCGGTCTGGCCATCAACGCGGGCGGCGGCTACACCTCGCCCAACCTGGTCGGCGCGGCGATGGCGGTCGCGGCGCTCGCGGTCACCCTGCTGTCCGGGTTGATCCAGAACCGCTCCGCGCGCGCGGCGAGCCCGGCCGCGCCCGCACCCGCCGTGACGGAAGCGACTCCGTGAGCACAGCCCTGCGGCGCGTCGCACCCGGGCCGGGCGTCCTGACCCTGGGCGTCGAACTCCCGCTGGACAACGACTGGTCGCCGCTCGCCGGGCGGAGCGGCGACCGCCTGCCCGGCGAGCCGGACCTGACCGCGCACCACGACCGCGCGGTCCTGGCGGACCGGCTGGGGTTCGCCGCGCTGTGGTTGCGGGACGTGCCGCTCTACGACCCGTCGTTCGGGGACGCCGGGCAGGTGTTCGACCCGTTCCCGTACCTGGGCTACCTGGCGGCGGCGACCTCGCGGATCGTGCTCGGCACGGCCGCGATCGCCCTGCCGCTGCGCCACCCGCTGCACGTGGCGAAGATGGCCGCGACGGTCGACCACCTCTCGGCCGGCCGCCTGGTCCTGGGTGTGGCGTCCGGGGACCGCCCGGTGGAGTTCCCGGTCTTCGGCGTCGACATCGCCGCGCGTGAAAGCCTGGTGCGCGACGGCATCGCGGCCCTCCGCTCCGCTTGGTCGACGGGCACGCCGTCGGTGCTGCCGAAGCCGGTCGGCGGCATACCGGTCGTGATGGCCGGCCGGGGCGGCCAGACCGCGCAGTGGTTGGCGGACAACGTGGACGGCTACTTCACCTACCACCGGGCCCCGGCGGAGATGTCCGGCGTGGCCGCGCGCTGGCACCGCGCGACCCCCGCCTTCGCCCCGCTGCTGACCACGATGCTCGTCGACCTCTCCGACGACCCGAACGCCCCGTTCCACCCGATCCGCTTCGGTGCCCGCCTGGGGGCGAAGGAACTGGTCGAGTACCTGCACGGCCTGCGGACGGCGGGCACCAACCACGTGGCCCTCAACTTCCGCCCGTCCCGCCGCCCGGTGGAGGACGTGCTGGAGGAGCTGGCCCGCGACGTGCTCCCGGAGTTCACGCCGTGAGCACGTCGCGCCGCCGTCCCGGTCATCCCCGCGCGACGGCGGCGTCGAGGTCGTAGCCGTAGATCCACTCGTTCGCGACGAGGGGGTCCTCCTCGGCGAACGCGGCATCGCGGGCTTGCTGCTCCGGGCCGTCGGGGAGGTGGTTGACGTGGGAACGACCGTGGCTGACGGCCTGTAGGCGGGTCGTGCGAGGAATGCGGAGCCGTTCGTAGCGGCGCAGTGCGCGCGCGGGGTCGTCCAGGTCTTCGGCCAGGCAACGGGCCAGCGCCGCAGCGTCCTCGATCGCCTGCGCGGCTCCCTGGGCGAAGAACGGGAACATCGGGTGCGCGGCGTCACCGAGCAGGGTCACGCCGCCATCGGACCACCGCGCGAGGGGAGCGCGGTCCAGCAGGGCCCACCGTCCCGGCGTGCCCGCGGCGCGGATCAACTCGGTCAGCCGGCGGTCCCAGCCGTCGAACTCGGCCAGGAACTCCTCGTCGGTCGCGGTCGCGGTCCAGGACTCGACGGTGTAGTCGCCCGCCGGGGCGAAAGCGACCAGGTTGACGTACTCGCCGGCGGACACCGGGTAGTGCACCAGGTGGTGGCCGGGACCGATCCACAGCGTCTGGGTGGGACGCCGGGCGAAGTCCGGAGCCCGGCCGGCCGGGACCAGCGCGCGGAACGCGCACATTCCGGAGTACGTCGCGGGTGCCGAGCCGAACACGGCACCGCGCACCGCGGAGTGCACTCCGTCCGCGCCGATCACGACGTCCGCCTCGACCGAGTGGCCGTCCGCGAAGCGGATCCGGTACGCGGCACCGGTTGCGTCGACGCCGACGCACTTGCGGCCGAGTTCGACGCTGCCCGCCGGCACCCGTGAGCGGATCGCGGCGAGGAGGTCGGCCCGGTGCGCGGTGTAGGTGTGCTCGCCGTACAGGTCGTGGCAGGCCGTCTCCAGGTTCTCCGCGGAGAGCACCCGGCCGTCCTCCCATCGACGGAACTCCCACCCGGTGTCGAGCCGGACCGCGCGCCCGCGCAGGTGCTCGAACGCGCCGAGCTTGCGGAGCTGACGCCCGGCGTTGGGGGCGATCACGAGACCCGCGCCGATCTCGGCCAGGCGCGGCGCCTGTTCGTACACCGTGGCCGCGAGACCGTGGCAGTCCAGGAACGCCGCAGCCGCGAGCCCGCCGATACCGCCACCGAGGATCGCGATCCTGAGTGGTGCGACCGTGCCTGCTGCCATTCTTGAGTTCCTCCGGATATCGGCGCGATCCGCGCATCGGAATGGCTTGCTTCGATGCGCACATGCTGCCCGCACGCCAACGACGGTGCGGCATGGTCGGTCATTGAACGGACAGCCGACGTGTGGCCGTTTCCGATGTGCGCTGCGACGAGCCGGACCACGACACCGGGACGTCTGTTCATCCAATGGACCGGTGCGTTGTTCCGGCCGCTGCGGCTGCCGAGACTCGCCGCGCGGCCAGGTGGCCGCCGTCGCATCCCGTCGAGTGTTCAGGAGTGGGCCGATGCCATCCCCCGAAGTTGTGGCCAACGGGAGCGAGACGCCGCGCGCGGCCACGTCCGACCTCTTCATCGACGGCCGGTCCACGCCCGCGCGGGACGGCCGTTACGTGGAGACCGTCGAGGCGATCAGCAGCGCCCCCGTCGCGCGGGTCGCGGCGGCGACGGTGGACGACGCCAACCGGGCCGTCGACGCGGCGGCGGCAGCGCTGCCCGGGTGGGCCGGACTGCCGCCCGCCCGGCGACGGACCGTGCTGCTGCGCGCCGCTGAACTGTTCGGTGAGCGGTCTGCGGAGCTGTCGGCGACCATGGGCCGCGAAATGGGCGCCACCCGGCCGTGGTGCCGGTTCAACGTCCATGTCGCACAAGGCATGCTCACCGAGGCGGCGGCACAGGCGTACTCCGCCGTGGGCGAGGTCGTCCCGTCCGACGTGCCGGGCTTGACCGCGCTCGGGGTGCGTCAGCCCGCCGGCGTCGTGGTGGGGATCGCGCCGTGGAACGCGCCGCTGATCCTCGGCGTCCGGGCGGTGGCGATGCCGCTGGCGTACGGCAACACGGTCGTGCTCAAGTCCTCCGAGCAGACACCGCTCACGCAGGCCGCCATCGTGGAGATCCTGCACGACGCCGGCGCACCCGCCGGAGTGGTCAACCTGATCAGCAACGCCGCCGAGGACGCGCCCGCGATCGTCGAGGCCCTGCTGGCCCACCCGGCGACCGCGCGGGTCAACTTCACCGGCTCGACCAAGGTGGGCCGGATCATCGGCGAGCTGGGCGGGCGGCACCTGACCCGGGTCGTCCTCGAACTGGGCGGCAAGGCACCGCTCGTGGTGCTCGCCGACGCGGACGTCGAGGCCGCGGCGGCGGCCGCCGGGTTCGGGGCGTTCATCAACCAGGGCGAAGTCTGCATGTCCACCGAGCGGGTCATCGTGGAGCGGCCGGTGGCCGACGAGTTGAGCGCCCTGCTGGCCGCGCGGGCGGCCAAGCTCGTCGTCGGCCCGCCCGACGACGAGACCTCCCAGGTCGGCCCGCTCGTGCACACCGGTGCCCGCGACCACGTCATGGGGCTGATCGAGGACGCCGTGCGGCACGGCGCGGAAGTGCTCGCCGGCGGGTCCGCCGACGGCCTCTACGTCCGGCCGACCGTGCTGCGGCACGTCACCCCGGACATGCGGATCTACCGCGAGGAGACCTTCGGCCCGGTGGTGTCGGTCATCGAGGTGGACGACGCCGACGAAGCCGTCGCGGTCGCCAACGACACCGAGTACGGCCTGTCGGCGAGCGTCTTCTGCCGCGACGGCGGGCGGGCGCTCGACGTGGCCCGCCGGATCCGCTCGGGAATCTGCCACATCAACGGCGCGACCGTGCACGACGAGCCGCAGATGCCGTTCGGCGGCGTCGGTGCCAGCGGGTGGGGGAGGTTCGGATCCCGCGCCGCCCTTGAGGAGTTCACGGAACTGCGCTGGATCACGTTGCAGTCCGGCGAGCGCCACTACCCGATCTGAACCCGCACCCCGTCCACCACCCGCTCAAGGAGACCGACCAGATGACTACCGAGGACCCCGCGCCCGCCGCCGGGGCAGCCGTCGCGGAGACGACCGTGCGGGACACCGTGTTCGAGGTGTTGCGGCGCTACGGGATGACGACGATCTTCGCCAACCCCGGGTCGACGGAGATCACGTTCCTGACCGGACTCCCGGACGACCTCGACTTCAAGCTGGCGCTGCACGAAGGCGCGGTAGTGGGCATGGCCACCGGCTGGGCGATCGCGACCGGCCGTCCCGCGTTCGTCAACCTCCACACGACAGCGGGGCTGGCCAACGCGGCGGGCGCGATCGCGACCGCGCGGACCAACCGCGCGCCGCTGGTGGTCGTGGTCGGGCAACAGGACCGCCGCCACCTCGCCCACGATCCGTTCCTCGCCGGCCGGCTCGCCGGGCTGGTGGGCGACTATCCCGTGTGGACGGACCAGCCGGTGCGTGCGCAGGACGTCCCCGCCGCGATCGCCCGTGCGCACCACGAGGCGGTGACCGGCGCGGGCCCCGCGCTCGTCGTGGTGCCGATGGACGACTGGCTCCGGCCCGCCGGGAGGACCCGCGCGGCGGCGGCGATCGACGTCCGCCGGGGCCGGCCCACCCTCGGTCCGGAGATCGACGACCTCGCCGCCGCCCTCGACCACGCCCGCGCACCGGCGCTGGTCGTCGGGTCCGCTGCGGACGGCGAATCGGACTGGGCCGCCGTCGCCGCGCTGGCCGAACGCCTCGGTGCCCCGGTCTGGCAGGAACCCTTCGGCGCGCGCGCCGGATTCCCGCAGGACCACCCCGCCTTCGCCGGGCACCTGCCCCCGGCGCGGTCGGCGGTGCGGTCCGCGCTGGCCGAGCACGACGTGGTCCTGGTGCTCGGCGCGCCGGCGTTCCGGCAGTACCCCTGGGAGCCGGGCGACCTGGTGCCCGGCACGACCACCGTTCTCCAGGTGACGCCGTACGCGGAGGACACCCACCACAGCATCGCCGACCGCGCCTTCGTGGCCGACGTCGCGCGGACCTGCCAGGCGCTCGTCGGCCGAATCCGCGCCCGGGAGGGGAAATCCGCCGCACGCCCACCCGTGCCGCCCCTGGCGCCCCCGCGCGCCGGAGAGCCGCTGCGGCCCGGTCACGTCTTCGACCTGCTGGCCCGCGACCTGCCGCGCGACACGATCCTCGTCGAGGAGTCGCCCTCCAGCCGGCCCGAGTTGCACCGCCGCGTCCCCGCCCGCGTCCCGCTCGGTTTCCTGAGCGCGGCGGCCGGTGGCCTGGGGTTCGGCCTGCCCGCCGCGATCGGGCTCAAGCTGGGCGCACCACGCCGCCCCGTCGTCGCCGTACTCGGTGACGGGTCGTCGCTCTACGGCATCCAGGGCCTGTGGAGCGCCGCCCACTACCGCATCGGGGCGCTGTTCGTGGTGCTGTCCAACGGCGGCTACGCGATCATGGACCGGCTCGCGGAGCAGTCCGGGCGGGGCAAGCAGCCGTGGCCGTCGTTCACCGAGGTGGGCATCGCCCGGATCGCGGCGGGGCTCGGCTGTCCGGCCCGGCGGATCAGCGACCACGACGAGCTGGCGGCGACGCTCGCCGAACACCTGCCGGCACTCGCCGACCGGACCAGTCCGCTGGTGCTCGACGTCGAGGTGGCCGCCGACCCGGCCTACGGGTAGTCAAGCGCGCTCCGCCGGGCGTTCGTGCACCGGATCGACGACCGCCCGGCGTGCGCGGATCCCACGAGTTCCCAGAGCCCTCGGGGTATTTCCGGAAACGGCGCGGAACATCGCAATGTCCACAGAGAGGTGGAGGCGCAAATGTCTGCGCGCAAAGGACGCACGGCCCGCGAGGGCACCCGGAGCACCCGGTGGATCCTGCTGATCTGTTGCCTGACCGTGGTTTTCGACGGCTACGACCTGATCGTCTACGGAGCCGTCGTCCCCGACCTGCTCGCCTACCGCCCGTGGCGGCTGACACCGGCCGACGTCGGCCACATCGGCAGCACGGCGCTCGTCGGGATGCTGGTCGGCGCGCTGCTCGTGGGCACGCTCACCGACATCGTCGGCCGGCGTCGGGTCATGATCGCCTGCCTGGTCTGGTTCTCGATCGCCATGCCGCTGACCGCGCTGGCACCCGACCCGGGCGTCTTCGCCCTGCTGCGCTTCATCACCGGGGTGGGGCTGGGCGGCGTGGTCCCGACCGCGATCGCGCTGATCGCGGAGTACTCCCCGGCGCGGCGTCGCCAGCTCAACAACGCGCTGATGTTCTCCGGCTACTCGATCGGCGGCGTGCTCGCCGCGGTCCTCGCGCTGGTGCTGCTGCCCGTCGGCGGGTTCCGGATGATGTTCGTCGTCGGGGCCGCTCCGCTGGTCTTCGTCCTGCCGCTCGCCCTGCGGATGCTGCCCGAGTCGATCACCTTCCTCACCGCGAAAGGCCGCCACGACGAGGCAGCGGCCTACGCCCGGCGGTTCGGCATCACCGGGTACGACGCACCGCCCGAGCCGACGGCCGCCGCCCGCCCCGTCACGGGCGTGAAGCGCGGGCTCGTCGAGACGGCCAAGACGATCGTGGGCGGCCGCCGCCTGCCGATGACGCTGCTGCTCTGGGCGATCTCCGTCCTCGGGCTGCTGCTCGTCTACGGGCTCAACACCTGGCTGCCGCAGTTCATGCGCAACGAGGGCTACTCGATGGGATCGGCCCTGACCTTCCTGCTGGTCTTCAACATCGGCGCCGTCGCCGGCGTCATCATCGCCGGCGCGCTCGCGGACCGGGTGGGCGAGAAACTCGTCATCGCCTGCTCGTTCTGCGTCGCCGCCGGCGCGGTCCTGCTGTTCATCACCAAGCCCGCGACGGCACCGCTGCTGCTGATCGGCGCGCTGGCCGGATTCGGCTCGAACACCCAGACCCTGGTCAACGGGTACATCGGCGCGCTCTATCCGGCACAGGCCCGCGCGACCGCGCTCGGGTGGGCGCTCGGCGTCGGCCGGATCGGCGCGATCGTCGGCCCGACCTACGGCGGCTACGTCCTCACCCAGGTCGACGCGGGCGTGCTCTCCAGCCACTGGAGTTTCTACGCGTTCGCCATTCCGGCCGTGCTCGCGGCGGTGCTCACCGTCCTCGTACCCGGAAAGCGCGCGACCGCGTTGCCGCTCACCAAATGAACCACGTCGAACACCGCGAATCAGGAGAGATGCCCCGTGGCCGTAACCGATGTTGAACCAGATGTGGTCGTGCTGACCGGGGCCGGCGGCGGCATCGGCCGCGCCACCGCCGTGCGCCTGGGCGGGCGCGGCGTGCGCCTCGCCTTGACCGACGTGAACGAGCGGGCCCTGCGGGAGACCGCCGACCTGGTCGCCGAGGTCGGCCGCGAGCCCATCGTGGTGGCCGGCGACGGCCTGGACGCGAGTCTGCCGACGGAGCTGGTCGCGCGGACGACCGAGACCTGCGGCCGGATCGACGGCCTGGTCAACACGACCGGCATCACCTTGCCCAAGTCGTTGCGGGACACCACGTCCGAGGACTTCGACCGGGTCATGTCGGTCAACGTGAAGACCCACATGCTCATGATGCAGGCGGTCCTGCCGGTCATGGTCGCCGCCGGGTACGGCTCGATCGTCAACATCTCGTCGGTCGGCGGCCGGGTCGCGCTGCCGAACCTGAGCGTGTACTGCGCCTCCAAGTCCGCCGTGATCGGGTTGAGCCGAGGCGTCGCCGCCGAGTACGCGGCCGACAACATCCGGTGCAACGCGATCTGCCCCGGTGGGGTGGACACCCCGTTGGGGCGCGCGGCCCTCGACCCGTTCGAGGACAAGCAGCGGGGGCTGGAGATCCTCACCGGTCGGCAGCTGTTCAAGCGCTGGGCCGATCCGGACGAGATCGCCGGCCTCATCGAGTACCTCCTCGCCCGCGATTCGACCTTCGTCACCGGCGCGGTGTTCGACATCGACGGCGGCCACACCACCACCTGACCTACGAACTTCCCTACCTACCAAGCAGGAGAGGCACTTGCAGATCACTCACCTCGGGCACGCCTGCGTGCTCGTGGACACCGGTTCCGCCCGGCTGCTCATCGACCCCGGCGTCATGTCCGACGTCGACGGCGTCGACGGGCTCGACGCGGTGTTGCTCACGCACAAGCACCCCGACCACGTGGACCCGGAGAAGGTCCGGCTCCTCCAAGCCGGGAACCGCCGGGCGGTGCTGGTCGCCCCGGGCGACATCGCCGGCCTGCCGGAGCACCGGGTGGTCGAGCCGGGAGACGCGCTGACGTTCGGCGACACCGCGGTCGACGTCGTCGGCGGACGCCACGCGACCGTGCACGACACGATTCCGGGCTGCGCCAACCTGGGCTACCTGATCGACGGCGGCGCGTTCTTCCACCCCGGCGACTCCTTCCACGAGCCCGCGGTGGAGGTCGGAGTGCTCGCGGTGGCGATCGACGGGCCGTGGCTCAAGATCGCCGAATCCATCGACTACGTGCGACGGGTCTCGCCGCGCGTGGCCGTCCCGATCCACGAAGGCGAAACCCTCGACCCCGCGAAGTACGTCGGCATGTTGAGCAACGCGGTCGGCGGCGACGTCGTGCGCCGCTTGGAGCGCGGGACACCCACCCCGCTGTAACGGACACCGCCACGAACCCGGCCGGGGACGCGGTCGCGCCCCGGCCTTCGCGGCCACCAACCCTCGAACGTCGTTTCAGTCCTCAACGGAGAGGCAGGGCAACGATGCCCGAACACCTGATGATCCACCCGGTTGCCACAAGACCCCGGAAGCAGACGCGGCGCTGCGCGGTGGTGCGGTGATGACCGGCGAACCCGGCTCCGAGGCGCGCCGCTACGAGCGCCGCCTGCTCTGCGTCCTGTTCCTGGGCGTCGGCTTCGTCCTGTTCGACCGGCAGGCGTTGGCCTTCCTGGCACCGTACATCGATGCCGAGTTCGGGCTCTCGCCCACCCAACTCGGTCTGGCCGCCGGCGCGCTGTCCTGCACCTGGGCCGTTTCCGGCATCCTGATGGGAGGGCTCTCCGACCGGCTCGGGCGGCGCAAGCCGCTGCTGATCACGGCCGTGGTGCTGTTCTCGCTGATCTCCGCGGTTTCCGGGCTGGCCGCCGGTTTCGTCGGCCTGCTCGTCGCGCGAGCCTTGATGGGCGCGGCCGAGGGCGGCGTGATCCCGTTGGCGCAGTCGCTGATGGTGCAGGCGTCCCGGCCGAAGCGGCGCGGACTGAACATGGGCCTGATCCAGGGCGCGTCGGCGGGCTTGCTCGGTGGCGTCGCGGCGCCGTTCGCCTTCATCTGGCTCGCCGAGTCCGTCGGCTGGCGCTGGTCGTTCTTCGTGACGCTGCTGCCGGGTCTGCTGATCGCCGCCGCGATGGCGGTGGTCGTCCGCGAACGCCCGTCGCCTCCGGTCGCCGGGCGGACGGCGAAGCCCGCGAAGGTGCCGCTCCGCCAGGCCCTGGGCATGCGCAACGTGGTGCTGTGCATCCTCATCGCGGTCTGCTACCTCACGTGGTTCGCCACCATCGTCACGTTCACCCCGCTGTACCTGTTGAACGTCAAGGGATTCACGTCGGCGACGATGGGGACGGTGATGACCTGCCTCGGCGTCGCCTGGATGGTGTGGGGTGTCGTCACGCCCGCCATCTCGGACCGGATCGGCCGCAAACCCGCGCTGGCCGGCTTCAGCGTCCTGGCCGTCTGCTGCCCGCTGGCGGTGCTGTTCGTGGACGACGCGTGGCTGCTCGGAGCGGTGATGATGCTGACCTACACGGGCGTCGGCTGCTTCACGCTGTTCATGGCCGTCATCCCCGCCGAGACCGTCCCGCCGGGCGCGCTGGCCACCGTGGTCGGCGTGACGATGGGCGTGGGTGAACTGCTCGGTGGCGCGCTCGGTCCCGTGCTCGCCGGGTGGGCTTCGGACCGGTGGGGTCTGGAGGCGGCGATGGTCATCGCGGCGGTGAGCGCGGTGGTCGTGGTGCTGCTCAGCCTCGGTCTGCGGGAGACCGCACCCCGCGTCCTGTCCCGGTCGAACGGCGACCCGCTGCCCGCGCGCACCGGCAGCGCGGAGCAAGCGCGCTGATTCCCGCTCCACGCGCGGCGACGGCGAATGCCCGTCGAGGTCCGGAACGAGGTCGAAGCCGGTATTGGCCCGAGCGTCCGCCACCGTTGGTCCGGTGCGCTGAAAAGAACCGGGCGGAACAGCGGAACAAGTCGAGGTCGACCGGAAACAACGGCCGCGAAAGGCGATCCCGGTTGATCCGGCGCTACGCTCGGGCCGATCCGAACCACCCGGGCACAGTGAGCAGGGGAGACCGGCGTGTCCAGTTCATCCTTATTTCACAGGGCAATTCGGGCGATCGCCGCAGTCGCCGTGGTGCTCGGCGGGGCGGTGCCGGCGTCGGCGGCGACCGAACCGCAGATCGACGTGGTGCCGCTGGGCGACGTCGAACCGAGCCACTCGGTGGTCAGCCCGGACGGCCGGCTCACCTATCTGTCCACCGGCCAGCGGTCACGGGAAAGAGTCCAGGTGAAGGTGGTGGACAACGCCACCCGCCAACTCCTCGCGACCCACGCGCCCAAGGTGCCGAGCACGGACTACTGGATCAACGACCTGGAAGTCAGCCCCGACGGCCGCAGGCTGTACGTGCTGACCCCGCAACGGATCGCCGTGCTCGACGCCTGGACCGGCCAAACCGAGGCCACCGTGACCCTGCCCGGGGTCGACATCCTGACCTCGGAAGCGCTCGCCGCCAACGGCCGCTTCCTGTTCGTCACCGAAGACGGGGACGCCGCCCTCGGCACGCTGGGCCGCCTGTACACCATCGACCTGGAACACCTCACCGTGATCGCCCGGACCTCCCTGAAGCGGCTCTGGGCCGGCGACGTCCTGGTAGCGCCCGACCAGCGCACCGTCCACGTGACCACCGGCGGATTCCAGGCGGACACGCAGAAGAACGAATCCGCGATCGAAACCTACGACACGAAGACCGGCAGCCTGGTGTCCGACCTCGTCCTCGACCTGCCACCCGGCATCTCCGTGCCGTTGGCAAGCCCCGTGCTCAGCAAGGACGGCACGCGGCTCTACGGGGTGAACCTGGCTCAGGACGCGGTGATCGTCGACCCGGTGCGCCACGCCGTGGTCGCCACCACGCACCTCTCCGATCGTTACGACCTCGGCGCGCTCGCGCTGCGGCCCGACGGGAAACGGCTCTACGTCGGGCGCGCGCAGACCACCGAGGACGACGGGCCGACCGTCCTCGTGCTCGACTCCGCCACCGGCAAGCCAGTGGACACCCTGACCGGCTTCACCGACGACTCGGTCACCTCGCTGGCCGTCGACCCGCGAGGCAGGACGCTCTACGTGGGCAGCGTGACCGACCCGGGCACCGGCGTCGACCAGGGGGCCGTCCAGATCACCGAGCTGTGACACCGAAAAGCGCACCGCCCTCGACCACGTTGTTGTACCGCAAGGGCGTGTAGGCGCGGGCGGTCTCCGCCGTCCACTTGCGCTCCGCCGGGAACGCGCCGTCCGGCCCGGCCTGCTCACGCACCACCGGTTCCGACTTCGCCTCGTCCGCCCAGCGCACGAACAGAGCCGCGTGGCCGGGGTCGACCAGCGCGTCACCGGGGAGCAGGTCGGCTCGCGGGATCTCGGTGGCGACTTCGCGCAGCGTGATCGTGGTGCGGGAGTAGGACAGCCCCCAGGCCATCGAGACGTAGCCGGAGCAGTCGGTCCGGTAGTCGCCGAAGTCGTTGCGGTGGCACGCCTGCTGGCTGTACGGCACCCGTTCGTCCAGCCACGACTGCGACCTGACCTGCGTTTCGCCACGCGTAACCGCAAGGTCCGCCGAGGTCGTGCCGCAGGCGGCCAACCGGCTCGGCCCGCTGGCCGCCTGCGCGACCGGCACGTGCAGCATCGCCGTGCACGCGAGTACAGCGAGGATGCGGGTGATCATCGAGCCCCCTTGAGTGGTGCTTGTGCCACGAATCCACAGGCCCGTGGCCTCGGTCATGCAAGGGTTCCCGCAATCGGCGGGTGCAGTGCCCAAACCAGCCGATCGTGCGTTCCACCCGGATCGTGGACCGCCGACGACCCCGGTGAGCGTCCTGGGTGTCAGCCGGACGAGTGCTGGAATCCGCCTTATTGCGGCGGTGTCGTCGTGTTCATGACCGGACGGAGTGAACCGTTGCACCCAAGGGTGATGAGTCGCTTCAGGAGGATTGGATCCCTGCCACGCTCGACAGGGCGTCCGGCAGGTCGGATTCGGACGCGGAACCGCCGTCCAGTCCGAAGGAGCAATGATGTCCGGAGATCAGCCTGTCAGGGTCCGCGCCCCTTTCACGGTCTTCCCGTCCACGGTGAAACCCGGTACCAGGGTGACGTTCACCGGTCCGGGGCTCGCGACCGTGACACAGGCGTTGTTCACGGCAGCGGGGGGTACGCCGGTCGTATCCGTACCGGTGAAGGTGGACGCGTCGGGCACGAGCGCTGAAGCCGTGGTGCCGGACGGAATGGGCATCGGACCTGGCTGGGTGGCTCTGGAGGACGCGCAGGGCGATATCTCCAACCCGGTTCACGTTGTCTACGAAGCGCGCTAGCCGCATGTCGACCGAATCCGCCTCTCGCGGCGATGAACGGGTCATGGGTTCGCCGCACCTGGACAGGCTCGACCCGGCAGTCGGGGACGCGGTCGGGGGAACGCCGGTGACCCTCACCGGAACGTTGTTGCAGCACCTGGCGGGCGTGACCTTCGGCCCCACACCCGGCATCGGGCTGAAGGTGCTCTCCCCGGTGAAGGCGACGTGCGTGAGTCCGCCGAACTCTGCGGGGACTGTCCAGGTCTGGGTGACCGACGACGAGGGGAACGAGAGCAACCGACTGCCCTTCGAATACCTCCCCCCGCCGGTGTGATCCCGCACGGTCAACTGAACGACGCCGCGACCCGACAAGGGCTTCTTCCGTTGTGCGGGCCCGGATCCGGGCGCGGGCCGATACCGGCCGTCCGCGGTCGCCACCCACAGTCGGCGGCGGGGCGATGCCCCGTCGCGGTTCTATCCGATCCCAGAAGGAGAACTCCATGGCAGGCCCGTCTCTCTCGTCGATCAGCCCGAACAGCGGAGGTTCGAGCGGGGGCGAAAACGTGACCCTCGGCGGCGAACTGCTGGCGCACGTCGTCTCAGTCTCGTTCGGGGGATCGCCCGCGACCAACATCAGCGTCGGCGGACCCAATGAGGTGTCCGCCACCACGCCCGCCCATCCGTCGGGTTCGGTGAACGTGACGGTCACCGATGACGAAGGCAACGTCAGCAACCCCGTCAAGTACCAGTACCACTCGTAGTCGGGTGTAGAGATCGGCGTCCGTCCCCGCAGCCACCCGCGCGCAGCGGCCGTGGCTGCGGGGACGGGGCTTACTGCGCGAACACGGCCGAACACGGGTGTGGTGCGGCCGATGCGACGGTGGTCGACGGAAAGTGAACCGATTCCGCCGCAGTGCACGGTGAATTCGTTCCGGCCCAGGAGGTTCGCATGAATTTCCTGCCCGATCGTCTCCGTCCAACCAAGACCGGTTCGTTCACCGCTCGTGTCGCCGGTATCGCGGCCGGCCTGATCTGCTGCCTGGTCCCGCTCGGAGCAGCCGAAGTCGCCCCGGTTCCGATTTCCCACCGGGCAACCCCGGTCGACGGGCAGCGCATCCTCGGGCCGCAGCCGACGGTCAAGGACATCGAGAAGATCTGCAAGGGTGGCGCGGGGACGCTCAAGAACTTCGACTGCTCCGTTCGCGGCGACACGCGGTCACCGAAGGAGATCAACGCAGCGCACGGGTTCTACTCCAAGGGCAATCAGCCCGGAATCCCGTACCACGTGAAAGGTGTGAGTACCTGCTGGAACGCGCCGAGTGACTCGGGGTACGTGGCCACGTCCTACGACCCGGCGGTGGCGGAGAAATTCGCGACCTGCAACAACATGAAGCCGAACGAAACCCGCTACGTCTACGTGATCAAAACGTCCGATCGCTTCTACAACGTCGCCGACGTCTACAAGAAGTGCAACCAGACGTATCCCTACCCGGACGAGAAGGAACTCGCCGCGCGTGGGGACAAGGGCACCAAGCTTGCCGTGGAGTACGCGCAGATCGCCGGCTGGCACTCGATCAAGCTGGTTCAGGAGAAGCCGAGCAAGAAATACGACTACAGCGCCGTCGAGGCCAACCCGGGCTATAGCGCGAGTTTCAACCAGAAGAGCATTTTCAACGGGCCGATCAAACCTTCGGACGACGTCTGCAAGGAAACGGCTTAGCAGCTGTCGTGGGACGGCCGAGGCTGGTGTCCGCCGGCTGGTCGACAGAAAATCAAAAGTTTTTGAAAAAGGTGACGAGACATGACCTCGACCCCGAGGGCCTTTGACGTGACGCCGAATTCCGGACGCGCCGAAGGCGGCGACGAGGTGACCATCACCGGGGAGTCCCTGGAACCTGTGGTGGCGGTTCTCTTCGACGACGTCGCCGGGATTGATCTCGTGATCGTGAGCCCCACTTCCCTGCACGTCCGCACCCCGGCCCACGCCGTGGGAACCGTGGAGATCAAGCTGGTCACCGACGAAGGCGAGTTCGTCGTCGGGCACTTCAAGTTCCTTCCCGACGGTCAGGACAGCTGATAGCGGCCTTAGGCGGACATCGGCCTGTCGGCGGGTCGACCAGGGCGGCGAGGGCGACTCCGCTCTCGCCGCCCGGACCCGGTCGCGGTCGGACCACGTCCTCCGCGCCGGTGTCGGTACCCTGAGCCCGCTCACCTGGGACGACGAGGACCAGCGGCTCGGTCGTGGGGTCCCGGTGGGGCAGGGGATGAGGAGGTGCCCGGGGTGGCCGAGGACGACATCGACCAGGCGGACGTCGACCGGTTCTGGCGCACCGTCGACGCGGCCGGACGGGACCGGGAACGCCTGCGCACCGCGCTGATGTCGATGACCAAGGAAGAAGTCCACCGGTTCCAGGACATCTTCGTCGAGATGGCGGTGGAGCTGCGCGACGAGCCGTACACGTCCCACGTCGCGCCCGGCGAGTCCGAGGACGGCCTCGAAGACATCTCCAACTGGGTGGTGAGCCAGGGCCGCAAGCAGTACGAGGCGGTGCTCACCGACCCCGCCCTGATGCCCGCCGAGGTCGGGGTGGACGACCCGACGATCCTCTTCCCGGTCGCCTTCGACGTCTACTGGCAGCGCTTCGGCGAGGCACTCGACGTGATGTGACCCGGCGGCCCACCCCGACAGCGACCGGCGCTGCCGGAGCAACGGGACACCTGGACAGACTCGTGACCGACCGACCGACCGACCGACCGGCAGGTCGGACAGCGGCCGTCAGAATTCCGCGAGTAGGTCCGTTCGGACTGGCGCTGAGCGGGCGTCGCGGGGTTCGAAGGCGGATCTTGGATACGACCTGCGGTGACCCGACCGGTCCCACATCCAGAACACCGCGCTGCCGCGTGACAGGTTTGCCCGCGATGTGCTGGTCAGCTGACCACGTTGGCACCAACACCCTCGTAAGCGAAGCCCTCGACTCTGACCGTGTGGAGGACTTCGTCCCAGCTTGTCGTGTGGTAGTGGTCTCCGGTTACTCCGTTCCGCAGGCGGTAGAACGGCACGCCTTGACCGGAGCCCGCCGGGTAGACGTACCCCTTGATTCCTTCGTATTCATAACCGTCGTTGGAGATCACGTAGAGGACCTCGTCCCGGTTCGTCGTGTGGTAGTGGTCCCCGTTGGCCGGGCGGAACACCCGGTAGAAGGGAACCGTCCCGGGCTCCTGCGTAGCGAATATGGTAGCCCCGATGCGCTCGTAGTGGTAGCCGCCGTTGGTGACCGCGCGGATGACCTCGTCCCAGAACGCCGTGTGGAAGTGGTCTTTGTTCGTCTTGTGCACCAGCCTGTAGAACTCCACCGTGGCCTGCGCCCGCACCGTCGACGCACCAGGGGCCGCACCTGCCTCCCCGCTGCCAGTCGCGTGCGCGGGAACGACCGCACCGCCGACCGTGAACGCGAGCGTGATCACGAGGCCGGCCACCCGCCCGGCAGTAGGTCTCACTCGATCCCGACTCATTCTTCCTCCCGAGCTGAATCAGTACCGTGAGTGGACAATTCTTCCGAGTTCGTCCGATTCGGGGCAATCCGCTGCATGGGCGGATGTACGGCCGGAGTCGCTGGATTTCAGCCCGCACAAGGCGGTGTTCGACGCTGGGCCGGCCGGCTTCCTCTCCGCGATAATGCCGAAAGCGCGTTCACAATCCACCGGCGGATGTCGGCACGCCCGCTGTTCGCCCGTGGCCGAGGAGGCCGTCCGCCCTACCGTTCCCTGTCGACCAGGGGCGATTCCGTCGAGGAAGCCGCCGATCGACGGAGAACGAACCGAACAGGTTCCCCATTCCTGGCTGACTGTCTCGCTCCGCGCCCGGCTGCCGACAGCCCCGTCGACCGATTGCCGCCGACAGGCGCGACCGCACGGCTGAACTCGTCCGCCCAGGTCGCCGCCACTCGGCGTCCCCAACCCCCCGATCCGCGAACTTGGTCGACATCCAACCCCAGGCCAGGACCAGAAGTTCCGAGCAGACCGGGATCTGCCCGACGTTGCGGGGGAGCGTGTCGGAACTCGTTGCGAACGCGCGACGCGGCGATCTGCGTCGGGCGCTGATGCTGCGCGAGCGTGGAGACGCGTCACGACGTGGCATCGATCAACTTCACGCGATGGCCGACCGTTGTGGTCGTCGGTGCTGCGGTTGTCAGTCCGAGGGGTCTTGCCGCCGAAATGCGTCCCAGGCGGGTGATCGCGTCCCCTGGTCGGTGAGTGCACGGCGCGGCCCGTTTCACTGGTTGTGCCTGTGGCGGTCTCGTTGGGGTGGGGTGTCGACCGGGCACTGTCCGCGGTGGCCGGTCTGGGTCACGCTGGTCCGGCCCGGTGCATCGCGGGTGGTCACCCGGGGCCGGGGCACGGTTCGCGACCGGTTGCCCAGAGGGGGCTCCGGCTGTGGGACAGGAGAAGCGATGAATCGCAGGGCTCTCGCCGCGGTCGTCACCGCGGTCACGGTCATGGTGGGCGGGCTGGCGGCAGGAACGCCCGCAGGGGCCGCAGCCCCGCAGGCGGAGGGTCAGATCGTGTTCTACGAGGGGAACAACGCGACCCAGAACATCGTCCACACGACCAACGACCGGTCCGGGCAGGACTTCGCACCCCGTCAGAACGACGAGGCGAGGTCGGTGAAGCTGGTCTCCGTACGGGCCGGTGCGACCATCACGGTCTACGACAGTCCGTCGAAGAGCAAGAACGACGACTACACCATCATCCACGTGAAGAGGTTGGTGAACACCATCGTCGTCGGAACCTTCGAGCAGAACCGTGACGACGCCAACGTCAGGGTGAACTTCGTGCGCAACAACGGCCTCGACGGCAAGGTCTCCCGGGTCACGGTCTCCTAGCCGGGAGTGGTCACGAAGACGTCGTCAACGTGAAGCGGACGGCGTGGCCGGTCGGATGTGACGGTGGTGCGCCTGCACTGGGTCGAGCAGCTCGTCAACGACCCGGACGCCGACGCCCACCTGGCCGTCGACGTCGACCTGGCCGTCCTCGACCCGGCCGACGCCGAGCTTGACGCTCCCGAACCGGCGGACGGCGACCAGGCCGCTTGACCAGTTTCCTTGGAGACCAGGGCGTGGCCGATTTTCCCAGCCACGCCCTCACTTTTGTGCGCAGAAAGGACCCTGGGCACGTCGATGTCCCGCCACGGGGACGCGTTTGCGGGCGATGCGTGCGGCAGGGTCGACCGGCTGGGACATCCGCAAGGTCGCCCAGAGCGGGATGGACGTCACCGACGTCGCCGAGATCCGCGCGAAACTCGGCCTGCTCCACGGCTACGCCGACGCGTTCGACGCCACCGCCAGTCGGATCGAGTCCGCGTTCCGCAGGTGCCGGCTGCCACTCCGACACCTGCGAACCACGCCGTCATGGCGGACCCCGGCGTCGGGGAGGCCCATCGGCCCCGGCTACTTGATCCGGAACACCACCGAGGACGCCTGCCCCTCGCCGAACTCCCAACTGGCCACCGCCTCGTGACCGGGCCGCTCGGCGAGCCGGCGGAAGTCACCGGAGCACTGGTCGGGGCCGAGGTAGTACGCACCTTCGCTCCGCGAGTCCTGCGCGCACAACGACAACATCCCCAGGTGCCCGCGCAGCCGGGTGTCGGGCACCTGGAGCAGCTTCTCCGCCCACCCGGCCTCCACCTCGACGTTGCCGTCCAGTTCGACCAGAGCTTCCGGCCCGCCGGTGGTCCACGTGACCGCGCGCATCGCCTCGAACAACGTCCCGTCCGTGTCGATTCGCAGCAGCGCTTTCACCTCCCCGGCCAGCTCCTCGCTGTCGACCTCATCGAGGGCGTCGCGGTGCGCGGTCAGCACACGCGCGAGATCCGCGCCGGACACGGCGAACCGGCGCTCGCCGTCAGCGGTCGAGACCGCCGTCAGGGCCGCGCTCACCGCCTCGCCGAACGGCCCGTCGGGGTCGAGCGCGTCCCCGGAGAACAGCCAGATCGACCGGGAGTGGTCGAAGGCCCACGCGTCCGGGCTGAACGGGTAGTCGTCCACGTCCGGCTCGCCGCGCTCCACCACGTCCGGATCGACGTTGCCCGTGATGTAGTCGTCCAGCACGTCGTACTGCAACATGTCGTCCCAGTAGTAACTGGCGTACTCGGCATCCGCCGCGAACGAGGCGAGCGGCTTGCCCAGCAGCACCTCGAAGGCGTCCACCAGCTCACGCCGCCACGCCTCGGACTCGGGCACCACAGTCACGGTTGCTCCCAACACGATGGGGATGACCGGGCCGATCGGCCCGTGCGGTGAGCCTAGACGGCAGACGATCATGAATTTCACCGCCCGGACAAAGAAAGAACGACGTTCCGCAGCCACTCGACCGGCCCAACCCACGTCCTCGTGCCGCACATCCCGCGACCACGCACAGCGCAACCCGCCCGAGCCGTCCCGGTACCACCATCTCGTCCGTCCTGACCATCACCGATAACGGCTGCGGACCCCTGCGGGTCCGCAGCCGTCGTGTTCTTCGCTGATCGCAGCCCGCCGCGCCGCTGCGCTTGCACCGCGCCTGGTCGACATCCTGGGCCGCATGACGTTGTCAGCCCCCCGCGCGCACGGTGTTCCACGATCTCAACGCAGCCATCCGCCGCTTGGCCGGCGCTGGCGTCCGCAAACCGACTTCGCCCACGCCCTCGGCATCAGCAACGGCGCGATCTCCTCGCGACTGCGACCGGCCAGGGACACCTCCGCACACCCGGCCTGAGATCCACCGCGCCACCGGGCCGTCCACCATCGCCGACGCCACACGGTTCCCCTCGTGGGAGGTCTACCGACGCGGCAGTTCCACGCGACGCTTCTGGCCCGTGGCGAGGAGTCGCTACGCTGGCCGGGACCGGCGTGGCGGGGCCGTCGAAGGGCGGGGCGATGGCACGGCGTGACCGGACGGTCAACGAGGTCAGCGGAACGGTCCACGGCCCGGTCGTGCAGGCCGGGCACGTGACGGTCCAGGGGCCCGCCGGGGATGTGCTCGGCGAGGCCGCCGACCGGTTGGCGCGGGCCGTCGGCACGCGGTGGCAGCGCGAGGAAGAACGGCGGCGGGTCCACGACCCGTTCCCGCTGCCGGTCCGCTGGCACGCCGCCCCGGAGGATGCCACCGACCACTGGGAGAACATCCTCCGCCTGCCGCCCGGCGCGGTGGCCGAACCGCCTGTGCTCGCCGGGATGGACAGGATCGTGGACGTCCACCGCGCCATCGCGTCACGGCGACTGGTGGTGCTGGGCGGCGCGGGTTCGGGGAAGACCGTGCTGGCGCTGCGGTTCGTGCTCGACCTGCTCGCGGTGCGCGGACCCGACGACCCCGTGCCGGTGGTCTTCGGCCTGAGTTCGTGGAACCCCGTCACCACCCCGCTGCGCGACTGGCTTGCCGCCCAGCTCGTCCGCGACCACCCCGGCCTGGCCGTCCGCGGACACGACGGGCGCACGTTGGCCTACGGTCTCGTGGACACCGACCGGGTGCTGCCGGTGCTCGACGGGTTCGACGAACTCGGCGTCGGCCTGCACCGCCCCGCGCTGGAGGCGCTCAACGCCACCGCGCTGCCGCTGCTGCTGACCAGCCGCCCCGAGGAGTTCACCGCCGCAGTGGCAGCGACGGACGTCCTGACCGCCGCCGCGGGCATCGTGATCGCCGATCTCACCCTCGACGACGTGGCCGCCTACCTGCCGCGCGCCGCCGCCGCGCACACGTGGGACCCCGTCCTCGCCGACCTGCGCCACCGGCCCGACTCGGACCTGGCGTCGGTCCTGACCACGCCGCTGATGGTCATGCTGGCCCGGGTCACCTACGGCGACACCCCCGACCACGACCCGGCCGAACTCCTCGACCTCGGCCTCTTCCCGACCGGGGAGGCGATCCGGCACCACCTGCTGGACAGCTTCGTCCCGTCGGTCTACCGCGCCCCGACCCGGTGGACCGCCGACCAGGCCCGGCACCGCCTGCACCACCTGGCCCGCGAACTCGACGGCGCCCGCGACCTGGCTTGGTGGCGGTTCGGCACGACCCTGGGCCGCCGCGTCCGGGCGTTGGTGGTCGGGGTGGCGTGCACGGCGGTCGTGGTGGTGCTGACCGCCGTGCTGAACGTCCTGGCCTTCCTCGCGCTGCTCGGCACCCTGACCCCGCTCGTCTTCTGGTCGACCCTGGTGGAGGCACCGGTCAACGGGGTGTTGGCGGGCACCGCGTTCGCCATCGCCCACCTGGTCCTGACCAGGGCCGAGGGCGACGGGATCCGGCCCTCGCACATGCGGATGCGGGTCACCGGCCGGACCGCCCCGGTGCGGCCGGGAATCCTGTCGCGCTTCCTGTTCGGCGTGGCCGCCGGCGGCGGGTTCGGACTGGCCAACGGGCTGGGGCTCGGGCTGCTGGGCCTCGTCCTCTACGACACGGTCCGCGACGTGGGGACCGTCCTGGTCAACGGGGCCACGTTGGGGTTGGTGTTCGCCGTGCCGACCGGACTGGCGCTGGCCGTGGCCGCCGCCGTGGAATCCCCGCTCGACATCGCGTCCGCGGCCGGGCCCACCGACCTGCGCAACGTCAACCGCGCCAACGTCCTGGGCAGGGTCGTGCTGTTCAGCCTCGTCTACGGGGGCCTGGTCACCCTGGGCGCCGTGCTCCTGCTCCAGCGCCCGGAAGGTGCGCACGCGCAGCTCGTCTTCAGCCCGGAAGCCGTGGTGCGCCTGGCGCTGCTCACCGGCGTGGGCGGCGGCCTGTGCTACTGCCTGGCGCTCACCGCGTGGGGCCAGTGGCTCTTGTTCGCCCGGATCTGCCTGCCGCTCACCGGCCGCCTGCCGCGCTCGCTGCCCGAGTTCCTCGACGATGCCACCCGGCGGGGCGTGCTGCGCCAAGCCGGTGCGGTGTACCAGTTCCGCCACGCCCGACTCCAAGACCGGCTCGCCCTGTCGCAGTAACGGGCAAACCTCCGGGTCTCGGATCGGCCCGTCCACCGGGTCCGCGCCCGACACGGCACCGAACCACTGCGCCACCCGGCCACGTCTGTCGTCGGGACTGCCGGGAGACGGGAGAACCTGCTGCGGCCTTTCGTGTCGGGAACTGCAGGACGACAAACTCGAACAGCGGGGACAACCGTGTCGACAGCTCGGCGGCGACCGCTCCATGGCGTGCTGCCGGTCGATCATCCGTTGTCGTGAGGCGGGCGGCACGCCCGGTCGGCAGGAGCGGTCTGCCTCGGCAGCCAGGCGAGGTGCGCATCCTCGACCGCCAACTCGGCCGCCTGCCGCCAATGCGGAACCGGGTCCTCACCTCGCCGGTCCGCGATCACCGCTTTCATGGCCGCCACCAAGTGCGGCTCGCCCATGTCGTCCACGGTGACTCGGGGACTTCGCCAACGAGTGGCTCGACGCTGTCGCACCCCGACTGGAACTCAACACGCGGGTCAAGTACCGGTCGCATCTGGACAACCGGTTGATCCCCGAGTGCGGTGTGTGGCCGATGATCGGGATCTTTAACGGCTACATCGAGATCGAGAAATGGCTGTCCAAGTTGCACGACGGGTACGCCGAGCCGTCGGTGGCGTCGTACTTCGCGACGTTTTCCACGATCATGAACGCGGCGGTGCGGGCGAAGGTGATCCCGGCCAACCCCTGCCATGGGATTCGCGTCACGGCGGGCGAGTTCGAGTACGACCGGCTGGTCGCTTCGCCGGTGCAGGCGTTGCGGGCGGCGATGCGCCTGTACGAGATCGTCCAGTCCGACCGCTCGGCCGGATGTGCCTCGGGTCTCCACGAGGAGGTCGAGGGGGAAGCGGGGGCGTACGAAAACGCCCGCCGGAACGCGGTCGCTGCGATTGCCGCCGAGCATCGCTGTGATCTACGAGGCACTGCTCGACGAGCGTCGAGGGTCGTTCGTGTTCACCTCTCCGGAGGGCGGGCTGCTGCGGCGGGGAACCGCCGGCAGCGGTTCTGGCGGCCGGCCTGGGACGTGCGCAAGCCCGATCGCCCCGACGCCGCAGGGCACACGCCGCCGATCCTTCCCTGGTTCACCTTCCGTGAGGCGCGCCACACCCATGCGACCTGGATGGCCGAGGACGGCATCCCGGAGGTTGGTGCGGCGGGCGCGGCTCGGTCAGAAGATGAAGGGCATCGCCCGCACCTACGACCATGTGACGGAGGTCATGCTGAAGCAGATCGACGACACGCTCGAACAACGGTGGGCAGCCTCGCTGCTCGCGCTCCATCGGGACGAGCGGGCCCGAATCATCGGACGGTTCCCCCACCTGGCGGCCACGATCGAGGAGGCGCGAGCACTACCGGCGTCGGAGCCCATCGCCTTTCATCGTCTTTGATCTTGCACCACACGCAAGAAGCCCGGCCTCAAGATCGAGAACCGGGCTTCTGACCTGCGTTGTTCTGTTGTGGACGATACAGGGATTGAACCTGTGACCCCTACCGTGTCAAGGTAGTGCTCTCCCGCTGAGCTAATCGTCCGAGGCGGAGACGGGAATCGAACCCGTGTACAGGGCTTTGCAGGCCCTTGCCTAAGCCACTCGGCCACTCCGCCATGATTCCTGCTGAAGGCTACACCAGGAAGTCTGGCCTGAGCCCAAGGGGCCCTCTGCCGAGCGGATGACGAGACTCGAACTCGCGACCCTCACCTTGGCAAGGTGATGCGCTACCAACTGCGCTACATCCGCATACTCCGTGGATTCCCGAACCGCCGGCCCTTTTGGGGCTTTCCGTTCCGTCTTCCCCGGTGCGAGAGGAACTTTATTACATCCCCCTCCGTTGGATCAAATCGGGGGTCCCCGCAGCCCCTCGCAGGGCCTGTCACCTGGGCTTTCAGGTCAGGTCGTTGGAGATCAGGTGGGTCAGGGCCTCGTCCACGTCGACCCACAGGTGCTCGTTGCCGGGCACCACGACGTCGTACGTGCGGTCCAGGAAGTCGGCCAACTCCTGAGCCGACGCCTCGAACATGGCGTGGCCGGACGGCGAGCTGAGTTCGATCACGACGACCTCGGGGTCGTCGGCGGCCGGGCGGATCCGGACGTCGCCGTCTCCCGCGTCGGCGATCAGTCCGTCGGCCAGCAGGTCGCGGGCGTACACCCATTCGACCCAGCCGGCGCGTCCTGTGCGGAACGCGGCCACAACTGCGTAGGGGTCTTTCGTGTCATATCGAAGTTCCACCTGCACGGGGACGGCCGGGGTCCTCGGTGCCAGCAGGTCGAAGACTGCTGTTGAGCGGAGCGTCACGTGGTCATTGCGCATCGTCGTTACCCTCTTCTCCCTTCACGGCCAAGGAAACGACCGAACTCTCTACTTGTGACGTGTATGTGGCGAGGAACGCTCGACATCGAGGCGTTTATCACCCGTTCGGGCCCATGAAACTCCTCTGGGCTACCATCTCGCTGCGTTCCGTGTCCACCCAACCCGCGCTGCCCCACATCTTGCTGGGTTTAACCTGAACCCGGTACCGGCTGTTGCGCGAATGTTGGACGTGAGGACATCTCTGGTGGCTGACTCACCCGCTCCGGCGCCCCGACCCGAGCCTGACGGGCGTCCTTCCGACGCGTCGCTGGTCGAGCGGGTTTCCGCTGGTGACCGGGGTGCGTTCGGAGAACTGTACGACCGCTACGCCCGCCCGGCGTATTCGCTCGCGAGGCGAATATGCGTCGATCCGGACCTCGCGGAGGACGTCGTCCA
Organism: Saccharothrix sp. NBAS 001; assembly: GCF_056640475.1. Taxonomy (NCBI): domain Bacteria; kingdom Bacillati; phylum Actinomycetota; class Actinomycetes; order Pseudonocardiales; family Pseudonocardiaceae; genus Saccharothrix; species Saccharothrix sp. NBAS 001. The sequence goes on from NZ_CM153251.1 coordinate 586,715, forward strand.
AGAGGCGTTCCTCGCACTGTGGCGCAATCCCGCCGGGTACGACCGGTCACGGGGCGGCTTCGGCACGTGGCTGATGACCGTCGTGCACCACCGGGCGGTCGACGCCGTGCGACGGGAGAACACCCAACGGCGACGGAACGTGCCGTTGACCGACGAGGCATCCGAGCGCAACGTTCCACCTGCGGACGGCGCGGACCACGCGGCGCTGAGCGGCGTCGTGGGCGCCGAGGTCCGGGAGGCGCTCAAACGCCTGCCGGAAGACCAGCGGCAGGTGATCGCCTTGGCCTACCTGGGCGGGTACACGCAGATAGAAGTCGCGGCCCTGACCGGGATCCCCTTGGGGACGGTCAAGTCGCGCACGTTCGCCGCGATCCGCAGGTTGCGGACGTCGCTGCGATCGGTATGGGCCGGGGAGACCGGCGGCGAGACGACGGGAGCACATCGGTGACCGGGGAGCGGAGGGACGACTGGTGCCCTCAGGAGGAGCTCGCGGTCGGTTGGGCGATGCACTCGCTCGAACCGGACGAGGAGGCGCAACTGCGCGCCCACCTGCCGGGCTGCGCGCGGTGCCGAGGAGTGGTTCGGTCCACCGAAGAGGTGACCGCCGCGCTCGGCGGCTCGGTTCGGCAGTACGAACCGCCTGCCCGCCTGAAGTCACGTCTGATGGCCGAGATCGAGCACACGCCCCAGGAGTTCGTGACGCCGAGCCGGCAGCCGGCTCCGCCCGAGCCCATCCGGCTGGACGAGCGGCGCAAGAGCGGCCTCGGCCGCCGGTTGCTCGCGGCCGCCGCGGTGGTCGTGGCGCTGGCCGCGGTCGGAGTCGCGGGGGTGCGGTTCAGCCAGCTGGACGACCGGGTGGCGGCCCAGGAGCAGCAGAACCGCGAGCTGTCCAGGGCGTTGGAACTCGCGGCGAACCCGGCGACCAACCGGGCCGTGCTGCGCTCGCCGTCCGGTGACCCGATCGCGATCATGCTGTCCGGCGACGACCAGGCGGCCGTCATGGAGATGAAGCTCGCGCCGAACGCGACCGACCAGACCTACGTGATGTGGGGCAAGAGCACCCCGCAGGCCGTGCCGCTGGCGACGTTCAACGTGCGCGCGGACTCGTCCGTCCAGTTCCTGAGCTGGTCGAGCGCGTCGCACCAGCACAAGGTGTTCGCGATCTCGCTGGAACCGGGCAAGGCCGCGCCCGCGACGCCGACCGACGTGGTGGCCTCGGGCCAGGTGGGCAACGCGTGAGCGATGATGTGCGGATGACCGCCGAGCAGCGCGACGAGCAGACCGAACCGAGCGGTCACCGCCACTGGTTCCGCCGCAATCCCGCGCTGAACCTGACCTACCGCATCGGGGTGGGCGTGGTCGGCGGTCTGGTGCTGGTAGGCGGGGTCCTGATGATCCCGTACCCCGGCCCGGGTTGGCTGGTGGTGTTCGCCGGGTTGGCGATCCTGGCGACGGAGTTCGAGTGGGCGGGCCGCGTGCTGCGGTTCGCGAAGCGGTACTACGACGCGTGGGTCGAGTGGCTCAAGCGCCAGAACCTCTTCGTGAAGGCGCTGGTCCTCACCGCCACCGCGTTGGTCGTCGCCGTGACGTGCTGGCTGCTCGGGGCGTTCTCGCTGGTCGGGGGCTGGTTCGGGCTCGACTGGCCGTGGCTGCGGAGCCCGATTTTTGGATCTGCGGGTTGATGTTGTAAGGTATGGTCACACCGCGAGAGCGGCGGAAAACCGAATACGGGCGATTAGCTCAGCGGGAGAGCGCTTCGTTCACACCGAAGAGGTCACAGGTTCGATCCCTGTATCGCCCACAGTGTGTTTTACCAGGTCAACGGCTCGTAGACGGTTATCGTCTGCGGGCCGTTGATCGTGTGTGGGGGCAAATTGGGAGCACGCGATCTCGACCCCAATTGCTGCTCCGAAGAGTTCACGCCATTCTGCTCCCGTATTGCTCCCATCTGACCTGCAGTCCTTGCAGCATGGTGTCGATCATGGGTCGGGTGACGTGGGAGTAGACGCCCATGACGCCGCGGAACTTGTGTCCGATGCGCTTGTGCTGGAGGACTTCGGGGACGTGGTCCTCGATGAGCCAGGTCTTGTGGGTGTGGCGCAGGTCGTGGAAGTGCATGTGGGGCTTGATCGGCGGCCACCCGAGGGTGGTGTCGCCGTGGAGTGCGGGCAGCCAGAACCGGCGGCGGAAGTTGGACCGTCGGTGCAGTCCGCCGTCGACGCCGGTGAACACGAACCGCCCGGTCGGTTGGTCGCAGCGGAGTTCGACGAGCAGTTCGGCCAGGAATCGGGGCAGGTGGACGGTGCGGACGCTGGCCGGGGTCTTGGGCGGTCCGAGTTCGAGTCGGCCGCGCAGCTCGTGCAGGGCCCCATCCCGTGCGTCGATGCGGATCTCCTGCTTGTCCGCGTCGACCCGTTCCCACTGCAGCCCGGCCAGTTCACCCCACCGCATCCCGGTGTACGCCGCGGTGACGACCAGGGCGGCGTTGGCCGGCATCGCCATGCGGCCGGCGATAGCGGTCACCTCGTCGGCGTCGGCATGCGGCCGTTCAGGTTGGTCACCGGAGTTGAGCCGGAGTTTGCGGCACGGGTTGGCGCCGATGAGCCCCTCGTCCACCGCCTCGCCCAGGATCATCGACAGCAAGCCGACCACGTCGGCGACACTGCGGTCGCTCAACGAGCGTCGCAGGGTCTTCGCCCATGCCTTGATCGTCATCCGGGACAGCTCGCCCAACTCGGTGGCGGCGAACCGGGGCAGGATGTGGTTGCGAAGGTGCGAGTCGTAGGTCGCCTCGGTGACACCACTGACATCGTGCGCCTCCACCCACCGGACCACCCATTCGCCGACCGTGGTCTGGGCCAGGCGCGGGTCGACGAACCGGCCACGCCTCTGGTCGGACTCGATGTCCCCTGCGCGGTCGTCGGCCTCGCCGCGCGTGGCGAATCCCGTCTCGGACTGCAGCGAACCGTCCGGGAGTCGATACCGCACCCGGAACCCGTCCCCGTGTTTCTCCACCCAGGCCATTATGGTTACCGCCTTTCGTGAACAGTTCCCGCCCGTGGTCCGGGCGGACGTACAGTGACGCTCGATACGTGAAGAATTGCAACAATCATTTGTTCTGGGAGCGGGTCACCGGGCGGGACGGGCACCCCGACGGACAATGAGGTCCAGATCCGTGTCGGAGAAACGCAGATGCTTGCCCAGGAAAGTGCAGGGAATCCGGCGTTGTCCGGCCATGCGACGAATCCAGGACTCCCGCACCGCCAGCAGGCGGGCGGCCTGGGCCGGGGTGTGCAGCAGGCGGACCCGAGCCGTGTGGTGAGCCTCTGGCGGCGCGGGTTCGGGTGATCCGGTCGGATCGGCGTCGAGTTGCACGGGGAAGACATGGGCGGTCTGCCGATCGCGGCGGTGGTGCACGACTGCCTCCGGAAGGTGACCGGCATCGGGGCGCGACGCCGTGGACACCCCTGAACTCCGGAAAAAGGGCCGCCGGGGGACAGGCAGCGACGAAGCATTTTGCTTAACCGGTTGAGAAGCTGGGGAGCGTGTAAAGTGGGGTGAGGCGAGCCTGTTACTGGGGGTCAAGGGGTCGCAGGTTCAAATCCTGTCGTCCCGACGGTCAGGGGAAGCCCGCTGTATCGGCGCGATAAGCGCAGGTCAGCGGGCTTTTTCGTGCGTTCTTGCCGATCTTGAAAATGGTCACAGGACGGTGACAAAACGATCTTCGAGGGTGCTGTGAGGGAGCGGATCAGGAGCGGCTCGCTCCTGATTTTTTGCCGACATCAAGTGGGTGTCCTGGCTCAGTTGAAGTGCGTAGGACTCAGTCAAACTGAGAAACGGCCCCCGTGGCTCAGTTGAACTGAGCAGGCGGTTGGATCGGCGGATGCGCGCGAACGCTGGCTCGGCGTCCACGGCCGAGGAGGAGTTCGAGGTTGCGTGGTTGGACGCCGACGGCGTCGAGCAGCGTGCCTCGTTGGGCGAGGCGGTGTCGGTGCCGTTCGAGGCTGTGCCGCCGGTGCGCCGGTTTCCTTCCTACCGCGGGCAGCGGAACTTCCCGGGCCTGTACTGGTCGGCGACGGTGGGCGGGCACGTGGGGTTCGAGTCGTGGCTGGAGCGCGAGCACGCGTTGCTGCTGGACTTCGATCCGCAGGTGGTGGGCTATGCCAGTCAGCCGTTGTGGCTGTTCTGGTCGGAGACCACGACGTCTGGTCGGCGGCGGTGGCGTTCGCACGCCCCGGATTTCTTCGCCCGTCGCGCGGATGGGTCGGCGCTGCTGCTGGACTGCCGCCCGGACGAGCTGGTCAAGCCCCGGGACCGGGCGGTGTTCGAGATGACGGCGAGGGTGGCGGCCTCGGTGGGCTGGGCCTACGAGGTGGTCGGGGCACCGGAGGAGGTGCTGCTGGCGAACGTGCGGTGGTTGGCCGGGTACCGGCATCCGCGGTTCGCGGCGGAGGCGGCGCGTCAGGGGCGCGGGCCGGCGCTGTGCACGGTGTTCTCCCGGCCTCGGCCGTTGTTGGAGGGTGTGGAGCGGGTGGGCGAGCCGATCGCGGTGCTGCCGGTGGCCTACCACCTGTTGTGGCGTGGCCGGTTGCAGTGCGGTCTGGACGTGCCGATGTCGATGGAGATGCCCGTGCACGCCGGGAAGACCGGGTGGGCGGGGTGACCGGCACGGCCGGGCGAAGGGTGCTGCGGGTGGGCGACGAGGTGGTGGCCTTCGGCGGCCGGCACACGGTCGGCGCGATCGAGGGCACCACGGTGCGGCTGGAGAACGCGCTGGGCGGGACGCGGCTGGTGGCGCTGCCGGTGCTGCTGGCCGAGTCGGACTTCGCGTTGACGGGCGGCTCGCCCACGCCGGTGTTGCCGCCGCTGGCCCTGTTGGACACCCTGCCGCCCGCCGTGCTGGAGGCGGCGCGCGGGTGGGAGCGGCATGTGGTGGAGGTCGAGACCGGGCTGTCGCCCGGGGCCGCGCCCGACGCGTCCGCGCGGGAGGGGTTCGACCCGGCAGTCACGACGATGGGGCAGCGGGAGCGGGCCAAGGTCGCGGAGTTGGCCGCAGCCGGACAGTCCACGTCGTTGGCGACGCTGCGCCGGATGCGGGCCCGCTACCGCGACCAGGGATTGTGGGGTCTGGTGGACGGTCGATTACTGCGGACCGTCTCGCCGCACGGCCGCGCCGACGAGCGCCTGGTGGCCGCGTTGGAGAAGACGATCGCGGCCGAGGTCGGGGAGTCGACCGGGACGCGGGACCGGTTGCGGCGGCGGGTGCAGGCGGCGTTGGAGGCCGAGCACGGGCCGGGAGTGGTGGCGATGCCGTCCAAGGCGACGTTCAACCGGCTGGTCGCGGCGATGACCGGCGGCCGGCACACGTTCGGGCAGGCCACCACGCGCCGGTCGCTGGCGGCCCGGCCGCAGCGCCGGTTCACGCCGATCACCGCGCTGCGCCCCGGCGAGCTGGTGCAGATCGACACCACGGTGCTGGACGTGCGCGCGGTGCTCGACGACGGCTCGGAGATCCGACCGGAGCTGACCTACGCCGTGGACGTGGCCACCCGGACGATCTGCGCGGCGGCGTTGCGGCCCGGCGGCACGAAGGCGGTGGACGCGACGTTGCTGCTGGCCCGGATGCTGGTGCCGGAGCCGTTGCGGCCGGGTTGGCAGGCGGTGCTGGGGATGCGGGCGTCGGCGTTGCCGCACGAGGCGCTGACCCGGGCCGACCCGCGCCTGGCCGACGCGGTCGGCCGCCCTGTGATCGTGCCGGAGACGATCGTGGTCGACCACGGCGGCGTGTTCGTCTCGCGGACCTTCACCGCCGCCTGCGACCGGTTGGGTATCTCGGTGCAGCCCACCCACAAGCGCGCCCCGTGGGAGAAGGCGCACGTGGAGAACGGCTTCGGGTCGATCAACACCCTGTTCGCCCAGTACGTCGCCGGCTACACCGGTAACAACCCGACACGACGCGGGCGCGCGGTGGCAGGCGTGTGGCCGCTGCGGGACCTGGCGGGGCTGGTCGAGGAGTGGATCGTGGCCGGGTGGCAGAACCGGCCGCACGACGGCCTGCGGCACCCTCGGCTGCCCGGCCGCGCCGCCACTCCCAACGAGACCTACGCCGCCCTGGTCGCCTCCGCCGGGTACCTGCCGCTGCCGCTGACCGGGGAGGACTACCTGGAGCTGCTGCCGGCGACGTGGCGGGCGGTCAACGACTACGGAGTGCGGATCAACCACCGCACCTACGACAGCGACGAACTGGACCCGCACCGCCGCCAACACTCCGGCATCGCCGCCAAGCGCGGCCTGTGGGAGGTCCACTTCGACCCTTACGACTGCGACCAGGTGTGGGTGCGCGACCACCGCGCCGGTCGGTGGATCACCGCCGAGTGGACCTACCGCGCCCTGGTGCGCGCTCCGTTCGCCGAGTTCACCTGGCGGGCCGCCCACGACGAACTGCTCCGGCGCGGAGAACGGGTCGTCGAGCAGATCGCCATCGCCCGCGTGCTGGACGAACTGCTCACCCGCGCCGGGGCGGGTCCGGCCACCCCCGCTCCGGTCCCGGCACCCACCAAGACCGGCACCGCAAATGCCCGCCGGGCACTGGCCCGCGACCGGTCCGGCCGTCCTGCCGAGCACGCGTCGAAACCCAGCCCCCTCGACGAGCACGAGGCCGAACCGGTGACACCGGTACACGCCGAACACGACGACCGACAGCACGACGAGGGGGACACGGGCACGGTGGTCCCGTTCGGGGTCTTCGACGCCCACGCCGAAGCGGAGCGCCCGTGGTGAACCACCCGGCCGAGTACGCCCACGAGCCACTGACCACCCGCGAAGGCTGGCAGCGCTTCGTCCACCACACACCGACACCGCCGCCCGAACACACCGCGCAGGACCTGGCCGCTTTCGACCAGACCGGACTGGAGTCGCACCAGGCTGCCCGGCTGGACTACCACTCCGAACTGGTCGTGGTGAACACCCCGACGGTCTCCCAGGTCGTCAACACCGGCTACGAGCTGATGCTGGTCAACCGCCGTCAGATCGCCGGAGCCCGACGAGGCATGGTCGTCTACGGCCCGGCCGGCACCGGCAAGACCACCGCGGTCGCCCAACTCGGACGCGCCCACGAACTACGGGTACGCCGCCGCCACCCGCACGGCGGGCCGGAGATCCCGGTCGTCTACCTCACCGTCCCGCCGGCGGCCACACCCCGGATGTTGGCGATGGAGTTCGCCCGCTTCCTGGCGCTGCCGCTGGGCGGGCGCAACAACCTGCCCGACGTGGTGCACGCCGTGTGCGGGGTGCTGGCCGACGCGGGCACCCAACTCGTCCTGGTGGACGAGATCCACAACCTCAACCTCGCCACTCGCTCCGGAGCGGAGGTCTCCGACCAGCTCAAGTACTTCGCCGAACGCATCCCCGCGACCTTCGTCTACGCCGGGATCGACGTCGAGCGCATCGGCCTGTTCTCCGGCGTCCGAGGCCGCCAGATCGCCGGCCGGTTCACCCCGATCACCACCACCGCCTTCGCCTACGGCACCCGCACCCAACGCCAACAGTGGAAGGCGCTGGTCGCCACCATGGAAGGTTCACTACGGCTGCGCGCGCACCGCCCAGGAGCCCTGCAACGTCTGGACCAGTACCTCCACCAGCGCACCGGCGGCATGATCGGCAGCCTGTCCCACCTCGTCCGCGCCGCCGCCACCCGCGCCATCCGCGACGGCGGCGAAAAGATCAGCAAGGCCCACCTGGACTCGATCGCACTGGACTACGCCGCCAACCACTCCACCCCGGCCCGCGCCACCACCACGACCGTGCACCGATGACCCGGACCGACCTCGCGGCCTTCTTCCGATGGCCCCGCCGCCTGCCGCTGATCGACAAGCCCGCGACAAGGGAACACATCGACTCCTACATCCGACGCCTGGGCCGACTCAACCACATCGACCACGACGACATGGCCGAACTGCTGGGCACCAAGCCCCACCTGCTGCGCCACCACAACCCGTTCGTGCACACCGACATCACCGACCGCCTGGCCGCGCTGACCGGGTACAGCACCGACCGGCTCCGCCGCGTCTTCCCGCCCGCCGTCGCTGGCCCGCCACCCGAATCCACCCGATCCGAGCCCGTGCGAACCGCAGCCGACCACTACCACCCCGTTCCCCTCAAACCCTGCGAACACTGCACCGCCACCCGCCGTCCCATCCACGCGCCCTTCCTCCGCTGCTGGCGACTGCTGCCACAGCGCGTCTGCACACGACACCGCAGATGGATCGGACCCGGCAGCGACCCGACCGACACCGACCAGTTCGACCTCACCGCAGTCCCGGAGATCACCGCTGCCGGACGACGCCTGACCAACCTGGTCTCAAAACACGGCCGGGCCCGCGCACGGAAGGCCGTCGACCTCGCCGAACAACTCGTCCACAAACTCCTTCTCGGACCGACCGGAACCTTCAAGGCACGCGCCGAACGGCTCGGCATCGCCGGCTGGTACCACCGCGCCGACTCGCTCACGCACGCCGTAGCGTTTCCCGAGGTCGTCATCCTGACCAGGCTGCTCTGCTCGGGCTACTGGCGAACCGTCCTCTCCGACCCCGACGACACCGTCCGTGCAGCAGCGCAACGACGGTTCGAGACCCGGGTCAACACCGACCTCCGCCCGCTCTCGTTCTGGGAGTGGTCAATGACCTGGCACGAGCGCGGCCTGCTGGCGCAGTGGGTGTCAACCCATGACCCATCTCACTCATCCTCCCGGCCCTCCCGGCCCTCCCGGAAACACCGAGCCGGCTCTCCGTAACCGCCCCGGTCGGTGACCACCTGGGTCCGGTTGACTGGGAACGACCCAGCGAAGAGGCGAGCTTCACGATTCCCCAGGGACCGATGAGCCACCGTGCCGCCGCAGATGGCAGGACGCGGTCGGGTGATTCCGTGCGGCCGAACGAGCGACTACTGCGTGAAATGACGCGGAAGCTGCTGGCCGTGGTGGGTAGAAATCGGGCCATCAGCACGGCACCACGCGGTCTTCCACCGGCGGAGGGTTGGCATGGCGGGCACTGGCCAGCACGCGGTCCACCGCACGATGGTCCTGGTCGACGTGGAGCGCTTCAGCGCCCCGGCCCGGACGTTGCACCACCAGCTCGACACCCGCGAGGGCCTGTACAAGGTGGTGGCCGGGGCGTTGGCGGCGGCCGGGGTGCCGTGGGACGGGTGTTACCACGAGGACCGCGGCGACGGCCTGTTCCTGCTCGTCCCGCCCGAGTTCCCGAAGGCTCCGGTGGTGGAGGTGCTGCCCGAGGCGTTGGCGCGGGCGGTGCGCGGCCACAACAACACCAGCCATGAGGAGGCGAGGGTGCGGTTGCGCCTGGCGGTGCACGCCGGCGAGGTCGCCTTCGACGGTCACGGGGTGACCTCGACGGCCCTGGTCGACGCGTTCCGGCTGCTCGACGCCGCCCCGGTGAAGGAGGCGCTGGCCGCGTCGCCCGGCGTGCTGGCGATGGTGGTGTCCCGGCCGGTGTTCGAGGACGTGGTGCGGCACTGCGCCACGCTCGACCCGGCCACCTTCCGGCCGGTCCAGGCCGCCGTCAAGGGGTTCAAGGACCTGGCCTGGATCGCCCTGCCCGACCACCCCTACCCATCCGACCCCGCAGTCCTGGAAGCACGGCCGTCGGCCGACCACACGGGCGGCGGCCCTGCGGTCGATTCCCGGGAACGAACTCATGGTGAGGGTGTCGGGCCGCGCGGGGTGAGCATCGCCGGCGGTGTCCACGGCAGCGGGCCCGGGATCACCATCGGCGCGGCCACCGGCGACCACCTCACCATCGGCACACCCGGCCCGACTGCGGAGCCCGGAAGCCCTCGCTAGCCGACGCGGACCACGGGCATTCCGCGCTGGCGCACCACCCCGCCCAAGACGACACCGCCGGACCGCCCGCTGCGGCGGGGGTGTCGGTCTACGTCGACGGCGGGATCACCGTGACCGGCGACGGGATGGCCATCGGCGCGGTCGCCGGCAACGTCCATTACCACCAGGCCCGGCGTCGGGTGGTGTGGCCGGTGCGAGTCGGGCTGCCGCACGCGCCGGCGGAGCCCTACCAACAGCGCCGTGCCCACGCCGACTTGGTGGACACCTTGGCCGCAGGGCGCTCGGTCGTGCTGGTCGGGGCCGGGCGGGGCGTCAGTGTGGTGGTGTCGGGGATGGGCGGGGTCGGCAAGACCCAACTGGCCGCCGACCACGCGTGGTCGGTGTGGGCCGATCCGGTGGTGGACGTGGCGGTGTGGGTGTCGGCGCTCTCGCGCGACGCGATCGTCACCGCCTACGCCGAAGCCGCCACGCGTGTACTGGTCGAACAGGACCCGCATATCGCCGACCGGCCACCCGACGAAGCGGCGCAGCGGTTCCGGGAATGGCTGGCCGCAACCTCGCGCCGCTGGCTGATCGTGTTGGACGACGTCCAGGACCCCGCCGACCTGCGCGGCCTGGACCCGCCACCCGGCGTCTGCGGGCAGGTCGTGGTGACCAGCCGCCGACGCGACGCAGCATCCGGGCGCGGCGGGCACCGGGTGATCGAGCTGGACGTGTTCACCCCCGACGAAGCTCTGGCCTACCTCGCCGACGCCTTGGCTGGCACCACGGACGGCGGTGACCGGGGCCGGCTGGCAGGGCTGGCGGCCGAGTTGGGGTTCCTGCCATTGGCGCTGAGTCAGGGCGCCGCGTTCCTGGCAGACCAGCCGCTGCTCACCGTCGCCGACTACCGGGCCATGCTGGCCGACCGGCGCCGCACCCTGGCCGACCTCACCCCACCCGAACACGCCCTGCCCGAACACCAACTCACCATCGCCGCGACCTGGTCGATCTCCATCGACCGCGCCGACCGCGTCGAAGACCCGGCACGGCCGCGCGGGGCGGGCCTGGCCCGACTGCTGCTGGAGATCGCCTCCCTGCTCGACCCCAACGGCATCCCTCTCACCGTGTTCACCGCCCAACCCGTCCTGGATCACCTCGCCACCCTCGCGGGCAGGCCGGTCGATCACGACGACGTCCACGACGGACTGGTCCGACTGCACCGGTTCACCCTGATCACCCTCACACCAGGCCACCCAGAGCGGGCGGTGGCGGTACACGCCCTGGTCCAACGCGCTGTCCGCGACACCCTCACCCCTGGTTGGCTCCACAGCCTTGCCCACACCAGCGCCGACACCCTCCACACTGTCTGGCCCGACATCGACACCACCCACCCTGACCTCGCCCAAGCACTCCGCGCCAACATCACTACCCTTCACACCCATACCAACCCCGCCCTACTTACCCCCGCACTCCATGACGCGCTTCAGCGCACAGGCGACTCCCTGGGCGACAGCGGCCAAGTCCACGCCGCCCTCACCTACTGGCGCACCCTCCACAACCACACCGACTCACAGTTGGGCCCCGACCACCCCGACACCCTGCTCGTCCGCCACCACCTCGCCCATTTGCGGGGTGAGGCCGGTGACCCTGCTGGCGCGGTCGCCGAGTACGAGGTGCTGCTGGCAGACGAACTGCGGGTCCAAGGCCCCGACAATCCCAGCACCCTGACCACCCGCCACAACCTCGGCCGTTGGCGTTACGAGGCCGGTGACCCGGCCGGCGGAATCGCCGAGTACGAGGCGTTGCTGCCCGACCAACTCAGGGTGCTGGGCCCCGACCACCCTCAAACCCTGCTCGCCTGCGGCAACCTCGCCCGCTTGCGGGGTGAGGCCGGTAACCCGGCTGGCGCGGTCACCGAGTTCGAGGCGCTGTTGCTTGACCAACTCAGGGTGCTGGGCCCCGACCACCCTCAAACCCTGCTCGCCTGCGGCAACCTCGCCCGCTTGCGGGGTGAGGCCGGTGATCCGGCAGGCGCGATCGCCGGGTACGAGGCGCTGTTGCTTGACCAACTCAGGGTGCTGGGCCCCGACCACCCTCAAACCCTGAGCACCCGCAACAACCTCGCCGGTTGGCGGGGTAAGACCGCTGGCCCGGCCAGCGCGGTCACCGAGTTCGAGGCGCTGTTGCTCGACCGGCTGCGGGTGCTGGGCCCCGACCACCCCGACACCCTGACCACCCGCCACGTCCTCGCCCGTTGGCGAGGCGAGGCTGGCGACCCGGCGGGCGCGATCGCCGGGTACGAGGCGCTGTTGCTCGACGAACTCAGGGTGCTGGGCCCCGACCACCCCGACACCCTGACCACCCGCCACAACCTCGCCCACTGGCGAGGAGAAGCCGGCAACCCTGCTGGCGCAGCAGCCGAGTCGGAGGCGCTGCTGCCCGACCGGCTGCGAGTCTTGGGCCCCGACCATCGCAGCACCCTGACCACCCGCAACAACCTCGCCTACTGGCGGGGTGAGGCCGGTGATCCGGCGGGCGCGATCGCCGGGTACGAGGCGCTGCTGCCCGACCAACTCAGGGTGCTGGGCCCCGACCACCCCGACACCCTGACCACCCGCCACAACCTCGCCCACTGGCAAGAAGTTGTGGAGCAGCAGGACATGGACACCGGTGAATGACATCTACCGGCGTGCACTACACCTTGCCCACACCGACGACATCCTGTTGCGGGCGACGGTGACCCGGACCTATCGAGATCAACTGTCCGGGTGGGAATCCCTCCCATGCCTCCAGAGTTCTCACCAGAACTGAGCCGCCACCACCGGCGGGAGACTCAGCGGAGGTGAGAAACCGCAGCTCAGATCAAGATCCACTTATCGGAATGGTTGAGCCAGGACAGTGGGGTCGCCACCCGAACGGGTGATTCTGTCGAACCTGCCCAGACCTGGCCCGATCTGCGCGGACCGACGTCAACCGACCCGAACCGGAATGCCCGTGGAGCGGCGCTGGTCGTAGGGTCGTTGGGTGGCCGAGCGTGGTGTGGGGCGATCGAGAGCACGATGCGTGCTCCCCAGAGCCGGGCGAGGATCTCGGTCATCGGGACGAAGTGTTCGGTGATGGGCTGGGAGGTGTGCGCGGTCAGGGCGTGTTGCTTGGTGGCCCAGGTGGTGGTGATGTCGACGGTGGTGTGGGCGGGAACGGGGCCGTCGAGTGTGAGGCTGTTGTAGGTGTCGGTGGTGTAGACCCGCCGAGGGTGTCGGGTGGCGATGACGACCTCGGGTAGTGCCTCCAGCACGGCTTCGGCGATGCGTCGGTGGTCGGGGTGCACATCGCGAAGCGGGTGGGTGAGGACGACTTCGGGGCGGGTGTCCATCAGGAGTTCGCGTATGGCCGCCGCGGTGGGTTCGTTGAACTGGTGGAGCCCGGCGCCGAGTACGGCGGCCTCACTGGCACGGGGTTCAGGGTGGCGCGGGACAGCGATGGTGACATCGGCTCCGGCGGCGGTGCATAGGAGAGCAGATTATTTCGGTTGACAGGCTTCCTGCCCGCGCTTGGCGTAGTCGTCGTGGAAGGCAACCGCTTCCGCCCCCGTAAGTACTCGTGAGCACCCGAACAGCGGGGAGGTTCGGACCAGGTCATAGTCAGCAAGTTCACGACCGTTACCGCCGGTGACCGAGAACAATTTACCTTCTGGAGCCCTGACTTCTAGGATTCGGCGCTCGTCATCGGCTAGGTACTGGAACTCAAGGTGCCACCGGCAATATTGCTTCTTCTGCGTCTTCGCGATCACCCGAACCACACGCTTCGTCTGATTCGGAAGATCGATCGTTCCGAGTGTGAAGAATGGCTTATCGGTATAGGTGCCGTCCTCCTGAATGAGGTTCACTAGCGGGTACGACTTATCCAGGTCCAGCCACATGGAGAGCTTGTCACCCCGCCCAGATGTAGGGCGCTCGATCAGGGCTCCACCCGGTGGCGAACTGCACTTTCCACCGTCGAGCACCACCCGCATGTCAGTGATCTCGATCTGTTTGGTCCGCTGCCCTTCGAGGGTTATCTCCCACTGAGAAGACGCGATGTCCACAGCCTCGCGCGCATTCAGCCACTCGACGGATGGCATATTGCTCGGGGATTTCGTAGCCTCCTCCAGTTCACTCCTGCTTACCCCGTTTGGGATGACCCAGCCTAGCGGACTGCCGCCGTCGACGACCCTGTGAACGTCGAGTACTTTGATGGCGTCCGGCGTGGCGATCCGCTCGGCCTTGTCGCTGAAGTTAACAGCAGAGTCCGAAAACTTCTGCGCGGAAAAAGTCACCAAGGCAGTCACCGCAGCGACCACGATCGCCCCGATACCCGCGACCACACGTACGAACGTGCTCTTCCACCAGCGACGTGGGCGTGACTGCGCGTCGGACTCTTGCCGGGCCAGTCGCCCGTTGGCCGCTGCAGACCGCCGTCCTACCCTTCGCCGCTTCTTTCGTGCCAATGTGCCCCTCCATTCCCATAGCCTCTGCCTGCGGTGAGTTCGTTCTTGAAAGTTGTGGGCGCGTCTGACATGGCGACGCGCCAACATGCGGACGTGCCTCGCAGTTTGTCTTGTCGACAGGTACGGCTAATCTATCGACAGGTGTAGCCGAACCCTCTTCGAGTCGTACTCGTTAACCCATTCGGTCGCACCAATTCACTCGATCAGACCTGAATGAAGCAGAAGGATTCACTGTCGGTGACAGTACAGTTGCGCTATTTTTCACATCAGATACTCGAGGGCGATATTAATTAGCAAAATTACAGCCTTGGAGCGCGATAATAGACATCGCGGATCCAGGTAGCGATTTAGATGCAAGTGGATCGTATACGGCACCGGGAACCACGCAACGGCCCCATTCAAGCCAATCTACGGAACACCGATTAGTGCGCGACTGCACCGAGGTCGGCACCCAGACTGGCAGGAACCGCTGATCATCAAGTGGCCAACGAGGCCGCGCTCATACACGGACAATAGGGAAGCCGGGAAGGTCGACCTAAGTCAATTCAGTTTCAAGACAGATTGGCTGGGCCACTGAGTCATTCGAGTGATTTCGCATCCTACGATGTCGCCCTCGGTCCCGGGAGTGCGACTATGTGCTTCGTGACTAACAGACTGAGACGTGCTTTGCTGGCGCTTGCGGGCGCATCCGGAGTGGGGGCAGCCGGGTTGACCGGCTGTCTTCAGGTCCGAGAGGTCGCACCAACCGCGTCCACAGAAGCCTCAACTCCCAGCATCAACGCTGCTCCACTCACGAGCACCGCGAGCACTTCACCTGAACCAGGCCCGGCTCGTGTGACCCTGTCTCGCGCCAACCTGGCCAACGACTGGACAAAGGTACTACCAGTTCCTCCAGATGAAGTTCCCGAGCCAACGCGGCTATCTAGCGATGATCGGTTTGGCGAAGCCATTTGCCTTCCTCCACACCGCGCGGCGGTGGCCGCAGGCGGACGGGACGCACGCACGACCCCCCTCACAATCGCACTTCAACCACGTTCCGCTCAAGGTGTTACAATCACTGCCCTGCGTGTGCGTTTTGTATCGACCGAGCCCGTGGATTACACCGCACCTCGATATCGTTACCGCTGTCACGATCCACGCACGGAAGCCAACTCCGAAGATTACGCCACTATAGTGACGGGCGGAGACCAACTGGATGTCGTGGATGTCGATGCCATCAGCAGCAATTTTTCCCTCCCTCAGAAAGTCTCGACTACGCAGTTGTGGACAACCAACATCGAGGTGACCGTGCTTGGGCAGATTCGCAGGTGGCAGGTCGAGCTCGACTACATACACGAAGACCAGGTCCTAAAAGTTGTCCGTGACGCTGATTCTGATGGAGTACCCCTCGCAACAGAAGGCGGAGGCTTGCCATCTGACTTCACAGAGCACTACTACTGGTGTTCAGGTTTCCATAGAAGATGCTAGTGCTGTGTCACGCAGCCTTGGTCGGGTAATGGGTCCAGGTGCGGATGGCTCAGTCGGTGGCGAAGCCGTTTTTGAGTCTGGCTCGTGTGTTGCGCTGGCGGATGTGTGGACAAGATAACAAAGGGCGCTATTGGAGGCGGTGCCGCCCGGAATGCCCTGGATCTTCATGATGACCTGCGGCGCCTTCTCTGGCGCCACGACCGCAGGCCCACGCCGGCGAACACCGTGGACATGGTCGTAATCAGCGCTGCGGAGACTGGCGGCGACATAGAGAACAGCAGCAGCGTGAGCACTACCAGGATCGAGACCGCGCCGCAAATGGGCCAGCGCAGCAGGCGGATGACGTTGCGAGTACGGATCTCGTCTTCCACGACGTAGCCGAGCAGACCGTGCGGGTGCGCGGACGCCTGTCCAAGTGTGTGGTTGCGGGGGCGGTTGGTCATCGGGAACCGCCTCGGGCCGGCGTGGACTCGTCGGTGGGGCGCGGTCGG
This sequence comes from Saccharothrix sp. NBAS 001, assembly GCF_056640475.1. Taxonomy (NCBI): domain Bacteria; kingdom Bacillati; phylum Actinomycetota; class Actinomycetes; order Pseudonocardiales; family Pseudonocardiaceae; genus Saccharothrix; species Saccharothrix sp. NBAS 001. The sequence continues at coordinate 602,997 of NZ_CM153251.1, forward strand.
TTCACTACGAGGTGCAGTTGGTGCCAGTAACCGGTGCGCTTGGCCAACTCCTCGATGAGGGGCATGCAGTCGTGGGGATCGCTCCACCCGCGTTCTTCGATCAAGGGCACCACCGCATCGGTGCGCGCCGCCATGCGTTGCACGGTTACGAGGGCTTGGTCGAGCAGGACACGCAGGTTGTGCGAGTCGACCGCGATCAGGGCGGTCGCGGAAACGTCGGTGATCGCCGGTTTGCGGTGCAGCGCGAGCCATCGCAGGTCGGCTGCGGTGAGCGTGTCCTCGGGTGCGGGTGGGGCGGCGATGTCCGCGGCGTGGCCGCCGGGTGGCACGCGTCGTGTGGGCAGTCGTTTCCGGCCGTCGAAGATGGCCTGGGCCAGTTGGTGCAGGCCGGTGGAGGTGGTGACCAGCAGCGAGAGCACCCGGTCGGGTTCGGCTGCCTCTTCCGACGCGGTGCCGTGGGCACTGCGGGGGAGCAGGACGTCGGTACCCGTCGGTGTGCAGATCAGGTGGAACGCCGCCCTGCTGGCCAGTTGCAGCGTCGCGGGGCCGATGTCGGGCTTGTGCCCCAACGACCGTTGCGCCGTCGCCACGTCGAGTTCGGCGAGGGCGTCGGAGAGCAGCGCCCCCACCGGACGTGGGTCCGGTACCTGGCCGCGCAGGGCCGGCCACCGCAGGACGCGCTCCATCGCCGAGCGCGGGCCCTCGACGGTCCGCCCACCTCGAAGCGCACGGCACACGACGTGGGCGACCACCTCGCTGCGGGCATTGCTGCGCAGGGTGCCAGTGACACCTCGGGTCTTCAACGCGTCGGTGATGTGCCTGTCCTGAGCGGTGTTGGGGACGGTCAGCATGGAAGCGATGGCGATCATCGCGATGTCGTCGGCGTTGATGTTCGCGCGCGCCACCGCTTCGACGGGGTGGTCCAGCCACCAGCGCACCGCGGACGGGGATTCTGGACCGGGGTGGACGAACCTGTTGCGCTGTGCCAGTCGCGTCAGCACGGCCTCGGCGCGGGTCTGCCAGTCGGTGGCGGTGCTGAACGGGGTGGGGCGGTCCAGGTGCTGCAGGGCCACCACGCGACGGCGGACCTCGTCGAGCGGGGTGTCGCCGTCCACGGACAGGACCAGCTTGGTCTTCGGCATCACCGCCCGGCGCAACTTCTTGACCTCACCGCGCGACAGCCACGTGCCGCCGAGGACCTTGCCGGCGATCGACAGGACTTCGTTCCGCCGCCTTGCCAGTGGGTGCCGCGCCTGTTCGTGCCCGTCGACCGGGACCTGGCGCAACCACTCCAGCACGTGCGCGGGTTCGATCCCCTCGGCGTCCTGGGTGAAGTAGGCGCGGCCGTAGCTGTCGGCGGTCTCCCATCCGGCGATGCCCGGTGCCCGCCCGGCGAACTCGAGCACCAGCGGGAACAGGATGCCGCCGACCCTGATCCCGTTAATGCGGATGTCGTCGCCGTACTTGTTGTTCGCGACGACCTCGGCGTCGATCTTCGCCAGCTCGGCGAAGTAGAACCTCATCGCCGTGTCCACATCGTCCGTGCCGTCCAGCCTGAGCAGCAGCGTCGAGTTGTCGGCAGCCGAGGTGTAGGGCGGCATCCGGTACGCGCCCTCGTACCGGTGTGCGGCCATCCGCAGGTTCTCCGGGGCGCGGACCAAGGGGTGGGTCATCACGTCGATCTCGATCACCTTGGCCGTGATGCCCTGCGCGACAATCTCGACCCGTGGTCGTTTGAGCTGTGCGATCGCGTCCTGGGGGTCCGCGGCCAGCCACGCCGTCACCGCTGCGACCCGGGGGGCGAGCCCCGCGGCGATGGCAAGGTCCCGGATGGTGTGGAACTGGCGGTGGGTGAGTCGGCCGATCCGGCTGGCGTGCGCCTGCAGTTCCGCGCGGGCGTCGACCGCGAACTCGGCTTCCGCAGCGGTCGAAGCACGACGCCCGTGCACGTCGACGCTCTGCCGCGGTGCACCGGCCGCGATGATGTCGTCCACGAGCTCTCCCTCGAAAATCTGATCGATGCGCATTTGCTGCGCGCCACGCATGCGCGATCAATGCGAGGGAGTCGCCTCGGCACTACCACCCGGAGGGCACGAGACGGCTCGGACCTGAGGAATGGAGCGCGCCGGATCCGAAGTCGCGTTCAGCAGCCACGAGAGGCTCGTGCTGGTGTCGTCGACGGGGAAATCGGGTCACCGTCGGCGCGCGGTTCAGGGCCGGCGAGCCATCGCCGGCGCGGACGCTAGCAGTGACCACCGGTCCCGGAAGCGCAGGTGGCAGGACTGCTGAGGGTTAAATTGCTCTTCAGTGGTGAGTAGTGCATCAACCGATCGGGCAGTCGAGCGGTATCGGTCCCGAGATGACCTCGACGATCAGTGACCAAAGTACGGCAGGCTCCTTCATTCGAGTTGTTCGGGTGCGTCGGTCCCTCCTCGCAGGCTGGTGGGTAGCCCGTACTGCTCTGCGATGGAGTTCACCCGTTTGAGGACAACTTCGTGCCGGTGTGACCCGCGTCTCGTCCATCTCGGATTTCCTGCCGACGAGGCCGCGGACCTCTTCGCGCGCCACACCCGCACTCTATGTGACACCCGCTTCGCTCGGCCGGATGGGTGGGTGGGGCCTGGTCGCGGTGTGCGTCCTGACGAGTTCATACTCCACGGTCGTGAACGCCACGCAGCCATCCGTGCCCAGGGAACCGTTGCCTGAGTGGAGCGGCGACCTGGCCGAACGCAGGCGTCGGGCGTTGGCTGCGGCGCATCGCCTCACCGACGACGAACTCGCGGCCCACGACCTGGCCGCACTCGTCCGAGCTGTCCTGGACCGGCACGCGGCGTCGCCGATCGTGCCGGTCGCCGAAGACCGCTGGACCAGGACGGTCGAGAGCACCGGCGCCATTCAACCGACGAGCACCACGGCAGCATCGATGCGGCTGTACCTCCATCTGCCGTGCTTCGGCGCGGCCGAAGTCCTGTTCGCAGTCCCCGATCACGCCCTGGACCGGCACAGGCGCCGCGCCTGGGGCGCGGTACAGGTCTTGTCCGGGGTTCGTCGGGGTGTGCCCGTGTGGACAGATCCTCTTGGTTCGCCGTCTGGGTGGAGCGTGAGCGCGTAGCGACGCGTGTACCAGGGAGGTGATCAACATGGCGAAGGCGAAGCACACCAGTGCGGCTGCGGCACGGGCTGCGTCGAAGGTTCTGCGCGATGGTCGGGCCGGCAAGGCGTCGAAGACGGCGGCCGGGTCGGCTTTGGCGCAGACCCCAAGGCGGCGAACGAAGTGACATCGAGGCGAGCCGTGGTCGGGGCGGCTCGCCTCGCCTCGCCCTTCGGCCCGTGTCCCCGGTGCACTGCGTGCAGTGAGGACACGGTGGCCTGCCTGCACTCTTTCGTGTGCGGGTTGGTGGATCGGGGGTGCTTGGATCACCAGTAGAGTCAGCTCACCAGAGAGGGGAGACGAGTGGCGGTCGAGCTTCCGCCGGCGCTTCCGCACCCGACCGGAGTGCCGCGAGCCGGAGACGTGTTCTGGGTCGACACCAGTTGTTATGGCGGGAACAAGAAGCCCACTCGTCCGGTCGTCGTCGTTCGTGGCCCCGTCCCGGGCGTGCTCGACGACGTGATCATCATCTGTCGGACGAGCGTCGGGGAGTTCTCCTCCAAGCACGTCAGGCATCCCGCGGACCGCTCGATCGGGTTGAACAAGGACGGTATCTTCCCGAAAGTCTACCGCCGCACGGTGGACGTGCGCTTCTTCTCGATGCCGAGCCACACCAGCTACCAGGGGCAACTCGGTGATGCGTGTCTGCACGACGTCCTGGTGATGGTGGGGTTGGCATGAGCATTCTCGACACGCTGCTGACTACAGGCACCCTCGGCAACGAAGGCGGCAGGCTGCTGTACGACACCGTCGCCAAGGTGGGCACCGCTCGCAACTTCCCTCCTCCTGCAGGCTTTCGAGTGTGGAGCGAGCAGGCGGTGATGACGACCGCGCATGATTTTCTCACCGGTACCCGCGCTGTCGAGCGGTTGGTGCAACTCGCGGCGCTGGCTACCGACGACGCGTCTTTGGCCCGGCTGCTGGAGACCACGGTGTTGAACTTCCTCCGTGATCAGGCCCGGGGGACGGTGGTGGGAAGGCAGATCCGGCGGATCAAGGACGTCATCGCCGAGATGGACGACGTGATCGTCGACGGGGAGTACGTGGCCATGCGGGGTGGGCCAGCGGGGTCGTTCGGCGGCGACGAGGCCACGCTGGTGCGCGCGGCGATGTCTGTCTCCGTTGTCCAGCGACGTTGGCGCCCGGAAGCGAACAGGCAAGGACCGCTGGCCGGGCGCGACGACATGGTCGCCCTCATACGTGCTGTCCTGGTCGCTGCCGATGGCGCGGTTTCCTTCGCCGGCCTCGGACGGGTGGTCGCACGTCGCTTCGATCTGGACAGCCTGCCCGCCGTCGTTCCCGTCGATGTCCTCGATCCGCCTTCCCGGTCTCCCTATACCGAGATCGAAGTGGGGGATCAGGTCGCGGTGATCCTTGATCAGCTCACCGCGCGGGAGCGCCAGGTCCTCCCCTTGTTGGACCTCAGTTCACGCGAGGCTGCCAAGCACATCGATCTCGGGCACTCGACGATCGCGAAGACCCAGGCACGGCTGAAATCCCTACTGCAGAAGCTGCTTCCACCCGGCGACGGCGGAGCGGCGATCCTCAGAGTGCTGACCGAACGCCTGGCCTCCGAGCAGTGATCGCCTACGTGGACGATCCGGCGCGGTTCGTCGTCTTAGCAATGCATGCTCGTGAAACAGCGACCCGGTTGGGGAAGTATCGGACCAGCAGGAGGCATGATGCGTGCTGATGACGGCTCGCCGGATCGTACGGCTTCCGCACGATGCGGCGACCTGCGGTTGACCCTTGAAGCCTCGCGTGCCGTACGGCAGGTCGGGCGGCTGCTGGCGCATGCGTTGCCCGAGGTCGAGATCGGGCAGATGTGGCGGGTCTCCTGGGCTGATGTCGTCGTCCTGGGAGTCGTTCTCGAGGTCGATGACGGCTATGCGGAGTTCGCGCCTGCCACAGTCGATGTCGACTACGCCGATCCGTTCACGGCGGTGGTCGATGCCGACGACAACCCGCTGCCGGTCGCGGTCGCGGTGTTCGCTGCCTTGACGACCCCGGTGCCACTGTTTTCGTTGCAGGCATGTCTCGGCATCTTCGACAGTGGGCTCGTCGACGATTTCATCGAGCTGTGGAGGTCAGCACTCGCCGGGCGGATCCCCGTCGTCGCCTCGACTGTGGGCGCTCTGCACGTCGACGATCTTGAAGTGCGGCAGGAGTTCAGGAGGGAATTGTCGGCGCAATTGGCTGCTGTTGCCGCGGCCGAGATCGGCGGACACGACTCGGGCGGCCAGGCCGTCCCGCTGCCCGACAGGCTGAAGGCGGCCGGCATCGGCCCATCGCGCCTGGCCGACGTCCTGATAGTCGATCTGCCTGATGCACGACGGATCGCTACAGGCGGGAGTCCGTTGACGCCGGACCAGGCCGAGAAACTCAGCGAGATACTCGTTGACGTCTCTGCGCAGGACCTGACCGCGTCGGCGCTACCGCTGTCCGCTGATCTGTGTGTTGCGTTGAACAACCCTCGACGGTTTTCGGTCGTCCGCCGCCTCGCCGAGAAGCACGGCACCGATCTCGTGACGGCCGCACACCATGTCCCCGGCCTTGCCGCTGCGCGGACCCAGTTCGTCGACACTGAAGGTCCTTCTGAGGTGAAGTTGTGGGAGGACCTGCTCGACGTGCTTGCGGGAGGTGACCTCTAGTGCCACGCAGCACTCGGGTTCCTTTGGAGATAAAAGAGTTGGCGGCGGGCTTGCTGGACCGACGCGAACGGGTCGAACCGGGTTTGTCCCAGCAGTTGCGTCGAGATGTGGAAGCCACGATCTCCCGACGCGACGACCTCGTACTCGACTACCAACCCGGCCGGGCGGAGTCTTCGACATGTTCCATCGCGGCGGCCTACCTCAGGGATGAGAGCCCGCCACGCATCGTCGTCGGTTCGACCGCCAGCCATGGCCGCCGGCTTTTCAGTCTGGCCCACGAGTTCGCCCACTTCCTCGTCGACAACGATCCGGCAACCGCTGATCTGCTCTTCGAGGAGCGGGACAACGGGGAGGCACTGGAAGAAGACATCTGTGATGCCTTCGCGGCCATGCTGTTGATCGGCGACGAACTCGTGGCCTCCGCTCTCGATGGTGGTGGTGTTACGGCTGCGGCGGTCGTGCGACTGGTCCGGATGTCGGATGCGAGCCGTGAAGCCTGTGCGGTGAGCATGGCCCAGCAGTTGGCCGTCCCGGGCTACGTCGTCATCGCGGACACCCGACTCGGGGACGACGGCGAGGAAGTAGTCGTCCTCCGGTTCGCCGCCCGAGCCAACGACGTGCTGCCCGTCCGACGGGGAACTCCTCAACAGGGAACCTTGCTCGAACAGGCATGGAGGAGCGGGGCCGCGCGTGGGGAGGATCAGCTGCGCTTCCCGTCCGGCGCCCTGACCGACTCGTTCCACGGCGACGCCGTCGTCGACGACGGCTACGTGTTCGCGGTCTTCGTGGCCGATCAGCCAGGCTGGGGAGGACTGTCGGTCCGCTCCTCCTGGGGCGGTGGATACGAACCGGCCTGGTGCGAACACTGCACCGCCGAGTTCCGCCCCACTGAACCACCGTGCACTGCGTGCGGGGACCACAGGTGCCCGACCTGCCGCCGCTGCTCCTGCGAAGCCGCAGCAGCGCCACGAGCGAGGTTCTGCCCCCAGTGCTTCCTCGAACACCCGGGCAGGATGTTCAGCGGTGACATCTGCAAGATCTGTGCCGGCGAAGAGTGACGTTCGATCCTTCAGACACACCTGCCCCGAACGCCTCGGCATGCGTCGGCTCGTCTCGACCTGTGGTGAAGCCACCGGCCGCCGTTCGGGCATAATGCCTACTGGGCACATTGAACCGAATGGGAGTAAATCTGTGTCCCACAACAAGTTGGACGCGATCACCGTGACCCCGGAGACCGGTGACGAGCCGTTCACGCAGAAGGGGCGGAGCGTCGGTACGAACCTTCACGGGTTCTGGAGTTGGGCCTGCTCCGACCTGGTGGTCAACACGATGCGTGGTGTGCTCGCCGAGTACATCGTGGGGCGGGCACTGGAGTGCGTCGACGGTACACGACTGGAGTGGGACGCCCTCGACCTGCGCACTCGCCATGGGCTCCGGATCGAGGTGAAGTCGTCGGCATATCTGCAAAGCTGGCCGCAGGAGAAACTGTCGAACGTCTCCTTCGGCATCCGTCCGGCGGCCGGCTGGGATGCCGCGACGAACACGACCGCCGCTGAACGCGCACGCCAAGCCGATGTCTACGTCTTCTGTGTCCTCGCGTGTACGGACAAGGCCGTGGTCGACCCGCTCAACCTCGATCAGTGGGACTTCTACGTCATGTCCACGACGAGGCTCAACTCGGCAGTGGGCGATCAAATGACGATCACCCTTGGAAGCCTCCGGAAGCACGCTCCCCGCGAGTGTTCGTTCGCTGAACTCCCTTCTGCCGTCGAGGCGGAAGCGAACCAAACGACAACTGCAAGCCCCGACGTCTGAGTGCGGACGACGTTGCCAGTCCATGAGAAGTCGAGCCATCGCCGACCGCGTACGCGACCCGATGGCCACGGCCCACGCACCACGTGTCGCCCGCAACGGCGGTCCGCGTCAGCCCGACCACTGGAGGCAGTCATCAACAAGTCGACGGCCTCGTCGGTCGGACAGCTGGCCTCGACGGAGTTTCACAGTTCCGGCAGATCCGGGCCACGACAGGCGGATCGGGTCGACCAAGGATAGGCGTGGACAACCGCGCGGCCCCAGTGCCGGACGCCGTACCCGACTGCGATGGCGTCTGGATCGGAGCCAGCAGCGGGTCCGCGTCGTGGGCCGCCGACCGGTAGCCCTTGAGCAGTTCGACGGCGCGGTTCATGAGACTGGCTGCGGCGTCTAGCTCGTTCATCAGCGCCTGGACGACGGGAAGCCCGATGCCCGATGTGTTCACCGTCGGTGCATCATTCCAGGACTGACCGCTGGGATGCGCGGTCGCCCGGCCGCCTCGCGATCTACGCGAGCGTGAGTTGGTCCGCGCGTCCGGCCCTGCGCGGGGCGCTCTGGAAGGTCTGTGCGACCGGGGTGCTCGGGGTGCGCCGTGGGTGGGTGGCACTGTCGTCGGTGAGCGTCGACCGCGATCGGGTCGGTGGGCTCACACGGTGCTCGGGTGGTCAGTTCTTCTGTACGGCTACGGGGGAGTGGTCGGAGTCGACGGGTACGGAGGTGGGGAATGCGAGCAGGCTCGCGTCCTTGCTGGTGATGGCGTAGTCGCGCCGGCGTCGGGAGTCACCGATCTCGGCGACCGCGGGAGCGACCGGGTGGGCGATGCCGGTGCGGGTGGAAACCTCCGCGGTGTAGGACGCCAGGCCCCGGCCGATCGGATCCCCGGTGAACCAGCCGTGGCGGTGGTCCGGTCTGACCTTGCGTGCGTCCAGTTCCAACACCAGGTCGACACCGGCGTCGCGGGCACGGGCGTTGACCTTGTCCCGGAAGTCCTGGAACGCGTCCTGGACGCGGGCGTCGTCCCCCGCGAACCCGGCCGCCTCCAGCGCGGCGCGCAGCACGAACCGGCCCCGCTCGTCGACCAGGGCACCGATCGCCTCGACACGGGCGTGCTGCAGGGGAGTCAGAACCCCGGCCAAGGCGTGGAGACGGTCCGCGATCTCCCCGCGGTTCAACTTGACGGTCACAGGGAGCGGTATCCGTTCAAGCCCAGGGCACGACGGCGGACGGAGGCCGCCAGATCCAGGCCGAACCTCCTGCGTCGGGGACCGGAGGTCTCGATGAAGGCACGGCCGTCCAGGGAGAACATGTTCAGCTCCGCCAGACCACCGAAGTCGACCTCCGGACCGAACGGAGGCAACGGGGAGAGCCTGACCGGCAGGGCACCCCGGTCCGCACCCGGACCGGCGAACCGCGGCAGCTCGTGCTCACGGATGAACCGACTGGCCAGGTAGTCGGTGGACACCAACAGCAACCCGAAGTCGGCCTCGTCCATGCGGTCCAGGATCGCCGGGGTGAACTCCTCCCCGCAGGTCAGGTGGCTGTCTTCCCACCACTCCACCCGCAGATCCGTGAACAGCCCCAACGTCGCCAGCAGCTCGGCCAGCAACGCCGTCTTGGCGTCGACGTCACGATAGACACCAGCTCAGGAAGATCCGAAGCGTGGTGACCGCCATTCCACCCTCCCTGTGGTTCCCGAATCTGCTCCGGATCGCCAGACCCTATCAGGAGGACCTGGGACTACAGCCCGTTCGCGACCCCGACCCGTGCGAGATGTGCCAGGCCACCGGCCAGCCGCCCTGACCGTGCGTGCGAACGGGTGCACCCGCCCGGACAGGTCCCCGCTACCCCGGCGGCCCGGCGATGATCCTGCGCGTGACCGATCCGAGCGCCCCATCGCCGTCTCCCCGACCCGTGCCGGGCATCCCGCCGCCGGCGCGGCGGGTGCCGTTGCCGCGGTGGACGGTGCCGGTGGTCGGCCTGGTGGTGCTCGCGGTGGCGGGCGGGTCGGGCTGGTGGCTGTGGTCGTGGATCGACGGCCTGGCCTTGGCCGACGTCGACAAGAAAGCCGCCGCACAACTGGACGCGGTGAAGGTGGCCGCCTCGGTCGCGGTGGGCGGCGGCGGTCTGTTCGCGCTCTATCTGGCGGCGCGGCGGCAGCGCACCCAGGAGTTGGAACTGGAGGCCCGCCACGCCGAGTTGCGCCACCGCGAGGCCGAGCTCGCGCAGCGTGACCGCGTTCAGGACCACGCCGAGCACGTTGCCGACACCACCCGGCGGCACGCCGAGCGCGTCGCCGCCGCGACCGAGGCCGACGCCACCGCACGCCGGGTGACCGAGCAGTACGGCAAGGGCGTCGAGCAGCTCGGCTCGGACAAGGCACCGGTCCGACTGGGCGGCCTCTACGCGCTGGAGCGCCTGGCCCAGGACGGCGACGCAGTGCTGCGCCAGACCGTGACCAACGTGCTCTGCGCCTACCTCCGGATGCCCTTCGACCCGCCCGGTGAGCACCCCGGCCAAGACGCGGGGGTCGAGGCCCGCGTCGAGTATCGTGACCGGGTCCAGGAACGCGAGGTCCGACTCGCCGCCCAACGCATCCTGCGTGACCACCTGCGCCCCGGCGACGACCCCGACCGGCCCGATGCCACATTCTGGCCCGACATCGACCTCGACCTCACCGATGCCACCCTCATCGACCTCGACCTCGACCACTGTCATCCGCGCCACGTCGCATTCGGCGGGGCGACGTTCATCGGGACCGCAGGGTTCGGCGGGGCGATGTTCGGCGGGGACGCCAGGTTCAGCGAGGCGATGTTCGGCGGGGACGCCTGGTTCGGCGGGGCGATGTTCGGCGGGGTAGCAGGGTTCGGCGGGGCGATGTTCGGCGGGGACGCAGGGTTCGGCGGGGCGACGTTCGACAGGGAAGCCAGGTTCAGCGAGGCGACGTTCGATAGGGAAGCCTGGTTCAGCGAGGCGATGTTCGGCGGGACCGCCTGGTTCGATGAGGCGAGGTTCGGCGGGGACGCCTGGTTCAGAAAGACGATGTTCGGCGAGGAAGCCAGGTTCGGTAGTACGACGTTCGGTGGGGTAGTCGAGTTCGGCGAGGCGAGGTTTGATAGGGAAGCCTGGTTCAGAAAGACGATGTTCGGCGAGGAAGCCAAGTTTGGCGAGGCGGGGTTCGGCGGGGACGTCAGGTTCGACACGGCCCAGGTCTCGCGCCAGGCGACGATCGGGTCGACCTGGCCCGCAGGGTGGTGGCCCACCCCGGATCACCACTTGGTCGTAGGCCTGGACGGAACCTGGCACGACCTCGTCGAGGCCGCGCCCGATCCCACCCCCGGCGAGCCGCTGGCGGGCTGATCCACAGACCCTGTTCACACCCTCCAGATCGCGGTGTCGGTCGCGGTGGGCGGCGGGCTGTTCGCGCTTTACCCGACGGCAGCGCACCCGGTAGCTGGAGGCCCGGCACGCCAAGCCCTCGGCTCGCCCGAGGCCGACCGCCGTGTCGTGACACGTTCTGCGACACCGTCGGCGTTCGGGTGTATCCGGCCCGATTCCGGGCCGGGGCCTGGCCGGTCGAGACGATGATCTGCGGCGTGACCGCCCAGCCCGCCGCCCCACCGCCCCGTCCTGTCGTGCCGGTTTCGTCGCCGGTGCCTGTCCCGGTGACGCGGAGGCCGTTGGCGCCGATGCCCGCGAGGACGATCGCGGTGGTCGCCGGCGGGATCGCGGTGGCCACGGCGGGGATCGTGCTGGCGTTGTGGTGGGCGGGCACCGCCGGGCTGGACGACCAGGCGTTGGTGACCGCGTGGTTCGACGCGTTGCGCACCGGCCTGTCGATCGGGATCGGCGGTGGCGGGGTGTTCGCCCTGTATCTGGCGTGGCGGCGGCAGCATGCCACCGAGATCGGCCTGGTGCAGAAGGAGATCGACCAGGCCGACGTTGCCCGCGCCTACGAGTTGCAGCGCGACAACGCCGACCGCGCCCACGAACTCCAGCGCGAGGTCGCCGAGCACACCCGGCGGCACGCCGAGCAGGTCGCGAAGTACAACCGGGAGGACGCCACCGCGCGCCGGGTGACCGACCAGTACGGCAAGGGCGTCGAACAGCTCGGGTCGGACTAGGCACCGGTCCGACTGGGCGGCCTCTACGCGCTGGAGCGCCCGGCCCAGGACGGCGACGCAGTGCTGCGCCAGGCCGTGACCAACGTGCTCTGCGCCTACCTGTGCATGCCCTTCGACCCGCCCAACGAACGCCCCGACCAGGACGCCGAGGCCCGTGCCGGGCACCGTGACCGGGTCCAGGAACGCGAGACCTTGGTCGCACTCGCCATCGATGCTTTGCGCGCGGAAGGAATCGAACTCGGCCCTGTTGATGAAGGATCCGGCGGAGACGTGCTCTGGGAGGGCGAGCCGGTGCCGCTGCGCCGGTCCTAGTCCTGTGGTTCGCGGCGTTGCCGGGCAGCGTCGGGAGCCGGGAGGTCGGTTACGTGTCGGCAGAAGCGGAGTCCGCGACGTCGCCCAAGTCATCGAGTCGGCGTTGGACGCGGTCGGCGTCGGCGGTGCGTGCTTGGTCCCGATAAAGCGCCAGCGCCTCCAACCACACCGCGCGGGCGCGTTCATGCTGTCCGAGGGCAGCGTGAGGCAAGCCGAGGCTGTCGAGGGTGTCGGCGATGTGGTACGGGATGTCGAGGCCGCGGAACAGGAGGAGTGCCTGACTGCAGTGGCTTGATCTAGGCGATTCCGGGGAAGGGGCGTGCCACTATTCGCGTAGACAAGTGGTCGTCTCTTCAGGCTTGGATGTGGTCGGCTTCGGCGCGCGGCATGACTGGATCGCGTTGTTCGCGCTGGGCGGATCTGGTGCTGGACACGTGGAGGCCGGCTGTGGGTCTGTTCGTGCAGGGAGTCTCCGTCAGTCGAGCCCGATGCAGAGGTAGGGCCGGTGGAATGGGTCGCGTCTGGTGATCTGGGCGACGGCGTGGGCGGGGGATTGGCCCTGTGCGAGGGCTATGTGGAGTTCGCGCATTGCTTGTGCCCCGGTGGTCACGCCGATGTCGCCGGCCGCGATGACCACGCTTCGGACGCCTGCGCGGAGGAGACCGTCCGCGAGTCCGAACTGATTTTGGTGGTCGTAGGGGCGGTGGGCTCTGATGCTGGGGCCGTCCAGGATGACGATTTCCGGTGGTCGGGCGAGTTCGGCGAACTCGTGGGCGTGCACGTCTCTGTCTGCCAGGTGGATGACGGACAGGGCGGTGTTCTCGTGTTGGTCGGAGACCATGACGGTCAGGTGCGCGATCCGTGCTCCGTCCATCGCGGCCAGGACGGTGTCGCCGCGCGCACGGCCGCCGGTCAACAGGGTGGCACGCGTGTGGTGTCGGACCAGGTGTTGAACGTCCGGCTCGGCGTGTGACCCGGCCACGACCACGACGCGGTCGGCACCATGCGTGGGTGGGCGGGCGGCCCATGACGTCGCGGACGGGGCCACCGCGATCGTTCGTCCCGACAACGATTCGAGGCACCCCCAGGGCACGGTGGTGAGCGCGCCGGTGGGCACGACCACGAGGTCTCGGTCTCCGATCAGCTCGACCAGTGGCGTGATCAGTGCTTCGTCGAGCCGTCGGGCCTGCTCGTGCGCCGAGGCCGTGAGGACTGGGACGACAGCCTTCCGGCGCGTGTTGTCCAGCGCGAGTGCGCACAGGTCGGCCCGTAGCCGTGCCGCCGCGTCGGCTGTGAACTGGGCCGGACCCAACGGCACGATGTGTGCGGAGTTCCCGGTGACCACGAGCGCGGTCAGCTCGTTCCAGGTGGCGGTGAAGGAGAGCAGGGCGCGAGCGCCGAGGGCTCGTCCGAGATCGGCCACGCTCGACTCGGTCGTTCGCTGCTCGGTCCAGCCGAGCAGTGCCGCTTCGGAGCGCAACTGATCCAGCCTGGTTTGCCGCGCCGACTGCTCGTCGTTCGATCCGGGCGCGTCCGACAGGGCGCGGATCAGGAAGCGCATTTCGGTGAGCAGGTCGTTCAGCATCGGCGTGGGCGTTCGCCTCACCGTCGAGCGTGACATGGCGAGGCGGGTTTGTTCGGTGACCTGCAGTGCCTGCTGAGGGTCGAGCGTGTCGAACGCGATGCGCGATGTCAGCGCGCCGAGCGCGCGTCCGTGGATTTCGGTGAGGAACCGGAGTTCTGTGGGGTCTCGTCGCGCGGTCGCGAGCTCGCGGAGCCCGATCCAGGCGTTCTCGATGGCGTTGTGTTCGAGCCCGGCGGCGAGCAGCAGTTCGGTGCGGCACAGCCTGTGCAAAACGAGCAGGTCGATCGAGGACGGACGGATCGCCGCCAGCGTCTGTTCCGCCTGGCGGAGTCGGTTCGCCTTGACCTGCAGTCGTGCGGTCATCAGGTGTGCGAAGGCCGCGGTCTTGTGTTCTCCGGACACGTCGAGGGTGTCCGCCAAGGCGGCTGCCTCCTGGATCGCGGCCTTCCGGCCGGGGGAGGCGGACAGTCCGACCAGGCCGGCGATCGTTGCCCGTCGGTCCCCGGTGGCCCGGAACACTCGTTCGGCGGCTCGGGCGAGGCGCCGCGCGATGTCGGTCTCGCCGCGTATCAGCGCCGCCAGCGCCCGCAGGTGGTCGGCCTCGGCGGCATCCACCCGTGAGAGATCCTGTCTCAGCGCTGCCAACATCGCGTCCGCAGGGGTGACCAGCCCCGCATCGAGCAGGGTCTCCGCGCGGTCCAAGGCGATCCGTCCGATGGTGGTGGTCCGCCACGGGCGCAGCAGGTCCACTGCGCGGTCGAAATGACGTAGTGCGGTCACCGGATCCCCGTCGGCCCGCGCGGCCAGACCGAGGTGGTGGAACAGGTGCCCTACCTCGCGAGTGTGTTCGCCACGGCGCTCCGCCTCGGCGGCGACCGCCGCGAGGACCGTGTACTCGTCCTCCAGCCAGTTCCGTGCGGAGTGAGGGTGGTCCAGCCCGGTCAGGGCGTCCGGGACCGGGGCGGCGTGGAGGGGAAGCGTGCCGGAGCCGAACAGCGTGCGGGTAGCCCGGGCACTCGCGTGTAGGTAGTGATCGAACAACCGGGAGAAGGCGAGGTGTCGGGTGACGGGGTCGAGGTTCTCCGCGAGTCTGTGGGCGTGGGTGCGCAGGAGGTCGTGCATGCGGAACCGGCGGCTGTGGATCTCCTCCACCAGGTGCGCGCGCGACAGATCGTCGAGCAGCCGACCCGCCTCGGCCGGATCGACACCGACGAGGGCGGCGAGGGAGGTCTGGTCGAAGTCGCGGCCCGGGTGGATGCCGAGCAGGCCGAACGCCGACGCACAGTGCTCGTCCAGGTGACCGACCGACCACGCGATCACGGCGTGGATGTCGTGTTCCCGCCCGGACTCGAGTTCGTCGGCCAGCTCCCGCAGCGGACGTCCGGGGCGGGAGGCCGCGCTCTCGGCGACCATGCGCAACGCCAGGGGAAGCCGGGCACACCGCTCGACGAGCGCCAGCGCGTCCGCGGACGGCGCCGCGATCCGGGTGCCCACGAGGTTGCGCAGCAGGGTCAAGGACTCGTCCACGGTGAGCAGATCCAGGTCGAGGTTGAGGGCACCGTGCCTGACACGCAGTTCGGGCAGGGTGTCGCGGCTGGTGACGACCACGAAGCAGCCGGCGGCGGCCGGCAGCAGGGGCAGTACTTGCTCGGTGGTGCGGGCGTTGTCGAGCAGGATCAGCATGCGGCGGTCGGCGAGTGACGACCGGTAGAGCGTGGCTCGCTCCTCCACGTCGGCCGGGACGGTCGCGATGCCGAGTGCCCGCAGGAATCGTGTCAGGACCTCGCCGGGGGCCAGTGGCTCTCCTGGACCGTACCCGTGGAGGTCGACGTGCAACTGGCCGTCCGGGAACAGGTCCACGACCTGGTGCGCCCAGTGGACCGCGAGCGCCGTCTTGCCGACCCCCGCCGTGCCGCACAGCGCGGAGATCACCACCGTGTCGCCACCGGACTGCGCCAAGCGGTGCAACGCTTCAAGTTGGCCATTGCGTCCCACGAACCCCGTCGTGGGCAATGGCAGCTGGCGCGGTCGTGTCGGAGTCGCGGTGTGGAAGTGTTGTTCCACGGTTGCATCGCGGCCGGCTTGCACCACCGTCGAGCCCGCGGCGCGCTGCCGGACCGCCGAGCCTGCCGCCACCGGGGATGCATCGCCCATTCACCGATCGCCTCCAAGCGGAACCATACCCATGGGACCAACCATTTGGGATGTCGGAGGCCGGCGACGGTGCACCGGTAGCTTCCCACGGCGCTCTTCACTGTGGCTGACCGGTCGAAGCGCACCTTCAGCCGATGGGCGGGGTCCACCGCGCCGGTGATGCCGATGGTCAGCGGGCGCGTCGGGTCAGCGCGCGGTCGAGGAGCCGGTTGGTCACGGCGATGGCCGCGCCCGTCGCGATCGCAGCGGCGACCCGGTGCCATGCCGCGGGCGGGGACGTGCGGGCCACGACGTCGTCGGGTGGCGCGGGTGCGCAGGCCGGTGGCTGCGGGATGGCGGTCGAGAGCTTGGGCAGGCGTCGGACGGTGGACGCTGCGGTGTCGAGCCTGGCTGCGACGGGTTGGTCGTCCCATGCCAGTACGTGCAGTTCGCCGTGGTCGGCGATCCGGGCGACGCGGTGGTCGGCGGAAGCCACCAGGTACCGCCACGTGCCCCGGGAGGCGAGGTAGGCGGCGTGGGCGACCAACGCGGTCTCGGCGGCGTCAGGGCCTGCGGGCACGGGCCAGGGGATGGTTCCGAGTTCGGCCAGGGCGGAGGGGACGGTGTCGTCGACGGGCCAGGCTTCGCGATAGGCGACGAGGGTGTGGTGGACGGGTCCGGCTGCGGAGAGCAGGGCGCGAAGGCGTGCGCGGACCAGTGACAGCCGGGGCCTGGTCGGTCCGATGACGTTCTCGGCGTCGACGAGCAGGACGGTCGACGGGCACCGGGACGGCACGGCGGCGAGCGAGGGGAGGGACACGCTCCGCATCGTGGCCTCCCCGGTCAGCGCGTCGGGTGATCGTCACACGAACGGGTCCGCGGCGGGTCGCACGCCGACACCTGACGGCGCCGATGCAGGGCGCACGGGTCGGCGCCCCGGCCGCCGACGATCGGCCCACTCCAGCTGCGGACGGGGGTTGGTGCGGCGTAGTACGGCGACTTCGTGCCGCAGCACCAGCAGTTCCACGTCTTTGGCCGCCGATGACCGGTCGAGCAGGACCAACCAGCCAACGAGCCGGACGAAGATCAGGTACAGCAGTCGTAGCGCCACGCCTCGCGGTAATGCCTCTACGGCTCATTGTGCGTGATCACCGCAGCTCCGCGATCATGTGCAGAGTTCTGGAACCCCACACGGCAGCGCGAGGGTGAGCTCCTGCCCGATCGCCAAGTCCGCACGCTCACGCCGCCGTTGACGGGTACGCCGGGTGTCGACCGCGTCGTAGTCCACGCAGGTTGTGCGGTCGTCCATCAGGATCTCGTCCGGTTGCCCGGTCGTCGTGAACGGTGCCTCCCGACGGCGATCGGGAGGCCCCACGGCCACGTCTACCACTTGGTCCGCACCACCCTGGACACCGCCGCAGCTTGTGTGGCCGTGCCGTTCAGTTGTCGTTTGTAGCCGTCGTCGCGTCGGGCCTCGCCAGGAGTTGTGCGAAGAACGCTCGGACCATCGTGGCGGCGTCGGGCTGGGTCAGTTCGTGTCCTCCGAACCGGTACACCTCGTACCCGCGGAGCCGAAGTCGTCGGTCCTCGGCCACCATCTGCGAGTACCGCTTTGGTGAGGCGATGTCGTTGTCCGCGTAGTGCTGTTTGCCGTCGATTTCGATGACCACCCGGCGGTGATTGGGTAGTAGGAGCAGGAAGTCCATGCGTTCCCGGGCGAGCGCTCCTGGTCTCCCACCGCGTTGCCTCCGCGTGGTCGGGTCGTAGTGCAGGTAGATCTGCGGTAGGAGCGCGGGCGTCGATCGGCCGTGCTCGGTTCCGTAGAACTGGCAGTAGGTGTGGAAGACCAGGTACTCGACCTCGTTGGTGCGGACCGAGGCGGCGAGCCTCGTGTACAGGTCCCGTGCGACCGTCAGTTCGTCGGCTTCGTCCAAGTGCTGTCGTCGACGCCACCAGTCGCACAGTTGGCCCCAGGTCAGTCCCGACGGCTCCAAGGGCAGGTCGTAGACCAGGCAGTGGTCGGCGTTCCTGGTGATCTCGACGAGGTTGTCGATCGCGTCACGCAGCACGATCTCGGGTTTCGGCCCCGTGGACGCGAAGATCAGGTTGCGTGGCCGGCCGTCCTCTCCCTGGGGCCCTGGCGGTCTGGTTCGTTCGTCCTCGATGCGGTCGAGGTGGGCGAAGACCGGGTCGAACAGGCCGCTGAGGTACTCACGCCGGGCCGCCCACCCTCCGCTTCCGCCCATCCCCTTCGCACGCCAGAATCCTTGGAAGCCCGCGAAGTCCCTGAACGGGGGATTGAACGCAACGCCGAGCCTTCGCAGGACCGCGCGCAATGTCCTCAGGACCGCAGCGATCTCGTCACCGTCGAGGCTCTGTGCGCCGTCGGTGCCGTAGGAGCGTAGTTCGTCGTGTGCAAGGCGGCTCAGATCGAACGCCGCGTCGACGTCGTCGGGTTCGTCCTGCTCTTGGAGCCGGACAAGCTCCACCCTGCCCAGGTGAAGGATATCCCTGAACCGGGAGTTCCCCCAGGGACCACCGTTCATGTCCCAGGCGGGATCCTCTTCCGGCACGAAGAACCAACTTGGCTTCACAGGCCCAACCTAGCGCCGGGTGAGACCCCCGGGTTCTACCGGCGGTCCGCTCGCCGGTCTGGAGTCGGCTTTCACTCCAGGCCATGCCAGGGCCTGATCATGGGGATGAAGGACATCGTCGGGCAACGGTCCGACCCCCATGGAGACCGCCACCTCCGTTCACTCGATCGGGTGAACGTAGGTGGCGGCGTTTTTGGTGATCAACGGCGCTGCGATCATGGATGTCCTGACTCGTGGGGGCTGCGTGTTCGTCTCGGAAATTGTGATCAAGAACTTCCGGTCCTGCCGGGAGGTCCAGGTGCGACTGCGTCCTGAGGTGACCGTTCTGGTCGGTGAGAACAACGCGGGCAAGACGGCTGTGATCGACAGCCTGCGCCAGGTCACCGACTCGCTGGACGGTCGTAGGGGGTCGGCGGTCACCGAAGATGACGTGTTCGATGCTTGCGGGCCGGACGACCAGGTGGAGATTCAGGCGGTTCTGGCGGAGATAGGCCCTGATCAGGCGGGGACATACCGGGAGGCGTTCCTTCCGGGTGCCACGGACGACGGCGAACGGTCGGCCCGGTGGTCTGTGGTCTACACCCGTCCGCCTGTGGGGCGCCGTCGGGGTACCACGACGTGGCAGGTCGGCGAAGGCCGTGAATCGGTGGGTGAGCCGGCTCCGCGGACAGCGGTCCGTCATGTGCACCTGCCGGCGCTGCGTGACGCGGTCCGTGACCTCGGTGTCGCCGGTGGTACTCGAATCCGGGTGATGCTGGAGGCGTTGCTCGGAGGCCGTGAGCAGGTGGACAAGTTCGTCGAGCGTGTCAGTGGCCATCTGACGGCGTTGGCCGACGACGAGACGGTGCAGGCGGTCGGCACGGCCGTCAGCCTCCCGCTCGGTGCCATCACCTCGGGTGCGCACCGTCAGCGCACCGGTCTGACGGTGACCGATGCGAACCTGGCCGCGATCTCCAGGGCGTTGCGGATGCTGCTGGGTGATGCGGAGTTGCCGTTGACCGCCTCCATCGACACGTCGGGTCTGGGTTATGCGAACGCCCTGTACATCGCCACGGTGCTGGCGGAGTTGGAGACCGCGCGCGAGGCCGACCTCACTTTGTTGCTGATCGAGGAGCCGGAGGCGCATCTGCATCCGCAGTTGCAGACCTTGTTGTTGCGGTATCTCAAGCGTCGTGCGGCCAAGTCGCGGCAGCGGCCGGTGGCCAGTCCGGCGGAACCGGCTGGTCACATCCAGGTGGTGATGACCACGCACTCGCCGGTGTTGTCCGCGGCGGTGAGTGTGGAAGACCTGGTGGTGATGACCAGAGGCGAGCGCCCGGGAGCCAGCGGGTGGCAAGCCCGGGCTGTGCCGGTCGTGGGGCTGGGGCTGGGGCGCAAGCAGATCAAGCAGTTGGACCGGTATCTGGACGTCACCAAGAGCGCGATGCTCTACGGGACGCGGACAGTCCTGGTGGAAGGGCTGTCCGAGGCGTTGTTGCTGCCCGCGATGGCCGATCTTGTTCTCGCGGCGGCTTCGGATGCCGACCCCGTGGTGCAGGAGGAGGCGCAGGAGGCGCTGGACCGGTTTCACGGCTCGACGTTGATCCTGGTCGACGGGGTGGACTTCGAGCCCTATCTGAAGGTGCTGCTGACCTCGGTCGACGGCGTCCGCATCGGTCGGCGGATCGCGGTGATCACCGATACCGACACCCCGGCGGATGGAGCCGAGCCGTCACGGGCCGCGAAGGCACGGGCATTGGCCGATCAGCTCGGCGCCGGCGCCGAGATCGTCGACCTGTTCCTGGCCCCGCACACCTTCGAACCGACACTGATGTGCCCGGAGAACGAGCAGGTGCTGCGCGCGGCGTTCCTGGAATGCGCACCACGGTCGGCGGATCGCTGGCAGCGAGTCGTCGACGCGCCCGTAACCGACCGGCCCGGACTGTTCCGGCTTCTGTTCGTGTCGAAGAAGAAGGAACCCGCGGCCAGCGGCACGCCGATCTCCAAGGCCGAGTTCGCCCACGCCCTCGCCGACCACCTGGTCCCCGGCTGCGGCTTCATCGTGCCCGACAACATCGTCAGGGCGATCCGCTACATCGCCGATGTGCCACCGCCGTCCACCGGGGCCGCACACCGATGACCTCCGCTGCCGAGCAGTCGGCCGAGAAGGCACAGCACGAGGCAATCACGGCAAAGGCCCCGTTGTTCGTGCGCGCTTGTCCGGGCGCGGGCAAGACCCATGTCATCGTCTCCCGGCATCTCCGTGGTCCTGCCGTCGCACTGCGCCAGGGACGCGCCCTCCTCTCCTTCACCAGAGCCGCAGCGACGCAGATGCGAAGACGCTGCCACCGCGAGGGCAGACCCGAAGCGGTCGCCTTCCCGCACTACATCGGAACACTGGACGCCTTCATCTGGGATGTCCTGGTCGTCCCGTACCTGCCCGTGAACCGGACGTTGCGGCTGATCGACACCTGGGACCGCGTGGAGGCCGAGGTCCGGCTCGACCGCCAGGTGCCATTGAGCGGCTTCACGTTCCAGCGCGAACCTCGGACCGGGCGGGAGACGATCCGGCGGGATCTGCTGTCGAACGAGCATGATCGCCTGGTCAAGGCCAGCAACTACTCGTGGGCACGCTGGACGAAAGCGGCCTTCGACCAGCGTGAAATTCAGGAGAAGGCCGGCTACGCGACGGGCCACGAGAGCCGCCTGCTTGCGTTGGAGTACCTGGCCGCCGGCCGGAGTGTCACAGGGCCCCTGCGTTCACGGTTCGCGGAGATCGTGGTCGACGAGGCCCAGGACTGCTCCGTGACAGACCTGGAGATCCTCGATCGACTACACCACATCGGTATTCCGCTGGTGGTCGTCGCGGACCCGGATCAGATGATCTACGGGTGGCGTGACGCCGACCCCGCACGGCTCGACAAGCTCGAAACCGACCTCGGCAACACCATCGAACTCACCGGCAATTGGCGCAGCTCCACCGTGGTCTGCCAGCTCGCCGCCACCCTGCGAACCGGCAACAGGCCACCCGACCTCGCGGTCCGTCCTCCGACCCCGGAACCACCGGTGATCCTGCTGCCCACGAGCTTCCCTAAAGGCGGCGTGGCACGCCACGCCCCCAGCCGTCGTCCGCTGATCGACGTGTTCCTGGAGCACGCACAGGCCCACGCGATCGACGGGGCGGACTGCCTGATCACCGCACAACGCCGCACGCACCTGCCAGCCAAAGCCAGGCGCCCGAAAGGCAACCCTGCGACCATGCTCTCCCACGCCTGGCGCGTGGTGAAATCGGCAACAGCCGACCCCGACCTACTCGACGACGCGTGCCACATCAGCGCTCGGCTGCTGTTGCGCTACTGGTACCCGAACCAGCCAGGACAAGGAAGCCTCGAAGCACGGTGCGAAGCAGCCGGGGTGGAGTACGGCGACATCGTCCGGCACGCCTACGCCTTCCTCCACAGCCTGCCCGAACCACACACCGAGTGGCCCAAAGAGGTCAACGCGAACCTCAAAGCGTGGCCACGGCCACCGGACGCGAATCCCAGAGGGACAGTCGGCCAACTACGCGGTAGGCCTGAACGACTCACCGCACAATCCTCCGCAGCCGTGTCCTACCGGGTCGACAACATCCACCAGGTCAAGGGCGACGAACACCAGGCCGTCCTCCTGCTCATACCCGACGAAGACTTGGAAACACGCTGGATCACCGGCAGCCCGGCCACCGACGAGCTTCTCCGCAACTGGTACGTGGCGGTCACCCGGGCACAACGTCTGATCGCCATCGGGGCCAAACCGGAACGCCTCGACCAGCTCTACAAACACCTGGCATCGCGGGGGATCCCACTTCTGATCGGCTAGCGTCACTATCGGACGGCTCAGCGGCCCAGTGGCGCGACACCACCCCCGGCCAGCGGCCAACCGCCCCGGCCAGCCGAGCGGCCACTGCGGCCAGTGATTGACCGCCAGAGTGCACGCGTGCAATATCGCCCAGACGGCGGAAGCCCATCACGGGAAGCAGTCCTCGATAAGTTGGGCGAGGTGCAGCGGCCACGGCAGCCTGGTGGACCAGTGGATGTAGGGGGCTGCGTCCCGGAGGTTGTGGACGAGGACGGCCCAGTGATCGGGTCGATCGCCGTCTTGGAGTCCGGCGACCACGACTTCGAGGAGCCGCTCGTTCCACACCTGTGCCCGCGGGTCGAGTCGTGTCGACTTGCCGTGACGCGCTCCTGCGTCGAGTTTCGAGTTGAACAGCGTCGAGTCCGTGGCCGTCGGGGGCTTGCCTGTGGTGCTGGCGAACAAGCGTGGTTCCGGGAATCGCCACAGTGCTTTGGGTTGTCCGATGTTGTCGCCGTTGATGCCGTAGCAGTCCGGTGTTTCGCCGTGTTCGGATGTGCGCACACGTACGTGTCGAAGGCCGGGCAGCGTGGTGATTGGCTGCGGTCCGTCACCGAAGTCGATCGTGTCGACGTCCAGTCTGCTGTTCATGAGGAAGGGCCACTCGGCACGGAGGTTCTGCGCGTAGCTGAGCAGCAGCGTGTCGGTGTTCTCTGCGACGGTGTCTCCGACGACCTCCTTGATGAACTTCCCTGTGTCGGAAGCCGGACGCAGGTCGGTGAGGTCGTGCCGCTCGGAGATGGTGAGCAGTGCGGTGTGCAGGGGTTGCCATGTGGTTTCCGGCGTGCGGACGCGTATCTGCCGGCCGGTGAGATCGATGAGGATGGCGATGGGGAGTTGCTGCCTCGCGTTTCGGCCGCGGCGGCCCTGGCCGATCATCCAGAACGCCAAGAGCGCCGGGCGTCGGGGGAGCGTGTTGCGATTCGGTTCCGGCAGTTCGGTCGGCCGCACACCGAGCTGTCCGAACAGATCGTCGACGGCACGGGCGAACCTGCCCGCGTCCGGCGATGCCGGTTTACCCAGGGCACCGGGATGGTCCTGTGCTCGCACCGAGGCGACAAAACTGCTGAGACGACCTGTCCTCGCCAACGCCTGGCGAAGAACCGCTTTCGCCTCGGCAGTGCGGTGCCCGTATCCACCTGCCAGCGCCGTTTCAACGAGGGTGATCGTCGGGTGTGCGGCGCGGTCGAGCGAGCGGGTGATGCGGTCCGCGTACTCCCTGGCCGCAGCTTCCGGCCCAGAACGACCGTCGGCGAGGTCGGTGACGTCGAGGATGGCAGTGCGTCGCACGCTGACTGTCACCGGTCCCAGGTTCACGATAATCGCGTTTTCGGACAGGTCGTGGTTACGGGGGAGTTCGATGCCGAGTAGGTGCTCAAGGCGATCGATGGCGTGCTGGGCCGCTGGCTCGGTCTCGGTGAGCAGTTCGATGCTCAACTGCGCGCCGACCACGTCGGCCAGTGCGGTCGACTGGAGGGTGCTGTCGGTGACGCGGGTCAGGCCCCGGTACACCTGGCCCGCGACGCGGGGCAGCGGCTCGATCGGCCGCAGGTGCGGGGTGAGTTCCTCCACCACCCACTCCATCAACGGAGCCCGATCGATCGTGGGCAGGCCACCGCTGACCCTCACCCGGCCGAGCATGCCTGCACGGTAGGGAATCGCTGCGGCATCCTGTTGCTGCAACCACTTGTAGGGGTCCGTGACGAGGTCCTCCGGATCGGGCAGATGGTGGAGCAATCCGGCTTTGTCGAGTACCTGTGCCATCGGCTCTGACCACTGGAGTCTGCGGCTCGTGAAGCCCGGCTGCCGCGCGCGACCGAGGACGAGGTTGGCGGTGCCGAAATGCTGTAGTTGATCCGGTCCTGCCAGGCTGGGATCACGCGCAGCCACGTAGACGGAGTGTCGTTCCTCGGGGGTGAGCTTCCCGCGCATCGGCATCCACCGGCGCACCCCGAAGGCGAGATGAACGATGGGACCATCGTGAAACGGAAGGGTCTGCACCGATATCTCGATCGTGATCGAGAACGCCATCGAGTCGGTCTGTTCTGGTGGCCAAGACATGATCTGCGCACCGCGGATACTCGGGCAGCGGACGAAACGCAAACGCCCGAACGGAGTCCGAGCATCGGGCCGTGACAGTCTGGCCGCCACGTCCATCGAGATCAACCGCCCGAGCCGCGCGAAAGGCTGGTCGAGATCGACGTGAACGGTCTCCCACTCCAGGTCGGACGGTTCGAACCGCGCCAGTATCGACCGGATCACTTCAGGAGGAGCGTCCAGCGCCTGGACCCATCCGGCCACCAAACGGAAGATCAACTCCGTGGATACCGGACGGTAGGCCAGGAGCCAACCGTCGTCATCGCCGCCCCAAGGCCGGATGACCACGCAGTCGGCGAGCACCGCGGTGATCGCTTCGTTCAGTACGGCGATGGGAAGGCGTCTGCGTCTTCCGCCGCGGTGCCCGCCGATGCCCGCGAGCACCTCCAACGCTTCCCTCCAACGCTCGGGAAACCTCAACAGGTAGTAGTCGTGCCGGCTCGGATTCCCGGGAACCAAGCGCAGGGCAGTGACGGCGAGGTGGCGGTAATGGGACGAGTTCGATACCGGTTGACCGCCCAGCCCTGGTTCTTCTTTCGCGCCAGGTGTAGGAAGTGTTCTCGCCGCCTCGGGGACTTCATCCGAGAAACGCTCGGAAGCTCCTGTTGTCGTCGGCCGTGTGTCGTCGGCGGCTCGGCCGTCCGTGGAGAAAGGCGAGACTGGCGCGCTGCGGATTCCCAAGGTACGGAGATGCTCTGGCCTCAGGCCGAAACTCTTGTCGGCAAGGTCGTAGGCCAGGCCCGTGGGCAGTGGCGGCAGTGCCCCCACGCGCCCGAGCAGCACCCATGCGTGCCATCCGAACAACCAGTCCAGTGCGCCTGGATCACCGAACAGCGCGGCTCGTCGAAGCAGGCCGCTGAAGAGCGCACGGTCTCCTGTAGTCAGTTGGGCTCGGGAGCCGGCACGGAGGCGGAGAACGTTGGGGGGCTGCGCGGCGTGGAAAGCGTTGCCCTGTATGGCCTCGAACATGGTCCTCCACTGGCAGGTGAGCCGGACCACTTCCGTCGCCGAATTCGTGCTGCTCACCTGCACGCGGATACCGCCCAGTGAGCGGACGTCGACCCCGTCGGCAGGTAGCCGAGCACCGGATTGTCGGAGGGCCAAGGCCATGGCGAAAGACCTCGCATCGCCGCGGGGCACGATCAGCCGCAGACTGCGGGCCTCCGGACTGACCGACTCTACGAACAGCGGAAACCTCGGCCTGATGCCACCAGGCCAGAAAGACCGAACCCCGAGCAACAAGCGCGACAGGACCGCTGACTCCACGAACTGTTGAGCCAGGCTCCGCGCGTCGGAGATCCATGGCGGCCCGTCGCCGGGCTGTGGCATCACCCGCGAAGCCGTCTGGTGCTTCTCTCCGGTGAACTGCGTCCGGCGACGCACGACCTCCGGCGGGTGCTTCTCCATCTGCGTCATCGGTGCTGGCCCCCATACACCGCACCGATGGCCTCCCGGCTCCATGTGCGCAGCTCTCGCAACAACCGCAACGCCAACTCGCTGTGCGTCGCCGGGTGCAGAACGGCCGCCACCCATATCGGGATGGCACACAACACCACGATCAGTATGGGCAGATGGGCGATCGCCACCACCAAGGGGCGCATCGCGATCGCAGGCAGGGCCAGAAGGCCGCCGGAGGGCACAGTCGTCTCCCGTTCCGCTACCCGGCCAGCGGCAATCGAGATCAGCAGATGCCACTCATGTCATTGTTTCGAGCTGCGGGAGCTGTAGCCCTTCAACCGCCCTAGTGGGAACCACAGTCCGGGAGTTCCACGACGGCATGGCCTTCGCACTGGCCACCACGAAGGTACCAACCCTGTCAATCCAGCCCACGTCACAACAGACGACGGCGGTCCCGGGGCACTAACCCGGCTGCGGGTGGCGCTCGGCAATGCCAGTTCGTCCGCTCGCCGTTCACCCGTTCGGGGGGTCTGCATGCGATAGAGGGTTACACGGGCTTTCGTACCGGTCGAGTTGGCCCGTTGGGGCAGATGGACAGCTGAGGATCGTCGCCGGGAGATCATCGTCGCCATCGTCCGTCCAGTCGTCGCAGCCGCGTTTCCTGGTGGGGGATCGCGACGTGGGGTCAGGTGGATCACTGACTTCGGTGTCGCTGTTGCGATGAAGTCTTCATGCGACTTGTATTCGGGGCATGCCTCTTCCCTTGCGTGGGATCGACCCGTCGCGGCTTGTGGCTCGGCGTGTCGAGATGGGGCTGACCCGCGAGGAGTTGGCTGGACGTGCCGGGGTATCGCCCAGGATGGTCTTCTTCTACGAGAAGGGCAGGCATACGCCGACGCCGCCCCGCCTCGCGCGGTTGGCGTCGGCGTTGGACTGCGGTGTGGATGTGCTCACCGGTGCCGTTCGGGGGCAGGAGACGCTGGTCGATCTCAGGTATCGGGCAGGGCTGACGTTGGAGCGGGTCGCGGAGTTGCTGCGGGCGTCGCCGGCGGGTCGGGAGTTGCGCGTGTCTGCGTCCAAGGTGTCGGCCTTGGAGGCTGGGCGGCCGGTCCGGGGGCGACACTGGCTGGAGCCCGAGGTGACCGGTGGGCTTGTCGCCCCGATGGCCAAGGCGTACGGGGTTCCGGTTCGGATGGTCGTGGACGCCTGGATGCGTACCCGTCAGGGTGAGCAGGCCCCGGTTCTGGAGACGCGGCGGAAGCCGGAGGTCTCCGCAAGGGCGTTGGCGACCTGGGCGTCGTTGAACGAGCGTCAACAGGTCTACCTGGGCGAGATCATGCGGGAGGACCGCATGCGGGAGACCGAGATGTGGATGCGGCGGGTCCAGCGACTGCCGTCGCAGAAGGCGGCGCTGTGGCGGGCGTTGTCGTTGACCCTGCAGGCCGCACCGTCGGTGGTGGGATACACCAGGTTGCAGGAAAGGTTGCGTCGACGGGGCGTGCATGATCCGGGTGCGGGGCAGACGGTGCACGCGTTGGAGCGCCGGGGTCTGGTGGTGATCACGGAGGACTCGGTCGAGCACCCCGGTGTCGGCACGGTCGGACGAGTGCTGGTCGAGATCACGCGCCGTGGCAGGGCCGCCGCACGGGCGGGCCTGGGCGAACCACGCGATCCGGGCCCTGCGGCACACCTGCTGTCGGAGTGGCTGTGGGGCGTCGTGGCACGGGTGGGGGCCGCCGGGCCCTCGGGCTTGGAGGACGACCGGTTGGCAGGCCGCTCGTTGTTCTTCGTCGGGGTGGGCTACCGCGGCAAGGCAGGAGGGACTCCGAGTCGTGGTCTGGTGGACTCTGTGCCGCTCATGGCGCCCGGCGCGACGCACGTCGCTGAGTACCGCTGGCACTTGACACGGTTGGGCCGGCGTCATATCGCGGAATATCTTCATATCTACCGTGAGTTGTATCCGCGTGTGGACACGGTCGGGCTTGATCACATCGTGGATGGGTAATCGTAAACAAAGAATCCCTATGTTTGCGGTTCCGGGAAATGTCGGAGGGGTCGTCTACGCTTTTCGACCGTGACGAGTCCCGTGGACGACAGCGCACAGACGCTCGACGACGTCCGGGTCCGATACCTGGTGACCCGGGCGGCCCTGCGCGCGGCGAAGGCGATGACCGCACCGGCTGTGAAGCCCGAGAAACGCCTGGAAACCCTGATGGAGTGTCACGGCACGATGCTGGCGGCACGCGGCCCGGGCAGTCCGCTGTCGTTCGGAGAGTTCCGGCACGCGCTCAAAGGTGACCTGGCGGTCCTCCTGCCGGACGGTGTCAGGCATCTGGACCTGGCGGGGACGCGGGTCGTCGACCAGGACGGTCGGGTGACCGAGGATGCTCTCGACCTCGACCTCGAGCAGCAGATGCTGTTGCGTGTGCTGCACAAGCTCGACAAGACCGCAGCGGTCGTGAGCGATCGGGAATTCCAGTCGGAACTCGACCAAGAGACAGTGTTCACGCTGTTGCGCAAGCAGGGCGAGCAGGCCGTGTACGAGGCCGGTCGCAGGGATCTGATCCGCCGCCCCTCTGGCCCGGTGCACGAATTGGCCGAGTTGCGGCTGCCGCCGCTGGTCGCGGACTTCTACCAGGACATCCCCTACGACTCGGCCTACCTGGGGTGGTGGTTCGCCTGTCCGGTCTGCCGATGGCCGATGCGGATCACCGTCCGGAACAACGCGGGGACCACCATCGGAGCGGCACGCTGCCGGCACACCCCCCACGCCGAGATGGGCGCCTCCTACCTGTTCCGACTGCCTGCAGACGCCGGCGCGCCGCAGTTGCTGCCCGAGCCCGCGCCACCACGGCCTGTCGGACGAGAGGCGGTGCTGTACCCGGACCTCCGCGACGTGCCGGCGGCGCTGCCCACCGAAGACCATAGGGCCCTCACTCGGGGAATCTGGCGCTACACGACCATCCCCGGCCTGCCCGAGCTGGCGTTGCACGACCAGTTGGCGGCGCGGGGTTTGAAGGTCAGTCTGTGGCCGGGACTGGACGCCTTCGACCTGCTGGTCGAGGCGGGTCCGAAACGAGGCAGGAAGACCTCCTACAAGGTCGACGTCAAGGACTACACCTCGGCGAGGACGTTGGCCGACCTCGTCCACGCCCAGGAAGGCGACCGCGGCGGAGCCGATTGGCTCGTGCTGCCCGACCACCACGGTCGCCACGTGCCGCTGCTGTCGGGAGTCTGTGCCAGGTACGACATGCGGGTGGCCACCGCCTCCGAGTTCGGCGAGATGGTCTGCGACGAGGCCGGGGTGGTCTGGGCATGAGCGACTTGCCGATCGGACAGACCGCGGTCTACGCCGCACTGGCCCTCGCGACCCACTACTTCCCCCACGTCGTGAAGGAGGACCAGCGCGCCGCTGCGCCGTTCGCCGAGGCGGCGTTCCTGCTGTCCGGCAAGTACCGGGCGTGGGAACGCTGGAAGCTCCTGCCCCACGACGAAAAGCAACGGATCGCCCTGGTGTGCTCCATCGCCCCCGGCGAACTCGCCGACGTCACGAAATTCTCGTTGGCGGCACGCTCCCTGCTGACACGGCTGAATCCCGACGACACCGATGACTCGTCGGTCATGGCCCCCTTCGAACTCGCGGGCGACAACCCGTTCACCGCCGACGCGGCGTTGCCCAGACTCGGAGGCGACCCGCTCGGCTACGTCGACCGCCTGACCGCGAGGTTCTGCCGTCCTAGCGCTCGTCCCAAACCCGCAGAGTTCGCCGGACCGGGCACGTGGAAGACCGGGGAGATCTTCGTCAAGGACGTCGGCCAGGTACACGGGCGCGTCACGATCCCCTCCTACCCCCGGTTCACCGAGGCGCTCGACCACGACAGCCTGCCCTGCGTCTCGACCGCACCGCACCAGACCGACCTGAGCATCGCCACGCCCGAACTGCTCGATCTCGCCGAGAAGATCGACTCTCGCTACCCCGAGGACAAGCGTTACCTGCACAGTGTCCTCACAGGTCTGTTCGCCGTGCTGAACACCAGCGACACCGTCTCCCCTGCGGACCTGGTGCGGCTGACCGCCGGAGGCATGGAGATCCTCAACGCGCCGACCGGCACCGGCAAGAGCGTGCTGGTCCGTGTCATGGCCGCCTGGTTCGCCGCGCACGACCTGCGCGTGGCGATCGTCCTGCCGGACATCAAGGCGTGTCTGGCCCTGACCCGAAACGTCCGCGGGGACCTGGCCTACCTGCATCGCACCGGGGCAATCGGGCACCAGCCCGGGTGCGCGCACCTGATGTCGTCCTCCGGGATGCACGATCGGGCGGTCAAGCTCGCCTCCCTGATCACAGAGGACCCGGACGCGCCGGGGGAATGGGGCGAGCGGGCCGAACGGGACGTGGACCCGCTGGCCTACGGGTGCGCCCTCGAGACCTTCCTCGACGCCACCGGTGACTACCCACCAAGCCGCGAACCGTGCCTGTCCCTGCACCGCCAGGGCGTCGGATCGACGGCCTGCCCCTGGATCCCCACCTGCGGGAAGTACACCCCCGTGTACGAGTCGGCCACGGCCAACGTCGTCATCATGAACCACTACGTGTTCATGCAGGGCAACCTGCGCATCGGCGTCAACCTCGACGGCCGTGCCGTGCGCGGGATGACCGCCGCCGAGTTCGCGTTGCGGACCTGCCACGCGGTCCTGATCGACGAGGTCGACCAGTTCCAGTCCAGGGCCGTGGACAGATGCGCCAGCGAGATCGTCCTGCACTCCCGCCGGCACTGGTCCGCCGCACCTCAGGAGATCGACACCGACGTCAAACGACTGCCCATCGACGACGAGCACAACCTGCTGCCGAGCGTCAGCCACGTCCGGCTGATGGCCGAGTTCCTCCTCCTGAGCATCTGCCAGAACGCCCTGAGCCTCCACGTCACGGAGGACGACCGGGCGCAGACACGCGTCCCGGACCAGACCAGCACCCGCTGGCACCTGGCCCGCGGACGCGACCGCACCCTGCTGCGGCTGCTCTGGCCGGACGAGGAAGCCGACGACGAGACGTCCGTCCCGGCCGAGCTGTTCGACAAGCTCAACGCCCTCATGCCCGCCAGGTACCAGCGCCCAGGCCCGTTCGGCGGACACGCGAACCTGCTCGAGCCGGACTGGCGCGACGTGCGGGAAGCGCTCGGCGCGTTGGTCGCCCCCCGCGGCGAGCACCTCCTCGACCAGGTCAAGATCGAACTGCACCGTCTGCTCGAAGACAGCGTGAAGGACCCGCACAGGCGCGCCCAGGCCATCAACCTGCTGGTCACCCGGACCGCCATGATCGAGCTGGACGAGGCGCTGGCGGAGTTGCAGGGCAAAGCCCACGGCTACCGCTCCTCGGGCCTGCGGTCGGCGCATCGGATCGTCGAGGGCCTGCGGCCCACTGCGGTCTCCGCTGTCCTGCCGCTGGGCATGCTCGGACGGTCCATCACCGGGTATCGCGTCACAGGACTCGACGACAAGGAGAAGAACGCCGCGCTCGTCGCGCAGACCATCGCCGGCGACCCCCACACCTTCACCGCTGAACTCGGCGGGATCGTCTCGCTGGTCCTTGCGGGCGTCGAGCGGCCGGTGATGGGACTGTCGGCCACCGCCTACTTCCCCCAGGCAGTTCGCGAACATCTGTTCGCCCCGGTTCGGTGGTGGATGACCGACGCCCAGGCGAAGTCCATCCGCGCCCGCAAGCACCGCATCGACTACGGCGAGGGCCACCCTCTGTTCGGCGAGCCCATCAAGATCTCCGGAACCCACCCCAGCCGCAAGAAGGACGCACTCATCGAACTCGGCGGCAACCTGTACGACCGCCACATCCGCCGAGAGATCAACCGCACCAGCAAGGACGACCGGGGACGCGTCCTGGTCGTGGCCAACTCCTACCAACAATGCGCGTGGCTGGCCCGCGGCATCAGCCGCGCCGGACACTACGACGGGGGACTGTGCCTGGCCGTCCGCGCCGAGGACCTGCACAGCACCGACCCCGAACTCCCCAGGCAGAACGTCGCCGTGCGGTTGACTGCCGAGCAGTTCGAGGACTTCCCACAGCACGGAAAGATCCTCGTCGTTCCGCTCGCGCTGATCGCACGCGGACTCAACATCGTCGTCGGAACCCGCTCGGCGGTCCGGTCGGTGTACCTGTGCGTGCGGCCCCTCGCACTGCTCAACGACCCCGCAGAGATGTACGGCAGCATCAACGCCGCCGGCCTGCGCGCCCTGCCGATGGACGGTGCGCCCGTCCCGTCGCAAGCCCTCGCCGAGGCCGGCCAGGCCGCCTGGGACCGACTGGCGCTGCTGCTGCGCACGGCACCGCAGTTCACGGCGATGCACAAGTCGCTGCAGGACGAAGTCGTCGCAGGCATGATCGTCGACCTGATCCAGCTCGCCGGTCGTGCCCGCCGCGGCGGCACCGACGCCGTGCTGCACATGGTGGATTACGCCTTCCACGAGGACACCTGGAGCTCCGACCTGGAGACCGTCCTGCGGCGCATCCACTCCCTGTGGCCTCCCGAGGTCCGGCAGCGCATGAACGACCTGTATGGGGAGGCGCTCAACGCCTTCCTCTCCTACGCCGGCATCGAAAACCCCGCATCCGGCCACCAAGGCAACTGACGGAAAGCACGAGAGAGAACGAGAACCTGTGACCGAGCACGACCTCGCACCCGGCAAATACCTCAACACCCTCGCCGTCCGCTGCACCCCCGAACTGGTCGGCGACGCCGTAGTCCACGTCCGGCACCTCGACGAGGTGACCTGGAAGCTGTGGGACGACTTCAGCTGGCAATGCAAGAAGAAGTTCAACAACGACGACGCCCAGGCCCCCTACTCCATCGCCACCACCGTCCTGAGCATGATCAGCGGCGGCTACGTCCACTTCGACCCGGACCGCCGCACCCCGTTCCTCGCCTCGCTCAACCCGATCGACAACACGCTGCTGCGCCGCGTCTTCACCCTCACCCACCACCTGGCCCTCGGCCAGGAGGTCGGCACGATTGACCTCGCCACGCCACCGGAACTGGCCAAACGGATCGCCGACACCACCGAACACCACTACCTGCTGGCCGATTACCTCCAGCCCGCCCACGGCAGCCAGCCCACCGCCCCCGGCTGGCTGTACCGCACGGTCGTCTGGGACCTGTCCCGGCGACTGGCCGCCCGACCCTGGTCGATCTCCGACGACAGGACCATCACCCTGCGGTCCGACTCCACGGGAGGCATGGTCGCGTTCGACCATCCGTGGCAGAACGAGCAAGGCGGCCGGTTCGCGCTGTCCCGGACCGCGTTGAGGCTGAAGACCGTCCCTAACATCAAAAACCCCGTGCTGCTGCTGAGCTCGCGGGTGACCCGCATCTCCTCCTCGCTAGTCTTCTCGAGAACGGCCCTGGCCGAACAGCCCGGTCCCGGACGCCCCCTGCTGGAAGTCAGCCTCAACGGCCGAGGCGGTGCTCGCACCATCAACCGCCTGGCACTCCAGGCCCTCGGTCGTCTGCAGATGGACTACTCCATCCTGCGCACCATCGACGACCGGTCGAAGCGGGAACAGAAGCTCCTCGCCGACGCGAAGGCCACCAACCAGCCGAACCGCTTCCCCCGGGAGCACCCCGGACAGGTCTGGCCGATCCTGCCCAAGAACTACACCTTCCCCATCGGCACCGGCACCGGCATGCACCACCTCCGGCTCCTGCACCGTCACGTCGCCGCCGTCTTCCCCGACACGGCGGAGCCACTGGAGATCCGCGAGGTGCGGGCGAGCATGCCACGCCGCCCCACCGACCCGGAGAACATCTCCAACGACGAGTACCGGCGCCGCAAGGAGGAACGAAACCGGCATCCCGACCCGAAGACGCTCGGACCGATCCGTGCCCGCGGCACCCTCTTCCCGACACCGGAATCCCTCGTCGCCTCCGTCGAGAACGCCGGATTCACCACACTGCGCATCGTCTGCCTGTGGTACCGGGACGACACCCGCCTGCGGATGCTCGACACCCTGTGCAAAACCTTCGACCTCGACCCCCGGAACCTGGACCCGCACGACGGCATGGAGTTCAGCCTGCACGACAAGCGCATCACCGCGGTCTTCCACCATGCCGAGGACTTCCTCAAGCCGGGACCCTCCGGCGACCGCGCCGCAGTGCCACCCGCCGCCGACACTTCGCTGCCGACGCGGGACACAGTGCTCGTCGGTGCCTGGTGCGAGACCGAGATCCCCACCGCCGCCGATACCGACGAACACGGAGGGGCAAGCCTCGACGACCTCGACGCCAAACCCCAGACCAAGAGAATCCTCGCCGGACGCGGCGTGCCCACCCAGTACCTTCTCGGCAGGGACGACAAGGGCGTCATCAAGCCCAAAGCCAAAGACCACCCCGCCGAAATGGCCCTGCTGGACCTCTACCGCTCGATGGGCATCATCGACGACCGCATCGCCAACGCACTGCTGCCCGAGAAGAACGGCTACCCGGTCGACCGCATCGCCCACGTCGGCGTCTACGTGCGACAGCAGAACAAGCGCAAGGGCGAGTCCGGTCAACCCAAGGTGATCATCACCGCGTCCGCCCTCGTACCACCACAGGCGGGCGACGGCACCTGGACCATGCTCGGCTGGAGTTCCACCCGACCGCAGTGGCAGCCCTACCGCACTGCACAACCCGCGTTCCACACCAGCGCCTACCCGGAGGGCACCGGCGACCGGAAGACCTACCGGCAACGCTGGGACGACGCGGCCGACACCGTCGAACGCGCCCTGGCAGACCTGGCCGACGAACTGGACGACGTCCCGTACGTGGTCACCGTGGACGCCGCCGCCTCCCGCCGGATGTGGGACGGCCTTCAGAACATGCACCTGGGCGGCTCACCCGAGGACAAGAAGAGCCGCTACTGGCTTCCCGGCAACACCCTGATCCCAGACGAGCGACCTCGCGCCATTATCCGCGTCAACCTCGACGACGAGGAAGTCCTCCAGCCGGTCGGCACCACCCACGTCGCCAAGTCCAAGGACAGCGAACCTGCGGAGAAGAAGACCGCGAGAACGCTCTACGAGGTCGCCACGGACTTCGGCACTCCGTTCTGGGTCCTCTGCAACGTACCCAGGGCCTTCGACGGGGACGGCGCGGGCCGACTGGGATCGGAGTACACCCG
This sequence comes from Saccharothrix sp. NBAS 001, assembly GCF_056640475.1. Lineage (NCBI taxonomy): Bacteria > Bacillati > Actinomycetota > Actinomycetes > Pseudonocardiales > Pseudonocardiaceae > Saccharothrix > Saccharothrix sp. NBAS 001. The sequence continues at coordinate 637,889 of NZ_CM153251.1, forward strand.
GTGGGACGCGAAACGTTCCGTCTCCTCGGAGAAGAAGGAGGAACGACGCAAGGGGGAGATGCCCCAGAACTGGTACTCCATGACGGCCAACGAGATCTTCCCGCTCGCGTGCGCTGGCGACGTCTCTGCCGAAGCCCTCGCCATCTCCACGGCGAAGCTCTGCCACCAGGCCCAGTTCTGGGACGGACGCTCCCGCCTCCCCGTCCCCCTGCACGCCGCGAAGCAGATGGACCTCGACCACCCGCAGTACCGGCGTACCACCGCTCCCGAGGAGAAGGTGGACGCCGAACCCGGAGCCGAGGACACACCGCCGCGTACAGGCACCACGGACCGGGGCGGCCGGCAGGCATAGGCGGTCTGGGTGGCGCAGTGGAACCCTGCTGCGCCACCGAGACGGTTGCGCCTCGTCCTGGACGTGGCCCCGACCTTCTCCACCTCACAGAACCGGTCGGACTACTCACGGGTCGACGTGTGTTTCGTCGCCGTTGCCCCGGAGACGGATTGGGGCAGGTCCGGTGCGGCAGTTCTGGACAATGCGACTGGTCGGCCGCTGTGCTCGAGTGCCCATCCGGTGCGCGAGAGGGGCGTTGGGCCGCGCTCACGTGGAGCGGCGACGCCGATGTCTGCTCGCGGGCACGGTCCCTTCCTACGGTGGCCCTGCGGGCGGACCGCTGCTGCGGGACATGGGTGGGGCGTTGGCAATCGCCTGTCGGGGTGTATTCATGTACGAATAATGCGGTCATGTCGGCGCGAGTTCCTGTTTGCGAGTTGGCGTCGCGAAGATCGTGTCAATCGGGTATCGACCAGCGTGGATGCGGTCGTGGCGATACGACGCCGCGCGAGGTGTCTTCTCTGTTGCCACTGTCGGTGGGGCTATTGGGGGCCGAATGGGTGACGTTCTCCGAAGAGCATGATCACCGACGGTTTCGCCTCGATGGATTGTCGGTGTGCGGCGCTACTCTCGATTCGTTCGGACTTGTGGGGAGGGTTCCGCTGTGGCTGGTGTGTCGCCGTTGGCAGGAGTTGTGCCCGATGATGTCGGTACTCGTCGTTTCCGTCGCAGTGTCACCTCGACGGTTGAGCGGGATGTGGACGCACGGGCGCCTGCGAGGAACGACCCGACTGGCCGGGTGGTGGGCGGTCGGAGTCGGCGACTGCTCCTCGTTTCGCCTCGGCGGCGGGCGAATCCGCGGTGCGGCCGGAGAAAACCCGTGGTGATGATTGTGGCCCCTGAACGGTAGGTGCCAGGGGCTTGCTGGTCGCTACGCGGGTTTGGGTCGTCGTGGTCGTTGACGGCGGGCAGTGGGTGTCAGGTGGCTTGGGTGGGCTCGTGCGCCGTTGAGGACCTACCTGCCCAGGGGGTGGCGTTGTCGAGCGTGGTGTTCGTTGTGGTCCGTTCGTGGTCTCGGGAGCGAGGTGCGACAGGTGTCGTCGGACGACATGGGATCGGTTGCGTGGCCGGTGCTGTTTCGTGGACCTGAGCGGGTGGGCTGGAGATTCAGCGACCGCACCGTGCACAGGCAGGCGTTCGGGGAAGGACGGCCGGCCTGGGGCGGGGAGGCGGTACGGCCGCCGGGCAGCATGGTTCCGGCCGTGGTGTTGCCGGTGGCGTGCAGGCTTCTCGGCGGGGTCAGGCCACCGGTTTCCGGACAGGGCAACCCGCTGGACCGACAGTTGGAGCGGGTCGAGTTCGACGCCCGCCGGCGGAGCGGGGACGCACGGCTGATCGCGCGCGGAGTGTTCGCGGTCGCCCTGGTGGGCGGGGTCGTGTCGTGGCTGGTGTCGGCGGTGTACGCGTGGTTCCACGACGCGGAGGGGACGTCGTTCTGGGCGGCGATGCTGTGGGCGGTGGGACTCGGCCTCGTCGTCGCCGGCGCGGTGTGGAAGGTGTGGCGCGGCGTCGTGGGGTGGCTCACGAGCGTGGTGAGCGGCTCGTGGAGGTTGTCCCACCAGCGTCACGAGCGGGCGGTGGCGGAGTGGGAGACCCGGCGCGCGCGGTTCGAGGACGACGAGACGGCGCGGTTGGCCGGTGTCTCGGACTGGACCGCGGCGCAACTGTCGCCGGGCGTGACGCGGGTGAGCGTGGTCGGCGACAACACCTACGGGACCGAGGCGCTGCTGACCGTGACCTGCGCGTCGATCCTCGCCGCCAGCGGGTCGGTGACCGTGCTGGACCTGACCGGCGACATCGTGGTGGGCGAGCTGGTGCGCGGAGCGCAGGCGACAGGCCACAGGGTCGGCTTCCGGCTGCTTCCCACCGAGCTGGCGGAGGTCGACCTGCTGTCCGGGATGACTCACGAGCAGGTTGTCGGACTGCTGGTCGAGGCGCGGCACGGCGGTCAGGGAAAGCCGGACCTCGGTGTCCGCGGGGTGGACGAACGGATCCTGACCACCGTCGTCGAGGAACTCGCCCCGGGCGGGTTGTCGATGGGGCGCATCGCGGCGGCCCTGCGGGTGGCGATGCACGCGAGGGACCGCGGAACCGACGGGGTGCTGTTGTCGCTCGACGAGCGCACGGCGTTGCGGAGGGCGTTCGCGGACGACTACCGGCGTCAGGTCGCGGTCAACCTCCGAGACCTCGAGGCGATGGCCGGCCCCTTGTCCAAGATGGGCACCGGCGACGTCGGCCCCCTGGAAGGACAGCTGCGGGTGCTGTCGATGTCCAGCGAGTGGACCAGCGCCCAAGCCGACTTCCTCAGTGACCTGCTGGTCGGCTGGGCTGCCCGCCAGGTGATCGACAACCCGACCACGATCCCCACCCTCTTGGTCACCGCCGCGGACCGCCTGGCCGCCCGGCACCTGGACCGCCTGTCGGACCTGTGCGAACGGCGTGGAGTGCGCCTGGTCGTGTTGTTCCGCAAGCTGGAGGACACGACGGCCAGGATGATCGGCCGCGGCGCGGTCGCCTTCATGCGCCTGAACGACCCGCAGCAGGCCGCACGGGCCGCGGACTTCATCGGCCGCGAGCACAAGTTCACGGTGTCCCAGATGGGCACGACGCTCGGCGGTCAGGACACCCACTCGATCGCCAACAGCGTGAGCTATTCCGACAGTCACGGCGAGTCGCAGACGGAGGGCGCCAACGAGTCGCGTACCCGAGGTGACAACAAGGGCGACTCGCCGGACTCGAAGGTGCCCAAGACCAGGAACACGTCGCGTACCAAGGGGTGGAGCGACTCGGACACCCAGTCCTGGAACCGGACCCGTAGCTGGGGAACCACGGTCTCGGACGCGACCACCGAGAGCTGGTCGGACTCCGAGACCCGTCAACGGGTGTACGAGCACCGCGTCGACCCGGAGGTGATCAAGAACCTGCCCGACTACACGATGCTGCTGGTGGAGACGACCACCGATGGCAGCCCGCGAAGGGTCCGTGCGGTGGAGTTGAACCCGGAGATCGCGATCCTGGACGCCGAACCCGCCGGACGGTACGACAGCACAAGGGAAGTCGAGGCGGCGGCACAGGCCGGACATCCCGCCGACGACATCGCCCGCTGGCTCGGACGGAGGCACCGCCGATGATCGGCGACACCGAGGGGACCTCCTCCGGTTCGGGGACAGGGCGGAACCCATTGGCGTGGCTCAAAGCCGGAGGATCGCTGTGTCGGATCGAGGAGGTGTACAAGCCGACGAACTCCGGCACCTCCCCCGGGGCACATGCGGCGCGGCTTGATCGAGCGCACGCCCGATACCCTGCGGTCGTCGCTGCGTACCACCAGCGGTTGGCCAACGGCGAACCACTCGTACTCGCCTGGTACCGGCCGGCGGCCGGAGCTCGGGTGACCATCGCGGTGTCCACCACCACAGCCAGCCGCGACTATCCCACGGCACTGATGTTTCCTCCCGGCACACGAGGACGCCCGATCACCTCGAGCACTGTGCTCGAGCACCTGGAATCGATGTCCTGGTGGGTACCCGTCGCAGGTGTCGTGGACGCCCTCGTGTCCGCCCTGCACCCCGACCAGGCACACAGCGGAGCGGAACCGTTGGCAGGGCTCGAACAGAGCCTGCTCTCCGCCTGGCACGGCCCCTTCGCCTGGCTGCTGCTCGCCGAACCCGTGTCACGTGAGGACATGCACCGAGAAGCCGCCTGGCTCGCGGACAGGGAAAGCACCGCCCGCGACTACGCCTCGAACCCCGAGGACCTGGCCAGTGCCGAACGGCTCGCACGACGCTACCGGGAAGTCAGCGCCGGAAACTCGACCGGACTGTGGCGGATGCGACTGCTGGCCGGAGGAGTGGACGAAGCATCTGCCGCCGCCGTGGCCGGCCTGCTCGTGGCAGGCCAGGACTTCCGCGGGACTCCGTACGCACTCATCCCGCTCAAACCGGTCCACGGACTTACACACGCCGCTGAAACGGCGGTCGAACAGGACGGCGTGACACAGGTACCGTTCCTGGCCGACCCACGCCTCCTGGCCGCCCTTGCGCACGTTCCGGCCACCGAGATACCGGGAATCCGGCTCGTCGAACGCTCCACCTTCGATGTCACCCCGGAACACACCACAGACACCGAGACCATCCTCTTGGGGCAGGTACTCGACCACGACGACCTCCCCGCAGGGCCACTGCGCATCGGCTTCGACACCCTCAACCGCCACACCTTCGTCTGCGGCGCCACCGGCTCCGGCAAATCCCAGACCGTCCGAGCCATCCTTGAACAACTGGCACGATCATCAAGACCGGTCCCATGGTTGGTGATCGAACCGGCCAAAGCCGAATACGTCGGCATGGCCGGACGCCTCCGCGACCTCACGCCGCCAGTGCTCGCGATCCGACCCGGCGACCCGGCGGCCATCCCCGCATGCCTCAACCCTCTGGAACCCGAACCCGGCTTCCCACTGCAAACCCACATCGACCTCGTCCGCGCCCTCTTCCTCGCAGCGTTCGATGCCCACGAGCCCTTCCCCCAGGTACTCAGCCACGCCCTCGACCGCGCCTACCGCGACCTCGGATGGGACCCTGCCCTCGGAAAACCACGGAAGGAAGGCATAGTTCCGCGCTATCCGACTCTCGGTGAACTGCGCGACATCGCCCTGGACGTGGTCGAGAACATCGGCTACAGCAGGGAAATCACCGACAACGTACGCGGTTTCATCGACGTCCGCCTCGGCAGTCTTACCCTGGGCACTCCCGGACGGTTCTTCCACGGCGGCCACACCCTCGATCTCGACCAACTGCTTAACCGCAACACCGTCCTGGAACTGGAGGATATCGGCAACGACCAAGACCAAGCCTTCCTCATCGGCGCTGTCCTCATCCGGATTAACGAACACCTGCGCCAACGTTACCAACAGCACACGCAGGACCGGGAGAACTCCACGGTCAATCATATTGGGGGCGACGACAAGGAGCACCTGCGTCACGTCACCGTGATCGAAGAAGCACACCGTCTGCTCAAGAAAGCGGAACCAGGCAGCCCTGCGGCGCACGCGGTCGAACTGTTCGCTTCGCTTCTCGCCGAAGTCCGTGCCTACGGCGAAGGGATCATCGTCGCCGAGCAGATTCCCGCAAAGATAGCTCCCGACGTGGTCAAGAACTCCGCCCTGAAGATCATGCATCGCCTGCCCGCCGCCGACGATCGCGCATTGGTGGGTGCCGCTATGAATCTGGCCGACGAACAATCCCGCTATCTCGTCGCTGTCCCTCCCGGGCGAGCCGCCGTGTTCGCTGGAGGAATGGATCACCCGGTCCTCACCCAAGTACTCTTGGGTGCCAACCGGGAATTCGGTCACTATGTCGACCGTACGCCCGGAATCCTCAAGTCCCGCAGCCCCGCCTGTCCCGACACCTGCTGGTCCAGCCCGTGCACGCGAACGCAGATCCGCCGGGCCGAACACCTCATCGACGACACTGCTCGACTGATCCTCTGGGTCGAACTAACGACGATCGCGCTCCTGATGGGCCTCTCGAAGCCCAACCCCGACCGCGAGTGGCTCGACCAACTGAAGACCGAAAACGACCAACGAACCCTGGATTGTGCAGTGGCGAAGCTCATCCACGACGCTGTCGGCACCCGCTATCCGGGAATCGTGCCCTGCTATCCACCCGAAGACCTTGAGGTTTACCTCAGGGTCGTGTGTGCCCAATTGCTTGCGGGCAAACCATCGCCGGGCGGCGGAGCCGAAGTGCAATGGCAAGTTGGCCGCTACCGATGGTCCGATGTTGTGATTGCGCTCACGGAAGCGGTGGACTCGCCTGATCCACACCCTGACACCGAAAAATGGCGGCAGCGTGGTCTCCGTCTTCCGCACGTCCCGTGTCGGCAACAACTAGCCGCTCTTGACTGCCTTCCCGAGATTGTATCTGACTCGCTTACGACCTATCGCGGTCGGGTAACGCCGACATACTATGAGAAAGCTGCTATCGAGCTTGACCTCGACCCCGACCCTATCATCCGTCTGGCCCGTGCTGCCGACTTCCTCAACCTCGATTGGAGATTCAAAGAACTGCTCTACCCGGACACGCTGGGTACGACTAACTCATGAGCGAAGTACCTTCCGGTCCGACCTCTGCACTCGATGGCGGCCACGCCGCAGCCGTCCCGGGCACGCCGAATTCGACAACTCGTTCCGCACCCGGAGCGGCAGACCAGGCGAAACCCGCTCCGGACCAACCGGTGACGCAGGTAGCATTAGAACAGCAAGAATCGGGCGACGCGAAGACCGACTCGGGGTCGGAGTCGGTGCGGTCAATCGTAGGATTGATCTCAAATTCAATGGCACCACGAGAGCAGGGGAGTGCGGAAGCCAGTGTAGGGTCAGTGCGGTCGGTTGTGGGAACTATGAGGGCTTCGATGGCTCCCCGCGAATCGCCAAGTGACAATGTACGGGCTCCCGGAGAATCCGCAGGTACTGTCAAGCTCGGGCCAGAGACAGTCTCTGGGGAAGAAACTTCGGTCGAGACCTCAAGAGTATCGAACGGTGAGCCGGTTGAGAGGCGGGCGAAAACGGGCGACGCCGGCAGCTCGCTGCCGGCTGTCGAGGGTGAACCGGCTGTCGAGGGTGAACCGGCTGTCGAGGGTGAACCGGCTGTCGAGGGTGAACCGGCTGTCGAGGGTGAACCGGCTGTCGAGGGTGAACCGGCTGTCGAGGGTGAACCGGCTGTCGAGGGTGAACCGGCTGTCGAGGGTGAACCGGCTGTCGAGGGTGAACCGGCTGTCGAGGGTGAACCGGCTGTCGAGGGTGAACCGGCTGTCGAGGGTGAACCGGCTGTCGAGGGTGAACCGGCTGTCGAGGGTGAACCGGCTGTCGAGGGTGAACCGGCTGTCGAGGGTGAACCGGCTGTCGAGGGTGAACCGGCTGTCGAGGGTGAACCGGCTGTCGACCCCAACGACCTGAATCCTCCCCAGTACTGGCCTGATGGCACGTTCACCAACGTCAGGGAGGTCGGGGGCGTCGCCGTCCGCATCGTCGGGAACTACGAGGTGAACACCGACTCGGCGGGAGTCCGTACCCTGAATCTGACAACCATCTCCGTGCACGGGAAAGGCGGGGCACGGCCAGGGCCGCGCGCCACCATGGAAGGAATAAAGTCGTTCGTAGTCGAGGCCGGTGCCTCGCAGAACGTCCAGTACGTGACCTTCACGGGGACTCGTACACATACTGGAAATGTGCAGACGGTCACCTATGACATCCGCGGCAACAGGATCGGAGGACACAGATGAGGGTCGAGGACTTTTTCGGAGTGGAGGTCGACGTCGACGAGGTCGCCCGGTGGGCGCGCGAAGGCGACGACCTGGAGACGATCCTGACTCGGCTGCGCAACATGGGCTGCGAGTTGGCGGCCTGTGTCGCGGTGCTGGGAGTCGCCGGAGTGATGCCGCTCTCTGAAGCCAATGCCGCAGTCATCCACTCGGAGACGTGGACGGACGAGCGAGACGGGACCCTTGCCATCCAGGAAGACTGGAGCAACGCCCTCTTTGGGGAGATCGAAGACCCGCCAAAGTAGCGTCTTTCGGCATGGTCGAGAGCGGCTTGCTGGTCGGCGAGGGTTCAACAGGAGATGGCCGATGAGTTCGGGAACGAGCACCGGCGGGTCGCCGAGGCGGATGAGGACGTCCTTGCCGTCGCGTAGGACGTCCTCGGTGGTCAGGCGGATGAGGCGGCTGGCGGACTGGGGCAAAGCAGCATTCGGCAGGCGGCGACGCGGGCCTGTGCGGGGAGCAGGTCGTCGGTGAGCAGGGCGGCGCAACAGCGCCAGGCGCCGTGCCTGGGTAAGTGGCTGTCGAGCGCGGACCTGCGGGGTCAGCAAGGCCAGTCTGGGCATGTGGCGTGAGTTGATCGCCCAGGTCAGGAACTTGCGGAGGTGCGCTTGTGGTGCTCGCGTGCCAGGCGTCCAGGTCGCCTGGGCGCAGTCGGCGAGTCTCAGGTTGCGCTGGTCGAGCCAGGCCAGGCACCGTTCGGCCTAGGTGAACTGCTCACGGCGAACCCGCGGGTCGACTTGGTCAGCGGCCTGTTCTGGACGCGGACGCGCAACTGCGGGATCTGGTGCCACAGGCCGAAACTGGCCCAGCAGCGGCTGGTGCGCGCTTCCCTCCAGGGCCAGGAGCCGGTGGTGGAGCCAGGTCTGGGCATGTAGCAGCTACTTGTCCACCGTGGGCAGCGCGCCGCAGGTCATCAGCCGGTCGCGCAGGTAGGCCTGTGCCGCTCGAAAAGTCATCGCTGCTGGTCAGGCAGCTTGTCTGTACTCGTTGATGAGTCCGCCGAGGATGCGGGTACGGAGCGGTCTGTGGGTGCCGAGGTTGCGTGCTGCGGTGGGGTGTTGCTGGAGCTCGGGTGATAGTTGGTCGCGGGCTTGGTGAGGTCTGTGTCTGTTGTAGTGGTTTTCGTAGGTCTTGAGGACTTGTCGTGCGTGGGCTTCGCCGGTGACGAGGATATGGTCGAGGAGTTCGCGTCTGATGGTGCCGATGACCCGTTCGCAGTGGGCGTTCATGTGGGGCGCCTGCGGCGCGCTCTTGATCACGCGCAGGTCGTCGGCCTGGAAGACGGCGTCGAACGTCTGGCTGTACTTGCCGTCGCGGTCGCGTAGCAGGAATCGGAACGACTCCGTCCGGTGTCCGAGGTCGGTGGCGAGGTTCCTGGCCTGCTGGGTCGTCCATTCCTGGGTCGGGTGGGCGGTGACGCCGGTGATGTGCAGGCGACGGGTGCCGTGTTCGAGGAACACGAGCGCGTACAGACGAGTGCCGAGCACGGTGTCGAGGTGGAGGAAATCCGCCGCGATGATGCCCTGGGCCTGGGCGGTAAGGAACTCCCGCCAAGTCGGGCCGCTGCGGCGTGGTGCCGGGTCGATGCCCGCGTCGTGCAGGATCCGCCAGACCGTCGAGTAGGCGACGCGGTGGCCGAGTCGGGCCAACTCACCCTGAATCCGCCGATGACCCCACCGCGGGTTCTCCCTGGCGAGCCGCAGCACGAGCGTTCTTTGTCGCCGCTCGGGTTGGTGGGCGTCCGGTGTGTCGACGGGCGGAGTAGTCCCACTTGCGGGCCATGAGTTTGCGGTGCCAGGCGAGCAGGGTTCCCGGGGTGACCGGAAAGATCTCCGACCAACGTCGACGATCCACCAAGCCGGACAGGGCGGTGAACCAGAGCCGGTCCGCGGGCTCATAGCGGACTGGAGTCGCGAGTTGCCGACGGAGTACGGCGTTCTCGTGGCGCAGCACGAGCAGTTCGGCGTCCTTCGCCGCTCGGCGGCGTAGCAGCACCGCCGGGACGGACAGCAACCTCCGGGTCGTCCTGTACAGCAGGGACACGATCACCCGGCCATGCTCCCAAGGACGACCGCACTCTCGCTCTACCAGCGGCGATGACTTTTCGAGCGGCACAGGCTTTGTTAGGTTGGATGATCGGGCAGGCTGGCGGTGTGATCTTCTGTGGTGGTGACTCCGGAGGAGATGGCGCTGGTTCGGCCGGTGATCGAGGAGTTCGCCGCGGATATGTTCGGTGGGTTCGCGCGGCGTGACCAGCGGGGCAAGGGCGAGCTGTATCTGCGTGGCTTGTTGTCGGACGGCAAGCGGAAGTCGATGCAGCCCATGGCCGAGCGCCTGGGCGTCGACCATCAGCAGCTCCAACAGTTCGTCACCACCGCGACCTGGGATTACACCGAGGTGCGGCGTCGATTGGCGGTGTGGGCGCGCGACTTCGTCGACCTGGGCGCGTGGGTGGTGGACGACACGGGGTTCCCCAAGGACGGGTATTCGTCGCCCGGGGTGGCGCGGATGTACTGCGGGGCGTTGGGCAAGCGCGTGAACTGCCAGGTCGGGGTCAGCGTGCACGCCGCGACGGACTGGGCGTCGGCGGCGATCGACTGGAGGTTGTTCCTGCCCGAGTCCTGGGACGACACCGGTGCGCGATCCCCGAGGACCAGTGACACCGCGAGAAGTGGCGGCTGGCGTTGGACATGCTCGACGAGATCGTCGACGACTGGGGGCTGCCCCGGCGGTCGATCGTCGCGGACGCCGGCTACGGTGACGCCGCCGGGTTCCGGCAGGGGCTGACCGACCGGGGTCTGGCCTACGTGCTGGCGGTCAACCCGATCGCCACCGCGCACCCGGCCGGGGCATCCCCGGTGACGCCCGTCTACAACGGGGTAGGTCGTCGGTCGGTGCCGCGCTACCCCGACCCGCCAACCGATCTCAAAACCCTGGTCATGGACGTGGGCCGGTCGGCGGGCCGGTTCGTGGTCTGGTGTCACGGCTCCTACAAGAGCGCGGGCAACCCCACAGGCCGGATGCGATCGCGGTTCCTGGCGCTGCGGATCCGACCCGCCAACCGGCACATCCCCAAAGACCCGGACGGAAGTCTTCCGGAGTGCTGGCTGTTCGCCGAATGGCCCACCGACGCGGCCGAACCCACCGACTACTGGCTGTCCACCCTGCCCGCCGACATCCGCCTGCGGGACCTGGTGAAACTGGCCAAGATGCGGTGGCGCATCGAGCACGACCACCGCGAACTCAAGGACGGCCTCGGCCTGGACCACTTCGAGGGCCGCTCCTGGATCGGCTGGCACCGCCACGTCACGCTGGCCTCGGTCGCCCAGGCCGTCTGCACGAAGCTGCGCCGCACCCCAAAAGCCCCTGCGCAGGCCTGACCCTCTACCGCCGCCCTGCGCCAACTCCAACGATTACCCGCAGCCTGGACCGGCATCTGCCACACCTGCCATCAACCCGTCCAGACCACAACCAGCCAACCGACACCGCAGGTCACCGGCACCTAACAAAGTCCTACTAGGCCGTCGCCACCTGCGTCTGTCGGGGTAATCGCCGCCCGGCGTGGGTCGTGATGGTGGGGGGTGGGTCTGGTGACGGCACAGGGCGGGGACACGGTTCGACCCCAAGACCAGGGAACACCGGTATCCGGCGGACGCCGTGATCAAGCAGTTGTACGGGACCGCGTTCCGTTGCGGCGAAGCGTTCTGCCGCAAGCCGCTGTACCGGGTGAACGCCGATACCGGCGAGTTCATCCTGAACAGCCGGATCGCGCACATCCACGCACGTCGCGAGAACGGTCCGCGCTGGAGCGAGGAGATGAGCGAGGGCGCGAACCGGGACGCACGCAACCGCTGTGCGAGGAACACGTGTGGGAGGTCGACGCGACGCCCGAGCACTTCCCGTCGGAGTTGCTCCACCGGTGGAACGCCGATCAACTCGCCAGGTACCAGGCGTTGCAGAAGTCCTGGCAGTTGGCCCCGGGCGAGATCGCCGAGGTACAGCGGCAAGTCGCGGCAACGTTTCGACGGGGAGCGGGGTCTGGGAGGTAGTGGCGGGTGATGGAGGGGCGGGCTGGGTGCGCCGTGACGAGCGCGATTTCGAGCAGTTCGTGCGTGAGCGGTACGAGCAGCTGTTGCGTTATGGGGTGATGTTGACCGGCCGGCAGGCCGACGCCGAGGAGGTGGTGCAGGAGGCGTTGACCCGGTGTCTGCGTCGATGGCGTCGGATCCGGCCCGAGCACGCGATGGCGTATGCGCGCAAGGCGGTGCTGCACGAGTTCCTGCGTGCGGCGCGGCGACGCCGCGACGTGGTCGACGCCGACACCGGCGAGGTGCCCACGGGTGTGGTGGCCGACTTCGCGGAGGCGACCGTCGAGCGCGATCTGCTGTTGTCGGTGTTGCGGCGGCTGCCGTCGAGGCAGCGGGCCGCGGTGGTGGTGCGGTTCCTGCTGGATCTGTCCGAGGCGGAGGCGGCTAGGGAACTGGGGTGTTCTGTGGGCACCGTGAAGTCGCTGACCAGTCGGGGGTTGTCGCGGATCCGCCAGTTGTGGGCGGTCGCTCCGGTGACGGACGAGACGACGAGGAGGGGACGGGCGTGATGGTGGGAGGGCAGGACGAGACGGTGGTGCGGTTGCGCAGGGGTGCCGCCGCGGTGGAGCCGGTGCTGCGGCCCGGTCAGGTCGACGACGTGCTCGATCGGGTGGTGACGCGGCGGGCGCGGCAACGCGCGCAGCGAGTCCGAATGTGGGGTGTCGTCGTGGTGGTGGCCGTCGTGGTGGCCGGCGTCGTGGTGGCCGGCAACCGATTCGCGTGGCAGCCGTCGCAGGTCGAGGTCGCCGCGCCGGTCGACCAGTGGCCGCTGCGCGGCGAGTTGGCCGGTGACGGTGCGCTGTTGTCGCGCGCCGAGGAGGTGTGGCGCGCCGCAGGGGGGCCGGATGCCCCGGTGGGACAGGTACGTCCGCTCTACGCGCAGCGCTCGCCGTCGATGCTGGTGAACCTGGTGGTTGTGGTCCTGTCGGGGCGGACCTCCGAGGGGCGCACGGTAGTGGCGTTCGTGACCAGTCCGGCCACCGACGGCGAACCGGACGGCGGGCGGTTGCTGTTGCGTGCAGTCGGCCCTGCCGATGTCGCGCAGAGCGCGGTGGGGTTCGTCGCCGTCGGTCCGGACCCGTCGGACCCGTCGGGAACGAGGACGTGGGGCAGCCTCGGGTTCGCGTTGTCTGCGCCAGGGATGCCGGGTGTGACGATCACGAGTTCCGTAGTCGACGACGACTACAGCGAATCCGGGTCCTCCGGCGAGGTGTTCTGGCGAGTCCTGCCTTCCGGGGTCGGTGCGTGGAACAGCGTGATCACCACGAGACAGTCCGATGACCGGTCGCGGCGGCCTGTGTGGCCGGTCACCGGGGCGAAGGGTCCCCTCGCGGTGCCCGTGACGGTGCACGGCGAGGGCGACACGATGAACATCCGGTCGACCTCGCGGACACCCGCGGTCGGGGACCTGGTGGTGACGCCGGAGGCGCTGCTGGGAGTGGTCGCCGATGCCACTGGTCGCATCGACACCGGCCCCGCCGGATGGATGGCGCACGGCACGGTGAGCACGGCCGTGTCCCGCATACCCGGGACGCTGACTGTTGGATCGCAGAACACAATGCTGTTCACCCCGACCGGCCCGGGTGAAATCGCGGAGGGCAACCGACTGGAGTTCCGGAGCGTCACCAGTCCCGACGTCGTGGTCTCTGTGGGCCGACTGGCCAGAACCGGCGCCGGCTGGCGAGTGGATCGGGCCGTCGACCCGGCGGAGGTCCCGGCGGTGGCCATGTCGGTTTCCCCTCACTGACAGGTCGCCGTCACACAGGCGGGGTGGGTGGACACAGAGCGTGTCCGCCCACCCCGCCGTTCTCGGCTACAACGTCACTCCCGGCGCGGCTGCGGTCGTGCTCAGGTGGCCGAGGCCCAACCGTCGCCCTGGATCGAGTAGACCCCGGACTGGCGGAGTTCGAAGTAGTGCTCGTGGTTGGTGTAGAGCGCCGTCCAGCAGTAGCCGTGGTAGTCGCCGTTCATCGAGTAGCTGATCGGCGATCCCACCTGGGTGTCGATTCCGTCGGCGTCCCACATCGTCACCTGGACCGTCCCGGACCGCCAGTTCGGGTCAGGGCTGGCGCCGCTCGTGACGCGCAGGCTCACACAGGCATTTCCTGCGCCGGACGGCCAGAAGAAGCGCGAACTGAGCCCTCTGGAGAAGTCGAATGTGAAGTTGAACGGCAGGGTCGACGCCATGGCCGTCATGTCGCCGCCGGCGGTTTGCCCGGGGGACTCGGTGAACTCCAGCGTGGGAGCGCCTTCGATGGGCCCTCCCCGGACCGGCGTGGCGTAGACGACCTGCTCCGTCTGTGCCGCCGTGGCCGGATCCGTCGCGTTCTCCGCCGACGCGAATGGTGCCACCGTCACCATCGCTGCGGCGACCGCCGCCGCAACCAAAAACCTGTGCAACATTCCTCCTGTATCCCGCGGGAACAGGGGACCCCCGAAAAGCGCGATTCATTCCCGGGCGACAATGGTGTCGACCGGAGTTTGTTTCGTCGAGGCCCCCTCGTTGGAAGACTTTATCGAGTTCCCGTACGGGTCGGAGATACGGCGCCCCCAAATCCGCCCGCATGGCCCACTGTCGACCCGAACCCGGTCACGACACGTCGTCTCCAACGCCGGATACAGCGCAAAGAGGTGATCTCCTGCGTCTGGTCGTCGTTGTCGCCTACCCGGCAGTTTCCGAGCGTAATGGGTGAAATGAACAACAGTTGTTCATTTCCAGTAGGGGTCGCTATGGTCAACGCATGGGGGAAGACGAATCGCTAGACAAGAGTGTCCATGTGGTTGTGGGCCAACTGGCCGAACACATGCACGCCCACTTCGGGGATCGCACGCTGGCGCGGTTGTGGGCGGCGAGAAGAATCCAGGAAACCATTGAGAGGCACCTGGACGAACTGCTCGCCGAGGCCCGTCAAAGCCAGCGCGAGCCGGGTGCCCCGAAGCGGACCTGGGACGAGATCGGCGCCGCTTTGGGCATGTCCGCACAAGGCGCACGACAGCGACTGCTGCGCCGCCGCTGCCCTCCCCAACCAGGCCCCCGGCCGACCACCCGTACTTGACCGGCTGCGCCGAATCATCGGGGAGGCCGAGGCCGATCCGGTCCTCTGTCGCACGCGGGATGCCGGTCGATCTGGCGGAGTGCCCGGCGCGCCGGTACGGGGGACCGGGCAACGGCCGGTTCTCGCGGGTGTCCGGATTCGGCGCGTGGACGCCGAGTCGTCGCCGGGCAGTGCGGCGTCGGTGTCAGGGCTCTGCTCGTGGTACAGCTTCAGCGCCTTCTTCCACACCTTGCCGGCCCGGTCGCGTCATCCGGGGGCTTGGGTGCGGCCGACGTTGCCGACGATGTCCGCGACGTCGTCGGTGCACCTGCCCCCGACGCCCGTCCGTTTGACGTCGGTCGGTGCCTATGACGACCGCTGCTCCGCCAGCGCTTCCCCAAGGCATCGACCTGTCGGTCCGCACCCAGTCCAACCTCGGCAAAGTCACAGCACAATTGGACGGACTCCCCGGCTGACACCTCGACTCGCGCGCACCCCTCGGGATCTACATCGACCTGACCAAAACCCATACGTGGCGATGACCGAGCTATGACCACTTGACCCCACGGCCATTCCCCTGCCGTGCCCAGCGCGTTGACACAAACGGCCCAATAATCATAAATTCGTCGACGCTCCGACCTTTCGGTGCCAGAGTCGACACCACCCTCGGGGCAAGCCCGGGGTGAGCCAGGGGGTCATCAATGCGTTGGAGAGCGTTGTCACTGTCCATAGTGGCGGCCATCGGGGTTTTAGTCGGATACTCGGCGTCACCGGGTGCGGGTGCAAGTGTCGCGGCACCCGATTCATCAGGAGGTCCCGTCGACCGCTGGGTTTCGTCGGTCGATCCGGGGTTGCTCGAAAATCAGCTTAAGCTCATGCAGTTCAAATCCTGGCTCATCGAACAGCCCGGGATCTTCGACGCCGGTTTCGTGGAATCGGCCAACTACGCCGATGTCATGGCGACCACCTTGTTGTGGGCGGGGCAGTCCCCTGCCCAGGCGGCCGTCTTGGAGGAGGGTGCGCGGCGAGGGATCGCGGTGACGATCAAACCGGTCAACCACACGCGCCGACAACTGAACGACGGTGTCGAAGCGCTGTGGGCGAGCGTGCGGGGTGCTGCTTGGAACGGCTTCGTCCTCACGTCCGTGACTGGCACCAACCTCACGACCGACGGTTTGGTCGTCCGAGGGCACTACACGGGCGGACAAGCCGCCGAGGCGCGGCGACCGGAGACGCTCGACACCGCCCGGAAGATCTCTCCGGCCGTCGTCGACGTGGTCGAGGCCCCGGACACGACCCTGTTCACCATCCGGTCGGACGACTCCTCGCCGTTCAACGCCGGCGGAATGATTCGTGGGGCGAACGGTCGGGGGTGCACCAGCGGCTTCGCGGTGTGGCTCAACGGTGTCTCCAGGACCATGACCGCCAGGCACTGCGCGAGCGAGCCGTTCACGGCCTGGTCCGTCCCGGGCAACGTCTACGGCTCCACCCAGGCCACGCTCGACCAGACCGGAACCCGGATCCTCACCGGAGCCGGCTTCTACTGGATGTTCGACGGAGGCTGGGACGACCCGAACGGCTACCGGAAGAGCGTCAAAGGGTTCGCCGACCTGTCCCTCAACGACTGGGTCTGCACCAGCGGCGCCAACACCGGCGTCCACTGCGCCATCCAGGTCGACAACATGTGGGTCAGCGTCAACGACGGCTTCAGCGTCTTCTGGTCGATTCGCGGCCAGCAGCGGACCTCCGGGGCGATCGCGGCGGGCCAGGGCGACAGCGGCGGCCCGGTGCTGGTGCCTTACGGCAGTGACGGGGTCGGTGCCGCAGGCCTGATCCAAGGCACGTTGTCGTCGACAACGACGAACTGCGGCTCGGTCCGGATATGGGGAACCGAGTGTTCGACGGATGTCCTGTTCACGTCCACCCACTCCATCGTGAACGAACTCGGACCCAACGCATCCCTGCGCGTCGGATAGCGGTCCCGGCCGGACAGCGATCCTGAGCGGTGGCGGGTCGGTGGGCGCATGCCGCTCCGACCCGTCACCGCGACGGCGGGGAAGCCGGGTGATCGGCCAATTCGTCGCCTCGGGCAAATGTCATCCCGAACACGGTGGTGGTGATGGACAACCGGGATCCGGTCATCCGGATGTCCGCCGCACCCTGCCCCACCACGCTTCGGAACGAATCGACGACTGCGCGTTGCATCGGGTCGTCACCGGCGTAGATCGCAAAGGTGCTGCCGATGTCGTGCAGGGTGATCGACTCCGGCCGGCCGTCGTATTTGCCGAACATGGTGTTGATCCCGTCACCCAGCACGATGCTCCCATCCCGAAAAAAGGAGATCGTGGCACCGGCCTCTGCTGGCACCTCGTGTTCCTCCCCGCTTTTCGCCACCGACTCCAGTTGCCAGCGGTATCCGGCGTACGGGAGGTCGTCCGCGCGCTCGGCCGACTGCACGCCGTGGGGCTGCGCCCCTCCGCCGAACACGACCGCCGCCGCGACCACGCAGGCAGCCAGGAGGAAGGAAGCGGCGACGGCCACCGCCCGGCGACGGCTGCCACGACGCGCTCCCACCGGCTCACGGTAGCGCAACGAGTCCGACGTGATCGTCGCCGCGTTCTCCCGGAGCGCCGACCGCACCCGGTTCTCCACTTCGTCCATCGTCATCTCCCGAGCGTCTTGCGCAGCGTGGCCAATGCCCGGTTCAATGACGACGAGACCGCTTCCTTTGTGATGCCCAGGATTTCGGCCACTTCACCGGGCGACAGTTCCTCGAGGTAGCGGAGCACGACGACTTGGCGTTGCCGGTCCGGCAGACGTCGGATGGCGGCCAGCACGGCATCCCGCTCGGCACGGCGTAAGCCAGCTTCGTCGGCACCTGCGGCGGCAATGGTGCCGGACGGTCTGAACCGGTCCGCGACCCTGCGCCGCCGCAACACCGACCGCGCCCGGTTGAACACCGCCGTGGTCAGGTAGCTCCTCGGGTTGTCCAGGCCCGCAACCCGCCTGGGCAGAGCGGCGAAGACGTCCTGCACCACGTCCTCCGCGGTCTCCGGGTCACCGACGACACTCGCCGCGATCATGACCAGAGACAGGTAGTACTGGTCGAAAAGGTCACGGACGTCCTCCATCCGTTGCGCCCCAGCGTCCCGACCAGCTCCCCGCCGACTCGGCACCAAGTTCATCGCGTCCCCGTGATCAGCCACTACACCCGACACCTGTTAGACGCGCGAACCCCGGTTTCGTCAACACGGATCTCCAGGCGATCGCTACCACAGGACCGGATAACGCGGTCCACTACCGCGTCGACAGTACGTCCGGCCGTGGGCGTACTCCTGGCCACGCGCCAGGGCTGGGATGCACTGGCGCTGACGTGTCGCCGGGCGTCGAGGCACCACGAACTCCACATCGGTGGGCTGGAAGCCTGCTCGGGAGGAGCAGTCGGCTGCCGGGCGACGACATCGGGTGGCTCCTCCTTGTGGGGTGCCAAAATTCGGCCATGTGCTCTGACCTGCTGTTAGGACGACCTCGACACCGAGGACGTCTCGGCCGATGCCGTGGGCGACGCGCGGATCGGTGCGTTGTCGTTCGAGGAGTGGGCCGAGGGGTGGGCCACGCAGTACAGCGGCGTCTCGCCGTCGGGCTCCGGGCGGGCCGCGACACGGCCCACTCCGCACTCGGAGGAGCTGTACCGCCGGTGGCTGCGGTTCGCGGAGTTCCGCGGCCGGGTCGAGGACTGGTGCAGCTCGCCGGAGATGCTGGCCGCGCTGGAGCACGTCGAGCGGGACTGACCGCACGGCCAATGCGACAGGGGACGCATGACCGGCCCCACGTGCCCCCTGTCGCGGATGGCGCGCATGGCGGCGGCGCGGATGAGGTGGGACAGGCTGCCGATCATGCCGCCGGTGCGCCGGTGGAGGTAGTGGTCCAGGCGTTGCAGGGCGCCGGGGCGGTGCGCGCGCAGCCGCAGGGCCTGTTCCAGGGTGGCGACCAGTGCCTTCCATTGTTGGCATTGGGTGCGGGTGCGGGTGCGGGTGCCGTAGGCGAAGGCGGTGGTGGGGATCGGGGTGAACCGGCCGGCGATCTGGCGGCTACGGACGCCGGAGAACAGGCCGATGCGTTCGACGTCGATCCCGGCGTAGACGAAGGTGGCGGGGATGCGTTCGGCGAAGTACTTGAGCTGGTCGGAGACCTCCGCCCCGGAGCGGGTGCCGAGGTTGAGGTTGTGGATCTCATCGATGATGACCAGTTGGGTGCCCGCGTCGGCCAGCACGCCGCACACGGCGTGCGCCACGTCGGGCAGGTTGTGGCGCCCGCCCAGCGGCAGTGCGAGGAAGCGGGCGAACTCCACCGCCAGCATCCTGGGTGTGGCGGCGGGCGGGACGGTGAGGTAGACGACCGGGATCTCCGGCCCGCCGCGCGGGTGGCGGTGGCGCACGCGCAGTTCGTGGGCGCGGCCGAGCCGGGTGACCGCGGTGGTCTTGCCGGTGCCGGCCGGGCCGTAGACGATCATGTCCCGTCGGGCTCCGGCGATTTGGCGGCGGTTGACCAGCATCAGCTCGTAGCCGGCGTTGACGACCTGGCCGACCATGGGGGTGTTCACCACGACCAGCTCGGAATGGTAGTCCAGTCGGGCGGCCTGGTGCAGCTCCCGCTCGGATTCGTAGAGGTCGGTCGACTCCTGCGCGGTGTGCTCGGGCGGCGCCGGGTTGTGGTGGACGAAGCGCTGCCAGCCCTCGCGGGTGGTCAGCGGTTCGTGGGCGTACTCGGCCGGGTGGCTCACTACATGCGCTCCGCTTCGGCGTGGGCGTCGTAGACCCCGAACGGGATCACCACGTCCGGGCCGTCGTTCTCGTACTGGTCGTCCTCGCGCTGGTCGTGCGCCGGTGCCGCCGGATCGGCAGGCACGATGTGCAGCGGTGGGTGCTCCGGTGAGCGGGTGGCCTGGTCGCGGGCCAGCGCCCGCCGGGTGCGGCCGGCACCGGCGACAACCCGACCAACGTCCGCACCGGCCCGTCCGCGTACAGCACGGTATCGGCCAGCTTGAACAACTCGTCCGCCCGACGGGTCGGACACGGTGGAACTCGCTGCGGAGCCCGGACAACCGCCCGGCACCCGCGTCGGGTTGAGGTCCTGCACTGATCACGCGGCCCTTGGTTGATGATCCTTCTCTCGCAGAGAGGATCATCAACCAAGGGCCGCGCCCACGATCAACCAGGGTGCCGAACGACAGGTAGTCCCTGAAAGGAAAAGCTCAGAGCTCTGCTCGGGGCGGGAAGTCGTTGATCGCGTCTGCCAGGGCTTGTGCGATCTGACTGTGGTATGCCGCGTTGGCACTGCCGTTGGTGAGGAATTGCGGTGAGAGTCGCTGCGGGTTGACCGTGTCTCGCACGGCGGCGTCGAAGTCGACGACGTAGTCCGCGCCGAAGTCGAGGTATGACGTCAGCAGTTTGTCGTTGAGCGCTCGGCGTTGTGCTTCTCGGGGATCGTTGGCGTCCAGCCCGAGCGGGGGGATGGTCGTCATGATGACGTGGATGGGGTTGCCGTCCGTCCTGTTGTACCGCTTGACTCCGCCCACGCTCGCCGAGCTGATGAACTTCGCCAGCTGCGCCTGGATGTCTGGAGCCGACGCGCCGCTCAGGAGGTCCGCCGCGCCCATTGCGACGAGGACGGTGCGGACGTTGGGGGAGCCGAGGGTGGTGCGGTCCAGGTCCCTTGCCGCGTTTGCCGCGGCAAGGGAACCGGTGTCGATGCTCGGCTTGGAGGTCTTCTGACCGTAGGTGAGCCGGATGTCGCCCAGGGAGAGGACGCGTTGGTGGACTCGGACGTCCGCGACTGAGCCGCTGTAGTAGTCGGTGGGGGTGCCGAGGTATTTGGCGCGTCCGATGGTGAAGGGGCCGTTAGCCGCGAACAAGGAAATTCCGGAGAGGCTATCCTGGAGTTCGCCGTTGACGTAGAGCCGGACTGTCCTCGTCTCGGCGCTGTAGGTCGCCGCCAGGTGGGTCCAGGTGTTGAGGACCGGTTCGGTTTTGGACAGGATGCGGCTGCCGCGGTCGGGCTGTGCGTCGAAGGGGATGACGACCAGCGACCAGCGTCGATGGTCCGGGGAGTACTGGAGGTAGAAGGGGTTGTAGGTGGTGCCGTCCTGGCTGAGGAGCGTCTGCCAGGAGGTGTCGGACTGGAGTTTGGTCCACGCGGTGACGGTGAAGCTCTTGCTGGTGTCGATGGGTTTGGTGGCGGTGAAGTGGCTGCTGGTGCCGTTGAGGACGGCCGAGCCCCCGTTGTCGGTGCTCCAGGTGACGCCACCTTGGGCGGTGGCGTTGTTGGTGCCGGCGAAGTCACGGGCGGTGGTGCCGGTGCCGTCGGTCATGCGCCAGCGGGCGGTGTCGGGGACGCCGGCGCGGCTGGCGTTGACCAGGCCGCCGGGGATGGTGCCGCCGGCCGCGGCGAGTTTGGCGGGGAGTTCGTCGACCCAGGTGTTGCGTTGGGCGCCGCCGGGGGGTGCTGTGGCGGTGAGGTGGTCTCCGAGGACGACGACGGTGCCGTGGCTGGTGTCCGGTGTGGACACTTCGACGCCGGTGACGAAGTAGCTGCCGGTGAGGGTGGTGGTGAACGGCGTGCCGTTGGTGTTGGTGACGGTATTGCCGTTGGCCAGGAACGTCGGTGCGGTCGCGTTGCCGTGGGTGGGAGCGAGCGCGGTCGCGGTGGGTAGGTGGAGGCTGACGACGAGATTGCCGTTGCCACCGGTGGGGAAGGCGACCGGGTCGCTGTGGACCTCGCCGCCGGCGGGCAGGGTTACCGAGGCTTTCCCGCCGAAGGTGAGGGCTGTGGCTGCGGTGGTTGCCGAGCCGGTGCCGGTCTGGGCGGCCATTGTGGCCGCGTCGATGGTGACCGATGCGGTGTTGAAGGCATTGGACAGCTTCACTCGTGCCTGACCGCCGTTGACAGTGGGGCGTAGGACGGTTCGCAGCGTCTTGTCGCCGAAGCCGTGACCGCCCGGGGGCACGACGGCTGCGTCTGACGGGGCTGCCCAGGCTCCGACCCAGCCGGTGGCGACCGGGCGTGGTGCGATGGCGAGGACGTGGAGTTCCGGCGGGTTGCACGCGCGGCTGAGCAGCGAGCTGCCGTAGTTGGGCAGGGTTATGGATTTGACGGCCCTGGTGGGGTCGGCGGGCAGGAATACGGGCGTGATCATCGGTTGATACTGGATTTCCTTGACCAGCAGGGAGTTTCGGTAGGGCAGGGTGATGCCGGTGTAGTCCGCGGGGACTGGCCATACCCAGTCGTTGATCTCGGGGAACTGGGGATTGCTGGTCGTTCCGTCGGTGTAGGTGATCGTGCCGGTGCGGGGTTTGACCGCTCCGCAGGTGCTGAGCGCGAGCAACCCCACGGCGCTGGCCTTAACCTGTTGGGCGGCGGGGAAGGGGATGGTCTGCCCGGCCGCGATGACGTTGTCGTTGCCGCTGACGGGGTCGGGCGAGGGCATGGTGAAGGCCGCGCCTTCGATCATCACCGTGTTGCCTGCGGCAAGTCCCGCGGCGGCGAGAGTCTGCGCGGAAATGCCGTACCCGAGGTCGCCGAAGCTGGCCGTGGTGACGCCGTCGTTGCTGATGCCTTTGTTGTTCATGGCGTTGGTGAAGCTTGTCGCCGTGGCATTGTTGACTGGTTGTACCGTCAGGTAGTCCATGGCCAGCAGGAAGCGTGGTGACACCGAGCTGGGGTTCGGCTCCGTCGACCGGAATGTGATCTTGTGTTCACCCGCGCTGAGGTGGGCTCCGCCGAGGTTGGTGTGCTTGGTGGTGATGGCGGTGCCGTAGCCGTCGATGGGATTGGTGTCGGTGTCGCCGATCACGATGTCGTCGACCTTGACTGTGTAGCGCCCGCGATTGTTGTTGGTGACCAGGCCCAGGCCGAGCGCGTAGTCCGCTTCGATCGGGGTGGTGAACTTGAGGGTGACGGCCTGGCCGCTGTTGTCGGCGTCGAACCGGCGCATCCCGGCGCTGTTCCAGTCCACGCTGGTGTTGCCGGGCCAGTGGATGACGGGCCGGTCGGCGGAGACGACGGGCAGCGTCTCGGCATCGAGTTTCACGGTCGGGGACAGGTCGATGTAGTCGATGCCGGCGAGGAACTGGGTGGCGGTGGAGTCGGCCTTCTTAACGATCGAAACGCCCAGTTCGTGCTGTCCTGCGGTGAGGCGGAGGCCGGCGATCTGTTTGTCGACGATGGTGGTGGTCGGCTTGGTTCCGCCCTGGTGGACGTCGCTGACGACAGCGCCATCGAGGGTGAAACCGACCAAGTCCGGCAGCGTGGCGCTGTCAACCAAACCGACGTCGACGTTGTAGTCACCGGTGACCGGAACTGTGAACGGGTACTTGAGGAACGCGCCACTGCTGGTCGAGGTGACCGTCGCGTACTTGCCGCCTGAGGCCGCTGCGTCATTGGTGATCGCGGTGGACAACCCTGTGCCGGTCAGGGCTTCGGCTTCGGTGCGCTGGGTCGGCGCAATCGGCGTGTAGGTGGGTGCGACGTAGAACCGGTAGATGTCGGACTCGGGTGAAAGCTTGTGGGCGTCGTCGAAGCTGCGCACGTGCAGAGAGTGGTAGCCCGGACTGATCGTCGCCGGCATGGTGACGGTGGCCTTACCGCCGTTGTTCGCGACCCAACCGCCGTTGGTGCCGAACACCTGGTTGTAGTCGCAGTCGTTTGTGTTGGGAACCCGTTCGGTGCCGGCACCGTCGAACGTGTAGGTGAAGCCGGCGATGTTGCTCGCGCCCTTGGCGTCCAGGGTGAATGCGCCGGGCAGGTTCTGTGGACGTCCCCATGAGTTGGCCGGGTAGTCCGTGCTGGAGATGGTGGGCTTGGCGGTGATGGGTGCGGAGCGGGCGGTGAACCACAGGAACCAGGACCACCGCTCACCCCAGAGGTTGCGGGCAGGGTCGCCCGGGAACTGGTTCTTCACCGCCACCCGGGCGTAGTAGTCCCCGTTGGGCAGGCTGGTGGTGGTGGCCCATCGGCCTTGTGAGCCGGAGGCGATGACAGGGGGCGCGCTACGTGAGTCCGCTTGCATGGTGGCGCCGTTGCTCGTCCAGACCTCGTAGTAGAGTTCCAGGTTGAGCGGCGGGTTGTTGTTGTCGGTGGCTGTCGCGTAAAGCGTCGGGTTGGTGTCGGGGACCACAGTCCTGCCGCCGCAGGTGACCGCGTTGCCGATGGTCGGCGGGTCGGCGGGGTTGGGCCGGAAGGCGAACGTCACGTCCAGGTGCGGGTCGTTGGCGAACTTCTTCCACAGGTCCCGGTTGCCTTCGTCCGGCGAGATCAGGCCGAGCGGCAGTGAAGGTGAATTCCAGTCGACGACGTTGTTCAGGCTGGAGTGGACGTTGAAGCCGAGCCAGCCCGCACCGCCGCACTGGTCGCCCGCGCCGGACGACTGCCGGTTCACCTCGAAGCCGCCTGCTCCCGGCCAGCGGAGGTTCTGGTCGAAGGAGTTGGTCTGGTAAACCGTGACCGGGTGGGAAGTGCACGAGGTGCCGTGCTTCTGCAGGGCGTACAAGGTCGCGCCGAAGATGGTGGCCTTGACGCCGTTGCGCTGCTGGAGTTCGCCGGTGGGGAAGCGGAAGTAGGAACGGGCGGTCCAGAAGCCGCCGCAACCGTCCCAGCCCCCGCAGTAACCGACCTGGGCGTCCATGTTGGCGTTCCAGTAGTACCAGCCGCTGCTGGTCACCTCTGCCCAACCGTCATGGGAGCGGGACATCGCGGGGTCGATGTACACCGGATATTCGACGTCCTCGCCGAGCAGCGCTTCGACGTCCGGTTTGACGGTGAGTTCCGTCGTGGTCGCCAGTCCGCTGTCCACCGTGCTCGCGGCGATGTCCAAAGAGGACACCTTGCCGCTGCCCGGGTCGGTGGCTGTCGGGGTGGGGCCACGCTTGGGGTCTTTGGTGGAGTCCCACATGATCGGTGTCGAGCCCTGGAACACGACGCGGCCGGTGTTGTCGGTCGCGCTGAGCACGTTCGTGTCCGTGGTCAGGTCGAGGCCCGTCGCGGCGGCCTGAAGCTTGAACGACGCCAGCGCCGGGTTCACGGCGGCACGCTCGTCCTTGACGACCAGGACCTCGGAGTAGCCGGTGCTGCTCGCGGTCAGGTTCAGGTCTACCCCGGGGAGGATCTCGGCGTAGACGGCGCTCGACCCGTCGACCGTCGGTGCCGGGAGCGGTGCGGGCCAGCTCAGCGTGAACGTCTTGTCGCCTTCGCGCAGGGTCACCAGAGGCTTGGTGCCGCCGTCGGAGAACGAGACGTCGATCGGTGCCGAGGTGGGGGCGAGAGTGCCGTCCGCCGCGCGTGTCAGGGTGGTGTCGATGTCGTGCCAGGTGCCGTTCTTCTCGGTGCGCACCGGTTTCGCGTGCGAGCGGAGAGTGAACGTCCCGTCCGGGTTGGCCAGCACGGTGCTCGTCTCGGTGAGCTTGTCCTCCACCGCCACGGGCTGTCCGGTGCGTACGGCTTCGGTGAGTGCCGTCTCCTCCGCAGGCGTCGCGTCGGCGGGCGCCTGCGAGGGTGGTTGTTCGGGCGTCGCGCCGGCAGTCGGAGCCAGGCCCACGGCGGTCTGCGCGAGTAGGGCGGCGGTCAGCACGACCAGCGCGACAGGACGCCTGCGCGCAGCAAACAAAGAAGATATTGGACGCACAGGTCCCCCCGGACGGTTCCGCGAATGGCCGAATCAGGCCGGAGCGGACCGTAACTAGCCGTGCCTACCTGCGGAAAGAGGGGAACGCGTGGGGAGGATCACACCTGGTCGTGTAACGCGGACGTGAGGCGGATCGGGCGCCGGAGAAGAAGGTGAAAACTCTTCCGTCCCGGCGGTTCATGACTTACTGTTCCGCTCGCCCAGGGCCGATCATGGTCCTGTTCTCAGGGGGGCTTGAGTCATGCGCGACCGGTTCTTCGTACGCACATCCACTGTGAATACTGCCCGCGCCGGGAAGATCGGACGGGTGGCATCGGTCGTTTTGGTCGCGGTGATGGCGGCCTCGATGGCGTTCGGGCTGACTTCCGACATCGTCTCACCGGGCGGCTTGGCCGTGCTTCGGAACGAAGAGTCGATCCCCTACGAGGAAGTCCCGCTCGCCGAGGACGTCCACCCGGCCGCAGTGCCTCCGGCGGAGGTGAGTGACGCGGCATGGCCCCGTTCAGGCAAGGCCACTCTCGGTGCGGGCGCGACTCCGCAGCGAGTAGGTGACCTCCCGGTGACGATCGACACGCGAGGTGGCGCGGGCAGGTACGAGGTCGAGGTGATCGACCGTGAGGCGGCGGAGCGGGCCGGTGTGACCGGTGTGGTCGTTTCGGTGACTCCGGCCGAGGACGCACCCGACGACGTGTCGGTGGGCATCGACTACTCGGGTTTCCGCAACGCCAGTGGTGGTGACTTCGGCTCGCGATTGCGGTGGGAGCAGGTGCCCCTGTGTGCACTGACAACGCCCGAGATGCCGGACTGCCAGGTCCGCACCCCTCTGCCGTCGACCAACGACCAGGCCCGGACGACCCTCACGGCGCTCGTCTCGCCGGTCGCACCCGACCAGCCCGCCGCGAAAAAGCTCGTGGGCGGCCCCCCGTCGAGGTCCGTGCTGCTCGCGGCGACGGCGGATGCCGCCGGCCCGAACGGCAGCTTCCAGGCCAGCTCCCTCGCGCCGTCCGGAACGTGGTCGGTGACCGGGAGCGCGGGCTCGTTCGCCTGGACCTACCCGCTGAACATCCCCAAGCCCGCCGTCGGGGGCACGGTCGTTCCCTCGGTCGCGCTGTCCTACGACTCGGCCACAGTGGATGGTCGCACGGCAGCCACCAACGGGCAGACCTCATGGATCGGTCAGGGGTGGGATTACACGCCCGGCTTCATCGAGCGAACCTACCGGACCTGCGCCTCGGACAAGAGCCTTCCTGTCGTGCAACAGACAGGTGATCTGTGCTGGGCCGGCCAGGTCGTGACCTTGAGCCTTGACGGCCGCACCACGTCGCTCGTACGCGACGATGCGACAGGCTCGTGGCGCGCCGGAGCCGACAGCGGCTCGCGTGTAGAACTGCTCCCGAACGCCGTGAACGGGGTCAACGGTGGCGAGCACTGGAAGGTGACCACCCAGGCCGGGGTGAGCTACTACTTCGGTCGCAATCGCGGTCCCGGCTACACCAATCAGGAACAGACCAACGCCGCGTGGACCGTTCCCGTGTACGGCCCCCGGCAGGGGGACCCGTGCTTCAACCCGAGCGGGTTCGCAGCGTCGTCGTGCGCGCAGGCGTGGCGGTGGAACCTCGACTTCGTCGAAGACCTCCACGGGAATGCGACCGCGTACTACTACGCGCCTGAGACGAACCACTACGGTGCGAACCGCCAGACCGGTGGGGTCTCCTACACCAGGGGTGGGACGCTCAAGCGGATCGACTACGGCCTGCGCAACACCGGCGGCTCCATCTACGGATCCGTGGTGCCCAACCAGATCGCCTTCGACACCGCTGAACGCTGCCTGCCTGACGCCGGATTCGACTGCGATCCGGCGAAGTTCACCACCGACAACCGCTCCCGCTGGCCGGACGCACCGCAGGACCAGGAGTGCAAGGCCGGTACGGTCTGCAACGTCCATTCGCCGTCGTTCTGGTCCACCAAGCGGTTGACGACGATCACCACGCGGTACAACCCGGGCACCGGTCCGGTGAACGTGGACCGCTACCAGTTCGGACACGAGTTCAAGGAGATCGCGAACAAGGAGCTCTGGCTCCAGTCGATCACCCGCACCGGCTATGGGAAGAACAACACCGAGATCACCCTCCCCCCTGTGACCTTCACCGGCCAGGTGCTGTCGAATCGGGTGAAGGACTACAACAGTGCGGGCGGACTGCCACACTGGCGGGTCACGAACATCACGACCGACACGGGCGCGATGATCAACGTTACCTACAGCTCCGAGGACTGTACGGCGTCCGTCGTGCCGGCTGACCACGCCAACAACACGCGGCGTTGCTACCCGGTCTACTGGACGTTGCCGTCCAACACCGAGCCGACCCTGGACTACTTCCACAAGTACCTCGTCGAAAGGGTGGACGTCCAGGACCAGAAGGCAGTCCGTCAGCCCATCTCGCCCACGCAACGGACCACCTACGTCTACCTCGGCTCGCCTGCGTGGCACTACGACGACAACGAAGTGGTGCGCCCGGAACACCGCACCTACGGCCAGTTCCGGGGCTACTCGCAGGTCGAGGTACGCACCGGTGACACCGGGAACTCCTATTACGGGGTCGCCGACCGGCAGACCGCGACGCGCACCACCTACTACCGAGGCATGGACGGCGACCGGTTGCCGAACGGTCAATCGCGTG
This sequence comes from Saccharothrix sp. NBAS 001, assembly GCF_056640475.1. Lineage (NCBI taxonomy): Bacteria > Bacillati > Actinomycetota > Actinomycetes > Pseudonocardiales > Pseudonocardiaceae > Saccharothrix > Saccharothrix sp. NBAS 001. The sequence goes on from NZ_CM153251.1 coordinate 666,073, forward strand.
CTGCGTCGATGTCGAACTCGGCCGGAGAAACGGCGACAGACTCCAACGCGCTCGCAGGGCAGGTTCACGAGGTCGAGGTGCTCGACGGTGTCGGTGGGGCGCGCGCGTCGTCGACCATCACGACGTTCGGTACGGTCGCGACAACCGGAACCCGCAACCGCTCCGATCTTGTGGCGTTGACCGCCACCATGGTCCGAAGCACCAAGACACGGGTCGTCACGGCGCTCGCGTCGGGTGGCACGCGTACGAGTACGACGACTGCGAGGTTCGACACCGCAGGCCGTGTCGTCGCCAACACCGACGCCGGTGACGGCGTGCCGAACCTGTGCACGACCACCACCTACGCGGACAACACCACTGCGTGGATCCGGGACCGGGTCGCCGAAACCACTGTCTCCCAAGAGGTCTGTCCCCAGTCCGGACCGTCCACCGCGGCGCTCGTCCTCAAGGCCAGCCGGAACTACTACGACGGCCAGACCGTCCTCGGCGCGATACCCGGTCCCGGCAACCTCACCAGGGTCGACGCCGCGACGGCCAACTCCGGCGGCTCGCTCACCTTCGCCACGACCGGGACGACGGAGTACGACGCGGCGGGCCGGGTCAAGGCGAGCACGGACGCGATCGGCCGACCGACCACGATCGCCTTCACCCCCGCCCTCGGCGGCGTGCTGACCAAGGTCGAGACGACGAATCCCAAGGGGCAGAAGAACACCGTCGAGGCAGATCCGCGCGGCGCCGTGATCCGCACGACCGACACCGGGAACCGGCGTTCCGATGCCGACTACGACGCCCTCGGCCGACTGGTCGCGCTCTGGCAGCCCGGCCAGGTCAAGGGGGTCGATCCCGCGACCACCACCGTCGACTACGTGGTCCGGGTGAACGGCCCTCTCGCGGTGACGACCAAGACCCTCGTCGACAACGGCACGTCCACCGGCTACGTCACCAAGGTCGAGTTGCTCGACGCGCTCGGGCAACCACGTCAGACCCAGACTCAGACGCAGAACGGCCGGATCGTCTCCGACACGTTCTACGACTCGCACGGCCGAGTCCGCGCGAGCAACAACCGATACTTCACCGGTGGTGACCCCGGCACCACGCTGATCGAGGTCGCGGACGCGGCGGTCGACGACCGCACGGTCACCGACTACGACGACCAAGGAAGGCCGACGCTGTCGACGGCCTACCGGGGCACCACCCCGACCTGGACCACACGGACGGTCCACGGTGGTGACCGCGTGACCACCATCCCGCCGCAGGGCGGCGTCGCCGAGACCGTGATCACCGACGTCCGCTCCGCAACCGTCGAGCGCCGTCTCCACAACACGACACCGGCCGTGACCGGCAACGTCGTGACCGGTGCCTACGAAGCGACCACGTACGGCTATACGGCGGCCGGCCAGGTCGAACGGATCACGGAACCCGGTGGTGTCCTCCGGCAGTACGGGTACGACCTCTTCGGACGTCGGACCAGTCAGACCGACCCCGACTCCGGCACGTCCACCACGACCTATGACCTCGCGGGCCAGGTCCTGACCACGACCGACGCGCGAGGACAGAAGCTCGCCTACACCTACGACGAACTCGGTCGCAAGACAGGACAGTTCCTCGACTCGCCCTCAGGCACCAGACAGGTGACCTGGACCTACGACGGTGCGACGAACGGTGTCGGCCGACCGTACGTGACGACCCGTCACACGCCGACCGGCAACTACCAGACCGCAGTCACGGCGTACAGCCTTCAGGGCAAGACGGGCAAGCTGGTGGTCCGCGTCCCGGCTGCGGAACAGGGGCTGAACGGCGACTACACCACGACCTACGGCTACACCTCGACCGGCCAGCTCAAGTCCTTGCAGCAGTTGGCAGGTGGCGGACTGCCGGGCGAATCCATCGGCTTCACCTACGACGCTTACGGCCGAGCGCAGAGCTCGCTAGGCAGCAACGCCTATGTGGACCAGTCCGCGTACACGCCCTTCGGCGAGCCGAGCGCGTACATGCTCGGCCCGTCGAACAACTTCGCGACGCTGGCGTTCGACTACGACCCCCAGACCCGGCGGTTGGCCAAGAGCGTCCTGTCGGTGCAGTCCGCCCAACTCCAGGTCGACGGCACCGATTACACCTACGACCCGTTCGGCAACACCACCCGGATCGTGAACACGCAGGGACTGCCCAATACCGCACCCGTGCGGACGCAGTGCTTCGACTACGACGGGCTTAACCGCCTCGAAGCGGCGTGGACCGCGATCGACAGTTGCACTGCGGCACCCGGCAGCACCAACGTCGGCGGCCCGACGCCGTTCTGGCTGTCGTGGACCTTCGGCGCCAACGGCCTGCGCGCCACCCAGGTGCGCCACGCCACAACCGGCATGGACACGACCACGGCCTACGTCTACAACACCGCTGGCAAGCCGCACGCGCTCAGCGGCGTCACCGTCACCGACGGCTCGGGCACGACCTCCACCGCCTACGGCTACGACAACGCGGGCAACACGACCTCGAAGTCCGCGCCGGGCGGCAACCAGACCCTCGACTGGAACGTCGACAGCAGACTGGCCAAGGTCACCACCGGTTCCGGCGAGACGACCTACGTCTACGACGGCGACGGCAACCAGTTGGTCAAGCGCGACCACGGTAAGACCACGCTGTTCCTCCCGAACCAGGAACTGACCAGGGACAACACCACTGGCATCGTGACCGGCACCCGGTACTACAAGCACAACGGCCAGACCGTCGCGGTCCGGGTCGGCAACAGCAACCCGAAGTACCAGGTCGCGGACCGACACGGCACGGCGATCGTCCTGCTCGACTCGGTCAACCACTCCGTGACCCGCCGGACGCAGGACCCGTACGGCAACAACCTCACCCCGACCGCCAACTGGCCGATCGCACGAGGCTTCCTCGACAAGCCGGTGAGCGCCGCCACCGGCCTCACCGACGTCGGCGCCCGCAGCTATGACGCGTCGACCGGGAGATTCCTGTCCCCGGACCCGGTCGTGGACGGCGACAACCCGCTATCACTGACCTCCTACGGCTACGCGAACAGCAACCCGATCACCTTCGACGACGCCAGCGGCCTGATCATCGCCAACCACGGCGCGGACGGCGTCAACGGACCCAAGCGGGCGACCAACCCCGCCAACTACACACCCCCGCCCCTGCCGTCGCCCGCGACTGCACCCAAGGTGAAGGACGCCGCGCTCCAGAAAAAGCTCGACCAGGTCTACCTGCGACCCGGCACCGTGGGCAAACCGGTCGGAGACGGAAGCACCGCGGACGCGTTGGTCAACGAGTTGAGGACAGGGAACAAGACGGGACCCGCCGACAGGCCCGATAAGCAGATCTATCATCACGAGAAGGCTGTCGACGGATGGCTGGGGCTTGCCGAATGGCTGGAGGATGCGAGGAGGAAGAACCTCAAGGACGGTGGTCCCAAGGTCGACCTCGGGGACATCGAGGTCGCCGAGGTCGAGGCGCGGAAGCTGTGGAACGCGATCCATGTCCAGGACGAGACCGGGAAGGTCATGCAGGAGATCAAGGACTGGAAGCGGGCCAAGCCCGGTCGGTACGAGAGCTACGAGAACAAGGTCAAGAAGGTCGACGAGCATGCCGCGACAGCGAAGATCACCGGCGCGGTTTTCGAGGAACGCGCCGGTACCACGCCTCGCCGGGTGCAGCCTGCTGCCAAGATCGAGCGGACAATCCTGGTGCTCAACGTCGTGGCGTTCGGAGTGGCGGTGCAGCAGCACGGCTGGCAGGAAGCGACCCTCGACGCAATCGACGTGATGGGCGTCAGAGGAGCGCTCGGGCCTTCTGAACCTGCCTGACCGTGCGGGTTGGAGTCGTGCCGAAGTGAACTTGTGAAATGTGCTGGCGGGATGGTGGGGTAGTGGCTGACGCGGACGACATGCGCGAGGTGTGGATCGGCGATTCGCTGGTCCCGGTGCGCAAGGGAAGTATCTTCGACGGGCTCTTCGGCGGCCAGGGTCGTCCACCTCTGGCCCGGCGGATGAGTTGGTCGATGGGGATGCCGACGGACTTGATCTGGATGGTGTTGCCCGAGACTCGGCCGATGCTCGCCAGAATGGCCGCGCGGTGCTTCGAGCGGGCGATCGAGGTCGGGTCGGAGGTACTCGGAATCACTGACGCGCAGGCGGTCGGGGAGTTCTGGATCGAGTTCGGCTTCCCGGCGTTCCGCGACTACCCGCGGACGGCGGTGGACGCCGTCCGGTACTGCGACTTCATCCTGCTGATGTGGGAGTTCGAGGGACCGGAGCAGGAAGAGATCCGCCGGGTCGTGGGGGACCAGATCCTGGAGGAAGTCGCCACCACTCCGCTGCTGTGGGTGACGGAGGTGGCCTCGCCCGGCCTGTTCGCGCTGATCGGGCGCGAGTACGACGGCGTGTTCGACATGTCTGCCGATCGGGGCGACCGGCCCGCGCACTGAGTCGTTCCGAGCATGTCAACCCCGCCGGGGCAGCGCTGGCCAGTGTGTTGACCACATACGTTCACCGGGTTGGGGACACGCTGGACAAGATCCCTGATGCCCGGTTCGTCGTGATCCCATGTTCGGCGGTGACGTAGTCGCCGAGCATGGATGCTGGTCGATGGCCGAGCCGGTCAGAGCACGTCGATTAACCGAGGACGAGGGCCGTCGCCTGCTGAACTACGTGCGTCGGGGCAGGCAGGGCACGATCCGGATGCGCCGGGCGATGATCATCCTGGCGTCGTCCTCCGGAACCCCGGTGCCGTCGATCGCGCGACTGGTCGCCGCAGGCGCCGACGCCGTTCGGGGCGTGATCCACGACTTCAACGCCCGCGGCTTGGCGGTACTGGACCCTGGCTGGGCGGGAGGTCGTCCCCGCCTGATCAGCCCCGACGACGAAGCGTTCGTCGTGGCGACGGCCAAGGCTCGCCCGGGTGAAGGGCAGTCCTGCCCTTCACCCGGTGGAGCCCGCGCAAACTTGCCGCCCACCTGCACCGCAACTGCGAGCGTTGCCGAACTGCGTGTTCCGATCGAGTGGCTAAAAGCTGGTCTCACGTGGTGGTTTTGACGAGCTGTTTGAAGCAGATGAGGGTGGCGGCGAGGGTGGCGAAGGCGCAGTAGTTGTCGGCGTGGCGTTCGTAGCGGACGACCAGGCGACGGTGGCCGAACAGCCAGGCGATGGTGCGTTCCACGACCCATCGGTGCCTGTGGGGTGCCGAAATTCGGCCATGTGCTCTGAGCTGCGGTTAGGCTGCTGTGGGTTCGTACTCGTTGATCAGGCCGCCGGGGATTGGTCGGCGACGTATCGACGTGCAGCTCGGCTCTGCGATCGGTCGGTCCGGTCGTGGGGGTGCGAGTTGCCGGGCTTGGTGCGGTCTGCGGTGGTTGTAGTGGGCTACGTGGTGCTGCAGCACTGATCTCAGGTGGTGTTCGTTGAGGATGAGTAGTCGGTCGGTGGCTTCGCGTCTGACGGTGCCGACGAATCGTTCGGCGTGGGCGTTGGCTCGTGGGCACCGTGGTGGGATCTTGGCGATCTGGATGCCTGCGCCGGAGAAGGCTGCGTTGAACGAGGCGGTGAATTGGCCGGCCCGGTCGCGGATGAGGAACCGGAAGTCGTCTGCCCGGTTGCCGAGATCCATGAGCAGGTTGCGGGCTTGTTGCGTGGTCTGAGGGCCGTCCGGATTCGCGGTGGTGCCGAGGATGTGCACGTAGCGGGTGGCGACTTCCATCACGAAGAACACGTAGACCCGCTTGAGGGTGACGGCGCAGTCGACGTGGAAGTAGTCGCAGGCCAACATGCCGGATGCCTGGGCGCGGAGGAACCGTCGCCAGGAGGTGTCGGTGTCGCGCTGGGGCGGTAACCACAGGCGCTTGAGCACACGGCGGATGGTCGAGGCTGCTGTCCGGTGGCCGAGCTTGAGCAGTTCTCCCTGAATCCTGCGGTAGCCCCAGCCGGTGTTCTCCCGGGCCATCCGCTCGATCAACGCCATGACGGCGTCGTCGACCGGTGGGCGGCCGGTGCGGTGGGGTATCCACTTCTTCGCGACCAGGCGTCGGTGCCAGTGTAGGAGGGTGCCCGGTGTCACCAACCGGTGTTCCAGTAACCAGCCGGGCAGACGTCGCACCAACGCGGCGGGCACCGCACGATCGGCCCAGTCCAACTGCGGGCGGGGGTTGGTTCGGCGCAGCACGGCGACCTCGTGCCGCAGCACCAGCAACTCCACGTCCTTGGCCCCGGAGGACCGGCCGAGCAGAACCAGCCAGTCACCAAGTCGGGCGAAGATCAGGTACAGCATTCGTAACGCCACACCCCACGATCATGCCCTGGTGGTCCAGCGTGCGTGATCGTCGCAGCTCAGCAGCCCAGTGCAACGTTCTGACACCCCACAGGCTGCGGAGGGCGGAACTACGACCAGTCGAACGCTTTCAATCCCGTAGCCCACTTCATCGGTCAGCAGGCTCGAAAATCTGCTGCGAGCGCCAAAAAGCCTACCGCTCAAAACAATTGCGCCGGTGTTCCTTCTTATCTCGCCCTCCAGTCCTGTGGAGGTCCGGCGTCGACTGCCGTAGGCAGTTCATACCCGGTCTGCGCGGGCTGCAACACGTTCAAGGGGCCAGACTACTGGATAGCGGCCGTTATGCCTGCGGCCAGGCAGGCTGGTGTCGACCCACGTTTTCTGCTAGCCATTCTCATGATCGAGGTGGGCAAGTCTGAAAGACTCGGTGGGATCGACGACGCGGTACAGTGGATCCAGATCGGTCTTCAGTGGATGGGTCTCTACGAGGGTGTCCTCAAGGACAATCCTCCGTCGATTGGTTGGGGTAACGTGCAGGAAGCGCTCTACGTCGAGACGGCAAGTCGTCACCCGGAACAGTTTGCCGGTACTCGATCGGTCGACATGATCGGAAATGACGCCCTGGCAATAAAGATGACGGCCTACGTGTTGAAGGATCTCCAAGTGGACATCGAGGCCAGCGCTCCGGCTGCTATGAAGCAGAAGTATTCCACGGAGCAGTTGGCCGCAGCTGCGTACAATATCGGTCTCCCCAAACTTAACGAGTCTTACAGTAGAGGAGAGTTGGGTCCGTACGGCAAGAGTTATCATGACGCCATGATGCGGAACTACAAGAAGGCCAATGCGATCTGTGCCGCAGGGCGGTGGTCATGCTGAGAAGGCTGATTTTTGCAGGTATGTCCGTTCTGGTGGTCGTTGCCGGGTGTTCGCCCTCGCCTCAGGACCTGCAAGCTCGCGTCGAGAAGGAAGCTCATTCTCATGTCGTGGTCAAAGCTCATGATCTGGTCGAGTCGCATTACGCCAAGGCTGCTGTAAGCGTCTACGTAGGCTCTCGGGTGGATGACCCGACGCCATTGGTCTCGGTGCCTGGGGGAGAGTTCGGGAAGCCTCAGTATAGTTTGTCCAACGAAGTATTCGAGAATCTTTCGGAAGCGGTTTTCACCGAAGGGGCCGGGCGACAGTGTCGGGCCTATGTCAGCAGGCTGCGGAGCGGGCGAGAGCCGCAAGACGATTGGAAGTTGTCCCCCGAGCAGCGAGCGTCGATCCGGAACGGCGCTCTCGAAATTCTCAAGATCACAACTACGTGTGCAGGGGGAGACTAGTGCCATGTCACGCAACCTTGGTCGGGTAATGGGTCCAGGTGCGGATGGGTGAGTCGGTGGCGAAGCCGGTCTTGGGCTGGGCTCGGGCGTTGCGCCAGCGGACGAACGAGCCGATGGCGGCGTTCTGTTCGGCGTGGGTGAGGTGGTCGGTGCCGTTGAGGGCGAAGTAGCGCAGGGCGGCGAACTCGGCCTCGATCCAGTTCAGCCAGGAACTGTAGGTCGGCAGGAACACCAGCTCGGCGTCGTGGTCGGTCGCCCAGTCGCGGACGTCGGGGTGCCGGTGCGGGGAGAAGTTGTCCATGACCAGGTGGAGCCGCTGGTCGGGCCACCGGGCGCGCAGGGTCTTGAGCAGGTCGAGGAACTCGCGGTGGCGTTTGCGGCGTCGGATCCGGTAGTGGATCTTTCCGGTGGTCAGGTCGAGTGCGGCGAGCATGTGCATCACGCCATGGCGACGGTTGTAGGTCGCCCGTAATCGGCGCGGCGACCCGGCAGGTCGCCAGGCTTTGCCCTTGCGCGGCATGAGGTTGAGCGGCCCGAACTCGTCGACGCAGATCACCCGCCCGTCGCCGGGCGGATGGTCGTAGAGGTCGAGGATGCGGTGCATCTTCGCAAGGAAGTCCGGGTCGGTGGACGCCTTCCAGGTCGTGGTGGTCTGCCAGGAGACGCCCGCGTCGCGCGGGATGCGCCGCAGCGTCTCCCGACTGACCGCGGCCACGGTGCCGCGGTCGAGCAGATGGTCGCGCAGCTTGGACAACGACCAGGTCGAGAACGCGGTGATGCCCCAGTCGGCGGGCGCAGTGCGGGCGATCAGACAGATCCGTTCACGGATCGCCTCACCGATCGTCCGACCCCGCCCGCCGCTCCATTTTGGGTCCAGCGCCGCGAACCCCCGCTCGTTGAACGCGTGGATCACGTCACGCACGTAGTCCTCGCTCACCTGCATCAACGAGGTGATGTCCCGCACCGCCTGGCCCTGACCGGACATCAGCACCACGATCGCCCGCCGCAACCGCACCGGATCCTTCGCGGTCCTGGTGACCCGTTGAAGCTTCCGGCCCTCCTCCATCGACAACGGCCTCACGAACACGCTCGGACGACGAGCCACAACCACCTCCCGCACTCGACACGCGGGACCAGCCTCGCCGATCAACCCAACCGCTCGATTACCGGGTCAACCCTCCAAGACGCGCCACTAGTAGGGCTTTGTTAGGTGCTGTTGACCTGTGGTTTCTGTGGGTTGGTTGTGGCCTGGACGGGTTGTCTGCAGGTGTGGCAGATGCCGGTCCAGGCAGTGAGTAAGGCTTGGAGTTGGCGCAGGACGGCGTAGAGGGTCAGGCCTGCGCAGGGGCTTGTGGGGTGCGACGGAGCTTGGTGCAGATGGCCTGGGCGACGGAGGCGAGGGTGACGTGGCGGTGCCAGCCCAGCCAGGAGCGGCCTTCGAAGTGGTCCAGACCGAGACCGTCTTTGAGTTCGCGGTGGTCGTGTTCGATCCGCCGGCGGATCTTGGCGATCCTGACCATGTCCCGTAGGCGGATGTCGGAGGGCAGGGTCGAGAGCCAGTAGTCGGTGGGTTCGGGTTCGCCGGTGGGCCATTCGGCCAGGAGCCAGCACTCGGGCAGGCTGCCGTCGGCGGCGCGCGGGATGTTTCGGTTGGCCGGGCGCACCCGCAGCGCCAGGAAACGCGAGCGCATGGTCGCGGTCGGGTTGCCGGCGCTCTTGCGGGAGCCGTGGCGCCAGAGGACGAACCGCCCGGCCGAGCGCCCGGCCTCGGTCGCGAGGGTCTTGGCGGTGATGGGCTTGTCCGGGTAGGTCGTCTTCGTCGGTGGGCGGCCGGTGCCCGACCAGGTCGCCGGAACCGGGACCGACGAGGCCGGGTGCAGGCTGGTGGAGGCCGAGACCGCCAGCGCGTAGGTCAGGCCGCGGTCGGTCAGCCCTTGGCGGAAGGCGGTGTTGTCGCCGTAGGCGGCGTCGGCCACCACCGGTCGCCGGGGCATGCCCCAGGCCAGCAGCTCGTCGACCATGTCCAGTGCCAGGCGCCACTTCTCCCGGTGCCGCACCTTGTCGGGGATCGCGCAGCGGGCCCGCTTGCGGGCGATCTCCGCCGCGGCCTGGTCGTCGTCGGTCTTGTGGTCGTCCCAGGACTCGGGCAGGAACAGCCGCCAGTCCACCGCCGCCGAGGTCCAGTCGGTGACCGCGTGCACGCTGACCCCGACCTGGCAGTTGCCCCGCTTGCCCAACGCCCCGCAGTACATCCGCGCCACCCCGGGCGAGGAAGTGCCGTCCTTGGGGAAGCCGGTGTCGTCGATCGCCAACGCGTCAGGATCGACGAACCCCGCCGCCCACACCGCCAACCGCCGCCGGACCTCGACATGGTCCCAGGTCGAGTTCGTGACGAACTGCTGCAACTGCTGATGATCCAAGCCCAGGCGCTCGGCCATGGGCTGCATGGACTTGCGCCTGCCATCCAGCAGCAGCCCACGCAGATACAGCTCACCCTTCCCGCGCTGGTCACGACGGGCGAACCCGCCGAACACCTCCGCGGCGAACCCCTCGATCACCGGCCGCACCTCGGCCGTCTCCTCCGGCGTCACCACCGCAGAAGATCACACCGCCCACACATCCCATCACTCGACCTAACAAAGCCCTATTAGAAGTCGAGTTCCAACGGCTGATCCACACCAGTTGCCCGTCTGCTCGTGCCGATGAGCGGACGGGCAGCGCGGCCGAGCATGCCCAGGGCTTGCGAGCAGGTGCGATGTCTACACCTCGGCGCTGAAACGAAGTGGCCGGTAGTAGTCGATAGAGCGGACATGGCCACGGTGAAACTCGAGCTACGTCTGCCCGGTCTGGTGATCGGCGTGGACGATATTCGGACTGTCTTCAGGCGCAGAGACAAGGTGAGCGGTCCTTACCTGATCATCAACAGGGCATGTGGCTTCGCGCTCGACACCGCCTTCGGCACTGAGCCAGGGACCGGGGCCACAGTATGGTCGCCACACGGCCAGCAGCACCAACTCTGGCAGCTCAAGCCAAGCGGCACCGCTGGTGAAGTGCTGATCGTGTCCCTGGCCAACGCGCTCGCGCTGGACTCAACTGTCCCAACTTCGGGAGACATTCACCCGGTTATGTGGGAAGTCCATCGCGAACCGTGGCAACGGTGGCGGCTGGAGGACAGCCCAGATGGAGTCGGCTACCTCATCCAATCCGCCCACAGTCGACGGTTCCTCACGATCAACGAGGATGCTGAGCGCGGGTGGCAACCGTGGTTCGAGGATCGCCACGCGCGTCAGTCGCAGCAGTGGCTGCTGACGTTGCCTCATGGACGAGGGGCTGCTTCATGAATTGACCGGAACGACCTGTCACACCGTGAAGCGCGACTACTCGGACCTGCACGACCACACGACACGCCCGAGCCGATGTTCCGCGAAAGTCCTCGTAGTTACTCTAGGTAGTCTCGCCGCTTTCGAACTGGACACGGATCTGCTCCAAGATCATTTCGGTTAAGCAGGTGTGTTCGTGTTTGCAGGGGGTGCCGTAGGGGCGTCCGCATTCGCCGAGTTCGAGTTTGCGGGTGTGGAAGTGCTGCTGGAACTCCCGCCACTCGTGCTCGGTGGGTTCGCGGTATTCGGCCTCGGGACGCAGGGCGCGTCGGTTGTCGAGGAAGGTCCGGTAGGAGCGGACGAGTTCGTCGTCGAAGATCGCGGTGTAGGCCTGGGTGGTGGTGATGTTGGCGTGGCCGAGCAGGCGGGCGACGATGTGCAGGGCAGGCCGCCGGAGACTGCTTCGGTGGCGAACATCCTGCGGAAGTCGTGCGGGGTGCAGTGCAGGGTGCGGCCCGCCTGGTCGGTCAGGCCGGTGCGGGTCAGGGTGCGGGTGAGCCACTTCTGGACGGTCTTCTTGTCGGGCACCTCCCAGCGCCAGCCGACGCGGTGCTGGAACAGGTGCGGCAGGGGCGGCCCGGTCACGCGTTCGTAGGGGTCGTAGCGGGCGGTGGCCGGGACCGTGCCGCCGTTCTCGGCGCGCAGCCGCGTGATGATCGTGGCCAGCACGCTGGCCAGTTCGGGGCCGACCAGCAGCAGGCGTTCGCGGTCGGCCTTGGACGGCACGACCTGGAGCATCGGGACGACCTCGCCGGTGTCGGGCAACCGGTAGGAGACCAGGGCGAGGTGGGTGAGTTCCAGCAGCTCCTCGATCCGGACGCCGGTGTGCCGCAGGACTTCGATCGCGGCCCAGGCCCAGAAAGCCTCGTGCTCGTCCTGCGCGACGTCGGCGACCTCTCCGGAGTCGAGGTCCTCTGCCCGCGTGGGAAGGGTGTCCCCGCTGTAGTAGGGGGTTCCGTACGCGGCCGGTGCGACCCGACGGTACCGCCGCCCGTCGAACACGACCTCGCCCCGAGCCGGGCCTGCCGGACCAGGGCCAGGAACCGGGCAGCGTCGGCCTTCTCCCGTTCTGCCGTCTCCACCAGGACGGGCAGGTGCGGCAGCCGGTCCCGCACCCGCTGGTGCATCTCCGCGGTGCTGCGCCGCCTGGCCTTGGCGTGGCCGACGGTGTCGCTCTTGCGGATGGGGTTCGGAACGCTCCACCGCGCCCAGGAAGGGTCGTCCTGAGCCCATTCCTGCACATCCCGGTAGAAGCAGCGCACCACGACGAACAACCCCCAGCGCTCTTTGCGCGGCCTGGCGCCGGACGCGGCACCGGTCGTGGTCCGCATCCGCTCTTTCCACGCCTCGGCGACCTCGCCGGGCAGGTGCAGACTGTCGATGCCGGGGTGATGCCGCTCGATGTCGGCCCAGAAGCTTCCGGCCAGGCGGGCGGCGAGCTGGACGAGGCTGTTGTAGTCCATCGCCGGTCGGCGTTCGTCGAGGTAGCGGATCAGCACCTCCCGGACGTCGCGGGAGCGGATGCCGTGGCGGTCCACCATCTCTGCGGTGGACTGGCGGCCGTGGCGCACCGCGTCCCTGAGGGTGGCGTGCTCGCCCATGTCGGCCACACCGCACAGCAACGACCACGCCAGCGGCAGGTCGGGGTCCGGACAGCCGCGTCGCCGCGTGGAGTTCGCGCGCAGGGCCAACAGGTTCTCGGCGGTGAGCAGGTCGACGTCGCGGCCGGTGTGCAGCACCATCCTGCTGACCGCGACCAGCGCCAGCCGCACCCGGTGGGGTTCGGCCTTCAGCGCGCGGCCGCGTTCCTCCACCAGCGCGAACAGATCCGGCCTGAACCGCCGCCGGACGTGCGCGAACAGGGAGGTCGCGCGGAAGGAGGCGAGGAAACCGTAGCAGAACTACCTGGCGTGTCGTCCCTTAGTCCGGTCAACGGGCCGGATGGGCGTGACCAGCATCAGCACCGTCAGCAGCCCGACCACGACGGTGAGGACCAGGAGCAGCCGCAGGGTGCCCGGCCAGGTGGCCAGGTGGCGCAGGACCGTCCGGCCGGGGGATTCATCGGGAGCGATCGGCGCGGCGTGCCGGTCGTCGCACACAGGTGTCTCGTCGGCGCACCGACAGGTGTCGCGGCGTTGCCGCCGACCTAATCTCATCTCGCGTCCTCCGAATGATCGATCGGTGAGCGCGGGGTGGCCGGACCTGCTGTGACGAGCACCGGCCGCCCCGCCGGTACCCGGAGACGGCGCGACCGACCGGCCCGTTGCACCGGGTCCGGGATGGTAACGGGCGGCCCCGTGCGGGGCCGCCCGTTGGCGTTGTGCCAGGTACCGGCATTGACGCTAAGGGCGTCGTGACCAGTGACGCAGGGTGCCGGTCGACCGACGGCCCGGAATCCACGGTAAGCGGTCGACGGAGTTCACCCGGCCACCTTGCCGAGCGTTGTTTCCGCTGGTCAGGGTAAATGTGGTAACTCGACGAACGGCCGATGCACCTCCTGCGACTACTGCTACACACGCCGTGCCGATCACCGTCCTGGCCATGCCCGTTCCGGGAGGCAAGCCGCCCGATGCGGTGACACCGACCGGGAGTCGCCACCGCCCGAGGATGCCCGGCCGGTGGTGGTCAGTCGGCGGCGGCGCGGCGTCCGGAGAACGGCTACTGTGCCTGCCCTTGTGTGAACCGCAATTTCACCGGCCCGAGCTCGACCTCGAAGCTCGTGAACCTGGCAGCCAGGACCACGAGCATCGTCACGACCGACAGCGCCGTCAGCAGTCGCAGGGTCCCCTGCCAGGTGGACAGGAGTGCTCCGAGCCACCCGGTGCGGTCCGCGCCTCCCGGCCCGCGGCGGCCTGGTCGTAATCTCATTCGGCGTCCTCCATCACGTGATCGATCGGGACGCGGGGCGGTCGCGCTGCTGTCGAAGGCCACCGACCACCCCGCCCGCCCGACGGTGGGGCGCACGGCCGACCCCGTTGCTGCGGAGCCGGACGATGCCGGCGGGCGCCCCCGCGAGGGGCCGCCCGCCGGTCTCACCACCGAACACGGCGAGACGCTAGAGGGCGGGCACGCCACCACACCCACGTCACGGGTATGGAAGTAATGCGTCAGGCGCATCGATCCCTGCCGACACACCGCCCGGACCGCTGTCGAACCGGCCTTGACCAGCGGATATGCGCACGGTTCATGGCTGGCCGATCAAACGCTTTCGCGAGCAGGAAAAGATGCGAGCCCGCCGGTCGCAACCGGTACGCGGCGGGATGACGTCGACCTGTGGTCGGTGCGCGCGTACGTCGGACCGGGACTCGTGGATCCTGCCGCTGTCTGCGGATGGGGCGGTCGCGGTCGGCAACGAACGGTCCCTCGACGACGTCGAGTCAGTCTCCGCCGTGATCCGGTCTCGGGTCGACAAGCTCCTCGAACCCACCTCCGACCAACTGTGCCCCGGCCGGTGGACCAACCGGTTGCAGTCCTTCGCGGGCACCATCAGCGAGTACGCGCAGGACCTGGGCAAGCTCATGGACGAGCGGGTCGAGATCATGTCCCGCGCCGCGATCATCTCCCCGCCCGACTGGGCGCTGGTCGCGCTGGGCCCGATGCCCGAGGAGGACGACGACCGGCGACTGTGGGCCGCCCGCGCCGGCGCGGTGGGCAGCTACCGGGAGCTGTACGGCATCGACCCGGACGACATGACCATCGGGCCCGCGCCGTCACGCGAGCACGACCCGGTCCGGCACGTCGCCTGGCACCGCGCCTGGGTGGCGATGGGCCGCCCCGAGGACCAGCGCGACGAGCAGACCCTCACCGACGACCAGCTCCGCGACCAGGTCGCGCTGTGGAAGCGCGAACAGGAATGGGCGCCGGTCTACGTCGCCGACCAGTGGCAGCGCAACCTCACCCTGGCCGAGGAGTACCGGCGCGAGTCGGTCACCCGCTGGGCCGACACGGACTGGAAAGCGAGTACCACATGACTGATTGGCAGGAATTCCAGGGCGGCGTGAACTTGGTGCGCCGCAACGGTGACGTGGTGCACCGGCCGGCGTCACCGGCGTCACCGGCGATCCAGCGACTCCTGCAGCACCTGCACGATCACGGGTTCCACGGTGCTCCGGAGGCACGGGGCTTCGACGGCGAGGGCAACGAGATGCTCACCTTTCTCGACGGCGAGGTGCCCGAGGCACTGACACCCGACCTGCGCACGCCCGAACTGCTCGCCGCTGTCGCCACCCTGCTGCGGGGCCTGCACGATGCTAGCGTCACCTTCCAGCCGTACCCCGACGACCCCTGGCTCTTCCCTGCCAGGCAACCGGCCGAGGTCATGTGCCACGGTGACGCCGCCCAGTACAACTGTGTGGTCAAGGACGGCCTGCCGGTCGGCTTCATCGACTTCGACGCCACCCACCCCGGACCTCGGGTCTGGGACGTCGCCTACGCCGTCTACCGGTTCGCGCCGCTGCAGGGCCCGGACAACCCGGAGAGCTTCGGCACCCCGCTGGAGCAGGGGCACCGGGTCGCCGCCTTCTGCCGGGCGTACGGAGCGGAGGTGGGCGTCGAGGTCGTCGATGTCGTCCCCGACCGGTTGCAGGCGCTCATCGACTTCATGCGTGACCAAGCCGCGCAGGGCAACGAGGCGTTCCAGCAGCACATCGCCGAGGGTCACGCCGACCTATACGAGGCAGACATCCGTTACGTACGAGCCCATCGCGACGCCCTGCGTGCCGCCTTCGAGGTAGGCTGACCGTGCCGCACGCATTACTGTTGGCCCCGTGGTTCCCGCCCTCTCCAGGAGGCGCGGAACGATACGCCCACCGCCTTTACGCGCATGCGACGAAGACGGGGTGGACCGTCACCGTGGTCACCGACGGCCACACCCGATCGCTGCGAGAGTCGGCACCCACTTCCGAGGCGGGCGTGCACCGACTCACCCGCTACACCGAGCAATTGCGGGACACCAGGCGCGTCACATGGCGGTCCATGCAGTTCTCGGTGCTGGACGAACTGCAGGGCGTGCTGGACGGGCTCGATTCGATCGACCTGGTGCATGCGAACAGCATCGAGACCGCCGTCCTCGGCCGCATGGTCGCCGATCACCAAGACGTCCCGCTGGTCGTCACCATCCACGAACACGCACCGCAGACCGAGGCGTTCGGCCGTGGCCGGCTGCGACTGGTCTTCGACAGGCTGGCTCCGGACGCGGTCATCGCACCAAGTTCGTTCTACTACAACCGTGCCCGCACCGAAGGCGTTCCACCCGAGCGCATCCACCTGATTCCACACGGTGTCGAGGCGCCTCCCGCCGTAGGCGATCGGCCACCGACCGGCCACGGTCCCGCCTGGGGACTGGACGAGAACACGTGGATCGCCCTGTGCGTCGGCCGGATCTACCGTCCCAAGGGGATACTGGAACTGATCCGAGCGACAGCGATAGCCCTCCCGAGCGCGCCGCACCTGCGCGTGGTCATCGTCGGTCCGGACGGCCCGTCCGAATACGCAAACGCGGCGCGCGAGGAGGTCCGCCGCCTGGGCCTCGACGACATCGTCCTCTTCCACGGCCCCCGCCTGCCGGACGAGATGCCCGGCGTGCTGTCGCGGACGGACGCCATTGTCGCACCGAGCCTCTCGGAGGGCTTCGGCCTGGCCGTGGCCGAGGGCATGGGCCTGAGCAAGCCGGTGATCGCCACAACTGTCGGCGGGCTGGCCGATCTCGTCACCGACGGCGTCAACGGGGAAGTCGTGGCCCCAGGCGACCCGACGTCGCTGGCCGAGGCCCTGATCCGGCTGGCCCTCGACCCCCAGCGCAGTGCCCGGCTCGGTGCGGCAGCCCGCCGCACGATTCTCGAACGGCACCGCGTGGGGGGCATGGTCGCCCGGACCACCGACCTCTACGACTGGCTGATCACGACTCGGGGACAGCGGATCGCCGTGCCGAACAGCGGCACGGCGGACACTTCCGGGTAGTCAGCAGGTCGCGGCCAGCGAGCCGATCGGTCCGCCTGGCAGGTCGTCGGTCGGTCTTGCCCAAGACGGACACCGCGTGGCACCGGTCCGACGCCCGCGTCAGGCGGGAGCTACGGGACGGTCGAGGGTGCCATGTGGTGGCCGAGATGGGTCGGTTCATCCTGGATCCGTCGGTGATCCCTGCGGTCGTTCTCCTGGCGGGCCTGTGCCGCTCGAAAAATCATCGCTGCTGGTCAAGCGGCGTGTCTGTACTCGTTGATCAGACCGCCGAGAACTCGGGTGCGTTGCAGTCTGCGGGTGTTGAGGTTGTGTGCTGCCGGAGGTTGATGTTGGGTCTCGGGTGGTGGTTGGTCGCGGGCTTGGTGGGGTCGGTGGTGGTTGTAGTGGTTCTCGTAGGTCTTGAGGATTTGTCGTGCGTGGGCTTCGCCCATGATCAGGATGTGGTCGAGGAGTTCGCGTCGGATGGTGCCGATGACTTGTTCGCGGTGGGCGTTCGTCCGAGGCGCCTGTGGCGCGCTCTTGATGACGCGTAGGTCGTCCGCCGGGAAGACGGTGTCGAACGCGTGGCCGTACTTGTCGTCGCGGTCGCGGAGCAGGATGCGTGGGGACTCCATGCGCGTTCCGAGGTCGGCGGCGAGGTTGCTGGCCTGCTGGGTCGTCCACTCCCGGGTCGGGTGGAGGTGACGTCGGTGACGTGCATGCGCCCGGTGCCGTGTTCGAGGAACGCCAGTGCGTAGAGCCGCTTGCCGAGCACGGTGTCGAGGTGGAGGAAGCCGCCGCGATGATGACCTGGGCCTGGGCGGTGAGGAACTCCCGCCAGGTCGGGCCATTACGGCGTGGCGCCGGGTCGATGCCCGCGTCGTGCAGGATCCGCCAGACCGTCGAGTAGGCGATGCGGTGGCCGAGTCGGGCCAGTTCACCCTGTATCCGCCGATGACCCCATCGCGGGTTCTCTCTGGCGAGCCATAGCACGACCGTTTTGATCGCGGCTCGGGTGGGCGGCGTCCCGTACGTCGCTGCGCGGTGTGATCCCACTTGCGTGCCACGAGCCTGCGGTGCCTGTGGGGTGTCAAAACTCGGCTATGGGGTCTGACCTGCGTTTATGCTGCTGTTGGTTCGTGCTCGTTGATCAGTCCGCCGAGGACTGGTCGGCGGCGTATCGAGGTGTAGCCCTGCTCTGTGATCGGCTGGTGCGGTCGTGGTGGGGTGAGTTGCAGTGCTTGGTGTGGTCTGCGGTGGTTGTAGTGGGCCGCGTAGTGGTTCAGCACTGTTCTGAGGTGGTGTTGGTTGTCGGTCGGTGGCTTCGCGTCGGATGGTGCCGACGAACCGTTCGGCGTGGCAGTTGGCTCGTGGACACTGTGGTGGGGTCTTCACGACCTGGATGCCTGCGTCGGAGAGGGCGGGCGTCGAATGAGGCGGTGAATTGGCCGGCCCGGTCGCGGATGAGGAACCGGAGGTCGTCTGCCCGGTCTCCGAGGTCCATGAGTAGGTTCCGCTATGTCCTCATCCCGGGCGGTCAGTCATGCGCTTGCTGGGGCAGAAGTACGACGTCGTCGGATTCGGGAGATAGGTGTGTGAGACACCTCGCCGGAGTGGACCGTCGTGCTCCCCTGTCTGACTCGATCCGACATACTGATTGGGGTCGTCCTCGATCGGTTGTCAGGACTTCTTCGTTTAACTGCCCGAGCAGGAGTGGTCGCTCTGCCCTCGATGCTGGCAACCAGCAGTGATTCCACGTGACAGCGCATGTTCGTTGAGGTGTAACGAAGATCGGCTTCACGCACTACGCTCGCGCACTGTGACTTCTCTCGACCTCGCGCTCAGATTCGTCGAGGTTCTGGTCTGGCCGCTGTCGATTCTGGGCGCCCTGTTCGTCGTGGTTCGCGTGGCCGTGCCCCGCGTAACCCCCTCGACGCCACCACCGCCGCGACCGATGGTCCGTCACGCGGGCGGCTCCGTCGCCTCCGTGATCACGGAGGTCGAGGCGCTGACCGGTCGAGGCGGTGGACCACCCGCTGACGCCACCGTGCACCTGGGCGAAACGATCCGGCTCACGCCGACCGAGCACCGGGACGCCGAGTGGCAGGTTGTCGAGCACCTGCGCGCGGGCCACGTCGTGATCGTCGACCTCTCCGCGCTGGACGAGGACGCCGCGCCCCGGCTCGTCGAGTTCTGCGGCGGGTTCACGATGGGCGGCGGTGGAACGTTCTTCCAGATCTCCGGCACCGTCGTGCTGCTGGCCCCCAATCGGACGAGGTGATCCCACGTGGCCACGCGCAGCACGCCGGCACAACCCAAGGCGACCCCCGCTGGCGGGGAAGGGGTGCAGCGGCGCGATAAGAGCATTGCCGCCAACGAGGAACTGCTCAAGATCAACCACACGTTGCGGCAACTCGAGAGCGCCGTGCGGATCGCGCGTCGTAGGAGGTTGGCGGCGGGCTGGTCGATCGCCCTCGGTCCACTCACTCTCTTCGTGTTGTACGTGCTGTTCTGGCTGCCGTGGTTCACCTGGGACCAGTTGTGGCCGTATTACGTGGTCTGCGCCCCGGTGGTGCTGGTCTTCGCAGTCGCGGCGATCCGCCTGACTCGGGCACCGGGCGGTCCGGTCGAGTCGTACACCGACGGTTCCCGGCGCAGGCGTCGTGAGTCGGAGCTCGAACTCGAACTTGCCCGGACGCAGGATGTGCGCAAGTTCAAGGTGGCGCACGGGATATACGACTCGAGGACCCGGCGGTTGATCTACAAGGAGGACGCGTACGCCGAGATCGAGAAGCTGCGGGCGGAGAGCCGCAAGTACCGCAACGTCAACAACCTCATGCAGGCGATCCTCATCGTGGGGGCGCTGGGCGCGACAGGGTCGTCGGCGATCGCGGCCGAACTGGAAGCGCTCAGGTGGGTCACGTTCGGCATCTCCATCGCGGTCGGTCTCGCGAGCGGGTTCATGGGCTACTACAAGTACAAGGAGCGCAGCTTCTACCTCCAGCAGACCGCCGACGCGATCGAGCAGGAGTGGGAGGCGTTCGAGGTCGGCGTCGGGCGTTACAAACGCGCGAGCAACGAGGACCAGGCGCTGGAGGACTTCGTAGAAGAGGTCCATCGCCTGAAATCCGAGCAGCGCCAGCGCCAGCAGAACCTCGAGCAGCCACCCGAAGCACGAGGCAGCGGCGAGGCTTGACGGACCGATGCGCAGGGCTTCCTGGCCAGAAAGCGCGGATCGAATCGATCCGGACGACGCACGTGAACAACGGCGACGATGGTCAATTCCAACTCCCGCTTCACGACATGGGCGGATTTTGTTGCCGTGTCGGGCGGAGACTTGTTGCCTGGTGGTGGTTCCCTCCGCATAGGATTGGGTCGGGGATGCCACGTGTTGGCGGGCTGGGGGGCACGTGGGAGCGGGTTGTGGGAGCAGTATGGGAGCCGTTGGACGCGTCGGACGGCGCTGAACCGCGTCCAACGGCTCCCGAGGGTCGTGTATTTCCTGCGGCAATGGCGTTTTCGCTGGTAGAGGGCTTTTGCAGGCTTCATTCACACCGAAGAGGTCACAGGTTCGATCCCTGTATCGCCCACAGTGTGTTTTTGCAGGTCAACGGCTCGTAGACGGTCATCGTCTACGAGCCGTTGATCGTGTGTGGGGGCAAATTGAGGGCACGCGATCTCGACCCCAATTGCTGCCCCGGAGTGTTCACGCCGTATTGCTCCCGTATTGCTCCCATCTCACCTGTAGTCCTTGCAGCATGGTGTCGATCATGGGTCGGGTGACGTGGGAGTAGACGCCCATGACGCCGCGGAACTTGTGGCCGATCCGCTTGTGTTGGAGGACTTCGGGGACGTGGTCCTCGATGAGCCAGGTCTTGTGGGTGTGGCGCAGGTCGTGGAAGTGCATGTGGGGCTTGATGGGCGACCTGCCGAGGGTGGTGTCGTCGTGCAGCGCGGGTAGCCAGAACCGGCGGCGGAAGTTGGACCGTCGGTGCAGTCCGCCGTCGACTCCGGTGAACACGAACCGCCTGGCTGGTGTGTCGCAGCGGAGTTCGACGAGCAGTTCGGTCAGGAACTTCGGCAGGTGGACGGTGCGGACGCTGGCCGGGGTCTTGGGCGGTCCGAGTTCGAGTCGGCCGCGCAGCTCGTGCAGGGCGCCGTCCCGTGCGTCGATGCGGATCTCCTGCTTGTCCGCGTCGACCCGATCCCATTGCAGCCCGGCCAGTTCACCCCACCGCATGCCGGTGTACGCGGCTGTGACGACCAGGGCGGCGTTGCCGGGCATCGTCATGCGGCCGGCGATGGCGGTCACCTCGTCGGCGTCGGCGTGCGGCCGTTCGAGTTGGTCGCCGGCGTTGAGCCTTAGCTTGCGGCACGGGTTGGAGCCGATGAGTTCCTCGTCCACCGCCTCGCCCAGGATCATTGACAGCAGCCCGACGACGTCGGCGACACTGCGGTCACTCAACGACCGCCGCAGGGTCTTCGCCCACGCCTTGATCGTCATCCGGGACAGGTCGCCCAACTCGGTGGTGGCGAACCGGGGCAGGATGTGGTTGCGCAGGTGGGAGTCGTAGGTCGCCTCGGTGACACCACTGACATCGTGCGCCTCCACCCACCGGACCACCCACTCGCCGACCGACGTCTGCGCCAGACGCGGATCGACGAACCGGCCCCGCCGCTGGTCGGACTCGATGTCCGCGGCCCGGTCGTCCGCGTCACCGCGTGTCGCGAATCCGGTCTCGGACTGCAGCGAACCGTCCGGAAGTCGATATCGCACCCGGAATCCGTCGCCGTGTTTCTCCACCCAGGCCATTTCGGCTACCGCCTTTCGTAAACGGTTTCCGCCCGTGTCCGGGCGGACGTACAGTGACGCTCGATACGCAAAGAAATGCAACAATCATTTGTTCTGGGAGCGAGTCGCCGGGCGGGGCGGGCGCCCCGGCGGACGATGAGGTCCAGGTCCGTGTCGGAGAAGCGCAGATGCTTGCCCAGGAGAGTGCAGGGAATCCGGCGTTGTCCGGCCATGCGACGAATCCAGGACTCCCGTACCGCCAGCAGGCGCGCGGCCTGGGCCGGGGTGTGCAGCAAGCGGGCCCTGTGGGGTGTCAAAAGTCGGCTATAGGGTCTGGCCTGCGGTTAGGCGGCTGCGTGTTCGTACTCGTTGATCAGGCCGCCGAGGACTGGTCGACGGCGTATTGAGATGTAGTCCGCCTCTGCGATCGGCCGGTCCGGTCGTGGTGGTGCGAGCTGTAGGGCTTGGTGGGGTCGGCGGTGGTTGTAGTGGGTCGCGTAGCGGTCGAGTACCGCTCGCAGGTGGTGTTCGTTGATGATGAGCAGGCGGTCGGTGGCTTCGCGTCGGGCGGTTCCGATGAACCGTTCGGCGTGGGCGTTGGCTCGTGGGCACCGTGGTGGGATCTTCACGACCTGGATGCCCGCGTCGGAGAAGACTGCGTCGAACGAGGCGATGAACTGGCCGGCCCGGTCGCGGATTAGGAGCCGGAAGTCGTCGACCCAGTCACCGAGATCCAGCAATAGGTTGCGTGCTTGTTGCGTGGTCCACGGGCCGTTCGGGTTCGTGGTGGTGTCGAGGATGTGGACATAGCGGGTGGCGACGTCCATTACGAAGAAGACGTAGACGCGCTTGAGGGTGAGGGCGCAGTCGACGTGGAAGAAGTCGCAGGCCAACGTGCTCGCGGCCTGGGCGCGCAGGAATCGTCGCCAGGAGGTGTCGGTGTCGCGGCTGGGGCCTGGGCGGTATCCGCAGGCGCTTGAGCACGCGGCGAACCGTTGCAGCGGCTACCCGGTGGCCGAGCTTGAGCAGCTCGCCCTGGATCCGACGGTAGCCCCACCCGGCGTTCTCCCGGGCCATCCGCGCGATCAACGCCACAACCGTGTCGTCGATCGGAGGTGGCCGGTGCGGCTCGGGTACGTCGACTTCTTCGCGACCAGACGCCGGTGCCATCGCAGGAGCGTCCCCGGTGTCACCAACCGGTGTTGCCGTAACCAGCCGGGTAAGCGTCGGGCCAACGCGGCGAGCATCGCGCGATCGGCCCAGTCCAACCGCGGGCGAGGGTTGGTTCGGCGCAGCACGGCGACTTCGTGCCGCAGCACCAGCAACTCCACGTCCTTGGCCGCCGATGACCGGCCGAGCAGAACCAACCAGCCGACGACCCGGACGAAGACCAGGTACAGCAGTCGTAGCACCACGCCTCACGAGCGTGCTCCTACCGCTCGTGAGGCGCGATCACCGCAGCTCAGCGCCTCAACGCAGAGTTCTGAAACCCCACACGTCCAGGCCCTGGTGGTACGGACGGCTTCCCGCTATAGGTCGGTGACGTCGAACGCTGCCCAGGTCGACGACAACCTCGTCGTTCGTCCCTTCTTGCTCGACATCACCCGCCACGTCCACCTCCAGCGTCGTGACGTCCCCGATCGTGCTGCGGCCCGCGAGATCGTCGGGGCCGGTACGCAGCAGGTCCTGCCAGTGCGTCGGCGGGCTTGGAACCAGGGACGGACAATGCTGCGGACGTCGCGGATCCTTTTCCTCGCCGAGGACCTCGTTCATCTCACGCCCATTACCGCGTGCCGGACATCGTGTGTCCAGGCGGGGTTCGAGCCTCACCCACACGCCGCTGTCAGGGGCCAGGGAGCGGCGGGATGATCGGTGGGTGAGGTGGACCAACAACAAGGTATCGGGTCGGGTCGACGGTTCGGTGGTGCAGGTCGGCGTGATGCTGGGCGACGTCCACGTGGACGCGGCAGGTCCCGTGCGTTCGGCCTACTCGTCCCAGGTACGCGCACTGGCGCCGGACATCCTGGAAGGCAGGGAGAAGGAGTTGGCCGTCCTGTCGGCGTTCTGCACATCGGCGTCGACGGTGGAGGGCTACCTGTGGTGGCAGGCGGAGGCGTGGTCGGGCAAGTCCGCGCTGCTGTCGTGGTTCGTCATGCACCCCCCGCCTGGGGTACGCCTCGTGTCGTTCTTCGTCACCTCCCGGCTACCCGGCCAGAACGACCGACGCGGTTTCGTGGACAACGTCCTGGACCAACTCCACGACATCGCAGGCGAACGTCCTCGCTCCGACCTCACCGACACCACTCGCGAGCCTCATCTCCGGCGGCTGCTCGTCGATGTGTCAGAGCGGGTCCAACGGCGGGGTGAGCACTTCGCGTTGGTGGTCGACGGTCTGGATGAGGACCGCGGGGTCGACGGCTCACCCGATGCCCACAGCATCGCCGCGCTGCTTCCACGCGGCGGCGTCCGGGTGATCGTGGCCGGGCGGCCCGACCCTGACCTCCCGGATGACGTCCCGCCCGAGCACCCGCTGCGCACGTCCGCGCACGTGGAATACCTGTCCGCCTCACCGAAAGCCGGCGCCGTGCGCGACGTGATGACCAGGGACCTCAAACGACTCCTGCACGGCAGCCGGGTCCAGCAGGACCTGCTCGGGTTCGTCACCGCGGCCGGTGGCGGCCTGTCCGCGCGCGACCTCGCGGAACTGACCGGCACGTCGCCGTGGCAGGTCGAGGACGACCTGCGCACCACGGCCGGGCGCAGTTTCTCCCGCCGTCCCGGCGACCCCCCGGTCTACATCCTGGCCCACGAACAGCTCCACGCTCTGGCGTCGGAGATGCTCGGCTCCCGGCTGCGCTTCTACCACGAGCGGCTCCACACGTGGGCCGACGCCTACCGTGCGCGCGGGTGGCCTTCGGACACACCGCGCTATCTGCTGCGGGGCTACGCCTCCACGCTGATCGCGATCGGCGACCTGCCCCGCCTCCTCGATCACATCACCGACACCCGCAGACATGAAATCGCGTACTCGGCGTTCGGCCACCACCATGGCTCCGTGGGCGAGATCGAGGCGGCACAGTCGGTGTTCCTCGGAGAGGACGACCCGGACCTCACCGCGCTGGCCAGGCTCGCCGTCCACCGCACGAGCCTGCAGGAAAGCGGGGACTGGATACCGACCTCGCTGCCGCAGGTGTGGGCCATGGCCGGCCGCGTCGAGCACGCCGAATCCCTCATCGTGATGATGAGCGATCCCGTCTCGCGTGCCCGTGCGCTCATGGCGACGGCACACGAGCTGCATCGTGACGGCCACACGCGACGAGCGTCGCAACTCCTCGACAAGGCCGAAGCGATGGTCCGGGCCGTCAATCAGTACTGGGGTGAATGGCTGCACCGCGAACTCGCCGATGTGGCCACGCGGATCGGCGACCACGACAGGACACGACGTGTGGTAGATGACGTCCAGCGTGCATCGTCCAAGGCCCGGGTGTACGCCTCGATGGCACTGACAGCCCTGGCCGTCTCGGACCGTGAGCAGGCCGAGCAGTGGTACCGCGACGCCGAGGACGCCTTCGAACACAGACCCGTGGGCCGGAACGTGTTCGGCCACCGCATGGATCACGTGCACGCGATCGTGTTCGCCACGATGGCAGCCGCCGCAGCGGCCTTGGGCCACCCGAGAAGAGCTGCCGAGTTGGCCGGTCTGGTCGCCGATCCCGAACAGGCCTATGAACTCCGGACACGGGGCGATGTGATGGCGGTCGCGGAAATGTTGGCCAATGGCGGGTTCGACGATGCTGCGGTCTCGCTCGCCCGAACTCGCGACAGCGTCGAAGACCGTGAGGACACGCTGCTGCACATCACCGAGGCGATGGCGGAGAGCAGCCGACTGGGCGAGGCGGAGGCGCTCGCCCGGACCGCCGAGGACGCGCAGTACCAGTACGCGCGGCTCGCGGCGGTCGCCGTCACAGCGGGCAGGAACGACGAGCCCGCCCGAGCGAACCGCCTCGTGGCCGAAATCAAGGCCGTCCTCGACGACATCCCCGCCGGCGGCTTCCGCCGGTTCACCGTCATGGCGACCGCAGTGGCTGTCGCGGACGCCGGACACTGCGACAAGGCCGAAGCGATGGTCTTCTCCGAACTGCTGCCATGCGGACACTTCGGAGGAGCCCTGTCGGTGGCCGTGGCGTTCCTGCGTCGCAACGACACCGACCGGGCCTTACGTGTCCTTGAAGCGACCGAGCAGGCCGCGCGCTCGGCGTCACCCGACGTCGACGAACGCAGACTCCTACGATGGATCGACGTCATGACGGACTTCGGAGACGTCGACCGCGCCGAACCGCTGGCCCGTTCACTCCAGGACGCCGAGATACGGGCGGCGGCCTGGGAACGCCTCGCCGAAGGACTCGCCGCCACCGGTGACCTCCACCGCTTCGTCGACGCGTTGGATCGGATCACACCACCATCACTACAGCGACGCCCGCGCCTGGAGATGATCCGCGTGCTCCTGGCGCGCGGAGACGACGACCAGGCCGCCGGACTCGCACGATCGGCCACGGTCACGACGCACCGCGCGGCGGCGCTCACTTTCGTCGCGGAGAGAACCCGCAGCAAGAACCTGCTCGACGAGACGATCGGCCTAGCTACGGGCACGGACGACATCGAAGAACAGGCGGCGATACTGCTCCCCGCACTCCGCACCGCCGCCAACATGGCCGACCAGGCCACAGCCGAGCACCTCCTGCGACGACTGAACGCCATCCGGAAGCAGCCCTCCGATCAACCGGACCGCACCACCCGGTACGCCGTGTCGGTGCCCCACCTACCCGATCGCATGGGTACCCTGACCGAGATTGCGGAGAGGGTCGAACGCTTCTTCGATCCCGACAGAAGCAATGAGCAGACGCCAGTAACTCGCACCGGCGCACCTCCGCTATGGGCCGGATCCTCACCTCTCCCGTTCCGGAAACAACTCGCCAGGGCGCTCACCATAGGAAACTGGCTCGACATCGTCGATCGAGTAGTCGAGGTCGAACCGAACGCCTATCCCGCCATCATCGGCGAACTGGATCGACTTCACCAGCGTGAACTTTGATCCTGTCGCCTGCATCCGGAGGAATCCAGCCGCTGGCGTCGCAAGCGACTGGACAACCGAGAGCGACTGTTCGTGCGACTAAGCAACGGGACGCCCCGTAGCCAGTGGCAAGTTCACGACATCGAGTGACCGGTACCGTTGCTCCGTGGTCCTCCCTGACGCGACGCCGTCGAGATGGCCGCCATCCGCAGCTGGCGCTGCTACACAGGTGCGCATGGCCCTGCCCGAGGTAAATCAGCCGTTCAGCACGACCGGTCTGTTCTGGAAGCCCGGAGACGAAGACAACCGCGTCCCCGGCCGGCTCCACCGCACTGAGGACGGCATCCGCATCCAGCTGTTCACCGACCTGCGCCCCGGCCCGACCTACGAGCCGCTCGACCTCGACAACCCGACCGCCGGATATGAGGAGATCCCCTCACCACACCAGGACGAGCCGCTCACCCTGCGCGGCCGCGTCCTCGACGGCGGCAGCATCACCGCCTGCGACTGCACGACCGTCCACACCACGGAGAACTGGTCGGACCCGGTCGTGGCGCAGTACGTGCTCGAACCGCGCCACATTCTCTTCGGCGGACACACCACGGGCATCGACCAGGACTTCACCGGCGTCCGGATCCGCACCACCGACACCGACGAGTGGACACACCTGTCAGGCTTCTCCCACGGCACCACCGACGACGGCACCCGCCACATCAGCCTGCACCTGGGCAAGACCGACACCGTCCCACTGGCCGAGGGCGCGGAACTGACCCTCTCCCAAGCCGCCCGCCTCACCGGCCCGACCGTGAGCGGCGGGGTGCGCGCAACACCCTCGCCGTCGCCCACCAGACAGCAGGCGTCCCCGACCGGGCGATCCCGCTGATCGAAGCGAGCCTGGCCCACCTGGAGCGCACCTCGGGCAGCGACCACCCGGACACGCTGGCCGCGCGGAACAACCTGGCGACCGCCTACACGGCGGTGGGCGACGCCGACCGGGCGGTCCCGCTCGCGCACGCGGCCTTCGCCGGTCGGGAACGGGTACTGGGTCCGGATCACCCGGACACACTCACCTCCAGGAACAACCTCGCCCTCGCATACGACTCTGCAGGTGACCGGCACCGCGCCCTGTCGCTGTTCGAGGCGACCTTGACCGATCGGGAACGGGTGTTGGGCCCGGAACACCCCCACACGCTGAACTCGCAGGCCAACCTGGCCTACCTCTACCGTTCCCTTGGCGACCCGGAGCGGGCGATCCCGATGTTCGAGGCGGTCCACGCCACCCGGGAACGGGTGTTGGGCCCGGATCACCCGGACACCCTCCTGTCGCTGAACAACCTTGCCGCCACCTGCGAGACGCAGGGCGACTGGGAGCGGGCGATTCCGCTGTTCGCTGCGGCGCTCGCCGGCCAGGAGCGGACGCCGGGCCCCGGCCACCCCGACACCGTCGTGTCGCGGCACAACCTGGCCTACGCACACCACCGCGTCGGTGACCGCGACAGCGCGATCCGACTGTACGAAGCAGCCCTGACCCACAGCAGACAGGTACTCGGAGACGACCACCCCACAGCCCGGTTGATCGCCTCGAACCTGAACCAGGCGAAGACCGAACGACGCGCCAGCGCGGCCCAGGGTTCCCGGTAGTCGCCCACCCCGGCCTCAGTCCACAAAGGACATCTGCCGGGGCCCTCCGCCGTTCAGGCGATCCCCGGATGACCTATGCACCCCGCTTTACCGGCAGAGCACCGTCGTCGGACAGGCCGTAAGACGCAGCCAAATGGGTCGCTGGACGCGCCGGGGCGCCCGGCGAGGACCCCGGGGCCCTGTAGCCGTCTGACCATGGGTGGTTCGTCGGCGTCTGCGGCGGCGGACTTGACGACCGGCGGGCGACGACCACCGTGCGGGTGATACCGACATCCTCGCCTGGTTCACGCGGTACGGCCGGCTGGTGTGACGGGTCGGCGAGTGTGCGGATGCCACGATACCCCCGATTGCTCGAAGGAATGCCTCAGTGCTCGGTACAGACCGCTGCGGACCGCAACCTGATGCGAGTTGGTTCGGCGACGATCGCCGAGCCCTTCAACATCAACCACGACGATCGTGCGGATGCACGGCCAGACCTGGCCGACCCGGCTGTGGGACTCTGCTCGCCTTCGCCGGGTCGATAGAATCCCACATGCCAGCAACCTTCCTCGCTGTGGTCCGTGGCAAAGGTAATGCTCCGATGGCGCTACCGAACCAGGGGCCACCAGATCGCCCGTCCGTGCAGACCTCGCCTTCGGGCGGATTCACCCGAACAGCGGCTGGCATGGCTTCCGTTGCAGTCCGAGGAGATCGGGCGGGCGGTGACGACCTGCGGCCGGGCTGCGCGGTCCAGGCAATGCGGTGAGTACCGCGCGATCCCGCCTGGCGCACGTGCCGGCTGGTCTTCCGATCGCGGTGCTGGTGCGGATGCGCTCCGATCGGGTTCTGCATCGCCCGGTCCCACCACGGCCGACGGGCACGATGGGCAGGCATCGCCGCCACGGCGGCGAGTTCGCCTTCGGCGACCCGATGACCTGGGGCGAGCCGGAGGTCACATTGGGGCGGACATGTCGAGGCAGACGCCCTCGACGATCACGGACAACGTGGTCGAGGGCATGAGTCGAGTGGCGGAACCGGCCACTCGACTCATCGGCATCACCGCCACGTCTAGGCAGGCTCCGAACCCTCCCGCTGGAGTGGGTGGGCCCCTCGGGTGAAACCGTCCTGAAGGTTCTCTGCGGCGATTCGCTTCGAAGGCGCCCCCGAACTACCGGAAGGCGTGCGCGCCAGGATCGGCGTGGTTCGCCGCCCGGACTCCCGAAAGCCCGCCGAGCTCGACGTGGCCGAAAAGGGTTTGCGCGGCATCGGGGAATTCTCGAACGGTTCGTGTCGCCTGTGCCTCTGGCAAGAGTCGGCTCATTCTGACCGCGCGGCCCGTCGAGTCCGAATGCACAGGCCGAGAGCAGAGCGGTCACCGGCCCCTTGCCGCGCTGCTGGCGTCATGGTCGCAGCGGGTGTCTGCGGAAGCTCAGGCGCCAGAGTCGGCGGTCTTGCCTGCGACCCGCTGGGGCGCAGGCTGGGCTGTGGAACCTACGCGGCGACACCCACCGGCTGAATTCCCGCTGCGCCACTCGATCGGCGCGATCCGGTGAGAGAGGCCCGCTCGACAACGCCCTGGTGAGGCGACTGATTCAACGCGGGACTCCGGCGGTTGTGGGTGCGTGACGCGAGGCTCCTTGGCAGACAGAGCGTCACATTGACTGGGCCGGTGGTGACGGTTTGTAGTCGATAGGAGACACTGTGTGGATGGACCCGGTGTCAGCGGCCGACTGGAACCTCGCCTTGTGGGGAGCAACCGGCGCGACAGCGAATCTCGGCGTGGTCTTCTTGGAAGCGTCACGGCGTGTGAAGGGCTGGCCGTGGACTCGGCCGCACGGCCCTGGGGGCGGAGTGTACGCAGTGAGTGTCACGGTGCAGTTGGGCATAGCCGCCGCTACCACTGCGGCGGTCAGCACAGCGGGGATCGCGGAGAGCGGCCTGGTCGCGTTCGGGTTGGGTGCAGCGGCCCCCGTGGTGATCAAAAAGCTTTCTCGGTACGTGCAAAGTCTGGTGCCGTCGACCGACGAGGAGCGGGACGAACCGTCAGAGGTCACCGACGGTGAGGTTCCGACTGCCGGAGGGGGTGACGGAGATCGGAAGTGACGGTGCCTTCCGAAGGTTGTTGGCCGCGTTCGCAGGGGCGACACCGGCCTTCTCCAGACCTCAGCGCCCCGTTCCGGAGAGCCGGGCGGGCCGACTGCTGGCTGCGTTCGCGGGATCGACACCGGCTTTCGGCAGGTCCGGTGAAGGAAGTCGTGGTGTGACCGCTGAACAGCTAGTCGAACGTGGCGGTTCGGTGTCCGGGCCGGAGAGCCTGCCCGAACAGAACGCGGGCGTGCGGGCGCAGTCTCGTTCAGAGCCGAAGCCCACGGCCGGAGGAACTGGGAGCGACCAACTTGATCCCCCCTCCGACAGCAGAGAAGTCAGAAGGCCGAAGAGTGACCCCTCGTCCGCCCGCAAGCGCTTCGCGCGGCGCCGTTGGCCTGTTCTGGCCCCGGTGGTCGGCCTGATCGCGCTGGGCGCGTCCGGCCTGATCCTGCTCGGCCTGGGCACCAGCAAGATCGGCGTCGGTCCGATCCTGGTCGGCGCGATCGCCGCCCTGGTGCCCGTGGCCGCGGTGCTCGGCGCGTTCCTCTGGGTGGACCGGTGGGAACCGGAGCCCGCGAAGATCCTGCTGCTGGCCTTCGCCTGGGGCGCGTGCGGCGCGACCATCACGTCGCTGGTGTTCAACCAGACCGCGCACGTCCTGGGCGAGCTGATCAACAACGGCGACGGGACGACGTTCGCGGCCGTCGTGGGCGCGCCGATCGTGGAGGAGGCGACCAAGGCGGCGTTCGTGGTCGTGCTGTTCCTGCGCCGGCGCGAGGAGTTCGACGGCGTGGTGGACGGCATCGTCTACGCGGGCATCACCGCCGCCGGCTTCGCGTACACGGAGAACATCTACTACTTCGCGCGGGTGTTCGTGGACAGCGGCTTCGGCGACATGTCCAGCGGGGTGGTGGCGCTGTTCGTGCTGCGCGGCGTGCTCTCGCCGTTCGCGCACCCGCTGTTCACCGCGATGACCGGCATCGGGATCGGTGTCGCGGCGAGAAGCAGGGCCAAGAGGGTGAAGGTCATCGCGCCGGTTTTCGGCTACCTCGGTGCGGCCGGGCTGCACTCGCTGTGGAACTTCTCCGCGATGGTGGGCGACGGGTCGACGTTCATCAACCTGTACTTCCTGATCATGGTGCCGATCTTCGCGGGCATGGTGTGGCTGGTGATCTGGCGTCGCCGCCGGGAGCGGCGCATCGTCGCTGAGCAACTGCCTGGAATGGCCGAGAAACGCTGGATTGCGGCCGGAGAGGTCACTCTGCTGACTGCACTTCAGGGTCGGTGGCGTTGGCGGCGGATCATGCGTAAGCGAGTGGGCTGGACCGCCACCAAGGCCATTGTCGACTACCAGATGGCGGCGACCGAACTGGCGTTCCTACAGCACCGGATGGCTCAGGGCACAGTTGCCTCCGGGGCTGACGAACGCCATGCGGTGCTGTTGGATTCGCTCGTCGCCGCACGTCAAGCTGCTCTGAACGCGCCGGGCGCGCTCAGAGCAGCGGCGCGGTATGGCTCCGCTGTCCCGGCGGGGCGATGACCGTCGAGGGGCAAAGATGAGCCCTACGTGAAAAGTGGTCAGGAGACGGCCGTCCAGCGCACGCCGCATGGCTCTCGGCGGCGATCCGCTCCGACGGGCATCGACTATCAGAGGTATGCCGCACAGGATCGGCGTGGATCGCAGCCTTGCTCCCGCAGTGCTGGCACCACAGTGGCCGAATACAAGTGTCGAGAAACGGCTGCCGCGCCGCTCGCGCCCACGTCGGGCGAGACCGAACGAGTCCCATGGGTGTGGTCGGTGCCGAGATGATCTCCGCCACGGTGCCGCCGGTCCGGCGCTGCGCGACCGTCGTAGCTGGCCCGTCGGGGCTATCGCGGACACTGCGTAAACCTGTCCCGGACTGAGCGTCGGCTTGGCTTGGACCAGGCCGACCGGCCCCATTGAGATCCCCACTGATGTGGGTGAGGCGTGAACGTACTCTGGGCGTGGCGCACAGGCATCCGTGCGGACGGTTCCGGCCGGGGCAACAACTGCGTTGAGACTACCGGAGCCGCTCGTCCGAACGTGGACGTGGAGGGACAGCACGAACCCGCCTGCCGGACGGCTGCCGATTCCGGGCGCGTCCTTCGAAGCGTCCTCACCATGATCCTGGCGGACCGGATCGACGGCTGACCGCGCGGAACACACAGAACGCCGTGGCGACGCTACCGGCCGGGGCGCTCGTCATCCCCGGGTGCTCGCCCTCGGACACCATACCCAGGAGGAGGTGGAATCAGCAGCCCGCGTGGTCGAGACCGCAGAGGCCGCCGACTCGGCTGGCGGACCCGCAGCATCGACGAGACGGCATGTTCCGGTGTAGTTCGGTCGCGGTCCGGGTCGTCCTGCGTGGCCAGGATGGGTGATCAGGTTGTGCTCTGGCCGTCAGTGGTCGGCCGGGTTGGTGGTCGTGTCGTTCATGTCACCTGTTTGGTCTATCGGTGTTTGCGCTGTCAACGGGTGAAGATTTGTCGCGTTTAGTCGGAGGCTCGCGGGGGCGCCACGTTCGTGTTGGGGGTTGGTCGTGGCGTGGGTGCGAATTTCGGCGGGGGCGCGGTTCGGTCGTTGGTTGTTCTGGTGCCGGCGGCGTTGTCGGCGTCCGGGGTTGGTGGCTGGCGTGGAGTGTGGTCGGTAGGACCCCTCGGAGGCCGGCGGGCTCCGCGTCCGGGTCGTTTCATGAGGCGTCGTCGGATGGGACGGCCGTCGAGTGAGAGGGCGGAGTGCCGGCCGATCCCGATGGTCCGTGGCGCGATGCTCGCCTTCCCGGTTCGGGTCTGATGTCTCGCGTCGAGCGGGAATGACGGAGTGGATGGGGCGAGCGACGATTTCGCCCAGCCGTGTTTGACCCGGTGATGGCGCGGGCGTCCGTGGTCGGAGTGCGGTGAGGGCGCCCAGGTGTTTCCCGCCCTTGTCCTGGGTTGTGGCGGTGTGTGCGCAGTCGGACGGAGTGTCGTGCCGGCGTTGTCGAGTTTATCCGGATTCGTCCGTGTGGCTGTCGCGCGGTCGGGCGTGGCAGTCGGTGGTGTGCTGGAGGGGCGTCGTGCGGAGACGGTCGCGGTCGGTGCGGGTTCGGGTGCGTGTGGGGCTTGTCGGTCTGGCGGCGTTGTTGGCGCTGGCGGGGTTGCCGGTGTGGCCGTCGGCGGGTGTGGCGTACCCGTCGTTGCCCGCCGGGGCGTCGACGGCGGCTCCGGTGCAGGAGGCGGGGTCGGCTTCCGGGCGCGCACACGATGTTCCGGCCTCGGCCACGACCGAGCTTCCTCCCGGAGGCCCGCAGTGGCGCGACGACCGGCCGGAGGTGGTCGGCGACCAGGTCGGTTTGAGGGAGCCGGGGATTCCCGGTGCCGAGGTCTCGGGGTCGACCGAGGTCGAGGTGGCCGCGCCCGCGGTGCCGGTGGGGTTCGATCCGCTGCGGTCGTACGAGGACGTGTCGAAGCGGACGGCGGAGTCGACGGAGTTCGTGAACCCCGATGGGACGCGGACGTTGCGCACGTTCGGCGGGAAGCGGTTCAAGCCCGCAGTGGACGGGTCGTTGCGCGCGGTGGAGACGACTCTGGAACGGGGCGTGGACGGTCGGGTGCGGCCGCGGAACGCCGGGGCGGTGTCGATCGCCGGTAGCGGTGACGACCCTTCGTTGGTTTCGGTGGATCTCGGTGGTGGCGCGACGGCGTCGTTCGAGTTGGACGAGGGCGCCGCGGTGGGGGTCGACGCGCCGGAGCTGAAGGTTCCGCGCGCGGCCTTGGAGCTGCTGCGGACGGTGCCCGGCGGGGACCTCGATGTAGCGGACCTCGGTCTGGGGAAGGCGGTGTTCAAGGGCATTCGGCCGGATGCCGATCTCGAACTGACCACCGCGCTGTGGGGGGTGAAGGAGGACCTGGTCCTGCACTCCGTCGACGCGCCGCAGGTCTGGGACTTCACGTTGCGGCTGACCGGCGGCTTGCGCGCGGAGACGGATCAGACGACCGGCGCGGTGTTGTTGCGGGGGCCGGACGGTGTCGTGAAGGGCGTGATCCCGCCCGGGTTCATGGTCGATTCGAAGATCGACCCGTTGTCCGGCGAGGGTGCGCGGTCGGCCGGGGTGAAGTACGTGCTGTCCGAGCGGGGCGGCGTGACGAAGCTGCGCATCGAGTTGGACTCCGCGTGGCTGAACGATCCGGTGCGGGTGTTCCCGGTGGTGGTCGATCCGTCGATCACCGACAGCGTCGACGCCGACGACACCTATGTGATGACCAACTCTCCGGCCGTCTCCAGTGCGTGGGAGTCGGAGTTGAAGGTCGGCACCTACGACGGCGGCGGCCACGTCGCGGCGTCGTTCCTGCGTTTCACCGACACGATCCACGGGCTGCGCAACCACCAGATCATCGCCGCGAACCTCAACCTGCACGAGATCTACTCCTACTGCTGTCCCGCGCAGGCGCGTCCCATGTGGGTGTTCCCGGTTCGGCAGTATTGGGATTCGAGCCTGGCGTCGTGGCCCGGACCGCAGAGCGACGGCAACGCGATCGCTGGTGTCACCGTGTCCCACGGCAACACCGCGGCATGGGTGTCGATCCCGCTGCCCGCCGACCAGATGACACGGTGGACGCACTGGACGGAGAACTTCTTCGGGTTCCGGCTCGCGGCCGACTACGCGGATTCCTACGGGTGGAAGCGGTTCTCCTCGGCGCAGTCCGCGCAGGCGAACAACGTCCCCTACCTGGACCTCCTCTACTCCGCGGAGGGCGCGTCCTATTCCCTGCCCACGGGGGGCTACACCACGCCTCCCCGATCGGTGGCCGATGGCGTCCTGCCGGTGGACGTGACGAACTGGGGTGTGTCGACCTGGCAGGCCGGTGCTTCGTTCGGGCTGCGGCAGTCGATCTACAACACGGCCGGCGAGGACATGATCGCCAAGCTGGGGCTGGCCAACTACCGCCACTTCCCGGTGCCCGCCACGACCGGCCCTCACAGCTCGGTCCGTATCGAGGTGAAGACACCGAAGTTGCCGCCCGGCAACTACACCCTCGTGTTGGGGATGCAACAAGCAGGTTCGGGCAACTACGAGCCGTTCCACGAGGTTCCGCGATTCCAGGCCGGGATCGTCGTGCCGAACACGGCCCCGACGATCAGGGGCAACCACCCGGCCAACAACGCACAGACCGATTCGCTGAGACCCACGCTGTGGGTCGACTACCTGGACCCCGACGCGTGGCCGGACACCGGCCGCGGGTACCGGTTCGAGCTGTGCGGTGGTGCCCCCGATGCGCCCGTGGGGTGTGTGAACTCCGGATGGCAGGCGTTTGCGACGTGGACGCCGTCGACCAGCCCGCTGACGTGGAGCAAGCCCGGGCACTGGTACGTCACGCTGTCGGACAACAACATCGAGAGCGGGCGCCTCGGACCGATCGGGTTGACCCCGGTCGTTCCCCAGCCGCCGATCGCCTCGAAACTGGTGGGCGCGGCCGACGGCGGTGACGTGCCGGGCCTGAACCCGCAGGCGGGCAACTTCGGCACCAGCGCCGTGGACGTGACAGTGTCCGTCGCCGGACCGCCGCTGGAGATCGGCCGTACCTACAACTCGCAGGACCCGCGCACGACCGGCGCGTTCGGGGCGGGCTGGACCACACCGCTGGACCAGCGGATCACCCCGGACACCGACGGCTCGGGCAACGTGGTCGCCACGTTGGCGACCGGTCTTCAGGTGAGGTTCGGGCGCAACCCCGACGGCACCTTCGCGTCGCCGCCAGGAGTGAGCCTGACACTGGTGAAATCGGTCGACGACTGGACCTTGAGGGACTCCAAGGGGGTCCGGAAGGTCTTCGACCTCGCCGGGCGTCTGGTGAAGGTCCACGACGCCGTGGGCAACACGCAGACGTTGCTGTACAACGGCACCTCGCCACGCGTCGACAAGCTCCGGGACGACGCCTCGGGCCGGCAGCTGCACCTGGCGTGGGCGGGCGCGCACGTGGCGTCGGTGTCGACCGACGCCCCTCAAACCGGCGGCACTGCCTCGACGTGGACCTACACCTACGACGCCGACCGGCTGACGAAGGTCTGCGCGCCCTTGACGACCGAGTCGTGCACGAACTACGAGTACACCGGCACGGCGCACTACCGGTCGGCCGTGTTGGACGACCGCCCCACCGCCTACTGGCCGCTCGGCGAGGCCACCGGTACGACGGCGAACAACCTCTCGGCGCGCACCGCCGGTGAGTGGAACGCGACCTTCCACAACGTGGACCTGGGACGGACGGGAGCGATCACGGGGTCGACCGACCTCGCCATCGCCACCGACGGCGCGCGCACGCCCGCCATGGTCGTGCCGAACGACCTGGTCAGCAAGGACATGTCGTTCTCGCTGGAACTGTGGTTCAAGGCCGAACCGGGCAAGGGCGGCGTGCTGCTGTCCGAGCAGAACACCGATTTCGGAGTGTCTCCCTCAAAGGGCACGCCCTGGCTCTACGTGACCACGGGCGGGAAGCTGCGCGGGAACGCCTACACCACGACCGGCGACGCGCAGATGATCTCGCCGAACCGGGTGGACGACGGCCAGTGGCACCACGTCGTGCTCTCCACCGCCGTCGACATCCACACCCTGTTCCTCGACGGCAACCAGATCGCGCAGGTCACCGGGCGGCCCGTCGACCACCAGGGCGCCTGGAAGGTGCTCGCGGGCGGCGGCTACACCACGTGGTGGCCGGACGCGGCTTCCGGGTACTACCCCTTCACCGGCTCGATGGACGAGATCGCGGTCTACCGGCACGCACTCGGCGCGGACCAGGTCGCCTCGCACTACCGTCTGCGCAACGGGACCCACCGCCTGACGAAGGTGATCGAACCCGGCGGATTCGCCGCGACACAGATCGGCTACGACAGCCAAGGCGGCCGGGTCGCCACCGCGAAGGACCGCAACGGTGCGACCTGGACGATCGGCGCGAGCACCGCGGGAACCGGCGAGACCCGGACCGTCACGGTCAAGTCGGACATCCGAGGCGACATCGCCTACACCTACGACACCGCCAACGGCAACCGGATCACCCAGCGCGTCGACCAGTTCGGCTCCACCAAATGGGAGTACAACGCCGCCGGGTTCATTAACAAGACCACCGACCCGACCGGATCGACGACGACCACCGACACCGACGCGCGCGGCAACGTCGTCCGCACCGCGAAGTTCCTGGGGCAGTGGAGCTACCAGGGCTACGGCTACTACCTCAATCCGAACGACCCGCTGGACCCACGCAACGACACGATGATCTGGCAGACCAACGGCTACAGCTGGGGGACGGCCTCCGGCACCGTCTACGAGACCCGGTACGACATCGACACGGCCGGCCGCGTCACCAAGGTCACCTACCCCAAGCCCCACGGCGTCGACACCAACCCGTCGGAGACCTACGGCTACAGCACAGGCGCCGAACCCGCCGCCGGCGGCGGCCTCATCCCGGCCGGAAAACTGCTGTCCCACACCGATCAGCGCGGAGGAGTGACCGCACACCAATACTGGTCCAGCGGCGACCTCGCCTCCTCGATCGACCCGGTCGGACTACGCCAAGAGCACACCTACGACGCGTTGGGACGGGTCAAGTCCACCACGTCGTCGATGCGCGACGGAAACACCTGGACGCCGCTCGGACAGTCCACGGTCTCCTACAACGGCGTGTCGCTGGTGACCGAGGTCACGTCGCCGCCGACGACCAACGCCGTCACCGCGACCACCCACCAGCGGGTCACCACCTTCACCTACGACCACGCCGGCCGCCGTACCCAGGAAACAACATCCGACGCGGTCGGCGGCGACGCCGCGCGGACCACCAGGTACGCCTACGACCCGGCCGGACGCCTGATCTCGACCACCGCACCGGACCAGACCGTGCGGCGCACCGAATGGGACAGCGCGGGCGACGCGGTCAAGACCATCGACCCCGGCAACCGCGTACTGGAGCACAAGTTCGACGACCGGCACCTGTTGGTGGAGACCACCGCCGCCGGCACCGGCGTCGACCCGCTCGACCCCGCCTCCACCCGACTCGTGGTCGAATCCCGCGCCTACGACCCCCTCGGACGGGTGGGGACGGTCGTCGACGCCCAAGGCCGTGAACGCGCCTTCACCTACCACGCCAACGGGCCGATCAGCACCGAGAACCTGATCCGACGCGACAACACCGGCGCGGTGACCGCCACCAGACAGTTGAGCTCCTACCGCTACGACGGCGCCGGAAACCCCGTCACCGTAACCACCGCAGGTGGACGCACCACCTCGTCGGTCTACGACAGCGCCGGACTGCTCACCGCGCAGACCCTTGACAACAACGGACTCCGACGCACCCGTACCTACACCCGGGACGCCAAGGGCAACCCGGTCACCGTCACCGCCCAGACCGGCATCACGTTCACCTCCCACGAGGACACCACATTCCTCGACCCCGGCTCGCCCAACACCTCCAAGACCGACATCGCCGGCGCGCGGTACGTCGACGACGTCAACTCGTGGGTCTACCGGTTCGCCCTGCCCAGACCCGGTGACAGCGTCAGCGGGCAGAACAACCAGTTCACCGCAGGACAGGTCACGCTGCGGCTGAGCAACCAGTACCTCGTGGAGGCGAGCCCGGACCGCACCACGTGGACCGAACTCGGGCGCGAGCCCCAACGGATCAAGGACAACAAGAACACGGCGGACCGCACATTCGACGTCGGCGCGTTGCTCGGCAGCGGAACGCTCTACATCCGCGTTCGCGACTCGTTCCCCGACGACGGCTGGGGCGGCCGGGTCGAAAGCGCCAGGCTCGCCCTGACCGACAGCACCGCGCCCTCCACCAGGACCACGTTCGAGTACGACGCCGCGGGACGCCAGACCAAGTCGACGACCGACAACCCGGGCGGCACCCCGACCACACTGGTCTTCTCGCAGACCAGGGACCCCCGCGGCCTGGTCACGTCGTCCACCACCCCCTCCGGCGCGACCACCTCTCTCGGCTACGACGCCGCCGGCGCACTGGTCTCCACCACCCTTCCCGCCGCCGACACGTGGGCCGGCGGAGTCCGGACGACCGGCGTGTCGGCGCAAGCCCTGTCTGGGCGCAACACCTTCGGTGAGATCACCGAGCAACGAGACCCGGCAGGCGCGGTCAGCCGAACCGAATACGACGTGATGGGCCGCAAGACCAAGGACGTCACCCCCGACTACGTCCGCCCCTCCGGCCAGACGCTGACCGGGACCTCCACCTACCGCTACGACGAACGTGGCCTGCCGATCGAAACCGTCAACCCGCTCGGCGGCGTCAGCACCACCACCTACAACTTCTACGGTCGCCCCACCACCGCCACCGGCCCGGACCCGGACGGTCCCCAACAGCCGCAGACCCCGCCGGTCACCACGTTCGAGTACGACCGCGTCGGACAGGTGCTCAAGACCACCGACCCGGCCGGCGGCAGCACGTCAGCCACCTACGACCCCCGAGGCAACCAGGCGACCGCGACCCGGTCGGACCGCATCAACGGCCAGACCGTCCACTTCACGACAACCTTCACCCGCAACGACGCCGGCGAGGCGGAAAACACCGCCACGTCGACCGGACTCGTCACCGCACGGACCTACAACACCGCCGGTGAGTTCACGTCCACGACCAGCTCGACCCAGTCACGAACCTGGTCCGACTACGACCACAGCGGGCGCCCACTGACCACCCTGGTCTCCGGTCGCACCGGCACCCGCCTCCACTACGACGCGGCCGGCAGACCTGTCCGCACCACCGACCACACCGGCACCAAGGGCGCGTTCTCCGCCGCGCTGCGTACCACCACACAGTCCTACGACGCCGATGGCCGCCCGGTCGAAACCCTCAGCGCCGAAGGCAGAGTCAGCAGACTCGTCTACGACACCCTCGGTCGGACCGCGTCGATCACCCAACTCGCCGACCCCGCCGCCCCGGCAAGCGCGGCCACCGTCCAACTCGGCTACGACGTGGCCGGTCGCACCACCCGCATGGTCGACGGCAACGGCAACCCCACCATCTACACCTACAACACGTGGGGCCTTCCCGAGTCCACCGTGGAGCCTTCCACCACCGCGCACCCGGCGGTCGGAGACCGTACGTGGACCACGTCCTACGACATCATGGGACGCCCGGTCACACAGACGATGCCCGGCGGGGTCACCGTCGAACGGACCTTCGACGCGCTGGGCCGACTGCTCCAGGAATCCGGCACCGGAGCCGAATCGGCCACCACGACCAAGCAGACCACCTACGACGCCCTCGGCCGCCCGACCACAATCTCCGGCCCCGGCGGCGACACCACCTATACCTGGAACGACCGCTCGCTGATCACCTCCGCCACCGGCGCAGCGGGCAACGCGATGTTCACCTACAACGGTGACGACAGACTGACCAGCCGCACGGACGAAGCCGGCACGACGACGCTCGCCTACAACCCAGTCGGTCAGCTGTCATCCATCGCCGACCCCCTCACCAACCGCACGATCGGCTATGGCTACGACACCGTCGGCCGCCTCATCTCGATCGGCTACGGCACCGGGACAGCGACCCGCACCTTCGACTACGACACCCTCGACCGGCTCAAGACCGACAAACTCCTCAAGCCCGGCGGCACCCTCGCCACCTCCACCGCCTACACCTACGACCGCGACGACCTCACCCTCACCAAGACCGCCACGGGCGTCGCCGGCGAAGGCCTGAACACCTACACCTTCGACGGTCTGGCCAGACTCAGCGGCTGGACACGCCCGGATACCACCCAGGAAACCTACGGCTGGGACAACTCGTCCAACCGGACCACGGTCACCACGCCACAAGGCACCCGCACCACCACCTACGACGCCCGCAACCGCACGCTCTCGACATCCGGCGGCGGGGAACCCATCGTCACCAACACCTACTCTCCACGCGGCACCCTGCTCTCCGTCCAGGACACGACGACCACCGACTACCGGTTCGACGCGTTCGAACGCATGACCCAAGCCTCGCGCGGAGGACAGACCACCACCTACCAGTACGACGCTCTCGACCGCCTGGCCGTACGCAACAGCGCCACGTTCGCCTACGCGGGCCTGGGCAACGATCCGGTCGCCATGCCCAACGGCGCAGCCCGGACCCTCGTCACCCGGGACGCCGCAGGAACACCACTGGCCGACAAGACCGGCACGAACAGCGCCCGAACCCTGCTCACCGACACAGGCCACGACGACGTCACCGCAGCCTTCGACCCCGCGACCGGCGTGCTCGGGACCTCGACCTCGTTCTCCCCGTTCGGAGAGAAGACCGCCACCCAACCCGGTCAGTCGCCCCTGGGATACCAGGGCGGCTACACCGACCCGTTCACCGGCCAGGTCAACGCCCACGCCCGCTGGTACGACCCCGAACAAGGCGCCTTCACCTCCCGTGACACTCTGACCCTGCCTCCCAACCCGGTCGCGCAGGCCAACCGCTACACCTACGCCAACGCCAACCCCGTCACCCACAACGACCCCACCGGCCACTCCATCTGCACCGGCTGGTGGTGCATGATCGACGGTGAGAACGACGCCCCGCGGCGCACGGACCCGCCACCACCGAAGCGAGTGGATCCACCTCCGCCGAACTCGACGTCGTACGGCCGAGGAGTCCCGGGCAGCGGGCAGGGAAGCCCCAAGAGCTTCGGCCGCTCGGGCGGCTACTCCGGGCCGCCCCGCACCACCAGCCCGCCCCCGCCCGTGACCGAACGCAACAACAACACCCCGACCCCACGGCCCGCTCCGCTCCAAGTCCCGGCCGAGACCTACCGCCCGCTGGCGCCCAACAGTCCCGGCATGATCAGACTGTTCACCGACCCCAACGCCCTGCCCCCGGTGCCCATCGCGCTCTACGAGGCGCCACGCGTCGAGTTCGTGCACAGGCCCCTCAAACTCCAGGAGCACTGCGACGCCCTGTGCCAGGTCGGCCGAGGACTCGACCGCGTCGGTGACCTCGCGGCCAACAAGGTCAAGGACACCGTCCGCCTGGGTACCGACGTCGTCCGATGCGCGCCCACCGGAGGATTGAACGTCGACGCCTGCGGACGAGCGGGCGAAGCCCTCCTCGGCACGGCCATCGGCTTCGCCCAGGACCCGCTCGGCGTGATGATCCCCGTCGACATCGGCACCGGCTTCGCCGATGCCTGGAGCCGAGGAGACCAGGGCGCGGCGATCGGCGGAGCCCTGTTCAGCGCCTTCGAAGTCGTCGGACTCCGCGGCCTCGGCAGAATCGCCGGCAAACTCCCGTGGTCCAAGCACTCGCCGGGCTGCGCGCCGAACAGCTTCACCGGGGACACCCCGGTATTGATGGCCGACGGCACGCACAAGCGGATCAGTCAGGTCCACGCCGGTGATGAAGTCACGGCTACCGACCTCGACACCGGGGACACCGGCCCGCACGCGGTCACTGCCACCATTATCGGATCCGGTTTGAAGGACCTCGTCGACATCACAGTCGACACCGATGGCGCCGGAGCCGTGCGGGGTCGGCGAATGACGGCGACCGCCAACCATCTGATCTGGGTCGAAAGCCGTCGAGACTGGGTGGCTGCCG
Organism: Saccharothrix sp. NBAS 001; assembly: GCF_056640475.1. NCBI lineage: Bacteria > Bacillati > Actinomycetota > Actinomycetes > Pseudonocardiales > Pseudonocardiaceae > Saccharothrix > Saccharothrix sp. NBAS 001. The sequence continues at coordinate 709,135 of NZ_CM153251.1, forward strand.
GGCAGCTTCGACCAGGTGACCGTCTTCGTTCCCATGACGGTACCTGGCGCACGGTGCAGGCAGTCGCCATCCGGAGCGGGATTGTCACGGTCTACAACCTGACGATCGCAGGTCCTCACACGTACTTCGTGGTCGCTGGATCTTCCACCGTGCTGGTTCACAACCAGAATGTCGTCGGCGTTCCCTGTACATCCGAGCCTGTGCTCGGGTCGACCATCCCCACCCGGCGGGAAGCGTCGGTGGGAAACGCAAACGGAGTGTCCCGGTACACCGACACGTTCGAAGCGGCAAATCCGGGAACTCGAAGCTCGGTTGTCGTCCATCACGCGATTGAGCAGCAGGTGCTCAACCGGTATCCCGGTCTTTTCTCCGCCGACGAGATCCACTCCATCGAGAACTTGCGGGGAATCCCCAGGGGCGTGGTGAACAACAGAGTGCACCTCAGTGCTATCAGGCTGATGTGGAACGATTTCTATGCCAATAATCCGTCACCGACCCGGCAGGATATCCTGGACGTCGCAACTGCGGTCGACGATCGTCTGGGACAGTGGTTCGTCCCACGCGTACGCTGAAGGGGGGCGCTGTGATCTACTATCGACTGGTGCCGGAAGTGGCCGGAGGGCTCGGCAGTGAGACCGTACTCGACAGTTCGGTTCATCCGCCCGTCGTCACCAGGCTCCACTACGAGGTGGTCGACTGGTTCGGAGACTGCATCGTCCAAACCTTCCCGGTCCACCTTGTTGCGCGGGCGGCTGGTTCTGCACTGCTGGAGGCCGGATTCACCGGATTCCACCTGGCGGATGCGCTGGTGTCGGAAGCGGACATGTTCCGTGAACTGAATCCGGATGGAGTGCTGCCCGACTTCGTCTGGCTGGTCGTCGACGGTGTGGCAGGGGCCGATGATTTTGGACTTGTCCCTCAAGCCCAACTCGTCGTCAGCGAGGCAGTGCTGGAGATGCTGCGAGCCCATGGATTTTCGGCGGGAGGCGCCTCTTTGTGGGACAACGCTGATTGATCGAGTGCGCGGCTCGAGTGGATTCCGCCGTTCAACGGACTTGGGCCAAGGTGAAAGGCGCGAGGTCGCGCAGGCCAGGAACCCTGCCATCGGGGTCCAGTGCCAGTCCGGCCGACTCCTTCCGTCCGCGCGCACGAACTCATGCAAGTCGCCCACCACAAGCAGCGTCTTCGGGTACCGGACACGGACCTGCTTGAGCGGCCGGTCGACGCGCACGACCGCGTCGGCGGCGCGGCGCGCGGCAATGGCTGAGCAGGGAGGACGACCTGCGTGGTCGGCTTGCCGTCGAGCGGCCTGTGCTGGCGCCCGGCCAATGGGAGGCTGGTCTGACGTGGTGATCGTGGTGGTGGGGCGGTGGCTGACCGGCCCCTTTGGGATCCCCACCGACGTGGGTGAGGCGCGAACGTACCCTGGACGTGGCGCACGGGCAGAGGGGCAACAACTGCGTTGAGATCACCGGAGCGGTCGGGCGCGGTGGTCGGTGAGGGCGACGTTGCCGCAGCCTGGGACACGGTGGTCGAGGCCCGAGGTGTCCTCGGCTGCGTCGCGGTGGCACAAGGCGCGGTCTCCGACAGGCTTGTGGCGTTCGTGCCCGGGTACAGGGCGCATGCGGGGCCGGTGTGGGGGAAGGCGTGTTGGCCTGTGGCGATCGTGGTGTCGAGGTGTCGGGCGATCCGTGAGCAGATCTCGACGGTGCGGCCGACCAGTTGGCCGTCGAGGCCGGGGCGGAGTCCGGCGTCGAGGAGGTCGGCGCGGGTGCACAGCAGGGTGAGGACGGTTCCGTCGAACAGGCCGTGGAACGTGGCGTCCGGCGTGACGACCCGGGGGCCGTCCGCGGTGAGCACCAGGGCGGTGCGTCCGTGCGAACCGGCGCACAGGGCGCGCACATGTTCGATCTTCACCATGTCCTTGATCCCATCACATCCTGCGGGTCTGTGGCTGTCGGATTCGCGGTACGCGCCCGACACGCCATGGCGTCCTGCTCGATCGGGCTATGGACCTAGGTGACGACGGTCCACGGTCGTGCGGAGATGGTCGATTCGTCGTGGCGGGCACGGCGTGCCCTGCGTGGTGGGCAGCGGTACCGGGCGGGTCGCTCGATCGGGCGGCGTCCGCTGAGGATCTTGTCGCGGGTGTCGGTGTCGTGTGGGGGCACGGGTGTCCTCCGGTGATAGAGGCGGTCCGGGGTCGGAGTGGTGGCCGTGGGGCGTCGGTGCGTCATGCCGGGCCGGTGGTGGCGATGCGGTCGCGGACCCGGTCGGCCCGCGGCGAGCCGACCGACTCGTAGAACTCCAGGGCGCGGGCGAGCAGCTGCGGGTAGGCGGGGTCACCGGTGGCACGGGGTGACGGCGGCCAGGATCTCGGTCGCGCGGGCCTGCTCGACGGAGTCCGCGCCAATACGGCGCAGTCCGTGCAGGGTCGCGGTCGCCAGCAGCCGGGAGGCGTCGTGCTGCTCAGACCGACCCGGTGGAGGCTGTCCGTCCGGCAGACAGCGGCGTGCCGCGACTGACCGGCACCATCCGATACCTGCTCCACCGGCACCGGCCAGACCTGCGGGGCCGGTGCCGCACCTGCCGTCGTCCCTCGAGGTGTCGCGTGTTGCTGACCACACACGAGCACCTGATCGCCGTCGACCCGCCCGAAACCCCGACCCGGGCGGCTCGACACGCCACCCCGCCGACCGCGCGCACACCCGGCCGGGGGTGCCCAGGCGTCGGGGGACGCCGCACCCGTTCCTCCACCTCCCCGCCCAAAGACCAGAGAAGCCCGGTTCGTCCGGCACGGTCGACCCATCCTCCATGAAGGTCGCAATGCCTTCAGGCGTGGCAGTTCACCGAAGGTTTCGGCGGGAAGACGATGCGGCCATTTCGGATAGTGTTCGATCCCAGCCATCGCCAGCCTGCTGAGTTACCCCGATGATCCTGTTGGCTGAGCTGTCGTAAACGACTACCTCACCGTCCGGGCAGGAGGTTCGTCCCACCGCCCAGCGCGTCCTGCGCGACCACCTGGACCCCGGACCCGACCTCGAGCACCCCGTTGACCAGGTTCTGGCCAGACACCGACCTCGATCTCGCCGGCGCTGTCCTCCCCGACCTCGACCTCGTGGGCTGCCGACCACGACAACCCCGATTCAGCAGGGCGAGGGTTGCCGGGAGTCCCAGGTTCACCGTGATGCGCCCTGATCACATCGCGCCGCGGGACACCATGAACTGGAGTAGGAACCACAACACCTGAAAGGGATGGCCATGGGATATGTGTCTTACTTCGAGGAAACCGCCACCGAGCGCCGACCCGTGCCGGGGTTGCCTGCACTCGGCGACCTGGGCACCGTGCAGCCTCATGTGGGCGACGTCATCCGAACTGAGGGCCACGCATGGGTAGTGATTCGTCGGGAGTGGCAGTTCCAGGAAGATCTGCAGAACCTGCTACTGATCGTTCAGCCGACTTCGTGGATGCCGCGTCCCGGTGAGGCGGCGCTACCTCAGCCGAGGAGTTAAGGGGCAAGGCCCAGTCTAGGTGCGGAAATATTGTGGAGCCGCCAACGCGGTGAACACCCCGAGGTCCGTACTCGCTCAGGGTGACGGGTAGTGGGCGTTGTTCGGCCGAACGGACGGCCGACTCGGCGCTCACGATCGCCATGTGACCTCCGGCTGCGCGACCGTCCCGTTCACGCCCATATGCGGACGATCATGTCCGATGGGCGGAGTTGCTTCGAGGGCGCCGCTCGCGCGGGGAGACCGCGCGGGCGGCAGTCGGGCCGGTGCCGCCGGGCCAACGACTCCGCACGGCGCGCACCACGGACCGGCAGGGTGCCCGCACTGCTTGTCGGTGGCAGGTGCGGACAGCACTACCGGGACCGGGACCAGGCGCGCCACCGGTCGTCGCCGTCGGCCACGGTCGTCCACCCCGCAAGCCATCCGTCCGTCGGACGTGGCCGACCCGACCACGCTCCACGACCGGGCACGACTACACACTGCCCGACGGCCGGGTGCCGATCCTCGACGCGGCACTACTCCTGACCTTGACTTGCCTGATGTCCCGATACAGAACGCCATACAGCACGAGCGCACGCTGCGGGTGTCGGGTCGTGCACCGCGGCGGGTGTTGCCCCTGGGCGGGTGCCGGACTTGGCGCCGCGTCGGGACTGTTGCGAACGGCACGCGGCTCGGTCTCCGGGGTTGGTCGCCAAGGGATCGGTTCAAATGAGTGGGCGTGTCGGCTTTGCTTACGGCGCTGGACGTTCCACGATCGCGGGGTGCACGAGGAGGTCGTGACCGACGAGCTGTGGGCTCGGCTGGAACCGTTGATCCCGGTGCGCCCGAGGCGGTTCCGACATCCCGGTCGCAGGCGTGCCGACGACCTGTGGGGTGCCAAAATTCGGCCACGTGCTCTGACCTGCGGTTAGGCTGCTGTGGGTTCGTACTCGTTGATCAGGCCGCCGGGGATTGGTCGGCGACGTATCGACGTGCAGCTCGGCTCTGCGATCGGTCGGTCCGGTCGTGGGGGTGCGAGTTGCCGGGCTTGGTGCGGTCTGCGGTGGTTGTAGTGGGCTACGTGGTGCTGCAGCACTGATCTCAGGTGGTGTTCGTTGAGGATGAGTAGTCGGTCGGTGGCTTCGCGTCTGACGGTGCCGACGAATCGTTCGGCGTGGGCGTTGGCTCGTGGGCACCGTGGTGGGATCTTGGCGATCTGGATGCCTGCGCCGGAGAAGGCTGCGTTGAACGAGGCGGTGAATTGGCCGGCCCGGTCGCGGATGAGGAACCGGAAGTCGTCTGCCCGGTTGCCGAGATCCATGAGCAGGTTGCGGGCTTGTTGCGTGGTCTGAGGGCCGTCCGGATTCGCGGTGGTGCCGAGGATGTGCACGTAGCGGGTGGCGACTTCCATCACGAAGAACACGTAGACCCGCTTGAGGGTGACGGCGCAGTCGACGTGGAAGTAGTCGCAGGCCAACATGCCGGATGCCTGGGCGCGGAGGAACCGTCGCCAGGAGGTGTCGGTGTCGCGCTGGGGCGCGGGTGGTATCTGCAGGCGCTTGAGCACGCGGCGAACCGTTGCAGCGCCTACCCGGTGGCCGAGCAGCTCGCCTTGAATCCTGCGGTAGCTCCAGCCGGTGTTCTCCCGGGCCATCCGCTCGATCAACGCCATGACGGCGTCGTCGACCGGTGGGCGGCCGGTGCGGTGGGGTATCCACTTCTTCGCGACCAGGCGTCGGTGCCAGTGTAGGAGGGTGCCCGGTGTCACCAACCGGTGTTCCAGTAACCAGCCGGGCAGACGTCGCACCAACGCGGCGGGCACCGCACGATCGGCCCAGTCCAACTGCGGGCGGGGGTTGGTTCGGCGCAGCACGGCGACCTCGTGCCGCAGCACCAGCAGCTCGACGTCCTTGGCCGCGGAGGACCGGCCGAGCAGAACCAGCCAGTCACCGAGTCGGGCGAAGATCAGGTACAGCATTCGTGACGCCACACCCCACGATCATGCCCTGGTTGTCCAGCGTGCGTGATCGTCGCAGCTCAGCATGCCAGGGCAGAGTTCTGGCACCCCACACGTCGGGGTCGCCCGCCCGGGCGGATTCGGCGAACTGGAATTCCCCGACGACGAGGCCATGGGCACCGGGAAGTTCCTCAGCGAGAACGGCACGGTTTACGGCGCCCTCGTGTACGACGACGGCCGCAGCGAGCCGGTCCGCTGCGCGCGCGACAACACCTGCCGGAGACTCCCCGTGCCGCAGGGCGTGCGGTCCGCTTGGTTGGACGCGGCGAGCAACGCGGGCGCGGTCGGCTTCGGGGACATCGACGGTGTGCGGACACAGCTGCTGTGGAGGCGGGACGACTCGGTCGTCGTGCTGCCGACCGGCCCCGCGCCCGTCAGCGCGTGGCCCTCGGGGATGAACAACCGGGGTGACGTGGTCGGGCTGATCGACCTCCCCGGCGGCGAGACGCACGCCGTGCTGTGGCGCGACGGCAGGTTGGTCGAGGTGTCGGGGTACGACAAGCCGAGCTACACCAACCTGATCGACGACCGGGGCCGGGTCGTGGTGGAGGTCGGGCACGGTCCCGCGAGCCATCGCGAGCGCACGTACGTGTGGCAGAACGGCACCGTCGTCGACCTGCCCCCGCGCGCCCCGGGCGAATGGGTGTCCGCCTCCTGGATCAACAGCAGCGGCACGGTCTACGGCGCGAGCTGGCCCATCAACGACTCGATCCCGTGGGCCCGCTGGACACTCACCACCACCTAGTGTCCTGCGCCGGGAATTCGATCAAGATATGAGGCGAGGCGGTCGAGGATCTCGTCCGCGTCCTTGGTCCAGATGAAGGGCTTGGGATCCTCGTTCCAGGCCTTGATCCAGTCGCGGATGTCGTTCTCCAGGGCGCGCAACGACTTGTGGGCGGCGCGGCGCAGCCGTTTGTCGGTGAGCAGGCCGAACCACCGTTCGACCTGGTTGAGCCAGGAGGAGTAGGTGGGGGTGAAGTGCATGTGGAAGCGCGGGTGCGCTTCCAGCCATGTGCGGACGGCGGGGTGTTTGTGGGTCGTGTAGTTGTCGCAGATCAGGTGTACCTCGAGGTCGGCGGGCACTTCCCTGTCCAGCTTGGCGAGGAATTTCTTGAACTCCACGGCCCGGTGGCGGCGGTGGATCGAGCCGATGACCTCGCCGGTGGCGGGGTCGAGGGCGGCGAACAGGGTGGTGATGCCGTGCCGGACGTAGTCGTGGGTGCGGCGTTCGGGCAGGCCGGGCATCATCGGCAGCACCGGCGCGGACCGGTCCAGGGCCTGGATCTGCGACTTCTCGTCCACGCACAGCACCAACGCCTTCTCCGGCGGGTCCAGGTACAGGCCGACCACGTCGCGGACCTTGTCCACGAACTGCGGATCGTTGGACAGCCTGAAGGTGTCGGTCTGGTGGGGTTTGAGGTTGAACGCCTTCCAGATCCGCCCGACCGTGGACCTGCTCAGGCCACTCTCGGCTGCCATCGACGCGCGTGACCAGTGCGTGGCGTCGGTCGGCGTCCGTTCCAGCGTGGCGACCACCACCTGTTCGACCCGCTCGTCGGTGATCTTCCGCGGGGCACCGGGACGCTGCTCGTCCACCAGCCCGTCCAGCCGCCGTTCCAGGAACCGGCGACGCCACTTGCCCACCGTCTGCGGCCAGATCCCCAACTCTGCGGCCACGTCCTGATTGGACTTGCCGTCCGCGCAGCCCAGCACGATCCGGCACCGCTGCGCCAATACCTGCGACGACTTCGCCCGCCGCGCCCAGCGCGTCAGCGTCTCGCGCTCCTCGTCCGTCAACGTCACCACGGCCACCGGCCGACCCCTACGAGCCACCCGACAACTCTACAATTCATCAACGAACTTCAGGCGCGGCACACTAGACGAGTAATGCGTAAGTCGAGGCAGTGGCCGGAGACGGACGAAGGGTGTTCAAGATCCGTTTGTGACGACAGACCTGAACACCCTTCTGACCGCACTCTACGTCAAGATCGACGACCGTCTCGCGGGCAGGCCACGCCTCGGCAGACCACCCCGGCTGACCGACGCCGAGCTGGTCACCCTCGCGGTGGCCCAGGCCCTGCTGGGGTTCACCTCCGAGGCCCGCTGGTTGCGGTTCCTGCCCGTGCGGATGCCCGGGGCGTTCCGGTACCTGCCCGGCCAGTCCGGCTACAACCGCCGACTCCGGGCCGCGTTACCCCTGGTCAAGCAGGTGATGCGGTGGTTGGCGGCCGACACCGACCTGTGGACCGACCCTGTGTGGGTGGTTGACTCCACTCCGGTCGAGTGCGGCCGGAGCCGACCGACGGTGAAGCGCTCGGAACTGGCCGGGTGGGCGAAATACGGCTACTGCCGCTCGCACTCCCGCTGGTTCTGGGGACTGCGGCTGCACCTGGTCTGCACCCCGGCGGGGTTGCCGGTCGCCTGGGCGTTGGCCGATCCGAAGATCGACGAACGACAGGTGCTCATGGCCGTCTGCGACCACGAACCCGACCTGCTCGCCGACCGGCCCGGCCTGCTGGTCGTCGCCGACAAGGGCTACGTCTCGGCCGAACTCGACGGGTTCCTCGCCGAACGCGGAGTCCGACTGATCCGGCCGTCCTACCGCAACCGGACCCCGCATCCCGGCGAACCCCTGCTCAAATCCGTCCGCCAGTTGATCGAGTCGGTCAACGACACCCTCAAAGGACAGTTGAACCTGGAACAGCACGGCGGACGCACCATCGACGGCGTCGGAGTCCGCATCGCCCAACGACTCCTCGCCCTCACCGCCCCCATCTGGCACAACCGCGCCACCGGCCAACCCGTCACCCGATCCCTGACCGCCTACGACCACTAACCCGAGTTACGCATTACTCGTCTAGGCCCAATACAGTGACTGGGGGAGCCGGTCTCACGTGGCTGCTTGGCCAGTTGTGTGAAGCAGATGAGGGCGGCGGCCAGGGTGGCGAAGGCACAGTAGTTGTCGGCGTGACGTTCGTAGCGGACCACAAGTCGTCGGTGGCCGAACAGCCAGGCGATAGTGCGTTCGACCACCCACCTGTCGGCCGAGCCGTTCGGAGGAGTCGATTCCTTCGCCGGGGACTCGAGGTGGTCCAGGATCGTGGTGATCATCGGTACGGCGCGTCGTGGTCGGGGCGGGCATGATCATCCATTGTGTACTCAACCACACCCGCCGTCACCGGGTCCTGCCTCCGGCAATGGTCGTCGGTGGCCACGATCTCCGACAGCTTCGACCCGTCGGGCAACTCTCCACGCACCGGCAGCACGACGTTCGCACGCACCCGTCACAACAGGTTCGCGCCGTTCGCGGGAGCTACCCGCCACAACGGCACTCCGGGCGAAACCCCGGCCACCTCCCGCACTCGACATGCGAGACCAGCCAGGGCCGGTCAGCCGTAGGACCGACTGCCGGGTCAACCCTCTGGGACACACCACAAGAACACGACCAGCACTGGCACGTGCTTCCCGAAGAGTCGTGATCGCCCTGTGCCTGTCAGCCGATCGACCGACACCTCTGCCCACTCCGCGCACCTAGGCTCGAAGGCGGACGGGTCAAGGCGTTCAGCTTTCAATCGGGGGAGGCCTCTGTGCGGTTTGTCGTTCTGGGCTCAGTCGAGCTGAATTCCGGGGGAAGGCGGTTGGGACTGGTCGCGCCCTTACAACGTGCGCTGTTGGGACACCTGCTGCTCGCGGCCGAACGGAACGTCCCGGTCTACGAGCTCGTCGAGCGCCTCTGGCCGGAGACCCAGCCGATGCGGCCGAGGCGAGCGGTCCAGCTACTGGTCCTGCGGCTCCGCCGGGCACTGGCCGGATTCGGCTTTCCAGGACGGGTCGAGTCGACGCCCGGCGCTTACCGGCTGGAACTGGCGGGTGCCGGCCTCGACGCGAGCGAGTTCGAGGACTTGGCGGCTCGGGCCGAGCGTGAGCGGGAGCGCGGCAACACCGGTGGGGAGCGCGACCTGCTGGAGGCAGCGCTGAATCGCTGGTCCGGGCCCGTTTTCGGCGATCGGTGCGCGGGTGTGCACGGCGGCCCCGAGGCATACCGACTGGAAGCACTGCGCCTGTCCGTCGTGGAACGCCTCGCTGCCGCAGAGACCGCGTGCGGACGGTCGGAGCACGCGGTCGGCCTCCTACGTCGCGCCTTGGCCGACGACCCGGCCCGGGAACGTCTCAGGTACCTCCTGGTTCTCGCGCTGCACCGGAGCGGCCGCACCGCGGAAGCCCTTGCCGCGTATGACGAGGCGTATCGGTACACGGTCGACGAACTGGGCCTGGACCCGAGCGCGGAACTGCGGGAACTGCACCAGGACATTCTCCGCGGAGAAGCACCGGTGGCCCGTGTCGACCACCGGACCCGGCCGGGACCGGAACTGCTGCCGACCCGCTTGGCCGGGTTCGTCGGCCGCTCGGCCGAACTGCGTGCTGTGGGTGACGGGCTGTGCGCCGACAACCGTGCCGGTACGATGATATGCGGCATAACCGGCATGACCGGGGTCGGCAAGTCCGCGTTCGCGCTGCACGCCGCGCACCGCATGCGGGCTGACTTCCCGGACGGCCAGCTGTACGCCGATCTCGGTGGCGATCACGGGCCTGCCGAGTCCGAGTCCGGTGTGCTGGGCGGATTCCTTCGCCGGCTCGGCGTGGACGCGGACGCCGTGCCCGGTGATCCGGATGCGCGGATGGAGTTGTTCCGCACGCGTACGAGCGGCAGGCGGTTGCTCATCCTGATCGACGGAGCAACCCATGGAGGTCAGATCCTGCGGCTGTTACCGGGCGATGGTCAGTCCACCGTGCTCGTGACGTCCAGGGCCGTGCTGCCCGATGTGGACGGTGCGCGGTGGTTCGAGCTCGCGCCGTTGGCCCAGCGGGAGAGCGTGACCATGCTCGGTGCGTTCATCGGCGAGTCGCGCGTCGCCGACGAGCCGGCGGAGGCGGCCCGGATCGCGGGCTACTGCGGCGGGCTGCCGTTGGCACTGCGAGTGGTGGCCGCGCGGCTGGCGGCCAGGCCGAACCGGCCGCTCGCGTGGATGGCGGAGCGGCTCGCCGACGACCGGGAACGGCTGGCGCAGCTCACCGCCGGCGGGCTGTCCGTCTCTGCCGCAGTCGGGGCCGGCTACCGACGCTGCACGGCCGACCAGCGCGAGGCGGTCAAACGGTTGGCGCTGCTCGTCGAAACGCCGTGGTTCGTGCCGCGGCAGGTGGCCGGGCTGCTCGACGTGGACGCCCGGTGCGCGGCGGACATCATCGAACAACTCGTCGACGTCAAGATGCTGGAAACGGCCGGCGCCGGCGACGATGCCGGCGTCATCCGCTATCACATGCATGACCTGGTAAGGCTGTTCGCGCTCGACGAGGCCCAGCGCGATGGTACGCGCGGAGCTGTGCCGCGCGATCGTGCCTGGCTCCAGGCGAAGGTGTAGCACTACGTCACGACTTGCCGCGACGCCGGCGCCTGACGCCCAGGACGACGGTCAGGACGACACCTGCGGCCACGGAGACGACGATCGCGGACAGCTGGGTGCCGAGGTGCGGTCGAAGTAGCGTGATCACCCACCAGCAGGCGGCAATGGCGAATCCGGCGCTCGCCAACAGGGACACGGAGCCGTACGCGATGTAGATCCTGCGGTACGCGCTGGGGTAGTGCCGCACTGCGGCACGCCCGCCCCGGACTCGAGCCAGCAGGCAGCGGATACTCTCCTGGTCCAGGTTCTGCATGCCCAACGCGTGGTTGAGCATGTAGTAACCGTCCAACCGGAACACCGGCACCAGATTGGCCAATGCGCCGATCAGGAAGAGCAGCAACAACCCCGCGGCGAACCCGCGCGGAGCGCTTCCCGCCGGCGCCACCAGCCACAGCAGCCCTGCCGACACGAGTATCACCATGGTGGTGAACACGCCCGCGAACGCGGTGTGGAAACGGTGCCATCGACTGGGCAGCACCACGACATCGCCCACGTCGCAGTACGGCGCGATGACGGGGAACCGCCACATAACACCGATCTCGTGCACCGATCCTCCGTAGTGCCTGCACACCAAGCCATGCGCACACTCATGGACCGCCATCGACAGCCAGTACACGGCGATCACCAGCCCGGTCGCGACCGGGCTGGTGCGGACCTGCTCGGACTCGCGCGTCAGTTCGACGAAGTTGACCGCCGTGAGCGACATGACCACCGCAGCCACGCAGAGCACCGGGATGACGAAGTACCGGGAGAACACGAACCGCATCCTGGGCTCGATCAGGCCGAGCAACCGATTCGGGTCCACCAACGGAAACAGTGCCTTCGCCGGACCGCGGCGGCCTCGGGCTAGCGTCAACCCCGCTGCGACGGGTTCGGCCACGGGCACTGGATTGTCCGTCCCGGCCAGCAGTCGCCGCTGTGCCAACATGCCCAGCAGTTGCCGCCACCGCCGCTCGTCGAGACGCCGGCGGAACCGCTGGGCGTAGTCCGCACCGATCTCCGCCAGGGTCCTGGTCCCGTCCAACCGGGAGATCAGGAAGAACTCGCGTTCCCCGATCTGGAAGAACCGTCCGGTTCGGGCGTCCTTGAGGTTGTGCACCCGCGCCGCTCCACGGACCAGTGCGGGGCCCAGCGCCACGTCCGGCCTGATCCGCGGTCGGGTGTCCAGGAACGGCTCGGTGAGCGTCACCGGACCGCGCCCGTGACGTCGAACGCGCCGGTGTCGGCGTTCGCACGGAGGGTACGGGCCAGCGTGTAGGCCAGGTACGTCTCGTCGCGAAGCGTCGCGCTCAGCCGGTTGTTCGTCATGTGCGTGTATGGCGCGAGAAGACGCGGTAGCAGTGTTTCCGGGTCCGTGATGGTGACCGGGTCGGCTGATCCGGTCCGTCGCTCGAACCTGAGGTGTCGAGCGGTGCCGAGTTCCACCACCCGGTCGCGCAGGTTGGCGCAGTGCCGCGCCCAGTCCGCCCGGAAGCCGGTGAGCCGTTCGGCGTCGCCTTGCCGGACGGCCGAGTGCACCTCGGCGAACCGGCGCGTGAGCAGGTCGGCCATGGTGTCGTGGTTGGCCTCGAACTGCGCAGACCTCTGCTCCGGGGCCAACTCGAACGCGGTGTTCCAGTATTCGAAGTAGCTCTCGAAGAACGCGGCCATCGAGTCCGGCGAGCGCAGGAACGTGGATGCGGTGATCATCATGATCTGCGCGGCCAGGCCCAGGTTCACCGACCGGACGTGCACGTTGGCGGTCTCGACCAGGTTGAGCACCAGGTCGCTGGAGTGCTCGAAGTGCCACTCGGCCAGTTCGACGCCGGCCGGGCCGCCGTACCGGCCGTACTCGGGCTCGTACGGCCGGTGTTGAAACGTGTTGTTGGCCTGGATGGGCATCCGGCCGTCCGGGAACATCCGGAGGCGTTCGCCGGGGGAGTACTCCATGCCGAGGAGCGACTCCTGGAACTCACCGAGGCTCTCCTCGTCGACCTCGTAGAGCGCCGGTCGCGTGGTGAGAAATCGGCCGATCGCCGCCTCTGCGGTGCGACACACCTCAGCTGTGGCAGCCGCGCTGACGGGCTTGAGCCGCAGCCGTACGTGGCTGCCCTCCATCCAGTAGTTGATGAAGAAGTACCTGCCGAGCAGCCCCCGGTTGCGCAGGTCGCGGACGAGTGGCGCCACGCAGTCTGTCAGCACCGGCCGGGTATCGGCGGTGTAGAAGATGTGCAGTGCCAGCCACTCGCCGGGCTCCGCGCCGTGCGTGGTGCCGATGTCCGGCCTCGCGGTCATCGCGCTTCTCCTTCGTCCATCAGCGATCGCTCAGCGGCCGGGTGGTTCCGGTCATCTCGACGGTCTGCTCGGTCACGTGCCTGCCGCCCGCCGAATGGGTGTGCAGGTGTTCCGTGTCCGGCAGCATCTCCTCGAACACGACGAGCCGGTTGCCATTGCGTGCCGTGTTGTCCAGTAGCTGCAACGACAACGAGCTGTCGAAGTCCACGAACTGGGGCTTGACCGTCACCGCGTCCGTACTGGCGGTCGGGTCCAGCGGAGTCGGGTCCAGCGAGGCGAAGACGCGACGGGGCAGGTGGTTGTCCCGCCACCACCGCCGCCAGGCGACGAACCACTCGGCGTCAGTGCTCCCGGGGCGGCGCGCCGGGAGGCTGTCCGGGTGCACGGTCCACCGGCGTCGGGAAAGGACCACGTTGCCGTAGCGCACTCTGGGAAAGCGCCTGGTCGTTCTGTCCCGCAGGGGTTCGTACGTTCCGCCCCACATGGCGAACCCGGCCCGGGTGGTGTTGGAGAACAGGAGCATGCCGAGCTGCACCTCGGGCAGCGCGAGCGGGACGAGAAAACCCAGGTACACCGGGATGACCTCACGGTCGAGGCGCCACGAGTGCAGGCGGAGCCGGCCAGTCCGCTCGTCATGCACCACGCTCAGCTCGTCCGCGGCGATCTGTTCCCCGGCCGGGCGGAAGCTGACGTCGCCCGGACACACCAGCTCGTATTCGGTGATGGCGGAGTGCAGGTTCAGGTTCATCGTGTCGTACCCACCGGTGAGCTCGGCGAACACCGCACCCGTCGGCCGCAGGCGGGCCAGTTCGGCCCGCAGGTCGGCGGTGAGTCGGTGGCGCTCGTCGTCGAAGCAGTGGATGAAGCGGGAGAACAGCAGGGTGAGCCCGCTGTAGGTCCGGTTGACCACGGCGAACGGCTCGTTGCCGGCCAGGCCGACCTGCACCATGAACGCCCTGGGGTCGAAGTCCGACAGGTGGTCGGGCACCAGTTCGGTCACCGCCGCCACGAACGTGTCGTCCAGCACCACCTCGGCGTCCGTGCCCACCGCAGGGGTCATCCGCCGGATCAGTTCCACGCGGGCGGCGTCCAGCGCGGCCACCTCCGGCACCCGCAACCAATTGGGGTCGGGCACGAAGGCGCCGTTCTCATCGAAGGACGAACGCTGCCCGTTGACCTTCAGGTACTGGTCGTAGTAGTCGCGGTGGAACTCGTGCAGGAACCGGAGTACGTCGTCGCAGCGGCCACCGGCGCCGTAGCGCGCGAGGAAGAACGCTCGCAGGTTGAGCCGATGCGGTAGCTGTGCGTCGAAGATCGGCAACAACCGCGCGACCTGCCGCAGCGAGGGCAGCAGCGACCGCTGCCACGCGTCGGAGTCCGCGACCGCTTCCGGTCCGGCCACGGAAACGTCCTCGTACACCAGGGTCCTCGGCGTGCTCGGGACCGACTCGCCCAGCGCCCGTTGGGTGTCCTCGACCCGCTCCCGGACAGCCGTGATGAGCTTCCGCCGCCCGTCGAGGTCGGCCGTCGGGTACTGGTCCACCAGGTCGGCGACCGCGTCAAGCCGGTCCGCGGTGGCCAGCGCCCAGGGGGTGCCCACCGCGGCCAGCCCACGGCCGAACGAGCGGACCGGGTCATCGCTGTGGATGTCCACGTGCAGCGCGGGGACGGTGAGCACGCCGAGTCGGAGCAGTCGCACGAGGTATGCCTGCACGTCCTCGACCGGGCGGCCGGCCGGGTCTGACGTGCGGAGCCGATCGGCCAGCTCGCCGAACGTCGGCGGTGCGTCGGGCTCGGTGAGGAGGTCGATGACCTCCTGCAACACCGTGCCTCGGGTGAGGTAGAAGAGGTTCTCCCGGACGGAGTCGATGGTCATCGCGGCCTTGTCGTCACCGGCCGTCCAGATCCTTCGCACGTAACGCACCCGCGCCTGGTCGGCGTGCAGGCCCGACGTCAGGCGGATGTCCAAATCCGCCCGCATCGCCGGCGAGTCGGCGACGATCGCGGTCAGGCGGGCGAGTGCGGCGACGTTCAGCCGGGCATGACCGCGCCAGTCGACGTCCAGGTCGATCGTGGGCACGACGGTTCCGGAGCCAGGTGCGAACCGGCCGAGCGCCACTGCGGTGAACGTGCTGAACGGGCTTGTCTTGCACGCCGTGCGGTACACGTACGCCAGCACCGACCGTTCGATCCGGCGGGCACGTTTGCGCGACGCGCCCGAGGCGTCCAGGTATCCGGGCAGATATCGGTCGAGCGACGGCGACGACAGCAGGAGGCCGTGGCGTAGCCGAGGGTCGCGTGCGAGGTCCCGCAGTCGCTCGCGGGCCGACTCGGTCTCCTCCGCGAGGATGGCCGCGCCGTGCTCGAGCCTGTCCTCGTAGGCGCAGCGGTGGTCCAGCCACGTGAGCAGCGCGCCGCGGCCGTCCTCGGAACACTGCTCCGCGAGGGCTCTGGCCGCGACCACGTCCTTCGGCAGCCGACGGTTGAAGACACAGCGCCGCAGGTCGAGCAAGGCGCGGCGGTGCCGTTCGTCCTCGTTTCCGGCGACGACCGCCTCCAAGGCGTCACCGATCACGTCCCGGGCGGTGTCCATCGCCTGCTCGGCGGCCAGCAGGTCGTCGGCCCACCGTGCGGTGCGCGGGTTGGCCAGCGGCACCACCACGTCGATGGGCATGCCCGACACGCGGATCACGAACTGGTCGGTGAGCACCCACGTCCGGTCCACCGGATCTGATCCGTTCCTGGTCACCATGGTCTCCTCCTGTCCGATCGGCGGGGTCAGCTCAACCGGAACCGGAAGTCGGATGCGGTCGGCCGCTCGTGGCCGAGAATCATGATCAGCAGCGGCCAGTCGTCGGGCCAGTCGTCCTGTCCTGCGCTGAGGTGATCGAGGTACGACACGTTGTCGAAGCCGAGCGCGACACCAGCGCCGATTCCGACGCCGGCGGCGGTGATGTACAACGCCTGCGCGGCGGCGCCGACTTCGGCGTTGAGGAACCGGTACCCCCGGTTGCCGACGGCGGACATCGCCACCCTCGGTCGGGCCAGCACCACGACGACCGCTGCGGCCTGCTCCAGGTTGTAGTTGGCCAATGAGTAGGTTCGTTGCAGGAAGTGCCCACTGCTCCCGATGCCGCGTGGCAGCAGGGAGTTCGTGGTGATCTCGTAGTCGTAGACGTCCGGCGGGACGCCGTCGACGTGGTTGACGAACAGCGCCAGCCTGGTCAACTCCGGCTGGCCGGTCGCGGACTTCACGTCCGAGACCAGCCGGGCGCCGAGTGTTCCCCCGCGCAGCACCGCCGACAACCTGGCCTGGTCGAGCGGTTTGCGGGCGGAGAATGCACCGAAGCTGCTGCGTCGCAGGCGCAGGAGCTCACGTACCGTCCCCGTGATGGGGAACGCGGGTGGCAGCCTGATCGCGTCACCGCGATGGCGGTCCGGCACCGCGGGGCGTGCCGCCACGAGCCGTTCGGGCAAGGACGTCCCGGTCGCCGGGCTCTCCACCGTGGTGGCGTGCACCCGCTCCACAACCGGGTACCGGACCACTCGCCGAGAGCGCTCGACCGCTCTGGCCGGCACCCGCGTCTCGCGGCCGCGCTCGCCGGGCGGACCCGAGCCGCGCCAGGGCAGCGGAACCACGGCGAACACGCTTTCCTCGTGGGTTTTCACGCCCAGCAGCCTGTTGAGCGCCTGCTCGTCGAACGTGAGCAGCGGCCGCAGTTCCACGCCGGCGGCCCGAGCCCAAAACTGCCAGGTGGACAGTGCGGCACCGACGTCCATGGTGACCGCGTGGTAGCCGAAGTTCCGGTATTTGAACGTGTTCTTCCAGAACCTGACGGTGACGAGCAGGAACTGGTCACCGCCTGTGGGCGCGACAGCGCGCCGCACCTGCCCGCAGACGTCACCGACGAGCAGCCGCTGCATCCCGTGCGACGGTGCCGAGTAGTTGTACACCCCGGGCAGCATCGGACCGCTGGGGCCGCAGATCCAGTAGATCTCGATTGGGTAGAGGCCGCCGCCCGATGCCGTGCCCCGGGACCAAGTGGCGTGCGCGTACTGCGACAGGGTGGCGCTGTCGCCGTTGGCCGTGACCGCCAGCCGGCGACCGTTGTACGCGTACGAGTCACGCAGCATCTCGGCCAGCGACTGAAGGGTGAACGTGCCGTTCGCGGCCGGGGTGCCCCCGGCGAGCGCCCGGTCGATCGTGGCCGGCGGAACCGTCGCCGACGGGAGCGGTACCGCACGGACACCGGGATACACGTTGTGGCGGCGTGGCTTGTCGGCCCAGTCCGGCTCGAAGTCCGGTGGGTCGAGGGGTTCGAGGGTGCGCCGGACTACAGCTTCGAGGTACTCGGCTGCGTTGGTGATGGGCATGGGTTCTCCTGCCTGACGGCACCGAGGTTCACGGGAACGGGTGCGGAGCCGGGTTGAGGTCCGCCGGATCGAGATCGGTGGCGCGCAAACCCGCTTCACGCAGCACCGTCCGAGTTCTCGGCATGTGCAACGCGCGCTGGGCGGCCCAGCCGAAGTCGATCGGCAACAGGCCGGGAATCGTCACGCTCACCGTCTTCGTCGCGAACACGGCCTGTTCCGGCGTCGTCTGGTCCACGACGATCACGTCGAAGCCGGCCCGCGTCACCGTCCGCACGCAGAACTCGACATCGTCGAGGAGGTCCAGCGAGCACGGTCGTTCGGACCGCCATCCGCGGTAGGTGGCCTCCACCGACGGGAGGTCGGCGGGCGGTCCGGCGTCCCCGAGCAGATGGGCCGCATGCCGTGCCATGTCGGGCAACCCGAACATCCGCGCGTGGTCCCAGAGGGAGACCACCTTGTCGAAGTCGGCCGCCTTCGCCATGAGGTCGCCCCTCCGTCGCTCGGTGTCCTGGGCGAACGTCGGGATCTCCGCGGCCACTTCGTAGACGCTCGCGGCGATCGCCTGATCGGGGTCCAGGCCGGCCGCCGCGCCGAAGAGCAGGTTGCCGAGGCCACCGTCCCGGCGTTGGGCGACGGCGATCACCGCCGGTATGGGAAACGCCGTCCGGGCATCGAACAGCCGCACGTCGTAGCCGTACATCGAAATCCGATCAACCATCAGCCGGCAGTGGAGCAGAGCGCAGCTTCTCGGATCCATTTCGGACAGACGAGGACGGGCGTACCAGGCGATGAGGAAGGCGTCCCGCTCGACCAGTTCGAGGATGCCGTGGAGAACGGCTTCCTCCAGGCTGCCGCCGGACGCGCACCCGTTGGAACACTCCTGCACGAACCTGTTGTGCCGGTCACTGGAGTGGTAGTGGCTGACCGCCGCCGGCACCAGGACGGCACGGTTGTCACGCAAGGAGAACCCCCACACCCACGGCAGCACCAGATCGGGGTGGTAGGGCACGTAGTGCCCGCTGTTGCGGGCGTAGAACTCTTCCGCGTAGAGACCGCATTCCGCCGGGTCGACCGCCTGCGAGGCGAGGTTGCGATATGTGTCGACCACGACGTCGGCGGGGCGAAGCGGCCGGGTGCCCGCGATCCGCTCGTGCGCCTCCATGATGCCGAGCAGGGCGCTGCGGGCGTAGCTGTCGGAGTGGCCGCCCCAGTACGTGTCGTAGATGTACCCGTCGCCGCGGACGCCGATGTGGCCCCGGACATTGGCGGTGGTCGTACTGGTCAGACGTGGCCGTGCGGCCGGCCCCACCGCGCCGCACACCGGGTTCACCTGTGCGCTCGGCTCCAGGTCGTACTCGCCGACCGGGCGGAGTCGGAAGTCGTCCACCGACTGCTTGCGCCGGCTGGAAAGCGTGAGCCGGACGGCGGCCGGGGCGGTGGCCGGTTCACCACAGCGCGGGCAGTGGGCGTCCGCGATGACGGGGTACCGTCGTACCCGCAGGTCGTCCATCTGGAGCTGGTAGGTGACCGGGGCGGACTGGGTGATGGTCCGCTCGGCGATCCGCCACATCGCCTCCAGGGCGAACGCGGTGCGGAACGGTGACCCGTGCGGTGCCACGAACTGGTGCTTGTTCTCCAGCACGTCCCGCTCGACCGTGGTCCGCAGCACTTGCCACCTTCGCGCCACGCAGAGCAGGCAGGGACTTCCACCGCCGAACGGGCCGATCAGCGCGGTGTTGCCGTGCAGGAAGACCGGCAGCAGCCCGGCCGAGTCCGTCGTCGCCAGATCGACCTGCCACGGTTCGTCGGGCCGGCTCCACAGCATGTCCCTGTTGCCGAGGGGGATGACCCGTACCTGGACGCCGGTCAGCCGGTCCTCGAGGAACCTGGCGATCGCCGTGCTCACCGCGGACACCGGAGCAGGACCCGGACGGTCACGACGCTTCCCTGTGCCCTGAGGTCGGGAGTCGTGGTCTCCGTGACGAGCACGTCGTGACCGGAGTCGGCGAGTTCGCCGACAAGCCCGGTCACGGTACCCGTGGTTCCGGTCGGGGTGACGGCTTCGCCGGTGGCCAGGACGGTCTCGGCGGCCAACCCCGGCAGGAGGGGCGCGCCCAGGTCGAGGTACCCCAGCGCCTGTCCCACCAGATCTCGTAGCGCGGCGACCACAGCGGCCTCTTCGGACAACGCGGCCTCGACAGTCCACAGTAGAGAGTCCGGGGTGGTCGTGGTACGCGCCATGACGACAAAGACGTTCCGGTATCGGCCGAGCTTGATCAGATCCACTTCGACGGCGAGGTTGGCCAGGGTCCGGAGCAGGAACTCCAGCTCGGAACCGACAGCGGGCACACCGGGGTCGAACGACCGGCACTCGGCCTTGCCGGCAAGAGCGGCCCGCAGCGTCGAGAACACCACGGCGGACATCAGCCCGGAGTGAACGGCCTCGCCCAAGGTCGATCCCGCGCCATCGCCGGCCGAGGTCCGTTCGAACACCGCATCGGAGTTCAGCGAGGAGAACGGGTACACCGCCGACGACGGCAGGTGATGCCGCTCGTTGCTGACCATGGACGTCGCGGCGGTCCATGCGCCCGGTTCCTCGGTCATGGGCAGTCCGGACCACGTGACCAGCTCGCCGGGCGGCACGGGCACGTCGGCGGAATCCGTCGTCATGGTCCGGGTGTCCGCGATCTGCCCGACGTAGACGAGCATCGCCGCGCGCAGGGCACGTTGTCGCGCGACGGGTACGTAGTGCAGGTCGAACCCGGTCACCAGACGACCAGTCGGCGGCCCGAGACGTACTCGGCTGACCTTGAGCGGGGACTGGTCCAGGCCCTCGTCGTCGAAGGCGGACAGGATGCCGACGTGATCGTCCACCAGTTCGTCCAGGTCACCGAGCAACTCGTCGAGGTCTAGCCGGTCGACTGGCCGGAATCCGGAGTAGGGCGGCGTGTAGGTGGCCATCGGGGACGGCGTGATCCCCGATGTCGCGGTGACCTGGTGGTCGGCACAGGTACGGCAGAGGGGATGTGCCCAGAGCCGGGCTCGCCTGGCCTCCAGGGTCTGGGTGTTCTGGACCACGACACCGCCGGCCGTCTCCGGCGCCAGACTGCCTGTGGTGAGCCGGAACAGTTCAAAGGCGAGCATGTTGCCGACCATGGCGGCGAGCTGTGGGTCGAGTGCCGTCTCGACGTGCCGGGTGGTCGTGTCGGTGATGGCCTGCCACATGGCGGCGGAGTCGAGTTGGTCGGTGTTCGTGCTGTACCGGAGCATGGCGCAGGTCCAGCACGGCGCCGAGGCCGCGGACGTGATCGGGCCCATGACCACGTTCGAGCCGATGACGGTGGCGGGCAGGACCACCGGACCACCCCGGACTCCGGCGTCGACCACCCGGCGCAGGGCCGGCATGCCGATGTCGTCCGCTGATGCGATCACGAAGTCGTACCCGCCCGGTGCCAGGGCGTCCTCGACATCGGTCCGTATCGTCGGTGGGCATTCCGCCGCCGTCAGCTCCGACACGGTCTCGCTGAGCCGGGCGGCCACGGATGTCTCCAGGCCGATGGATTCGAGTCCGTTGCGCAGCAACGCCGTCGCCGCGGCAGTGGCGACCCGGCCGGTACCCAACACCAGCACCTTGGCTGTTCGGAACCGCAGGAACCGTTCGGCGGCGTCGTCGGCGTAGTGTTCCACGTAGTTCAGTTGCGCACCGAACTGCGCCTTGACCAGAGGTGGGACCTCGACGGCCGATCGGCGGACATCGCGGGCGAATCCGTGTGCGATGAGCGTTTGGACAAAGTGGACGATCGCCGGCCACCGGTCCTGCGGGACCTGTTCGCACAGCTCACTCACGGTGAGATCGCCGGTCAGGTACGGCGCGAGCGCGGCTGTGAACTTGTACGCGGTACGCCCCTTGACGACGTACCCGCCGTCGGCGTCCCTCAGCATCACGCCGTCGCCGGTGTCCGCGAACAGCACGTCATGGCGCAACCTGGGGCGGAGCACGAGATCGGCTGCGGACACGTGATCCGCCTGCTTGTGGCTGGTCGTGGTCATCGTCGAGACCTCCCTCGGGTCAAGCTCGGCCGCTGTGCAGTTCGACAAGAGACGACTGCCGTGTCGCCGGCAGCGGGTCGCCGCGCAAGATCGTCAGCTCGAGTGCGCGCAGACCAGGACCGGGTTCGATGCCCAGCGTCTCCACCAGGGTGGTGCGGGCACGGCTGTACTCCGCCAACGCCTCGGCCTGCCGACCAGACCGGTACAGTGCCTCGACAAGCTGTTCGGCGAACCGTTCCCGCTGCGGGTGGACGGCCGTCATGAGCTTGAGTTCGGGGATGATTCGCCGGCAGCGGCCGAGGAGCAGTTCGACATCACCCCGGCGTTCGATCAGTTCGAGGCGCTGCTCATTCAGCTTCGGCGCCTCCTCGCGGTGCAGCAGTTCCGAGTCCACATTGGTCAACGCGTTTCCGTGCCAGAGGCCGAGCGCGTCAGACAGGCAGGTCAGTTCCGCCTCGAAGTCACCCCTCTCGGCGATCTGCCGGGCCTGCCTCGCGATCCGGAGGAACCGCAGCACGTCCAGGCTCGCCTCGTCGGCTTCGATGGCGTAGCCGTTCGGCATAGTCCTGATAAGACATACTGTGCGGTCGTACTTGGCGAGTAGCTGACGTAGTCGCCGCACGTACGTCTGGAGCGTGCTCCGGGCCGTCTCCGGCGGGCGGTCGCCCCATACGGCGTCGTGCAGGCGGCCGATGGGAACGAACTCGTTCGCCCACATCAGCAGTGTCGCCAGCACGGTGCACGGTTTGTTCGCCGGCAACGCCACGGCCTCGTCGTCCACCACGATCATCGCCGGCCCCAAGAGCCTGAACCCGATCTCCATGTCCCTCCACGCCCGGTCGTCGTGCGGCCATCGACACCATGATGCGGGCCGAGCGCCTTCAGCTCGCCTTCGCGCCGCGCGCATCCACCTGTGCCGGTCGGCTGTCAGCGATGCGCGACTGCTCCTACCGCTGGTTCGCCACCGGCGGCTGCGATGCTCGTGGCACGACCGAAATCCGAGAAGGGAAATGATCATGACGTCGAAACAGGCGCTCTCCGCCCTGGGCAGTGAACTGGAGGCCCTCGAAGCCGAGACCTTCGAGATCCTCGACTACGCCGAGGTCGACGAGCACATGGCCAACACGAGCTGCTGCAACTGCACCAGCACCAGCTGTAGCAGCTGTAGCAGCAGCGACTGACAACCGAGCTGGGCATGGACGGTGGCTGCCCGCCCATTGTGCGGGCAGCCACCTTGCCATGTCCGCGGGGAAGGGACACGATCGTGGCACCACAGAGCGACAGCGAGCCGTGCGAAGCAGTACGGCGCGCGGTGTTGATGCAGATGGCGCGTCAGCCGGGAGTCACCGCGCTGCCGCACGTGGTCGTGCTGGGCATGGCCGAGGCCATCGACCAGCCGCCTCCGGAGCCAAGCCTGGGAAACCGGCTCACCACGATCCACCTCACCCCTTGGTCGGCGATTCTGGGCCCGGTCACGCACGACCCCGACGCTTCAGGACCGTGTGCGCGGTGTCTGGCACTCAGATGGCGGCGGCTGCGCAGTGTTCCTGAACGCGACGCACTCGAAAGCGGCGCAGGCGTACATGCCTTCCGATCGACGCCGTATCTGACACCGTATGCGCTGGAGGCGATCGGGCGGCTGTGGACGATGACAACCCGTGAGCACATCGTGCGACAGCCGGGAATGGCCTCGGTGTACGAAATCGATCTGCGTACACTTCGGACACTTCGATTCGGCCTGATCGTGGACTCCGACTGTCCGGGCTGTTCGCCGGGTGGCGGAACACCCGTCACCCTGGCGTTGGCGTCCCGACCGAAACCGGCGCCGGACCGCTACCGGGAACGTCCGCTGCGGGAGCACCGCCTGCCGATCCTTGCTCTGGTCAACCCGGTCTGTGGCGCGATCGGAGATCGGATGACGTTCGACTACGCGTCCCCGACCGCGTCCCCGGCCACAGGTTTGTTCCGAGGCCGCAACGACAACGGCTTGTACGACGTGACGTGGGCCGGGCAGGCCGAGTCGTTCGGGGCGAGCGGTGTGAGCGGAATGCTCGAAGGTCTGGAACGGCACGCGGGGACCGAACCACGGCACGCGCGCGACACGATCGTCGGAACCTTCGACGAGTTGGCCGCCGACGCGCTCGACCCACGGGACTGCGGCACCTACCCGCCCGATGTCTACGAGACGTCGAACCGGCTCGCACCTTTCGACCCGACCAAGCCGATATCGTGGGTACGGGGTTGGTCGCTGCGTGACGGACGGTCGGTTCTGGTTCCCCGCACAACCGTCTACTACGGCGGTGCGACCGGGAACGACAACTTCGTGAGCGAGTGCTCCAGCGGATGCGCGAGCGGTGCCAGTCTCGAAGAGGCGGCCCTGCACGGCCTGCTCGAACTGGTCGAACGTGACTCCTTCCTGCTGACCTGGTTCGGCAGGGCGTCCCTGCCCGAGGTCGACCCTGCCACCTCTGCCCGGACGGACACCCGGCTGACGGTCGACAGGCTCCGGCTCTACGGCTACTACGTGCGGTTCTTCGACATGCGGATCGATCTGCCCATACCAGCGGTGCTCGCGGTCGCCGTCCGGCGGGACGGCGGGCCAGGAACCCTCTGCTTCGCCGCCGGTGCGTCCCTCGACCCGGAGGACGCCCTGTCCGGTGCGCTGCGCGAGGTCGCGTCCTACGTGCCGAGTCTGCCCGACCGGCTTGCGGAGCGTCAGGACGATGTCGACGCGATGGTCGACAACTTCACGAATGTCCGCGAACTGGCCGACCACGCGCTGTTGTTCGCGTCACCGAAGATGAGCCGTCATGCCGACTTCCTGCTGTCCACGACCGACATGTCGAGCATGGCCGAGCGGTACGGGGACTGGCATGCCGTCCGACCGAAGACCACGGACCTGCTGGCCGACCTGATCCACTGCCGTGACCTGCTCGTCGATGCCGGGTTCGACGTACTCGTCGTCGATCAGACGTCGTCGGTACAAGAGGCGCTGGGACTTCGCACGGTGCGCGTGGTAGTTCCTGGTCTGCTGCCCATTGACTTCGGTTGGCGATTGCAGCGTGCCCCGCACATGCCACGGGTTCGCAGTGCGTTCCGGCGTGCCGGATGGCGGACGACGGACCTGACGGACTCCGAGATCCACCGCGTGCCGCACCCGTTTCCTTAGTAGAACCGCGGAATCGGTGTGCCTGCGGACCGATCGGCTTCCTCCAAAGTGGACGGTGTGCGGGTGCGCCGGCACAGACCGACCCGGTGCTCGGCGGGCTTCCGGCCGGTTCGCCGGAGAGGTTGCCCGAGGTGTCGGCAGGAGATCATGGGCATAGCGCAAAGCCGACACTCGGATTCGGGCCCAGCGGGCACGGCCTCGCGTTGGCGGCGTTCGCGGTCGTGGACGCTGCGGCCGTGCCCGGTGGTCGGGCCGGTGGCCGCCGGGAGTCGGCACCGCCGCTGGCGACCCACACCGGCGTGACCCGACCTCGGAAATCCGAGGTCTGCCGGTCGAGCGAGACGTCAGGGCTAGAGGTCGTCGACCTCGACCAGGCCGTCTTGAATGGCCCTGGCCACCAGCGCGGCTTTGGTGCGGGCATGCCGACCGGCGTTCGCGTACTTCACCCGGACGCGGTCGAGATAGGTGCTGACAGTTCGGGTGGCGATCCCGAGCTTCTCGGCGACCAACTCCTTTGATTCCGACTGGAACCACTCGATCAGCACGTTCTCCTCACGCTCGGACAGGTGCGGCCGGTCCGAGTTGCGGTTCGTGCCGAGAGCGCCCGCCAGTGCCGGTGGGGTGTAGGGCAGGTCCGACGCTGCCGCGACCGTTGCCGCGACGAGGTGTTCCTTGCCTTCGGCCTTGGTGAGGAAGGTGAACGCGCCGATGTCGAGGCAGGTCAGGGCGGCCTGCTCGTCGTCGCGCATGGTGTAGACGATGACTTGGCGGTCGGCGTCGACGAGGCGCCTGAGTTCGCCGTAGGACGGGGTCGGCTGTCCGGACAGCTGGAGGTCGAAGACCACCACGTCGGCGGTGTCGCCCGGCGGTATCCAGGCCGCTTTGGCGGTGGGTCCGGTGGCGACGACTTCGATCGGCGGGTCGGCCGTCGAGTACCAGTATTCGACACCGGCGAGGACGGCCGGATGGTCGTCGACGACCGTCACGGTGATGTGCCGGAGCGCCATGTCACCTCCATCCAAAGGCGGTTCCCGGTCACGACCGTGGTGACTTCGACGTGACGCGCTTGATAGGCGGGAATTGCGTGTGGTGGCGCGTCGCTGACCACGCTGACCCTGACCAGGCCGGGTGTGCGGACGATGGTGGCCCGCGCGTCCGAGATCGCCGCCGCCATCGCGGCGGACGCCGGTTCGACGAGTTCCCGGCGAATCTGGGCGGGGAGTTCCTGTGGCTCGCCTCGGACGGCGAAGTGAACCGAGACGCCCTTTCGCTCGGCCACGT
The DNA here is from genome assembly GCF_056640475.1 of Saccharothrix sp. NBAS 001. Classification (NCBI taxonomy): domain Bacteria; kingdom Bacillati; phylum Actinomycetota; class Actinomycetes; order Pseudonocardiales; family Pseudonocardiaceae; genus Saccharothrix; species Saccharothrix sp. NBAS 001. The sequence continues at coordinate 735,251 of NZ_CM153251.1, forward strand.
CCACCCCTGCGCCGAGCTCGTGCACCAACCGGTCGGACACGTCGTCCGCTTCCGCGAACAGACGGCGCATCTTGGTCGCCTCCACCGCACAGCGGCGGCGAGTGTCCACATCGGACGGATCCAGCGAGGCGTCGGCGAGACCGGACAGCAGCGGCACCGCTGTCTGGGCCAGTGCGGCATAGCGTTCGCGGTGGTTCCGGTGACGCTGTGCGTTGATGTCCTCCGCGGTGCGCAGGCGCTCTTCGGTTTCCGCCATCTCTCCTGCCCGGTCGGCGACGCGGCGGAACACCTCGAACGCGATGGCCACCGCCAGCACGAACCCGCAGACCGAGATGGCGGTGGTGCTCATGTTCGCCAGCACAGGCAGGCTCGGCGGACCGGCGACGACCAGTTGCACGGCGGTGAGCAGGAGATGCGCGCCGATGAACGCGGTCATCGCGCGCAAGCTGGTGTACAGGAAGATCACGACCCCGTACCAGGCGATCAGGCCGAACGACCAGTGCTCCGGCCGCAAGTAGTTCTGCGGATCGATCGCCGAGGTCGCCAGCACCGACGCGCCGAGCGCCACAACAGCGGCCGTCCAGCGCGCCGCCACCGAGATTGCTCTGCGCCGCAAGGAGAACCAGGCGGTTTCGACCGCGACCGCTGCCAGCAGGCCGAACGCCACGATTTCCGGCCACAACGCGCGGTACCCGTCTGCGGCGACGACAAGCTGGGGCAGGCACAGCGCGAACTGCACCGTGACGGTCACGACCAGCGCGGCGATCCAAGCTCCACGGCGGAGCCGTTCCCTGATCCGGTTGGCGATGGCGGTCATCGCGGCCAGCGCCAGCGGACCACCGTGCCGTCACCCGGCCGCGACTCGACGCTCGCCCGCCCGCCGAACGCCGACATCCGGCCGACGATCGACCCGGAAATGCCTCGCCGGTGCGGCGGCACCGCGTCCGGCTCGAAACCCCGGCCGGCGTCGGTCAGTTCGACGACGATGCCGGACTCGTCGCGCCACGCGGTCAAGGTCGCTTCGGACACGCCCGCGTGCCGCTCGACGTTGACGATTGCTTCGCGGACACCGTGCAGAATCCCGTACGCGGACCCGGACGGCATCAGCAGCGGTCCTTCGATCCGCTGGTCGAGTCGGGTGACCGAGGCGTCGGCCAACGCCGGGAGCATGGTCGCGAGGTCTACCTGGTCGGCACCGAGTCCCGGCGCCTCGGCCAGTGCCCGCAGGTCCCGCTTCGCCCGCTCGGGCAGCCAGTCGAACCGGCCGGTGCCGGTGGCGACCATGAGCAGCGTGGCGCTGGCCGTGTCGTGCAGCATGGCCAGGTACTCGCGCTCACCCCCGCGCCTGGCGTCCTCGACCGAAGCGCGGCGGCGCAGCGCGGCGGCTCGCACCTCGCCACGGTCGGAGTTGCGGGCCCACGAGCGGAGCAGCAGGTAGCAGCCTCGGGCCAGTGCGGCCTCGACGAACAGCCTGACCATCGGCGCGATCGACAGCGGGCCGCCGGCGCCCCGGTTGCCGACCCAGTACGCGACGATCGCCAGCGCGGACAGCCCGACCGCGACCACCGGCTTTGAACTCCACTCGAACTGGGTCGTGCACGACGTCACCGAGGCGAGCACGAACACCCAGCTGTCCACCGGCTGCGAACCGATCCAGAGCTGGCTCATCCCGGTCACGACCACCACCACCGCGTGCACCCCGGCCACCCAGGCCGCATACGGCCATCGGAGCCGTAGCAGGCACCATGAGATCACCAGCACGACCACCGCGATCGTGACCGGGCGGGCGGCAGCGGATGCGGTCGCGACACCGAGCAGCGCGCACGGAACGACAAGAATCGCGCGCGTCCGCACGGCGAATCGCGTGAGCGTGCTGTTCACCTCGCGCTCGCCGGGGCCTCGGCCCTGCGTTGTCATCACCCCGAGCCCCCGCCCAGCCGCCGATGACATCTAACGTAGCGTGAGGTGCCCGGCGCGACACCATCCGTCCGAGTGACCGTCTACCGCCGCTTCCCCGACTTCCAAGCCGTGTGCAACCTGCTCTTCATGCTCGGGACGTCGCCGACCGCACGGAGTAGTTCGTGCCCGGCAACTGGCGGCGTCATGCCGACGTGCTGCTCTCCGGGTTCGGATTTCCTGCGGACCCCGCCGAGCGGACCGGCGCGATGACCGACGAGCAGATGCGGCGGAAAAGGCTCATTCTGTCAATTCGACCTGAACGGGGCTGCTCGTCCGGACAGGGTCACCGAACAGGTCGCCGTCCCTGCCGGGTCGCAGTGCCGGGATTCGGGGTCCACGCCGGGGAAGCAACGTCGCGCGGCATCGCCGACCGCAGCCAAGGACCGGCAAAGACCGATGCCTGGGACGCGTTCGTCCTCGCCGAGGGGGCTCGCAGGGTCGACGTCGGCGACGACGCCCTGACCGCGCCGAACGTTGCTGGTCGGGTTCGACGACGACCTGCCTGACGAGGCCACCCGCCCGGCCGACAACCTGAGAACCGTTCTGCTGCAACGCAAACGGGTTGCCGCCGAGGTCGAGGGGATACGTGATGTGCGCCCTCTCGCCGGGGTCCTGACCTCGATGCCCGGCATCGGGCTCAGGACCGCAGCCCGCATCCTGCCGGTGATCGACGCCGCCACCGGGTTCAAGACCTTCGGCCACTTGGCCGCCTACGCCAACACCTTCCGTCACCCGCAGCCCGTTCGACCCGACCAGCAGGGCCTACTACCACGTGCACACACGACCAGGCGGGTACGCACTAGCTTGAGTTTTAGCCTCTGGGGCAGCCAGGGCGGGACCCTGGTTGATCATGAGGGAAGCCCTTGGTTGATCATTCCTCTTGCGACAGATGGAAGATCGAGCCAAGGGCTTCAGTTGATGAGTGTGCGCCATGCCGGTGACGCCGATGCGTCCGGTGAGTTGTCGGCGTTGCGGCAGGAGTTCTACCGCTGTCTGCCCAGGCGGGCGGACGCGTTGTTCGAGCTGGCCGACGCGGTGTTGTGCGCGGACGGGCCGGTGCGGTCGGTCGCGGAGTTGTCGCTGGCCGGTGAGCATTGGTTTGAGGGGCGGATTCGTCGGCGAATCCGCCGCATCCGTTGGTCCCCGGGCGGCCGTCCGAACGGCTTACCCAAAGCGGTCGTCACCCACCGTGCGGAATCGGCGAGTCCGGTCGGGGTCTGCGGTCTGCTCCTGCTGTCGCACGGTCGGCAACTTGCGCATCGGCTGCGACAGGCTATGCGACGCGGAATGCGCGGGCCCTGCGTTGCTGCGTTCCGACGAACCGTGGGGCAGACGCACGCACGGGCGTACTGGGTCTCAGCTTCGTCCAGGAGCCCCGCGGGGTGCCAGTAGTCGGTCGCATGGTCTGACCTGCGGTTGGGTGGCCGTGGGTCCGTGTTCGTTGATCAGACTGCCGAGGACTGGTCGGCGACGTATCGACGTGCAGCTCGGCTCTATTGGCGGCCTGACCGGCTGCACTTACGGTCGGCTATCCGGCAGGTGGTCGCCAATTCCTTGTGCGTAGGGAATTCTCGCCATCGGCGGGCGTTCGGTCCACGGCGGACGGCGGATCGCCCCGCCGTCGAAGAGGTCAGGGAACGCGGTCCGCCCTTGCGCGAAACGGCTGTTTCGGGCGGGTTGTCGGACTGCCAGGATCGCCGTCATGAGACCACTCATCCTGTCGGCCGCGGTCTTCGCGGCCTTGCTGCTGCCTGTTTCCGCCGCTTCCGCCGCCGACTACACGGTGCCCCGTTCCGCGTCGGGCTCCGCGACGTCGCGGAGCGTCAACTCGGCCATCGAATCCGCCGGCACCAGGGCGCACGACGCCGTGCTGGCGGTCGGCGTCGACTGCGTGGGCTGGAGCTACAAGATCCTCAGGCTTGAGGAGTTGCCGAGCGTTGCCCTGTACTCGGCCGTCGTGGAGGCGAGCGCGATCTGCGTGAGCTGACACCCGGACGACCGCACCGGGTGACCGGGTTCGGCGGGCTTCCGGGCTCACCGGCCGGGCGACGACACCGCTCAGCGGCGCGAGGACCTTCCGGTCGAGCGCGTCGTAGAGCGCCCGGCCCTGGACCGTCGCGCCGAGGTTCCCTGGGGACACGTGGTTTTCGATGGCCGCGTTGGTGAGCGTGCCCATCGCCACCGTCCCGAGGGCGCGGCGCCGGTGGGCCGGTTTGTGGGCGGCCATGGGGTCGCGGTGCAAGGTGCGCAAGGTGTCCGGCGTGGCCGGGAAGATCTCCTTCCGCTGACGGTCTGCCGACGACGGCACGGACAGCGACCTTCGGGTCGCCTCGTACAACAGGGGCACGGGTCACGTCCTCAACACGGTGTTGCCTTGGCTTTACCGGCAAAAGAAGGCTCTTCGAGCGGCACAGGTGTGGGTTGGCTGGTTAGGTGCGCTGGAACATGACCTCGGGGAAGTTGGGTGACGGGCCGTCCAGCAGGTGTCCCCGGCCGCGCAGGTGTCGGTCGAAGAACGCCAACGGGTACGTCTGTTGGACGGCGATTGCGCGGGCGGTCGGGATCGTGCCGATCTCCTCGGTGGGGTCGACTCCGACTAGCGGGCCGAGTACGGGGTAGAGCAGTTCGAGGTCGCCGTAGGTTTGGTGGGCCGAGTTCCGCAGGGTCAGTGCGAGCCGCCAACCGGTGAGGTGGGAGAAGAACGTCCGCAGTCGGGCGTCGCCGGCCATGCCGCCCTTGCCCGGGGTGTCCATCACCAGGTACGGGCGGTCGAGGCCGGCGTCTACGACTGGGCCCAGGGCGGAGCCGTCCAGGCTTACTCCTGCTTTCACGCGCCGGTCCGCGTACATGGTGGACGCGGTGGTCGCGCCGCCGAGGGAGTGGCCGATCATGCCGATCCGGCCTAGGTCGAGCCCGCCGCGCAGCCCGGTGGGCAGGGGGCGGCCCTCGGCGTCGGGGTTGGCACCCCGGTCGAGGTCCGCCAGCCTGTCCAGGACGAATCGCAGGTCTGGGACGCGGGTGTCGAGCGACGTGGTGAACACCGGTTCGGTGCCCGGGGGTGCCTGGCCGAGTTCGACGCGTCCGCCGGGGAACTCGACGGCCGGTGACTCGTGGGTGTGGTCGACGGTCGCCACCAGGTAGCCGTGGCTGGCCAGTTGTTCGACCACGACGGTGTTGAAGAACCGGGACGCGACCCAGCCGGGCGAGTACAGCACGACCGGCAGCCGCCCCTGCCGGCACACCGGAAGTCCCTGTCCTGCATGGGAGTTCGGCAGGGTGATCGCGGTGCGGTCCAGGCCGACGGACGCGAGGAACACGTCACCGACGGCCGGTGGCAGCCACGGCTGCGGGCGGGTGGGGCGGCGGTGCGTCGGGTACCAGAGGCTGACCATCAGCTCGCGCGGGCGGGTCGGCGTGACCCAGGGCGAGGTTCGCGCCGGGTCTACGAGGTGGAGGGAGGCCGTGCCCACGGCGTGCGGGCCGGTGGGGCGGGGGAGGGTGAAGCCGACCGGGGTGGCGTCAGCGGTGCCGGGGCGGATTGCGCCGGCGGTGGCGAGCGCGGTGCCCGCGAGCATGGCGCTGGTGAGCATGGTGCGTCGGGAGATCATGTCTGTCCTTTGTGGAGGTATTTCTTCGCGGCGGTGTGGTGTTCTTCTGCGCGGTCGGTGTCGGAACCAGGTTGAACGGCTGGAAAGCGAACTCGACTTGGTCCTGCCGTCGCTGGGTCAGCCGGGCGCCGGACGGGGTGGTGTGGGGTCCGTGGTGTCGGAGCCGATCTTGGCCGGAGGTGGGCGTGCCGAGGTTGGCGAGGCAGTGCGCGAGCGTCGACTCGCCGGACCCGGCGGGCTCCCCCGCGGTCGTTTCGCATGGCTGCCACGGTGCCGTCCAGGCTTCCTGCGGCGCGTCGGGCGTGGGTACGGACTCCGGACTGTTCCCGAGGCCCGTTTCCGGTCGGGGAATGGGTCCGTGGGCGGAGGTCGGAAGTCGGTCTGTGGACCGACGCGGTGTCGGCCTCCGGTGTCATAGCCTCGCCCTGTGGAGGAGTACCCGCGCCCGCTGTTCGTCTTGCGCCTTGGACATCTCGTCGTGGTCGATGTCGTCCTCGCGGCACTGGTGGGTGTGAACGGCTGGGCGAACCCTGAGCAGTTGGGTCGGCATGCGTTGCCGGTCTGGTTGTTCACCGTGATGACGTCGGCCGTGGTGGTCGCGGTGGCGGTTCGTCGGCTTTGGCCGGTGTCGGCGCTGGCCTTGTCCGTTGGCGGCTACCTGGGACTGGCCACGTCGGGGTTCACCAAGTCCGCCGTGCTCGGCATCGTCCTGGTGCTTTACGTGGTGGGGCTGTCCGCGCGGCCCAGGGCCGCCGTGGTGGGGCTGATCGCGTCGGTCGTCGCGGTGGTGGGCGGGATGGTGCTGGGTGACGTCGTCGCCACCGGTGGGTGGCCTGCCGAGGAGGACCCGGTGTTGGCGGTCGCCGGGCGGATCGGGCCGATGGTCGCGTTCTGGACGGTCGGACTGGCCGTGCGGCGGCACCGCGCCTACCAGGACGGGTTGCGCGAGCAGGCCGAGCAGCGGGCCGAGGCGCGCATCGACCACTCGCGGCGGATGGTGGTGGAGGAACGGCTGCGCATCGCCCGCGAGTTGCACGACGTCGTGGCGCACAGCATGAGCGTGGTCGCTGTGCAGGCGGGCGTCGGTAGCCACGTGATCGCGACCCAGCCCGAGGAAGCCGCCAGGTCGCTGGCCGCGATCGAGACGACGACCCGGGCCGCGCTGCGGGAGATGCGTGCGCTGCTCGGCGTGCTGCGCGAGGAACCTCCCGATGATGGCGGGCTGCTGCCCACGCCCGGCTTGGTGGACCTCGCCGACCTGGTCACGCGGACCGGCCGCACCGGGGTGCGCGTCGAGCTGGTGGTGTGCGGGACTCGGCGGGAGGTGCCGCAGGGCGTGGACCTGGCCGCGTACCGGATCGTGCAGGAGGCGCTGACCAACGTGGTGAAGCACGCCCGTGCCCGGCACGGCGAGGTCCTGGTGCGGTACGCACCGGGGGAGGTCGAGGTGCGGGTGACCGACGACGGTGCCGGGCCGCCGGACGCGCCGGGTGAGACCGGGCACGGCCTGGTCGGCATGCGGGAGCGGACCGCTCTCTACGGCGGCGAGTTCACCGCAGGGCCGGGGCCCGACGGCGGGTTCCGGGTGACGGCGAGACTGCCCGCGTGAGGCTCACCGTGGTGGTCGCCGACGACCAGGCGCTGGTCCGCGCCGGGTTCCGGGTGCTCGTCGACTCGGCACCCGACCTGTGCGTGGTGGGGGAGGCGGGCACCGGGGACGAGGCGGTGGCCGTGATCGCGCGGGAACGGCCCGACGTGGCGTTGATGGACATCCAGATGCCCGGCCTGGACGGCATCGAGGCCACCCGGCGGGTGTTGGCCGCCGGTCTCGCCGTGCGCGTGGTGATCCTGACGACGTTCGACCTCGACCGGTACGTGTTCGCCGCCCTGCGCGCGGGTGCGAGCGGGTTCCTGCTCAAGGACACCCCGCCGGTCGACCTGCTCAACGCGATTCGGGTGGTGGCGGCCGGTGACGCGTTGCTGTCGCCATCGGTTACCCGGCAGCTGATCGCCGAGTTCACCGCGAGGCCCGTGACCACGCCTGCGGCACGGCTGCTCGACGGGGTCACCGCGCGGGAGCGGGAGGTGCTGCGGCTGGTGGGGCGTGGGCGCAGCAACACCGAGATCGCGGCCGAGCTGCACCTGTCGATCTCCACGACCAAGACGCACGTGAGCCGCTTGCTGGCGAAGCTCGACGCCCGCGACCGCACGCAGTTGGTGATCGTCGCCTACGAGTCCGGCTTGCTGCACGGCTGATCCAGCGGCGTCGGGAGGGAGACCCGTGATCCGCCCGCCGCCGCATCTCACCGAAGGCTTGACCAAATCGGACTGTCCATCTTGGACTTTATGGTCGACATCGCAGTCGAGAACCAGGGAACGGCTTGTGGCGGGCACCGGCCGTGTGCCGGTAGGCGCGCACGACGCCCCCGTGTCGACCGACGCCTCCTGGTCCGGTTCAAACGGCGTCCGGCCATTTGGACCTCAACGCTCCCGTGGGGCCGGTCATGCCTGGGGAGTGGACCCGGCGGCATCCATTGATCTCTTCGGTCGATCGAAAAACACGGTGCTGGTTCGTATCGTTCGATCCGCTCACCTGTTCTGTCGGATCCACCCGTTCCACGAAAAGGTGTGACATGCGAAGAGGAATTACCGCCTGCCTGAGCGCTGCCGTGATCGCGGCGCTGGCCGTGGCGCCTCAAGCGGCCGAGGCGGCCACGGGCCCGCCCGCCATCATCGATCTCGGCACCTTGCCCGGTGACGACGGCAGCAGCGCCATCGGGCTGAACGACGCCGACACCGTCATCGGGTACTCCAGCCTGTGGTCGCCGAGCGGCACCACCACTTACCGCGCGGTGAAGTGGAATGCCGCCGGTGTCATCAGCGCCCTGGCCGTTCCGCCCGGGGGCACCAGTTCCGAGTTGCAGCTCGTGGGCATCAGTGATTCGGGAGTCATCGTCGGCAACACGACCATCTCCGGACGGGCGGATCGCGCCCTGCGGTGGAGCGCGAACGGCACCGTCAAGATCCTCGACCCCCTGCCCGGCGACACGTTCAGCTGGGTCAAGGCGGTCACCGCGGACGGCACCGCCATGGGGCACTCCGGGGGTGGCACCTACCCCAGCCGCGTGGTGTTGTGGGCACCTGACGGCAGGGTCACCACGCTCCCCGTTCCCAGTGGCTACAACAAGACCACCGGCATGGCCGTCAACGACGGCAAGACCGTCGTCGGATACGCCGACGGCCCGGACAAGCCGAGCCTGACCCTGCGGTGGAAGCCGGACGGCACGTACGTCGACATCCGGGCTCAGGTGGTCTTCCCCTACATCTTGAACAACGCGGGAGCCGTCGTCGGCTGGGGCCCGGGAACCCGGGGTGCCAAGCTGAACCCGGACGGCACCGCGGTCGACCTCGGTTCGTTCGGGCTGCCCAACGCGATCAACGCCACGGGCACCATGGCGGGCGGTACCGGCAACCCGCCCTACTGGCAGCCGACCCGATGGGCGTCGGACGGGACGGCCACCACGCTGCCCCGCCTGCCGGACGACGAACTCGGCCACGCGACGGACATCGACGACCGCAACCGCACCGTCGGTGCCTCGACGAACCTCGTGTCGCTGTACGTGCGGGAAAACCACGCCGTGTACTGGACCCCTGACGGCACACTGGTCCCGCTCGGCGCGCTGCCCGGTGGCACGACGAGCTATGCGGCGGTCATCAACTCGAAGGGCACCATAGCCGGAACCTCGCACTCGGCCCACGGGTTTCGGGCCGTGCTCTGGCACCTCTGACTTGACGGGGAAGAGGACGGCGCGCACACCGGAGACGCGTACCGGGAGATCCGCTGCGGACGATACCCGGTAGAGGGTGCGGGGCCGCCCTGATCGGAGATTTCGCGCGGGTGATCCGTTGCCCCCGTCGTGGTCTCGCACGGCGGGAAGAACGAGTGTTCTCGGCGGCCGGACCGACGGCCATGCGCAGCGTCAGCGTCGCGCGGGCCTGCATCCCGCCACGTCGGTCCTGGTCCCCGCACGTTCATGCGGACGGGCGAACGACGATGAACGGCGTCAGGTTCGGGCAGGCCGAAGGTTTGGGCAGGCCGGTTCGGTGGTACCGACCAAGCGTCTTGTCGTCCCGTTCCGGAGGGTGCTCATGCAGATCCAGGTCAACACCGACCACAACATCCACGGTGGCGAACGCCTGGCCGCCTATGTGACCAGCGACCTGGAGAACAGCCTGGCCCGGTTCAACGATTGGTTGACCCGGGTTGAGGTGCACCTCAGCGAAGACGCGAGTGGCAAGCCGGAGGACAACAAGTGCGTCATCGAGGCGCGGCTCGGCGGTAAACAGCCGGTCGCGGTCACCCACCACGCGACCACTGTGGACGATGCGTACGCCGGGGCGGCGCACAAATTGGGGAGGGTGCTGGATTCCCGGTACGCCCGTGCCCACGACCACAAGGGCAGCGACAGCATCCGTCACATGCCCGCTCCGGAAGACCCGGCGCAGGCCGGCGTGATCGAGGACGATCCTAAGGGCTGATCTGGGCGTCAGGGCGCCCGAGCGAATCGACGGGTCCACGGGCTCGTGGAGGGCGGACCCGCCAGTTGCCGACATTTGTCCAAGACCGGTGGTCGGCCGACCGTGGAACATCCTCGTATGAGTGAGAACGGGGTTGAGCATTCGCAGGGGATGCACGTGGTGCACGACGGTCCGCCGCAGGGGCCGCCGTTGTTGCTCATCCACGGATCGGGTGCTTCGGGTGCCTCGTGGGGCCCGGTGGTCTCGGCCCTTGCCGACCACCACCACGTCATCCGGGTGGACCTTCCGGGGTGTGGGCAGTCTCCGCCTCGGGTGTCTTACGACGTCCCCGCGCAAGCGGGCGAGGTGGCGGCGGTGCTCGACGGCCTCGGCGTTGGTCAGGTCACCGTCGTCGGGCACTCCAGTGGCGGCTACGTCGCCACCGCCCTCGCCGAACAGCGCCCGGATCTGGTGCGATCGGTCGCGCTGATCAGTTGCGGGCCGCATCCCGACGCGCTGCTCCCGCAGCCGTTGATCCTTCGGGTCCTGCTGGGCCCGCCGTTCGGGCCGCTGATCTGGCCGAGGCGTTCGGACGCGGTGATCCGCAAGGGAATCGGGGCGATGGCCGCTCGCCCGGTGGACGTGCCCGACGACGCGGTGGCCGATCTCAGGAACATCTCCTACCGCACGTTCAGGACGGTGTTGCGCCGCAACACGGAGTACATCGCCGAGCGCAGCGTGCCCGATCGTCTCGCGGCCCTGGCCGTTCCGGTGTTGGTGGTTTTCGGTACCGCCGACCCGCGTTGGGAGCCGTCTTCGGTGCGCCAGTACGAGGTGGTGCCCGACGTTCGGATCGAACTGCTGTCCGGGGTCGGGCACCTCCCCGCGTTCGAAGCGCCCGAGGCGGTCAGCGAACTGCTGCTGAGCTGGACCTCGCGGCAACGGGCCGTCAGCGGCCCGGCCGAACCCTAGACTGGTCGTGTGCTGTCGACTGGAACACCGCCGGATTGGACGACGGTGGACGTCGCGGTGCCGCACCGGTCGAATCGGCTGCCCGGGATCGGCATGGCCGGATTTCGCCAGAGTTTGCCTGCCTCCGTGGACCTGGCCATGGTCGCGCACCCGTCGGTCACCTTGATCATCGACCTGAGCGCGGAAGGTGGCCTGGTCTGCGACAGCGGCGGCCGTCATGAGCGCGGCAGCGTTGTCATCGGGCTCATGCCCGGCGAACTGCGGGCGGGTGGCCGCGTGGGCGAATGCCTCCAGATCCGGCTGGAGCCGGACGTGGCGGCTGCGGTGCTCGACGCGTCGCCCGATCTCAGCGGGACGATGGCACCTCTGGCAGAGGTCTGGGGTCGTGACGCCGGGCGGTTCGAGGACCGGTTGCGCGCTGCCACGTCGTGGGATGAACGGTTCAGCATCGCGGCCGAGGCCGTGGGTCGACGGATGCGCGCCCGCGCGCCGGTCGAACCGGAGGTCGCCCACGCCTGGCGGCGGACGCTCACCAGCCGGGGACAGGTGCAGGTCGACGGCCTGGCAGACGAGGTCGGCTGGGATCGCAAGCGCCTGTGGTCCCGTTTCCGGTCCCAGCTGGGCATCAGCCCCAAACGCGCCATCCGTTTGGTGCGGTTCGACCTCGCCGCTCACCTCCTCGCGGCCGGTCACTCCGCCGCCGGCGTCGCCGCCGAGTGCGGCTACGTGGACCAGTCCCACCTCCACCGCGAGGCCAAGGCGTTCACCGGGCTCACACCCTCGGTCGTGGCCGTCGCGCCGTGGCTCGCGATCGACGCCGTCGCGTGGCCCACTTCTTCGCCGATCCGCAACGCTGCGGCAGCCGGCCGTCACATCGCCCAGCGTCGTTGAACCACCGCCTCCGAGAAGGTTGCCCGGCCGACGTCGACGCCCGTGGTCGGCTCGAAGTCCTCGGCCGCATCTCGGTACCCAGGCGGCGCTGCTGGACGACAGCAGACGGCTGGCGCGGCGGCTGCGGCCTGTCGGCGCCGGCCGAACGACCGTTGCCGATGAAGCGATCAGGCCGTCTTGAGACGGGACCTGTTGGTAGACCGGCCAGTTCGCCACCGGCTCACCCGTTCGCGTCGGAACCGACTACCCGGGCCGAGGTCGCGTGGCACGCCACTAGCTGAGCCGGGTGGTCGTCGGGGTTCGAACGGTGGGTATTCGGCCGTGTTCCTGTCCACGGTGGTGGTGTGGGGTGGAGGCTGGCCTTTGTCCTGCACGGAGGAGGGGTCCATGGTTTCGCTCGCGTTCGTCGCGCACCAGGATGATGATCTGCTGTTTCTGAACCCGGCTATCGCCAAGGAAGTCCAAACCGGTGATACCGGGTGGATCGTGTACCTGACCGCGGGCAACATCGATCGCGGCCCGGATTGCAAGCAATACGCGGACAGCAGGGCCGACGGCTCCCGCGCGGCGTGGGCTCGTGCGCTCAAGGTCGACAAGCCGGTCTGGGCGACGAACGACCTCAAGGTCGGCACCCGCGCGCTCACCAGGAACACCCTCACCAGCCCGAATGGCGGCACGGTCCACCTCGTCCACACCTTCATCAGCGCCGCGGCCGGCGACGACAACGGCGACCTGTACTACATGTGGACCCGGCCGGCCTACTCCGCCACCCCCATCGACAAGCGCCCGTCCTACGACCGCGCCTCGTTCCTCGAACTGCTGAAGGGACTGATCTCCCTGGTCTCCCCCGTCGTGCTCCGGACCCAGGACCCGCAGGGACTCCAGCAGGGCGATCACATCGATCACGTCCACGCCGCCAGGTTCGCCCTGACCGCCAACCTCGACTCCGCCGGCCACTGCGTCCGGCCGGCCGAAACCCACTTCTGCTACATCATGGACTCTCCCCGCGTCTCCCCGAACGTCGAAGACAAGTGGGCGAAGGAGAAGCTCGACATCTGGCACGCCTACATCCCGCACGACAAGCAGGTTCCGCAAGGAGCGTGGGACGTGATGGGCAACCGCCAGTACCGGCGCGACGCCCTCCAACCGGGCGACCGCTGGTCCGCCGACCCGCTCTGAACGAAACCCTGCTGTCGAGGGCCGTGGTCCGGACGGAGAAAGCCGGCCCGTCCACTGGGGACGAGCCGGCTCGGGGGCGTCGCGGCTACTTCCGCGAGAGCCACCGTGCAACAGTCACGTGCCACGCGAACGCCGCGATCTTCAAGCTGATCGAGACTGCGGGAAGGCAGCCGATCAACGCGAGGGATGCCAGGCTCAGGCCCAGTCCCACTGCTTCGAGAACGAGTTCACGGCGTCGGTTGTCGCCCCGAGCCTTCGTGCCGTGCGCGCGCACGGCGAGCGAGCCGGCTCGCAGGGGAAGCGAGACCAGCCGCAAGAGCATGGAGAGGTCGTGCAGGCCGAGGATCGCGAGGACGAGCGATCCGGAGTCGGTGAGGTTTCCCGCCCAAGTCGTGATCGCTGCCGCGTTCCGCTCGGCCCAGGCGATCCCTCGCCCCGCCGGCGACGCGGTGCGCCGTGCAACCCGCCTGTCGGGCTTGCTATCAGCGCCCTCGCTGTCCGTCCTGCCATCTTGGTCCGCCATGACGCGCAACCTCCTCAGGTAGCCCGATCGCCCTGTCGAGGCCGGGATGGACTCGACTTGAGGCTCTTAGAGGATGGGCTGCTGCGGCGCGCGATTCATCCAGCGGACATTGCGAATCGTGGATGTTCGTTGCGTCAATTCGTGCTTCTCTGAAGATGTGTTGCGTCGTCGGCCCGGCGAAGGCAATCGACCACCTGGGTTCGTGCTCGACCGGCCTCGACGGCAGCGAGCGGGGGTCAGCGCGTTCCGGGCTTCACCAGCTCCAGCAGCTCGGCGGCGTCGCGCTGGTACCTGCCGCGCGGCTCCCTGCGCAGGTACTCCCGCAGGCTCGCCTCACCCTCGGCGGGCCGGTCCAGGCCGGTGATCAGGATGGCACCTCGGAAGTACACCGCGTCCGCCCGGCCGGGGTCGATCCGCAACGCCTCCTCCACCGACCACAGCCCGTCCTCCGACCGGCCGGCCAGGTGCAGCAGGTAGCCGAGGGACGCGTACGCCTCGGCGTTGCGGTTGTCCAGCCGCAGCACCGCGACGTACTGGTCGATCGCCTGGTCCGCGGCACCCTGCGCGGCGTAGACCCTGGCCAGTTCCAGCCGGGAGCCGACGTCGTTGGCGCGGTCGACCATCGCCGGGGGTGATGAGGTACCCGGTGGGCCGGGATCGGCGGGGCGCGGGTCCGCCGGCCGGGCGAGCAGGACCATCGGCACCAGTCCCGCGACGAGCACGGCGAGCAGCACCCAACGCCTGGCCGGTCGTCCCCGCCCGCCGCGCGCCAGCGGCGCGAGGACGATCGCCAGCACGACCCAGCACAACGCGAACGTGCCTGCCGCCAACCACCAGTTCACGGCCCCACTTCCCCCGTGCCGTCAGGGTGATCCCGCAACGCCGCGCCGCTCCCGCGAGGAACGTCGACCGGCCGGCGCAGCGCCGCACCCCAGAACAGGCAACCGGCGACGGCCACCAGGACCGGCAGCGCCCACGGCAGCCACCCCACGCCGCGCGTCGGTGGGCTGAGCAGGATCCAGTCGCCGTACGCGGCCACCAGGCCACCCCTGATCTCGTCGGCGGACCGCCCGGCCCGCACCTCGGCGACCACCCGCGCGTGCAGGTCCCGCGCTATCGGGGTCGGCGAGTCGGCGACCGAGACGCCTTCGCACGTGGGGCAGCGCAACCCGGCCGAGATCCGCTGGGCCCGCGCGTCGACGTCGTCGGACCCGGTCCAGGTCCGGCTCAGCACCACGGCGGACGCCACTGCCGCCAGCAGCGCGGCCACGAACAGCCACCGCTTCACGATCCCGCTCCTCCGGTCGCCCGTTCCAGGTCCTCGGCCAGCGCCCGTTCATCGATCTGTCCGGTGTAGACGGTCCGGACGACGCCGTCGCCCGCGACGAGGAACGTCTGCGGCAGGCCGCGCACCCCGTAGGACAGCGCGACCTCCGCCTCCCCGTCGACCAGGACCGGCCAGTCGGCCCCGGTCTCGGCGACGAATCGCCGGGCGGCGTCGGGGGAGTCCTGGAACAGCACTCCGACGACCGCCACGCCGCGATCGCGGAAGCGGTCCGACTGCCGTCGCAACACCTCGAACTCGGCCCGGCAGGGCGCGCACCACGACGCCCAGAAGTTCAGCACGACCGTCCTGCCCCGCAACGACGCCATGCCCACGTCCCCCGTCCCGTCCAACCTCGGCAGCGTGAAGTCCGGCGCGGCCCGGCCCTCGGCGGGCACGGTCCGCCGCCCCGGGCCGCGCACCACCGCCACCACCAGCAGCCCGACCACCGCCGCGACCACGGCGGCGACCACGGCCACCCGCCACCGCCTCACGGCGCGCCGACACCGGCCGGCACCAGCGGTTCCTCCGCCGTGCGCCCGCGCCGCGACAGTCCCGCGAGCAGCCCGCCGAGCACGGTGATCGCGCCGCCCAGCCAGAGCCACGTCATCCCCGGGTTCACGTACAGCCGGAACGTCGCGTGGTCGTCGGGTCGGCTCACCGCCAGCAGCGCCACGTAGGTGTCCTGCCACCACCCCCGGTGGATGGCCGGCAGGCCGGTCGGGTCGGTGCTGCCGCGATAGCCGGTCAGCTGCGGGGTGAGGTCGATCGGCGCGGCGTCCGGCCGGAACAGCTCCAGCCTGGCCGTCAAGGTCGACAGGCCCGGCTCGGCGTGCTCGTCCAGGCCGGCGAAGCGCACGTCCGAGCCCAGCGCCGCGACGTGCTCACCGGGCCGCAGCGTCACGTCGGCGTACTGGGCCTGCCCGCTGGAGAACACGATGCCCAGTGCCGCCACGGCGAGGCCGGTGTGGGCGATCAGGCCGCCGTGCGACCGCCATCCCGAGCGCGACCGGACCAGTTCGACGACGTTGGCCGACCCCGCGAACACCGCCGCGGTCACCCCGAGCGCCGTGCCGGGCGACGCGCCGCCGAGCAGGCCGACCGCAGCGCCCGCCACCAGCGCGCACGCCGCCGAGGGCGCGACGCGGCGGGCCACCGTCGCCGCCGAACCCGTCCGCCACGACGCCGCCGGGCCGACCCCGGCCAGCACCAGCAGGACCAGCAGCAACGGCACGGTCGTCTGCTCGTAGAACGGTTTGCCGACCGCGACGCGGGTGCCGTCGACCAACTCCGCCACGATCGGGTAGAGGGTGCCGCCGAGCACGGCGGCGGCCAGCGCCGACAGCAGCACGTTGTTGCCCAGCACCAGGCTCTCGCGCGACAGCGCCGCGTTCCCCGCCGCGTCCGCGCGCAGCCGGCCCGCCCGTGCGGCCACCAGGCCGAACCCGCCGACCACCACGACCACGAGCATGCCCAGGTAGACCGGGCCCACGGCGGAGGTGGCGAAGGAGTGCACGGAGGTGAGCAGGCTGCCCCTGGTCAGGAAGGTGCCCAGGACGGAGAGCGCGAAGGTCGTGATCACCAAACTCGGGTTCCACACCCGCAGGAGTCCGCGTCGCCGCTGCACCATCGAGGAGTGCAGGTAGGCGGTCGTGGTGAGCCACGGCAGCAGCGCGGCGTTCTCCACCGGGTCCCACGCCCAGTAGCCGCCCCAGCCCAGCACCACGTAGGCCCACAGCGCGCCGAGCAGCAGTCCTGCGGTGAGGAAGCACCACGCCGCCGTCATCCAGCGCCGGGCCGCCTCCAGCCGGGCCGCGTCGTCGTGGCCGTCCACGAGCGCGGCGACGGTGAGCGCGAACGGGACGGTCAGACCGATCAGCCCGCAGTAGAGCACCGGCGGGTGGATGGCCATCAACACATTGCTGCGCAACAGGGGTTGCGCGCCGTCGCCGTCGGCCGGCACGACCGGGCTCGCCGCGAACGGGTCCGCGACGAGCACCAGCACGAGGTAGCACACCTGCACCCCGGCGAGCACCGCCCACACCGTCGGCCGGGTGCCGGGCTTGGACCTGAGCGCCACCAGCGCGGCGAAGCAGGCGAGGACCAGGTTCCACAGCAGCAACGAGCCCTCGTCGCCCGACCACAGCGCGACCGCGCGGTACCAGGTGGGCGTGGCGAGGTCCGAGTTGGCCGCCACGTAGCTCAGCGTGAAGTCGTTGCGCAGCAACGCGATCGCCATCAGCGCGTTCGCCGTCACGACCGCGACGAGCACCGCGCCGAACGCCGCGCGGGCACTCGCCGCCACCGCCGGCCCACGGCGTCGGGCCAGCACCGCCGCCGCACCGCACCACACCGCCGCCGCCAACGCGACGACGAGGGCGACGTGCCCGAGCGCGCCCACCCCTAACCCCGGTCTCCGGTCGGCGGGCTGTACCTGTTGCCGTGCTTGACGAGCACGGTGTCCGCCCGCAGCGTCCGCCCGGCGTCGAACGCGCCCTCCACCACAGCGCCCTGCCCCTCCCGGAACGTCACCGGCAGCGTGCCGTCGAGCACCACGCGCACCTCGGCCTTCTCGTCGGTCAGCACGAACCGGACGAGCCGTCCCTCGCCCGCGACGGAACCCGGGCTGATCCGGCCGCCCAGCCGCACGCGTTCACCGGCAGGTGTGCCGGCGGCTTCGCTGGGGGTGCGGTAGTAGACCAGGCTGTCGCCCATTCCCTGCGCCAGCACCCAGGCCACCGCGCCGACCAGCGCCACCGCCGGGACCAGCACGCGCGGGCGGATCACGGCCGCCTCGCCGCAGCGGGTCCCATCGCGCGCAACCGCTCCCGCGTCCGCTTCACCCGCCCGTGCAGGCTCACCGCACGCCAGACCAGGACCACCGCCGTCACCGCGTAGCCGAGCACCAGGTAGGTCATCGACCGCTCCCCGCCGGCACGTCGCGCAACGCGGCGGACAACACCCGTTCCTCCAAGCGCCGCAAGTGCATCCGCGTCGCGGTGAACCACAGGTACACCAGGGTGAACGCGACGAGCGCCAGCAGCAGCGCGGCGAGCATCTCCGGCGCGACGGTCGGCCCGTCGACCCGCAGCACCGACGCGGGCTGGTGCAGCGAACGCCACCACACCACCGACAGGTGCACGATCGGCACGTCGACGAACCCCGCGATCCCGATCACCGCCGCCCACCGGTACGCCCGCGCCGGGTTGTCCGGCAACCTGCGCACCGCGAGGTAGCCGAGGTAGACCAGCACCAGCACGGCCGTGGTCGTCAGGCGCGGATCCCACGTCCACCACGTGCCCCACACCGGCCTGCCCCACAGCGCGCCGAGCACGATGGTGAGCGCGGCGAACACGACCCCCGCCTCCGCCGACGCCTCGGCGATCCGGTCCCACCGGGTCCGGCGGGTGCGCAGGTAGGCCACGCTCGCCACGAACACGACGGTGAACGAGAGGTAGGCCAGCCACGCCGCCGGCACGTGCAGGTACATCAACCGCTGGATCTCGCCCTGCTCGGCGTCGGCGGGCACGAGCAGCGACACCGCGACCGCGAGCGCGAGCGACCCGATCGCCGACCAGCCCAGCGCGCGACGGCCACCCGTCGTGAAGATCCGGTACACCGCCCGCACGTCAGTCCTCCACCATGTGATCGAACAGCAGCAACCCGAGCGACCAGAACGCGACGGCGAACGCCGCCAGCAACGCCAGCCACCCGCCGCTGCCGGCCCCACCCCCGTGCAACGCGGCGGCCGTGGCCCGCACCGCCGCGACGAGCAGCGGCACCGCGAGCGGGAACATCAGCAGGGGCAGCAACGCCTCGCGGCTGCGCACCGCGCCCGCCACCACCCCGAGCAGCGCGCCCAGGCCGCCGAGCCCGCAGGCCCCCAGCACCAGCGCGGCGGCGAGCACGGGCAGCGAGACGTCCCGCCCCGGCCCGTAGAGCAGGGCCACCAGCACGAGCACACCCGTTTCGAGCACGAGCACCTGCGCCACCAGTGCCGCGGCCTTGCCCGTGAAGACCCCGGCGCGGTCCACCGGAGCGAGCAGCAGGCCGGTCATGGCGTCGTCGGTGAACTCGTTCTCGTAGGCCCGCCGACCCGCCAGCACGGTGCCGAACAGCGCCGCGACCCACACCAGCCCCGGCGCGGCGCTCTCCAGCACCGCCCCGCCCGGCCCGAGGGCCAGGCCGAACGCGAGCACCAGGGTGGCGACGAACGGCGTGACCACCGCGGCGGTGTGGCGGGCCCGCAACTCCACCCGCAGGTCCTTGACCACGATCGCCGCCGCCTCGGCCAGGTGTCCCATCACGCGTCCACCGCGGCGAGCACCCGGCCTCCGGCGAGCCGCACCGTCCGGTCGGCCCACCCGCCGCGCCCGGAGTCGTGCGTGGAGGCGACCACCGTGCGGCCTTCGCGCAGCGCCGCCCGGACCACGTCGTCGACCACCGACTTGGTCTCCTCGTCGCAGGACGCGTACGGCTCGTCCAGCAGGAGCAGTTCGGTGCGGCGCAACACCACCCGCGCCAGCGCGAGGCGCTGCCGCAGGCCGGGGGAGTAGGTGCGCACCAGGGCCGTCGACCGCACGTCCAGGTCCACCCGCGCGAGCGCGCCGGCGATGCCGTCGTCGGGCAGCCCGTGCATCCGGCAGCAGAACCGGAGGTTCTCCGCCGCCGTCAACTCGTCGTACATCCGGGCGCGGTGGCCGAGGAACTCGGTGCGCCGCCGGATCTCCCGCCGGTCGGCGGCGAGGTCGAAGCCGAGCACCTCACCGCCGCCGAACGTGGGGGACAGCGCCGTGGCGACGATCTGGAGCAGGGTGCTCTTGCCCGCGCCGTTGTGGCCGCGCAGGAGCACCGACTCGCCGCGTTCGACGGTCAGGTCCGCCCGCACCAGCGCCGGGACCCCGCCGAAGATCCGGGACACCCCGCGCAGCCGCACGGCCGGCGCACCCGACCGGTCCCGCGCCGCCGCACCCGTCCGCGATCCGGTCTCAGCCCGCACCGCTGCCGGCCCGCGCGATCCGCCGCTCGACGAACCGGAACGCCTCGTCGCCGGGCAGCTGCATCGGCACGTCGATCGGGTGCGACAGCGCCACGATGCGGCCGAACGGCTCGATCGACTCGTCGACGGCGCGCAGCGAACGGGTCCGCCGCACCTCTTCGACGTTCTCCAGCGGGACGCAGTCGGCGATGCTCACCGGCGTGCCGATCGGCGGGAACCCGGTGATGCGCCCGTAGGCGAGGGTGCCGTGGATCGCCCGGAACACCCCGAACGGGGTCTCGATCAACGCGTAGGGGTTGAAGTACAGCGCGGCCGGGAAGCCGCCGCGCCGGCCCAGCGCCTGCGCGACGCCCAGCGAGGGCTGGAAGACGTCCGGGTACTCGCGCTTGAGGGTCTCGCCGAGGATGATCCGGATCGGTCCGATCGTCTCGTGCTCCATGCGCGCGTCCAGGTTGAGGATCTGCATCCACACCACCTCGCGGCCCGGTTCGAAGTAGCCGTCCGGGCGGGTGATGAAGTCGTCCTCGCCGATGGTGCTCGGCAGCGTGCAGTCCGCGGGCAGGGGGACCTCGACGACGTGCCGGGCCTCCGGGCCCCGGTAGACGAACGGTGCCGACCGCGACACCGTCTGCGCGGCGGGCGGCATGGTGAACGAGAGCGTCGTGCCGGCGATGTCGCCCTGCAAGACCTCCAGCGAGATGATGAAGTGGCTCAGGAACCCGTCCACCCCCGCACCCGGGAACGGCCGGATCTGGTCGCCCATCTGCCGCACCAACTCGTCGTGCTGCTCGCTGAGCGCCTGGTAGCTCGTCAGCAACTCCCGGTACCGGGAGTCGCCCGCACCCTCTGCGGACACCATGCCGATCCCCTCCTCGTCGGACCTGCGGTCACCTGGTCGTCTTGCCGAAGACGCGTTCGTCGTTCGTGGACGGGTCCTCGCCGAACACCTGCTTGAACGCCGCGCGCCAGTCCTCGCCGAACCGGATCGGTCCCTGGTGGACCTCGTGCGGCACGTAGCGCAGCCGCTTGACCAGTTGCGCGATGGAGTAGGCGTCGTCATCGCTCATCTGGGCGTAGAACTGCCACAGCATGATGTGCTCCAGCGGCCGGGGCCGGCCGTAGGCGTCGGGTTCCACGGCGATGCCCTGCCGGATCGCCCGCACCAGGCGCGGCGCGGACACGTCCGAGTTCGGACCGCCCCGGCCGAACCTCGTCAGGTTCCCGCCGTACAGCACGGCGTAGCCGGGGTAGGGGAACGCCGCGAAACCCCGCTCCTGCGCGCGCAGCGGCAGGTCCGGGCCGAGCCGGAACACGCCGACGAACGCGTCCTTCGGGTCGCCGCCGACGAACTCCTTCAACTGGCCGTCCTCGTGGTGGGAGTGGCACTCCTTGCAGCCGACCACGGCGGAGAGCAGGTACTCGGCGCGCTCCTGGGTACGGCCGCGCGGCGGGTCCTCGGGGTGCGGCACGTCCGGCGCGGGTTGCGGCGCGAAGGGCAGTTCGCGGTCGGGCACGGTGTGCTTCACCGGTGGCAACGACTTGAGGTACCTGGCCAGCGCGGCGGCGTCGGAGTCCGCCATCGACGCGAAGAACGTGTGCGGGGCGAACAGGAACAGCACGCGCCCGTCGGGCGTGACCCCGGTGCGCAACGCCCGCACGATGTCCTCTTCGGACCATCGCCCGATCCCGGTCTCCACGTCCGGCGTGATGTTGCGGCTGTACACGACACCGCTCGACGTCGAGGAGAAGCGCAGGATGAACGGCACCCCGCCGGCGTTGCGGCGCGTCTCGTCGAGGTACTTCTTCCAGTCCGGATCCGTGCGGAACTCGCGTTCCCGGGCGATCTGGCCGACGTCGGACGGGTCGGGCGGCTTCTCCGGGACGGCGGGCGGGGTGTGGCACGCCTCGCAGACGCCGATCGTCGCGAGGTACCGCCCGCGGGTGAGCAGGTTCTGGCCCTGCTGCTCGGGTTCCGATTCGGCGGACTGCCGCGCTCGCGGCGCGTCCGCACCCGCCGCGACCAACGCGAGCATCAACGCGACCAGGCCCGATGCGGCGACGACTGATCGACGCTTTCCCTTGGGCGCCAAGGCTAACGCGCCGCGATGGGGCCGTGCAACGCGAACGCCGCGCCGGTCGGGTCGATCAGGACGCTGTACCAGCTCCCGTCCGGCAGCTGGGCCGGTTCGACCACCACGGTCGCGCCGAGATCGCGCGCCTTCCCGGTGTCCACGGCGACATCGTCCACTTTGACGTACGGCACCCACGCCGATGGCGCGTGCGGTGCCGCCGGCATCATCCCGCCCGCTGGGACGTCGCCGACGCGGATCTCCACGTACGGCTGGTCGTCGGATCCGGTGGTTTCGAGCCGCCAATCGAACAGCTCGCCGTAAAACCGTTGTGCCCGCGCGAAATCACTGGTCGCGAGCTGGACGTATCCAAAGGGGTTACCCATGACCGCACCTCTGCTCGGCTGCGATTCGCAGCCTGCCGGCACCCGTGCGGCCCGCGTTTCTCCGAGCTTGCTGTTCCGTTCGGGCTAACCGCCGATCTGCTGTCGCGCGTGGTCGGCGAACTCCCGCCAGCGCGACGCGTGCCCGACCGGCACGAGCACCCACTCCTTCATCGGCCGCCCCTTGCCGGACGGGTCGAACAGGACCGCGCCGTCGAGCCCGAGCGCCGCGGCGTGCGGGTCGGGGGCCAGCTTGAACGCGAGGCCGTCTCGGAATTGGCACGCGAACGCCTTGCCGCCGGACTTCAGGCACGGCTTGCCGAACAGGCTGCCCCGGTCGACACCGCTCGACGCGAGTTCCTCCGCCAGTTCGTCGAACAGTTCCCGCGCACGTGCCGCCGCTTCCGCCATGTCCACTCCTCACATCATCGGGTGGTCGCCGACTACCCGTTCAGGCGATACGCTATCGCAGCCACTCGCTATAGGATATGCAATCGAATTATCAGGGGGTGGCATGCCTTTGTCCGCTGAGGTGAGCCGGGACTGGACCGAGGGCGTGGAACGCGCGATCGGCTGGATGCGGGATCGGCTCGGGGAACCCCAGCACCTGCCCGACCACGCGCGGGCCGCGAACCTCAGCCCGTTCCACTTCCACCGGGTGTTCCAGCACATCACCGGCACCACGCCGGCGAGGTTCCTCGCCGCGCTGCGGATGTACGAGGCGGAGCGGATGCTGGTGCGCTCCGCCGTCCCGGTCGCCGACATCTGCACCCACACCGGGTACGCGAGCGTCGGCACGTTCACCACCCAGTTCGCCCGGTTGGCCGGGATGACGCCGGGACGGCTCCGCGCGCTGGTGGACCACTCGGGCGACCGCCCCGTCGACGAGATCGCCGAGCGACGCCGTGACCAGGGCGGGAACGGTCCGATCGGGGTCGTCGACGGCGGTCGCGGGGTGACCTTCGCCTGCCTGTCGGGCGACGGCCGGGCGATCGGGACCGGGGCCGACCAGGTGCGGTTCGGCACGGTGTCCGAAGGGGAGTACCGGCTCCAGGCCCTGTGCCTGAGGCCGTCGACGACCGTCGCGGACGCGGTGGACCGCAGCGGCACCACGGGGTGGACGATCGCCGCGCCGCGCCGATCGGTCCGGATCCAGCACGGCGCGCAGGCCCAGCGCTTCCCCCTGCGGCTGCGCCCGCCGGCGTCGGTCGAGCCGCCGATCGTGCTCGTGCTCGCCGCGCTCGACCTGTCCGACGCCCGCCCGGCCGGCTTCCGAAACTGATAGTCACCCGGATCTTCGATCCCGATCTCCGTGACCGCCCCACCCGCCGGTTCACGGCACCTCCGACCTTCGCCGCGGGTTGTTTTGTTCGGCGATGCGCCGAAATCCCCATGGGGTGCCGAAAAGGTGGGCGCGCTACCTCACCCGCGCATCAGAGGTGTCGTTGCCGCGCTTCCGGTGCGTTCCCCATTCGAGTGGAGAAGTACGTCGCGCGGGGTGTCACGCCATGCCGGTCTGCTGGACGTGGTGCAAGAGGGCGAGTACGCCGCCGGAACCGCAAGTGGCGGTGAGGAAGGTGGAGACCAGGCGCAGGGCCAGGGTGGACCGTCGCCGGTCGACGGCGAACAGCGCGACGGCCGCTGCGGTCACCAGCAAGGCGAGCAGGACGAGCACGGTCGAGCCGAGCAGGAAGAACGGCATGGCACCAATCCCTTCTGTGACGCCCGCGGGTGCCGGCGTTGGTGCAACCATGGCGGTGCCCGGCGCGGATCGGCCTCGGCGCGGACATCTCCGGACAGCCGGGGTGCCGGGCTCGGCGTCCTGAAGCCGGTGCGCGGACGGACTCGGACACGGGGAGGCCGGATGGGTGAACAGGCCCGGCGCTGGTTCGCGGCGAACCTGGCGCAGTTGCTCCGCTCGGCCGGCGGGCCGTCCTACCGGGACCTCGCGAGGAGCACCCGGCCCGACGACGCGGGCGACGGGGGACCGTTCGCCGTCGCCCGGCGGATCGGCCTGGAACCCAAAACCCTCGCCCACTCCACCATCCACGACCTGGTGGCCGGCCGGAGGGACGCACCGGACCTGTGGACGGTGTTGATGTTCGTCGTGGCTTGCGCCTGCTGGGGCGCGCGGCACGGCAGCCCGGTGACGGCCGACCTGTCGACCGGCGCGCTGCTGCGGCTGCTGGACCAGTGGCGTCGAAGACACGGCGACTACCTGGACCTGCTGGCCGTCCCCGTCCCGGAGGAGGCCGACGAACGGGTGCGCGTGGGTGTCGTGCCCATGCAGGCCGACCACTTCCGCGCCCGGTCCGTCGCGCTCGATTCCGCCCCCGGCACGACGGTGCTCACCGGTCTGGGCGGCGTGGGCAAGACCCAGATCGCGGTGTCGCTGGCGACCCGCGTGTGGCTGGACCGACGAATACGGCTGGCCCTGTGGGCGACCGCCGACTCCCGTGCCGCGATCATCGACGCCTACGCCCGTGCCGCGCACCGCCTGCTCGGCGTCACAGGTCGCGAACAGGCCGCCACGGCGCTGCTGGAGTGGTTCGCCGTCACCGACCGACCGTGGCTGCTGGTGCTCGACGACCTGCAACGGCCCGAGGACATGCACGGCCTGTGGCCCACGACCGGCCGGGCCGGGCAGGTGGTGGTCACCACCCGGCGTCGCGATCCGTCACTGGCCCGCACCGACCGCACGGTGGTGCCCGTCGGCACCTTCACCGACATCGAATCGCTGTCCTACCTCACCGCGAAGCTCGACGGGCAGACCGACGGTGCCGAGGAACTGGCGGACGAACTCGGACGCCTGCCGCTGGCGTTGGCGCAGGCCGCCGCCTACCAGGCCAACCGCGGCCTGACCTGCCGCCAGTACCTCGACCGGTTCCGCGCACGCGACAAGGCGCTGGCCGAGGTGTTGCCGGAGCCGGGGGAACTGCCCGACGACCACGCGCGGACCATCGCCACGACCTGGTCGCTGTCGGTGGAACTCGCCGACACCCTGGCCCCCGCCGACCTGGCCTCGCCGGTGCTGCACCTGGCCTCGTTCCTCGATCCCACCGGCGCTCCGCTGATCGCGTTCACCGCCGACGCCGCACGCCTGCACCTGGGCCGGGCGCTCGGGCGCGAAGTCGCCCCCGACACCGTGCACGACGCCCTGTCGGCCCTGCACCGCCTGAGCCTGATCACCTTCGACCCGGCGCAACCGGCCAAGGGCGTGCAGGTCCACGCGCTGGTGCAGCGCGCCGTCCGCGACACGCTCTCCCCCGAAGCGCGGGACCACCTCACCGAGATCACCGAACGCGCCCTGATCGAAGCCACCCGCAGCGGAGAGGTCGACGCCTTCGCCCAGCTCTACGGCCGCCACATCGCGGCCGTGCACTCCCTGGCACGCCACCTCGGGCTCGACGACGGCGATGCCGACGAGTGCAGCTCCCTGGTGTTCGCCAAGGTGCTGAGAACGCTGCTGGCCGGCCGTGGCCCCGACGTGAATCTGCGCGGCTACCTGCTCACCACCTTGCGCCACACCATCTATGACGCCGTGCGCCGTTCTCGCCGCTGATTCCGCCGTCATTCCGGGGCGATGCCCGGCAGGCTCCGCCGCCAGTCGCCGAGGCGGTCGCGGGTGACGAACGTGTCGAGGGTCGGGTCTGGGGACGCGGAAACACAGAGCCCGCACCGCACCGGGACCGGTTCCGCGCATCCGTAGCGGGTCTACCACCCCGACGGCCCAAGCCCGGCCGGGCAGGTCAGCACTGGGCAGTCAGCACTGGGCAGTCAGCACTGGGCAGTCAGCACTGGGCCACTGTCACCGCCAGGCCACCGCGTGAGGTCTCCCGGTACTTCGCGTCCATGTCCGCACCGGTGAGCCGCATCGTCTCGATCACCGCGTCGAGCGACACGTGGTGGCGTCCGTCGCCGTGCAGCGCCACCCGCGCGGCCTGGATCGCGGTGACGGCGGCCATCCCGTTGCGCTCGATGCACGGAATCTGCACCAACCCGCCGACCGGGTCGCAGGTGAGCCCCAGGTTGTGCTCCATGCCGATCTCCGCCGCGTTCTCGATCTGCTCGGGCGTGCCGCCGGCCAGGGCCGCGTAGCCGGCGGCGGCCATCGAGCAGGCCGAGCCCACCTCGCCCTGACAACCCACATCCGCACCGGAGATCGAGGCGCGTTTCTTGTACAGCACGCCGATTGCCGTTGCGGTCAAAAGGAAGTCGACCACGGCTCCGGCTTCGTCGCCGTGACCGTGGCCGGCGCGAAGGGCCGAGAACAGCACGGCGGGAACGATTCCCGCAGCTCCGTTGGTGGGCGCGGTGACCACGCGGCCACCGGCGGCGTTCTCCTCGTTCACGGCCATCGCCGCCGCCGTCGCCCATTCCAGCTCGCTGGTCTCGCCCGAAGCCCGCAGCCGGGCGACGATCCCGGCCGCCCGTCGTGGCACCCGCAGCCCGCCGGGGAGGATCCCCGTCGTGCGGAACCCGGCTTCGACGCACTCGCGCATCGTGGTCCAGAGCCGCAGGACGCCGTGCCGCACGTCGGCCGCGGATCGCTCGCTCCGCTCGTTCGCGAGCATGATCTCCGCGATGGACAGCCCCGATTCCGAGCAGCGGGCCAGCAGTTCGGCGGCCGAGTCGAACGGGAAGGGCTCCTCCGCGTGCCCACCCGGCGGCGGCGTCGAGCCGTGCTTCTCGATGAACCCGCCGCCGACCGAGTAGTACGTCTCGTCGACGTCGACGCCCTGGTCGAAGGACGCCCGGAACCGGAGTTCGTTGGCGTGCGCGCCACGCACGAGCAGCGGGTGCAGCCGCAGGTCCCGCGTCGTGAAGTCCAGTTCCCCGCCGGCCAGGCGCAGCTTGCTGCCCGCCTCGATCTCCCGCACCCGGCCGTGCGCGTAGCCGGGGTCGACGCGCTCGGGGTCGTTGCCCTCCAACCCGAGCAGGATCGCGCCGAACGTGTTGTGGCCCAGGCCGGTCGCGGCGAGCGAGCCGTAGACGTCGACCTGGAGCGAGGTGATCACCCGCCCGGCGCGTCGGGCCGAGATCGCCGACGCGAAGTCACGCGCCGCCCGCATCGGCCCGACGGTGTGCGAGCTGGACGGTCCGATGCCGGTGGTGAAGAGGTCGAACACGCCGATCCGGGTCATCGGAGCGCCCGGATCAGCAGTGCCGGGTCCTGGACCGGGAACAGGTGCCCGGCACCGGGGATGACGTCGAGGGTGGCGCCCGCGATCCTGTGCTGGGCGTGCCGGGCGACCTCGACCGGGACGTTCCCGTCGGCGTCCCCGTGCAGGAACACCGTGGGCACGGTGATCGATTCGAGCGGTTCCGGCAGCTCGTGGTCGTAGCGGCGCAGGTCGGCGACCGCCGCCGCGGTGCCCTGGGCCTTGGCCTCGCGGCCGTCCAGCTCGGAGTTCCGCTTCGCCACCGGGTCGTTCATGACGGCCTGGTCGGCCGCCGGCCACGCCGAGACGGAGTTCTGCCGGGTGCGGGCGAAGACGCCGGTTCCGGCCAGCATCGCGCCCGCGATCCCGGGTGCCCACCGCGCCGTCGCGTAAAGCGCGGTGACCAGGCGTATCCGCCGCCGCAGGGTCTCCCTGGGCGTGCCGGGGACCATCGCGCAGGCGAGCACGAGCCGTTGCACGCGTGCGGGGAACCGCGCCGCGAACGCCAGCGCGTAGCCGCCTCCGCCGGAGAAACCGAGCAGCGGGGCCTGGTCGAGGCCGAAGTGGTCGAGGAGGGACAGCACGTCGTCGTCCCAGTTGTGGAAGCCCGGGTCCGGCCGCGGCGCTCCGCCCGGCGGCGAGGTCTGCCCGTAGCCGGGCCGATCCGGGAAGACCAGCCGCCAACCGGCTTCGGCGGCCGACTCGTGCAACGGGATCCCCTGGTAGCGGCTGCCGGGCGTGCCGTGGGCACCGATCGCGATCCGCCCGTCCGGGTCGCCGTACTCGCACCAGGCGATGCGGCGGCCGGAGCCGTCGAAGATCGAGTGCGTCTCGGGCAGCGTCACCTCGGACGGCGCTGTCACGGGCGCACCTGCCGGGCGAGGGCCGCGCCGATTCCGCTCAACAGCAAGGAGATTCCCGCCTCGAAGCGCTGGTCGTAGTCGTGGTGGTCGACGAAGACCGACGCGGCGCGCCGCTCCGGGGAGGTCGTGGCCGTCTCGAAATCGCCGCGCCCGAGCCTGATCGAGACGTGGCCGGTGACGAAGTCGTGCAGCGTCGCGTACGCGTACACGGCCTCTTCGTCGCGGAGCCCCGCGTCCCGCAGCGCCTGGACCATCCGGTGCGCGATGTCGTCCGCGCCCGGAGCCTCCAGCGCGGCCTGCCGGTGGGCTTCGAGCACCAGCGGATGACGCATCAGCAGGTCGCGCAACGCGCGGGCGAACGTCCGGCAGGTCTCGTTCCACCCCGTCGGCCAGTCGATGGCCTTGATGGCGTCGCCCACGAGCGTCGAGACCAGTTCGCGGCGCAACGCGTCGATGCCGCCGGTGGTCCGGTGCACCGACATCGGCGAGGTGCCCAGTCGGTCGGCGATCGCGCGCAACGACACGGCCTCCAGGCCGCCGTCGTCGGCGATCTGCGCGGCGACCTCGATGATCTGCGCCTTGTCGGCCGCCTTCGGACGTCCGGCCCTTGATTTGCGGCCCGGTTCGACTACCATGCCCGAACAATATCGATACGCGTAACGAAATGCAAGGTACCGGCTTACCGCTGCGACGAAAGAGAACGCCCATGTCCCCTGTCACGAGCCGGGCGGCCGCGAACGCCGCCGGCGCGCGCTCCTCGGTGCGGGTCGCGACGCTGACCCTGCTCATCGCCGCGGTGGCCGCGTTGGAGAGCATCATCGTGCCCGCGCTTCCCCTGGTGCAGCGGGAGTTCGGGGTCGGCGCGGACGTGGGCGCGCTCGCCGCGGTCGCCCTGACGCTGAGCACGGTGCTGATCACCCCCATCGCCGGACGCGTCGCCGACACCTACGGCGCCCGCCCGACGTTGATCTGGCTGACCGTCGTGGTGGTGCTCGGCGGTTCGCTGTCGGCCCTGGCCGAAGTGTTCCCCCTGTTCGTCGCCGGGCAGTTCCTCCAGGGCTTCGGGCTGGGGCTCCTCCCGGTCGCCTTCGTGGTGCTGCGGACCACGCTGTCGGCGGACCGGCTCAAGACCGCGACCGGGCTTCTCGGCGCGGTCGTGGTGGCCGGCGGTGCGCTCGGGGTGGTGCTGGCCGGCCCGATGGCGGAAGGACTGTCCCGCTCGGCGATGTACGCGGTGCCCACCGGGTTGGTGCTCCTCGGCGCAGCGGCCTTCACGATCGTGACGCCGAAGGACGCGGCGACGGCCGCAGGGGGCCGCATCGACTGGTTGGGCGCGCTCGGACTGGCGGTCGGGCTCCTGGCGCTGACCGCGTGGCTCTCCACCGCCGCGAGCAACGGGTGGGTCGCGCTGCCCACGCTGGTGGTGGCCCTCGTCACCGTGGCCGTGTTCACGCTGTGGGCCCGGTATCAGCGCCGCACCAGTGAGCCGATGGTGGACCTGTCCATGATGGGGAGTCGGCGCATGTGGACCACGGTGGTCGTGACGGTGGCCTTCGGGTTCACCTACGGCACGGTGGTGTACCTGATTCCTCAGCAACTCGCCGCGCCCGCCGGGAGCGGCTTCGGGCTGGGTGCCTCGACCACCACCATCGGACTGCTCCTGTGCGTCGGGTACGGCGCGGCGATCGTCGTGTCGGTGCTGTCGGGCGTCGTCGTGAAGTCGCGTGGGACGACGGTGGTGGCCGTCGCCGCCGGCGTGCTGCTGTGCGTCAGCGCCGCGCTGGGGTCCGTGTCGACGCAGTTGTGGCAGATCGTGCTCGTCCTGATCACCGCCGGGGCAGGCATTGCGGCCGCGTCGACGGCGGTGTTCGTCATCGGCGCGGACAGCGCCGAGGAGAAGCGGGTGGGAGTCACGACGGCGATCGTCACCATCGCGCGCTCCCTCGGCACCGCTCTCGGAACCCAGATCGCGGCCGGGTTCCTGGCGGGGGTGGAACAGAGGCAGGGCCACCCTGACCACTCGGCGTTCGCCATCGCCTTCGTGGTGTCGGCCGCCGTGGGGGTGCTGGGTCTTGTCGTGACGACCCTCATGCCGAAGAACCGGGCCGGACTCGACGCGACCGGCGGCACAACCCACGCCGTGATCCCGGCAGTGGAACGAGGAGGTGACGTCCCGTCGTCGCCGGTGGCCTCGCGCGAGCAGTAGTGCCCCGAACCGACGGTCGGACGGGTCGTGGTTCGACCTTGTCTGTCTACAGTGGACTTATTCTGTGGCAACGGCTTCGGTGGGCGGCCGGCCGCGTATCGGGCTTGATCACCTAGGGTGGTGTGGTGAGCGATCCTCTGGTCCGTGAGTCCGACATGCCGATGTACTTGGTCGAGCGCACCGACGACCCGGTCGACGCCGGTTCCCGGAACACGATCGGCGGGTGGCCGATCCTCCCGGCAGGGGCGTCGTGGCCGGTGTGTTTCTGCGGCGAGCGGATGGTCCTGTTCTTCCAGTTCGACGTACCGGCGGACATCCCTGCCTTCGGCGGGGACCACCTGTTGGTCTTCCAGTGCCCCGCGCACAACGACGCGGCGGTGCCGGAGGGCCACGCCGAGCGGCTTCCCGAGAGGTTCTGGGAACGGCCACCGATCTGCAACCACCCCGGTGCGTTCTGGCGGATCCTCCTCCACCGCGACGACACCGGTCCGGCCGAGGGCCCGGA
Organism: Saccharothrix sp. NBAS 001; assembly: GCF_056640475.1. NCBI lineage: Bacteria > Bacillati > Actinomycetota > Actinomycetes > Pseudonocardiales > Pseudonocardiaceae > Saccharothrix > Saccharothrix sp. NBAS 001. Next base: position 766,412 of record NZ_CM153251.1, read on the forward strand.
GCCGAACCTGCGACCGCGCCGGCTCACCGTCGGGCCGGGCACCGAGCGCCTCGCGATCTGGTGGCCCGAGCGGAAGCTCGCCGACAACCGGACGGTCGGCGGCCGGGTGACCGACGAGGAGTTCGCCGAGCACGGCATCGGCCTGCGCGAGTTCAAGATCGGGGGCGTCCCGTCCTGGATCCAGGAGCGCGAGTCCTACCGCTGCCCCTGCGGCGTCGACCTGGTGTACGTGTGTCAACTGCCCGAGAACACCGGGTTCGACAAGCTGCCCGGCCGGCCCGCCCAGGCCGACGCGTCCGACGACGACAAGTACCTGCTCTTCCTCGGTACCGAGCTGTACGTCCTGGCTTGCCCGGCGCACTGCGATCCCGCTGCGGCCTGGCCGGTCAACCACAACTGAGCGCAGGCCGCCACCACCGCGACTACCCGTGGTGCTCCGGCGTCGAGGTGTGGAGGGTGGCGTGGTCGAAGGTCAACGGTCGCCAAAGCGGTGCGCCGGCCTTCCCGTGGCCGGGGTCCACGCCGATGAACTGGCGTCCCGCGACGCGTACCCGCACGTGGCGGGCGTCCCAGTCGACGGTTGCGCGTTGGCGGATCCGGCCGGCGCAGTGCCAGTCCCGGGTGGCGAAGCGGACGATGGTCGAGTGGCCGTGGACCTGGTCGAACGGGACGATGTCGCGGCAGGCCATCCACGGTTCGTGCAGCGCGGTGCCCGATTCCGCCCACAGCGGGCCGGCTTGGCTGTCCCGGCCGTGCGCTCCGGTTCGCCAGATCAGCTCGGGGCGGTCGTTGAGGAGGTCCGCCGCCAGGCGTGCCGACGTGGGCTTGCCCAGCTCCTCCCAGCAGGGGACGGTCAGGCCCGCGTGGGTCAGCAGGACGTCGTCGCCATCTGCGGTGCGGAGGGCGGTGGCGACCTGCAGACGGCCGTTCGTCCACCACTGCCGCAGGCGGGTCCGGTCCGCTTCGGCCAGGGGGTCCGGCCAGAACACCGTGCCGCCGGGGAGGTATTGGGACTCGTGGTTGCCGGCCAGTTGGATCCACTGGCGCGGCTGTTCGTCCAGCAGGCGGCCGACGACGTCCAGCACGCCCCGGCTGTCCGGGCCTCGGTCCACCAGGTCGCCCACCTGGATCACCACCAGGTCCTCGGGCAGCCTGCCGTCGACCGCGCCGAGCCGGCTCAGCGCCTGGCGCAACTGGTCGGCGTGCCCGCCGACATCGCCGATGACGGCGACTCTCGTCATGGGTCCCCCCGGATGCCTTGACCGACCGGATCCAGCGTACTGGGCGACCGGGGTCGGCGAGGCGAGGTCAGACGAGGCCGCGTCGGGCGGCGTGGATGCCCGCCTGGAAGCGGGTGGTGGCGCCCAGCTCGTCCAGCAGGGCGGCCATCCTCCTGGTCATCGTGCGCTGGGTCATGCCCAGCGAGCGCATGATCGCGGCGTCCTTCATACCGGCCGCCAGGAGGGCGAGCACCTCCTTGTCGCGGTGGGTGCCGCGCAGTGCCGCGCCGATCGGGGTGGCCCGGTCCCACAGCAGGTCGAAGCAGGCGACCAGGGCGTCGAGCAACGGGGAGGGGTGCACCAGGATGCGCACGCCGGTCTCGACGGGGTCGAAGCTCAGCGGCACCAACGCCGTCCGGCGGTCGGCGATCATCATCTTCATGCGCACGTCGGGCAGCGCCCGTGCGTCCTCGCCGGCCTCGGTGTAGGTGGCGACCTCGGCCAGGCGGGTCGGGTCCTCCAGCGTCGGCATGTGGTAGATCGCGCGGTAGGCGACGCCGCGGCGCAGGGCCTGGAGTTCCGCGACGTTGCGCTCGGGCGCGCCGCCCAGGTACGGCGGGCAGTCGATCAGCAGCACCTCCTCCCGCGCGGCCAGTTGGAGTTGGGCGATGTGGTGGCGGACGGCGGGGCCGCCTTCCAGCAGCTCGACCAGGTCTCCCGGCTCGCCGCGCGGCGCGGCCTCGTACGCCGCGGCGAGGCGGTGGGTGGTGGTGCGCAGCCGGTCGAGTTGTTCGGTGCGGCGCAGCGCCAGCGCGTCGAGGGCGACCTGCGGCGGCGCGGGGACGTAGCGGGCCGGGCGGCCGGCGAGCTTGGTGACCAGGCCGGCCGCGATCAGGTTCGCCGCGGCGCGGATCAGGCGGCTGACCGGCAGGTCCAGCGCGGCGGCCAGTTCGCCGGCGTCGGACCGGGGCTTGCGCAGCAGGCGCAGGTAGACCGCCCCCTCGGTGGGGCCCAACCCGACGGGTTCCAGGAACCCCGCGTCCACGGTGTCCACCGGCCCAGTCTACGGCGGCGGCCAGTTCTGGCCAGTGGCCGGCGCTGCCCTTCCCGCAGCCGCGATCGCCGTCTAGCTTGGGCATCTCTTCGCTGCGGGCACCGATGGCGAACGGACGGACGATGAACAGAGAAGTGCAACGGCTGCTGCGCACCGGACCGTTCGAGGTGGCGCTGGACGCGGCCATCGAGGCGTCCGGGCTGACCCTCGACCGCCTGTGCGGCCGGTTGGCCGCCAACGGTGTCACGGTGAGCCGCACGGCGATCTCCTACTGGCGCAACGGGCGCAGCCGCCCGGAGCGCGCCGAGTCCCTCGCCGCGCTCAGCGGGCTGGAACAACTCCTCGGCCTGCCCACGGCGTCGTTGGTGGCGTTGTTGGGCGCACGCAGGCCGCGTGGACGTTCGGCAGGCCGCCCGCCGGGCACGCTGTCACGGCGCGCGCTGTGGCCGTCGTGCGGTCCGTTGCTGTCCGGGCTGGACACCTCGCCGGACGGGCAGTTGGAACTGCTCAGCGTCGGGGACACGGTGATCCTCGACGAGCACACCGGGCAACGTCGGCAGCGGACCCGGTTGGTGTTGCGGGCGACCGCCGACCGCGTCGACCGGCACCTGGTGTGCCACGAGGTGGACGACGCTGCGTACGCGCCACCGGAGCTGGTCGGGGTGGCGCACGCGCGGCGCGGGCGGGTGCGCTGCGACTCGTCGAACCGGTCGATGGTCGCGGAGTTCCTGTTCGACCGGCCACTGGACCACGGCGAGTACACGGTGCTGGAGTACGAGGTCCGCCTGCCGGACGGGCAGCCGCTGGACCACGTCTACCGGCGGTTCCCGCGCCCGGTGGGGCTCTACACCGTGCAGTTGCGGTTCGCGGGTCGGCCGCCGGGACGGGTGCGCCGCTACGACCGCAGCGGGCTGCGCGGTCCGGAACAGCACGTCGAGGAACTGTGGTTGAGCGCGACCGGGACCACCGCGTCGGTGACGCCGGCGGTGCGGCCGGGGACCATCGGCGTGCGGTGGGAGTGGTGAAACACCGTAAAACTGTTTCCCGACCTGCCCGCCGACCTGCGGTTTCGTTTCGGGAAACCGGGCGGGAGGGACGGGGAACAGAGCACTTCAGGTATTGATCGCCGCCGACTAATTTCCGGTCTCCACGCTCCGGGCCGAATACGGGTGCGGAGCCGGAAAAGGAGTGATCAATGCCCTGCAAACCACGTTCACTGCTCGCGGTGGTGACCGCGTTGGCGATGGTGGCCATGGCGGCCCTCGCCGCGCCGGCCTCGGCGGCCGAACCCGAAGGCGAGGTGCGGGTCGCGGCCAAGAGCCCCGTGCCCGGCGTGTACATCGTCAAGCTGAAGGACCGCACCGGCGCGGCCGGTGCGGCGAGCACCGCGGACTCCCTGACCGGCCGCTACGGCGGCACCGCGACCCACGTGCTCGAAAAGGTCATGCGCGGCTTCGTGGTGGAGGACCTCGACGCGCGGCAGGCCCGTCGGCTCGCCGCGAACCCCGACGTCGAATCGGTGATCCAGTCCGGCACCGCGCGGGCCGCCGACGTCCAGGACAACCCGCCCAACTGGGGCCTGGACCGCGTCGACCAGCGCGACCTGCCGTTGGACAAGAAGTACAACTACCCCGCCAACGCGGGCGCGGGCGTGAACATCTACGTGGTGGACACCGGGATCCGGTTCACCCACCAGGAGTTCGAGGGCCGCGCGAAGTACGCCGCGGACTTCGTCGTCCCGCCCACCAACGGCAACGACTGCGATTCCGCGAAGCAGGGCCACGGCACGCACGTGGCGGGCATCGCGGCCGGCAAGACCCGGGGCGTGGCCAAGAAGGCGAACCTCTGGGCGGTGCGCATCCTCGACTGCCAGTCCAGCGGCAAGGACAGCGACATCGTCGTGGCCGCCGAGTGGATCGCCAAGAACGCCGTGAAGCCGGCCGTGGTGAACATGAGCGTCTACGCCGACGACCCGACGGTCGGCGTCGAGGCGATCAAGGGCGCGGTCGCGTCCGGCGTGCAGTGGGCGTTGATCACCGGCAACAACGGCGGCAACTCGTGCGACTACGGGCCGGGCAGCCGCGTCGACACCGGTGTGCGGGTGGCCAACGCGACCAGTTCCGACCAGCGCGCCGGCGACTCCAACGACGGCCCGTGCACGGACCTGTTCGCGCCGGGCAGCAACATCGACTCGTCGGTCAACACCTCCGACACCTCCTACGGCCAGAAGTCCGGCACGTCGATGGCCGCGCCGCACGTGGCGGGCGCGATGGCGTTGCGGCTGGCCGAACAGCCGTCGGCCACGCCCGCCGAGCTGAAGAAGTGGGTGGTCGACAACGCCACCACGGGCAAGATGACCAACATCCGCACCGGTACGCCCAACCGCCTGCTGCACGTGCCGAACGCACCGCAGCCCGGCAACGACTTCGCCATCGCGGCCAACCCGTCGTCGGTCGCCACCGACCCGGGCGCGTCGGTGGACACCACGATCGCCACGACCGTCACCCGGGGGTCGGCGCAGACCGTGGCGCTGTCGGCGAGCGGCCTGCCCTCGGGGGTGACGGCCGCGTTCGCGCCGACCTCGGTCACGGCGGGCAACTCGGCCAAGCTGACGCTCAGCGCGTCGGCGTCGGCGAGCCCCGGCACCTACCGGGTCGGCGTGACGGGCAAGAGCGCCGACGCCACGCACAGCGCCGACGTGACGCTGACGGTCAAGGGGCAGGTCCCCGGTGACTTCAGCCTGACCACCAGCCCCGCCAACGGTTCCGTCCCGGCCGGCTCGTCGGTGTCGACCACGGTCGGCGCGAGCGCCGTCACCAGGGCCGGCGGGATCGACGCGGGCGCGGGCCCGGCGGTCATCGGCGGGACGCCGACCACGGTGGCGAAGTACCCGTTCATCATCTCGCAGCACCGGACCGGCGGCGTCCGCCCGCAGGAGCAGTCCTGCACCGGCTCGGTCGTGGCCAAGCGCGCGGTGCTGATCGCCGCGCACTGCAAGTTCTCCGAGGGCGACCCGAAGTACCTGGTCTACGGCCGCGACGACCTGGCCGACACGGCGTCGGGCACGCGCATCGAGGTCGAGGAGTACCGCACCCACCCCAACTACGACCCCAGCGACGGCTGGCGCACCGGCTGGGACGTCGCGGTGATCTTCACCAAGACCGACATCCCGGTGCCGTCCGGGACGGCCTACCCGACCATCGCCCGCTCCGGTGACAGCCTGCCGGTCGGCACTCGCGGCACCGCCATCGGCTACGGCAAGACCGACGCGCAGGACGCCCAGCGCAACAGCAAGCTGCGGGAAGTGGTCCTGCCGACCGTGGAGGACCAGAACTGCAAGAACATCAACTCGCAGTTCGACGCCCGCTACATGTTCTGCGACGGCTACGGCACCGGCAGCACGGGGCTGTGCCAGGGCGATTCGGGCGGTCCGTACTACTACAACGGCAAGATCTGGGGCGTGTTCTCGTGGCTGCGCACGGACTGCGCCTCCTACAACGCCCACGGCAAGCTGTGGGGCGTCATGGGTGACTGGGCCAACGAGCAGGTCAACGGCGGCACCCCGCCCACCGGCGACATCACCTTGTCCGCCACCGGCCTGCCCTCCGGCGCGACCGCGACGTTCACCCCGTCCGCGATCGGGGTCGGCGGCAGCTCCACGCTGAAGATCGCCACGTCCGCGTCCACCCCGACCGGCGAGCACCGCATCACCATCAGCGGCACGCGTGGCACGGTCACCCGGCAGGCCACCTACACCCTGACGGTGACCGGCGGCGGCACGACCAAGCTCACCCTGGCCGACCCCGGCTCGCAGACCACCACCAGGGGCAAGCCGGTCAGCGTCCAGCTGCGGGCGGACGGGGGCAGCGGCGGCTACCGCTTCACCGCCACCGGCCTGCCCGCCGGCGTCACGGTCAACGCCTCCACGGGCCTGATCAGCGGCACCCCGACGACGTGGGCGAACTACCACCCGTCGGTCACCGTGACCGACAGCGCGGGAGCCAAGGCGAGCGCGTCGTTCTACTGGTTCGTGTTCCCCAGCTGATCGACCGGCCCGTGACCGCGGCGCACGCGGTCACGGGCCGTCCGGCGGGCGACTTCACCCGAATCGGGCGCGTTTCGCGGCCGGCACGGCGAGGGTTGGTGCGCAAGGGTGTTCTCCGATGTGGGACCTGATCGACACGTGATCGTCGTGCTCCGATAATCCGGACAGGTCCGATTCGGGGGTGTGCGATGGGTGCGGGGCTTGATCGTCGGTCGTTCTTGCTGGTCGCCGGGCTGCTGGGGCTCTCGGCGTGTGGTTCGGACACAGGCCGGCAGGGGTCGGCGGCCGGCACCTTGCGGCACTGGTACCACGCGTACGGCGAAGACGGCGTGCAGGACGCGGTGCGCCGTTACGCCGCCGCCTACCCGCACGCCGAGGTCGACGTGCAGTGGAACCCCGGCGACTACGACTCCAAGATCGTCACCGCGCTCCAGAACAGCGCTGTGCCGGACGTGTTCGAGGCGCAGGTCAAGGTGGACTGGGTGCGGCAGAAGCAGGTCGTGCCGCTGGACGACCTGCTCGGCGACACCCGGGACGACTTCGTCCGCGCGCTGCTGGACAGCCAGACCGTGGACGGCCGGCTCTACGGCATCCCGCAGGCCATCGACACCCAGGTGCTGTACTACCGGCCGAGCCTGCTGCGGCAGGCCGGCGTCACCCCGCCCACCACCGTCGACGAACTCCTGGACGCCGCGAAACGGCTCACCGCCGGGGGAGTGCGCGGCCTGTTCGCCGGCAACGACGGCGGCGTGGCGGTGCTCACCGCGCCGCTGCTGTGGTCCGCGGGCCTGGACCTGCTGTCCCCGGACGGGAAGGCGCCCGGTTTCGACGACCCGCGCGCGGCGACCGCGTTCGGCAGGCTGCGCGAGTTGAACCAGGGCGGCGGCCTGCTGCTCGGTGCGCCCACCGACTGGGCCGACCCCGGCGCGTTCGTGGACGGGCTCGTCGCGATGCAGTGGACCGGGCTGTGGAACCTGCCGAAGATCGTCGCGGCGCACGGCGACGACGTCGGCGTGCTGCCGTTCCCGCGCCTGGACGCCGCCGGGGCGGATTCGGTGCCGGTCGGGGCGTTCAGCGCGATGGTCAACGCGCGCAGCGCCGACGTCGAGGCGGCCAAGGCGTACGTCAAGTGGCTGTGGGTGGAGAAGTCCGACTACCAGACCGAGTTCGCCACGGCGTTCGGCGCGCACCTGCCCGCCCGGCGCGGCCTCGCGGCGAAGGCCGAGCGGCTCACCTCCGGGCCCGGCTCGGACGTCGTCGCCCTGGTCGCGCGGGGCGGCCGGATCGCCGGCCCCGCGCGGTGGTCGGCGCGGGCGAACACGGCGCTGTCCGACGCGGTGTCCCGGATCGCGCGCCAGGGCGCGGACGCGGCCAGGGAGGTGCGCGGCGCGCTCGACGTGGCACGGGCCGAGATCGCGCGGCTCGACCGGTGACCGGGCGGCGCGCCGCGCTCGCGTTCTGGGCGTTCGTCGGGCCGTTCGCCCTGGGGCTGCTGGTTTTCACCTACGTGCCCATCGGGTGGAGCGCGTACCTGAGCTTCTTCGACGCGCGCAACACCGTGACGCCGACGGAGTTCGTCGGGTTCGCCAACTACACCGACATGCTCACCGACCGGGCTTTCCTGGACAGCATCGGCACGTTCACCGCGTTCGCCGCCTTCGTCATCCCGGTCACGGTGGCCCTGTCGCTCGGGCTCGCGCTGCTGGTGGACCAGGTCCGGGTGGCCAAGGCGTTCTTCCGGTCGGTGTTCTTCCTGCCGTTCGCCTGCTCCTACGTGGTGGCCGCGCTGGTGTGGCGGACGTCGTTGTTCTCCGGGCTGGACAGCGGGGCGGCCAACTCCGCGCTCGGCTGGTTCGGCGTCGCGCCGCAGGCGTGGATCGGCACGGTCGACCCGCCGCTGTACTGGGTCGTGCTGGTCACCGCCCGGCTGTGGTTGCAGGTCGGCTTCTACCTGATCCTGTTCCTCGCGGCGCTGCAACGCATCCCGGCGCACCGGTACGAGGCGGCGTGGATCGACGGCGCGTCGCCGGGGTGGCAGAGCTTCCGGCACGTCACGCTGCCGGGCCTGCGCGGGGTGCTGGTCGCGGTGCTCGTGCTGAACCTGGTCAACGCCTACCAGGCGTTCGACGAGTTCTACAACATCCTCGGCGACTCGCGCGGCTACCCGCCGTTCGCCCGGCCGCCGCTGGTGTACCTGTACTACACCGCGCTCGGGTCGGGTGGCCAGGACCTCGGGCGGGGCAGCGCGGGCGCGGTCGTGCTGGCGCTGGTGATCGCGTTGGCGACCTTGTTGTCCGGCCGGGTGTTCCGGAGGGCGGACTGATGGGGCCGGTCGGACATCGCAGTCCTTTTCGGACGGTGGCGCGCGGGATCGCGCTGGCGGTCGCGGCGGTGTTGTTCCTGCTGCCGTTCGTCCTGCTGCTGCGGGCCGGTCTGGCGGCGGTGCCGGAGGTGTTCGCCGACGACGAGATCCCGTTCGCCCGCAGCCTGTTGAACTCGACGGTGGTCGCGGTGTTGCAGACGGCGGGCCAGCTCCTGCTGTGCGCGCCCGCCGGCTACGGGCTGGCCCGGATCCCGTTCCGGGGCGAGCCGGCGGTGCGGTACGCGATCGTGGCGACGCTCCTGGTGCCGACCGCCGTCACGTTCGTGCCGTCGTTCGTGGTGGTCTCCAGCCTCGGCTGGCTGTCGGACCTGCGCGGGCTGGTCGTGCCCGGTTTGTTCAGCGCGCTCAACGTGTTCCTGTTCCGGCAGTACTTCCTGGACTTCCCGGTGCCGCTGGAGGAGGCGGGCCGGCTCGACGGCCTGTCCCGGTGGGGCGTGTTCCGGCGGGTGGTGCTGCCGAACTCGGCCGGCGTGCTCGCCGCCGTCGCGGTCATCGACTTCATCGGCAGCTGGAACCAGTTCCTCTGGCCGCTGGTCATCGCGCAGGACTCGTCCTCGTGGACCGTGCAGGTGGCGCTGTCGAGCCTGCTCACCTCGCAGAACCCGAGGATCACGCTGCTGTTCGCGGCGGCGGCGGTGTCCATCCTGCCGATCGTGCTGGTGTTCGTCCTGCTCCAACGCCACCTCGTGCGGGGCGTCACCGAATCGGGCCTCACCGGTCAGTAGCCCTTCGGTGAGTGCGCGTTCGGGGCTGGGCTAGCGTTCCGGGACGTGAGCGACCTCGACGTGGTGACGTTCTTCGCAGCCGGTTCCCTGCACGCCCACGGGTTCCCGGACGGGCGGACCGCCGTGTTCCCGGTGGACGGCGGGGTGGTGCCGGTGCGCCACGCCGCAGCGGCGGATCTCAGCCGGGCGGTGTACACCACGGACGGCGGGACGGTGTGCGTCGACCGGGCCGGCGCGGTGTCGTGGCGGCTCGACTTCGGCCCCGTCGTGCGTCGGCACTACCACTGCGCGGCGGACTGCGCGTTCTCGGCGGACGGGCGCTCGGTGTGGCTGTACCGGCCGGAGGCGATGGCCGGGCGCGGTGCCGGCGTGGACGAGTGGGTCGTCCTGGACGCGTCCAGCGGCGCCGTGCGGGCGCGGGTGGCGTTGGACTCCGAAGGGCACGGCGGGCAGCACTTCGCGCACCCGGACGGTGTCCACGTGCTGCTGGTCGTCGGGGAGGGGCAGGACGGCGTGCGGGTGTACCGGGGACGTCTCGACGGCGACGCGCTCGACCTGGTCACCTACCCGTGGGCAGACCGGATCCTCGTCGGCCTCGCACCGGACGGCAGCCGGTTCATGACCGTCGACCACTCCCAGCTGGACGTCGTCGTCCACAGCTTCCCGGACGGCGAGGAGGTGTCCCGGTTCGGCGTGGCGGAGTTCGGCCACGATCCCGACGACGCGTGCTTCGAGTGGGCGGGCGGTTTCCTCGACGGCGGCACCGCCGTGGTCGCCGTCGCCGGCGAGACCGAGGACGGGGGGTGGTTCCGCCACCACCTGGTCGACCCCGCGACCGGCGAAGCGCGCGGCACGCTCGACACCCCGTCCAGCACCGCCTACGACTTCCGGGCGCTCGGCGACGGCTCCTGGCTCACCTTCGACGCGGACGGACGTCCGCACCGCCACCGGGATCCCGCCGCGCTCACGTGACGAGCACCAGCACCCCGGCCGCCACGACCTCGACGCCGCAGTAGAACCACACCGGGTAGAACGCGGTGCGCCGGTCCACCAGGCCGGAGAGCACGCGGCCGACCGCCATGCCCGCCAACGCACAGGCGACGGTCAGCGTGACGCCCTGTCGGAGTCCGCCGCCGTGGAACTGGGCGAAGACCAGCACCGCGGCGATGGCGACGCCGAAACCGCCGTAGACGGCCCGGATCTCGGACCGGCTCTCGGGCGAGTCGGCGGTGATGCGGAACGGGCGGATCAGGGCCGCCGGGGCGGCGAGCGCGTAGCAGCCCATGGCGAGGAAGAAAGCCGCAACCGCCGACAGGGCAACCGTGTTCCACATGTGCGTTCCTCTCGTCGTGTGTGAGGATGCCTGGCGTGACCGGTCCGGCGCTTCCAGAAACGTGCTCCACCCGCGACCGGGCGACGGTCTGGGTCCGCCAGGGCTGCGCCGCCTACCACGGGCCGTCGCCGAGGTTGAGGGAGCACTCCGGTTCGGTGCACTGCTTCGCGCTCGGGGTCGACCGGCCCTTCACGCTCCGGGTGGGCGCGGTGGAGCGGCACGTCCGCAGCGCCCTGATCCCGCCCCGCACCCGGCACCGGCTGATCTCCGAGACCGGCCGGATGGTGTTCGCCTACGTCGACCCCGGATCGGCCTGGGTGCTGCGGGCCGGCGACCGCATGACCGGCCGCGTCGGCACCGCGATCCGGTCCGACCACGAGGACGAAGCTGTCCTGGCGCAACGAATCCGGGACGCCGTCGCGCCGGACCCGTTGCGCCTGCTGGGAATCGGGGCCACCGCCGACGGTCGGGACGAGCGGATCCGCACGGCGCTCGCGTTGCTGCGCGCCGTGGACGGCGGGCGGTTGACGGCGGCGGAACTGGCCGGCGCGGTGAACCTGTCGGTGTCGCGCTTCCAGCACCTGTTCACCGCCCACACCGGAACGAGTTTCCGTCGTTACCGGCTGTGGGCGCGAATGCTCCACGTCGCCACGTCCGTCAGCGCCGGGAAAGACTTCACCACGGCGGCGATCGAGGCCGGGTTCTCGTCTTCTGCGCATTTCAGCGACTCCTTTCGCACGATGTTCGGGCTCAGCGCCGGACGTCTGCGTTCCCTCGCCACCACCGTCGTCACGCCCGACGCAGGTCCGTAATCGGGCGAACTGCCCGGGGTGTCCACGCGGGAGTTGTTGACACGTCAGCGGAAGACCGCCGGCTCTCGTGCCCGCCGGCCGTGCCTGTGCGGCGCACCAGGGAAGTTCCGGGCACGGCGGCCGGCGGGCGGACCGGAGTTCCTTGCGGCGCACGAGAAGCGCTCCCAGGCACGTGCGGCTCCGGAGGGTGAAGTCCTTGGGGGAGTGGACTCCTCCGGGTAGGCCGTTGTCACCTACACGGGTGGTAGGGGCCGGAAACCGAGTCGCCGGCGGGACGGATGTGCCGGAGCTGTGCTGCACTCGGCTGGCAAGCGCTCACGGGGCACCGGTGCGAAGAGCACCCCGGTGCTCCAACCGGAGGAGGTCTCAAATGTCCGTTCGTACCCTGGTCCGCCCGGTTGCCACGCCGGCGGACGTCGCGGAACTGAGCACGCTGATGATCGAGCCGGAGTCCGTCGTCGCGGACCCGCCGCTGCCCGAGCCGAACGCGGCCGGTGCGCTCCTGCTGGGCTTGTTGCTCGTCGCCTCGCCCTCGACACCGAAGGAGCCGCGCAAGTAGCGCACGCGGGAACCCGCGCGGGTTCCTGAACATCCGCAAGTGCTGATCGTCGACGGTAGGAGGGTTCGTGGACGCATCGTCCTGCGTGCGCGGTGCCGCGCACCTGGCCGATCATGTGCTGGGCGCGCTGCGCGGCAGCGGCAGCGTGGGCTTGGCCGAGTTCGTGGACTCGTGTGCCGACACGACCAGCGGCTTGGGGGCGGTCCGGTTGGTGGGTGCGGATGTCTTCCTGCCGCACGTGGTGCTGGACCGCCCCCTGAGCCCCGAGGACGCCGAAGTGGTCGCCGCGTCCCTGGAGGTCTTCCCTCCGGTGGTCGCGCCGGCCACCCCGGAGCAGCGGGTGATGGCGTGGTGCGACTGGACGACCGCGCGGGAACTGGCCCGGCTCTCCGGTGACGTGCCGATCGCGACGCCGGAGGACCCGGTGGCCGTGCTCGGGTCGGCGGAGAACTGGTCGAAGTGGTCGGTGGCGGTGGCGCAGCTGTCGTCGTCGGCCTACCCCGGCGCGACCGGGCCCGTGGTGGACGCGATCGCCGCGCAGCCGCTGGCGCTGTGCCGGGGCGCGGTGCGCACCGTGCTGCGCCGCGATTTCGGCACCGCGAGCCGACTGGCCCGCTGGGTCGCCTTCCTGCACGCCGCGGGCGTGCGGCTGCCGCTCGACCCGGCGCTGCTCATCGGGCACGTCGGCGTGCGGCTCGGCGCGGAGCCGCGCCGCCTGCTCGACCTCACCGTCGCACGCCACCTCGTGGAGGCCGCATGACCACCGTCGCCCGCCTCGCCCACGACGTGACGGCGGGCGCTCTGGGCTGGCTGCACGCCAACCGGCTGCACGGCGCGTTCGAGGACGAGGTCAACTCCAACATCAACGACCCGGACGACGTCTACAAACCGCTGTGCGAGCTGGCGCTGGCGGCGTCGCTGGTGCTGCGCGACGGCGTGGCCGGTACCGCCGAGCTGCTGGCCGCCCGCGAGCTGATGGACTTCACCTGGGGTCAGCTCCGCCGCGGCGACCTGCTCTACGAGCGACAGCTCCGGCACGCGGTGATCACCGACCCGCTGGAGACCTACTCGCACCACGCGCGCACCGGTTTCCACCACGCGGCGCTGGAGCAGATCATCGAGGTGGGGTCGGCGGCGGACGCGATGACCGAGGTGCTGCCCAACCGCCGGCTGGCCATCGCCAACGCGCACCGCGTGGTCGGCGTCGCCCGGGACGACGACTGGGCGGCGATGTTCCGGCAGACGTGGCTGGGCCGCACGCCGCAGCCCTGGGCGCTGGACTGGTACACGGCCTACCAGATGACGCACGCCATGTTCCACATCACCGACTGGGGCGCGCGGCCGCAGGACGTGCCGGCGGACGTGGCCGAGTACCTGGCGGACTGGCTGCCGGTGTGGTTCGAGGTGTGGGCCGAAGCCGGGCAGTGGGACCTGCTCGGCGAGCTGCTGATCGTGAGCGCGTCGCTGCCCGAGGCGCGGTGCGACCCGGCGGAGTGGGAGCTGTTCGCCGGTCTCCAGCACGCCGACGGGCTGGTGCCCCGCGACGCCGAGCCGGTGGAGGGCGACGCGCGCGAGCGCTACCACGCCCACCAGCACACCGCCGTGGTGGCGGCCGTCGCGGGCACGGTGGCCCTGTCGCGCCTGCTCGGCAGGGGCGCGTGAGGGAACTCGTCGGGCACCTGCCCGCCGCCGCCGGCGGCGTGACGGGGGTCGCCGTCGCGGTGCGCTCGGCCGGCCGGGACCGGGTCCTGGTCGGCGGCACGACCGACCGGGCGCGCCCGCGTCCGCTGACCGGCCGCTCCCGCTTCGAGATCGGCTCGCTGACCAAGACGTTCACCGCCCTGCTGCTGGCCGAGATGGCCGCGCGGGGCGAGGTCGACCTGGCCGGTCCGGTCCGGCGGTACCTGCCGCCCGGCGCCGCGCCCGGGCTGGGTCGCGAGGTGACCCTGGAGGGCCTGGCCACGCACACCTCCGGCCTGCCTCGGCTGCCGCCCGGCCTGCTGCGCTCGGCGGTGCCGCGCTGGCGCACCAACCCCTACCGCACCTTCGGCCTGGCCGACCTGGCCGAGTCGGTGCGCCGGACCCGGACCCGACCGCCCGGCCGGTACCGCTACTCGAACTACGGCGCGGCGCTGCTGGGGTGGGCGCTGTCGCACGTGGCCGACCGGCCGTACGAAGACCTGCTGGCCGCGCGCGTGCTGCGCCCGCTGGGCCTGCTCGACACCGGCACCGACCTGTCCCCGCAGGTCACCGGGCACCTGCGGGGCCGGGCCCGGCCGCCGTGGGAGATGCCGGGCCTGGTCGCGGCCGGCGCGCTGCGCTCGTCGGCGGCCGACCTGCTGCGCTTCCTGACCGCCCACCTGGACCCGCACGCCCTGGTCCCGGCCGGCACGCCGCTGGCGGCGGCGCTGGCCGTGGTCGCGCGGCCGAGGGCGTCGGCCGGCGACCACGAGGTGTGCCTGATCTGGAACCTGCGCCACCGGTCGGGCCAGGACCTGCTGTTCCACTCCGGCGCGACCAGGGGGTGCACGGGGTTCCTCGCGTTCGGCCCGCAGTCCGGGACCGCGTTCGTGGCGTTGGCCAACGCCGGGCCGACCGTGGGCAGCACGTTCGTGCAACGCTCCTACGAGGCGGCCTGGGACCTGGTCGAACGGGCCGGGGCCGACGTGCCGGCCGGCCGCTGACCGGCTACAGCAGCGGCGTGCTCGGTTCGACCCCGCACAGCGCGCGCCCGTAGTGCTCGATGCCCGTCGTGGGGACCATGATCGCGTGCGTGGCCAGCGCCTGGATGTCCCGGGCGACCTGGTGGATGGGGTGCCTGGTGGCGATGCCCGACGCACCCGAGCCCAGGCGCAGCGCCTCGACCGCCTCGGTGCACAGCCTCGACGCGTAGCCGACCAGACCCCAGATCCTGGCCCGGTCGGCGCGGTCGGTGAGCACGCCGGTGGCGACGCGGTCGTCCATCAGCCCGGCGGCCTGCTCGGCGAGCAGCCGGGCGGAGTCGATCTTCATCCGGGCCTCGGCGACCTGGAGGTGGGTGACCGGCGCGTCGCGGTGCGCGGCGTAGGGGGTGTAGGCGACCTGGCCGCGGCGGGGGAGCCGGTCCAGGTAGTGCTCGTAGGCGGCCTCGGCCAGGCCGAGGAAGGTCGCGACGGCGCTGGTGAGCAGGTAGGGCAGCGACGGGTGGCGGAAGAAGCCCGCCGCCGCGTTGCGCTCGCTGAGCTGATTCTGGTCCAGCAGCCGCGCGGTCGGGATGGCGAACCGGTCCGGGACGAACACGTCCTGGCCGGACACGGTGTTGCTGCCGGTGCCCTCCATGCCGCTGACGTACCAGTCGTCCTCGACGGTCAGGTCGCGGGCGGGGATCAGGAAGTGGGTCGGTTCGCCGCCCTCGACCACGGCCGGCTGGAGCAGGTAGGAGGCGGCCAGGCAGCCGCTGTTGAACGGCCAGCGGCCGGACACGGCGTACCCGCCGGCCACCGCGACCGCCCGGCCGGGCAGGGCCAGCGTCGCCGTGTGGAAGGCGTCCGGGTCGGCGAAGACCTCGTCCTGCACGTCGTCGGGGAACTTGGTGAGCAGGAACGCGGCGTCGGTGTAGATGGCCGACACCCAGGACGTCGAACCGCAGCCGCGACCAATTTCGACCAGGGCGGCGAGTTTGCTCCGCATGTCGCATTCGAGGCCGGCGAAGTGGCGGGGCAGGCCCGCGCGGTAGATCCCGGTCGCGCGCAGCGCGTCGAGGTTCTCCCGGGGGACGCGGCGGCCCTCGGTGCAGCGCTCGGCGTTGGCCCGCAGCAGGGGGACCACCGCGCGCACCCGGTCGACCAGATCCGGCATGGCGGCCTCCCGCGCTCGTGTCCGCTGACGTGGAAAGCCACTGTGCCACAAGAGATCATCGGCGATGCGCGGGTGCGCGACATGGCACCCGAACGGCCCCGCCCGATCACCGGACGTGCCGCGCCGGTGCGGTGCCGCTGGGCCGATCGGGGCGGCGCGGGGTTCGGTCCGGAGCAACGCGCGCCGGCGCGCCGGTGACCGCCCGTCCGGTCGGCGGCACGGGTCCCCCGGTGCGGAATCCGCTTTCACCCGTCGATTCCTCCGCAATTCTGCGGAGGTGTTGCGAAGGGGCGGCGGAATTGCTCGGGTTGTCACGTTTCCCGATTCGGCGACGATTGTCCGGGCATGGTGGAATCTGCGGCACCGGGAAATGGGGCGCCGGACCCGCGCGCGTTCACCGGCCTGCGCACGCTGCTCGACGTGATCACCCGGCTGGCCGAGCGCCCGCGCCGGTTCGTGCGGCGGCAGTCCGGACAGGTGCTGCGCGGCGAACGCGCGCTGCCCCTGCTGTGCCTGGACCACGAACCCGGCGCGGAGGGCTTCCCGGCGGCCGTCGCGCGGGTGCTGGACGCCGCGCCCGTGCCGCAGATCCCGCACACGCTGGTCGACGTGGCGGCGCTGCCCACCGGCCCCGCCGCCGACCCGGAGCACGCCGACGGCGGGGCCGTGCGCGAACCGCCCATGCTCGCGCTGCTGGACGAACTCGCCGTGCGGCTGGCCGCCGACCGGTTCGGGGTCGGCCGGGTCAGCCGGTTCGACCACTACCGGCTGGTCGAGTGGCTGGCCGGGCACCGGTTGCCGCCGCGCCGGGGCCGCGACGACCGGCACCGGGTGATGCAGCTGCTGCGGTCCTGGGTGGGCCGGCCCGAGCTGGTCCCGGACCAGGGGCTGACCGAGGCGGCGGTCAAGCTCGCCCCGAGCGGGCCCGCCCAGCTCGTGCTGCGCCTGGTGCTGTGGCTGGGGCCGGTGCTGGGGTTCCGCTGGATCGGCGAGCGCGTGCCGGGGCTGGCCCAGGAGACCCGCTGGCTGATGCGCGGCCAGCCGTACATGGTGCCGAGGCACTCCTCGGACTTCCTCGGCTTCGCCGAACGGCTCACGCTGGGCGAACGGGCGTCGGAGAACGCCGAGCAGCTCAAGAAGCTGCTGGTGCACGCGTTCCTGGAAGACCTGCGGCTGGCCTACCGGCGGCGCACCCGCCGGCTGCTGCCCCGGCGGCGCGGGTGGCGGCACACCTCGTACGTGATCGCGCTGCTGGACAACGTGACCGCCGACAACGAGGGCGGCGAGCTGCTGCGGCTGATCAACGCGGTCCGCAACGAGACCGGCGAGCCCGACCCGCTGCTGGTGGTCGCGGACGGCCCCCGGTCGGGCTCGATCGCCTCCGCGTTCGGCGTGTGGCCGGTGCCCGCCGACGAGGCCGACCGCGGGCTGGAGGCGTGGGAGCGGTCGCTGCCGGTCCGCCGGCAGCTGCTGGCCCGTGACGCCCGGTACGTGTTCCTGCGCCTGCCCCCGGCCGACGCGCACGGCCACGACCGCCGGGACCGCACGGCCTGGAACGCCCCCGGCATCCTGCGCCCGCGCCGCGCGCCCCGGTTGACCAGCCGCGCGCTGATCACCGCCGTGGTCGCCGTCCTGGTCGCCGGGGCGGCGTTCGCGTTCCGGATGGCCGCCGTGCCCTCCGCCGACGAGGCGCGCCTGCTCGAACTGCGCGACAAGGCGCACTGCCCGGCCGTGGAGCCGGCGGGCGTGCGGGTCGAACCGGTCGAGATCCAACCCGGCGACTTCGAGTGCGTCGGCTACAGCGACACCGCCGACTACCTGTTCACCGCGAGCGACGTGCTGCTCGACGCGCAGCGGCGGGTGTTCGGGGAGAACCGCACCGCCCGCGAGGTCGCCGGGCAGTCCGGCCGCCCGCTGCTCACGGTCGTCTACCTGGCCGGGCTGACCTACCCCGAGCCGACCTCCGAGACCGACGCGGCCACCGCCGAGGAGTTGGAGGGGATCCGGCTCTACCAGCGCTACCTGCGCGACAACCAGGCCAAGGACGCCCCGCTGCTGCGGGTGGTCGTCGCGAACGCCGGCGCGGCGATGGCGAGGGCCCCCGAGGTCGTGGACCGGTTCGTCGCGCCGTTGTTCCGCGACGACAACGCCGCGTTGGCGGTGCTCGGCCTGGGCCGGACGGTCGACGCGACCGAAGCGGCCATCACCGGGCTCGGCCGCCAGGGCGTCCCGACGATCACCACCTCGCTGACCGGGACCCGGCTGCCCGACCGGTCGCCGCTGTACTTCCAGCTCGCGCCGGGCAACCGGCGGCAGGCCGACGTCCTGTTCCACTACGCGCGGGCGCGGGCCGTCGGCCAGGTCACGCTGTACTACCCGGACAACGCCCGCCAGGACGGCTACGTGCAGACCCTCGCCGAGGAGGTCCAGACCCGGTTCCGGCAGGACCCGACGATCGCGGTGGTGCGGACGGACATCTCGACGCCGCCCTCCGCGGTGTGCCGCACCGCGCCGCCCGGCCGGGAGGAGATCGCGTTCTACGGCGGTCGCGAGTCGGAGTTCGGCGCCTTCCTCGCCGCCACGAAGAAGTGCGGCAGCGCGGCGAACATCCCGCTCATCGTCGCGGACGACTCGGTGTCCCGGTTCGTGGCGAGCCGGACCCAGCGGGACAAGGCGGACTTCGACGGCCTGCCGATCCGGTACATCTCGATGGGCGGCCTCGTGCCGCTGACGGGCCGCTCGTGCGTGTCCGAGCCGCCCGCCGCGAACTCGCCGCAGAGCCGGTTCTACGACGACAACGTCAAGCTGCGGATCTTCTGCTCGACCATGCGGACCGCGTACCAGGAGGGCGTGCGGACCTCCGACATGCCGTGGCCCGGCGAGCGCCTGGCGGCGTCGTTCGACAGCGCGGACCTGCTCTTCGAGGCGTTCGACCAGGTGCGCAAGCAGGTCGACGCCGGGCAGCCCGCACCGCACCGCGCCGAGGTCGCGCAGCGCTTGCGCGAACCGGCGTTCGAGTTCCAGGGCACGACCGGGATCGTCCGCTTCGACGGCAGCCGGGCCGGGTCGCCCAACCGCAGCATCGGCATCTTCCGGCTGGACAACACCCGCGACGTCGCGGCGGGCCCGCGGTGCGAGTACCTGATCGGCGAGCTGTCCGAGCGCTTCCCGTCGCCGGAGGTCGACTACGCGGACCGCTGCCCGGACAGCGCGCGGTGAGCCTCAGTCCGGGGTGAGGACGTGCCGCCGGTCCCGGTAGGGGCAGCGTCCTGGCGTCGGGGCAGGCGCGGTGCAGTGCGGCCGGCAGGTCGTCGGGGTCGTAGCCGAGCCGCAGCAGGCGCAGCGCGACGACCTCGTCCAGCGAGTGGGTGGCCACCCGGCCGTCCGCCCGGACCAGGGTGATCCGCCGCGCGGCACCGGGTTCCACGTCGACCCGCACCACACCCCGGGCCCGGCTCCGCGCGGCGATGCCCAGGGGTACCACGATCGGCAGCATCCCGAGCGCCAGGAACAGCCCGGCCACCGGGTGGGCCAGGCTCACCGCGGCACCCCCGGCCGTCACCGCGAACGCCCACCAGAACTCCTTGCGCAGCGGGGAGCGGGGTGGCGCGTCGCCGAGCCGGCCGAAGGGGGGCGTCGCCGGCACCGGGCAGCCGGCCCGCCTCGTCCCGGTCGGCCGGGCCGCGTGTCGGCGGTGGCACGTCGTCGCGCTTCCCGTTGCCCATGCGAGCACGGTGGGGGCTTGCGCTCAGGTGGGGCAGGGGAAGTTTCCGCCAGTGGTGCCGAGGGCGGCGATCGAGTGTCCATTGTGGACTAAAAGGGCGGGTGGCATGGCCGGTGCGGAACCGGCCTGCTGCTGCGCGCCGACGACGCACTGCGGCCCACGTGATCGGACTTCGCCGCCGGCCGCGACCTCAACGCCGTGGCGATCCTCCGCCGATCCCGCCCGCCGGGGGCGGCGTGGCGCGCCCGCGCTCACGGTCGAGGGAGGCCGGTTGGCGGGGGAGGGCGACGGGCTCGTGGTGCGGGTCGGCGGGGTGGGATTCCGCCGGGGTGCGGCGGGCCACGTAGACCGGGCACCTCGCGTGGTGCAGCGCGGCGCGGGTGGTGGGGCCGGAGCCGGCCACGACCAGCAGGTCGGTGTCGGCGTAGCGGGCGATCGCCTCGGTGGGGTGCATCCGGGCCAGGATCGAGGTGTGCCGGACGCCGCGCAGCACGCGGTCGGCGTGGGCCAGCGGCCACTCGGGGGCGTCGGCCCGCACGGGCAGCGGCGGGGAGGCGTGCAGGACGCGCAGCGCCGCGCCCCGCTGCCCGGCCAGCACGGCGGCCCGCCTGAGCACGGTGTCGTCGTCCGTGCCGGTGATCAGCGCGGTGACCCGGTGGTGCGCGGGCGACGGTGCGCCGCGCACCACCACCACGTCGCACGTGGCGTTGTCGACCAGCGCCGGCACGTGCCGGTCCGCGCACGTCGGGCCGCTGCCGGCCTGGGCCAGGACCAGCAGGCCCGCGCCCGGTGGCGAAGTCGTCCCGTCCGGCGGAGGCGGTACCAGCGGCGCGTCGGTGAGCCGGGCGTGTTCGGCGGCCCAGCGCCGCGCGGAGTCGTCGTGCGGTGTCCGCCCGGTCGCCACGACCACCGGGAGCACGGGTGGGATGACCAGGTTGTCCATGCCCCCACGATGCCCCGCCGGCGGCCGGCGCGGCAGGGCCGTGCGCGAGGTCGTGGCGAGGACGTAGGTCCCGACCTGTAACCGGTCGGCCCCGTCCGCCGATACAGCCGGTGATGGGACGGGGGGAACAATGGGTGGGACGGAGAGCGGCGACGACTCGGTGATGCGGTTCTCGTTGGCGGGCCTGGTGATGGCCGCGACGACGAACGCGGTGGTGGCGGTGTCGGACGCGGTGGTCTGGGCGTGGTGGGTGGCGGCGGGCTGCTTGGCGGTCGCGCTGGTGCTCGGCTCCGCCTGGGCGGTGCGCCGGCGTCGGACCCGGCTGCGGGACGTCCCGCACGACGACCTCGTGGCGGGTCGCGGCAGGCCCCGTACCTCGGTGCGGTGACGCGGTAGTGTGCGGTGCCGTGCACGTCCACGACGCCCGCCTCCCCGGTCCGTTCCGGCCGGTCGACGGTTTCAGCCACACCCGCCTCTCCGCGGTGACCTCGCTCCCCGATGTGCTGGAAGTCGTCTCCTCCCTGCGCCGCAACGATCCCGAGGCGCGCTACCTGTGCACGCTCGACAGTCTCGCCCAGTGCTGCTACACCAGCGGTCACGCGATGGAGGACACCCGCTTGGAGGTGCCGTTCGACGAGGACGGCGACCTCCCCGGGTACGAACGACAACGCTTGCGGCACGTCGTCGCGAAGCTGGAAGACCCGGAGTTGCGGTCCACGTGGGACTCCCTGGCCGGCACGCTGGCCACGACCGCGTCCGACGTCGACGCCCTGGTCGCGGTGAACCGGCGGCCCGAGGCGGTGCTGGACGAGGTCGTCTACGTGCAGCGGTTGCCGGTGCCGCGCGACGACCTGCTGATCGCGGGCCTGCCCAACGGCTACTTCAGCGCCGACTGGGACGTCTTCCAGAACCACGCCGTGATCCGCCGGCTGCACGAGCGCCACGGCTACCGGTTCTTCGGCATCGGCGCGTCCTGGCTGGGGTTCCTCCGCGACGGGCCGGCCCGGCTCGGCCTGGTCGCCGACCTGGTCCACCTCTACGGGTGGGCCGAACAGGCGGCGGACTCCTGGCGGGAACTCGGCGAGTCGGCGGCGCGCGTCGACACGCTGTTCCTGGGCTACGCCGAGGACTTCGCCGAGGTGCTCGGCTGACGCCCCCCGCTCAGCGGCCTCCGGTGAGCAGGAAGCGGAGGTAGTGCCCGAAGGTGATGGCCCGGTACACGTCGGCCCGCGTGGTGCTCTCGGCGACGGCCCGGTGGGCGCGCTCCAGCACGACGGCGGCTTCGGCCACCAGCCGGTCGTGCTCCACCCTGGTCCGGACGGTGGCCGCGTTGGCGGCCTTGAGCTGCTCGGCCAGGTCGGCCTGCTCCTGGCGCAGGGCCGCCTGGAGCGCCCGGGTGGACACCTCGGCGTTCTCCCGCACCGACGCGTACTGGGCGTCCAGCGCCGCCTTCTCGGCGGTGAACCGGTCCTTGATCGCCCGCAGCTCGGCGGGGTCCAGCTCGGTCGGCCGGTTGTTCGCCGCGATCGTGGTCAGGTTCGCCCGCCACTGGTCGATGCGCGCCGCCTTGACCTCGCCGACCCCGGCGGCCCGCACGCCCTGCCCGTTGGCCAGCACGAAGACCGCCACCCGGTTCGCGCCCTGCACCGCGTAGCTGACGCCGACGAAGTCCGCGGCGGTCCGGATGCCCACGGCGGCCAGGTTGGCCGTCAGCGTCCGCCCGATGCCGTCGACGCCCGCGTTGCGGACCGGGAACCTCGACAGGTACGTGCGCAGGTGTTCCTTCTGCCGCAAGGTCAACAGCCGCTGTTCCTCCAGGTGCATCCGGGTCGCGGACGCCTGCCGTTCGCGGTCGATCTGCGACAGGTGTTGCCGCACGGCCGATTGGTGCGCGCTGCGGCGTTCGTTGTGCCGCTGCTGGAGGGTCCGCCGCCGGAAGTCCTGATCGGCCTTGAGCTCGTCCGCGGTCCGCGCCATCTGCCGGCTCTCCCGTTCCAGCCACGCGGTGCGGGTGGCGGCGGCTTGGCGGGCGTCGTGGAGCTGTTTGCGCTCGGCGCGCGCGGCACGGGCCTGCGGGCGTTCGGGGCGGCGGCGGTAGTCCGTCGCCGTCGCCGCGCCCCAGGCGAGCACCGCGGCCAGGTCCACGGCGGCGACGGCGGGCTCCACCAGCAGCGCGGTCGGGACCCCCAGCGGCAGCAGCACCAGCAGCAACCACGTCAACGCGGCGGGCAGCGGTGCCCTCCGGTCGAACCGGGCAGGCGGCGGCGGGGCGGGCAGGTGCGCCTGCACGCGCTCGGCCAGCCACGACGGCAAGGCGCGGCCGGACACCGCGACGGCGGCCGGCGTGGTGTCGTCGAGCGGCTCCAGCGGCGGGGGATCGGCCCGGTGGTGCAGCAGGACTTCCCGGAACCGCCCGGCCAGACCGCTCAGCCGGGGGTCGGGGTGGCCGGTCAGGGTGGACAGCCGGAACGACGTCGCCGGGTCGGCGAAATCGGACTCCGCGAGCAGGAGGTTCTCCGCGTCCTGGTCGCGCAACTGGTGCCACAGCGAGGGATCGGTGGCCAGCGCCACCAGCGACAGGTAGACCACCCAGGATGAGAACCGGTCGATCTCCGGGCCGAAGTCGGCCGCCGTGCGGTCGGGCGACTGGTAGTTGCGGTGCCCGGTCTCGACGGCGGCCAGACCGGCCAGCGCCGGGACGTACACGCCGTCGTAGTCGACCAGCCGCACCGAGCCGTCCTCGCCGACGAGGATGTTGCCGTGCTGGAGGTCGCCGTGCCCGACGCCCGCCGAGGCCAACCGGGACACCAGGGTCGCGAACCGGTCGGCCAGTCCGGACAGCGCGACCGGGTCCCCGGTGTGCCGCTCGATCCAGCGGATCAGGCCGACGCCCTCCACCCACTCCATCCGCAGCACCGGGTACCAGGTGCCCTCGACCATGATTCCCCGGTCGAGGTAGTCGAAACCGACGGTCCAGTCGTCGTCCAGCCCGGCCAGGTGCTCCCCGATCGCGCGGTAGCGGACCGCCTGCTCGCGCACTTCCCGGGTGAAGCACTTGACCGCGTAACGGGTGCCGTCGGCGGCGGTCAGCGAGAAGACGCTCGCGAAGTTGCCGGAGATGGCGCGGGGCCGGCCCAACCCGTCCAAGCGGACCTGGGCGCCCGCGAGTTCGGTGCCGCGAAAGCACAACGCGGTGTTCTGCAACGCCTCCACGTACGTCGCGCCGGACGGGAACGCGCGCGCGGGTTCGTCATCCGAGGTCCACGTGAACGACCGTGACGTCGTCATTGCGCATCGCCCCCTCCGCGCGCACCTTCTCCAACCACCCCTGGAATCCGTCGAGATCGGCCTGCGGCGTGAACTCGCACAGCACCTGCCACGGCCGTTGCCCGCGCTCGGCCTCGCGGAGGAACCACGCGGCCAGCGCGTCGGTGCACAGGAAGAACTGGTCGCCCTGCTCGGCTTCGCCCGAAACCGTGCGGACGTGCCGCGCCAGCAGCGCGTGGTCCCGGTTGAACGCGTTGACCAGTCCCGGCGAGTTGTCGAATTCCGCCGACGCCTCGACCGGGAAAGCGCGCAGCAGCCGGTCGTCCCGGGTGTGGAACAGGCAGCTGTCGCCCAGCGCGGCGGCGTGCCACCGGGTGCGGTGCGCCGAATCCGCGGCGAACCGCGCGGCGAGCACGGTCGAATGCGGCCCCCGGTCGAGCTTGGGCTGCTCGTACCAGGCGATCGGGCGGCCGTCCGCCTCGCGCCCGGCCACGTACTCGGCCAGCCATTCCCGCCACGCCCGCCCGGCCTCGACCAGTGCGGTCGCGAAAACCCCGGCGTCCCGCAGGACTTCTTCGTCCGACCGCGCCGAGGCCACCACCGAACCCGCCAGCAGATCCGCCCACTCGCCCGCGAGCAGGCTCTCCGAAGCTCCGTCCGCCACGGCCGCGTAGACCGGTTCGGCGAGCCACTCGTCCGGGGCGGACCCGGGCCGGACGCACCGGGCGTCCTCGCATTCCCGCAATGAGTTGCCCTGTTTGGGCGCGCGGAGGGAGGAGGTGTACATACCGCTGGTCAGCGCAGGTCCGTCGCGCGGGTGCCGATGTCCAGGAATTGGACGATCGAGGTGATGTCGGCGTTGTAGACGAAACCCCGGGTCGTTTCGGTGGCCGCCACCCCCTGCTGCAACGCGTAGAAGCGCATGTGCGGCGGCAGCACGCTGGACATGCCGAACAGCGAACGGGCGTAGGCGTCGGGAAGTGCGACGTCGCTGTCCGGGAAGGTGACCGGGACCGCGTTGGTCGCGGACACGTGCAGGTTGAACAGCAGCGCCGCGCCGTCGGCACTGACGTGGGTCTGAACGGACCAGGCGGCGCTGGTCGGATCGCCGTCGGTGGACTCGCCGTCGGTCAGGTTGAGCACGATCGGCGGGAAGCAGTCCGGGTGCCGCCCGACCCAGTCCGACACCAGCGCCTCGGCCCGCGCCAGCGCCTGGCTCATCGGCGTCGCGCCGTTGGCCACCGGGTCCACCCAGACCGGGAAGCCGGTGGTCGTCTCGACCAGGCCGCCCGCGCCGTCGGGGACCTTCTTGAGCCGCTTCTCCACCCGGGCCGGCTGGTCCGCGACCTGGCTCAACGGCACCAGTTCGCGCCCGGCGAGCGGCCCGGTGAAGGCCGGGCCGACGGTGTGCCCGTAGCCGATGGCGGCGATGTGGAAGTAGTCCCGGACGCCTTCCTCCTTCGCGCACTTCACGCTCAGCTCGGCCAGCAGCCGGTTGATGGCGTCGCTGACCACGTCCGCCTTGCGCTGCCGCGCGCCGCCTCCGATCGGGTCGCTCATCGACGCGGACTGGTCGATCAGGAACACGATGCAGGACGGGTTGGCGCGACTGATCTCGGCTGCGTATGTCACGTAAAGTCCACCTCTCGCACGACCGCCCGGTGCGGCACGCGGCCGGCGGATCACCACCGGCACTACGCTCTGTTATCACCTTTGAACACGGATCGTTACCGAAAACTGCGACGGATGTGTTCGCTGAAAGTGTGTTGATCTCCCGAAATGTTAGCGTCATCCGGATTCGCCCGGTGGTGCGGTCACCGTCCGTCCACCGTCCGGCCCAGTCGACGGCGCTTGTCGCCCGGACGTACTGCGACAGCGGCGCGTTTCGGGTGCGTCTCAACCGGCCGCTGTCCTGCGGTGATGCTGTGAACGGTCGTGAACGGGTGTGTACGCGCCGTGCACCCCCGCCGGCCCGGGTTCCGGGCGGTCACGGCCCGGGGTCGCCGATTGAGACCGTACGACGGCCCGCACCGCGTTGGACCCGCGTTGTGCGGCGGCCGGATCGTGGTCTTTTCCGTATCAGAACGGGGTGCCGGGCAGGAGGGTTGCTCACATTCAGGGGTGGCCGGGCAGGTGGCCGGGCCATTCCAGGTGACGGGGATAATATGTCGAACAGTGACCGGGTGGTTCTTGTGACGTGAGCCGTTCGGCGCTCTGTCGACTACTCCTAGGCAAATAGTGTTTCGCACGAATCGCGGTACCCGTGCCCGAAGGGCTCTGTCTACATTATTCGAGGTATGTCCCGGGTTCCTCGGACGGAGGCGCGGCGGAGGTGCCCGGAAGGGCGCCTGTCCGCCTCGTCCGGGGCCGGAAATGTGGCGATCGAGTTGATCTAAAAGGTCGCCGGAGGTGCATCCGGTGTTGGCCCCCAAGCTGCGAGGGTTGGCCGGAGAAGATGGTCGAGAGGGTCCGAGTGGACTCCTGGCAAACCGCAACGGTGCGGGATTCTGTGCTACCTGAAAGGGTTATGCCTTGGTTTCGAATACTGTTGGTTCGAAGCGGCTGCGGCCATTTCTGGCGACGCTCGTCGTCGTGGCCGCCGGGCTGCTCCCGACCGCGGGGGTCGCGGCCGCCGCAGGCGGGCACCACCACCGGCACGGTCTCGTCCTGGGCGAGGTCGCCCGGCCGAAGCCCGCCAGACCCGCTGCCACCGCCGAGCTGAACGGGCCCGTCCCGGCCGCCACGCTCGCGCCGCCGGCGCTCGCCACCGACAAGGTCGCGCTGCGCCCCCTGGTCATCGGCCTGGACGCGGCCGACTTCGGCCTGCCCACCTGGAAGGCCGTGCTCGACCGGACCGGGTCCCCCTACGACGTCCTGCTGGCCAAGTCCGAACCCCTGACCGCCGCCCGGCTGGTCAACCCGGACGGCACCGGCCGCTACAGCGCGATCCTGCTCACCGACAACGCCCTGCTGTACCCGGACGGCTCCGGGAACTACATCAGCGCGTTCGACACCGCCGAGTGGCAGGCCCTGTGGGGCTACGAGAGCGCCTACAAGGTCCGCCAGGCGTCGCTGTTCACCTCCTGGGGCACCTTCCCCGAGGACTACTGCCTGCGCCCCGGCGTCGAAGGCGGTTCGGACCAGAAGTTCAACGCCACGCTGACCGCCTCCGGCGGGAAGGTGTTCGACTACCTCAAGACGACGGCCACGGTGCCGATCACCGACTCCTACGTCTACCGCTCGACGCTCGCGGCGGGCTGCGCGGCGGACCCGCTGCTCAAGATCGGCGACTACGTGGTGGGCGTGACCAGCACGTCGACCGACGGGCGCGAACGCGCCGCGCTGACCTTCACCTCCGACCAGAACCTGGCGCAGACCGACCTGCTCGGCTACGGCCTGCTGCGCTGGGCCACCTGGGGCGTGCTGCTCGGCGAGTCCCGGCACTGGATCAACGTCGACGTGGACGACCTGTTCAACTCCACCGACCACCTGTACCCGGACGGACACCTGGAGACCGAGCCGGGCTACCGGATGACCGGGACCGACATCGCGTCCGCCGAGGCACAGCAGCGCTCGCTGCGCACCTCGCCGCTCGCCGCCGGCTTCACCCTCAACCTGCCCTTCAACGGCAGCGGCATCGACGAGGAAGCGCCGTCGAGCTGCTCGGCCACCGACACGCCGGACGCGCTGACCAGCTACGCCCGCTGCCTGTCGCGCAGCTTCCGCTGGCTCAACCACACGGTGAACCACCCGGAGCTGAACTTCACCGACTACGACACCACCTACGACGAGATCGCCGACAACCTGACGATCGGCCGCGACGCCGGGCTGACCGTGCCGACCGACGTGCTCAAGACGCCGGCCTACTCGGGCCTGGGCGTGTACAACCCGGACCCGGACGCCCCGGACACCGACCCGCCGACGGACTTCGGCCTGGCCAAGTCCAACAAGTCCATGCTCGACGCGGCCTACGACGTCGGCGTGCGCTACCTGCACGGCAACATGTCGTTCCCCAGCCACGTCCCGAGCTGCTTCAACTGCGGGGTCAACCACCCGCTGCGCCCGGAGCTGCTGGTCGTGCCGGACTGGCCGACCAACATCGGCTACCACACCACCGCGCCCGCCGAGCAGACGTTGTTCTACAACAGCTTCTACGGGCCGAAGGGCAAGTTCCCGTTCCACGACCACGACCTGACCTACGACGAGATGGTCTCCTACGAGGCGGAAGTGGCGCTGCACCACGTGATGTCCGGTTCGGCCTACGCGCACACCCTGCACCAGGGCAACCTGCGGGAGTACTCGTCCGGCCGCAGCCTCACCTTCGACTGGCTGAAGGTGGTCGTGGCCAAGTACAGCGAGCGCTACCAGGTGCCGCTGCGCAACCCGGACTGGCCGGCGCTGGCCAAGTACGTGAAGGCGCGCACCCAGCACTTCGCCGAACTCGGCGCGCGGCGGGACCCGGTGTGGAACCGGACCGACAACACCGTCACGGTGACCGCGGCCACCACCGGTTCGCTGTTCCTGACCGGCGTGACCGCGCCGTCGGGTGAGACCGACCGCTACGGCACGGACCGCATCACGCGGGTGCCGATCACCGCGGGCGGCAAGGTCGTGGCCACGGCGGTCCCGCGCCGATGAACCGATTACGGCCCGGTTCCGTTCCGCGCGTCCCGCTGCTGATGGTCGTCGCACTGCTGATCGCAGCGATCACCCTGACGAGTCCGGCCATCGACGACGGTTCGGGCGGAGCGGAACCGGTGCCCGTGCCGGTTCCCGTCGCCGTCAAGAAGGAGGTCCCGGTGCGAGTCGCGGACGCGGGGGCCGCGCGTCGGGGCGATCTGGTCGCGTTGCGGCAACTGGTGATCGCCACCGGGCCGGACGACTTCGGCCTGGACACCTGGCGTTCGGTCCTGGACCGCTTCGGCACGCCCTACGACGTGCTGTTCGCGGGCACCGAGAAGGTGACGCCGCAACGGCTGACCACGCCGGAGGGAATCGGCCGGTACAACGCGATCCTGTTGACCGGCAACGCCTTGCTGCGCGCGGACCCGAACGGCGAGTTCACCCCCGCGCTCGACCGTCCGCAGTGGAACGCGCTGTGGGACTACGAGCGCACCTACCAGGTCCGGCAGGTCGCGCTGAACACCGCCCCGGGCACCGACCCCGAGGACTACTGCCTGCGCGCCCGGGGCGAGGGCGCGGTGGAGGGCACGCCGGTGCCGCTCGCGCAGACCGACGCCGGCCGGAAGGTGTTCGACTACCTCAAGCCGGACCTGCGGATCCCGCTCACCGGCTCCTACCTCTACCGGGCGGGCCTGGCCCCGGGCTGCGCCGCCGAACCCCTGCTGACCGCCGGGGACGACGTGGTCGCGGTGCTGGTCCGCACCTCCGACGGCCGGGAACGCCTCGCGATCACCTTCTCCACCGGCGTCGGCTCGGTCCCCGAACTGCTGCTGGGCCAGGGACTGCTCCGGTGGGCGACCAGGGGCGTGCTGCTCGGCGAGCAGCGGCACTGGTTCTCGGTGGACGTGGACGACTGGTTCAACGTGACCATGCGGCGCTACCCGGACGGCCGCACCGGCCTGTACCGGCTCGACGGCCGGGACGCCGTCGCGGCCGCCGCCGGGCAGGACCGGCTGGCCGAGAAGCACCCGCAGGCCGCCGGCTTCCGGCTCAACCTGCCCTACAACGGCAGCCGACTCGACGCGGGCGCGCCCGCCACGTGCGAGGAGACCGGCAGCCCGGACTCGCTCAGCGGCTGCTCCAAGTCCCTGGTCGACAAGTTCCGGTGGATCAACCACACCGCGAACCACCCGCAGATGAACGACACCCCGTACGCGGTCAACCGGACCGAGATCGAGCGGAACCTGGAGTACGCGGCGTCGGCCGGGATCCCGGTGCCGCCGACCGTGCTCAAGACTCCGGAGTACTCCGGCCTGGGCGTCTACCACCCGGACCGGGCCGACGTCACCGGCCCGCCGACCGATTACGGGCTCGGCGGTTCCAACCAGGAGTTGCTCGACGCCGCGCGCGACCTGGGCGTGAAGTACGTGCAGGGCAACATGTCCTTCGCCGGGCACCGCCCGGCCTGCTTCAACTGCGGCGTCGCGCACCCGTTGCGCCGCGAGGTGTTCGTGGTGCCGGACTGGCCGACGTCGATCGCGTTCGAGGCCACCGAGCCCGACGAGCAGACCGCCCTGTTCAACGCCTCCTACGGCCGCAACGGCACCGACCGGGAGCACGGCGACCGCGACCTGACCTACGAGGAGATCATCGAGACCGAAGCCGACATCGCCGCCCAGCACGTGATGGACGGATCGGTGTACGCGCACACCCTGCACCAGGGCAACGCCCGGGAGTACAAGCCGGGCCACAGCCTCATGTTCGACTGGATCGACGCGACGGTCGCGAAGTACGCCGCCTACTTCTCGGTGCCGTTGAAGAACCCGGACTGGGTGTCGCTCGCGGGCTACGTGCAGGCGCGGACCGCGCACTTCGCGGAACTCGCGGCGCGCGAGGACGCGGTCTGGAACCGGGTCGCCGGAACGGTCGCCTACACGCCCGCCACGACCGGCGCGCTGTTCGTGACCGGACTGGAGACGCGGTCCGCGACCGAGGACGACCAGCGGTCGGGGGACGAGGCGGAATCCTACGGATCGGACACCGTGTCCCGGGTCGGCATCGCCGCCGGGAACCGGGTGGTCCTGAAGACGAGACCCGCCGCATGACCACGTACCAGCTCCGGCCGAGCACCACGACCAGACCGTTGCCGGACACCCGCACCCGCATCGCGCTCATCTCGGAGGGCACCTACCCGTTCCACCCCGGCGGCGTGAGCCTGTGGTGCGACCAGCTCGTCCGGGGGATGCCCGAGCACGCGTTCACCGTCGTCGCGCTGACCGTCGACGGCACCGAGCGCCCGACCTGGCCCGCGCCGGCCAACCTGGTGGAGGTGGTGAACCTCCCGCTGTGGGGCAGACGCTGGCGCCGCGCGCGCCGGAAACCGAAGGACTTCGCCGAACTGCACGAGACGTTCCTGCGTTCTTTCATCCCGCACACCGACGGCACGACGGAAGCGTTCCTGGCCGCGTTGCGCGGGATGTTCGACGCCGCGCGCACGGCCGACCTGGGCGCGGCGCTGGTCTCCAACGACGCCGTGTCCCGGATCGTCGACGTGACCGCCGAGGCGTACGGGGAACCGTTGCCGCTCCAGGACGCGGTCGTGGTGGCCGACCTCCTGGAGCACATGCTGCGGCCGCTGTTCCACCCGCCGATCAAGGTCGACGTGTGCCACCTCGCGATGAACGGGCTGAGCGCGCTGGTGGGCCTGGCGGCGAAGTGGGCGTACGGAACACCGATGCTCATGTCGGAGCACGGTGTCTACCTCCGGGAGCGCTACCTGTCCGTGGTGAAGGAGGACATGCCGCAGCGGGTCAAGAAGGTCCTGCTCGCGTTCCACCGGGCGCTGGCCGGCGCGGCTTACCTCAGCTGCGACATGCTCGCGCCGCACTCCGGCTACAACCGCCGCTGGCAACTGCGCAACGGGGCGGACGAGGCGCGGATGAACACCATGTACAACGGCATCGACCCGGAGGACTTCCCGCAGGCGTCGGGAGAACCGGACGTGCCGACGATCGTCTTCGTGGGCCGCATCGACCCGTTGAAGGACCTGCACACGCTGATCCGGGCGTTCCGGTTGGTGCGCGACGAGATCCCGGACGCCCGGCTGCGCATGTTCGGCCCGGTCACCGTCGCCAACGAGGGCTACCACGCGGGCTGCGTCCGGCTGGTCGAGGAACTCGGCCTGACCGACTCGGCGGTCTTCGAGGGCCGGGTGCCCAACCAGGTCGACGCCTACCACGCCGGCCACGTCGTCGCGCTCACCAGCATCTCCGAGGGGTTCCCGTTCTCGCTCGTGGAAGCGATGTCGACCGGGCGACCGCCGGTCTGCACGAACGTCGGCGGCGTGCCCGAAGCGGTGGGGGACGCCGGGTTCGTCGTGCCGCCGCGTGACCACGTCGCGGTGGCGCGGGCGTGCGTCCGACTGCTCGCCGACGGCGGTCTGCGCCGCCGGCTGGGGGACCTGGCGCGGCAGCGCGTGCTGGAGCACTTCACCCTCCAGCGCTGGAACGACAGCTACCAGGCCCGCTACGCCGAACTGGTGCTCATCGGGAGGTCCGGGTGACGCTGGAGGACCTGGTCGGCAACATCCGGCCGCTGCTGCCCGAGCCCGTGGACGAACTCCAGGTGGCGGCGATGCTGGAGAGCCAGGGGGTCACCGACGAGGCGGCGGTCGACGAGTACGGCATGGCCGACGTGTTCGACCTCGCCCACCACGTCTACCCGCTGCTCACCCCCGACTCGGAGCCCGAACCGCCGCCGCCCGCGCCGGCGCGCCCGTGGTGGGCCGACGTCATGCACGGCCTGCTCTACCTCATGCCCAGCACCGTCTACCCGGCGGTGTTCGGCGTGCTCGGCGGGCCGGACATGTTGCGCGGCCTGGTCTTCGCCACGACGGCCGGCTGGGTGTGGGGCGCGGGCAGCAGCTGGGTCGGGCACCGGCTGACCGGCGCGGGCGCGGCCCGGCTGGCCGGGCGCACGCTGGTGCTGCTCGGCGGCGGCGGGTTCGCGCTGGCCTTCGCCGGGGCGCTGCTGATCCTGCGCTGGTACGGCGGCGGCGTCGAGGTGGTGCTGTTCGTGCTGGCGCAGACCGGTTTCCAGGTCGCCTCCGGCATCCTGCTGTTCCACCGCCGGGAAGTGCTGCTGCTGACCGCGATGCTGCCCGCGTGCCTGCTCGGCGTGCTGCACCTGATCGCCGGCTACGCCGACGAGATGGTCCCGCCGGTGCTGGTGGCGGGCGTGGTCTCGGTGTCGCTCGCGCTGACCGCCGCGTACCGGACGAGCATGGTGCGCGGCAAGGACCCCGGCAAGGTGCCGCCGGCCCGCGTGCTGGCCCTGGGGGCGCTGCCCAGCACGGCGTACGCGGCGCTGTGCGCGGCTTTCCTGCTGCACACCGACGTCCGGTACGTGATGGGACCGGTCGACCTCGCGGTGGGCGTGACGCCGCTCGTGGTCGGCATGGGGGCGGTCGAGTGGCGCGTGCACCGGCTGTTCGACCAGGCCGGCGTGCTGCTGCGGCGCTGCGCGTCGCCCGCGCTGTTCGACCGGGCGATGTGGCGGCTGCTGCTGCGCGAACTCGCCACCTGCCTGCTCGTGCTCGGGACACTGGCCCTGGTGCTGCTCGCCGCCCTGCGGTGGAGCGGCGCGCTGACCGTGCACGGCGCGTTGCTGATCGACGCGCACGTCGTGCTCGGTGGGGCGTTCTTCCTCGGCTTCGTCCTGATCCGCACCGGCGGCACCGGCTGGGCCACCGCTTGCCTGGCCCTGGTGCTGCCGGTGGACGTCGTGCTGGTGGAGGCCACCGCCGGCGAACCCGACCGGTACGGCGACGTGCCGGTGTTCCTCGGGTGCTGCGCGGCCCTGTCGATCCTCCTGCTGACGGCGCTCCGCCGGAGCGTCGGGCAAGTACGGCACTACCGATGAGAAGAAGGGAACCTCGAATGCACGCGGTGATACTCGCCGGTGGTCAGGGAGTGCGACTACGGCCCTACACCACGGCGTTGCCGAAGCCCTTGGTCCCGATCGGCGAGGAGTACGCGATCCTGGACATCATCCTGCAACAGTTGCGAGCCCACTCGTTCGACCGCGTCACGCTCGCCATCGGCCACCTCGGGTCGCTGATCCGGGCGTTCGTGGGCGACGGCTCGCGCTGGGAGATCGAGGTCGACTACGCGGAGGAGGACAAACCGCTGTCCACGATCGGACCGCTGCTCAACTTCCTGGACCGGCTGCCCGAGCAGTTCCTGGTGATGAACGGCGACGTGCTCACCGATCTGGACTACCTGGCCCTGCTCGCCCACCACATGTCCAGCGGGGCCCCGCTGACCGTGGCCACCTACCGGCGCAAGGTCAAGATCGACTTCGGCACGCTGGAGACCGAGCGCGGCCGGATCGTCCACTTCGTGGAGAAGCCGGAGCTGTCCTACGGGGTCAGCATGGGCGTCTACGCGATGTCGCGGGCGACGCTCGAACCGTACCCGGCGGACGTCCCGTTCGGGCTCGACGACCTCGTGCTCGACCTGCTGGAGCGCGAAGCGGCCCCGGCCGCGTTCGAGTTCGACGGCTACTGGCTCGACATCGGCCGTCCGGACGACTACGACGAGGCCAACAGATGCTTCGGGGAGGTGCGCTCGGTGCTGCTGCCCGGGGTGCGGGACAAGACCCCGCTCGGAGCCGTGTCGTGACCCTGCGCAAGGTGCTGCTGTTCGGCGCGTCCGGTTACCTCGGCCGGGAAGTGGCCGGTGCCCTGTCCTCGCATCCTGACGGCGCGGCGGTCGTCAGGGTCGGGCGGTCGGCCCCGGACGCGGTCGGCTGGGCGCGGCACGACCTGGTGACCGGCGGTCCCGGCGAACTCGCCGACCTGCTGACCACCACCGCGCCGGACGTGGTGGTCAACTGCGTCGGTCTGCTCGACGGGACCCTCGCGGACCTGGTGGCGGCGAACGTGACCGCCACCGCCCGCCTGCTCGACGCGATCCCGGCCGCGGCACCGTCCGCGCGCCTGGTCGTGCTCGGGTCGGCGGCGGAGTACGGCGTCGTGCCCGAGGGCGTGGCGGTCACCGAGGACACGCCCGCGAACCCGGTCGCGGCTTACGGCATCACCAAACTGGCGGGCACGAGCCTCGTGCGCGCCGCGGTCACCGCGGGCAAGGTCGACGCCGTGGTGCTCCGGGTGTTCAACCCGATCGGCGCGGGACTGCCGGACGGGACCGTCCTGGGCCGGGCGGCCACCGCCGTCCGGTCGGCGCTGGAGGTGCCCGGCCGGGAGATCCGGCTCGGTCCGCTCGGGGCCTTCCGGGACTTCGTGGACGTGCGGGACGTGGCGGACGCGGTCGCCAAGGCCGCGTTGTCGGCGTCCCGGCCCGATCCGGTGCTCAACGTCGGCAGCGGGGTGGCCGTCCCGGTCCGGGAGGCGGTCGGCCTGCTCGCCGAGGCCGCCGGGTTCACCGGCCGGATCGTCGAATCGGATCCGGTGCCCGCCCGTTCCGGTGCGGTGAACTGGATCGCGGCCGACCTCACCCGCGCCCGGCTGAGCCTGGACTGGTCGCCGCGCCGGGACCTGCGGACCTCGGTCCGCGACCTCTGGGCCTCGGCCGGCTGAGGCGCGCGGGCGGTTGGAACGGTTGCGCGAGCCCCCGTTCCAACCGCCCGCGGTTCACGCCGAGTGGTCCTGGTACCACGAGAAGGTCCGGCGGACCCCTTCCTCCAGGGACACCACCGGCTCGAAGCCGGTCAGCTCCCGCAGCAGCGCCAGGTCCGGGCACCGGCGCCGCACCGAACCCGGCGGCGCGGGCACCCGGTCCAGCGCCGGGTCGTGCCCGGCGATCTTGAGCACCAGCTCGGTCAGCTCGCCGATGTTGGTCTCCACCGAGTCGTTGCCGATGTGCACGATCCGGCCCACGGCCCGCTCGGAGCCCATCAGCCGCACCATGGCCTCGACCGCGTCGTCCACGTGGCAGAACGCCCGGAACTGGTCGGAGCCGTAGACCCGGAACGGGTCCTCGCGCCGGATCGCCCGCACGCACAGCTCCGGGATCACGTGGTCGGTGCCCATCCGCGGGCCGTACACGTTGTGGAACCGGCCCACCACCGCCGGGAACCCCTTGGCCCGCGCGGTGTGCACCACCGCCGCCTCGCCGAGCATCTTGCTGATGCCGTAGGCGAACCGGGGCGCGGTGACGTCCTCCACCAGCAGCGGCACGTCCTCCGGCGTGGGCACCGGCACGACGCCCCGGGTCACGCCGCCCGCGTACGCCTCGCTGGTCGAGGCGAAGAACAGCTTCTGGTGCGGTTCCAGCCACGCCAACGTGTTCAGCGCGGCCAGGGTGTTGACCCGGACCACCCGCTCCGGGTCGCGCTCGACGTTGCGCACGCCGACGACCGCGGCCAGCAGGTAGACGTGGTCGGCGTCGTGCGGCAGGTCGTCGAACGCGGCCGGGTCGGTCAGGTCGGCCGAGAACACCGGCACGTCCAGCGCGGCCAGGTCCGGGTCGTCGCGCCCGCGCGAGAAGTCGTCGACGATGCCGACCTCGTGGCCGTCGGCGAGCAGCCGGCGGGCCAGGTGCAGGCCGATGAAGCCCGCACCGCCCAGGATCAGCGCCTTCACCGCGCGTTCCGCTCGTAGCCCAGGCCCGCGTAGCGCACGCCGTGCCCGGTCACCCGGTCGCCGTCGAGCACCCGCCACGAGTCGTAGACGAGCTGGACGTTGGAGCCCGGCAGCACCGCGTCCACGTCCAGCTCCCGGTACTGCGGGTGGTCGGTGATCACCAGCACCGCGTCGGCCGCGGCGAACCCGTCGAGCAGGTCGACCGGCTCACCGCCGTACGCCCGGATCACGTCCGGGCCCACCAGCGGGTCGTGGCCGATCACCCGGACGCCCGCGGCCTCGAACACCGGCCGCATCGAGGCGATCGGCGTGCCGCGCATGTCGTCGGTGGGCGGCCAGCCCTTGTAGGCCCAGCCGAGCACGAACAGGGTCTTGCCGCGCGGTTCGTCCAGCAGGTCGACCACCCGGCCGGCGACGTGCACCGGGGTGTCCTCGTTGACCTGCCGGGCCGCCAGGATCAGCGGCGGCGCGTAGCCCGCCTCCGCCGCGGCGGACAGCAGGATGTAGGGGTCCTTGGACAGGCAGCCGCCGCCGACGTAGCCGGGCTTGGCGATGTTGGGCCTCGGGTAGTCCAGGTTGGTCGCCCGGATGACCTCCAGCGGGTCCAGCCCGAACTGCTCGGTCAGCCTGGCCACCTCGTTGCCGAACGAGTAGATGACGTCGGTGTGGCAGTTGTTGGTGAGCTTGACCAGTTCCGCGGTCTCCAGGTCGGACACCGGCACGACCTGGCTCGCCAGGCCGCCGAACAGCTCCACGCCCAGCGCCAGGCTCTCCTCGTCGAGCCCGCCCACGACCTGCGGCAGCTCGACCAGTTCGCGCAGCGCCTGGCCCTGGATCGTGCGCTCGGGCGCCATCACCAGGCGGCCCGAGCCCCACGCGTCGACCAGGCGCGGCAGCACGACCGACCGGGTCGCGCCGACCGGGACCGTGCTGCGGACGACCACCAGGGTGTCCGGCGAGCACCGCTTGGCGATGTGCTCGGCGGCGGCGGCCAGGTTGTCCAGGTACGGCTTGTGCCCGGCCTGCTCCACCGGCGTCGAGACGCAGATGACGGCCGCGTCCACGCCGTTGTCGGGCAGTTCCGGCGCGAGGAAGATGCGCTTGCCGACCCACTCGCCGAAGACTTCCTCGACGCCGGGTTCGAAGATGTGCGGGCGGCCCTGCGC
Organism: Saccharothrix sp. NBAS 001; assembly: GCF_056640475.1. Classification (NCBI taxonomy): domain Bacteria; kingdom Bacillati; phylum Actinomycetota; class Actinomycetes; order Pseudonocardiales; family Pseudonocardiaceae; genus Saccharothrix; species Saccharothrix sp. NBAS 001. Next base: position 803,706 of record NZ_CM153251.1, read on the forward strand.
CAGCGAGTCCAGCACCGCGGGCTGGCTGTCGACGCCGTGCACCTCGTACCCCTTGCGGGCCAGCGCGGCGGCCAGGGTGAGGCCCACGTAGCCCATTCCGACTATTCCGATCCGCCGCAGCTCGCGCGACCCGTTCGTCACATTCCGCTCCTTGCCTGGTCGGTGTCTTCCACGGTCACTGGCACGGCGTGCTGATCCGGTCCAGCGCGCGCACCGTGACGTATCCCTCGAACCCTTCTTCGCGGTATCTTCGGCAGGCTGTCGCGACGTTCTGCGGATCTGTCGCGTAGTCCACCGCCAACACCGTCTTGCCGGCATCGCGGAGGGCTCGGGTGGCGGCGAGGTTCGTTCCGCAGTAGTCCGCCGAACACGGTTTGTCGGTGGCCTGGAAGAACAACTCCTCCACCCCGATGCCGTCGACCGCGGCGAGGTAGCCGGGGTACTCGGACAACTCCGGTGAGTTCTGCGGGAACACCCGGAAAGAGGGGGTCGCGCGTTTGGCGTACTGGCTGATCCGGGCGATCAGGTCGACCATCCGGCGGCCGAGTTCGGGCCGTTCCAGACCGCCCACCAGGTCGAGGTCGATCTCCTCGTACGCGAGCGGGGTGTCCAGGTAGACGCCGTCGAACCCGGCGCTGAGCGCGCGGTCCAGCCGGGGCCGCACGGCCAGGTTCCACCAGCTCGGTTCCCAGTAGCGGACGAAGTGCTCGCCGGGCCAGCTGGTCCACTCGTTGAGCAGCAGCCCGGCCCGGTCGGCGGCCACCGCCTCGAAGTCCGGCCGGAACGACTCGATCGACCCGATTTCGAAGTAGGCCAGCACGGTTTTTCCGGCGGCGCGCAGCCGGGCGACCTCGTCGGCCGCGAAGTAGGAGTGCCCGGCGTCCCGCGCCAAGTCCACCACGACGAACCGCGAGGAGGTGTCGGCCAATGTGTCCAGCCGTCCGTCGGAGTAATTCTGGAGCTGGTACACGAGTCCGCCGTCCGCCCGTGCCGGCGGGTCCGGTGAATTGCGGTTCTCCGGGGTCGGCCGATCACATCCGACGGCACCGAGGAGCAGTGCGGAGAGCACGACGACGAGGGTTGTCCGAGAAAGGCGGTCCGCCACTCCGTCCACCATACCGGCGTGCGTTCTCCGGGCAATGCGCCGTTGAGGTTAGAAGCTGACCGGTGATGACCGGTCGCCCGGAATATTCGTGTCGACCGGGATTTTCCGGCCGGTTTGCGGGGTGGTTGCCCGATTCCCTACGAATGTCCCTTGTGGAGTCGGGCGTTCACTGCCCGGCGCGCACCGGACCGCGCAGCGTCTTGTTTGGACCATCGTTCGGCGCAAGAAGTCCTCCGACGCCGCACCCGGCGCGCCGCACGGCCGGTGCGGCGCGCCGGGTGCGGCGTCCGGCCGGGCGACGGCGTCGGCCCCGCCGCGCGGTGCCGCGCCCGGTGCGCCGCGCCCGCGCCGGCCCGCAGCGGTATCCGGGATGCCTACGGGATTCCTGCGGGCCGATCACGGATGTGGGCGCGCGCGGGGGAGCGCGACGCTGGCCGCATGAGGACGACTCTTCGCAGGAAGTGGCCATTGGCGGTGCTGGCCGTGGTGGTCGGCCAGTTCGCGGCAGGGGGCGCGGCGGTCGCGCAGGGGGACCGGGGGCTGCGCGGGTTCGAGGTGCAGAGCCTCGACGGCAGCGGCAACAACGTGGCGCACCCCGACTGGGGACGGGCGGGCGGACCGTACCCGAGGGTCGCGCCCGCCCGCTACGCCGACGGGATCGGCGTGCCGGTGGCCGGGCCGAACGCCCGGCGGATCAGCAACCGGGTGTTCGACGACCGCGACCAGAACCTGTTCTCGCCGCGCGGGGTCAGCCAGTGGAGCACGGCGTGGGGGCAGTTCGTCGACCACACCTTCGGCCTGCGGGCCTCCTCGCCGGAGGGCCCGCCGATCCCGTTCGACAACGCCGATCCGATGGAGCGCTTCCGCGACGACTTCGGGATCGTGCCGTTCTCCCGCAGCCGCGCCGCCACCGGCACCGGGATCACCACCCCGCGCGAGCAGCCCAACACCATCGGGTCCTACCTCGACGCCTACGCGGTGTACGGCGGCACGCCGCAGCGCCTGGAGTGGCTGCGGGAGGGGCCGGTCGACGGCGACCCGACCAACAACGGCGCACGCCTGCTCCTGCCCGGCAACCTGCTGCCCCGCCAGGACGCGCGCGGTGACGCGGCCTCCGCGCCGCCGATGGACAGCGCGCTGGGCGCCGGGCCGCGACTGGCCGTGGCCGGTGACGTCCGGGCCAACGAGAACATCTCGCTGCTGGCCGTGCAGACGCTGTTCGCCCGCGAGCACAACCGGATCGTCGCGCTGCTGCCCGAGTGGCTCGGCGAGGAGCAGCGGTTCCAGCTCGCCCGCCGGGTGGTGATCGCGACCCAGCAGCACATCACCTACCAGGAGTTCCTGCCCAGCCTCGGCGTCCGGCTCGCGCCCTACCGGGGCTACGACCCGACCGTGGACGCGGGGCTGGGCAACGAGTTCGCGACGGTCGGCTACCGCGCGCACAGCATGGTCGGCGACGAGATCACCGTCACCGCCGACGCCGCGCGCTACTCCGCCGAGGTGCTCGACGCGCTGCGCGCGGCCGGGGTCCGGGTGGTGCCGCTGGACGACGGGCGGCGGGTCGAGCTGACCGTGCCGTCCTCGATCGTGCTGTTCAACCCGGACCTCGCCGAACGCCTCCAGCTCGGCCCGCTGCTGCAAGGGCTTTCCGCCCGGCCGCAGGCGCGCAACGACGAGCAGGTGGGCGACGTGGTGCGCAGCGTCGAGCTGAGTTCGCCCGACTGCGTCCCGGCGTGCGGCACCATCGTCTTCGACATCGCGGCCATCGACGTGGAACGCGGCCGGGACCACGGGATGCCGTCCTACAACGACCTGCGCCGCGCGTACGGCCTGCCGGCGAAGCCGTCGTTCCGCGCGATCACCGGCGAGGACACCGAATCCTTCCCCGCCGACCCGGAGCTGACGCCGGGCGCGGAGGTCGACGACCCGGACTCGCTGGACTTCGTGCGCCTCTACGACCGGCGCGGCGCGGAACTGCGGCCGGGCAGCGAGGCCGCCCGGACCTCGGCGGTGCGCGGGATCCGTCGCACCGCCACCGCCGCGCGGCTCAAAGCGGTCTACGGCAATGTGTCCACAGTGGACGCTTTCGTGGGGATGATGGCCGAACCGCCGCTGCCCGGCGCGGAGTTCGGCGAGCTGCAGGCGGCGATCTGGAAGCGGCAGTTCGAGGCGTTGCGCGCCGGCGACCGGTTCTTCCACCTGCACGACCCGGTGCTCCCGGTGCTGCGCCAGCGGTTCGGCATCGACTACCGCCGTTCGCTCGGCGACCTGATCGCGCTCGACACCGACGTCCCGCGCCGGCAGTTGCCCGCCAACGTCTTCTTCACCTCCTAGGATCGGGGACGTGCGCAGCCGGTCGTACTGGATGGTCCTGCTGGGGTGCCTCGGTGCGGCCGGCCTGGTGTGGCTCGGGTGGGCGGTGCGCACCACGCCCACCCCGGGCCTGCCGGTGCAGGTCGTGGTGATGCTGGTGGTGGTCGGGCTCGCCGTGGTGCCGTGGGTGGTGCTGGTGTCGACCCGCCTGGCCGACGCCGAGGCCCGGTCGCTGCACAGCCGGGGCGTGCTGATCGCCGCCTGCACGGTCGTGGCCGGGCTGTGGGTCGCGCTGGTCCTGGTCCGGTGGCGGCCGGCGCTCTCCGCCGCCGCGGTGACCGTGTCCGTGCTCGCGGCGGGAGCGTTGCTGCTGGTCGGCGCGGTCGCGCTGCCGTGGCTGTACCTGATGGCCCGCGCGGTGACCCGGGAGCGCGCCGCCCGGGTCCGCGCCGAGCAGCGCACCGAACTGGCCGCGCACCTGCACGACTCGGTGCTCCAGGCGTTGACGCTGATCCAGAAGCGGTCCGACCAGCCCGACGTGCGGCGGCTCGCCCGCGGCACCGAACGCGACCTGCGGGCGTGGCTCTACGGTGGACCCGCGCCCGACCCCGACGACTTCGCGGCGGCCGTGGTCGCGGCGGCGGAGGCCGTCGAGGACCGGTTCACGGTGGCCGTCGAGGTCGTCACGGTCGGCACGTGCCGGCTCGACGAGCGCACCGCCGCCGTGGTCGGCGCGGTGCGCGAGGCGTTGACCAACGCGGCCCGGCACGCGGGCGTGCCGAAGGTCTCGGTGTTCGCCGAGGTGGCCGACGCCGACGTGTTCGTGCTGGTCCGGGACCGGGGGAGGGGTTTCGACCCGACCTCGGGCGCGGGGGCGCACCGGCGCGGGATCGCGGACTCGATCGAACGCCGGGTGCGCCGGCACGGCGGGGTCGCCGCGATCCGCTCCGCGCCCGGCGAGGGGACCGAGGTGGAGCTGCGGCTGTCGGGACAGGGGTGGGGGCGATGACGGTCCGGGTGTTCGTGGTGGACGACCACGCGCTGGTCCGGTCCGGGGTGCGGGCCGAGGTGGGCGGCGCGGTCGACGTGGTCGGCGAGGCCGCCGACGTGGCGTCGGCCGTCGAGGGGATCCGGGCGCTCGAACCCGACGTGGTGCTGCTCGACGTGCACCTGCCCGGCGGTGGCGGGCGGGCCGTGCTGGACGAGGTGGTGCCCACCCACCCCGGCGTGCGGTTCCTCGCGCTGTCGGTGTCCGACGTCGCCGAGGACGTCATCGCGGTGATCCGGGGCGGCGCGCGCGGCTACCTGACCAAGGCCGTGTCCAGCGCCGAGCTGCTGGACGCCGTGCTGCGCGTGGCGGCCGGCGACGCGTGCTTCTCGCCGCGCCTGGCCGGGTTCGTGCTGGACGCCTTCCGGGGCGAGGGGCCGACCGGCACGGACCTGGACCGCCTGACCCGCCGGGAGCGGGACGTGCTGCGCCTGGTCGGGGCCGGGTACACGTACAAGGAGATCGGCGCGCGGCTGTCCATCTCGGCCCGCACGGTCGAAACCCACACCGCCGCCGTCCTGCGCAAGCTCCAGCTCTCGAACCGCCGCGAACTGACCCGCTGGGCGGCCGACCGCCGCCTGGTCTGACCGCCGGACGCGCCCTCCGGCACCTCGGCCTGAAGCGGCCCGGCCACCTTCCGCATCCCCCGTTACCTTTTCGTAGTTCCTGATCATGGAGCTGTGGTCGCCGGGTCCGGTGATATCGAGGGTTCGCCGGCAGGGACACGGCCGTCGGTGGGCGGGTCTGGTCGTCACATAGGTGCCGGCGCTCGACGCCCGACCGGCGACCACCCGGGACGAACGGTCGGCATGGTGGACGGGCAGCGCTGCCGGTCACGGTCGCCCGCGCCGCCGGGCACCGGGTCGCCCACCCGCCCGGCCCGGCCGTGCGCCGCATCGCCGACCCCCGCCCGGCACCACAACACCCGACCGGCCCGACGACCGGCCACCAGGCAGCGCCGCAGATCCCGTCCCGTCACGCCGGACCCGCCGGAATCGCCACGGCCGGCCGCCACCGGCCCACCACGATCACCACCACGCACACACCCGGGACGGGCGACAGACTCCTGACAACCACCCCCGCCACCCCGGAAGAACCTCGACCAACGGCGAGCACCGGCCCGCCCGCACCTGCAACCGCAAGCCCACGCGCGCGTACCTCCCCGCCGCGTCCGCAGCCCTCTCCGACCCCGCCGGCAGGACCCACTACCAGCGCAAACACGACCAGGGCAAGAAACTCGACCCGCGGGGGGAACGGCCGCGTCCGGGCGGACCGCCGACGCGTTGCGGGTGCGCATGCGGTCCCCGTTCGTCCCCCTGGTGAATCGGCTTCGTGCCTTGGGGCAGTCGCGGGGGAGCGCCCCGAAGTGTTTTCCAGCAGCAACTGTTCGCTGCCTGAACAATCCGGTGAACGTCCTCTGTGGACTGATCATGGCGGGTCGGGCGTTGGTGCCGTGTCGCGCAACGGCTCCGCTGCGTGATCGGCCGGTCGCAGATCCTTGTTGTCCGCGACGACGGCCCGTGTTCACGTCCCGTCCAGGGTCCGCTGTGGATGATTCCGGTTGCGCGGCCCCGCGCGGTCGGCGAATGTGGGCAGGTTGACCGAAAACAGGGACCGTCCAGGGACCTCCCGGAGGTAGGCTGGACGACGTTCAGGGCGCTGTAGCCCTTGCCTCGCGCCCGTTTTTCCTCTGGGGGATTTCGCATGACTACCGCAGGTGTGTCCGACGCCGTGTCGTCGCCGCCCGCGCTCAGTCGCGGCGACCGCACCGTGATCGGTGTGCTGCTCGTCGCGACGTTCGTCGTCATCTTGAACGAGACGATCATGGGCGTCGCACTACCGGTGCTGTTGAACGAGCTGAACGTGACGGCCTCGGTCGGCCAGTGGCTCACCGCCGGGTTCCTGCTGACGATGTCGGTGGTCATCCCGATCACCGGCTACCTCATCCAGCGGGTGCCCACGCGGGTGCTCTACGGCGTGGCGATGAGCCTGTTCAGCGCCGGCACGCTGATCGCCGCGCTGGCCCCGGGCTTCGTCGTGCTGCTGGGCGCGCGCGTCGTGCAGGCGTGCGGCACCGCGATCATGGTCCCGCTGCTGATGACGACGGTGATGACGCTCGTGCCGGCGGCCCGGCGCGGCGCGCTGATGGGCAACATCTCGATCGTGATCTCCGTGGCGCCCGCGATCGGCCCGACGGTGTCCGGCGTGGTGCTCGACCTGTTCGGCTGGCGGGCGATGTTCTGGGTGGTGCTGCCGATCTCGCTGGCGACGCTGGTCCTGGGCCTGCGCATGGTGACGCGGGTCGGCGAGACCAGCAGCACCCCGATCGACGTCGTGTCCGTGGTGCTGTCGGTGTTCGGGTTCGGCGGCCTGGTCTACGGGCTGTCCAGCATCGGCCACGCCGGCGGGTCGTCCTCGGCGACGCTGTGGGTGTCGCTGGCGGTGGGCGTGCTGGGCATCGGCCTGTTCGTGTTCCGCCAGATCTCGTTGCAGCGCGACGAGCGGGCGCTGCTGGACCTGCGGACGTTCGCCTTCCGGACGTTCACGCTGAGCAGCGCCCTGATGATGGTGATGATGGCGCTGCTGCTGGGCGTGGCCACGATCCTGCCGATCTACCTCCAGAACGTGCTCAAGCTCGACCCGCTGTCCACCGGCCTGCTGCTGCTGCCCGGCGGTCTGCTGATGGGCCTGCTCGCGCCGTTCGTCGGCCGCTTCTACGACCGGGTGGGCCCGCGCCCGCTGCTGCTCGTCGGCACGGTGGCGACCAGCGGGTCGCTGTGGTTCGCGAGCACGTTCGACGCGGCCACGCCGACCCCGCAGGTGCTGGCGTTCCACCTGGCGCTGAGCCTGGGGCTGGCGTTCGCGTTCACCCCGCTGTTCTCCTCCGGCCTGGGCGCGCTGCCCGCCCGGCTCTACTCGCACGGCAGCGCGATCTTCAGCACCACCCAGCAGTTGGCCGCGGCGGCCGGGGTCGCGCTGCTGGTGAGCGTGATGAGCGCCCGCGCGGCCACCCTGGCGGCGGAGACCGAGCCCGGGGTCGGCGCGGAGATGGGCGGGATGCACCTGGCGTTCCTGCTGGCCGCGATCCTGTCGCTGCTGCCCGTGGCCGGGGCGTTCGCCATCGGCAAGGGCAAGGCCGTCAGCCCCGAGTGACCGGCTGCGGGCCTCCGCCGACCCGGTGGAGGCCCGCGGGCCGCGACCTCGCCGCGCGCCTGGCGGCGGCCCGGCTCCGGTGGCCGGTGTGATGTCACCGACCCCCGTGGTGAATCGTCATGCACCGTCGTGCATACTTCTTCCCGTGTCCAAGGTGCTTACTTCCCTCCCCGCCGGCGAACGCGTCGGCATCGCCTTCTCCGGTGGTCTCGACACCTCGGTCGCGGTCGCGTGGATGCGTGAGAAGGGCGCGGTGCCCTGCACGTACACCGCGGACATCGGGCAGTACGACGAGCCCGACATCGCCTCCGTCCCGTCCCGGGCCACGACCTACGGCGCGGAACTCGCCCGGCTGGTCGACTGCCGCGCGGCCCTGGTGGAAGAGGGGCTCGCGGCGCTGGCCTGCGGCGCGTTCCACATCCGCTCCGGTGGCCGGGCCTACTTCAACACCACGCCGCTCGGCCGGGCCGTGACGGGCACCATGCTGGTGCGCGCCATGCTCGACGACGACGTCCAGATCTGGGGCGACGGCTCCACCTACAAGGGCAACGACATCGAGCGGTTCTACCGCTACGGCCTGCTGGCCAACCCGTCGCTGCGGATCTACAAGCCGTGGCTGGACGCCGACTTCGTCGGTGAACTCGGCGGGCGCACGGAGATGTCGCAGTGGCTGCTCGCCCGCGACCTCCCGTACCGGTCCAGCACCGAGAAGGCCTATTCCACCGACGCCAACATCTGGGGCGCGACGCACGAGGCCAAGGCGCTGGAGCACCTCGGCGCGGGCATCGAGATCGTCGACCCGATCATGGGCGTGCGGTTCTGGGACCCCGAGGTGGAGATCGCCACCGAGGACGTCACCATCGGCTTCGAGCAGGGCCGCCCGGTCAGCATCGACGGCCGCGCGTTCGACTCGCCCGTCGACCTGGTGCTGGAGGCCAACGCGATCGGCGGCCGGCACGGGCTGGGCATGTCCGACCAGATCGAGAACCGGGTGATCGAGGCCAAGAGCCGCGGCATCTACGAGGCCCCGGGCCTGGCGCTGCTGCACATCGCCTACGAGCGGCTGGTCAACGCGATCCACAACGAGGACACCCTGGCGTCCTACCACAACGAGGGCCGCAAGCTGGGCCGGCTGCTGTACGAGGGCCGCTGGCTGGACCCGCAGTCGCTGATGCTGCGCGAGTCGTTGCAGCGCTGGGTGGGCATGGCGATCACCGGCGAGGTGACGCTGCGCCTGCGTCGCGGCGACGACTACTCGATCCTGGACACCACCGGCCCGGCGTTCAGCTACCACCCGGACAAGCTGTCGATGGAGCGGACCGAGGACTCGGCGTTCGGCCCGGTCGACCGCATCGGCCAGCTCACCATGCGCAACCTCGACATCGCCGACTCGCGCGCCAAGCTGGAGCAGTACGCCGGGCTCGGCATGGTCGGCAGCCGGCAGTCCACGCTGATCAGCGTGGCGGAGGTGCCGCGCACCGAGCTGATCGGCGCGCTGCCCGAGGGCGGAGCGGAAGTCATCGCCTCGCGCGGCGAGGTGGCCGACGACGCGCTGCTCGACCACGCCGCGCTGGAAGCCGGCAACGACTGACCGGTCCGGGTCGCGGCGGCCGTCCCGGGACGGCCGCCGCGACCCGGCCGACGTGCGGCTCCTCCCCGGTGGCGGCGGTAGGCTGGAGGGGAGCGGAGGGGGTCGGGTGGCGCGGACGAAGCCTGGCGCGCAGCGGCGCGGCGACCTGCTCGACGCGGCCGAGGCGCTGGTGCTCCGGTCGGGCGTCGACTCGTTGACCGTGGACGACGTGACGACCGGCGCGGGCGTCGCCAAGGGCACCTTCTACCTGCACTTCGCCAACAAGAACGAGCTGGTGGGCGGCCTGCGGGACCGCTACGTGCAGCGGTTCGTGCAGGCCCAGCGGACGGCCGCGCGCGGCGTCGCGGACCCGGTCGAGCGGGTCGAGCGGTGGTTCCTCGCCGGCATCACCGAGTACCTGGCCGACGTCCGGCTGCACGACCTGCTGTTCCACCACACCGCGCGGCCCGCGCCCGCGGTGCCCAACCTCGCCGTGGACGCCCTCGCCGACCTGCTGGGGGAGGTCCGGGCCGAGCTGCCCGACCCGCGCGCGACGGCCGTCGTGCTCTACCACGCCATGCACGGGCTCGCCGACCACGTCGTGCACTTCCCGGACGAGCGGGACCGCCTGCTCGCCGAGGGGAGCAGGCTCTGCCGGGCCCTCGTCGCAGTGCCTGAGCACCTCTCGGTGTAAGACCGCGCCGTAAGACCGCGCCGTCTCCGACGCTTCTCCTCGGATCCCACGCCGTCACGGGGCTGACTGACGGTCAGTCGTTAGGGTAGCCTTCGCTCAGTCAGTGACTGACCGTCGGTCAGTCGACCGTGCCCGGCCGGACCGTGACGAGGGATGCCGATGTCGACGAACACCATCCGGGCGGACGCGCCCCCCGAGCCGGAGCCCCCTCCCGGGGCGGCCGGGCAGGACGGGCCGCCCCGGCTGGTCGGGGCCGGATCGGCGGCCCGCCTGCTGCGCCCGGTGCGCCGCAAGATGATCGCCTGCGGCGTGCTCTCCTCGATCGCCGCCGCGGCGGGCCTCGCCCCGTACCTCGCCATCGCCGAGATCGCCCGCGCGGCGCTGGGCGCGCCCTCCGCCGGGGCGGTGGGCGGCACGGTGTGGACGTGGGTCGCGGTCGGCGCGGCCGGCGCGCTGCTGCGCCTGGCGCTGCTCGGGTGGTCCTCGCACCTCGGGCACCAGGCCGACGCCGACGTCCTGCTCGACCTCCGGCTTCGGATCGTGCGGCGGCTCGGCGCGGTCCCGCTCGGCTGGTTCCGCTCGTCCGGGTCCGGCGAGGTCAAGAAGGCGATGACCGACGACCTGGAGGACCTGCACCACCTGATCGCGCACGCCCTGGGCGAGCTGGCGGCGGGCGCGACCGCGCTGGTCGTCGGCGTCGGCTACCTGGCCCTGGTGGACTGGCGGATGGCGCTGGTGACGATCGCCGTGCCGCTGGCGGCCGTGGTCGCCTACCGGTTCGCCATGCGGTCCATGCCCGAGCACATGGCCGCGCTGATCGCCGCCGAGGGCCGGATCAGCGCGGCCGGCGTCGAGTACGCGGACGGCATCACCGTGGTCAAGACCTTCGGCGTCGGCGGCCGGATCATGGACCGCTTCGCCGACGCGGTGAGCGAGCACTCCAGGGCGTTCAAGGTCTGGGTGACCGAGACCAGGGTCAGCTCGGCGCTGTCGAACCTGCTGGGCGCGGAGACCACCGTGCTCGCCGCGGTGCTCGCGGTCGGCCTGGTGCTCATCGGCTCCGGTTCGCTCACCACGGCGGACCTGCTGCCGTTCCTGGTGGTCGGGATCGGCCTGCCCACCGCGTTCCTGCCCGTCGTCCAAGGCGCGCAGGGCCTGCGCAAAGCGCGCCTGGCGGCCGGCCGCATCGAGGTCCTGCTGGCCCGAGCCCCGCTGCCCGAACCCGTCGAACCGTTGGCGCCCAAGGGGCACGGCGTCGAGCTGGACCGCGTGACGTTCTCCTACGACGGCGTGACCAACGCGCTGGAGGACGTGAGCGTCACGTGCGCGCCCGGCACGGTGACCGCCGTGGTGGGACCGTCCGGCGCGGGCAAGTCCACGCTGGCCGCGCTGCTGCCGAGGTTCTACGACGTGACCGGCGGCGCGGTCCGCATCGGCGGGGTCGACGTGCGCGACATCGCCCAGGACCGGCTGCTGGCCACGATGTCGTTGGTGTTCCAGGACGTCGTGCTGCTGCGCGACACGGTCACCGAGAACATCCGGATCGGCCGCCCGGACGCCGACGACGAGGAGGTCCGCCGCGCGGCGAAGGCCGCCCAGGTCCACCACGTCGTCGAACGGCTCCCGCTGGGCTACGACACGGTGCTGGGCGGCGGGACCGGCGGCCTGTCCGGCGGCGAGCGCCAGCGGCTCACCATCGCCCGCGCGATCCTGTCCGGCGCGCCGGTCGTGGTGCTGGACGAGGCGACCGCCGCGCTCGACCCGGACGGCGAGTCGGCCGTGCAGGAGGCGTTGTCCGAACTCGTCGCCGGCAAGACGGTGATCGTGATCGCGCACCGGCTGCACACCGTCGTCGCCGCCGACCGGATCGTGGTGCTCGACGGCGGACGGGTCGCCGAATCCGGCACCCACGCCGAACTCCTGGCCCGCGACGGGGTGTTCGCCCGGATGTGGCGCGCCCAGCTGAACGGAGGCCCTGCCACGTGATCCGCCACTTCCACCGGCTCTGGCCGCACCCCGGCGTGCTGGTCCGGCTCACCGCGCTGCACGTCGTCCTGGCCGTCCTCCAGGGGTTGCTGCTCGGTCTGCTGGTGCCGATCCTGCGCGCGCTGCTCCAGGCCGAGCCCGATTTCGCCGCCGCGCGGCCGTGGCTGATCACGGGTGCGGTCGGCGCCGTCGTCTACGGGGTGCTCAAGGTGGTGGCGACGCCCGTCGGGTTCGCCGCGAGCACCGAACTGGCCGAGCAGTTGCGCCACCACCTGATGCGGCACGTGGCCACGTTGCCGCTCGGGTGGTTCACCGGCGACCGCAAGGCCCGGCTGGCCCGCACGGTCACCACGTCGGCCGGCGCGATCGCCCACCTGGCCGCCACGTTCGGCCCGCCCGCCATCACCGGGCTGCTGGTGCCGAGCACGATCATCGTGGTCACGTCCTTCGTGGACTGGCGGCTCGCCCTGCTGTTCCTGGCCGTCCTGCCGGTCGCGCTGGTGGCGCTGCGCCGCGCGGGCCGGGTCGCCGCCGAGGCCGACCGGGACCTGGAGGAGGCTGCCGTCGAGATCGCCGGCCGGGCGATCGAACTCGGCCAGGCGCAGCCCGTGCTGAGGGCCGCCGGCCACGGCTCCACCGGCAGCGCCCGGATGCGGGAGGCGCTCACCGAGCACCGCCTCCGCTACCGGCGGGGTCTGCGCAAAGCGTTGTTCCCCGACCTGACCTACGCGGCCGTGGTGATGGCCGGGTTCACCGCGGTCCTGCTGCTGGGCGCGGGGTTCCTGCTCGACGGCAGCCTCACGGTGGCCGACGCGGTCGCGCTGCTGGTGCTCGCCGTGCGGTTCCTGGAGCCGTTGGGCACGTTGACCGAGTTGCTGGGGACGTTGCACGCCATGGACAACTCGGTGACCAGGGTGGAGGACGTCCTGCGCTCGCCCGCGTTGCCGCCCAGCGCGCACCCGGTGCGGAAGGTCGAGGACCCGACCGTGGAGTTCGCGGACGTCTCGTACTCCTATGGCGGCACGCCCGCCCTCACCGGCGTGTCGTTCGTCTGCCGCCGTGGCACGACGACGGCGCTGGTCGGGCCGTCCGGCTCGGGCAAGACCACGGTGACCCGTCTGGTGGCCAGGTTCTTCGACGTGGACGCGGGCAGCGTGCGGGTCGGCGGCGTCGACGTGCGCGACCTCGACCACGCGGCGCTGATGGACCGGATCGCGATCGTGTTCCAGGACGTGTACCTGTTCGACGCCACGATCGAGGAGAACGTCCGCATCGCCCGCCCGGACGCCACCGCCGGCGAACTGGCGCGGGCCGCGCGGTCCGCCCGGCTGGACGAGGTGGTGCGGCGCCTGCCGCAGGGCTGGCGGACGCGGGTCGGCGAGGGCGGCGCGCAGCTGTCCGGCGGCGAGCGGCAGCGGGTGTCGATCGCGCGGGCGTTCCTGAAGCGGGCCCGGATCGTGCTGCTGGACGAGGCCGGTTCCGCGCTCGACCCGGAGAACGAGGGCGCGGTCGGCGCGGCGATCGCGGAGCTGGGCCGCGACCCGGACCGCACGGTGGTCGTGATCGCGCACCGGCCGGCGACCCTCGCGGCGGCGGACCACGTGGTGGCGCTGGACGGCGGCCGGGTCGTCGAGCAGGGCGCGCCGGCGGACCTGCTCGCCGCCGGCGGCCCGTACACCCGGCTGCACGACCAGTACGAGCACGCCCGGGGTTGGCGCATCGCCGCCGGCTGAGGACGGGGCGGGCGTGCGGCGACCGGCCGGTACGGGTCGGCCGCCCCCCGGTGCGGTGCCCGGCCGGATTCCCGGCGGGGCACCGCACCGGGCAGGTCACCCGGTCACGGCGTTCTTCCGCGCCGCCAGCACGATCAGGACGCCGGCCGCCGCGCCCACGAAGTAGGGGGACGGAACCAGCAGCACACCGCCGACGACGCACCACACCAGCAGCGCCCAGCCCAGGGCGGCCGGCACCGCGACACCGCGCCCGGCGAGGTGCCCGACCAGGAACCCCAGCAGGACCAGCGGGACGGCGAAGCTCCCCGGACCCGCCCAGAACGTGAGGCCGTTCTCCAGACCGGGCACGGTCCGCCCGGCGTCGGTCAGCGGGACCGCCGCCCAGAGCCCCCGGCTCCACCAGCCGGCGACGCCGTCCCAGCGGATCACGGTCAGCAGCGCCAGGTGACCCGCGCCCAGCACGATCATGATGCCGCCCGCCCAGCGCAGCATTCGCCTGCTCGCCATCGTTCCTCGTCCGCTCTGCTCGGAGTGGTGGACCGTTCCCTTTCCTCCGGGTGTCCGGTGTGCGCGGACCCCGCCGGTCGGGCCAGCCTTCCGTACGGCACCGTATATCTCGGTTGTACGGTACCGTACAAGTCCGACCGCACACTCCTGGAACGAGGTGGACCGGTGCCCCCCAACGCCCGCACGCCGCGCAGCCGCTGGATCGAGGCCGGCCTGGAAGCCCTCGCCCGGGGCGGTCCGGACGCGGTCCGGGTGGAGGTGCTGGCCGCGTCGATCGGCGTGACCAAGGGCGGCTTCTACGGGTACTTCGACGGCCGCCCGGAACTGCTCGCCGAACTGCTCGACGAGTGGGAGCGGCGCTGCACCGACGACATCATCGCCCGGGTCGAGGCGGAGAGCCCGGACCCGGCGCAGCGGATCCGGCTGGCCGGGCAGCTCACGTTCTCCGACGACCTGCACCGGATCGACCTCGCGATCCGCGAGTGGGCCCGCCAGGACCCGGCGGTCGCGCAGCGGCTGCGGCGGATCGACAACGCCCGGATGGACTTCCTGCGCGCGATGTTCGGCAGCTACCTCACCGACCCCGACGAGGTCGAGGCCCGGTGCACGCTGGCCTTCGCGCTGGCCATCGGCCGCCACTTCATCGCCGCCGACCACCCCGGGCGCACCAGGCGCGAGGCCGTCGAACTCGCCGGGGAACTCCTGCTGCGCGACCAGTTCCACCCGCCGCCGGGCGGTTCGCCCGCGCCGGGTCCGGAATAGATCACCGGTCGGCCGGGGTTGGCCGTGGCATGGCTGAAGAAGGCAACGGGCCCGCCGCGGTGGTCCTGGACGACGAAGGCGCGTCCGAATTGCTGGCCGCTCGGCGGATCGGCGTGCTGGCGACCACCAAGAAGAGCGGGCACCCGCACCTGACCACGATGTTGTACGACTGGGACCCCGGGCAGCGGGTGCTGCGGTTCACCACGACCCTCGACCGGGCCAAGGTGGGTCACGTCCGGCGCTCCGGCAAGGCCGCGCTGCACGTCTCTGCGGACGACTGGAACTTCGCCGTCGCGGAGGGCGACGCCACGGTCTCCGAGGCGACCACCACGCCGGGGGACGCCATCGGGCGCGAGCTGCTGGCCATCGTGCCCGAGGAGTACCGGTCCGGTCTGGGGCTGAGCGACGAGGAGTTCCTCGAACTCCAGGTGCGCGAGCGCCGGGTGATCATCCGGGTGGCGGTGACCAGGCTCTACGGCAACCGGATCAACGTCGGCTGACGGCGCGCCGCCCGCGCCACCGGGTAGCCGAGCACGACGACGGTCGACAGCGCCGGAATCGCCTGTCCCACAACGCACTCGCCCAGCAGGTAGGCCGCGGCCGGCACGGCGGCGCACGCGGCGAACGCCCACCCCGGCGCGGTGGGCGGCCTGCCCGGCGAGGCCCACGGTGTCCGCTTGAGGGGTTTCGCCACGGAGGGCCGCACCTGGCCCGCCGGCGCGCCCGCCATCGGCAGTGGCGAGCCGTCCGGGTGCAGGTTCGGGCTGAGCAGGGAGATGCCGACGTAGAGCCGGCTGAACGTGACCACGTGCGACCAGACCAGCAGTTTCCTCGACATGCCGTCCCCTACATGTAGGCGTCCTACATATAGGACGGCGGGCGGGCGGCCCCGTTAGGATCCCGGCGTGGCCGTGAGCATCCGCGACGTCGCCCGCGCGGCCGGGGTGTCGATCACCCAGGCGAGCTTCGCCCTCAACGGGCGCACCGGCGTCGCCGAGCAGACCCGGCGTCGCGTGCTGGAGGCCGCCGAACAGCTCGGCTACCGCGCCAACCCGCACGCCCGCGCCCTGCGCAGCGGCCAGCCCACCACCTTCGGGCTGGTGGTGCGCAACCTCGCCAACCCGTTCTTCCTGGACGTGATCGGCGGTGCGCAGGAGGCCGCGCGGGAGGCCGGGGCGACCGTGCTGGTGCTCGACTCCGAGTACTCCGCGGACCGCGAACTCCAGCACGTCGAACGCCTGGTGGACCACCGGGTCGGCGGGCTGGCCGTCGCGCCGGTCGGCGCGGGGGAGTCGGTGCGCCGCTGGCGGGAGCTGTGCCCGGACCTGCCGGTGGTCGTGGTCAACGCGACCACCGAGGGCGTGCCGAGGGTGGGCCCGGACAACCAGGCCGCCGTGGAGCTGCCGGTGCGCCGGCTGGTCGAACTCGGGCACCGGGAGATCGCGCTGGTCACCGCGCCGCCGGGGCTGATGGCCGACCCGGACCGGTTGCACCACTTCCAGGCCGTGACGGCGGAACTCGGCGTCGTCGGCCGGGTGGTGGCCGCGCCGCTCAACCTCACCGCCGTGCACTCGGCGGTGCTCGCCGTGCTCCGCGCGGACCACCCGCCGACCGCCGTGATCACCAACTCCGACCACACCGCGCTGGCGGTCTACCGGGCCGCGCGCGACCTCGGGATCACGATCGGGCGCGAATTGTCCGTGGTGGGTCACGACGACCTGCCCACCTCCGAGATGCTGGACCCGCCGCTGGCCACCATCCGGGTGGACCGGCGGGCGCTCGGACGCGCTCTCATGGCCCGCCTGTTAACCCCTCGGACACTGGGCGACCACCGGGAATTCGTCCAGCTGGTCGAACGGGTCTCACTGGGCCCGGTCAGCTTGACAAGCACGCGCGCCGTCACGAATCCTCCGCACGTCTAAAACGTTTTGGTCGCTCGGAAACCCCTTGCCCACGAGGAAGGTTCGACCCGTGACCCACACCCGAGTCCTCCGCACGGTCGGTCTCGGCGCCGTCGCGCTGGCGCTGGTCGCCGCGTGCGGCGCGCCGCCCGCCAAGGAGGGCGCCGCGAACAGCTCGTCCGCCGCCACCGCGAAGTCCGCCGCCGACCTCGGCGGCCTGGACAAGCTCGTCGAGGCCGCCAAGAAGGAGGGCAAGCTCAACGTCATCGCGCTGCCCCCGGACTGGGCCAACTACGGCGAGATCATCAAGGCGTTCGAGACCGAGTACGGCATCAAGGTCGACTCCGCGCAGCCCGACGCGTCCAGCCAGGACGAGATCAACGCCGCCAAGCAGCTCAAGGGCGGCGACCGCGCGCCGGACGTGTTCGACCTCGGCCTGAACGTGGCCTTGGCGAACAAGGACGTCTTCGCGCCCTACCAGGTGCAGACCTGGAACGAGATCCCGGCCGAGCTGAAGGAGTCCACCGGGCTCTACTACGGCGACTACGGCGGCTTCATGTCCATCGGCTACGACGCCGCCAAGGTGCCCGCGCCGACCTCGGTCAAGGACCTGCTCAAGCCCGAGTACCAGGGCAAGGTCGCGCTCAACGGCGACCCGACGCAGGCCGGCGCCGCGTTCTCCGGCGTCGTGATGGCCGCGCTGGGCAACGGCGGCTCCGCCGACGACGTCAAGCCCGGCGTGGAGTTCTTCAAGCAGCTCAAGGCCGCCGGCAACTTCCTGCCGGTCGACCCGTCGCCCGCGACCATCGAGTCCGGCCAGACGCCGGTCGTGATCGACTGGGACTACACCAACGCCGCGCAGACCGCGAAGCTCGCCGGCAAGGCGGACTGGAAGGTCGTGGTGCCGCAGGGCGCGCAGGTCGGCGCGTACTACAACCAGGCGGTCAACAAGGACGCCCCGCACCCGGCCGCCGCGCGGCTGTGGCAGGAGTTCCTGTTCTCCGACAAGGGCCAGAACCTCTACCTCAAGGGCCTGTCCCGGCCGGTGCGGCTGGACGCGCTGACCAAGTCCGGCAAGGTCGACGCGGACGCGAACGCCAAGCTGCCCAAGACCGACGGCAAGCAGGTGTTCCTCACCCAGGACCAGGCGGACAAGGCCAAGAAGACCCTGTCCGAGACGTGGGCCCAGGCGGTGGGCTGACCGGTGGTCGCACCCGTCACCACCCCGACCGGGGGCGGCCCGTCCGCCGCCCCCGGTCGGGGGCCCGCCGCGAAGCCGAGGCTCGCCTGGCTCGTCGTCGTGCCGTTCCTGGCCTACGTCGGGATCTTCCTGGTGTACCCGACGGTCCTGGTGCTGGCCGGCGCGTTCCAGGACGCGAACGGCGCGTTCACCACGGAGAACCTGGCCGCGCTCGGCCAGGGCGTGTACCTCCAGGCGTTCCTGCGCAGCGTCGAGCTGTCCGCGTTGACGGCCCTGCTGGGCGCGGTGCTCGGGGCGCTGCTGTCGTGGGCGGTCGCGGTGGGCAGGCCGGAGGGGGTGCTGCGCCGGGTCGTCGTGGCGGGTTCCGGTGTGCTGGCGCAGTTCGGCGGCGTGCCGCTGGCCTTCGCCTTCCTGGCCACGGTGGGGTTCCAGGGGTTCGTCACCCAGTTCCTCAAGAACCGGTTCGGGATCGACCTGTTCGCCCAGGGTGCGTGGCTGTTCGAGCTGCCAGGTCTGACGCTGGTCTACACGTTCTTCCAGATCCCGTTGATGCTCATCGTGTTCCTGCCCGCGCTGGACGGCCTCCGTCCACAGTGGAGGGAAGCGGTGGACAGCCTGGGCGGCGGCACGTGGACCTACTGGCGGCACGTCGGCGGCCCGATCCTGCTGCCCGCCTTCCTCGGCGCGCTGCTGCTGCTGTTCGCCAACGCCTTCTCCGCCTACGCCACGGCCGCCGCGCTGGTCTCGCAGGGCAGCCCGATCGTGCCGCTGCAGATCCGCGGCGCGCTGACCGGTGAAGTCCTGCTGGGCAACGAGAACCTGGGCAAGGCGCTGGGCCTGGGCATGGTCGTGGTGGTCGCGGTGGCGATGGGCCTCTACGCGCTGCTGCAACGGAGGTTCGCCCGATGGCAGTGAAAGTCGTGCGGTGGCTGGTGCTCGGCGTGCTGGGCGTGTTCTTCCTGCTGCCGCTGCTGGCGATGGCGGAGTTCTCCACGCGCGGCGTGAACGGCTCGCGCAGCCTGGACTCGTGGTCGGGCATCGTCTCCGACCCGGACCTGGTGGACGCGATCCTGGTGTCCGTGCAGCTCGCGGTGACCAGCTCGCTGGTCGTGCTGGCGCTGCTGGTGCCGACCATGACGTGGATCCGGCTGCGGCTGCCGAAGCTGCGCCGGCTGGTGGAGTTCCTGTGCCTGCTGCCGATCACGATCCCGGCGATCGTGCTGGTGGTCGGCCTGGCCCCGGTCTACGCGTGGGTGGACTACTTCGTGGGCGACTCGCCGCTGACGCTCACCTTCGCCTACGCCGTGCTGGTGCTGCCCTTCGCCTACCGGTCGATCGACGCGGGCCTGTCCGCGATCGACCTCAAGACGCTGGCGGAGGCGGCGCGCGGCCTCGGCGCGTCCTGGGGCACGGTGCTGCTGCGGATCGTGGTGCCCAACATCCGCACCGCGCTGATCGGCGCGGCGCTGCTGTCGGTCGCGCTGGTGCTGGGCGAGTTCACCATCGCGTCCCTGCTGAACTTCGACACGTTGCAGGTGCGGGTGAACCTGCTGGGCAAGCGGAACGCGGGCGTGTCCATCGCGGTGTCGCTGCTGAGCCTGCTGTTCGCGTTCGTGTTGCTGTTCCTGCTCTCGTTCGTCGGCGGGCGGCGGCGGGACACCGTCGCGGAGGAAGGCTGAGATGGGTTACCTGGAGTTGCACGGGCTGCGCAAGTCGTTCGGCGGGCAGCCCGCGCTGGCTGGTCTGGACCTCGACCTGGCGCAGGGCGAACTGGTCAGCCTGCTCGGCCCGAGCGGCTGCGGCAAGACCACCGCGCTGCGCATCGTGGCCGGGTTCGAGACCGCCGACGAGGGCGTGGTCCGGGTCGACGGCCGCGACGTGACCGCCGTGCCCGCGAACAAGCGCGACATGGGCATGGTCTTCCAGGCGTACAGCCTGTTCCCGAACATGACCGCCGCGCAGAACATCGCGTTCGGGCTGCGGCTGCGCAAGGCCCCCGGCCGCGCCGCGCGCACCGACGAGCTGCTGGAGCTGGTCGGCCTGGGGCACCTGGGCAAGCGGTACCCGCACCAGCTCTCCGGCGGCCAGCAGCAGCGGGTGGCGCTGGCCCGCGCGCTGGCGATCCAGCCGCGCGTGCTGCTGCTGGACGAGCCGCTGTCCGCGCTGGACGCCAAGGTCCGGGTCGCGCTGCGGGAGGAGATCCGGCGCATCCAGACCGAGCTGGGCATGACCACGCTGTTCGTCACGCACGACCAGGAGGAGGCGCTGGCCGTCTCCGACCGGGTCGGGGTGATGTCGCAGGGCCGGCTGGAACAGCTGGACACGCCCGCCGTGGTCTACCGGCAGCCCGCGTCGGCGTTCGTGGCGCAGTTCGTGGGCGTCACCAACGCGGTGTTCGGCACCGCCGAGGCGGGCGGCGTGCGGCTGGGCGGGTTCCGGCTGGCGACCGACGCGGCGGAGGGCATCACGGCGGGTGCCGAGGTGAAGGTCATCGTGCGGCCGGAGGACATCGGCATCGCCCAGCACAGCGGCCAGGACAACGGCGCGCTGGTGGGCAGCGTGCTCACGCAGAGCTTCCTCGGCCCGGTGACCCGCCTGTCGGTCCGACTGGCCGGCGGCGAGCAGGTCCTCCGGGTCGACCAGCCCTCCAGCCGGGCCGGGGACTTCCCGCCCGGCACGTCGGTGGCGCTGGACCTCGCGGCGGGCAGGCTGATGGTCGTCGAGGAGTAGCCCTCCGGCGGCCCGCACACCACCACCGCCCTCCCGCCCCGCAGCCGGCCCCAGGGCTGTCCCGCGAGCGTGGCTGTTTCGTGACCTGAGACCGGCTCGACAGGGTCGGGACCACAGCCGCCGGAAGAGGATCGTTCGATGGCGACGTACGACCAGCTGACCGGGTGGGCCGGTCCGGGGCATGTCACTCGCGCCCGGCGGGACGTCGTGGCCGGCTGGCAGATCCCGGGCTTCATGAAGGCGCAGCTCGTCGAGGTGGGCGTCCCGGTGGCTCCGCGCCTCGTCGAACGAGTCGTGATGCAGAGCGAGGCTGATCCGGTCCTGCTCACGTCCCGGGGTCCGCTCTACCGCCTCACCGAGCAGGCGGACCCTGATGACCAGGCCGAGCGGTCGTCGTTCGGCGTCGAGCCGGGGACCGGAGCGGTCTACTTCGTCATGCCGGACGGGGAGGCGTGGTTCGCCGACTCGGGTGTCGGCGTGTGGCTCGACGTCCTTCACCGCTACGGCAGCTGTATCACCGCGTCAGAGCTTCTCAGCGAGCCGGACGACCTTGAGGAGTACCTCTCCGAAGAGCAGGAGGAGCGGGCTTTCGCCGAGCTGAACCAACTGGCCGAGGAGCTGAAGGAGATCGACCCGGCAGCCTTCGACGGCTACGAGGGGTTTCTCTGGCCGGCGCTCCTGGACCGCTGGCTCTACTGAACTCGGCCGGCAGATCCGGCGCCCGCGAGTCCGGACCCGTGCGGGAGGCCGGGCCGCCCACGACTGAGACGATCTTCATCCCGCACCGCCGAGAACCCGGCCAGACCGGGCTGCCGGCCTGGAAGGAAGCCCGCAACACCTCCCACCGCGAAGTCCGCGCCCGAGTCGAGCACACCTTCGCCAACCTCGCCCTGACCGGAGAGCGGCCCTGTGCCGGCGGCTGATGAGGAGCAGGTCCGAGATCACTTGCGGGCCGATGCGGGCCGCCAGGACTGGCGTGGGCCGCCGGGACGGGCGCTGGGTGGCGCGGAACGTCGGGTGGCGCGCGACGGCCGGCTGAGAGGGGTCGGGCGCGGCGTGGGGGTTGCGCGTGCGGGCGGTGGCGGGGCTGGGCATGATCCACCCATGACGAGGGCGTGGTACCGGCCGATGACGGCCCGGCGGTCCGACGAGGAGCACCGGGTCGCCACCCCGCTGGAGCTGTTGTTCGACCTGAGCTTCGTGGTCGCGGTCGCGTCGGCCGCGGCGAACCTGCACCACGCGCTGACCGAGGACCACATCGGCCACGGCATCACCGGCTACCTGACCGTGTTCTTCGCGATCTGGTGGGCGTGGCTGAACTTCACCTGGTTCGCATCCGCCTACGACACCGACGACGTGCCCTACCGGCTGACGACGTTGGTGCAGGTCGCGGGCGTGCTGGTGGTCGCCGCCGGGGTGCCGCGAGCCTTCGACCGAGCCGATTTCACGGTGATCACGGTCGGGTACGTGATCATGCGGCTGGCCATGGTCGTGCAGTGGCTGCGGGCGGCGCGCTCCGACGTGGAGCGCCGCGCCGCCGCCCGGCGGTACGCGCTGGGCATCGCCGTCGTGCAGGTCGGCTGGGTGGCCCGGCTGTGGTTGCCGGACGAGCTGTTCTGGGTCGGGTTCCTGGTGATGGTGGTGGCCGAGCTGGCGGTGCCGGCGTGGGCGGAGCGGGTCGCGCGCACGACGTGGCACCCGCACCACATCGCCGAGCGGTACGGGCTGTTCACGCTGATCGTGCTGGGCGAGTCGATCCTGGCGGCGACCGGCGCGATCTCCTCCGCGCTGGACAGCGGGCACTCGTCGGGCGCGCTGATCTCGCTGGCCCTGGCCGGGCTGGTGATCGTGTTCTCGCTGTGGTGGCTGTACTTCGAGCACCCGGCGCCCGACCTGCTCAGGTCCATGCGGGTCTCGCTGACCTGGGGCTACGGGCACTACCTGGTGTTCGCCTCGGTCGCGGCGGTCGGCGCGGGGCTGGCCGTGGCGGTCGACCACGACCTGAACGTCGCGCACCTGCCCGCGTCCGCCGCCGGGATGGCGACGACGGTCCCGGTCGCGGTGTTCCTGCTGGTGGTCTGGTTCCTCCAGGTGTACCCGCGTCGGCGAGGATTGGTCACCTGGGCGTTCCCGGCGGCGGCCGTGCTGGTGCTGCTCGCGTCGTTCGCGCCGGCGCCGGTCCACGTGGTCGCGCTGGTGCTGGCGGCGCTGGTGGCGGTGACGGTCGCGGCGGGGCGCGACACCGCACACCGAGGAGATTCCTGATGGTCCACGAACTGCGCCTGGTCGTCACCGCGGCGGACTACGACGAGGCGCTGCGCTTCTACCGGGACGTGCTGGGCCTGCCGGAGCGGGCGGCGTTCACCTCGCCCGGCGGCCGGGTGACGATCCTGGAGGCGGGCCGCGCCACGCTGGAGATCACCGACCCGCCGCACGCCGAGTACATCGACGAGGTCGAGGTGGGCCGCCGGGTCGCGGGCCACATCCGGGTGGCGTTCGAGGTGGCGGACTCGGCGGCGACGACCCGTGAGCTGGAGGCGGCGGGCGCGAGCGTGGTCGCCGAGCCGACCCGCACACCGTGGAACTCGCTCAACGCCCGCCTGGAGGCCCCGGCGGGGTTGCAGCTGACCTTGTTCACCGAATTGGGCTGATCCGCCCGGTGACGTGCGAAGGGGCCCGCCCGTCACCGGGCGGGCCCCTCGGCTCACCGCGCGATGCGCCTTCGGGCTACCTCGGGAACAGTTCCCGGTAGTGGCCCTGGGTCTGCACGTTCAACTCGTCCACGCGGATGAACTTGGCGGTGAGGACGCGCGGGTCCCGCAGGTCCAGCACGTCGAAGCCCTTCGCCATGTCCGACGAGTAGATGTAGCCGTTGTAGTAGTACGTCGACCACGCGCCGCCGCCCTTGCCGTTGGGCAGCGGGCCGCGCTCGAACCAGCCGATCTCCTTGGGGTTGCGGGAGTCGGTGAAGTCCCAGATCGAGATGCCGCCCTGGTACCACGCCTGCACCATGATGTCGCGCCCCTGCACGGGGATCAGCGAACCGTTGTGCGCCACGCAGTTCTCGGTGTCGGCCTGCACCCGGGAGATCTTGTAGTACGAGCGGAACTCCAGCTTGCGCTGGTCGCCACGACCGGTGATGTCGTAGATGCCGTCCGCGCCGCGGGTCTTGCCGATGGTCTCGTTGCACGTCGCCGCGCCGCCGCCACCGAGTTCGTCGGTGAACACGACCTTGGTGCCAGCGTTGTTGAACGTGGCCGAGTGCCAGAACGCGAAGTTCTTGTCGTCCTGCACGCGGTTGATCTCGCGGGGCTTCTCCCGGTCGGAGATGTCCCACAGGACGCCGTCACCCATGCACGCGCCCGCCGCGAGGTCCTTGGACGGGTACACGGTGATGTCGTGGCAGCCCGAGGTCGCGGTCACGTAGCCGGTCGGTACGGTGCCCGGGATGCCGGGGTTGCCGCCGTCCGGGAACAACACGGTCTCGGAGAGCACCGACGCCGCCGCCGGGTTCTTCAGCGGCACCTTGACGATCGAGATCAGGTCGTGCGGCGGCTGGCAGTCCGGGAACGTGGCGTTCGGGGCGTAGGACGACACGTACAGGTAGACGTCCTTGCCCTTCTTGTCCGGCACCAGCGTGTGGGTGTGGGAGCCGCACTTGGTCTCGACGGCCGCGACGTAGCGCGGGTTGCGCTTGTCGCTGATGTCGAAGATCTTGATGCCTTCCCAGGCGTTCTTGTTCGTGGCCGGCAGCGGCGTGCTGGAGCAGGAGTTGTCGCTGCGGGACGAGTCCGTGGACAGGAACAGCAGGTTGCCGCGGACGGAGATGTCGTTCTGCGAGCCGGGGCAGAGCACCGTGCTCGCGATCTTGGGCTTGTGCGGGTTGCGGATGTCGTAGACGACGAACCCGTCGTAGTTCCCGTCGAACGCGTAGCCGTCCTGGAAAGCCAGGTCCGACCACGTCGACGCCTCGGTGAACGGGGCCGGCTTCGGCAGGTTCGCGAGGTGCTTGACGTTGCGGCTGTTGCGGATTTCGTCGACACCGGGAATGCCCGTGCCCGGCTGTTCCTGTGCGACGAGTTGGGCTTCCGACAGCCCGGCCAGGTCGGCGTCCGTCCCGGGTTCCGCCACCGCCTGCGGTCCCCACGTCAGGGTCGAGAGCGCCAGTGCGAACGCCCCCAGGGCCGCGGCGGTTCTCCGCCGTCGTGCCGAATCGCGTGCAGTCACTTCAGGTCTCCCCTTCCAAACCTGTAGCAGGGATCGCAGTATTGCCCGTTCGCAACGCTAACCACCAGCCCCATTCGTCGGTAAGGTACTTATTCCGGCAGGTGGGACATCCGGGTACGGTGACGCACGGAGCCGAGGGGGTTCGTATGCGGATCTTGTCCGTCGCTGTGGTGATCGCCTTTCTGGCCGCGTGCACGCCGCAAGCGGAGGAGGCACCGCCGGTCATCGTGCCCAAAGGCCCTGGTGAGCAGGCTGCGACGATGGCGCCGGGCGACGTCGGCACGGACCGCTGGGTGGCTCCGGGCGAAGCCGACCTGAAGTACGTGGCCGGGATGATCGTGCACCACAAACAAGCTTTGGACATGTCGGCGCTCGCGCCGGAGCGGGCGCGAAATGAGACGGTGAAAGGTCTCGCGTCGCGCATTCACGACACCCAGGGGCCGGAGATCGGCGCGATGGAGCAGTGGCAGCGCCAGTTCGCCGAGAAAGCGCCGGCGCACGGCCACAGCGGGAAGCTGCCGGACGTGGACCACGGGTCCATGCCCGGCATGGCGACCGACGGGCAGATGGCGGCGTTGAAAGCCGCGACGGGCGACGACTTCGACCGCCTGTTCCTGCAATTGATGATCGCGCACCACGAAGGCGCGTTGAAGATGGCGGTCGACCTGTTGTCCACGGGTTCGGACGTGCGGGTCGAGGAGATGGCCAACGACGTGGTGGCGTCCCAGTCGGACGAGATCGCCCGGATGAAGGCGATCTCGATCCCGTAGGCCGCCGGGCCGTCGAGCCGTCAGGCCGTCGAGCCGTCAGGAAGCGATGAGCACGAGGTCCTCGGTCGGCTGGAACGTCTCCACGGCGTTGCCGGTGACGTGCCGGGCGATGCCCGCGTTGCGCTTGTGCGCTTCCTTGAAGGAGTCGGAGCGGACCCACGCCGTGAAGTCCTCTTCGGTGTCGAACTCGTTCACCGAGACGTAGGGCTGGTCCGGGCGGGTGGGGCGCAGCAGCGTGCTGCGGCGCAGGCCGGGCACGCCCGGCAGGTACGTGCGCATGTTGTTGCGGAAGTGCGCCTCGAACTCCTCGGCCCGGTCCTCGGGCACGAACAAGCGGTTGGTCGCGACGAACATGCGGTACCTCCAAGTTCCCGACGCTACGTAGGGAACTATTCCAACGCGGCGTCGGGAAAGCAAGGGGCTACTATCTGACGGGTGCCGAGGATCAGCGCCGAGACCGTCGCGCAGCACCGCGCGAACCGGCTGCGCGATCTGCTCGCCGCAGGTCGCGCGATCGTGGCGGAGGAGGGTCCGGACGGCCTGACGCTGGCCGCGCTGGCCCGCCGGGTCGGCCTGTCCAGACCGTCGCTCTACGAGTACTTCCGGTCGCGCGAGGAACTCGTCGCGGCCATCGTCACCGACGAACTGCCTGATCAGGCCCGTCGGCTGGCGGAGGCGGTGCACTCGGTGGACGGGGTGCCCGCCAAGCTGGAGGCGTACCTGCGGACCGTGCTGGAGATCATCGTCGACGGCAGCCACGGCGCGGTCGTGGCCCTGTCCGCGCACGCCCTGCCGGAAGCCAGCCGGCGGCAGATCCGGGCCGAGCACGAGAAGCTGCTCGCACCCCTGGTGGGCGTGCTGGTGGAGGCCCGGGTGGCCCAGCCGGGCCTGCGGGCGCTGCTCGTGCACGGCTCCGTGGAGGCTGCGGCGCGCACCGTGCGGCCGGGTGACGTGGAGCAGAGCGAGAACGTGCTGCGGGCGCTGCTGGAACAGACCCTGTACGGCCTGCGCGGCCCGGCCTAGACGAGTAATGCGCAAGTCGCGGCGGTAGCCGGAGACGGACGAGGGTGCTGGTCATCCTCGCGGTGGCCCGGGCTCTGCTCGGGGTCGCCTCCGAGGCCCGGTGGTCGGGGTTCCTGTCGGTCCGGATGCCCGGCGCGTTCCGGTGCCCGCCCGGCCGGTCCGGCCACCACCGCCGCCTCCGCGCGGCGTTGCCCCCTTGGTCGAGCAGGTCGTGCGCTGGTCGGCCGCCGACACCGACGCTCGCCGACCGGCACGGCCTGCCGCAACCGGACCCCGCATCCCGGCGAACCACTGCCCAAGTCCGTCCGTCGACCGAGTCGGCTGACAGGCCGGTTGAACCTGGGCCGCCGTCCGGCACAACCGCGCCACCGGCCAACCCGTCACCCGATCCCTGACCGCCTACGACCACCGACCCACATACGCACTACTCGTCCAGCCCCTCACCGGACCGGCCGCGTCATCCGGTTTCGCCCAGCTGGAAGTGCCAGACGACCAGAGCCGGCCCCGCGGCGGCGGCCCGGGTCGCCTCGGGCACCATCGCCGCCAGGCTCCACGGCCACAGCTCCCACGGCCCCGGGTCCCCGAACGGGTCGGTCCCGTCCTCGGGGCGTGCGCCGGTCGGCACCGGGGGTTCCTCGCAGCGGCGCACGTGCAGGCCCACCGGCAGGGCGGCCCGCAGGTAGTCCCCGATCAGGTGACGGTGGGCGATCAGCCGCCCGGGTCGGCCGGCGGCGTCGCGCACCGGCGGGTTCGCGCCCTGCGCCACCCGCTCGGGGTGCATGTCGGCGATCACCAGGTGTCCGCCCGGCCGCAGGACCCTGGCGAACTCCGCCAGCACCGGCGTGAGCGCCGGGACGTGGGTCAGCGCCAGGGCGCACACCACCAGGTCGACCTCGGCGTCGGCCACCGGGAGCCGGTGCAGGTCGCCCACCAGGAACTCGCCCTGCGGCACCCGGACGCGCGCCCGCGCGAGCATCTCGGGCGAGGAGTCCACGCCGATGACCCGGTGGCCGCGCCCGGCCAGGTGCTCGGCGTGGCGGCCGGTCCCGCACGCGGCGTCCAGGGCGACCCCGGCGGGCAGCGCGTCCACGATCTCCCGGACCAGGGGCCCGTCGACGTCGAACGCCGAGTTCGGCCCGTCGTAGGTCGCCGACCACAGCCGGTAGCCCGCGACCGTGCCGACCCGGTCCACCTCCACGGCCGCGTCCGCCAACGCCTCGTCGGCCAGCACCCGGCGGACCTCCGCGATCCGGGCCTCCACGAAGTCGCGGTCGAACTCCCCGGTGAACGCGCGCATCAACGCGATGCCCTCAAGTCCGAGCAGATATGCCCGGGGGTCCTCGTAGATCACCCGACGCAGGCTAACGACGCGCCCGCGAGCGGGCCACCGACTTATCGGGGCGGGGACCGGTGGTTGAGCGGCGGTCAACCGATCGGTTGATCCGAGATCTGGCCCGCCGCGTGATCCGCCGGCCGGGAGTTCCGGCGAACCTCGGTGCATGGCAATCATCGAGGTGGTCGACCTCGTCAAGACCTACGACGAGAAGGTCGCGGTGGACGGTGTGTCGTTCACCGTCGACGAGGGGGAGATCTTCGGCATCCTCGGCCCGAACGGGGCGGGCAAGACGACGACCGTCGAGTGCGTCGAGGGGTTGCGCGCGGCGGATTCCGGGACGATCCGGGTCGGCGGGTTCGACCCCCGGCGGGACCGGGCGGAGGTCAAGCAGGTGCTGGGGGCGCAGTTGCAGCAGAGCGAGCTGCCGGACCGGATCCGGGTGGGCGAGGCGCTGGACCTGTACGCCTCGTTCTACCGCGATCCCGCCGACTGGCGCGAACTGCTCGCGCTGCTCGGCATCGCCGACCGGGCGGACACCCAGTACCGGAAGCTGTCGGGCGGGCAGAAGCAGCGGGTGTCCATCGCGCTCGCCCTAGTGGGGCGGCCCCGGATCGCGGTGCTCGACGAGTTGACCACCGGGCTCGACCCGCAGGCCCGGCGGGACACCTGGAGCCTGGTCGAGCGGGTGCGCGAGTCCGGGGTGACCGTCGTCCTGGTCACCCACTTCATGGAAGAAGCCGAGCGGCTGTGCGACCGGCTCGCCCTGATCGACGCGGGCCGGCTGGTCGCGGTGGACAGCCCGGCCGGGCTGGTGGCCCGGCTGGGCGGGGAGCAGACCGTGCGGTTCCGGCCGGCCACGCCGCTGGACACGGCGCTGCTCGACGTGCTGCCGGAGGTCTCCTCGGTCGAGCGGCACGGCCCGCAGATCGTGGTGACCGGCACCGGGAACCTGGTGCACGCGGTCACCTCCGTCCTGGCGCGCAACCAGATCGTCGCCGCCGACCTGCGGATCGAGCAGGCCGGCCTGGACGACGCCTTCATCCGACTCACCGGCAAAGCCCTTTCGGAGTGACCGTGCAGAAGATCATCTCGACCGAGTGGAAGCTGTTCCTGCGCGAGCCGGCCATGGTGGTGTTCGCGGTCTTCTTCCCGACCGTGCTGCTGCTCGTGCTGGGCGCGATCCCGGCGCTGCGCACCCCCGACCCGAAGTTCGACGACCTCCGGTTCATCGACGCCTACGTGTCCACGCTCGTCGTGATCGCGCTCGCGTTCCTGGGCCTGAACCGGCTGCCCACCGCCGTCGCCGCCTACCGGGAGAAGGGCGTGCTGCGCCGGTTCTCCACCACCCCGGTCCACCCCGGACGCCTGCTGGTCGCGCAGGTCGCGGTGAACGTCATCGCGGGCGTGCTGTCGATCGGGCTGCTGCTGGTGGTGTGCAAGGCGGTGTTCGACATCGACCTGCCGCACAGCCCGCTCGGCTTCCTGGCCGCGTGCCTGCTCGGGATGCTGTCGCTGTCCGCGCTCGGCCTGCTGGTCGCCGCCTGGGCGCCCACCGCGGGCGCCGCCGGCGGCTGGGCGACCGTGGTGTTCATGCTGGTCATGTTCTTCGGCGGGGCCTACCTGCCGCGCTTCCTGATGCCGGACTTCCTGGTCCGCATCGGCGAGCACCTGCCGCCGGGCGTGGGCGCGTTGCAGGACGCCTGGCTGGGCACCGCGCCCAGCGCCGTGCACCTGGGCATCCTCGCCCTGATCACGCTCGTGGCGGGTACCGTCGCGGCGAAATCGTTCCGCTGGGAGTAGGTGGGCAAGGTGGCAGACCGGCTCGACGTGTGGGAGCGGCGCCTGGGCGTGCTCGCCAACCTCATCCCGTTCTTCGCGCTGGTGCTGCCCACCCTGATGTACCTGATCCTGGTGCCCGACCCGCCCGGGCAGCGCGTGGTCACGCTGTCGATCGTGGCGGGGGCGTTCGCCTGGATGCTGTGGTGGCACACGCTGCACCCCGGCTGGCGGACCCGGTCCGGGCTGATGATCGTGTTCTTCGCGGGCATCTTGGTCTTCTACGCGGTGCTGGGCCTGGACGACCCGATCTTCGGGTTCTACTCCTTCGCCGGGTACGTGTACGCGATCGACTGCCTGCACGGCCGGCTGAAGTTCGTCGGGGTGCTGTTCAACGCGCTGATCGCGTCCGCCTCGCTCTACGGCGGCTTCCCGTCGGCCGAGCCGCTGGCGATCCTGACCTACGTCGTGATCACGTTCTTCGTCGTCACCGTCGCGATGACGTTCACCCTGCTCGGCTTCATCACCTCGGAGCAGTCCCGGCGGCGCAAGGAGATGGTCACCGAGATGGCCGCGATGATGGAGGAGAACGCCGGCCTGCACGCCCAACTGCTGATCCAGGCGCGGGAAGCGGGCGTGCTGGACGAGCGGCAGCGGCTGGCGGGGGAGATCCACGACACGCTCGCCCAGGGCCTCACCGGCATCATCACCCAGCTCCAGGCGGTGGACGAGCCGTCGCGGCGGGTCGACACCGCGCTGCGGCTGGCCCGGGAGAACCTGGCCGAGGCCCGCCGCTCGGTGCACGCGCTGCGCCCGCCCGCGCTGGAGGACGCCAACCTGCCGGACGCGCTGACCGAGGTCGCGACGGGCTGGACGGACCAGACCGGCGTGCCCGCGTCGGTGGCGACGACCGGTGCGGCCCGCCCGCTGCACCCCGAGGTGGAGGTGGCGCTGTTGCGCACCGCGCAGGAAGCACTGTCCAATGTGGCCAAACACGCGTCCGCCTCGCGGGTGGGGCTCACGTTGTCCTACATGGAGGACGTGGTGACGCTGGACGTGCGCGACGACGGCGCGGGGTTCGACCCCGGTGCGGAGACCGAGGGCTACGGCCTGGTCGGCATGCGGCAGCGGGTGGCCCGGCTGGCCGGGGCGCTGGAGGTCGAGTCCGAGCCCGGCGCGGGCACGGCGGTCTCGGCGTCCGTGCCCGCGATCCCGGCGGAGGTGGCCCGGTGATCCGCGTGGTGATCGTGGACGACCACCCGGTGGTCCGCGACGGGCTGCGCGGCATGCTCGCGGCGGCGGGCGACGTGGACGTGGTGGGCGAGGCGGCCGACGGCGCGGAGGCCGAAGCCGTGGTGCGCGCCAAGAACCCGGACGTCGTGCTGATGGACCTGCGGATGCCGGGCGTGGACGGGGTGACCGCGATCGGCCGGCTGCGCGACTTCCCGGCGCGGGTGCTGGTGCTGACCACCTACGACACCGACAGCGACGTGCTGCCCGCGATCAAGGCCGGCGCGACCGGCTACCTGCTCAAGGACACGCCGCGCGACGAGCTGTTCCGGGCCGTGCGCTCGGCGGCGCGCGGCGAGGCGGTGCTGTCGCCGTCGGTGGCCACGAAACTGGTCGGGCAGGTGCGCACCCCGGCCGCGGAACCGTTGAGCGAGCGGGAGGTCGAGGTGCTCGGCCTGATCGCGCGCGGCTGCACGAACCGCGAGGCGGCGGTGCGGCTGTTCATCAGCGAGGCGACGGTGAAGACCCACCTGGTGCACGTCTACGCGAAGCTCGGCGTCAAGGACCGGGCGTCGGCGGTGGCGGTGGCGTACGAACGCGGTCTGCTGGGCGGTGTGTGACGTACCCTGTGCGCCGTGATCGAGTCCATCATCGACCCTGATCTGGTGCTGTCGCTGCACGAGGCCGTGCGGCAGGGCGCGCCGACCGAGCGGACCGGCATCCGGCTGACCGCGCGCGGCTGGGCGGTCGGGGAGTGGTCCGGCGAGTCCGCGTACCCCGTCGCGCTGACCGGTGCGGACCTGCCCGACGAGGTGGACCGCGAGGTGGCGCGGGCGTTGTGCGTCCCGGAGGAACCGGGTCGGTCGCACTACGGCATCCCGGACGACCTGGGCGAGACCTTCCCCGGCCCGGACGGCGACGCCGTGTTCGTGACGGGCGGGCAGCCGTGGACCCGGGCGTGGTGGTTCGACCCGGGCACGGCGCGGCGGGTCGTGCGCGAGGCGCGGCGCGGTGAGGTGGTGGAATCGCTCTGGTTGACCGCCGAGGACGCCTACGTCGCCGAGCGCGCCGGCACCGAGCCGGTGTGGACGGAGCTGACCGCCGCCGAAGCCGTGCGCCACGTCTACGGGGCGGGCGCGGAGCACGACGAGGACGACGCCACCGACCTGGTGCGCGCGGCCCGGCACGTGCGGGACGCCGTGGCGGCGCTGACCGGCGCGATCGCCGACCTGCCCACCGGGGTCGCCACCGCCGAGACCGCCCTGGCCGTGTCCGACCTGGTGCGCACCACCGTGGTCGCCGACCTGCGCGCCGCCCGCGCCCGCGCGGCCCGGCACATCTACGAGTTCAACGACCGCGACGTGTCCCGCGCCGCGCCCTTCCTGCGCGTGGGCCGCAAAGCCGCGCAGACCCTGATCGAGGAAGGGCTCGGCGCGGTCACCTGAGCGCGGTCACGCACGTCCGCGCAGGTACGCCCGCCAGTCGCCGAACGAGGTGATGTCGGCCAGTTCCGGGCTGCCCAGGCACGCGTCGCGCAGCACGGTGGCCAGCGCCGCGCTCCCGTCGGCCAGCTCCACCACCCCGATCTCCAGTTCCGGCGGCTCGGCGGGCAGCAGGTGGTCGCGCAGCACGGTCAGCGGCAGGTCGTACAGCTCGCCCACGACGCTCCCGGCACCGGACGGGTGCATCGCCGGGAACCGGTCGCCCACCGAGAAGTAGCGGTACTTCGGTGCGCTACGCGCCACACACAGCAGGGGCGTGCCCTGGAGCTGGTGGTGCAACGGGCCGCCACGCATCCCGCCGCCGTTGAGGAAGATCAGCGCCACGGGGTTCCTCCTTGTGGATCGGGGTGTCGGTGGCCGACAGCGGCAGGCCGGCGCCGCCGCGCCGGGACGCGATCAGCTCGGCGACGATGGACACGGCGGTCTCCTCGGGCGTGCGCGCGCCGAGGTCGAGGCCGATCGGCGACCGCAGGCGGGCGATCTCCCGTTCCGACAAGCCTTCCTCGCGCAGCCGCGCCAACCGCTCCACGTGGGTGCGCCGCGAACCCAGCGCGCCGACGAAGCCCAACGGCCGGCGCAGCGCCTCGGTCAGCAGCGGGATGTCGAACTTCGGGTCGTGGGTCAGCACGCACACCGCCGTGGCGGGGTCGGTGCGGGTCGCCGCCAGGTACCGGTGCGGCCAGTCCACCACCACCTCGTCGGCGGCCGGGAACCGTTCCGGCGTGGCGAAAACCGGGCGTGCGTCGCACACCGTCACGTGGTAGCCGAGGAACTTCCCCTGCTGCGCCAACGCCGCCGCGAAGTCGATCGCGCCGAACACCAGCAGGCGCGGCGCGCAGCCCCACGACTCCACGAACACACCGTCCTCAACGGACGTATGGGAAACCGCCCGCTCCGGCAGGGAGACCGAGCACGCCCCGCTGACCAGGTCCCGGCGCAGCACCACCGGACGGCCCTGCCCGGCGGCCCGCAGCGCCTCCCGGATCTCCGGCGTCACGACCTGGACGAACACCTCCAGCTCGCCGCCGCACGTCAACCCGACCGCGAACGCGTCCTCCGCCGAGTACCCGTAGCGCTCCAGCCTCGGCCGCCCGTCCGCCAGCACGGCCAGCGCCGACTCGTACACCGCGCCCTCGACGCACCCGCCGGACACGCTGCCGACCACCCGGCCGTCCGGGTGCACGGCCAGCGCCGCACCGACCTCGCGGGGCGCGCTGCCCCGCACCGCCACGACCGACGCCACCGCGTACGGCCCGCTCCAGTCCGCCACGGCGGACACCAGTTCGCGCACCGAACCTCCCTAGCGCAGGACCGCGGTGATGCCCTCGACCCCGAAGTAGAGGACGAACAGCCCCGCGATCACCGTCATCAGCCAACCCACCGACCGCCACTGGCCCTTGCAGATCCTGATCAGCACGTAGGACACCAGCCCCGCGCCGATCCCGTTGGTGATCGAGTAGGTGAACGGGATCACCGCCACCGTGAGGAAGACCGGGATCGTGTAGTCCGCGTCCTGCCAGGGGATCCGGCGGCACTGCGCCATCATCAGCCCGCCGATCACGACCAGCGCGGGCGCGGCGGCCTGCGCCGGCACGACCGCCGCCAGCGGCGTGAACAACAGCGTCGCCGACAGCAGCAGACCCGTGACGACGCTGGCCAGACCGGTCCGCGCGCCCTCGCCGACACCGGCCGCGGACTCCAGGAACACGGTGTTGGGCGAGGAGCCGGTGATCCCGCCCGCGATCGCGCCCGCGCCGTCCACCAGCAGGATCCGGCCCATGCCCTCGACCTTGCCGTCCCGGGTCAGCCCGGCCTCGTCGGCCACCGACGTGATGGTGCCCATGGCGTCGAAGAAACCGGACAGCACCAGGGTGAACAGGAACACCGTCGCGGTGATCACCCCGGCCGAGGCGAACCCGCCGAGCAGGTCCACCGAGCCGAACAGGCCGAAATCCGGCGCGGCCACGATCCGGTCCGGCACGTCGGGCGTGACCAGGCCCCAGCCCTCGACGTGGAACGCCGCGTTCACCGACACCGCGAGCACCGCCGCGACCGCGATGCTGACCAGCACCGCGCCCGGGACCCCGCGCGACACCAGCACGATCATCAGCAGCAGGCCCACGCAGAACACCACGATCGGCCAGCCCGACAGGTGCCCGTCCACGCCCATCCGCACCGGCACGGTCGAGTGCGCCGCGTCCGGCGTGCGGGTCACGAACCCGGCGCTGACCAGCCCGACCAGCGCGATGTAGAGGCCGATGCCGACCGTGATGGCGGTCTTGAGCGGCGCGGGGATCGAGTTGATGATCCGCTCCCGCACCCCGGAGACGGCCATCACCACGATGCACAGGCCCTCCAGCACCACCAGGCCGAACGCCTGCGCCCACGTCATCGCCGGGGCCAGTTGGAACGCCACCACGCCGTTCACGCCCAGCCCGGCGGCCAGCGCCAGCGGCGCGTTGCCGACCAGGCCCATCAGGACGGTCATCACGCCCGCCGCGAGCGCGGTGGCCGTGGTGACCTGCTCGGTGGTCAGCCGCGCGCCGGTGATGTCCGCCGACGCGCCCAGGATCAGCGGGTTGAGCAGCACGATGTAGGACATCGCGACGAAGGTGGTGATGCCGCCGCGCACTTCCCGGCCCACGGTGCTGCCGCGTCGGCTGATGCGGAAGAACCGGTCGAGAGGCGCGCCGCGGGTGGGGAGGTCGTCCCTGGTGCGGGTCATGACGTCCTTTCCCAGGCCGGTGGGCGCGTTCGGCGGGGCGGGCGGGCCCGGCCCGCCGAACGCGGGTCGTCGTCGTGCCCGGGTCGGCACCCGGCGGCCGGTGGGCCGCCGACCGTCCGCGCGGCTAGTAGTCGACGCGGTCGGTCCGGGACAGCCACGCCGTGAACGGCGCGTTGTCCTCACCGGTGGAGATCCGGTGCACGGCCAGGTTCCACTGGTCGCGCGGCTTGCCGAACAGCTCGTAGAACTCGCGGTCGTCGAACCCGGCCGCCGCGGCGTCGTGCCGGTCGGCGGCGTAGACGACCCGGTCCACCCGCGCCCACAGCGCGGCGGACAGGCACAGCGGGCACGGCTCGCAGGACGACACCAGCACGCACCCGGTCAGCTTGAAGTCGCCGAGCGCCCGGCAGGCCGCGCGGATCGCGACCACCTCGGCGTGCGCGGTCGGGTCCAGCGTCGAGGTGACCTGGTTGGTGCCGGTGGCGATCACCTGGCCGGCCCGCACGACCACCGCGCCGAACGGGCCGCCGCCGGCGGCGACGTTGCGGGTGGCCAGCTCGATCGACTCGCGCAGCCAGGCGTGGTCGGGGGTCACGGACGTGGTCATGGGGGTCTGCTCCTCAGGGTCTGCTCCTCCGGCGGAGCCGGTCAGGTGCCGGTGATGTGCTCGGGCCGGACCGGCACGCGGGTCAGGGCGAGGCCGGTGGCGGCGCGGATGGCCGCCACGATCGCCGGGGTGGACGAGATGGTGGGCGGCTCGCCGACGCCGCGCACACCGTACGGGGCGTGCGGGTCGGCCAGTTCGAGCACGTCGATGCTCATCGGCGGCATGTCCAGCACGGTCGGGATCAGGTAGTCGGTGAACGACGGGTTGCGCACCTTGCCGCCGGCGGTCTGGATCTCCTCCATCACGGCCAGGCCGAGGCCCTGCGCCGAGCCGCCCTGGATCTGGCCCAGCACGGCCTGCGGGTTGAGCGCCTTGCCGACGTCCTGCGCGCAGTCCAGCCCGACCACCTTGACCAGGCCCAGCTCGACGTCCACGTCGACCACCGCGCGGTGCGCGGCGAACCCGTACTGGACGT
Organism: Saccharothrix sp. NBAS 001; assembly: GCF_056640475.1. Lineage (NCBI taxonomy): Bacteria > Bacillati > Actinomycetota > Actinomycetes > Pseudonocardiales > Pseudonocardiaceae > Saccharothrix > Saccharothrix sp. NBAS 001. The sequence goes on from NZ_CM153251.1 coordinate 840,080, forward strand.
GCGCGTTGCCCTGCCCGGTCTCCGGGTCGATCGGTTCGGTGGCCCGGTGCCGCCACTCCACGGTCTCGTCGATCACCGCGTCGCCGAGCACCGCCGCCAGGTCCGCGAGGTCGCGCCCGCCCGCCAGCGCCACGAGCTTGTCCCGCACCGCCGCGCACGCGGCCTGCACCGCGCCACCGGTCACGTAGGTCTGGCGGGAGGCCGACGTGGAGCCGCCGTTGCCGATGCTGGTGTCCATGGGCAGGATCGTCACCCGCTCCACGCCCAGCTCGGTGCGCACGATCTGCTGCATGATCGTCACCAGGCCCTGGCCCACCTCGCACGCCGCGGTGTGCGCGAGCGCGGCGGGCTCGCCGTTGATGACCTGGAGCCGCACGCGGGCCGTCGAGTAGTCGTCGTAGCCCTCGGAGAAGCAGATGTTCTTGATCCCCACGGCGTAGCCGACCCCGCGCACCACCCCTTCGCCGTGCGTGGTGTTGGAGACGCCACCGGGCATGTCCCGCAGGTCCAGCACGGTCGACCGGGGCGGCAGGGGCTTGTCCCGCACCAGCTTCAGCAACTGCGCGACCGGCGCGGCGGAGTCGACCACCTGCCCGGTGGGCAGCACCGAACCCTCGGCCATCGCGTTCACGACCCGCACGTCCACCGGGTCCATGCCCAGCTCCTCGGCCAGTCTGTCCATTTGGGACTCGTAGGCGAAACCCGCTTGTACCGCCCCGAAACCGCGCATCGCACCGCACGGCGGGTTGTTCGTGTACACGCCCCAGGCGTCGACCGAGACGTTGGGCACCTCGTACGGGCCGACGCCGAGCGTGGCCGCGTTCGCGACGACGGCGGGCGTGCTGGAGGCGTACGCGCCGCCGTCGAGGTAGATCTTCGCCTTGACGTACACCAGTTTCCCGGTGCGGTCCGCGCCGTGCTCGTAGTACAGCACCGCCGGGTGCCGGTGCACGTGCCCGTAGAACGACTCTTCCCGGTTGTAGACCATCTTCGTCGGCTTGCCGGTGTGCAGCGCCAGCAGGCACGCGTGCACCTGCATCGACAGGTCTTCGCGCCCGCCGAACGCGCCGCCGACGCCGGAGAGCGTCAGCCGCACCTTCTCGACCGGCATGCCCAGCGCGGAGGCCACCTGCCCCTGGTCCACGTGCAGCCACTGGGTGGCGATGTAGAGGTCGACGCCGCCGTCCTCGGCGGGCACCGCCAACCCCGACTCGGGCCCGAGGAACGCCTGGTCCTGCATCCCGACCTCGTACCGGCCGGTGATCACGACCTCGGCCGGCGCGGAGGTGTCGCCGCGCCGGATCGGCACGTGCCGCACCAGGTTCCCGCCGGGGTGCAGCGGGGTGTCCTCCAGCGCGGTCTCCATGTCCACGACCGGTGCCAGCACCTCGTACTCGACCTTGATCCGCTTCATCGCGCGCAGCGCCGTCTCCGGGTGGTCCGCGCCGACCAGCGCGACCGGTTCCCCCTGGTAGCGCACGACGTCCACGGCCAGCACCGGCTGGTCCTTGTGCTCCAGCCCGTACAGGTTGCGCCCCGGCACGTCCTGGTGGGTCAGCACCGCGTACACGCCGGGCACCCGCAACGCCTCGGTCAGGTCGACGGAGAGGATCCGCGCGTGCGGGTGCGGGCTGCGCAGGGTCGCGCCCCAGATCATGTCCTCGTGCCACAGGTCCGAGGCGTAGGCGTACTCGCCGCGCACCTTGAGGTTGCCGTCCGGGCGCTGCGGGCTGGTGCCGACGCCGCCGGACACCGAGGACGTGAGTTCGGCCGGGGTCAGGCTCATCGGGCCGCCTCCTTCAATCGGGTGCTCGCGGCACGCAGGTCACGGGCCAGCTCGGCGTCCGCCGCGGTGCGCAGCTCGCCGTCCTCCACCACGGTCCGGCCGCCGACCAGCAGCAGCCTCAGCTCCGGCGTCGGCCCGAGCACGAGCGCGGCCACCGGGTCGTCGATCCCGGCGTGCGCCACGCCGTCGAGCCGCCACACGGCCAGGTCGGCGAGCTTGCCCGGCTCGACCGAGCCGATCTCGGCCTCCCGGCCCAGGCAGCGCGCGCCGCCCATGGTGCCCAGCCACAGCGCGCGCCGGACGTCCATCGCACCCGGCCCGCCGCGCTGCCGGGCCTGCAGCAGCGCCTGGCGCAGCTCCTCGACCAGGCCGCCGGACTCGTTGGACGCCGCGCCGTCCACACCCAGCCCGACCGGCGCGCCCGCGTCCAGCAGGTCGCGGACCGGGGCCGTGCCGGTACCCAGCCGGCCGTTGGACGTGGGGCAGTGCGCCGACCCGGTGCCGGTCGCGCCGAGCTTGCGCACCGCGTCCCGGTCCAGGTGCACGGTGTGCGCGAGCCAGACGTCCGGGCCGAGCCAGCCGGTGCGCTCGGCGTAGTCGGTCGGCGAGCAGCCGTACTCGGCCTGGCACCGCTCCTGCTCGTCCAGCGTCTCGGCGAGGTGGGTGTGCAGCCGGACTCCCTTGCGGCGGGCCAGTTCCGCGGCGCCCGCCATGAGTTCGGGGCTGACCGAGAACGGCGAGCACGGCCCGACGGCGACCCGCAGCACCGAGTCCGGCGCGGGGTCGTGGTGCTCCTCGATCGCCTTCTCGGTGGAGACCAGCGCGGTTTCGGTGTCCTCGACCAGGTTGTCCGGCGGCAGCCCGCCGTGCGCGCGGCCCCGGTCCATCGAGCCGCGCACGGCGTGCAGCCGCAGGCCGATCCGGCGGCCCGCGCCCACCAGCGCCTCGAACTGGTCGCCGCCGACGCGCGGGAACACGTAGTGGTGGTCGGCGGCGGTCGTGCAGCCGGTGGTGGCCAGGCGCGCCAGGCCCGCCGACGCGGCGGCGTGCGTGGTCTCCGCGTCCAGGCCGCGCCACACCGGGTACAGCGTGGTCAGCCACTCGAACAGGCCCGCGTCCTGGGCGAGGCCCCGGGTGGCCCACTGGTAGAGGTGGTGGTGGGTGTTCACCAGGCCGGGGGTGACCAGGCAGCCGGTGCCGTCGACCCAGGTGTGCGGACCGGTCGGGCGCGGGGCCTGGCCGGGGCCGACGGCGGTGATCCGGCCGTGCTCGAACACCACGTGCCCGAAGGCGAACTCGGTGCCGGCGGAGTCCATCGCGGACACCGCGACGCCGTCCAGCACGGTGGGGGTCACCGCTGCGCCTTCCGCGCGGCGAGCCGCACCGCGTCCAGGATCTTCTCGTAACCGGTGCAGCGGCACAGGTTCCCGGCCAGCGCCTCCCGGATCTCCGGGTCGGAGGGCCTCGGCACCCGCTCGACGAGGTCGTGCGCCGCGACCACCAGGCCGGGCGTGCAGAACCCGCACTGCACCGCGCCCGCCTCGACGAACGCCTCCTGCACCGGGTCCAGCTCCGCGCCCTGCGCGAGACCCTCGACCGTGCGCACCTCGCGGTCCTGCGCCTGACCGGCCGCGACCAGGCAGGAGCACACCGGCACGCCGTCGAGGTAGACCGTGCAGGAGCCGCACTCGCCCTGCTCGCAGGCGTTCTTGGAGCCGGGCAGGCCGAGCCGCTCGCGCAGCACGAACAGCAGGCTCTCGCCCTCCCAGACGTCGTCCGCCCGGCGCTGCTCCCCGTTGACCGTCACGTTCACGCGCATGGCTTCAGGCGACCTTCCCGGTGTAGTCCTGCCACGCCCAGCCCAGCGTGCGGCGGGCCAGCACGGCCAGGGCGTGCTTGCGGTACGCGGCCGACCCGCGCACGTCGTCGATCGGGCTCGCGGCCCGCGCCGCCAGCTCCCCGAACCGCTGCTTGACCGAATCGAGCAGCGGTTTCGGCGATTCCCACTGGTTGGTCGAGGTCAGCTCGCCGGAGAGGAACTCCTCGGCCTCGGCGGCCCGGCGCGGGGTCGGCGCGGCACTGCCCACGGCCGCCCGGACCCGGCCCTCGCCGGGGTGCAGGGCGACCGCGAAGGAGCACACCGCGATCACCATCGCGTTGCGCGTGCCCACCTTGGAGAACTGCTGCGGGGCACCGGTCTCGGGCAGGTGGACGGCCGCGATCAGCTCGTCGGGGGCCAGCGCGTTGCGCTTCACGCCCAGGTAGAAGTCGGTGGCCGGGATCATCCGCGTGCCGCGCGCGGACACCGCCTCGACCACGGCGTCGGAGGTCAGCAGCACCGGGTGGGTGTCGCCGGCGGGGGAGGCCGCGCCGAGGTTGCCGCCGACCGTGCCCCGGTTGCGGATCTGCGGCGAGCCGACCGTGCGCGAGGCCATCGCCAGCCCCGGCAGGCGGTCGCCGAGTTCGGCGATGAGCCGGGCGTAGGGCACCCCGGAGCCGACGCGCACCACGCCGTCGGACACCGACCACTCGCGCAGCTCGCCGATCCGGGTGAGGTCCAGCAGCGCGTCGGGGCGGCGGTGGTCGAAGTTCAGCTCCACCATCACGTCCGTGCCGCCCGCGATCGGCACGGCCGCCGGCCGCTCGGCCTTGAGCGCCAGCGCCTCGGCGAGGGTGTCGGGTCGAAGGAAGTCCATCAGCTACCTCGGTAGGTGGAGTACGCGAACGGGGACAGCAGCAGCGGCACGTGGTGGTGCTCGCCGGGCTCGGCGACCCGGAAGGTCAGCACCACCTCCGGGAAGAACGGGGCCACCTCCCCGGTGTCGAACACCAGCCGGTAGACCCCGGCGGCGGCCGACGGCCAACCGGCGATCCGGCCGTCCGGCCCGGTGACGCCCTCCGCGACGGTCGCGCCGTCGTGTTCCAGGCGGACCCGCAGCCCGGTGGCGGGCCGGCCGCGGGCCGCGTCGAGCACGTGGGTGCTGATGGTCACTCGTCCTCCCTCGGTGTGTGAGCCAGTACACAGATCGGGTCGGCCGCTCGGCTACGGCGGCGGCGCATGAATCCCAGGCTCCTACGGCGAGTGGATTTGTGCTTTCCTACAAACACGATCGGACGAAGGTTGATCGCCCGGACGACGTGGGGAGGCACGCGTGCTGCTGGTCCGCAGCCTGTTGCGGATGCCCGAGTTGCGGCTGCGCCTCGCCGTCGGCGAGCAGTGGCTGGACCGGCCCGTGACCAGGCTCTACGGCACCGAGCTGCCCAACCCGGCGCGGTACCTGTCGGGCGGTGAGCTGGTCGTGTCGGGGCTGCTCTGGTACCGCACCGCGGCCGACTGCGAGACGTTCGCGGCGGCGCTCGCGGAGGGCGGCGCGGCCGGGCTGGCGGCCAGCGCGCCGGTCGTCGGCAAGCTGCCGGACGCGCTGGTGCGGGCGTGCCGCGAGCACCGGATCCCGTTGCTGGAGGTGCCGGTCGACCTGTCGTTCGCGCTCATCACCGAGCGGGTCGTGCTGGAGCTGGCCGCCGAGCGAGTCGGCGACGCGGGCGCGCAGCTCGGCCGGCACCGCCGGCTGCTGACCGTGATCGCCGACGGCGGCGGGCTGGACGAACTCCTCGCCGCCGGCGCGGCCGAGCTGGGCGCGGCCTGCCGGGTGCTGGCCACCACCGGCCACGTCGTCGCCGGGCCCGAGCCGCCCGACGCCGCCGCGCTGGTCCGCGAGTTCCTCCAGGCCGATCGGCTGCCCAAGGTGGCCCGCCGCACGACCCTGCTGCCGGTGGCCGAGCGCGGCGGGTCCCGGCCGGCGACGTGGATCCTGGCCGTCGACGGCGACCGGGCGCACGACGAGGTCGCCGCCGAGCTGGCCAGCCTGGTCGGCGTCGAACGGGCGCGGGTGGTGCAGGGCAGGCGGATCGAGAACCGCGCGGCCGGACCGCTGCTGCGCGAGGTGCTCAGCGGGTCCGGCGACCTGACCGCCCGGACCGCCGCCGTCGGCTGGGACGCCGGCGCCGCGCTGCGGGTGCTCGTCGCGTCCGCGTCGGACGGCCGGGTCGACGCGCTGGCCGCGCTGGTCGCCGAGGTGCTGGCCCCGGTCGCGCCGCACGCGCTGGTCGGCGTGGTCGACGGCGAGGTGTACGCGGTCGCGCCCTCGACGGAGAGCTGGGCCGAACCGGTGCGGACCGCGCTGCGGACCGTCGAACCGGGCCTGGGCAGCACGCGGGTGCTGGTGGGCATCTCGTCCCCGGTCGTCGCGGCGGGCCTGCGCGGCGCGGCCGAGGAGGCCGCGCACGCGCGCCGGCTGGGCGAGCGGCGGGTCGGGCGCACCCGCGTGGTGGCGGGGGAGGAGATCGCGCTGCACCAGCTGCTGCTCGCCGGGGTGCCGGAGGAGCTGCGCGGGTCGTTGCGGCGGCGCGTGCTCGGGGCGGTGCTGGACTACGACGCCGAGCACGGCACCGACCTGGTCGGCACGCTGCGGGTGTTCCTGGACTGCTCCGGCTCCTGGACCGCCGGTGCCGCCCGGCTGCACGTGCACGTCAACACGCTGCGCTACCGGATGGGCCGGGTGGAGGACCTGCTGGGCGTCGACCTGGCGGACTTCACCGCCCGCGTCGACCTGTACCTGGCCTTGCAGGCGGGGTGATACCGGGACCGTGGCCTCCGTGCCGCTGGTCGACCTCGCGCTGTTCGCGGCCGTCGCGCTCGCGCCGTCCGCGCTCTGCTGGGCTGCGCTGCGCATCCCCCGGGTGGTCGGCCTGCTGCGCCGCGAACCGGTTGTGCCGCAAGGACCTCCGATCGAACGGCTGGCCGCCGACCTGAGACGGGTGCGGGCCGCGCCGGCGCACCTCGCGCCGGGCACGCCGCACGCCCGCCGCGCAGGGGTGCGGCAGGCGTACGACGTCCTGCTGGCGCAGGCGTGCGCGGCGGTCGGGGTGGCGCACCGCCTGGACGTCGTCCCGGAGGGCGTCGACCGCGAGATCGAGCGGCTGCGGGTCGAGGAGTCGTTGCGGGAAGCCGGTGTGGTGATCCCCTGACCCCGCCGAGGGGCCGGGGGACCACCGGGGTCACCGCGCCCGCGCGAGACCGCCCGGCACCGCCGCGCGGACGCGGACCGCGCGCACGCCGTGCCCGACGGGGACGCGCCCGTCGGGCACGGGCCCGGCGGCGGGCCGGCGCTGCCACGGCACGAGCGTCGGGCGCTGCCCGGTCCGCCGGAACTCGCCGATGGCCACCGCCAGGTCGGCGGGCGGGACCTCGCAGTGGGTGGGCAGCCGCACGCCGGCGTACCGGGGGCACCGGCGCGGGCCTTCGCCGAGGCTGGCCCACGAGCCGGTGAGCACGTCGGTGAACAGCATCGCGCCCCGGTCGCCGCGCACCCCGACCCACAGCCGGCCGTCCGGGTGGTCGGCGTGCACGAGGGTCGCGTCCCCGATCACCGCGAGCAGGTCGAGCAGCCGGTGCACGTCCTCGGTCGCCCGGATCTCGTCGACACCGGTCCGGTGGTGGGCCCGCAGCACCGTCACTCCCGGCACTTCCTGCCGCTGTTGATGCAGTCCACCACGCGCTGCATGATCTCGTCGGACATCACGTTCGCGAAGTCGTCGTGGTCGGAGAACGGGTTGTGCTTCTCCTCCGGGAACGCGTCGACCGCGTACTGCCCGTTCACCTGGACCTCGCGCGCGACGTTGTAGGTCAGGCTGATCCGCAGCTGCGGCACGGCCCGGAAACCCTTGGGGCAGCGGCCGTTCTGGTCGGGGTAGACGACGTGGTCGCGGTGGTTGGCGCTGTCGGTGTTCTTGCCGTCCCAGCAGCTGGCGAAGTCGTGGACGCGCTTGACCTTGCTGCCCTGCGGGCAGATCGGGTACTTGTTCATCAGCACCTTGTCCTCGAAACCGGTGCAGGTCCAGGAGTTCCGGGCGTTCTTGGTGCCGTTGGTGGAGACCTTGGCGTCGCCGTAGAGCACGCGCAGGAACTGCGGCATCGCGGTGACCTTGCCGACCGGGCTGCCCCGGAAGGAGATGTCCACGGTCTCGGGCCGCTGGATGTCGCCCTCGTTGCCGGGCAGCTCGTTCTCGTCGCTGGAACTCTTGCCGTCGCCCTTCTCCGGCGCGTCCGGCTCGGCCTCCTTCTGCTCGTCGGCCACCCGCACGTCCTTGGCGTCGCCGTCCTTGACCGTGCAGGGGGCGAGCCGTTGCAGCCCGCGTGGCCGCTGCGCGACCCGGTCGATGGCGTCGGCGATCCGGTTGATGGTGGCGGAACGCTTGTCCCGCAGCGGTTTGAGCACCTGGTTGTTGACCGCGTCCGGGTCGTCGACGTTGATCGACTTGAGCTTGGCGTTCGCCTCGGCGACCTGGTCCTTGAGCGCCTTGAGGTTGCGGTCGACCTCGGCCCTGGCCTGGCGCGGGACCTCGCGCAGCTTGCGCTTCACGTCCGGGCACTCCACCTGGGCGTTCGCGGGCTGTCCGGGCTGCCCGCCCTCGTCCTCGGTGTCGATCCGGATCACCGGCCAGAAGTAGGTGGACTTGTCGCCGTTCTTGCAGGTGGTGTCACCGTCGAGGAGGCTCTCGTTGGTCGAGTCGGCGTCGGTGGTCACGTTGCCGACGTAGTCGTGCAGGTGTTGCGCGCCGTTGCGGACGCCGGGCTGCGCGATGAAGTTGTCCGGGTTGAAGTGACCGTTCTCGTTGCGACCGCAGTCCACGCTGAACGTGCCGGTCGTCGCGTCCCGCTCCGGCCTGGGCGCCTTGACGTTGCGGCCCTGCTTGGTGATGTCGACGAACAGCGCCTTGTCGGCCCCGTCCGCCTGGGCCGTGCCCTGGTCGCCGGTGGTGGAGATCGCGACCGCCAGGCCGGTTGCCAGCGCCAGTCCGGCGAGCCCGGCCGTGAGCTTGGTGCGCCGGGAGAACCGGTGGCGCCCCTGGTTTCGCGTCATGGATGTGTCACCTCGTCGTAGGTACGCGCGTGAGCTTCGAACCCCGACCGCCGTGGGCGGCGGACACCGTGGCATACGTACCGATCCCGGTCCGCGACCTGCCCGTTACCTTTTCGTGACCATGCCGCACCCCCTGACTTCGTTCGGGTCGGTACCCGCGCGGCGGTTGGATTCGGGTCTCCTTCTGTGACACTCGAATCACGCCGAGTGGGACGGGGAGGGGCGCGTGAAGCGAGGCGGGGACAACGTCGTGTCCGGCACGGCCCGGGGACCGGTGGTGCAGGCGGGCAACGTGGGGGAGGTGCACTTCCACGCGGGCCGCACCGAACCCGTCGTCCCCTACCAGCTCCCGCCGCCGCCGAGGCTGTTCACCAGCCGGGACCGCGAACTCGCCGCTCTCGACGGCTGGCTGGACGCCGACGACCCGCTGGTGGCCGTCGTCAGCGGCCCCGGCGGGGTGGGCAAGACGTCGCTGGCGCTGCGCTGGCTGCACGGTGCCCGGTCGCGCTTCCCGGACGGCCAGCTCTACGTCGACCTCGGCGCGCACGCGCCGGACGGCCCGGTGACCCCGGACGAGGTGCTGGAGTGGTTCCTGCTCGCGCTCGCCGTGCCGGCCGGGGAGGTCCCGCCCGACCTGCACCGGCGGCAGGCGCTGTTCCGCACGCTCACCGCCGACCGCGAGGTGTCGCTGCTGCTGGACAACGCGGTCTCGGCGGCCCAGGTGCGCCCGCTGCTGCCGACCTCGCCGCGCAGCGCGGTCGTGGTCACCAGCCGGTGGCGGCTCGGCGGCCTGGCCGTCGACGGCGCGCGGTTCGTGGAGGTCGAGTCCCTGGACGTCGAGTCGTCCCTGGAACTGCTGGAACTCGCGGTCGGCCACCGGGTCGCCTCGGAACCGGACGCCGCCCGCGAACTCGCCCGGCTGTGCGGCGGCCTGCCCATCGCGCTGTCCGTGGTCGGGGCGCGGCTGTCCACCCACCCCCGGCGGACGCTGTCGAAGGAGGTCGGCTCGTTGCGCGCGGAGACGCTCGGCACGCTGACCTTGGACGACGGCGTCTCGGTCGAGGCGGTGTTCGACCTGTCCTACGTGGACCTCCCGCCCCGGCACGCCAGGGTGTACCGGCTGTGCTCGGTGCACCCCGGCGCGTCCTTCGGGGTCGGGGCCGCCGCCGCGGCGGCCGGCGAGGACCCGCCCGAGGTGGAGCCGGTGCTGGACGAGCTGGTGGAGAAGAACCTGCTGACCGAGGTCGGCGACGAGCGGTTCCGGTTCCACGACCTGCTGCGCCTGCACGCCCGCCGGCAGGCGGACTGGCACTCGGCCGACGAGCGCGACGCCGCGTTGCGCCGGGTCGTGGAGTGGTACCTGGACCGGGCGGTCGGCGCGGACCTGGCGGTGGTGCCCGACCGGCCCCGGGTCGGTCCGCGCTTCGCGGCGGCCCGGCCCGCGTTCGACCGCGTCGCGGACGCGCTGGACTGGCTGGAGGCCGAGCGGGGCAACCTGGTGACCGCGCTGCGCGAGGCGGCCGACCAGGGCCTGCACGACCTGGCGTGGCAGCTCGCGGAATCGCTCACCGGCTACTTCACCTTCCGCCGGCACAGCGCGGACGGCGTGCTCGCCTTCGAGGTCGGCGCGGAGTCCGCGCGGCTGGTCGGCCACCCGGTGGCGCAGGCGCGGCTGTGCCTGCAACTGGCGATCCGGTACCTCGACCGGGAGCGCCCGGCCGACGCGCACCGGCAGGCCGTGCACGCCCTGCGGCTGGGCGAGGCGGCGGACGACGCCGGCTCGGTCTCCACCGCGTTGCGCCAACTCGGCCGGATCGCGCGCGAGCAGGGCGACCCGGCGGCGGCGCTGCCGTACTTCCGGAGCTCGCTGGAGGTGGAGATCGCCCTGGACCGGCGTCGGGGCATCGCGATGGCGCACAAGCGGATCGGCGGGGCGCTGACCGACCTGGGCCGGCACGGCGAGGCCGTGACCGAACTCGCCGCCGCGGTGGCGCTGCTCGCCGAACTCGGCCAGACCGTCGAACTGGCCAGGGCGCGCGGCGTGCTGGCCCGCCCGTTGATCGCGTTGGGACGCCTGGACGAGGCAGCGCGGCTGCTCGAAGCCGCGCTGCCCGTCATGACCGCGAGCGGGTCGCCCGGCTACCTCGCTGACGTCCTGCTGGACCTGGCCGACCTCGCCGAGCGGCGCGGCGACCGGGCCGGCGCGCGGGACCGGGTCCGCGCGGCGGCCGACGCCTACACCCGCCTCGGCGCGCCGGTGCCCGACCGGGTCCGGGCCCGGCTGCCCGGGTAGACCAGCACGTCGGCCACCGCCGCCCACCGCCGTGCCGCCACCCGGCCGTCCGCCAGCAGGAACCCGTCCCACGGCCCGCCGACCACCCGCCACACGCCCGGTGCCGCCCGACGCCACTCACCCCCGCGCACGGGGCACCGCCACCGGTGACACGGGCGTCGCCCGCGCGGGCTCGGGCAGGTCCAGCAGCCGGTACAGCGCGCGCCGGGTGGCCGCGCCGGACGTGCCGGGGCACGAGCTGATCACGTCGACCAGGCCGGGCACCGCGACCGCGTCGTCCAGTCGCGGCCGAGCGGGGTCGAGCACCGGCGCGCCCCGGTACACCAGGTCGGCGGGACTGCCCGCGCGCAGCAGGCCGTCCGGGATCGGCACCAGCAGCAGCCGCCGCCCGAGCGCGGCGGCGTACTGCGTGGTGGAGCCGAAATCGCCCACCACGACGTCGGCGGCCACCATCGCGGCCCGCCAGCCGTCCTCGGGCGGCAGCACCACCACGCCGTCCGGCAGCCAGGCCCGGACCTGGCGCGCGCCGTGCACGCTCCAGATGTTGGGGTGCAGCACGGCGACCACCGGGTGGCCGGTGTCGAGCAGCCGCCGGTAGAGGTCGGGGTGCGCGCCGAACACCGAGTGCGGCGACCACGTCGAACTCACCACGACCAGCCGCTGGTCCGGCCGCACGCCCAGCGCCCGCCGGTAGTGCTCCCGGTACGGCACGCTCGCCAGCATCCGGTCGAGGCAGACGTCCCCGCCCACCACGGCCGCCGGCAGCGCCTCCGGGCAGGACTCGGCGAGCACGTCGAGTTCGTCGCGGTGGGACAGCACGACGGCCGAGGGCACCACCCGGCCGTCGCGCACCAGGTGCTCCCGGCCCAGCCCGTGCCCGACAATCCCGCCCGCCTTGCGCGAGCGCGCCCTCGACTTCAGCGCGCCCACGCCGTGCGGCACCACCGCCACCGGGCCGTCGAGCTGGTCCAGGCCCCGGAAACTGGCCGCCAGCACCAGGTCGAACCGGTGCCTGATCGCCTGCTCCCACGGGATCACGTGCCCGCCGAGCCCGTGCACGTACTCGGCGGTCCCGTGCTCCGCGCCCTGCACGGTGAACAGCACCTGGATGCGGTGGTCGGCCTCCACCAGCGGCAGCAGATCGGCGAGCCGGGTGCCCGCCACGACGTGCGGCACGACTGCGAGGACCATTCGACAATCGGTTCTGGTGACCCGGGCCGCGGCCCGTAGTCCGATCGGCCCATTTGTCCAGCCAACAGCTGTCACACGAACCTCCCCATTCGTGATTCGAGTTGATGGGGAAAGCCTGGGGCGGGCGGCTGCCGGGATGCTGTCAATGGTCTGCCAATAGCCGGTAAGGGCAGTTCGGGGCCGGTGCGGGCGATGGATTCCGCAAGTTTGCGGAGTTTATTCCGAGGGAGATCTGCCAAACGCCTGTCAGCGATCTGCCGGAGGCTATAACGTTATTCGTGCGCCGCTCCCGGAGTGCGGGCCGCAGCACAACACTGGTGGTACCTCGGCGAGGGGTGGCGCGGTGACCTGTCTTTTCGCGATCTTGGGACAAACCCGCATACGAATAGACCGGCGGCTGCGCCGGGACTGGGCCGCGCCCAAAACACGGGCGATGCTCGGCGCGCTGCTCACCAGACCGGGCGACTGGTTCACCACGACCAACCTGGTGGACTGGATGTGGACCGCCGACGACAAGCTGCCCAAGAACCTCGCGCAGACCTTCTACAACTACGCCAAGAGGATCCGGGACGGACTCAAGGCGATGCGGGTGGAGGCGACCCTCGAACAGCGCCGGGGCGCCTACCGGATCGTCGCGGACCGCGCCGTGATCGACTACTTCGCGGCCACCGACCTGCTCGACCGCGCCCGGCTCGCCCGCGACCCCGAGCAGGCGGTCGCGCTCCTGCGCGAGGCCGTCGAGCACTGGTCGGACCTGCCGCTCGCGGACCTGCCCGGCGAGCCCGCCGAGGCGTGGCGGCGCAACGCCCACGAGAACCTGTGGATCCCGTTGCAGAACGCGCTGTGCGAGAGCCTGCTGGCGGTGCGGGACTTCCGCGCCGTGCTGGCCCTGGTGGACGGCCTGCCGCCGGAGGACGCCGCCCACCTGCCGCTGGTGCTGCGCCGGCTGGAAGCCATGCACGGCCTGCACCTGCGCACCGAGATGACCGCCTACTACTTCGCGATGCGCCGTCGGCTCCAGGACGAGTTCGAGGACGCGGCGGCGGCCACGCTCAAGGAGTTCTTCGACGGCCTCGCGCGGCCGGCGACCCCGGAGACCCGCCGGTGGGCCGGCGGCGGGACGCCCCCCAGGCAGTTGCCGCACGACGTGGAGGACTTCATCGGGCGCGAGGCGCTGCTGACCAAGATCGACGTCGTGACCGGCTGCGCGAAGCGCGACCCGAGGCCCGGCACGGTGCTGCTCGACGGCGCGGCCGGGGTCGGCAAGACCGCGCTGGCCGTGCACTGGGCGCACCGCGTCGCCGAGCAGTTCCCGGACGGCGTGCTCTACTGCGACCTCAAGGGCTTCTCGGCCGGCGCGGCCCTGGACCCCGGCACCGCCGTGGACAACTTCCTGGAGGCGCTGGGCGTCGACGTGGACCACCTGACCACGGTCGAGCGGCGGGCCCGGCGGCTGCTGTCCAGCCTCGCCGACCGGCGGGTGCTCGTGCTGCTGGACAACGTTCGCGGACTGTCCCAAGTGGAGCCGCTGCTCCCGTTGCTCAGGTCCTGCACCGTGGTGCTCACCAGCCGCCACCGCCTGCCCGGCCTGGGGCACCGGGCCTTCCCGGTGTCCTCGATGGACGCCGCGGACGCGGCCCGCATGCTGCACGCGCGGATCGGCGACCGGGGCACCGCCCAGGCGCCGGCCGTGCGGGACCTGGTGGCGCTGTGCCACGGCCTGCCGCTCGCGATCGACATCGTGGCCCACCGGATCGCGGCCAGCCCCGGCGCGCCGCTCGCGGAGTTCACCGAGCAGTTGCGCGAGGAAGGGCGGCTGCTCGACCTCGGCAACCACGGCGACAGCGGCGACAGCAGCCTCAAGACGGTCTTCTCCTGGTCCTACCGCGCCCTGCGGCACGACGACCGCCGCACGTTCCGGCTGCTCGGCCTGCACCCCGGACCCGACATCAGCATCGACGCGGCCACCGCGATCCTGCACGTGTCCCGGTCCGAGGCGCTGGACTGCCTGGAGCTGCTGGTCGCCGCGCACCTGCTGGAACAGCCGGGGTCGCTGCGCCGCTACCGGTTCCACGACCTGCTGCGCAACTACGCCGAGGAGTGCGCCGCCGCCGACGAGCCCGCGGCGCAGCGCCACGCCGCGGAACTGCGCCTGGTCGACTTCTTCCTGCACACCGCGAAGGAGGCGGACTCGGTCGCCTTCCCGTTCCGGCCGGGCGTCCCGGTGCCGACGCCGGTCGACGGCGTGACCCCGCTCCAGTTCGACCACGACCGCGAGGCGCGGGAGTGGATCTCCGCCGAGCGCGCGAACCTCGGCGCGGTCGTGGACCTCGCCGCCCGGCGCGGCCTGCACGGCCACGTGAGCAGGCTGGCGCACGTCGTCGGCGACCTGTTCCGGCTGTGCGGCGCGTACGACGAGGCGCGGTCGGCGCTGGCGCTGGCGATCGGGTCGGCCCAGGTCGAGGGCGACCTCGACAGCGAGGGCGCGGCCTACAACGACCTCGGCCTGATGTTCCTCAAGCAGTCGGAGTTCTTCGAGGCGCGCAAGTACTTCCACCTGGCGCACGCCATCGCCCAGCAGCTCGACAGCAGGCAGGGGCTGGCGGCGTCGCTGCACAACCTGGCCCAGGTCGAGGTCGCGGAGGGCCGGGTCGACCGGGGCGTGCAGCTCTACCGGCAGGTCCTGCGGATCGCGGGCGCGCCCGGCTTGGCCGAGCTGGAGGCGGCCACCTGGCACCGCCTCGGCGTGGTGGCGATGGCGCAGCGCAACCGGGTCGACTCGGCGAAGTACTTCGAGCGGGCGTTGGCGTTGCGGGTGCGGCTGAACAACGTCCCGGGCCAGGCCGACACCCTGGGGGAGCTGGGCGAGCTGTACCGCGACCAGGGTGAGCTGCGCACCGCCGAGCGGTACGTGCGGCAGGCGGTCGAGCTGCACCGGCGCAGCGGTGACCAGGCCGTGCGGGCGCGGGCGTGCGTCGTGCTGGCGCTGATCAAGCGGGACCGGGGGGACGTGGAGGTCGCGACGCACAGCGCGCGGCAGGCCGTCCGGCTCTACGACCGGGTCGGCGACTCGTTGGGCAAGGCGGAGGCGCTGGCGCTGCTGGGCGACCTGCGGTGGCGGGCGAAGGCGCACGCGGCGGCCCAGGAGGGCTGGGAGCAGGCGTGGAAGATCTTCGCCGACGCCGGCGACCCCCGGGCTGCGAACCTGGCCGCCCGCCTGGACCCGTTCGACACCGACCGCACCGTGCCGACCGCGCGCTCGGCGGCGTGGCAGGCGGGGCACCGGAGGCGGACGTCCACCGCCAGGGGCGCGGACCAGGCCGACTTCGACCAACGTCGAATTCCTCCCGGTGCGGACTTCGAGTGACGAACGCGTAGGCAATTCGTATTTCGCGGCACCGTTTCCGCCGAATTGCGGACGGACGGTGGGTGGGTCGCGATTCGGAGATTCACTCAGACGTGTGACAGGGTCGTTGGCGTGCATGCCACCCGCTGTATCACTTCGGCCACTCGGGTGAACGCTCCGGCATTCGGAGGTCGTACCCGAGTGCGGTCCGCTGGGGACGGAGTTGTCCAGGTGACGGGTGGCACGCTGTCGAGCCGCCAAAAGTGTGTATTCCTCGACTTGGTCGCACGTGGCCCGACTACCTGGGGTATTCCGCCCCGCGTGTAATCGCGGTGGCAACCGTGCAATGATCGGCTCCGGTGTCACCCCGATCGGGTGGCCGGACAGCAGGTTCATCACGAGAGAAGGATTTTCAACAGTGCTCGCACGAACCCTTGGGGCTCTCGTCCTGGCGGCCGCCGCGGCTGCCGCCGTCGTGGTCGCGACTCCGGGTCTGGGGACGGATTACTGGAGCGTCAACCGGGTCGATTCCACGGTGACGCGAGACGCCTGACCGCGATCCGACGGGACCGGCCCACCCCGGACGTCCGGGGTGGGCCGGTCCCGTCGGGGACGTGATTGTTCGCGTGGAGGACTCGGACTTCTCGGGCGGGCTCCCGCGATGGTTGTGCGGAAAAACGCGCCGCCTGCCTGAGCGCCGGTGACCCGGGCCGGAAGCGGTTCGCCGGGCCCTCCGCAACTCGCGTGGAACTCGCTCCGACCGAGGTCTGCGCCGTTCCGTACCAGCAGGTCCACCTTGCTCCGAGTGAGGCGGGGAACCTGAAGTTGATCGTGGTGGTGCGACCTGCTTTGTCGGACATCGGGGCGCTCGTCGGCGGATTCTCCGCTATCGGGGCACCCGACTTGAGAAACGCCGCCATCTGCCCGCACTTGTCGTCGTGGACGTGTCATCGGGTTTCATGGGGCAGAGTTTGGCGGTCGTATCAGACCGTGACCGATCCGCGATTGGCCGGAAACCGGGCCACAACGCTTATTCGGTCAGTGGGGGACTGCCGTCTGCACGCCGCCCCGAAACCGCCGCACCGGAAAAACGGTCCCGAACAGAACGCAGCACCGCTGCGTGAGGACTTTCCGACCACCCGGAGACGCGCCAATCCTGGCCATCGGGTCCGGCGGAGGCATCCCACCACTGACACGCCTGCCCCACAGTCACATCGCCGAACTCCAAGCCCGAAAGCCGGCCGACCACCTGTGTTGCGACGATCCCTCGAATCCGTCGGCCGAGACGACCGGTCTCGTTCCGGCGCACCAAATGCGACGCGGAACTGTCGGTTGACTGTGGACGCTTCACGGCAGGGGCCGGACGCGGAAGACTCGCGAAACGGACAACCGTAAGGAGTTGGTCATGGCTCGCATGTCCGGTGCGCTGGTCGCCGCGGTGGTCGGGCTCTCGCTCGTCACCGCCGTGCCCGCCACGGCGGAGAGCGCACACCCGTTCCCCACCGAGTTCCGCCTGCCCGACGGCTTCCGGCCGGAGGGCATCGCCATCGGCGACGCGCCCACCGCCTACCTCGGCTCCCTGGCGGACGGCGACCTGTTCCGGGTCGACCTCAGGACCGGCAAGGGGGAGGTGTTCAGCCAAGGACCCGGCACGCCTTCGGTCGGGTTGAAGATCGACGATCACGACCGGCTGTTCGTGGCCGGTGGGGCGGGCGGGGACGCCCGGGTCGTCGACGCGCGAAATGGAGCGATCCTCAAGTCCTACAAATTCGCCGAGACCGGTGCCTTCGTCAACGACGTGGTGGTCACCGACGACGCCGCGTACTTCACCGACTCGAACAAGGCGCTGCTCTACAAGATCGCCTTCGGTCGGCACGGGAAGCTGCCCGAGACGTTCACCCCGGTGCCGCTGACCGGCGATTTCGTGCTCGCCCCCGGTTTCAACGCCAACGGCATCGCCCAGACGCCGGACCGGAAAGCCCTGCTCGTCGTGCAGAGCAACACCGGTCGACTGCACCGCGTGGTCGACGGCGTCACCAAGATCGTCGACCTCGGCGGCGAAGTGCTCACCGCCGGTGACGGGTTGCTGGTTCGCGGACGGACCCTCTACGTCGTGCGCAATCAGCTCAACACGGTCTCGGTATTCACCCTCGACAAGGCCGGTACCAGCGGAAAGCTCGTGACGAAGATCACCGATCCGCGATTCGACGTGCCGACCACGGTGGCCGCGTTCGGCAATCGGCTGTACCTGCCCAACGCCCGGTTCACCACACCGCCGACCCCGACGACTACTTATAACGTCATCGGCACGCCCAACAGGTGAAACGCAGGGGGCCGATGGGCGCAAAGTTCACATCAGCCCCCTGTTCGGGGCATCACTCGACTGGGTAGCCTCAGCGTTGCGTGGCGCAAGTGATCGCTGTCTCTTCGTAATGATGATCTTCTAGTGTTACCGTTCCGTGGCCGATCGGGTGAAGAGGAGGCAGCGCTCCTAGTGCTGCGCCGACCAGGCGACTAGTTCACGAGGCTGCGGAGCACTGTGAAGCAGAAGAACAAGGCGGAGACCAACCAGAAGACGATCCGCTCCCGGCTCACCGGCGTGGTGGTGGTGCCGAGCGTGGTTCTGCTGGTGATGTGGTTGGCGTTCTCGTCTTACACCGTGTTCGACGGCTTCTACACCCGCGCCGTCGCGGTCAGCGTCAAGAGCGCCTCCATCCCCGCGGTCAACGCGTTCGTCGCCATCCAGCGGGAACGCCAGCTCGCGATGACGGCGCTGAGCCAGAAGAACCCGGACCTGGGCTCCCTGCACGAGCAGCAGCGCGTGGTGGACGAGACGACCGGCACCATGAAGGCCGCGTTCGACGAGGTCTCCGGCAACGCCCCGGACGAGGTCAACGTCAAGATCTCCGAGCTGAACACGCTGCTCGGCGAGCTGCCGCAGCGCCGCGCCGGCATCGAGTCCGGCAAGACCGACAAGAACGCCGTCTACCGGTACTACAACAGCGTGGTCGACGCGGGCACCGCGCTGTTCGGCACGCAGGCCCGGGTCGTCCCGGACGCGGTCGCCTCCCAGGGCGGGCTCAACGCGACCGAGCTGTTCCGGGCCGCCGACTGGATGTCGCGGGCCTCGTCCATCGCCTCCGGCGCGCTCACCTCGGGCCGGCCCAGCCCCGAGGACCTGCTGGAGTTCGTCAACCTGGTCGGCTCCTACCGGTCGCAGCTGGCCACCACGACGCCGTTCGCCGCCGAGCAGGTCCGCCGCGACTACCGGTCGCTGACCGAGTCCGACAACTGGCGCAGGCTCTCCGGCCTGGAGAACGAGCTGATCGCCACGCCCAACGCGTCCGTCGCGCTGGAGGAGTGGCAGTCCGCCGCCGGGCCGGTCTCCGAGCGCCTGGTGGACCTCGCGACCAAGCAGGCCTCCAGCGCCGCCGACGTCGGCCTGGAACGCGGCAACAACCGGTTCGTCACGGTCCTGATCGGCGCGCTCATCGCGCTGGTCGTGGTGCTCGGCGGCATCGTGTTCGCGGTCCGCATCTCCAACCGCCTGGTCAACCGCGCGCTGATCACCCGCCTGGCGGCGCTGAAGAAGGACTCGCTGAACCTGGCGCACGAGCGGCTGCCCGACATCGTGGACCGGCTGCGCGAGGGCAAGCACGTCGACGTCGAGGTCGAGGTGCCGCCGCTGGACTACGGCAGCGACGAGATCGGCCAGGTGGCCGACGCGTTCAACGCCGCCCAGTACACCGCCGTCGCCGCCGCGGTGAAGGAGAGCCAGGCCCGCGAGGGCGTGAACCGGGTCTTCCTCGACATCGCGCACCGCAACCAGGGACTGGTGCACCGGCAGCTCAAGATCCTGGACAAGCTGGAGCGCGAGGAGGAGAACCCGGAGCAGCTCGACGCGCTGTTCCAGCTCGACCACCTGGCGACCCGGGCCCGCCGCAACGCGGAGAACCTGATCATCCTCGCGGGCGAGCAGCCGGGGCGGCAGTGGCGCAAGCCGGTGCGGCTGCTGGACGTGCTGCGCGCCGCCGTGGCCGAGACCGAGCAGTACGTCCGGGTGAAGGTGAACCCGGTGCCGGAGACCGCGCTGGTGGGCGCGGCGGTCGCGGACACCATCCACCTGGTGGCCGAGCTGGTGGACAACGCGACCGCGTTCTCCTCGCCCCGCTCGCAGGTCCAGGTGCACGCCAGCGAGGTGCCGCAGGGCATCGTGGTGGAGATCGAGGACCACGGGCTGGGCATCAACCCCGAGGACCGCGAGCAGCACAACGCGATGCTCGCCGACCCGCCCGAGTTCGACGCCATGCGGCTGCGCGGCGAGTCCCGGCTGGGCCTGTTCGTGGTCGCCCGGCTGGCCGTCCGCCGGGGCATCCACGTCGAGCTGCGGGACTCGCCCTACGGCGGCACGCTCGCCCTGGTGCTCATCCCGTCGGCGATCGTGGCGGGGCCCAACTCCGCCGTCGAGCCGGCCGAGACCCGCGAGCTGCCGCGCCGCACCTTCCCAGACGACCACGTGATCCCGGAGCAGGGCGACGACTCAGTGCGAGACGCCAGGTTTCCCGACACTTCCCGAGAGCTGGAAGGCTTCTGGGCACAGGCCGAGGCCGCGGCCAACCAGCATCCCCTTCCAGCGGACGACCGACTGAACGACCGGCCGGCCGACCGGCTGGAAGTCCGGCCCGCCGACCGGCCGTCGATCCGCCCGGCGACCAGACCGGACGACGAGGCGGACCTCCCGCAGCACAGCGGCGACCTGCAACTGCCGCAGCGCAAGCGGACCACGGACTGGCCGGCGGACGAACCGGGGGCCGGTGCCGCCGACCGGCCGGAGCTGCCCCGCCGCCGCAGGCAGCAGAACCTCGCGCCGCAGTTGGTGCGCAACGATTTCCACCCCACGCCCGAACCGCTCGCCGAGGTCGACGTCGAGCAGTCCGCCGAACGGGTCAGAGAGGGCCTGTCGGCGTTCCAGCGGGGCACGAAGGACGCCCGCCGCTCCGATGACGCGCTTGAACCCTGACCAGAGCAGCAGTGCCGGACGACTGGAAACCGGAAAGGCAACGGCGATGAACGACATGACCAGCCAGCACAACGAACTCAACTGGTTGTTGGAGGACCTGGTCGGCCGTGTGGTGGGTGCTCGGCACGCGGTGGTGCTGTCCGCGGACGGTCTGCTGCTGGGCCGCTCACCCGGACTGTCCAAGGACGACTCCGACCACCTGTCGGCCATGGCGTCGGCGTTCCAGAGCCTGGCCCGGGGCACCGGGCGGCACTTCGGCGGCGGCGCGGTGCGCCAGACCATCGTCGAGATGGAGCACGCCTACCTCTTCGTCACCGCGGCGGGACACGGCGCGTGCCTGGCCGTCCTGGGCGAAGAGGACTCCGACATGGGGATGATCGCCTACGAGATGAACATGCTCGTGAAGCGGGTCGGCACCTACCTGTCCTCGGCGCCGCGCGGGACGTCGTCCGCCTTGCCCACGGCGCGCAGGTCGTCGTGATGGCCGGCCGCGAGGACTGGTGGTACGACGAGGCGGCGGGCCCCCTGGTCCGCCCGTACGCGATGGTGCGCGGCCGGACCCGTCCGCTGCGGCCGGAGCTGCACCTGGTGACCCAGGTGCGCGCGATGCCGTCGCCGGCCGACCCGGACGCGCTGTCGGTGGAGCACCTTGAGATCATGGAGCTGTGCCGGCGGCCGCTGTCGGTGGCGGAGGTCGCGGCGTACCTGGACGTGCCACTCGTGGTCGTCAAGGTGTTGCTGAGCGACCTCATCCAGCGCGGTGACGTCGTCATCCGAGACCCTTCCCGTGTCCCGCAAGTGCCGGACCGGAACCTGTTGCAGGCAGTGCTGGATGGTGTCCGTGGAATCTGAGCGACCGGGTGGGGAACTGCTGGTCCCCACCCCAGTCAAGATCGTCATCGCCGGCGGCTTCGGCACCGGCAAGACGACGATGGTCAACTCGGTCAGCGAGATCCCGCCGCTGCACACCGAGGAGTTGCTGACCGAGGCGGGCGTCGGCGTGGACGACGTGCTGGGCCTGGAGCAGAAGGAGACCACCACGGTCGCCCTCGACTTCGGGCGCATCACGATCAACCCCGAGGTGGTGCTGTACCTGTTCGGCACGCCCGGCCAGAACCGCTTCTGGTTCATGTGGGACGAACTGGCCTACGGCGCGATCGGCGCGGTGATCCTGGTGGACACCCGCCGGTTGGACTCCAGCTTCCCGTCCATCGACTTCTTCGAGCGGCGGGGCATCCCGTTCGTGATCGCGGTCAACTGCTTCGAGGGCGCGCACGCCTACGAGGCCGCCGAGGTGCGCCGCGCGCTGGACGTGGACGAAGCGATCCCGCTGGTGCTGTGCGACGCGCGGGACCGCGAGTCGTCCAAGGCGGTCCTGGTGAGCCTGATCCAGCACACCATGGACCGCCTGGACGCGATGGCCTGACCACGTGCCGAGGTGTGATCGCCTACGTGATCACCCCCGGCGCGTGGTGAGCACCGACGTGCGGCGCTGTTTGCGCAGCGCCGCCAGGTACGCGCCGAAGTCCACCTGGATGGAATCCGCCGTCGACGTGCCGTAGCGCGCTTCGGCGGCCCTGAGGTGCGCGCCGACCTCCCGGCGCATGGCGGCCGGCGACGGCAGTTCCGCGACGCCCTCGACCAGGTCGGCGATCCACTCCGCCTGCTCCTGCACCAGCCGGGTGATCGCGCCGAACGGCCGGATCAGCCCGGCGAAGTAGAGGTCGGGCCGGGCCAGCGACACCACCCGCTGGAAGAGTGCCGTCCGCCCGGCCGGTTCGAACACCCATTCGAATGGCAGGAACGGGAATTCGATCCGATACCCGGTGCCGTACACCAGGACGTCCGCCTCGGTCGCCGTGCCGTCCACGAAATGTACCGCAGAGTTCACGATGCGGCTCACCGCAGGCTTGACAACGAGGCTGCCGTGGTTTATCCGGCTGAGCAGTTCGTCGGATATGGTGAGCGCCCCGCCGAACACCCGGTGGTCCGGCTCGGCCAGCCCGTAGTCGGTCAGCCGGCCGCGCATGAGGCGCAGCAGGGTTTCGATGAGCCGACGTTGTTCGGGAAAGGCCAGGCGCGCCCACCAGGGTGCCGAAGCGATTTCGTCGATGGGTATCCCGAGCATTGTCTTGGGTACCACGTGAACGCCCCGGCGTTGCACCACGGTGGTTTTCGCGGCAACTCGCGACAATTCCACCGCGATATCCGCGGCGGAGTTCCCGAAGCCGATCACGACCACCCGTCTGCCCGCGTGCTCGGCCGGTCCGGAGTAGTCGAACGAATGCAGCCGGCGACCGGGGAACGTCTCATCCCCCGGGATGGCGGGCAGCCGCGGGGACCAGTGGTGGCCGGTCGCGACGACTACGTGCCCGAACCTGCGGCGGCGGTGCACCCCGTTGCGGTCACGGGTCGTCACGAGCCAGGTGTGGTCACCCTCACGGACCAGCGACTCGACCTCCACGCCGAGCTGCACGTGCTCCGTCACGCCCTTGTGATCTGCGTAACGTTGCAGGTAGGAGGCTACTTGATCATGCCGCGGGTAGCGCGGGTAGTGATCGGGCATGGGGAAGTCGGAGTAGCCGGTGATCTTGGCCGAGGTGTTGAGGTGCAGCGACGGGTAGGCCGGGCCGGGCTCAGCGGGATCCGGGTAGCGCCACAGTCCGCCGATGCCGTTGGAACGTTCCAGCACGGTCACCGGCAAGTCCCGGGCGCGGAGCGTTCCGGCGACCGCGAGTCCCGACACGCCGGCGCCGATCACGCACGTGTGATCATGAATAGGACGTTCGGCGTATTGACTAGCCGGAAATTCAGCCACAAGTGCCGCCACCCTTTCGGCGCAATTCCGTCACGCAGCGTGCCCGGCCGTCCGGGGGTGTGATCTCGGCCAACCGCCCGATCCTCCATTGCGTGCGTCCTGTTCACCGGGTAAGCCTTGCGCCCGGAGGTGCCTAGTGTCCAGTTCCACCGCTGTGGCTCGGGCCTCACGTCGTGAGGGCCTGTTCGACGCAACGCTTTCGACCTACCGGGATTTCGCATTTGCCAAATGGCTCGCCATCGGCACCGCACTGGGATTCTCCGACCGCCACCGGAACGCCTCCGGGGCCGCTCTCGGCGCATTGCTCGGGGATTGGGCCGACCAACCCGTCGGCGTCGTCTGCGAATATCCGTCGTTCGTTTCCCGGGACGGTTTCCCGCTGGAGTTCTCGGTGAGCTGGCGGGCCGGCGTGCCGGAAATCCGGGTGCTGTTCGAATCACTCGGTCCGGTGCCCTCGGCGCGTGCCGCGCAGGACGCCGGGCGGGCGCTGACCCGGTCGCTCGCGGACCGGCCGGGCGTGTCGCTGGCCCGCTACCTCGCGGTCGAGGAGCTGTTCGTGACCGACGACCCGCGACCGTTCCGGCCGACCGTGTGGCACTCGCTGGCCTACCGCCCCGGCGGGCCGCCGCGCTACAAGGTCTACCTCAACCCCCAGGCGCACGGCCGGGGCGCGGTGCCGGAGGTGATGGCGGCGGCGATGTGCCGGCTCGGCCTCGGTCCGGCGTGGACCGGGGTCGCCGCGCGGTACGCCGAACTCGCCGCCGAGGGGCACGAGCTGGAGTTCGTGGCGCTGGACCTGGCCGACGCCCCGGACGCGCGGGTCAAGGTCTACTTCCGGCACACCGGGCGGGTCGACCTGGACCGGGTGGCCTCGCTGGCCCGCACCCACGACCCGGTGCTCGCCGGACCGGCCTACCGGGACGTCTACGGCTCGCCCGCGTTGCCGGACAACGAGCCCATGACGTGCCTGGCGTTCCGCGCCGGCGCGCCCGGCCCGGAGGAGGCCAACGTCTACCTGCGACTGCCCAGCGAGGTCGAGTCCGAAGCGGACGCCACCGAACGGGTCGCGTCCGTGCTGCGCCGCTTCGGCGCGGACCACCGCCAGTACCGGGCCGTGGTGGCGGCGCTCGCCCCACGCCCGCTGGAGTCCATGGTCGGGATGCAGGAGCTGCTCAGCTTCCGCACCGCCACCGGCCGTCCGGACCTGGGGGTGTACTTCCGGTTCGCGGTCTACGACACCCCGGTCGACGGCGTGCACGCCTGAGGGGTCACGGGTCTCCGCGGTCGCGGAGACCCGTCACACCGGTCAGGCCGCGTAGTTGTGGAACCCGCGACCGCTCTTCTTGCCCAGCAGACCCGCGTCGACCATGCGCAGCAGCAGCGGCGGCGGCGAGTACAGCGGCTCCTTGAACTCCTCGTACATCGACTCGGCGATCGCCTTGGTGGTGTCCAGGCCGATCAGGTCGGCCAGGCGCAGCGGCCCCATCGGGTGCGCGCAGCCCAGCACCATGCCGTTGTCGATGTCCTCGGCGCTGGCGAAACCCGACTCCAGCATCCGGATCGAGGACAGCAGGTAGGGGATGAGCAGGGCGTTCACCACGAACCCGGCCCGGTCCTGGGACCGGATGACCTGCTTGCCCAGCACCTCGGTGACGAACCCCTCGGCCCGGACCTGGGTCTGCTCGCCGGTCAGCAGCGAGGGCACCAGCTCGACCAGCTTGAGCACCGGCACGGGGTTGAAGAAGTGCACCCCGATCACCTGCTCCGGCCGGCCGGTCGCCATGCCCAGCTTCATGATCGGGATGGAGGACGTGTTCGAGGCGAAGATCGCCTTCGGGTCCTCCACGACCTTGTCCAGGGTGGTGAAGACGTCCGTCTTGACCTGCTCGTTCTCCGCGACCGCCTCGACGACCAGGTTCCGGTCGGCGAAGTCGGCGAGGTCGGTGGTGAACCGGACCCGCTCCAGCGCGGCGTCGCGGTCCTCGGCGGTCAGCTTGCCGCTGCGCACACCCTTGCCCAACGAAGAGGCGATCCGCCCCCGCGCGGCCTCGGCGGCGTCCAGGTTCACCTCGGACACCAGCACGTCCAGGCCCGCCCGTGCGCAGACCTCGGCGATGCCGGAGCCCATCAGCCCGGACCCCACCACTCCAACACGTTGAATGTCACTCACGCCCCGATCCTGCCAGGGCGGCCACCCGCCGGCACAACCTCGACCAGTGGATTCCACGCCGGGTGCGCGCCGGGTCACACCCCGGGGGACGCGGTCGGCAGGGGCGGGGCCGGCGGACGCGCGGGAGGTGTCAGCCCAGCTCGCGCTCCGCCTGGGCGATCGCGGCGAACTCCTCCTCGGGCGCGGAGGCCACCAGGTGGTGCCTGCTGTAGAACCAGAAGTACGCCAGCGCCACCACCACGGTGCCCGCGGTGATCCCGGCGGCCAGCTCGTCCACGAAGAACGTCGCGACGACCGCCGCCAGCGCGAGCACCAGCGCGACGCCCGTGGTCACCGCGCCGCCGGGCGTGCGGTACGGCCGCTCCAGCTCCGGTTCGCGGATCCGCAGCACGATGTGCGCCACCATCATCAGCACGTACGACAGCGCCGCGCCGAACACCGCGATGTCGATCAGCAGCGCGCCGTCGCGGGTGATCGACGCCAGCGCGAACCCGATCCCGCCCGGCACGATCAGCGCCAGGTACGGCGTCTTCCGCTTGCCCGTGCGGGACAGCCAACGCGGCAGGTACCCGGCGCGGGACAGCGCGAACAGCTGCCGCGAGTAGGCGAAGATGATCGAGAAGAAGCTGGCCACCAGCCCGGCCAGGCCGACGTAGTTCACGATCTGCGCCAGCGGGGTGTCACCGCCGTAGGCCGCGCGCACCGCGTCCGGCAGCGGGTTGTCGGAGCCCTTCAGCACCTCGGAGCCCGCGCCGCCGGGCGCGAACACCAGGATCGAGCCCGCGAACAGCAGCAGGGCCACCATCGCGCCGATGATGCCGCGCGGCATGTCCCGCTTCGGGTCGCGGGCCTCCTCGGCGGCCAGCGGAACCCCTTCCACGGCGAGGAAGAACCAGATCCCGTACACCAGCGCGCCCAGCGCCCCGGTGATCCCGAACGGCAGGAACCCGTCGTTCCCGGCGAGGTCGAACAGCTTGTCCGGGTCGAACTTCGGGATCATGCCGACCACGAACGCCAGCAGCGCCGCCACCGCGACGCCGGTGATCACGAACATCAGCCGCAGCGCCTCGCCCACGCCGTACAGGTGCACGCCGACGAAGACCAGGAAGCACACCAGGTAGACCGGCCACGAGCTGGTCAGCCCGAACAGCCCGAGCGTCTCCACGTACCCGCCGATGAACACCGCGATGGCGGCGGGCGCGATGGCGTACTCGATGAGGATCGCGATCCCGGTGGCGAACCCGCCCAGCGGCCCGAGCGCGCGCCGCGCGAAGCCGTAGCCCGCGCCCGCGACCGGCAGCGCGGCGGCCAGTTCGGCGAGCCCGAACACCATGCAGGTGTACATGGTGGCCATCAGGACGGTCGCGATCAGCAGGCCGCCCCAGCCGCCCTGGGCGATGCCGAAGTTCCACCCGGCGAAGTCGCCGGAGATCACGTAGGAGACACCCAGCCCGGCCAGCAGCACCCAGCCCGCCGCGCCCCGCTTCAGCTGTCGGTGCTCCAGGTACTCGCGGCCGACCTTCTCGTACTCGACGTGCTTGGCCATCCGTGGCTCCAATGGGTCAGCGACGCTCCTTTGGAAGGTGGTCGAGAGTGGCCCGCGTCACGTGATGGTGTCAACCGGCAGCGCGCGGAACACCCCGCGCGGCGGGTGCCCGAGCCGGCGGAACGCGGCGTGCGCGGCGACCATGACCGCGATCCGCAGCGAGTTGTGCACCGGGGAGTAGCGGCGCACCGGGGTGAACGTCGCGGTCCAGTCCAGTGCGAAGTGGACCAGCGCCCGCACCGGCGAGCGGAGTTCGCCGGGGCCGGTCCAGTCCGGCAGCCGGGGCGGCGTCCACTGCTCGCCGTTCTCCCGGGGGTTGCGCCGGGCGTGCTCGGCCAGCGCGGCGGACGCGCGGCCGCGGAACCGCTCGTACTCGGCCCGGTCCATGGCCACCACCAGGATCAGCCGCTCGGGGCGGAGCAGCCGCGCCGACTCGCCCAGCTCCCACAGCGTGCCCTCGCCCCAGCCGAGCACCAGCACGACGTGCCGCGCGCCTCGGATCAGCTCCCGCACCGGCGGCTGCCACTCGTCGGGCAGGTACATCCGCAGCGCCCCGACGTGCGGCACGGGCTCGCCCGGCCGTCCGACGGCGACCATCGGGTCCTCCGTCGACAGCGCGTCGACCAGCAGCGACTCCTGCGAGTCCTCGGTGATCGCCACGCCGCGCAGCCCCCGCTTCACCGCGCCGAACGCCTGCGCGCCCGCCAGCCGCTCGTCGTCGCCGAACGTCCGCAGGTACAGGCTGTAGGCCAGCCCTTCGAGGTCGTCGGGCGTGCGCACGGTCGGCGCGAGGTAGCGGCGGGAACGCGCGAACAACCCGTTGGCCCGCACGAACATCCACAGGCCCAGCAGCACGCCGAGCGCGGGCAGCGCGTCCGACCAGTCGGGCCGCCCGTCCAGCACGCCGCCGTCGTGGGCGAGCGCGGGCAGCGTGGTCGCGAGAAGGTAGAGCGCGTAACCGAGCCCGAACGCGCCCAGGGCCATCGCGGTCCAGCCGAGGAAACCGTTGACCACGAACATGTTGTTGCCGTCCCGCAGGATGTTCCACACCACCCGCAGCCCCGCCAGGCAGGCGATCACCACCCAGGTGCCCGGCCGGCCGAGCGCGACGAGCGTGAACGGCGACTCGCTCAGGTGGAGCAGCTTGGTCAGGCCGAGGAACAGCAGGGCCGCGCCGGCCGTCATGAGCAGCATCGCGCGCACGAACAGCGAGCCGGCGCGGTGGCCGGCGGGGTTGGGCGCGAGCTTGGGCCGGAGCCGCTCCCAGGAGTTGGTCGACACCGGGTCCCCCCTCCGCGCACACCCCGTCGGATCGAGCGTAGCGAGGCGATCAAGGGCGTCCGAGCGGGTGGCGTTCGTCACCCGATGGTGTCAGGATGGCCTCGTTCAATGGCTCGCTGTCATACCTTTGGAGGCACTGCGGATGCTGACCGTCGAGGAGTTGCGCGAGCTGGTGGACAGCGGGGAGATCGACACCGTGCTGATCGCGATCGTGGACATGCAGGGCCGGTTGCAGGGCAAGCGCTGCGCCGCCCGGCACTTCCTCGACGAGGTGCTGCCGCACGCCGCCGAGGGGTGCAACTACCTGCTCGCGGTCGACACCGAGATGAACCCCGTCGGCGGGTACGCCATGTCCTCCTGGGACACCGGCTACGGCGACTTCGTGATGAAGCCGGACCTGGCCACGCTGCGCCGCGTGCCGTGGCACGAGGGCACCGCCCTGGTCATGTGCGACATCGAGTGGGAGGACGGCACGCCGGTGCCCGCCTCGCCCCGGCAGATCCTGCGCCGCCAGCTCGACCGGCTCGCCGAGCGCGGCCTGCGCGCGTACGTCGGCACCGAACTGGAGTTCATCGTCTTCGACAACACCTACGAGGACGCCTGGAACCGGGGCTACCGCGACCTCACCCCCGCCAACCAGTACAACGTCGACTACTCGCTGCTGGGCACCGCCCGGATCGAGCCGCTGCTGCGCGCCATCCGCAACCACATGACCGGCGCGGGCCTGGAGGTCGAGTCCGCCAAGGGCGAGTGCAACCCCGGCCAGCACGAGATCGCGTTCCGCTTCACCGAGGCGCTGGCCACCTGCGACAACCACAGCATCTACAAGACCGGGGCCAAGGAGATCGCCGCCCAGCAGGGCCGGTCGCTGACGTTCATGGCGAAGTACAACGAGCGCGAGGGCAACTCGTGCCACATCCACCTGAGCCTGCGCTCCGCCGACGGCGAACCGGTGTTCGCCGAGGGGCGCGGGATGTCCGCGCTGATGGAGTCCTTCCTCGCCGGCCAGCTCGCCGCGCTGCGCGAACTCACCTACTTCCTCGCGCCGAACGTCAACTCCTACAAGCGGTTCGTCGAAGGCAGCTTCGCGCCGACCGCGGTCGCCTGGGGCCGGGACAACCGGACCTGCGCGCTGCGCGTGGTCGGGCACGGCCCGTCGCTGCGCTTCGAGAACCGGGTGCCCGGCGGCGACGTCAACCCGTACCTGGCGGTCGCCGCGCTGGTCGCGGCCGGGCTGCACGGCGTGGACAACGGCCTGACCCTGGAGGACGAGTTCGTCGGCAACGCCTACGCCTCCGGCCGCGAGACCGTGCCGACGACCCTGCGCGACGCCGCGAACCTGTTGGCGGGCAGCGCGATCGCGCGGGACGCGTTCGGCCGGGACGTGGTGGACCACTACCTCAACGCGGCCCGGGTGGAGCTGGCCGCGTACGACTCGACGGTGACCGACTGGGAGCGAATCCGTGGTTTCGAACGGCTCTAGGCCGCTGATCGGCGTCAGCACCTACCTGGAACGCGCGCGGTTCGGCGTGTGGGACGTGGAGGCCGCGGTGCTGCACCGCGACTACCTCGACTCGGTGGTGCGCGCCGGCGGCAACCCGGTGCTGCTGCCGCCGGTCGGCACCTGGGACACCGACTCGATCGGCTTCCTGGACGGCCTGGTGCTCTCCGGCGGCGCGGACGTCGACCCGGCGCGCTACGGCCGGGGGCGCGACCCGCGCACCGGGCCGCCCCGGTCCGACCGCGACACCGCCGAACTGGCGCTGGCCCGCGCCGCGCTCAAGCTCGACCTGCCGGTGCTCGGCGTGTGCCGGGGGATGCAGGTGCTCAACATCGCCCTGGGCGGCACGCTGCACCAGCACGTCGAGGGCCACAACCCGGCGCCCGCGGTGTTCCAGCACACCGGCATCGCGGTCGCGCCCGGCACCAGGCTGGCCCGGATCGTCGGCCCGGCCACCACCGTGCACTGCCACCACCACCAGGCGCTCGACGTGCTCGGCGACGGCCTCGCGGTCGTCGCGAGCGCGCCGGACGGCACGGTCGAGGCCGTGGAACTGCCGGGCGCGCGGTTCGTGCTCGGCGTGCAGTCGCACCCGGAAGCCGACAGCGAGGACGACCGCCTGTTCGCCGCGCTGGTCGACGCCACGAGGAGGGAGAACGCCCGGTGACCACGTTCGACGTGATCGACCCGGCCACCGAGGAGTTGATCCGCCCGGTCGGGTTGGCCTCGGAGCGGGAGACCGACGCCGCGATCGCCCGCGCCCACGCGGCGTTCCCGGCGTGGCGGGCCGTCGCGCCCGGCGACCGGGCCCGGCTGCTGCGCCGGTTCGCCGACGCCGTCGACGGCGCGCTGGAGGAGCTGGCCCGGCTGGAGGTGCGCAACGCCGGCCACACCATCGGCAACGCGCGCTGGGAGGCGGGCAACGTCCGCGACGTCCTGCACTACTACTCGGCCGCGCCGGAACGGCTGTTCGGCCGGCAGATCCCGGTCGCGGGCGGGCTGGACGTCACGTTCCAGGAGCCGCTGGGCGTGGTGGGCGTGATCGTGCCGTGGAACTTCCCGATGCCGATCGCGGTCTGGGGGTTCGCGCCCGCGCTGGCGGCCGGCAACACGGTGGTGCTCAAGCCCGCCGAACTCACGCCGCTGACCGCGTTGCGGCTGGCCGAACTCGCCCGCGAGGCGGGCCTCCCGCCAGACGTGTTCCAGGTGCTGCCCGGCGCGGGACCCGTGGTGGGGCAACGGTTCGTGACCCACCCGGCGGTGCGCAAGGTGGTGTTCACCGGGTCCTCGCGGGTCGGCAAGCAGGTCATGGCGGGCTGCGCGGACCAGGTCAAGCGGGTCACCCTGGAACTGGGCGGCAAGTCGGCCAACGTGGTGTTCGCCGACGCCGACCTGGAGCAGGCCGCCGCCACCGCGCCGTACGGGGTGTTCGACAACGCCGGGCAGGACTGCTGCGCGCGGTCCCGGATCCTGGTGCAGTCCTCGGTCTACGACCGGTTCATGGAGTTGCTGGAACCGGCGGTCAAGGGCGTCGTGGTCGGCGCGCCGGGCGACGAGGCCACCGAGATGGGGCCGCTGATCTCCGCCGCGCACCGCGCCAAGGTGGCCTCCTACGTGCCCGACGACGCGCCCGTCGCGTTCCGCGGCTCCGCCCCGGAAGGGCCGGGGTTCTGGTTCCCGCCAACGGTTCTCGCGCCCGTGTCGCCCGGCGACCCGGCCGCCGTGGACGAGATCTTCGGCCCCGTCGTGGCCGTCCTGCCCTTCGCCGACGAGGACGAGGCGGTGCGGCTGGCCAACGACAGCGAGTACGGGCTGTCCGGCTCGATCTGGACCCGGGACGTGGGGCGCGCGCTGCGCGTGTCACGGGCCGTGGAAGCCGGGAACCTGTCGGTGAACTCGCACTCCTCGGTGCGCTACTGGACGCCGTTCGGCGGGTTCAAGCAGTCCGGGCTGGGCCGCGAACTCGGTCCGGACGCGCTCGCGTCGTTCACCGAGACCAAGAACGTCTTCATCGCCCACTGATCCGCACGCGATCCATCCGATTGGGAGAGACATGGCACAGCGACTGGAAGGCCGGGTGGCGGTCGTGACCGGCGGCGGCAGCGGCATCGGCCTGGCCTCGGCGCGCCGGCTGGCGGCCGAGGGCGCGCGGGTGGTCGTCGCGGACGTCGACGCCGAGTCGGGCAAGGTCGCCGCCGACGAGGTGGGCGGCCTGTTCGTGCAGGTGGACGTGACCGACGAGGAACAGGTGGAGGCGCTGTTCCGGACCACCGCGCAGACCTACGGCTCGGTGGACGTCGCGTTCAACAACGCGGGCATCTCGCCGCCCGAGGACGACTCGATCCTGACCACCGGCATCGAGGCGTGGGACAAGGTGCAGAAGGTCAACCTGACCTCGGTGTACCTGTGCTGCAAGTACGCCATCCCGCACATGCTGGCGCAGGGCAAGGGGTCGGTGATCAACACGGCGTCGTTCGTGGCCACCATGGGCGCGGCGACCTCGCAGATCTCCTACACCGCCTCCAAGGGCGGCGTGCTGGCGATGAGCCGGGAGTTGGGCGTGCAGTTCGCCCGGCAGGGCGTGCGGGTCAACGCCCTCTCGCCCGGACCGGTCAACACGCCGCTGCTGCGCGAGCTGTTCGCCAAGGACCCGGAGCGGGCCGCGCGGCGGCTGGTGCACGTGCCGCTCGGGCGGTTCGCCGAGCCGGAGGAGATCGCCGCCGCGGTGGCGTTCCTGGCCAGTGACGACTCGTCGTTCATCACCGCGTCGAACTTCCTGGTGGACGGCGGGATCGCGGGCGCCTACGTGACACCGCTGTAGCCGGCCCGTGCGCGATCCGCTGAGCGACCCGGTGGTGGAACCGGCGCGGGACGCGTTGTTCCGCCCGGTGCGGGCGGGCAACGCGTTCGAGGAGACCGTGGAACGGCTCGTGCAGGCCATCCGGCTGGGCGTCGTGCCGCCGGGGGAGCGGCTGCCCGCCGAGCGGGAGCTGGCGGCCCGGCTCGGCGTGAGCCGGGTGACCCTGCGCGAGGCGATCCGGTCGTTGCAGGACGCCGGGTACGTCGAGTCGCGGCGCGGTCGCTACGGCGGCACGTTCGTCAACGCGTCGCTGCCCGCCGCCCGGCCGGGACGCCCGGTGCGGCCGGCCGAACTGCTCGACGCGCTCACGTTGCGTGCGGTGCTGGAGGCCGGCGCCGCGGAGTGCGCGGCCGGGCGCGCCCTGGGGCCGGCGGAGCGGCGCAACCTGCGGGCGCGGCTGGCGGAGTGCTCGGGCGCGGTGCTGGAGGAGTACCGGCGCAAGGACTCCCGGCTGCACCTGGCGATCGCCGAGGCGACCGGGTCGGCCTCGCTCACCGCGGCCGTCGCCGACGTCCGGACGCGGGTCAACGAGCTGCTCGACCGGATCCCGCTGCTGCCGCCGAACCTGGCGCACTCCAACGAGCAGCACGAGCTGATCGTGGACCGCATCCTGACCGGCGACCCGGACGGGGCACGGCAGGCGGTGGTCGAACACCTGGCGGGCACCGCCTCGCTGCTGCGCGGTTTTCTGTCCTGACGCCGGGAATGTCACGGGGTGGGCTGCGCGGCCTTGCCGTAGCCGAACTGCGAAATCAGGTTGCCGTTCGTGTCCCGCAGTTTCGCGGTGTCGCCCTGGTCGTTCCAGATCGGCCGGCCGCTGCCGTAGGAGAATCCGCCGGACTCCGGGTGGACCTCGTTGGTGTAGATCCGGATCCGCTGGCCCGGCTGGAGCACGGTGCCGGGCGGGAACCGGAAGTCCTGGCCCGCGTCGTCCGCGCCGAGCACCCAGCCGGAAATGTCCCCGGGGGCCGTGCCGCGGTTGATGACCTCGACGTACTCGTCGGACTGGGTGCGCTTCACCTGGCCCTTGTTGCGGACCGTGGTGATGGCGATGTCCGGGCGGCCGACGCGGTTGAACAGGGCGACCACGTCCGCGCTGTTGGCGCTGTTCTCGGCGCTGATGAACTTGCGGACGACCTGGCCGTTCTGCTTGAAACCGCTGATCACGACCGCGTACTGCTCGCCGTCCACGGTCACCGACTCGGGCGAGACGAACGTCGGCAGGTCGACCTCGTCCTCCGGGTTGGGACCCACGTTCGGGGTCTCGTTGTGCCGGAACTTGAAGCTGAAGTCGCTCTCCGTGCCGTCCTCGAACACGACCTTCACGGTCAGGTCGACCTCGAACTGCGCCACCGGCATGGCCTGGATCGGGAAGTTCTCGTGGGTGAACGTGCCGAGCGTGAACTCGGTGCCGTCCAATTTCAGGTCCACCGTGCCGCCGCTGAAGACGTACCCGCTCTTGCCGGAGCCGGCCGGAATGCCCCACTTCACGTGGGGCGTGCCCAGGCCCTCCAGGTTGGGCGGATTCGTGCTGATGGTCGGCCAGTTGCCGGACGTCGTCGCAGTGCTCATGAGGTGATCATGCTCCCCGCGTCCGGGGGGAGTTAATCCGCTGTGCGGGCGAAAACGCGTTTCGACGGGTGTCCGGTGGGTGCACTTTCGTTCACACTTGTCGGTCCGTTCGAGTGTGCCGAATTCCCGAACAGGCTATTTCCCGCCGAAGTGCGCCCTGCGCGGCGGCCGTTGGCGGACGCCGGTTGGGCCGAGTGGATCATCCCGGCCGGACGCCGGACCGCCCGCCACCCGGCGCGATCCGGCGGTCGTGCGGCTCAGCGCGGGAAGTCGCGGAACTCCCGCCCCGGCTGGCGGTCGGGGTGCCGGTCGTCCATCCGGGACAGGCCGGGCCGATCGCCGCGCCGGGGCCCGTCGTGGTCGAACAGCGCGACCAGGCCGCCGCCGAGCACCAGGCCGATCAGCCCGACGGCGACGAGCTGGGTGGCCTTGTGCCGCGCGAACCGGCCGAACCCACCGCCCTGGGCGGTGTTCGGCGGGGCGGCGGGCGGCGGCACGTGCGCGTACCGGGCACCCGCTGCCGGCGGCGGCACGGCTGCGCCGGGCTGTGCCGCGCCGGGCTGCTGCGCGGTGGCTTGCTGCGCTTCGGGTTGTGCTGCGCCGGGCGGCTGTGCGCCGGGCTGGTGCGCGGCGGCCGGCTGCGCGTCGGGCTGGGGAACCGCTTGCTGGGGTGCCGCGGCCTGGGGCTCCGGAGCGGGTGGCTGCGTTGCGGCGGGTTGGGGTGCGGCGGGTTGGGGTGCGGCGGGCTCCGCTGCGGCGGGCCGGTCGGTCGGGGGCGGAGGTGTCGTGGGTTGCGCAGCGGTGGGCGGGGTGGTCGTGGCGGGTGTGGGCGGAGTCTGGCCGGCCGGGGTTCCGGGAGTTGCCCCGGCGGGCAGTGGGCGGGTGGGGTCGGTGCCTTCGGGCTGGTCGGCCATGGTGGAACTCCGGTCTTCAAGGGTCTGCGTCCCCAGGTTGCGCCGCCGACCTGAGCGCACCCTGATGGTCAGCTGTGAATGAGCTGTTCGTGCCCGGTGTCCGGGTTCGACGGGTTTCGGCCGGTCGGGCGGCGTGTCGCCCGCGCCACCGCCGCGCGCCCGGCGGGAGGCGGTCGGGGCAGGTCCCGCCCCGGTCGCGGTGCCGGTGGGACGTGTCGGCGGTTATCGGTTCGGTGAGCACCGATAACATCTCCACCGAAGGTCCGTCCTACCGGAGGAGTCATCGTGTCCCAGCCACGTCCCGCAGCCGCTCTCGCCCCACCTCGCGTGGTGGTGCCGGCGGGGACTACCGCGGGCACGGCGGTCCGGGAGGCCGGGCTGCCCGGCAAGGGGCCGGACGCCGTCGTGGTCGTCCGCGACGCCGAGGGCCACCTGCGCGACCTCTCCTGGACCCCCCGGGTCGACGTCGAGGTCGAGGCGGTCGCCGCCGACACGCCCGACGGGCGCAGCGTCATCCGGCACTCCGCCGCCCACGTGCTCGCGCAGGCCGTCCAGCAGCAGTTCCCGGACGCCAAGCTGGGCATCGGCCCGCCGGTCAAGGACGGCTTCTACTACGACTTCCAGGTCGACAAGCCGTTCACGCCCGAGGACCTCCAGGCGCTGGAAAAGCGCATGAAGCAGATCATCAAGGGCGCGCAGCGGTTCGACCGGCGCGTGGTGGAGTCGGTCGAGGCCGCCAAGACCGAACTCGCGGCCGAGCCGTTCAAGCTCGAACTGGTCGACATCAAGTCCGACGTCGACACCGCCGAGGTGATGGAGGTCGGCGGCGGCGAGCTGACCATCTACGACAACCTCGACCCGCGCACCGGCGACCGGGTCTGGGGCGACCTGTGCCGCGGCCCGCACGTGCCGACGACCAAGCACATCCCGGCGTTCAAGCTGACCCGGGTCGCCGCCGCCTACTGGCGCGGCAACGAGAACAACCCCCAGCTCCAGCGCATCTACGGCACGGCGTGGGAGTCCACCGAGGCGCTGGACGCCTACCTGGAGCTGGTCGCCGAGGCCGAGCGCCGCGACCACCGCAAGCTGGGCGTCGAGCTGGACCTGTTCAGCTTCCCGGACGAGCTGGGCTCCGGCCTGGCGGTGTTCCACCCGAAGGGCGGCATCGTCCGCCGTGAGCTGGAGAACTACTCGCGCCGCCGGCACGAGGAGTCGGACTACGAGTTCGTCTACACGCCGCACATCAGCAAGGGCGGCCTGTTCGAGACCTCCGGCCACCTGCCGTACTACGCCGACACCATGTTCCCGCCCATCCAGTTCGAGGGCGAGGACTACTACCTCAAGGCCATGAACTGCCCGATGCACAACCTGATCTTCAGGTCGCGCGGGCGGTCCTACCGCGAGTTGCCGTTGCGGCTGTTCGAGTTCGGCACGGTCTACCGGTACGAGAAGTCCGGCGTGGTGCACGGCCTGACCAGGGTGCGCGGCCTGACCATGGACGACTCGCACATCTACTGCACGAAGGAGCAGGCGCCCGGCGAGCTGCGCTCGCTGCTCAAGTTCGTGCTCGACCTGCTCGCCGACTACGGCCTGAGCGACTTCTACCTGGAGCTGTCCACCCGCGACGACTCGCCGAAGTTCATCGGCGACCTCGCCGACTGGGAGGAGGCGACCGAGACGCTGCGGCAGGCGGCGCTGGACTCCGGGCTCGAACTGGTGCCCGACCCGGGCGGCGCGGCCTACTACGGGCCGAAGATCTCGGTGCAGGCCAAGGACGCGATCGGCCGGTCGTGGCAGATGTCGACCATCCAGGTGGACTTCAACCAGCCCAAGCGGTTCGGGCTGGAGTACACCGCCCCGGACGGCTCGCGGCAGCAGCCGGTCATGATCCACCGGGCGCTGTTCGGCTCGATCGAGCGGTTCTTCGGCGTGCTCACCGAGCACTACGCGGGCGCGTTCCCGGCGTGGCTGGCCCCGGTGCAGGTGGTCGGCATCCCGATCGCGGACGAGCACGTCGAGCACCTGGAGCGGGTGGCCGCGACGCTGCGCGAGCACAAGATCCGGGTCGACGTGGACGCCTCCGACGACCGGATGCAGAAGAAGATCCGCAACCACACCACGCAGAAGGTGCCGTTCATGCTCCTCGCGGGCGGCAACGACGTGGAGTCCGGCGCGGTGTCGTTCCGGTTCCGCGACGGCACCCAGATCAACGGCGTGCCGGTGGCCGAGGCGGTCCAGACGATCGTCGACTGGGTCGCCCGCCGCGAGAACACCTCGCCCACGGCGGAACTCGTCCAGTGACGCCTGAGTACGAGGAGCAGGACGGGGTCGGGGTCCACGACGCGTTGCAGCGGCTGTGGACCCCGCACCGCCTCTCGTACGTGCGCGGCGAGGGCAAGGCGGACGGCGACGAGCCGGCGGGCTGCCCGTTCTGCCGGGTGATCGAGCTGGACGACCCGGACGGCCTGGTCCTGGCCCGCGGCGAGCGGGTGTTCGCGGTGCTCAACCTGTACCCGTACAACCCGGGCCACCTGATGGTGCTGCCCTACCGGCACGTGCCGGACTACACCGACCTCGACCCGGCCGAGACGGTCGAGTTCGCCGAGTTCACCCAGCGCGCGATGCGGGTGATCCGCGCGGTGTCCCAGCCGCACGGGTTCAACATCGGCATGAACCAGGGCGTCGTCGGCGGCGCGGGCATCGCCGCCCACCTGCACCAGCACGTGGTGCCGAGGTGGGGCGGGGACGCCAACTTCATGCCGGTGATCGGCCACACCAAGGTCATCCCGCAGTTGCTGGGGGAGACCCGGCAGCTGCTGTCCGCCGCCTGGGCCGCGCACTAGCGGCGTTCACCCGACCGCGACCGGCGGGCCCGCTTCCAGCGGCCCGCCGGTTCGCCGTGCGCGTCTCAGCCGGTGCGGCCCCTGGTGATCGACAAGGGTGGTCGCGCTCCGTTGCCGAAGTCGCGTTCCGGCGTCCGCGCCCGGCCGGGCTTACGCTCGGTCCGGGGGTGGTGCCGGTGCCGCGGACGATCGACGTACGGGTTCCGAGCGGCACCAATCGGTCGAAAAGCGGTTTCGCAAGAGCAACTGCACGCGCAATTGCACGTGCAACCCGAATACACACTGTGAGCGTGCGCTAGATCACCATGGAGTGATGGGTCAACGCCCGGTATTCCCTGTGTGGCCGATCGTCACGGGCACCGGTCATCGATAACGTGCGTTTCATGACCGCACCTGAGCGTTCGCGGCTGGCCCGAGAACGGCTCTCGCGCGAGTTACGAAGGCTGCGCACGGAAGCCAAGATGACCGGCACGGCCACCGCGCGCGCCACCGGGATGAGCCAGTCGAAGTTGTCGAAGATCGAGAACGGGATGCTCCTGCCGTCCGTGACCGACGTGGAGCGCCTGGTGGCCGAGTTGTCGGCGACCAGGGAGACCAGGGTCGAGCTGGTGGAGCTGGCGCGCCAGCTGCACGCGGAGGCGGAGACGCGCCGGGTGGTGCTGCACCGGGGTGCGCACCGGCACCAGCAGACCGTGGCGCGGATCGAGGCGCGTGCGACGACGAGTCGCTTTTTCCAGAACGCCGGGGTTCCGGCTTTGTTGCAGAGTGAGAACTACCTGCGGGTGGTGTTGAACGCGACTCCGGCACATGAGCAGGACACGGCTATCGCGACGTTGCGGAGTCGTCGGGCGAGGATGGACGATCTCGGAAAGAGATTCGTGTTCCTCCTCGCGGAGGGCGCGTTGCGGTGGCGGTTGGGGTCGGCGGATCTGATGTGCGAGCAGATCGACCACCTGGTGCAGACGATGCGCCGGCCGAACGTCCAGTTGGGTGTGGTGCCGTGGACGGCGGACGCGAACCTGGTGGCGTTGCACGGGTTCCAGGTCTACGACGAGCGGGTGGTGACGTTGAGCGTGCTGACCGGCAACGCGACGATCACCGACCCGCACGACGTGCGGGAGTACCTGACGCTGTTCGGCAGGTTGGAGCGGTTGGCGATGCGGGGTGAGCAGTTGGAGGACCTGTTGGAGGGGATCTCCAGGGACCACCGCAAGCTCGGCTGAGCTGGGCCGTTAGGCTGCTCGGGACCAGTCGTCCTTCCGCCGGTAGGTGCAGTCGCCGCCCCATGCTGAACATCTTCGCCCGCGCGTCGGTCTCGCGCGTCACCGATCCGATCGGGGCGTGGCTGCTGCGACGCGGCCTCACCCCGAACACCGTCACGGTGCTCGGCACCGTCTGCTCCGTCGCGGCGTCGCTCTGGTTCATCCCGCGCGGCCAGCTGTTCACCGGGGCCGCGGTGGTCACCGCGTTCCTGCTGTTCGACCTGATCGACGGTGCGATG
Source organism: Saccharothrix sp. NBAS 001 (assembly GCF_056640475.1). Taxonomy (NCBI): domain Bacteria; kingdom Bacillati; phylum Actinomycetota; class Actinomycetes; order Pseudonocardiales; family Pseudonocardiaceae; genus Saccharothrix; species Saccharothrix sp. NBAS 001. Next base: position 879,645 of record NZ_CM153251.1, read on the forward strand.
GCCCGCGCGCAGGGCGGCGGCACCGCGTACGGCGCGGTGCTGGACGCGAGCTGCGACCGGATCGCCGACGGCGCGCTGTTCGCGGCCATCGCCTGGTGGTGCTTCGGCGCCGGCGAGCAGGGCCTGGCCGCGGCCACCCTGGTGTCCCTGGTCGGCGCGCAGGTCACCTCGTACGTCAAGGCGCGGGCGGAGGCGTCCGGACTGACCGCCGACGTGGGCGTGGCCGAACGGGCCGACCGGTTCGTGGTCGCGCTGGTCGGCGTCGGGCTGCACGGCCTCGGCGTGCCTTACATCCTGCCCGTGGCGCTGTACCTGCTCGCCGCGCTGGTCGTGATCACCGTGGCGCAGCGCCTGCTGGCGGTGCGGCGGTCGGCGAAGGAGTTGGCCACATGAAGGAGCGCTTGGCGGACCTGGGCTTCGCGGCGGGCTGGCGGCTGGTCCGCCTGCTGCCGGAGAAGTGGGCCGTCGCGCTGTTCGACGCCGCCGCCGACCGGGCGTCGCGCCGGGCCGGTGCCGGTGTCCGGCGGCTGCGGGCCAACCTGCGCCGGGTCGTGCCGCGCGCCGGCGAGGCCGAGCTGGACGAGCTGGTCCGGCTGTCGGTCCGGTCCTACGCCCGGTACTGGCGGGAGGCGTTCCGGCTGCCGTCGATGGACCTCCAAGCCGCCTACGCCCAGACCGACCGCACGATGACCGGCGTGGAGAACCTGGACGCGGCGCTCGCGGCCGGCAACGGCGCGGTCCTCGCGCTGCCGCACTGCGGCAACTGGGACATGGCGGGCGTGTGGCTGGTCGGGCACTCCGGCCGGTTCACCACGGTCGCCGAGCGCCTCAAGCCCGAATCGCTGTACCGCCGGTTCATCGGGTTCCGGGAGAGCCTCGGCTTCGAGGTGCTGCCGCTGACCGGCGGCGACCGCAACCCGGCGGTCGTGCTCGCCGAGCGGCTGCGCGCCAACGGCGTGGTCTGCCTGCTCGCCGACCGCGACCTGACCGCCGGCGGCGTGCCGGTCACGTTCTTCGGCGAGCAGACCATGATGCCCGCCGGCCCCGCGCACCTGGCCGCCACGACCGGCGCGGCGCTGCTGCCGGCCGGCCTGTGGTTCACCGAGGACGGCTGCACGATCCGCATCCACCCGCCGATCCGGGTCGCCGGGCTGACCGGGGTGGCACCGGCCACCCAGCAGCTCGCCGACGTGTTCGCCGCCGACATCGCCGCGCACCCGGCGGACTGGCACATGCTCCAGCAGCTGTGGCTCGCGGACCTGCCGGAGAGCAGGCAGCGGGCGCTGCGCCGGGTGCTGGCCCGCAGGGAGGGCGCCGAGTGAGGGTCGGCATCGTGTGCCCGTACTCCTTCGAGGTACCCGGAGGCGTGCAGGCGCACGTGGTCGACCTGGCGCGCGCGCTGCGCTCGCTCGGGCACGAGGTGGAGGTGCTCGGCCCGGCCGACGACGACACGCCCGTGCCGGAGTTCGTCACCTCCGCCGGGCGCGCGGTGAGCATCCCGTACAACGGGTCGGTGGCGCGGCTGTCGTTCGGGCCGGTGTCCTTCACCCGGGTCCGGCGGTGGATCGCCGAGCACGACTTCGACGTGCTGCACCTGCACGAGCCGACCGCGCCGTCGCTGTCCATGCTGGCGCTGATGGTGGCCGACGGGCCGATCGTGGCGACCTTCCACACCTCGACGCCGCGCTCCAAGATGCTCTCCGCGTTCCAGGTGGTGCTCCAGCCGTTCCTGGAGAAGATCACCGCCCGGATCGCGGTGTCCGCGCTGGCCCGGCGGGTGCAGGTGGAGCACCTGGGCGGCGACGCGGTGGAGATCCCCAACGGCGTGGACGTCGGGTTCTTCGCCGACGCCGACCCGCTGCCCGGCTACCCGCGCCCCGGCGGCACGATCGGCTTCGTCGGCCGGTTCACCGAGCCGCGCAAGGGGATGCCGGTGCTGCTGGAGGCGTTCCGGGAGCTGCCCGGGGACGTCCGGCTGCTGATCGTCGGCCGGGGTGACCAGGACGAGCTGCGCAAGGCCGCCGGCCCCGCCCTGGCGTCCCGGGTGGACTTCCTGGGCATGGTGGACGACGAGACCAAGGCCCGCGCGCTGCGCAGCGTCGACGTCTACTGCGCGCCCAACACCGGCGGCGAGAGCTTCGGCATCATCCTCACCGAGGCGATGTCCGCCGGTGCCGCCGTGGTGGCCGCCGACCTCGACGCGTTCCGCCGGGTGCTCGACGACGGCAAGGCCGGCGTGCTGACGCCGGTCGGCGATTCGACGGCGCTGGCCCGCGCGCTGCGCGACCTGCTGGACGACCGGGGCCGGCGCGCGGACTACGTGGACGCGGCCCGCCAGCGGGTGATGACCTACGACTGGTCCGTGGTGGCCGGGCAGGTGCTGCGGGTCTACGAGAGCGCGATGGCGGCCGACCCCCGGCAGGTGGGACAGGCGTGACCAGCTCCGGCATGGCGTTGACGTTCCTGGTGCTGCTCGGGCTGGTCGTCCTGGTGGGTCCGGGGATCCTGGCCACCGCCAACCGGCTCGACCGGCTGCACGTGCGCACCGACGCCGCGTGGGCCGCGCTGGACGCCGCCCTGGCGCGGCGGGCCGTGGTGACCCGCGCGGTGGCCGTGCTGTGCGCCGAGCCCGGCCTGCGCGACGCGGCCGACCGGGCCGAACAGGCGTCGCGGGCCGACCGCGAGGCCGCCGAGAACGAACTCAGCGGCGTGCTGGAGGACCTCGACCGGTCGGCGCTGGCCCCGGCGCTGGCGGCGGAGCTGTCCGACGCCGAGCAGCGGGTGGTGCTGGCCCGGCGGGTGCACAACGACGCGGTGCGCGACACGCTCGCGCTGCGCCGCTGGCGGCTGGTGCGCTGGCTGCGCCTGGCCGGCACCGCCCCGACGCCGACCTACTTCGAGATCGCCGAACCGCTCCAGGACGTGCCGACCCAGCGGGTGTCCGCGCGGGTCGTGCTCGCCGACGCGGCCGGCCGGGTGCTGCTGTTCGAGGGCTTCGACCCGGCCCGGCCCGAGGAGCTGTTCTGGTTCACCGTGGGCGGCGGCGTCGAGCACGCCGAGGACCTGCGCACGGCGGCGGTGCGCGAGGCGTTCGAGGAGACCGGGCTGGAACTCGCGCCCGACGAGCTGGTCGGCCCGGTGTGGAAGCGGCGGGCGGTGTTCAGCTTCGACGGGCTGAGCTACGCGGCCGAGGAGTGGTTCTTCGTGTGCCGCCGGGACGCCGCCGACATCGACACGTCCCGGTTCAACGACATCGAGCGGCAGACCATCCGCCGGCACCGCTGGTGGTCGGTGGACGAGCTGCGCGCCACCGACGACACCGTGTACCCGGTGCAGCTGGCGGAGGTCCTGCCCGCCGCGCTGACCGGGTGGGACGGCACGACCCGTTCGGTGCGCTGACCGGGCGGCGTCAGAGGACGAAGGTCGCGATCATCTGGCCGAGCAGGCGGACGTCGGCGTGGCCTCGGAACTCCAGCCGGACCTTGCCCAGCCCGGAGAACCAGAGGTCCAGCTCGGCGTCCATGTCGAAGGTGCCGGCGGTCTCGATGGAGAACGCCTGCACCCGGCTGTAGGGCAGGGACGTGAAGTCCTTCTTGCGGCCCGTCATGCCCTGGACGTTGACCGCGATCACCCGCTTGTTGGTGAACACGACGAAGTCGCGCACGGTCTTGAAGCACGACACGATCTGCTCGCCCTGGATCATGATCGGCGACACCTGCGGCGCGATGTCCTCGGGCCGGCACGGCGCGAGCTTGAACACGGACGCTTTCTCGAAGTCGATCACCCTGTCGACGGTAGCACCGGATCGGGTGGTGGGAGAGCCGCCGACCGGGCCACCCGACCCGCCCGCGACGTCGCGCTGCGGCGGTCGCCCGGCCCCCGGCCCGCGCCCCGCCGGTCGCGCCCCGGCCGGGCAGGACCCGGCCGAGCACGCCCCCCGTCGTCGTCGCTACGCCCAGCCCGTCGCGTTCGTCGCGGTCTCCCGGGAGATCCCCGAGCCGGTGCCCGGGAACCCGCCGAAGAGGTCCGCGTGCAGGTGCGCGAAGAAGTAGCACAGCGCCTCGCACTCGGCGTCCGGCACGGCGAGCCTCGGGTCCCGCGACACCGCCTCGTAGAACTCCTGACCCAGCGCGACGATGAACCCCCGCGCGTACAGGAACCCGTCGTCCGAGCCGTCGGTCACCTCGTGCACGTCGCGCCGGTCGATGTCGTGCAGCTTGCGCTCCACGACCGCGTCCAGCGCCGTCAGCTCCTGGGCGGACAGGCCCTCGGTCGCCTGCCGCAGCGCGGTCAGCACCGCGTCCAGGTGCTCCTCCAGCTCGGCCGCCGCGTCGAACGCGTCCTCCTCCGGGTCGCGCTTGGCCAGCGCCGCGCGCGTCCCGTTCGCCTCCGGGCCCACGCCGGCCCAGGCGCCTTCCAGCAGTGCCCAGAACCGGGCTTCGTCGTTGTCGATCTTCACGGGCGGCAGCGTAGCGGGCAGGTCCGACAATCCCGCCCGGCCACGCTCCCGACCTGCGGTGATCACACCCTCGGCAGCACCTGGTCGCCGTACGCGGCAAGGGTTTCGTCCTTGTCGTCGTGCATCAGGTACAGCGCGAAGTTGGACACCCCCAGCTCCCGCAGCTCGTGCAGCCGCTCGACGTGCGCCGACGCCGGGCCCACCAGGCAGAACCGGTCGACGATGGAGTCCGGCACGAAGTCGGTCGAGCGGTTGCCCGCCCGGCCGTGGTGGGCGTAGTCGTAGCCCTCCCGGTCCTTGATGTAGTCGGTCAGCGCCTTGGGCACCGCGCCCGAGTCGCCGTAGCGCGCCACCAGGTCCGCCACGTGGTTGCCGACCATGCCGCCGAACCACCGCAACTGGTCGCGCTGGTGCGGCAGGTCCGGCCCGACGTAGGCGGGCGCGGCCACGCACAGCGTGATCGCCGCCGGGTCCCGCCCGGCCGCGACCGCCGCGTCCCGGACGGTGCCGATGGTCCAGCGCGCGATGTCGGGGTCGGCGGTCTGGAGGATGAAGCCGTCCGCCTGCTCGCCGACCAGTTTCAGCGCCTTCGGGCCGTAGGCGGCCATCCACACCTCCAGCTTGCCGTCGCGCACCCACGGGATGCGCACCGGCGTGCCGTGGTGGACCACCTCGCGGCCCTCGGCCAGCTCCTTGACCACGTGCATCGCCGCGCCGAGCGTGGCCAGCGACGCGGGCGGCTGCCCGATCACCCGCCGCGCCGAGTCGCCCCGGCCGATGCCGCACACCGTGCGGTTGCCGAACATGTCGTTCAACGTGGCGAACAGCGACGCCAGCACGGACCAGTCCCGGGTGCTCGGGTTGGTCACCATCGGACCCACCACCAGGTCCGTGGTGGCGGCCAGCACCTGCGAGTAGATGACGAACGGCTCCTGCCACAGCACCGTCGAGTCGAACGTCCAGCCGTAGCGGAACCCGTTGTCCTCAGCCGCTTTCATGCCCGCCACGACGTCCCGCGCGGGCGGGTCGGTCTGCAACACCACACCGAAGTCCACAGCGGGCCTCCTAGACGAGGTACTGGTTCAGCTCACGGGTCAGGAAGCGGCCGTGCCCGACCGCGCCTCGGAACCCCGACGCGTCGACCACGACCCGGCCCCGGGACAGCACGGTGTCCACCTTGCCGGTGAGCGCCATGCCCTCGTACGCCGAGTAGTCCACGTTCATGTGGTGCGCGGCGGCCGAGATCGTCTGCTTCGCGGCGGGGTCGTAGACCACCAGGTCGGCGTCCGCGCCCGGCGCGACCACTCCCTTGCGCGGGTGCAGGCCGAACATCCGCGCGGGCGTGGTCGAGCTGATCTCCACCCACCGCTCCAGGCTGATCTCGCCCTTCACCACGCCCTGGTGCAGCAGGTCCACCCGGTGCTCGACGCCGGGTATCCCGTTGGGGATCTTGGAGAAGTCGCCGCGCCCGAGTTCCTTCTGGTCCTTGAAGCAGAACGGGCAGTGGTCGGTCGAGACCACCGACAGGTCGTTGGTGCGCAGCCCGCGCCACAGCTCGGACTGGTGCTCGCGCGGGCGCAGCGGGGGAGAAGCGACGTACTTCGAGCCCTCGAAGTCCGGTTTGGCCAGGTCTTCCAGCGACAGGTAGAGGTACTGCGGGCACGTCTCGGCGAACACGTTCTGCCCGGTGTCGCGCGCCTTCGCCACCGCGTCCAGCGCCTGCGCCGCGGACAGGTGCACGACGTAGAGCGGCGAACCGGTCACCTTCGCCAGCGTGATCGCCCGGGAGGTGGCCTCGCCCTCCAGCTCGGCGGGCCTGGTCAGGCCGTGCTCGACCGGGTCGGTGCGGCCCTCGGCGAGGGCCTGGGCGACGAGCTGGTCGATCGCGATCCCGTTCTCCGCGTGCATCATGACCGTCGCGCCGATCTCCCGCGCCTTCTGCATCGCGCGCAGGATCTCGCCGTCGGTGGCGTAGAAGACGCCGGGGTAGGCCATGAACATCTTGAACGTGTTCACGCCCGCCGCGACGCAGGACTCCATCTCCTTGAGCGAGGTGTCGTCCACGTCGGACACGATCATGTGGAAGCCGTAGTCGACCGCGCAGTTGCCATCCGCCTTGGCGTGCCACTTGTCCAGCGTCGCGAGCAGGGAGGTCCCCTTGGCCTGCACCGCGAAGTCGATGATCGTCGTGGTGCCGCCCCACGCCGCCGCCGTGGTGCCGGTGGCGAAGGTGTCGGCGGAGAACGTGCCGCCGAACGGCATCTCCATGTGGGTGTGCGCGTCGACGCCGCCGGGGATCACGTACTTGCCGGTCGCGTCGATCGTCTCGTCCGCCTCGACCGGGAAGCCGGGCGCGAGCAGCGCGGCGACCCGCTCGCCCCGCACCAGCACGTCGGCGGTGAACGCCCCGGTCGCGTTCACCACGAGACCGCCCTTGACCAGGATGCTCATGGCGTCACCAGCGAGTCGTAGGTGTCCGGGCGGCGGTCGCGGTAGAACGCCCACAGGTCGCGCACCTCGGCCAGCCGGTCCATGTCCAGGTCCCGGACGACGATCTCCTCCTCGGTGTCGGAGGCGGCCTCGCCGACCAGCTGCCCGCGCGGGTCCACGAAGTACGACTGGCCGTAGAAGTCGTTGTCGCCCAACGGCTCCACCCCGACCCGGTTGATCGTTCCCACGTAGTACTCGTTGGCCACGGCCGCCGCCGGCTGCTCCAGCCGCCACAGGTACTCCGACAGGCCGCGCGAGGTGGCCGACGGGTTGAACACGATCCGCGCCCCGCCCAGGCCCAGCGCCCGCCAGCCCTCCGGGAAGTGCCGCTCGTAGCAGATGTACACGCCGATCCGGCCGACCGCGGTGTCGAACACCGGGTAGCCGAGGTTGCCGGGCCGGAAGTAGAACTTCTCCCAGAACCCCTTCACCTGCGGGATGTGGTTCTTGCGGTGCTTGCCCAGGTACGTCCCGTCGGCGTCGATCACCGCGGCGGTGTTGAAGTACACGCCGGGCTGCTCCTGCTCGTACATGGGCACGACCAGCACCACCCCGTGCTGGGCGGCCACCTGGCACATCAGCTCGGTGGTCGGGCCGTCCGGGATGCCCTCGGTGTAGGAGTAGTAGTCGGCGTCCTGCACCTGGCAGAAGTACGGGCCGTAGAAGAGTTCTTGCAGGCACACGACCTGGGCGCCCTGCGACGCGGCGGTGCGGACCGCCTCCACCGCGTTCGCGGTCATCGAATCCTTGTCGCCGGTCCACCTCTGCTGGACCAGACCCGCTCGGACGATGTTGCTCACGCGTTCTCCCTCCGTGGCGCCAGGGCCAGGTAGACGAGCAGGCCGCCGACCAGGCCGACGACCCAGTTGTAGTCGTAGAGCGGTTTGAGCGCCGGGATCAGGCCCTCCGCCGGGAACGGCCCGCCGTACGCGCCGCCCACCGCGAGCACGGAGCCGACGGCGGTCGCCAGGACCGCCCGCCAGTTCCAGCCCGCGCGGAACCAGTAGGCGCCGCGTCCGGCCAGGTAGAGGTCGGCCAGTTCGAGCCGGGTGCGGCCGAGCAGCCAGTAGCCGGCGACGAACACGCCCGCCACCGACGCCAGCAGCCCGCCGTAGAAGCCCAGCCAGGCGAAGACGTAGATCGACGGGTCGGCGATCAGCCGCCACGGCTGGATCAGGACCCCGACCACACCGGTGATCAGGCCGCCCAGCGCGAAGGTGATCTTCTTCGGGAACGCGTTGGAGAAGTCGTAGGACGGGCTGACCACGTTCGCCGCCAGGTTCGCCGACGCCGTCGCCACCCCCAGCGCCACCAGCGCGACGAGCACCACCGCGGTGTTGTCGAACCGGCTCGCCAGCTCCGCCGGGTCCCAGATCGCCTCCCCGTACAGCGCGGTCGCGCCGGACGTGGTCAGGATCGCCACGATCGCGATGAACGACATCGTGGTGGGCAGGCCGAGCACCTGGCCGAGCACCTGCTTGCGCTGGCTGCCGCCGAACCGGGTGAAGTCCGGCATGTTCAGCGACAGCGTCGACCAGAACGCGATCATGCCCATCAGCGCCGGGAAGAACACCTTCCAGAAGTCCGGGCCCCAGCCCAGCGCCGACGGCTCGGACAGGATCGGGCCGAACCCGCCCGCCTCGACCGCCACGTAGGCCAGCAGCACCAGGAAGCCCACCGACACCAGGGGAGCGGTCCAGTTCTCGAACCGCCGGATCGCCTCCATGCCGCGCCAGATCACCAGCATCTGGACCACCCAGAACGCCAGGAAGCACAGCCACAGCGTCCACACCTGGCCCAGCACGACCGGGGCGTTCGACCAGCCCTCGCCCGCCAGCCGGCCGACGATCACGTGCAGCGCCTTGCCGCCGACCCAGGTCTGGATGCCGAACCACGCGCACGCGACGAACGCCCGCAGCAACGCCACCAGGTTGGCCCCGCGCACCCCGTAGAACGCGCGGGCGAACACCGGGAACGGGATGCCGTACTTCGTGCCCGCGTGGCTGTTGAGCAGCATCGGGACCAGCACGACCAGGTTGCCCAGGGTGATCGTCAGGAACGCCTGCACCCAGTCCATGCCCAGCGCCACCAGCGACGCGGCCAGCGTGTAGCTGGGGATGTTGTGCGCCATGCCCATCCACAGCGCGAAGAAGTTGTAGGTCGTCCAGGTGCGCCGCTCCAACGGGACCGGGGCGAGTTCGGGGTTGTAGTACGGGCTGTCGGCGATCGCGGAATGATCACGGAGTTCCACGCGGCCGTCGGGACCCGATGTGACCTGCGTTGCGGAGTCGAGGGCCATCGGTCACTCCCCTGTTACGCTCGTGAAACACCCTCTGGTTCGGGTGGATCGGCGCGAATCCCATCCCGGCATCCTCGGCTCGGCCCGCGTGCGCTGGGCAGTGTCAGAGTGTCCACGCTTGCCATGATCAGGGCACACTCTGTCCATTGCCACCCCGCCCGGCGCGCCGACTTGTCGAGAATGCGGCCACTCCGCGTCCCCAGCCCCTCGACTGGGTGTTAACAGTGACCTACCGTCGTGTGGATGAAGCTCGAACTGAGACACCTGCGGGTCGTGTGCGCGATCGCCGACGCGGGCAGCCTCTCCAAGGCGTCTTCCTTGCTGGGCTTGGCGCAGCCCGCGCTCACCGCGCAACTGCACCGGATAGAGGGCCTGCTCGGCGGCAAGCTGTTCGAGCGGGACCACAAGGGGGCGCGGCCCACGCCGCTCGGTGAACTCGTGCTGGAACGCGCCCGCGTCCTGCTGCCGGCCTTCTCCCGGCTCCAGGAGGACGCGCTGCGGCTGGTGGACGACAACATGCCCAGCGAGCGCTACCGGGTCGGCGCGGTCAACGGCCCGATGCTCGGCGGGGTCGTGCACCGGATCACCGAGTCGCACCCCGGCGCGCACGTGAGCACCCAGGTCTCGTGGTCCAACGAGGAACTCGCCGCCGCGGTCGCCCAGGGCCGGCTGGACTACGTGCTGGCCGCGGTCTGCGGCGACGCGCCACCGCCCTCGGAGTACGGGCTCACCTGGAGCGTGATCGCGGTCGACCCGATCTTCGTGCTGATCCCCGACGACCACCCGTTCACCCTGCTCGACGAGGTGGAACTGGGGCAGCTCAAGGACATGCAGTGGGCCGTGGTGCCCGGCGACGGCTGTTTCGGCGAGTGCTTCGTCGCCGCGTGCAGCCGCTCCGGCTTCACCCCGCGCACGATGTACGAGGTCGACATCAACAGCTGCATCGACCTCGCCGCCTCCGGTGACGCGGTCGCGCTGTGCCAGCCCACGTTCCGCCGCGCGCCCGGCGTCGTCGCGATTCCGCTCGCGGGCGCGCCGCTGCGCTGGCGGCACCTGATCGGCTGGGACCCGGAAAGCCCCGCGGCGGAGTTCGGTCCGCACGTGCTGCGCTACGCCGGAGAGGCTTATAAAGACACCGCGGAACGCAATCCCCGTTACTCGGCGTGGTTGCGTTCGCATCCCGACTTCGGCGTGGTCCGCTACCACGCGCGGGAGACGGTGAGCCCCTGATCACCCGAATGCCTCACCATCATGCGGTCGTATGACCCAGCCGGTATTACCGCTTTCGGACGGGTCGAAATACTTTTCACGGGGAATCCCTGCACTCCTCCCGAGGAGAAATTCCCATGTCGACACTGTTGAGACCACTGGCGCTGGCCGCAGCGCTGGTGACCGCCGGAGCCCTGGCTCCCACCGCGCAAGCGGCCCCGGCGGACCAGAGCACCGAGATCCTCGCCGCCATCCAACGCGACCTGGGGCTGGACACCGCCCAGGCGCGGGAGCGGCTGTCGGCCGACCGGACGTCCAGCGACACGGCCCGCGACCTGCGCAAGCGGCTGGACACCCGGTTCGGCGGCGCGTGGATCGACGCGTCCGGCGCCTTGACCGTCGCGGTCACCACGCAGGCCGACCTGGACCAGGTCGGCCGAGGTCGGGGCCGGCTCGTGCAGCGCAGCGAGCACGACCTGGACGCGGTCAAGTCCACTTTGGACCGCAACGTCGCGAAGGCGCCCCGGTCCGTCCCCGGCTGGTACGTCGACCTGCCCACGAACACCGTCGTGGTCAAGTCGCAGCCGGAGAAGCTGTCCGCCGCCCGCGCGTTCGTCGCGGCCAGCGGAGTCGGCGCGACCGCGGTGCGGTACGTGGCCACCACCGAAGCCCCGCGCCCGCTGATCGACGTCGTCGGCGGCAACGCGTACAACATCGGCAGCGGCACGCGCTGCTCGGTCGGCTTCTCGGTCAACGGCGGCTTCATCACCGCCGGGCACTGCGGCACCACGGGCGCGTCGACGTCCAACCCGAGCGGCTCGTTCCGGGGATCCTCCTTCCCCGGCAACGACTACGCGTGGGTCCAGGTCGCCGCGGGCAACACCCCGCGCGGCCTGGTGAACAACTACTCGGGTGGCACGGTGTCGGTCGCGGGGTCGCAGGACGCGGCGGTCGGCGCGACGGTGTGCCGGTCGGGCTCGACGACCGGTTGGCACTGCGGCACGATCCAGGCCCGCAACTCGTCGGTGACCTACCCCCAGGGCACGGTGACCGGCCTGATCCAGACCACGGTCTGCGCGGAGCCCGGTGACTCCGGCGGCTCGCTGGTCGCGGGCACCCAGGCGCAGGGCGTCACGTCCGGCGGTTCGGGCAACTGCTCGTCCGGCGGCACGACGTACTTCCAGCCGGTCAACGAGATCCTCCAGACCTACGGCCTGACCCTGGTGACCGGCGGCGGTGGCGGCAACCCGAACCCGCCCACCGGCTGCGCCTCGGCGGAGGCCCGCTACACCGGTTCCCTGGCCGCGGGCGGCCAGGTGTTCCAGCCGAACAACAGCTACTACCAGTCCACGGTCTCCGGCGCGCACGTCGGGTGCCTGGTGGGGCCGAGCGGCGCCGACTTCGACCTGTACCTCCAGAAGTGGAACGGCAGTTCGTGGGTCGTCGTGGCCAAGGGCGACAGCCCGTCGGCCAACGAAACCGTGACGTACAACGGCACCGCCGGCTACTACCGGTTCCAGGTGCACGCGTACAGCGGTTCCGGCAGCTACACGCTGGGGGTCACCAACCCCTGATTCCTGGGGGAGTCGACCCGTCGTGGGTCCGTGCCGAGTCTCCCCGGCGCGGGCCCGCGACGGGCCGCGCACGATAGTCCACTGTGGACGGTTCAGTGAAGGTTCTCGAACGGGTGACGAGCAATACGCAGCGTCAGTCACCCGATCGAGAGGGTGTGGAGATCGACCAGGGGTGCCGATAGAGGTTTGGTCAACCGTTCGGTCCCCAATCAGGATGGGAACATCGTGTCTGCACACCGCACCCGCGGAATTCTGCGCGCCGCAGCCCTGCTCGCCGCCGGCGCGGCACCGCTGCTGGCCGGCACCGCTTCGGCGGCCGAGGCTCCGCTGGACACCGTGGAGGGCAAGCTCGGCGAGGCCGCCCAGCGCGTCGACGCCGGCCTGACCAGGCCGGCCACCGAGCTGGTCGCCGGTCAGGCGCTCAAGCTGCCCACGCAGGGCCAGGCACCCGTGGCGTCCGCGCCGCAGCTGCCCTCCTCCGGCCTGCCGACCTCCGGCCTGCCGACGAACGCGCTGTCCACCGCGGGCCTGCCGACGAACTCGCTGCCCCCCGTGGCGGGGACGCCGGGCCTGCCCCAGCTGCCCCTCGTGCCGCTCGGCGCGACCGCGCCCCAGGCCCGCGAGGTGGGCACGCCGTCGGTGACGAAGCTGCCCGGCGCGCCCGAGGTCAAGCCGCCGACGGTCAACAAGCCCGCACTGCCGGGCCTGCCGGGCGGTGCCGGGCCGGTCTCCCTCCCGTTCCTGGGCTGAGCGCGCGTCGGCACCGCCCCGGTCCCCCCGGGGCGGTGCCGACGTCGGCGGCCGGATCGCGTGCTCAGGGCTCGCCCATTTCCGCCACCAGCAGCGCCACGTAGAGCGACAGGACCGATTCGGGATCTTCCAGCGACACCCCGAGGACCTGTTCGATCCGGGAGAGCTGTTGGTAGTACGCGGTCCGGGACAAATGCGCGGCGGCAGCGGCAGCCGATTTGTTCCCGCCGTTCTCGCAATAGCAGCGGAGCAGTTCCACCAGCCGGCTGCCCTGATTCGCGTCCCGGTTGATCAACGCGCCGAGTTCGCGGTCCGCGAAAGCCCGCACGCGCTCGTCGTCGCGCAGCAGGTGCAGCAGCCCGCGCAGCCGCACGTCGTCCAGCCGGTGGTAGAGCCGGTTGCCCGGCGACCGCAGCGCCGCGCCCGCGATGTGCGCGGCCTCGCCGAGACTGCGCCGCACGTCGGCCGTCGCCGTCACGGTGGTGCCGACGGCGATCACCACCGGCAGCGCGTGCTGCGTCGCGGCGGCGGTCCGGTGCACCTCGCGGGCCAGGCGGCGCAGCACGCCGTCCAGCCCGGCGGCGGGCGGCAGCGACAGCAGCGCCCGCACGCTGGTGTCGTCCACGACCCCGACCAGCGCGGGCACGGTCACCCGGCGGGTGGCCAGCGCGGTCGCCTCGGCCAGGTCCCGCAGCACCTCCTGGGTGGCCAGCGCCTGCGCCGGCGCGGTGGCCGTGCCCGGCCGGATCGCCACGCCGACGAGCTGGCGGCGCTCCAGCGGCACGCCGAGCGCCGCCGCGCGGGCCGGCAGGTCCTGCGGCGGCCGGCCGAGCAGCTGGGTGAGCAGCGTGCGATGGGTCTGCCGCTCCAGCGACTCCCGGTCCCGCGCCACCAGCCGGTGCACGGCCAGCGCGGACGCCGCCCGCTCGGCCACCACGACGTGCCGGTGCGGCGGCGGCTCCGGTGACACGACCACCAGCCGGCCCCAGTCGGCCCCGCGCGCGCCGACCACGGTGACCAGCCAGCCCGAGCCCTCGTGGTACGCGGTGCGCTCGGGCAGCGACACCGCCTGCGACCGGGTGCCCCAGTCGGTGAGCAGCGCCGTCGGGTCCTGACCGGCCGCGTCGTAGGCCAGCACCTCGTGCCCCAGGGTCTCCAGCACGACCGGCAGCCCGGAGGTCCGGGCCACCTCGCGCAGCACCTCGGCCGGCTCCGCCCCGGCCACGGTCAGCGCGGTGAACGTCTCGTGCACCTGCTCCGCCGCCCGCAGCTCGGCGAGCTGGGCGTCCACGATCAGGGCCACCACGGCTTCGGTGACCGACACGAACCGGGTTTCCCGGGCCAGCGTCACCAGGGGCAGCCCGTGCCGCTCGGCGGCGGCCACCAGCGCGCCGGGCACCTCGTCCTCCCACCGCCGGACCAGCTCCACGACCAGCCCGGACGCGCCCACGGCGGCCAGGTCGTCGACGTAGCGGGTCAGCCCCGCCGGCTCGTCGGGCAGCGCGATCCCCGTGGTCAGCACGAGTTCGCCGCCGCGCAGCAGGTGCGCGATGTCGGCGATCTCGGCGGCGTGCACCCAGCGCACCCGGCGCTGCATCCCGGCCGCGCCCGCGATGACCCGGGGCTTGCCCCGGCGGATGACCGGCAGGGCGAGCGCTTCGGCAACCGTGGGGTACATGGACACAACGTAATGCGAACTGCCGAAAAGCGGTACACGTTGTGCATGGCGGCGCTGCGGTGTCCCGACGAGACTTTGCACCACTGACGCCCCTGAGGAGGACTCGATGGCACCCGAAGAAGGTGTGCACGGCGGCGCCCACGCGGACCTGCTGGCCCGGCACCGCGCGGTGATGCCCGACTGGCTGGCGCTGTACTACGAACAGCCCATCGAGCTGGCGAGCGCGCGCGGTCGCCGGGTGACCGACCGCGAGGGCAACACCTACCTCGACTTCTTCGCCGGGATCCTGACCAACGCGATCGGCTACGACGTGGCCGAGATCAGCGACGCGATCCGCGGTCAGCTGGACACCGGCGTGCTGCACAGCTCGACGCTGTACCTGATCCGCGCCCAGGTGGAGCTGGCGGAGAAGATCGCCGGGCTCTCCGGCATCCCGGACGCCAAGGTGTTCTTCACCAACTCCGGCACCGAGGCCAACGAGACCGCGCTGATGCTGGCCACCGGGTACCGCCGCAGCGACCAGGTGCTGGCGCTGCGCAACTCCTACCACGGCCGGTCGTTCGCGAGCATGGCGGTGACCGGCAACCGGGGCTGGTCGGCGTCCTCGCTGAGCCCGCTCAAGGTCAGCTGGGTGCACGGCGGCTACCGCTACCGCAGCCCGTTCAAGGACCTCTCCGACGCCGACTACATCAAGGCGTGCGTCGCGGACCTGCGCGAGGTCATCGAGACGACCACGGCGGGCGACGTGGCGTGCCTGCTGGCCGAGCCGATCCAGGGCGTCGGCGGGTTCGCCACCCCGCCGGACGGCCTGTTCGCGGCCTTCAAGGAAGTCCTCGACGAGTACGGCGTCCTGCTGATCTCGGACGAGGTGCAGACCGGGTGGGGGCGCACCGGCGAGCACTTCTGGGGCATCCAGGCGCACGGCGTGACGCCGGACGCGATGACCTTCGCCAAGGGCCTGGGCAACGGGCTGGCGATCGGCGGCGTGGTGGCCCGGGGCGACCTGATGGACAGCATCAGCGCCAACTCGATCTCCACCTTCGGCGGCAACCCGGTGTCCACCGCCGGCGCGCTGGCGACGCTGGACTACCTGCTGGACAACGACCTGCAGGCGAACGCGGCGAAGATGGGCGACCTGCTGGGCCACGGGCTGCGCGCCATCGCCGAGGACCGGCCCGCCGTCGGCGACGTGCGCGGCAAGGGCCTCATGGTCGGCATCGAACTGGTCGGCCCGGCGGGCGAACCCGACCCGAAGGCCGCCACCGCGGTGCTGGAGGGCAGCCGGGAACGCGGCCTGCTGGTCGGCAAGGGCGGCTTGTACGGCAACGTGATCCGCCTCGCGCCGCCGATGACGGTGACCGAGGACGAGGTCGGCGAAGCACTGGGCATCCTGGGGGACGTGCTGTGAGGATCACCCACCGGATCGGCGGAAAGCCCTGGGGCGGCGAGACGTCCCGCAGCGGCGAGGTGTACGACCCGGCCACCGGGAAGGTCGCCGCGCACGTCGACTTCGCGTCGGCGGCCACCGTGGACGAGGCGGTGGCGGCGGCCGGGTCCGCGTTCGCCGACTGGCGCAACGCCTCGCTCACCCGGCGCGCCAACGTGATGTTCGCGTTCCGGGAGCTGCTCAACGCGCGCAAGGGCGAGCTGGCCGCGATCGTGACCGCCGAGCACGGCAAGGTGCTGTCCGACGCGGCGGGCGAGGTCCAGCGCGCGCTGGAGGCCGTGGAGTTCGCGTGCGGCATCCCGCACCTGCTCAAGGGCGGGTTCAGCGAGAACGCGTCCAGCCGGGTCGACGTGTACTCGATCCAGCAGCCGCTGGGCGTGGTCGGCGTGATCTCGCCGTTCAACTTCCCGGCGATGGTGCCGTTGTGGTTCGTGCCCAACGCGATCGCGTGCGGCAACACGGTCGTGCTCAAGCCGTCCGAGAAGGACCCTTCGGCGTCGGTGTTCCTCGCGGAGCTGTTCGCCGAGGCGGGGTTGCCCGACGGCGTGCTCAACGTGGTGCACGGCGACAAGGAGGCCGTCGACCGGATCCTGGAGCACCCGGAGGTCAAGGCGGTGTCGTTCGTCGGTTCGACGCCGATCGCCAAGTACGTCTACGAGACCGGGACCCGGCACGGCAAGCGGGTCCAGGCGCTGGGCGGCGCCAAGAACCACATGGTCGTGCTGCCCGACGCCGACCTCGACCTGGCCGCCGACGCGGCGGTCTCGGCGGGCTTCGGCTCGGCGGGGGAGCGCTGCATGGCCATCTCGGTCGTGGTCGCGGTCGACCCGGTCGGGGACGAGCTGGTCGCCAAGATCGGCGAGCGGATCGCCGGGCTGCACGTCGGGGACGGTCGTCGGCCGGGCTGCGAGATGGGCCCGCTGGTGACCGGCGCGCACCGCGACAAGGTCGCGTCCTACGTGGACGCCGGGGTCGCGGAGGGCGCGGCGCTCGTGGTGGACGGTCGCGGGCACCCGATCGACGGCGAGGCGGACGGGTTCTGGCTCGGGCCCACGCTGTTCGACCACGTCGGACCGGACATGTCGGTGTACCGGGACGAGATCTTCGGGCCGGTGCTGTCCGTGCTGCGGGTCGAGTCGTACGACGACGCGGTGCGGGTGGTCAACGCCAACCCGTACGGCAACGGCACCGCCATCTTCACCAACGACGGCGGCGCGGCGCGGCGGTACCAGAACGAGGTCGAGGTGGGCATGGTCGGCGTGAACGTGCCGATCCCGGTCCCGGTGGCCTACTACTCGTTCGGCGGGTGGAAGGACTCGCTGTTCGGCGACTCGCACGCGTACGGGCCGGAGGGCGTGCACTTCTTCACCCGCACCAAGGTCGTCACCGGCCGCTGGCTCGACCCGTCGCACGGCGGCGTCAACCTGGGCTTCCCGCAGAACACCTGAGTCCGCGCGACGGCCCGGTTCCGACCGGAACCGGGCCGTCGCGACGAGTAGTCGAACAATTCTCCACTATTGCCGGCAGTGGTGGAGATCATTCGGGTTTGAGCGCACCGGAAAAACGGCGTAAGGTCGACGCCCGTCGTGCGAACTCGGCTCGGGGTCGTCGGTTCGGCTCATCACGGAATCCTGCCAGGAGTTTCTCAGGTGGTCATCACCCGACAAGGCGACCCACCCGGTCTCGTGCTGACCGGGGTCATCGAGCCGGTGGACGCGGACGCGCTGCGCGCGGCCGTGCTGGCCGAGGCCCGGCGGGACGTCCGGCTCGACCTGCGGGCCGTGCCGTTCCTGCGCACCGCCGAGCTGCGCGTCCTCTGCGCCACCGCCGCTGAGCTGGCCGAAGTCGGCCGCAGCCTGGTGCTCGACCTCGCCGCGCACCACGGCTGGGCGATCGGCGTCATGGGCTGGGCCGACGCGCCCGGCCTGGTCCTGGCGGACGGGGGCGTGCCGCGGTGAGCAACGAGCACTTCCGGCACGACGCCGCGGTGTACACCGACGACGACGAATTCCTGGAGATGTCGGTGCCGTTTGTCGAAGCCGGCCTGGCGCTCGGTGAACCGGTGCTGGTCACCACCACGCCGGCCAACCTGGAATTGCTCCGTTCGGCCCTCGGCGACCGGGCGCACCGGTTCGATTTCGCGGAAACCGCCTATTTCGGTCGACGGCCGCCGGCCCGCGCCACCGAGTTCATCCGCTATTGGCAGCGGAAAGCGGGTCCGACCGGCCGCAACGTGCGGGTGCTGGCCGAACCGCTGTGGGCCGGCCGCACCGGGGCCGACGTGCGCGCGTGGCGGCGGATGGAGGCCGGCCTCAACGTCGTGCTCGCCGACACCAACGTCTGGATGATCTGCCCGTACGACGCGCGGGTGGTCGGCGACGAGGGCGTGCGGCACGCGCTGCGCACCCACCCCGCCCACGTGCGCGGCACCGACCTGCTGGAGTCGGCGGACTACGTCGAGCCGGGCGAGTACGCGCGGGCGTGCGACGCGGTGCCGGTGCCGCCGCGCCCCGGCGACGCCGAACTGCTGCCGCTGGGCGGCGACCCGAACGCGCTGCGCCGGTTCGTCTTCGAGCACGCCGCCCGGCTCGGCCTGACCGAGCAGCACGCCGCGCTGCTGACCGTGGCGGTCGGCGAGGCGCTGCGGTTCCTCGGCGACGACGGGCACGTGGCGCTGTGGCCGACGGCCGGGTCGGTGGTGTGCGAGCTGGCCGGGTCGAGCGCGGTCGACGTCGCGCCGTTCGCCGGGTTCCGGCCGCCCGAACTCACCGCCGCGGCCGACCCCGGCGAGGGGCTGTGGGTGACCCGGCAGATCTGCGAGTCGGTGGAGGTCAGGTCCGAGCGCGGGGTCACCGTGCTGCGGCTCCAGGTGCCGGGTCCGCGCTCGGCGGAACTGGCGGGCCCGGCTCACCGGGACGGTCAGGACGACCGCGCGGCCAACGCCTGGGGCAGCGGGTCGTAGCGGCTGAAGCGACGGGTGTAGGTGCCGGTGCCGGAGGTCAGCGAGCGCAGTTCGACGGCGTAGCGCAGCAGCTCGGTCGCGGGCACCTCGGCGCGGACCACCGTGTAGCCCGGGCTCTCGGCCTCGGTGCCCAGCACCCGGCCGCGCCGCCCGGACAGGTCGCCCAGGACGGTGCCCAGGTGCTCGTCGGGCAGCCGGACGACCACCTCGTCCACGGGTTCGAGCAGCGCGGTCCGGCCGTTGCCGGCGGCGTCCTTGAGCGCGAGCGACCCGGCGGTCTGGAACGCCGCGTCCGACGAGTCCACCGAGTGCGCCTTGCCGTCCACCAGCGTCACCCGCACGTCCACCACCGGGTGGCCGCCGAGCAGGCCGCGCTCCAGCTGGGCCCGCACGCCCTTCTCCACGCTCGGGATGAACTGGTGGGGGATCGCGCCGCCGACGATCCGGTCCACGAACTCGAACCCGGCCCCGCGCGGCAGCGGCTCCACCACGATGTCGCACACCGCGTACTGGCCGTGCCCGCCGGACTGCTTCACGTGCCGGCCGTGGCCCTTGGCCTGCGCGGCGAACGTCTCGCGCAGCGCCACCCGGACCGGCTCGGTGTCGACCTCCGCGCCGCCCGCGCGCAGCCGGGCGAGCACCACGTCGGCGTGCGCCTCGCCCATGCACCACAGCACGAGCTGGTGGGTCTCGGCGTTGCGCTCCAGTCGCAACGTCGGGTCGCCGGCGACCAGCTTGCCCAGGTTGCGGGCCAGGTTGTCCTCGTCGCTGCGGCTGCGCGGCACGACCGCGACCGGCAGCAGCGGCTCCGGCATCTCCCACGGGGCGACCAGCAGCGGGCGGTCCGGCGCGGACACCGTGTCGCCGGTCTCGGCGGAGCCGAGCTTGGTCAGCGCGCACAGGTCGCCGGCCACGCAGTAGGGCACCTCGCGCAGGTTCGCGCCCAGCGGCGAGTAGACGTGCGCGACCCGCTCGTCCGCGTCGTGGTCCTCGTGTCCCCGGTCGGCCATGCCGTGGCCGGAGACGTGCACCGGGCGTTCCGGGCGCAGCGTCCCGGAGAACACCCGCACCAGCGAGACCCGGCCGACGTAGGAGTCCACGGCGGTGCGCACGACCTCCGCGACGAGCGGCCCGTCCGGGTCGGCGGCGAGCCGGGGGTGCGGGATGCCGTCCACCCCGGTCACCTCGGGCAGCGGGTGCTCCAGCGGCGACGGGAACGCCCGGGTGATCCCGTCGAGCAGTTCGGGCAGGCCCAGCCCGGTCGCCGAGCACACCGGGAGGACCGGGTGGAACGACCCGCGCGCGACCGCGGTCTCCAGGTCCGCGATCAGCGTGGCCTGGTCGACGGTCTCGCCGGCCAGGTAGCGCTCCATCAGGGTCTCGTCCTCGCTCTCCGCGATGACGCCCTCGATCAGCGCGTTGCGCTGGTCCTCGTACCGGGGGTCGGCGCTGGTCAGCAGGTTGACCAGGCCGTCGTCGCCGGGCAGGTAGAGCGGCACCACGCCCGCGCCGAACGCCTCCTGGCACGCGGCGATCCCGTTGTCGACGTCGGCCCGGTGGTGGTCGGTGCGGGCGATCACCACCGCTCTGGGCATGCCGACCGCCGCGCACTCCTGCCACAGCGCGACCGTGGTGGCGTCCACCCCCTCGGCGGCGCTGACCACGAACAGCGCGGCGTCCGCGGCGCGCAGGCCCGCGCGCAGCTCGCCGACGAAGTCCGCGTAGCCGGGGGTGTCGATGAAGTTGATCTTCACGTCGCCGTGCCGGACCGGCGCGACGGCCAGGCCCACCGACCGCTGCTGGCGCACGGCGGCCGGGTCGTGATCACAGACGGTGTTGCCTTCGGTGACCGAACCCGCTCGGGTCAGCACGCCGGTCGTGGCGAGCAGGGCCTCGGTGAGCGTCGTCTTGCCGGAGCCGGATGGGCCGACCAGCACGACGTTGCGGACCTTGGCCGGGTTGTCCACAGCGACCGCGCCTGCCGAATGGCCGTTGTCGGAGCTTTTGGTTCCCATGAGGACCACCCTCCACAAGTGTTTAGTGTTCGATCTCACACCTACGGCGGCGATGGGACAAGACCAAGCGGGTACCTCCAACCCGGCAGGAGGAACCCGGACGGGAGCTACGCAGCGTCACGACGTCCGGACGTCCACCGTCACGTCCGGGTGGTGCCGGGCGAGGTCGGCGAAGAACCGGTCCGGGTCGACCACCGCCTCCGGCGGGTGCACGCCCGGCGCGATCCCGCCGAGCTGGGCCAGGCCCAGCGCCAACGGCAGGCCGGTCGCCTCGCCCACGTCGTCCGACAGCCGGGCGAGGTCGAGCCGGGCCACCGCCGTCCGCCCGCCGCCGGCGGCCACCGCGAAGAACGGCGGCAGCGTGCCGGGCCCGGTGAACCGCTTGGCCGACGACCTCAGCACGCGCCACGCGCCGGGGCGGACCAGCGCCTCGGCGGCGGTCCGCGGGGTGAGCCGGCCCGCGTCGATGTCGCGGCGCAGCACGTCCAGGTAGGCGATCGTGGCCGGCGGGGCGACCATCAGCGTGGTGGACGTGACCGGCCGGAACGTCCGGTGGAACAGCACCGGCTCCGGGTGGCCGACGGTGTGCGCGGTGCCGGCGAGCCCACCCGGCAGCTCCAGCCGGACCGGCCGCAGCGGCGGCCGGGCGACCACCGCACCGCCCTCGACCACCGCGATCTCGCCGCTGACCTGCTTCATCCAGTGCTCGACCGCCGCGCTCACCCGCCCGTCCAGCGACCCGTCCGCCGGCCACGCCGTGTGCAGCACCTCGACGGTGCCCAGCTCGCGCACGGCCAGCGCCGCGAGCAGGTTGCTCGCGCCGGGGCTCGCGCCCATGCCGACCACCGCCCGCACCCCGGCCGCCCGCGCCGCGCCGTCCAGCGCGAACAGCCCGTCGACCGGCTCCCAGTCGTCGCAGACGTCCAGGTAGTCGGTGCCGGTGTCGATCGCGGCCCGCAGCACGGCCGGCCCGAACCGGTAGAACGGCCCGACCGCGTTCAGCACGACGTCGGCGGGCGCGAGCAGCTCCCGCAGCGCGGCCCCGTCCGCCACGTCCACCCGGACCCCGCCCGCGAGGTCGGCCACCACCACCTCGGTCACGCCCGGCAGCGCCGCCGCGACCCGTGCCGCGACCGCACCCACCGCCCCCGCGCCGCCCAGCGCCACGACCTTCACCGCAGCCCCTCCAGGAACCGCCGCATGTCGTCGAGGTAGCCGTCCACGAACAGCGCGCGCGGCGCGGCGATCGCCACCGCCGTCGTGGCGAACTCGCCCCGGTCGGCATAGGTGATGCCGTGCGTGCCCTCGGGGTAGGTCCGCACCTCCAGGCGTCGGACCAGCCGGCGGTAGCCCGCCTCGGTGTCGGCGACGTCTACGTTCACGTCCCGCCCGCCGAGCACCAGTAGGGTCGGCACCTCGACCCGGGCCAGGTCCGCCGTCGCGTCGGACTCGTGGTTGGCCAGGATGAACCGCCACCGGTCGGCCGTCAGGTCGGTGTCGCCCACCGCCGCCCGGTACTCCTCGAACGTCGACCCGCGCCGCAGGAGGTCCAGCGTCGTCTCGCGCGCGGCCAGCGCGGCGGCGACCTCCTCGGCCGGCGCGCCCCGCTCGGCCAGTTCGGCGAGCAGGTTGAACCGGCCCTGCCGGTGCCAGTTCACCGCCGGGCCGACCGCGATCACGAACCCGACGTCCGGGTGTCGGGCCGCCGCGGGCAGCACCCAGCCCGCCTGGCTGGCGCCCCACAGGCCGATCCGGTCCGGGTCGATCTCCGGTCGCCCCTTCGCCCAGGCGACCGCGTCCAGCGTCTCCCGCACCCGGTCGGCCATGGTCTGGTGCAGCCAGTTGCCCGGCGCGCCGTTCACCCCGGGCTTGTCCCAGGACAGCGACGCGTACCCGGCTCTGGCGAACGCCTCCCAGATCGGCCGGTAGAACGTCTCGTGGGTCGCGTCGATCGGCCCGTCGCCGTGCACGAACACCACCAGCCCGTGCCGTTCGCCGGTCTCCGGGAGCGCCAGCACGCCACGCAGGTCCCCGATCTCCACGCGCTCCTCGCGCAGGTCGTAGGAGTGCTGGTAGACCACCCAGCCCCCGCCCGCGATCCCGAGCACCACCAGCCCGACGAGCACGCCGAGCAACCACCGCTTCACCATCGACCTCCACAACTATCGTTTCTCCTACGAACGTAGTAGATTTGAACACATGGACGTCGAGGTGCCCACCCGGACCGTCGTCGAAGCCCTCGTGGGCGTGGACGGCACGGTCGACGCGGGGGAGTTGTACGAGGTCGCGGGCGAGCTGGG
This sequence comes from Saccharothrix sp. NBAS 001, assembly GCF_056640475.1. Taxonomy (NCBI): domain Bacteria; kingdom Bacillati; phylum Actinomycetota; class Actinomycetes; order Pseudonocardiales; family Pseudonocardiaceae; genus Saccharothrix; species Saccharothrix sp. NBAS 001. The sequence goes on from NZ_CM153251.1 coordinate 902,828, forward strand.
GATGAGCGACCAGCAGGTGCGGCTGTGCGTGAAGCGGCTGGTCGCGGAGGAGAAGTTCACCGTCGAGGGCCGAGGGCGTCAGGCCGTGCTCCGGATGACGCCGCACGCGCGGCGCGCCGCCGAGCCGGACATCGAGTTCGTCCGGTTCATGTACCGGCAGGACGCGGGGCAGGTGACGTGGGACGGCACGTGGCACCTGGTCGCGTTCGCCGTCCCGGAGTCGCAGCGGGCCGCGCGGGACGCGCTGCGCGACGCGATCGTGCGGTTGGGCGGCGCGGCCCTGCACGGCGGCCTGTACGTGTCGCCGCACGAGTGGGAGGAGTTGGTCGAGGGCGAGGCCGCGCAGCTCGGCGTGCTGTCCGCCGTCACGTTCCTGAGCAGCGCGGACCTGCGCGTCGGACGGGAGCGCTCGCCGACCGCCCTGGCTGCGCGGCTGTGGCCGCTGGACGAGATCGCCGCCCGCCACGAGCGGCTGGCCGAGGTCGCGCGGGTCCGGTTGCGCCGACTGGTGGAGCACGCGTCGAGGGTCGACCTGCTGCGCATCGCGGTGGAACTGGCCGCCGAGTTCACCCGGGCCGTCGAGCCCGATCCGCTGCTGCCGCCGGTGCTGCTGCCGCAGCCGTGGGTCGGCGCGCAGGCCCGGGCGCTGGTGGCGCGCTGCTGGTCGGAGCTGGCCGGGCGGTCCGACCGGCTGCCGGCGCTGTTCCGCATGTACGACGACGCCGTCGAAGTCCTCCGTTGACGGACGACGCCGCGCTGCGGGCCCGCGGCGCGATGCCGCGGCAAGCCGCCGAACGGGGGTTCGCGGTGTTCCACTCGCTGTCCGAGGTGTCGGGGTGGCGTAGGCCACTACCAGCGGTTGTGCATCGAGTGGCCTGCTGAGAACGTGCCGGATTGGCCTGCCGGGGCGGTCCACGTGGGACGTACGATGTGGGCGTCGTTCACTCAGTGGAAAGGTTGGCCGTGACCACTTCATCCGACTCCGGTACCCACGTCACCGGCACCGCCCGCGTCAAGCGCGGCATGGCGGAGATGCTCAAGGGCGGCGTGATCATGGACGTGGTCAACGCCGAGCAGGCCAAGATCGCCGAGGACGCCGGCGCGGTGGCCGTCATGGCGCTGGAGCGCGTGCCCGCCGACATCCGCGCGCAGGGCGGCGTGTCCCGGATGAGCGACCCGGACATGATCGACGGCATCATCTCGGCGGTCTCCATCCCGGTCATGGCTAAGGCCCGGATCGGGCACTTCGTGGAGGCCCAGGTCCTCCAGTCGCTAGGCGTGGACTACGTCGACGAGTCCGAGGTGCTGACCCCGGCCGACTACGCCAACCACATCGACAAGTGGCAGTTCACCGTGCCGTTCGTGTGCGGCGCGACCAACCTCGGCGAGGCCCTGCGCCGGATCACCGAGGGTGCCGCGATGATCCGCTCGAAGGGCGAGGCGGGCACCGGCGACGTGTCCAACGCGACCACGCACATGCGCAAGATCCGCGCGGAGCTGCTGCGGTTGCAGAACCTCCCGGCGGACGAGCTGTTCGTGGCCGCGAAGGAACTCCAGGCCCCGTACGAGCTGGTCCGCGAGGTGGCGGAGGCCGGCAAGCTGCCGGTCGTGCTGTTCACCGCCGGCGGCATCGCCACCCCGGCCGACGCGGCGATGATGATGCAGCTCGGCGCCGAGGGCGTGTTCGTGGGTTCGGGCATCTTCAAGTCCGGCAACCCGGCCCAGCGCGCCGAGGCGATCGTCAAGGCGACGACGTTCTACGACGACCCGGACGTGCTGGCCAAGGTCTCGCGCGGCCTGGGCGAGGCGATGGTGGGCATCAACGTGGACGAGATCCCGCAGCCGCACCGCCTGGCCGAGCGCGGCTGGTAGGCACTTCGACGGCGGCCCGCAGGACTCCGGTCCCGCGGGCCGTCGTGCGTTTCAGGACACCGCGAAGAGTTCGACGTCGACCTGGTGGCCGTTCGCCCCGGCGAGCTTCGCGTCACACGTGATCAGCGGGACGTTCAGCTGCCAGGCACGTTCGACAAGTGGCCGCAGCGGTGCCCGGTCGACGGGCGCGGCGTGGACCATGGCATTGCCGTGCCGGCTTCCGCTGTGGTCAGCGCCTCGATCCGTTCCAGGCGGCGCAGCACGCCCAGGGCTTCGGCGTCGATGAGCGCGGGCGCGGTCGCGGTCGAAGTGGACAACCGGCGCAACAGCACCCGGTCCGGGGTTCCGGCCGCGACGATCTCGATCAGCGCCGAGCAGTCGACCACGATGGTCGGGTTCACTTCTCGACCTCCCCGGCCCGGACCTCTCGGAGCGCATCGACGACCGTGTCCCGATCGACGCCCCAGCTCGATCCGTCGCTCGTTCGGCCCATTCCTCCATGGTCGGGTGGGCCGCCATCTCGAAGATCGTGTTGCGAAGGCAGGCCGTGAGCGACATGCCCGCCCGGCCCAGTGTGCATGCAGGCCTTGTCGGCGAATTCCCGTGTTGAACGCAGTCGCTCGAACGCGTGTTCTACACGTGCTCCATCACCATCACCACCGCCGTGCCCGGTTCCAACGCCGCGCACGTGTGCGGCACGTCGCCCGGGTACAGCATGTAGTCGCCCTCGCCGAGTTCCACGGGATTGCTCTGCGGCCCCGCCGTCACCCGTCCCCGGCTCACGATCAGGTGCTCGACCGTCCCCGGCATGTGCGGCTCCGACTCGCGCGGCGCGCCCGGTTCGACGTGCAGCAGGTAGATGTCGCGCCGCGCCCCCGGTGGGCACGAGGCCAGCAGCGTCGCCGTGTAGTGCGACCGCTCCGAGTAGATCGACGGCCCCTCGCCGGCCCGGATCACCTGAACCCGGGCGGCGGGCGGGTCCACCAGCCGGCTGAACGGGACCCCCAGCGCGACCCCCAGCGCCCACAGGGTCTCCACGCTCGGGTTGCCGCTCCCGCCCTCCAACTGCGACAACGTCGACTTCGCGACCCCCGCCCGCTTCGCCAACTCGCTCAACGACAGTCCCACGCGCTCCCGCTCCCGCCGCAACGACGCGGCGATGACCTCCAGCGGTGCCCCTGTGTTCGGCATGACAGTCCAATCGTTCGTCTTGACGAACAGTCCCTCACTGTTCATCGTAGAAGACGATGCGTTCGATATGGCGAACCCTGGACAACGGCCTGCTGCGTGACGTCGTCGCGGTGGCCGCCGGCGCTGCGGTCAACGGTGCCTCCTTCGGCGCGATCGCGGTGGCCGCCGGCCTGCCCTGGTGGCTGCCCGTGGTCATGTCGCTGCTGGTCTTCGCCGGTGGCTCGCAGTTCATGGCGGTCGGCATCGTCGCCGCCGGCGGCAGCCCGGCCGCCGCGGTGCTGGCCGGGCTGGTGCTCAACGCCCGGCACCTGCCCTTCGGCCTGGCGGTCGGCGACGTGCTCGGCCGGGGTCTGGTCGCCCGGATCGTCGGCAGCCACCTGCTGATCGACGAGACCGTCGCGTTCGCGCTCGCCCAGCGCGACCCGGCGCGCGCCCGCGCCGCCTACTGGTCCTGCGGCATCGCGCTGTTCGGCGCGTGGAACGTCGCCGTGGTCGCCGGCGCGCTGGTGGGCCAGGCGATCGGCGACCCCGGCGCGTTCGGGCTGGACGCGGCGTTCCCGGCGGCCCTGCTCGCGCTGACCCTGCCCGCCCTGAAGGACCGGCGCACCCGGCACGCGGCCCTGCTCGGCTCGGCGATCGCCCTGGCCGCCACCCCGTACCTGCCCGCCGGCCTGCCGGTGCTGCTCGCCCTGGGCGGTCTGGCGGTCGCGCTCACCACCAGGAAGGAGGTGCCGGCGTGACCCTGGCCGCCGTCCTGGTGCTCGCTGCGGGCACGTTCGCGTTCCGGCTGGCCGGCCCGCTGCTGCGGGACCGGCTCACCATCCCCGAAAAGGCCCGGGAACTGCTGTCCTCGTCGGCCACCGTGCTGCTGGTCGCGCTCGTCGCGACCGCCGCGCTGACCAAGGGCCAGGGGTTCGCCGGCTGGGCGCTGCCGGCGGGCGTGCTGGTCGGCGGGCTGGCCGCGTGGCGCAAAGCGCCGTTCGTGGTCGTGGTGATCATCGCCGCCGCCACGACCGCCGGCCTGCGGTTCGCCGGCGTCGCCTAGATGATCGATTCCCAGGGGTGGGCACCTGCTGAAGGCCGCGCCGCATCTGACCCCGTGGCGTCCGGGGGTCGGCATCCGACTCCGGGTTGACCGATGCGGAGCCGGTCACCCCGGCGGTGATGCGGGCACTGCTCGGGTCCACCTCCGAGGCCAGGTGGCTGCGCCACGCCCGCGCACACCCGGGGCACCTGTTCCGGTACCTGCCCCGCCAACCCGGCTACAACAACAAGCGGCTGCGCAAGGCGTCCGGGGTGGAATGCGGCCGTTCCCGGGAGACCGCGAAACGCCCGGACCTTGCAGGGTGGGCGCAGTACGGCTACTGCGCTTCCCCTTCCCGCTGGTTTCGGGGCCCGCGCCAGCACCTGGTCCGCACGCCGGGCGGGCTGCCGGTCGGGTTCGCCCCGACCTGGGCCGGCCTCGTCCTGCTGCGCCGGGCCCTTGGAATCAATCATCTAATCCCGGTCCCGCACGTACGGGCGCAGCCGCGCGGTCAACGCGTCCCGGCCGTCGTCCGCCGCCGGACGGCTGCTGCCCCGCTTGCCCGCCAGCACGTCCTCCACGAACGCCGCCACCGCGCGCGGCGGCGGCACCAGCGACACGCCCAATCGGGCCAGCACCTCAGGCGGTTCGGTGGGGTCGGTCTCCACGGCTATCGACCAGCCGTGCAGCTCGCTCCACAACAGCATCAGGTCGGGGCCGGCGCGCTCGGCGAGCCCCAGGTACGCGGTCGCGGTGTCGCTGACCTCGTACTCCGTGCCTTCGGGCGGCACGCCGACCTGTTCTGCGACGGCCTGCACATATCCGGCCAGTCCTACGGTCAGCTCGTCCATACGGACCATTCTGTCCCGATCAGCCGATGATCGGTGCCGCCAGCCAGCCCTCGGGCACGCCGAGGGCGTCCACCAGACGCCGCGCGTTCGGGCGCAAACCGGCGCACAGCTCGTTCACAGCCTGCGTCACGGCCTTCGACCGCGCCGTCGTCAGCCTGCCGTGTTCCAGGAACCACGCCCGGTCCGCCTCGATCGTGCTCAGCGCGTACAGGTCGCACACGGTGTCCAACAGCGCCGCGTCCGCCGGGTCCGCGCACCGGTCGACGGCCGCCACGAACGCCTCCAGCACGACCCGGTCGACGTGCGCCCTCGCGGCGTGCAGCACGTGGTCCTGCGCGGCGTTGAACACGTCGAACGCGTCCTCGGCGGTGGCCCGCCGCAACCGCCGCGCCAACCCCTCCAGCACGTGCCGCTCGCGGTCCTCGAACTGCCGCAACTGCCAACCCCGGTCGAGCAACGCCTCGGAACTGCCGCTGACCAGCCGGTCGATGATCGCCCGCGCCGCCGTCCGCTCGATCACCACCCCGACGAACTGGTCGGCCACGAACCGCGCCATGCCCAACGGGTCCAGGTCGCCCACGTGGTCGCGGTAGCTGGTCAGCAACCCCTTCGCCACCAGTTGCAGCAACACCGTGTTGTCGCCCTCGAACGTGGTGAACACGTCCGTGTCGGCCTTCAACCCGGCCAGCAGGTTCTCGCCCAGGTACCCGGCCCCGCCGCACGCCTCCCGGCACGCCTGGATGGTCGCCGTGGCGTGCCAGGTCGCGACCGCCTTCAGCCCCGCCGCCCGCGACTCCAGTTCCCGCTGCGCCCGGTCGTCGGCCACGTCGTGCAGCGCCGACACCAGCTCCTCCTGCGCGAAGTGCAGGGCGTAGGTCGTGGCCAGCGCGGGCAGCAGCCGCCGCTGGTGGGCCAGGTAGTCCAGCACCACGACCTCCTCGCCGGAGTCCGGCCGGGTGAACTGCCGCCGGGTCAGCCCGTACCGGATCGCGATGGTCAGCGCCTTCTTCGTCGCGCTGCCCGCGCCGCCCGCGACGCTGATCCGCCCGCGCACCAACGTGCCGAGCATGGTGAAGAACCGCCGCCCGTCCCCCTCGACCGGGCTGGTGTACCCGCCGTCCGCCGACACCGACCCGTACCGGTCCAACAGCGCCGAACGTGGCACCCGGACCTGGTCGAACCACAACCGCCCGTTGTCCACGCCGTTCAACCCGGCCTTGGGCCCGCAGTCCTCGATCCGCACACCCGGCATCGGCGCGCCCGACCCGTCCCGGATCGGCACCAGCAGCGCGTGCACGCCGTGCGCGGTGCCGCCCGTCACCAACTGCGCGAACACCACGGCCATCCGCCCGTCCCGCGCGGCGTTGCCGATGTAGTCCTTACGCGCCGACACGTCCGGCGTGTGCACGACGAACTCCTGCGCCTCGACGTCGTAGGTGGCCGTGGTCCGCAGGTGCTGCACGTCCGACCCGTGCCCGGACTCCGTCATCGCGAAGCAGCCGGGCAACTCCAGGCTCATGATCGCCGGAAGCAGCTCGTGGTGCTCCCGCGTGCCCAACGCCTGCACCGCCCCGCCGAACAGCCCCCACTGCACGCCGGCCTTCACCATCAACGACAGGTCGCCGAACCCCAGCACCTCGAACGCCACCACCGAGCCGCCGACGTCGTCGCGCCCGCCGTACTCCGCCGGGAAGCCGATCAACGGGTGCCCGCCGGCGGCCAGCACCCGCAGCTGCTCCCACACCCAGGCCCGGTACTCCTCCCGCTCCAGCTCACCGGCCGGCTCCACCTTCCCGAGCAGGTCCAGCGAGGCGCGGCGGAGGTCCGCCCAGCGACCGTCCAGCAGATCACGGAGTGCGTCAGCCATGGCGAATTGCTAACACACCGCGGACTCCGCCGCCGCTCACTCCACTGTGGTCGGCGGCACGGTGTGCTTGCGGACGTGCTGGAACAGCAGGTTCGTGTGCAACTCGCTCACCTCGCGCCGCGTCGTGAACCGGTCGAGCACCAGCCGTTGCAGATGAGCCGTGTCGGCAACGGCCACGTGCACCAGGAAGTCCTCCGGCCCCGCCACGTGCGACACCGCCAGCACCTCCGGCAGCGACAGCACGTACTCCATGAACGGCTCCACGACGGCCCGCGTGTGCGGCCGGACCCGCACCGCGATGACGGCCTGCACCGGCCGCCCGACCGCCGCCAGGTCCACCTCCGCGTGGTACCCGGTGATCACGCCCCGATCCCGCAGCGCCCGGTGCCGCACCACGCACGTCGAGGCGGCCACGTTCACCCGCTCGGCCAGCTCCTTGTTGGGCAGCCGAGCGTCCTTCTGCAACTCCCGCACGATCGCGGCGTCCACCGAATCCACAGCGGCCAACACCCCATCCCGTCGAACACCCTGCGGAATCATCCCCACACGACCGACGAGAAGTCCACGATCCGCCCATGACACGCTTGCGGACGACGGCGGTGCACGGTGGACGCGACGACCTCGCGGAACTGGGCGTGCACGCACCCCCGATCGACCTGTCGACCACCTACCCCGTGCCCGACCAGGCCGAGGGCGGCGAAGCCCTGCAAGCCCTGGCCGAAGGTGCCGCGCACGCCACCTCACCGGTCTACTCACGCCTGCACAACCCCACCGTGGCCAGGTTCGAAAACGCACTGGCCGCACTCGAACTGACCGAAGCCGCAGTGGCCTTCGGCAGCGGAATGGCCGCCGTGACCGCCGTAATCCAGGCCGCGTGCGTAATGGCCGGCAAACCGCACGTGGTGGCCGTAAGGCCGCTCTACGGCGGCACCGACCACCTCCTTTCGTCCAATCTCCTGGGTGTCCACACCACCTACACCACCCCTGACAACGTCGAAGCCGCCATCACCCCGGAAACCGGTCTGGTGGTCCTGGAAACCCCGGCCAACCCCAATCTCGACCTCATCGACATCAACCACATCACCACCCAGGCCGGCCGCGTTCCGGTGATGGTCGACAACACCTTCGCGACACCGGTCCTGCAAAACCCGGCAATCCTGGGCGCGACCTACGTGCTGCACTCCGGCACCAAATACCTGGGTGGTCACGGAGACGTCCTGGGCGGTGTGGTCGCGTGCGCCGAATCGGACGCCACAGCACTGCGCCAGATCAGGATCATCACCGGTGCCGTGCTTCACCCCCTCGGCGGCTACCTGCTCCACCGAGGACTGGCGACCCTTCCCCTGCGCGTCGAAGCGGCCCAACGAACCGCGACGGAACTCGCGGCCCGCCTCGTCCAGCACCGGGCGACCACCCAGGTCAACCACCCCAGCCTCACCGCCGACCCCCTCCTGGGCAGCCAACTGCGCGGCCCCGGCGCGATGCTCGCCTTCACCACCGCCGACGACCCCACCGCCCTGGTCCGCAGACTGCGCCTGATCACCCCGGCGGTCAGCCTCGGCTCGGTCGACACCCTCATCGAGCACCCCGCGGCCCTCACCCACCGCCTGGTCCCCGCGGCGGACCGCCAAGCCAGTGGCGTTTCGGACAACCTGCTGCGCCTGAGCGCCGGGCTCGAAGACGTCGAGGACCTCTGGGACGACCTGGACCAGGCCCTCTCGAAAAGCCCGACGCCCAAACCCCGAAGCGCCTGTGACACTCATTACATCAAATCTTCCTCAAGCCAATTCCACACCCTCACCGGGAGCCACTAACGTTCGGCCACCATGAATGAGCAGAGGGCAATGGAGCCGGACGCCGACGGCTACACCAAAGCGCTGTCGAAACGCCAGGTGCAGATGATCGCCATCGGCGGCGCCATCGGAGTCGGACTGTTCCTGGGCGCGGGCGGGAGACTCGCCCAGGCCGGTCCCGCCCTCGTGTTCGCGTACGCCGCCTGCGGAATCGCCGCGTTCTTCGTGATGCGCGCACTGGGCGAATTGGTCCTGCACCGGCCCACCGCCGGCAGTTTCGTGGAATACGCCCGCGAGTTCATCGGCCCGTGGGCCGGATTCACCTCCGGGTGGATGTACTGGGTGAACTGGGCGATGACCGGGATCGCCGAGATCACCGCCGTCGCCATCTACGTGCACCGCTGGCTGCCGGACGTCCCGCAGTGGATCACGGCGCTGATCGCCCTCGGCGCGCTCGTCGGCATCAACCTGGTGTCGGTCAAGCTGTTCGGCGAACTGGAGTTCTGGTTCAGCGTCATCAAGATCACCGCGCTGGTGGTGTTCCTGTTCACCGGCGCGGCCCTGGTGATCGGCAGCGCCGACATCGGCGGCCACCAGGCGGGCGCGCACAACCTGTTCGGCAACGGCGGCATGTTCCCGGCCGGCATCGGCATCGCCCTGATGACGCTCCAGGCCGTGATCTTCGCCTACTCGGCGGTCGAACTCGTCGGCATCGCGGCGGGGGAGACCGCCAACCCGCGCGAGGTGATGCCCAAGGCCATCAACGGCGTCGTCTACCGCATCGGCATCTTCTACGTCGGCTCCGTGCTCCTGCTCGCGATGCTCCTGCCGTGGAACCTCTACAGCGGCGCGGAAAGCCCGTTCGTCACGGTGTTCTCCGCCCTCGGCGTCCCCGCCGTCGGCGACATCATGAACGCCGTGGTGCTCACCGCCGCGCTCTCGTCGTGCAACTCGGGCCTCTACTCCACCGGCCGCATCCTGCGGTCGCTGGCGCAGAAGGGCGAGGCCCCCGCGTTCACCGGGAGGATGAACTCCCGGCACGTGCCCTACGGCGGCATCCTGTTCACCTCCGTCGCCTACCTGGCCGGTGTGGTCCTGAACTACCTCGTGCCCAAGGAGGCGTTCGACATCGCCATCGCGATCGCCTCCCTCGGCGTCGTCGCGACGTGGGCCACCCTGATCGTCAGCCAGCTCAAACTCCGCCAAGCCGCCCTGCGCGGCGAACTGGAGCGCCCGGCCTACCGGATGCCCGGTGCCCCCTACACCGGTTACGCCACGCTCGGCTTCCTGGCCCTGGTCATCGTCCTGATGGCCTTCGCCGGCACCCCCGAGCGGATCGCGTTCTGGTCCATCCCCGTGCTCGCCGTCGTGCTCTACCTCGGCTGGCGAGCCGTGCAGTCCCGCCGTCCGGAGGCCCACCAGGCCGCCGAGCGGTTCGCCGCCCGCGACTAGCACCGCCCCGGGAGGCCCGGACCGGCCCGGACGGGGTGCCACGAGCACCCCGTCCGGGCCGGTCACCTAGGCTGGTGGGAGTTCAACGAGGAGGAAAACCAGCCGTGTCCGTCGTCGGTGTCCTCGCCCTCCAGGGCGACGTCCGTGAACATCTCGTCGCCCTCGCCGAAGCCGACGTGCTGGCCCGCCCGATCCGCCGCCCGGAAGAGCTGGCCGAGGTCGACGGCGTGGTGCTGCCCGGTGGCGAGTCCACCACGATCAGCCGCCTGCTCGCGACGTTCGAGCTGCTGGAGCCGCTGCGCGCGCGGATCAAGGAGGGAATGCCGACCTACGGTTCGTGTGCCGGCATGATCCTGCTCGCCGATCAGGTCCTCGACGGCCGGGCCGACCAGCACCAGCTGGGCGGGCTGGACATCGTCGTGCGGCGCAACGCGTTCGGCCGGCAGGTGGACTCCTTCGAGGCGGACCTGGACTTCACCGACGTGGGCGAGGTGCACGCGGTGTTCATCCGCGCCCCGTGGGTGGAAAACGTGGGAGAAGGCGTGGAAGTACTCGCCCGAGTCCCCGAATCCGCGGAGGCGGGAGCCGCCGCCGGTAGGATCGTCGCGGTTCGGCAGGGGCACGTGCTCGCCACCTCGTTCCACCCGGAACTGACCGGCGACGGGCGCGTGCACCGCCATTTCGTGGACATGGTCCGTGCCGCGGGCTGAGTATCAGACGGAGGAGAAATGAGCGGCCACTCAAAGTGGGCGACCACCAAGCACAAGAAGGCCGCAATCGACGCCAAACGCGGCAAGCTGTTCGCGCGGCTCATCAAGAACATCGAGGTCGCCGCCCGCACGGGCGGCAGCGACCCGGACGGCAACCCGACGCTGTACGACGCCATCCAGAAGGCCCGCAAGAACTCGGTGCCCCTGGACAACATCGAACGCGCCCGCAAGCGCGGCGGCGGTGAAGAAGCCGGCGGAGCCGACTGGCAGACCATCATGTACGAGGGCTACGGCCCGAACGGCGTAGCGGTCCTGGTGGAATGCCTCACCGACAACCGCAACCGCGCGGCCTCCGAGGTCCGCACCGCGATGACCCGCAACGGCGGCAGCATGGCGGACCCGGGCTCGGTCTCGTACATGTTCACCCGCAAGGGCGTCGTGATCGTCCCGAAGGGCGAACTGTCCGAGGACGACGTCCTCACCGCCGTCCTGGACGCGGGCGCCGAAGAGGTCAACGACCTGGGCGAGAGCTACGAGGTCGTCAGCGAGGCCGGCGACATGGTCGCGGTCCGCAAGGCCCTCCAGGAAGCCGGCTACGACTACGAGAGCGCGGAAGCCAACTTCCTCCCGTCCGTCACCGTGCAACTGGAAGCCGAAGGCGCGCGGAAGACGTTCAAGCTCATCGACGCCCTGGAAGACTGCGACGACGTCCAGAACGTCTTCGCGAACTTCGACGTCTCCGACGAGGTAATGGCCGAGGTAGACGCCTGACCCTCCACCCGTGACAACAGGTGTGCGCCCAGCGCACACCCCTCGCCCCGCGTCGTGTCATCCCCGTGTGGCCTGCGCGCAGCGAACCGCGCTTGAGTAGGGAGTGCAAGCACGCCCTTCGCTTGCACTCCCTACTCAAGGGTGGTTGTCTCAGACCAGGCCACACGGGGATGACACGACGCCGCTTTTCCGTCATCCTCGGCGGCCAGCCCGTCCGGCGAGGACGCCTTTCAGCCCTTCCGCACCCTCACTGCACTCTCACTCCACCCGACCGCCCACTTCGCCCACTCCACCCGATCGCCCCTTTCACCCACCTCACGCGATGAACCGCGTATCCGGGTAACACGGCGACCCGCTGTCGAACAACCGCCGATCCCGCCCTTTCAGGTGCAGGTCGAAGAACGCCGAGAAGTACTCGTGCTGGGCCCGCAACGACCGCCCCGAATCGATCGTGCCCACCGCCGCCGCCCTCTTCTCCGGCGAGAACCACCGCGCCAACTGCGGCACCACGGCCTGGAAATCGGTGAAGCTGCTGTGCGCGGCCCCGTCGAAGTGCAGGTCCCGCTTCCACCCGCGCTGGTTGCCCCAGAACTGGTTCCACGTCGGGTCGAACGACGTGTCCACGTGGCTGTGCTCGACCTCCTGCCCGTTGGCCGGGTTCACCAGGTCGGCCCCCACCAGCATGAACGGCCGGTCCAGCCCGTACTTGGTCACCTCACCGGGCGCACCGACACCACCGATGCCCATGCCGCCGTCGAGGTTGATCCCCGCGTCGATCCGGCGGTCGTAGTACATCGCCTCGCCCGCCGCGAAACCCCCGTACGAGTGCCCGTACATCCCGACCTTCGACAGGTCGAGCGCTCCCACCAACCCGCGCGGCAACGGGTCCCGCTCGGCGTCCGGGTTCTCCCCGCGATCCAACCGGGTCAACTCGTCCAGCACGAACCGCGAATCCGAGACCCGGACGTCCAACGCGGTCTTGAACGACACCGGGTCAGTGCCCGCGCTGCCCCGGACGAACCTCCCGCCCGGGAACTCCACCCACGACGCCTCGTGCGTGTGGGCGATCGAGACCACGACGTAGCCGTGGCCGGCCAGATCGTCCGTCAACGTCGCCGTCAACTCTTTCGAACTGCCGTAGCCGTGCGAGAACAGCACCACCGGCCACCCACCCCGAGTGCGGTCCACCGCCGGCGAAACCCTGGCGTGACGCCTGGTAGCGGCCCAGTCGACCGCACCCGCCGGCAGGTCCGGGTCCGCGATGTCGGCGGCGAACCGCTGGGCGTACCCCGGCGACATCCAGGCAGCGCGCTCGCCGCCGCGCTGAGCCGGGTACGTCACGCTGACCATCAACTCGCGCTTGTCCTCGGGCCGCCACGGATCCTGCCCGGACCCCACCAGGTGCAGATCGGTAGTCCCGACCTGGTACCGCCCGCTCAACGCCGGCAGGGCGATCCGCGCCCCGGCGGCCTGCGCCGGGACGGCCACCAGCGTCGTGGCCGCAGCCACTCCGACGGCCAGCGCCAGCGTGCGTTTGCGCAGTGTCAACACCATGCGTAGTCCCCTCTTGTCAGACTGCGCCATGCTGACAGGGACTTTCCAACGCGCGCGTCAACCTGCCGACTGAGACGGGCTACCGCCCAACGACGGAAAAACCCACGACCAAAGCAACTGGCGACCCTGACCCCCACTCGCAGCCCTGGCAACACCACCCGTCCGGCCACCCCTGCCACCCCCGCCGGCCACCCGCTCCGGCACCCGCTCCACCGCGTGCACAATGGTGGACGTGTCGAGTCCCGCCTTGAACCCCCAGGAAGCGAACCTCCGAGACTGGCTGTTCGACCAAGCCGAACGCCACGGCCACGCCGTCGTCACCGTCCCGGCCGACGCCGAAGGCGCGCAGTACGCGTTCTCCGTGGGAGCCTGGCGCAGGTTCGGCGTGGCCGAGGCGGTGGTGATCGGGCTGCCGCCCGAGATGGCCGAAATGCTGATCCGCATGTACGTCAACCGCGCCAGCCAGGGGGAGCGGTTCATCCCCGGCAAGCTCTACCACGACTTCTTCGACGGGACCCCGGTCACGTTCGAACGCGTCTTCAAGGGCTTCTACCCGGAGTTCTTCGGCAGCGCCTTCCTGCTCTACGGCAAGGGCGACTTCGCCGCCGTGCAGATGATCATCCCGACCACCGACGGCCACTGGCCGTGGCACCCGAACGCGCCCGCCGGCTTCGGCGACTGGCAGCTGGTGCTGACCGAGAGCGGCCACCCGGAGAGCTGGACCCCCGGCCACAACGGCCCCTGAACGGCCCCGGACCTCCACCGCAACCTCGGCCGGACGTGGCTCGCCCGTTCCCCCGAGTTCAACCACCCGTGCCAGGCTGACCCAGGTCCCCGCACGCCGCCGACACGAGACCACCTCACGGTGCGGACGTCGATCTCCAGGTCCGTCCCGCACCCGTCGGGCCCCGCCGCACGCCTGCGGCCGGGGCCCGACGTCGTTGTCCGGCAAACGTTGTCAGACGGTGCCCTCTCGACACCGGACAACAACCAGGGGATATCACATTCGGTGTGCGGGTCGACCGGGGGGTTCTCCGCACATCGGTAGGGGGGAGCACGTCCCGCTCCGCGCAGGCCGGGGACTCGCGGGGCGGGACGCGCACAACGGAACTTGGCAGCCGGGAGCCCCGCCCGGCGTCAAGGTACAGGTCGCGGGAGGGGCTCCCGATGGGCTCCTCCCACGACACGAACCAGCCCACCGACACCCACCACCACACCAACCGCCACCACCACACCAACACCCATGACCCACACCACCACCGACGCGAAACCGCCGCCGGCCCCGTCCGCCACATCGGACCCGTCAGTTCTGCTCCACGAACTTCTGGGCCAACGCCTGCCCCTGGGCCACGGCCTTGCCCCGGTCCTCGATCGGCGACACCTTCGAGCCCTTGAAGAACAGGTGGTGCACGGGCCCGTCCGTCCCACCGGTGCGCGGATCGGGGTCGATCCCCAGGTCCTGCGCCGTCCGGTAGTCCCACCGCGAACTCGGCCTGGGCACCACCACGTACGGCAGCGCGTCCACCACCAGCGGCTGCCCCTTCGAATCGGTGAACGCCATCTCCGGCTGGAACGACAGATCGGTGCTCTCGTTGCACCGCGTCGTGGCCTTGCCGTCGCAGTCGACGTCCAGATCGGCCTCCCACCACACCACACCGGTCTTCTCGCACACCGGCACATTCGCGGCGGTTCCCTGGCCCATCCGGTACTTCTCGCCGGAAATCTGCCTGCAACCGCTCAGCTTGGCCACCAACTGCTCAGCCGCAGGCCCGCCGGCGACCGCACTGTCAACCCCACCACCGGCTACCGCAACTGTCCCGCGCGTCACGTTTGCCCCACCCGGAACAGGCGCACCAATAGCGGTATGCGCACCACCCGGACCCGAGAGCGCCGCGCTCACCAGCACCGCGACCGCGAGCAAGCACCGACGCCGACACCCACCCCCATCCCGACGACGCCGATGACACCACCCAGGCCAACACCGTCACGGTGTCCGACCCAGCAGCGCGACCAGCCGATCCTGGTCCGGCGCGTCGTCCGCCACCGGTACCGACGGCGCGAAGATCCCGCTCCCGGCGAACTCCGGCAGGTGCTCCCGCGCGTACTCCAACAACGTCCGCGCCAGGTCCGGGTCGATCCGCTCGTCCGCCCCGATGGCCCGCGCCAGGTCCCACGCGTGCACGCCGAGGTCCAGCGTCATCTGCCACCCGTACTCCACCGACGTCGACCGGCCGACGCTCAGGTGCACCGGCCGGATCAGCGCCTTCGGCGCGATCCACGCCTCCCGGGCCGCCGCCGCGGCGAGCACCCAGGACCGGACCGGGTCCTCGCCGAGCTGGTCGCCGTCGAACCGGTCGCCCACCTGGTCGACCGTGCACCCGGCGAGCAGCTCCGGTGCCCACAGCTGCTCGTACACCAGGTGGTTGACCAGGTCGTGGACCGACCACTCCTTGCAGGGTGTGCCCAGTCCCCACTGGTCGGGGCGCACCTGGCGCACCCGCGAGTCGAACTCCGTCATCGCCTGTCCGTGAGCCTCGATCAGATCCACCACACGAGTGCACCAAAGGTTGACCCGGACCGCACCCCGAACGTGTGCTCCTGCCCGCCGATCCGCCAGTCGATTTCTTCCAGTACGACCGTACGGCGTAACGTGACCCGGCACGCCGTGGGTGACATCGTTGACACCAGGAGGAACCTTTGAGCGCCACGAGCGCGGTTTCCGCCCCGCAGAAGGGCTTCTTCGGACACCCCCGAGGACTGTCCACGCTGTTCTTCGCCGAGCTGTGGGAGCGCTTCTCCTACTACGGCATGAAGGCGATCCTCGCCTACTACCTCTACCGCTCCACGGCGGAAGGCGCTCTGGGCCTGGACAAGAGCTTCGCGCTCTCCCTGGTCGCCATCTACGGCTCGGCCGTCTACATGTCCGGCGTCGCGGGCGGCTGGCTGGCCGACCGGGTGCTGGGCGGGCAGCGGTCGGTCTTCTACGGCGGATTCCTCATCATGCTGGGCCACATCGCGCTGGCCCTGCCGATCGGCGTGGCCGGCGTCTACCTGGGCCTGATCCTGATCGTGCTGGGCACCGGTCTGCTCAAGCCGAACATCTCCACCGTCGTCGGCGGCCTGTACGCGGCGGACGACTCGCGCCGCGACGCCGGTTTCACGATCTTCTACATGGGCATCAACCTCGGCGGTTTCATCGCGCCGCTGGTGTGCGGCACGCTCGGCGAGAAGGTCGACTGGCACCTGGGCTTCGGCGCGGCGGCCGTGGGCATGGCGCTCGGCCTGGTCGCCTACCGGTTCGGCCGGCGCAACCTGGGCGACTCGGCCGCGGTGCCGCCGAACCCGCTGCCCGCCGAGGACCGCGTCCGGGTGCTGGCCCGGATCGCCGGCATCGCGGTGCTGCTCGTCGCCGTGGTCGTCGTGCTCGTGCTGACCGGGGTGCTCGGCGGCGAGGGCGTGATCAACCTGATCAGCGTCGTGTCCGTGGTGCTGCCCATCGGCTACTTCGTGGTGATGATGCGCAGCCCGAAGACGACCAAGGTGGAGCGCTCGCGGCTGACCGCCTACATCCCGCTGTTCATCGCGGCGGCCATGTTCTGGCTGCTGTTCGAGCAGAGCGCGACGGTGATCGCGGCGTTCGCGGACACCAGGCTGGACCGCAACTTCCTCGGCCTGGAGATCCCGCCGTCGTTCATCCAGTCGATCAACCCGGTGATGATCATCCTGTTCGCGCCGCTGTTCGCCCTGCTGTGGGTGAAGCTCGGCAACCGCCAGCCGTCGACCCCGCGCAAGTTCGCGGTCTCGCTGCTGCTGGTCGGCGTGTCCTACGTGCTGATGATGATCGCCAGCTCCGGTGACCCGTCGGTGCGCGCGAACTTCCTGTGGATCATCCTCATGTACGCCGTGATGACCTCCGGCGAACTGCTGCTGTCCCCGGTGGGCCTGTCGGCGACCACGAAGCTCGCGCCGCGCGCGTTCGCGTCGCAGACGATGGGCCTGTGGTTCCTCGCGTCCGCCGCCGGCCAGGGTGTCGGCGCGATCGTCGTCCGGTTCTACAGCGACGAGAACGCCCAGGCGTACTTCGGCGTGCTGGGCGGCGTGGCGATCGCGCTGGGCGTGCTGCTCGCCTTGGGCACCAACAGCATCCGGAAGCTGATGCACGGGGTCAACTGACCCGGGCGGGGGTGGCTCGCCCGCCCCCGCTTCGCGTTCGAGTAGTCGGCAAGTCACGTTCTGTCCGCTTTATCCCGGCGGGTGAACGCGGTTTACGGCCGACGGACCAAGGACAATCCGCACTGGTGCGGAAAAGGGAAGCGCGGGCGACCCGCCGCGGCGGCGGTGCGGCGGGTCGGACCCGCGCGGTTTCCAGGATGCACCACATTCCTGTGGTTCAGCTGATGATTTCCACGATCGGGCGGTGTTTTGTCGTGCCGGTGCCGACCGGGAACCGCTCCGGCCCCCGGATCACCCGTGACGGACGGCGGCGGATCCGTCCCGCCGCGCGCAGATCCGGGAACCGCCGGAACAGCCCGCGCAGTGCCGCCGCCCCTTCCATCCGGGCCAGGTTCGCGCCCAGGCAGTAGTGGATCCCGGCGGAGAAAGCCAGGTGTTCACGACCATCCGGACGTCCCGGTCGGAACCGGTGCGGATCGGTGAACACCGAGGGATCGCGGTTCGCCCCGGCGAGCAGCAACATGATCGGCGTGCCCTTCGGGACCCACGTGCCGGCGACCTGCGTGGTCTTGAACGGCGCGCGGACCGTGTACTGCACGGGCGGGTCGAACCTCAGCACCTCCTCGACGACCGCCTCCGCGTACTCCCGCTCCTCCAGCAGGCGTTCGCGCACTTCGGGGTGGGCGAGCACCGCCAGCACCGAGTTGCCGATCAGGTTCACGGTCGTCTCGAACCCGGCCACCAGCAGCAGTTCCGTGGTCGCGATCAAGTCCTCGCGGGCCAGGTCGTCATTCGCGACCAGCCGGCTCACCACGTCGTCGCCGGGGTGCCGGCGGCGGTGCTCGACCAGGTCGTCCAGGAACGCCTCGAACTCGCGCAGACCCTCTTGCAGCGCCCGCAGTTCCTTCAGGTCCCGGACCCCGTCCAGCGCGTTGACCAGCGCACCGCCCCAGCGGGCGAACGCCGCGTGGTCCGCGTCGGGCACGCCCAGCAGGTCCGCGATCACCTGGATCGGGACCCGCGCGGCGAAATCGCGGACCAGGTCGAACGTCGGCCGCCCGGCCACCTCGTCCAGGTACTCCTCGACCACCCGCTCCACCGTCGTCACCTGGTCGCGCAACCCGCGCGGCGTGAACCACGGGGACACCAGCCGCCGCAGCCGGGTGTGGTCCGGCGGGCTGAGCACCAGGAACGATTCCTCGACCGGGTTCACCAGTCGGCGCGTCCCGATGTAGGACACCGAGTCGACCGGCGACAACTCGCCCGCCGGCAGCGGGCCGAAACCGGGATCTCGGAGCAGCGAGTCGCACAGCTCGTGCGATGCGGTGAGGTACAAACCCATTTTGCTCTTCACCACCGGGCCGCGTTCCCGGACGGATTCGTACACGGGATACGGATCCTTCGCCGGGCTCATCCCGAACAGTCGCGCCGCCGGATCGCCGAGCAGCGCTTGGCCGCGGACGATCGTGCGACCGAGGAACAGCAACGCAGCGTTCTTCACCACAGACGGCATGCCCCCACGTTGCCTTCGCGACCGAAAAGTCTCAAGGCCGCGCCTTTCCGACCCCCTCGACCCACTCACCCCTCGACCCACTCACCCCTCGACCCACTCACCCCTCGACCCACTCACCCCTCGACCCACTCACCCCGAACCCCTAACCCCGGCTCCGCACATCCACCCGAACGTCAGAGCCGAACCGGCAACGAGACGAGCCGCCACGTGCCGGGATCCGGCGAGTGCTCCAGCTCGCCCGCGAGCGCCAAATCGGGGAACCGGCTCAGCAGCGCGGTCAGCGCCTCCTCCGTCTGCGCCCGCGCGAAACCCGCCCCCAGGCAGAAGTGCGGCCCGAACGAGTAGGCCACGTGCCCGCCCCCGGTCCGCGTCAAGTCCAACCGGTCCGGCTCGGTGAACACGCGCGGGTCGCGGTTCGCCGCCACCAAAGCCGCGATCACCGCCTCGCCCTCCCGGACCACGACGTCGCCGAACGCCACGTCCTCGGTCGCGTACCTCGGCGCGGCGAGCAGCTGCGGCGTGCTCCACCGGGTCAGCTCCTCGACCGCGCGCGGCACCAGCGACAGGTCGGCGCGCAGCACGGCCAGCTGCTCGGGATGCGTGAGCAGGGTTTCCACCGAGTTCGCGATCAGGTTGGTCGGCGTCTGGCCGGCCAGCACCAGGTGCCACACCAGCGTCACCAACTCGGCCTCGGTGAACCGCTCGGGGGTGTCCAGCAACGTGGAGACGAGATCGTCGCCGGGTTCGGCGGCGCACCGCGCCACGACGGCCTGCGCGCCCGCGACGACCTGCGGGATGGCGTCCAGGAACGCCGGCCCGTACCCGCCCGCCACCGCCGCGCCCCACTCCCTCCACTGTGGACGGTCGCCGTCCGGGACGCCGACCAGTTCGCAGATCACGTCCATCGGCAGCGGCCGGGCGAACTCGGCCAGCAGGTCGACCTCGCCGCCGGGCAGCGCGTCCAGCAGGGCGTCTGCGGCCCGCCGCATCCTCGGCCGGAACTCCTCGGCGCGCCGGGCGGTGAACGCGGGCGCGGCGAGCCGGCGCAGCCGGGTGTGCTCGGGGCCCTCCACCTCGCTCATCGTGCGCAGGTAGGGCAGGCAGTGCTCGGGGATCCCGGGCGGGCGCAGGAACGAACCCGCGTTGAGCTCGAACCTCGGGTCGCCGAGCACCGCCCGCACGTCCTCGTGCCGGGTGGCCACCCACGGCGAGCCCAGGCCGGGCACGCGGAGCCGGGCGAGCCGGCCCTTCTCGCGGGCCTCGCCGTAGGCCGTGAACGGGTCGAACAGGACGGCGGGATCGGTGGGGTCGATCTCGGGAACAGTCATCGGACACTCCAGATGTTCACATCAGATGTTCTCATCATCTGAGTGCGGACGTTATCGTGGATCACGGCGAAGCGGCAAGGCGCGTGCACTCGTCGGCACCAGGCAGCAGCGGCGGGGAGGTCCACCGATGGCCCGCGTGAGCAGGGCGGAGACCCAGGAGCGCAACCGGGCGAAAGTGCTCGCCGCGGCCCGTGAGGAGTTCGCCGAACGCGGGTTCCGGGACGCCAAGGTCGACGCGATCGCCGAGCGGGTCGGCTTGACCAGGGGAGCGGTCTACTCGAACTTCCCCGGCAAGCGCGCGCTGTACTTCGCCGTCCTGGCCGACGCCGCCGAACACGCCTTCCCGCCCGGCCCGGGCTCCTACGCCGACCCCGGCCCGGACGGCGGTGCCTTCGCGCACCGCGCGTCGGCCGGGACTTCCGGCGGTCACCCGTCAGTGCACACCCGGGTCGGGCTCGGCGCGGCGCTGGGCGCGTTCGCGCTGGCGTGGGTGCGCCCCCTCGCCGACGACCGGCTGGGCCGCGACCTCGGGCCGGAGCTGCTCGCCGAGGACGTCCGCCACCCCTACACCCAACTGCTCAAGCTCGACGCGCTGCTGCTCAGCCTCGCCCTGGAACGCCTGCGCCCCACCGGCCCCGGCCCCGGCGGCGTGCCCGCGCGCCGCGCCCGCCAGGCCGAGATCGTGCTGGGTGCCCTGCACGGCGCGAACCAGCTGGCCGCCACCGCGCCCGGTTTCCTCCAGCCTTACGACGTGGTCGTGGCGTGCGAGCACCTGGCCGGCCTGGACCTGGACGACTGGTGGTCGACCCCGCCCGCCGGCCCGCCGGTCCGCCCGGTCGAGGAGCCGTGGACCCCGCCGCCCGCCACCGACCTCGTGCGCGGCGAGCCGCTCCCGCGCCGCGACGGCGTGATCGCGGTGCTGGGCCTGAACCGGCTGGCCGCGGCCGAGGAGTCGGTGCGGCGCGGCGAACCGACCACGGTCGTGCTCGCGACCAGCGCACCCCACGAACTCGGACCGCTCGCCCGGCTCGCCGTGGCCCAGGTCTGCGGCCCGCTGCGGCAGGCGTTCCCGGCCGAGGCGTGGCCGGACGTCCGGGTGGTGTGCGACGAGTCCGGCTCGTTCGCGAAGTCCCTCGGCGTACCGGCGGTCAGCGACGAGACCGAAACCGCGTTCCGGGTGCGCGACAATCGGATCCTCCGCCGCGCCGACGGCTTCGCCGCCTGTCACGCCGTGGCCGCCTCCCGACCGTGAGGCAACTCGTGTTGCGTTAAGTCGGGTTAACGCAACACGTGTTGCGACAAGCCGCAACGTCCACCTGCTTATCGCGACACGTGTTGCGACAAGCCCCACCCCTTGCCCACTTATCGCAACACGTGTTGCGGTAAGCGAATCCAGCGCGACACGTACTGCGTCAGCGGGTGGCGCGGGTCGGGGTAGAGGTGCGGGACGGCGTGCGGCTCGCCGGCACTGTGCGGGACGCCGGCACCGTGCGGGACGTCGACTCGGCCGGGCGGCGTGGTGGCTCGAACAGGCGGCGGAAGTCCTCGGGGATCGGCGTGCTGCGCAGTTCCGGCGTCCCGAACGACACGTACCGGTTCCAGCCCGTCGCGACCGGCGTGCCGTCCACGTCCGCGTCGAACCCCATCGTCAACGTCGTGGTGCCGAGCGTGCGCACCCGGACGTTGATCCGGATCAGGTCGTCGAACCGCGCCGGGCTCAGGTACCGGATCGACGTCTCCGCCATCACGAAGTCGACGCCGTGCTTCTCCAGCTCCTTGTACGAGCCGAGCAGCGAGCGCAGCGTCTCCACCATCGCGGCTTCGAAGAACACCGGGTACCGGGACGCGTGCACGATCCCCTGGCGGTCGCAGTCGACCGGGCGCACCCGCACCCGGTGCACGTGGGCAGGTCGCGGGTCAGCCATGTCGGTGATCCTATGGGGTCACCCGACCGGGATTCGACTGACTCGCCGTGACCGACCCGAGTGCCTGCGTGACCGGCCGCACCGCCGTCACCAGCAAGATCATCGACGGGGTCGGCCGGCCGGCGGCTCGTCAGGCGGTGCGGCGGTGCCGGCGGACCGACTCCTCGACCAGGTCCAGCACGGGCTCCAGGTCGTCGGCCGGCAGGCCCATCGCCAGGTGCGACACCAGCCCCTCCAGCACCAGTTCCAGGAACGACGTGAGCACGTCCACGTCGACGTCGTCGCGCAGGTTCCCGGCGTCGCGCTGGCGCAGCAGCCGCTGCCGGGTGGCGTCGGTGAGCTGTCGGGACCGCTCGGCCCACCGGCTGCGGAACTCGGGGTCGGTGCGCAGCCGCCGCGACACCTCCAGCCGGGTGCCCAGCCAGTCGGCGGGGTGCTCGGCGTCCGGCTCGGGGGTGGCCAGCAGGTCGCGCATCACCTGCACGAGACCCTGCTGGGCGACGACGTCGGCCATCCGGAGCGCGTCGTCCTCGGCGAGTGCGAGGAACAACGACTCCTTGTCGCGGAAGTGGTGGAAGATCGCTCCCCGGGACAGTCCGGTGGCTTCTTCCAAACGGCGTACGGTGGCACCCTCGTAGCCGTAACGTGCGAAACACGCGCGGGCGCCGTCCAGGATCTGGCGGCGGCGGGCATCGAGGTGGTCCTGGCTGACCCTGGGCACCTGTCGATGTTGCCAGTCGGGGCCCCGGAAATCCAATCAGTACGTACGGATTGATGGATTCCACTTTGGAGTGATCTTGGGTCCGCCGGCTCGAACCGGGCGGACCGGCGAACTACGGTGGCGCACCGTGAAGGACATCCGGCTGGGCCTGCTCCCGCAGGTGGGCGACGTGCGGCGGGGCATCGACCTGATCGACCTGGTTCGGCTCGCGCACTACGACCACGTCGACCCGGACGGTCCGGACGCGCTGCGCGCGGCCGAGCGCCGGGCGACCGCGATCGTGGCGTTCGACACGTTGGCCGTGCCGGCGCTGCTCCAGACACCGGCGTACGCGCTGGTCCAGGGCACGGACCCGGAGCGGCGCGAGGTGCTGCGCCGGCACCTGCCGCCCGCGTGCGAGTTCTTCGTCCACGAGACCGCCCTGCACGCGTGGGCGGGCGACCCGGCGGTGCTGGCCGAGCAGCTGCACGCGCTCGCGGCCTCGAACGCCCGGCTGGTGCCGTTCACGGCCGGCGCGCGGCCGGAGTTGCGGCACTCGTTCACCCTGCTCGGGTTCGCGGTGGGCGGCCCGGCGGTGCACGTGGAGTCGCTGTTCGAGCGGCACGACGTGGTGGCGCGCTACCAGGCGGCGGCGGACGTGCTGCGGGAGTGCGCGTTGGAGCCGGAGGAGTCGCGACGGGCGTTCGTCCACGCCGCGGAGGGCCTGGTCCGGGAGTCGAACCTGGGTTGAGGCGGCCTTGACAGTCGTCGGGAGCGGTGGTGTGATCCAAACAGTTAGGAAAGTTTCCTTTCTAATGCTGCACCCCCGCCGCCCGTGTGACCCCTGACGACGTGGGAGGCACCCCGTGGCACCGAGATCCCTGTCCGCCGCGCTCGCGGCCGCAACCGCGTTCGCCCTGCTCTCCGCACCAGATACGGCCTTTGCCGCGCAGGGCAACCACTCCGCAGCGCAAAGCAACCACGCCACCGCGCAAAACGATCACTCTGCCGCGCAAAGCAACTACGCCACCGCGCACAACGACCATGCCACCGCGCAAAGCAACCACACGACCGGGCACGCCGAATCCGCTGCCACGCCCGAGGGCGTGCGGGTCGATCGGGGTGCCGGTGTCACCGCCGTCCGGTACGAAGCCGAGTCGGCCGTGCTGGACCAGGCGAAGACCGGGACCGGCCACACCGGCTACTCGGGCACCGGCTTCGTGGACTTCGACAACCTGGTGGGCGGCTACGCCGAGTTCACCGTCACCGCCGACCGCGCGGGCCCCGCGACGCTGACCCTGCGCTACGCCAACGGCACCGCCGCCGACCGCCCGATGACCCTCGCGGTCAACGGCACGGCCGCCGGCGACCGCCCGTTCGCCGCGACGGGCGCGTGGACCACCTGGCAGTCGATCACCGCCCCGGTCGCGCTCGACGCCGGCCCGAACCGCGTGCGGCTCACCTCCTCGACCGGGGCCGGCGGCCCGAACCTCGACCACGTGGAGCTGGAGCGGGCCGCCGTCGACCACCAGGCCGAGTCGGCCGCGCTGCACCAGGCCGAGGTGGAGTCCAACCACGCCGGCTTCACCGGCACCGGGTTCGTCGACTACGACAACGTCGTGGGCAGCCACGTCGAGTACACCGTGACCGCCGACCGGGCCGGCCCGCACGCGCTGACCTTCCGCTACGCCAACGGAACCGACGTCGACCGCCCGCTCTCGGTCACCGTCGACGGCGGCCAGGCGACCTCGGCCGCGTTCCCCGGCACGGGCGCGTGGACGACGTGGCGCGAGGTCACCGTCACCGCCACCCTCAAGGCGGGCCGGAACAAGATCCGCGCCACCGCCACCACCGGGAACGGCGGCCCCAACGCGGACCGGCTGACCGTCGCGGCCACCGGCCCGGCCGACACCGAGCCGCCGGCCCCGCCGCCGAACCTGCGTTCCACCGGGAAGACGGCCACCAGCGTCTCCCTGGCCTGGGACGCCGCGACCGACAACGTCGGCGTGGTCGGCTACGACGTCTACCAGCACGGCGGGCTCATGGGGAGCGTGCCCGGCACGACCCTCGCCACGACGGTCGGCGGTCTCGTCCCGGACACCGAGTACGACTGGACGGTGTTCGCCCGCGACGCCGCGCCGAACGTCTCCCCGGCGAGCAACAACGTCCTCGTCCGCACCGACAAGGCCCCGCCGGACGGGGAAGCGCCCAGCGCCCCGGCCGACCTGCGTTCCACCGGGCGGACCGCGACGGCGGTCGACCTCGCGTGGACGGCGTCCACCGACAACGTCGGGGTCACCGGCTACCAGGTGTTCCGCGACGGTGCGCAGGTCGGCACCTCGGACGGCCCGTCCACCACGGTCGGCGGCCTGACCTCGGGCACCGCCTACGAGTTCACCGTCCGCGCGCACGACGCGGCGGGCAACCTCTCGCCGTTCAGCAACGAGATCACCGCGACGCCCGGCGGTTCGGGCCCGGCGGGCGTGCCCGAACCCGGCGAGGTCACCACGATCCTCGGCGGCACCGACGTGCCGTGGGGGCTGGCGTTCCTGCCGGACGGGTCGGCGCTGGTCACCGAGCGTGACACCTTCACCGTCTACCGGCTCTCCGAGTCCGGCACGCGCACCAACCTGGGCAAGGTGCCCGGCGCGCAGAGCACCAACGGCGAGGGCGGGGTGCTCGGCATCGAGGTGTCGCCGTCGTTCGCCACCGACGGGTACGTGTTCGTCTACCACACCGCCTCGGCGGGCAACCAGCTCGTGCGCGCCAAGCTCACCGGCAGCACCCTGGGCGGCTGGACGACGTTGCTGTCCGGCGTGCCCAAGAGCCGGTACCACAACGGCGGCCGGCTCCGGTTCAGCCCGGACGGCAAGCACCTGTTCGTCTCCACCGGCGACGCGCAGAACAAGGCCAACGCGCAGAACCTGAACACCAACGCGGGCAAGATCCTCCGGCTCAACCCGGACGGCTCGATCCCGGCGGACAACCCGTACCCCGGCAAGGCGGTCTGGAGCTTCGGCCACCGCAACGTGCAGGGCCTGGACTTCGACTCGCAGGGCCGGCTGTGGGCGTCGGAGTTCGGCGACTCCACGACCGACGAGGTGAACCTGATCCAGAAGGCGGGCAACTTCGGCTGGCCGGACTGCGAGGGCACCACCGGGAGCGGGTGCGCGGGCACCATCGCGCCGAAGAAGACCTGGTCGACCTCGGCCGCCTCGCCCAGCGGGCTGACGGTGGTGAACGACCACGTGTTCGTCGCCACGACGGTGGGCCGGCGGATCTACCGGATGCGGATCGACGCGTCGGCGAACCTGGTGGACCAGCAGGTGTACTTCCAGGGCACCTACGACCGGCTGCGCACGGTCGAGGTGGACCGCGACGGCGACATCTGGCTGACCACGTCGACCGACAAGGACGGCACCACGAACAACGACCGGGTGCTGCACGTCGACGTGGTCTACGCGGGAGGGTTCTCGTTGACCAGCAAAGCCTTCGCCGACAACGCGATGATCCCGGCCAAGCACACCTGCGCCGGTGACGGGACGGCCGGCCAGGACCCGTCGCCACCGTTGGCGTGGACGCCGGCGGCCGGCGCGAAGTCCTACGCGGTGGTGTTCGCCGACCGGGCGGGCAACGGG
Source organism: Saccharothrix sp. NBAS 001 (assembly GCF_056640475.1). NCBI lineage: Bacteria > Bacillati > Actinomycetota > Actinomycetes > Pseudonocardiales > Pseudonocardiaceae > Saccharothrix > Saccharothrix sp. NBAS 001. The sequence continues at coordinate 929,190 of NZ_CM153251.1, forward strand.
AACAAGCTGCACTGGGCGATCTGGGACATCCCGGCGTCGGCGAGGTCGTTGCCGGAGAACCTGGGCGCGGGTTTCGCGGTGCCGGGGCAGGGTGGCGCGAAGCAGAAGGCCATGGGCAGCGGCGCGAACGCGCAGAAGTACTTCGGGCCGTGCCCGGGCGGGTCGACCAACCCGTACACCTTCACGTTGTACGCCTTGAACACGGCGACCGTGCCGGGGTTGTCGTCGTCCTCGACGATGGCCCAGGTCGAGAGCGCGATCAAGAACGCGAGCACCGCCAACACCGTGCTGCGCGGCCGTTCCAACGCTTCGGCCTGATCCGAACCGGCGGGAGTGCGGCCGTCCCCCGGGGACACCGCCGCACTCCCGCCGTCGTGCGGTCCCGGCCTGCGGCGCGCACCGCCCCGGCGCGCCGACCCGTCGGTAACTTACTGTCGGTAGATTATCGATCGGGCCAACCTCGGGTCACGGTCGTCCGGTGTGTCCGGAACGATCCCGCCGACCTGCGGTGACGACAACATGTCGTTGATCCGTAAGGGTTTCGTAGGCGTGCGACTGTCGGTCCCCCCGTGTAGCGTCGAATGGACCCAAGGATGATCACGGGGAGTGTGCAAATTGACTGCATTACGCAACGCTCCGGCACCGGGGCCGACCCCGGCGGTATTCCGAGACCGTGCCGAAGCCGAGGCGTACGTCGCCTCGGTGTGTTTCAAGCACGGGCCTCCGCGGCTGCTGGGCGTCGAACTGGAATGGACCGTCCACTACCGCGAAGACCCGGCGAAACCGCTCGACGCGAGCGCGCTCGCCGCGGCCCTGGGCAAGCACGCGCCACCGACCCTCGTCCCGGACAGCCCGCAGCACCCGCTGCCCGGCGGCACGCCGCTCACCGTCGAGCCGGGCGGCCAGGTCGAGATCTCCACCCCGCCGAGCGGCTCGCTCACCGAGCTGCTCAAGACCGTCGCCGCGGACATCGACCACCTCACCGGCCTGCTGGAACCCGCGGGCCTGGTCCTCGGTCACCGCGGCGCCGACCCGTACCGCCCCCCTCGCCGCATGCTCCAGGTGCCCCGCTACGCCGCCATGGAGCACGCCTTCGCCCCCCTCGGGCCCGAGGGCATCACGATGATGTGCAGCACCGCCGGACTCCAGGTGTGCCTGGACTTCGGCCACGAGGCCGACCTGCCCGCCCGGTGGGCCGCCGTGCACGCGCTGGGTCCCGTGCTCAACGCGCTGTTCGCGAACTCGCCCGGCGTCGGCGGCCGGCGCACCGACTGGGCCAGCGCCCGGATGCGCTCCCTCTACGCCACCGACCCCGTGCGCACGCGGCCCGCCGCGGTGTGCGCGGACCCGGCGGCGGCGTGGGCGCGGCGGGTGGTGGACGCCCCGGTGATCGTGGTCCGAAGACCGGGCAACAGCTGGCTCCCGCCACGCCCCCTGACCTTCGCCGAGTGGATCGACGGGGCGTTGGAGGCGCGGCCGACGGCCGACGACCTGGACTACCACATGTCGCTCCAGTTCCCGCCGGTGCGCCCGCGCGGGTACGTGGAGGTCCGGTACCTCGACACACCGCCGGACGGGGCCTGGCTGCCGCCCGTCGTGCTGATGGCCGCCCTGTTCAGCTCCCGGTCCGTGGTGGACGCGGCGCTGGCGGCCACCGGGCCGGCGGCCGGCCGCTGGCTCGCCGCCGCGCGCTACGGCCTGTCCGACCCGGTGCTCGCCCGCGCGGCGCGCGACGTGGTCGCCCTGGGCTGCGGGGCGCTGCGCAACACCGACCTGTCGGTCGGGCAGACCGACGCGATCGCGGAGGACCTGCACCGCACGCTCGCCGAGAAGACCGCTGAGAATGCCGGAGGGGGCCGTTCATGACCAGCATCGACGAAAACACCGGTGTCGAACGCATCCGGGACCACGTCGCCGCGCAGCTCGTCCGCGCGCGGCAGCGCAGCAAGGTGCTCACCGACGCCGTGGACGACCACGACCTGGTGCGCCAGCACTCCAAGCTGATGTCCCCGCTGGTGTGGGACCTCGCCCACATCGGCAACCAGGAGGAACTCTGGCTGGTCCGCGACGTCGGCGGGCGAGAGCCGGTGCGCCAGGACATCGACGAGCTGTACGACGCGTTCAAGCACGCGCGCTCCGCGCGGCCGGAACTGCCGCTGCTCGGTCCCGCCGAGGCCCGCCGGTACGTGGGCGAGGTGCGGGACAAGGTGTTCGACGTGCTGGAGACCAGTCCGCTGGAGGGCCGCAGGCTGCTCGACGGCGGGTTCGCGTTCGGCATGATCGTGCAGCACGAGCAGCAGCACGACGAGACCATGCTGGCCACCCACCAGCTCCGCGTCGGCCCGCCCGTGCTGGACGCCCCCGCGCCGCCGCGCGGTGGACCGGTCGGGCCCGCCGAGGTGCTGGTGCCCGGCGGTCCGTTCACGATGGGCACGTCGACCGAGGCGTGGGCGCTGGACAACGAGCGCCCCGCGCACCAGGCGCGCACCGCGCCGTTCTTCATCGACACCGCGCCGGTCACCAACGGCGCGTACGAGGAGTTCGTGGAGGACGGCGGCTACCGCGACGAGCGGTGGTGGTCCGAGGCGGGCTGGGCCCACGTGCGGCAGGCGCCCCTGGTCGCCCCCCGGTTCTGGGAGCGGCAGGGCGGGCAGTGGTTGCGGACCGCGTTCGGCGTCACCGCGCCGCTCGACCCGGACCAGCCCGTCGTGCACGTCTGCTACCACGAGGCCGAGGCGTACGCGAAGTGGGCGGGCCGCCGGCTGCCGACCGAGGTGGAGTGGGAGAAGGCGGCCCGCTTCGACCCGGCGAGCGGCCGGTCCCGGCGCTACCCGTGGGGCGATGACGAACCCACCGAGGCGCACGCCAACCTGGGCCAGCGGCACCTGTCGCCGGCACCGGTCGGCGCGTACCCGGCGGGCGCGTCGCCGCTGGGCGTGCACCAGCTGATCGGCGACGTGTGGGAGTGGACCAGCTCCGACTTCCACCCCTACGGCGGGTTCGAGGTGTTCCCGTACGCCGAGTACTCGCAGGTCTTCTTCGGACCGGACTACAAGGTGCTGCGCGGCGGCTCGTTCGGCAGCGACCAGGCCGCGGTGCGCTCGACGTTCCGCAACTGGGACTACCCGATCCGGCGGCAGATCTTCGCCGGGTTCCGCTGCGCGCGCGACGCGGCGCCGGACGAACTGGGCTGACGTGTGCCGGCACCTGGGTTACCTCGGCCCCGCCGTGCCCATCGCCGCCCTGGTGCACGACCCGCCGCACTCGTTGCTGCGCCAGTCGTACGCACCTCGGGACATGCGCGGCGGCGGCACGGTGAACGTGGACGGCTACGGCGTGGGCTGGTACCCCGCGCCGGGCGGTCCCGCGCTGCGCTACCGGCGCACCGGGACGCTGTGGTCGGACGAGAACCTGGCTTCGCTGAGCCGGGTCCTCGTCTCCGGCGCGGTGCTCGCGGCGGTCCGGTCGGCCACCACCGGCATGCCGGTGGTGGAGACCGCGTGCGCCCCGTTCACCGACGGGACGTGGCTGTTCAGCCACAACGGCCGGGTCGCCGACTGGCCCGGCTCGGTCGCCGGCCTGGCGGAGTCGCTGCCGGTCGCCGACCTGCTCACGCTCGACGCGCCCACCGACTCCGCCCTGCTGTGGGCGCTGGTCCGGGCGCGCCTGGCCACCGCGCCACCGGAGGCCGCCCTGGCGTCGGTGGTGTCCGAAGTGGCCGCCGCCGCGCCCGGTTCGCGGCTGAACTTCTTGCTCACCAACGGATCCGTGCTGGTCGGCACGACCTGGACGCACGCCCTGTGGGTGCGTTCCGGCGACGGCGCGGTGACCGTTTCCTCCGAGCCGCTGGACGACGACCCGCGCTGGCGGGAAGTGCCCGACCGGCACGTCGTCACCGCCGCCACCTCCCCCGACAACGCGATCACCGTGGGCGTTCAACCGATAGGACGATGATGACCGAGCCAGTGCTGGACGTGCACCTGACCCCGGAGGACGCGGTGGTCGCGCTCCGGGCCGAGGCGAAAGCGGGCCTCACCGCGCGGCCGAAGTGGGTCTCGCCGAAGTGGTTCTACGACGCCGTGGGCAGCGACCTGTTCGAGGAGATCACCAGGCTGCCCGAGTACTACCCGACCCGCGCCGAGCGGGAGATCCTGCACGCCCGCGCGGCCGAGATCGCCGAGACCACCGGGGCGCACGCGCTGGTGGAGCTGGGCTCCGGCTCGTCGGAGAAGACCCGGCTGCTGCTCGACGCGCTGCGCGCGCACGGGACGCTGCGCGAGTTCGTGCCGCTGGACGTGTCGGCGAGCGCGCTCACCGAGGCGGCCCGGCAGATCCTGGCCGACTACCCCGGGCTGTCGGTGCACGGCGTGGTCGGCGACTTCACCGAGCACCTGGGCCTGCTGCCGGGGTCGTCGCCGCGACTGGTGGCGTTCCTCGGCGGCACCATCGGCAACCTGATCCCCGAGGAGCGCGACAAGTTCTTCGCGTCCGTCCGGGACGTGCTGGAGCCGGGGGAGTGGCTGCTGCTGGGCACCGACCTGGTGAAGGACCCCGAGGTGCTGGTGCGCGCCTACGACGACGCGCGCGGCGTCACCGCGGAGTTCAACCGCAACGTGCTGCGGGTGCTCAACCGCGAGCTGGGCGCCGACCTCGACCCGCTGGCGTTCCGGCACGTCGCCCTGTGGAACGCCGACCAGGAGTGGATCGAGATGCGGCTGCGGGCGGTCCGCGCGGTGCGGGCGCACGTGGCCGCGCTGGAGCTGGACGTCGAGTTCGCGGAGGGCGAGGAGCTGCGGACCGAAGTGTCCGCCAAGTTCCGGCGGGAGGGCGTGGCGCGGGAGCTGTCCGCCGCCGGGTTCGAACTCCACCGCTGGTGGACCGACCCGGAGGGGAGGTTCGCGCTGTCACTCGCCCGAGTCGTCGGCTGACGCAGCGTGAAGAAACCATCCGTTCTGCGGGTGTTTTACCAGCCTTGCGGGTGAGAGCCTCGCGCGACGACGCCGTGGAACATCGAACGAGGGGCGGCGTCGCAGACGTGAGGAGCGTTACCCGTGAAGCTTGGAAGCAGAGCGCTGGTCGTCGCGATGGTCCTGGGCACCGCCGTGTCCGGCCTCGTGACGACCGGCGCGGCCGTCGCCCAGGAGGCCCAGGGCGCGACGCCGGTGCAGTGGAGCAAGTGCGCCGACGACGTGCTGGCCTCGATCCCCGCCGCGCAGCGGGAACGCGTCACCTGCGCGAACCACCCCGTGCCGCTGGACCACCGCAAGCCACGCGGCGAGAAGATCACCATCGCCCTGATGAAGGCACCGGCGACCGATCAGGCCAACAAGATCGGCTCGCTGTTCATCAACCCCGGTGGTCCCGGCGGGGCCGGCCTGATCTACTCCGCGTTCGGCACGTCGTTCTTCCAGCCGGAGATCATGAAGCGGTTCGACCTGATCGGGTTCGACCCGCGCGGCGTGGGCCGCAGCGCGCCGCTGCGCTGCTTCAAGACCCAGGAGGAGGCCGACGAGGTCTTCGGCCGCATCTCCTCGGCCCCGGTCACCCGCACCGAGATCCGCGACACCATGAAGGCCACCGAGGAGTACACGGCGGCGTGCAAGCGCAACGCCGGCCCGCTGCTCCAGCACATGTCCACCGAGGACGTGGCGCGTGACCTCGACCTGCTGCGGCAGGGCGTGGGCGACAAGGCGCTGACCTACGTCGGCTTCTCCTACGGCACGCTGCTCGGCGCGACCTACGCCAACGTGTTCCCGCAGAAGTCCCGCGCCCTGGTGCTGGACGGCAACGTGGACCCGGCGCTGCGCACCGCGAACGGCGCGGAGTACGACCGGCAGCGCGCGCAGGGCTTCGAGCTGGCGCTCGACGCGTTCCTGAAGCGCTGTGACGCCGAGGGCGCGAAGTGCGCCTACAGCGACGGCGACCCGAGGGCCAAGTTCGACGAGGTCCGCGACGCGTTGCGGGCGAACCCGGTCACCCTGCCCTCCGGCGAGGTCGTCACCTACCAGGGCTACGTCAGCCGGGTCAGCGGCGACCTGTACAGCATCGCCCGGTTGAAGCCGCTGGCCGCCTGGCTGCAGGCGGTCTACGGCGCGCTGCACCCGACCGCCGCGCTGTCCGTGCAGCAGACCCCGGTGCTGGAGGCCCCGCTGGCCAACAAGAACGGCCTGGCCGACGTCAACGCGGGTGTCGTGGGCGACGCCGAGTACCTGTCCGACGACTCGTACTACGGCGTGAACTGCACCGACAAGCCGTTCCTGCGGTTGCCGGGGCTGTTCCCGGCGGTGGCCGCGAAGTGGGAGCGCGAGTCGCCCACGTTCGGCCGCCAGCAGGCCGCGTCCGACCTGCTGACCTGCCCGACGTGGCCGGTCCGCGACCCGGACCGGTGGGCCGGCCCGTGGAACAAGCGCACGCCGAACCCGGTCGTCGTGGTGGGCAACCACTACGACCCGGCGACGCAGTACAAGTTCTCGCAGCGGATGGCCCGTCAGCTCGGCAACGCGCGGCTGATCACCGTCGACGCGTTCGGGCACTGCATCCTCGGCAAGAGCGCGGGTGCGGACACCCTGGTGACCGACTACCTGGTGAACCTCAAGGCACCGGCCAACGGACAGGTCTTCCAGTCCAACGCCCAGCCGTTCTAGGTCGTCCGGGTGCGGCTGTCGAGGGCGACCGCGACAGCCGCACCCGCCACGACCAGTACACCAGCCCCACCGCGACGACGGTCGCGACGACCCGGGCCCCGTACGTGCTCGCGGTGTCGCCGATGCCCACGACCACCACGGCGCTCATCTCGTGCGTGGTCATCTCGGCGACGGTCCGCCGGTAGCCGTTCGAGGCGGCGTGCTGGAAGCGGTGCACCTCCAGCGTCGCCGTGGCCAGGCTCAATCCCAAGGCCGGCAACGGGAACCAGGTTCCGGGTCGGCGCGCGTGGAGGTCGTGCGCCGCGATCACGAGCGCTGCGGCGACCGCGGTCAGCACGGCGATCCCGACCAGCGGCCCGAACTCCCAGACCTCGCCGAGCAGGCCCACGACGACCAGCGGTACCCACTCGCGGTCCCGGGCGTACACGATCGCCGCACCCGCGCACAGCACCGCGACGACGGCGAACGCCACCCACGTCCAGTCCGGCTCCGGCTCGAACGTCCCCGGTGACGCCCACGCCACCTCCACTCCGGTGCTCACCGTCCCGGTGGGCGTCCACACCCGCCACGGCTGGTCGGTCAGCCACAGCGCGCCCTGCCACGCCACGAACACGCCCAGACCCGTTGCGAGCAAGGGGAACCACGCCCCGGGGCGGCGCGCGTGCAGGTCGTGCGCGGCCGGCAGCAGCGCCGCCGCGAACGCCACCGCGGCCGGCAGCGGCGTCCACCCGCAGACCGCCGCGACCGCGAACACCGCGTCCGCCGCCACCAGCCGCGGGTCACGCAGCCACCAGGCCGCGCCGAGCAGGACCACCACGCCCGCGAGCGACCCGTACTCCCGGATCTCGCTGAACAATCCCACCAGAACCAATGGCAGCCAGGCCACCGCGCCCCACCCCCTGAGGCGAAACACCTTGACGGCGCGCGTGCGCCCGGCTCAGCGGACCTTGCGCCGCAACGGAACCTCGGGGAACGCGTCCCGTCCGGTGCGGGTGTTGCGCCAGTCCCACCACTCGCGCGCGCCGCACACCTGGTACATCACCTCACGCGCCTCGTCGTGGGTGAGCGCCCCGTGCCGCCCGGCGCTGTCGATGCCCGCGCACTCGTGCGTGAACTCGCGGTACGCGTCGATGACGTCCACCGTGGGCTGGGAGGACACGTACGCCATCGGCACGATCGCCCGCAGCCACTCGTACGCGCCGGCCAGCAGGGTGGTCGGTTCGTCGTCGTACACCTTGGGGTCGAGGCCGGCGAGGTCGGACGCGAACTGCTGGAAATCGTGCTGGTGGGGGACGAAGAACGCGCACCGGCGGTCGCTGCGCTGCCGGTCCAGGGCGTGGTAGAGCGCCATCCCCATCTCCAGCGGCATGTTCATCCGCGCGAAGTTGTCTGGTCCCTCGCCGCGCGCCCGCGAGAGGTCGTGCAGCGAGTAGTGGCAGTTCCGGATCGCCTCGAAGATCATCTCCAGGCGCAGCTGGTCCGGTGAGGACAGGTCCCGGGCGCTCACCGGCAGCAGGCCCGCGGCGACCACCGCGAAGCCCAGCGCGTCGGCGTGCCGGCGGAAGTCCTCGTCGTACGGGTGGTTGAGGAACACCTGGTACGGCGCGTAGGCGGCGATGTCGCGGCGCATCAGCGAGCCGCCCCGGTGCGGATCGCGAGCCCGCGCACCAACTGCCGCAGGGCGCGCCGGTACTCGGTCTCGTCGGTCCACCGGGTGAAGTCGACCGGCTGCCGGTCGCCGAGGAGGTCGGCGTCCCAGCCGTGCCGCGCGTCCGCGTCCACCAGCACCGGGACCAGCGGGCGCGGCACCGGGCCGGCGGTGGCCCGGGCGACCTCGCGCCGGACCCACGGGCTGCGCGCGGCGTCGTGGCTCAGCACCACCAGGACGGCCTCGGCGCGGTCGACGGCGGCCATGATCTCCCGGGAGAAGTCCGCGCCCGGCCGGGTGTTCCAGGTGTCGGTCCAGGTGGCGAACCCGGCGTCCTCCAGGTCGCCGCGCAGCCGCCGGACGAACGGGGTGTCGGCCGGCGCGTAGCTGATGAAGCACTCCGGCAGGGTCTCCACCGGGTGGCCGAGCACCGACCTCGCCAGCCGGACCGCCTCCAGCGGCTCGCCCGACCACGGCTGGACCGCGATCCCCAGGTTCGCCAGCAGCGCGACCGGTCCCGTCGACACCGCCAGCGCCCGGCGGCCCAGCCGGCCGAACGCGTAGCCGACGCCGAACGACTCGGGGGGCGTCAGCGGTCCGCCGTCGTGCAGGATCAGCGCCGACTCCGCGTCGTCCACGAACGACCGCACGCCCGGGTCCGCCACCGGCCGCGCCGGCACGCCGAGTTCGGCGGCCACCGACTCGGCCCGTTCCCGCGCGCCGCCGCAGTGCAGCACCGACAGCGCCCGGCGGGCCCGGCCCCCGCTCCGGTCCACGAGCGCGTCGAGCGCCGCGGGCAGCTGGAGGGCCAGGTCCCGCGCGGAGCGCAGCACGGTCGTGGTCGCGGTCGCCGCCACGAAGTCCCGGAACGCCCGCTGCCTGCGGTCGGACCCTGGGTCGTCGGGCGGCAGGTCGTCGGGCAGCAGGTACACCAGCCGGGGCACGCCGACCTCGACGGCCGTGCGGTACTCGAACTCCGCGTAGGACAGCGGAACGTCGGCCAGTTCGGGCCCGTACGCGGTGCCCAGCACGCCCACGTACGCGGCGCTGTCCCGGATCAGCCGCCGGCACTGCTCGGTCGGGGACAGGTCCGAGGACGCCTCGGTTTCCAGTGCCACGCCGCCGGAGTCGGCGATGGCCGCCCGCGCGGCTTCGACCAGGCCCGAGGACGCCAACCCCGAGGAGTAGCTGAGGAACACGCCTGACGGTGCCACCGCGCCATGTTAGTGGTCCGCCGCACGACCGCAGCACGCAAAAAGGCCGCCCACCGGAGTGGACGGCCCTTTCGTGTCAAGCGCGGGTGACTAGCTGCGGACCATCTTGCGCAGCACGTACTGCATGATGCCGCCGTTGCGGTAGTAGTCGGCCTCACCGGGGGTGTCGATGCGGACGACCGCGTCGAACTCCACCTTCGCGCCGTCCGCCTTCGTGGCGACCACGTGCACCGTGCGCGGCGTCTCGCCGTTGTTCAGCGCGGTGACGCCGGTGAAGTCGAACGTCTCCGTGCCGTCCAGACCGAGGTCGGCGGCCGTGCTGCCCTCCGGGAACTGGAGCGGCAGGACGCCCATGCCGATCAGGTTGGAGCGGTGGATCCGCTCGAACGACTCGGCGATCACGACGCGCACGCCGAGCAGCGACGTGCCCTTGGCCGCCCAGTCGCGCGACGAGCCCGAGCCGTACTCCTTGCCCGCCAGCACGACCAGCGGCACGCCCGCCTCGGCGTAGGCCACCGACGCGTCGTAGATGGTGGTCTGCGGCGCGTCGTCGGCCAGGAAGTTGCGGGTGAAGCCGCCCTGGACGTCGTCGAGCAGCAGGTTGCGCAGGCGGATGTTCGCGAACGTGCCGCGGATCATCACCTCGTGGTTGCCGCGCCGGGAGCCGTAGGAGTTGAAGTCCTTGCGCTCCACGCCGTGCTCGGTGAGGTACTTGCCCGCCGGCGAGTCGACCTTGATCGCCCCGGCCGGGGAGATGTGGTCGGTGGTGACCGAGTCGCCCAGCAGGGCCAGCACCCGCGCGCCACCGACGTCGGTGACCGGCTTGGGCTCCATCTCCATGCCCTCGAAGTACGGGGGCTTGCGCACGTAGGTGGACTGCGCGTCCCACTCGAAGGTCTTGCCGGTCGGCGTGGGCAGCGACTGCCAGCGCTGGTCGCCCGCGAACACGTCCGCGTAGCCCTTGGTGAAGCCCTCCGGCGAGATGGACGCCGCGACGACCTCGGAGACCTCCTGCGGCGACGGCCAGATGTCGGCCAGGTAGACCGGCTCGCCGTTCTGGTCGGTGCCCAGCGGCTCGGTGGTGATGTCCTTGTCCATCGAGCCGGCCAGCGCGTACGCCACCACCAGCGGCGGGGACGCGAGGTAGTTCATCTTGATGTCCGGGTTGATCCGGCCCTCGAAGTTCCGGTTGCCCGACAGCACGGACACCGCGGCGAGGTCGCCCTGGCCGATGCCGGCCGAGATCTCGTCCTGCAACGGGCCGGAGTTGCCGATGCACGTGGTGCAGCCGTAGCCGACCAGGTGGAAGCCCAGCTTCTCCAGGTAGGGCAGCAGGCCCGCGCGCTCGTAGTAGTCCATGACGACCTTGGAGCCCGGCGCGAGGGTCGTCTTCACCCACGGCTTGCGCTCCAGGCCCTTCTCCACGGCCTTCTTGGCCAGCAGAGCCGCGCCGATCATCACCGACGGGTTGGACGTGTTGGTGCACGAGGTGATCGCGGCGATCGCGACCGCGCCGTGGTCCAGTTCGAACTCGGCGCCGTCCAGGCTGACCTTCACCGGGTTGGACGGCCGGCCGTCCGCGCCCTCGGCGGCGGAGTGGAACACGTGCGGCGCGCCGCCCGCGTCGCCGTTGGACACCGCGGTCGGGTCGCTGGCCGGGAACGTCTCGTCGACGGCCTCGTCCACGTTGGACTTCGCCCCGGTGTCGGTGTTGGACACGTACGCGCCCAGCGCCTGCCGGAACGCGGGCTTGGCGTTGGTCAGCTCGATGCGGTCCTGCGGGCGCTTCGGGCCGGCGATCGACGGGACGACCGTCGACAGGTCCAGCTCCAGGGTCTCGGAGTAGACCGGCTCGTGCTCCGCGTCGTGCCAGAGGCCCTGCTCCTTGGCGTACGCCTCGACCAGCGCGAGCTGGTCGGCGGTGCGCCCGGTGAGCTTGAGGTAGTCGATCGTCTCGCCGTCGATCGGGAAGATCGCGCAGGTCGAGCCGAACTCCGGGCTCATGTTGCCGATGGTGGCGCGGTTGGCCAGCGGTACCGCGCCGACGCCCGAGCCGTAGAACTCGACGAACTTGCCGACCACACCGTGCTTGCGCAGCATCTCGGTGATGGTCAGCACCAGGTCGGTGGCGGTCGCGCCGGCGGGCAGCTCGCCGTGCAGCTTGAAGCCGACCACGCGCGGGATCAGCATGGACACCGGCTGGCCGAGCATCGCGGCCTCGGCCTCGATGCCGCCGACGCCCCAGCCGAGCACGCCGATGCCGTTGACCATGGTGGTGTGCGAGTCGGTGCCGACCAGGGTGTCCGGGTACGCCTGGCCGTTGCGGACCATCACGACCCGCGCCAGGTGCTCGATGTTGACCTGGTGCACGATGCCGGTGCCGGGCGGGACGACCTTGAACTCGTCGAACGCGGTCTGGCCCCAGCGCAGGAACTGGTAGCGCTCCTTGTTGCGCTGGTACTCCAGGTCCACGTTGAGCTCGAACGCGTCCGGGCGGCCGAAGATGTCGGCGATCACCGAGTGGTCGATGACCAGCTCGGCGGGCGCGAGCGGGTTGACCTTCGTCGGGTCGCCGCCCAGCTGGGTGACGGCCTCGCGCATGGTGGCGAGGTCCACGACGCAGGGGACGCCGGTGAAGTCCTGCATGACCACGCGGGCCGGGGTGAACTGGATCTCCGTGTCGGGCTCGGAGTGCGGCTCCCAGTTGCCCAGCGCGCGGACGTGGTCGGCGGTGATGTTCGCGCCGTCCTCGGTGCGCAGCAGGTTCTCCAGCAGGATCTTCAAGCTGTACGGCAGACGCTCGGCGCCCTCGACCGCGCTCAGCCGGAACACCTCGTACGAGGAGTCCCCCACGGTGAGCGTGCCGCGGGCGCCGAAGCTGTCCTTGCTAGCTGGTGCAGTCACGTGAAACTCCATCTGGTGACGCGCAAAGTCGGTTTGGGAACTGCTTGGTGAGTCTTCCGCACCCGCCGGCGCGGCGCTCCTTCGCCTTAAACAGTACGCGTGTCCTGTATTCGGCTTCAACCCGGCCCTACCTAGATCGGGGCATCATCACACCCGTGGTCCGTCTTGATCGAATCGGCAAGCGGTACGGGCGCGGCCCGTGGGTGCTGCGGGACGTGACCCTGGTCGTCGAACCGGGCGAAACGGTCGTGGTCACCGGGGGCAACGGCTCCGGCAAGTCCACCCTGCTGCGGATCGCGGCCGGGCTGAGCCGGCCCACCTCGGGCCGGGTGCGCCGCCCCGCCTCCGTCGGGTACCTGCCCGAGCGGTTCCCGCCCGGCGTGAAGCTGTCCGCGCGCGACTACCTGCGCCACCTCGCCGCCGTGCGCGGCGTCCCGGCGCGGTGGGACCTGGTCGAGGCGCTCGGCTTCGTCGGCGACCCGGACGCGCCCATGGCGACCCTGTCCAAGGGCAACACCCAGAAGGTCGCGCTGGCCCAGGCGCTCGCCGCGACCGGCCTGCTGGTGCTGGACGAACCGTGGTCCGGCCTGGACGCCGCCGCCGGCGCGGTGCTCGCCGACCTCGTCACCGGCGGCGAGGCCGCGCGGCTGATCACCGACCACCACGGCCACGACCTGCCCGGCGCGCGGGAACTCGCGCTGGGCGCGCGGCGGACCGGCGTGGTGGTCGAACTGGACCGGGTGGGGGAGCGGTACGACGAGATCGCGGTGCTCGCGGGCGTGCGGGAGTCCCGGGCGGTCGGCGGCGGCGCGCGGGTCGTCGTCGAGCCCGGGTTCAGCGACCAGGTGCTGGCCGAGGCGCTGCGGCTGGGCTGCTCGGTGCGGAGCGTGCGGTCGTGACGGCGCTGGTCCGGTACCTGTTCGCGGACGTCCTGCGCACCCAGCGCTACCTGCCGCCACTGCTGGTGTTCGCCGCCGTGCTGGCCATGTTCAACGCCGGCGACGCCGGGCCGCCGCCGTCCTCGTACGCCGGGTCGTGCGCGTTCCTGTACCCGGTGGCGGCCTGGCTGACCGTCGTCGTGGCCACCGCCGAGGACCCGGTCCGGCGCGCGGTGACCGTCGTGACGGCCGGCGGCTGGGCCCGGTCGCAGGCGGCGGTGACCGTGCTGTCGTGCCTGCTGGTGACCGCGGTGGCGGCGTTCGCGGCGGTGCTGCCGGTGCTCACCCAGAGCCGCCCGTACCCGCCCGGCACGGTGGCGCTCGGGTTCGCCTCGCTGCTGGTCTGCGGGATCGTCGGGGTCGGCGTGGGCGTGCTGTGCGCGCGTCCGGTGATCACCCAGCACGGCTGGTCCGTGCTGGCCGCCGCCACGCTCGTGGTGCTCGCCTACCTGTTCGGCCAAGCGCCGCCGATCGGGAACGTGCTCGGCGCGCTCGGCCACGGCTACGACCTGCTGCCGCACCTGGCGGTGTCCGGCGGGTGCGCGGTGGTGCTGGTGGTCGCGGCGACCCGGCTGTCCGGCGCGCTCGGCCCACGCCGGAACTGACCCCCGGACCGATCCCCGAACTCGCCGCGGCCGGCTGTACTGACCTGTGAGGTCGGGGACGCGGCTGGCCGCCCTGTTGCGCCCGCCCGTCTGCCGTTCGTGGACGCGGTGCGGTGTGGACCGGTGCGCGGCCGGGAGGGCAGGACAGCTAGCCGAGCACTTGGTCCAGGTAGGTGACCACCTCGGCCGGGTCGGTGGTGACGGCCGCGAGGTAGCCGTCCGGCCTGACCAGCAGCAACGTGCCGTCCGTGACGCCGTACGCCGCTTCCACGTGACCGTCCACGTCCACGACGGAGTGCGTGCGCACGTAAGGATGGGCGTCGCACACGTACGCCAACGCGTCCTGTGCGCCGATCCCCACCAACGTGAACTCCGGGCCCTGGAACAGGTTGAACAACCGGGTCGGGGTTCCGTCCGCGAGCGCGCACGGCGCGTCCGGCGCGCGGTCGCCCGCCCGCTCGCCCACCCCGGCCAGCGGGCCGCCCCGGTAGTTCAGGGCGAGTTGCAGCGTCTCGTCGTCGTGCTTCGAGGTCCACCCGGCGGTCTTCATCTCCTGGTGGATCCGGCTCGTGACGCCCAACAGCCACGCGGCCACCGGCAGGCGCTCGGCCTCGTAGGTGTCCAGCAGCTCGCGGCCCGCGCCGGTCAGCACGGCGGCCAGCTTCCAGCCCAGGTTGTAGGCATCCTGGATGCCGGTGTTGAGGCCCTGGGCGCCCGCCGGCGAGTGCACGTGCGCCGCGTCGCCCGCCAGGAACACCCGGCCCACCCGGTACCGGTCGACCATCCGCACGTTCGCCCGGTAGCGGGACATCCAGGTCGCGTCCCGCACCACGATGTCGTCCCGGCCGGTGCGCTCCCGGACCAGCGTGCGCACCGCCTCCAACGACGGCTCGGCGTCCCCCGGGGCCATCAGCTGGTACAGGTCGGTGCCCGGCAGCGGGCACAGCGCGATCAGCCCGCCGGGCGCTTTCGGCCACGCGTGCCAGTGCTCGCGGTCCAGGCCCTCCAGCCGCACGTCCCCGACCACCATCCGCTGGTCGTCCCACGTCTCGCCCTCGAAGCCCACGCCGAGGTGCTTGCGCACGGCGCTGCGCCCGCCGTCGCAGCCCACCAGGTAGGCCGCCCGCACCCACTCGCCGCCGACCAGCGCGGTGACCCCGTCGTCGTCCTGCTCGAACGACGTGACCTCGGTGCCGAACTCGACCGCGCCGCCCAGCTCCGCCAGCCGGTCCCGGAGGATCCGCTCGACCCGGAACTGGGGGATGACCATCGTGCTCGGGTACGGCGTGTCCGGCGTCGGGTGCCTGCCCTCGTGCAGGTCCCACTCGCCGACCACCTGCGCGCCGTCGTAGCCGCGGAACCGGACGTGGAACCGCCCGCCCGCGAGCACCTCGGCCACCACGCCCAGGTCGTGCAGCACCTCGATCGACCTCGGCTGCAACCCCTTGCCCCGCGACCCGCTGAACGGCCCGTCCGCGCGGTCCACCAGCCGGAAGTCCACACCCCGCCGCGCCAGGTCGACGGCGAGGGTGAGGCCGGTCGGCCCGGCGCCGACGATCAGTACTGTCGTGTCCATGGCGGAACTGTGACCGGCCGTGCTGTCAAACCGGTGTCATCGCGGTGTCAGCCCTGATGTCAGACCTCGGGCCGGGCACGCGAGAGCCCCCGCCGGCGTGCCGACGGGGGCTCTGCAGGAGGGGGCTCGACCGGCGAGATCCCTACTTGGCGAGCTTGAGCAGCTCGTCGATGTCCTTCGGGTCCAGACCGCGCATCAGCGTCAGGAAGATCTCGCTGTAGGTGCGGAACGGGCTGACGTACCACTTGCCGTCGACCTCGGTCGCGACCACGCCGACGCCGTCCTTGAGCACCTGCGCGCCGATCCGCGAGATCACGTCCACCGCGGCCTGCGGCATCTTGCGGCCGCCCTGCTGCTTGGCCAGGTCGGCGATCTCGTCCGCGCACAGCCGCTGGGTCTGGCCGTCGGCCTTGGCGGTGTAGCAGTCGCCGTCGCGGCTGACCTCGCCCTTCTTGCCCTTGACCTCAAGCACCAGCTTGCGGATCGTGAGCTGCTTGCCGCCCTTGACGTCCTTGGAGTCGGTCTCCAGCTCGATCAGCTTCGCGCCGGTGCTCGGCACCCGGCCGATCTGGTCCAGGATCACCGGGCCGACGTCCTGGAGCACGCCCATCTCGTCGGGCGGCAGCAGGGCGATGACGCCCTTGATGTCACCGGCCAGCGCCTTGTCCACGACGCCCTTGGCCGCGGCCTCCGCCGAGTCCGCGCCGGCCGGCGCGATGCCCTGCGCCGGCCACTTGAGGTTCTCCTCCTCCAGCGCCGCGTTGGCGATCGTGTAGAACAGCGACGGGTACCACTCGTCGCCGACCTTGACCGTGGCGATGCCGATCGGCTTGCCCTTGCGGTTGGCCTTCTCCTTGGCGAAGTCCAGCGTCTCGGTCTCCGGGGCCTTGTCCGCCTTCGCGCCCAGGGCCTGGACCAGCTTGTCGGTCAGCGGGATCTGCTTGACGTCCGAGGTGAAGGTGATCTTGCCCTCGACCACCTTGTTGATGGTGATCCGGTCGTTGACCTTCTCCGCGGCGGCGTCGTCGAACTTGATGCCCTCGCTCTTGATCGTGACGCCGCTGATCTTCTGCGGGTCCGCCTCGGGCTTGAGGATCTCCAGCCGCTTGGCCTCGCTGACCGTGGCCTCGGTGTAGTCCTTGCTGAGCTTGGCCTCGGCGGGCGCCAGGCCGTTCATGATGCCCAGCACGTCACCGCTGCCCAGCGCGCTGAGCAGGTTGTTCGCCGCGATCTGCGGCGTGTCGGAGCCGGCCGCGACGGAGTCGGAGCTGCGCAGCGCGCGCACCGTGAAGAACGTGCCCGCGGCCAGCGCGAGGACCGCGACGATGGCCGTGACGACCAGCCCGGTCCGCTTCTTCTTCGGCGGCTCACCGCCCGCGTAGCCGAACGGCGGCTGGCCGTAGGGCTGCTGCGGGCCGCCGAACTGCTGGCCGTAGCCCTGCTGGGGGAAGCCCTGCGGGCCGGTCTGGGGGTAGCCCTGCTGCGGCTGCGGGCCGGTCTGCGGGTAGCCGCCCTGCTGGTAGCCGCCCTGCTGACCGGGCTGCTGGCCGTAGGGCTGCTGGGGGCCGGGCTGCTGCGGGTAGCCCTGGGGCTGCTGCTGCCACCCGCCCTGCTGCGGCTGACCGTACGGGTTGTTCTGCGGTGGCCACTCGCCTCCGCCGCCACTCGGGTAGCTCACGGTGCTCCTCCTGGACTGATCGCTGTGCGGGTGTTCGCGGTGAGCACGGTGATCGCCCCCGCGATCCCCAGCACGGCACCACCGAGGGTGACGACCGGTCCGGTCAGGCTGATCCCGACCAGCGAGCCCTCGTTGCCCCCTTGGACGGCGGCAAGGGCCGCCACCGTTCCCGCAATCGTGCCAAAGAGCAGGGCGAAAAACGCGGCGAACCGACGAAGTCGTGCCAACCAGAGCACCACGCAGCACACCGCCAACGGGGTGACGCCCACCCAGACCGCCCGCACCACCTCGCCCGACGTGCCGTCCAACCCCGCGAAACCACGCAGCGCGAGCACCTCGTAACTGTCCCTCGTGACCGATCCGGAACGCAGCCACGGCAGGAACGTCCCGGCCACGCCTGTGATCAAGCCGACAACCCCGACAACCGCACCCCAAGTCCCGCGCACGTGGCCATGCTCGCAAATCCCGGGCGTGCGATGGTGGGGGGATGGACGCACGGGGCGCGATGTCGGCGGCGCGGCGGATCACCGTGCTGACCGGCGCGGGGGTGTCGACCGACTCGGGCATCCCGGACTTCCGCGGTCCGCAGGGGGTGTGGACGGCGCTCGGGCGCGAGTTCACGATGGACGGTTACCTGACCGACCCGGCCGTGCGGCGGGCGGCGTGGCGGGCGCGGGCGACCCATCCGATGTGGACCGCCGAGCCGAACGCGGCGCACCGGGCGCTGGCCGGGCTGGAGCGGGCCGGCCGGGTGCGGGCGCTGCTGACCCAGAACGTCGACCGGCTGCACCAGCGCGCCGGGTCGACGGCGGTGGTCGAGCTGCACGGGTCGTTGACCGGGACGGTGTGCGTGGACTGCGGGGCGACCGGGTCGATGGGCGCCGCGCTGGCCCGGGTGCGGGCGGGCGAGGAGGACCCGGACTGCCTTGCGTGCGGCGGGATCCTGCGGTCCACGACCGTCGCTTTCGGACAGCCGTTGGACGCCGACGTGTTGCGCGCGGCCAGGACGGCGGTGTTGGACTGCGACCTGATGCTGGTGGCCGGCACGTCCTTGTTGGTGGAGCCCGCCGCGAGCCTGGTCGGGTTGGCGGCGCGGGCGGGCGCGGCGCTGGTGATCTGCAACCTCGAACCGACGCCGTACGACTCCGTCGCCACGGCCGTCGTGCGCGGCCCGGTGGGGGAGTCGTTGCCGGAGTTGGCGGCGGTGCCCGCGGTCGGGTCGGGACCGATCCGGACCTGGGGCGACCCGAGCACCTGGTGATCACCCGGCGGTGGTGGTCCTTCACCCTCCTGGCAGCCGGGCCCTCCGGTGATCTTCGGGAGGATGATCACATGGTGGAGCAGCAATCACCGATCAACATCGTCCACCGGCTGACCGTGCCGACCTACGACATCGGGCTGGACGTGCGCTGGTTGTCGGGTGTGCGCGGGTTCGAGGTCCGGCAGGAGGCGGACGGCGTGCGCTTCCACCCGCGCGAGGAGCACGTGGTGCGGCTGGGCGAGGACGTGTTCCGGCTGGAGAACGTGCACTTCCACCGGCCGAGCGAGCACTGGGTCGACGGCGTGCGGCAGGCGGCGGAGATGCACGCGGTGCACATCCGCGCGGACGAGTGCCTGCGGGTGTGCGTGGTGGCGGTGTTCCTGGAGGTGCCGGAATTCCTGGAGGCGGCGGAGGTCGTGCCGGGCGCCGCGCCGGCGGAGTTCGCGCTGCGCGACCTGCTGCCGGGCGAGGCCCGGTGCTACCGGTACGAGGGGTCGCTCACGACACCGGGTTTCGAGGAGACGGTGAGCTGGGTGCTGCTGCGCGAACACGTGAAGGTGACCGACCCGCACCTGGCCGGCTTCATCCGGTCCCGCGCCGACAAGGCCCGCGCGCCCCAGCACCTCAACCGCCGGTTCGTGCTGTCCTCCACCTGACCCGGCCGGCGGCGGCGCACCCGTCCGATCGGTAGCCGACCCGGCCGCTGGTCAATAGGGTGACGGTGCATGCGCGTACCCCTGACCGTCGCCGATTTCCTCGACCGTGCCGCGCAAGTCTTCGCGGACACCACCGCCACCGTGGACGAGCCCGACCAGCCCGCCGCCCCGGTGCCCACCACCACCTACGGCGAACTCGCCG
The DNA here is from genome assembly GCF_056640475.1 of Saccharothrix sp. NBAS 001. Classification (NCBI taxonomy): domain Bacteria; kingdom Bacillati; phylum Actinomycetota; class Actinomycetes; order Pseudonocardiales; family Pseudonocardiaceae; genus Saccharothrix; species Saccharothrix sp. NBAS 001. The sequence goes on from NZ_CM153251.1 coordinate 948,516, forward strand.
CCCGCGTCCGGGCCTGGCAGGCCGGCCTCGACGCGCTCGGCGTCGGCGAGGGCGAGCGGGTGGCCGTGGTCAGCCACAACTCCGCCCGCCTGCTCGAACTCCTGCACGCCGTCCCGGCGAGCGGCCGGGTGTGCGTGCCGGTCAACTTCCGGCTCCGGCCGGACGAGGTCTCCTACATCGTCGAGCACAGCGGGGCGTCGGTCCTGCTCGTCGACCCGGAACTCGACCTCGGCCGGGTCACCGCGCGGCACCGGTTCACCCTCGGCGCGGAGAGCGAGCAGGTCCTGCGCTTCGACACCGAGCCCCGCCCGTGGTCCGCGCCCGACGAGGACGCCACGGCCACCGTCAACTACACCTCCGGCACGACCGCCCGGCCCAAGGGCGTGCGGATGACCCACCGCAACATCTGGCTCAACGCGGTCACCTTCGCCATGCACACCCGGGCCTGGGAGCGCGACGTCTACCTGCACGTGCTGCCGATGTTCCACTGCAACGGCTGGGGGATGCCGTACGGGCTGGCGGGCCTGGGCGTGCCGCAGGTGGTCCTGCGCAAGGTCGACGGCACCGAGATCCTGCGCCGCGTCGACCGCCACGGCGTCACCCTGATGTGCGGCGCGCCCGCCGTCTGGAACGCCGTCCTGGACGCCGCGAAGACCTGGGAGGGCGAGATCCCCGGCCGCGACCGGGTCCGGGTCGTGTGCGCCGGCGCGCCGCCGCCCAGCCGCACGATCGCCCGGGTCGGCGACGAACTCGGCTGGGAGTTCCTCCAGCTCTACGGCCTGACCGAGACCTCGCCGCTGCTCACGTTCAACCGCACCCGCCCCGGTGACGACGACCTCCCGGCCGAGGAGCGCGCCCGCAGGCTGGCCCGCGCGGGCGCGCCGGGGCTGGGCGTGCGGCTGCGGATCGCGGACGGCGGCGAGGTGCTGGCCCGGACCAACCACGTGATGGCGGGCTACTGGGACGACCCGGCGGCCACCGCCGAGGCGGTCGAGGACGGCTGGTTCCACACCGGGGACGGCGGCTCGCTCGACGGTGAGGGACATCTCACGATCTCCGACCGCAAGAAGGACGTGATCATCACGGGCGGTGAGAACGTCTCCTCGATCGAGGTCGAGGACGCCCTTTTCAGCCACCCGTCCGTGGCTGAAGCCGCAGTGATCGGGGTGCCGCACGAGAGGTGGGGCGAAACGATCAAGGCGCTGATCGTGCTGGTGGAGGGCGCGGAGGCGACCGAGGCGGAGCTGATCACGCACTGCAAGGCCCGCCTCGCCGGGTTCAAGGCTCCCACGTCCGTGGAGTTCCGCGACGCCATCCCGCGCACCGCCACCGGCAAGGTGCAGAAGTTCAAGCTGCGCGAACCGTACTGGGCGGGGCTCGATCGCAAGGTCAACTGAGGGTGGGTCCCCGGTGACCGATGTGACCCATGTGGCTGAAGTTCTTGCGGGGTCAATTGGAAACCTTGGTGTCGAAGTGGCACAGTTCCGGAACGTGTCCGGGTAACGCCATTCGGTGGTACCCGGATCGGCCGAGCGGGGTGGGGAGGCGGGTGTCGTGGCTCGATGGGTGATCTTGGTGGTCACGGCGCTGGCGCTGTTCCCGGGCGTGGCCGCGGCGGTACCGCCGCCCCCGCCCAACCCGAGCGACGACGAGATCAGCGTCGGCCGGGAGCAGGCCGACGCCAAGGCCGCCCGGGTCGGTGAGCTGACCAGCCAGCTCACCGCCGCCGAGGCCGAACTCCAGCGCCTCACCGACGACGTCGCGTTCAAGATGGAGCTGGCGAACAAGGCCCGCGTCGACCTGGAGACCGCCCAGAACGAGGCGGCCAAGGCCAAGCAGGACGCCGAGGCCGCCCGCACCGAGGCCGACGCGGCCGGGCTGGCCGTCGAGGACTCCCGCAGGGAACTCGACGACTTCGCCGCCGCCAGCTTCCAGCAGGGCAGCACCATGGGCTCGCTGTCCGCGTACTTCGGCTCCACCAGCCCGGAGAACCTGCTGGCCCGCGCGCAGCTGCTCGCCGCGGTCGGCGACTCCGGCCTCAACGCCCTGGACGACGTCGAGCAGGCCCGCTCGGAGAAGGCCAACAAGGACTCCGCCGCGCGCGCCGCGCTGGACCTGGCCAACCAGAAGCAGGCCGCCGCCGACCAGGCCAAGCGGGACGCCGACGCGGCCCAGCAGTCCGCCGTGCAGGCCCAGCAGGGCCAGGCCGGCCAGGCCGCCGCGATCCAGGGCGACAAGACCCGGGTCGAGGGCGAGCTGACCCAGGCGCTCAACGCCGTGCAGGGCCTGGAGGGCCAGCGCGCCCAGTACAACCAGTGGGTGGACGACAAGCGCCGCGAGGAGGAGGAAGCCGCGCGCCAGGCGGCCCTCGCCGCGGCCAAGCCGACCGCCCCGGTGCACAACCGGCCGCCGGTCGCGGTCGCGCCGAGCGGGGGCGGCGACGTGGAGACCGTGGTGGCCCGCGCGATGGAGAACCTGGGCGTGCGCTACTCGTGGGGCGGCGGGAACCACTACGGGCCCACGATCGGCATCCGCGACGGCGGCGTGGCCGACTCCTACGGCGACTACTACAGCGTCGGGTTCGACTGCTCCGGGCTGATGATGTACGCGTTCGCGGGCGCCGGAGTCTTCCTGCCGCACTACAGCGGCTACCAGTACAACTCCGGCGTGAAGGTGCCGCTGTCCGACGCGGAACGCGGTGACATGCTGTTCTGGGGCCCCGGCGGCGGCACGCACGTGGCGCTCTACCTCGGCGGCGGCATGATGATCGAGGCCCCGTACTCGGGCTCGGCGGTCCGCATCGCCCCGGTCCGCTACGGCGGCATCATGCCGTACGCGACCCGCCTGCTCTGACCGACCGCGCCCGGCCCGCGGGCTACCGGCCGCTCACCGGTCGCCAGCCGGGCGGCGGGTCCTCGCCCACCCGTCCGTCCACGGCCTCGCGCAGCAGGTCGGCGTGCCCGGTGTGCCGGCCGTACTCCTCGATCAGGTCGCACACCAGGCGGCGCAGGCTCAGGTGCCGGCCGTCCGGCCACGCCAGGTGCACGGGCTGGTCGAGGCCGCCCGCCGCCAGGGCCGCGTCGAGCCGGGCGCGGGAGCGCTCGACCGCGCCGTCCCACAGCGCGTAGAGGCGGTCCGGCGAGCAGCCCCCGGTGTCGAAGGTGAACGCCCAGTCCCGGCCGTCCCAGCCCAGGTCGTCCCAGGGCGCACCGATCGGCGTGCCGCTCATCCGCACGGTGGACATGTGGTCCTCGCACGCGGCCAGGTGCTTGAGCAGGCTGCCGAGGGTCAGCGCGGACGCGCCCACCCCCGCCCGCAGCCCGGCCTCGTCGAGGTCGTCGGCCTTCCATCGGAACGTCGTGCGCAGCCGGTCGAGCGCGCCGGTCAGGTGCTCGACCTCGGTGCCGGCCGTCGGCGGCTCCCACGGGGTGTCGGTCATGGCGGCCACGGTAGTCCTCGCGGGCCCTCCCGGCAGCCCTCGCCACAGGCCGTTGACCTGCGGATTCAAGAATCATTCAGGAATCGTTCCGACGTGGTGGAGCATCCTCGTGGATGCCGGTCGCACCAAGCAGGGGAAGGACGGGGCGGCGGCGCCGGGTGGCATCCGCGGGGGGTTCGGATGCCGCACGAGCGGATCGACTGGGGGCTACGGGTGTCGTCGGGCAGGTGCACCGACCCGGCGACACCCGTAGGGGTCCGCACCACCCGACCGCGTGACCGCAGGGGAGGGCGGTCGGCGCGGCGGGCGGCGGGCGCGGGGCCGAACGCGTGGCCCGCCCGCGCGGGAGGATGATCGTCGGGCGCGGCGGTGGCGCAGCCGAGAGAATTCGGGCTGACCGCAGTCTCGGCTCGGGAAGGACGTGGCCATGCCGGTTTCCGCTGACCTGGACAAGATCCTCGACAAGGCACTGGAGAACAAGACCCTCAAGGAGGTGCTGGACTCGCCGGTGGCGGGCCTGGCGGGGGTCAGCGACTCGGACGCGCACAAGCTCCAGGAGGCGTTCAACATCAAGACCGTCCGCGACCTCGGCACCAACAAGTACTTCCGCGCCGCCTCGGCCCTGGCCGACCTGGAGCGCAGTGCCGGCTGAGTGGGACGCCGTGATCCTCGCCGGGGGTCGCGGCAGCAGGCTGGGCGGCGTCGACAAGGCCACCGTGCTGGTCGGCGGCCGGACGCTCCTGGAACACGCGCTCGACGCCGTCCGCGGTGCCGGGCGCGTGGTCGTGGTGGGGCCGCAGAAGGACGTCCCGGACGTGCTGTGGGCGCGCGAGGACCCGCCCGGCGGGGGACCGGCGGCCGGGGTCGCGGCGGGGCTGCGGCACGTGCGCGCCGACGTGGTCGTGGTGCTCGCGGTCGACCAGCCCGGCGTGACGGCGTCCACTGTGGAGCGGCTGCTCGCGGTCGGCGGACCCGCCGTGCTGGTGGACGAGGGCGGTCGGGCGCAGTGGTTGGCCGGTGCGTGGCGGACCGCCGGTCTGCGGGCCGCGCTGCCCGCCGACCCGCACGGCGCGTCGATGCGCTCGGTGCTCGGACCGCTGGAGCCGGCGCCCGTCGCGGCGCTGCCCGGCGAGGCGCGCGACGTGGACACGCCGGAGGATCTTCGCCGATAGGCCCCTTCACAAGAGCCATACCGGCGACAGGGAAGACTTGGCCACCGTCGCAATCCCTGTCGTAGGAGGACCTGTTGTCCGAGCCCGCCGCCGAGGCGCCCAACACGCCGGCTCGTGACGCCCAGTTGCTCGAACGCACCGTGTTCGAGGTCAAGCGGGTGATCGTCGGTCAGGACCGGCTGGTCGAGCGGATGCTCGTCGGCCTGCTGGCCAAGGGCCACCTGTTGCTGGAGGGCGTGCCCGGCGTGGCCAAGACGCTCGCCGTGGAGACCTTCGCGACCGTCGTCGGCGGATCGTTCTCCCGCGTGCAGTTCACCCCCGACCTGGTGCCCGCCGACATCCTCGGCACCCGGATCTACCGGCAGGCCAGCGAGAGCTTCGACGTGGAACTCGGCCCCGTCGTGGCCAACTTCGTGCTCGCCGACGAGATCAACCGCGCGCCCGCCAAGGTGCAGAGCGCGATGCTGGAGGTCATGGCCGAGCGGCACGTGTCGATCGGCGGCAAGACCTTCCCGATGCCCAACCCGTTCCTGGTGCTGGCCACCCAGAACCCGATCGAGAACGAGGGCGTCTACCCGCTGCCCGAGGCGCAGCGCGACCGCTTCCTGTTCAAGATCCAGGTCGAGTACCCGACGGCCGAGGAGGAGCGCGAGATCGTCTACCGGATGGGTGTCGAGGCGCCCGTCCCGTCCCAGGTGCTCAGCCCCGAGGAGCTGGTCCGGCTCCAGGGCGTGGCGTCGCGGGTGTTCGTGCACCACGCGCTGGTGGACTACGTGGTGCGCCTGGTGATCGCGACCCGCGCGCCCAAGGAGCACCAGCTCACCGACGTCGCGGGCTGGGTCGCGTACGGCGCGTCGCCGCGCGCCAGCCTGGGCATCATCGCCGCCGCGCGCGCCCTCGCCCTGGTCCGGGGCCGGGACTACGTGCTGCCGCAGGACATCGTGGACGTCGTGCCGGACGTGCTGCGGCACCGGCTCGTGCTGTCCTACGACGCGCTGGCCGACGGCGTGCCGCTGGACCACATCATCACCCGCGTGCTCCAGACCGTGCCGCTGCCGCAGGTCTCCGCCCGGCCCGCGCAGGCGACGCCGCAGCCCGCGGGCAGGCCGTGACCTCCGAAGAGACCCCCGACGAGATCTCCGCGCGGCCGAACTGGGCGCCGCCGGTCATGCACGGCGGACGGATGGAAGCCGCGCTGCGCACGCTGGAGCTGGAGGTCCGCCGCCGGCTGGACGGCCTGCTCCAGGGCAACCACCTCGGCCTGGTGCCCGGTCCGGGCTCCGAGCCGGGCGAGGCGCGGCCCTACCAGCCGGGTGACGACGTGCGCCGGATGGACTGGGCGGTCACCGCCCGCACCACCGTGCCGCACATCCGGGAGACGGTCGCGGACCGCGAACTGGAGACGTGGCTGGCGATCGACCTGTCGCCGTCGCTGGACTTCGGCACGGCGGTGTGCGAGAAGCGCGACCTGGTGGTGGCCGCGACGGCCGCCGCCGCGCACCTGACCCGGGGCGGCGGCAACCGGATCGGCGCGCTGGTGTCCACCGGCGACGAGCTGGTCCGGGTGCCCGCGCGGGGCGGCCTGGCCCACTCGCGCGGCCTGATCCGCAAGGTGGCCGAGACCCCGCGCGCGCCCGAGGGCACCCGGGGTTCGCTGGCCGACCTGGTCGAGCAGCTGCGCCGGCCGCCGCGCCGGCGCGGCCTGGTGATCGTGATCTCCGACTTCCTGGGCGAGACGGACTGGCAGCGCCCGCTGCGCGCGCTGTCCGCCCGGCACGACCTGGTGGCCATCGAGGTGGTCGACCCGCGCGACATCGACCTGCCGGAGGTGGGCACGGTCGTGCTGGCCGACCCGGAGTCCGGCAAGCAGCGCGAGGTGACCGCGTCGCCGTTGCTGCGCCGCGAGTTCGCCGCTGCGGCGGCCGAGCACCGGGCGGCGGTCGCGTCCGGGCTGCGGCAGGCCAACGCCGGGCACCTGGTGCTGCGCACCGACTCGGACTGGATCGCGGACATCGTGCGCTTCGTGGTGGCCCGCAAGCGCCGCTGGTCGGGAGGGGTGGCCTGATGAGCTTCACGGGTTTCACCGCCCCGTGGTGGTTCCTGCTGCTGATCGCCGTGGCGGCGGTCGCGGCGGTCTACGTGGTGATGCAGCGGGTGCTGCGCAAGCGGATGCTGCGGTTCGCGAACCTGTCCATGCTGGAGAAGGTCGCGCCCAAGCGGCAGGGCTGGTGGCGGCACGGGCCGGCCGCGTTCCTGCTGGTGGCGTTCATCCTGCTGACCGTGGCGCTGGCCGGGCCGACCGCCGAGCAGAAGGTGCCGCGCAACCGGGCCACCGTGATGCTGGTGATCGACACCTCGCTGTCGATGAAGGCGACCGACGTCCGGCCGTCCCGGCTGGAGGCGGCGCAGGTCGCGGCCAAGTCGTTCGCGGACGGCCTGACGCCGGGCATCAACCTGGGGCTGATCTCGTTCGCCGGGTCGGCCACCGTGCTGGTCGCGCCGACCACCGACCGGGGCGCGGTGACCCAGAGCATCGACGGCCTGAAGCTGGCGCAGGCGACCGCGACCGGCGACGCGATCGTCGCGGCGCTGGCGTCGATCGACTCGTTCGGCAAGGTCGTCGGCGGAGCGGACGGGCCGCCGCCGGCGCGCGTCGTGCTGATGACCGACGGCAAGGAGACGGTCGGCACGCGGCGGGCGTTCGACGCGGCGGAGGACGCCAAGAAGGCGGGCATCCCGATCTCCACGATCTCGTTCGGCACCGAGGACGGCGTGGTCGAGATCGAGGGCCGCCGCCAGGAGGTGCCGGTGGACGACGACTCGATGAAGGAGATCGCGAAGCTGTCCGGCGGCGAGTTCTTCAAGGCGGCCAGCGCCGAGGAGCTGCGCCGGGTGTACGACACCCTGGGCGAGCAGATCGGCTACGAGAAGAAGCAGGCCGACGCCAGCCGGCCGTGGGTGGTGCTGGGCACGCTGATCGGCCTGGCGTCGCTGGCCGCGGCGCTGCTGCTGGGCCAGCGCCTGCCCTGATCCCGCACGCACCGGACCCGCCCGAGGCGCCTGCCGCCGCGGGCGGGTCCGTCCTTTCCGGTCTGTTCCGGCGGCCCCGAACCGTTGGCGGGAACGGGACTCGCCGACCGGTGGCACCGTGCTCCCGGTCACCGCGCGGTCGCTTCCCGCGCGAGGTTCGCCGGCACGCGGCAGGATGGCCGCCATGACCGAGGTGTCCAGCTTTCGGGAGATGGTCGACTGGTCGGTCGGCCTGCTCCACCGCAGTACCGGCCAGGGGGTCCCGGAGTGGAACCGCCGGGTACTGGAATCCGGCATCGACTCCGAGCGCGAGCTGCGCTCCTGGCTGCGCGAGCGCGAGGTCACCGGGTACGCGCAGATGCTGCTGGTGATGGAGCGGTTCGGCTACCCCGAGTTCACCGCCGGCTCCTCCGACGAACTGGTCGACCGGCAGTACGCCGACCGGCCCGAGCTGCGCCCGATCCTGGACCGGCTGCTCGCCGAGGCCGCGCTGCTGGGCCCGATGCACGTCCAGGCGCGCAAGACCTACGTCGCCCTGGTCTCGCCGCGCCGCACGTTCGCGATCGTCAAGGCCACCACGCGCGCCCGCGTCGACCTGGGGCTGCGCCTGGCGGGTCACGAGCCGTCGGGCCGGTTGGAGGGCGCGACCGCGCTGGGCAACGACACGATCACCGTCCGGATCGCGATCGCCAGCGCGGACGCCATCGACCACGAGACGCTGGACTGGTTGCGCCACGCCTACACCAGCAACCTCTAGGCCCGCGCGCCGGTCAGCCGTGCAGGTCCCGGTACGCGGCGGCGGCACCGGGGTGCAGCGGCAGGTCGGCCGTGCCGATGAGGCTGCGCACGTCCAGGAACTGGGTGCCCAGCGCCTGTTCGGGCACCAGCGCGGCGGCCTCGGCGACCAGCGTCCGGGTCACCGCCGCGGCGACGTCGTCGGGCAGGGAAGCCCGGCACACCAACAGGTTCGCCACGCCGATGGTGGCGACCTCGCGGACCGCGCCGTAGACGCCGGCGGGCACCGGGACCTGCTCGTAGACCGAGCCGTGGGCCGCCCGCAGGCCGGGCAGGAGTTCGGCCAGCGGCAGCAGGCGGATGTCGGCCACCTGCGCCAGGATCGGCGTCGGCACGCCGCCGGACCACAGCAGCGCGTCGATCCGCCGCTCCACCAGCGCCGCCACGGCCTCCGCCAGCCGCAGGTGGGCCACCCGCACCGACGCGGCCAGGCCCGCCGTGCCCAGCATCCGCTCGCCCGACAGCGACGCGCCGGACCCGGCCGCGCCCAGCGACACCGTCCGCCCGGCGAGGTCCGCGACGCGCTGCGCGGGGTCGTCCGCGCGCACCACGAGTTGCAGGTAGTTCTCGTAGACCCGGCCCAGCGCGCGCAGTTCCAGCGCCGGGTCGGCGACGCCGGTCGCGTCGGCCAGGGTCAGCGCCAGCCGCGCGGCACCGGACCCGAGCAGGTCGAGGTTGGCCAGGCTGCCCCGGGTCTCCACGACCAGGCCGGGCGGGTCGAGCAGGCCGGCCAGCAGGGTCGCGAAGTCGAAGTACATGCCGCCCCGCTCGCCCGCCGCGACCGACAGCGGTCCGGCCGGGGCCGCCGTGCACCCGCTCGCGGCCAGCAGCGCCAGCAGGAACGCCCGGCGGTTCACAGCGGGGGCTCCAGCGGCAGCACCAGCCGGGCCACCAGACCGTCCACAGAGGACAGTTCGAGCGCGCCGCCCCGGGCGTGCGCCAAGCGGTCCGCGATCGCCAGGCCGAGCCCGGTGCCGGGCCGGTCCGACCGGCCGCGCCAGAACCGGGAGGTGGCCAGGGAAAGCTCCTCGGCTCCGAGCCCCGGCCCGTCGTCGGCCACCTCGACCCAGCCGACGCCCGCCGCGCGGTCCGCGCCCAGCGCCACCCGCACCCGGCCGCCGCCGTACTTGATCGCGTTGTCCAGCAACACGTCCAGCACCTGCGCCAGCTCCGCCTCCGGGCAGCGGACCAGCACCGCGAGCGCCGGCCCGGCCGGCACCGGCACCTGCCAGAAGTCCGCCCGCTCCGCCGCCACCGCGCCGACGTCGGCCAACTCCGGCTGCCGCCCGCCCGCCGCGACCTCGGTGGCCGTGCTCTCCGCCGCCGCCAGCGCCAACAGCCCGTCCAGCAGCGATTCCAGCCGCTCGATCTCCGCCACGCCCGCGTCGTAGGCGCGCACGCCGTCGGGTTTCACCTGACCCCCCAACGTGTCCATCCGCAACCGCAGCGCGGCCATCGGGTTGCGCAACTGGTGCGAGGTGTCCGCGATCAGCCGCCGCTGCTGGTCGGCGGCCTCGGTCACCGCGTCCGACATCCGGTTGAACGACTCCGACAGCTCCCGCACCTCCGGCGGCCCGCTGCGCTCGGGCACGTGCGCGCGCCGTTCGCCGGCGGCCACCGCCCGCACCCCGGCGGCCAACTCCGCCAGCGGTCCGAGCAGCCACCGCGCCACCGCGAACACCAGCAGCACCGACCCCACGCCGGCGGCCAGCGCGCCCGCCAGCACCCACAGCCAGCGCCACGTCACGTCCGACGCGGCCCGGTCCACCGACGCGCGCAGCACCACCGCGCCCGCGACCCGCGTGCCGGTGCCGACCGGGCGGGCGAACACCACCGCGCCGGAGGACCACGGCGTCACCGTCGGCACGGTCGGCGCGGGCTGGTTGCGCAGTGCCGCGTCCAGCACGTCCTCCAGCCCTGGGTCGTCGGCCGCGATCCCGGCCCGCGCCACGGGCTGCCGGCGCGCGTCCACCACGAGCACGGGCTCGCCGTACAGCCGGACGTAGGCCGCCACCTCGTCGGCCAGGGCCGCGGTGTCGCCGGTGGTCTCGGCCTGCTGCGCCAGCGCGGCGAACCGGTCCAGCCCGGACGTGCGGTCGATCACGAACCGCTGGGTGCGCTCGGCGGCGGTGGAGGCCAGCAGCGGCACGGCGAACGCGGTCACCGCCGCCGCCGAGAACAGCAGCAGCACCAGCAGGAGTCGGCGGCGCACCTAGTCACCGAGCCGGTAGCCGAAACCGCGGATGGTGGTCAGCAGGCCGGGGCGGGCCAGCTTCGCGCGCAGCCCGGCCAGGTGCACGTCCAGCGACCGCGACACGGCCAGGTAGGCGTCGCCCCACACCTCGTCCATGAGCTGCTGCCGGCTGACCGCCGTGCCCGCCCGGCAGGCCAGCGCCGCCAGCACCTCGAACTCCTTGGTGGTCAACGGGATCTCCCGGCCGGCGGCGGTGACCCGCCGGGCTTCCAGGTCGATCTCCACGTCGGCCACCCGGACCAGCCGGTCGGCGGGTCCCAGCCGGGCGGTGCGGCGGACCACCGCGTCCATCCGGGCCAGCAGCTCGCCCAGCCGCACGGGCTTGACCAGGTAGTCGTCCGCGCCGAGGCGAAGACCGCGCACGATGGACCGCTCGTCGCCGCGCGCGGTCAGCACCACGACCGGGGTCCGCGCCACCCTGCGGATCTTGCGCAGCACCTCCAGCCCGTCGGTGTCGGGCAGCCCCAGGTCCAGCAGCAGCAGGTCGAAGTCGCGGTGGCGGAGCAGGGCGTCCGCGCCCCGGGCGACCCGCCGGGGGCGGTGCCCGTTGGACTCCAACGCCTCCACCAGGGCGTCGGCCACCCCGTCGTCGTCCTCGACCAGCAGCACCCGCACGGGCCACCCCCTCGACCGGTAGCGGCGATTATGGCTTGCGCGGTGTAGAAAATGCTGGTGACCATCGAAGACCGTGTGCCGGCTTCCCAGTTGGACGAGGCCAGCGAGGCGCTGGAGCAGCTGGCCGGCGTGCTCGCCGACGAGCAGTCGCTGGACGAGGTGCTCCAGCAACTGGCGGAATCCGCGTCCCGGGTCATCCCGGACGCGGAGAACGTCTCGGTGACGGTCGTCGGCCCGGACGGCGCGTCCACGGCCGCCGCGACCGACCAGAAGGTCATCGCCATCGACACCGACCAGTACGCCGCGGGCCAGGGCCCGTGCCTGGAGGCGGCGGCGACGCTGCGGCCGGTGCGGGTCGCGGTGGTGGGCGGCCGGGAGAAGTGGCCGGAGTTCGCGGCGGCGGCCGAGCGCGCGGGCGTGCGGGCCTACCTGTCCGCGCCGCTGGTGGTCGAGGGGGGCGTGCTGGGCGCGCTGAACCTCTACAGCTCGATCGAGGCCGCGTTCGACCCGTTCGACGAGGCGTTGCTGCGGCTGTTCACCACGGCGTCCGCAGCGGCGATCACGGGGTTCCGCCGGTACGAGCGGTCCCGGGGGCTGGTGCAGAACCTGGAGCGCGCGCTGGAGTCGCGTGGTGAGATCGACCAGGCGAAAGGGGTGCTGATGGCAGCGCACGGGATCACCGCCGCCGAGGCGTTCCAGCGGCTGGTCGAGGAGTCCCAGACGCACAACACCAAACTGCGGGTGGTCGCCCGCAACCTGCTCGACTCGGTGCGCAGACCCTGATTTTTTGGCATCCCGGTGACAATTCTCGGCGGCCGGTTCCGGTTTTCCGACGGAGCTGCCCGGCGATATTCCCGACACCTTCTCCGGCTGGTTACAGTGGTCCGATCGCGGACATTCCGGCTTGAGGAGAAGCATGCGCAAACACCGTGTCGCCCCGGCCGTCGCGAGTCTGCTCCCGACCGTCCTGCTCGCCGCGTGCACGGGCGCTCCGGCGTCCTCGATGAGGGCGTTCGACACCCCGCAGGCACTGGCCGAGGCGAACCGGGTGGCCGCCGAGGGCAAGCGGTCGGTCACCGTCGACCTCGACCTGGCGACCAACGGCAAGGGCAGTTGCGGGCTGCGCACCGACGACTTCGCGGCGGCCTGCGAGATCTCCGTGGCGGACGCCGAGAAGGTCGCCTACGTGATGGTCCCCGACGGCATCTTCGTGAAGATCCCCGCAGGTCAAGCCCCGGTGCCTGAGAAGTCGTGGCTGAAGCTCGACCCGGCCGACACGACCAACCCGCTGGGGCAGGCGATGGCCGGCGTGGCGGTGCGCGTGCGCGATTCGGCGGACATCCGCAAGGCGCTGCCGGAGGGCGCGCGGATCGTGGAGAAGGCGGAGGAGACCGTCGACGGCAGGCGGACCGTCCGGTACACCGCGCACGTGCCGGCGGACGGCCAGGAGGCCGTGCTGAAGCTCTGGGTGGACGACGCCGACCTGCCCGTGAAATCGGAACTCCGCACCGCCGTCGCGGACGCCGAACCGGTCGTCGTGACGGCCGTCTTCCGGGATTGGGGAAAGCCCGTCACGATCTCGCCGCCGACCCCGGATGAATTGACCAGCCTGCCCAACCCCTGATTTCCGCGCCATTCGGACCCCGCGCCGCCCGAATAGGCCGCGCGGGGTCCGAATTGTTCCGCGAATCAGTTCTCGCGGGACCGGCGGAGCAGGAACAGCGTGCCCGCGCCCAGCGCCACCAACGCGCCGCCGATGATCAGCGGGCCGCGAACGGTCGTGCCGGTGCTCGCGAGGGTGCCGCCACCGGGGTTGGGCTGCGGCACCACGACGACCGGGGTGGTCGTGGTCGTGGTCGTGGTGCTGGTGTTGGTCGGCAGGGCGGTCGTGGTGGTGGGGACGCCCGTGGTCGCCGCCGTTGTGGTGGAGCCCGTGGTGGTCGGTCCTGTGGTGGTCGGTCCGGTGGTCGTCGGGCTCGTGGTGGTCGACGCGGTCGTGGTCGGGGTCGTAGTCGTGGTGGCCGTCGTGGCGGAGGTTGTGGTGGTCGTGCTCTGAGTCGTAGTGGTGGTCGGCGACGTCGTTGTCGTCGCGGTGGTGGTGGTGGTCGTCGTCGGCTCGGTTGTCGTCGTGGTTGTTGTGGGTTCGGTTGTGGTGGTGGTCGGCTCTGTTGTCGTAGTTGTGGGGGTCGTTGTCGTCGTCGTGGGTTCGGTCGTCGTCGTGGTGGTCGTCGCGGGCTTCACGGTGAACTGGTGGAGCAGGGTCGTCTGGCCCGGCTTGAGCGTGCACGGGGACGTGAAGGTGCCCAGGCCGGTTTCCGTCCCGTCCGCGCGGCGCGGGGTCAGCGTGGTCTCGAAGTTGCCGATCGAGATGGTCGTGCCGCCCGCGTTGGGGAAGCTCACCGGCGGCGTGCCGCCCTTGGCGACGGTGTCGAACGCGCCGGACGCGGGCACCGGGGTCTTCGCCACGGTGAGGTTCGGCACGATGTCGAGCACCAGCCCGGCGTTGTCCACCTTGGTCGCGGCCTTGGCGGTGCCCTCCACCGACACCGCGCCGACCAGCGCGAGCCCCTGGGTGGCCACGGCCGGCACGGTCGCCGTGGCGGTGACCCGCGCGGCCGGGATCGGCTGCCCGACCACGGCGGTGTCCGGCAGGTCGGCCACCTCGATCCGGACGCTCATGTCCTGCGCGCCGATCAGCGGGAACGGGCAGTTGTAGACCAGCGTGAGCGTGGCCGTGGCAGCGCTGCCGACGCCCGCGCCGAGCAGGGCCGAGCCGCCGACCACCAGCGCGCCGACGCCCAGTGCGGCCACCCGGTGTCGCAATCGCATGGCGTGTCCTCCTGGGAAAATGCCTCCAGCGGGCCGCGATGCGCAGCGACCCGCCGGAGGCGATGGGACTACTTCTTGGCGATGGTGAGGTCGAGCGTGTTCCCCGGACCCGGAATGGTGCTGTTCACGATCGCGGTCACCAGTCCGCACCGGTCGAATTTCGCGATGGTGTAGCCGCCGGTGAGCCCGCCGCCCGCCAGCGGGTCGAAGCCCGGCGTGGACTTCAGGTCGATCGAACTCGGCGTCACGGTCTGGCACCGGTCGGTGGCGCGCACCACCTGGATGCCGAGCACCCGGACGTCGGTGAGCTTGATCGCCACCTTGGTGTTCGCGGTGACCGCGCCGGCCGTGATGGTGCCGACCACGCGGCCCTGCGGGATCAGCCGCACGGTGGCCGTGGTCGGCATGAAGCCGAACAGCTTGAACCTGCCGGGGGCGTCCGGCAGGGACAGGTCGCCGGCGAACTTGCCGCCGAGCAGGTCCACCTCGGTCTTGAGCGCGCCGGGGCCGAGCTTCAGCTCCGCGTCCAGCTTCTTGATGCCGCTGACCCCGTTCACGGCGTAGTCGATCCGCAACGGCTCACCGGGCGGCGTGGTCGTCGTGGTCGTCGGCGGGGGCGTGGTCGTCGTAGTGGTAGTGGTGGTGGTGGTCGTGCTGGTCGGTGTGGTGGTCGTGGTGCCGGAACCCGGCGTCACGGTGAACTGGTAGAGCCGCGTCGCCTGGCCGGGCTTGAGCGTGCAGTCGGCGGTGAACGTGCCGAGGCCGGTTTCCGAGCCGTCCGCCTTGCGCGGGGTCAGGGTGGTGCTGAAGTCGCCGACGGAGATGGTCGTCGTGCCCGCGTTGGCGAAGCTCACCGGCGGCGTGCTGCCCCTGGCGACGGTGTCGAACGCGCCGGACGCGGGCACGTTCGTCCTGGCCACGGTCAGGTCGGGCACGACGTCGAGCACCGCCCCGGCGTTGTCGACCTTGGTCTTGGCCTTGGCGGTGCCTTCCACGGTGGTCGCGCCGACCAGCGTCAAGCCCTGCGTCGCACTGGCCGGGACGGTCGCCGTGGCGGTGACCCGCGCGGCCGGGATCGGCTGCCCGACCACGGCGGTGTCCGGCAGGTCGGCCACCTCGATCCGGACGCTCATGTCCTGCGCGCCGATCAGCGGGAACGGGCAGTTGTACGCCAGCGTGAGCGACGCGGTGGCCGCCGCGCCGACGCCCACGCCCGCGAACGCCACCGTGCCGATCACCGCGACGCCGACCGCGAGCGCGCCGGCGAACCTCCTGG
Source organism: Saccharothrix sp. NBAS 001 (assembly GCF_056640475.1). Classification (NCBI taxonomy): domain Bacteria; kingdom Bacillati; phylum Actinomycetota; class Actinomycetes; order Pseudonocardiales; family Pseudonocardiaceae; genus Saccharothrix; species Saccharothrix sp. NBAS 001. The sequence continues at coordinate 963,926 of NZ_CM153251.1, forward strand.
TCGTACCGGGTGCCATCATGTTGGTCTCCTCGTCGAGACACCGTGCGGAGCGGAATATCCGCGAAACGATCGCGAATCGCGTTGCTACCGGCCAGTAAGCTAGCGTCGGGAAACGGTTCCGGCAAGCATTTCCGGTTCTCCTGGAAACCTCTGTGCGACCGCGCACAAATCGTTTCGGGGGCTTTGTCACGCCGGTGACAAATCAGTCTTCGGAGGTTGTGCCGCCGGGCTTCGGGAAAGTACTTTCGGAGAATGCTCCGGAATGGCTGCCGCCGGTGAGGGCGGCGCTCGTCGTCGCGGTCGTCGCGGCACTGCTGGGCGCGCTGCTGCCGCACGGCTGGGTGGTGCGCCACGCGCGGACCAAGCCGCCCGCGCCCGCCGCCGGCATCACCGTCAAGTACCGGGTGGACGGCGTGAACCGGATCGCGAAGCTCCAGTCCGACCTGGTGATCGGCCCCGGCGAACTCCTCGCCGAGGTCGACCTGCTCGACGGGGACCTGCGCGGCGACCTGACCCTGCCGCCGAGCGCCGGCTACTTCGTCGTGTTCGGCTTCCTGCCCACCACCGCGCGGGTCGACCTGATCCCGTCCGCACCGGTCACCGGCACGATCGCGGCGGGCCGGGTCAAGGCCAACGCCCGGCTCCACGTCAAGCTCGGCGAGGTCACCGTCGACGGGCAGCCGCTCGACGTCGGGTCGGACTGCAGGACCGCCCAACCCGCGTCGATCGACCTCGAAGGCCCGTTCGACCTGGCGAAGATCCCGATGAAGGCGACCTTCACCCTCCCGCCGTTCGCGGGCTGCGTGGGCGCGGAGCGGCTCGACCGGCTGTTCTCCGGCCTGATCTCGGGGCCGGACAACAAGCTGGAGCTGACGCTGACCGCGCAGTTCTGAAACGTCAGGCCGGGCGCGGCGGCGACAGCAGCCTCAGCGCCCGCAGCGCGATGCCCATGTCGAACAACGCGTCCGGGTCGTGCAGCCGCGCGCCGAAGAGTTCTTCCAACTGCCGCAGGCGGTAGCGGACCGTCTGCGGGTGCACGGCCAACGACGACGCCACCTCCGGCGCGCTGCCCCGGGTCTCCACCCAGGCCGTCATCGTCTCGCGCATCCGCTGCTGCTGCTTGGGCGTCAGCCCGTCCAGCGGGGCCAGCGTCCGGCGCACCAGTTCGTGCACCAGGGCTTCGTCACCCAGCAGCAGCAACGTCGACAGGTGCTCGCCGCAGTCGACCATCGGCTTGTCCGCGATCACCCCGGTCTGGATCATCGTGATGGTCCGCCGGGCCCACCGCAGCGACTGCCGGGCCCTGGCCAGCGGCACGGTCGGCCCGATCGCCGCGCGCCACCCGCCGAGCTTGTGCTCCAGCGCGACGAGCTGGTGCTCCGGGTCGGTCAGCAGCAGGCAGGGCTCGCCGCCTTCGAGGTCCATCAGGATGTCCTCGTGCAGCACCGGGATCGGCAGCTGGTGCTGGTCGGTGCGCCGTTCCAGGGCCACCACGAGCACCCGCTCGGGCACCGGCCAGTGCGCCGCCTCGGCCAGGTCGGCCAGCGCGTTCGGGTGGTAGCCGGGTTCGCCCAGGATCAGTTCCAGCAGCCGCTTTCGCCTGCGCTGCAACGCGCCCGCGTGCCGCGCCTGCGCCTCCGCGTAGCCCTCCATGGACCGCAGCGACAACTCGTCGATGTAGGCGAAGATCGCCTCCGCGATCAGGCACATGGTGGCCAGCGGCACGCGTTCGCGCTGGCCGAACTCGGAGATCCGCCGCCACGCGACGCGCGCGCCGATCCGGTAGGCGGTCTGCAGCAGGTCCAGGCTGCGGCCCGCGCTCACCTCCAGCTTCCCGAGCAGCCGGAACAGCTTGGCCCGGTCCTCGCGCTGGGCGGTCGGGTCGACCATCCGGTCGATGAACTGGTGGATCGCCTGCTCCACCCCCTCGACCACCACCTGGCCGAACATCCCCTCCAGCTTCTGCGAGTACTCCGCGATCGAGCACTGGATCTCCCGGACCATGTCCGTGGCCACCGCGCCCGCGTTGGCCCGGAACTTCGGGGCCAGGTCGGCCGGCAGCCGCTCCCACAGGTCCGCGTTCCCGATGAGCGGTAACTCGGAGGCACGGAGTTCTCCGGTTCTGTTCATGCTGTTCGCCCACCACCAAACGGCTAGGTGTGATTCCGAACACTGTATTTTTGATCATGAGGTCGGTCAACCGACGCGCACCCGTGCGGCGAACCGCGCGCCGGGCACCGCGGGCGCGCGGCAGTCGGACGCGGTGCGCCGGTTCGGCCAGGCGGACACCCCCGATTCGTCGTACCGGGAACATTGGTAGCGCCGGCCGGGGCCGCCCGCCAGAGGGTGATCGGGTTTTCGTAGCCCGGTGAGTGGTTCGGGAGGCGGGTTTTGTCACCTCCCTGACAAGCATTTTCACGGCTTGTGCACAGGGGTGCGGGTCAGTAGTGTACTGGCCGGTAATGTAATTCCGGGCGCATTCACAAAACCCTCCGGAGAATATCCGATGGTATTTCGCCGACGCCTGCTCGGGCTGTTCTTCGTGGTGCTGCTGGGCGCGCTGTGCGGGCTGTCGGTGGCCGCCTACCGGAAGGTCTTCACCACCCGGGTGACGGTGCTGCTGCGCACCGACCACGTGGGCAACCAGCTCCAGGCCGACTCCGACGTGAGGCTGCTCGGCGTGCCGGTGGGACAGGTGGCCGCGGTCCGCTCGCGGGGCTCGGGGGCCGAGGTCGAACTCGCCCTGCGGCCCGACGAGGTGGGCCGCATCCCGGCGAACGTGTCGGCCCGGCTGCTGCCCAAGACGCTGTTCGGCGAGCGGTTCGTCAGCCTGGAACCGCCCGGGGCCCCGGCCGGCGCGCTCGGCGCGGGCGCGGTGATCGAGCAGGACCGCACGTCCGGCGCGATCGAGATCGAGCGGGTGTTCGACGACCTGCTGCCCACGTTGCGGGCCGTGCGGCCGGACAAGCTGTCCTCCGCCCTGACCTCCCTGGCGCGGGCGTTGGACGGCCGGGGCGCACCGCTCGGCCGGACCATCACCACGCTCGACGCCTACCTGCGTGCACTCGACCCGCACCTGCCCGTGCTCAAGCAGGACATCACCAGGTTCGCGGACGTCTCCGGCGTCTACGCCGACGCCGGCCCCGACCTCGTGCAGGCCCTGCGGGACCTGACCACGACCAGCCGCACGATCGCCGCCCAGCGGGCCGACCTCGACGCGGTGTACGCGGGCCTCACCACGGCGGCGGCCGACCTGACCGGGTTCTTCCGGGCCAACGGCGAGACGGTCGTCCGGCTGGCCGACCGCGGCCGGCCGGCGCTGGAGCTGTTCGCCACCTACTCGCCGTCGTTCCCGTGCGTGCTCAAGGCGGTCGACGCGCTGCGCCCGCAGGTGGACCAGGTGCTCGGCAAGGGCGCCGACCAGCCCGGGGTGCACGCGGAGGTCACCGTCGTGCCGCCGGGGGAGAAGTACCTGCCCGGCCGCGACGACCCGGTGCTGCGGCGGGGCGGCACGCCGCACTGCCCGGCGGGGCCGGTGGCGGCGGTGGCGCCGGACCAGGTGCCGGCGTGGGCCCGCCTGCTGATGGGAGCGCGATGAGGTCGTTGGTGGCCCCGCTGGCGAAGTTCCTGGTGTTCGTCGTGGTCACGGTGACCGCCACGGCGTTCCTGGCGTCCACCATCGCCGGCACGGGCGGGGGCGCGAGGAGCTACACGGCCCGCTTCACCGACGTGACCGCGCTCGCCGAGGGCGACGACGTGCGGATGTCCGGCGTGAAGGTCGGCCAGGTCGAGGGGCTGCGGCTGGTCGACGACGAGCTGGTGGACGTCGAGTTCTCGGTGCGCGACGGGCGCTCGCTGTCCGCCGCCGTCACCGCGACCATCAAGTACCGCAACATGGTCGGCCAGCGGTACGTCTCGCTGGACCAGCCCGCCGGGAAGCTCGGCGACGAGCTGGGCGCGGGCGCGCTGATCCCGGTGGAGCGCACCAGGCCCGCGCTCGACCTGACCACCCTGTTCAACGGGTTCCGGCCGCTGTTCCAGGCGTTGAACCCGGAGGACGTCAACAAGCTGTCCTACGAGATCGTCCAGGTGCTGCAAGGCGAAGGCGGCACGGTGGAGAGCCTGCTCGCGCACACCGCCTCGCTGACCACGGCGCTGGCGGCCAAGGACGACGTGATCGGCAAGGTGGTGGACAACCTGAACACCGTGCTGGAGACGGTGAACTCGCGCGACGACCGGTTCGGCTCGCTGCTGGCCACGTTGCGGCGGTTGGTGTCCGGCTTCACCGCCGACCGGCAGCCCATCGGCAACGCCATCACCGGCCTGGCCGCCCTGGGCGAGAGCACCGCGGCGCTGCTCGAACAGGGCCGGCAGCCGCTCAAGGACGGCATCGCCGCGCTCGGCCTGCTCGCCGCCAACCTGGGCGACGCGCCCGAGCTGGAACCGTTCGTGCGCAACCTGCCGCTGAAGTTCGAGGCGATCGGCCGCACCGCGTCCTACGGCTCGTGGCTGAACTTCTACCTCTGCTTCGTGTCCTCCGACGCCAAACCCGCCCCGGGCGGACCGCCGGTCGGCCTGCCCGTCACCGAACAGAGGTGCCGCCGATGACCCGCCGTCCCGCCCTGCTGGGCGCGGTGGGGCTGGTGACCATCGCGGTCGTCGCCCTGCTCACCTTCTTCGTGCAGGACCTGCCGTTCTTCGGCGGCACCAGCTACACCGCCGACTTCGCCGAGACCGCCGGCCTCAAGGACGACGACGAGGTGCGCGTGGCGGGCCTCAAGGTCGGCGACGTGACCGACGTGGCGCTGCACCGGGGACGCGTGCGGGTGACGTTCCGGGTGAAGGGCGTGACGCTGGGGGACCGCAGCCGCGCCGAGATCCGGATCAAGACCTTGCTCGGCCAGAAGTACCTGGCGCTGGACTCGGAGGGCCGCGACCCGCTCGACCCGGGCACCACGATCCCGGTGGAGCGCACCACGTCCCCCTACGACGTGATCGAGGCGTTCAGCGGGCTCTCCGACACACTGTCCAAAATAGACACCAAGCAGCTCGCGCAGAGCTTCACCGTGCTGTCGGACACCTTCCGCGATTCGCCCGCGCACGTGAAGCAGGCGCTGGAGGGCCTGTCGTCGCTCTCCAAGACCATCTCCTCGCGCGACGAGCAGCTGGCCGAGCTGGTCAAGGGGGCCAACAAGATCAGCGGCGCGCTCGCCGACCGCAACGAGGACTTCGCCGCGCTGATCACCGACGGCAACGAGCTGCTGGAGGAGATCGGGAACCGGCGGCAGGCGATCGCGACCCTGCTGGAGGGCACCCGCGCGCTGTCCAAGCAGCTCTCCGGCCTGGTGGCGGACAACAACCACCAGCTCGGCCCCGCGTTGGAGCAGGTGGAGAAGGTCACCGACGTGTTGCGGCGCAACCAGGACAGCCTCGACCGGGGCCTGGCGCTGGCCGGGCCGTACTACCGGCTGCTGAACAACTCGCTGGGCAACGGCCGGTGGGTGGACACCTACGTGTGCGGCCTGGCCGCGCCACCGGGCGCACGTCGTGACTGCACGCCGGGGGGACGCTGATGTTCATCGGGACCAACGGCCGGCGCAGGCTGTTCATCGCGCAGGGACTCGTGCTGGTGCTGGTGGCGACCGCCGCCGTGTGGTGGATCTTCCTGCGCCCGGCGACCACCCGGATCACCGCCTTCTTCGCCGCCGCGATCGGCGTGTACGAGGGGTCGGACGTGCGGGTGCTGGGCGTGAAGGTCGGCACGGTCGTCGCAGTGGTGCCCGAAGGCGGGTCGGTGCGCGTGGAACTGGACGTCGACCACGGCGTCGACGTGCCCGCCGACGCGCGGGCCGTCGTGGTGTCGCCGAACATCGTCGCCGACCGGTACGTCCAGCTGGCCCCGGCGTACACCGAGGGGGAGAGGATCGCGTCCGGCGCGGTGATCACCACCGCCGGCACCGCCGGCACGGTCGAGCTGGACGACCTCTACCAGAGCCTGGACACCGTGCTCACCGCGTTGGGGCCCGAGGGTGCCAACCGGGACGGCGCGCTGTCCGCCCTGCTGGACACCGGCGCGGCGAACCTCGGCGGCACCGGCAAGACCTTCAACGACTCGATCCGGCAGCTCGCCGCCGCCGCCCGCACGCTGTCCGGCTCGCGCGACGACCTGTTCGGCACCGTCGACAACCTCCAGGAGTTCACCTCGGTGCTGGCCGCCGACGACGAGCAGGTGGGCCGGCTCGCCGAGCAGCTGGCCGACGTGTCCGGGTTCTTCGCCGCCGAGCGCGACGACCTCGGCGCGGCGCTGGGCGAACTGGCCACGGCGCTGGAACAGGTGCGCGGGTTCGTGCACGACAACCGGGACCGGGTGAAGTCCTCGGTCGAGGACCTGGCCGCCGTCACCGGCGTGCTGGCCGCGCAGCAGCGGTCGCTGGCGGAGGTGCTGGACGTGGCCCCGGTCGCGCTGCACAACGTGGTCGCCGCCTACGACCCGGCCACCGGGACGTTGAACGCGCGGGCCAACCTCAACGAGTTCGTCGCGGACCTGCTGAGCGTGCCGGGCGGCACCCGGTGAAGCGGGTCCGCGCACTGGCCGCCGCCGTGCTGGTGGCCGGGTGCACGTCCGTCCCCAGCGCCTACGACCTGCCGCTGCCCGGCGGCGCGGACCTCGGCGACCGGCCGTTCCGGGTGACCGTGGAGTTCGACGACGTCCTGGACCTGGTGCCGCACGCGAGCGTGAAGGTCGACGACGTGCCGGTCGGCAAGGTCGAGGACGTGGAGCTGTCCGAGGACGGCTCCACGGCGCTGGTGCGCATCGCCGTGCGCGGCGACGTCCGGCTGCCCGCCAACGCCCTGGCCCGGCTGCGGCAGTCGAGCCTGCTGGGGGAGAAGTACGTCGAGCTGGACGTGCCGTCGCAGCGCTCGCCTGAGGCGCTGGCCGACGGCGCGGTCGTCCCGGTGTCGCGGACCGACCGCAACCCCGAGGTGGAGGAGGTGTTCGGCGCGTTGTCCATGCTGCTCAACGGCGGCGGGGTCGCGCAGATCCGGGACATCTCGCGGGAGCTGGGCGCGGCGCTGGACGGCAACGAGACCGCCGCGCGCTCGCTGCTGTCCACCGTGGACGAATTCGTGGGCGGGCTGGACGAGCACAAGGGCGAGATCACCCGGGCGATCGAGGGCATGGACAAGTTCGCGAAGTCCTTGGAGGGCAAGAAGACCGAGCTGGGCGAGGTGCTGGACGGCCTGGAACCGGGCCTCAAGGTGCTCGACGACCAGCGCGGGCAGCTCGTGGCGATGCTGGGCGCGTTGCAGGACCTGTCGAGCGTCGCGGTGGACACCGTGAACCGCGGTCGTGACGACCTGGTGGCGGACCTCAAGGCGCTGGAGCCGACGTTGCGCAGGCTCGCCGAGGCGGGGCAGAGCCTGCCTCAGTCGCTGGAACTGCTGCTCACGTTCCCGTTCACCGACGCGGTGCTCGACGGCATCAAGGGCGACTACCTCAACACGTACCTGACGCTGCACACCGGAGGACGCCGATGATCACCCGGCGGATGCGGGTCCAGATCGCGCTGTTCGCCGTCGTCGCCCTGCTCGGGGTGAGCTACGTGGGCGCGGAGTACGCCGGGCTGGTCGTGGTGGACCGGGGTTTCGCGGTGCGGCTCGAACTCGCCCGGACCGGCGGCCTGTTCACCGGCGGCGAGGTGACCTACCGGGGCGTGCCGGTCGGCCGGGTGGGGCCGATCCGCCTGGTGGACGGGCACGTCGAGGTCGAGCTGCGGATCGCCGCCGACGCGCCCGCGATCCCGGCCGACCTGGAGGCCGTGGTGGCCAACCGGTCCGCCGTCGGCGAGCAGTACGTGGACCTGAGGCCGCGCGGCGGCGGCGGGCCGTTCCTGGCCGGTGGATCGGTGATCCCGCAGGGGCGGACCAGGCTGCCGCTGCCCGTCGAGCAGGTGTTGACCAGCCTGGACGACCTCGCGCGGTCGGTACCGGTGGACTCGCTGCGGACGGTCGTGGAGGAGCTGGACGACGCGCTGCGCGGCACCGGCCCGGACCTCCAAGTGCTGCTGGACGCGACGCAGGCGTTCACCCGGACCGCCGGCGAACACCTGCCGCAGACGACGCGGTTGCTCGACGACTCGCTCACCGCGTTGCAGACGCAGGTGGACCACTCGGCGGCGATCAACTCGTTCGCGGACAACGCGTTGCTGGTGGCCGAGCGGCTGCGCGGCGCGGACGGCGACCTGAAGCGGCTGATCGCGGCGGCACCGGGGGCGGCGGTCGAGGTGAGCGCGCTGCTCCGGGACTCGGGGCCCGACCTGGGGATCGTGCTGGCCAACCTGCTGACCACGGCGGACGTGCTGGTGACGCGGCAGGGGCAGCTGGAAGAGGTGCTGGTGACCGTGCCGGACGTGGTCTCGGTGGGGCAGGCGGCCGTGCGCGGCGGCAAGGCGGCCTTCGGCCTGGCCCTGACGTTCTTCGAACCCGCGCCGTGCCTGGCGGGCTACGAGGGGACGGTGCGGAAGAACGGCCTGGACACGTCCGTCGGCGGGTTCAACGCGGGCGCGAGCTGCACGCTGCCACGCGGCAGCGCCACGGGCGTGCGGGGCTCGCAGAACGTGCCGCGCTAGGCGCTCCGACCCGCGACGTCGCCGCCGTCAGCCGGGGACGGGCGCCACGTACAGCCAGCGGCCGTCCTCGCGGACGAAGCGGCTGTTCTCGTGGAGTTCCTCCCGGCGCCCCCGCCACCGGTAGACGGCGCGGAACTCGACCGTCCCCGTCGTGTGCAGCAGGCCGCCGCCCGTGCGCGCGAGGATTTCCAGGAGCAGCCACTTCTGGTCCGGGTCCAGGTCCAGTTCACCCGGACGGGTGGTCGGGTGCCACGTCGCCAGCAGGTACGGCTCGTCGGCCACCGCGAACGCCGCGTACCGCGACCGCATCAACGCCTCCGCCGTGGGCGCGGCCTTGAGCCCCGAGTGGAACGCGCCGCAGCACGTCCCGTACGGCTCACCCGTCCCGCACGGGCACTTCACGGCCGCTCCACCTCGCACGCCGACCGCTCCGACCGCGAGAAGCGCAGCCACGTCAGGGCCGCCTCCGCCGAGGCGTCACCGGCCGAGGCCGCCGCCGTCAGGTCGGCGTGGGCCTGGTAGCGCACGTCCGCGCCGGCCTCCGGATCGGTCAGCACGGCCACGGCCTCGTCGGGGGTCACGCGCACCAGGATAGGAAACCCCGCCGCGGCTACCCTCCCGAGGATGAGCGACAACCACGTGGTGGTGATCACGACCACCGACAGCGAGGACGCCGCCGCCGGACTGGCCCGTGCCGTCGTCGAGGAACGCCTGGCCGCGTGCGTCCAGATCGGCGGCCCGGTCCGCAGCGTCTACCGCTGGGACGGCGCGGTCCAGGACGACCGGGAGTGGCAGCTCTGGATCAAGACCACCTACGACCGCCTCGACGCCCTGACCGGCTTCATCGAGGCCAACCACACCTACGACACCCCCGAGGTGCTGGCCCTGCCCGTGCTCGGCGGCAGCGGCGACTACCTGGCCTGGGTCACCGGACAGACCCGCTGATGCGTTGGCCGTGAACGTTCGCCGGGCAGGGGGACATCGACGCCAACGCACGCCACCCCGACACCCTCGCCGCCCAACACCGCGAACGAGCACGCACCCGCAGCGAACGCCACCAACGCCGGAGCCGACCCCATGCAGCCCGACCAACCCGACGAACCTAAGGGGTCGACGCACTAGCCACGCCCAGCGCCCGCGCCACCAGCGTCGCGGTGTGCACCGGCTCGGCCCCGGTGCCCTGCCGGACCAGGGTGCGGCAGCTGAAACCGTCCGCCACCACGGCCGTCGACGGGTCCGCGGCGCGCACGGCGGGCAGCAACGTCTGCTCGCCCACCGCCATCGACACCTCGTGGTGCCCCTTCTCGAACCCGAAGTTCCCGGCCAGCCCGCAGCACCCCGCCAACACCGACGGCTCGACGCCGGCCTTCGACCACAGCTCCCGGTCGGCGTCCAGCCCGATCTCGGCGTACTGGTGGCAGTGCGGCTGGACGAGCGCGGAACCGGTGCGCGGCAGCGGTTCCAGCAGCGGCGTGACGTGTTCGGCGAACGTCCGCACGGATTTGGCGAGCCGCACCACGTCCTCGTCGTCGCCGGCGACCTCCAAGGCGTCGGACCGCAGGAACGCCGTGCAGCTCGGCTCCAGCCCCACCACGGGCACCCCGGACAGCGTCCACGGCCGCAGCACCCGCGCGGTCCGCCGCACGACGCGCCGGGCCACGTCCACCTGGCCGGTGGAGTACCACGTCAACCCGCAGCACACCGCGGACCGGGGCACCTCGACGCCCTGCCCGGCGAACGACAGCACCGCCGCCGCGTCGTGCCCCACCTCCGGGTCGAAGTGGTTGGTGAACGTGTCCGGGAACAGCAGCACCCGCTCGCCCGCCCCGCCGCCCGCGAACCCGCGCTGGAACGTCCGCCGCGCCGGCCTCGGCAGCGGCCGTTCGGCGGCCACCCCGGCGAACCGGGCGAACCGCGACGTCACGCCGTTGACCAGGCGCAGCCGCAACCACAGCGGCAGCCACCCCATCGAGTAGTGCGCCAACGGCCGCAGCCGCCCCCGGTAGTGCCGGTGCAGGAACTCCGCCTTGTACGTCGCCATGTCGACGTCCACCGGGCAGTCCCGCTTGCAGCCCTTGCACCCCAGGCACAGGTCGAGCGCGTCGCGCACCTCGGTCGACCGCCACCCGTCGCGCACCACCGAGCCGTTGAGCATCTCGAACAGCAGCCGCGCCCGGCCGCGCGTGGAGTGCTTCTCCTCGCGGGTAACCCGGTAGCTCGGGCACATCACCCCGCCGGAGGTGTTCAGGCACTTCCCGACGCCCACGCACCGCCGCGTCGCCGCCGCCAGGTCGCCCCCGTCGGCGTGCAGCGCGAGCTTGGCCCGGGTCGGGATGGTCGGCGGCGCGACCACCACCCGCAGGTCGGCGTCCAGCGGCAGCGGGTCGACGATCCGGCCGGGGTTCATCCGGTTCTCCGGGTCGAACGCCGCCTTGAACCGGCCGAACGCGGCGATCGCGGCCGGCGGGTACATCCGGGCCAGCAGCTCCGAGCGGGCCTGGCCGTCGCCGTGCTCGCCGGACAGCGAGCCGCCGTGCGCCACCACCAGGTCGGCCGCGTCCTCCAGGAACGACCGGTACCCGGCGCGCAGGTCGAAGTCGATCCGGACGTGCACGCAGCCCTCGCCGAAGTGCCCGTAGGTCACGCCGCGCCGCCCGTGCCCGGCCAGCAGCGCGTCGAACTCGCGCAGGTAGGACCCGAGGCGCTCGGGCGGCACCGCCGCGTCCTCCCAGCCCGACCACGCCTCGCCGCCGTCGGCCATCCGGGTCGCCAGCCCCGCGCCGTCCTCGCGCACCCGCCACAGGGCGCGCTGCCGCACCGGGTCGGTCACCACCGCCGAGTGCGGCGCGAGCTTGGCCGCGATGTGCGCCACCGCCTCGTCGGCGGTCTCCACGAACAGCCAGCTCGTCCCGCGCGGCAGGAGCAGCAGCCGGGAATCGCCGGCCGCGTCGACCAGCGACCGGTCGATGCCCTCGACCGCCAGCACGTCCAGGTGCCGCACGTGCTCGGCGAGGTCGGCCGCGTCGTACGGGCCGTCGAACCCGAGCACCGCGAGCACCCGCCGGGGCGGGGCCTCGACCAGCTTGAGCGTCGCGCCCAGCACGGTCACGCAGGTGCCCTCGGTGCCCACCAGCGCCCGGGTCAGGTCCGGCAGGGCGTCCAGCCGGTAGCCCGACACCCGGCGGTCCAGCGCCGGGAACCACGCCGGGTCCGCCTCGGGCAGCGGCAGCGGCGGGGGCGTGCGGGTGTCGAACCGCCGGCCGTCGGCCAGCAGCACGTCGAGGCCCAGCACGTTGTCGCTGGTCTTGCCCCACGCCACGGAGTGCGCGCCGCACGCGTCGTTGCCGATCATCCCGCCGACGGTGCACCGGGAGTGGGTCGACGGGTCGGGGCCGAACAGCAGGCCGTGCGGCCGGACCGCGTCGTTGAGCCGGTCGAGCACCACGCCGGGCCGGACCACGGCGGTGCGCGCGTCCGGGTCGACCGAGACCACCTGGTCGAGGTAGCGCGCGAAGTCGACCACCAGACCGGGCCCTGCGGAGTTGCCCGCGATGCTGGTGCCCGCGCCGCGGTTGGTGACCGGCACCCCGAACGCGGCGGCGACCTGCACCGCCGAGACCGCCGCGTCGACCGAGCGCGGCCGGACCACGACCCGGGGGACGTGCCGGTAGTTGGAGGCGTCCACGGAGTAGAGCGCCCGACTGGCCGGGTCGGCCAGCACGTCCCCGTCCACCGCGGCCCGCAGCTGTTCGACGAATCCGGTCACCCGGTGATTGTGATCCACACCCGGCCACTGGTGGCGCACTTCGGGGTACGAGATAGCCTCGCCCCGCATCAACCAGCGGCGATGGGAGCAGGGCGTGTCGAGGTCCGTACTGGTCACGGGCGGGAACCGGGGGATCGGCCTGGCGATCGCGCGCGCGTTCGCCGCCCAGGGCGACAAGGTCGCGGTCACCCACCGCGGGTCCGGCGCGCCGGACGGCCTGCTCGGGGTCAAGTGCGACGTGACCTCCGCCGCCGAGGTCGACGCGGCGTTCACCGAGGTCGAGGCCGCGCACGGGCCGGTCGAGGTGCTGGTCGCCAACGCGGGCATCACCGACGACACCCTGCTGCTGCGGATGACCGACGAGCAGTTCACCCGCGTCGTGGACGCCAACCTGAGCGGGTCGTTCCGGGTGGCGCAGCGCGCGTCCAAGGGGATGCTGCGCAAGCGGTACGGCCGGATCGTGTTCATCTCGTCCGTGGTCGGCCTGCTGGGCAGCGCGGGCCAGGTCAACTACGCGGCCAGCAAGGCGGGCCTGGTGGGCGTGGCCCGCTCGATCGCCCGCGAGCTGGGATCGCGCAACATCACCGCGAACGTCGTCGCGCCCGGTTTCGTCACCACCGACATGACCGACGCGCTGCCCGAGGAGCGCCGCAAGCAGATCCTCGCCCAGGTGCCCGCCGGCCGGTACGGCAGCACCGAGGAGATCGCCGCCGCCGTCACCTTCCTGGCCTCCGACGCCGCCGCCTACATCACCGGCGCGGTGCTGCCGGTGGACGGCGGCCTCGGCATGGGCCACTGAGCCGCCGGCCACCGGCCCGCCCACCGCACAACCACAACTCTCGGAGGAAACACTCGTGACGGGTCTGCTCGCAGGCAAGCGGCTGCTGATCACCGGGGTGATCACGGACGCGTCGATCGCCTTCCACGTGGCCAAGGTCGCCCAGGAGCAGGGTGCCCAGGTGGTGCTCACCGGGTTCGGCCGGATGAGCCTCGTGGAGCGGATCGCGAAGCGGCTGCCCCAACCCGCCCCGGTGGTGGAGTTGGACGTGCAGAACCAGGAGCACCTGGACACGTTGGCCGACCGCGTGCGCGAGCACGTCGACGGCCTGGACGGCGTGGTGCACGCGATCGGCTACGCGCCGCCGTCGTGCCTGGGTGCGCCGTTCATGGACGCGCCGTGGGAGGACGTGGCGACCGCCATGCACGTCTCCGCGTTCTCGTACAAGGCGCTGGTGCAGGCCACGCTGCCGCTGATGGGTCGCGGCGCGTCCGTGGTGGGCCTGGACTTCGACGCCCGCCAGGTGTGGCCCGCCTACAACTGGATGGGCGCGGCCAAGGCGGCGTTCGAGTCGGTCAACCGCTACCTGGCGCGCGAGATGGGCCCGCACGGGATCCGGGTGAACGTGGTCTCGGCCGGCCCGGTGCGCACCATGGCCGCCAAGTCCATCCCGGGCTTCTCCGACCTGGAGGCGATGTGGGGCGAGAAGGCCCCGCTCGGCTGGGACGTGAACGACCCGACGCCGGTCGCCCAGTCGGTGTGCGGCCTGCTGTCCGACTTCTTCCCGGCCACCACGGGCTCGATGGTGTTCGTGGACGGCGGCGTGCACTTCCTGGGCCTGTGAACCGGCGCTGACCGGGGTCCGACCACCCGACCGGGTCGGCGTGCGGTTGATCACGCCGACCCGGTTGTGCAGTCTCCGGCGGCCGGGGCGAGGATGTCCGGGTGAGTTACGACGCGCTGCTCTGGCTGTCCTTCGGGGGACCGGAGGGACCGCAAGACGTCCGCCCCTTCCTGGAGAACGTGACCCGAGGCCGGGGCGTGCCGCCCGAGCGCCTGGACGAGGTCGAGCAGCACTACCAGCACTTCGGCGGGGTCTCGCCGATCAACGCCCTCAACCGCGCCGCGATCGCGGCCGTGGCGGAGCTGGTCGACCTGCCGGTGTACTTCGGCAACCGCAACTGGCACCCGATGGTCGAGGACACCCTGGCCGAGATGAAGGCGGCCGGCGTGCGGCGCGCGCTGGTGTTCCCGACCAGCGCGTACGGCGGCTACTCGGCGTGCCGGCAGTACGACGAGGACATCCTGCGCGCCCGCGCCGCCGTGCCCGACGCGCCGGACCTGGTGAAGCTGCGCCAGTTCTTCGACCACCCGCTGTTCGTCGAGTCGTTCGCCGACTCCGTGCGGGCGGCCGCCGCCGGCTTCGCCGAGTACCGCCTGGTGTTCACCGCGCACTCGGTGCCGGTGTCGGCCGACCGGGCCGCCGGGCCGCCCGCCGAGGGCGGGCACCGCTACTCCCGGCAGGTGGCCGAGGCGTCCCGGCTGGTCGCGCGGGCGGTCGGGGTCGACGAGCACGACCTGGTGTGGCAGTCCCGGTCCGGCCCGCCGCAGGTGCCGTGGCTGGAACCGGACATCGTCGACCACCTCGACGCGCTGCACGCCAAGGGCGTGGCCAACGTCGTGGTGTGCCCGATCGGGTTCGTCTCCGACCACCTGGAAGTGGTGTGGGACCTGGACACCGAGGCCCGGGACCGGGCGGCCGAACTCGGCCTGGGCTTCGCGCGCGCCGCCACCCCCAACGGCGACCCCCGGTTCGCCCGGCTGGTCGCGGAGCTGGTGGCCGAGCACCTGACCGGCGCGCCGGCGCGCAAGCTCTCCGCGTTCCCGGCTTCCGGGTGCACGGTGAACGGCGAGCCGTGCGCGCCGTTGTGCTGCGAGCCGGCGAAGAGGCCCGCGCGGTGAGCGTCGACTTCACCTGGTCGCCGCGCGCGGCGGACTGGCGCGACGCGTTACGGACCGCCGTGCCGCTCTACTGGTGGACGCCGTGGTTCGGGCTGGCCATGGGCGTGCTCGGGGTGGTCGTGCTGTTCCTCGACATGACGTGGGCGGGCGTGTTCGGCATCGCGCTCGCTGTGATCATCATCGCACTGGTGCCGATCGGCACCGCGGTGAACTTCCACAACCACCCGCTGGCGGCCAAGACCGTCACCGGGTCGGCGGACGCGCACTCGCTGCGGATGTCGGTGGGCGAGGCGGCGCGCAGCGAGCTGGCCTGGGCGGAGCTGCCCGGCTGGTCGGAGACGCCGCGCGGGTTCGTGCTGCGCACCGGGACGTCCGCGATGTACGCCGTGCCGCACCGCGCGTTCACCGGAACGGATGACGTCGACCGGTTCCGTTCCCTGCTGGTGGAACACGTCGGCCCGGCCGTCTGAACCGCCGGGGTGCACGGGTAACCTTGGCGAGCGTGTCCTGTGCGAGTGCGACGCTGGTCGTGTGGACGTCCGCCTGGCTGCATGGTGCGGCCGCGGCCGACGACGTCCTCGACGCTTTGGGGTTCTGGGCCGGGCTGCACGAGGTGGTGGCCGACGACGACGGCACGGCCACCGCGCTCGACCTCCCCGGCCCCGACGAACGCGCGGTCGGCCCGGCGCTGCTGCTGGCCGCGCTGCGCCGGGCCGACGCGACCACCGCGCGCGTGGTGCTGCCGATCCCCGGTGACGTCCGGGGCCTGGGCGGCAAGGGGCCGCTGAGCCGGTTCGCGCTCAGCGTCGGCCAGGCGGCCGTGCTGCCGGAGGTCGGCATCGGGCTGGTGCCCAAGCTGGTGGCCGACGGCGTGCTGCGCTGGACGGTGTTCGACCTGCCGGCGGTGCCGGCCGTGGAGCACGTGCCGATCGGCGAGGCCGAGCACGGGCTGGCGTCGGCGATGCGCGAGGCGGCGACCGCGCTGGTCACCCTCGACGTGGCGCGGCACCGGCCGAACGTGCGCGCGGAGATCGCGGAGCTGTCCGCCGAACACTCGAAGCTGGCGTGGCCGGCCGGGATGCCGCCGCGCGCCCTGCGGGTGCTCCAGCGGGCCGCCGAGGTGGCGGCGATCCTGACCGTGGCCGCGTCGGACGCCCCCGGCGGGGCGATGTCGGCCTCCGCGCAGGCGGGCCGGGACCAGGCGCTGCGCCCGCTGTCGGAGGCGGTCCGGCGGGCCCGGCTGGCGGCCGTGGACGAGGCCGTGCGGGTGCTGTCCGACCAGGGCGCGGGCCGGCACAACTGAGCTGCGGGGATTGTTGAACGATCCCGCGATCGGCGCGGGATCGTCCGATGAACTCCGAGCGGTCACCGGGTGAACGGCCGCCCGGTTCCCCCACGCGGGGGAGCTGTGCGCGCCCTGTTCCACGTAGGGTCGCGACAATTCGCCCCGATCGAATACCCGGCATTCCAGGCGATGGCCTTCCCGACGCCCGCCGGACCGGGTAAATGACTTGGGGTCGTCTGAAAGGAGACCCCTGTGCTCGACAGGTTGCGTCAGGCCCTGCGCGGCTCGCTGACCCGGATCGTGAGCGACGCGGTGGATCGCGACGAACTCGTCCGGCGGTTGCGCCGCGAGTACGAGGACGTCGCACGGCAGGAGACGGATCGGCTGGTCACGGCCATCCGGGAGATCGAGCACGAGGCACGTCGGGACATCCACGCGGAGGCCGACCGGTACGCGCTGCGCACCACCGAGCGCTTCGTCCGGGAGCACCTGCTCACCGCGACCAGCTTCGACAACCGGTTCGACACCCTCCGGCACGCGCTCGACCACGCCCCCGACACCGGGATGGCGCTGGAGTTCGGCGTGTACCGGGGCACCACCCTGAAGATCATCGCCGAGGACCGGGGCGGCAAGGACGTCTACGGCTTCGACTCGTTCGAGGGCCTGCCCGAGGACTGGCGGCCCAAGCGGCCCGCGGGCTGGTTCCGCAACGAGAACATCCCCGACGTGCCGGGCGCGGAGATCGTGCCGGGCTGGTTCGACGACACGCTGCCCAAGTTCGCCGCCGAGCACCCCGGCGACGTGGCGTTCCTGCACCTCGACGCCGACCTCTACTCCTCGACGGTGACCGCGCTGGAGCACGTCGGGTCGCGCCTGCGGCCGGGCAGCGTGGTGCTGTTCGACGAGTACTTCAACTACCCCGGCTGGGAGGTGCACGAGCACCTGGCGTGGCGCGAGTTCGTGACCAAGCACAAGGTGTCGTTCGAGTACCTGTGCTTCACCTCCAACAACGAGCAGCTGGCGGTGCGGATCACCGGGATCTGAGGTAGCGGTCGGGGCTCGCGCGGCGATCACCGGGTGGGGGCGGGACCGCTGCCCCCGTCCGCTGCCCCGAGGAGGGTGTGCATGTCACGGTTAGCCGGAGTGCTCGTGGCGGTGACCGTCGCGAGTGCGGTCCTGACCGGAACGGCGCAGGCGCAGGCGCTCGACCCCGACGTCGTCTTCTTCAACCCGACGACCCGGACCGCCGTCGAGGTGGGCGTGCCCGTCGTGCTCGCCGGCGGGTCGATCACCCCGGACCCGGGCGCGATCCGGGAGACGCAGTTGACCTTCGACGGGGGAGCGACCTGGGAGACGACCACGCAGACGCGGGTCCTGACGGGAAACCGAACCGACTGGAAACACCTGTACACCCCGCAGGCCGCCGGTGACGTCACGGTGGCCGGGCGGGCGGTGCTGTGGTCGGGCGAGATCGGCCCGGTGGGCGACCCGATCACGATCAAGGTCGGCGGCACGACCGTGCCCCAGCCGGTGAACTGCACGACCCGCTGCCAGTTCAGCGGCTACTACGCCGAATCGGTGCCCGATCCCGACGAGCAGCCGGTGGAGGTCGGCCTGAAGTTCCGGGTCGACCGGTCGGGCGTGGTCACCAGCGCGGCGTTCGAGCGCGGCGCGTACCGGGGGCCGGTGCTGGTGCGCCTGTGGTCCGAGGCGGGTGTGCTGCTCGCGGAGGAGCCGTACGACCTGCCCTACCGGATCTCGAACGTGGCGTTCGCGTCGCCGGTGGCGGTCGAGCCGGGCCACGACTACGTGATCTCGTACTACACGCCGCAGGGCGGGTACACGACCACGGAGTACTTCTTCACCGGCACGGTCGCACGGGCCCCGTTCGTCGCGCCGCACGACGGCACGCACGGCGCGGGCGTCTACCACTACGGCGTCGGCGGCGGCTTCCCGACCGACAGCTGGCACGACAGCACGTACTGGGTGCTGCCGGAGTTCCGGACGCCGTAGTCCTTCCGCACCAACGAGAATCCCGTGGGCGGTGTCCGGATGGCGGACACCGCCCACGGGCCGTAGCGGGACGTCCGCGCCGAACGATCCCCCTCGGGACGACCCGTCCCAAAAATGCCCGAGGAGGGCGCATGTTGCGGTTATCCAGGCTGCTCGCGGCGGTGTTCGCGGTGATCCTGGCAAGTTCCGGCACGGCGTACGCGCAAGACCACCCGTCGGCGGGCATTCACACCCCGCGCGACGGTTCGTACGCCGCGGTCGGCGAGCCCCTGCTGGTCACCGGCGGCGCGGTGAACGGCGAGGCGGGCGGCATCACGGCGGTCGACGTGTCCGTCGACGGCGGCACGACCTGGCAGCCCGCCGAGACGGTGGCCGAGCAGTGGCGGTTCCAGTTCACCCCCGCCGCCTCCGGTGACCTCACGCTGGTCGCCCGCGCGCACACCCGGTCCACGGTCGGCAACCCCAGCCCGCCCACCACCGTGCACGTGGGCGCGACGCCCGGCCCGCTGCCGCCGATCCACGACGCGACCAACGCGCTGAGCCTGCCGGAGTTCGACAAGGCGCTGGACCCCGACTGGGAGCCGGTCGAACTGGGCCTGAAGTTCCAGGTGGACCGGCCCGGCACGCTGACCGGCGTGACCATCGACCGGGGCACCTACACGGGCGCGATCGAGACCCGCGTCTGGACCGGCACCGGCGAGCTGCTGGTGGACACTCTGTCCGGTGGCCCCGGGCTCGGCCGCCAGTGGGTGTGGTTCCCGACGCCGATCCCGGTCCAGCCCGGCCAGGACTACGTGGTCTCCTACTTCAGCGACTGGTCGTGGCGCTACCAGGCGTCGGAGAACTACTTCACCGGCACGGTCCTGCAGGCCCCGTTCATCGTGAAGCCCGGCGCGGGCGTCTTCCACTACGAGGTGCACGGCGGCTTCCCGACCGACACCTGGCACAACAGCAACTACTGGATCCTGCCCCTGTTCCACGAGTAGCCCTCGCCCGACCTGCGCGGACCGGCGTGGAGCGGCTCCCTGGAGTCGCTCCACGTCGACCGATCGCCGAGGTTTGCGTAGCGTCGAGGGGTGACCTCTGGACTTCCCACGACCGTGGGCGGGCTGCGCGCCGCCGGGTACGCGGTGCGCAGCGTCAAGGCCGAACTGCGCGACAACCTGGTCGAGGCGCTGCGCGCGAAGCGCGACCCGTGGCCGGGCATCGTCGGGTTCGACCGGACCGTGCTGCCGCAGCTGGAGCGGGCCGTCCTGGCCGGCCACGACCTGGTGCTGCTGGGCGAGCGCGGCCAGGGCAAGACCCGGCTGCTGCGCTCGCTGGTCGGCCTGCTGGACGAGTGGACGCCGGTCATCGACGGCGCGGAGCTGGGCGAACACCCGCTGCGCCCGATCACGCCCGAGTCCCGGCGGCGGGCCGCCGAACTCGGCGACGACCTGCCGGTCGCGTGGCGGCACCGCGACGAGCGGTTCGCCGAGAAGCTGGCCACGCCGGACACCAGCGTCGGCGACCTGGTCGGCGACGTCGACCCGGTGAAGGTCGCCCAGGGCCGCAGCCTCGGCGACCCGGAGACCATCCACTACGGCCTGGTGCCGCGCGCGCACCGGGGCATCATCGCCGTCAACGAGCTGCCCGACCTGGCCGAGCGCATCCAGGTGTCGCTGCTGAACGTGATGGAGGAGCGCGACATCCAGATCCGCGGCTACACGCTGCGGCTGCCGCTGGACGTGCTGGTCGTGGCGACCGCGAACCCCGAGGACTACACGAACCGGGGCCGGATCATCACACCGCTCAAGGACCGGTTCGGCGCGGAGATCCGCACGCACTACCCGCTTGAGGTGGCCGCCGAGGTGGCGCTGGTGCGCCAGGAGGCGGAGCTGGTCGCCGAGGTCGGCGACCACCTGGTCGAGGCGGTGGCGCGGTTCGTGCGGCACCTGCGCGAGTCGCCGGCGATCGACCAGCGCTCGGGCGTGTCGGCGCGGTTCGCGGTGGCGGCGGCCGAGACGGTGGCCGCGTCGGCGTTGCGGCGCAGCGCGCTGATCGGCGAGCACCCGCCCATCGCCCGCCCGGTCGACCTGTACTCGGTGCCCGACGTGCTGCGCGGCAAGCTGGAGTTCGAGGCGGGCGAGGAGGGCCGTGAGCACGAGGTGTTGACGCACCTGCTGCGCCGGGCCGTCGCGGACACCGCGCGCTCGGCGTTCGCCGGGCTGAACCTGCGCCCGCTGGCCGAGCTGGTGTCCGACGGCCACCCGGTGACGACCGGCGAGCAGGTGCCGGCGGCGGACGTGCTGGCCGCGCTGCCCGAGCTGCCGGTGCTGCACGACGTGGCGCAGCGGGTCGGCGCGGGCCCGGCGGACCCGCCGGGGCGCATCGCGTCCGCCGTGGAGCTGGCCCTGGAATCGCTCTACCTGACCCGTCAGCTGTCCAAGGACAACGACGACGACCGGACCATCTACGGATGACCGGCTACCGCTACGACCGCTACGTCGACGGGCCCGACCCGCTCGCGCCGCCCACCGACCTGCGGGCGGCGATGGACGAACTCGGGCGCGAGGTCATGGAGGGCGCGTCCCCCGAGTCGGCGCTGCGCGAACTGCTCCGGCGCGGTGTGCCGGGCGCGCGCGGGCTCGACGACCTGACGGCGCGGCTGTGGCAGCGGCGCGCGGCGATCCAGCGCCGGCACCGCCTCGACGGCACCCTCCAGGAGATCCGCCGGCTGCTGGACCAGGCGCTGGAGGCCGAGCGGGCGGCGCTGTTCCCGGACCCGGACGACGACGCCCGGTTCCGCGAGGCGCGGCTCGACGCGCTGCCCCAGGGCACGGCGGCGGCCGTGCAGGAGCTGGCCGAGTACGACTGGCGGTCGTCGCGGGCGCGCGAGTCCTACGAGCAGATCCAGAACCTGCTCGGCCGCGAGCTGCTCGACCAGCGGTTCCAGGGCCTGAAGCAGGCGATGGGCAACCTCGGCCCGCAGGACGTCCAGCGCATCCAGGAGATGCTCGCCGACCTCAACGCGCTGCTCGCCGCGCACGCCCGGGGCGAGGACATCCCGGACCGGTTCCAGGAGTTCATGCGCCGCCACGGCGAGTTCTTCCCGGAGAACCCGAGGACCGTGCAGGAGCTGATCGACGCGCTCGCGGCCCGCGCGGCGGCGGCCCAGCGGATGATGAACTCGATGACCGAGCAGCAGCGCCAAGAACTCAACGCGTTGTCGCAGCAGGCTTTCGGCGACTCCGGGATCGGCTCCCAACTGTCCACCCTGGACTCGTTGTTGCAGGGCCTGCGGCCGGGCGAGGACTGGAACGGTGCGGCGCGCTTCCGCGGCAACCAGCCGCTGGGGCTCGGCGAGGGCGCGCAGGCGATGGCCGACCTGGCCGAACTCGACGCGCTGGCCGAGCAGCTGGCCCAGTCCTACCCCGGCGCGCGGCTGGAGGACATCGACGTCGAGGCGCTGGTCCGCCAGCTCGGCGACGAGGCCGGCGTGGACGCGCGGCGGCTGGCCGAGCTGGAACGCGAGCTGCGGCAGCAGAACCTCCTCGAACGCGCGCCCGACGGCTCGCTGCGGCTGACCCCGAAAGCGTTGCGGCGCTTGGGCGAGACGGCGCTGCGAGGCGTGATCGACAGCGTGCGGGCGCAAGGTCGGCGGGACAACACGCAGGCCGGCGCGGCAGGCGAGCTGCTGGGCAGCACCCGACCGTGGCGCTTCGGCGACACCGAGCCGTGGAACGTGCCGCGCACGATCACCAACGCGGTGCTGCGTTCGGGCGTCGGCGAGATCCGGCTGGACGTCGCGGACGTCGAGATCAGCGAGACCGAGCAGCGGTCCCGGGCGGCGGTCGCGCTGTGCGTGGACACGTCGTGGTCGATGGTGCAGGACGGCCGGTGGGTGCCGATGAAGCGCACCGCGCTGGCGCTGCACCACCTGGTGAGCACCCGGTTCCGCACGGACGCGTTGCAGCTGATCACGTTCGGCCGGCACGCCGAGACGGTCGACATCGGCCAGTTGACGGCGCTGGAAGGCGTGTGGGAGCAGGGCACCAACCTGCACCACGCGCTGTTGCTGGCGGGCAGGCACGTGCGCCGGCACCCGGACGCGCAGCCGGTGGTCCTGGTGGTGACCGACGGCGAGCCGACGGCGCACCTGGAGTCCGACGGCGAAGCCGAGTTCCACTACCCGCCGCTGCCGCGCACCATCGGCAAGACCCTGGTCGAGGTGGACGGCCTGGCCCGGCTGGGCGCGTCGATCACCGTGTTCCGGCTGGGCGACGACCCGAGGTTGACCAAGTTCGTGGACCTGCTGGCGCGGCGCAGCGGTGGCCGGGTGGTCGCGCCCGACGAGGATGGCCTGGGCGCGGCCGTGGTGAGCGACTACCTGAGGTCGCGCCGCAAGCGCTGACCCCGGTCAGCCCTGCCGGGTGTCCGGCCACACCAGGTGCGCGGTCACGCCGCCGGTCGCGGCGAACAGCCGCACGGCGGTCTCCGGTTTCTCGGTGGTGAGCCGGAAATCACCGTCGACGCCGAGCACCTCGGCGTGGTCGCCGAGGTCGATGCCCCACGCGGCGACCCACGCGTCCTCGCGTACCCCGTACTCCTCCACTATGGCGAACAGCCGGGGCGCGTCGCCGTTGACCAGGTCGCGCAGGATCGCGGCGAATTCCTCTTCACCGCACAGCGGTTTCGGCCCGGTGGGCGGGTTCATCGGGTTCCTCCTCGACAGGTTGAATACTGCGACACTATTACTGTCATGTGACGGTAGGAACTGCACGATCGGGTGTATTGCCCAGACCGGTCCTGTCCCGATACTCCTTGCGCCGCAACACAACGCACCGGACTGAAGCGCACCCCGACGAGAGGACCGCCACCGATGGCCGACCAGCCGCCGCCCCTGGCGCGGCGCATCGAACTCGGCGCCCTGCTGCGTACCTACCGGGAACGGGCGGGCGTGGACGCCAACGCCGTGGCCGGCGCGCTCGGCTGGTCGTACGTGCAGAAGGTCGGCCTGGTGGAGAGCGGGAAGCGCAAGCTCGCGGCGGTCGAGGTGACCGTCCTCGCCGACCTGCTCGGCCTCGACGCCGAGGAACGCGTCAAGGTCGTCGAACTGGGCAGGATCGCTCGCAAGCGCGACCCCGGCCCGGCGTTCGCGGCGGACTGGGCGCAGACCTATCTCGCGCTGGAGACGGCGGCCGACCACGTCGAGCTGTTCGCCGAGGAATTGGTGCCGGGCTTGGCGCAGACCGAGGACTACGCCCGTGCGCTGCTCGTCCAGGGCGGGGCACTGGCCCCCGAGGGCGTCGAGGCGGCGGTCCGGCAACGGGCCGAGCGCCGGCGGCGGCTGCTCGAACCCGGCGCGCCGCAGGTCGTGCTGGTGCTGAGCGAATCGGGACTGCGCCGGCACGTCGGCGGTCGCGCGGTGCTGCGCGCCCAACTCGACCACCTCAGGACGTTGGCCGCCCGGCCGAACATCGCGGTCCAGGTGCTGCCGTTCGAGGCGGGCGCGCACCTCGCGCTGGGCACCAGGTTCACCCTGCTCCACATCGGCGATCCCGTGGTGACGTTCGCCTACGTGGAAGCGCTGACCGACGCCGAAATCTACGATCGTCCACCGCACACCGACGTCTATAGACTGGCGTTTGATCGGGCCCGGCGCGCGGCGTTGTCACCTGCCGATTCCCTTGCGCTGCTCGATCGTCTGATCGGAGAACTCGACTGGGCGGAGGCTGCGGGTGGCGGCGGACGGGTTCGGGGAATCGCGGTGGCGCAAGAGCAGTCGTAGTCAGAACGGTGCGGACAACTGCGTTGAGGTCGCGGGCCTGGTGCGTGTGGTGGCCGTGCGTGATTCGAAGAATCCCGCTGGGCCGGTGTTGCTGTTCGGCTCGGCGGCGTTCGCGGGGTTCCTCGGGAGTCTGAAGGGTGAGCGGGCAGATGCCGCCGAATGGTAGGCGGTCAGTGCCGCCGGATGGGTTCGGGGAATCGCGGTGGCGCAAGAGCAGCCGTAGTCAGAACGGTGCGAGCAACTGCGTTGAGGTCGCGGGCCTGGTGCGTGTGGTGGCCGTGCGTGATTCGAAGAATCCCGCCGGGCCGGTGTTGCTGTTCGGCTCGGCGGCGTTCGCCGGTTTTCTCGGGAGCCTGAAGGGCGAGCGGGCGCACGCCGGCCGGTGACGCGAAGGCGGTCAGTGCCGCCAGACGACGGCCCGCAGGTGCTCGTCCGCCGCTGTCGCCGAGCCGGCGATCGTGCCCGAGGCGTTGATGTGGCCCGCGCTGCTCTCCGTGCCGCCGGGCAGGAAACCCAGTGCGGTCACCTCGCCGGTGGCGGACCAGCGGACGGCGTGCGTTTCCTCCTTGTACGGGTTGCGGAACACCGACGAGTGGCCGACCGCGACACCGGCGTCGTTCACGGCCCGTGCCGATGACGCTGTCGTGGTCGTCGGTCGCCCTCGGGTAGGACTCGACGCGCCCCGGCGGGATGGCGAGCAGCGTGGCCCGGCTGCCGAGCAGCGGTTGGAGCGCGGTGACGGTGCCGTCGGTGTTCCAGCGCAGGCCGTGGTACTCCGTGCCGCCGTACGTGTAGCTGGTGATGGCACCCCGGCGGCTGATGTCGACCGACCTGCTGTGCGGGTTGGTGTCGCCGCGCGGGACGGGCAGCGCCGTGATGGTGCCGTTGCGGCTCCACTTCACCGCGCGCGCGGTGACGGGGGTGTGCCAGAAACCCTTGAAAGACTGGCCGATGACCATGCCGGCGTTGTCGAGGCCGGCCACGTCGGCGTCCGTGTCGCCGGGCAGGGTGCCCAGGTCGGCCACAACGCGAGTGGGAGTCGATTCTCATGCGGTCACGCACCTTTTCCGGGATGTTTTCGATCCGGCGGAACAGGTGGGCGAGCGAAACGGTGTGCGGGTGATCGACCCGGGGAAAGGATGCGGCAGGAAATCGGTTCTCCCGTTCGGCGGGGACGCGGCACCGGATGGCCCGGGTGCGCCAATCGCGACGGTTCGGGATTTCGATCCGCCGATTCGGGCGGCGGTCGCCACCTGCGGATTTCCGGCGGGTCCGGAATTCGTCGCCGGCCGGTGCAACCGCCCACTGGTCCCGTCCCGTCCTGGCAGCGACGGACGACGGCGGCGCGAGGAGGTCGGGACCGGTGAACCGGGTGGTGCTCGCAGTGGTGGTGGCGGGAGCGTTCGCGGTGGGTGGGTGTGGTGCCGGGAAGGGCGCGGAGCAGGTGGCGGGCGACCCGCCGAAGTCCACGTCGGCCACGGTGACGCCGACCAACGACCCGGCGGCCGAGGCCGCCGCGTCCGCGCTCGGACCGTTGCTGGAGACCGGTTTCCCGCAGACCTACGCGGGCGTGCGGCTCGACGGCGACCGGGTGGTCGTCTATCGGTTGCCCGATCCGGCGCTGGACGACGCGGCGCGCGCGGCGGTGCACGGTGCCCGGCTGGACCTGGCCGACGCGAAGTTCCCGTTGAGCCGGCTCAAGGAGGTGACCGACCGGATCGCGGCCGACGCCGAGTACTGGAAGACCAGGAACGTGCGGATTTCCACGTGGGGTCCGGCGGTCGACGGCTCGGCGGTGAACGTGACGACCGTGGACGGCAGCGACGCGGACCGCGCGGCGCTGGCCGAGCGTTACGGCGCGGACGTCGTCCGCGTGTCGAAGGGCGATTTCCCGACGCCCGCCCCGGCTCCGGCGACGGGCTGACGCCCCCGCCGCCGGGCGAGCGCCTGGTGGCGGCGTCGGTGTCAGGTCGCCCGGCGCTCCAGGCCGTCCAGGATCGACCGGAGGCCGAGTTCGAACAGGGCGTCCAGGTCGAGGTCGTAGCCGGTCTTGGCGAAGGTGGCCATGAGGCGGGCGAACGTCGGGTGGGCCGGGGCGAGCCGGCCGAGGTTGCGGGCCTGGCCGTCCATCCACTGCTCGGTCGACAGGCCGGTCGCGCCCTCGGCGTTGGCCTCCCGCTCCAGGTGCACCGACAGGCCCAGGACGTGGCTGTAGAGCAGCACGTTCAGGTCGAACGTGGTGGTCGGGTCCAGGCCGAGCTGGTCGAGTCCGCCCAGCACCCACTCCGAGTACGCCAGCAGGTTGGGCACGACCAGCGGCCGGGTCAACGGCCCGAGCTGGGCCAGCCACGGGTGCTCGCGGTGCAGTGCCCACAGCGCGCGGACGCCGGTCTCGACCCGCGTCCGCCAGTCGGCCGGCGGTGGGCCGGGCAGGCGTGCCTCGCCGAACACCGTGTCGGCCATCATCAGCACCAGGTCGCCCTTGCTCGCCACGTGCCGGTAAGGCGACATGGCCGCGACGCCGAGCCGGGCCGCGATGCCGCGCATGGACAGGGCGGCCAGACCTTCGGCGTCGGCGATGCCGATCGCCGCGCGGATCACGCGTTCCCGGGTCAGCTCGTGTTCGGGGGCCGCCGCGGTGCGCGGTCGGGGCCGGGCGGAGGCCACGACGGTGCCGACCCGGGGCTGCGCCTCGACCAGCCCTTCCTGGCGCAGCGTGGTCAACGCCTTGGTGGCGGTGGCGAGCGCGACGTCCCAGTCCTTGGCGACCTGCCGGGCCGACGGCACCCGGTCGCCGGGGGCCAGGTCGCCGTCGGTGATGCGGCGCTTGATGTCGGCCACGATGCGCTGGTAGGGCGGGATCATGTCGTGCCTCCTCCTGTACTAGTACAGAACCTAGCAGCAATGAGGCTCTGAGCAGGGGTTTATTGCGCTAGTACAGCGTTGTGAACGGCTGTGCGTACTGCGTAAATTCAGTCGCGTACCGCACCGACGAGGAGGACTCCCGATGAAGACCGCGCTCATCTCCGGCGCCGGCGTCGCAGGTCTGGCCGCCGCCCACTGGCTGCACCGCAACGGCTACGCGCCCACCGTCGTGGAACGCGCGCCCGCGCTGCGCCCCGGCGGCCAGGCGATCGACGTCCGGGGCGTCGCGCTCGACGTGCTGGACCGGATGGGCCTGCTCGACCGGGCACGGGAACTGCGCACCACGATGGGCGGCATGTCGATGCTCGACGCCGACGGCACCGAGCAGTGGCGCTCGACCGAGGCGACCTTGAGCGCCGGCCGCCTGGACAGCGACGACATCGAGGTGCTGCGCGACGACCTCACCGCGCTGCTGCACACCAGCGCGCAGGACGGCGTCGACTACCTGTTCGGCGACGCCATCACCGGCCTCGACCAGGACGACGACGGCGTGCGCGTCACCTTCCGCGAGGCCGGACCCCGCACGTTCGACCTGGTGGTCGGCGCGGACGGGCTGCACTCGGCGGTGCGCCGGCTCGCGTTCGGCCCGGAGGAGCGGTACCTGCACCACCTCGGCGCGTACGTGGGCGTGTTCAGCACCGACAACTTCCTGGACCTGGACGACTGGCAGGTGTGGGTGCACAACGACACCCGCACCGCGAGCTACTGCGTCTACCCGGCGCGCGGCAACACCGAGCTGCGCGCCACCCTCGGCTTCGCGTCCGACCCGCTCGACCACGACCGCCACGACACCGGGCACCAGAAGTCGCTGATCGCCGACCGGTTGGCCGACCTGCGCTGGGAGACGCCCAAGCTGCTCGACGCCATGTGGGCCGCCCCGGACTTCTACTTCGACGCGATGGCCCAGGTCCGGATGGACCGCTGGTGGCAGGGGCGGGTCGTGCTGGTCGGCGACGCCGCGCACTGCGCGTCCCCGCTGTCCGGGCAGGGCACCAGCCTGGCCCTGGTGGGCGCGTACGTGCTGGCCGACGAACTCGGCCGGGCGGCCGACCAGCAGGCCGGGCTGACCGGGTACGAGGAGCGGCTGCGGCCGTTCGTCGCGGTCAACCAGGCGCTGGCCACGGAGAACCCCGGGCAGGGCGCGTCCGAGGAGTCCATGGAGCAGGCCAAGCACGCGATCAGCCTGGACGCGCCGCGAGAGGTCTAGCTGTACTGCCCTGTGAGGTTGGGAGCGCGGCCGGCGGGTGGTGGGCCGTCGAGTGCGGTGGGCCGGGGTGGTGATTGTCGGTGTGCGGCCATCGGGGCAGCGCTTCGCGACGCTCGGTTTCCGGGGTGCGGGGACGGGCGGGGTCGCGGTGGGCGGAACTGTTGCGGCCGCCCGCCGCGCGTCGCAGCGGCCACAGGTCGTCCACGGCACACCGGGCCGGACGCAGCCTGCCGGTCGGGGTCGACGGTGCGTCGGCGTGGAAAACGAGGGCCTCCGTGGCCGGTGCAGACGTCGCAATCCACACCGAACCCGGAGGCCCTCCCTCATTCCAGGATCATCCGACTACGTGTCCCCACGTCCACAACCTCCTCGGGCAGTACAGCTAGCCCGGCCGGTGACCGGTGGGTGACGCCGGTTCGCCCGGTCGGGTCTGCTCGACGGCGTGGTGCAGCGCGGCGATGAAGGCCGTGGTCGCGGGCGGGTCCGGCGGGTCGCCGTAGGTGGCCAGGTAGACGTGCCGTTGGAAGCCGCGCAGGGCGCTGGCCTCGATCCCGGGCGCGTGGTGGGTGCGCAGGGCCAGCCCCGGCATGGTGGTCACGCCCATGCCCGCCGCCACCAGCGCCTGCTGGACGATGATGTCGTCGCTGGTGTAGGCGATGGGCGGGACGAAGCCCGCCTGGTCGCAGGCGTCGAGGAACTCGCGCCGGCAGTTCTCGCAGCCCGCGATCCAGGCCGAGTCGCGGTTGCCCGCCAGCGTCTGCTCGGGTTCGAGGCTGAGCAGGTACATCGGGTCGTCGAACAGGTGCGTGGCGCGGACGTCGGCCGGGGGCGCGTCGTCGTAGCGGAAGACGACCGCGACGTCGACCTGGCCTGCGCGCAGCAGGTCGAGCGCCACGCGCGGGTGGGCCTCGATCAGGTGCAGGTCGATGCCGGGGTGCTCGCGGCGCAGGGTGCCCGCCGCGTGCGGCACCAGCGCGGCGAGCGCCGATTGGAAGCCCGCGACCCGGACGCGGCCGGTGCGCAGGCCCACCATCGCCGACAGCTCCGCGGCGGCGGTGTCGACCCGGCCGACGATCTCGGCGGCGCGGCGGGCCAGGTGCTCGCCCTCCGGGGTGAGCCGGATGCCCCGGCCGACCCGCTGGACGAGCCGGGCGCCGGTCGCGGCCTCCAGCCTGGCCAGGTGGTGGCTGACGGCGGGCTGGGAGTAGTTCAGGTGCTTGGCGGCCTTGGTGACCGAGCCGTGCGCGGCGATCGCCGCGAGGACCCGTAACCGCAGGATGTCCAGCATGCATCGAGGATACGCATGAGTTCGCCCAAGTATTGGCATTGGACGAATGGGTTGTCGGCGAGGGAGGCTGATCAGGACGGAACCGCCGAGCGAAGGAGGACGCGGCCATGACCCGCTCACTGGTGACGCTGACCGACCTCGTCACGGCGGTGCGCCGGGCGGTCGACGTGCGGGCCGGCTGGTCGGACACCGCGGACCTGGTCGCCGACCAGCTCCGCGCGCACCTGCCCGGCCCCGGGATCCTGACGCCCGAGCAGCGCCTCGGCCTGCCCGACCGGGTCGCGGGCCACCTGCTGCACGTCGAGCCGGACGGGGCGTTCTCCGTCCTCGGCCTGGTCTGGCGTCCCGGGCAGAGCACCCGGATCCACGACCACATCACCTGGTGCGTCGTGGGCGTGCTGGCCGGCGTCGAGCACGAAGAACTGTTCGACGAAGCGCTCAACCCCGTCGGCACGCGGGACAACGCCACCGGTGAGGTCGGCGGGTTCGCGCCGCCCGGTGACATCCACCGCATCCGCAACGTCGGCGACGAGACCGCTGTCAGCCTGCACGTCTACGGCACCGACATCACCCGCGTCGGGTCCAGCGCCCGCCGCTACTACGACTGAGGGGCTCGAACCATGGACCAGAACGCCATCGACGAGGTGCTGAACCGCCCGTACAGCCAGGAACTGCTGGCCCGCGACCTGGCCAGGCTGGCCTTCACCGCACTGGACGACACGCCCCGGGCGATCCCGATCGGAATCGTCTGGAACGGCGCGGAGATCGTCATGTGCACCGCGACGAACGCGCGCAAACTCGCCGCGCTGCGCCGCAACCCCGCGGTAGCGCTCACGATCGACACCGAGTCGCACCCGCCGAAGGTCCTGCTCATCCGGGGCCGCGCGGAGCTGGACGCCGTGGACGGCATCCCGGACGAGTACCTCCAGTGGAACGGCACCTACGAGATGACGCCCGAGCAGCGGGCCGAGTGGGAGGTGGGCGTGAAGTCGCTCTACGAGGGCATGGTCCGGATCGTGGTGAAGCCGACCTGGGTCAAGCTGATCGACTTCGAGACCACCCTGCCCACCGCCATCGAGGAACTCATGCAGCGGCAGAAGGAACGCCAGTCCGCCTGAACCCGCCGTCGAAGCCGGGAGCACCCGGCCCGGAAGGAGACCACCATGAACGAGACCGACCGGCAAGGCCCCGGCCGCGGGACGATCCGGCGGATGGACAACGTCGCCATCGTCGTCGACGACCTCGCGGCGGCGAAGGCGTTCTTCGCCGAACTCGGACTGGAGCTGGAAGGCGAGGCGACCGTCGAGGGCAGCGAGGTGGACCGCCTCGTCGGCCTTGAGGGGGTCCGGTCGGACATCGCGATGATGCGCACCCCGGACGGCCACGGGCGGATCGAACTGACCAAGTACCTGACGCCGCCGAGCCGAGAGGGCGATCCGCGCGCGCCGACGAACATCTTGGGCGCGCACCGCGTCATGTTCGCCGTCGAGGACATGGACGACATCCTCGAACGGCTGCGGCCGCACGGAGCCGAACTCCTCGGCGAGCTGGTGCAGTACGAGAACAGCTACCGGCTCTGCTACCTGCGCGGCCCCGCCGGCATCGTGATCGCGCTGGCCGAGCAGATCGGGTGACCTGCGGTGACCGGGTAGTCGGCGGGTCGGAAGTCGCGGAGCCGGCGGGCCGTCCGGGCATCATGGATACCGACGGTATTTCAATACTGATGGTCTGCCAAAGTACGCTGAACGGGTGCCCAGACTGACCCGAGCGGAAAGCCAGGCCCGCACCCGCGACCTGCTCACCGGGACCGCCCAGCGGCTGTTCCTGCGCGACGGCTACCACGCCACGTCGCTGGAGAAGGTCGCCGAGGCCGCCGGTTTCTCGAAGGGCGCGGTCTACTCGAACTTCCGCAACAAGGACGAGCTGTGCCTGGTCGTGGTCGACCGCCTGTACGCGGAGCGGATCGCCGAGATCGGCAAGGCGTTCAGCGGCGGCACGCTGGAGCAACGGCTGCGCGCGTTCGAGGAGTACGCCGAAGGGATGCTCGGCGACGCGCCGCGCACCCAGTTCGAGGTCGAGTTCGCGTTGCAGGCCCGCCTGAACACCGGCCTGCAAGCCGAACTCGGCCGCCGCGACGCACTGGTCGTGCGCGCCCTCGAAGACCTGATCCGGGTGCAGTGCGAGGAGTTCTCCCTCGCCCCGCTGCTGCCGCCGCACGAACTCGCGCGGACGTTGCTCAGCCTGGGCATCGGGTTGGGCGTCCAGCGGTTCGTGGTGCAGGGCGTCCTGCCCGTTCGCGTGCTCACCGACACCGTCCGGGCGTTGCTCGGCACCTGACCGGCGGCAACTCCGGGCAGCAGTCCACCGGGAGGCGCGGTGGAAGGTCGGTGCCGGCAGGCTCTCGCTCACCCCGGCCGGCCCCGGTCCGCGCGGAATGCCGAAGCGTCCGGACGGGCACGGCCACCGTGTCGGCGGGCGGTCCGCCGAAAGGAGCGCTGTGCGGCGGGCGCGGCCGGCACACTCGCCACCTGTTCGGCCACCGGAGGTGCGGGTGTCGCCTGGGATCGGGAAGGTCGTGGCGTGGTCGGCCGTGGCGTCGGCCGGGATGCCGCTGCTCTACGGGCTCGCGTTCGGACTGGCCTGGCTGACCGGGCTCGTCCCCGCCCTGCCGTGGCTGTACCCGGTGCTCGTGCTGCCGGTGCTCGTGCTGCCGGCCGTCGCGAACGTGGGGCCGTCGACCGTGGTCCGACTGGAGTCCGACCGTCACCCGACCGTGGTCGTCGCGTCCGTCGCGGTGGCGGTGGCGGCGATCTGCTTCCTCGTCATCGCGCCCGGACGCGCCCTGGCGAGCCGGGGCGACGTGGAGGACTGCGCGGTCGACCGGTTCGACTCGCAGCCGACGCAGGACGGCGGGCGGGACGGGTTCGCGGTGCTGAGGTGCCCGAGCGGGCGCACGTCGACCACGTTCCGCACCTTCGACCTCGCCGTCGGCGACCGGGTTTCGGTGGCGTTCCACCCCGACGACGCCGGCCTGTCGCTGTCGGTGGACCGCCCCGCGCTGCG
Source organism: Saccharothrix sp. NBAS 001 (assembly GCF_056640475.1). Taxonomy (NCBI): domain Bacteria; kingdom Bacillati; phylum Actinomycetota; class Actinomycetes; order Pseudonocardiales; family Pseudonocardiaceae; genus Saccharothrix; species Saccharothrix sp. NBAS 001. The sequence continues at coordinate 996,613 of NZ_CM153251.1, forward strand.
GTTCGTCGAACGGGTGGCGTGGGTGAGCGCGTCGGTGGTCGTGGCGACGCACCTGGTCAGCGGCTGGTGGTTCGTGCGAAACCGCCGCCGGACCCGCGCGCCGTAGTCGACGTCCTCAGTCCGGTTTCGAGTTCCGGTCCGTCGGCGCGAGCGCGGTTTCGGTCGTCTCGTCCGGTCGGACGTGGCGCTTGCCCGGCCTGGCCAACGAGAAGTGCGCTTCTTCGCGCATCCGCTCGACCATGTGCGGGTAGTGCAGTTCGAACGCCGGGCGCTCCGAGCGGATCCGGGGCAGTTCGGTGAAGTTGTGCCGGGGCGGCGGGCAGGACGTGGCCCACTCCAGCGAGTTGCCGAAGCCCCACGGGTCGTCGCGCTCGGCCGGGTCGCCGAAGCGGTAGCTGCGCAGGACGTTCCACACGAACGGCAGGACCGACGCGCCGAGCAGGAACGCGCCGATGGTGGAGATGGTGTTCATCGTGGTGAACCCGTCCGACGGCAGGTAGTCCGCGTACCGGCGCGGGAAGCCGAGGTTGCCCAGCCAGTGCTGGATCAGGAAGGTCAGGTGGAACCCGATGAACGTGGTCCAGAAGTGCAGCTTGCCCAACGGCTCGTCGAGCATCCGCCCGGTCATCTTCGGGAACCAGAAGTAGATGCCCGCGTACGTGGCGAACACGATCGTGCCGAACAGCACGTAGTGGAAGTGCGCGACCACGAAGTACGTGTCGGTGACGTGGAAGTCCAGCGGCGGTGACGCCAGCAGGATGCCGGTGAGCCCGCCGAGCAGGAACGTGACCAGGAAGCCGACGCTGAACAGCATCGGCGTCTCGAACGAGAGCCGGCCCTTCCACATCGTGCCGATCCAGTTGAAGAACTTGATCCCGGTGGGCACCGCGATCAGGAACGTCATCAGCGAGAAGAACGGCAGCAGCACCGCCCCGGTGGCGAACATGTGGTGCGCCCACACCGCCACGGACAGCGCCGCGATGGCGAACGTGGCGAACACCAGTCCTTTGTAGCCGAACAGCGGTTTCCGGCTGAACACCGGGAAGATCTCGCTCACGATGCCGAAGAACGGCAGCGCCACGATGTAGACCTCGGGGTGCCCGAAGAACCAGAACAGGTGCTGCCACAGGATCACGCCGCCGTTGGCCGGGTCGAACACGTGCGCGCCCAGGTGCCGGTCGGCGGCCAGGCCCATCAGCGCGGCGGTCAGGATCGGGAACGCCAGCAGGATCAGGATGCTGGTGACGAAGATGTTCCAGGTGAAGATCGGCATCCGGAACATGGTCATGCCGGGCGCGCGCAGGCAGCACACCGTGGTCACCATGTTGACCCCGCCCAGGATGGTGCCCAGGCCGCTCACCGCCAGCCCCATGATCCACAGGTCCGCGCCGATGCCGGGGGAGTGCACGGCGTCCGACAGCGGGGTGTAGGCCGTCCAGCCGAAGTCCGCCGCACCGCCCGGCGTGACGAACCCCATCACCACCATCGTGCCGCCGAACAGGTAGAGCCAGTACGAGAACGCGTTCAGCCTGGGGAACGCCACGTCCGGCGCGCCGATCTGCAACGGCAGGATGTAGTTGGCGAACCCGAACAGGATCGGCGTCGCGTACAGCAGCAGCATGATCGTGCCGTGCATGGTGAACAGCTGGTTGTACTGCTCGGTGGACAGGAACTGGAGTCCCGGCCGGGCCAGTTCGCCGCGGATCAGCAGCGCCATCAGGCCGCCGATCATGAAGAAGGCGAACGACGTGGTCAGGTAGAGCAGGCCGATCTGCTTCGGGTCGGTGGTCTTGAACAGGCCGAGCAGCACCGAGCCGAGGGGCCGGCGGCGGGCCGCTCCCGGGTAGACGATCACGGGTTCCGGCTTGAGCGCGGTCATGCCACCGCCTCCCTCGTCCCGATGACGTGAGCCACCTCACATGGTCCACCTGATCGGGTACCGGGGCAATCGCTCAGCCGGGCAGCTGTTCGGCCGACGACCGGGGCTCGGGCGGCGCGGCCGGCGGGGCGATCTGCTCGGACGCGCGTTCGAGGAACCGCAGCAGCTCGACCGGGAACGGCAGCACCAGCGTCGAGTTCTTCTCCGCCGCCACCTCCACGATGGTCTGGAGCAGCCGGAGCTGGAGCGCGGCGGGTGTCGCGGCCATCTGCGCCGCCGCCTCGGACAGCTTCCGCGACGCCTGCAACTCGCCGTCGGCGGTGATGACCCTGGCCCGCCGCTCACGCTCCGCTTCCGCCTGCCGGGACATCGACCGCTTCATGCCCTCCGGCAGCGCCACGTCCTTGATCTCCACCCGGTCTATCTCGACGCCCCACGCCATCGCCGGGTTGTCGATCATCAGCTCCAGGCCCTGGTTGAGCCGTTCCCGGTTGGACAGCAGGTCGTCCAGCTCGCTCTTGCCGATGATGGACCGCAGCGAGGTCTGGGCGACCTGGAGCACGGCGAACCGGTAGTCCTCGATCGTGACGATCGCCTTCACCGGGTCGGTCACCTTGAAGTACACCACCGCGTCGACACGGACCGTGACGTTGTCGCGGGTGATGCCGTCCTGCGCCGGGATCGGCAGGGTGACGATCTGGAGGTTGACCTTCTTCAGCCGGTCCACGCCGGGCACCACCAGGGTCAGACCGGGGCCGCGCAGCGCCTGCCGCACCCGGCCGAACCGAACACCAGACCCTGTTCGTACTGCTTGACCACGCGCGCACTGGCACCCAGGCCGAGCACGGCGGCTCCGAGGACGGCTAACACGACGTCGAGGATCATGGCCATCATCTCCCACGATCAGGGTACGCCCGACGTCCCGCCAGGCGGACGTCCGCTTGAACCCGCGAGTTAGGGTCGATTCCATGCAGACCTGGTCATCCACCCCTGTTCCGCGGGTAGCGGGAGAGCCACGCCCGTTGCGGCTGCACGACACGTCGACCGGCGAGGTGCGCCCCACCGCCCCCGGTGACACCGCCAGGCTGTACGTCTGCGGCATCACCCCCTACGACGCGACCCACCTCGGACACGCGGCGACCTACCTGACGTTCGACCTGGTCCACCGGGTGTGGCTGGACAACGGCCACGAGGTGCACTACGTCCAGAACGTCACCGACGTCGACGACCCGCTGCTGGAGCGCGCCGAGCGCGACCAGGACGACTGGGTGGTGCTCGCGATGCGCGAGACGGCCCTGTTCCGCGAGGACATGGTGGCGCTGCGGGTCCTGCCGCCGCGCGAGTACATCGGCGCGGTGGAGGCCATCCCGGAGGTCGTGGAGGCGGTCGCGAAGCTCCTCGCGGACGGCGCGGCGTACCGGGTGGACGACCCGGATCACCCGGACGTGTACTTCGACCACACCGCGTCCGGCCGGTTCGGCTACGAGTCGAACTACGACGAGGCCACCATGCTGGCGTACTTCGGCGAGCGCGGCGGCGACCCGGACCGGCCCGGCAAGCGGCACCCGCTCGACGCCCTGCTGTGGCGCACCGCGCGGCCCGGCGAGCCGTCGTGGCCGTCCGAACTGGGCGCGGGCCGGCCGGGCTGGCACATCGAGTGCAGCGCGATCGCCCTCAACCGCCTGGGCACCGGGTTCGACGTCCAGGGCGGCGGTTCCGACCTGGTGTTCCCGCACCACGAGTTCAGCGCCGCGCACGCCGAGGCGCTGACCCGCGAACACCCGTTCGCGCGGCACTACGTGCACGCGGGCATGATCGGCCTGGACGGCGAGAAGATGTCGAAGTCGCGGGGCAACCTGGTCTTCGTCTCCAAGCTCCGGTCCCAGAAGGTCGACCCGAACGCGGTGCGCCTGGCGCTGTTCGCGGGCCACTACCGCGACGACCGCCCGTGGACCGACGCGCTGCTGGCGCGGGCGCAGGAGCGGCTGGCCACGTGGCGGCGCGCGGCGGCCCTCGACGCGGCGCCGTCGGCCGAGGCGACCGTCACCCGCCTGCGCGACCACCTCGGCAACGACCTGGACACCCCGGGCGCGCTGGCGGCCCTGGACGCGTGGGCCGCGCAGGCCCTGTCCACCGGAGGAAAGGACGAGTCCGCGCCGAAGCTGTTCCGCGACGCCGTGGACGCCCTGCTCGGCGTGGAGCTGTAGCGGCACCGGCGGTGGGGCGCGGTTCCGGCCGGGCCGCGCCCCACAGCCGGTGCTGCCGCTCGGCCGTCCGGCGCGCCCGCTCGACCAGTTCGCGCGCCTCGTCCTCGCGGTGGAGCAGGGTCAGCGCGTGGCGGAGGTCGTCGGCCATGACGACCGCGCGCGGGTGGTCGGGCCCGAACGTCGCATCGGTCAGTTCCACCGCGCGCCGCAGCAGCGGCTCCGCCTCGGCCGCCCGGCCGAGCCCGCTGAGCAGGTTGCCCAGGTCGTTCAAGCTCATCGCCACCTCCGGGTGTTCCGGCGGGTGGTGCGCGGGTCCGTGGACCTGCTCGCCGATCTCCAGCGCCCGCAGGTAGAGCGTGAGCGCGTCGGCCGAGCGGTCCGGCTCGTCCAGCACGGCACCGAGGGTGGCGAGCTGTTCGGTGGTCATCGGCGAATCGGTTCCGTGCCGCGATTCCTGCACCGCCAGCGCGCGCTCGGCGGGAGCAGCGCGCGCCACGTAGTGGTCCACGAGCACGCCCACCGCGTTGTTGAACGCGATCGGGTCGGCCGCGGTCCCGGCGAGCGGCGGCGGCAACCGGTCGGGGTGCAGCGTGAACAGGTCCAGCGGGACGGGTTCGGGAGCCAGGTGGGCGAGCAGGTCGAGCAGCCGGCGTTCGGCCGCGCCGAGTTCGGCCAACGACAGGTCCCACAGCGTCGCCAGGGTCCGCTCGTGGCCGGCGACCTTGCCCTGCCGGATCACCTCGGTGGTCCGGGTGGCCGGCAGGTCGAGGTAGGTGGCGGCGGGCAGGCCCGTGGTCTTGATGTAGGCCGCCGCCTGCTCGATCGCCGGCGGCAGGTCGCCGAGCGGCTCCGCCAGTCGCGCGGCCTCGCCGGGGGTCGCGTCCGGGACAGCAGCGCCACGCTGTCCGCCCGGTCCAGGACGTCCAGGTCGACCACCGCGCCCAGGGCGTCGAAACCCCCGCGCCGGGTGGTGATCAGCACCCGGCCCGCGTACCGGTAGGCGTACTCGTTGGCCGGTTGGGTCTTGCCGACGCCGCCCATGCCGCGCACCGACTTGACCGCCACCGTTCCCGCCGTCCGGTGTCCAGCAGCCGTTGCCGGGTGGCCGGCTCGGACAGTCCGAACAGGTCGGTCGACACGATCCCGGCCGGCAGGCCCGGCCGTGCGCAGTCCGCGACCCGCAGCACCACCAGCTTGCGCCGCTCGCCCAGCGGGTCGTCGCGCCACGCCGCCTGCCACTCGGCCTTGCCGTAGACCGAGGACAGGTACGCCTCCGACAACACCGCGATCGTCCGTTCCGCGGCGCGGACGCCCTGGTCCATCCGGTCGACCAGGTTCGCGCCGGGCACCATGTCCCACGCCTGGAACAGCACCCGGTGGCCGGACCGCTCCAGTTCCCAGGCGATCCACTCGGCCCACGCGCGGTCGGCATCGGTGTACGAGACGAAGAAGTCCCACTGCACCCCGCCGTGGTGCACAAGGACGTCGCGAATTCCGGCGCACCGGTCGTCCGGATCACCGGAATGGCGGTGGGGCCGCCCGCAAACAGGGCGGCCCCACCGTCGAGAGGACTCACATCACGCGTCGAGCGTCCAGGTGTCGATCCGCCCGGTGTCGACCAGGGCCACGTCGCGAACCCGCAGCTTCCACGTACCGGCGGCGGCCTTCGCGGAGGCGTTCACCGAGTACGTCTTGTTGATGTTGTCGGCGCTGCCGCCGGTCCGGTTGTGCAGGTTGTAGACCGTGCCGTCCGGCGCCACCAGGTCGACGATCAGGTCGCCGATGTAGGTGTGGACGATGTTCACGGTCACCTGCGTGGTGGCCGACGCGTTGCCCGCGCAGGAAAGCGTGATCGGGCTGTTCACGTCGCTGTTGTCGCCGACGGCGACGTCCGTGTCGTTGGTGACCGGGTCACAGCCGCCGGTGTTGTCGCGCACGGTCCAGGTGAAGCTCGCGGTGCCGGTGCGCGACGTCGAGTCGGTGACCGTGACGGTCACGTTGGACGTGCCCGCGGTGGTCGGCGTACCGGTGACGGTGCCCGACGAGTTGCCGGTCAGGCCGGCCGGGAGACCGGTGAACGCGAACGTGTACGGCGCCGTGCCGTTCGCCGCGGTGACGGTCAGGTTGACCGCCTGGCCCACGGTGGAGGTCTGGTTGCCGGGGTTGTTCACGGTCGGGTTGTTCGGCGCGGTGTTCTGCACGAACAGCAGCTTGTTCGCCGAACCGGTGCCCGGGTTGCTGATCTTGCCGTTGGTCGCCGCGCTCACCAGCGCCGACTCGACCGAGGCCGGGGTGGCGTTGGGGTTCGCCGAGACGTACAGCGCCGCGACGCCCGCCACGTGCGGGGACGCCATCGAGGTGCCGCTGATGGTGTTGGTCGCGCTGTCGCTGGTGTTCCAGGTGGACATGATGTCCTGACCCGGCGCGAACAGGTCGGTGCAGGTGCCCCAGTTGGAGAACGACGCGCGCTGGTCGCTCCGGTTCGAGGCGTTGGTGCTGATCGCCTCACGGACCCGGGCGGGCGAGTAGTTGCACGCGTCGGCGTTGTCGTTGCCCGACGCCACCGCGGTGGTGACACCGGCCGCCACGAGGTTGCGCACGGCGGTGTCCGTCGCGGTGTCCGCGCTGCCACCGAGGCTCATGTTCGCCACGGCCGGCTTGACGGCGTTCTGGGCCACCCAGTTGATGCCGTTCACGACGCCGGCGGAGGTGCCGGAGCCCTGGCAGTTGAGCACCTTGACCGCGACGAGCTTGACTTCCTTGGCCACGCCGTAGGTCCGGCTGCCGACCGTGCCGGCGACGTGCGTGCCGTGGCCGTGGCAGTCGGTGTTGTTGCTGTCGACCGTGTTGGTGCCCCAGGTGGCGCGACCGCCGAAGTCGGTGTGCGTGGTCCGGATGCCGGTGTCGATGATGTAGGCCCGGACGTTGCTCGCGGTGTTCGGGTACGTGTAGCTGTTGTCCAGCGGCAGGTTCGCCTGGTCGATGCGGTCCAGACCCCACGACGGCGGGTTGGGCTGCACGCCCTCCACCTGGATCTTGAGGTCGGCCTGCACGAAGTCGACCCGGGGGTCGGCGGCGATGCGGCGGGCCTGGGCGGCCGACAGCGAGGCGTGGAAGCCGTTGAGCGCGTGCTGCCAGGTCTGCCGGACCTGGCCGCCGTACTTCGCGACCAGCGAGTCGGCGGCGGACGCGGACAGCGCCCTCGGCGACGCCGCGTCCTTCAACGCCACGATGTAGGAGCCGGGGACGGCGTCGGCGCTGTCTGCGCTGAGCACCTGGCCCTCGGCCATGGCCACGCCGGTCGCGCTGAACGCCAGCGCGGCCGCCGATATCGCGGCCAGACCGAGGACGGCCGTCCTTCTGAACAAGCGGGCGTCTCCCATGACAGGGTTCTCCCTTTTGGGACAGGTTCGCCCGACCGGCCTGCCGGGTTGTGGCAAGACGGTGGGCGGTGCAGGGATATTGGGGACGTTCGCGCGAACGGGTGGTGCCGACCTGGTCACATGCATGGTCGGGACAAAAAGCTCCGGCGAGTAGCGCCGTTGGGCGTAATCAGGGGGAGCCGGACGCCAGAACAGCCGGGAAACCGCAGTTCACGCGTACACGGTCAGGAGTTAAAGAGCTTGTCGCGGTGCGTCCGCCAGCGGTCGAGCAGGCCCGGCAGTTCCGCGTGGACGAATTCGAAGAAGGCCAGCGTCTCCGCGATCCGCCGACCGGCGGGCGTCCGCTCGCCCAACACGTCGATGCCCTCCCTGAGCGGGCCGCCCCAGCGGGGCAGCATCTGGTCGCGGCGGAAGATGGCCTCGTACCAGACGTCGTCGTACACCCGGAACACGTCCCGGCGGGACCCGGACTCGCGCTCCCGGCTCACCATGTTGACCTGGGTGAGGTAGCGGACCGCGCCGGAGATCGCCGCCGGCGAGACCTGGAGCAGGTCGGAGAGTTCGGCGGCGGTCATCGTGCCTTCGTCGTCGGCGAGCAGGGCGACGAACACGCGGGTGGGCATCCGCGGCATGCCCGCCTCCGCGAACGCCGCCGCGAAGCGCTCGATGAAGCGCAGCACCGCCTGCTGGTCCCGCTCCGTCACCTGGGTCACCACCGAATCATCCCGTGCCGTACCTCGATCGGGGGGAGTTTATACGCTTCCTTAACTTCACGGGTTTGTGAAATCACTGTAGCTTACCGGGGCATGAGCGATGCGATATCCGTGTCCGGCCTGATCAAGACGTTCGGGCCGACACGAGCACTGGACGGGCTGGACCTGACCGTCCGCACGGGGGAGGTGCACGGCTTCCTCGGCCCCAACGGGGCGGGCAAGTCGACCACCATCAGGGTCCTGCTGGGTCTGCTGCGCGCCGACGGCGGCGAGGCGACCCTGCTCGGCGGCGACCCGTGGCGCGACACCGCCGCGCTGCACCGCCGGCTGGCCTACGTGCCCGGCGACGTCAGCCTGTGGCCGAACCTGACCGGCGGCGAGGTCATCGACCTGCTCGGCCGGCTGCGCGGCGGGTTGGACGAGAAGCGCCGCAAGGACCTGCTCGACCGGTTCGAGCTGGACCCGCGCAAGAAGGGGCGCACCTACTCCAAGGGCAACCGGCAGAAGGTGGCCCTGGTCGCGGCGCTGGCCTCGGACGTGGAGCTGCTCATCCTCGACGAGCCGACCTCGGGCCTGGACCCGCTGATGGAGGCGGTGTTCCAGGAGGCGGTCAACGAGGAGCGCGGGCGGCGCACCGTGCTGCTGTCCAGCCACATCCTGGCCGAGGTCGAGGCGCTGTGCGACCGGGTGAGCATCATCCGCAACGGCCGCACCGTGGAGACCGGCACGCTGGCCGACCTGCGGCACCTGACCCGCACCAGCGTGTCCGCCGAACTCGCCGCCGCGCCCGCCGGCCTGACCGCGCTGCCCGGCGTGCACGACCTGGAGGTCGAGGGCAACCGGGTGCGGTTCGAAGTGGACACCGACCACCTGGACGACGCGCTGCGCGCCCTGGTGTCCTCCGGCGTGCGCACGCTGACCAGCCAGCCGCCCACCCTCGAAGAGCTGTTCCTGCGCCACTACGAGGTGCCCGAGGCGGCGGTGCGGTCATGACCGCCCTGGTGGGGACCGGGCACCTGGTCCGCCTCGCGCTGCGCCGCGACCGCCTGCTGCTGACGGCCTGGGTGCTGGGCCTGGTCGGCATCACGCTGGCCACCGCGTCCAGCATGAACGAGCTGTACGGCACGGAGGCGCTGCGGCAGCAGATCGGCGCGACCGCCGGCACGAACCCGGCGTTCCTGGCCATGCTCGGCCCGATCTACGACTACACCTCCATCGGCGGCATCCTGGCCTGGCGGTGGGGCGTGTTCGGCGCGCTGCTCACCGGCCTGATGGCGATGTTCCTGGTCACCCGGCACACCCGGGCCGAGGAGGAGACCGGCCGGCTGGAGCTGATCGGCTCCGCGGTGACCGGGCGGCACGCGCCCCTGGCCGCGGCGGTCGCGGTGTCCGCGCTGGCGAGCCTGCTCATCGGCCTGCTGGTGGCGGTCGGCCTGGTCGGCCTGGGGGAGGCCGCGTCCGGGTCGTTCGCGTTCGGCCTGGCGTTCGCCGCCGCCGGTCTGGTGTTCGCCGGGGTCGGCGCGGTCACCGCACAGCTCACCGAGAGCGCCCGGACCGCCAACGCGATCTCCGGCGCGGTGCTCGGCGTGGCCTACCTGCTGCGCGCGGTGGGCGACGCGGCGGGGGAGGCGGGGCCGACGTGGCTGACCTGGCTCTCGCCGATCGGCTGGCTGGAGCAGGTGCGGGCCTTCGCGGGCAACCGCTGGTGGGTGCTGCTGCTGTCCCTGGCCCTGGTCGCGGTGCTGGTCGGCGCGGCCTGCGCGCTGGTGACCCGGCGCGACCACGGCGGCGGGCTGCTGCCCACCCGGCTGGGCCCGGCCCGCGCGCCGGCGTCGCTGGGCAGCGCGTTCGGGCTGGCCTGGCGGTTGCAGCGGGGGATGCTGCTGGGCTGGACGCTGAGCCTGTTCGTGCTCGGCGGGGTGTACGGGGCGGTCGCGCGCGGCGTCGAGCAGATGCTGGAGGCCAACCCGGCGCTGGAGCAGGTCATCTCGCAGATGGGCGGGACGGGCGCGATCGTCGACGTCTACCTGGCCTCCATCCTGGGCATCATCGGCCTGTTCAGCTCGATCTACGTGGTGCAGGCGACGCTGCGGCTGCGGTCCGAGGAAGCCGACTTCCGGGCCGAGCCGGTGCTGGCCACCCCGGTCCGCCGGGCGACCTGGGTGGCGAGCCACCTGGTGTTCGCCACGGCCGGCGCGGCCGTCGTGCTGGCCGCCGCCGGGCTGGGCGCGGGCCTGGTGCACGGCGCGCGGGTCGGCGACGTCGGCGGGCAGGTCGGCCGGCTGGTCGGCGCGGCACTGGCGCACGCGCCGGCGGTCTGGGTGGTGGCGGGCATCGCCGTGGCGCTGTTCGGCCTGTTCCCCAAGCTGACGGCGGTGAGCTGGGCGTTCCTGGTGGTGTTCCTGGTGCTCGGGCAGCTCGGACCGCTGCTGAAGCTGGACCAGTGGGCGATGGACCTCTCGCCGTTCACGCACATCCCCAAGGTGCCCGGCGCGGACCTGTCGGCCACCCCGCTGGTGTGGTTGACGGTGGCCGCGGCGGCGCTGGTGGCCGTCGGGTTCGCGGGGTTCCGGCGGCGGGACATCGGCTAGCGATCTGAAAGGGGTCTTTCGAAAGGATCCTTTCAGAGATACCGTCGGGGTCATGGACCTACCCCAGCCCCGACGGGTCACCGACGTCGACGCGCTCAAGGCGTTGGCCCACCCGCTGCGGGTGGCGCTGCTCAACCACCTGGTCGCGCTCGGCCCGCGCACCGCCAGCGAGTGCGCCGCCGAGGTCGGCTCGTCGGCGTCCAACTGCAGCTGGCACCTCCGACAACTCGCCAAGTTCGGCTTCGTCGACCGCGTCGAGGCGGGCGACGCCCGGGAACGGCCGTGGCGGGCGCTCGACGTCGGGTACTCCGTCGGCGCGTTCTCCGACGACCCGGCGGTGCGCAGCCAGCAGGACGCGCTGATCGCGTTGCAGCTCAACGAGGACACCCGGCTCGCCCAGCGGTTCCTCGACCGGCAGCACGAGCTGTCCCGCGAGTGGCTCGACGCGGCCGGCATGCACGGCTACACGGTGAACGTGACGCCGGAGGAACTCACCGGGCTGCTCGGCATGATCGACGACGTCCTGCGGCCCTACCTGGTGCCGCTGCGCGCGGACGCGCCCGAAGGCGCGCAGCCCGCCCACGTCGGGCTGTGGGCGTTCCCGCGATGACCGGGCCGCTGGGGGAACCGGCCTTCCGCCGGATGTGGCTGGCCGGGTTCGTCTCCGAGATCGGCGACTGGGTCCTGATGGTCTCGCTGCCGGTCTACGTCTACCAGCTCACCGGGTCGGTGGGGTCGACCGCGACCACGTTCGTGCTGGCGCTGCTGCCGAGCCTCGCGCTCTCGCCGCTGGCCGGCGTGCTGGCCGACCGCTGGGACCGCCGCAGGCTGATGCTCTGGGTCAGCCTCGCCCAGTCCCTCGCGCTGCTGCCGCTGCTCACCGGCAACCTGGTGCTGGTCAACGTCGTGATGGCGGTGCAGGCGGCGCTCGCCGCGCTGTTCGAGCCCGCGAAGAACGCCCTGCTGCCCGACCTCGTCGGCCGCGACCAGGTCGCCGCCGCCAACGGCCTGGTCGGGCTGAACGCCAACCTCGCCCGGCTGCTCGGGGCCTCGCTGGGCGGTCTGGTGCTGGGCTGGTCCGGGCTGCCCGGCGTGCTGTGGCTGGACGTGGCCTCGTTCCTCGGCGCGGCGGCGCTGCTGGCCCGGCCGTTCGGCGTGGTCCACCGCCCGGGGAGCGGCGCGCCGGTGTGGCGGGCCTGGCTGGACGGGCTGCGCGAGATCAAGGGGCCGCTGCGCGGCATGGTCGCCGTGGTGGGGCTGATGTCGGTGAGCCAGGGCATGTTCGTCGTGCTGTTCGTGGTGTTCGTGACCGAACGGCTCGGCGGCGGCGAGGCCGAAGTGGGCCTGCTGCGCGGCATCCAGGCGGTCGGCGGGCTCGTCGGCGGCGCGGTGGTCGGGCTGGTGGCGCGGCGGGTGTCCGCGTGGCCGTTGCTGGCGTGGTCGTTGGTCGCGTTCGCCGTCATCGCGTTCGTCGGGTGGAACGGCGTGTACGTCACCACCTCGTTCACGTTCTACCTCGCCGTGTTCGCGGTGTGCGGAGCACCGGGCGTGATGGCGGGCGCGGGCATGATGTCCGTGCTGCAACTGCACAGTTCCGACGTGGCACGCGGACGGGTGCTGGCGACGTTCGGCAGCCTCTACGACGGTTTCCAGGCGTTGGGGATGGTGTTGGCGGGAATGCTCGCCGTGCCGTTCGGGCTGACCGCGCTGCTCGACTTGCAGGCCGGGTTCTACCTCGTTGCGGGCTTAATAGCGGTCGTGATCTCACGACGGTCTTCCCTAGAGTCGGCGGAACGCTGCTCTTGAGGGGGAGACATGCGATTCGGTGTTTTGCTGTGCATATGGGCGGTTTTGGTGGGAATGCTCGCGCCGCCGGCGAGCGGACAGACCACCCGCCCCGCGTCCTACGTGAACATCGTCGCCCACCAGGACGACGACATCCTGTTCCTCAACCCCGACCTCCGGAACTCCTTCGCCGCGCGGAGGGCCAACACGACCGTGTTCCTCACCGCCGGCGAGGGCTACCAGCAGGACGGTCCGGGCCGTGCGGGCGACCCGCCGCTCACGACCTGCCGTGACGACCGGACGATGGACCGCGAGGACTACGCCCGGTGCCGCCAACTCGGCGCGCGGGCCGCGAACGCGCGGATGGCCGGCGTCGCGGACTCGTGGACCGAGGCCAAGCTGAGGTTGGACACCCCGGAGGGGCCGTACTGGGCGGAGGAGCACACGCTCACCGCACGCCCGGACGTCCGGCTGGTGTTCCTCGACATCCCCGAGTGGGCCGACAGCAACGACGACGCCGCCCGGCCGTGCGCGGGCACGCCGACCCTGCCCGGCGCGAGCCTGAACCACCTGTGGGCCGACGAACGCGGCACCTGCTCCATGGTGCCCAGCGGCACCGTGCTGCGGGCCGGCGACGTGCGCAACCCGGTGCGCGGCAAAGCCCACGTCGTGCACCTGTTGCAGTCGCTCTACCAGCGCTACAAGCCCACCGTCGTGCGCACCCAGGACCCCGACCCGGACTCGCGGTACATGGACCCGGCCTGGCTGCACGACCACAACGACCACGTGATGGGCGCGCGTTTCGCCGCCGAGGCCGCACGGACCCAAGGCGGTGCGTTGCGGGTCGTGTCCTACCGCAACTACAACATCGCGCAATCCCCGGTGAACCTCGACGCGGGCAAGCGCGCCGAGAAGATCGGCGATTTCGCCGCCTACGACCTGTGGGACTCCTCGACCGAGCCGACCGGCGCCTACGCGGCCTGGCCGGAGCGGATGATCCACCGCGACACCACCGGCACCCGGTGGGTCGGCCGCAACCAGGACGGCCGGCTCCAGGCGTTCGCGGTGCAGGGCGGGCGGCTGGCCACCTGGTGGCAGACCCCGTCCGGCTGGTCGTCCACCACGCTGGCCACGCCCGGCCCGCTGTCCGCCGGGGTGGCCGTCACCGAGACCGGGGACGGCCGCATCCAGGTCGTCGGCCGGCGGCAGGACACGCACGAGGTCGTCACCACCGCCCAGCGCGCGCCCAACGCCGGGTTCGGCGCGTGGGTGTCCCTGGGCAGCCCCAACCCCGGCTCCACCCAGATCGGCACGCCGGTCGCGGCACGCGGGCAGGACGGGCTGGTCCGGGTGTTCGTGAAGAACGCCGGCGGCGGGCTCAGCCACCTGGCCCAGCTCGCCGACGGGACGTTCCCCGCGACGTGGCAGGACGCCCGGGGCACGGACCTCCAGGACGGGCTCGCGGTGGGCGTCGGGCCCTCCGGCGGGCTGGAGGTGTTCGGGTTCGCCGCCTCCGGCGGCACCGGCAAGCTCCGGCACTGGTCCGGCACCCCGCTCGCGCCGCGCCCCGACCCGGCGGGCCTCCAGCCGTCCGGACCGCCCTCGGTGGCGCGGACCCGCGACGGCCGGCTCGACGTGTTCTTCCGGCTGGCCGGCGGGCAGGGCGGCGCGGTCGGCCGCACCTGGCAGCTCGCCGACGGGTCGTGGACGGCGGTCCGCGACGACCTCGGCGGCCAGGGCGGCGTCGGCGCGCCCGCCGTGGCCGACGCGCCGGCGGTGCCCGACGCCCGCGTGCTGGTGTTCACCACCAACCGGGGCGGCGGCGTGAGCACCACCCGCCAGAACGCCGACGGCGGCTACCTCAGGTCGTGGACGGACCTCGGCGGCTTCATCGTCGGCCAGCCCGCGACGGCCATCGACCCGAGCGGCCGGGCCGTGGTGTTCGTGCTGGACGACGACGGCGGCCTCACCGTCCGCCGGCAGCGCACCCCCGGCGGCACGGCCGGCTTCGAGGACGGGGTGGCGCTGCCCGCGCCGTGACCACGCCGGCGGCGCTCCGACCCCGGAGCGCCGCCGGCTAGACAGTTGATTTCCGAGGGTTGGTGGTCGTAGGCGGTCAGGGAGCGTTTGACCGGTTGGTGGGTGTGGTCGTTGTGCCGGATGGCTGCTGTGGGGGCGAGGATGCGTTGCGGGACGCGGGTGATCACGCCCGCTGTTGTGCTTCCGCCGTGTCGTTCGGGGTCGAGGTGAGCCGCACGTCGTCCGTCCCCAGGGCCGCGTCGACGGCCAGGACCCCCGGTCGCCGTCCCGACCGGCTCCGCGGAATCCCGTGACCGCTGGTGGCAGCCGGACCGGCCGGACAGGTGACGGAACAGGTGCCCCAGGCGGTCGCGAGCGTGTCACTGCCGGCCGTCACCACCCGCACATCGACACCCCCGCCCCATGCCTCCAGGTGCCTACCCCTTGGAATCAATCATCTAGTGTCCTGCGCCGGGAATTCGGTCAAGATATGAGGCGAGGCGGTCGAGGATCTCGTCGGCGTCCTTGGTCCAGGTGAAGGGCTGGGGGTCCTCGTTCCACGTCGTGATCCAGTCCCGAATGTCGTTCTCCAGGGCGCGGAGTGACTTGTGGGCGGCGCGACGCAGTCGTTTGTCGGTGAGCAGGCCGAACCACCGCTCGACCTGGTTGAGCCAGGAGGAGTAGGTGGGCGTGAAGTGCATGTGGAAGCGCGGGTGCGCTTCCAGCCACTTCCGGACGGTGGGGTGTTTGTGGGTGGTGTAGTTGTCACAGACCAGGTGCACGTCCAGGTCGGCGGACACCTGCCTGTCCAGCTTGGCCAGGAACTTCCTGAACTCCACGGCGCGGTGGCGGCGGTGGACGGAGCCGATGACCTCGCCGGTGGCGGGGTCGAGGGCGGCGAACAGGGTGGTGATGCCGTGGCGGATGTAGTCGTGGGTGCGGCGTTCGGGCAGGCCGGGCATCATCGGCAGTGTCGGCGCGGACCGGTCCAGGGCCTGGATCTGCGACTTCTCGTCCACGCACAGCACCAGCGCCCTCTCCGGCGGGTCGAGGTAGAGGCCGACCACGTCGCGGACCTTGTCCACGAACTGCGGGTCGTTGGACAGCCTGAAGGTGTCGGTCTGGTGGGGTTTGAGGTTGAACGCCTTCCAGATCCGCCCGACCGTGGACCTGCTCAGGCCGCTCTCGGCTGCCATCGAGGCGCGTGACCAGTGCGTGGCGTCGGCCGGTGTCCGTTCCAGCGTGGCCACCACGACCTGCTCGACCCGCTCGTCGGTGATCCTGCGCGGCGCGCCCGGACGGGGTTCGTCGACCAGTCCGTCCAGGCGCCTGTCCAGGAACCGGCGCCGCCATTTGCCCACCGTCTGCGGCCAGATCCCCAACTCGGCGGCCACGTCCTGGTTGGACTTGCCGTCCGCGCAGCCCAGCACGATCCGGCACCGTTGCGCCAACGCCTGCGACGATTTCGGCCGCCGCGCCCACCGCGTCAGCGTCTCGCGCTCCTCGTCGGTCAACACCACGGCGGCCACCGGCCGACCAGTACGAGCCATCCGACGACCCTACACTTACTCAACGAACTTCAGACGCAGGACACTAGGTCCGGGCGCGCTCCCGCCACAGCAGCAACGCGGGCGGGATCAGCAGGACCAAGGCCGCCGGGGCGAGGAACGACGCGGCCGGCGACAGGTGGTAGAGCGGCACGAACGCCATCGGCGACGCCGAACCGCCCAGGAACCGGAAGGACTGGAGCACCGAGATCGCGCCGCCCCGGTTGCCCTCGCGCCCCAGCACCAGCGCGCTCAACCCGACGATCACCGCCTGCGAGAACGCGCCCGCCACCGCCCACAGCACGCCCACCGCGACCAGGCTCGGCAGGATCCCGATCAGCACCAGCAGCACCGAGCCCGCGGTGGTGCCCAGCAGCACGCAGCGGCGCGGGCCGACGTGGTCGATCATCCAGCCGGTCAGCCGGGCGCACACGATGCCGACCACCCCGAACCCGGTCAGCACCAGACCGCGCTCACCCGCGCCCAGCCCGAAGTCGTCGCCCAGCCGCAGCGCGACCAGGAACGACACCCCGCCCAGGCACCCCCAGCCGATGAACCCGGCCGCCGCCACCCGCAGCACGTCGGGCCGCCACGCGGCGCGCAACCTCGGCGGCTGCTCGGTGCGCGGCTGGTCGGCGGGCACCCCGGCCGCCGCCAGCAGCCCCGCCACCACGGCCGCCCCGACGAACGCCCACCGCCACGACGCCTCCGCCGCCAAGCCGCCCACCAGCGGCGCGGACGTCTGCCCGGCGGCCTGCATGGACGCGAACACCCCCAGCGCCCGGCCCAACCGCTCCTTGGGCGTCACCGCCGCGATCGCGGCCAGCAGCAGCGGCGTGGTGAACGCGTTCGCCACGCCCTGCAACGCCCGCCCGCCGAGCAGCACCGGGAACGACCACGACACCGCGCACAGCACGGACGCCACCGCGTAGACCAGGTACGCGCTGCGGACCGTCCGCCGCGCGCCCCAGCGCTCGCCGAGCGTCCCGGAGAACAGCATGAACCCGGCGAACGGCAGCAGGTACCCGGTCAGCGTGGTCGCCGCCGCACCCGCCGAGACCTGGAAGTCCCCGCCGATCTCCGGCAGCACCGACGAGGTCATCGCACCGCCGAACGGCCCGAGGAAGCCGCCGGCGTACAGCCCGACCACCGCGAGCCGCCGAGTGCCCGTCCGCACCTGAGCCACCCGCCGAGTGTCCCCCACCGACCCCCGCGCGGGGCCCGGGGTGTGATCAGCGTCCGAGCGCGGTCACAGCCCGGTCGGCCCGCGCCCCGGCCCGCGACCCCGCCGGCGCAGGTAGCGCTCGAACTCCGCCGCGATCGCGTCGCCGCTCGCCTCGGTGATCTGGATCTCCGCGTCGCCGCGCTCCTCCAGCGCCCGCACGTAGTTGCGCACGTCCTCGTCCTCGTCGGCCATCTCGCTGACCGTGCGCTCCCACTCCTCGGCCTGCTCGGGCAGCGCGCCCAGCGGCACCTCGACGTCGAGCACCTCCTCGACCCGGTGCAGCAGCGCCAGGGTCGCCTTGGGCGAGGGCGGCTGGGACACGTAGTGCGGCACCGCCGCCCAGAACGAGATCGCCGGCACACCGGCCTGCACGCACAGGTCCTGGAACACCCCGACGATGCCGGTGGGCCCCTCGTAGCGGGACCGCTCCAGCCCGAACTTCTGCGCCGCCGCCGCGTCGTAGGCGGTGCCGGTCACCGGGACCGGGCGGGTGTGCGGGGTGTCCATGAGCAGCGCGCCGAGCGTGACCACGGTGGTGACGCCCAGGTCCTCGATGTGGCCGAGCAGCTCGGCGGCGAACTTGCGCCAGCGCATGTTCGGCTCGATGCCGTGCACCAGCACGACGTCGGTGGCCGAGCCCGGCGGCCGGCACACCGACAGCCGAGTAGTCGGGAATTCAACCCTTCGGGTGATGCCGTCCACCATGCGGACGGTGGGCCGGGTCACCTGGAAGTCGTAGTAGTCGTCCGGATCGATCTCCGCGAGCGGCGTGGCGTCCCAGGTGAGTTGGAGGTGCTCGATCGCCGTGCTGGCAGCGTCTCCAGCATCGTTCCACCCCTCGAACGCCGCCACCATGATCGGGTTGGTGAGCGGTTTCGCGGGGTCGAAGGGGATCTTGGCGGCCTGGTCCGGATCGGTCACCGGGTCAGACTACGACCACCGCCGCGGACCCGACGCCGTAGGCTTGTGGCATGTCGGCTCGTGTCTCCCCGCCCGTCCCGGACGCGCCGGCCGACCGGCCCGTCACAGCGGGTGGCGCGGTGGACACCAGCCCCTGCCCAGCCCCGCCGACGAGCAACGACACCGCAGGTCACAGCCGGTGCGCCGAGATCGTGAACGCACCCGGACCCGATCTTGCGCACCGCGACCGCCCGGCGGGCGCGGACGCCCCGGACACCTTCGGGCCGGGCGCGATCGGCGGGCCGCGACCACGCCGGCGCCCGATCCGCCCCGATCGCCTTCGCCCTGCCCGTCAGCGGCCGGCGCGACACCCCGACGCGTGACCGGAGCGGAGCGCGTGATCCGGCGGGAACGCCGGTTCCGGACAGCGGTGGTGGTGGCGGGACCGCCGGCGACGGCCGGGGGAGTGGCCGCGTCCCTCGCGTTCGGCAGGCCGGCGCAGGATCCGCTCGACCCGGGCGTGCGGACGCGGGGCGTCGTGGCCCGGTCCGGGCCACCGGAGCCGGGCCACGGGAGTCGGGCGGCAAGCACACCGGAGACGCTGGACCGGTCGACATCCGGCACGGGGTCGACGGCGGTACCAGGACGGCGGCCCGGTCCGAGTACCGCGACCCCGGACCGGAGTCCACCGTCGGCCGCGAGGTCGAGGTCTTCCACGACCCGGCCGTCCCGGGGCGGGCCCGCACCGCCGAACTGGGCCAGGACGTGCCCGCCTGGCCGTTCACCGCGGCCTTGGTGGACTCGGCGGGTGCCCGGCCTGACCGGCGGGGGCGCGCCGCCCGCCGCGCGGTGGTGGCGGCCCGGTCGGCTCGGCGAGTGGCGGCCCGGCACGACCGGTGCGTCCGGCCCGGACCCGAAACGGCCGTGGTCCGGAGTGGTGCGGAAAGCGGAGAGTCCGCTCGGTGAAGGTGGAGGAAGCCCCGTGGTGAGCGTCGAAGCGGTGCTGTGGGACATGGACGGCACCCTGTTGGACTCGGAGAAGCTGTGGGACGTCCCGCTCTACGAGTTCGCCGAGAAGATGGGCGGCACGCTGTCGCTGGAGACCCGGCAGGCCATGGTCGGGTCGAACGTGCCCACGACCATGGCGTTGCTGTTCGCCGAAGTGGGCCTGACCCCGACGCAGGAGGAGACGGCCGACGGCGCGGCGTGGATCCTTCGGCGCACCGAAGAGGTGTTCCGGGCCGGGCTGCCGTGGCGGCCGGGGGCTCGGGAGGCGTTGCGCGCGGTGCGGGCGTCGGGCGTGCCTATGGCGTTGGTGACCTCGACCGAGCGGGCGTTGACCGAGGTCGCCCTGGACACCATCGGGCGTGACCTGTTCGACGTGACGGTGTGCGGTGACGAGGTGGACGGCAACAACAAGCCCCTCCCGGACCCGTACCTGAAGGCCGCTGCCCTGCTCGGCGTGGACGCTGCGGCGTGCGTGGCGATCGAGGACTCGCCGACCGGCGTGAGGTCGGCGGTGGCGGCGGGGTGCACGGTGCTCGTGGTGCCGTGCGACGTCCCGGTGCCGCCAGGCGAACGCCGCGTCTTCCGCGACTCCCTGGTCGGCGTCGACCTGGCAGCCCTCGCCGCCCTCCGCGCCTAGGCAGTGTCCTGTAGTTGGCCATCTAGTTGATCATCGGAGTCAGAGCTTGATGGCGGCGATGGTGAGTTCGGCCGCCGCGCGGACCGAGGCTCACGCGGCGGGTGATCTGGTCTGCCCGTTCGGGACAGGTGCACACGATCCGGCGCGTCCGCGCAGGACCCGCCCGGTGGACTTGTGCGAGTGGGCCTTGTCCGCGACGGCACCCTCGGGCCGGACGCGGGGACGTCCCGGTCCGGATCGGGCGACGCGGCTGCCGTCGAGCGGCGGCGGCAGCCGAGGGTCGTCCCCGGCGTGACCCGGCGTGACGATGACGCCGGCGGCGCATCCCCTTTTTCCGGGCCCCGGCGGCGTGCCGGTGGGCCCGGACGATGCCGGAGTCGACGCCGATGATCCACTCCGGTTCGCCGACCGAGTCGTCCTTGACGACCACACGGTCGAAGATCCGCTGCCTGCGGCCACGCCCCGGTACCGGTAACAACGACTCGATCACAGCCCACGCCCGATCGGTCAGCCCACCACGACCCACCATGAACCAGAACCACCAGACACCCTGATCAACGGCTCACAGGACACTGCCTAACACCGCCTAGACCTCCTGGACCCCGGACAGCTGCCGGGCGTCGCGGCCCGGACGCGACAACGGCACGTCCCCCGCAGTGCGGTCAACTGGGGACGTGCCGTTGTCGGCAGTGCCTTGAGCCGGCTCCGGTCAGGCGACGGCGGCCTTCGTCCTGCTGGTGGTGCCGCGCACTGCCGGGTCGACCAGCAGACCGAACACCACGCCGAGACCCAGCCACAAGGTGGCAGTCTCGGCGAGCGACGCGAGGCGGAACTCCCACAGCACGTTGCTCGGCATGTCCGCCGGCACCGCGTCCGGCGGACCCGGGAACACCAGCAGGATCACCGCGAACGCGACCACCACGGCCAGCGCGACCACGGTGGCCCGCACCGGCCCGCTCAGGTGCTCCAGCCGGGACGCCAGGAAGCTCGCCCCGAACACCACCAGCAGACCGGCCGCGATGACGCCGAGGTAGAGCACCGTCCGGTAGTCCACCGTCTCCGGGTCGCCCACCGCCGGCGGGTTGGCCGGGTACTTGACGGCCGGCAGCAGCGCCGCCGCCCCGAACACCGCCGCCGCGAGCGTCACGCTCCGGCCGAACGGCGGCCGGCCCGCGAACCAGCGCCGCGACCCGGCGTACGCGGTGGCGAACAGCGCGCCCACCGCCAGCCCGACGATGATCGCCGCGAGCACGCCGCCGAGCATCTGGGTGCCCCGGCCGAACATCTCGCCGTGGTCGTGCGCACCGGGCTCCACCGGCGCGGCGGCACGGGCCTCCTCGACGGCCAACGCGGCCCGGATCGGCACCTCGACCACGACGAGACCGACCAGGCCCGCGAGCAGACCGCCGACGCCACCCGCGCCGACGCCCCGCAGCAGTAGGTTCTTGTAGGTGTCCACGGCCGGCCCTAGTGGCACGGGACGCCGAGCGCGTGACGCCCGTCGTGGAAGAACTCGTGCAGCGACTCGGCGGCGTGGCCGAGCGCGATGCCGTTCTCCTGGAGGACCAGCCAGGTGATCAGCAGTGCGACGAGTGCGACGGCGTAGGCCCACTTGGGAATGGGGATGGACAGGGTGTGCGCGGGGCTCGTCAAGACGGCCTCCTCCATACCTCGTGGAAGGTCAACAACTACTCGCGCCGCAGCCGGTCTCCTGACTCCCGGATCGACACCGTCCCCGCGTCTTCCCAGTCGCACCGCGCGACCAGTGACGTTCTCGGCGGGTTGGCTCCCCGGTCACAGTGGCGAGGACCGCGCCGGATTCCCACCGGCTTCCCGTCCACTGCGGCTGTGGAACCGTAGATGTCCACTGCGTCCGGGCACAACCGACCAGACGAGTTGTCGTCTACCTCACGTGCACCAAACACGATCAAGCGCCGCTTTTGTCCTGGTTCTCCGCCCGCCGGACCGGGACGTCGCAGGTAATCGCCGCCCCCTGAGGGCACCCCGGCCGAGCCGTCACCGACTGTTCGCCACGCGTCCCACATGTCGGCACGCCCGTCCCGCACCGCCCTGAACCGACGATTGGTTCCCGCCGGGCGGCAGGCGCCTGCGGCGACCGTCGCAACGGCGGTTCACCGCGCCGGGAGCGGGCAGTCCCCACAGGTCCCGCCACCGTCGAGGCGGTAGTAGAGGCAGCAACTGCGCCGCCGGAACGCGACCTCGCCGGGAAACGGGATGAAGTCGCCCGACCCGAGCAGCGGCGACTCGCCCAACAGCCGTTCGCCCAGCGCCACGCACTGCTCGGCGGACGCGGTGCCGCTGCGGCTCACCGTCCGCAACGCCCCGGCGACCGCCGACGCCGCGTTCCCCCACAACAACCCCCGAGCCACCGGCACGACGCCCCGGATCGCGGCCACCACCGGCTCCAACGACTCGGCGATCGACACACCCGGGACAGGTTCGCCGATCCGCACCCGCATCCCGTCCGGCCCGAAGTGCCACCACACGTTCCCCGGCCGGATGTCCGGCGCGACCCCGCCCACGGCGTGCGCGGCGACCGTGGGGCACAGCAGCCGCGCGGTGTACCCGAGGAAGAACAGGGACGCCGAAACCCGGGCCTCCCCGGTCCGATACCGCTCGCCGATGGTCCGCAACGCGTCCGGCAGCGCCTCCCCGCCCACCAGGTCGTCGCCCGATCGCCAACCGCCGCCGTCCGCGTCGGGAGCGGGGCGACCCACGTCCAAGGCGAAGAACGGGCTGATTCCCCGGATCCGGCGCAGCGTGGACAGCACTGGGGTGTAGTCGGACACGTGGCCAGTGTGCCCGCCGCCGATCGGGACACGACGACCACGGTGATGGGTCTGCCGCTCGGGTCGGGTGTCGAGTCGGCCGGTTACGGGATGTAGAACGTCAGGATGTCGCTCCGGACCGGCGGGAACAGCACGGTCATCAGGTCGGCGTTCGGGCCCGGGTAGACGTCCGGGAACCGCGCGGTCAGCCCGCGCAGACCGTGCGGGCCGAACAGCAGCGACGCCAGCAGGTCCGGCGCCACCCCGGCCCCGCCGGCGGCGGCCGGTGCCTGCATCACTCCGCCGGGGACGACCTGGCCGACCTCGCCCGCCTTGAACGGCAGGCGGACGTGCGAGCGGTAGAACGACAGCACCGCCTCGCCCTCGTCGTCGCCGAACGGCGAGGCGGCCAGCCGCCTGCCGAACACCGGACGCAGGTGGTCCAGCAACGCCACCGGGTCGGCGATCCGCACGTAGTACGAGTTCGCGTCCTCCGGCACCGGCCCCAGGAGCGGTTCGAGCGCCGCGCCCGCGACCGTCCCCGGACGCTCGTTGGCCGCCGTCGCCCCGGTGTGCGCGACCAGCGCGTGCACGGCGGCGGCGTCGACCGCGGCCACCTCGCCTAGGTGCACGCCTTCGTCCGGCGGCGTCGAGCGACCGGTGCCCACCGGCACGCCGTCCCGTTCCACCAGCCACTGCCGGCTGCCGCCGCGCGCCACCAGCCAACGCCACAGCTCGGTCGCGTGCGGCATCCGCAGGTCGGCCCGCCGCTGTTCGGCGTCCTGCAACGCCGCCATCGCCGGGATGTCGTCGAGCGTCGCCTCACGCACCACGTCGGTGCTCGGCGGCGGCGTGCCGACGACGTCGCGGGTCGGCGCGATCGGGATCGCGTAGGTGTAGCCGAACCGCCGGTAGAAGTACGGGATGCCGATCATGACGTTGACCAGCTGCCCGCGCGCCGCCGACCGCTCGTGCGCCCACCGCATCAACTCCCGGACCAGGCCGCGACCCTCGTAGTCCCGGTGGGTCGCCACCAGTTCCACCTGCCCGGCGGGGATCTCCACGCCGTCCAACACGAGTGTCTCGTTCAGCAACGTCGTCGTGGACACCACCCGGTCGCCGTCCACGATGACCGCGCACGTCTCCCACCCGGCATCCGGGTCCGACACCACCAGGTCGTGGTCGACGGCGTCCTCGGGCTCGCCCCGTTCGGCCAGCAGGCTGCCGATCTGGTCGAGGTCGCGTGGCTCGGCGGTGCGCAGCACCAAGCCGTCGGGCAACGTCATCACCGCAGTGTCTGCGTACTCCTCTCGTCGTGCCACTGGATTTCCGGGCCGGCTGTCAGGGGTCGGCTGGCCGGGTCTGCTGTCTGGGTCGGCTGGCTGGGCTGCACCTCCGGACCCCGGTCCATCGGTGACCGAATCGATTTGGCGGCCCGGCTTCGGGTGCCGCACAATCCGGCCATGTCCTGGCTGCCGTCCGACTTCGTCCACCCCACCCGTGTCGAGCTGGGTGCGGACCACCACCTGAGGCCGATCCAGGAGTCCGATGTGGACCTGGACTACCCCGCCGTCATGGGTTCGCGGGAACGGCTCTGGTCGATCTTCGGCGAGAAGTGGAACTGGCCGCCCACGACGATGACCTACGAAGCGGACCGCGCCGACCTCGCCCGCCACGCGCGGGAGGCCGAAGCGCACCAGTCGTTCAACTACGCCTTGTTCGACAACGCCGAGACCGCCCTGCTCGGGTGCGTCTACATCGACCCGGCGGAGGACGCCCTCATCTCGTGGTGGGTGGTGGACGAGTACGCCGGTACCGCGCTGGAACGTGCGCTGGACGCCTTCGTGCCCGAGTGGATCGCCCGGGACTGGCCGTTCGCCACCCCTCAGTTCGGGCTCTGAACCAGGGTTTCGCCTCCGGGCTTCGCGGGAATCGGCGGGGGTGTGCTGTCGGCCGGGGCGCCGAACCACCTGTGTAGGGCGCGGGTCAGCTCCTCCGGGCTGGTGCCCGCCCAGGCGACGTAACCGTCCGGCCTGACCAGGACCGCATCGGCCGGTGGGACCGGAGTGGTCGTGGTGTGGACGTCCACGCGGTCGGCCCAGGGGACCGCAGTGGCGCGCAGGGTCGGGTTGTCGGTGAAGACGAGCAGCAGAGGGCGGCCCGAGCGGGACAGGTGGGCGAAGGTCCTGTTGCCGGGCAAGGGGATGTCGGGCATCCACCGGCCGGTGAGCGGGTGGGGGTCGGTGAGCGGGCGGGGTGTGGAGTCGGTGCCCGTGGTGGTCTTCGGGCCGGCCATGTCGTAGACGGTGTCCGCGCCGGACATCAGGTGGGAGATGCGGCGAACGGCCGTCTGGTCTTGGAGCAGCTCGGTCAGGACCTCCCGCAGCGCGGTGATGTTCGGGCCTTCGGACAGGAGTGCCGTCTGGGCGCGGCTGTGGGTGATCACGCGCCGGCCCACCGGACGGCGTTCCGACTCGTAGGTGTCGAGCAGGCCCTCGGGTGCCCAGCCGTTGAGGTGCGCGGCCAGCTTCCAGCCGAGGTTCAGGGCGTCCTGGAGGCCGAGGTTCAGGCCGGGGCCGCCCACACCGGACTGGACGTGGGCCGCGTCGCCCACCAGGAAGACCCGGCCCTTGCGGTAGCGGTCGGCCAGGCGGGAGTTGGTGCCCTCCGCCCTGCGGTTGAGCGCCGGCGGTTGGCCGTTGTCGGGCTCGCTCATCGGCAGGTCGATGCCCAGCACGCGCTTCGCGGCGTCGCGGAGTTCGGCCAGCGGCATCTCGTCGGTGTCGGTCAGGCCCGAGTTGCCCCACTCGATCATGGCGATGCGGTAGACGCCGGGCTGGAACATGCCGAACGCGAAGACGCCGTGCTCGGTCCGGTGGAACGTGCCCGGCCAGAGCACGCCCAGCCCGGGAATCTCCAACTGGCCGGTCCGGTGGTCGGCCACCGGTTCGTGGATCACCACCTGGCCCGAGCGGTGGGTGAAACCCTCGTCGGTGACGCCGGGGAACCCGATACCGGCCCGTTTGCGGACCGTGCTGTGCCCTCCGTCGGCACCCACGACGTACCGCGCGGTGAGTGCGTACGGACCGTCCGGTCCGGTGACGTCTACCGTCACGTGGCCGTCGTGCTGGGTCAGGTCTCTCACCTGGTGGCCGCGCGTGACCTGCACGCCCGCGTGGCGCTCCAGCAGTTCCTCCAGTCCGCGTTGCGGCACGGGCAGCGCGAACAGGGCGTTGTCGTCCACTGTGGACAGGTCCAGCGGGAGCGCGCCGAACTGGAAGAACGGGGCGGGCCTGGGCGGGGACGGGCTCCCGGTCACGCGCTCGTGGAGGCCCCGGTAGTGGAGGGCCTGCACGACGCGGCCCACCAGGCCGTTGGCCTTGGGGGTGGTGGCGGGTTCGGGCAGGGCGTCGAGCACGGTGGGGCGGATGCCCGCCAGCAGCAGCTCGTTGGCGAGCATCAGGCCGTTCGGGCCCGCGCCGACGATGAGGACGTCGGTGTCGGGGCGGGGGTTCGGGGTGGTGGCCGGCGGGGTGGTGCTCTGCGGAGTGGTGCTCTGCGGGGTGGCGGCGAGTGACATTTCGGCTCCTTTGGGCGTGGCTGAACAGACCCCACGTCGGGTGGGGCCGGGTTCGGGGGTGGTCGGTGGGTCAGCTGGGTCGGGGTTCGGGCAGGCCGGCGGCCACCTGGGTCAGGGCGTCGCGGACCAGCGGGCCCAGGAGGACCGGTGGGTCGGCGGTCAGCCAGCGGTCGGTCGCCACCTCGATGGCCGCGCCCACGGAGGCCGCGACCAGGCGGGGGTAGAGGTCGACCGCGACGTCGGTCCGGGTGCGTTCGGCGATGGCCTGGGCCAGCTCGCGTTCGATCAGCGAGCTGGCGCGCAGGAACTCGCCGATCAGCGCCGGCTCGCTGGTCATCAGCCGGACCCCGGCCGTCCACTCCGGATCCGGCACCTTGTCGTCGGGGGTGTACTGGGCCAGCGCGGCCTCCAGGACCGACTCCCACACCGACTCGGACCCGGGCCGGCGGCGGACCCGGTCCGCGAGCTGCCGGCCCCGGTCGAGGTGGCGGGAGGTGATCGCCTCGGCCTTGCTGGAGAAGTAGTTGTTGAACGTGCGTGGCGACACCCCCGCCGCGGCGGCGATGTCCTCGACCAGGACGTTCTCCAGGCCGCGCTCGACCGCCAGCCGGAGCGCGGCCCAGCTCAGCGCCTGGCGGGTCTCCAGCTTCTTGCGCTCACGCAAGCCCAGTGGTTCGTCCATGTGATCAACGTAGGGGAAAAGTGCGGGGCCCGCAAGATTTCGGGATACGCACTTTCGGGGGGTGGTTTCGGGGCGGTCCGCCGGGGGTGGGTTGTCGGGGGCGGTTGGTCGGGGGCGGTCCGGGGGATGCGAGGATCAGACCCCGTGAAGACCTTCGACGAGCTGTTCGCCGAGCTGAGCGAACGCGCCCGCACCCGCCCCGAGGGGTCCGCCACGGTCGCGGCGCTGGCGGACGGCGTCCACGCGCAGGGCAAGAAGGTGCTGGAGGAGGCGGGCGAGGTCTGGATCGCCGCGGAGCACGAGTCCGACGAGCGGCTGGCCGAAGAGGTCTCCCAACTGCTGTACCGCGTGCAGGTGCTGATGCTCGGTCGCGGCCTCACCCTCGAAGACGTCTACAAGCACCTCTGACCCGTGGCCGGGGTGCTCGGCGGGTTCGTCCCCATCTGGGTGCTCACGGCCATCGGCTTCCTCGCCGCCCGCACCGACGTGCTGGGGGAGCGGGCGGAGGCGGTGCTCGGGCGGTTCGCGTTCTACCTGGCGATGCCCGCCGTGCTGTTCACGACGCTGGTCGACAGCGATCCCGGCAAGCTCGCCAACCGGGGCGTGCCGGCGTTCGTGGTCAGCACGTTCGTGGTGGGCACGATCGGTCTGGTGCTGTTCCGGAAGGTGTTCGACCTCCCGCTGCCCGACCAGGCGCTGGGCGCGATGGCGGGTGCGTACGTGAACTCCGGCAACCTCGGCATCCCGATCGCGGTCGGCGTGCTGGGCGACTCGTCGTTCATGGTGGCCGTGCTGCTGTTCCAGCCGGTGATCGTGATGCCGATCGTGCTCGCGGCGGTCGAGGTCGGCTCCGGGAGGCGCGGCGGGACGGTGCGGACGCTGGCGAGCCTGCCGGTGCGCAACCCGGTCATCCTGGGGGCGCTGCTCGGCGTGGTGGTCGCCGCGATGGGGTGGCGGCTGCCCGCGCTGGTGCTGGAGCCGTTGAAGGCGCTCGGTGCGGCCGGTGTGCCGACCGCGCTGGTGGTGCTCGGGATGTCGCTCAACGCGATGCGCGTGCCCGACCGGGACGGCCGCGCGCAGGTGAGCGCAGCCGTGGCGTTGAAGCTCCTGCTGCACCCGCTGGTGACGTTCCTCGCGTGCCTGGCGCTGGGTGTCGACGGGCCGCTGCGGCTCGCGGCCGTGGTCTGCGCGGCGCTGCCGACCGCGCAGAACGTCTACGTGCTGGCGCGCGAGTACCGGCCGGACGCACGACTGCCCCGTGACGCCGTGCTGCTGTCCACGGCGCTGTCGATGGTGACGCTGTCGGTCGTCGCGGTCCTGCTCCAGTAGCTCACCGCTCCCGGACGTAGAGCGACTGGGCCGTCCGCCCCACCGGGCCCCGCTCGTCGTGCAGGACGCTGTCCGCCACGCCGACGCCCGTCGGGCCCACCACCGTCTCCGCGTCCAGCGCGAACCACTCGCCGACCGGCTCGCGGTGCAGGTGCACCGTCAGGTCGGTGTTGATCGCGTACCACTTCGAGATGTCCAGCCTGCTGGACACACCGCTGGCCGAGTCGGCGACGGTGAACAGGCGTTGCAGCGCGGTGGGCTCCTCGCCGGCTACGACCGCGACCCGGGGCCGCGCCCACACCACCGCGTCGCCGGGGGTGAACACGCCGCCGGACACCGAGCGCCACTCCATCGCGGCCAGGTAGCCGCACCGCCAGTCCTCCGGGATCACCATCGGCACGCACCCCTGCGGCTGGACCAGCGGCTCACCCTCGCCGGAGGCCACCGCCGAGGTGTCCCCGGCGACGATCCGCCACGCCCGCGCACGCAGCACCGGACGCCCGTCGTGCGACAGCGCCGCGGACAGCAGCTCCACCGAACGGCCGGGGCGCTCCAGCTCCGCGGTCACCTCCAGCTCGGCCACCGGGACCGGGCCGAGCACCTCGAACGTCACGCGGGACAGCACCGCCCCCGGCCGGGGCGCGGTCCGCTCCAGCGCACGCACCAGCAGCGCGGACGGCGGGCCCAAGTGCTGGTGCTCGCCGCTCCACGGCCCGGCGGTGTGGTCGGTCGAGGTGAACCGGTGCTCGTCGAGCCGCTCGTAGAACGCCGCCATCAGTCCGCCCTGTCCAGTGCCGTCTCCTGGCCCGCGTCCGGTTCCGGCCAGCCCGGGTAGGGCGGGGGTGTGCCGTCGAACGCCGGGCACAGCGCCTTGTGGTCGCAGTAGTCGCACAGCCTGCCCGGGTTCGGCCGGAAGTCGCCGGACTTCGCCGCGCGCAGGATCGCGTCCCAGATGGCCTGCAGGGTCCGCTCGAACCTGGTCAGCTCGGCCTCGTCCGGGGTGTAGGCCAGCGCCTGCCGATCGGCCAGGTACATCAGCCGCAGCTGCCGGGGCACCTCGCCGCGCAGCCGCCACAGCACCAGCGCGTAGAACTTCATCTGGAACAGCGCCTTGGCCTCGCCCACCTCGCGCGGCGCGGCCCCGGTCTTGTAGTCGACCACCCGGATCTCGCCGGTCGGCGCCACGTCGACGCGGTCGACGTAGCCGCGCAGCAGCACGCCGGAGGGCAGCTCCCACTCGACCAGCAGCTCGCGGGCGTCGGCGTCGAAGCGGCGCGGGTCCTCCAGGGTGAAGTAGCCGTCCAGCAGGCCGGCTGCGGACGCCAGCCACTCGGCCTGGTCGGCGGCCTCCTCGCCGGCGAACAGGTCGGCGAACTCGGGGCGCTCGGCGCGCACCCGCTCCCAGGCGGGCTCGACCAGTTCGCGCGCGCGCTCGGGCAGGCGCTCGGCGGCGGGCAGGCCGAACAGGTCTTCCAGGACGGCGTGCACGACGGTGCCCCGGACCTGCGCTCTGGTCGGCTTCTCGGGCAGCCGGTCGACCGCCCGGAAGCGGTACAGCAGCGGGCACTGCTTGAAGTCGCCCGCACGGGAGGGCGACAGGGCGGGCCTGCGTACAGGGCGCTCGGTGATCGTGGGCACTGCCATGCCCAGAACGATAGGGCAGACCCCCGACAAGATCGGGATCCTCGGGCAGCGCGGTGCGGGGGCGCCCTCGGGCTGCGGGTCCCCCGCGTTCAGCGAACCACGCGGGTACGGCGGAAGTGGATCTTGGCCGAGAGCGTGCCGAAGGGGTGCTGAGAGTGCGCTGAGAACGGCCTGTGATCGGGCGTGTCACAGCGTCAACACACGTCAGCGCCTACTCTTTCGCCGTGGTGACCAAGGAGAGCTGGCGGCGGCAGGTCGGTCGGGACGGTGGGCTGCCGCTGTTCCGGGCCGCCGGGATCCCGGTGCTGCTCGCGCCCTCCTGGTGGCTCGGCTCGGCGGCGATCGTGGTGCTCTACGCGCCGCTGGTCGGGCGGATCGCACCCGGCCTGAGCGGGGTCGCGGGGGTGCTGCTCGCGGCCACGTTCGCGGTGTTCCTCGGGCTCTCCGTGCTGGCCCACGAACTCGGGCACAGCCTGGTCGCGCTGCGGCTCGGGCTGCCGGTGCGGCGGCTGCGGCTGTTCCTGCTCGGCGGCGTGTCCGAGGTGATGCGCGCGCCCACCCGGCCCGGTCACGAAGGGCTGATCGCGGTGGCCGGGCCGATCGTGTCGATCGTGCTGGCCGGGGTGTTCGCGCTCGGCGCGACGGCGATCCCGCAGCCCGACGCGGTGTGGCTGCTGATCGCCCAGACCGCCTTCGCCAACGCCGCCGTCGCGGTGTTCAACCTGCTGCCGGGCCTGCCGCTGGACGGCGGCCGGATCCTGCGGGCCGGCGTGTGGGCGGCCACCGGGCGGCGCGCGACCGGCACCAAGGCGGCCGTGATCGGCGGCGGCGCGGTGGCCGCGGCGCTGGTCGTGTGGGCGGTCTGGGGGCTGCTGGCGGGCAGCGAGGACCGGTGGATCCGGTTCGGGGTGTGCCTGGTCACCGCGTGGTTCGTGGTGGCCGGCGCGCGCGGCGAGATGACCGCCGAGCGCAGGCGGACCTGGCCGGAGGGGCTCACCCTGGGCGAACTGGTCCGGCCGGTGCTCCAACTGCCCGCCGAGAGCCCGGTGTCCGGCGCGCTGACCGCCTCCGCCGGGCGCGGCGTCGTGCTGGTCCGTGCGGACGGCGTCGCCGCCGGCCTGCTCGACCGGGACCTGGCGCAGCGGCTGGCGTCCACTTCGCCGCACGCGCCCGCCGAGCAGGCCGCGGTGCCGATCCGGCCGGAGACCGTGCTGCTGGAGAACGAGACCGGCGACGAGGTCGTCGAACGCGTCCAGGGCACCGCCGCCTGGGAGTACCTGGTGGTGGACCTGGAAGGTCGGCCGGCGGGCGTGCTGCGGCGCGAAGACCTCAAAGCCGCCCTGGACCGTCGCTGAGCAGACCGGCGTCCTGGGCGAGGATCGCCGCCTGCACCCGCGACCGCAGGTCCAGCTTGGTCAGCACCCGCGACACGTGCGTCTTCACGGTCGTCTCACCGATGTGCAGCTTCCGCCCGATCTGCTGGTTCGACAGACCTTCGCCGAGGCACCTGAGCACGTCCACCTCGCGGTCGGTCAGCGCGTCCAGCGCCGGCGGCCGGCCGCGCGGCGCGGACGTCGCGAACTCGCGCATCAGCCGCCTGGTCACGCTCGGCGCGAGCACCCCGTCCCCGGCCGCGACCTGCCGCACCGCCTCCACCAGCGCCGGGGCCTCCACGGACTTCAGCAGGAATCCCGCGGCACCCGCGCGCAACGCCCCGTGCACGTACTCGTCGAGGTCGAACGTGGTCAGCACGAGCACCTCGCACACCCCGGCCAGCTGCCGGGTCGCCTCGATCCCGTCCACGCCCGGCATCCG
The DNA here is from genome assembly GCF_056640475.1 of Saccharothrix sp. NBAS 001. Classification (NCBI taxonomy): domain Bacteria; kingdom Bacillati; phylum Actinomycetota; class Actinomycetes; order Pseudonocardiales; family Pseudonocardiaceae; genus Saccharothrix; species Saccharothrix sp. NBAS 001. The sequence continues at coordinate 1,028,346 of NZ_CM153251.1, forward strand.
GATGTCCATCAGCACCACGTCCGGCTGCAGCTCTCGGGCCATCCGCACGGCCGCCGCGCCGTCGGCCGCCTCGCCCACCACCTCGACGCCCTCCGCGCCGCCCAGGATCATCACCAGGCCCGCGCGGATCGCCGCGTGGTCGTCGGCCACCAGCACCCTCGTCACCGGTGTCGTCACAGCGGCAACTCCGCCCGCACCAGCCACTGGTCGCCGTCCCGGCCCGCGCTGAACGTGCCGCGGACCGCGTGCGCGCGTTCCGCCATGCTCACCAACCCCGTCCCCGATCCTTCCGTCCCGTTGCCCGCCGTGTTGCGCACGGTCACCACGAGACGCCTTAGCTGGCGTTCCACGCGCACCGACGCCGACGTGCCGTGTTTGAGCGCGTTGGTGAGAGCCTCCTGGAGGATCCGGTAGGCCGCCACGTCGACGGCGACCGGCAGGTCCTCCACGCGGTCCATCTCGAAGTCCACGTCCAGCCCGCCCGCGCGCGCCGAGTCGACCAGCCGCCCGGCGTCGGCCAGCGGCACGGCCACCGGCTCGTCCACCGGGTCGTCGGCCCGCAGCACGTCGATCATGGTGCGCATCTCCGCCAGCGACCGCACGCTGTTCTCCCGCACGGACCGCAGCACCGTCCGCACGGTCTCCGAGTCCGCCGGCATGGACAGCACCGCCTCGGACTGGATCGCGATCGCGGACAGGTGCCCGGCGACCACGTCGTGCAGGTCACGGGCCATCCGGTTGCGTTCCGCGTCCACCGCAGCCCGCCGGTCCAGCTCCGCGATCCGGGCGACCTGCCGGGCGCTGTCCCGGTGCTGGCGGATGTTGGTCGCCCACCACACGGGCACGCCCATCAGCGAGAACACCTGGAAGCCGGCGTAGATCGACTCCCGCCAGTCGAGCAGCACCGCCACGGTCAGCGTCAGCCCGAGCGTGGCGGTCGCGATCACGCCGATCAGCGCCTGCTGCAGCCTGCGCGGGCCCTCCAGCGTCACCACGAACAGCACGTCGACGAACACCATGATCACCGGCAGGCTGAGGCCCCGGGTCAGGTCCAGCCCCGCCGCCGCGACGACCGTGACCAGCGCGAACAGGGGCAGCCGCCGGCGGAACGCGGTGCCCGCGCACGCCACGGCCAGGATCGCCAGGTGGGTGCCGAGCGGCGTGTCCACGCTGTTGCGCGCGAACACCACGTCCAGCCTGAGGTGGTAGATCAGCATCCCGATGGCGAAGAACCCGACCGCGACCAGCAGGTCTCGGTTCCTCGGGCGGAAATCCACCCCCGCATCTCAACACATCGCCGCGACACCGGTCGTCCTACGAAGTGATGACGCCCGGTCGATCCGCTCGCCGACGCGCCGCACGTGCCCCCACCTGCAGTCTTCTTCCCGTGGGCGAACTGCTGGTAGTGGTCATCGTGGCGTGTGAGATCGGTTTCTGGGTGGTGCTGGGAGCGGGGCTGATCGCCCGGTACGTGCTGCGGATGCCGAAGCTGGGCGCGGTGCTGTTGGTGTGCACGCCGCTGGTGGACGTGGTCCTGCTGGCGGCGACCGTCCTCGACCTGCGGTCGGGGGGTGAGGCGAAGACGGCGCACGGGCTGGCGGCCATCTACCTGGGGGTCAGCATCGCGTTCGGGCACAGCATGCTGCGCTGGGCCGACCAGCGGTTCGCCCACCGGTTCGCGGGCGGCCCGCCGCCGGTCAAGCCGCCTAAGCACGGCGTCGAGCGGGTCCGTCACGAGTGGCGCGAGTGGTTCAAGTTCCTGCTCGCGTGGGCCGTCGCCGGTGCCGTCGTGCTGCTGCTGACCTTCGTCGTGAGCACGCCGGAACGCACCGAGGTCCTGTGGGGGCAGATGCGGGGCATGTCGATCGTGGGTCTGATCTGGCTGGTCGGCTGGCCGGTCTACTACTCGGCCAAGCAGGCGACCGCGAAGGTGGCCGGAAGGGGGCGGTGATGCGCGAGGTGGTCGGGATCATCCTGTTGGTGCCACAGGGGCTGGTGGCGTTGGTGCTGATCGCGCTGGGTTTGGAGGGCAAGGGCTGGTTGCTCGCGATGCACCTGCCGCCGTGGGCGCAACTACCCGCCGCGGTCGCCTTCACGGTCGTCGGCGCCCTGCTGACGGTGTCCGGGCTCCGCGCGGACAGAGGCCGCTGAGCTGGGCCGCCGGGCCTTCTGCGACCATCGTGCGCCGTTGTACGCAGGTTCGTTCAGGAGGTTCGCCGCGGTGAGCACCGCCAGTGGTCCGTTCCAGCCCGGAGACCGGGTGCAGTTGACCGACCCGAAGGGACGGCACTACACGATCGTGCTCGAACCGGGCAAGGAGTACCACACCCACCGCGGCGCGTTGTCGCACGACAGCCTGATCGGACAGCCGGAGGGGTCGGTCGTCGCGTCCGTCGGCGGCACGTCGTTCCTGGCGTTGCGGCCCCTGCTGTCCGACTACGTGCTGTCCATGCCGCGCGGCGCGCAGGTGATCTACCCCAAGGACGCCGCGCAGATCGTGATGTACGGCGACGTGTTCCCCGGCGCGCGGGTCCTGGAGGCCGGTGCCGGGTCGGGCGCGTTGACGTGCTCGCTGCTGCGCGCGGTGGGGGAGAAGGGCAGCGTCACGTCTTACGAGGTCCGTCAGGACCACGCCGACCACGCGATCCGCAACGTCGAGCAGTTCTTCGGCGAACGCCCCGGTAACTGGTCGCTCACGGTCAGCGACCTCGCCGAGCACGAGGGCGAGGTCGACCGGGTCGTGCTGGACATGCTCTCCCCGTGGGAGGTCCTGCCGACCGTCGCCCGCAGCCTCATCCCCGGCGGCGTGCTGGTCGTGTACGTGGCGACCACCACGCAGCTGTCGAAGGTGACCGAGGCCATCCGCGAGCAGCAGCACTGGACCGAGCCCCACGCGTGGGAGACGCTCGTGCGCCCGTGGCACGTCGTCGGCCTCGCGGTGCGCCCGGAGCACCGCATGATCGGCCACACGGCGTTCCTGCTGACCACCCGCCGGCTCGCCGACGGGGTCACGCCACCTCGCCCGCAGCGTCGGCCCTCGAAGGGCTGAAACACCCCCTGAACAGCGGAAACGGCCCACGCACCGGGGTGCGTGGGCCGTTTCGCCGGTGAGCTACTTCTTCTCGCAGGCCACCCAGCCCGCGTCGGTCTTGATGAACGGGACCTTGTTGGTCGTGTCGCCCTTCATCAGTTCCTTCAGCTCGTCGGGGACGCCCTCCAGCTTGATGGAGATCTCCGCCTCGGCGTGCGTGTCGTCCTGCTCGGTGACGTTGTTGACGGTGGCGCTGAGCTTGATGTTCTTCGCCGCCTCCTGCATCGCCTTCATCTTGTCCTGGAGCTCCGGCGGCAGGCTGCCGAGGCTCTTCTCGATCTGCTTGTTGATCTCGTCGGGATCGAACGCCTTCTTCAGGTCGTCGATCTCCTTCTGGTCGTCGGCACAGGTCAGCGAGCGCAGCTTGTCGTAGTCCTTGCTCGACATGGCCGCCGCGAAGCTGTTCGCCGCGTCCTTGGGCGAGCCGTTGGAGCCGCCGCCCAGCGTGAACAGCAGGACCGCCACGACACCGATCACCAGGACGCCGCCACCCGCCAGGATCCAGGGCAGGGGGCTCTTCTTGCGGGGCGGGCCGTACGGGGCGCCGAAACCACCCGGTTGGCCGTACCCGGGCTGCCCGAACTGGCCGGGTGGGCCGTAGGGCGGCTGGCCGGGGCCCGGTTGGCCCGGCTGGCCGGGCGGCGGGAAACCGCCCGGGGGAGGGCCGTAGCCGGGCTGCGGCTGCCCACCCTGTGGGAAGCCCTGGGGCGGCGGGGGGTACCCGCCGGGCTGCTGGCCGTACCCCGGCTGCGGACCGGATTGGCCTGGTTGTTGGCCAAATTGGCCCGGCTGCTGACCGTAGGGGCCCGGCTGCTGCGGCGGGACGGACATCACGTTCTCCTAGAACTTTCCGCTGGTGGCAGTGGAGACTGCCCGGAACGCACAGTGGTACTCGTACTTGGACGCACGGTAGCCGGTCGGTGGTTCCGCCAGGCACCGGGATGGAGCAGTTCATCCGGCCGAGCGGGCGGAATTCGCGATCACCCGACCCCTCCGACCGGCCGGGGTAGCCGCTTTTGTCGGTGATCGCCGGTACCGTTGTCGTACGAACACGGGAGGAGGGTGCCGACATGCAGCACGGTCATCCCGGCAGCCGGCCCGATGAGGGCGGCGAGCTGAACAAGGGCAACAACTCTGGTGAGCTGACGGCGCAGATCAGGTTCCTGGAGGACGAGATCGCGTTGTTGCGCCGAAAGCTGACGGAATCCCCACGACACGTCCGCCTGCTGGAGCAAAGGCTGGCGGAGGCGACGGAACGCGTCAGCCAACTCACCGAGCGCAACACGAAGCTCATCGACACCCTTCGAGAAGCACGGAGCCAACTCCTCGCGCTGCGCGAGGAAGTGGACCGCCTGGCCCAGCCTCCCAGCGGGTACGGCGTGTTCCTGGCGCGGTTCGAGGACGGCACGGTGGACGTGTTCACCTCCGGCCGCCGGATGCGTGTCTCGGTGTCGCCGGCCGTCGAGTCGGCGTCGCTCGTGCTCGGCCAGTCGGTGCGCCTGAACGAGGCGTTGACCGTGGTCGAGGGCGGCGACTTCGAGCGGACCGGCGAGGTCTGCACGCTGCGCGAGGTCCTGGAGTCGGACGCGGACGCGTCCATCGGCCGGGCCCTGGTCGTCGGGCACGCCGACGAGGAGCGCGTCGTGTGGCTCGCGCAGCCGCTGATGGACGCCCCGCTCAAGTCGGGCGACTCGCTGCTGGTCGACTCGAAGGCGGGCTTCGCCTACGAGCGCGTGCCGAAGGCCGAGGTCGAGGACCTCGTGCTGGAGGAGGTCCCGGACGTCAAGTACGAGGACATCGGCGGCCTGTTCCGGCAGATCGAGCAGATCCGCGACGCCGTGGAGCTGCCCTTCCTGCACGCCGACCTGTTCCGCGAGTACAAGCTGCGCCCGCCCAAGGGCGTGCTGCTCTACGGCCCTCCCGGCTGCGGCAAGACGCTCATCGCCAAGGCCGTGGCGAACTCCCTGGCCAAGCAGGTCGCCGCCGCGCGCGGCGAGGACCACCGCGAGGCGAAGAGCTTCTTCCTCAACATCAAGGGCCCCGAACTGCTCAACAAGTTCGTGGGCGAGACCGAACGGCACATCCGCCTCATCTTCCAGCGCGCGCGGGAGAAGGCGTCCGAGGGCACCCCGGTGATCGTGTTCTTCGACGAGATGGACTCGATCTTCCGCACCCGCGGCAGCGGCGTGTCCTCCGACGTCGAGACGACGATCGTGCCCCAGCTCCTCAGCGAGATCGACGGCGTCGAGGGCCTGGAGAACGTGATCGTGATCGGCGCGTCCAACCGCGAGGACATGATCGACCCGGCGATCCTGCGTCCGGGCCGACTGGACGTGAAGATCAAGATCGAGCGTCCCGACGCCGAGGGCGCGAAGGACATCTTCAACAAGTACCTGACGCCCGACCTGCCGATCCACGCCGACGACCTCGCGGAGTTCGGCGGCGACCCGTCGGCGTGCATCGACGGCATGGTGCAGCACACCGTCGAGCGGATGTACGAGGAGTCGGAGGAGAACCGGTTCCTGGAGGTCACCTACGCCAACGGTGACAAGGAGGTCCTGTACTTCCGGGACTTCAACTCGGGCGCGATGATCCAGAACATCGTCGACCGGGCCAAGAAGGCGGCCATCAAGAGCCTGCTGGACACCAAGCAGCCGGGCTTGTCGGTGCGGCACCTGCTCGACGCGATCGTGGACGAGTTCGCGGAGAACGAGGACCTGCCGAACACGACCAACCCGGACGACTGGGCCAGGATCTCCGGCAAGAAGGGCGAGCGGATCGTGTACATCCGCACCCTCGTGACCGGCAAGAACCAGGAGTCCGGCCGCGCCATCGACACCGCCACCAACACCGGCCAGTACCTGTAGCCGACGACCGCGGAGCCCGTCCGGCGACCTCGCCGGGCGGGCTCCCGCGCGAGGTCAGCCGGCGGGCGCGACCAGCCCGGACTCGTAGGCCGCGATCACCAGCTGGGCCCGGTCCCGGGCCTGGAGCTTGTGCAGCAACCGCCCGATGTGGGTCTTGACCGTGCCCACCGACAGGTGCAGCTCACGGGTGATCTCGGTGTTGGACAGGCCCCGGGCGATCAGCGCGAGGACCTCCCGCTCGCGCTCGGTGACGCCGGCCAGCCGGACGACCCGCCGTTCGGGCCGCCGGGCGAACTCGGCGATCAGCCGCCGGGTGACCGAGGGCGACAGCAGCCCGTCCCCCTCGGCGACCACCCGGATCGCGGTCAGCAGCTCGGCGGGCGGCGTGTCCTTGAGCAGGAACCCGCCGGCCCCCGCCCGCAGCGCCGCGTAGACGTACTCGTCCAGGTCGAACGTGGTCAGGATGAGCACCCGGGCGGAGGAGAACGCGGAGATCTCCCGGGTGGCGGCGATCCCGTCCACGCCGGGCATCCGCACGTCCATCAGCACCACCTGCGGGGAGGTGGCCCGCACGACGGACACCGCCCGCGCCCCGTCGCCCGCCTCGCCGACCACCCGCAGGTCCGGGGCGGAGTCCACCAGCACCCGGAAGCTGCCGCGCAGCAGCGCCTGGTCGTCGACCACCACCACGTCGATCATGCGAACGGCACCTCCGCCGACACCCGGAACCCGCCGCCGGCCGACGGCCCGGCCGAGAACGTCCCCCCGTACACCGCCACCCGCTCCCGCATCCCGATCAACCCGTGCCCGCCGCCGCCGGACCCCAGGACCCGCTCACCCGGCCCGTCGTCGGTCACCGAGATCCGCACGACCGCGTTCCCGACGTCCACCACCACCGAGCACCGGGCGGGGGCGGCGTGCTTGACCACGTTCGTCACCGACTCCTGCACGATCCGGAACACGGTCAGCCCGACCGCCTCCGGCACCGCCTCGGCGGTCACCGACAGCTCGACCGGGACCCCGGCCAGCGACGCCCGCTCCACCAGGCCGGGCAGGTCCGCGAGGCCGGGCATGGGCCCCAGTTCGGGCTCGGTGTCGGCCCGCAGCACGCCCAGCAGCCGCCGCATCTCCACCAGCGTGCCGCGGCCGACCGCCTCGATGACCCCCAACGCCTCGCGGGCCTGCTCGGGCTGCTCGGCGGCCACGTGGTTGGCGATCCCGGCCTTCACCGCGATCAGCGAGAGGCTGTGCGCCACCACGTCGTGCAGTTCGCGGGCGATCCGCATCCGCTCGTCCACCACCGCGCGGGCCGCCCGCTCGGCCGCCGCGCGCTCCGCGTAGTCCCGGCGGACCTGTGTGGAGCGCCCCAAGGCCCACGCCCCGCTCGCCAACACCACCACGAAGGCGGCCAGGCCGATGTTGTCCGGCCACGGCTCGCCGATGAAGATCGACACCACCGCGGACCCCAGGGCGCAGGCCAGCGCACCCACCGCGCGCTCGCGGTGCACCGACGCCGCGACCATGTACATCGCGAACGACGTGGGCACGAACGGCTCCAGCGTGATGTTCAGCGCGGTGGCGACACCTTGCGCGACCACCACGACACCGAACACCGCCACCGGCCACTTGCGCCGGATGGCGAGCGGCAGCCCGATCAGCAGCGCCAACGAGTAGCCGAGCCACTGCGGCACGCTCGCCGCCCGCTGGTCGGCGAACTCGACGTACACCGCCGTCACCGCGACACCCGCGACCACGTCGAGCGTGAACAGGTACGCCGTGGGCAGCCAGCGGACGAAGCGGGATCTCACCCGCCGAACCTAACCGCCCCGACCGGCCGGCACATCGGACCGTGGTCCGACCTCGACCGAAGACCGCCGTCCGATCCGCCGGGCTCGCGGGGGGACGAGTCTCGTCGGCGTGATCGAAGTACGCGAACTCACCAAGCGCTACGGCAGCGCCCGAGCGGTCGACGGGCTGAGCTTCGAGGTCCGGCCCGGCTACGTGGCGGGCTTCCTGGGGCCCAACGGCGCGGGCAAGTCCACCACCATGCGGGCGATCCTCGGCCTCGACCGCCCCACTTCAGGCCAGGCACTGGTCAACGGCCGCGACTACGCCGACATCAAGCACCCCATGCGTCACGTGGGCGCGCTCTTGGACGCCGGTGCGGTACACGGTGGCCGCAGCGCCTACAACCACCTCCGCGTCCTGGCGCGCAGCAACGGCATCGGCCGGTCCCGGGTGGTGCACACGCTCGAACAGGTCGGACTCGCGGGCGTGGCCGACCGCCGGGTCGCGACCCTGTCGCTGGGCATGAAGCAGCGCCTGGGCGTGGCCGCCGCGCTGCTGGGCGACCCGGGCGTGCTGCTGTTCGACGAGCCGGTCAACGGCCTGGACCCGGAGGGCATCCGCTGGATCCGGCACCTCATGCGCGGCCTGGCCGCCGAAGGTCGGACGGTGCTGGTCTCCAGCCACCTGATGAGCGAGATGGCGCTGACCGCCGACCGCGTGGTGGTGATCGGCCGGGGCCGGCTGATCCTGGAGGCGTCCGTGCGGGAACTGGCCGACCGGTTCGACAAGGACGTCCTCGTCCGCACGTCCGCCCGCGCCGAACTGGCCGAGGTCCTGCGCCGGGCGGGCGCGACGGTCCGCCCCGAGCCGGACGCCCTGGCCGTGCAGGGGCTCACCGCGTACGACATCGGCGAACTGGCCGTGCGGCAGCACATCCCGGTGCACGAACTGACCCCGCGCACGGCGTCCCTTGAGGACGCCTACCTGCGACTGACCGACGACAGCGTCGAGTACCGCACCGAGGCGGTGGCCCGGTGACCGACGCCCTCGCCGCCGAGTTCCTCAAGCTCCGGACCGTCCGCTCCACGCTGTACCTGCTGCTCTCGCTGGTGTCGACGCTGGCCGCCGGGGCGTTGGTGGCCTACCTGATGACCGCCGACTACGACACCCAGCCGCCGGAGGTGCAGGCCCACTTCGGGTCCGCCGACCCGGGCCTGGTCGTGGTGTCCTTCGGCCAGTTCGTGCTCGGCGTGCTGGGCGCGCTGGCGGTCACCTCGGAGTACGGCAGCGGCATGATCCGCACCGCGCTGGTGTCCGTTCCCGAGCGCAAGTCGTTGCTGCTGGCCAAGACCGTCGTCGTCGGAGGGGTGTCGACGGTCGTGGGCGCGGTGGTGACGCTCTCGGCGTACCTGGCCGGCGAGGCGATCACCGGCGACCGGCCCAAACCGATCTCGGCCTACGACTCGTTCGCCGACGCGTGGCCGGTGCTGCTGGCGAACACCGCCTCGCTGACCCTGCTCGGCCTGCTCGGGTTGGGGCTCGGCTTCCTGCTGCGGTCCACGGCGGGCACCCTGGTCACGTTGTGCGGCCTGCTGTTCGTGCTGCCGGCGATGACCCTGTTGCTGCCCGCGCCGTGGGACGAACGGGTGGGCGCGGTGATGCTCCCGCTCCTGCCCTCGTCGCTCGCCGGCGACGTCGGGGACGCGCCGCTCACGCCGTGGGGAGCGGCGCTGGTGATGGTGGCGTACCTGGTGGCGGCGCTGGGCGGGGGACTGGTGGCGCTGCTGCGCCGGGACGCCTGAGCGTCTTGACGGACGCGGAGCGTGGTCACTACAGTCCGATTTCATAGTAAGGAAACTTTCCTGACTAATTCCGCTCAGTCACCGCCGCCCAGACCGAGAGGAGAGAGCCGCATGGCACGGCTCCGGATCGCACTGGCCCTGGCGGCCACGCTCGTCCTGCCCGGCGTTCTCGTGGGCGCGGCCCAGGCCGCTCCCGCACCGACGTCCGCCGCCCTGCCCGCGGGCTCGCCCGCCGCGGTCAACGGTCAGCTCAAGGTGTGTGGCGTCAAGCTGTGCAACAAGTACGGCAAGCCGATCCAGCTCCGCGGCATGAGCACCCACGGCATCCAGTGGTACTCCCAGTGCCTCAAGACCGCTTCGCTCGACGCGCTGGCCGACGACTGGAAGGCCGACGTACTCCGCATCTCCATGTACATCCAGGAAGACGGCTACGAGACCAACCCGCGCAAGTTCACCGACATGGTGCACGGGTACATCGAAGAGGCCACCAAGCGCGGCATGTACGCACTGGTCGACTGGCACCAGCTCGACCCGGGCGACCCGAACTACAACACCTCGCGCGCCAAGACGTTCTTCAAGGAGATCGCCCAGCGCCACAAGGACAAGACCAACATCATCTACGACATCGCCAACGAGCCCAACAACGTGTCGTGGGCGAAGGTCAAGTCCTACGCGGAGCAGATCATCCCGGTGATCCGCGCCGAGGACTCCGACAGCCTGGTGCTGGTCGGCACGAACGGCTGGTCCACCTTCGGGCACTCCGACGGCAAGGACCCGCAGGACGTGGTCAAGAACAAGCTGTCCGCGCAGAACGTCATGTACACGTTCCACTTCTACGCCGGTGAGCACGGCAGCGACTACCTCAACGTGCTGTCGAAGGTCTCCGACCAGGTGCCGGTGTTCGTCACCGAGTTCGGCACCCAGAAGGCGTCCGGCGACGGCTCGAACAACTTCACCCAGTCGCAGAAGTACGTCGACCTGATGAACTCGAAGAAGATCAGCTGGGTCAACTGGAACTTCTCCGACGACGAGCGCTCCGGCGCGGTGTTCAAGCCCGGCACCTGCGCCGGCTCCTCGTTCAGCGGCACGGGCAAGCTCAAGCCCGCCGGCGTGTGGGTCCGCGACCGCATCCGCACCGCGGACGACTTCCCGACGAGCTGACACCCCGAATGGATCACGGTGACCCGCGGCCCGGCGTGGCTGCGGGTTACCGTATACACGTGCCCGACATCGCCCTTGGTCTCGCCGCGCTCGGTCGTCCCGCCTACATCAACCTGGGCCGGGAGGGCGCACTACCCGCCCACCGCGACGTCGACGCGATGCGCGCCGCGTGCCACGCGGTGCTCGACGCGGCCTACGCGGCGGGCGTGCGGCGGGTGGACGCGGCCCGCTCCTACGGCCGGGCCGAGGAGTTCCTGGCCCAGTGGCTGGACGCGCGCGGCCACCGCGACGTCCGGGTCTCCAGCAAGTGGGGCTACGAGTACGTCGCGGACTGGCGGCCCGACGCCGAGGTGCACGAGGTCAAGGAGCACTCCCTGGCCCGCTTCACCCGCCAGTGGGGTGAGACCGAGGCGCTGCTCGGCCACCACGTCGAGCTGTACAAAGTGCACTCGCTGACCGACGACAGCCCGCTGTTCGGCGACCTGGAGCTGCTGGCGGCGCTCGGCGCGCTGCGGGACTCCGGCGTCCGCCTGGGCTTCTCCACGTCCGGACCGCGCCAGGCGGACACCGTGCGCCGCGCCCTGGACCTGGAGATGGAGGGCCGGCGGCTGTTCGAGGCCGTCCAGTCCACCTGGAACGTGCTGGAGACCTCCGCCGGGGCCGCGCTGGCGTGGGCGCACGAGACCGGCGCCGAGGTGTTCGTCAAGGAGGGCCTGGCCAACGGCCGGCTCGCCGTCGACCCGCCCGCGCGGGTCCGGGAGCTGGCCGAGAAGCACGACGTCGGCCCGGACGCGATCGCGCTCGCCGCCGTGCGCGCCCAGCCCTGGGCGGACGTCGTGCTCTCCGGCGCGGCGGGCGTCGACCAGCTGCACGCCAACCTCAAGGCGCGCGAGGTCGACCTCGACCCCGACGAGTTCGACCTGGCCGAGAACCCGGCCGACTACTGGGCTACTCGGGCTTCGCTGCCTTGGGCGTGAGCCGCACCGAACCCGAGTCGAGGTCGATCGCGCGGTCGCTCGGGGGCGCGCCGTCCTCCTCCTCGTCGCGCAGCATCATCTCGGTGCGCCGCTGGTCCATCTCGGCGAGCTTGGTGCCGTAGAGCATGAGCGTGAACTCGTCCAGGCCCGCCTGGCCCACGACCGTGTGCTCACCCCGGCGGCGGCGCACCCACTGCATCAGCTTCTCGCCGGTGGCCAGGGCGAACAACAGCACGGCGAGGCCGGGGATCGACATCGCGAAGATCATGCCCACGAGAACCACTCCTTGATCAGGGCCCGACCGTCCGGCACCACCGGCCAGTCGAGGTCCGCCGCCTTCGCCCGGACTTCGGCCACGGCCATCCACCCGCCCCACGCGACCTCTTCCGGTTGCAGGGTGAACGGACCGTCGCAGCGCACCTGGTAAACGTGGGCGACGTAGCGGATAGTTCCGTCGACGAAGGGCGTTTTGAAGAGGAATTCGAGCGGCTCGGACACGCCCAGCTCCTCGGCCAGTTCACGCACCGCGCACTCGTCCGGCGTCTCGCCCGCCGCGACGACCCCGCCGCACGTCGGGTCGTACAGGCCGGGGTAGACGTCCTTGGTGTCCGTGCGGCGGTGCACGAACAACCGTTCGCCGTCGAGCGACCGCACGACGATCACCGCGCACGCGTGCCACAGGCCCTCCGCGCGCATCCTCGCCCGGGGCGCGGAGCCCACCGGCGTGCCGTCGGGATCCACCACCAGTACGTGCTCCAAAGATCCTCCCCAGGTCGTATCCACCAGTGATACTCCGGGCCGACGCCCGCCCACTGCTTGTGTTCATACCTTCTTCTCGTTCGCGTCACGAGGAGGAGTTGTGCCCACATCCCTGCGGCTCGCGGTGGCCGAGTTCCGCAACCGGCCCGGCCGGGCCGTGCTGCCCGGAGTCGCCCTGGTCGTCGGCGTCGCCTGCCTGCTGGCCGCCCTGATGCTCAGCGACGCCATGGTCAAGGCGACCAACGACGGCGGTTCGGTCATCCCGTCCGATGTGGACCTCGTGGTGCGCACGGTGCCCCGTGCCGACGTGGTCATCGACCAGGCGACCGCCGACCGGGTGGCCGCCGCACCCGGCGTGCGCGAGGTCGTCGCGGTCAAGCAGACCGGGGTCGACCTGCTGCTCACCGACGGCCGCGCCGACCCGCGCCGGCGCGCGGTCGCCGACATCGAGCCGGACCGCGACGGGTTGCGCCGAGTGCCGATCCTGGAGGGCCGCTCGCCCGCCCGCGACGGCGAGATCGCCATCGACCGGGTGACCGCCTACCTGCACAACCTGCACCCCGGCGCCTCCGTCCGGGTCGCCGACGCGGCCGGCAAGCCGCTCGACGTCGTGGTCCGGGGCATCACCAAGCGCGGCGCGCAGGGCGAGCAGCCCTCGCTCGTCGTGGGGGAGGGGCTGGCCGCCAAGCTCGGCGGGCAGCCGGACTACCTGTCGCTGCACGTGCTCGGCGGGGACGCGGCGGGCGTCGCGCAGGCGGCCGGCGCGTCGCTGCGCGTCGACCCGGCGGCCGCGGTCAAGGCCGAACCGGCGTCCGACGAACTCGCCGTCGTGCTGCTGCCGTTCAGCATCCTCGCGCTGGCGACCTCGGTGTTCGTCGCGGGGGCGACGTTCCGCGCGGTGTACGCGCAGCGCCAGAAGCACACCGCGCTGATGCGCTGCCTCGGCGCGCACCGAGGCCCGCTGGTCTGGGCGAACCTGCTCGAAGCCCTGCTGACCGGTGCCGTGGCGGGCGCCGTCGGCGCGTTGCTCGGCGGCTCGGTCGGGTGGCTGCTGGCCCGGCTGTTCGACACCATCGGGCTGTCCACGATGCTCGGCGCGGTCCAGCTGGACCCGCCGCTGCTGCCCTCGGGCGGGCAGCTCCTGCTCGGCGCCGCGATCGCCGCCCTGCTCAGCGCGTTCGCCGCGGTCCGACCGTCGCTGGCCGCCACGCGCGTCTCGCCGCTGGCCGCGCTGCGCACCTCCGAGGGCGCGACGCCGGACCGCTCGGTGCTCCGCCGCCGCCGGGTGCTCGGGATCGTCCTGGTCGGCTCGGCCGCGCTGCTGGCGGTGCTCGGCGTGCTCGCCAAGGGGTCCGTCGCGGCCATCTTCCTGATCCTGTTCTCCGGCATCGCCGCCGTCGCGGGCCTGTTCGGCGTGCTCGGGCCGGTCGTGGTGCCCGCGCTCGGCCGGGTCTTCGGCTCGGTCGCGAGCCGGTTCGGCGGCGCGCAGTGGAAGCTCGCCGCCGCCGAGGTGCGGCGGGTGCCGCAGCGCTCCGCGTCGGTCGCCATGCCGCTGCTGCTGGCCGCCGCCATGGTCACCTTCTTCGCGGTCACCGCCGGCTCGGCGCAGAAGCTGGAGGACGAGTTCGGCAACCGGCCCCAGCCCGACGCGGTGATCTCCGACGCCGGCGGGCGCCCGCTGGACGGCAACGCCTCCGCCGCCGTCCGGCGCGACGAGGTCGCGGGCAGCGTCGTCCTGCACACCACGAAGGGCACCCAGCTCGACAGCTTCGGCGAGCGGTACCCCACCCGGGTCGCCGGCGTGGACGCCGAGGCGATGCGCACGTGGCTGAGCGCCCAGAACGCGCCCCGGCCCGACTTCGGCGCGGGAACCGTGCTGCTCGACGAGTACACCGCGCGCAACCTGGACGCGGTGGTCGGCCGACCGGTGACGCTGGAAGGGCTGCCCGGCGGGTCCCGCACGGCCACCTACGTCGGCACCCTGCCCGACTCGCTGGTCGACAACACCGACGTCCTGCTGCCCGACCCGGACCTCGCGCCCGCGTCCAAGGTCCTGGTCGCGTTCAAGCCCGGCGCGGACCCGGCGGTGTTCCAGAACGCCGTGCGCGCCTCGCTGGCGTCCTCACCGACCGTGCTGGTGCGGACGAAGGTGGACACGAACGCGGAGAACCAGCGGTACCTCGACCTGGGGATCACGATGCTGATGGTGCTGCTGGGGCTGTCCGTCGCGGTCGCCGTGACCGGGATCGGCACCGCCCTGACCATCTCCGTGCAGGAACGCCGCAAGGAGATGGCGCTGCGCCGCGCGCTGGGCGTGACGAAGGGCGGCCTGCAAGGCGGGGTGATCGCCGAAGCGGTGCTGTTGTCGCTGGTGGGCGTGCTCGGCGGGGGGTTGTTCGGGCTGCTCTACGCCGAACTCACGCTGCTGGCCTTCGGGGTCTACGCGCTGCCCGGCGCGGCCCTGGTGCCGCTGCTGGTCGGCGGGGTCGGCGTGGTCGTCCTGGCGGTGCTCGCGGCCTTCGGGCCGGCGCGCGGCGCGTCCCGGATCCGACCCGCCGCGGGACTGGCCGCGGGGTGAAACGTGACCCGGGCCCCCGCGAAATGTCGGCCCCACGCCGTAGGCTGCCAGCTATGCGGCGGATCATGGGAACCGAAGTCGAGTACGGCATCGCGGTGCCGGGTGACGCGACGGCCAACCCGGTGCTCACCTCCACACAGGTGGTGCTCGCCTACGCGGCGGCCGCCGACATACCCCGGTCCCGGCGCGCCCGCTGGGACTACGAGGTCGAATCGCCGCTGCGCGACGCGCGCGGTTTCGACCTCGGCGCGCCCGGCGGCCACCCCGGCGACGGCGACGTGGAGGACCTGGGCGCGGCCAACGTCATCCTGACCAACGGCGCGCGGCTCTACGTCGACCACGCGCACCCGGAGTACTCCGCGCCCGAGGTCACCAACGCGCGCGACGCGGTGATCTGGGACAAGGCGGGGGAGCGGGTGATGGAGGAGGCGGCCATGCGCGCCGCCACCGTCCCCGGCCAGCCCCGGCTCCAGCTCTACAAGAACAACGTCGACGGCAAGGGCGCCAGCTACGGCACCCACGAGAACTACCTGATGCAGCGCAGCACCCCGTTCACCGCGGTGATCGCGGGGCTGACGCCGTTCTTCGTGTCCCGCCAGGTCGTGGTGGGCTCCGGCCGGGTCGGCCTCGGCCCGTCCGGCGAGGAGGCGGGCTTCCAGCTCTCCCAGCGCTCGGACTACATCGAGGTCGAGGTCGGCCTGGAGACCACGCTCAAGCGCGGCATCATCAACACCCGCGACGAGCCGCACGCCGACGCCGACAAGTACCGCCGGCTGCACGTCATCATCGGCGACGCGAACCTGGCCGAGTACTCCACCTACCTCAAGGTCGGCACCTCCTCGCTGGTGCTGGACATGATCGAGGCCGGCCGCCGGTTCGACGACCTGCGGCTGCTCGACCCGGTCCGCGCGGTGCACCAGATCAGCCACGACCCGACCCTCAAGACCAAGGTCGAGCTGACCGGCGGCCGCAAGTTCACCGGCCTGGACATCCAGTACGCCTACCACGAGCGCGCCGCCCAGTTCGTGGAGCAGGAGGGCTACGGCGACCGCGACGTGCTGCGGGTCTGGGGCGAGATCCTCGACGCGCTCGCCCGCGACCCGCAGGAGTGCGCCGACCGGCTCGACTGGCCCGCCAAGCTGCGCCTGCTGGAGGGCTACCGCGCCCGCGACGGCCTGGCCTGGGGCTCGCCCCGGCTGCACCTGGTCGACCTCCAGTACTCCGACGTGCGGCTGGACAAGGGCCTGTACAACCGGCTGGTCGCCCGGGGCTCGATGAAGCGCCTGGTCAGCGAGGAGGAGGTGCGCGCCGCCATCCTCGCGCCGCCGGAGGACACCCGGGCCTACTTCCGGGGCCGGTGCCTGGAGCGCTACCCGACCTCGGTGGCCGCCGCCTCGTGGGACTCGGTGATCTTCGACCTGGGCCGCGAATCGCTGGTCCGGATCCCCACCCTGGAGCCCCTGCGCGGCACGAAGGCGCACGTCGGCGCGCTGCTGGAGGCCTCGGACACGGCGGAGCAACTGGTCGAGGCGCTCACCCGCGGCTGATCAACGCCACGCGAGTGGCAGGCGCAAAATGTCGTGCCCGGTGGGTAGTGTTGGACACGAGGACCGGATAAGCGGGGAGGTCGACATGTCCCAGGAACAGGTCCAGCGGCAAGGCGGCGGTGACGGCGACGACGAAGGCGACGGCGCGGCCGCCGCCGGTCAGGAACGTCGGGAGAAGCTCGGCGAGGACGTGGACGCGATCCTCGACGAGATCGACGACGTCCTGGAGGAGAACGCCGAGGACTTCGTCCGCGCGTACGTGCAAAAGGGCGGCGAGTAGCAGCCTCCTGCTGGAGTAGGGAGAAAAACGCACCTATGGACTACAGCTCGACCGGGCACTTCCCGGCCGCGTCGCTGCCCCCGGCCTACCTGCGGCCGGGGTCGTCGTCGTTCACCGATTTCCTCCGCGCCCAGGCCCCCGAGCTGCTGCCGTCCGCGCAGCGCTACCCGGAAGGCGCCGCGGTGCAGGCACCGCACGGCACGACCGTCGTGGCGCTGACCTACAAGGGCGGCGTGGTGCTCGCGGGCGACCGGCGGGCCACCATGGGCAGCACCATCGCCCAGCGCGACATGAAGAAGGTCTTCGTCACCGACGACTACTCGGCGGTGGGCATCGCGGGCACCGCGGGCATCGCGATCGAGATCGTCCGGCTGTTCGCGGTCGAGCTGCGGCACTACGAGAAGATCGAGGGCGTCTCGCTGTCCCTGGACGGCAAGGCCAACCGGCTGTCCGCGATGATCAAGGGCAACCTGGACGCCGCGCTCGCCGGTCTCGCCGTGGTCCCGCTGTTCGCGGGCTTCGACACCGAGGCGGCCGACCCGGACCGCGCCGGGCGGATCGTGTCCTACGACGTGACCGGCGGCCGGTACGAGGAGTCGCTCGGCTACCAGGCCGTGGGCTCGGGCTCGCTGTTCGCGAAGTCGGCGCTCAAGAAGCTCTACAACCCGGACGCGGACGCCGACGCGGCCGTGCGGGCGGCGATCGAGTCGCTCTACGACGCGGCGGACGACGACACGGGCACCGGCGGGCCGGACATCGTCCGGAAGATCTACCCCACCGTGGTCACGATCACGGCCGCCGCCGGCGCGGTGCACCTGCCCGAGGCGCAGACCGCCGCGATCGCCGAAGCCGTGGTCGAGTCCCGCCGGTCCAGCCCCGCGGGCTGACTCTCCCCACCCGCCGACACCAGGAGTCGCACAAGTGACGATGCCGTTGTACGCCTCACCCGAGCAGATCCTCCGGGACCGCTCGGAGTACGCCAGGAAGGGCATCGCGCGTGGCCGCAGCGTCGTCGTGCTGCGCTACGCGGATGGCGTGCTGTTCGTGGCGGAAAACCCTTCAGCGACCCTGCACAAGGTGTCGGAGATCTACGACCGCATCGGGTTCGCCGCGGTCGGCCGCTACAGCGAGTTCGAGAACCTGCGGCAGGCGGGCATCCGGTTCGCCGACATCCGCGGCTACCAGAACGACCCGCGCGACGTGACGGGCCGTTCCCTGGCCAACGTGTACGCGCAGACCCTCGGCTCGGTGTTCAGCGAGCAGATCAAGCCGCTGGAGGTGGAGATCTGCGTCGCCGAGGTGGGCCGCGACCCGGAGCAGGACACCCTGTACCGGCTGACCTACGACGGTTCCATCGTGGAGGAGCCGCAGTACGTCGTGATGGGCGGCCAGGCCGAGGCGACCGGCACCGCGTTGAAGGACGCCTACACCGAGAACCTGCCGCTGGCCGACGCCCTGCGGGTCGCGGTGAAGGCGCTCAGCGCGGGCAGCACCAGCACCGGCAACGGCAAGCCGGACCTGCTCGACCAGCCGAAGCTGGAGGTGGCCGTGCTGGAGCGCGACCGCCCCCACCGCGCGTTCCGCCGCATCCACGGCGCCGCGCTGACCCAGCTCCTGCCCGCGCCGCCCGCCGCCGAGGCCCCGGCCGACGCGTCGGCGGACGCGCCCGCCGACGCCCCGGCCAAGGGCACCGGCAAGAAGAAGCCGGTGACGGACGTGAACCTCCCGCCCAACGACGGCGAGAAGTAGGCGTTCCGAGTTCGGCTTCCGGACGCGAAAGGCCCCCGGTTCCGCACCGGGGGCCTTCGTCGTGCTCAGAGGAAGATCTTGACCAGCTGGTCACGGCCTTCGGGGTCGCGCAGCACGACCTGGTTGCCCGCGCGCAGCTCGGCGTCGACGAACTCGTAGATCAGCAGCGCCCGGTTGACCAGGTCGACCTTCTTCAGCCCGGTCCGCTGCTGCAGCTTGCCGATCGCCTCCACCGCCTCGGCGATGAGCGCGACGTTCACCCGATCGGCGACCGCCGGCCGCTCACTGGTCCGTTCGGTCGACGACATGCGCGTTCCTCTCCTCGACCCCCCGGTGCCCAGTATTGCAGGCAACGTGCGGAACAACCACACAATCGGTGGTGAATCTGTGGCTCATCCTTGCGGTGGTGGCGTCGAGGGTGCACGATGGAGTGGTAGCCGGGCGTGAGGCCACGTGGGCGGGATTCGAGGGGGATTGACCCCGCCCTGGTGGAAGGACGTTCGGCATGAGTGGTCACACGAGGCAAGAACGGGTGGAATCGGCCCCCGGCACCGCGACAGGTGCGGAGGACGAGCCTTCGCCCGCGGCACGGATCCGCGTGGAGAAGACCGGGTTCTCGGTGGAGGTGGCGGTGCCCGCCGCCCACACGCCCCGGCTCCTCACCAGCGCGGCGTACGCGACGGCTGCGGTCGGGGTGCTGGTCGGCCCCGGTCTCACGCTGCGACTGGTCCCGCCGGAGTTCCCGACGTGGGCGGTGGTCGGCCTGATCGCCGGGCAGCTGTGCCTGCTCGGGATCGTGGCGCTGATCATGCGTGCGGAATGACGAGAGGCCCGGCGGGGTGCGCCGGGCCTCTTCGCACGTCCGGGGTCAGGCGCGGGCGAGCAGCCGGCCGGTGCGTTCCCGCACGGCCGGCGTGTCCAGCCCGCGCACCACGACCGTGGTCCGCCGGCGCAGCACGTCGTCCACCTCGGTGGCCCACTCGTAGCGCTGGGCGTGCGCGACCTGCGCCCAGATGTCCGGGCCGTCCGGGTGCACCCGGTCCAGCAGCGCCGGGTTCTCGACGGCCAGCGCGAGCACCTCGTGGCTGACCGTGCCGTAGTGCGTGGCCAGGTGCTTCACCACGTCGGCGGGCAGCGCCGGCAGTTCGCGCCCGAGCATCGCGCCGACCCGGTCGGGCAGGGCAGCGCCGGGCAGCGCCGCCGGGACGCCGTCGAACGCGTGCGCCAGGTCCCGGCCCAGCGCCTGGCCGACGCGGGCCAGCACCGACGAGCCGATCCGGCGGAACGTGGTCCACTTGCCGCCCGCGACGCTGATCATGCCGCCGCTCCCGCTGGTGATCACGGTCTCCCGCTTGGCGTGGCTGGTGTCGCCCGACCCGCCGGCCGAGTGGTCGACGGGCAGCACCCGCAGGCCCGCGAACGTGTAGGCGAGCTTCGACCGGTCCAGCGCCGCCGACTCGATGCCCACCGCGGCCTCGCCCAGGATCTGGTCGATGTCGGCCTGCGAGCACCGGACGTCCGCCGGATCGCCCTCGTATGCCTCGTCGGTCGTGCCGAGCAGCAGTTGACCCTCCCACGGGATCGCGAACGACACCCGCACGTCGTCCACCGGGATGGTCATCGCCGCGCGCCACGGCCGTTCGGTGCGCAGCACCAGGTGCGCGCCCTTGGACAGCCGGATGCTCGGCGCGGCGTCGGGGTTCTCCATCCGCCGCAGCTCGTCCAGCCACGGGCCGGTCGCGTTCACCACGACCGAGGCGTCCACGCCGAACTCCGCGCCGTCCACCTTGTCGCGCAACTCGACGCCGGACACCGCGGAACCGCGCTTGCGCAGGCCGACGACCTCGACGTGGTTGAGCAGCACCGCCCCGGCCTCGGCCGCCGCACGGGCGGCGGTGATCGCCACGCGGCTGTCGTTCATCTGGTGGTCGTAGTAGAGCGCGGCACCGCGCAGACCCTCGGTCCGCAGCTGCGGCACGTACTCCCGCGCCCGCCGCACGGACAGGATCTTGCCCATGCCGTCGCCGAACCCGGACAGCGCCGAGTACAGCATCACGCCCGCGCCCAGCACCGGCCGCGAGTGCGGCCCGCCCTTGTAGACCGGCACCAGGAACGGCAGGGGTCGCACCAGGTGCGGTGCCAGGTGGTCGCCCAGCGCGCGCCGCTCGGCGTGGTTCTCCCGCACCATCGGCACCGCGCTCGGGCCCATCGCCAGGTAGCGCAGACCGCCGTGCACCAGCTTGGAAGAGGCGCTGGAGGTCGCGCCGGCGAAGTCGCCGGCCTCCACCAGCGCCACCCGCAGACCCGACCGGGCCGCCGCCCACGTGGTGGCGATGCCCAGCGCGCCGCCGCCGATCACGACCAGGTCGAAGGCTCCGTGTCCCAGCGCCTCGCGCGCCCTGGCCCGTTGCTCACTCATCGTTGTCGTCCTCGTCAATCCAGCCGACGGTCCGCTCGACCGCCTTCTTCCACTTGCGGTATCCCTTGTCCCTGGTCCGGGCGTCCATGGCGGGCAGCCACTCGGCGGCCTTGTGCCAGTTCTCCCGCAGCGATCCGGTGTCCGACCAGTAGCCGACCGCCAGGCCCGCCGCGTAGGCCGCGCCCAGGCACGTGGTCTCGGCGATGATCGGGCGCACCACGGGCACGTCCAGGACGTCCGCCAGGAAGCCCATGAGCAGGTTGTTCGCGGTCATGCCGCCGTCGACCTTGAGCGTGCTCAGCGCCACGCCGGAGTCGGCGTTCATCGCGTCCACGACCTCGCGGGTCTGCCACGCCGTGGCCTCCAGCACGGCGCGCGCGAGGTGGCCCTTGTCGATGTAGCCGGTCAGCCCCGCGATGACGCCGCGCGCGTCGCTGCGCCAGTGCGGCGCGAACAGGCCGGAGAACGCGGGTACGAAGTAGCAGCCGCCGTTGTCCTCGACCGACCGGGCGAGGGTCTCGATCTCGGCGGCGCCGGCGATCAGGCCCACCTTGTCGCGGAACCACTGGACCAGCGCGCCGGTCACCGCGATCGCGCCCTCCAGCGCGTAGGACGCGGGCTGGTCGCCGATCTTGTAGCCGACCGTGGTGAGCAGGCCGTTCTGCGACAGGATGGGCTTGTCGCCGGTGTTGACCAGCAGGAAGCTGCCGGTGCCGTAGGTGCACTTGCCCTCGCCGGGCGAGTAGCAGGTCTGGCCGAACAGGGCCGCCTGCTGGTCGCCCAGCGCGGAGGCCACCGGCACGCCCTCCAGGGTGCCGGTCGCGGTGCCGTAGACCTCGGCGGAGGAGCGGATCTCCGGCAGGATCGCGCGCGGCACGCCGATCGCGTCGACCAGCTCGTCGTCCCAGTCGAGCGTCTCCAGGTTCATCAGCATGGTGCGGCTCGCGTTGGTGACGTCGGTGACGTGCCGGCCGGTGAGCTTCCAGATCAGCCAGGTGTCCATGGTGCCGAACAGCACCTCGCCCGCTTCGGCGCGGGCGCGCAGGCCGTCGACGTGGTCGAGCAGCCAGCGGAGTTTGGGCCCGGAGAAGTAGGTGGCCAGTGGCAGACCGCACTTGTCGCGGAAGCGGTCCTGCTCGCCGAGCTGCTCGACCAGCTGGTCGGTCCGGGTGTCCTGCCAGACGATCGCGTTGTGCACCGGCTTGCCGGTGGCCCGGTCCCACACCACGGTGGTCTCGCGCTGGTTGGTGATGCCGACGGCGGCCAGGTCGTGCACCGTCAGCGACGCCCTGCGCAGCGCGCCGTGCACGACGTCCAGGACGTTCGCCCAGATCTCCTCGGCGTCGTGCTCGACCCACCCGGGCCTGGGGAAGATCTGGCGGTGCTCCTTCTGCGCCACGGAGACGATGCCGCCGCCGTGGTCGAAGACGATGCAGCGGGAGGACGTGGTGCCCTGGTCGATCGCTGCCACGAACGACTTCGCGGAGTGGGTGGTCACGGGGTTCTTCTCCTCGGGTGTCGGCGCCACGGAGACGGGTCAGAAGACGGCGATGTCGACCAGACCGGCACATGCTCCACCGATCAGCGGACCGACGACGGGGATCCAGGCGTATCCCCAGTCCGATCCACCCTTTCCGGGGATCGGCAGGACGGCGTGCGCGATCCGGGGGCCGAGGTCGCGCGCGGGGTTGATGGCGTACCCGGTCGGGCCGCCCAGGGACATGCCGACGCCGACCACCGTCAGCGCCACGATCAGCACGCCCGTGCCGGAGGTCTCCAGGCCCTTGGTCTGGCCGGTCGCCAGGATCACGAACACCAGCACGAAGGTCGCGACGGCCTCGGTGATCAGGTTCTGCGCGCGGTTGCGGACCTCGGGACCGGTGGCGAAGATGCCGAGCACCTCGCCGGTGTTGGCCCGGAACTGGCCGAGGTAGACCAGGTAGCACAGGACCGCGCCGACGAACGCGCCGAGGAACTGCCCGGCGAGGTAGAGCGGGACCTTGGTCCAGTCGCCGGAGTGGATGGCCAGGCCGACCGTGACGGCCGGGTTGAGGTGCGCCCCGGACAGCGGCGCGGTCGCGTAGGCGGCGGCCAGCACGGCGAAGCCCCAGCCGAACGTGATCACCGCCCAGCCCGCGCCGTGTGACTTCGACCTGGTCAGCACCACGCCCGCCACCACGCCGTTGCCCAGCAGCAACAGCAGGGCGGTGCCCAGGAACTCGCCGGTGAGGATCGACTGGTCGGTCATCCGCGGGCCCTCTCTCGCCTGAATGCCGTTCGACAATGTCGTACGGTGCGCGAGAATCCTGTGCCGACGTCCGGCAACATGTCAACCCTTCGGAAAGGCCCCGGTCACCAGGGGATGGCGCCGAGTTCGCGCGAGATCGACCGCGCGGCTTCCCGGACGTAGGACACCAGTTCGCTGCGCGGCCGCCCGTTGCCGTCGCACAGCCGCTCGACCGGGCCGGAGATGCCGACCGCGCCGACGGTCACCGCGCGGCGGTCCCGGATCGGCGCCGCCAGCGACACCTCGCCCTCGACCAACTCCTCCAGGTCGACGGCCCAGCCGCGCTGCCTGACCTGCTCCAACGCGTCGCCGAGCGCGTCCACGCCGGTGATCGTGGCCGAGGTGAACGCCTTGAGGGGCTCGTCGTCGGCGAGCCCGACCGGGTCGTTGGCGAGCAGCACCTTGCCCAGCGCGCTGGCGTGCGCGGGCAGCAGGGCGCCCACTTCGAGCACCTGCCGCGAGTTGTCGGGCCGGAAGACGTGGTGCACGACGAGCACCTGGCCCTCGTGCAGGGTGCCGATCCGGACGCTCTCCATGCTGCGCGCGGCCAGCGAGTCCGACCAGTTCAGGGCGCGGGTGCGCAGCTCGTTGCCGTCGAGGTAGCTGCTGCCGATGTGGAACAGCGCCGCGCCGAGCCGGTACTTGCCGGTGTCCGGGCTCTGCTCCACGAAGCCGACCAGCTGGAGCGTGCGCAGGATGCCGTGCACGGTGGGTTTGGGCAGCTCAAGGGCCCTGGCCAGCTCGCCGACGCCCATCTGGCGCGCGCCGCTGGCCAGCAGCCGCAGCACCGCGGCTGCCCGTTCGATGGACTGGATCGGTCCGGGCACGGGATCACTGTAGCCCTCGTCCGTTCGACTATGTCGAACTCCGGGGTGGCAGGTCGAGCGCCCACGTCTCCTCGACCACGTCCTGGCCCCACTTGCGGACCGGGGTGCTGTCGGTGAGTTCGAACCCGGCGCGCTGGTAGATGCCGCGCGCGACCGCGACCTCCGACACCGTCGCCAACGTCATCCGCCGGTACCCGGCCCGGGTCGCGAACCGGACGCACTCCTCGACCAGCCGCTTGCCGATGCCGAGCCCCCGGGCCCGGGGTTCGACCAGCAGCATCCGCAGTTGCGCGGTGTCGGTGCCGCCGCGCACGCAGAACACCGAGCCGACCGCCTCCCCGTCGACCTCCGCGATCCAGGCGGCCTCGCGGAGGGGGTCGAGGTCGAGCGCGTAGTCGGCGGCGATCCGGGCCACCATCGCCTCGAACGTGTGGTCGTAGGCGTACTCCTCGGCGTAGCGGACGCCGTGCCGGTGCACGACCCAGCCCAGGTCGCCGGGGCGCAGCGGGCGCAGGAGGTAGGCGCGCGGGGCGTTGGTGAGGATGCGGCGGATGCGGGCCATCGCGGCGAGCAGCGCGGTCCGGTCGGAGTCGGGGACGCGGCCGAGCAGCGCGCCGATCCCGGCGTCGGAGCGCGCGTCCAGGTCGGCGAAGACCTGGCGGCCGCGTTCGGTCACGGTGACGACGTGCCTGCGCGCGTCGACGGGGGAGGGGGAGCGGGTGATCAGGCCGTCGCGCTCGAACCGGCCCAGGATGCGGCTGAGGTAGCCGGCGTCGAGGCCGAGCGCGGACTTGACGTCGGTCGTGCCCGCGACCAGTTCGAGCAGGACGCGGACCTCGGTGAGCGAGTAGGGGGAATCGAGGTAGGCGCCGTCCAGCAGTCCGATGACCCCGGTGTAGAAGCGGTTGAAGGCCCGCACCTCGGCGACCGACATCGTTGACCCCCTCAACGGAACAGTTGACTGAGTCAATCATATTTCGGGTCGAGCGGCCACACCTCGTCGGGCGGACACGCCACGATCATCGCCGGACGCCGCGCCGACGTCGTTCGTCCGAGTGCGGACCGCTTCGGGCACCACGGTGGACCGCCGTCCGTGTGAATCGCTTGGCAACTTCCCGCATCGCCCTGCTCATCGCGCTATCCCTGTCCTCGGGGAGGGCTTCGAGCCAGGGGGGAGCAGGTGGACATGGCGGTGGAGATCGCCCTGCTGGGCGAGGTGACCGCACACGTGGACGGGCGGCCGGTGGAACTCGGACCCGCGCGGCAGCGGTGCGTGCTGGCGGCGCTCGCGGTCGACGCCGGCCGACTCGTGCCGGCGGACCGGCTGGTCGGACGGGTCTGGGGAGCGGACACGCCTCGACGGGGACGTGCCGCGCTGCACAGCCACATCTCACGGCTGCGCTCGGCGTTCGGCGGCTCGGTGGACATCGAGCACCGCTCCGGCGGCTACACGCTGACGGTGGGTCAGGCGGACCAGTCGGTGGACGTGATGCGGTTCCGCAGGCTGCGCGACCGCGTCCACGGTGCCGACGACACGCGCCAGGTGGCGTTGCTGACGGCGGCGTTGGAGTTGTGGCGCGGGGAGCCGTTGACCGGTCTGGGCGGCGAGTGGGTGGAGAGCGAGCGCGACAGGTGGCAGCAGGAGCGGTCGGCCGCCGAGCACGACCTGGTCGACGCCCGGCTGCGCACCGGCCAAGGCGAGGAACTGGTGGCACAGCTCGCCACCCGGACGGCCCGGCACCCGCTGGACGAGCGGGTCGCCTGCCAGTACATGGTCGCGCTGTACCGCAGCGGCCGCCAGGCCGACGCCCTGGACCACTACCGGCGACTGCGCGCCCGGCTGGCCGACGAAATGGGCACCGACCCCGGCCCGACCCTGCGACGACTCCACCAGCGGATCCTCACCGCCGACCCCGGCCTGGCCGGACCGAAGGCGGGCCCGGCTCGTGCCCGGGTGGTGCCCCGCCAGCTGCCGGGCGTGCCCCCGCTGTTCACCGGTCGCGTCACCGAACTGGCCGAACTGGACCGCACCCTGACCACCACCCCGGACGGCGGGCTCGGTCCGGACCCGCCGGACACCCCGACCGCGACGCCGGGGGCGGCGGGGGCGACGGTGGTGATCTCGGCGATCGGCGGTGCCGGCGGGATCGGCAAGACCTGGCTCGCGTTGACCTGGGCGCACCGGTGGGCGGACCGGTTCCCCGACGGGCAGCTGTTCGTCGACCTGCACGGGTTCAGCTCGGCGGGCGACCCGGTGGACCCGGCGGTGGCGGTGCGCGGGTTCCTCGACGCCCTGGGCGTCGACCCCGACCGGGTCCCGAACGACCTCGACGCGCAGGCGGCGCTGTACCGGAGCCTGGTCGCCGGGCGCCGGATGCTGGTGGTGCTGGACAACGCCGCCACCGCCGAGCAGGTCGCGCCGCTGCTGCCCGGCTCCTCGACCTGCACCGTGCTGGTCACCGGCCGCCACCGGCTGGCCTCGCTGATCGACCGGCACGGGGCCCGCCACCTGCCCCTGGACGTCCTCACCGGTGACGAGGCCCGCGCGCTGCTGACCGCCCGCCTGGGCGCCGACCGCGTCACCGCCGAACCCGACGCCGTGGACGAACTGATCAGGCTGTGCGGGGGCCACCCGCTGGCGTTGTCGATCACCGCCCGCACCGCCGACACCCGGCCCGCCGTCCCGCTGACCGAGGTCGCCGCCGAGCTGCGCGAACTCGGCCTGGAGATGTTGGACCACGACACCGACCCGGCCGTCAGCCTGCCCACCGTGCTGTCCTGGTCGCTGCGCCGGCTCACCGACCAGCAGCGCACCCTGTTCGCCCTGCTCGGGATCGCCCCCGGCCCCGACACCACGACGCCCGCCACCGCCGCCCTCGGCGGGCTGTCCCCGACTGCGGCGCGCCGGGCGCTGCGCGCGCTGGACGACGCCTCGCTGCTGGAGCGGCGGCCGGCCGGCCGCTTCGCGATGCACGACCTGGTGCGCGCCTACGCCGCCACCACCGCCCGCACCCTGCCCGGACACGTGCGGGAGGTGGCCCTGGCGCGGGTGACGGACTTCCACCTGCACACCGCCCACGCCGCCGACCACCTCCTGAACCCCCACCGGCCGCTCGCGCCTCCCGACCCGCCCGCGCCCGGCGTGCACCCGCACCCGCTGCCCGACACCGAGACCGCGCTGACCTGGCTCACCGCCGAGCACGCCACCCTGCTGGCCACCCAGCGCACCGCCGCCGCGCTGGGCCGCCACCGCGTCGTCTGGCACCTCGCCTGGGCGCTGAACACCTTCCACCTCCTGCGGGGGCACCGCCGCGACGGGCTGGCCACGTGGCAGGCCGCGTTGGCCGCCTCGGAACACCTGCCCGACCCCGCTGCCCGCAGTCGCGCCCATCGCCTGCTCGGCCTCGCCGGCTCCCGGCTCGGCCGGCACGAGGAGGCCACCGCGCACCTGGACCAGGCCCTCGCCCTGTCCCGACGACACCACGACCCCGTCGAGCAGGCCCACACCCGCGACGCGCTCGCGATCGCCTGGGAACGGCGGGGCGACGACCGGCGGGCGCTGGAGCACGCCCGTGACGCGCTGGACCTCTTCCACGCGCTCGACCAGCCGGTGTGGGAGGCCAAGGCGCTCAACTCGGTGGGCTGGTACGCCGCGCGGCTGGGCGAGTTCGCCACCGCCCGCGAGCACTGCCGCGCCGCGCTCACCCTGTTCCGCCACCACCACTACCCCGACGGCGAGGCGGACACCCTGGACAGCCTCGGCTACATCGCCCACCACACCGGCGACCACCACCAGGCCATCGACCACTACGACCAGGCCCTCGCCCTGTTCCACACCCTCGGCTGCTACGCCTACGTGGTCGCGGCCACCCTCAACAGCGTGGGCCACCCCCACGTCGCCCTCGGTCAGCTCGACCAGGCCCGTGCCGTGTGGCGGGAGGCGCTTCGGCTGTACCGGGAGCAAGGCCACGACGAAAACGCCGCCCGCGTCCAACGGCAGCTCGACGACCTCGACGCCACCCGGCGTGCCGATAGCGACGACCAGGGATAGACCAGCACCACCGGACCGCGCCCTCGGCGGTGAACCGGTCGAGGGCGCGGTGCGGGTAGAGGCGCTACAGCGCCGGTGGGTCCGGCGGATGCGGGTGGGTGGACAGGCAGGCGGGGACGTCGATCACGGGCGGTAGATCGCCAGGGCGGCGGGTCGGGCCCGGAACTCGAACGTGGTGCCGGTCGGGCCGACCTCGCCGTCGGTCGCGATCGCCACGCCGCGCCCGCCGTGCACCTTCACGTCCAGCCGGCGGGTCTCCAGGTGCTGGTACGTGCGGCTGCGGTTGAGCGACCCGAGGATCGCGCCGATGAAGAACCTGGCCCGCGAGAACCGGGTGTCCGCGCGGATGTACCGCACGTCCATCAAGCCCCGGTCCAGGGCCGGGCGCATGGTGGGGGCGAAGCCCTTCGGGCGGTACGGGCCGTTGCCGACGAACAGCATCCACACCAGGTGCGGCTCGCCGTTCAACTCCACCTTCAGCGGCTGCGACGTGCGCAGCACCTTCGCCAGCGCGATCCCCGCCGCCGGCCACTTGCCCCACCTGTCCTGCAGCTTCTCGCGCAGGCGGACCATGTCGGGGTAGCCGCCCAGCGACGCCGTGTTCACGAACCAGCGCGGGCCCTCGCCGTCGACGGTCACCGCCGACAGGTCCACCAGCACCCCGTCGCCGGCCGCCACGGCCTGGGCCGCGTCGTCCAGGCTGGTCAAGCCCACGTCGCGGGCGAAGTGGTTCAGCGTCCCGGCCGGGACCAGGACCATCGGCAGGCGGTTGGCCGCCGCGACCGCCGCGACGGCGGCCACCGATCCGTCGCCGCCCGCCACGCCCAGGGCCTTGGGGCGGTGGTCGGCCACCACCGTGTCCAGGTCCTCGATCGACACGATCTTCGCCTTGGGCCACTCCCGGGCGATGTCCTCGGTCGGGTCGCCGCCCACGCCCGAGTTGGGGTTGACCACGACCGCCAGGCCCTCGCCGTCCTCCAGCGCGTCCAGCGCGGCGTGCTCCCGGGCGGACGCCGGCTCGTCGCGGCCCAGCGGCCACCACCGCCTGGTCAGCAGGCCCGCGCCGACGCCGATCAGCGCCCCGGCGGCCACGTCGGACGGCCAGTGCACGCCGGTGTGCACCCGCGAGTAAGCCACCGCCGCCGCGACCGGCGCGACGACCGCGGCCAGCGCGGGCGACTCCATCGCGACCGCCGTGGTGAACGCGGCGGCCGAGGCGGCGTGCCCGGACGGGAACGACGACGACGTGGGCCGCTTGGTCAGCCGGCGGGGCGCGTCCAGCAGCTCCGCCGCTGGTCGGCGGCGTGGGAACAGGCGTTTCGCGACCAGGCTGGCGCTGGCGCTGGCCCCCGCGATCGCGGCGACGCCGCGCAGGCCGGCGCGTCGTGGCCGCCCCTTGCGCAGCGCCAGCACGCCCGCCACGCCCAACCACAGCACGCTGTGGTTCGCGGCCTTCGACAGGCTCTTCATGCCCTGGTCAACGGGCGTCGCGGGCAGCAGCCCGCAGCGCCTCATCAGGGCCTGGTCCAGGCGGTTCACTCGTCGGAGCACACAAGAACGTTATCCGCGAAATCCGCGTGCCGCCCGATTGGATCACTGAGGAAAGCGCCGAATGCGCCTACTGTTGAGGGATGCAGCGGCGGATCTTCGGCATTGAGACTGAGTTCGGGGTGACCTGCACCTTCCACGGGCAGCGCAGGCTGTCCCCGGATGAGGTCGCGCGTTATCTGTTCCGCCGGGTCGTCTCGTGGGGCCGTTCGTCGAACGTGTTCCTGCGCAACGGCTCTCGGCTCTACCTGGACGTCGGTTCGCACCCCGAGTACGCGACCGCGGAGTGCGACGACCTCGCCCAGCTCGTCACGCACGACAAGGCCGGCGAACGGATCCTCGAAGACCTGCTCGTCGACGCCGAGCGCAGGCTCGCCGACGAGGGCATCGGGGGCGACATCTTCCTGTTCAAGAACAACACCGACTCCGCGGGCAACTCCTACGGCTGTCACGAGAACTACCTGGTCGCGCGGGCCGGGGAGTTCTCCCGGATCGCGGACGTGCTGCTGCCGTTCCTGGTGACCAGGCAGCTGATCTGCGGCGCGGGCAAGGTGCTCCAGACCCCGCGCGGCGCGGTGTACTGCCTGTCCCAGCGGGCCGAGCACATCTGGGAGGGCGTGTCGAGTGCCACCACCCGCTCGCGCCCGATCATCAACACCCGTGACGAACCGCACGCCGACGCCGAGCGGTACCGCAGGCTGCACGTGATCGTCGGCGACTCGAACATGTCCGAGGTGACCACGCTGCTCAAGGTGGGCAGCGCGAACCTGGTGCTGGAGATGATCGAGCAGGGCGTCCAGTTCCGGGACTTCAGCCTGGACAACCCGATCCGCGCGATCCGCGAGATCAGCCACGACCTGACCGGGCGGCGCACGGTGCGCCTCGCGGGCGGCAAGGAGGCCTCGGCGCTGGACATCCAGCGCGAGTACTTCGAGCGGGCCGTGGAGCACGTGGCCAAGCGGGCGCCGGACCCGATGGCCGAGCGGGTGCTGGAGCTGTGGGGCCGCACGCTGGACGCGGTCGAGGCCGAGGACCTGTCCAAGATCGACCGCGAGATCGACTGGGCCATCAAGTACCGGCTGATGCAGCGGTACCAGGCCAAGCACGACATGGACCTGTCGAACCCCCGGATCGCCCAGCTCGACCTCGCCTACCACGACATCCGGCGCGGCCGGGGCATCTTCGACCTGCTCCAGCGCAAGGGGCAGGTGGACCGGGTGACCGACGACGGCGAGATCGAGGCCGCCAAGGACACCCCGCCGCAGACCACCCGGGCCAAGCTGCGCGGCGACTTCATCGCCGCCGCGCAGGCCGCCGGCCGGGACTTCACCGTCGACTGGGTCCACCTCAAGCTGAACGACCAGGCGCAGCGCACCGTGCTGTGCAAGGACCCGTTCCGCGCGGTGGACGAGCGGGTGGAGCGGCTGATCTCCTCCCTCTAGCCCTAGCGGACCGGGAAGGCTCTTCGTGAGGCTCACACCTCATGAAGAGCCTTCTCCTCGTCGCGGCCACGGCGGCATCCCTGCTGGTGGCCCCCTCCGCAGCGCAGGCGCACGACGCCTCGTGGGAGCTGCGGCCCACCGGCACCGACGCGCGGTTGCGCGGCCTGTCGGCGGTCAGCGCCAAGGTCGCGTGGGTCAGCGGCAGCAAGGGCACCGTGCTGCGGACCGGCGACGGCGGCCGGTCGTGGACGTCGGTGCCGCCGCCGGACACGGCGGCCCTGGACTTCCGCGACATCGAGGCGTTCGACGCGCGCACGGCCGTGGCCCTGTCCATCGGGCCGGGCGAGAGTTCGCGCATCCACCGGACCTCGGACGGCGGCCGGACGTGGGTCGAGGCGTTCCGCAACACCGACCCGAACGCGTTCTACGACTGCGTGGCGTTCTTCGACCGGTGGCGCGGGCTGGCCATGAGCGACCCGGTGAACGGGAAGTTCCGGGTGCTGGCCACCCGGGACGGCGGCCGGTCGTGGCGGCAGGTGCCCGAGGAGAACTTCCCGCCCGCGCTGGCGGGTGAGTTCGCGTTCGCGGCCGGCGGCCAGTGCCTGACCACGGCCGGGACGCGGGACGCGTGGATCGCCACCGGCGGTGGCGCGAAGGCCCGGGTGCTGCACTCGTCGGACGGCGGGTGGCATTGGCAGGCGTCCGACACGCCGTTGCTGAGTTCCGCTTCGGCGGGCGTGTTCTCGGTGGCCTTCCGGTCGCCGCGCCAGGGCGTGGCGATCGGCGGCGACTTCGCCGACCCGGCCGGCGTGGTGGCGAACCTGGCGCTGAGCCGCGACGGCGGCCGGACCTGGGAGGGCAACTCCCGGTCGCCGGCGGGGTACCGGTCGGGCGCGGCCTGGCACGGCTCGACGGTGCTCGCGGTCGGACCCACCGGCAGCGACGCGAGCCGGGACGGCGGGCGGACGTGGCGGGCGTTCGACACCGGCAGCTTCGACACGGTGGACTGCCCGAACACCTGCTGGGCGGCCGGTGAGAAGGGTCGGGTCGGGGTCCTGAGCAGGGGATAGGCGTCGGCGGCGGCCTCCAGGGGGCGCCGCGCGCCCTATTGACAAAACAGATTTGTACGTTCAAGCTCATTTTCGCGATGAGAGACGTCCTGTACCTGGAGCAGATCGAGCAGGCCGAGGCACTGCTCAAGCCGCAGCGCATCGAGGTGCTGCGGCGGTTGGCCGAGCCGCACTCGTGCACCGAGGTCGCGGGGGAGCTGAACCAGACCCCGCAGCGGGTCTACTACCACGTGAAACGCCTGGTCGAAGCCGGTCTGGTGAGCCTGGTCTCGGAACGCCGGGTGCGCGGCATCACCGAGGGCGTCTACCAGGCGACGGCCCGCGCGTACTGGCTCTCGCCGGGCCTGGTCGGCCGGCTCGGGCTGCGCCGCGCGCAGGACGACCTCAGCCTGGGGTACCTGCTCGACCTCGTGGAGCAGGTCCAGTCGGACATCGCCGCGCTCGACCGCGACCGGCCGGAGCTGCCGTCGCTGGGCGTCTCCGGCGACATCCGGGTGCGGCCCGAGCTGCGCCGGGAGTTCTTCGACGAGTTGCGCACGACCCTGCAGGACCTGTTCAGCCGCTACGGCGGGGCCGAGGGCGACGCCTTCCGGCTGGCCGTGGCGTGCTACCCGACCCAGACGGAGGAAGAGGACCATGAGTGAGACCGTGACCATCGGTGTCCGGGTGACCGCGCCGGTCTCCCGCGTGCACCGGGCGCTGACGTCGGCGGACGAACTCGGCGCCTGGCTGGCCGAGCACGTCGTCGTGGACCTGCCGCACCGCTACGAGTTCTGGGGTCGCCACACCCCCGACGGCGGCGCGCCGCACCAGAAGCTCCAGCACGTGGACGACACGACGATCCGCTTCTCCTGGCACGTCGGCGGCGTGGACACCTCGGTCGGGATCACCCTGACCGCCGACGGCGACGACACCGTCGTGCAGCTGACCCAGAGCCACTTCCCGGGGTGGGAGGCGGCGGTGGCCGAGCAGGGCGTGCTCGGCTACCTGTTCACCTACTGGAGCCTGGCCATGGCCAACCTGGTCGAGCACGTCGAGGGCCGCGCGCTCACGCCCCGCTGCGACTTCACCACCACCGAGATGCGCGCGTCGGTGGACATCGACGGCGGCAAGGAGGCGGTCTACCGGGCGCTGGTCGACTCCGACGAGTACTCCCGCTGGTTCGGCGCGAGGCTCGACATCGAGCCGTGGGTGGGCGGCCGGATCGCCATGGGCGGGTTCGACGCCAACCCGGAGCCGGGCAAGGTCCTGGACCTGGTCGAGAACGAGCGGATGGCCATCGACTGGGGCGGCGGCATCGCGACCACCTGGGAGCTGGCCGAGTCGGCGGGCCGGACCCGGCTGACGTTCGTGCAGAGCGGGTTCGTCGAGGGCCGCCCGCCCTACGGCGCGTGGACGGGCTGGCTGTCCGGCGTGGCCGAGCTGCGCCGGTACGTCGAGCAGGGGCCGGCGTGGACGACGATGTGGCTGCGGCCCGAGGTGCCCGGCGTGCCGGA
This sequence comes from Saccharothrix sp. NBAS 001, assembly GCF_056640475.1. Taxonomy (NCBI): domain Bacteria; kingdom Bacillati; phylum Actinomycetota; class Actinomycetes; order Pseudonocardiales; family Pseudonocardiaceae; genus Saccharothrix; species Saccharothrix sp. NBAS 001. The sequence goes on from NZ_CM153251.1 coordinate 1,062,085, forward strand.
GGGGATGCTCACGGGCGACTGAGCCGGATCAGCCGGCGTTCGACGGCGGTCGTCACGGCCGCCGTCCGGGTCTCCACGCCGAGCTTGTCGAAGATCCGCACCAGGTGCGTCTTCACCGTGGCCTCGCTGATGAACAGCGCTTTCGCGATCTCCCGGTTCGACAGGCCGCGCGCCAGGTGGTCCAGGATCTCGATCTCGCGGCGGCTCAGCGCGGGCGCGGGGTCGCGGACGGTGCGCAGCAGCCGGCGGGCGATGTCGGGGGACAGCACGGTCTGGCCGCGCGCCGCCCGCCGGACCGCGTCGGCCAGCTCGTCCGGCGGCGAGTCCTTGAGCAGGTAGCCGGTCGCGCCCGCCTCGACCGCCCGCACCACGTCGGCGTCCGAGTCGTAGGTGGTCAGCACCACGACCTCGGGCGGGTCGGGCAGCGCGCGGACCCGCCGGGTCGCCTCCACGCCGTCGATGCCAGCGCCGAGCTGGAGGTCCATCAGCACCACGTCCGGCCTGAGCGCGGCGGCGTGCCGGACCGCGTCCTCGCCGGTCGCGGCCTCCGCCACCACCTCGAAGTCGCGTTGCAGCAGACCGGTCAGCCCGAACCGGACCACCGGGTGGTCGTCCACCACCAGCACGCGCAGGGGGCCGGTCACGTCGGGACCGTGACGGCGAGGGCCGTCCCCTCGCCGGGCGCGCTCTCCACGGACAGCGTGCCGCCGAGTTCGGCGACCCGGCTCCGGATCGACGGCAGGCCGAAACCCCGGCCCTCGGCCGGTGCCACGGCCTGCGGGTCGAAGCCCCGGCCGTCGTCGCACACGTCGAGCGTCACCGCGTCGCCCAGGTAGGAGAGGGTCACCACGACAGTGTGCGCCCCGGCGTGCTCCCGGACGTTGGCCAACGCGCCCTGCGCGACCCGCAGCAGCGCCACCTCGGTCTGCACGGTCAACGGGTACGGCTCGCCGTGCACCTCCACCCGGTCGCACAGGCCGCGCAGCGCGTCCTCCAGCGAACGCCCCTGCAACGGCGACAGGTCGCGCACGAACCGGCGTGCCTCGGCGAGGTTCTCCTTGGCCACGTCGGCGGCGCGCCGGGTGTCGCCGAGTTCGAGCAGCAGCGCGATGCTGGACAGGCCCTGGGCCAGGGTGTCGTGGATCTCGCGGGCCAGCCGCTGCCGCTCGGCGAGCACGCCCGCCTCGTGGATCAGCCGCCGCCGGTCGAAGAAGACCGCGCCGGTGATCACCGCGACCCCGACCGGACCCAGCACCAGGCTGGGCTCCACCGCGTCGGCCAGCCTGACCTGGGCGAGCACCACGGCCAACGTGAGCACGCCCGCGATCGGCACCGCGAGGCGCGGCCGGAGCTGGCGCAGGCACTGGAAGAACAGCGGGATCGCGCACCACCCGAAGCTGGGCGCGAGCCACACCAGCACCAGCCACACCACCAGCACCGCCGGCAACGCCCGGGTCCACCGCACGCCCGCCGGGTAGGCCGCGCCGAGGCAGACCGCCGCGCCCAGCACGAGGGGGTCGACGCCGTGGTACGCGAGGTACCGCGCCGCCGACGCCGCCAACAGCACGTAGAAGCCCGCGTGCATCGCCCGGTGCAGCCACACGGCGCTCACCGTAGGCCGGCCGCGGCGTCCCGGGGTCAACCGATGGGTTGAACCTCGGTTCAGCCCATTCCACCAGGTCACGGGGGTGGTTCGGCGGCGAGTCTGGGTTCGCCGACGTTCGAGGGAGAACATGCGATGAACAAGACCGTGGTGGGTGCGCTGGTGGCGCTGGCGGTGGTGGGTGCCGGTGGCTACGCGGTGGCCGGGCAGCCGCAGGAGCGCGGGCGCGGCGGTGTGCAGGTGCGCAGCGAGAAGGTGCTGACCGTGGACGCCGCGGTGCGCGCGGCCCAGGTGGCGCTGGACGCGGCGGAGAAGGAGGGGCAGCGGGTGACCGTCGCGGTCGTGGACCGCGGTGGGGACCTGGTGGTCCTGCTGCACGGCGACGGCGCGGGCCCGCAGACCGAGGAGTCGGCGAAGCGGAAGGCGTTCACGGCGGCCTCGTTCAACGCGCCGACGTCCGTGCTGGCCGGCCGGGTGACCGGGGCCGGGGCGACGCTGCGCGACATCCCCGGCACGCTGTTCCTGGCCGGCGGCGTGCCGGTGGCCTCCGACGGCGCCCCGGTGGCCGGGATCGGCGTCGGCGGTGCGCCCAGCGGCGACCTGGACGAGAAGTACGCCAAGGCCGGCCTGTCCGCGATCGGCGGCTGACCGGCCGCGCCCGGTCCACCGGCGGGTGGACCGGGCGCCCGCCGGATCGCGCGCAAGCGACCGAATGGACCATCCGGTCGGATTCGGGTGGGGATGGGCGTCGTCGGGCGGTCGCGCGGGGTTAGGGTTCTCCGGTGGCCATCGCACGTGCCGAACGGCTCGTCAACCTGGTGCTGTGCCTGCTCTCCACCCGCCAGTACCTGACCGCCGAGCGCATCCGCGCCATCGTCCCCGGCTATTCGGACGCCGTGACCGACGAGGCGTTCTTCCGCATGTTCGAACGCGACAAGACAGAGCTGCGCGACCTCGGCGTGCCGCTGGAGATAGGCCGCAACCTGGGCGTGGACGGCCCGGACGGCTACCGCATCGCCCGGCGCGACTACGAACTCGGCGACATCGACCTGGAGCCCGACGAGGCGGCGGCGGTCGCGCTGGCCGCCCGGCTGTGGGACTCGCCGCAGTTCACCGGTGCCGCGCACGGCGCGCTGATCAAGCTGCGCGCGGCGGGCGTCGACGTCGACCAGGACGTGCACGTGGCGGTCGAGCCGAAGGTGCGCACCAGCGAACCCGCGTTCCCGCCGCTGCTCGCGGCCGTGCAGCAGGGCCGGGTGGTCGAGTTCGACTACCGCCGGCCGGTGCCGATCGAGGTGCGGCGGCGCACCGTCGAGCCGTGGGGCGTGGTCGCCTGGCGCGGCCGGTGGTACCTCGTGGGGCACGACCGGGACCGGCGCGCGCCGCGCTGCTTCCGGCTGTCGCGGATCGTCGGCGAGGTCGCCGCGATCGGCAAGGCCGGCACCGTGGAACGGCCGGAGGCGGTCGACCTGCTCAGCTTCGTGGCCCGCAGCGAGCCGGTCACCCAGAACGTGGCCACGGCCAAGCTGTGGGTCGCCCGGGGCCGGGCGCAGGGCGTGCGGCGGCGGGCCCGGCACGTGGGCGAGCGGGAACTCGACGGCGAGCCCGGCGACCTGCTGGAGATCGACCTGAGGTTCCCCGACTCGGCGGCGAACTGGATCGCCGGGTTCGGGCCGGACGTGCTCGTGCTGGAGCCCGAGGTGCTGGCCAAGACGGTGCGGGAGAAGCTGGTCGGCGCCCTGCGCGGGGCGGGGGTGCGGGCGTGACCGCCTCGAACTCCTCCGCCGACCGGCTGCCCCGGCTGCTCGCGCTGGTGCCGTACCTGATCGCCCGGCCGGGCATCCCGATCGACGAGGTGGCCGCCGACTTCGAGGTCACGCCGCGCCAGCTGCGCAAGGACCTCGAACTGCTGTGGATGTGCGGCCTGCCCGGCTACGGGCCCGGTGACCTGATCGACCTGTCCTTCGAGGGCGACACGGTCACCGTCACCTTCGACGCGGGCATGAGCCGCCCGTTGCGGCTGACCGCCGCCGAGGCCACCGCGCTGCTGGTGGCGCTGCGCGCGCTGGCCGAGACGCCGGGCGTCGCGGACAAGGCGGCGGTGCGCCGCGCGGTGGCCAAGATCGAGGCCGCCGTGGGCCAGGCGCAGCCCGCCGGGGTCGCGGTCGGCCTGGCCATGCGCGAGGCCCCGGAGACGGCGCTGGTGCGCGACGCGGTGTCGGAAGGCGTGCTGCGCGGGCGTGCGCTGCGGTTGAGCTACTACACGCCCTCGCGCGACGAGGTGACCGACCGGGTGGTCGACCCGATGCGGCTGCTGCTGGTGGAAGGCCGAAGCTACCTCGAAGCGTGGTGCCGGCTCGCCGACGGCGTCCGGCTGTTCCGGTTGGACCGGATAGACGCCGTGCAGGCGCTGGACGAGGCAGCCAGCCCGCCGCCGCACGCCGAGCCCACCGACACCTCGGAGGGGCTGTTCCGCCCCGACCCGTCCCAGCGCACCGCAGTGCTGGTGCTGGAACCGGATGCGCGCTGGGTGGCCGAGTACTACCCGGTGGACGGCCTGACCGAACTCGACGAGGGCCGCGCGCGGGTGCTGTTCCGCTACGCCGACACCCCGTGGATGGTGCGGCTGCTGCTCGGCCTGGGTGGCGAGGTGCACGTGGAACAGCCGGCCGAACTGGTGGCGGCGGTCGCCCGGCAGGCGGAGGCGGCGTTGCGCCGGGCGGATCACCTCCCGGCAACCTAGGCCCGATACGGTGGTGTCGTGCCGTACTTGCCGAGCCTGGTGTTGTTGCTGGTCGGGATGGTGTTTCTGATCGTCGTCCTGGTCAAAGTCCTCGGAGCCTTGCGCCGCTTCCGCGCCGCAAGCACTCTGGTAGGCGACAGGGTCGGCGACGGCGTCGGATTGCTGCGGGCGCGCTTCGCCGCGCTCGGGGTGGCCTTCGCCGAACGGCGTCCGGACCGGGCCCGACAGGGCGAACCCCGCGTACCATCGACGGACCGGGGGATGAAGGAGGACTACCGTGGGTAACCTCGGAGCTACTGAGCTGATCATCATCGCTGTGGTGATCATCTTGCTGTTCGGGGCGAAGAAGCTGCCCGACATGGCGCGTTCGCTGGGCAAGTCGGCCAAGATCCTCAAGGCCGAGACCAAGGGCCTGCGCGACGAGGACGACCCGTCGCAGGCGCCGCAGCAGCACAACACCGCCGTGCAGCAGCCCGCTCCCCAGCAGCTCCCGCCGGCGCAGCCGCAGCAGGTCGTGCAGCCGCCCGTCGCGCAGCCCGTGCAGCCGCCCGTGGCGCAGCCGGTCCAGCCCCAGGTGGCGCAGCCGATCGAGCAGTCCGCGCAGAACCTCCAGAACAAGCAGAACTAGACCAGAAGGACGGTCCGCGCCGTGGGGGCAAGTAGTCCCGTCCGGTGGTGGTCGGAGCGCCGGGATCGTCGGAAGCTGACGAGCCGTCGGAGCAACCCCGACGGCACCATGTCGCTCAAGGATCACCTGTACGACCTCCGCCACCGGCTGGGGTTGGCTCTGCTGATCATCGCCGTCGGCGCGATCTTCGGCTGGTTCTGGTGGGAGTGGCACATCTTCGGCCTGCCCAGCCTCGGTGACTTCGTCATCGCGCCCTACTGCGGCATCCCGGTCGAGCAACGGCTCACCCAGGGTGGCCAGGGCTGCCAGCTGCTCCAGACCCAGCCGTTCGAAGTCTTCATGATCCGGTTGAAGGTCGGCGCGGGCGCGGGCATGGCGATCACCGCGCCGCTGTGGCTGATGCAGGTGTGGCGGTTCATCGCGCCCGGCCTGTACGCGAAGGAGCGCAAGTTCGCGCTGATCTTCGTGGGCATCGCGTCGGTGCTGTTCGTCGCGGGCGCGACGCTCGCCTTCTACGTGGTGCCGCAGGGCCTGTCGGTGCTGGTCGGCTTCGGTGACGAGAAGTTCATCACCGCGCTGACCGCCGGTGAGTACATCAGTTTCGTGATGGCGCTGCTGCTGATCTTCGGGGTCAGCTTCGAGCTGCCGCTGATCGTGGTGATGCTCAACCAGGTGGGCGTGCTGACCTACGACAAGCTGCGCAAGTGGCGGCGCGGGATCATCTTCGCGCTGTTCATCTTCGCCGCGATCGCGACACCGGGCACCGACCCGATCTCGATGGTCGCGCTGGCCATCGCGCTGACCCTGCTGTTCGAGTTCGCGATCCAGCTGGCCCGGGTGCACGACAAGCGGGCGGCCCGCAAGCGCAAGGCCGAGGGCCTCGACGAACTCGACGACGACGAGGCCGCGCCGTTCGACTACCAGCCGTCGCAGGTCGAGGAGACCATCGACGAGCCGGTGACGCAGAAGCAGCCGCACCGGGTCAACTACGACGACGCGACCTGATCCCCGAGGTCCGGCGGCGGTGTGAGGTCGCCGTCGGACCGTGGATCTTCGCCGGTGCGGTGTGCCAGGATGCCGGGACCCGAGGTCCCGGAGGACTCCCCGATGGCTCGTTCCGCCCCATGACGCGCGCCGCGCTGCTGGTCTGCCCGGCTTCGGGCCGGGGCCGTGCCGGACGGGTCGCGGGCACGGTGGCGGCCCGGTTGCGCACCGCGGTCGACTCGCTGGACCTGCACGTCGCCTCCTCCGCCGAGGGCACCGCCGAGCTGGCCCGCCGCGCCGTGGCCGACGGCGTGGACGTCCTGGTCGTGCTCGGCGGCGACGGCGGGGCGCACCTGGGCGTCCAGGCGTGCGCCGGCACCCCCACCGCGCTCGCCGTGGTCCCCGCCGGCACCGGCAACGACTTGGCCACCGCCCTGGGCACGACCTCGGTGGACGACGTGGTGCACGCCCTGCGCGAGGGCGCGACCCGTCCGCTGGACCTGGGCCGGCTCGGCGACGGGACGTGGTTCGCCACCGTCCTGTGCGCGGGCTTCGACTCGGCGGTCAACGAGCGCGCCAACGGGATGCGGTGGCCCGCCGGCCCCCGCCGCTACGACCTGGCGATCCTCGCCGAACTGGCCACCCTGCGCCCGGAGCCCCTGGTCGTCGAGACCGAGGGCGACCGGCTGGAGCTGGACGCCCTGCTGGTCGCGGTCGGCAACACCACCAGCTACGGCGGCGGCATCCCGGTCTGCCCGGATGCCGACGCCGCCGACGGGCTGTTCGACATCACCGTGGTGGCCGCCGCCCCGCGCCGCACCCTGCTGCGGATGCTGCCCACGCTGCGCACCGGCCGGCACGTCGACCACCCGGCGGTGCGCACGCTGCGTGCCAAGTCGGTCACCCTGTCCGGGCCCGCCTGGGTCGGTTACGCCGACGGCGAGCGGCTGCACGGCCTGCCGCTGGAGGTTTCGTGCAGGTCAGGGGCGTTGACGGCGGTCACGGCGACGGCCCCGGGCTAGTCGCGGCGCGCCGCCGCGCCGCTCGGCGCGGATCAAGAGCGCTTTTGTCGGTCCCATGTGACAGCCTGGAAGGGTGTCAAGCGCTTCGCGGTCTCCGGCCGACGCCTACGCGGACTTCCGCCGCCGCACCACCCGGCCCAAGCTGACCGATTTCCTGTCGGTGCTCTCCTTCGAGCTGGACCCGTTCCAGCAGCGCGCCTGCGAGGCCCTGGAGGACGGGCACGGCGTGCTGGTGTGCGCGCCGACCGGCGCGGGCAAGACCGTCGTCGGCGAGTTCGCCGTCCACCTGGCCCTGTCCGAGGGCCGCAAGTGCTTCTACACGACGCCCATCAAGGCGCTGTCCAACCAGAAGTACGCCGACCTGGTGGCCCGCTACGGCGAGGGCAAGGTGGGCCTGCTGACCGGTGACACGTCGGTCAACGGCAACGCGCCCGTGGTCGTGATGACCACCGAGGTGCTGCGCAACATGCTCTACGCGGGCTCCTCCACGCTCACCAGCCTCGCGTACGTGGTGATGGACGAGGTGCACTACCTGGCGGACCGGTTCCGCGGCCCGGTGTGGGAAGAGGTGATCCTGCACCTGCCGGAGTCGGTGCGGCTGGTCGGCCTCTCCGCGACGGTCAGCAACGCCGAGGAGTTCGGCGAGTGGCTGGTCGAGGTGCGCGGTGACACGACGGTCGTGGTGGACGAGCACCGGCCGGTGCCGCTGTGGCAGCACATGCTGGCCGGCGGCCGGATGATGGACCTGTTCGCGGGCGAGGCCGACGACGGGGTCGCCCGGCTCAACCCGCAGCTGCTGCGGCACACCGAGGACCTGTTCCGCTACCACGTGCCGTGGAGCCGGAACAAGAACAACAAGGGCCGCCCGCCGCGCGGGTCGGGGTTCAAGCCGCCCTCGCGGGTGGACATCGTGCAGCGGCTGGACGGCGCGGGGCTGCTGCCCGCGATCGACTTCGTGTTCAGCCGGGCGGGCTGCGACGCGGCGGTCGGCCAGTGCGTGCGGGCCGGGCTGCGGCTCAACACCGACGCCGAGGTCGAGGTGATCCGCGGGATCATCGAGTCCAAGACCCGCGACCTGCCCCAGGGTGACCTGATGGTGCTCGGCTACTGGGAGTGGCGCGACGCCCTGGAGCGGGGCATCGCGAGCCACCACGCGGGGCTGCTGCCGGCGTTCAAGGAGACCGTCGAGGAGCTGTTCGTCCGGGGTCTGGTGAAGGTCGTGTTCGCGACCGAGACGCTGGCCCTGGGCATCAACATGCCCGCTCGCACGGTCGTGCTGGAGAAGCTGGTCAAGTACAACGGCGAGGCCCACGTCGACCTGACGCCGGGGGAGTACACGCAGCTCACCGGGCGTGCCGGGCGGCGCGGGATCGACGTCGAGGGGCACGCGGTCGTGGTCTGGCAGCCGGGGGTGGACCCGAAGGCCGTGGCCGGTCTGGCCTCCACCCGCACCTACCCGCTGCGGTCGTCGTTCCGGCCCGGCTACAACATGGCCGTCAACCTGGTCAACCAGCTCGGCGCGGCGGCCGCGCGGGAGATCCTGGAGCAGTCGTTCGCGCAGTTCCAGGCGGACCGCTCGGTGGTCGGCCTGGCCCGGCGGATCGAGCGCAACAAGGAGGCGCTGGCCGGGTACGCCGAGGCGATGAGCTGCCACCTGGGCGACTTCACCGAGTACGCCTCGCTGCGCCGCCAGGTCGCCGACCGGGAGAAGGCGCTGGCCCGGCAGAACTCGTCCGCGCGGCGGGCCGAGGCGGCGTCGTCGCTGGAGCGGCTGCGCAAGGGCGACGTGATCGCGGTGCCCTCCGGCCGCCGGTCGGGGCTCGCCGTGGTCATCGACCCGGGTCTGGAGCCGCTGGGCGAGGCGCGCCCGCTGGTGGTGACCGAGGACCGGTGGGCGGGCCGGCTGTCGTCGGCGGACTTCCCGCTGCCGGTCGAGGTGCTGGGGCACGTGAAGCTGCCCCGCCAGGTCGACACCCGGTCGCCGAAGTCGCGCCGCGACTTGGCGTCCACGCTGCGCAACACCGGGATCGTCGCGCCGTCGCTGCGCAAGCGGCGGTCCACCGCGGACGACGACGCGGAGCTGGCGACGCTGCGCCGGGCGCTGCGCGCGCACCCGTGCCACGGCTGCGAGAAGCGCGAGGACCACGCCCGCTGGGGCGAGCGGTACCACCGGCTGCTGGCCGAGACCGAGCAGGTGGAGCGCAAGGTCGCGGCCACCACGCACTCGCTGGCCCGCGAGTTCGACCGCATCCGGGGCCTGCTGCGCGAGCGCGGCTACCTGCACGAGGAGGAGACCGGTCCGGGCGAGGAGGTCACCGAGCACGGCAAGCGGCTGACCCGGCTGTACTCCGAGTCCGACCTGCTGGCCGCCGAGTGCCTGCGGCACGGGGTGTGGCGCGGCCTCGAACCGGCCGAGCTGGCGGCCGTGGTGTCGTCGCTGGTGTACGAGGCGCGCCGGGACGGCCCGCTGGAGACCAGGCTGCCACCGGGCAAGGTGACCGACGCGCTGACGGCCACCGCGCGGCTGTGGGCGGAGCTGGAGGACGACGAGCGCCGGCACAAGCTCGACCGCACCCGGCAGCCCGACCCCGGTTTCGCCTGGCCGGTGTACCGGTGGGCGCGCGGCGAGTCGCTGGAGAAGGTGCTCAGCTCCTCCGAGGCGAGCGGCACCGAACTCGGCGCGGGCGACTTCGTGCGTTGGTGCCGGCAAGTGATCGACTTCCTGGACCAGATCAGGGACGTGGTCGGCGGCGGCGACCCGGTCGGCGCGGCGGCCCGCAAGGCCGTCGACGCGCTGCGCCGGGGAGTGGTGGCGATGGCCACGGTCTGAGAAAGCTTTGCGGGGTGGCTGGGTGCGCCCCGCGCTCCTGTGGTTTGATCGCGCCCGCAAGACTTGACACGTCTTTTCCAGACCGACCGTCGGAGGCCGAGCATGACCAGTCCGTACGGACCGTCCGGAGGGAACGACCCGCAGCAGCAGTGGGGCCAGCAGCCCTACGGCGGTGGTGGGTACCCCGGCACGCCGTCGGGTGGTTTCCCCGCTCAGCAGCCCGGTTACGGGCAGCCGGACCCGTCGCAGCAGCAACAGCAGCAGCAGTGGGGGCAGCAGCCCCAGCCGCAGCAGCAGCAGTACACCCAGCAGTACCCCGGTGGGTACGACCCCACCCAGCAGCAACAGCAGAACCCGTACGGCCAGCCGCAGCAGCCCGGCTACGGGCAGCCGGACCCGTCGCAGCAGCAGTGGGGCCAGCAGCCGGGCCAGTTCGGGCAGCAGCAGAACCCGTACGGCCAGCCCGGCTACGGCCAGCCGCAGCCGCCCGCGAAGAAGTCCGGCGCGGTGCTCTGGGTGGTCGTCGCGCTGGTCGTGCTGGTGGTCGCGGCCGTCGGCATCACCGGCTTCGTGACCCCCGGCTTCTTCAAGAAGAAGATCTTCGACAACAACGCCGTCCAGACCGGGATCCAGCAGATCCTCAAGGACGACTACAAGATCTCCGACGTGGAAGGCGCGACCTGCTCCGGGGAGAACCCGGTGGAGCCGAACCGCACCTTCACCTGCAAGGTGAAGATCGGCGGCAAGGACAAGGACGTGAAGATCACGGTGAAGACCGCCGACGGCGAGTACGAGGTCGGCCAGCCCACGGGCTGAACCACCTCCGGCGGCACGCGTCACGAGGCCACCCCGCGCGGGGTGGCTTCGTCGTTTTCCAGGTCACGGGGAAACTCGGTCGCGGGACGGCGTCCGGGCAGGCACCATCAGGCGGTGACCGATCTCGACATCCGCGTACTCGACGACGCCCACTTCCGCGCCGCGAGCGCGCTGTTCCGGGGAACGCTGCACTCCGCGCCGCCGACCGACGAGGCGTGGGAGACCGCCCGGACGACCTACCAACCTGGTCGGGTGCTGGGCGCGTTCGCGGGTGACGAGCTGGTGGGCACCATGCAGTCCTTCCCCTCCGCGTTGACCGTGCCCGGCGGGGCGGTCGTGCCGATGTCGGCGATCAGCCGGGTCGGCGTGCGGGCGGACTGGACGCGGCGCGGCGTGCTGTCGTCGATGCAGCGGGTCCAGCTGACGTCGATGCGCGACGCGGGCGACGTGGCGTCGACGCTGCGGGCGTCGGAGAGCGTCATCTACGGGCGGTACGGCTACGGGGTCGCCACGCGCTACCGCGAGGTGCGGATCAAGCGGGTCGAGGCGCGGTCGCGGGTGCCCATCGGAGGCCGGGTGCGGCTGGCGGCGGCCGACCGGGCGCAGGCGGTGTGCCAGGCGGTGTTCGAGCGGGTGTCGCCGGCCCGGCCCGGGTCCATCGCGCGCTGGCCCGGCTGGTGGACCCTGAACGTGCAGCGCGCGCTGAAAGAGGACAACCTGAAGATCGCCGTGGCGTCGGGGCCGGACGGCGACGACGGGTACGCGGCCTACACGGTGACCAAGGGGTCGTGGGAGTTCGGCCACGAGAAGCCGACCGTGCTGGCCGTGCTGGACCTGTGGGCGGCGACGCCGCGCGCGTGGGCCGACCTGTGGACGTTCCTGCTGGGCGTGGACCTGGTGGGCGAGGTCGTCGCCGAAGGCCGTCCGGTCGACGAGCCGATCGAGTGGCTGCTGACCGACCGGCGCGGGCTGCGGTCGGTGGACGAGGGCGACGAGACCTGGCTGCGCCTGCTGGACGTGGAGGCGGCCCTGGCGGCGCGCACGTACCGCGCGGGCGAGCCGGTGGTGATCGGCGTGCGCGACCGGTACCTGCCGGAGAACGACGGCGCGTACCGGATCACGTCGACGGGCGCGTCCCGGACCACCGACGAACCGGACTTCGTGCTCGACGTGGACCTGCTCGGCGCGGCCTACCTGGGCGACGTGTCGTTCGGCGCACTCGCGATGACCGGCCGCTTCGAGTCGTCGTCACCCGAAGCCGTGGCCCGGGCCGACACCCTCTTCGCCGTGGACCAGGTTCCCTGGTGCGGTACTTATTTTTGATGCCGCGACTTCGTCGCGGCGGGCTCGGCCGCCTGGAAGTCGGTGCATCGCGCCGCGTTTCGCTCCGATCGAAAAGCGTGATCGGAGCGAAAGGCGGCGCGACACACCGACGCGGCCTCGCGTGGTGCTTGAGTGGGGAGAAGAGCTAGGGAGCAGGGAGAAGGGTGGGGGCAGGGAGCAGGTAGAGGGGTGAAGGGTGGCGGCTGGGTGTCTGGTCTGGCTGTCCCTGGGCAGCTGGGGTGGGTAGCCGGTGGTCAGCGGCGTTCCAGGGCGGTCAGCAGGCGGGGGAGTGAGCTGCCCAGGCCCCAGCGGTGGGTCAGGTCCGCTACTCGGTCGGGGTCTGCCGGGGCTGCCGGGACCGGGTCGGGGCGGTCTTGGATGATCTCGGCGTCGGTTGCCACGTTGACCACCGTGGGCGCGACGGCGAGGTAGTCCTGGGCGTTGATCAGGGCGGTGCGGGCGCGGGTGGTGAGCTTGCGGTCCTTGCCGTCGTGCACGGCCGCCAGTACCGCTTCCAGCGAGCCGAACTCGGTGATCAGCTTGGCGGCGGTCTTCTCGCCGATGCCCGCGACGCCCGGCAGGCCGTCGGACGGGTCGCCGCGCAGCACGGCCATCCCGGCGTAGGCCCGGCCCGCGTCCTGCTCGGGCAGCGCGTACTTGGCGGCCAGTTCCACCGGGCCGATCAGCTCGGCCTTCGCCCAGCCGCGACCCAGGTACAGCACCCGGACCGGGGTGGGCTCGTCGCGGACCACCTGGAACAGGTCGCGGTCGCCGGTGATGACCTCGACCGGGTCGGTGGTCTCGCGGGCGGCCAGGGTGCCGATCACGTCGTCGGCCTCGTAGCCGACCGCCTCCGCGGTGGCGATGCCGACCGCGTCGAGCACGTCGAGGATGATCGGGACCTGCGGGGTCAGCGTGTCCGGCACGTCCTCCTCGCCGTCCGCCGCCTCGGCGGCCACCCGGTGCGCCTTGTACGACGGCAGCGCGGCCACCCGGAACTCCGGGCGCCAGTCGGCGTCGAGGCAGGCGACCACCCGGCCGGCGCCGCGGTCGGCGACCACCTTGGTCACGGTGTCGATGAAGCCGCGCACCGCGTTCACGGGCGTGCCGTCCGGCGCGGTCATGGATTCGGGCAACGCGTAGAACGCCCGGAAGTACAGGCTGGCGGCGTCCATGAGGACTAGCGGGCTGCTCACCCCGGACAGCTTGCCAGACGGGTACGACACCGCGCCGCGCGCACGGTGGGTGCGCGGTCGTTCGCGGCCCGTGTTGATCAGGTGTAGTGGCACGTGACAGGCTTGGCAGTACTAGGCTAACGAGACATGTCGACCCATGTTGGACCCATTGACGTGGACGCCCTCCGCGCGCGACTGGACAAGGCCGCCACCGCGGCGACCGTCGCCGGCGTGGACGCCCTGCTCATCACCCCCGGCTCGGACCTGCGTTACCTGATCGGGGCAGGCGGCTCGTCGTTCGAGCGGCTCACCTGCCTGGTGCTGCCGGTCGGCGGCACGCCGGTGCTGGTGGTGCCGAAGCTGGAGCAGCCCGGCTACGCGGGCGTGCCGACCGGCGACCTCGGCGTCGACGTGGCGACCTGGGTCGACGGCGAGGACCCGTACGCGCTGGTGCGCCGGGCGCTCAAGGGCACCGACCGGGTCGCGGTGGCGGACATGATGCCCGCCCTGCACAGCCTGAGCCTGCGCGGCGCGATCGGCGGCGACCAGGTGCTGGCCGGCCCGATCCTGCGCGAGCTGCGGATGCGCAAGGACGCCTCGGAGGTCGAGGCGCTGCGCAAGGCCGGCGCGGCGATCGACCGGGTGCACGCGCGGGTCGGCGAGTGGCTGCGGCCGGGGCGCACCGAGGCCGAGGTGGGCGCGGACATCGCGGCCGCGATCGTCGCCGAGGGCCACGAGCTGGCCGAGTTCGTGATCGTCGGGTCCGGCCCGAACGGCGCGTCGCCGCACCACAGCCTGTCCGACCGGGTGATCGAGGCCGGCGACGTGGTCGTGGTCGACATCGGCGGCCCGGTGGCCGAGGGCTACAACTCCGACTCCACCCGCACCTACGTGCTGGGCGAGCCGCGCGACAAGGACGTGTGGGACACCTACGCGGTGCTCCAGGCCGCGCAGAAGGCCGCTGTGGACGCGGTCAAGCCCGGCGTCACGTGCGAGGCGGTCGACGCCGCCGCGCGCGAGGTCATCGCGGACGCCGGGTTCGGCGAGTACTTCGTGCACCGCACCGGCCACGGCATCGGGCTGGACGTGCACGAGGAGCCCTACATCGTGGGCGGCAACGACCTGGTGCTGGAGGCCGGCATGGCGTTCAGCGTCGAGCCGGGCATCTACCTGCCCGGCCGGTGGGGCGCCCGGATCGAGGACATCGTGATCGCCACCGACAGCGGTGTCGAGGCCGTCAACAACCGACCTCACGAACTGGTGGTGCTGCCCGCGTGACCAACCTGGAGCCGATAGACCGGGCGATCCTGCGCGAACTCGCGGCCGACGGCCGGTGCAGCTTCACCGACCTCGCCGAACGGGTGGGGCTGAGCGTGTCGGCCGTGCACCAGCGGGTGCGCCGGCTGGAGCAGCGCGGCGTGGTGCGCGGGTACGCGGCGCGGCTGGACGGCGACGAGATCGGCCTGCCGCTGACCGCGTTCATCTCGCTCACCCCGATCGACCCGGCGGCTCCGGACGACTACCCGAAGCGGCTGGAGCACCTGCCGCAGGTCGAGGCGTGCTACTCGGTCGCGGGGGACGCCTCGTACGTCCTGCGCGTCCGGGTGGCCTCGCCGACGGCGCTGGAGGAGCTGCTGCGGCAGATCCGGGAGGCGGCGAACGTGTCCACCCGGACGACGGTCGTGCTGTCCACCCCGTACGAGGACCGGCCGCCGGCGGTCTGAGCGGGCCGGTCAGCCCACCTGGTCGCGCCCTTCGGCGAGCCGGGTCATGGTGTCGGTGAACCGGTCGACCACCCGCTGCGCCGAGCGGTCGGCCGGCGGCAGCAGGCGCATGACCTCGCCGTCGGTGGCCGGGGTGGCGGCCAGCACGAACTCGCGAGCGGCCGCCTTGGTGGCTTCCTTCGACACCACGGCGACCACCTCGCGGTCCCCGATCCGGGTGATCCAGACGTGGTCGGCCGGGTCCTCCTGGTAGATCGGCTCCTTGGTGCGGGCCGAGGGGATCCGGCGGATCACCAGCTTCGGGTGCTCGCCCAGCGACGGGCCGGCTTCGCGGGGCGCGTACTCCACGACCGCTTCGTCGCCGTCCATCCGGACCGTGGGGAAGGCGTACTGCGCGGGGCGGGCGATCACCGGGGCGATGCCGAACGCCCTGATCCGCGACTTGGCGGTGTCCGGCTCCTGCCACGTCGGCCCGCTGTTGGCCCCGGCGATCAGCGCCACGGCCACGACCGTCGCGCCCAGCGGGAGCAGCACGCCGCGCGCGAGGATCGCGGCCACCAGCGCGACCGGCACGGCGAAACCGCCGTAGAGCAGCCACATCGGGCCGTGCGGTTTCCAGGCGTCCAACGCGCTGGAGTAGAACACGACACCGATCGCGCCCACGACCGACACCAGTGCCGCCCACAGCACCCGCCACCCCGGTGTCCGGGTGAGCGGGCTCGCGTCCTTGGTGACCGTGCCGATCAGGTAGTACAGCCCGAAGACCGGGATCATGGCGACCAGCACGACGACCCGGCTGCCGATCCAGAAGCCGAACATCACCACCCAGCCGGCCGTGTACATGGCCACCAGGGTGCCCACCAGCACGGCGGCCACCTGCATGACCACCGGGAGCGCTCGTTTCGGGGTGTCGATCACCGCCACACGATCTCCCGCCGGCGGTACCCGGGACATCCGGGGTTCTACTCAAACGGGTCCCACGGCACCGAGTCGTACGCGGCGCGCACCCGGCCGATCGCCTCGGCGTCCACTTCGTACTCGACGTCGTCCACAGCGGACACCGCGGCCACGCCGATCGAGTTCGTCAGGAACGCGCCGCGATAGGACCTCAGGTCCGCCAAGCGCACGACGGCCCGCCGCGACGGCAGCGCGCCTTCCACGAGCTGCATGGTGATGCCGTGCAGGCAGTCGGCCAGGGCCCACACGACGTCGTCGCCGTCGAAGAACGCGATGTTCGAGATCGCCCCTTCGACGACCACGCCGTCCGGGGTGGTGAGGAGCGCTTCGTCGTAGCCGGCGGCGGCCGCGCGGTTGCGGTGCAGGGCCTGGCCGAAACCGCCGAGGTGCTTCACGTGCGGCAGCGGGCGCAGGTAGTCCACCGACATCAGCCGCTGGGGGTGGTCCGGCGGGGTCGTCGGGTCGCGCACGGCGACCAGCACGGACGGGTCGGTGGGCCCGAACACGACCACGCGCACGGCGGCGTCGCGGACGTCGTCGGCCAGGGCGTGCGACACCAGCGCGCGCACCCGGTCGCCGTCCAGCCCGGTGCCGTACAGCTCGCGGTGGCCCGCGTCCAGCCGGCGCAGGTGGGCGTCGAGGCCGCGCACCCGGCGGTCGCGGACCTGCATGGCGGTGAAGTGGCCGTAGTTGGCCAGCGCGGCGGGCGCGAGCTGGTGCGCGGTGGGGGTGTCGCCGTCGATCTCGATCCTCAGCACGGGTCCGACCGTAACGTGGCAGGAATCGAGGGTCGCGGGTCGTTGCCGCCACCGCGGCGGGCCGAGAGGGTGGTGGGTGTGGAACGCGAGGTGCTGATCGTCGGCTACCCCGACGCCGCGCTGCTGGACATCGCCGGACCCGTCGAGGTGTTCCGGGGAGCGGCGGCGGTGCGGGGCGGTGGCTACCGGGTGCGGCTGGCCGCGGTGGGCGGGGGGTTCACCGCGTCCGGCATCGGGTTGGCCGCCGAGGACCTGCGGGAGGTCGCCGGGCCGGTGGACACGGTCGTCGTGGCGGGTGGCTTCGGGTTCGAGCGGGCCGCGCGGGACGCCGTGCTGCTGGCGGAGTTGCGCCGGGTCGCGGGCCCGGCCCGGCGGGTCGCGTCGGTGTGCACGGGCGCGTTCCCGCTGGCCGCCGCCGGGCTGCTGGACGGGAGCCGGGCCACCACGCACTGGGCGTACTGCGGGCGGTTGGCCGCCGAGCACCCGGGCGTGGAGGTCGTGCCGGACGCGATCTTCGTGTGCGATGGGCGGCTGGCCACGTCCGCCGGGGTCACCGCGAGCATCGACCTGGCGCTGGCGCTGCTGGAGCGCGACCACGACGCGGCGCTGGCCCGGTTGGTCGCCCGGTGGCTCGTGGTGTTCCTGCAACGGCCCGGCGGCCAGTCCCAGTTCAGCGTGCGGGCCAGGGTGCCCCCGGTGCGCGAGCCGGGGCTGCGGGCCGTGCTGGACGCGATCGCCGACGACCCGGCCGCCGCGTGGACCGTCGACGGGATGGCCCGCCGCGCCGCGATGAGCCCGCGGCACTTCGCCCGGGTGTTCCCGCGCCGGGTGGGCGCCTCGCCCGCCCGGTACGTGGAGCGGGCCCGGGTCGAGGCGGCGGCGGGCCTGCTGGAGTCCGGTGACGAGGGGCTCGACGTCGTGGCCCGGCGCAGCGGTTTCGGCTCCGCGGAGACCATGCGCCGCGCGTTCCTGCGGGTGCTCGGCGTGCCGCCGGGCGGCTACCGCGACAGGTTCCGCACCACCGGTGCGGCCTGACCACCGACGACAGGGGGGACACTCGATGGACCTGGCTTTCGTGCTCTACCCGAAGTTCACCGCGCTGGACCTGATCGGGCCCTACGAGGTGCTCGGCCACCAGCCGGACGTGACCGTGCGGTTCGTCGCGGCCTCCCGGGACCCGGTCACCGCCGACGCCGGGCTGATCGTCACGCCGACCGCCACGTTCGACGAGGTGGACCGGGCCGACGTGATCGTGGTGCCGGGCAGCGGCGCCTGGCCCGAGCCGCTGGCGGACGGGGCGGTCGCCCGGTGGCTGCGCGAGGTGCACCCGACCGCGACCTGGACCACCTCGGTGTGCACCGGCTCCACCCTGCTCGCCCAGGCCGGGATCCTGGCCGGGCGGCCCGCCACCACGCACTGGGCGGTGCGCGACGAGCTGGCCCGCCTCGGCGCGGTGGTCAGCACCGACCGGGTGGTGCGCGACGGGAACGTGGTGACCGGCGCGGGCGTGTCCGCCGGGATCGACATGGCGCTCACCCTGGTCGGCCTGATCTGGGGCGACGACCGGGCCCGGTTCACCCAGCTGCTCATCGAGTACGCGCCCGAGCCGCCCTACGACTCGGGCTCGCCGGAGACCGCGCCCGAATCGGTCCTGGCGATGATGCGCGCCGAACTCGCCGACTGACCGCGCGCTGGCACGGCGGCCACCGCGCCGCCGTGCCGCGCCCGTCAGAGCGACGCGGGCAGGCCGAACCGGGCGAACACGTCGGAAGGGAACCTGACGACGTCCGTGACCTCGTCGCCCTCCACCCGCAGCACGTCCACCGCCACCAACACCTCCGACCCCGGCCGCCGTACGGAGGACGCCACCGCCGGGTGCCGGTTGGCGCTGGTGACCACCGTGCGCCACCGGCCCGTCGCGGTCGGCCCGGTCAGGACCGGGGCCCACTCGGCCACCAGCGCGTCGCGCCCGCGCCGCCACTCCGGCTGCGGCGGCATCGTCCACACCACGTCCTCGCGCAGCACTGCGGCCAGGTCGCCCTGCTCGGTGGCGTCCACGAACCGCTTCACCGCCGCCTTCTCCCGTGCCGACGAATCGCCCGACCACTCCGCGCGCCGCTCCGGCAGGTGCTTGCGCAGCGTGACCCGCGCGCGTTGCAGGGCGGTGTTCACCGCCGCCACGGTGTTGTCCAGCAGTCCGGCCACCTCGGTCGCCGGCCGGCCCAGCACGTCCCGCAGCACCGCGCGCTGCTTGCCCGGCAGGTGCTGGAGCGCGACCAGGAACGCCGGCTCGATCGTCTCGCGCGCCACCACTTCGGCGTCCGCCGGCGCGTCGAGCACCGCGTCCGGGAACGCCTGGAGCCACGGCACGTCCGCCGCCGCGATGTCCGTCGGGACGCCGCGCCGGCCCGGCACGCGTTGGTCGCGATCCGGTACAGCCACGCCCGGAACGGCGACTCGCCCCGGAAGGTCTCCCGGCTGCGCCAGGTCCTCCGCGTCGTCGAACGAACCCGACATGCGGTAGCAGTGCACCCGCAGCTCGTGACGGTGGTTCTCGACCTCCTGCGTGAAGTCGAACGTCATGGTCGCAACCTCGCTCGTCGCCGTCCTCCGGGCTTGTACGGTGGCGTGCCTGGCCGCACGCCGCACGCACGGATGACCGGAACGCGCGCGGAAACTCATCGGAGGAGCCTTGGGGACGGGTTTCCGGGCGGCGTTCGCCGTGCCCGAGTTCCGGGTGCTGTGGGCCGCCGCCGCCCTGTCGACCGTCGGCGACCAGTTGGCCCGCGTCGCGCTGTCCGTGCTGGTGTTCCAGCGCACCGGCTCGGCCGCCTGGACGGCCCTGACCTACGCCCTGACCATGCTGCCCGCGCTGGTGTCGGGCGTGCTCCTGTCGGGCCTGGCCGACCGCTACCCGCGCCGTTCG
The DNA here is from genome assembly GCF_056640475.1 of Saccharothrix sp. NBAS 001. Lineage (NCBI taxonomy): Bacteria > Bacillati > Actinomycetota > Actinomycetes > Pseudonocardiales > Pseudonocardiaceae > Saccharothrix > Saccharothrix sp. NBAS 001. Next base: position 1,081,574 of record NZ_CM153251.1, read on the forward strand.
GTGATGGTCGTGGCGGACGTCGTGCGGGCCGGGCTGCTCGCCGTGATGGCCGTGCCCGGGGTGCCGTTGCCGCTGGTCGCGGGCCTGCTGGTGGTGGCGCAGCTGGCCGAGGCCCCGTTCGCCGCCGCGCAGGGCGCGCTGCTGCCGACCGTGCTGGGCGACCGGTACGAGGCCGGGCAGTCGGTGCACCTGATCACCCACCAGACCGGTCTGCTGCTCGGGTTCGCCGGCGGTGGGTTCGCGGTGGCCGGGCTGGGCACGTCCGGCGCGCTGGCCGCCGACGCGGCGACGTTCGCGGCCTCCGCCGTGCTGCTCCGGCTGGGTCTGCGCCACCGGCCCGCGCCGGACCGGGTCGCCCGCGCGCACGTGCGGATCCGCGCGGGCGCGGCGCTGGTGTGGCGGGACCGGCGGCTGCGCCTGCTGGTCGCGCTGGGGTGGCTGGCGCTGTTCACGGTGGTGCCCGAGGGCTTGGCCGCGCCGTTCTCGGCGGAGGTCGGGGCGGGCGCGGGCGGCGTCGGCCTGCTGCTGGCGGCGGACCCGGCCGGCATGGTCCTCGGGACGGTGCTGCTGCGGTTCCTGCCGGCCCGCCGCCGGGTGCGGCTGCTCGGCCTGCTCGCGGTGGCGACGGCGCTGCCGCTGGTCGGCTACCTCTGCACCCCGGGCCTGACCGGCGCGGTGGCGTTGCTGGCCGTGAGCGGGGTGTTCAGCGCCTACCAGGTGACGGCCGGTGCCACGTTCGTCCGCCTGGTCCCCGACGACCAGCGCGGCCAAGCACTGGGTTTCGCCCGCAGCGGCCTGGTGGCCACCCAGGGCATCGGCGTAGCCGGCGGCGGCCTGCTGGCCACCGCGTTCGGCTCGGCCGGCACCGCCATCGCCGTAGCGGGCCTGATCGGCGTCGCATCCGCCCTGGTGGTGACCGCCGCCTGGTCCCGCACATCCACCTCCGCCACCGACCTCTAACCCCCCCACCCCTTTCATCCCCCCACCCCTTCCAGCCCCCCACCCCTTTCATCCCCCCACCCCTTTCATCCCCCCACCCCTTCCAGCCCCCCACCCCTTCCAGCCCCCCCACGCAAGCACCACGCGAGGCCGCGTCGGTGTGTCGCGCCGCCTTTCGCTCCGATCACGCTTTTCGATCGGAGCGAAACGCGGCGCGATGCACCGACTTCCAGGCGGCCGAGCCCGCCGCGACGAAGTCGCGGCAAATCCAACACAGCACTACCAGATCTTGTCGCGCACGGCGATCACCTCCTGTGGGTCGTGTCACCCCGGTAGCGGCTGACATCCGCGCAGGTCACAATTACTGTGACGGTCCGTTCGGACGCGGTCGCAGTCCGGATCAGACGGTCGTGAGGAAGCATGGGCAGGCAGGGGTCGGCGTCGTCGGGCGGTCGACGCTGGTCACTATGGTCCCTGCCGCGACCGGCCTTGGCCTACGTGCTGTCGGTGGACCTGCTCGCCCTCGTCGCGGTCGCCGGCTGCGCCGCGTGGCGGGTACCCGCCGAGTCCTGGGTCGTGTTCGGCGTGCTGGCCGGGTGCGCCGCGCTGCACCTGCACTGCTCCCGCTGGATCGAGCGGATCCGGCGGGACCACAGCCGGTTGCCGCACGTCGACCTGTGCAGCATCTGGATCGTGGCCGGCGCGATCGCGCTGCCGCCGCTGCTCGCGGTCGCCCTGGTCGTGCTGATGTACGCGCACCGCTGGTGGCTGGTCGGCCGCTGGGACGCCTCCCGCCCGCCGCACCGCAACGTGTTCACCACGTCGATGATGGTGCTGGCCACGCTCGCCGCGAGTGCCGTGGCGGGTGTCACGGGCCTGCGTGACCGCCTCGGGCAGCACCGCCCCGAGGGCTGGCTGGACCTGGTCGGGCTGGTCGGCGCGGGCACCGCGCAGTGGCTGGTCAACACCGCCCTGGTGGCGACCGTGATCCTGCTGACGGTCAAGCCGCGCTCGCTCAAGGACGCCGTGGGCAGCGCCTCGGACAACCTGCTGGAAGCCGGTCAGCTCGCGCTGGGCGCGTTCGTCGCGCTCGCGGTGGCCTGGTGGCCGGGGTTCGCGGTGCCGATGGTGGTGGCCGCCGTCGCGCTGCACCGCACCGTGCTGATCCACCAGCTCGAACTGGCCGCCCGCACCGACGCCAAGACCGGCCTGCTCAACGCCGAGGCGTGGCACCTCCAGGCCAGGCTCGAACTCGACCGCACCCGCCGGCAGCCGCCCGGTGCGCGGGTCGGCCTGTTCATGATCGACGTGGACCGGTTCAAGGACATCAACGACAACCACGGCCACCAGGTCGGCGACGCGGTGCTGCGCCGCATCGCCGGCGCGCTGTCCGGGGTGGTGCGCCGGGGTGACGCGGTGGGCCGGTTCGGCGGCGAGGAGTTCGCCGTGCTGCTGCCCGCCGTCGACCCGGCCGAGGCGCTGGTGATCGCCGAGCGGATGCGCCGCGAGGTGCACCGGGTGGTGGCCGACGACGACGCCGGCGGCACGGTCGACGGGTTCACCGTGAGCATCGGCATCGCGGTCTGGCCGGAGGTCGCCGAGGACACGCTGGAAGGGCTGCTGGCCGCCGCCGACGCCGCCCTCTACGAGGCGAAGCGCCTGGGCCGCGACCAGGTCCAGGTGGCCGGCCGGCAGCGCCGCGTGCGGTGGATGCCCGCCGCCCGCTCCGAGCCGCCGGGCGGCTGACCGCCCCTCGGTTGTAACAACCTCGCGCACCCTCGGGATGTTGTGTCGAAGGGCCGCGTGGATGGCGTAGTTTCCGCACGCCACCACCATCCGGTGGAGTCTCCGCAGCAAGGGTTGTGAGCCAGTGGACCTCGGTGCCCCGCACGGAATCCGGTTCCGCTTCGAGGCGGGCCGGTTGCGCGCCGTCCTGCTCGACGTGCACCGCAAGCCGCCGGTCGCGGTGAGCGAGCACCTGACCGCCGAGACCGGCGCGCGCGACCTCGTGGTGGACGAGTCCCGCGACGGCCGGGTGCGCACGGTGCTGCGGCAGCGGTTCGACCTGCCCGCGCCCGCGCAGTGGCGGCTGGAGGTCGACGCGCCCGCCGCGCGGACCGCCGAAGGCGTCGCGTTCGCCCTCCCCGGCGAGGTGTCGCTGCACGTCAGCGGCTCGTCGCCGTGTGCCGAGGTGCCCGGCGGGGTGACCGTCGCGCTGCCCGCGGGCTGCTCCGAGGTGCACCTCACGGTGACCAGCGCCCCGGTGTTCGACGTCGCCGACACCGTCGTGGTGTGCCGGCCGGACCAGGTGCGGGAGGCCGCCGTGGTGGTGTCCTGCCTGCCCGCCGACCGGTTCACGCCGGTCGTCGCGCTGCGCCCGCCGCCGCTGGCCGAGGCCGACTACCTGGCGCTGCACGCCGAGTACACCGCGAGCCGCGCCCTGGACGACCCGGCCGAGGCCGACCGGCTGCGCCGCGCGCTGACGCCGTACCGGTCCTGGCTGCGCCACCACGAGCGGCTCGCCGACCTGCTGCGCAAGTGCGGCGTGCGGCGTGCGGTGTTCCTGTGCGACCCGACGCCGGAGGAGGTCAACGCGGTCGACCCGGCCGACGGCGGCGGCCGGCTGTTCGACGGCCTCGACGCGGTGCGGCTGTCGCAGAGCCCGAACCTGACCGCCGCCGCGTGGCAGGCGTTGCGCGACGGCGCGCCGGAGCCGCTGGACGTGCCGCCGGACGCCGACTTCACCGCCGCCCTGTTCACCGCGCTGCGGCTGGGCCGGCCGCTGCGCGTGGTTCCCGGCGCGCCGCCGCCCCCGTTCGCCGGGTGCCGGCCCGACGGCGACGAAGCCGTCCTGGTGGAGGACGACGGCACCGCCGACGCCCTGGTCGCGGCGGTCTACGCGCACCACCGGGGCGCGCGCCTGGTGATCACCGCGCCGCCGGACCTGGCCGAGGTGCAGCGGGTCGTCGCCGAGGAGCAGGAACGGGTCACCGCCGCCGCCCGTGCGATCGGCGACGCGGTCAAGGGCATCGGGTTCGTGGAAGCGCTGTGGCGCTACCTGTCGACCGGCGACCACGACCCGTACGCGGCGGTCGGGGCCGTGGTCACCGCCCAGGTCCCGGCGCACGCCGTCGCGGAGGTCGGCGACCGGCGGCTGACCGCGTTCACCACCGGCCTGCCGTACTCGTTCGTGCACACCGACGAGGCCGACTGGACCCGCAAACCGATCGGGCACGTCGTCGCCGACCCGACCCTGGTGGTGCTCACCGAGCTGTACGGGGCCGCCGTCGAACGCCACCCCGGCGCGTTCAGCCTGGTGTTCGACGACGGCGACTACCGCGCCGACGACGTGCCGCCCGGCGTCCGCCGGGTCGGCCACCACACCCACCCGATCGTGCTGTCCGGAGCGGACGCCTCGATCGAGGCGCTGGACGACCTGGCCGGGCTGCCCGTCGAGGTGGTGTTCTTCAACACCCACGGCGACGACGACGGGATCGTGCTGGGCGGCCGGGAGCTGCCGGACTGGCTGGTGCCGCACCGGCCGGCGCTGCGGCACCGCCCGATCGTCTTCAACAACTCGTGCCGCTCGTGGACGGGCCTGGGCCGCGAGTTCGTGCGGGCCGGCGCGCGCGGCTACATCGGTGCGCTGTGGACGGTCCCGCCGAACCTGGCGGCCGGGTTCGCGCGGACCGTCGTGCACCGGCTGACCGCCGAGGAGGTGCCCGCCGCGCACGCGGTGGTCGACACCGGCACGCCCGGCGGCGTCGAGCGGTCCTATTTGTACGTCGGCACGGTCAACGGCCGGCTGGACGAGTGGCGGGACCGGTCCACAACGGACGGTGAGGCGGCGCTGGCCGAGTGCGGTCTGCTCGCGGGCGTCGCGCGCGCGGCCCGCGAGCCGGTGACCCGCGTGCTGCGCCGGGAGATCGCGGCGCTGCGCACGGCCGCCGAGCGGACCGCGGCGACCGGCACGGCGTCCTACGCCGACGTGCTGCTGGACGAACTCGCGCTGGCCGGCGACGACGCCGAGGCGGCCGGGCTGGTGGCCAAGCTGGAGAGCGTGCTGCCCGGCCTGGACCTGCCCGCCGACGAGGTGGGCGCGCGGTGGGCCGAGCGCTACCGGATCACCGGGCAGCGGCACGCGCAGCGCGGGGAATACCCGGAGGCGCTCGCGGACTTCGAACGGTGCGTGGGGCTGGGCGAGGCGTGCCGGGACCGGGCGGACGTGCTGCTGCGCATGGCGCGGCTGCTGGCCGACCGGGGCAGACCTGATCAGGCGCGGCAGGCCGCGCTGGAGGCGCAGGCCGCGTTCCGCGCGAACGGCGGCGGGGCTCGGCTGATGGAGGCGATCGGCGTGCTGGGTGAGCTGAGCGACGACCACGCGACCGCGGTGCGGTACGCGGTGGAGGGGCACGACGTCGCCGTGGAGCTGGACGACCGGCCGCGCCAGGCCGCGTTCAAGCTGGAGGAGTGCGTGCGCCACCACGCGGCGGGCGACCTGGCCGGCGCGGTCGACGCCGGCGTGCGCGCGGTGGAGCTGTTCCACGCCGAGGGCGACGGCCCGGCGGAACTGGCCGCGCTGCGCGAACTCGGCGCGTGCCACCGCGACCTGGGCGAGCTGGAGACCGCCCGGCACTACGCGGAGGTCGGTGTCGCGCTGGCCGAACGGCTGGGCGGGCCGCTCGACCTGGCCGCCTGCCACGACGAGCTGGGCCGGCTGCTGACCGGGCTCGGCGCGCACGCCGCCGCGCTGGAGCACTACCGGCACGCGGTGGAGCTGCTGGTGGCGAAGGGGGAGTGGGAGCAGGGCGCGGCGCTGCTGCCCAACCTCGCGGTGGGCGCGGTCCGGGCGGGCGACCCCGGTGCGCTGTGGACCACGGCGCTGTGCGGCGGCCTGATCTGCGAGATCGCCTCCCGGGCCACGTGGGCCTCGGTGGTGCCGCTGGTCGTGGACTCGATGAGACGCGCGATCGAGACCGGCCCGCTGGAGCTGACCGAACGCGGCATGACCGACTTCGCGCACGCCGTGACCACCGGCAAGCGCGACGAGATGCCGTTCCAGGTCGGCGTGCTGGCCGACGTCGTCGTGGTGCTGCTGGCGTGGCTGATGGACCGCGTCGACCACGAGATCACCGCGTTCGCCCGCGAACTCGACCGCACCACCGGCGGGGTGCTGGACCTGGCCGGCTACGTCTCGGTCCCCTACGCCGACCGCGCCCGCAACCCCGGCGAGGGCCGGTCCCGCCGGGGCTGATCACCAGTGGCGGCCTCGCGGCAGGTCGTCCAGCCCCGGACGGGACAGGTGCAGCACCCGGTACCGGACGCCGTCCGCCGGCGGCTCGCCGTGCCACAGCGTGAACCGCAGCAGCTGCCAGTGCCTGGTGTCCACGGCCAGCGCCGCCGAGTGCACGCCCGGACCGGCCGCGAGCGCCGCCACCGCCTCCTCGACCACCTCGGCCGGGTCGACGTCGGACGGGATCCGGGAGGTGTGCCTGGTCGCCGCGACCGGTGTCCGGGACAGGTCGCCGGCCTCGAACGCCAGACCGGTCCACTGCTGCACGGCCGGCCGGCCGAAGTCCGCGCTCAGCCCCCGGAAGCCCGGCCCCCACAGGAACGCGTTCATGCCCTCCAGCGCGTGCCAGAGGTAGAACGGGGCGTACTGGTTGACCGGCGAGCCGTCGAGGCCGCGCTCGCGCACGCAGTACGCCTTGAGCCCGAGTCCGGCGAAGGCGTCCAGCGACGACCCGCGCGTGGCCACCCTGGTGCGGATGATCTCCATGTCGTAGTCGGCGGGCAGCGTGATCTCGTACTGCATGGCCTGCATCGGTTCCCCCTGGTTCAGCGTCGGTACCCGGCCGCGGTGCGCGGGTAGTGCTCCCGGTAGGCCGTGAGGTGGCCCCACGGCGTCGTCACGGATTCGGCGGCCAGCAGGCCGTGCACCAGCGCCCGCGCGAACACCCGCCGGGCGGCGGCCACCACCGCGTCCGCCGGGGCGTCGTGGGTGCCGGTGGACGCGGCGAAGACCGTGTCGCCGTCCGGCAGCCCGTGGGCCGGCCGCACGGCCAGCGCCAGCCCGTCCTGCGCGGCGTCGGCCAGCGGGAGCAGCGCGGGCAGGCGGGCGTTGGTGGCGATCACGCCGATCACCGTGTTGAACGGGTGGGTGAACGCCGGCAGCGGCCGGTCGAGGTCGTCGCCCCCGGGCCCGGGGAACTCCCCGTCGAGCCCCAGCGCGGCGGCGAACGGCAGCCCGGTCCTCAGGTCCACGGCCAGGCCCGCCGCGTTCAGCGCGGCGACCGCGCCGACCACGACCCCGCCGCCCAGCTCGGCGCTCGCCGTGCCGACACCGCCCTTCAGCGACGCGTTGAGCGCGCCCGTGCCCGCGCCCACGTTGCCCTGCGCCACGACCGGACCGGCCGCGCGCACCGCTTGCGCGCCCACCTCGGCCGTCGGGTAGGTGTCGAACGCCCCGCCGCGCCCCAGGTCGAACAGGGCGGCGGCGGGCACCGGCGCGCCCAGCTCGCGGGCCGCGCCGTCGGCGGCGGCCAGCCCGTAGGCGCTGCCCCCGGTCAGCACGACCGCGCGCACCTCCCGCCCGCCGTACCGGGCGTCCAGCGCGGCGGTGTCGCGGGTGGCCGGGCCGCCGCCCCGGACGTTCGCGGTGGCCCGGGTGCCCGGCGGGAACAGCACGGCGGTGGTGCCGGTCAGCGCGCCGCCGCCGACCCGGGTGGCGTGTCCCACGAGGACCCCGGGCACGTCGGTGATCGCGTTGCGCACCAGCGCGATGTTACCGACCGACCAGCCGCGCGCCGATCTCGCGCACGGCGGTGGCGAGCAGGTCGATGTCCTCGGCGGTGGTCCGCCAGTTCACGATCGCCGGCCGCAGCGCGACCCGTCCCCGGTAGACGGTCGTGCCCGCGTACACCCGGCCGTCGTCGAGCAGTTCCTCGCCCAGCCGCCGGTTCAGCTCGTCCAGCCGGTCCTCCGGCACGCCCGGCGGTCGGAACCGGAAGCACACCACGAACAGGTTCACCGGGGCGAGCAGCTCCAGGTCGTCCGAGCGCTCCACGATCCCGCCCAGCCGCACCGCCAGGTCCCGGTGCCGCTCCACCATGGCCTGGTGCCCGGACCTGCCGTACGCGCGCAGCGCGGTCCAGATCGGGAACGCCCGCGCCCGCCGCGACGACTCCGGGCCCAGGTTGTTGTAGTTGACGAACTCGTCGTCCGGCTCGGGCAGGTAAGGCGCGTTCCACCCGCCGAACGCGCGCCCGAGCGACAGCGGGTCCTTGACGAACGCGAACCCGCTCTCGTAGGGCACGTTGAGCCACTTGTGGCCGTCGGCCGCGAGCGAATCGGCCCGCTCGACGCCGCGCACCAGGTGCGCGGTCCGCGGCGACAACGCGGCGAACAGCCCGAACGCGCCGTCCACGTGCAGCCACGCGCCGTGCGCCGCCGCCAGGTCGGCCATCTCGTCGACCGGGTCGAAATCGCCCGCGTTCACCTCGCCCGCGTTGGCGATCAGCACCGCCGGGCCGGACACCGCGAGTTCCCGGTCCAGCGCCTCCAGGTCGAGCCGGCCCGCGTCGTCCCGGGTGAGCGTGCGCACGTAGTCGCGGCCCAGACCCAGCAGCTGCAACGCCTTGCGGCTGCTCGCGTGCACGTACCCGCTGGAGAACACCGGCATCCGGGGCAGCCCGACCAGGCCGTCGGCGGTCACGTCCACGCCGTGCCGCGCCGCCCACCAGTGCCGCGCGCACGCCAGCCCGGTCAGGTTCGCGAACGTCGCGCTGGGCGTGAGCACCCCGCCGTAGGTCGGCGGCAGGCCGAACATCTCCTTGAGCCACCGCAGGACCGTGGTCTCCGCCTGCGTGGCCAGCGGCGAGGTCAGCCACAGCCCGGCCGCCTGGTCGAGCAGCGACGTCACCCAGTCGCCCGCCTGCGCGGCCGGCGTCGATCCGCCCACCACGAAGTGGAAGAACCGCGGGCCGGAGGAGTGCGTCGCCGCGCGCGTCCCGATCCGCAGCAGGTCCGCCACGGCGGTCATGGTTCCGTCGCCGTCCTCGGGCAGCGGCCCGTCCAACTCCTTGACCAGGTGTGCCTGCGACAGGTCGCGCACCGGCAGGTGCGGCAACACGTCCAGGTACTTGCCGGCGGCGCGGGCCACCATCCCCAACGCCTCCGAGGCGTCCTCTCGCGAGATCAACGGGTCACCCATCATGGCAGCGTAGACGGCTGTGACCAGGCGCGGACGGTTTCGGGGCAGGCCAGTGCGAGCCGGTGCCGGCGAGTCCGGCGTGGACGTCTTCCGCGGCATCCGGTACGCCGAGCCGCCGTTCGGGCCGCGCCGTTTCGCCGCCCCGGTTCGGGCGGAGTCCTCCGAACGGCACCGCGCCGGGCTGGTCGTCGTGACGTGCGACTACCGCCTGGGGTTCGAGGGTTTCGGGCACGTCGACGACCGGCCCGTGAACCGGGGCCGCTCGACCAGCGCGCCGCCCTGCACCGGGTGGGCGCCGAGATCGTCGCGTTCGGCGGCGACCCCGGCGACAGCACCGTCGCGGGCCAGTCGGCGGGCGCGGGCTCCGCGCTGTTCCTGGCCGAGTCGGTGCCCGGGGCGGTGCGCCGGGTGATCGCGCACAGCGTCCCGAACCGCTGCTGCACCGGGGGTTCGCCCGCCGGGGCGCGTCCTGGATCGACCCGGCCACGCCGGAGTCGGCGGTGGCGTCGGCCACCGCGCTGGTCCGTGCCCAGCGGTCCGGGCCGCCGAGCTGGGACCCGGTGCTGTTCGGCCCGGTCGCCGACCGGCTGCCCGCGCCGCCCGCCGACGTGCCCGCGCTGCTGTGCCACACCACCGCCGAGTACCGGCTGTTCGACCGGGTCGGCACGATCCGGGCGACTACGTGATCGCCGAACCCACGACCCGGCCGGCCGAGGCGCACGGCACGGCACCGGACCGGTTCAGCCGCCCGCCCGCGTGGCACGCCGCCGACGTGCCGTTCGCGTTCGGCAACCTGGCCGGCGCGGACTTCCTGCTCGGCGGCCCGGCCGGGCCGCCGAGCACGCGCTGTCGCGCCGGATGCTGGGGACGTGGGCGGACTTCGCGCGCACCGGCGACCCCGGCCCGCCCGGCGGGCGGTGGTGGGGCGAGGAGGTCGACGTGTCCGCGACCCGGGCGCTGTGGCGCGGCGTCGACCTCGCCGTCCCGGTGGACTTCCCGGTCAGCGGTACCGGCGCTCGCCCGCCTCGACCGGCACGGTGACCACGTTGCCCTCCGGCGGCAGCGGGCAGGTGCCGTAGGGCGTGAACGCGGACGGCAGGTTCAGCGCCCGGTTGAAGTCCAGCCGGATCCGCCCGTCGACCGGCCGGTCCGCGAACAGCGTCCGCCACGGCGCGGTGGTGTCGCCGTTCGTGGCGTCGTGGAACAGCACCTGGACCTGGTCGCCGGACTCGTGCACGAGCAGCCGCTGCGGCTCGCCCGCCAGTTCGAACCGGGCGTGGCCCACGGCCGTGAACCGGTGCTCCAGCCCGTCCCGCGCCGCGCCGACGACGATCGGGCGCGGCTGGTCGAACGCCTCGAACTCCGCGTCCACCACCCAGTCCCGGCGCACCTCGTACGCGGGCACCCCGGTGAACGCGGCCAGCTCGGGGTTGCGCGGGTCGCGCACCCGCAGCCCGTAGCGGCCGGTGCGCAGCAGCACCTCGACCTTGATCCCGTCCGCGCCGTCCACCAGGGTCGACCCGGCCTCGGCCAGGGTGTGCTCGGCGGTGCCGGTGCGGGCGGCGGTGCCCGTGGTGCTCCACTCGCCGGGCACCCCGGGGTAGGCGCGGGGCGTGCCGTCGAGCCAGTGCAGCGCGGTCACGCTGAGCCAGCCGTGCGGGTCCCGCAGCGCCGCCTCGCGCTCGGCGTGCCACGCCGCCCACGCGGTGGCGAGCGCGTCGTCCTCGACCGTGGTCATCCGGTGTCCTCCCTCGAAAGGTTCGTACACCGGCGAATCAACCACGGGCGCGCCCGCCGTCACCACCGCGTCCACATGCCGGGCACGGTCAGCGCAGTTCTTCGCGCTCCCGCCGCACGGTCACCTTGCGGCCCTTGATGGTCGCGCCGCGCAGCGCCGTGATCACCTGCTGCGCCGAACCCTCGGGCACCTCGACCAGGGAGAACCGGTCGGCGATCTCGATCGCGCCGATCTCCCGGCCGTTGAGCCGGGCCTCGCCGGCGATCGCGCCGACCAGGTCCTGCGGCCGGATGCCCGCGCTGCGGCCCGCGCCGACGAACAGCCGGGTCATGCCCGCCGTGGGCCGGCGCGGCTTGCGCTCCCGGCGCGGCTCGCCGGTGCCGGGGCGGCGGTCGCCGCGCGGCGCGACCTCGGGGATCTCCTCCTCGTCGGCCGCCGCGCCGCTCGCCTCGTGCGCCAGCTTGACCGCGGCGAGGGCGACCTCCATCACGTCGAACTCGTCGGCCAGGGTCTCCACCACGACCCGGAAGCCCTCCAGGTCGTCCTCCAGCAGGCTCTCGTGCAGCGCCGCGCGGGTCAGCTCCAGCCGCCGGGCCCGCAGGTCGGCGATGGTGGGCACCTTCTCCACCTGGATCCGCTGCTTGGTGACCCGCTCGATGGTCTTGAGCATCCCGTGCTCGCGCGGCTCGGCCAGCGTGATCGCCACGCCCTCGCGGCCCGCCCGGCCGACCCGGCCGATCCGGTGCACGTAGGACTCCGGCGCGGAGGGCACGTTGTAGTTCACCACGTGGGTCAGCTGCTCGACGTCCAGACCGCGGGCGGCGACGTCGGTGGCGACCAGCAGGTCCGCGGTGCCGTTGCGCAGCCGGGCCATGACCCGGTCGCGCTGCTCCTGGCTGATGCCGCCGTGCAGCGACTCGGCTCGGTAGCCGCGCCCGTTGAGCGTCTCGGTGAGCTGGTCGACCTCGTCGCGGGTGCGGCAGAACACGATCGCCGCGGTCGGGGCCTCGACGTCGAGCACGCGGCCCAGCGCGGCGGGCTTGTGGGCGCGTGGCACCACGTAGGCGCTCTGCCGCACGCGGGGAGCCTCGCCGGGCTCGGCCTGCTCGCGGCTGATGGTGATCCGCACCGGGTCGGTCAGGTGCGTGCGGGCCAGCCGGTCGATGCGGCCCGGCATGGTCGCCGAGAACAGCACGGTCTGGCGCTGCTCGGGCGCCTCGGCCAGGATCGCGTCGAGGTCCTCGGCGAAGCCCATGTCGAGCATCTCGTCGGCCTCGTCGAGGACGACGACCTCCAGGTGCTCCAGCTTGAGCGTGCCGCGGTTGAGGTGGTCGACCGCGCGGCCGGGCGTGGCCACGACGACGTCCACGCCCTGCTCCAGCACGCGCAGCTGACGCCCGATGGGCTGGCCGCCGTAGATCGGCAGCACCCGCGCGCCGAGTTCGCGGCCGTACCGGTGCACCGCCTCGGACACCTGCACGGCCAGTTCGCGGGTCGGCACGAGCACCAGGGCGAACGGGGCCCGCTCGGTGCGCCCGCCGGGGGCCATCCGCTCCAGCACGGGCAGCGCGAAGGCGGCGGTCTTGCCGGTGCCGGTGGCGGCCTGGCCGAGCAGGTCGCGGCCGTCGGTGAGCGGTGGGATGGCCTCCCGCTGGATGGGGGTGGGTTCTTCGTAGCCGAGTCCGGAGAGCGCCCGCAGCAGCTCGGGGCGGAGCCCGAGGTCGGCGAAGCTGGTCCTGTCGTCGTCGGGCGCGTCGGCGGTCATGGCGTCAAGTCTCGCTGATCGCCCCGGAACCGCTCGGCGAGGGGTACGCCAAAGCCCGCCCACCGGCATCGTGATCCCGGTCACCGTGATCGGTTTCCGGCGGGCCGGGGGTTCCGCACAAAGGCGGTCCGGTGCCGGGCCGGGTCATTTTCGGCGGAGCGGGCGTCGACTTCCGGTGCCGGGCCGGCGAATGCCCGGTGAACGGTCGGTGGTGGTCCGGTGTTAATCCTCCGGTAAAATCCGAACAAATATCGGGTTCGGGGCGGGCGAAAGATAACACCGTCCATTTTCGCGGAAGCCCGCAGGGCGTTGCCCGAACAGGTCGTGGCTACTTCCGGAACGCAGGGTTCACCGCTGGGTAACAGTGCTGGCCGGCGCTATACCTCGCCTATACTCCCGCGCCCCGGGCGCGGGTGGCCGGGTGCCCCCTCGGCCCCATCGAGACGGGATACCGAGCGTGACGTTCGGGTCGCCGAAGCCGTGGTCACCCGGCTGGTCGAGCGGCCCTGCGACCGCCGGCGCAGTGCGTCCCCGACCAGCCCGATCTCGCCTAACGGTGCCTGTCCGCGCTATTGTGGAACCGGCTGGGCACGAAAATGCGGTGCATCCCCCGTGCGGCCGAACGGCGGTGGCTCTGCGTGTCGGTGACCGCCGTCTCACCCAAGCCGCCCCCGTCTCGGACCGGCACGCGGCGGCCGGTGCTGCGCCGTTCGGCCGCATACCGCGCGGGTACGTCCCGAGTGGTCCAAATGATATTTCCCCCCATCGGGCAGAGGTGGGCAACATGTCAACGCTTTAGCTGGGGGATTTCGGGGCTGAACGCCCCCGGCGGAGCGTGCTCCGCATCGTCCAGTGGCTGGGGGTCATGACCATGCAGGTGCAGATTCTCGGTGCTGTCGCGCTCGCACATGAGGATCGCCGGATGGGGGTCGCGGCCCGCCAGGTGCGCACCCTCCTGGCACTGCTGGCGCTTTCACCGGGAACGCCGGTCCCGTTCGACCAGCTGGTCGAGGAATTGTGGGCCGGTAAACAGATGGGAAACGCGCGCAACGCGTTGCAGGCCAATGTGGTGCGGTTGCGGAAACTCCTGGAGCAGTTCACCGACCGGCCCGGCGACGAGCTGGTCCGCACGGTGAGCAGCGGCTACCTGTTGGACGTGCCCGCCGACGCGGTCGACGCGCACCTGTTCCGCGACCTCGCCGACCGGGGCTCCGACCGGGTGCACACCCGCCCCGACGAGGCGATCGAGCTGCTGGAGCGGGCGCTGCGGCTGTGGCGCGGCCCGGCGCTGTTCGACGTCAGCGACGGGCTGAAGTTCCGGATCGAGGCCGCCCGGCTGGACGAGCGGCGGCTCAGCGCCCGCGAGGACCTCATCGCCGCCAAGCTCGCCAACGGCGAGGACCGGGGCGTGGTCTCCGAGCTCAAGCAGCTCGCCGCCGAGTACCCGGAGCGCGAGCGGTTCAGCGAGCAGCTCATGGTCGCGCTCTACCGCAACGGCCGGCAGACCGAGGCGCTGGACGTGTTCCACCACACCCGCCGCCGCCTGGCCAGCGAACTGGGGCTGGAGCCCGGCCGCGCGATGCGCCGGCTCTACCAGGCGATCCTCGTCCACGACCAGGTCTTGCTGTAGGAGGGGAAACGAAGTGCTGGAGTTCCGGATCCTGGGGCCGGTCGAAGTCCACCACGACGGTGCCGAGGTGCCGCTGGACGGCTCGAAGCCGCGCACCGTGCTGACGGCGCTGCTGCTCGCCGACAACGGCGCGGTGTCCGACGCGCAGATGAGCGACTTCCTGTGGGGGCAGCACCCGCCCGCGACCTACAACGCGCAGATCTACACCTACGTCTCGCGGTTGCGCAAAACGCTCCGCCGGGAAGTCGGCATCACCCGCCGCTCGCGCGGCTACGAATTGCGGCCCGCGGCCTGCTCGTTCGACCTGAGGGAATTCGAGGAACAGGCCGCGCAGGGCCAGGCCGCGCTCGGCGCGAACCGCTACGAGGACGCCGCCCGGCTGCTGCGCGGCGCATTGCGGCTGTGGCGCGGTCCGGCGCTCACCGGCGTCTCCGAGCACCTGTCCGACGCCGAGGCGCCCCGGCTGGAGGAGGCCCGGATCGCGGCCCTGGAGAGCCGGATCGAGGCCGACCTCGCGCTGGGCCGGCACGCCCAGCTGCTGCCCGAGCTGACCCGGCTGGTGCACCAGCACCCGCTCCAGGAGCGCTTCCGCGCCCAGCTCATGACCACGTTCTACCGCTGCGACCGGCAGGCCGACGCGCTCTCGCTCTACGAGGAGGGCCGCCGGATGCTGGCCGACGAGCTGGGCATCGACCCCGGCTCGCTGCTGCGCGAGGTGCACCTGGCGATCCTCACCGCCGACCCGGTGCTCCAGGGGCCCCGGCGCATCGCCGTATAGGTCCCCGCATAGGCCGGATATAGCCGCCGAAAGCACGCTGGGAAACGAAGCGGAATCCCGTGTGCTTGGAGGCCCAAGGTGACCAGTTCGGTGAGCATCGACGCGGACGGCAAGGCGAAGATCAAGGAAATCGTGTCGGAAATCCTCGAAATCGACCCCGAGGAGATGACCGACACCAGCCTGTTCAAGGAGGACCACGACGCCGACTCGCTGGGCGCGATCGAGATCCTGTCCGCGCTGGAGCGCACGTTCGGCGTCGAGATCGACCAGGCCGAGCTGACCCGCATGGTCAACCTCGAAGGCGTCATCGCCGTCGTCGCCGAAGCCCAGGCCGCCAAGTAGGCCGCGGCGCGCCGGGAGGACGACGATGCGCGACGGAGGGCGGCAGCCGCGCCGGGTGGTGGTCACGGGACTTGGCGTGGTCACCAGCATCGGCATCGGCGTCACCGAGTTCCTGGCCGGCCTGCGCGAGGGCCGCAGCGGCGTCAAGCCGATCACCTCGTTCGACACCGCGGGCTTCAGCCACGCCAACGGCTGCGAGGTCGCCGACTTCGACCCGGCGGCGTGGCTGGAGCGGGTCGACCCGGACGAACTGGGCCGGGCGAGCCAGTTCTCCGCCGCCGCCGCCCGGATGGCGGTCGCCGACGCGGCGATGAGCCTGGACGAGCTGCGCGGCAAGCGCGCGCTGGTGTCGGTCGGCACGACCGACGCCGAGTCGCGCGACCTGGACAACCTGATCGCCGACCAGCTCCGCGACGGCCCGGAGTCGCTGGACCCGGTGGTGGCCCGCCGGTCCACGGCGGGCCGGCTGTCCTCCAGCATCGTCCGCGAGCTGGAGCTGGCCGACGTCGAGGCGGTCACCATCCCGACCGCGTGCGCGGCCGGCAACTACGCCATCGGCTACGGCTTCGACGCCATCCGCGAGGGCGAGGTCGAGGTGGCGCTGTGCGGCGGCGCGGACGCCGTGTGCCGCAAGACGTTCACCGGCTTCTACCGGCTGGGCACCATCGCGCCGGAGGTCTGCCAGCCGTTCGAGAAGGACCGCAAGGGCATCCTGACCGGCGAGGGCGCGGGCATCCTGGTGATGGAGTCGCTGGAGTCGGCGCTGGCCCGCGGCGCGCGGATCTACGCCGAGGTGCTCGGCTACGGCCTCAACTGCGACGCCAACCACCCGGTGGCCCCGGACCGCGACTCGCTGGCCCGGTGCATCGAGCTGGCGCACCGCAACGCCGGCGTGAAGCCGGAGGACATCGACTTCATCTCCGCGCACGGCACCGGCACGAAGGCCAACGACGTCACCGAGTCCGGCGCGATCCGGCAGGTGTTCGACGCGCCGCCGCCGGTGGTGTCGATCAAGTCCATGCTGGGCCACTCGATGGGTGCGGCGAGCGCGCTGGCGTCGGCGGCGTGCGCGCTGGCCATCCAGGAGGGCTTCATCCCGCCCACGATCAACCACCACGAGACCGATCCCGAGTGCGGTGTGGACTGCGTGCCGAACACGGCCCGGCAGGCGAGCCTGGACGTGGTGCAGAACAACGCGCTGGCGTTCGCGGGCAACAACGCGGTGCTGATCCTGGGCCGGTACCGGGACGCGATCTGATGGTCGAGGGCAAGGCGCAGGCCCTGTTCCTGCACGGGCTGGCGGGCAAGGCGGCGGTCTGGGACCCGATCGCCGCCGCCGTGGCCGACCGGTTCGCCACCACCACGCCGGAACTGCCCTGGCACGGCATGGCCGACCCGGCGTGGGCGCACCTGCCCGACCCGGGCCGGTACGTGGTGGACGCGGTGTGGGCCGGCCACGACGTCGTGGTGGCGCACTCGATGGCGGCCATGCTGCTGGTCGAGGCGTACGCCGAGGGCCGGGTCCGGCCGCGCCCGACCGTGCTGCTGTGCCCGTTCTACCGCTCGGACCCGGCCGATTTCGACTGGCCGACGATCTCCTACTACCTCAACGACTTCCACCGCACGTTCACCGAGGCGCTGCGGGTCGGCGAGACCGCCCGCTTCCCGGAGAAGCGCCGCGAGTGGCTGGCCCGGTCGCTGCGCGACCAGGTCGGCCCCTACGGCTGGACGCGGTGGTTCGAGACCTACCTGCGCACCCCGTTGCTGGACCTCGGCGCGATCGGCGCGCCGGTGCTGGTGGTCAGCGGCGTGGACGACATCGCCGCGCGCCCCGAGGACGGCCGCGCGCTGGCCAAAGCACTGCCCCGCGCCCGGTTCGAACTGCTCGACGGGTGCGGCCACTTCCCGATGATCGAACAGCCCGACCGGCTCGCGGCCCTGGTCCGCGACTTCTTCGAGGAAAGCCTGGAGTTGACGTGACGACCACCTCCGTTTCGCTGCGCCCCCGCTACGAGGGCTCCAACATCTGCACCTGGATCGGCTTCAAGCACGTCAACTACATGGTCGAAGAGGCCGTGCTGGACCACCTGCGGCAGAGCGGGTTCCCGGCCGGGCAGCTCTACGAGCGCTTCGGCCTGTGCACCGACATCGTGGACCTGGACACCAAGATCCTCACCGCGTTCCACATCGACGACCTGGCGCAGGCCACCGTGTCCCGGGTCGCCGCCGAGGCCGCCGAGGGCCCGCTCAAGCTGCTGGTGGAGCTGACCGTCGAGCGCGACGGCAAGACCGTCAAGGCGGTCAAGTCGAAGGTCTCGGTGGCCTTCCGGCTCGACCCGCACGGCTTCGACGCCGAGCCCGTCCCGGACGCGCTCGCTCCGCACGTGGTGGCGCGGATCGGCGGCGGCGACGAGCCGATCGCGGTCGGCGACGAGGACCCGCTGGACCTGCTCACCGCCGGGCGCAACGCGTTCGCCTGGGCGTGGCGGATCCCGTACTTCTACTGCCACTTCACCGAGCGCGTGCAGATGTCGGGCTACCTCCGCCAGATGGAGGAGATCCTGGACCTGTTCGTGGAGGACCGGGGCGCGTCCATCAAGACCCTGCTCGACGAGCAGAACTGGATCCCGGTGGTGCCGCACTCGCGGATCACGTTCACCGACGAGGCGAACATGGAGGAGACGCTCTACACGGTGTTCACCGTGGAGGAGGTCTTCAAGAAGTTCACCTTCACCGCGCGGATGGACTGCTACGTGCTGCGCGACGGCAAGCTGGTGCAGACCGCCACCGGCAAGATCACCCACGGCTGGGCGGTCATCGAGAACCGCAAGGACTGGAGCCTGGTGAACTTCGACGACCGGCTCATCGGCGCGATCACCGGCAAGGCGGGGTCGCTGTCCGGCCGGGGCGTGTCGTGACCACCGCCGTCGGCTCCACCCCGGTCGAGTCCACCGTGGACACCCTGGTGTTCTCGGCGTGGTCGGCGGTCTCGCCCTTCGGGGTGGGCGCCGCGGCCTTCGCCGAGGGCGTGCGGGCGGGCGCTTCGGCGCTCGCCCCGTCCGACGGCCCGTTCCCGTCGGCCGCCCTGGTGCCCGACTTCAGCGCGCAGGAGGCGTTGGGGCGCAAGGGCACCCGCTCGATGGACCGGGTGACCGCGCTGGCCGTCAGCACGGTCGGCAGGCTGCTGGAGGAGTGCGGCCCCGATTTGCTCGCGCAGCCCGACCGGGTCGGCGTCGTGCTGGGCACCGGCTCCGGCAGCGTCCAGTCGATCATGGACTTCACCCGGGACGCGCTGACCGGCGAGAAGCCCTACCACGTCGACCCCGCGCTGTTCCCGAACACGGTGATGAACCGCGCCGCCGGGCAGAGCGCGATCTGGCACAAGATCAAGGGCCCCAACACGACCATCGCCGGCGGTGCGCTCACCGGCCTGCTCGCGCTCAGCTACGCCACCCGCCTGCTGCGCGGCGGGCACTGCGACCGCGTGCTGGTCGGCGCGGCCGAGGAGTACTCGACGCAGCGCGCGTGGCTGGAGTGGCGGGGCAGCGAGGGCTCGGCGGCACCGCTGGGCGAAGGCGGCGCGGTGTTCCTGCTGGAGTCCGAGCACGCGGCCACCGCCGCGGGCCGCCCGGTGGTGGCCCGCCCGGTCGCGACCCGGTTCCGCGGGTTCTTCGAGCCGGCCGGCGCGGATGCCGCGCTGACGACGTGCGTGCGCTCGGCGTTGGCCGAAGCCGGGATCGCCGCCGACGACATCGCGTTCGTCTCCTCCGACGGCGTGCGGGAAGCGGCGGTGGTGCAGGCCCTGGGCCGCACGCCCGAGTGGCTGCGCTGCGCGCCCCTGGTCGGCGACACGTCCGCCGCCGCGGCGAGCTTCCAGCTCGCGGCGGCGGTCGCCACCGGCCGTTCCGGGTACGCCCTGGTGACCGGCGTCGAATCGGACGGCACGGTCGGCTGCACGGTGTTGGAGCTGCCATGACGACCACGACCCCGGTGCCCACGTCGGTGTCCACCTCCGGCGTGCACGTCGACCCGGCGGACCCCGTGTTCGCCGGGCACTACCCGGGATTCCCGATCCTGCCGGGCCTGTTCGTGGTCGAGCACGTGCGGGCGGCGCTGCGCGAGCTGGTGCCGGGGCTGCGCGTGACGGCGCTGGACCGGGCGAAGTTCGTGCGCCCGGTGTTCCCCGGCGACGACCTGACCATCGAGACCGCGCTCACCCACGAGGAGGACCAGGTGCGCTGCGTCGCCAAGGTGTCCTCGGCGGCGGGCCCGGTCGCGGAGTTCAAGCTCCGGCTGGGAGGTGTGGCGTGACCGGCCTGGCCGAGATCCGGCGGATCATCCCGCACCGGCACCCGGTGCTGCTGGTCGACCGGGTGTCCGAAGTGGACCCCGGGCGCGCCATCGTCGCGCTCAAGGCGGTCAGCGGGCGGGAGCCCTGCTACGCGGACGGCGCGGAGGAGGCGTACCCGGTCGGGCTGCTGCTGGAGTCCTGGGCGCAGACCGCCGTGCTGCTGACCCGCTGGGAGAACCCGAACCCGGACGTGCTGGCGGACAAGGTGGAGCTGATCACCGGCATCCGCGACGTCGTGCTGCACGGCGAGGTGTTCCCCGGCGACGTGGTCGAGCACCACGTGCGGCTGGTCCGCGAGGTCGACGACGCCGCGATCCTGGCCGGCCACAGCCTGGTCGCGGGCCGCACGGTGCTGGAGATCGGTTCGTTCACGATGGCGCGGCGCGGCGTCGAGGTGCTGCGCCCGGAGGGAGTGGCATGAGGCGCGTCGCACTGGTCACCGGTGGGTCCCGGGGCATCGGGCACCGGGTGGTGACCCGGCTGGCCCAGGACGGGTACGACGTGGCGTTCTGCTACCAGGCCAACAAGGACGCCGCCGACGTCGTCGCCAAGGAGGCCGCCGAGGCCGGGGCCGCGGTGTTCGCCGCCCAGGTCGACGTGGCCGAGAAGCGCGAGGTCGACCGGTTCGTCAAGGACGCCGAGAAGGAACTCGGGCCGCTGCACGCCGTCGTGTCGTGCGCGGGCATCGTCCGGGACAACCCGTTGGTGCTGCTGAAGGAGGAGGACTGGCAGCGGGTGCTGCGGGTCAACCTCGACGGCACGTACCACCTGTGCAAGGCCGCCGCGTTCGCGATGATGAAGCGCAAGGCCGGCTCGCTGGTCACCCTGTCGTCGGTGGCGGGGGTCTACGGCAACGCCGCGCAGACCAACTACTCCGCGTCCAAGGCCGGGATCATCGGGTTCAGCAAGGCGCTGTCCAAGGAGGTCGGCAAGTACGGCATCCGGGTCAACGCGGTCGCGCCGGGCTTCATCGAGACCGACATGGTGGCGGGGCTGGGCGAGGACTTCGCGGCGAAGATGACCGCGCAGATCCCGTTGGGGCGCTTCGGGAAACCGGAAGAGGTCGCCGACCTGGTGGCGTTCCTGGTGTCGGACCGGGCCTCCTACGTCACCGGCCAGGTGTTCGGCGTCGACGGCGGTCTGGTGATCTGAGATGAGCAAGCACCCGAAGTTCTACTTCTCGTTGCGCAGCCCGTACTCCTGGCTCGCGTTCCACGACCTGCTGCGCGACGCGCCCGACGTCGCCGACGCGATCGACTGGGCCCCGTTCTGGGAGCCGGACGAGCGCAACGACCAGGCGCTGCGCGACCGCGGCGAGCAGTTCCCGTACGTGGCGATGTCGCGCGCCAAGCACCTCTACATCCTCCAGGACGTGGCCCGGCTCGCCGCCGCGCGCGGGCTGTCGGTGAAGTGGCCGGTGGACCGCGAACCGGTGTGGGAGGTGCCGCACCTGGGGTACCTGGTCGCGCAGCGGGCGGGGCTCGGGCGCGAGTACATCGCCGAGGTGTGCTCCGCGCGGTGGCAGCACGGCCGCGACATCTGCGACCGGGCGACCGTCGCGGACATCGCCACCCGGCTGGGCCTGGACGCCGACGAGGTGGCCGCCGCGTCCGACGACCCGGGGCTGCGGGAGCAGGGCGTCGAGCTGCTGATGGACGTGTGCCGCGACGGCGTGTTCGGCGTGCCGTTCTTCGTCCACCGGTTCACCCGCTTCTGGGGCGTGGACCGGCTGCCGCAGTTCGTCGCGCACGTCCGCGCGAAGCTCGCCCCGGCGGGCGCGCTGCCCGAACCGCCCGCGCACCCCGCGTCGTCGGAGGCGGGGCACGAGGGCGGCTGCGGCTGACCGGCACGGGACGGCCCGACCGGTGCCGTCCCGGCGCGCGGTGGCGCACCGGCTCATTACGCTGACCTCGATCACGAGGAGGCGACATGACCGCTCTGCGCTGGGGTGTGCTCGGTTCGACGGCGTCCATCAGCAGGCAGGTGGCCCCCGCGATCCACCGCGCGCCGGGCAACGCCGTGACGGCGGTCGCCGGGCGGCCCGGCCGGGTCGAGGCGTCGACGGCGTTCGCCGAGCCGTTCGGCGCGCGCGTCCACGACGGATTCGACGCGCTGTTGGCCGACGTCGACGTGGACGCCGTCTACATCGCGCTGCCCAACACCGAGCACGTCCGGTGGACGCTGCGCGCGCTCGACGCGGGCAAGCACGTGCTGTGCGAGAAGCCGATGGCGCTCTCCGCCGCCGACGTCGACCGGATCGCCGATGCCGCCGGCGACCGGACGGTCATGGAGGCGTACATGTACCGCTTCCACCCCCAGCAGCGCCGCGTGGTCGAACTCCTCGCCGGCGGCGAGATCGGCGAGCTGCGCGTGGTGCGCGCCGCCTTCGCCCACCCGATGGACCCCGGCGGCATCCAGTACGACCCGGCGTTGGGCGGCGGCGCGACCTGGGACGTCGGCTGCTACGGGTTCGACGTGGCGCTGTGGGCGTTCGACCGGACCCCGGGCAGCGTCCGCGCCCGCTTCCACGCCGAGGGCGGCGCGGCCGTGGACACCACCGGCGCGGCCACCCTCGACTTCGGCGCGGGCCGCTGCGCGCTGATCGACTACAGCTTCGACTACGGCCCGCGCTCCCGCTACGAACTCCAGGGCACCCGCGGCTCGATCTCGGTCCGCAACGCGTGGGCGTACTCCGACGAGGAGTGCGTGATCACCGTGGTGACCCTCGACGGCACCCGCGAGGAGACCCTGCCCGCCGCCGACCCGTACCAGCACCAGGTGGAGGCGTTCCACGAGGCGGTGCGCACCGGGACCGCCCCGCTGGTGTCCCTGGCCGACTCGCGGCGCACCGCCCGGGTGGGGGAGGCGCTGGTCGAGTCGGCCGGGACGGGCGCCGACGTGCGGCTCAGCTGAGCGTCGCGGCGGCTTCGACGGGCGGGGTGCGCAGCACGTACGCCGTGGACAGCAGGGTGGACAGCAGCGTCAGCCCGCTGACCGCGCCGACGATCGTCAGGTAGATCCCGATCGGCCCGCTCGGCCACCACGAGCCGTCCATGGCCAGCGCGAACGGGATCAGCGTCACCAGCGAGACGATCCCGCCGAGCAGGATGCCGCCCAGCGACACCACCACCGCCTCGACGCCGACCATCCGCAGGATCTGCCCGTGGGTGGCCCCGATCAGGCGTTGCAGCGCGAACTCCCGCCGCCGCTCGCCGGTCGCGATCACCAGCGTGTTGACCAGCGAGATCACCGTGTACGCCAGGATCATCCCGACCAGCAGGTAGTTGACCCAGGCACCGGTCTGCTCGCCGCCTCCGCCACCGCCGCCGGCGGAGGTCTCGGCCGGGTCCATCACCCGCAGGTTC
This sequence comes from Saccharothrix sp. NBAS 001, assembly GCF_056640475.1. Lineage (NCBI taxonomy): Bacteria > Bacillati > Actinomycetota > Actinomycetes > Pseudonocardiales > Pseudonocardiaceae > Saccharothrix > Saccharothrix sp. NBAS 001. Next base: position 1,104,694 of record NZ_CM153251.1, read on the forward strand.
GGGTACTTGTCGGTCAGCGCGGTCAGCGCGTCCGTGCCGCCCTTGACCAGCACCCAGCTGATCTGCCCGCCGTTGGCGTGCTTGAGCACCAGGTCGACCGGCATCAGCGCGGACTCGAACGACCCGCTGTGCACCGCGACCACCTTGGCCTGCACGAACTGCCCGTCGCGGAGCTTGAGCTTGACGGTGTTGCCCACCGACGTGCCCAGCTCGTCGGCCCACTTCTTCGGCAGCACCACCGCGTCGCCCCGCAGGTCGGCCACCGACCCCTCGCTGAGCGGGACGGCCAGCGTCTGCTCCACCGCACCCGGCGTCACGCCCAGGACGGTGATCTCGTCGTCGCCGTCCCCGTGGTCGGCGAAGTACGCCTCGGTGTCGACCAGCGCGGACGCCGCCCGCACCCCGGACAGCCCGGCCGCCTCGGCGACCACCTCGGCGGGCAGCGCGCCCGACGAGCTGCCGATGACGGCGTCGGCGCGCAGGTTCTCGGCGAAGCCGCCGGACCCGCCCGCCTGCGTGGTCTGGAGGTAGATCAGCGCGGTGGCCAGCCCCGTGGCCAGCATGACCGGCGTGATCGCGCCCGCCACCCGCACCCGCCGCGCGCCCGCGTTGAGCACCGCCAGGTACCCGGCCAGGCCCGCGAGCGCCCGGACCGGCCACCGCAGCACGGCGATGATCACCTTGGCTGCGGCGGGGGAGAGCAGCGCGACGCCCGAGGCCCACAGCATCGCCGTGGGACCGGCCGTCGACGCGGCCACCGGCCCGGACATCACCAGCGCGGTGATGACGCTCAGCGCGACGCCGCCGCCCAGGCACACCAGGGCGAAGACCAGTCGCGGCACGGAGAACCAGCGGCTCTGCAGACTCGCCTCCATCAGCGCCTCGGTGGGCTTGGTGACCGCCGCGCCCCGGCCCGCGACGAACGCGGCGACCAGCGCGCTGAGCATCGAGATGCCCGCGCCGGCCGCGATCGGCACCCAGCCCTGCCGGAACGCGAGCTGGGCGGGCGCGACGCCGGCCCCGGCGAGCTGGGTCAGCAGCCACTGCCCGAGGTACCCGCTCAGCGGCCACCCGAGCAGCGTGGCGAGCACCGCGACGAACGCCGTCTCGCCGAGCACCAGCCGGCGCAGCTGCCCCGGCGTCGAGCCGATCGCCCGCAGCAGCGCCATCTCGCGGTGCCGCTGCTGCACGGACAGCCCGAGCGTGCCGGCCACCACGAACATCGCCACCATGATCGCCAGCCCGCCGAACACCGCGGCCAGCGTGATCACGCCCTCGCCGCCGCCCCGCGCGTCCGGGAACTCGGCCAGCCCGCGCTCGTCGCCCGCCAGCACCACGACGTCGCGGCCGCCGACCGCGCCGGCCAGCGCCTCGCGGACCGAGTCGGCCGAGGCGCCCGGTTCGAGCAGCACGCCGAACAGGTCGACCTTGCCGGGCTTGGCGTAGAGCCGGCGGCCCTCGTCGTCGGCGAAGTACGCGACCGGGGCGTCCACCGGTCCGGACAGCAGCCCGACGACCTGGTACTGCCGGTTCTTGCCGGCGATGCCGAGGTTGATCCCGGTGCCGACCGCCGCGCCGGACTTCGCGTCCAGCACGACCTCGTCGGCGGCCTGGGGCGCCCGACCGGTGTCCACCCGGTACGGCGTGAGTTCGAGCGCCGACCACAGGTGGCCGGTCGCGTCGCCGGCGGGCAGCGCGATCGGGATCGACACGTCCGGCACGACCTTGGCCACGCCGGGCACGTCGGCCTTGGCGGCCAGCGTCTCGGCGATCGGCGGCCGTTCCAGGTAGGTCGGGTCGCCGGCGACGAGTAAGGGCGCGTTGGCGAGCCGTTGCGGCGCGACGGCGTTGCGGATGCCGGACTCCATGAGCCCGCCGCAGGCCATCACGATCGCGGCGCCGAGGAACAGGGCGATGAAGGACGCCGCGAACCCGCCGACGCGGAAGCGGAGCGTGCGCAGTGCGAGGCCGAGCATCAGCGGAGCCCACCTGTCAGGTCGGCCGCGGGCACGTCGGCCCAGGCACCCAGCTGGGTCATCCGCTCGCTGACCGCGTGCGCGGTCGGCGAGGTGAGTTCGCCGGCGATCCGGCCGTCGGCGAGGAACACCACGCGGTCGGCGTGCGCGGCGGCGACCGGGTCGTGGGTCACGATCACCACGGACTGGCCCACGTCGCGCACGGCCTGCCGCAGCAGCGCCAGGACCTCCAGCGCGGTGCGGGTGTCCAGCGCGCCGGTCGGCTCGTCGCCGAAGACGACCGCCGGCCGGGTGATCAGCGCGCGGGCGATGGCCACCCGCTGCTGCTGGCCGCCGGACAGCTCGCCCGGCCGGTGACCCTTCCGGTCGGACAGTCCCACCCGGGCGATGACGTCGTCCACTTCGGCCCGTTTGGCGCGCCGGCCCGCCAGGCGCAGCGGCAGCTGGATGTTCTCCACGACGGTGAGCGCGGGGAGCAGGTTGAAGGACTGGAAGACGAACCCGATCCGCTCGCGGCGCAGCTCGGTCAGCTCGCGCTCGCTCAGGCCGGTGATGTCCTGTCCGTCGAGGACGACGGTGCCCGACGTCGGGCGGTCCAGGCCGGCCGCGCAGTGCAGCGCGGTGCTCTTGCCGGACCCCGACGGACCCATCACGGCGGTGAAGGTGCCGCGCGCGATACCGAGGGTGACTCCGTCAAGGGCGACGACGCCGTTGCGCTCATTGCCGTAAACCTTGCGGACCGAATGCAAGAGCACCACGTCGTCCGAGTCTTGATTCGGAGACATTTTCACGTTCTAGCTCCCCACGTGACCAATCGGGTGTGTACCCGCGCGCGGCAGACCATACGGACGGGGCGCGCGGCGCGGCACTGGTGCAGACCCCCCGATCCGCCCTCCGGCCGGCCGGAGGAAGTCGCTGTCCCGCAACGGTCCGGCCACCGGTGTCGCCGACGGTCGAGTAGGTGGTGCGCGGCATCCTAGCCACCGTTTCCATAATTTCCGGCGATGCTCCGGCAAAGAATGGGCAACTGCCGAAACGCCGCGCGCGTCCGGGGAGGTGAGGTACGTTGTAACGGCCGCCCGGCTCCGCCCGAGGGATTGGTTAATACCGGTCCGAACGGTCGCACGACGCTCCACGCGTGAACCCCGAGAACCGACGCGAAGGGGTTGGACAACCATGCACCTGGAGATTCGGCACGCGCGGGTGGTCATGACGCTCGCCGAGGCCGGCAGCATCTCGAAGGCCGCGGCCAAGCTGTCGTTGCCACAGCCGAGTCTCACCGCCCAGTTGCGGCGGATCGAGAAGGCGGTGGGCGGCGACCTGTTCGTGCGCTCGGCGTTCGGCATCACGCCGACCCCGCTGGGCGAGCGGTTGATCCCGATGCTCGCGGACCTGGCCACCAGGGCGGACGCGGTGGTCGCCGAGGCGTCCTCGCTGTCGTCGGGCATCCTGCGCATCGGCAACGCCGAGTGGACGCCGGTGACGCTGCGCCGGGCGCTCCAGTCGTCGCTGCCCTCGGTCGAGGTGCAGACGGTCACGCTGGACCCGGCGCTGGGCGTGGACGCGGTGAGCCGGGGCGAGCTGACCGCCGCGCTGGTGCCCAGCCCCGAGGCGGTGGACGGGGTCCGCGACCTGGACCCGTCGCTGGCCAAGGAGGTCATCGTCCGGGAGCCGATCTGGCTGGCGCTGCCCCGAGACCACGCGCTGGCCCGCCGGACTACGGTGAGCCGAAGGCACATGGTCTCGCTGAGCTGGGTGCAGCACGTGCCGGGCCACTGGTTCCACCCGGTGGAGGAGCACCTGTTCCGCAAGCTCGACCACCCGACCCCCGAGGTGCTGCACTACGCGGGCGGCCACGCCGAGGCGATGAGCTGGGTGCGCGACGCGGGCGCGGCGGCCCTGGCCACCCCGACCGGCTCCACCGCCGACGTCAGCCTGGTCGCGATGACCGAGCCGCTGCGCAGCCGGATGCTGCTGGTCTGGCGGCCGGGCTCGATCCACCCGAACACCCTGCGCCAGCTGATCGACGCCCTGCGCCGGTACTACTGCGACTACGCCCGGACCATCCCGCGCTACTGGAACTGGATGACCGAGCGCCCCACCGACTTCCCCGAACTGGCGAACTTCCTGCCCCGGCCCAGCCGCTGGTGGCCCCGTGACTCGGGCCCCGAACCGCCCACCGGTCCCACCCAGCGCAGCGCCGCCACCTGATCCGCCGCCGCCCGCACGCGCCCGCCCCGCCGCCGGCGGCTCAATCGTGTCCGACCCGTCCCGCGCGCGGTGCCGCGCGGCCGCCCGGCGGGCCCGCGCGGAGGGGTCGGGTTCTATCTTCTTTCTATAGCGAAACCACCGGTCAGCGCCTTGTCAGCCCGGTGTCAGCGACCCTCGCGAACCTTGTCCCGCAACCAGGAGAAGGCCCTAGCTAGGAGGTCGCACATGACGGCGTTGGTGGCGGTGTCGAGTCACCTGCCGGAGACGGTGGCCGTCGCGGACCTGCAGGACTCGCTGGGGCTCGACGACCAGCAGGTGCGCAGGTTCACCCGGCTCTACGGCCTGGACCGGATCTGCAAGTCGCCGCTGTCCGAGGCCGAACTGCTGGTCGCCGCGGCCGAGAAGCTCGACGGCCTGCGCGGTCAGGAGGACCGGGTCCGGTACGTCATCCGGGCCAAGGGGATGCGCACCACGGCCCCCTACCCGGTCAGCCCGGTGCACGAGGTCCGCGAGACGCTCGGCCTGCGGCACGCCAAGACGCTCGCCGTCGCCGACCACGGCTGCGCCACCGGCCTGCTGGCCATGGACGTCGCGGGCACGCTGCTCGCCGCCGACGGCGACCCGGACGCGCTGGCCCTGATCCTGGCCGGCGACAAGACCTTCACCCCGTTCACCCAGTGGGTGCAGGACACCTCGATCATGGGCGAGGGCATGGCCGCGATCCTGGTCGCGCCCGACGGCGACCGGGACACCGTGCGCGGCTACGCGAGCCGCATCCACGGCCGCACCGACGGCGTCATCGACCTCACCCCGGAGATCGCCAAGCACGCCCGCAGGATCTACCAGGACGCGCTGGCCGAGGTGGTCGGCGCGGCGACCGAGGAAGCGGGCATCGGCATTCCCGACATCGACCTGGTGCTGCCGCACAACGTCAACCGCGTGTCGTGGACCGTGGCCGCGAAGAACCTCGGCCTGCCCAACGACAAGTTCTTCCTGGACAACCTGTCCGCCACCGGCCACTGCTTCTGCGCGGACCCGTTCATCAACTACCAGACGGTGACCGAACTGGGTCTGCTCAAGCCGGGCGACAAGTACCTGATGACCGCCGCCGGCCTCGGCCAGACGTTCGCCGCGATGGTCCTGGAGCACTGACATGGACGATTTCACCCGCAGGCTCAAGACCGCGCTGCTCGGCATCACCGACGGCTCGCTGGCTTTCCTGGGCAATTTCGAGGTCGAGGAGCGCTGGGCGCTCGGCGAGCACACCCTGCCCCGGCTGTCCGCCGCCGGCGGCGCCGCCGTGGTGAACCACATGGACGAGTTCGCGCTGCTGCTCGCCTCCGGCGAGGACCACGTGGTGCTCAAGTCCGCGCCCGACCCGGACTTCCTGGCCTACCTGCGCGGCCTGGACGTCGACCTGCCGACCGTGCACGTGGTCGCGGACTCCGACCCGGCCCGCACGGTCACCGCCGACGCGCTCGCCGACCCCGCGCTGGTCGAGCGCCTGCGCGGGCTGGCCGCCCAGGGCGTCCGGCTGACCGCGCACGGCGTGTCCGACGTCGAGGAGGCCCTCGCGCGCGCCAGCGGGATGCCGCTGGCCGCACCGGACTCGGTCACCTGCAAGGCGGTCAACAGCAAGGTCTACAGCAGGCGCGCCGCCGACGAACTCGGCCTGCGCCAGCCCGCCGGGTGGGCGTGCGAGACCGTGGACGAGCTGCGCGCGGCGTTCGACGGCGCGCGCGAACTCGTCGCCGCCGGCCACAAGGTCGTGGTGAAGGAGGCGTTCGGCGTCTCCGGCAAGGGCATCGCGGTGCTGGAGAGCGACCGCCGGATGGACCGCCTGCTCGGCCTGATCGCCAAGGCGGTGGACAAGTCCGGGCAGCCCCGGGTGGCCTTCGTGGTCGAGGACTGGGTGGCCAAGCGCGCCGACCTCAACTACCAGTTCACCGTGGGCCGCGACGGCGACGTGCGGTTCGACTTCGTCAAGGAGCTGCACACCGAGGGCGGCGTCCACAAAGGACACCGGATGCCCGCGCGGCTGTCCCCGGCGCAGGTCGCCGAACTCACCGACACCGCCCACCGGCTGGGCAAGAAGCTCGCCGCGGACGGCTACTTCGGCGTGGTCGGCGTGGACGCGATGGTCGACCCCGACGACGGGCTGTACCCGGTCGTGGAGATCAACGCGCGCAACAACATGTCCACCTACCAGGCCCGGGTGCAGGACCGGTTCGTCGGCGCGGGGCAGATCGCGCTCGCCCGGCACTACCCGGTGCGGCTCACCGGCCGGCTGCCCTTCGCCGAGGTCCGCGCGCTGCTGGACGGCCTGCTGCTGGACCGCGCGGGCGGCACCGGCCTGCTGGTCAACAACTTCGCCACGGTGAACGCCGGCCACCGCGCCGCAGCGACGTTCGACGGCAGGCTCTACGGCCTGCTGGTCGGCACGTCCGACGAGCAGATCGCGGCAGTGGACGACGAGATCACCGCCCGATTGGAGGCACGGCCGTGACGCGTGAGTTCGAGGTCCAGGGCATCGGCATCACCGAGATCGCCGAGCGGTACGGCACCCCGCTGTACCTGTACGACGGCGACGACCTGGCGTCCCGCGTGGACGAGCTGAAAGCCCGGCTGCACCCGCGCCTGGAGTTCTTCTTCTCGATGAAGTCGAACCCGAACATCGGCGTGCTCTCGGTGCTGCACTCGCGCGGCGCGCGGGCCGAGGTGTCGTCGATGGTCGAGCTGGTCACGGCGCTGCGCGCGGGCGTGGAACCGGCCGACATCATCTTCCTGGGGCCGGGCAAGAGCGAGCCGGAGCTGCGCGCCTGCCTGGAGCACGGCATCTACGCCATCGTCTGCGAATCGCTGGGCGAGCTGGAGATCATCGACCGGCTCGCCGCCGAACGGGGCGAGCGCGCGTCGGTCGCGCTGCGGGTCAACCCGAGCTTCTCGGTCAAGGGCTCCGGCCTCACCATGGGCGGCAAGCCCCGCCAGTTCGGCATCGACGAGCAGGAGCTGTTCACCACCGAGGGCCTGGTGGCGCGGCACCCGAACGTCCGGTTCCTCGGCGTGCAGGTGTACATGGGCACCCGGATCCTGTCCGAGGAGGCGATCGCCGAGAACACCGAGCGGATCTTCGAGCTGGCCGACCGGCTGGCCGCGCACCTGGGCATCCCGCTGGAGCTGGTGGACATCGGCGGCGGCCTGGGCGTCGCGTACTTCGACGGCGAGCGCGACCTCGACCTGGAACTGCTGGCCGCGCGGGTCAACCCGATCCTGGCCGAGTTCGCCGACCGGCACCCCGGCACCCGGCTGGTGATGGAACTCGGCCGCTACCTGACCGCGACCTGCGGCACGTACGTCGTGCGGGTCCGGTACGTCAAGGAGTCCATGGGGGAGCGGTTCGCCGTCGCGGACGGCGGCACCAACCACCACATGGCGGCCGTGGGCATCGGGTCGTTCGTGAAGCGGAACTTCCCGATGCGCGTGCTCAACCGGCTCGACGAGCCCGCCTCGGAGAGCTGGCACGTCACCGGCCCGCTGTGCACGCCCAACGACACGCTGGGCAAGAAGGTCCAGCTCCCGCCCGTGCAGCCCGGCGACCTGGTCGGCGTCGAGCGGTCCGGTGCCTACGGGCCGACCGCGTCCCCGGTGCTGTTCCTCAGCCACGGCTACCCGGCGGAGGTTCTCGTCCACGGCGGCCGGGCGCACCTGGTGCGCTCGCGCGACGAGACCGAGGACCTGTTGCGCCACCAGCACCTCCCCGAACCAGCCGCCGCCACCGTCATCACCGAAGGAAGCGCATCATGAGCGAATCCACTGCCGTCGCCTCCCGCGAGCGGATCGTCGACGCCATCACCACCGTCCTGGCCCAGGTGCTGGACTACGAGCTGCCCGAGCTGAGCGAGCAGTCGCGGCTGTTCGACGAGCTGGGGCTGGACTCGACCGGCGTGTTCGAGCTGCTGATGCAGCTGGAGGAGGCGCTGGAGGTCGAGTTCGACACGGACAACCTGGAGATGGCGCACTTCGAGACGGTCCGCTCGCTGGCCGACTTCGTCGCGGCGGAGATGGACCGCTAGGCCATGTACCGGACCACCGCACCGGTCTCCCGCTCGGGCGCGCCCGCCACCACCCTCGGCCTGGCCGGGGTGGTGCGCGCGGTCGGCGTGCCGGACGGGCGACTGGACGACGAGTTCTCCCTGCGCCACTTCACCGACCTGACCTCGGGCCACGACGCGGCGCTGCGGCCGGACCTGCTCACCTCCGGCACCACGTTCACCGCGCTCACCCGCGCGCTGCACGAGCAGCTGGAACCGCTGGCCGGGCCGGTGGACGTGGCGATCATCGCGCACGCCACCCCGGACCTGGACTGCCGGCTGGCCGCCGCGACCTACCTGTCCGAGGCGCTGCCCAACGGTCCGCTGTCCTTCTCGGTGTCCGACGTCGGCGTGTGCGCGCCGTTCACCGCGATCCGGCTGGCCCGCGACTACGCCGCGCGGCACGGCTACCGGCGGGCACTGGTGGTGATCGCCGACCAGGCCACGCTGCCCTACGACGTCGCGCACCGCCCGGCCGGCGACGCCGGCGTGGCGCTGCTGCTGGAAGCCGACGCCACCCCGCTCGCCCTGGTGCACAAGGCGGGCGTGGCCGAACGCGACCTGCCCGCGGTGCTGGCGTCGGTGCTCGCCGAGATCGTCCCGGACGGCGCCCGGCCTCCTGTCGTGCTCGGCGCGGGCGTCGACCCGGACGTGCTGCCCGGCGGCGTCGGGGTGGTGCGGTCCGCGCGGGCCGGCTACCCGTGCACGGCGCTGTGGGACGGCCTGGCCGACTCGCTGGAGCGCGTGGTCCTGGTCGAGCACGACCCGGTGACCGGCGACCTCGGCGTGGCGTCGGTGGGTGGGACGCCGTGACCACGTTCGTCCGGGTGGGCGCGGAGCAACTGGCGCGGTGCCACCGCGCGGCGCGGGAGGAGGGCCTGGCCCCGGCGCTGACCGTGCTGCGCGCGCTGGTGCTGCCCGGCCTGCTGCCGTGCGGGCCCGGCGGGCACGCGGTCGTGCCGCAGGAGGTCGCGGCGGGCGCGCACCGGGTGTGGCTGGACGGCGTGACCGCTTCCCGCTCGGCCGACGAGGAGTCCACAGTGGACTCCATCGACCTGCCCGGCGGCACGGTCGTGCTGCTGCGGCACGGGATCGGCTCGCGCGGCGCGGACGTGCACGCCGAGCAGCGGGCGTCCTGGCAGCTGGGCCTGGTGTGGCTGCGGCTGGGGTTGTCCGAGGCGCTGCGGGAGACCTGCATGCGCTACCTCAACGGCCGGCGGACCGGCTCCACCACGCTGCTCCAGCAGCAGATGGTGAAGTCGACGGTCGCGGACGGGCTGATCGAGCACCTGGAGGTGCGCGCGGTGCTGACCGGCGTGGACGCGGGCGACCTGCCCGAGGTCATCCTGGCCCACCTGCACGCGAGGATCACCGCGGCGGACCGCTGGCTGGTGAACCTGCTGGGTGCCAGTGGCTACCTCACCGGCGGCCCCGGCCAGGCGGCGCACGTGTCCGAGCTGGTCGCGGAGGCGTACCTGCGGGCGGAGTCGTGACCGCCCTGGACGCCCGCCTGGTGGCGCTGCGCGACCAGGTGCGCGAGTGGGGCGGGGACTTCCGCCGGCTCGGCCTCGCGCTGGACCGCGACCCGGAGCTGATCCGGCGGCACTTCGACCTGCCCGCCGTGCGCTACCTGTCGACCATGGGCATCCCGCCGGAGTACGGCAACATGCCGATCCCGATCGGCGGCAACCGCTTCTACGGCACGCTGGCGCTGGAGCGGGCCATCATCATGGAGGAGCTGGCCTGCGCGGACGTCGGGATGCTGGTCGCCTCGCCGGGCCCGCTGCTGGCGGGCGTGCTGGTGGACCTGCTGGCCGACGAGGCGCAGAAGGAGTGGTTCTACGGGCGGATGCTGGAAGCCCCGCTGTGGACGTTCTTCGCGCTCACCGAGCCCGACCGGGGTTCCGACGCGGGCGCGCTGACCACCACCCTGACCCCGGTCGAGGGCGGCGGCGTGCTCTCCGGCGAGAAGCGGTACGTGGGCAACGCGTGCCGCGCACAGCTCGGCGTGGTGTTCGCCCGGGTCGGCTCCGGTCCGCTGGGCATCAACGCGGTCCTGGTGGAGACGCCCGCGGAGGGCTTCAAGGCCGAGGCCCTGGACACCCTCGGGTTGCGCGGGGCGCGGATCAGCGCGATCACCCTGGACGGCGTGCACGTGCCGGCGGAGCGCTTCGTCGGCCGCCACCTGTCCCCGTCGCGGCGGGGCATGTGGGCGTTCGTGCAGACGTTCAACCTGCTGCGGCCCGGCGTCGCGGCGATCGCGTTGGGCATCGCCCGCGCGGCGCACGAGTACGTGGTCGAGCACCGGACGTCGCTGCGCCGCGACGAGCAGGACCGCCTGGACCTGCTGGGCCGCCGCATCGAGGCGACCCGGGCCCTGGTGCACCTGGCGGCCCGCGCGGTCGACGCCCGGACCAGTGACGGGTACCTGGCGTCGGCGGCCAAGGCGCGGGCGGCGCAACTGGCGATGGACGCGGCCCGCGAGGCGTGCGGCTACTTCGGCGTCGGTGCCCGGTTCGACCACCCCCAGTTGGACAAGCTGGTGCGCGACGCGCGCGGCATGGAGTTCATCGAGGGCACGTCGAACATGCAGAAGCTCAACCTGTTCCAGGGCCTGTTCACCGGCAAGCTGGACCGCGACGACCCGTTCCGGGTGACCGTCGGGAACTAGCGCGCCGGGACGCGGTGGCCGTGCCCGAGGATCGCGGGCACGGCCACCGCGGCGGACGTCCGCCGGCGGTGGTCCTCAGCGGCGACCGGTCCCGGGCAGCCGCAGGCGCATGAGGTCCTTGCCCACGACCACCTTGCCGCGATACCCGCCCCTGCGCGCGCCGGCGGCGGCGCGTTCCTGCCAGCGGGCGTGCGACTGGAATTCGCCGATGTGGCTGAGCACCAGGGAAGACGCCTCCGACCGGCGTGCCACGGCACCGAGGTCGAGCACGTCGGTGTGGGTGGCGCGCATGTGCTCGACGAACTCCTCCCCGGCCCCGTGGTCGTGCCACCACTCCGGATCGCTCGCCTCGTGCACCAGGATGTCCGCGTTGCGGGCGAGCGTGGGGATGTTGGGCGTCGACGTGGTGTCCCCGGAGAAGACCACGCTCCCGTGCGCCGTCTCGAACCGGTAGGCCAGGCTGGGGAAGACCGCGCCGTGCGACACCAGGATCGCCGTCACCTCGACGTCGTCGTTCCGCATCACCGGGAAGGGCTTCATGACCGGGGCGGTGTCGCCGATCGGCGACGCGCCGACGTCGGGCAGCCCGACCTCGTGCACGCGCAGCACCCGGGCGGGGTCGAACCCGATCCCCTCGGCGATGAACGTGTTGGCGGAGTGTGCGAACGCCTCGTTCGACAGCCGCGTCAGATCGGCGAGCCCCGGCGTGGGGCGGTGCGGCGCGACCCACTCCGCGCCGGGCACGGCGGGCAGCGCGCCGGCGCCGGGCGGCCCGTGGACGTCGATCTGCGGCACCCGGCCGGTCCTGGACCTGACCAGGGGAGCCAGGAACGTGGCGAAGGTGAAGTAGTCGGCGATGTGATCGGCGTGCAGGTGGGTGATGAAGATGCCCTTGAGCCGTTCCGGGGCCAAGCCGGAGCGCACGTACTGCGACACCGCGCCGAGACCGCAGTCGACCAGGTAGACGTTGCCCCGGACGACGAGCGCACTGGCGATGCCGAACCGCTCGACGCCGGGGGACGGGCCCGCCGCGGTCCCGAGCAGGACGAGTTCCGCGCCGTCGGTGGCCGGCGGCGCACCCGACGCCCCGGCACCGCCCGGTGCGCCGAGGGCGGTGAGCCCGGCCGCGAGGGCGGTCGAGCGCAGGATCGTCCGCCGGTTCACCGGCCCTGATGAGCGATCGCGTTCCCTGTGCATGGGGAGGTTCCTCTCCGCGTCGGTGTGACGTCCGGTGGATGCCGTCCGCGCACATCACGGTGGATCGGCCGCCCGACTCCCGTCCCGGTCGCGGCGGGTCGGCGGCTGCGATGCGCGGTGCGAACGAGGTCGAGCATGGCGCGCACCCCGACGCGCTCGCATCGGTGGTCGTCGCCTAGTGCGTTGACCACATACGTTCACCGGGTTGGGGACACGCCGGACAAGATCCCCGACGCCGGTTCGTGGTGATCCCATGCTCGGTGGTGTCGTAGTCGCCGCCGAGCATGAGGACGGGTCGATGGCCGAGCCGGTCAGAGCACGTCGATTAACCGAGGACGAGGGCCGTCGTCTGCTGAACTACGTGCGTCGGGGCAGACAGGGCACGATCCGGATGCGCCGGGCGATGATCATCCTGGCCTCGTCGTCCGGAACCCCGGCCCCGTCGATCGCGCGACTGGTCGCGGCGGACGCCGACACCGTGCGGGACGTGATCCACGACTTCAACGCCCGCGGCCTGGCGGCGCTGGACCCTAGGTGGGCGGGAGGCCGTCCCCGCCTGATCGGCCCCGACGACGAAGCGTTCGTCGTGGCGACGGCCAAGGCCCGCCCCGCGAGGGCGGGCCTGCCCTTCACCCGGTGGAGCCTGCGCAAACTCGCCGCCCACCTGCACCGCAACCCGCACCGCCGGGTCCGCATCGGCCGGGAACGGCTCCGGCAGATCCTGCACCGACATGGGATCAGCTTCCAGCGCACCCGGACCTGGAAGACCTCCAACGACCCGGACTTCGACGCCAAGCTCGACCGCATCGACGAGGTCCTCACCCGGTTCCCGCAGCGGTGTTTCGCCTTCGACCAGTTCGGGCCGCTGTCGATCCGACCGCACCACGGCTCCGGCTGGGCACCCCGTTCCCGACCCTCCCGGCTGCCGGCGACCTACCGGCGCACCCACGGCATCCGCTGTTTCCACGGCTGCTACTCCGTCGGCGACGACACGCTCTGGGGTGTCACCCGCCGCCGCAAGGGCGGCGACCACAGCCTGGCCGCCCTCAAATCGATCAGGACGGCCAGACCCGACGGCGCACCGATCTACGTGATCATGGACAACCTGTCGGCCAACAAGACCCCCAAGATCCTCACGTGGGCCGCCGACAACAACGTCGAGATATGCCTGACCCCGACCTACGCCTCCTGGGCCAACCCGATCGAGCCGCAGTTCGGACCACTGCGCACCTTCGTCATCGCCAACTCCGACCACCCCAACCACACCGTCCTGGCCAGACGGCTCCAGGAACACCTGCGCTGGCGCAACGCCAACGCACGCCACCCCGACATCCTCGACGCCCAACGCCGCGAACGAGCACGCATCCGCAGCGAACGCCACCAACGCTGGGGCCGACCACAACCCCGAGCGGCCTGACCAACCCGGCCAACCTATGTGGTCAACGCACTAGGTCGACGACCACCGGCCCCCTCGCTCAGCCCAGGTGCTCGGTGTTGGCGACGAGTTTCAGGCAGAGGTGTCGCAGGAGGGCGAGTTCGTCGGCGTCGAAGCCCCGGAACAGCGCGCCCATCGCCATCTCGGAGGGGCGGCGGAACGCCTCCACCCACTGCTCGCCGGTCGGTGTGATCCGCGCGCGGACCGACCGGCGGTCGCTCTCGTGCGGCTGCCGGGTGGCCAGCCCGTCGCGTTCGAGGGTGTCCAGCAGCCCGGTGGCGTTGCGCGGGCTGACCCCGGCGGACGCGGCGAGGTCGCCGATCGCGATGCCCTCGGCACCGGCCACGCTGAGCCGGATGAGCAGGTCGAGCGCCCCGGAGCTGAGGCCGCCCCGGCTGTCGGAGCCTCGGGCGCGGAGTCGTTCGACGGCGTTGGCGGCGGTGCGGATGGCGGCGGCGGACTCGAAGGGGAGGGTGTCGCCGCCCTGGGTGAAGTGGGTCATGGCACTGCGGATGGCGGGCGTGTAGAGCCTGCCCTGGTCGTCTACGTCGTTCATAGTGAGGCCATACTCTATTACGTACTTCCATAATCGGGAAGACTTCGGGTCGGGAACGCGCCGTGACCTGGAGCGCGCACGCCGAAGGCCCCGCCGGACGGGGGAACCCGGCGGGGCCTTCGGGAGGGGGTGCGACTAGCGGGTGCGGATCACTTGCCGTGCAGCTGCTTCAGGTACTCGTACGTCGAGGGCAGCGACGCCATCAGTTCCTTCTGCTTGCGCTTGATCTCCGCGAACACGACCTCGGCCGAGTCCAGGACCTCCGGCCGCGCCGCGAGGGCCGGCAGGGTGTGGTCGGGCAGGTAGTCCAGACCGGCGAAGATGCAGTAGTAGTTCGAGTTGTTCCAGAAGTTGCGGAACTCCGCGTCGAAGCTGGAGTAGTAGGTCGACTCGTCGGTGATCGGCATGTTCACCGCCAGGCCCGCCTTGTACATGCGGACCTTCTCCTCGAAGTCGTCCGCCAGCTTCAGCTCCTTGCACGCCTGCCAGAACGCGGTGTCGTTGCGCGGCGCGAAGCTGAAGTGGCCCTGCACGAAGTCCCGGGAGTCGTCGAACATCGTCTCGATCTCCGCGTTGAAGCGCTCCTGGAGGATCGAGTCGAAGTTCTTGTCCGGGAAGTGCTTCGCCAGCTGGTAGAGCGCCGCGTAGACGAAGTAGATGCCGGTCGACTCCAGCGGCTCCAGGAAGCAGGACGCCAGGCCGATGGACACCACGTTCTTGACCCACGCCCGCCGGTTGCGGCCGACCCGGAACTTGATCTGGTTGAGCGGCTGGGTCTCGGGGTCCACGCCCCACATGTTGCAGAACTCCAGCGTGGCGTCGTCCCGGGTCTGGAACCGCGACGAGAACACGTAGCCGGTGCCGAACCGGCCGAGCATCGGGATCTTCCAGGACCAGCCGGACGACATGGCGATCGAGCCGGTGTAGGGCTCGACGCCCTCGGCCTCGTCGTCGTGCGGGATCTGGGTGGCGACCGCGCTGTCGTTGAGCAGGTGGTCGCTCATGTCCAGGAACGGCTCCTTCATGGCCTGGTTGATCAGCAGGCCGCGGAACCCGGAGCAGTCGATGAACAGGTCGCCCTCGATGGTGCGGCCCTGCTCGGTCTTCAGCGCGGACACGTGGCCGCGCTGGTCGATGACCGCCTCGGTCATCTTGTCCTCGATGTGCACCGCGCCCTGCTTCGTGGTCGCGAAGCGCCGCAGGAAGTCGGCGACCAGGTTCGCGTCGAAGTGCCACGCGTAGTTGGTCCACTTCGTGCCGTCCATGAACCGGGGGGACAGCTTCTGGTCCATGATCGGGGGTTCGCGGTAGCAGGCGTAGTCGAACGGCTCGTCGGTCTGGCCGCTGAGCTTCTTGTGCGTCCAGTAGTGCGACAGCGGCTGGTTCTCGTGGTTCGGCAGCAGGCCGAACAGGTGGTAGTAGTGGTCGACCGAGTCACCGTGCGGTCGCGCGGTCGCCTGGCCGCGGCCGGGCGTGCGCCAGTTGGTGAACTTGATGCCCATCTTGAAGCTGGCGTTGCACTCCCGCATCCACTCCTCCTCGGCGATGCCGAGGAAGTCGAAGAACGTCTTGTGCAGGTTGGGCACCGTGGCCTCGCCGACACCGATCTTCGGGATCGCCGGCGCCTCCAGCACGGTGAGGCTCACGGCCGGACCCAGCGCCTTGCCCAGGTACGCCGCGGCCATCCAGCCCGCGGTGCCGCCACCCAGCACGACGACCTTCTTGATCCTGCGATCTTCCATGTGGAAATGTCCTCCCGTCATGATCACGACAAAGGCCGCGGAACGACGTTCGCCGCTCACCGCGCGAGTGTCGCCAGTGTTCGAGGGCAGCTGCCCGGATAAATTCGCTCGAATCGGCTGGAACGGAACCCTAGACACGGCCCGTTGAGGCTGTCAATGTTTCGCCACGGTTTCGACGGGGTGGTCGGCCGGAGTTTCTATATATTTTCTCTACTGGCCCGCCGGTGCGGTCACCGCTCGCCCATAATAGCTGGTCAGCGGCACTTTACCCAGGCTTGACGCGGGCCGTCAGCCCGGTGTCAGCGGCTCGTCAGTCGGGTTCGCCAGCATCTTCTGCGGGACCGCGATCCGATCGGGTCGACGGCTGTCTAGTGAAGGGACATGGACGTGACTCCTGCCTTCGCAGTGATTTCCGGTGCGCAGGTTCACCAGGTTTTGCAAGGTCGGGAGAAGCACGTTCTCGAACTGATCGAGGCGGCCTACCGGGTGCACGGCGAAGGGGACACGGTCAATCCGCCGTCCTATTTCCTGCGGTTCCCGGAGGACCCGGCGTCGCGGATCATCGCGCTGCCCGCGTCGGTCGGCGGCGACATCGGCGTGCACGGCGTGAAGTGGATCTCCAGCTTCCCCGCGAACGTCGCCGAGGGCCTGCCCCGCGCGTCCGCCGTGCTGATCCTCAACGACCAGCGCACCGGCTACCCGATCGCCTGCCTGGAGAGTTCGATCGTGAGCGCGGTGCGCACCGCCGCGTCCGCCGCGCTCGCCGCCGACTGGCTCTCCCGCGACCGGGGCCGGCCGACCCGGGTCGGGTTCGTCGGCACCGGCCTGATCGCCCGATACATCCACACCTACCTGCACACCACCGGCTGGACGTTCGACGAGGTCGGCATCCACGACCTGAGCGCGGACTCCGCCCGAGGCTTCCGGTCGTACGTGGACGAGACCGCCGGTGGCACGACGAAGATCCACGACAGCGCGGAGAGCCTGGTCCGGGAGAGCGACCTGGTGGTGTTCGCGACGATCGCGGGCACCCCGCACGTCACGGACCCGGCCTGGTTCGAGCACAACCCGCTGGTGCTGCACGTGTCGCTGCGCGACCTGTCGCCGGAGGTGATCCTGGCGTCCACCAACGTGGTGGACGACGTGGAGCACTGCCTCAAGGCGAACACCTCGCCGCACCTGGCCGAGCAGGCCACCGGCAACCGCGACTTCCTGTCCGGCACCTTGTACGACGTGATGACCGGCGCGGTCCGGCCCCCGGCCGACAAGCCGCTGGTGTTCTCGCCGTTCGGGCTGGGCGTCCTCGACCTGGCGGTCGGCAAGCACGTCTACGACGAGGTGTCGCGGGCGGGCGACCTGGCCGTCGTGGACGACTTCTTCTACGACCTTCACCGCTACGGCAAGCGTTGAGCCGCCTGACCGTGGACCTCGCCTAGGAGTCGGCTCATGCCAGTGATATCCACGCCCCAGGAGTTCAACGTGGACGACCTCTACGTCGACCTCCGGCGGCTCACGGGCCACCCGCTGTACCTCAAGTGCGAAGGCTTCAACTTCGCCGGCTCGATCAAGCTCAAGGCCGCCAACGAGATGGTGTCCGCGGCGGTGCGCTCCGGCGCGCTGCACGCGGGCACCACGCTGGTGGAGAGCTCGTCGGGCAACCTCGGTGTGGCGCTGGCCCTGGTGGCGGCCAGTCGCGGGCTGAAGTTCCTGTGCGTCACCGACACCCGGTGCAACCTGTCGACCCGGCAGCTGATGACCGCGCTGGGCGCGGAGGTGCACGTGATCACCGAGCCGGACCCGCTGGACGGGTTCCTCGGCGCGCGCATCAGGTTCGTCAAGCAGGTGGTCGAGGAGAACGCCGACCACCTGTGGCTCAACCAGTACGCCAACCCGGGCAACTCGGCGGCGCACTACCAGACCACCGGCCCGGAGATCCTCAAGAGCTTCCCGGACGTCGACGTGGTGTTCATCGGCGCGGGCAGCACCGGCACGCTGATGGGCTGCGCCCGTTACTTCCGGGACAACAAGCCGTCGGTGCGGGTGGTCGCGGTCGACAGCGTCGGCTCGGTCACCTTCGGCACGCCCGCCCAGCCCCGGATGCTGCCCGGCCTGGGCACCAGCGTGCGCCCGCCGCTGCTGGACGAGTCCTTCGTGGACGAGGTGCAGCACGTCGCCGAGGCGGACACGGTCCGGTGGTGCCGGGCCCTGCTGCGCGAGGGCTTCCTGTTCGGCGGCTCGACCGGGACGGTGCTGTCCGGCGCGACCGAGTGGCTCGCCCGGCACGACGGCGACCTGACGGCGGTCGCGATCGCGCCCGACCTGGGCGAGCGCTACCTGGACACCGTCTACCACGACCAGTGGATCGCGGACATCTACGGCGCGGACCTGCTCGGCGAGCAGGCACCCGCGACGCTTGCGAGGAGAATGCCATGACCGACGCGTTGCCCCTTTCCGCCGGACAGGCCGAGATCTGGTTCGACGAGAAGCTCAACGGGCGCGGCGTCGCTTACAACTCGGCGGGCTACCTGGACATCCGCGGCCCGCTGGACGTCCCGGCGCTGATCGCGGCCGCGCGCGGCCTGGTCGACGAGGCCGAGTGCACGCGCACCCGCTACACCGAGGTCGACGGCGTGCCCGCGCAGGTCGTCACGCCGCTGGTGGACCTGCCGCTGACCCGGCTGGAGCTGACCGCCGAGGAGGCCGCCGACTGGATGGCCGCGGACCTCGCCACGCCGTTCGCGCTGGACGAGTTCCCGCTGTTCCGGTTCGCCGTGGTCAAGGTCGCCGAGGACCGGCACTTCTTCTACATGCGCATCCACCACCTGCTGTGCGACGGGTACAGCCAGGTGGTGTTCTGGCGGCGGCTGGCCGAGCTGTACGGCGGGACCGGGGGCGACCCGATCCCGCCGTTGAGCGCGTTGCTGGCCGGCGAGCACGCCTACGAGACCTCGCCCGCCGCCGCGAAGGACAAGGCGTTCTGGGCCGGCCGGTTCGACACCACGCCGGACCTGGTGAGCCTGTCCACCCGCACCTCCGGCGGCCCCGAGGTGCACGGCTTCCTGCGCCGCACGGGCGTGCTGCCCGCCGGCACCGCGCGGGCGCTGCGCGAGCTGGCCGGCCGGTCCACCTCGACCTGGCCCGCCGTCGTGCTGTCCGCCGTCGCCGTCTACACCCAGCGGCTGACCGGCGTCGGCGACGTGCTGCTCACCCTGCCCGCGACCGCCCGGATGGGCGCGACGATGCGCGCGGTGCCCGGCATGGTCGCCAACTACCTGCCGCTGCGGGTCGCCGTCCGGCCCGACGACACCCGCGCGGACCTGCTGCGCCGCACCTCGCGCGAACTCATGCGGGTGCTCAAGCACCAGCGCCACCGGGTCAGCCGGATCCGCCGGGCGATCGGCCTGGCGAGCGACGACCGCCGGCCGTTCGGCCCGTTCGTCAACATCCTGCCGCAGCGGACCGCGTTCCGGCTGGGGGAGTGCTCGGTCGAGGTGAACAACCTCTCGACCGGCCTCATCGAAGACCTGATGCTGACCGTGGTGGACGCCCCGGACGGCGGCCTGGAGATCCACCTCAACGGCAACCCCGAGCTGTACACGGCGGACGAGGCGCAGGCGCACCTGGCGCGGTTCACCGCGTTCCTGGACCGCTTCGCGCACGCCGCCGACGACGAACCGCTGGCGGCGCTGGAAGTCCTCACCGCCGAGGAGCGCGCCGAGTGGCTGGGCGCGACGATCGGCGACACCCGCCCCGACGCGTTCACCGACGTGGTCGAGCAGGTCCGGGCGTTCGCCACCGAACGCCCCGACGCCATCGCGGTGGTGGAGGACGACTTCGACGTCACCTACGCGGCCCTCGTCGCCCGCGCGAGCGCGTTGTCCCGCAAGCTCCCCGACGCGCTGGTCGGCGTGCTGGCCGCGCCGGGCGCGGGGTTCGTCACCGCCGTGCTGGGCGCGCTGGGCGCGGGCGGGGCGTACGTGCCGCTCGACGTTCGCGCACCGCTCGCCCGCACCGCCGAACTGGTGCGGGACAACAACATCGAGCTGATCGTGGTCGACGCCGCGCACCGCGTGCTCGCCGTGGAACTCGGCATCGCGCACGTCGTGCTGGACGACGCCGAGGACACCGACCTCGCGCCCGTGCGGGGCGAGCCGGACGACCTGGCGTACGTGATCTTCACCTCCGGCTCGACCGGCAAGCCCAAGGGCGCCATGGTGCACCGCGCCGGCATGGTGAACCACCTGCTGGCCAAGGTCGAGGACCTGGGCCTGTCCGACGCGGACAGCGTGGTGCAGAACGCGCCGCTGACCTTCGACATCTCGGTGTGGCAGATGCTCGCGCCGCTGGTCGCGGGCGGCCGGGTGCGGGTGGTCGGGCGCGACACCGCCGCCGACCCGGACCTGCTGTTCGGCCTGGTGGCCAACGAGCGGATCACCGTGCTGGAGGTCGTGCCGTCGTTGCTGCGCGCCGCCCTGGACACGTGGGACATCGTCGGCGCACGGCCGAAGCTGCCGTCGTTGCGGGAACTCGTCGTCACCGGCGAGGCGCTGCCGCCGGACCTGTGCCTGCGCTGGTTCGCGCGCTTCCCGACCGTGCCGCTGGTCAACGCCTACGGGCCCACCGAGTGCTCGGACGACGTGACGCACGCGTTCGTCACGGTCGACGACGCCACCGGCCCGCGCGTGCCGATCGGCCACGCGATCCGCAACACCAACCTGTACGTGCTGGGCGACGACCTCGGCCCGGTGCCGACCGGCGTGCCCGGCGAGCTGTACGTGGGCGGCTCGGGCGTCGGCCGGGGCTACCTGGGCGACCCGAAGCGCACGTCCGCCACGTTCGTCGCCGACCCGTTCAACGGCGGCCGGATGTACCGCACCGGCGACCGCGTGGTCCGCCGCGAGGACGGTCAGCTGGAGTTCCTGGAGCGCCGCGACCACCAGGTGAAGGTGCGCGGCCACCGGATCGAACTCGGCGAGGTCGAGGCCGCGCTGCGCGGCCTGCCCGAGGTGACCGACGCGGCCGTGCAGGTCGTCGGCGACGGCGGTGCCAAGCGCCTGGTCGGGTACGTCGTGCTGACCGGCCGCGTGGACCTGCGCGCCCGGCTCGGCGAGCTGCTGCCGGACTACCTGGTGCCCTCGGCGTTCGTGGAGCTGACCGCGCTGCCGCTGACCCCGCACGGCAAGGTCGACCGCAAGGCGCTGCCCCTGCCGGAGACGGCGGTCGCGCCGACCCGCGCGCCGCGCTCGCCCCGCGAACGCGTGCTGTGCGAGGTCATGGGCGAGGTGCTGGGCCTGCGCGACGTCGGCGTGGACGACGACTTCTTCACCCTCGGCGGCGACAGCATCAGCTCCATCCAGGTGGTCAGCCGCGCCCGCCGGGCCGGTGTCGTGTTCACCTCGCGCGAGGTGATGAAGCACCGCACGCCGGCCGCCATCGCGGTGATCGCCAAGGACGCCAACGACACCGTCGCGGTCGCCGACGACGGCGTGGGCGAGGTCGAGCTGACCCCGATCGCCCACCAGCTGCGCGAGGACCTCGAAGACCTCGCGCCGCGCACCCGGCAGTACAGCCAGTACGTGGTGCTGCACGTGCCGACCGGGCTGGACCTGATCAAGCTCGCGGGCGCGCTCCAGCACGTCCTGGACCACCACGACGCCCTGCGCACCCGGCTGACCGTGCCGCTGCCCGGCCTGTGGACGATGGAAACCCTGCCGGTCGGCGAGATCCGCGCCACCAAGCTGGTCCGCCGCGTGCCGCTGTCCGAAGTGGACGACGTGGACGAGGTCGTCGCGGAGGAGGTCGCGCGGGCCCGCGCCGGGCTCGCGCCGGAGGACGGCCGCGTGCTCCAGGCCGTGCTGATCGACTCCGGCACGACCGCGCGCCTCGTGCTGGTCGCGCACCACCTCGTGGTGGACGGCGTGTCGTGGCGGATCATCGTGCCCGACCTCGCCGACGCGGTCGCGGGCCGCCCGCTGCAGCCGGTGGGCACCTCCTACCGGCGTTGGGCCAAGGTGCTCGCCGAGCACGCCCGGTCCGCCGCGCGGGTCACCGAACTCCCGCTGTGGACCGCGCAGGCGCGGCCCGACCAGCCGCTGGGCACCCGCCCGCTGGACCCCGCCCGGGACACCTACGGCACCGCCCGCTCGCTGCGGCTGGTGCTGCCGACCGAGCAGACCGCGGCGCTGCTCACCACCGTGCCCGCCGCGTTCCACGCCGAGATCAACGACGTGCTGCTGGCGGGCCTCGCGGTCGCGGTCGCCGACTGGCGGCGCAAGCGCGCCAAGGGCACCGAGCACGGCGTGGCCGACTCGGCGGTGCTGGTCGAGGTCGAGGGCCACGGCCGCGAGCAGGTCGTGGACGACGTCGACCTGTCCCGCACGGTCGGCTGGTTCACCAGCGTCTTCCCGCTGCGGCTGGACCCGGGCGAACTGGACCGCGTCGACCTGTGGGCGGGCGGCGGCAGCGCCGGCACCGCCATCAAGCGGATCAAGGAGCAGTTGCGCGCGCTGCCCGACCGCGGCATCGGCTTCGGCCTGCTGCGCTACCTCAACCCGCAGACCGTCGGCGCGCTCGCCCGGTACGGCACCCCGCAGATCGGGTTCAACTACCTCGGCCGGTTCACCGCCGGCGCGGCGGCGGGGGACTGGACGCTCGACGCCGGCTCCTCCGTGGTCGGCACCGGCGTCAGCCCGGACATGCCGCTGCGGCACGTCCTCGCGGTCACCCCGGTCACCGAGGACGGCCCCGGCGGGCCGAACCTGGTCGCGGACTGGCTGTGGGCCGACGGGCTGCTCTCCGACGCCGACGTCGCGGACATCGCGCGGACCTGGTTCCGGGCGCTGGAGGCGTTCGTCGAGCACGCCGCGCTGCCCGGCGCGGGCGGGCACAGCCCGTCGGACTTCGACCTGGTCGCGCTGACCGAGGGCGAGATCGCGGCCATCGAGCGCGAGGCAGGCGCGGTGCAGGACGTGCTGCCGCTCTCGCCGTTGCAGAAGGGTCTGCTGTTCCAGGCCGAGTTCGACCGGGACGGCGCGGACGTCTACACCCTCCAGGTGGTCGTGGACGTCGAGGGCGCGCTCGACGTCGACGCGTTCCGGGCGGCCGCCGAGGCGTTGCTGCGCAGGCACCCGAACCTGCGCGCCTCGTTCCACTCGCGGCCGTCCGGCGACGCCGTGCAGGTGATCCCGGTCGGTGCGGCCCTGCCGTGGGAGGAGATCGACCTCACCGGCATGGACCCGGACGACCTGGCGCACGAGCTGCGCCGGCTCACCGACGAGGACTGGGTGCGCCGCTACGACATGGCCGACCCGCCGCTGGTCCGGTTCACCGTCGTGCGCACCGGGACCGACCGGTTTCGGCTCATCTGGGCGGTGCACCACATCCTGGTCGACGGCTGGTCCATGCCGATCGTCGCGCGCGAGCTGTTCACGCTCACCGCGAACGGCGCGGACGTCTCCGCGCTGCCGCCGGTGCCGCCCTCGCGCGGCTACCTGGAGTGGCTGGCGCGCCAGGACGACGAGGCGGCCCGCGAGGCGTGGCGGACCGCGCTGGCCGGGCTCGGCGAGCCCAGCCGGATCGGCCCGGCCGAACGGCCCCGGGTCACCGACTCGCCCGCGTCGATCACCGTCGACCTGCCCGCCGGGTTCTCCGCGGAGCTGTCCCGCTGGGCGCGGGCGCGCGGCCTCACCCTCAACACCGTGATGCAGGGCGCGTGGGCGATCCTGCTGGGCAGGCTGACCGGCCGCGACGACGTCGTGTTCGGCGCGGTGCACTCCGGCCGCCCGGTCGACCTGCCCGGCATGGAGTCGATGGTCGGCCTGTTCCTCAACACCCTGCCGGTGCGGGTGAAGCTCGACCCGACCGCGCCGGTCGCCCGGCTGCTCGCCCGCGTGCAGGACGAGCAGTTCGACCTGGCCGCGCACCACCACCTCGGCCTGGCCGAGGTGCAGCAGGTGGCGGGCGTCGGCGAGCTGTTCGACACCGTGGTCAGCTTCCACAACTACCCGATGGACACCGACGGCCTGTCCGGGCTGATCCCCGGCGTCCGGCTGGTCGGCGCGGAGGGTCGGCTGGTCGCCGAGTACCCGTTCGCGCTGTCGGTCTACCCGGGCGAGGAGATCCGGCTGCTCGCCCAGTACCGGGCGGACATCTTCGGCGAGCCCGAGATCCGGTCCGTGGTGGACCGCTTCACCCGGCTGCTGCGCACGGTGACCGAGCAGCCCGACGTCCGGGTGGCCCAGATCGACCTGCTGGCACCGGACGAGCGCACCCGGATCCTGGACGACTGGGCCGGCCGGATCGCCGAGGTCCCCGACGTCGTGGTCACCGACCTGTTCGAGGCCCGCGCCGCCGACGCGCCGGACTCGATCGCGGCCGTGTTCCAGGGCACGCCGCTGGCCTACGGCGAACTCAACGCCCGCGCCAACCGGCTGGCCCGGCTGCTGGTCGCCCGGGGCATCGGGCCGGAGGCGATCGTCGCGCTGGCGATGCCGCGCTCGCTGGAGATGCTGGTCGCCGTGCTCGGCGTGCTCAAGGCCGGCGCGTCCTACCTGCCGATCGACGCCAAGTACCCGGCCGACCGGGTGGACTACATGGTGGCCGACGCCGACCCGGCCGTGCTGCTGTCCACAGTGGACGTCGCGGCGACGCTGAACGTGGACGTCGAGGTGCTGGCGATCGACGCGGTCGACTTCTCCGGCTACCCGGACGGGAACCTGACCGACGACCACCGGGTCGCGCCGCTGCGCCCGCACCACCCGTCGTACGTGATCTACACCTCCGGCTCGACCGGCAAGCCCAAGGGCGTCGTGGTCGACCACGCCGGGTTCGTCGCGATGGTGCTCAGCCTGAGCGACAAGTTCGAGGTCACCACCGACACCAAGGTCCTCCAGTTCGCCTCCTACAGCTTCGACGCCACGGTGTGGGAGATGGGGCTGGCGCTGTGCGGCGGCGGCACGGTCGTCGTCGCGGGCGAGGACGCGCGCGGCCCCGGCCAGGCGCTGATCGACCTGATCAACGACAACGGCGTGAACCTGGCCGCGCTGCCGCCGGTCGTGGCGGGCGGGATGCCCGAGGGCACCAAGCTGCCCGACGACCTGACCATGGTGGTGGCGGGCGAGGCGTGCCCGCCGGAGATCGTGGCCCGCTGGTCGGCCACCCACCGGATGTTCAACGGCTACGGGCCCACCGAGTCCGTGCTGGCCTCGACCGTCGGCGGCCCGCTCGCGCCCGGCCCGAAGCCGCCGATCGGCGTGCCGACCGCCGCGCACCGGGTGTACGTGCTGGACTCGCTGCTGCACCCCGTTCCGGAAGGCGTGACCGGCGAGCTGTACGTCAGCGGCGGCCTGGCGCGCGGCTACCTCAACCGTCCGGGCCTGACCGCCGAGCGGTTCATGGCCGACCCGTTCGGCGCGCCCGGCGACCGGATGTACCGCACCGGCGACCTGGTCCGCTGGCTGCCCGGCGGCCAGCTCGACTACCTGGGCCGCGCCGACGACCAGGTGCAGCTGCGCGGGTTCCGGATCGAACTCGGCGAGGTCGAGTCCGCGCTGCTGTCGCACCCCGAGGTGGTGCTGGCCGCGGCGATCGTCCGCGAGGACGAGGGCGAGGACCGCAAGCTGGTCGCCTACCTGGTCACCGACCAGGACGGCACGGCGGTCCCGGCCGGCCTGCGGGAGAAGCTGGTGGAGGTGCTGCCCGAGTACATGGTGCCCTCCGCGCTGGTGGTGCTGGACGAACTCCCGCTCACCACCCAGGGCAAGCTCGACCGCAAGGCGCTGCCCGCACCCGACTACGCGGGCCAGGCCCGGGGCCGGGGGCCGCGCAACCCGGTCGAGGAGATCCTCTGCGGGGTCTTCGCCGACGTGCTGCAACTGCCGCAGGTCGGCATCGACGACGACTTCTTCACCCTCGGCGGGCACTCCCTGCTGGCCACCAAGGTGATCAGCCGGGCGCGCGCCGCGCTGGGCGTGGAGCTGCCGATCCGCGCGCTGTTCGAGGCCCGCACGGTCGCCGGCGTGGCGGAGCAGGTGGTCGGCGCGTCCGACGCCCGGCCGCCGCTGGTGCCCGCCGCGCGCGGCGAGCGCGTGCCGCTGTCGTTCGCCCAGACCAGGTTGTGGTTCCTGGACAAGTTCGAGGACGGCGTCACCGGCACCTACAACGTGCCGATGGCCGTGCGGCTCAACGGCGACCTCGACGTGGCCGCGCTGCGCGGCGCGTTGCGGGACCTGGTGGGCCGCCACGAGATCCTGCGCTCGGTGTTCCCCGACGTCGAGGGCGAGCCGTACCAGCGGGTCGTGGAGGTGCCGGCGGACTACCCGCGGCTGCCGCTGACCCGGCTGCCCGAGGCCGACCTGCCGGCCGTGCTGACCGCCGAGGCGGACCGGGGCTTCGACCTCGCCGCGGAACCCGTGATGCGGGCCCACCTCTACGGCGTCGCGCCCGCGGAACACGTGCTGCTGCTGGTGTTCCACCACATCGCGTTCGACGGCTGGTCCATCGCGCCGATGGTGCAGGACCTGGCCACGGCCTACCGGGCCCGGGTCGCGGGCCGCCGGCCCGAGTGGGCGCCGCTGGCGGTGCAGTACGCGGACTACGCGTTGTGGCAGCGGGAACTGCTCGGCGACGAGCACGACCCGGAGAGCCTGCTGTCCCGCCAGCTCGGGTACTGGACCAAGGCGCTGGCGGGCGTGCCGGAGGAACTGGACCTGCCGACCGACTTCGCCCGTCCGGCGATCGCCGAGTACACCGGCGACGAGCTGCGGTTCGAGATCGACGCCGCGCTGTACCAGGGTGTGGTGACGCTGGCCCGCGACTCCGGGGCGAGCGTGTTCATGGTGTTCCAGGCCGCGCTGTCGGCGTTGCTGACGAAGTTGGGCGCGGGCACGGACATCCCGCTCGGCACGCCCACCGCCGGCCGCACCGACGACGAACTGGCCGACCTGATCGGGTTCTTCGTCAACACCCTGGTGCTGCGCACCGACACCGGTGGCGACCCGACGTTCCAGGAGCTGCTGCACCGGGTGCGCGACACCAACCTGGCCGCCTACCAGCACCAGGACGTGCCGTTCGAGCACCTGGTGGACAAGCTCAACCCGGAGCGGTCGCTGAACAAGCAGCCGCTGTTCCAGGTCATGCTGGCGCTCCAGACCAGCGACGACATCCCGCTCACGCTGCCCGGCCTGACCGGGCGGGTCGAGCCGGTGCGGTCGCAGCGCGCGAAGTTCGACTTCACCGTGCTGCTGGAGGAGCGCTACGCCGAGGGCGTGCCCGCCGGGATGCACGGCGTGCTGGAGTACAGCACCGAGCTGTTCACCGAGGCGTCCGCCCGGCGGCTGTCCCGGCGGCTGGTGGACTTCCTGCGCACCGTGGTGTCCGACCCGGCGGCCCGGCTGAGCCGGGTGGACGTGCTGGACGCCGACGAGCGGGACGCGGTCCTGCGGATCGGTACCGGGCCGGTGAAACCGCAGGCGTACCAGGGCGTCGTGGAGCGCATCCGGGCGCTGGCGCTGGAGCGGCCGGACGCCGTCGCCGTCGTGGACGACCGCGCGTCGGTCGGCTACGCCGAACTCGTCGGGCGGGCCGGCGCGTTCTCCCGGCGGGTGCCCGGCGACGGGCTCACCGCCGTGCTGGCCGCGCCCGGGATCGGTTTCGTGACCGCGGTTCTGGGCGTGCTGGGCGCGGGCGGCGGGTACGTGCCGCTGGACGTGCAGGCGCCCGTGGCGCGGATCGCCGCGCTGCTCGCCGACAGCGGCGCCCGCGCGGTCGCGGTCGACGCCGAACACCTGGAGCTGGCCCGCGAGGTGGCCAACGGGATCGACGTCGTGCTGCTGGACGACGCCGTCGACACCGACCTGGCCCCCGCGCTCGGCGAGCCGGACGACCTGGCGTACGTGATCTTCACCTCCGGCTCGACCGGCAAGCCCAAGGGCGCCATGGTGCACCGCCGGGGCATGGTGAACCACCTGTGGTGCAAGGTGGACGACCTCGAAGTGTCCGAAGTGGACACCATCGTGCACAACGCGCCGGTCACGTTCGACATCTCGGTGTGGCAGATGCTCACCGCGCTGATGGCGGGCGGCCGGGTCCGGGTCACCGGGCGGGACACCGCCGTGGACCCGAACGCGCTGTTCGCCACGATCCCCGACGAGGGCGTGACGATCCTGGAGGTCGTCCCGTCGTTGCTGCGCGCCGCGCTCGACGCGTGGGACATCACCGAGGAGACCCCGGCCCTGCCCGGCCTGCGCTCGCTCGTGGTCACCGGCGAGGCGCTGCCGCCGGACCTGTGCCACCGCTGGTTCGCGCGCTACCCGGACATCCCGCTGGTCAACGCCTACGGGCCCACGGAGTGCTCGGACGACGTGACGCACGCGATCATCCGGCTCGGCGACGAGTTGGGCGACGCCCGCGTCCCGATCGGCCGCCCGGTGCGCAACACCCGCCTGTACGTGCTGGGCGACGACCTGCGCCCGGTGCCCGCCGGGGTGCCCGGTGAGCTGTACGTCGGCGGCACGGGCGTCGGTCGGGGCTACCTCAACGACCGGGCGAAGACGTCGGTGACGTTCATGGCCGACCCGTACGGCGAGCCGGGCGCGCGGATGTACCGCACCGGCGACCGGGTGGTGCTGCGGCCGGACGGGCAGCTCGAATTCCTGGAGCGCCGCGACCACCAGGTGAAGATCCGGGGCCACCGGATCGAACTCGGCGAGGTCGAGGCGGCGCTGCGGGCGGTGCCCGAGGTCGGCGACGCGGCGGTGTCCGTCGGCGGCGACCAGGGCGGCCACAAGCGCCTGATCGGCTACGTCGTGGCCGCGCCGGGTGCGGAGCTGGACGCGCAGGCCGTGCGGGAGCGGCTGGGCGAGTCGCTGCCCGACTACATGGTCCCCGCGGCGATGGTCGTGCTCGACGCGCTCCCGTTGACCCCCAACGGGAAGGTCGACCGCAAGGCGCTGCCGGAACCCGACCTGTCCACCACCCGCAGCCGGGGCCCGCGCACGCCGGTCGAGGAAATCCTGTGCGGGGTGTTCGGCGAGGTGCTGGGCGCGGCGGAGATCGGCGTCGAGGACGACTTCTTCGACCTCGGCGGCCACTCGCTGCTGGCCACCCGCGTGGTCAGCCGGGTGCGCACGGTGCTGGACGTGGAACTGCCGGTGCGGGCGCTGTTCGAGGCCCGCACGGTCGCCGGCCTCGCCAAGCTCGTCGTGGGCGCGGCATCGGCCCGGCCCGCGCTGCGGCCGGTCGAACGCGCCGGGGACGAAGGTCTGCCGCTGTCGTTCGCCCAGCGCCGCCTGTGGTTCCTCAACAAGCTGGAGGAAGGCTCGACCGGCACGTACAACATCCCGCTGGCGGTGCGGCTCAAGGGCGAGCTGGACGTGCCCGCGCTCACCGCCGCCGTGGACGACGTGGTGGCGCGCAACGAGATCCTGCGCACGGTGTTCCCCGACGTGGACGGCGTGCCGTACCAGCGGGTGCTGCCGGTGCACGGCTCGGCGCTGCGGGTCGAGCGCACCGACGACATCGCGCGCACGCTCGCCGAGGAGGTCGACCGGGGCTTCGACCTGGGCGCGGAACCCGCGCTGCGGGCCCGGCTCTACCCGCTCGACGAGCAGGAGCACGTGCTGCTGCTGGTGTTCCACCACATCGCGTTCGACGGCTGGTCCAGCGCGCCGCTGGGCCGCGACCTGGCCGCCGCCTACGCCGCCCGCCGCACCGGCAAGGCCCCGAGCTGGGAGCCGCTGCCCGTGCAGTACGCGGACTACGCGGTGTGGCAGCGGGAGTGGCTGGGCAGCGAGACCGACCCGGGCAGCGTGCTCACCGCCCAGCTCGACTACTGGACCCGGGCGCTGGCGGACCTGCCGGAGGAACTCGACCTGCCGACCGACTTCACCCGGGCGGCGGTCAGCGACCACGACGGCGACGTGCACCAGTTCGCGGTGTCGCCGGAGCTGCACGCCGGACTCGTCGGCCTGGCGCGGGAAACCGGGGCGAGCGTGTTCATGCTCGTGCAGGCGGCCGTGTCGACCCTGCTGACCAAGCTCGGCGCGGGCACGGACATCCCGCTGGGCAGCCCGATCGCGGGCCGCACCGACGAGGCGCTGCACGACATGGTGGGCTTCTTCGTCAACACCCTGGTGCTGCGCACCGACACCGGCGGCGACCCGACGTTCCGGGAACTCGTCCGGCGGGTGCGGGAGACCGACCTGGCCGCCTACGCGCACCAGGACCTGCCCTTCGAGTACCTGGTCGAGGCGCTCAACCCGAGCCGGTCGCTGTCGCGGCACCCGCTGTTCCAGGTCATGCTGGCCTTCCAGAACGACGACGAGTCGGCCGAGGCGCTGCCGGGCGTGCACGCCGCGATCGAGCCGATGAAGGCGAGCCGGTCGAAGTTCGACCTGACCTTCGACCTGGTGGAGCGGCAGCTCGACGGCGTGCCGGCCGGCATGGACGGCGTGCTGGCCTACCGCACCGACCTCTACCGCAAGTCCACTGTGGACAGCATGGCGCAACGGCTGTTGCGGGTGCTGGCCGCCGTGGTCGCCGACCCGGACGCGCCGCTGAGCGACATCGACGTGCTGGGCGAGCAGGAGCGGCACCGGATCCTGGTGGAGTGGAACGACACCGCGCGCGAACTGGGCCGGGCGCTGGTGCCCGACCTGGTCGCCAACCGGACCCGGCAGATCCCCGGCGTGACCGCGCTGGTCGGGCCGGACGGCCAGTTCACCTACCGCCAGCTCGGCGCGCGGGCGAACCGGCTGGCCCGGGAGCTGATCCGGCGCGGCGCGGGCCCCGAGCGGATCGTGGCGATCGCCGTGCCCCGGTCGGTGGACCTGGTGGTGGCGGCCCTCGCGGTGCTCAAGTCCGGCGCGGCGTTCCTGCCGGTCGACCCGGAGCACCCGGCCGACCGGATCGCGCTGACGCTGGCCGACGCGGAACCGGTGCTGACCGTCACCACGGCGGACACCGCCGGCCTGCTCCCGGATGGCGAACTGCTGCTGCTCGACTCGCCCGAGGTGGCCAAGGTCCTGCGCGGCAGGGGCGGCGCGGCGGAGATCACCGACAAGGACCGGATCGCGCCGCTGCGGCCCGAGCACCCGGCCTACGTGATCTACACGTCGGGGTCGACCGGTCGGCCCAAGGGCGTGGTGGTCCCGCACCGGGCGCTGCGCAACCTGATCGCGGACATGCGGCTGCGGTTGGCGATGAGCCGGGACGACCGGCTGCTGGCGGTCACCACCTTCGGCTTCGACATCTCCAACCTGGAGATCTTCGTGCCGCTGGTGTCCGGGGCGACGCTGATCGTGGCCGACCGGGACGTGGTGCGCGACCCGGTGGCGCTGGGCGCCCAGCTGCTCGACAGCCGGGCCAGCGTCATGCAGGCCACGCCGAGCCTGTGGCAGTCGATGGTCGACCACGCCCCGGACCCGTTGCGCCGCCTGCGGGTCGTGCTGACCGGCGGCGAGGCGCTCAGCGAATCGCTGGCCAAGTCGCTGCACGAACTGACCCCGGACGTGCGCAACATGTACGGGCCCACCGAGACCACGATCTGGTCCACGGTGTCCGAAGTGGACGATGGTCGGCCGACCATCGGCAAGCCCATCAGCAACACCAAGGTCTACGTGCTCGACCACGCGCTGCGGCCGGTGCCGCCGGGCGTGCCGGGCGAGCTGTACATCGGCGGCGACGGCCTGGCGCGGGGCTACCTCAAGCGCACCTCGCTGACCGCCGACCGGTTCCTGGCCGACCCGTTCGGCGAGGCGGGGGACCGGATGTACCGCACCGGGGACGTGGTGCGCTGGGACGACGAGGGCGAGATCGAGTTCCTGGGCCGGCGCGACCACCAGGTCAAGGTGCGCGGGTTCCGGATCGAGCTGGGC
Source organism: Saccharothrix sp. NBAS 001 (assembly GCF_056640475.1). Lineage (NCBI taxonomy): Bacteria > Bacillati > Actinomycetota > Actinomycetes > Pseudonocardiales > Pseudonocardiaceae > Saccharothrix > Saccharothrix sp. NBAS 001. Next base: position 1,136,445 of record NZ_CM153251.1, read on the forward strand.
GAGGTCGAGGCCGCGCTGCGGGCCGTGCCGGGGATCGCCGACGCGGTCGTGGTGGCCTCCGCCGGACGGCTGGTCGGCTACCTGGTCGGCGCGGACGTGCCGGAACCGGCGGCGGTGCGCCGCCGGCTCGGTGCCGCGCTGCCCGACCACATGGTCCCGTCGGCGTTCGTCGAGCTGGACGCCTTCCCGCTGAACACCAACGGGAAGGTCGACCGGGCCGCGCTGCCCGCGCCGGACTTCGCCGACCGGGCCCCGGCCCGGGAACCGCGCACCGCCGCCGAACGGCTGTTGTGCGACGTGTTCGCCGACGTGCTGGGCGTGCCCGAGGTGCGGGTGGACGACGACTTCTTCGAGCTGGGCGGGCACTCGCTGCTCGCCACGGGCGTGGTCAGCCGGGCCCGCAAGGCCGGGCTGCGGTTCACCATCGCGGACGTCTTCGTGCACAAGACCGCCGAGGGGCTGGCGGGCGTGGCCGAGGTGCTGGAAGCGCCGGCGGCCGGCGCGTCGGCGGTGGCCCGGGTGTTCGACGAGGTGCGGGCGCTCGACGGCGGCGACGACCCGCTGGACCCGTTCGCCGTGGTGCTGCCGATCCGGCCGGACGGCGCGCGACCGCCGCTGTTCGTGCTGCACAGCGGCCTCGGGTCGAGCCTGCCCTACGTGGGGCTGGCCCGCGCGATCGACCCGGACGTGCCGATCTACGGCATCCAGTCGCCCAGCGTCGGCCACCTGGCCCCGCTCCCGGAGAGCATCGGGGCGGTCGCCGAGGAGTACCTGGGCTACCTGCGGCAGGTCCAGCCCGAAGGGCCGTACCACCTGCTGGGCTGGTCGTTCGGCGGCGTGCTGGCGCACGAACTGGCCGTGCGGCTCCAGCGCGACGGCGAGCGCGTGGCGCTGGTCGCGAACCTGGACGGCTACCCGCACAAGCCCGGCACCGAGGACGAGGACGTCAGCGACAACGAGTTGCTGCTGCGCGTCATGGAGGTCATCGGGCACGACCGCGCCGAGTTCACCGGCCGCGACCTCAAGCCCGGCGACGTGGTCGAGGTGCTGCGCCGCGACCGGCACCCGCTGGCCGAACTCGGCGAGCAGCGGCTGCTGGCCATGCTGTCCGTGGTGCGCAACCACGGCCGGATCATGGAGACGTTCACGCCCGGCGCGTTCGACGGCGACCTGGTGCTGTTCGCCGCGGTGGAGGACCGCTCCGAAGCCGAGACCGCCGAACTGGCCGACTCGTGGAGCGCCCACGTCACCGGCGAGGTCCGCACGCACCGCGTGCCGTGCGGGCACGAGTACATGATGCACCCCGAGCCGCAGGCGCTGATCGGTGCCGCGGTCGCGGAAGAGCTCCGCCGGGTGCAGGGCAACCACATCGGGGAGGCACGACCGTGACCACGCTCGACGTCCCGACCGCGCAGACACCGTTCGCGCCGGTCACCGAGGTGCTCGCCATCGCGGGCCGGAGGTTGCGGCGGCTGCGCCGCAACCCCGGCCGGCTGGTCGGCATCACGCTCAACCCGCTGATCACCATGATCGCGCTGGGGTACCTGTTCTCCAACGCCATCCAGATCCCGGGCAGCGACAACTACATCGAGTTCATCTTCGCGGGCGTGGTGATGCAGGTCGGCCTGGCCAGCGTCGGCCCGACCGCGATCGCGGTGGCGCTGGACGTGCAGGGCGGCCTGGTGGACCGGTTCCGGTCGCTGCCGATCTCGCGTTCCGCGGTGCTGATCGGGCACACCATCGCCGACCTGGCGATCAGCCTGATCGGCCTGGCGATCGTGGTGGCGTTCGGCGTGCTGTTCGGCTGGCGCTCGCACACCGGGATCCTGCCGACGCTGGCCGGGTTCGCCCTGGTGGCGGTGTTCATCTTCACCGTGCTGTGGGTGGGCGTGCTGCTCGGCATGGCCTCGGACAACCTGGAGACCATCGAATCCGTCGGCGGCCTGGTCGCGGTGGTGTTCTCGTTCCTGTCCAACGGCTTCCTCTCGGTGGACAAGCTGCCCGGCTGGATCCAGCCGATCGCCCAGTGGAACCCGGTCAGCTCGGTCATCTCCGCGTGCCGCGAGCTGTGGGGAAACCAGGCTTCCGGTCCCGGCAGCCCGGCCGGCGGGAACAACTACCTGGTGATCATCGTGTCGCTGGGCGTGCTGTTCCTGATCACCTCCTACCTCAGCGTCCGCCGCTACCGCAACGCCTGACCCCGAAGGACGCGCCGACCATGACCGCCGACCTGGCAACCGTCGACCTCGCCGACCCGCAGACGTTCCTGGACGTCGACCTGACCGAGCTGTGGCAGCGCCTGCGGGCGGAGAGCCCGGTGCACTGGAACGAGCCGCGCGGCGACCAGCCCGGCTTCTGGGTGGTGTCGCGCTACGCCGACTGCGTGGCCGCCTACAAGGACAACAAGCGGCTCACCTCCGAACGCGGCAACGTGCTGACCACGTTGTTGCAGGGCAACGACTCCGCGTCGGGCAAGATGCTGGCCGTCACCGACGGCGCACGGCACCGCGCGGTGCGCAACCTGATGCTCAAGTCGTTCTCGCCCCGCCTGCTGGAGGCGGTCGCGCAGCAGGTCCGGCGGCGCACGTACAGCCTGCTGGAGGACGTGATCGCGCGCGGCGAGTGCGATTTCGCCACCGACGTCGCCGACCACATCCCGATCAACACCATCGGCGACCTGATGGACGTGCCCGCCGCCGACCGGCCGCGCCTGGTGGACTGGAACAACCGCACGCTCAGCCGGATCAGCTCGGCCGACTCCGAGATGGACGAGTGGCTCGCGCGCAACGAGATCCTGCTCTACTTCACCGACCTGGCCGACCAGCGCCGCCGCAAGCCCGGCGACGACGTGCTCTCCGCCCTGGCCAACGGCCTGATCGACGGCGAGCCGCTGGCCGAGGACGAGGTGGTGTTCAACTCCTACAGCCTCATCCTCGGCGCGGACGAGTCCAGCCGGATGTCGTCCATCGGCGCGATCCTCGCCCTGGCCCAGAACCCCGAGCAGTGGCGCAAGCTCAAGTCCGGCGAGGTGACCGTGGAGGCGGCCACCGAGGAGGTGCTGCGCTGGACCACGCCCGCGATGCACTTCGGCCGGCGCGCGGTGGCGGAGGTGGAGCTGGGCGGTCGGACCATCCGCGACGGCGACATCGTCACGATGTGGAACAGCTCGGCGAACTTCGACGAGGAGGTCTTCCCGGACCCGACCCGGTTCGACCTGGCCCGCACCCCGAACCGGCACATCGCGTTCGGCTTCGGACCGCACTTCTGCCTGGGCGCGTTCCTGGGCCGCGCCCACGTCGGCTCGGTGCTGGAGGGCCTGCGCGACCTGGTCGCCGAGATCCGGGTGCCGGGCGAGGGGACCCGGCTGTACTCGAACTTCGTGTACGGCTACAGCAGTCTGCCGGTCGAGCTGGTACCGGAGACCCGGTGAGCATCACCGATCCGTCAGCGCGCGGTCAGCGCGCGCGGAAAGCATTGACCGACTGGGGTCCCATCCCACCGCGAGGGTACGGAGAACCGAAGTGACGAACCCCTTTGACGATCAGGACGGCCGGTTTCTCGTGCTGGTGAACGACGAGGGCCAGCACTGCCTGTGGCCCGCGTTCGCCCGCGTGCCCGCCGGGTGGACCGTGGCGCTGGAAGAGACCACGCGGGACGCCGCACTGTCCTATGTGGAGGACAACTGGACCGACATGCGTCCGCGCAGCCTGCGTGAGGCCCACGAGCGCAACGAGAGCAAGGCGAGCTGATGGACCTCGCGATCGAAGTCTCCGGCCTGCGCAAGACCTATGACAAGACCGAGGCGCTGCGCGGCATCGACCTGACCGTGCGGACCGGTTCCGTGCTCGGCGTGCTGGGCCCCAACGGCGCGGGCAAGACCACCGCCGTCCGGGTGATGGCGACCCTGCTGGTGCCCGACGGCGGCACGGCCAAGGTCGCCGGGTTCGACGTGGTGAAGCACCCGCGCGAGGTGCGCCGCCGGATCGGACTGGCGGGCCAGAACGCCGCGGTGGACGAACTGCTCACCGGCCGGGAGAACCTGGTCCTGCTGGGCCGGTTGCTGCACCTGGGCGGTGCGGGGGCGCGCAAACGGGCGCAGGAGCTGCTGGAGCGGTTCGACCTGGTCGCGGCGGGCGACCGCCCGGTGGGCACCTACTCCGGCGGGATGCGCCGCCGGCTGGACCTGGCCAGCTGCCTGGTCGGCAACCCGCAGGTGCTGTTCCTGGACGAGCCCACCACCGGCCTGGACCCGGCCAGCCGCCAGTCGCTGTGGAACACCGTGCGCGGGCTGGTGGCCGACGGCGTGACCGTGCTGCTGACCACCCAGTACCTGGAGGAGGCCGACTACCTGGCCGACCAGATCGTGGTCATCGCGGCGGGGCAGGTCATCGCGGACGGCACCCCCGACGAGCTCAAGCGCAAGGTCGGCCAGGAGTGGCTGGAGGTCGCCGTCGCGCTGCCCGACCGGGTGCCCGACGCGCTGTCCGTCCTCGGGCCGCTGGCCATCGACGCGCCCACCGCCGACGCCACCCGGGGTCTCGTCAAGCTGCAATTGAAGGACGGTATGGACGGCATCGCCACAGCGGCGGTCGCCCTTCGGGATGCCGGAGTCGACGTGGCCGACTTCTCGCTGCGCCGACCGACCCTGGACGACGTGTTCTTCAACCTCGTCGGACACCCGACGGACCAGTAAGGACCACAGAACAGGAAGGAACCGCCGTGCCCTACCGCACGCAGAACTTCGCGGGCAGCCGCGCGCTGTCCATGAGCAGGCATCGGCCCCGCAGCGGACAGCGGGGGGCACGGGCATGAGCGACCTCCTGATCCTGGCCGGCCACGTGGGCGCGGTCCTCGCGGTGGTCCTGGTCGCCGCGTACCTGGGCAGGCTGGCGGCGCGCGCCACGCGCCAGCCCGAAGTGGTCGGCGAGATCCTCGCGGGCATCCTGGTCGTCCCCGCCGTGCTCGCGGTCGGCGGGCCGACCGGGCTCGCGCAGGTGCTGCCCGCCGACGTGGCGGGCCCCCTCAAGACGATCGGCCAGATCGGCCTGGTGCTGTTCCTGGTCGGCGTGGCGCACGAACTGCGGCACGGCGAGGCCGGGCTGGGCGCGAAGGCCGTGGGCTGGGTGACCGCCGGCTCGTTCGTCCCGGCGCTGCTGGCGGGCCTGGGGATGGCCGCCTGGGTGCTGCTGGCCGCCGATCCCGACGTGCGCGGCACCGCGTCCGCGCCCGCCCTGGTGCTGATGGTCGCGGTGGCGCTGAGCGTGACCGCCGTGCCGGTGCTGGCGCGGATCCTGGAAGACCGGCGGATGGTGGACACCCCGTCGGGCAAGCTCGCGATGGCCGCCGCCGTGGTCACCGACTCCGCCGCGTGGGTGCTGCTGGTCGTCGCGGTCGGCATCTCCGGCGGCGTGCTGGTCTCGCTGGTGCTGCTCGTGCTCGGCGTCGCGGTGACCGTGGTCGGCCGCATCCTGCTGCGTGGCCGGGCCCCGATGGCCGCCGCGGAGCGCTTCCCCAAGTCGACCGGGCTCGCCGTCTCGGCCGCCGCCCTGCTGTTCGCCTTCCAGTTCGAGCACTGGGGCCTGACGGCGGTGTTCGGCGCGTTCGTGGTCGGGCTGGCGCTGCCCGCCGGGCCGTGGACGGCGATCGTGCGGCCGGTGATGAACGTCGGACGGCTGCTGGTGCCGGTGTTCTTCGTGGTCGCGGGCATCGGCGTGGCGAACGCGCCGCGCGCGGCCGTGCCGTGGGCCGCCATCCTGATCGCGGTGGGGCTCGCGATCGTCGGCAAGATCGGCGGCGGCTACCTGGGCGCCCGGATCGGCCGCCAGGACCGGCGCACCGCGCTGACCGTCGGCGTGCTGATGAACACCCGGGGCCTGACCGAGATCGTGGTGCTCCAGGCCGGGTACAGCGCCGGACTGCTGTCCGTGCAGCTCTTCCTGGCCCTGGTGGTGATGGCCCTGGTGACCACCGCGATGACCGGCCCCCTGTTGTCCCTGATCGAACGCCGCGCGCGCGTCGACGCCGCGGCGCCCCGACAGCTCGTTCCCGACCTGCCAGGCGGTACGCCATGACCCAGTCGCTCCCCGTCATCCCGGTTGCCGATTTCCGCACCCTGATGTCCCACTTCCCGACCGGTGTCGCGATCATCACCACGACCGCGCCGGACGGCGCGCCGCGCGGCATGACGGTGTCGTCGGTGTGCAGCGTGACGCTGTCGCCGCCGACCCTGCTGGTGTGCCTGCGCAACGGCAGCCCCACGCTGGAGGCGGTGCTGGCCTGCGGCACGTTCGCGGTGAACTTCCTGCACGGCGACGCCCGCCCGGTGGCCGAGCTGTTCGCCTCCGGCGCACCGGACCGGTTCGACGCGATCCCGTGGCGGCAGCCCGCCGGCGCGGCCGGCCCGCACCTGGTGCGGGACGCGCACGCGGTCGCCGACTGCCGGGTCAGCCGGACCGAGCCGGTCGGCGACCACACGGTGGTGTTCGGCGAGGCGTTCCAGGTGGCGCAGGAATCCGGACACCTGCCGCTGCTCTACGGCCTGCGCGAGTACCAGGTGTGGCAGTCGGACAAGCCCGTCGACGGCCGTTAGCCCGTCCGCGCACCCGGCCCGTGCAACCCCGGGCCGCCACTCGTAGTCGGCCACTCGCAGTCCGACGATCGCCCCGGCGGAGCACTCCGCCGGGGCGATCACGGCGCTAGCCTCGGTACAGTGCCGTATTTCTCGCCAGTGATGTGCAGAATCGGGCCACCCGGTGGGGAATTCGCCCTCTGGCCGGTCGCCGCCCCGGACGGGACGTGGCTCCGCTTGGACGCCTCCTCCGGCGAGGAGGACGTGGGCAGCGCGCTGTGCGCCCTGTACGTCGTCGGCGGCGGCTCGAACGCGGGCACCACCGACGAGGCGGTCCGCGAACTGATCGGCTTCGACACCCTGTACGCCCCCGGCGGCCTCCTGCTGCACGACGACGGCACCCGCGTCGAGCCGGGGCCGGGCACCGACCTGTTCGCCTGGCGCGGCTGGCTGGCGGCCCTGTACCGCGCGGAGATCGACCTGGGGCCGGGCCCGTGGGTCGAGTACGTGGGGGAGGACGTGGTGCGCGTCTGGCCGACGGAGGGCCGCGAGGGCCCGCACGTCGACGTGGCCAGACAGGCCCTGCCGGGGATGCTGAGACAGGCGCAACGCGACCTGACGGGCTTCCTGGGCGCGCTGCGCACGTGGTCGGCGACCCATGCACCGACCCAGACCGAACTGCTCGTCGCCGCCGTCGACGCGGGTCTGGAGATCACCGAACCCCTGCCGGTCTAGATGATTGATTCCAAGGGGTAGGTACCTGGAGATGGGGTGAGGGTGTCGTCGTGCGGGTCGTGACGACCGGTGATTCGCACCCCCTCGTCCGCACTCCACGTCAGGACCGGCGACCTGCTGAAGGCCGCACCTGTCCCCGTGGCGTCCGAGGGTCGGCATCCGACCTCGGTTGACCGGTGCGGGGCCGGTGATCCTGGCGGTGGTGCGGGCGCTGCTCGGGTCTACCTCCAAGGCCCGCTGGTTGCGGCACGCCCGCACGCCGACCCGGCCACGGCCCGGCGCGCGGCCGTTCGGACCACCGCGCCGGACTGTCGGGTCCGTCGACCGGACCTTCAAGGCACAACCCGACCTCGAACGACACGGCGGACGCACCCGCCGGGGCCGCCGTCCGGGTCCCGCGACGCATCCAGGCCCTGACCGCCGCCATCCGGCACGACGACCACACCGGCCACCCCGGTCAAGCGCTCCCTGACCGCCTACGACCACCAACCCTCGGACTCAATCACCTAAGGCGACGCGGCCGAGGCCGAACCCCGGCTAGCCTCGCGCCCCATGATCCCCGGCGCGGGCTTGAGCCCGCTGTGCGAACGGCCGTTTCGGGTCGTGTTCCTGGGCAGGCTGGTGTCGAGCCTCGGATCGACGGCGGCCCCGGTCGCCCTGGCGTTCGCGGTGCTGGACCTGACCGGCTCGGCGACCGACCTGGGGATCGTGCTGGCCGCCGGCATCGCGCCCCAACTGGTGTTCCTGGTCGTCGGCGGCGTGGTCGCGGACCGGCTGCCGCGCGGCCGGGTCATGGTGGCGGCCAACGCGGTGTCCGCGCTCGGGCAGGGAGCCACCGCCGCGCTCCTGCTGTGGGGCCGGCCGACGGTGGGCCTGTTGGCCGTCCTGGCAGCGGTCACCGGCACCGCGACGGCCTTCTTCGGGCCCGCCTCGCAGGGCGTCGTGCCGCAGACCGTGCCCGCGCACCAGTTGCACCGGGCGAACGCGCTGCTGCGGATCAGCCTCAACACCGTCCGGATCCTCGGCCCCGCGCTGGGCGGCATCGCGGTGGCGGCGGTCGGCGCGGCCTGGGCGATCGCGTGGGACGCGGTGACGTTCCTGGGCGCGGCGGTCCTGCTGGGCACGTTGCGCCTCCCGCTGACGCCACGCCCGGCCGTGGACTTCGTCGGCGACCTCCGCGACGGGTGGCGGGAGTTCCGGTCCCGGCGGTGGCTGTGGGCGATCGTCGTGCAGTACGGGCTGGTCAACATGGTGTGGGTCGGGGGTTTCCAGCTCCTCGGCCCGGTCGTCGCCGACCGGGTGCTCGGCGGCCCGGTGGCCTGGGGTCTGGTGGCCGCCGGCTTGGCGGTCGGGCTCGTCGCCGGGGCGTTCGCCGTGCTGTGGTGGTCCCCGGAGCGGCCGCTCCTGGTCGCCTCCTTCGCGACCCTGACCAAGGTCGCGCCGCTGGTCGGGTTCGCGCTGGAGGCCCCGGTGCCGGTGCTGGTCGGCTGCGCGGCGGTGGCGGGGATCGGGGTCGAGATCTTCTCCGTCTCGTTCACCACCGTCATGCAGGAACGCGTGCCCGCCGACCGGCTCGGCCGGGTCTCGTCCTACGACCTGCTCTTCGGGTTGGCGTTCATGCCGCTGGGCTATGTCGTGGCAGGCCCGGTGTCCGACGCGGTGGGCGTCACGGCGACGTTGACCGCCGGGGCGGCCGTCATCGTCGGGTCCACCGCGGCGGTCCTCGGCGTCGAGGACGTCCGGACCATGCGCCGCGCGGTGCCGCGAACCCGCTGAGACCCGTGCCGGGAGGTCAGCCGAGCCCGGCCCAGAAGTCGCAGTGGTGCCGCGCCGCCAAGTCGACCGGGCCGATCCCGCCGTCGCCGGGGGCGGGAACTCCGGTCGCCGCGAACCTCGTCCAGTAGTCGATCATCCGCACCGACAGGTGCCGCTGCTCCGGGGTGAACGGCGGGGTGCGGCCCCCGAGCGCGAACAGCGACCACAGCTCCGAGGAGTGGTGCGCGCCCATCGGCATTCGCGGCTCGCCCGGCGTCGGGGCCTCGGGGTCGGCGAACTCGTGGTGGTACAACACCGCGCTGATCACCGCCGAACGCCGCGATGTTGCGTCGCACCCAGGACAGCGCGGCCTGCTGGTCGGCCAGGCCGAACGTGCCGGAGCCCGGCGGCCCCGGGTGGCGAAGGACGTCGAGGTGCAGGAATCCTCGTCGGAGCTGCGTACGGGATGGCTTGGAACGTGGTGGTTTCCGCGTTCGCCGCGCCGCGCACGACTCCCGTTTCGTTTCGTACGACGGTGTTTCGCTAGTCCGCAGTGCTGTGCGCCGGACCGGCCACCAAGCCTGTCAGCACGAACAGTGCGGGCCGCCGAGGTTCCACCGGTCTGCCTCCCGCCCCGTCACGTCGTCGGGCAACCCTTCCCGCACGATGAAGATCGCCGTCGGGCCGCAGCGCGAGAGGCTGTGATTCCCTTTGACAGAGCCATGTCCGGCCGGGTGAGTAGCCGGTGGCCCGTGTCGGGAGGTGTCCGGCACGGGCCACCGCGCGGGTCAGGCCATCGCGTCCCGCAGGGACTTCGGGCGCATGTCGGTCCACACCTCGTCGACGTGGGCGGAGCACTCGTCGAGGGTGCCGGTCTTGCCGTCCGCGACCCAGCCCGCCGGGACCGGCTGGTGGGCCGGCCACAGCGAGTACTGGCCCTCGTCGTTGACCAGCACCTGGTAGGCGATGTCAGACCTCATCGGAAACACCTTTCTGATCGACTGAATAGCGCCGCAAGGTCGGACTGACCGTCACGAACGCGGTAACCACGGCGATCCCCACCGCGCAGACCACAACGGCTTGGTCTGCGGAGACGTACTCGACCAGCAACCCGCCCAGGGCGGGCCCCAGCGCACCCGCCGCGCCCACCACCACCGACAGCACGCCGCTCATCCGACCCCGCAGCTCGTCGGGGGTCAGCAGCAGTTGGTGCGTCGAGATCGTGGTGTTCGCGGTGGGTGCCAACAACGTCATGAGCGCGAACAACCCGCCCATCACGAAACCGTCGGAAACGAAGTAGGCGACGGGCGTCAACAGCGTCAACGCCCAGAACACCGACGCGATCGACACGTGCGCGCCCAGCACGCGGTGCAGCCACGGGGCGATCAGCGCGCCCACCACACCGCCGACGCCGAGCATGGCGGCCATCACGCCGATCATCGCCGACGACACGCCACGTGCCTCCGCCAGCACGATGACCACCAGGTAGAACGCGGTGAAGAACAGGTTCAGCACGACTGCGCACAGCGCCGTGACCCGGATCTCCCGCCGCTGCCACACCCATTTCAGCCCGTCACCCATCTGCCGGACGAAGTGCGGTCGGCTCACGACGGGTTCCCGGGGCGGCACCCGCAGAAACACCAGGGCCACGAACGCCAGGCAGTGCGTGACCAGGTCCAGCAGGAACGGCAGCCACCGCGTGACGGCGAACAGCGCGCCGCCCAGCGTGGTGCCGACCGCCTGGCCCATCGAGGACCGCGCCGCGTTCATCGCCACCGCCGTCGCCAACTGCTCGTCCGGCACCAGCCGGGGCAGGCACGCGTCCTCGGCGGGTTCGAACAGCGCCCGGCACACGCCGAGCACCGCCGCCACCGCCGCCATGTGCAGGAACGACGGCACGCTCACGATCAACGCGATCACCAGCGACGCCAGCGCGACCGCCTGCGCGGCCTCGCACGCCAGCATGATCTTCCGCCGGTCCCACCGGTCCACCAGCACACCGGCGGGCACGCCCGCGACCAGCTGCGCCGTGGCGTCCACGGTCAGCACCAGGCCGGAGGCGACCGGTGAACCGGTGATCCCCAGCACCAGCAGCGGGAGCGCGATCATCGAGGCCGAGAACCCGACCTCGGCGAGCGCCTGCCCGCCCCACAGCAACGTGTAGTTCCGGTTGCGCGCCAACGAGACGGTCACACCGCACCCCGGCAGTCCTCGGCGATCGCGCGCAGCGCGAGCCCGAAGTCGGCGACGACTTCCCGCAGCACGTCCGGCGAGTGCACGTCGGGGTGGTAGTACCAGGAGAACCCGAGTCGTCCGCCGCCGGCCTCGCCGACCACGTCGATCAGGTGCTCACCCTGGTCCGCCGGGTCGTGCTCGTGCCCGATGGACGGCAACACCGCGCGGTACAAACCTGATTCCTCCGATCCCGAGTCGAACTGCCCCAGGTAGTTGAACGCCACCACCGGCACGCCACCGCCGGCGACCCGGCCGTGCTGGCGCAACGCCCCGTACCCGATCCCGTTGCCCGGCACGGTTCGCAACTGCCGCCGCACGGCCTTGACGCGGGAGCGCCAGTCGCCGTCCGGCACTTCCAGCTCCACCGGGTAGACCGTGGTGAACCAGCCGACCGTGCGGGACAGGTCCACGTCGTCGAACAGGTCCTCCCGGCCGTGGCCTTCGAGGTCGACCGACACCGTGGACGAGCCGGTCCACCGCGACAGCGACCACGCCAGCGCCGCCAGCAGCACGTCGTTGATCCGCGTCCGGTAGGCGGCGGGAGCGCCGCGCAGCAACGCCTCCGTGTCGTCCTCGGACAGCTCGACGGTCACCACCTCGGCGGGCGCGGACGACTTCTCCCGCTCCGGCAACGGCTTGTCCCAGTAGGCGACCTCGGCGTCGAACCCGCCCTCCTCGACGTGGCCGGCCAGCCGGCGCGCCCAGGCTTGGAACGAGGTCGTCTTGGCGCCCAGGTCCCCGCCGTTGTAGGCGGTTTCGAGGTCGTCCAGGACGATCCGCCACGACACGCCGTCCACCACCAGGTGGTGGCCGACCAGGAGCAGCCGGGGGTGTTCCGGGTCGGTGAACAGCACCGCCTTGAACAGCGGGCCCTCGCCGATGTCGAACCCGGCGTGCACCCGGTCCGCGTACGCCTCGCGCTCGGCCTCACCATCCACATCGGACACCACGGTGAGCACGTCCACGTCCGACACGTCGGCGTTGTCCTGCTGCCACCGGCCGTCGACCAGGGTGAACCTCATCCGCAGCGCGTCGTGCTGGGCCATCAGCGCGTTGAGCGCCCGGCGCAGCCGGTCGACGTCCACGGCGGGGTCGAGTTCCACGAAGTGCGACTGGTTGAAGTGGTGCGGGTTGCGCCGCCCGGAGTGCAGGAACCAGTGCTGGATCGGGGTCAACGGCACCGCGCCGACCACCGCCGCCTGGTCGCCGGCGGCCTCCTCCACGCGCACCACGGGCGCGAGCTGCGCGACCGTCTGGTGCTGGAACAGCTCCTTGGTGGTGAAGCGGAGCCCGGCCTGCCGGGCCCGTGCGACCACCTGCATGCTCAGGATGGAATCGCCGCCCAGGCCGAAGAAGTTGTCCGCCGCGCCCACGCGCGGCACACCCAGCACGTCCGCCCACACGGCGGCCAGCGCCTCCTCCACCGGGCCGTCCGGTGGCACGTACCCGACCGCCGACAGCGCCGAGAAGTCCGGTTCCGGCAGCCGGGCCCGGTCGACCTTCCCGTTGGGGCTGACCGGGATCGCGTCCACCGGCACGAACAGCGAGGGCACCAGGTAGTCCGGCATCGTCTCGCCGAGGAAGTCCCGCAGCTTGTCCACCGCGCCGACCACGTACGCGACCAGCCGCTTGTGGCCGCCCGCGTCGGCACGCGCGACCACCACGGCCTCGCGCACGTCGGAGTGCCGCAGCAGCGCGGTCTCGATCTCGCCGAGTTCGATCCGGAACCCGCGGATCTTGACCTGCTCGTCGGCCCGGCCGACGAACTCCAGGTCACCCTCGCGGTTCCAGCGAACGACGTCGCCGGTCCGGTACATCCGGCCACCGTCGAACGGGTCGGCCAGGAACCGCGACGCGGTCAGGCCGGGCCGGTCGAGGTAGCCGCGCGCCAGGCCGACGCCCGCCACGTACAGCTCGCCGGGCACGCCGATCGGCACCGGCTGCAACGACGCGTCGAGCACGTGGGCGCGGGTGCCAGGGATCGGCCGGCCGATCGGCGGCGCGCCACCGGGCGTCAACGCCGAACTCCACGACGTGACGACCGTCGACTCCGTGGGGCCGTAGGCGTTGACCATCCGTCGCCCGGGCGCCCACTTGGCCACCAGGTCGGCCGAGCACGCGTCACCGCCCACGACCAGCGTCCGGAACTCCGGGAGCGGCACGTCCGGCAGCGTCGCCAGCGCGACCGGCGGGATCAGCGCGTGCGTGACGCGCTGTCCGGCGATCACCTCCGCGAGCTGGTCGCCCAGCAACGGCCCCTCCGGCGGGACGACCAGCGCGGCCCCGGCGGGCAGCGCCAGGCACAGCTCCAGCACCGAGGCGTCGAAGCTGGGGGAGGAGAACTGGAGCACCCGGTCGCCGGGCCGCACGTCGAGGTGCGCGATCTCGGCCGCCGAGAACGCGGCGACACCCCGGTGGGACACCACGACGCCCTTGGGCCGGCCGGTCGAACCGGAGGTGTAGATCACGTACGCCGGGTGGTCCTCCTGGACCGCGACGACGGGATCGGTCGCGGGTCGGCCCGAGACGTCCACCGGTCCGTCCAGCACCAGCAGTGGCTTCGCGTCGTCGAGCATGAACGCGATCCGCTCGGCCGGGTACGCCGGGTCCACCGGCAGGAACGCCGCACCGGCCTTGGCCACCGCCAGTTCGGCCACCACCAGCCCGGCCGACCTGGGCAGCTGGACCGCGACGATCCGCTCCGGCCCCGCCCCCTCGGCGATCAGGTGGTGCGCCAACCGGTTCGCCGCCGAGTTCAGCTCCGCGTAGGTCGACTGCTCCGCGCCGACCAGCGCGAGCGCGTCGGGCGTGCGTCGGGCCTGCGCCTCGAACAGCCCCGCGAAGGTCGCGAACGGGGCGGGCGCCCGGCCGGAGCCGAACCGCCGCACCGCCGCGCGCTCGACGTCCGGCAGCACCGGGAGCGTCCACAGCGGACGATCGGCGTCTGCGGCGATGCCGTCCAGCAGCACGCCCAGGTGCAGCGCCAGCCGGGTCGCGGTCACCGCGTCGAACAGGTCGGTGTTGTACTCGATCGCCCCGGCCAGGCCGCCGCCGTCCAGTTCGGTGAACTCGACGGTCACGTCGAACCCGGTGGAGACCACCGGCTGGTCGACGTCGGAGGCCGCCAGCCCGGCGAACCCGGCCGCCTGCGGTGCGTTCTGCAACGCCACCACGGCCTGGAACAGCGGTGTGCGACTGGTGTCGCGGTCGGGCTGCACGGCGTCCACCACGCGTTCGAACGGCACGTCCTGGTGCGCGAACGCGTCCAGCACGGTGCCCCGCACCTGCCCCAGGAACGCGGGGAACGTCGCCAGCGGGTCGATCCGGGCCCGCAGCGTCAGCGTGTTGACGAAGAACCCGACCATCCGGTCGAACTCGGGCCGTTCCCGACCTGCCGCGACCGTGCCGATGGCGAAATCGTCCTGCCCCGACCAGCGGTGGAACAACACCTGGCAGGCCGCCACCAGCGTCATGAACAGCGTGCTGTCGTTGCGGCGCGCGATGTCCCGCAGGGCGTTGGCCACCCGGCTGGACACCGGGAACTCCAGCTGCGCGCCGGAGTTGGTGTGCACGGGCGGCCGTGGCCGGTCGACGGGCAGTTCGAGCGCCGGCACGCCGGCCAACTGGTCGCGCCAGTACGAGAGGTGCTCGTCCAGCGGCAGTTCCCGTTGCCACGCCGCGAAGTCCACGTACCGCACCGGGAGTTCGGGCAGCGTGCCACCCGTGTACAGCTCGGCGAGGTCGGTCATCAGCACGCCGCCCGACCAGCCGTCGGTGACGATGTGGTGCATGGTCAGCGCGAGCACGTGCTCGTCCGGCCCGGTCCGCACCAGCGCCGGCCGGAACAGCGGTCCCGCGCCCAGGTCGAACGGCTCGATCTCCGGCATCGCGTCCAGCACCGGAAGCCGCACCTCGTACGGCGGGTGCACCACCTGCACGGGCAGCCCGTCGACGGCGGGGAACGTCGTGCGCAGCGATTCGTGCCGTGCCACCAGCGCCGACAACGCGCGCTCCAGCCGCGGTACGTCGAGTTCCCCGCCCAAGCGCACCGCGAACGGCGTCACGTACTCCGTGCCGCCCGGCGAGAACTGGTCGAGGAACCACAAGCGCTGCTGTGCGAACGAAAGCGGGAAGTCGCCGCTGACGCGCGGGATGGGCGCGAGCGTGCCACCGGTCAACGCGGCGGCCAGCCCGGCGACCGTGGGGTGGTCGAACAGCGCGCGCGGCGAGAGGTCGAACGTCTCGCGCAACCGCGACGCCACCCGGATGCTCAGGATGGAATCGCCGCCCAGCGCGAAGAAGTTGTCCTCCGCGCCGACCCGCGCCAGGCCCAGCACGTCCGCCCACACGTTGGCGACCAGCCGTTCGGCCTCCGTGCGCGGAGCCACGTACCCGTCGCCCACGGACGCGGCGCGTTCCGGGGCGGGCAGCGCCTTCTGGTCGAGCTTGCCGTTGGCGTTGAGCGGCAACCGGTCCAGCGCGACGTACGCGCCCGGCACCATGTGCTCCGGCAACGACCGCGCCGCGTGGTCCCGCAGGTCCGCCACGGAGACCTCGTCCGCGACGAGGTAGGCCACCAGCCGCTCGTCCCGCACCACCACGGCGACCTGTCGCACGGACGGGAACTCCGCCAGCACGGCCTCGATCTCGCCGAGTTCGATCCGGAAGCCGCGGATCTTCACCTGGTGGTCGGCCCGGCCCAGGTAGTGCAGCCTGCCGTCCTCCCAGCGCGCCAGGTCGCCGGTCCGGTACATCCGGGAACCGGGCTCGCCGAACGGGTTCGCGACGAACCGCGACGCGGTCAGCCCGGGCCGGTTCAGGTAGCCCCGGGCCAGTCCCGCGCCCGCCACGTGCATCTCGCCGGTCACGCCGGGCGGCACGGGCCGCAGGTCGTCGTCCAGCACGTAGACCCGCAGGTCCGGGATCGGGACGCCGATGGTGCCGTCCGCCTCGGTGTGCGTGACGTGCACCGTCGTCTCGGTGATGCCGTACATGTTGACCAGCGCGCCGCTGCCCTGCCAGTCCTTGACCTTGTTCAGGTCCAACGCCTCGCCGCCGAAGATCACGTAGCGGGCGTCGGGCTGTTCGGGCAGCAACTGGTAGAACGCCGACGGCGTCTGGTTGAGCACGGTGACGCCTTCGTCGCGCAGGAGTCGGGCGAAGTCGGCGGGGGAGCGCGAGATCTCGAAGGGCACCACGACGAGCCGTCCGCCGTGCAGCAGCGGCCCCCACAGCTCCCACACCGAGAAGTCGAACGCGTAGCTGTGGAACAGCGTCCACACGTCGTTCTCGCCGAACCCGAACCAGTGATCGGTCGCCGAGAACAGCCGCTCGACATTGCTGTGCGGGATCACCACGCCCTTCGGCTTCCCGGTCGAACCCGAGGTGTAGATCACGTAGGCCGGGTGCTCCGGGCGCAACGCCGTTTCCGGTGCGGTCGCGGGAAGTCCGGACACGTCGGGCAGTGCGTCGAGCACCACGACCGGTTCGGCGTCCGCGATCATGCCGAGAATCCGGTCCGCCGGGTACGCCGGGTCGATCGGCAGGTACGCCGCACCCGTCTTCACCACGGCCAACACCGCCACGACCAGGTCGGCGCTCCGGGGCAACACCAGCGCCACGAAACGCTCCGGCCCGGCACCTCGTGCGACCAGGTGGTGCGCCAACCGGTTCGCACGCTCGTCCAGCTCGCGGTAGGTCAGCGTGGTGCCCTCGAACGTGACGGCACCGGCGTCCGGCGTGCGCGCGGCCTGCGCGGCGAACAAGGCCGGGATGGTCGAGGTGGGTTTGCTGGAACCCTGCCCGTTCCACTCCACCAGCACCTGGTGCCGCTCCTCGTCCGACAGCCACGGCAGCTCGCCGACCGTGCGGTGCGGGTCGTCGCCGAGACCAACCAGCAGTCGGCTCAACCGGTCGCCGAGGAGTTCGATCGTCGTGCCGTCGAACAGGCGCGGGTCGTAGGTGAGTTCGACGTGCAGTTCATCGTCGACGTGCGCGCGGACGGTCAGCGGGAACGTCGTGGTGTCCAACCCATCGACCTCGCCGACCTGCGGCGCGTCATCCGACGCGGCCTCGACCGGGTAGTTCTCGAACGCCAGCAGGCTGTCGAACAGCGGCCCGCCGAACCAGGACTGCACCTGCGCCAGCGACACGAAGTCGAACCGCCGCGAGTCCGTCTGCGTCTCCTGCAAGCGGCGCAGCCACGACACCACGTCGTCCTGCGGGTCCACCGAGACCCTGGTGGGCACGGTGTTGATGAACATGCCGACCATGTCCTCCACGCCGGGAAGTTCGGCCGGCCGCCCGGACACCGTCGTGCCGAACACGACATCGCGCTCACCGGAAACCCGGGCCAGCAACAACGCCCAGGCGCCCTGCACCAGCGTGTTGACCGTCAACCCGTTGGCCCGCGCCACTTCCGCGAGCCGCTCGGCGGGGAGATCCAGCGCGACCCGCGCCGTCGACTCGGCCCGGTGCGCGTCGGCGGGCGGGCGGTCGTAGGGCAGGGGAGTGCGATCGGTGACCCCGGAGAGCACACCGCGCCAATGGCCCTCCGCCGCTACCGGGTCCTGCGCCGCCAGCCACTCCAGGTAGTCCCGGAACGGTCGGCGCGCGACCGGGGTGCCACCCACGTACTCGGCCAGCACCTCGCCGAACACCTGCGCGGTGCTCCAGCCGTCGAGCAGCAGGTGGTGCGACGTCCAGAGCAGGTCGACCTCGTGGTCGGACACCCGCCCGATCGTCAACCGCATCAGCGGTGCCCGCGTGAGGTCGAGGCCGGTCCGCGCGTCGCGGGCGACGAGGTCGTCGG
Organism: Saccharothrix sp. NBAS 001; assembly: GCF_056640475.1. Taxonomy (NCBI): domain Bacteria; kingdom Bacillati; phylum Actinomycetota; class Actinomycetes; order Pseudonocardiales; family Pseudonocardiaceae; genus Saccharothrix; species Saccharothrix sp. NBAS 001. Next base: position 1,154,549 of record NZ_CM153251.1, read on the forward strand.
TGACCGGCGCGTACTCCACCGGCACGACGACATCGCGGCGCACGACCTGGAGCGGCTCGTCCACCCCTTCCCACACCACGGCCGTGCGCAGGATCGGCGTGCGGTCGACCACCCGCTGCCAAGCCCGTGCCAGCCGCTCGGCCGAGTCCACATTGGACAGGCGGACGCGGAGTTGGTTGAAGTACGCGGTGCTGTCGTCCACCAGGCTGTGGAACAACATACCTGCCTGCAATGGCGTGAGCGGGTAGACGTCCTCGACGTCCGGCCGGGCGATCCGGTCCACCTGGGCCTGGTCGAGCCGGGCCAGCGGGAAGTCGGAGGGCGTGCGCCCCCAGGCGTCCGGCGACGCGCAGTGCGCGACGATCTCGCGCAGCGCGTCCACCATCCGGTCCGCCAGCGCCCGGACGGCCGACTCGTCGTGCACCTCGGTGGAGTACTCCCAGTCCAGCGCGAGTTCCCCGTCCGCCACGGCGGCGGTGATGTCCAGCAGGTGCGGTCGGATCAGGTCGTCGGGCACCTCACGGCCGTGCTCGGCGTCGCTGATCGAGCCGGATTCGAACTGCCCCAGGTAGTTGAAGCACACGCGGGGCAGCCGGCCGGTCAGCCCGCGGTCGGCGTACCGCAGCGCCTCGTAGCTCAGCCCCCGGTCCGGCACGGCCCGCAGCTGCTCCTTCACCGACTTGAGCGCGGAACCCCAGTCTCCGGGCGTGATCTCCAGCTCGACCGGGAACTGCGCCGTGAACCAGCCGACGGTGCGGGACAGGTCGACGTCGAACAGCTCCTCCCGGCCGTGGCCTTCCAGGGTGACCAGGGCGTGACCGGCGAACGCGGAGGTCAACGCGGCCAGCAGGACGTCGTTGACCTGCGTCCGGTACGCCTCGGGCACCCGGTGCAGCAGGGCGTCCGTCTCGGCCTTGCCCAGCCGCACGGTGACGCTGCGCGCGCTGCCCGCCGTCGTCGGGATGGGCTCGTCGGTCTGCGTCGCCATCCAGTGCAGCAGCGACCGGTCGAACGCGCCCTCCCGGACGTGCGCGTCCAGCCGGTGCGCCCAGTCGGCGAACGCGGTGGACTTCGGCCCGAGGTCCCCGCCCCGGTAGGCGGTGGCGAGGTCGTCCAGGACGATCCGCCACGACACCGCGTCCACCACGAGGTGGTGCGCGGTCAGGAAGAGCTTGCCGCCCGGGAACAGCACCGCCTGGAGCAGCGGCCCGCGCCTGAGGTCCAGCCCGGCGCGGGCGAGGTGGGCCTCGGCCTCGTAGTCCACAGTGGATGCGACGCGCAGCACGTCGACCTCGCCGTCCGCGACCTGTTGCCGCCACTGCCCGTCGACGACGGTGAAGCGGGTGCGCAAGGCGTCGTGGTGTGCAACGACCTTGTGCAGAGCGGCCCGCAGCGCAGGGACGTCGACGTGGTCGAGATCGGTGAACACCGACATCGTGAAGTGCGACAGCGGACCGTGCTCGGTGAAGAACCACTTCTGGATCGGGGTGAGCGGCGCGGGCCCGGTGGGCGCCACGTACGCGGTGCCGGTGTCCTCGGTGACGGCGAGCGCGAGATCGGCCACGGTCTGCCGCAGGAAGATGTCCTTGGAGGTCAACCGCATCCCGGCCTGCCGCGCCCGGGAGACCACCTGCATGCTCAGGATCGAGTCGCCGCCCAGCGCGAAGAAGTTGTCCCGCGCGCCGACCCGGTCGACGCCCAGCACCTCGGCCCAGATGGCAGCCAGGTCCGCCGCGACCCCATCGGCCGGGGTGACGTACCCGGCGTCGGTGAAGGTCGGCGCGGGCAGCGCCCGCCGGTCCACCTTGCCGCTGGAGGTCATCGGGATCGAGTCCAGCGGCACGAAGGCCGACGGCACCAGGTAGTCCGGCAGCCGGTCCTTGAGCCAGCCGGCGAGATCGGCCGCCGTGCCGACGGTGTAGGCGACGAGCCTGTTGTGCCCGTTGTGCTCCCGCGCCACGACGACGGCCTGCCCGACGTCGGGGTGCTGCTGCAACGCGGCCTCGACCTCGCCGAGTTCGATCCGGAACCCGCGGATCTTGACCTGGTCGTCGTCGCGGCCCAGGTAGTCGAGCTGGTCGCCGACCCACCGGACGCGGTCGCCGGTCCGGTACATGCGGGACCCTGGCTCGCCGAACGGGTCGGCCAGGAACCGGGACGCGGTCAGGCCGGGCCGGTTCAGGTAACCCCGGGCAACCTGCGCGCCGGCGAGGTAGAGCCCGCCGGGAACGCCGGTCGGCGTGGGCCGCAGCCGGTCGTCGAGCACGTACGCGACCAGGTTGTCCAGCGGGCGGCCGATCACCGGCCGGTCGCCGGCCACGGGCGTGGAAACCGCGTCGACCGTGGTTTCGGTGGGGCCGTAGAAGTTGTACGCCCTGGTGGGCGCGTCGGCCAGCTCCTGCCACAGGGATTCGGGCAGGGCTTCGCCGCCGAGCATGAGGATCTTGGGCTTGTGCTCGCCGTCGAGCAGGCCGGCCGGCAGGAGCTGCCGCACGTAGGACGGCGTGAGGTCGAGGAAGTCGATCCGGTGCTCGCGCACGTAGTCCACCAGCGCGGTCGGCTCCAGCCGCACGTCGTCGGGAAGCACGTGCAGTTCGTGCCCGTCCGCCATGAGCAGCGGGCCCTCCCACGAGGTGTCGAACGAGAACACGGCCGACAACGCGACCCGCAGCGGCTCGGTGGCGAAGTCGTGGCGGTGGTTGTGCAGCAGGTTCACCAGCTGCCGGTGTTCCACCACGACACCCTTGGGCTTGCCGGTGGAACCGGACGTGTAGATCACGTACGCCGCGTGGTCCGGGCGGATCCGCGCGTCGGGGCGGGTGTCCGGCAGGCCCGCCAGGTCCGGCCACGAGTCGAGCACCAGCGCGGGTTCCGCGTCCTGCAACAGGAACTGCACGCGGTCGACCGGAAGGTGCCGGTCGATCGGCAGGTACACCGCTGCGGCCTTGTGCACGGCGAGGATCGCCACGATCACGTCGGCCGAGCGCGGCAGCATCACCGCGACCGTGCGCTCCGGGCCCGCGCCGCGCTCGACGAGGTGGTGGGCCAGGCGGTTCGCCCGCGCGTCGACCTCGGCGTAGGTCAAGCGCGTGTCGCCGTACACCAGCGCGGTCGCGTCCGGAGTGCGGACGGCCTGCGCTTCGAACAGCGCCGGGAACGTCGTGTCCGGCACCTCCCGCCGCACGCCCCGGCCGTCGGGTTCGTCGCCCAGCGTCAACGGGATCGCGGCGGTCGGCAGGTGGGGGTCGGCGGTGATCGCGGTGAGCAGCGCCACCAGGTGTCGGGCCATCCGGTCGACCGTGCCGACGTCGAACAGGTCGGTGCTGTACTCGACCGCGCCGTGCAGCTCGCCGTCCGCCTCGCCGAACTCGAAGGTGAGGTCGCACGTCGCCGTGGACAGCGGCAGCGGCAGCTCGGCCACCTGGAGGCCCGGCAGTCCGGGAACCTCGGTCCCGGTGTTCTGCACCAGGACCATCACGTCGAACAGGGCGTTGCGGCTGGGGTCGCGGTCCGGCCGGACCGCTTCCACGACCCGCTCGAACGGCACGTCCTGGTGGGCGAACCCGTCCTGCACGGCGGTCCGGACCTCGCCCAGGAAATCGGCGAACGGGAGCCCGGTGTCCACAGTGGACCTGAGGACGACGGTGTTGACGAACAGGCCGACCACGTCGTCCAGTTCGGCGCGACCACGGCCCGACACCGCCGTGCCGACCGCGATGTCGTCCTGGCCGGTGTAGCGGGCCAGCAACACCTGGCACGCCGCGACGAGCGTCGTGAACAACGTGTCGCCGTGGTGCCGGGCCAAGTCCCGCAGCCCGTGCGCGACCTCGGCCGGGATGGTGAACGAGTGCATCGCGCCCGCCCCGGTCCGGACCGCCGGTCGCGGTCGGTCGGTCGGCAGTTCCAGCGGCGGCACGTCGGCCAGGCGCGACGACCAGTACTCGACGGGCGGATCCTGTCGCCACGCCGTGAAGTCGACGTACTGGACGGCCAACGGCGGCAGCTCGTCGCCCGAGTAGAGGGCGGCGAGGTCGCGCATCAGCACACCGGTCGACCAGCCGTCGGTGATGATGTGGTGCAGGGTCAGCACGAACACGTGGTCGTCGTCGGCGACCCGGACCAGCCGGGCCCGCAGGAGAGGCCCGCGACGCAGGTCGAACGGGGTGCCCGCCTCCTGGCGCAGCACCGCCTCCCACGGGCCGTGCTCGACCGCCAACGCGACCGCGAAGGGCGCGTTGACGACCTGCACGTCCTCGTCGAACGTCGTGCGCAACGACTCGTGGCGGTCGATCAGGCCGCTCACCGCACGGCGCAGCGCCTCGACGTCCAGAGGTCCCCGCAGCCGCAGCGCGGTCGGCGTCACGTACTCCGTGCCACCGGGTTCGAACTGGTCGAGGAACCACAACCGGCGCTGGGCCGGGGACTGCGGCCACGCGGCCAAGTCGCGCGTCACCGCCGGGATCGCCTCGACCGGCGACTCACCGGAGATCGCCGTCGCCAGCCCGGACACCGTGGGGTGCTGGAACAACGCCCTCGGCGACAACTGCGCGCCGAAAGCGGCGCGCAGCCGCGACGTCACGTTGATGCTCAGGATGGAATCGCCGCCGAGCGCGAAGAAGTTGTCGTCCGCGCCGACCCTGGGCACGCCCAGCACCTCGGCCCACACCTCGGCCACGATCCGCTCGGCGTCCGTGCGCGGCGCGGTGAACCCGCCGGTGAACTCCGGCTCCGGCAGCGCCCGGCGGTCGACCTTCCCGCTGGGGGACAACGGGAAGGCGTCCAGCGTGACCACCGCCGACGGCACCAGGTAGTCCGGCAGCGTCGCGCCCAGCACGGCCCGAGGATCGCCTTCCGGACTGCCGGTGACGTAGCCGATGAGCCGCTTGTCGCGCACCACGACGACGGAATCCCGCACGCCGGGCACGGCCCGCAGCGCGGCCTCGACCTCGCCGGGCTCGATCCGGAACCCCCGGATCTTGACCTGGTCGTCCGCGCGGCCCAGGTACTCCAGCCGCCCGTCGACCCACCGGACGCGGTCGCCGGTCCGGTACATGCGCCGGCCGGGAGCGCCGAACGGGTCGGGCAGGAACCGTTGCGCGGTCAGGCTCGCACGTCCCAGGTACCCGCGCGCGACCTGCGCCCCGGCGACGAACAGCTCGCCGACCACGCCGGGCGGCACCGGCCGGAGTTCGCCGTCCAGCACGTACGCCCGGACGTTGTGCAGGGGCCGGCCGATCACCGGCCGGTCGCCGACGATCTCGGTCGACACCGCGTCCACCGTGGTCTCGGTGGGGCCGTAGTAGTTGAAGCCCGTCACCGAGGAGTCCGCGAGGTGCCGCCACAGCGCGGCGTCCACGGCCTCGCCACCGACCAGGACCTGTCGGACGCCGGAGTCCAGCAGCCCGGCGCCGATCAGCCGGTGCGCGTAGGTCGGCGTCAGGTCGACGGTGCCGATGCCGTGCGCGGTGATGTAGTCGACCAGCGCGGCCGGGTCGAGGCGGAGTTCGTCGTCGATGACGTGCAACTCGCTGCCGGCGGCCAGGTACAGCAGGCCCTCCCACGACGTGTCGAACGAGAACGTCGCGGTGACCGCGAACCTGGTGGGCGCGTCCATGAGGTCGTGCCGGTTGGCGTAGAACAGGTTCGCGAGCTGCCCGTGCTCCACCACGACGCCCTTGGGCCGACCGGTGGAACCGGACGTGTAGATGACGTACGCCGCGTGCTCGGGCCGCAGTGCCACCGGGGGAGCGGTGTCGGGCAGGCCGGTCACGTCGGGCAGCGCGTCCAGCACCAGCGCGGGATCGGCGTCGGCCAGCAGGAAGTCGATCCGCTCGGCGGGCAGCTCGGGGTCGACCGGCAGGTACACCGCACCGGCCTTGAGCACCGCCAGGACCGCTACGACGAGGTCGGCGGACCGGCCCAGCCGCACGGCCACCGTGCGCTCGGGGCCTGCTCCTTGATCGATCAGGTGGTGTGCCAACCGGTTGGCGCGGGCGTCGAGTTCGGCGAACGTGCAGCTCTCACCCTGGAACACCAGCGCGGTCGCGTCGGGCGTCCGGCCCGCCTGCTCGGCGAACACCCGGGGGTAGAGGACGTCCGGGGTGTCGAGCGCGGTGTTGTTCCACGCCACCAGAACCCGGTTCTCGTCCTGCGGCGACAGCCACGGCAGGTCGGCGATCCGGGCGTCGGTGTCGCGGACGACCGCCGAGACCAGGTCGCCGAGCCAGCCGACGAGCCGTTCGGCGGTAGCGCGGTCGAACAGGTCCGGGTCGTAGGCGAGTTCGAGGTTGAGCCGGTCGGTGACGGACGCGGTGAGCGTGAGCGGCAGGGTCGTGTTGTCCACCGCGTCGATCTCGACCACCCGGGGCCCGTCGCCGGCCTGGTCGAACGGGTAGTTCTCGAAGACGATCACGCTGTCGAACAACCGGGTGCCGGCCCACGACTGGATCTCGGCCAGGGACGTGTGGTCGTAGCGGCGGGCTTCGCCCTGCGCGGCCTGCAGATCGCGCAGCCACCCGCCGACCTGGGCCGCGGCGTCGACCGAAACCCTGGTGGGGACGGTGTTGATGAGCATCCCGACCATGGACTCCACGCCCGGCAGTTCCGCCGGGCGGCCGGACACGGTGCTGCCGAACACGACCTCGCGTTCGCCGGACACCCTGGCCAGCAACATCGCCCAGGCACCCTGCACGACCGTGTTGACGGTGAGCCCCGCGCGCTGCGGCGCGTCACCGAGGTCGGCGCTGATCCGCACGGACTCGGAGGCTTCCGCCCGGTGCGCCTCGGCGGGCGGCCGGTCGAACGGCAGCGGAGTCGGCCCGTCGACGTCGGAAAGCGCGGTGCGCCAGTAGGTCTCGGTGCCCTCCTGGTCGGCCAGCCACCGCAGGTAGTCGCGGAACGGTCGCCTGGTGGGCAACCGCGCGGGCTGCCCGGTCGTGATGGCCCGGTAGTGCTCCAAGACCTCGCTGAACACCTGGCCGGTGCTCCAGCCGTCGAGGATCACGTGGTGCGAGGACCACACCAGCTCCACGCGGTCTTCGGACAGTTGCGTGACCCGCACGCGCAGCAACGGCGCGACACCGAGGTCGAGTTCCCCGCCGGAAGTCAGCGTGGCGTTGCGGTGCACCACCTGGACGGGCTCGGCCACGCCGTCCCACACGATGCTGCTGCGCAACACCGGGGTCCGGTCCACGACCCGTTGCCACGCCTCGAACAGCGCGTCCGCGTCGGTGACGCCGTCGAGCACCAGACGCATCCGGTCGACGTACGCGCCGGGCTCGACCAGGCTGTGGAACACCATCCCGGCCTGCAACGGCGTGAGCGGGTAGACGTCCTCGACGTCGGGGCCTGCGATGCGGTCGACCTGTTCCTGGGTGAGCCGTGCCAGCGGGAAGTCCGACGGGGTGTGGCCGCCCGCCTCCGGTGACGCGCAGTGCGCCACGATCTCCCGCAGCGCCTCCAGCATCCGTTCGGCGAGCCGGCGCACGGTCTCGCCGTCGTGCACGTTCTCCGAGTACTCCCACGTCAGCCGAAGCTCGCCGTGCTCGACCAGGCCCGTGACGTCGATCAGGTGGCTGCGCCGCTGGTCGGGGGCGAGGTCGTCGCCGGCGGAATCCTGACGTGCGCGGAAGAAACCACCGTCCGCGACCTCGAACCGGCCGTGGTAGTTGAACGAGATCGGGGGCAGCCCGCCGCCGACGTCCAACGCCTCGTAGCTCAACCCCTTGTGCGGCACCGCCCGCAGCGCTTCCTTGACCGCCTTGAGCGTGCGATCCCACTCGTCCGAGGTCGGGAGGACGACCGGGAACTGCGTCGTGAACCAGCCCACCGTGCGGGACAGGTCGGCGTCGAACAGCTCCTCGCGCCCGTGGCCCTCCAGCGCCACGGAGACCGCGGCCTGCCCGGTCCACTCGGCCAGCACCCGCCCCAACGCGCTCAGGAGCACGTCGTTGACCTGCGTCCGGTACACCGGGGGCACCTGGTGCAGCACGGCGTCGGTCGTCTCGGGGTCGAGCCGCACCGACACGGTCCGAGCCGACGCCGCCGTGTTGAGGCCGTCCCGGTCCACCGGCAGGGCAACCGGCTCGGGCAGGGAACGCCAGTGCGGCAGCGCATCGTCCAGGGCACCGGACCGGACGTGCTCGGCCAGCCGGTGCGCCCACTGCGTGAACGACGTGCCGACCGGCTCCAGCGCGACGCCCCGGTACGCCTTCTCCAAGTCCTCCAACAAGATCCGCCACGAGACGCCGTCCACCGCCAGGTGGTGCACGGTCACCAGCAGCTTCGGCCGCTCACCGGGGAAGAACACGGCGCGCAGCAACGGCCCGTCCGTGATGTCCAGGCGCTGCCGGGCGGCGGCGACCTCGACGTCCACATCGGACCCGACACCGAGCACGTCGTCCTCGACCGGCGTGACGTCCTGCGTCCACTGCCCGTCGACCTCGCGGAACCGCAGCCGCAACGCGTCGTGATGGGTGACGACGGTCCGCAGAGCCGCCCGCAGCAGCGCTTCCTCGACCTCGGGCGCCAACTCGACCAACAGCGTCATCGTGAAGTGCGCCAACGGTCCGTGCTCGGCGAAGAACCATCGCTGGATGGGCGTCAGCGGTGCCGGACCGGCGAACACCCGCACCGGCTCGGCCTCCGGCGTGCTCGCCGACACCAGCGCGAGTTCGGCGACGGTCTGGTGCCGGAACACGTCCCGCGAGGTGAGCCGGAACCCGGCCTGCCGCGCGCGGGACACCAGCTGGATGGACAGGATCGAGTCGCCGCCGAGGGTGAAGAAGTTGTCGTGCACGCCGACCCGCTCCGCGCCCAGCACCTCGGCCCAGATCCGGGCCAGCTCGGCCTCGGCCGGACTCGACGGCGCGACGAAGTCCTCGTCACCCCTGGCCTTCGGGGCGGGCAGCGCGGCCCGGTCCAGCTTCCCGTTGGGGGTCAACGGGATCCGGTCCAGCTCCACGAACGCCGCCGGGATCTGGTAGTCCGGCAGCAGTCGGCGCAGGTGCTCGCGCAGCTCCACCGGGCCGGCCGTGACGACGTAGCCGACCAGCCTCGCGTGCCCGTTGTCGGTGCGCGCGACGACGGCGGCCTCCGCGACGTCCGGGTGGCTCAGCAGCGCCGCCTCCACCTCGCCCGGCTCGATCCGGAACCCGCGGATCTTGACCTGGTCGTCGGTCCGGCCCAGGTACTCGACCTGGTCGCCGACCCACCGGACGCGGTCGCCGGTGCGGTACATGCGCGAACCCGGCGGGCCGAACGGGTCGGCCAGGAACCGGGACGCGGTGAGGCCCGGCCGGTTCAGGTAGCCGCGCGCGACCTGAGCCCCGGCGATGAACAGCTCACCGGGCACGCCCACCGGCTGGGGCTGGAGGTTGGCGTCCAGCATGTACAGCGCGAGGTTGCGCAGGGGGCGGCCGATGACCGGCCGGTCGCCGACCACGGGGGAGGACGCCGCGTCCACCGTGGTCTCGGTGGGGCCGTAGAAGTTGAACGCCTCGGTCGGCGCGCTCGCCAGCTCCCGCCACAGCGAAGCGCCGAGCGCTTCGCCGCCCAGCATCAGGAACTTCGGCTTGTGCGCGCCGTCGAGCAGCCCGGCGGGCAGGAGCTGCTGGACGTAGGACGGGGTCAGGTCGAGGAAGTCGATCCGGTGCTCCTGGACGTACCGGACCAGCTCGCCCGGCTCCAGCCGGACCTCGTCGGTGAGCACGTGCAGCTCGTGGCCGTCGGCCATGAGCACCAGGCCCTCCCACGACGTGTCGAACGAGAACACCGCCGTCAGCGCGGCCCGCAGGTGCCCGGAGGCGAAGTCGTCGCGGTGGTTGTGCAGCAGGTTCACCAGGTGGCGGTGCTCGATCACCACGCCCTTGGGCTTGCCGGTGGAACCGGACGTGTAGATCACGTACGCCGCGTGGTCGGAGCGCAGGGCGACCTCGGGCGGCGTCGACGGCATCCCGTCGGTGTCCAACGGCCCGTCGATCACCCGCACCGCGCCGGAATCACCGACCAGGTGGGCTTTGCGGGACTCCGGCAGGCTCGGGTCGACCGGCAGGTACACCGCGCCGGCGGTCATCACGCCGAGGATCGCCACCACCGCGTCCACGCTGCGGGGCAACGAGATCGCCACCACCTGCTCGGCCGTGACGCCGTCCGCGACCAGCCGCCGGGCCAGCCGGTTCGCCCGTGCCTCGACCTCGGCGAACGTGAGCCGGACACCGTCGCACACCACCGCGGTCGCGTCGGGCGTGCGGGCGGCCTGTGCGCGGAACAGCGCCGGGAACGTCGTGTCCGGCACGTCCAGCTCGACGCCGTGCGCGTCGGGTTCGTCGCCGAGCAGCAGCGACACCTCGGCCAGCGGCCGGCGCGGTTCCGCGACCACCCGGGCCAGCAGGATCAGCAGGTGGCGGCCGAACCGCTCGACGGTGGCCGGGTCGAACAGGTCCGTCGCGTACTCGACCAGGGCGTGGATGCCGTCGCCGGTCTCGGTGAAGTCGACGCTCAGGTCGAAGTTGGCGCGCCGCCGGGTGAGCGGGTGCTCCCCGACCTCCAGGCCGGGCAGCTCGGGTAACGCGCCGCCCACGTTCTGCATCGCCACCATCACGTCGAACAGCGGCGACCGGCTCGGGTCGCGTTGCGCGGCAACGGCTTCCACCACGCGGTCGAACGGCACGTCGTCGTGCGCGAACGCGTCCAGCGCGTCGGTCTTGGTCGACTCCAGCAGCTCCTCGTACGTCCGCGAGGTGTCCACAGTGGACCGCACGACGACGGTGCCGACGAAGAAGCCGACGAGTCGTTGCAGTTCCGGGCGTCCACGCCCGCTGGTCACCGTGCCCAGCGCGATGTCGTCCTGGCCGGTGTAGCGGGCCAGGAGCGTCTGGCAGGCCGTGAGCAGCGCGGTGAACAGCGTGGTCTCGTGATCACGGGCCAGTTGCGCGAGCCGGGCGGCGAGCCCGGCGGGCACGGTGAACTCGTGCGTCGCGCCGGCGGTGGTGCGCTCCGCCGGGCGCGGCCGGTCGGTCGGCAGCTCCAGTGGCTGGACGTCGGTCAGCCGGTCGCGCCAGTAGTCCACCTTCACCGGCTGCGCGCGCTGCCACACCGCGAAATCCGCGTACTGCAACGCGGGCGGGGGCAGCGCCTCGCCCCGGTAGAGCGCGCCGAGTTCGACGCCCAGCACCCCCAGCGACCAGCCGTCGACCACGATGTGGTGCGACGTCAACAGCAGCACGTGGTCGTCGTCGGCGATCCGCAGGACGACAGCCCGGAACAACGGCCCGTGCGCGAGGTCGAACGGCCGCTCGACCTCGGCGCGCAGTGCGCCGTCGAGGTCGCCGGCGTCCACGACGGGGACCTCCAAGTGCAGGTCCTCGTGCACGACCTGCACCGGTTGCCCGTCGACCTCGGTGAACGTGGTGCGCAGCGACTCGTGCCGGCGCACCAACTCGCGCAGGACACCGGTCAGCAGCGTCAGGTCGGGCACGCCCCGCAGCCGCAACGCCAGCGCGCTGTTGTACTCGGTGTCACCGGGCTGGAACTGGTCGAGGAACCACAGCCGCTGCTGGCCCGCCGACAGCGGCAGCGGCCCGGTGCGCGGCACCGCGGGGATCGTCTCGGCGGGCGCGGCGTTCCCGGACAGCCGGGACCGCAGACGGTCCCGCAGGTGGGCGGGCAGTGCGGAGATGCGGCTTTCCTTGGACGTGGTCATGGCTCACGCTTCCCGGTCGACGAGGGCTTCGAGGTCGGCCAGCACGAGTTCCTCCACCAGATCGGCGAGGGACGACACGGTGCGGGCGGTCAGCACGTCCCGAGGGGACAACTCGACGGCGAACGCCGCCTTGGTCCGGGACGTGATGCGCAGACTGCGGATGGAATCGCCGCCCAGCGCGAAGAAGCTGTCCTCGACACCGACCCGGTCGACGTCCAGTTCGTCCGCCCAGATGGCCGCGATGGCCTCTTCGGTCTCCGTGCGGGGCGCGACGTACTCGGCCGAGGTGACCGCGTCGCGCTCGGGCGCGGGGAGCGCGACGCGGTCCAACTTGCCGTTGGCGTTGAGCGGCAGTCGATCCAGTGCCACGAACGCCGTAGGAACCATGTGTTCGGGCAGCGCACTCGAAGCGTGACCGCGCAGTTCCGAAACCTGCACGGCCCCGTTCGGCACGTAGTACGCCACCAAACGCTGTTCCTGCTCCAGCACAACGACCTGGGCGACGGCAGGATGCGCACCCAGGACGGTTTCGATTTCCCCGAGTTCGATCCGGAAGCCGCGGATCTTCACCTGCTGGTCCGCCCGGCCCAGGTAGTGCAGCCTCCCGTTGAGCCATTTGCCGAGGTCGCCGGTCCGGTACATGCGAGAACCCGCTGTGTCGTAAGGGTTTGCGAGGAAGCGGGACGCGGTCAGGCCGGGCCGGTCCAGGTAGCCCCGGGCCAGTCCGGGGCCCGCCACGTACATCTCCCCGGCGACGCCCGGCGGCACCGGTTCGAGGTCCTCGTCCAGCACGTACACCCGGAGGTCGGGGATCGGCTCGCCGATGCTGCCGTCGGCCTCGGTGTAGGTGACGTGGACGGTCGTCTCGGTGATCCCGTACATGTTGATCAACGTGCCGCTGCCCCGCCAGTCCCGGACTTTGTGCATGTCAAGGGCTTCGCCGCCGAAGATCACGTACCTCGGGTCGGGCTGTTCGGGAACCAGTTGGTAGAACGCGGAGGGGGTCTGGTTGAGCACGGTGACGCCTTCGTCGCGCAGGAGTCGGGCGAAGTCGGCGGGGGAGCGCGAGATCTCGAAGGGCACCACGACGAGCCGTCCGCCGTGCAGCAGCGGCCCCCACAGCTCCCACACCGAGAAGTCGAACGCGTAGCTGTGGAACAGCGTCCACACGTCGTTCTCGCCGAACCCGAACCAGTGATCGGTCGCCGAGAACAGCCGCACGACGTTGCCGTGCGGGATCACGACACCCTTCGGCTTCCCGGTCGAGCCTGAGGTGTAGATCACATAGGCCGCGTTGTCGGGAGTCAGTCGCACATCGGGTGCCACGACGGAATGTCCGGACACATCGGGCATCGCGTCGAGCACGGCCACCGGCTTCGCGTCGGCGATCGTGCCCGCGATCCGGTCCGCCGGGTAGGCCGGGTCGATCGGCAGGTACGCCGCACCCGCCTTCAACACGCCGAGCACGGCCACCACCAGGTCGGCGTGGCGCGGCAGCACCAACGCCACCAACCGCTCCGGCCCGGCGCCGGACTCCACCAGGTGGTGCGCCAACTGGTTCGCGCGCTCGTCCAACTGGCGGTAGGTCAGGGACGTGCCCGCGAACGTGACCGCCACGGCGTCCGGAGTCCGCGCCGCCTGCGCGGCGAACAACTCGGGGATGGTCGCGGAAGGCGTGCCGGACTCCCGGCCGTTCCACTCCACCAGCACCTGCCGGCGCTCGGCGTCGGACAGCCACGGCACCCGGCCGACCGGCCGGTCGGGATCGGCGACCAGGCCGACCAGCAGGGTCTTGAGCCGTTCGCCCAACCGGACCACCGTGTCGGCGTCGAACATCGCGGGTTCGTAGCCGAGGAGCACTTCCAGCCGGTCCGCCGGGTAGACCGTGGCGCTCAACGGGAAGCTGGTCGTCTCGACCGCCTCCAGGTCCCGCAGCCCCATCCCGTCGGCCAGGTCGGCCGGGTAGTTCTCGAAGATCACCGCGCTGTCGAACAGCCCGGTACCGGCCGCGACCCCGCTCCACGCCTGCAAGCTGGTCAGCGGCACGTGCTCGAACCGGCGCGATTCCGCCTGCGCCGCCTGGAGTTCCCGCAGCCAGTCCGCGACCGGCCGGGACCCGTCGACGCGCACCCGCACCGGCAGGGTGTTGATGAAGATGCCGGTGATGGCGTCCACGCCCGGCAGGTCCGCCGGACGCCCGGAGACCGTCGCGCCGAAGCACACGTCACGCTGCCCGGACGACCTGGCCAGCAACAACGCCCAGGCGCCCTGCACGATCGCGCTGGGCGTGACCCGGTGCGCACGGGCGAACTCGTACAACCGGGCCGAATCCTCCCGGGCCAGCTCGACCGAGAGCCGGGCCGACGACGTCGCCGGGCCGGCCGCCGGACGGTCCACGGGCAGCGGCGTGGGGGAGTCGAACGACCCGAGCACCTGCCGCCAATGCCGTTGCGCCGCCTGGTCGTCCTGCGCCGCGAGCCACGCCACGTAATCCCGGAACGGCTGCCGCTCGGCCGGCTCGCCCAGCACGTCGGACAACACCTGGAACACGCTCCACCCGTCCAACAGCACGTGGTGGAACGTCCACAGCACCCGCACCGATTCGGCCGAGAGCCGGACGATCGCCACCCGCATCAGCGGCGCGACCCCGAGGTCGATCCCCTCGGCCTTGTCCTGCGCCAGCAACGCCGACAGCCGCGAGGCCCGCTCGGTTTCCTCCAGCCCGCTCCAGTCCAGGAACTTGAACGGCACGTCGGCGTGCGCGTGCACGACCTGCAACGGCTCGCGCACGTCCTCCCACAGCACCGAACTGCGCAGCACGGGCGTCCGGTCCACGACCCGTTGCCACGCCCTCGCGAACGCCGCCGAGTCCGGCACCCCGTCCACCACGAACGTCGTCTGCTGGAAGTACACGCCGCGCTCACCGAGGCCGTGGAAGACCATCCCGGCCTGCATCGGCGTCAGCGGGTAGGCGTCCTCGCCGGTGATCCGGTCGACCTGCTCCTGGGTGAGCCGCGCCAACGGGAAGTCCGACGGCGTGCGCCCGCCCACGCCGGGTTCCCGGCAGTGCGCCAGGATCGCCCGCAACGCCACCGCGAACGCCTCCGCCAGCCGGGCCACCGTCGCGTCGTCGTGCACGGCGGAGCTGTAATACCAGGCGAACTCCAGCCGGTCGTCCTGCACCTTGCCGACGACGTCGAGCAGGTGCGGTCGCGGCATGTCCGGGTCCGCCAGCAGGTCGAGGTCCCGCTGCCCGGTGAACCGCCCCAGGTAGTTGAAGCTCACCGCCGGATCGCACACCGGCCCGTTCGCCAGGTACCGCAACGCCCCGAACCCGATGCCGCGCCCCGGAACGGCCCGCAGCTGCTCCTTGACCGACTTCAGCGCCGCGCCCCAGTCCCGCGGCACCTCCAGCGCCACCGGGAAGACGGTGGTGAACCAGCCGACCGTGCGGGAGAGGTCGACGTCGTCGAACAGCTCCTCGCGCCCGTGCCCCTCCAGGTCCACCAGCACCCGGTCCCGCCCGGTCCAGTCCGCCAGCACCCGCCCCAGCGCGGTCAGCAGCACGTCGTTGATCTGCGTCCGGTACACCTCCGGCACGTCCCGCAACAACGCCGAGGTCTCCGCTTCGCTCAACCGCACCGTCACGTCACGGGTGGTGGCGAACGTGTTGGCCCCGTCCCGGTCGGTCGGCACGCCGTCACCGGAAACCGCCGACCAGTAGGGGAGTTCGGCGGCGAACCCGCCCGTCACCGCGTGACCGTGCAACCTCCGGGCCCAGTCCCGGAAAGAGGTGGTCTTGTCCCCGATGCGGACCGCCGAACCCTCGACGACCTGCCGGTAGGCGGTCGTCAAGTCCTCGGACAGCACCCGCCACGACACCCCGTCCACCACGAGGTGGTGCGCCACCAGCCGGACCGACCGCTCATCGAGCACTTCCGCGCGCAGCAGCGGTTCCCCGTACCCGACCGGCTCGTTGAACTGCCGGTCGCCGTCGAACCGCATCCGCAACGCGTCGTGGTGCTCGATCAACGCCTCGACCGCCGCCGCCAACGCGTCCGGGTCGACCTCGTCCGCGAAGTCCACCACCAGCGACTGGTCGAACAGCGTCGACCCGGTACCCAGGAACCACCGCTGGATCGGGGTGAGCGGCGCGTCCCCGGTGACCGCGCCCTGGTCCGTGGCCGGCGGCAGGTCCCGCGTCACGTGCGGGGCCAGCGCCGCGATCGTCTGGTAGGCGAAGATGTCCCGCGAGGTCAGCACCAGCCCGGCCTGCCGCGCCTTGGTGACCACCTGGATGCCCAGGATGGAATCACCGCCCAGCGCGAAGAAGTTGTCCCGGACCCCGACCCGCGCCGCGCCCAGCACCTCGGCGAACACCCCGGCCAGCGCCGCCTCCACGGGCGTGCGCGGCGCGACGTAGACCCGGGGCTCCTCCGGCGGCGCGGGCAGGTTGTCCCGATCGAGCCGCTCCAGCCCCACGAACGTCGTGGGAACGCTGTGCGCCGGCAACACCTGAGCCAGGAACCCCTGCAAGGCAGCCGGGTTCACCACGGGCGTCACGTACGCCACGAGCCGCCGATCCGTCGCCACCACCGCCGCGTCCGTCACCTCGTGGTGCCGCCGCAACGCTTCTTCGACCGCCCCGGGGTCGACCCGGACGCCCCGCACGCGGACCGTGTCGTCCGGCGGGAAGTCCAGCGCCACCAGCCGTCGCAACTCCCGATCCGGATCCTCGACGACGTCGTGCAGCAACGTCTCCAGGTCGTCCGCCAACACCTCCACAGTCGAGAGGTCGAACAGGTCGGTGTTGTACTCGATCGTCAACGCCAACGAGTCGTCGCGCGGCCAGAACTCCACCACCAGGTCGAACCGCGCGTTCGGCCGGGGCAGGTCGTGCTCGGCCACCACGAGATCGCCGAACCGGCCTTCGCGCACCAGCGGCTGCTGCAACGCGACCACCGCCTGCACCAACGGCGTGCGGCTGGG
This sequence comes from Saccharothrix sp. NBAS 001, assembly GCF_056640475.1. Classification (NCBI taxonomy): domain Bacteria; kingdom Bacillati; phylum Actinomycetota; class Actinomycetes; order Pseudonocardiales; family Pseudonocardiaceae; genus Saccharothrix; species Saccharothrix sp. NBAS 001. The sequence goes on from NZ_CM153251.1 coordinate 1,171,239, forward strand.
GTCCGGGTCGGCCCCGACCTCCGCCACCACCCGGTCGAACGGCACGTCGTCGTGCGCGAACGCCTCCATCACGGTGTCCCGCACGTGGTCCAGGAACCCGGTGAACGGCAACTCCGGATCGACCCACGACCGCAGCACCAGCGTGCGCACGAAGAACCCGACCGCACGTTCCAGGTCCGAGTGGTCCCGCCCCGACGTCACCGTGCCCAACGCGACGTCCCGTTGCCGGGAACGCGCCGACAGCAACACCTGCACCGCCGCCGTGAGCGTCATGAACAGCGTCGCGTCGTGCGCCCGCCCGACCCCGGCCAGCCGCTCCACCAGGTCGGCCCGCAACGGCCGCCGCACCACCGCGCCGGCCGAGGTCCGCAGCGCCGGCCGGGCCCGGTCGGGCCGCAGGTCCAACGTCTCCAAGCCGGCCAGCTTCTCCCGCCAGTACGCCACGTCGCCGACCGGCCGGGCCGCGTCCCACGCCGAGAAGTCCGGGTACTGCGCCGAAACCGGAGCGGGCTCGTCCCCGGCGTACAGCGCGGCGAGTTCCTCGACGAGCACCCCGACGGACCACCCGTCGGTCACGATGTGGTGCTGCACCAGCACGAGCACGTGGTCTTCATCCCCGAGCGGCTTCAACACGGCCCGGGTCAACGGCCCCACCCGCAGGTCGAACGGAACCGAAAGATCACCCTCGTCGCCCACCGCCAACGGGATCGTGCCGTGCGCCGAGACGACCTGCACCGGCACCCCGTCGACCACGTCGAAGGTCGTGCGCAACGCGTCATGCCGCCGCGCCAACGCATCCAACGCCCCAGCCAGCCTCGGCACGTCCAACGCGCCGGTCAACCGCAACCCCACAGCCGTGTTCTGCTCGGCGGTCCCGTCCAACGAGAACAACCGGCGCTGCGCCGGCGACAACGGCAACGCCTGCCCGCGCGACACCAGCGGAATCGGCTCCCGCACGGGCAGCGCCAGCGCCAGCGCCTCCACCGTCCGGTGCTCGAACATCGCCCGCACCGGCAGGCCGCCGAGCCGCCCCAACGCCCGCACCGCCAGGATCGAATCGCCGCCCAGCGCGAAGAAGTCGTCCTGCGCGCCGACGTGCTCGACGCCCAGCACCTCCGCCCAGACCTCGGCCACCCGCCGCTCCTCGGCACTGCGCGGCGCGACGAAGTCGTCGGGCACCTCGCCCACCACCGGCGCGGGCAACGCGGCCCGGTCGAGCTTCCCGTTGGGCGTCAACGGAAGCGCGTCAAGCTCGACGAACGCCGAAGGCACCATGTAGTCGGGCAGCGTGGCCGCCAACCCGTCCCGCAAGCCCTCCGCCGAACCCACCACGTACGCGACCAGCCGCTTGGGCTCGTCCCGGGGCACCACCACGACCTGGCGGACGCCGGGGAACCCGGCCAGCACCGCCTCGATCTCGCCCGGCTCCACCCGGAACCCGCGAATCTTCACCTGGTGGTCGGCCCGGCCGACGAACTCCAGCGAGCCGTCCGCCGAGCGCCGCACCACGTCCCCGGTCCGGTACATCCGCGCACCGGGCGGCCCGAACGGGTCGGCGACGAACCGGGACGCGGTCAACCCGGGCCGCCCCAGGTAGCCCCGGGCCAACCCGAGCCCGGTCACGTACAACTCGCCCTCGTCGCACGACGCCAACTCGGCGTCGAGCACCCGGACCGACGTGCCGGGGATCGCCCGCCCGATCGGCGGCGGGCCACCACCGGGCACCAGCGGCGAACTCCACGACGTCACCACGGTCGACTCGGTCGGCCCGTACGCGTTGATCATCCGACGGCCGGGAGCCCACTGCGCCACCAGGTCCGCCGAACACGCGTCACCACCCACGATCAACGTCCGGAAGCCCGGCAGGGCGCGGCGCGGCACGGTGGCCAGCGCGACCGGCGGGATCAGCGCGTGCGTCACGCCGAACTCCTCGATCACGTCCGCCAACTGCTCACCGAGCAGGGGACCCTCCGGCGGCACGACCAGCGCCGCCCCCGCCGGCAGCGCCATGCACAGCTCCAACACCGACGCGTCGAAGCTCGGCGAGGAGAACTGGAGCACCCGGTCACCCGGCCGCACGTCGAAGTGCAGCACCTCGGCCGCCGAGAACGCGGGCAGCCCCCGGTGCGTGACCACGACCCCCTTGGGCCGCCCGGTGGAGCCGGAGGTGTAGATCACGTACGCCGGTTGATCAGCGGCGATCTCGACCCCCGGATCGGAGTCCGGCCACCCGCCGACGTCCACCGGCCCGTCCACCACCAGCAGCGGCTCGGCGTCGTCGAGCATGAACGAGATCCGCTCGGCCGGGTAGGCGGGATCGACCGGCAGGTAGGCCGCCCCGGTCTTGAGCACCGCGAGCCGCGCCACGACGTTGTCCACCGACCGCGGCAGGGCGACCGCGACCACCCGTTCCGCGCGGGCGCCCTTCGCGATCAGCAGGTGGGCGAGCCGGTTGGCCCGCGCCTCCAACTGCCGGTACGTGACCGTCTCCTCCGCGGAGAGGATCGCCGGCGCGTCGGGCGAGCACGCGACCCGCGCACTCACCAATCTCGGCAGGTTTTGGGCAGACGTCATCGCGAGCAGAGCCTTTCCAGGGGTAGTGCGCGGGCCGCGGCATACCCGCGACGAAGGACGTTGAAACGTGATTTTTCAGACCATTTCCGGAACCTGCCGGCGGGCCAGCCGGCCACCGATCTGGATCCACTGGATCCCGCCCCCGCGGGGGTCCCGGAGGAAACGTCCGGTCTGGCTCGTATCGCCCGTATCGGAATCCCGCATCGCGAACACCAGTCCGTCGAACAACGACAGGTCCGCGAACGGCTCGCCGTCCACCGTGAGCTTGAGCACTTCCCGCCCCGTGGGCTCCACCGAATATTCGGTGTCGCCGTTGACGAAGCTCCCGGTGCAGTCCGCCGGCGGCGCGATGGGGTCCCGCAGCTCGCCCAGCCCGTCGTAATCACCGACCGGCAGACCCGCCTCGGCCAATTCCGGGACCAGGTCCCGCCACAACGCGAACCCGCTGCTCCCGTTGGTCGTGAGGGCCACCACGGTGCCGTCGTCGGGATTGATCCGGAGGTGGCAGGAGGTGCCGTCGGCGGTGCCGTCGTGGCCCACCCAGGCGACCCCGTCGCGCTCGTAGAGCGCGAGCCCCAGCCCCCAGCCGTCGGCCATCCCGAAGGGTTCGGCGTGCCGCACGGGGGTCCGCATGAGCGCCAGGTCCGCACCGTCCACGAGGTGCGGCGGCGCGCCCGCCAACATCCGGCCGAACGTCACCAGGTCGGTGGCGCTCGCGGCCAGCGCACCGGCCGGCGCGTCCACCAGGGCCAGCGACTGGCGCACCGGGACGACCCGGCGCTGCGGCACGTTGACCGCGTGCCCGGACACCGCGCCGCGTTCCGCCTCGGGGCCCACGGTGAAGTGCGGACGTAACCCCAACGGGCGCAGCAGGACCGCGTCCACCGCCTCCCACCAGGACATTCCGGTCGCCACCTCGATCAGGTGACCGACGAGGACGTAGCCGATGTTGGAGTAGGAGAAGCCCGCGCCGGGGGTGTGCAGCGGTACCAGCGTGCGGCCCGCCTCCAAGGCGTGGCGGCGCAGAGAGGTCGTGCGGACGTCGTCCGGGTCGGACGGCAGGCCGCCCGTGTGGCTGAGCAGGTGCCGCAGCGTCAGCCGGTGTTCGACGTCGGGAAGGGGTGTGTCGAGGTCGAGGTCTCCGTCCGAGACGAGGGTCATCGCGACGGTCGCGGTGAACGTCTTGGTGATCGAGCCGATCGGCACGGCCGCGTCCGCGGGCAGGCCGACCGAGGTCGTCCAGAGGCCGTCACCGGGTCGGTGGACGGCCAGTTGCGCGCCGGGCACGAGGTGGTCGCGCACGAGTCCGGCTAATCGTCGCGCGAGGTGATCGGTATCCATCGAAGGTCCTTTGCAGGAATGAGCCATACGGCTTCGATCCAACGTTGACGGCCGTTCCAGGATCATCGCGACCGCCAAACGGAGCATCTGCGGAATATAGATTCCCCGGTTTGTCGAGGCGTAACCACGCGTTCTTGGATTGATCTCCGCGGTTCACTCGAACGGCGTGGTTTGGACCACGCAGTTCCGTAATGAGGGGGCGATTGCGAGGATTATTCGTACTCGCCTGGCATGGACTTCTGTCAACAGGTAATCTGTCCACAGGGTAGCCCGCCGGAGACTATTCAACCCAATTCTGAAGAAATATCCCGTACCCCGTAACCAAAAGTCGCCGGTGTCGTTGAACCGGAGTTACGCGGAGCCCCGCGAAGTGACCCGCCGGTAGTGCCGGGCGGCCCGCACCCGGTTCCCGCAGGCCGGCGAGCACCATTCCCGCCGGGGGTGGTCCTTGACGAAGTAGAGGACGCACCCCGGCGCGTAGCACGCCCGCAGCAGCGCTCGCCGCTCCCCGCCGAACAGCTCCACGGCCTCGGCCGCCGTCGCCGCCAACACCTGGACGGCCTCGGAAGCCGCGCTCGCCGTGCGCCGGACCAGGTTGCCGTCGACGACGTCGAGCTGCGGCCACGCGGCCGTCTGCCGAACCGCCGCGTTCACCCCCGCAAGCGCCCGCGCGAGGTCGCGATCCTCCGCAACGGCCCGAGTGTCTTCCGTCACCACGCCCGCAAGGTCCCGAAGCGCACGCCGCAACACGCGAAACGCCTCAAGATCCGGCTCGCCAACGCCGCCAACCCCGCCCAGCCAGGCGACAAGGCCGTCCACGGACGCCAAGTCGTCGTGCACGCCGGACCGGTCCGCCCAGATCGTGTTCATCAGGCGGACAGGACGAGGCTCGTCGGGCAACACATCTAACGCTAACACGCACTTGCATCCGTTAGGAGATCGTTCTAACGTCAAACCGCCAGTTCAACCGTGAGAAGGGCACCACCGTGACCCCGGTCCCACCGTTCGACGAACACTCCGCCCGCCTCAAGGTCCACAAAGCACAGGAAGCCTGGAACACCCGTGACCCGCACCGCGTGGCAGCGGCGTACACAGAGGACTCGGTGTGGCGCAACAGATCCGAGTTCGTCACCGGCCGCCAGGAGATCATCGCCTTCCTGACCCGCAAGTGGGAGCGCGAACACGAGTACGTCCTGCGCAAATCCCTCTGGGCCTGGACGACCAACCGCATCGCGGTCCGCTTCCAATACGAGTGGCACGACGACGAAGGCCAGTGGTGGCGGAGCTACGGCAACGAAAACTGGGAGTTCGCCGAAAACGGCCTCATGCGCCGCCGAGAGGCAAGCATCAACGACCTGAAAATCGCAGAAACCGACCGCAGAATCGACCCCAACTCAACCGAAGACCTACCACTCCACTAACCCACAGCAAAAATCTCCCAACAAATACCCACCTGCGTCGTGTCATCCCCGTGTGGCCTGCGCGCAGCGAACCACGCTTGAGTAGGGAGCGCAAGCACGCTTTTCGCTTGCGCTCCCTACTCAAGCGTGGTTGTCTCAGACCAGGCCACACGGGGATGACACGACGCCCACCGCACTTCCGTCATCCTCGGCGGCCAGCCCGTCCGGCGAGGACGCTTTTACGCTCAAGCTCTCGCCCCTAGAACGCACTCCACCAGAGCCACTCGGGAACAAGGCCAGCCCGCGACTCGCCCGAGCCGCAGTCCGCCGCGATCGCACCCGCAGGTCGACTAAAACCGCAGCTCAAGCCCTTATGTGCGCTCCGAGGCCGCGCCTCGGGCGCGGCCTCCGGCCCCCAGCACCATTATCCCACAGGGTACCGACAAAACCGCTTCCCGCAGCCATCCGCCAACCGCCACCCGCCACCCGCCACCACACGCTTACCGCACTACGCGCTTACTTCTGCCACACACCTACTGCTGCCACACACCTACCGCTGCTACACGGAATCCATGGTCTGCGCACCAATCATCGACCGTGCGCAATTACCGCCGGAATTCCTCGGCGTTCGGCAACGACGAGAACCGCGAGCGCTTTCGCGCCCCGCTCAAACCCGGCTGACAACGGTCAGTCGCGCTGGATTTTCAGGTGCAGCGACTCCATCCGGGCATCCAACTCCGCCGCGATCGCCGCCGTGCTGGTCAATTCGTCCACGAACCCGGCCGGCACCTGGTCGTCGTACTTGTAGAACAGCTTGTGCTCCAACGTCGCCCAGAAATCCATCGCGATGGTCCGCAACTGGACCTCGACCTTGACCTGCTCCACCCGATCCGACAAGAACACCGGGATTCGCACGATCAGGTGCAGGCTCCGATACCCGTTGGGCTTCGGCGTGGCGATGTAGTCCTTCGTCTTCAGGATCTCCACGTCGTTCTGCCGCGCCAGCATGTCCCGCACCCGGTACACGTCCGTCACGAACGGGCAGACCACGCGCACCCCGGCGACGTCGTCCAGGTGCTCCGCCGCCAACCCCAGGTCGGCCGGCAAGCCCTTGCGCCGCAGCTTGTCCAGGATCGCATCCGGCCGCTTCACCCGCTGCGTGACGTGCTCGATCGGGTCGTGCCGGTGAACGAGGTCGAACTCCTCGCTGAGGATCCGGAGCTTCGTCATCAGCTCGTCGACCGCGAACTTGTAGACCACGAGGGACCGCCGCAGCAGGTCATCCGCGACGCCGATGTCCATGATCCCCAGAATACCGGCCCCGCGCTCCGCTACGATCCAGGTCGTGAACACCCACTGGCACGTCGTTCTCCCGCCGCCGTCCGCCTGACGGGCGCACCTGCGGCTCCCCGCCTCTCAGCCGGCCCTCCAGCGGCACTCCACGAGCGCTCCGACGAGCAGCCCACAGATACTGCCCGACCGCCGCGCACGTACTGCCGTGAGCACTCTCACGTGCTCCGACACGTGCCCTGAACGCCACAGCCGGCTCTGAACGCGGCCGCCGGCTCCGAGCGTCACATCCGGCTCTGAGCCTCGACCCCGGCACCCCGCGCTGCGCCCGTTCGCGACCTCGGCACTTCCGCGAAGTCACCCGCGAACGGAGAACCCGTGTCATCCGCTGTCGTACGAACGCGCTTCGCCCAAGGCCCGCTGCCGATCCTCGCGGCGTGCGTCCTCTGGGGCTCCACCGGCACCGTCAGCTCGCTCGCCCCGTCGTCCGCTCCCGCCGTCGCGGTCGGCGCGGCGGGACTGGTGATCGGCGGCTGCCTGCTCTTCCTCACCGCGCGCGGCACGCGTGACGTGCTGCGCACCGCCGACCGCAGACTGCTCCTGATCGGCGCGGTCACCGTCGCCGGGTACGCGCTCGCGTTCTACCCGGCCGTCGCGCGCACCGGCGTGGCGGTCGCGACCACGGTCGCGCTGGCCACCGCGCCGATCGTGCTGGGCATCAGGTCCCGCCCCCTGGTCACGCTCACCGCCGTCGTGGGGTGCGCGGTCCTCGTGCTCGGCGGCGGCGACGCGCACGTCGACCTCGTGGGGGTGGCGTTGGCGCTGGTCGCGGGCTTGTCGTTCGCCGGGTACTCGGTGATCTGCGCGCACCTGATCGGCCTGGGGCACCCGTCACGGGCCGTGGTCGGCACCGTGTTCGGCGGGGCGTCCTTGATCACCTTGCCGGTTGTCCTGCTGCTCGGCGTGTCGTGGCTGGGCACGTTCGAAGGTGTGGCGGTCGTCATGCACTTGTCGGTGCTCACGACGTTCGTCGCCTACCTGCTGTTCGGCCACGGCCTGCGGCACACCACCGCCGCAGCCGCGACCACGCTCACACTCGCCGAACCGGCCGTCGCGGCGGTCCTCGGCGTGGTCGTGCTGCACGAACGGCTGCCGCTGGTCTCGTGGTGCGGCATGGGCCTGCTCGGCCTCTCCCTGCTCGCGCTGTCCGCCGGCAAACCCGGCCGGTAGCCGAGCACGACCCCAACGGATCGGCCGTCACGAACCACGCGGCCCACGCGGCCCATGCGGCCCACGCGGTACGAAACAGGAACAGGCGGCGTCCCGACCGCTAGTCGGGTCGCCGCTCCGCGGCCCCGCCCAACCCGTACAGGATGCGCTGGATGAGTTCCGGGTCCACGTCCGGCTCGTCCCCGAGCTTCTCCGCCGCCGGCGACCGGCGCGGCTCGCGCCGGGGGAGGGGCACCGCGGAGGCGTTCATCCCGGACGGCAGCGTCAGCTCGCACCACACCAGCCGGCCACCGGCCGTCAGGTCCACCAGCCCCGCCCGCCCGCCGGCCAACTCCGGCGGCAGGGCCACCCGGTAGCCCTCGACCTCGACCACCAGGTAGCTGCCGCTCAACCGCAGCCGCACCAGCAGGAGGCCGGGCGCACGCGGGTCCGCCACGTCGACCGCGGCGCCGACGAGCCGCCGCGCGGTCTGCGCGGCCTCGTCCTGCATGCCGCGCAACCGCCACTCGCCCAGGGAGAAGCGCACGAACATGTCCGCGACATTGATCGCCGTGGGCAACGCGACGAGTCGAAGGTCGTCGACCTGTTCGGTCTGGGTGTTCACACCGATCCCTCCTCGCCTGCGTCCGGCGCGTACAGCGCCAGATGGTGCCATGAGTACAGCCCTTGTCACCCACGTGGTCTAGACCCCGTGAGCGGACCGTGTCCGGATCGAGTCGGCTTGCTCCGATCACGACCGGAATCGTCCCCCGGCTCACGTCCTAGTACGGGGGTTGCGGGCTCATGGTTCACGGCTAGTCACGGCGGTGTCCGGAAAAGTACCGAAATGCACCGCCAAAGGGAATATCGGAGTCCGCCCGTTCCGGTGAGCGGCAGACCGGGGGTGTGTACGGGGCTCCGCGCGCGCCCCGAAGGTGTGGTCGCGCTCGGCGAAGTCCACCCGGATGGCACACGAAGAGGGGCCCGCCGGTCACCCGGCGAGCCCCTCTGTCGGTGGTGCCGCTCACGCCTGGAGAACGGCCTCGATCTCCAGCAGGATGGTGATCTTGTCGCCGACCGCGGCACCCGCCGCGCCGCCGGTCACGCCGAACTCCTTGCGGCTGATGTCGGTGCTGGCGGAGAAGCCCGCGACCTTCGCGCCCTCGAAGCCGTCGCCGAAGCCGTTGAGCTCCAGCTCCAGCTCGACGGTCTTGGTCACGCCGCGCAGGGACAGCTCGCCCTCGACCAGGAAGCCCTCGCCGTTGGCGCGCACGGCCGACGAGGTGAAGGTCAGCTCGGGGAACTTCTCGACGTCCAGGAAGTCCTCGCCCCGGACGTGGGCGTCGCGCGACTCGTTCTTGGTGTTGATGGACGCGGTGGAGATCTTCGCGTCGACCTTCGACTCCAGCGGGTTCTCCGCGGTCACGATGGTGCCCTCGAAGGTGTCGAAGTGGCCGCGGACCTTGGAGACGCCCAGGTGGCGGACGACGAAGGAGACGTCCGAGTGCACCGGGTCGATGGCCCAGGTGCCCACGAGGTAGCCGGGGATCTGCGCAGTCTGCGAGGTCATGGTGTCCTTCTCGGTCGGTCTGATTGAACTCTCAACAGAACATAGCGCATCCTGGTTGAACTCTCAACAACGACCGTATGATGGGAGCATGAGCGACGTGCGGTGGCTGAGCGCCGATGAACAGCGGGTTTGGCGCGGCTTCCGGGCTGCCGTGACCAAGTTCACCGAACACCTGGACCGGCAGTTGCAGCGCGACTCCGGGATGCCCATGGCCTACTACGAGATCCTGGTCGCACTCTCCGAGGCGCCCGAGCGCTCGCTCCGGATGAGCGAACTGGCCCTGAACTGCCTCTCGTCCCGCAGCAGACTCTCCCACGCCGTGGCCAAGCTGGAGAAGGAGGGCTGGGTGGAGCGCCGCGCGTGCGCCTCCGACCGGCGCGGATCGGTGGCCAGCCTGACCGACCGGGGCTTCGCCGTGCTGGAAGCCGCCGCCCCGGGGCACGTCACGGCCGTGCGCGAGCAGCTGTTCGACGTGCTGACCCCGGCGCAGCTCGCCTCGCTCCAGGAGATCAGTCGCGCGATGGAGAACGGCTTGCAGACCGAGTGCGCTCAAGTCCGCGCCGAACTCGACGAATTCTGAGACCCTCCGACGCGAATCCCGAATCGCGTTCGGGAATCGACGGACACCTCCGCCGCCGCCCGGTCGACACCCCGCCGCCACCCCTTCCGGCGCTCCGCCGGCCGGTCCGGCCCGGCCCCCGCTCCCGATCCGGACGTCCGGCGACCTGACCTGGTCACGGGCTCGGAGGTAACCCGGACGGGGCGGTGTGCGCTCCGCTGTGGACGCATCCGGCCGATGGGCCGCTGGGCCGAGTGGAGCATGTCGACAGCTCCCGCCGGAAATGTCCTACCGTCGCGTTAACATCCGCGCCGTGGGGTTGAAGCTGGGTGGAATAGCGCGCCGGGTGATCGGCACGGGTCGACGTGAGTCGGCCAGTTTCGGCGCGGCGGTACTGGGTGTCCTGCTGCTCGCGGGTGCCGCGTTCGGCCAGGGCATCGCCCGCACCGCCGTCGACGTGACCGACGGCCTGACGTGGCTCAACGACGACCAGCGCGGCGAGGTCGTGCAGGTCAACCCGAGTTCCGGCAAACCGCAGACCAGACTCCAGGTCAGCGGCGGGGACGCGCAGCTGGAGATCGCCCAGTCCGGCGACAAGCTGGTCGTGCTGGACCGGCGCACCGGCCAGATCACCGTGGTCGACCTGGCGACGCTGCTGGCGAGCGGTCGGCGGCAGGCCCCTCCCGGTTCGTCCTCCAAGGTCCTCATCGTCGGCGACCGCGTGTACGTGGTCGACCGCGCCGCCGGCACCGTGCACAACACCGACCCGGTGACGCTCGCCGACATCGGCGACGCGTGGCGGGTCGGCCGGCCGCTGGCCGACGTCGTGGCCGACGACGACGGCGTGGTGTGGGCCGTCGACCACGGCGGCAACCTGCACGCCCTGGAGTGGAGCGACGACGACAACCGGTTCCGCGAGCGCTCCAACCGGCCGGTGCCCGGTGCCGGCCCGCGCACCGCGCTGGTGCCGCACGAACGCGGCGTGACGCTGCTCGGGCTGGAGGGCGGCGTGGTCGTCCGCGACGGCACGAACCGCGACCTCACCGCGAGCACCTCCTCCTACGCGGGCGAGGTGCTCGCCGCGCAGAGCAGCCCGACCGGGCTCGTCCCGGCCGCCGTGCCCGACGCCGGCACCGTCGTGCTGCTGTCCGACAACGACGTGATCCGGGTCGACATGGGCCGGTTCTCCTGCACGCGCCCCGGCCGCCCCGCGGTGTTCCGCGACCGGGTCTACGTGCCGTGCCGCGGCGGTGGCAAGGTCGTCGTGCTGGACCGGACCGGCGGGCGCGGCGCGGAGGACGTGCGCACGTCCTCCACCGGCGACCCGGAGCTGGTGTTCGACGACGGCCGGCTGTTCATCAACACCCCCGGCGCGGACTCCGGCGTGATCGTCGACTCCGACGGCCGCACCCGCAGCGTGCAGGTGCGCAGCCCCGACCTGCCGGTCACCGACCCGGACCGCACGCCGATCCCGACCGTGCCGAGCCCGCCCCCGCCCCGGCCGGACCCGCCGACGCGCGACAACGACCCGCGCGGCGGCCCCGACAGCCCCGGCCAGACCACCACCGACGTGCCGGTCACCACGCCGAGCGCGGGCCAGGCCGGTGTCGCGCCGGGCCGGCCGCCGGGCGTCACGGTCAGCCAGGCGTCCAACAACGGCACCGACGTCGTGGTGCGGGTGACGTGGGGCGCGGCCCCGGACAACGGCGAGCGGATCGACGGCTACTCGGTCACCGCGAGCGGGGCGTTCGCCGGCGGGTCCAAGACCTCGCAGGTCGCGGGCACGTCGACGGACCTCACGCTGTCCTGCGCGGGCACGTCGTTCTGCACCAGCGGCCGGGTGGACGTGTCCGTCGCCGCCTACAACAAGCGCGGCGCGGGCGAGGCGGGCAGCGGTTCGCTGAGCGTGCGCCCGCCGGTCGTCGCACCGACCACCACCACGACGACGGTCCCGCCCGTGGTGCCGACGACGACCACGACCACGACGGTCCCGCCGGTCGAGCCGACGACGACCACCACCACGACGACCACACCGCCCCCGCCGAGCCTGCCCACCGCCGGCGCGACGGTGATCACGAGCCTGCCCGCGAACGGCGACATGTTCTCCCGGCAGGTGAACATGGCCCCGCCACCGGACTGGGCGAACCACAACGGGTCGTGCCAGGTCGTCAACACCACGTTCAGCTACTCCGTGGACATCCCGTGCGGCGCGACCTCCGCCGAGATCTACGTGGACGTCGGCACCAACCGGATCGTGGTGCGGGCGTACGCGGCCGGCGGCGGTGCCTCGGTCGAGTCCGCCGCGCGCACCGTCCGGGTGATCGACCGCGAACCGTGCCCGGGCAACAAGATCTGCCAGCCGCGCCGCGCACCCTCCGGGGAGGCCCCGCTCGTGGGCGGCGGCATCGGCCTGCTGGCGACGGCGTGGCTGCTGCGGGTGCGCGACCGGCGTCGGCGGGACGAACCGTGATCGGCGGGGGTGCGCGCCGCCCGGCGGTGCGCCGGCGGGTCGGCGGACGGGTGACCGAGGGGTGCGGCGAACAGTGACCACCACGGCAGTTCCGGCGATCGGCGAGGACGAGATCGCGGCGTTCCGCGCCCTGCACGCGCGGCTCGGCGACGCGGTGGAGACCGCCGTGCGCGGCAAGCGCGACGTGGTGGACCTCGTGCTCGTGTCGATGTTCGCGGGCGGTCACGTGCTGCTGGAGGACGTGCCCGGCACCGGCAAGACGACGCTGGCGCGGGCCGTCGCGGGCGCGCTGGGCGGGGTGTCGCGGCGGGTCCAGTTCACGCCCGACCTGCTGCCCTCCGACGTCACCGGCACGTCCGTCTACGACCCGCAGACCGGGCAGGTCCGGTTCCGGCCGGGGCCAGTGTTCGCGAACGTCGTGCTGGCCGACGAGATCAACCGGGCCGCCGCCAAGACCCAGTCCGCGCTGCTCGAAGTCATGGAGGAGCGCACGGTCACCGTCGACGGCGTCGCGCACGCCGTGCCCGCGCCGTTCCTGGTCGTCGCCACCCAGAACCCGATCGACCTGGACGGCACCTACCGGCTGCCGGAGGCGCAGCTGGACCGGTTCATGCTGCGCACCTCCATCGGCTACCCGACCGCCGAGCACGAGCTGGACGTGCTGCGGCCGGGCAGCGGCGCGGGGTTCGTCGGCGCGGTGCCGACCGTGTCGAACCCGCACGTGGTCGCCGAGTACGGCCGCCGGCTCCAGACGCTGCACGTCGCCGAGCCGATCCTGCGCTACATCGGCGAGCTGGGCACCGCGTCGCGCTCCGACGACCGCCTGCGGCTGGGCGCGAGCACCCGGGGGCTCAAGGCGCTGGTGCGCTGCGCGCAGGTGTACGCGGCGTCGCAGGGGCGGCACTTCGCGGTGCCGGGCGACGTGCAGGCGCTGGTCGTGCCGGTGCTGGCGCACCGCCTGGTGCTGACCCGCGAGGCGCAGCTGGCGGGCACCACCACCGAGGACGTGCTGGCCGACGTCGTGTCGGGCGTCGCGGTGCCCCGGCCGTCCGCGCGATGACCGGGGTCCGGCTCACCGCCCGCGGCCTGGGGGTGGTGCTGGTCGGCGTCCCGCTGGTGGCGGTCGGCCTGTGGTGGAGCTACCCCGGTGTCGCGGCGCTGGGCGCCGCGTTGATCGCACTGGCCTCGGCGGGCGTGCTGTCGGTGCTCTCCCGCGCCCGGGTCAGTCCGAAGCGGACGGTCCGGCCGCGCACCGTGCAACGGCTGGGCACCTGCACCGGGACGATCGAACTCACCGGCACCAGCCGCCGGTTCCCGGTGCTGTTCGACGCGACCGACGAGGTCGCGGGCACCGTCGTGGCGGTCGACATCCCGCCGCTCGCCCCCGGTCAGCGGACCAGGGTCGAGTACGCCATCCCGACCCACGCGCGCGGCCTGCTGCGGATCGGCCCGCTCACGCTGAGCCGGCGCGGCCTGGCCGGGCTCGCGCACGCCCGCACGGTCGTCGGCGACGTGGTGGAGGTGCGGGTCGTGCCGCGCGTGCTGCCGGTGCGCGGCCTGCCCGGCGGGGTGCGGCGCGGGCACGTCGGCGCGGACGAGCGGGTCGAGCGCGGCGGTACGGACCTGGTCGGGCTGCGCGAGTACGTGCCCGGCGACGACCTGCGCCGGCTGCACTGGGCCACGTCGGCCCGCACCGGCACGCTGATGGTCCGCGAGGACGCCGACCCGGCCCGCCCGCACCTGGCCGTGCTGCTGGACGACCACGCCGACGGCTACCCCGACCCGAAGGACTTCGAGGACGCCGTCGAGGTGGCCGCGTCCCTGGTGACGGTGGCGATCGCGGAGGGGCACCCGGTGCGGCTGCTGTCCGCGTCCGGCTCGGTGGACGTCGGGCTGCCGGCGGGCGCGGTGGACGCGGACGCCTCCGTCGTGCTGGCCGCGCTCGCCGACCTGGCCGCCGCACCGCACCGTCCCGCCGTGCCGCGCCCGGTGCCGATCCGGGACCTGGACGTGGTGGCGGTCGTGGGCGGCGCGGGTTCGGACCTGTCGGCGCTGACCCTGGAGGCCGGCCGCGCGTCGGTCGGCGTGGTGCTGGCCGTCGACCCGCTGCCGGACGTGCCGGTCTCCGCCATCGGCACGGTCCTGGTGCTGCGCGCGCCGAAGGCCGAGGCGCTGCTGTCGGCGTGGAACGCGGCGGTGTCCCGGTGAGGGCGCGGCTGAGCTGGTCGGCGCTGCTGCTCGTGGTGGCCGCGATCCACCTCGGTTCGGGCTGGCAGGGGTGGCTGCCCTCGGTGGTGTTCGCGCTCTCGGCGCTGGCCGCGTTCGCGTGCGCGCCGCTGGTGCGGTGGTCGAGGCTGCCGACCGGCCTGGCGCTGTTCGGCGTGCTGGTGCTCGCCCTGGCCGCCGGCTACTGGGTGGCCCGCGACACCGACGGGAGCGCCGACCCGACCACCGTGCTGCTCGACCTGGTGCCGCGCGTGCTCACCGCCGCGCGGCCCGCGCCCGCCACCCCCGAACTGCTCGTGCCGGGCGCCCTGCCGACCTTCGCGGTGGCACTCGCGGTCGCGGTCTCCGTCGCGGGCAAGGGACGTTCGCTGCTGGCCCCGGTGATCGGCACGGCCGTGCTCTACACCGGCACGGCGCTGCTCACCGCGGGCGGCGCGGACCGGCACGGCCTGGTCGCGCTCGGCCTGGTCGCGCTGGTCGCGCTGGGCTGGCTGCTGGTCGACCGGCTCGAAGCGGGCGGTCGGGTGCTGCTCGGCCTGCCCGCCGTGCCGGTCGCGGCGGTGGCCCTGCTGGCGGCCCTGCTGCCCGCGACCGACGCGTTCGAGCCGCGTGAACTGGTCGAGCCCCCGGTGAACGACCTCGGCGTGGCCAGCCCGCTGCCGCAACTCGCGTCGTGGGCCAACCTCGGCGACGTGGAGCTGTTCCGGGTCCGGGGCGCCGAGCGGGCGGTGCGGCTGGTCGCGCTGTCGGACTACTCGGGCGCGGCGTGGCGCGCCGCGTCGCTGTACGGGCCGCTGGGCGCGGTCGCCGCGCCGGACCTGCCGCCGGGCCGGCGGGTCGAGGAGGTCGAGGTCGAGGTGACCGTCGGCGAACTCGCGGGCAGCTGGGTGCCCGCGGTGGGCCGGCCGACGTCGGTCACCCTGGACCGGGCCGTGGTCGACCCGAACTCCGGCTCGCTGGTGCTGCCCGACGAACTGACCCCCGGCCTGACCTACCGGACCAGGGGTGTGCTGGACGTGCCCGACGACGCCGACCTGCTCAACGCCCCGGTGCCCGCCGGCGGCCGGGCCCGGCGCTACCTCGCCCTGCCCGGCCTGCCCTACTCGCTGGCCGAGTACGCGCGGCAGATCGCCCGGAACGCCCGGACGCCGTACGAACGCGCGGTCGCCATCGAGCAGGTGGTGAAGGTCGGCCGCACACCGGACGCGCAGGCCCCGGTCGGGTCGTCGTACGCGCGGCTGGAGCGGTTCCTGTTCGGCAACCCCGGCGAGCCGGGGGCGAACGCGGGCACCGCCGAGCAGTTCGCGTCGGCGTTCGCGGTGCTGGGCCGGGCGGTGGGCCTGCCGACCCGGGTCGTGGTCGGCTTCCAGCCGGCGGCGGGCGCGGAGCGCGTGGTGCGCGCGGCCGACGCCACGGCGTGGCCGGAGGTGTACTTCGACGGCTGGGGCTGGGTGCCGTTCGACCCGGTGGCGGGCACGTCGTCGGGCGGGTCGAGCGCCGCCGCCAAGCGCGAGGTGCTCGACCGGCTGGCGTCCATCACGGCGACCCCGACGACCACCGCGCTGTCCGCGCCGCCGCCGTTCGTGCCGCCGTCGAAGGCCCCGGAACCGCAGGCCGCGGCCGGGACGTCCCGGGAGTGGGTGGGGCTGCTGGTGCCGGCCGCCGTGCCGGTGCTGGTGGCGCTGCTGCTGGCCGCGCTGCGCGCGGGCCGCAGGCTGCGGCTGCGCCGGGCGGGGGCGGCCGGGGCGTGGGACCACGTGCTCGACCTGCTCCTGCTGGCCGGCCGGGCCCCGCGCCGCGACCGGACCGCCCCGGACATCGCCCGGGACCTGGCCCTGGAACCCGCGGTCCGGCTGGCCCGGCTGGCCGACCGCGCCGCTTTCGCCCCGGACCGGTCCCGGACCACCTCCCCCGACCGGGTCCCCGTGGCCGCCGGCCGACCCGGGATCGGCGCGGGCGGGGCATCCGGGCCGCCGGGCGCGGCTCCGGCCGGCCGGCGGGCGGAGGCGGACGAGGCGTGGCGGTTGGCGCGCGACGTGCGCGCGGGGTTGCGCGAGATCGTGCCGTGGCACCGCCGGCTGTTCTGGGCGGTCGACCCGCGCCCGCTGTGGCGGCGCTGACCGCCGCCCGCCGGGTCAGCGGTTGCGCACGGCGCAGACCGGGGCCGAGGCCCCTCGCTTGTCGGAGCCGTTCACGCCGAACGCGAGCACCTGGAAGCAGTACTCGCGGGCTTCCGGGTTCAACCCGGTCACCGTGTGGCGGGTGACGCCGGGGACCACCGTCACCACCGGTTTGGGCTTGCCGTCCGTCACGTCCATCAGCACGAACTGCGCCTGCCCGCCGCTCGGGTCGGTCCAGATCGCGTCGATGCTGGAACCGTTGTCCTCCAACCGGTTCAGCGTCGGGGCGAAGCCCGGGTCGCTGCCGACCTCACCGCCGCCGGTGACCTCGGTGGTCACGCCGGTGGTCACGACCGGCGCGGTGGCCGTGGCGGAGGGGGCGCTCGCCGTGCCGCCCCGGTCCTGGGTGGCGAACAGGGCTCCCGCGGCCACCGCCGACACCACGGCGATCGCCGAGAAGACCAGCGTGCGCGGGTTCCGGCGCCGCCGGGGCGGCGGCTCGGGCAGGGTCACCACGGGGGGCGCGGGCGGCGGGACGACCGGCCGGGGCGGGGCGTCGTGCCGGACGGTCAGGTCCGCCAGGTCCTCGGTCCAGGTGCGCGGCGGCGCCGGCGCGGGCTCCTCCGCCTCGGCGGGCGGGTCCTCGACGGCCGGGCGCGGGCCGAAGTCCGGGATCGACGTCGGGCCCTCGGGGATCCGCTCCCGCACCTCCCGGCGCACCGCCGCGGTGTGGTCCGGGTCGACGCCCGCCTGCGGCGTCCACGTCGGCACGGCGGCGAGCGCGGCGCGCAGCGCGGCGGCGTCCGGGAAGCGGTCTTCGCGCGCCTTGCTCAGGCACTTCACGATGATCGCGATCAGCTCCACCGGCACGTCCCGGCGCAGCAGCGACCTCGGCGCGGCCGACTGCACGCGCCCCAGGTAGCCGAGCATGGTGTCCTGCTCGGGCGTCGAGGACGCGAACGGCGGCTGCCCGTCGAGCAGGGTGAACAGGGTCGAGCCCAGCGACCACAGGTCGTCCGACGCGGCCGGCGGGTGCCCCTCGACCATCTGCGGCGCGGCGTGCCGGTAGCTGACCATCTGCAGCGACGCCGAGTGCCCGGCGTCCGCGCCGCGCGCGATGCCGAAGTCGGCCAGCACGTAGGAGGTCGGCAGCACCAGGATGTTCTGCGGCTTCACGTCCCGGTGCAGGATGCCCTGCCCGTGCGCGAAGGCGAGCGCGTCGGCCACCGCGATGCCCGCCGCGATCACGTCGGCCACCGGCAGCGGGCCGCGCTCCTGGAGCCGGTCGTGCAGCGAGCCCAGGTCGTAGTACTCCATGACGATGCACGGCCGGCCGGCGACCGCCCCGGTGTCCAGCACGGTCACGATGTGCGGGTGCTGGCGGCCCAGCCGGACGGTGATCTCCAGTTCGCGGCGGAACCGGGCGACGGTGTCCGGGTCGGTGACGTCGAGGACCTTCACCGCCACGTCGCGCCCGAGACCGTCCTGCCGGGCCCGGTACACCGTGCCCTCGCCGCCGTGCGCGACCAGCCGGAAGTCGCTGTAGCCGGGCAGGGCGACGGCCGGGGCGGTGGCCGCCGAGGGCCGCGGCGCCCAGGCGAGGTCGTCGGACGGGTCCACCAGCGGATCCTATCCGGCGCACCCGGTCCCGGATCGACACCTCCGAATGGGGGTGGTGTGGCGGGGCTCACCGGCCCACCCTCGGGCGATGAGCTTCCGCGACGCCCGTGACCTGCTCCTGCGCCACGCGACCGACTACGCCGCCGCGCGCGACGCGTTCGCCTGGCCCGAACTCGACGAGTTCAACTGGGCGCTGGACTGGTTCGACGTGATCGCGCGGGACAACGACCGGATCGCGCTGTGGATCGTGGAGGAGGACGGCACCGAGGGGCGCTGGACGTTCGACGGGCTCGCCCGCCGCTCCGACCAGGTGGCGAACTGGTTGCGGGACAACGGGGTGCGCCGGGGCGACCGGGTGGTGCTGATGCTGGGCAACCAGGTCGAGCTGTGGGAGGTGCTGCTGGCCGCGATGAAGCTCGGCGCGGTGGTCATCCCGGCCACCACCCTGCTCGGCCCCGCCGACCTGCGCGACCGGGTGGAGCGCGGGGGAGCGCGGCACGTGGTGGCCGGCGCGGCGGACGCGGCCAAGTTCGCCGAGGTGCCCGGTTCGTACACCCGGATCGCGGTCGGCGGCCAGGTGCCCGGCTGGCTCGACTACGGGCGCGCGGCGGACGCGTCGGCGGAGTTCGCGCCGGACGGCGTCACGCGCGGTTCGGACACGTTGCTGCTGTACTTCACCTCCGGCACCACCGCGCGGCCCAAGCTGGTCGAGCACACGCACGTGTCGTACCCGGTGGGGCACCTGTCCACGATGTACTGGATCGGCCTCGAACCGGGCGACGTGCACCTGAACATCTCCTCGCCGGGGTGGGCGAAGCACGCGTGGAGCAACGTGTTCGCGCCGTGGAACGCCGAGGCGACGGTGTTCGTGCACAACTACACCAGGTTCGACCCGGCGCGCCTGATGTCGGAGATGGACCGGTGCGGCGTCACGAGCTTCTGCGCGCCGCCGACCGTGTGGCGGATGCTGATCCAGTCCGACCTGACCGCGCTGCGCACGCCGCCGCGCAAGGTGGTCGGCGCGGGCGAACCGCTCAACCCCGAGGTGATCGAGCAGGTCGCCGCGGCGTGGGGCGTGACGATCCGGGACGGGTTCGGCCAGACCGAGACGACCGTGCAGATCGCCAACACCCCGGGCCAGCCGGTGAAACCGGGCTCGATGGGCCGTCCCGCGCCGGGCTACCCGGTGGTCCTGGTCGACCCGGTGACCGGGCAGCCGGGCACCGAGGGCGAGATCTGCCTGGACCTCGCGCACCGGCCGCTGGGCCTGATGGTCGGCTACCACGGCGACGCCGAGCGGACCGCCGAGGTGATGCGGGACGGGTACTACCACACCGGCGACGTCGGGTCGGTGGACGAGGACGGGTACCTGACCTACGTGGGCCGCACCGACGACGTGTTCAAGGCGTCGGACTACCGGATCTCGCCGTTCGAGCTGGAGAGCGTGCTGCTGGAGCACGAGGCGGTGGCGGAGGCGGCGGTCGTGCCGGCCCCGGACCCGCTGCGGCTGGCGGTGCCCAAGGCGTACGTGGTGCTCGCCGCCGGGTTCGAGGCGGGGGAGGAGGCGGCGCTGGCGATCCTGCGGCACGCGCGGGAGAACCTGGCTCCGTACAAGCGGATCCGCCGGTTGGAGTTCGCGGAGCTGCCCAAGACGATCTCCGGCAAGATCCGGCGCGTGGAGTTGCGCGGCCGGGAGACCGGCGAGCGCCCGGCGGGCGAGTACCGCGACGACGACTTCCCGGCGCTGCGCCAGTCCTGAGGAAGATTGCGGTGGCCCGGCCTCGGGTCGTCGACGGCGATGACGCGGCGGGTGTCGGCGACGGAGTTCGTGGCGAGGACTCCGGCAGGTGGGTTGGCGACCAGGCAGACCTGCGATACCGGAGACGGCCTGGCCGACGCGCGATGGGCGGTGCCGCAACCGTTGCGGCCTGTCGGCGTCGAGTCGGGCCGTCGGCCGAAGTGGAGCGGGCGGCCGCCGCTCGTCACCGCCGGATCGAGGCGACCGGCGACCAGCCCCGCGACCAGGCCGCCCACCGCAAGCCCACAGGCCCTGCGGGTGGGCGACCACCGGCGATCGACAGGGAGATCCGCAAGCAGCGCCACGCCGTCGAGTGCGGTATCGACCTGCTCGGACAGCACCGGGCCGTGGCCACCCGCTATCGGCTGCGCCACCTCTGGGACACGGGTTGGTTGCCGCGCCAGGCGGTCAGGCCCGGTTCGGTGGGGCGGGTGCCGGGGAACGCGTCGGCGAGCACGCGGGCGTAGCTCCGGCCGTCGGGCGTGTCCAGGTCGGGCGGGCGCAGCCAGGGGGCGAGGTGGACGCGGGGCCCGGTCGCCTCGCCGCCGAGCACCAGCACGTCGGGCGCGTCCGGCACGATCGACCGGCCCAGTCGCGCGGCCTCGTCGCGGACCGCGTCCGCCGCCCGCGCGGACCGGGTCGAGGAGTCGGCGACCACCGAGAACCGCAGGGGCAGCGCGGAGACCTGGGCCCGCAACGCGCGCTCGTCGGCCTCGGTCAGCTTCGGCCAGGCCGGTTCCGGTTTGCCCGCGAGCAACGCGGCCAGGGCGGCGTCGGCGTACTCGGTGCCCTCCGGCCCGCGCACGTCCGGCCCGCGCCACGGGTCGCTGCCCGGGTTCACCGGCACGGTCGCGTGGTCGTCGCCGAGGCCCAGCCACAGCGAGCCCCGGCCCGCGTCGAGCCACACCAGCGCCCACCGGCCGGTCGCGCCGGGCCGTTCCCCGGCCGGCACCAAGGCGTTGCGGGCGTTGCCGACGCGCAGCGGGGCGTCCGGCACGTGCACGATGTTCCAGCCGGGCCGGTGCGGGGCGACCAGGACGTCGACCGGGTCGCCGCCCACCGCGACCCGGGTCAGCATGGGGCCCGCCGGCGGGGTGGCGAGGTGGCCCGCCAGCGTCACCTGGGCCAGCCCGGTCAGCAGCGCCACGGCCAGGCTCGCGCCGACCACCCGCACGAGGAGCGTGGGCGGGCACAGCGCGGCCCACGCCACGCCCGCGAACCCGGCCATCAGCACGATGTGCGCCGTGGACACCGGCGGCCCGCCGGCCCGGACCACGACGACCGCCAGGGTGAGCACGACGACCGCCAGCACGGCGTGGGCCAGTGCCGGGATGTTCTTGCGCAGCAACGGGGGCGTCAGCAGGGCGGCGATCACGGCGACCGCCGCCGGGCCGGGCAGCCAGGTCGCGTCGGCGACCAGCAGCGCGACCACGCCGCCCGTCGCGGCGACGGCCGTGACGACGCGCCGGGTCAGCGCGCCGCCGGGGGTGAACGGGCGGGCCAGGGCCCAGCCCGCCACGATCGTCACCGAGACCAGCAGCAGCAGCCGCAGGAGCGTGAACCCGAGCGGCAGGGCTACCGTTCCGTGCTCGTGCACGGCGTCACGCAGCCGCCGGGGTCGCCGCGCACGTGCACCGCATCTGCTCGCGTTCGGCCGGGGTGGGCCGCAGGTGCAGCACCATCGCGACCACCATCGGCACGAACACCACGAAGTTGTAGAACAGGTGCAGCTCCACGCGCGGCACGATGAGCTGGATGACGCTGGTCGGCACCGGCCGGCCGAGCAGGTTCGCGCCGGTGGACGACTGGACGATCAGCAGCAGGTGCTCGATGTGGTGCCAGAACTGCAACCCCAGCGCGATGCCCCACCACGTGCGGGAGCGGCCGGTGAAGCCCTTGCGGAGGGCGAACAGCCCCACCAGCATCACCAGCGCGAAGCCGTAGTGCAGGACCTCGGAGCTGATCAGCCAGGGGAACGGGATGCCGAGCACGCCCCGGGCCTGGGGCACCGGCCAGCCCAGCACGTAGATCTGCACCGCCTGGACGATGTGCTCGGCCCAGTGCGCGATGACCACGAACATGAAGGCGTACAGCGCCGCTTTGTGCCGGCGGGTGTTCAGCGCTTCCAACACGCCGGGCGTACCGCCCACGGCGCTTGATCGGACTCCGGTGTGTGCCACAGATCCTCCCGCGTGTCCGTCGGGTGCGGATTACCGGATCTGAGCATAACGGCGTTACGGCTGAATTCGACCGTGGCCAGGGCGCTTCTGCGGGACTGCGCACGAAACGACAAGCCGCGCGGGCACCGTCACCGCGTCGCGGGCGGCGGGAACAGCCGGAGGAACCGCTCCACGCTCGTCCGGTCGCCGGTGACCGCCACCTCGGCCGCTGCTTCCGCGTCGGCCAGCGCGCGGTCGTTCCACAGCAGTTCGGTGAGGGTGCGCGGGCTGGTGGACAGCACGGCGTCCGGCCGCTCGGGCTCGCCGCGCCGGATGCGCAGGCCGTCCGCGAACCGGACGTGGAACCGGTCGTGGTCGAGGCGCACGGCCAATTCGGCCGCGAATTCGGGGGCCGTTTCCGGGCGGTACAGGGTTTTCATCGCCAGCATCACCGAGTCGGCCCCCATGTGCTCGTCCTCGGGGAGGTTCGGCGACCGCGCGGCCCACCGGCCCAGCGCCATGATCGCGGGCTCCAGCCCGTAACCCCAGGACGTCAACTCGTAGACCCGGGCGGAGGACGGCGGCGCGAGCGTGCGGCGGCACAGCACGCCCGACTCCTCCAGTTCGCGCAGCCGCTGGGCCAGCACGTTGGGGCTCGCGCCCGGCAGCCCGGTGCGCAGGTCGGTGAACCGCTTGGGGCCGAACAGCAACTCGCGCACGACCAGCAACGCCCACCGCTCGCCGACCAGGTCGAGGGAGTGTGCCACCGCGCAACGGTCGTGGTACTTGCGCTTGGTCGCCATGCGGTCACCCTACCAGCGGAAGTATGGATTTCTTATCTTTCGGTTGCTGGCAAGGACTTCCCGCTAGTACCTTGCGGCACACCGGGGTGCGCGGCACCCCCACGACGTTCTCCCCTCTCGTCAGGACCCCCAGCCCCGAGGGGGGAGCGCGAGGCGGCGCTCCGGTGGGACCGCCGCCGAGGCCGCGCGGATGGGCCTGCCCGGCTCATCCGCGCGGTTTGCGGGACGCGCCGGAACCGGTGTGCGCGGCCGGGCGGCCGGCACCGCGCCGGGGAACGCGGCCCCGAACGCCGCACCGCGCACGCCGAAGCCTGTCACGGCCGCCGAGCGCACGCCCCGCGAGGGGGCGGGTTCCGGGAAGGTCCACACCGGACGGACGTCAACCGGGCGCGCACCTCAGACCCCGGTGGTCCGCGAGGTGAGGGCGGCCATCCGCCGCGCGGCGGTGAACGCCGCCCACCCCGCCAGCTCCACCAGGGCCGCGTCGTCGCCCCCGAACGCCGCCACCGCCGCGTCGTCCACCTGGTGGGAGGCGAACGCGACGAGCAGGGCGAGCGTCGCGCCGGGCCGGTCCTCGGCGGGCAGCCCGGCCACCGCGTCGTGCGCCCGGTCCCGCCCGAGGCCGGTCGGCGTGCCGTCCCACGCGGCGACCCGTGCCGCGACCAGGTCCCGCGCCGCGTCGGACAGCACCCGCGCGCCGCCCGCCTCGAACGCCGCCGAGGCGCGGCCGAGCGCGTCCGCGACCACCGGGGCGTCGGCGGCCCAGGACAGGTCCGGTGGCAGCGGCGACGCCGGCAGCAGGTCCAGCGACGTGCCGGGCTGGTACGCGCGCCGCGCGCCGGCGGCCATGAACCGGCCGAGCAGCCGTTCGGCGAACGCGGGCGTGCCGGCCGGCAGCGGCGAATCGTCCAGGAACACGTTCACCACCCGGTTGAGGTAGTGGAAGGCGACGACCACGCCGAGCAGTTCGGGGGTCTGCGCCGGGGGCAGCGGCGGGGTGGGCTCGGACCGCCGCGCCCACGCCTCGACGGTGGCGAACGACTCGCCGGACAGCCGGCCCAGGGTCGCGGTGTGGATGGTGGCGCAGTAGGGGCAGCTGTTCTGCCGGGAGACGGCGGCGGCCACCGCCTCCTTGACGGCCCGAGGCGCGGAGCCGGACGCGATCAGCGTCTCGCGCACGAGCACCCAGCTCGCCGCGAGCGCGGTCGGCGAGGGGGAGTGCAACGCGATGGGCGAGGCGAGCAGCCCGAAATCGGCCTCCACCCCGGCGTAGACGGCGGCGACGGGTGCCCGCGCGGCGGCGGGCCGGACGGGGGTGACGTGCCGGATCCACTTGAGGGACCCGCGCAGCGCGGTGCGGACGATGCCCATGGGTACTCCCGGTTGCGTTCGCCGGCGAACGGCCGTGGCGAGTGGGTTTCTTCACGCAACCTGTAGTTACCATGGGCGGATGCTCGGACGCACGTACGAGGGCCAGATCTGCTCGATTGCCCGCACGCTCGAAGTGGTCGGGGAGCGGTGGACGCTGCTGATCGTGCGCGACGCGCTGCTGGGGGTGACCCGGTTCGACGGCTTCCTGGCCGGCCTGCCGATCGCCCGCAACGTGCTCAGCGACCGGCTCGGCGGCCTGGTGGCGCACGGCGTGCTGGAGCGGGTCCGCTACCAGGACCGCCCGCCGCGCCACGAGTACCGGCTGACCGGCCCGGGGCGGGAGCTGTCCACCGCGGTCCTGGCCCTGATGGACTGGGGCGACCGGCACCTGGCCGGTCCGGACGGGCCGCCCAGGGTGGCCGAGCACGCCGGGTGCGGCGGCGTACTCGCGCCGCGGGTGGTCTGCGACCGCTGCGCCGAACCGGTGGCGGCGGACGGGATCGCCATCCGCTGACCGGGCGGGACGTCCCCGCCCGGTCCGCCGGCGCCGGCTAGCGGCCCAGCACCTTCTCGGCCAGCTTCGTGCCCTCGACCCGCGCGGAGATCTTGGCGAACGCGGTGTCGCGGGAGGTGGAGGTGTCGTCGGCGAACGGCGAGAACCCGCAGTCGTCGCAGGTGCCCAGCAACTCCGCCGGGACGAACTCGGCGGCTTCCAGCACCCGGTCGCGGACCTCCTCCGGGGTCTCCACGCGCGGGTCGATCGGGTCGACCACGCCGACGAACAGCCGCCGGCCCTCGGGCAGCGCGTCCCGGATCACGCTCAGCACCCGACGCCGGTCGGGTTCGCTGGCCAGCTGCACGTAGAACGCGCCGGCGTGCAGCGTGAACAGGTCGGGCAGGAGGTCGGCGTAGTCCACGTCGGCGCTGTGCGTGGAGTCCCAGTCGCCGCCGGGGCAGGTGTGCACGCCGATCCGGGCCCGCTCCTGCTCCGAGAACCGGTCCAGCACCTGGTTGTTCACCGCGATCAGGTCGTGCAGCACGCCCTTGGAGGGGTCGAGCTTGAGCGACAGCCGGGCCTCGGTGAAGTCGAGCTGCACGCTGTGCGCGCCGCCGTCCAGGCAGGTCCGGATGTCGGCCTCGGCCTCGTCGAGCAGGTCGGCCAGGAACTGCTCGCGGGAGTAGCCGTCGATGCCGTCCTGCGGGTAGAGCAGGCTCAGCGCGGACGGCGCGATCACCGCCTGCTTCACCGCCGTCGAGGTGTGCGCCCGCGCCGCGCGCAGGTGGTCCGCGGCGTGCGCGGCGTACCGGAACGGGCCGCTGGTGAGCCGGGGCAGCTGCCGGGTGTGGCCGTCGGAGAACGGCACCACCAGGCCGTCCGGCGCGAGGTCGCCGATGCCGGAGACCGGGTAGGTGAGGAAGCTGGACTTCGCCTGCTCACCGTCGGTGAGCACCGGCGACCCGGTCGCCTCGAACCGGCGGACGGTGTCCGCCACGGCCTCGTCGGTGAGGGCCTGTAAGGCGTCGGCGTCGATGTTCCCGGCGGCGAAGTCGTGCTGGCCCTGAATCAATTCCCGAGGACGGGGAATACTGCCGATGGGTTCGGTCGGAATGCTCATGCTCTCCCCTGGAACGTGGGTGGCCGGAGGTGTCGGACCTGGGCGACGTGGGGTGGAACAGTAGGGCGGTGATCAGCGCACTGCCTACCGGCCGAATGGTGAAGCGCCTGCGCCGAAAAGGCGAAACGCGATTCGACACAGTGTTACCGGACGCTGTCAGCGCACCCCGCGCGGTCGGAACTGGACGCTGATCCGCGGACCCGCCGGACGCGACGTCTTGGGCACGGCGTGCTCCCAGGTCCGCTGGCACGCGCCGCCCATGACGACCAGGTCTCCGTGTCCGAGGGCATAACGGACGGTAGCGCCGCCGCCGCGCGGCCGCAGCACGAGAGCGCGGGGCGCGCCCACCGACACGATCGCCACCATGGTGTCCTCGGTGCTGCCGCGGCCGATCGTGTCGCCGTGCCAGGCGACGCTGTCCCGGCCGTCGCGGTAGTAGCAGAGGCCGGCCGTGCGGAACGGTTCGCCGAGTTCCTCCGCGTACCAGTCGCTCAGCGCGTCGCGGGCGTCGACCAGCACCGGATGGGGCAGCGGCGCGCCTTCGCCGTAGAAGCGCAGCAGGCGGGGGACGTCGACCACGCGCTCGTACATCTGCCGCCGCTCGCCGCGCCACGGGACGTCCGCCGCGAGCCGCTGGAACAGCTCGTCCGCGCCGGTCAGCCAGCCGGGCAGCACGTCGATCCACGCGCCGGCGTCCAGCGCGGTGCGGCGGACACCGGTCAGCGGGCGCAGGCCGAGGGGCTCCGCGCCGCCGTCGAACAGCGACACCTGCATGGGGCCGAGCCTAACCGAGGTCGAACAGATGTTCGACTCTCACTGATCATTATTCCTTCAGTGTGGACTAAAGATCAGCGTTCTCGCGCACTCGGCCGGCCGTGCGGCGGGCGGTCACGCGTCCGGCTCGGGCTTCCGCCTCCGGCCGCCGGTGCGGGCAGGCTGCTTGGCCGGCTCCTCGACGGGCTCCGCCGCCACGGGCTTGGCCTCGGTCTTCACCGGTTGGTCGGCGAGCAGGATGGCGGCCAGCTCGTCGTAGATCGGTGTGCTGCTCATGGGCGGTCACGTACCCCTTTCAAGCGAAAGCTACACGCGCCTGCGAACAGGGGAACGGCCAGGGTTGGCAACCGGATCAACGCTTGCCGGAATTCGCCGGCCCCGGATCGACCAGCGCGGAGGGTAATCGTTCCACAACGGACGGAGCACGTGCGGGACTGCCTCCGGTTTCCGCGTTGGCGTGTCGCGCGGAGGTCGACCGTCCGGGGTGGACGGGGTGTCGGCCGCGCGCCCGGCGGCGGGTGCCGGGGCGTGGTCGCGGCCCGGGGATCGCGGGGTCGGCGGGCGAGTACTTCTGTTGGCCTACAACGATGTGCGGGGTTGCGGAGCGTCGTGGCGGGGAATACCGGGAACGGTCCCTAACGTGCCCGCGGAGATCCACCGGCCGGTGTTAAGTTGGGGAAAGGTCCCGAGGCGGACCGGAGTGCGAAGGAGCCCAGGATGCCGACCGTGCGCCGACCCGCCGCGCAGACCCGTGAGCACGTGCTCGCGGTCGCGCACGACCTCTTCTACTGGAACGGCATCCGCGCGGTGGGGGTGGACCGGATCGCGGCCGAGGCCGAGATCGCGCCGACCACGCTCTACCGGCTGTTCGCCTCCAAGGACGACCTGGTGGCGGCCTACCTGGAGCGGGCCGACGGGCACCACCGGTCGTGGTTCCTGCGGGCGGCGGCCGACGACGGGCGCGACGTGCGGGAGCGGATCCTGGCGGTGTTCGACGAGCTGACCGCGCAGGTGCAGCCGGAGCGGTCGCGCGGGTGCCCGTTCCTGATGGCGCTAGCCGAGTTCCCCGACCCGGGGCTGCCCGCGCACCGCAACGCGGTCGCGACCAAGGCGTGGGTGCACGGCCAGTTCACCCGGTTGGCGCGGGAGCTGGCCCAGACCCGCGAGGTCGGCGACCCGGAGGCGCTGGGCGCCGGGCTCGCGCTGGTCATGGAGGGTGTGTACGCGACGGTCCAGGCGGCGGGGGTGGCCGGTCCGGCGCGGCGTTCCCGGGCGCTGGTGGAGTTGCTGGTCCCCGCCTGAGCCCCGGTCCGCGCGGTCTGCTTGGCTTCCCCGCCGGAGCTTTCCGGCCTGCGCCGTCGGGTGCGGTCGGCGCGCGGTGAGCCGGCCCACACGACACTTGTACTTCCGATAGATGGATGTCCTAGTAATCTGGGTGCAGTTCCGCGATGCCGAAGGAGCCGTCGTGTCTGCCGCTGCCCCGTTGCACACCCCCGCGCACCCGGTCCGCTTCGTCACGGCGGCCAGCCTGTTCGACGGCCACGACGCGGCGATCAACATCATGCGCCGCATCCTCCAGGCCCAGGGCGCGGAGGTCATCCACCTGGGTCACAACCGCTCGGTGCGCGAGGTCGTCGCCGCAGCCGTGCAGGAGGACGTCCAGGGCATCGCGATCAGCGCCTACCAGGGCGGGCACGTCGAGTACTTCAGCTACCTGGTCGAACTGCTCGCCGAGCGCGGCGCGGAGCACATCAAGGTGTTCGGCGGCGGTGGCGGCGTGATCGTGCCCGAGGAGATCGAGCTGCTGCACTCGCGCGGCGTGGCGCGGATCTTCTCGCCGGCCGACGGCCAGCAGCTCGGCCTCGCCCGGATGATCAACTCGATGATCGAGTCGTGCGACCACGACCTGGCCGCCGACGCCCCGACCTCGTGGGACGGCCTGTTCACCGGCTCGGACGACGTGCTCGCGCGGGCCATCACGCTGATCGAGGCCGGGCGACTGCCCGAGGCGCTCAAGACCCGGCTGGAGCAGGCCGCCCGGCCGGTGCCCGTGCTGGGCATCACCGGCACCGGCGGTTCGGGCAAGTCGTCGCTGACCGACGAGCTGGTCCGCCGCTTCCGGCTGGACCAGGAGGACAAGCTCCGGATCGCGGTGCTGGCCATCGACCCGACCCGGCGGCGCGGCGGCGGCGCGCTGCTGGGCGACCGCATCCGGATGAACTGCCTGGAGGGCGACCGGGTGTTCTTCCGGTCGCTGGCCACCCGGCGCGCGGGCAGCGAGGTGCCCGACGGCTTGTCCGACGCGATCCTGGCGTGCAAGGCCGCCGGGTTCGACCTCGTGGTGGTGGAGACGCCCGGCATCGGCCAGGGCGACGCGGCGATCGTGCCGTTCGTGGACCACTCGCTGTACGTGATGACGCCGGAGTTCGGCGCCGCGTCGCAGCTGGAGAAGATCGACATGCTCGACTTCGCCGACGCGGTGGCGATCAACAAGTTCGAGCGGCGGGGCGCGGAGGACGCGCGCCGGGACGTGGCCCGCCAGCTGGTGCGCAACCGCGAGGCGTTCGGCGTGTCGTGGGAGCAGATGCCGGTCTACGGCACGTCCGCGGCGACGTTCAACGACGACGGCGTGACGGCGCTCTACCAGCACCTGCGCGACGAACTCGTGCAACGCGGGCTGGAGGTGTCGCCGGGGGCGCTGCTGCCGGTGTCCGGCAAGGTCTCCACGGCCGCCTCGACGGTCGTGCCGGCGTCCAAGGCGCGGTACCTGGCGGAGATCGCGGAGACCGTGCGCGGCTACCACCGGGCGACCGAGACGCACGTGGACGCGGTGCGCCGGGCCGCGCACCTGCGGGCCGCGCGCGAGGAGCTGGCCGCCGCCGGGCACGACACCGGGCCGATCTCGGACCTGCTGGCCAAGGCCGAGAAGCACGTGGACGGGGTGTCCGCGGAGCTGCTGGAGGCGTGGCCGAAGGTGGTCGAGGACTACAGCGGCGACGAACTCGTGGTCCGGGTGCGGGACAAGGAGATCCACACCCAGCTGACCCGGGAGACGTTGTCCGGCAACAAGGTCCGCCGGGTGGCGCTGCCGCGCCACGACGACGACGGCACGCTGCTGCGGTTCCTGCGCAAGGAGAACCTGCCGGGGTACTTCCCGTACACGGCGGGGGTGTTCCCGTTCAAGCGCGACGGCGAGGACCCGGCCCGGATGTTCGCCGGCGAGGGTGACGCGTTCCGCACCAACCGGCGGTTCAAGTACCTGTCCAAGGGTTCGGAGGCGACCCGGCTGTCCACCGCGTTCGACTCGGTGACCCTCTACGGCCGCGACCCCGAGACCCCGCCGGACGTCTACGGCAAGATCGGCACGTCCGGGGTGTCCATCGCGACCCTGGACGACATGAAGGCGCTCTACGACGGCTTCGAGCTGACCGCGCCCACCACGTCGGTGTCGATGACCATCAACGGTCCCGCGCCGACCATCCTGGCGTTCTTCCTCAACACCGTGGTCGACCAGCGGGTCGACGCGTTCCGCGCGGCCGAGGGCCGCGAGCCCACGGCGGAGGAGCAGGCGCAGCTCAAGGCGTGGGCGCTGGCGAACGTGCGCGGCACGGTGCAGGCCGACATCCTCAAGGAGGACCAGGGCCAGAACACCTGCATCTTCTCCACCGAGTTCTCGCTGCGGATGATGGCCGACATCCAGGAGTGGTTCATCCAGCAGAAGGTCCGCAACTTCTACTCGGTGTCGATCTCCGGCTACCACATCGCCGAGGCCGGCGCGAACCCCATCAGCCAGCTCGCCTTCACCCTGGCCAACGGGTTCACCTACGTCGAGTCGTACCTGGCGCGGGGCATGGCCGTGGACGACTTCGCGCCCAACCTGTCGTTCTTCTTCTCCAACGGGATGGACGCCGAGTACAGCGTGATCGGCCGGGTGGCGCGGCGGATCTGGGCGGTGGCGATGCGGGAGCGCTACGGCGCGAACGACCGCTCGCAGAAGTTCAAGTACCACGTGCAGACCTCGGGCCGTTCGCTGCACGCGCAGGAGATGGACTTCAACGACATCCGCACCACGCTCCAGGCGTTGTGCGCGCTGTACGACAACTGCAACTCCCTGCACACCAACGCCTACGACGAGGCGATCACGACGCCGACCGAGTCGTCGGTGCGGCGGGCGATGGCCATCCAGCTCATCATCAACAAGGAGTGGGGCCTGTCGGCCAACGAGAACCCGTTGCAGGGTTCGTTCGTCATCGACGAGCTGACCGACCTGGTCGAGGAGGCCGTGCTGCTGGAGTTCGACCGGCTCTCCGAGCGCGGCGGCGTGCTGGGCGCGATGGAGACCGGCTACCAGCGCGGCCGGATCCAGGACGAGTCGATGCTCTACGAGCAGCGCAAGCACGACGGTTCGCTGCCGCTGATCGGCGTGAACACGTTCCTGCCGGACAACGGCGAGCGCGAGCACGTGACGATCGAGCTGGCGCGGGCGACCGAGGACGAGAAGCGCTCGCAGGTCGACCGGACGCGGGCGTTCGCCGCCGCGCACGCCGAGCAGGCCGAGCCCGCGCTGCGCCGGCTCAAGGAGGCCGCGCAGACCGGGGAGAACGTGTTCGCGGTGCTGATGGACGCGGCCCGGGTGTGCACGCTGGGCCAGGTGACCGAAGCGTTCTTCGAGGTGGGCGGGCAGTACCGGCGCAACGTGTGAGGCGGTGCCGGGCGGCCGGGCGGCGTGGATCTAGGATTCGCGCTGTCCGGCAACGCTGAACCGGTGCGGTGGGCCCGCGTCGAGGGCGACAGGAGCGCGGCGTGGCACGACCGGCCATGGTGTTGCGGCGGATCGCGGTGGGCGTCGTCCTGCTGGCGGTCCCGGTCGGCGGGATCTTCTTCCTGGCCAAGGGGTGCATGAGCTACCTGGCCTCGGAGGGGGCGACCGTGCAGGCGTACTTCCGGGCGATCGGCGCGGGGAAGCCGGCGCAGGCGTGCGCGCTGCTCGCCGAACCGGCGCGGATCAAGCTCATGGCCGAGCGGAAGGCCGACACCTGCGAACGGGCGGTCGGCGCGCTGTCCGACTCGCTGTCGGGGGAGCAGCGACGGGAGCTGGCCGGGTTCGAGATCTCGGTCAACCGCTCCGCGTGGGCCGACGACCGCAAGGAGCTGACCCTGTCCGGCGGGAACCCGCTGGGCATCGTGGACGTGGCGTTGGACGTGGCCGGCGACCGGGAACTCATCCTCGACTGGGGCCTGGACTCGGTCATGCTGGGGTGACCGTCACGGGTACGGCTCGTCAGGTTCGTCGGAGCGCCGGCAGGGGCGCGAGGTCGGAGTGGTCCCGCGCCTCGTCGAACGAGGCGTCCGCCGGTGGGTGGGTCCGGTAGCCGGACTCGGCGGCCGGACCGGGCAACTCGGAGTCCGCGGTCAGCGGTTCTGCCGGCCTCTCGGCGGCGGGCGTGAGCGAGGTGAACGTCTGGCGGAGCACGAGCGGGGTGGTCGGGTAGCGGAGGCTGTCGGTGGACGGTTCCGCGAAGTACCGGTGTTCCCTGGTCACCACCAACGGGAGCCAGGTGCTCGTCCGTCCGGTGGCTGAGGCCGGGCGATTACCGCCGTCGACCGGGAGCGCCAGAATAGCCGCGGGTCGCGCGTTCCGGATCGCAGTTCGCAGGAGGAGGGGCCGTGCTCGCCGTGCCGCGGTACGAACCCGATCCCGGACCCCGGGGGCTGGCCCGGCGGCTGGCCGCGCTGGCGACGGCGGGCGTGCCGGTGCGCTGCCCGGTCTGGTTGGGGTTGCGCGATCCCGGCCCCGGGTCGTCGCGGCTCGCCGACGTCACCCACGCCGTCGCCCGGCACTACGCGGACGGCACGGGCGACCTGCTGCCCCGCTTCAACACCAACCCTTACCCGGCCACCAGGGTGTTCGCGGCGGCCAGTCGCGGGCGGCTCGACGCGCTCGGGCCCGACATGGCGGCGTTCCCGGCCGACCTGGCCGCGCCGCTGTGGTGGCGGGTGCTGGACCGGGTGCGCGCCGGGCACGACCCGGTCGTGGCGGCGGACCTGCTGCTGCGGCTGGGCTACCAGCGGCACGCCGCGGACGTGCTCGGCATGACCGGGTTCGCCGGGTTCACGGCCGGGCGCGCGGTCAAGCAGCTGGCCGTGCTGTTCTGGTCACGGCCGTCGTCGGCCGAGGTGGAGGCGCTGGCGCTGGCCGGCGCGCGATCCGCGCTGCCCACCGACGAGCGGCACGCGCTGGCGCTGTTCGTGCTGGTCCGCAACGGTCGCCGGGGCGTGGACACGGCCGCGCTGCGCGAGGCCGCCGCGATCGTCGAGGCGACCGCGCCGGACGAGCCGCTGCCGCGGCAGGCGCACTACCGGGCGCTGGCGTTCGTGCCGTTCCTGCGCGGCGACGTCGCCGGCACCTGGGACCTGCTCGACCGGGCGCTGGACAGCCAGCGGTCGGCCCGCCCGGACACCGCGCTCGACCACCTCGCGTGGGACGACTACGCCTACCCGCTGCACGAGACCATCGCCCGGACCCACCTGAGGACCGGCCACCCCGCGCGGGCCGTGGACGCGACGGGGGAGCTGGTGGCGCTGAGCCCCGAGGACTCCCGCACGTGGGCGATCCGCGGCGACGCGCTGCTGGCCGCCGACCGCCCGGACGAGGCCGTGCACGCGTTCACCGCCGGGGTCGCGCTGGGCGGGCTGCCCGCCGCGCGGGCCGCGTTCTACCGGGGCTGGGTGCTGTCCCGGCTCGGCCGGCCGGGCGAGGCGCGCGACTCCTACCGGCTGTCGTGGCGGATCGACCCGACCGCGCCCGTCGTCGCCGAGGCCCTCGCCTGACCCGGCCGCGCCGTCGCGGGTCAGGCGTTGGCGCGGGCCGCGTTGCGCAGGGCGACGGCGGCCCGTTCGAGGGTGCCCAGCACGCCCGGCGGCAGTTCGTGGTGGCGGCCGACGACCTCCTGGATCATCACCTGCATCGGCGCGGACTCCTCCGCCTCGACCACCGCCAGCACCTTGAACGCGGTGCCCGGCGGGAACACCACCCGCTCCTGCACCAGGCTGCCGAACGAGTCGACCACGTTCACCTGACGCCCGGTCACCGACCACACCAGGAACTCGACCCGCCCGTCCACCGGCACCGTCGGCCCGGACACCGTGCTCAGCAGCCCGTGCTCCACCAGCAGGTCGCCGGTGCGGAACGCGCCCCCCTCGCCCCAGCACACCGTCACGCCCTGGTGCACCGGCAGCCGGCGCAGCCCGGACACGACCCCGGCCGCGTACGGCCACAGCCTGCCCAGCCGGCCCGAGCGCAGCGCTTCGACCATGACCTCCTCGTCCTGCTGGAGGCACGCCGACACCGCGGCCAGGTCGGTCACCACCGCCTCGAACGCCTCCGGGTCCTCGGGGCGCTCCTCGATGTGCCGGCACGCCACCGCCGCGTGCTCGCCGTAGCGCTCGCCGAGCATCCGGCGCAGCGCGTCGCGCTCCGGCTCGGTGCTGCGGTGCTCCGGCGGCACGACCTCCTCGCCCGCGAGTTCGCCCCACACCGGGGCGGGCGCGGGCGGCAGCGGGCCGTCGAGGCTTATCGGCACCGGGTCGCCGTCGGCGGTGGTGGTCGCGGGCGCGGTCTCGTCCTCGGCCACCGGCGGCCGGGGCAGCGGCGTCGGGTCGCAGAACACCACCTTGAGCAGCCGGCGCACCTCCGGCTCCAGGCGTTCCACCAGCGACGCGCCCGCCACGGCCACCGCGCCCGCGGTGGTCTTGCC
Source organism: Saccharothrix sp. NBAS 001 (assembly GCF_056640475.1). Taxonomy (NCBI): domain Bacteria; kingdom Bacillati; phylum Actinomycetota; class Actinomycetes; order Pseudonocardiales; family Pseudonocardiaceae; genus Saccharothrix; species Saccharothrix sp. NBAS 001. The sequence goes on from NZ_CM153251.1 coordinate 1,205,896, forward strand.
GGGCGTGCCCACGGTCAGCCGGGCCCACTCCGGGTCCACCGGCAGCGCCCGGACCTCCGGGCCGTTGTCCTCCGCGTCGCGCACCCACAGACCGGACGGCACGACCTCCAGCACCACCCCGCCGCCCAGGTCGAACACCCCGGGCCCGCGCTCCACCAGGCCCGGCACCGGCACCCGGTAGCCGGACACCACCGGCCCGCCGCCCGGCGTGTACGCCACCTCGGTCACGTAAGGCCGCCACGTCTGCTGGCCGCGCGGGTTGACCGCCACGACCGCCGCGCCGTTGCGCAGCGAACCCACCGGCAGCCCGGTGTAGAGGGCGATCGGCTCGCCCACCTGGTCGGCCACCGCCTGCGCCTGGTGCTCGCCGCCGTACCAGACCAGCCGCACCCGCGACCGGGCCGCCGACGACAGGCCGCCCAGCAGCCGGCACACCTCGTCGGTCGGGATCGGCGGCTGCCCCGGACCGCCGACCACGACGGTCAGCGCGGTGTCCCGGCACGGCAGCCCCACGATCGGCCGGGCGTCCGGCGCGGCCGGGTCGAACGGCACCCGCTGCGCGCGCAGCCACAGCCCCGCCGGGATCGGCTCGGACACGCCCACGTCGCCGGTCGGCCACGGCGAGTTGGGGTCCACCGCCTCCCAGTGCGGCACCGGGAACCGGCGGCCCATCGGCATCGGCGACCCGCCGGGCACGAACCGCAGCCAGCAGCCGTACCCGCCGGTGCCCACCACGAACGCCGCGCCGGGCACGGTGGTCACCGCGCCGTCGGCCGCGACCACCTCCACGCCCAGCTGCTCGGCCAGCCACTGCGCGGGCGCGGTCGGCCGCATGGTGCCCGCGTGCGAGGTCATCAACCGGACCGGCCCGCGCCCCTGGAGCGCCGCCGCCACGGCCGGCCAGAACGCCGACTCGTCACCGGGCGGGAAGTCCACCACGACCACCGTGCGCCCGCGGTCCACCGGCAGGCTCCGGGCCAGGTTGCCGGCCGCCGAACCCGGTCCGGCCGGCGGCCCCACGACCAGGGCGGCCCCGGCGAAGGAGGCCGAGAACTGCGCCGGGGCGGGCGCGGGTTCCCGCTCGACCGGGGGCGGTTCGGGTGGTGGAGCTGCCACCACAGGCTCCTTCGGCACGGCTGCGGCACGTCGGAATATCACGGCGCCCGATCACCTCCATGCAGACTGCGCGGAACGCCCGCACTCTACGCGGAACAGGGGTGGGTACGGCCAGGCACGAACAACCCGACCTCGGGTTACGCCCGCCCCGTGTGTCCGCCGCCACCCCGAGGCGCCCGCCGCCCCCCGCGCCGGACGGCTGCCCGGCCGGCCCGGCCCGGCGCTCCCCGGACGCACCGGCCCGCGGTTCCCCGGACGCACCGGCCCGCGACCCGCCGCCACGCCCCCGAGCCCGCCCGTTGCTCCTAAAGCGACCGTCCGGAGTCCGCCGCCGCCCCCGACCGGACCACCGCGCCCACCGGTCTTGTCCACAGTGGACGATCAGGCCCGGCGACCCGCCCGCAGCGAAGTCCCGACGAGCCAACCGAACGCCACGTGGTCGGCCCACTGCGGCCCGCGCGGCAACGCGCGCACCGCCGGGAACCACCGCCCGACCACCGCCAGGTCCAGCACCGCGATCGCCGCACCCGCCGCCGCGCCGCCCACCGCGCCCAGCGGCCGGTGCCGGTCGACGGCCGCCAGGACACCGGTCCAGACCGCCGACACGCCCACGTGGGCCAGAACACCCCGAACCACTCCGGGCGCGCCAAGGAGGGTGCCGGCGGCCCTGGTCGCCGCCAACGCGTCACGGCCGGTCAACAGCGCGTGTACGGTCGAGGGCGCGCCGCCGAGCACGGCTGCGCGAAACCAGGTCCGCACCAGTCCCACGATGCGATTCTCCGTCGTCTGGTCGGCGAATTGTCGGACCCGGAAGTTACCCTGCTCTACCGTGAACCGCTCGACGCACGCCAAGACCTGGGGAGAACGACCCGGTGACCGCTGAGATCCTTTACGGGGCCGACGACCTGACGCACCTGGAAGGTCTGGAAGCGGTTCGCAAGCGCCCCGGCATGTACATCGGCTCCACCGACAGCCGGGGGATCAACCACCTGTTCAGCGAGGTGGTGGACAACTCGACCGACGAGGGCGTGGCCGGGCACGCCACCAAGATCGTGGTCACCCTGCACGCCGACGGCAGCGTCCAGGTGGACGACGACGGCCGCGGCATCCCGACCGGCACGCACGCCAAGTCCGGGCTCTCCGGCGTCGAACTCGTGCTGACCCGGCTGCACGCGGGCGGCAAGTTCGGCGGCTCCGGCTACAAGACCTCCGGCGGTCTGCACGGTGTCGGCGCGTCCGCGGTCAACGCGCTCTCGCACCGCTACGACGTGACGGTGATGCGCGAGGGCAAGAAGCACGAGATGTCGTTCGCGCACGGCGTGCCCGGCACCTTCGACGGCCCCGGCCCGAAGGCCGCGTTCACCCGCGAGTCCGGGCTGCGCGTCACCGGCCGCACCAAGCGCACCGGCACCTCCACCCGCTACTGGTACGACGCCCGCTACTTCGAGAACGGCGCCAAGCTCGACGTCGAGGTGGTCCGCGCCAAGCTGCGCAACACCGCGTTCCTGGTGCCCGGCGTGACCTACGTGCTGCGCGACGCCACCGAGGGCGCGATCGCCGACGAGACGTTCCACTACCCCGGCGGCCTGTCGGACATGGTCGACTTCCTCGCCCCGGCCAGCGACAAGCCGGTGTCCGGCACGCTGCTGATCAACGGCACCGGCGTCTACCACGAGAACGCGGCCGACGAGAACGGCGTGATGCGCTCCAAGGTCGAGCGCCAGGCCGAGGTCGAGATCGCGCTGCGCTGGGGCACCGGCTACGAGCGCACCGTGGAGTGCTTCACCAACACGATCCGCAACGTGCACGGCGGCACCCACCGCCGCGGCTTCGAACGGGCCGTGCTCAAGGCCGTGCAGGAGGCCATCGCCAAGACCCGCGGCCTGCTCAAGCCCAAGGAGGACCCGCCCACCCTGGAGGACGTGCTGGAGGGCATGACCGCGGTGGTGCACGTCCGGATCCCGGAACCGCAGTTCACCTCCCAGACCAAGGACGAGCTGTCCACGGCCGGCATCACCAAGGTCGCGCTCGCGGTGGTCGAGAAGCACATCAAGGCGTGGACCGAGGACCGCCGCAGCAAGTCCGAGGCGAAGATCGTCCTGCAGAAGGTCGTGGACGCCTCCCGCGTCCGGCTGACCCAGAAGCAGCAGAAGGACGCGGCCCGCCGCAAGACCGCCCTCGAAGGCGCGGCCATGCCGCCGAAACTCGTCGACTGCCGCACCACGGGCGTGGCCCGCAGCGAGCTGTTCCTCGTGGAGGGCGACAGCGCCCTCGGCTCGGCGCGAATGGCGCGGGTCTCGGAGTACCAGGCGCTGCTGCCGCTGCGCGGCAAGATCCTCAACGTGCAGAAGGCCAGCCTCGCCGACACCCTGCGCAACGCGGAGATCGCGTCCATCGTGCAGGTGCTCGGCGCGGGCACCGGCCGGACGTTCGACCTGACCACCATGCGTTACGGCCGGGTGATCCTGATGGCCGACGCGGACGTCGACGGGTCGCACATCCGGACCCTGCTGATCACGTTGTTCGCCAAGTACATGCGGCCGGTGATCGAGGACGGCCGGCTCTACGCGGCGATGCCGCCGTTGCACAAGGTGGTCACCAGGGGGCGCAACCCGGAGACCCACTTCACCTTCACCCAGCGGGAGATGGAGCAGACCGTCGCCCGGCTGGAGAAGGCGGGCAAGGCGATCGTCAAGCCGGTGCCCCGGTTCAAGGGGTTGGGCGAGATGGACGCCGAGGAGCTGTGGGAGACCACGATGAACCCGGCGACCCGTTCCGTCCGGCGCATCACCATGCACGACGCGGAGGCCGCGGAAGCCGCGTTGGAGCTGCTGATGGGCGAGAAGGTGGAGCCGCGCCGGGCGTGGCTCGTCGAGTCGGCCGCCCGGGTCGACCAGTCCGCGATCGACGTCTGAACGCAGGAGAAACTCCAGTGGCACGCCGCAAGACCCCCACCACCAGGGTCGACCCGTCCGCCTTCGACCGCGCGGGCGCGCAGGTGTTCGACAACTCGCTGACCACCGAGATCGAGGACTCCTACCTGGAGTACGCGTACTCGGTGATCCACTCGCGGGCGCTGCCGGACGCGCGGGACGGCCTCAAGCCGGTGCACCGCCGGATCCTGTTCTCGATGAACGAGCAGGGCCACCGGCCGAACAGCCCGTACGTCAAGTCCTCCCGCGTGGTCGGCGACTGCTTCGTGCGCGGCGCGCTGGTGTCCACGCCGGAGGGCCTGCGCCCGATCGAGGAGATCGAGGTCGGCGACCGGGTGCTCGACGGCGCGGGCCGCCCGGTCGAGGTGGTCGAGGCGTACCGGAACCCGGTGTCCGAGCTGGTCCGGGTGACCTGGGCGAACGGCGACACCTCCCGGGTGACGCCCGGCCAGCGCTTCCGCACCGGCCCGGACGAGTGGACCGACGCCCGCGACCTGGCGGGCCGGCACACCCTGGCCTACGGCGCGGACCGGCACGCGGCCCTGGTCGCCGACGGCGGCGACGTGGAGGCGTACGTGCTGGGCCTGGTCGCGGCGGCGGGTGTGGTCGAGGCCGGCCGGGTGCGGCTGACCTCGACCGACGCCGGGCCGCTGGACATCGCGCACGGCTGGGCGATCGAGCGGGCCGTGACGGTGTCGCGCGACAAGTACGAGGGCGAGGACGGCGTGGACCACCACGTGCTCACGTTCGCCCCGGACGCCGCGCTGGCCGCCGCCACCACCCGCACGCCGGTGTCCGTGCTGTCCGCGCGCGCCCGCTGGACGCCGTTCCTGGCGGGCCTGTTCGACGCCGCCGGGCACGTGCACGACGGCCGGGAGATCGGGTTCGCCGACCTGGGTGACCAGGTGTACGCGGTGCTCGCGGACGCGGGCCTGCGGGCCGAGCGCGCGGCCGACGGGCTGTGGGTCGCGGGCCGGCACGCGTCGGCGCTGGCCGCGGCGCTGCTGCGCTGGACGAAGACCCGGCACGAGCAGTTGGTGGAGGTGATCCGCAACGCCCGCGCCGACGACCCGGCCGAGCCGATGACCCGCTGCGCGGTGGTGTCGGTGGAGCCGGTCGAGCCGGCGGAGACCTTCGACATCCAGGTCGACACCGCCGAGCACGCGTTCGTCGTGGCCGGCCAGGTCGTGCACAACTGCATGGGCAAGTACCACCCGCACGGCGACACCGCGATCTACGACGCGATGGTCCGGCTGGCCCAGGACTTCTCGCTCAACGCCCCGCTGGTCGACGGGCACGGCAACTTCGGTTCCCCGGACGACGGTCCGGCCGCGAGCCGCTACACCGAGGCGCGGATGTCGCCGGCGGCGATGCTGCTGGTGGGCGAGCTGGACGAGGACACCGTCGACTTCCGGCCGAACTATGACGGGTCGTTGCGGGAGCCGTCGGTGCTGCCCGCGTCGTTCCCGAACCTGCTGGTCAACGGGACGTCGGGGATCGCGGTCGGGATGGCGACGAACATGATCCCGCACAACCTCGGCGAGGTGGTGGCGGCGGCGCGGTGGCTGGTGACGCACCCGGACGCGTCGTTGGACAAGCTGATGGAGTTCATCCCCGGCCCCGACCTGCCGACCGGCGGGGTGCTGCTCGGCCTGGACGAGGTGCGCAAGGCGTACGAGACCGGGCGCGGCGTGGTGCGGATGCGGGCCAAGGTGGAGACCGGGCTGCTGGAGGGCAGCCGGGGGCGGCAGGCGATCACGATCACCGAGCTGCCCTACGGCGTCGGGCCCGAGAAGATCATCGAGAAGATCACCGACGAGGTGACCAAGTCCAAGCGGCTGACCGGCATCTCCGACGTCAAGGACCTGACCGACCGGGAGAACGGCATCCGGGTGGTCATCGAGTGCAAGGTGGGGGTCAACCCGCAGGCGCTGCTGGCCGACCTGTACCGGCTGACGCCGATGGAGCAGTCCTTCGGCATCAACAACCTGGTGCTGGTGGGCGGTCAGCCGCAGACGCTGGGCCTCAAGCCGCTGCTTGAGGTGTTCCTGGCGCACCGGTACGAGGTGGTCACCCGCCGCACGCGCTACCGGCGGCGCAAGCGCGAGGACCGGCTGCACCTGGTCGAGGGCCTGCTCAAGGCGCTGCTCGACATCGACAAGGTGATCAAGCTGATCCGGGGCAGCGAGAACGCCCAGGCCGCGAAGGAGGGCCTGATGAAGTCGTTCAAGCTCTCCGAGGTGCAGGCCACCTACATCCTGGACACGCCGCTGCGCCGGTTGACCCGGTACGACTCGATCGAGCTGGAGGCCGAGCAGGCGCGGCTGCGCGACGAGATCGCCGAGCTGTCGAAGATCCTCGACGACGAGCGCGAGCTGAAGAAGGTCGTGTCCGCCGAGTTGGCGAAGGTGGCCAAGGACCTCCAGCAGGAGCGGCGCACGGTGTTGCTGGACGGCGACCTCAAGGAGGTGCTGGCCGCGTCGAAGCCGGCCGGGCCGCTGGAGGTGGCCGACGACCCGTGCCAGGTGGTGCTGTCGGCGACCGGGCTGGTGGCGCGCACGGCGGCGGAGTCGGAGGAGGCTTCGGAGGCGCGGCGGCGCAACGGCCGGGTCAAGCACGACGCGGTGGCGGCGACCGTGCACACGACGGCGCGCGGCCAGGTGCTGCTGGTGACCAGCCGGGGGCGGGCGTTCAAGACCGACGTGCTGCCGCTGCCGGTGCTGCCGGAGCAGAGCGGGACGGTGTCGCTCAGCGGCGGCATGGCGGCCAGTGAGCTGGTCGACCTGGACAAGGGCGAGCGGGTGATCGGCATCGCGCCGCTGTCGGACACCGGGTCGCCGGGTCTGGCGCTGGGCACGCGGCTGGGCGTGGTGAAGGTGTGCGCGCCGGAGTGGCCGGTCCGGTCGGACGAGTTCGAGGTGATCACCCTCAAGGAGGGCGACGAGGTGGTCGGCGCGACCTGGCTGCGCGATGCCTCGGACACGTTGGTGTTCGTGTCGTCGGAGGCGTCGCTGTTGCGCTACGACGCGTCGCTGGTCCGGCCGCAGGGGCTCAAGGGCGGCGGCATGGCGGGGATCAACCTGACCGGTGACGCGCGCGCGGTGTTCTTCGGCGCGGTGCGCACCGACGACGACGAGCACGGCGAGCCGATGGTGGTGACGTCGACCGGGCAGAGCGTGAAGGTGACGCCGTTCGCGGAGTACCCGGCGAAGGGCCGGGCGACCGGCGGGGTGCGCTCGCACCGGTTCCTGAAGGGCGAGAGCGGGTTGGTGCTGGCGTGGGTCGGGCCCCGGCCGGCGGGTGCGGCGGACAACGGGTCGCCGGTGGAGCTGCCGGCGGTGGACGTGCGCCGGGACGGGTCGGGCCACGCCCACCCGGGTCCGGACGTGGTGGGGCACCTGGTCGAGCGGGGCTGAGCCCCGAGGTCGTGCCGAACGCCCTTCTCCCCGGTGGGAGGAGGGCGTTCGTCGTGTCCACCGGATGGCGGTGCGTGATCGCCCGATCTGGGCTTGATAACGACTCTCATATTCAGTAAGTATGGCACCCTCACCCGCACGAGTGAAGGGCGCCCATGATCACCGCAGGATTGGCTTCGGTCACCTTCCGGGACAGACCGGTCGACCACGTCGTCTGCCTCGCCGCCGACGCCGGGTTGGGGGTGGTCGAGTGGGGCGGCGACGTCCACGTCCCGCCCGGCGACCTGACCGGCGCGGCCCGCGCCGCCCGGCTGTGCCGGGCGAACGGGCTGGCCGTCGGCACCTACGGCTCCTACCACAAGCCCGGCCACAGCGACCCGGCCGACTTCGCGCCCGTCCTGGATGCCGCCGAGGCGCTGGGCGCGCCGCGCGTGCGGGTCTGGGCCGGGGTGAAGGCGTCGGCCGACGTGGCGCCCGCCGAGCGCTCGGCGATCGTCGACGACCTGCGCCGCTGCGTCGACCTGGCCGCCGCGCGCGGCCTCGCGGTCACCGCCGAGCACCACGTGGACTCGCTCACCGACGAACTCGGCTCGGCCGTGCGGCTGCTGGAGGAGGTCGACCTGGTCGCGCACTGGCAGCCGCGCGAGTCGCCGGACGTCGCCGAGTGCCTGACCGAGGTCGCCGCGCTGCTGCCCCGGCTGGCGACCGTGCACGCGTTCTCGTGGGGCCCGGACGGGTACACCGAACGCCTGCCGCTGGCCGCCCGCGAAGACCTGTGGCGGCCCCTGCTCGCTGTACTGGCCGGAGACGGGCAGGCCGGGGACGGGCAGAGGGAAGGGCGCGACCACGAGGTGCTGCTGGAGTTCGTGCCCGACGACTCGGACCGGGCGTTCCACCGCGACGCCGCCACCCTGCTGTCCTGGCTGGAGGCCACCCGATGACCAAGCTCGTCCCCGCCGTCCTCGTCCCGGCAGTCCTCGCGGCCGTCGCGGCGCTCTCCGCGTGCTCGGCGGCCCCCGCCGCCGAGCAGGCCCCGAAGGCCACCGAGGTCGTGCGCACCGCCGCGCCGTTGCAGAACGCGCTGAGCGTCACCGACCCGCACGGGCAGCAGGTCTCGTTGACCAAGCCCGCCGAGCGGATCGTCTGCCTCAACGGCCTGTGCGACGACCTCGCCGCCGACCTCGGCCTGACCCCGGTCGGCACCAGCAACCCGGTGCTGATCAGCCACCCCGCGCTGCTCGGCGACGCCGGGAAGGCCGTGCCGGTCGTGCCCGGCACGTTCGGCGGCGAGGACGTCGAGGCCATCGCCGGGTTCAAGCCGGACCTGGTGATCGGCCTGCCCGGCGTGCACGACGCGCTGCGGCCCGCCATCGAGAAGTTCGCCCCGCTGTGGACGGCCGACCCCGCCACGTGGGAGGAGTCCGTCGGCTACCTGCGCGCGCTGGGGTCGCTGACCGGCCGCGCCGACCGGGCCGTGGCGGCGGAGGAGGCGTTCCGGGGCAAGCTCGCCGACGCCGTCGCCCGCACCCACGGCAACGCCCAGGCGGCGAAGAAGGTGCTGCTGATGTACGGCAGCGTCGACTCGATCGGCGTCGACACCTCGGCCTCGCTCAAGGGCCACCTGCTCGGGCAGCTGTTCGACTACCCGTTCCCGGCCAAGGGGACCGACGTCGACACCGCGAGCAACTACAGCGTCGAGGAGTTGCTGGCCAAGCAGCCCGACGTGGTGTTCGTGTACTCGCTGCTGTTCTCCTCCGACGACAAGACGCTGAGCAGCCAACTGGCCGACAACCCGGTGTGGCAGCAGATCCCGGCGGTGCGGCAGCAGCGGGTGTTCGAGATGCACGCCAAGCTGTGGGGGTCCGGGCGCGGGTTGCGCAGCCTCGCCGCCGTGGTGGGGGAAGCGCTGGCGAAGGTGCCCGCTTGAGGCTGGTCGCGGCCGTCGCCGTGGTCGCCGTCCTCGGCTCGCTGATGCTCGGGCAGCCGGTCGTGCTGTTCACCGGCACCGAACTGGAGCACGTCGTGGTCTGGCAGTTGCGCGCGCCCCGGCTGTTACTCGGCGCGGTCGCCGGGGCGTGCCTGGGGACCGCCGGTCTGCTGTTGCAGGAGTCGCTGCGCAACCCGCTGGCCGTGCCGGAACTGCTGGGCGTGTCCAGCGGCGCGGCGGCGGCCGTGGGGACCAGTGTCGCGTTCGGGATCGCGCTGCCGTTCGCGCCGCTCACCCCGGCGCTGATCGGCGCGGCCGTCGGCGGCGGGCTGACGTTGCTGGCGGTGCGCGGCGCGACGGGTCCGGCGGCGGTGCTGCTGATCGGGGCCGCGGTCGGGTCGGCGTGCCAGGCGGTGATGCTGGCCGCCACCGCGATGACCGACTCGCGGGAGCAGGGCGTGCTGGTGCGCTACCTGCTCGGCTCGTTGACCGGTACCACGTGGCGCACGCTCGGGCCGGTCGCGATCGGGCTGGCGCTGGCGGTGCCGGCGGTGCTCGCCGTGCTGCCCCGGGTGCGCGTGCTGCGGTTGGGCGACGACGAGGCGATGTCGGCGGGGCTGCGTCCCGGACGGGTCCGGATGGCCGTGCTCGGGGTGGCGTCGCTGCTGGTCGCGGTGGTGGTGGGGCCGGCCGGACCGGTGGCCTGGGTGGGGTTCTTCGCGCCCCGCCTGGCCGCCCGGCTCGGTCGGCCCTCGCTCGCCGTGACGGCGTCGCTCGGCGCGCTCGTCGTGGTCGTCGCCGACCTGGTCGCCCGGACCGCGCTCCACCCGGTGGAGCTGCCGGTCGGCGGGTTGACCGCGCTCGCCGCCGTCGCGGTCGGGCTGCTGGTGCGGAGGCGCGCGTGACCCGGACCGGTGTGCGACTGGGCGGGCTGCTCGCCGTGGTGGTGCTGTGCGCGCTGGCCCAGATCAGCGTGGGGTCGACCGGGGCGACGCTCGGCGCGCTGTTCGGCGACGACGGGCACGCGCGGATGGTCGTGCTGGAGCTGCGGGCACCCCGGGTGCTGGTGGGGCTGTGCGCGGGCGCGTGCCTGGGAGTCGCCGGGACGATCCTGCAATCCGCGATCCGCAACCAGCTGGCCTCGCCGGAGATCACCGGCGTCGGCTCGGGCGCGGTGCTCGGCGCGGTGCTGGCCACCGTGGTCGGCGCGGCCCAGCCGCTGCCGCTGGCCGCCGCCGCGCTGGTCGGCGGGGTGGTCGGCGGCGGCGTGCTCTGGGTGCTGGCCGGGCGGTCGGGCGACGTCGCGGTGCGCGGCGTGGTCGTGTCCGCAGTGCTGGTCGGTGCGACGCTCGTGCTGCTGACCGCGCGGCCCCAATTGGCGGGCGCGGTGTCGCGGTGGCTGCTCGGTTCGCTGGTCGGCCGCACGTGGGAGCACCTCGCGCCGCTGTGGCCGGTGCTGCTGGTGGTCGTGGTGGCCGCGACGCTGCTCGGCGGCGTGCTCGACGTGCTCGCGGTGGACGACGACCACGCGCACGCGGTCGGCCTCGCGGTCGTGCCGTGGCGCAACGCGGTCCTGCTGCTGGCGGCGCTGGCCACGTCGGCGGCCGTGGCGGCGATGGGCGCGACGGCGTTCGTCGGCCTGCTCGCGCCGCACCTGGCCCGCCGGCTGGTCGGCGCGGCGCACCGCGACGCGGTCCCCGCCGCCGCGCTGACCGGTGCGGCGGCGGTGGCGGCGGCGGACACCGCGGGGCAGTTGGCGCACGTGCCCGCAGGGGCGATCACGGCGTTGCTCGGCGCGGGCGTGCTGATCGTGGTGGCACGCAGAACGGGAGGGATCGGGTGACACCACCGGACGTGACACCACCGGGTAAGACCTCGCTCGGTACGACCCCGGTGGGTGGCGTGCCGTTGCGCGCGGACGGGGTGCGGGTGCGGTTCGGGGACAACGAGGTGCTCAAGGGCGTCGACCTGGCGGTGCGCGCGGGGGAGTGGCTGAGCCTGCTGGGCGAGAACGGCAGCGGCAAGACGACGCTGCTGCGCGTGCTGGCGGGCCTGCTCGACCCGTCCGCCGGCAGCGTGCTGCTCGACGGTGGACCGCTCAAGTCCTTGTCCCGGCGGGACATCGCGCGCCGGATCGCGTTGCTGCCGCAGGCGACCCCGTACGTCCAGGGGCTGTCCGTGCGCCAGTTCGTCCGCCAAGGTCGTTACGCGGCAAGGGGTCCGCTGGGGATGCTCGGCGAGTCCGACGACGACCGGGTGCGGGAGGCGTTGCGGGACACCGGGGTCGCGCGGTGGGCCGACACGCCGCTGGAACGCCTGTCCGGCGGCCAGCGCCAGCGGGTCCGGCTCGCCCTCGCGCTGGCCCAGGACGCCCCGGTGCTGCTGCTCGACGAACCCACGACCTACCTGGACATCCGGCACCAGATCGACGTGCTGGACCTGGTGCGGGCGTTGCAGCGGGAGCGCGGGCTGACCGTCGTGGCGGTGCTGCACGACCTCGGGCAGGCCGCGCGGTACTCCGATCGCGTTGTGGCGCTTCGGGAAGGCGTCGTGCACGCGGACGGCGCTCCGTCCGAAGTGGTCGACGCCGCGTTCCTACGGGAGGTCTACGGCGTGTCCGGCGAAGTGCTCTGGATCACCACCAACGGGGTATTGAAAATGGTTGTCGTTCCAGATTAGGTTGGTGGAGGTCGATCCGACCACGAACCCCACAGAGAGAGGAGCCGTCCCATGGAGCAGGTCTTCGTGAGCGTCGAGGCCGAGCGCGAGCTGCCGCACAACTCCGCCAGCCACAGCAACGCCCTGGTGGAGAACCCGTTCGCGGGCGACGACGAGTGATCCACTCCGGGGCCGCCGCTCCCGGCGGCCCCGGACCCTTCCCCGGAGGTCTGGTGTGCAAACCCTGAAGCCCGGCACCGCGCTGTTCAGCGGCCCGTCCGGCGCGGTGCTGCGGGACGCGGCCGGCGAGCTGTTCGCCGTCGCCCTGTCCGACGAGGCGGTCGGCGGGGTCCGCGCGGCGCTCACCCGGGCCGACGCCCCGGTGCCGCCGGAACTGGCCGCGTTCGACCGCGCCGGGCACCTCGGCCGGCGGGCGGGCTGGCCGGTCGACCGGCGCACCGTCGCCGTGCTCGCCGACCACGCCGCCGACCTGGTCGACGCGCTGCGCCGGGCCGGGGCGAACCCCGTCGTCCTGCGCGGAGAACCCGATCTCGCCGCCGTGCTGGAGCTGCGCCCGGCCGCGCTGTGCGCATGGCACGACGGCCCGGCCCCCGAGTGGTGGTCCGACCTCGACGCGCTGGCCGACCACGGCATCGGCTGGCAGCGGATCAGCCGCGAGGGCCGGCACGTGCTGCTGGAGCCGATCGGCGTGCCGCACCGGGACGTCCGCGCCCGCCGGCTGGCCGCCGCCGGCTCCGGGCACCACCACCTGCGGGCGTACTGGGCCGGCGGGAACGCCGTGCTCGGCGACGAGACGCCGGACCCGGCCGAACTCCTGCTGGTCGCCGCGCTCGCGGTGAAGGACCTCGCCCGCTGGGCCGCCGACCTGCCGGTGACCGGCAACGCGCTGACCCCGGACGCGATCCCGGCGCACCGCCGGCTGCGCGTCCTCGACCTGGACACCGGGGCGCTCGCCGACCACCCGGTGCTGCCGGTGCCCGCCAGTGCCCCGTGACTTCACCGTGGCCGGTCTGGCGCACACCCTCGTCGCGGCCGACCTGACCACGGGGGCCGGCGACGCCCCGGTCGTGCTGATCCGCACCCCGTACGGGCGGCAGCACCACTTCGCCGAAGCCGAGGCGTGGCGGCGGCGCGGGTTCTCCTGCGTGGTGGGCGACGTGCGCGGCCGGCACGGCTCCGCCGGCGCGTTCCGGCCCTACCGGAACGAGGCCGTCGACGGCGCGACCGTGGTGGACGCCTTGCGCCGGCTGGGTTTCCGCCGGATCATCGCGGCCGGCTCGTCCTACGCGGCGTACTGCGCGGTGACCGCCGCCATCGCCCGGCCGGACGCGGTGGTCGGCGTGCTGGCCGCCGTGCCCGCGCTCGGGCTGGGCGAGACGGCCCGCGAACCCGGCGGCGCGGCCCGGCTGGCCTGCCGGGTGGGCTGGTGGGGCGAGCACGTCGCGACCGCCGCGTCCACCGACCTGGCGGCGACCCCGGTGGTCGACCTGGTGACCGGCTGGGACGACCTGTGGGCCGCGCCCGAGCGCACCGCCGAACTCTGGCAGGCGTTGCCCCGCTTGACGATGCCGCTGCTCGCGGTCGGCGGGCTGCACGACCCGTTCGCCGCCGACACCGAACGGCTGGCGCGGCACTGGGGCGGTCCCACCCGGCTCGTGCTGGGCCCGTGGGCGCACGAACTCGACGCCGCCGAACCCGGCGCGGCCCTGGCCGGCCGGCGGATCGGCGCGCTCTACCTCGCGTGGGCCCGGTCGATCGGGAAGCTCAAGGGGGACAAGGCTTTCTACGCCGTCGACGGCTGGCGGCGGCACCGCGAGGCGGCCCTCCCGGTCGACCTGGAGGTGGTCCGCGGCGAGTTCCACGCCGACCCGGACCGCCCGTTCCGGTCCGTCCCGCCCGGCGCGCCGGTCACCGACGACCCGAGCGCGGTCCTGCTCACCCCGCCGCTGCCCGCCGGCGAACTGCGCGGCGGCACCGCCGTGCTGCTCGACGCGGTCGCCGACGTGCCCGACGCCGACTGGGTGGTCCGCCTGTCCCACAACGGGATCCACCTCGCGCACGCGGTCGTCCGGGTGCGCCACCGGCCCGGCGTGCCCCGGCGGGTCGCGCTCGACCTCCCGCCGGTCGGCCGCGCCCTGCCCGAGGGCGCCCGGCTGCGCCTGGAGGTCGCCGGCCACCACTGGCCCCGGCACGCCCGCAACCCGCATACCGGGCAGGACCCCGTCCGGGCCGCCCGGCTGCACCCCAGCCACCGGGCGGTGCGCCGCGCGAAGGCCCGGATCCCCTGGCACCCCAACGGTTCCGGCGAGGTCCGGGCCGCCGACCTACCCGAGGAGATCGCATCGTGATCGCGCCGCTGCTGGTGGACCCGCTGACCGGGGTCGTGCGCAGGCTGGTCGACGTGGCGGCGGTGCCCGGCGCGCCGCGCCGGTACCGGGCGGTCACCGCCGAGGTGGCCGACGCCCGGCGGCTGGGCGCGTGGCCCGCCGACCGGGTCAGCCTCGGCACGACCTTCGGCGACGTGGACGCGGCCCGCGCCGCCGCCGTGGGCGAAGCGGTGGAGCGCTACTGCGGCAACCGGGTCCCGCCGGGCCTGCGCACGGCCACCGCGGGTGAACTGAAAACGGCCGGAATCACGCATTTCGGCCCGTCCGACCTGCCGTTCTTCACACAACGGCAACACGCCGCACCGGGTTTCCCGTATCGACCGTTCACCGAAGACGTGCCGATCGCGTGGGTGGAAGGCGAGGAATCAGGTGAAATATGCCTCCTTCCCGCGTCATGGGTGTATCTGAACTACCACTCCGGCGAACGCCGAACCGAACCCCGGCTGCACCACCTGAACTACGCCGGTATCGCGACCGGGGTGAGCACCGAGGACGCGTTCACCCGCGCGCTGCTCGAACTCGTCGAGCGCGACGCCCTGGAGCGCTGGTGGCACCTGGGCGCGCCGACGACCGGCATCGCCGTGGACGACGTCCCCGGCCTGGCGGCGGAACTGGCCGACTGCCCGCTGGACGTGCACCTGGTGGAACTGCCCACCGAGCACCCGGTCTCGTGCGTCGGCGCGGTCGTGGTGGACCGGACCACCGGCGTCGTCGCGGGCGGGGGAGCGGCCCGGTTCGACCCCGTGGAGGCGTGCACGAAGGCCGTGCTGGAGGCCGTGCACACGTGGATCTTCACGCAGGGCCTGCTGGAGCCCGAGGGCTGGGTGTTCCGCTCGATCGAGGCGGGAATCCTCGCCGAGGGCCTGTACCTGCCGCACCGCGCCGACCGGCGCTACCGCGACGACGTCGGCGAGCGGTACGCCGGGGTGCGCGACCTGGGCGCGCAGGTGCAGGTGTGGCTGGACCCCCGCGTGCAGGAGGAGTTGTTGCCCCGCTTCACCCATCCCGCGCGGATGACGAGACCGCAAACTCGCGGAGATCTACCGGCGCTGCGGGAAAGCCTGGCGGGCAACCGGATCGCGACCGTCGACCTGACCACCGAGGACGTCGCGGAAGCCGGCCTGCGGGTGGTGCGGGTGTGCGCCACCGGGTTGGTGCCCAACGCGCCCGCCGCGTTCCGCTACCTGGGCCTGCCGCGCTGGGGCGGGCCCGGCGCGGTGCTGGCCGACCCGCCGCCGTTCCTGTGATCACCCTGCCGGAGCCGGAGGAACCGGCGATGACGCTGGCGGAGGCGCTGATGTCCCGCCGGTCGCGCTACTCCTATGGGCCGTTGAGCCGACAGAAGCTGGGTTCGCTGCTGCGCTACGCCGTGGGCGTGCAACGCCGGGTGCCCCCGCACGTCCTGGGCACCAACCCCACCGCCGGCGGGCTGCCGTCGCTGCGCGTCCACGTCGTGCTCGACGGTGACGTGTTCGAGTACCTGCGCGAACAGCACGCGTTGTGCGCGACCGGAACCACCGACCTGGCGGGCGTGTTCGCGCAGGAGGAGTTCGCCCGCCGGGCCCGCGCGGTGATCGTCCTAACCGGACGGACGGGGCCGGGGCTGGCGAAATACGGTCCTCGGCATTACCGCACGGTGCACCTGGACGCGGGCGTCGCGGTGCAGAACCTGTACCTGGTGGCGACCGCCCTGGGGCTGGCCTGCTGCGCGGTCGCCGGATTCGCCGACGACGCGGTGAAAGCCCTTGTCAGGGGTGGAGAACAGGACGTCCCGCTGGCCCTGTTCGTGGTCGGCGAGTCGACCTCACCGGGCATCCGGACATAAGAAGTGGGCATAAAGCCATTCCCCCGGAACGTTCCGCGCAATACCGTTGTGCGGGCAGCAAGGGGGAGTTGCTATGGACACAGCGAGAACGGACACATTCGCCGGGGCCTTACGGGCCGCCATCGCCGAGCGCGGGCTGGGCCTGGAACGCATCCGGGAGCACCTCGCGCAGCAGGGCGTGAAGGTCAGCCTGGCCACGCTGAGCTACTGGCAGTCGGGCCGCAGCAGGCCCGAACGCCGCTCGTCGCTGGCCGCCATCGGCCACCTGGAGGAGATCCTGGCCCTGCCCGCCGGCTACCTGGCCGGTCTGCTGGGCCCGCCCCGGCCGCGCGGCCGGTGGCTCAAGCGGGTGCCCGACCAGCCCGCCCAGCTCGACACCCGGTGGTCCGACCCGGACCAGGTGGACTGGGCCATCCGGCAGGTCGACACGAGCTGGGACGCCCGGCTGACCAGGCTGAGCCAGCACGACTTCGTCACCGTCGGCCCGGATCGCGGCGAACGCGCCATCCGGTCCCGGCACGTGCTGCGCGCCGAGGCGGACGGCGCGGACCGCTGGGTGGTCGTCGTGCACGTCGACGAACCCGACCGCCCGCTGCCGCTGCTGCGCCCGCTGCGGCACTGCACGGTGGGCCGGCTGGTCGCCCAGCCCGCCGCCGGGCTGGTGGTGGCGGAGCTGCTGTTCGACCGGGCGCTGCGCCGGGGCGACAGCATCGTGATCGAGCACGAACTGGTGAACCGGCCGCCCTACCCGGTCGCCACCGATTGCGGGCGGAAGTTCCGGCTGCCGGTGCGCGAATACGTGCTGGAGGTCGCGTTCGACCCGCTGGCCCGGCCGGTGGAATGCGAATTGTACCGGAATTCCGGCGGGCCGGACGAGGACGTGCGGCCGGTCGAAATGGACGCCGGCGGCTCGCTGCTGGGCGTCGCGCTCGATTTCGGTCCGGGCGGGTACGGATTCCGCTGGAAATGGCCTAATTCGCACCACCGGTTCTAGCCGCCCGGCGCAGGGTCGGGGTCGCCCAGGCCAGCGCGACCCCGACCAGCAGCACGCCGGTGCCCGCCGCCAGCCCGGCCCGGGGCCCGGCGAGCACCGCCGCCGCGCCCGCGAGCGCCGCGCCGGCGGGCTGCCCGAGGCCCCAGGACAGCATCCGGGCCGTGGTGTTGACCCGGGACTGGAGTTCCGGCGGGCAGATCCGCTGGCGGTAGGTGATGGAGTTGAGCACGACGGTGGAATGCGCCGCGCCCCAGGCGATCGCGCCCAGCCCGGCCGGGACCCAGTGCGTGCTCAGCAGCACGGAACCCGCGCACAGCAACGACATCGGCAGCGCGACCAGCGCCAGCCGGGCGCCGCCCCACCGGCTGGTGAGCACGGGCAGCAGCCGTGAGGCGATCAGCGCGCCCACGCCCCAGCAGCTGAACAGGACGGCCAGCCGGGGATCTCCGGACGGCGCGACGCCGAGCACGCGGTCCGCCCACGGCACCAGCATCGCCACCCACGCGCCCGCGGCGGCCGAGTGGGTCGCGCCGATCAGCGTCAGGGTGCGGATGATGCTGTGCTGCCACAGGAAGCGCAGCCCGGACCCGATGTCGCCGGCGAGCGTCGTGGCGTCGGTGCGCGGAGTGGACAGCGCGCCCTGGATGGCGCGCACGAGCATCGCGGAACCGGCGGCGGTGACCGCGTTGACCGCGAGCAGGTTGGCCGGCGCGACGGTCGAGACCAGCAGGCCCGCGACGCCGGGCACGACGAGTTCGACCATCGTGGACCGGCCGAACAGCTTGGCGTAGGCGGCGGTGAGCTTCTCCTTGCCCACCAACGAGGGCAGCGCGCCGAAGTTCGCGGCGTCGAAGAACACGAACGCGGTCTGGGCCAGGAACGCGACCAGGACCACGTGCGGCGCGGTCAGCACGTCGAGCCACCAGGCCAGCGGGACGGTCACCAGGCCGACCGCCACCACGACGTCCGTCGACACCATCAGCCGGCGGCGGTCGGCCCGGTCCGCCACCGCTCCCGCGAGCAGGCCGAAGACCAGGTACGGCAAGGCTTCCGCCATCGCGACGGCGGAGGTCCACCCGGCCGAGCCGGTGAGCTGGTAGACGAGCACGGGCAGCGCCACGACCGCGACCAGGCTGCCGGTGACCGACAGCAGGCGGGCGGTGAGGTAGCGGCTGAAATCGCGCGCGGGCACGTCGAAGGTGACGGTCACCCGGCCATGTTAATGAATGCCATGTTCATCTAACAAGTGACCCCCGGTGCGGGCGCGGGGCGGCGCGCGGCCACGACACACCGGCCACGTCCGACGCCGCCGCCCGCCACGCCGCCAGGACCGCGCTGCCGGGGTACTCGCCGAACGTCGGCCACGACCGGCGGTGGTAGCGGTTCCAGTAGCTCGCCGCACGCCGCTCGGTGCGGGCGAAGAACGCCGGGTTGCCGACCACGAACTCCCCGTAGAGCGCACGCCGGCCCGGGGACTCGACGTCCGGCAGTCCCCGGCGGATCGTCGCCACGATCTCCGCCACGTACTCGCCGACCGGCTGCACCACGAACGGCACCGCCCACGCCTCGTCCACCTCCAGGACCCGCTCCAGGTGGCGCTGCCGGACCCGACCGTCGCCGTGCCGGGAGTACAGGCAGTGCAGGACCGCCCGACCGGTCCCGGTCAGCGACCGCACCACCTCGGCGTCCGGCTCCTCCCAGTGCAGCCGCGCGGGAACGGCGACGGTCTCGCCCAGCACGTCGACCTCGAACGGGTGCAACGGCTCGGGCCGCGCTCGCGGCAGGGCCGCCACGACCCGGCGGACGTCGTCGGCGAGCGCCGCCGGGAACGCCCGCACCACGGGTTCGGCGGACGCGGTCGGGAAGTCCTCCATCCCGGAAGGATAAGTGCCCCGTCAGCCGTAGGACCGGCACGGCGACGGCCACACCCGCGACCACTCGGGTGCGGCACCGGCAGGCTTGCCGGCACCGCCGCTCCCGGCCACCACCATCACCACGCACAGCACCGGGCAGTTCAACGCCACCGCGCGCAGCCGCTCGTCGCGGCACAGCCGCCGGAACCCGACCACCCGCACCGCCGCGCCCGCCGCCGAACTCGCGGGCGATCAGCGCCGCCACCGCGACCCCGACCCCCCGCTACGGGAAACCGGGTCTCACGCGAAGCCCAGGAACAGCTCGGGGTTGGTGTGCGGGTGCAGCGCGGCGTGCAGGCTCAGCGCGTGCACGTCCCGGCGGATGCGCCCGATCCGCTCGTGCCCGGTCTCGCCCAGGATGTCCACCGCCTCCTCGGCGCGCCGGCAGGCCGTGCCCAGGTCCAGCCGCACGCGGGCGCGCTCCTCGTCGGTCCACGGCTCGTTGCGCGCCGCCTTACCGTCCACCAGGGACGCCGTGCGGCGGGTGTGGAACTCGGCCTCGTCGGCGTGCCGGGCGGCCTCGGCGACCCTCGGGTCGGACACGTCGCGGCACGCCTCGACCGCCGCGCGGGCCAGCCCCACGCCCGGCGCGCTGACCTTCGCGCACGCCGTGGCCAGGAACGGCGCGCGGAACATCCGGGACGGCACGTGCGACCGGTCCTCCAGCAGCGGCGCGATCCGCAGCACCCGCTCGTCGGGCACGAACACGTCGCGGGCCACCGTGGTCACGCTCGCGGTGGCGCGCAGCCCGGGGGTGTGCCAGTCGTCCACGATCTCCAGCTCGGCGGTCGGCACGGCGATCAGGACCGGGCCGTCCGGCGACATCGCGGCGTTGGTGTTCCAGTGGCTCTGCGGCGCGCCGGTGGTGAACGCCCACTTGCCGTTCACCAGGACCCCGCCGGGCACCGGGGCCGCGCCCGCGGTGGGGCTGAGGATGCCGGTCACCCGGACGTCCGGCCGGGCGAAGATCTCCGCCCGGACCCGTTCCGGGAACAGCCCGACCATCCACGCCGAGATGGCCCACACGGCGGCGGTCCACGCCGCGGAGCCGTCGCCCCGGGCGAGTTCGGCGATCACCCGGACCACGGTGGTCAGGTCGGCCTCGTGCCCGCCGTGGCGGCCGGGCACCCGCAGCCGGGGGATGCCGGCGTCGGTCAGCGCCGCCAGCGACTCGTCGTGCAGCCGCCGGTGCTCGTCGCCCCAGGCCGCGTGGTCGCGCAGCACCGGGACGATGGCCGCGGCGCGCCGGACCGGATCGTCCACCCTTGCCGTCCCCCCAGTCGTGATGCCCGGCACCCACTGTGGCGTGGTCCGCGCCACCCGGCAACGGCGGAATAGTCACGGCTGAGGTACTGTTGGGACAGGTAGTTGAACTCGCAACTACTTGGATCGAGGAGCGGCTATGCAGTTCGGGGTCTTCACCGTCGGGGACGTCACGCCCGACCCCACCACGGGGCGGACGCCGACCGAGGCCGAGCGCATCAAGGCCATGGTCGCCATCGCGCTCAAGGCCGAGGAAGTCGGTCTGGACGTCTTCGCGACCGGCGAGCACCACAACCCGCCGTTCGTGCCGTCCTCGCCGACCACGATGCTCGGCTACGTCGCCGCGCGCACCGAGCGGCTCATCCTGTCCACCGCGACCACGCTGATCACCACGAACGATCCGGTGAAGATCGCCGAGGACTTCGCGATGCTCCAGCACCTGGCCGACGGCCGGGTCGACCTGATGATGGGCCGGGGCAACACCGGGCCGGTGTACCCGTGGTTCGGCAAGGACCTCCGCGACGGCATCGACCTGGCGATCGAGAACTACCACCTGCTGCACCGGTTGTGGCGGGAGGACGTCGTGGACTGGGAGGGCAGGCACCGCACGCCGTTGCAGTCCTTCACCTCGACCCCGCGCCCGCTCGACGGCGTGCCGCCGTTCGTGTGGCACGGCTCCATCCGCAGCCCGGAGATCGCCGAGCAGGCCGCCTACTACGGCGACGGCTTCTTCGCGAACCACATCTTCTGGCCCAAGGAGCACTTCATGCGGCTGATCACCCTCTACCGCGAGCGCTTCGAGCACTACGGGCACGGCACGGCCGAGCAGGCGATCGTCGGCCTGGGCGGGCAGGCGTTCATCCGGCCCAACTCGCAGGACGCGGTGCGCGAGTTCCGCCCGTACTTCGACAACGCCCCGGTCTACGGCCACGGCCCGTCGCTGGAGCAGTTCACCGAGCAGACCCCGCTGACCGTGGGCAGCCCACAGGAGGTCATCGACAAGACGCTGTCCTTCCGCGAGCACTTCGGCGACTACCAGCGCCAGCTGTTCCTGATGGACCACGCGGGCCTGCCGCTCAAGACCGTGCTGGAGCAGCTCGACCACCTGGGCGAGATCGTGCCGGTGCTGCGCGCCGAGTTCGCCAAGGGCCGCCCGGCCGGGGTGCCGGACGCGCCCACCCACGAGTCGCTGCGGACGGCGGCGGTCCGATGACCACGCTCGCCGTCGTGTCCGCCGGGCTCGGCGAGCCGTCGTCCAGCCACCTGCTGGCCGACCGGCTCGCCGCCGGGGTCGGCGCGCTCGCGCCGGTCGCCGTGCGGTCGGTGCACCTGCGCGACGTCGCGCGCGACATCGCCGACAACCTGGTCACCGGGTTCCCCAGCGCCGGGTTGAAGGCGGTCGTGGACGACGTGGTCGGCGCGGACGCGCTGATCGCGGTCACCCCGACGTTCAACGCGTCCTACAGCGGCCTGTTCAAGTCGTTCTTCGACGTGCTGGACCCGGAATCGCTGGTCGGCAAGCCGGTGCTGATCGGCGCGACCGGCGGCACCGAGCGGCACTCCCTGGTGCTGGACTTCGCGCTGCGACCGCTGTTCGCCTACCTGCGGGCGGCCGTCGTGCCGACCGCGGTCTACGCGGCCTCCGCCGACTGGGGCTCGCCGCAGGGCCTGTCCGACCGGATCGACCGCGCGGCGGCCGAGCTGGCCGGCGCGCTGGAGGGTCGGGCACCGGCCAAGGCCGCCGACAAGTTCGCCGACGTCGTGCCGTTCGAGCAGCTGCTCAACCGGCCCTGACGGCTGTTCTCGCCGCCGCGCTCCGGACCACACCGGCCCGGGCGCGCGGCGCGGCCCCGTTCAGCGCGGGGCGGTGCCGTCCCGGCGTTCGGCTTCCAGGAGCGCGAGCAGCCCGGGGAACCTGCTCTCGACGTCCGCGCGCCGCAGGCGGACGCCCTTGCGGTTGCCGTAGTCGATCTCGTCGATCAGGCCCGCCTCGCGCAGGACCCGGAAGTGGTGGGTCTGGGTCTGCTTCGAGATCGGGAGGGCGAAGGAGTTGCAGCCGCGCTCGCCGTCGGTGCGGTCGGCGGCCAACTCCGTCACCACCGAACGGCGGTGCTCGTCGGCGAGGGCGCGCAGCACCACGCCCAGGTCGAGCGCGTCGACCTCTGGACCGACCAGGTTCGTTCCGGCCACGGGCACCTCCTTCAGGTACGACTTGAATCGTACCTCAGGGGCATGTTCTACTCAGGTACGAAATCAATCGTACCTTGGCGGCCGGGGTGGTGGCCGTCGACGCTCCGGGAGGTCCGGTCATGAACAAGCCCCAGGTGCTGGTCGTCGGTGCCGGAATCGCCGGGCCCGCGCTCGCGTACTGGCTCGCCCGCAACGGCTACCGGCCGACCGTCGTGGAGCACGCCCGCCAACTGCGCTCCGGTGGCAGCGCGATCGTCGTGAAGGGGCCCGCGACACCGGTCGCCGAGCGTATGGGCATCCTCCCGGAGCTGCGCGATCTCGCCACCCGCAACCGGTCGCTGACCCTGCTCGACCCGGCCGGCAAGCGAGTCCTGCGACTGCCCACCTCCCCGGGAGGGTCGCCGGCCGTCGAGGTCACCCGGGCCGACCTGTCCGAGGTGCTCCACCGGTCGGCGCGCGACGACGCCGAGTTCGTGTTCGACGACACGGTCACCGCGCTCGATCAGGACGCGGGCGGCGTCGACGTCACCTTTCGGCGGTCCGCGCCACGACGTTTCGACCTGGTGGTCGGTGCCGACGGGATGCACTCGACCACGCGGCGTCTGGTGTTCGGGCCCGAGCGGCAGTTCGTGGGCGACCTGGGTCTGTACGGCGCGACCGTCCCGCTGGGACCCGACGCCGTCGACGACCCGAGCGAGCTGACGATGCTGACCGTGCCGAACCGGATGCTGGTCGTCCACCCCTCGCGCACCACGCCGCTCGCGATCTTCACCTTCCGGACCGCGCGGCCCGTGCCCCACGACCGCAAGAACACCGCTCTCCACAAGCGGATCGTGGCCGATGCGTACGCCGACGTGCGGTGGCGCGCGCCGGAACTCGTGGCGGCGTACCTCGACCACCCGGCCCCGTTCTTCGACCCCCTGACGACCGTCCGGATGCCCTCGTGGTCCCGTGGGCGGGTCGTGCTGCTCGGGGACGCGGCGGCGGCCACGGCCCTGCTGGGCGACGGGTCCAGCCTGGCGATGGCCGGAGCGCAGGCCCTCGCGGAAGAACTCGCCTCCCACCACGGCGATCACGCCCGCGCCTTCGCCGCCTACGAGTCGCGGCTGCGCCGCGAGGTGCGACCGAGGCAGCGGCGCGTCGGCCTGCTCTCCAGGATCATGGTGCCCCGCACCGGACCCGGCCTCGTGGTGCGCAACGCGGTCGGCCGCGCGGTCGTTCGCGCGAACCGGATCGCCTCTCGCGAAACCCCGTCCTCCGGGCGGCGGAGCACCGGCTGAGCCCCGGATCGGGCAAGCCCGTGCAGGCCGACGAGAATCACCGGACACCGAGGGCTGTTCCGCAAGTGATCTCAGACCTGCTCCTCATCAGCCGTCGGCGTGGAGCCACTCTCCGGTCAGGGCGAGGTCGGCGAAGGTGTGCTCAACTCGGGCGCGGACCTCGCGCGTCGATGACGACCTGTTGGTCGGTCGAGAAGCGGTAGTTCCTGGACTGCTCCGCCACGCTGTGGTCCTGCGGCTGTCCATGACGGCTCCGACGCCGTGATCACCGCCCCACCTGAAGATCGTCTCAGTCGTGGGCGGCCCGGCCTGCCGCACGGGTCCGGACTCGCGGGCCCGGATCTGCCGGCCGAGTTCAGCAGAGCCGGCGGTCCAGGAGCGACATGCCCGGACCGGCCCCCCGGTCAGCTGGTCGTACGTCGCCATCGAACGATCCTCTTCCGGCGGCTGTGGTCCCGACCCTGTCGGGCCGGTCTCAGGTCACGAAACGGGCCACGCTCGCGGGACAGCCCTTAGAGTCGGATCATGACCGCCACCGCCTCCGACGAGCTAGACCTCGCCACCGGCAACGCCCGGTTCCTGCTGTCCACGCTGGCCGGTGCGCGCGGCCACGACTTCGTCGAGCGCCCCGGGTTCGCCGTGCTGACCGGTCCGCGCCTGGTGCGCGTGCTCCTGCTCGGACCCGACCCGGACGCCGCCGCCGTGGCCGAGATCGGCCGCCGGGTGACCGCCGCGCCCGGCAAGGTCGTGGTCGAGGACCCGTACAGCACGGTCGACGCGAGCGCGTGGGGCCTGACCTCGCGGCAACTGCCGGTGATGATCCGCCCGGCCTCGGCGCTACCCGAGCCGCACCTCGAAGTGACGCCGGTCCGCACCGACGAGCAGGCGGCGGTCGCCGAACGCGTCGTCATCGACGGCTTCCCGTTGCCGGACTTCGAGTACGGGGAGGCGTTCCCGGCCGCCCTGCTGGACCGTGAAGGGGTGCGGCTGTTCCTCGTGTCGCGGGACGGCGACGTCGCCGGCGCGTGCCTGTCCATCGTGGATGGAGGGGTCGGCGGTGTGTACTGGGTGACCACGCTGCCCGCCCACCGGTCGAAGGGGGTCGGTCGGGCGTTGATGCACGCCGTGCTCAACAGCGCCGACGTGCCGTACACGCTGTCGTCGGCGGCGGCGGGCAAACCGCTCTACGACTCGTTGGGCTTCCGGACCGTGGCATCGGCCACTTGGTGGACGCTCCCGGAGGCGTGAGGCGGACGAGTGCGTCGTCCACGCCGAACTTCGCGTGTTACTCCACCGGATCGGCGCTCTCCTTTTCGGGCGCGGACTCCGATCATCTGCCGAGTTCGCCGACGGGAGATGCTCGGCGAGCGTCGCACCGGATTGCGCACTGATCGAACAGGCGTATCGCACAACTCCGGGAAAAGGGCCGTCGAATCGGTTCTGAACTGCGCGGATGTTCGAAATGGGCATCGCCCGGTGTTTCGGGCGGATGACCGTGGGGATTCGCGCCGTCGGGAACTCGATGGCCGGCCGGAATCGGCGATCGAGTCGGCTCCACCCCGACCGGTCCGGGAATTCCCGGCGGTAACCGGACGGAGTGCGCAGCGCCCGATCCCGCCGACGTCGACATGGCGCGGGCGCGTTCCCGGCCCGGCCGGAAGTCCGCCCGCGTGCCGCCCCGGTGGCCGGCACGCGGGCGGACCGGTCGGGTCACTCCGGCCCGATGTAGCCCACCTCGGGCGCGCCGGCTGGTTCGTAGCTCGACACGGTCACCCCGGCCGCCGTGGTCCGGGACCCGGTCAGCCGCAGCCCCGCCGGTGCCGCGCCCACCTCGAACAGGCGCTTGCCGTCGCCCAGCACGACCGGGCACGTCCACACCTGGTACTCGTCCACCAGGCCGTGCCGGGTCAGCGCGTGCACCAGGCCGGTGCTGCCGTGCGCCTGGAGGTCGCCGCCGGGCCCGGCCTTGAGCCGGGCGACCGCCGCCAGGTCGGGCAGCACGGTCGTGCCCGTCCACGCCGGGTCGGTCAGCGTGCCCGACACGACGTGCTTGGGCAGCCCGTTCAACGCCGCCGCGATCGGGTCCGCCGGGTCGGTCACGCCCGGCCAGTACCCGGCGAACATCTCGTAGGTGCGCCGACCCAGCAGGAACGCGCCCGCCCGGCCGAACCGCTCGCCCATGATCGCCAGGAAGTCGTCGTCCACGAACGGCACCACCCAGCCGCCGCCGGCGAACCCGCCGTCGCGGTCCTCGTCGGGCCCGCCCGGCCCCTGCGCCACGCCGTCCAGGGACGCGAACATCGTCACGGTCAGTCTCATCGCCTGCTCCTCCGGTTCGTCGCCGTCACCACCGCGACGAACGGGCGCGGCCCGGATCGACCGCCCGCGCCGGGAAGTTCCGGCGCCGCCGGCCGGCACCCGGCGACCCGGGCCCGGCGGGCCCGGGAAGGGCCGCCGGGTGACCGCCGTACTTCCTCCGGGTGAATTCCGGAAATACCGCAGTTCTTTCGGTCTGGACCACTCGGGTAATTCCGGCGGCGCACCCGGAAAGGGCGGCCGGGGCGGAAAGCCGATGTCTTCGCACGCCCCGGCGGTGCGCCGGTCCGGTCCGGTTCGACCGGTTCACCCCGGCGGGGCGCGCGGGGCGAACCCATCGGGGTTCCATTCCGTGGGACAGCGGGTCGGCCCCAGGTCAGGACGCCCCGGCGCGGTGTGGGAGACTTCGCGACATGGCTCCTCTTCGCTTCGCCCTGCCTAACAAGGGCTCCTTGAGTGCTCCCGCGGCGCAAATGCTGGCCGAGGCGGGGTACCGGGTCCATCGGTCCGGGCGTGAGCTGATCGTGGCCGATCCGGCAAATGACGTGCAGTTCTTTTTCCTGCGGCCCCGGGACATCGCGGTGTACGTCGGCGAGGGCTCGCTGGACGTCGGCATCACCGGTCGGGATCTGCTGCTCGATTCCACGGTGAACGCCAAGGAAATCCTCCCGCTGGGCTTCGGCAAGGCGTCGTTCTACTTCGCGTCCAAGCCCGGCGGCATTTCCGACTCGGCGGGGCTGGAGGGCAAGCGGATCGCCACCAGCTACCCCAACCTGGTGGACAACCACCTCGCCGAGCACGGCATCAAGGCCACCCTGGTCCGGCTGGACGGCGCGGTGGAGACCGCCGTCGAACTCGGCGTGGCGGACGCGATCGCGGACGTCGTGGAAACCGGCATCACGCTCAAGACCTCGGGTCTGGAGACGTTCGGGAAGCCGATACTGAAGTCGGAGGCGGTGCTCATCCAGGGCGCGGGCGTCGAGGACGTGCCGGCCGCGATCCGCTCGGTGGAGATCCTGCACCGCAGGCTCCAGGGCGTGCTGATCGCCCGCCGGTACGTGATCCTCGACTTCGACTGCCCGGTGAGCACCCAGGAAGAGGCGTTCGAGCTGGTGCCCGGCATCGAGTCGCCCACCGTCTCGCCGCTGGCCCGCGAGGGCTGGGTGGCCGTGCGGTCGCTGGTGCCGCGCGACGACGCGCCGTTCATCATGGACAAGCTGTGGCAGGTCGGCGCGCGCGCGATCCTGGTGAGTTCGCTCGACACCTGTCGCATCTGATCGGTCGGTACTCATCGGAAGGGCGGTCCTCGCGGGCCGCCCTTCCCGCTTTTCCCCGCCAGGCGGGGTGCCAGATCGGATCTGGCGGGCCGTCTCGCGCCTCAGGGGTGTGAGGAGGTGCCGGATGCAGCCGCTGCACATCGCCGTGATCATCGGCAGCACGCGCCGGGGGCGGGCCGGTGACGGGATCGGCCGCTGGGCCGCCGAGGTGGCGGGCCGGCGCGACGACGTGGCCGTCGACCTGGTCGACCTGGCCGAGTACGGGTTCCCGGCGTGCTACCCGGACCGGCCGACCACCGCGATGCGCCGGTTCGCGGCCAAGGTCGCGCGGGCGGACGGGTTCGTCGTCGTCACGCCCGAGTACAACCGCAGCTTCCCGGCATCGCTGAAGCAGGCGATCGACTACGCCTACGACGAGTGGCACGCCAAGCCCGCCGGGTTCGTCTCCTACGGCCACTGCTCGGAGGGCGTGTACGCGGTCGAGCAGCTCCGCACCGTCTTCACCGAGCTGCACGTGATGACGATGCGCGACGGCGTCGGCGTCAACCTGCTCGACGACGAGCCGCTGGACTCCGAGCACCGCCGCCGGGCGGCCACCACGATGCTCGACCAGCTCACCTGGTGGGCGGCGGCGCTGCGGGTCGCGCGCCACGCCCACCCCTACGTCTCGTGAGAGAGGGAGAAACCGTGAACGCGATCGAAACCTCGGGGTTGGTGAAGGTCTTCGGCGACACGCGGGCGGTGGACGGGGTCGACCTGACCGTCCCGGCCGGCACCGTCTACGGCCTGCTCGGCCCGAACGGCGCGGGCAAGACCACCACCGTGCGGATGCTGGCCACCCTGCTGCGGCCCGACGGCGGGCAGGCCCGGGTGTTCGGCCACGACGTGCGCGCCGACCCGAACGCGGTGCGCGAGCTGGTCAGCCTGACCGGCCAGTACGCGTCCGTGGACGAGGACCTGACCGGCACCGAGAACCTGATCCTGCTCGGCAGGCTCATCGGGCACAGCCGCAAGCACGCCAAGGTCCGCGCCGCGCAGATGCTGGAGGCGTTCGGGCTCACCGAGGCCGCCGGCAAGCAGGTCAAGCACTACTCGGGCGGGATGCGGCGGCGGCTCGACATCGCCGCCAGCATCCTGAACACCCCGCGCCTGCTGTTCCTGGACGAGCCGACCACCGGCCTGGACCCGCGCAGCCGCAACCAGGTGTGGGACATCGTGCGCGCGGTCGTCGCGCACGGCACCACCGTGCTGCTGACCACCCAGTACCTCGACGAGGCCGACCAGCTCGCGTCCCGGATCGCGGTCATCGACCGGGGCCGGGTGATCGCCGAGGGCACCAAGGGCGAGCTGAAGGCGTCCGTCGGGTCCGGTGCGGTGCACGTGCGGCTGCGCGACGCCGACCGGCGGTCCGACGCGCGGGCGCTGCTGGCCCGCGTGCTCGACACCGAGGTGCTGCTCGACCCGGACCCGGTCGCGCTGACCGCCCGGCTGTCCGGCCAGGCCGCCGAGCGGGCCGCCGAGGCGCTGGCTCAGTTGGCCCGAGAGGGCATCACCGTGGACAACTTCTCCCTCGGCCAGCCCAGCCTGGACGAGGTCTTCCTGGCCCTGACCGACAAGAAGGAGGCGGCGGCGTGACCGTCACCAAGGAAGCCGACGCCCTCGCCGCGCCCAAGGTGGAGAACCTGGCGGAGGTGCTGCTGGACAACACCTCGCCGCGCCGGCCGGGGCCGCTGTCGGCGTCGCTGACCTTCGGCTGGCGCGCCGTGCTGAAGATCAAGCACGTGCCGGAGCAGCTGTTCGACGTGACCGCGTTCCCGATCATGATGATCCTGATGTTCACCTACCTGTTCGGCGGCGCGCTGGCGGGTTCGCCGGGGGAGTACCTCCAGTACCTGCTGCCCGGCATCACGGTGACCAGCGTCGTGATGATCACCATGTACACCGGGGTCGCGGTGAACACCGACGTGGAGAAGGGCGTCTTCGACCGGTTCCGGACGCTGGCGATCTGGCGGCCCGCGCCGCTGGTCGGCTACATCCTGGGCGACCTGCTGCGGTACGTGCTGGCGTCGGTCACGATCATGGTGGTGGGGCTGATCCTCGGGTTCCGGCCCGGCGGCGGGTTCGTCGGCGTGGTGCTCGGCGTGGGCGTGCTGGTCGCGTTCTCGTTCGCGTTCTCGTGGGTGTGGACGATGTTCGGGCTGCTCATGCGCAGCGAGAAGTCCGTGATGGGCGTCAGCATGATGGTGTTGATGCCGTTGACGTTCCTGTCCAACGTGTACGTCAACCCCGACACCATGCCGGGCTGGTTGCAGGCTTTCGTCGAGGTCAACCCGATCACGCAACTCGTGCAGTCGGTGCGCTCGCTGATGGCGGGCGGGTTCGACAGCTCCGCGGCGTTGTGGACGCTGGGCTACGCGGTCGGGTTCGTCGTCGTGTTCGGCTCGCTGACCATCCGCCTGTACAACCGGAAGTGACCGCGCCGCCGGAGGCCGTGCCCGCCCGCCGGGTGCGGCCTCCGGCGGCCCGAACTCCCGTCGTTCCCGCGCACGGGGTGGTTGCGGATCCCGGACATCGTCTTGTGACCGCAGGATCGGCGCGGACGGCCCGCGCGCCGCGGGCCCGTGTCGGGTGGTCGTGGCACGCGAGCCGGTCGGGCGTGGTCGGTCCTTCAGCGCGTTCAGCACGGCTTCGGCCGAGGGCGGGACGTTGGCGCGGGGGCCGACGCCGTGGCGACGGTGACGCCGCGATGGCGCCGTTGGTGCGGCGGACCGCGTCCAGGACGTACGGGCCGTCCGCCGGGGCGCCGATCGCCGGCGAGCGGGCGATGGTGTCCGGGCGGACCGGGGACACCACGTCGTGGCCGGACTTGAACGCGGCCGACACCGGGGAGCAGCCGGTGGCCTGGGCGCCGAACACCTTGTCGACCTTGGTCGGCTGCGAGCCGGAGGCGATGGGCACCACTATCTGGTCGGGCAGCCGCCGGCCGAGCTGCTCGGCCACCTGGTAGCCCAGGGTCTTCGAGCCCTCGGCGTAGTACGGGCGGACGTCGACGCGTTCGCGCGGTCCTGCGGGCGATGCGCGGTGGCGGGTGCCGGTCAGCGGGCCAGGTGGTCGCGGCAGCGGGCGACCGCCGCGAGGTAGTCCGCGTCGCCGTCCTCGCCCAGGAGGTCGGCCGCGCGCAGCAGTTGCGTCCAGTAGGCCGGGCTGTCCGCGAAGCGCCCCACGTGCTCCAGCCGGGTGAGCATCACGAACGCGTCCCGCAGCCGGCCGGACCGCCGTGCCGTCTCGTAGCCGTGCCACAGGCCGGAGCGGACGAAGCGGGCGACGCCGATCGCGCCGTCGAGCAGGTCGACCACCCGGCGCTGGTCGAGGGTGTACTCGACCTGGGCGGTGAACGTCCCGAGATCCTCCAGCAGCCGGCCGTACTCGGCGGCGTCCGGGGTGGACGGGTCGGCCAGGTCCCAGTCCCCGGGTGCGTCCGAGCCCACCCGCGCCTCGGCCTCCTCGCGCGGCATCCCCAGCGCCAGGCACACCGCCACCGCCGCGTCGCGCACCCCGCGCGGGGTGTCCGCCTCGACCGCGAGCCGGGCGAAGACCTCGCCGGGCCGCGAACCGCCGGCCAGGAGCAGGCGGGCCCTCGTCACGTCGGTCATCGCGTCACAGCCTGAAGTGCGCGGTGCCGGAGTAGACGCACGTCGAGCCGGTCGACACGTGCTCGCGCAGGTGGGCCGCGAGTTCGGGGTGCCGGTCGGCGAGCTTGCGCAGCGCGTCGCGGATCCGCGCGGTCACCGCCTTGCGGGCGCGCTCGGCCTCGTCGCCCAGGCGCCGGGTCCGGCCGCCCAGCCCGGCCGCCGCGCGCAGTTCCGCCAGCAGCGCGGTGCGCTCCCGGTCCAGCGCCGCCGCCCGCGCGTCGTCGTGGGCGTCGTCGATCTCCTCGTCCAACCGCTCCAGCCGACGCCGGTACGCGGCCTTCGCCTCGTCGTCGAGCACCGGGTCGCCGCCCAGCCGCGCGGCGGGCACCGCCTCCGGGGCGAGCAGGCTCACCGCCGCCACCGGGACGCCCGGACTGCCCAGCAGCACGTGCAGGTCGCGCAGCCCCTTGGCGTCCGGCACCCGCACGGTCGAACCCCGGTACGACAGCGACCACACGTCGCCGTCGCGCCGGAACTCGTCGACCGGGCCGAGGTCGGACAGGTGGCGCATGCCCAGCGCCGCCGCGTCCCGCGACACCCGGACCTCCAGCGCCTCGGCCGGACGACCCCGCGCGCGCAACGCCTCCGCCAGGTACCGCCCGGCCTCCACGGCCCACGGGCGGGACCGCATGGCCTCCGCCGAGCGCTGCGCGGCGGTCAGCTCCGCCACCGCCTCCTCGTGGCGGCCCAGCGCCAGGTCGGCCAGGCCGAGCCACAGGTCCACCGGGCCGCTGATGTCGCAGCCGTACATCGACACCAGCCACTGGCCGCGGTGCCCGGCCAGTTCCGCGCGCACCGACGCGGCCAGCTCCCGGTCGCCGGCCGCGTAGGCGACGTGCGCGCGCAACCGCTGCCACAGCGGCTCGAACATCTGCTGGAACCGGTCGTCGTGCGGGTCGTGCGCGGCGAGCACGGCACGGGCCGTGGCCACGTCGCCCCGGTTGACCGCGGTGAGGCCGCGCAGCAGCTCCGGGTACGGGCACCCGGCCAGGTCGAGCCGGTCCAGCTCGTCGTACCGGCCCTGCGCCAGGTGCAGCGCCCACCACAGGTGCGCGTGCATCGTCCGGAAGCTGCTGTTGTCCTCCGCGCCGAGCCCTTGCGCCTGCGCCATCAGCGCTTCGGCTTCGGCGAACCGGCCCCGGAACGCGGCGACGATGCTCTGGTCGACCGCCGAGGAGAACGCGAACCCGGGCGTGGTCAGCCGGTCCGCCTTCGCCACGAACGCCCGCAGCTGGTCCAGGTAGCGGGGATCGCCCAGCTCCACCAGGGCGACCCAGCGCAGCGACGCCGCGAAGCCCTCCGAGGTGTGGTCGGCGGTGCGCCGGCCGAGTTCGGCGAGTTCGCCGGTCAGCTCCAGCCGGCGCGCGGCGGTGCCCAGGCCCCACGTGGTGTCGTGCACCGCCCACAGCCCGTCGATCAGCGCCACGTCGTCGTGCCCGTCGCGGGCCAGGTCGGCGACCCGCACGCTCAGCGCGCGGGCCAGCACGTCCACCGGTTGCGCCGGCGGCGGGCCGATCAGCCGGCCGTGCGCCTCGCGGATCAGCGCCAGGCTCGCGTCGCCCGGTGCGACGAAGCGGTACCGGGTCAGCGCCACCCGGGCGAGCGCCTCCGGGACGTCCTGCTCGCGGGCCAGGTCGACGGCCCGGTCGAAGTGCGCGACCGCCTGGTCCGACGTGCCGCACTGGAACAGCTCGTGCGCCAGCGCGATCTCCAGCCGGATGCGGCGGCGCGGCGAGGTCGACCGCTCCAAGGCGCGCCGGTAGTGCCCGGACGCCTCCTCGACGGCCATCCGGGAGTCCGCGTCCCGGGCGGCCTCGACCAGCAGGTCCACCACCCGGTCCTCGGGCAGCCGGTCGCCCGCCAGGTAGGCGTGCCGCGCCAGCTCGGCCGGCGACGCCGGGCCGGGCCCGTCGGCCAGCGCCGCGACCACGGCGGCGTGCCGGTCGGGCGCGTCCTCCAGCGCCTCGTACAGGGTTTCGCGCACCAGGTCGTGCGCGAACGAGAAGCGGCCCGCGCCCAGCGCCCGCACCAGCCGGGCCCGCGCGGCCCGGTCGAGCAGCCGGTCCACGTGCGGCACGGGCAGCGCGGCGGTCGTGGCGAGCACCTGGCGGTGGAACCCGGGGCCCAGCACGGCGGCGGTCCGCAGCAGGTCCGCGACCGGTCCGGGCAGCAGGGAGAGCCTGCGCCGCAACGCGTCCCGCACGCCGGGCGCGATCGCGGTCGCCGGGTTGCCGCTGTGCCACAGCCGCGCGGTCTGCTCCACGAAGAACGGGTTGCCGCCGGTCCGGCGGTGCACCTCGGCGACCAGGCCGGCGTCGGGCTCCCGGCCCGCCGTGTCCGCCATCAGCTCGCCGACCTCGGCGGCGGACAGCCCGGTCAGCGTCACCGACGTCGCCCGGCTGACCAGCGGGGTCATCAGCGGTCGCAGCGGGTGGCCGTCCGCGTCGACCTCGGCGTCGCGGTACGTGCCGATCAGCAGGACCCGTTCGAACCAGGTGTGCCGCGCGGCGAACTCCAGCAGCTTCACCGACGCGACGTCCGCCCAGTGCAGGTCTTCCAGCACCACCACGACCGCCCGCCGCTGCGACACCGCGACCAGCGCGGAGGCCACCGCGTCGTAGAGCGGGAAGCTCTCCGGGGCCTGGTTGGCGGGCGCCTCGCCGAGCAGCACCTCAAGGCGTTCGCGGTCGACCGCCGCCCACTCCGCCGGCTCGGCGGCGCGGCGCAGCGCGCGCACCACCTGGACCCACGGCCAGTAGCCGGGCGCGGAGTCGGAGTCCCAGCACGAGCCGCCGAGCACCAGCGCGCCCTGCCGGCGGGCCCGGTCGGCCGCGTCGGTGACCAGGGTGGTCTTGCCGATGCCGGGTTCGCCGGCGACCAGGACCAGGCCGCCGTGGCTGTGCGCCGCGCGGTCGATCCCGCCGCGCAGCACCGTGCTGGGGTGGTCCCGTCCGATGAGTCGCATGACGGGACGAATCTAGTCCATCCGGGTGCCCGATTCGGGCGGAAAACCGGATTTCGAGGGCGCGAATTCGGTCAACTGTTCGAACGCCGCCGCCACCGCGCCGGGCAGCGCGGCGGGGTCGAGCCCGGCGGTGTGCCGGCCGGTGCGGTAGCAGGCCAGCGCGACCTGCGGGGCGAGCGTCGCGGCCGGTTCGGGCACGCCCCGCTCGCGCAGCTCGACGCTCATCGCCCCGACCAGCCGCTGGAACTTGCGCATCGCGCGGTCGTGCAGTTCGGGGTTGTCCTCCAACAGGGTCTCGTGCAGGACGTAGTGCTCGGGGTCGGTGGTCATCTCGCGGCACAGGGCCAGGGTGAACTCGCGCAACCGGGCGACCACGGCCGGCACGTCGGTGGTCGGCGGCAGGGCGCGGTAGCGGCCGATCCAGTCGTCGATGAGCACCTGCTCGTCGGAGAACACGACCTCCTGCTTGTCGCCGAAGTAGCGGAAGAACGTGGTCCGGCCGACCTCCGCGCGCTCGGCGATGTCGGCCACCGTGACCTCGGCGAACCCGCGTTCGGCGAACAGCGCGAAGGCCGCGTCCACGATCTGCTCGCGAGCCCGCTGCTGCTTGCGTTGCCGCAGTGACATGGCGGTGAGCATAGCGCGGCGGTACGACGTCCGTTATGGTACCGAGTACCAGTTAGGACTACGTACCAGGAGCGTCCCATGGGAACGACCTTGATGACCGGCGCGACCCGAGGGCTCGGCCGGCACGCCGCCGCGCACCTGCTGCGCACCCGCCCGGACGACCACCTGGTGCTGCTGGTGCGCGGCGCCGGGGACCTCGCGCGGCAGCTCACCCGGGAGACCGGCAACCCCAACGTCTCCACCGTGCGGTGCGACCTGGCGTCGCTGGCCGACATCCGCCGGGCGGCCGGCGAGGTGCGCGAACGGCTCGCCGGGCGACCCGCGCTGACCGGGTTCATCGGCAACGCCGGGTTGCAGATGACCTCCACCGAGGCCGTCACCGCCGACGGGTTCGAGATGACCTTCGGCGTCAACGTGCTGGCCAACCACCTGCTGCTGAACCTGCTGCTGGACCTGTTCGACAACCCGGCGCGGATCGTCGTCGTCGGCAGCGGCGTGCACTTCAGCGACGGCAAGCAGGGCCTGGGCGTGGTCCCGCCGCCGCGCTGGGACGCCGTCACCGCGCTCGCCGCACCCCGGCCCGGCGGCGTCCGCGCGGGCCGCGAGGCGTACGCCACCAGCAAGCTCGGCGTGGTCTACCTGGTGCACGCGCTGCGGCGCAGGCTGCCGCGCGGGGTCGACGTCTACAGTTACGCCCCCGGCTTCGTACCGGGCACCGGGCTGATCCGGGACGCGGGCCCGGTCAGCCGGTTCCTCGTCGCCACGGTGGGGCAGGTGCTGCGCGCCACGCCCATCGGCGCCGGGCCCGCCAAGGCCGGCCGCACTCTGGCCGGGACCCTGACCGGACCCCGGCCCGGCGACAGCGGCGAGTACCTCGACCGGGGCGTGGTCGTCCCGTCCTCGCCGGACTCCTACGACCGGGCCCGCGAGGAGGAGCTGTGGGAGGTGGCGGACGAACTCTGCGGGCTCGCCGCCACGCGCCGCACGGCGTGACCCGCCACGGGGTGGCGCGGTCCGCCGCCGTGCCACCCGGTGGTCGCGCTACCCGGTGATCGCGTCCGGCGGACCGGCGGGGGCGAACAGCGGGCCGGACGCGGTCTCCGCGCCCGCCTCCTGCCACCAGCGGGCCTGCGCCGGGGTGGCCACGCCGGACACCGACACCGCGACCCCGGCCTCCCGCACCACGGCCAGCAGGTTCGCCAGGACCTGCGCCACGACCGGCGCGGGCTGGTCGGTCAGCGGGCGGCACATGCGCACCGCGTGCGCCGGGAAGTCCGCCACCCGCAACAGGTCCGCCGGCGCGGCGGTGAACCCGTCGACCTCGACGCCCACCCCGCTCTCGGCCAGGATCCGCAGGTTGTCGGCGGCCTCCTCGTCGCCCAGCACCACGTCGGCCGGCGCGCCCAGCCACAGCGACCGAGGGCGCAGCCCGGCCTCGGCCAGCGATTCCCGCACCGTGCCGACCAGTTCCGGGTCGACGGCCTGGCTGCGGGTCAGCGACAGCCGCACCGGCACGTCCCGGTCCAGCTCCCGCCGCCACGCGCCGGACTGCTCGCAGGCCACGCCGAGCATCCACGAACCCAGCGGCCCCACCAACCCGGTGTCCTCGGCCAGCGCCAGGCACTGCTCGTGCGGCACCGCGCCCAGCCTCGGGTGGTCCCAGCGCAGCAGCACCTCGGCGGCCACTATCCGCCGGTCCGACAGCCGCACCACCGGCTGGTACTCCACCCGCAGCTCGCCGTTCTCCCACGCGCCGTGCATCGTCGCGGCCATGCTGAACATCCGCCGGTCCAGCCCGTCGCGGGTCGGGTCGGCCAGCTCCCACTGCCGCCGGCCGTTGCCCTTGGCCCGGCGCAGCGTCAGGTCCGCCGAGTCGAGCAGGTCGTGCGGCGACGCGTCGCGCGGCGGCCGGTGCACCACGCCGATCGTGGCGGTGCAGGCGATCCGGTGGCCGTCGGAGTCGAACGGCCGGGACAGCTTGTCGTTGATCAGCCGGACCATGGTCACCACGTCCGGCGTCCGCGCGGTGTTCTCCACCAGGATCGCGAACTCGTCGTAGCCGAACCGCGCCACCATGGCGTTCTCCTCGGCCACCACCTCCTCCAGCCGCGAGCCGACCACCTTGAGCAGGTGGTCGCCCACCTCGCGGCCCAGGCCGCCGGTGATCAGCGAGAAGCCGTCCAGGTCGAGGTGGAACACGGTGAGGCCGGTCGTCGGGTCGGCGGTGCGCAGCGCCTGCTCCAGGCGGCTGGTGAAGAACTGCCGGTTGGGCAGCCGGGTCAGCACGTCGTGCAGCGACTGGTGGTTGAGCTGGCCCTGCAACAGGTTCACGTCGGTCGCGTCCTCGGCGAGCACGATCACCTGGTTGCCGCCCTCGTGACGGCGCAGCGGCGACAGGGTGAGCGTCACCCAGGCGATCTCGCCGTCGGCGCGCAGCAGCTTGCGCGGCTGGCTGATCGAGGTGGTGCCGCCGTCGGTCAGCTGCGCGAAGTCCTTGCGCAGGCCGTCCTGCTCGTCCGGGTGCACCAGGTCGAACAGCGACCGCCCGGCCAGCCCGGCCTGGGTGTCGTCCACGATCCGGGCGAGCGCCCCGTTGGCGCGCAACAGGTTCGCCTTCAGGTCCGTGGTCGCTATCCCGGTCGACGTGCAGCCCTCCACCAGGTCGTAGCGGGCGTTGCTGACCTCCAGGTCGAGCTGGGCCTGGCGCATCGCCTTGTACAGCGAGCGGCCGAGCTGCTCCTGCTGCTCCAGCGTGGACACCCGCACCCGCTCGACGAACCCGGCGGCCAGCGCGGCGATCACGTCCACCACGCGGTCGCGCAGCCGGTCGGGTTGGCCCAGCCCGGTCATGCCGAGCAGGCCCTTGCTGACCACCTCGACGGAGACCTGGAGCCCTTCGGGCGCGGTGCAGTTGAGGTCGACCAGCGCCGCGCCGACCTCCCGGCCGATCTTCTGCGTCAGCGGCTCGCTGCCGACCCCCGCGCACAGCCGCTCGACCAGCCCGAGCAGGTGGCGTTCCAGCTCCACCGTGCTCAGCGGGATGAACGTGCGCGAGCTGAGCAGGTAGGTCCACTTCTTCGCGAGCTTCGCGCGGGCGCGCAGTCCTTCCGCGTCCTGGGGAAGCGCAGCGGTCATGTCAGCGGCTCCCGCTCGCCGACTTGAGGCCGAGGCCGGCGTAGATCAGGGTGTTCTCCTCTGCGTTGTCGGAGATGTCGCCGCGGCCCTGCGGCCGCCACAGGCCGCAGCCGACCAGGCCGGGCTCCTGGAGTTCGAAGCCGTCGAAGAAGTCCGCGACCTCTTCGTGCGAGCGGTTGTTGAGGCTGTCCCGGCTCTGCGCGGCGGTGCGCGCGACACCGCGCCAGGCGGCGGTCTGCCGGTCGTCGGTGACGTGCGAGATGGCCAGGTAGCTGCCCGGCGCGAGGTGGTCGCGGTAGTGCGCGACCAGCCGCCACGGCTCGTCCTCGTCCGGCACGAAGTGCAGCACCATCAGCATCAGCACGGCCACCGGCCGGTCGAAGTCCAGCAGGCGCAGGACTTCCGGGCGCGACAGCAGGTCGCGCGGGT
The DNA here is from genome assembly GCF_056640475.1 of Saccharothrix sp. NBAS 001. Lineage (NCBI taxonomy): Bacteria > Bacillati > Actinomycetota > Actinomycetes > Pseudonocardiales > Pseudonocardiaceae > Saccharothrix > Saccharothrix sp. NBAS 001. The sequence continues at coordinate 1,244,260 of NZ_CM153251.1, forward strand.
CGCGCAGGTCGCCCTGGATCACGGTGGCGTTCTCGTGGCCGAACAGCAGCAGCTCGCTGTGCGCGACCGCGACGGGGTCCTTGTCGACGTAGACGACCTTGGCGTCCGCCGCGACCTCGTGGACGTTGCCGACGGTGGGGATGCCGGAGCCGATGTCCAGGAACTGGTCGATTCCAGATTCAACCAGATGGGTGACGACTCTTCGGAGGAACGCCCGGTTCATCCGCACCAGGCGCGGCGTGCTGGGCAGCTGCCGGGCCGCTTCGGTGGCCATCGCGCGGTCGACGGCGAGATTGTGCGCACCACCGAGCATGTAGTCATATGCCCTGGCCACGCTGGGAACGGTGGTGTCGACGCCGGCCGGCACCCAGTCGAAGTCGGTCATGGCGCACTCCAGTCCCTAAGTAACCCGAACATCCAACCGCTTCGTGCGTTCCGACACCAGCCGATCGAACAACTTAACTCGAATGCGCGATCCCCATGGCGTCTGAACGGAGCATAGAGTGCACGCGGTCAATCCCCGGCTGGAGGCTATGGCGATGACCGCCAGAATCGGAAAACATGAGGCTCGCACAGTTCTCGGACGGTGGTCGCGAGCCCGTGCCACCGCCGTCGAGCTGCGGGAACGTCTCGCACCGACCGCGAATGTGCGGTCTCGAACCGGAGTGGTACGGGCGTGCACGGAAGTGTCACGGGCACTCCGGGAAGGTGCGCCGACCTGCCCTGAATTGGTCCGCCGGGTGTTTTCCGGATCTGTTCGCGGATCGTCCGCCGGTGGTCGCGGTTTGGGCCGGGAGAGTGGCCGGACTTCCGGCCGCCGACCCGGATCTGGTAAGGCGCGCGCCGGTCGAAGTGCGACTTCGGCGGATGGCGCGCCGCATTCGGTCCGGAGTGGACGAGTTCGCGTGATCCGCGCGGCGCGACCCCGCTGCGCCACGCCGGTCGGGTGGTCGGCCGAGGTGCGGTGCCGCCCGGTGTCCGGGCCGATCACCGGGCCTCTCGGACTCCGAACGGCCGCCGGACCGCGTCCGACCGGACCGCCGCCGTCCGGTGGTGCCCGGACGCCGGGAGCGGCCACCGCGTGCCCCGTGGGGGTGACCGGCCCCGGCGCTGCGACCTCGGCCGGTGACCGTCGGGTCCCGCTGGAAAGACCGATGCCGAAAACGATGCCGAAAACCGATGGAGGTCGTCCCTACCTTGCGCCACTCACTCGCCGCCGGCGCGGCGGCGCTGCTCGTCGCTTCGTCTCTGCTCACCGCGTCGCCGGCCAACGCCGAGTCGTCCTGTCGTGACGTGTACGCCCCGGTCACGGTGCTCGGGCACGAGGAGACCGTGCACGGAGAGCTGTGCTCACCCCCCGGCGGCGCGACCGCCGTCCAACTCCTGATTCCCGGATCGACCTACAACAGCTCGTACTGGCACTACGACGACGGCGTGCACTCGTTCCGCGACGCGCAGAACGCGGCCGGGTTCGCGACCTTCGCCGTGGACCGCCTGGGCACGGGCGCCAGCTCGAAACCGCCGGGGCTCGTGGTGACCAGCTTCGTCCAGGCCGAGGCCGTGCACCAGGTGGTGCGGGGCCTGCGGTCCGGGGCGTACGGGCCGTCCTACACCAAGGTGATCATCGGCGGGCACTCGCTGGGCTCGTCGATCAGCATCCTGGAGGCCGGCACCTACCACGACGTGGACGGCGTGCTGGTGACCGGGCTGACCCACCGGGCCAACCCGGCGGGCGTGGTCACCGTGCTGGGCAGCATGGTCCCGGCCAACCTGGACCCCAAGTTCGGGCTGACCTACCCGCTGGGCTACCTGACCACGTCGCCCGGTTCGCGCTACAACGACTTCCACGCGCCGGGCAACCTGCCCGCCGCGCTCAAGGCGTTGGACGAGCGGACCAAGGACGTCTTCGCGCCGACCGAGGCGGTCGACGGGCTGGGCGTCGCGGTGCTGCTGCCCTACAGCCGGCTGATCGACGTGCCGGTGCTGGTGGTGACCGGCCAGTACGACGGCACGGTGTGCGGTCTGCTGGCCAGCAACTGCTCCAGCGCCGCCACGCTGTACGCCGACGAGTCGCCCTACTACGACAAGCTCAGCACCTACGTGCTGGAGGGCTACGGGCACTCGATCAACCTGGCCCCGAACGCGGGCCTGTACTACTCGGCGGTCGCCTCCTGGGCAGCGGAGGTCGTCCGCTGACGGCTGTGCGGGGTCCGCACGCGCACGCGGACCCCGCACACCATTCGCGCGACCTCAGGACGTGAGGTCCGCCAAGGCTTTCGCGGCTTCGGCGGCGGTGGGCGCACCGCGCCGGACGAGTTCGGCCAGGGCTTCGCGGTGTGCGGTGGCGAGGGCTTCGGCGGCCGGCGTCGGCAGGTCCGGGGTGACGCCGACGAGTTCCCAGTTCGTGCCGGAGACCGGGTTGATGGCCCGCGCGGTCGGGATGGTCGCCTCCAGGTGCGGGTGCACGGTGAAGCCCCGGCGCGGGTGCGCCCCGCCGCCGGTCCGCTCGCCCACCACGGTCGCCCGGCCGAGCTGCTGGAGGTCGTAGGTCAGCTCCTCCCCGCCGGAGAAGGTCGTGCCGCTGGTCAGGACGTAGACCGGCTTGTCGCCGCCGAACACCCGGCCCGGCACGTAGGGCAGGCTCCAGAACTGCTGGTAGCTCTCGTCCTCGCGGCTGTACATGGTGTTGAGGTGGGTCGGCTCGGCCAGCAGGTAGCTGCACACCAGCGCGACCGTGCGGGGGTCGCCGCCGCGGTTGCCGCGCAGGTCGACGATCAGCGCCTCGGCCCGCGACACCAGGGTGAACGCGGCCGTCAGCACCTCGCCCGCCGACTCCACCGGGAACAGCAGCGGGGCCAGTTCCAGCACGGCCACGCCGCCCGGCAGGCGTTCGAGCCTGGGCACGCCGCCCATCGACCCGGCGAACAGCCGGGCGTCGCTCTGCTCGACCGCCGCGTCGTCCTCCTCGGGGATCTCCTCCTCGTGGTGCTTGAGGCGCAGGTGGCGGTCGCCGTTGACCGATTGCAGGTCGGCGGTCACCAGGCCGGCCAGCTCCAGCGGGTCGGTCGCGGCGGCGTAGGCGGGGGTGCGCCGCGCGAGCACGCGGTCCACCTCGGCGGCCACGTCGGGGAAGACGTAGTGCTCGCGGAGCAGGTCACGGGTGCGGCTGATGATCTTGGAAGTGTCCACGGCGGGTAGTAGAGCAGTGGGTTTGCGAAAGCGTCAAGAGAATTAGACACTTGGCGGCGTGGACGAGACCCTGGAGATCGGCACGCCCGCGCAGTACAAGGCGCTGGCGCACCCGCTGCGCCAACGCCTGCTGTTCGCGCTGGGCCGCGAACCCGCCACGACCAGCGGGCTGGCGGTGGCGCTGAAGGTCGCCAAGGGCAGCATCGGCCACCACCTGAAGGTGCTGCGGGAAGCCGGTCTGGTGCGGATCGTGGAGACCCGGCGGGTGCGCGGCGGGACCGAGCAGTACTACCAGCGCACGGCCCGGCGGATGGCGTTCGCGACCCCCGGGGCCGAGCACACCGACGCGATGTTCGGTGCGGTCGCGGAGGAGGTGGGCCACGACCCGTCGGCGCTGGTCGCGTTGCGGCACCTGCGGCTCACCGCCGAGGCCGCCGAGGAACTGGGCCGGACGTTGCGGGCGCTCGTGGACGACGCCGAGGACGCGGGCGGCGACGAGTCCGTGCACGGCGTCCTGGTGACCGTGTACCGGCAGTCCTGACCAGGTGTCATCCGGACGCACCTGTACCGGGCCGGTGCGGTGGCGGACAATGGAGGTGGCGCGCTTCCCCCGTCGCCGTGAGGCGGAGGGGGCCGACCATGGGTGTTCTACAGGCGCGACTGGCGGCGGCGGTCGCCGCGATCGACCGGGGCTGGCCGGTGATCCCATTGCGGCCCTTCGGGAAGGTGCCCGCGCTCAAGGACTGGGACCGCCGGGCGACGCTCGACCCGGAGCAGGTGCTGGCCTGGTGGGAGCACCGGCCCTACAACATCGGGATCTCCTGCCGGGCCGCCGGACTCCTCGTCGTGGACCTCGACCAGGGCGTGCCGCACGGGCGTGACGTGCTGGCCGACCTGGCACGCGCGCACGGTGCCGACGACCCGCGCGAGACCTACACCGTCGCCACGCCCAGCGGGGGAGAGCACCGGTACTTCCGCGCACCCGAGGTCGCGTTGCGCAACACGGCGGGCAAGCTCGGCCGGCACGTGGACACCCGGTCGGCGGGCGGTTACGTGGCCGCGCAGGGCTCGATCCGGCGCACGATGAGCGGACTGCGGCTGTACAAGGTGGTCCGGGACCTGCCGGTCGCGCCCGCGCCGGGCTGGCTGGTGGCGCGGCTGAGCCCGCCGGTGCCCGAACCGCGCGCCGAACCCGTCGACCCGCCCGCGCCGCGCCGGGTGCGGGCCTACCGCGCGGCCGTGGTGGACGGCGAGACCGAACGGGTCCGCTCGGCCCGTCCGGGCACCCGGGCGCACGCGCTGTTCACCGCCGCGTGCCGGCTCGGCGAGCTGGTCGGCGCGGGGTTCCTGGACGAGAACGGGGCGCGCGACGTGCTGCTGGACGCGGCGTCCGGGCACCTGGGCGTGGCGGGGTGGACCGAGCGGGAGGCGTTGCACCACATCGGCAACGGCATCGCGACCGGCCGCCGCCGGCCACGCGTGATCCCCGAACGCCGCGCGCCCGACGACGTGGTGTTCGTGCCGCGCCAACGGTGACGCCCGCCGCCGGTCAGCTGCGGCTGAACAGCGTCGCCTCCACCCGGTCGGCGTCCTCGGCCCGGCGGTGCCGCCGGTAGAGCTCCAAGGCCCGCTCCCACATCCGGCGGGCCTCGTCGAGCGAGCCCAGGGCGGCGTGGGCGTGGCCCGCGCGGTCGAGGATCTCGGCTTCGGCCAGGGTCCGGCCCAGGCGTCGGCACAGCGCCAGCGCCTCCTGGTAGTACCGCACGGATTCCGCGTGCCAGCCCGCCTCGTACGCGGTGTGGCCGAGGCTGTCCAGCGCCGCCGACTCGCCCTCCTCGTCGTGGTGCTCCCGGTACAGCGCCAGGGCCTGCTCGCAGTGCTCGCGCGCCGGCTCGTAGTACCCCATGCGGGTTTCCAGCCAGCCCACGATGTTGAGGCCCTCGGCGACGTCCAGCGGCTCGCCGTGGTCCCGGTACAGGCCGAGCGCGGTGTTCGCGTGCCGCAACGCCCGGGTGTGGTTGTCCTGCTGCGTCCACGCCTGCGCCAGCGAGTAGTGCGTGTGGGCGCGCGGGATCTCCGCGCCCGGCCGGTCGGCCAGGCCGAGCGCCTGGTGCAGGTGCCGGACGGCGTCCTCGTGCTCCTCCAGCCAGAAGTGCGCGTAGCCGAGCCGGCGGTGAGCCAGCACCTGGATGTCGTTGTCCGCCAACCGCTCCGCCGCGGTGAGCGCGATCGCCCAGCTGGCCAGCATGTCCCGGTGCAGGCCCTGCCGCTGGTGGAAGGTCTCCAGCGTCCACGCCAGCTGCCACGCCCGCTCGTGCAGCTCCGCCTCGGCCGCCAGCCGCTGCACCGCGAGCAGGCAGCGGTACTCCTGCTCGAACCACTCCCACGCGGCGGACTCGTCGGTGTGCGACACCGCAACGCAGCCCGTCGCCATCGGGCCCAGGTCGATCAGGAAGCGCGCCGGGTACAGCCGCCGCTCGGCGGCGAACGCGCCGTGCGCGTAGTGGTCCACCAGCCGGCGCACCGCCTCCTCGTCCGGGCCCGCGCGGTCGGCCGCGTACAGCCGCACCAGGTCGTGCATCCGGTACCGGCGCTGCCGCACGACCAGGTTCACCGACTCCAGCGTGCTCAGCAGCAGCCGGGTCCGGTGCACCGGCAGGCCGGCCAGCGACGCCGCGGCGTCCGGTCCGAGGTCCGGGCCGGGCGCGAGGCCGAGCAGCCGGAACAGCCGGGCCGCGTCGGGGTCCAGCGCCTGGTAGGACGCGTCGAACAGGGCACGCAGGCTCAGCGCCGGGTCCCCGGTGTCGAACGCGTCGAGCCGGTTGACCTCGTCGCGCAGTTCGTCGGCCAGCGCCCGCAGCGGCAGCTCCGGGCTGGTCGCCGCGCGCGCCGCCACGATGCCCAGCGCCAACGGTAGCCCGGCGCACGGCCGCAGCAGCTCCTCCACGGCGGCCGGCTCCGCGTCGATCCGGGCCGCGCCGACCTGCCGCACCAGCAGCTCCCGCGCCTCGTCGGGGGCCAGCAGGTCCAGCGGCACGGGCAGCGTGCCGCTGGTGGCGACCAGCCCGGTCAGCGCGTTGCGGCTGGTGATCACGACGGTGCACCGGGACCCGCCGGGGATCAGCGGCGTCACCTGCCGCACGTCGCGCGCGTTGTCCAGCACGATCAGCATCCGCCGGTCGGCCACCAGGCTCCGGTACAGGCCGACGGCGGCGTCCGGGTCGGCCGGGATCGCGTCGCGCTCGACGCCCAGCGCGTCGAGGAACCCGCGCACGGCCGCCGCCGGCTCCAGCGGCGCGCGGTCGGCGCTGTACCCGCGCAGGTCCACGAACAGCTGGCCGTCCGGGAACCGCTCCAGGTTGCGGTGCGCCCAGTGCAGCGCCAGCCACGTCTTGCCGATGCCGCCCGCGCCCGCGATGGCCGAGACCACCGCGTCCGGCCCGTCCAGCCGGTCCAGCTCGGCCCGGCGGCCGACGAACGAGCCGGGCGCGGCGGGCAGTTGGCGCGGCACCACGACCTGGTCGGCGCGCGGCGCCGGGTCCAGCGCCGGGTCGGCGTTGAGGATCCGGTGGTGCAGCAGCCGCAGCGCCTGGCCCGGATCGGTGCCCAGCCGGTCCACCAGCAGGGCGTGCACCTGCCGGTAGTGCTCCAGCGCGTCGGCGGTGCGGCCCGCGCGGTAGAGCGCGAGCAGGTACTGCGCGGCGACCCGTTCGTCCTGCGGGTGCTCGGCGGCGCGCACGGACAGCTCCGCGACGAGCTGCTCGCCCTGGCCCAGCCGCAGCCGCGCGTCGACCCGGTCGGACTCGGCGTCCAGCCGCTCCCGGCCCAGCCGGTCGCGCTCCTCGGTCGCCCAGTCGCTGTCCAGGCCGGTCAGCGCCGCGCCCCGCCACCACGCCAGCGCCTCGGTCAGCAGCCGCTCGGCGGCCCGGTCGTCGGCGGACCGGGCGAGGCCCCGCAGCTCCCGGAAGCGGTGCAGGTCCACCGCATCCGGCGCGGCGGCCAGCAGGTAGCCGCCCGAGCGCAGCACGATCGGCGTGCCGTCGCCCAGCGCCTGGCGCAGCCGGGACACGTAGCTCGACAGCGTGGCCCGCGCCCGCGCGGGCGGGTCCGCGCCCCACACCCGGGCGATCAGCTCGCCCACCGTCAGCACCCGGTTCACGTCCACGGCCAGCGCCGCCAGCACGCACCGCTGGCGCGCCGGTCCGAGGTCGACCGTCTTCCCCCCGGCCCGCGCGGAGACTTCTCCGAGCAGGCTGAACTCCATCGACATGGCTTTCCCCCTGGTTCCCCCGGACACAGGGATAGCGAGAGCGGCGGGTTCCGGGCAGCGGCTTGCGCGGATTTCACACGATCGGCGGTAGGCGGACGGGGGCCGGCCCGCTCCGGAACTCCCGATGTCGCTGTTTTTCAAGAAGCCGGCGCGGATCGGCAACGAATCGCGGTGCCGGTCTGCCGCAGACTGGCCTCCAGGCGAGCTCATGGGGGGCAGACTGATGCGCAACGTCGCGCGGGTCTTGGCGATCGTGCTGGCGGCCGGGCTGTCGGCCGCGACACCGGCCGCGGTGGCGTCGACCGACCCGGGGCTGGCCCGGTCGCTGTCGGCGGCGGTGAGCACCCGGGACGCGATGGACTCGGTGCGCGCGTTCGACCGCATCGCCCGGGAGAACGGCGGCAACCGCGAAGCGGGCCGGCCCGGCTACGAGAAGTCCCGCGAGTACACCGAGCGCCTGCTCCGGCGCGCCGGGTACCACGTCTACACCGAGCCCGTGCCGTACCTCGCCTGGCGCACCGACGTGGAGAAGCTGTCCGCGCCCGGCGACGTGAAGGTGCTCATGGCGCAGTTCGCGCCCTCCGGCACGGTCGCCGGGCGGATCGCGCGGGCGGCGGGCGTCGGGTGCCAGGTCGCGGACTACCCGCCCGGCACGGCGATCGCCGTGGTGCCCTCCGGGACGTGCCCGACCGGTGACAAGGCGGTCGCCGCGCGGGACGCCGGCGTCCGGGCCGTGCTGGTCTACGACCCCTCGCCGGTGCCGGACACGGTGCTGCGCCGCCGCGCCACCGGCACGCCGCTGCCGGTCGGGTTCATCAGCCAGCGCGCCGCCGAATCCCTCCCGGCCGGCGAGGCCCGGCTGGAGCTGCGCGGCCACTCGGTGGAGTCCACCACGGTCAACCTGTTCGCCGAGACCACCGGCGGTGCCGCGGACCACGTCGTCATGGCCGGCGCGCACCTCGACAGCGGCGCGGACGGCCCCGGCGTCAACGACAACGCGACCAGCGTCGCGGCCCTGCTGGAGACCGCCGTCCGGCTCGCTCCGCACCAGAAGAAGGTGCGCAACAAGGTCCGGTTCGTGTTCTGGGGCGCGGAGGAGCTGGTCAACCTCGGCTCGATCCACTACATCGCCACCCGCACCCCGCAGCAGCTCGCGGCGATCAGCCTCTACCTGAACTGGGAGCTGATCGCGTCGCCGAACTTCGTGCGGTTCGTGGTCGACGGCGACGACAGCGACCACCCCGGCACCGGGGCGCCCGCCGGCCCGCCCGGCTCCGGCACGGTCGAGGCCGTGCTGTCCGACGGCTACCGGGCGCAGCACCTGCCGTTCCGCACCGCGGACCTCAACGACATCCGCTCAGACCAGGAACCGTTCGCCAAGGCCGGGATCCCGGTCGGCGGCGCGTTCGGCGGGGTGCGCGGCATCAAGACCGCCGAGGAGGCCGCCGTGTTCGGCGGCACCGCCGGCCAACCGTACGACCCGTGCTACCACCAGCCCTGCGACGACCTGTCGAACGTGCACGTGGGTGCGCTCGGCGAGGCGATGCGGGCGATGGCGTGGGCGGTGGGGAGGTTCGCCGTCGACGACGACCTGCGGACGTGAAGGAGGTGCCGAGATGGACTACCCCCACTAGTAACTAGCCGCTAGAGGGTGGGGCGTGCGGCTCGGCACGCCCCACCACGGCTGTCCAGGAGTGTCGAGATGACCAGCATTTTCGCCCCGCTCTCGCCCGCCATGCTGGCCGACCCGCACGCGGTCTACGCCCGGCTGCGCGCCGAGGACCCGGTGCACTGGCACGACCAGCTCGCCGCCTGGGTCGTCACGCGGCACGACGACTGCACCCGGATCCTCAAGGACACCGGCACCTTCGGCTCCGACCCGCGCGAACTCGGCCGGTCGATCCCGGATTCGGTGCTGAGCCTGCAAACCCTCGACCCGCCCGAGCACACCGCCGTGCGCCGGCGCTTCCTGCACCCGTTGCGGGCGTTCGAAGGCGGCGTGTGGGAGGAGGGGATCGGCCGCGCGGCGCGGGACCTCGTGGCCGGTTTGGACGGTGTGGTCGACTTCGCGCACGACGTCGCCGAACCGCTCGCCCTGCACGCCGTGTGCACCCTGTACGGCATCCCGTTCCCCGCCGAGCACGAACGGTTCCGCGCCACCTCGCGGACGATGATCCTGGGCATGGACGCCGGGCTCGACCCGTCGCGCCGCGAACCGGCGCTGGCCGCCCGCGACGCGCTCAACGCGATGATCGCCGAGTGGCGCGCGGCGGCCGCGCCCGGCGGGATCCTGGCGTCGGTCGAACCGGGGGAGGACCGGGTGCTGCGCAACTCGCTGCGCGCGGTGTTCGACGCGGGCTATTCCACCACCAGCAACCTGCTGAGCAACGCCGTGCACTGGCTGACCGCGCGCAAGTCCTGGCGGGGCGCGGAACTGGCCGCGTTGGACGGCCGGGCGGCCGACGAGCTGATCCGGCTGGCCGGCCCCGTGCAGGCGGTCAGCAGGCACTGCAAGCAGGACGTGGACCTGCGTGGCCGGCGCGTGAAGCGCGGCGACATCCTCGTGGTGGTGCTCGCCGGCGCCAATCGGGACCCCGAGGTGTTCCCCGACCCGGATGTGGCGGACTTCACCCGCAGCCCGAACCCGCACCTGGGCCTGGGGCGCGGCGCGCACTCGTGCTTCGGCGGGCACCTGGGCCGACAACTGCTGATCACGCTGCTCGCGGAGCTGTCCAAGCTGGACCGGGTCGAGGCCGCCGGAGAGCCCGTGCGGCGGCCCACCGCGACCCAGCGCGGCCTCGACCGGCTGCCGGTCCTCGTGGCACCGGGGAACAAGCGCTCCGCGGCGTAGGTTGACCCGGGGGGAACATCGACCATGGGGGGTCAATCGATGAAGAAGACCGCGGTAGTCCTGCTCGCCGCCGCGCTCGGGGTCGCGCTCGCGCCGGCCGCGTCGGCGCATCCCGGCTGGGCGGCGACCTGGGCCGCCTCACCGCACGAACCGACCGACGTGTTCGGGCCCAACTGGGGGTCGCAGGGCTTCGACAACCACACCGTGCGCCAGGTCGTGCGCACCAGCGGTGGCGGTCCGGCGGTGCGCGTGCGCCTGTCCAACGCCTACGGGAGCGCACCGCTCCAGGTCACCGGGGCGACCGTCGCCCGGTCCGCCGACGGCGCGGCCGTGCGACCGGATTCGGTGCGGCACCTGACCTTCGGCGGGCACCGCTCGGTCACCGTGCGGACCGGCGGCGAACTCGTCAGCGACGTGGCGCTCCTGCCCGTGGAACCGCTGCAGAAGCTGACCGTCACGCTCTACTTCGCCGGGAAGACCGGGAAGGCGACCGGGCACTCGTTCGCCACCGCGACCAGCTACCGGGCCTCCGGCGACCACCGGGCGGACACCTCGGCCGCCGCGTTCGGCGAGAAGTCCGAGTCCTGGTACTACCTCAGCGGGGTGGAGACCGTCGACCGCACGCCGCGCCGCGACGTGGTGGTGGCCTTCGGCGACTCGATCACCGACGGCACGGCGTCCACCGTGGACGCCGACAACCGGTACCCGGACGAGCTGGCGGAGCGGTTGCGCGGCCACAAGAACGTGGTCAACGCCGGGATCGGCGGCAACCGGGTGCTCAACGACTCGGCGTGCTTCGGCGAGAAGGCCACCGCGCGGTTCGCCCGGGACGCCCTCGGGCAGCCCGACGTGCGCACGGTGATCCTGCTGGAGGGCATCAACGACATCGGGTTCAGCAACTTCCCGATCGACTGCGCCAAGCCCAACCCGGTGGTGACCGCGGCCGACCTGATCGGCGGCTACCGGAACCTGATCCGGCAGGCGCACGCGAAGGGCGTCCGGGTCGTCGGCGCGACCCTGCTGCCGTACAAGGGCGCGGCGTACTACACAGAGGCGGGCGAGGCGGTGCGGGACGAGGTCAACGCCTGGATCCGCGCCTCCGGCGAGTTCGACGCGGTGGTGGACTTCGAGAAGGCCACCGCCGACCCGGCCGACCCGGACGCGCTGCTGCCCGCCTACGACAGCGGCGACCGGCTGCACCCCAGCGACGCGGGCTACCGCGCGATGGCGCGGGCGGTCGACCTCTCGGTGCTGTGACCGGGCACCGCGCGCCGCCGGCGGTGACCGGCGGCGCGCGGTACCGCTAGCCTCCCTCGTCCGGGACCGGCGAGCGGAAGAGGCGACGGCGACGTGATCGTGATGGACAACCTGACGCTGCAAGGGGCACTTCGGGCGCTCGTCCCGGAGGTGGGCCACGAGCCGTTCCAGCCGGACCGGACCGCGCACGGCAAGTGGGACTACCGGCTCAACCAGGACCTCCGCTCCTGCGTCGACCTGGCCTGCCTGGGACAGCTGGTGCAGAACATCGTCCTGTTCGACCGGATCGGCTTCAGCGGCAACCTGATGGACTCCTGGTACCCGGGCGCCCACCGGCGGCGCGGCCGGTCGTGGTCGGACGCGCGCATCCGCGGCCCGGTCGAGCCGCTGGGCCTGCCGGTCGAGTTCGACGGGCTGGCCGACCTGTTCGTCGTGGCCGACAGCACCGACGAGAACGAGTGGATCACCGACCTGGCGGTGGGGACCGACCTGGCGCTGAAGCGGGTGGACACCGAGCTGTTCGACCGGTACGTGGCGACGCTGGCCGAAACCGGTGCGCTGGCGACGTTCCTGGACATCAGCAGCAGCTACTTCCAGACCGGCTACTCCGATCCCGGGCTGTTCTCCGACCTGGAGCACGCGGTCGAGTTCTTCCGGCTGATGCACCACGTGCTGCGCCGCGACGCCGAGGCCGAGGCCGACGACGAGAGCCCGGAGAGCTTCGAGAGCAGGCTCCGGGCCACCCCGCCCGAACTGCGCGCCGGCCTGCTGGAAAGCCGCTACCGGGAGCAGTCGGCGACCCTCGAACGCCTGGAGCGGACGGTGTTCGCGGCCACGGCCTTCGGCAACGCGCAGGAGTGGGCCCGTCGGCAGGTCGGCAGCCGGGCGGACTTCTTCGGGATTCCCGTCGACGGCGACAACCTGGCCCAGAAGGCCCACGCGATGGCGGACGTCGTCCGCAACGTCGCCGCGACCTTCTACTACCAGGAGATCGCCGACCAGCTGGCCGCGCCCTACGCCCCGCACCCGCTCCGCGCGCCGTTCGCGGTGCTCCGGGAGATCGGGCCCGACGACCCGGTCGCACCCGACGAGGCCGGCCTGCTGGCGGCGCTGGACCACCTCCGGGCGTGCCGGGCCCGCGAGGTCAACGAGGTGCTCGCGCACGGGAACCCGACGTCGAGCCTGCACGTCGACGTGCGGCTGCCGTTCTTCCTGGCCGCGGTGCTCGCCGAGGTCGACTCGTCGACCACCGTCGTGGAGGCCGCGCTGCACCTGCGGGACGCCCCGGCGGCCCGACGCCTGCGCGGCTGGTTCGCCGAGCTGCGCGCCGGCGTGGACGGAGGGGACATCGGCGTCGCCGGGATCCGCCGCCGGGTGGCCGAGCTGAACCGGGCCGTCGACCGGTGGTGGCGCGACGGGCCGGCGGGCGGTGCCGGCGAGGTGCAGGTGACCGCCGGGATCAACATCGGCGTCCTGTCGGCGCAGGTGAACACCAAACGGGCGGTCGAGCGGCGGGCCAGGTCACCGCGCAGCCTGCGGTTCGTCCAGGACCTGGCGCAGATCAGCGACGCCACGCCGAGGTTGGCCCCGCTGGTCTCGCGGGTGTTCGGGCGTCGGCGCGCCCGCGCGTGGAACGCGGGTCAGGCGACCTTCGACGCCATCGGCGGCATCGGCCGGTCGGCCACGCTGCTCGGCCCCTGACCGGGAAAAAGAGAGCGGGCCGCCCGGCCCAGGGCGGCCCGCTCCCGTCCGAGGGGGGAACTCCTCGGGAGGAGCGGGCCACCCCGCCGAGGGCGGCCCGCTCCCGTCTCAGGACTCCGCGCCCACGATCAGCGCGGTGTCGGCGACCTGCTCGAAACTGGTGACCCGACCGTCCGCGACCCGCCAGATGTGGGTGAAGCGGGCGGTCATGCCCTTGCCGGTGGCGCGGTGCACGCCGGTGTAGCTGCCCAGCGCGACGACCGTGTCGCCCGCGTCCAGCAGCTCGTCCACGGCCACGCCGAAGGACGCCCACTCCGCGCCGATCCGCTCGAAGACGTTGGCGACGATGGCGTCCCGGCCGATGTAGGTGCCGCCGTAGGTGGAACCGGCGGCCTCGGTCCAGGAGGCGTCGGGCGCGAGCGGTGCCAGCATCCCGGCCAGGTCGCCCCGGTCGGAGGCGGCGTAGTGGGCCTGGACGACTTCCAGTGCGGTCATGTTCTTCCTTCTCAGACGGGCTGTTCGTCGGGGTAGGACACCCGGCCGAGCGGGAGGATGTGCGCGCCGCCGGGAGCGCTGCGGATCTCGCCTTCGCCGTTGAGGCCGAAGAACGTGCCCGTGGTGCGCATGGCGTCCATGTCGTAGAGCCACGTGGTCGCGACCGGGATGCGGAACTCGCGGAAGGTGAACACGTACCGGTTCTCCGCGATCTTGTACGCGGTCGCCAGGTCCACGTCGCCGTGCCCGCGCTGCTCGCCCACCAGGCACTGCCAGGCGTAGCGCTCCGAGCTGAGGTACACGTGCTCGTAGAGGTGGTTGGGGCTGTACCGGTAGAGCGCGCGGAACCCGATCAGCTCGCGCGTCTCGGCGGCCGGCTCGCCCTTCGGGCCGACGCCGTCGCCGGTGTCGAGCACGCCGGGCTTGAAGACCTGCGACACCTGCGGGACGCCGTCGACCTTCTCCTCGGCGATGGTCGACTCGACGCTCAGCGTCCGCCGGTTGTCCACGTCGGCGATCAGCACCGCGCACTCGCGCGGCGTGTTGGTGTCGATGAGCGACAGGAAGTAGATCCCCGGCGCGCCCTCCACCGCCTCGTACCGGTCGGTGCCCGACGCCTCGCCGGCGGTCCACGCGGCGTGCGAGGAGTCGGTGAAGGTCAGCGTGACCTCACCGCCCTCGTCGTGCCGGACGGTCCAGGTGAGGCCGACCAGGGCGTCGGTGCGCGGCAACCGGTTGCCGTCGATGCCCTTGGCGAAGTCGTCGACGGTCTTCCAATCCGACATCGGATGTCCTCTCAGGCCAGTTCGATGGTGGGCAGGTCGACGGCGCTCGCGCCCGCGTCCGCGGTGACGACGGCGCCGCTCACGATCGAGGCGTCCGAGGAGGCCAGGAACGCGATCACGGACGCCACCTCCTCCGCTTCGGCGGGACGGCCCAGCGGGGTGTTCTCGGTCAGCAGCGCGTAGGCGTCGTCGCGGCTGAGGCCGCGGCTCCCGCCGAACCGGTCCATCTGCTCGTCGGCCATCGCGGTGCGCACCCAGCCGGGGCACACCACGTTCGCGCGGACGCCGTGCTTGCCGTAGTCGCGGGCGACCGAGCGGCTCAGCCCGACCAGGGCGTGCTTGGTGGCGGTGTAGCCGGCCACCGCCGGCCCGGCGAACAGGCCCGCGAGCGAGGACACCAGCACGACCGAGCCGCCGCCGTCCACCAGACCGGGCAGCGCGGCCCGGATGGTGGCGAACGCGCTGGTCAGGTTGGCGTCCAGGGCGAGCTGCCAGCCCTCGTCGGTGGTCTCGCCGGCGGTGCCCAGCCCGTGGCCGCCCGCGTTGGCGACGACCACGTCGATCCGGCCCAGGCGTTCGGTGGCCTCCGCGACGACGGCGGCCATCGCCGCGCCGTCCGCGGCGTCGGCGGGCAGCGCGAGGGCGGCCTCGCCCAGCGGGCCCGCGACCTCGGCCAGCGGCGCGGGCCGGCGGCCGGTCAGCACGACCTTGCCGCCCTCGGCGACGATCAGCCGCGCGGTGGCCGCGCCGATGCCGGTGCCCGCGCCGGTGATCAGGGCGACCCGGCCGGTGAATCGAGAGCCCATGTCGGTCCTCCAGTGGTGACGGCGAGGTCGGCGACCGTGTCGGCGACCTCGGCGGGATCGGGGGTGCAGCGGGCGGTGACGGAGCGGACCAGCACGCCGGCGGGCGCGGCGTCCTCGGCCACGGCGCGGACCAGCCCGCGCACGCCCGCCGCCGCGGCCGACTGGTGGGGCAGGTGCGGGCAGGAGACCGCGACCGCCACGATCACCCCGGACCGCATGGCCCGCAGCGCGGCCCGGGTGGTGTAGAACGCGGCGTCGAGCTGGGTGGCCAGCACCGCGTGCCACGCCTCGTCGTCCACGGCCAGCGTGGTGAGCGCGCCGGTGCCGCGGGGGCCGGGGCAGGGCATCGCGGGCGTGGTGACGACCAGCAGGTCCAGCCGTCCGAAGTGGTCGACCACCGCGGTGACCGACGATTCGGCCTGCGCCGGGTCGGCCGCCTCGGCACGCACCGCCATGCCGCACCACAGCGCGCCGCCCACCAGTTCCACCGCCGTGGAGTCGGCGTCCAGCGCCGCCACCCGCGCTCCGGCGGCGTCGAGCCTGCGCGCCACCGCCGCGCCGATCCCGGAGCCCGCTCCGGTCACCAGCGCGACCAACCCCTCCATGCCCATGATCGGACGTTATCCGCGCGACACCCGCCCGCCCCATAGCCGGAGCGGGCGGGTGCGCCCGAAATCAACGACCGTTCACGGTCGGGCAACTCCGAACCGCGGCGGGGTCAGGTCGCCGACGGCCACGTGCACCGCGCGCAGGTCGCTGTAGAAGTCGATGCTGTGCGCACCGCCCTCCCGGCCGACGCCGCTGGCCTTGATGCCGCCGAACGGCGTGCGCAGGTCGCGGACGTTGTGCGAGTTGATCCAGACCATGCCGGACTGCACCGCGCGGGCCACCCGGTGGCCGCGCTTGAGGTCCGAGGTCCACACGTAGCCCGCCAGGCCGTACTTGGTGGCGTTGGCCAGCGCGACGGCCTCCTCCTCGGTGTCGAACGGGGTCACGCAGACCACCGGCCCGAAGATCTCCTCCTGGAACACCCGGGCGTCCGGCGCGACGTCGGCGAACACCGTGGGGGACAGGAAGTTGCCCGAGTCCAGGTGCGCGGGACGGCTGCCGCCCGCGACCAGCCGGGCCTCGGACTTGCCGATCTCCACGTACTCCAGCACCCGCGCGTAGTGCTCGGGGTGGATCAGCGCGCCGACCTCGGTGGCCGGGTCGGACGGCAGGCCCACCCGCACCGCCGACGCGCGGGCCGCCAGGGCCTCCACGAACGCGTCGTAGATCTCCCGCTGCACCAGCACCCGCGAGGAGGCCGTGCAGCGCTCGCCGTTGAGCGAGAAGACGCCGAACACGGCGGCGTCGACGGCCTTGTCGAAGTCGGCGTCGGCGAAGACCACGCACGGCGACTTGCCGCCCAGCTCCATCGACACCTCCTTCAGGTTCTCCGCCGCGGTGCGCATGATGATCTGGCCGGTGCCGCTCTCGCCGGTGAACGACAGGCGCGGCACGTCCGGGTGCGCCACCAGGGCCGCGCCCGCCGACTCGCCGATGCCGTGCACCAGGTTGAACACGCCGTCCGGCACGCCCGCCTCGGCCATGATCCCGGGCAGCAGGCTGGCCGACAGCGGCGACCACTCGGCGGGCTTGAGCACCACCGTGCAGCCCGAGGCCAGCGACGGCGCGAGCTTCCAGGTCTCCAGCATGAACGGCGTGTTCCACGGCGTGATCAGGCCCGCGACGCCGGCCGGCTGCCGGATCGCGTAGTTGACCTGCTTGTCGCCGACCAGGTAGGCGTCCTCGTGCTGCGCCACGATCACGTCGGCGAAGTAGCGGAAGTTCTCCGCCGCGCGGTGCGCCTGGCCCTTGGCCTGGGTCACCGGCAGGCCGGTGTCGAAGGTCTCCAGCTCGGCCAGCCGGTCGGCGCGCGACTCGATGGCGTCGGCGATCCGGTTGAGCACCTTGGCGCGCTCGCGGTCGGACATCTTCGGCCACGGGCCCTCGGTGAACGCCCGGCGCGCGGCGGCGACGGCGTTGTCGATGTCGGCCGGGCCACCGGCCGCGACGGTGCCGTACTCGGTGTCGGTGACCGGGTCGGAGACCGGGAAGGTCGCGCCGTCGACGGACGGGACGTCCTTGCCGTCGATGTGGTGCAGCAGTTCGGTCGGCAGGTCCGCCGGCTTCTTCACGGTGGTCATGCGTTCACTCCAGACGGGATGAGCAGGTCGGCGGCCTCGGCGCGCAGCTTGGCGATCTTCTCCAGGCCGGCCGGCGTGGGCTCGATCAGGGGCGGGCGGACGTAGCCGCTGGAGATGCGGCCCAGGTCGGCCAGGACGTGCTTGGCCGGCGCCGGGTTGGTCTCCACGAACAGCAGTTCCACCAGCGGGGCGAGCCGGTAGTGGAGGTCGATGGCGCCCTGGTGGTCGCCGGAGACGTACAGCTCGTACATCCGGGCCACGGCGGCGGGCGCGATGTTGGCCAGCGCGCTGACGAACCCGATGCCACCGATCGCCAGCAGCGGCAGGCACAGCAGCTCGATGCCCGACCACATCAGGAAGTCGCGCCCGCACTTGTGCAGCACGTGCGAGAAGTGCTCGAAGTCCTTGGTGGTCTCCTTGATGCCCACGATGTTGTCGTGCGCGTGGCGGAGCTTGGCCACGGTGTCCGGCGCGATGTCCACGGCCGTGCGGGACGGCACGTTGTAGATCACGATCGGCATGTCCGGGAACTCGTTGGCCACCGCGCCGTACCACGCGATGAGGCCCTCCTGGGTGGGCCGGCTGTAGTACGGCGTGATGACCAGGGCGAGGTCCGCGCCGAGCTTCTGCGCCTGGTCGGTCAGCTCCAGGGTGTGCTCCAGCGTGACCGCGCCGGTGCCGGGCAGGAACGGCACCCGGTCGCCCAGCTCCTCGGCCACCACGCGCATCGCGGTGATCCGCTCCTCGATCGTCTGCGCGCTGGGCTCACCGGTCGACCCGCCGATGGACACACCGTGCGAACCGGACTCCAGCTGCCAGCGCACCAACGCGCGCAGGCTGTCGGTGTCCAGCGCGCCGTCGGCGGTGAACGGCGTGACGACGGGCGCGATGGAACCGCGGATCTGCGCCGGGTCGGAACGGAACCTCATGACGTGAACTCCCCTGGAAACGGGGCCGGGGACCTCGTGTCCACGGCCCGGAGGGTGTTGAGCTTGTGCTCGCGGGCGAAGCGCTCCACGACCTCGGCGGGTGCCTCGGCGCGCAGGAGGCGCAGCAGTTCGGCGTGCTCGGCGACCGACTCCCGGGCCCGGCCGGGCACCAGGCTGAAGGTCGTGCGCCGGGTCATGTCCAGCCGCGACCACTCCTTGTCGACCAGCTCGCGCAACCGGGGGTTGGGCGTCGCGCCGCACAGCAGGAGGTGGAACTCGCGGTTGAGCCGGGTGAAGCCGAGCGGGTCGAACTCGACCAGGGACGCGGCCATCAGGTCGTTGAGGTGGGCGGCGCGGTCCAGCAGCGCCTCGGTGACCCGCGCGGTGGCGACCGCGTGGCCCTCCAGCAGCGCCAGGGCCTCCATGGTGTGGCGGTAGCCGTCCGGGTCGAACTCGGCGACCTGCGCGCCGACGTTCTGCTCGAACACCACCCAGCCCTCGGCCTGCAACCGGCGCACGGCCTCCCGCACCGGGACCGGGCTGATGCCCAGTTCCCGGGCGATGCGGTCGAACACCAGCCGCGCGCCGGGCCCGTACCGGCCCTCCGCGATCCGGTCGCGCAGCGTCTCGTACGCGTACTGGGTCTTGGAGCGGACTGGGGCGGCGGTCATCCCGACCACTCCTCGTACTCGGCGCGCTTGGCCGGGCCGAGCGGGTAGAGGCCGTCGATGCCCTCGCCGGCGGCCACCCGCTCCAGGATGAAGCGCTCCTCGCGCTCCATCTTCACCGCGTCCGCGGCGACCTCGTCCACCAGCGCCGGCGGGATCAGGATGACGCCCTCGGCGTCGCCCACCAGCACGTCGCCCGGCCGCACCAGGACACCGGCGCACGCCACGTCCACGCCGACCTCCCACGGCACGTGCTTGCGGCCCAGCACGGCCGCGTGCGGGCCCGCGCTGTAGGCGGGCAGGTCGACGTCCGCGAACGACGGGCTGTCCCGCAGGCACCCGTCGGTGACGACGCCCGCCGCACCCCGCTTGAGCGCGCGCAGCGCCAGGATGTCGCCGAGCGTGCCCGCGCCGTGGTCGTCGCGGGCGTCGATCACCAGGATCTGGCCCTCCCCGATGGACTCCACGGCCCGCTTCTGGGCGTTCATGCCGTTGCCGCGCTCGGCGAACTGGTCCTCGCGCAGCGGCAGGAACCGCAGCGTGTGGGCCGTGCCGACCATCCGCAGGTCGGGCCGCGAGGGCTTGAGCCCGGTGAGGAACGTGTGGTGCAGGCCGCGCTTGCGCAGCTGGCTGGACAGCGTCGCGGTGGACACCGACCGCAGCGCCGCCTCGGTCTCCGGCTTGATCGCCGGGACGCTGCCGCCCACGGCCGCCGCCTTGTCCTCGCGGGTGACCTTGGGCCGCGCGCCGGGCTTGGCCAGCGGCTCGGCCTCGCGGACCGCGTTGCGCAGCCGCTCGGTGTCGTTGACCGCGACCTCGACGACGTCACCGGGGGCGACGACGGTCGCGCCGGTCGGCGTGCCGGTGAGGATGATGTCGCCCGGCTCCAGCGTGATGTTGCGGCTCAGGTCGGCGATCAGGTAGGCGAAGTCGAACAGCAGGTCGCCGGTGTTGTCGTCCTGCACCAGCTCGCCGTTGACCCACGTGCGCAGGCGCAGGTCGCGCAGGTCGACCTCGCGCGGGTCCAGCAGCACCGGGCCGACCGGCGTGTAGCCGTCCGCGCCCTTGGACCGCAGGTTCGAGCCCCGGTCCGCGTACCGCAGGTCGTGCACGCCGAAGTCGTTGGCCGCGGCGATGCCGCCGATGTACTCGGCGGCGTCGTCCCGGCTCACCTGCGCCGCGCGCTTGCCGATCACGATCGCGATCTCGCCCTCGAACGCGGACAGCTCCGTGCCCTCGGGCCGGACCAGGTCGCGGCCCGACCAGGACAGCGACGACGGCGGCTTGAGGAAGTACGAGGGCTCCTCCGGGAACCGCCCGCGCTCCGCCGCCCGGCTGCGGAAGTTCAGGTGCACGGCGATGATCTTGGTCGGCGCGAGGCCGAGCGGGTGCGTCATGCCTTCAGTCCGTCCGGGATCGGGAAGTCGACGATCACCTGGCCGGTGCCGCTGCTGGGGAAGTAGTCGCACAGCTGCTCGCCGTGACCGGTGTACTCGTCCCAGCCGAGGATGCCGAACAGCATGCCGGTGTCGGCCATCGCGGCCTCGCCGGTGAACCGCTCGTTGTAGGCGGGCAGCGCGGCCAGGAACTCCGGGATCTTGCCGGTGGTCCACTGGTCGAGCACCAGCCGGTCGGCCTGCTCGTTGATCGGGTTGCTGATCTTGTCCAGGTACTGCGACGAGATCTCGTTCGGCGGGAACTGGTGCGACAGGGAGCCGCTGGCCAGGAACGCCACCTTGCGGTCGCTGCGCAGCACGGCGCGCGCGATCGCCTCGCCGACCCGGCGGTTCTCGTCGATGGAGGAGTAGATGTTGCACCCGACCGGGACGACCTCCAGCGGGTCGCCGTCGCGGTTCATGAAGTGCATCGGCACCAGCGTGGCGTACTCCAGGCCGAGGTCCTTCACGTCGTGGACCAGGGACTTCTGGCCGCCGGCGTTGATCTCCTCGCCGATCAGGCGGGCGAGTTCCTGGTTGCCGGGGTAGTCGTACTCCAGGTCCTGGATGAAGTGCGGCAGCTCGTGTGACGCGTAGCTGCCCTGGTGCCGAGCCTTCCCGTTGATGTGGAAGCTCATGCTGTTCATCCAGTGCGAGTCGGCCACCACGAAGGTGTCCGCACCGCGCTCGCGCGCTCGGCGGCCGACCTCGGCCAGACCGACCTCTGCGGGCCTGCGGATGCCGTGGTGCTTGCCGGGGTGGATGGACAGCCAGATCGACGGCACATGCGTGATCTTCGCGGCCAGCACGACCTCACCCATGGTCACCTCCGCATCGGGGATCGTGTAGCGGATCGAATACGATCCGTTCCCGGCACGTGCTGTCGTGCCGGCTATCCAGGTCTAACAGCACTCGGGCCCGGTAGGGTTGACCACGGGCGCACGCCATTTGACTCCGTGCGCACCGGCCGGTCGGAGCAATACGCTTCGGCAACGACCCCTTGACGAACGGGCGAATCGCGACGACTGTGCCTGTCACGCAGTGTTACGCAGAACACTGTGCAACACCAGGTCCGGGAGGGCAACGATGTCCTACGTGCTGACCACCGCCGGCGTGCCGGCGACGCAGCAGTTCGATCTCTGGCAGTCGGCGGTCTCGCAGACGTTCGTGCCCTTGGAGGCCACGGCGGGCGAGCACTCGACGTTCCGGGGCCGGTTGCGCGGTCAGAACCTGGGCAGCGTCGCCGTGTACGAAGCGTCGGCGGACGCGCACACCGTGCGACGGACCGCGCGGGCCATCTCCCGCGCGGCACCGGACTACTACAAGCTCTCGCTGCAACTGCACGGCACCGCGAAGCTCACCCAGGACGGCCGTCAGGCCGCGCTGCGCCCCGGGGACTTCGCGATCTACGACACCACGCGGCCCTACTCGCTGGCCTTCGACGACGTGTCGTCCACGATGGTCCTGATGTTCCCCCGCTCGATGCTGTGCCTGCCGACCGGCCAGGTCGAGCAGCTCACCGCGATCCGGTTCGCGGGCGGCCAGGGGGTCAGCGGGATCGTCAGCACGACCCTGGTCCAGTTGGCGCGCAACATCGACGACCCGCAGGTGCACGGCAGCGTCCGGCTCGCGCGCAACGTGGTCGACCTGCTGGGCACCGCGCTGGCCGACCAGGTCGACTACGCCGACGTGCCCGCCGAGACCTCCCGCGCGGCCATGCTCGTCAAGATCAAGTCCTATGTGGAGACGCACCTGGAGGACCCGGAGCTCTCGCCCGGCGACATCGCCGCCGCGCACCACATCTCCACCCGGTACCTGCACAAGCTGTTCAGCGAGGCGGGCACGACGGTGTCCGGCTGGATCCGGCACCGTCGGCTGGAGCGCTGCGGCCAGGATCTCGCCGACCCCGGCAAGCACCAGCTCGCCATCGGCGTGATCGGGGCCCGCTGGGGCCTGGTGGACGCCTCCTACCTCAGCCGCGCGTTCAAGACCGAGTACGGCCTGTCCCCCTCGGAATACCGCCGTCGCAGCGTCGAGCACCGGGCGCGCTGACGGTCAAACGCCATGCGCCCGTGAGCAAGCGCTCCGGGAACGCGGCAGCCCACACTGGGCCGCGATGAGCCAGTGGAGGGGAGTCGACATGCGCGCGACAGGTCTGTACATCGGCGGCCAGTGGACCGCCGGGGCGGGGGAGTTCACCACCACCGACCCCGCTACCGGTGAGCAGCTGGCGGTGGTCGCCGACGCGAGCGCGACGGACGTGGACGACGCCGTCGCCGCCGCGCGCGAAGCCCTGCCCGGTTGGACCGCCACCCCGGCGACCGAGCGCGCGGCGCTGCTGTGGCGGCTCGCGGACCTGATCGAGGCGGACGCAGAGAAGCTCGCCGAGCTGGAGACCCGCGACCAGGGCCAGCCGCTGGGCGTGGCGCGGGCGGTCAGCGTGACCGGTGCGGCCGAGCACTTCCGGTACTTCGCCGGCTGGGCGACCAAGCTGGACGGGGCGGTGCGCAACGTCTCGTTCCCCGACACCCTGCAGTTCGACCGCCGCGTGCCGGTCGGCGTGTGCGCCCTGATCGCGCCGTGGAACTTCCCGCTGATGATCATGGCGTGGAAGCTCGCACCCGCGTTGGCCTGCGGCAACACCGCCGTGATCAAGCCCGCCGAGCAGACCCCGCTGACGACTGTCCGGCTGGTCGAGCTGTGCGTCGAGGCCGGGTTCCCGCCCGGCGTGGTGAACCTGGTGACCGGTGGCCCGGAGACCGGCAAGGCGCTGGTCCGCCACCCCGGCGTGGACAAGGTGTCGTTCACCGGCTCCACGTCGGTGGGCCGCGACATCGTCACCGCGTCCGCCGCCGACCTCAAGCGGATCACGCTGGAGCTGGGCGGCAAGACGCCCACCGTCATCGCCCGCGACGCCGACATCGACGCCGCCGTGGCCGGCACCATCGCGGGCGGGCTGCTCAACAGCGGCCAGGTCTGCGCCGCCTACGCCCGGCTGTACGTCGACAAGGCGCGCCAGGACGAGTTCACCTCCAAGCTCGCCACCGCGGCGTCCGGCCTGCGCCTGGGCGCGGGCCTGCACCCGGACACCGACCTCGGCCCGCTGGTCAGCGCCGAGCACCGGGACCGGGTCGAGTCGTTCGTGCGCGGCGCGGTCACCGAGGGTGCCGACCTGGTCACCGGCGGCGAGCGCGGCGACGGTCCGGGCCACTTCTTCCGCCCGACCGTGTTCGGCGGCGTCCAGGACGCCATGACCATCGCCCGCGAAGAGGTCTTCGGGCCGGTCCTCGCGGTGCTGGACTACGACGACGAGGACGAGCTGCTGCACCGCGTCAACGACTCGCCTTACGGCCTGGCGGCGTCGGTGTGGAGCAACGACCTGCGCACCGCCCACCGCCTCGCGGACGGCATCCGCGCCGGCGCGGTGTTCGTGAACATGCCGTGCATCCCGGACGCGGCGGCCCCGTGGGGCGGCTTCCGCTCCAGCGGCTGGGGTCGCGAGATGGGGCCTTACGCGATCGACGCGTACACCGAGATCAAGGGCATCTGGATGCACCACGGCTGAGCGTGTCTTGCTCGACCACGACGGCCCGGCGTGCGATCGCACGCCGGGCCGTCGTGTCGTTCGCCGGCCGCAAAGTGCCGACAACCCGGACACGGACTCCCGGACCAGGTAGAACTCCTCTCAGGCGCCGGGCATCCCCGGTGTGCCGGACGAGCAGAGGGGGAACCGGTGGCCGGTGAGACGCGCGGCGTCCGACCGTGGACGGTCGGCGCGGCCGGCCTCCTGGCCGTGGTGCTCGCGGTCGCGGCCGGTCTGGCGGGTCATCACCTGCTCACCGCCGGAACCGGCCCGTCCGCCCCGGCCGGGAAGTCCGGGACCGGCGACCTGCGCACCGACCTCGACCCCCTGCGCACCAGGTTCCCGGCGCTGGCCGGGGCGACGGCGGCCCGGTGGATGTCGGGCACCTTCGGGCGTGCGGACACCCCGGGCCCGTCGCTGTACTGGATCGACGCCGTGGTCACCCTGCCGCCCGCCGAGGCGCGACGCCTGACCACCCGCCACGCCCCGACCGCGCAGGGCGCGACCCCGGACGTGGTGGAGGGCCTGCGCGACCACCTCCCGCCGGGCCCGTTCCTGACCGGCGACGCGCTCGACCGGGCCATCGGCCACGACGACTGGCGGCCGTCGGTGTACCTGGACGAGAAGACCGGGCAGGTCGTCCTGGTCGCGTCCGGCGAGTAGCCCGGCCACGCCTTCCCCCATCGGGAACGAATCCCACGGTGGGTCAGCAGAAGTTCTTGTAATCCCGGGAATTGCGGACGGACGAGGTCTTGTCGTTCATCTCGTCGCCGATCCAAGAGGCGTCGTACACGTAGGTGCCACATCTTCCCGAGGTCCCGTTGTGCTCGTATAGGCGCACTCCGCGACAGTTGTAGTACGACCGGAACGACGAGACCCGGTCATTCCATCCGTCGGGCATGGAATCCCAGCGGTAGCCATCGGAATCGCAGTCGACGGCCACTCTCAGTTCGAGCGAGTCGCCGCCGTAGTCGATGTGCTCGTACACCTTGAGCACGACCGGGCCGGCGATGGACGCGGCGAGCTTCCCGCACTGGTAGCCGCGCAGGCCCAGCAGGGTGGGCTCACCGGGCACTTTGGCGCCCACCGGCTGGTACAGGGCCGCGCAGTGGACCGCGGCGGCCTGCGGGCCCGGTGCCGGGCTCGGGGTCGCGGCGGCCTGCCCGGCGACCGGCAGCGTGCCGACGAAAACGATGACGAGACCGGAGAGGAAGCGTCTCACGAAGAACCCTCCAATGGTGGAAGGGGTGGGTGCGGAGTTTGGTGCGCCACCCCGTCGTCCGGGTTTGGGTGCGTTTCCGAAGTTCTCGGAATGCGTGCGCGCTCGGTGGAAACCCTCTTCCGGGATCGACCCTAGGACAGAAAGGACCGCTGATGTCGGGTGGAATGGAGAACCGCTCGATCGGCCGATGGGCGCACCCACCCAAAGTGACTCCGTCGGGCCGGACAGGCGACTCGACCGCCGGAGTGCGCACAGCGGAAATCCCACTTTCGGCGCTTGCCCTCGACCGGGCCGGGACTCGTCCTCGGCGGGTCAGGCGCGGGCGAACGCGAGGAAGTGCGCGCTCGCGTTGATCAGCAGCGGGTCGGTCTCCAGGAGGCGGGCGCAACGCAGGGCCGCGTCGACGTGGTCGTCGAAGCCGGCGGTCCCGGCGACGTCCAGCGCGGGCCACGCCGGGCCCTCCACGCCGTAGACGACCGCGTCCCGGAGGCCCGCGGCGGTCAGTTCGCCGTGCAGTTCGTCGGCCGTGTGCCAGCGGGTTTCGGTGAAGCCCACGTGGCCGTCGTAACGCCCGCTCGCGATCACCGCGCCCACCGGGGCGACCAGGTCCGCGGTGAGCGCGCCCGTGGTGCCGGTCTCCAGCGCCGACAGGTAGCGGCTGATGGCCGCCGCGACGAGCAGCCCTCCCGGGCGCAGCGCGCGACGTGCCTCGGCCAGGGCCCGGGTCCGGTCGGTCGCGGACACCAGGTGGTAGAGCGGGCCCATGAGCATGACCACGTCCGCGCTGTCGTCCGCGACGGGCAGGTCACGGGCGTCGCCCAGCGACGCGGTGACGCCGGGCAGGGTCGACGCGTGGTCGACGTGCGCGGGCACGATGTCGATGAGGTGCACGGCGTGGCCGTCGTCGGCGAGCCACCTCGCGTGCACGCCCGTCCCGCCGCCCACGTCGAGGATGCGCGCCGGCGCGGTCACGTGTCGGCGGACCAGTTCCTGTGTGCGCAGGTACTCCAGACGTCCGTGCGGTGTCCGGTGCAGGCGGTCGTTCTCGTCGAAGACGCCGGTGTAGTGCCGGATCAAGTCGGTCATCGGGGGATGTTCCCGGCCGGACGTGCTGCGGGGCAACGAGGTTTCGGCCGGGCCGCACGGTCCGCGCGGTGGCGCGGACCGTCGCCGCCGCCGCCGAACCGCGCTCGTCCCGGGTTTCGCGCAGGGGACAATGCCCGTCGTGAGTCGGTTCGGGTGTGGCGGGGTGTCGGGGGGAGACGGTTGATCCTGCGGGCGGTGCGGTGCGTCGAGGGCGCGCCGGCGCTGGGGACGCGGTGGCGTCGGCTGAGGTCGCTGCTGTTGTGGTCGGCGGTGGTCCTGCCGGGCGCGGTGGCGGTCGGCTGCCTGGTGCTGGGGGTCCTCGCCGAGGACGGCGGCCGGTGGCGTGCGCTGCCCTGCGCCGTCTCGACCGCGATCGCGGTGCTCCAGGTCGGGTGGCTGTGCCGGCGGGGGCTGTCCAGGCCGACGTCGTGGCCGCCGGTGGCGGCGTCCGCGGCGGTCGGGCAGGTGCTGTTCGGCGCGATTCCCGGTTACGGCCTCGCGGAACGCGCCGCGTCGCCCGCCGTCGCCGGGGCGCTGTTCGCGGGTTGCCTGGCGGGCGCGGTCGGGTCGTGCGTGTCGGCGCGCAGGGCCCGCCGCACCCTGCTGGACCCGCCGGTGCCCGAGTTGGGGGCGACCGGGTTCCGCCTCGACTACGCCCTGCGGATCGCGCCCCGCCGCAACCAGCGCGTCACGGCGCGGATGGAGATCGGCGGCGACCTGGTGCAGTGGTGGGCGCAGTCGCACCGGGGACGCAAACTCGGGCCCCGCGTCCACTTCTCGGTGTGGTCGGCCCACTTGCGCGAGGTCCGCGCCATCACCCTGCCGCCGGAGCCCGTCGAACGCCGGTGGGTGGTGTTCGAGGACGGGAGCGTCCTGCACACCCGACCCGGTCCGGCGCTGCTGTTGCGGACCGGCGACGGCGACTGGGTCGTGCCGATGGACGACGCCGTCGTGATCGGCGAGATCCTGTTGTCCCGCAAGAAGTTCAGCGCAAGACGCCGGTGACCGCCGAGTCGGTCATCGGGGACGTTCTCGACAGGACGTGTTGCCGGGCAACGAGGTTTCCGGCCGGGCCGTACGATTCGGCGCACATCCGATCTTGAGGGGTAAGTCGTGCGGAGTCTTGTCGTCGCGGTCTGCGCTGTCCTGGCCGCGACCGGTTGTTCAGCGGGTGCCGAACCCGCGTCGCCCACCGGCGCCGCGCCCGACCGGGAGGCGGCCGTCAAGGCGTTGCTGCTGCCCGAGGACGTCACCGCCGCCCAGGGGCTCACGAAGGCGGGCGAGCCGGTCACGGGGGTGGGCAAGCTGATCGAGTGCCCCGACCTGGCCTCCGCCGGGCAGGCGACGGCCGGGATCACCGCGAAGTGGACGTGGGCCAAGGACGGCCGGGAGGTGACCATGACCCAGTACAACGCCGTCTACCAGGGCGTGTCGGGCAAGGACGTGGTCAAGCAGGCCCGCGCCGCCTCGAACTGCCACCGGGCCAGGGAGAGCCTCCAGCCCGAGGAGGCGCTGACCGCCGACGAGTACTTCCACCTCAACACCGGCTTCCCCACCACGAACCGGATGGTGGACGACCGGTACGCCTACTGCGTCTCCAACGCCGCCAAGGAGCACAGCGTGTGCACCGGGATCATGGCCAAGGGCGACAAGGTCGTCCGCCTCACCGTGGACGGCAAGGGCGACCGGCGCGGCATGGAGAGCCCGTCGGTGGAGATGTTCGCCCAGGCGCTCACCGACCGCCTGCTCGGCTGAGCCCTCAGACCCAGTACGGGTCGGCTCCCCGGGTCAGCCTGGCCAGGGAGCCGACCCCGGTCGACTCCGACGACGGCCGGACGAACCCGGCGCGGGCCGCGATGCCCGCCGCCTCGCCGCGCGAGGAGCAGTCGAGCTTGGTCAGCAGGCGCTCGACGTAGGTCTCCACGGTGCGCCGGCTGACCACCAGGCTCTCCGCGATCGCCTGGTTCGACAGGCCGGCGACCAGGCCGGTCGCGATGTCGAGTTCGCGCGCGGTCAGGCCCGACGGGTTCTCGAACGGCGCGCACGCCGCCACCACGCCGGTGCGGGGCCCGTCGACCACCCTCAGCAGCCGCACCCGGTACCAGCCGTCCCTCGCGGGCCACAGGAACGGCACGGTGCGCACGCCCAGCGCGGAGAACGCCTCGGCCAGCGCGCGCAGCGCCGGGTCGTCGGCGACCGGCGCGGCCGCGCGGCCGGCCACCGGGCCGTGCGCCGGGAACACCCAGCTCGCCGTCCACTCCGGATCGAACCAGGCGTCGAACGTGGGGCAGTACAACGGGTCCACCCGGCGGGCCAGCGCGGAGCCGACCTGCGCGACGAAACCGCGCGCCGGCTCGCCGAACGCGTCGCGGACCGGCGCGTTGGCGTGCAGCACGCCGACCACCTGGCGCGAGCCCGCCATCCGGAGGGTCGCCGAGAGGCCGTCCTCGAAGCCCGCCGGGCGCAGCCGCTCCTGGTAGTGCGGCGAGTCGCGGAAGTTGTGCGGCATGTCGTCCATCAGCAGCGGCACGGGGGAGTCGAACAGCTGGCCGCCCCACCTCGTCCGGGGCAGCTCGTGCGCGAGTTCCCGGCTGATCGCCCGCTGGTAGCCGTCCTCGGCCATCACCACGAAACCGCGCGACACCGGGTCCCAGGCGGTCACCTGGACGGCGCAGATGTCGGGCACCGCCACGCGGAGGGCGGCGAACACCTCGTCCCACTCCACGGCGGCACCGCTGCCCAGGGCGGCACCGATGCGCACCGCCGAGGCCACTTTCGTGGTGTCCATCGGCTCTCCTCGGTAGGTGCACAACCTACGGTGCGTGACGTGATCATGACAATACCGGGTCACCCGCAGTGCACGACGGGGTGCACTGCGGGTCAACTGAGGTTCCCGGGGCGTCAACCGGGCTGACCGTCCGTCACTCCCCGGGATCCACCACCCCCCGAACGAGCCACAGCTCGGCGACCGCCGCGCGCAGCCGCACGTCGAACGGCCGCGTGATCCGAACCGGCTCGGCCGCCGCGAGGGCACCGCCCTCGGGCACGGTCCGGGCCGTCGGCGCCCGCCACGGGCCGCCGTCCGGGTTGGACCGCCGGGCGGCGCGGTGAGCGGGGCCAGTCCGGTCGCGGGTCCGCCCCGAACCCGGCGCGAGCACGCCGACGCCGGGGGTCGTCACCGCAGCGCTTCCTGGGAGAACGCGGCGCGCAGCGCGGCGGCGGCCCGGGCGTGCGCGGTGACCGAGATGCTGAGCTGGTCCACGAGCAGCGCGAAGAACCCGTGGATCTGGCCCTCGTAGCGGATCAGGGTGACCGGGACGCCCGCGTCCAGCAGCCGGTGCGCGTACTCCTCGCCCTCGTCGCGCAGCGGGTCGAACTCGGCGGTCATCACCAGCGCGGCCGGCAGCCCGCCCAGGTGCGAGGCGGCCAGCGGCGCCAGGTACGGGTCGTCCAGGTCGGACGGGTCGCGCGGGTACTGGGTGAAGAACCACTCCATGCTCTCCCGGTCGAGGAAGTGGCCCTCGCCGTAGTCCAGGTAGGACGGCCGGTCGCTGGGCGGCGCGGTGACCGGGGCGGCGAGCAGCTGCAGCGAGATGGCCGGGCCGTCGTGGTCGCGGGCCATCAGCGACACCACGGCGGCCAGGTTGCCGCCCGCGCTCTCCCCGCCGACCGCGATCCGGCCGTCCGCGCCGATCTCCGCGCCGCGGTCGGCGACCCACAGCAGGGCCGCGTAGGCGTCCTCGGCGGCGGCCGGGTAGCGGTGCTCGGGGGCGAGCCGGTAGTCCACGGAGACCACCACCATGCCCACCGCGTTGCACAGCGCCCGGCACGTGCTGTCGTTCTCCTCCAGGGACCCGATCACCCAGCCGCCGCCGTGGAACCACACCAGCGCCGGGAACGGGCCGTCGCCGTGCGGGGTGTAGACCCGCACCGGGATGTCGCCCGCCGGGCCGGGGATGGACCGGTCCACCACCGAGTCGACCGGTTCCGGGTGCGGCGAGGGCTGCCAGGACTTGGCGAACGCGGCGCGCATCTCGGCGGGCGACGTCCCGTCGAGCGGCAGCAGGCCGCCTTGGGCGTCGGTCGCGTCGATCACCGCGCGCGCTTCAGGGTGCAGCGGCATCGGGGTCGTCCTCCGTGTCCGGTCCCGCGCCGAACCGCCGCAGCACGGCGGCGGTCAGCCGGGAGACGTCGTTGTCGTCCTGGTCGTGGGACAGCGCGCCGCACCACCCGATCGACCCCGTGGCGAACACCGCGCCGCCGCCGGGGGTGTCGAGCAGCGTCAGGTCGGCGCGGCGGCGGTCCAGCGGGTCGCCCAGCGGGTGCGGCGTGGTCGGTCCGGTGTCGGCCTGCACGTACGCCTCGCCGAGAGCCGCCCGGCCCAGCAGCACGATGTTCGGCGGACTGCCCAGCAGCGGGTCGATGCCGTCGGTCTCGAACGAGGCCGCGTTGCCCTGCACCGCGCCGAACCCGCCCAGCGGCGAGGACAGCCCGTCCAGCAGCGGGTGCGGACCCGCCAGCTCGTACGCGCCGCCGCCGTCGAGACCGGCGGCGGTGGTGCCGATGCCGAACAGCCGGTGCGGCGGGCGCCCGCGCTCCTGCCACAGCCCGCCCGGCTCGCCGGTGGACGACAGGTGCAGCTCGCCCGGTTCGGCCTCCCACATCCGCACGCCCGCGTAGCCGCGCCGCAGCTCCGCCAGGTGCGGCTTGCGCGGGTGGATCGAGGTGACCCAGTACGCGCCGTTGCCGCCGAGGTAGCCGAGGTTCCCGCCGCCGTCCAGGTAGCGGTCGGCGGCGTCGAGCATCGCGCCGGTCCAGTACTCGGGGTGGCTGCCGGTGACCACCGCCCGGTAGCCCTCCAGCGCGGCCGCGCCGTCGGCGTGCAGGTCGTGGTCGGTCAGCACGTCGAACGCGAAGCCCCGCCGGCGCAGCCAGCCCACCAGGTGCAGGTCCTCGCTGTACTGGTGCGGGCCGCCCGCGTGCCGGAACACGTGGTCGTCGCGCACGCCCAGCAGCGGCCGGCGCAGCGACGCGGTGGCCGCGCCGCTGCCGTCCCGGTGCCGGTCGTACAGGCTGTGCAGGTGGTTGTCCCGCGCGAACGGGGCCGCCACCTCCGCCGGGTCCTCCGGCAGGAACGGCATGTGCACGTGCTCCAGCGCGTAGGCCAGGTAGCTCAGCGTCGGCACCAGGAACGCCAGCCGCGCGGTGGGCCGGGTCGGCCGCACGAACAGCGGCAGCCGGTCCACGCCCTGCGCCGTGGCCAGCTCCACGGCGTAGCAGCCGCCGGGCAGGTCCTCGGGCAGGGTGAACTCCAGCACCGGGTCCCAGCCGCAGTCGGCCAGGTCGTCGGAGTGGAAGTGCACCGCCGAGTAGCCCCGGTCGGCGAACCGCCAGTCCAGCACCTCGCCGGTCCAGTCGTGCCCGGTGACCCCGCGCAGCGGCTGGTTGTGCAGCGCGCCGTGCCGGCCGTCGACCAGTTCCAGCAGGGTGTCGCCGCCGATGCCGTGCGACAGCTCCCAGTGCGCCCGCGCGCCCAGGTGCCACGCCGAGCGGGTGTCGGCGACCAGCCAGTCCAGCTCGGTGCGCAGCTCGGCGAACACCGTCGGCCCGTCCAGCTTGCCGTCGAAGTGGCCGCCCACCCGGCCGCCGACCCGGCGCGCGGCGAACAGCAGCGACGCCGCGCCCTCCACCAGGGGGCCGGCCGGCGGCACGGTGACCACCACGTCGGCCTCGTCGGCCAGGCGGTCGCGCGGCCGGACCTCGATCCGCGCGCCGGCCTCGCCGTAGCCGCCGACGACGAGGTACCAGCGGCGCGGCCGCAGCACCGGGCCGCGCACCCGCACGACGCCGTCCCCGGTGCGCACCGCGAACTCCGGCGTGCCGTCGGCGCGCAGCGCGAGTTCCGCGAACGGGCCGCCCGCCTCGTCGCCGTGGCTCATCAGCCCCGCCCGGTCCGCCGGGAACGCCGTCGGCCAGACCCACACCGCGAACGACACCGCAGCGCCGAGCGTCGGCGGGCGCGGCACCAGCCCGTACGAGCCGTGGTCGAAGTCCTGGTGCGGCACCGCGATCCGGGCCGGCAGGTCGACGTCCACGGGCGTGCGCACGGGCGCGGTCCCGTCGTGGTCCACGCGCAGCAGGCGCACCCGCGCGTCCGGCGTGGACGCGCTGGCGTGCACGGACACGCGGTCACCCGGCCGGTAGTCCAACCGGTCGGTGTAGCCGACGACGGGTGCGCGGGTGTGGTCGACAGGTGCCACGTCAGCCCCTCAACAGCTGGCCGCCGTCGATCGGCAGCACGGTGCCGGTGATGTGCCGGGCCTCCAGCGAGGCCAGCAGCAGCACCGTCGGCACCAGGTCGTCGGTGTTCGCGATGCGCCCCAGCGGGATCCGCTCCAGCCACGGCGCGCGCGCCGCCGGATCCGCCATCGAGGCCGAGGTCAGCGGCGTCTCGACCGGGCCCGGCGCGACCGCGTTGACCCGGATCCCGTGCGGCGCGAGTTCCAGCGCCGCCGAGCGGGTCAGCGCGTTCATCGCCGCCTTGGTGGCCTCGTAGTGCCCCAGGCCCACGGTCGGCCGCATCGAGCCCGCCGAGCTGATGTGCACGATCGACCCGCCGCGCCGGGCCGCGATCATCGCCTCGCCGACCACCTGGGTGATCAGGAACGTGCCGCGCACGTTGACCGCCAGCACCGCGTCCATCGCCTCCACCGGCAGCGACATCAGCGGGGCCGCGCCGCCGACCACGCCCGCCGCGTGCACCAGCACGTCGATCGGGCCCAGCTCGGCCACCGCCTTGGCCACCCCGGTCCGCACCGAGTGCTCGTCGCGCACGTCCATGTGCACGGCGAGCCCGCCGAACTCCTCTGCGGTGCGGGCCAGACCCACCGGGTCCACGTCGGCCACCGCGACCCGGTGCCCGCGCCCGGCCAGCGCCGTCGCGATCGCACCGCCGATACCGCCCGCCCCACCCGTGACCAGCGCGACCATCAGACGGCCTCGGCGATCACGACGCGCGGGCCGCCCGGCAGCGGACGGGTCTCCAGCACCCGCCAACCGGTCTCCGCCGGCCGGCCGTGCACCTCGTCCTGCGGGTGCACCACGGCCCCGTCGACCACCGGGTGCTCGCCCGCCATCACCGGGTCGAGCCGGCGGCCGTCGACCGCGTCCGGCAGGGAGTCCAGCACCAGCAGCGTTGCGCCGGGGTCGACCACGCGGCGCGCGGCCCGCAGGACGGCCTTGTTCTGCTCGGCGTCGAACCGGTGCACCACGTGCTCCAGCAGCACCGCGTCGTACCGGCCGGGCACCTCGTCGGTCAACGGGTCGGCCTCGTGCAGCGAGATCCGGTCGGCGACCTCGGGGTCGAGCGCGCCTCTGGCCCGGTCCACGGAGTCCGCGGTGCCCACGAACACCCCGGTGAGCCCGGGGTTGCGCTTGGCGGCCTCGCCGAGGAACGCGGGCGACAGCCCGCCCAGGTCGAGCACGTGCCGGTGCCGGGAGAAGTCGTAACTCTGGGCGAGCACGACCGCGTGCAGCGGGTCGCAGGTCTGCACGCCGTTCGTGGACACGCCCGTCCGGGCCTCGTCCAGCTCGACCGGTCCCGGCCGCGCGGACCGCGTGGACGAGCTGTGGTGCGGGTAGCCCAGGGCGTCCCGGAAGGCCGGGTGCGGGCGCAGGTCGAGCCCGCCCTGCCCGGCCAGGTACGCCTCGGTGACCGGGGTGTTGGCGTACTTGCCGTCCCGGTGCTCCAGCAGGCCCAGGCCCACCATGGCGTCGCCGAGGACGCGCGCGGAGCGCTCGGGCAGCTCGGCGCGCTCGGCCAGTTCCAGGCTGTTCGCCGGACCCAGGGCCAGGGCGCTGAACACGGCCGGCTCGCTCGCCGCGAACAGCTGCTCGGCGGCCGTGTACCCGGTCGCGACGGTCACCGGCGCGGTGGGATCGGTCATCGCGGTTGTCTCCTAGTCCAGTCCGGGGTCGACGACGGCCTTGATCGCGACCATCGACTCCATGTCACGGATCGCCTGCCCGGCACCCGACAGCCCGACGGCCGGGGAGAACATGGCGTCCCACTCGAAGCGGCCGGCGAACGCCGACAGGAAGCGCAGCGCGCGGGCGAGGTCGCCCACGTCGCCGTTGAGCGAGCCCACGACGGTGATCTCGCGGCCCATCACCACGTCCATCGGCACCGGCGCGGCCCGCGGACCCGCGATGCCGACCACGACGTGCGTGCCGCGCCGGCCGCACATGAGCACGCCCTCGCGGTTGGCCGTGGGCGCGCCGGCGAAGTCCAGCACCAGGTCGGCGCCCAGCGCGCCGGTCAGCTCTTCGACCTGGGCGACCCGCTCGTCCGGGTCCGTCACGTCGGTGACGTCGATGGTGGTGTCCGCGCCGAACCCGGCGGCCAGCGCCAGCCGGTGGGCCGGGCCGCCCAGCGTGATCACCTGGCCCGCGCCCGCCGCGCGGGCGAACGCGGTGGCGACCAGGCCGAGCGGACCCGAGCCCTGCACGACCACCGTGGAGCCCGGCTGCACGCCGCCCGCGTTCGCGAACGCGCGCACCACCGTCTTCACCGCGCACCCGGCGGCGGCCGCCCAGGTGTCCGGGATGTCGCCGGGCACCACGATCCGGTGCGCGCCGGGCGGCAGGTAGGCGTACTCGGACAGCCCGCCGATGGCGTACGGCCAGCGGTCGGAGCGCTGGCCGAACCCGTAGCCCCGGTTGTCGCACAGCACCGGCGCGCGCAGCACCGTGCAGCCCTGGCAGTGCCCGCACACCGACTCCGACCAGACCACCCGGCTGCCGATCTCGACCGCCTTGCCGTAGGCGTCCCGGCCGGAGTTGGCGGCCAGCGCCACGACCTCGCCGGTCATCTCGTGGCCGAGGATGATCGGCAGCGGGACGAACGGCATGGCGCCCGCCCACAGGTGGGCGTCGGTGCCGCACAGCGTGGTGCTGGTGATCCGCACGATCGCCGAGCCCGGCGGGAGTTCGGCGGGCAGCGGCACCTCGGTCAGTTCGAGCGGTTCGTTGAAGTCGCGCAGGACCGCCGCGCGGGTCGAGGTGGGACGCATCTACGGCTCCCGGCTGTTCTGGTCGGTGGGTGCGAGGGCGCGAGCCGTCCGCTCGGCCAGCGCGCGGGCCAGGAACGGGTGCGGGCCCCCGGCGGTGAACTCGTCCGGCGCGGCGGGCAACCCGGGGTCGAACCACCCGTCACCGGGACCGGCCGCCGACCCGGGCGGCGGTCCGGCGGCGGCGCGGGTGGACAACGCGCACGCCGCCCCGGCGACCGAGCGCAGCCGGTCCCCGGAGGGGGAGTCCTGCGGCACGAAGGGGACTTCGGTGTCGAACCACCCGTCGCGCGCGCCGGAAGGCCCGCCGGCCGCCCCGGAGGGCGTCGGCGGGCGCGAGTCGTCAGTACGGGTCATGGAACCCCCTTCGGTCCGGTCAGGCCATGGAGTCCCACCGGTCCCGGCGGCGCGTCCACAGCAGGACGACGAGGATCACCAGGAACGGCAGGACGCCGCGGTACTGCTGGAGGGCGGTGACGGTGCTGGCGATGCCCTGGAGCACGCCCAGCGCCACGCCGCCGACGAACGTCCACGCGAAGCTGCGGAACCCGCCCACCAGGGCGGCCGCCAGCGCCGGCGTGATCAGCAGGGCCTGCGAACCGAAGTCGCTGGCCAGCTGCGGTGCCACGATCATGATCGCCAGGGCGCTGGCCGCGCCCGCGGTGCCCCAGACCACCATCGACAGCCGGGGCACCCGGATGCCGATCAGCTCGGCGGTGGTCGGCCGCTCGGACAGCGCGCGCAGCAGCAGGCCGATCCGGGTGCGCTTGAGCAGCACGGTGGGCAGCACGGCGAACAGGACCGCGAGGGCCATCGTGACCACCGCCGTCCAGGTCACCACCACGCCGCCCACCGTGAGCGCCGGGCTGTCGAACGGGCTGGGGAACCGGTGCGGGTGCTGCGCGCCGAACAACCGCAACCCCACCGCGACGAGCCCGGTGAAGGTCGCGATGGTCACCGCGGCCTTCACCCCTTCGCTCGCCTCGGAGAACCAGCGCACCATCACCACGCCCAGCCCCATGTGCAGCGCGGCGGAGGCGATCAGCCCGCACGCGATGGCGAGGAACAGGGGCAGGCCCTCCTCGTACAGCACCACCATGGCGAACGCCCCGAAGGCGCCCACGGCGGCCTGCGCGAAGTTGACCACGGCGACGAGGCGGTAGGTGAGCAGCGTGGACAGGCCCATCAGGGCGTACGCCCCGCCGGTGACCAGTCCCGCGATGGCCGCGGACAGTTGCAGCACAGCAGCCTCCGGCTCAGGCGTTGGGCACGGTGATGAACGTGTCGTCCACCACGACCCACCGCAGGCCGGTCAGGCGGACGATCTTGGACGCCTGGTTGGGCGCGTGCGCCTCGCCGGGGCCGAACTCCCACGGGGTGCCCAGCATCGGGTCCTCGATGGGGGTCATGTCGCGCAGCGCCGCGCCGACCGACTCGCGGGTGATCTCGCCCTTGACCGACTTGAGCACCTCGACCATGAACTTCGCGGCCAGGTATCCGCCCTGGGAGAACGCGGTCGCCTGGGCGTCGCCGCGGCTCACCGCGCTGCGCCAGCCCTTGTTGGCCAGGCTGTCGGAGGTGAACGGCTCGAACTCGCTGCCCGCGTACACGTTCAGGCCGAGCCCGCCGACCGCCTTGGCCACGCTGTCGGTGTAGGCGGGGGCCAGCAGCAGGAAGTCGACGTCGTCCATGCCCTGGGTCTTGGCCGCCTGGAGCCACGGCACGACCAGCTGCTCCGCCGGGTTGAACAGGATCGCGTCGCAGCGCTCCTGCTTGGCCCGCAGCAGGTAGGGCGTGAGGTCGCCGCTCTGCTGCACGGTCTGGTCGTCGATCACCAGCTTCTGGCCGCTGAGCTTCTCCCAGCGGGCCAGCGCTTCCTTGACCGCGTCCTCGGAACCGGGCAGCACGACGGTGAAGTTGCAGACCCGCTTGTCGCCGAGCTTCTGCGTGGCGTGCAGCAGCACGGCGGTCATGAGCGTGAACGGGCCGACGTTCACCGGTGCGATGTTGGGGCTCTGGAAGCACTTCGGGGTGGCCGCGACCGCCATCACCGAGGTGATCTTGGACTGCCGGTAGAACCCGTCGTTGACGTCGCAGTCGGTGAAGCTGGAGGAGCCGACCATCGCCACCACGCCCGCGTCCGCGAGTTCGCGGGCGACCTGGCCGCTGCGCTGGGGGTTGCCCGCGTCGTCCTTGACGATGTACTCGATCTTCTTGCCGTTGATGCCGCCCGCCTCGTTGGCGTCGTCGAAGACGCGCTGGGCGGTCTTGGGCACCTCGGCGGTGATGAACTGGCCGGTGAGTCCGGCGACGGCACCGAGCTTGATGGTGTCGCCACCGCCGCCGGCACCACAGCCGGCCAGCGCAGACGCCGTCAGGGCGGCCGCGGCGAACACGGCTCCCGCCTTGAGGTGCATGCTCATCGAGGTTGTTTCCTTTCGGGGAACGGTTGTTTCAGCGGGCTGCGGAACCCAGGTAGGCGGCGATGACCGCCGGGTCGGCCAGGACGTCGTCCGGCGGACCGAAGGCGATGACCCGGCCGAAGTCCAGCACCACGACGGAGTCGCAGGTGGACCGGACGAGTTCGATGTCGTGCTCGACCAGCAGGACGGCGGTGTCGAAGCGCTCGGGGATCTCGGCCAGCCGCCGCTGCAGCAGTTCGGTCTCGGTGCTGGAGTGCCCCGCGGCGGGCTCGTCCAGCAGCAGCACCGGCGGCCGGCCGGCGGCGAGCCCGGCGACCTCCAGCAGCCGGCGGGTGGCGACGTCCACGGTCTCGATCGGCACGTCGGCGGCGGGGCACTCGAACAGCGCGAGCTGCTCGTCGAGTTCCTCGCCCGACAGCGTCCGGCCGGCTGCGACCTGGACGAACATGCCCACGGTGAGCTGCTCGGGGACCCGCAGCTGCTGGAAGCTGCGGCGCAGCCCGAGCCGGGCGCGGCGGTGCGCGGCGATCCCGTCCACGGACCGGCCGCCCAGCAGCACCTGGCCGCTGTAGTCGGCGGTGAACCCGGTGACGGCGTTGATCAGCGTCGACTTGCCCGCGCCGTTGGGGCCGACCAGGCCGACCACGTGACCCTTGGGCACGACCAGGCTGACGCCGTCGACCGCGGTCAGCGCGCCGAAGCGCACCCGCAGGTCGCGCACTTCGAGGGCGGGCGTGGCGTCGGCGGTGTCGCGCGGGGCGCGCAACCGCAGCGGCACCATGGGCCTGGGGTTGGCGTGGGGGATCGGCAGCGAACCCATCCGGGCCGCCTTCTTGCGCCGCCGCTGCGCCCGCAGCAGGT
Organism: Saccharothrix sp. NBAS 001; assembly: GCF_056640475.1. Taxonomy (NCBI): domain Bacteria; kingdom Bacillati; phylum Actinomycetota; class Actinomycetes; order Pseudonocardiales; family Pseudonocardiaceae; genus Saccharothrix; species Saccharothrix sp. NBAS 001. The sequence goes on from NZ_CM153251.1 coordinate 1,283,079, forward strand.
CGGTCTGGCTGCCGCCCAGGCGCAGCACCTGCACCGCGCCGACGGCGAAGAACAGCACAGCGAGGTCCTGCGGCACGCCGATCGCGTCGAGCAGCATCGGGAACAGCGCGCCCATCAGGCCGCCCGCGATCGCGCCCTCGATGTTGTTGGTGCCCACGAACAGGGCGATCGCGAACAGCGACACGGACGCGAAGGCCGCGAAGTTGCCCGCCGTGACGATGCCGAGCTGGCCCGCCATCAGCCCGCCGCCGACACCGGCCACGAACGCGCTGAGCGCGAACGCGGTCAGCTTGCCCTTGGCGACGCTGATGCCGTGCGCGGCGGCGGCCCGCTCCGAGTGCCGGATCTCGACCAGCGCGCCGCCGGTCCGGGTGCGGTCCAGGTACCGCAGGCCGATGAAGATCACCGTCACGACGACGACGGTGAACACGAAGTACTCGCTGTCGGTGGTGAAGCCCGCCGGGCGTTGGACGAAGTCGTAGTTGCCCTGGCCGGGGTAGGGGATGCCGGTGAACACCACGTCCAGCGCCATGGCGAAGGCGAACGTGGCGACCGCCAGGTTCACCCCGCGCAGCCGCAGCGCGGGCAGCCCGATCAGCACGCCCGCCGCCGTCGCGGCCAGGCCGCCCAGCAGCAGCCAGGCGTAGAACCCGCCGGGCAGGTCGGACACGTTCGCCCAGCCGACCACCCACGCCCCGATGGCGGCGAAGCTGAGCTGGCACAGCGAGATCACGCCCGCCCGGCCGGTGATCAGGCCGTAGCTCTGCATGAACACCGTGGACACGGCCGCGCCGGTCAGCACGAAGGTGAAGTTGTTGTTGGCGAACCCGGCACCGGCCGCGGCCACGACCGCGGCGAACAGCACGCCGAGCACCACGGGGTGCGGCTTGCGCCGAAGGAGGTCCACGCTCAGACTCCGCTCTGGGTGTGGGCGTCGCCCAGGTACAGCGCCCGCAGGTAGCCCTCGTCGGCGCGCAGCCGCCGGCCGTCGCCGGAGTACACGATCCCGCCTCGGGCCATGACGTAGGCCCGGTCGGCGATGCCGAGGGCCAGGGTGGCGAACTGCTCGACCAGCAGCACGCCCACGCCGTTGTCGGCGAGCCGGCGCACCGCGGAGGCCAGCCGGGACACCACGATCGGCGCGAGGCCCAGCGACATCTCGTCGATCAGCAGCACCTTGGGCCGGCCCAGCAGGGCCCGGCCGACGACGAGCATCTGCTGCTCGCCGCCGGAGAGCAGGCCGGCGCGGGCGTGCGGCTGCTTGCGCAGCTCGGGGAACAGGGTGAACACCCGGTCCGGGGTGTCGCCGTGCCGACAGGCTGCGCGGAGGTTGTCCAGCACGGACATCTCGCGGAACACCGCGCGGTTCTGCTCGACGTGCGCGAGCCCGGCGCGGGCGCGCCGCCACGCGCGCAGCTTCTCGACCCGGTCGCCGGCCAGCACGATCCGGCCCGAGGCGACGGGGATGGCCCCGGAGACGCCCTCCAGCAGGGTGGTCTTGCCCGCGCCGTTGGCGCCGAGCAGCGCGGTCACCGATCCCCGCTGCACGCGCAGCGACACGCCCCGCACGATGGTCAGCCCGGACCTGTCGACCGTCACGTCCTCAAGGGACAGCACACTCACCGAATCCACCGTCCTGTCGATCCTCCGGAGTGCGGCCATGCCGAGTGCGGTCTCTCCGGGGGTGATCGGGCAAGAGTGGTCCCGGAGTGCGCGCCCACCGGTCCGTAGAAATACGGAAGCGGTCGCCCGGAAAGGCGAGGGGCGTTCCGCGCGGATGGCTCCGGGTGGTACCACCCGGTGGTCGCCGAGTGCTTTTCCGCCGGTCAGGGGCCGGAGCGGCGGGTATTCTCCGGAATGGTCCCGGACAATCGCCCGGCCGGCCCGCTGTGCACGATTTGGTAACGCCGGAGTCACTCTCCGGCCATGCCCGTGCATATGCACCGTCGCGTGCCGTTCACAGACCCCGTGGCGCGGCGCGCTCGGGCATCCGGCGGAACCCGCGCCGGGCCCGGTCGGCGGAAATGGTCTGGACCTGCGGGCGGAGTCCGGACGGGGCCGGTCCGCCCCGCCGCGACCCCCGCGAACGGCGTCGGTAAAACCCGAAGCCCCCGATGCCTGCGCGGCGCATCGGGGGCTTCAGGGCCGGTTCGCCGACCGGTCCGGGGGCGGATTTCAGTGGGCGCAGTGGCATTCGCCCGGCGGGCAGTGCGCGCACGCCGCGAAATCCGGCAGGTCGAGCGTGGGATTGCGGTCCAGGAATCCGAGCGGCTTGAACATGAATCCGCTGTAATCGACCGGCATGACCGGCCAGTCCTCCGGGCGGGGCAGGTGGGTGGGACCGAAAACGTGCCAGAGCACCACGTCCTCGTCCACCAGCGGCCGGTCCTGCGCGGTCCACCGGGGCAGCCCCGCGCCGCCGGGGTGCTGGTCCGGGTACTCGCCGGCCGGGTAGCGCTCGTCCTCGTGGAAGCGGGTCACCCACAGGTGCTTCGAGGCGAACCCGGCGCGGGCCGCGACCGTCGCGTCCGGCTGGGCCAGCAGCGTCGGGCCGGGCTTGGGGACGAGCTGGTAAGCGCGCGGCTTGCCCAGCCGGTTCACCTCGTCGGAACTGCTCACCACCCAGGTGCGCCCGCGCAGCGGGTCGGCCAGGCGGGCCGCCGTCGACTCGCGGTCCAGCACCGTCGTCGTGGTGGTGAACGCGTTGCCGCGCGGGTTGTCCGGCCCCGTCGGGACGCCGACGAAGTCGACCTCCTCCACGGTGTTCGCCGGGCCCGCGACCTCGGTGTCCAGCCGCGCGCAGAACAGGTGCTGGTGCACCGGGGCCATCAGGCCGGGCGCGATCTCCGCGCCGTACGGGTTGTCGGTGCCCGCGCCGCAGAACACCACGCCGGTCGCCTTGGCCTCCAGCTCGATCGTGCCGTCGAGGTAGAAGTACCAGAAGAAGCCGTAGTCGTAGTTGCCGATGGTGCTGAACGACGAGATCACCAGCCGGCGCGAGCGCCGCACGTCCGACGCGCCGGTGAGGATGTTGGTGTGCTTCCACTGCACGCCGTAGTCCTCTTCGTGCATGCAGATCGCCTGGGGGATGGCGACCGGGTGCCCGTGGTCGTCGGCGAGGACGGCGTCGAAGTAGTGGATGACGCCCAGGCAGTCGCAGCCCAGCCGCAGCGAGTTCGCGTTCTTGCCCAGCAGGTACTCGCCCGCGTCGAAGTAGCTGATCCAGTTGCGCCACGGCGCGGGGTCGCCGTAGGGCACCACCATCTCGGCCATCGACGCCCGGTGCAGCACCGGGTCGCCGCCGAACGAGATCCGGTGCAGGGTCAGGCCCTCGCGGGCGTTGAAGCCGATCCGCAGCCGCCAGCCCTCCCAGGTCACCTCGCTGCCCTCGACGGCGAAGCTGACGCCCTCGGGCTGGGTGATGGAGATCGGCTTGAGCGTGGTGCGGGCGGGCACACCGGTGTAGTTGCCGTGCTCGACGGGCGTCGGCACGTCACCCTCGTCGGTCACCGCCAGCACCTCGTTGGCGATCAGGTCCACCTCGCACAGCAGGCCCTCGACCGGGTGCGCCCACGGGCTGTCGTCCACGTGGTCGCGCAGGAACGTCAGCGCCCGCAGCACGCGGCGCTCGCGCAGCAGCGGCTCGTCGAAGAAACCGGGGGACAGCGGGCCGATGAAGGTCAGCGACCAGTCCTCGATGCCGCGCCGGCGCATCGCCGCCTGCCAGCGCGGGTCGGCCTTGACCAGCTCGGCGCTGCGGTCGTACTCCTCGAACAGGATCGCGGGCTGGCCGTCTTCGGCCGGCTCCAGTTCGCGGTAGGACTCCACCACGCCCTCGGTCGCGTTCACCACGGCCTCGGCCGCGACACCGGTCGCGGTGTCCAGCAGCACGGCCCGCGCCCGGCGGGTGACCGCATCACCCGAACGGTGGGCCCGCACCGTCTCCTTGGCCGGTTCCACCGGCAGGACGCTGGGGAACCGGGTGGTCTCACCGACCTTCCCCGCGCGCACGAGAACGTCCCTGACCTGGGAGATCTCGTCGGCGGTGAACGGGTCGAGCGGATGGGGGCTGTGGGTCATGCCCCGAGTATTCGGCTCGCGCGCGCAAACTTCTTGGCGTGCGGCGTACCGGTCTTGGTCGCCGGCGCACGTTCGCCCGGAGTCAACCTCCGGGCACTGCCGGACAAGACGCCCGACCGCCGGCCGAGGACCATCGGCGCATGACGACCGGCTACGTCTACCACGAATTATACGGGTGGCACGACACCGGAACGCACGCGAGCCTGGCGCCCGCGGACCCACGTCGCGGGATCCAGCCGTTCCAACACCTGGAAAACCCCGAAGCCAAGCGGCGGGTGCACGAGTTGCTGGTGGTCACCGGCCTGATCGACCGGTTGACCCGGCTGACCCCGCGCCCCGCCACCGACCAGGAGATCCTGCTCGTGCACACCCCGGGCCACCTGGCCCGGCTGACCGAGGCCAACGACACCGGCGGTGACGGCGGCGACGGCGGCACCCCGTTCGGCCGGGGTGGCCTGGACGTCGCCCGGCTGGCCGCCGGCGGCGCGATCCGCGCCGCGGAGGCCGTCCTGGAGGGCAAGGTGCACAACGCGTACGCCCTCGTCCGCCCGCCCGGCCACCACGCGGTACCCGATTCCGGCATGGGTTTCTGCATGCTGGCCAACATCGCCATCGCCCTGCGCGCGGTGCGGCGGACGCACAACGTCGCGCGGGTCGCCGTGGTGGACATCGACGTGCACCACGGCAACGGCACCCAGACGGTGTTCTGGGAAGACCCGAACGTGCTCGCGCTCTCCCTGCACCAGGACCGGTTCTTCCCGCCGAACTCCGGGTTCGTCACCGAGCGCGGGGCGGGCGCCGGCTTCGGCTACACGCTCAACCTCCCGCTGCCGCCGGGGACCGGCACCGGCGGCTACCTGGAGGCGACCCGCCGGGTGGTGCTGCCCGCGCTGCGCCGGTTCAAGCCCGACCTGATCGTGGTGGCGGCGGGTTTCGACGCCAACGCGCTGGACCCGCTGGGCCGGATGATGCTCACCCCGCGCGGCTACCGCGAGATCGCCCGGATGGTGCTCGACGCCGCCGCCGACCTGTGCGACGGGCGGGTGCTGTGCGTGCACGAGGGCGGGTACGCCGCCGCCTACGTCCCGTTCTGCGCGAACGCCGTGATCGAGGTGCTCGCGGGCGTCACCGAGCCGCTGCGGGAACCGTTCTCCTTCGACAACATGGGCCAGCAGGAACTCCAGCCGCACCAGGACGCCGCCATCAAGGCCGCCGAGGTCCTGGTCGGCGACATCTGACTCCGGTCCGGCCGTCGCGCCCCGGCGGCCGGGCCGGGTTCCACCTCACCCCGGGGCGAAGCCCGCGCGGAACTCGCCGGGCGCGCCGCCCGTGCGGTGCCGGAAGTACTTGAAGAAGTTCGCCGGGTCGGGGAAGCCCAGCCGCGCGCCGATCGCGGCGGCCGGCAGGTCGGTGTGCGCGAGCAGCCGGCGGGCCTCCAGCACGATCCGGCGGTCCAGGAACTCCTTCGCGCCCATCCCCACGGCGTCCTGCGTGGCGCGGGTCAGCGTGCGCGGCGAGTAGCCCAGGTCGTGCGCGTAGTCCGCGACCTGGTGCCGGGTGGCGAAATCCCGTTCCACGGCCTCCCGGAACCGCAGGAACGCGTCGTTGTAGACCGGGCCCCGGGTGTTCGACGCGAGCGAGAGCCGGTGCAGCAGCGCGCCCAGCAGGTGCGCCAACAGCCGCCCGGCGGCGGCGGCCGGGGTGTGCGCGAGCGCGGCGTACTCGGTGGCCAGGTGCTCGGCGGCGGTCGCGGCGAGCAGCCGGTCCTGCGTGGTGAGCTGCCAGTGCGACGGCCCGAACGGGCTGGCCGAGTCCGGCAGCGGGAAGTCCGGCCGGAACAGCATCAGCGGCCCCTCCATCCGGGCGCGGGCCTGGAACTGCTGCACCTGGCCCGGCCGCACCCACACCACGCTGCCGGGGCGCAGCCGGTAGGGCGTGAAGTCCACGGTGTGCGTGCCGGTGCCGGCCGTGACGAGCATCAGCAGGTGGAACTCCGGCCGCTGCGGGCGGGTCAGGTCGTGCCCGTCGCTCGCGCGGGACCGCAGCACGCCCAGCGTGAGCACCTCGATGCCCAGCTCGGTGCCGGCCGGGTTCCGGTAGGACACGTCCGGGATGTGTCGCTTTTTCACCATGACGTGTCGTTCTCCCACCTCGCCGGTCCGCCCGTGTGTGGCTTGAATATGCACTACGGGCGTCGAACGGCGCCCACCGTCCACTTTGGAGATGCAGAACGGCCATGGCACACATCGCACTCATCGGCGCCACCGGCACCATCGGCACGCGGGTCCTGGACGAGGCGCTGCGCCGAGGCCACACCGTCACCGCGATCGTCCGGGACCCGGCGAAGCTCGACCGCACCGACGCCGGGCTCACCGCCGAGACCGGCGACGTCCTCGACACCGCCGCCCTGCCCGGCCTGCTGGCCGGGCACGACGTGGTGGTCAGCGCGGTCGGCGGCGGCGACGGCCCCGGCCACCAGGCGACCATCGCGCCCGCGGCGAAGTCGCTGGTCGAGGCGCTGCGCGCGGTCGACGGCGCGCCCCGGCTGATCGTCGTCAACGGCGCGGGCAGCCTGCGCGCCGCCGACGGCACGCAGGTCTGGGACAAGCCCGGCCTGCCCGACTGGCTGCTCCAGATCATGCACGCGCACGGCGACGCGCTGGACTACCTGCGCGGCGTCGCGGACGTGAACTGGACCGCGCTGAGCCCGGCCGCCACCATCGAGCCCGGCGAGCGCACCGGCACCTACCGGACCGGCGAGGACGACCTGGTCAGCGATGCCGAGGGCGTGAGCTGGATCAGCGCCGAGGACTACGCGGTCGCCCTGGTCGACGAGATCGAGCGCCCGGCGTTCGAGGGCCGCCGCTTCACCGTCGCCCGCTGAGCGCCGGCCAGGCCGCTGTTCGATAACGACCACTCCCGGGCGAACCGGACATCGGGGAGGATGCGCCCGTCGTGCCGCAGCGTCGCGGCCGACGGGAGGGGTGACCCATGGGCACCGCGTTGACGAGTGTCGGTCTGCCGGTCGCGCTGGCGATCGTGATGTTCGGGCTGGGCCTGTCGCTGACCGTCGCGGACTTCGCCCGGGTGCTGCGGGAGCCCAGGGCCGTCGCGGTCGCCCTGGCCACCCAGCTGGTGCTGCTGCCGCTGGTCTGCTTCGGGCTGGTCACCGCGTTCGGGCTGGACCCGGTGCTCGCGGTGGGCATGGTGCTGCTGGCGGCCTCACCGGGCGGCACCACGGCGAACCTGTTCAGCCACCTGTTCCGGGGCGACGTGGCGCTCAACATCACGCTCACCGCGGTCAACTCGGTGCTGGCGGTGCTCACCCTGCCGCTGGTGGTGAACCTGGCGCTGGGCCACTTCCGGCCGGCCGTCGGCGACGGGGCGGTGGGCCTGGAGTTCGGCAAGGTCGCCCAGGTCTTCGCGGTCGTGCTGGTGCCGGTGGTGCTGGGCATGCTGGTCCGGCGGTGGTCGGCGGGGTTCGCCGACCGCGCGGACCGGCCGGTGCGGATCGTGTCGGCGGTGGTCCTGGTGGCCGTGATCGCCGGCGCGCTGCTGGCCGAGCGCGCGAACCTGGGCGCCTACCTGGCCGCCGTCGGGCCCGTCGCGGCGCTGTTCTGCGCGTGCAGCCTGGCCGTCGGGTACCTGCTGCCCCGGCTGCTGCGGGTCGGGCGGCGGCAGGCCGTGGCGTCGGCGTTCGAGGTCGGCATCCACAACAGCACGCTCGCGATCGCCGTCGCGGTCACCGTGCTGGGCAGCGAGCGGCTCGCCGTGCCGGCCGCCGTCTACGGCGTGATCATGTTCCCGATCGCCGCGCTGGCGGGCTACCTGCTGACCCGGACGCGTGCGGAGGCGGCGCGGCCCGCCGCCTGATCCGGCCGCCCAGCCGGGCCGCGACCACCCCGCACAGCCCGGCGAACGCGGCGGGCACGGCCACGTACAGCTGGTGGCAGCCGACCTCCCAGTCGTGCCGCAGCAGCCGCCACAGCGCGAAACCCAGCCGCCACAGCGCGAACGCCACCAGCACCGCGCCCAGCGCCTGGATGATCTCGCCGAGCCGTCTGCGTCGGGTCAGCACGGGATCGGACACCAGGGTCTCCTCGTACGAGGTCGGCCGCCGGCGCACCGGGCCGGGCGCGCGTCCGGTGCGGTGCGGCACAGCGGGTGGAACCCGTCGTGTTCCCGTTGTGGCGGAACGACGGCCGGCAGGCGTTGCGGCGCGGCGGTGCGCCGCGCCCGGGTGAACCCGGGCACATTGTCGTGGTCGAGGCCGACCGCGACCAGTCGTGCGCGGGCCGGCCCCTGCGGCACCGGTCGGTGCCCCGGGGGCAAAGCCGCTCCAGGCAAGGAGATCGTGCACTCGGCGGCGATCGGCGCCGAGCGCCGTGGACGCGCCGTGCCGTCCATACCGCCCCCTGTGCCCGCGTGCGTTCGGGCTCACGGTAGGGCCGGCGGGCGGAGCAACGGGCGCTATCCGCTCGGGTGCAAGCGGAATTGCTCCGACCCAGTGAAGACGAAAGATGCGGGTCGACCTCCGTGGTGGCAGATTTGCGGTCAGCAGAGGGAAGGGATTCCAGGTGACGAAGTCGGTCGCGGTGCTGGGCACCGGGATGATGGGTGCGGGGATGGCGCGCAGCCTGCTGCGCGCGGGCCTGTCCGTGGCGGTGTGGAACCGCAGCGCGGACAAGGCGCGGCCGCTCGCGGAGGACGGCGCGGTGGTGGCGCCCGACCCGGCGTCGGCGGTCGAGGGCGCGGACGTGGTGCTGACCGTCCTGTTCGACGCGGACTCGACGGCCGAGGTGATGGGCGGGCTGGACCTGGGCGAGGACGTGGTCTGGGTGCAGAGCGGCACGGTCGGGCTGCTGGGCGCGCAACGCCTCGCCGGGCTCGCGGGCGGGGCCGGATATGTCGACGCGCCCGTGCTCGGCACCCGCAAGCCCGCCGAGGAGGGCAAGCTGACCGTGCTGGCGGCCGGTCCCGCCGCGCTGCGCGACCGGGTGGCCCCGGTGTTCGACGCGGTCGGCGCGCGCACGGTGTGGGCGGGGGAGAAGCCCGGCGACGGCCAGCGGCTCAAGCTGGCGGCCAACTCGTGGGTGCTGTCGATCACCGCCGCCACCGCGCAGGCGGTCGCGCTCAGCCGGGGGCTGGGGCTGGAGCCCGCGGCGTTCCTGGACGCGATCTCCGGCGGCGCGGCGGACAGCGCGTACGCGCAGGCGAAGGGGCGGGCGATGATCGCGGGCGACTTCGCGCCGTCGTTCGGCATCGACGGCGCGGTCAAGGACGCGGAGCTGATCCTCGACGCGATGCGCGAGGCGGGCACCGACGACCGGGTCATGCGCGCGCTGCACGAGCAGTACCGGGTCGCCGCCGACCACGGCGGGACGACCGAGGACATGGCGGCCGTGGTGCGGGCGTTCGGGACCTGAGCACGCGCGGGCGGGAACGGGCGTTCTACCCTTCGCGCGTGACGCAGACCGAAGACCGCCCGTTCCCGCCCGCGCTGGCCGCCGTCGCCGAGGTCGAGTTCGACTACGACGACGGCATGGACTTCGAGCCGTACCGCGAGTTCCTGTCCGCACAGGCCACTGTGGACTGGATCCGGGCGTGGACCGACAGCCCGGTCACGCCGGGCGCGGACTACCTGGTGTTCGGCCAGGACGGCAGCGGCGGGCTCGCGGTCCTCTGGCTGGTGCGGCCCGGCGCGCCGCCCGCCGACCAGCCGGTGGTGTTCTTCGGGTCCGAGGGCGAACTCGGCGTGGTGGCGAGCGACCTGGCCGGGTTCCTGTGGGTGCTGGCGGGCGGCGTCGGGCCGGCCGAGGCCACCTGGTTCCCGGACCTGCCCGGCAAGCCGCACGCCGCGCTGCGCGAGATCGCCGAGCGCTTCGCGCCGGGGCGGGAGCGGCCGGCCTTCGACATCGTCGCCGACGCCCGCCGCGAGTTCCCGGACTTCGCCGACACCATCACCGCGCTGATCCGCGAACCCTGACCGGTGCGCGACCGCCGGGCGTTCACGGCACCAGCACGACCTTGCCGGTGACCGTGCCGGACTCGGCGAGCCGGACGGCGCGGGCGACCTCGTCGAGCGGGATGCGCGCGGCGACCTGGGCGGTCAGCTCCCCCTTCGCCAGCAGGGCGAACACCGCGCCCAGGTCGTCGGCGAGCCGGGCCTGGAACGCGGCGCGGCGGCGCTTGCCCGCCCAGATGTTGTAGAACGCGGCGCGGTGCCCGTTGGGCAGGGCGTTCCACCACAGCAGCCGGGCGAACAGCCGCAGCACCGGCAGCCGTGACGAGCCCTGGTCGTTCTTGGTGGACGCGGTGCCGTAGGAGACGAGCGTGCCGCGCGGCGCGAGCAGCCGGTAGGAGTCCACGATCCCCGGCCCGCCGACGTGGTCGAACACCGCGTCCACGCCGGACGGCGCGAGTTCGCGGACCCGGCGGGCGAGTTCTGGGTCCCGGTAGTCGACCGGGGTCGCGCCGAGCGCGCGCACGGCGTCGTGGTGGCGCGGCGAGGCGGTGCCGATCACGGTCGCGCCGGCGAGCCGGGCCAGTTGCACGAGCGTGGAGCCGACGCCGCCGTTGGCCCCGTGCACCAGCACGGTCTGCCCGGACCGGACGCGCGCGACGCGGTGCAGCATCTGCCACGCGGTGATCCCGTTGACCACGAACGACTCGGCCTCGGCCGGGTCCACGCCCGCGGGCACCGGGACCAGGTCGGCGGCGGGCAGCAGCACGTGGTCGGCCCAGCCGCCGGTCTTGGTCAGCGCGGCGAACCGGCGGCCGACCAGGTCGGCGGGCACGCCCGGCCCGACCTCGGCGACCGTGCCGACCAGGTCGTAGCCGGGCACGAACGGGAACGGCGGCTGGTCGTAGTACTTCGCGCGGCGCATCTGCTGCTCGGCGAAGGACACGCCGCCCGCCTCGACCCGGACCACCACCTGGCCGGCGGCGGGGGAGGGCAGGTCGCGGTGCCGCAGGAGCAGGCCCTCGGGCTCCACGGCCCCCGGCAGGACGACTTCGAGTGCCCGCATGACGTTCCTCCAAGTGTGTGGTCGATCAATCACTCTTCTGGTCAGTGAGCTTAGCGAGACACTGTCCACTAATGAGAGTGATTAAACACTCACACTCCGGTGCGGTCAAGCTTCGCGGCCGGCCGCCGGTGTCCGACGATCACCGCGACGGTCGCCGCGAGGAACACCAGCTGCATGATCGTGCGCGGCAGGAGCTGGTCGCCGAACGCGCGGGAGAGGCCCTGCGACGCCGCGTGGACGTTCGCCGGGAACATCCCGACGAGCATCGCGGTCAGCCCGATCGCCGCCCAGCGGGCCGTGCGGCTCCACAGCAGCCCGACCACGCCCGCGAGTTCCAGCACGCCGGTCACCGTGACCAGCAGGCCGGGGGCGGGCAGCGCGGGCGGCACCATCGCGACGAGTTGTTCGCGCAGGCCGACGAAGTGCGCGAGGCCGGTCGCGGTGAACATCGCGGCCAGGCCCATGCGCACGGCGAACGGCCACGGCGGGATCCGGGTCAGGCCGAGGGCGCGCGCGGCGACCAGGGCGAGCGTGACGGTGACGAGGATGATCAGCGGTTCCATGGTGGGCACTCCCGGTGCGATGCGAACTAGACAGTGACAAGATGCGCCTCGAACAGCGAACTTGTCAATGTCTAGATTCGGGCTACGCTGAGCCGGTGACCACTGACCGCCCGTACCACCACGGCGACCTGCGCCGCGCCGTGCTCGCCGCCGCCGTGGACGTGATCACCGAGCACGGCACCTCCGGCGTCGGCCTGCGCGACCTGGCCCGCCGGGTGGGCGTCTCGCACGCCGGCCCCGTGCACCACTTCCGGGACAAGGCGGGGCTGCTCACCGCGCTGGCCGCCGAGGGGTTCGACCTGCTGGCCGACGTGCTGGTGACGACCCGGGACGGGGGAGGGGACTTCGTGGACGTCGGCGCGGCCTACGTGCGGTTCGCGGTGGAGCACCGCGCGCACTTCGAGGTGATGTTCCGCCCCGACCTCTACCACCCGGACGACCCCGCGCTGGTCGCCGCGCAGGCGCGGGCGGGCGCGCTGCTCCAGGGCGGCGTGACCGACGAGGACGACCCGAGGCTGGCTGCGGTCGCCGCGTGGTCGATCGTGCACGGCTTCGCGACCCTCTGGAACGCCGGCGCGCTGTCGCCCGACCTGGGCGAGGACCCGCAGGTCGTGGGCCGCAGGGTCGCCGCGTTCCTGTTCCGGGGCAAGGGGAAAAGCGGGTGACGGCGCAGCGGCCCGCTGCTTGACTGGCGCGCGTGGCCGACCTCCCCGCGCCGTTGCGCGAACGCCTGTCGCGGCTCGACGTCGGCCTGCTGCGCGGCGGGCCCCGGGCGGACGAGGCGGTCCGGCTCGCGTGCGACCTGCTGGTCGCCGGCGTCGCGACCCCGGCCGTGGTCGACCTGGCCGGGGCGTCGCCGACCCGGCTGACCGCCGGTGACGCCGTGCCGGCCGTCCGGCGGATGCTCGCCGAACTCGGCTTCGCACCGGTCGACCTGGACCAGCCACCGTGGGCGGTCGCCCGCGACATCGGCCGGCGGGTGATCGGCGGCACCCTGCCGCCCGAGGTGGGCGCGGGCCACCTGTTCGCGATGTGGGCGGAGTGCGGCCACCCGGACGAGATCGGCCTGCTGATCCTCTCGCTCGACGAGTGGCACGACACCCTGTGCGCCGACGAGGCGATCCGGGCGGAGTTGCGCGATCACGCCTGGAAGGTCGTCCTCGCCTCGGAGGCGCGCCTGGCCGGCGGCTGACCGCTCAGCCCAGCTCCGCGCGCACCGCCGGCATGACCTCGGTGCCGAGGAGTTCGATCGCCTCCATCACGAGCTTGTGCGGCACGCCGGACCAGTCCATGTGCATGGCGTACCGGTTCGCGCCGGTCAACCGGCCGACCGTGATCAGCCGCTCGGTGATCTCGGCCGGGCTGCCCGCGAAGATCGACTGGGCGCCCCGGGTCCACTCGTCGTAGTCCGCGCGCGACGGGATCGACCAGCCCCTGGCGCGGGCCCCGTGCTTCATGGTCTCCAGCCAGTACGGGTAGTAGGCGTCCTTGGCGTCCTGCGAGTTGCGCGCGATCAGGCCGATGGCGCTCATCGTCACGTGCAGGTCCTCCGGCGCGTGGCCACCCGCCTCGCCCGCCCGGCGGTACAGGTCGACCAGCGGGCCGAAGCGCTCCGGCTGCCCGCCGATGACCGCGTACACGATCGGCAGGCCGAGCAGGCCCGCGCGCACCGACGACTCCGGGTTGCCGCCCGTGCCGACCGAGATCCGCAGCCGGTCGCGGTAGGGGCGCGGCAGGACGTGGGCATTCTCCAGCGGGGCGCGGAACTTGCCCGACCAGGTGATCGGGTCCTCCCGGTCGAGCCGGAGCAGCAGCGCGAGCTTCTCCTCGAACAGCTCGTCGTAGTCCTCCAGTCGCGCGCCGAACAGCGGGAACGACTCGGTGAAGGAGCCGCGCCCGGCGAGCAGTTCGGCCCGGCCCCGGCTGAGCTGGTCGAGGGTGGTGAACTGCTGGTAGACGCGCACCGGGTCCTCGGTGCTGAGCACGGTGACCGCGCTGCTGAGCGTGATGTGCTCGGTGATGCTCGCGGCGGCGGCCAGCACGGTGGCGGGGTTGGAGATCGCGAAGTTGTCCAGGTGGTGCTCGCCGAGGCCGTAGAAGCCCAGGCCGAGTTCGTCGGCGAGCTTGATCCGCTCCAGCTGCTGGGCCAGCGCGTCGGCGACCGTGACCTGCTCGCCGGTCGTCGGGTCCGGGTGGCGGTCGGCGAAGCTGAGGAGCCCGAGTTGCATACCTTTTGTGGACACGTCATCAATCTACCGAAAGATTGATGACACGTCAACAACTTGCTACCGTGGCCCGGTGGACGAACCCCGATGGCTGGACGAACGCGAAGCGCGGGTGTGGCACGCCTACCTCGACCTCAACCGCGAGCTGCACGGAGCCCTGGAACGCCAACTGGTCCGCGACTCGGGGCTGTCCAACGCGGACTACTCGCTGCTGGTCCCGCTGTCCGAGGCGCCGGACGGGCTGGTGCGGGCGCGCGAGCTGGGCGCGATGGTCGGCTGGGAGCGCAGCCGGCTGTCCCACCAGGTCGGCCGGATGGAGAAGCGCGGCCTGGTCGCGCGCGAGGAGTGCCTTGAGGACGGTCGCGGCTCGATGGTCCGGCTGACCGAAGCCGGCCGCACGGCGATCGAGGCCGCCGCGCCGGCGCACGTCGAGACCGTCCGGCGGTACCTGTTCGACGTGCTGTCGGAAGAGGAGGTGGACGTGCTGGGCCGCGCGTTCACCCGGGTGCTGGCCCGGATCGCGGCCGGCTAGTCCGACGGGAACGACCGGACGTAGACCCGCAGCGGACGCACCGACCGGTTGACGGCCACCAGCACGCGCCGGCGGCGCGCCCCCGAACCGACCACCGCCCGCCGCGTCTCGACCCGTTGACCGGCCGTGAACTCCCACTGGGCGCCGGAGCCGGCCGGTGGTTCGACCGGCGCGCCGCCGGACTCCGGGCGCCACGGCCGGGCCGGCACCGAGGCGTCGATCCCCGACGCGGCCAGGAACGCGTCGACGCCCTCGTCCGACGCGGTGAAGTCGATCGCCACCGAGGCGTCCGCCCCGACGTGGTACCGGGCGCTGCCGCGGGCGCGGGCGGGCACCGCCACCAGCGCCAGCCGCAGCGCCTCGTCGAACGGGACGTCGGGCCGGCTGCCCGGGTACGCCAGGGGCTCGGAGTCCCCGCGCGGCAGCAGCAGGGCGGCGGTGGCCGCCGTCGCGCCCGCGAGCGCGACGGCGACCACCAAGCGGGTCTTGACGGCCACGTGGCCCGTCCTCCTCGATCGTCCGGGACCGCGCGGCCCCGGGTCCGTCCGGCGGGATCCTCAGGGCTTCTCCGGCACCAGGCCGAACTCGGTCAGCAGCTCGCCGACCTCGGTGTCGTCCAGCTTGCCCAGCAGCCACCGCCGCAGCACGGCGGGACCGGGCAGGTGCAGCTCCTTGCCGTCGCGCAGCCTGCTGGTCGCCGCCAGCAGCGCCCGCACGTCGTAGGTCGACCCGAACACCTCCGGCACGCCCCGGTCGACGTCGAGCAGCGTGTAGACGGCCTCCATCGGCGTGCGCACGGAGTACTCGGTGGTGAAGATGCAGTCCCGGCTGGTCTCCGCGAACTGGCCGATGAACGCGAAGTTCACCGACCCCTCCGGCACCACCGCCGGCCGGTCGCCCGCCCGGCGGGGCATGAAGAACGACGTGACGTAGGGCATCATCACCGGCACGGTCCTGGCCCCGGTCGCGGCCAGCTCGGGGATGTCCTCGACCGGCACGCCCAGGTGGTAGAGCCACTCCTGGGTGATCTCCTCGCCGGTGCACTCCTGCATCGTCTTGGGCACGAAGTCGCCCGGCGTGTCGACGAACAGCGAGTACACCCAGACCACGATCTCGTCGGGCTTCTGCTGCTTGAAGTGCGGCTGCCGGTTGACTGTCCAGCTCAGCAGCCAGGAGGAGTCCTTGACCGTGACGATGCCGCCGGTCACCACCCGCCCGCTGAACGGGTCGCGCTTGCAGATCTTGCGGATGTACTCCGGGATCCGCCGGTCCGCGGTGGTGACCGTCGCCGACTCCCACTTGGTCTGCGGGATGTGCGCGCCGAACACGTCCGGCCGGCCGAACGACGGGTCCTTGGCCGCGATCCGCCGCCACAGGTCCCACGCCGGCGCGGGACCCTCGTCCAACCGCGCGGGCGTGTGGTGGTCGCCGTTGTCGGAGTTCTCGGTGAGCGACCCGATGGTCATGAACAGCAGGTCGTCCGGGCCGAGGTCGACGCCGTCCTGGGCGCCGTCGCGCACCCAGTGCAGCCGGGTCGCCTGCTTGCGCTCCGGGGTGATGTCGAAGTCCACGTCGGTGACCTCGGTGCCGAAGTGGAACACCACGCCCTGGGCCAGCAGCCACTTGTACAGCGGCAGCACCAGCGACTCGTACTGGTTGTACTTGGTGAACTTCAGCGCGGAGAAGTCCGGCAGCCCGCCGATGTGGTGGATGAAGCGGTGCAGGTAGAGCTTCATCTCCAGCGCGCTGTGCCACTCCTCGAACGCGAACATGGTCCGCCAGTACAGCCAGAAGTTGCTCTTGAGGAACTCCTCGCCGAACACCTCGTCGATGCGCTTGCCCTCCACCTCCTCGCGGGTGGCCAGGAAGAGCCGGATGATCTCCTTCTGCGCCTTGTCGCTCAAGGTGAACAGGCCGTCGGTGTGCGCGTCCTGCCCCTGCTTCACGGTGGCGCGCTGGAGCGAGCTGTTCGGGTCGTCCTTGTTGAGCCAGTAGAACTCGTCCAGCACGCTCGCGCCGTCGACCTCCAGCGAGGGGATCGAGCGGAAGAGGTCCCACAGGCACTCGAAGTGGTTCTCCATCTCCCGGCCGCCCCGGATCACGAAGCCCTTGCGGGGTTCCTTGATGCCGTCGAGGGCGCCACCGGGGAGGTCCAGCCGTTCCAGGACGGTGATCCGGTACCCGGCCATCTGCCCGTCGCGGATCAGGAACGCCGCGCCCGCCAGGGAGGCGAGCCCCGCGCCGACGAACCACGCGGACTTGTCGTCCACGCCCTCGGGCTTGCGCGGCCTGGCGAACGCTTCGTAGTTCCCGTTGCTGTAGTACATCCAGTGCCCTTCCCGTGTGCCGGTCCGGCCCCAGTACCCGCGTCAGTACTTGTAGAAGCCCTCGCCCGACGCGACGCCGAGCTTGCCCTTGTCGATGTAGTTCGCCTTCATCCACGCGGCCAGCTCGCGCGCCTTCTCGTCGCCGTGCGAGAGGATGTTGTACGGGGTGTTCAGGCCGACGATGTCGTAGATCTGGAACGGCCCCATCGGCGCGCCGGTCGCGATCCGCCACACGTTGTCCACGTCGTGCGGGTCGGCGTACCCGCCGGCGGCGAGTTCGGCGGCGGCGTTGAGGAACGGCACCAGCAGCGAGTTCAGCACGTACCCGGCCTTCTCCTTGCGCACCGGCACGGGCACCATCCCGATGTCGGCGGCGAAGGCGAGCACCCGCTCGAACACGGCCGGATCGGTGTCCGGGGTGCCCATCACCTCGGCGGTGTTGAACTTCCACACCCGGTTCGCGAAGTGCAGCGCGAGGAACCGGTCCGGCCGGCCGGTGAAGTCCTTGAGGTCGCTGGGCAGCAGCGTGGAGGAGTTGGTGGCGAACACGGTCCGCTCCGGCGCGACCGCGCCCAGCCGCTCGTAGACGTCCTTCTTGATCGACGGCTGCTCCGGCACCGCCTCGATCACCAGGTCCGCGTCCCGCGCGGCCTCGGCCAGGTCGGCCGTGGTGGTGATCCGGGCGAGGGCGTCGTCGGCCTTGCCGTCGGCCGCGCCCGGCACCTCGTCCTTGTAGGTGTCCACGAGTCCGGCGAACCGGCCGCGCGCCTGCTCCAGCACGTCCTCGCCGATGTCGTAGGCGACGACCTCGAAGCCGCTGTAGGCGGTCTGGAAGGCGATCTGGGACCCCAGCACGCCGGTCCCCAGCACGGTGACCTTCTTGATGTCGCTCACTTCGTCCACCTTTCCCACGCGGGCAGGGCGCCGGGGGAGCCGGGAACCGCGCCCGGCACCCCGCCGGGGCGCGGCGGCGGTCCGCGGTCCGGGGCCCCGGGCGGTACCGGGCCGCCCGGCGCGGTCCCCGCCGCACCGGGTGCGCCTGCCGCTGAACGTACCGGCCGCCCCGACCGCCGCAACTCCACCGCGAAGGGCCCCGGACAGGCCCACTACCTGCGCGTTACCGTGTTCGACACCATCGGGTGATGATCGCCGCGCGGGGTGTGGCGGGGCCTACCGGCGGTGGTCCGCGCGGTCGGTCGTGGGTCACACCCGCCACCGGGATGACCGGGCGTCGTGAGAGCGTTCGAGGTAGTGCGTACCGACCAGCTGAGGAGTGGAGCGACAACATGGCCACGGTGACCGAGAAGGCCGTCCTCGCGGGTGGCTGCTTCTGGGGGATGGAAGACCTGTTCCGCCGGCACCCGGGAGTGATCGCCACCCGGGTGGGTTACACCGGCGGTGACGTGCCCAACGCCACCTACCGCAACCACGGCAGCCACGCCGAGGCCATCGAGATCCTGTTCGACCCGGCCCTGCTGAGCTACCGGCAGGTCCTGGAGTTCTTCTTCCAGATCCACGACCCGACGACCCGCGACCGCCAGGGCAACGACATCGGCACCAGCTACCGGTCGGCGATCTTCTACGACGGCGACGAGCAGAAGCGGACCGCCGAGGCGACCATCGCCGACGTCGACGCGTCCGGCAAGTGGCCCGCGCGGGTGGTCACCGAGGTGACCCAGACGGGCGACTTCTGGGAGGCCGAGCCCGAGCACCAGGACTACCTGGAGCGTTACCCGAACGGGTACACCTGCCACTACGTGCGGCCGGAATGGCAGCTCGGCGAACGCTGACCGCCGAGGTCGTGGCGCTGCACGTCTCGTCCGCGCACGCCTACGAGGGGCGGCCCGCCGACGGGCCGCGCCCCGACCCGGAGCCGGTCGCGTGCGATCACGTGGTGGTCCGCGCGGGGCTGGGCCTGGTGGGCGACCGGTACTTCAACCACGCCGCGCACCGGCTGGCCGCCGTGACGGTCTTCGCCGTCGAGTCGCTGGAGGGCGTGGCCGCCGGGCTCGGCCTGGCCGCCGCGCCGAGCCCGCTGCTCGTGCGGCGCAACGTCGTGCTGCGCGGGTTCGACGTGGACCGGCTCGCGCGGCACGACGTGTTCAGCCTGGACTCCGGCGACGGCCCGGTGCGCTTCGAGGCGCACCGGCCGGCGAACCCGTGCGCGTGGATGGACGCCGTGATCGCACCGGGGGCGTTCCGGGCACTGCGCGGCCGCGGCGGGGTGCGCTGCGTCCCGCTGGACGACGGCGTGCTCCGGCTCGGCCCGGTGACCGTGGGCTGACGTAGGCTCACGGCGTTGATCCAGACGCGCACCGGGGGCGAGCAGTGGCCGTGACAGCGGACGACCTGGACGTCGCGCTCTCCACCGTGGAGAGCGCCCTCTCGGCCGCCACCGACCGGGACTGGCGCGCCGCGCCGGGCACGGGCGAGCTGAACGCACGCGACACCGCCGAGCACCTGGGCGACTGCCTGCTGTCATACGCGGCGCAGTTGGTCGCGAGGCCGCCGGGCCGGTACGTCCGCTTCCTGGCCGTGGCCGACCGGGACGCCACCGCCGCCGAGGTCCTGGAGTTCGCGGTGACCGGCGGCCGGATCCTGTCCTGCGTGGTGCGCACCAGCCCGCCGACCACCCGTGCCCACCACCCGACCGGCCTCGCCGACCCGGCGGGGTTCGCGGCGATGGGGTGCGTGGAAACCCTGGTCCACGGCGTCGACGTGGCGCGCGGCCTGGGCCTGGAGCTGACCCCGCCGCCGGACCTGTGCGCCCGGGTCACCGCCCGGATGTTCCCGCACGTGGCCCACCACCTGGCCGGTCTCGACCCGTGGACCGGGCTGCTTTGGGCCACCGACCGCGTGACCGTGCCGGGGTTGCCCGCGCAGACCGGGTGGCGCTGGCGCGGCGCACCGCTCGACGAGGGCGCGTGACCGCCGCAACGTGAGGCCGGCGTGGTGCCCGGCGCGGGCGTCGCAGGAGTTTTCCCGGTACAGCCGGGGGTTCGCGCGCGAACCGTCGTCTGGAGGACGCAGCCGGTTCCCTGTCGTGCGGTCGACCGGGTCGGGCCCGGGTCGATCTGCCGGGAGCCGGGTGCGCGGGCGGTTCGACTCGGTGTTCCTGGCCGACGGCGTCCATCAGCGGCGGTCGGGCCGGGTGGAACATCGTCACCACGGCGGGGACCGGTCGGCGCGGAACGTCAACCTCGACGTGAACACCGGGCACCGCGAGCGGTACCGGCGGGCCGCCGAGTTCGTCGGCGTGGCGACCGCCCTGTGGGATGCGCAGCGGCTCTCCGGCGAGCTGGACGACCTGATCGTGCCGTCCCGCGCGGTGGGGCGGCTGAGCGAACTGCTCGGCTTCGACCTGACCGGCCACCCGGCTGGACGAGCCGGTGCCGCCGTTCCCGCCGGCCGACGAGGTCGACGGCGCGCGCTGCCGGTTCCGGCTGATCCGGCGCGGGCTTGTTCCACGCCGAGTACACCGGCCGGACGCTGCGCGAGCACTACGGGCTCGCCGAGCCGGCGCGGCGGGGTGCGGCACGGCGGGCGGCGACCGGGAGACGAAGGTGTTGCGGTACCGGGGGTGGTCGGGTCTGGTGCTCCAGCCCGAAATCGCCGCCGACCTCCCACCGCGACCGGCGAGATCGACTTCGGCGGCGCGTTCAACGGCACGGTCGTCAAGCTCGCCGGCGCGGGCGCGCCGATCCGGTCGGTGATCGGCTTCGACGGCATCGACCAGGCCACCTTCAACAGGTTCTGCGTGCCGGACGACTCGCCGTTCCGCGCGCCGCGCGACCTGCTCGGCCACGAGGTCGGGATGAACAGCCTCGGCGCGCACTCCACGGCCATGCTGGCGATCTACTTGCAGCGCAACGGGTTCTCCCGGGATGAGGCGACCCCGCGCGAGGAGGTCGTCGCGCGGTTCACCGCGATCATGGCCCGGCGCGGGCGCAACGAGGACCCGGAGTCGTTGCGCTACTGGAAGTCCACCGGCATGGCCCGCCCGGCGGGTGGATCCGGGACCGGGAGATGTCGCTGTGGCTGGACTGGCCGACCGGGGCGACGTGGACCGGCGTCGCGTCACGCTGTCCGACTGCTACACCAACGAGTTCAACTCCGTGGGGTTGTGACGTGACCGTGCGGCTGAGCCTGCACGGCGTGACCAAGCGGGTCCGGGTGCGGGACCGGCGGACGCGCCGGTGGTCGGAGCCGACCGCCGTGCGGGACGTGGACGTCGAGGTCGCGGCGGGGGAGTTCCTGCGTACCGGTCACCGGGCCGGGGCTCGACCGCGGCACGGTGTTCCAGCAGTACGCGCTGCTGCCGTGGCGGACCGCCCAGGGCAACGTGGAGTTCGGCCTGGAGACGGGTGAAGCGGGTGGTGCCGATCGACCTCGGCGACCGGGCCGACGCGCCCGATCCGAGGTCCGGCCCGGGGTCCTGCTGCTGCACGGCCGGTTGGCGGGCGACGTGCGGGACGGCCTGACCCGGTCGCTGTCCGGGTTCGGGCGGGCGGTGGCGATCGGGGTCCCGCTGGGCCTGGCGATCGGCTGGTACCGGCCGATCAGCAGACCTGCTGAACCCGGTGCTGGAGCTGTTCCGCAACACCGCCGCGCTCGCCCTGCTACCGGTCCTCGTGCTGCTGCTGGGGATCGGCGCGACGTCGAAGATCGCGATCGTGACGATCCCGGTCATCGGGTCGGTCTTCAACCAGGTCCCGGTCGCGCTGGAACGCCGCTGCACGTCGTGGAAGGCCACCGGGTGAGGGCTATTCCAGGTCGCGCACGACCTCGGGGTCCACGAACGACGGACCGCGCGGTGTCGTGGTGCGGAACGGCTCGCCGGAGTCCCAGTCCCACTCCTCCTCGTCGGCGGCCTGCCGGTCGATCAGGTCGAAGAACCGCTCCTGCGCCGCTTGGAGGCCGGCGACCGGGCCGGTGAGGTCGCGCTCGGCGACGAACCGCGCGCCGTCGCGGCCGACCGACAGGACCGCGAGCCAGCCCTTGCCGTCGGCCGGGAACAGGCTCCCGCTGGTCTCGGCCCAGAACAGCACGGTGTCCTCCGCCGGCTCGGACTTGTGCGCGCCCGCGCCGGCGAGCAGCAGCAGCGCCGTGTGCACCTCGGCCTCGCGGTAGCCGAGGTGGAACAGGTACGCCTCCAGCGCGCCGTCCCGGTGCAGCAGCACGGTGATCGCGGGCTGCCCGTCGCACGCCGCCTCCACCTGCTCGGCGAAGAACTCCCGAGGCGTGGTGGCCTCGACGTCGTCCCACTCGTCGGTCACCCGGCGGCCGTCCCAGAACCAGCCGTCGAACAGCGCCTCCGGGTTCGCGATCACGCCCAGGTCCGGGGTGGGCGCGTCGAGCCACCGGTCGAAACCCTCGCGGGTCATCGGGATCCGGGCGGCGACCATGAAGCTGTCCGACACGACTCTTCCTCCCCGGGGCGCGGTCGGCCAAGGCTAGCAACGGGTTGCCGCGCGTCCGGCGCGAGGTCGGCGGCGGGTGCCGCCGAACGGAGCCGCCCGCCTCCGGTTCTGCCGGTGGTCCTGCCTGGTCCGGACCGGGCCCGGCTGGTGGACTGGACGGCGGATCGGACCGGGGCACCGGGCCGTCGCGCTCCCCAACCGCCGGCGTCGTCGAGCCCCGGTCCGGTCCGCCGAGGTCGCGGTGGGCAGGGCACCGCACCTCCAGGGGTGGTCGGCGGACCGAGGAGACGGGCCCGCCGGCCACCCCCTTTTCCCGTCCCGGTCCGCTTTCCGCGCCACCGGGTGACCGGTCGGTCACCGGTCCTGCCGGGCTCCTGCCGGTCGCTCTTCCTGGTTGCCGCACCGCTGCGGGTGGTCCTCTGTGCGTCGGAAGTACAGCCCAGGGAAGACAAGGGGATGCACACGTGCGATCCGTTCGGCACAGGCTCGCCTCCGCCGCTCTCGCGGTGGTCGCGGTCGGCGTGATGTCCGCGTTCACCACCGGCACGGCGGGCGCGGCGACGCGCACCTACCAGCTGGAGTTCTGCAACTACGGCAGCGACTACAGCGCCTACGTGGACTTCGGCGACTTCTCGACCACCATCCAGGAGCCCGGCCACTGCTGGTCGGCCACCCGCACCTGGTCCGGCGACCAGAAGGTGCGGGTCGTCGGCTCCAAGTACGTCGGCGGCAGCTGGAAGACCTGCCGGTCCAAGTCGCTCACGCTGGACGGCTGGGACACCTACATCGAGGCCAAGGGCAAGTTCCCGACCTCCGGCTGCACCATCCCGGTGGCCGTCCACTGACCCACGCCGCACCGCCGTGCGGTCGAGGAGAACCGGCAGAACTCGTTTCTGCCGGTTCTTCCACGTGGCCTCCGGAGGTCCGGGTCGGTGCACTGGTCCGGTCCGCGACGCCGGGAGGCCACTGCGATGTCCCAGAGCACGTCCGACGGCACGCGCGCGGGTGGCGACTTCGCGACGGCGGTCTACGACCAGCACGCGACGGCGTTGCTGCGCTACGTGCGCAGCCTGCTGCCCAACGACCCGCACCGCGCCGAGGACGTCGTGCAGGAGTGCGTGCTGCGGGCCTGGCGCAACGAGACCACGCTCGCCGCGCAGCGCAACTCGGTCCGCCCGTGGCTGTTCCGGGTGGCCCGCAACCTGGTCGTCGACTGGAGCCGGCGCGACCGGGTCCGGCCGCTGGACTTCGGCGACGACGATTTCGACCTGCTGCCCGGCGGCGTCGACTTCGCCGACCAGGTGGTGCGGCGGCGCGTGGTGGACCAGGCGCTCGACCGGCTCACCCCGACGCACCACCAAGCCCTGCGGCAGGTCTACCACCTCGACCGGACCCGGCAGCGGGCCGCCGCCGCGCTGGGCGTGCCGGTGGGCACGGTCAAGTCCCGCGTGCACAACGCGACCATCGCGTTCGCCGAGGTGCTGGCGGGCTACGGGGTCACCGCCGCCGACTGGTGACCCCGCCGCCGTTCACCCGCCGGCGGCCCGGCCCACGGGGGCGTCGTCGCCGAGGACGTCCCGGAGCACGAGCGCCGCCCCGGTGTCGCCGCCGCGCTCGTAGGCCGCCGCGGCGTGCTCGCGGAACCGGTGCGCCCACAGCTTGCCGCCCGCGTCGGCCAGTTCGTCCAGGGCGCGCAGCAGGCTCGCGGTGCGCGGCCACAGCCCGTCGCGCAGCACGTCGTCGACCTCCTCCAGGCGTCGCTGGGCGTCGGCGTGCCGGTTGAGCCGCAGCAGCGCCGACGCGATCCGCAGCCCGGCCCGTGCCGCGTCGAACGGCATCCCGGCGGCCTGGAAGAGGCGTTCGGACTCGCGGAACGCGCCGCACGCCTCCCGCCACCGGCCGAGCGCGGCCAGGCTGTTGCCCCAGCGCGCGGCGGCGGTCGCCAGCGCGGGCGTGTCGCAGTCGAGGTCGCCGCGCAGCCAGGCCACCGCGTGGTGGTGCGCGTCCACGGCCTCGGTGTGCCGGCCGACCGCGTCCAGCAGCCGCCCGCGCAGCGAGCGGGCCAGGTGCAGCCGGCTGTCGTCCTCGTCGGCCGCCAGCAGCGGGATCGCGGTGTCGACGCAGGACAGCGCGCGGCCGGGCCGGCCCGCCTGGTGCTCGGCCACGCCCCGGTGCAGCAGCGCCAGCGCCTCCTCGTCCCGCGCGCCGACCTCGGCGGCGACCTGGCGGGCCTGGTCGTGCAGTTCGATCGCGGTGTCGACCCGGCCGTCCAGCGCGCACGCCCGGCCCATCCGGTTGAGGTGGGCCGCTTCGGCGTGCCGGTCGCCGGACATCCGCGCGGCGTGCACGCCCAGCGCGAACACCGTGGTCCACGTGTGGTGCGCGGGCACCTGTCGGCCGACCGCGTCGGACACGTCGTCGCACAGCCCGAGGTCGATGCCCGCGCGCAGCACGCGGGTCCGCTGCCCGTCCGGTCCGGCGAGCAGCGCCCGCACCACGCGGACCTCGGCCGGCCGGGTGGCCGCCGGTTCCTCCTCGGCGTGCAGCCTGCTCCGCGCGAACACCCGGACCAGGTCGTGCAGGCGGCGGTCCTGGTCCAGGAAACCCGCCTCGACCAGGTCGTCCAGCGCGCCCTCGGCGGCGTCCGGCGACAGGCCGGTGGCCTCGGCGGCGGTCTCGGCGGTCACCTCGGCGACGGGGGACAGCGCGAGCCTGCGCAGCGCGAGCGCCGCCTCGTCGCCGAGCCGGTGGTAGGCCAGGGTGAACGGGGCCTGCGGGCCGCGTTCCCGGTCGAGCTTGCGGGCGGCGTCGCCGAGCGTCCAGCGCGGGCTGCGGGCCAGGCACAGGCCGATCACCCGCAGGGCGGCCGGCAGCCCGCCGCACGCCTGCACGATCCGCTGCGCCGCCATCGGCTCGGCCTCGATCCGGCGGGCGCCGACGATCGCGGAGAACAGCGTGCTCGCCGCGCGCTCCTCCAGCGGCTCGACCGCGATCCCGGACTCGGCCGGCTCCTGCCGGGCGGTGACCAGCACGGCCGAGCCCGCGCCGTGCACCAGCAGCGGCCGGACCTGCTCCTCGTCGGCCGCGTCCTCGAACACCAGCAGCACCTTGAGGTCGCGCAGCCGCAGCCGGCAGAGCCGGGCCAGTTCGTCGGTGCCGCCCGGCCTGCTGCGCGGCGGCGCGCCGAGCGCGTCCAGCACGGCCCCGAACACCACGGCCGGCGGCACGGGGTCGGCTTCGGAGCCGCACAGGTCCACGAACACCTGCCCGTCCGGGAAGCGATCCCGCCACAACCGTGCCGCGTGCCGCGCCAGCGCCGACTTCCCGACCCCGCGCGGACCGTGCAGCACGACGACCGCGCCGCCGGTCAGCAGCGCGCCCAGCCGGGCCGAGTCGCGCTCGCGGCCGACCAGCCCGTCGTCCGGGTCGGTGCGCCGCTCCCGCGCGGCCACCCGGCCGGTGCGCCGGGGCCGGGCGCTGCGCCGGAACCGGTCGAGGGGCTCGCCGTGCAGCGCCAGCGCCGCGGCCAGCGCGTCGACCGTGCGCTGCTGGGGCCGGACCGCGTGCGCGCGCTCGATGTCGCTGATCGCCCGCAGGCTGACCCCCGACACCGCGGCCAGCTCGGACTGCGTCAACCCGGCCCTGGCCCGGTGCTGGCGCAGCAGTTCGGCGAGTCTCCCGGACATGGCTGCTGGTCCCCCTTCCGTCCCGGCTGGCGTTCAACCCCGACAACGCACCGGGTCGGCCCGCCGGTTCATCGCGGCCGAAGGATTTTCACGTTGGCGCGGTTCCGTCACCGAGCCGTGACAGTCCGCGGACGAGCCGCGGACATCCCGGCGGCAACCTGGGCTGAGCGGTCGCACCGGCCGCACGGGGGAGGAGCGCAGTGTCGAGAGCAGTGCAGTACGGGGTCGCGCCGCCGGACGCGATGCCCGCCGCCGTCACCGCGGAGGCGTGCGTCGACCTCGACGCCGTCGCGGCCAACGTCCGACTGGTCGCCGGCCGCACCGACGCGCGGGTCATGGCCGTGGTCAAGGCCGACGGGTTCGGCCACGGCAGCGTGCGCACCGCCCGGACCGCGCTGGCCAACGGCGCGACCTGGCTGGGCGTGACGTCCGGCGCGGAGGCCCTGGAACTGCGCGACGCCGGCCTGACCGCGCCCGTGCTGTGCTGGCTGACCGCGCCCGGCCAGGACTTCCGCGCGGTGATCCGGGCCGAGGTCGACATCTCGGTGTCCTCGGTGCCGCACCTGCGCTCGGTCGCCGAGGACGCGGCCCGGCTCTCGACGCGCGCGGTGGTCCACCTCAAGGCCGACACCGGCCTGTCCCGCAACGGTGCCCGGCCCGAGGACTGGGGCGACCTGGTCGCGGCGGCGCGCGCGGCCGAACGCCGGGGCGTGGTGCGCGTGCGGGGGATCTGGTCGCACCTGGCGCACGCCGACCGGTGGGCGCACCCCGGCGTCGGCGGGCAGCTCAGGCTGTTCGACGACCTGGTCCGGCGGGCCCGCCGCGCGGGCCTGGACCCCGAACTGCTGCACCTGGCGAACTCGGCGGCGGCGCTCGGCCACCCCGGCACCCACTACGACCTGGTCCGCGCGGGCGTGGCGGTCTACGGCGTGGAGCCGGTCGCGGAGCGGACCTACGGGCTGCGGCCCGCGCTGACGCTGCGCGCCCGGCTGGTCAACGCCAAGCGGGTGCCGGCCGGCACGGGCGTGTCCTACGGGCACCGCTACACGACGTCCCGGCCGACCACGCTCGGCCTGGTGCCGCTGGGTTTCGCGGACGGCGTGCCGAGGGCGGCCGGCGACCACGCAGAGGTGTGGGTGGGCGGCGAGCGCCGACCGGTCGCCGGGGTGGTCGCCATGGACCAGTTCGTGGTGGACGCCGGCGGTCGGGCCGAGATCGGGGACGAGGTCGTGCTGTACGGGCCGGGCGACCGGGGCGAGCCCACGGTCCTGGACTGGGCGAAGTGGGCCGGGACGAACCCGCACGAGGTGCTGACCAGGATCGGCGGCCGGGTGCCGCGCCGTCACGTCGGGGGAGTGAACCGTGGCTGAGGTGAAGGTCGCCGTGCTGTTCGGCGGGCGCAACGGCGAGCACGACGTGTCGTGCCGGTCGGCGCACAGCGTGCTCTCCGCGCTCGACCCGGCGCGGTACGAGGTCGTGCCGGTGCGGATCACGCGGGAGGGGCGCTGGCACGTCGGCGACGGCGACGGGCTCGGCGTCTTCGCCGCGCTGGAGGCGTTGACCGCTGTCGACGTGGTGTTCCCGCTGCTGCACGGCCCGTTCGGCGAGGACGGCACGGTGCAGGCGGCGCTGGAGTCCCACGGGATCCGGTACGTCGGCAGCGGCGTCCTGGCGAGCGCGGTCGGGATGGACAAGGACTTCACCAAGAGGTTGTTGGCCGCCAACGGGATCGGCGTGGCCGAGTCGATCGTCCTGCGCGAGGCGGTGGTGGTCTCCGCGCGCGAGCGGGCGGACCTGGGCCTGCCGGTGTTCGTGAAGCCCGCTCGGGCCGGCTCCAGCGTGGGAGTGTCCAAAGTGGACGACTGGGGCCGGCTCGACGCCGCCGTGCGCACCGCGCGCGAGGCCGACCGGAAGGTGCTGGTGGAACGGGCGGTGCCCGGCCGGGAGATCGACCTGGGCGTCCTCGAACACCCGGACGGCAGCCTCGCGGTGAGCCCGGCGCTGGAGATCGGGGTACCCGGGCGGGACTTCTTCGACTTCGAGGCCAAGTACGTCGACCGGGGCACCGTGTTCACCGTCCCGGCGGACCTGTCCGAGCCGCTGGCGGCCCGGTTGCGCGAGCTGGCCGTGCGCGCCTTCCGCGCGCTGGGCTGCCGGGGGCTGCTGCGCGTCGACTTCCTGCTGGACCGCGACGGCGAGCCGCTGGTCAACGAGGTCAACACGATGCCGGGGTTCACCGCGGCGTCGCAGTACCCCAGGATGTGGCGGGCGGCGGGCCTGGACTACGGCCGACTCCTCGACGTCCTGCTGGACACGGCGCTGCGCCGCTGATCGGGTGCCGCGCCCGGCACCCGGCGTAACGCGGCCCCTCCCACCGGCTATATCCACTGCGCCGACGAGAAGGGGTTCCCGAGATGACCAGTGCCGTGGTGCGCGTCGTGGACGAGGCGCTGACTCCCCTGGAGTTGGACGACGCCGTGCAGGACCTGATCGAAGACCTCCGGGAGTCCGGCGTCGAGGGCACCCGCGCCGCCGCCGGGCCGGCCCCGGAGGGCACCCGAGGGGTCGAGCTGGTCGAGGCGGGCCTGGTCGTCGTGCAGGGCATCGTCGACTCCGGGCTGGTGCGGGTGCTGGCCGACCGGGTGCGCACGTGGTTCGG
The DNA here is from genome assembly GCF_056640475.1 of Saccharothrix sp. NBAS 001. Classification (NCBI taxonomy): domain Bacteria; kingdom Bacillati; phylum Actinomycetota; class Actinomycetes; order Pseudonocardiales; family Pseudonocardiaceae; genus Saccharothrix; species Saccharothrix sp. NBAS 001. The sequence goes on from NZ_CM153251.1 coordinate 1,311,599, forward strand.
CCGCGCCGGGGTCAACGAGGTCGAGGTGGTCATCGGCGAGCACCGCCTGGCGCTGACCAACGCCACCGCCGAGCAGCAGGACGAGCTGGTCCGCCACTTCGTCGAGCGGACGGGCGGCGGACGCTGAGCGCACCGCGCAAGCGCGCCCTGATCGTCGCCAACCAGGTCTACCACGACGAGCGGTTCACCGACCTGCCCGGTGCGGCGGCCGACGCGCGCGACCTGGCCGACGTGCTGGGCTCCTACACCGTGGGCGAGTTCGACGTCCGGGTGGTCGCCGAGGAGTCGGCCCGGACGGTGCGCCGGGAGGTCGAGCGGTTCTTCGGCGACGCCGCCCGCGACGACCTGCTGCTGGTGCACTTCTCCTGCCACGGCAAGCGCGCCGACGCCAGCCGTGAACTGCACTTCGTGGCCAAGGACACCGAGTACGACTACCTCGCCGCGACCGGGGTGTCCGCGCACTTCGTCAACGAGCGGATCGAGCAGTCGCGCTGCCGCCGGGTGGTGCTGATGCTGGACTGCTGCTTCAGCGGCAGCTACGTCAAGGGCATGCGGTCGCGCGCGGCGAAGGCGTCCGCGCGGGTCGAGGTCGAGCAGCACTTCGAGGGCCAGGGCAAGGCGGTGATCACCGCGTGCGCGGCGCTGCAGTACGCCCACGAGTCCACGCTGCGCAGCGTGGCACCCGGCCAGCCGTCGGTCTTCACCTCGACCGTGGTCGAGGGGCTGCGCACCGGCGCGGCGGACGTCGACGCCGACGGGCACATCAGCGTGGACGACCTCTACCGGTACATCCACCGCGAGGTGCAGCTCAAGGTGCCGAACCAGACCCCGGAGCTGTCGGTCGACCGGCTCAGCGGCTCGTTCTACATCGGCCGCAACATCCGGTCGCTCTACCTGGGCAGCCAACACGCCCCGATGATCCCGGTGGCGCTGCACCGCGCCGTGGTCGGCGCCGAGCCGTGGGAGCGCTACGGCGCGGCGCTCGGCCTGGAACGGCTGCTGGACGAGGGCACGCCGCGCATCCGCGACGCGGCGCGGGAAGCGTTGATCCCGCTGACCCGGGACGCCGACGACGAGGTGGCCGCGCGGGCCAAAGCCGTGTGGCAGAGCCGGATCGGCAGCCGGGTGCCGCTCCCGGTCACCGGCCCGGACGGCGACCGGGAGGTCGCCCCGGCCGGTCGGCACGCCGTGGGGATCGACTTCGGCACCACCAACTCCGCCGTGGCGGTGGTCGGCGACGACGGCCCCCGGGTCGTGGTGAACCGCGACGAAGCGGTGCTGACGCCGAGCGTCGTCGGGTTCCCCGAGCACGGCGGGGTCGACGTCGGGGTCGTGGCGAGCGCGTGGGCCGCCGCGCGCCCGGAGCGGACCGTGTTCGCCGTCAAGCGCAAGCTCGGCACGGACTGGGTGACGGTGGTCGACGGCCTGCCCCGCACGGCGGAGACCGCAGCGGCCTACATCCTCGACCGGCTGCGCCTGGACGCCGAACAGCACCTCGGCACGACGGTGGACGCCGCGGTGATCACCGTGCCCGCCTACTACGGCGTCGCCGAGCGCGAGGCGCTGGTGCACGCCGCCGGGATGGCGGGCCTGCACGCGCAGCGGCTGATCAACGAGCCCACCGCCGCCGCGCTGGCCTACGGCGTGACCGCGCGCGGCGGGCGGCGCACCGTCCTGGTCGTCGACCTCGGCGGCGGCACGCTCGACGTGTCGGTGCTGGACCTGTCCGAGGGCTCGGTGGAGGTGCGCGCGGCCTCGGGCGACAACGACCTGGGCGGCGACGACTGGGACGGGCGCATCGCCGAGTGGCTGCTGTCCCGGTTCGCCCAGACCTGCGGGGCCGCCGTGCAGGGCGGTCCCCGGGTCGCGCAACTGGTCCGCGACGCCGCCGTGAAGGCGAAGATCGCCTTGTCGCGGCAGGAGAGCACGACGGTGAACCTGAGCTACCTGTCGTCCTCCGGGGGCGAGCCCCGGCACCTGAGGGAAACGCTGACCCGGCAGGAGTTCGAGGAGTTCACCGCCGACCTGCTCGACCGCTGCCGGACGCGGATCGAGGGCGTGCTGGACCTGGCGGGCGCGGCCGTCGCCGACCTGGACGAGGTGCTGCTGGTCGGCGGTGCCACCCGGATGCCCGCCGTGGCCGACCTCGTCCGGCGGCTGACCGGGCGCGACCCGGTCGGCGGGGTGGACCCGGACCAGGCGATCGCGCTCGGCGCGGCCCTCCAGGCGGGGGTGCTCACCGGCGACGTCCCCGAGGTCGCGCTGCTCGAAGTGGCCCCGCTGGCGCTCGGGGTCGAAGCGGACGGCACCGTCGTGACGTTGATCGGCGGGAACACCGCCATCCCCGCCAAGCGCGCCGAGGCGTTCACCACCACCCGGGCCAACCAGCCGGCCGCGCAGGTCCGCCTCCACCAGTTCGCGCCGGGCACCACCCCGTCCGGTGCCACGGCCATCGCGGAACTGCGGTTGGCGCTGGAACCCGCGCCGCGCGGCGAACCGTCCATCGAGATCACCGTCGAGTGCGACGTCAACGGCGTCGTGCACCTGCAAGCGCGGCAGATCGGCACCAAGCGCACGGTGTCGGCGACGGTCTCCCGCGAGAGCATCCACAGCGCGGTCGGCGGGGAGCGGCGTCCGCACTCGGCCATCGCGCTGCGCGGGAACCGGCCCCGGCCCCGCAAACCCCGCAAGGCCGTGCAACGCGCGCCGGCGCTCGAACCGGCCGCGCCCCCGAGCCCGCCCGCCCGGTCGACGCCCGTGCGCACCGGACCGGGGCACGTCCTGGAGTTGCTGCGGGAAGCCGCGACGCTGCGCCGGGCCGGGCAGTTGGCCGAAGCGATGCGCGTCGGTCACCTCGCCGTCGCGACGGCGACCGCCTACGCGCGCGCCGACCAGGACTTCCCGCCGCACTTCCCGCCGGGGCTCCTGGTCGGCTCGCTGGCCGAACTCGCCATCACGCAGTGCCTGGCGCGCCGGCTGGACGACTCGACCACGGCGTGCGCGATGGCGGTGCTGGTCGTGCGCGACGCCGGTGTCGCCCACCTGGGCGCGGACATCGGCGTCCTGCCCACCGCGCTGGTCCTGCTCGGCAGCGCCAGGTACGACGAGAACCGCTTCCAGGACGCCGCGGTCCTGGCGGCGAACGCGCTGGCGATCCTGGTCGAACTCTCCGCTCCCGCGACCGGGCGGCACGCCGTGGTCCTGGTCGATACCTCCGCGCTGCTCCAGAAGCTCGGGCTGACCGATCCCCACGCGGTGGCGGCCGTGGTGAAGTCCTGGCCGTAGCCGCCACCTCGCGGCCTTCGGCTCAGTCGCCCGCGCACGGCGCGCGCGGTGCCGGATCGGGTTCCCGGGCGGCCCGCTGCGGGCGTGCCACCAGCGCGTAGGCCAGCCACGAACCGATGCGGGCGATGGTGATGCCGCACGTCATCGCGATCGCACTCGCCCCGCTCAACGACGCGAGCGGCGCGAACAGGGCCCCGAACAGGAAACCCGTGCTGCCCAGCAGCGCGGCGGCCGTGCCCGCGTTGGCCGGGTGGCGCATGAGCGCCAGCGCCGTCGCGTTGGGGGAAGCCAGGCCGCCGCTGAGGATCGTGAAGAACAGCACCGGCAGGAACACCGCGAGCGGCGCGTGCAGCACGGCCGCCACCAAGGCCACCGCGCTGGCCCCGAGGGCGACCAGCGATTCGGCGACCAGCAGCCGTTCCGGCGTGAACCGGCGCAGCAGCAGCGAGTTGAGCCAGCCGCCCAGCACCAGCCCCACCGAGTTGATCCCGAAGATCAGCGAGAACACCTGCGGGCTCACGCCGTACCCGCCTTCGAGCACGAACGAGCTGATCGAGATGTAGATGAACAGCGCGATGCTGCCGATGCTCGTGCCCAGCGTGCAGCCGACGAACATCCGGTCCCGGACCACCGCCGAGAACCCGGCGCGCACGCGGCGCATGCCGCCCGCGTGCCGCAGTTCCGGGCGCAGCGTCTCCGGCAGGGCGATCACCGCGAGCAGCAGCAGCGCGGAGATCACCGCCAGCAGCACGAACAGCCCGCGCCAGTCGGTGAAGTGCAGCAGCTGGCCGCCCAGCACGGGTGCGACGATCGGCGCGCACCCGCCCACCAGCATCAGCAGCGACAGGATGCGGGCCATCTGCCGACCCTCGTACAGGTCCCGGACCATCGCCTCGACCGCGACCATCCCGGCCGACCCGGCCAGCCCCTGCACCAGCCGCAGCACGATCAACACCGTGATCGACGGCGCGGTGGCGCACAGCAGCGACGCCACCGTGTACGTCGCCACGCCGACGAACAACGGCCTCTTCCGGCCGATCTTGTCGCTCAACGGCCCCATGAACAGCTGCCCGAGGGCCAAGCCGATCATGCACGCCGAGATGCTCCACTGCGCGGCGTCGTCGGTCGCCTCCAGGTTGCGGGCCAGCGCGGGCAGCGCGGGCAGGTACAGGTCGATCGACAGCGGGCCGAACGTGGACAGGGCTCCGAGTAACAGCAGGAGCCGCCGGGTGCGCGGGGGGCCGTTCACGCGCACCCGCCGGGCAGTGCGCTCACCGACGCCGCCGTTGCGCGAGCAGCATCCGCGCCCTCGGGTCGACGAACGCCCGCAGGCTGGTGCCCGCGAGGTTGAGCAGGAACACGAACAGCGCGATGGTCAGGCCCGGGAACAACACCATGGTCGGGTGGTCCTGGAGGTAGGTGCGCCCGTCCGAGACCATGTTCCCCCAGGTGGCGGTGGGTGGCGAGATGCCCAGGCCGAGGAAGCTGAGCGAGCCGTCGATCAGCATCGCGCCCGCCGAGAGCAGCACGCACTGCACCACCGCCAGCGGGAGCGTGTTGGGCAGGACGTGCACGGCCAGCGTCTTCCACGACCCCATCCCGGACACCCGCGCCGCCTTCACGTACGTGCGGGTGGTCAGCCCGAGCACCCGGCTGCGGATGATCCGGGCCGTGTACGGGGTGAAGATGATCGTCACGGCGAGCAGCTCGCTGAGCATCCCCGGTCCGACGACGACCGCGAACACGATCGCCAGGATGATCGACGGGAACGCCATCCACGCGTCCACGACCCGCATGACCACCGTGCCGGCGCGGGCGAAGAAGCCCGCCACCAGCCCGATGAACGTGCCCAGCGTGGCCGCGCACACCGTGATCAGCAACGTCATCCCGATGGACACCCGGCCGGCCGACGCCCAGCGGGCGAACAGGTCGCGGCCGTACTTGTCGGTGCCCATCGGGTGCTCCCCGGACGGCGGCAGCAGCCGCCGCACCGGGTCGGGCGCGTTCGGGTCGGGCAGGAACAGCGGCAGCACCAGCACCAGCAGCGTGAGCACGACCAGCAGGCCGCCCGCGATCAGCAGCGTGGCGTTGCGCCGGGCGAACGCCCGGGAGGTCGACAGGACCGTCGTCATGACACCCGCACCTTCGGGTCGACCAGCGCGTAGGCGAGGTCGACCAGCAGGTTCACCACGACGAACAGGAACGCGATGAACATGACCCCTCCCTGGATGAGCGGGAAGTCCCGGGCGTACACGGCGCCGAGCAGCATGGTGCCGAGCCCCGGGATGACGAAGATGCTCTCGATCACCACCACGCCGCCGATCAGCGACGCGAAGTTCAACCCCACGGTGGTGAGCACCGGCAGCATCGAGTTGGGCAGCACGTGCCGCAGCACGATCCGCCGCTCGCCCACGCCCTTGGCCCGCGCGGTGCGCAGGTAGAGCTGGGAAAGCTCGCCCAGCACGCTCTCCTCCATGGTGATGGTGAGGAACGCGGTCTGCCCCACCACCAGCACCGCCACCGGCAGCGCCAGCTGGGTGATCGCCGTCGCCGGGTCCTCGAACAGCGGGGTGTACCCGCTGGTCGGGAACCAGCCGAGGGTGAGCGCGAACAGGAAGACCGCCACCAGCGCCAGCCAGAACTCGGGCAGGGCGAGCCCGAACTGCGCGGCCCGGTTGACCAACCGGGCCGCTCGGCTGTGCGGCGAGACGGTGACCCAGGTGACGATCAGCACGGTGAGCAGGAAGCTGATCACCGTGCCGAGCACCGCCAGGGTCAAGGTCGGCGCGATGTGGTCGACGATCATCTGCGGCACCGGCAGCTGGTACTTGATCGACGTGCCGAAGTCGCCCGTCAGCACGTTGCCCAGCCAGGTCAGGTACTGCTCGTGCAGCGGTCCGGTCAGCCCGAGTTCCCGGCGCAGCCGGTCGAGCTGCTCGGGCGAGGCCTTGGTGCCCAGCAGCACCTGGGCCGGGTCGCCCGGGATGGAGCGCAGCAGGAAGAACAGCACGGTGCCGACGACGAACAGCACGACCAGCAGATCGCGCAACCGGCGCAGGACGACAGCCGCCACCGGGGCCTACCCCGCCAGCCAGACGTCGGCGAACTCCATGCCCCAGCCCTCGTAGCCGCGCACCTTGGAGCTGAAGGCCACATAGGACTTCGCGTTGTAGAGCGTCAGCGTCGGCAGGTTCTGGGAGGTGAACTCCTGGATCTTGTCGATCGCCTGCTTCTGCTCCTCCGGCGTGTCGGCCGCGTTGTAGTTCGACAGCAGCGGCGCGAGCTGGTCGCGCGGGTAGCCCATGTTGTCCATGCCCTGCACGTTGTCGCTGTAGGACGGGACGGGCGGGTTGGCGTCGTCCATCAGCGCCAGCACGTCCCAGCTGTTGGGCTCGTTGTTCTTGCGCCCGATCAGGGTGGCGAAGTCGTAGCTGTCGATGCTCGCCGTGATCCCGATCTTCTGCAACTGGCTCTGGATGAGCACCAACGCGTCCTTGAACTGCGGGAACTCGTCGGTGGTGATCATCCGGACGGTCTGCCCCGGCTGCAGCCCGGCCTCGGCGAACAGCTGCTTGGCGCGCTCCGGGTCGTGCTGGTCCCACTTGGCCTTGCCGGCCTCGGAGTACATGCCCTTGTTGGTCTGCGTGGCGAACGCGCCGTTGCTCGGCGACACCAGTTCGGGCACGCCCTGTGACGCCATCACCGCCGCCTTGTCGACGATCAGGTTCATCGCGTCCCGGGCCTGCGGCTTGCTGAAGATCGACCCGGAGTTGTGGTTGAGCGCCACGTACTGGATGTTCGCCGCGCCCTCGACCCCGATCTTGAGCGTGTCGCTGCGCTTGATCTGGTCGTACTGGTCGTGCGACGGCTCGGCGACGTCGAGCAGCCCGGTCTGCAGACCGTTGAGCACCGCGTCGGAGTCGGCCACGACCTTGTAGGTGATCGTGTCCAGGTAGGCGTTCTTGGCCCCGGCGTACCCGCTGGACTTGCCACTGGGCGCCTGGTACTTGTCGTTGCGCTCCAAGACGATCTCCTGGCCCGGCGTCCAGGTCTTCACCTTGTACGGCCCGGTGCCGACGGACTTCTCCCGGGGGATGCCGGTGGGCCCGGCGGCGGCGATGTCGGACTCCTTGCGGATGCCCGTGCCGTGGCTGGTCGCCATCAGCGCCACGAGGTTGAACGGCGCGCTCAGCGACACCGCGACGGTGCTCTCGTCGGGCGCGGTGATGTCCTTGAGCACCGGCTTGAGCGACCCGGCGTAGCTGCCGTTGTCGACCCAGTAGCGCAGCGACGCCACGGCGTCTGCCGCCCGCAAGGGTGTTCCGTCAGCGAACACGATCCCCTTGCGGAGGGTGAACGTGAAGCCGAGCCCGTCATCGGCCTTCTTGTACGATTCCGCGAGCACGGGCTGCGGCTGGTAGTTCGCGTCGATGGTGACCAGTTGCTCGAACACCTCGTGACCGATGTAGGTGGTCCCGGCGTTGGAGTTCTTCACCGTGTCCAGCGAGCCCGGGTCCTGGGCCAGCCGTACGGTCAGATTCCCCCCACGCGTGGGTGGTCCGGCGTCGCCGGTGGTGCTGCCCTTGGGAGTGGCGCAGGCGGTGAGTACCAGCCCGACCACTGCGAGGGCGGCGATCCTGTGCCTGAGACGACGTGATTCGGTGCGCTCCATTGCGGCTCCTCGCGCCTGATTCCGCAGGTCGGTGGCCGGAAACGTAGTCCGGCTCACAGGGGTCGCACAGACGCCGATGTCGGCTTTTATGTCACTGAGGCGAACTGGCCCCGTACGAACCCGCCACTGTGGACAGACGTTTGTCTCTGGCTGCACAGTTTCCGGAAATCCTTGTCCGTCGAGGTCATCGGTGTACAGAATCACCGGATTCTCAGGCCGAACGGGCCGGCGGAAGGGATGACACCCATGTCGCTACTGGAGATCGACCGCCTCTCGGTCGCCGTGCCCACCGGTGAGGTGGACACCGAACTGGTGCACGAACTCAGCCTCACCCTCGACTCCGGGCAGACCTTGTGCGTGGTCGGCGAGTCGGGCAGCGGCAAGACGGTGACCGTGCTGTCGGTCATCCGGCTGCTGGAGTTCGTCACGCCGGTGCGGACCACCGGCGAGGTGCGGCTGGACGAGGTCGACCTGAACGCGCTGAGCGCCGCGCAGATGCGGTCGTTCCGCGGCAGGCGCATCGGCATGGTGTTCCAGGAGGCGTTGGACTCGCTGAACCCCGCGCAGCGGATCGGCGCGCAACTGGTCGAGGCGCACGAACCGGCCGGTGCCCGCGGCGACGCGCGGGCCGCGGCGCTGGCCCGTGCGCTGGAATTGCTGCGCGAGGTCGGGTTCGCCGATCCGGAGCGGGTCGCGAACCTGTACCCGCACCAGCTCTCCGGCGGGATGCAGCAGCGCGTGATGATCGCGATGGCGTTGATGGCCGGGCCCGACCTGCTGCTGGCCGACGAGCCGACCACCGCGCTGGACGTGACCACGCAGGCGGAGATCCTGCGGCTGTTCCGCAGCGTGCAACAGGAACACCGGATGGCGTGCGTGTTCATCACCCACGACATGGGGGTGGCGGCGGAGATCGCGGACCGGATCGCCGTGCTGTACGCGGGCCGCCTGGTCGAGGCGGGTCCGGCGGCCGAGGTGCTCAACTCGCCCCGCCACCGCTACACGCGCGCCCTCGTCGAGTGCGTCCCGCAGGTCGGGGTGCGCCGCGTCGACGGGCTGCCCGCGATCACCGGGTCGGTGCCGGAGGCGGGCGCGAACCTGCCCGGCTGCCGGTTCCAGCCACGCTGCGCGCACACCGTGGACCGCTGCGCGACCGAGGAACCGCCGCCGATCGCGATCGGGCCGGTCGAGGTCGCGTGCTGGAACCCCGGGTCGGGCCCGGTCGACCTGCCCGCGCCCGCCGTGCCCGGGGCCGCCGCCGAGGCGGTCGAGGCAGCCGAGCCGCTGCTGGAGGTCAAGGACGTGCGGCGCACGTTCGTGACCCGCAGCGGGCGGTCCGGCGGTGTGCTGGGCCTGCGCCGGCGCGAGCGGATGAACGCCGTGGACGGGGTGAGCCTGAGCATCCGGCCGGGCGAGTTCTTCGGCCTGGTCGGCGAGTCCGGCAGCGGCAAGACCACGCTGGGCCAGATCGTCGCGGCGCTGGACCACCCCACCGAGGGCACGGTGAGCGTCGCCGGCCAGTTGCACACCCCGCGCGGCCTCGAAGGCGAGACCCGCGCGTTCCGCCGCACCGTGCAGCTGGTCTTCCAGGACCCGCAGAGTTCGCTGGACCCCCGGCACACCATCGGCCGGATCATCGCCGAACCGCTGCGCGAGCTGACCACGTTGCGCGGCCCGGCGCTGCGCCGCCGGGTGGAACGCCTGCTGGACGAGGTCGGGCTGCCCAAGTCGGTGGTCGACCGGATCCCGGCGCAGATCTCCGGCGGCCAGCGCCAGCGGGTCGCCATCGCCCGCGCGCTCGCCCCGGAACCCCGGCTGATCGTGGCCGACGAGCCCACCTCGGCGCTGGACGTGTCGGTGCAGGGGCAGGTGATGAACCTGCTGCTGGACCTGCGCCGGGAGCACGACCTCGGCTTCCTGTTCATCACCCACAACCTGAGCCTGATCCTGTCGGTGGCGGACCGGGTCGGCGTGATGAAGGACGGCAAGCTGATCGAGGTGGCCACGCCGGCGGAGATCGCGGCCGCGCCGCGCCACGAGTACACCCGCAGCCTGCTGGCCGCCAACCCCGGCATCACCCCACCCGCCGCGCACGGGGTCGCGCACCCCGCGGCCTCGTACGAGTGACATCGGGAGGTCCCGTGCAGGCCGTTCCCCTGCCGATCCACCGCTTCGACGACCCGCTGATCGCCGACGGTCCGCCGGGGTTCGCCATCGGGTCGTTCGCCGACCTGTCGCCCTGGTCGGACGCTCCCTACCCGCACCGCCACGAGTTCTACGAGCTGGTCTGCGTGACCGGCGGGTCGGGCACGCACGTGATCGACTTCGTGCCCTACCAGGTGGCCCCGGTGACGCTGTACTTCATCGCGCCGGGGCAGGTGCAGTTCTGGGAGCGCCGCGACCCCCTGGAAGGGCACGTGATGGTGTTCCAGGAGGAGTTCCTGGTGCCCCAGTACGGCGACCGGGTGTCACCGCGCCGCTCGCTGGCGCTGGACCCGCTGGGCACCGGGCACGCCCTGCACCTGGCCGCCGAGCAGATCGGCCCGGTGACCGCGCTGATCGCGGCGCTGGACCGGGAGTACCGGCGGCCCGGCGGCGCGGACGTGTCGGTGCTCCAGGCGTACCTGCACATCCTGCTGGTGGAGATGCGCCGGCTGCACCACGACGCGGGCACCGGGGCGGTGGAGGAGGACCGGGGCACCGCGCTGGCCCGCCGCTACCTCCGGCTGGTCAGCGAGGAACTGCCGCACGAGCAGTCCGTGCGCGGGTACGCCAGCCGCATCGGGGTCACCCCCAAGCACCTGGCGGACGTGGTGAAGCGGACCACCGGGAAGCGCCCGGCGGAGATCATCCGCGCGGCGCTGGCCGTGGAGGCCAAGCGGCTGCTGACGCACACCGACCTCACCGTGGCCCAGGTGTCGGAGCGGCTGTCGTTCGACAACCCGTCCTACTTCGGCCGCTTCTTCAAGCGGGAGTGCGGCCTGAGCCCCGGCGAGTTCCGCCGCCGGGTCAGCGGCGCGGATCACCTCCGCTCAGTGACACGGCCGCCGACCTGACGGGCTGCCCGTGCGCGGGCCCGCTGCTTAGCGTCGGTACATGGACTCCTCAGTTGTGGCCATCCGGGCGCGGTTCGCCGAGCGCCTTGCCGAGCAGCTCCGCCCGCTGCTCACCGAAGAGTTGGTGACCGCCTGGCTCCGCGATCCCCAGGCGGTCCACCAGGAACCGCTCAGCCGCCTGGCGCGGTTCCTCGACGGCCGCCCGCCGGCCGAGCGGGTCTGCGTGCACGAGACGGGCACCGGCCAGTGGCGCCTGGTCCACCCGCCCGCCCGGCGCGGCGAGACCTACCGGCTCGCCGACCGGCGCGTGTTCACCGCCGAGGACCAGGCGCGCGAGGCCTGCCTGCGGCGCGAGCTGTTCGACGTGTTCGGCTGGGGCGAGCCCCCGACCGACGCGGTGGACGGCCCGGAGCTGCGACAGGACGGGCCGGTCCTGCTCGGCTACGCCGACCGGGTCAGCGCCGCCCCCGGCGAGGCGATCACGTTCATGGTCAGCGCCGAGGGCGTCGGCGAGTACACCACCGAGCTGCTGCGGCTGCGGCACACCGTGGACGACCCGGCCGGGCCCGGCGTGCGGGTCGAACGCGTGCCGGACGCCTGGCTCGGCCGGCACCGGGGCCACGCCCAGCGCACCCGGACCGGTTCGCACGTCGAGGTCCGCGACCCGCACGGCGCGACCACCGGCGACGGCGGGTTCGCGATCGCCGCCTACGTCCACCCGACGCACGTGACCGGCGGGCCGCAGGCCGTGCTGGCCCGCTGGAACGACGGCGCGCGCGGCTACGCGCTCGGCGTGGACGAGGTGGGCCGGCCGACGCTCTGGCTGGGCGACGGCACCCAGGAGACCGCGATCCGCGCGGAGACCCCGCTGGCCCTGCACCTGTGGCACGGCCTGGCGGCGAGCTACGACCCGGCGACCGGCCGCGCCGTGCTGGTCACCAGACCGCTGGTGACCAGCGTGAACAGCCGGCTGAGCCCGATCGTGGTGGACGACCGGCCGGTGGTGGTCGAGCAGCGCGTCACCGGGGCGTTCACCCCGGCCGACCACGGCGACCTGCTGTTCGGGGCGCGGACCCCGGACTCCGGGCACTACAACGGCAAGGTCGAGCGCCCCGGCTTCTGGCCGCACCCGCTGACCCGGGCCGCGCTGGTCGCCGCCGTGTCCGAGGACCACGACGCGCCGCTGCGCTGGGCGTTCGAGCCGGGGGAGACCGCGGCGGGCCTGGTGGTGCCGTGCGTGGGCCGGCCGGGCCTGGACGGGCGGCTGGTGAACCTGCCGGTGCGCGGCGTGACCGGGCGGCACTTCTCCGGCCGGGTCGAGCACTACGCGGTCGACCCGCGCGGGTACGCCGCGATCCACTTCCACGACGACTCGCTGGCCGACGCCGACTGGACGCCCAGCCACGAGTTCACCGTGCCCGCCGCCCTGCACAGCGGCGTGTACGCGCTGCACGTCAAAGCGGTCGACGGCTCGTGCGAGCGGTCCATCCCGTTCGTGGTGCGCCCGCCGGCGGGCGTGGCCACCGGTCGGCTCGCGCTGATGCTGCCCACCGCCACCTACCTGGCGTACTCGAACGAACGCGGCCTCGGGTACGTGCCGGTCGTGCCGCCGGGCACGGTGTTCCTGGAGCACCGCTACGACCTGGGGCACTCCGCGTACGCGCGGCACACCGACGGCAGCGGCGTCTGCTACACCTCGTGGCGGCGGCCGATCCTCACCCTGGCACCGGGGTTCCGGATCCACCTGTCGCCGTTCATGCTGGCCTCGGACCTGTACATCCTCGACTGGCTGACCACGCTGGGCTACTCGTTCGACGTGATCACCGACCACGACCTGCACGCCGAGGGCGCGGACCTGCTGCGCCGCTACCGGGGCGTGCTCACCGGGTCGCACCCGGAGTACGCCTCCGAGCGGATGATCGACGCGATCGAGCAGTACGTGGACGGCGGCGGCAACCTCGCCTACCTGGGCGGCAACGGCTACTACTGGGTGGTCTCGTTCCACCCGGAGCTGCCGCACGTGATGGAGCTGCGCCGGGGCGAGAACGGCACCCGCAGCTGGCAGGCCAAGCCCGGCGAGTACCACCACGCCACGACCGGCGAGCGCGGCGGGCTGTGGGCCGGGCGCAACCGCGCGCCGCAGAAGGTGTTCGGGGTCGGCTTCAGCGCCCAGGGCGGCGGCCCGTCCGGCTGGTACCGGGTCGGCCCGGACGCCCACCGGGACGGGGCGAAACCGCTGCTGGACGACGTGCCGCAGGTGTTCGGCGACGTGTCGCTGGACAACGGGGGAGCGGCCGGCAACGAGATCGACCGCTACGAACCGGCGCTGGGCAGCCCACCGGACGCGGTCGTGCTGGCCACCTCCGAGGGGCTCGGCGACGGCTACCAGTTCGCGGTCGAGGAGCTCAGCGGCACCCACCCGGGGATGGGCGCCACGGAGAACCCCGACGTGCGCTCGGACATCGTGTACTTCACCACGCGCGGAGGCGGCTCGGTGTTCGCCACCGGCTCGATCTCCTTCAGCAGCGGACTGTCCGCCAACGGCTACGACAACGGACTGTCCACCCTCACCCGCAACGTCCTCGACCACTGGCTGGCGGACAATGACTGAATCACTGACTGTTGATCGCGCGGTCGCCGTCCCCATGCGGGACGGCACGGTCCTCCGCGCCGACGTGTACCGACCGGTGGGGCAGCGTTGTCCCGCGTTGATCTTCCGGACCCCTTACGACCGCACGGGCCTGGGCATGTACGGCACGTTCGCATTGCGCGCGGCGTCCGCGGGGTACGCCGTCGTCATGCAGGACACCCGTGGCCGCGGCGCGTCGGACGGCACGTTCACGCCGTTCGTGTTCGAACGCGAGGACGGGTACGACTCGGTCGACTGGACCGCTTCGCAGCCCTGGTGCGACGGCAACGTGGGCATGTTCGGCGGCTCCTACGACGGCGTGACCCAGTGGCAGGCGGCCATGTCGGGGCACCCCGCGTTGAAGGCGATCGCGCCCAACGTGACCGCGTCGAGCTACCACCACGGCTGGGTGTACCGGGGCGGCGCGTTCCAGCTCGGGTTCAGCCTGGGCTGGACGCTGTCGCTGGCCGCGCACAACGCGGGCCGCGACCCGTCGGTGCCGGCGTCGGTCCGCGAAGCGCTGATCGACGCCTCCGACGCGTTCCCGGACACCGCGCGGGTGCTGCCGCTGGCCGACCACCCTTACCTGGACAAGGTCGCGCCCTACTATCAGGAGTGGTTGCGCCACCCCGAGTACGACGAGTACTGGGAGCGGCTGGACGTCTCGCGGTCCTACTCGGAGATGACGGTGGCCGCGTTCAACCTGGGCGGCTGGTACGACACGTTCCTGGGCGGCACGCTGGCCAACTACGCGGGCATGACCGCGCAGAGCCCGGTCGGCGACCGGCAGCGGCTGCTGGTCGGGCCGTGGCCGCACGAGGGGCTGTTCCGCAGCAACCCGGTCGGCTCGATGAACTTCGGGGGACGTTCGTCGGCGGGAGCGCTGGACGCGGAGGGGTTGCAGCTGCGGTGGTTCGACCGGTGGCTGCGCGGCGCGGGGGGCGACGACCCGTCGGTGCTGCTCTACGCCATGGGAGCCAACCAGTGGCGGGTGGCCGACTCGTGGCCGCTGCCGGGCACCGAGTACCAGGACTGGTACCTGCACAGCGCCGGCCGGGCCAACACGCTCGACGGCGACGGGAAGCTGTCCCGCGAGACGCCGGGCGACCAGCCGCCGGACAGCTACGTCTACAACCCGCGCAACCCGGTGCCCACGTTGGGCGGCGCGCTGTGCTGCAGCCCGGTGCACACCCAGGGCGGGGTGTACGACCAGCGGCCGATCGAGGCCCGCGAGGACGTGCTCGTCTACACCAGCGAACCGCTGACCGCGCCGTTGGACGTGACGGGCCCGGTCACCGTCGTGCTGCACGCCGCCACCACCGCCCTGGACACCGACTGGACCGCGAAACTGGTCGACGTCGGGCCGTGCGGCTACGCGCAGAACATCAGCGACGGGATCATCCGCGCCCGCTACCGGGGCGAGGTGCCGCAACTGCTCACGCCGGGCGAGGTGGTGGAGTACCGCATCGACCTCGGCGCGACCAGCACCGTGTTCCGGCCGGGCCACCGCATCCGGATCGAGGTCTCCAGCAGCAACTTCCCGCACTTCGACCGCAACCCGAACACCGGCGAGCTGCCCGGGACCTCGGGCGAGGTGGTCAGCGCGTTGCAGACCGTGCACCACGGCGGTCCGGCCCTGTCCCGCGTCGTGCTGCCGGTGGTCCCGCCGGACGCGACCCGTCCCTACCGAACGGAATCCTGATGGCACGTGAACTGGGCGGCACCGGGCTGGAGATCAGCGCGGTCGGCTTCGGCAGCTGGGTGACCGGCGGCCCCGGCGTGATGGGCTGGGGCTCGCAGTCCGACGACGAGTCGATCGCCGCGATGCACCGCGCCCTCGACGGCGGCGTGAACTGGATCGACACCGCGCCCGTGTACGGGTTCGGGCACGCGGAGGAGGTGGTGGGCCGCGCGCTGGCCGCGCTGCCGGCCGCCGACCGCCCGCTGGTGTTCACCAAGTGCGGCCTGGTGTGGGACGACAACGGCGTCGAGTACCAGGACCTGACGCCCGAGTCGATCCGCCGCGAGTGCGACGCGTCGCTGCGCCGGCTGGGCGTGGACCACCTCGACCTCTACCAGATCCACGCCCCCGACCCCAACGGCCCGCCGATCGAGGAGTCCTGGGGGACCGTGCTGGAACTGCTGGCGGCGGGCAAGGTCCGGCACGCCGGGGTGTCCAACCTGGACGTCGGGCTGCTGGAGCGGTGCCAGGCGGTCGGCCCCGTGGAGACCCTCCAGCCGCCGCTGTCGCTGATCAAGCGGGAGGCCGCGGGCGACGTGATCCCGTGGTGCGAGCGCAACGGCACCGGCGTGCTGGTCTACAGCCCGATGGGCGCGGGCCTGCTGACCGGCACGTTCACCGCCGAACGCGCCGCCGGCCTGCCCACCGACGACTGGCGTTCGCGCAACGCGGAGTTCCAGCCGCCCGCGCTGGAGCGCAACCTCGCGCTCCAGGACGCCCTGCGCCCGATCGCCGAACGGCACGGCGTGTCGGTCGGCGCGGTCGCGATCGCGTGGACGACGTCGGTGCCGGGGGTGTCGACGGCGATCGCCGGCGCGCGCACGCCCGCCCAGGTGGACGGGTGGCTGCCCGCCACGACGCTCTACCTCGACCCGGAGGACCTGGCCGAGATCGCGTCGGCGGTGCGGACGACCGGGGCCGGGCACGGTCCGATGGTGCCCTGACACGCCGACGGGCCGGGCGGAGGTTCCGCCCGGCCCGTACGCGCGCCCGAACACCCCAGCGCCCGGCCGCACGCGCCCCCGGCAACCGGCCCGACGGGCCACCGGCGGGGCCGCCGCCCGCCGGAACCGGAGCGCGGGCCGGGCGGAGGAACCGCCCGGCCCGCGCTCGCGACGACCCCCGGCTCAGGAGTGCTTCGGCACGTTCTCGTCGGAGGCGTAGTCCGGGTTCAGCGACAGCGCGATGAACGAGAACGAGCGCTTCACCCAGTTGAAGCCCAGCGGGCAGTGCCGGATCCCGGCGGGGATGAACACCGCGCCGGTCGTGGTCACGGTGTGCCGCTCGCCCTCGATGTCGAGGTACAGCTCCGCGCCGAGGTCGTGGATGTTGTCCGGGTCGTTGCCCATCCACATGAGCACCTCGTCGTAGCTGTGCTCGTGGTCGTTCACCCAGTGGACCTGCTCGGAGGTCGGGTTGATCCAGCTGTAGGCCATGTGGACCTTGCTCAGGTCGACGTCGATCCCGCGCATCAGCCCGAACGGGTTGCCGATGTTGGCCGGGCGTTCGCCACCGGCCGCGGCCCCCTCGTTGACCAGGTCGTCGGCGCACTCCAGCATGTTCTCGACAAACAGGTGATCGTACTTGCCCATGCCTCTTCGCTCCCTACAGGTCAAGCAACCATTTCCGCACCACGAATGGTCGTCGGCGGGGGCCGGCGGAAAAAGACACTCACGGCAGGGGTCCTGTCACTGGCCTCCCGGAGTCCATTGAGGACGAAACTCGCGCCGGAGCCGCGAGCCGTGAACCGGATCGGCACCCGCAGGCGATAGACGGGTACGTGCCACTTTTTCACTCCCGGCGGCGGGCCCCCGCGCCGGTCTACGACGACAGCTCCGACGCGGAGCTGGTCAGCGCCGTGGCCGCGGGCCGCGTGGACGCGCTGCGCCTGCTGCACCGCCGGCACGCGCCGTGGCTGCGGGCGCGGCTGAGCCGGCGCTGCGCCGACCCGGACCTCGTCGACGACGCGGTGCAGGACACCTACGTCGCGGTCTGGCGGGGCGCGCGGCGGTTCGACCCCGGCGGCGGGGAGGTGGCCGCGTGGATCTGGACGATCGGCATCCGCCGGCTGCTCTCGCTGCTGCGGGTGCGCAGACCGGCCCAGGAGGAGCTGGGCGAGGCGGACGGCGTGACCGCGTCGACCGAGGACCTCGTGCTGCTCGGCGTGGAGCACGGCGACGTCGGCACCGCGATCGCGCGGCTGTCGCCGGAGCTGCGCGCGGTCATCGAGGCCACCGTCCTGGACGGACTGACCACCCGGGAAGCCGCCCGCCTGCTCGGCATTCCCGAGGGGACCGTCAAGACCCGGGCCATGCGCGCCAGGGCACAGCTGCGGGAGTTGCTGACATGACGACCTGGCACGTCGCGGGGGCGCAGCTCACGGCCTACCTGGAGGGGCGGCTCGACCCGCCCCGGGTGATGTCGGTGGAGGCCCACCTGGCCCGCTGCGGGCCGTGCCGCGCGCGGATCCCGGTGGACGAGCAGTGGCTGGCCGCGTCCTGGGACGCGGTGCTCGACCAGGTGGCCCGGCCGCGCCGGTCGGCGGCGGAACGGCTGCTGGCCGCGTTCGGCGTGCCGGCGCACGTCGCCCGGCTGGTCGGCGCGACCCCGGCGCTGAGCCGCGCCTGGCTGGCGGCGATGGTGCTGGTGCTGGCGTTCGCGCTGGTCGCCACCCACCTCTCGGACGGCGATCCGGTGGTGCTGCTGGTGTTCCTGGTGGTCGCGCCGGTGCTGCCGCTCGCCGGGATCGCGCTGGCCTACGGGCCGGTGGTCGACCCGGCGCACGAGGTGGTGGCGGCGACCCCGCTCGGCGGCGGCCGGGTGCTGCTGGTGCGGGCGAGTTCCGTGCTGCTGGGCGCGATCCTGCTGACCGCGGCGACCGCCCCGGTGCTGCCCGGACCGCTCGGCCTGACCGCGTCGTGGCTGCTGCCCGGCCTGGCGCTGGCGCTGGCCTGCCTGACCGCCGGGACCCGGTTCCCGGTGCGCGTCGCGGCCGTGGTGCTCGGCGCGCTCTGGCTGGTGGCCGTGCTCGCCACCCAGGGCGTCGACCGGTTCCTGTTCTTCCACCCGGCGGCCCAGCTCGGGTACGCCGCCGCGGTGGCGATCCTCGGCTCCGTCCTCTACGCGCGGCGCCGCCGCCTCGACCCAGGAGAACCCCAATGGGTGTGAGAAACCGCATCGCGGTCGTGCTGACCGCCCTGACCGCCGGCCTGCTCGCGCCGGTGGCCGCCACGGCGGGCCCGTCCGGCATCGACTGGTCGCCGTGCCCCGACGCGCCCGTCGTGGACTGCGGCACGATCACCGTGCCGGTCGACTGGGCCCACCCGGCGGGGCCCACGATCGATCTCGCGCTGGCCCGGCGGCGGGCCGGTGAACCCGGTGCCCGGCTGGGCACGCTGGTGTTCGGCCCGGGCGGTCCCGGCGGCTCGGGCGTGGCGTCGGTCAAGTCGTCGCGACCGCTGGTCTCCGCGGCGATGCACCAGCGGTTCGACGTGGTCAGCCTCGACCCGCGCGGCACCGGCGGCAGCAACCCGGCCCGGTGCCCGTGGCCCGCGCCCGCGTCGGTCGACCTGCGCGGCCAGGCGGACTTCGACGCCCGCGTGCGCGCCAACCGCGAGTACAGCGACGCCTGCCGCCGGCTCACCGGTCCGGTGTACGACTTCCTCGACACGCTCAGCGGCGTGCGCGACCTGGAGGCGATCCGGGCAGCGCTGGGGGAGGGGCCCCTGAACTACTACGGCTTCTCCTACGGCACGCTGCTCGGCCAGCAGTACGCGCAGAAGTACCCGGGCCGCGTCCGGCGGATGGTGCTGGACGGCAACTGGGACCACAGCCTCGGCTCCACCTGGCAGTTCCTGCGCAGCGAGTCGGCGGCCGTGGAACAGGGCTTCGACGAGTTCGCCGCGTGGTGCGCGCGCAGCACCGGGTGCGCGCTGCACGGCACGGACGTCCGCCGGCTGTTCGCCGACCTGGTGGCCCGCGCCGACCGGGGGCAGCTGCTCGGTCAACGCCCACCCGCCCCACCGGTCGTGGTCACCTCGCAGGTGCTGCGGATGTACGCGACGAACGGCTTCGCCCGCCCCGACTGGCCCCGCCTGGCCGCGACGCTGGCCGCCCTGCGGGACGGCACCCCGACCCCCGACCCGATGGTCCGCCCGGACGACGGCCCGCGCCCGAACGACCCGCCCGGCACGTGGCAGGACCCGGTCGGCGCGATCCTCTGCCAGGACCTCGCCCTGCCCGTGCGCAACCACGCCGAACTCGACGCCTACCGCCGCCTGCTGTCCGTCGTCGCGCCCGACATGGGCCAGTCGGCACTGGCGTGGGACGTGACGCACCGCTGCCTGGGCCAGACCGACCGCGTGCGCAACCCGCAACGCCCACTGGTGGTGCGCGGCGCGCCGCCGATCCTGATGGTCAACAGCCGCGTCGACCCCTCGACCCCGTCGGAGTGGGCGCAGACGGCGGCCCGCCAGAGCGGCGCGGTGCTGCTGACCTACGACGGCTGGAGCCACGGCGTCTACTTCGGCGCACGCGGCGGCCCGTGCGCGGTCGCCGCCGTGGACCAGTACCTCGTCACCGGCGTGCCACCGGCCCGTGGCACGCACTGCCCGGCGATCGGACCGGCGTGATGCCCACTCGACCCTCCAACCACGCCAAGCCCCGCCACCACGTGCCCGCAGGCCCCGATGCTTCACCCAGGCCCGGCGCGGCGGCCCTACCGCCCAGTGACACCCGACGCCTCGATCTCGGTGCACGGCGGCGCGTAGGCGGACGCCGCCGTGGACCAGTCACGAGGCACTGCGCCCGCTTCTCGTTCGTCGGCCCAGGTGTTTCGCTCGTGCCCGGCGCGCCGGACCTGCCCTGCCGAGGCGTCGCGGTCCTGCCGGCTTCTGACGTCCGGCGCTCTTCCGGCGCGCAGTACGCGGCGGGCGAACACCACGTGCTCGCCGAGCCGAGCACGTCCGTCGAACCCGGTGCAACAAGCCCAACCGACCCAAGCGAAGCGGTTCCGCCGACGCATGACGCCCCGCCCCGTGACGCCCCGCCCCGTGGCACCCCGCCCCGTGGCACCCCGCCCCGTGGCACCCGCATCGGCGATGCGCGCCACGTACCACGCGGCGATCGGACCCGCGTGATGTCCACTCAGCCCTCCGCCCTCACCGCCCGCCGCCGTAGCCGCCGGTTGCCCACGGGCCCCGGCGTGCCGATCGGACACGGCCCAACCGACTTCTCCGACCGGAACAGTGCGGTCCAGCCGACCCGTGTCGGCCGGCGTACCGGTGCCGGCTCGCGGCGGGCCATGAACGGTCGGTCCCGCTGGCCAGTCACCAACCACCGCCGCCACCGCGTGCTCGCCGGGCCCGGTATGTCGGTCGGATCCGACCAGACGGCGTCGCTCGGCTTGGGCGGTGTGCTTTCGCCGTCCTGTAACGGCCGCAGTGTCCGTGGGTGGCGTGCGGTGAGCGGTCGTTCTCGTGGGCCACTCACGAAGCACCGCCGCCACCGTGTGTTCGCCGGTTCCGGAGTGTCTGTCGGGTCCGACCCGACGGCACCGCTCGGCCTGAGCGGCGTGGGTTTCCCGTCCTGCGATGGCCGGAGCTTCGGTGTCGGTGGGTGGCGGGCCGTGGGTGGTCGTTCCCGTGGGCCGGTCACGAAGCACCGCCGCCGTGTGTTCGCCGGGTCAGGTGTGTCGGTCGGGTCCGACTCGATGGCACGGCTCAGCTTGAGCGGTATGGGTTCGCCGTCCTGTGACGGCTGGAGTGTCGGTGTCGGTGGGTGGTGTGTTGTGGGTGGTTGTTCTGGTGTGCCTTTCACGGAGAATCGTCGTTGCCGTCGTGTGTCCGCTGGCCCGGGTGTGTTGGCCGGGTCCGACTCGATGGCACGGCTCAGCTTGAGCGGTGTGGGTTTGCCGTCCTGTGACGGCTGCAGTGTCGGTGGGTGGCGTGCGGTGAGCGGTCGTTCTCGTGGGCCTTTCACGGAGCATCGCCGCCGCCGTGTGTTCGCCGAGTCGGGTGTGTCTGTCGGGTCCGACCCGACGGCACCGCTTGGCCTGAGCGGTGTGAGTTCGCCGTCCTGTGACGGCTGGAAAGTTGGTGTCGGTGGGTGGTGTGTTGTGGGTGGTTGTTCTGGTGGGCTTTTCACGGAGCATCGCCGCCACCGTCGTGTGTTCGCTGGGTCAGGTGTGTCTGTCGGGTTTGACCTGATGGCACGGCTCAGCTTGAGCGGTGTGGGTTTGTCGTCTTGTGATGGCCGGAGCTTCGGTGTCGGTGGGTGGCGGGCCGTGGGTGGTCGTTCCTGTGGGCCGGTCACGAAGCACCGCCGCCGAATGTTCGCCGAATCGGGTGTGTTGGTCGGGTCTGGCCTGGTGGCACCGCTCGTCTTGGCCGGTGTGGTTTCGCCATCCTGTGACGGCCGGAGTGTTGGTGTCGGTGGGCGGTGTGTTGTGGGTGGTTGTTCTGGTGTGCCTTTCACGGAGAATCGTCGCTGCCGTCGTGTGTTCGCCGAATCGGGTGTGTTGGTCGGGTCTGGCCTGGTGGCACCGCTCGTCTTGGGCAGTGTGGTTTCGCCATCTCGTGACGGCCGGAGGTTCGGTGTCGGTGCGTGGCGGGCTGTGGGCGGTCGTTCCTGTGGGCTTTTCACGGAGCATCGCCGCCACCGTGTGTTCGCCGGGTCCGGTATGCCTGTCGGGTCCGACCCGATGGCACCGTTCGGCTTGAGCGGTGTGGTTTCGCCGACTTGTGACGGCCGCAGTGTCCGTGTCGGCGGGTGGCGGGCTGTGGGAGGTCGTTCTCGTGGGGACTTCACGGAGCATCGCTGCTGGCGCCATGCCGTCGCTGGGCCGGGTGTGTTGGTCGGGCCCGACCCGATGGCACGGCTCGGCTTGGGCGGTGTGGGTTTGCCGTCCTGTGACGGCCGGGGTGACTGTGCTTGGGCCGGTGGGCGGCGGGGCGTTGGCGGTCGTTCCCGTGGGCCACGCTCCAAGAACCACCTCAGCCGCCATGCACTCGACGGGCCCGATGTGCCGGTCGGGCCGCGCCCGATGGGCCAACTCGGCCCGAACCGCGCGGACGCGCCGACCCACCGCGTCCGACGACGTGGTGTGCGCTTCCACCAGCGCGGTACGCAACGTCCAGCGAGCGAGGAGGCGTGATGTCCGTTCAAGCCACCGGGCTCACCAAGCACTACCGAGGCCGTCGCGTGCTCGACGGTCTGGACGTGGCCATCGGGTCCGGCGTGACCGGACTGCTCGGCCCGAACGGCGCGGGCAAGTCCACGCTCCTGCGCTGCCTGGCGACGACCCTCGCACCGGACGCGGGCACGATCCGCGCGTTCGGCCTGGACCCGGCCCGCCAGGACGAGCGCACCGCGCTGCGACGCCGGCTCGGCTACCTGCCGCAGCGGCCCGGGTTCCACCCCCGGTTCACCGCGTTCGAGCTGGTCGACTACGTGGCGCTGCTGAAAGACCTGAACGACCGGCGGGCCCGGCACCGGGAGGTCCGGCGGGTGCTGGCGGAGGTC
This sequence comes from Saccharothrix sp. NBAS 001, assembly GCF_056640475.1. Lineage (NCBI taxonomy): Bacteria > Bacillati > Actinomycetota > Actinomycetes > Pseudonocardiales > Pseudonocardiaceae > Saccharothrix > Saccharothrix sp. NBAS 001. Next base: position 1,334,503 of record NZ_CM153251.1, read on the forward strand.
GACCTGACCGATCGCTGCACCACCCTGGTCCGCGACCTGTCCGGCGGGATGCGGCAGCGGCTGGCGCTGGCGCAGGCCCTGGTGGGCGAGCCGGACCTGCTGGTCCTGGACGAGCCCACGGTGGGCCTCGACCCGGAGCAGCGGCTGCGGTTCCGGGCGCTGGTGTCCCGGGTCGGCGAGAGTCGCACCGTCCTGCTGTCCACCCACCAGACCGAGGACGTGGCCGCCCTGTGCGAACGGGTGCTGGTCCTCAACCGGGGCCGGCGGGCGTTCCACGGCACGCCCGCCGAACTGGCCGCGTCGGCGGACGGCCACGTCTGGCTCACCTCGGACCGGCCGACCGGCGGCCTGTTCTGGCGCACGGCGGAGGGGCGTTACCGGGTGCTGGACCACCGCCCGCCGGGCGGCCGCCGGGCCGAACCGTCCATCGAGGACGGCTACCTGCTGCGGCTGGCCGCGTGATGCTGTTCCGCACCGAAACCCGGCACCTGCTGCGCACCCCGTTCCCGTGGTGCGCGGCAGGTCTCGGCCTGGTGCTCTACCTGGTCACGAGCTGGAACTGGGCACCGGACCTGTCCGTGGAATCGGTGGCGATCGCGGGCCACTCCCTGCCCGCCTCCGCCGCCGTCCTGGTGGCGTGCGCGCTGGCGGCGTCACGCGACCACCGCCACGGCACCGAGGAGGCGTTCGCCGCCCTGCCGAGCCGTCCGGAAGCCCGCACGTGGTCGCTGCTCGCCGCGAGCGCGAGCGTGGGCGCGCTGGTGGCGGCCGTCCCGATCAGCCTCCTCTTCGCGATCCGCCTACTCCAAGGCCCGGTCGCGGGCCGGCTCGACGTGCTGGAACCGCTCGGTGCGCTCGGCGCGGGCGCGTTGGCCGGAGTCCTGGGCACCGCGCTGGGCCGCTGGTTCCCCGCCCTGGCCACCGGCCCGATCGCGGTGGTCGTACTGGGCCTGGCGACCTTGCTGAACCGCAACCTGGGTGCCTTCGGCGACTGGTTCCTGCCCTACGTCCTGCACCACGGCTCGGCGTGGCCCGCCCGTCCGGCCGCGCTCCACCTGGCCTACCTGTGCGCGGCCGGCGTGTTCGTCGCGGGCTTGGCCTTGCTGCGCGACGCGATCCGCCCACTCCGCCTCGCCGGCACCGTCCTGGCCCTGGCCGCGTCGATCACCGCAGGGCTCGTCACCCGATCCCACGACCCCAACGCCGCCACGCGGGAACGCGACGCCACCACGGTCCCCGTGACCCACCACTGCGAACGCCTCGACACCGTGACCTACTGCGCGCTTCCGGGCTACGAATCGTGGATCCCGTTGTGGGCGAACGCGATCCGACCGGTGGCCGACGCCGCCCCACCACAGGCCGGCGAGCGCATCCCTCCCGTGCACCAACTCCCGTCCGCCTCGAACGACGGCAGCCACCTCCTCACGTGGGCGAGGTGGCCGAGAGGCGCGGCGCAACAGCACTACCGCGAGTTCATGGCCGGCGGAGCCGCCGCCTGGATCACCGGCCTGATCCCAGGCCCGGACTGCGACCCACGGGGCCAGGCCCGCACCGTGATCGCGCTCTGGCTCCTCGCCCACACCGCAGACGAGATCCCGCCGCCGTCCCCGGTGGAGGTCGACGTCCTGCCGCACACGTCGGTCGGCGTGGTGACCTACCGCAAAACCACCGTCCTCGCCCGCCCCTACAGCCCGACCGAAACCGCCTACGCCCGACGACTCCTGGCCGACCCGACAGCCCGGGAACGCATCTGGGCCAACTGGCCGACGCTGATGGACCCGACCACCACCACAGCCCAAGCCCTCCCACTGCTCGCCCTGACACCGGACACCGAACCGTCCACACCGGACAGTGCGCCCCGTGGGGAACTCAGCGGTTGCCGATGAGAGCCGACACGCGCCTGACTCGTCGTTCGAGCCTCTCGGCAGGGTTCACCGGACGGCCCTCAGCGTTCGACCGCCGAGCCGCACCCACGGCCAGACGGTGTCCTGCAACGGCAACCGGCGTCCACCGCGCTACGGTGGGCCCAATCGCCGCAACCGGACAGGGGACGCCGTGATCGACCACCTCGTGTACGCGACGCCTGACCTGGCGGCCTCCGTCGCCGACCTGACCGACCGGTTCGGTGTCGCACCGGTCCCCGGTGGGCAGCACGTCGGCCTCGGCACCCGCAACTTCCTCGCGGGCTTGGGCGACGGCGTGTACCTGGAGGTGATCGGGCCCGACCCGGACCAGCCGGACCCGGACCAGGCCCGGCCGTTCGGCGTGGACGACCTCACCGCGCCGCGGCTGGTCGCCTGGGCAGCCCGGGTGGACGACCTGGACGCGGCGGTCCGGACGGCGCGGGCCAACGGCGTCGACCCCGGACCCGTCGTGGACATGTCCCGGGTCCGCCCGGACGGCGTCCGCCTGGCCTGGCGGCTGGCCGTGCCGCCGGACCTGCTGGAGTCCGGCGGGCCGGCACCGTTCCTGATCGACTGGGGTACGTCACCGCACCCCGCCGACAGCGTCGACGTGGGCTTGCGGCTGCTCTCGTTCGACGGGGTGCACCCGGACGTGACGGCGGCCCGGCAGCGGCTCGCGGCACTCGGCCTGCACGACGACCTCCCGATCGTGGAAGGCCCCACGCCTGGCCTGCGAGCCGTGATCGCCACCCCGGCCGGTCGAGTGGACCTGACCTGACCAGCCCAGGTCAGGCACCGAAGCGATCCGCACTGTGGTCGGGCTGATGTCCCGGTGTCGGCCCGGGTTTTCGGCACTGACGTGAACCGAATGAAAACGGGAGTGTGGCGGTGAGAACGCCCAGGTCAGGAAGTGTCTTCCCCGCGTACGCGGGGGTGTTCCCGCGATCACGTCAACCACGTCTTGTCGGCCGTTGTCTTCCCCGCGTACGCGGGGGTGTTCCGTACATAATCGCAAACGGGCTCATCCTGGATTCGTCTTCCCCGCGCTCGCGGGGGCTCCGTGGTCCAGTTGCGACGTGACGGCCACAGTTGGAAGCGGAAGGCGCGCCAACGGGAGCCTCAGCTGGTCACGCGCTCTCACGGGCGCGGACACGACCCAATACCCGCGTCGTCACGACACCGACGAGCGACCGCCGGCCACTCATCAACGTCGTGACCGAGCCGCGCAGCAGCTCCGTACGAACTGCGCTGTGACACGACCATGACATTCCGCGCACCGCGTGGAGACGGCGGGACGGCACCATCGACGGGGTGGATGGGCGGACTCCGGCGGGCCCTGCGATCGTGGGTCGCATGTCCCAGGTGCTGTTGATCGAAGACGACCAGGCCGTCCGCGACGGCCTGCGGCTCGCGCTGACCAGGCAGGGTCACGCGGTGCGCGCGGTGGAGTCGGGGGAGCGGGGGCTCGCCGAGCTGGCCGGGGTCGAGGTCGTGGTGCTGGACCTGATGCTGCCGGGGATGGACGGTTTCGAGGTGTGCCGCCGGATCCGTGCCGAGGGCACCTTGCCGATCATCATGCTGACCGCGCGCAGCGACGACATGGACGTGGTGGCGGGCTTGGAGGCGGGCGCGGACGACTACGTGGTCAAACCGGTCCAGCCGCGGGTGCTGGAGGCGCGCATCCGGGCCGTGCTGCGGCGCAGTGGCGAGCCGGTGAAGCAGACCGACGCCGAGCAGCACGGCGAACTGGCCATCGACCGGGCCGGGCTGGTCGTCCGCAAGGGCGGGGACCCGGTGGGCCTCGCGCCGACCGAACTCCGCCTGCTGCTCGAACTGTCCCGGTCGCCCGGTCGGGTGTTCAGCCGGCAGCAACTGCTCGAATCCGTGTGGGAGCACGGCTACCTGGGCGACTCCCGGCTGGTCGACGCCTGCGTGCAGCGCCTGCGGGCCAAGATCGAGAACGACCCGGCCGCGCCGAGGTTCGTCCAGACCGTCCGGGGCTTCGGCTACCGGTTCGGGCCGCTGTGAGGAGTCTGCGCACCAGGCTGCTGGTCGCGTTCATCGCGCTGTGCGGCGTCACGGCGGCCGTGGTGGCGGGCGTTACCTACGTCCGGGCGCGGACGGTGCTGCTGGAGGAGTCCCAGGTGGCCACGGTCGAGGCGTTCACCCAGAAGGTGGCCCAGATGACCGAGTTGGACGCCCACGTGCTGGACGACCGGTACTCGGTGAGCCTGATCGTCCACAGAGGCCGCAAAGTGCAGGGCGACCTCGGGCTCTCCGACATCCCGCCGGAACTGCGCGCGCGGGTCGCGACCGGCGACGTGGCGTGGCAGCGCGTGGTCGCGCAGGGGCACGCCGAGCTGGTCATGGGCATGCGGGTGTCCGACGTGGAGATCTACTCGATCCGCAGGATGGGCGACGAGCAGGAGAGCATCCGCGAACTCGCGCTGTTCGCCTGGATCGCCGCCGGCTGCTCGATGGTCCTGGCCGTCCTGCTGGCCCTGCTGGCCGCCCGCAGCGTGCTGCGTCCCGTCCGCGAACTCCGCGAAGCCGCCCAGCGGCTCGGCGAGGGCGACTTGGCGACCCGCGTGGAGGTGCGCGGCTCCGACGAGTTGGCGGCCGTCGCCACGACCTTCAACACCACGGCGGAGGCGCTGGAACGGCAGGTCGCCGACGCCCGCCGGTTCGTGGCCGACGTGTCGCACGAGCTGCGCACGCCGCTGGCCGCGATGACCGCCGTCACCGACGTGCTGGACGAGGAGGCGGAGCACCTCGTCGGCGACGCCGGCACCGCCGCCCGCCTGGTCAGCCAGGAGACCCGCAACCTGACCCGCCTGGTCAACGACCTGATGGAGGTCAGCCGGTTCGACTCCGGTGCCGCCGTCCTGGCGCTGGACGAGGTGGACGTGGCCGCTGCGGTGACCGCGACGCTGCGCCTGCGCGGCTGGCACGACCTGGTCACCGACCTGCGACCGGTCACCGCGCGGGTGGACCCGCGCCGGCTGGACGTCATCGTCGCCAACCTCGTCGGCAACGCCCTCAAGCACGGCTCGCCGCCGGTGTCGCTGACCCTGCGCGGCGAGCCCGGCCGGCTCGTCGTCGAGGTGGCGGACCGGGGCCCGGGGCTGGACCCGGCGGTCCTCCCGCACGTCTTCGACCGCTTCTACAAGGCCGACACCTCCCGCGCCCGTTCCGAGGGCAGCGGCCTGGGGCTGGCGATCGCGTGGGAGAACGCGGCCCTGCACGGGGGCAGCCTGGTGGCGGCCAACCGACCCGGCGGCGGTGCCGTGTTCACGCTCCGACTGCCCACCGGGGGCGACCGATGAGGACTGTCCTGCCGGGTGCCGCGCTGCTGGCCGTCCTGCTGTCGGCGGGGTGCGGCGTGCAGCCCACCGATCCGATCGGCGGCTCGCAGGCCACCGGAGCGCTCGTCTACCTGGTCCGCGACGACACCGTCGTGCCGGTGCTGCGGGCCACCAAGAACCCGACGAACGTCGAGCAGGCCCTCAACCTGCTCGCCGAAGGGCCGAACGGCCCCGAGCAGGCCCAGGGCCTCACGACCGCGATCCCGCCGACCGCCCTCCCGGTCGAACTCGACGGCACGACCATCACGGTGAACACGGACGTGACCGCGCTGTCCCCGGTGGCCGTCGCCCAGCTCGTCTGCACGGCGGCGCTGTCCGGACCGGCCACCCTGGACGGCGGCGGCCGGCGTCTGGGCCCGCTCACCTGCCCGGTCTAGGCCCCGGACCCGAGCACCGCCGGCACGGTCAGGGCATCAGGTCGCCGCTGAGCAGGTCGGCCGCCCAGCGCTCGGCCCACGCGCACATCTCGGCCTCCGGGCCCCGCGCGTGCCCGGCGACGATGTCGCCCGACCACAGCACCAGGGCCGCGACACCGTCGCGCACCGGGGTCAGCCCGATCAGCCAGCGGCGATCACCCCGCACGACCCGGCGCTCGGCGAGCAGCCACTGCCCCCACTTGTCGGTCTCGACCTGCCAGTCCGGCGACGACGCCGCCAACTCCGCCACCGACGCCGGTCTCCGACCGGGCACGCACTGGTCACCAACGTCGTCCATGCCGCTCACGATGACACGGCGACCGCTGCGGACCCGCACGCCACACGGTCGGTTCAGGCAACGGATAGCATGCCGACCCGGGCACGCCGGGCGCCTCGACCACGTGCCGACCCGTCGAGGAGCCCGGCGCACGAGACCCGCCGGGCCGAGAGTCCGGTGTGGACGGTCGCCCGCCGCCGGGTTTCGCGCCCTGACCCCGGCTCGGGTCCGGTAGCGGCGGTCAGCGCCGGCAGAGTTCGGCGACTCCCTCGTCGGAGCACGGCAACGCCGACTCGCGGATCTTGTCCGCCGCTTCGTCGGACTGGAGGTAGTGCAGGAACGCCGTCGCCACCGAACCTCCCGCCGGGGAGTTGCGGTAGACCCGTTCGACCGACCAGAAGTCGTACTTGTCGCGCAGCAGCGCGGTGGTGTCCCGGTCCACGTTCCTCAGGGTGACGCCCTTGATGGCCACCGGCTTGATGCCGCTGTTCGACCTCGCGCCGGCGACGTCGACGTACCCGATGGCGTACGCGTCCTCCGCGACCGCCGCGACGACGTCGGCCGTGGTGGTCCGCTCGCACCTGGCCGGCTCGACGGCGACGTCCCGCTGCGGCACCGGGCAGGTTTCCGCCGTGGGCGGCACGTCCGGCTTCACCCCGAACCGCTCCTCCAGCGTCTGCCGGGTGCCCGACCCGGGCGACCGGGCGACGACGTGCAGCGGCACGTCCTCGCCGGTGATGCCGGCCCACGAGGTCGTCCGGCCCTCGAAGATGTCGCGGATCTGCTGCTCGTCGAGGTCGGCGTCCCGCCGGTTCGCGTTGACCACGATGGTGAACGGGACGACCGCGAGCGCGACGGGTTCCAGCTCGCCGAACTCCGGCGGCGCGGCGACGTCGGACAGGGCGAGCGTGGTGTCCCGCTCCGCGCGGCCGACCCCGTTGAGCAGTTCCAGCCCCTTGCGGCTGCCCCGCGCGGCGAGCCCGATCCGGGCACCCGGGCACAACGCCTCGTACGCGCCCGCCAGCTTCGTCGCCGGCGAGAGGAACGCCGTGGACCCGCTGAGCACCAGCGGTTCGGTGCGGCAGACCAGGCCCGGCGGCCGGTCGACCGGGGGCAGCAGGGCCGCGGTGAGCGCGCCGGTGAGGAAGATCGACGCCAGACCGGTCCACAGCGGGGTGTACGGGCCGGTGCGGCGCTGGGTCTCCCGGGTGGTGATCCGCCCGTCGCGCAGCCGGCCCTCGATCTTCGACGCGCCGGTCGCCGCGCCCTCCAGGACGATGAACATCTTGAAGGAGAAGTTCTCCTTGAGGGTCATCCTGGGCAGCGTGATGCGGTCCCGGCCCGGGGTGGCGTCGAAGTCGGGCATCCGGGCCACCAGACCGGCGAGGTTCTCCGGCTCGGACTCGGCCACGTCCACCGAGACGATCCGGCGGCCGGGGAAGTGCAGCGACACCGGCGTCACGTAGTCGTCGGTCTCGATGCGGTGCCAGCCGGTGTTCTTGATCCGCGCGACGACGATGCTCGGGTCGTCGATCGGGGCCCGCTCGTCGCGCAGCAGCACCGACCGGCCGCGGTCGGCGCTGAACGGCGCGTCGAAGCGCAGCCGGCAGGACAGCAACCGCACCTGCTGCGCGTGCCGGTGGGTCAGGTAGGCCAGCCCGGCGCAGGCGACCGCCACGACGGCCAGGCCGAGGATGCCGCTGCCGCGCGCCCACACCCCCGAGGTCCACTGGACGAACAACGCCATCAGCACCACGGCGGCGACCAGCACCACCGTGACCACCAGCCCGCGCGCGGGCGTCGACCACGCCGCCCGCTGGTGCGGCGCGGCCTGGTCGACCAGCGATTCGGGCGGCGGCGGCTCGGCGAAGAACGCGCCGGGGTCGCCGCCCAGCCGGACGCGCTCCTCGGCCGCCTCCACCTCGCGCTCGATCCGCTCGTCGTCGTACTCCGGGTAGGTCCTGCGCAGCAGGTCCCGGCTGGTCTCGCGCAGGCGGCTCAGCGCCGCCGGGTCATCGGAGAGCACGGTCCCCGTCCCCCTCCGCGTCCCGTGCCCCGTTCGGGCACTCCGGGCACCGCCCCGACAGGCCGTGCAGGAAGTACGACGTGTAGGTCACGCCCTGCCGCATGACGCCGTCGGTCCCGTCCCGGCGGTCGAACACGTCGGTGAGCAGGAACTGCGCCACGATCCGCTCCCAGTGGTCCTGGGCGGTGCGCCAGTCGCTGTCGTGCCGCAGCGCGAAGCGCAACGCGAAGTACGGCGGCACGTCGTGGCCGTGCCGGGAGTACTGGAGGTCGGCCAGGCGCGGGATGGCCCCGCTGGGCAGCGGCCCGAGCCGGTTGCCCTTGCGGCCGCGCCGGTTGGTGGTCGCGTTGAGCACCATGTAGCCGGCGACCGCGCCCGCGAAGCCGGTGACGACCAGCCAGCCCGCGATCGACAGCAGCAGCGCCGGGATCCAGGTCAGGCCGACGTCGTCCTTGCCCGGCGGCGGGTGGCCCGGCGGCACGTCCCACGGCGGCGGGTCCCACGGCGAGGAGATGAGCGCGCTGATCTCGTAGGCGCGTTCCCAGCTCAGCAGGAAACCGTTGACCACGAACAGGCCCGCGAAGACGAGCACGACCACGTAGCCCTCGGTGACCAGCCAGTACTGGAGCCCGGCGTACCGGAACCGGCTGCGCCACCACCTGCGGAACCGCTCGACGGGTGATTCGTGCCTGGCCCGGACGACCCGTCCGGGCTCGCCCCACGCCTCCAGATCGGTGGCGGTGCGTCGGTTGTCGCCGATCACTCCCACATTCGATCGTGCGCGACGACCGGGGGTGTCGGTGAACGTGCGGATTGTGACGGAGGTCATGAGCCCAGGCCGGGGTGCGGCGCACGGACCGGACGCACCCGGAGTTGCCTTTTCCTTGATCAGGTGACGCCCGTCCGGGTTACCGAGGTCCTCAGGCGGTACCCGCAGCCGCGCCGTGCGTGAGGCGGCGGTGCTCGGTAGCGCCCGCTCGGATCACCCGCGCCGGCGAGGACCGGGGGTCGAAGATCGTCACTTTGAGTAGCCATCGGACGGTGGGCAGGGTATGAAGGGAGTGCATCCAGGTCCGAACGAGTGGCCGTTTCCTGCCGGCCCCGCGATTGCGGGACAATGGCCGGGAGCTGTTTCGGTGGTGTCTTTGGTGGTCTCGACGCCGCACGTTCGGTTTCGGTATCACGGAATCGCGAGCAACGGGGTCTGATGCCCATGTCTGTGCACATGTCCGTCGATGTACGCCGCACCAGAGGAGGGCTCCGGCTGCTGCTGACGGCAATCGGCGGCCAGCGCCGCAACATATCCCTGGGCTATGGAGAAGCGGCCCAATTGATACAGGCGATCGAGTCCAGCCGGACGTGCTCGGTGCACGGTGCGGCGGGGTGGGAGCTGTGCCACCGGCCGGACGCCTGCGAAGGCGGCTCGGTGATGTTCACGCAGCGGAGCGCGGAGTCCGACGCACCGGTGGACGAGGCGTACGGCGCGGCCCAGTTCCCGTTGGACGGCCGGTACGCGCGCCAGTTCGCCGCGAAACTGCGCGCCCACATGCCCGATCGCATGAAGCCGTTCGCCTAGCAAGGGCTCCGCCGCGCGACCGCGCGGCCGGCCCTCGAAACCTCCGTCCCGCAAGCGCCCTCGGCCGCCGCCGGGATCGTGGGCCGTCCGGGTGATCATCACCGACCCGCCGAGGTGAGGACACCCGGGCGTCTCCCGCCCGCCGGAGGACGGCGCGACCGATGCGTTGCGGCGACCCGGAAATTGTCCGAGGTGTGGCCATCCGACGTCCGCCGGGCGTTCACCGAGGGGCCGACGTGCCGGTTTACCGGAGGTCGGGCCGTTCGGCGGGTCCGGGTCATCCGGTGGCGCATGATCGGGTCGGGCGAGTCGACGTCGCCGGTGTTCGGCGACTCCGCATTCATCGTGGTGGCCGGTATCCGGTGGACTTCCCCACCGGTGGCGACAGGGCCACCGGAATGGTGAATTTCCACACCCGGGCACCGTCACCGGGCGGGCCGTTCGTCCGCACCGCGCACCGACCGGATGCCGTGCCGCCGATTACCCGTCGTCACCATTCGCGGATCGGCGGCCGGCGTGCCCACGGCGTCGGTTCAGCGCCGCTCGTCCTGCCGCCGCACCATCTCGGTGATCCAGACGGGCGCGAACGGGGACGTGCAGTTCGGCGGAGTCGGGTAGTCCTTGAGCACCTCCAGGCGCTCGCCGATGTCGAGCGCCCGGGCGCGGTGCTGCGGGTGCTCGATCCCGATCTGGGCCAGGCAGTGGTTCATCGCCCACTGCAAGCGGTCCGGGGCGTCCTTCATCCCGGCCTCGATCACGTCGAGCAGCCCGGCGAGGTCCAGGCCCTCGGGCTTCTTGGCCACGCGCTCGGTGGTCAGCGCCCACCCGGCGCTCGCCACCACCGGATCGGCGTCGGCCGACCACTCGACGCGCAACTCCTCCGCGTACGGGCTCTTCTTCACCACGTAGTTCACGAGCCAGTCGTGCACCTTGGGGGCGCGCGCCTCGCGCAACATGACGTCCAACTCGTCACGCTCGAACGCCTTGGGGCGGCAGATCAACAACGCCAGCAGGCGCGCCGCGGTGTCGTCGGTCTTCCACAGCAGGCGCGCCAAGTCCTGCTGCGTCTTGAGCCGCTTCGCGATCGCGCGCAGCCTGCCGAGGTTGACGCCGTGATCGTCGCCGTGCTTCTCGTTGACGGCACGTGCTTTCGGATCGTCGAGCGCGGCCAACTCGGCCATCACCTCGGCAACGGTCCCGGTCACCGCGGCCTCCTGCCCCGTCACGCGCGATCCAGCGGTCGCACGGCCATGTCCGCTGTTCGGCGCGATCGTACGTTCGACCGGCGCACCCAGCGCCACCAGGGCTCCGGCCGCACGCCCCCGACACACCCGTCCGGCCGACTGGGATTCGCCCATCCGGCCACGGCGACGCGCGGCCGGACGCGGTGGCCGTGCAGCTCGCGAGACCGGGGGAGTCGTCAGCGTGCCGTTCACGTTCGCCCACCCGGCCGCCGTGCTGCCGTTGCGGAGATCCCTGTGGTTGCCCGGCTTGGCGGCGGGCTCCCTGGCCCCCGACGTCGCCTACTACCTGCCCGTGCCCGGCGGCGCGGCCACCACCCACTCCTCCGAGGGCGTGCGCGCCCGCGTGGCTCCGCCGAACCTCGCCGCCCGCCTGCGCACTCGGCGGGCCGGGTTCACCGCCCTGGGCCCGGTGGTCGTAGGCGCGGCAACACATCTGGCCTGGGACGCCTTCACCCACACCGACGGCGCGGCAGTACAGCACTGGTCCACACTGCGCCTGTCGGTAGTGGGCCCGCACCGGCTGTACAACGTGATCGGCTACGTGTCGTCGCTCGGCGGCCTGGTGCTGCTCGCGCCTACGACTGGGTACGCCGGTTCCTGGTCGGCGGCACCTGGGGCGCGGCCCTGGCGCTCGCTCTGTACGTGCTCTGCCGGCACTTGATCAAAGCCGTGAGGCGCCGTCCGGGACCTTGACCGGGTGCGGCGGTTCCGGGAGGTCGGCGGCGAGGAACGGAGCCAGGACGGTGAGGAGTTCCCGTGGCCGGTCGAGCGGGATGATGTGGCCGCAGTCCGGGACGAGGTGTCCGGTCAGGTCGTCGGCCAGCGGTCGCAGTTGGCGTTCCAGGGTCCGGCCGACCGGGTGGGAGCCGATCGCCAGGGTGGGCGTGGTGAGCCTGCCGCGTGCCGCGGCGTCGGCGATCTGCCGGGCGGTGGCGGGCATGGCCCGGTAGTGGCCGAAGGCGCTGCGCAGGGCGTCGGGGCCGGTGTAGGCGGTGACGAACGCGTCGCGGATGTCCGGCGGCACGCCGCGACCCCGGGTGCCCGAGGTGAGGAACCAGTCGACGTACCGCGCCTCGTTGCCGGCCAGGACCGTCTCGGCGAGGCCGGGGACGGAGTGGAAGCCGAACCACCACGGCGGACCGGCGGCGAGGAAGTCCTCGGCCCCGGGCAGCGAGCCCAGCAGGGCCTCCATCACGACCAGCCGCCGCACCCGCTCCGGCCGGCGCAGGGCGAGCAGGAACGCGACGGGGGTGCCGGCGTCGATGGCGACCACGGCCGCCGTGGGTTCGCAGAGGGCGTCGAGGACGCCCGCCACGTCGTCCGCCAGCGTCCCGGCGTCGTAGCCGTCCGGCGCGCGGGTGCCGGTGCCCAGACCGCGCAGGTCCGGGGCGATCACCCGGTGGTGCTCGGCCAGCGGGCCGATGACCTCCCGCCACAGCTGCCAGGTGTGGGGGAAGCCGTGCAGCAGCACGACCGCGGGGCCGGAGCCGGCGACGGCCGCGGTGGTGTGGATGCCGTTGGTCGCGATGCGGTGCAGGGTGGTGTGCGGCGGGTGGGTCACGGCGGACTCCCTTGGTGGTCACCTTTGGTTACCATCAAACCGTAGGTAACTCAGGTCGTGCCGCCAAGAAGGCACCTTGTCGACAGGTGGTGAGGTCCGGGTGACCACTCGGCCGGAACGCGTGACGGCCACCGGGCGCGGGGACCTGTTCTCCCCGACGTGCCCGACCCGCAGGCTGCTGGACCGCATCGGCACGAAGTGGACCTCGATGGCGGTCAAGGTGCTGGCCGAGGCGGCTCCGGCGGAGGTGCGGTTCGCCGACCTGCGCCGCCGGATGCCCGGCGTCTCCCAGAAGATGCTGTCGGTGACCCTGCACAGCCTGGTCCGCGACGGCCTGGCCACCCGCCGGGTCGAGCCGACCGCGCCGCCGCGCGTGCACTACCGGCTCACCGGGCTGGGCCTGTCGCTGGAGGTCCCGCTGGCGGCGGTCCGCGCGTGGGCCGAGGAGCACATGGCCGAGATCGACCGCGCCAACGCGGTCGACGACGCCCATGGGCCCGGCGATACCCCGTTCGGCGGACCGCGAACCGGTGGCGGATAACGTCTTTCGAGTGAACGGGGTGTGACGGGCATCGCGGAACCCCTAGCGTCGGGCCTGTCCCTGGGCTTCGTGCGGAAGGTCGGTCCGGAATGCTGGATGCTGCGGTCGAGCGTGCGTCGGTGGTGTTCGCCCTGTTCGACGTGGACGACAGCGGGAGGTTGACCGCCGAGGACTTCGAGCTGATGGCGCAGCGCGTCGTCGCCGCCGGCGACGGGTCGGGCGCGGCGGCCGGGCAGGCGATGCTCGACGCGTTCCGGAACTACTGGGCCACCCTGGTCGCCGAGCTGGACGAGGACGGGGACGGCGAGGTCACCCCGGAGGAGTTCCGGGCCTGCGTGCTGTCGCCGGAGCGGTTCGACGCCACGGTGGCCGCGTTCGCCGAGGCGCTGGCCCGGTTGGGCGACCCGGACGGCGACGGGTTGATCGAACGGCCGAGGTTCCTCGCGCTCATGACGGCCATCGGGTTCGAGGTGCCCAACATCCACGCCCTGTTCGACGCGCTCGGCCCCACCGCGCGGGACCTGGTCGAGGTCGAGGCGTGGCGGCGGAGCATCGTCGAGTTCTACTCCCCGGACGAGGCCGGCATACCCGGCGACCTGCTGGTCGGCGACGGGGCCCGCTGAGATGGGGGTGCTCGTCGGACTGGCCGTCGGACGGGGCACGGGGGAGGAACTGGCCGAGGTCTTCCAACGGGTGTTGGGCGCGCTCGCCGCGCGGGCCGGGGTGGACGTCGCCGTCGAGCGCTCGCCCCGGGTCTACCACTCGTACTTCTCGCTGCGCGACCAGGCCGGCGGCGCGGACGTCGCGGTCATGCGCGACCGGACGCGCCAGGACGCCGAGCACTACGAGCGGTTCTGCCGGGAGCTGGCGGGCCGGGGCGCGCGCGTGGTGTTCCGCACCGCGATCAACGCCCAATCCCTCTACCTGGTCCGGGAACGGCTGCGCGCGGTCAAGGTCGACGTGGTCGACGCCGACCGGTTGCTGGTGGTCCGCGACCAGGCGCAGGGCTTCTACACCGGGGACAACGGGCACGCGCCCGACGTGATCGAGCGGACCACGGTGTTCCGGCGCGACATCACCCACGACGTGCTGTCCTACGCGGTGCGCCGGGCACGCGCGCTGTGGCCGGCGGGTCCGGCGGAGATCGTGGCGGCCTACAAGTTCCACCTGCTCGACGGGGCGTTCGACCGGTGGGTGCGGGAGTTCGCCGGGGACCACGGGGTCGCGGTCCGGCTGTGCCAACCCGACACCGTCAACCGCGAGCTGGTGGAACGCGGTCCGGGCCCGCGCACGCTGATCGTGGCCGGCAACGAGTGGGGCGACATCATGCACGTCCTGCTGCTGGACCGGTACGGGTCGCGGCGGCAGGAGGACAGCTGCACCGAGAACGTCTACCTGCACCCCGACGTGGCGGGACTGGTCGAGTACCAGACGGTGCACGGCTCGGCCGACGACCTCGCCGGACGGGGCGTGGTCAACCCGACCGCCACCATCCGCGCCGCCGGTGCCGTCGCCCGGCGGGCCGGCTGCGCGGGCGCGGTCGAGGCGGTCGAGGAGGCGCTGGCGACCGTGGCCGCCGAGGGCGTCGCCACCGCCGATCGCGGCGGCCGGCACCCGACCGCGGCGGTCGTCGACGCCGTGGTCGACGCGCTCGCGGCGGTGTCGCGGCACGACGCCGTTCCGACCCCCTGACGGCCCGCCGGATGGAGATCGGGACCGAACCCGGGGTCTTAGCCGTGATGGACCTCCAGAACGACTTCTGCGCCCCTGAAGTCGTCGCGTCCCGCCACGGCACCGTTCCCGAGGGCTTGGCCGCGGTCGTGGCCCGTGCCGTGCGCGCGGTCGACGTGGCGCGCGCCAACGGCGTCGAGGTGGTGTTCGTCCGGTTCGTCGGCGACCTGGTCCACCAGGGACCGAGCTGGCGGGCCAGGGACGCCGCACTGGGCAAGCGACCCAAGTGCCGTGACGGGACGTGGGGCGCGCGGTTCCACGCGGTCGAACCCGCGCCGGGCGAGCGCGTGTTCACCAAACGGGCGTGCTTCGACGCGTTCCTGGCCGACGGGTTCGAGGCCCACCTGAGCGCGCGCGGCGTGCGCCGTCTCGTGCTCGTCGGCCTGTATGCCGACGTGTGCGTGGATTCCACGGCGCGCACCGCGTTCCAGAAAGGCTTGTACGTCACGGTGTTGACCGACTGCACCACGAGTCTGCACCTGCCCTACCCGGAGGTGCTGCGCTTCATGAACCGCGTCTACGGCGCACACACCACACCACTGGACACCTGGGCCGCCAGCGTGGAAGGGAACCGGACGTGACCGCTGTCGAGCACGTTGTCAAGCGCGGTAGGGAACACGGCGTGGAGCACGGGGTCGGCACGACGGCGTTGATGGTCGCTGCGGCGCGGGCGATCGAGCACCGGCGGCCGGATGCGTTGGCGCACGACAGGTTCGCCGAGCACTTCGTGCGGGCGGCGGAGGTGTCGCGGGAGTGGCCGGTGCGTCCGCAGGACGTCCCCGACGTCGACGCCCACCCCGTGTGGGGGCGGCTCGCCCGGTATTTCGGTCTGCGGACCAGGGTTCTGGACGATTTCACGAGCGTGTCGGCGGCGGCGGGCGCGCACCAGGTCGTGATTTTGGGCGCTGGGCTGGATTCGCGGGCCTATCGGCTCGGGTGGCCTGCGGGCAGCGCGGTGTTCGAAGTGGACCGGCCCGGGGTCTTGGAGTTCAAGCACCGCGTCCTGGACGGCTTGGGCGCGGTACCGCGAGCGGCGCGGGTGCCGGTCGCGGCGGATCTGCGCGCGGACTGGACAGGGGCGTTGCTGACAGCGGGCTTCGACCAGTCCCGCCCCACCACGTGGCTCGCCGAAGGGTTGTTGCTGTACCTGCCCGCTGCGGCGGAACGGGAACTCATCGCCCAGGTGCACCGGCTCAGCGCGCCGAACAGCCACCTCGCCTACGAGATCAAGGCCATCCGCGAGATGCCGCACGTCCGCGACAGCCCCGTCTACCGCTTGGCACGACAGGAGATCGGGGTGGACCTGCTCGGCCTGTTCGACGACGACCCGCGCCCCGACTCCGCCGCGACCCTCGCCGCGCACGGCTGGTCCACCACCACCCGGACCCCGTTCCACTACACAGCCCTGCACGGCCGAGGCCCGCTCCCCGAAGCCCACGACGCCCTCGCCGCGAACCGCTGGACCTTCGCCGACAAGGTGGTTTCGGCCGTTTAGCAGACGTTCGGCGGTGTCGACGCCACAATGGTTGCGGCTCACCGGAAGCGAGGGGGCGCGATGGCGCACGCAACCGTGCGGCTCGATGCCGCACAACCGCGGTGAGACTGGGGGACAAGGCGCCGCCACGCCGACCTACGCGGTCGACCCGCCCACCACGAGGTCGAGCCGACGACGAAGGCGCAGGACCCGGGATGTGCCGCCTGGCCCTGGCCGAGTACGCCATGGGCGAGGTCATCCCGCTCTGCTGGGGTCGAACCCCGGTGGACCGCGCCGACCGGTGTCGCGGAAGGCCGATCAGCGGCGCTCGACCAGCGGGTAGCGGTCGCTGTCGAGGCGGAGGCGGCCGGTGGCGTCGATGTGGCCGTCGAAGTCGTCCGGGAGTTCCCGCATGTACGCGACGGCGGCGGCGGTGAGGACGACCACGCCGCCGCCCTCGTGGGTGATGCCTTCCGGTTCGTCGATCTCCTTGAGCCATTCGGCCCATTCGACGTGGTGCCCGCGCACCGTGACGACGTAGATCCGGGGATCGGACCGGGCCGACTCCGCGGCGCGCCGACAACGTTGCGGGTCGTGGGACATCGCTCCTCCGGTGGCGCTCGCGCGGGTTCACCGTCCACCGGATGGGGGCACCGGAGGAACGTCGCGGACCTGCGCCGGCAAGCGTCTCACGGACGTCCGGCGGTCGTGGGGCGGGCCGCAGACCCGCCCCACGGATCCCGTTGCGCTCAGCGCCGGGGGTTCAGCCCGGCGTGCAGCCCCTTGATCAGCTCGCCTTGCGGCGTGTCGCCGTCCAGCGCCCAGATCATCGCGCCGCCCAGCTTGCGGTCGCGGATGAACTTGCCCTTGCGCTTGAGTTCGGTCGGGTCGTCGTAGGTCCAGAACGTGTTGCCGTCGAACAGCCAGGCGTGCCCGGCCTCGTCGTCGCGGTAGAGCTTGTACTTCCCGCCGGCCAGCAGGGTCTTGAGCGTGCGGTACTCGTCGTAGCCCGGTTCGTAGGTGGCCGGGGCGGGGCCGGTCGACTGCTGGAACAGGCCGTTGTTCTGGTTGGGCACGCCGGTCCAGCCGCGTCCGTAGTACGGCACGCCGAGCGTGATCTTGTCGCGGGGCGCTCCGCGCTGGATGTGCGCGTCGACGACGATCTCACCGCTGTCCTTGGGCGAGGTCGGGTCGCCGTCGGGCACGCGGATGGCCGACTGCTGGTTGGTCGTCTTCTCCCAGGTGCCGTGGTAGTCGTAGCCCTGCACGGTGGCGAAGGTCAGCAGCCGGTAGACCTCGGCGAGTTCGTACCCCCGGTCCATCGCCTCGCGGTTGGCGGGCAGGAACGCGGTGAGGTCGTAGACCTTGCGGTCCTTCGCGCCCTGCTTGTTCAGCTGGGTGCGGTACTCGCGCAGGAGCTTGGTGAAGTTCTGCTTGTCCTCGGGGCGCACCACGTTGCCGGTGTTGCCCTCGGTGGACGGCCACTCCCAGTCCAGGTCGATGCCGTCGAACACGCCCTTGGCCGCGCCGGCGGGCGCCCCGGGCAGGTTGCCGTTGAGCCACAGGTCGATGCAGGACTTCACGTGCGCCGTGCGGGACTGCGGGGTGAGGGCGGCGTTGGAGAAGTACTTGGACCCCGTCCAGCCGCCGAGCGAGATGTAGACGCGCAGCCCGGGGAACTTCTGCTTGAGCTGCTTGATCTGGTTGAGGTTGCCCGCCAGCGCCTGGCCGGGCCGGTCGGCCTTGCCGTTCACGGCCTTGTCCGCCGGGTACAGCCGCTGGTAGTCGGCCGCCGGGTCGGAGCTGACGCAGCCGCCCTGCTCGTCGAGCAGGCCGAAGGCGTAGTTCAGGTGGGTGAGCTTGGCCGCGGTGCCGTTGTCGACCAGGTAGCGGACCGGGATGCCCCGATCGGCGGCGCTCCACTGGGTGTAGTACCCGACGGTGCGCACGGCGTGGCGGCCGTGGTGGTCATGGGCCTGGGCCGGGGACGCGACGACCGACAACCCGATCGACAAGACACCGGCCACGACGGCGGCACCCCATCTTTGCCTCGACATGGTTCTCCTCGCGCTGACGGCGGCGACGACTGGTTCGGACCACGCTAGAGCTAGGTCTAGACCACAGCTACGGCCGAATGGTGCAACCAGGCGCATACCTCGCAGAACGGTCCGGGATGGCGAACCCGGTCGTCGCTCCGCGGCCGCAGCCGTCGACGGTCAGGGGCGGTCGTGGTCCGGATCGCCGTCCGCCGGGGGCGGCCGGTCCGACTCCCACTCGAAGCCGGCCCGGCCGAAGTTGGCCAGCACCGGCCAGGTCGTCCCGTAGAGGCCCAGGGCCAGCAGGAACAGCCACCCCGCGTAGCCGGACTCGGAGACCTCGCGCGGGTCGTCGCGGAGGTAGTCGATCTCCACGGTGTCACCGGGCCGCCGGCCGTCCTGGCTGTCGATCTCGACCGACGCGGGCAGGGTTTCGCCGTCCGGGCCGGGATAGCTCAGCAGCAGGCGGTCGGTGTCGTCCCTCAGGTGCTCGCGCTGCACGACGGTGGCCCGGACCGGCACGCCGTCCACGGCCCAGTGCCACGCCCGCGTGGCGCTGACCACCGACAGGGTCCCGAACAGCAGCAGGCAGAGCGCGATCGCCGCGAGCCGTCCCGGGGTGATGCCGCGCAGCGCGCGGTCCACCACCCTCCTGGCCGGGCCGGCCCGGTCGCCCAGAGGACCCGTCACGTTCTCTTGCCCGGTAACCGCTTCGTCGGGCGTCCTGCCCGGTCGGTCCGGCGCGCTGACCGGCTCGGAGCCGCCGAACACCGGTGTCCCACCGGAGAACGACGTGCCCCCGCACGGTCGTCGGTAAGTACCCCCACCGGGTCGAGCCTGCCATCCCCGCCGGATGCGCGGGCGGCCGGGGCGGGAAGTAGGGGTGCAGGGCGGAACTTTCTTCCGTGACGCGGAATAATTGAACCTCGGCAAAGTGTCCTAAAAGGACAGTCGTGGTGGCTGGTCGGACTGGTTGCGTTCGGCCGGAACGGCGCAATTCCCAGGCTTGGGGATGTCCGGGACATCTGACGATCGGTGACAGCTCGAAGGAGCAGCAGCGAACCCGGCCCGGGCCCTGCGACGCACGGGCCGAACAGGGCCTGACGAGCGGACCCCGCGTCCCTGACCGGGCCGATCGGAGGATGTCGCACGTGGGTGCGGCGGGCCAGACTCGGTGGCGTGACGTCCTGGGGGGAACGGTTGGCGCACGACCTGCGGGCCGGTGCGCGGCAACGGGTCGACGCCGGGGAACTGGGCGGGGTGCGGTCCGCGGCCATCGCGCCGCAGGTGCCGCACGACGGGGTTCGCCTGGCCGGCACGAACCCGTCCGCCGAGTTGGCGACGGGCGCGTTCTGCTTCCGGCACGGCTGCCCGCCCGAGGTGGGCAAGGCGCTGGCCGCCACCCGGTGTGCTGGTGCTCGGCCCCGACCACCGGGTGCGCGCGGCGACGGAAGCGGTGCGGGAGTGGCGGACCCGGTTGCGCGCCAGGGTGGCGGCCCAATGGGTCGCGGACGCGTTCCTCGCCGGCATGTCGATGCTCGCCCGGCGTGGCGATCCCGTGGTGCCGGCACCTTCGGTGGGGCACGGCCGGTGGGTGGCGTTGCGCGGCAACGGCTGACCGACGACGAGGTGGTGATCGTGGCGGAAGCCGCCTCCGGCGCACGCCTGCTGCCCGCGTTCTGCGACTGGTACGGCCTCACGCCCCGTGAACACCAGGTGCTCGCCGACGTCTACGACGGTGCCGCGCCCAAGAACATCGCCCGTCGCCGGGGCTTGTCGGTGCACACGGTGAACGCCCACCTCAAGGCCATGTTCCGCAAGACCGGCGCGGCGGGCCGCGACGAACTGGTCACCGCGTTCGCGGGCTGACGTCCAGAGCCGCCGTGTCGGCGCGAGCGTTTCCAGCACCAGCACCAGCACCATCGAGACGTGCTGGGCCGCCTCGACGCCCTCGGCCCGGCCGACCGCAGTCGGTGTTCACCCTGCCGCGTCCGAGATCGGTTCGTCCGGCGGGGCGGGCAGCAGGAGCCCCCAACGGCCCTCGTGGACGTCGGAGGGGCGACTGGTGGTCTCCTGGACGATCATGCCTGGCGGCCAGGTGCTTTGCGCGCGCGGCTTTCGGTCGTCCAACCGGACCCACGTCCTCGCGAAGCGCGGTGGCCGGGCGAAGTCCGTGCCGACGAAACCGACCGGCTCGTCGAAGCGCACCCGGTCGAAGACGGTCTCCCCGGCGAACCGCGCACGCGGGAATCCGGTGATGCCGCTGAAAGTCGTGTCGAGGAACCGCGCCCAGCCGCCGAACTCCGCCTCGATGAAGCCCGCACCGTCGGCGAACGTCGTGTTCTCGAACCGCACGTCCCCGGCGAACCGGGCCTGCGTGAACTCGGGCGACCGGCCGAATTCGGTGCTGTGGAACCTGGCATCGCCGCCGAACTCCGCGCCGTCGAAAGCGGTGGGCGCGGTGAACCGCGTGTGGTCGAAATCGGCGCGCTGGTCGAATCTCGTCCGGGCGAACTCCACGCCGCCGGCGAACACCGCCGACCCGAACGACGAGGGTCCGGCGAACCGGGCCTCGGTGAAGGAGGTGTCCGAGTCGAACTCGACTCCCCGGTAGTCCGCGTCGGCGATGGTGGCCCGGGAGAAGCGGGTCCACGCTCCGGTGAACCGGGCTTCGTGAAAACCGGCCCCCTCGTTGAACTCCACGTCGTTGAAGTAGGCGTTGTCGGCGAAGATCGCGCGGCCGAACACCCCGCGCCGGGCGAACCGCGCCCGGTCGAACTCCGCCTGGCCGGCGAACCGCGTCTCGTGGAGCCATGCCTCGTCGGTGAACTCGGCCTCGGTGAACACCGCGCCCGAGTGGAAGTCCGCCTGGGCGAACGTCGCGGTCCCGCCGAACGAGGCCCCGTCGAACCGGGCGTAGCGGTCGAACGTCGCCCCGTCGAACAGGGCGTCGTAGTCGAACCGCGCACCGCTGAAACCGGCCACGCCCGCGAACCGCGCTCCGCTGAACACCGCGCCCAAGCCGAATCGCGCGCCGCGCAACCACACGTCGCCGGTGAAGGTGACGCCGGTGAAGTCGGCCGAGTCGACCCGGCAGCCGATCAGGTTGGCCGGCCCGAGCACGGCCCCGGTGAGGTCCAGGTTGACGGCGGGCCAGAAGGTGTCGACCGCCACCGGCCCGGGGCCGGGGCGGAGGTGCCGGCACAGGATGGCCTGCGCGGTCCGCCGCACCTGCTGCTCCTGCTCCTGCGCCACCGGGTCGGTCGGGGGGTCGGCGCGTGGTGCCGGACGCATCGACGTCCGGCGGCGGGCCGCGTTGTTCAGCAGCGGGCGGGACACCGCCGGCCGGCGGGCCGGCTCCGCGCGCTTCGACGGCCCGTGCGGCATGCGCAGGTAGGCGCACAACAGTTCGACGGTGGTCTGCCGTTGGCCGGGGTTGTCCTGGGCGAGCCGCTCCAGCGCGTACAGGCCGGCCAGCCGGACCGCGGCCTGCGCCGACCCGAGCTGGTCGGCCGCCTTGCCGTACAGGTCGGTGATCCGGCGCGCCTCGGCGTCCGCGACGGTGGCGGCGTGCGTCGCGCGGGTCTGGTTGAGGCTCAGCTCCGAGATCCGCTGCCGGCGCGCGGTCAGCCACAGCGCGGCCGCGCCGCCGGTGCCCAGGACGATCGTGCCGGCCGTTTTGACGGCGTCGAGCTGGTTGGCGTGCCGGCCGTCGCCGAAGGCCACCAGCAGCCCGGCCGCCAGCCCGATCCCGAGCACGACCAGCGCTGCGGCTCCCCAGGCCATGGCCCGGTTCGACAGCACCGGGAGGTCGGCGGCCGGCTCGACCGGCGTCCGGTGGACCAGCGGCGCGATCGGTGGCGAGGACGACGGGAGGAGCGGGTGGGACGGGGGCTGCGTGCTCACCGGCCCATCATGTCGGTGCCGACCCCTGTCGCGGTGGCCAATCGGAGATCGGCGGCGCGGTGGCGAGGCCGGCGGGCCGGAAACCCGGTCGCACCAGGTGTGTGCGAGGTCCGGGCCGGTGCCCACGTCGTGGGAGGAGAACCTCGACGCCTTGGTGCACGTGGGTGGGTGTCGTCACCACGCCCGGAAGTAGTCGTGGGCGAAATCGGCGAGGCGTTGGGCCGCTGCGGAGAAGTAGGTGTCCGTGCGCCACACCAGCGACAGGCTGCGATGGCAGTCGGGGACGTCCAGGCGCAGCCAGCACGACGCCGGGAACTCGGTGGCGGTGCGGGAGATCGCGGGGACCAGGCCGATGCCCAGGCCCGCCGCGATCAGTTGGCCGGTGGCACCGGGTTCGTCGCTCTCGCAGGTGTACAGGGGGCGCAGCCCGGCTTCGGCGAACAGGCGGTCGGACAGCTCCCGGGGCCAGTAGCCGGGCCGGGTGGTGACCAGCGGTTCGTCGGCGATGTCCGCCAGGCGCACGTGTTCCCGGCCGGCGAGCCGGTGATCCGGCGGCACGCCCACGAGCACCTCCTCGCGCATCAGCTCGGAGGTGTGCAGGTCCGCGCCGGGCAGCGGCTGGGAGGCGAAGCAGAGGTCGACCTCGCCGGTGCGCAGCTGCTCGGCCATGGCGGGCGCGGACGACTGGTGCAGGCGGATGTCGACGCCGGGGTGTTCGACGCGGAACCCGGTGAGCACGCCGGTGAGGGTGAGCAGGGTTTCCGCCGCTACGGCCACCCGGCCGTGCTCCAGGCCGGCCGCGTCGGCGAGTTCGCGGCGGGCGTCGTCCACCTCCCTGAGCACCCGGTCGACGCGGCGCAGGAAGGCGGTGCCGAACCGGTTGAGCCGCAGGCCGCGACCCGCCCGGTCGAACAGCGGGACGCCGAGGTCGGCCTCCAGCCGGGCGATCGCGCGGCTGAGGGAGGGCTGCGCGATGCGGAGTTCGGCCGCCGCCTGGCTCAGGTGCTCGCGGCGGGCGACGGCCTGGAAGTAGCGGAGCTGGAGCAGGTCCATCTTTCATAGCCTCGACGTCATGAGTTCATGCCGAATCAGGTCTTGGACAGTATAGGTCGCCGCTCCTAGCGTTGATCACCGACGGCCTGCCGGACGGTGGGCGGGCGGTGGTGGGGGAAGGCGTGTGATGGCGGGAACCATCGAGGCCGGCGAGGTGCGGTCGCGGGTGCCGGGGCGGGTGCTGGAGGGCGTGGTGCGCGGGTTCGTCACCGTGCACGCCGTCGCGGTCTTCGGCCAGCCGGTGTTCGCCGGCAGCTACCTGACCGGCGACTACGACATGTTGGCGCTGCACGCGGTCGGCGCGGACGTGGTGTCCTACCTCGGGTTGGCGCAACTGGTGCCGACGGCGCTGCTCTGGCGGCGCGGCGGCGCGCGGTGGCCGTTCTGGGTGAGCGTGCTGCTGGTGCTCGGCGAGACCGGGCAGTACGTCGCCGGGCTGGCCGGGGCGCTGGGCGTGCACGTCCCGCTGGGCGTCGCGCTGGGCGCGCTGGCCTCGATCGCGGCGGTGTCGATCTGGCGGACCGGGGGCCGGCGGTGAGCGGGCTGTCCCGGCGTCGGTTCCTCGGCCTGTCCGGCGGGGCCGGCGTGCTGCTGGCCGCCGGGCTGGTCGGGCCGCGCCTGTTCGGGTCCGCCGGGGCGACCGGGGAGCTGCTCTTCAGCGAACTGCCGCTGCCCGAGCCGTTCCAGGTGCCGCTGCCGATCCCGGCGGTGCTCGCGCCGGTCGCGCGGGACGCGGACGCCGACCGGTACCGGATCGTGCAGCGCGAGGCCACCGCCGAGATCCTGCCGGGCGTGCGCACGCCGATCTGGGGCTACCAGGGGACCTTCCCCGGGCCGACCATCGAGTCCCGCTCCGGCCGCACGACGATCGTCCGGCACCGCAACGAACTCCCGGTGCCGACCGTGGTCCACCTGCACGGCGGGCGCACCCCGCCGGAGTCCGACGGCTACGCCACCGACCTGGTGCTCCCGGTCACCGGCTCGGCGCACGCGCACGACGTGACCATGCACGACCCGGCCGCGATCGTCTCGAACGGTGAACGCGACTACGTGTACCCGTTGCGGCAGAAGGCGTCCACGCTCTGGTACCACGACCACCGGATGGACTTCACCGGACCGGCCGTCTACCGGGGCCTGGCGGGCTTCCACCTGGTCCGCGACGACGAGGAGGACGCCCTGCCGCTGCCGCGCGGCGACCGCGAACTGCCGCTGATGATCGCCGACCGGGCCTTCGCCGCGGACGGCTCGATGCGCTACCCGTCGCTGGACCGGACGCTGTCCACCGTGCCCGGCGTCGAGCCGCCCTACGTCGCGGGCGTGTTCGGCGACGTGATCCTGGTGAACGGCGCGCCGTGGCCGGTCGCCGAGGTGTCCGCGACCAGGTACCGGCTGCGCCTGCTCAACGGCTCCAACGCCCGCCGCTACGACCTGGCGCTCGACCCGCCGCCGCCCGGTGGCGGCGCGTTCACCCAGATCGGCTCGGACCAGGGCCTGCTCGACGCGCCCCGGGTGCACGACCACGTGCCGATCGCCCCCGCCGAGCGCTACGACGTGGTGGTCGACTTCGGCCGCTACCCGGTCGGCACCGAGGTGACCCTGGTCAACCGCCTGGGCACCGGCCGCACCGCGCTGGTGATGCGGCTGCGCGTGGTCCGCCGGGAGGCCGACGACAGCCACGTCCCGGACCGGCTGGCCGACGTCGAGCCCCTGCACCGCGCGCAGGCGAGCGTGACCCGGGACTTCTCGTTCCGGGGCGGGATGGTCGGCGGCCGGCACGGCTGGACCATCGGCGGCGTGCCGTACTCGCCGTCCCGGATCGACGTGCGGCCCCGGCTGGGGGACGTCGAGATCTGGCGGTTCGTGGTCGACCTGCACCACCCGGTCCACCTGCACCTGGTGCACTTCCAGGTGCTCTCCCGGGGTGGCCGCGAACCGGGCCCGCACGACGTCGGCCGCAAGGACACCGTCGACCTGCGCCCCGGCGAGGCGGTCGAGGTGATCACCCGGTTCGACGGCTACCGGGGCCGGTACATGTTCCACTGCCACAACGCCGAGCACGAGGACATGGGCATGATGGCCAACTTCGAGACCACCTGACCCCGTCGGTCACCCGTCCCGGTCGCCGCGCGGCGTCACCAGGCCCGATTCGTAGGCCGCGACGACGGCCTGGGCGCGGCTGTTGAGGTGCAGCTTGGACATCAGGCGCTTGACGTGGGTCTTCACCGTGGCCTCGCTGAGGAACAGCCGGCCGGCGATGTCCTGGTTGGTCAGCCCGTGCGCGACCAGCCGCAGCACCTCCGTCTCGCGGGCGGTCAGCTCCGCCAGCCGGGACGGCGTGGCGGAGGTGGCGCGGTGCCGCTCGGCGTAGGTGTCGACCAGCCGGCGGGTGATGGCGGGGGCCAGCAGGATGTCGCCGGCGGCGATGGCGCGCACCGCGGAGATGATCCGGTCGGGCGGGGTCTCCTTGAGCAGGAAGCCCGACGCGCCCTCGCCCAGCGCCGTGTAGACGTACTCGGGCAGGTCGAACGTGGTGAGCACGATGACCCTCGGCACCGGGTCGGCCGGGCGTTCGAGGATGCGGCGGGTGGCGGTGATGCCGTCGGCCACCGGCATCCGGATGTCCATCATGATCACGTCCGGGCGGGTCTCGGCGGCCATCGCCACCGCTTCCTCTCCGTTGGCCGCCTCGCCCACGACGGTGAACCCGGGCACGGCGCTGAACAGGGCGACCAGGCCCGCGCGGATCAGCGGCTGGTCGTCGGCGATGAGCACGCGTGTGGTCATCGGTCACGCCCCGTGGGCAGCCGCAGCGCGACCCGGAAACCGCCGTCGACGGGGCCCGCGTCGACGGTCCCGCCGTACAGCTCGGCGCGTTCCCGCATGTTCTGGAGGCCGTGCGGGGTGTGGCCGGGCTGCGGCGGCGGCTGCCGGCCGGTGTTCACGACCTCCAGGCCCAGGGTGTGGTGGGCGTAGTCGAGGCGGACCCGGGCGGTGGCCGGTCCGGCGTGCTTGAGGACGTTGGTCAGCGCCTCCTGGGCCACCCGGTAGGCGCACAGGTCCGGCCCGGGTGGCAGCGGGCGCTCCTCGCCCCGGATCTCGACGGCGACCGGCACGCCCGCCCGCCGGGTGCGTTCCACCAGGCCGTCGAGGTCGGCGAGGCCGGGCTGGGGGCCGAGTTCGCCGTGGCCGTCGATGCGCAGCACGTCGAGCAGCCGCCGCATCTCGGTGAGCGCTTCACGGCTGGCGTCGCCGACGGTGGTGATGGCCTTGCGCGCGGTGTCGAGATCGTTGTCCAGCACGTACTGCGCCACGCCGGCTTGTAGCGACACCACCGACATGTGATGGGCCACGACGTCGTGCAGCTCGCGCGCGATCCGCATCCGTTCGTCGGCTGCGGCCTGCGCGGCGCGTTCGGCCAGCCGTTCGACGCGGTCGCCCCACCGCCGGGTGCTCTCGCCGAGGGCCCACACGCCGACCAGGAGCGCGTCGGAGTACACGACGTCCGACCACACGAACGCCGGCGACAGCTGGAAGTACACCGTCAGGGTCACCAGGGTGGCCGCGGTGAACATCACGGCCGCCGCCCAGCGCGGACGCAGCATCGCCACGGTGAACATGGCCACCAGCATGCCCACGCCGGCGTTGAGGAACAGGTCGTCGCTGAACAGCACGTACACGAGCATCGCGCCGAGGATCACGCACATCGTGGCGATGGGCGCGCGTTGCCTGAAGGCGATGGGTGCGGCCATGAGCGCGCCGACGACCAGGGTCGGCAGGCTGGGCGCGTTGTACGACAGGAGGGTGGCGGCGGTGAGAATCGTGAACACCGCGGCGAGCAACACGTCCACCAGGATCGGCTGGGATCGCACCGGTCCACGCTAGCGGCCGGCCGGGCTCCGGTCGCCGGTCCTCGGGCTACTTCCGGCTACCCCCGCAGGGGTACCCGCCGGAACGTCCTTTGTGGACAGTGTGGCGGGTGCGGGTCGGTCAGGCGGACGGCCAGAGGCGTCGGCCGCACGCCACCACGAAGTCGGCGAGCACGGCGGTGTCGTGCGCGCCGTGCTCGAAGCTCACGTGGGAGTCGGCCGCCCAGTCCTGGAGTTCCACGTACTCGGGCAGCGGCACGTCGGCCAGCACCTCGTCGGGTGGCCGCCGGTGCGGGTAGGCGAGGTTGACCACGTCCCAGCGGACCTGGACCCAGGGGCCCTCGGGGGAGGTCCAGGAGACCACCGCGTCGTGCTCACCACCGGCCGCCCGCTCGATCGCCTCCTCGAACAGGGCGACGACCACATCCGTGTCCACGGCGGACAGCCTAGCCCCGGCACTGGTCAGGACGGCCGCGCCCACTCGGCCAACCGGTCGGCCCGGACCTGCGGCGGCAGCACGTCGGCGAGTTCGCGCAGCAGCGGCAGCGGGACCGTGGAGAACTCCGGGTAGCGGTGGAACGGCCTGATCAGCGGGTGGTGCCGGGTGGGCAGGGCACCGGCGCGGGCGAGCGCGGCCAGGGCGGTGCCGATGCGCCGGCCGGGGGTGCCGGACGCGAGGTCGTAGCCGTCGAGTTCGGCGACCAGGGGGAGCCAGTGGTCCAGGAACGCCTCGACCCGGTCGCGGTAGCGCCGGTCGCCCAGCGCGGTGGCGAACGCCGAGCACAGCGCCAGGACCGCGGCCTCGTCGCCCGCCGGGTTCCTCGCGGTCAGGGAGAGCGATTCGGCGGCCCGGTCCGGCGGTGCGGCGAACACCTCGCCGAGCGCGGCCCAGGCGTCGACCTCGGCCAGCGCGGCGAGCGCGGTCGCGGTGTCGCCGGCGGCCAGCAGCCGGTCCTCCAGCACGAACCACAGCGGCCCGAGCGAGGTGCGGCGCCCCAGTTCGCCCTCGGCCGCGCCGAGCAGGCGGTGCGCGGCGGCGACCGTGCCGGGCACGTCGATCCACAGGTAGGCGGTGTCGGGGCCGGTGATCGTCCCGGGCGCGCAGCGCAGCGCCGTCTCCAGCGTGCCGCGCTGGGCCGGGGTCAGCTCGTCGGGCGACAGCGGCCGGTACGCGTCGCCGCTCGGGCGGAACTGCCGCTTCATCAGCTCCAGCAGCCGGGAGTGCGCGTTCGGCCTGCTGTCCGGCGGCGCGGTCAGCAGGGCGCGGTCGTCCGCGCCGAACAGCCACGCCGCGTCGGCCAGGTCGGCGAGGTCGCCGGTCCACGCGTCGAGCACCGGGTACTCGCCCTGGGCGAGGTGGTGCAGCAGCGCCAGGGACTCCGGGTCGGCGAAGCCGGAGTAGACCACGCACGCCGCCGCGGCGGCCCGGACGTGCAGCGAGGGGCTGGTCGCGGCCAGTTCCCGCACGGCGGGCAGGTGGTCGGTGCGCGGCCCGCAACGCGGCGCGGATCCCGGGGTGACGCGGTTGTCCCGGGCGGCCAGGAAAGCGTGGGCCAGGCAGATCCCGGCCGTCGCGGCGTCGGCGGGGTCGCCCGGCGCGGGCAGCCCGCCGGACGGCTCCCGGCCGAGCAGCACCAGCAGGCGCAGTGCCTCCTGGTCGCCGGTGCGGGTCCACGCGGCGTCTACGTCCTCGGCGTGCGCGGCGACGTCCGGCGCGTACTCGCTCGTCGCGCGCTCGACGTCGTCCGGGCGGGTGACGAAGTGCGTTTCGCCGACCGCGATCCGGGCCAGGAAGACCAGGGCGTCGGCGTTGTCCCGCCGGACCAGGTCGGCCAGGAACGGGATCGCGGCGCGGGACGCGCTGTAGACCGACCCCTGGTGGGTGGTCGCCGAGTACAGGCCGTAGGCGCCGAACGCCCGGTCACCCGGGTCGTCGCTGGTCAGCGCCTCGATGAAGCACGGCGTGAGGTCGGCGGTGCCGTAGGCGTCCTCCAGCGCGGCCCAATCGGGCCGGTGCAGGCCGGGCGGCGGTGCGGTGCGGCCCCGCAGCGGCGGGCGCTCGGCGTCGTCGCCGGCGTCCTCCTCCGCGAACCGGGGCGGGACGAAGACCGGCAGCTCATCAGCGTCGAACATCGCGTTCCAGCGGGGGATCGGGGGAGAGGGGCGAGCGAACCTATCACGCACCGGTCGGGGCGGGGCCGACCAGCGGAGACGGCCACGCCGTGACGCACGGTGACCGGGCCGCCCCGGTCCGCTGCCGGACGAGCTGCGGGCCCGCCGGGTTGGCGTCACGCTCGAACCGCGCCGGACACCGCCGGTCCCGGCGGCGGCCGGCTCGCTCACCAAGGAGGACGCCATGACCGGTGGGGCGGGAACGACCGTGGGAGTCGAGGAGGAGTTCCTGATCCTCTCCGCCGAATCGGGCCGGCCGGTGCCGCGCGCGCCGGACGTGCTGGCCGCGCTGGGCTCGGACGGCTCGGCGGCCGGGCCGTTCAAGCCGGAGCTGCACCGCTCGCAGATCGAGGCGGTGACCCCGGTGCTCACCACGATGACCGAGGTCGCCGGGTCGCTGCTGGCCAACCGGGCCGCGCTGGACGGGGCGGCGCGCGGGCTGGGGCTGCGGGCGGTGGGGGTCGGGACGCCGGTCCTGCGCGGCGGGCTGCCGCAGTTGTCCGGCGGAGACCGGTACCGCGCGTTCGCCCGGACCTATCGCGGCGTGATCGCCGACTACGAGACCTGCGGGTGCCACGTCCACGTCGGGGTGCCGGACGCCGACCACGCGGCGGCCGTCGTGGACCACCTGCGGCCGTGGCTGCCGACGCTGCTGGCGCTGTCCGCGAACTCGCGCTTCCACCACGGCCGGGACACCGGGCACGCGAGCTGGCGGATGGTCGAGCAGGCCCGGCTGCCCGGCGGCGGGATCCCGCCGCGCTTCGGCGACCACGCGGGCCACCGCCGGCACGTAGACCGGCTGGTGGACTGCGGGGTGCTGGTCGACGCCCGCACGACGTTCTGGCTGGCCCGCCCCTCGCCCCGGTACCCCACGGTCGAGGTGCGCGCCGCCGACGTCTCGCCCAGCCTGCACGGCGCGCTGCTGCAGGCCGGCCTCGTGCGCGGGCTGGTCCGGACGGCCCTGGCGGACCTCGACCTCGGCCGGACCGCCGCCGACCTCGACGGCCACACCGCCGCCGCGGCCCTGTGGTCGGCGGCCCGCTACGGCATCCACGGGACCGGTGTCGACCCCGTGGCGGGCCGGCGGGTGCCGGCCACCGACCTGCTGGGCGACCTGCTGCGGCGGATCAGGCCCGCGCTGGAGGACACCGGGGACCTCGACACCGTCGAGCGCCTGCTCGACCGCGTGGTCACCGGCCGGCACGACCCCCACCGGCACGCCTCGGCGGACCGCCTGCACGCCCTCGTCGACGACCTGGCGGGGCGGCTGGCCGTGCCGTACCGCAGCCTGGGCCCCCGCGCGCGGATCTGAGCCGCGCCGGACATCACCCGATCGGGTCGAACCCGGCGGTCCGCCACCGGGTGCACCCAGGCCGACCAGCGGGAACGCGCTCCGGCGCGACCCGCCCGGACCTCGCGGACGGTATCGTGCCGAGCACGATGTTCACTTCAGTGGTGCCCGGCGGGCCGGTGGGCGAGCACGTGGCCCTGCTCTGGCTGCACGAGTCCACGGGCCCGGGACGGGGCCCGGAACTGCGGCTGCCGACCGGCACGGTCGAACTCGTGGTCAACCTGTCCTCGGACGACTTCCGGATGCCCGCCGGGGACGGCAGCGGCCGACGCCTCCCCGGCGTGCTGGCGGCCGGGCCGTACCGGCACGCCTACCTGCTGGACCCCAGCCCCCGCGCGCACGTCGTCGGCGTGGTGTTCCGGCCCGGCCGGGCGCGCGCCCTGCTCGACGTGCCGCTGTGCGAGCTGGCCGACAGCCACGTCGCGCTGGAGGACCTGTGGGGCGTCGGCGCGGCGCGGGCCCGCGAGCGGATGCTCGACGCCCCGGACGCCGCGAGCAGGCTGCGGGTGCTCGAAGCGGTGCTGCGCGAGCGTTTGACGGGCTCGGAGCAGGCCGCGCACCCGTTGATCGCCGCCGCGACGACGTGGCTGGCCCGCAACCCGGAGCACCCCGGCGTCGGCGGACTCGCCGACCGGCTCGGCGTCACCACCCGCCGCGTGCAGCAGGTGTTCCGCAGCGAGGTCGGGCTCAGCCCCAAGAGCTACCAGCGCCTGCAGCGCTTCCGCTCGGTCCTCGCCGGCATCGACGGGGCGGGCCGGCTCGGGTGGCCGGCGTTCGCCGTCGAGCGCGGCTACTACGACCAGGCGCACCTCGTCCGCGAGTTCCACGCCCACAGCGGGCTCTCGCCGACCGGGTACCTGCGTGGCCGGGGCGGGCAGCTCAACCACGTGCCGCTGCCGCGGTAGGGCGTTTCGCATTCGTCCAAGACACCGGGCCGGTGGCCCGACAGGGTGGGGCGAGCACACCGAAACGAGGAGGCGGTCGCAGTGTCCGTGACGAGGATCGTGGCGTACGCCGGTGGCGCGGATCCGGCCGCGTCGCAGGCTTTCTACACCGAGGTGCTCGGGATGGAGGTCGTCATGCGGGACCCCGTGCTGGGGTTGGCCTCGCCGGTCAACCCGTCCGCGCAGGTGCTCGTCCTGCCGGACGGCGCGGAGGACCCCGCGCCGAGCTTCGGCCTCGACCTCGGCGACCCGGCGGCCGTCGACGCCGCGCACGCCGCCGCGCTCGAACAGGGCCTGCGCGTGGTCTACCCGATCCGGGACGAGCCGTGGGGCGTGCGCCGCTTCTTCGTCGAGGACCCCGGCGGCACGGTCGTCAACGTCCTGGCCCACCTGCGGTGAGCGCCGGCCGTCCGGGGCGGCGGTAGCGGCGGCGGTCGCGGAAATTGCGTTGCCCGACCGCACGTCGGGTGAACATCATGGCGGACATGGACATCTAGCAACCAGTGGCGCACGTGCGGGACGACGGGTTCGAGCTACTCCCCGTCCCTTTCCCGACGTGCCGTTCGAAACCCGCGCCCGGTGATCGGTGCGGGTTTCCGTCACACGACGTGAAGTCCGACGTCGTGCCGGCCGGCGCCCGAGTTCCGCGCGCCCGCCGAACGCCACTGTCTCCAGGGGGCGGTTCAGGGTGCGCGAAAACGCGCCGGCCCCCTCGCACGTCCTGGAGTTCGTCCGAACCATGAATCACTTCCGAGGTACCCCCGTGCCCGTCGGCGGCAGCCGCACCGGCATCGACCCGACCGGCGCGGACCGCAAAGCGCTGTGGGTGGTCCGGGAGCTGGGCCTGCCCGCCGTCGTCAAGCCGTGCGTGTCGTGCCGGTCCGCGCGCCACCGGCCCACCGGCAAGTTCCGGGTGAACGCGAACGGCAAGCTGCTCGACGTCTGGATGCTGATCTGCTGCGAGCTGTGCGGGCGCACGGCGAAGATCCCCGTCCACGAGCGCATCCACGTGCAGGCGCTCGACCACGGGCTGCTGGTGCGGTTCGAGGCCAACGACGCGTCCCTGGTGCGGCACCTGGTCACCGACGCGGCCCTGGCCGGCCGGTCCGGGTACCGGCTGGACTGGAGCGGCACCTGGGAGCTGGACACCGACCTGCCGTTCTACCAGCCGGAGCACGGCGACCCGATGCCGCTGGAGGTCGTGGTCCGCTTCGAACTCCCGGCGCCGGTCCGGGTCGGCAAGCTGCTCACCGCCGGGTTCGGCGTGAGCCGGTCCGCCGTGCGGGCCATGGTCGACTCCGGGCGCGTCCGGCTGCCGGTGGCCGTCGACGCGAAGGTCCGCGAGGACTTCACCTTCCTCGTCGTCCCCGGGCCCGCGTCGCGGGCCTGACGGTCGCATCGGACGGCCGCCCCGCGGGGTTCGACTCCCGCGGGGCGGCCGTCCGGTGGGGCGACGGTGGTCGGGGTCCTAGGACAGGGCCGCGTAGATCAGGCCCAGCAACGCTCCCGGGCCGGTCATGAGGCAGAGGCTGATCACGCCGTAGAACGGCTTGTCCTTGACCAGCATCGCCACCTGCAAACCGATCGCGACGACGAGGGCGGCGATCATCAACACCAGAACGACAACAGACATGGATGGGGTCCCTCGAAAGGCGTGGGCGCGCCGGAACGCCGCCGTCACCCGTCGACTGACGTCGGGGTGGCGGTCGGGTTCCCGGCGCGATGGGCGGCGCGGTTCACGCGCGCGGGCACCGGATCACGCCGAAGGGGGAGCCCGACTCGACCAGGGGACCGACGCGGTGGCGGTGGTCGCCGCACCGGCCGGGCCGCCGAGGTGGAAGCGCCGCTGTCGAGGAGGGCCGCCGTCCGCCCGCGGGCACTCGGCCCACCAGGTGTCCGACTGCGTCTCGGCCGGCGCGTGCCGGACCACGAGCGACACCCGCAGCCAGTCGTGGCGGTCGTCGTGCATCGACGGGGTGGACGTGGCCGACCAGCCGCCCGACGCCGCCGGGTACGTTCCGGGGTAGCCGACGGCGGTGCCCGTCGCGATGCCGGCGGCGATTCCGAGCAGCATCGACAGCGACGTGAACAGGAGCCCGAACCGGCTCGTCCGTGTCGCTGCCCGCACCTGCCCGGCTCCTTAGCTGCACGACCCACTCGTCGGAAGCGCACAGCTTACGTGGGACGCGCGGCGTCACTGCCCGTGACGACTGTTCGTGGCCGGACCGGGACCGCGCGGCTCGGCCACGGCCCTGCGGGCGGATGATCGGACCGGTTCGCGGCGGTCGGGTGCGGGCGGGGTGCTTTCCGTCAGGGTTGAGGTCGAAAGGGGGCCTGATGATCGCGGCACTGAACCGGCTGGTCGACCTGGTCGAGGAGCGCCTCGGCGAGGAACTCGACGTCGACGGGTTGGCACGGGCGGTCGGCACGACCGGGTACCACCTGCGGCGGATGTTCTCGTCGCTGGCGGGGATGACGCTGTCGGAGTACGTGCGCCGGCGGCGGATGACCGTGGCCGCCGCCGACGTCGTGCGGGGCCGTGACGACCTGCTGGGCATCGCGGTCCGGTACGGCTACGGCTCGACCGAGGCGTTCGGCCGCGCGTTCCGGGCCGTGCACGGCGCCGGTCCCGGTGACGTGCGCCGCGACGGAGGCCCCCTTCGGACACAACCGCAGGTCAGGTTCCGCCTGACCGTCGAAGGGAGCACACCCATGGACACCCGAATCGTCGACCGACCCGCGTTCCGGCTGGTCGGGCACGCGGCCCGGGTCCCGCTGATCCACCGCGGCGTCAACCCGCACATCCAGCGGCACGTCGCCGCGCTGCCGCCGGAGGCGCACGCCAGGCTGAAGGGCCTCGGCGACGCCGAACCGGCGGGCCTGCTCCAGGTCTGCGACGACGTGGACCCGGACGGCACCGAGGGCAGCGAGCTGACCTACCTGCACGGGGTCGCGGTCACGCGGGACACGACCGCCCCGGACGACCTCGACGCCATCGAGGTGCCGGCCGGCAGGTGGGCGGTCTTCCACACCAGCGGCCCCCACCCGGAGACCCTCCAGAACACCTGGGCGACGACCGCGACCGAGTGGTTCCCGTCCAACCCGTGGCGGCTGCGGCCGGGCCCCTCGATCGTCGCGGTCCTGGAGCGCGCCGCCGATTTCAGCACCGCGACCTGCGAGCTGTGGCTGCCCGTCGAACCCGCCTGACGGAGCCGTCCGATCGCCGCCCGGCCGGGCGGCGATCGGATCGGCCCGTGGCTACGCGTCGCCACCGCGCAGGGCGCGGACCATGCCGCGCAGGACCCGGAACGCCTCCGCCTGCTCGGCACCGGTCATCCCGGCCAGCATCCTGACCTCGACGGACCGGACGGCCGCGGTCGCCTTCTCCAGGCTCCGCCTGCCGCGCGGCGTGAGCCGCGTGGGCAGGACCTTCCCGACCGGGGCCGCCGCCGGCCTGGTCACGTAGCCGTCCCGTTCCAGGGCTTGGAGCAGCACGTTCATCGTCTGCCGGGTCACGAACGCGCCCCGGGCGAGTTCGGAGTTCGACAAGCCCGGTCGCTGAGCCAGCAGTTCGAGGCAGGAGTAGTGCGTCACGCTCATCCCCAGTGGCCGCAGGACCTCCTCCATGGCCGCGCGCAGCGCGCTCGACGCCTCTTTCAGCAGGTAGCCCAGTGACGTCTCCAGGTCGACGCCGGCACCGTCTTGACTCATGTCAGCATTCTGACATAGGTTGGGGCGTGTCAGAAAGCTGACACGAGGAGAGGAGCACCGTCATGCCCGCCACCGGACCCGACTTCATCTCGCTGCAAGCGCGCGACCTCGACGCCTCGCAGGCGTTCTACGAGCGGTACCTCGGCCTGGTCCGCTCGCCGGCCGGACCCCCGCACGCCGTCGTCTTCGAGACCAGGCCGATCGCGTTCGCCCTGCGCGACGTCGTTCCCGGCACCGATCTGGCATCCGTCGCCCAGCCCGGCATCGGGGCCGCGATCTGGCTGCACGCCACCGACGTCCAGGCCATCCACGACGCCCTGGTCGCCGACGGGCACGCCATCGTCTCCGCGCCGGTCGACGGCCCGTTCGGGCGGACCTTCACCTTCGCCGACCCCGACGGCTACCGGATCACCCTCCACGACCGCACCTGACCGGCCGAACGCCACCGGGCGGGTCGACCGGACCTCAAGGGAGGTGGGCACGTTTCGCTGATTCGCAAAATACTTTCGAGTTCTTTCCGGGAACCACCCTGTGAATGATCGGTGACGCGCGGTGCCGATCCCGGAATTTTCCACCGGCGAATTAACGCGGCACCCCGGTAATCCGATACGCGGGTTGATTGACCCTGCTCACCGGGTTGGGGAGAACGATGGGCGCAGCCGGTTCCACCTCGCTTCCAGGCACCACCCGAGACGTGTTCGCGGGCTGTTCGGCCGCCGAGCGGCTGTGCGACGAGGTGACGGCGGATCCCCACCGCGTGCGGGTCGTGGCCGTCTCCGGGCCGGGGGGCTTCGGGAAGACCGCCCTGCTGTCCGCCTTGTCGGTGATCTTCGAGACGGCCGGGTCGGGCGGGCGCGAGGTCCTGCTGGTCGACGACGCGCACGAACTGCCGGAGCACGAGTGGGCGCGGCTGGTCCGCCAAGCCGACGACGGCACGCGGCTCGTGGTCGCGCACCGGCCGTGGCCGGCGGCCCGGTCACTGCCGTGGACGCAGCCGCCGGTCGTGCTGGAGCCGCTCGACCGCGCCGCCGTGGCGCTGCGGGTCGGCGCGCTGGTGGCGGGCGAGCCGCCGGACGACCTGGTGGACCGCGTGTGGGCGCAGTCCGGGGGCCTCCCGGCGCTGGTCGTGCCGGTGGCCGAGGCCGAGCTGGCCGGTCGGCCGGTGCCGGCGCACGCGGCCGACCGGGCGGTGCACGAGTTCGACCGGGCGCCGGCGGCGGTGCGGGACGTGCTGCTCGCGGCCGCGCTGGGGTGCCCGGTCGAGGTGGACACCCTGGGCCCCGTGCTGCGGGTGGACCGCGCCGAGGTCGAGTCGGCGGCGGAGGGCACCTGGTCGACCGGGCTGCTCACCGCTTCGGGGACGATGGTGGCCCTGGTCGGCGCGGCGATCCGGCGGCACGTGCCGGAAGTGCGCCTGCGGGCGGTGCGGGCCCGGGTCGTCCTGGCGCTGCTCGACCGGGGCGAGTCCGCCGTGGCCACCGCGCCGCTGCTGGTGGACGCCGGTGCCCGGGGCGCGCGGGCGGCGGGCGTGCTGGAGGCCGCCGCCGACGAACTGCTGGCCAGCGACCCGAGGGAGGCCGGCGAGTACTACGCCGCCGCGGTGAGCGCCGGGGCACCGCCCGCGCGGCTGGGCGCGCGCCGGGCCGAGGCCGCGGCCCTGTCCGGCGACCTGGACACCGCGCTGCGGCTGGCCGAGGACGTGCTCGGCAGCCCGGACGGGCAGGCGCGGGCGCTGGCCGCGACCGTCGCCGCGACCGCGTTGGCCCACCGGGGGATGCTCGCGGAGAGCGCCTCGCTCTACCAGTGGGCGCGGCCGTCGACCAGCGCCGTGCCGCCGCTGGTCGGGGTGGGCCGGCTGGCCGAGGCGACGCGGCTGGTGGCCGACACCGAGGACGCGCGCCCCACGATCACCGGCACCGTCCGCTCGCTCACCGCGCACGGCGTGATCGAGTCCGTCGTGGGTTCGCCGGTGGCCGCCCTGTCGCAGTTGCTGCGCGCCGAAGCGCTGGTCGGACGAACCGGGCACGGCGGCCTGCTGCCGGACACGCCCGCCGCGCTGGCCGCCCTGGTCGCCGTGCACCTGGGCGAGCCGGACGTGGCCACGACGGTGCTCGACCACGCCCGCCACGGCGGTGCCGACCTGGTCCGCCACCGGCTGCTGCGGGCGTGGGTGGCGCTGGCCGCCGGGGATTTCGCGCGCGCGGCGGACGGGCTGCGGGACGCCACCGGGGGCCACCGCGCGGAGGACCCGCGCGACGAGCTGTTCGCCGCGGCCATCGAGGTCGGGATCGCCCGCCGGCTGGGCGAGCACGCCGACCTGGAGAACGCCTGGCCACGGGCGCGGGACGCGGTCATGCGCCACCCCGTCGACCTGTACGTGCTCCAGCCGGTCGGGGAGATCGCCGTGGCCGCCGCGCGGCTGGGCAAGGACGGGTGGCTCGAACCGCACATGGCCGAGGCCGAGGCGCTGCTGGCCCGCCTGGGCACGCCGCCGCTGTGGTCGGTGCCGCTGCACTGGTACGCCGTGCAGGCGGCCATCGCGGCGGAATCGCCCGCGAAGGCGTTGCACCACGCCTCGATCGTCGACGCGGTGGTGCACACCGGGGCGCTCGCGGGGGCGTGCGCCGAGGCGATCCGCTGCTGGCTGCGCCTCCTGGGCGGGGAGGTCGACGTGCGGGCGGTGCGGCACGCGGCGCTGGCGTTGCGCGAGGCCGGGCTGGTGTGGGACGCGGCCCGGTTGGCCGGGCAGGCCGCGATCCGCACCCCGGACCGCCGGGCGATGAGCGCGCTGCTGACCTGCGCGCGTTCCCTGCGCGACCAAGACCGGGGGCACGACCACGACGGCGACGCGCCCGCCGGGCAGGCGGCCGCCCGGACCGGTCCGGACCTCAGCGACCGCGAGGTCGAGGTGGCCGAACTCGTGGTGGCGGGCTTGACGCACAAGCAGATCGGCGAGCGGCTGTTCATCTCGGCCAAGACCGTCGAGCACCACATCGCCCGCATCCGCCGCCGCCTGGGCGCGGGCAACCGCGCAGACCTGGTGGCACAGCTGAGGATCCGCTTGTCGGCGCGGGACAACCGTTGGGGCGGGACGACAACGTGACGCCCCGGATCGCCGGCGGTCGGTCTGCCGGACCTGTCCGGCACGCACCTTCGCCTGGCTCAAGGGCTTCGCGCCGAACCGATCACCGAGCGGCCCGGTACCGGTCGCGGACCTCGGGGAGCGGGTGGAAGCCGGCCGACTTGTAGGTGGCGACCGCGCCGACGTTGGAACTCGGGGTGCAGACCAGCGCGGTCGACGAACCCAGCTCCCGCAGCGCCGCGGCGGCCGCCACGGTGATCGCCTTGCCGTAACCGCGACCTCGGTGGTCGCGGTGCACGCCCATCGGCTCCAGCAGGCCCGGCCTGCCCGAACCGGCCGACCACACGGTCACCGCCGCCACCGCCGCGCCCCCGTCGTCGTACGCGATCAGGCACCGGGCGTCGGCGTACTGCAGGCCGCCGGCCATCGCGTGCCGATCGCGGTCGCTGAACGTCGACCCGTCGAACGACGCCCGGTGCACGGCGGTCCGCACGTGCGCCAGCTCCGGCCCGGCCACCTCGATCCGCACGCCCGGGTCCTCCACCGGCTCGGCCAGGTCGCGGCGCAGCGGCGTCCACGGCTCGTCGACGTCCCAGCCCGCTTCGGCCAGCAGGTCCTGCACGAGCGCGTCCTTCGGCGCTTCGACGTTCACCCGGCCGGCCGGCAGCACACCGCGCTCCGGCCCGGTCAGGTCCTCGACCAGCCGGCGGTTGAGCTCCTCGTCCTGCCGCACGTCCGGCGCGGTCGTCATCCGCAGCAGGTCGGGGCAGTCCAGCAGCCCGACGGCGAGGATCCGGCCGTCCCGGCTCCACGTCCGGACGGCCGCCGCCGTCGCCTCCGCACCGAACCGCCAGAACCAGCCCACGTCTCCCGGGTGCAGCTGCATCGCGGTCCCGTCGGACTGCCACGCCCGCAGCACGCCCACGGCCTCGCTCAGGTCGACTCCCGGCTTGCCCAACACGATCGCCATGCCCCAGATCACACACCACCGCGCGAACCACCCGCACCCGAATTGCGCCATCCGGCCGGAACGGGCCCGCCGGCGGGCAGGGGCTGCTCGTCCAGCCGGTCCACGATGCCCTCGCAACTGCGCACGACGACCCGTGCCACGTCCACGAACGCCCGGCTCGACAGCGGGCTCTCGGCCCAGCGCTGCCACCGCTCCAACGCCGACCACGCCGCCGTGCGCCGTGCCCGCCGATCGGTGTCGGCGGGCACGGCGAGGCGGGACCACGTCCGGGCGCCCGTGCCGCCCAGCAGGCGTTCCGCTTCCTCGCCCGCGCCCGGCGGCAGCCGCACGGCACCGGACCGCAGGACGCCGATCGTGCGCAGCTCGGCCAGTTCGTGGGCGTCGGCCAGCACGCGTTCGACGGCGGTCAGCAGGGGCCCGGTGCCCGGGCCCGACGCGCGGCGCAGCACGGTGTCCACCGCGAGCAGCGCCGACCGCGCCTTGAGCAGGTCGCGGCGCTCGGTGAACAGCACCGACAACGTCTCGCGCAGCTCGTCCAGGCCGCTGCGCCGGGTCAGTTCGGCGGCCAGCCGGACCGGGTCGGCGAACCCCTGCCGGATCAGGGTCAGCGACAGCCGGATCCCGAAGATCCCGAAGCGGGCCAGCAGGCGGGCGTGATCGGGGCCGGCGCGGGTGAAGCGGTCCACCGAGAGCATCGCCGACTCCACCTCCGCGCGCGGCGCGGCGGACAGCGCGGCGAGCGCGGCGAACTCGTCGTGCCGGAGCGTGCGGGCGGTCTGGGCGATGAGACCGGCGACCGGGACGACGGTCTGGCACAGCCCGCGCAGCCGGGGGTCGGCCCGGTAGCGGCGGGCGATGCGCCGGGCGGACATCAGCGCGTCGATGCGCCCGACGCCGATCTCGTCCGCGCGGGAGAGCACGGCGATGGTGTGCACGGGGGTCGCCCGCGCCACGCCGCGGTCGTGGAAGGACTCCAGCAGCCGCAGGTCCGCGCTGTGCAGGTGGCGCATCAGGTAGATCACCGCGTCGGCCTCGCCCGGCTCGTCCTCGGGGGTCGGGAAGCGGGTGGCGGCGGCGGAGAGGCCGGTCGACGCCGACGCGATGCCGGGGGTGTCGATGAGCGTGGTGTCGCACAGGCCGCGCGTCGGCCAGTCCACGGTGAGCCGGTCGACGGCGTCCGGGGCCATGCCGGCCAGGCCCAGGGCGAGCGCGCCGTCCACCCGCTCGACCGGCAGCCGACGAGGTGCGCCGGCGCGCGGGTGCAGGGTGACGCGCGGCGTGCCGCCGTGCCGGTACCAGGTGACCACGCGGGTGCACTCGCCCGCGTCGGTGGGCGCGATCTCCTCGCCCACCAAGGCGTTGAGGAGGGTGGACTTGCCCGCCTTGACCTTGCCCGAGATGGCCACGCGCAGCGGTTCGTCCAGGCGGTCCAGGTGGCGGCGCAGCAGCGCGGCGGTGGCCGGGTCGTCGCGGTGGGCGTCGATCGCGGTGCGCAGCAGGGACCGCACCTCGCCGATCAGGGTGCCGGTCATCGCCGCGCCCCCACCGGTCCGGCCAGGGCGTCGGCGGCGGTGGCCAGGTCGGCCACCACGCCCAGCTCGGCGGTCAGCCCGGTGATCCGCCCGGCGCGCTCGCCGGCGTCGGCGTCGACCGCGCGCTGGGCGGACTTGATCGACTCGCCCAGCGAGCGGGACAGTTCGGCGGCCCGGTCGGTGAAGTGGTCGCGCAGGTCGCGTTGCAGCTCGCGCAGCATGTCGCGGGAGTCCTTGCCCAGCTGGAAGACCACGTCGTCGACGAACCGGCGCACGGCCGCCTTGGCGTCGCCGCGCCGCCGTTCCAGCATGCGCTTGCGCTCCTCCTTGACGACTTTGCGGCCCAGCAGCACGCCCGCCGCCAGCGACAGCGGGTTGACCAGCGCGAGTCCGCCGATGGTGCCCAGCATGCCGACCATGAGCGTGCCGCCGTAGCCGCCGCGCATCCCGACGATCAGCCGTTGGCCCAGGCCGTACCGGTCCGGGTCGGGGAACTCCAGCGCGACCGCGTGCGCCAGCGGCCCGGACGGGTCGTGCGCGCGCAGGTCCGGCAGCACCTCGCCGCCGTCGTGCGCGAAGTGCTCGGCGACCTGCCCGGCCAGCCACCGGGCGCGCTGGTGGGTCCACACGAAGTTGGCCGCCGACTCGGCCGCGACGCGCTGCCGCACCCAGCCGGTGAACTGCTCCCGCACCAGCGCCGGGTCGACGGCGTCCAGCTCGGCCTCGGCCTCGCGGGTGATCTGCCGCAGCCGGTCGCGCAGGTCGAACTCCACGTCGG
Organism: Saccharothrix sp. NBAS 001; assembly: GCF_056640475.1. NCBI lineage: Bacteria > Bacillati > Actinomycetota > Actinomycetes > Pseudonocardiales > Pseudonocardiaceae > Saccharothrix > Saccharothrix sp. NBAS 001. The sequence continues at coordinate 1,376,019 of NZ_CM153251.1, forward strand.
CGATCAGGTCGGCCACGCCGTCGTGGAGCGTCTGCTGCCACCTCGCCGAGCGCTCGCGCAGCGCGTCCGCCCGCTGCCGCGCCTCGCGCAGCTCCGCGAGCAGGACCCCGGCCCGGTCGGGGTCGCGGTGGGCGGCCAGTTCGGCCTCCACCGCCGTGGCGAGCCGGTGCGCCACCCCGCGCACGTCGTGGGCGACCGACGCGGCGGCCAGCTCCGCCGCCCGGCCCGCGATGCGCTCGCGCAGGAGCAGCAGCAGCTCCGGGAACCCGGACTCCTGGTTGAGCGCCTGGTCACCGGCCCGCACGGCGTGCAGGCGCAGCACCGACGACACCGGCAGCAGGTCCGCGGCCAGGTCGGCGGCGGCCAGGTGGGCGCGGTCCCGCTCGGCGACGCGCCGCCAGTCCGGGTACAGGTCGATCTTGGTCAGCACGCACACGACGGTCGGGCACACCCGTGCCGCGTGCCGCAGGAAGTCCAGTTCGGTGGCGGTGTACTCCTGCGCCGCGTCGGACACCACCAGCACGGCGTCGGCGGAGGGCAGCGCGGCCATCGTGGCGGCCCCGTGCGCGGAGCCCAGGCCGCCGACCCCGGGCGTGTCGACCAGGCACAGCCCGCCGGCCAGGACGGACCGGGGCAGGCCGACCTCCGCGTGCCGCAGCCGGCGGTGGTTGCCGGGGTTGCCCGCTTCCGAGACGTGCTCGGCCAGCGCCTCGACCGGCACGGCGGCACGTGCCCCGGTGTGGTCGACCAGGACCGCGTGCGGGGCGTCCGCGTGCCGCACGGCGGTGGGCACGGCCGTGGCCACGTCGTCGTCCACCGGGCACGCCGGCGCGTTGACCAGGGCGTTGACCAGGTGGCTCTTGCCCTGCTTGAACTCGCCGACGACGAGCACCCGCACGTCGGGGTCCAGCAGCCGGTCGCGGGTCTGCGCGAGCCGCGCGGCCAGGTCCTCGCGGTCGTGGGCGCGCACCGCCCGCAGGGCGAGGTCCACGACCTCGATCGGCGTCCGTCCGCTCACCGCTGCTCCTTTCCGGGAAGGGGCCGCGCCGACCCGGTGCGGGGCGGCGCGGCCGGGCATGGCGGGCTCAGCCGACCGCGATGCTGTTGTCCACATCCACGTCGACGTCGAGGACGTTGTGGGACGCGATGTCGGTGTGGGTGTTGTTGAACGAGTCGTCCACGTCGACCGAGTGGTCGTCGTTGAAGGCGTCGTCCACGCTGTGGTCGTCGTTGAACGAGTCGTCCACGTCGAGGCTGTGATCGTCGTTGAACGAGTCGTCCACGTGGACGCTGTTGTCGGTGTTGGTCGTGGTGTTCGTGGTTGTGCTGGACTGGGTGTTGGTGGCCGTGTTGGTGGCGGTGTTCGTCGCCGTGTTCGTGGCCGTGTTGGTCGCGGTGTTGTAGGAACCCTCGGTCTCGTGGTTGTACGAGTCGTCGATGTCCACGCTGTTGTCGACGTCGTGGGAGTCGTTGCTCTCCCAGTCGTGGGAGTCGATCTGGTTGGTGTGGCTGCCGTTGGTGGCCACGGCGACGTTGCCGCTGCCGTGGGCGTCGACGTCGGTGGAGTAGTCGTTGGCCTCGTACTCGCCGGTCGCCTCGCCGTCGCCGATGGACACCGCGCCGCCCTGGCTCGCGTTGGCCTCGCCGACGTTGTTGACCTCGTTGTCGTCGCCCGCCACGTTGTGGTGGCCGGTGACCACGGTGCCCCTGATGTCGTCGCCCGCCGCGACCGCGCCTTCGCCCGAGGCGACGACCGGGTCGTTGTCGAACCACTGGAGGACGTCGCCGTCGGCCCAGATGTTCTGGTTGACCGAGTTGTCCAGCACGGTGTTGTGGCTGTCGCTCCACGAGTAGCTCTGGGTGATGTAGTGGATCTCGCGGATCGCGCCGTCCATCCCGTCGTGGTGGCCGCCCTGCGGCCCGTACGCCGCCGGCGTGGCCGCCGGGCCGGCGGCGGGACCGGACGCGGGTGCCGACCCCTCCGCCGGCCACGACGGGGGCGGCGGTGCGTGGTGGACGTGGTTGCTGTTGCCGCCGCCGTCCAGTTCGCGGTCGAAGGAGTTGTGCTGGGCGGTCTGCACGTTGTCCACGATCAGCGGCCGGGCGTCGCGGACGTCGGCGGCGCACAGGTCGTCGAACCCGTTGTCCTTGAGCACCTCGTGCGGGTTCGCGGTGAACGCGGCCCGCGCGTCGCCGCTGCCCAGCAGGTTGAGGATGAACTGGAGCAGGCTGATGTTGGTGGTCATCGGTCGACCCTTTCGTCGAGGAGGTTCCGATGACGCTACGTATCGGCGGCGGGCGTGCCATCGGGACAAGCGCCCACGCTGCTGCTAGCCCGATTGGGGGTTGGACACTGGTCCGTTAGGGGTTATCCACGATCGGCAGATTAGGGGATCCGGGGGCTAATAGTGCCCGCCCGCACACCGATGACCCGTGTGGACAACGTGGTCCGCCAGCCCGATTGCGCAGCGCCACCGGCGGCTCGCATGACTGTGCGTCACCGCAGTGACGAGTAGAGGGGCGAGCAGATGTCCTACGTCTTGGGTGTCGACCTGGGCACGACCTACACCGCCGCCGCGGTGTGCCGCCGCGAGTCGGGGGAGTGGGGCCCGGCCGAGGTGCTGCCGCTCGGCACCAGGTCCGCCGCCGTGCCCTCGGTGCTGCACATCGGCGCGGACGCGGCCGTCCTGGTGGGCGAGGCCGCCGAGCGGCGCGCGCTGGTGGACCCCGGCGGGGTGGCGCGGGAGTTCAAGCGCCGCATCGGCGACCGCACCCCGCTGCTGCTGTCCGGGCAGCCGCACACCGCGCACGACCTGGCCGCCCGCCTGACCCGGTGGGTGGTCGACCGGGCGGTCGAACGCGAGGGCGGCGCGCCCGACCGCCTCGCCGTCACCCACCCGGCCGCGTGGGGCGGGCACAAGAAGGGCCTGCTGCTCTCGGCGCTGGCCGCGACCGGGCTGGACGGGGCGGCGCTGCTCCCGGAACCCGTGGCGGCGGCCTTCGACTACAGCGCCGTCGAGCGCGTCGAGGCCGGTGCCACCATCGCGGTGTACGACCTGGGCGGCGGCACGTTCGACGCGGCCGTGCTGCGCAAGGCCGAGGACGGCGGGTTCGACCTGCTCGGCGACCCCGCCGGCGTGGACCGGCTGGGCGGGGCCGACTTCGACGAAGCCGTGTTCGACCACCTGCGCACCGCGTTCGCCCGCGACTTCGCCGCGCTCGCCCCCGACGACCCGGTCGCGATGACGGCGGTGACCCGGCTGCGCCGCGAGTGCACCGAGGCCAAGGAAGCCCTGTCCGACGACACCGAGGTCACCATCCCGGTCCTGCTGCCCGGCGGGCACGCCCGGACCAGGCTGGTGCGCGGCGAGTTCGAGGCGATGATCCGGCCGGCGCTGGACGAGACCGTGGCCCTGCTGCGGGCGTCCGTGCGTTCGGCGGGCCTCGCGGAAGCCGAGGTGGACCGCGTGCTGCTGGTCGGCGGGTCGTCCCGGATCCCCCTGGTCGGCCAGTTGCTGTCGCAGGAGTTGGGGCGGCCGGTCGCCGTCGACAGCGACCCGAAGGGCGTGGTCGCCCGTGGCGCGGCCCGGTCCGCAGTGCCCGCGCGTGCCGTCGTGTTCGCGCCGGGTGAGGTGGTCGGGCTGGCCGATGCGGCGGTGCCGGAGGAGGTGCCGGAGGAGGTGCCGACCCGGCCGGACGTCGCCGACATCCCGTTCGTGCCGCCGCAGCCGGCGCTGCGCCGGCGGCTGCTCAGGCCCCGCGTGCTGGTGGGTGCCGCCGCTCTGGCGGTGCTCGCGATGAGCGTGGCCGGGTCCGTGTCCACCGATGAACCGACCGCGACCGGCACCGCCGCGACGGCCCCCGACACCGACCCGGCGCTGCCCGTCGCCCAGGCCCTGCCCGATGCCGCGTTCGACCGGTCCGCACCGGACGGTTCGCAGATCGAGGCACAGCCCGTGGCGCAGGACCGCACCCCGCCGCCCGGCCGCAAGGCCAAGCCCGACCCGAACCTGCCCGACGCGGGCCTCACCACCGCCGAGGCGTCGCCGACCGGGACGACGGCCCGCGCCGCGTCCAGCCCGACCGCCGGCACCCGACCGCCGGCCGCCCCCGAGCCCCGGGCGGCGGCCGCGGCCGGCTCGCCGACGCAGACCCCGGCCGCTCCGGCCGGTCTCCCGCAGGCGACGGCCTACACCGCGCCGCCTGCCACCGGGAACCCGCCGGCCACGACCGGGAACCCGCCGCCCGCCACCGAGAACCCGCCGCCGCCGGTCGAAACTCCGCCGCCGTCCACGCAGGCCCTGCCGCCGGCGACCGGGGATCCGGCACCCACGAGCGAGAACCCGCCGCCCGCGACGGAGGAGCCCGCCCCCGTGACCACCGATCCGCCCACCTCGGAGGAACCCGCGCCGACGACGTGAACCGGCGTCAGTCGGCGACCGCCACGCCCAGCGCGTGGGCGAACGCCGGTCCGAGCGCCATGAGCTGCAGGGCGCTGATCGTCACGCCCTTGAGCGAGTCGAACCCGCTGTGGATGTCCACTTCGGACGCTTCGCGGAAGTCGACGGCGTCCGCCTTGGCGTTGTCGAAGTACAGCGAGGTGATCGTGCTGCCGGGGAAGGTGACGTCGGTGAGGGCCGCCTCGGCGAAGTCGACGTCGCGCAGCGTGCAGTTCACGAACGACACGTCCCGCAGCCGGGCGTTGCGGAAGTTCGCGCCGACCAGTTTGCAGCCGAAGAAGGAGACCCTGGTCAGCGTCGAGTCGTAGAGGGCGGTCCCGGCCAGCACGCTGGTCACGACCTCCGAGTCCAGCCACTGCGTGCCGACCAGGTCGGTGTCGATCAGCTGCGAGCCGTTGACCCACACGTCGTTGAACCGGCTGCGGCGCAACTGGCAGTCGCCGAAGACCACGCCGGTGAACGCGGACTCGGTGAAGCGGGCGTTGCCCGCCCGCGTCCCGGAGAAGTCGGACTTCTCGAACAGCACCACGTCGTAGTCCTCGCCGGGGACCGGCGGGCCGTCGGCGGCGGCGAGGTGGCGGGCGTAGGGGAGGTCTTCCAGGTCGCGCGGCTCGGACACCACACCTCCAAGTGATACATGTCGTCTCAATTGCGACACGTTGTATCATCTGTTCGGTGGAAGACGCCACCGCCGCACCCCCGCTGCGACTCGACGCACGCCGCAACCGCGACGCCGTGCTCACCGCCGCGCTCCGGACGCTCGCCGCCGACCCCGAGGCGGGCATGGGGCGGATCGCCGAGGAGTCCGGCGTGGCCCGCGCCACCGTCTACCGGCGGTTCCCGACCCGCGATCACCTGCTGCGGGCGCTGACCGACCTCGTCGTGGCCGAACAGCGCGCCGTCGTCGTGGACGCCACCACACCACCCGCCCCGGCGGCCGACGTGCTGCGCCGCCTGGGCCACGGGATCGTGCGCGTCGGCGAGCGGTACCGCTTCGTGGCCACCACGCCGGTCCCGGCCGGCGACCCGCCGCTGCGCGACCCGGCCGCGAGCGAGCCGCTGGTGGTGTGGCTGACCGAGGCCACCGGCCGGGGTGAACTCCGCGCGGACCTCCCACCCGACTGGATGTACGCGATGGTCCACGGGCTGGGCCGCGCGGCCAACGAGGAGGTCGTCGCCGGACGCCGGACCACCGAGGAGGCGGGCGACCTGCTCGGCCGCACCCTGGTGCGCGCCCTCGCCGCCACCCCGCGGCACCCTGTCACGAACGAGCCTCCCAGGACGTGATCGGTGTCCGGGGCGTGTCAGGCCGGTGACAGCTCCGCCGGCGAACGTGGTCGCAACACACCGCCACGGAAGGACGTCCGATGAGCAGCACCACGTTCGCCACCCCGGAACCGATCACCGCCACCGTGACCACGGCGGGTGCCCTGGTCCGGATCGCCGCCGGCGAGCGGTCCGACACGGTCGTGCTGGTCGAGCCCGTCGACCCCGCGAACAGGTCCGACGTGAAGGTGGCCGGGAAGACCGAGGTCGGGTTCGCCGACGGCGAGCTGTCGATCAGGACGACCAAGTCGGGCGCCAAGGAGGGCTCGGTCGTCATCACGGTCGAACTCCCGGCCGGCTCCGGGCTGGTGCTCGACGCGGCGTGGACCGACGTGCGGGCGACCGGCCCGCTCGGCGACTGCCGGCTGGACCTGGCCTCGGGGCAGGTCCGGCTCGACCACGTCGACGCGCTGCGCGGGAACCTCGGGGCCGGCGAGGTCGCGATCGGGCACGTCGCCGGCCCCGTTCAACTGCGGGGCGGCTCGGCCGGGCTGCGGCTCGGCGAGGTCGACGGCGTCGTCGAGTACACCGGGTCGACCGGGCGGATCCGGATCGGCCACGCCCGGTCCGCCGTCGACCTGAGCGGTTCCGGCGGCAGCTTCGACATCGACCGCGCGGACGGCGGTGTGGTCGCCGAGGCGGCGGACTGCCCGATCCGGATCGGCCGGATGACCGCCGGCCGGGCGGAGCTGACCAACGCCTCGGGCGGCATCGAGGTCGGCATCGGCGAAGGCGCCACCGCCCACGTGGACGCCGACAGCACGAAGGGGGCCGTCCGCAACTCCCTGCCCGTGCAGGACGACGCCGGCCACGCGGTCACCGTCTACGCCCGCACGCGGCTCGACGACATCGTCATCCACCGCGCGGCGTCCTGAGCCCCCGCTGCCGGGTCCGGCCCGACGTGCGCCACCGTCCACGCTCGGCACGGGGGGACGGCGTTGCGGCTCGCGGTAGGACGGGCCACACTCGGCGGAGTGGACCGTTCGGGGGAACGGCTGCTGCGTGAGCTGCCCGCAGCGACCGGGCAGGGTGCGAGCTGGGAAGAACTCGGCGCGGAGGTCTCGCGGGTCGTCGCGAGCGCGGTGCCGCACGACGGGCTCCGCCTGGCCGGGGTCGGTCCGGCGGCCGGGGCCGGGCCGGCGTCGTTCAGCTTCTGGCACGGCTACGACGCCGACTTCGGGCAGGCGCTGCTGCACCGCCGCTACGTCGGTGACGAACCGTTCAGGCTGGAGGACCTCGCCCGTGGACCGGTCGTGGTCGGTGCGGCGAAGGGCAGCCCGCTGCGGCCGTTGTTCAGCGCCCACGACGTCGGCGGCGAACTGCGGGTGTCGCTGCGGGACGCCCGAGGCGTGTGGGGGACGCTCGGCCTGATCCGGGCGCGCGGAGCCAGGCCGTTCGGCGGAGCGGACCTGGCGAGGGCGGAGCTGATCGTGCCGGCGCTGGTGGCCTTCCTGCGCCGGTTCGTCACCTCGGGGCCGTTGACCACCACCACGCCGAGCCCGCCGCCGGGCGTGCTCGTGCTCGGCCCGGACCACGCGGTCCGGGCGGCCACGGCGGGCGCGTTCGCCTGGCGGGACCACCTGGAGCGCCGGCTGCGCGCACCGGCCTGGACCGGCGCGAGCTTCTTCGCCGGGATGTCCGCCCAGGCCCGCGCCCGGCCCGACGCCGTGCTGGTGCTGGGTCCGGCGGCGAGCTACGGCCGGTGGATCGCCTGCCAGGCCGAGCGCCTGGGCGACGGGGACGTGGCGGTCGTCATCCAGGCGGCGACGACCGCGCAGGTGCTGCCGTCGTTCTGCTCCTGGTACGGCCTGACGGCCCGCGAACGCCAGATCGTCGAGCACCTCCACGCGGGAGCGGCCCCGAAGAACATCGCCCGCCGACTCGAACTCTCCGTGCACACCGTCAACGACCACCTGAAGGCCGTCTTCCGCAAGACCGGTGCCCAGGGCCGCGACCAGCTCGTCGCCGCGCTGAACGGCTGACGCGCCGCCGCGCAACCAAGGGGTGGCGGCCGCGGACGTGACCGCGACACGGTCACGTCCGCAGATCCGGGGTCAGCCGGCGTAGGGGGCCTTCGCCGCCTTCGCCGCCGTCAGGAACGCGCCCTTGTTCTTCGGCCAGAACAGGCTGTCCACGCACGAGTACTGCGGGAAGAAGCCGCCGCAACTGCCGCTCGCGGAGCCGAGTTCGAACGTGTAGCTCGCGATGCCCAGGTTGCCGTAGGTGAAGTCGTCGGTCGTGCCCGTCGTGTCACCCTCGGCCTTCACCGTGTACCCGTTGAACGCCGCCATCTTCCGGCCCAGCGCGGCCAGGCCCGACGCGTTCGGGTTGGCGTTCCAGGTCCAGCCCCACGGCGGCATGATCAGGTTGCCGTAGCTGTGCACCGTGATCATCACGCCCTTGGTCGTCACCGGTGCGGGGTCGGTGTCGCCGGGGCCCCGCTGGTCGGGGAACAGCTGCTTGAACCACGCCTCCAGCGCCTTGGTCTCCGGCTCCGAAGCGCCCGCCGTGCCCTGGTAGGTCTCGCCGCACCGGCTCGTGCCGGCCGCGCCCCACTTGAACGAGGAGTTGCGGTTCAGGTCCACGCCGTAGCTCGGGGTCGAGCACGTCGCCCCGGTGTTGTTGGCGTTCTTGCGCTGCATCAGCGGCTGGTTGCCGCCGGACGCGACGATGTCCACGCCGTCGGGGTTGACGATCGGCACCACCCACAGCTCGGTCGTGTCCAGGATGGACGTGACCTCGGCGTCGGTGCCGTACCCCTTGGTGACGTGGTCGATCCACCGCCACGCGAGTTCGCCGGTGGCCAGCTCGCGCGCGTGGATCTGCGCGATCAGGGCGAACCGGGGCTTCGCGGAGTTCGGGTTCAGCGCGCAGTCGCCGGCCTGCTTCTTGGTGATGCAGATGGCCTTGATGTCGTGGCCGCCCTGGCCGCGCGTCTTGCGCCAGCTGTCGCCGATGTCGTACACCTGCGTCAGCGCCGGGTACGCCGCCGCCACGTCGGTCAGGTGCTTCTCGTGCTCGGCCACCGTCCGGTAGCCGCCGTAGTAGGTCTGGACGCCGACGTCGGCCGCCCGGCCGGGCGGCACCGACTTGTACACGGTGTCGAACTTCTTCGGCTGGTAGCCGAGAGCGATCAGCCGGTCGGCCACGCGCTGGTCGCCGACGACCTGGATCGGGCCGTCGACGCCGTGCTCGACGTCGAACCCGGCCGCTTGCAGGGTGCGCTCAGCGGCTCCCGGGACCTGCCAGTAGTACGGGGTTCCATCGTGCGGAGAGGCCGCCGCGTTGGTGCCGAGCACCAACAACGCGGCCGTGACAAGACCTACCAATGCCTTCATCGACAGACCTCCAGACGAGCCCGGCGGTCGAGGCAGGGGGACAGGGGACCGCCGCGCCGAACGCGAGTATGGAGCACCGCACACGTGATCAGAACCTACGAACGGTGGTCACCTGGATGCGTACCGTCATATCGGGTGAAGGTCGATCGATTCAGGTTGACGCGAGGTGCCCGGTGTGGTCGGGCCGCGCCGCCGATCCCCGGTGGTGGACCTGCCCCGCGACGACGACGACCCGCAACCGCCCGATTGTCCACTGTGGACTTCTTCGCGGTGGCGGCCGGCGGGGGCCGGTGTCGCCCTCCGGTCAGGACAGAAGCGCGGCCACGGCGTCCACGACGACCTGACGCCGGTCCGCCGCCGCCTCGCCCAGGACGGTGTCGTACTCGGGCAGGGTGGTGCTCCAGAAGCCGGACAGGTGGACGACCAGGCCCAGCAGGACTTCGGGCGGGAAGCGGGTGGGCAGGTTGCCCGACGCCTGGGCGGCGGCCACCGCGCGGACCTTCGCCTCGTTGCTCGCGACCACCACGGGGATCAGGTCGCGCGAGGCGGCGCGTTCGAGCCGGTACCAGGTGGCGATGCGCTGCACCCACGGTCGCTGCTCGTAGGAGTCGAACAGGCGCCCGGCGTACTCCGGCAGGTCGGCGGCGTCGATCGGGACCGCGTCGAGCGTCTCCCGGACCATCGCGTCGAACACGGCGTCGAACAGGCCGTCCTTGCTGCCGAAGTAGTGGTAGATCTGCGCCTTGTTGCTCTTGGCCGCCGCCGCGATCCGGTCGACGCGGCCACCCGCGATGCCGTTGGCGGCGAACTCGTCCCGCGCGGCCTCCAGCAGGCGCTGCCGCGTGGCCTCCGCATCCCTGATCACGGGTGTGAGCTTATCAACTGACCGGTTGGTTGACAGCCGGTCGAGTCCGGGGCACTCTGGTGACAGAGCTAATCAACCAGTTAGTTAGGAGCTGGACATGTCCCTGGTCTTCCTGGTCAGCGGCGCGTCGCGGGGTCTGGGTCTGGAAATCGTGCGGGCCGCGCTGGACGCGGGTCACTCCGTGGTCGCCGGCGCACGGGGCCGGTCCGCGCTCGACGACCTCGCCTCGGACCGCCTGGCCGTCGTGCCGCTGGACGTGACCGACGACGCCGCCGCCCTCGCCGCGGTGCGCACGGCGGTCGAGCGGTTCGGGCGGCTGGACGTGCTGGTCAACAACGCGGGCTACGCCAACCTCGCGGCGGTCGAGGATCTCGACTTCGCGGATTTCCGCGCGCAGCTGGACACCAACCTGCTCGGCGTCGTGCGGCTGACCCGCGCCGCGCTGCCGGTGCTGCGGGCCCAGCGGTCCGGGCGGATCGTGCAGGTGTCCTCGGTCGGCGGCCGGTTGGCCACGCCCGGCCTGGCCGCCTACCAGACGGCGAAGTGGGCGGTGGGCGGCTTCTCGTCGGTGCTGGCGGGTGAGGTCGGGCCGTTGGGGATCAAGGTCACCGTGCTGGAGCCGGGCGGGATGCGCACCGACTGGGCGGGGTCGTCCATGCGGGTGGACCCGGTCCGCCCGGAGTACGCCGAGACCGTCGGGCGCATGGCCGCGCTGCACGACGGCGAGGCGACGGCCGCCGGCGACCCGGTGAAGGTCGCCCGGCTGGTGCTCGACGTCGTGGCGATGGACGAGCCGCCGCTGCGGCTGCTGGTCGGCCCCGACGCCTACCGGTACGGCACGGCCGCCGGCCGGGCCCTGCTCGCGCAGGACGAGCGGTGGCGCGAACTCAGCGAGTCCACGGCCGCCGACGACGCGACCACCGCGCACCTGGATCCGTTGGGGCAGCGGTGAAGGAGCCTACCGACGGGCCGCGTCGGCCGGAGCCGGCGGCAGCACGTCGATCCGCCGCTGGGTCCAGCCGACCAGGAATTCCCTTGTGGGCCAGGCGATGGCGGCGTCGTCCATCAGGTACATGAGCTTGGAGTGGGGCGCCCCGGCGGCGCGCGCCACGGCGAGGTGCTGGAGGATCGAGGCGTCCGGCAAGGTCAGGTCGCGGACGCCCGACGCGTGGAGTTCGGCGTAGGGCAGGAACACCAGCGCCAAGGCGTCGTCGGGGATGGTCTTCCACGACGAGCCGGCCAGGCCGTGGCTCTGCCGGTAGACGGCGCTGGCGAAATCCCCGTTGCCGGTGGCGTGCCAGCGGGCCGCGCCGATCCACGGCCGGGGCGCCGCCATGAGGGCGTCGCACAACGCCGGGAAGTCCATCGGCAGGCCACCGGCGTGCAGGTCGCCCATCCGGACGGCGAGCGCCCGCAGCGACCCGGTGAGCACCGCGTCGGCGAGGTAGAGGACCTCCGGGCCGAAGCGCCGCACGAGGTCGGCCGGGTCGGTGTTGCCGGCGACGCCCCACCACGGGTTCTTCTTGCGCCACGCGGCGAAGGCCCGCTTGTACCGCGCGAGCAGGTGGTCCTGGATCTCGGTCCACGCGCGCAGCCGGCGCGGATCCGCGCCGCCGAGGTGCCGGGAGAGCGTGAACAGCAGCAGCACGGCCGAGTCGTTGCCCTTGCGGATCTCGGAGTCCAGGGTGGCGGTGACGCCCTTGCGCAGCGCCTCCAGGTTTCCGGGCGCGCTCCGGTACATCACGGTGTGCAGGGCGTCGTCGCGGGCCCGCATGTCCTCGAAGGTGCGGTCGCTGACCCAGCAGTGGTACCGGTCCTCGGCGGCACCCGCCACGGCCGACCGGACGGCGACGGAGGCGACATCGCGGATCACGTCGTGCGCGGGTTGCGTGTAGCCGAGCGCGCGGGCGGCGAAGCCGCGCAACCACGTGGCCTGGTCCCGGTGCTCGTCGACCGAGTCGAGCACCAGGCGCAGCACCTCCTCCGCGCCGCCGTCCACGTTGCGGTCGAACAGTTGCAGGGCGATCTGCGCGATCACGTCCCACTCGCCGGCCAGCACGCGCGGGCCCAGCGCCGACCACAGGCGCTCGGCGCTGGGGTTCGTGCGCACCAGGTGCTCGGCGGCGAAGTACTCCAGGAACGTGCGGTGGGTGAAGCCGTAACGGGGTTCGGTCCTGGTCGCGCCGACGTCGGTCAGGATCCACGCGCGGCCCGTGCAGAACTCCAGGAACTGCTCGGCGGTGCCGATCGCCTCGTCCTCGTCGAACTTCTTGGCCACCAGGTGGTCCACCAGCAGCCGGACGATCCGGTGGCGCGGCAGGGCTTTGCCGGACTCCTCGGCGTTGAACAGCGTCCACGCCAGGTGCTGCACGGCACCGCGCACCCGGCCCTGGAACTGCAAGGGCATCGAGATGCCGCGCATCGAGTCCCAGCGGTCGAACAGCATCACCGCGCAGCGCTCGTAGACCTGGGCGAGGTTGCGGGGGATGTAGTGCTCGCTGGAGTACATCGCGCACAGCAGCGCGAGCAGCAGCGGGTTGGCCCGCAACTCGGCGACCTGCTCGCTCTCCTGGAGGAAGGACACCGCCATGGACTTGCGGCTGCTCGTCGCGGTGGCCTCGTCCAGCGCGAACCACCGGTGCGCGTACTCCGCCACCTGCTGCGGTGCCATCCGGGAGACGACGCCGACGGTGAACAGGCTGCGGTCCAGCGGCGCGTCGCCGTAGCCGATGCGCCGCGCCGTGACGATGACCGGCACCTGGTCGTACCGGGAGACGAAGCCGTCGACCAGCTGCACGACGTTGCGCCGCAGCTCGGGGCTGACCAGTTCGTCCAAGCCGTCGAGCAGGACCACCGCGCGGCCGTTGCGCAGCAGGTACTCCACGGCGTTCGGGGGTGCGACGAGGTTGTACGGGTCGGCGCAGATCTGCTCCAGGTGGAACGCGAGACCGCGACCGCCCTTGCGGAACTCCGTCGCGAAGTTGCGCAGGACCATGAGGAACGGCACGCGCCGCTCGTCCACTGCGATCTTGCCGGAGGCGATGTCGTGCGCGAGTTTGGCGGCCAGCGTGGACTTCCCGGCTCCCGGGTCGCCCAGCACCACCGACCGCCGCCCGGGTAACACCAGTTCGTCCAGGACCGGGGCCTTGGAGCTGTCCTGCTCCGGGCGCAGCACCGGGGCCACGTAGAGCTGGTCGTAGGGCACCGACCGGCTCTCGCCGAGGTGCGGCAGTCGCATGTGGCGGTGGACCGAGGCGACCTGCGCCCGCATCTGGTCGGCGAACTCGTGGATCCTGGTCAGCTCGCCCACCAGGTTCAGCAGGCGGGAGCCGGCCGCCGCGACGGCCGTCCGGTGCGCCACCGCAGCCAGCCCCGCCGGGTCGAGCTTGGCGGTCTTGCGGTTCTCCACGCACCAGTCCGCGCCCGCGACGACGGCGTCGATCACCACGTCGGTCGCGGTGAGCAGGAGGTCGGGGCGCAGTCCCGCCCACCGGCTCAGGCCGAGCCGGAACTCCTCGCGGACGTCCGGGGACACCTTGCTGCGCGTCTGGTGCGTGACGTACTCCAGGACGTAGCGGTGGACCAGCTGCTCGAACGCCGGTGAGCGCAGATAAGCGCCCAGCCCGGCGACCTCCTTGCCGTCCAGTTCGGCCACCAGGTCGTCCGCGACCGCGACCGCCGTCAAGGTGCGCGCGTCCTTGCGCAGCGCCTGACGTTGGTGGTGCGCCTTCGCGATGCCGAACAGCGACTCGCCGGTCTTGGCGATGACCCGGCCGACGGCCGCTTCGATCCCTGCCACGGCACCATCATCACCCACGACGTGCCAACGGGCGAAAACCGCTGTGCGGCACCGCAATTGTGCGGATCGCGGGACCGTCGCCCGCCGGGCGGGCGGACGCCCGCACCCGGTCGTCGTGCGCCGGGTGCGGGCGGGGGTTTTGTCTGCGGTGTCGTGTTTCAGGCGAACAGTTCGGCGAGCAGCTCGGGGCCGAGGGGGATGGGGGCGGGGCGGTACGCGGGCGGCGGCGTGCCGAGCAGTTCGCGCACCAGGAAGTCCCAGCAGCGGGTGCGGACGTAGGACAGGCAGTCGAGGAACGTGTGCTCGGCGCCCGGCACGACGAGCAGGTCGAAGTCCTTGCCGGCGGCGACGAGCCGGTCGGCCAGGCGCAGCGAGTGGATCGGGTGGACCTGGTCGTCCAGTTCGCCGTGGACGAGCAGGAGCTTGCCCGCCAAGCGGTCCGCGATGTCCACATTGGACGTGCGGGCCCAGGCCCCGGGATCGTCCGCGCCGTCGTAGGTCTCCACGAAGCCGGGGTTGAAGCAGCGGGCGTCGTGCGGGCCGGACAGCGCGACGCCGACCCGGTACACCTCGGGGAAGTCCAGCATCGCCCGCGCCGCCGCGAAACCGCCGCCGGAGTGGCCGAACGCGCCCACCCGGTCGAGGTCCATCCACGGGCGGGTCCCGGCCAGCTGCCGCAGCGCCGCGACGTGGTCGGCGAGGTTGCCCGCGTCGGCCAGGTGGCCGTAGGAGGCGTCGTGGAAGGACTTGCTCCGGCCCGGCGTGCCGCGCCCGTCCAGCGCCACCACGACGAAACCCAGCGCGGCCAGGGGTTCCGCGTCCAGGCCCAGGCCGCCCGGGTCGAAGCCCGGCTCGACGCGGGCGACCTGCGGGCCGGGGTAGAGGTTGTCCACCACCGGGTAGCGGCGGCCGGGGTCGAAGGAGTGCGGCCGGTACAGCACGCCGTAGACGTCCGTCACGCCGTCGGCCGCCTTGACGCGGAACCGCTCCGGCGGCGTCCAGCCGGTGGCGGAGAGCCTGGTGGTGTCGGCGCGCTCCAGCCCGACCAGGACCCGCCCGGACCAGTCGCGGACCGCCGTCACCGGCGGTTTGTCCACAGTGGACGCCGAGTCGAGGAAGTACGCCCCGGTGGGGGCCGCGGTGACGACGTGGTCCAGGTCGTCGTCGGTGACCTTGGCGAAACCGGAGCCGTCCAGGCCGACCCGGCACACCGTGCGCCGGTACGGGTCCTCGGCGACCAGCCCGGAGGCGGTGAAGTGGACGACCCGCTCGGCCTCGTCCACGTGCAGGATCCGCCGCACCGCCCACTGGCCGGAGGTGACCTGCCCGAGCAGCTCGCCGGTGCGCAGGTCGTACCGGTAGAGGTGGCCCCTGCCGTCCCGCTGCGAGTACCACAGCACCTCGTCGGTCAGCACCCGCACGATCGGCGGCTCGTAGAGCCACTGGTTGGGCTCGACCCGGGTGGTGCCGGCCTCGCGGAGCACGGTGGTGACCTCGCCGGTGGTCGGGTCCAGCCGGCGCAGGGCGAGCGTGCGCGGGTCGCGGGGCCGGTCGAGGAAGTACACCGCCGAGCCGTCCGGGGCCCACCACGCCCACTGGGCCGTGATCGGCGACAAGGTGGGCATGGGCAGCGGTTCCGCCTGCGCGCGGACCACCGTGCCCGCGACGACGTCCAGCACGACCAGTTCGGCCCGCGGCACGGTCTCGTCCCCGGCGTAGGCGTAGCGCTGGGTGTGCGTCACCGGGGGACCGCCGTCGGCGGGCCGGGCCTGCACCAGGTGGGTCTGCCGGACGTCGCGCTGATCGGTCCGGTGCGCCAGGACCCTGGTCGAGTCGGGGGACCAGGCCACCGCCGGCGGCAGGTGCGGCAGGCCGATCTTGCGCAGCAGGGTGGCGTTGGCGGTGCTGTCCGGGCCGGTGCCGTACTCGTGGTCGGGCGCGCCGTCGGTGGTCAGGGCCCACTCGCGGCCGTCGGACGGCGAACGCGCCCACAGGTCGTGGCCCCGCCGCGACACCGCGACCTTCCCGTCCGGCGAGGGCACCTCCAGCGGGCTGCCCGGCGGCGTGAACACGGCCCGCTCGCAGGTGTCGCGGTCGAGGTCGCAGCGCCAGTACTCGCCGAACGCGGCGAACTCCACGGCGTTCCCGGCCACCTCGACGGCGGTGAACGGCAGGGCACCGGGGTCGACCGGGTGCCCGGAGGCGGTGGCCAGCGCGGTGGCGAGCCGGGCGTGGTCGAAGGCCGGTTCCCGGGTGCCCGCCGCCGGGTCGACGTGCACGAACCGCCGGCCGACGCCGTCGGCCACCGAGTACCGGAAGCGGGTGCCCCCGTCGAGCCACTGCGGCCGGACCTTGTCGCCGACCACGAGTTCGCCGGGGCTCGCCGGGCGGCGGAGGAGTCGTTCCGCGGCTTGGTAGTCCTGCGTGGTGCTCATTCGTCCTCGTCCTTCGTGATCCTGGTTCGGGGGCGCGGTCCGTTCGGCGCGGTGTCGCTTCAGAGGCTGCGGGCGTCGATGTCGCCGTAGGAGGTGGTCGCGTGGATGGTCAGGCCGGCGGCACCCCCGGAGTTCTTGAGCGCGTTGTGGATCCGGCCGTGGCCGGTGCCGGCGTCCAGCGAGGCGGACACCCCGGCGGCGGCACCGACCGTCACGTTGCCCGCCTGGGTGCGCAGCACGACCGAGCCGCGCACGGCCTCGGCGATCCGGATGTCGCCCTTGCCGGTGCTGATCTCCGCCGGGCCGGTGAGCCGGCCGACCGAGACGTCCCCGGCGTGGGTGGTGAGCCGGACGCTGGTTGCCTCGTCCAGCTTGATCTCGCCGTGCGCGCCCTCGAAGGCGACGTCGCCGAGCCGTCCGACGCCTCGGAACTCCGCACTGGCGGCCTTGGCCTCGACCCGGGACCCGGCGGGCAGCTGGACCGTCACCTCGATGGAGCCGGAGTTGCCGAACGCCTGGTTCGCGGCGGACGCCTCGATCCGCAGCACGCCGTCGTCGAACCGGACCGTGGTCTGCTCCGCCACCTTCACGTCGCGCTTCTTCGCGGCGTCGGCGGGCAGTACCTCGACGGCGGTGTCGGCGCGGTCGGCGGCGATGAACCGGACCCGGCCGGCGGGGATGTCGAGGATGGTGGAGATCGGGGCGGGGGTCTCGAACTTCGGCATCGTTCTCTCCTGTGCGCTCGTTGTTTCTGACAGTGGAAACGCTACGTTGCGTTCCAGATCAGTGCAACAAGTTCGTTGCGTTGAACCACGATTAGTGCAGCTAGAAGACTTGAAATCGTTGCAATGGATCTGAATTTAACGCAACATGCGGTGGCGGGTCATTGCAATGACTTGGACGTGAACGCTATGCTGGGGGCATCGGCCGAGCACGGAGGAGATCGCGATGCCGGGAGGCAGGCTCACCCAGGAGGAACGCCGGCAGATCGCGCTGGGGCTGGCCGACGGCGACGCGTACGCCGAGATCGCCCGCCGGCTCGACCGGCCCACCTCGACGGTCACCCGCGAGGTGCTGCGCAACGGCGGCCCCACGGCCTACCGCGCCGACCTGGCCCACCGCGCCACCGAGCGCCGCGCCCACCGGCGCGGTCAGGCCGCACCGCGCGGGGAGGCCGCGCCGCAGCCCCACGGGCGCGACGCCGAGGCCGTGCGCGAGTACGAGGAGACGTTCACGACCCTGCTCATGCAGTCCGGCCTGCCCAAGATGATGGCCCGGGTGCTGACCTGCCTCTACACCACCGACGTGGGCAGCCTCACCGCGGCCGAACTGGTGCGGCACCTCCAGGTCAGCCCGGCGTCGATCTCCAAGGCGATCACGTTCCTGGAGAACCAGGGCCTGGTGCGGCGGGAGCGCGACGACCGCCGCCGGGAGCGCTACGTCGTGGACGACGACGTCTGGTACCAGTCGATGATCGCCGCCGCCCGGTCCAACCACCAACTCGCCGACACCGCGCGGCAGGGCGTCAGCGTCCTGGGGCCGCACACCCCGGCCGCGCTCCGCCTGGAGAACATCGCCCGCTTCGTCGACTTCGTCGGGGAGAGCATCACCCGCGCCGCCGAACAGGCCCGCGAGATCCTCTACACGAAGGTCGACCCGACCTCGGCCGGCACCGCCGCGCCCGATCGCGGACAGCCGTCCTGAAGGCCGCCGCCGAGCGGGCGCGTGCCGCCGTGGTCCGGCCGTCGTGCCGTGGACGCGCCGGAGCGTCGGCTCCCGGCGGAAACCGGGAGCCGACCCGGGTACCGCTCGGACGTGGCCGCTAGCGGTACGTCCAGCGCTGGTACGACAGTCCGTTGCAGCCGACCGTGCGGATGCCCTCGAAGCTGTTGTCCAGGCAGTGGTTGTTCCAGGTGCTCACGAGTTCGTAGGTCCCGTCGCCCCACGAGTTGACCCGCCACCGCTGCCACGACCCGTCGTTGCAGCCGAAGCCGCGCACGCCGTACTCGCTGTTGTCCAGGCACTTCAGCGTCCCGGTGTTCATGAACCGGAAGGTGCCGTCGCCGTACCGCGTCACGCCCCAGATCTGGTGCGGGCCGCCGTTCCACGATCGCGTGTGCACGCCGTTGACGTTGTTGTGGTCGAGCGTGCCGGTGTCCCACACGCTCTCGAAGCGCCACGTCTCCATCCGCTGCGCCGTCGCGGCGGGGACGATCCCGACCAGCCCCAGCACCACCGCCGCGAGCACCGCCGCCGCCCGTGCGAACTTCATCCCGCTCCTCCTCGTCGTGCCGTTGCGCTGTGCGGGGCAGGGTGCCCACCGGACCTTGCACGGACCTGGCACGGCCCGCCGGACGCCCGGCTCGGTGGCAGGCGGCTGTTCGTGTGAACCTTCGGCGCTGCGCCGTCGACCGCCGGGCCGCGCGGTATCAACGTCGGCAGGGGGTGCGCGGTGGCGGAGGTGCGGCTGTTGGGCGAGGTGGCCGTCCGGGCGGACGGGCGCGGTGTCGACCTGGGCCCGGCCCGGCAACGGCTGGTCTGGGCCGCGCCGGCGGTGGACCTCGACGGGTGGTGTCGGTGGACGTGCTCGTGGAGCGGGTGTGGGACGGGAGCCCACCGGTCCGGGCGCGGGCGACGCTGCTGACCTACCTCTCGCGGCTGCGCCAGGCGGTGGCGGGCGTGGCCGGCGTCGACCTCGTGCGCCGGTCGGGCGGCTACCTGGTCGCGGCGCAGCGGTCCGCGGTCGACCTGTGCCGGTTCCGCGATCTCGTCGCCCGGGCGCGCGGCGCGGACGACGAGCACGCCGTGCCGCTGCTGGCCGAGGCGCTGGACCTGTGGCGCGGCGAGCCGTTGGCAGGGCTGACCGGGCGGTGGGCCGCCGCCGAGCGCGACCGGCTGCGGCACGAGCGCTCGGCGGCCGAGCACGACCTGGTCGACGCGCGGCTGCGGGTCGGCGCGGGAGCGGAGCTGGTCGGGGAGTTGTCCGCCCGGGCGGCGGCGCACCCGGTGGACGAGCGGGTGGCCGGCCAGTACCTGCCGGCCCTGCACCAGGCCGGGCGGACGGCCGACGCGCTGCGGCACTACCGGCTGGTCCGCGACCGGCTGGTGGACGGGCTGGGCACCGAGCCGGGTCCGCCGCTGCGGGAGCTGCACCGGCGGATCCTGGGCGTGGACCCGCCACCGCACGACCCGCGAGCCGGCGACGAGGCCCGCACGGTGCCGCGCCAGTTGCCCGCGCCGGCCGCGCTGTTCACCGGCCGCGCCGACGAGTCGGCCGCGTTGACCGCAACCCTGGAGCCCTCGGCGGTGCCGCCGTCGCGGTGCTGTCCGGGGCGGGCGGGCTGGGCAAGACCTGGTTGGCGCTGCACTGGGGCCACGACCACCTGGACCGGTTCCCCGACGGCCGGCTGTTCGTGGACCTGCGCGGGTTCAGCCCGGTGGACCGGCCGATGGCCGCCGCCGAGGCCCTGCGGGGCTTGCTGGACGCCGCGCTCGGCGGCCTCCGCGCCACCGCCGAACTCGCCGTCACCACGTTGATCGGCCTGTGCGGCGGCTACCCCCTCGCGCTCGGCCTGATCGCCGCGCGGATCCGCGCCCACCCGGACCTCCTCGGTGACATCGTCGCCGAGATGCGCACGTCACGCCTGGACGCCCTGGACTCCGCCGACCCCGAGGCCGGCCTGCCCGCCGTGCTGTCGTGGTCGTTGCGCCACCTCACCGGGCGGCAGCGCACCACCTTCGCCCTGCTCGGCATCGCCCCCGGCCCGGACATCGACCCGCACGCCGCCGCGAACCTCATCGGACTGTCCACACGCGACACGCGCGCGGTGCTGCGCGACCTGGTCGACGCTTCCCTGGTCGTCCACACGCCGGGCGGCCGGTACACCACGCACGACCTGGTCCACGCCTACGCCACCACCTGCGCCCCGCACGACGCGGCACGTGGGGCCGCGCTGCGGCGCGTGGTGGACTTCTACCTGCACACGGCCGCCGCCGCCCACACCGCGATCGCACCCCACGTCCGCCCCCTGAGCCTGGACCCGCCCGCACCCGGCACCCGGCCACTGCCGTTGGCCGACCTGGCGGGCGCGTTCGCGTGGCTGGACGCCGAGCACACCAACCTGTTGGCCGCGCAGCACACCGCCACCGTCCACGGGTGGTACGACCACGTCTGGCAGTTCGCGTGGGAGTTGGAGGCGTTCCACCGCCGACGGGGGCACCGCGTCCCGGCGCCGGCCATGTGGCAGACGGCAGAGGACGTCCTGGTGCACCTGCCCGACTCAGTGGCCCACATGGAAGTCCACCGACACCTCGGCTTCACCGACTCCGTGCTCGGCCGCCACGAACTCGCCACCCGGCACCTGCACGAGGCGCTGGACCTGGCCGAGCAGCACGACCAGACCGCCCATCTCGGCTACATCCACGACAACCTCGCCGAGGCCGCCGAGCAGCGGGGCGACTACCGGGAGGCCCTGCACCACATCGAGTACGCCCTGAGCGTCTACCGCACCCTGGAGTTTGCCGGTGCCGGAAGCCGCCGCGATCAACCTCGTCGGCTGGTTCACCGCCAACCTGGGCGACTACGACACCGCCCGCGCCCACTGCCGGTCCGCCCTGGCGCTGCACCTGGCCTCGCGGCACCGCCCCGGGGTGGCCGCCGCCCTGCGCGACCTGGGTTTCATCGACCACCGGACCCACCGGTTCGACCAGGCCGTCGACCACTACCGCCAAGCCCTCGCGGTGTTCCACGACCTGAGCGACACCGACTCGATCCCCGACGCCCTGGACGACCTCGGCCACTCCACCGCCGCCCTGGGCCGGCCCGACCAGGCCCGCGCGGCCTGGCGGGAAGCGCTGACCCGGTACCGCCGGCAGAGCCGCAACGCCGACACCGAACGCGTCCAACGGCAGTTGGAGGGTCTCGGCCCGGAAGCGGGCGCCTGACAAGTGAGTTGAGGCAAGTGCCGGCGCGGCGGCGTCCGGGTGCCGTCCCTCGCGCAGGGGAGGCCCGCCCGTCGTTCGGATGGACTTGCGAAGCCCTTGTGCTCCAACGGTTGTGCCGTCGAACCGGACGCGCATACGTTGCGCTCGCCTGTTTCGTCGAGGTGGTACCGGGGAGTGGGAATGGTCGCATCGCGGATTGTCCGGGTCGTGCTCGTCGCGGTGATGAGCGTCGGGGTGGTGGTCGGGAGTTCGGCGGTGGCGCAGGCGCGCACGTGCACCATCACCGACGAGGTGCGGGAGACCTTCGAGTACGTGCGGATGGTCGACGGGACGGACATCTACGTCTACGAGGGCAGCAACGGCGGCCGGCTGTACACCAACGTGTGGAAGGGCTACACGTTCGACCAGTGCTGACCGCCGCACGCCGCCGCCGACCGGCCCGGTCGGCGGCGGCTGTCGCGGGTCCTAGAAGACCAGCACGCCCTGCGCGGCCGGCTGCAGGGTGCCGACCTTGACCCCGCTCACCATGAGCTTGCCGGGGTCGGTGATCGGCCGGCCGTCGACGCCGATGAAGGTCACGTTCGCGGTGCCGGCACCGGGTACCTCGACGGCCATGCCGCCGATCGTCGAGCCGTTCCCGTTGTCGCCCAGGGTCAGCAGGACGCCCGCGAAGGCCGTCCGACCCGCTTGCAGGGTGATCGACGGCCCCTCGCCGGGAACCGCCACCTGCTCGACCGGGACGCTCGCCGGCGCGCCGGCGAGGTTGGTGAAGGTCGGCTTCGGCCAGCCCTGGAGGGTGATCGGCGCGGTTCCTCCGTTGGTGACCGTCAGCAGGCCCAGACCTGGTTTGCCCGCGCCCTGCATGGTCAGGTCGGCCTTGAGGGAATCGGACGCGGGCGTGTCCGCCGACGTCGACGCGGTCGGGGTGGACGATGACCGGGTGTCGGCGGTCGTGGTGGGTGCCGGGGCGGAGGATGAGCCCGATGACGAGTTCGGCGACGACGAGCCGCAAGCCGTGAGCACGCACAGCAGCGCTACGGCCGAACCGGTGACGACCACCCTCTTGGAACGCATGCGCAAACCTTTCGATTGACAGCAGGCATCGCGTCGGTGTCCCACGACACCGCATCGGTTTCCCGTGGGGGAGTCTGCCAAACCTGGGCCACTCGATCGTGCACCGGTCGTCACGGGGTGTTGCGGCCGGGTGGGGTGCGCCGGGTCGGGACGCCGGTCGGTGCGGCGCGCGCGGGTCCGCTCGACGCGGGGGCGTGGCGTCGCCCGGCTTTCCGCTGGGGGCCGCCGTTCCCCGCGATCGTCCGTCCCGCGATCAAGCCCCCCGGAGGCGCTTGCGGAGGGGCGGCAACGGGGGCCCGAGCGTGCCCGGTCCCAATCAATGGACCGCGCGGCGTCACCCGTTCGGCGACGTTGTGCCTGTTCGTTCCGCCGGGTCGACCGTGGCGATTCCATATTCGGGACAAGGCTTCCGGCCCTCGCGGGCGGTGCCGGACGACCTGCTCCATCGGGTGAACGGGTGCGCGGCGAGCGGCGCGGTTCATCTACGGTCGCCGCGTCGTCGGGCGGGTGCGGGAGGTTGGGCGGGAAATGCGGGGAGCCGCGGTCGAGCGGGTGTCGGTGGTGTTCTCGCTGTTCGACGTGAACGGCAGTGGGCGTGGGGACGTCAGGGCGTGAGCGGGATCGAGCACGGGGTCGGCGCGACCGCGTTGATGGTCGCTGCGGCGCGGGCGATCGAGCACCGGCGGCCGGATGCGTTGGCGCACGACAGGTTCGCCGAGCACTTCGTGCGGGCGGCGGAGGTGTCGCGGGAGTGGCCGGTGCGTCCGCAGGACGTGCCCGACGGGGACGATCACCCGTTGTGGGGGCGGTTGGCCCGGTATTTCGGTCTGCGGACCAGGGTTCTGGACGATTTCACCAGCGTGTCGGCCGCCACGGGCGCGGAGCAGGTGGTGATCGTGGGCGCTGGGCTGGATTCGCGGGCCTACCGGCTCGGGTGGCCGCCGGGCAGCGCGGTGTTCGAAGTGGACCGGGGCGGGGTCCTGGAGTTCAAGCACCGCGTGCTGGACGGCCTGGGCGTCCGACCGCGACCCGCGCGGGTACCGGTGGTGGCCGACCTGTGCCTGGACTGGGCGGGCGCCCTGCTCGACGCCGGGTTCGACCCGGCGCGGCCCACCACGTGGCTGGTCGAGGGGGTGCTGCTGTTCCTGCCCGCCGCCGCCGAGCAGAAGCTGTTCGTGGAGGTGGACCGGCTCAGCGCGCCGCGCAGCCGGATCGCCTACGAGGCCAAGACGCAGCGCGAGGCGCCCCGGGTCCGCGACAGCGCGCTGTTCCGGCGGGCCAAGCAGGAGATCGGGGTGGACCTGCTCGCCCTGTTCGACGACGACCCGCGCCCGGACTCGGCCGCCGACCTCGCCGCGCGCGGCTGGGCCGCCGTCACCCACACCCCGTTCCGCTACACGGCCCTGCACGGCCGGGGGCCGCGCCCGGAGCCGCACGACGTCCTGGGCTCCAACCGCTGGGTGTTCGCCGACAAGGCGTGACAGCCGGTCCCGGCGGCCCGCTGTCGCGAGACCGCCGGGACCGGCCAAGCCCTCCGCGGGGTGCGCGGGTCAGGCGAGGTTGCCGGCCGGGGCCGGGACGCGCGGGATGTCCGCGGCCTGCCACACGTCGTCCAGCGCCTTGGCGAACGCCCGCACGTCGTCGGGCGTGTGCGTCGCGCCCGGTGCGATGCGCAGGATCTCCTCGCCCGCCGGGACGCTCGGCGCGTTGATCGACTGCACGTAGATCCCGTGGTCGCGCAGCAGGAGTTCGGACGCCTGCTTGCACTTGAACTCGTCGCGCACCAGCACCGACACGATGTGGGTCTGGTCGGAGATGAACGGGATGCCCCGCTCGGCCAGCAGGCGGTGCATCAGGGTCGCGTTCTCCCACAGCCGGTCGCGCTCCACGTCGGACGCACGCAGGTGGCGCACCGCCGCCAGCGCGCCCGCCGCCGTCGCCGGCGGCAGCGACGTGGTGAAGATGAACGGCCGGGAGAACGTGCGGACGGTGTCGATCAGCGCCGCCGGGCCCGCCACGTAGCCGCCCGCCGTGCCGAAACCCTTGGCCAGGGTGCCCATCACGACGGTGAACCGGTGCGCGATGCCCAGCCGGGCGGCGATGCCCGCGCCCTGCGGCCCGTACATGCCGACCGCGTGCACCTCGTCCAGGTAGGTGATCGCGCCGTACTCGTCGGCCAGGTCGGCGATCTCGGCCAGCGGGGCGATGTCGCCGCTCATCGAGTACACCGACTCCAGCACGATCAGCTTCGGCCGGGTCGGGTCGGCCTCGGCGAGCAGCTCGCGCAGGTGCGCCGCGTCGTTGTGCCGGAAGATCTTCTTCTCGGCGCCGCTGTGCCGCAGGCCGTCGATGATCGACGCGTGGTTCTTCGCGTCGGAGAACACCAGGCAGTCGTCCGGGGTGCTCGCCAGCACGGTCAGCGCGCCGTCGTTGGCGGAGAAGCCGGAGCTGAACAGCAGCGCCTGCTCCTTGCCGTGCAGCCCGGCCAGTTCCCGCTCCAGCAGGACGTGGTGGTGGTTGGTCCCGGAAATGTTGCGGGAACCGCCGGAACCGGCTCCGTAATTGTCGATCGACTCCTTCATGGCCGACATGACCTCGGGGTGCTGCCCCATTCCGAGGTAGTCGTTGCTGCACCAGATGCGGATCTCCGAGAGCGTGCCGTCCGGCTCGAAGCGCGCACTCGCCGCCGGGTAGCGCCCGGCGATGCGACCGACTTCGAGGAACTCCCGCCTGCTCTCGGCGAACGCGCTCATCCGGCGCTCGAAAATCTCCAGGTGCTGGGCCACGGACTCGCCTCTCATGGTCGGGGCGGCGGATTCGGCGCGGACCCCGGTGCGTGAGGTGACCGCGTCGCGGGGAAGGCGACGAGAGGAAAACTATCGAGCCCGTTCCCGGGCCCGGTAACCGCGAACCCACCGGTCGCGGTTACCGGCGGTTGGGGCCGCCGGTGGATTTCGCCCCGGGAATTCGTGCCATCGTCGCGGCCAGCGACCGATGCCGAGGAGGGGGTTGCCGGTGCGCGACAACGGGAACTACGTGCGGGACCTGCTGGCCGCCGTCACGGCGACGCCGGACCGGCCCGCGCTGCACTGGCGCGGAGGGGTCGTGACCGGGCGCGAACTGGCCTACCGGGTCACCGCCGCCGCGCGCGACCTGGCCGGGCTGGTCGCCGACCGGCCCGGCGGGACGCCCGTGGTCGGCCTGCTCACCGTCACCAACACCCCCGACACGCTCGTGCTGCGGTACGCGGCCAACCTCGCGGGCGCGACCGCCGTGCACCTGCAGACCGCCAACGCGGTCGACCCGCGCGACCGCATCGACCTCGACTGGCTGCGCGGCCAACTGGACATCGCCCGCGTCGACGTGCTCGCCGTGGACGCCGAACACCTGGAGGCCGGTCGCGCGCTGCGCGACGCCCTCGCCTCCACGCCCGCGCTGGCCGGACCGGGGCTGCGGGCCGACGACGTGGTCGACCTGTCCGCCGGACCGGCCGGCCACACCGGGTCGCGGGTGGACCCCGACGCCGCCGCGACCGTCACCTACACCAGCGGCAGTTCCGGGCGCCCCAAGGGGGTCGCGGTGTCGTTCGGGGTGCGCCGCGCGGCCGTGCGCGGCCTGGCCGCCGACCCCGGCACCGTCTACCTGTCCACGCTCCCGTTGAGCCACACCAGCGGCGCGGTCGCGGACATGACGCTCGTGGCGGGCGGTTCGGTGGTGCTGCACCCCGAGTTCGACGCGGGCGAGGCGCTCGCGGCGGTCGAACGGCACCGGGTGGCCCGGATGACGGTGTCCCCGCCGCAGCTGTACGCGCTGCTGGACCACCCGTCGGTCCGCGCGGTCGACCTGTCGTCGCTGCGGACCCTGACCTACGCGGGCTGCCCGGCCTCGCCGACCCGCCTGGCGGAGGCGGTCGAGGTGTTCGGCGACGTGCTCAACCAGACCTACGGCACGACCGAGCTGGGCCCGGTCACCGAGCTGGGCCCGGCCGACCACCACGACCCCGCGCTGCTGGACAGCGCGGGCCGCCCGACCTTCACCGAGGTCGTCGTGCGCGATGCGGACCTGCGGGAGCTGCCGCCGGGGCGGACCGGCGAGGTGTGGGTGCGCACGCCGTTCGCGATGCTCGGCTACTGGCCCGACCCGGCCGCCGCCGACTCCGTGCGCGACGCCGAGGGCTGGCACCGCACCGGCGACCTGGGCCGCTTCGACGAGCGGGGCTACCTGCGGCTGCACGGCCGCATCTCGGACGTGATCAAGAGCCGGGGCGTCAAGGTGCACCCGGTGGCCGTGGAGCACGTGCTGACCGGCCACCCGGACGTGCTGGGCGCGGCGGTGTTCGGGGTCCTGGACGCGGACCGGGTGGAGCACGTGCACGCCGCCGTCGTGCCCCGGCCCGGCGCGTCGCCCGACCCGGAGGACCTGCGCGGCCACGTGGGCGGCGTCCTGTCGGCCAACCACGCCCCGGTGACCATCCGGTTCTGCGCCGAGCTGCCGCTCAACCCCGCCGGCAAACCCGACCGGGCCGCGCTGCGGGCCGCGGCGGGTGACCGGCGGTGAGCGTCTCGGTCGCGTCGGTGCTCGCCGAGGCCGCCGCCCGCCGGCCGCACCACACCGCCGTGCTGCACGAGGGCGAGCGCGTCGACTACGCCGGGCTGTGGCACCGGGCCCGCGCGCACGCCGCCGTGCTGCGCGGGCGCGGCGTGGGCCCCGGTGACCGGGTCGCCCTGCTGGTGCCCAACCACCCGGTCTTCTGCGAGGTCTACTTCGCGGTGCTGGCGCTGGGCGCGGTCGCCGTGCCGGTGAACGTGCTGCTGACCGCCGACGAGGTCGAGTTCGTGCTGGCCGACTCCGGCGCGGGGCACGTGGTGTGCGCCGGTTCGCTGCTGGGCGTCGGCGAGCCCGCCGCCGAGCGCGCCGGCACCCCGCTGCTGCGGGTGCTGGCCGACGCGCCCGACGCGCTGGACCGGCTGGCGCGCGACGCCGAGCCGATCGCCGAGCACGTGCTGCGCGCCCCCGACGACCTGGCGCTGGTGCTCTACACCTCCGGCACCACCGGGCGGCCCAAGGGCGCGATGCTGACGCACCTCAACGTCGTGCTCAACGTCGGCACCACCATGCGGTCCCCGTTCGACATGGGGCCCGACGACGTGCTGTTCGGCTGCCTGCCGCTGTTCCACACCTTCGGCCAGATCTGCGGGATGCTCACCTGCTTCGCGGCCGGCGCGACGATGGTCCTGGCGTCCCGGTTCGCCGCCGCGCCCGCCCTCGACCTGATGGCCGAGCACGGCTGCACGGTGTTCATGGGTGTGCCGACGATGTACCACGACCTGCTGGCCGCCGCCGGGACCGCACCGCGCACGCCCCGGCTGCACCGCGCCTACTCCGGCGGCTCCGCGCTGCCGGTGCGGGTGCTGGAGGACGTGGAGCGGGTGTTCGGCTGCCCGGTGTACGAGGGCTACGGCCTGACCGAGACCTCGCCGGTGGTGGCCTACAACCAGAAGGCGTGGCCGCGCCGCCCCGGCACCGTCGGCAAACCGGTCTGGGGCGTGCGGGTCGCGATCGCCCGCGCCGACCTCGACGCCCGCGTCGAACTGCTCCCACCGGGCGAGGTCGGCGAGGTGGTGATCAGCGGGCACAACGTGATGGCCGGCTACCTCGACCGCCCGGAGGCCACCGCCGAGGTGCTGGTGGACGGCTGGTTCCGGTCCGGCGACCTGGGCGTGCTCGACGCCGACGGCTACCTGCGGCTGGTCGACCGCAAGAAGGACCTGGTCGTGCGCGGCGGGTTCAACGTCTACCCGCGCGAGGTCGAGGAGGTGCTGGTGCGGCACCCGAAGATCGACCGGGTCGCGGTGATCGGCGTGCCCGACGAGCGGCACGGCGAGGAGGTGTGCGCCGTGGTCGCCCTGCGGTCCGGCGTGCGCGGCTGCGCCGAGCTGGCCGCCGAGCTGGCGGCGTGGTCCAGGGAGCGGCTCGCGGCCTACAAGTACCCGCGCCGCTTCGAGTTCGTCGACACCTTCCCGCTGGGTCCCAGCGGGAAGGTCCTCAAGCGCGAACTGGTCGCCCGCTATGCGGGGTGACCGGGCATCGCGGCACGACAGCGGCCCGGCGGTAATCGCCGGGCAATCGCGGGCCCACCGCCGGCACCGGTCCCCCGGTGTCGCGAGTGGACGCCCGATGGGCGGTGTGCGGTTGGCTTGCCGCCTCGCCCATGACCGCCCAGAGCGCACAGGGATTGGGGAACCACTGTCATGAGCAGCACAGTCGACACCGTCGACCTCGTCCGCGAGGCCGAGGAGCACGGGCACCGCTACGTGGCGGCGTTCAACGCGGGCGACATCGCCACGTTGGACACCATGTACACCGAGGACGCCATCTCGGTGTGGGAGCCCGGCTCCCCGCTGACCGGCCAGGCGCGCAAGGACGCGCTGCGCGAGTTCATCGCGCAGAAGCCGAAGATGACCGCCGGCCTGCGCGAGTCCCACGTCACCGCGGACACCGCGCTGCTCGTCGTGGACTGGACGATCGAGGTGGGCACCGAGCGGTTGAGCGGGGTCGGCCTGGACGTGCTGCGGCGACGCGGCGGCAAGTGGCTGTTCGCCGTCGACAACCCCTACGGCGAGCAGTGAGCGCCGGTCCGGCCGCCGGCCCGGCGGCGGAGGTGCGCGAGGCGGTCACCGCGCTGGTCCCGACCCTGCGCGAGAACGGGCGGGAGGCCGAGGACAACCGCTGGATCCCGCAGGACAACATCGACCTGCTGGACAAGGCGGGCGTGTTCCGGCTGGCCGTGCCGACCCGGTTCGGCGGCTTGGACGTGCCGCTGCTCGACCAGGTCTCGGTGGTCTCGGAGATCTCCCGGGGCTGCGCGTCCACCGGCTGGGTGGCCAGCGCCTGGGTGCAGGGCGCGTGGGTGGCGAGCCTGTTCCCCGACGCCGTGCAGGAGGAGGTGTTCGGCGAGGGCGCGGTGCGCGTGTCCGGCGGCCTCGCGCCGACCGCCACGCTCGTCCCGACCGACGGCGGCTACCTGCTCAACGGCTCGTGGGGCTTCAACACCGGCGTCCGGGGCGCGCACTGGGACTTCCTGGCCGCCGTCGTCCCCGGCGAGGGCGGGGAGTACACCCCGGTCTACGCGCTGGTCCCGACCGACGAGATCACGATCGCCGACGACTGGCACGTCAGCGCCGCCGCCGGCACCGGCAGCTTCACCGCGTCCGCGACGGACGTGTTCGTGCCCGCGCACCGGGTCGCGGACGCCGCCGAACTGGTCACCGGCACCACCGGGAACCGGTGGAACGCGGGCCTGCCCGGACGCGGCTACGGCCTGATCACCTACGTGATGGCGATGTCCGTGGCGGTGTTCACCGGAGCGGCGCGCGGCGCGTACGACACGTTCGTCGAACGCGCGCGCGGGCGGGGCATCGCCTACACCGACTGGACCGACCTGTCGGCCCACCCGCTGACCCAGGTCAAGGTCGCCACCGCCGCGAACAAGATCGCCGCGGCCGAAGCCCTGACCCACAACTTCATCACGGCGTTGCAGGAACGCGCGGACGCGGGGGAGCACCCCACGGTCGCCGACAGCGTCCGCGTGCGCGGCGAGTCCGGGTTCGCGGTCCAGTCGGCCAAGGAGGCCGTGGAGGTGCTGCACGAGGTCGCGGGGGCGTCCTCACTGCTGCGCAAGGAGCCGTTCCAGCGGTTCCACCGCGACGTCCTGGGCCTGTCCCGGCACGGGATGCTCACGCCGAACACGAACCTGGAACTCCAGGGACGCGTCCTGCTCGGACACGAGCCGGACACGCTTTTCCTGTAGTCCGAGGAAAGAACCCACCGCTGCGCGGTCGACCAGGGGAAGACCAGCCTTCCTCCCGTCGACCGCGCGGCGTGTGCGCACCAAAACCACAACCGCCGCCCTACATGGGGGATCACTTTGTCCAACCAGCATTCACACCGCCCCGCCCTGTCCCGCCGCGGCCTGTTAAAGGGCCTCGGCGCGGGTGTCGTGCTCGCCGGCACCGGGTACGGCTCGGCGCTCGCCGACACCGAGGTCGGCGGCTGCGACGCCCTGGTCATCGGGGCCGGGTTCGCGGGTGTCACGGCGGCGCGCGAACTGCGGGCCAGAGGTCTGCGCCCGCGCATCCTGGAGGCCCGCAACCGCATCGGCGGTCGCACGTGGACCGACCGGTTCGCCGGGGTGTCCGTGGAGATGGGCGGCGAGGCCGTCGACGAGAAGCAGCCCAACGTGTGGCGCGAGGTCCAGCGCTACGGCATCCCGCTGGGCACCACGCTGGGCGCCGAGCGCATGTACATGCCGCAGGAGTTCGGCGCCTACGCGCCGATGCCCACCTCCGAGGTCGGGCCGCGGATGTCGCAGCTGTTCACCCCGTTCTTCAACGGGTCGCAGGACATGTTCCCGCGCCCCTTCGAGCCGCTGTACCGCTCCGACCTGGTCGTGCCCGCCGACTCGCTGTCCTTCCGCAACCGGCTGGACCAGCTCGGCCTCGGCGCGGCGGACCGGCTGTGGGTCAGCGGGTCGTTCAGCGGGCTCGCGGGCGGCGACTCCAGCCGTGGCGCGTACACCATGCTGATGCAGTCGTGGGCGCTGTCCGGGCACACCTTCCAGGGCTTCCTGAGCGTGAACACCTACCACCCGGAGACCGGGACGGTGGCCCTGCTGCAGGCGATCCTCAACGACGCGCGCGCCGACGTGCGGCTCAACTCGCCGGTCGTGTCGGTCGAGCAGACCAGGACCGGCGTCCGGGTCGTCACGCGCGGCGGCCAGGTCCACGTCGCCCCCGTGGTGGTGCTCGCGGTGCCGGTCAACGTGTGGCGCACGATCCGGTTCAGCCCGGCGCTGCCGGCGGCGTACCCGCAGATCTCGACGCAGGGGATCGGCGCGCCCAACGTGCAGAAGCTGTGGCTGCTGGTGGACGACACCGACGGCCCGTTCGCCACCCAGCCGCCGGAGGGCACCGCGCTGGGCGCGGTGCGCCCGCACACCCGCACGCCCGAGGGCCTGGTGATGTTCGGGTTCGGCTACGACCCGAACATCAACTTCAACGACCGCGCGACGGTGGAGACCCACCTGCGCCGCGTCGTGCCCAACGCCCGGGTCAAGGCGGTCAAGGCGCACAACTGGGCGAACGACCCGTACGCGCTCGGCGGCTGGTCGTTGCGCCGGCCCGGCCAGCTCGCGGGCCCGTACACGCAGGTGCAGCAGCCGCAGGGCCGCATCGCCTTCGCGGGCAGCGACCTGGCCAACGGCTGGAGCGGCTACATCGACGGCGCGATCGAGTCCGGGACCACCGCCGCCCGGTACGCGGCGTCGGTGGTGCAGGCCCCGGCGTTCGCGCGCTGACGGCAACCGGCCCCGCCCCGGGCGCGCTGTCCGGGGCGGGACCCCACCCGAGCGGAAGGGAGCACGCCGTGGACCGGGTTCTCGGCGCGGAGGTCACGCGGTTCCTCAAGCAGGACAAGGAGTTGTTCGTCGACGGCCGGTTCGGGCCGGCGGCCGGCGGGCGCACGTTCGACACCGTGGACCCGTCCACCGGCGACACCCTGGCGCAGGTCGCGTTCGCCGGACCGGACGACGTCGAGGCGGCCGTGGCGGCGGCCCGCGCGGCCCTGGACGGGCCGTGGGGCGCGCTGCCCCCGTCGGGCCGGGAGCGGCTGCTGGCGCGGCTGGCGGACCTGGTCGAGCGGGACGCGGACGTGCTGGCCGAACTCGACGCCCTCGACGGCGGCAAGCCGCGCTCGGTGGTGGCGGCCGTGGACGTGCCCGGCGCGGTCGAGCACCTGCGCTACTACAGCGGCTGGCCCACCAAGCTGGAAGGCGCGGCGCTCCCGGTCGGACTGCCCGGCACGCTGTGCTACACGCGGCTGGAGCCGGTCGGGGTGTGCGCGGCGATCATCCCGTGGAACTTCCCGCTGATGATGGCGGGCTGGAAGCTCGCGCCCGCGCTGGCGGCCGGCTGCACGGTGGTGCTCAAGCCCGCCGAGCAGACCCCGCTGTCCGCGCTGTGGCTGGCCGGGCTGGTCGCCGAGGCGGGTTTCCCGCCGGGCGTGGTCAACGTGCTGACCGGCGACGGCTCCACCGGGGCCGCCCTGGTGGACCACCCGGACGTGGCGAAGGTGGCGTTCACCGGGTCGACGGCGGTCGGCCGGGAGATCGCGGCCAAGGCGGGTGCGGCGGTCAAGCGGGTCACCCTGGAACTGGGCGGCAAGTGCCCGAACATCGTGCTGGCCGACGCCGACCTGGCCGCCGCGATCGCCGGCGCGGCCGAGGCGGCGTTCTTCAACTCCGGCCAGAGCTGCGTGGCCGGGGCCCGGCTGTACGTGCAGCGCGCGGTCTACGACGAGGTCCTGGCCGGCCTGGCCGGGGCGGCGTCCGGGATCGCGCCGGGGCCCGCGCTCGACCCGGAGGGCGTGCTCGGGCCGCTGGTGTCGGCCGAGCAGTACGCGCGCGTGCGCGGCTACCTGGTGGACGCGGTCGGCCGGGGCGCGCGGGTGGTCGCCGGGTCGGTGCCGCCGGAGGTGCCCGGAGGCGGGTACTTCGTCGCGCCGGTCGTGCTGGCCGACGTGCCCGCCTCGGCCGCGCTCGCCCGCGAGGAGGTGTTCGGGCCGGTGGTCGTGGTGACCCCGTTCGACACCTTGGACGAGGTCGTGGCGCTCGCCGAGGACACCCCGTACGGGCTGGCCGCCGGGGTGTGGACCCGTGACCTCGCGTCGGCGCACGTGCTGGCGGCCCGGCTCAAGGTCGGCATGTTCTACGTCAACGCGTGGGCGGTCGGCGACCCTGCCGCGCCGTGGGGCGGCGTGAAGGCGTCCGGCATCGGCCGGGAACTCGGCCGGGCCAACCTCGACGCGTACCTGGAACCCAAGACGGTGTGGGTCGTGCACGGCACGCCCTGACCGGGTGCCACAGGAGAACGGGCCGGGTCCGCGCGGACCCGGCCCGTTCTCCTGTGGCACAAGGGCTTGTCAGGCTTGCGACCGTCCCAGCAGGACGGGGAGTTCCCGGTGCCCGTTGGAGACGAAGGACTCCAGTGGGCTCAGGTGCCGCGGCGCGGCGGCGAGTTCCAGCTCCGGGAACCGGGCGAACAGCGCGGGCAGCGCGATCCCGGCCTCCATGCGGGCCAGCGGAGCACCGATGCAGAAGTGCACGCCGTGCCCGAAACCGATGTGGTCGGCCCGGGTCGGCCGGGTCACGTCGAACGCGTCCGCGTCCGGGCCGTGCACCAGCGGGTCGCGGCCGGCGGCGGCGAACGAGATCAGGATCGGCTCGCCCGCGAGGATCGTCGGCCCGCCGGGGACCTCCACGTCGGACACCGCGAACCGCAGCGGCAGGTTCGCGAACGGCGCTTCCAGCCGGATCGACTCCTCCACCACGTCCGCCCAGCCCGCCGCGCCCGACCGGACCGCCGCCAGCTGGGCGGGGTGCGTCAGCAGCGCGAAGACCGCCTGGTCGATCAGGTTCGTGGTGGTCTCGTGGCCGGCCGTGAAGGTCAGCAGCACGGTGTCCACCAGCTCCTGCTCCGACAGCCGGGTGCCGTCCTCGGCGCGGGCCGCGATCAGGGCGCTCACCAGGTCGTCCGACGGCTCCGCGTGCTTGAGGTCCACCAGCCCGTGCAGCAGCTCGTACCCGCGCCGGGTGTACTCCGCGACGGCTTCCTCGTCCTGGGCGGTCATCCACGCCCCGATCACGCCCAGCAGCTCGCCGCGCACGTCGTCGGGGATGCCCAGCAGCTCGGAGATCACCGCGGCGGGCAGCGCCTGCGCGAACTCGGCGCGCAGGTCCACCGGCCGGTCCGGGCCGTGCACGGCGAGGTCGTCCAGCAGCGCCGCCACGATCGCCTCCACCCGGGGCCGCAGGTCGCGGGTGCGGCGCGCGGTGAACGCGCCCGCCACCAGCTTGCGCAGCCGGCGGTGCTCCTCGCCGTAGGAGGTGATCATGTTGCGGTCGGCGACCCACATCGCCAGCGGCCACGTCCGGGCCAGCTCGCCCTCGCCGTTCTCCCAGGCGGGCCAGTGCTTGTAGGCGTCGCGGGACACCCTCGGGTCGGTCAGCAGCCGCTTGATCAGCGCGGTGTCGGTCACCAACCAGGCGACGACGCCGCCGGGCAGCTCCACCCTGGCCGCCGGGCCGTGCGCCCGCAGCGCGGCCACCTCGCCCTGGATGTCGCGGCCGGTGGTGTCGAGCACGTGCGGGCTGGTCTGGGTCATGACTGGCCTCTCCTCCGGTGGACCCGAGAGCCGCACGGCCGGCGGCGCTCCCACCGTAGGCAGGCGGCGTAACCGGGCGCGCACCGCGCACTTCGCCGCCGGTTACCGGGGCGTGACCGGGCCTCCCGCGCCGGCTGACAGGCTCGGGCCGGGGTGTCGATGGGGCTGTCGACCCCCTCGTCCACATCCGAGTTCCAGGGAGTTCCCCATGGTCAGCGTGGAAACCGACACCGACACCGACGTCGACGCGGTGGTGGCCGCCGTGCGCGCGGCCGTACCCCGCCTGCGGGCCAACGGCCAAGCCGCCGAGAACGCCCGGCGGGTGCCGGCGGAGAACCTGGAGCTGCTCGACGCGGCCGGCGTGTTCCGCATCGCCACCCCGCGCCACTACGGCGGGCTGGACTTCTCCTTGGCCGACCAGGCGAAGGTGCTCGCCGAGGTCGCCCGGGGCTGCGGCTCCACCAGCTGGGTGGCGATGGTGTGGCTGTCCAGCGCGTGGATCTCCTCGCTGTACCCGGAGGAACTCCAGCGGGAGATCTTCACGACGCCCGCGCCGCGCGTCTCCGGCGGCTTCCTGCCCACCGGCACGCTGGTCCCGGTCGAGGGCGGCTACCGGCTCAACGGCACCTGGCGGTTCAACTCCGGCTGCCAGGACGCCGACTGGAACATGATGATCACCCTCCTCGAACGGCCCGACGGCCGGGTCGACGAGGCGGTCGCCATGGTGCCGATGTCGGAGTTCACCATCGTGGACGACTGGCACGCCGCCGCGCTCGCCGCGACCGGCAGCTGCACGACCATCGCCGAGGACGTGTTCGTGCCCGCCCACCGGGTGGTGATCCCGGCGGAGGCGGCGGCCGAGCTGGCCGAGCACCCCGAGCTGCTGGCCGCACTGCCGCCGGGCCGCGCCTACAGCCTCTACCCGTTCCTGTTCTCCCAGGCGGTGTCGACGTTCATCGGGTTGGCGCGCGGCGCGTACGAGCTGTTCACCGAACGCCTGCCGGGCCGGGGGATCAGCTACACGTCGTGGACCGACCAGCGCGAGCACCCCGTCGTCCAGGTGAAGGTCGGCGTGGCGGCGAGCCGGATCGCGGCGGCCGAGGCGCTGGCCGAGCGGATGTACCGGCTCCAGCAGGACCGGGCCGACGCGGGCGAGGAACCCACGCTCGACGAGCGGGTGGAGATCCGGGGCCACAGCGCGTTCGCCGTGCAGCTGCTCAAGCAGGCGGTGGAGGAGCTGTACGAGGCGGCCGGCGCCACCGCGATCCGCCGCGACCAGCCGCTCCAGCGGTTCCGCCGCGACATCGAGGGTTTGTCGCTGCACGGGTGGATCGTGTTCGCCACCAACATGGAGGTCTACGGCCGGCACCTGCTCGGGCTCGACCCCGGCACCGAGATGCTGTGACCGAAGACCACTGAGGACCGGCGACGGCAGCCCTGCCGTCGCCGGTCCTCAGTGGTGTGCGGTGTCGTCGGTGGTGCCGATGTTGGTCGTGGAGGTCGGAATCCGGCGCGACTGCGGCGGGACCGGTCGTTCAGGCGGACAGGTGGCGGAAGCGGCTGCGGTGGTAGAGCAGCGCGGTGTCGTCGGGGCCGTGGCCGGTGGCCAGGACCTCGCCGATGAAGATCGTGTGGTCGCCGGCGTCGTGCGCGTCCACGAGCGCGCACTCCAGCCACGCCGCGGCGTTCACCACGACCGGCGCGCCCGTGCGCGGGCCGGGTTCCCAGTCCACGCCCCGGAACTGGGCCGCGCCCGGCGGTCGGGACTTGTCGGCGAAGTAGCGGGCCACCGGCTCCTGCTCGGCACCGAGCACGGACACCGCGAACCGGCGTTCGGCGGTGAGCGCCGCGTGGGTGCGCGCGGTGTGCGCGACGCAGCACAGCACCAGTGGCGGGTCGAGGGACAGCGAGGTGAACGCGTTGGCCGTCATGCCGTGCGCGTGACGGCCGCCGACGGTGATCACGACTACGCCCGTGGCTAACCGGGCCATGGTGTGGCGCAACGAATCCGGGGCGATCGCCGCGCGGGCTCCTCCGGTGGTCGACATGGCCGTGACTCTTCCGCAGGGGGCGGCGGCACCACCCATCGACCGGTCACGCCCGGTACACCGGCCGAGGTCTTACCGCTGTGTGACCGACGGGTCATACCGTCGAGGCATGTCCACCGCAACGGCCGAGTACGAACTCGCCGAACCCCTGATGCTCCAGTGGCTCACCGCGCTCGGCGTCGACGTCGAG
Organism: Saccharothrix sp. NBAS 001; assembly: GCF_056640475.1. Classification (NCBI taxonomy): domain Bacteria; kingdom Bacillati; phylum Actinomycetota; class Actinomycetes; order Pseudonocardiales; family Pseudonocardiaceae; genus Saccharothrix; species Saccharothrix sp. NBAS 001. The sequence continues at coordinate 1,412,717 of NZ_CM153251.1, forward strand.
TTCGTCCGCGGCGAGGGCAACACCCTCTACTTCGTCGGCCCGGACGGCGTCGAGGTGCCGGTCCTGGACTACGCCGGCGGCTACGGCTCGCTGATCCTGGGCCACAACCACCCGGCGATCGTCGGCGCGGCCCGGGAGTTCCTCGACGCGGGCACGCCGGTGCTCGCCCAGGCGGCCCGCCAGCCCGCCGCGAGCCGGCTCGCCGCGGCGCTGAACTCCGTGCTGCACCGGGAGTTCGACGTCGAGGAGCCGTACTTCGCGGTGTTCGCCAACAGCGGCGCGGAGTCGGTCGAGGTGGCGCTCAAGCACGCCGAGTTCGACCGGGTGCTCAAGGTCAAGGCGCTCGCCGACGAGATCACCGCGCACCTGGAGGCCGCCGGCAGCGCGCTGGCGTCGGGCGCGGCGGTGCTGCCCGAGCGGACCGCCACGGCGCTGGGCCTGGCCCCCGGCAGCGGGTTCGAGGCGGTGGCGGCGGAGATCGGCGGCCGGCTGGCCGCGCTGGCCGGTCGCCCGTCGCTGTTCCTCGCCCTCGAACGCGGGTTCCACGGCAAGCTGGTGGGCAGCATCCAGATCACCCACAACCCGGCGTTCCGCACGCCGTTCGCCACCATGGCGCCGCAGGCGCAGTTCGTGCCGCTGGACCGGCTGGACGTGCTGGACGAGGTGATCGCCGCGGAGCGCGCCACCGTGCCGGACGTGGTGGTGGAGGCGGGCGCGGTGACCGTCGTCGCGCGGGAGTTCCCGGTGTTCAGCGCGTTCGTGCTGGAGGTCGTGCAGGGCGAGGGCGGCATCCGGGTGGTGGACCGGGCGGCGGCGGAGCGGATCCGGGCCGCGTGCGACGCCGTGGACTGCCCGATCGTGGTGGACGAGATCCAGAGCGGCATGGGCCGCACCGGGGCGTTCTTCGCCGGTTCGCTGGTCGGCCTGGTCCCGGACTACGTGACGCTGGCCAAGAGCCTCGGCGGCGGCATCGCGAAGTCCGCCGTCACGCTGGTGCGCGGCGGGCGCTACCGGCCGGAGTTCGAGCTGCTGCACAGCTCCACCTTCGCCAAGGACACCTTCTCCAGCACGCTCGCGCTCAAGACCGTGCAGCTGCTGGAGGCCGACGGCGGCGCGGTCTACCGCCGGGCGGCCGAACTGGGCGACCGGCTGACCGCGCTGTTCACCGCGCTGCGCGCGGACTACCCGGACGTGGTCAAGGAGGTCCGGGGCAAGGGGCTCATGCTCGGGCTGGAGTTCCACGACCAGACCGGCTCGGCCGCGCCGTCGATCGCGCAGTCCGCCCGAACCGACACCTTCGGCTACGCGGTGGCGGGCTACCTGTTCCGGGTGCATCGGATCCGGACATTCCCGACGGCCAGCGCGACGACGACGTTGCGCTTCGAGCCTTCCGTACTGCTTTCGGACGAAGAGATCACCCGTTTGGACGTTGCGCTGCGCGCACTGGCCGCAGTGCTGCGCGCCCAGGACGAGCAAGCGTTCACCGCCGTCTGACCCACAAGCGCACACCCGTCCAACGGTCGCGTGCCGTAGCCTGTCAGCGGCGCACCGTCACGGTGCGCCCGCTGTCGGGTCGGGCACGGGGACCTGCGCCGGCTCTGGGACGGCGGCACGGCGGATGGGGGACGAGTGGCGATGACGGTCCGGACACGACCGAGGCACTGCGGGCTCGACGCGGCCATGGAGGTGATCAGCGGCAAGTGGAAGGTGCTCATCCTGTGGGAGTTGCACGACGGCGACCGGCGGTTCGGCGAGCTGCGCAAGAGCGTGCCAGGGGTCAGTGACAAGGTGCTGGTCGAGCAGTTGCGCCAGCTGGAGGCCGACCGGGTGGTGTGGCGCGAGCTGGACGACGCGGTGTCGCCGCCGCGCGTGGAGTACTCGCTGACGGCGATGGGCCGGGAGCTGTTCGAGGCGTTGCGCCCGCTGGGCGCCTGGGGCCGCGAGCACCTGGTCCCCACCTCGCGGGACGGCGACCAGGTGCTCGCGGCGTCGGTCAAGCGCGGACCGGGCTGACCTCCGCCGACCCGCAGGACCGCAGCCGGGCCACGGTTTCGACGTCGGGCTCCACCACGGGCGGCCTCGGGGCCCGCTGCGGGGTCCCGATGTCGAGCAGGCTGCGGAAGTAGCGCCGCCACCCCGGCTGCCGGGGCAGCGAGTCGTCGTCGGGGCGGGCGGGGGAGAACCGGGCGGGTTCGCGCGTCCTGGTGTCCTCGGCCGAGGACACCAGGTGCTCGACCATCTCGTCCACGGCCGCGTCGCCGAGGGCTTCCAGCGTGATGGTGGTGACGTGCCGCTTGCCGCCGCCCCAGGTCGGGCGGCGGCCCAGCAGCTCCGAGCGCGCCGACGCGACCACCAGCAGCGGCCCGGACGCCGCGTCGGCCAGTTCGCCGACGAAGTCCAGCAGGCTCTCGTCCGCCCGCTGGAGGTCGTCCACGATCAGCACGAACGGCCGGCTGAACTCGGTCATCGCCAGGAACCGCTGCCACGCCCGCAGTTCCTGCACCGGGTCGTTCATCACGAACGCCAGGTCCGGGTCGAGGTAGGGCGCGATGCAGGTGAGCATCGCCTCCACCCGCACCGGGTCGTCGATCAGCCGGGTGATCACGGTGGCGGCCTTGGTCAGCGCGGTGCCCGGGTCGTCGTCGGGTCCGATGGCGCAGATGGTGTGGATCAGCTCGCGCTGGAGGTCGTGGATCGCGTCGATGTCCACGCCGGTCGCGCCGGCGGGCCGCCGGGACACCTGGAACCGGGCGATGTGCGCCTGGCCGTGGGCGCGGGTCTCGAACTCGTCCAGCAGCCGGGTCTTGCCGGTGCCCGGGTCGCCGAGCAGGGTCACCAGGTGCGCCGCCGACCGCAGCCGGGTGCGTTCCAGCATGCCCAGCAGCAGGCCGATCTCGAACTCCCGCTCCGCGGCCAGCCCCGGCGCCGCGCCCACGAAGTCCTTGCGGATGCCCTGCAACCGGTAGTCGTGCACGTCGCCCTGCTGGTAGACCGCGAGCGGCTCGGTGGCCTCCCGGGTGGTCTCGCAGACCCGGATCTCGCTCACCCCGGTGCGCAGCAGCAGGGTGTGGCAGCGGTCGAGCAGCGTGCCGGTCAGCGTGACGGGTCCCCACCCGCCCGCCGGGTGGCGCACCATCACCTCCCCGGTGACCACGGCCGCGTGGAACGAGACCAGGGGCGCCGTCCCGGAGTCCGCGTCGGGCCGCAGGTCCTCGCCGATGGCCAGGGCCGCCAGCACCGCCCGCTTCGCCGCGTCCACCCAGTCCGAGCTGGGCTCGAACACGGTCAGCGACACCGAGCCGATGGTGGCGCTGACGATGCCGGCGAAGTGCTCGGCGTTGACCCGCACCAGCTGCGCGATCTCGGCCAGCATCCGGTCGACGCCCGGCGTGTTCGCGCCGTCCTGCCCGTCGTCGATCACCGTGCGCACCAGCAGCACGCTGACCGTCTTGCGCTCCTCGCGCGCGGGCGGCACCTCGTCGGCCGGCCGGGGCGCACCGGGTTCGGGCAGCGGCCGGCCGTTGCCGGGCGCGGCCGGCGCGGACTCCGCCGACCGCGCCGGCGGCGCGGGCCACGGGTCGAGCACCACCTGCGGTGCCGGCGCGATCGGTGACGACAGCGCCGGCGCGGCCGGCAGCCGGACCGTCGCGCCGTTGCCGAACCGGTTCGGGTCCGACGCCCGCGAGGCCATCCCCAGGTCGACCGGCGTCCCGGTGTGGCCGCGCAGCGGTACCGGCGCGGAGCCGCGCGGCGTGAGCAGCAACGGGTCGTGGGCCAGGATCGACTGCTGGAGCGCGCGCAGCTCGCGGCCGGGCTCCAGGCCCAGCTCCTCGACCAGCGCCACCCGCACCCGGCTGTAGGTGTTGAGCGCGTCGGCCTGTCTGCCGCTGCGGTACAGGGCGAGCATCAGCTGACCGGCGGCGCGCTCGCGCACCGGGTTGGTCTCGACCATCCCCTCCAGCTCGCTGAGCACCGCGAGGTGCCGCCCGCAGGCCAGCTCCGCCTCGAAGTGGTCCTCCATGGCGTCCCAGCGGGCGTTCTGCAGCACGGCCAGCTCCAGCCAGCTGATGCCGGCCTCGGTCAGGTCGGCCAGCACCGGGCCGCGCCACAGCGCCAGCGCCTCGCGCAAAACCCGCGCGGCGGGCTCGGGCTGGTTGTCGGCCAGCCGCCGCCTGCCCTCGGCCACCCGGTCGTGGAACACGTGCAGGTCGATGTCGTCGCGCTCGACGCACAGCTTGTAGCCGGGCGCCTGGGTGACCAGCGCGGGCGTCCCGTCGACCCGGTCGCCCGGCACCGGGCCCCGGCGGAGGCTGGACACGGAGTTCTGGAGGATCTTGCGGGCCGACAGCGGCGCGCTGTCGGCGGGCCACAGCGCGTTGAGGAGTTGGCTGATCGAGACGACCCGGTTGGCGTGCAGCAGGAGGTAGGCCAGGGTCGCCTTCTGCTTGGTCCCACCCAGGCCCTCGCGTTGTCGCTTGCCCTGCACCTCCAGCGGCCCCAGCAGCCGAAACCGGATGAGTTCCCCCATGTGTCCTGCTCCCCTAGATGAAGTGGCTGGCGGACCGGGTTCCGTCCTCGGTCGGCGGACCCGGGCATCGACTGGGCAGTGAGGAGACCTCAAAACCATGCGACGGGCCGTACACTCCATTGTGCTGGCGACTCCGCACCACGTGTCCCCCGAATGGCAGAATATTCGCTAATTCATCATACATCAGCGGGCATGGTTGGCAAGAGCTATCTCCGGCACTGGCGCTTACCAAAACGTAAGTACCTCGCGGTGCCGGTCAAGGGGAAAGCCGTATTGATCGACCGGCGGGCGATCCCCGGGCACCGCCCACGGTGGTCGGTCGGGCTCACCGGGCGGTAACCCGGGGAGGTCGACCGGTTACCGCCCGTGTTACCGGTGCGTGGGCGGTCCGAAATTACGCTGGTGGAGCCCTTTCCCTCGGCCTGTCCGGCACGGGCGGGCCCGGTCCAGCGAAGGTGACGGCATCCCATGAATTCCGGCATCGGATTCGATATCCCGGACGACCCGCACGAGCAGAATGATCTGTTCGTCCGACTTTTCAACCACGGCGACGGCAGCCTCTACGATTCGATGTACACCCCCGACGGCATCTCCAATATCTCCGGGGGGCCGCTGACCGGGGACGAGCGCACCCGGTTCTTCAAGGATTTCCTGGCGGGCGGCCCGAAGATCGACTCCAAGGTCGTGGGGGCATTCACCACGGGCGACACCTCGCTGCTGTTCGTGGACTACCACCTGGACGTCCCCGGTGACGACGGCCAGATGGTCAGCGTGCACGGGGTGTGCACCGACGTCCTGGTGCGCAACGCCGACGGCGAGTGGCGGCTGGCCATCGACCGGCCGGTGCCGACCGACACCGCGAGCGCGCACGCGGGTTAGCCGCGTCCCGGCCCCGGACCGCCGCTCGGGCACCCGGGGCCGGGACCCCGGCCACCGCGTGTTACCGCCGCGTGACTGCGAGTTGGAGGCCGGAGCACCGGCCGCGCCTAGCGTCCGAACCGCCCGGCGCAGTCGCCGGGGCGCTCCCCACCGGAGTGGGTCCGGCGCTTCCCCGCAACGCCCACGGCAAGGAGAACACCTGACATGGCCAGCACTCCCGACCTCCGCAGCGGACCGGCGTCGACCCTGCCCGACGTGCTGGCCGAGCGCGCGGCCCGGCAGCCGGACGAGGTCGCCTACGTCTTCCTGCGCGACGGCGAGGTCCCGGCGGAGTCGACCACCTACGCCGGGCTGCACGCCGACGCGCGGGCCAGGGCCGCCGCGTTCACCGCCGCCGGCCTCGCGGGCGGCACGGCGGTCCTGCTCTACCCGTCCGGCCTGGAGTTCGTGCGCACCCTGCTCGGCACGATGTGCGCCCGGGTGGCCGGCGCGCCCGCCCAGGTGCCGCGCCGCCGGCAGGGCGTGGCCCGGCTGCGCCGCATCGCCGACGACGCCGGCACCACCACCGTGCTCACCACCGCCGCCGTCGAACGGGACCTGGTCGAGCGGTTCGGCGACCTGCCGGAGCTGGCGGGCCTGACGTTCGTCGCCACCGACGCGCTGCCCGACGCGCCGACCGCCCCGGGGCCCGGCGACGGGCCGTCCCCGGACGACGTGGCGATGCTCCAGTACACCTCGGGGTCGACCGGCGACCCCAAGGGCGTGATGGTCACCCACCGCAACTTCATCGAGAACGCGGTGGAGACCGACGCCCTGTGGCAGTGCCGGGACGGGGCGGTGTTCGTGTCGTGGCTGCCGCTGTTCCACGACATGGGGATGCTGTTCGGGATCGTGATCCCGCTGTGGACCGGGCGGCCCGCCTACCTGATGGCCCCCGACGCGTTCATCCGCCGCCCGGCCCGCTGGCTGGAGGCGATGTCCCGGTTCGGCGGCACGCACGCCGCCGCGCCCAGCTTCGCCTACGACCTGTGCGTGCGGGCCCACGAGGAGGGCGGCACCGCCGACGTCGGCGACCTGTCCCGCTGGCGGGTCGCCGCCAACGGCGCGGAACCCGTGCGCTGGGCGACCGTCCGGGCGTTCCTCGACGCGTTCGCGCCCAACGGGTTCGACCCGCGCGCGATGTCGGCCGGCTACGGCCTGGCCGAGAACACGCTCAAGGCCACCGGCAGCGACCCGTACCGCGAGCCGAGCGCGCTGTGGGTGTCGACCGCCGCCCTGAGCCGCGGCCGGGTGGAGCAGGTGCCCGCCGCCGACGGCGCGACCGTGCTGGTCGGCGCGGGCGTCGCGGTCATGGGCACCACCATCGAGATCGTCGACCCGGCCACGTCGACCCGGCGCGCACCCGGCGAGGTCGGGGAGATCTGGATCAGCGGGCCGTGCGTGGCGGCCGGCTACCACGGGCGGCCGAGGCTGAGCGAGGAGACCTTCCGGGCCAGGCTCGCCGACGCGCCCGGCGACGCCCGGACGTTCCTGCGCACCGGGGACCTCGGGTTCCTGCACCGCGGCGAGCTGTTCGTGGCGGGCCGGCTCAAGGACGTCATCATCCGCAAGGGCCGCAACTTCTACCCGCAGGACATCGAGCTGTCGGCGGAGTCGGTCGTGGCCGGCCTGCACCCCAACTGCGCCGCCGCGTTCTCCCTGGACGACGGGGTGGAGGAGCGGCTGGTGGTCGCGGTCGAGGCGGACGGCCGGGTGCTGCGGGCGGTCGGCCCGGACGGGCTGCGCGCCCTGGTGCGCGACGTGGTGACCGAGAACCACGGCCTGGTCGCCGACGACGTCCTGGTGCTGCGCCGGGGCGTGCTGCCCAAGACCTCCAGCGGCAAGATCCAGCGCCGCGCCGCCCGCGCCCTCTACGAGTCCGGCGACCTGGTCGACGTCACGGCGTCCCGGCCGGTCGCCGCCGGGGAGCGGGCGTGACCGGGCACGGCGCGGGCACCACCCGCCAACGCCTGGACGACCTGGTCGACCGCCGCGCGAAGCTGCTCGCCCAGCAGGACGAGCGGGCCGTGCGGCGGCAGCGGGACAAGGGCAAGCTCACCGCCCGGGAGCGGATCGACGCCCTGCTGGACCCCGGTTCGTTCACCGAGCTGGACGCGCTGGCCCGGCCCCGGGCCGAGGACTACGCGCGCGACCGGCCCGCCGGCGACGGCGTGGTGGTGGGGCACGGCACGATCGACGGCCGCCGGGTGTGCCTGTACGCCTACGACTTCACCGTGCTGGGCGGCTCGCTCGGCGAGGTCAACGGCGGCAAGATCGTCAAGCTGCTGGACTTCGCGCTGCGCGCCGGCGCGCCGGTCGTCGGCATCAACGACTCCGGCGGTGCGCGGGTCCAGGAGGGCGTGGTGTCGCTGGCCCGCTACGGCGAGCTGATCCGCAAGCACGTCGACGCGTCCGGGGTGGTCCCGCAGATCTCGCTGATGGTCGGGCCGTGCGCGGGCGGCGCGGTGTACGGGCCCGCGATCACCGACTTCGTCGTGATGGTGGACGGCATCTCGCACATGCACGTGACCGGCGCGGACGTGATGCGCACGGTCACCGGGGAGGACGTCGACCCGGAGGAGCTGGGCGGCGCGTTGCGCAACAGCGCGGTGTCGGGCAACACCCACTACCTGGCGCGCGACGAGAAGGACGCGTTCGAGTACGTGCGGCTGCTGCTGGGCTACCTGCCGTCGAACAACACCGCCGACCCGCCGGTCTACGCGGCCACCGAGGACACCGGTCCCCGCCCGGCGGACCTGGCGCTGGACGCGTTGATCCCGGACGGCCGCAACCAGCCCTACGACATGACCGAGGTGGTGCGCGCGGTGCTCGACGGCGGCGAGCTGCTGGAGGTGCAGCCGCTGTTCGCCCGCAACATCGTGTGCGGGTTCGGCCGGGTCGACGGGCGCAGCGTCGGCGTGGTCGCCAACCAGCCCGCGTTCCTGGCCGGCGTGCTCGACATCGACGCCAGCGAGAAGGCCGCGCGGTTCATCCGGCTGTGCGACGCCTTCCACGTCCCGGTGCTGACCTTCGTGGACGTGCCGGGGTTCCTGCCCAGCCTGGAGCAGGAGCGGTTGGGCATCATCCGGCGCGGCGCGAAGCTGATCTACGCCTACGCGGAGGCGACCGTGCCGATGGTGACGGTGGTGACCCGCAAGGCGTACGGCGGCGGCTACGGCGTGATGGGCTCCAAGCACCTGGGCACGGACGTGAACCTCGCCTGGCCGACGGCCGAGATCGCGGTGATGGGCGGGGACAGCGCGGTGACCCTGCTGCACCGCCGCGAACTCGCCGCCGCCGAGGACCCGGAGGCCGAGCGGGAGCGCCTGCGCGCCGAGTACGAGCAGCGGCTGTGCAACCCGTACGTGGCCGCCGATCGCGGCTACGTGGACGCGGTGATCCTGCCCAGCGAGACCCGCCGGTACGTCGCCGACGCGCTGCTGGCGCTGCGCGACAAGAGGGCGGACCGGTTGCCCCGCAAGCACGGGAACATCCCGCTGTGACGCCGCCGGAGGTGCTGGCCGTCGCGGGCAACCCGACGCCGGAGGAACTCGCCGTCGCCCTGGTGGTCGTCCGGGCGCTCGCCGCCGCGCGGGCCGCCCGGGACGAGCCCGGGGCACCCCCGCGATCCCGCCCGCGCGGGCTGCGGGGGCCGTTGGTGCGCGGCCCCTGGGGGCGTGGTGCGCGCCTCTAGCGCCCGCTCGTCCGCGCTCGCCGTGACGTGAACCGCCGTTCCCCGAACCACTGGACTACGCCGATCCGAGGAGAGTCATCGTGCGCAAGGTGCTGATCGCCAACAGAGGGGAGATCGCGGTCCGGATCGCCCGTGCCTGCCGGGACGCGGGCATCGCCTGTGCGGCGGTCTACGCCGACCCGGACCGGGACGCGCCGCACGTGCGGCTGGCGGACGAGGCGTTCGCGTTGGGCGGTGACACGCCCGCGACGAGTTATCTCGACGTGGGCAAGGTGTTGGCGGCGGCTCGGGCGGCGGGTGCGGACGCGGTGCACCCCGGCTACGGGTTCCTGTCCGAGAACCCCGGGTTCGCCCAGGCGGTGGTGGACGCCGGGCTCACCTGGATCGGGCCGCCGCCGGACGCGATCCGGGCCCTGGGCGACAAGGTCGCCGCCCGGCGGGTCGCCGAACTGGTCGGCGCGCCGCTGGTGCCCGGCACGCCGGACCCGGTCGCCTCGGCCGGGGAGGTGGTGGAGTTCGCGCGGCGGCACGGCCTGCCGGTGGCGATCAAGGCCGCGTTCGGCGGCGGCGGGCGCGGGATGCGGGTCGCCCGCACCCTGGAGGAGATCCCGGAGTTGTTCGACAGCGCGGTGCGGGAGGCGACGGCGGCGTTCGGGCGGGGCGAGTGCTTCGTGGAACGGTACCTGGACCGGCCTCGGCACGTGGAGACGCAGTGCCTGGCGGACCGGTACGGGACGGTCGTGGTCGTGTCCACAAGGGACTGCTCGCTCCAGCGGCGGCACCAGAAGCTGGTCGAGGAGGCGCCCGCGCCGTTCCTCACCGAGGAGCAGAACGCCGAACTCTACCGGGCGTCCAAGGAGATCCTGGCGCGCGCCGGGTACGTGGGCGCGGGTACCTGCGAGTTCCTGGTGGCCGGGGACGGCACGATCTCGTTCCTGGAGGTCAACACCCGGCTCCAGGTCGAGCACCCGGTCACCGAGGAGGTCACCGGCATCGACCTGGTGGGCGAGATGCTGCGGATCGCGGCCGGCGAACCGCTCGGCTACGACGACCCGCCCGTGCGCGGGCACGCGCTGGAGTTCCGGGTCAACTGCGAGGACCCCGGCCGGGGCTTCCTGCCCGCGCCGGGCACCGTCGAGGTGTTCGAGCCACCCGCCGGGCCGGGCGTGCGGGTGGATTCCGGGGTGGTCGCCGGCACGGTGGTCGGCCCGGAGTGGGATTCGTTGCTGGCCAAGCTGATCGTCACCGGCGCGACCCGGGAGCAGGCGCTGCGCCGGGCCGCCCGCGCGCTCGCCGAGTTCCGGGTGGACGGTCTGGCGACCGCGCTGCCGTTCCACCGCGCGGTGGTCGCCGACCCGGCGTTCGCGCCGGAGCTGACCGGGTCCGCCGAGCCGTTCACCGTCCACACGCGGTGGATCGAAACCGGTTTCCACAACGACCTGCCGCCGTACGAGGGCGGGTCCGCGGCGGGCTCGGCGCCCGGCGGGCGGGCCAGCGTGGTGGTCGAGGTCGGCGGCAAGCGGATCGAGATCACCGTGCCCGCGTCGCTGGCGGTGCCGTCCGGTCCGGCCGCCCGGCCGGAACCGCCGCGCCGGCGCGGCCCGGTGGGCGGTGTCGCGGTGGTGCGCGGCGACACGCTCACCGCGCCGATGCTCGGCACGATCGTGAAGGTGCTGGTGTCCGACGGCGACCGGGTCGAGGCGGGCGAGCCGGTGGCGGTGCTGGAGGCGATGAAGATGGAGCAGCGGGTCGCCGCGCACCGCTCCGGCACGGTGAAGGGCCTGGCGGTGCGGGTCGGCTCGCCGGTCGCGGCCGGTGCCGCCCTGTGCGAGATCGTGGACTGACCCGGAAACGGGGCCCGGAAATGGGGCCCGGAAACGGGGCCCGGAAACGGGAGAACCCGCCGCGCCGGTGTTCCGGTGCGGCGGGTTCCGCGTGGTGCGGGTCTCCGGCTGGGGGAGTGCCGGCGGTCCGCACCACGCGGATCCGCCGCAGGACGGCGGACAGCACCCGGCCCGCACCCGGGGAGGGGTGCGGGCCAGGTGACCCCGGTCGGCACCAGCGCCGTCGCCGGGTGGCCACGTCCGCGCGAAGACTGGGGGGTGTCGCGCGCGGACGGCCGTCCTGCCGCTCGGGCCTACTGCTCCGGCGAGCGGATGACCTCGAACATGCCGGCCAGGGCCTCGTCGCCGTGGCCGTCGGCGACCCGCTTCTCCAGGTACGCCTTGATGGGCACCATCAGGTCGGGGCGGATGCCCGCGGCCTTGCTCGCCTCGACCATCTTGCCCAGGCCGACCGCGTTGAGCGCGGTGGTGGACACGGTGGTGGCGTACTGGCCGGAGTCGACCGCCGCCGCCGCGCCCTTCACGCTGGGCAGCACGACGTGCGTGATCCACTGCTCGGCGAACGGGGCCAGCGCGGCGGCCGGGATCTTCTCGCTGGCGACCAGCGCGTAGGCGTGCAGCGCACCCGCCAGCGACGACCACAGGATGGCCAGCAGGCCGAGGTCGTAGAGCGCGGCCACGCCGGCGTCGGTGCCGAGGTGGATGCTGTTGCCGCCCAACACCTTCAGCGTGGGCTCGTGCTTGGCGAACACGTCCGCGTCGCCGCCGTAGAACAGCAGCGTCTGCGGCAGGCCGACGCCGGGCGGGACGGACATGATGTAGCCGTCGAGGTACTCGGCCCCGGTGCCGCTCGCCCACTCGGCCGCGCCGCGCGCGTCGTCGGGCAGGCCGGAGGTGAGGTTGACGATCACCTTGCCCTTGAGGGCGTCCTTCACCGGGTCGAGGATGGCGTAGAGGGCCGCGTAGTCGACCACGCACACCACCAGGACGTCACTGGCCGCCACCGCCTCGGCGATGTCGGCGGCGTTGGTCGCGCCCTGCGCCACCAGCGCGTCCGCCTTGCCGGCCGAGCGGTTCCACACGGTGGTCTGGTGCCCCGCCTTGAGGTAGGCGCCGGCCAGCGCTGCGCCCATCAGCCCCAGACCGATCACGGACACGGGCGCAGGACTTGCCTCGGTCACCACAATAACAACTCCTTCGGACTGCACGGAAATGGCGGAACGGAATTACGCCACCCGGCGTCGGACCCGGGTCGGCTCATTGTTTCCGTCGCGCCCACTTTATCGGCGTGCGCCGGGATTCCTCAAGTACTTACTCCAAAGTGCGTTAATCGCCGGTATCGCCGGCGGGGCGGCCGCGCCCGGTGTCACCCGTCCGGGGGCGAATCCGCCGGCGGTCGGGTAATCGGCCGCGAATCCCGGTGTCCGGCCAGGTGTTCCGACCGGTCGGCGGCGGTGCCGGCGGGGTGGTCGGCGGCGGCCGGCGCGAGCGGTTACCGCGACATGACCGGCGGTTGTCCCCACCTGGTGATACTGGTCGACGACGATCCGGGTCGCGGGCTTGGGGACCGAATTCTTTTTCGGGAACGCTAAAAGGGGTAGACCGGTGGCTGAAATCGCTGTTGTCGGTGTCGCGTGCCGTTTGCCGATGGCGGAGGGGGCGGCCGGGTTCTGGGCATTGCTGCGGTCCGGGACCGGCGCGATCACCACCGGTCCGGACGGCACCCGGGGCGGGCACCTCGACGGCGCGGACGGCTTCGACGCGGCGTTCTTCGGCGTCTCGCCCCGCGAGGCGGCGGCCACCGACCCGCAGCAGCGGCTGGTGCTGGAGCTGGCGTGGGCGGCGCTGGAGGACGCGCGGGTGGTGCCGTCGTCGTTGCGCGGCAGCCGGACCGGCGTGTTCGTGGGCGCGCTGCGCGACGACTACGCCGCCTTGGTGCACCGGCACGGGCCCGCCGCCGTCACCTCGCACTCGATGACCGGCCTGAGCCGCGGCCTGATCGCGAACCGGGTCTCCTACGCGCTGGACTTCACCGGGCCCAGCCTGACCGTCGACACCGCGCAGTCCTCGTCGCTGGTCGCCGTGCACCTGGCGGTGGCGAGCCTGGAGGCGGGCGAGTCGGACCTGGCGCTCGCGGGCGGCGTGCACCTGGGCCTGCTGCCTGGCGGCCGGGTGGTCGAGGAGCGGTTCGGCGGGCTGAGCCCGGACGGGGTGAGCCGCGCGTTCGCGGCCGGTGCCAACGGTTTCGTGCCCGGCGAGGGCGCGGTGGTGCTGGTGCTCAAGCCGCTGGCGCGTGCGCTCGCCGACGGTGACCGGGTGTACGCGGTGGTGCGCGGCACGGCGGTCAACCACGGCGGCGCGGCACCCGGCTTGACCGTGCCCGGCGCACAGGCCCAGGCCGACGTGGTGCGGGCCGCGCTGCGCCGGGCCGGTGTCGAACCGGGCGCGGTCCGGTTCGTGGAGGCGCACGGCACCGGCACGGCGCTCGGCGACCCGATCGAGGCCCAGGCGCTCGGCGCGGCCCTCGGTGCCGGCCGACCGGCCGGGGACCCGCTGCTGATCGGCTCGGTGAAGCCCGCCATCGGCCACCTCGCGGGCGCGGCGGGCATCGCCGGGCTGCTCTCGGCGGTGCTCGCGGTGTCCCACCGGGAACTGCCCGCCACGCTGAACTTCACCGCGCCCAACCCGGACATCCCGTTCGCGCGGCTGGGCCTGGCGGTGGCCGCCGAACCGGTCGCGCTGACCGGCCCGCTGGTGGCGGGCGTCAGCTCGTTCGGCATGGGCGGCACCAACTGCCACGTCGTGATCGCCGAAGCGCCCGCAGTGCCGGTGCCGCCGCGCGCCGACCCGCCGGACGGGCAGCCGTGGGCGGTCACCGCCGCGTCCCCGGCCGCGCTGCGGGCCCGTGCCGCCGCCCTGGCCGGGGTGGACGGGCACCCCGCCGACGTGGCGCACTCGTTGGTGGCGACGCGGGAGGTGCTGGCGGAGCGAGCCGTCGTGACCGGTGCCGGGCCGGTGCGCCGGGCGGCTGCGCTGGGCGCGCTGGCCGCCGGCGTGCCGCACCCGGACGTGGTGGTCGGCGCGGAGGTGCCGGGCGGGCTGGGCGTGCTGTTCGCCGGCCAGGGCGGGCAGCGGGCCGGCATGGGGCTCGGGCTGGCCGCCGCGCACCCGGTGTTCGCCGCCGCGCTCGCCGAGGTCACCGCCCTGCTGCCGGCGCGGCTGGGGCACGCGGTCGCCACGGGCGACGGACTGGACGACACGGCGCTGACCCAGCCCGCGCTGTTCGCGCTGGAGGTCGCCCTCTACCGGCTGGTCGAGCACTGGGGGCTGCGGCCGACCCACCTGGTGGGCCACTCGGTGGGCGAGATCGCCGCCGCGCACGTCGCCGGGGTGCTCTCGCTGCCCGACGCCGCCCGGCTGGTCGCCGAACGCGGCCGGCTCATGGGCGCGCTGCCCGCCGGCGGCGTGATGATCGCCGTCGGCGCGGCCGAGGACGAGGTGCTGCCGCTGCTGGCGGACGTGCCGGAGGTCGGGATCGCGGCGGTGAACGCGCCGGGCTCGGTGGTGCTCTCCGGCGCGGCCGGTCCGTGCGGGGAGATCGCCGAGCGGTTGCGGGCGCGGGGCCGGAAGGTCAAGCGGCTGCCGGTCTCGCACGCGTTCCACTCGCCGCTGATGACCCCGGTGCTCGACCGGTTCCGCGACGTGGTGGCGGGGCTGGAGTTCCGGCCGGCGCGGCTGCCGGTGGTCTCCACGGTCACCGGGACGGTCACCGGCGCGCTGTCCACCCCGGACTACTGGGTGGACCAGATCGCCGCCCCGGTGCGGTTCGCCGACGCCGTGCGCGCGCTGGCCGGCGCGGGCGTGGCCACCGCGCTGGAGCTGGGCCCGGACGGCGCGCTGTCGTCGGCCGCCGCCGAGTCGGGGTGCGTCGCGGTGCCCGTGCTGCGCCGCGACCGGCCCGAGCCCGAGGCGTTCACCGCCGCGCTCGCCGGCGTGTTCACCCGAGGCGCGGCGGTCGACTGGGGCCGCGCGTTCGAGGGCGTCGACGTCCGCCCGGTCGACCTGCCCGGCTACCCGTTCCAACGCGAACGCCACTGGTTCGCCGCGCCGGGCACCCCGGACGCGCGGCCGGCACCGGCTCCCGCCGCACCGGGGCCGGCCGCGCGCCCGGCCGCGTCCGGCCCGGCGGTGGCCGACCTGGTGCACGCGCACGTCGCCGCCGTCCTCGGGCACGCCGACGCCGAGCGGGTCGACCGGAACCGGACCTTCCAGGCGCTGGGCTTCGACTCGCTGATGGCGGTGGAACTGCGCGACGCGCTGGCCGCCGTCGCCGGTACCGCCCTGCCCACCGGCCTGCTGTTCGACCACCCCACGCCCGCCGCGCTCGCCGACCACCTGACCGCGCTCGCCGCCGGCCGCGCGGAGTCCGATGTGGACGGTCGGCGGGCGGCGGTCGACCCGGCCGAGCCGATCGCGATCGTCGGGATGGCCGTGCGCTACCCCGGCGGCGTGGCCTCGCCGGAGGACCTGTGGCGGGTCGTCGCCGACGGGGTGGACGCGATCGGGCCGTTCCCGGCCGACCGGGGCTGGCCCGCCGACCTGTTCCACCCCGACCCGGAGCGCAGCGGGCACAGCACGGTGGCCCGGGGCGGGTTCCTGGACGACGTGGCGGGCTTCGACGCGGCGTTCTTCGGCATCTCGCCGCGCGAAGCGCTGGCGATGGACCCCCAGCAGCGCCTGCTGGTGGAGACCGCCTGGTCGGCCGTCGAGCACGCGGGCATCGACCCGACCTCGTTGCGCGGCACGGACACCGGCGTGTTCATCGGGGCCACCGCCGCCGACTACGGGCCCCGGATGCACGACGGCCGCGCCGAGGTCGACGGGGCGGTGCTCACCGGCACCGCGCCCAGCGTGCTCTCCGGCCGGATCGCCTATCACCTCGGGCTGCACGGCCCCGCCGTCACGGTGGACACCGCGTGCTCGTCGTCGCTGGTCGCCCTGCACCTGGCGGTGCGCTCGCTGCGGTCGGGCGAGTCGGACCTGGCGCTCGCCGGCGGCGTCGCGGTGATGGCCACGCCGGGCATGTTCGTGGAGTTCTCCCGCCAGCGCGGCCTCGCGGCGGACGGCCGCAGCAAGGCGTTCTCGGCCGCCGCCGACGGCACGTCGTGGGCCGAGGGCGTCGGCGTGCTGCTGGTGCGCCGGCTGTCCGACGCGGTGCGCGACGGCCACCGCGTGCTGGCGGTCGTGCGCGGCACGGCGATCAACTCCGACGGCGCGTCCAACGGCCTCACCGCGCCCAGCGGCCTGGCCCAGCGCCGGGTGATCCGGGCCGCCCTGGCCGACGCGGGCCTGCGTCCCTCCGACGTGGACGCGGTGGAGGCGCACGGCACCGGGACCCGGCTCGGCGACCCGATCGAGGCCGAGGCGATCGCCGCGACCTACGGCCGCGACCGCGACCGCCCGCTGGCCCTGGGGTCGCTCAAGTCCAACATCGGCCACGCGCAGGCCGCCGCCGGCGTGGCCGGTGTGGTCAAGATGGTGCAGGCGATGCGCCACGGCGTGCTCCCCGCGACCCTGCACGCGGCCGAGCCGACCCCGCACGTCGACTGGTCCGGCGACGTCGAACTGCTCACCGAGGCCCGGCCGTGGGCAGCCGCCGGACGGCCCCGCCGCGCCGGGGTGTCGTCGTTCGGCATCAGCGGCACCAACGCGCACGTCGTGATCGAGGAGCCGCCCGCCGAGGCGGCCCCGGCCGCTCCCGGGCCCGACGCGGTGCACCTGTGGGCGGTGTCCGGCGTCGACGCCGAGGACGTGCGCGCCCAGGCCGCCGCGTCGGCCGAGTACCTGCGGACCGCCGGACCCGGGCCGGCCGACGTCGCGCACACCCTGGCCCGGCGCACCGCGTTCGCGCACCGGGCCGTCGTGGTCGGCAGCGGGCCGCAGCTGGCCGCCGGGCTGGACGCGGTGGCCGGCGACGGCGACGCGCCCGGTGTCGTGCGGGGCGTCGCGGGCACGCCCGAGCTGGTGTGGCTGTTCTCCGGCCAGGGCGCGCAGCGGCCCGGCATGGGCGCGGGGCTGGCCGCCGCGCACCCCGGCTTCCGCGCGCGGTTCGACCGCGTGGTCGACGAGCTGGACCGGCACCTCGACCGGCCGCTGCGCGCCGTTTTGGGCACCGACGACGTGCACCGCACCGAGTACACGCAGCCCGCGCTGTTCGCGTTCGAGGTGGCCGCGGCGGGACTGCTCCGCGACCTGGGGTGCCTGCCGGCCGCGCTGGTCGGGCACTCGGTGGGCGAGGTGGCCGCCGCGCACGTGGCCGGGCTGTGGTCGCTGCCGGACGCGGCCCGGCTCGTCGCGGCCCGGGGGCGGCTGATGGGCGCGGCCCGGCCGGGTGGCGCGATGGTCGCGCTGGAGGCGGCGGCGGACGAGGTCGAGCTGCCCGAGGGGGTGGCGCTGGCCGCCGTCAACGGGGCCCGGTCGGTGGTGGTCTCCGGCGACGCCGAACCCACCCTCGCGCTGGCCGAGGAGTGGTCCCGGCGCGGGCGTCGCACCCGGCGATTGCGGGTCGGCCGGGCGTTCCACTCGCACCACATGGACGACGTGCTGGCCGGGTTCCGCGAGGTCGCGGCGAGCCTGGAGTACCGCGAGACCGACCTGGTGGTCGTCCCCACGGTGGCCGGCGCGACCGCCGACGACCTGCGCGACCCGGAGTACTGGGTGCGCCAGATCCGCACCGCCGTGCACTTCCACGACGCGGTCTCGGCCCTGGACGCCCACCTGCCGGTCGAGGTGGGGCCGGACGCCGTGCTCGCCCCGCTGGTCCCCGGCGCGGTGCCGCTGGCCCGCGCCGGCCGCGCCGAACCCGCCGTGTTCGCCGAGGCCGTCGCCCGGCTGCACGTGGCGGGCGCGCCGGTCGACCTGGCCGCGCTGACCCCCGGCCGGCCGGTCGACCTGCCGACCCGCCGGTTCCGCCGGGAGCGGTTCTGGCTCGCGCCGGGCCGCGCGGCGGCGGCCGGCCACCCGCTGGTGTCGGCGGCGGTCGCGGTCGCCGGGCGGGACGAGACCGTGCTGACCGCCGAGCTGTCCGCGCGCACCCACCCGTGGCTGGCCGACCACCGGATCGGCGACGCCGTCCTGGTGCCCGCGACGCTGTTCGTGGAGCTGGCGGGGGAGGCCGCGACCCGCACCGGCGCGGCCGGGGTGGCGGAGCTGGTGCTGGAGAAGCCGCTGCCGCTGCCCGACGCGGCGACCGTCACCGTGCAGGTCGTGGTGACCGGGCGGGACCTCGTGGTGCACGCCCGGGAGACCGACGACGACCCGTGGACCCGCCACGCGACCGGCGTGCTCGCCGACGGCGCCGCCGACACCCCGGCTCCCGGCGACCTGACGGCGTGGCCGCCGGACGCCGTCGCCGAAGACGTCGCCGACGCCTACGCCCGGCTCGCGGACGCCGGGTACCACTACGGCCCGGCGTTCACCGGGATGCGGGCGCTGTGGCGCGGCCCGGACGCCCTGTACGCCGAGATCGCCCCCGGCACCGACCCGACCGGCTACGGCGTGCACCCGGCGCTGCTGGACGCCGCCCTGCACCCCGCCGTGCTGGACCGCCCCGGCACCGCCCTCCCGTTCGCCTGGGCGGACCTCCGCCGGCACGGCCCCGCCGAGGGCGTGCTGCGGGTGCGGGTGACGCCGACCGGGCCCGACCGGGTCGCCCTGCTGGTGGCCGACGGCACCGGGGCGCCGGTCGTGTCGGTGGGCTCGCTGGTGCTGCGCCCGGTCGACCGCGGCGCGCTCGCCCCCGTCCGGGGCGGCCTGCACGAGGTCGTCTGGCGACCGGTCGAGGCTCCCTCCGCCCCGCCCGCCGACCACGCCGTGCTGTCCGCCGACGCCGATCTGTCCACTGTGGACGAATCGGCCGCGGACGTGGTGTGGCACGTGCCCGAGACCGGTCCCGCGCCCGACCACGCGGTGCTGCACCGCACCGCCCGCCTGCTGCGCGAGTGGCTGGACCTCGACTGGACCAGGGGCGCGCGGCTCGCCGTCGTCACGACCGGGGCCGCCGGCGGCGCGGTGTGGGGCCTGGTGCGCACCGCCCAGTCCGAGCACCCCGACCGGTTCGCGCTGGTGGACCTCGCCGCACCCGGCGAGGAGACCGCACTGCCCGCCGCCCTGGCGACCGGCGCGCCGGCCGTGGCGGTGCGCGCCGGCGCGCTCCGCGTGCCACGCCTGGAGAAGACCACCGCCGAACCCGCCGCCGTCGAGTTCCCCGGCACCGTCCTGGTCACCGGCGGCACCGGCGGGCTCGGCGCGCTGGTGGCCCGGCACCTGGTGCTCGCGCACGGCGTGCGCTCGCTGGCGCTGGTGAGCAGGCGCGGCCCGGACGCCCCCGGAGCCGCCGACCTGGCCGCCGAGCTGCGCGGCCTGGGCGCGCACGTCGACGTGGTCGCGGCCGACCTGGGCCGGCGCGCCGAGGTGGCCCGGGTGCTCGACGCGATCCCGGCGGACCGGCCGCTGTGCGCGGTCGTGCACGCCGCCGGGGTGCTCGCCGACGCGACCGTGCAGAACCTGACCGACGAGCGGATCAGCGCGGTGCTCGCGCCCAAGGCGGACGCCGCCTGGCACCTGCACGAGCTGACCCGCGACCGGCCGCTGACCGCGTTCGTGCTGTTCTCCTCGGTGTCCGGGGTGCTCGGCACACCCGGCCAGGCCAACTACGCCGCCGCCAACGCCTACCTCGACGCCCTCGCCGCGCACCGCCGGCGGGAGGGCCTGCCCGCGACCTCGGTGGCGTGGGGCCTGTGGGCCGAGGTCGGCATGGGCGCGGCGCTCGGCGACGCCGACCGCACCCGCTGGTCCCGGGCCGGCGTCGAACCGCTGGAGCCCGCCGCCGGGCTGGCCCTGCTCGACGCCGTGCTCGCCGACCCCCGGCCCGCGCTGGTCGCCGCCCGGATCACCCGCCGCGACCCGGTGCGGACGCGCCCGGCGGCGGGCGGTTCGTGGCGGACGCGCACCGCCGCCCTGCCCGAGGACGCCCGCCGCGCCGCCGTGCGCGGCCTGGTGCTGGCCACCGTCGCGGCCGTGCTGGGGCACGGCGACGCGGCGACCGTGCCCGGCGACCGGCCGTTCCGCGACCTCGGGTTCGACTCGCTGGCCGGGCTGGAGCTGCGCTCCCGGCTGGCCGAGCGCACCGGGCTGCGGCTGCCCGCGACCGCCACGTTCGACCACCCGACGCCGGACGCGCTGGCCGCGTTCCTGCTCGGCCGGGTCGCCGGCACGAAGGCCGCCGTGGCCGCCGCCGCGCCGGTCCGCGCCGACGAGCCGATCGCGATCGTCGGCATGGCCTGCCGGTTCCCCGGCGGGGTCGAGTCGCCCGCCGACCTGTGGCGGCTGGTCGCCGACGGGGTGGACGCCATCAGCGCGTTCCCGGACAACCGGGGCTGGGACCTGGACCGGCTCTACCACCCCGACCCCGACCACTCGGGCACCTCCTACGCCCGGCACGGCGGTTTCCTGCACGACGCGGACCTGTTCGACGCGGGCTTCTTCGGCATGTCGCCGCGCGAGGCGCTGGCCACCGACCCGCAGCACCGGCTGCTGCTGGAGACCGCGTGGGAGGCGTTCGAATCGGCCGGTGTCGCACCGGACTCGGTGCGCGGCAGCCGGACCGGCGTGTTCGCGGGCGCGATGTACAACGACTACGCGTCCCGCCTGCCCGCCGCGCCGACCGAGGTCGAGGGCTTCCTGCTCACCGGCAACCTGTCCAGCGTGGTCTCCGGCCGGCTCGCCTACGTCTACGGGCTGGAGGGCCCGGCGGTCACCGTCGACACCGCGTGCTCCTCGTCGCTGGTGGCCCTGCACCTGGCGGCGTCGGCGCTGCGGCGCGGCGAGTGCGACCTGGCGCTGGCCGGCGGGGTGACCGTGATGTGCGGGCCGGACACCTTCGTGGAGTTCTCCCGCCAGCGCGGCCTGGCCGAGGACGGCCGCTGCCGGTCGTTCGGCGCGGGCGCGTCGGGCACCGGCTGGTCCGAGGGCGCCGGGCTCCTGCTGGTGGAACGGCTCTCCGACGCCCGCCGCAACGGCCACCGGGTGCTGGCGGTGGTCCGGGGCAGCGCGGTGAACTCCGACGGCGGGTCCAACGGGCTCACCGCCCCGAACGGGCCGTCCCAGGAGCGGGTGATCCGCGCCGCGCTCGCCGACGCGGGCCTGCGTCCGTCCGATGTGGACGCGGTGGAGGCGCACGGGACCGGTACCGCGCTGGGCGACCCGATCGAGGCCACCGCCCTGCTCTCGGTCTACGGGCAGGACCGGGACCGCCCGCTGTGGCTGGGTTCGTTGAAGTCGAACATCGGCCACGCGCAGGCGGCGGCGGGTGTCGGCGGGATCATCAAGGTGGTGGAGGCGTTGCGGCACAACACGTTGCCGCGCACCCTGCACGCCGAGGAACCCAGCCCGCACGTGGAGTGGGACAGCGGCGCGGTCCGGTTGCTCACCGAGGAGCAGCCGTGGCCGGCGGGCGGTCGCCCGCGCCGGGCCGGCGTGTCGTCGTTCGGGATCAGCGGCACCAACGCGCACGTCGTCATCGAGGAGCCGGAACCCGGGCCCGCCGCCGAGCCGACCGGGCCCGCCGCCTGGCTGGTGACCGGCCGCGACGAGGAGGACCTGCGCGCCACGGCCGCCCGGCTGCGGCCGGCCGCGGCGACCGCGCACCCGGTGGACGTCGGGGCCACCCTCGCCGCCCGCACCCGTCGGCCGCACCGGGTCGTGCTGGCCGGGGACGACCTGCTCGCGGGCCTCGACGCGGTCGCCGCCGGCACCGCCCACCCCGCCGTGCTGCCGGTGTCGGACTCCGCGCCGGGGCGCACCGCGTTCCTGCTCGCCGGGCAGGGCAGCCAGCGGCTCGGCATGGGGCGCGACCTCGCCGCGGTGTCCCGGCCGTTCGCCGACGCCTTCGCGGAGGTCGCCGCCGAACTCGACCCGCACCTGCCCGCGCCGCTGGCCGACCTGCTCGCCGACGCCGACGCGCTCGACCACACCGGGGCGGCCCAGCCCGCGCTGTTCGCCGTGGAGGTGGCGCTCGCGCGGACCCTCGCCGCGCACGGCGTCACCCCGGACTACCTGCTCGGCCACTCCGTCGGCGAGGTCGCCGCCGCGCACCTGGCCGGCGTGCTCGACCTGCCGGACGCGTGCCGGTTCGTCGCGGCCCGGGGCCGGCTGATGGGCGCGGCGCGCCCCGGCGGGCTGATGCTCGCCCTGCGCGCCGACGAGGACCAGGCGCGCGCCCTGATCGGCGACCACGCCGGGGTGTCCGTCGCCGCCGTCAACGGGCCGCGCTCCACCGTCGTGTCCGGTGACGCCGACGCGGTCGAGGCGATCGCCCGGCGGTGGCGGGCGGCGGGCCACCGGGGTCGGCTGCTGACCGTGAGCCACGCGTTCCACTCCCCGCACATGGACGAGGTGCTGGCCGGCATCCGGGAAGCAGCCGCCTCGCTGACCTTCCGCGAGCCGCGCATCCCCGTGGTGTCCAACGTGACCGGCCGGCTCGCCACCGCCGACGAACTGCGCTCGCCGGACTACTGGGCCCGGCACGTCCGCGCCGCCGTCCGCTTCCACGACGGCTTGCGCACCCTGGCCGAGGCGGGCGTCACCGAGTTCCTGGCCGTCGGGCCGGACGCCGCGCCCGCCGTCCTGGCCGAGGAGGCGCTGCCCGACGCGGGCCTGGTGGTGCCGGTGCTGCGGCCCGGCCGGCCCGAACCGGCCGCGTTCACCGCCGCCCTGGCCGCCCGCGCCGCGCGCGGCGGCGAGGTCACCGGGCTCAACCCCGGCGGCCGGCCGGTGGACCTGCCCGGTCCGGCGTTCCGCCGCACCCGGTACTGGCTGGCCGCCCCGGCCGCCGCGACCGGGGCGACCGGCCTGGGCGTCGACGCGACCGGGCACGCCCTGCTCGGCGGGGCCGTGCCGCCGGCCGACCGGGACGGGGCGCTGCTCACCGGCTCGCTGTCCGCGCGCAGCCACCCCTGGCTGGCCGACCACCGGGTCGACGGCGAGGCGCTGGTGCCCGGCACCGCGCTGCTGGACATGGCGCTGCACGCCGGCGCCGCCGCGGGCTGCCCGGCGGTGGTCGAGCTGACGCTGGGCGTGCCGCTGGTGCTGCCCGAGTCCGGCGCGGTGCGGGTGCAGGTCGTGGTGGGCGCTCCCGCCGTCGACGCCACCCGGCCCCTGGAGATCTTCGCGCACTCCGGTTCGTGGACGGCCGTCGCGACCGGGCGGGTCGCCCCCGGGACCGCCGCGCGGCCGCTGCCGGACCGGTGGCCGCCCGACGCCGAGGAGATCGACCTGACCGGGGCCTACGACCGGCTGGCCGACCACGGTTACGGCTACGGGCCCGCGTTCCGGGGGCTGCGCCGCGCGTGGCGGTCCGGCGAGGTCCGCTACGCCGAGGTGGCGGCCCCCGACACGGGCGCGCACGTCGTGCCGCCCGCGCTGCTCGACGCCGCGCTGCACCCGCTGCTGCCCGGCGTCGACCCGGACGTGCCCGCCCGGATCCCGTTCACCTGGTCGGACGTGACCGTCCACCCCGGCACCCGGCCCACCGCGCTGCGGGTGCGGCTCACCCCGGTGGGCGCGGACGCGGTAGAGGTGCTGGCGGCCGACGAGAACGGCACGCCGGTCGTCTCGGCGACGCTCGCGCTGCGCCCGAAGGCCGCCGCCGCGCCGGGCCTGCACCGGCTGCGCTGGCGTCCCGCCACCCCCGGCGAACGCCCGGACGCCGTGTTCCGGCTCGCCGGGCGCGACGGCCGGGCGACCGGCGACCGGACCGCCGAGGTGCTCACCGCCGTGCGGGACTGGCTCGCCGAACCCGATGGGGTGCTGGCCGTGGTGACGCGCGGCGCGGTCGCCGCCGGCCCGGACGACGTGCCGGACCTGGACCAGGCCGCCGCGTGGGGCCTGGTGCGCAGCGCGCGGACCGAGCACCCCGGCCGGTTCACGCTGGTCGACCTCGAACCCGGCACCGACCCGACCGACGACGAGGTGGCGGCGCTGGTCCCGGCGGGCGGCCAGGCGGCCGTGCGCGGCGGGACCCCGCTCGAACCCGTCCTGGTGCGCGGCACCCCGCCCGGCCCGACCCCGGACAACCCGTGGACCGGCGGCACCGTGCTGATCACCGGCGGGACCGGCGCGCTGGGCGCGGTGCTCGCCCGGCACCTGGTGACCGTCCACGGTGCCCGCGACCTGCTGCTGATCAGCCGGCGCGGCCTGGCCGCGCCGGGTGCCGAACGGCTGCGCGACGACCTGGCCGCGCTCGGCGCGCACGTCGTGGTCGAGGCGTGCGACGCCGCCGACCGGGCCGCGCTGGCCGACCTGCTCGACCTCCACCCGGTGCACGCCGTCGTGCACACCGCCGGCGTGCTGGACGACGTCCCGGTCACCGGTCTCACGCCGGACCGGCTGGCCACCGTGCTGCGGGCCAAGGCCGACGCCGCGCGGAACCTGCACGACCTGGTCGGGGACGTCGCCGCGTTCGTGCTCTACTCCTCGGTCGCGGGCCTGCTCGGCACGGCGGGCCAGGCGAACTACGCCGCCGGCAACGCCTACCTGGACGCGCTGGCCGCCCACCGCGCCGCGCGCGGCCTGCCCGGCACCTCGCTGGCGTGGGGCGTGTGGGACCAGCCGGGCGCGATGGCCGGGCACCTCACCGACGCCGACCGGACCAGGTTGCGCCGCACCGGACTGGTGCCGCTGACCGAGGACCGGGCGATGGCGCTGTTCGACGCCGCCGTCGCCGACCCCGACCCGCTGGCCGTGCTGACCCGGTTCGACCTGGCCGCCGCCGACCCGCACCCGCTGCTGGCCGCGCTCGCCCCGCCGCGTCGGGTCACCACCCGGTCGACGCCGGCCGGCGCGGATCGGACCGGGGCGGACCCGGCGAGCCTGGCCGCGCTCCCGCCCGCCCGACGCCGGCAGGTGCTGGTCGACCTGGTGCGCGCCGAGGTGGCGGCCGTCCTCGGGCACCCCGACCCGACCGGGGTCGCCGAGGACTCGGCGTTCGGCGGGCTCGGCTTCGACTCGCTGACCGCCGTCGAGCTGCGCAACCGGCTCGGCGCGGCCACCGGGCAGCGGCTGCCCACCTCGCTGGTGTTCGACCACCCCACGGCCGGCGCGCTGGCCGACCTGCTGGTGGCCGGTCTGCCCGCGCCCGGCCGGGCCGCGCTGGACCGGCTGGAGGAGGCCGTGCGGTCCGCGCTGGCCGACGGCGCGGACCCGGTCGAGGTGGACGCCCGGCTGCGCGGCCTGCTCGACCCGGCCGGCGCGGAGCCCCCCGGCAACGGGCTGGGCGCCGCGTCCGACGACGAGCTGTTCGCCCTGGTCGACGGCTTCGGCACGTCGGCCTGACGGAAAACCCCTGTGGCACGGAGGAAAGCGGGAACGGTGGCAGACGAGGACAAGCTCCGCGAGTACCTGAAGCGCGCGGTCGCCGAGGCCAAGGACGCCCGGGACCGGCTGCGGGAGGCCGAGGACCGGCGGCACGAGCCGATCGCGATCGTCGGCATGGGGTGCCGTTATCCGGGTGGGGTGGCGTCGCCGCGGGATCTGTGGCGGTTGGTGGCCGGTGGTGTCGACGCGGTTGGTCCGTTTCCGGGGGATCGTGGTTGGGACGTGGAGTCGTTGTACGACCCGGATCCTGATCGGGTGGGGCACAGCTACACCCGGTCCGGCGGGTTCCTGCGGGATCCGGCCGGGTTCGACGCGGAACTGTTCGGGATGTCGCCGCGTGAGGCGCTGGCCACCGACCCGCAGCAGCGACTGCTGTTGCAGACCGCGTGGGAAGCGTTGGAGTACGCGGGAATCCGCCCGGACGGACTGCGGGACCGGCGGGTCGGCGTCTACACCGGTCTGATGTACAGCGACTACGGCAGCCGCCCGTCGCCCGGCGAGTTCGAGGGCTACCTGTACAGCGGCAGCGCGGGCAGCGTCGCGGCGGGCCGGCTGTCCTACGTGTTCGGCCTGGTCGGGCCGTCCATCGCGGTCGACACCGCCTGCTCCTCCTCGCTGGTCGCCCTGCACCTGGCGATGAACGCCCTGCGGCGCGGCGAGTGCGATCTGGCGCTGGCGGGAGGTGCGGCGGTGATGGCGACCCCCATGCCGTTCCTCGAATTCTCCCGGCAGCGCGGGCTGTCGCCGGACGGGCGCTGCAAGGCGTTCGGTGCCGGTGCGGACGGCACCGGCTGGGCCGAGGGCGTCGGCGTGCTCGCGGTGGAACGCCTGTCCGACGCCCTGCGGGCCGGCCACCACGTGCTCGCCGTGCTGCGCGGTTCGGCGGTGAACTCCGATGGCGCGTCCAACGGCCTGACCGCGCCCAACGGGCCGTCACAGGAACGGGTCATCCTTGCCGCCCTGGCGGATTCGGGGTTGACACCGTCCGATGTGGATGCGGTCGAAGGGCACGGCACCGGAACGTCCCTGGGCGACCCGATCGAGGCCAACGCCCTGCTGGCGACCTACGGCCGTGACCGGGACCGTCCGCTGTGGTTGGGGTCGCTGAAGTCCAACATCGGCCACGCGCAGGCGGCGGCGGGCGTCGGCGGGATCATCAAGGTGGTCGAGGCGCTGCGGCACGGGGTGCTGCCCCGGACCCTGCACGCCGAACAGCCCAGCCCGCGCGTGGACTGGGACAGCGGCGCGGTGCGGCTGCTGACCCGGGAACAGCCGTGGCCGGCGGGGGAACGCCCGCGCCGGGCCGGGGTGTCGTCGTTCGGCTTCGGCGGCACGAACGCGCACGTCATCGTCGAGGAGTACCAAGCGGAAACCACCACGCCGCCGGTCGCGCCGCCCGTGCTGCCGTGGGTGCTGTCCGCCGCCGACCCGATCACCTTGCGCGACCAGGCGATCCGGCTGCTGGACGTGGCGGAGACCCGGGAACCCGCCGACATCGCCCACACCCTCGCCACCGGCCGTGCCCGCTTGGCCGCCTCCGCCGTCGTCACCGGCAGGGACCGCGCGGAACTCGTGGCCGGTTTGCGGGCAGTCGCGGACGGCGGCCCCGTCGTGACGAGGGTGTCCGGACGGACCGGGTTCCTGTTCCCGGGTCAGGGTGCGCAGCGGGCGGGTATGGGGTTGGGTCTGGCGGAGGCTTTTCCGGTTTTCGGTGAGGTGTATTCCGTTTTGTTGGGCCGTTTTCCGGGTTTGCGGGAGGCGGTGGTGTCGGGTGTGGGGCTCGACGGGACGGGGTTCGCGCAGCCTGGCTTGTTCGCGTTGGGCGTGGCGCTGGGGGAGTTGACCGGTTCGTGGGGCGTGCGCCCGGATTTCCTCGTCGGGCATTCGGTCGGCGAGGTCGCTGCCGTGCACGTCGCGGGTGTGCTGTCGTTGGACGACGCGGTGAGGTTGGTGTCGGCCCGTGCCCGGCTGATGGCCGCGCTGCCGACCGGCGGGGCGATGGTCGCCGTGCGGGCGACCGAGCACGACGTCCTTCCCCTGCTGGCCGAAGGTGTCGAGATCGCGGCGGTGAACGGTCCGCGGTCGGTGGTGTTGTCGGGCGAGGAAACGGCGGTGTCCCGGGTCGCGGACCGGTTGGCCGGTGACGGCGTGAAGGTGACGCGGCTGTCGGTCTCGCACGCGTTCCACTCGGCGCGGATGGACCCTATGCTCGCGGAATTCCGGGACGTGGTGGCACAGCTCGGTTTCCGGCCGCCACAGATCCCGGTGGTGTCCACCGTGACCGGCGATGTCGTGTCCGGTGACGAGTTCGCCGACCCGGACTACTGGGTCGCGCAGGTGCGCCGGACCGTGCGGTTCGGCGACGCCGTCCACACCGCCGCCGCGAACAACGTCACCCGGTTCCTCGAACTCGGACCCGCCACGACGTTGTCGGCCCTGGTGGAGACCGCCGACCTGCCCGGCGACGTGGCCGCTTTCCCGTTGCTGCGCCCGGAGCACGACGAAGCCGCCACCGCCGTGAACGCCGTCGCGACCCTCGCCGCGCGGGGCGCGGCCGTCGACTGGTCCGCGTTCTTCGCGGGTGCCCGCACGGTCCCGCTGCCCACCTACCCGTTCCGGACCGAGCGGTACTGGATCGACCCCGTGCGCCCCGCCGCCGACGCCCACGACCTCGGCCTGACCGCGAGCGGGCACCCGGTGCTCGGCGCGGTGGTGCACACGGCGGACGGCGGCGTGCTGCTGACCGGCCGCACGTCGCTGCGCACGCACCCGTGGCTGGCCGACCACCGGGTGGGCGCGGACGTCGTCGTGCCCGGAGCGGCCGTGCTGGACTGGGTGCTGCGCGCGGGTGCCGAGGTGGGCGCGCCGCGCGTGCGCGACCTCGTCCTCACCGCGCCGCTCGTGCTCGGGGCCGGACTGGACGTCCAGGTCGAGGTGTCCGCCGCCGGCGCGGTCGCCGTGCACGCCCGTGCGGACGACGGCCCGTGGACCACCCACGCCACCGGCACCGTCGCGCCCGCGAGCCGGGCCGACGCCGACGCGCTGTCGGCGTGGCCCCCGGCGGGCGAGCCGGTGGACGTGACCGAGGTCTACCGGCTGGCCGCCGCGGTGGAGCTGGAGTACGGGCCCGCGTTCCGGGGCCTGGTCGGCGGCTGGCGGTCGGACGTGCGGCACGCCGAGATCGCGCTGCCGGACCGGCCGGCGGGCGCGGTGCTCGACCCGGCGCTGCTCGACGCCGCGCTGCACGTGCTGATCCCGGACTCCCCGGACCCGCGCGTGCCCTTCGCCTGGGCCGGCGTCGAGGTGCTCGACCCGACGGCCACGCCCGCCCGGGTCCGCCTCACCCCGCGCCCGGACGGCGCGGTCGCCCTGCTGCTCGCCGACGCCGGGGGCCGGCCGGTCGCCACCGTCGACGCGCTCACCCTGCGCCCGCTCACCCGCACCGGGCCCGACGGCCTGCACACCGTCGACTGGCGGCCGGTGCCCGTGCCGGACCGCCCGGTCCGGGCCGAGGTGTTCACCGTCCCGGCCGGCGACGGCCCGACCGACCGGCACCCGGTGCACGCCACCCTCGCCCGGCTCCAGCGGTGGCTGGCCGACGACCGCCCCGGCCCGCTGGTGGTGCACACGCTCGGCGCGGTGGCCGCCGGCGGCCCGCCCACCGACCTGGCGCAGGCACCCGTGTGGGGCCTGGTGCGCTCGGCCCAGGCCGAGCACCCGGACCGGTTCGTGCTCGTCGACGGCGACGGCGATCCCCGGCTCGCGGCGGCCACCGGCCGGCCCCAGGTCGCGATCCGCGCCGGCGCGCTGCTCGCGCCCCGGCTGACCCGCGCGTCCGCCGCGCCCGGCACCCCGCCGTCCTGGTCCGCCGGCACCGTCCTGGTCACCGGGGCGACCGGCGCGCTCGGCACGGCCCTGGTGCGCCACCTGGTCGACGCGCACGGCGCGCACGACGTCGTCCTGCTCAGCCGGCGCGGAGCCGACGCGCCCGGCGCGGCGGACCTGGCCGGGCCGGGCGTCCGGCTGCTGGCGGTGGACGTGGCCGACCGCGCCGCGCTGGCCCGGGTGGTCGCCGACCTGCCGGACCTGCGGGCGGTGGTGCACCTGGCGGGCGTCACCGACGACCGGGTGCTGACCGACCTCACCCCGGAGCTGCTCGACGCCGCCCTGCGGCCGAAGGCCGACGCCGCCTGGCACCTGCACGAGCTGACCCTCGACCGGGACCTGACGGCGTTCGTCCTCTACTCGTCGCTGGCCGGTGTGCTCGGCACGGCGGGCCAGGCGAACTACGCCGCCGCCAACACCGCGCTCGACGCCCTCGCCGCGCTGCGGGCGGCGGCCGGGCTGCCCGCCGTCTCCATCGCCTGGGGCCTGTGGGAGGCCGACAGCTCGCTGCGCGCCGGACTGGGCACGGCCGACCTGGCCCGGCTCGAACGCGTCGGCGTCCGTGCACTGTCCACTCAGGACGGACTGGCGCTGTTCGACCTGGCCGCTTCCGGCGCGGACGCGACACCGTCCGCCGCCCGGCTGGACCTGGCCGCGGCCGGCTCGCTCGGGCCGGCCACGCCGGCCCCGGCCCCGGCCGACCGGCTGGCCGGGCTCGGCCCGGAGGAACGCGGGCGGGCCCTGCGCGACCTGGTGCGCGCCGAGGCCGCCGCCGTCCTGGGGCACGCCGACCCGGCCGGCATCGCCGAGCGCAAACCGTTCCGCGACCTGGGTTTCGACTCGTTGACGGCGGTCGAGCTGCGCAACCGGGTGGCCGCCGCGACCGGCGTCCGGCTGCCCGCCACGGTCGTGTTCGACCACCCCGACCTGGCCGCGTTCGTCGCCCACCTGGACCGCGAACTCGCGGGCACCGGGTCCGCCGAGCCGGTGGTGGCGGTGGAGACCACCGAACCGATCGCGATCGTCGGCATGGGGTGCCGTTATCCGGGTGGGGTGGCGTCGCCGGGGGATCTGTGGCGGTTGGTGGCTGATGGTGTGGACGCGGTTGGTCCGTTCCCGGGGGATCGTGGTTGGGACGTGGAGTCGTTGTACGACCCGGATCCTGATCGGGTGGGGCACAGCTACACGCGTTCGGGTGGGTTTCTGGGCGATGTGGCGGGGTTCGACGCGGGGTTGTTCGGGATGTCGCCGCGTGAGGCGCTGGCCACCGACCCGCAGCAGCGACTGCTGCTGGAAACCACCTGGGAGGCGTTCGAATCCGCCGGCATCGCGCCGGATTCGGTGCGGGGCAGCCGGACCGGGGTGTTCACCGGGGTGATGTACCACGACTACGGCACCGGCGTGGACCGCCTGCCCGACGGCGTCGAGGGCTACCTCGCGGCCGGCAGCGCGGGCAGCGTCGCGTCGGGCCGGGTCGCCTACGCGTTCGGGCTCACCGGGCCCGCGCTCACCGTCGACACCGCGTGTTCGTCGTCGCTGGTGGCCCTGCACCTCGCCGCTGCGGCCCTGCGGCGCGGCGAGTGCGATCTGGCGCTGGCCGGTGGTGCGGCGGTGATGGCGACGCCCACGGCCTTCGTGGAGTTCTCGCGGCAGCGGGGGTTGTCGCCGGACGGGCGCTGCAAGGCGTTCGGTGCCGGTGCGGACGGCACCGGCTGGGCCGAGGGCGTCGGCGTGCTGGTCGTGGAACGCCTGTCCGACGCCCGCCGCAACGGACATCGCGTGCTGGCCGTCGTGCGGGGCACCGCCATGAACTCCGACGGCGCCTCCAACGGCCTGACCGCGCCCAACGGTCCCGCCCAGGAGGCGGTCATCCGTGCCGCGCTCGCCGACGCGGGCCTGCGTCCGTCCGATGTGGACGCGGTCGAGGCGCACGGCACCGGAACGTCCCTGGGAGATCCGATCGAGGCCAACGCCCTGCTGGCGACCTACGGCCGTGACCGGGACCGTCCGCTGTGGTTGGGGTCGCTGAAGTCCAACATCGGCCACTCTCAAGCCGCTGCGGGTGTCGGCGGGATCATCAAGGTCGTGGAAGCGCTGCGGCACAACACCTTGCCGCGCACCCTGCACGCCGACGAGCCCAGCCCGCACATCGACTGGGACAGCGGCGCGGTCCGGCTGCTCACCGAGGAGCAGCCGTGGCCGTCCGGTGATCGTCCGCGTCGGGCGGCGGTGTCGTCGTTCGGGATCAGCGGCACCAACGCGCACGTGATCATCGAGGAACCCGCCGAACAGGCCGCGCCGCCGGACCGGGCCGTGCCCGCCGTGCTCCCGCTCGTGCTGCGCGGTGCGACCCCGGAAGCGGTTCGCGCGTGGGCCGACCGGGTGGTGGCGCGGCTGGCGGACCCGGCCGTGGAACCGCTCGACGTGGCCGCCGCCCTGGCGACCGGGCGTGCCGCCCTCCCGCACCGGGCCGTGGTCGTCGGGGCCGACCGCGCGGCGCTGCTCGACGGGTTGCGCGAACTGGTGGACGGGCCGCTCGCGGAGCCGGTCACCGGCGACACCGGGTTCCTGTTCCCGGGTCAGGGTGCGCAGCGGGCGGGTATGGGGTTGGGTCTGGCGGAGGCTTTTCCGGCTTTCGGTGAGGTGTATTCCGGTTTGTTGGGCCGTTTCCCGGGTTTGCGGGAGGCGGTGGTGTCGGGTGTGGGGCTCGACGGGACGGGGTTCGCGCAGCCCGGCCTGTTCGCGTTGGGCGTGGCGCTGGCGGACCTGCTGGGTTCGTGGGGTGTGCGCCCGGATTTCGTGGTCGGGCACTCCGTGGGTGAGGTCGCTGCCGCGCACGTCGCGGGTGTGCTGTCGTTGGACGACGCGGTGAGGTTGGTGTCGGCCCGCGCCCGGCTGATGGCCGCGCTGCCGACCGGCGGCGCGATGGTCGCCGTCCGCATGAGCGAGGCGGAGGTGCTGCCGTTGCTGGAACCCGACGTCGAGATCGCGGCGGTGAACGGTCCGCGATCGGTGGTGTTGTCGGGCGAGGAAACGGCGGTGTCCCGGGTCGCGGACCGGTTGGCCGGTGACGGCGTGAAGGTGACCCGGCTGTCCGTGTCGCACGCCTTCCACTCGGCGCGGATGGACCCCATGCTCGCGGAATTCCGGGACGTGGTGGCACAGCTCGACTTCCGGCCGCCGCGCATCCCGGTGGCGTCCACGCTCACCGGCAGCCTGGTCTCCGGCGACGAGTTCGCCGACCCGGACTACTGGGTCGCGCAGGTGCGCCGGACCGTGCGGTTCGGCGACGCCGTCCACACCGCCGCCGCGAACGGCGTCGGGCGGTTCGTCGAACTCGGGCCGGACGCGGTGCTGTCGGCCCTGGTCGGACTCTCCGCCGAGGTGCCCGCCGTCGCGTTGCTGCGCCGGGAACGCGCCGAGCCGGGCACGCTGCTGTCGGCGCTCGGCACCGCGCACGCGCTGGGTGCGGAGGTCGACTGGGCGGCCTACTTCGCGGGCACCGGAGCCCGGCCGGTGGCGGTGCCCACCTACCCGTTCGAGCACCGCGACTACTGGCTCACCGCCGATCGGGGGCGTGCCGACCGCGACCCGCTCGGCACGCCCGTGGTCCTGGCCGACGGAAGCGCGCTGCTCACCGGAGAACTGCCCGCCGCCGAGTGGCTGCACGGGCACGCCGTGCGGGGCGTGCCGGTCCTGTCCGGGGCGGTGGTGGCCGTGTTGGCGCTGCGCGCGGGGGAGTCCGTGGGCGCGCCGACATTGTCCGAAATGGACTTGACGGACCCCGTGGCGGTGCCGGCCCGCGGCACGGTCGCCTACCAGATCCGGGTCGGTTCTCCCGGCGTGGACGGTGATCGACAGCTCACCGCGCACGTCCGGACCCGTGCCGGCGGTCCGTGGACCGAAGCGGCGTCCGGCGTGCTCACCACGACCAGCGCCCCGCCGGCGGTGGGCACCGCCGTGCCGCTCTCGGTCGAGGTGCCCGCCGAACTGCCCGAAATCGTGGTGGACGCGGTACTCCCGCGTGCCGACGACACCCGATGGCGCAAGCACTGGCGCGGCGTGCGCAGGTTCCCCGGCGGTGCGCCGGAACGGGCCGCCGTCACCGGGACGTCCGCCGCGCTGCTCGACGCCGACGGCACGGTGGTGTTCGCGGTCGAGGAGGTCGTCCCGGTCGACGTCGACCAGGTCGCGCCCGACCCCGGCGACGCCCTGTTCGCCGTGCGCTGGGTGCAGATCCCGACCGGGCCGGCGACCTCGGGCGGGGCCGACGACCGCACCGGCCCGGCCACCGGGGGCGAACCGGTTGTCCAGTGGCGCGACGGGATCCCCTTCGCGCCGAGGCTCACCCCCGTCACCCCGGGCCCGGCCCCGGCGCTCGACGGCCGGATCGCGGTGTCCGGCCCGGACTGGCTGACCCGGCACCTGGCCGAACGCCACGGCCCGGCACGGCTGCTCGACGCGGACCCGGCCGCCCTCGCCGGGCAGGCCGTGGCGGCGGTGGTGCTCGCCGACGCGACCGCCGAACAGGCCCACCGGCTCGCCGAGGTCGCGCCGGACGCGCTGTTCGTGCTGTTCACCGACATCGCCGCGATATCGCCCGCGCCGACGGAGGAGGCGACGGCGCTGACCGCCTTCGCCGAAGGCCGCCCGGCCCGGGTCATCGCCTGGGGACGTCCCGACGACGTGGTGGGCCCGGTCGACCCGGCCACGGCGGTCCTGCTGCTGGACGCCGCCCTCGGCGTGGCCGAGACGCTGCTCGTGGCGGGCCCGGTCCGGGTCGACGTGGTCCGCGACCGGGGCGTGCCCGCGCTGTTCCGCGACCTCGTGCCGCCCGCCGCCACCCCGCCGCCGGCCCGGCTCGACCTGTCCGGACTGGACGACGACACCCGCGAACGCGCCGTGCTGGACGCGATCCGCGGCCAGGCCGCCGCCGTCCTCGGGCACGGCGACCTGGCCGCGATCGGCCGCGACCGGGCGTTCCACGACGCCGGGTTCGACTCGATGACCGCCGTCGAGTTAGGCAAGCGGCTGGGCTCGGCGCTCGGCGTCGCGCTGCCCGCCACCGCCCTGTTCGACCACGCCACACCCGCCGCGCTGGCCAAGTTCGTGCTGGCCCGGCTCGACGCGGCGACCGGCCCGCTGGCGCACCTGGCCGACCTGGAGGGCGCGCTGGCCGCCGGGCGGCTCGACGGCGCGCGGGCGGACGCGGTGGCCCGGCGGCTGCGGGACCTGCTCGCGGTGCTCGAACCCGACCGCGCCGACGTGGACGAGGAGATCTCGGCGGCGTCGGTCGGCGAGATCCTCGACCTGATCGACAGCGAGTTCGGCAGTGCCGACTGACCGCCCGGCCCACCCAGCAGAAGGAGACGCGCCCGACATGGCCGAACCGCAGGACGACCAGGCCAAGCTGGTCGAGTACCTCAAACGGGTCACCACCGACCTGCGCCGGGCGCGCAAGCGCGTGGCCGAGCTGGAGGCGACCCGCGACGACCCGATCGCGATCGTCGGCATGTCCGCCCGCTACCCCGGCGCGGCCGACCCGGACGAGCTGTGGCAGCTGGCCGTCGAGGGCCGCGACAGCATCGGGCCGTTCCCCGACGACCGGGGCTGGGACCTCGACGCGCTCTACGACCCCGACCCCGCCGCGCCCGGGAAGTTCTACATCCGGGAAGCCGGTTTCCTGGAGACCGCGGGCGGGTTCGACGCCGCGTTCTTCGGCATCTCGCCGCGCGAGGCGCTGGCCATGGACCCGCAGCAGCGGGTGCTGCTGGAGGCCGCGTGGGAAGCCGTCGAGCACGCCGGCATCGACGCCACCACCCTGCGCGGCAGCCGGACCGGCGTGTTCGCCGGGCTGGTCGAGCAGAGCTACCTCGACCTGGACGGCCCGCCGGAGTTCGAGGGCTACCAGATGACCTCCAAGCTCAGCTCCATGGCGTCCGGCCGGATCTCCTACACCCTCGGTCTGGAGGGCCCCTCGGTGTCGATCGACACCGCGTGCTCCTCCGGCCTGGTCGCGCTGCACCTCGCGGCGGGCGCGCTGCGCGCGGGGGAGTGCGACCTGGCGCTGGCCGGCGCGGTCTACATCGCCGCGCACCCCGGCGGCTACCTCGACGGCGCGCGGCAGCGCGGCCTGGCCGTCGACGGCCGCTCCAAGCCGTTCTCCGCCGCCGCGGACGGGATCGGCTGGTCGGAGGGCGGGGGCGTGCTGGTCGTGGAA
The DNA here is from genome assembly GCF_056640475.1 of Saccharothrix sp. NBAS 001. NCBI lineage: Bacteria > Bacillati > Actinomycetota > Actinomycetes > Pseudonocardiales > Pseudonocardiaceae > Saccharothrix > Saccharothrix sp. NBAS 001. The sequence goes on from NZ_CM153251.1 coordinate 1,448,239, forward strand.
CGGCTCTCCGACGCCCGCCGCAACGGCCACCGGGTGCTGGCGGTGGTGCGCGGCAGCGCGGTGAACTCCGACGGCGCGTCCAACGGGCTCACCGCGCCCAACGGCCCGTCCCAGGAACGGGTGATCCACGCCGCGCTCGCCGACGCGGGCCTGCGACCGTCCGATGTGGACGCGGTGGAGGCGCACGGCACCGGCACGAAGCTCGGCGACCCGATCGAGGCCCAGGCCCTGCTCGCCACCTACGGCCAGGGCCGCCCGCCCGGCCGGCCGCTGCTGCTGGGCTCGCTCAAGTCCAACATCGGCCACGCCCAGGCCGCAGCCGGCATCGCCGGGCTGGTCAAGATGATCCAGGCGATCCGGCACGGGCACCTGCCGCGCACCCTGCACCTGGCCGAGCCCAGCCCGTTCGTGGACTGGTCGGCCGGCGACGTCGAGCTGCTCGCCGAACCCCGGGACTGGCCGAGGACCGGCGGACCCCGGCGCGGCGCGGTGTCGGCGTTCGGGGCCAGCGGCACCAACGCGCACGTCGTGCTGGAGCAGGTCCTGCCGGAGCAGGACGTCGAGCCCGTCCCGCGTCCCGCGCCCGCCGCCGTGCCGTGGGTGCTGTCCGGCCGGGGCGCGGCGGCGTTGCGCGCCCAGGCCGCCCGGCTGGCCGCCGCCCTGCCCGCCGACGCCGACCCCTACGACGTGGCGCACTCGCTGGCCACCACCCGTGCCGCGCACGAGCACCGGGCCGTCGTCGTCGGCACCGACCGGGCCGCGCTGCTGGCCGGGCTCGCGGCGGTCGCCGAGGGCGCGGACAGCCCGGCGGTCGTGCGCGGCACGGCCGGCGAGGTCGGCCGGACCGTGTTCGTCTTCCCCGGCCAGGGCAGCCAGTGGGCGGGCATGGCCGTGCCGCTGCTGGACTCCTCGCCCGAGTTCGCCGAGCAGATCGCGTTGTGCGCCAAGGCGCTGGAGCCGTTCGTCGACTTCTCCCTGGAGGACGTGCTGCGCGGCCGGGACGGCGCGCCCGCGCTGGACCGGCTCGACGTGGTGCAGCCCGTGCTGTTCGCGGTCATGGTGTCGCTGGCCGCGCTGTGGCAGGCGCGGGGCGTGCGGCCCGACGCCGTGGTCGGCCACTCCCAGGGCGAGGTGGCCGCCGCGCACGTCGCCGGCGCGCTCTCGCTGGAGGACGCCGCCCGGGTCGTCGCGCTGCGCAGCCGGATCGCGCTCAAGCTCCAGGGCGTCGGCGGGATGGGCGCGGTCGCGCTGCCGCGCGCCGAGGTCACGGCCCGGCTGGCGGCGTGGCCGGGGAAGCTGTCGGTCACCGTGGAGAACGGGCCGAACGGCGTCCTGGTCGGCGGCGACCGGGACGCGCTGGAGGAGTTCCTCGCCGCGTGCAAGGCCGACGGCGCGCGGGTCAAGCGGTTCGACACCGACTTCGCCTCGCACTCGCCGCAGGTCGAGCTGGTGCGTGACGAGCTGCTGGCGGCGTTCGCGCCCATCGAGCCGCGCGCGGGGACGATCCCGTTCTTCTCCACCGTCACCGCCGACTGGCAGGACACCGCCGGCCTCGACGCCGGCTACTGGTACCGCAACCTGCGCGGCACGGTCGAGTTCGCGCGGTCGGTCGCCGCGCTCGCCGACGCCGGCTACGGGGTGTTCGTGGAGGTCAGCCCGCACCCGGTGCTCCAGGTCTCGGTGCAGGAGACGGCGGGCGACGAGGTCGTGCTCACCGGGACGCTGCGCCGCGACGAGGGCGGCCCCGAGACGTTCCTGCGGGCGCTGGGCGTGCTGCACAGCCGGGGCGTCGCGGTCGACTGGCGGCGGGCGTTCCCCGGCGCGCGGACCGTGCCGCTGCCCACCTACGCCTTCCAGCACGAGCGGTTCTGGCACGTCGCGGGCTCGCAGACGCTGGACACCGCCGCGCTCGGCCTCACCCCGGCCGGCCACCCGCTGCTCGGCGCGGCCGTGCACCTGGCGGGCGCGGACGAGGTGCTGTTCACCAGCCGGGTGACCGCGCGGTCCGTGCCGTGGGCGCTCCCCGACGCGGACGGGGCGGTGCTGCTGCCGTCGGCGGCGCTGCTGGACGTGGTGCTGCGCGCGGGCGACGAGGTCGGCTGCCCGGCGGTGCGGGAACTGCGGGTGGACACCCCGCTCGCGCTGCCCGGGCGGGGTGGGCTGCACCTCCAGGTCCGGGTCGGCGCACCGGACGCGGACGGCGTGCGGCAGGTCGCCGTGCACACCCGCCCGGAGGACGGCGAACAGCTGTGGACCGCCGCCGCGACCGGTGTGCTGGTGCCGGGCGGCGTGCGCCCCGAACCGGGCGGCCCGCCCGCCGACCCGCCTGCCGTCGACGTGACGCAGGTCGAGGCCGAGCTGGCCGAGTCGCACCGCCCGGACGGGTACCTGCTGCACCCGGCGCTGCTGGACGACGTCGTGCGCAGCGCCGGCGGGCACGTCGTGGCCTGGCGCGAGGCCGGGGTGCACGCCGTGGGCGCGGTCGCCGTGCGGGCGACCCTGACCCCGCACGGCGACGGGCTGCGGCTGCGCGCCGTCGACCGCTCCGGGCAGCCCGTCGTGTCCGCCGACCTGGTGGTCGGACCGGTCGCCGCCGCGCCCGGCCGCGAGCACGAAGCCCTGCTGTGGACCGAGTGGACCCCCGTGCTGCTGCCGGCCACCGCCGGCGGGCTCGGCGGGGAAGCCGTGGTCGTCCCGCTGGCCACCGAGCCCGGCGAGGACGTGCCCGCCGCGCTGCACCGGCTCACCGGCGCGGTGCTGACCCTCGTCCACACCTGGCTGAACGACGACCGCCGGGCCGACGTACCGCTGGTGCTGCGCACCACGGGCGCGATGTCCATCGGGGGCGAGCCGGTCACCGACCCGGCCGCCGCCGCGGTGTGGGGGCAGGTGCGGTCCGCCCAGTCGGAGAACCCCGGCCGGTTCGTGCTGCTCGACGCCGCCGCCGACGCACCCGTGGCGCAGGCCGTCGCGGCGGTCGTCGCCTCCGGGGAAGCCCAGGTCGTCCTGCGCGGCGACCGGGCGTTCACGCCCCGCCTGCGGCGCGTCCCGCGCGGCCCGGCCCACCGGTTCGACCCGGAGGGCACCGTCCTGATCACCGGCGGCACCGGCACGCTCGGCGCGCTGTTCGCCCGCCACCTGGTCACCCGGCACGGCGTCCGGCACCTGCTGCTCGCCGGGCGACGCGGCCCCGCCGCACCCGGCGCGGCGGAGCTGACCGCCGAACTGGCCGCGCTCGGCGCGCGGGCCGAGGTCGTCGCGTGCGACCTGGCCGACCGCGCCGCCGTCGCCGACCTGGTCGCGGGCGTCCCGGCCGACCGGCCGCTGCGCGCGGTCCTGCACGCGGCGGGCGTGATCGACGACGGCCTGATCGTGGGCACCGACCACGGGCGGCTCGCGGGCGTCCTGCGGCCCAAGGCGGACGCGGCCTGGCACCTGCACGAGCTGACCCGCGACCACGACCTGACCGCGTTCGTGCTGTTCTCCTCGCTGGCCGGGGTGATCGGCGGCGCGGGCCAGTCCAGCTACGCCGCCGCCAACACGTTCCTCGACGGGCTCGCCGAGCACCGCGCGGCACTCGGCCTGCCCGCCACGTCGGTCGCCTGGGGCCTGTGGGCGGCGACCGTCGCCGGCGGTGACCTGGGCGCGGCCGACGTCGAGCGCATCGCCCGCGCCGGCTACCCGCCGATCCCGTCCGACACCGGCCCGGCCCTGCTGGACCTGGCCGTGGCCACCGGCCTGCCCGCGCTCACCGCCGCGCCACTGGACACCGCCGCGCTGCGCGCCCAGCCCCGCCAGGTGCCGCCGGCGCTGGCCGGCCTGGTGCGCGTGCCGTCCCGGCCGGCCGCCCGCAACAGCGCGGTCACCACCGACTCGCTGACCGCCGACCTCGCCGGGCTGGACGCGGCGGGCCGCCGGGAGCGGCTGCTGGACCTGCTGCGCGCCGAGGTGGGCGGCGTGCTCGGCCACGCCGACCCGGACGTGATCGGCGAGCGGGAGCGGTTCGCCGACCTCGGGTTCGACTCGCTGACCGGGGTCGAGCTGCGCAACCGGCTGGCCGGGCTGACCGGCCTGCGGCTGCCCACCACCCTGGTGTTCGACCACCCGACGCTCGACGCGCTGGCCGGGCACCTGGGCGGTGCGCTGCTGGGCGAGGCCGCCCCGGACCGGGACGACCTCGCCGCCGCGCTAGCCGCCGACCTGGGGCTCGACCCCGACGTCCGGCCCGCCGCCGAGGTGGTGACCGTCGCCGCCGACCCGGACGAGGTGCTGCTCACCGGGGCCACCGGGTTCCTCGGCGCGTACCTGCTGCGCGACCTGCTGGCGGACACCCGCGCCCACGTGCACTGCCTGGTGCGTGCCGCCGACGAGCCCGCCGCCCGCGCCCGGCTCGACGCGACCCTGGAGTGGTACGGGCTCGACCTCGACCGGTCCCGGATCACCGTGCTGCCCGGCGACCTGGCCGCGCCGGGCCTGGGGCTCGACCCGGAGCGGTTCGACGCCCTGGCCCGCTCGGTGGACGCCGTCTACCACCCGGCCGCCGAGGTCAACTGGGTGCGGCCGTACGCGGCGGTGCGCGGCGCGAACGTGCTGGCGGTGAAGGAACTCCTGCGGCTGGCCGCCCGCCACCGCACCGTGCCGCTGCACCACGTGTCCACGCTGGGCGTGTACCTGACCGCGTCGGACAACGGGGGCCGGGGCATCGCGGTGGGCGACCCGTCCGGCCCCGGCGCGGCCCTGCCCACCGGGTACACCCAGAGCAAGTGGGTGGCCGAGCAGGTCGTGGAGCTGGCCAGGGAGCGCGGCCTGCCGGTGTCGGTGTACCGGGTCGACCTGATCGCGGGCGACCGGGAGACCGGGGCGTGCCAGACCCGCGACTTCGTGTGGCTGAGCCTGAAGGGCATGCTCGACGCGGGCGCGGCACCGGCCGACCCCGGCGTGGACCTGCGCCTGATGCCGGTGGACTACGCGGCCTCGGCGATCCTGCACATCTCCCGGACCACGCACTCGCGGACCTTCCACGTCAGCGGTCGCACCACGCTGCCGATGGCCGCGATGATCGCCGAACTCCGCCGCCGGGGCCACCGCCTGGACCCGGTGGACGACGAGGCGTTCCGGGCCCGGATCCTGGCCGACCGCGGCAACGCCCTGGTGCCGCTGATGGACGCGTTCGACGTGATGTCCGCCGCGCCGGCCGCGTTCTACCCGCCGATCGACGACGAGGAGACCGCGGCGGCCCTGGCCGGCACCGGCATCGCCTGCCCACCGACCACCCTGGACTTGTTCGGGCGACACGTGGACTTCTTCACCGGGCGGGGCTACTTCCCCCGCCCGTGACCCGGTGGCGGGGTCGGTGCGCCGACCCCGCCACCGCTCGACGTCGGGTCCGGGGCGCGGTCACGCACCGAGCCCGAGGACGTCCTGCGACACCGGCACGCGATCCGGCCGCACGACCACGCTCCCGGACCTGGCGGGCCGTCCCCACTCGCACCGCAACCGGCCGGCGCGGTCGCGGTGCCAGCGGCAGACCAGCCGCGGTGTCGTCGGCACGAAACGGTTCTCGCGGATCTCGGCCATTGCGCGTCCCCTTTCCGTCGGGCGGCCCGTGACGTCGCACGGGCCTTCCGTCGCGTCGACGGTCCTTCCGCACCACCGTCCACCCGGCCGACCCCGCGAGACATCCGCAGGTGGACGTAGATGACCGGCGCACCCGGCGGCCCGGGCTTGCCGGTCCGGCAAGAGGAATTGCCGGCCGGCCGGTCCGGTTGCCACCATCACCGGACCTGGCGGGACCGACGGGGAGGACGCGATGGCGCACGGCTTCGACAAGGAGTACTGGGAGCGGCACTGGCGGCAGGGCGACGACGCCGGCTCCATGGCCGCGAACCCGCCGAACCCCTACCTCGCCCGCGAGACCGGCGACCTGGTCCCGGGCACGGCCCTGGACGCGGGCTGCGGCGCGGGGGCCGAGGCGATCTGGCTGGCCGAGCACGGGTGGCGGGTGACCGCCGTCGACATCTCGGCCGAAGCGCTCGCCAAGGCCGCCGACCGCGCCACCGCGAGCGGCGCGCCCGAACGCCTGCGGTGGGTCGAGGCCGACCTGGGCGTCTGGGACCCGGGCACGCGGTTCGACCTCGTCACGACCCACTACGCGCATCCGGCGACGCCGCAGCTGGAGTTCTACGGCCGCATCGCCGACTGGGTGGCCCCCGGCGGCACCTTGCTGATCGTCGGCCACCTGCACACCCACGAGGTGGGCCACCACCACCCGCCCGCCGAGGCGTCCGCCACCGCCGAGGCCGTCACGGCGCTCCTCGACGAGACCGGGTGGACGGTCGTCACCGCCGAGGAGGGCCGCCGGACGCTCCCCGGTCACGGGGGCGCGCACGCCGCTCTGCACGACGTCGTCGTGCGCGCCACCCGACGCTCCTGACCTGCTCGGTCCGAGGCGGTGTCAGGGGTGCACGTGCCACTGCTGGTCGGGCCGGTCGGTGTCGCACGGGGCCAGCACGAGGCGCTGGGCGCTGCCGCCGTGGGCGACGCACGTGCCGGTGGCCCTGTTGCGGATCACCATCGGGTCGCGGCTGATCCCGTGCCACTGCTGGGCGTCGTCGTCCTGGCAGGGGAGGGCGACGACGCCGTTCCCGGCCGCCGTCGCGCACAGGCCCGTCCCCGCGTTCACGATCGGGCCTCCGTGGTGGTGCGACCAGAGCTGGCGGTCCTGCCGGTCGAGGCGCTGCGCCGTGACCGCGCGCCCCGACCTGGCCGGGGCCTGCCACGCCTGCCCGGGGTGGGCCACGCTCTCCGCGACGACGTCTTCGACCGGCGCGGCCTGGGCGGCCGGGAGCTGGGCGACGGCGGACACGAGCACGGCGGACAGCACGACGACCATCCTGGTGAAGACCATGGGAGAACTCCGATTCGCGTCGGGGACAAGACCGAAGGGTGGACCGCCCGGTGTCGACGCCGGCGGCTTCCCCGCCGCGCGGGGAGGTCCCGGTGCCGGCCGGCACCGCCGAACCGGTCCGGGCGAGGACTACGCGGGCGGCGGCACGACCGGCGTGAGCAGGGCGGTGCTCGCCGACGCGACGCTGTGCGAGACCGTGGCGAGGGTGGCTTTGTGCAGCACCTCGACGTCGCGCTGCTCCCACAGCGTCAGCACCAGGCCCCATGCCGCGTCCCGCGAGCGGGAGGTGCTGAAGGCGGACAGGACGTGCTTGAGCTGTTCGGCGCGCGCGGTGGTGAGCTTGAGCAGCAACGGCTCGTACTCGGCGCGGATCTCGGCCTCGACCGCGCCGAGCAGTTCGTTGATCCGCAGGTAGTCGGCGTGGACGGGCTCGGTGTGGGGCGTGGTGCCGCGTTCCCGGCAGGCCGCGTTGACGGCGAGCGCGAGATCGTGGTTGATGTGGGCGTTCATGCCCGCCAAGGCGAACTGGACCGGCCAGACGGTGCGGTCGCCGCGCGCGTCGAACAGCGGCTTCCACGGCCCGGGCGGCCGGTGCCCCGCCCTGGCCGCGTCGACGGCCTCGAAGTACCGCTCGGCGACCAGGACGTCCGTGCGTTCGAGGAACGACGGGTCCTCGAAGAAGCCGTTGACGAGGTTCTGCTCCACCAACTCGGTGACGCGCAGGTGCATGCGGTTGAAGCAGGCGACGCCGTCGTGCGGGTCCGACTCCCGGTCGATCTCCCGCATCCGCTGGACGACCTGTGCGATCGAGGCCGGGGCCTGGACAGGCGCGTTCGTCATGTGCTGCTCCCTGGTGTGCCGCCGGCACGGGCACCGGCGTGCCGATCTTCGCGCCCGCCGCGCCCGCGAGCCAACGCCCGCGACCGGTGTTCACCCCTCCATCCCGGCGGCTCACCCGCGCTGGTGACCCCGGCTACGCACGGCTGCGCGCCCGCCCTCGGCGTGACCCGACCGGTGGGGTGTCCGGGCCGGTGCCGAACCCGTCCGAACCCGTCCCGGTGATCGGCCGGAGGCGCTAGCCTGACCGCCGGAATCGATCGTGGAGAGGTCGTCGATGGTCGAACGCACCCGCACCGCCGCACGGGACGCCGGCGTCGGGCCGTGCCCGCCGACCGTCGCGCGCGAGGGCTGACGTGCGGCTGCCGGATCCGCTCACCTCGCGGGTGGCGCTGATCGGGACCTCGGCGTACGCCCCCGGCGGCGGCCTGGCCGACGTCCCGGCCGTCGCCAACAACCTGCGCGCCCTGCACGCGGTGCTCACCGACACCGACCTGGGCGGCCTCCCGCCGTCGAACGTGTCCACGCTGCTCGACCCGGCCCGGCCGGCGGCCGTCGACGCCTGGCTGACCGACGTCGCCAAGTCCGCGCGGGACCTGCTGCTCGTCTACTACAGCGGCCACGGGGTCATCGGGGACGACGAGGAGCTGTACCTGACCGTCGGCGAGTCGGACCTCGACCGCATCCACAGCACGGGCGTGCCGTTCGCGTGGGTCAAGCGGGCGGTGCTGGACAGCCCGGCGCAGACCAGGATCCTGGTCCTGGACTGCTGCCACAGCGGCCAGGCGATGGTGCGGCTGGGCCGGCTGGGCGGCGTCTCGGCGGTGCTCAACCAGATCGACGTCGAGGGCACCCACGTGCTGACCGCGTCCGGCCCGAGCCAGACGGCCCGCGCGCTCGCCGACGCCGAGTTCACCGCGTTCACCGACGTCCTGCTCCAGTTGCTGCGCAACGGGGTCAACGGCGGCCCGGAGCTGCTCACGGCCGGCTACCTGTACCCGTACCTGCGCGAACTGCTGGTCCGGGCGGGCCTGCCGAAGCCCCACCAGCAGACCAAGGACACCGCGAGCCAACTGGCGCTGGTGCGCAACGCGGCGTTCCGGCACGGCGGCGCGCCCGCGCTGCGGGTCCCGGTCGTGGGCGAGTCGGTCACGACCGGTGAGATCGTGCCGCCCGCCGACCACGTCCCGGCCCGCGAGGGCCTGCGGGAGCTGCGCCGCCGGCTGCCCAGGTACGCCCCGCGCCACTACGACCGGCTCGCCGCCGCCTACTACGACGAGGGCTACGACGACGACGCCGAGGAAGTCCTGATGGCGAAGTCGCGGGCCCGTTACGCGGCGAGGGCGGCGGCGCGGCGGCTCAGCGCCCCGTTCATCGTGACCTGGAGCGCGCTCCAGCGGTGGAGCACCGGCTACGGCTACCGGCCGCTGCGGTCCCTGTGGTGCCTGGCGGTGTTCACCCTGCTGGGCACGGTGTGGTTCACCGTCCGCCCCGCGCCGGTCCCGATCAACGCCGACGACCACCTGGTGTGGAACCCGGCGGCCTTCACCCTCGACCAGTTGTTGCCGATCGTCGACCTGGGGCAGGACAGCCGGTGGCTGTTCCGGGGCTGGGACCTGTGGATGGGCAACGTGCTGACGATCGCCGGCTGGCTCCTGGGCGCGGCGTTGGTCACCAGCGTGGCCCGGGTCCTGCGGCGCTGAGAACGGCGCGGGACCACCGTCAGCCGGCGGTGAGGGCGGCCGGTGCCGACCCGGCGGGGTCGGGGGCGCGGAACACGATCCGGCCGACGCCCGGCCCGATCACCAGGGCCACACCCGACGCGCCCGGAACTTCCACGGTGCCTCACTTCACCAGTGCCTCGACGAACGAGAACGCACGTCGCGCCCGCGACAGTCCGGTCGAACTCAGCGCACGTCGTCGTCGGCCGTAGCGCCGCAGCGCGGGCACACCGGGGGCGGTTCGCCGTCGGTCAGCAGCCCGCACTCCGGGCACACCCGGGACAACCAGCACACCGGGTCGCCACCCTCGACGCGCTCACCCCGCAACGCCGCCGGGGAACCGTCTGCCGACTCCGTCACCGGACCACCTCCGCCTCACGTCCATTGTCCCCTGACGTGTCCACACCGACCACGACCGGACGGCGCGCGCCGGCCTTCGCGCGTCCACGCGACGCGGCCCGCGTTCACCCGTTCCGGTGACCTGAGCGGGGTTCGCCGGCGGGCAGCGCGCGCCGGTCGGCGCGACACTGTCCGGGAGGTCGGTCGAGAGGGGATGGTCGCGATGTCGGTGGTGCCGGGCTGCGTGCGGCGGGTGCCCGGGGCGGGAGGCGCGCGGTGACCGGCCCGACGGAGGCGTTCGTGCCGCCGGCCTCGGCGGGCGCCGGTCGGCTGTGGGCGGGCGGGTTCGCCACGGCCGTCGTCGCCGCGCTGCTCGCCGTCGTCGGCATCCTGGTCGCGCGCGGCCTGCTCGGGGTCGCCGTGCTCGCGCCGGAGGGCGAGGGCGTGTGGGGCAACGCCAACACCGTGACCTACGCGTTGGGCGCCGCGCTGGCGGCGCTGCTCGCGACCGGTCTGCTCAACCTGCTGATCGTCAGCACGCCCCGGTCGCGCCAGTTCTTCACCTGGATCGGGTTGCTGCTGACCGCCATCGCGGTGATCCTGCCGCTGGGCATCGGCGGCCTGGGTGGCCCCGGCCTGGCGACCGCCCTGATCAACCTGGTGCTCGGGGTCTCGATCGTGCTCATGCTCAACGGGGTGGCCCGCAGTGGCACCAGGGCGTACCCGGACCGGGTGTACCCGGATCGCGGGTACACCGATCGTGGGTACCCGGATCGCGGACCGGGGGTCTGACCGCCGGGGCGGCCTACTCCTGCTCGTCCGGCCCGGTGGCGTCGTCCTGCCCGGTGCGCAGCGCGGTGATCGCCTTCTCGAAGTCCTCGACCGACGAGAAGGACCGGTACACGCTGGCGAAGCGCAGGTAGGCGACCTGGTCGAGTTCGCTCAGCGGGCCGAGGATCGCCAGGCCCACCTCGTGGCTGGGGATCTCGGCGGACCCGGTCGAGCGGATGGTCTCCTCGACGCGCTGGGCGAGCAGGTGCAGGGCGTCCTCGTGCACCGGGCGGCCCTGGCAGGCCCGGCGCACGCCGTTGACCACCTTGTCCCGGCTGAACGGCTCGGTCGCCCCGGAGCGCTTGACCACGGCCAGGACGGCTTCCTCGACCGTGGTGAACCTGCGCCCGCAGGCGGCGCACGACCGCCGGCGGCGGATCACCTGGCCCTCGTCGACCTCGCGCGAGTCGACCACGCGGGAGTCCGCGTTGCGGCAGAACGGGCAGCGCACAGCTGGTCGCCTTTCCCACGGCCTGGACGCCCGTCGCGCCGGGGCGGTCGCGACGGGCGCTGGACAGATCTCGCGCTACCGTAGCCGGGGCCGGGGTCCGCGCCCCGGCCCCCCGTGCTCGGCTCAGTCCCAGTCGAGCGACGCGCCGGAGGCGTACTCGGTCACCCGGGTCTCGAAGAAGTTCTTCTCCTTCTTCAGGTCGATCGCCTCGGACATCCACGGGAACGGGTTGTCCGACGGGCCGAAGACCGGGGCGAGGCCGAGCTGCGCGCAGCGGCGGTTGGTGATGAAGTGCATGTACTGCTCGCACTGGTCGGCGTTGAGGCCGAGCAGGCCGTTGGGCATGGTGTCGCGGCCGTAGGCGATCTCCAGCTCGCACGCCTCGCCCAGCATGGTGCGCACCTCGGCCTGGAAGGCGTCGCTCCACAGGTGCGGGTTCTCGATCTTGATCTGGTTGATCGAGTCGATGCCGAAGTTCAGGTGGATCGACTCGTCGCGCAGGATGTACTGGTACTGCTCGGCGATGCCGATCATCTTGTTGCGCCGCCCGAACGAGAGGATCTGGGCGAAGCCGGTGTAGAACCACATGCCCTCGAACACCACGTAGAACGCCACCAGGTCGCGCAGGAACGCCTGGTCGGTCTCCGGCGTGCCGGTGCGGAACTCGGGGTCTTCGAGGTGCTGGGTGTAGTTCAGCGCCCACGCGGCCTTGTCGGTGATCGACGGCACCTCGCGGTACATGTTGAACAGCTCGCCCTCGTCCAGGCCCAGCGATTCGCAGATGTACTGGAAGGTGTGGGTGTGCACGGCCTCCTCGAACGCCTGGCGCAGCAGGTACTGGCGGCACTCGGGGTTGGTCAGGTGGCGGTACACGGCCAGCACGATGTTGTTGGCCACCAACGACTCCGAGGTGGCGAAGAAGCCGAGGTTGCGCTTGATGGTGTGGCGCTCGTCCTCGGTCAGCCCGGTGGGGGAGCGCCACAGGGCGATGTCGGCCTGCATGGAGACCTCGGTCGGCATCCAGTGGTTGGCGCAGCCGGCCAGGTACTTCTCCCACGCCCAGTGGTACTTCAGCGGCAGCAGCTGGTTGACGTCCGCGCGGGCGTTGATCATCGACTTGTCGTCGACGTGCACCCGGCCCGCGCCGCGCTCGATGGAGCCCAGGCCGGAGGTGTCGGGGAGGTCGGTGGTCACTGGCAGGCCTCGCAGTCGGGGTCGGTGATCGAGCAGACGAGCGCGTCGTCCGACGTCACGGTCGGGATCGTCGCCGGCACGGCCGCCGGCGGGGGCGGCGCGGCGGGCGTCGGCGCGGGGGAGGCGGCGGGGGAGCCGCGGGTGCCGCGCCGGGCCGGACGGCGTTGAGCTTGCCGTCGGTGCCGCGCAGGGTGGACTTCTCCACGCTGGTGGCCGCGGTGGACCGCAGGTAGTAGGTGGTCTTGAGGCCCTTGTGCCAGGCCAGCCGGTACAGGTTGTCGAGCTTGCGGCCGTTGGGCGCGGCGATGTAGAGGTTGAGCGACTGCGCCTGGTCGATCCACTTCTGGCGGCGCGACCCGGCTTCGATCAGCCACTCGGAGGGCACCTCGAACGCGGTGGCGTAGAGGGCCTTGAGGTCGTCGGGCACCCGGTCGATCGGCGCGAGCGAGCCGTCGAAGTACTTCAGGTCCGACACCATCGCCTCGTCCCACAGGCCCAGCGCCTTGAGGTCGGCGACCAGGTGCCGGTTGAGGACGGTGAAGTCGCCGGACATGTTCGACTTCACGTACAGGTTGCGGAAAAGCGGCTCGATGGACTGGCCGACACCGCAGATGTTGGAGATCGTCGCGGTCGGCGCGATCGCCATCGTGTTGGAGTTGCGCATCCCGCCGCGCACCTTGGTGCGCAGCGCGTCCCAGTCCAGAGTGGACGAGGTGTCCATGTCCAGCGCGCCGTCGCGGGCCTCGGCCAGCAGGGCGATCGAGTCGATCGGCAGGACGCCCCGGCTCCACAGCGAGCCGTCGAACGACTCGTAGCTGCCGCGCTCGCGCGCCAGGTCCGCCGACGCCGACAGCGCGTGGTAACCGATGTGCTCCATGCTGCGGTCGGCGAACTCCACGGCCTCCGGCGAGCCGGGCACCAGCCGCAGGGTGAACAGCGCGTCGCTGAACCCCATCAGGCCCAGGCCGATCGGCCGGTGCCGCAGGTTGGACCGGCTCGCCTCCGGGATCGTGTAGTAGTTGATGTCGATCACGTTGTCCAGCATCCGCACGGCGGTGCGCACGGTGCGCTCCAGCCGCTGGGCGTCCAGGCCCCGCGTGGTCACGTGGTTGGCCAGGTTGACCGAGCCGAGGTTGCACACCGCGACCTCGTCGGCGCCGGTGTTCAGGGTGATCTCGGTGCACAGGTTGGACGAGTGCACGACACCGGCGTGCTGCTGCGGCGAGCGCAGGTTGCACGGGTCCTTGAACGTGATCCACGGGTGGCCGGTCTCGAACAGCATGGTCAGCATTCGCCGCCACAGCTCCGTGGCCCGGACGCGCTTGAACACCCGGATCTCGCCCCGGTCGGCGGCGGCCTCGTAGGCGCGGTAGCGGGCGGCGAAGTCCAGGCCGTAGCTGTCGTGCAGGTCCGGCGTCTCGTCCGGGGAGAACAGGGTCCACTCGGCGTCCGCCTCGACCCGGCGGAGGAACTCGTCGGGCACCCAGTTCGCGGTGTTCATGTCGTGCGTGCGCCGCCGGTCGTCGCCGGTGTTCTTGCGCAGGTCGAGGAACTCCTCGACGTCGACGTGCCAGGTCTCCAGGTACGCGCACGCCGCGCCCTTGCGCTTGCCGCCCTGGTTGACCGCGACCGCCGTGTCGTTGGCGATCTTGAGGAACGGCACGACGCCCTGCGACTGGCCGTTGGTGCCCTTGATGTGCGCGCCCATGCCGCGCACCGGCGTCCAGTCGTTGCCCAGCCCGCCGGAGAACTTCGCCAGCAGCGCGTTGTTCTGGTAGCTCTGGAAGATGCTCTTGAGGTCGTCGTCGACCGTGGTCAGGAAGCACGACGAGAGCTGGGCGCGGGTGGTGCCGGAGTTGAACAGCGTCGGGGTCGAGCACATGAAGTCGAACGTGGAGAGCAGTTCGTAGAACTCGATCGCCCGCGCCTCGCGGTCGTCCTCGCGCAGCGCCAGCCCCATCGCGACCCGCATGAAGAACGCCTGCGGCAGCTCGTACCGGACGCCGTGGTCGTGCAGGAAGTAGCGGTCGTACAAGGTCTGCATGCCGAGGAAGTCGAACTTCGCGTCGCGCTCCGGGCGGATCGCGGCCGCGATCCGGGCCACGTCGAAGGTCTCCAGCGCCGGGTCCAGCCGCTCCAGCTCGACGCCCAGCCGCACGTACGCCGGGAAGTAGTCCACATAGGACATCTGCTCGCCGGTCGCCTCCACCGGGCGGCCCGCCACCCTGGTCAGCACCTCGCGGCGGAGCTGGTCGAGCAGCAGGCGGGCGGCGACGAAGGAGTAGTTCGGCTCGGTCTCCACCAGCGTCCGCGCCGACATGACCAGCGCGACGGCCAGTTCGTCGACCGGGATGCCGTCGTAGAGCGCGCGCCGGACCTCGGCGAGCACCGGCTCCGCCGACACGTCCGCCAGGCCCGCGCACGCCTCGCCGACCACGACCGCGATCCGCTCCCAGTCGACCGGGGAGAGTCCGCCGTCGGCGTCCTTCACCCGGAACCGGACGGCGACCGGCGTGACCGCGCGGGCTTTCGCGTGCTCGTCGCGGTAGAGCACGTAGGCGCGGGCGACCTTGTGGTGGCCGCCGCGCATCAGCACGAGTTCGACCTGGTCCTGGATCTGCTCGATGTGCAGCGCGGTCTCCGGCCGGGCGTGCTTGCGCAGCGCGGCCTCCACCTGGGCGGTCAGCTCCGCCACGAGCGGGTGCAGGTGCGACGCCGCGGCCGCGCCGTCGCCCTCCACGGCCAGGAACGCCTTGGTCATCGCCACCTGGATCTTGGTGGGGTCGAAAGCCGAGACGCTGCCGTCGCGGCGGATCACCCGAACCTGGGTGACCCCGGTGCCCGTGGTTGTGGTCGACAAAGCCCTCTCCTCGCGAGCCTCAACGGCCCGGAGCACGCGGCGACCACGCATCGGCGCGCACGACGGCGCACCATCCGTGTCGGCCCGCCCACGAGGCCCCGGACACGCGCACGCCGGTCGGCGCGCGCATCGCTGGCAGGTCTTCGGACTCGCGGACACCCGGCTGTCCAGCCGGACCTACTGGCCGTCGCTTCCCGGGAGCACGCGCTCCCAGTGCTTCGTGACGGCGGTTGTTTCCGCTCACCGCTGCGGGGCAGTCCCGGACTCGCACCGGGTTCCCTCTTGCCTCCTCGGCCCTCGAAGAGGGCGTCGGAACCATCGACGGGCGAGACACTACATGTTGTAGATCGGTTCGCAACACGACCCCAGATGGGCGTGTCGCGTGCCGCGTGATGTAGGTCTCCGGGACCGTCGCGCGGGCCGTCGCGCGGGCGCTTCCCGGTCCTCGGGACGGGGGCCCACCGTGCGCTACGCTCGCGGGTGCTGGTGGTTCGCCCCGGTCTGAAGTCGGTCGGGGCGAGGCAAGAGGGAACCCGGTGGGAATCCGGGACTGCCCCGCAGCGGTGAGCGGGAACGAAAGCCGTCAATCGAGCACTGCGCGCGAGCGTGGGAAGCGACGGCCGGTAGGAGCGAGTGGTGCGCCCGCGAGTCCGAAGACCTGCCACCCGTCCGCGTGCCCACCGGGCCCGCGGTGTCCGGTGGCCTCTCGGGTGGGCAGCGGCGGACGCGGCACGTGCCGCCCGCGAAGCGTGCCCGGGAATCCCCGGGCGTCCCACGCGCTCGCGAGGAGAGAGCTAGTGACCAGCGAAATCGGCGCCACCGTCCTGGGCTACCCCCGGATCGGTCCACGTCGGGAACTCAAGCGGGCGGTCGAGCGGTACTGGGCCGGGGACATCGACCGGCAGGCCCTGCTGGACACCGCGGCGCGACTGCGCGCGGCCACCTGGGCGCAACTGCGCGACGCCGGGCTGGACTCGGTGCCCGGCAACACCTTCTCGTTCTACGACCACGTCCTGGACACCGCGTTCCTGGTCGGTGCGGTCCCGCCGCGCTACCGGCGCGAATCGGAGCTGGACAGCTACTTCGCGGCGGCGCGCGGCACCGACGACCTGCCGCCGCTGGAGCTGACCAAGTGGTTCGACACCAACTACCACTACCTGGTCCCGGAGATCGAGCCGGACACGGTGTTCCGGCTGGCCGGCGACAAGCCGCTGGCCGAGTACCGCGAGGCCCGCGCGCTGGGCGTCACCACCCGTCCGGTCGTGCTGGGCCCGGTGACGTTCCTGTTGCTGGCCAAGGGGACCGACCCGCTGGCGCGGCTGGACGACCTGGTCGACGTCTACGTCGAGCTGCTGGTGGAGCTGGCGGCCGAGGGCGTCGGGTGGGTGCAGCTGGACGAGCCCGCGTTCGCCGCGGACCGCACGTCGGCCGAGCTGGCCGCGCTCGGCCGCGCCTACACCCGCCTGGCGTCCCTGCACTCCCGGCCGAAGCTGCTGGTCACCGGCTACTACGGGTCGCTCGGCCCGGCGCTGGAGGTGCTCGCCGGCACCGCCGTCGAAGCCGTCGGCGTGGACCTGGTCGCGGGCTCGGTGGACGGCATCGCGGCCGTGCCCGCCTTGCGGGACAAGACCTTGGTGGCCGGTGTGGTCGACGGCCGCAACGTGTGGCGCACCGACCTGCGCCGGGCGCTGGCCACCGCCGTGCCGCTGCTCGGCCTCGCCGACGAGGTGGTGATCTCGACCTCCTCGACGCTGCTGCACGTGCCCTACGACCTCGACGCCGAGACCGCGCTGGAACCGGCGGTGCGCGGGCGGCTGGCGTTCGCCCGGCAGAAGGTCCGCGAGGTCGTGCTGCTCGGGCAGGCGCTGCGCGAGGGCGTGGACGGGGCATGGGCGGACGCGGCGGACGAGCCGCTCGCCGCTCCCCGCCGGGACGACACCGTGCGGGCGCGGCTGGCCGGGCTCGGGCCGCACGACCGCGACCGCGCGCCCTACGCCGAGCGGGCGGCGGCGCAGGACGCCCACCTCGGCCTGCCCGCGCTGCCCACCACGACCATCGGGTCCTTCCCGCAGACGACCGGGATCCGCACCGCCCGCGCCGGCCTGCGGTCGGGCGAGCTGGCGGCGGGCGAGTACGACGAGCGGATGCGCGCCGAGATCGCCCGGGTGATCGCGTTGCAGGAGGACATCGGGCTCGACGTGCTGGTGCACGGCGAACCCGAGCGCAACGACATGGTCCAGTACTTCGCCGAGCACCTCGACGGCTTCGCGGTCACCGACCTGGGCTGGGTGCAGTCCTACGGCTCGCGGTGCGTGCGCCCGCCGATCCTGCACGGCGACGTGTCCCGGCCAGCGCCGATCACCGTGCCGTGGAGCGCCTACGCCCAGTCGCTGACCGACCGCCCGGTGAAGGGGATGCTGACCGGACCGGTGACGATCCTGGCGTGGTCGTTCGTGCGCGACGACCAGCCGCTGGGCGACACCGCCGACCAGGTGGCCCTCGCGCTGCGCGACGAGGTCGCCGACCTGGAGGCCGCCGGCATCCGCGTCATCCAGGTCGACGAACCGGCGCTGCGCGAACTGCTGCCGCTGCGGGCCGCCGACCACCGGGCGTACCTCGACTGGTCGGTGGGGGCCTTCCGGCTGGCCACGTCGGGCGCGGCGACCGGCACGCAGGTGCACACCCACCTGTGCTACTCGGAGTTCGGCGAGGTCATCGACGCGATCGACGGGCTCGGCGCGGACGTGACCACGATCGAGGCGGCCCGGTCGAAGATGGAGGTCCTGGACGACCTGCGGTCGGTCGGGTTCAGCCGGGGCGTCGGGCCGGGCGTCTACGACATCCACTCGCCGCGCGTCCCGGGCACCGACGAGGTGGCCGGGCTGGTCGCCGCCGCGTCCCGGGTCGTGCCCGGCAACCGGTTGTGGGTCAACCCGGACTGCGGGCTCAAGACCCGGGGCTACGCCGAGGTCGAGCCCGCGCTGCGCAACCTGGTCGCGGCCACCCGCCGGGTCCGGGAAACCCTGGCGTGAGCCGGTCGGCGCGGGCGCCCGGGTCCGGGTGCCCGCGCCGCGCTGCTCCGGACGTCCGCACCGGCGCACCGAATGGTCGATGCCCGGGGCCGTCTCGGATGGCAAGCTTGGCGGGCCAACCGAATGCGCGGTTGTCGGGGGAAGTCCGGTGCGAATCCGGCGCTGACCCGCAACGGTGTGCCGTCCCTCGTGGACGGTGAGCCCGAGTACCCGCACCGCGCCTTCCCGCCGACTCCTGTCGTGGTACGCAGGGAAAGGTCACACCGTCCATGAGACGTAGTATTTCCGCTGTCCTCACGCTGTTGTGCGGCCTGGTGCTGCTCGCACCGGCCGTCGCCGCCGCCACCCCGACCACCCACAACCGCGCCGACGCCGCGGCCGGCTGGCTCGCCCGCCAGATGGCCGACGGCGAACGCCTGGAGGTGGACTTCGGGGGTGTGCTCTACCCCAGCCAGGGCTTGACGATCGACGCGGTGTTCGCGTTCGCCGCGACGCGCACCGCCGACGACTACGCCGACCGCGCGATCGCGTGGCTCGGGCAGCCCTCCGTCACGGCCGGCTACATCGGTTCCGGCGGTGAGGCGTACGCGGGCGCGCACGCCAAGCTGCTGCTCGCCGCGCTGGTCGCCGGCAAGAACCCCGCCTCGTTCGGCGGGGTGGACCTCGACGCCGGGCTGCGCGCGCTGCTCACCCCGTCGGGCCGGTTCTCCGACGTCTCGGCCTTCGGCGACTACAGCAACGCGTTCAGCCAGTCCCTGGCGCTGCTCGCGCTGGACCGCACGGCGGCGGGCGCGCCCGCGTCGGCGGTGAACTTCCTGGTCGGCACGCAGTGCCCGGACGGCGGGTTCCCGCTCGACCTCGCGACCACCCCGTGCGTCAGCGACGTGGACTCGACCGCGATGGTCACCCAGGCGCTGCAAGCGGTCGGCCGCCCGCTCAAGGCCCAGCAGGGCCTGTCGTGGCTGGTGGGCGTGCAGCACGCGAACGGCGGCTTCGGGGTGGGCGCGAACCCGCCCAACTCCAACAGCACCGGCCTGGCCGGGCAGGCGCTGAAGGCCGGCGGCCGGCTGGTCGGCGCGCACAAGGCCAGGCAGTTCCTCAAGGGCCTGCAGGTCGGCTGCGCCGGACCGGTCGACCAGCGCGGCGCGATCGCCTACCAGGCAACGGGTTTCGACCCGGCGACGGTCACCCGCGCGACCGCCCAGGCGATCCTCGGCGTGGCCGGGGTCGCCCTGTTCGACCTGCACAGCGGCGGCCGGGGCGAGGCCCCGGTCCTGGCGTGCGCGTGATCCGGTGAACCGCCGCGCGGTGGCCGCCCCGACCCGGGCGGCCACCGCGCGGTCAACGGGACGTCTTGTCCGCTGTGGACAGTTCGCCGAACGTCGGCAGCACACCGTGCGACGCCTTGCGCGAAGCCCGCCGCAGCGTCGAGAGCACCGCCGGCCCCAGCACCAGGATCGCGACCGTGTTGGTGATCGCCCGCCCGGTGTCCCAGCCCGCGGTCGAGGTGAGCAGGGTGAAGATCGCGAACCGGTGCAGGTTGTCCAGCACCGACGCGCCCGGCACGTACGAGATGTGGCCCGCGTAGTAGTCGACCTCGGCTCCGGCGATGAACGGCCAGAACCACAGGTTCATCAGGAACCCGAAGACGTAGGCCACCACGATCCCGTACCCGACCAGCATCGCGATCTCGGCCTTGCCGGTCACCCGGCGTGGCAGCAGGCCCGCGCCCATCCCGATCCACGCCGAGCACAACATCTGGAACGGCAGCCACGGCCCGACACCGGCGGTCAGCAGCGCCGACGCGAACAGCGACGTGCAGCCCAGCACGAACCCGAACCCCGCGCCGAAGACCCGCCCGGACAGCACCAGCAGGAAGAACACCGTCTCGATCCCGGCCACCCCCGCGCCCAGCGGGCGCAGCCCGGCGTTCACCGCCGACAGCACGCCCAGCAGCGCCAACGCCTTCGCGTCCAGGCCGCCCTCGGACAGCTCGGCCAGCACGATCACGATCAGCACCGGCAGGATGCCCAGGAAGACGAACGGCGCGTCCGGCCCGTGCTGCATGGACTGCGGCTCCACCCGCACCAGCAGCGGCCACACGAACATCATCAGGCCGGCCAGCGAAGCCAGGCCCAGCACGGCCGCCGAGCGCGGCCCGATCCGCACCACGCGGCCGGTGTCGCTCCAGTCCCGGATCACGACGCCACCCCCGCGCGCGCCGTGCGGACGTCCTCGACGGTGAGCCAGTCCGGGCCGAGGATCTTGGCGACCTGCGGCGCGAACGCGGGCGAGCCGCCGAGCACCTCGGTGGTCGGGCCGTCGGACACGATCTCGCCCTCGGCCATCACCACCGCCCGGTCCGCGACGATCGCGACGAACTCGACGTCGTGGGTGGCGACCACCACCGCCCGCCCCTCCGCCGCCAGCCCGGTGATGATCCGGGCCAGGCCGGCCTTGGCGGTGTAGTCCAGGCCGCGGGTGGGCTCGTCGAGCAGCATCACGTGCGGCGCGGCCGAGAGCTGCACGGCCAGCACCAGCGCCAGGCGCTGCCCCTCGGACAGGTCCCGGGGGTGCCGGCCGGGGTCGACGTCCGGGGCGATCCGGTCCAGCAGCGCCCGGCTGGTGCCGGGCCGGGCGTCGGACTCGCGGTCGGCGGAGGCGCACTCGTCGGCCACGGTCTCCAGGTACAGCAGGTCGCTCGCGGTCTGCGGCACCAGGCCGACGAGCTTGCGCGCGTCGGCGGCGTTGCGCGCCTTCGGGTCCTGGCCCGCGACGCGGACCGTGCCGCCCTGCCGGGGCCCGGAGCCCTGCAACGCCCACAGCAGCGACGACTTGCCCGAACCGTTGCGGCCCATCAGCGCCAGCACCGCGCCGGAGCGCAGGTCGAGGTCGACCCCGCGCACCGCCACCGTCGGCCCGTAGCGCACCAGCACCTCACGGGCGGCCAGCACGGTCTCGCCGGGCGGCACGGTCCGCTCCGGCGACCGGCCGAGCGTGTCGCGCAGCGGCCCGGCCAGCCGGCGGGCGTCGCGCACCGACAGCGGCAGCGGCGCCCAGCCGGCGAGCCGGCCCAGCTCGACGATCGGCGGCGCGATCGGCGTGTCCCGCAGGACGTCGGCCGGCCTGCCGGAGACCACCGACCGGTCGCCGGGCACGTAGACCATGCGGTCGGCGAAGGGCACGACCCGTTCCATCCGGTGCTCGGCCATCAGCACGGTGGTGCCCAGGTCCTGCACCAGGCGCGCCAACGTGGCCAGCACGTCCTCGGCCGCCGTCGGGTCCAGCGCGGAGGTCGGCTCGTCGAGCACCAGCACCTTGGGGTGGGTGGTGAGCACCGAGCCGATGGCGACCCGCTGCTGCTGCCCGCCGGACAGGCCGCGCAGCGCGCGGCGGCGCAGGTCGGCGATGCCCAGCAGGTCCAGCGTCTCCTCCACCCGGCGGCGCATCACCTGCGGCGCCAGCCCGAGCTGTTCCATGCCGTAGGCCAGTTCCTCCTCGACCGTGTCGGTCACGAAGCCCGCCAGCGGGTCCTGGCCCACCACGCCGACCAGGTGCGCGAACTCGCGGGGCGGGCGCGACCTGGTGGGCACGCCGTCGACCGTGACCAGGCCGTCGAGGTGGCCGCCGGTGAAGTGCGGCACCAGGCCGTTGACCATGCCCAGCAACGTCGACTTGCCCGCGCCCGTGCGGCCGGCGACGAGCACCAGCTCGCCCTCCTCGACGGTGAGGTCCACCTCGGACAGCACCGGCTCGGGCTGCCCGTGGTACCAGAAGGAGACCTGCTTCCACTCGATCACGCGGGCACCTCGGTGGCGTCACGGGCCGCGTCGGCGTGCGGCGGTTCGGGCTGCGGGGACAGGTACGCGGGCAGCACCCCGAGCAGCACGCCCAGCAGCGGCGGCCACGACAGCAGCGGCCAGGACAGGGCGATCAGCGACGGGTTGAGGTTCGTCGGGTCGACGCCGGAGGTGGCGAACAGCGCCGCCGCCACCCCGACCCCGCCGGCCGCGACCACGACTTCGGCGGCGTGCCAGCGGTCGGGCCGGTAGCGGGTGCGGTGGACCCGGCGGCCGGCCAGGTGGAACCCCACCAGCCCGACGACGGTGCCGAACACCAGCATCGGGGCCGCGAGGAACCTCGGGGTGGAGCCGTCCAGCGTGGCGTAGACGCCCACGCACACCCCGATCAGGCCCACGATCATCAACGTGCCGGTGGCCAGCCGCTGGCGCGCGTCGACCAGCGCGGAGCGCCCGTAGCCGCGCGAGTCCATCGAGGACGCGAGCCGCAGCGAGCGGTCCAGCGCGTCCTCCAGCACCGGGATCAGGATCGTGTGGACGGCCCGGAAGCGCTTGCGGCTCACGCCGCCGCGCAGCTTGCGGGCGCGCCGCACGCGCAGCACGCTCTCGGCCAGTTGCGGGAACACCGAGAGCGCGACGACGACGGCCGTGCCCATCTCGTACAGGGCGGGCGGCATGGACTTGAGCAGCCGCTTGGGGTTGGCCAGCGCGTTGGCCGCGCCCAGGCAGATCACCATGGTCGCCAGCCGCAGCCCGTCGTAGAGGCCGCCGAGCAGCGACTCCGCCGACACGTCCCCGAACAGCCGGATGCCCGCCGCCCACTCGGGCAGCGGGATCTCGGGCAGCCGCAGGATGATCGTCGACCCCTCGGCCCCGCCGAAGACGAACCGGAAGAACACCCGCACCGCCACGATCACGCCGCCCAGCACCAGGTACATCCGGAACGCCAGCGCCCACGGCGCTTCCGTGCGGCGGGCCACCACGACGTGGCAGACGACCGCGATGACGGTGAGCAGCAGCCACGGGTTGGTGGTGCGGCTCGCCGCCACCGCGAGCCCCAGCGCCCACACCCACCACGCGCCGGGGTGCAGGTCGCGCGGCAGGAAGTACATCGCGCGCACGTCAGGAATCCCTCGCGCGGCCGCGCCGCCGGGCCGTCAGCAGGGTCGCCGCGAGCAGCAGCGCCACCAGCCCGGCCGCCGCCCAGGGCGCGAAGTCGCTCGCCCCCGACTGCTCCTTGACGACCTGGTTGACGTCCGGCGCGCTCTGCCCGCCGTCGAACGCCACGTTGCGCCCCGGGTCCGGTGCGGGCGACTTGGGCGACGCGCTCGCGCGCGGCTTGGGCGGCGGCAGGGCGGCACTCCGCTCACCGGGCGTGCCGGGCTCGGCGGTCTCCGGATTCCCGTTGTCCTGCCCCGGTTCTCCGTCCTGCGGCCGGTCGGCCCGGGGGTCCGGTCGGCCGTCGGGCTGCTGCTCGTTCGGGTCGCCGGAAGCGGGCTTGCCCTCGTCCGGCGCGACGCACGGTTCGCCCTCGGTGCCGGGGCGGACGGCCGCGACGCGCGGCGTCGGGTTGGAGTCCGCGGTGGCGTTCAAGGAGAACGACCAGCCCTCGAACCCGCCGGGGATGAACCTGCGGTTCTTCACCCCCCACTGGCTGTACTCCCACGCGCAGTTGTTGCCCGCGTGCCAGTACGACCAGTACCCGGCCGCCGGGGGCGTGTCGATGCACGACTCCTGGTAGCCCTCGTTGCCCTTGACCGGCAGGGTTTCCACGGCGGAGGGCCGGTTCTCGATGCGGCAGATGAACGCCTCGCCCCACCGCTGCACGCCGTTGACCTGGAACCCCGCGCCCTTCATGGCGTCCAGGCCGGTTCCCCCGGTGCTCTGCGGGTTGCAGCGGACCAGGGTGGTGCCGCCGAGCTGCTGGAAGTCGATCACCACCGTGACCCCGGTCCCGGACGGGCAGAAACCGGGCGCGCCCTTGGACTGGTCGACGGCGTGCGCGCCGGGCGCGGCGGCCACCACCAGGAAGGCGGCGGCCACCGCGCCCGACGCGCGTCGGGTGGTCCGGCTCACTGGACCGTGAGGACCGCGGTGTTGTACACGGTGCCTCCCGTTCCGGTGGCCTTGATCGTGTAGGTGTAGGTGCCCTTCGCGGTGGGCGTGATGCTCTGCGTGCCGTTCGCGGCCAGCGTGCCCGACCAGCTGCCGCCGCCACTGGCGGGGGAGACGGCGTGCGCGGTCACGGTGGTGGCGTTGCTGGACGTCCACGTCAACGTGGTGCTCTGCCCGAGGTTGATCTTCCGGTCCAGGTCGTCCACCGACAGGCCGACGGTCGGGTTGGTCGGGCCGACCGCCGGGTTGGTCGGCGTGACACCGGGCGCGGGGTTCGTGGTGGCCGACTTGTTGAGCGAGAACGACCAGCCCTCGAAACCGCCGGGGGTCACGTTGCGGTTCAGCGCGCCGTAGCTGCTGTAGTTCCACGTGGTGCCCGCGCCGTCGGCGTGCCAGTACGACCAGTACGCCTCGGCGGGCGGCGTGACGACGCACGCCTCCTTGTAGGTCGGGTTCGTGGTGCGCGGGATCGTCTCGGTCGACGCGGGCCGGTTCTCCAGGCGGCACACGAAACCCAGGCCCCACTGCGCGACACCGGCCACCGCGATCCCCGCGTCCTGCAACGCCTTGATGCCGGTGCGAGCGGTGCCGGGGCCGGCGTTGGGCGAGCAGCGGGTGATCGTCGGCGCGGCCGTGCCGCCGTTGCCGTCCAGTTCCTGGAAGTCGATGACGACGGTGACGCCGCTGAGCGCGTCGCCCCCGGTGCAGATCCCGTTGTAGCCCTTGGTCGGGTCGATCGCGCCGGCGTTCGGCGCGCCGGCCACCGCGACGGCCAGCGACAGCGCCGCCGCCGACAGGACGGACAGGACTCT
Source organism: Saccharothrix sp. NBAS 001 (assembly GCF_056640475.1). NCBI lineage: Bacteria > Bacillati > Actinomycetota > Actinomycetes > Pseudonocardiales > Pseudonocardiaceae > Saccharothrix > Saccharothrix sp. NBAS 001. The sequence goes on from NZ_CM153251.1 coordinate 1,473,138, forward strand.
CCTCATGGTGCAACCCCCAGGGTCTTGTTGTACTTGCGCGTGCGGGTGCGTCGGATCAGCAGACCCAGCGCCACCGCCAGGACCACGCCGCTCAACGCGGCCACGGCCCAGATCGGCACGGTCGGCTCCTCCGCCGCGACGGGCGTCGGCGCGACCTGGCGGCCGGTCAGCGGAAGCCGCACGGCCGCCGCGACCGGAGAGCCCTCGGCGTCGATCCACGACCGCCCGGCCACGCCCGACGCGGCGGCCACGCCGACCGCGAGCGCGTCCTCCGCGCCCGCGTCCGCCTTGTCCAGCAACGATCCCAGCGACCGCGCGGTGGTCGTCGCGTCCAGCCCGAGCGCTTGGCGGCCGGAGGCGGCGGCGGCGCTGCGCGCGACGTCGGTGTTCCCGTCGCCGTCGAGCACCAGGCCGTCGTCGGTGACGGCGGCGTTGAGCGACTTCGCCCCGTCCATCAGCGCCGCCGTGCGCTCCTCCGACCAGTCGTCGGGAGCGGTGTCCCGGGACTTGGTGCCGTCGCGCGGGCGCAGGTTGAGCGCGGTGACCGCGGCCGAGGTCGCGGCGACGTCGCCCGACGCGCAGTCGCGGGCGCCCAGGTCGGCGGGGAACGAACCGTCGTCGCACCGGGAGCGGACCAGGACGTCGATCGCGGACTTCGCGTCCGGCGCGCCCGGCACCGCGACGGTCGCGGCGATCGCCCACGCCTGCCGGCGCGCGGTGTCGTCGGAGTCGGCGAACGAACCGGTGTCGGTGAACCGGCCGTCCTCGCCGCGCAGCGCCGCCAGGTCCTTGGCCAGCCGGTCGAGGACCACCGGCAGGTCCGGCGGCGCCTGGCCGTCGGCCTGGTCGAAGCGGGCGACGAGGGTCAGTTTGGCCAACGGCTCGGCGTACGCGGCACCGCCGGTCTCGTAGGGCTTGCCGTGGGCGTAGGCGTCGACCGATTCGGGGCGCAGCAGGAACCTCGTGGCGCGTTCGACCGCGTCCGGCTGCTCGCCCAACGTGCGCAGCGCCAGCACCAGGTCGGCGGTCGCGTCGTAGTCGGTGAAGGTCGAACCGTTCTGGGTGACCTCCACGTGGTCGCCGCCGACCAGCGTGCCCGCCAGGTGCGCGCCCAGCCGCCCGGCCGGGGTCGGCGTGCCGGGCGGCGGTGGCGGGGCCTGCGGCGTGACCGGCGTGCCCTTGGCCGAACCCGGTGGCGGCGCGAGGTTCCCGGACCGCCCGGCGGTCGGCGCGGCCGGTTCGGGCTCGGCGGCGGGCGGCGGGGTGGCCTCGGGTTCGGGCTCCGGTGTGGTCGTCGGCTCGTCGGACGGGACGCGCCGCTTGGTCAGGTCGTGGAAGCCGACCTGGGACAGGCCCAGCGACGCCTGCGCGCCCGCCCTGATCCAGGTGTCCACGCCGGCGATGCCGCCGGTGCGGGCCTGCCGGTACTGGTCGGGGTTGTAGGCGATCGCGCCGATGTCGTCGACCAGCGAGGTGTTCGCGTCCGCGTCGGTGGCCTGCGCCGACTTGAGGTACGCCAGGCCGCGCCGCACGGCGTCCTCCGCGCCGCCGGCCTCGGCGAGGGCCTGCACGACCAGGCCGGTGCTGTTGGTGTTGGGCGCTTCGGTGCTGACGCCGCCGCCCCAGCCGCCGCTCGCGTCCTGCTGGCCCAGGAGCCACGTGACGGCCCGGCCGATGGCGTCGTCCAGGCCGCCGGCACCGGCTGCGCGGGCGGCCAGCATCGCGGAGAGCGCGAGCCCCGTCGTGTCGCGGTCGGGCGCGGCCTTGTCGTACGGCTTGCCCTCGTCGCAGGTCGACACCTTGAAGCCGGTGGAGGTGACCTGGTCGGGCGGATCCCCGGCGGTGGCCGGGATGTACTCGAAGAAGATCCGGAAGAAGCCCTCCGCGCACTGCTGGCTGACCATCTTGTCGATGGCCATGGGGTCGTTGCGCCCCACCGCGGCCAGCCCGATCACGGCCAGCGCCTGGCCGAACATGTTGGCGTTGTTGCCGACGAAGTCGTTGAAGTCGGGGTTCTTCGAGTAGTCGCTGACCCGGCCGATGTCCGGGCCGGAGCGGCGGATCGTGCGCTCGGTCTCCAGGACCATGTCGTAGCCGCCGAAGGCGCGCGGGTTCCGGCCCGAGACCTCGGCCGCGACCAGCACCTTGGCCGTCGCGCCGCCGACGATGACGGCGTCGTAGCCCTGGCCGGGAACCAGGCCGTCCCAGGTGAAGTAGTCGCTCGCGCGCCTCTGGTCGTCCAGGAACGACACGATCGGCGCGGCCAGCGCGGCCTCGTTCGCGGCGTGCATGGCGAACAGGGCGTCGATCATCAGGCCGTGGTCGGGCAGCGTTCCGCCGAGGGGGTTCTCGTAGGTGCCGTCGGGGGAGAGGTGCGCGGCGAGCCAGCGGGCGTTGGCACCGGCGGCCGGCCGGTCCCGGGCGGTGGCGACGCCGGCGGTGGCGACGGTGGCGACGGTGCCGAGCAGCAGCACGGCGGACAGCGCGGCGAACGAGCGGGTGAGCCTGCGGTGGCGGGCCGTCCCGTCGTCGTCCACGTGAAAGACGGTTCGACACCACATGTCGAGCGTCACCCCTGTAGTTCGCGACAGTGGATGGACAGTCACCCGCCCACGTGTTGACCCGACTTGTCGCCTTGCGGCGACCCACGGTTGCGCGACAGTGCCGGACTTCGACCGGCTTCCTCACGTTGGGCGGAGATATGGAGTTGGCGAGCCGGGGGAGCCTAACACCGATTTCACCCCATCAGGCACCACCAGGCGGGTTGTCCGGGTGCTCTGCGTTACCCCTCGATGCCGCCGCCGGAGGTGCCGGAACCGGGTCCTGCCACCGGGTGCGTCGCGAACTCCGAGTTTCGCCGCCGAGAGATCGAGAATCGTTCGGGTGTTCCGCCGACGGGTGATTGGTCCGCTCCCTTACCGATTGGTCGGGGTGCCGCGCATTTCCGCCGGGATGAGCACCCGTCGGCTTGCGCCGGTGCTCGGGAACCGGCGGACGTTCCCCGATCGCCGGAGAATGCGCTATCGTCTGCGGCACTTGTCGAGGGGGTTGCCGCGCGGAGTCCGCTATTCGACTCGGGCGGTAATGTGAGGGTGTTGCCGGGATTGCGTTCTGGAACACCGGTGTGCAGGTCAGGGGCGGTGGGGTGGGGGAATCCGCGACCATCGTGAACTGTTCGTGACGGCGCGTCATCCGCAAGTTGCGGATTGTGTCGAACGGGGTGGGTTTCCGCGCTTTCAGTCCGTCGGGGTCGGACTGGCGCGGATCGGGTGACGGGGGGCGTGACCGCATCGGCGCGGTTGTTCGCCGGCAGGCGATTCACTCCCCGATTGCTCCCGAATGGCCCGGTGGATCCCGTGGCAGAACGGAGGTCGTGGGCTGACTGGGGTTGACCAGCGGGCGAGTTCCGCCGGTGGATCGGTGGTCGTGCAATCCGGTCGCGACGTGTTCGTGGGCGAGGTGAACCTGCGGACCGGCCTGCCGGTCCAGGCGCGCTACCGGCACCAGGTGGAGCGGATCGCCCCGACGCGGCTGCTGGGCCGCGAAGAGGAACTGGCCGAACTGGCCGCCTTCGCCCGCTCGGCCGACACGGCGGGCCGCTACCGGTGGTGGCGGGCCGGTCCGTGGGCGGGCAAGACCGCGCTGCTGTCGTGGTTCGTGCTCAACCCGCCCGAGGGCGTGCGCGTGGTGTCGTTCTTCGTCACCGCCCGGCTCCCGGGCCAGTCCGACCGGGCCGCGTTCGTCGACGCGCTGCTGGAGCAACTGCTGACCGTGCTGGGCCAGGACGCCCCGCCGCTGCTGACCGACACGACCCGCGAGGCCCACCTGCACGGCCTGCTGGCCGAGGCCGCGGCGGCGTGCCGGGACCGGGGCGAGACGTTGCTGCTGGTCGTGGACGGGCTGGACGAGGACCGCGGCTACACGACCAGCCACGACGCGCACAGCGTCGCCGCGCTGCTGCCCGCGACCCCGCCCGCCGGGATGCGGGTGGTGGTCGCCGGCCGCCCCGACCCGCCCCTGCCGGGCGACCTCGCCGGGCACCACCCGTTGCGGGGGCCCGAAGTCGTGCGCCCGCTGACGCCCTCGCCGCACGCGCGGGCGTCGCGCACCGAGATGGAGCGCGACCTCAAGCGGCTGCTCGCCGGCACGCCGCTGGAACGGGACCTGCTCGGCCTGCTGGTCGCCTCGGGCGGCGGGCTCGGCGCGGCGGACCTGGCCGGGCTCACCGGCGCGAACCGGCGGCACGTGCGCGAACACCTCGACACCGCCGCCGGGCGCAGCTTCACCCGGCGCGCCGGCACCCTCGTCCCGGAGACCGAGAGCTACCTGCTGGGCCACGAAGAACTCCAGGCCGCCGCCGCGGACCTGGTGCACGACGGGCTGCCCGGCTACCGCGACCGCCTGCACGCCTGGGCCGACGACTACGCGCGGCGCGGCTGGCCGGCCGACACGCCCGAGTACCTGCTGCGCGGCTACCACGCGATGCTCATGGCGAGCGCCGGGCTCGACCGCGCCACCGCCCTGTGCACCGACCCGCGCCGCCACGACCGCCTGGTCGCCGTCACCGGCGGTGACGCCACCGCGCTCGCCCAGATCACCGCGACGCTGGACGCCTACGCCGGCGCGCCGGACGTCGACCTCGCGGCGGTGGCCCGGCTCGCGGTGCACCGCGACCACCTGCGCGACCGCAACGCCCGCATCCCGTCGGGCGCCCCCGTGCTGCTGGCCCGGCTCGGCCACCACGACCGGGCGCTCGCGCTCGCCCACTCGATCGCGCCCGCCGAGCGGCAGAGCGAGGTGCTGGCGCGGATCGCCCGCACGTTCGAGAAGGCCGGGCACACCGAGCGGGCCGAGGAGCTGATGGAGTCGGCGATCCAGGTGGCCCGGTCCAGCCAGGCCGCCCACCAGCTGGGCCGGGCCCTGGTGTCGGCCAGGGCCATCGGGCAGACCGCGCGCCCGCCGTCCGCCGGCGGGGTGGAGCCGGGCCGCACCGGGCCGCGCGGGGACGCCGGGCACGTCCCGGACGACCTGGAGCGGCAGGCCGAGGACCTCGCGGCGGCGGCCGAGGTGCTGATCGGCAACGGGCACCGCGACCAGGCCGTCCGGCTGATCCGCACGGCGATCGACGCCGCCCGCTCGACCACCGTCTCCTACCGGCAGGCGGACGCGCTGCTCGCGGTCACCGAGGTGGCCGTGCGGGTGGACGAGCACGAACTGGCGATCGAGGCCGCCCGTTCCGCGTCCGACCCCTACTACCAGCACCGCGCCCTCGTCCTGGTGGCCGAACTGCTGATCCGCAAGGGCAAGTACGCGCTCGCCACCGACACCGCCCGGTCCATCACCGACCCGTACCAGCGCGGCGAAACCCTGCTGCTGGTGGCGGAATCCCTGGCCAGGGAGGGCAGCCCGGACGTGATCGGGCTGGTCGAGCAGGCGATCGAGCTGTTCCGCTCGCCGGTCAACTCGCCGCAGCAGAGCCAGGCGCTGATGTTCGTGGCGGAGGCGGTGGCCCGCGTGGGGTACCTGGAGTGGGCCGCGGAACTGGTGGAGCAGTCGATCTCCAGCGCGTACGCGGTCACCAATCCCGTGCGGGACAGCCGGGTGCTGCTCGCGGTGGCCGAGGTGTCGGCGTCGGCCGGCCACGTGCGGCGCGCGCTGGCCCTGGCGGACCGCGCGGCCGAGGCGGTCGGCGCGTCGCCGGACCGCTACCAGCACGGCGAAGTGCTGGTGCTGGCGGCCGAGGCGGTGGCGCGGGCGGGCGCGCGGGAGCGGGCGGTGCGGCTCGCGCGGTCGGCGGTGCGGATCTCCGCCACGCTCCCGGTCCCGTTGCAGCGCGGGAAGGTCCAGGCGTCGGCGGCCACCGTGCTGGCCCGCGTGGGCGAGCACGAGAGCGCGGTGGACACCGCCCTCTCCATCGCGAACCCGGTGCAGGCGGGCCAGGCCCTGGTGGGCGTCGCCGAGGTGCTGGCCGACACCGGTCACGCGGAGCGCGCCGGCCAACTGGTCCACGAGGCGGTCGACGTCGCCGAGTCGGTCACCGACCCGTACCAGCGGGCGGAGGCGATGATCTCGGTCGCGGGAGCGCTGGCCCGGGTGGGGGAGCATGCCGCCGCGGTCTCCACCGCGCGGGCCATCGCCGACCCCGACCAGCAGGGCCGGGCGCTGCTGGCGGTGGGCCGGGCGCTGGGCAAGGAGGGGCGCGGCGACCAGGCCGCCGGGCTGATCGACGAGGCGGTCGACGCCGCGCTGGCCAACCCCGACCTGGACCAGCGGTGCCAACTGCTGGTAGCGGTGGCCGAGTCCGCCGCGCGGACCCGGCGCGACGGCCGGGACGTCCGGCTGATGGTGCTGGTCGTCGGGCTGGCGCTGTCCTACCCGGATCCCTACCGGCGCGGGGAGATCCTGATCTCGGCGGCGTCGGTGCTCGGCCGGGCGGGTGCCTACGAGGCGGCGATCGAGGCCATCGGCTCGGTCGAGGACCCCTACCAGCACGGGCGCGCGCTGGTGCTGCTCGCGCGGGCGATCACCGAGCGGGGCAACCACGAACTCGCGATCGAGGTCGTCCGGTCGATCACCGATCCCGAGCAGCAGAGCCAGGCGTGGATGGCCGCGGCGAAGGCCGTGGCGAGCGGTGGCCCGTGGGACCTCGCGGTCCGGTGCGCGGTGTCGGCGCTGCGGGCGGGCCACTGGCAGTCCGCGCCGCAGGACCTGTGCGGCGTCTCGGTGCGCGCCACCCTCGCGCTGGTCGAGGAAGCGGCGACCCTGGCGCGCCGACGCCACGGCTGAGCCGGTATTCCATCATTGATCAGCACCCGTGATGACTTCAGTGCAGACCGAATCACAACGGGCTGGCGGCCGTCACGAGAACGCGATCGATGCGGGACATCACCGCCAGCCCCGTGGACGCCTCGGTGCGGATCAGCGCCAACCCGGCATCCTCGGCCGGGTCGGTGGCCAGCGCCGCGTCGTAGACCGCCTTCCGGCGCGCCTCCCACTCGGGCCGGGTGACCACCTCGACGTCGGTGAAACCGTTGCGGTGCAGGACGTCCCCGCAGCGCAACGTGGAAAACCGCGCCGGCACCGCGGTATCGCCGTGGTCGCGCGCCTCCCAGCAGGTCAGCACGAGCCGGCCGCCGGGCCGCAGCACCCGGCGCAGTTCGCGCGCCGTCAGGTCGTGGTCGGTGGCGAACTGGAACGCGTCGACGCACATCACCGCGTCGGCCACGCCGTCGTCCAGGCCCGTGGCGGCCAGGTCCCCGACCGCGAACCGCGCGCTCGCCAACCCGAACGCCGCACGTCGCCGGGTCGCGGCGGCCACCGCGACCGCCGAACCGTCGACACCGCACAGCCGCGCGCCGACCTCGCGCGCCACCCACATCCCCGGCCCGCCCCGCCCGCACGCGAGATCCACCAGCAGCCCGCCGGGCGCGACGCGGACGCCCGCCGCGATCTCCCGGAGCCCGGACACCGGCACGAACGAGAACGGCTCCACCTCCGGCGGCAGGTCCGGGTCGAACAGGACCGGGAACACCCGGCGCAACCACTCCGACCGCTCCGAGACCAGGAACGCGTCGTCGAACGTTTCCGGCAGATCGCTCATGCGACCACGGTAGGGCCTGCCGCCGCGGCCCGGCCGGTCGTGTCGGGGACGTTCCGGCGTGCCGGAAACCGAGGGTGTCCGCCGTTCGGCGCAATCCGGCAGCCGTCCTTTGTGGACCGGCTCAGTCCAGGAGGTCGCGCAGGAAGCGGCGGTAGTCCTCGTGCAGGTCGTGGCACGCGGCCAGGGCGGCCCGCGCGTCGCCGGTCAGCCCGTCGGCCAGCACGCGGTGGCGGTCGAGGGTGGCCTCGTCCATGGTGCCGCCGCGCGGGCTGATCCGGATGACGCCGGAGATCTCGCGGGTGTGGTCCTCCCACAGGCCCAGCACCGTCGCCGAGCGGGCGGAGGCGACGATGGCGCGGTGCAGCTCGCGGTCCGCCTCGGTCGCGTCGGTGCGGTTCTCGACGCAGCGCCGCAACTCGGCCAGGGCCGCGCGCACCGGCGCGGTGTCCACTTCGGACGGATCGCGTTGCGAGACCAGGGTCAGCGCGCCGCTCTCCAAGACCTCGCGGACGACCGTGATGTCGATCAGGGAGCGCTGGGCGTTGCGCGACTGGGCGGTGACGTCGTTCGCGGTGACGAACGCGCCGCGGCCCACCTGCACGTCCACCAGGCCCAGCGAGCTGAGCATCCCGAGCGCTTCGCGGACCACCGGGCGGGAGACGCCCAGCGCCTCGGCCATCTGCCGCTCCGAGGGCAGCCGCTCGCCCGGTCGGTAGCGGCCGGCGCGGATGTCCTGCAACAGCCGGTCGGCGACCCGCGAACGCTGCGTGCCCGAACTCATCGGGCGCTCCGGGCGGCTGGTCCGCCGGTGGTCTGAACGGTCAACGCCGTGCCCTCCTGTCGGTGGTGTCGGGCCACCGGTACGAGGCCGGTCGGCCGTGCACCGATCATCGACAAGATACCCGCCGCGACCGGGCCGGCCGGCAACGTGCCAGGTGGGAGCGGGGAGGCGGGCTCTGGACAAGCGATCCCGCCGGTTGTTACCGTCCCACTGGTAAGAGCGGTAATACCAGTTACGCCCTGTCACCGGTTGGCGAGGAGTGCGACGATGCGCCCAGACCTGGACGGACCGGCCCGGCCGAGGGTCGGCGTCGACGGCCGCAAGTTCCCCCGGGCCGCCGCGCGCGGTCCGCACGGCACCCTCGACGACGTCGCCGCGCTGGGGCTCGACGGGGTCTTCTTCCGGACCGTCCTGGACCTGAGCCCGGCGCTGGACCCCGGTGAACTCCGGGAGGTCCGGGCGCACGCCGACGAACTCGGCCTGTACCTGGAAACCGGGCTGGGCAAGGTGAACCCGTTCGCCACGCCGGAGGTGCCCGAGCTGCGCGCCGCGGGCGACGGCGACATCCTGCTGGGGTTCCGCCGGATGATGGAGGCCGCCGCCGGGATCGGCTGCGTCGAGCTGTGGGCGGCGACCACCAACTACCAGCTCGGTTACCCGGGGAAGTTCGTGTGGGACCGGTTCCGCACCGACGTGGGCTGGGCCGACCAGCTCGCCGCGACCCGGCGCTTCCTGCTCAGGCTGCGGCCGATCGCGGTGGACCTCGGCCTCCACGTCAACCTCGAAACGCACGAGGAGATCACCTCCTTCGAGCTGGTCGAGCTGGTCGAGGCGGTCGGCCCGGACGCGTGCGGGATCGTCTTCGACACCGCGAACCCGTTGCAGCGCCTGGAACACCCGCGCCGCACGGCGGAACGGGTCGCGCCCTACGTGCGCCAGACCCAGTTGAAGGACTGCGTGATCACGCCCGCCGCCGGCGGCTACCGGTTCGACCTGACGCCGTGCGGTTCCGGCGTGGTCGACTTCGAGCACGTCGTGTCGACGGTGCTGGCCCACAACCCGGACGTGACGCTCACCATCGAGGGCCGGGAGTCGCGCGCGGACTTCCCGGGCCCGACGCCGGTCACGCTCCTGCCGATCGGCGACCCCGAGTTCATCGCCTCCCACCGGCACCTGTCGGTCGAGGAGTTCGCCGCCTTCGCCGGGCTGGTGGGCGCGACCCCCGTCCCGGCCGGCGGGCTCCCGGCCCACTTCGGCCACGACCAGGCCATCGCGGACCTGCTGCGCAGCCGCGACCACGTCCGCGCCGTCGTCGGCCGGATCACCGAGTCGCGCGGCGTCGCGCACTGACCGCCCACCACGGGCAGGAGGAGTTCGGATGCGTGTCGGCATCGACGGGCGCAAGGTGCCCGGAGCGGCCGGGCGGCCCGCCGTCGAGCGGCTCGACCTGGCCCGGAAACTGGGGCTGGACGGCGTCTTCTACCGGACCGTGTTCGACATGGCCCCGGACCTCGACCCGGTCGTGCTGCGCGGGTTCCGGGAGCGCGCCGACGAACTCGGCCTGTACCTGGAAGCCGGGGTCGGCAACGTGAACCCGTACGCCATGGCCGAGCACCCGCACCTGCGCCGGGCCGGCGACGGGGACACGCTGCTGGGCTTCCGGCGGGCGATCGAGGCCGCCGCCGCGATCGGGTGCACCGAACTCTGGGCGGTGACCGGGGGTTTCCAGGACTACCCCGGCCGGTTCGCCTACGACCGGTTCCGCACCGACGTCGACTGGGCGGACCAGCTCGCGCAGACCGCCCGCTTCCTCGACCGGCTCGCGCCGATCTGCCGGGCGCACGGCGTGCACCTGAACCTGGAGACGCACGAGGAGATCACCAGCTTCGAACTGGTCCGGCTGGTCGAACAGGTCGGCCCGGACGTCCTGGGCATCACCTTCGACACCACCAACCTGCTCCAGCGGGGGGAGCACCCGGTCGAGACCGCGCACCGGGTCGCCCCGTACGTGCGGCAGACGCACATCAAGGACTGCCTGCTCACCGTCACCGACGAGGGGCTGTTCTACCAGCTGACCCCGGTCGGCCACGGCGTGGTGGACATCCCCGGCGTGCTGGAGGTCCTGGCCGGGGCGGGGGTTACCGCGAACCTGAGCCTGGAGACCGTCACGGCGGCCGAGGAGTCCCCGGGTGTCCACAGTGGACAGAACCGCTACCTGCGGCCGCTGCTGATCGAGATCTACGACCCGGTCTGGCACGCGCAGCACCAGGACCTGGGCCCGGCGGAGCTGGCCGGCACCATCCGGCTGGGCGTCGAGGGCAGCCGCCGGGTGGGCGCGGGCGAGACCGAGTCGATGCAGACCGCCGCCGGCCGCCCGTTCGGCCACGCCGAGGCCGTCGACTTCCTCCGGGCCGGCACCGCCTACCTGCGGTCGCTGCCCGGTTCCGGGAGGTGCTGAGTGTTCGCCACCACCATCGCCCCCGAGGTGCTCGAAGGCAGGCTGGACGCGCTGCGCCGCCGGGCCGACGCCGACGGCCTCGACGCCGTGGTCGTGGTCGGGGCGCCCGCGCGCCTGGGCCCGGCGGCCGACTCGCCCGGCAACGTCCGGTTCCTGACCGGGTGGATGTCCACGCACAGCCCGGCCGTCGTGGTCGTGCGGCCCGGCGAGCCGGCCGCGGTGATCGCCGTCGGGCCGCACGACGCGCGCGGGTTCTCCCGCCGGGCCGAGGGGTTCGCCGACGTCCGCCGGATCGCCGGCGGTCCCGGCGCGTTCGCCGAGGCGGCGCGGCACGCACTGGGCACCGCCGCCGCGGGCCGCGTCGGCGTGGCCGGGTGGGCGGAGCTGACGACTCCGGTGGCGTCCGCGCTCGGCGAGGTCGTGCCGAACGGCGTCGAGTACGACGGCGTGCTGCACCGGCTCCGCCTGGACCACTGCGCGGAGTTCGGCGGACTGGCCGAGGCGGTCGCGGCGATCTCGGACGCGATGGTCGAGGCCGTGCTGGACGCCGCCGCCACGGGTCCGCGCTCGGGCGCGGAGCTGATGACGCTGGCCGAGCACGTCGGTCGCGGCCTGGGCGCGGAATCGGCGTCCTGCTGGCTGGCCACCGGTCCGACGCCGGAGACGACCTACTTCGAACTCTCCGAGCTGCGCGGGGTGGCGACGGCGGGTCACCGGGTCCAGCTGGGCACGACGGTGGCGTACGAGGGGTTCTTCGGGCAGAGCCTGCGCACGGGCGTGATCGGCGAGCCGTCCGCGCTGCTCGTGGAGCACGCCGAGCGGCTGACCGCGATCCAGGACTTCGTGGCGCGCTCGATGACCCCGGGCGGGTCCCTGCGGGACGTGGCGGCGGGGGTGGCGGACCTGGTCGACGACGCCTGCCCCTACGGGCGCGGCGACGACCCGTTCCGGTTCCAGTTCTGCCACGGGCTCGGCCTGAGCTACTCCGAGCCCGGGATGCGCGCGGTGTCCGGGGCCGTGCCGCCCGACCCGGCGTTCGCGGACGTGGTGTTCGCCGAGGGGATGGTGGTCGAGGTCCACCCCAACTACTCGGTGCCGGGCCTGGGCCACGTCTGCGCCGGCGACATGGCCCGGGTGACCGCGTCCGGCGGCGAGTGGTTGACCCGCTCGGCGCGCGGCCTGCGCGTGATGGCCCGACCCCGCTAGCCCGTTCCAGCTCACGAAGGGCGTGAACCGTGTACGAACTCAGGGAAAGCAGCGGATCGTCCCGCTCGACCCCGGGCGCGCCCTCGCGCCGGGGCTTCCTCAAGGCGCTGGCCGCCGGGGGGATGCTGCTGGGTGCCGGGGGCGCGCTGGGCGCCTGCGGCGACGGGAGCGGCGGCGCGACCGCGTTCCGGGTCGCCCTCGGCTGGGTCACCGACGTGGGCTTCGCCGGGTTCTGGCTGGCCGCCGAGCGGGGCTACTACCGCGACGAGGGGCTGGACGTGGTGTTCAAGGGCGGCGGGGCCAACACCCCGCTGCCGCACGTGCAGCTCGCGTCCGGCGCGGTGGACTTCACCGTCGACCCGAACCTGCGGCAGGTCCTGGAGGTGATCGGGCAGGGCAACGACCTGGTGCTGCTCGGGGCGCAGTTCCAGACCGACCCGAACGCCCTGCTCTCGCTGGCCAAGCGGCCGGTGCGGACCGCCGCCGACCTGCCGGGCCTGCGGATCCTGAGCCAGCAGGGCACCCAGCCGCTGCTCAACGGGCTCTACCGGGCCAACGGCCTGGCGCCCGAGTTCGAGTTCATCCCCACCGGTTTCGACCCCGGCGCCCTGGTGCAGGGCAAGGGCGACGCCTACAACTGCTTCGCCACCAACCAGCCGATCATCCTGGAGGAGCAGTTCGGGCTAGGCCGGGGTTCGGGGTACGAGGTGGTGACCTACAGCGAACTGGGCTGCCCGGCCTACGCGAACGTGATCTGCTGCCGGCGGTCGCTGGTCCAGCAGAAGCGCGACCAGGTCGTGAAGTTCATGCGGGCCTCGGCGCGCGGCTGGCAGGACAACGCCGAGGACCCGGGCGCGGCGGTGAAGCTGGTGATGGACAAGTACGGCGTGGACCTCGGCCTCGACGAGAAGCAGCAGACCCGCCAGAACCAGTTGCAGGTGCCGCTGACCAGGAGCGCGTTGACCGAGCGGCAGGGCGTGCTGGCGATCGACCCGGTCGTCGTGCGCGACGAGATGTACCCGTGGCTGCGGCTGGCCGGCGCGGAGCGGCTGCCCGACCCGGCGGCGGTCGTGGACACCTCGATCCTGGCCGACGCGCGGAAGAACGGCGGCCGGTCGTGAGCCGCGGTCGGCCGGCGGCGGACGCGGGGGCGGGGGACCAGGCGGCGGTGCCGCCGCAGGCGGTGGAGATCTCCGGCGTGACCAAGGAGTTCACGCTCGCCCGCAAGCGGAAGTCCTTCCGCGCCTTGGACAATTTCGACCTCGCGGTCGGCCGGGGCGAGTTCGTGGCGATCCTGGGGCCTTCGGGGTGCGGCAAGTCGACGGTGCTGCGGATGGTCGCGGGACTGGAGACCCCGACGTCCGGCACCGTGCGGGTGGAGGGCGGCCCGCCGTCCGCGCTGATCGGGCAGCACCGGATGGGCGTGGGCTTCCAGGACTCCGCCCTGCTGCCGTGGGCGACCGCGTGGGACAACATCGCGCTGCCGTTCCGGCTCGCCGGCCGCCCGGTGCCCGGCGAGCGCGTCCGCCACCTGCTCGCCACGGTCGGGCTGGAGGGGTTCGGCACGGCCCGCCCGAGCCAGCTCTCCGGCGGGATGCGGCAGCGGATCTCGATCGCCCGGGCGATGGCGCTGGACCCGGACGTGCTCCTGCTGGACGAACCGTTCGGCGCGCTCGACGCCGTCACCAGGCGGCGGCTCAACCTCGAACTCGCCGCCGTGTGGGCGGCCCGGCGCACGACCACGGTCCTGGTGACGCACGACGTGCCCGAGGCCGTGCTGCTGGCCGACCGGATCGTGGTGATGACCGGCCGCCCCGGGTCGTGCGCGCACGTCGAGCACGTGGCGCAGGCCCGGCCGCGCGACGAGCAGTTCACCCGGACACCGGAGTTCCACCGGACCGTGGACCGGCTGACGGCCCTGCTCGACGCCCCCTCCCCGGAAGGACCGGACAGCGGGCGACCGGAGAACGCGAAAGCGGGTCGGGAGAAGTCGGGCACGGAGCAGCCGCCGGGGACGCGATGATCGCGGCGCGCGGGCTCGGCGTCGGTGCGCTGGGCGTCGCGATCCTGGTGGCGGCCCTGGAACTGGTCGGGCGGCTCGGGTTGGCCGGTCCGATCTGGCCGCCGCTGACCGAGGTGGTGGCCTACGGCGTGGGCGAGCCGGGGCGGCTGATCATCGGCCGGGCGGTCGCCGCCACGGTCGGCGAGGCGTTGGGCGGCTTGGCCCTGGGCACCCTCGCCGGGCTGCCGGCCGCCGCGTTCGGGCTGCTGGTGCCGTGGCTGCGGGCGGGGATGAACCAGGCCGCCATCGTGCTCAGCACGCTGCCGCTGATCGCGCTCGGGCCGATCCTGATCACCACGGTCGGCAGCGAGCGGGCGCCGGCGGTGATCGCCGCGCTCGGCGCCGGGTTCATGGTGTTCGTCGCCATGTCGTCGGCGTTCTCCCGCCCGGCGGACAGCACCCGCGACCTGTTCCGCGTGCTCGGCGCGTCGCGGGTGGCGACCCTGGTCCGGCTGACCGCCCCGGCGTCGGTGCCGGCGTTCTTCGACGGGCTGGCGCTGGCCGCGCCGTCGGCCCTGCTCGGCGCGGTGGTCGGCGAGTGGTTCGGGGCCGCGCGCGGCGTCGGCGTGCTGCTGGTCAGCTCCATGCAGAACTACCAGGTGGCCCAGCTCTGGGCCGCCGCGGTGTGCACCTCGCTGCTGTCGCTGGTCATGTACGGCGCGGTGACCGGCGCGCGCCGGGCGGCCGTGCGCCGGTTCACGTGAGAGGGGAGATCGGGTGAAGGCGCTGCGCTTCCTGCTGCGGATCCCGGAACTGACGTGGCCGCTGGTCGTGCTGGTGGCCGGCTGGCGGATCTGGGTCCGCGCCAACGGCTACACCGAACTGGTCGCCCCGCTGCCCGAACGCGTCCTGGCGGACCTGGTCGGCAATCCCGGCGCCTACCTGGGCGCGTTGCTGACGACCACCGGGACGGCGCTCGCGGGACTGGTGCTGGGCACGGCGTTCGGGTTCGTGCTCGCGGTCGCGGTGTGGGCCTCGCGGATCCTGACGGCGGTGCTCACGCCCACGGCCGTGCTGATGCGGTCGATCCCGGTGGTGGCGATCGTGCCGGTGATGATCGGCGTGCTCGGCACCGGCAAGCCCACGGTGGTGGCGATCACCGCGATCGTGACGTTCTTCCCGGCGTTCAGCCTGGTCGGGTCCGGCCTGCGGTCCGCGACCCCGGCGACCAGGGACCTGTTCACCGTGCTGGGCGCGTCGAAGTGGCGGTCGCTGACCAGGCTGTGCGTGCCGTGCGCGGTGCCCAACGTCCTGGTGGCCGTGCGGATCGCGGCCCCGAGCACGATCCTGTCGGCGATGCTGGCCGAGTTCCTGATCGGCAAGAGCGGCTTGGGTTTCCTGTTCGTGGACTCGGTGTCCTACGCCCAGTACGCCAGGGCGTGGGGGACCGGTGTCGTGGCGACGGTCCTCGCCGTCCTGGCGTTCGTCGCCGCGACCCGCGCGGAGCGCCGGGGCCTGGACCGCCTCCGGTGATCCCGTCGCCGATCCCGTTGCCCCCGTTGAACCTTCCTGGAGAACGCATGGACGACGCCGGCGAGTGGCAGCGGGACGGCCGGTTCGTGGTGAGCCCCTTCAACGTCGACCCGAGCACGCGCGAGGGGTTCGACTGGCCGGACCCCGTGGAGGTCGTCGACAGCACGCTGCGCAAGACGTTGTTCACCGCCGGATCGCTGACCACCATGGACGGTTTCCTGCGCATCGCCGACGAACTCGCGCTCGCGGGCGTCCGGCACGAGAGCCTGAACGTGGACTGGGCCGGCGGCCGGGCACCGGTGGACCGGCAGCTCGAACTCCTGCGCACCATCGGCGCGCGGGACTTCGGGTTCACCCTCAACGTCTACGCCGACACCCTGCTGACCGACGGGCGCACCCCGCAGCCGGTCGGGATGCGGGAGACCGCCGAACTCCTCGTGGACCTGGGCGCGCACACCCTCGCGCCCGGGATCGTGCCGGCACCGGACGCCGACGCCCGCGCCCGGCAGCGCGACGAGCTGGCCGCGCTGTTCGACGTGGCCCGGGGGCTGGGCGTCGGGGTGACGATCACCCTGGCGCAGGTCGGCCTGCGCGACTTCGACGAGCTGGTGGCCGCCGCGAACCACGCCGCCGCCCTGGGCGCGTCGCGGCTGGACCTGATGGACTCGTTGAGCAGCATGGGACCGGAGGCGGTGAAGGTGTTCCTCCGCCGGTTCCGGGAGCGCCTCGACGTCCCGGTACCGCTGACGATGCACACCCACGACGATTTCGGCCTCGCCGCGGCGTGCACCATCGCCGCCGTCACCGCCGGGGCCTCGCCGGACGTGGCCTCCGCCGGCGTCTCCTACCGGGCGGGGTTCGCCGCGATGGAGGAGGTCGTGCCGGCGCTGGAGGTGCTCTACGGCGTGCGGACCGGGATCGACCTGACCCGGCTGACCGCGCTGGCCCGGACGGTGGCGGCCGAGTCCGGCGTGGCCATCCCGCCGTTGAAACCGGTGGTGGGCCGGTACGCCTTCCTCCGGCACCTGCCCCGGGACGTGACGGCCGTGCTCCGCCGGGGCACGGACGCGTTCCCGCCGGCGGCCTCCTGCCTGTCCCCCCGGGTGGTGGGCGGCGGGATGAGCTGGGTGTGGGACAGCCTGTCCAGCGACGACATGGCGACCGCGCTCGGCGAGTCGCTGGGGGAGCCGGTGCTGCCGGACGAGGCGTCCGCCCTCCGGGCCGCCCTGGACCGCGCGGTCGCGTCCGTGCGGACCTATCCGCGCTGGCTGGAACCGGAGACCGCGATCGCGGTCTTCCGCCTCGCGCTGGCGGACCTGCGGGCCACCGGCACGCCGGTTCCGCTCGACCTGCGGCGGTTCGACGCCGTCGAGCACCGGCGCGCGGTCGAACTGCTGCTCTCGTGCTGCGCGTGGGCGGGCTGGGCGGACCGGGTCGCCGCGCGGCGACCGTTCGGCGACCTCGACGCGCTGCTGGCCGCCGCCGACGCGGAACTGGCCGCGCTGGGCGACGAGGCGGTGGCGGAACTGGTCGACAAGCACCCGGAGATCGGCGTCGAGACCGGCGACGGCGACCTGGCGGCGGCGTTCTCGACGATCGAGCAGTCGTCGTTGACCGCCACCCCGGACCAGGCCCGCGCCCTGTCCGGGCTGAACCGCCGCTACCGCGCCAGATTCGGCTTCACCTACCTGGTCGCCGCCGACGGCCGGACCGGGCGGAGCGTCATCGAGGACCTGACCGCCCGCCTGGCCAACACCGGGGAGGCCGAACTCCGGGTCGTCCGCGCGGAGCTGTCCGAGATCGTCCGGCTGCGCCTGCGCCGGTTGACCGGCTCGCGGCCCGAGCCCCGATGACGCCGCCCCTCAGCGCCGGTTCGTGGTGCGCAGGTAGGTGTAGAGGACGAGCCCGTCGTGGGACTTGGCCACCTTGTCGTACAGGGCGCGCGCGGGGGAGTCCTCCAGCGTGTTCCAGTACAGGCGCGGGGCGCTGTGCTCCTCGGCGTCCTTCGCCACCCACCTGATCATCGCGGTCGCGACGCCTCGCCGCCGGACGTCCGGCGGCACGAACAGATCGGCCAGGTAGCACCTCCCGGCACCCCAGACACCGGCGTGGAACACGTAGTGCGCGATGCCGACCATCCTGCCGTCCAGCCACGCGGCGGCCCCGCGCGTCTGCCCGGAGAGCAGGCGTTGCCACGTCTGCTCGTAGCCCTCGTCGGCGATCTCGGTCCCGAAGTGGCCGTTGTGGCCTCGGGCGAGCACTTCCCAGTCGGCGCGGTCGGATCCTGTCAGGAGGCTGATCTCCACCATGGCCCCCATCCTGGCCTACGCCGCCGCGACCCCGGGCGCGTTTCGATCACCCGCGGCTCCGGCGAAGACCGCGGACACGTCCGCGGGCGGACTGCGGAAACCCCGCTGAACACGCGCCCGCGCGTCGTACCCAACGCCTACGATCCGCGGCATGATCTCTGAGCCGCCGTTGCCCGACGACCTCCGGACGCTGTTCGCCGGGGGTGCCGACGAGGGCCGCACGCTGTCGGTCCCGCTGCCGCCCGGTCGCCCGGTCGCCTCGGAGGAGGAGGACGGCGACCGGCCCGCGTTCTGGCTGAGCGACGGGCCCGCGCCCGAAGGTCTGTGGGCCCGCCTGCGCGCCGAGCACGCCCGGTCGGGGCTGTGGCCGCTGCTGCTGGACGCCTTGGACGACGAGGACGAGGAGTACCGCCCCTGGGGCAACGGCGAGGTGACGCCCGGCGAGATGTCCTCGCCCGCCGAGCACGACCCGGCCCGGCTGCTGGCGCGGTGGTGGGCCGAGCACACCGCCGAGGACCCGGCCGACGCGGTGACCCCGCAGGAGCGCGCCGCCGTGACGGCCCCGTACCGGGCGTGGCCGGGGCTCGCCCCCGCCCGGCCGGTGACCTCGGACCCCGGTCCGATCGCCGACGGCCTGGCCGAGCACATCCTGGCCGGGCACTCGTCGGTGCGCCTGGGGCTGGTGGCCGCCGACCGCGCCGCCGACGCCGTGACGGCGGCCGGGTGGATGGGCCCGGCGAACTACACCGACGACACCGCCGAGCTGTCGGCGGTGCTGCGCAGCTGGGAGGAGCGCTTCGGCGCGCGGGTCGTCGCGGTCGGGTTCGCCACCCTCCTGCTCGCCGTCGCCGCGCCGCCCACCACCCGCGAGGAGGCCCTGGCGGTCGCCGCCGAGCACTTCGCGCTGTGCCCGGACAACGTGTGGCAGGACGACGAGCCGCACACGCTCCAGTCCTACGCGGACCGGCTCGTCGGCGACCACTCGTGGACGTTCTGGTGGGACTGACCGCCGGCGCGTCCGGGCGGTAGTCGCGGTACCCGGCGGACCTCGCGCTCAGAGGTCCTCCGGGTCCGCCAGCTCGTCGTCGGGCGGCGCGGGCGCGAAGCCCGCCAGCCTCGGGGACCCGTCCTGGGTGAACACGCCGATGCCGAGGATCCGGAAGAACGGGGCGGTGTCCTTCGTCGTCGTCTTGGGCAGCGACCGCCACGGGGACTGGTCGTCGACGAAGATGCCCCCGTACACCGGCAGGTTCTCGTCGACGAACTTGCGTTGCAGGGGCATGAAGAACACCCACGCGCCGTGCCCGAGCCGGCCGTCGGAGAACTGCTCGCCCGGCAGCAGCTCGTCCCGGTCCACGATCGTCGCGAAGGTCATCAGGTTCTCGCCCTGCTGCTCGACCACGTAGTTCGGCACCGGCGGGAGCGCCCACACCTCGAACCCGCTCGGCACGGCGAACAGGTCGTGCCCGTTCTCGATGCGCGAGACGGCGGCGGACCGGAACGTCCCGGCGTGCCACACGCTGGTGTCCGGCGGGTTGCGCACCGACACGTACTTGTCGTCCACGGTCGACTCGTCCGGGAACGTGACCGCCGGCCGGAACTGCTCGGGGTAGGCGACCAGCAGCCGGACCGAGGACCCCTCGCCGCCGCCGATGGCGATCCGGCCCGCGCCCCGGTTGTCCAGCGCGAACTTGAACTTCTTGACCGCCTGGTCGCGCGGTCCGCTCCAGCAGCCGCACGAGCGCAGGTCGGACACGACGACCGGCAGGTCGCTCAGCGCCGTGCGGTCCACCCGGAACTGGAGCGGCAGCCGCTTCTGCCCGTCACCGGCCGGAACCACCACCACGCCGACGACCAGCGCGAGCGCGGCCAGTGCGGCGAGCAGGTCGGTGACACCCAGGCGCACCAACCGGTCCCGCACCGTCGACCGCCTGGGCGCGGGTGCCGCCCGCGCGGCCCGCTTGGCGGGCAGGGTGACCTTCCGCCGGGTCCGCTTCCCGCGCGCGTTCACCGCCGCTGCCCGTCGGCCGTGATCTGGCGGGTCTGGTTCGGCGCGCAGGAGTAGAGCAGTTCGCCGGTCGTGCTCTCCACCGGGCCCGCGAGCCGTTGCAGGCTGATCGTGGCCGGCACCTTGGTCTCGGCGTCGAAGAACACCCAGCGCCAGTTCTTCACCTCGTCCAGGTGCAGCGCGCGTTCGAGGTCGGCACCCCGGATGTCGACCGCGCACAGGTCCGCGCCCGCGAAGTTGACGTCCACGAACGTCGAGTAGCGGAAATCGCTCTCCCGCAGGCGCGCGCCGCCGAAGTCGACGTCCTCCAGGACCGACCGGACGACCCGCGAGTGCGACAGGTCCTGGTCGCGGTGCGCGACGTGGTTCAGCTCGCCCGACTCGACCGACAGCGGCGTGCTCTGCGGCGCGGCCGTGGCGGCGGGGGCCTGCTGGGCGCGCACCGCCCGGACCACCGTGGGCACGACGGTCGCGCTCAGCACCACGGCCGCCGCCGTCAGCGCCACCGCGCCGGCACGCACCCACTTGTCGCGCACCGGGGTCACCACCAGGAGCCGGGCCAGCCCGAGACCGACCGCGAGCCCGATCACCCGCAGGTACGTGCCGGTGTCCAGCACCGCGAGCAACGCCGCGTTGTCGGCGAACACGGCGATCGTCCCGACCGCGACCACGCCGACGACCACGAGCCCGGTCAACGCGTCCAACACCCGCTTCACCACCGGCTTCCCACGGCGGTTGTTCCGACGCGCCACCAGTCTCCTCCCCCGGACGGACCTCGACGTGACCCGTATGTCGACCGCACCACTGGCTCTGTTACCCGGTCGGCGGCCGGGTGACACGCGGTGCCCGAGGCCGGTCGGGTCAGTCCGGTGAGGACGCGGGATCGGCGCGCACGTGGGCGCGCACCCCGTGCGGTCCGAACAGGATGAGCAGTTCGACCGCGCCGCCGTCGGCGCTGCCCAGCCAGTGCGGCACCGACGTGTCGAACTCGGCCGCCTCACCGGGCGGCAGCGTCAGGTCGCGGTCGCCGTGCACGAGCCGCAGACGACCGTTGAGCACGTAGAGCCACTCGAAGCCCTCGTGGGTCTGCGGCGTCGGTTCGAGCGGTCGCGGCCGGGCCGGGATGATCATCTTGAACGCCTGCGTGCCGCCCGGCCGCCGGGACAGCGGGATGAACACCATCCCGAACCGCCGCACCGGCTTCAGGTGGATCCGGGGGTCGCCGGTCCGGGGCGCGCCGACGAGGTCGTCCAGCGGGACGTCGTACCTGCGCGCCAGCGGCAGCAGCAGTTCCAGGGTCGCCCGGCGCCGCCCGCTCTCCAACCGGGACAGGGTGCTCTCCGACACCCCGGTCGACGCCGCCAGGTCCGCCAGGGTGATGCCGCGTTCCCGGCGTAGCGCGCGCAACCTCGGCCCGACTGTGCCGAGCACGTCCTCCGTCGCGCGGTCCACGCCGCCCATCTTGCCAGAACCGCAAGAACTGGTGCCGGATCGGAGTGCGGCCGGTGAAACTGGCCGCATCCCGACCGAAGGAGTTCCCGATGAGCACCGCCGACGCGGTCACGTTCTGGGACGGTGTTTACGCCTCCCGCCCGGCGACCGGCGACCCGGGCCCGAACGACCGCCTCACCGAGGTGGCCGCCGACTTGCCGCCCGGCGACGTGCTGGACCTCGGCTGCGGCGACGGCGGCGACGCGCTGTGGCTCGCCCGCCGGGGGTGGCGCGTCACCGCCGTCGACCTCTCGGCCGTGGCGGTCGACCGGCTCGCCGCGACCGCCCGGTCGCACGGCCTGGGCGACCGGGTCCGGGCCGAGCAGCACGACCTGGGCGGATCGTTCCCGCGGGGTCGGTTCGACCTGGTCTGCGCCCACTACCTGCACACGGCGTTCGACCTGGACCGGTCGGCGGCCCTGCGCGCGGCCGCGCACGCGCTGCGCCCCGGAGGTCTGCTGCTGGTGGTCGACCACGGCTCGACCGCGCCGTGGACCTGGAACCAGGACCCCGACGCCCGGTACCCGACACCGCACGAGGTCGCCGCGAGCCTCGACCTGGACCCGGCGACGTGGGTGGTGGAACGGGCCGAAGCGCTCCGCCGGACCGCGACCGGCCCCGCCCGGCAGCCGGCCGAGGTCACCGACCACGTCCTGCTCGTCCGCCGCACCGCCTGACCGCTCCCCGACGAAGGAGAACGCCATGCCCCGCCGCCGCGACACCCCGCCGCCCCGCACCGGCAGCGGCGAGACCGAGACCCTGCGCGGTTTCCTCGACTACCTGCGGACCTCGATCGCCGCGAAGGTCGACGGCGCGCCCGAGCCCGGGGTCCGGACGCCCGGCGTGCCGTCCGGCACGAACCTGCTCGGCCTGCTCAACCACCTGACGTCCGTGGAGCGCGCGACGTTCCTGGGCGACGAGGTCGCCGACTGGCCGGCGACGTTCCACGCCGCGCCGGCGGACACCGCGGCCGATGTCGTCGCCCGCTACCGCGAGGCCGTCGACCGGGCCAACGACGTCCTCGACACGTGCACCGACCTCGGCGCCCCGATCCCGCGCCCCCGGTCGACCCGTCCCGCTCCCAGCGCGCGCTGGGCCCTGGTCCACCTGATCGAGGAGACCGGCCGCCACGCCGGCCACGCCGACATCCTCCGGGAGCAGATCGACGGCAGCACCGGCCGCTGAGGCCGGCGTCCCCACCGGCCGGGCACGGCCCGGAGATCGCCCGGAGCCAGGCGATCGCGTCGACGTATTCGCTCGAACGGGTGTACCTATCGCAACGCCCGACCATACCTACAGATATCGGCCGGACTACGGGTTGAAAATCGTCCGATGCCTATTCACGTCGGTGTGCGATCCGCTGTCCGGCTTGTTAAATTAACACCCACGGTAATCGGGAACCATCGCTGTGTGTGACATACCTGCTGGTCATGGTGTTGTTCTGATCATTTTACGCGCAGCGGGGCGGGGTTGCCGACGGTTGAGCGGGGTCTGGTCAATTCGCTAGCTTCGAATGCGCCCGGCGTGCCCTGCAACGCGTCGGGACCCTGCAATGAAAGGAAGAGCAACGTGAAGAAGTTGTTCTTGGCACCTGCCCTGCTGGCCCTGGTGCTGGCCGTCCTCGTCGCCCCGAACTCCCAGGGCTCGTTCGCCGTGGACGGCCACGCGGCCGTGGACGGCCACGGTCATTCCGCTGCGGAAGGCCACGCGACCAGCGCGGTCGAGGTCGCACAAGCCCCGGCCGGTCTGCTGAAGGCGGCCCCGGCGGCCGGGTGGCCCGTGCCGAGCGCGCGGACCTACCGGATCCTCAGCTCCTGCTCCCCGTACGCGTCGGCCATCCGCCAGGGCGCGCGGGCGTGGAACGGGCTGACCGAGAGCGCCAACGGCACCCCGGTGGAGTGCCGCAACGGCTACATCACCGACTGCGGTGGCGGCGGTCGGATCGTCGGCTGCAACTGGGGCCAGGGCCAGCGGATCGCCCTCTACATGGGCGGGGTGAACGACGACGCCCTGCTGGCCGCCCACGAGTTCGGGCACGACTGGTACGGCCACTCCAGCTACCAGTGCGCCGGCTGGGGCAGCCCTCAGGAGGTCATGGCACCGACCATGTGCAACTACGGTGCCGGGGTCGCGTTCGACAGCTGATCCACGCGGGGAGCGTCCGAAACCGGGCGCTCCCCGCGCACCGCCGTGAGCGGTCACCGTCCGAAGTGGGTGGAGCCGCCGCCGTACCACCTGGTGCGCGGCCTCGCGTAGACCACCCCGCGCGGCACGTCCGAGGCAGTCCAGGCACCCTTGTGCCCGGCCCTGTTGTCCACGCGGGGGTCCACACGCCCACTACCGAGGATGGACACGTGACGCTGCCTTACGGGCCCGACGACGACTCGGCCGCCTACCACTACGTCAACGGCGCGCTGCGCAACCGCGACGCGGAGGCGTGGCGGCTGCTGGCCACCGACGCCTACGTCGAGCAGACCGACCGGATCCTGCGGGCGATGCTCGACCGGATCTCGGTGGCGCGCACCCACCGCACGGCCGAGCGCGCCACCGCGCGGGCGAAGGCCCTCTCCGGCGAGATCAGCCAGACCGAGTACCAGCGCGACGCCGCCGAGGACGCCACCAAAGCCTCGAAGACCGCCCACTTCGAGACGCTGCTGCGCGAGCACCACCGCCAGATCGCGCAGGCCGCCCGCCGGCTGCGCGGCGACGACGTGCGCGACGAGCTGACGGACCTGGTGCTCGCCCTGGGTTCGGCCATCGACGCCCACCGGGCCGCGGTGCTCGACGCCGGCTACGAACCCACGGCGGCCGACCAGGCGCTGTGGGCGCGGCTGGGCGCGCTCGACGTGCCGGGCACGTCCGAGGGTGACGGGCGCACGTCGGTGGAAGAACTGGTCAACCGCCACGCGACCCGGCAGGACGACCTCGGGCGCGTGCTGGCCGGGATCGTCCTCGACGTCGCGGGCGGCGCGCCGTCGGTCCCGCGCTCCGCGCTGCTGGGCGTGTGGAAGAAGACGGTCGCGCCCACCTTGGACGTCGGGCAGAAGACCGAGTTCGCGGCCAAGGGCAAGGGTTCGCTGGCCACCGAGCGGCTCCGCAAGGCGATGGGCCACCTGGAGCGCAAGGGCCTGGTCAAGCGCACCGAGGACGGCCAACGCCTCGACCTGCTCGACCGGCGGGGTCTGGAGGACCTGGCCGACGGCCGCACGTCGTGACCGCCGGGCGGTGGTCCGTCCACAGTGGAGTGTGAAGGGTCCGGGGGCGGAGCCCTGTCGGGGAGGCCCCGCCCCCGGAGGTCAGGTGAGGTCCGCGCAGGTCTTCGCGTCCGGGTCGTGGGCCGCCCGCGGCACCCAGCGGACGTTCGCGAACGAAGCCTCGAACGGGCTGTCGGCGAAGACCAGGAACGGGATGTTGACCTTCTCCGCGTCCAGGCCCGCCTCCGCCAGGCACGAGACCGGGACCTTGACGGTCGACTTGCGGCCCACCGGCAGGCCCGCGAACACCCTGGTGGCGTCGACCTCCGCCAGGCACGGCCACCCGCAGTGCGCGCTCAACGCCGTGCGGCCGGTCGGCGGTCGGTGCACGACCACGTCGAACACCAGGGCGGCGTCCGCGTTGACGTACCCGCGCAGGTCCGCGCCGCCGGCCGGGTTCGCGAAGTAGAGCTGGCCCGGCCCGGTGCCCGTCCACGTCGCCCGCAGCGCGTCACCCGGAGCGTCGACCTCCCCCGGTGCCACCGAGATCGTGCTGTGCGCGGCGGTGCCGTCCGGGCCGATCTCGGTGCCGTCCCAGTTGTCCGGTGACGACAGGTAGCCGCGATGCGGCGCGATGTCCTTGCCCCCCGCGAACAGCCGCAGGTCCTCGGTCGCGGTGCCGCCGTCGTCGTCGTCGCACCACGCCCCGGGCGAGGTCTCGTCCAACTGCCCGATGGTGCCGCGCTGCCACGACTTCAGGCCGTAACCCGGCTTGAACAACGGGTCGTACCCCGGCCGGCCGGGGTTCAGCGGGGTCTGGCACGCGCTGCGCGGCCACGAGTACGACAGCGTGCCGGTGAAGCCCGGGTACGTGTAACGCCCGCGCACCAACAGGTCCGCGATGCCACCGCCTTCGGTGCCGGGCAGCCACGACGCCACGAACGCGTCGGACCGGTTCAGCTCCTTGTTGACGTGCAACGGCCGACCGGACAGGTACACCGTCACGACCGGCGCGCCGCGACCGCGGACCTTGTCCAGCACGGCCAAGTCCTGCGGGTAGAGCCGCGCCGCCTCCAGGGTGCGCCGGCCGAGGTCGCCGATCCCCTCCGCGTACGGGGTCTCGCCGAGCACCGCGACCACGGCGTCGAACCCGGCCGGGTCCACGTCGCCGGTTTCGCTGAACACCACGTTCCGCGCGCCCAACGCCTCGCGCAGCCCGCCGAGCACGGTGGTGCCGAGCGGGAAGTCCGCGTTCGCGTTCCCGGTGCCCTGCCAGGAGAACGTCCACCCGCCGGTCTGGTTCTGGAGGCTGTCCGCGCTCTTGCCGACCACCAACACCCTCGAACGCGGGCGCAACGGCAGCACACCACCGTCGTTCTTCAGCAGGACCTGCGACCCGCGCACGGCGGCACGGGCCAGTTCGCGCGCTGCCAGGGCTTTCGCCGACCCGGCGTCGGCGCGCGCGGAGGGCTTCCCGCCGTCCAGCACGCCCGCGCGCAGCTTGACGCGCAGGATCCGGGTCACCGCGTCGTCGATGCGCGCCAACGGGATCTGCCCGCTCTCGACCTGGGCGACCGTGTTGGCGATGAACTCCTTCCAGTCCGTCGGGACCACCACCACGTCGATGCCCGCGTTGATCGCCTGCGGGCACGAGTAGTTCGAGCACCCGGGGACCTGGCCGATGCCGTTCCACTCGGTCACCACCAGGCCGTCGAAACCCAGCCTGCCCTTGAGCACGTCGGTGATCACCGGCCTGCTGCCGTGCAGCTTGCCCTCGCCGATGCCGAGGTCCGGGTTGGTCCAGCCGCTGAACGACACCATCACCGTCTGCGCGCCCGCCGCCAGCGCGCCGTAGAAGCCCTGGGCGTGCGTGTTGACCATCTCGGCGACGGGGGAGGGGTTCACGCCCTGGTCCCGGCCGCGCGACGTGCCGCCGTCACCGAGGAAGTGCTTGGCGGTGGCCAGCACGTCCACCCGCCGCCGGTCCGGGCCCTGGAGTCCGCGCACGGCCTCGTAACCGTACGCGCGGGTGATCCGGGGGTCCTCGGAGTAGCCCTCGTAGGTGCGGCCCCAGCGGTCGTCCTGCGGAACGCTCAACACGGGCGCGTACGTCCAGTCCTGGCCCGTGGCCCGGATCTGCGTCGCGGTGGCCTCGCCGATGTCGCGGACCAGGCACGGGTCGTGTGCCGCGCCCAGGCCGATGTTGTGCGGGAAGATCGTCGCGCCGTAAGCGTTGTTGTTGCCGTGCACCGCCGTGGTGCCCCAGATCAGCGGCACGCGGGTGCGCGATCCCGTCGACGCGTCCCAGTACGCGTCGGCGAGGTCGAGCCACGCCCCGGGCGCGGCGCGCTTGTCCTGGCCCGGCCAGGAACCCGCGCCGTTGAGGACCGAGCCGATGCCGTACGCGCGCACCTCGTCGGGCGTGATCGCGGCGATCTCGGGCTGGGTCATCTGGCCGACCTTCTCGGCCAACGTCATCGAGCCGAGGATCTTGCGGATCCTCCGCTCGTCGCCCGCGCCCGACTCGACCCGGCTGCGCACGTGCGGCCAGTCGGCCAAGGCGGGCAACGACTTCTCGATCCGGGCGCACCCGTTCCCGGTGCGCGGCTCGCCCACCACCGGTTGCTCCGGGGCGGCTCGGGCGCCGCTGTGGGCGAGGCCGGCGACGAGCACCGCGGCGAGCACGGCACCCAGGTGTCTGCGTGACATCGGCAAGTCCGTTCCTCGACATGCGGCGGCATGGGCCACAGATCCTCACCAGTCCGCGCGGCCCCGGTCAAGATCGGCTCAAGCCGTTCCCTCGCAGGTGTTAGGACGAACGGCGTCACCACCGAAGTAGCAGAAATCCCCGGTCGGCAACGGTTTCCCGGGCCTCGGAGAGGCCGCCGCGAACGGCGGTCCGCCGGCTGATCAGGCCGATCCCGTGCCCGGTCCGGTGCTTGCCGGCGGACGACGTCGTGGTCGAACCCCGGCGGCCGGCCGCCGGGCGAACCTTCGGTCCCGCGCGCCGGCCGGTGGTCCGCACGGACCTGCGCGGAACGGGTGTCGTCGGCGGGCTTGCCGGACAGCACGACGACCCCCACCGGGCCGGCTCCGCAGAGCCGGCCCGGTGGGGGGTCGTGACCCGGGACGTCCACGGCTGCGCGTCGAGCCCCGGGACCGGGCTCGACACCGCGGCGCGTCAGGCGAGGAAGCGCACCAGCAGCTCGGAGATCTCGTCGCCGTGGGTCCACAGGAACCCGTGCGGCGCGCCCTCGATCTCGACGTACTCGGCGGCGGGCAGGCGCTTGGCGAACTCGCGGCCGGCCGCGTCGATCGGCAGGATGCGGTCGGCGGTGCCGTGCACGATCAACGCCGGCACGCCGGTCTCGGCGACCTTGGCCACGTCGTCGCGGAAGTCGGTCAGCCAGCTCGACACCACGGCCCAGGAAGCCTTGGCCCCCGCACCGGCCGCGACGGCGTAGCTGGTGCGCACGGCGGCCTCGCTGATCCGGCTGCCCAGGTTCTCGTCGAGGTTGTAGAAGTCCTGGTAGAACTGGTCGAACCAGGCGTAGCGGTCGCTCTTGGCGGCGGCCTCGATGCCCTCGAACACGCTGCCGTCGACGCCGGTCGGGTTGTCCTCGGTCTTGAGCAGGAACGGCTCCAGCGAGGCCAGGAACGCGGCCTTGGCGACCCGGGCGGCACCGTGGCGGGCGAGGTAGCGGCCCACCTCGCCGGTGCCCATGGAGAAGCCGACCAGGGTGACGCCGGTCAGGTCCAGCGCCTTGAGCACCTGCTCCAGGTCGTCGGCGAAGGTGTCGTAGTCGTAGCCGGTGCTCGGCTGGTCGGACTTGCCGAAGCCCCGCCGGTCGTAGGTGATCACGCGGTGGCCGGCGTCCAGCAGCGCCTGCTCCTGCTTCTCCCACGACGCGCCGGAGAGCGGGTAGCCGTGGATGAGCACCACGGGCCGGCCGGTGCCCCGGTCCGTGTAGTGCAGCTTGATGTCGGCGCTGTTCTCGCGGCCCACGGTGATGTACGGCATCTCGGGTCCTCTCGGGGTGTTCGTCCCGGGTCGGTCCGGGACAGCGCCGACGCTATTACCGAACGATCGGTAAAGCAACGTGGCGGAGCGGACACCACCCGGTCGGGGGCGACCCTTGCGTCTTGACCGTACGTTCGGTATTGATGGGGGATGGCCCGTTCCCCGTCCGTCCGCGACGACGACCTGAGCGACCGGCTGGCCGAGGTGTTCCGCACGGCCGGCTACGAAGGCGCGTCGCTGGGCGCGTTGTCCGAGGCTTCGGGACTGCGCCGGGCGAGCCTCTACCACCGCTTCCCGGACGGCAAGGTGCAGATGGCCGAGGCGGTGCTGGAACGGGTGGAACGGCTGTTCGCCGAGGCGTTGCGGCCCATGCGCGACGACCCGGACGTGCGTGCCGGGATCACCCGGTCGGCGGAGCTGATCGGCGGGCTCTACGGCGGCGGGCTGCTGTCGTGCGTGATGGACAGCATGTCGCTCGGCGGCGTCCCGGAGGCGGTGCGGCGGCGGGCGGCCGAGGTCGCCGAGGTGTGGATCTCGACCATGGCCGACGCGGCCCGCCGGGGCGGCCGTGCGGCCGACACCGCGCGACCGGCCGCCGAGGACGCGTTCGCGCTGATGGAGGGCGGCCTGGTGCACGGCCGCCTGTTCGGCGACAGCGGCCCGTTCCGGCGCGCCCTGTCCCGGCTCCCGGCCCTGCTGCTCGGCTGATCGCCGGCCCGCGTGGCAAGGTGCCGGGTGTGCCGTTGGGCGATCTGCCGGGCCGGCTGCCCGGCTGGTGCCTGGACCACCTGGGCGGCGAACCCGTCGAGGTGCTGTCCGAGGTGCGGCAGATGTCCCGGGTGTTCGGCCTCCGGCTGACCGGAAGCACCGACGTCGTGGTCAAGGAGCGTCCCGACGAGGGGCGCGCCGGGGCGTGCGTCGCGGCGCGGGAACGGTTGGCGGCGCGCGGTTTCCCCTGTGCCCGGCCGCTCACGCCGGCGGTCGCCGTGGGCTCGTCGGCCGTGCACGCCGAGGAGTTGCGGCCCGGCGGCGAGGTGCTGCGCGGGGACTCGCCGGAGGTGGCCGTGCGCTATGCGGAGGTGTTCGCCCGGCTGATGGCCGGACTGGCGGACGTGGCCGTCCCGCCGCCGCTGCCCAACCCGCGCTGGGTGCGGTGGGACCACGCGGATCCGTGGCTGTGGCGGGCGATCGGCTTCCTCGACGAGCGGGACCAAAGCGCGGTGCCCGGCCACGGAAGGGAGACTGCTCGCCGCGCGCGCGGCCGGCTGCCGGCCGCCGACCTGCCGCCCGTGCTGGGCCACGGCGACTTCGAGGCGCAGAACCTGCGCCGGCACGGCCGGGAGATCTGGGCCGTGCACGACTGGGACAGCCTCGCGTGGCAGCCGGAGGCGGCGCCGGCGGGAGCGGCGAGCGGGTCGTTCGCCGGAACCCGCACGCCCACGCCGGCACCGGTCGCCGGTTCCGAGGCGTTCCTGCCGGCCTACCAGGACGTCCCTGGACGCCGGTTCACCGCGCGGGAGTGGCAGGTCGCGTGGGCGGCCGGGTTGTGGCCGGCCGCCCACAACGCCCGCTGGGAAGCGCTGCACGGCGATCACCCGGTGACCGGCACCGCGTTGCGCGAGCAGGCGGCCGAACGCCTGCGCCGGGCGGGAGCCTGACTCAGGGGACCAGTCGGGTGTCCGGGTGGCGCGGGTCGTCGTGGTCGAACATGTGCCGGTCCCGGCCCTTCAGGTGCAGGTCGAAGAACGCCGCGACGTAGTCCCGTTGCGCGCGCACCGACCGCGCCGGGTCGATCGTGCCCAGCAGGGCGGTGCGCGTGGGCTCCGGGATGAGCGCGGAGGCCTCGGGCACCTGGAAGTCGGAGAGGCTGTTGTGCGCCGCGCCGTCGAAGTGCAGGTCCCGCTTCCAGCCCTGCTGGTTGGCCCAGAACAACTTCCACGACGGGTTGGTCACGTGGGTGGAGTGCTCCACCATCTGGCCCGTCGCCGGGTCGAGGGTGTCCGTGCCGACGAGCAGGAACGGCCGTTGCACGCCGTGCTTGGCGCTCTCGCCCGGTTCGCCGGTACCACCCACCGCCAGACCGCCGTCGAGGTTGATCCCGGCGTCGAAGCGCTGGTCGTGGTACATCGTCTCGGCCGCCGCGAAACCGCCGTACGAGTGGCCGAACACGCCGACCCGGGTCAGGTCCAGCGACCCGGTGATCCCGCGCGGCAGCGGGTCGCCCTCCACGTCCGGGTTCACGCCCCGGTCCAGCCCGGTCACCGCGTCCAGCACGAACCGCGCGTCCGCCACCCTGGTGTCGATGGCGGTCTTCATCGCCACCGGGTCCCCGGGGTCGACCGACGTCGTGACCAGCCGCCCGTCCGGGAAGGCGACCGCCGAGGCGTCACCGGGGTGCGAGATCGAGACGACGACGTACCCGCGACCGGCGAGGTCGTCGGTCAGCGCGGTGCCCAGCTCCCGGGCCGACCCGAAACCGTGCGAGAACACCACGACCGGCCACCTCCCGCGCGACCGGTCCACGGCGGCGAGTTCCCGCGCGGGCCGCCGCGTCCACTCCCAGTCCACCGAACCCGGAGGTCTGCCCAGCGCCGGGGTGAAGGTCTGCTCGGCGAACCGCGCGAACCCCGGCGACATCCACGCCGCCCGCGTCCCGCCGTGCCCGGCGGCCGGGTAGGTGACGGTGGCCATCAGTTCCCGCTCGCGCCCGGCCTGCCAGGGATCCGGCCGCGTCCGGTCGAGAAGGTGCAGGTCGGTCGTCCCGACCTGGTACCTCCCGGTGACCGGGGGCAGTGAAATCCTGGCGACCTCGTCGCCGGCGGCCTGCGCGGGCCCGGCGGACAGCGCGGCGGCCGCGGCCAATCCGACCACCACCGCGGGCATCCGCCTCATCAGAGTCGACATCCGAAGCTCCCCTTTCATCCGACTGGCGCCCATGCTGGTGGTGAACGGACCGCCCCCGCGTCACCCCGTGGACCGGATCGGGGTACATCCAAAGCCGCGACGAAAGTCGTCGCCCGCGCCGGGTCCGGCCCGTCCGGTCCACAGTGGAGGGTCCGGCGCGCCCCGCCGACCTCGCCGTCCGCACGTTCGGGCGGCGGCCCGGCCCCCTCGCGCTGCCCCCGCGACCGGTCCCCGGGGCGGGTGGGCCACGTGAGGATGAGGAGCGCTGCGGCGCGACCTCCGCCCCTCGACCAGAGGAAACCCGACATGTCATCTCCGAGTGCCCGGTTCGGCGCGGTGATCAGCGGACACGGCAGGTTCACCGAGGACTTGCTCGACGCCCACCCGACCGAGCGGCGCAAGAAGTCCGGGACGTTCGTCGTGCCCGTTGGGATCACCGTGGTGATGTACGCGCCGGCGGGCGCGTACCTGGACAACGCGGTGGCCAACCTGATCGAGACCGGGACGCCGCCGGCGGCCTCGCTGCTGGAGCTCAAGCAGGTGGACTCGGACCGGATCCAGGCGATGCCCGCCGGCTACCCGTGGTCGTTCGCCGAGGGCAAGTCGGTGATCAACTACACCGTGCGCCCGCCGGACCGGCTCACCGTCCGAGGCACCCCGATCACCGTGGACACCCCCACGACGTTGCGGGTGCTGGTGGACAACGCGAAGGCGAGCGGGCACTCGACGGTCCACTACGCGTGTTGCAGCAGCGGCTACTCCGATCACCGCGACTTCACCGACCTGTTCCCTTACAAGGGTTACTACGTCCGGCTGAAGTGACGGCCCGCCACGGGACTTCCGCCCGCCGCCGACCTCGGCGGGCGGAAGTCCCGTTCGTCGTGCAGGGTGGTCCGCGTGCCCGACCTGACCGGAGTAGCCCGTCCGGGCAGTGCCGGTGGCCGACCGCGCGAGCGCCGCTTCCGGCCGTCGACGGTGACCGTCCGCGGTGGTCGGATCCTGGTGTTCCGCAGGTCTGCCGAGGCCGCCCCGCGCGGCGCACAGCCGGCTCGAAAACCGTTGCCCGGCCGAGGCATCCGACACAGGGAGGGCAGATGTCCGCTTTGACACGGCGGCGATTCCCGGAGGCCGTCGGCGCGGGCGGTGGCGCGGGGGCGCTGTTCCACACGATGGGCGCGCTCGGGCCGGCGCCCGAGGCCGGTGCCACGCCGTACGTCCCGCCCCGCGCGGCCGACCTCGACCCGGCGGAGCGCGGTCGCCGGGTCGTCGTGCTGGGCGTCGGGATCGCCGGGCCGGCCACGGCCTACGAACTGGGCAAGGCCGGGTACGACTGCGTGGTCCTGGAGGCCGGGCAGCGGGTGGGCGGCCGGGTCTGGACGGTGCGCGGCGGGGACCGCCTGCGCGACCTCGACGGGCACGAGCAGACGGCCGGGTTCTCGTCGGGGCAGTACTTCAACGCCCAACCAGAACGCCAACGCGCACCTGCACGACTCGACGGTGGACCCGCGCCCGGTCACCGTGCGGGAGGCCAGGGCCGACGCGTTCGGCTACCTCGCCGAACTGCTCGCCAAGGCCACCGACCGGGGCGCGCTGGACGACGAGCTGACGGCGCAGGACCGGGAGCGGCTGCCGGCGTTCCTGGAGCCCTTCGGCGACATCGGCGGCCGGGCCGACGGGTTCGCCTACCGGGGCGGCAGCAGGCGCGGCTACGCGGTGCCGCCCGGCGCGGGCACCGAGGCGGGGACGCCGCTCGGGCCGCCGGAGGCGCTGTCCCGGGTGTTCTCCCGCAACCTCAACCGGAGCGTCGCCTTCGAGCTGGAGTTCGAGTACGCGATGATGATGTTCCAGGTCGTCGGCGGCACCGACCGGATCCCGGCGGCGCTCGCGGACGCCGTCGGGCGGTCCCGGATCCGGCTGCGCTCCGAGGTCCGGTCGATCACCGGCGGGGACGACGGGGTCGAGGTCGGCTACCGCGACCCGTACGGCGTGCTGCGGGCCGTCCGGGGCGACTTCTGCGTGGCCGCCCTGCCCCCGCACGTCCTGGCCCGCATCCCGCACAACCTCGGCCCGGAGGTCACCGCCGCGCCGGCCACCCCGAAGCCGGCCCCGGTAGGCAAGCTGGGCCTGGAGTACGGCCGCCGCTGGTGGGAGCAGGACCTGCGGCTCTACGGCGGGATCACCCGCACCGACCTGGACCCCTACCAGATCTGGTTCCCCTCCTCCGGGGCGCACAGCGAACGCGGCGTCGTCGTGGGCTACTACAACTTCGAGGAGCAGGCCACCCACTACGACGGCCTGACGCCGGACGAGCGCGTCCGGCACGCGCTGGAGCAGGGCGCGAAGATCTACGGCGAGGTCTACCGGCGCGACGTGCGGGCGGCGTTCTCGGTGGCGTGGTCGCGGACCCCGCCGGCCGAGGGCGCGTGGGTGACCTGGCCGTCCCGGGAAGCGCCCGAGTACCGGCTGCTCACCCGCCCGGTCGGCCGGGTCCACTTCGCCGGCGACTGGCTCAGCCACTGGTGGTCGTGGCAGGACGGCGCGTTCCTGTCCGCCCGCGCGGCCGTCACCGGCATCCACGGGCGCGTCGCGGCCGGCTGAGGGCCCGCGCGGGCCGTCAGGGGCTGTGGACGGTGAGGGTGGTCGGGCCGGTCACGTTCGGCACACCGCCGGTCAGGCACTGGAGGGTGTTCGGGGTCACCAGCGTGATCACCTGTTCCGCGCCGGCCGGTGCGAAACCGCCTGAGGTCAGCACGCCGGTGTTGGTCACGATCACCTGGCCGCCCGCGGAGCTGGAGGTGACGTTGTACTCGAACGTGCTCGGTGCCGTCGTCCCGCTCCAGGTGAAGGTGCGCAGCGCCGAGCCGGAGTCGGCCAGGGTCAGGCAGGACGCGGCGATGGTGAACGTCTCGGCGTAGGTCGCGGTGCCCGCGCCGGGGTTCGTGCAGCTCGGGTAGATGCCGCTGACCGTGATGGTGGTGGGCCGGGTGGCGAGGGTGAGCGGCGGGTCGAACGAGGTGACCTCCGTGCCCACGCACACCTGGTCCACCCCCGAGGCGTGGGCGGGCGCGGCTGCGAGCGCGACGGCGGCGGCCGGCAGGAGCGCGGCGAGGCAGCGGAACAGGCGTGACGACGGCATGGGGTTCGTCCTCCTCGGCGACCGGGGAAACGGGGCGGCACCCGGTGAGTTCGCCACGCCCGCGCGGCCGTTAGCCGGATCGACCGCCCACCACCCGGTCGGCGGCACGACCGCACCCGGGCCTCGGGCGCGCCCGCTCGTCGTGCGCGGGCGTTTCGCCGGGAGCGGAACCGGGGTCTGCGGGCGGCGGGCCGGTGTCAGGATGACCCCATGGCGGAGATCCTTCCCTTCCACCGGGACCGCGCGCCCGCCCCGGCGCGCGAGCCCGAGCCCGAGCCGCTGTGGCGCGACGTGCTCGGCCGGAGCCTGCGGGCGGCCCGGGAGGAGCAGGGCGGGCGGCTCGTCGACGTCGCGGAGCGCGCCGGGATCTCCCCGCAGTACCTGTCCGAGATCGAACGCGGCCGCAAGGAGCCGTCGAGCGAGATGATCGCCGCGGTCGCCGGCGCGCTCGGGGTGGACTTCGCCGACCTGCTCATCGGCATCGCCGGCGGCATCCGGCAGCGCCGGGGCGCGGGTCCGGCGGTCGGCCGTCGACCGGCGGGACCCGTGCTGCTGGCGGCCTGAGGTCAGCCCCGGTGCTCCAGGACGTGGTCGGCCAGCCCGTAGGCGACGGCCCCCGCCGCGTCGAACACCCGGTCCCGGTCGGTGTCGTGGCGCAGCTCCGCGACGCCGTGGCCGGTGTGCGCGGACAGGATCTCCTCGAACTGGGTGCGCACCCGCACCACCTCGTCGGCCTGGAGGATCAGGTCGGGGATGGTGCCCCGGCCCTGCGCGGCGGGCTGGTGCAGCACGACCCTGGTGTGCGGCAGCACGAAGCGGTGCCCGGCCCGGCCGGCGGCCAGCAGCACCGCCCCGGCCGCGACGGCCTGCCCGATGCACGTGGTCACCATGGGTGCCTTGATGTAGCGCATGGTGTCGTACAGCGCGAGCATCGCGGACGGGTCGCCGCCCTCGCAGTTGATGTACAGGTTGATCTCGCGGTCCGGGTTGTCCGCCTCCAGGTACAGCAGCTGGGCGATCAGCGCGTTGGCCACGCCGGAGTCGATCGCGGTGCCGAGGTAGACGATCCGCTCCGAGAGCAGGTGCGAGTAGACGTCCATGATCCGCTCGCCGCCGATGCCGCGGGTGATCACGTTGGGGATGGTGTAGGTGCTCACGCGCGTGCTCCCGTCGCCTTGCCGAGCCCGAGTTCGTGCCGCCGCACGGGCACCACCTCGCCGAGGTCGCGCACCACGTGGTCGATGAACCCGTAGTCGACGGCCTGCGCCGTGGTGAACCAGCGGTCGTGCAGGGAGTCGGTGAAGATCTGCTCGATCGGCTGGCCGGTGTCCTGCGCGATGAGCCCGAGCACGGTGTCGCGGGTGTGCCGCAGGTCGTCGGCCTGCACCTCGACCTCGACCGCCGAGCCGCCGATCCCCGCCGATCCCTGGTGCATCAGGATCCGGGCGTGCGGCAGCGCGTACCGCTTGCCCGGCGTGCCGGCGGAGAGCAGGAACTGGCCCGCGCTGCACGCCAGCCCGAGCGCGAGCGTGGACACGGCGCACGGCACGAGCCGCATCACGTCGCGGATGGCCAGCATCGCGGGCACCGAGCCGCCCGGCGAGTGGATCCACAGCGCGATGTCCTTGTCGGGGTCCTCGGCGGCCAGGGAGAGCATCTGGGTGGCGAGCACGGTCCCGTTGTCGTCGTCCAGGCCGCCGTCGAGGACCAGCACCCGCTGACTGAGGAAGCGCTCCCGCAGCCGGTGGTCGAACAGCGGCTGCCTCTCGTTGTTGGTCATGCCCCGACCATGCCGCCCGGACGCCGCCGCCGTCCGCCGTCGCTGCTGTGAGCGGATCAGCCCACGGCAGACGCCCCCGCCCCGACCGCGCGGTGGCGCACCTGCCCCCAGACCGCGCGCGTGGCCAGCGACCCGACCACCAGGACGGCCACCAGGACCAGCGCCCCGACGTCGGTGACCAGCGACGGCAGCACCCCGACGACCCCGAATCGCTCCCGCGCGGCGGTGGACACCTCCGGCGGCACCAGCCACACCCCGGCCGCCTGGGTCGCGTTGACCACCAGCACCAGCCAGAACAGCCGCCGGTCGGGTCGGCGGCGCAGCGCGAGCACCCCCAGCGCGTTGCCGACCAGGTAGAGGCACCCGACCGCGCGGAACCCGACCAGGAACCCCGGCACCTGCTCGGCCGCGGCCCCCGGTGCGGCCCCGGCGAGCAGCATCATCCGCGTAAGCGTCTCCTCGTCCACGACGACGAACGCCTGCAACGCGGTCCCCACCGTGAACAACACCGACGCGGCTCCGGTCAGGACCAGCAGGAACGACGTCAAGCGCCCCGGCCGCACGGCCGCCCCCTCGCGTGTGGACAACACGACACCCCCCGATATCGGCAGAACCCCGCTGCGAGCATCGCCCAGGTCGGGCCGGCCGGGATCCGGGAACTACCCTGAACCGCCCCTCGGCCCTACCCTGAATGGCGGGACGCCGCCTGCGCCTGTCGACCGAGGCCGTGTAACTTGCCGGCGTGCGACGTGAACGTGACGAAACCTCTGTTATGGGCGGGGTGCCGACGGTGGTCGAAGCGGGTGGGAGCGACGGGCCCGGGGAGTTGGCGGCCGTGGTCGAGCGCGCCTACCGGCTCATCCTCGGCCGTCCCGGCGATCCGGACGGGGTGGCGCACTACGTGGCCGCGCTCGGTGCCGGTGAGACGACCGTCGCCGACGTGTGCGCGAGCCTGGCCGCCTCGGAGGAGTTCGGCCGACGGCTCGCCCCGGACGTCGCGGACACCGAGCGGATCGCGGAGCCGGGCGACGAGCGCGATCCCGACCTGATCGACGTCGCCGAGCTGATCGCCACCGTCACCGTCGAGGAGTTGGCCGAGCGGGCGGAAGGCTACTTCCGGGCCGTGGAGGAGCCCGACGTCCTGCTGACCAAGCCGTTCCGGGACGCCGCCGACGCGGCCGACCTGCTGACCACGTTCGGGCAGGTGCTGCGCGGTCTGCGGCCGTTCCCCGGCCTGCGGGTGCTCGACTTCGGCGCGGGCACGTGCTGGACCAGCCGCTACCTGACCCGCCTCGGCTGCCGGGTGGTGGCGCTGGACGTCTCGCCCACCGCGCTCGAACTCGGCCGCCGGCTGTTCGCCGAGCAGCCCGTGCCGGGGGAGCAGCCGGAACCGGAGTTCCTGGTGTTCGACGGCCACCGGATCGACCTGCCGGACGCGAGCGTCGACCGGATCCTGTCCTTCGACGCCTTCCACCACGTGCCCAACCCGGCCGAGGTGCTCCGGGAGATGGCGCGGGTCCTGCGCCCCGGCGGCATCGCCGCGTTCTCCGAGCCGGGCGATCGCCACTCCGTGCAGCCGCAGTCGCAGTACGAGATGCGGCACTACGGCGTGATCGAGAACGACGTGGTGATGGAGGACGTGTGGGAGTGGGCGCGCGCCGCCGGTTTCACGGACCTGCGGCTGTGCCCGGTCGACACCGCGCCGGGCTGGGTCGACCTCGACACCTTCCGGGCGGTCGTGGCCGGTCGGGGGGAGGGCGCGCACTTCCTCGACCTCACCCGCGCCGCGATCGACGGCCGCCGGATGTTCGTGCTGCGCGTGGCGGGCGAGGAGGTGCCGGACAGCCGCGAGCAGCAGGGCTTGACCGCCGACCTCGCGCTGGACGGCGTGCGGATCACCAGGACGGGTTCGGCGACCACCGTCACCGGGACGTGCCGGGTGCACAACACGGGCGAGCGCGTGTGGCTGCCGTCCGACGCGGGCGTGGGCGGGGTCCGGCTGGGCGTGCGCCTGCACCTGGCCGACCTCACCGTGCGCGACCTGGAGCGGATCGCGCTGCCGGGCGGCGGGCTGCGCCCCGGCGAGCACGTCGAGTTCCCGGTGCGCGTGGAGGTCCCGCCCCGGCCCGAGGGGGTCGTGTCGGTGGAGTTCGACCTGGTGAGCGAACGGGTCTGCTGGTTCAGCCTCAACGGCGCGCCGGTCGTGGAACTGCCCCTCCGGGACTGATCCGGTCCACTGTGGACTGTCGGTGGCGGCGGTCTCGTGCCGCGAGCGCACCGAACCGGGAACGGGCAATCGCCGTACAGCGCGTCGGCCGGTCGGCTACCGTCGGGTGATCTGTTCGTGCCTGACGCTGGAGGTCCGGGTGGACGTCGCCATCACCGTGTCCGATGCCGCCGACACCGCCACCGGTGACCCGGGTGCCGTCGACGCGGGTGCCGAGATCCGGTCGTTGTTCCGCTGGCTGCGCGGCGACGACGACGTGCCGGGCAGCACCGTGCGCCTGGTGCCGGTCCCGCCGGGTCCGGAGGAGATGGGCAGCGCGAGCGACGTGCTGATGGTGGCGCTGGGTTCCGGCGGGGTCGGGGCCGTGCTGGCCCGTGCGGTGAGCGTGTGGGTCCAGCACCGCACGTCGGACCTGAAGCTCACCTTCCGGGGCAAGAAGGGGACCGTCCACCTGGACGGGAAGAGGATCAAGGACCCGGTCGCGATCGTGGAGGCGCTGCGGAAGGCCGCAGGGGAGTAGCGGCGGCGCTGCCGGGCCCGGCGCGCGGTTGCCCGAGGGTCGGCGGCAGCGGCACCGTCGGACGGTTGCCGTTGGTGCGCAACGCTTCCTGGCGAGCGGCTCAAGCCCGGCGGCGATCGTTCGGGCTCGACCAGTCACCGGCGGTGCTGGGCGATGGCCGCCGCGGGCGGGCTGTTCGAGACCGAGGGCTCGGCCGAGACGACCGAGTCCCGGTGCCACCGGAGCGTCGACGCCGGCTGCGGGCTCGGCGTGGTCGACCTGGCGCGGCTCCCGGCCGGGCGGGACGACTCGGACGAGGCCGCGCGTCCGCCGAGGCGGGGCGGCGGAGGCGGAGTACCGCGAGGACCGGGCCCGGGATCGACCGGGGTGGTTATCCGAGTGCTCCGGACGGCCCGCTGCGCTACCTTGCCGACTTGTGGCTGATGTGGCGAGGCACCACGACCTGTCCGGTTTCTGGGCCGTGACCAGTGGTTTTTTCTGCGCGGACCCGGTGTTCCACACGATTGCGGTCGCCGCCGTGCACCGGCGGCTCGACCAACCCGACCCGGCGGACCGGCCGCCGCTGCTGGTGACGGTGACCGAGCACGGCGAGGTCGTCGCGGCGGCCCTGTGCACGCCGCCGTGGCCGCTGTCGGTCAGCGGCGTGCCGGTGCGGTGGGCGGACGTGGTCGCCGAGGAGTTGGCGGACGTGGAACTGCCGGGCGTCGTCGGGCCGAGGGTCGAGGCGGCGGCGTTCGTCCGGGCGTGGACCGAACGCACCGGGTGCGACGTGCGGGAAGCGATGTCGATGCGGCTGTTCCGCCTGGCCGAACTCGCCGCGCCGACCGGGATCCCCGGCACGTTCCGCCTGGCCACCGAGGACGACCTCGACCTGTTGTTCCGCTGGTACCTGGACTTCGAGCGCGAGTCCGCGCCGCACGAGCCGGACGAGGAGTACGCCTGGACCTACCTGCGCGGCACGCTCTCCTTCGGCATGGGCCACGTCCTGTGGCTGCGCGACGGCGAGCCGGTGTCGTGGGCGTGCGCCGGTCGGCCGGCGCACGGGATGTCCCGCATCGGCCCTGTTTTCACGCCGAAGGAGCACCGCCGCAACGGCTACGCGGCGGCCGTCACGGCGGCGTGCGCGCGGTGGGCGCTCGACGCGGGAGCCGAGCACGTGGTGCTGTTCACCGACCTGGCCAACCCGACGTCGAACTCGATCTACCGGCGGATCGGGTTCCGGCCGGTGTGCGACGCCGCCGAGTTCGCGTTCACCCCGCCCGAGCCGGCCAGGTCGTAGCGCGCCGACCGGACACGGGCGTGCACGTTGTGCGTTCGCCGCGCTGCCGGGAAGGATCAACGCATGAGTGCCGCCGAACTCACGCCGGAGGAGGTCGCCCACTGGGCGCTCCAAGCCGGTCTGCCGGCTCCGATCGGGCAGCTCGACCTGGTCACCACCACGGCCAACCACATCCACCGGGTGGTCGGCCTGCCGCGCGAACTCGATTTCGGCACGACCGCCCGGGAGATCGCGGCGGGCCGCCACCGCGGCCCGTTGCACGGCATCCCGATGGCTCTCAAAGATCTCGTCGACGTGGCCGGAACGCCCACCACCGCCAGTTCCCGCGTGCGCGACCGGCACGTCGCCGGCCGCGACAGCGCGGTGGCGGCACGGCCGGCGCACGCCGGCGCGGTGCTCCTGGGCAAGACCCACACCCACGAGTTCGCCTACGGCCTCACGACACCGCAGACCAGGAACGCGCGGCACGCGGACCGGCTCGCGGGCGGTTCGAGCGGCGGTTCGGCGGTGGCGGTCGCGGCCGGCTCGGCGACCTTCTCCCCGGGCACGGACACCGGCGGCTCCATCCGGGTCCCGGCCGCGCTCAACGGCGTGGTGGGCCTCAAACCCACCTACGGGCTGGTCCCCCTGGACGGCGTGACGTCCCTGTCCCGGTCGCTGGACCACGTCGGCCCGATCACCCGCACGGTCGAGGACGCCGGACTCGTGCTCGCCGCGCCGGTGGGCAAGACCTCGTCCGGCCCCGCGAGCGGGCGCGGCGAAGCGGGCGGGGACCTGGCCGGGCTGCGCGTGGGCGTTCCGCGCAACCACTACTTCGACCGGGTCGCGCCGCAGGTGGCCGACGCGGTCATCGGGGCCATCACGCGCCTGTGCGGGCTCGGGGCCGTGCCGGTCGACGTCGAAATCCCGCTGACCAGGTACATCCAGGCCACCCACTGGGGTCTCATGGTGCCCGAGGCCACCGCTGCCCACGAGCGGGCGCTGCGCGCGACCCCCGAGCTGTACGGCCCGGAGGTCCGCAGCGACCAGCAGGTGGTGCGGTGGCCGGACGGCTCGGTCGAGAGCGTGCCCGACACGTACGTCAGGCTGTCCTCGCCGGCGAACATCACCGGCGCGGTCGCTGCCGGTCGGCGTGGGCGGCGACGGCCTGCCCATCGGTCTGCATCTGATCGGAAGACCTTTCGACGAAGCCACCGTGCTGCGCGTCGGCCGGCTGTACGAGACTGTCCACGGAGGACCGGACGTCGGGCGTCCGGCGACGTTCTCGCGTTGACGTGGCACGGTCTTCGACCGCACCGCACGCCCTCGCCATCCGCTACGGCCGGGCGGTCGCCGGAACCTGGCCGCCGGACGCGGGGATCCGCACGGACTTGACCAGCAGCCAGGCGATGAACGAGATCTCCGCGATCGCCGCCGGGGTCATCGCGAACGGTGAGAGGCTCGCGCCGAAGTCGGGCGCGAGGAAGCGCGCGAACACGTCCACGAGGTGGCCGCAGCAGCCGATCACCACCAGCACGCCGAGCACCTTGGGGAAGTAGCCGGACTTGACGACCAGGTAGCCCAGCGGCAGCAGCCACAGGCCGAAGTACGTCTGGGCGATGAGGTAGCCGTCGTGCTGGAGGCCGGCGAACAGCGCCGTCAACCGGTCGGCACCGGTCGCGCCGAAGGCGTCGGCGTAGTCGCGGCCGGTGGCGATCGCCAGTGCCGCCTGCTGGTTGAGCAGGTTCAGGCTCTGCATCGCCACGCTCACCGCCACGAACGTGACCATCGCGGCGGCGGCCACCCGGTTGACGTGCTTGAGCAGCAGGTACAAGGTCATGCCCGTCAGCAGGAAAGCCGCGGCACCGACCAGTTCGGCGATGAACCCGATGCGGTACAGGGTGGCCGAGGCGGCGATGCCGTCGGCGGTGGTGGCGGCGTCGCCGGAGACGACGGTGGTGTTCACGACCCCGGCGAAGGTCGTGAGCACCGCGACGACCAGGTACAGCACGCCCGCGATCCGCGCGAGCTTCCTCGGCGCGGTGGTGGCGCGTCCTTCGAGGTCGGGTCGGGCTCTCACGCCGACCGCCCGGCGTGGGCGAGGGCCGACGGGGTCAGCCGGCCGACGATCGCCGGGGCCTCGTGGATCAGCGCGTCGTCCACCACGGCCTCGACCATGAACAGGGCGTAGTCGACCCGACGGGTCAGGTTGCCGGCCAGCACGGGATCGCCGACGTGCCTGCTCCACACCGGCAAGCCCTGGCTCTCGCCCTCTTCCAGGTCGCTGCCGCGCACGACCGTCCACCTGGTGTCGCTGTCGAACACCCGGCGGCACGCGTCGACCTGGTCGTCCACGTCCACGACGCCGGCCAGCTTGGCCAGCCGCCCGAAGACCGCCGCGTACAGCTTGAAACGGCGCGAGTACACGTCCTTGCCGTCACGGGTGATGTGCCAGCCGCAGGAGAACACCAGCCGCGCGCCGGGACGGGCGTAATCGAGCACGGCCTGGGCCGTGCCGGACGCGTAGTGGTTGCGCCCCCACGGCACCAGCACGGTGAGCACGGCGTCGCACCCGTCCACGGCCCGCGCGATGACCGCGCGGTCGTCGGTCGCGCC
Source organism: Saccharothrix sp. NBAS 001 (assembly GCF_056640475.1). Classification (NCBI taxonomy): domain Bacteria; kingdom Bacillati; phylum Actinomycetota; class Actinomycetes; order Pseudonocardiales; family Pseudonocardiaceae; genus Saccharothrix; species Saccharothrix sp. NBAS 001. Next base: position 1,516,182 of record NZ_CM153251.1, read on the forward strand.
GGGGACCACCGTGATCCGCCCCTCGAACTCGGCGAGCTTGCCCACGCTCTGCTCCCGGCACACCCCCACGACCTCGTACCCGCGTTCCAGCGCGTGCGCCACGAGGTAGCGCCCGAGCTTCCCGGACGCGCCCACCACGCACACCCTCCGGCCCGCCCCCGGCTGCCCGGTTCCGTCCACACCGATCGGTTCCACGACGTTCCTCCCTGCCTCGACCCTTACGTCGTAAGGTACAACCTTGCGGTGTAAGGTTGTCAAGCAGCGCAGCCGTCCGGACAGGAGAACCGCGTGCCCACCGAGTCGGCCGACCCACCTCGCCGCACCACGCTCGGCAAGGAGGTGGTGCTGCGCACGGCGGTCGAGATGGCGGACGAGGCCGGTGCCGGCGTGCCGAGCATGCGCAAGCTCGCCGAACGGCTCGGCGTCGAGGCCATGTCGCTCTACCACCACTTCCGCAACAAGGACCTGATCCTCGACGGCATGGTCGACCTCGTCTTCGGCGAGATCGAACTGCCGTCACCGGAGGTCGAGTGGTGGACCGCGATGCGGGAGCGGTCGGTCTCGATGCGCGGCGCGCTGGTCCGCCACCCGTGGGCGATCAGGCTGATGGACTCGCGCGCGAACCCCGGCCCCGCGACCCTGCGCCACCACGACGCGGTGATCGGCAGCCTGCGGGCGGGCGGCTTCTCGCTGTCCGGCGCGGCGCACGCGCTCTCGGTGCTGGACAGCTACGTCTACGGGTTCACGCTCCAGGAGATGAGCCTGCCGTTCGCGTCGACCGCCGGGTTCGAGGACGTCGCGGGCTCGATCCTGGAGCAGCTGCCGCGCGACGAACTCCCGCACCTCGCCGAGATGATCGCCGACCGCACCCGGAAACCGGGGTACGCCTACACCGGGGAGTTCGACATCGGGCTCGACCTGATCATCGACGGGCTCCAGGCCCACCGCGAGAGCTGGCGCTGAACCACGTCCGCCGCGCCGTCACGGGAGTTCGGCCGGCCCGCCCGGCATCGGCGCGAACGGCCAACGCCCCCCGGCTTGCTCCGCGATGGTGCGCGGCACCGCCGTGGGCGCCGGTCCGCCGGGTTCGTGGCCTCGGCGGTCACGCCTCCCGGCCGCGGAACCGGTCGGCGAGGTGGCTCAGCGCCGCCTGGTCGCTCCCGGTCCGATGCCGCAGCTCGCGGTCGCCCAGCCACTCGCCGACGTAGTGGATCAGCACCGGCATCCGGGCCGCGACCGAGTGCGACAGCACGCCGGTGACCTGCGGCGGTTCGGCGGGCTCCGGGTGGGACAGCGCGGGGTGGGCACCCGCGGACTCGTGCAGGACCACGTCCACCGCCGGGTGGTCGGCGTCGGCGAGTCCACCGCGCACGGACCGCAGCGCGTTGCCCAGCTCGTCGACCTTGCCGCGCTGCACGCCGACATCGGTCAACTGCTCGTCGCTCAGCTCGCGGGCCTCGCGGACGACCTGCCGCAGCAGCTCGAACTCGTCCTTGCGCAATCGGAGGAGATCACCCTCACCGGGAAGTTCCCGACCCTCAGAGGTCATCGAAGTAGTCCCTTCCTTGCTTCGGCGTGAACACGCTGCCGCCGTCACCGTCCTCGATGACCACGGCGTCCTTGTCCGGATCCCAGTACGCCACCCGGCCGTTACCGGGGTATTTGACCTCCACGTTCGGTACTTTCCGGTCGAGCACCCCGTCGACGTAGTGGACGAGGTCGTCGGGGCGCACCCCGCGCACGTAGTGGTCGCCCCTCCCGTCGACCGCCCGCCGGTCCGCGTGTTCGACGATGGTCCGCGCGGTCGGTTCCACCTCCACCTTGTCCCGCGAGTCGGTCTCCAGCGGGCGTTCCTCGCGCAGCGACCACGCCGCGGTGCTGTCACCGGGTCGCGGCGCGCCCTCCGACCGCCGGTCCGCCTCCGGTAATCGCTCCGGCGGGTCCGGGTGGCCGCTGTCCGCGCTCCGGTCCGCGCTCATCGGTCACCCGCCGTCTGCTCGGTGAGCTTCAGCGCCGTCAACGGCCAGGTCGTGCCCAGGCCCAGGAACCCGGTGACGGCCAGGAACCGGCGGTCCGGCGGGTGCAGCCGGCTGAGCTTGGCCAGCGCCGACTCGTGGACCGGCGGCGCACCCGCGCCGACGATCACCGAGTCGTCGGGCAGCCAGCTGTCCGGGTGCGCCTCCAGGTCCGCCAGCTGCTCGCCGGTGGTGTCGCCGGTCAGGTGCAGGCCGCGCTCGGCCCAGCGCGCCGTGTCCGGGTGCCGGCCGGCGTCCGGACCGGCCTCCACCAGGGCGCGCACCACGTCGAACCACCGGTAGCGCCCGGCCTGCCAGCGCACCTCGGACCCGTCGCACGACGTGGTGCCGGCGCGCAGGGTGGCGAGCGCGGCACCCGCCACGTGCTCGGCGAGGGACTCGGGCTGGTAGTGCGCGGCGAGCCCGCCGTACCTCACGTCGATCGCGGCCTGCACCCGGTGGGCGACCGCGCACTCCAGCGTCCGCGCGTCGACCCGCGCGACCAGACCGGCCAGCCACGCGCGCTCCGGCCGGGGCGCCGGGCGTCCCACGAGGTGGGCCACCACGAGCAGTTCGATCCACAGCACCACGCGCGGGTCTTCGGCGACCGTCGCGGCGGAGTCGATCTCCCGCAGCACGCACGGCCGTGACCGGCACGCGGGACCGCAGGCCGCGCTGCGCGTCCGCCGGATCGCGATCTCCGCGCCGGCACCCCGCTTCTCCCGGGTCTCGCCCAGCGGCACGGCCACCCGCACCGGCCGGTCCATGCCGTCGGCGAACACCACGGCCCGTCCCGGCGGCAGCGACACGACGTGCCGGGACTGGGCCTCGTCCAGGTTCATCGTCGCCCCGACGGCGGCGCGGTCGTCGTCGGCGGGCAGCCGGTGGACGATCTTGAGCGCGGTGTTCTTGACGACGTCCGGGACGATCTTCGACGGTATCTGCTCGGCCACCACGATCCCCTCGCCGTACGCGCGGATCTCGGCCAGCAGGGAGGTGAACAGGTCCACCGCGTGCGCGGTGGAGGACCCGGGTTCGGCGCGTTTGAGCAGCCGGTGCGCCTCCTCCAGCACGGTCACGTGCCGCAGCCCGCCCGCGCCGGGGGAGCGCCGGGTGCGCAGGTGCTCGTGCAGGCGGATCAGCACGGCGCCGATGAAGAACGCCTTGTCCTGGTCGTTGCCGATGTCCTCGATCTCCAGGACCACGTTGCGGCGCAACAGGTCCTCGACGTCGAGCGGGTGGCCGCCCTCGAAGAACAGGCCGGGCGTGCCCAGCCGCAGCGCCCCGATCCGCACGTCGATGAACCCCTTGACGTTGTCGGTGACCTCCTTGCCGTAGCCGATGCCGTCGACCACCTCCAGCGCGGTGCGCCGCAGGTCGGCCAAGGTGGGGTGCCTCGGCGTCACGCCCGGCAGGCGGGACCCGCCCAGCACGGTGTTCCAGCCCAGCTCGGTGTAGCACCGGTGCAGCGCCTGCCCGAGCACCTGCGGGAACGGCTCCTCCGCCTCGAACGCGGCCAGGAACAGCGCCCGCACCAGGTCGATGTGGGTCTGCACGGGGAAACCCGGCTCCGGCTCCAGCGGGTTGAGCCCGACCGGGACCGCGTCGGGGTCGCCCGGCCGGATCACCGCCACCGGGGCGTCGCCGATGCGGCCCGCCATCGCCGCGTACTCCGCCTTCGCCGGTTCCACGACCAGCCACGGGACACCCGCGTGGTGCAGCTGCTCCAGCAGGTGCCGCACGGTCTGCGACTTGCCCGACCCGGTGGCCCCGACGACCAGGGTGTGCCGGTTCAGCGTCGCCTCGGGCACGGTGAACGGCCCGACGTGCTGGTCGGCGTCGTCCAGCACCGCGCCCAGCCCGGTCGACCCGCTGGTCTCCGGGGTGAGGTCGAACCCGGCGACCTCGGTCAGCCGGACGCCCGGCAGCTCCCGCTTCGGCGGGCGCGCCAGGGCGGCCACCAGCTCGCCGCCGGCGGTGAACGGCGAGTCGGCGGTGGTCGAGGCGAGCGCCCGTTCGAACGGCTCCGCCCGGCCCGCCGCGCCGAGCACGTAGGGCAGCTCGTCCAGGTCGCTCGCGCCGGACAGCAGCGCCGCGCCCCGGCGCGCCGACACCTCGTCCAGCCCGCCGACCAGCACGTGCACCCGCCACGCGCCGGTCGCGCGCACCCGGGACAGCTCCCGGTAGCGGCCCTCGGCGCGGTGCAGGGCGATCCGGCTCGACTCCAGCCGGACGTCGCGGCGCAGCGGCGGGATCGCCACGTCCAGCCTGGACAGCTCGTCGTCCACGTCCTCGACCGGCAGTGGCTCGGCGACGGTCAGCCAGACGAACGCCTCGCCCAGGTGCGCCACGCTGTCGTCGAAACCGCCGCGCGCCGGGGACCGCCGGCCGTCCGCCGGGCCCCACAGCGCGTCGAACCGGCCCGGGCAGCGCACCCAGCTGCGGAACCGCCGCCAGGTGTCCACGACCTCGTCGCCGGCGACGACCTCCGCCGTGCTGCCCGGCGGGTACCGCACGGGCACGACGTCGCCCGGGGCGCCGATCCGGGTCGCCGGGGGGAAGTCCGGCCGGCCGCCGAACAGCACGTGCACCCTCGGGTCGCCCGGCACCCGGTGCCACGCCGCGACGAGCACGCCGTGGCCGACCAGCCCGGCGTGCGCGGCGGTCAGCGCGGCGAACAGGTGCGCCGGGACCGGGTCGGCCTCGGCGGTGCGGCGCGGCGCGGACCGCAGCCGGAGGAACCGCACGCCGTCGAGCAGGCCGGGGTCAGCCACGTCGGCGTCCCACGTCGGCCGGGGGACCGCCGATCACCCGGGGCAGCAGCGCGATGCCGGGGTTGCAGTCGGCCAGCAGCACCCGGCGGCCCTGGTCCCCGTGCTCGACCAGGATGAACGCCGTCTGCGGGAGGCTCTGCACCTCGACGGGCTCGACGGTGAACTCGTACACCCGGGATTCGGTGGTGCCGGTGCTCTCCGAGGTCGCGACGGAGTGGTTCACGGTCTGCTGCCAGGTGTCCGCCCTGGACACGGCCACGCCCTCCGACGTGCCGCCGCTGCCGGCCTTGACGTCGAACCACTTCGCGTCGGCGGGACGGCTGCGGTGCCGGCCGGAGTTGGTCGAGGAGCTGGTCTGCGCGCCGGAGGTCTCGGCGCGCCCCTCGGTGAAGCTCTCGCCGACCTGGCGGGTGATCTGGCTGACCCGGAAGGTGTGCTCGCGGCCGATGAACTCCGCCGCGGCCTTGGCCTCCTCGTGGTTGCCCAGGCGCATCAGGATCGTCGTGCTGCCGGCGCCGCCGAGCAGCCGGGTCAGGTCGTCGCGCAGGCGCTCCATCATCAGCACCAGCCGCACGCCCGACCGGCGGCTCTGCCGGATCAGCGCCTCGACACCGGCCACGCCCACCCGGTCCGCCCCGGCCAGGAACACCACCGGCCGCTCGGCGGTGTCCGGGCGCGTCCGCAGCGCGTGCAGCACGCGCTCGACCAGCACCCGGTCGAGGAAGTCCTTGCGGCGCGGGTGGGTTCCGCCGGTCGCCAGCACGGTCAGCCCCGGCCCGGACCACGGCACGGGGTCACCGGCCGGCTCGGCCCCGGCGAGCAGGTCGACCAGGCCGGTCAGCGTGTGCATCGCGTCGGCGACCCGGTCCGTGCCGCCGACGGCGTCGATCCGGTCGGTCAGCCGGCGCACCTCGGCCCGGCTCAGCGGGACCTCAGGGTCGTAGTGGCCGCGCACCACCCGCAGCCCGGCCGCGAGCCGGGTGAAGGTGATCGGCCCGTCCAGGCAGCCGGTGACCGCGCCGAGCACCGCCGCGTCGACCACCCTCAGGTCGACGGCGTCGGCGGACCGCATGGTCGCCACCGCGCCCGCCACGACCTCGGCGGCGTCGTCGGGGTCCAGGCCCCGCAACAGGGTTCCGTCGTCCCGGGTGAGCGAGAGGTCGGCCACCGGCTGCCCCACCACCGCCGCGAACGCCGCGAGTTCGCCGGCGACGCGGCGTTCGCTCAGGTCGACCACGAGCACCGAACCGCCCGCGCGCAACAGGGAACTGCCCGCGGTGGTGACCAGGCTGGCCCAGCCGGCCCCGGTGCCGCCGAAGACCTCCACCCGGTCGGTCGACGCGGTCAGCCGCAGGGGCAGCCACTCCTTGGCGAGCCCGCGGCCGCGCATCGCCTCCTCGCGCGCCGCCACCCCGGCGCGCCACGCGCCGATGCGGTGGCGGAACTGCTCGAAGCGGAAGTCGCGGTCCTGGCCGGCCGCGCGCAGCAGCGACCTGGGCACCAGCACCTGCCGGACCAGGACGGTCGCCAACCCGACCACCAGCCACCCGGCGAGCGCGGCGTCGACGGCGACGGCGGACGGGATCGGCAGCGCCCAGCCTGCCAGCGCCACGGCCCCGACACCGGAGGCCAGCCAGGGCAGTTGCCACAGCCTGCGCCGCCGCACTTGCCAGGCCAGCGCCACCTCGTCCGGCTCGCGCCACTTCGGCGGCGGCTCCGGGGCGGCGGTGAACTCCGGCAGCGGCGCGAACTCCCACCCCCACCGCTCGACCCCGGTGAACAGCCCCCGGACGAGGGCGGGGGCGTCGCGCAGCGCCAGGGGGGACGCGTTCGGGGACAGCCGGATCGTCTCCGCGTCGTCGAGGTCCCCGTGCGCGCTTGTCCCCGACGGCGGTACACCGATCACCGGTGATGTCTCCCTTCACCTGCTTTCGGCTCACTCGGGACATAGTGGCAAGCCGGTGCGGGAATCAGGGCACAACTTGATGGGATAGCGCGGACCTTCACCCGTTCGGGCCTCGTTTTTCGGCCTACGGTGTCCGGTTATTCGACGTGTCGTGATCACACCGACCGTATTCGTGCGGGGCTTGCGACTTCTGTGTTGCCGCAACCGATCGGTGTTGTATCGACACGACTGTCCGGCGTACGGGAATGCCGCGCAAAGGGCGGTACCGGCTGCAACTCCGAACCGCGGGAAGCACGTCCCGCGAGGGTTGCTCGAATTCCCCGGGACCTGTCCGTAGTGCGACTATTCGTCGGCAAAAGCACTGCGCGGTCCGGCGCGCGCGGAAATTGCCGACCGCGCGCGGGGCGCGGTCGGCACCGCGCCCCGCCGGCCCGTGGTCAGGCGGGGAGCGGCTCGGGGGTCCACTGCGCGGGCACGGCGGCCAGGCCGGTCCGGGCGGCGACGATGCCCCCGACGATGGCGCAGGTCGTGTCGCTGTCGCCGCACGCCGACGCGGTCGCCCACAGGGCTTCCGGCAGGTCGTCCAGGTGCCGGGCGGCGCACCACACGGCGTAGGGGACGGTGTCGGGGGCGGAGAGGCTGCTGCCGTTGCCCAGGGTTCCGGCGGCGTTCCTCGGGTCCAGGGCGAACCGCATGCGTGCGGCGCGGCGCAGGCCGGTGGCCACCTCGCTGTCCGGCGTGTGGTCCAGGACGGCGGTGATCAGGTCCTCGGGGCGGACGCCGTTCGCCGCCACGGCCGCCGCGACGGCCACGGCGATCGCGCCGGCTTCCGCTTCCGGGTGCGCGTGCGTCACCACGGCCTGTTTCCCGGCCTGCTCGACCACGGCGGGCAGATCGTCGGCGAACCACACGCCCAGGGGCGCGACGCGCATCGCCGCGCCGTTGCCCCACGAACCCAGGCCGTCGAACACGCCGGCGGTCACCGTGCGCCAGTCGGCTCCGTCGTGGATCGCCCGGAGCACCTGGTGCATGGAGCCGCCGTACTTGCGGTGCGGGTCTTCCTGGTAGGCCGCAGCGAACGCGCGCGCCAACGCGTCCTGGTCCACCTCGCCGAACTCGCGCAGCACGTGGACCACCGACCGCGCCATCGCGGTGTCGTCGGTCCACGGCCACGGGCCCTCGACCAGGCGGCGCTCGGCGACGGCCTGCGCGCGCGTGCGGGCAGGGTAGGAGAACCACTGCTCACCGAACGAGTCACCCAAGGCCAAGCCGCGCAACGACATCTCGTAGTCCACGCGGTCATGGTCGTTATCGCGGCGGACGACCGCAATTCCATTTGGGCCCGCTCACGCCCTCAGCCGGACGGGCAGCCTGATCGCGCCCCGGATGTTGCGGGACGGGAGCCGTTCCACCGGGCCGGACAGGTGCACGTCGGGGAAGCGCTGGAGCAGCAGGCGCATCGCGGTGGCGGCTTCGAGGCGGGCCAGGCCCGCGCCGACGCAGTAGTGGATGCCCGAGGAGAACGACAGGTGGTCGCGCGCGTTGGGGCGGTCCGGGTCCAGGGTCCGCGGATCGGGGAACACCTCCGGGTCCCGGTTGGCGCCGCCCAGCAGCACCACGACCATCGCGCCCGCCGGCAGGTCGACGCCCTCGACGGTCACCGGTTCGGTGGCGGCGCGGACGGTGTACTGGACCGAGGAGTCCCAGCGCAGGACCTCCTCGATCAGGTTCGGCGCGATGTCGGGGTCCGCCAGGAGCCGCCGGCGCGCGGTGTCGTCGGTGAGCAGGACCAGGGCCGCGTTGCCGATCAGGTTCAGGGTGGTCTCGTAGCCCGCCAGCATCAGCAGTTCCACGGTCGCCAGCAGGTCTTCCCGGGCCCAGCCGGTCTCGCCCCCGTGCGCCTGGATCACGCCGCTGACCAGGTCGTCGCCGGGGTGGCGGCGGCGTCGGTCGATCAGGTCGGTGAAGTACGCCTCCACGTCCACCAGGGTTTCGCGCACCCGCCTCAGCTCCGCCACCGACCGCACGCCGTCGAGGGTGGGGCCCAGGACGGCGCCCCACCGGGTGAACCTCGGGTAGTCGACCGACTCGATGCCGAACAGCTCGCAGATGATGCGGATCGGGATGCGGGCGGCGAACTCGTGGACCAGGTCGGCTTCGTCGCGGCCGGCGAAGTCGTCGAGGAACCCGGTGATCACCTTCTCCACGGTGGGCGTCAGCTCGCGCATGGCGCGCGGCGTGAACCAGGGCGCGACCGCGCGGCGCAGCCGGGTGTGGCGCGGCGGGTCGAGGGCGATGAACGAGTCGTCCACGGGGTGGACGGGCCGGCGGCCCTTCGCGTCGCGCAACAGCATCTTCATGTCCATCAACGCGGCCCGCGTGTCCACGCCGAACCTCGGGTCGCGCAGGATCGCGTCGCCCACCCGGTGTGACGCGGTGACGTGCAGGCCGAGCCTGCTGCGGCTGAGCGGGCCCTGCCGGCGCGCCTGCTCGTAGATCGGGTACGGGTCGGTGCCGGGCTTGGCCGACACGACCCTGGCCAGCGGGTCGCCCTGCCACGCGCGGGTGCGCGTGACGGCGTCGAAACCGAGCAGCATGGCCCGGAGTTGCAGCGTGCGCATGGCGGTCCTGTCCTGGGTCAGCGGGAGGTGGTCGTGGCGAACGCCGCGTCCACGGCGGCGTCGGGCAGCAGGCGGGCGATCACGGCGGCCAGCCGCGCGTCCGGCCCGACCCGGTAGCGGATCCTCGGACGGGCCGCCAGCAGGGCGTGTTCGACGGCTCGGGCGAACCGGTGCGGGGTGGTGCGGCTGGACCGCGCGCGCTGGTCGTTGGCGGCCAGGAAACCCCGGAACGACCGGCGGTACAGGTCGGCGACCTCGGGTTCGGCGTCGTCCACCGACGCGTCCTGGGCGGCGATCTTGCCCCAGATCGGGGTCAGGATCGCGCCCGGCTCGACCACGGACACCGCCACCCCGAACGGCCGCACCTCGCGCCGCAGCGCGTCGCTCATGGCTTCCTTGGCGAACTGCGACGCGGCGTACGCGCCGAGGTAGGGCGACGCCACCCGGCCCAGTCCCGAGCTGACGTTGACGATCCGACCGCGCGCCGCGCGCACCAGCGGCAGGAACGCCCGCGTCACGGTGGCCGTGCCGACCACGTTGACCTCCAGCTGCTCGCGCAACCGTTGCGGGGTCAGGCATTCCAACGGGCCGGGGACGCAGGTGCCGGCGTTGTTGACCACGCCCCACACCTCGGTGGCGGTCCGCACCGCGGCGCGCACCGAGTCCTGGTCGGTGATGTCCAGCGGCAGCGCCCGCAGCCGGCCGGTGGACGCGGCCTCCAGCGCGCGCCCGTCGGCCTCGCGGCGCACCCCGGCGTACACCCGGACCCCGAGCCGGTCCAGGTGCAGCGCGCACTCCCGGCCCAGCCCGGAGGACGCCCCGGTGACGACGACGGCCCGGCCGTCCGGCGAGATCCGTTTCATGCCAACCCTTCCAGTGCGGTTGTGACGCTGTGGTCGGCGATGCGCCGCGCCCGGTCGGCGGGCACCGCGTGCTCGACGTGCGAGAAGTTCCAGTGCAGCGCGCCGTGGCTGGTGTTCACCGCGGCCGCGAGGTAGCCGCTGATCGACAGGCCGGTGGTGAACTGCGCGCCGGACAGCCGCCACGGCCCGATCCGGTCGGGGAAGTCGTGCACGCCCACGTTCGACAGGCACAGGTTGCCCGGCCCCCGCGCTTCCACCAGCCGCCGGAACGACTCGCTGTCCGCCGGGCCCGCCGGGCACGCCCACCGCAGCAGGTTGATCACCGAGAAGTGGTCGCCCCGGCTCCGCCGCAGCGCCACGTCCCGGCTCAGCTCCGTCGCCAACTGCCAGAAGTCGCCGCCCGGGCGGTAGGCGGCGAACGACGGGACGGTGGCGATGTACGCGCCCGCGTCCCGGTCGGAGAGCCCGACCTCGCCCCGGAAGTCGATCGGCGACCCGATCCCGTAGTGGCACGGGCGGTCGATCCCCGCGTCGTGGGCGACCGCCGTGATCATCGCGGCGGCGAGCGCGCCGTGCACGGTCGACCCGTGCCGCTTGCACGCCTCCCGCAGCGACCCCAGCTGTGCCGGCGACAACTCGCGGTGCACCAGGCGGGTGCGTCGCCGGGAATCGTCCACCGGTTCGGTGGGCACCAGGCGGCGCACGTCCGCCCGCCGCAGCTTCCGCTGGTCGGACAACGCCCGCGCCGCCGCGCCGACCGTGCCGCGCAACGCCCGGTGCCGCGCCGGGAACAGGTCTTCGGGAGCGGGCAGCGCGGGCAGCTCGCCGTGCACCTGCCCGAGCGCCGCCTCCACCCACTCCCGGGCCAGCGACAGCACGGTGATCGCGTCGGCGACGCAATGCGAGACGGTCAACAGCAGGTCGTGCACACCGGGTGCGACGGCCACGGCCACGGCCCGCGCCAACGGCCCCCGGCGCAGGTCGAGCCGTTCGGCCAGTTCCCGCTCGTCGGTCTCGCGCACCCAGTCGCCGGACGCCTCCCGCAGCGGGATCGGCGGCGCGCCCGCGACGAACGCGGGGTCGCCGCCGGACGCGTCGGCGGTGATCGTCGTGCGCAGCAGCGGATGCCGGGCCTGCAACCGGTCGAGCCCCTCGCGCAGCGACGCCGCGTCCACGTCGCCGTGCACCCGGACGCGGGCCACGACGTTGAGCGCCGAGTACTGCTCGGCGATCCAGTACCAGCGCTCCACCGGGCTCAGCGGCCGGTTCACCTCAGCCACGGCGCGCCCCCGCCCAGGCGAGCGCGGAATCGTTCTGCCGCACCAGGACCCGCGTCGGCAGCAGCCGGAACACCGCGTCCCGCAACCACGCCGCGCGGTCGGCCTGCTCGACCCGGCTGAGCAACCGGGACGTCCGCACCATCGCCCTGGTGCGCGCCCTGCGCTCGTCCTCGTAGTCCCGCAACGCCTGCCGCGGTCCGGCGCTCCCGGTCAGGTGCCGGGCCAGGACCGCCGCGTCCTCGACCGCCATCCCCGCGCCCTGGGCGAGGCTGGTCAGCATCGGGTGCGCCGCGTCCCCCAGCAGCGTCACCGGCCCGGCACCCCACCGGCGCAGGAACGGCCGGTCCGCCCCGCGCACCTCGACCACGTCCTCGGGCGGGGTCGCCGCGACGGTCGCCACGACCTCCTCCGCCCACCCCTCGAACGAGTCGTCGAGGCCGTCGTTCCCGGTGGCCCACCAGTAGACCCGGTCACCGAGGTCCACCAGCCCGAACCGCCGCCCCCGGCCCCAGTAGTGGCCGACGTAGCCCCGGGTGACCCGGTCGTGGCGGAACGACGTGGTCGCCAGCAGGCAGCGGTACCCGGCGTCGCGGGGCGGCTGCGGCCCGGCGAGCTGCCGGCGCACCGCCGAGCGGAACCCGTCCGCGCCGATCAGCACGTCACCGCGCGCCTCGCCGTCGCTCAGCCGCACGCGCACCCCCGTCGCGTCGTGGTCGAACCCCTGCACGGCGGTGCCCAGCACGACCGGCCCGGCTGCCGCGAGCAGCGCGGCCTGGAGGTCGGCGCGGCTCAGGCACACGCTGGGCACGCCGAGCCGCGCGGTGGTCACCCCGAGCGGCACGGTCCGCAGCGGCCGGCCGTCGTGGGTGAGCAGCTCGAAGCGCTCGATCGGCTGGGCGGCGTCCAGCCGGATCCCGCACGACCGCAGCGCGGCCAGGCCGTTGCTCATCACCGACAGCCCGGTGCCGGCCGGCCGCAGCTCCCGGGCCCGCTCGAAGACCACCACCTCGACGCCCGCCCGGCGCAGCGCCGAGGCCAGCGCGAGACCGCCGATGCCCGCGCCCGCGATCAGCGCCCTCACCGCCGGTCCACCAGTTCGGTCAGCGCCCGCGCCACCTCGCGCACGTTCGGTTCGCGCATCATGTCGAGGTGGTCGCCGGGCACGTCCAGCACGTCGAGCAAGCCGCTGGTCAGGCCGCCCCACCCGTTGGCCGGGTCGCGGTGCAGCGTCCCGGCGGCCCGGTGGGCGGGCTCCAGCGGGCCGGGCAGGGGCGCGGCGGCGCGGATCAGCCCGACGTCCTCGGCGAGCACCGCCGGGTGGTAGTCGAGGGTGGCCCGCCAGTGCGCCCGGAACACCCGGAACAGCCGGCGCACCGCGGCGGCGGGACTGCCGGGCGGCAGGACGCCGGCGGCGACCGCCCGCTCGGCGAGGTGGTCGATCCGGCCGTCCTCGGTGGTGTCGGGCAGCGTGACCGACTCGTCGCGCAGCCACAGCAGTTCGCGGGCGAACCAGTCCAGCAGGGCCTCCGGCGGCACGTCGGTGCGCGGCCCCGGCGCCAGCGCGATGGTGTCCAGCAGGACCAGCCGCTCGACCTCGGCACCGGATGCGCGCAGCCGGCGGGCCATCTCGAAGGCCACGAACCCGCCGAACGACCACCCGGCCAGCACGTACGGGCCGGTCGGCCACACCTTGCGGATCGCGTCGAGGTAGCTGTCCGCCAGGTCGGGCACGGAGTGCAGCGGCTCGGTGCCGGGGTCGCAGCCGGCGGCCTGGAGCGCGTAGCAGGGGCGGTCGGCGGGCAGGTGGCGGGCCAGCGGGAGGTAGCACAGGACGTTGCCGCCGATGGGGTGCACCAGGAACAGCGGCGGGCGCGTGCCGTGCGGGTGCAGCGGGACCAGCGGGTCGAACGTCGGCTGCCCGGCGCGCAGGCGGTCGGCGAGGGCGGCGGCGGTCGGGGCGGCGACGAGGGTGGCCAGGGGTAGGTGGGTGCCGTAGCGCTGCTCGACGAGGACGGCCAGCCGCATCGCGGTGAGCGACGTGCCGCCGTGCTCGAAGAAGTCGTCGTGCGGACCGATTCCGGGGACGCCGAGCAGGTCGGCCAGGATCTCGGTGAGGACGCGCTCGTGCTCGTCGGCCGGTCGGGCGGCCTGCCGGGTCGGGGTGGCGCGGCGGGTCGCGGCGAGGCGGCGCAGCGCGGCGTCGTCGCGTTTGCCGCTGGGGGTGCGGGGCAGCTCGGGGAGCCATTCGAAGCGCGTCGGCACCAGGTGTTCGGGCAGGGTGGCGTGCAAGGCCGCGCGGAGGTCCGTCCCGGCGCTGGATCCGGCCCCGGTGTCGGTCCCAGTCCCAGTCCCGGTCGCGGTGTCGGGTCCAGCCCCAGCCCCAGCTCCGGTCCCGGTGTTGGTCCCGGCCCCAGCCCCGGTGTCGGTGTCGGGTCCGGTCCCGGTGTCGGAGACGGCCTTGGGGACGGGTTCGGGGGACTGGTCGGCGTGGGTGGTCGTGGCCTCCGGCCCCCGGTTCGATTGTCCCACGGGCCACCGACAGTTTCCGGTGTCGACCAGGTAGGCGACCAGGTGGTCGTCGTGGGCCACCACCGCGACCTCGCCGACGCCGAGTGCGGCGATGGCCAGTTCGACCTCGGCGGGTTCCACCCGGAAGCCCCTGATCTTGACCTGGTCGTCCACCCGGCCCAGGTGCACCAGCTCGCCGGTGGGCAGGGTCGTGCCGATGTCGCCGGTCCGGTAGAGGCGGTCGCCGGTGGCCGGGTCGGTGACGAAGCGGCGCGCGGTGAGGTCGGGGTCGTCGGCGTAGCCGGTGGCCAGGCCCTTGCCGCCCAGGTGGATCTCGCCCCTGGTGCCGGGCGGTGCGGGGCGCATCCGGTCGTCCAGCACCACCGCGCGCAGGCCCGCCAGCGGCTTGCCGATCGGGGGCAGGGCGGGGAAGTCGCCGGTCATGGCGTGGCTGGTCGCCACGTGGGTCTCCGTCGGCCCGTACTGGTTCTCCAGGGTCATGCCGGGCAGGGCCGCGCACAGGGCGCGGATCTCCTCGGTGACGCGCAACTGCTCGCCGGAGGAGATGATCGTGCGCAGTGATCGCGGGATCCGGTCCAGGGCGACGGCGGCTTCGGCGAGCTGCCGCAGGGCGACGTAGGGGAGGAACACCCGGTCCACGCCGTTCAGGGTCTCCAGCAGCGTTCGCGGGTCTCGTCTGTCCTTTTCGGACACGAGCCGGAGGGTGCCGCCCGCGCACAGGGTGGAGAAGATCTCCTGGAACGAGACGTCGAAACTCAGCGGCGCGTACTGGAGCGTCGTGCCGGTGGCGGCGTCACGACCGTGGCGCACCAGGTTCGCCAACGCGCGGTGGGGCATGACGACGCCGTTCGGCGTGCCGGTCGAGCCGGACGTGAACAGCACGTACGCCGTGTCGTCCAGGCAAGGTTCGTGGGTGAGGGGGCGGTCGTGGCGCAGCAGCTCGGTCAGGTCGGCGGGGGTGGCGATGATCCGCGCGGGTTTCGCCTTGGCGACCATCGCGTCCCGGCGGTGCCGGGGGTAGGACGGGTCGAGCGGGACGCAGGCCGCGCCCGCCTTCGCCACGCCGAGCACGGCCGCGACCATCTCGAACGACCGCTCCAGGCCGATGCCGACCCGCGTCCCCGGGCCCGCCCCGGTCGCGGTGAGGCCGCGGGCGATGCGCCCGGCCAGGTCGTCGAGTTCCCGGTAGGTCCAGCTCCGCGTGCCGAACTCGACCGCCGCCGCGTCCGGCGGGCGGGTCGCGATCGTGGCCACGACGTGGGCGTCCTCGGCCAGGAAGGCGAAGTCCACGTCCTCGTCCGGCCGGCGCGCGATCCGCGCCAGGACGCGGGTGTAGGCGTCGACCACCAGGTCGGCCTGGGCGGGCGGGGCTGCGGCGCAGTCGACCCGCAGCCAGGTGCGCCGGGTGACCGGGTGCACGATCGTGTTGACCAGCAACGCGAAACTCGTCTCCTCCCACGCCTCGAAGCCGAGCAGGTCCACGTCCGCGAGCACGTCGGTCAGCACGTGCGGGTGCACGTGGTTGAACGCCGTCTCCAGCACCGGGCCGCCGTGGTCGCGCTGGATCGCGCTCAACGGGTAGCGGCGGTGCGGGTGGCCCTCCCGTTCCTGGCGCACCACGTCGTGCACGGCGTCCGCCCACGTCCGGGACGTCGGGTCGATGCGCACGGGCACGGTGTTGAGGAACAGCCCGACCGCCCGGTCGTCGTGCCGGCCGTGCGTGACCAGGCCGGTGGCCACGGGACCGGTGTGGTGCATCCGCAAGGTGAGGCAGTGCGCGGCGAACAGGACCGACTTCACCGGCACGGAGTGCCGGCGCGCGAACGCGCGCACGTCGTCGTCCAGGTCGGCGGGCAGTTCCACCAGCCGCACCACGAGTTCGTCCGCGCCGGCCGGGACGTGCGGGCGCAACGACGTGAGCTGCGCCGGGGACGTGCCCGCCAGCACGGCACGCCAGTGCGCGGCGTGCTCGGGCGAGGCCGTCGCGCGGCGTTCGGCGAGCACGTGCCGGGCCGGGCCGGCGGCCACCTCGGCCTCCTCCGAGCCGGTTTCCCCGGCTCCGAGGTAGCGCGCCAGCAGCTCGCGCAGCACGGTCGCCACGCTCCACCCGTCCAGGATCGCGTGGTGGAAGGCGAACACCAGGTCCACCCGGTCGGCCCGGACGTGCGCGCGCAGGTGGTGCAGGGGCGGCCGGTCGAACTCGTAGCGGTGCGACCGCCGGTCGTCCACGTGCTTGCGGATCTCGACCTCGGCCTCCCCGTCGTCCAACGACCGCAGGTCGACCACGTCCAGTCCACCGTGGACGGTCTGGTGGACGACCTGGAGCGAACGCGCCGGGTCGAACGACGAGCGCAGCACCGGGTGCCGGTGGACGACCGCGTCGTGCGCCCGCCGGAAATCGGCCTCCCGCCAGGGCATCGCGAGCGTGTAGCGGAAGACGTCGTGGTACACGGCGGAGTTCTCGCGTTCACGGCTGTGGTAGAGCAGGCCCAGCTGCAACCCGGTCATCGGGTGGGCGTCCACGGCGTCGCCCAGCGACGCCCGGTCCACGGCTGCCACCAGCTCGAACGGCGTCGGCACCGGGTCCTCGTCGGCGTGCCGGGAGGCCGCGCGCGCCGCCAGGGCCGCGACCGTGGGGTGGGCGAGCACGTCGGAGGGCGTGAAGTGCAGTCCACGCGCCGCCGCGCGGGCCCGCAGCCGCAGCACGGTGATCGAGTCGCCGCCCAACGCGAACCAGTTGTCGTGCACGCCGACCGACGGCACGCCCAGCACCTGCGCCCACAGCTCGGCCAACGCCGCCTCCACCTCGTCGCGCGGCGGGGTGCCCCGCGTGGCGACCACCGGCGCGGGCAGCGCCTTGGCGTCGAGCTTTCCGTTGGCCGTCAACGGAATGCGGTCCAGCAGCACGAACCGCGCCGGGACCATGTGCTCGGGCAGCCGGGCCGCCAGGTGGGCGCGCACCTCGGCCTCGTCCAGCTCCTCGGCCACGCAGTAGGCGACCAGCCGCTGGTCGCGCAGCACGACGACGGCGTCCGCGACACCGGGGAACGCGGTCAGCCACGCCCGCACCTCACCGGGTTCCACCCGGTTGCCCCGGACCTTGACCTGCTCGTCCGCGCGGCCCAGGTACTCCAGTTCACCGTCGGCCAGCCAGCGGGCGATGTCGCCGGTCCGGTACATCCGCTCGCCGGGCGTGAACGGGTCGGCGACGAACCGCCGCGCGGTCAGGTCGGGCCTGTTGAGGTAGCCGCGCGCGACGCCGACGCCGGTCACGCACAGCTCGCCCGGTGCGCCGGGCGGCTGCGGGTTGCCGTGCCGGTCGAGCACGCTCAGCCGGATGCCGTCGATGGCCCGGCCGATCGGCACCCGGTCGGGCGCGGGTCCGCAGTCGTGGAACGACACGTCGACGGTCGCCTCGGTCGGCCCGTACAGGTTGACCAGCCGGGCGTCGCCGGCGATCCGGCCGAACCGCGCCACCAGGTCCGGGGTGAGCGCCTCGCCGCTGGCGAACACCCGCCGCAGCGACCGGCCCAGCTCCGGCCGGGCCACCCACTCGTCCAGGAACGGCCCGAACATCGACGGCACGAAGTGCACCACGGTCACGCCGTGGCGGCCGATGAACTCCAGCACCTCGCGGGGGTCCTTCTCCGCGCCCGGCGGCAGCAACGCGACCCGCGCCCCGCCGAACGACCACCAGAACAGCTCCCACACCGACACGTCGAACGTCACCGGGGTCTTCTGCACCAGCACGTCGTCCGCGCCGATCGGGTAGCGGTGCTGCATCCACGCCAGCCGGTTGACCACCGACCGGTGTTCGACCTGCACTCCCTTGGGCCGTCCGGTCGAGCCGGAGGTGTAGAGGACGTAGGCCGGCGACCGTTCGCCGGCGGGCCCGCCGGCGCCGGCCGCGCCCAGGCGCTCGACCCCCGAGTCGTGGACCAACGCGACCGCGCCGCTGTCGGCCAGCACGAACTCCTGCCGCGCGGCCGGGTGGTCGGGGTCCACCGGCAGGTACGCGCCGCCGGCCTTCAGCACCCCCAGCAGCGCCGCGACCAGCTCCGGCCCCCGGCGCAGCCGCACGGCCACCAGGTCCTCGCGGCCGACGCCCAGCGCCCGCAACCGGGTGGCGACCGCCTCGGCCCGCGCGTCCAGTTCGGCGTAGGTCACGTCCGGGCCGACCAGCGCGAGCCGGTCGGGCGTCCGCGCGGCCTGCCGCTCGAACCGCCCGTGCACGGTCCCGCGACCCCGGGCGGGTGTCGGCCGGCCGGTCAGCCGGGCGCGTTCGGCGGCGGACAGCACCGGGATCGTCGCCACGGGCGGTCCGCCGGGGCTCGACCCGTGGTCCAGCAGCGCCAGCACGTGCCGGGCGGTCGCCTCGATCGGGAAGTCCGCGTCGAACACGTCGGTCGCGTACTCCAGGTCGACCACGACGTGGCCGGTGTCGTCGAACTCGGTCAGCACGACGGCCAGCGCGTCGTGCTCGTGCGCGTGACCCAGGCCCGCCATGTCCCGGGTGACGCCGGGCACCGGCGAGCGGCGCGGGTAGTGCATGTACGAGACGGTCACGTCGAACAGCCGGCGCGGCCCGACCCCGTCGGCCGGGAGGCCGCGCAGCAGATCGCCCAACGACAGCCGTTCACGCCGCTTGAGGCCGTAGGTGCGGGTGCGGACCTCCGTAGCGAGTTCGCGCAGCGACGACGTCGCGGACACGTGCAGCGCCAACGGCACGGTGGTGGCGAACTGGCCGACGGTCCGCCGTTCCCGCACCGTCCTGCGGTTGAGCGCGGGCACGCCCAGCACCACCTGGTCGCTGCCGAGGATCCGCGACAGGTAGGCCGCGAACGCGGCGGTCACCACCGCGAACGGCGAATGCCCGCCTTCGCGCATCCGCGCCACGAGGTGGGCGGTCAGCTCGAAGCGGTGGCGGGCGAACCGGCGCGGCCCGACCGCCGTGCGCGTGAACAACGCGGGCTCCACCTCGGCGAGCACGTCCCGGTGGAAATCCCGGTCGTGTTCGAACGCGGGGGAGGCGCGGTACTCCGCGTCGCGCTCCACGAACTCGCGGAACGACGGCGGTGTCGCGTCCAGCGGCGTGCCGTGGCGCACCACGTGGTCGTAGTCCGCCACGACCTGCGTGATGATCTCGTGCAACGCCCACCCGTCGGCGACGATGTGGTGCGCCGCGACGCACAGGTGCACGGCGTCGTCGCCCTCCTTGAGCAGCGCGGCGCGCACCATCGGCGACCGGTGCAGCGGGAACGCCCGCTGGAACAGCGCGTCGATCCACGCCTCGCACTCGGCGCGTCCGGGCAGCTCGACCACCTCCGCGACCACCGGCTCCGGGTGGAACCACTGGTGCGGCACGCCGTCGTGCTCGTCGAAGCGCAGCCGCAGGGCGTCGTTGCGGCTCAGCGCACGGGCCAGGCAGGCGGCGAGGGTGGTCGGGTCGACCTCGCCGGTCAGCCGGTCGAGCGCGACGGAGGTGTGCTGGGCGGAGTCCGGCAGCTGCGATCCCGCCGCCCAGATGTCCCGTTGGGACGCGGTCAGTCCGAACGCGGTTGGGTCCACGGCAGCGATGTGTAGTGCCCGGCGGTTGTCCGGGTTCGCGCTATCGACACCGAACGACAACGTGGGAACAATGACGCGGTCCTCTGGGGGAGGTGCGTTGTGCCACGTCGGGAACGACCGCTGGACGACGGCGACGACGCCCTGCTGCGGTTCGCCGCCGGGCTGCGCGCGGTCCGCGAACGGGCCGGTTCGCCGCCGTACCGGGAGCTGGCCAGGCGCGCCCACTACTCCGCCGGGACGCTGTCCGACGCCGCCGGCGGGCGCAAGCTGCCCAGCCTGCCGGTGACCTTGGGCTACGTGCGCGCGTGCGGCGGCGACGTGGCCGAGTGGGAGCGGCGCTGGCGCGAACTGGCCTCGGCCGCGCCCGCAGCCGACGCCGCCGACTCGCCCTACGCCGGGCTGGCCGCCTACGAGCAGACCGACAGCGCGCGGTTCTTCGGCCGCGACGCGCTGATCCGCGACGTGCTCGACCGCCTCGTCGAACGCCGGCTGCTGGTGGTGTTCGGCGTGTCCGGCGCGGGCAAGTCGTCGCTGCTGCGGGCGGGTGTGCTGCCCCGGGCACCCGGACCGGCGCTGCTGCTCACGCCGGGCGCGAACCCGCTGTGGGAGACCGCGTCCCTGCTCGTGCAGCTGACCGGCCGCAACCACGAGGAGCTGCTGCGGCGGCTGGCCGACGACCCGGCGGCGCTGTCCGCGATCGTCGCCGAGGCGCTGGCCGACCGGCCCGCCGAGACCGACCTGCTGCTGGTGGTGGACCAGTTCGAAGAGGTCTTCACGCTGTGCGGCGACCCGGTGCGGCGGTCGGCGTTCATCCGGGCGCTGCTGTGCGCGGCGGGCGGCGAGGACAGCAGGGTGCGCGTGGTGCTCGGCGTGCGCGCCGACTTCTACCACCACTGCGTCGCCGATCCGGGGCTCGCCGACGCGCTGGCCGACGGGCACGTCGTCGTGGGGCCGATGGCCGGCGACGAGCTGTCGCAGGCCATCAGCCGGCCCGCCGTGGCCGCCGGCGGCACCGTCGAAGGCGTCCTGCTCGCCCGGATCGTGGCCGACGCGACCGGCCAGCCCGGAATGCTCCCGCTGGTCTCGCACGCCCTGCTGGAGACCTGGCGGCGACGGCGCGGCAACGCGTTGACGCTGGCCGGGTACGAGGCGGCGGGCGGGATCCACGGCGCGGTCGCGCAGACCGCCGAACGCGTCTTCACCGCCCTGGACGAGGACGGCCGGTGCCGGGCCCGGCGGTTGCTGCTGCGGCTGACCACGCTCGGCGAGGGCGTGGAGGACGGCAAGCGCCGGGTGCGCCGGGACGAGCTGGGCGACGACCCGGACCTGGCCGTCGTGCTCGACGCCCTGGTCGGCGCGCGGCTGGTGACCGTCGACCGCGACACCGTCGAGATCGCGCACGAGGCGTTGCTGCGCAACTGGCCCCGGCTGCGCGGCTGGCTCGCCGAGGACCGCGACGGCCTGCGGGTGCACCACCAGCTGACCGAGGCCGCGGCGGCGTGGGAGGCGATCGGCCGCGACCCGGGCGCGCTGTACCGGGGCGTGCGGCTCGCGGTCGCCGCCGAGTGGGCCCAGGACCGGCCCGACTGCCTGACCGCCCGCGAGAAGTCGTTCCTGGACACCAGTTCCAGCACCGCGCGGCGGGACCACGTGCTGCACGTGCGGCGCAACCGGCAGTTGCGGGTGCTCACCGCCGCCCTGTCGGTGCTGCTGGTGGTCTCGGCGCTGATCACGTTCGTGGTGGTGCGGCAGGGGTCGGAAGTCGTGCGGCAGGGGCGGATCGCGGACTCCCAGCGGCTGGCCGCCGAAGCCGGCGCGCTGGCCGGGCGCGACGTGCCCGCCGCCCTGCGCAAGAGCCTGGAGGCGTACGGCAGCCACCCGACGGTGGAGGCGCGCAGCGCCGTGCTCAGCCTCGCCTCGCGGCACGACTACGACGCCGTGCTGCCCGCGCCGTTCGACGTGTCCGCCGAACAGGCGTTCACGCCCGACAGCGGGCTGCTGGCCGCGCCGGGCGGCCCGGGGCACGTCGAGCTGTGGGACGTGGCCCGGCGGGCCCGGGTGGACGACGTCTCCGGCGATTTCGGCCAGGTCCTGACGCCCGCGTTCAGCGCGGACGGCCGTCGGCTGGCCCTCGGCGACGCCGACGGGCGGATCGTGGTGTGGGACGTCGCCGGGCGCGCGGTCGTGGCGCGGGGCGGTGCCGGCGCGGAGGTGCGCCGGGTCCGGTTCAGCCCGGACGGCCGGGTGCTGGCCACCGCCGGCCCGACCGGCACCCGGCTGTGGACCGCCGACCGGGTCGCGCCGCTGGCCGTGCTGTCCGCCGGGCCCGGCGACGTGGCGTTCACCGCCGACGGGCGGGTGGTGTTCGTCGACGACGCGGGCCGGGTGGCGTTCTGGCGGGACGGCGCGGTGCTCGGCGCGGTCGACGCGGGCGCGCCGACCTCGCTCGCGGTCAGCCCGGACGGCGCAACCCTGGCCACCGCCGGGACCGGGCGGGCGGTGCGCCTGTGGGACGTGGCCACCGGGCGGCACGTCGCCGACCTCGGCCACGTGGACAGCGTGCTGCGGGTCGCGTTCGACGCGGCCGGCGAGCGGCTGGTGTCGGTGGACGTCGGCGGCGACGTGTTCGTGTGGGACGTGCGGCAGCGCGCCAAACTCGGCCAGCTGGTGCGCAGCGAGAACCACAAGGTGGTCGGCGCGGTGTTCAGCCCGGACGGCCGCTACCTGGCGGGCAGCAGCACGGGCGGCAGCACCCTGCTGTGGGACCGGGCGCGCCTGCCGTTCCTCGGCCACGTCGACACGGTGAGCGGCGTCGCGTTCCACCCCGGTGGCCGCACCCTGGTCAGCAGCGGCGCGGACGGCGGCCTCGTGCTGTGGGACCGCGCGACCCGGACGCCGCTGGCCGCCGCGCCGGGCTCCGGGACGTCCTCGCTGGACACCCGGGGGCCCGTGGTCAGCCCGGACGGCAGGCTGATCGCCACCGCCCACCGGGGCGAGGTGCTGCTGCGCGACGCCGCTACCCTCGCGCCGAGCGCGGTCGTGATCGCCCGCGCGGAGGGCCACGTGGTGGAGAAGCTGGCGTTCAGCCCCGATTCGCGGACGTTGGCGATGATCGTGGACGGGCGTGCCGTGCGCCTGCACGACGTGCGGACGGGCGCGTACCGCGACGTCCCCGCGGATTCGGCCCTCGACCTGGTCTACCGGCCGGACGGGACGGGCCTGGCGGTCGGCACCGCGACCGGCAAGGTCCTGCTGTGGGGCGCGTCGGGCGAGGGCCGGGGCGAGCTGGCGATCGACGACGGCCAGGTCACCTCGGTCGAGTACAGCCCGGACGGCACCCGGCTGACCGCCGCCGCGTACCGCGAGGGGACCGGCCGGGTGGTCGTGTGGGACACCGCGACCGGCGAGCGCACCGGCGAGCTGACCGATCCCACCGCGCAGTTCGGGTTCGTGGTGTTCAGCCCGGACGGCCGGCTGCTCGCCTCACTCGGCCACAACGACACGGTGGCCCTGTGGGACGTCGCGACCGGCACCCGCTGGGCCACGCTCTACGGCCACACCGCGACCGTGACCGACCTGGCGTGGAGCCCGGACGGCTCGGTCCTGGCCAGCGTGGCCCGCGACCAGACCATCACGACGTGGACCACCGACACCGACGCCGCCGTGACGGCCCTGTGCACCGCCCTGTCCGTGGACTTCCACGACGCCCAACCCCGTCCGGCGCTCTGCGACGGCTGACGCCGACCTCCCCCGGTGCCCCCGTCGTCCGCCCGATCGGGGCCGGCGGTTGTTCGGCTCGGCGTCCCGGTGCCGAACGACAACCCCCGAACACCGGTCCCCACCTGCGGATACGTTGTCGTGCGACGCTCGGCTCCCCGACGGGAACGGAGCTGGAGCAATGGCAATCGAGCACGGCCTGACCGCGATCCCGACCGAGCGCAGGTGCCCGTTCGACCCGCCCGAGCGGCTGGGCCGGCTGCGCGCCGCGCGGTCCGTCGCGCCGTTCACCTTCCCCGACGGGCACCAGGGCTGGATCGCCACCGGGCACGCGGCGGTCCGGACGGTGCTCACCGACCCGAGGTTCAGCCACCGCGCGGACCTGGTGCGGCCGACGCTGGCGATGGACCGGGTGGAGATCCCCGAGGTGCTGCCCGGCATGTTCACCCGCCTCGACCCGCCGGAGCACACCAAGTACCGGCGGCTGCTGGCCCCCGAATTCACCCCGCGCCGGCTCGCGCCGCTGGTGCCCCGCATCGAGCAGATCGCCGAGGAGCACCTGGAGGCGATGGTCGACCACGGCTCGCCGGTCGACCTGGTGCGCGCGTTCGCGCTGCCGCTGCCGTCGCTGGTGATGTGCGAGATGCTCGGCCTGCCCTACGCCGAGCACGAGCGCTTCCAACACGACTCCGAGGTCCTGTTCGACCTGTCCGCCACCGAGCAGGACACGGTGGCCGCGTGGACGTCGATGCTCGACTTCCTCGGCGGCGCGATCCAGGACAAGCGCGCCCACCCCGCCGACGACCTGCTCGGCCGGCTGGTCGCCGACGGGAGCTGCACCGACGGCGAACTGGTCACCGTCGCGATGATCCTGCTGATGGCGGGCCACGAGACCACCTCCAACACCATCGCGCTGGGTACGTTCGCGCTGCTGGAGAACCCCGACCAGCGGGCCGCGCTGCTCGCCGACCCGGACACCGCCGTGGAGGAGCTGCTGCGCTACCTCACGGTCAGCCACATCGGCCCGGTGCGCACCGCCCTGGCCGACGTCGAGGTCGACGGGCAGCTGGTCGAGGCCGGGCAGTCGGTCACGATGTCCCTGGCCGCCGCCAACCGCGACCCGTCCCGCTACGCCCGGCCCGACGACCTCGACCTGACCCGCGACGCCACCGGCCACCTCGCGTTCGGCGGCGGCGTGCACCTGTGCACCGGGCTGCAACTGGCCCGCATCGAGCTGCGCACCGCGTTCACCGCCCTGTTCCGCCGCTTCCCGGAGCTGCGGCTGGCGGTCCCGGCGGCCGACGTCCCGTTGCGCACCACCATGGTCGTCTACGGCGTGCACGAACTCCCGGTGGCCTGGGCATGACGACGGCGCTGGGCGAGCTGGCCCTGCACGGCGGCGTGCCGGTCCGCACCCGCCCGTTCCCGGTCGCCACGGACGCGGCCGGCCGCACGTTCGGCGCGCAGGAGCGCGCGGCCGTGGACGCGGTGCTGACCGACGGCCGGCTCAACGCCGTGGGCGGCACGCGGGTCGCCGGGCTGGAAGCGGCGATGGCCGGGCTGCTCGGCGTCGACCACGCGGTGGCGTGCAGCTCGGGCACCGCCGCCCTGCACATGGCGATCGGGGCGCTGGACCCCGACCCCGGCGACGAGGTGATCACCACGCCGATCACCGACTTCGGCACGGTCGTCGCGATCCTCGCGCAGAACGCGGTGCCGGTGTTCGCCGACGTCGACCCGCGCACCGGCAACCTCGACCCGGACTCGGTGCGCCGCTGCCTGTCCGGGCGCACCCGCGCGATCGTGGCCGTGCACCTGCTCGGCGCGCCCGCCCCGGTGGCCGAGCTGACGTCGTTCGGCGTGCCGGTGGTCGAGGACTGCGCCCAGGCGATGCTGACCGAGACCGGCGGCCGTCCGGCCGGCACGGTCGGCGCGATCGGGTGCTTCAGCCTCCAGCAGTACAAGCACATCACCTGCGGCGACGGCGGCCTGGCCGTCACCGCCGACCCGGCGCTGGCCCGCCGGCTGCGGCTGTTCGGCGACAAGGGGCGTCCGCGCGATCGCGCGACCCGCGAGCACCTGTCGTTCGGCATGAACTACCGGATGACCGAGTTGCAGGGCGCGGTCGCCGGGGTGCAGCTGACCCGCCTGCCCGGGGTCGTGGCCCGGCGGCGGGTGGCGGCGCGCCGGCTCGCGGCGGCGCTGGGCGACCTGCCGGGCGTGCGGCTGCCCGACGAGCGCGGGCACAGCTTCTGGTCGTTCCCGCTGGTCGTCGCGGGCGGCAACGACCGGTGGGCGCGGGCGCTGCGGGCGGAGGGGATCCCGGCCGAGGGCAGGCTGTTCGAACGGCCCGTCTACCGCACCGCAGCCCTGGCGTCCGGCCGGATCTACGGCGGCACCCGGTTCCCGCTGTGCAGCCCGCCCGCCCGGCACGACTGGAGCTACCCGCCGGGCCTGTGCCCGGTCGCCGAACACCTGCTCGGCGAAACCCTGCTCGTCCTGTTCTGGAACGAGAACTACACCGACGAGGACGTCGACGACATCGCCACGGCCGTGCGCAAGGTGCACGCCGCCCTCACCTGAGGAGAGCCATGCCCGCACACATCCTGTTCCTCGGCGCGCCCGCGTACGGCCACGTCTACCCGACGCTGACCATCGCCGAGGCGCTGGCCCGGCGCGGCCACCGGGTCGGCTACGCCGTGACGGAGCACTTCGCGGCCGACGTCGAGCGGTCCGGGCTGGAGCTGCTGCGCTACAACGACGCCCTGGCCGCCATCCCGGCGGCGGTCGGCCCGAACGCCGACACCGCCGAGATCGTGCTGGCGTGCATGGCGTTCTACCGCGAAGGGCTGCGCCAGGTGTCCGATGTGGAGCGTCTGGTGGACGCCCCGCCGGACCTGGTCGTGTTCGACCCGATGATGTACGGCGCGGCGGCCGTGCTGGGGCGCAGGTGGGGCGTGCCGATCGTGCTGACGCACCCCAACCTGGCGTTCAACGACACGTTCGACTGGCCCGCGCTGCGCCGCCGCGAGCTGCTGGTGGGGGAGCGGGACGCGGCGGCGGCCGAGATCGAGGCCGGGCTGGTCGAGCTGTTCGCCGAGCACGGCGTCGAGGAGCGGGAGCTGAACAACCCGACCGACCTGGCGCTGGTGTTCGTGCCGCGCGAGTTCCAGCCGCGCGCGGAGTCCTTCGGCGACAACTACGCGTTCGTCGGGCCGTGCGTGGACGGGACGGTGTTCGGCGGCACGTGGGAGCCGCCGGCGGACGGCAAGCCCGTGCTGTTCATCTCCCTGGGGACCGTGCACAACCAGCGCCCGGACTTCTTCCGGTTGTTCGCCAGGGCGTTCGGCGACCTCGACTGGCACGTCGTGTGCACGCTCGGCGTCCCCGGGCACGACGGCGACATCGGCGACCTGCCGCCGAACTTCGAGGTCCACCCGTGGGTGCCGCAACTGGCCGTGCTGGAGCACGCCTCGGTGTTCCTGTCCAACGGCGGCCTCGGCGGCGTGATGTCGGCCCTGCGCCACGGCACGCCGCTGCTGCTGGCCCCGGAGGTCGCCGAGCAGGACATGGACGCCCGGCGCGTGGTCGAACTCGGCCTGGGCCGCCTGGTCGACCTCGCCGGCACCACCCCGGACGACCTGCGCCGAGCCGTGTTGGACCTCGCGGCCGACCGGGAAATCGCCGCGAACGTCGCCCGGATGCGCGGCCACGTCCACGACGCGGGCGGCACGTCCCGCGCCGCCGACGCCATCGAAGCCAGGCTGGCGCGGGTCCGGGCGTGACGGGGAGGGCGTAGGCCATGTTTCACAAGTGAGGTGACCGGCGGCGTGTCGGTGGCCGGCTTGGTGGCGTCGTGGTTCGATCCCGGTGCCCCGCACCGGCCCGGCTCGGGCCCGACCGGTCCGGGTCCCGGCGGACAACGCCCACAGCTCCCGGGCCAACCGCGCCTGCCCGCGACACCGTCGGACCAAGACCATCACCGACCGACCACGCGACCAGGCCGCCCACCGCAAGGCCACAGGCCCCCACGGCGGACCGCCACCCCTGGCTACGCCACATCTGAAGCACGTCCCAACCGCCGGGTCAGGCGGTGAAGTTCCAGCGGGTGGCACCGTGGGGTTCGGCGGAGGCGACGCCGAACGCCGTGCGCGGGGTGAGGCGGTACAGGTGCCACGGAGCGGGGCCGGCGCTCGGTGCGCTGAACGCGGCGGTGAGCGCGTCGCCGTCCACCGACGCCGGCCAGCCGCCCGTGCGGTAGACGGCCGCGACCCGTTCCAGCGCGGAGGGGTCGGTGACCCGGTGGGCCTCGCCCTCCAGCACCAGGTCGAGGCCGCGCAGGCGCACCGACACGCTGCACGACGGGTTCGCCGCCAGGTTGCGCGACCGCCGGGTGCCGGGGCCGCCGACGAAGTACAGGGCGTCGTCCACCCAGACCGCGCCCACGCCCGCCGAGTGCGGGCGCCCGTCGGGCCGCACCGTCGCGACGAAGAACGTCAGGTCGGCGGTCGGGGTGTCGGCGACCAGGACGTCGCGCGCCCGGCTCCACGGCAGCTCGGCGTGCCCGTACTGGTCGAGGTTGCGGGTCGAGGTGGGGTCGTTCCGGTTTTCGCTCATACCGGTGCGACGAACGGGCCGGCCCCGGATCGACACCGGCCCCGGCCGGATCGCCGAGCCGGCCGGGGCCGCGCGCCCTATCGTGTCCGGCATGTCGCGTCCCGGCGTGCGGAGGGGTGATCGAGGGTGACGACGCCGGAGCCGCTCCGCCGCGCGGTCTCGCCGCTGGAACTGCTCTTCGACGTGGTCTACGTCTTCGCGGTCTCCCAGCTCGCGCACCACCTGCTCGAAGACCTCTCGTGGCGTGGCGCGGCGCAGACGCTGGTCCTGGTGATCGCGGTGTTCGGGGTGTGGGCGGTGGTGAGCTTCGTGGCCACGCTGCTCGACATCGCGCTGCCGCGCACCAAGGCCGTCATCGTGGCCGTGATGGGCCTGGGCCTGTTCATGAACGCCGGCCTCGCCAACGCGTTCGGCGACCGCCCGTGGGCGTTCGTCGGGCCGTTCCTGGTGATCATGCTCGGCCACGGGGTCGTGTCGTCGGTCGTCGCGCCCTCGGACGTGCTGCGCGGCCACTTCCGGCGGGCGCTGGTCTGGGCCCTCGTGGCCACCCCGCTGTGGCTGGTCGGCGCGCTGGTCGACCCGGCACCACGGCTGTGGTGGTGGGCCGCCGCCGCGGCGGTCGAGATCGTCGGCTTCTGGCTCGCGCACCCGCTGCCGGGCCGCGTGCTGCGCAGCGAACACCTGGAGTTCGACGCCGACCACATGCGCGAGCGATTGCGGCTGTTCGTGATCATCGCGCTGGGCGAGACCGTGCTGACCGTCGGGCCGGTGGTCGCGGGCACCCCGCCCGGCGTGCCGACGGTGGCGGCGACGGCGGGCGTGCTCGTGGCGCTGGTGTGCCTGTGGGGGACCTACTTCGGCGGTGGCGAGGGCCTGTTCGCCGAGCACGTGGCCGGTTCGTCGGACCCGATCCGGTCGGTGCGGTTGGCCATGAACGTCACCTACGCCGGCGTCGCGGGGCTGGTCGCCGTGGCGGTGGGCAGCGAACTGGTGATCGCGCACCCGCTGGGCCACGGCTCCGCGACGTTCGCGCTGGTGCTGTTCGGCGGTGTCGCGCTCTACCTGGCCGCCCAGGTCTGGTACTTCCGCGCCGTCATCGGCGACGCGTGGGCACCGCGGCTCGTCGCCCTGGTCGCCGTGGCGGCGGTGGGCGTCGGCGCGGTGTGGCTGCCGCCGCTGGTGTCGCTGGTCGTGCTGGACGCGGTGCTGATCGGTCTGGTGGCCAGGCTGGTGCGGGTCCAACCTCGGGTGCACGCCCCGTGAGACTGGCGTGCCACGATTCCCGGCCGGCACTCCGAGGGAGGCGAGCATGACCGACGACCCACGGGAGCGGGACCTGCGGGTGATCGAGGAGTTCCGGACCAACCGGGGGGGTCGTCGGCGGGCGGCACGCCGTGCGCACCCTGCTCCTGCTGCACCACAC
Source organism: Saccharothrix sp. NBAS 001 (assembly GCF_056640475.1). Classification (NCBI taxonomy): domain Bacteria; kingdom Bacillati; phylum Actinomycetota; class Actinomycetes; order Pseudonocardiales; family Pseudonocardiaceae; genus Saccharothrix; species Saccharothrix sp. NBAS 001. The sequence goes on from NZ_CM153251.1 coordinate 1,545,495, forward strand.
CGGCGCGCGGTCCGGCGTCGAGCGGGTCACCCCGCTGACCTTCCTGACCGTCGGCGACCGGTGGGTGGTCGCGGCGGGCAACGGCGGGCTGCCGGCCAACCCCGCCTGGTACCACAACCTGCTGGCCGATCCGGAGGTGTCGGTGGAGGTCGGCACCGAGACCCACCGGGTGCGGGCGCGGGTGGCCGAGGGCGCGGAGCGCGAGGAGCTGGTCCGGCACTTCCGCGCCGCGCCGTCCCGGTTCGCCGCGTTCGAGCGGGCGCTGGACCGGGTGATCCCGATCGTGGTCTTCGAACGCCGCTGAGCACGCCCGAAACTGCCCAGTGTGACGCATCGTGTCGAGTCGTGTTCACTCTGTGAGAACCCGGCTACTCCGTGTTGACCCCGGTGTTGTGGTCCTGTTGGAGTGACAACGTGCCGCGAACGACCGTGTTGACCAGGCGCCGGCACGTGGACTTCGTCCGCGTGGCCGCTCAGCGCTGTTGTCCCCGATAGGCCGCGAAACCACCCACGTCCTGCCCGCGCCGGGCAGTCCCGCGCCATCCGATTCCCCTGGAGTCCCGCCGTGCCCGAAACCCGGGAACGGGAGCCGCTGAAGTTCGCCTACTGGGTGCCCAACGTCAGCGGTGGTCTCGTCGTCAGCGACATCGAGCAGCGGACCGACTGGTCCTACGAGTACAACCGCGAGCTGGCCGTGCTCGCCGAGGACAACGGCTTCGACTACGCCCTGAGCCAGGTCCGCTACCTGGCCAGCTACGGAGCCGCCTACCAGCACGAATCCACCAGCTTCAGCCTCGCGCTGCTGCTCGCCACGCAGCGGCTGAAGGTGATCGCCGCGGTGCACCCGGGCCTGTGGCACCCGGCCGTGCTGGCGAAGTTCATCGCCACCGCCGACCACATCTCCGGCGGGCGCGCCGCGGTCAACGTGGTCAGCGGGTGGTTCAAGGGCGAGTTCACCGCCCTGGGCGAACCCTGGCTGGAGCACGACGAGCGCTACCGTCGCTCCGAGGAGTTCATCCGGGTGCTGCGGGCCAGTTGGACCGACGAGCCCGCCGAGTTCGCGGGCGACTTCTACCGGCTGCACGGCTTCGACCTCAAACCCAAGCCCCTGGCCGTGCCCGGCCGTGCCCACCCGGAGATCTTCCAGGGCGGCAACTCCACCGCCGCGCGCGCCATGGCCGGCCGCGTGTCGGACTGGTACTTCAGCAACGGCAAGGACTTCGACGGCGTCACCGAGCAGGTCGAGGAGGTCGCGGCGTCCGCGCGCGGACGCCGGGTCCGCTTCGGGCTCAACGGTTTCCTCATCGCCCGCGACACCGAGGCCGAGGCGCGCGAGACGCTGCGCGAGATCGTCGCCAAGGCCGATGTCCAAGCGGTGAAGGGTTTCCGCGACGCCGTGCAGCAGGCCGGCAGCTCCACGGGCGACCGCAAGGGCATGTGGGCCGACTCGTCGTTCGACGACCTGGTCCAGTACAACGACGGCTTCCGCTCCCGCCTGATCGGCACGCCCGAGCAGATCGCGCACCGGATCGTGGAGTACAAGCGCCGCGGCGTCGACCTGCTGCTGCTGGGTTTCCTGCACTACCACGAGGAAGTCGCCTACTTCGGCCGGCACGTGCTGCCGATCGTCCGCGACCTCGAAGCCTCCGCCGACCCCACCGCAGCCACCCCCGAGCCGATCGGAGTCCGCCCGTGACGACGTCCGCCCAGCACACCTGGACCACCACCCCCGCCACCGCCGACGAGTGGCTCGCCCGCGCCCGCGAGGTGGCCGCGCTGCTCGCCACCGACGCCGTGGCGCGCGACCGCGCCGGGGCCACCCCGTACGCGGAAGTGGCGCTGCTCAAGGAATCCGGCCTGGTCACCCTGCTCGGCCCGGTCGAGCACGGCGGCGGCGGGCAGGACTGGACGACCGCCTACCGGGTGACCCGCGAGGTCGCCGCCGGGGACGGCTCGATCGGCCAGCTCATCGGCTACCACTACCTGTGGTTCTGGGCCGCCCGGCTGGTCGCCACCCCGGAGCAGGTGGCCGCGGTGGAGGAGCAGGCGACCCGCGACCGGTGGTTGTTCGGCGGCGCGGTGAACCCGCGCGACAACGACCTGGTGATCGTCGAGGACGGCGACGACCTCGTCTACACCGGGCGCAAGTCGTTCTCCACGGGCAGCAAGGTCTCCGACGTGACCGTGCTGGAGGGCGTGCTGGAGGGCACCGACAAGCACGTCTTCGCGATCGTACCGTCGCAGCAGGACGCGATCGTGTTCGAGGACGACTGGGACAACCTCGGCCAGCGGCTCACCGAGAGCGGCGGGGTGCGGGTGGAGGGCGTGCGGGTGCCGTGGGCCTCGGCCGCCGGGTACGTGGACAAGGAGTTCACGCCCAGGGTCTACAACACGCTCAACGTGCCGCTGATCCAGCTGGTGTTCGCCAACCTCTACCTCGGCATCGCCAACGGCGCGCTCGCCGTGGCCGCCACCTACACCCGCGACACCACCCGGCCGTGGCCGTACGCGGTCGACGTGAAGGGCGCGTCGGTCGAGGAGTTCCACGTCCTGGAGACCTACGGCGACCTCCAGGCCAAGCTGTGGGCGGCCGAGGCGCTGGCCGAGCGCGCCGCCGGGCTGATCGAGGCGATCAACGCCCACCCGGACGAGGTCACCGGGCGCGAGCGCGGCGAGGCGGCGGTGGTCGTCGCGGCGGCCAAGGAGCGGGCGATCGCCACCGGGCTGGAGGTCGGCAACCGGATCTTCGAGGTGACCGGGGCGCGGGCCACCGCGAACCACGTGGGGCTGGACATCTTCTGGCGCAACATCCGCACGCACAGCCTGCACGACCCGGCGGCGCACAAGCGGGCCGAGGTGGGCCGGTACGCGTTGCTGGGCGAGATCCCGGAGCCCACCTGGTACACGTGACCCGACCGGTCCGGGCCCCTTGACCTCATCAGGTTTGTAATGCAAACCTGTCTGCACAACAGAGGTCATGGGGGAGTGCACGATGTCCGACGCGGCGACCGCCGGTCTGATCGACGAGATGAGCAGCCTGCGCAAGCGGACCAGGCGGGCGCGACGGGGCTACTGGTTCCCGTTGGTCCTGTTCGGGCTGCTCACGCTCGGCGCGATCCCGCTGCTGCGGCCGTTCGACTGGCAGAACTCGCCGGCCACCCGGTGCGAGTACTACCCGGACGGGCGGCTGCGCGGCTGCGGGTACCAGACGCCGAACACGGCGTTCGACGTGCCCGGCCTCGGCCGGGTCGACCCGCTCCGGGTGTTCAACGGCGGGTTCATCGGCGGGGTCGCCCACCCGCTGGTGCTCGGGCTGTACTGGCTGTGCGTCCTGGTCCTCGGCTTCCTGGCCACCGTGTGGTGGTATCGGTGGCGGGCCTCCCGGGTCGGGGTGGAGACCTCGACCCGGACCTACGCCCAGGTCACGCTGGGCGGGCTGGCCGTGCTGCTGCTGGTGCCGCTGATCAGCGCGGTGACCGGTCCGTCGATCCGGCTGGGCCACTGGTACCAGCGGTTCGGGAGCCTCGCGCTGGTGCTGGTCTCGCTCGGCGCGGTGGTCGTGGCGATGCGCCTGGCGAAGGCCGAGGGCCCGCCGTCGCGCCGCCGGCGCGTGCTGGTCGGCCTCGGCGTGGCGCTGACCGTGCCGGCGGTCGCCACGCTGGCGGCGGCCACGATCGACAAGACCGGCGGCCTGATGCTGATCGCCATCGGGCTGCTGACCCTCGCGCTGCTGGAGCGCAGCTGGTGGTGCACGGCGGTGGCGGTCGCCTTCACCGGGGTCACGCTGCTGGCGAACATCTCCTACATGGGTACGATCTTCTACCGGCTGGGCTGGGAGATCGGCCCGAAGGAGACCAACCTCCTGTTCAACGGCAAGGACCTGGTGCTGCCCGGGGCGGTGCTGGTCATCGGGGGAGTGGTGGCGCTGATCGGCCAGTGGCGGACGACCGGGACCGGGCGGGCGGGGTGAGCGGACCGCACCCGACCACCGGGCTGGACGACGTCGTCCACCAGCGCCACCGGCTCGGCATCCTGACCATCGCGGCCGAGGCCAAGCGGGTCGAGTTCGGCTACCTGCGGTCCACCCTGGACCTGACGGCGGGGAACCTGTCGCGGCACATCACCGTCCTGGAAGAGGCGGGTCTGGTGCGGGTGGACAAGGGCTACGACGGCCGCCGGCCCAAGACCTGGGTGAGCATCACCGGCCCGGGGCGGACCGCCCTGACCAACGAGATGGCCGCCCTGCGCGCCCTGCTCACCCGCCACGAGGAGAGCCCGGCGCAGTGACCGGGTGGGGCCGGGCGCCCGGCCCCACCGCGTCACCTCAGCCGCACAGGGCCGCCGCGACGACCTTGTACTCGGCGTCCTTGATCTTCTGGTTGGCCGCCGGGTCGACGAACTCGTACACGCCGTGGTTCTCCGACATCGCGATGCGCTTCGCGCCGTCCAGCGAGCTGTACATGTAGGTGGTGAAGCCCTGGACGCCGCCGGTGTGGCCGACGCCGAAGCAGCCCGGCGCGAACTCGTGCACCTCCAGGCCGAGGCCGTAGCCGTCCTTGCCGGCCGTCGGCCGCGTGGTGCGCATCTCGGCCAGCAGGTGCGGCGGGAGCAGCTGCCCGCCCAGCAGCGCGCCCAGGAAGCGGTCGAGGTCGGCCGTGGTGGAGACGATCTCGCCGGCGGCCCCGGCCCACGACGGGTTCTGCCGGGTCACGTCGACCGTCTTGAGCCGGCCGCCGTCCCGGTAGCTGTGGTAGCCGTGGGCGTTGCGGCCGGGGATCACGGCCCGGGTGCCGGGCAGGCTGGTGTCGCGCAGCCCGAGCGGCTTGAGGATCCGCCGGTCGACCTGGCTCGCGTACGGCGTGCCGGTCACCTTCTCGATGAGCAGCCCGGCCAGCAGGTAGTTGGTGTTGGAGTAGGAGAACTTCTCGCCCGGCGCGAACAGGACGGGCTTGGTCAGCGCGAACCGGACCAGCTCGTCGGCCCGGTAGGTGCGGAAGCGGTCCTCGGCCCACTCCTTGCCGAACGCGGGGATGCCGGTCTCGATGGTGCCGTCCGGACGCGCCGCGCCGGTGTAGCTGAACAAGCCGCTGGTGTGCTGCAACAGCATCCGGACGGTGATCCGCCGGTCCAGGCCGAACTGGGGCAGGCGGCCGGCCACCGGCTCGTCCAGCTTCACCCTGCCCTCGCCGACCAGTTGCAGGACGACGGTGGCCACGAACGCCTTGGTGGTGCTGCCGGCGCGGAACCGGCCGGTGGTCGACGGCTCGTCGGACCCGCCCAGCTCGCGCACGCCCGCGTTGCCGGTCCAGCCCCCTCTGCGGTCGTGCACGCGCAACTGCACCCCGGCGATGCCGGTCGTGACGAGTTCGTCGACGGCCTGGCGCAGCGAAGGGCGCGCGGGCGCGGCATGTGCGGCCCCTACCGCGCTGGTGCCGACGAGTCCGGTGAGCAGCGCGGCGGTGACCACAGCCGCTCCGACCCTGCCGTTGTTCGAAACCACGGGACGTTCCTCCTCGGTTGAAGACCTTGGTCAGGTCTTGCCGAGAACGTTATGGACGCCGCCGGGCGGCCAGAATCCCGCAGACGACCGGCCGCGGGTAGCGCAGGCGCTACCGGTCGACCGCGCGCCGCCGGTCGCGCGCGGGTCAGCGCTCGCGGCGGCGCAGGAGGTAGGTGTCCATGATCCAGCCCTTGCGCTCGCGGGCCTCGTCGCGCAGCGGCGGGATGCGCTCGGCGACCTCGGCCAGCGGACCGGCGACGGTGAGCTGGTCCGGGGTGCCCAGGTACGCGCCCCAGTAGATGTCCAGGTCGGGGTCGTCCAGGCCGGTGAACGCGCAGTGCGCGTCGAGCATGACCACGACGTCGTCCACGTCGTCCGGGAACCCGTCGGCCGCCAGCCTGCGCCCGGTCGTGATCAGCACCGGCCGGCCGATCCGGTTCAGGCTCGTCCGGTGCGCGGCGACCAGCGCGGACACGCTGCTGACGCCCGGCACGACGGTGTAGTCGAACTCCACCCGGCCGCGCCCGCGCACCTGCTCGACCACCGCGATGGTGTTGTCGTACAGCGTCGGGTCGCCCCAGCACAGGATCGCGCCGACCTGCCCGTCCGCCAGCTCGTCGCGGAACAGCCCCTCGTACAGGTCGGCCCGCCGCCCGTGCCACTCGGCCACCGTCCCCCGGTAGTCCGCCGGGGTCCGGTCGCGGTCCACGTCCACCGCGCGGACCACCCGGTAGCCGGGCTCCGCGACGTGGCGCTCCAGGACGGCCAGCCGGGCGTCGACCAGGTCCTGCTTCGCCTCTCCCTTGTCCAGCAGGAAGAACACGTCGACCTCGTTGAGCCGCTCGACGGCCTGGACGGTGATGTGCCCGGGGTCTCCGGCGCCGATGCCGATGAGGTGGATGGTGCGCATGGCGGCAAGTCTCCCACGCGCCGCCGCGCCGCCGTCCACAGTGGAGGGGGCGACGGGGATCACGCCGCGCCGTCCGGTTCGTCGGCGCGGTCTGATCTACTGCGGTCGGACCCGACCACGCCGGAGGACACGATGGGCTTGCTGACCGACTACTTCCACGCGCCCGACGCCGAGACCGTGGTGCGCGCCATGGAACAGGGCGGCGGCGGCCCGGTGGTGGGGGAGGGCGCGGTCTTCGACGGGTTCGAGCTCAAGGGGGTCGAGCCGGTCGTCGGGTTCGGCGGGCTCGTCGCCGTCGCCCTGGGCGTGGAATGGGACCCGGACCTCGCCGGGGAGGCGGTGGTGTGGCCGGCCGAGGGCCTGGACGCCGACGGGGAGTCGTGGGTGTACGAGCTGGGTGCGCGGGCCCGGGACGCGGTGGCGGGCGTGCCGGACTCGGCGGTGGCGGAGGTGGCCGCGCGGTGGGCGGCCACCGAGGAGTGGGAGGGCACGTCCGCCGAGGACCTGAGGGAGGTCGTGGCGGGGTTGGTCGCGGTGGCGCGCGAGGCCCGCGACGGAGGTGGGCGGCTCTACTGCTGGTGCTCGCTGTAGCCCGCCCACCGGTGTCGGTCAGGCGTCGTGGTCCGGCATCTGGATCACCGGCCGTGCACCGGCGTTCGGGTTGGCCGGGTCGTTGACGGTGAGGCCGTTCCACTGGGTGCGGGCCGCCAGGAACTCCGGGGTGAGCCCGGTCCGGTCGGTCAGCGTGGCGGGCTCGCGCAGCGTGACGAGGCTCTTGCCGGACTCCCGCGACCACCCCCAGCCGACCACCAGGACGTACTTGTTCTTCACCTGGCCGGTGGTCGCCTGGTACTGGAGCAGCACGGCGGTCTGGAAGTCCATGCCGAGCAGGTCGGAGTTGATCGGGACGTTCGGGTTGTCCCGCAGCGTGGCCCGGGTCTGCTTGGAGCCACCGCCCTTCCAGTCGGTGAAGTACAGGGCGTTGCCGCCGGTCTGCTCCTCCTGCACGGTGAACAGCGGGATGGTCTCGGTCAGCCGCTGCTGCGAGTACCGGTAGTCCAGGCTCGCCAGCACCCCGGTGTTCGGCACCGGGCCGTCGACCAGCGTGTTGTCGACGGCCTGCTGCGCCTGGTAGTCGGCCACGTGGTGCACCGGGTTGGCGAGTTCGGCCTTGCGCGCGGCGGCGATCTTCCTGAACGAGGTCGACACCGGCTTCTTGGTGATCAGGTCGACGTCGAGCGCCCACCCGGCCTGCGGCAGGTTCGCCGGGACGCACCGCTCGGCGTAGCCGATGTTGCCCTGCACCGGCTGCACCCCGGCGTTCTGGCCCTGCTGCCGGATCTCGCGCGCGATCTGGAGCAGGTGGAACTCGGCGCGCGTGCCGGGCTGGTAGTCGGGGAACTTGTCCTTGATCTTGAAGGTCGAGGGCTGGTACTCCAGCGAGACCTTCGCGCCCACCTGGCCGTCCTCGGCGTAGCGGTCGAATCGCGCGGGGTAGAAGGTTCCGGTGCTGACTTCCAACGGAGGCAAGGCTTTTCCTGTTCCTGACGCGTCGGCGGAGTCGGTCATCCGGGTGATCTACTCCCACCGGGGGTGCGTTACACGACATCCGGTCGCCGGCTTCGTGGTCGCGCAGCGGGGCCGAACGGCCGCACCGGGCGCGCCGGCGTGGGCCGAGCGGCCGTCGCGGTTAAGAAGACACGCCTGTTAACGCGCGACCGGTGCTGCCGCCGGCCCCGCCGAGCCGGCACCCTGGACCGTGGTCGCGGTGCACAGGTCCACCTGCCCCCGAGACCGACCCCGAACCACGTAATCCCTGCTCAGCCGCGTGGAACAGGGGGTTGTGAGCCGGTCGGACCAGTGGGGTCGCAATCTTGACCCGGACGACTTTCACGTCTATGGTCTAGACCACTTGCCGGTGGTGGCCGCCCTCTCGCGGGCGGGCGCGGCCGGCTGATCCGGTCGCCGCGGATTTGGACCCTGCCCAGGGAAACCCCCCCTCGGGGTTCCTCCGAAGGAGCTGGACAATGAGTCTGAAACGGAAGCTCGCGGCGGTACTCGCCGGCGTGGGCATCGCCCCGTTCATCGTCGTGGTGTCGGCGGGACAGGCCAACGCGCACGGCTACATCACCTCGCCGCCCAGCCGGCAGGCGAACTGCGCCGCGGGCAAGGTCTCCAACTGCGGCGACATCATCTACGAGCCGCCGAGCGTGGAAGGCCCGAAGGGGCAGCAGAACTGCCACGGCGGCGACGCCCGCTGGGCGCCGCTCAACGACGACCGCAAGGCGTGGCCCGCCGCCCAGGTCAGCGACAACGTCACGTTCAACTGGCTGATCACGGCCAACCACGCCACCACCACGTGGCAGTACTGGGTCGGCGGCAGCAAGATCGCCGAGTTCAACGACCACGGCCGCCAGCCGGGCCGCACGGTCCAGCACGCGGTGAGCCTGGGCGGTCGCACCGGCCGGATCAAGCTGCTGGCCATCTGGAACATCGCCGACACGGCGATGGCGTTCTACAACTGCGTCGACCTCCAGGTCGGCCCCGGTGGCCCCGGCCCGACGACCACCCCGACGACGACCACGACCACCACCACGGAGCCGACCACGACGACCACCACCACCCCGCCCGTAACGGGTCCGTGGGCGGCCGGCGTCACGTACCCGGCCGGCTCGCAGGTGACCTACGGCGGGTCGTCGTACCGCTGCATCCAGGCCCACACCTCGCTGGCCGGGTGGGAGCCGCCGAACGTGGCGTCCCTCTGGCAGCGGCTGTAGGCCGCGGCCGCGGGCTCTGACCAGGCCGGTGCGGGAGTGCGGCACCGGTCCGGGCCTCGAAGCGGCGCGGACGTCCCCGGCGCGGGCCGGGGGCGTCCGCGCCGTTCGTCGGTCGACGCGGCGCGGGGTTCAGCCGACCAGGCCGACGCCCCCGTAGCCCAGCGGGCGGGCGGGGTTGTCGCCGTCCTCGACCCGGCCGTCGGTGGTCCAGTCGGGCAGGCACACCAGACCCGGTTCGACCAGGGTCAGGCCGTCGAACCAGGCCAGGATCTGCTCGTGGGTGCGGACGTGCACGTACTCGTCGGCCGCCGCGTACGCCTCGACCAGCCGCGCGACCTCCGCCTGCAACTCCGTCGGCGCGAGTTCGCTCGCGATGTGCGAGATGGCCACCAGGCTGCCCGGCGCGAGCCGCTCCCGGTAGGTCGCGACCAGGTCGCCGGGCCGGTCGTCGTCGGAGATGAACAGCAGCACCCCGACCATCAGCACCGCGACCGGCTCGGAGAAGTCGATCAGCCGCCGGGTCTCCGGGTGGTCCAGGATCTGCTGGGGCTCGCGGATGTCGGCCTGGATGATCGCGGCGAACGGGTTGCCGGACAGCAGCTGCTTGGCGTGCGCGTAGGCGACCGGCTCGTAGTCCACGTAGACCACCCGCGCCGCCGGGTCGACCTGCTGGGCGATCTCGTGCACGTTGCCGACCGTCGGGATGCCCGACCCGAGGTCGAGGAACTGGCGGATGCCCTGGTCGAGGCAGTACCGCACGACCCGGCGCAGGAACGCCCGGTTGAGCAGCGTGACGGCGGGCACCGACGGCGCGATCTGGAGCACCTGGTCGGCGAACGCCCGGTCGACCGCGAAGTTGTGCGCGCCGCCGAGGAAGTAGTCGTACGCGCGGGCGGCGGACGGCACGTTCAGGTCCACATCGCTGCGCGGCTCGAAGGAGGTCATGTGCCGGCCTTCCTGGGCTGGGGGTGAGTGCCTGCGGACCCCGAGCCTAAGCTCCCGGACGCCGTTCCGGTCAGCCCATGGCGACCAAGATCATGCTGTTCCACCAGTAACCGAGTTTGTCCAGTTCGTCCGGACCTGTCGCGGCGGTGGACAGCAGACCACCCACAGTGGACGTCCGGGTGTCCACCCACCACACCTGGCCCACACCGTCCTTCACGAAGCACGTGGTGAACTCGCCGTCCAGCGGGCCGCTGGTGTCCCGGTAGTACAGCGCGTAGTGCGCCGGCTGGGTCTTGGGACGGCAGCCGCCCCAGTCGTCGTCGCGCGGGATGCCGTTCGCCTGGACGACCCCCTGGAAGAACGCGTCCTGCGCGGCGCGGTCGGTGAACAGGTGGAACACCGCGCGTTGTGGCGGGGGGAACAGGCGGTGCGCCGAGTTCGCCGCCGTGCACACGACGCTCGCGGTCGCCCCCGCGCCCCGTTCGGGACTGGCCACACAGGACGGGTTGTCCCGGTAGACCTCGGGCAGCCGCCGGCGCAGCGCCACCTCGTCCGCGCTGACCTGCGGCGTGGTCGTCGTGGTCGTGGTCTGCTGCGCGGTGGTCGTCGGCCGGGTGGTGGTCTTGGCGGTGGTCGACGTGGGGGTGGTGGACGTCGAGGTGGCCTGGTCGTCGGTCGACCAGTACCTCGCCGACCACACGATCAAGCCCACGACCAGCACCAACGCCACCGCACCGGCGATCAACGGCACCCGCGCGCGGCGTCCGGCGGACGGCGGCGCGCAAGCCCCGACGTCCGGTCCGGACCGGACGGGTGACACGTGCGGCCCGGACTGCGGTCCCGGTCGCCGAGGCCCCGGGGGAACGGGCGACGGTCCGGAGTGGCGGGGAGGGCCGGGGTGCGACGGCACGCCGCGCGTGCCGGTGGGTCCGGACGTCGAGGTGGCCGGTGTGGACGGTCGGACGGGCCGTCCGGGCAGGTGGGCGGAGGTCAGGGCGGCTGCGGCGGCCGAGGCGAACGCGCCCGCCGTCTGGTGGCGGTCCGCCGGGTCCTTCGCCATGCCCCGGCGGATCACCTCGTCCACAGCGGACGGCACCGCCGGGTTGAGCCGCGTGGCGGAGGGCGGCGCGTTGTGCAGGTGGGCCCAGATCTGGGCGGCCACGCCGTCCGCCGCGAACGGCCGCTGCCCGGTGACGCAGGCGTACAGCACGCACGCCAGCGCGTACACGTCGGCCCGCCCGTCCACGCCGCCGTTCCCGAACCGCTCGGGGGCCATGTAGTCCAGGGTGCCCACCAGCACGCCGGACGCCGTCGCGTCCGCTCCGCCGGGCAGCAGGTCGCGGGCGATGCCGAAGTCGACCAGGTACGCGAAGTCCTCCGGCGTGACCAGGACGTTCGACGGCTTCACGTCGCGGTGCACGACCCCGTCCGCGTGCGCGGCGTCGAGCGCGCCCGCCACCTGGGCGACGATCCGCACCGCGCGGTCCACCGGCAGCGGCCCGGCCGAGGTGAGTTCGCCGAGGTCCTGGCCCTCGACCAGCCGCATGTCGAGGTAGAGCCGGCCGTCGATCTCGCCGTACGCGTGGATCGGGATGACGTGCGGTTCGCGCAGCCGCGCCACGATCCGGGCCTCGCGGCGGAACCGGGCCCGGTACTCCTCGTCGTCCAGCGCGGGGGACAGCCGTTTCAACGCCACGACCCGGTCGTGCGCGGTGTCGTGGGCGCGGTGCACCTCGCCCATGCCGCCGCGTCCGAGCAGCTCGCCGATCACGTAGTGGCCGAACGACTCTTCCATGACTCCCTCGCGCACGCCGGTGGTCCCGTTCCGAGTCGACGTGCGGACCCCGCCTCCGGTTCCCCCGGGATCAGCGCCTCACCAAGTGCATAACGGGCGTTTCGGACGTCAACGGGCTGTCGCGGCTGCGGCCGGTCCCGAGCGGCCCGCCGTGGACCCGGGTCGGGCGAGGTGCCGCGACCCTCCGTGACCCCGCCCGAAGAGCGCGCAGCACCGTCCGAAGTGGACGGTCAAGGGTGCGGGCGGCCGATTGTCGTCGGCCGTCCGCTGTGGAGTGTCCGCGTGGTTGGCGGCGACGTCGAAGGCCGTCCAGTCCGGCGCCAACCTGTTAAAACTGAAGAAGCACAAGGGCTGTCGGCCGTCCGGGAACCGGAGCGGCGTCATCTGTCCACAGTGGACAGCAGATCGGGTGCGTATCAGTCATAACGGACAAACTGTTGCACGGCACCGCAACTATCCGCGAGGTGGACTCGGATTCGGCCGCGCACACAGTTTTCGCGGTCGAGATCCCACGGTCAACATCCCACTGGGTCGCACCCGACTTTGGTAGGTGGTCGCGCACCCCGCACGTGCTTACAGTGCGTAGGGCCTGGTATCCAGGCTGCGACGACGCGGCAGCGCGAGGTAACGCACATGAGTCACGAGGTTCAAGTGCTCGCAGGCGCCCAATCGGCTCCCGTCCCGCCGGGCGATCTCGCCCAGGCGTTGCGCTACGGGCCGTTCGACCGTGCACTGGCGACGGCGATCCGCCGGCGCGGACTGTCCCTGTCCCGGCTGCGGGCCCACCTCAGATCCCAGGACATCACCATCGCCCAGTCGACGCTGAGCTACTGGCAGCGCGGCCTGCGGCACCCCACCGTGCCGCGCGCGCTGGACGTCGTGCGGGCGCTCGAACGCGTGCTCCAGCTGCCCGAGGACAGCCTCGTCGTGCTGATCGGGCCGCACCAGCGCGGGCCCGACCTCGACCACCGGGTGCCGACGATCCCGGACCTCACCGAGAGCTGGGCGGGCACCGGCGCGCTGCTCGCCGAGTTCGACGGCGTCTCCGGCAGCCCGTGCAACGCCGACCTCGACGTCGCCACCGTGTTCGACGACGTCCGGCTGACCGCGGCCGGCGAGATCGCCGAGATCTCCTCGACGATGGCGGTGCGCGCCCGGCGGTCCGGGCCGGACGGCTTCGTGGTCACCCACCAGAGCGAGCCGGACGCCGACATCGAGTCGGCCCGGGTGATGGCGGGCGACGGGTGCCGGATCGGCCGGGTGCGCAAGCAGTCGACCTCGGCGGGGATGGTGTTCGAGGTCCTGTTCGACCGCAAGCTCACCGAGGGCGACGTGCACATCTTCAGCTTCTTCCTGGCGTTCAGCACCCCGGTGCGCGCGCCGACGTTCTACCGGGTGATCCGCGGCCGGATGCAGAACTACCTGATCCGGCTCTACTTCGACCCGTCGATGCTGCCGGTGCGCTGCACCAGGGTGGAGCGGGCGCACGAGGGCCTGGCGCCCACGGTCAGCGAGACCTTGCTGTGCGCGCCGAACGGCTTCGCGTGCGCCTACTTCGAAGGGCTGGACTCCTCGCTCGCCGGCGTCGACTTCCTCTGGGAATAGCGGCTGCGCGATCCCACCCTGGGCCGATGACTCACTGTTGCCGTCTAGCTGCGCAGACGCCTGTCCTCGGTGTCCTCTGTGTCCTGCGTTTTGACGGCTGTCCTGTACCGGATCTGTACCGGCCGTACCGCCTCCACGGCGGTACGGCCGCCGGCACACTGACGCACGGAGGCCGCGCCCAGCAGCTCTGGGCGCGGCCTCCTGGTGCTCCGGCTCAGCCGGCCTGCACGGCCCGCACGAACATCTTCAACACCGCGGGTCGGAACGTCAGTTCCGGCCCGGGGTGCTTGGAGTCGCGGACCGCGCCCAGGTCGCGTCGGACCTGGACACAGTTTGTTTCGTTACTGCGACTGCTCTTCCGCCATGCTGTCACGCTCATCTGATCCTCTGATTTCATCGGCTGCGTGCGCGATGAGTTCGGTGGACAGGACCGCGCTCATCGCGACACTCAGCACTTCATCCACGGCCATCCGGTAGGCCGCGACATCCTCCTTGTCCTCCAGGAAAATCGCCGAACCCTTCAGCTCGATGTGGACGAGAGAGGTGCCCGACAACTCAAGCAGATAGAAAGCCCCGATGTGCGCTGGCGTCCAGCCGATGCCATCGGGCAGAACTCGGAGATCGACATTGTCCAGCCTCGACACGGCGGCAAGATGATCGAGCTGTTCCGCCATCACCGCCGCGCCGCCGATTCGGTCGCGCAGGACCCGCTCGCCGATGATCGCCGTCATGGTGACGGGATTCTTGCGGGTGAGGATGTCGCGGCGTCCCATCCGCATCGAGACCTTGGGTTCGACCTCGTGACTGGGCACCTTCGTTGCGTGCATGATCGCGCGGGTGTAGGCGCGAGTCTGGAAAACGCCGGGCACGATCAGCGGTGAGATTTCGTAGGCGCGATCGGCGCGCTGTTCGAGTTCGAGCAGCGCGGCCATCTGGGCGGCCTGCTCGGGCAGGGTCGTCGCGTACCAGGTCGAGCCCGACCCGGAGTCCTGCGCCAGCTCCAGGATCTCGGCGCGCTCCGGATCCGCGATGCCCAGCGCGTCGAGGATCGTCGCGACGGTCTCCGTGTCGGGTGGGCGCTCGCCGGTCTCGATCCGACTCGTCGTGCCGGTTCCCCAGCGCAGCAGCTTGTCGAGCGCGCGCTGGCTGACGTCCTGCGCCTCGCGGGTGGCGCGGAGACGCGCGCCGAGAGCGGTGGCCTTGCCGGTGCTGCGGACCATGCGGCACAGCATAAGCGGGTGATCAGACGGGCACGGAACGCCCGATCGGGGCATTGCACCAGAGTGCTGCGCAGCACATGCTAGTGCTGCGCAGCACCTTGCAGCACAGCTCAGCCTATCCGCCCTGCCTGGAGATCCACATGCCCCAGCCCTACAGCGAGGACATCCAGTGCCGAAACGGCATCGGACGCGACGCGATCACCACGGTGACCCTCGACATCACCACCGGAGACCTCTGCCTGATCACCCCGCCGCCGGCCGGGCGCTACAACCTGGACGAACTCCAACGACTGATCGCGGCCCTGGAGTTCGGCCGCGGCCTCATGACCGGCCGCCGGTGATGGACGTCGTGGTGGGCGTGCTGGCGGCGCTCCTGGTCGGTGCCCCGTGGGTGGTGCGCGGGCTGCGTCAGCCGTCCTCGCGCCCGGCGGGCTACCGACACCTCAGGCACCCGGCCGTGCTCGATCGCGGCCGGACATGCGCGGCGGGCGGCGGTGCAGCCGAGGACAGGTCGGCGCTCCCGCCGGCCGCGCTGTACCCGGCGGGGTGGGCCCACACCCGCCCCGCCGGGCCACGATCCCCGGCCGCCACCGCCGCACGACTCCGTCGCGGTGGCGGCCGGGCACCAGACGCCGCGCCTCACCCCCCGAGGGCGCGGCACGCGGCGGGGCCACCGCCTCCCCCCGAGGTGGTCCCGCCGCACCCCGCCCGGTGGCGGGCGTGATGACCGGCGAACTCGATCCGACCCTGCCCGGCGGCGACCCGTACCGGTTGCGCGAGCTGCGGGCGCAGGGCACGTGGGTGGTGTGGCACGTGGTGTACGACGGGATCGGCGAGGACGTGGTGGGCCTGATCGCCCAGCGGATCTGGGCCGGCACGCCCTACGTCGACCACCTGCACCTTATCGGCACCCGGATGGCGCTGGCCCGGCGGGAGCTGGTGGTCGAGGACGACTCGGACACCGTGACCACCACCGTCCCGGAGTGGCAGCGCGCCGGCCCGCTCGTCGACATCGTCGCCGAACTCCTCGATCTGCGACCGCCCGACGTCGACGTGTTCGTCGTCGACGTCGATCAGACTCCTGGCCCGTCCGTGCGCGATGTCGGGCCAGGCAGGGCGGGTGCCTCTCCGATCTCCATCTCCCCCGGAGAGGCACCCCCGACCACCACGAGCAGCACAGGAGACGCAGACTGATGCCCTGGCCCGTGCACACGGTGACTTCGTTCGGCTACGACCTCCTGGAGGGCGGCCAGCCGCCGCGCGCGGACCTGACGTTCGACGTCCGCCGGCTCGCCGACGTGGCGTTCGCGACCGGCCTGCTCGGCGACGACGGCCACGCTTCCGGCGTCCAGGCCGCGGTGCTCGGCGCGCGGGGCGCGATCGACACCCTCCGCGTCGCTGGGACCTGGTTCCGCACCGTCCCGCCGGGCGAGTCCTGCGTCATCGCGTTCGGCAGCAGCCGGGGCCGGCACCGCGGCCCGGTGCTGGCACTCCGGCTGGCCGAGGAGCTGCGCCGGATGCGGGTCCTGGTGACCGTGGAGCACCGGCACATCCACATCGACCCCACGTCGTGACGACGAGGCCGACCACCCAGGAGGATCACGAGATGACCGACGAGACGACGCCCGCGCACGCGGTCGACCCCGGCCCGCCGGTGCCGGCAGACGGCTACCTGGAGAGCAACGGCGATGTCCTGTGCCGCGACCACGACCTCCTCTACACCGACTGCTACACCTGCAACCCGCGCTGACCCCGCCCGGCGAACGCACAAGAGCCCGCCACCCCCTTTCCGGGGCGGCGGGCTCTTGTGCGTGGTGGTCAGAACGGCCAGGCGGCGTCGTGGCCGGCCTCCAGCAGCGGCACCGCCCGGAACGTCGCGTCGGTCAGCCCGCCGAACTCGTGCCGGTTGCCCGACCCGGTGGCGAACGCGGCGTGCTCGTACCCGCCGAGGTTGAACCCGTAGACCGGCACGTGCGCGGGCACCAGCCGGTCGACGCCCGCCCCCCGCCCGGACATGGTCTGCATGTCCGAGACGATGAACACCCGGTCGTGCCCGTCGTAGCAGCGACGCACCGCGCCGACGATGTCCGTGCCGTGCCCCACCTCGCCGATCCGGCGCAGGAACCGGTCGACCTCGCGGATCACCGAGCCGCCGCGCGCGATCGGGTGCCGGAACTCGCGGTCGGCGAACCCGTGCACGTCGACCTGCTCGCCCTTCGCGCCGAGCGCCACGCCGAACACCGCCGCCGCCTTGGCCGGGGTGACGGTGGAGCGCGCCGAGATCGTGCTGTGGGTCATCGACGCCGAGGTGTCGATCAGGACCAGCGACCGGCCCGGCAGGGCGGGCAGGTTGGACAGCGACGCCTGGAGCGCCTTGTCCAGGGCGTGACCCCACCGCAGGCTCGGCGCGGCCTCGTAGGCGGACAGGAACCGGAACGGGAACTGCCGCGAGCGCGCCACCTGGCCCGGGTCGGACAGGCGCTCGGCGACCTGCTCGGCCACCTCGTCCGAGATGCCCGCCTCGTCGAAGTTCCGCAGGTTGCGGAGCAGCGCCATGTAGCCCATGGACGGGATCAGCGCCTCCCACACCCGCGCGGTCATCGGGCCCTGCAACCAGCCCGCGACCGCCTCCCACGTCATGCCCGCCGACCACAGCACGTCGCCTGCACCGCGACCGCCCCTGAACAGGTCACGCCGCTGGGCGGACGGCCACGACGTGAGACCCGCCCGCGACGAGAGCACCCTCAGTCCGCCCGGGATCTCCGCGTCGCGGTTGTGGCGTCGGTCGATCGCGTGGCGGAACAGCTCGCCCTGCCACGGCTCGCGCGGCGTCGGGTGGGTCAGGTCCAGCACGTCGCCGAACCGGAACCCCCGGGAATCCGAGTCCCACTTCAGCAGCGACCGCTCGTCGTACAGCCGGCGCACCGCGTCCGCGACACCGCGCTTGACCGGCTTCGGGATCGCCCGCCCGTACCGGGACGTCCAGTAGGCCAGCAGCTCGCCCGGCTCGTCGGCGCGCCGCAGCACGCTGGCCACGACCGCGCGGCTGGAGATCGGCGCGTGCGAGACCACGTCGGCGCGCTCGGCGTCCAGGCGGGCGCGCACGTACTCGGCCGCGCCGACCAGCGAGGCGGTGCGCATGTTCGCGCCGTCCCGCAGCCAGCCCAGCAGCCGCGCGGTCCACTCCGGATCGGCGAGCGCGGCGGCGCGCACCAGCTCGGCGAAACGGCTGTCGCGCCGCTCGCCGGACTCGTAGAACGTCTCCTCCTGGCCGCCCATGTTCGCGACGGCCAGGAGGAACAGCTCGGACTTGGTGTCCCGCGCGTAACCGGGACCGCCCTCGAAGGTGCGGCCGGACGGTGTGCGCTCGGTGGCGACCGGGCTGCGCGCGGACGGCCGCGTGGTCGCGGCGGCGTTGAACTTGGCCATCTGGCTCAACCTCCAATGTGGAGGGAGCGCTACAGCCCCACACGATGCCCGAGATCAAGACGGCAAGGGAAACGGTTGTCCTGGGCCGCTGGACGACACCGACCGTCGGTCGGCGGCGGGATTCGAACCCGCGTTTCCTTGTTTTCAGCAAGAAGTAACCCTGGCCTGCGCACCGGGCATCGTGTGAAGTTGTGGCTCCCGAGATCAAGACGGCGAGGGTGACGTAGCTGCTCTGCCAGTTGAGCTACAGCGACCGGAGCCGCTGGCGGGACTCGAACCCGCAACCCGCCCATTAGAAGTGGAAGTAACCCTCGTCTGCGCACCGGGAGTGCGACGCCCACAGTAGTCGTGATGCGCTGTGCCGCAACGGATTATCACCAACGGCTGAGCCCGCTCACCACATCGGCGCACGACGGAAGCCCCCGCACCCAGCTCCACGAGGGAGCGGGCACGGGGGCATCTCGATCACTGCACGGTGTTGGTCAGGCCGCCAGACCGTAGTCGTCCTTGCGGCCCGTGCGCTTCGCCCAGGCGCTCACGCCCAGCGGCGCGTAGATGCCGGCCTCGGTCGCGATCGCCACCACCAGGGCGAGCCCGGCGGTCACGGCGGCGGCCTTCACGTCGTAGGCGGTCCCGGAGGTCGCCGCGTCGATCCACTCCGCGACGAACCCGGCCGCCGCGTTCAGCACCAACTGGAGCACGGCGCGCAGCTTGCTCTCCCGTTGCTTGGTCAGCAAGCCGTTGAGCACGGGGATGAGCACTGCGGCGATGACGCCGAGCAGGTTGACGGTGTCGAGCATCAGTTGCCTGCCTTCTTGAACTCGTCGACCACGGCGGCCGGGAGACTGGTGGCGAGCCGGCCGCCGAGGTCGGCGGCCAGCGCCGCCGTGTCCACCCCGCCGAGCCGCAGCCCCTTGACCGCGCCCACCAACTCGCCGAGCAGCACGGTCGCCTTCTTCGCCTCGCGCCCGGCGTCCAGCGCGGCCTCGGACTTGGTGATGCGGTCCATGACCTCGGTGTGCGGCAGCCACATCACGCACACCGAGTTGCGCGGGTCCGCGATCGTGTCCGTCGCGATCTTCGCGTCGATCCCGGTGACGTACGGCCCGTGCTGCTCGTACCAGCGGCCGTTGTCCCTGTCCCTGATCAGGGTCGCCATGTCGCCGCCCTGCCTTCCTCGCGCGGCGCTACCGCCGCGCGCGTAGTCGAGGATCTTGTCCACCCGGAGGCCGCCCGGGTCCCAGTGGTCGTCGCCCGGCACGTGCTGGTGGCCGAGGAACCCCGAGAACGAGTCCAGTCCGGACTGCGACAGCCGCAGCGGGCTGTTCACGGAGGCCAGCTCGTACGGCATCTCGCCGTCGCGCCGGAAACCCTGCGGCACCACCACGTACGGGACGCCCGCGTACTCGTGCAGCGGCCGGGCCAGCTCCTCGCCGAGCCACCGCAACACCTCGTCCGGCCAGGTATGCGACTGCGCCGCGAACCCGACGATCTCCACCTGGTAGCAGCGCGAGTCGTCCGCGTCCTCGTTCCACAACGCGTACGCGCCGCGCGTCAGCGGGATGTGCTGGAACTTCCTGCGCCGGAACGGGTCCACGATGAGGTGCGGCGGGTACGGCCGGTACGCGTCCACGGCACCCTCGACCGAGCTGCCCTCCGTGGAGTGCAGCAGCGCCTTCGGGTCGTCGGGCTCGTCGAACGCGACGCCCGGGAGTCCCAGGTCCCATCGCTCGAAGCCCGGTAGCCAGTCGACCACGTCAACCTCCTGTTCTCGCGACACGCGACGACGCGACGCGCGACGAGCTGGGCGGGCTCGGCGTCGAACTGGTCGCGGGGTCCACGCACGCCGTGCCCCTGTAGGTCGATCCGTCCGGTGCGGTGATCACGGCGTCACGGACCTCATAGCCCGCAGGACAGGCCGGACCCGGCGGCCCGTCCTTGCCGGGCTGACCCTCCACACCGGGAGGCCCGGCCCGGCCGTCGACGCCCTTGCACTGCGCGGGCTCGGCCAGGCATGGCGGCGACGTGCCGTCCACGCCCTTCTCGCCGGCAGTGCCGGGCGGACCGGGGGGACCGGTGACGCCGGGCGAGCCCGGTTCGCCCTGGACGCCTTGCGGACCCTGAACTCCTTGCGGTCCGGGGATGCCAGGCGGCTGCACCACCGGCGTGCCGCCCATCGCGGTCACCTGCTGGGCGAGCGCCGTCACCGACTGGCTCAGCGTTTCCTCGCGTGCCCGCGCCCGCCCGTCCAGCAGCAGGAAGAGCAGTAGAGCGGCGGTGAGGAACACCCCGGTGGCCGCGCCGAGCAACACGATCCGGCGGTGGGCGTGCGGGGATGCGGCCTGGTCGGCGGCGGGCTGGACGACAGTCTGGTCAACGTGGTCAGAGGTCACCGCTCGTCACCCTCCTCCCGGTCGATCTCCAGCACCGCGTCGAGTTCTTCCTTCGTGATCTGCCCGTCGGCGGCGGCTTCGGCGAGGCGTGCGATCGCCCCGCGTGCCGCTCGCTTGCGTTCGCGGGGGGATGCGCGCAGGGCGGTGATGATCGCGGTGGCGGCGGTCCCGGTTGCGCCGACGACGGCCGCGATGGCCGTGAGCAGAATTGCGAGGTCACCCACTCACCCCTCCTGATCGTTGTGCTTTGGGTGATGGGCGATAGACAGCCCGTGATGTCGTTGCTCCGCCCGGGTGAGACCACGCAACGAGTTGTTGCGGTAGGCGTCTGTCCTGCCGATACACCAGCAGGCGCCCGCAGTCGCGGGCCGGTCCCAGGGGTGGTCCAGGTGCAGAGGTACGCGCGTCGTGAGGTCCTGATCCCGCTGATCGCGGTGCTGGCGATCGGCCTGCTCGGCCTCGGCTGGGTCATCGTGGCCAAGGCGACCAGCCCGGCCGCCGACCCGGCCGGCGAGGGCGCGGTGGTCAACCAGGTCGTCGCCACGGTGTCGTCGACCGGCTCGGCGTCCGCCAGCTCGACCTCCGCGACCACGACGAGCGACACCGCGGTGGCGGTCCAGCAGGATCAGCAGCGCCAGACGCAGGGCGACCAGCCCGTGCAGCAGCAGGGACAGCAGCAGGGACAGCAGCAGGTCCAGCAGCAGGCCGACCCGGTGGAGCCGACCGGCGAACCCGGCAACACCCTGACGACCACCCGGCCGCAGACCACGTCGCGGACCCCGGACACCGCCTGGTGCTTCAACCCGGACGGCCAGAACTGGTACTCCGGCCCCGGCCAGGGCTGCTACCCGGACAGCCCGTACTTCGTGGAGTACCGCTAGCTAGGTCTGCCGCATCCAGACGGCGTTCATGTTGCACGCGATCCGGTCATTTCCCGTTCCGGTCGCGCTCACCTTGAGCTGCACCGGGATGTTCGACTGACCCAGCAGTCCGGCGATGTTGAACGGGCCACGCAGGTATGGGGCGTAGGTCGTCGTCGCGAAGGTGTCGAGGGTGGACCCGTTCACGACGAACGTGTAGGTCGGCGATCCGCTGACCCCCGTGGCTCGGCCGCCGACGAAGTCGTACTGGATCCGCGGATGCGAGATCTTGCCGAGCCGGCCCTCCCACACCACGTCGCCCGTGCACGCCGACACCGGCAGGGTCAGGTCGGTACCCGAGGTGTCCAGGAACGCGGTAGGGAACGCCTTGGCGTACATCGGGACTGAGATCCACGGTTCGGCCATGCCGCCGTTGCGGTCGCTCGTGAGCACGACCCGGCCGGTGTGGTCCCAGATCCAGACCACCGGGACGTAGCCGTCCACCAGGGGGAACGGGTCGTAGATCGCGAACCGCTGCACGCCTGCGGCGTCCGCGACGGTGAACACGGGCTGAGGGCTGCCGTCAGGGAGCGGCACGTTTTCGGCACCGCCGGCGAACAGGCGCTGGACGCCGCTGGCGTCGATCATCTTGATGAACGCGCCGTCGAGCAGGGACAGCCCGCCGCCGCGCAGGATGGCGCTGGAGAGGCCGACGTTCTTGCGGATCTCGGAGATCTGGCGGCGCAGGTCCTTGATCTGGTCGAGCAGGTCGGTCGGGAGGTTCACCTCGCCCACGCGGCACCCCCGATCATGCGACGTCGTCCAGCAGCGGACCCATGGTCAGCACCACCTGCTCGTCGGCGGAGCCGTCGCCGGGCGTGATGTCCGCGCGGACGATCCGCATAGTGGTGTCGATGCCGTCCGGCACCCAGTCGTCCTCGATGAGCACCCGGCCGTCGTCGCCCACACCCCACTCGCCGATCGCCGGCGACCGGTCCCCGCGCACGGTGAGCGTCGGCAAGGCGACCGGAAGGCGAGCCACCTGCTGGTCGTAGTCCGCGTGCGCCTGGAGCACGTCGGCGGACTCGACGCTGGAGTAGCCGGCCTCCAGCTCCATCAGCGGCCAACCCGGGCGCGAGGTGTCCTCGGCGACCGCGATCGGCGTGCCGTCCTCGATCCCCTTGCCCACGCCGAAGGCCCGCTTGGCGTAGCGGGTGCCGTCGCGCGGCCACGTGAACGCCTCGATGTTGCCGCCGGTCTCCCACACCCACGCCGAGCCCTGCTGGCCCAGCCACGGGTCGCCCTGCCGCATCAACCGCACCGGGCGTCCGTTCGCGTCCAGGGCGGGGGACACGTCGAACGTGATGTCCGAGCCGTCGAGCACCTGCGTGAGCCGGCGCAGCTCCTCGCCGACGTCCGCCAGCTCGTAGCCGTGCCACGTCCGGTCGTGGGGGATGCCGCTCGTGCTGGCCGGGTTGTCGTGCACGATCCCGATGTTGCCGCCGGTGTGCGACTGGGCCAGCGCGACCAGGTTGCGCGCGATGGCGTTCTGGTCGACGCCGAGCTGGGTGTAGGCCAGCTCGGCGACCTCGAACTTCACGTCCACCGGGAAGGCCAGCAGCGGCAGCACCTTGCGGTGGTCGAAGTAGGACCACCAGTCGCCGCACCCGATCGAGACCTTGCCGGTGCGGGAGTCGTAGGCGCTCGTCCAGATGATCCCGCCCCACTGCGGCACGCCGTCCCTCAGCGCGTACACCACGCGCCTGCACGGCATCGTGGCGTCGTACGCGTTCGCGACGCGCCGGCGCGGAGCGGCGCGGTCCTCGACCTGGAACGAGCCGCGGAGTTGGCCGCTGCCGTTGAGCACCTTGCTGAACGACACCCCGGTCAGCGGCAACTCGCAGACCGGCACGTTGGTCAGCAGGTCGTGCACCTGGTACGTCCACTCTGCAACCACGGCCGTCCTTTCAGGCCCCGTGCCAGGCAAGGGTGAGGAACGTGTTGGTCGCCTCGGTGCCGAGGTTGCCGCCCGAGTTCTGGTAGCCGTTGACGTTGAACTGCTCGCCCGAGGTGAACCGCTGTGTGACCGAACCGCTGAACTGGCAGGCCGAGCTGGTGCCGTTCTGGTTGCCGCCGCCGAGGTAGGTCGACGCCGAGACCCTGCGCAGTTCGGCGCTTCGCTCGCCCGTGCTGCCGCCGCTGACGAACCGCAGCGCCCACGAGATGGTCCACAGGCCGGAGCGGTTCAAGGTGAACGTGGTGTTGCCGGTGCCGGAGGCCGTGACGTCGTTGGACGTGTAGTCGGGCGTGGCATCGAACTTGCACGCGGTCAGCACACCGTTCGACATCAAGTGCGAGTTCGTTTGCCGGTAGGACGCTTCGTGCCGGGTGGCGGTCGTGGTGCCGCTGCGCAGGGCGACGGCCGCGAGCCAGGAGGAGCCGGACCACCGGTACAGCACCAAGTCGGTGGTGAGCACCGCGGACTGGTTGGTCGCCGGATGGGTGATGTCGGCCAGCGCGCCGACGTGCTGGCCGTCCGGCACCCGGAACGCCGTGCCGTCGTGGGTCTCCGACCAGCCCTTGTCGCGCCGGTAGACCGTGAGCCCGGACCACGGCGTGAGGGCGTCGCGCTGTGCAACCGACTCGACCGGGAGGATGCCGCCGAGCGCGACCGTCCACCCTGGCCTCAAGTCGTCGATCATCGCGTTGGTGATCGTGGTCGCCCCGGCCGTGACCCGCACCCGTGCCAGCTGGATGTAGTCCGGGTAGGCCGCCAGCGACGGGTCGGCCGGGCTGCCGGACGGGTTGCCCTGCACGCGGATCGGGCCGCCGACCGTCGCGCCGTCGCCGTAGTACGTGTCGGCCTGGCGCACGATGATGAGGTCGTTGCGCTGGTTGGTCGGGTCGGCCGGGACGTCCAGGATCGGGATCGTCGCGGTGGAGGTCTCGGTGCCGATGTACGGGCCCGCGCCTCGGCTCGCGGTCATCACGTGCTGCCACGCGTTGACCGTCACGTTCGCGCCCGGCGTGCCGGTCGCCTGCACCAGCCCCGGGTTCCCGGGGCCGGGCCGCAGGCCCTGGCGGGCGGTGATCGCGGTCGTGCCGGGCGTCCACAGCGCGCCGACCGCGACCCGCGCGTCCTCGGCGTCGACCTTGCGGGTCGACCCGTCCATCACCGCCCACGGATCACGCGTTGCCACAGGGCACCTCCGGGTTCTTGTTCAGTGCCATGCGTCCCGCCACTTCACGCGCAGCAGGGAGGAGGCGTCGTACGAAGCGGCGGTGAACGAAATCTGGGTGTCCACACCGGGCAGCAGCGGCGTCCACTGCGCGACGAGGAGCCGCTGCCGGACGCTCACCCGGGAGATCTCGACGGTGTGCCACGTCGGCCGGGTGTCCAACACCACGGTCTGGCCGGCGGCGACCACGAAGTCCGGCCGGAACCGCAACGTCCGGCCGCCGTAGGTGATGACCGGCCCGGTGCACGGACCGATCACCTCCAGCACCGGCCACGTCGGCACGTGACCGGAGTTCCGGACCACGACCAGCCCGCCGGTGGGCGGTCCGCCGAAGTCCAGGCCGCCGCCGCCGAAGTCCAGGCCGCCCGAGCCGAAGTCGAGCCCGGACGGCGAGCCGGACGCCAGCCCGATCGCGGCGACCCGCTCGACGGGGGAGTAGATCCGGGGGTCGGTCGCCTCCCACTGGACCGAGCCCTCGGTGTAGCCGATCGCGTAGTGCCGGTCGACCGGGACGTTCCGCCGGAGCACGCGCACCCGCACGAGCCACGACTGGCCGTCCAGGCTGAGGACCAGATCCTCCTCCTGTGGCCGTTCCTGGGGAGCGGTGATCCGGCGCAGCTCGTCGACCGCCGCCGCGAATCCGCGCGGTGGCACGCCTTTGCGTTTGAACGACCACGTGATGTACCGCTCGCCACTGGTCTTCGGGCCGGGGGCGGAGCCGTGGTAGCCGGGCAGCGCGGCGTTCGTGCCACGCTGCGCCGGCAGGTCCCACAGCCCCTCGATCCTGCTGGTGCCCCACACCGATGCGCTGCCGAGCACCACGCCGCGCCACTCCACCTGGTAGTCGGCGGTGATCAGCTCTCCGGCCATGGGGTCAACCCCCGTTCTTGCTCAGCCAGTCCAACTCGACCGCGGTCGCGTGCGGGTCGTCGTCCTTGGGCGGGTGGTAGTTCTCGATCTGGACCAGCGCCCGGTCATGGCCCGGACCACCCGTACCGCCTTGCCACTGCGCGGGCTGGTCCGGGCCGGTCACTGTGGATGGCGGCGCGAGCGTGGCGCTCATCTGGCCCGCGACGCCGAGCCGGTCACCCAGGCCCGAGACGTAGCCGAACACCGCGTCCTCTTCGGACTTCAACCCGCCGAGCAGGCCTCCCATGATGGCCTTGCCCGCCGGGATCAGCAGCTTGCGGTCGTAAGGGAGCGGACCCTTGAGGCTGGCGATCTTGTCGCCGATGCCGGACACGTAGTCCCACACGTCCTGCGCGGCCTGCTTGATGCCGCGCAGCAGGCCGTTGATGATCTCCTTGCCCGCCTGGAAAAGCTTGCCGCCGAGGTCGCCGATCTTCTCGACGATCCGGCCCGGCAGCCCGGTCACCCAGTCGAGCAGCTCGTTGCCCTTCTCGGCCGCACCGTCCTTGGCCTTCTGCCACGCATCGCGCGCCCACTGGCCGAGGCGCTGGTTGAGGTCGCCGACCGCTTCGACGATCCGGCCGGGCAGCCCGGTCGCCCAGGTGATCAGCTCGTCCCACTTGCGGCCCGCGGTGTCCTTGGCGTTCTGCCAGGCGTCCGACGCCCACTGCCCGACGAGGGTGTTCAGCTCGCCGACCGCCTCCACGATCCGGCCCGGCAGCCCGGTCGCCCAGGTGATCAGCTCGTCGAACTTCTCGCTCGCGGTCGTTTTCGCCCAGGTCCAGGCGTCGCCCATCCACTCGATCAGCATCGCGGTCAGCGACCCGACGCCTTCGATGATCCGCAGCGGCAGCGCGATCGCCGCCGCGATCAGCCACTGGATCCCCTCGGTCATGGCCCACTTCGCGCCCTCCCAGGCCGCCGCCCCCCACTCCAGGAGCAGGCCGCCCAGGGAGGCCAGGCCGTCGAGGATGCGCTGCGGCAGGGTGTCCACCCACGCCGCCAGCTCGCCGACCTTCTGGACCGTCCATGCCTTGGCCTGGTCCCAGATTTCGCCGATGCGCTCCGGGATCCGGCCGAGCCACTCGATCCCGTCCACGACCATCTCGACGCCGGCCCGGCCCGCCGAGACGAGGTCGTCCCAGCCCTTCTTGGCGCTGGCCTTGATGTCGGACCAGTTGCCGCCGAACAGGTCCACGACGGACCCGACCATGGAGTCGAGCATTCCCTCCACAATGGACGTACCGCCGGACGTGATGCTCTGGACGCCGTCCCAGGCTTTCGACCAGTCGCCGGTCATCACGCCAGAGATGATCTTGACGACGCCGCCGACCACGTCGACCAGGCCCTTGATGATGTTGACGACGCCCTCGATCGAGGTCTTCGTGGCCTCCCAGACCGTCGACAGGTCGAGGTCGCCGAAGCTCTCCTTCAGCTCGTCGAGCGGCCCGGTCAGTTCGCCGGCCAGCTCCTCCAGCTGGGGGAGCAGTGTGCCGCCGATCCAGCCGACGAGCTTCTGCTCCATCGTGCGCTGGAAGGATTCGATCTTCGTAGCGGCATTGTCGTTGAGGGTGTCGCCCATCCGATCGGCCGCGCCCGCGACGTCGCCGAGCGCGGACACCGCCTCGGACGGGTCCAGCGCGAAAAGCGCGTCCCCGAGGTCTTCCGCCTTGGTGCCGAACAAGGCCACCGCCGCCGCGTTGCGAGCGACCGGGTCTTCCATACCCCGCAAGCGATCCAGCACGGTGTCGAGCGCCTGCGCGGCTTCGGGGCCGCCTGCGGCAATGATCGCGGTCATGTCCTTCGCGGACAGTCCCAGCGCCTCGAACCCCTCGGCGCTCGCCTTACTGCCGTCCTGTGCCCTGATGGCGAACTCTTTGATCGCGTCCGCGACGGTGTCCGCGTCGCGCGCACCCGCGCGCAGGCCCTGCGTGATCAGCCCCATCGCCTGGTCGCCGCGCAAGCCAACGTCCCTGAACATGGTGCTGTACTCGGACATCGTCTCCAGCAGGTCGTCCGCCTCGTCCGCACCCTGCTGGAAACCCCGGGTGAGGACGTCGAACGCCTCCTGGCCGTCCTTGACCAGACCGGTTTTGATCATCTTCGCGGCGGCCCGGGTCGCCTCCGTGACGTCCTCGTCCATCGCGGACGCGAAGTCCAGCGCCGTCGCGGTGATGGCCTTGATGCCCTCGATCGCCTCGTCCTCCGGGACGATCCCGGACTGCCACACCGACCGCAGCGCCTCGTTCACGTCGGTCACGGACTCGCCGTAGGCGTCCGCGTACAGCTCGCCCGCCGCGCGGCCCAGCTCCCCGGACAGTTCCGCGCCCGCCCCGAGTTGCGCGGCCAACTTGTCGTTGGCCTTCTCCGCGTCCAACGCTTTCGTGAACGCGTCCATGAACAGTGCGCCCACCGCCGAGCCGATCGCGGCCCACCCCATGCCCTTCAACGCGCCGAGCATCCCCGCACCCGCGCGGTCGACGCCCTGCCCGCCGGTTGCGTCGAGGCCGCCGCCGAAGCCGTCACCGGCGGCCTCTCCCGCCTTGACGAAGTGCCCCTTGGCGTTGCGCAGCCTGCCGTCCGCGCCCCGCACGAACTGCTCGGCGACCTCCTCGCCTCCGGCGTTCGCCGCCTTCTCCGCGTCGGCGAACGCCTCCTCGACGACCTGGTCCAGCTCCTCGAACCAGTCCTCCATCTCCTGGACCGACTGCTGCGCCGCCCGGTCGAACTCGCGCTCCATGCGCTCCATGTCGGCGTCGAGATTGGCGATGAACTGGTCGAGGTCACCCCCCGCGTCCGCCAGACCGGCGGCGAATGCGCCGTCGTCGATCTCCATGTAGCCGACGAGCGTGCCGACATCCACAGGGGTCACCCCCTCATGAAGTTCCGGAGGACATCGCGGCCGGAATCACCCGACAGCACAACGGGTTCACGGCTCGCGACCGTCCGCCAGCGCGACTGGTCGGACAGGCCGTGGAGCCCGAACTGGAACTGGGTCCAGCTCAACCCTGCGGCCAGCTCGGCGCGGAGGTCGGCTCCGTGGTACTCGCGACGCCAGTCGGCGACGAGGAGGCCCCAGTACTTGACGACGAGTCGGAGCCAGTGCTCTCCGTCCCGGCCGCCGCCGGGGCCACGCCTTCCCCCGCTGCGGCGCGATCCCGGTACAGGTTCACGACCTTGTAGAGGATGCGGGCCAGCCGGTCGAACGAGATGCCGGACTCCAGCGCCTTCTTCACGCGCTCACGGCCGATCAGCACACCGACCAGCCGTTCGATCTCGGCCGGCTGTGCGGCGCGCCTGCCGTCTTCGGCCCGCGCGCGGGCGAACCACAGCACCACCAACGCGGGCAGCGCCGGCGGCAACTCGACGCGCTCGCCCAGCAGCCGGACCGCGAGCGGCTTGACCTTCAGGTCCTCCTCGGCCCAGTCCTCGTCGAAGTCGTGCGCGACGTCGTCGAGGTCCAGGTCCACGTCGTCCTCGGCCACTACGAGACCGCCATCGTGGACGACGCCCCGGACCGGGTGATGGTGCAGGAGAACCCGCTCTTGGCGTTCTTGTCGCCGCCCTTCTCGCCCACGGAGAAGGTCGCGTTCCACCGTTCCCACTCGGTGTCCATCACCGCGCGGAGCCGGATCACGCCGAGCGAGTCGTAGGACGTGGCGTTGGCCAACGCCAGGCATCGCGCCTGGCCGGGGTCCGGCGCGCCGGTGATCCTGTCCTTGGTCTCGAATCCCTCCAGCGTCAGGGCCCGGCCGCGCTGCATGATCTCCGACTCGGCATTGCCTCCCGAGGTTATGACCCCGGTGTCGACGGTCTCCTCACCCTCGGCGTAGTTCGGGGTGATGGTGTTGAGGTTGGCGATCTCCAGCCAGGTGGTCGCGTCGGCGGCGAGCACCTGGACGATGTAGTCCCTGGCGTTGACCTTGACTGGGGCCATCGGGTTCTTCCTCTCAGCGTGACGGCCTGGCGAGCCACGGCCGGTAGACCTCTACGCGGAAATTGGTGACGTACTCGTGGCGGCCGTCGGCGTCACGTCCCATGTAGACCGGACCGCCGTTCAGGCCGATGGCGAGCTGGAGTTCGGTGCCGCCGGGCATGCGGCGGTGGCCGAGGCCGTGCAGGGCGTCGTAGACGGCCTGCGCCTGGCGGCGCGGCACGCGCGGGTCGGCGGCGTCCCCGCGGCATCGGACCTGGAGACGCTGCTCGTCGTACGGGTCAAGGGAGGACGACTCGCCGCCGCCGTAGAGGGCGAGCGTCGTGCACACGTCCGGTGTGGACGGCACGGACGGCCAGTAGAGCGTGCCGTCCGTCGCCGCCGGCCGGTAGCTGCCCAGGCCCAGCTCCTCCAGCAGGAGCGCGAACTCTTCCTCCAGCACCAGGTCGCTCACTTGAGCGCCCGCCGGATCTGCGCTGCGACGAGGGCGTTCATCACGTCGGCCTCGTCGCGGTGCGGGTCCTCCAGGTACTTCGGCTTGCGGCCGTCGTCGTGCCGCCAGGTCAGCTCTTCGTGCTGCCGGACCGCGTACGGGGTGTCGTAGGAGACCGCTCCGGTCAGCGTCGCCTCGTCGACCTGGGCGACTCCGGAGCGCTCCAGAGTCCCCTCCTCGTGCGGCACCTGCTTGCGGGACTCGGCCAGCAGGTGCTCCATCGCGAGCCTCAGCCCGACCACCGCAGCCGCGCGGGCTGCGCGTTGAGCCGGTTTGAGGTTGACGGTCGAGCGGACGCGCTTGGGCACGGCACCCCCTCGTGGTCAGGTGAGCACCAGCTCCAGGTGGTCCGGGGTGGGCAGGCCGCCGCCGTCGCGCCGCAGCGCCTGGATCACGGTCGCGGTGCGGCCGTGGACCCGGACCCGGGACTCGGGAGGGGCGACGGTGTCCGGCGTGCAGTAGACGGTGGCCTCGGAGACCACCTCGCTGTCGTCCGGACCGCGCACCAGCCGCCGCCTGTCCTCGACGAAACACCGGACCTCGACGGGTGGGCCGTAGATCGGGCCGGTCGCACCGGCACCCTGGTACGGCTCGACCACGACGGTGTGCCGCAGCAGCCAGCCGGGGATCACCCCCACGGCCCGCTCCAGCTGTAGGGCCCGTGACCGAGCAGGCCGGCGCGGCGCAGGTGCCCCACCGCCTCCTCGGAGTAGGTCTGGCCGTAGCCGGTCGCCGAGCCCTTGCCGGTGTAGCCCCGGCCGAGGCTGACCGAGCCGATGCTGACCTGCTGCATCTGCGATGCCGCGCCGGACTCGTCGCCGGTCTCGATCCACCACTCGACCTGGGCGCAGGTGGCGTCGCGCAGCGCGGCGATCGCCGCGGCGTCGGTCGGGTGGCCGGTGATGGCGTCGGCGGCGTAGACGGCCGTGGTGAGCATGTCGTCCACCCGCGCCGACGCACGCCGGAGCATCCGGCGGGCGTCTGCCGGCGGCGCGGCCTCCAGGTAGTCGGCGAGGTCTGCGGTGGTCGCGTACACCCGCTGGCCCGCGACCACCACCGGGAGCACAGGGCGGGCGGTGACGGTCTGCTGCTCGACGCCCGCGCCGGTCCCGGTCACCGTCCACCGGGCCAGCCAGACGCCCGGCGCGGTGAGCGGGAGCAGCGCCGTCCACACCGACCGGTCGCCGTTCGGCGTGGTGGTCGGCGAGGTGGTGGTGCCGGTGGGGGAGACCACGGTCAGCGTCGCGCTGGTGTCCGGAGCGGACGGTGCAACGGTGAGGGCGAGGGTGGCGATGTCGCCGACGTCGGTGGTGGTCACCTGGCCTCCAATCCGGACACGCGGCCGCTCGTGGTGAGGCCGGCGACGGTCACGCCGGTGGTGTGCACGCCGGGCACGAGCAGCGCGCCGGCCACGGACACGGGCAGCGCGGTGTCGGTCTCGACCGCCAGGCCGAGCGGCACCGCGCGGTGCAGACCGGGCTGGTGCGCGGTGTCGACTTCGGCCGCCAGGTCCAGCGGCACGCGGTGCGCCGGCGCGACGGCGTGCGCCGTGCCGGTCTCGGCGGCCTGTGCGAGCAGCGCCCGCTTGGTCACTGCGATCGCGTGCGCGGTGTGCGCCTCGACCGCCTGCGCCAGCTGCACGCGGACCTCGGTCGTCGGCTCGACGTCGGTGATGAGCACGTCGATCCAGTAGTTCGCGCCGCCACCGGAGATCGCCGGGTAGTTGGACAGCGGCCCGGTGGAGAACGAGCCCTGCCCCGCGACCGAGGCCGCGTGGCTGTAGGCGGTCAGAGGGCCGTGCACGATGCCCAGCTCCCCCGGCCCGCCGCTGTCCCAGTAGCCCGGGGTGAGGTGGAAGCGGTCCGGGAAGTGCACGCACGCCTTGTGCCGCACGGCCTCGCTCAGGGCCAGCGGAGTGCCGAGGAGCCCGACCTGCCAGCCGAGGCCGGACAGCGCGAACGCCACGTGACTGCCGGGTACCGGGGTGCCCGAGCTGGTGTCGTCGACCGTGAACGCCTGCCCCTCGACCGCGCCGTCGACGTCGAGGTTGCCGCGCCAGAACGCCAGGCCCAGCAGCCATGTTGGCCCGCTGGTCCGGATCTCCATGCCGAGGTTGAGCGGCTGGCCGTCTGTGACGCTGGTCGACGGGCCGTCGGTGGCTGGGAAGACGCGGTAGTCCGTCACCGTCCACCTCTGCTCAGGCTGCGCGGAGCAGGCCCGCTGCGTTGATCTCGGCGACCAGGTTGGTGCCGTCCGTGGTGGCCACGAAGTCGTGGTAGGACACCGGCACCAGCGACGAGTCGGTGCCGCCGGTCGTGTCCGGGTCGTAGGCCACGAGCAGCTTGCCCAGCGCGTTGTTCGTCGCGCCGCCGGCCGAGGTCCACGTCTGGTCGGGGATGTCGAGGTCGACCCGGTTGGCCGCGTTGTCCTGGTTGATCGTGATTCCCGAGGTGAGGATCTTGCGGCCGTAGTTGGTGAAATCGGCCTCGTCCGACGCGCCGCCGAGGAGGGTGGCCAGGTCCAGGTAGTCGGCCAGCACGTCGTCGGCGACCAGCCCGCTCGCCTTGAGCAGCAGGATGACGAGCGCGTCGTTCGCCGCAGGCAGGGACAGCAAGCCCCGCCACGACCCCTTGCTGACGTTGAACACCCCGGCGGCCACGTGGTCCTCCTACTACGCGCTGGTGCCGATGAGGATCACGTCACACACGACCGCGCTGCCCGAACCGGAGTTGACCAGGTCGATCAGGTCGCCGGTGCTCGGCGTCACCGTCACGCCAGCACCGGGTGCTCCCCAGGCGTTGAACCCGCCCGGGAACACGGGCACGGCGTCGCCCGCCGCGCCGAACAGCGGGACGCCGTTGGTGGCCGGACGGGTGATGATCACGTTGTTCGTGTTGGTGGTCGCGGCCACGACGATGAGCGCCTTGAGCTTGACGATCGTCAACGCCTGGCCGAGGGAATCGGTGAGCCCGCCGGCGAGGTCGAGGGTGTCGGTGCTCGACGCCGCGATGTTGCGGGCCTTGTTGCGCCACAGCTTGTCCGCTTGGCCCGCGCCGACGCCGCTGGTGAGCACGAGTTCTTTGAGATACCGCAGGTCGTCCTGCGGGGTGGACAGGTCCGCCAGACCGGTCAGGCCGGCGACGAGTTCGAGCTTGAAGCGGGTGGTGAGGGCCACTGCCTACTCAACCTCCTTCGGGCCGCGCTTGCGCGCGGTGGGCTTGATCGCCTCGTCGGCGTGCGGCGGTTGGGTCTCCGGTGTCGATTCGCCGGTTCCGGGCTCCTGCGGGCGTTCGCCCGCGCCGGTGTCCGACTGCTCGGCCTGCGCGGGTTCGGGTGCGCCGGCGAGCCGCCAGCCGCCGGTTCCGCCCTCCAGCACCATCACGCCGAGCCTGGTGTCCTCGTGGCTGCCGTCGATCGGGGCGACGCGCTCGACCACCTGGCCGCCCTCGACGCGCTCGTACACGGTCACGCGCATCACCTCCTGGTGGGTCCGCCGGGCCGCGCGGTCCCAACGCGGCCCGGCGGAGGACTGGTCAGCTGACGATGGCGATTGGGCACTTCGCGACGGCGGTGCGCGCCCCGGTCGTCGCCGGCGCGACGTCGCCGGTCGCGGACCCGAACGTGAACCCGAACGCCTTGCTGCCGGTGTGGACCGCGCCGGACGCGGTGACGATCGGCGCGCAGCCGATCAGCGTCTGCACGGTCGACGCCGTGGTCGACGTGGCCACGATGTACCAGCCGTCCGCCGGGATCGTGTAGGGCGACGTCAGTGCCAGCTTGCGGGCGGTGTTGGCCGACCACGCCGCCGCGCCCTGTGCCGCGGACTGCCGCAGCAGGTTGCCCGCCGCGTCGTAGAGCGCGTGCCACCCGGCAGTGCCCGAGGCCAACGCGGTCGCGCCGGCCACGAACGACAGGTTGGTGACGACGTCACCCTTGCGCAGGAACACGAACGTGCCGATCGCGACACCGGTGCCGGTGGCGGCCAGGTCGCTCGTGCACGCCCACGCGGGAATGTTGCTGCGCACGAAAGCGTCCTGGTCGACGCCGGGCAGGTCGTTGTAGGGACCGTCCAGCGCCGGACTGTCGGCGAGGACGCGGGGGTAGCGGCCGTGGACGGTCGTCACTTCTCCTCCTTGGCGGGAGTCTTCGCGGCCGGCTTCGCGGGGGACTTCGGGGCAGCGCCCTTGTCCTCGGTGGACGCAGGCGCGGGCGGCCCGCTCTGCTTGCCGTCGTCCTGGCCGTCCACCGGTGGGATGCCGAGGATTTCGGCTTCGCCGACCGCGCGGGAGTTGGGCGTGCCGACCGGGCCGGTCTCGGGCTGCACGTCGGCCGGGGAGTCGATCTCCTCGACCACGTAGCCCTTGCGCCGGAAGTAGGTCAGCGCGGTGACGGCGGTCGGCGGCCGGGTCGCGCCGTCCGGGCGCGGCGCGTCGAGGTCGACCGACAGCGCGGCCACCCCGCGCTCGAACCGGACGCCCACGACCGAGCCGCTGAACAAGGCCTCGGGGGCGGTGATGCGGAAGTGCTGGACAGACATGACCATCCCCTCTCAGGCGACCTTGATGTTGCGGAGCACGCCGCAGGACTTGGTGTTGCGCAGGACCATCGCGCCGGGACCGATCTCGATCTCGCCGCTCTTGACCGCGCCGGGCGTGTTCCACTGCGGCAGGTAGGTCTCGACCAGCGGCTTGCCGGCCATCGCCGCGCCGTGGAACGAGTCCAGCCCGAACGACACGGCGTAGAGGTCGGTGAGGTTGGTGATGTTGCCGCCACCGCCGACGCCGTCCGCGTCGCGGGTCTCGATCGGGATGATCGGCCCGCTGCCCAGGCTCTTCTCGCCGATGTCCACGAGCGGCCAGGGGCCGTACATCTCGACCTGGCGGCCGAGGTCGTCCTTGGTGTTGGTGTAGCTGCCCGCCCACCGGGCGAGCGCGCGCATACGCGTGATGCTCTTGGTGTTGCCCAGGATCGCGCGCACACCGGCCGGGAGCGCGCCGGGCGCGCCGAGGTCGCCGCCGCCGACCTTGGACGGGACGATGGTGGACAGCCAGTCGTCGATGATGTCGAGCTGGATGTTGGCCTTGGCCTGGGTGTCGATCGTGCCCGGCGACCAGTCCGCGTACATCGTGGTGCCGGAGTTGGGCACGTACTCGGTGGTGCTGCCGGTGAGCAGCTTGTCGAGGCCGTCGAACCCGGAGTCGTCCACGGCGACGTCGCCGTTGATGATCTCCTCCTGGAGCCGGATCGTCGCGCCGGTCAGCAACTCCTGCATTTGGAACGTCAGCTCGTTGGTCTGCGCGGGACCGAGGTTGCGCAGTACCCGGTCGAGCGCAAACGCGCCGCCGAAAGCTTTGAGCCCCACGGACTTCTGCTCGCGCTTCGCGCTGTCGGTGCTGTACTCCGTGTTGAGCCGGCGGAACTGGCCGCTGCGCGCCTGCGTGAGCAGGGTGTAGCCGTAGACGAGCGAGGCACCGCCGGTGCCCGGCGTCGCGGTGTCGTCCCACACGATCTGATCCCACAGCCACGAGTACTGGCGCAGGTTGCGGATGACCGCGTGGTCGATGTCGGCGCGGGCGTTGATCTCAGCCTGCGCGAGAGTGACAGGCATGTGCCTCTCCTCGGGGTTGGGTTAGGTCTGCTTGGTGGCCGCCGCGACCGCTGCGTGCAGGGAGCCCGAGCGCGGAGCCGGTCCCTGGCCGCCGTTCATGCCGTCCGAACCGGACTTCTTCGGCGTGGTCGGGGCGTGCTCGCGGCCGTACCGCTTGGGGTTGTCCTTGACCCGCTGCTTGATCAGCTCGGCGAGGTCTTCGCGGAACGTCTTCGACGCCGGGTCGAGTGCGTCCACGTCGGCCTTGAACTCGCGGCTGTCGAGCAGCGCGCCGGCGTCGGCCTTGTGCGTGTCCGCCATGCGGTAGACGGCCAGGTCGGTCCGCGCGTCCTGCGCTTCCTGGGCGGCCTTGTCGCGCTCGGCGGTGAGCTGGTCGGCCAGCTTCTGCGGGTCGACCTCCTCGCCCTTCTTCAGGCCGAGGGCGACCGCGATCGCGTCGAGGGTCTTCTGGGTCGCCGACTGGCCTTGGGCGGCCTGGTCGAACGCCCTCTTGTTCTCCTTGGCCCGGTCCTCCCACTGGCGGGCCTTGGCCTTCCAGTCGGTGCCGTCGCCCTTGGGCTCCTCTGCCTTGGCCGGTTCCGTGCTCGACGGCTCCTGTGCAGGCGCGGTCGGCTCGGTGGTCGGCTCGCCGGAGGAGTCGGCGGACGTGGTGGTGGCCTCTTCGGACATGTGGGTTCTCCCGTGCGGGTGTGGTGGAGCGGGGTGGCCGTGCGGCCGTGAGCGCGCACGCCGAACGGGCCCGTGCGGGCCTGGCGGCGTAGCGGAATCCGCACCTGCGGCGATCAGCTCTGTGTGATGAATCGAGCACTCGCAGCAGGGGCAGTCGTGATCGCGCTGTGCACCGCGTGCAGCGGCGGCAACGCGAAATCGGGGGAGACAGGCGCGGCCAGCGCGCCGGGCACCACGCCGTCGACGAGCGCGGCCCCGGACACCAGCGTGCTGGAGAGCGCGGTCCGGGCCTACTCGGAGGCGTACCTGGGAGGTAGAGGGTCGGAGGCGTACGACCTGCTGTCGACGCGCTGCCGGGAACGGCAGACCCGGACGGCGTTCGTCGGCCTGGTGGACGCGGCGTCCCAGCTGTACGGGCCGCAGGAGATCAAGACGTTGAGCGTGGACCAGGCGTCGGGCGACCTCGCGCGGGTCACCTACACCTACGCGCGCGCCGAGCTGGACCAGCGTGGGGAGCCGTGGACCCGCGAGGCCGGCCAGTGGCGGATCGACGACTGCTGACCCGTTCACGACGAAGGCCCCGCCGGGGAGGCGGGGCCTTCGTCGTAGTCGGGATCAGTTCGGGGGCTCCATCGGCGGGCCGGGCTTCGGCTGCTCGGGCGCGTCGGTCACCTCGACCTCGGTGTCCTCCCACCGGTCGATGATCGACCGCGCGGGATCGGTAGGACTGCTCATGGGTCGGTCACCACCTCCACGTCGACGTGCCTCGTCCCATCCTGGTCGACGCCGTGGTCGGCGACGACGCGGTACCGGTGCCGGCGCTCGGTGAGCACCTCCGCCTCGGTCCGGATGCCGCCCAGGGACTGGCCCGGCCCCGCCATGTCGGACAGGCGCAGGGCGCGGGAACCGGCCGGCAGCACGATCCGCATCATCACCCTTCCCGTGGCACCCGCCTTGCTGAAACTCCGCGCCACCCGGTCGTCGACAGTGGTCGAGGAATAGCCCTTCTCGGTCCACTCCAGCCCGACCACGTCGATGTCGTTCCACGCCGCACCGAAGACCCTGCGGGGATCCATGATGCCCCGGTGCACGCCGACCGGTTTGGGCAGGTCGGACAGCGCCATGACCTGGTCGATCCTGGCCACGGTGTCGGCTCGGTCGCCTGTCCCGTGGCGCAGGTACGCGTTGATCGACTGGTAGCCCGAGCCCCGGTAGTCGGCGACCGCCTGCGCCACCTGCCGCAGCCTGTCGGCGTCCCACCCGACCGGCTTGGGCACCAGTCGCCGGTCGGTGTAGGTGAGCTGGATCGGCGGCGTGTCGAGTCCCTTGCGGCCCTTGGCCGCCGCCTTGTGCGCCTTTTCCCACGCCCGGTGCCGCTTGGCCTGCTCCCGCAGCGCGGGCAGCCTGGCTACCAGATCCTTGCGCCGGGCGACCAGCGTGTCCGCGAGCGACCTGGGCAGCCCGGCAGCCTCGATGATCTGGCGGATCGTGCCGACCTTGACCTTGTTGACCCGGGTCACCGCCGCCAACTGCTCGGCCGGCGTCATGCCGCCGAACACGCGGCTGGCCTGCGGTGCCCGCGAGGCGTCCCGCAGGGACAGCCACTCGTCCACCTTGTCGCCGAAAGCGCTGCCCTTCGCGCCGCCCTGCGCACGGTGCAGGAGCGACCCGCCGAGGTCGATCCGGGCGACCTTGCCGTCCGGCCGCTTGATGATGTTGTCGAAGCTCGCGCCGACCGTGTCCCAGTTGGCCAGCCAGGCGTCGACGCCGTAGCCCTCGCGCAGCTCCTTGCGCACGGACGCGGGGTCGGACACGCGGTCGCCGTCGAGCACGCGGGACGCGGTGTGCCAGTCGCCGGACAGGTCCGGGGTGCCGCGTCCCAGGTGCACCTCGGGCACGTCGACACCGGCCGCCTCGTACAGCTTCGCCGCGGCGACCTCGTTGCGGGCGTGCAGCTCGGAGCGCTGCGACTTGACGTACCAGCGGACACCCTTGTCGTCCTCGTACAGCCCGCCCGGGTTCGACCCGCCCTGCGGACCCACCCTGCGCAGGCCGGAGAAGTCTCCGTCCACGACCCCGCTGGGCTTAAGCTTGAGGACCATGCCGCCGAGCGGGTTCTCCGGCTCGGGGCCGGGCGTGACGTCGCCGAGGTCGAGCTGGTCCCGGTCGACGTGCACGACCGGCTCGTCCGGTGTGGACGATGTCGGCTTGGCCTTGCTGCCGGGCCCGCCGTCGAGCGTGGGCTGGGTGGTCGGGCCGATGTCGCCCGCCGCGCCGCCCTTGCCCTTGGGCGGGATGTTGCCCGCGCCGATCTGCTCCCGGTACGGCAGCCGCTTGAGCTTGGGGTTGGCCTTGAGGTGTTCGCGCAGCTTCTCCTGAGCCGCGCGGACGTCGCGCCCTGCGGCCTTCTTCGCCGCCGGGTCCAGCGCGCCGACCTCGGCGACCTTCGCCGCCCGGATCTCCCGCTCCAGCGCCCGTTGCTTCTGCCTCGCCTTGTCGCCCTCGGGGTCGGCGGTCTCCCTGGTCGGCAGCTTCGACACGCCAGGCAGGTACGCGGACACCGAGTGGCGGCAGTTGGGGTGCTGGAGACCGTCCCTGCGGGCGTCGTCCAGCGTGGCCAGCACGGTGACCGTGACGGTCTGGTCGTCGTCGGTGGCGTGCGGGACCTTGATCCTGCCGACCGGGCCGGCGGTCGTGCGCAGCACCTTGCCCTCGAACGGGCGGCACCGCTCGCACTCCTGGCCGTGGTCGGACACCTGCACCAGGTCGATGTCGAGCTGGGCGAGCCGGTCGGTCTGGCCCTGCACCGCCGCGCGCTGGGTGACCGTGCGCGCGGCCATCTCCACGTAGGACGAGAGCTGCCAGCGCCGGCCGCCACGGTCCACGAAGGACGTGATGCCCTTGTCGGTGAACGCCCTCCACGCGGCCTGCGATGCCTGCCGCCGGGTCTGCGTGCCGGTCACCGTGGTCGCCACGGCGGCGGCCACGACCGACCGGTACACGTCGACGACGTCGCGCAGGATGTTGCTCGACTTGATGCCGACGTCCTTGTGGACGGCGGCGGCCAGCGCCTCGACCGCGCCCGCGCCGGGCAGGTCGTCCCACTGCGCCTTCGCCGCCGCCTGGCCGAGCCCGCTCTTGGGGAACCAGGACTTGGGCAGCTCCGCCGCCGCTGAGTTCGCGCCGGACCGGAAGGCCTTCGCCGCGGCGTCGCGGAACGCGGCGTCGCTCGACGTCGTCAGGCCCGCGATGACGGCCTGCGCACCCCGCCGCAGTGCCTGCACCGCCGCGAGCTTGCGCGTCACCCACTCCGGCGCGGGCATGTCGCTGTCGAGGTCGCCCTTGAGGTGCTGGGCCAGCAGCCGCACCAGCGCCAGCTCGGCCTCGCGGTAGACGTCCGCGACGGTCGCGGCGATGGCGTCGAGGTGTTCGGGGTCGACCGGCACCGGGGATCACCTCCCCGGCACGGTCAGGCGGCGGGTTCCGCCTCCTCGACCGGTTCGCCGTCCCCGGCCTCGTCGTCGGGGGGCTCCGGCTCGTCGCCGGTGGTGCCGTTGGCTGCGAGGTCGTCCAGGTCCTGGCCGGCGTCGGTGTTGACCATGCCGAGGTCCCGGCGGATCTCCAGCACTTCCCGGTCCACGCGCGGCTTGTCCCAGTCCGGGTTCAGGCGCTCGACCTTGGTCCGGATCGACACGGCCTCGGCCGCGTGCAGCAGCTGGAGCGTGCGCGCGGTCTTCTCGGGGTCCTCGGAGACGCCGTCGGGCCACTCGATGTCGGGCTGTTGCGGAGAGATGTCCGCGCCGAACTGGGCCTTGTCGACCTCCTGGAGGGTCCAGATGATGTCGGCGAGCGCGGGCAGCCAGTAGAGGATCTTGTGCGCGCGGGTGAGGTAGGTGTCGCGTTCGCGCGCGGTGACCTCGGTCGCCGTCGCCGCCACGTCACCGTCCAACCCGAACGACTGGAGGCTGTAGCCGGCCGACCGAAGGATCTCGATCGTGAGCTGCCGCGCCATCCCCAGGTGCTCGTCGACCCGGATGTCGAATTGGTTCAGCGTGATCAGGTTCTCGCCGGGGCCGGGGAGCATCCGGAGGGTCTCGTAGATCTCCTGGTCGGCGTCCCACGATGCGCCCTGGCCGGGGCCGTTGGAGGTCAGGTAGGTGTCCGGGACGAACACTCGGCCCTTGCCCAGGCGCAGGTCCCGCATGAGCGAGGTCCACGTCTCGTCGAGCCGGTCCAGCGGCCCTTCCGCGCCGGAGATATCCGCGCGCCCCAACGGCTCGGCGTCCGGGATCGTGCGCCACAGTTTGTTGGGCCGCATGTTCGGCACGTAGACGACGGTCAGCCGCGTCGTGCCGGTCTCGACCCGATCGGCCAGCTCGGCGGTGGCCTCGTAGTTGTGGAGGTCGACGGACTTGCCGAGCGTGTCGGGGGTGCCCTCGTACACGCCGTGCAGGATCACGCCGGACTCGTGACGCTCCAGGTGCCGGACTACCTTCTGGTCCTTCTCCTCCACGATGCGCCAGAACGTCGCGGCCTTGAGCCTGCCCCAGGACCACTCGGGCACGGCCTGGTCTGCGTGCGCGGTGTGCAGCCACGGCGCGTCGGCGACGTCCTTGTCCCACACCACCCGCAGGTACGTGCCGCCTAGGCCCGCGCAGGACTCGCCCGCCTCCAGGAGCGACGCGTGGAGCCGGTCGAACTGCCTGTCGAGGCGTTCCTGCGTCGGCGCGTGGGCGAGCTTGACCTTGGGCGGTTCGGCGAACAGCACCCTGGTGGACTTCTGCGCGATGTCGGCCGCCAGCGGCATGTGCAGCCGGGACGGCACCTCGCCGACCGACGTTGGGGCGCCCCAGAACCAGCGGCTGACGGTGCCGACGACGCCGCCCCGGTACTGGCTCGGGCGGTTGCGGACGCGGGCGCGGGACACGGAGTCGTAGCCCCGGCCGCTCCCTGGCCCGCCGTAGACGTAGGCGAGGTGGTCGGGGTCACCGGTGTACCAGGCGTCCCACGCGTCGAGGCGTGCGAACACCGGGTCCAACTTCTTCGGCGGCCAAGGGGTCTTGCCTCCGT
The DNA here is from genome assembly GCF_056640475.1 of Saccharothrix sp. NBAS 001. NCBI lineage: Bacteria > Bacillati > Actinomycetota > Actinomycetes > Pseudonocardiales > Pseudonocardiaceae > Saccharothrix > Saccharothrix sp. NBAS 001. Next base: position 1,586,851 of record NZ_CM153251.1, read on the forward strand.
CGGGGAGCGACACAGCTCACCCCCTGACTAGGTCTCGGTGCCCGCGTTCGTGGCGGGCTCGGCGGCGGGCGGGTCGATGTAGGTGTCGCGCCTGCGCCACACCACGACGGACGTACCGTCCTGCACCTCGATGGCGGCCGGGTCGTCCCAGCCGGACCACGAGGCGGTGGCGGCCGGGTCGTGGCGGCGGACGGTGATCGTGCCGTCCGGCCACTGCACCCCGTCCGCGACGACCGGCCCGTCGAGCGAGCCGGAACGCAGCACGAACAGGCGCGGGATCAGGTCATCCGGCACGCCGGGCCTCCAGGAACTCCCAGCGGGCCCGGCAGTGGCGGGCGTCGGCCAGCGCGTCGTGCTGCCCGTCGGTCTGCTCGGGCAGGTCGGTGACGCCGAGGTCGGCGGCGTACTGCTGGATGTCGCGAGTGAACATCGGGATGCCCGGCGGCAGGTCCAGCATCGTGCCGAACAGCTGCGCCAAGGCGACGTGGTCGTACGCGGCGTAGTCCGCCCACAGCTCGACCCGCTCGCCGTCGGCGAGGAGGAAGTCCCGCACGGCGCGGCCGAGCAGGGCGCGCGTGCGCACGGCCGGGTGACCGGTGTCGAGGTGGCCGTGCACGCACGCGCAGCGCACTCCGTCGTAGTGCCCGACGCGGGGCAGGTGCGGCCAGACGTTGGCCGCCAGCCACGGGTTGGACAGCAGCTTGCCACGGTCGAACTCGCTGCTGACGCCGTAGAACTCGCGGCCGTCCTCGGCGACGATCCCGATCGACACCAGGTCGATCGTGCGCCCGTCCTCGACGAACTCCGTGTCGAACCAGAACCGCATCAGACCCGCTCCGGCCAATGCCACGTGCCGCCCCGGTACGACAGCGCCGGGATCTCCACACCGGACGCGTCGTGCCCGGTGTCGCCGTCGTGCTGGCAGATGTGCTGGTGGAAGAACATTCCGGTCGGGTTGAGGACGGCGAGGCTGAGGCACTGGCCGTCCTCGGTGGCCTCCGGTTCCACAGCGGTGACGACCGCAGCACGGCAGGCCGACGTGTACTTCTGGGTGCCGTCCGTTCGAACGGGCGATCCCTCGCTGACGTAGTGCACGATCCGGCCCACGCTGGGCTTCTGCTCGGTCACAGGTTGCCTTTCTGGGTGCGGCGGTTCACGCGGCCTGGCGAAGCTGGTCGTGCCACGTGACCTCGGTCGTGTTGATCGCGTACCGGCCGGCGTCCAGCGAGTGGTCGTCCACCTTGATCGGGGCGTCCTCGCCCTTCTCGGCCTTCTTCGGGTCCCAGCTGTAGCCGCCGATCTCGTCGATCCAGCCCTTGCACGAGCGGTGCACGCGCAGCCGGTCGGTCGCCATGAGGCTGGACACGGTGCGGATGCCGTCCATAACCGAGTTGTTCGCCGGTCGCGGGGTGAGGCCGTCGCGGTAGAGCTGCTGGACGAAGCCGGCCGCGCTGGGGTCGACCACGGTCCACTCCGGCCACACCTTCAGCTCACCGAGCCAGTGCCGGACCCGCTCGCTGTACTCGTGGTCTGTGAGCGAGCGGTGCGCGGTCTTGGAGTCGTAACGCCACTCGTCGGCCAGGTAGAGCCGGCCGTCCTCACCCAGGCCGAGCAGCATCGCCGAGAACGGGTTGGTCGTGCCGTGGTCGATGCCGAGCGCGATCCAGCGGGTCATCGTCGGCAGGATGTCCACGATCATCCGGTCGGACCACATGTCGTAGACCGCGCCCTCGGCCAGGCACCACTCGCCGAGGATGAAGCGGCGGAACCACAGCCCGACGTACTGGGTCCGCAGCCGGTCGACGTAGGACTGCTCCAGGCTGGGGTTGTCGGCCAGCTCGAAGTGCCAGTGCCGCATGCCGACCTCGGCGGCGCGCAGGATGAAGTCCTTGCGCAGCCAGTGACCGGGACCGTCCGGATTGGTCGTGGCGAACAGCTTCGCGCCGGGAACCCGCAGTCGGGACAGCAGCATCATCCAGAAGCCGCGCGGCAGCAGTGTCGCCTCGTCCACGTAGGCGAGCGCGATGGTCATGCCCCGGATACGGTCCTCGGCGCGCACGTCGTTCGCGCCGATCAGGTGGACGGTGCGCCCGAGGATCGAGGCGGTGTTCGAGCCCCTGGTGTGGTGCACGTGCCCGGCGAGCGGCCCGAACAGCAGCGGCGACTGCAACGCCTCGATGAGGTTCCGCTCGATGGTGTCCTTGGTCTTGCCCATCATCACGATCAGCCCGTGGCTCGGGGCGACCGAGACTGCGATGAGGAACGCGACCAGGCTCGCGATCGTCTTGCCCGAGGACACCGCGCCGGACCACAGCGCGATCTGCGGGGTGGACTGCGCTCCGACGATGCTGCGGATCTGCTTGCGGCTCAGGATCTTCGTGACGCGGTCGAGGTCAATCGCTGCTGGCGTCATCGGGCTGTGCCTCGGGGTCGTCGTCACCGAGCTGGTCGGCGGCGGCCTGGAGGCCGGCGAACAACGCGGTCACCATGCTGCGTGCGCCCTCGGCACCACCATCGGTGTCGTGGTGGTCCAGGCGCATCGAAGCGTTCAGGGCGAGGCTGACCGAGCCCATGATGTCGCGCTGGTCCCGGAACAGCGGCTGCTCGACCTGCCGGCTGTTGTACGAGTTGTCCTTGCCGCCGAAGGAGTGCAGGGTCGTGGGCGACCAGAGCTGGTCGAGCAGCCGGTTGGACTCCTCCAGGAGCCTGTTCATCAGGTCGGCGCGGCGCGCCTTGGCGTCGGCCACCTTCGCCGCGGTCGCGGCCTTGGTGGCGGCGCGGTCGAAGCTCAGGCCGACCTTGCCGCAGAACTTCGTGATGGTCGACGGGCTGCGCTCCAGCGCGCGGGCGATGTCGTTGCGGGTCGCGCCCTCGGCGTGCAGTTCGCGGATCCGGGCCTGCTCCTCGGGCGTGAGGGGGGTGCTGACCATGAGGGACCACCTCCCCGCGGATCGCGGACGGGGTCCGGCTGGTGGCCGCGCGCCCGCGCGGACGGAGGGGGTGGTCGTAGCCGCGCTCCGCCGCAGTGCAGCGGCTACGACCGGTTCCCCGCGCACCCGCTACGGGGAGTTTTGCTCCGCTGCGGCCAGGCGTTCCTGTGCCACGCGGTGATAGCGATCGGATAGTTCGACGCCCACGAATGACCTGCCGGTCTCCAGGGCCGCAACCCCCGTCGATCCGGATCCGGTGAAGGGGTCGAGCACGGTTCCGCCGTCGGGGCAGATGTCGACGAGTTCGCGCATCAGGCCCTCTACGGGCTTCTGTGTGATGTGTCTGCGTTGGCGTCCTCGTGGCTGGCTCGCACTGAACACGCCGGGCAGGTACAGCTCGCGTTCCGAGTCGTACTTGCCGTTCGACGCCCACAGCACGAACTCCGCTGCCGAGCGGAAACCTCCACGTTTGGGGCGGCTGATCGGCTTGTGCCACACGATCGTTCCCTGCCAGGTCCAGCCGGCGACTTGCAGTGCGTCCGATGTGGCCGGTAGCTGTCTCCAGTCGGTGAACACCAGGAGGTGTCCGCCATCGCGGGTGGTGCGCAGGCACTCGGACAAGACCAGCGACAGCCACATGATGTAGGCCCGCTGGTCGCGGTTGTCGCCGGTGAAGTCGGGCAGCGAGGCGAGGGTGGCGTGGGCGTCGCCCGAGACGTACTTGCCTGCGGCCGTGGCGCTGCGCCGCTCGGAGTTGGTGCGTCCTCCGCTGTTGTAGGGCGGGTCGGTGATGACGGCGTCGACGGAGTTCGATGGCAGGGTCGGCAGGATAGCCAGTGCGTCGCCGTGGTGCACGACGTAGGTCGAGGGCATTGATTTCTCCCCAGGTCATGTGGTGTGTTTTGTGAACATTCCTCGTGATCTGGGGAGAGGTGTCGAGGAATGACGAAGCCCCGACGGCCTGTAACGGGCCGTCGGGGCTCCCTGCCGGAGCCGATCCCGGCACACCTGGCGGTGGTAGTCCGATGTGGGCACAGCTCTGCCCGGTGGAAGCGTTACATGCAGGTCAGGCCATGGTCAAGTCGCCGGTCGTGGTCGGTCGGTGAGCGTCGAGCCACCGGACCAGCTCGACCGGGTCGTATCCCGGGCCCTTCGTGAGGTGCCTGTGCTTGATCACACGCAGCCGGCCGGGCGTGATGCTGATCCAGTACGGGTCGCCGGTGCGCCGCGCTTCGGCGATCAGTGCGGTCTGGACGTCGCGGAGGGACAGCCGGCCCGGCGGCAGGGCGGCGGTCACGGCCAGCGTCCATACAAGAGAGCGCCGAGTGCGGACCACCAGTCCGAGGGCGCGAGCGCGAGGCTGCACGCCGCGAGCATGGTGACCAGCACGTCGGACGCGGTCATGGTCGCCACTCCTCGCGGTAGCCGTCGGCGTGCTGGTAGGCCAGCGCGAGCGCGCGGAGTCCCGCGATCTCGTTGGTGGGTGTCTTGGGGCAGAGGCCGGCGGCGATCTGGTCGTTGTCGTGCAGGCATCCCTGCTCGCCGTCGATCTGAGCCTCGTACGTCAGCACGGCGGTGAACACGGCGTCGTGGGCGTCCCAGAGCGCCCAGAACCCGTCCGGGTCGTCGGCGCGTTCCTGCTCGGCGTGCTCGGCCGGGTCGACGCCGAGCTGTGTGGCGTCGCGCTCGACGGCGCGGCGATGGCCGGCGGCGAGGTCGTCCAGTGTGGAGCGCAACCAGTCGGCGAGGTCGGTCATGGAGCCATTGTGCCGTCGAGCGGACTGGGTTTCCAGGCTCGCCAGCGGAGTAGGGCGACAGGCAACCGTCGCGGCCGGACCGGTCCGGCCGCGACGGTGGATTCATGCTGAATTCCGTTGAGCCGCAACAAGGTTCGGCCGTCGCGCCGCGTCTGAGACTGGTGTCGTTCGGGTACGGGCACGGGGTTGCCCCTGCCGCCGATCTCGTGCTCGACGTGCGGGAGTGGTTCCGTGACCCGCACGTGTCGCCCCGACTGCGGGCGATGACCGGCCGGGACTACGAGGTGGTGGCGAACGTGCTGGGCACACGCGGCGTGCCGTCCTTGGTGGATCACCTTTCCCGGGCGCTGGCGGTGCTGGTGGAGCTGGACCTGGGCACGGTCGTCGCGGCGGTCGGGTGCGTCGGTGGCCGGCACCGGTCGGTGGTGATCGCGGACCAGTTGGGGTGGCGTGGTCGGGCGCGGGGTTGGGGTACGGAGATCGTGCACCGGGATGTCGATCGGCCGGTTCTCGCAGGTCGGCGGGCGTCCGGCGCGGCAGACCGGGGGCGCGTCCCGGATGGACGGTCGTGAGGATCGGCCGGTCGGCGAACTGATCCCCCCTAATTCCTTGGGATCACTTGGCTATCTCTGATATGCTTACGCCACAACAACTACAGAGAGGAAATCCCGTGGAGCTGAGCCCCCTGGGAGAGGACATCCTGACCGCTGCCGCCGAGCAGGGTTGGGTTGTCCTGGTCGGCGAGTCGGTCGGCACGGTCGGACTCCGGTCCCCGAACGGCGACACGCACATCATCCCCCTCGTGCTGCTGGAAGAGGAGGACGACGGCCGGTTGGGCATCATCCTGATGTCGCTCATCGTGGTCAGCGGTCTGGAGTGGCCGTGGCCGCCGGAGCTGGATGAGGAGTGGCAGGCCCTGATGGAGGACGAGGGCGACTCCGACGAGTGATCCACCGGGGCGGGGCGAGGGTGCTGGTATCACCCTCGCCCCGCCCCCAGGGTACTCCGCGGGGTTCGTTGACCGGGTACGCCGAACTAGGGGATGATAGCCAAGTGAACACATGGAATTTGAGCACGGTGGCGGAGGTCGATCGGCCGCTGGAGATCCTGCACGCGTCGACGGTCGGCCAGGTCGTCGCCGGTGACGGCCTGGCGTCGGTCGTCCTGCGCGACGACCAGGTGGGGATCGTCGCCGCGGTCGAGGCGGACGGGCACCCGGCCGCCGCGCTGGCCCGGCAGTGCGACCGCCTGGTCGCGGCGCTCGCGGACCGGGGTATCGCGGTCACCGGGTGGGTCGCGCTGGAGATGCTCTCCGACGCGGAGGTCGACCGCCGGGTCGCGGTGCAGGCGCACGGAATCCCGGAGATGGTCAACACCGCCGGGTTCGCCGAGTTGTGCGGCGTCGGCCCGAACCGGATCAGCGAGCTGGAGGGCGAACGCCGGAAGTCGGAGTCCGAGGGGCTGGGGCACCCGTTCCCGAAGCCCGTGGTTCCGGGCTGGTGGCTGCGGACGGTCGCCGAGCGGTACGCGGCCACCCGCAAGCGCAAGCCCGGTCCCGTCCCGAAGTAGCGGCGGGGTCAGCCGGGGACCGGGACGTGCAGCCCGGCCAGCCGCTCCCGGGCGTCCGCCGGCGTCACGTCGCCCAGCCCGTTGCGGGCCAGCCAGTGGTCGGCGAGCGCGTCGACCAGCGCCCCGGGGTTGTCGACCACGCTCCACGGCGTGTCGCACTCCAGGCACCAGTGGTGGCGTCGTCGCGGGCCGGGCGACCAGCCGGAGAGGACCCGGCCCGGGTCGAGTCGGGCACCGCAGTGCGGGCAGCGGGGCCGGAGGTGCGCGGCCTGGTGGATCGTGCGCCGGCCGTCGAGCGGGGCGGCGACGAGCACGTCGGTGCGGGCGACGCCGGCGACCCGCGCCCGCTCCATCACCGGCCGGCCTCGACGGAGGTCGCGGTGGTGGTGTCGAGCGGGGCGCGGACGTCGGCGCACTGCCGGTCGGCGAGGTGGGTCCGCATGGGTGCGGAGTGTAGGTCCGATCGGGTGATGTCGCCCCCGAAGGCGGTTCTTTGTAACCCTGTCGGTTTACGACTCTGCTAGTCTGTAAACCGACAGGGTTACACCAAGAGTGGAGAGCGACGTGGACGACGACAAGATGAACCGGATGATCGTGGGGCAGCTGGCCTTCCGCGCGTACAACCTCGCGCCGAGCTTCGGGTGGGAGGCCACGCGGGAGGAGTTGGCGCGTCTCGCGGACGACTTCTCGATGGAGACCGACTGCCACGACGACCCGTGCGACTGCCCGGACAACAGCTTCAGCGTGTACGAGCACCTCACCGCGACGCCGGAGCAGGTCGACGCCGCGATCGTCAAGGCGAAGGAGTGGGCCGCGTGACCGGCCTGCCCGAGGGCGTTCCGGACGAGCGGCAGGAGATGATCGACGCGCTGACCCCGGACGACGACCTCACCGCGGAAGAGGCGGAGTGGGCGTTGGAGCGCCTGCGCCGCGAGATGGACGAGGACCCGGTGCAGGTTGCGCTGGCCTACGTCCAGGGCACCCTGCTCAGCCGGATCGCCGACCCGGTCGCCCGGTGGAACGCGGTCACCCGGCTCGCCGACGAGCTTCCGGGCGCGCTGGAGTACGTGCGGGCGCTGTGCGTCGGGCAGCTCGTCGTGGACGGCAGGTCCACCGAGGAGGCCAGCACCGCGCTCGGGATCAGCCGGCAGCGGGGCAGCCGGCTCCTCGCGGGCAACGACCTGCCCGGCCCGCGCGCCCTGGCCCGCGCCGAGTTCTCCAGCGACGCCGATCCGGCCTACCTGGTGGGCAATCTGGTCGGCGTGGTGTCCGTCCTCGGCGACACGCTGGACCACCACCGGGGCCGCCAGCAGTACGGCCCCCGTGCGGCGCGCGTGATCCGCGACGCGCACCTGCGTCCGGACCTGGTCCCGATGAAGACCTCGGCACTGGTCGCGGAGTGGCTGCGGACGGGCCAGGGACGCAACGACCTGCGCGTCAGGTACCCGACCCTGCTGGCCGCGATCGACCGCGCAGCCGCCCGCATCGCCAGCCTCGACAAGCCGCTGCCCCAACACTTCCCGCCGGTCGACCGGAGCAACATGTGGATCGGCTACCACCACGCCCGCGAGCACCACAGCACCCGACCGCCCGAGCCCGACACGTCCGCCGAGGCCCGGTAGCGCGGCACCACGACCACGGAGACCACCCGGTCGGTGGCCAGCCGCTGACCCGCTGGAGTCTGTTCGACGGCGTTGGGGGTTCGCCGGCCCGGCGGCACCGCCGCGACGACCCGTCCGGCCCCGAGGGGCTGCGGGCGCACAGGGGGGAGGATGCGCCCGCCGGGTCGCGCAGACGGCCGGGTGCCGCCAGGCCGACGTAGGGAGGGTTCCTGTGGTGGGCCTCCGCAAACCCTCCACAGTGGACCCGCCCCGTGAGGGGAGATGACCTGACACCTGTGTAACACTCCGCTTACGGGCAAGGCACGGGTTTTCACCCATTCAGCCGCTCAATCCGTGGCGACCGGACGCTTCCCGTGCGGCACCGACAACGCACTGTCACCGACGGGAGGGTCAGGCTCCGCGCGTCGTGCCGACCAGCGCGAGTCGGTGGGCGGCGTAGCCGCGGGCCAGCCGTGCCCGGTGCGCCGCGCCTGGTGCCGGGTCCGGGGCGGCGGCCCAACTGCTCCACATCCCGGCCAGGTAGGCGGCGATCGCGTCCAACTGCTCGTCGGCGGCGTCGTTGTAGGCGGGGACGGTGCGGCGCGCCCAGTCCTCGGCGGCGTCGGGTGTGTGCCCGGCCTCGACCATCCGGAGGACCAGGAACGCCGGGTCCACCCACGCCGGGCCCGCGCCGGGCATCGCCCAGTCGACCGCGTGCACCGTGCCGCCGGCGTCGTCGATCCGGATCTGCCCGCCGTGCAGGTCGGTGTGCACCAGCCGGTCGCCCTCGACCAGGCCGGGCAGCAGGCCGGTCAGCCGGTCCAGCCGCGCGACGTCCAGGCCGCGCACCGCGTCCGGGTCCTCGGCCGCGAGCCGGGGCCACCAGTCGGTGGTGGCCCACCGGTCGGTCAGCGGGCGCAGCCCCACTGCGGGCTGCAGGCCGATCATCATCGCGAGGTCCGCGACCACCCGCAGGTCCGGCGAGCCGGGTGCCAGGGACGCGGCCCGGCCGTGCAGGTGCTCGAACGCGACGACCAGCCAGTCGTCGACGTCGACGTGCGCGAGCACCCGTGGCGCGATGCCGCCGGTGTGGGTGGCGGCGGACAGCTCGTTGCGCAGCCACCGGCGCCTGATGTTCACGCCCTTGGCTCCCTTGACGAACACGGTCCCGGTCGCGGTGGTCAGCACGGCGCAGGCGTCGCTGTTCTGCCCCTCGTGCACGTCACGGGCGTCGCGCACCTCGCCGACGTGGCGTTCGACCTCGGCCCGCACCGTCTCCGGCAGGTCCGCCCAGCACGTCCTCACGAACAACTCCTCCTCGATGTCAGGGGGGCGGGAGTCGGGTGTCCTGGTTTTCGTTCCCGTCCGCGCCCGACGCGCCGCAGTTGCCCTCCTCGACGCAGTCCGCGCCCAGCCCGACCGGCCACAGCTCGTCGTCCACCGCGTAGCCCGCGCGCCGGATCACGTCGACGGCCATCCCACCACGGGCGCGCCCGACACGCTCGTGGCGGCCGGTCGGGTCGTCGTCGGGCACGTGGTGCACGAACCGGCCCACCACCCGCTCGCACAGCTCCGCGTACTCGCGGGTGTAGAGGATCAGCGTGTGCCAGCCGACATCCACCGCGGGCGACGGCGACATCCGCGCGCCGGCGGACAACGTCCCGGACGCGGCGACAAACGCCAACGCCTGGTCCACCACCCGCTCCGCCCGTTCCAACTCCATCCCGTGCTCGGCCGCGACCCGCACCGTCACCCGCCGGAAGAACGCCGCCGACACCAGCGTGCGCGCCGCGACCGGGCGCGCTGTCGTCACCGACATGGTCCCCACCTCCCGTAGTCCACCGACACCCGACCGTAGCCACCGGGTCCCGGCGGACGTCACGCCCGATCGGGTAGGCCGCCCGGACGTGCCGACGCCCACGCCCCGCCCGCCGGTGGCGGGGCTACGCGGCGGCCAGGACGAAGGTCCGGCCGGCCTCGTAGTCGGTGACCGCGAACCGGTCCTGGCGGAAGGCGGCGGCCATCCGCACCAGGGCCGCCGTCGTCCCGGCCCCCGTCTCCACGACCGCGCCGACCTCGTCGTACCACTGGATCTCCCCGTCGAGCGGCCTCGCCGAGACCAGCCGCGCGGCCCGGCAGCGCCACCCGTCGCCGTGGCCCGCCAGGAGGCGCTCGACCTCGTCGAGCGTGTGCCGGGGCGCGGTCGGCTCGTAGCCCTCCCGCAGACCCATGCCGACCAGCACGCCCCGCCGGGCCGGGTCCCGCGCCGCGCGCCAGCCGTTCTCCCCGGCCAGCCGGGCGGCCAGCGACTCGTACTCGCCGACCGCGGGACACCCGCGGGTGCGGCTGGGGTCGCGCACGAGCAGCAGCTCGTCGACCGGGTCGCCGTCGCCGCCGGACACGTACGCGGTGACCGGCGTGCCGGTGGCCGCGGCCAGGCCCGCCAGCACGGTGTGGACGGTCCCGATCGGGGCTCCCGGGACCAGCAGCCGGGCGCTCCACGCGCCGGGCGCGGAGGCCACCTCGGTGTAGGTCGTCGTGGTCATCGTCGTCCTCCGTTCAGGCGGGGTGGTGCGGGTTCAGGTCCGCGAGCATCCGGTCGAATCCCTCGACGGGCTGGGTGGTGTGGCGCAGATACCGGCCGGAGTCGTCCAGGTATCCCCAGTCGCCCCGGACACCCCGCCCGCAGACCATGAGGCTCAGCGTCCGGCCCGGGTCGTGGATCTCGCGCACCTCGTGGAACACGTGTTTGGCGACACGGTTGGCGGTGCCGGTGGTGTGCCGCGCGCCGAGTTGGTCGACGACGCGGCCGAGGTCGGTGTCGAGTTCCCAGCGGTCCTCGGTGTAGCCGCCGGACAGGACGTGGCCGGTGAACTCGTCCCAGGGATGGTTGTGGGGCATGCCCCTCAGGTCCGGGGCGAACCACAGGTTGAGCTTGACGGTCAGGTGCGCGCCGCGGGCGAGCACCAGTTCGGCCTTGGACGGGGATCCGTCGGCCTCGGGGATCAGCCACCAGGACAGCGGGTCGGTGATCCGCTCCCAGGTCAGCGGCAGGTCGGGTACGTGCTCGGCGACACCGGCCGCGGCGGCCTCGTACAGGTCGTGGGTCACGACCAGATCGGGCAGGACGGACACTCGGGTCATGTCGGCTCCGGACGTCGGGTGAGAGCGGTGAGGGGTCGGAATGTCAGTGGTACCACTGACAATCCGGCTCCCGCCGGAGTTGGCGTACTACTGGCGTACTACTGGCATGTCGCTCTGCGACGCGCCTTCGTGGAGTGCCTGGTTCGGACGTGCCTCGCGGCCGGGTACTCCTCGGACCTCCCGCTCGTGCACACCGGCTGGACGTCGGGCCACTGGGGCACGACCTCCGGGCCGCTGCCCACGTACCGCCTGTCGGAGCAGATCGCGATGTCCGGCATGGGCCACGTCTACCGCGTGACCCCGACCGAGTGCGTGCGCATCGACGACCAGGACGAGGATCGCTGACTAGTCGGTGCCGTGCGGTGACGCCAGGCGGGTGGCCAGGGCCTTGATCCTGGCCACCTTGTCCGGGGCGGTGATCCTGTCGAACCGGGCGCGCTGCTCGGCGGTGGCCTTGTGCAGGTAGTGGCGGGCGAGTCCGAGGTCCATCGCCGTGGCCGCGCAGGGGCACTGCGACACGTCCGCCATGTCGGCGGCGCGCTCCACGTGCATCTGGCAGTGCGTGCCGTACTGGAGCGCCGTCTCGCAAAGGGCCGTGGTGCAGCACGGGCAGTCGGGGCAGTCCTCGGGCGCGGGCTTCATCCACGTGTGGCCCTCGGGGGCCTCCAGCGTGTGGTCGGGCACCCAGCGGGTCACTCCTGGGCCGCCGTGAGGCCCGGGACGACGCATTCGACGTACACGCGGCTCAGGGTCGAATCGCCGCGGTTCGGGTAGGGCGCGCTGACCTCCTGGACCTCGAACGCCAGGCGCAGGGTGTGCACGGCGGCGTCGAGTTCGGTCGGCGTGCCCATGATGCGGATCTTCACGCGGTCTCCTGTGGGTAGGCGAGGCGGGCGAGGTTGAGTCCGTTGTAGATGTGGTGGGGGTTGTTGGCGCAGCGTCCGCCGTCGTCGTCGCGGTCGGGCCACACGGTGCCGCCGCAGCCGGGCTCGATGCACACCCCCAACGATCTTTCCGGAGTGTCGTGGGCTTGTCGCCGCAGTTGTGCGTGCAGGGCGCGGATGACGTCCACGTAGGACGGTCCCCAGGGCTGGTGGGCGCACCACTCGGTGTGGGTGCGGAGCCAGCCGGCCAGGACGGAGACGGTGAGCGGCCGGGGGACGAGCCAGTCGGTCAGCTCGTCCTCGTAGCGCCGGCCGGAGACGTAGAGGGCGATCCGGTGCAGCGAGCCGGGCACGGACAGCGTGGCCTCGTCGGGGTTGTCGTCCGGGCCGGTGCCGGTGGCGTGGCTGCGGTGATCGAGCGCGGCCAGCACGTCGAGCGAGACGGGCGGCCGGCTCTCGTAGCCGGGGGAGCGCGGGCCGGGGTCGAGTGCGCGCCCGCCGGGGGTGAGGCTGGCCTCCAGGACGACGACGTGGACGGGCAGCTCGTCGAGGCGGCGGCGGGTGGCGTGCACGCACCGCTCGCAGGCGTAGCGGAGCGGGGACATCTCGCTGCCGCAGGACCGGCAGTCGGCGGTGTTCATCGCGGGAACACCCGGCTGTCGCGAATGTCGTGGCCTTTGTCCACGCGGCTCAGCACGGCGAACCACAGGGGCGACCCGCTGGCCACGGCGGGGTCGACCCACGCGCTGTGGAGGGTCATGCCGCGCATCGCCTGATCGAGCAGGTGCAGGTCGCGCTCGACGAACACCAGGACGCGGCGGCCGAGGACGCGGGCGATCCGGTTGGTGCGGTCGAACGTCGCCGCGGTTGGCGAGGTGAGGGCGACCACGGGCCGGAGGACGTGCTGCTCGGCGGTGTCGAGGGTGGGGCTGACGATGCCGTGCTGGTGGTGCTTCGGTGCGCGTGCGATGTGCACGAGCCAGTCGGCGAGGTCGAGCTGGTGGTGCTGGTGGTTGTGCACCGGCGTGGCTCCTACGGGTGGGGCGCGGGCTAGGCGGACGCTGCCGGGCCCGCGCGGCGGGCGGGTGGTGGGCGTCAGCCCCAGTACGAGACGAGCAGCCAGCCTGGCCGGGGCTGGTCGGCGGGCGTGATGCCGAGGACTTCGCAGGCGCGGCCGAGCTTGCCGTCCCAGTCCTCGGCGATCCGCTGGGCGTCGAGCGCGGCGAAGTCGATCCGGTCGACATCGCCCCGGTTCGCGGTGACGTGGTGGGCGGCGAGGACGTACATCGGGTACTCGGAGTGGCAGTGGTGCACGAACTCCACGTGCAGTCCGGCGTCGCGCAGCCGGGCGTCACCGGCGTCGTGGACGTTGTAGCCGTTGTTCCGCTGGCCGCCGAGCCAGGCTGGCTGCCAGTTGCCGTCCTCGTCGGCCTGGTCGATGAGCCACTGGTCCGGGCTGCCGAGGTCGTAGCCGTAGGCCAGGATGCCGTCAGTCGAGGTGCCCATCAGCGTTTCCTTCCGTGGGGTGCAGTCCGGTGTGGACGGCGTAGCAGGACGTGAGGGAGCCGTAGGTGTGGCAGAACCGCTGGTCGCCGATCCGGCCGCCCAGCAACAAGTCGTCTTGGCCGCAGCGCGCGCAGCCACCGGTTCGGTGGCCGCAGCGGGCGCAGGTGTACGGGCCGAGCGACGCCTCCCGGTGCTCGGCCACCGTGACCTCGACGACGGGTTCGGTGCCGCTGGTGGTCCAGCCGCACTCCGGCTCCTCGCACTCGGCGGCGTACCAGCCGGGGCTGCGCACGCTGTCGGTGTCCTCGTAGACGTGCACCTGGTGCTCGCGCGGGGTATCCGGTTGGGCGGGCGGCGCGGCTGGACGGCAGTGCGGGCATGGCACGTGGCCCGGCACGTGGACGGCGAGGTGGCACTCGAACCGCTCAGAGCCGGCTGCGGCGGGCGTGCCGAGGAGCTTGACGCGTCGTTCGCCGGCGGCGGAGAGAGCTTCGGACCACGCGAAGTCCGTGCCGGGCGGGCCTGCGGCGAGTTCCTCCGCCGTCAGCACGGTTTCGCCGCCGAGCTTGGCCAGCAGGTAGCGGACGAGCGCCTGAAGGTCGGACCAGTCGAGAGCCGCAGGCCAGCGGAGGTGTGACAATCGGGGTGATTTTATTACCCCCCTTGTTACAGGGCCGTTCGGGCTAGCGTCGTTCGTGTTAACGGCCAGCGCGCGCAGTTGCCGGAGTTCGCGCGCCACCTCGTCGTCGAGGAGCCTGCCGAGCGCGCGGCGTGCTGCGGCGTCGGGGTACGGCTGGACGTCGACGAACTTCCGGCCGGCGGAGACGTGCTCCAGGACGCGGCGGACGTCCTCGTCGACGTCGCCGGTGCCGTCGCCGGGCGCAGGGCCGCGCCGCCAGGGGGAGGCGTCGCGCCACCGGCCGACCGGGCAGCTCTGGGCGTACGCGTCGGGCCACGTGCGGCGGGCTTCGGTGAGCAGCCGGGCGACCTGGTAGGCGTCGGTGTCCTCGGCCAGCGGCCAGACCCGGGGCGCGCCGGGCGGGCCCAGGACGATCCGCCAGCGGACGCCGGCCAGTTGTTCCTCTGTGGTCACGGTCGCTCCTGGTGGTCGGGGAAGAGGTCGAGCTGGGTGGGCACGCGGACGCGTTCGGGTTCGGGGCCGTGGCAGTCGCAGGGGCAGCGGTAGCGGCACACCCGGTCGGCCAGCCACACCTCGGCGTAGCCGTGCCGGCGAGTCCCGGTCCGGCTGGTTCGAGAGCGGTGGAAGTGCTGCTCGGTGAACTGCGCCCCGTGGGTGCCGCCGCGCTTGAGCACGGCCGTCTCGCTGGACGGCAGCGGGACGGCGGCGGTGCACACCTGGTGCCGCCCTACTTGGCAGTGCCCGCTGGCGCTGTACTGGCACGCGCACCTCAGGTAGAAGGCCGGGGACTCGCGGAACTGCTTGCGCATCCCGGGCGTCCAGACGTGCTCGCGCACCCACGCGGCGGCCTCGGTGGTCATCACGGCCCCGGCTCCGGGGCTTGGCCGCCGGCGGTGTGCTCCGCCGCGCGGTCCGAGGCCCGGGGGGTGGTCTCGTGCCGCGCGAGCCGGACCACGGCCACGGCGGTGAGAGTGGCGTGGCGGATCGGCGCGCCGGTGATGCGGCGCAGGGTGTTCGCCAGCGCGACCACGGTCTGCTCGGGGCTGGACCGGGTGAGCCGGATGCGCGCGGCTTCGACGAGGTCGTCGAGGCTGCCGTTGGCGGCTGCTATGTGCTGGTCGACCCAGGCGACGAGGGCGGGCTCAAGGTTGTCCATGCTGGTCCTCTGGGAGCAGGCCGAGCGTGCGGGCTCGGCGGGCGGCGGCGATCGTGGTGGTGGCGGCTAGTGCGGTCCTGGTGGCGGCGGCGCGGGCGCGGATGCCCTCTTCGGACCAGTAGGTGGCTGCGGCGATCTGCCGGTAGCTGTCGCCGCGTTCGACCCGCACCAGCAGGTCGATCAGGTACAGCGGGAGGTAGGGCTTGGCGTCGACGTCGGATGCGCTAGGCACTGCGGTCCCTTCCGCGCCGGCGGCGCTCGTCTCGTTGAGGGGTGGGGGTTTCGTGGTCGTGCCAGCGGGAGCGCGCTTTGGCGCGGCCGGGATCACGGCTGCCCTGCCTCGGATCGTGCGCACCGGGCGATCTGGTGCTGGTGGACGGTGAGCGCGCCAGCGTGCAGGTGCACCCAGGCGAGCGGGACGCCGGTGCCGGCGGGGAGGGTGGTCGGGCGCGGGCTCGGCGACGGCACGCCGTGGACGATGTGGGGTCGGACGTGGCCGTTGACGAGCGCGGCGGTGATGGTGTGCATCGTGCCCAGCGCCGGGTGGGACGGCGGCAGGCCGAGCCGGTGCGGTCCGACGTGGACGTACATCCCGGGGGAGGCGAGCGCGCGCACCTCCCACGCGGTGGCGGCGGCGAGTTCGGCGAGCAGCTCGGCACGCAGCTCCTCGCGGCGGAGCAGGCCGAGGGCGGCGAGCAGTCCGGTCATGGGTACTGCCCGCCGATCTCGGCGCGCATCCACGCGTCGGGTTCGACGCACAGCGAGCCGGTGTCGTCGCCGTTGCGCAGCCACACCTGCCAGCAGGCCGGGGTGAACACCTCCTGGAGGTAGAAGCCGGTGACCCGGCCTTGGCCGTCGTAGGTGTAGACGGGCAGCACGGTGGTGTACTCGTCGTACCAGCGCTTGTCGGTGACGGTGCCGTGCTCGACGCTCGCGCAGGCGGCCAGGACGAGGGTGAGCAGCACGGCCGGCGTGCGGGCGGCGCTCACCAGTCCCCCTCGGGGCAGCAGTCGGCGACCCACACCGTGCCGGCGGGGGTCTGCTGGGCGCGGATCGGCGTCCCGACCGCGAAGCGCTCGCCGCACTCGGCGCAGCGGCCGGGCCAGGTGGCGGGGTAGGTGCGGCCACTCGGGTCACCGAGGCTGTCGGCCTCCTCCGCCGGGGTGAACCCGCCGCGGTGCCGGGCGCACGCGCACTGGGTGACGAGCAGGTCGGTCAGCTCGCAGCGGTCATCGGCCATGGATGCCGCCCGGCTGTCGCAGGCCGTTGCCCGCGTACATGTGCACGGCCTTGCCGTCGAACAGCAGGTGCCGTTCGCAGGTGCCGCACGGCACGGTGAGGTCGCCGGCGAACGCCGCGGTGATGGTGGCGTCGTCGGCCTGGTCGACGATCTCCCACCCGGTGTGGCCTTGGAGCGCGAGGTGCACGCGGTTCTGTTCGAGGAGGTGGCGGGCAGCGGCGTTGGTGAAGCCGAGGCCGTGTCCGCACACGCTGTGCCGCAGGAGGGACAGGGAGTACTTCATGGGTCTCCTCAGAACAGGCCGAGCTGGGCGGGTTTCGGGGCGAGCCGGCGGCGCGGGCAGCAGGTGCAGTAGGGCCACGGGTCCGCGTTGGGCTGGTCGGGGCCGAGGGTGCCCCAGTACTCGGCCCAGCCGCGCCCGTCGTCGGTGACGCCGGTGAGGATGGTGTCGCCGAGGCTGCCGGTGACGAATCCCCTGAAGCCCCAACGGGTTGGCCCGTTGGGGTGGCCGCCGTAGCCGTGGACGCGTACCCAGTCGCCGGGCTGGTAGGGCGATCGGGCGGGGACGGGGCTGCGTGGGGATCGGACTTGGTTGTGGCGCAGCAATTCGGCTTCCCAGTCGGCTACCACGGGATCCTCCGAAGGGTGTCGAGGAGGCGTCGCCACGGCGGGCGTGGCTTCGGCCGGGGCTTGGCGGTGGCCGGCTCGGGATCGGCGGCGGGGGCCTGCTCCAGGTCTGCGGCGGGCTGGATGGCGCAGCCGTGCGCGACGTGGCCCATGCTGTCGACGTGGGTCGGACGTCCCCAGTCGCCGTCGAGCACGCCCTGGTTGGGGCTGGAGCGGGCGTAGCGCAGGGCGTCGTCCCAGCGGTCGCGCGTGGACGTGTCGGGGGTCGTGCTGGTGAAGACGTTGTAGGCGTGCATCGCCTCGCGCGTGCCCGAGTGCTCGATGCGCTCGATCTCCGCGCGGATCGCGCTGTCGATCGTTTCGCGGTGGTCTTCCAGCATCGCCTGCACGGCGGGGTGCACCGGCGGGGCGTCGATGCGGCGCGGGACGCCGGGTGAGGGGTTGAGGGTGTCGCGGCCGTCCGGGGCACGGAGGACCGGCGCGGGTTCGGGGAGCGCGTGGTCCTGACGACCGGCTTGGTCCACCCAGGACGCGACGCGGCGGGCGCAGTCCGGGCAGCAGTAGGGGGACAGCCAGCGCACGGCGAAGTTGTCGCAGTCGGGGCGTGCGCAGGGGACGAACGCGGTGGTGTCGAGGCCGGCTGGCCGTTCGGCCGCGGCCTCCTCGATGGCGGCCAGGAGCGCGGGCAGGTCGCGGTAGCTCATTTCGGCTCCGGGATGTCGATCTGGCCGGCCCGGCTGGTGGTCTGGAGCTTCCGCACCGACTTTCCGCGTCGCCAGTAGTTCCAGGCCCGCATGACGAGCGAGATGCGCTCATCGTGGGAGGTGCGTCGGTTGACGCCGTAGTCGCCCGCGAGGCGGCGGCGCAGCGCGAGGATGGGGCTGCCCTCGTCGAGGCCGGCTCCGCTGGCGAACTGGTCGTAGAAAACGTAGGCGCTTTCGGCGTCCACGCGGTACAGGAGCCAGAAGCAGTAGTCGCTGACGCTGGGCGGCAGGGGGACCCTGTGGGTGAGGTGGCCGAGGAGTTCGACCGCGTCGGCGAGGTCGGGGGCGTTGCGGATGTACGCCTGGACCTCGGCGTTGGTGAAGTTCGAGGACTTCGCGGTGCCGCCGTTGTCGCGGGAGAGGGCGATGCGCGCGGCGGCGGCCAAGCGGCCGGCGTACTTGACGCCGTCGATGGTGAGGGCGTCGGCGGCGGAGCGCTTGCGGCCGGAGTCCATGACGTCCTGGGCGTCGTGGTCGAGGTTGCGGACGACGTAGGTGGGGATGGTGACGTTGGCGCGGGCGATGGCGGCGAGGCGGTGCTGGCCGTCGAGGAGGGTGCCGTCTGCGGCGAACTTGATGGTCTCGCCGGCGTTCTTCCAGCGGCCGGCGGTCATGTCGCGGGCGTAGGCGGCGATGGTGGTGTGGGAGAGGTTGCGGTTGCGGGTGTTGTGCTCGGCGAGCCACTGCTTGGCCATCTCGGGGGTGATCTCGACAAGGGCGGCGGCGGGTGCGGGGTTCTTGCGGGGTTGCCGGGTGGTCATCGGAGCGCCTTTCGGGTGCGGCGGCGGGTGCGGTTGCGGTAGGCGTGCCCGTCGAGGGTCAGGGCGGGCGGGCGGACGGTGCTGGTGTGGACGATCCGGCCGTCCCGGAGCATCCGGTGGCCGGTGACCGCGAGGCCGTGCTGGAGGGTGGCGAGCTGCCACGGGAGCAGGTGCGCGGGCAGCAGCAGGGGGCGGCAGCGGAACACGGTGCGGGCGCGCAGTCCGTGCAGGCGCAGCGCGCCGCCGCTCCAGCGGTGGGCGTTGCGGGCGATCCAGGCGGCGGTGTTGCGCACGCGTTCGGCTCCGGTCGCGGTCGGGTGCGGCCTGCGGTCGGTGGTCATCGGTTTCGCCTGGGGTTGAGGGCGCGGGGCGCGCGGCGGGCGGGTTGGGGGCCGGTGTTGCGGTGCTGCCGCAGCCACAGGGCGCGGGCGCGCGGCTCGCTCGGCGGGGTGTCGGGCAGGGAGTCCACGAGGGACCGGAGCGTGTCGGCGGCGTCGTCGAACGCGAGGACGAGGTGGTCCAGCGCGTCGCCGAGCCGCGCGGCGAGCGCGGCCATGCGGGCGTCGACCAGCACGGGCGGCACGCCGGCGACGACCAGGCGCACCACGGCCTCGGCCTGGTCGTGCTCACCGGCGGCCAGCAGCTGGTCGACGAGCGCGAGCGCGGCCTGCTCGCCGAGCACGGCCTTGGCGCACATGCGGATGAGTCCGGCGCGGTGGTTGTCGTCGGGGTCGAAGAGCCGGATGTCGGTGATGTTCTCCGCGCGGATGGCGTCGAGCTGGAGGGCCGGCACGGTCAGATGGCCGATGACGACGCGGGCCTGTCCGTCGACGAGCACGACGTCGCGGACATCGATCCGGACCGGGTCGGCGTTGACGCGCGCGATGCCGGCGGGCGACCGGTCGGCCTGGTCGCGTGGGTGGTCGCTGCTGGTCACGGGGTCACCGCCGGTCCGATGTCGATCCGCTGGTCGGCGTCGAGGGTGCAGGTGTAGCGGCCGGGCGTGGGGAGGCTGGCGGCGAACTGGGGGTCGCGCTCGGCCCAGTCGATGGCGCAGTCGTGTCGGAAGCAGCTGGCCGGGTGCTCGATGGTCCAGTCGTCGTCGGCGATCTGGATGACGTGGTCGGCCTGCTCGGCTTCGAGCCGGTCCCGGAGTTGGTCGCGTTCGGCGACGAGCTGGTCGATGTTGGCCTTGTGCTCGCCGATTCGGGTCATCTGGCGGGTGATGGTGCGCTGGAGTTCGTCGCGGTCGTCGCGGTAGCCCTGGGCGGCGGCGCGGAGGTCGTCGCGTTGCTGGATGAGCCGCTGGAGTCCTGCGGTGAGGCCGAGTTCGTTGGGGCCGTGGGCGCGTTCGAGGAGCACGGCGAGGTTGCGGAGGGTCTGGTCGCTGTCGAGCAGTCGGGCTTGGTGTCGGGCGGTGATGCACTCGACGGCGGCCTGTGCGTTGCCGATGGCGGCTTGGGCGAGTTCGAGGCGGCGTTCGGCGCTGGTGTTCCAGTCGGCGATGAACTGGCCGGGGGTGGGCCATGCGGCGGGGTCGCGCGGGGTGGGGTCGGCTCCGGCGGTGAGCCGGTCGATCTCGGCGCGGAGGTGGCTGGTCGCGACGGGCAGGACGGCGTCGAGGATGGCGCGGACGATCCCTTGGGCGCTGTCGCCGTCGTGGTTGGCGTAGGCGATGTGGCCGGCGACGACCGCGTCGCACATGGCTTGCTCGGTGTCGGTGGGGTCGACGGGGCGGACGTGGTCGGCGCGGGGTGCGTACTCGCCGGTGACGGTGTGGTCGATCTGGACGCGGACGTGGGCGTTGCCCTCGAAGTCGGGAGCGAGCCCGAGGAGGCGTCCGCGTTCGCCGATGAGCGGGCCGTCGGTGATGGCGACGTGGGTGGGCGTGGTGGCTTCGCCGGCGAGGCGGGCGGCGTCGACGATGCAGCAGGGGCGGATCTCGACGTGGTGGCTGCGGCGGTAGTCGGCGCAGGTCAGCGCTTTGCCGTGGGCGGCGCAGCAGGGGTTGTGCGCGACGGGCTCGGCCGAGGGACGGACCGTGATCGTCTGAGCTTCGCCGGGCGGGTTCTGGGGTGGCTGGGTCACGGTGGGGCCTTTCGTGGCTGTGCGGCGGTCTGAGGGCCTGTTTCGGGGCCGTGCTGATCGACTGGTGGGGCGGCCTTGCGTGCGTCGTGGAAGCGGTCGGGGAGTTCGACCCAGCCGCCGTGGCTGGGTCGGCGGCAGCGTTGGCGGGGTGCTGCGCCGCAGAACCCGCAGCGGCGGGTGAGTGGGTTGTCGCGGACTTCGTCGGGCAGCTCGCCGTGCGGCCCCCAGCGGAACAAGCCGGGTCCCGAGCCGCCGGTTTTGCGTCGGCCGTGGCGGGTCATGGCGGGTCCTCGGTGGGTGGGGGTTCGCGGCGGGTGGTGGGGGTGAAGTCGAGGCGGCCGAGGCCGGGTTTGCCGGCGGTGGCGCGGCGTCGGGTTGCGCCTCGGCCGGCGGGGAGGGCGGCGCGGATGGCGGCGAGGCCCTTGGCGGCCCGGTCGGGGGCGGTGGGGTCGTGGTCGCACAGGACGCGGCCGGCGTAGCCCTGGGGGTCGCACAGGGCGCAGTTGGCGATGGCGGCGAGGCGGACCCGGGTTCGGGCGTCGAGGTCGCGCGCGGTCGGTGGTTGCGCTGGGTGCCCGGTAGGTGGTTGGTCTTTGGTGGTTGGTTTAAGTGACTTGGTAGCCGGCCACAGCTGTGGCCGGTCATTCGGTTCGGTTTGGCCGGTCATTCGGTCCGTGACGGTGTTATCTGGCCGGTGAAAGTCGTTTTCAGGGGCCAGGGCTCCGGCCGGTGATTTCGGGTGTTCACTGGGGACGTCGGGGGATTGGGCGGCCTTCTGGGTGGCCGGTGATTCGGAGTTGTCCACAGGCTGTGGGCGGGATTGACCCGGCCCGCTGGTGGCCGGTGATTCCGGGGATTGACCGGCCGCCTGGGTGGCCGGTGATTCGGTCGGGGGTCGGAGGTTGACGCGGTCCAGGAGGTCGCGCGGGAACACCAGCCGGAACTCCGTGGCCTTGCCACGGCCGCCGCGTCCGCCGCCCCTGGAGGTCTGCTCGATCAGCCCCAGGTCGTCGCGCAGCACGGCGAGTTCGCGGCGGACGGAGCGCTCGCCGAAGCCGGTGTCGGCGGCCAGGACGGACAGCCCTGGGCGCACGCGGGTGCCGTCCTGGTCGGCGTAGGTGGACAGCACGAGCGCCAGGAACTTGGTGCGGCCGGGGATCTCCGCGCGGCGCAGGACCCGCTCCCATTCGAACCGACCGGCGGGCCGCAGCGGCGGCTCGCCGGGTTCGTGGATGGGCGTCGACGGAGACATCAGGCGACGGCTCCGTCCGCCGGGCGCGTGTTCGGGGCCAGGCCGAGGTCGGTGCGGATGCGCGCGGTGGTGTAGAGGGTCATGCGGGTGTGGATCGCGATCTCCCGGTCGGTCCAGCCGAGACGGTGCAGCTCGGCCAGCACCCCCTGCCGGAACGAGGTGCGCAGCACTTCGGCGGGCATCCGCCCGGCCAGGCACTCGGCGTAAAGGTGCTCCTCGGGCAGGGGGCGTATGGGGGCCGTGGCGGTGCGGCCGTTGAGCAGGTTGATCCGGATCGCCACAGCGGCCTCCAGGTGGTGACGGTGATCAGGAGGGGGCGGCGGCCCGTGCCCCGGGGAAGGGGGCACGGGCCGCGCGGGTCAGCGCAGGGGCGCGGTCAAGGGCCTGGGCTGCACCGGGGCCGGTGCGACGCCGGCGATGAGCGGGACGTCGGCGGTGACCGCGTCGCGGAGCCTGCGCAGGATGAGGGCGAACGCCTCGTCCCGGGCGCGGTCCGGACGCATCAGCGCGTAGCCGAGGTGAAGCCGGCCCTCGCGGATCCGGTAGCGGAAGTGGGCTTCGAGGTCGACCGGGTCGACGCCGCGCCACGGCGCAATGCGGACGGTGAAGTCGGGCGGGATCTCCAGCGCGCCGTTGACGCCCGCGTTGGCGTTGGTCTTCTCGCTGTACTTCATCTCCACGTTGCCGTTGTCCAGCCGCACCACGCGGGCGAACTCCGCGGTGGTGGTCGCGCGGAAGCCCATCGCGACCTCCAGCAGCGTCGCGGCGTCCGGGCGGACGATGGTGTGGGCGAGGTCTTCCAGGTGCTCGGCGAAGTCCTCCTGGTTGTAGAACTTTCCGTCCTTGGCCGCCCATGCCTCCCAGTCGACGTCGGGACGGAGGTCCAGCACGGCGCGGTGGTCGCCCCACCCGGCCTGGCCGGTCTTCTCCTCGACGTCGTACGGGTCGGCGGCGTCGTTGAACACGGCCGTGACCGTGCTCTGGTCGACGTCGGCGTACATGACGGTGTGGTCCCGGTCGGACAGGCGCATGACGAACTCGGCGAAGTCGGCGTGGTCGTGCACCGTCGTGGTGCCGCGCGGACGGAGCGGGCTCGGCAGGAACTGCTCCAGGCTGTGGAACTCGACGCGCTCGTCGCCGCGGTACCGCTCGACCAGCAGCGGGGCGGTGGCGGTGGCGGGGCGCGGGTCGACGGCGAGCCGGCGGGTGTGCTGGTCGATCTCGGTGAGCCGGTCGGCCTGGTCGGCGACGAGTTCGGCGGTTTCGGGGCTGGTGGTCATCGGCTGGTGTCCTGCTCCTGGTCGAAGGGAAGGCTGTGCTGGTTGGGCATGTCGCGGTGCACCCCGCCTGACCGGTCGGTGAAGAACACCGACGTGGGGCGGTCGAGCGCGGGGGTCTTCGCGGCGACGGTCTCGGTGATGTAGACCTGCGCGCCGCCGGTCTTCGGGACCGGCTTCACCTCGACGGTGAGCTGGACCTTGCCGCCCTTCCCGGTCTCCTTCACCGCGAGGATCAGCTCCGCGAACTTGGTCGACAGTTCGTCGAGGGTGCGGCCCTTGTTGGTGCGGGTGAGGAAGACGGCGAAGTCGGGCGGGCCGTCCTCGTCCTTGCGCTGGGTCACTCGGTGTCCTTTCCGGACTTGTGGTGGATGTGGACGGTGGTGGTGCCGCGAAGGACTGCGGCGGCCTGGAAGTGGGCCTGGGCCTGCTGCACGAGCAGGTCGGCACGGACGTTGTCGAGGGACTGGGACAGCAGGCGCTCGCCCTGCCGGACGTGCCACCGCCACGTGCGCCGGTTTCGGCCGGGCACGTTGTCCATGACCTCGGCGCGGTCGATGCACTGGGAGGCCAGCTCGCGCAGTTCCGTGGACGTGAGGGCGACGGTCGCGCCTCCGGCCGTGCGGATCAGCTGTTGGTTGGTCCCGGTGTAGACCTCGCTGAGGATCAGCGCGTCGCCGTTGGGGTCGTCCCAGCGCCACGCCGGGATGGTGTCGCGCTGGTCGCGGGCGGCGGTCATCGCCGCGCCGCCCGTCGCGGGCCGACGCGCGGGATACCGGCGACCTCGACCCACCTGCGCATCTCGTCGACGGGCTGGTCGGTGCCCATCGCCGTCGCGGCGGTCAGCGCCAGCAGGGCGTGCCCGATCGCGGACAGCACGTACGCCTCGCCGCCATCGCCGAAGTCCACGGTGCCGTCGTCGCCGGCGATGTCGGCCAGCAGCTCCTCGGCCCGCTGGTAGTGCTCGGGTCCGCTGGCCATCACGCGCCTCCGGCAGTGGCTGCCGCGACTCGGGCCAGCAGCCGGTCGCAGGCGGCGATCTCGCGGTCCAGGTCGGCGGTGCGGTCCGCGCTGGGGTGCCGGCCGCCGGGCTCATAGAGCGCCCGGTCGGACACCGCCCGGTCCCGGATGTCGTCGAGCGCGGCGGTCAGCGCCTCGACGGTCGCCCAGTCGTCCACCACGAACGGCGTGCCGGGGATGTGGAGCAGGTCGTAGGCGTAGCCCTCGACAGTGGACAGACGGGCGTGCGCCCGGCGGTCGTAGAACGCAGCCTTGTAGAACATGCTGAGCCTGCGGCGGCCGTGCCGGTCCACGACGTAGGACCACATGTCGTGGTCGCTGGCCGTCTTCCGCCAGCCCTCGGGGAGCTTGGCGTGCCGGAACAGCTTGTCGCCCTCGGGCGGTGCGCCCAGCTCGAACCCCAGCGCGCGCAGCTCGTCCTCGGTGCCGCCGAGCAGTTCGGTCGGGATCTGCGTGGACGCGACGAGTTGCCGCTGCCCCTGTGCCTCCATGCGGGTGATGAACTGGTCGCCCTCGCCCATCGCGACCGCGAGGTGCAGCAACGGGTCGCGGGTCGAGGTGTTCTCGATCTCGGCCATCACGCACCGGCCTCGGGAGCGGCGGTCTGCTCCAGGTAGAGGTCGAGCGCGTCGCCGGGCCGGTCCGACTTGGACAGCGGGTCCAGCACCGCGTTGGCACGCTGGACCTCGGACACCGTGAGGTCGGTGGCGGACGCCAGTCGCTCGCCGAGGATCCGGCTGAGGACGTCGAGCTTGTCCTGCCGGTCCCGGCGGCCGAACACGTCGGCCAGCTTGGTGTGCAGCGCGTTGACGTGGCCGCGCTGCGCCGGCTTGTCCGAACCGGACGGTGCCGGTTCGGCAGGCGGCTCCTGCGGGGCGTCCTGCTCGGTCGGCGGTTTGACGACGGCCGCGCGCGGTTCCTCTGCCGGCCGTACCGGCGAGGTGGCCTGTGGCACGGCGGCTTCCTGTGTCTGCCGCGCGGCGGGCGGGGGAGTGCCGACGATCTCGGCGGCGGTGACCCGCTCGGGCGGGAACTCGTCCGCCACCGTGATCTCGTTGCGCTTCAACGAGCTGAAGATGTTGCCGAGGTGCCCGACCTCGTGGCCGGTCCACCGGATCCGGGGCAGGTCGAGCTTGCGCACCAGCATGTCCTCGGTGACGCCGAGTTCGGCGAAGTGGGCCACGCAGATGT
This sequence comes from Saccharothrix sp. NBAS 001, assembly GCF_056640475.1. Classification (NCBI taxonomy): domain Bacteria; kingdom Bacillati; phylum Actinomycetota; class Actinomycetes; order Pseudonocardiales; family Pseudonocardiaceae; genus Saccharothrix; species Saccharothrix sp. NBAS 001. The sequence goes on from NZ_CM153251.1 coordinate 1,612,258, forward strand.
CGATCCGTTCCGGCAACGGTTTGCCGTCACCGCGGTTCACCGTCTCGCGGCACAGCTCCTGCGCGCGCTCGGTGAACCAGGACGGCAGTACGCCCCAGATGCACTCGCGCAGCCGGCGCGCGCCGTTGTTGGCGTTGTTCTCGTAGATGGCCTGGAGGGTGTCCAGGTCGACCGGCATGGTCTTCTGGTCGATGGTCTTGTCGCGCTTGTGCGGGACGATGAACGTGTGCGAGGTGCGGGTGCCGGTCTGGACGTCCCAGGCGAACGCCTGCATCTCCGACTCGCCGGCCTCCGCGTCGCGGCGCAGCTCGACGATTCCGTGCTGGATGTGACCCCAGCAGCGCGCCAACTCCTTGGCGAGCTTGACGGTCGGCCCGGTCACCGGGCCGCCGGAGCGCGGGAGACGGAAGAACGCCTTCTTGGCGACGTCCTCGCGGCGGCACGAGTTCTGCATCGAGGCGATGGCGGCCATCTCGTTGCGCGGGAACTGCTGGGCGGCGTAGGCGGCGGCGTGGACCTCGGCGATGGCGCGGGACATCTCCACGGCCGTGCCCTGTCCGAGCCTCCCGGGGGAGGGCAGCGCCAACGGCGCGACGGGTTCGATGGTTCGGGTCACCAGTTGTTCTCCTTGCTGGTTTGGGCCCACGGCGGCAGGTCGACGAATCCGATCTCGTCGTCGCTGTAGCCGGGCCACACGCCGGTGGCGGTGCACTCGGCGTAGGTGGCCAGGGCGCTGCGGTTGAGGTCGCGGGCGGTCCGGAGCGCGATCGTGTCCGGTGCCACGACGTGGATCAGGTAGGGCGCGGTGCGTTCCTGGAACACCAGGACGAACAGGACGTCGGCGGCGAGTCCGACCGCGCGGGCCGCAGTGCCGTACCAGTCGGCTTGGAGGTGGTAGCCGAAGCGGTGCACCGCCTTGCGCACCGACTCGATGTCGGCCTTCTCGCACGTCTTGTAGTCGGGCACGATCAGCCGGCCACGGCTGCTGATGCGGTCGGGCAGCCAGTCCAGCCTGGCCCGCCGCCACACCCCGAACTCGTCGTCGTGCCAGAACAGGGACCGCTCGGGGCGGCCGGTCGCCGGGTCGAACAGCTTCGACGCGAACTGGTGCTCGCGGATGGCTGCGGCCATGCCCAGGACGTCCCGGTGCTCGTGGGCGAGCACCGGGACCTTGCCGGCGGCATGGGCTGCGGCTCGGTCCTGCTGTGCGGCCTTGGTCCGCCAGTCCGCCGCGTGCACGACGACGAGTTCCGGACCGGTGCCGAGGACCACCTGGTGCGCCGCCTTGCCGAGGTCGTACACGCGCCGGGGCGGCTCGGGGTTTTCCCTGCGCCACTTGAACAGCGCGGGAGCGTTCGGCGGCAACAGCAGCTTCGCGCCGCTGCTGGACAACGAACCGCCCGGCACCGGGTCGGAGTGGTAGACCTCGTCCGGCAGGTCGTAGACGCCGGGCTCGGTGACGACCAGCTGGCGCTCGTCGACGGCCGTCACGACGCCACGTCCAGGACGGAGGGGTCGCCGCTCTCGTCCGCGACGGACTCGGCGGGGGCGGACGCGGTCTGCGCGACCTCGATGGCGACCTCGACCACCAGCGCCCCGAGCACGCGTTCGGCGTCCTCCTCGACGTCGCCGGGTGCGGCCCACAGCAGCGCGCCCAGCAACTCCAGCGGCACTTCCACCACGCCCTTGTCGATCAGGCGGTGGCGGGTGCGACTCCGCTGGGTGTAGGTGTTGAACGTCGTCCGGCAGTCCTCGCACGCCTGCTCGCCCGACGTGTTGTGCAGGCGGTAGCCGCGAACCGAGCCGTGCTCGGTGTTCTCCCACGTGTTGGTCCGGCCCCTGCTCACCACATCACCACCCGGGGGATCGGGACTGCTGTGGCGGTCCAGGTGCCGGGGGTGGTCGTGGGCGTGGGCGTCGGCTCGGGCAGCCCCGGGCCTGCCGTGCCGCCGGCCGCGACCAGCGCGGCGGTCATCAGCACGGTGGCGGCCAGGGCGAAGACGGCGCGGCGGAGGTTGTCGTTCACCGGGCCTCCTCGCGGCCGGCCATCATCCGGGCGACGGGGCCGCGATCGTCGGTGTCGGCGTCGGACGGCACGCCGTGCACGTGGCACCCGACGTTGACCGCCTGGCGGCCGTCCGGGTCGCGCGGCGGGCACGGGCAGGTGCGCGGGTTGTCCCGGTACCAGCGGGTCGCGGCGGCCACGGTCTCCAGGTGCGCCACCGTGTTGCCGGACTCGTGGTGAGCCCGGATCGCGCGGCGCAGCGCGAGCGGCAGCCGGAACCAGCAGGTGCGGCACGCGAGCCGGTGGCGCGGCACGCGTGCGCCGCAGCCACCGGGGCAGGCGTGGCTGGTGTCGGGCAGGTTCTTGCGGCTCATCCGACACCGCCCCGCAGCGTCTTCTCCCGCTCGCGCTTGCGGTACTCCTCGACCTTGTCGTCGTCGAGGACCACCCGCGAGCCCTGCTTGTAGGACTCGGGGCCGATGCCCTTGTGCCGCCAGGTGTACAGGGTGGACGGCGCGACGCCCAGACGGCGGGCGGCCTCCTTGACCGACAGGGGCTCGGCTGGCGCTGGCTTCTTAGCCACGGTTCCCTCCTTCCAGTCGTTGGCCGAACAGGTGATTGGGCTCCACCCAGTTCTCGAACCGTTGCGCAGCAATGGTTTCCGCGCGCTTGCGTTCGGCCGCGATGCTGGCGTTCATCGCGGCCAGCTCCTCGGCGTAGCCCTCCAGGTGGCCGCCGCGCCGCTTGTGCACGCGCTGGCGGGCGCGGGCGGCGCGGCGGGCCGCCCGGGTGAGCCGGTGGCGCGGCAGGTGGTCACCGGCGAGCGTGCGCACGAGGGTCGCGGCCAACTCGGCGAGCAGCAGGGCGACCAGCGCGGCGGCGAGCATCCCGGGGGTCATCGCGCACCCGCCGGGTACTCGTCGTGCGTCCGACCATCCAGCTCGCGCCCGGCTTTCCCCTTGCCCCAGCGGCGCATGGGGGCGTGCGGGCCGTCGAGGTCGTCGGCGCGCTCCAGCGACCACGGCTTGTGGTGCGGCTGGTACAGCTCCCAGTCGTGCAGGTGCGCCCACTCCGCGTAGGCGTGGGTCGCGCCGCGCGCCTCGGCGTCCGCCTTCGCGGCGGCCAGCTCCTCCGGGGTGCCCTTCCAGCCCACCTTGGGGTCGCAGACCCGGACCGCCCAGGGCGCGGGTCCCCACTCGCCCCACTGTTTGAAGTGGAACGGCACGCCGGCCGCAGCGCACTGGTCGCGCAGCGTGCGCGCCCACTGGGGGTGCATCGGCCGCGCGCCCGGACCGGACTCGCCACCGACCACCACCCAGTCCAGCCGGGTCTCGCGCGGTTCCGAGCAGGTGCACACGTCGTCGGACCGCAGCGCGCAGTTCGAGTCGTGCAGCCATGTCGTCACGTCGACGGGGCCGAGCAGCGGCTCGGCGCTGATCCACCGCACGGCGGCGGGGGTGTCCAGCAGGATCGGGATGCGCCGGTCGGCGGTCGCCTGGTCCTCCGTGGACACGCCCAACCAGACGTTGGGTAGCGGCCACGGGCCGGTGAACACCCATGGCGGCCGGCCGGTGACCGGCGTCCACGAGTTCAGCAGGGCCCGCGCACGAGCGGGCCGCTTGGTGAGCACCTGGAACGTGTGCTGCTGCGCCTGGGCCATCACGGCGAACACCCGCCCGATGAACTCGTCGGGCACCTCGTCGTGGAACAGGTCGGCCAGCGAGTTCACGAACACGCGGCGCGGCTTGCGCCACTTCAGCGGGTACGCCAGCCGCTCGGGGTGCAGCAGCACTCCGGTGGTGCCGCCGATCTCCGGGGAGTCGAACCTGCGGCGGGCCGTCCGGAACGGGGTGGTGCGGTCGATGTAGCAGTTCCGGCACCCCTCGGACACCCGCGTGCACCCGGTCACCGGGTTCCACGTCGCGTCCGTCCACTCGATACGGGATCGGTCAGCCATCGGACACCTGTTCTCCGCGACGCGTCAACGCGGTCACCAGAGCCGTGGCCGCGCCGAGGATCTCGTGCGCCTGCTCGTCGAGCGGCGCGGTCGACGGCCGCAGGCCGAGGATCGAGCGCAGTTGCCGCAGGGTTCCGTCCCACATGGGCTTGTCCACCGGGGCGTCGGGCACCGCGACCACGCCGTAGCGGACGGCGGCCAGCGCGGTCTGCACCCGGTTCCGGGTGCCCCACCGCGCTGCGACGTTGTGGAGGTGGGACTTGACGGTGAACTCGGTGAGGCCCAACTTGCGGGCGATCTCGGGACTGGTGAAGCCGTCGACCATCAGCGTCACGACCCGGCGCTCCGCCGGGGTCAGGAGGCCGGGAGCGAGCCGCGAGGACCTCATCGGATGATCACCGCCCCGGTGGGGGCCGACGTCGCGTCGACCCCCGGCCGGTCCTGCCCACCACGACAACCCGACACCGCGACCGCGAGCAGCGAGACGACCGCCGCCCACTTCGCCAGGCGCACCAAGAGGAGGCTCATCGCCACACCACCAGGTCGGACACGTCGACCGCGACCCGGCGCAGCCCGTGCACCGAGATGGACGCGGAGTCGAACGGGTCCCACTCGGCCGCCGCACGCAGCCGGACCGCCGCCGTGCCGTACACCGGCACGTGCGCCTGCACCCGCTGGCCCTCCAGGTCGCCCCGGACGTAGACCACCACGTGGTCCTCGTGGTCGCCCAGGCTCAGGTCGACCTGGGTGAGCGCGTAGAACCACGCGATCGCGGTGTCCACCTCGCGGGTCGGGGTGGACCGGATACGGATGCCGAGCCGGCCGTGCCGCCCGCCGGGCAGGTCGAACTTCAAGAACTCGCCGAGCCCACGCCGCTTCACCGCCGGGTCCGTCGCGATCCACACCGCCGCGTCCTCCGCGTTCACGAGGACACCGCTTCAGTCTCGGCGAGCGCCGCCAGCGCGTCGACGTCGACCAGCTCGCGGTAGCGCGCCGCCTCGCGCACCACCGCGCTGTGCGAGTCCTGGTGGGCGCACCCGTTGCGCCAGCGGTCGATCGTGACCCGCTCGCCGCACAGCGTGATGTCGAACGCCTCGGGCTCGCCGCGCAGCCCGCCGCAGGTGGGGCACACCCACGGCACGGTGACGGTGACGACCTGAGGCACGCGGAGGTCCTGACGGTCCTGGACCCGCACGGTCCGCAGGCCGAGCAGGGCAGGGCGGAACGCGTGCACGACGGCCACGGCCGCCGCGCGCACCTTCAACGGGGTGTTCGCGGTGAGGTCGGCCAGCACGAGCAGGTCCGCCAGCGCGGACCGGGCGTCGGTCGGGACGTTGCCCTTGCCGATCAGCTCGGCGACCCGGACCACGTCGTGCTGGTCGGGCGTCGAGGCCGCCTGGCTGGCGGTGAGGGCGGCCCGCTTACCGGCGGGCGGCCTGGGCAATACCCTGGACTTGGGCATGGAGGTCTCGTCTCCTTGTTCGTGGGCCGTTCGTCCGCTCCGGGGGCAATCCGGGGTGTGGCGGGCGGCCCTGTTGCTTTCTGTGTCAGGCTGCGGAGATCAGCAGGTCTGCCGGCGGCACCGCGAAGACCGCTGCGATGACGGCCAGCCCGGCGGGCCGTGGGGTGCAGATGCCGTTCTCGTACTTGCTGAGCTGCGAGTCGCTTATCCGCTGTCCGTGCTGTTCACAGCGTTGTGCGAGGGCGCGCAGCGACATGCCACCGGTCTCGCGGCGCTGGCGGAGTCCCGCGCCGTCGAAGCGGTAGGTGGGTCGTCCGTGTGCCATGACGAGACCCTAGATCTGCGGAACGCAGAGTGCAACAGAGCAACGCAGATTTTCACAGATGACCGCAGAGTGTGTCTGAACGGTGGCGATCAGTGACAGGTCTGCGTTAATCTGCGTTGACCTGGTGGCGTGTGCCGATGGAGTCGGGGGACTGGTCCGTGATCAGCAGCGAGGCGCGACGGCGACTGGCCGACGCCATGGACGTCCGGCGCAAAGAGCTGCGCCGGACATGGCGGGAAGTCGCCGCGGCCGGCGGCATCTCCTACGAGACCCTGCGGGCGGCACGCAACGGCCCCGGCGGCATCCCGGACCTGACCCAGGTCGCGATCGAGCACGGCCTGGAGTGGCGGGCCGGCAGCGTCACGGACCTGCTGTCCGGCACGGGGCCCGCTCGGCGGCTGGTCGGACCGCCCGCCGGCACCATGGCCGTCGACGAGGTCGCGCGCGTCGCGGCGGAGGGCACCGGGCTGCCCGCCGAGGAGGTGACGTGGATCCTCGCGGCGACCCCGCGTCAACTGGTGGCCCGCTACCTCGACCGTGCCGACAGTCCGTCGTATGGACCCGATCGGGCGCAGGGGTGGCTCGTTCGGGCGATCAGTGTCCGCGAGAACTACCTCCGCGAGTCGTCTCAACAGGAGGTGGATGCGGCCCGGCAATCCGCCAAACAGGTGGGATGACTCTACTCTGAGTTGTCCGCGAAAATGCGGTCGGCTACGGCCGATCGGCGCAGTGTCACAACCCTGGTCCGTTTGAGTGGACAACAAATTCCGGGTTAACAAGGAATAGTTCTTCCTCGACACTAGGCACGCGCGGCCCCAGCGTCGTGGCCGCGACCGGCGAAGGAAGGACAAATGGCCGAACACAATCACGAGCACCAAGAGCGCTGGGGATCCACGATCGCAGTGGCGGCGATCGGCGTCGCATTGATCATCGCCATCGGGGTGCTGGCGGGAGTCTGGGCGGACGACGCCCGGCTGTGGCCACTCATGCTCTGGACGGCCCTGTGCGTCGGACTCCACTACATCGGGAACCTGCTACACGCCTGCTGGGCCAACCGCAAGATGTACAAAGTGCTCGTCGAGGCGATGCACAGTGAAGCCAACCGGCTGGGACACGAAGGCGACGCCTTCGAGGGGGCAGCGATCGTTAGGTCGCTCCACAGCACGAACTGACGCCGCAGCGTCAAATCCGCAACACTCTTCGCACCGCAGGTAATGCAAACCTAACGACGCCGTGGTGAGGGCGGCCTTATTTGGGCTGCCCTCACCACGGCAGATCGGAGAATTGTCATGGCCGTGATAGATCTCTGGTACAGCAGAGGGCCGGGAGGATCGAAAATCCCCAAGGCGGGCTGCGGGCGCGGGCTGCGATGGGAAGCGCGCCGGCCTACGGGCGACGGCACCCAGCGCAGCCGGCGATTCCAGCTCCGGGTCGAAGCCCAACGGTGGCTGGCGATGCCGGAGGAGGAGTACGTCCTGAACGAGCCGGAGGTCGACGCGCGCCCGGCCCGCGTCACGGGCCGGTCCACACCGCGCCGGCCCCGTACGGCTCCCACGCCTCCCGTCCAGCTCGCCACCGTGCACCACCTCCGCAGACCGTTCGGCGAGCAGGGGCGCACCTGATGGCACCCCAGGATCTCTGGTACCTCAAAAAACGCCACGAGAAGGAGGAGCCCCGCCCTTCCAAGCGGCACGGGCGCGGCGACCGGTACCGCGTGAACTACGTGGACCCTCTCACCGGCAGGGCCACCAGCAAGTCCTTCCCGGACAAGAAAAAGGGCGAGGCGGAACGCTTCGAGCGCAACATCAAGAGCGACATCGACCGAGGTACGTACATCGATCCGGCCGCCGGGAAGATCCTCGTGGCCGACTACGCGGACCGGTTCGTCGAGCTGCTCCAGGTTCGCCCTCAGACCAAGACGAACGTCAGGAGTTCGGCCAAGAACCACGTCAGAGGGTCCGCGATGGGCCGGCTCCCGCTGCTCGCGGTCCGCTCGGCAGTGGTGCAGGAGTGGGTACAGGAGCGCCGGAAGAAGGACCCCCCGCTCGCCGCGAGTTCCATCCGTACGATCTACAAGGGCCTCGTCTTCCCGATGTTCAAGCGGGCGCAGATCGACGGCCTGATCCCCTCGAACCCCTGCGTTGAGATCGTGCTGCCGGAGTTGCCCGATGGCGAGTACGACCTGCCCTCGCCGAGCGACGTCCGCGCGATGGCCGTGGGCTTCAGGGGCTACTACGAGCCGGTGGTGTACCTCGGTGCGGGATGCGGGATGCGCACCGGGGAGATGTTCGGGCTGGAACTGGGCAGCGTCGACTTCCTCCGACGCACGGTGAAGGTCCGTCATCAGCTCGCGATGTCCACTCGCGGGGCTCCGTACCTTGCCCCGCCGAAGACCAAGACCAGCAAGCGGACGATCGAGCTGCCGAAGCTCGCCCTCGACGCCCTCGCACGGCACGTGCGGGACCATCCTCCGAGGGAAGTCCTGATCTGGGACCGCACCAACCCCGACAAGCCGGTGCAACGCAAGGCGTTGCTGCTGTTCGTCTCGCCGGAAGGGAGCCCGATGAGGTCGGGCCGATGGTCCGACATCTGGCAGGCCGGGATCAAGAAGACCGACCTCCCCGAGGATCTGTATACGGTGACGTCGCTCCGCCACTTCTTCGCCACGGCCCTGATCTACGCCGGCAAGAACGTGCGGACCGTGCAGATGGCTATGGGGCACTCGAAGCCGACCGTGACCCTGGAGACCTACCTCGGGTACTGGCCCGACGATGAACGCGACGGCACGCGGGCCGTGCTCGACGCCACGTTCGACGCCGGATCCGACAGCAGCCGTACCCAATCTGTACCGGGCAAGGCGAAGTAGCAGGTCAGTGCGCGATCACTCCCTGCTGGGGGACTTCCTCTGGGAGTGACGTCGTCGCACCACCACCAGCGCCGCCGCGAGCACCACCAGGGCCGCCGCGCCGGCGATCGGCCACCACCCGGGCCCTGTCGTCCCGGGTGGGGCCGAGGCCGCCGGCGGGGCGGCGTCCTGCTGGGGGAACCCGATGCCCTTGTCCTTCTCGTAGTCCGAGCCCGGCAGCTTGTCGCCGTACCGGGCCCGCACCTGCTTCTGGTACTCGGCGATCGGGACGAACGTGCCGACCGGCGACTGCGGCAGGCTGGCCTGCAACAGCACCACGCCGGTCGGGTTCAGCTCGTACCAGCCGTTGATCTGCGGTTCGTTGAGCAGCACCGAGCCCCGGGCCAGCCGCCCGCTCAGCGCCTCCTCGTCGTCGCCGGAGAAGACGCTGCCCACGGTCCAGTTCCCACCGCCCTGCGGGTCGGCGCGCAAGGTCGCGCGCTTGCCGTCCTCCGCCGTCGCGGTCACCGCGATGTACTGGAGGACCCCGGCCGGCGCGTCCGGGACACCCCGGACGAAATCGGGGTTCAGCACGTAGGCCGGGACCCCGTGGTCGGCGACCGTCAGGGTGGTCGGCTCGGTGCCGTGGACCTGCCGGAAGTTGGTCTTCGCGAAGCTGATCGCGGCCGGTGCCTTGGCGGCGTCGAGCGCGGCGGCGAAATCCTCCGGAGAGGGTGGGGGAATCGCCCCGGTGGCCGACGCGGGTGCACCGGAGAGCACCAGCGCGAGCGCAGCGAGGGCGAAGACGGACAACTTCCGGCAGATCACGGCCACTACCCCTTAACGCGCCTTGGTGATGTTGACGATGGTGTCGTTCCAGCGGAACTTGGCGTTGCTCCGGTACTGGCTGTACGACCACGTCTGGTAGCGCTGGTAGGTCGGCCACGGGTCGCCGATGAGGATCGACTGGTTGGCGCTGTCGTAGCCGTAGATGACCTCGGCGTGGCCACCGCCGGAGGTCCAGTAGATGCCGGTGAGGTTGGGGATGCCGGCGTCGATCTGCTGGGTGATCGAGGCGAAGCTGATGGTGCCCCGCGCGTCCTGGGCGTTGAAGCCGGTGCCCCGGAAGCCGCGCACGATCTCCGAGATCTGGGCCGCCTGGTTCGGGCAGTAGCCGGCCGAGGAGCCCTTGCCGGCGGCGCAGAACGCCGTCTGGCTGACCGTCACGCCGAGGGTCTGCTCGATGCTGGCCCCGGTCGCCGCCCAGCACCACTGGTTCTGCTGCTGGACCTGCTGGGTGTAGTTGAGCCGCTTGGACGCCAGGGCGTTGAAGCCGCTCTTGGGCGCGATGGCCGGGGTGATCTCCCGGACCTGGGTGTGGTCCTCGGTCTTGATCAGGCCGTGCGGGGTGCCCTGGTCGACGGGCGCCGCCGTCGCGAGGGACGGGAACGCGACCGACGCGCTGAACGCGGCGGCGACGGCGAGCAGGCAGGGCAGCCCCCGTCGGATGGTTTTGCGATCCACGAGTGTTCTCCTTGCAGGGGAAGAAAACGTGTGCGGGCAGGCCGGCCGCGGACGGGGCGGTCGACTCCGCACTACCGTGCGCGCCGTTTCCGTCCCGGACAACTGCCGTTCGTTTCCCCCGGGACCGCGCTGTGATCGTTCACCGGCCGCCGGTCGCCGCGGGAACAACCCGATGACTGCTGCTCCCGGTCTCGCGGGCGCGCCGGAGCGGGCCTCGCCGGAGAACATTCACCGGCCGTTCACACCGCTGTGAACGACCGCCGCCGGACCGGGCGACCGGCCGTGCGGGATCGGCGGCGGCGCGCGAGGATGATCGCCAACGGCCGACCCGTCGAGAGGACCCCCATGCGCGCCATCGAATTCGCCGAGTACGGCGGCTCAGACGTCCTGCGCCTCCGGGACGTCGACCTGCCCGTGCCGGGCCCCGGCCAGGTGCGGGTCGCCGTGCGGGTGGCCGGGGTGAACCCGTTCGACTGGAAGCTGCGCAGCGGCGCGATGGCCGAGGTGGTGAAGCCGACCCTGCCGCACCGGCCGGGCCTGGAGCTGTCCGGCGTGGTGGACGCGGTGGGGGAGGGTGCGCCCGCCGCGATCGGCGACGAGGTGTTCGGCTGGGCGCAGACCGGCTCGTACGCCGAGTACGCGCTGGCCTCCGTCGTCGTGGCCAAGCCCGCCGCGCTGACCTGGCACGACGCCGCCGCGCTGCCCGCCGCCGGGGAGGCCGCGCTGCGCGGCCTGCGGCTGCTCGACGTCGGCGCGGGCGACGTCGTGCTGATCCACGGCGCGGCCGGGGCGGTGGGCAGCCTCGCCACCCAGCTCGCCGTCGCGCGCGGCGCGACGGTGATCGGGACCGGCGGCGAGAACAGCGCCGACACCATCCGCTCGCTGGGCGCCACCCCGGTCCGCTACGGCGCCGGCCTGGTGGAACGGGTGCGCGCGATCAGCCCCCGGGTGGACGCCGTGCTCGACGCCGCGGGCAAGGGCGCCCTGCCCGACTCGATCGAGCTGCGCGGCGGCAAGGACCGCATCCTCACCCTCGCCGACGTGGCCGCGTTCGAACTCGGCATCCCGTTCTCCGGCGGCGAGCCCGGCGACCAGAACGCCGGCGTCCTCACCGAGCTGGCCGACCTGGCCGCCGGCGGGCGGCTGGTGGTCCGGCACGCCCGCGCGTACCCGCTGGCCGAGGCCGCCCGCGCCCAGGACGACAGCGCCACCGGCCACAGCGGCGGCAAGATCACCCTCGACGTCCGCGACCCGGCCGTGCGCTGACCGCGCGGCGGGGTCGGGCCTGCCGGGCCGGGGAGCCCGGCCCGGCAGGCGGCGGCGCTAGGCGCAGGTGCGTCCGACGCTGCTGGTGGTGAAGATGGTGCAGAACTCGTCCTCGTGCGCCACCTCGGCCTGCAGTTGCAGGGCTTCCTCCACGTTGATCACTCCCTTCGGGGTCGTAGCGGATCTACCTCCCCCGGCGCGGCTTCGGTCAGCCGGCGCAGGGCGAGCAGGATCCCGGCCGAGCCGGACCACAGGTCGGCGGACAGCCGCTGGCCGGGCTCGCCCAGCCAGGCCACCCCGCCGGCGTGCGGGACCGCGTGCCGGAACAGACCGCGCGCGCCGGTCGACGCCGACGCCACCAGCTCCGGCCGCGCCAGCCGCCGGCCGACGTCGGCCAGGACGTGGACGAGCCCGGCCAGACCCGGGAACAGCCCCGGAAGCACCGTGAACCGCACGGAGCACGCCCGCAGCGCGCGTTCCAGCACGTCGGGCGCGTCGAAGCCGAAGTCGGCGTCCGGGCGGTGCGCGAGGTAGCGGGAGAGCACCGCGGCGTAGCCCGCGCTCCCCGAGTACAGGTAGGGGTAGACCCGCCCGTCCTTGAGCCCGACCCGGAACCCCAGGGCGTCCACGGGCATCGGCCGGGCGAACGCGAGTTCCTCGCGCAACATCCGCACACCGCGTTCGAACAGCCGGGCCTCACCCGTGGCGCGGTGCAGCCGGTAGAGCGCGAGGGCCACCCCGGTCCGCCCCCCGACCAGCCCCGACCGGTTGGTCGCGCTCAGCCGGGCGTCCAGCCCGTCCCCGTCCGGGACCGCGTCGAGCAGCCGCCACGCCAGGTCCGCCCACCGCTGCTCCCCGGTCCGGCGGTGCTGGGCCAGCAGCCCGAGCGCGGTGCCCGCCGCACCGCCGGCGAGCGTCGCGGACGTGCCGTTCAACGGGTGCCCGGCGGCCGCGGTCAACAAGGTGGCGGCGGCCTCGCCCTCGCCGACCTCCGCCAACACCCCGGCGATGCCCGCACTGCCGTACAGCAGACCGGGCGCGCTCGTCCCGGCCGCCTCCAACGCCTCGTCCCGCAGCCTGCGCACCACGGCCGGATCACAAACGCGCCCGGCGCGATGCAGTGCGAACAGCACCCCGGCGGCTCCGGCGGCCACCGCGCGCGTGTCCGTTCGGTAGCCGAGCGGGCTGGTCGGGTAGACGCGGTGCGGGTGGTCGGGCCGGGCCATCGCCTCCACCGCATCGGCTGTCCGCTCGGCCAGCGCGCGCAACTCCGCCACCGGGTCGTCGCGCACGGCCTGCGGCGTGGGCGAGGCGGCGACCCGTTCGTGGCACCGGGTGGCCCGCTGCCACAGCGCGGGTGCGACGGGAGCCAGATCGGTCAGGTCGGCGTGCAGGTGGTCGAGCGCCGCCGGGTGGCGCTCGACCACCTCGTGCAGCGGGAACACCAGCAGCAGCGCCAACGCGGCCACGCCGTACCGGTCGAGGTCCACGGGGTCCCGGTCCGCCGTCGCACGGGGGTCGGGCGGCTGGTACCCGGGCGTGCCCATGATCCGCCGCACGTCCTCGATCCGTTGCACCGCCTCGAAATCGACCAGCCGGACCTGGTCGTCGTCGTCCACCAGGACGTTGGTCGGACTGAGGTCCACGAACACGAAACCCAAGGCGTGCAGCCGGTCCAACAACGCGTCGAGCCGATCGAGCACGGCCAGGGCGCGCCGGTGGTAGTCGGCGAACTCCGCCCGGTCCGCCCCGGCCCGGATCGCCGGGTTGTTGGTCACCATCCAGCGGTACAGGGAGAAACCCGGCACCACCTCGGTGACCAGGTAGCTCTGCTCCCAGTGGTGGAACAGCTCGACGGGGCGCGGGCACAGCCCCGGCTCGCGCGCGTGGATCGCGCGCAGCGCCAGGTACTCGGCCGCGAGCCGGGCTTCGGCGTCCGCGCCGTCGGCGGTGTACCCGTTGTGCGCCCTGGCTTCCTTGACGAACACCGGTTCGCCCGCCGCCGAGCGGAACCGGTACGCGCCACCCGCGTTGCTGTGCTGCACCACGGCCTCGAAGGTGTACCCGTTCAACGTCACCGGCCCCGGCGGGCGCGGGGTGGTCGTTTCCCGGAACGGGTCCGCGACGCCGGGCGGCAACCGGAACTCCGGCCGCCGATCGTCGTCGACCTCCCGTCCGTCCGGCCCGATCAACGTGGGCACGGTGACACCCTCGGCGTCGACCCTGCCCCGCTCCCGGAACGCGCCGTAGCGGTACGAGACGCATTCGCTGGCCCCGAACCGGCGGTCGGTGAGCACGAACGGCCCCCCGATCCCGGCCAGCGCCTCCTCCAGCCGTCGCATCACCAGCGCCGCGCACTCGACGTCCGGCGGGTACAACGTGCAGAACTTGCCGCCCTGGACCCGCGCCGCGTGCTTTTCGTGCAACCGCAGGAAAGTGCCCCGGCCGGTGAGGTGCTTGAACGGGATGCCGAATTCGAAGCACACCGCCGAAACGACCGGGAGCACCGACGGCGAATTCTCCAGCGAACTGGACACGTGCACTTTCCAGCCCTGCCCGGGAAGGACCGCGCCTTCCGGTCGCCACTGCGTCCACGCCCCGGCCTCGTGCCGCGTCCAGCCGGCGGCCGGCGGTCCCGCCTGGTAGCGGTGACCTGGGTCGGCGGTGTCCCACGGCTCGTAGTAGTCGTCGTCGGAGCCCAGGAACGACATGTCCACGACCATCCGTTCACCCCTCCCCGGGTGGTGGGGCGATAGTGGCGCACGCCGCAGTGCACGCTCCCAAATCATCCGGACGGCGGTCAAGAACCACTCAGCCCTGTCTGAAATGACCGGACCGGGCTATTGGTAGGAACGGCCGATCGGATCCCGGCAAGATGGAGCCGAACGCCCGACACCCCCTTCCCCGTCGAGGGTGCCACCGCCCCCTCGAAACCGTTCCAGTCGGACTTCGGGGCCGATACCGCTATTTCGCCCGGTCTTCGGGCAACCGAAGCCCGACCCCGCGCACCGGGCGTGGACTCCCGGACCGGACGTCCGCCGCCGACCGCGAACCTCCGTGTGGCGCGGACATCGCGCAGCGAACACGGCTCGTAGAACGGTGGCAGCGGTTGCCCCGTTCCGTCATCGGGTCCGGCTCCTCCGCACCGTCGCCATCATGCGACCAGGTGTCCGGCAGGCGCGAGTGCCGCGAACGTCACCAAGGCGCGAGCCTCAAGCCAAGGCGTAATTCCACGCCACGAGTCCACGGTTTGGGGAATCCGATCGCGAGCGGTCATCGGAGGTCCCTTGCGCCTGTGCCCGCTTTCCCGGCGATCACGACATCCGGGCACTGCGAAGTCCGTTGCCGAGTCGTGCACTCCGGGTTATTTGAACTGCACTGAAGTCCATTTCCAGTGCCCCATTGCGACGTTCGGGTGATTTGTGGTGTCGAACGCGGTGGAGGGTTGTGCGGATTGGAGTTGTCGACGGGGTTTCTGCTTGTATGTCGCCCCTGAGCCGTCGGAGAGGGGCGGGTCGCGATTCGCGGAACGGAGCGGGGCGGTTGTGAGTTCTCCTCCTGTGTGGGGTGCCTGGGGGAAGTGGTCGGCGAAGCGGCCGCCGCACCCGTTGGTGTGTCACCTCCTCGACACGGCGCTGGTCGCCCGCGAACTGCTGAAGGTGTTGCCCGGCCCCGAGTGCTCCGCAGCGCTGAGGACGGCGTTGCGGCCGCTGGGGGATGCGGACGGTTGGATCGCCGTGCTCTGCGGGATCCACGACCTCGGGAAGTACTCCCCGGCCTTCCAGGGCATCAAGGCCGACCTGGCGGTCGAGCGGCTGGGACCCGAGGCGGAGTCCGATGTCCGGTTCGTGCGCAAGCTCGACGGTATGCGGCGCTTCGACGTCCCACACGGCCTGCTGTCCGCACTGCACGTCAAGGACATGATCACGTCCTGGGGGACCGACGTCGTCGTCGCCGACGGGATCGCGGCGGCGCTGGGTGGTCACCACGGTTACTTCCCCAAGGGTTCCGCGGTCACGCAGGCGCGGCACGCGCGCAACGACCACGGCGGCGAGAAGTGGGCGCGGTGGCGGGACGACATGGTGCTCCAGGCGGCCCGTTGCCTGGAGTTGCCGGACCCCCGGACGTTGCCGTGGTCGGAGGTCGGCTTCGACGTCGTCGCCGCTGTCGGTCTCGCGGGGCTGACGACGGTCGCCGACTGGATCGCCTCGGACGAGTCGAACTACGAATCGCCCGACGAGCCGGTCGACCTCGCCGAGTACGTCCGGGCCGCACGTCCGCGCGCCGCGCGCGCCGTGCGGAAAGCGGGGGTGCGGCGCTGGACCCCGCCCGGCGACACCAGCTTCGCGGGGCTCAACCCGGAGGCGTCGGACGTGCGGCCGGTGCAGGCGCTGGCCGAGCGGATGGTGGCCGGGCAGCGCGGGCCCACGATGGTGGTGGTCGAAGCGCCGACCGGCGAGGGCAAGACGTTGCTGGCGTTCCAGGTGGCGGCGACGCTGGTCCGCGCACTGGGGTTGTCCGGTGTCTTCGTGGGCATGCCGACGAAGGCGACCGGCAACCAGGTGCTGGCCGAGTTCGAGGCGCTGCTCAAGCGCGTGCACGACACGACCGGAGTGCAGCTGGTGCACTCCGACTCCCGGGCGCACCTGGCCGAGCGGGACACCCTGCCCTCCGACGTCGGCCGCGACGACCCGGAGGACGGCGACGCGGCGGCCCGGGAGTGGTTCACCCGCAAGAAGAGTCTGCTGGCCGCCCTCGGTGTCGGAACCGTGGACCAGGTGGTCCGGGCGGCCATCCGGTCCGGGCACGGCTTCGTGCGGCTGGCCGGGCTGTCGGGCAAGGTCGTGGTGTTCGACGAGGTGCACGCCTACGACGCGCACATGTCGACGCTGTTGGACCGGCTGCTGATGTGGCTGGGGCGGCTGGGCGTCTCGGTGGTGGTGCTGTCGGCGACGTTGCCGACCCGACGTCGTGCCGAACTCGCCAAGGCGTGGCAGGCCGGCGTGACCGACCGCCGTCCCGGCGACGTGCCCGACGTGCCCGCCTGCGACCGCTATCCGCGGCTCACCGTCGTGGACCGGCACGGGGCGACCGCGCGAGGAAGCGACACCTCGAAGATCAACCAGGGCCGGGACGTCCTGCTCCGCCCGGTGACGACCGAGCAGGTTGCGCCGTGGCTCCTGGAACAGGCGCGCGACGGCCGTGGTGTCGCGGCGGTGCACAACACCGTCAACCGTGCCAAGAAGACCTACGACGAGGTGAAAGCAGCGGTCGCCCGGTTGCCGCAGGACCGGTTCCGGGGAGGCGTGCGGCCGGTGGTGAAGCTCGTCCACGGGCAGCTGGACCGCACCGAGCGGGCCGAGGTGGAGGCGTGGCTGCGCCGCGGGTTCGGCCCAGGGGGCAGCCGCACCCCGGCCGTCGTGGTGGGGACCCAGGTGCTGGAGCAGAGCCTGGACCTGGACTTCGACGCCATGCTGACCGACCTGGCACCGGTCGACCTGCTGATCCAGCGCGCGGGACGGGTCCACCGGCACGACCGCCGGGACCGGGGGCCGCTGGTCCTGGGCATTACCGGCGTGACCGACAGCGTGGGAGGCGCACCGGTCTTCCACGCCCACGTGCACACGATCTACTCCCGCTTCGTCCTGTTGCGGACCTGGGCGCTGGTGCGCCACCGGGAAGTGATCCGTTGTCCGCGGGAAGTCCCCGCGCTGGTCGACGCCGTCTACGGCCCGCCCGAGGCCGTGGCGTGCCCTCCCGGCTGGGAGCCGGCCTGGCGGCAGGCCGAGGCGGCGCACCACGAGCACGTCGCCCGGCAGCTCGACCGCGCGACGAACCTGTACCTGCGCGCACCCATCGGGGAGACCTGCTTGGAACAGCTGTCCGACCGACCGCAGGATCCTCGACGGACCCGGAAGAGCAGGCGAGGTCGGTGATCGACGACGAGTACGACGCCGTCGACGACACGGTGGAGGTGGTGCTGCTGAGAGTCGACGGAGCCGATCCGGCCGGCGCGGCCACCCCGGTGCGGGGCACCACGTCGCTGGACCTCGCCGCCGCCGGGGCCGCAGCGCCGCCGGTGCTCCAGGAGTTGCTGGACTCCAGCACCGTCCTGTCGGCACCGGACGGAGTGCCGTCCGAGGTGGTGGCGGCCCTGCGGGCGAGCCCGGTCCCACCCGCGTTCGAAACCTCCCCGTGGTTGCTCCGGCATCGGGCGTTGGTGCTGCACAACGGCCGGTGCACGGTCGCGGGTCACGTCCTCGACTACGAACCGGAGTCCGGTGTGCACGTCGATGGTGGCCTGTGACGCGTGAGGCGGTGGCGTCGTTCGACTTGCTGACCGAGCGGTGGATCCCGGTGATCGACCGGAGCGGCGCAACCGGCAAGGTCGGGCTGCGGAGACTGTTGTTGGAAGCGCACGAGTTCCGGCGCATCACGGCGAGCACCGCGCCCATGACAGCGGCCCTGCACCGGATGGTGCTGGCGCTGTTCCACCGCGCCTACGCGGTGACCACCGAGGCGGAGTGGAAGCGGCTGTGGAACGCCGAGGCGTTGCCCGCGAAACCGCTTGAGGAGTACCTGGCGAAGTTCGGTGACCGTTTCGACCTGTTCGACGCGCGGCACCCGTTCATGCAGTGCCCGGCGCTGGCGCGGATCGCGCCCCAGACCCCGGCGAAGCTGATCCCCCACCGGGCGGTGGGCAACAACGTCACACTGTTCGACCACGCCACCGCCGACGACGTCGTCCTGCTGGATCCCGACGAGGCCGCGCGCTGGCTGGTGACCACTCAGGCGTTCGACCCGGGCGGCACCAAAACTCCTTACGAGCGCACGAGATCGTCGAAGGCGGCACCGTGCAACCTGCTCGGCGTCGTGCTGGTGGAGGGCGAGACCTTGCGGCAGACGTTGCTGTTCAACGCGTTGCTCTACGACCCGGAGCTGAACGAGCCGCGCAAGACCACCATCGACGACGCGCCGGTCTGGGAAGCGGCCGACCCGCCACCGGGCGTCCCGGAGAAGCGGACGGCGCGCGGCTGGACGGATTTGTTGACCTGGCCCTCGCGGCGGGTCCTGCTGTCCCCGGTCCGCGAGGACGGCCGGACCAGGGTCGGCGGGGTCGTCATCACCCCGGGAGCGGAGTTCGTCGGCGAGTTGGCGCACGACGAGAAGATGGCCGCGTTCCGGCAGCCGACCGGGAAGAACGGCAAGCCGAAGAAGGACGCGCCGCTGCTGCCGGTCCGGCTGGCACCGCTGCGCGGGGTGTGGCGGCACAGCGTCGAACTGCTGCTCGCCGACCGGCCGGGGGAGGGCCGATCCCGGGTGCGGCCGCCGGCGCTGGACCAGATCGCCAGTCTGGCCGAGCGCGGCCGGCTGCCCCCGGAGGCCGTGTACACGCTGCGCGTGTTCGGCCAGCAGCTGAACAAAGAGCAGTCCGTGGTCGTGGACTACCTCGGAGACGCGGTGCCGGCACCGGTGGCACTCCTGCGCAGCGAAGAACCGGTCGTCGCGGCGCTGGTGGGTCTCGCGATCGCACTCGCCGACGACGCCGGGGCGGCGCTGCGGCACATGGAAAGCGACTACCGGGAAGAACTACGGGCCAAGCCGGCCTCCGGCCTCGACCTGGCCTACTGGCCGCACTTGGCGAACGCGTTCGGCGAGTTGCTGGTGGACCTGGCCGACGCCCGCCGAACGCGGCGTCCCGAGGTCGACGCGTTGACGCGGTGGTGCGCGCACATCGCCGGCACCGCCCGAGCGGCCGGTGACCGCTGGAGCCAGGGCGCCTCGTCGCACGGGCGTGACCTGCTCGCCGTCGCCAAGCACGTCGAGAGGTTCGACAAGACCATCAGCAAGCTCGTGCGCACCTTCCAGGCAGAGGCGCGTCGCTACCTCACGAAAGAGCAGGACGGGTGACCGAAAACCCACTCAGGCCAGGTCGCCGGGCGTTCATCGGCTACCTCTACGGCCTCTACCACGGCCTGTCGTCGGACAACGGGGCCAAGGCCGCCGAGTCCCGCCGGGTGTTGGCGCGGTTGCGGCGGATGTTCTCCGGACCGCGCCAGGAAGCCGAAGCCTACGAGTACGTCTTCAAGCACAACCCGCCACAGCGCGAGGAGGAGGCGTGGCTGCTCGTGGCCGGGTTGTTCGCGCTGCACCCGCAGCCCCGGCGCAGTCCTTCGCAGCGCGGCTCGCTGGGTGGCTCGATGGCCGAGTTGGAGGCCCGGCGCGGCTTTGCCGCCGCCCGGCGCTTCACCGACCTGGTGGCACGCGACCGCGACGGCCTGCCGCACCACCTGCGCCAGACGATCCGCTTGCTGGCATCGCACGACATCACCGTCAACTACGACCTCCTCCTGGACCACCTGGTCGTCCTGCTCGACGGCGACCGCGAGCAGGAGGCCCGCGGCATCCGCCTGCGCTGGGCCCGCGAGTTCCACCGCCCACCGCACGAGCACACCGCCGAATCCGCCGAAACGGCCGGCGACGAGTCGGACGACTCGCTCCAGAACGACCACGCCACCACGGAGAACTCGTGATCCTCGAACTGCACCTGCTCCAGTCCTTCCCGGTCGGCAACCTCAACCGGGACGACACCGGCCAGCCCAAGACTGCCACCTTCGGCGGCCAGACCCGAGCCCGCGTCTCCAGCCAGTCGATCAAGCGCGCGGCCCGCCTGCTGTTCAACGACTACGGCCTGGACAAGTCCGAGACCGGCATGCGCACCAAGCGGCTGGTCGACAACGCCGCCAAGCGGCTGGTCGACACCGGTCACGACGCCGAGGCCGCGCCCGGTGTCGTGACCGCCGCGCTGGAGCACCTCGGGTTCGGCGTCGACCAGGACAAGCTGCTCACCGAGTACCTGCTGTTCGTCGGCCGCGAGGCCATCGACAAGCTCGCCGACTACAGCCAGTCGCACTGGGACGCCCTGGCGGCCACGGCGAAGGCCAAGGCCGCGGCGAAGGAGGCCGAGGCCAAGGCCAGGAGCGAGACCAAGGGCGGTGCCAAGGCCAAGAAGGCGAAGATCGAGAAGCCCAAGCCCGACAAGCAGACCCAGGCCGACGCCAAGCACATCCTCGACGGTGCCCGCGCGGTGGACATCGCCCTGTTCGGACGCATGATCGCGGACAACAAGGACTTCAACGTCGACGCCGCCTGTCAGGTCGCCCACGCGCTGTCGACCCACTCGGTGCGCAACGAGTTCGACTTCTACACCGCCGTCGACGACCTCAAGCCCGACGCGGAGTCCGGTGCCGACATGATCGGCACCGTCGACTTCAACTCCGCCTGCTACTACCGCTACGCCAACGTCGACATCGAGCAGTTGACCAAGAACCTGTCCGGCGACACCGATCTGGCCGACCGGGGCCTGCGCGCCTGGCTGTACTCGTTCATCCACGCCGTGCCCAGCGGCAAGCAGAACTCGATGGCCGCCCGCACCGTGCCCGACACCCTGCTGGGCGTCGTCCGCGACCGCGGCGCGTGGAACCTGGCCAACGCCTTCCTCAAGCCGATCGTCGCCGACGACCTCATGGCCGTCTCCACCGAGCGTCTCGCCCACCACTTCACCCAGGTGCGGGACTTCTACGGCAACGACCAGATCCGCGCCGTCGCCGCCGCCTCCGTCAGCGGCGACATCCCCCACCTGGACCCGGGCGACGCGGCCACCGGCATCGACCAGTTCACCGCGCGCCTGATGACCGCCACGCGCGGCTGACCACCGTGCCCACCTCCCTGGCCCTCTGCTTCGACGCGCCCATGCAGTCGTGGGGAACCCGATCACCCGGCGTCCTGCGCGACACCGCCACCGAACCCACCAAGTCCGGTGTCGTCGGCCTGCTCGCCGCCGCGCTGGGCGTCCCACGCGACGACCACGACGCGATCGCCGCCCTGGCGGCGTTGACCCTGGCCGTGCGGGTGGACCGCGAAGGCATCCTCGAACGCGACTTCCACACCACCCAGAACGTCCCCACCACCCTGGGGAGGGGGCATCGCACAGTGGTCAGCGAGCGCTACCACCTGGCCGACGCGCTGTTCCTGGTAGTCCTCGAAGGCGACCCGGAACTGCTGCGCGAACTCGGCCACGCGGTCGACCGGCCGCGCTGGCCCGTCTTCTTCGGCCGCCGCGCCTTCGTCCCGGCGAGACCGCTGCTGACCGGCACCGGTCTCACCGACCGGCCCGCGGCTCGACTCGTGCGTGAACACCCTTGGCTGGAAAGAGATCCCGAGACCAGGCAAGCGCAACGCGGCAAGCCCGTGCGCGTGCCACTGCGCACCGTCATCGACTGCCCGGCCGAAACGCCGAACGCCCAACTCCGCCACGACCACCCGATCAGCTTCGCCCAGGGCGACCGGCGGCACGGCCCACGCCACGTCCTGCCCGGCACCGCCCCGCTCACCGACCTCATGATCAGCGCTGGAGAACAGGCCCCGTGTTCCTGACCAAACTCCCCGTCAACGTCAGGTCCCGAGAGTTCCGCCGCGATTTCGCCGACGTGCAGCACCTGCACCGCACCCTCATGTCGGCCTACCCCGAAGTCGACGGCGAGGTCCCGGCCCGACAAGCGCACGGCGTCCTGTGGCGCCTGGACCCCGCCCACAGCGGCTACACCGCCTACGTCCAGAGCCGCACGGCCCCCGACTGGACCAGGCTGCCCGCCGACTACACCGCCGCCCCCGCCGAAGTGCGCCCGCTGCAACCGGTCCTCGACGTGATCGCACCCGGTCGGAAGCTGTCCTTCCGGATGATCGCCAACGTCACCCGGGACAGCCGCCCGCCGGAGCTGAAGGGCCGAAGCCGCCGCGTCGCCCTGCGCGAACCCGAGCAGCAGATCAGCTGGCTGGCCCGCAAGGCCGAGCAGCACGGCTTCGTGATCCCGACGGCCGGTGACGGCCGACCCGACGCGATCCCGTCGCCGATGCCGAGGTCGACCGGCAACAAAGGCCCCACCACGGTCACCATCGACGCCGTCCGCTTCGACGGCCACCTCGTCGTCACCGACCCGGAAGCCTTCGCGTCCGCGCTCGTCGGTGGGATCGGACGGGCCAAGGCGTACGGGTGCGGTCTGCTCAGCCTCGCGCCGGCCCACCGGAACTGACCCGGCGGGCCGGGCCCTCCACCGGATGGACGCAGTGGGTGCGCTGATCGTCGCGCAACGTAACGCCTGATCCGCTTCCGCGATCCACATCTTCAGACGCCCGCGTCGTGCCGTGACCTTTTCGCTTTCCGGGTGGCGGCGGCACGCGGTGGGCCACAATGGGTGATCGGTCGAGTACCGGGAGGTGGGAGTGCCGGACAAGGTGGCCAGGCTCCGCGCGTCGTCCAAGCGGACCGAGTACCGGCTCTCGACGTTCGCCGCGCTGGTCGTCGTGCTGGGGTTGCTGACCGGGCTCGTCGGGTGGGCGGCGTTCGGGTTCCGGCAGGACCGGGTCGCGGAGGCGGCCGACCGGCGCACCGAACTGACCACCAAGGCGCTCGACGTGTACCGCGCCATGGCCGACGCGGACGCGGCCTCGCTCAACGCGGTGCTGGTCGACCCCCAGCGCGCGGTGCCGTTGCGCAACGGGTTCCGCGCCAACATCCGGGCGGCCGGCGAGGCCCTGCGGGTGGCGTCGGCGCGCAACGCCGACACCGAGGACACCGCCGCCGGCCTGATCCGCGACCTGACCGATCTGCTGCCCCGGTACGCGGTGCTGGTCGAAATCGGGTGGGCGGAGAGCCGCGCCGGTCACCCGGTCGGCACCTCGTACCTGTCCAACGCCTCCTACCTGGTGCGGGACAAGATCCTGCGCAAGGCCGAGGAACTGCACGCCGACCAGGGCAACGCCTTGGTGCGGGCGCAGGAGGACGCGGGCACGCAGCCGTGGGCGCTGCTCGTCCTCGGGGTGGCGTTCCTGGTGGTTCTCGTCGTGGCACAGGTGTTCGTCCGGCGTCGTACCCGTCGGCGGGTCAACGTCGGGCTGGCCCTGGCCACCGCGTTCACGTTGATCTCCTTGCTGGGCGGGGGAATCGTCACGGCGATCGCCGCGGCGCGCGGCGGGGACGCCGGGCAGGAGATCGGGATCGTGCGCAGCCTCGCCGAAGCCCGCAACCTCGGCCGCGAGGCGGACGAGGCCGAAGCCCGGATCATGATCTTCCCCAAGGACGGCGACCTCACCGCGTTGACCACGATGTTCGGCCGGATCGGCGAGGCGGTCCAGCGCGGCGGCGGCGACCAGGAGGCGCAGCGCGCGTTGCAGGCGTGGCTCGACCACGACCAGCCGTTGCTCAACCAGGTGAAGGGCGCCAAGCCGGTGGCGTTCACCGACCTGGTGAAGCTGATCACCGATCCTCCGGCGGGTGCCCCGAAGACCTACGGCGAGCAGTTGGACAGCCGGCTCACCGAGCTGATCGACCGGCACACCGCGGTGGCGGAGGACGCCGCGGGCGCGGCGCGGTCGGCGCTGGCCGGCTGGGACGTGATCGTCCTGCTGCTCGTGTCGGCTGCCGTGGTGTCGGCCTTGTTCGGGCTGGGCGTTCGGATCAGGGAGTACTACACGTGATCAAGTGCCTCGCGTTCGTCGCCGTGCTGGGTCTTCTCGCCGGGTGCACCATCGAGGCCCCGACGGACACCCGCGCCGCCACGTCGACCCCGGCCCCCGACTACCCCGAGGGGTACACCGAGACGCCGGAGGTCAGCCAGTCCTGCCCGGACGCGCCGGGCGGCAGCCTCGACCCCGCCACCGGCCCGCTCGGGCCGGACGGTCGTCCGGACGGCGCGACCGTCCAGCGGATCCGCCGGGACGGGTTGCGGGTCGGCGTGAGCCAGACCGCGCAGTTCCTCAGCAAGCGCGACCTGACGACCGGCGAGCTGAAGGGCTTCGAGATCGAGATCGCGAAGGAGATCGCCGCCGCGTTCGGCCTGCCGAACGGGAACGCGGGGGTCGACCTGGTCAGCCTGCCCACCGGTCGGCGGCTGCTCGCGTTGGACACGGACCTGAACAAGGCCAAGCGGTCGCCGGAGATCCCCAAGGTGGACCTGGTGATCGCCAGCGTGAGCGTCACGTGCGGCCGTGCGCAGGAGTACGGCCTGACGTTCAGCCGGGCGTACCGGGACGCGAACAGCGGGCTGCTGGTGCGTTCCGGGCTGGCCGGCGTGAAGGGGCCGGAGGACCTCGCGGGCCGGAAGGTGTGCGCGGGCGACAAGACCACCAACAGCGACGAGATCATCGCCATCCGGGACGCGCAACGCGCGCGCAACCCCGAGCAGGCGTTGACGGTCGTGACGGTGTCGGACACCAGCGACTGCCTGATGCTCCTGCAACGCGGCCTGGTCGACGCGGTCTACTCGGACGTGATCATCCTGCTGGGCTACCAGTACCAGACGCCCGGCACGGTCCTGCTGGACTACCGCAACCCGCGCTCGGTCAAGACCGCCGTCGCGGTGAGCGGTGCGCAGCAGGACCTGGTGCGGTTCGTCAACCGGGCGCTCGACGACCTGCGCGGTGGGCGGTTGGAAGCCATCTACGACGAGCAGTTCGCCGACGCGCCCACCAAGCTCCCGCTCCGCATCCCCGCCGACCCGTACACGCCGTAGCCCGGCGGGAGGCGAACAGGGCGTCGCGGCGGCGTCGGGCCAGGCAGGTCGGGGCGGCGTTGTGTCTCTTGCCCTGGTCGCGTTTGCGCTGGTAGTGGGTCCTGTTGGTGGGGCGGTGGTGCCGGGGACGGCGGTCTGTTCGTCCGGCGCGGTGAGGATCTCGGTGACCGGTTTGTCGCCGATGCGGGGCGGGTGCGCTGCCGTGATCGCGGTGGGTCTGTGGTGTCCGGCTTTGGCGATGCCGGTCGACCACCACCAGCAGCGGTCCGTGGACGGCGAGCTTGTCGAACAGCGCCCGCTGCCGGGGTTCGCATTTGGGCGGCGGTGTGTCGTGCAGTGGTTTCCCGGCGGGGTCCAGGCCCACGGCGTGGTGCTCGCCCTTGCCCACGTCCAGGCCGAGGACACCCCGAAATCACTGGTCATCGGTCATGCCGGACCCGGCAACCACAGCTCCTTGATCAGGAACTGCGAAAAGGCAACGGGGGCAGGGTGTCAGCCGGCCGTCGTCGGCGCGCCCTCGCGTGGCTTGAGCATGACCCAGGCCATCACCGTGGCGGCGAACAGCAGGAACGCGCCGATACCCGACGCGACGGCCAGCCCGTCGGTGAACGCCGCCCGCGCCGACGTGAGCACGGTGGCGGCCAGGTCGGCGGGCAGCCCCGAGGTGGCCTGGACCGCGCCGCCCAGCGACTGGCCGGCCGCCTCGGCGACCTCCGGCGGGGTGCCGGCCGGGACGTCGAAGCTGCGGTAGACGCCCATCACCAGGCTGCCCAGCACCGCGATGCCCAGCGCCATCCCCAGTTCGTACGCGGTCTCCGAGACCGCCGACGCCGCGCCCGCCTGTTCCTTGGGGACGCTGGAGAGGATCACGTCGCTGGCGGCGGTGAACGTCAGCCCGGTGCCCGCGCCCATGAGGAACAGCGAGAGGCCGAGCAGCGGGTAGCCGGACGTCGGCGTGATGAACGCCGGGACCAGCATCGCGACCGCCGTCAACCCGAGGCCGCCCGCGATGGCGAACCGCACGGACGTGCGGCGGACCGTCCACCCGGCGAGCAGGCCGACCACCATCGACGCGACCATGGCGGGCATCTCGGCCAGACCGGCGTGCAGCGGGCCGTAGCCCCGGACGAGCTGGAAGTACTGCGACAGGAAGTAGATCAGCCCGGACAGGCCGAAGATCGACAGCAGGTTCGCGCCGATGACGCCGGTGAAGACCCGGTTGCGGAACAGCCGCACGTCGATCAGCGGCGAGGGCAGCGACATCTGCCTGCGCACGAACAGGACCAGCGCGGCGATGCCGATCGGCGCGGCCAGTGCGGCGTCGAGGCGCATGCCGTGCACCGCGATCTCCTTGATGGCGTAGACGATGCCGAGCATGCCCACGACCGACAGCAGCACGCTGGGCAGGTCCCACGGGCCGGGGCGCGGGTTCTTCGACTCCGGGAGGAGCTTGACGCCGAAGGCCACGACCAGGGCGGTCAGCGGGACGTTGATGAGGAACACCGAGCCCCACCAGAAGTGCTCCAGCAGCCAGCCGCCCAGGATCGGGCTCGCGGCGGCACCGGCGGACAGGGCCGCGCCCCAGATGCCGATGGCCAGGCTGCGCTCGCGCGGGTCGTGGAAGATGTTGCGGACCAGCGCGAGCGTGGACGGCATCAGCGTGGCACCGGCCACGCCCTGCACGACCCGGCCCGCGATGAGGGCTTCGGCGGTGGGGGCGTAGGCGATCAGGAGCGAGGCGAGGCCGAACGCGGTGGTGCCGATCAGCAGCAGCTTCTTGCGGCCGATCCGGTCGCCCAGGCTGCCCATGCTGACCAGCAGGCCGGCGAGCACGAACGCGTAGACGTCGCCGATCCACAGCAGTTGGGTGCCGGTGGGCTGGAGGTCTTCGCTCAGGAACGGCGTGGCCAGGGCCAGCACCGTGCCGTTGACGGCCACCACCAGGACGGCCAGGACGAGGACGCCGAGCGCCGGCCACCGACCGGCGGGCCGGTGCTCTGCCTGGGTTCGCGGCGTCGGGCTGGTGTGCATGGTGCTCGTTCCTCGGCTCGGGCGCGGCGGTGGCCGCTGGGGTGGGTGCGGTGGGCGTGCGGCCGGCGCGAGTGCGGGGGCGCCGGCGTCGGGTGCGAGCCGACTGTACATCGTTTGAGACGTTTTCGTCTCATGAGAGATGAGGGTCTCTCGTTCGGGACGGATTCATCGCGGGCTACTACACTTGCTCGGTGACGATGAGTCGAGAGCAGATGCTGCGCGCGGCAGCCGACTTCCTCGGCCGACGCCCCAACGCCACCCAGGACGAGGTGGCCAAGGCCGTCGGGGTCAGCCGCGCCACCCTGCACCGCCACTTCGCGGGCCGTGGGGAGCTGTTCGCGGCCCTGGAGCGTCTGGCGGCGGAGCAGATGCGGGAGGCGCTCGACGCTGCGGACTTGGGTGAGGGTTCGGCGGCGGACGCGTTGCGTCGGCTGGTGGCGGCGTGCGAGCCGGTGGCGCCTTATCTGGCGTTGTTGCACTCGCAGAGCCAGGAACCCGACCCCGGGCAGGAACCTGTCGCCTGGTCGGACATCGACGCGCGGATCGTCGAGCTGTTCCGGCGGGGTCGGGACGCGGGGGAGTTCGGTCCGGACCTGTCGCCGGCGTGGCTCGGTGACGCGTTCTACTCGTTGGTGGTCGGCGCGGCGTGGTCGATCCAGGCGGGTCGAGCGGCGTCCCGTGACTTCACGAACATGATCACGGACCTGGTGTTGACGGGCATCGCCCGGCGTTGACGGCGCGTAGGTAGGGCGAGCCCTCGGGGTGTCGCGTGGCGTGACGGGGTGTCACCCGACCGGGCCACCACGCTCTGGCGACCCGCGCGTGCCCGACGACCGGAGCGTCGCCGGGCACGCGGCCGTCCGATCAGGTCGGCCGCCAGGACGGCCGACCGGCCCGTCGGCTACTTGGGTATCTTCGGGATCTCCTGGGTCGGGCTCTCGTCGGGCGGAGGATTGTCGTCTTTCTTGTCTCCCATGGTGGTCACCTCCCCTCCTGCGCGTCGGGGTGAGGGACGACGACGACCGTGATGTCGTCGGCGCTGTGCTGTCGGGCGGCGGTGACCAGCCGTTCGGCGCAGGTCCGCGGTTCGTGGCCGTGTTCGGAGAGCAGCGCGAGGAACTCGTCGTCGGGCAGGGCCAGGCCGTCGGAGGCCAGCACCAGCAGGCGTGCCACCGCCTCGGTGGCCTCGACGCCGCCGACCGGCACCCGGCCGAGGCTGTGCAGGAGCTGGTGGTCGTGGCGGCGGGCTTCCTGCTCGTCTGCGCCTTGGTCGCGCAGCAGCCGTCCCTGGGTGTGCGGAACGGTGAACCGGTGCAGCGTGCGGTCGTCCTTGAGGCCGTAGGCGGCGCTGTCGCCGGCCCACGCGATGCGCCAGTACCGACCGGCCGCCGCTGCGGCGGCCACGATCGCGCCGTCGGGCCGGACGCTGCCCGCGACCGGGTCGCCGAAGACCTCGGCGGCCGCGACCACGCCCAGCACCGGCGAGAAACGCCGCGCCGCGACACCGGCGGCGACGGTCGCGGCCACGTGGGCGAAGCCGGCCACCTCGGGGGTCGAGCCGGTGCCGTCCACGACCACTGCGGCGGTCACCCCGCCGTGCGTGGCGAGCGCGTGGGCGTCGGCGTTGACCTCGCGGCGCGGACCTTGGGATGTCGCGGTGCCGGGAGCGCCCGGCGGGATGGTCGTCATGACCGGCATCCTCGCGCGCCGGGATCTCGTGAGGACACGTCGGGGTGGACACGACACGGGCATGGACGGCACCCCCGTCCGCTGGCGCACAAGGGAACGGCGGATCGCGCCTTCCGACGCTACCGGCCCGGCCGGCTCGGCGGAGCGGCCGAACAGTCATCGGCCACCCACGATCGAGCGACTACCGGCCGGTACGTCGGTTCGGGGCGGTCACGTCGTACCGTCGTCATCAGCCCTTGGGTAGGACATCGTGGCCGGGGTTCGTCCCGAATTGGCTGGTTGTTCCCTCCCGCCTCTGCAGAGGGGCGTCGGTGTTGTTCTTGAGGAATCTCGCCGATCTCGGCC
Source organism: Saccharothrix sp. NBAS 001 (assembly GCF_056640475.1). Taxonomy (NCBI): domain Bacteria; kingdom Bacillati; phylum Actinomycetota; class Actinomycetes; order Pseudonocardiales; family Pseudonocardiaceae; genus Saccharothrix; species Saccharothrix sp. NBAS 001. The sequence goes on from NZ_CM153251.1 coordinate 1,641,278, forward strand.
GGCGCCCGGCCCGGCGAGCAGTTGCCTCGGAAATCGGCTCCTGTGCGCACCACCCGCACCCCCTCCCGACAGCGTCGAGGCCCGTTCACGTGAGGCACGCGGACGAGCAGGTCGGTTGGACGCCGGCCAATGGTCGTGTGGCCTGCCCAGCGCGCCTGACAGACCGCTGCTCGGCGGGCATCGAGACCGACCGGTGGTCGCCTCACTCGACGCCACGGAACAGCAAGAGCAGGCCCTCCACCTGGTCAGCTCAAGCCGGCTTGGTCCATCCGTCCCGCACATCGCCCCCAAATCCCTCCCACCGAGCCATCCTCGACCACCCCGCCCACACACCCCGCTCGATCGACCCGACACCGGCCGGCCGGTGACCAAAACGCCTGCGCGCCGGCGTGCCCGTCAGGTTCGGCGGAGAGGCCCCCGAACAGCCCGGTACGTCGTACACTTCGCTGTAGTCGACCATTCACGTCCGGTGGGGGAGTGGGATGTCCGGCGGATTCGCCCCGCTCACCGCCGACGACCCGCGCGAGGTCGGCGGGTACGTCCTGCGGGCTCGACTCGGTGTCGGCGGGATGGGGCGGGTCTACCTCGCGTTCAGCCCCGGTGGACGGGCGTTGGCGGTCAAGGTCGTCCGGGTCGAGCATGCCGAGGACGAGGAGTTCCGGCGGCGGTTCGCGCAGGAAGTTGCTGCGGCGCAACGCGTTCAGGGCATGTACACGGTTCCGGTCGTGGATGCCGATCCGGCGGCTGCGCTTCCGTGGCTGGCCACGGCCTACGTGCCTGGTCCGTCGTTGCGGCACGCGGTGCACGAGCACGGGCCGTTCCCGGTCGGCGCGGTGCTCCGGCTGGTCGCCGGGGTCGCCGAAGGGCTGGCGGCGGTGCACGCGTGCGGGATCGTGCACCGCGACCTGACGCCGGCCAACGTGCTGCTCGCCGAGGACGGCCCTCGCGTCATCGACTTCGGCATCGCCCACGCCGCCGCCGCCACTTCGCTGACCCGCACCGGGATCAGCGTGGGCACGCCCGCGTTCATGGCGCCCGAGCAGGTGCGTGGCCGCGCGGTGACGCCCGCCGTGGACGTGTTCGCGCTCGGCCACCTGGCGGTCTTCGCGGCCACCGGCCGGTCGGCGTTCGGCGAGGGCAACCGGGAGGCGATGTTCTTCCGGATCCTCGGCGAACCGCCTGACCTGGACGGGTGCCCGGAGGAGGTCCGGGCGGTCGCGATCCGGTGCCTGGCCAAGGAACCCGCCGAACGGCCGTCGCCCGCCGAGGTGATCGCGCAGGTCGCCGGACTGGCCGGGCCGGTTCTGCCGGGACGGTGGCTGCCCTCGCCGGTCGCCACCTCGCTGGACGCCTACGACGCGTCCGCCTACCGCTCCACCGCGCCGTCCGCGACCCTGGTCTCCGGCACCCGCGTCGACGTGCCCACCGCCCGGGTCGGCGAGACCAGGATCGACCGCCCGGCCACGCACTACGGGGCCCGGCCGGTCCGGGCGCCCGCCCGCGGCAGTGGGCGCGGCGCGCTGTTCGCGGGGTTCGCGATCATCGCGGCGGCGCTGCTGGTGCTCGCCGTCGGGCCCCGGCAGGTCTGGGACGCGGCCACCGGGCTGCTCGGCGACGCAGGCCAGACCACGACCACCACCATCGCGCCGACCACGACCCGGGCGGCCAAGCCCGCCGACACGCTGGCCGACGGCTGCGCGGAGGCCATCGCGAGCATCAACGCGTTCAAGGAACTGCCGCGCGGCGAGGACTGGACGTCCGGCGTCGCCGGGTTGCAGCACCTCGCGACGGGCCTCGCCGCAGCGGGCCGGGCGGTGACCAACAACGAGGTGCGCGCGGCCGTGGAGACGATGGCGAGCGACCTGACCTCGGCGCTGGGGCACGGGCTGACCGGCGGCGGCGACGAGTTCCTGGCCATGCTCGACAAGATCGCCACCGACGGTGACGCGCTGATCAGCGCGTGCCAGGGAACCCGTTAGCCGCCTGCGCCGTTGACCAGGCTGACCGGGTCGGAGAGGGGGCGGTGTGACCGACGAGGAGCTGATGGTCGAGTTCGCGCTGGCCAGGCTCGACCACCCCGAGGTCGACCTGGAGGAGGTCGCCGCGCTCGTGGTGCGCCGGATGGGCGCGGACCGGATGGTGGAGTTCGCCTCGCGGAACCTCGCGACCAGGGGTGAGCTGCGCGGCGCGGTGTTCCCGGCCGCCGTCGAGCACGTGCTGCGGGTCGTGCTGACGATGCGCGGTCCGGCGGACTGAACGGGTTCGCCCCCTTGTGCTGGAGTGCGCTCCAGCTTCTAGGCTGCGGGGGTGCGCTTGGGAATCCACGTCATCGAATTCACCGTCCCCGCCGGCCCCGCCGGCATCGCGCCCGAACTGGCGAAGGTCGCCAAGGCGGCGGACGCCGCGGGTGTCGCCCGGCTGTCCGTGATGGACCACTTCTTCCAGATGGAGGGGTTCAAGCCGGCGACCGACCCCATGCTGGAGGGGTACACGACGCTCGGCTTCCTCGCCGCCCACACCACCGACGTGCAGCTGGGCCTGCTCGTCACGGGCGTCACCTACCGCCACCCCGGGCTGTTGGCCAAGATCGTGGCCACGGTCGACGTGCTCTCCGGCGGCCGGGCCGAACTCGGCATCGGGGCCGCCTGGTACGAGCGCGAGCACCTGGGCCTGGGCGTCCCGTACCCGCCGGTCGCCGAGCGGTTCGAACGCCTGGAGGAGGCACTGCGGATCTGCGCGCAGATGTGGGACCCGGAGGACAACGGGTCCTTCGAGGGCAAGCACTACCAGCTCGCCGAGACGCTGTGCTCGCCGTCGCCGATCCGCAGGCCGCCGATCCTCATCGGCGGCGGCGGCGAGAAGAAGACGCTGCGGATGGTCGCCCAGTACGCCGACGCGTGCAACCTGTTCGCGGGCGACAAGGACCAGGTGCGGCACAAGCTCGACGTGCTGCGCGGGCACTGCGACAAGTTCGGGCGCGACATCTCGACCATCGACAAGACCCTCACCTACCGGCCCGCGCCCGGGGTCGACACCCTGGACGAGTTCGTCCGGGACGTGGCCGACTACGCCGAACTCGGCATCGACACGGTGATCCTGGTACCGCCGGGCGACACCCCCGCCCAGTGGGTGGAGCAGGTCGCCGCGCCGCTCGTGCCGAGGCTCAAGGAGCTGTAAGCGGCGGACGACGCCCCTCATCGGTCCACAGCGGACTGGTGGGGGGCGTTTTCGCGCTCGAACGGGTGGTGTCCTGGCGGGTCGGGCTCCTCGATCGGTGGAACGGGCGTGTGGTGACCCGTCCGCGATGTCCACCACCGAGTCGAACGTGTCCGAAGTGGAAGCCGCTGTCCGAGCCGCGCCGGCCGCGCACAAGTCGATGTACCCGGACCGCCGTGCTGGTCGTCCCATGTGTGTGGTTCACCGGATCGGGGCCGGTTTCGGGATCTTGCGGCGGGTGTGGCGGGGATTACGCCGCCGGCCCGAAGCTGCCGGTGTTGCGCGACCGGGCGTTCGCGGTCGTGTCGCTGGTCAACGCGGTGCTGGTGATGAGCGACGCGCTGCTCGTCGTGGCCATGCCGATCTGGATCAGTCAGCACACGTCGGCTCCGCCCGCGTTCTTCACCGTGCTGCTGCTGGTGAACACCGCCGCCGGTGCGGGCGGTCGGCGCGGCGTGCCGGGACGAGCTGGCCGGGCGGGAGGCGTTCTTCGGCTACTTCGACCAGCGGCAGCAGGCACTGGCCGACGCGGTGTTCGGGCCGGTGCGGTGGCTGGTCCAGTACGAGGACTTCGACTACCCGCCGGAGGTCGTCCTCGGCGACCTGGCCGACGTGCCGCGCGGTGTGCGGCAGTCGATCCGGGCGGGCGAGCGCAAGATCGCCGAGTTCGGGATCGAGGTCGAGGTGGTGCCGTGGGCGCGGTACGAGGGCGGTGCGTGCGCGCTGATCGCGGCGCAGAACAAGCGCAAGGCGATGGCCGACCACGCCGCCCTGGCGGAGTACCGGCTGGACCGGTGGGCCGAGTGCGAGGGCGTCTCGGTCTACGTCGCGCACGCCACCTCGGGCGACGACGAGGGCGCGGTGAGCCTGCTGGTGTACCGCGACGAGATCGAGGTCTACGAGGTCGGCCTGCCCGAGGGCGACGGCCCGGCCCGGCGGACCCTCTACTCGTGCCTGACCTTCGACGAACCCCGCCGGCTGGCCCGCGAACTCGGGCTGCGCAAGGTCCGGGCCGGGCTCGGCGCCGGGCAGCCCAAGAAGATCCGGGGCGCGCGGCCGGTGGTGCGGGGTTGCGGGCGGATCCGACTCTGACCGCCGCCGGTGCCACGCCGCCCGCGTGGCACCGGCGCGAACCGCTGCCGGTGGCGGATGATCCCGGTCCGACCACCCGAGGGAGGCAGCCGTGCACGCCGAGGTCCGCCACCTGCACTCGCCCGACATCGACCCGGACACGTTCGCGCCCGAGGACCCCGACCGGTTCGCGTTCCTGGTCCGGGTGACCGCCGGGCCGGCCGGCGGGGCGGGGGAGGAGTCGTTCGACTTCACCGTCGGCACGACCGCCTGGCTGCGTGACCTGGTCCGGCGCGCCGGGCCCACGCCCGGTCGCCACCACCTGGTCGTGGACGGCTTCGACTGGACCGTGCTGCAAGCCTTCTTCCACCGCCTGGCGACCAGGTGCACGGGGGCCGACTGGCCGGAGGTCGCCGCGCAGCTCGGCCGGTACGGCCACCGGGAGTCCGAGGACCGCCCGCCCGCGTGACCGGGATCAGCGGGACGCGAGCACGGTGACCAGCGCCTCGGGCGTGACGGCGGCCGGCCGGTCGGAGACCTGGCCGTCGCCGAGTTCGACCAGCCGCCACCGGCCGTCGGCGCGCAGCACCAGGTCGGCGGTCGCGAACGGCACGTCCAAGGCGGCGATGAGGGGCGCGAGCGGCACGAGGTCGGGGGTGGTGGGCGGCAGGTCGTGCGGGGTGTCGGGGTGCGGGCCGGTCAGCCGGCACACGCCGTCGACCCACCAGGTGCGCACCTCGGCGGAGGCGAACTCCTCGAAGCGGCGCAGCACGAAACCGCCGGTGAACTCGTCGTCGCGGAGTTCGCGGAACCGGCTCGCGACGGCCCAGGCCGCGTCCGGGTCGCCCAGGTCGGGGATGAACGCCGCCTCGTGCCAGTGGTGCTTCATCGACTTGGTGTGGTCGCGCAGCACGGCGGGGCCGGGGCCCAGTCCGCGCCGGGCGTGGTCGAAGGCGTCCCGGTCGACGCCGGTGGTCCACGTCGATTCAGGGGTGTGCGCGGCCAGGCCGGGGTACCAGTGGGGCAGTTCGTGCGCCCGGCGGTACTGCTCGGGAGAGGTGCGCAGGGTGACGCCGCGCTTGGCCAGTGCGGCGGCGAAGGCCGCGTAGTGCTCGCTGCGCAGCATCCAACCCCGGTAGACGGCGTCGTCGCCCGCCGGCACCCGGCCGACCGCGTGGTCCGCGCCGCCGGGCTCGGCCAGGGCGTCGTGGTCGACCACCGCGACCTCGATCCCGGCCGCCCGCGCGGCGGCCGCCTCCTCGGCGAAGTGGTCGTCGGGGCGGCGGGGGCGCAGGACGTCGCCGGGCACGAGCAGCAGCATGGGCCGATGGTGTCAGGCGGTCCCCGGCGGTCGCCGAGGATTTCCCGGCGCGGGTGCGGTGCCGGCGGAACGTGACGATCATGCGCGTTCCGCTCTGGCGGCCCGGCGGGCCGGTGTAGGTTGCGGCGGTGAACATGCGGTACATACCGTGGGACGAAGTCACCGGCCTGTTCGAGCGGCGCGGTCTGCCACGGTCCACTTGGGAGAACCTGTACGAGGGCGAGTACGTCCTGCACAGCGGGAACGTGACCGTCGACGGAAATTTCCCGCTCAACAGCGAGGAAAACCACCCCTGGGACGAAGAGTACGCGGAGTGGGACATCGGCTACGTGGTCGACGGCGACCTGACGGTGTCGGGCAGCCTCTACGACGTGGACGACGGCGCGGCGGCGCTGATCGTGCTCGGCGACCTGAAGGTGTCGGGCCTGCACACCACCTGCGACACGAAGATCGTGGTCACCGGCAACACCACCGCCGAGGTCGTGTTCAGCCAGTACACCGACAAGTACCTGTCCTTCCACGGCGACCTGCGCGCGGTCGCCCAGGTGTGGCAGGCCGAGGCGGGCCCCGACTTCGTGGGCGGCACCCTGTCGGGCAGCCTGTTCCTGCCGCACTACCTGGGTGAATCCGACCTGGGCGCGGAGAAGGTCGACAACGCCGGGCGCCCGGCGGCCGAGGTGTTCGTGCCCGAGGTGCTCGACGGCGAGGGCGGGGTGGACGGCGAGGCGCTGCACGAGCGCCTGGTCGCCGGGCTGCCCGTCCTGCGCGACACCGCCGGGTAGGACGACCCGCCCCGGGAACGCGGCGGGCCCCGCGCCGGTAGGTGGCGCGGGGCCCGCGGTAGGCCGGACGGCAGGAGGCGGGGGCCTCCTGCCGCCGGTGGGCTAGTTCGTCGTGAAGACCACGTCGACCCAGTAGTGGTTGCCCTGGTAGCTGGTGTTCGGGAAGCCCTCGCCGACCCGGTACAGGCCGTTGAGCGCTCCCTCCACCGTCGCGGGCGCGGTCAGCGGCGGCGAGGTCACGGAGCGACCCGCGAAGTAGCCTTCGTTGACCGAGTAGTGCCCGTTGGGCGCCAGGTAGGACGCGATGTACTGCGTCCCCGCGGTGACCGCCAGTGGTGTCGCGAAGGTCAAGGTCTGCCACCCCGACGCCGATTCACCGCTGAACGTGCCGGTCGCGAGCAGCGTCCCGTCGACCGACCACACCGAACCCTTGTGCTGCCCGGTGTTGTCGTTGCCCTTGTAGAACTTCACGCCCGTGATGAACCCGTTCACCGCCGGCGTGAACCGCACACCCAGCTCGTAGGCCGCCGTCTCGGTGGTCGCCGGCACCGTGGGTACGGTGGCCGCGCTGAACAGCGAGCACGGACAGCCGCTCGCCGCCGCCGTGGTGAACGACCACGTCACGGGGCTGACCATGACGTTGCCGCCGGCGTCCGCCGCCACCACCGTCACCGTGTACCTGGTGGAGCCCGCCAACGGCGCGTCCGGGGCCCACACGACGGTCTGCTGGTCGGCCGAACGGGACAGTTGGCCCCGGATGGTCGCGCCACCGGGGTCGGTGACCGCGAACGTGGTGTTGGTCAGGTCGATCGGCTCGTCGAACGAGGCGGTCACCTGGCTGGTGAGGCCCACCGACACGGCGTCGCTGAGCGGCGTGTGGCCGGTGTGCGCGGGCGGCGTGGCGTCGCTGCTGGGCACGTAGTCGACGTCCACCCAGTAGTTGTTGCCCTGGTGGCTCAGGTTCGGGAAGCCACCGCCGACCATGAACACGCCGTTGGGGTTGTCGTACCCGGTCTGCGACGCCCGCAACGGCGGCGCGTCCACGCCCGTGGTCTGGAAGTACCCCGCGTTGATCGCGTACCGGCCGCTCGGCGCGGTGTACGACGCGACGTAGGTCAGACCCGGCGCGACCACGACCGGCTGGGCGAAGGTCAAGGTCTGCCACCCGCTCGCGGTCTCGCCGGTGAACGTGCCGGTCGCCAGCGGCAAGCCGGTACGGGTCCACAGGGTGCCGGTGTGCGTGCCGGTGTTCTCCAGCCCCTTGTAGAACTTGACCCCGGTGATCTTGCCGCTGCGCGTCGGCGTGAACCGGACGCCCAACTCGTACAGGCCGGTGTCCTGCGCCGCCGTCACGTCCGGCACGGTCGCCGTGCTGAACAGCGAGCACGGACAGGCCGGTGTGGTCGTCGTGGTGAACGTCCACTCGGCGGTGTCGGCCATCGCGTTGCCGTTGACGTCCGCGACGAGCACCGACGCCTTGTACTTCGTGTTGGGCTTCAACGCCCCGGTGGGCGTCCACGTCACGGTCTTCTGGTCGCCGGAGAGCGCGACCGTGCCGGCCAGCGTGCCGCCGCCGGGATCGGTGAGCCAGATCTGCGTGGACGCCGGGTCCATCGCCTCGGAGAACCCGAGCGACAGCGGCGATCCGAGCCCGACGCCGGTCGCGTTCTCGGCGGGTGTGCGGGTGTTCAGCGTCGGCGGCGTGGTGTCGCCGTTGAGGCCGTTGCGGTAGATCGCGTCGACCCAGTAGTTCGTCGAGTTGTGGCTCGACGTCGGGAACCCGCTGCTGTTGTACCGGTACACGCCGTTGGGCCCGTCGACCCCGCCGGCCAACGCGCGCAACGCGTTGTACGACGCGCCCTTGGTGAAGTAGGACGGTGTCGCCGAGTAGTGGCCTTGCGGCGCGTAGTACGACACGACGTAGGTGGTGTTGGCCTGCACGACCACCGGGGAGGTGAACGTCAACGTCTGCCACCCGCTCGCGGTCTCGCCGCTGAACGTCCCGGTCGCCAGGAGCAGACCGGTGGACGACCACAGCGACCCGGTGTGCGTGCCGCCGTTGCCCGCGCTCTTGTAGAACCGGACGCCCAGGACTTCGCCCTTGCCGTTGAACCGGACCTTGGTGCCGAGTTCGACCGGTGTGTTCTCCGGCGCGCTGAGCACCTCGGGGTCGACGAAGTCGTCCCACACCGTGCAGGGGCACGCCGCCGGGCGCAGCGCGCCCGTGGTGAACGGCCAGGTGTGCGCCGCGGTCTGGTTGCCCGCCGCGTCCCGCACCCGCACCGACGCGGTGTACGCGGTGCCCGGCGTCAGCGGGTTGTCCGGCTTGAACTGCGCCGTCAACCCGTTGGGGGTCACCGAGGAGGTGCCCGCGACCGCCGCCCCGCCGGGCCCGGTCAGGGTGAACTGGAGCGAACTCGGGTTGACCGCCTCGTCGTAGGTCGCGGTCAGCGTCGGGTTCAGCGACACGCTCGCCGCGCTGCTCTGCGGCGTGGTCGCGGTCAGCTCGGGCGCGCGGGTGTCGGGGCCGGGGTCCGGCGCCCACACCACGTCGACCCAGTAGTTGCTGTCCTGCGAGGTGCCCTCGGGGTAGCCCGCGCCGCCCCGGAACACGCCGTTCTTGCCGTCCACCCCGGTTTGCAGGCCGGTCAGCGGTTCGAGGTACTTCGAGGTGCGGCTGAAGTACTCGGTGTCGACCGAGAAGTGCCCGGTGGGGGACAGGTAGGACACCACGTACGTCGTGCCGCCGCTCACCGCGACCGGCACCGGGAACAGCAGGGTCTGCCAGCCGCTCGGGGTCTCGTTGACGAACGTCCCGGTGGCCAGCTGCCGCTTGTCGGGACCCCACAGGGTGCCGGTGTGCGTGCCGGCGTTGTTGGGGCCCTTGTAGAACCGGACGCCGCGGACGTAACCGTCGGTGTTCGCACGCCACTTGACGCCCAGCTCCAGCGCGGAACCGTCCGCGCTGTCCGGGGTCTTGGGGCTCTCGTGGTCGGCGAAGATGCCGCACGGGCAGACGCGCGCGCCGACACCCGGTGACGCGGACACGGGCGTCGACAGGTTCAGCGAGTCGTCCACCGCGCGCACCCGCAGCTGCGCCGGGCCGGACACGGCGGGCGTGTAGGTGTACTTCCACTTCGTCTGGCCCGCCTGCCACTCGGCCGGGTGCCAGCGCACACCGCCGTCCGTGGACACCTCGACGCCCGCGACCTGCCCGGCCGCGTCGGTGACGTTGCCCTCGAACGTGTACTGCTTGCCCACGGTGGACACCGTCGGCACGGTGGTGTAGGTGACCACGGGCGCGGCGGTGTCGGTGATGCCACCGGTCTGGAACAGGCCCTGCATCAGCGAACCCGCCTGCACCCCCATGTCGGCCAGGAGGTTCACCGTGGCCTGCTGCATCCGGATGTCGGAGGTCGGGGTGTTGGTGAGGAACGCGTGCTCGTCGTCCAGGCCCCACGCCCACTGCACCGTGCCCGCGCCGAACACCAGCGAACCCGACGGGTGCTTGTAGTAGGTCAGCGCGTGGGTTTCGGTGCCGGGGGCGTACAGGTCGCCGTGGTTCTGGAGGATGTACGGCCCGTCGTTCATGGCCACCGTCGTGCGCGACAGCTGCGCGACACCGGCCGGCTGTTCGCCGTTGTCCGGGACCTTGTTCCACTCGTAGCCCAGCGTGCCGGCCTTGAACGTGTGGGTGGTGCCGGAGGCCATGCTCTGGAGGTCGGTGTTGCGCCAGAGCCGCATCTTGCCGTACGCGGCCGGGACCTGGAGCGCGTCGTCGCGCCGGCCGTTGACCGAGAAGATGTTGCCCAGCAGCGCGTTCTCCGGGCGTCCGCCGTCCTGCTCGGGGTGGCGCGGGTCGCGCCAGGTGCCGGTCCAGTCCGGCAGGCCGTCGTCCTGGGTGCCCTTGGTCTCCTTGAACGACGCCAGGGTGCGCCAGTCGGTCTGGGACGAGTCGGTGCTCTTCTCCCAGCGGGTCTTCCAGAAGATCTCGTTGCCGGTCATGAACGCCAGGTGCACCCCGGCGTCCCGCGCGGCCTCGACGCTCGCGCGCTGCTCGTTGGACCAGTACTCGTCGTGGCCGACCGCCATGAACACCTTGTGGTTCTTGATCAGCTGACCGCGCCGCGCGGTGTCCACGTCGGTGGTGTAGCTCAGGTCGTAGCCGTTGCGCTCCAGGAACTTCAGCATCGGGAACTCGGCGTTGAAGATGAAGTTCTCGTCGCCGTCACCGCCGGTGTACGGACGGTTGTAGCTCACCTTGTACGCCTGGCCGCCCTGGCCGGGGCCGTCGCCGAAGTACAGCGAGTTGCCCCGGTACCGGTTGTAGGCCACCCAGGTGGAGTCCGAGGTCTGGAACACGATCTTGGAGTGGCTGGTGTCGTCGCGCACGACGAACACGATCTCGTTCTGGAGGCCGTTGTCGTCGCGGGTCAGCCGAGCGTAGTAGATGCCCGAGACCGCGTCGGCCGGCACGTTCCAGGTCACCGAGACCGCCCAGTTGCCGCAGTCGTTCAACGCGGTCGGGGCGTCGCGCAGGCACGGCGGCTGGCTCTGCGGGGTCGTCCGCCGCACGGTGTCGACGTACCGGGCGCCCCGGTTGTCGTAGTAGCCGAGGCGGAAGATGTCGATGGTGTAGGCGGGCGCGCTGGTGAGCATCTTGAACTGCACCTGGCCGCCGGGCGTGGCGCTGATGTCGGTGGTGAAACCGAGGATGGTGTCGTCGCGGGACGGGACCTGCCAGTCCAGCGCGCCCTCCTTCAGGTTCTCGCAGAGGACTTTGTTCACCACGGGCGGATCGCACGGAGCGGCCATCGCGACGGGTGCGAACCAGACCGGTGGGGCGACGACGGCGGCGGTGAAGACGACGAGTGCTACCACCCTCGCCAACACCGCGCGGGATCTGTGGCGGGCAGCGCCCGGTAACGACATGGTCTCGCCTCTCCCCTCCGGGACATCGACCGTCCCGGTACACGGCGGGAATCGGCAGGAGGACACCGACCGTTACGGTGCCATTCGGACAACCGACCATTCCACCGGCCGCCGGGAACGTTTGCAGCGCAACGGGAACCGCCGATGAGCGGTGCCGCGGCAGGACCGGCCGCGCCCGCCGGCACTACTCCCCTCGGCCCAGGCGCTGCCCGAAACGGGGGAGACTCGCCGGTAGCCTCGCGGTCCGGTCCGGGCGGCAGCCGCCGATCGGCGGTTGCGGAGCGTGTTCCCCGCCGGTCTCAGGACCGGGCGCGCAGCAGGGTGATCCGGCTCGCGCCGAGTTCGGTCACGTACAGGTGCCCGCTGCCGGGGTGCTGGGTGACGTCCAGCGGCTGGTTGAACCCGGTCAGGCCGGTGATCCCGGTGGTCCGGTTGGACAGCGCCCCGCCCGGTGCCACGTCGAAGGTCTCGATGTCCTGCCCCGAGGAGTACCGGACCACGAGCAGCTTGCCGTCCAGCCGGCCGCCGAACGCCCCGCCCCGGTACTCGATCGCGCCGTCGGCGGACGCGTGCAACCCGGCGTCGTAGGTGCCCGCGAGGTCGAAGTTGCGGTCCGGCCGGGTGCCCACCGGGTAGGCGGCGGTCTGGAACGGGTCGGTGCCGGCGGTCGGGTTGCCGCCCGCGAGCACCCACTCGCACCGGACCGGCGCGGGGTGGCCGTAGTAGCGGCCCGCCTTCACGTCGAACACGTAGTCGGTCTCGGCGTCGGGGTTGTTGGTGACCGCCGGCACCGGGGGGCCGGTGTACGGGCCGTCCGGGCGGGACGAGCACGAGGCGGGCAGCGGCGTCGGGGTCGCCGGGGCGTTGCCGCCGGCCGCCGAACCGTTCGTCGGCACGTACAGGTGCCCGTTGCGGTGCCACACCAGGTCGTAGGCGTTGCGCACGCCGGTCGCGTGGATGGTGAGCGGAGCCGTTGCCGCATAAGGGTTGTAGCTGCCACCGGCCTCGGTGCGCACGTTCACCGGCAGCACCGCCGGCAGGCGCGCCGGGCGCAGCCGCAGCACCGCCGCGCTCAGCAGGTGCTCGGACCTGTTGCCCCACGTGGAGTCGGCCGCGCCCATGGCGTTCATCGAGCCCTGCGACAGGTACAGGTCGCCGTCCGGGCCGAACGCCAGCGAGTTCGACTCGTGGTCCTTGATCGAGCGCGGCAGGTCGGTGACGACCTCGGTGTAGGTGCCCAGGTCCGGGCCGCTCAGCCGGGCGATCTTGCCCGACCAGTCCGGCGCGTTGGCCGTGCCGCCGAAGTTGTCGGTGATCCACAGCACCGGCTGCGCGGAGGTCGGGTCGAACGCCATCCCGATCACCGTGCGGTTGGGCGCACCGGGCAGCCCGGCCGCCGTGGCGTGCGCCCGGACCGTGTCGATCACCGCGGCGGTGCCGAGGGTGCCGTCCGCGTTGACCGGGAACCGGTGGATCTGCCCGGTGAACGTCGCCGCGTACAGCCGGCCGTCCGGCCCGACCGCGACGCTGGTGAACGCCGCGCCGGTCGCGACCCCGACCACCTGGTCGAACGCGATGGCGCCGCCGCCGCCCGCCGTGCCGGTGGTGAACACCGACGACCACGGCTGGAACCGGTTGCCCGCCACGTCCCGCACGCCGTCGGTCACGTCGAACCGGTACAGCGTCTGCGGCGCGAGCGGCGCGGTGGGGGAGAGGTTGACCACGTCGCCGCCGCCGCTGGTGATCACGTTGGCGGGCACCGCGCTGCCGTCCGAGACCTTCGTCAGCCGCACCGACGTGCCGTTGAGCGACGCCGGGTCCACCGCGCCCGCCGGCAGCCGGAGATCGGCCACCACGCTGGAGGTCGGCGGCACCCCGGTGGCCAGGTTCGCGGGGGTGGCCGTGCGCACCGAGGGCCGGGCGGCGGCACCGACGACCTCGTCGACGTCCACGTAGTCGAACTTGCTGTTGGTCCCCGCGCGCGGGCTGAGCGTGAGCCGGCCGTCGGCGACGGTGACCACGCGGGTCGCGAGCGCGTGCTTGACCGACGAGGTCGGCTTGAACGCGGCGACCCCGTTCTGGTCCTCGATGTCGACGTAGTGCGTGCTGTCCAGGGCCGTGCCGGCGTCACCCACCGCGACGGTGACCGAGTAGACGCCGTCGGGCACGGCCAGTTCCCAGCTCCCCGGCGTCGGCACGCCCGCCGAGCCGGCCGGGAGCTGGGCGTGCATCAGGGTGCCCAGCCGCACGTCCGGTGTGCCTCGGTTGCGCCCGTTGCCCACCAGGTTGAGCGGGGTGGTCGTGCCGACCGCCACCCAGCCGTAGGTGTGGCCGCCGGCCCGGATGCCGTACGCCTCGCCGAAATCGCGCGCGTACCCCACCGGTGGTGTCGTCGCCTGGTCCGAGAAGTTCACCTTCAGGCTGAACGCCGCGTTCGCGTAGGCCGGAATTCCGGTCAGCAGCAAGGCGACGACGACCACCAGCGAGCGCATTCCGTGCCCCTTAAGGAGATTTCCGGCCGATGATGAGCGACTGACCGGACACCGAACGCAGGGAATGCGTGGTCGTGTCCGGGAAACCCGTGTCGGTGAGCCAGGATCCGATCTCCTCGGCAGCGTAGACCTGTCCGCCCTGCCCGTGGAACAGGTTGAGGCTGAACACCCGCGCGAACACGTCGGACGACGGGTCGTCGGAATGCTCGTCCTGTTCCAGCAGCACCACCGCGCCGCCCGGCTTCAACGCCGCCGCGACCCGGGCCAGCAGGGCGCGGTTGGCCTCCGGCGTGCGGCCGTGCACGACGTTGAACAGCAGCACGGTGTCGTAGTCCGAGCCCAGGTCGATCTCGTCGTAGTCGCCCTCGCGCAACGTGATCCGGTCGGACAGCCCCGCTTCGGCCACCGCCCGGCCGCCGACGGCCAGCGCGTCCGGCAGGTCGACCACGGTCGCCCGCAGGTCCGGGTGCGCCGCGCACAGCCCGATCGAGTACTTGGCGTGCCCGCCGCCCACGTCCAGCAGCCGCTCGCCGACCGGCACGACCTCGGTGGCCTCCGGCACGATGGCGTCGGCCAGCCCGGAGAGCATGCCCTGGAACCGGGCCAGCGTCTCCGGCCGCCCGGCCAGCCAGCGGTAGAAGTCCAGCGCGGGCCGGCCGGTCCGGACCGACTCCTCCAGCTCGCCCCAGGACTCGAACAGCACCGTGGACCAGAACCGGTCGACCTGGCTGTACCCGTTGTCGGACAGCCACTTGGTGGTCGGCGCGGTGTTGGCGTAGCCGTCCCGGCCGTGCTCCAGGTAGCCGAACGCGACCAGCGCGTCGGCGAGCAGCCCGGTGCCGCGCGGATCGGTGCCCAGCTTCGCCGCGAGGTCCGGCCCGGACAGCGGACCGCCGGCCAGCGCGGCGAACGCGCCCAGCCGCAGCGCCGCCGCCATCGCGCGGTAGCCCGCGGTGGTGAGCAGGTCCGGGAACGACGGCGGGCCCTCGTCCGGGGGCAGGTTCAGTGGCATGGTCAGGACCTCTCCGGCATGACGCCCGCGCGGGCCAGGAACTCGATGTGACGGGTGATCATCTCGGCGTCGGCGGGCGGGAACTCCACGCCGCACTCGGCCGCCGCCCGCCAGGTGGCGGACGTGTCGAACCGGGGCTCGGGCCGGCCGGAGGTGGTCAGCCCGTAGGCCAGCGGGCCGAACGGGCTGTCCGGGGCGTCCATCATCCGGGCCCGCCACTGCGGGTACTCCAGCACCCGGGTGGGCCACCCCAGGGAGGTCAGCACGTCGCCCAGGTCCGGGTAGCCGAAGCCGTCCGCTCGGTAGTAGTGGAAATCGCGGCCGTGCAGCTCGGGCCGCAGCGACAGGCCCGCGATGGCGCCCGCCAACCGGTCCACCGGCAGCATGTCGATCACGTCGGTGGTGCGCGGCACGACCCCGGTCGCCGCGCAGGTCCGGATCTGCCGGCTCAGGTACGACTCGGTCTTGGCCGTGCCGGTGCGCACGTCGCCGACGATCGCGGCCATCCGGTGCACCGACACCGGCACACCCCGGTCGCGGGCCAGCAGGCCCATCATGTCGGCCACCCACTTGGCCGTGTTGTAGCCGGTGTCCAGACCGGTCGGGTCGTCCGGCCGGTCGGTCTCGAAGATCAGCCTGCCGTCGTAGTTCGTGCCGAGGAACACGCCGAGCGTGGAGGTCAGGTGCAGCGGTTTGGTGGCGTACTTGGTGGCCAGCCGCAGGATGTCCGCCGTGCTGCCGACCAGCGACGGCATCATCTGCCGGTAGGTCAGCACGAAGTTGAGCAGCGCGCCGTTGTGGTAGATCGCGTCCACGCTCTCGGCGAGCGCGTCGAACCCGCGTCCGCCCAGGCCCAGCAGCGGTTTCGACAGGTCGCCGGGCACCGGCACGATCCGGGCGAGCCGGTCCTCGGGCAGGTCCAGCCGGGCCCGGCGCAGGTTCTCCCGCAGCCGCTCGCCCGCGGCCTCCGGCGACGCAGCCCGCACCAGGCAGTGGACCTCCAGGTCGGACCGGGTCAACAGCTCGCCCAGCAGGTGCGCGCCCAGGAAGCCGGTCGCCCCGGTGAGCAGCACCCGCTGCGGCGGACCGGTGCGCACCGGGTGCTCGGCCACGATGTCGTCCGGTGGCCGGGCGTCGGCCCACATCTCGTCGGCCGACGGCAGGCCCGTCCGGTACCGCTGGGCGAACGTGTGGTCCGACGTGGCGGCCTCCTCGACCACGCGGGCCAGCTCGGCCAGGTCGGCGGTGGCGAACAGGGCGCGCAGCGGCACCGCGACACCGAGCACCGCGCGGACCTTCGCCAGCACGGCGGCGGCGACCAGCGAGTGCCCGCCCAGCCCGAAGAACGTGTCCCGCCGGCCGACCAGCGGGGCGTTGAGCACCTCGCCCCAGACCTCCGCGAGCACCCGCTCCACGGGCGTCTGCGGCGGCTCGTACGGCGCGGCCTGGAGGTCCGGCTCGGGCAGCCGGGCCACGTCCACCTTGCTGTGCGCGGTCAGCGGCAGCTCGTCGAGCACGACCCGGGCACCGGGCAGCATCGCCTCCGGCAGGTGCTCGGCGCAGAACGCGCGCAGCTCGTCCAGCGCGGGCGCGTCCTCGCCGGGCCGGGGCACGACGTAGGCCACCAGGGTCTCCGACCGCACGGCCACCGCCGCGTCGGCCAGCCCGGGGTGCTTGAGCAGCGCGGCCCGCACCTCGCCCGGCTCGATCCGGTGCCCGCGCAGCTTCACCTGGTCGTCCACCCGGCCCAGGAACTCCAGCGTGCCGTCGGCCAGCAGCCGGACCAGGTCGCCGGTGCGGTACATCCGCCCGCCCGGCACGGTCGGGTCCGGCAGGTAGGCCGAGGCGGTGCGCGCCGGGTCGTTGCGGTAGCCGCGCGCGGGCGCGATCCCGCCGATGTGCAGCTGGCCGGGCACGCCCACCGGCGAGGTCCGCAGGTCGGCGTCGAGCACGTAGGCGCGCACGCCGTCCAGCGGCCGGCCGATCGGCAGCGTCGCCGCCCGGTGGTCGACCTCGGAGGCGTCGAGCGTGCGGTGGGCCGTGGCGCACACCGTGGTCTCGGTGGGGCCGTAGTGGTTGACCAGCTCGACACCGGTCGCCTTGGCCCAGTCCGCGACGGCCTGCGGCGGCACGGCCTCGCCGCCGATCATCATCACCCGCAGCGGACCACCGGTGTCGGTCACGCCCGCCAGGTCGGCCACCCACCGCCGCCACAGCGGCGCGGGCCCGTCCACGGCGGTCAGCCGGTGCTCGGCGCACAGCCGCAGCAGCTCCGGCCCGTCCACGGCGGCGGGCTCCGGGTGCACGACCACCGCCGCGCCCGCGCACCACGCCGGGAACACGTCGCCCACCGACGCGTCGAAGCTCAGCGGCGGGACCATCAGGATCCGCTGCCCCGGCCCGAAGTCGTGCAGGTCGACGAACGCGCGGGTGAGGTTGGCCAGGGTGTCGTGCTGCACCTGCACGCCCTTGGGCACGCCGGTCGAGCCCGAGGTGTAGATGACGTAGGCCAACCCGCCCGCCGGCACGTCCACCGCCGGCGGCCCGGCGGCCTCCCCGGTGAACGCCTCGTCCGAGGTGACCAGCACCTCGCCGGCGTAGTCGGCGAACCGGTCGCGGCCCGCCGGCGCGGCGATCACCACCGGCGCGGCGCAGTCGGCGAGCAGCCCGGCGAGCCGGGCCGGCGGGTGCGCCGGGTCCAGCGGCACGTACGCGCCGCCCGCCTTGAGCACCGCCAGCAGCGCCACCAGCGCGTCGGGGCCCGCGGTGAGCGCCAACCCGACCGGTGTCTCCGGGCCGACGCCGCGCGCCGCCAGGGCGTGCGCCACGTGGTTCGCGCGGCGGTCCAGCTCGGCGAAGGTCAGCTCGGCCACCGCGCTGCCGGCCGGGTCGAGCGCGAGCACGGCGGTGGTGTCCGGGTGCGCGGCGACCTGCTCCGCGATCCGGGCCAGCACGCCGGTCGCCGGCGCGACCGGGCCGCCGTTGAGCGCCTCCGCCGCGATCCGGTCCGCCTCGGCGGTGGTGTCCAGTTCGGACAGCCGGGCCTCGGGGTGCGCGATCAGCGCGGCCAGCGCGGCGAGCAGGTGGTCGGCCAGGCGCGCGACGGTGTCCGGCTCGAACAGGTCGGTGCTGTAGTCGAACTGCGCGTCCCACGCGCCCTCGGTCTCGCGGACGTGCAGGGTGATGTCGAACCGGCTGGTGTTGCGGTCGACGGGCAGCGGGCCCGCCGGCATCCCGGCCCACGTGCCTCGGCCGCCACCCCGGGCGAGCACCAGCATCACCTGGAACAGCGGGTGGTGGGCGAGGTCGCGGCGCGGTGCGACCCGCGCGGCCACCTCGTCGAAGCTCACCTCGGCGTGGTCGAGCGCGTCGACGGCGGTGGTCCTGGCGCGTCGCAGCAGTTCGGCGACGGTCGGGTCGCCGGACAGGTCCACCCGCAGCGCGGTCGTGGTGACGTACATGCCGACCGAGCGCTCCAGCTCGGGGAACGGCCGGTGCGTGGTGGGCGAGCCGATCACCAGGTCGTCCACGCCCGCTCGGCGGCCCAGCAGCAGCGAGAACGCCGCGAGCAGACCGGCGAACGTCGTGCAGCCGTGGGCCCGCGACAGGTCGGCCAGGCCGGTGGTCAGCTCGACCGGCAGGGTGAACCGGTGGGTGCGGCCGGACACCGTCCGGTGCCGGGTGCGCGGCCGGTCGGCGGCCAGGTCCAGCACGTCCGGCGCGCCCGCCAGCCGCTGCGCCCAGTGGTCGAGCTGCCGCTGCCGCTCGCCTTCCGCGAGCCGGCCCGCCTGCCAGTGCGCGTAGTCCGGGAACTGCGCGCCCGCCGGGCCCGGGTCGACGCCCTGGTAGACGTCGCCGGTCTCCCACGCGGCCACGGACAGCGACACCTCGTCGCAGATGATGTGGTGGCCGACGAACAGCACCGCGTGGTCGTCCGGCGCGATCCGGACCAGCCGGACCCGCAGCAGGGGACCGGCTTCCAGGTCGAACGGGGCGTCCACTTCGGACACCACGACCTCGGACAGGTCGCGGTCGGCCAGGTCCACCACGGCGAAGTCGAACACCGGATCGGTCGCCACGACCTGCTCCGGCACGCCGTCGCGCTCGGCGATCCGGGTGCGCAACGCCTCGTGCCGGCCGACCACGGTGGCCGCCGCCGCGCGCAGCCGTTCCGGGTCGACCTCGCCCGTGACCCGGATCGGCGCGAACATGGCGTACGCGCCCGCGTCCAAGCCGAGCTTGTCGGTCAGCCACAGGCCGCGCTGGTTGCCGGACAGGGGGACGGCCGCGCCCTCGGGCCGGCGCGGCACCTCCTGCCGGACGGCGGCCAGACCGCGCTGCGCGAGCAGGCGGTCCAGCAGCTTCTGGCGCTGGTCGGCGTCGGTCACTGGAGGGTCCTTTCCGGCGTTTCGGCCACCGGGTCCGGCAGGTCGTCGACGGTCCGCAGCCGGGGCCGCGACCAGGCGTAGGCGGTCAGCGCGAACATCAGCACACCGACCACCAGGAAGATCAGCGCGATGCCCCGGCCCTCGCCGGTGCCGATCAGCGCGCCGACCGTGGAGGCCAGCGCGCCGTCGGGCGCCATCAGCGGCTCGGCGACGCCGTCGGACAGCGGGCCGATCAGCAGGAACGCGACCGGCATCGCGGCCGTGCTGATCATCCGCACCACCGCCAGCACCCGGCCGAGCACCGCCGGGTCGACCTTGGTCTGCAACAGCGTCACGCAGCACGTGTTCATCAGCGGCAAGGTGAACAGGAACGCGGGCGCGGCGATGCCGATCAGCCACGGTGAGGGCGCGAGGCTGTGCAGCACCAGGAACACCCCGCCCAGGCCCAGCCCGAGGTAGATGCCCTGGACCCGGCGCTTCGGGCCGCCCCACGCGCCCATCACCAGGCCGCCGATGAACAGCCCG
This sequence comes from Saccharothrix sp. NBAS 001, assembly GCF_056640475.1. NCBI lineage: Bacteria > Bacillati > Actinomycetota > Actinomycetes > Pseudonocardiales > Pseudonocardiaceae > Saccharothrix > Saccharothrix sp. NBAS 001. The sequence goes on from NZ_CM153251.1 coordinate 1,661,017, forward strand.
CTGCCGCCGGCCGCCATCAGCACGCCCAGCGTCGCCGGGCCGGAGAACGACAGGATCAGCGGTTGCACCAGCCCGCCCGCGATGGCGAACAGGAAGTTCCACACGCCGAACACCGCGCACAGCGTGAACAGCCCCGGAGCGCCGCGCAGCCACCGCAGGCCCGCCCCGATGCCCTGCTTGCCGCCGCCCTTCGCGCCGTCCCCGGTGACCACCGGCAGCCGGGCGGCCAGCAGCGCGCCGACCGCGAACACCATCGTCACCAGGTCGATGACCAGCACGCCGCGCAACCCCACCAGGCCCAGCAGCGCGCCCGCCACCAGCGGCGCGGCGATCTGCACGCCCTGGGTGATCTGCATCAGGCCGTTGATCCGGCCCAGGTGCTTCTGCGGCACCAGCGCGGGCACCAGCGCCTGGTAGGCGATGATGTGGAAGGAGTTCAGCGTGGCGGTGAGCGCCGAGGCGAGGTAGATCTGCCACACCGCCAGCGAGTCCGTGCTGACCGCGACGAGCAGGAACACCGTCACGACACCCGCGCCGCTGTCCGCGAACAGCATGATCTTCTTGCGGTCGTACCGGTCGGCGAACGCGCCCGCGTACGGCGCGAGCAGGATGCCCGGCAGCACCGCGCAGAACTGGATGAGCACGAACTGCGTGACCGATCCCGTGCCGAGGTAGACCCACACCCCGAGCACGAACGCGGTCAGCGCCGACCCGATGACCGAGACGAGCTGTCCGGCCCAGACCACGGCGAACCGCTTCACGGTGCCTCCCCGAGCATGGCTTCGATCTCCTCGTTGGTCATCCCGGCGAGCTGCACGCGCAGCTCGGCGACGGCGGCGATGCGCCCCGGCTCGTCCAGCGCCACCAGTGCGGTGGCCATCCCGGCGACGGTGGGCGCGGCGAACATCCGGCCGATCGGCACCGTCACCGAGAACGCGCCGTGCACCCTGGCCAGGGCCTTCGCGGCGAGCAGCGAGTGGCCGCCCAGCGCGAAGAAGTCGTCGTGCACGCCGATGTCCGGCAGGTCCAGCACCTCGCGCCAGATCCCCGCCAGCACCTCCTCCACGGCGTCGCGCGGCCCGACCCGCTCGCCCTGCGGCGTCCAGGTGGGTTCCGGCAGGGCGTTGCGGTCGATCTTCCCGTTGGGGGTCAGCGGGAACGCGTCCAGCAGCACGGCGGTCGCGGGCAGCATGTACTCGGGCAGCCGCAGCGCGAGTTCGGCGCGCAGCCGCGCCCACAGGTCGTCGGAGCGCTTCTCCGGCACCAGGTAGGCGACCAGCCGGGCGTCGCGGGTGACCACCACGGCCTCGCGGACCTCGCCGGAGGTGAGCAGGGCCGCCTCGATCTCGCCCAGCTCGATCCGGAAGCCGCGCACCTTCACCTGGTGGTCGGCCCGGCCGAGGAACTCCAGCGTCCCGTCCGACCGGTGCCGCACCAGGTCGCCGGTCGCGTACAGCCGGCTGCCCGGGGTGCGCGCGAACGGGTCGGGCACGAACCGGCTCGCGGTCAGCGCCGGGCGGTCGTGGTAGCCGCGCGCCACGCCCAGGCCGCCGATGTGCAGCTCGCCGACCACCCCCGGCGGTACCGGCTCCAGCCGGCCGTCGAGCACGTAGAGCCGGGTGTTGCCGATCGGCGGGCCGATCACCACCGGCGCGGGCGACGGGTCGACCAGGCCGGCCGCCGACCACACCGTGGTCTCGGTGGGGCCGTAGACGTTCCACAGCAGCGATTCGTCGGTCAGCAGGTCGTCGGCGAGGTCGCGGGGCAGCGCCTCGCCGCCGCTGATCCGGGTCGTGACGGTCTCCGGGACGCCGCCGGCCGCGTGCAGCAGCCGCCACGTCGCGGGGGTGGCCTGCAACGCCGACACCCCCCGTTCGGCCAGCAGCCGCCGCAGCGCGACGCCGTCGCCCGCCGTCCCGCCCGGCACCACCAGGACTTCCGCGCCGGCCGTGAGCGGCAGCAGCAGTTCCAGCACCGAGATGTCGAACGACAGCGTGGTCACGGCGGCCAGCCGGTCCTCCGGGCCGAGCGCGAACAGCTGCTGGAACGTCGTCAGCAGGTTCACCACGGCCCGGTGCGGCACCTCGACGCCCTTGGGCGTGCCGGTCGAGCCGGAGGTGTAGATGACGTAGGCGAGGTCGTCGCCGGAGACCGGGACCGCCCGCGGCGCGGCGGGTTCGGCGTCGGCCAGCGCCAGGACCGGGCCGTCGAAGGCCAGCGGGTCCAGCGCCGGGTCGGTGAGCAGGACCGCCGCGCCGGAGTCGGCGAGCATCAGCGCCAGCCGGTCGCCGGGCCAGCCGGGGTCCAGCGGCACGTACCCCGCGCCCGCCTTCCACACCCCGAGGACGGCCGCGACCAGGTCCGGCGTGCGCGGGAGGTGCAGCGCCACCAGCGAACCGGGCCGCACGCCGTGCCGCTGGAGCAGCGCGGCGACGTGACCGGCGCGCCGGTCGAGTTCGTCGTAGGTCAGGGTGGTGCCGTCCGCGCCGGAGACGGCGACGGTGTCCGCGCGCGGGATCAGGTCGAGCGCGGTGGTCGCGGCGGGCAGCGGCAGGTCGGTGTCGTTGTAGCCCTCCAGCACCTCCCAGCGCCGGACGCCGGTCAGCGCGTCCAGCTCGGAGATCCGCTTGCCCGGGTCCGCGGCGGCGGCGACCAGCAGCGCGATCAGCCGGTCGGTGAAGTCGGCGACGGTGGCCCGGTCGAACAGGTCGGTGCTGTACTCGACGCCGAGCCCGAGCGCGTCGCCCCGGTGCTCCACGGCCAGCGTGAGGTCGAACTTGGACACGCCGGGGTCGGGGGTCAGCGGCGTCATCCGCAGGCCGGGCAGGTCGAACGCCAGCGGTGGCGTGTTCTGGAGGATGAGCTGCGCCTGGAACAGCGGCGCGTGGCCCAGGCTGCGTTGCGGCTTCAGGTGTTCCACCAGGCGCTCGAACGGCAGGTCGGCGTGCGCCAGACCATCCACTGTGGAATCCCGGACGCGGCCGAGCAGTTCGCTGAACGTCGGGTCGCCGCCCACGTGCGCGCGCAGCGCCAGCGTGTTGACGAAGAACCCGATCAGCCCTTCGAGGTCGGCGTGCGAGCGGCCCGCGACGGGCGTGCCCACCACGACGTCCCGCTGGCCCGCCAGCCGGCCCAGCCGGGCCGCGAAACCGGCCAGCAGCACCATGAACAGGGTCGCGCCGTGCGCGCGGGCCAAGCCCTCCAGCGCGGCCAGGTCGGCGGCCGGGACGTCCGCCGGGTGCAGCGCGCCCCGGTAGGTCGCCACGGCCGGTCGGGGCCGGTCGGTCGGCAGGGTCAGCAGCTCGGGCGCGCCCGCCAGGTGCCCGGCCCAGTGCTCCAGGTGGCCGGTGGCGATCTCGTCGCCCATCCGGTCCCGTTGCCACACCGCGAAATCCGGGTACTGCAGGCGCAGCTCCGGCAGCACCGGGTCGCGGCCCTCGACCGCGGCCGCGTAGCCCTCGCCGATCTCGGCCAGCAGCACCGACAGCGACCACGCGTCGGACACGATGTGGTGCAGGTTGAGCACCAGCACGTGGTCGTCGTCGGCGAACCGGCCGAGGCTGGTCCGGAACAGCGGCCCGCGGTGCAGGTCGAACCCGTCCGCGCCGCGCCGGTCGGCGAACTCCTGCGCCGCCGCGTCCCGCCCGCTGTCCGGGACGGCCCGGTCGGCGAGGTCGTGCTCGGTCAGTTCGGCCGTCCCGGTCGGCGCGACCAGCTGGACGGGTTCGCCGCCGGAGTCCGGGAACGTGGTGCGCAGCGCGGCGTGCCGGGCGACGACGCCGTCCAGCGCCCGGCGCAGCGCGCCCCGGTCGACCGCCCCGCGCAGGCGCAGCGCCAGCGGGATGTTGTAGACCGCGCCGCCCGGCGAGAACTTGTCCAGGAACCACAGCCGCTGCTGGCCGAAGGAGAGCGGGTAGGCGGCCGGTTTGGCCGCGCGCTCGCGCAGCCTGCGGGCCAGCAGTTCGCGCTTGCGCGCGGCGGACCCGGCGTCGGGGTCGGTCATGTCAGCTCCCGGACGTGGCGAGTCGGTCGGCGGCGGCCTGGACGTCCTGGCGCAGGTGCGTCGGCACGCGGTCGCCGAACAGGCGCAGGTAGGCCGAGAGCGTCACGTCGTCCCCCCGCACGAAGGGGAAGTCGGTCGGCACCATGTGCCGCATCCCGAGCAGCGCCACCGGGCTCTTGAGCGGTCGGAAGTCGGGGTTCCACAGGCCCTCCTTGTCCGGCGGGCCGGGGTGGAACTCGCCGAGCATCAGCCCGTGCTCGGCGTACTCGACCTTGAGCAGCTCCTGGGTGCGGTCGACGATCCCGAAGTCGCCGGGCTCCACGAGGTCCGGGAACAGCACCAGGATCGTCTTGAACTGGGCCGCCGGACCGCCGGTGGGCTCCAGTTCGGCGAACCACTCCCGGTAGTGCCGCAGCAGGTCCGCCAGCTCGGCCGGGTCGGTGGGCCGGCCGGGGCGCACCGCCAGGAAGAACAGGTTCTTCTGCAGCGAACCGCCGGTGTAGGGGCACACGTCCCCGCGCCGGCCGAGATCGGCGTGCGGCGCGCACAGGTAGTCCAGCGCCCAGCGGTGCATGGCGCGCAGCGCGTCCTCGTGCGCGGCGACGGCGTCCGGGAGCCGGTCGGCGGCGAAGTCCGCCGGTTCGACCAGCGGGTGGACCGGTCGGGTCGGGTGGAACAGCATCATCTCACCTGCCTTGCGCCTCGACGGCGTCGGGACCGGCGGGCCAGTCCGGCCAACGCCGCGCCGGTCAGCGCGGCGGTCACCCCGCCCAGCAGGCGGTCCTGGCGGCGGGCACGGGCCAGGGCTTCGCCGTAGGGCACGGTCGTGTGCGTGATGAGCGTGTACAACGGCACCCAGGAGCGCGGGAACGCCCGGTGCAGCACCAGGTCCGCCTTCCGGCGGGCCAGGAACAGCGGCGAGCGCACCTTGTCCCGCAGCTCCACGAAGTTCCGCTTGGACAGCTCCGCCAGCACGTCGGTGTGCGGGCGGCGGGCCTTCTCGAACGCGGCCAGCGCGCCCGGCAGGTCGTGCGGGTGGGCGGCCAGGCACCGGTCGAGCACCGAGCAGTCCTCGAACGCGGCGTTCATGCCCTGCCCGAAGAACGGGTACACCGCGTGCGCGGCGTCGCCCAGCAGCACGGTCCCGCGCGAGTCGCCCGCCGGCACGTGCCACGGTTCGGTGCGGATGGTGACCAGGCTGGCCACCTCGCGCGCCAGGAACTGCTCCACCAGGTCCGGGACCAGGGTCAGGGTGTCCGGGAACGCGCGGGCGAAGAAGTCCCGCACCCGCGAGCGGGTGTCCAGGCCCGCGAACCCGCCGGCGCCCTCGAACGGCAGGAACACCGTCGCGGTGAGCGAGCCGTCCACGTTGGGGTGCGCCACGATCAGCCCGTCGTCGCCCGGCCACACGTGCAGCGCGCGCAGCTCGGTGCGCGGCCGCCCGTCCTCGCCGACCGGGATCAGCAGCTCCTTGTAGCCCCACTCCAGGAATTCCTGGTGCAGCGTGGTCCGCGCGCCCCGGGCCAGCTGGGCGCGCACGGCGGAGAACGCGCCGTCCGCGCCGATCACCAGGTCCGCCCCGTGCTCGACCGTCCCTTGTGGACCGACCGTGGTCACCGAAGGACTATCCCGGTCCACGGCGGTGACCCGGTGGCCCCAGCGGAACTCGACGCCGCGCTTCTCCGCCTCGTCGATCAGCGCCACGTTCAAGTCGTGCCGCAGCACGGAGTGCAGGACCTGGTCCTCCTCCGTGCCGTACGCCTGGAACCGCAGCGAGCCGTCGGCCAGGTGCACGACCCGGCCGCGCATCGGCACGGTCGCCGGCGCGAGCGCGTCGAACAGCCCGATCTCCTTCAGCGCCACCACGGCCCGCTGGGACATGCCGAGGTTGAACGACCGCCCCGACTCCCGCACGCCGGGCGTGCGCGGGTCCTCGCGCCGCTCCAGCACCCGCACGTGGAACCCGCGCCGCGCCAGGTACACCGAGGCCAGCGAGCCCGCCAGGCCCGCGCCCACCACCACCGCGCCGGTCATGTCCGGTCCCGGTGGGCCGACCGGCCGAATGTGCTGTCCCGCATAGCTTCCCCCGTAGAGTGCTGCGCCCGGTTCACAGGTCGTCGTCGCTCAACGTGCCGAGCAGTCGGTCGATCTCGGCGTCGGACAGGTCGTCGAGCTGGTCCAGCAGCGGCACCGGGCCGCGCACGCCCGCGCCCGCGGTGGCCAGCGCGGTGCACAGGCCGGCGATGGTCGGTGCCGAGAACAGCGCCGCCAGCGGCAGGTCCGCGCCCAGCGAGGTGCGCACCCTGGCCAGCATCTGGGTCGCGGTCAGCGAGTGGCCGCCCAGCGCGAAGAAGTTGTCGTGCACGCCGAGCCGCCCGTCCGCCGGGATGCTCAGCACGTCCCGCCAGATCTCCGCCATCCGCGCCTCGGCGTCGTCGCGCGGCGGCACGTGCTCGGCGTCCGAGGTCGACCACTCGGGCTCGGGCAGCGCGTCCCGGTCCGTCTTGCCGGTGCCGGTGCGCGGCAGTTCGTCCAGCACCACGATCGCGGCCGGGATCATGTAGTCCGGCAGCTTCGCCGCCAGGTGCGGGCGCACCGCGTCGAGCGAGCCGCCGTCGTGCAGCACCACGTACGCCACGAGCCGCACGTCCGCCGCGCTCGCCGACCACGTGGTGACCGCCGCGTCCGCGACCTCCGGGTGCCCGCGCAGCACCGCCTCGACCTCGCCGGGCTCGATCCGGAACCCGCGGATCTTGACCTGCCGGTCGGCCCGGCCGAGGAACTCCAGCCGGCCGTCGGCGCGCAGCCGCACCAGGTCGCCGGTCGCGTACAGCCGGCCCTCGCCGAACGGGTCGGGCCGGAACCGGTCCGCGGTCATCGCGGGCTGCCCCTGGTAGCCCCGGGCCACGCCCGCGCCGCCGATGTGCAGCTCGCCGATCAGCCCGCGCAGCACCGGCCGCATCAACGGGTCCAGCACGTGCAGCGTGGTGCCCGCCACGGCCGCGCCCAACCGGATCGGCGCGGGACCGCGCGGCACCACGCCCGCCGCCGAGTACACCGTGGTCTCGGTGGGGCCGTAGCCGTCGATCAGGGTCGCGCCGTCGGACTGGAGGTCGTCGGCCAGGTCCCGGGTCAGCGCCTCGCCACCGGTCACCCGCAGCCGCACGTGCGCGGGCACGCCACCGGCCGCCACGACCATCCGCCAGCTCGCCGGACCGCCCTGCACGACCGTCGCGCCGGACTCGGCGATCCGCTGCCGCAGCAGGGATCCGTCCGCCACGTCCGCGGCCGCCACGGCGGTGAACCGCGCGCCGCGCAGCAGCGGCACCAGCATCTCCACCGTGGACACGTCGAACGCCGGCGTGCTGATCGAGGCCAGCCGGTCGGCGGGGGACAGGTCGAGCATGGCGTCCATCGCGGCGAGCAGCGCGGCCAGGCCGCCCTGCGTCACCCGGACGCCCTTGGGTCGCCCGGTCGAACCGGACGTGTAGATGATGTAGCCCAGGCTCTCCGGGATCGGCGGTACCGCGTCCGGCCGGGTGTCGGGACCGGTCACGGCGTCCAGGTCGACCTCCCGCCACGGCCCGTCGAGCCCCTCGGGCCCGGCGAGCCCGGCCCGGGACGCCGCGTCGGTGACCACGACCGGGATCTCCGCGTCGGACGCCATGGCGGCCAGGCGCTCGGCCGGCCACGACGGGTCGAGCGGCAGGTAGCCCGCGCCCGCCTTCCACGCGGCCAGGATGCCGATGATGGTCGGTTCGCCCCGGCTCAGGCACAGCGCCACCGGCTGGTCGGGGCGCGCGCCCGCCGCGAGCAGCGCGTGCGCCAGCCGGTTCGACGCCCGGTCGATCTCCCGGCAGGTCAGGGTTTCCGCGACGGCGTCCGGGTGCGCGGCGAGCGCCGCGGTGACCAGTCCGAGCGCGGTTTCCGCGCCGCGCACGGTCTCCTGCGCCGGGGTCGGCCCGGTCAGCGGGAGTTCGGCGACCTTCACCGCGCGGTCGGTGTGCCCGGCGAGCGTGGCGAACACCTCGTGCAGCGCGCCGATCGTGTCCTCGTCGAACAGTTCCGCGTCGTACTGCCAGCGGCCGAACCAGCGGTCGCCGTCCCGCTCCACGGTCAGCGACAAGTCGAACTTCGCGCCGCCGTTGGCGACCGGCTCGGGCCGCAGGGACACCGCGCCCGCCTTGCGGACCGGCGGCAGCGGCTCCACCGCGAACATGACCTGCACCAGCGGCGCGTGCGCCAGCGTCCGCTGCGGCGCGACGATGTCCACCACCTGCTCGAACGGCAGATCCTGGTGCGCCAGCGCGGACACCGTCGCGGTCTCGGCGGCCACGATCACCTCGCCGAACGTCGTCTCCGGCGTGAACCGGGCGCGCAGCGGCAGCGTGTTCGCCACGAAGCCCACCAGGCCCTCGGTCTCCGGCCGGGTGCGCGCCGCGACCGGCGTCGCCACCAGGAAGTCCGCCTGCCCGGTCACCCGGTGCAGCACGCACTGGAACACCGCGAGCAGCGTCGCGAACGACCCGTCGCCGATCTCCAGCCCCCGGCGGAACTCCGCGCCGCGCCCGCTCGGCGTGGCCGGCCGGGGCCGGTCGCCGGGCAGCGGCAGCACGGTCGGCGCGTCCAGCAGCGCCTCCCGCCAGTACCGGGCGTCGGCGGCGAACGCGTCGCCCTCCACCTGTTCCCGTTGCCACACCGCGTAGTCCGGGTACTGCACGGGCAGTTCCGGCAGCGCGTCGCCGTCACCGGCGTAGCACTGGGCCAGTTCGTCGAACAGCACCGCGCACGACCAGCCGTCGGCGATGCTGTGGTGCAGCACCAGGACCAGCACGTGCCGGTCCGGCAGCCGCAGCAGGTCGGCCCGCAGCAGCGGCCCGGCGTGCAGGTCGAACGTCCGCCCGACCAGCTCGCGGACCACCCCGTCCAGGTCGTCCTCGGCCACCTCGCGCACCGGCAGGTCGACCGGCTGCGCCGCCGACACCACCTGCACCGGCACGCCGTCCTCGGCCGCGAACCGGGTGCGCAGCGCCTCGTGCCGCGCCACCACCGCGTTCAGCGCGCCGTGCAGCGCTTCCGCGTCGACCGGACCGTCCAGCGCCACCCGCCAGCCGATGTTGTACACCGGGCCGGGCATCAACTGGTCCAGCAGCCACAACCGGCGTTGGCCGGACGAAGCGGGGAACCGGAAGACCTCTCGTCCGTCGGGGATCACCGTGCTCACCGCGCTCCTCCCTTGCGCCAACCCCGGCGGTCCACCGCGACGAACCGGAACTCCGCGGTGTGCCGGTTGCCCTCGGCGTCGGTCAGCCACAGCCGGTCGGGGCCGGGCAGCATCTCGCCGACGCCCATCGGCGAAGCCGGCTGCTCCCGCTCCAACGCGCGCACCGCGTGCGCGAACAGCTCGACCGACGGACCGCTCTCCAAGTCCACGTAGAACGGTTTGTGCTCGACCGGGCTCTTGACGAACACGAACCGCGGCATCCCGTGCTCCCGCCGCCACGCCTGCGCGCCGAGGAACCGCCCCGGCTCGTCGGCGGCGAACGCGAACGCGCTGCGCGCGGCGGGCAGCTGCCAGCTCTCCCGCGCCACCACCAACCGGTCCAGGCTCACCCGGGGCGTGTGCTCGCCGGAGGGCAGCAGCCGGAATTTCTGCACCAGCTGGGCCATGATCTGCTCGCTGAGCAGCTCCACCAGCTCCAGGTCGACGCGGCCGTCGCGGCTGCGCGCCCGCAGCTTGCCGTTGTCGTCCACGACCTCGCAGTCGCCGATCGGCACCGAGCCGTGGATGTCCGACCCGCACGAGTCGTGCCCGAACGCGATCCGCAAGTCCTCGGGCAGCACCAGCGCGTCGGCCAGCCGCTGCGGCGTGCCGCCCTGCTCGCGGGTCGTGGTCAGCACCACCCGGGGCCCGGCCATGTCGCGCCGCATCGCCTCGTGCAACTGGCCCGGGTCCGGGTGCTGCGACACGAACAGCGCCGAGCGCATGGTGTTCACGCCCGGGTGCACCTCGCCCAGCACCCACTGGTAGTCGCCCGCCCGCACGGCGTCCGCGTCCGCCGCGGCGATCAGCACGTCGGGGCTGTGCTGCACCGCGCCCCGCCAGCCGGGACGCGGCGCGGCGAACAGCCGCAGCACGGCCTCGCGCACGTCCGCGACCGAATGCCGCACGTGCCGCGCGGCCGGGTCGTGCGGGCCGAGCGCGGACGCCCACCGGTCCTGCAACGCGGTCACCAGCCGGCCGACCACCCGGTCGTCCAGCCGGAAGATGGTGTCGTTGGCCCACATCCAGAAATCGGCCAGCCGCACCGACGTGCGCCCGCCCGCGTGCTCCCGGAAGACCTCCTTGAGCGCCCGCGTGTACAGCGCCGCGCCCGCGCAGGTGAACCAGCGCGCGGCCTCCAGCACCAGTTCCAGCGACGGCCACAGGGTGTCCAGCAGGGCGGGGGAGAGGTCGACCTCCAGGTCCCGGCGGCACTCCTCGTGCACCAGCGTGCGGCCCGCGTAGAACAGACCCGGCCGGCGCACGGCGGCGGCCCCGGTGATCGCGGTGAACCGCTCCTGGAGGTCGGCGATGGCGTGGACCAGCCGGTCCGGATCGCCCACGGCGGCGGCGACCTGGTCCCGGCCGGCCACGACCTCGTCCACGGCGTCGGCGACCCGCTGCCGGACGTCGAGGTCGTCGATGCCGTCGACCTGGTCGCGCAACGCGAGTTCCGGGACCAGTGCGGACGGCGGCACCTCCAGCGTCCACGCGATGCGCCGCCCGTGGTGCAGCCGCTCCAGCACGGCCAGCACCTCCGCACGGTCCGCGCCGACGTGGCCGGCGATGTCGTGCGCGCGCCGCCGGCCGTCGCAGGCGGCCAGCACGGCGGCGTCCAGCGGCGACAGCCGGATCGGCTCGGTCAGCGGCACGTGCAGCACGTCGCCGACGACCGACACGTACGGCATCCGCCGGGGCACCGCCCACGGCCGGACGTCGTCGGTGGTCAGCGCCTCGGCGAGCTGCTGGACCGCCCAGTTCTCCAAGTACGTGGTGCGCTTGTCGACCAGCCCCGGGCCCGGCCGGGACACCAGCGCGGCGGCGGCGTCGTCGCGCACCCGCGCCCAGCCGACCGGGCCGAAGAACCCGATGGTGTCGTTCTTGGCGCAGTACCGCTGGAGGTAGCTGACGACGGTGTGCTCCCACCGCCGGTAGTCGACGTTGCGCCCGCTGCCGCGCAGCCCGCTCAACGCCTTGTGCAGCGCGTCGACGGCGGTTTGCAGCGCCCTCGGGTTCTGCCACGCCACGGCTTCCCGGAACTTCGGGTCGCCGCTGACACCGCGCAGCACCTCGGCCGCGCCCCGGCGGCCCAGCTCGAAGCGCTCGGCGTAATCGGCCAGCGCGGCCTCGTGGGCGTGCGCGGCGGTCGCGGCGTCGGCCAGCGCGCCGGCCACCTCGGGGGTGTGCGCGAGCGCGTCCCGGGCTTCGGCGAAGCGGCCCTTGCGGACCAGCCGGCCGATCTTGCGCAGCGCCGACCGCTGCTCGCCCTCGGCCTGGTCCTCGACGGCCCGCAGCACCCGGAACGCCGCCCAGCGGGCCTGTCCGAGCGCGTCGTCGGCGGCCAGCACCGCCTCCGCCGCGCGGGCCGCGTCCGGGCTCGCCACGGCCAGCAGCGGCTCGATGCCGAAGCCCGTGCCGCGCAGCTCGACCCACCGCCAGGCGGCCCAGTTGCCGGTGCCCCGGGGCAGCACCAGGTGGTCCTCGACGGTCCGGCCGGCGGCGGTGTCCGCAGCGCGTTCGGGGCCGGCGGTCCGCGCGCCGGTCTGCTCGGGGGTGCGCTGCGCGGGCACCAGGTAAGCGGTCCGGTCGCGGCGGGTGATGCCCCGGTCCGGCGTCGCGGACCGGGCCCGGTCGATCACCTCGGCGCACGCGGCCAGCGTCCGGGCCCGGTGCAGGTCGGCCACCGGCACGTCCGCACCGAACTCCTCGCGCACCCGGAACGCCAACCGCACGGCCAGCAGCGAGTTGCCGCCCACCGCGAAGAAGTCGTCCTCGGCGCGCACGTCCTCGACGCCCAGCAGCACCTGCCACAGCCGGGCCAGCCGGGCCTGCGTCCCGTCCAGCGGCCGGGTCCGGACCACACCCCTGGCCCCGTCCGGCCGCACCGCGCGCAACGCCGCCCGGTCGACCTTCCCGCTGCGGTTGAGCGGCAGCGCCGCCAACACCGCGTACCGGGCCGGGCACAGGTAGGCGGGCAGCCGCTCCTCGACGTGCCGGCGCAGGTCGGCCACGTCGGCGTCGCCGACCAGGTAGGCCACCAGGTGCCGGGCGTCGCCGTCGCCGACCGGCAGCACGGCGGCCTCCGCGACGCCCTCGTGCGCCCGCAGCACCGCCTCCACCTCGGCCGGCTCGACCAGGAACCCGCGCACCTTCACCTGCTGGTCGGCCCGGCCCAGGAACTCCAGCACCCCGTCGGGCCGCCAGCGCGCCAGGTCGCCGGTCCGGTACAGCCGCGCGCCGGGCTCGCCGCCGAACGGGTCGGGCACGAACCTCGCCGCGGTCAGCGCCGGGTTCGCCCAGTAGCCCCGGGCCAGGCCCGCGCCGCCGGTGTACAGCTCGCCGGGCACGCCGACCGGGACCGGCCGCAGCCGCTCGTCGAGCACGTACACCGTGCTGCGCTGCACCGGCGTGCCGATCGGCACGGTGGTGCCCACCTGCCGGGGGTCGGTGAGCACGTGGCAGGTGGTGAACGTGGTGTTCTCGGTCGGCCCGTAGCCGTTGACGACCGGCTTCCCGGCGCGGGCCGCCAACGCCGCGCGCACCGCGTCGGGCGCCAGCACGTCACCGCCGGCCAGCAGCTGGTCGACCGACGCGAGCACCTCGGGGGCGTGCGCGACGAGCTGGTGGAAGAACCCGGCGGTCAGCCACAGCACGCTCACCCGGTGCTCGCGCAGCAGTTCGGCGAGCACGGCCGGGTCCGGCGGGCCCTCCGGCGCGGCGACCACCCGGCCGCCGGTCAGCAGCGGGCCCCACACCTCCAGCGTGGTCAGGTCGAACGCGGTCGCGGACTGGTGCAGGAAGGTCTGCCCCGGGCCGAACCGGGCGAAGGTCGGGTTGGTCACCAGCCGCACCACGCCCCGGTGCGGCACGGCCACGCCCTTGGGCTTGCCGGTCGAACCGGAGGTGTAGTTCAGGTACGCCACGCCCAGCGGGTGCGCGGCCGGCGGCAGCGGCGTCTCCGGCCCGTCCACTTCGGACAGTCGAACGGCGGTGACGCCGGCCGGCAGCGGCCGGTCCCGCTCGGTGACGACGAGGGTCGTGCCGGACTCGGCCAGCGCCACCGCGTCGCGGGCGGCCGGGTTGCCCGGGTCCAGCGGCAGGTACGCCGCGCCGGTCTTGACCACCGCGAGCATCGCGGTCACCAGGCCCGCGCCGCGCGGCAGCGCCAGGCCCACCGGCCGGTCCGGCCGCGCGCCCCGGGCGAGCAGCGCGTGGGCCAGCCGGTTGGACCGCGCGTCGAGTTCGGCGTAGCTCAGCCAGCGGTCGCCGTCGTGGACGGCGTCCGCCTCCGGGCGCAGCCGCACCTGCTCGGCGAACAGGTCGGGCACGGTCGAGTCCGCCGGGTACTCCACGGCGGTGTCGTTCCACTTCTCCACCACCCGCACCAGTTCCGCACCGCGCGGCTCGGTCAGCTCGCGGACCGGGCGGGCGGGCGCTTCGGCCATGCCCGCCAGCAGTTCGCGGAACTGTGCCAGCAGCGCGGCCGGCGCCCAGTCCGGGAACCTGGTGGTGTCGTGGATGAGTTGCAGGCTCAGGTGCGGCTCGGCGAACGCGTAGAGCGTCATCGCGTAGCCCGGGCTGCGCAGGATCCGCACGTGCCGTCCGGGCGGCGCGGTCGGCCGGGCCGCGAGCACGGTGTTGATCTCGCGGTGCTCGAACAGCACCAGGCTGCGCATCAACGCGTCGTGGCCGGCCGCGCGCTGGATGTCCGGCAGCGGGGTGAGCTGGTGGTCGCGCGCGGCGACCGATCGCTCCCGCACGTCGCGCAGCCACTCGGTGACCGGGAGGTCGCGGTCCACCGGCAGCCGCAGCGGCACGGTGGCCAGCAGCAGGCCGACCATGTCCTCCGCGCCGGGCACCGAACCGTGGCGGGCCGCGCGGGTCACCCCGAACACCGCCTCGCCGGTGCCGGAGTGCGTGGTGAGCAGCAGGCCCCACGCCGCGAGCACGACCGTGTTCACCGTGACGCCCGCCGCGTCGGCCAGCGCCCGCACCGCCGCCGTCTCGGTGTCCGACAGGTCGAGCGCGGCCGTGCCCATCGCCGGGGTGGCGGAACCGTTGTGCTCCAGGGGAAGCAGGCCCGGCTCCGGCAGGTCGGCGAGTTCGGCGGCCCAGAACCGCCGGTCCGCCGCGGCCCGCTCGTCCTCGGGCGCGGTGCGCTCGGCGTACCAGTGGGCGTAGTCGGCGAACTCGGGGCGCGGCGCGAACTCGGCCGTGCCGCCGGAGGCATAGGCGTCGTCTATCTCGGAGAGCAGGATCGCCAGCGACCGGCCGTCCAGGATCGCGTGGTGGAAGGTCGCCACGACGACGTTGCCGGGCAGCACGCGCAGCCGCAGCGGCGGGCCGTCCACCGGGTCGACGCCGGCCTTGCGGTCCTCGGCCAGGAATCCCGGCAGGTCGAACGCGGCCCGGTCGGCGACCGCGTCGTCCACCACCATCGGCACGTCGGCGGCGGGACCGGCCCACTGCTCGGCGTCGCCGTCGGGCCGCCAGCGGAACCGGGTGCGCAGGATCGGGTGCCGTTCCACGGCCGCCCGCCACGCGTCCAGGTACGCCCCGGCGTCGAACGGCCCGGTGAACCGCTGCACGCACTGGATGACGTCCGTGCCCGCCTCCGGATCCCGCAGGCCGGCCGCGATCATTCCGCGTTGCAACGGTAGTGCCGGGGTGGTCCGGACAGCCGGATCCGTGTACACCAAAGCCTCCCCCAGTAATGTGCCGGTCGGTCCGCGCGCGGAATTAGCGCCTATTTCCGGGCAGCGTCGGGCCACCCGGAATCACCGGGTGGCCGAATTGAGCCGCCGGCTCAGCCGCCGTGTGCGGCGAGGTGTTCGCGCACGCTGCGCGGGCGCAGGTCGGTCCACACCCGCGCGATCTGGTCCAGGCATTCCTGCCTGGTCCCGGTGGTGCCCTCGGCGCGCCAGCCCAGGGGGAGGTCGCGTCCGGCGAACCACACCGAGTACTGCTCCTCGGCGTTCACCACGACCAGGAATTCAGGTGAATCCGCGTTCTCGACGCCCATGTCGTTCGTTCTCCTGCCCTCCGTCGGCGGACGGGTTGCCGTGGCGTCAAAGCTACGCGTCAGGCGGACATTACTGGAATCCACTAAACGGTCGAACCGGCCATTTGTCGATCGGCCGTCGAACTATTTGAATAGACTATGGGTCGTCACTGGGCGTGGTCGATCGGTAGCGGAAATGCCTCGGCGCGGCCCGGTCGGGGAATGGCCCGACCGCCGCCGCGGCGTCGTCCGGCCCGGACCGCTGGGCCGACAAGTCCACTGTGGACGCCGAACGGCGGCATCCTCGCGGAGGACCGGGAATCACCCTCAAGGGGCTGGTGTCAGCGGGACCGGAGGGTCAGCAGCGAGATCTCGTTGGGCGCGAACACGCGGAACGGCGGACCCCAGAAACCCGCGCCGCGACTGGTCCACAGCCTGGTGCGCGCGCCGTGCTCGCTCAAGCCCCGCAACACCGGCTGCTGCAGCCGGACCAGGAAGTGGAACGGCCAGATCTGGCCGCCGTGCGTGTGCCCGGACAGTTGCAGGTCGACGCCCGCCGCCGCGGCTTTGCGGATTTCGCTGGGCTGGTGCGCCAGCAGCACGACCGGGTCGTCCGCGCGCACGCCCGCCAGCGCGGCGTCGAGGTCGGCGGCGTGGCCCTCCTCGCCGGAGTGCTCGGCGGTGATGTCGTCGATGCCGGCGAACACCAGCCGCGCGTCGCCGCGCTCCAGCACCCGGTGCGTGTTGTGCAGGCTGGTCCAGCCGAGTTCGTCCATGTGCTCCAGCCACGCCTGGGCGTTGCTCAGGTACTCGTGGTTGCCCGAGACGTAGAAGCGGTGCCCCGCGCGGACCCCGGCCAGCGGGGTGGACTGGCCGCGCCGCTGCTCGACCGTGCCGTCGGCGATGTCGCCCACGTGCACCACCACGTCGGCGTCGAGTTCGTTCACCGCCGCCACCAGGCCCTCGGACCACCGCGTCCGGTCGATCGGCCCGTAGTGGGTGTCGGCCAGCACGGCCACGGTCAGCCCGTCGAACGCCGGGTCGAGCCGGGGCAGCACGACCTCCGCGCGCCGCACCGGCGGCACCCGCATGGCCACGTGGTGGCCGTACCCGGCGAGCCCCACCACGATGACCGCGAGCAGCACCGCGATCACCCGTGCCCGCAACGGGTTCTCCACGCCGGCGACCGCGAGCACGAGCCGCAGCACGTCGGTGACCAGGGTCCACGCGAACGCGATCCACACGACACCCAGCAGCGGCAGGGCGATCCGGGCGGCGCGGTCGGAGTGCCGGCGGCCCAGGGAGCGGATCAGCAGCACCGGGAACGCGAGGTACCCCACCGCGAACAGGGCCGTGCCGACCACCGTCACCGCCGTCGGCCACTGCGCGCCCGGCGCGAACAGGCCCGCCCACGGCACCCAGAACAGCAGCGAGGTGATGACGAACAGCACCAGCCCGAACACCACCCGCCGCCGGGCCGTCCCCGGCCGGGCCGGTGCGTCGGTCGTGGTGGGGGAGTCGTCGGCCATGGGTGTCGCTCCGTCGCGGATCGGGTTTTAGAGACCAGTGGTCTCTCGAAGGGTACGCGGGTCAGCTGGCCCGGACGACCAGACCGATGAGCTGGTTCACCAGGCCTTCGGTCAACGCCGCCGCGAACGCCTCGGCGGGCGGCGGGTGGCCGAGTTCTGCGGCGGCCTCGGCCACCGCCTCGGTGGGGTGCGCGTAGGGCCACAGGCCCGCCGTGATCACCACGACCGCGCCCGCGAAGTGCCGGGCGGCGGCGTCGTCGAGCTGCGGCAGCTCGCCCCGGACCAGCTCGGCCAGCCGGGCGGTGTGCGCGGTCGCCCGGCCCTTGAACGCGCGCGCCGCGTCGAGCCCGATGTTGCGCTCCAGCACGCTTGCCATGCTCGCCACCAGCTCGCACAGCAGCGGGTGCCGGGGCAGCGAGGCGGCCAGCGCGCTCGCCACGGCGATCGCCCGCCCGTAGGGCACCGGGTCCGGCCGGGCGGCCCGGACCAGCGGCCCGACCTCGTCCAGCCACGCCGACCAGCGCCGGTCGAGCACGTCGAGGAAGACCGCTTCGCGGCTGTCGAAGTAGCGCAGCACGTTCGACTTGGCCAGGCCCACCCGGCAGCTCAGCTCGCGCAGGCTGATCGCGGCGAGCGGCTGCTCGGCGAGCATCGCCTCGGCGGCGTCCAGGATCGAGGCCCGCCGGACCTCGACCTGCTCCGGGCTCCTGGCCCGCCGGAACTCCACGAACCGGAGTCTAACGGACCACCGGTCTGTTGCTCAGCCCCGGACGGCCCGCGCCAGCCGCTCCGCCGAGTCCGCCCACGGCCGCGCGGTGATCACCGGCAGCCCGTGCCGCCCGGCCTCGGCGGCGAGCCAGTCGCCGAAGTACGCGCTGTCCGCCGCCCGCTTGCGCTGCACGCCCGCGTCCGGCTCACGGCTCGCGTAGTTGCGTTCGAGCTGACCGGCGTCCGGTTCGTGCACGAACACCGACCGCACGTCCCCGCCGGTCCACCGGGCGCAGAACGCGGGCAGCAGGTAGTCGCCTTCGAGCACCAGCGGCAGGTCGGTCTCCAGGTGGTTGGTGATCACCGCCTCCAGCGCGGGCTCGATCGACCGGGCCAGCGCCACCTGCGCGGCGGTCACCTCGGCCGACGACATCCCGACGTCGGAGCGGGTCCGCCAGTGGTGCAGCGCCGGCTGCTGCTCGGCCGTGGTGATGCTCTGCAACGCCACCACGAGGTCGTCCACCTCGACCAGCGCGGCCCCGCGCTCGCGTGCCACGGGGTAGGACAGCGCGCTCTTGCCGCTGCCCGACGCGCCACCCAACAACAACACCCGCCACTGAGCCATGCCGACACCCTCGCAACCGGCCGCGACCCGGCGCAAATCCATTGTCGAGCATCACATGGACCGTCCACAGTGGATGTCAGGAGTGCGGCACCCCGGGCATTCGCCGCCACGGCCGGATCGGGTCCGCGTGTCGGCGGGTGCCCCGTGGCGTGGTCCTGCGGCGAGTATGCGGCAACCATGTGGCACACATGCGGCACTCGGCCGTCTGAACTACGAAAACACGGTTGTTGCAACTCTCGCGCACAGTGAGACACTGATTGCATGGCGCAACCACGACCCGCGCTGGCGGACGCCCGCCGCATGGCGGGTCACACGCAGGAGAGCTTGGCCGAGGCGCTGCACGTCGATCGAGGTACGGTCCAGCGTTGGGAGTCCGGACGTCGACTGCCACTGCCTTACCTGTGGCCGAAGTTGGCGAAGCTGCTCGACCGGACACCCGCCGAGTTGCGCGATCTGCTCAGGGGCTCGGAGCGGGTACCGGAGGCCACTGGGGATGCGGGGGTGGATCGGCGAAGTATGATCCAATCCGGTGTCAGCGTGGGAATTCTGCTCGCGCTCGGAGAACGGTCCGCAGGCGCGCTCGACCCCCGTGTCGTGGCCACCTTCATCGATTTGCGGGACTCGCTCGTCGCGGCGGACAGCCTGCTCGGGCCGGCGAATCTCCTGCACTCCGCGGTCGAGCAGGTGGCGAACGTGTCCCGCCTGTACGACCGGGCTGACCGGGCGACCCGGGGGCGCCTGTTCGAAGTGGGCGCGCTGTTCGCCGAGCTGTGCGGCTGGCTCGCCGACGACCTCGGACGATTCGAGGACGGCAGGGCCTGGTCGCGCCGAGGTCTTGAGTGGGCGCACTCCTCCGGCGACGCGGACGTCGTGGCGTACCTCCTCATGCGGATGGGCCAGCAGGCGCAACTGGCCGGTGACCGGGCGCAGGCGAGCGGTCTGGCGCACTCGGCGATCCGGCACGAGAGGTCGATCAAGAGCGCGCGGGTGAGGGCGGCACTCCACCAGCAGGCGGCGCACGCCTCGGCACTGGACGACGACGAGCACGCCGCCCTCTCCCACCTCGACACCGCATTCCACCTCAGCGAGCGGGAGCCCGGCGAACCGGATCCCTACTCGCTCGCGGGCTACTGCACACCGACGTACGTCGCCGCCCAGCGGGCAGCGGTGCTGAACACCCTGGGCAGGCACCGCGCGGCGCTCGACGAGTACGACCGGGCGCTCGGCGACTGGCCGCAGGAGTTCCGCCGGGAACTGGGCCTTCACCTCGCGCGCCGAACAGTGGTCGCGGCGCGCGCGGGAACACCTGACGCGGCCGTCGACAGCGGGACGTCGGCGCTCGACATCGCCCGGGACACCCGCTCACGGCGGACGGTTCGCGAACTGGCCGGCTGCTCTGCATACCTGGCACCGTGGCGTTCGCACCGCGGCGTAGCCGAATTCCTGGAAGCTGTCGCGGTGGAGGGAGCGGCCGAGTGGGCGCACTGAGCGTTGACGAACTGGTCGGCAGGGGCGAGTGGGAGGCGGTCAACCGGGAACGGGGCCGGCCGTTCGTCGTCTACAAGTTCGCGGCCACCCTCGACGGCCGGATCGCCGCCGAAGACGGCACGAGCCAGTGGATCACCAGCGCGGAGAGCCGGGCCGAGGTCCACCTCCTGCGTGCCGGGTGCCATGCGACGGTGGTCGGTTCGGGGACGCAGCGGGCCGACAACCCGAATCTCGCCGTGCGCGGGAACGACGACCCGCGACTGGACCTCTCGACCGTGACGAACCCGGACCGGCAGCCGTGGCGGGTCGTCATCGACAGCGACGCGAAGACGCCCGCCGACGCGAACGTGTGCGACGGTGCCGCGCCGACCTTGATCGTGGTGGCCGCCGACGCCGACGCGTCCCACCTCGACGGCGTGGCCGACGTGCTGCGGGTCGAGCGGGCGGCGCGAGGTCTTGATCTCGACGGCGTGCTGCGCGGGCTGTTCGCCCGTGGCATCAGGGGCGTGTTCCTGGAAGGCGGGCCGACGCTGGCCGGGAGCTTCATCGCGCAGGGGCTGGTCGACCGCGTGGTGAACTACGTCGCGCCCGCGCTCCTGGGCTCCGGCAAGAGCGGCCTCGGGCACGCCGGAATCCGCGCCATGTCGGAGATCCTCCGGCTCGAACTGGTCGACGTGGCCCGCAGCGGCTCGGACGTGCGCCTGCTGGCGCGGCCGGTGAGGTAGCCGTGACTCCCCGGGGAGTCCGCAGTGGGGAGTCCACAGTGGACATCAGGAGTACAGCACGCCGAGGAACTCGACCAGGAGTCGCTCGCGCAACGCCGGCGGCGCGGCGGCCAGCAGCGCGTTCACCGTCGCCATCCGCTCGGGCAGCACGCCCGCGCCGCCCAGCCCGGCCGCCGCGAGCAGTCCGGCGAACTCCTGCGGGGTCAGCGAATCCGGGTCCAGCGCGCCGATCGCGGCGACCACCTCGGGCGCGACCGCGACAGGTCCGGCGGTGGTCGCGGCGGCCACCGAGTCGCGCAGGTCGGCCAGCAGCTCGGCCTCGTTGCCCGAGTTCGCCGCGGTCACCGTCAGGTGCAGGTTCGCAGGCGACGAGCCGTAGGCGAACTGGGGCTGCACGTACCAGTTCCGGGCGCGCATCTCGTCGGCGACGGTGAACACGTCGAAGTCCTCGCCGGTCGCGGTGACCGCGATCAGGGTGGATTCCGGCGTGCCCAGCACGCGCAGGCCCGCGATCCCGTCGATGCCGTCGCGGATCAGCGCGGCGCTGGTCAGCGCCCGGTGCGCGAGGTCGCGGTAGCCGTCGTCGCCGATGTGCCGCAGCACGGCCCACGCGGCGGCGAGCGGGCCGCCGGAGCGGGTCGACTGGGTGGTGGAGTTGAGCATCGTGTAGCCGGGCCAGTCGGCGCAGGCGAAGTACTGCGCGCGCCGCAGGTCGGCGTTCGCGTGCAGCAGGACCGACGTGCCCTTGGGGCAGTACGCGTACTTGTGCAGGTCGACGGAGATGCTGGTGACGCCCGGCACGGAGAAGTCGAACGGCTCGACGTCGGCGTGCGGCAGGATCCACCCGCCGATGCACGCGTCGACGTGGCACCGCACGCCGCGTTCCGCCGCCGCTGCGGCGATGGGCGCGACCGGGTCGACCACGCCGTGCGCGTAGGACGGCGTGCTGACCACGACCAGCACGGTGTCATCGGTGATCGCGGCGGCCATGGCGGCGGGGTCGGCGCGGAACGTCTTCGGGTCCACCGGCACCGCCACGACCCGCACGCCGAAGTAGTGCGCGGCCTTGTGGAACGCGGCGTGCGCGGTCTCCGGCAGCACGATCGCCGGGTCGGCGACCTCGGGCCGGGACTTCCGCGCGGCGAGCACCGCGAGCAGGCACGACTCGGTGCCGCCGGAGGTGACCGTGCCGACCGTCGCGTCCGTGCCGCCGAGCAGCCGGGAGGCGGTGGCCACGACGTCGTTCTCCAGCCTGAGCAGGCTGGGGAACGCGGTCGGGTCCAGGCCGTTGACCGACGAGGCGAGCGCGTGCGCCCGCGCGGCGAGGTCGTCCAGGCCGGGTACCGCGCTGTCGTAGACGTAGGCCAGGGTGCGTCCGCCGTGGGTCGGCAGGTCGCCGGCGCGCAACGCGCGCAGTTCGGCCAGCACGTCTTCGGGCGCGGTCATGCGGTCTCCTCACGAGCGGGTTCAGCGGAACGTGCGGGTTCGGCGGGCAGCAGGGGCAGGGCGACGACCGCGAGCACGGCCGGGATCGCGGTGAACCCGAGCAGCGCGGCCAGCACCGCCCCGGAGGACTGGACGACCGCGCCGTCGGTGCTCGCCGCGTAGCCGCCGGCGGCCAGCACCAGGCCGTACACGCCGGGGCCGAGCGCGAGGCCGAGCGTCTCGCCGGCCGTCCACACGCCGGCGAACAGCCCGGCGCGGGAGGTCCCGTCCCGGCGCTCCTGCGCGGTGATCACGTCCGGCAGCATGGCCAGCGGGAACACCTGCATCCCGGCGTACCCGACGCCGATCACGGCCATCAGCGCGAGCACGGCGGCCACCGGCAGCGCGCGGGACAGCCCCAGCCCGGCCACCGCCGCCGCGAACAGCAGCGACGCCGCGACCAGTCCGGTCCGCTTGCCGTGCCGCCGGCCGACCCGCTGCCACAGCGGCATCACCACCAGCGCCGGGCCGACGAACCCGACGAACAGCCAGGTCTGCAGGCCCTGGTCGCCGAGCACCAGCCGGGCGAAGTAGTCCACGCCCGCCAACATGGTGCCCAGGCCGACCGCCTGCACCACGAACACGGTCAGCAGCAGCCGGAACGGCCGCGACCCGCGCACCGCCGCGAGCAGCTCGCGGGGCGTGGCGGTCGAGGACACCCGGTGGGACACCGGCGCGCCGCGCGTCCCGGCGACGGTCGCCACCGTGCCCGCCAGGATCAGCACGCCGACCGCGACGCCCACCGCCCAGTAGCCGCCCGCGAGGTCGCGCACGGCGGGCGCGCCCGCGCCGCTGACCAGGATCGCCAGTGCGAGGAACGCCATCCGCCACGCCATCAGCCGCGTGCGCTCGTCGTAGTCCTCGGTGATCTCCGCCGCCATGGCGACGTAAGGCACCTGGAAGAACGCGTAGGCCGTCGCGCACAGCAGGAACACCAGCGCGACGTACACGGCGGCGGGCGCGCCCGTGAACGGCCCGGCGAACAGCAGCGCGAACAGCACGGCCACCGCGATCCCGCCGCGCAGCAGGAACGGCCGGCGCACGCCCGCCCGGTCGCTGATCCGGCCCGCGACCGGGTTGAACAGCACGTCCCAGGCTTTCGGGGCGAGCACCAGCAGCCCGGCGACGGCGGCGGGCACGGCCAGGCTGTCGGTCAGGTAGGGCAGCAGGAGGAGTCCGGGCACGGTGCCGAACGCGCCGGTGACCAGGGAGCCCATCGCGTAGCCGGCGCGGACCCGGGAGGTGATCGGGGACATAGGCAAAGAATCTTCGCATTTCCGGGCGGTCCCGCCCAGCGTGAATTCCACGGGAGGTGTGAACTGTCCACGAAGTGGGTATCAGTCACTCGAACTTCGAGGGGAGCATCACGATGGGCAAGCACAGCATGGGCGCGGCCGACCGCCAGTGGGGCGGTCCGGAACTGGTGGAGGACGCGGAGGCGGCGGCGGAAGCGGCCACCACCCCGTTCCCCGCCGTGGAGGATTCCGACGCCCGCGCCGAGGCGGACTGAACCCGGCGGGTCGGATTTCACCCGATCGGCCGGGTGTGCGCCTCGACCGGGCGGGTACCCGTGCTCCGACGTGCCCACACCAGCGGGGAAGGTGACGTCGTGGAGTGGCTGACCGTCCGCCGGGGCGTGCCCGCCCAGCCGGGCCCGCTGCGCGACATGGACCTGTGGTGGGAACGCGTCGGCCGCACGCTCGGCCGTCCCTGGGACGTGTCCACCGACGACTCCTGCCCGTCGTCGGTGGACGTCGTCGTCACCGCGCACGCCTACCTGCTCGCGACCGTCGTGCCCGGCGCGCACCCGCACGACCTCGTCGTCGAGGTGCACGACCACGACCTGCCGGCCGACGGCGTGCCGGTGCCCCGCTCCCGGGTCGGCATCACCGTCCGCCGCACGTGCGGCCTGCTGTACCGGGCGACCCTGCCCGCCGTCGACGTGGACCGCATCGAGGCGTGGCTGCGCGACGGGGTGCTGGTGGTCCGCGTCCCGGCCACCGAGGTCACCGTCGTTCCCGGGACGTGACGACCCAGTCCCCGGTGATCCGCTCCGGGACGACCTTGAGCGTCACCGGCCGATCCGGGTCGAGGCCGCAGGCCGTAGATCGCCTCCCAGCCCGCGACCGGGGACGATGGTCGCCTCCTGCGGCCTGCCCGGGTCGTCCAGGGCGACGGAATCCCGACCGCAGGACCCACCGCCCGTCTTGCGCCCGTCGACCAGCACCGACAGGTAGAGCCGCCGGGCGTCGTGCGAACCGGTGGGCTCCTCGGCCCGCCAGTGCCGCCGCCACCAGGTGGCAGGTGTCGACCATGATCCGCCGGACGTACGGCTCGGGCGCGGGTCAGCGGAAACGCGGTCCGCAGCAGGCGCGGTGAGGCGCGTGCCACGAACTCCTCGTAACCTCCGGGCACCCCCACCACGCCGTGGCCTGTCGACTCGTCGGACCCCCGTACTGCGAGTCGGGCCGGCGGGATGGTCGCACGGTCGGGCGGGAAATCCCCGGGACCTCAGAGCAGGTCGCGCAGCAGGTCGGCGAGGCCGGTGACGGTGTCCGGGCCGAGCCGGTCGGCCAGCGCCCGCTCGTGCGCGGCGGCCAGGGCCTCCAGCCGGTCCAGCTTGACCTGCCCGAGGTCGGAGACGTGCACGGAGACCTTGCGGCGGTCCTCGCCGGACTGCGAGCGGTACAGGAACGCCGAGTCGACCAGGCCGTCCACGATCCGGGTCAGCGTGGCGTGCGGGATCTCCAGCGCGGCGGCCAGTTCGCCCATCGAGCGCTCCTCGGCGGCCAGGGCGCGCAGCACCCGCCACTGGTCGACGCTCGCGCCTTCCTCCTCCAGCACCGCGCCTAGGTCGCGCACGAACGCGCGCTGGGTGCGGGTCAGCAGGTCGACCAGGTCCGCCCGGCGGGTGTGCTGCTGATCAGGCATGACGCACCTTTCACCGGGGGACTCGTCGGCGAGCATACTGACCGGCGTGGAGTCCTCGGCGGTCGTGCGCGCGGTGCTGCGCGACCGGCTGGAGGTCGCGGTGGCCGGTCCCGACCCCGGCGCGCTGCGGATCGGCCTGCTGCTGCCGCTGTCCGGCGCGCTCGGGTTGACCGGGCCGTCCGGGCTGCTCGCCGCGTCGCTGGCGGCGACCGAGCTGAACGCGGCCGGCGGGGTCGCGGGCCGGCAGGTGCAGCTCGTGCTGGTCGACGCCGGGCGGCTGCCGGACGAGGTGGCGCGCGACGCGGCCGGGCTGGTCGGGGTGGTGGACGCGTTCGTCGGGTTCCACACCAGCGACGTGCACCGGGCGTTGGAGATCGCGCTGGGCGGGCGCGCGCCGTACGTGTTCACCCCGCCGCACGAGGGCGGCCCGCGCCGGCCCGGCGTGGTGCTGCTGGGCGATTCGCCGGGCCGCCAGCTCGCGCCGGCCGTGCGGTGGCTGGTGGCCCGGCGCGGGCTGCGCCGGTGGGCGCTGGTGGGCAGCGACTACATCTGGCCGCGCGCGGTGCACCGGGTGGCGGCGGGGATCGTGCGCGGACTGGGCGCGGAGGTGGTGGCGACCCGGCTGACGCCGTTCCCCGGGCCGGGGATCGACGCGGAGGAGATCGTCGCCGCGCTGGCGCGGGCCCGTGCGGACGCGGTGCTGCTCAGCCTGGTCGGCCGGGACCTGGCGCTGTTCAACCGGGCGTTCACCGCGTCGCCGCCGGCCGGGCGGGTGGTGCGGCTGTCCGGTTCGCTGGAGGAGAACGGCCTGCTCGCGGCGGGCGGGGACGACACGGGGGAGCTGTACGCGGCCATGCGGTCGTTCGCCGGCCAGGGCGACGAGCGGCGGGTGGCGCTGGCGGAACGGCACCACGCGCTGTTCGGCGGCCGTGCCCCGGTGCTCGACGCGTACGCCGAGGGGTGTTACGACGGCGTGCACCTGGCCGCCGCGTTGGCGCGCACCGGCGCGTTGACCGCGTACGACGCGCAGGCCGGCACGGCGGCGCTGCTGGCGTCGGCCGACCGGGGCGCGTGGGCGGGCGCGCCGGCCGGACCGCCCCGGCTCGGCGGGTTCCTGGCGCGCGCGGACGGTCTGGACCTGACCGTGATCGCGCCGTTGCGGCCCGTGCGCCGCCTCCCGTGAGCGCGTGACGCGGCCCCCGCGCGGTGCGGCGGAGGTTCCGGGAAGCTCTCCGGACGACTGGACGTGACGTGCGCGCGACCGGATGTGATCGGCCGGCAGCGGTAGGGAAAACTCCTTCCAGACGGAACCTTTCCAAATGGAAGGAACGTGTCTAGGCTCGCCGCACCACCGCACGGCAGGAGGACGCATGGCGCAGGATCAGGGCGTCGAGAAGTACGGCTACACCCAGGAACTGCGGCGGTCCCTGGGGTTCAAGGACCTTCTGGTCTACGGGTTGATCTTCATGGTGCCGATCGCGCCGTTCGGCATCTTCGGCAGCGTGTTCCAGGGCTCCGGCGGCATGGTCGCGCTGGCCTACGCCATCGGCATGCTCGCCATGCTGTTCACCGCCGGCTCCTACGCCCAGATGTCCAAGGCGTTCCCGATCGCGGGCTCGGTCTACACCTACGCCGGGCGCGGCATCGGCGCGCCGGTCGGCTTCCTGGCCGGCTGGATGATCCTGCTCGACTACGTGCTGGTGCCCGGCCTGCTCTACCTGATCGCCGGCGTGGCGATGAACTCGCTGGTGCCCGCCGTGCCGGTCTGGCTGTGGCTGATCGCGTTCGTGCTGCTCAACACCGCGGTCAACTACCTGGGCATCGAGATGACCGCCAAGGTCAACCGGGTCATGCTGGTCGCCCAGCTGATCATCCTGGCGATCTTCCTAGTGATCGGCGTGGTCGCGCTGACCCAGGGCAAGGGCCGGGGCTTCAGCTTCGACCCGCTGTTCAACAGCGCCACGTTCTCCTGGCCGCTGGTGTTCGGCGCGGTGTCCATCGCGGTGCTCAGCTTCCTCGGCTTCGACGGCATCTCCACGCTGGCCGAGGAGAACCGCGACTCGGCCCGCGCGATCGGCCGGTCCATGGTGGCCGCGCTGGTCGTCACCGGTCTGCTGTTCATCACCCAGACGTGGGTCGCCTCGCTGCTCGTCGAAGACCCCGACGGCCTGATCGCCAACGGCGACGCCGGCGGCACCGCGTTCTACGACGCGGCCCGCGCGGCGGGCGGCCCCTGGCTGGCCACGCTGACCGCCGCGGCCACCGCCGTGTCCTGGGGCTTCGCCAACTCGCTGGTCGCCCAGGCGGCCACGTCCCGGCTGCTGTTCGCGATGGCCCGCGACCGCCAGCTGCCCAAGTTCCTGGCCAAGATCCACCCGACCCGGCGCATCCCGGTCAACGCCACGCTGCTGGTGGCCGCGGTGTCCCTGGGGCTCGGCCTCTACATGCAGTCCCGCGAGGACGGCATCACGCTGCTCAGCTCGCTGGTCAACTTCGGCGCGATGACCGCGTTCCTGGTGCTGCACGTGTCCGTGGTCGCGCACTACGTGATCCGGCGGCGCAGCCGGGACTGGTGGAAGCACCTCATCGCGCCGGCCATCGGGTTCGGCATCCTGGCCTACGTGGTGGTCAACGCGAAGGTCGCCGCGCAGACGGTCGGGTTCGTCTGGCTCGGCATCGGCGCGGTCATCCTGGTCGGCCTGCTCGCGGCGGGCCGCAAACCGGAACTGGCCGGCATCGCCGGCGACGACGAGGAGGGCAAGTGAGCATCGAGGTCGTCCGGCTGCACCCGGAACGAGCCGACCTGGGCTACGCGTTCGGCGGGCGCGCGCCGCTGCTGACCGTCAAGCCGGGCACCGTGGTGGAGCTGAGCACCGAGGACTGCTTCGGCGGCGCGGTGCGCGGGGTGGACGACCTGCCCAGCCAGGTCTGCGAGTTCCCCTACCTCAACCCGGTGACCGGGCCGATCGCGGTCGAGGGCGCGGAGCCCGGCGACACCGTGGCGGTGCACTTCGTGGAGATCCGGCCGACCCGCGACTGGGCGGTGTCCACCACGTTCCCGCACTTCGGCGCGCTGACCGCGACGCACACCACGGCGATGCTGCACGACGCCCTGCCCGAACGGGTCTGGCGCTACGACGTGGACGTGGAGCGCGGCGTGGTCCGGTTCAACGCCAGGTCGAGCGAGTTCCAGGTGGAACTCCCGCTGGACCCGATGCACGGCACGGTGGGCGTCGCGCCCGCCGCCGGTGAGGTGATCATGAGCATCACCCCCGGCGCGCACGGCGGGAACATGGACACCCCCGAGATGCGCGCGGGCACCACCGCCTACTTCGGCGTGAACGTGCCCGGCGCGCTGATCTCGATCGGCGACGGCCACTGCCGGCAGGGCGAGGGCGAGGTCTGCGGCACCGCCGTGGAGGCCGCCATGTCCACGGTCGTGGTGGTCGACCTGATCAAGGGCGCGGCCACCCCGTGGCCCCGGCTGGAGAGCGACACCCACCTGATGTCCACCGGCTCGGCCCGGCCGCTGGAGGACGCGTTCCGGATCAGCCAGCACGACCTGGTCGGGTGGACCGGCGGGCTGCTCGGCCTCGACCCGCTGGACGCGTACCAATTGGTGAGCCAGGCCGGGCTCGCGCCCGCCGGGAACGTTGTCGACACGAACTACACGATGTTGGCGAAACTGCCCAAGGACATTCTTTCGGGTGCTGTGGTATTTGACGGGGTGCATTCCCGCCTGCGCGCCGCGGCGGCCCGCTACTTGTCCGAGCGGGGCTAGCTCGTCTCGTTTCGCGAATTGGTTGATTCGGAGCAAGGCAATCCCACAGGCACCCGCTACGTTGAGTGTCAGGCCGCCCACCTGGAGGAGTGGACGTGCCTGTGGTCAAAGTGCTACATCGCATCACGGCAGTGGTTGGCGTGGTCGCGCTGCTCATCGGCGGCGCGGCCTCCGCCAGCGGAAACACCACCGGCCACCGGTCCGGCGACTGGCCGGGCTGGACCGGCGACAAGTCCGGTTCCCGGTTCGCCCCGGCAGAACGCCGGATCGCACCGTGGAACGTCGGGAAACTGGAGCTGAAGTGGGCATTCGCCTATCCGAAGAACGGGTTCCCGGCAAAAAGTCAACCGGCCGTGGTGGATGGCGGCATCTACTTCGGCAGTCCTGACGGCAAATTCCACGCACTGGACGCGAAGACCGGTGCGGGCCGCTGGACGTTCGACCTCGCGAGTGTGAGCGCGGGGAGCGTGGTGATCGACGGGCCGACCGTGGCCCGCGGCAAGGTGTACTTCGGCGACAACGGCGGACGGCTGTACGCGTTGGACCAGCGGAGCGGGCGGCTCGCGTGGTCCAAGGACACCGAACCGCACGCGGCCGGGATGCACACCAGCTCCCCGCTCTACCACGACGGCCGGATCTACGTCGGCGCGTCCAGCGGCGAGAACATCAACCCGGACCGCAACTACCCGTGCTGCACCTTCCGCGGGCACGTCGACTCGATCGACGCCGAGACCGGTGACCTGGTGTGGCGCTACTTCACCACGCCGGAACCGCAGGCGGTCGGCACCTGGCCCAGCGGCGCGACCCGCTACGAACCGTCCGGCGCGGGCGTGTGGAGTTCGCCGGTCGTCGACGAGCGCACCAACACCCTCTACGTCGGCACCGGCAACCTCTACTCCGGCACCACCGGCGACTTCGACACCCTGCTGGCGCTCGACGCCCGGACCGGCGCGGCCAAGTGGAAGCAGAAGGTCACCCAGGCCGACACCTGGCGGCTGCTGTGCGGCTTCCCGGACAACGAGGGCTACTGCCCCGGGCAGAAGGACGGCACCGCGCTGGACTACGACATCGGCGCGACGCCCACCCTGTTCCGGCACGACGGCCGCACGTTCGTCGGCGTCGGCCAGAAGAGCGGCGTCTTCCACGTGTTCGACGCGCGCAACGGCTCGGTGCAGTGGCGCCGGCAGCTGTCCAAGCCGATGCCCGGCGGCGGCCTGAGCGGCATCCAGTGGGGCAGCAGCTTCGACGGCAAGCGGCTGTACATGGCGACGAACTGGGGCAACCCCGGCACGGTGTTCGCGCTCGACCCCGGCAACGGCGACGTCGTCTGGCAGACGCCCAACCCGGACAACGGCTGCACCACCGGCGGCGCGGCCCAGTTCCCGCAGGTGTGCCAGCGTTCCCACACACCGGCCGTCAGCACCAGCCCCGGCCTGGTCTACGAGGGCAGCGTCGACGGCAAGATGCGGATCTACGACTCCACCACCGGCAAGGTGCGGTGGGAGTTCGACACCATCCGCGACTTCGCCGGCGTGAACGGCCTGACCGGGCGCGGCAGCGCGATCTCCGGCAACGGTGGTGCGGTGATCGCCAACGGGATGCTCTACGTGCAGTCCGGCTACTGGCCCTCCTACCCGAGTGATCACGGCAACGTCCTGCTCGCGTTCGGACTCTGACCTCGCCGCTCCCCGCGCCGGAGCCCCCGGCGCGGGGAGCGCACCGCGCAAGGAGTTTCTGACATGCGTACTGCGCACCACCGCCGTCTCGGCGTCGTGGCGCTGGCCTGCCTGCTCGCCACCTCGTCCGCCACCTCCGCACCCACCACCACGGCCGCCGAACGCCCGCGCACGATCCCGGTCACCGTCAGCGAGGGCACCAACCTCGCGGTGGCCGTGTCGCCCCGGGACGGCACCATCGTCGTGGACCTCCAGGGACAGCTGTTCTCGGTGCCGCCCGGCGGCGGCGCGGCCACCGCGATCGGCGCCGACTTCCTCGACCCGTACTGGCCGTCGTTCTCCCCGGACGGGAGTAGGCTGGCCCTCCAGTCGTTCGCGGACGGCATGTTCCACATCCGGACCGTCGCGGCCGACGGCACCGACGCCCGCCAGGTCACCAGGGGCGACTACGACGACCTGTACCCGGCGTGGTCGCCGGACGGCCGCCGGATCGCGTTCACCTCCGACCGGCAGGGCGGCGAGGACATCTGGACCGTCGACGTGCGCTCCGGCGCGGTCACCCGGATCACCTCGGCGGCCACCGCCGAGACGCACCCGACCTGGCACCCCGACGGGCGTTCCATCGCCTACGTGCAGGGCAACGCGGTGGAGAGCGTCGACCTGGCGACCGGCGCGGTGAGCACGCTCGTGCCGGCCGCGCCGGGCTTCGTGAGCGCGCCCTCGTGGTCGCCGGACGGCAAGCGCCTCGCGTTCCTGCGCGGCGGGCAGGGCGGCCGGACCCTCCAGGTCGCCGAGGGCGGCGCGGTCCGCCAGGTCGGCACCTACCGCGACGTGTTCCCGTTCCCGCCGCGCTGGCTGGACGCCGACCAGCTCGGCTACGGCGCGAACGGCCACATCGCGGTCACCAGGGTGAGCACCGGGGCGTCCCGCGAGATCCCGTTCACCGCGACCTTCCAGCTCCGGCGCGACCGCTACGACCGCAAGGCGTACGACTTCGACGGCAAGCGACCGCGCCCGGTGCGCGGCATCGCCGGACCGGCGCTGTCCCCGGACGGCGGGTCCGTGTTGTTCAAGGCCCTCAACGACCTGTGGCTGCTGCCGATCGGCGGCAGCCCGAAGCAGCTCACCCGCGACGGCTACCACGAGTCCGACCCGGCGTGGTCGCGGGACGGCACCCGGATCGCCTACGCCTCGGACAAGGCGGGCAGCGTCGACCTGTACGCGCTGGACGTGGCCACGGGCAAGGAGCAGCGGCTGACCTCGTCGCCCGGCGCGGAGATCGCGCCCACGTGGTCGCCGGACGGCCGGGCCGTGGCGTTCCAGGACCAGAACGCCCAGACCTTCACCCTCGACCTGGCCTCCGGCGCGGCCACCCGCGTGCTGGGTCCGCAGAACGCGCCCGGCCGGCCGAGCTGGTCGCCGGACGGCCGGACCCTGGCGATGGCGGTGTCGGCGGCCGACCGCAACCAGATCCTGCTGCTCGACCTCGCCTCGGGTGCCACCCGGACCGTCGAGCCGGGGCCGTTCGCGTCGATCTCCACCCGCGGCGACGACGGGCCGGTCTGGTCGCCGGACGGCCGGGCGCTGGCGTTCTCCATGGACAGCACGATCCACGTGCTGCCGGTCGACCCGTCGGGCACGCCCACCGGCCCGGCCCGGCAGGTCACCCGCGAGGCGAGCGACGCGCCGACGTGGGGACCGGGGAACACCTTGCTGTACCTCAACAACGGCCGGTTGAAGAAGACCGCGGCGGACGGCGGGCAGCCGGCCGACGTGCCGGTCGGGCTCACCTACACCCGCGACAAGCCGGACAGCCGGGTGGTGATCCGGGCCGGCCGGCTGTGGGACGGCAAGAACGCCGTGCCGCGCACCGACGTGGACATCGTCGTGGTGGACAACCGGATCCGCGCCATCGAGCCGCATCGGGCGGACCGGTCCCTGGCGGGCTGGAAGTACG
The DNA here is from genome assembly GCF_056640475.1 of Saccharothrix sp. NBAS 001. Lineage (NCBI taxonomy): Bacteria > Bacillati > Actinomycetota > Actinomycetes > Pseudonocardiales > Pseudonocardiaceae > Saccharothrix > Saccharothrix sp. NBAS 001. The sequence continues at coordinate 1,693,189 of NZ_CM153251.1, forward strand.
TCGACGCGAGCGCGCTGACCGTCACGCCCGGCCTGGTCGACATGCACGTCCACCAGGAGATGCGGGCCAAGTACGTCGGCGACCGGCTGGGCCGGCTCATGCTGTCCTACGGCATCACCACCACCCGCTCGACCGGCGACCCGGTGTACCGGGCGGTCGAGGACCGCGAGGCGCTGGACTCCGGGGCGCGCACCGGCCCCCGGTTCTTCCTGACCGGCGAGATGCTCGAAGGCTCGCGGGTCGGCTGGGAGTTCGCCCGGCCGGTGCGCAGCGAGCGCCAGCTCGGCCTGGAGCTGTCCCGGGTGCGCGAACTGGACTACGACCTGGTCAAGACCTACGAGCGGTTCCCGTTCGACTGGCAGGCCCGGGTCGCGGACCGGGCGCACGGGCTGGGCGTGCCGACCACCTCGCACTACCTGTACCCGGGCATCGCGCACGGCGTGGACATGAAGGAGCACCTCGCCGGGCCGACCAAGTGGGGCTTCGCGTTCGCCCGCGACGCGGCGGCCGGCGGCGTCTACGACGACGTCGTCCAGCTCGCGGCGCGCGGCGGGATGCCGTTCAGCACCACGCTGTTCAGCTCCGGCTCGATGCTCGCCGACGACCCCGGTCTGGAGAACGACCCCCGGATCCGCGCCCTCTACACGCCGCAGGAGCAGCAGACCCTGCACGCGAAGGTGTTGTGCGCGCAGGGACTCGGGCCGTGCGGCTTCCTCGACGGCAACGCCGAGCAGGCCCGTCGCGAGGTTGGCGTGGTCAAGCGGCTGCTGGCCGCCGGCGGGACGGTGCTCGCGGGCACCGACGCGCCGTTGGACACCATGGCGGTCGCGCTGCACTTGAACCTGCGGGCGATGGGCAAGTACGGCGTCGACCCGTTCGCGGTGCTGCAGAGCGCGACCCTGCTGTCCGCGCGGCAGCTGGGCGTCGAGCGCGACCTGGGCAGCGTCGAGGAGGGCAAGCTGGCCGACCTGGTGTTCACCGGCGGCGACGCCTCCCGCGACCTGGCGAAGCTGGCCGACGTCCGGATGGTGATGAAGAACGGGCGGCTGTCCACAGTGGACGAGCTGGTGAAGCCGTTCGCCGGGCCCGCCGGCCGCTGAACCCCCGCGCCGGGACCCGGACCCCTTGCCACGCCGATGCAGGCGGCGGGCCGGCGGGTCCGGGTCCCGGCGCGGGTCCACCGCCGCGCACCCGACGGCACGTTCCCCTGATCTGGTCGTCCACGGCCGTCGACAAAAGTACCCGAATGGTGCACACGTTCGCCTGCGTGCTTTTCCGACCTGCGGATCGCGGTTCACCGGGCCCGGCACCGGGGCTTTTCCGGCAGGCGGATTCCGGTCGGCCGGATTCGCGTTGTGCGCGCGGTCGGGCCCGATTATTCGGGTTGCGCGGTCATTACGCTGTACTCCCGTGGCGGACGGCGGCGGACAGGACAAACCCGTGGACGGGCGGGTCGCCCGGTGGGCGGGGCAGCGGGAGAAGCGGCGCGCGGAGATCGTGACAGCCGCGCTGGCGGCCATCGGCGAGCACGGCCCGTGGGTGTCGACCGAACGCATCGCCGAGCGCGCCGGGATCTCCCGCCCCCGGCTGTACCGCCACTTCGACGACGCCGACGACGTCTACGCCGCGGTCGGCCGGCGGATCTCGGAGCTGATCATCGCCGAGATGGTGCCCGTGCTGACCCGGCCGAGCGGCAGCGCGCGCGAGATCATCACCCGGATCGTGCGCACGTACGTGGTGTGGATGACCGACAACGTCTCGCTCTACCACTACGTCGTGTCCCGCTCGGTGGAGGCGGACCCGGAGCGGCGGCTGTGGGCGGCCGACATCCGGGCCCGGATCAGCGGTCTGCTGGGCCAGGTGATCGGCGGCTACATGGCGCTGCTGGGCGTGGACGCCCGGCTGGCCGACCCGCTGTCGTTCGGGCTGGTCGGCATGGTCGAGTCGACGACGGCCCGGTGGTCGGTCGAGCCCGGCTCGCTGGACCGGGCGGAACTGGTCGACCGGCTGGCGGACTGGGCGTGGGGCGTGCTGGACGACGTGCTGCGCGAGGCGGGGTTGACGCTCGACCCCGACCTGCCATTACCGCCACTGCCGGATCCGGCGGAGTCCGACCGCCGGCTGTACTGATGGGCGGGTGGCCTCCGATGGTGCTGTGGGCGCGTTGGGTGTTGTAGTGCGGGACCCGGTCGGGCAGGGCGGTCAGGTGGCGGCACGGTGACGCTGCGGTCGCGGAACCGGACGGCCGCGTGGTGCGGGAACCCGGCGCGGGTGGGGTCCTTCTCGTGGGGCGGGGTTCGTGGCGGAGGCCGGTGTGCCTGCGCCTTACGGGCGTGCCGGTGATCGGGTCGGTCGCGGACGGCGGCGGGACCCCGCGTCGGCGCGGTCGTGGCGGTCGACCCGTTTGTTACTACAGCTAAAGCGCGTCGGTCGACGGCCGCGCCGGGCCGTGCGAAGGCCGTCCTCACTCTCGGCACTTGAATTGGCACTCTGCGCATCCTTGCTGGTACGTTGATGTAACCCTTACTTTGATGTACCGCTAAATTGCGAGGCTGACTCGTGACCGGATCGGGAGTTGTCGCGCGAGGGCACCACTCGGCGGCGAGCGACGACCGGCTGATGGCGTTGGTGCGGGCCGGCACCGTGTCCGCCTTCAGCCCCCTCTACGAACGGCACCTCGGGGTCGCCCGCGCGCGGGCCCGCCACCTGGTGCCCCGGTGCCCGGCCGAGGCCGACGAGGTGGTGTCGGAGGGCTTCCTGCGCGTGCTGGAGGTCCTGCTGGTCGGCGGCGGGCCGACCCGCTCCTTCCGCGCCTACCTGCTGACCACGATCACCCGCACCGCGTTGGCCCGCAAACGCCGTGAGGCGCAGGAGTTGCTGACCGGCGACCCGGCGGCGGACGAGGCGGCGCACGCGCGCGTCGACCCGCAGCCGTACCAGGAACGCGCCGTCGAGGGGGTGCTCGAACGCAGCCTGGCGGTCCGCGCGTTCCACCGGCTGCCCGCGTCCGCCCGCCAGGTCCTGCTCTACACCGAGGTGCTCGGCCTGTCGCCGGCCTCCGCCGCGCCGCTGCTGGACATCTCGCCCAACGCGGTGTCCTCGCGCGCCCACCGCGCCCGGGAGGCGCTGCGCGCGGCCTATCTCGACGCCCACGTGACCCGCCGGCCCCTGCCGCCCGGTTGCGCGCACGTGGTGAGCGAACTGGGGACGTGGGCCCGGCGGGCGCTGCGGCCCCGGCGAAGATCCATTGTGGACCAACACCTCGCGCGGTGTCGCGGCTGCCGCGACCTGTCCGAGGAACTGGCGTCGCTGAACACGATCCGGGTCGCCGAGCCGCCCCGGTTGCAGCCCACCGGCTAGCTCAGCCCGCCCGGAAGGCGGCGCGGTAGGCGTGCGGGCTGGTGCCGACGACCCGGCGGAACCGGTCGCGGAACGCCGTGGGCGAGCCGAACCCGGTCCGCGCGCCGATCCGGTCCACCGGGTGGTCGGTGTTCTCCAGCAGGTGCTGGGCCTGCCTGATCCGGGCGCGCAGCAGCCATTGCAGCGGCGTGTCCCCGGTCTGCTCGCGGAACCGGCGGTTCAGCGTCCGGGTGCTCGTCCCGGCCTGCCGCGCGAGGTCGGCCAGCGTCAGGTCGCGGGCCGCGTGCTCGTCCATCCAGCGCAGCAGCGGTTCCAGCGCCGAGCCGCGCGGCACCGGCGGCAGGTCGTGCACGATGAACTGGGCCTGGCCGCCCTCGCGCTCCAGCGGCATCACCGACAGCCGGGCGGCGTCGGCGGCCACCGCCGAGCCGTAGTCGCACCGGATCAGGTGCAGGCACAGGTCGAGCCCGGCCGCCGCGCCCGCCGACGTCAGGCAGCGGCCGTTGTCGACGTAGAGCACGTCGGGGTCGACCTCGACCGCCGGGAACCGCTCGGCCAGCAGCACCGCGCACACCCAGTGGGTGGTGGCGCGCAGGCCGTCGAGCAGGCCGGTGGCGGCGAGGATGAACGCGCCGGAGCAGATCGACGCGATCCGGGTGCCGCGCGCGGCGGCCCGGCGCAGCGCGTCGAGCACCTCCTCCGGGATCGGCGCGGTGGGGTCGGCGCAGCCGGGCAGGATGACCGTGTCGGCGTCCGCCAGGGCTTCCAGGCCCCACGGCACCCGCACGGCGAACGCGCCGGCGTCCACGGTCGGCGTCACGCCGCAGACCCGGAGCCGGTAGGCGGGGCGGCCGTCGGGCAGGCGGGTGCGGGTGAACACCTCGATCGGCGTCGACAGGTCGAACGGGATGACCTTGTCGAGCGCGAGGACCGCCACGGTGTGCATGGCGACAACGTAGTTCCAAGGGCAGTTCACGCCAAGTCCGCCGACCTGCTGGTTCATCCATCTGTGCAGGTCATCGAGTTGGCGAGAATCGGGTGCAACGTGGCAGTCCGGCCAGTTCCCGGCGGTCTCGGAGATCGTTAGCGTCGGTGTCGCCGACGACCGAGGAGGACTGATCCGGCGATGCTCGCGCAGATCGTGTTGTTCGACGGGTTCGACCCGCTGGACGTGACCGCGCCGTACGAGGTGCTGTCCGCCGGCGGCGTGCCGGCGGAACTCGTCTCCGCCGAGGGTGCCCGCGAGGTGCCCAGCGGGCTTGCCCCGCTGACCCTGCGCGCCGGCGGGCCGCTGGACCCGGGGCGCGCGGACCTGGTGGTGGTGCCGGGCGCGGCGGGGACGCCGGACGTCGTGGCGCGGGTGCTGCGCCGCGCCCTCGGCACGGGGTTGCCGGCGCTGCTGGGGCGCTCCCTCGACCGGCCCGGCAGCACCACGGCCGCGGTGTGCGGCGGCTCGCTGCTGCTCGCCCTGGCGGGCCTGATCACCGGCCGCCCGGCCACCACCCACCACCTCGGGCTGGACCTGCTGGCCGAGGCGGGCGCGACGCCGGTCCGGGCCCGCGTCGTGGACGACGGCGACCTGGTCACGGCCGCCGGCGTGACTTCCGGCCTGGACCTGGGCCTGTACCTGCTGGAGCGCGTACTCGGGCCGGGCGCGGCGCTCGCCGTGGAGGAGCTGTTCGCCTACGAGCGCCGGGGCACGGTGTGGCGGGCCGTCCCGGACCGGGTGGGCGCGTGACCAAGCTCCTGCTCTCGCTGCACGTGCTCGCGGCGATCGTCGCGGTCGGACCGGTGACGGTCGCGGCGAGCATGTTCCCGGCCGCCGCCCGGCGCGCGCTGGCCGCGCCGGACCCCGACCTCGGGCCGGTGCGGACGTTGCACCGGATCTGCCGGGTGTACGCCGGGGTCGGTATCGCCGTCCCGGTGCTGGGCATCGCCACCGGCTCGGCGATGGGCGTGCTCGGCGACGCCTGGCTAGTGGTTTCCACGGGGCTGACGGCGGTCGCCGCCGGGGTGCTGCTCCTGCTCGTGCTGCCCGGACAGGACCGGGTGCTGACCGGGCTGACGATCGGCGGCGGTGCGGCCAGGCGCCTGGCGATGCACACCGGGCTGTTCAACCTGCTGTGGGCGACGGTGACCGTGCTGATGGTCGTCCGGCCGGGGTCGACGACCGGCGCGTGATCGCTTGACAGCGCCCGACCTCGATCGTCATGGTCGGTCAATGGTCTCCTCCGCCCCCGGCGCGGAACTGGCGCACCGGCCCGCGTTACGGCCGGCCGAGGACACGCGGTCGCTCACCGACCGGCTCGGCTGGCGCGTGCTCGTGGTGGGCGACGACTCGGCGGTGGGCCGGGAGTTCCCGCAGCGGTACCGCGACGACCTGACCGCGCGCTCGACCGGGCCGGTCCGGATCGAGTTCCACCTCGACGGGCCGGAGTTCGCCCGGTGGCCGGGCCTTTCCGGGCACGTCCCGTGCCTGGTGCTGGTCGCCGACGCCGGGGTGCACGTGCTGCCGTTCGCGGGGCGGGACGCCGACGACGTGCACCGGGTGCTCACCGGCTGGATCGAGGAGTACCACCGGGCCAACGAAGGGCTGCTGGCCCGGTGGACGGCCGTGGAGCACGAGGTGCACCGGCTGGTGGCGCGGCTGTCGGGTTCGCTGTCGGCGATGCGGGAGTGGTCCGCGCGCGACGTGGCCGCGCGGAGGTCGTTGCGCGGGCTCGAATCCCTCGCCCGCGAGGTGGCCGCCGCACGGCCCGACCGCCTGGACGCGCTCCTGACGGACCGGTCGGGCCTGCCGCCGGACCTCGCGACCGCGTTGTGCGCGTGCCGGGACCGCTTGCGGGAGCTGGACGCCGTCGAGGCGGCCGGGGAGCGGATGGGCGCGGCGGCCCGGGACCTGGCCGGGTCCGCCGACCGCCGGGTGGTGCGTCGCGTCCTCGGCCGGCTCACCGAGGACGCCGCGCTGCGCCGCCTGCTCACCCCGGACGGCGCGGCGGCGCTCGCCGCGGCGTGGACCGCGTTCGGCCGCGAGGACGACGCCGACGTCCGGAAGTGGCGGGCGGACAACGGCAAGCGCTTCACGCTGCCGGTGTTCACCGCGGCCCGCCAGGCGTGGCGGTGGATCGCCGACCAGGGCAGGCTGCCCCGCGAACCGCCCGCCCGGCACCGGAAGCGGGACTTCGACGCGTTCACCCGGGCACTGGCGGCCCAGCCGCTCGACGCGGGCGCGGCCGACGCCGTGCTGGCCGCGCTGGCCGTCCACCACGGCGTGACCGACGAGCCGGAGTGGACCGCCGCGACCGCCGGGTTCCGCGCCTACCTGGCCGACGCGGTGGACCGGCTGCGCGCCACCGCGCCCGCCGACTTCACCCTGGTCGGCCACTGCCTGCCCAACTTCGCCCCGCCGGTCCGGCCGCTGACCGGCGAACTGCGGGAGCGGCGGGACGCGCTGGCCTCGGCGCTGTGCCGGGACGTGCCCGGTCCGGTCGCCGACGACCGGGCGGCGGTGCTCGCGTCCGTGCCCGCGCTGGTCGGGGCGCACCGGGCGCGGATCGCGGCGGACCTCGCGGTCCCGCCGCCCGCGCCGACCGGTGCGGCCGAGGCGGAGCGCCTGGCCGATCTGGTCGACGTGCTGGACTCCTATGAGGACGCGGTGCGCTCGGTCGTCCACCCGCAGCGGGCCGATCCGGCGGCGGTCGCCGTGGAGATCGCGGTCGGCCCGGCCGACGTGCCCGGTGGGCCGCCGGGGGAGGACCCGGTGGACGTGCTGCGCCGGATCGCCGCGCGGACCGTCGCCGAGTACCGCGAGGTGCGCCGCCGGCGGTAGCCGTCTCCTGCGCAAATCCGGTGCGCCGGCCGGGTTCGCGGTGCGAAGCTGTGCGTCGGACCGCGCGGAAGGGCACCATGCTCCACAGGACGATCATCCAGCACACCCACCGGGTACCGGCCTCCGACGGCCCGGCCGGTGACGGCCGCGCGGTCGCGCGCCAACTCGACGCGGTGCTGCTCCTGGCCGGGTTCAAGGCGTCCGGCGAGTTGCTGCGGCACGTGTCCGGGCTCGGCGCGCCGGTCGCGCTGGACCTCGCGGTCGAGGTGGTCGGCGCGGTGCGCGAGATCGTCGGGGACGACGTCGAGCACAACCCGTACTTCAAGAACTTCCCGCGCGGCGTGCCGGACACCACGGCGTTCTGGCTGAGGTCGCTGCGCCTGGCGCTGCTCGACGACGGCGGCCACCCGCCGGCCGTCGCCGGCGGGGCGCTCGACCTGCTCGCGCTGCCCGGCTACGGCCGCGTCCAGCACACCTACGAGGAACTCCTGGCCGCGCACGACGAGCTGATCCCGTCGTGGAAGGACCGGGTCACCGTGCTGCACCTGGGCGGGACGGCCGAGCAGGAGGGGCGCGCCCTCTACCTGTCGCTGGCGTCCAGCCCGGTGCCGCTGCACGAGACCGACCTGGACCTGCTGGCGGAGCTGGTCACCCTGGGGCTGGACGGCGAGCACCCCGAACCGGCCCCGGTCCGGGAGAACCGGGCGGTGGTCAACGCGGCGCGGCTCGCGGCGGGCCGGCCCCTGGTCGGTGTGGACACCGTGACCGACGTGCTGCGGCTGGCCTGCCGGGCGTCCGGCGGCGACGTGACGCTGCGCGAGGCGACCAGGTTCCGGTCGTTGCGGCGGCCGCAGCGGCGGGCGTTGATGGCCGCGCTGGACGCCGTGGTCGGGAGATCGCCGGCCGCGCTCGGCGACGTGCCCGCGTACCGCCGCCGCTGGCAGCGGCTGGGCGAGCGGCTGCACCCGCACGAGCACGCGGCGTTCCCGCACGCGCGGGACGTCTTCGCGGTGGCCCGGGGCGAACGGGACGTGCGGTCGTCGGCGGGCGAGGTGGAACTGGCGTTCGCGGCCGGTGACGTCCCGGGCGCGGTCCGGCTGCTCGCCGGCGCGCCGGGCACGTTGCTGCGCGCCGTGGACCGGGTGCTGCGGTCGAGCGGGCCGGACGACGTGGCCGACGTGCTGGACACCGTGGGGTCGGTGCTGGGCCGGGTGTCCGGCCGGGTGCTGTGCTCGGTGCGCGAACACCTGGTCAACCGGACCGCGCCGGAGCCCGCCAGGGTGTTCACCAACCGCGCGCAGCGGTCGTGGGTGACCTCCGACGACCGCGCCCCGCTCGACCCGGTCGCGGTGGACCGGCTGGTCGCCCTGCTGGACGCGGAACTGCTGCGCCGGCTGCCCGCCCACCGCCACCTGGTGGTGGACCCGGACGTGCTCGCGGTCGCGCTCCCGCTGTCGGACAAGGGCACCTCGGACGGGTTCGCGGTGCTGCCGCGCGGTTCGGTGAGCCCGGTGTCGGGCGAGCTGCTGCGGTTCTTCCTGTACTGGCGGCAGCACGAGCGCCGCACCGACTACGACCTCTCGGCGTTGCTGCTGGACGAGGACTTCGGGTTCCTCGGCCAGCTCTCGTGGACCAACTACCGGCACGGCAACGCGTACTACTCGGGCGACATCACCGACGCGCCCGACGGCGCGACGGAGTTCATCGACATCCCGTTGGACACCGTGTCCGCGCACTACCTGGTGCCGCAGGTGAACTACTACGCGGGCGAGAAGTTCGCCGAGGCGGCGGAATCGTCGTTCGGCTTCATGACCCGCGACCTCGACCAGCGCGGCCTGCCGTACGAGGCCGCGACCGTGCGGATGCGGTCGGAGGTGCGCGGAGCGGGCAACGTGGCGTTGCCGGTCGCGTTCAGCCGCGACGGCGACGGGGCGTGGACGGCGAAGTGGCTGCACCTCTACCTGCGCGGCCAGTCGCTGGGCAACCGGGTGGAGGAGCACCGGGCGAGCACCGAACTGCTGGTCCGCGCGGTGATGGGCCGCCGCTACCTGTCGGTCGGTGATCTCGTGGAGTTGTTGCGCGCCAAGGCCGACAAGTACACGGTGTGGACGCCGGACGACGTGTCCGACGAGCCGGCGTTCGACGGGCCGGTGACCTACATCGGCATCGAACGGCCCGAAGGGCTGCCCGGGGGTTCGGAGGTGTTCACCTTGGCCACCTTGAAGAACCTGGTGCCCGAGTAGTGCTAGCCTGACGCGGCGAGGCCATGCGGGAGCTTCCTTCTCACTCCGAAACCCTAGTTCCCGCCTTCTCCTCGCCCCTCTCCTCCGCTGCCGGGTGCGGCCGACAGCGGGTACGGCACCTCCGGTTCCGCGCCGGGATCCGCAGGTGTCCGCCGGTCGGCACGAACGTGGTCGTGCGGCGCGGCGGTCGGGCGGCCAGGTGGCGGCCGAGACGAGGTCGGCGTGCTCGCCGAGGTCCGCGCCGCCGAGCACGCTCCGGGCCGCGTCGCCGGCGACGGTGACCGGGATGAGCGGGTGCCGGGTGCGGCCTCAGGACGACGCGCCGTCCCGCCTCGACCGGGCGGGTGCCGACGCCGAGCCGGAGCCGTCCGGGGCGGGCGGCTCGCAGCGGGTGAACGGGTGGCGGTCCTCGTGGACGGTCGGCCCGAGTTCCCGTCCCCGCCCGGCGACCCGGTCGACCAGCGCGAGGTGCAGGGCTCCCGGTCACGCCCGGTCACCGGCCGCCGCGGTCGTCCGCCGGGGCGGCCTCGGTCCGGCGGCCACTGTGGACGGTGCCGGGGGAACCGCGGTCCGGCGGAACCGCTGGGATAGGAACTCCTGATGACGGCGGGCCGTGGCACTGCCTCCCCGTCCGGCGCGCGAAACCCGCGCCGGGCGTTCCCGGGTGCTCCGCCGGCCCGTCCGGCGGTGGTTCCGCGTCCGGTCGGCCCATTCACCGGGCGGTTCCGGAGCACCCGGGAGCGGGCGGTGCGGGCGGATTCCGGTGCACCGGCATTGGCCGGTCCGGGGCCGCGCGGCCGTTCGGCAGATATCCCCGGTGCTCTGTTTTCCGGCGGACCGGCGGCCGTCCGACGGCGGGTGGAATTCACCTGGTGACGCACGGTGGTCGTGCGGTGCGGAATCGTATCGTCCGGCGAATGGCGAAGCGGCTCGCCGGGTCGTCACGCCCACATTCCGGGCCCGCTGTCAACCCGCCGCTCGGGCGCCGGTCGGAACGGTATCAGGGAATCTTTGCGGTACCCATTCCAGTTTGCTTGGAATAGGTTGAGCAGGCCCGGTCCGGCGTGTATATATCTGCGGAGGTGCCGAGGTGGATACCGGATCGGGAAATGGTGGCGCAGTGTGGCGTGACGACTTCGCGACATCCCTTCGAGAAGGCCGCGGCCGGTGGTGTCCACAACGGGCCCAGATGATCACCGCAGGACCTCCGACGCGGCTCCCACCAGTGCCGTTGTCGGGGTGACGGGCTGCTCGGCAGGCGCCGCCGAGCAGTGCGAGGGTTCTCCCGCCCGGTTCTTCGCCAGGGCGGAGTGGTACCGCGACCGGCCCGGCGTCGATCGGTCGCGCAGTCGTGCGGTGCCCGCGGTGAACGCGGTAATCGGTTTTGCCGGTGCAGCCGATCGGCGGAGGCATCGGTTTTTCGAATAGCTCGACACGGACGCCCGGCGGACATCCCGCCGGCACCGGAAATACCCGGCACGACCACCCTGCGCACAATCGATTCACCGCCGCCGGCGCGCAGGGCGCGGGCGGCCACCCGGCCGGGCCGGTATCCGCGGGCCGGTCCAGGTCGAAGGGGAGAGGGTTGGGATGAACACCAGGAATCCGGAGAACGTGGTCGTGGTGGGTGGGGGAACCGCCGGCTGGATGACTGCCGCGTACCTCAAAGCGGCATTCGGCGACCGGATCTCGGTCACCCTCGTGGAGTCCGGCAAGATCGGCACCATCGGTGTCGGCGAGGCCACGTTCAGCGACATCCGGCATTTCTTCCAGTTCCTCGACCTCAAGGAGGAGGACTGGATGCCGGCCTGCAACGCCACCTACAAGCTGGCGGTCCGGTTCGAGGACTGGCGCGAACCGGGGCACCACTTCTACCACCCGTTCGAGCAGATGCGGTCGGTCGGCGGGTTCCCGCTCACCGACTGGTGGCTCCAGGACGGCCCGACCGACCGGTTCGACAAGGACTGCTTCGTGATGGCGTCGCTGTGCGACGCGGGCCGCAGCCCCCGGCACATGGACGGCCGGCTGCTTGAGCAGGACTACGTCGAGGGCGCCGAGGAACCGGTCGGCCTGACCATGTCCGAGCACCAGGGCAAGACCCAGTTCCCGTACGCGTACCACTTCGAGGCCGCGCTGCTGGCCAAGTACCTCACCAAGTACTCGGTGGACCGGGGCGTGCGGCACATCGTGGACGAGGTGCAGGACGTCCGGCTCGACGAGCGCGGCTGGATCGACCACGTGGTCACCAAGGACCACGGCGAACTCCGCGGCGACCTGTTCGTGGACTGCACCGGGTTCCGCGGGCTGCTGATCAACAAGGCGCTCGGCGTGCCGTTCCAGTCCTACCAGGACACCCTGCCCAACGACAGCGCGGTGGCGCTCCAGGTGCCGCTGGACATGCAGGCCCGGGGCCTGCGGCCGTGCACCACGGCGACCGCGCAGGAGGCGGGCTGGATCTGGACGATCCCGCTGTTCGGCCGCATCGGCACCGGCTACGTCTACGCCAAGGACTACTGCTCGCCCGAGGAGGCCGAGCGGACGCTGCGCGCGTTCGTCGGACCCGAGGCCGAGGACGTCGAGGCCAACCACATCCGGATGCGGATCGGCCGCAGCCGCGAGTCGTGGGTGAACAACTGCGTCGCCATCGGCCTGTCCAGCGGCTTCGTGGAACCGCTGGAGTCCACCGGGATCTTCTTCATCCACCACGCGATCGAGCAGCTGGTCAAGTTCTTCCCGGCCGCCGACTGGCACCCGAAGCTGCGCGACATGTACAACTCGGCGATCGCCAACGTGATGGACGGCGTCCGCGAGTTCCTGGTGCTGCACTACATCGGCGCGCGGCGCGACGACACGCAGTACTGGAAGGACACCAAGACCCGGGCGATCCCGGACGGCCTGGCCGAGCGGCTGGAGCGCTGGAAGGTCCAGCTGCCCGACTCGGAGAACATCTTCCCGTACTACCACGGGCTGCCGCCGTACTCGTACATGTGCATCCTGCTCGGCGGCGGCGCGATCCCGCTGCGCCCGTCGCCGTCGCTGGCGCTGTCCGACGACACGGCGGCGCGCAAGGAGTTCGCCGCCATCCGGGACAAGGCCCGGCACCTGGTGGAGCGGCTGCCCGCCCAGTACGAGTACCACGCCCGGCTGCACTGAGCCGGCGGACCCGGGCGGACCCATGACCGAGCCCAGCACGCGATCGGCCGCCCTGCCGGACGGGTTCCGCGCGATGATGCGCGGCTTCCCGTCCGGCGTGGCCGTCGTGACCACGACCGACCTCTCCGGACGCCCGTGGGGCATGACCTGCTCGTCGGTGTGCAGCGTCGACCTCGAACCACCGACGCTGCTGGTCTGCCTGCGCTCCACGGGCCCGACACTGGCCGCCGTCCTGGTGCGCGGCGGGTTCGCGGTGAACCTGCTGCACGAGGACGCCCGGCCCACCGCCGAACTGTTCGCATCCGGCGACCCGGACCGCTTCGACCGGGTGGCCTGGCGGCTCGACCAGGACGCGGCGGGCCCGCACCTGGCGGCCGACGCGCACGCCGTCGCCGACTGCAGGGTGGGCCCAACCCAGGTGGTCGGCAACCACGTGGTGGTGTTCGGGGAGGTCTCGCGGATCACCCGGCGAGCGGACCGCCACCCGCTGCTCTACGGCCAGGGCGGCTACCGCCGCTGGTCGGACCGACCCGCCTGACGGCCTTCCCCCGTCGGCCGGCCTGACCGGCCCGACCGCGTTTCCACCGCCGTTCCCCCGTGACGGCGGTGGAAACGCGGTGGCGCGCGGGCCGTCCGCCGCCGACGATTCCGGTCATGCCCGCCGTCCTCGTGTTCGCCCCCGCCGCGCTGCCCCGCGCGTGGCTGCTCGCCGGGCAGCTCGGCGCGGGACTGCTGGAGCCGGGCGACTCGTGGCTGTCGGATCTGGCGGAGGTCCACACCGGACGTCGGATCCGCCTGACGACCCTGGCGCGGGCACGTGCCGCGAGCGGTCCGGCGTTCGTGAAACCGCCTACTGGCAAGGAGTTCCCGTCCCGGGTGTACGCCGACGGCGCGGACCTGGCGTCCCGGACGGCGGACCTGCCCGGCGACACCCCGGTGCAGGTCGCCGACGTCGTGGCGTTCGCGGCGGAATTCCGGCTGTACGTGCTCGACGGCGCGGTGCGCACCGGTTCCCGCTACGCGACGTGGGGTTTTCCGGACCCCCGTCCGCTCGACGAGGACCCCGAAGCCGTGCGGGTGCGCGGTTTCGCGGCGGACCTGCTCGACGCGGTCGGCGGCACGCTGCCCGGTGCCGTCGTGCTCGACGTCGGCCTGGTCGGGCCGCCCGACGACCCCGGCGGGACGTGGTGGTGGTCGAGGCGAACATGGCGTGGTTCGCCCAGCCGTACCGGTCGGACCCGGACGCGGCGTTGGACGTGGTGCTCCGCTCCGCCGGGCCGGCCGACGAGGTGTCGGAACGCGACCGGCCCTTTCTGCGCCCGCGTCGACCCGGCCCGTTGTGTGAATGGGGTTCGCGATTTCCGCGCGGGTAATGGGGGGATATTCACCCTGTCCGATTTTCGGACGGCGCTTTCGGCAGGGCTTTCCGGTCCGTGCGGAATTTCTGCGGAAACAAATGATTTGCCCGTCGCCGCGTGGTTCGGGTTAACCTGGTGAGGTCGCGTCGGAATGCATCGCGCGACACGCTCAAGCCGGGGGGTGGAGCGACCGAACAGCGTGGAGTCCCGCCGTGCCGCTGATCCTGGTCGTGGCGTGGCGGTGAGCGCACAGCGAAGCGATTCGCCGTGTCCCGGCATCGTATTGCCGCAGGGGGAAAGTGCGTTGACGCAAACCGTGGTCGTCCGCCGTCGTCGTGCCAGCGGCGACGGCGGACGACCACTCCGGTGCAACCACGCCGTGCGGCTGTGACGTCCTGGTGGCATGAACCGCGTACTCCTGTTCGTCGTGGCGGCTCTGGTCGCCGGCTGCCAGTCCGCCGCCGCACCGCCGGTGGGTGACGCGGTCGCGTTGCGCGTCGACCTGCTGGCCGGCGGGCCACGTGGCCCCGGGACGGTCGACTTCCCGACGTTCGTGCTCTACGGCGACGGCCGGCTGATCGTGGCGGACGGGGAGGACGGCGGCACGCCCGTGGCCCGCGAGTACCACGTGACCGGTGAGGAGTTCACCCGCCTGTACGAGAAGGCGCGTGAGGCGGGCTTGGCCGAGCCGCGCGAGTTCCGCAGCCAGACGCCTGATGCGTCGGTGCTCGTGGTGACGTTCGGCCACGCGTCCGGGCGGGCGGTGACGCGGATCGTCGCGCCGGACGTCACGACTGCGGGCGAGGTGGGCAGGGTGGTGCGCGCGGTGACGGCATGACCCGCATGATCGCGCTGCGGCCGTTGTTGCCGGGGGAGTCGGACTGCGGCGCGTTGCGCCTGGGCTGACTGGTCCTTTGTGGAGGGATGGGGTGGAAGGACTCGCCGCCTTGGTTGGTTCGTGGACGCCGGGGTCCGGCGGACGGGCGTGGAGCGGTCCGCGTTGTGCGGGAGCGGATCCATGACGGCACGGTGGCCGACGGGTGTGGATAGGCTTGTGGTGGCGGCCAAGGGTTCCGGTACCGGAGCGAACCGAATGAAAATGGGGGTGCGGTGACATGAACCCCCAGCTCAGGAAGTGTCTTTCCCGCACACGCGGGGGTGGTCCGTAGGGCGCGCGCTCGGCGACCCCGTCCAGGCCGTCTTCCCCACGCACGCGGGAGTGGCCCCTCGATGCACGCGATGCGGTACCGGCGCACGTGGCTTCCCCGCTCGCGCGGGGGTGGGCAGAGTCGCTGCGATGCAGGGATTGCCCCAACACGTCGTCGTTCCGGCGGCTGGGCGGTCTGGAGGAGACGGCACCAATGCCTGCGGGTTGCGACGAGACGGGGTCCGCACGCACGGGTAGCGCTTCAGCTTGTCGAACAGCGCACCTCACCCCGAGACCTCCACCGCCGCACGACGACCCGTCCCCAGTACGAACACCGGCAGCCACGCCCCAACGCCGGTCGACACCAGCACCCGAACCCCATGGCCTGCCGAGCACACCCTTCCCTCACCACAAATCGGCCAACCACTCACCCAACAGGCCATGCTGCCCACGTCGGTCGGTTCCGCCTTCCGGCCGCCCTCACGCGGGGGAGCCCGGATGGTCTCACTCCCGCGAGGGCGACCAAAAGGTCGTTCGCCATAGTGGATTCGGGCGGTGCGGATGAGCCTTCCGGTTGCTACAACTGAAGATCCGAGAGCCCCGAGGAACAGGAGCGCGCGCGTGAAGAGATCGGGAGCGGTGCTGGGGGCGGTACTTCTCGTGGTGAGTGGGGCGGGGGTGGCGGGTGCCGCGCAACGATCGGACGCGCCGGCGGGGCCGTGTGTCGCGGAGACCCGGCCGTACGGCCAGCTGTGCTACTACGCGGAAGCCGACTTCGGCGGCGCGAGCGCGGGTTTCTACCTCGGCTCAGCGGACCTGCTGTCACCCACGCGGTGGTTGTACGCGTCCACCGGCGGGCAGATCGCGCGCAGCGCACGCTCGGTCCGGAACTTCGACACGACCTGCCAGGTGACCATCTTCGCGGGTCCGGACCACAGCGGCGCGCGGGTCACCATCGAGCCCGGCGGATCGCTGGCCGACCTCGGGCCGTTGGCGCGGAAGAACCGGGGGCACAAGTTCCACGACTGCGGCTGACCCGGCACCACGCCGACCACATCCCCGAAGCAGGCGTACGAGCCGACCCACGCGGCCGAACTGGGGACACCGCCCCAGGACGGCAGGTCAACGCACCCGCCGAATCAGCCAAGACGCCAACAAGTCCAGTCCCAGCACCACGCCGAACAGCACCAGCAGCACCGCGGTCACCACCGGGTACTCACGGGTCCGCATGGCCTGGAGCAGGTACAGGCCGATGCCGCCGCCACCGACCAACCCGAGCAGGGTCGCCGCGCGCAGGTCGGCATCCAGTTGGTAGAGCACGTGCCCGGACAACTCCGGGAACGCTTGGGGGAGCGTCGCGCCGAAGTACGCCTGCAACCGCGACGCCCCCGCCGCCCGCAACGCCCGCGCGGGGTGCGGCGGCAGGTGTTCCAGCGAGTCCGCGACCAGCTTGCCGAGCAACCCGGACGCGCCGAACGCCAGCGCCAGCGCCCCTGCGGCCGGGCCGAGTCCCGTGGTGACCACGAACACGACGCCGAGCACCAGTTCGGGTGTGCTGCGCACGGCGGTCACCGCGACCCGGCAGATCCCGCGCACCACGGGGTTCGGTGCCGTGGTCCGCGCGGCCAGCGACCCCAGCGGCACGGCGAGCAGCGCGCCGAGCGCGGTGCCGGCGACCGCCACTTGGACGGTCACCAGCAGTGCGCCGACGAGGTCCGCGCCACGCGCGCCCGGCGGCCAGAACAACGCGAGGGTCGCCAACACGTCACCCTGCGCCGTCACGTCCAGGACACCGCCCGCCCACACCAGCACGGCCACTCCGGCGACCACCGACGCCCAACCCGCCACCCGGCGCGCCGTCCACGGTGGCGACGTCCTCCCGCCGGAGTCCACAAAGGACTTTCCGGGCGCGCGGAGCACCGCCCGCCGCGCCGCCGACGACACCGCCTCGACCAGGACGCACAGCAGGAACAGCAGGGCCGCCCACGCCATCCCGCGCGGGTAGTCCAGCCGGCCGAACGCCGTCGCCACCTCGGTGCCGATCCCGGTCGACCCGACGAACCCGAGGATCGCCGACACCCGGAGGTTGACGTCGAACCGGTGCAACCCGATCGCGATGAACGCGGGCACGACCGCCGGCACCACTGCCGTGCCGAACTCCTGCGCCCGGCTCGCGCCCGCCGCCCGCAAAGCCAGCCGAGGGCGCTGGTCCACCTGCCCGACCGCCGCCGCGCCCAGCCGGCCGACCATCCCCGCCGAGTGCAGCCCCATGGCCAGCACCGCGGCCGTCTCGCCCAGGCCGAGCAGCCGCGCGAACACCACCGCCAGCACCACGTCCGGTGTCGCCCGCGCCGCCGCCGACACCGCCCGCGCCACCCCGCCGACCACCCGGCCGCGCCGCGTCACGCCCACCGTCGCCAGGATCGCGAGCACCCCGCCCAGCACCACCGACAACGCGGTGGCCAGCAGCACCACGGCCAGGGTCCGGCCGGTCTGCGCCACGACCTCGGCCGCCGGCGGGAAGTCCGGCGGCCACGCCCGGCGCAGGAACCCGACCACGTTGCCCGGCGACAGCGCCACCCCGGCGAACAGGTCGACCACCGCCCAGCCCGCGAGCCCGACCACCCCGGCGAGCACCGCCCACCCGGTCCGGGTCACCCGCCGTACACCCGGGCCAGCAGGGCTTCGTCCACGCCGCCGACCGGCGCGTCGGCCACCACCCGGCCGGCCCGCAGCCCGACCACCCGGCGCGCCAGCGACAGGGCCGGCTCGACCTGGTGCAGGCTGCACAGCACGGTCAGCCGCTCCTCGCGGGCGATGTCGCGGACCAGCCCCAGCACGACCGCGGCGGACGCCGGGTCCAGCGACGCGACCGGCTCGTCGGCGAGCAGCACGTCCGGCCGCTGCACCAGCGCCCTGGCCAGCGCGACCCGCTGCCGCTCGCCGCCGGAGAGCGTGTCCACCCGGCGGAACAGGTGCGCCGACAGGCCCACCCGGTCCAGCCGCTCGGCGGCCTCGCGGCGGATCCGGCGCGGGTAGCAGGCCAGGCCGGGTCGCGGCCCGCGCAGCCGGCCGAGCGCGCCCGCGCACGCGTTCTCCAGCGCGGACAACCGGCCCACGAGGTGCAAGCCCTGGAACACGAACCCGATCCGCCGCCGCAGCAGGCGCAGTTCGCGCCCGCCCGCCGAGGCCGGGTCCGCGCCCAGCGCGGTCACCCGCCCGGACGTGGCCCGCTCCAGCCCGTTGACCAGGTGCAGCAAGGTCGACTTGCCGGAGCCGGACGGGCCCAGCAGGACCACCACCTCGCCGTGCCCGACCTCCAGGCCGACGTCGTCCAGCGCGGTGACGCCGGACCCGAACCGCTTGGTCACGCCGTCGAACCGGATCGCCGGCTCACCCGCCACAGAGCTTGACCTTCGCCGTCCCGCACACCTCGCGCACCGAGTCGTAGGCCGCGTCGGTGATCGCCGCGAACCCCCACACCCCGGCGATGCTCGGCACGCCGAGCGCGTCCGCGTTGCCGTGCTCGGTGGTCGCCCGCGCCAGCTTCTCCCGCAGCGCCGGGCTCAACCGGGTGGACAGCGCCAGCGGGCCGTTCACGATCGGGCCCGACGTCCAGATCTTGCGGAACCCGGCGGGGGAGATCCGCCCCTCGGCGGGCAGCGCCTCGTCGAACAGCCGGTCCTGCACGGCCGCCGCGTCGCAGTCCCCGTCCCGCACGCTCAGCACGGCGGCGTCGTGCCCGCCCGCGTACCGCGCCCGGTAGCTGTCCGGCGGCACGCCGGCGGCGGTCAGCGCGGCGACCGGGTAGAGGTAGCCGGAGGTGGAATTCGGGTCCACGAAGCAGATCCGCCCGCCGCGCAGGTCGCCGAGCCCGCGCACCGCCGAGTCGGCCCGGGTCACCAGGTACGAGCGGTAGTCGGGGCGCGCGCCCTTGCGGGTCACCTGGACGCCGATCGGCTCCACGCCCGCGCCCGAGTCGTGCGCCATCACGTAGGACAGCGGCCCGTAGACGGCCAGGTGCACGGTGCCCGCGCGCTGGCCCTCGACCAGCGCCCCGTAGTCCGTGGCGACCCGCACCTCGACGTGCTTGCCGGACTCGCGGCCGAGCATGTCGGCGAACGGCCGCCAGTCGTCGGCCACCGACGTCGAGTTCTCGTACGGGATCACGCCCAGCACCAGCTCCGGCGGGTCGGCCGGGTCCGCCGACGTGCCGCAGCCGGTCGCGGCGAGCAGCGCCGCGAGCAGCAGGACCCCGTGCGCGAGCCGTGCGCGCACCCGTTCGACCGCCATCACCACATCCCCCGGTCCGCCCGTCGTGGACAGTAGCGCCGACCGCGCCCGCCGACGGGGGCCGGCGGCCGTGTTCACCCAGACGTCATGTGGCCTTCCGAAGATCGGGACCGGACTGCCCGGAACCCGCCGGAAAAGGGTTTCCGGAATGTGTTCGGGTCGTCCGCCGGATGGTAGCCTCGAAACTGTCGAGGCAATTACCGCAGTCCTGGAAAGGTGATCGTTTCCATGGATTTCGACAGTGCCGGGGCGGCGGTCGGGAAACCGACGTCGGCCCGGATCTACGACTACCTGCTGGGCGGCGCCCAGAACTTCCCGCAGGACCGCGAGGTGGCCGAGCGGCTCGATTCGGTGGCGCCGTTCCGGCGGATGGCCCGGCTGAACCGGGAGTTCCTGGTCAAGGCGGTCCGGTACCTGGTCGGCGCGGGGGTGACCCAGTTCCTGGACATCGGGTCCGGCATCCCGACCGCGGGCAGCGTGCACGAGACGGCCCGCGCGCTGGACCCGACCTGCCGGGTGGTCTACGTGGACAACGACCCGACCGCCGTCGAGCACGGCCGGCGACTGCTCGGCGGGCTGCCCGGGGTGGCCGTCGTGGAAGCCGACCTGCGAGCCCCGGAGACCATTCTGGAAAACCCCGCGACGACGGGTGCGATCGATTTCGGAAAACCGGTCGGGCTGCTTTTCCTGGGGGTCGTGCAATACCTCCCGGACGAACTCGACCCGGCCGGTCTGATCGCCCGCTACACGCACCCGCTGGCGACCGGCAGCCACCTCGCGCTGACCCATTTCACGGCGGACGGGTTCGCCGCCGAGATGGCCGCCGCGGTCGAGTTCTTCGCCGGTACCGCGGCACCGGTGCACCCCCGGGACGGGGCCGCCGTGCGGGCCCTGTTCGGCGGTCTCGACCTGGTCGAACCGGGGGTGGTGCTCACCGCCCGGTGGCGGCCGGAGCCGGGTGGGGTCGCCGCCGACGACCCGGACCGGTCCGGCCACTACGCGGGCGTGGCCCGCAAGCCCTGAGCGGGCGGGGGTTCCGGCCCGCCGGAACCCCTCACCGGGCGTGCACGACCACCGGCAGCCGGTCCGGGTGCAGCGTGGTCGCCGCGACCGGCGAGACCCGGTGCCCGGGCACGCCCGCCACCCGCCAGCGCGACAGCAGCCCGGCCACCACGATCACCGCCTCCAGCACGGCGTACGCCGCGCCCACGCAGGTCCGCGCGCCCTGCCCGAACGGCAGGTACGCGTCGCGCGGCACCTCCGCCGCGCGACCGGCCGACCACCGGTCCGGGTCGAACCGGTCCGGCTCGGCGAACGACGCCGGGTCGCGGTGCAGCGCGTACGGGCTGTAGAACACGTTCGCGCCGGCCGGCACCCGCCGCCCGGCGAGCACCAGGTCCTCCTGCGGCACGCGGGGGAACAGCCAGCCCGGCGGGTACAGCCGCAACGCCTCGTGCACCACCTGGCGCAGGTATCCCAGCCTCGGCACGGCCTCGGCCCGCACCGGCCCGCCGCCCAGCACGTCGGACAGCTCGGCCCGGACCCGGTCCGCCGCACCCGGGTCGCGGTCGAGCAGGTGGAAGATCCACCCGAACGCCGCCGCCGACGCCTCGGTGCCGACGAAGAACATCGTCATCACCTCGTCGTGGATCTGGGCGTGGGTCAGCGGTTCGCCGGTCTCCTCGTCCCGCGCCGCCAGCAGCGCCGCCATCATCCCGGTGGTGGCCCCGTCGGCGCGGCACTGCGCGATGATCCCGTCCACCAGCGCGTGCAACGCCCGGCACGCGGCGGCGAACCGGCGGTTCTCCGGCGTGGGCAGGGCGAACAGCAGGTCGGTCGGCGCGTACGCGCGGCGGGCGACACCGCGGAACACCACCGGCAGCTCGCGCGCGGCCAGCGCGGCGGCGGCGACCCCGCCACCGCCCGGGAAGAAGCTGCGCACCACGATCGCGGCGGCCACCTCGTGCAGGTGCTCGTCGAGCCGCAGCCGTTGGCCGTCGTGCCACTCGGCGGCCTTCGCGGCGGTGACCGCCACCGCGACCTCCGCGTAGTCCTCCAACCGGCGCTGCCCGAACAGCGGCGTGAGCAACCGGCGTCGCCGGCGGTGCGGCGGCCCGTAGATGCTGCCGATGCCGTCCCCGCCGAGGATCTTCAGCTTCTCGAACAGCACGCCGTTCGCGGTGACCTGGCTGTGCGTCACCAGCAGTTCGCGCACCGCCTCCGGCGTGGTCACCAGGAACGCGGGCTTCGCGCCGAGCCGGAACCCGACCACCGGCCCGTGCTCGCGCGCCCGCGTGACGAACTCCAGCGGCCGCCGGGACAGCGCGAACGCGTGCCCGACCACCGGGACCGCGCCGGGCAGCGCGGGCGGGGCGGCGGTCAGCACGACGCCACCGGCCACGCCGCGTACCGGCGCAGGCCGTAGAGCAGCGGGCGGGGTCGCGCCGGGTGGCCGCCGACCCGCAGCACCTCGCCGAACACCACGACGTGGTCGCCGACGGTCGCCGTGCGCCCCACCCGGCAGTCGCCGATCACGTGCGCGTCGTCGAGCAGGTGCGGCCCGCCGTCGTCGGCCGCGCACCGCCAGCGCACCCCGGAGAACCGGTCGGGCGCGCCGGAGGCGAACAGCTCGGCCCGCTCGCGCGCGCCCTCGTGCAGCACGTTCACCGCGAACGTGCCCCGGCCCAGCACCGCGTCCAGGGTCGGGCCGCCCCGGCGCAGGCAGACGATCAGCGTCGGCGGGTCCACCGCGACGCTGCACACCGAGGAGCACGTCATGCCGCGCGGCGACGCGTCCGCGTCGAGCGCCGTCACGATCGACACCCCGGTGGGGAAACCGGCCATCAGCTCCCGGAAGTCCGAGGCCGACGCGAGGTCCAGGGAACGGGTCACGACAACTCCTCCACGTGCTCGGGACGTGCGGTCCAGCGGTCCAGGTGCGCCACCACGACGGCGAGCAGGTCCGCCCGCCGGTCGCGCAGGAAGAAGTGGCCGCGGCCGACCTGCCGGCAGGCGAACCCGGCGGTCGTGCAGTCGCGCCAGGCCGCCAGGTCGTGCGGCCCGGCGTCCGGGTCGCCGGCCCCGCCGACCGCCAGCACCGGGCACGGCAGCGGGCGCGGCGGCGCGGCCGGGCAGCCGCGCCGGATCCGCAGGGTGGCCCGCAGGTCGCCGGCGAGCCAGCGGGCGAACCGCTCGTCGGCCAGCAGCGCCGGGTCGGTGCCCCGCGCGCCGCGCGCCCAGGCCAGCAGGGTCTCGTCGTCGTCGGCGGTCACCGGCAGCCGGGACGCCTGGTGGTGCGGCGCCACCGACGAGGCCACCACCAGACCGCACACCGCCACCTCGCCGACCACCCGCAGCGCCACCTCGTGCGCCACCAGGCCGCCGAAGCTGTGCCCGAACAGCGCCCACGGCGTGCCGTCGTCGAGCCGGCGCAGCTCGGCGGCCAGCGGGTCGGCCAGCTGCGCCATGGTCTGCGCCGGGGCCTCCCGGATCCGCCGCTCCCGACCGGGCAGCGCGGCGGCCCACACCTCCACCCACGGCGGCAGCCCGGCGGGCCAGGCCGCGAACTCCGACGCCCCGGTGCCCGCGCCGCCCAGGCACACCAGCCGGACCCGGCTCCCCGCGCGGGGAGCCGCCGCCGGGAACCACGCGCTCGCCGCCATCACGCCGCCCGCGCCCGGTCCACGACCCGCGCGAGTTCGCGCACGGTCGGGTGCTCGAACACGTCCACGGGGCTGAGCGCGACGCCGACCTGCTCGTCCACCACCCGGATCAGCCGGGCCACCAGGACCGAGGTCAGGCCGAGCAGGAACAGGTCCTCGTCGAACCGGTCCGCGCCCACCGCGCCCGCGCCCAGCAGGTCGTTGACCGCTCGCGCCAGCACCACCTCGGCCCGGGTCCCGGACACGCCCCGCGCGGACCCGTCCGGGTCGGGCAGCGCCCGCACGTCCACCTTGCCCCACGCGGTCCTCGGCAGGTCGGCCAGCAGCACGTACCGCGCCGGCACCAGGTAGCCCGGCAGCCGCCGGGCCAGCCAGTCCCGCAGGGCGGCGGGCGTCGCCGACCCGTCGCGGCCCACCACGTACGCGACCAGGCCGCCCTCGCGCGCCACCACGGCGCAGTCGTGCACGGCGGGGTGGCCGCGCAGCACTCCGCGCACCTCGCCGGGCTCGACCCGGTACCCGCCCAGCTGCACCTGCTCGTCGCGCCGCCCGGCGAAGTACAGCAGGCCGTCCGCGCCCACCTCGGCGAAGTCCCCGGTGCGGTACACCCGTTCGCCGTGCAGGTCCACGAACCGCGCGGCGGTCAGGTCCGGCCGGCCGAGGTAGCCGGCCGCGACCCCCGCGCCGCCCAGGTACATCTCGCCGGTGCCGCCCGGCCCGACCGGCCGCCGCGACTCGTCCAGCACGTGCACCGCGTTGTGCGCGATGGGCCGGCCGATCGGCACCCGCTCGACGTCCGGCGCGACCACGGCGAACGTGCTGGCGATGGTCGCCTCGGTGACGCCGTAGCTGTTCACCAGCCGCCGCCCGCCGGCCCACCGCCGGGCCAGCGCCGGGGACAGCTCCTCGCCGGCGCTGACCACCAGGCGCAGCGCCGGGAACCGCAGCGGGTCCAGGTCCGCCAGCCGGGTCGGGGTGCCGACCAGCACGCTGATCTCCCGCGCCCGCAGGAACTTCGTCAGCTCCGGCGCGCCGGCCCGCTCGTCGTCGGAGGGCACGTGCAGGCTCGCGCCCAGCGCGAGCGGCGTCATGATCTCGAACACCGCGCCCTCGACGTGCAGCGGCGCGAGCAGCACCACCCGGTCGCCGGCGTGCACGCCGAACCCGTCGCGCGCCATCTCCACGACCGGCGGCAGCGACCCGTGACGGCACAGCACCCCCTTGGGCGTGCCGGTGGACCCGGACGTGTAGACCACGTAGGCGATGTCGGGGTGCCGCCGCGCGGTCACGCCCTCCTCGACGTCGACCACCACGTCCTCGCCGACCACGCCCAGCCGCACCCGGACGCCCGCGTCGGCGGCCAGCTCCGCCCGGCGCGCCGGCGGCAGCACCGGGTCGAACAGCAGGAAGCCCGCGCCCACCCGCCACACCGCGAGGACCAGGCACACGCCGAGCGCGGAGCGCGGCGCGTCGATCGCGACCACCTCGCCGGGCCGCACCCCGTGCCGGGCCAGCAGGTCGGCCAGGGCCGCGCAGCGCTCGCCGACCTCGCGGTAGGTCAGCTCGCCGTCCGGCCCGCTCAGGCCCGGCCGGTCGGGTTCGGCGCGGATCCGGTCGAAGATCAGGTCGGTGACGGTCATGACGCCTCCATCGGGTAGCGGCCGAGCAGGTTGTGGACCGCCTGGCGGACCCGGCGGGTGATGGCCACCAGCACGGTCGTCTCCACGTACAGCTCCCCGGTGGCCAGCTCGCCGAGGGCGTAGAGCCCGCGCACCGGGAGCCCGGACCGGTCCAGCACGGTGGCGGTGTCGGCGTCCAGCCGCAGCCCGCCCAGCGGGTGCGGGTCCGCGAGCCCCGCCGCCACCAGCGAGCCGACCAGCGCCCGGGCCGGTGCCGGGATCGGCACCGGGGTCGGCCGGACGGTGCCCACGACGTGCGCCACGTCCACCTCGGCGGAACCCAGGCGCACCCGGAAGCCCCCGTCGCGCGGGTCGACCCCGGTGACGCCGCCCGCGATGCGCAGCGCGCCCGCGTCGGCCAACGCCACCAGGCGGGCGGCGGTCTCCGCCGGCATCGGCGCGCACAGCCGCGCCAGCGGCCCGTGCCAGTGGCGCAGCACCCGCGCGCGGGTGTCGTCGTCGAACAGCCGCCACGCGTGCTCCAGCAGCAGACCCGCCACGGCCAGGAACACCGGCAGCGCGGGCCGGCGCTCGGCGGCCTGCCGCAGCTGCCGGCGCAGCCGGTCCGCCGGGTCCTCGCCGGGGCGGAACTCCCGCCACAGCGCGGACAGCGGGACGCCCTGCGCCGCGAACTCGCCGCGCAGCACCCGGTGCACGTCCAGCAGCGACAGCGAGCCCCGGGCCCGCGCCGCCTCCTTGACCGCCTCCGCGCCGGCGTGCCGCAACGCCGGCGCGGAGGCGGTGTCCCGCACGCCGGGCAGGTACCCGGAGCGCGAGACCATCCACAGTGGACCCCGGTGGCCGCGCCGGGCCAGTTCCAGCACCGCGTCCACGGCCGACAGGCCCGCGCCCAGCACGGCGACCGGGGCGTCCGGCGCGATCGCGGCCAGCCCGGTCAGCGGGTACGGGTCGGCCAGGTAGCCGGGCCGGCCCGCCAGACCGTGCACATCGGAGGGTCCGGCGGTGCCGACGCACAGGAACACCGCGTCGAAGCCGGACGTGCCGCCGTCCCCGGTGCGCAGCCGGTACCCGCCGCCGTCCCGCTCGGCCGCGACCACCCGCGCCGGCACGGTCCGGGCCCGCACCCGCCCGGCGGCCCGGCCGAACACCTCGGCCAGGTACCGCCCGTACAGCTCGCGGGACACGAACTCCGGGTGCCCGCCCGGGATCGCGGCCAGCCAGTCCCGGAAGTGCCCCGGCTCGTCCGGGCGCAGCGACATCTTCCCGGCCGGCACGTTCACCAGCGCGCCGCCGCCCGGGTGGTAGGCCCGGCCGGGGCCGAAGCGCCCGCTGCCGTCGAACACGGTCACCTCGGCCCGGCCGGGCAGCGACCGGGCCAGCGCGTCGAGCACGCACGTCCCGGTCGCGCCGGCGCCGACCACCGCGATCCGCTCAGCGCCCATGGAAGCGGGTCAGGTACTCGTAGGTGGTGGGCAGGCTCGCCACGAGTTCCCGTTGCTCGCGCGCCATCCGCGCGAACAGCGGCCGCGCGCCCGCGACCGAGTCCGGCCGGTGCGCGAGCGCCGGCAGCGGGCGCTCGGGCAGCACGCCCAGCCCGGCCAGCACGCAGTAGTAGTTGTTGTTGGTCCAGAAGTTGCGGAACTCGGCCTCGAAGTTGGTGTAGTAGCTCACCTCGTCGGCGACCGGCATGTTGACCACCATGCCCGCCTTGTACATCGCGACCTTCTCCTGGATCGCGTCGGCCAGCCGCAGCTCCTTGTTCGCCCGCCAGAACGGGGTGTCGGTGCGCGGCGAGAAGTAGAAGTGCGCCTGCACGAAGTCGCGGCAGTCGTCGAACATGGTCTCGATCTCCTTGTTGAACTGCCCGATCAGCACCGGGTCGAAGCTCCGGTCCGGGAAGTTCTTGGCCAGCTGGAACAGCGCGCCGGTGATGAAGTAGATCCCGGTCGACTCCAGGGGTTCCAGGAAGCACGACGACAAGCCGATGCCCACCACGTTCTTCACCCACGTGCGCCGGTTGCGCCCGACCCGGAACCGGATCCGGTTGAAGTCGGTGCCCGCCGGGTCCAGCCCCCACAGCGCGCTGAACTCGGCGATCGCCTCGTCCTCGCCGGTGAACCGGCTGGAGTAGACGTACCCGGTGCCGAACCGGCCCAGCATCGGGATCTTCCAGGTCCAGCCGGACGACATCGCGATGGCCGAGGTGAACGGCTCCACGCCGTTCGCCGCGTCGTCGTGCGGCACGGCGGTGGCCACCGCGCTGTCGTTGAGCAGGTGGTCGCCCATGTCGATGAACGGCTCCTCCATGGCCTGGTTGATCAGCAGGCCGCGGAACCCCGAGCAGTCCACGAACAGGTCGCCCTCGACGGTCAGCCCGCCCTCGGTGCGCAGCGCGGTGACGAACCCGCGCTCGTCGCGCAGCACCTCGGTCATCTTGTCGCTCAGGTGCCGGACGCCCTGCTCGCCCACCGAGAACCGGCGCAGGAAGTCGGCGACCAGGTTGGCGTCGAAGTGCCAGGCGTACCGGGTGGCGCGCTCGCCGTCGAGCCGGCGCGGGGCCTTGAGCGCGTCCATCGCGGGCGGCTCGCGGAAGCACGCGTAGGTGAAGTCCACATCGGTGCGGCCGTGGTGGAAGTCGTTGAACCAGTAGTGCGACAGCGGCACGTGGTCGTGGTTCGGGAGCACGCCGAACGCGTGGTAGAAGTAGTCCGTCCGGCCCCCGCCCGTCGGGCGCGGTGCCGGCGCGCCGACGCCGGGCGTGCGCCAGTTCACGAACTTGATGGCGGACTTGAAGCTGGCGTTGCACTCCCGCATCCACTCGTCCTCGGGGATGCCGAGGTAGTCGAAGAACGCCGTCTGGAGGTTCGGGATGGTCGCCTCGCCGACGCCGATCCGGGGCACCGAGGGCGCTTCCAGCACCGTGATGGCCGCCGTGCCCTGCAACGCCTTGGCCAGGTACGCGGCGGTCATCCAGCCGGCTGTGCCGCCGCCCAGCACGACCACCCGGCGGATCCGGTCGTCGGTGTCATGGTTGTCCACGGTGCACGTCCTCCTGGTCGGTGGTGCGGTGCGGTTCGGGCAGGGTGACCGGCAGGCTGGTGAGCGCCGGCAGGTTCACGTCGTCGTTGAGCGGCGCGGGTTCCCCCGGCACGGCGGCCGGCCGGACCTCGGCGAGGCGGTCGAACACCACCGCCGCCTCCAGTTCCGCCATCGCCGCGCCGGCGCAGCGGTGCCGCCCGTGGCCGAAGGACAGGTGCCGCGCCGGTCGCGCCGGGTCGAGGCCCCGGTTCGCGGCGGCCAGCAGGACCACGACCGCGTCGCCGGGCACCAGCAGCCGACCGTCCAGCTCGACCTCGTCGGTGACGATCCGCCCGACGAACCGGGACGGCGTGGCGTGCGCGAGCGCCCGCGCCACGGTCGGCAGCGGCTCGTCCGGCCGCGCCAGCGCGTCGCGCAGCGTCAGGGTGAGCAGGCCGGGCATGGTCTGGTGCGCGGACGCGATCAGCATCACCAGGTTCGCCGCGATGTCCGCCTCGGTGAACCCGGCCTCCTCGGCCGCCGCCACGAACGCGCCCGCCCCGTCGTCGCGGGGGCGTTCCCGGCGGTCGCGCACCATCGCCAGCGCGTAGTCGTGCAGGGCGCGGGCGCGGCGGTGCACGTCCGGGTCGGTGGTGGGGTGCAGACCGCCGACGATCTCGGTCATCGCGTCCGACCCGGCCGCCACCACCGGCAGGTCGTCCTCCGGGATGCCCAGCAGCTCGGCCGCCACCAGCAGCGGGAACCGCCGCGCGAACCCGGCGAAGTCGACCCGGCCGCCGCCCGCCGGCAGCAGCCGCCCGGCCAGCCGCCGCATGTGCGGCTCCAGCGCCTTGATCCGCCTCGGCGACAGCACCACCTGCACGACCTTCTTGAGCCGCAGGTGTTCCGCGCCGTCCTTGAGCAGCAGCATCCGGGCCGCCACCGCGTTGAGGTCGACCTGGCCGGCCGGGGCCGGCTCGCCGCGCGCGTAGGCGGAGCGGTAGGAGGAGAACCGGTCGTCGGTCAGCGCGGTCCGCACCTCGTCGTGGCCGCAGACCAGCCACGCCGCGACGTACGGGTCCCAGTGCAGCGGCGCCAGGTCCGCCAGCGCGGCGACGAGGTCGCCCGCCCGGCCCGGGTCGGTCACCGACGAGTAGATGCTCAATTCACGCGGGCAGGCCGCCGCCCGTTTGTCCCGCGCCGCGCGCGCGGACGTGCCGAGCGTGTTCTGGGAAGTCATGTTCCGCCTTTTCGGCTTGGCCGTGGTGGCGAATCGCAGGGAACCGGAGATCGATGTTTTTCATCTTCCACAGCGGCCGGCACGGCGGCATCCCCCCGTGCGGCTTCAAAGTGGACGACCGTTACGAAACCTGTCGCACCGCCGCGTACCAGACCGCGATCTGGGTGCGCGAACGCAGCCCCAGCCGGGTCCGCACGCCCGCCAGGTGGGTCTTGACCGTGCTGGCCGAGATGCGCAGCGCGCGGGCGATCTCGGCGGTGGTCAGGCCGGCCGCGATCAGCGCCACCACCTGCTGCTCCCGGTCGGTCAGCGAGTCGTGCGCGGCGTTTCCCGGATCGCCCCAGCCGTGCGCGTGCAGGGCCAGCGCCACCAGGTGGTCGGGCTTGAGGTTGCGGCCGTAGGTCAGCGCCGCGGCGGTGCGGGTCGGGCCCAGCACGGTGGCCGCCTCGTCGGCCACCGCCCGCACGTGCCGCCGCCACACCGGTTCGCTGTCCAGGCCGAGCGCCTCGCGCCCGGCGTCCGCGCCGGCGACCAGGATGGCGGCCCGGTAGTGGTCGCCGCGCCGGGCCGCGACCCAGGCCAGCGCCTCGACGCTGTAGGCGGCGTAGTAGCCGTGCGTGGCGGTGGCCTTGAGCGCGCCGGCGAACGCGGACTCCGCCCGGTCCACGTCGCCGTCGAGCAGGTGCAGCAGCCCGCAGGTGTGCAGCAACGCGCCCCGCATCCGCAGCGAGAGCACGACGTCGGTGGCGGTCAGCGCCCGTGCCACCAGGTCGGCCGCCTCCTCCCGCTCGCCGGCCAGGACCAGCGCCCAGGCCAGGTTGCGCAGGCACATCGGGAGGTCCTGCGGCGCGCAGTGCCGCACGCACCCCCGGTAGGCGTCCGCGCCCGCGCCGAGCCGGTCGAGGAACAGGTGGATGCGGCCCAGGACGTCCAGCGACCGGCTCAGCTGGGCGGGGGTGCCGCGCCGGCGGGCCAGTTCCACCGCGTCGCGCGCGATCGCCAGGGCGCCGGGGTAGTCGTGCTGGAGCGCGGTCAGCCAGGCGAGCGTGGCCAGCGCGTCGCAGTGGTGCTCGTCGGACCGGCCGGGGTCCAGCGCGATCGCGCGGCGCAGCAGCGCCACGCCGTCCGCGTTCTGGTGCAGGTGCCACCACATCCGGGCCAGCGCGACCGCCAGCACGGTGTGCCGCCCGCCCGGCCGGGTCGCGGTGTGCTCGACGGCGGCGGCCAGGTTGTCCCGCTCCCGCAGCAGCGCGACCGACGCCGAGCCGCCGAAGAACAGGCTGCTCGCGGTGGGCACGGCGATCTCGGCGAGCCGCCCGGCCAGCCGGTCGCGGGTGGCGGCCAGTTCGCCGTGCCCGGCCAGGCGTTCGACGCCGTAGGCGCGCACGGTGTTGAGCAGCCGGTACCGCGCGCCGGTCGAGCCGCCCGCGCTGCGCTGCACCAGGGACTTGGCCTCCAGCGAGCGCAGCACCCGCGTGACGGTCGCGGCCGACGTCGCGGGCTCGTCCACCACGACCCGCGCC
The DNA here is from genome assembly GCF_056640475.1 of Saccharothrix sp. NBAS 001. Classification (NCBI taxonomy): domain Bacteria; kingdom Bacillati; phylum Actinomycetota; class Actinomycetes; order Pseudonocardiales; family Pseudonocardiaceae; genus Saccharothrix; species Saccharothrix sp. NBAS 001. The sequence goes on from NZ_CM153251.1 coordinate 1,723,655, forward strand.
AGGGCCGCGTCGAACTCGCCCTCCAGCACGCTGATCCGGCGGAACACCAGCCGTTCGCCGGCGGTCAGCAGCCGGTAGCTCCAGGCCATGGTGGCGCGCAGCTCGCGGTGCCGGGCGGGTCCGGCGCGGGTGCCCTCGGCGAGCAGGTCGAGCTGGTCGGTCAGGCCCGCCAGCACGGCGGCCGGCGGCACCGCGCCCACCTGGCGGGCGGCCAGCTCGATGGCCAGCGGCAGCCCGTCCAGCCGGCGGCAGATGGCGGTGACGACCGCCGCGTTCTCCTCGGTCACCGCGAACCCCGGCGCACGGGCCTGGGCGCGGTCGACGAACAGCCGCACCGCGTCGGCGGCGAGCACCGCGGCCTTGCCCGGCGGGCGCTGCGGGTCGGGCAGCGGCAGCACGCCCAGGCGCACCACCACCTCGTCCGGCAGGCCGAGCGGTTCGCGGCCGGTGGCCAGCACCCGCAGCCGGGGGCAGCGGGAGAGCAGCAGCACGATCAGCTCGGCGCAGGCGACCGACAGGTGCTCGCAGTTGTCCACCACCAGCACGGTGCGCCGCGCGGACAGCCGGTCGACCACCGCGTCCAGCACCGGCAGCCGCCGACCGTCGACGCCCAGCGCCGCGCCCACTGCCGCCACCAGCGCGGCCGGGTTGCGCACCGAGTCCAGCAGCACCCAGTGCACCGGCCCGTCCCCGGCCGACCGGGTGAGTTCGCGCGCGGTGCGGGTCTTGCCCACGCCGGCCGGCCCGGTGATCGTGACCAGCCGCGCGTCCCGCAGGTGGCGGCGCAGCGCGGCGAGTTCCGCGCGGCGGCCCACGAACCGGTCGGGCACCCGGGGCGAGGCGTCCGGGCGGGTGCCGGAGCGCCGCCGGAACGCCCGCTGCCGGCACGCGTTCGAGCAGTACCGGGCGGGTCTGCCGGCCGCGCCCTCGCGGCGGGCGGGGGTGGCCAGGTCCGTCCCGCACGCCGCGCACTTCCGCTCGCCCACCGCGACCTCCCCAGCGCGGACCACGCGCGGCCCGCGCGGGCGTGACGAAACCCACTGCCGCAGTGGTTCCCCGGGAACGCTACCGACGGCGGACTACATCACCCGGAAGGCTGAATTGCGAGACGTGGAACTCTTCCTTGCCGCGCGCCGTCGGCGATTGTCCAGCGGGCCGTGGGCGACTTCGGCGGTGAAATCACGCCGATTCCGGGCCGCCGTCGGTCAGGAACCCGCCACCAGCAGCGGGATCAGCTGCTCGGCGGGGGTGAGCGAGCCGTGGTGGCCGGTGAACGTGCTGATGAACGGCTCCGCCCGGGACCGGACCACGGCCAGCGAGCCCCGGCCGGCGACCACCAGGTCGCCGATCCGGGGCCGGACGTGGTCGGCCACCACCGGGCCGAACCAGCCGGCCGCGATCGCCTCGTCGCGCGAGGCGATCCACGCCCGGTCGCCCAGGACCCCGGTCCACGCGGCGCGCACGTCGGCCTGCGCGCCGTCGACCGGGTAGACGTGCCGGACCCGCGCCTCGCCGCCGAGCAGGCGGACGCCCGCCCGGAGCCGGTCCTCGGCGTCGAAGTCCACCCGGTCCGCGTCGGTCACCTCGACCATGCCGTGGTCGGCGGTCACCACCAGCGCCGCGCCCGGCGGCAGGTCGCCGGCCAGGGTCTCGGCCAGCCGGTCCACGAACGCCAGCTGCCGCCGCCACGGCTCGCTGCCCGGACCGTAGAGGTGGCCCAGCGCGTCCAGGTCGGCGTGGTAGGCGTAGACGAACACCCGGCCCGGCTCGCGCAACGCCTCCAGCGTCCGGCCGACCAGGTCGCCCAGCGCGAACGCGCCCCGGAACCGGCCGCCGCGCAGCACCGCGCGGGTCAGCCCGCTGCCCTCGTGCTCGCGCGGCACGACCAGGCGGACCGCCACGCCCGCGTCGGCCGCCCGTTCGAACGCGGTCCTGGTCGGCTGCACCCGCTCGGGCACCAGCACCTCGCGCAGGTCGACCTGCTCGGGCACGCCGTGCCGGTGCCACGACAGGGCGTTGAGCAGTTCGCCGTCCGCCGCGAAGCTGTACCCGACCACGCCGTGCTCGCCGGTCGGCTTGCCGGTGCCCAGCGCCGCGACGCTCGCGGCGGTGGTGGCGGGGAACCCGGCGGTCAGCGGGCGCGGGGTCAGCGAGGACAGGAACGGCGCGTCGGCCCGGTGCGCCGCGAGCAGCTCCAGGCCCAGGCCGTCGACCAGCAGCAGGCACACCCGCGTCGGGCCGGCCAGCCCGAGCACGTCCGCCGTGCCGGGCACGTCGAGGCCGGCGAGCAGGGACGGGACGACGTCGGAGAGCGAGCCGGAACCGTACCGGGGTGTCAACGGGTCCACGCGGCCGATCGTAGCGGGAAGCCGCCCGCCGGCCCACCCCTCGCACGGAGTCCACAGTGGACGGTCAGTGTCCGATGTGGAGTTCCGGGCGGTCGCCGGTCCCGCCGCGCCGGAGGCGGCCGGCGGCGCGCGGGCGAGGACGGCCCGGTGACCACCGCGACCTACGTCCTCGTCCACGGCTCCAACGCCAACTCCTTCTCCTGGGGCCCGCTCCAGCGCGAACTCGCCCTGCTCGGGCACCGCTCGCTCGCCGTCGACCTGCCCGGGCACGGCTTCGCCGCCGCCTACTCCCGCGCCTACCAGGCACCCCAGGACCTCGCCGCGCTCGCGTCCGCGCCCTCCGGGTTCGCCCGGCACCGCCCCGGCCGACGCGGTCGCGCACGTGGTGGACGTGGTGCGCCGGGTCGCCGAGCACGGAGCGGTGGTGCTGGTCGGGCACAGCCGGTCCCCGGAGAACGCGACCCGCGCGTCCTCGACGACGGCACGGACGCGGAGTTCCTGGCCTTCCTCAACACCCTGGAGCCCGACGAGGGCCTCGACGCGGGCGCCGACCGGGTCGAGGCGGCCACCTGGGACCGGACCCCGCGCAGTTACGTCCGGCCGGCCGGCGACCGGTCGATCCCGCCGGCGCTGCAGGACCGGTTCATCCGCGAGGCCGACGCGCTGACCCCGGACAACCCGTTCGACGTGCACGCGCTGGACAGCAGCCACGCCGGGTTCCTGGTCCGGCCGGCGGACGCCGCCCGGCTGCCGGCCGGCCTCGCCGGCTGATCCGCGCGCGGTTTCGCCGGCGGTTTCCGCGAGCGCGGTTTCCCGGGGTGCGGCGAATACCCCGGGAAGCGCGCGCGGACCCGGCCGGCCCAATTCCGGCAGGTCCACGGCCCGGCCGTCCGGCAAGGCGGCGCGGGCGGCGGTTTGTGAATTCCGGGAGCCCAGGGGGCTGCGCCGGCGGACGCGGCCCGCCCGGATTCCGGGAAATCGGGCATCGCGCCGAGGTCGAGCAGTGACATCGGCGGACGGTTGGTGTAATGGGCGCGACTGGCCGCGCGGATCGGCTCGCCGCACGCCGAACTGCTCGAACGCGCGGGTTCCGGGGTCGCGCGAGACCGCATTCCGGGCGCGCCGCGACGGCAAACCGGGCGGCCTGCCCGGCGGGCCGGCAGAACAATGCGGTCCGAATGGCTGCACCAGTTGCGCCCGAATCGGCCATAGCATCTGTTGAATACCCGGCGGTGATAGGCCGCGTGAGCTGGGTCGTCGTTTCCGCCGGGGTTTTCCCGGGGCGCGCCCTGGTGTTGTCGGACCGTCGCCTCTATGCTCTGTCCGAACAGCGCGGATCATGATGTCGTGGTGTGCGTTTCGCGGATATCGACACCGCCGATCCGGGAAAGTGAATGCGGCGGCGTCCCGGGGTCACCGAACACCGGGGCGACGCCGGGTGCGCATACCGGCGTGGGTGAAAGGCGACTTGTTGAACCCCACCGTCGTGCCGGGACTCGTCTCGGTCGTCATGCTCGTCCGCAACCGCCTGGAGTACACCCGGCTGGCGGTCGGGTCGCTCGCCCGCGCGTCCGGTGACCTGGAGTTCGTCATCGTGGACAACGCCTCCCAGGACGGCACCGCCGACTACCTCGAAGAACTCGCCGCCGGCTGCGACCGGCCGGTGACCGTGCTGCGCTTCGCCGACGACCGGGGCGGCGCGGAACGGCGCAACGCCGGTGCGGCGGCGGCCCGGGGCGAGTTCCTCTTCTTCGTCGACAACGACGTGGTGGCCGACGACCCCGGCGTGGTCGAGGCGCTGTCCGCCGAACTGGCGGCGGACCCGGCGGTCGCCGCGGTGTCGCCGCTGCTGCTGTTCCCCGGCGACGACGGCCTGGTGCAGTGCGCGGGCGGCGGCTCGACCGGCGACGGCCGGATCGGGCTGGTCGGGCGCGGTCGCCCGGTGTCCGACGCGCACCGCGTCCGCCGCCCGCAGACCTGGGCACCCACCGCGGCGCTGATGGTCCGCCGCACCTCCTTCCGCCGCGCCGGCGGCTTCGACGTGGCGTTCGACCCGGTGTCGCTGTGCGAGGACGTCGACCTGTGCTGCCGGCTGGGCGCGGCGGGCGAGCGGGTGGTCTACGTCGGCACGGTGGCCATGCGGCACTTCGAGGGCACGACGCTCAACCACGTGGGCCACGACAAGCTACGGGTGTGGAAGCGGCACATGCGGGTGCTGCGCGCCCGGTGGGCCGGGGTGTTCGCGGCCGGGCCGCGCCACCCCGCCGCCGACCTCGACTGGACCCCGGTCGGCAAGGACTACCGCGACCTGTCCAGACCCCGGGTGTGGCCGCTGGTCCAGGCCGCCGACCGGAGCTTCTTCACCAGCGACCGGGCGTTGGCCCTGCCCGGACCCGAGGACGTGCGGGTGCTCGCGGTCGACTGCGGACCCGCCACCCACCTCGCGCTGCGCACCGTGCCGGGCGTGCGCCTGGTCGGGGTCGCCGACCAGGACCCGACGGCGCTGCTCGCCGCGGTCCGCGCGCACGACGTGCCGTGGGCGATGCGGGACGCGGCGCGCCTGGTCGACACCGTGCCGTGCGAGGGCGTGGTGATCGGGTCGCACCGGCCGGACCTGGCCGTCGCCGCGCTGCGCCGGGGGCTGCACGTGCTGCTGGAGCCCGCCGCGATCTCCGACGACGCCGAGCTGGTCGACGCCGCGCGCTCGTCCGAGGGGCGGTGCGCGGTCGTGCGGCCGTGGGCCGACCACCCGGAGCTGGCGGCGCTGGGCCGGGCGGTCGCGGCCGGCCGGATCGGCGTGCCGACCCGGTTCACCGCACGGCTGGAGCACACCGACGGCGAAGCCCTGCCGCACCTGCTGGACGCGGTCGAGCGGGTGTTCGGCGGCCACGTCGGCGCGCTGGTCAAGACCGCGTCGGCGCACCGGATCCGGGCGACGGTCGTGGTGGCGGGCGTGCGCGGGGCGATCGAGACCACGGGGTCCGCGGCCCGGTCGCGGCTGCGGGTGACGGTGTTCGGCGACGGCGAGCTGTCGATCGACATCGGGCCGACCGCGCGGCCCTACGCGGATTTCGTGGAAGCCGCCCGCGGCGGCCTGGTCCGGTGGGCCGGTCTCGGCCCCGCCGTCGCCCGGCTGGTCCGCTGGCGGGACGAGGCGGCGGCGTCCACCGCCGCCGGATGACGGTGAGACCGAGGAGGCACACGTGATGGTCAACAGGTCGGTGGAGCGGAACTTACGATGCCGGTACGACCCACCGGCGGACGTCCTCGAACTGGACGTGCGCGACCTGCCCGGCAGGCTGCGCGCGTTGTTGTTGCTCGACGGCACGTTGACGACCGCGCTGGAGGCGTACCGGCTCGCCCCCGTGGTGGTCGAGGTGCTGTCGCTGGACCAGGTCGGGCTCGACGCGGACACCGCGCGGTGGCTGGACGCCTCGCCCGGCGCGCCCGCGCTGTCCCGGCGGACCGCCCTGTACGACGCCCACACCGGTGAACTGCTGGTGGAGGCCACCACGGTGATGCTGCCCGAACGGCTGCCGCCCGCCTTCCCCGACGCGCTGCGCGACACCGAGCCCGGCATCGGCGACGCCCTGGCCCGGCTGCGCGTCGCCCACCGCCGGGAACTGCTCTGGTACGGCCAGGACCGGGTCGGCCTGGTCCGCTGCCACCGGCTGGTCCACGCCGCCCACCCGGTCGCCTGCGTCCGCGAGTCCTTCCCCGGCTTGGACGCCGTGCTCGACCAGGCCGGTGGCCCGCGGTGAGTTAGCGTCGACCGGGTGAGCAGAGCGTTGACCCCCAAGGGCGAGGCGACCAAGGCGCGGATCGTGGCCGGCGCGGCGCGGCTGCTGCGCGAGCGCGCCGTCTCCGACACCACCCTGGACGACGTCCGCGCCGAGACCGGGACCAGCAAGAGCCAGCTGTTCCACTACTTCCCGGGCGGCAAGGACGAACTGCTGCTCGCCGTCGCCCACCACGAGGCCGACCAGGTGATCGAGGACCAGCAGCCCCGGCTGGGCGACCTGTCCACCTGGGCGGCCTGGGACGAGTGGCGCGACATCGTGGTGCGGCGCTACCGGGACCTGGGCGACAACTGCCCGCTCGGCTCGCTGTTCCTCCAGGTCGGCCGGTCCGGGCCGGGCGCGCGGTCGGTCGTGGACGGCCTGCTGCGGCGGTGGGAGGGCCACCTGGCGGACGGGATGCGGGCGTTGCAGGCCGGTGGGCGGCTGGACCCGGCGTTCGACGTGGCGACCGCGGCGCGGGTGCTGCTCACCGGCGTGCAGGGCGGCGTGACGATCATGCTGTCCACCGGCTCCGGCGACCACCTGGAGGCCGCGATCGACTGGAGCATCGCGCGGATGCGCGAGTCGGCGCTCAGCCGTGGTACCAGTGGCCGTCGAACCGCAGGGTCACCCCGGTGAGGAAGTCCGCCACCGGGCTCGCCAGGTAGGCGACCGCGCCCGCGATCTCCTCCGGCCGGGCCACCCGGCCGATGTCGTTGGGCGCGAGCACGCGCACCGCCGCCGGCTCTACCTCCTCCCACGTCCCGGTGACGCCGTTGGCCGCCGCGACGGCGGTGAACCGCTCGCGGGTCGTCTCGCCGAAGATGCCGCCGGGCGCGACCAGGTTCGACGTGACGCCGGATTCGCGCAGTTCCCGGGCCAGCGACCGGGTCAGGTTCTCCCGCGCGGAGTTGGTGGCGTTGTAGTGCGGCTGCTGCGGGATCGGGTGCGCGGCCGTGGCGCTGCCGATCTGGATGACCCGGCCCCAGCGGCGCTCCCGCATGGCGGGCACCAGGCGGCGGACCAGCCGGACGCTCGACACCACGTTGGTGTTGTAGATGGCCAGCCACTCGTCGGGGTCGGTGGACCACCAGTCGCGGTCGAGGTCGAAGTACCCGGCGTTGTTGACCAGGACGTCGACCGGGCCGGCCAGGTCGGCCACGGCGTCGGCCGAGGCGTCGGAGTCCAGCGCGCCGACGACGTGGTCGGCGTTGCCGCCCGCGTCCCGGATCCGGGCCGCCACGGCGGCGGTGCGCTCGGCGTCGCGCCCGTGCACGACCACCTCCGCGCCCTCGGCGGCGAGCAGTGCGGCGATCGCCGCGCCCAGACCGGAACTGGAGCCGGTGACGAGCGCGCGTTTGCCGGTGAGGTGCAGGTCCATCGGTGTTGCCCCCTGGGGTCGTCGTCGTGCGGGGTGTTCTCGACGTCCACCCTGCCCACGGAAAAATGGACCGGCAAGTCCAGAAAATCGGCCCCGGTGCGACGCGGTCTTCGCCGGTCAGCCGGCGGCGTAGAGGAGTTCGCGCAGACCCGGCAGGTCCTCCCGGTCGTCCCGCCACACCAGGCGCAGGGTCAGCGCCGGCGCGGGCAGGCCGAGCCGGACCAGCGCGCCGGCCCGCAACGCGTCGGCGACCGCGAACTCCGGCAGCAGCGCGACCCCCAGCCCGCGCTCGGCCCACGCCCGCATCACCGGCACCGCGCCCGCGTGCACCCGCTCCGGGGCCGGGCCCAGGACCCGGTCGGCGGCCATCAGGAACGAGCAGCCCGGCGCGTTCACCAGGAGCCGTTCGCCCGCCAGGTCGGCGGGGGCGAGCGGGCGGCCGTGCAGCCGGTGGCCGGGGGCGGCGACCAGCACCAGCGGGACCGGTTCGACGTCCAGGAACGCCAGCTCCGGCGACGCGAACCCCAGCTCGCCCAGCTCTCGCCCGGTGTCCAGCAGCAGCGCGGCCTCCAGCCGGCCCGCCACGACGTCGGCCAGCAGTTCGTCGCGGCTCACCGACGAGCGCACCTCGACCCGGGCGTCCGGGCGGCGCTCGGCGAGCCGGGACAGCACCCGGGGCACGTGCGTGGCGGCGACCGTTTCCAGCGCGCCCAGGCGCACCGCGTGGCCGGTCACCTCGCGGCGGGCCTGGTCGGCCTGGTCGAGCAGCCGCTGGGCCCAGCCCACCAGGCGTTCGCCCGCGACGGTGAGCCGCATCCCGCGCGGCGAGCGGTCGAACAGCGGCACGCCCAGGGAGCGTTCGAGGGTGCGGATCTGCTCGGACACGCTCGACGGTGCCAGGGCGAGCGCGTTGGCGGCATCGGTGACCGTGTGGTGGCGGGCGACGGCCTGGAAGGTTCGCAGCTGGCGCAGTTCCATGCTCCTGGTCAACCCGCGCGGGGTGTGCGGAATTTCCGAATGCGCGTGCGGGTCGGCCGGTGGAGGCGCGGGCGGGCGGTCCGCAGGGTGTGACGGGTGACTTCTTCCCGCGGTGCGGTGCTTTTCGGCGTTTCGCTCGGCTATTTCATGGTGTTGCTGGACATGACCGTCCTGTCGGTCGCCGAACCGGATCTCGCGGCTTCCCTGGGCACGTCGGTGGCCGGGCTGCAATGGGTGACGACCGGGTACGGGGTGGTGTTCGGCGCGTTGTTGTTGTCGGCCGGGGCGGTCGCGGACCGGTACGGCGCGCACCGGGTGTTCGGGTTCGGGGTCGCCGGGTTCGGGATCGTCTCGGCGTTGTGCGCGCTCGCGCCTTCGGTGGGCGTGCTGGTCGGGTTGCGGGCGTTGCTCGGGGTGGCGGGCGCGGCGTGCGTCCCGTCGTCCTTGGCGCTGATCGCCGAGTTGTACCCGTCGGGCGCGCAACGCGCACGGGCCGTGGCGGCGTGGGCGGCGATCAGCGGGTCGGCGGTGGCGGCCGGCCCGGTGATCGGGGGCGGGTTGGTCGACCTGGCCGGGTGGCGGGCGGTGTTCCTGGTGAACGTGCCGATTTCGGTGGTGGTGTCGGCGTTGACGGCGGGGCGGGTTCGTTGTGCGCGTGGGGATCGGCGGATCGACTGGGGCGCGCAGGCGGTGGCGTGCGTGGTGTTGGCGTTGGCGACCGACGCGTTGGTGGCGTTGTCGGATTCGTGGGTGCACGCGGCGGTGTCGGGTGTCGGGGCCGTGGCGGCGTCGTCGGTGTTCGTGGTGGTGCAACGGCACAGCCGGGTGCCGGTGATCGGGCGGGAACTGGTGGGGGACCGGCGGGTGCGGGCGTCGCTGGCGGCCGGGGCGGCGGTGACCTTCGCGCTCAACGGGTGCTTGTTCGTGCTCCCGCTGCTGTTCCGGGAGAACGGCGGGTCGAGCGCCCTGGCGACCGGGTTGTCGTTCCTGCCGCTGACGCTGCCGTTCGTGCTGAACCCCCCGTTCACCGGCCGACTCGTCGTGCGGTTCGGCCCTCGGCCGCCCGTGGTGCTGGGCCTGGCGCTGGTGGCCGCCGGGGCAGCGGCCCTGGCGGGTGCCGCCGGCGAGGTGCTGCCCTACCTGCCGGGGCTGCTCCTGGTGGGTTTCGGGGTGTCGTTCGTGCTGCCCGCCGTGGTGGCCGCGACCGTCCAGGCCGCCCCGCCGGGGATGGCGGGGTCGGCCGGGGGCCTGCTGAACGCCGTGCGCCAGGCGGGCGCCGGCCTGGGCGTCGCGACGATGGGCAGCCTGGTCGCCCTGACGAACCCGGCCGGCGCGTTCCTCCTGGCCGCTGTCCTGTGCGCCGCCGCCGGGGCGTGGTTCGCCCGGGGGAGCACGCGCTGACCTTCGGTGGCGCGGGTGCGCTACGCCCGCGGAGTCGGCGGGGTTTCGGCGAGGGCGTGGACCAGGGTGGTCAGCACGGCGCTCTGGCCCTCCACGCTCAGGTGGACGCCGTCGTCCAGGTGGTGGTCCGCGCCCGTCGTCGCCGCCCGCGTGTCGACGGTCGGCTCCGGCCGGCGGTGCATCGCCTCCGCCACGGCGTCGATGTCCTCGGTGGTCCACGAGATGCCCGCCCGGCGGAAGTGGACGAACTCGCCGATCCGCCGCTCGTCCACAGTGGACGGTGTCAGCCACGTCCAGCGCGCCACCCCGGCCAGGTCCCGCAGCGCCGCGAGGTTGCGCGTGGTCTCCTCGATGCTCACCAGCGTCGGCCCGTCCGCGCGCAGCCGCTGCGCGTCGTTCGCCCCCGTCATGCACAGCACCAGGTCCGGCCGCTGGAACGCCAGCGCGGGCAACTGCGTCAACGACTGCGACGTGGTGTGCCCGGACACGGCCAGGTTGACCAGCATCGCCGAGTCCGAGCCGCGCAGCGCCAGCACGTGCCGCAGGATCTCGAACCACGACAACCGGTCGGCCGTGGTGCTCTCGCCGACCGCGACCACGACCCCCTCGAACGGGACGCGGTCGACGGCCTCGGCGAACTCCGGTCGGGCCAGCAGGGATCGCGCCGCCGCACGGGCCTGCTCCTCCAGGTCCGCCAGCACGCCCCGGTACGCGTCGGCGTCCAGCCCGAACACCGCGGCGATCCGCGCGTCGTCGGCGCCGGCCAGGTAGGGCAGCGACCGCTCCGGGCGCTGGAAGCGGACGAGTCGTTCGATGCCGTTCACGAGGTGGTGCTCCGTTCGTCGCGATCGTTGCGGGACAGCAGGAATCCGACGGCCACCAGCCAGACCAGGCCGGTGAACCGGGCGATCGGCAGCAGGTAGGCCGCCTCGGGCAGCAGCAGCGTGAACAGCGACAGGCCCGCCGCGGTGGCGATGGCCAGCCCGGCCGTCCGCAGCCACCGGGGCAGCCGCGCGCCCGTGGCGATGCCCGCGACCAGCAGGCCCAGCGGCACGACGTGCCCCGGCCCGCCGGTGATGAACGACAGGTCGTGCAGCGCCCGGACGACCACCGCGTCGCCGACCACCTCCGGCCGCGACAGCACCCAGCTCACCAGCGCCGACACCGCCAGGAACGCCGCCGCCAGCCCGCCGCCCACCGCCGCGGCGTACCCCCGGACCCGGCCGGTGACCGCCGACGTGTACAGCGCCAGCGGGACCACCGCGGCGAGTTGGAGCAGCGCGGCGACCCGCACCGCGTCCTGCCGGTCGCGGAAGTAGGCCAGGATGTCGGCCTCCGGCCCGAACGGCGACGGGAACGGCACGCCGCCCGCCACCACGATGCTCAGCACCAGCCCGGCCAGGAACAGCACCGCGAACGCGACCCCGGGCACGCCGGGCGACAGCGGGCGGCGGACCTCGGCGCTCACGCGACCACCCGCCCGCCGGTCAGGTCCAGCGTCACGCCGCTGACCCACGACGCCGACGCCAAGTACAGCACCGCCTGCGCCACGTCGTCGGGCTCGCCGACGCGCCCCAGCGGGAACGTCCCGGCCAGCCCGCGCAGCCGCTCGGGGTCCAGGTTCGCCCGCATCCGGTCGTTGAGCACGGCCGACGGCGCGAGGCAGTTGACCCGCACGCCGTGCCGGCCGACCTCGGCGGCCAGGTGCCGGGCGAACATCACCACGCCCGCCTTCGCCGCCGCGTACGCCGCGTTCGCCCCGCCCGGCACGCGCCCCGCCGTGGACGACATCAGCACGACCGTCCCGGCGCGCCGCTCGACCATGCCCGGCAGGAACTCGTGCACGGTGAGGAAGGTGGAGGTCAGGTCGGCGTCGAGCACCTCCCGCCAGCGCGCCGGCGTCAGCTCGGCGGTCGGCACCGGAGCGCCCTGGCCGCCCGCGAACGGCGCGAGGATCCGCACCGGCCCCCACGCCCGCTCCACGCTCTCCCGCAGCCCGGCCACCACGTCCTCGTCGGTGACGTCGCCGGGCACGCCGAGCGCCTGCCCGCCGTCGGCGGTGATCGCCGCCACCACCCGGTCGACGGCGGCCGGGTCCCGCCCGTTGACGGCCACCCGCACGCCGCGCGCGGCCAACGCCCGGCAGGTCGCCGCGCCGATGCTCCCGGAACCCCCGGTGAGCAGGGCCACCTGTCCCGTCAAGTCCTCGTCCATCGCTTCTCCCCAGTGAATCGTTCATAGAGGTGAATGGTTCTCTCTGGCGTACAGTAGGCGTCGTGACCGCGTCGCGCAAACAGCCCGGAGCCGCGTTCCTGCTCGCCCAGCTCGGCGCGCACGCGGCGAACCGGTTCGCCGAGCGGATCGCCGACCTCGGGCTGACCCCGGCCGACGTCGGGCTGCTGCGGATGATCGCCGCGCAGCCGGGGCGCAGCCAGCGCTCGCTGGCCGAGGACCTGGGCGTGGTGCCCAGCCGGGTGACCGCGATGATCGACCCGCTGGACCGCGCGGGACTGGTGGAACGCCGCCGCAGCACCGACGACCGGCGCAACTACGAGCTGCACCTGACCGAGGGGGCGACCGCCCTGATGGGCCGGCTGCGGCAGACCGCGACCGCCCACGAGGACGACATCTGCGCGGCTCTCGACGCCGACCAGCGCGAGCGGTTCACCGCGCTGCTGCGGCTGGTCGCCGACCAGCAGGGGCTCGTGCCCGGCGTGCACCCCGGCTACCGGCGCGGTTGACGGTCGCGGCCGGCCGCTCGTAGGCTCGCCCGGCGCCACGGCGGTGGTCGCGGGTCTCCTGTCCTCCCCGATGGGTGCGCTGCGGCCGGAGGCCCGTGATGTTCCTGCAAGCGCCCGGAAAACCCTTCCTCGACGTCCCGGTCGAGCTGGACCCGAGGCGGGTGCGCACCCCGTACGCCTTCCTCGGCATCCCGTACGGCCCGCCCTACGCTCCCGCCGACCTGCACGTCTGCGCCGACGCCCCGGACGCGGTCCGCGAAGTCGCGCACCTCATGGAGTACCGGCTGATCGCCGGGCACCACGACTTCGACCTGGACGGCCCGCTGTTCGCGCCCGGCGAGCCGCCGGTGACCGACTGCGGCGACGTCGTCGGCGACGTCCGGGCGCCCGACGAGATCTGGGACCGGGGCCTGTCGGTGGTCGGCCGGCTGGTGCGCGGCGGCGTGGTGCCGCTGGTGGTCGGCGGCCTCGACGCGGTCCCGCCGATCGTGGTCGGCGGGTTCGAGGGGGTGGAGCGGGTGCACGTGCTGCACGTGGACGCGCACCTGGACTACCGCGCCGAGGTGGCCGGCGTGACCCGGGGCTACTCCAGCCCGATCCGCCGGATCCGGGAGCTGGCCTGCGTCGACCGGGTCGTGCAGGTGGGCCTGCGGTCGGTCGGCAGCGCCCGGCCCGCCGACCTGGCCGACGCCCGCGCCGCCGGCAACCACCTGGTCACGGCGTGGGACCTGCACGAGCGCGGCGCGGCGGCGGTGCTGGCCGACCTGCCGCGCGACCGCCGCTGGGTGGTCACGGTGGACTGCGACGGGCTCGACCCGGCCATCGCGCCCGGCGTCGGCTGGCCGGAGCCCGGCGGCCTGACCTACCCGCAGATCCGGACCTTGGTGGCCGGGCTCGCCCGCGAGCGCAAGATCGCCGCGTGCGTGTTCACCGAGTTCCAGCCCGCCAAGGACATCGCGCGGACCACCGCGCTCACCATCACCCGCCTGCTGCTCAACGTCATCGGCCTGCAACGCAACCCGTGACCCCGGGCCGGTGACCTCGGACCCCGGGAAGCACCACGGCCCGGCCTCCGCGCGGAGGCCGGGCCGGTTCCGGGTCGGGCGTCCGGGCGCGGTGCGCGCTAGCGGATGCCGAGCGCGCGGCCGAGGGTGTGGAACAGGTCGGTCTGGTCGGTCACGCCGACCACGTTGGCCGCCTGCGGCCCGCGGCCCGCGATGCGGACCTGGGTGCCGGTGTGCTCCTGCGACTGGCCGGGCGTGTTGGTCGCGTAGTTGATCGTCATCGGCACGTTGTCGTGCGTGATCAGCGTCGCGGTCTGACCCGGGCTCTTGGCCTCGTTGGGGATGATCTGGCTGGTGTGCCCGTGGTCTGCGGTCACGATGACCAGGGTGTCCGGGTGCACGCGGGCGTACGCCTGGCCGACCGACACCGCGTCGTCGAACCCGACCGTCTCGCCGATCTGGCCGCACGGGTTGGCCGCGTGGTCCTGCTTGTCGATGCTCGCGCCCTCGACCTGGAGGAAGAAGCCCTTGCCGGAGCGGTGGTCGGTCCGGTCCAGCAGCGAGATGGCCTTGCGGGTCAGGTCCGCGAGCTTGGGCTGCGTGGCCGGCAGCGCGGGGTTCGGCGCGCACGTGGCGGGCGCGGTGCCGCCGACCTTGGCCGCCGGGCCGCTCCACTGGACTTCCAGGTTGGTCTCGGCGAACAGGCCCAGCACGGGCTTGTCGCCGCGCACCCGCTGCAGGCCCGCCGCGTCGGTCGCGACCTGGTAGCCCGCCGCGGTCGCCTGGTCGAGCACCTTGCGGCCGGCGAACGGACCGGACTTCACGGTCTGGCCGAAGTACTTCGCGCCGCCGCCGAGCAGGACGTCCGGCCGGGTCTGCACGAGCTGCTCGGAGATCGAGCCCGCGCCGCCGTTCTCCTTGGCGTTGACCGCGCACTTGGCGCTGGTCTCGTCCGGGCCCTTGCAGTCGCGGTTGACCACGTGCGCGCCGAGCACGGCGGGCGTGGCGTCCTGCACCTCGGCCGTGGTCACGTCGCCGGTCCGGAAACCGTTGCGCTTGGCCAGTTCCAGGATGGTCGGCACCGGCTTGCCGGCGGCGTCCACGGAGATCGCGCCGTTGTAGGTCTTGGTGCCGGTCGCCCAGCCGGTGCCCGACGCGGCCGAGTCGGTCACGTAGTCCGGCTTGGTCGGGTCGCCCTTCGCCACCGCGTACGTGGTGTACGCCCCGGTCAGCGGGAGCGTGTCCAGGTTGAGCCTGCCCGCCGCGCCCTTGGCGTAGTTGCGGGCGATGGTGATCTCCGAGTCGCCCATGCCGTCACCGATGAACAGGATGACGTTGCGCGCCTTGCCGCCCCGGATCGCCGAGCGCACGTCCTGCGTGCGGTCGCCGGACGACGCGGTGGTGCGCTCCTGGTCCGACTGGCCCGTCGCGGCCAGCACGGGCGTGCCTACCAGCACGGCCGCGCCCAGTGCCCCGATCGCGACCAACCGCCGTCTTCCGATCCTCACTGCGACCACCCTCCACGTTGCTCTGGACGACGGCTATTAGCCGCCGCGCACGAGTTGCGGGCGTGGCCGGGCGGCGACGTGTCGGGGACCGGCCGGTGAACACTCGGCGCACCGCCGACGATTTGCGCAGGTAGCTGTCGCGATGTCGGCGGTGCGCCAAGTGTCCGGCCGGTGCCGTCGGTCCGGTTTCGGCCGGGTTGGGCGGCAGCCCGGTCAGGCGAGCGCGACGAGGTCCCGGTACCGCTCGTCCCACACGTCCTGCTCGCCGTCGGGCAGCAGGAGCACCCGGCCCGGCCGCAGGGCGTCGATCGCGGCCACGTCGTGGGTGACCATGACGATCGCGCCGGGGTAGCCGTCGATCGCCGCGAGCACCTCGGCCCGCGACGCCGGGTCGAGGTTGTTTGTCGGCTCGTCGAGCAGCAGCACGTTCGCCCCGGAGTGGACCAGGCCGGCCAGCGCCAGCCGGGTCTTCTCGCCGCCGGACAGCACCCCGGCGGGCTTGTCCACGTCGCGACCGGTGAACAGGAACGCGCCCAGCACGTGCCGGACCTCGTCGTCGGCCAGGTGCGGCGCGGCGGCGGACAGGTTCCGGCGGACCGTGCGCTCCGGGTCCAGCGTGTCGTGCTCCTGGGCGAAGTAGCCCAGGACCAGGCCGTGACCGGGCACCACGCGCCCGGCGTCGGGCCGGTCGCGCCCGGCCAGGATCCGCAGCAGGGTCGTCTTGCCGGCCCCGTTGAAGCCGAGCACCACCAGCCGGCTGCCCCGCTCCACCGCGAGGTCCACGCCGCGCAGCACGTCGTGGTCGCCGTAGGACTTGGTCAGGCCGACCGCGCCGAGCGGGGTCCGACCGCACGGCGCGGGCTCCGGCAGCCGGATCCGGGCGACCTTGTCCGCGCGGCGCACGGGCTCCAGGTCGGCGAGCATCCGGTCGGCGCGGCGGACCATGTTGCGCGCGGCGACGGCGGTGGCCACCCGCGCCCGCATCCGGTCGGCCTGGGCGTGCAGCGCGGACGCCTTGCGCTCGGCGTTGGCCCGCTCCCTGGTGCGGCGGCGCTCGTCGGCGTCGCGTTGCGCCAGGTAGGCGGCCCACCCGGTGTTGTGCACGTCGATCGTGGTGCGCTGCGGGTCGATGTGGAACACCCGGTTGACCACCTCGGCCAGCAGGTCGGTGTCGTGGCTGATCACGACCAGGCCGCCCGCGTGCCCGCGCAGGAAACCCCGCAGCCACGCCACCGAGTCGGCGTCGAGGTGGTTGGTCGGCTCGTCGAGCAGCAGCACGCCGTCGTGGCCGCCGAACAGGATGCGGGCGAGTTCCACCCGCCGCCGCTGACCGCCGGACAGCGTGCCCAGCGATTGGTCCAACACCCTGGAGGGCAGGCCGAGCCCGGCCGCGACCCGGGCCGCCTCGGCTTGCGCCGAGTAGCCGCCACCGGCCAGGAACGCGGCCTCCGCACGGGAGTAGGCGTCCATCGCCCGGTCGAGCGGACCGGCCGGGTCGGCCATCGCCGAGGTCGCCGCACGCAGGTCGCGCAGCGCCGCGTCCAGGCCGCGCGCGGACAGGACGCGGTCGGTGACCGTCGCCGACTGGTCGGCCGCGCGGGCGTCCTGCGGCAGGTAGCCGGTCGAACCGGTGCCGCTGATCGTGCCGGCGGCGGGCCTGGACTGCCCGGCCAGCGCGGTGAGCAGGGTCGTCTTGCCCGCGCCGTTGCGGCCGACGAGGCCGACGCGGTCGCCGGGGGAGATGGTGAAGGAGAGGTCGGACAGCAGCAGGCGGGCGCCTGCGCGCAGCACGAGACCACGTGCGGAGATCACGGGGCAACGCTCCGGAGTCGGCTTGGAGACACACTTCTGGTGGGGAAGCGGGTCCTGAGCTAGGAGACTCGGGGCGTTGACATGGCTCCCAGGTTAGCTCGCGCGTCGCGCGGTGTCGCCCGAAAAAAGGGCCGGTGCGCACTGGCTGTGCGCGCCGGCCCCGTCACGTGCTCGGCTACACGCCGGTCAACGCCGCAGCGTCGAAGACGGTGCTGTCGTCGGGCCGGTCACCGGGGACCGGTGCCAGGCCGCGCGACGCCCAGAACCGCTGGACCGCGGCGAGTTCCTGCGCGTTCGGCTGCGGGTTGTCGCACCGGCCGCCGGCCATCACCTTGTCGCAGTTGCCGATGTCCGACGGGTGGTTCAGGCCCAGGATGTGCCCGAACTCGTGCACGACCACCCGCAGCGGGCCCGCGCCCGAGGACTTGATCTGGTTGCGGTAGAAGGTGATCGTCCCCCGGGTGCACCCGACGCAGCTCGCCATGCCGGGCGCCGCGCCGTTCTGCGCGGTGGACACCGTGACCCCGCCGGTGCCCTTGACCAGCTTCACGCTGCTCACCCCGGTGTTCCAGATCTGCGCGGCCTGGTCGACCAGCGGCGCGAGTTCGGCCGCCCGGCTCGACTCGTAGTAGATGGTGCGCACCGCGAGCGGGTGCGCGTCGCGGGGTGCGGAGACGGCGGCCGGCGTGCCGACCAGGGTGATCGCGGCGACCACCCCGAAGATCGCCGCCACAAGTTTCGCTCGGAACAACGGAAGCTCCTTCGTTCGACGCGTCCGCGAACACTGCCGCGCGGACGCCTGCTGCCCGGACACCGGCCCGGCGCCGTGGCGGTTGCGGCGGTCGAGTCGATCTGTCCCGAAGGTAACGCCACCGACCCCGGCCGGCCATATAGCACCTGGCCATAACGCAGTTCTTGCTGCGGAAACGCGGTGCGGAAGTCCACCGTGGACGACGGCGGCGCTTGCTCCGTTCGCCGGCGTCGCCGGCCGCGCGGCCGGGAGAGAATGTCTGCCTGCCAGGGGACTCCCGAGGGGGACAGATGATCGGAACGCGCGTGGTGGCCGCCCTGTGCGCCGCGCTGTGCGGCGCGGCGCTCGTGGCCGGCTGCGGCGGGGACTCCACGCCGCCCGCGCCGACCTCCACCGGGCCGGACGTCGTGGCCCGGCTGGAGCAGACCGTCGGGCCGCTGGAGCGCCAGGGCTTCCGGGGCGTGGTCGAGGTCCGCCGGGACGGCCGGGTGCTGCTCTCGCGCGCGTACGGGGCCGCCGACGTCGCCACCGGCCGGCTCAACACCCCCACCACCCGGTTCCGCGTCGCCTCGGTGACCAAGCAGTTCACCGCGGTCGCCATCCTGCTGCTCCAGGAGCAGGGGGTGCTCAAGGTGACCGACGCGGCGTGCGCGCACCTGTCGTCCTGCCCGCCGTCGTGGTCCGCGGTCACCCTGGAACAGTTGATCACGCACACGGCGGGCGTGGTCCCGGACGTCACCGACACCCCGGCGGAGTTGGCGGCGCTGCTCGCCTCGAAGCCGACGCACGCCGAACTCGCGGCCAGGGTGCTGGCCCGACCGCTGAGCGCGGCCGGCACGTGGGCGTACAGCAACGCCGGCTACGACGTGCTGGGGGCGGTGATCGAGCACGCGACCGGCGGGACGTACGCCGCGTTCCTGCGCGCGGGCCTGCTCGACCCGCTGGGCATGGGCGACTCCGGCATCGACTGGCCCGCCGCCGACCCGACCACCCGCGCGGTCGGCTACCTCGCGCCGAGCACCCCGGGGCCGTCGGTGGACGACGAACTCCAGGCCGGCGGCGCGCTGTACGCCACGACCGCCGACCTGGCCCGCTGGAACACCTTCCTGCTCACCGGCACCCCGCCGCTGCTGACCCCGGCGTCCCGGGACCTGGTGCTCGCGCCGTCCGTGCAGATCCCGGGCAAGAGCGCGCACTACGGCTACGGCGTGCAGACCTGGCGGGAGGGCAAGGACATGGTCATCGAGCACAACGGCCGGTTGCCGGGCTTCCGCACCTACAACGGCATCCACCCCGGCACGAGGACGTCGGTCACGGTGTTCGCCAACCTCGACACGTTCGACCCGTCCACGCCCGGCCACAGCCTGATGGACGTCGCCATCCGCTACCCCTGACCCGGACCGGCGCCCGGTGCTACGGTTCGGGCCGGTCGTGGAGAGGAGGGGGCGTGGCCGCCGAGGAGGATCCGGAGACCGAGTTCCCGCACCGGATCGGGAAGGTCGCCCGGCGCGTGCTGTCCCTGCACGGCTACACCCGCTACGAGCAGCTGACCGGGACCACCGCGAGGGAACTGCTCAAGATCCACGGGATGGGCCGCAAGGGGATCACGATCCTGCGCGAGGAACTGGCCGCCCGAGGGCTCTCCTTCGCCGACGAGTCCTGAACCGCTCGCCTCACCACCCGCGCGTGTGCCATGATCGCCACCATGTCGACCACTCGAAAGGGCGATGGCGCGTAGACCGCCGAGCCGCGTCCGCGCGCACAGCCCCGGGCCCGGCGGCCCGGTCCGGCTCCCCGTTCGCCTCTCCGCGAGGGGAATCTCGGTCATCGCCGGCATCGAACGCACCAGGCTGTGGCCGGCGGCCGTCCTGGACGCGCTGCTCGGCTGGGAACGGCTCCTCCGCGACCCGGCCCACCGGCTGTGGGAGCCCGCGCAGGGCGGGTGCGGCGTCTTGCAGTGCTGCCCGGACCCGGAGGAAGTCCGCCACATCCTGACCATCGCCGCGCACGCCCTGCCGGCCAAGGACGCGCGCGCCTTCCGCCGCTACCTCACGACGCTCGCCGAGCGGTGGTGAGCCGGGGCCGTCCACAGTGGACCGGCGAGGGCCGGTGCGTCCGAACGGGCGAACCCCGGTCGCCGCCCGACACCTGCTTCGAGACGCCCGCGACCGACCCCTCCCGGGCTACCGGTTCTCGCGGTAGTGGTCCCAGCTCGCCTTGCACGCCAAGGCGAGTTCGGTCACCCGGGCCGGGTCGGGGGCCGGCCAGTCCGCGCCGGGCGACATCAGGTGCGCGGCGCCCGCCGGGCCCAGCAGGTACTCGCGGCGGAACTCCGCCTGCACCGCCTCGACGCCCGGGAACCGCGCGCTGGTGTGGGTGATCTCGTTGCTGCCCAGGTAGGGCTGGTTGAGCGCGACGTCGTCGGGCCGGGCGGCGAACCCGACCCGGTGGGCGTCGGCCAGCGCGCGGAGGAGGTCGGGCCGCATGGTGACGGTGTGGTCGCCCCGCCGTTCGCCGCGCGCGTCGCCCCGGTTGGACAGCGCGACGACCGGCGGCAGGCGGTCGGCTTCGGGACGCGGCACGGCCACCGCGCCGTCCGGCCGCGTGGTGTGGTTCATGGTGTCGTGGAACGACAGGAACGTCACGCCGTCGCCCGCCCGCGCCACCAGGTCGTCCCGGGTCCGCTCGTAGACGTCCACGCCGACCGCCGCGACCTGCGCCACCACCTCGGCCAGCGCCTCGGCGTCGGCGTCGGACCGGCCGGTGAAGATCGGCATGAAGGAGAACGTCACCGGCCGCACGGCGTCGCACCCGGACAGGTCGACCCGGTTGCCCGGCCCCGCCGCCCGCACCCGGTCGAACGCCTCGCGCAGCCCGGCCGCGAGGTCGTCGGGCCGGGCCCGGTTCGGGTCGCGGACCAGCCGGGGGTGCGGGTTCTCCACGTACACGATCCTCGGGTCCAGCTCGGCCCACCGCCGCACGACGGGCGCGGTCGTGCAGTCGGTGAAGTCGTACTGGAGGCGTCGGGTCAGCGCGGGGGACAGGAACCCGGCCAGTTCCTCCGGGACGGCGGCCCCGGCGTGCGGGCAGCTGACCACCAGGTCGGCGTCGGCCAGCGCGTCGGCCGGGGAGCGCCGGTCGCGGTCGGCGTAGAACGTGATGTCCTCGGCGGTGAACCGGGTCCCGCGCGGGATGAGCACCGGGGCGGACATGGCCCTCCGATCTCCGGGGTCAGCCCCCGATCAGCAGCCCGATCAGGGCACCGAACACGGCCGTGGTCACGGCCAGCACCACGGCCGGCACGAAGAACGAGTGGTCGACCAGCTTGCTGCCGAGCTTGGTGCTGCCGGTCTCGTCGAAGTTCGCGGCGGCGATCTGCGAACCGTTGGTGGGCAGCACGTAGATGCCCGCGAACGCGCCGCCCCACATGCCGGCGAGCATGCCCGGCGCGAGCCCGGCGGCCAGGCCGATCGGCACGATCGTCCGGGTCGCGGTGGACTGGCTGGTGGTCGCCACGCACACCAGGAACACGCCCAGCGCGAAGATCCACGGCGCGGCGTCCACCCAGCGGCCGACCGTGTCCACCACGAGCGCCTGGTGCGCGGAGATGAACGTGTCGGTCAGCCACGCCAGGCCGAACAGCGCGATCGCGGACACCATGCCGGCGCGGAACACGCTGGCCATCGGCACGTCGGCGACCTTCGGCCGGGCGATGAGCAGGATGACCGTGCCGACCGCGAACATCACCATCTCGATGATCGGGGTCATGCTCAGCTCGGCCCCGCGCGCGTCCTGCGGCCGCAGGTCCTTGAACAGCCCCAGCACCACGATCACCAGCACGCCCAGCAGGAACACCAGCGCCGCGTTGCGGCCGACCGGGGTCGCCTCGGGCAGGCCCCGGGTGGAGCCGGGCGAGGCGGGCGGCAGTTCGCCGGAGGCCACCTTGGCCTGGATCTCCGGGTCGTCGGCGATGTCCTTGCCCAGCCGCCGCACCACGAAGAACGACGCGATGATGCCGAGCACGGCGGCGGGCAGCGTCACCTTCACGATGTCGATCAGCTCGAACCGGTAGGGGTCCACGTCGGTCAGCGTGACCATGGCGGCCATCGCCGCGCTGACCGGGCTGCACGCCAGCGCGACCCCCGTGGCCACCACCGACAGCGACAGCGGGCGCGACGGGCGTTCGCCGTTGCGGTAGGCGACGTCGCTGATCACCGGCAGCAGCGGGTAGAGGATGTTCGAGGTGCCCGCGCCGACCGAGAACAGGAACGTCACCAGCGGCGCGATGAGCGTGATCTGCCTGGGGTAGCGGGAGATCACCCGGGCGGCGATCCGCACCATCCAGTCGATCCCGCCCGCGACCTGCATCATCGACGCGGCGAGCACCACCGACAGCACGATCAGCAGCGCGTCCACGGGCGGCGTGCCGGCGGGCTCGCCGAACACGAACACCAGCACGCCGACGCCGAGCCCGCCCCACAGGCCCAGCGCCACGCCGCTGGACCGCGTGCCCATCACGATCGCGCCGAGCACCACGAGCAGTTCCAGCGAGATGATCAGTGCGTCCATGGCCGGCCGGCGTCCCCCGTCTCGTGGCGGGCCGCGCGGCCCCTGGACCGCCAGTATCGGCGGGCCCCGCCGGGCCCGCCCGAACGAGATCGCCTGTTCACCCCAACGAGGTCAGTTCGCGGACAGCCGCAGTTCCGCGCCGTGGTGCGCGGCCAGCCGCCGCGCCGCGCGGTCCAGCGACTCGCGGTGCGCGTGGGCCAGCGTGGTCAGCAGGTCGAGTTCGACGGTCAGCGTGCGGTGGGTGAGGGTGCCGCGCCAGGTGCCGTGCACGACGCCGTCGACCAGCACCACCTGCACGCCCGCCGCGCCCTCGGTGCGCCCGGCGTGGTGGCGGCGCAGCAGCGGCTTCACCTCGTCCGGCACGACGGACTCGCGCTGGCCCGAACCCAGCACCCAGGCGTCGTAGCGGGGGAGCAGCCACGCCCCGGTGACCGGTTCCGGCCGGGTGTCGGCGTCCTCGGCCAGCACGTGCGAGCCGTTGAGCACGTCGACGGTGTCCTGCGCGTGCAGCAGGTCGTGCGCGGCGGGGATGGTCACGCCCAGCCAGCGGGACAGGTCGCGCGGGGCCACCGGGCCGTAGTTGCGCACGTACCGGCGCACGACCTCGTGCAGCGCCGCGTCCTCGTCCACCTCGTCGGGGGTCACCCGGACGAAGGTCTCCTTGCCGTCCTGCTGCGGCCCGAACGCGAGCACGCCCGCGTGCGCGGCGAGCACCGAGAACTCGGTCAGCGTCTCGTCCAGCTCGGTGACCCCGCTGAGGTCCTTGAGCCGGGCCACGAGTTCGGCGCGCACGAGCGGCCCGCCGGCGAGCGCCTCGGTGGCGGCGGCGAGCAGCCTGCGCTCGACGTCCGACGCGGTCACCGGGGTCGCCTTGCGCACGGCGGCCAGGTAGAGGCCCAGGTCCCGGCCGGCCAGCAGGTGGGCCGTGCCGCGCATGGCGTACGTGCGGACCAGCGTGCGGTCCTCGACCAGCGCCTGGAACGCCTCGCGGCCCAGGCGCGCCGAGCGCACGGCCAGCCCCAGCTCGGCGGCCAGCGGGGCCTGCGCCTGGAACGCGCACACGTCGCCGGTCACGGTGGCGGGCCCGGCCGCGGACGGCGTGGCCAGGTGGTTGCGGCGGAGCCGGTGCGCCAGGGCTGCCGCCGTGGTCCAGTTCGATGCCATGACGCCGTCACCCTAGAGCCCCTGCCGCGCGAGGCGAAGTCGACGCGCGCCGGACGGCGGAGCGGGACCCGTCGGGGCGCGGAGGCGTCCGGTGGCGGAGCGTGCCAAGGTGTGTGCGCCGGGTGAACGGGTATGCGGCCGAACGGCGCATCTCGCGCCACGCGGTGACTGGCACTGTGTGGTGGAGGTCGTACCGAGCCGCGTTTGGGGGAGCGATGGCACCGCAGGATTTGACGCGACGGGATCTGCTCGTGCGCACCGGCCAGGTGGCCGCCGTGCTGGGGGTGACGGGCGCGGCGGTCGGGTCCGCCGAGGCGGCGCCCGCCGACGCCGAGGCGGTCGCGGCCGGCCGGTCGGTCGTGCTGCGCGAGGGCACGAACATCTCGGTGGCCGCGTCGCCGGACGGCAGGTGGCTGGCCACCGACCTGGTGGCCGCGATCTGGGTGCTGCCGGCCGCCGGCGGCTCGGCGCGCAGGCTGACCGGGGACCTCCAGGACGCCACGCTGCCCTCGTGGGCGCCGGACGGCCGCTCGCTGGTCTTCCAGTCCTACCGGGACGGCAACTTCCACCTGTACCGGGTCGACGTCGCCGGCGGCGAGCCCCGGCGGCTCACCTCCGGTCGGTTCGACCACCGCGAGCCGGTGTTCTCCCCGGACGGCTGGCGGATCGCGTTCACCAGCGACCGGGGCGGCCACTACGGGGTCTGGACGCTGGACGTCGGGTCCGGCGCGATCGCCTCGGTCACCGGACCGCCGGACGACGCCGCCGCGCCGCGCTGGTCGCCCGACGGCGCGCGGATCGTGTTCACCGCCAACGAAACCGCCGTCGACGTGGTGACGGTCGCGACCGGCGAACGGGTCCGCGTGGTCACCGCGCCCGCCGACGGCCGGGTGTACGGGGCGGCCTTCGGCCCCGACGGCGCGCCGTCCTACACGCTGGTCCGGGGCGGTCGGGCGGACCTGGTGCACGCCGGCCGGGAACTCACCGCGGGCGAGGACGTGTTCGGCTTCGCCGCCACGTGGACCGGCGGCGCCGCGCTCTACACCGCGAACGGCCGGATCCGCCGCCGCACCGCCGACGGGGCCACCACCGACGTCCCGTTCACCGCCACCGTCCCGGTCGCCGAGCGCCCCCGGGTGCGGCAGCGGCCCGACCCGGCCGGTTCCGGGGACGTGCTCGGCATCGCCGGGCCGGTGGTCTCGCCGGACGGCTCCACGATCGCGTTCCGCGCGCTCAACGCCGTGCACCTGGTGTCCGCGCTCGGCGGCCGGCCGCGCAGGCTCACCGACGGCACCTGGTTCGACTCCGACCCGGACTTCGCGCCGGACGGCCGGTCGGTCGTCTACTCCAGCGACCGCACCGGCGTGCCGACGCTGCACCTGCGCGACCTGGCCACCGGTCGGGACCGGGTGCTGCCCGCCGGTCCGGGCGCGCAGACCGCGCCGAGGTTCGCGCCGGACGGCAACCGGATCGCCTACGTCGACCACGACGGCGCGGTGTGGGTGCTGGACGTGGCGGCCGGGACCCGCCGGCAGGTCACGCCCACCCTGTTCATGCCGGGCCGGCCGACCTGGTCGGCGGACGGCCGGGTGCTCGCGCTCGCGGCCGTGAAACCGTTCTCCCGCCGGTTCCGCGAGGGCACCAGCCAGGTGCTGACCGTCGACCTGGCCGGCGGCGACCTGCGCTACGCCGAGCCGATGCCGTTCCGGTCGATCGCGACCCGGGGCGACGACGGGCCGGTGTGGTCGCCGGACGGCCGGCACCTCGCGTTCGTGGTGGAGAGCGTCGCCTGGGTGGTGCCGGTGGACGCGGCGGGGCGCTTCCTCGGCGACCCGCGCCAGGTCACCTCCGAGGTCACCGACTCGCTGTCCTGGAGCGGGTCGGACGCGCTGGTCTACCTGTGCAACGGCAAGCTGCGCCGGATCGGACTGGCCGGCGGCCCGGCGCGCACCATCCGGCTGGACTTCACCTGGCGGCGGCCGAAGGCGCCCGACCGCACGATCGTGCACGCGGGCGCGGTGTGGGACGGCGAGTCCGACCGGCTGCGCCACGACGTGGACGTCGTCGTGGAGGACGGCCGGGTGCGGGAGATCCGCCCGCACCGCGCGTCGGCCGGCGACCACGTCGTGGACGCCGCCGACCTGGTCGCCATCCCCGGTCTGATCGACGCGCACAACCACTGGCACCTGCGCGGCCGGCAGTGGGGCGCGCGGCAGGGCCGGGCGTGGCTGGCCTACGGCATCACCACCACCCGGTCGCCGGGCGACCCGGCGTACCAGATGGTGGAGACCCGCGAGGCGCTCGCCGCCGAAACCCTGGTGGGGCCGAGGTTCTACGGCACCGGCGAGGCGATCGACGGGTCCCGCGTCTACTACAACTTCATGCGGCCCACGCTCTCGCGCGAGCAGTTGGACCTGGAGTTGAAGCGGGCGCTGGAACTCGACTACGACATGATCAAGACCTACGTCCGGCTGCCGGTGGAACTCCAGCGGGCCGCGGTCGAGGCCGCGCACCGGGGCGGGCTGCGGCTGTCGTCGCACTACCTGTACCCGGCGGCGAACATCGGCATGGACGGCATGGAGCACGTCGGCGCGACCAACCGGCTGGGCTACTCGCACACCATCAGCCGCACCGGCCGCACCTACCAGGACGTGGTCGACCTGTTCGTGAAGTCGGGCATGTCGGTGACCCCGACCCTGTTCCACGCCCGCGCGCTCTACGCCGAGGACAAGTCCCTTGTGGACGACGAGCGCACCCGCGTGTTGTTCCCGCCGTGGGAGTACGAGCGGTACGTGGCCGAGGCGGCGGCGGCCGGCACGCCCGCGTCGCCGTGGTCGAAGGACGTCCTGGCGGGCTGGGTGGACATGGTGCTGCGGATCCACCGCGCCGGCGGGCTGGTCATCTGCGGCACGGACGCGCCGCTGGACTACATCGCCACCGCCACCCACCAGAACCTGCGGGCGATGGTGGCGGGCGGGTTCACCCCGCTGGAGGCGCTGACCACCGCGACCCGCAACCCGGCGGCGTGGCTGGGGTTGTCCGGCCGGATCGGCACCCTGCGGCCCGGCGCGCACGCGGACGTGGCGTTCGTGGCGGGCGACCCGCTGGCCGACATCCGGGCCGCCGCCGCGGTGCGCCGGGTGATGGTCGGGGGAGTGCTGCACGACGTGGCGGACCTGCTGGCCCCGTACCGGTCGGCGCGGGCCGGGGCGAACGCGGTCGCGACCGCCGAACCGTTGCCGCCGTCGGCGTCCGCCGCGCACGACCACGACCACTGGTGGCACGAGCCGGAGTGGTCCGCGCACGTGTGCTGCGGCGAGTTCTGACCGGTCGGCGGGAACGCTTCCGCCGAGGCCGTCGGCGCCGACGCCGACGGGGAGGAACCACGGCCGCACGTCTTCGGCCGTTCCGGTGGTCGACGCGGGGGCGAGGTGACGTGGAGTCGTCGGCGCGACCGTCGAATGTCCGCTCTGCGAGGTTGTTCGGCATTCACCGACGACGCACGATCGGGGGTACCGCCGCCGTGCGCCGTCAGCCCACCATGGTCTAGACCTCTGCGGTAAACACCAGGCCGCCGCGGAAGTGGAGACTGTGATGAGGCTACGACGCCCCGTCGCCGTACTGGCCGCCCTGACCGGCGCGATCCTGACGCTGGGCGCGGTGGTGGTCGCGCCCGCGTACGCGCACGGCTCGATGAGCAACCCCGCGAGCCGCATCTACCGCTGTTTCACCGAAGGACCGGAGAACCCGAAGTCGGCCGCGTGCAAGGCGGCGGTTGCGGCCGGCGAGAGCTGGCCGCTCTACGACTGGGACGAGGTGAACCAGCCCAACGCCGACGGCAACAGCCGCAAGATCATCCCGGACGGCAAGCTGTGCAGCGCCGGCCGGGACAAGTACAAGGGGCTCGACCTGCCGCGCGCCGACTGGCCGGCGACCACCCTGCCCGCCGGTGGCGCGTACACCTTCGCGTACAAGGCGACCGCCCGGCACCCCGGCACGTTCGAGCTGTACATCACCAAGGCGGGCTACGACCCGACCAAGCCGCTGAAGTGGTCCGACCTGGAGGACGTGCCGTTCTACCAGCAGAACAACCCGCCGGTCACCGGCGGCGCGTACCAGTTGGCCGCCACGATCCCGGGCGGGCACACCGGCCGGCACCTGGTCTACTCGATCTGGCAGCGCCACAAGCCGGACAGCGGCGAGGCGTTCTACACCTGCTCCGACGTGGTCCTCGGCTGATCCGCGCGCGGCCCCCGGTGTCCGGCCGGGGGCCGCGCGGGTCACCGCCGGCCCGGCCTCCCCCGGGTGGCGCCTTCCGCCCGGGTACTTCTGATAGTACGCTCTCGAAATAAGGTGAGGCTTACCTGAGGAGCGTGCCCGTGCCAGGAGTCACCCGCCGCCGGCTCGGCCGGCCGCCGCAGGTCACGCGGGAGGCGATCGCCGCCGCCGTGCTGGAGGTCGGGTTCCGCGACCTGACCTTCACCGCCGTCGCGGACCGGCTGGGCATCGGCCAGGCCACCCTGTTCCGGCACGTCCCCAACCGGGACGACCTGGTCCGGCTGGGCCTGGACCTGGCGGTCCGCCGCCACCCGTGGCCGTCCCCGGACGGGACGTGGCGGGAGGTGCTGGAGCGGTACGCGCTCGCCTCGTGGCGGGCGTGGGAGGCCCACCCCGGCGCGGTGGTCGAGGTGACCCGGGGCGTGCTGCCGCCGACCGTCGTCGCGCTGTCCGACGAGGTCGGCGCGGTGCTGCTGCGCGCCGGGTTCTCGCCCGACGACGCGGTGCGCGCGTTCGACCTGGTCTTCGACCTGGCGGCGGACAGCAGGCGGGGCGTGGAGCTGCTCGCCCTCCCGTCCGGGCGCGGCACCGCGGACCAGCGCGGCCGGCTGGACGAGCTGTGGACCGCCGGCACCGCGCCGGCCGGTGCCGGCACGGCCACCGACGAGGAGCGCCGGGCGGTGCGCGCGGCCATGTCGGCGGCGATCCGCGCCGACCCCGTCGAGTGGTTCCTCGGCAAGCTGCGCGTGGTGCTCGCCGGCATCGAACGCGAACTCGCCCCTCGACCGGACAACGGGGGAGACCGACCGTGACCGGACGGACCCACCAGCTCTCCCTGGTGCTCGCCGCGGTGTTCCTGGCCTTCCTCGGCCAGATGACGCTCAACCCCATCATCGCGCCGCTGTCCCGCGAGGTGGGCCTCGCCGAGTGGCAGGTGGGCGTGACGATCAGCGTCGCCGCGCTGATGGTGGTCACCACCAGCCAGCTGTGGGGCCGCCGGTCCCAGTCGTGGGGCAGCCGCCCGGTGCTGATCGCGGCGATGGGGCTGGCCGCCACCGCCATGGCGCTGTTCGCGCTGGTCGCCTACCTGGGGATCACCGGCGTGCTGGCCGGGGCGTGGCTGTTCGCGCTGTTCGTGCTGCTGCGCGGGGTCGCGTTCGGCACCGCGATCGCCGCCGTGCCGCCCACCGCGCAGGCCTACATCGCCGACGTGACCACCGACGAGACCCAGCGGGTCAAGGGGATGGCCGGGATCGGCGCGGTGCAGGGCGTCGCGATCACCGCCGGGGCCGTGGTCGGCGGCCTGCTGGCCGGGTTCGGCCTGATGGTGCCGCTGGTCGCGGTGCCGGTGCTGCTGGCCGGCGGGCTGCTGCTGGTCGTCCTGCGGCTGCGCCGGGAGACCGGCGCGGACCTCGTCGTGAACCCGCCGAGGATCAGCCCACGCGACGACCGGGTGTGGCCCTACCTGGTCGCCGGGTTCGGCATGTTCACCGCGCTGGGGTTCATCCAGTTCGTCACCGGGTTCGTGGTGCAGGACCGGTTCGGGCTCGACGCGGAGACCACCGGCCTGGTCACCGGGGCGGCGCTGCTCGCCTCCGGGGTCGGCCTGATCGCGGCCCAGGTGGTCCTCGTGCCGCGCAGCGGGTGGCAGCCCGGCACGCTGCTGCGGGTCGGCGGGGTGGTCGCCACGCTGGGGTTCCTGGCGCTGGTCCCGGACCTCGGCATCGCAACGCTGGTGGTGGCGATGCTCCTGGTCGGCCTCGGGCTGGGCATCGGGATGCCCGGCTACACCGCCGGCCCCACCCTGCTGATGACCCGCGAGGAGCAGGGCGGGCTGGCCGGGCTGATCGGCGCGAACAACGGCCTGACGTTCGTCGTGGCGCCCACCGCCGGCACCTCGCTCTACTCGCTGTGGGCCCCGCTGCCGCTGGTGATCAGCGCGGTCGTGATGGCGACCGTGACGGCGTTCGTGCTGATCCACCCGAGGTTCGCGCGGACCCGCGCGCCGATCCTCGTGGAACCGGTGCCCGACCCGCGCTGAACCTCCGGGTCGGGACGTGAAGCACGTCACACCGTTCAATGTCAGGGGTGGCCGGCGGCCTTTCCCGGGACGTGGACGACAGTTCGGCAGAGAGGAACGACGTGCCCGACGACTACGACCGGTTCGTCGCCGATCGCCTCGATCGGCTCCTGCGCTATGCCACGGCGATGACCTGCGACAAGCACCTCGCCCAGGACATCGTGCAGGACGTGTTGCTGCGCGTGCAGGACCGCTGGACCCGGATCGCGGCGATGGACGCGCCCTACCTCTACGTCAAGCGGATGGTGACCAACGAGTACCTCTCGTGGCGGCGGCGCAGGGCCGCCCGCGACGTGGTCTCCTCGCACGCCGCGCTGGACGAGGTCGCGCCCACCGTGGCCGACCACGCCGTCCGGCACGCCGAACGCGACGCGATGCGCGCCCGGATCGCGGTGCTGCCGCGACGGCAGCGGGCGGCGATCGTCCTGCGCTACTACGAGGACAGCTCCGACGAGGAGATCGCCGGCGTGCTCGGCTGCACGGTCGGCACCGTGCGCAGTCACATATCCCGCGCGCTCAAGACCTTGCGCACCAACGAGAACAACCCGGTGGAGGTGCTGCGATGACCTACCAGGAACAGCTCATCCGCGAGGCCGTCGCGGCCGAGGCGGCCGAGGCCGTGGACAGCCGGGACGTGCTGGCCGCCCTGCACCGGGGCCGGGCGCGGCGGCGGCGCCCGTGGGCGTTGATCGCCGCGGCGACGGTGGCCACGGTGGCGGCGGCGATCGCCGTGGTCGTGCCGCTGACGCTGTCGCGCCCCAGCACGCCCGCGCCGCCGGCGACGCCGCTCGCCGAGCCGCACAACGTGCTGCTGGTCGGCCTGGACGAGGGCGGCCGCACCGACTCGGTGGTGCTCGCCCACGTGACGGCGGCCGGCGCGGTGAACGCGGTCTCGCTGCCCCGGGACGCGTGGGTCGACGTGCCCGGCGGTGCGAAGGCCAAGCTGAACACGATCTACGGCCGGGCCCAGGAGACCGCGACCGGCGACCGGGTCCGGGCGGGCGCGCAGGCGCTGCTCGGCGCGGTCGGCCAGTTGACGGGCGCGCGGATCGACCACTACGCGGTGGTGGAGATGTCCGCGCTCGGTCGGCTGGTGGACGCGGTCGACGGCGTCGAGGTGTGCCTCAAGGCCCCGGCGAAGGAGGAGTACTCCGGGGTGGACCTGCCCGCCGGGCGGCAGACCATCGGCGGCGACGCCGCGGTGGCGTTCATGCGCCAGCGCCACGACCTGCCCCGGGGCGACCTGGACCGGGTGGTCCGCCAGCAGGCGGTGCTGCGCGCCCTGGCCGGCAAGTACCTGAGCCCGGAGGTCCTGGGCGACCCGGCCAAGCTGGGCACCGTGGTCGACGTGGCCACCGCGCAGACCCGCACCGACGAGGGGTGGAACCTGCTCGACTTCGCCCGCGGCCTCACGCCGGGAGCCCCGGTCCGCGCCGCCACCATCCCGGTGGGCGAGTCCACCTTCGACCAGGAGGCCGGCCAGGTCGTCCAGGTCGACCCGGCGGCGGTCCGCGCCTTCGTGACGGACTTCACCGGCGAAACCCCGTCCTCCGGCACGCCCGGGACCCCGGCGGAACCCGCCGACGGCTGCGTGGCCTGACCTCGGCGACGCCCGGCGACCCCGACCGCATCGGTCGGGGTCGCCGGGCGTCGCCGTTGCCGCACAACGGGATTCCACCCGGCATCGCGTTGCCGTTCGTACCGGTGGTAACGCGGGTCGGGCGGCCCGGCGGGCGGACGTACGAGCGGGGCTGAACCGTTGGGCCGCACGCGGTCGGGGTCGGCGCGCGGGCGGTGGCGCCGGTGGCCGCACCGCCCGCGCCGGTCGGGCTACCCCCGCCGGGGCACCGCGCGGGTGCCCGGCCGGCGGTCGACGCAGGGCGGTGGAAGCCTTGTGGCGCGGTCGGTTCGCCCGTCCGGTGGAAGAGTCGCCGGACCGTCCACAGTGGATAACACACGGTGCGGCACCGCGCAGGGTCGGGTGGCGCGTCACCGGGTCGGCGGTAGGCACCGCGTCGGCGCACCCGGCATGTTCTCAACCGGGATCGAACCCGATTTCCCGTTCAGGACAAGGAAAGGCAACCCATGAGCAGCTCGACCCGGAGACCGCTCCGCCTCCTCGCGACGGTGGTCGCCGTCGTGGCCGCCGCCCTGATCCCGTCCGTCGCCTCCGCCGACCCGGTCACCGCGCAGTCGGTGAACTACGCGCTGTCCGGCACGGCGAGCGCGTCCTCGACCTTCCCCGGCTACGCGGCGGCGAAGGTCAACGACGGCGACGCGAGCACGACGCTCGGCGGCGGGGCCAGCTGGTGCAACAACGCCCTGGTCGACTACCCGCCGGTCAACCCGCAGTGGGTGCACGTCAGCCTGGGCCAGGTCCGCACCATCAGCCGGATCGTCGTGGTCACCACCGCCGGCTACGAACTGCGCGACTTCGACGTCCAGGTGCAGCGGGTCGGCGCGGGCTGGTTCGACACCCTGGCGACCTTCAACTACAACACCTCGACCTCGGTCAGCGTGACCTTCCCGGCCAGTGCGGTGATCGGCGTGCGCGTGCTCGCCAAGGTCGGCCCGACCCACCAGCCCGGTCACACCCGGGTGAACGAGATCCAGGCGTTCGACTTCTGAGCCAGGTTCGCCCCTGGTGCGCGCTCCGCGGTCGGTCATCGGAACCCCGACCTCGCCCGGGTGGGTTAGCGTGCCCGTGTCGAGGGAGGGTTCCATGACCGACTTGCACGGTGTGCTGGCGGCCCACGTCGCCACGGGCGCGCTGCCCGGCGCGGTCGCCTTGGTGGCCCGGGGCGACCAGGTCGAGTTCGCGGCGGTGGGCTCGGCGGACGTCGAGGGCTCGGCGGCGATGACCCGGGACTCGATCTTCCGGTACGCCTCGCTCACCAAGCCCGTCACGGCCGCCGCGCTGCTCGCGCTGGTGGACGACGGGCAGGTCGGCCTGCACGACCCGATCGCCCGCTGGCTGCCGGAACTGGCCGCGCCGGTGGTCGTCCGCACGCCGGGCAGCGCGCTGGACGACGTGGTGCCGCTCGCCCGGCCGATCACGGTGTTCGACCTGCTCACCTCGCAGGCCGGCTACGGGTTCGCGTCGGACTTCTCGCTGCCCGCCGTGCGACGGCTGTTCCCGGTGCAGAAGGACGGGCGCGAACCGCAGAGCTTCCCCGCCGCCGACGTGTGGCTGGACGAGCTGTCCCGCGTGCCGCTGCTCTACCAGCCCGGCGAGTCGTGGCTCTACGACACGTGCTCGGCGGTGCAGGGCGTGCTGATCGCCCGCGCGTCGGGCCGGACGCTGCCGGAGTTCCTCGCCGAACGCCTGTTCGCGCCGCTGGGCATGACCGGCGCCGGTTTCGTCGTGCCCGCCGCCGACCGGGACCGGTTCACCAGCTTCTACAAGGTGCACGACGGCGGGCTGCGACTGGCCGACGCGCCGGACGGGCAGTGGAGCGCGCCGCCCGCGTTCCCGCTGGGGTCCGGCGGCCTGGTCGGGACCGTGGACGACTGGTTCGCCTTCGCCCGGATGCTGCTCGCCGGGGGCGTGGCCGACGGTCGCCGGGTGCTGTCCGCCCAGGCCGTGCGGCTGATGACCACCGACCACACCACGGCGGCGCAGCGCGCGATCGGCGCGCTGTTCCTGGAGGGCCAGGGGTGGGGGATGGGCGGCTCGGTCGACATCGCCGTCCTCGACCCGTGGCACGTGCCGGGCCGGTACGGCTGGGTCGGCGGCACCGGCACCTCGGCGCACCTGGTCCCGTCCACCTCGACCATCGCCGTCCTGCTGACCCAGGTCGGCGAGGACGCCCCGGTCGCGCCGGCCTGGATGCGGGACTTCTGGCGCTACGCCGCCTGAGCCGCGCTCGCGCGCGGCCCGCCGACCTCGCCGCAGCCGCGCCACGACCGCCGCTCGGACCACGGGCCCGAGTCGGCGGTTCCCCACTCCCCGTCGACGGCCGTCGACCGGTCGACGAGGGAGCCGGAGGTGTCCGGCTGGTGTCGCGGAGGTGTCTTTCAGTAGGCCATGAACAGGATCTCGTCCCGCGAGTAGTCGTGACCGGGGTGGTTCTCCTTGAGGTGCTGCTGGGTCTTGGCCACCAGGTCGTCCTCGTCCTGGCCGGTGATGTGCTCACCGCAGGGGCACGTGATGTTGCGCTTCATCGCTGGTCCTCCGTCACGCCGATCTCGCTTCCCGACTCTACTGACGGTGGCGCGCTTGTCGACCTGGTTGCGCGGATCGCCCGGCCGGGTGCGTTCGGGGTGTCCTTCGGGGGCCGCTTCCACTGTGGAGCGCGGTCAGTCGCACGCGACCCAGCCGCTGTCGCGTTTCACCAGCTTGATGCTGCGGTCGGGGCCGTACAGGGCGATCGGCAGCGGTGCCTGCATGGCGTCCAGCCCGTTCTCGGCCTCGGCGGAGAGGTCGTCGGGCTTCCCGCTGACGTCCAGGTCCATCCGGCCGGTCGCGGTGGTGTCGGTTTTGTCCTTGATGCCGCTGTCGGTGAAGTGGTAGGACATGTCGCCGAGTCGCGGGTCCAGCTCCACCACCTGGGCCTTGGTGGCCGCGAAGGTCAGGTTCTCCTGCCACTTCTCCGGGCACACCAGCTTGCGGACCGCCGCGTCGTCGCGGTCGTTGCCGGCCTTGACCAGGGCGGCCAGCGCGTTCTCGGGGGTGTCGGACGTC
This sequence comes from Saccharothrix sp. NBAS 001, assembly GCF_056640475.1. Lineage (NCBI taxonomy): Bacteria > Bacillati > Actinomycetota > Actinomycetes > Pseudonocardiales > Pseudonocardiaceae > Saccharothrix > Saccharothrix sp. NBAS 001. The sequence continues at coordinate 1,758,133 of NZ_CM153251.1, forward strand.
GGCTCCGAGCCGCAGGCGGTGACCAGCAGGAAGACCGTGGCCGCGAGGGCGGTTGTACCGCGTAACGTCATTCTCCCGATGCTAACGACGTCCGGTCGACCGGGGGTCCGGAACCTTCCGGTCCGAGGTCCGCGCCGGCGTCGAGTCCGCAGTGGACGGTCACAGTCCACTGTGGACGTTCGTGGACCGGTCGTGGTCGCGGTGGCGGGCCAGGACCCGGTCGACCAGGTCGCCGGACGCGCCCAGGTAGTGCTCGGGTTCCAGCAGGTCGCGCACCGCGTCCGGGTCCAGTTCCGGGACCTCGCGCAGCAACTCGCGCAACGGCCGCCCGCTCGCCGCCGCCTCGCGGGTGACCCGGCCGAGCAGCGCCTTCGCGGGCGCTTTGCCCAGGCGTGGCGCGAGCGCGGCGGTGAGCCGCTCGGCGACGATCGCCCCGCCGGTGAGGTCCACGTTGGTCCGCATCCGCGCGGGGAACACCTCCAGCCCGTCCAGCAGCGTCACGGCGGTGTGCGCCGCTCCGGCCGCCGTGCGCAGGGCCTCGCGCAGCGGCTGCCACTCGGAGTGCCACGCGCCGGGCGCGCGCTCGTCCTCGGCCAGCATCGCCTGCCCCAGCACCAGGGCCTGCGCGGGCACCGTCCGGGCGGCCGAGACCAGCAGCGTGGCCAGCACCGGGTTGCGCTTCTGCGGCATGGCCGAGGACGCGCCCCGGCCGTCGGCGGCGGGTTCGGCGAGTTCGCCGACCTCGGTGCGGGACATGCCCTGCACGTCCAGCGCGATCTTGCCCAGCGACCCGGTGACCGAGGTCAGCGCCCAGCCCAGGTCGAGCAGCGGGGTCCGCCGGCTGTGCCAGGGCGCGTCCGGCTCGCGCAGCCCGAGCCGGGCGGCGAAGTGCCTGGCCAGCCGCACGCCGTGGCCGGGCTCGCCCGCGTACTCCTCGTAGGCCGCCAGCGTGCCCGCCGCGCCGCCCAGTTGCGCGGGCAGGTCGGCGGCGGTCCGCCGGACCCGGTCGGAGGCGTCCAGCACGCCCGCCAGCCACCCGGCGGCCTTGAGCCCGAAGGTGATCGGCACGGCGTGCTGGGCGAGCGTGCGGCCGGCCAGCACCGTGCCCCGGTGCTCGTCGGCGAGCCGGGCCAGCGAGCCGGCGCACGCCACCAGGTCGGCGTCGATCCGGCGCAGGGTGCGGGCGGCGAGCAGCATCGCGGCCGAGTCGAGGACGTCCTGGCTGGTGCTGCCCCGGTGCACGTGCTCGGCGGCGGCCGGGTCGACCGCCGCGACGGCCGCGGTGAGCTGCTGGACGAGGGCGACCACGGGGTTCGCTGCCTCGCGGGACCGGAGGGCGATGTCCACCACGTCGAGGTGCGCCGTCGCGACGACGTCGGCGATCACCCGGGCCGCCGCTTCGGGCACCACGCCGAGTTCGGCCTGCGCCGCCGCGAGCGCCGCCTCGACCTCCAGCATCGCGGCGAGCCAGGACTCGTCGGACAGCGGGGCGCCCGTGCCCGCCCACACCGGGGACAACAACGCGGAATCGACATCTCGACCGGTCATCCGGTTCACGGTACTGGCGTCCGGCGGTCGGCGGCGGCTGGGAAGTGGCCCAGGAAAACGCGGCTTGATCGGCCCTCGTTCAGGTGCCAATCCACGCCGTACGGTCCGTTTCCCGACAGTGGAAGGAGCCGACCGTGGTGACGGTGGACCTGTGGTTCGACCCGGTGTGCCCGTGGGCGTGGATCGCGTCGCGATGGCTGGAAGAGGTGGAAGGCGTGCGCCCGGTGCAGTCGCGCTTCCACGTGTTCAGCCTCGCCCTGCACAACCGGGACCGGGAGGTCGACCGGTGGTACCGCGCGTGGCTGGACGAGCGCTGGGGCCCGGCGCGGGTGGTCGCGGCGGCCGAGCGCGCGCACGGCGGCGAGGTGGTGCGCGGCCTCTGCACCGCGTTCGGCACCCGCCTGCACGTCGACCAGCGCCCGGTGGACCGGGAACTCAGCCTCGACGCGCTCGCCGAGGTCGGCCTGCCCGCCGACCTCGCCGACGCCGCCGACAGCGCCGCGCTGGACGACGTGCTCGCCGCCGGCAACGCCGCCGCGCTGGACCCGATCGGCGACGACCTGGGCGTGCCCGCGATCCACCTGCCCGACCCGGACGGCCGGGTGGTCGCGTTCTTCGGCCCGGTGGTCAGCCCCGTGCCGCGCGGCGAGGCGGCGGGCCGGTTGTGGGACGGCGTGCGGCTGCTCGCCGGCACCGACGGCTTCTCCGAGCTGAAGCGCGCCCGCACCCGCCCGGTCACCGGTCCAGCAGCAGGTGGACCTCGTCGGCGATCAGCCCGGGTTCGGTGAGCACGACGTTGTGCCCGGAGCGGTGCGCCAGGACGTGCCGGCCGTGCGCGGACCGGGTGGCCCGCAACCGGTGGGACTCGGTGGCGGCCCGCCGGAACCTCTCGGGCATCCCGCTGTCCGCGCGCACGCCGGAGATCGAGGTGACCGGGATGTCGGCGGGCAGGACCGGCGGCCGGTCGCGGAACGCCGTGGTGGCCGCGACCAGCGCGGCCAGTTCACGGCCTCTGGTGCGCATCGCCCCGGGCGTGTACGCCTCCGCGCGGACCTCCGCGGCCACGTCCGGCGGGAACGCCCGCACGTGGCCGCGGAACGCGAACCCGAGCAGCCCGACCCGCGCGAGCACCGCGCTGACCCGCTGCGCGATCCGCTCGACCCGCCGGAAGGTCGGGTCGAGCAGCAGGTCGCACGCCTCGTCCGTGGTGTCCACCAGCACGAGCCCGGCCACCCGCTCGGGCCGCCGCGCCGCCGCGACCCGGACGACCGGCCCGCCGCCGCTGTGCGCGACCAGCACGAACGGTCCGGGCCCGAGGTGGTCGAGCAGGGCGTTCAGGTCGGCCGCGAGGTGGTCGACGGTGCGCGGGGGGCCGGGGTCCGGCGCGCTGCGCCCCAGCCCGGCCCGGTCGTAGGCCACCGCCCGCGCCCACCGCGCCACCAGAAGTTGCACCAGCGACCAGTACGAGCGGGTGGCCGCCATACCGGCCTCGAACACGACGGTCGGCGCGCCGCCGCCGGGGCCGGGCAGTTCGACGTAGTACAGCTCGCGTCCGCCGCCGACCGACGCGGTGGCCGGTGTGCCCTGCGTGTGCGCTTCCCCCACGGCCACCCTCTCCTTCCGACTTCGGCCCACCGTAGTGGGGCGTCGGCGGGGGTGGGGCGTGCCGGCAGCTTCCGGCAACGGCGGCCGGATGGCGCTGTCGAGGTGGAATTCGTTGCGGTACAACGTGTTCGACCCCGGCAGGAGGTGCGGCGTGCCCGACTGGGACAACGGACTCGGCGTGGCCGTGACGGCGGCGTTCCTGCTGGCCGTCGCCGTGGTGGGCAGGGTGGTTGTCCGGGGCTCCACCAGCGCGTACGACCGGCACGTCGCCAGGTGGGCCGCTCGGCACGGCTGGGCGTTCCGGGCCGGTGGCGGTCCACCGGCCTGGGCGTACCGCCTGCCGCACGGCGCGAACGCGGGCGTCCGGTTCCAGGTGTCCGGCGAGCGCGCCGGGCGGCGGTTCACCCTCGCGCACGTCCGCCACGACTGGGGCGACCGGCTCGTCGGCGTGGCGCAGACGCCTGTCGCGCAACGGGTCCACCTGACCGTGGTCGTGATCCACCTGGCCGCGGACCACCCGCCGGTCGAGGTGGCGGAGCGGCGCGGGTGGGCCGGTGTCGCCGGCCGCGAGTACGGCACGGTCGGGCACGCCCGGTTCGACGAGCTGTTCACCGTGCACGCCGAGGTGCCCGGCGGGCCCTCCGCCGGGGTGCCGCACGCCGTGGCGGAGGCGCAGGTCCGGCGGGAGATCCCGGTGTGGGCGCTGCACGGGCGCGAACTGGTGTGCACCGAGCACGGGGGAGCGCCCGCGCTGGTCGAACGGCCGAGGCTCGCCGAAGCCGTGCGCCGGCTGGGCGGGCACACGCTGGACGAGCAGGTCGACCGGGCGATCCGGGTCGCCGACCTGCTGGGCGTGCGCTAGTGGGCGCGGGCGACTGGGCCGCTGTCTGGACGGTCGCCTTCGTGACCGGCGGCGTCGTGTTCTACCTGCGGTCGCGCCGCAAGGACCGCGACCACCTGCGTGCGGTCGAGGAGTGGGCACGGGCGCGCGGGCTGACCTTCCGCCTGGGCGCGGCCGAACTGGCGTGGGTGTACTCGCTGCCCAGACGGGCCGAGGCGGGCACGAAGTTCCAGGTCGACGGGGTCGCGGGCGGCCACCCGTTCACCCTCGCCTACGTCGCGCACTCCTACGGCGATTCCGATTCCGGCGGAATCATCGAGCTGACGATCGTCGTGCTGCACCTGCGGAACGCCTACGCCGCAACGGAACTGGACCGCCGCAGGGCCGAGGACCCCGTGGGGCACGCCGCGTTCGACCGCAGGTTCCGGGTGCGCACCGACGTGCCGGGCGGCCCGTCCGCCGCGGTGTCGCCGGCGCTCGCCGAGGCGATGATCGCCGAAGACCTGCCGCGCTGGTCGCTGCGCGAACGGGAACTGCTGTGCTTCGCGGACGGCAGGCACGCCGCCGACCGGCTGGACGACGACGTGCGCCGCGCCGTGCGCGTCGCCGGACTGCTCGGCGTGCGCTGACCCCGACTGCACCAGATCCCGACTGCGCCAGATCCCGAGTGGGCTACACCCGACTGGGCCGCCGGTCCACCAGCTGGCCCAGTTCCGCCGTGCACATCATGAAGCGGTCCACCGGCAGGTTCGCCAGGTAGTGGCCGGCGTCCGCGCCGAGCGCGAACACGTGCACCGGCACACCCGCGGCACGGCCGTCCTCCACCGCCTGGCGCAGGCCGGCCAGCACGGCGGGGTGCCGGGTCTGGTAGGACGCGGCGACCCGGTGGTTGCCCCGGTCGGCCGCCAGGTAGAACTGGGTGAGGTCCTTGGTGCCGACGAAGATCTCGCTCGCCCCGGCGGCGCAGAACCCGGCCGCCGAGTGCACGGCGGCGGGCGTCTCCACGAACACCGACAGCGGCAGCTCGTCCGGCAGGCCCAGCCGGGCCCGCAGCCGCACGAACTCGTCGCTGTCGTTGATGAACGGCACGGCGAAGCTCAACCGGCCCGCACCCGGCCCCAGCCGCCGCGCGACGTGCTCGCGCAGCGCCCGGAAGGCGTCCGGGTAGTGCGGCTCCTGCAACAGCCAGCGCGCCCCGTGCAGGCCCAGCTCCGGGTTGGTCTCGTGGTCGACGTCGGCCGCGCTGGTGATCTGGGCGGCGTCGTCGGAGCGCAGGTCCAGCAGCCGCGTCACCAGGCGCTGGCCGGGCAGCAGCTCCCCGGCGATCGCGCACAGCTCGGCACCGACCGCCGCGCCGTAGCGCCGCGCCTCGCGCACGCCCGCGCGCAGGGCGTCCAGCGGGCTCAACCCGGCCGACAGGCAGACGAACTCCTCGCGGACGAAGAAGGAGTCCACCTGCTCGACCCGGGGCGTGAGCGCGTTGGTCGCCCGCACGTCGGTCGCGTCGGCGACCACCACGCAGATCGACCGCAGGTCACCGGGTTCGACGGCGGGCAGGCCCGCGACCTCGTCGTCCGGCTCGAAGCCGCCGAACGTCACCGACTGGCGGTCAGTGCGCACGGTGACCTCGCCGACGACGGAGGGCAGGTCGGCGGCGGCGACCCGGAGCACCGGGATGCCGCGCGAGCGGCACAGCGATTCCATGTGCCCGGTCCGGCCGCCTCCCGAGCAGACGACGGCGGCCGACACGACGATCACGTCGTACAGCTCCGGACCGAGTCTGTCGACCACCAGGACTCCGCCGCGCCGGGGCCGCCCGGTGCGGTTGCTGACACCCCGGACGCTGGTCGCCGGGGAACCGACGAGCAGCACCCCCGGTATCTCCCGAAAGCTCACGTTGCTCTCCTGCCGGATCCGGTTGGCCTGCGGACGGGGGCGCGACAAGGGGGCCGGGGCGGTCGCCCGGGGCGTGGCGTCGGCGGCCCCCGGGCGTCGCGCGGCTGCGGACGGACACGCGCGTGATCGCCGGGACATCCCGCGGAACACGTCCCGTCCGGTAGTCATGACACGAGCCTCGCAGCAGCCCGGACCATTCGGCTTCTTCTCGCTTGCGAAGTGTCCGGCCGCGCTGGACGGAAACCCCGCCGGTCATTCTGCCGGGGCTGTCGATCGGCGCGCAATCACGCACCGAGGGGTTTGTCGCCGAACGCGCCGGCCGGCCGCCGGGAATGGCGTTCAGCCGATCGGATCCGCCGGTTCGTCGAGTTCGAGGAGGGTCCTCAGCTCGCGCGGGGTCACCGAGAGGTCGGTCATTCCGGTCGTCGCCGCGGCGTTCACCACGAAACGCAGTGCGCGATCGGAAACCGGTTTTCCACCATTTCGGGTATTGATGTCACGGATTCGTTGGAGGTTCTGCTCCAGACGGATGGCGAACGCGTCGCGCGGTTCACGCCGACGGGTGGCCATGCGCCGCACGTCGGCGGTCACCGCGCGCGCGACGGCCTGGTCCAGCTCGCGGTCGGCCGTGCCGGTCAGCGCGACGGCGACGTCGACCGCCTGGTCGTCGAAACAGGACTCGACCCGGTGCAGCACGGTCGTGGCGGCGACCACGGAGTGGTTCTTGATGGCGGCGAGGTTGAAGGTGAACGCGCCCGTCCGGCCGTTGCGGACCAGCTCGTCGCCCTCCCGGGGGCTGCCCACGACCAGCAGCGGGCCGCTCGGCGCGCCGTCCGGGCCGAGCAGGTTGCCCGCCGCGTCCACCTCGACCCCGCGCCCGGTGCGGCGGTGCGCGACGGCCGTCCCGCGCCCCAGCAGGTTCGCCCAGAGCGCCGAGTCGGCGCGCGTGTAGTCGGACTCGCGGCCGAAGTTGCCCAGCACCAGGTCGGCTTCGACGGTGTGCGCGCCGTCCCGGCCGGCGACCGAGAGCGCCAGCGAGCCGCCCGCACCGGCCCGGATGTGCTCGACCTTCCCGCAGGACAGGGTGATCCGGCCGGTGGCCAGGGCGGCGTCGACGGCCCGCGTGGTGTAGGCCATCGCGCCGACCCGCAGCACGGCCAGCAGGCTGCCGTGCCGGTCGAGGATCCGGCGCAGGTCGGCCGAGGGCACCCGTTCCAGGATCGCGGGCAGGTAGGGCTCCCACGACTTCGCGACCCGCTCGGTGACCACCTGCGGCGCGATCTCGGGGTGTTCGGCGGCGACGCCCGCGCACGCGCGTTCCCACTCCGCGGTGAACCGGCGGAGGAACTCCTCGCGCCCTTCGTACTCCTCGGCCGCCAACCGGGGCGGCGGCAGGTCGACCACCCGGTGCCGGTGGTCGTCCGGATAGGTCCGCAGGGTCAACCCGGACCGCGAGATCAGGTGGATCGGGCCCCGGTGGCCCCGGCGCAGCAGCAGCGCCGCGGAGTCGTAGGCGCTGAGCAGCGTGCCGACGACCGCGACGGCCGCGTCGGGGTGCAGGCCGAGCAGCCGGGTCACGCCGGTCTTCGAGTACGGGTGGCGGACGAAAGCCGGGTGCCCGGCCACGTCGGCCGCGAACGCCGGGGAGCGGGTCTCCAGCCCGGTCGCGAGCACCACCTGGTCGGCCGCCAGCACCGCCCGTTCGACGCGGTCGCCGCCGGCCTCCCGCGCGAACCCGTCGATCACCACCTCGGCCCGGTCGCCGGCCACCCGGACGTCCACGACCTCGCCGTCCGCCTCGACCAGGACGACGCCCTCGGCCGCCTCCCGCGCCGCCTCGGCGAGCCGGGCCGCCAGGTACTCGGGGTAGATCCGGCGCGGGGCCGGACCGGACTCGGTGAACGCGTGCCCGCGCCACTCGTCCGGCCAGTCCGACCGGTCCGCCTCGTGCTCGGCCCACCCGACGAAGTCGTCCACGTCCTCCCGGAACGCCGACATCCGACCCGCCTGGATGTTGAACACGTGGTACCAGGGATTGCCGTCCCGGTGGTAGGCGACGCCGGAATTCCGGTAATCGGACCGGCGTTCGACCAGCACGACCTCCAGCGGTTCGCGGGCGAAGCGGAGAATGCGGATGGCGGTCGCGGTGCCGCCCAACCCCGCCCCCACGACCACCACTCGCGGTAACCGGTCCCGAGGCTGCACGATGCCACCACCCGCCTGTCCGGCGTGCCGGTGCGGACCTGGCCGACCGGCCCGCACCGTTCGCCGTGGAAGAAGTTTTTCCGGTGATCCGCCGTACGTTACCGGCTTTCGCGGCGCGGGTCGCCGCACGAGGCGTCGCCACGACTTCCGGGCGACCTCCGCCGCGCCCTCGTCCGGGGCGCGTGCCGTGTGGGTGCCGTGTCAGCCCGGTGTCAGGGGACCGGGCGACGGTCTTCGGCATGGATAGCACCCAGAACCCCCTGTCCGCCAAGGGAAACACCCGGTCGGGCCGAGTGGCCGAGCGCCTGCTGGGCGATCAGCACCCGCTCCCGCTCTCGATCGCGCTGCACCTGGTCCCCGGGGTGTTGATCGTCGCGGTGTACCTGCTCGCCGCCGGACCGCTGGTCGAGGCCGCCGGCTACCCGTCGTTCCTGGGGTGGGCGGTGGCCATGTGCGTGGCGCTCGCGCCGGTCCAGCTGGGCCTGCTGCTGTGGCTGGGCCGCCGGCGCAACGGCCGGTGGTCGCTGCGGGGAGTGGTGGGCTACCTGGACAAGCCGGTTCCGCGCGGCAAGCTCCTCGCGATCGTCGCCGTTCTCGTCGTCTGGTTCGTGGCGGTGGCGTTCGCGTTGACACCGCTGGACAACGTCGTCTACGAGTCGCTGTTCCGGTGGGTCCCGTTCGAGGGCGCGGGCGGCAGCGCCACGGCCTACGTCGACGGCTATCCGCGCCCGGTCGTGATCGCCACGCTGGCGGTGTGCATCCCGCTGACCGGGCTGTCCCTGCCGATCATCGAGGAACTCTACTTCCGCGGCTTCCTGATGCCCCGCCTGTCCCGGCTGGGCGGGTGGGCGCCGGTGCTCAGCACGGTCCTGTTCTCGCTGTACCACCTGTGGTCGCCCTGGGTGTTCGTGTCCCGGGTGATCTTCTTCTTCCCGGGGCCGTGGCTCGTCTGGCGGAAGAAGGACCTGCGGTTGTCGATCGGGATGCACGCCGGCACGACCTTCCTCCTGCAGACCGCCGGAACCCTGGTCCTGCTGCTGGGCCTCGTGCCCTGACGGCCGGGCCGCAGATCGTCCACTGTGGACGGAAAGCGGCGCGGACCTCGCCGATCCGGCCGCGTGCCCGAAGGCGGTGCCGAAGCGACGGGGTGCCGGGGTGGGCGGCCGGGGGCGGGCGGTTCCGCCGCGTTGGGCCGGAAGCCCGCGCCGACTGGCCCGGACGCGCTGCGCCGGGCCCCGCAGTGCCCCGGCGGGCACGGCCGACCGGCCGTGTCGTCGTGGCGCATCCGGCGCACGGACGCCCGTTCGGCGGCGCGCGCTGCCCTGTCCGGCCGGGTGTCGACTGGGCGTGCGGGAGCAACGGGTGCCCGCCGGCCGGATGGCTTCCCGCACCGGCCCGCCGCTGTCACCCTCTTGCCGCCGGAACTCCGCGAGGGATGGGGGAGCCTTGTCCGTTCGAGGGAACAGGATCGTCACGGCGACGGTGGCAGCGGTGCTCGCGCTGGCGACAGCGCCCGCCGCATTCGCCGCACCCGTTGCCGCCTGCACGTGGCAGAAGACCGCGTGGGAACTGCCCGCCGGGGCCGAGGCGGGCACCGTCACCGGCTACGACGGGAGCCGTTACGCGGTCGGCGTCACGGGCCGCAAGGGCCAGTTCGGGTCGATCGGCACGCCACGCGGCACGGTGTGGGACAACGGCCGGATCGTGCTGCGCATCGGCGGTGACGTGCCACACCTGCGGGATGTCAACAGTTCCGGTCTGGTGGTCGGCGACACCGTCGGCGGCAACGGGTTCTCGGCGGTGAAGGTCGCCCTCGACGGCACCGTCACGACGTTGCCGGGCAGCCCGTCCTGGACCGGCTACTCGGCCTGGCTGGTCAACAACCGGGGCGACGTGGTGGGCTCGGCCTCCACCGCGACCCGGCAGCACGTCGTCGTGGTGTGGCCGGCGTCCGCGCCCGGCACCTACCGCGAGCTGCCGACGCCGGACCTGTCGTACCTGTCGCTGGTCGACGTGGACGAGCAGGGCCGGATCGTCGCCCAGACCGATTCCGGTTCCGGCGGCGGGTTCGTGTGGGACACCGACGGCCAGTACCGGGTCGTGGGCGCGGCGGACGCGGGCGGCTGGGGCACGCCCAGGGCGATCCGCGACGGCCGGGTGGTCGGCAGCGTCGACTCCTCCTCGTCCTACGCCGCCGCGGAGTGGACCGCGCGGGGCGCGCTGACCCGGGTGATCCGGGGCGGTGCGGTCCAGGCGCAGGCCATCGGCGGCGCGGGCACGGTGGCGGGCTCGCGGTTCGTCGGCTCGGTCCAGCGGGCGGTGCTGTGGCGTGACGGCGCGGTGTCCGACGCGTTGACGTCGGTCCCGGCCGGGTTCACCGCCCGTGGCCTGAGCACCGACGAGCGCACGCTGGTCGGCACCGAGAACCGCGTCCCCGGCCACTACCGCTGCGGCTGACCCGCAGGGGGCGTCGGCGCGCGCCGACGCCCCCTCGCCTACCCGCCGATCAGGCCGACCACCACCGGGCCGGTCAAGGGCAGCAGGATGCTGGAGATGGCGTAGGTGACGGTGTAGCCGATGAGCGGCACGGAGTTGCCCGCCACGCCGGTCACCGCCGAGATCGCCGGGGTGCTGCACTGCTGGCCCGCGATCGCGCCCACCAGGATCGGCGGCTCGATCTTGAGCAGCCGGCGGCCCAGGTAGAGCGACAGCAGGGCGGGCACCAGCACCATCCCGATGCCGGCGAAGGGGAGCAGCACGCCGTACTGCTTGAGCAGCGGCCCGGCCTGCGGCGCGGCGGACAGGCCGGTGGCCGCGATGAACGTGGCCAAACCGAGGTCCTTGGTCAGGGTGGCCGCGGCGGGCGGGAAGCTGCCCACCGACCGGTGGCGCGACCGGAACCAGCCGAACACCAGGCCGGACAGCAGCGCGCCGCCGCCCGTGCCCAGCGACAGCGGCACCGAGCCCAGGTGGACGGTGAGCTTGCCGATCAGCATGCCGAGCGTGACGCCCAGGCCCAGGTAGACGAAGTCGGTGGCGATGGTGCGCGGCACGGCGTAGCCGATGCGCTTGGTGGCGACCTCCACGTCCGACGGGCTGCCGACGACGGTCAGCACGTCACCGCGCCGCACGGTCGTGGAGTCGGTCAACGGCATCCGGTGTTCGCTGCGCGACAGCGAGGTCAGGAACACGCCGTGGCTGCGCAGCGCCTTCAGCGGCTGCTCCGGCGCGGTCATCACGACCTCGCGCGTCTCCAGCGTGGCCTTGGTCTCCGGGACCGTCCGCTCCACCCCGATCAGGTTCTCCGCCTCGACCAGCGCGGCCCGCTCGCCGACCACGACGATCACGTCGCCCGCCGCCAGCACCAGGTCGGGGCCGGGCGTGGGGTCGCTGCCGTCGCGGCGCACCCGCTCCACGGTGGCCCGGCCGGGCAGCGACCGCTCGACCTGCGCGACGGTCCGCCCGGCGGCCTGGTCGACCTGGTAGGCCCGGCCGACCAGCCCCGGCAGGGCGGGCGCGGTGCCCGCGTCGGCGTCGTCGCCGCCGAGCTTGCGCAGCAGGGCCTTCGAGGCGTCCCGCAGGTCGATCTTCATCAGCGCGGGCGCGAGGCCGCTGGTGAACAGCACGATGGTGATCAGCCCGAACAGGTAGCACACGGTGTAGGCGGTGGCCACGTTGCCCTGCAACGCCGTCGCGGTCGGGCCGGGCAGCCCCAGCTTGCCGATCGCCTCGGTGGCGGTGCCCACGACCGCCGACTCGGTGGCCGCGCCCGCCAGGATGCCCGACGCGGTGCCGACGTCGAGGTCCAGCGCGGAGGCCAGGGTGAGCACCAGCACCACCACCGTGACGGCCTCGACCAGCGACAGCACGCCGAGCTTGAGCCCGGACCGGTTGAGGTTGGCGAAGAACTGCGGCCCGCCGCCGAACCCGAGCGCGAAGATGAACAGCGCGAACGCGATGGTCCGCACCTGGTCGTCGAGCGAGACCCCGAGCAGCCCGACGACCAGCGCCACGATCAGCGTGCCGCAGATCCCGCCGAGCTGGATCGGGCCGACCCGCAGCTTGCCCACCAGGTAGCCCAGGGCCAGGCACGCGAACAGGGCGATCTCCGGTGTCGACTGAAGGAGTTCGCGCACCCAGTCCATGTCGCCGCCTTACCCCGAGAGTTCCGGACGCCGCCCGCCGACCGCCCGGTTCCGCTGCCCGCCGGCCCGTCCGGGCGCTCCGGTGCGCCCACGCGTGCCCTCCCGTCCGGACTATGCCCCGGCCGGGCCGGGCACGCCCGGGGAGCACCCCACCGGTTCACCTGTCCGAGGGACGCCCCCGCGCGGATCCGGTGCGACCGACCTAGCCTCCGAAGGGCGTCCTCTGTGGACGCTCAGCGGAGGGACGATGAGCTTTCTCAGGGACGAGATCTTCAAGCCCTACCCCGAGTTGCTGGTGTTCCTGACCGTCGCGTTCGGGTTCCTGCTGGGCCGCATCCGGCACCGCGCGATCGCGCTCGGCTCGGTCACCGGCTGCCTGCTGGCCGGGCTCGCGCTGGGGTGGCTGTTCGAGGTGCCGGTCAACGGCACGGTGAAATCGCTGTTCTTCATCATGTTCCTGTTCGCCCTGGGCTACCGGGTGGGCCCGCAGTTCTTCCGGGGCCTGCGCAAGGACGGCCTGCCGCAGGTGCTGCTGGCGGTCGTGGTGTGCGTGGCGGGCCTGCTGGTGTGCTGGCTGTTCGCCGCCCTGCTCGGCTACGGTCCGGGCCTGAGCGCGGGCCTGCTCGGCGGCGCGCTCACCCAGTCCGCGGTGATCGGCGTGGCCGGCGACGCGATCGGCAGCCTCCCGGGCCTGTCCCACGACCAGGTGACCGAGCAGCAGAACCTGGTGGCCATCGGCTACGCGGTCACCTACCCGCTGGGCACCATCCTGTGCGCGATCCTGCTGGCCAACATCCTGCCCCGGCTGGTCGGCCGCGACCTGGCGAAGGACAGCGCCGCGCTGGCCCGCGAGCTGGACGCGGGCACCGACGACCCGGACGTGGGGGAGGGCTACTACGAGGTGGTGCTGCGGGCGTTCACCGTGGTTCACCCGTCCGTGGTCGGGCAGAGCATCGAGGCGTTCGAGCGGGCGCAGGCCGCGCTGGGCCGGCGGATCTACCTCACCAGGGTCCGCCGGGACGGCCGGATCCTGCCGCAGGACCAGGGGACCGTGCTGGCCGCCGGGGACGTGGTGGCGGTCAGCGGGATCCGCGGCGACCTGGTCGCCTACGACCCGGAACGCGAGATCGGGCCCGAGGCCGACGACGTCGAGCTGCTCGGCTACCGGACCGAGACGCTGCACGTGGTGGCCGGCGCGAAGGCGCACCTCGGGCAGAGCATCGCCGAACTGCGCCGCGAACCGTTCATGGTCGGCGTGTACGTCACCGAGCTGCACCGTTCGGGCGCGAAGTTCCCGTTCCGGCTCTCGACCAGGCTCGAACGCGGCGACACGCTGCTGCTCACCGGCCCGCAACGGCTGGTCGCGCCCGCCGCGGCGGAGCTGGGCACGCCCGTGCCGACCAGTTTCGCCACCGACATGATCTGGGTCGGCCTGGGCATCTTCCTGGGCGGCTGCATCGGCATCCCGGCCCTGCACGCGGGCGGCGTGCCGATCAGCCTGTCCACCTCGGGCGGCGCGCTGATCATGGGCCTGGTGTTCGGCTGGCTGCGCGCGAAGTACCCGACCTTCGGCAACGTGCCGGGCGGCGCGCAGTGGTTCATGGACACCCTCGGCCTGTGCCTGTTCGTCGCGGTCGTCGGCATCAACGCCGGGCCGAGCTTCACCAACGGCCTGGCGCAGGCCGGGTGGGGCCTGCTGCTGCTCGGCGCGGTCGCCACGGTCGTGCCGCTGCTGGTCGGGTTCGTGATCGGGCACTGGGTGCTCAAGATCCGGATGCCGATCCTGATGGGCGTGCTGGCGGGCGCGCAGACCACGACCGCCGCCATCGGCGCGATCAACGAGTCCGCCAAGAGCCAGATCCCCACGATCGGCTACACGATCCCGTACGCGGTCGGCAACGTGCTGCTGACCATCTGGGGCGCTGTGATCGTCCTGCTGCACCACTGACCAGCCGCACCGGGCAGAAAGGCCGTCGCCATGCCGAAGTCGTCCGTCACCAGGGCCGAGATGGAGAAGCTGGCCGGGCTCAGCCCGTTCGAACTCAAGGGCGAGTTCATCCGGCTGGCCGAGCACCACCACGACGACCAGCGGGCCCGCTCCGCGCTGCTGATGCTCAACGCCGGGCGCGGCAACCCGAACTGGATCGCGACCGGGCCGCGCGAGGCGTTCTACGCGCTGGGCCACTTCTCGCTGGCCGAGAGCCGGCGGGTGTGGACGGCGGACAACCTCGGCGGGATGCCCGCCCGGGACGGGATCGCGGACCGGTTCGCGGCGTTCGTCAAGGCCCACCCGGACCTGCCCGGCATCGACCTGCTGGAGCGCTCGGTGCGGCTGGGGGTCGACCGGTTCGGCTTCGACCCGGACGCCTGGGTGCACGAGCTGACCGACGGCATCACCGGCGACAACTACCCGACACCGGACCGGATGCTCGCGCTCACCGAGCAGGTCGCCCGTGCCTACCTGCACCAGGAGCTGTTCGACGACCGCCCGGCGGACGCGGAGCTGAAGCTGTTCGCGACCGAGGGCGGCACCGCCGCGATGTGCTACGTCTTCGACTCGCTGATCGCGAACGGCGTGCTGCACAAGGGCGACCGGATCGCGCTGATGGTGCCGATCTTCACGCCCTACATCGAGATCCCCGACCTGGACGAGTACCGGTTCGAGGTGGAGCTGGTGCGCGCCGACCTGTTCGTGGAGCAGGGCGTGCGCCAGTGGCGCTACCCGACCGAGGAGGTCGCGAAGCTCGCCGACCCGTCGATCAGGCTGGTGTGCCTGGTGAACCCGAGCAACCCGCCGTCGCTGGCGCTGTCGGACCGGGTGCGCGACCAGATCACCGGGATCGTGGCCGAGCGGAACCCGGACCTGATCGTGGTGACCGACGACGTGTACGGCACGTTCGTCAACGGGTTCCGCACCCTCGCCGCCGACCTGCCGCGCAACACCCTGCTGGTGTACTCCTACTCCAAGCACTACGGCGCGACCGGCTGGCGGCTGGGCCTGATCGGCCTGCACGACGACAACGTGATCGACGACCTGATCTCCCGCCTGTCCGGCGAGGAGCGGGACCGGCTGCGCGCCCGCTACGGCACGTTGTCGCTGGAACCGGACGCGATCCCGTTCATCGACCGCCTGGTGGCCGATTCCCGCCGGGTCGCGCTCAACCACACCGCCGGGCTCAGCCTGCCGCAACAGGTCCAGCTGGGGCTGTTCTCGCTGTTCGCGATGCAGGACGAGGGGCGGGCGTACAAGGCCCGTGTGCAGGAGATCGTGCGGACCAGGCTGGAGCTGCTGATCGAGGGCGCGGGCATGAAGATCGCCGACGACCCGCAGCGCGCCGGGTACTACCTGGAGCTGGACCTGCTGGCCGAGGCCGAACGCGTGTACGGCGCGGAGTTCGCCCGGTTCCTGGAGGCGACCTACGAGCCGATCGACCCGCTGTTCCGGCTGGCCGAGCACTCCTCGGTGGTGCTGCTCAACGGCGGCGGCTTCGACGGGCCGAAGTGGTCGGTCCGGGTGTCGCTGGCGAACCTGGACGACCTGGACTACCTCAAGATCGGCCACCACTTGCACACCGTGTTCGCCGAGTACCACGACGAGTGGAAGGCCGGCTGAGCCGACCGGCCGAACCCGGTGGCCGCACCGCCGCCCGACACGTCGTCGGGCGGCGGTGTCGCGCGTGGCCAGCCTACTGCCGGGCGGCGGACGCCCGGTTGCGCCGGGCGCGCCGGATACGTGCCGTTCGGAGTCTCCGCAATCACGATTGCGTCGAGGTTTCGTGGCGGTTCGGCGGTGATTCCCCGATCCTGCCCGTGAAGTCCCGCCCGGATGTTCAATGAATCCGTTGCCCGTCAACGTGAGGAGAGATGTCGTGGGTAGAGCACGACGCTTGGGGGCTGTGTTCGCCTCACTCGTGGTCGCCGTGGCTTCGGGGGTGGTCGCCGTGCAAGGCGCCGCCGCCGCGCCGAGGGTGCACCGCGCGCTCGACCCCGGTTCGGTCCGAGAATCCGTGCGGTACCTGACGGAGACGTACCGGGTGTCCGAACGGGAAGCCTTGCGCCGCCTGCAACTCCAGGACGACGCCACCCGCCTGGACGACGCGCTGCGCCGCGAATCCGGGTCCACCTACGGCGGCATGTGGCTCGACCACGCCGCCGGTGGTGTGCTGGTCGTCGCGATGACCAGGACCGCCGACGCCGACAAGTACCTGCGGGCGTTGCCGGACCGGGAGAACGTGCGCACCAAGGAGGTCCGCTACTCGCTGGCCGACCTGACCACCGCGCGCGACCGGATCGCCACCCGGGTCGGGGCGGGCCCGGACGCCGTCTACCTGCCCGCGGTCAGCGAAGCCGAGAACCAGGTCGTGGTGTGGGAACGCGGCTGGGTCGCCGCCGAGAAGGGCGAGCGCGTCGCGGCGACCGCCGTCGAGGCGGACCGCGCCCGGTCCGCCGTCGCGGCCGAGCCCGCCGGCCTGGTCGCCACCCGCACGCTGGTCAAGCCCGAGCCGATGGCGACGGCGAACGTGGACTGGGGCTTCTGCCACCCGCTGTACTGCACCAACCACGGCCCGATGCGCGGCGGCCTGCGGCTGGACATGCTGCGCGACGCCGTGCCGGGGCAGCCCCAGACGTGGGGTGGCTGCACCGCCGGGTTCAACCTGCGCTCGGCCGGCGGCGGGTTCCCCGGCGTGCCGTGGGTGTTGACGGCCGGCCACTGCATGGCGACCAAGACCAACAACACGCCGACCCAGCACAACGGCACCAGCGTGCTGAACCAGCACGGCATCGAGAAGAACTCCTACCCCTACGACTACGCGGCGCTCCAGTACGTCGACGCCACCACGGCGAACACGTGGCTGGGCAACCACACCGGCCGCAACCGGGTGCTCAAGTACTGCCGCAACGGCGGTGCCGACAGCAACAGCGACACGCCCTGCGGCGTGCAGGCCACGACCGCCGACGAGTTCATCACCGGCACCCACACCCTGGCCGACATCAAGCCCGGCTGGGTGGTCTGCGCCACCGGTTCGGGCTCGAACGTGAACGACTACCCGGATTCGCACGACAGCGGCGCGGGCCGCGGTTACCTGGTCGGCACGCGCTGCGGCCGGGTGCTGTCCACCGACGTCGGCATCAACACCGACCTGTGCGCCCGCCCCGGTGACAGCGGCGGGCCGCTGTTCAGCCAGGTCGACCACACGGCGCTGGGCATCCTCGAAGGCAGCCAGCAGTCCCGGGACCGTGCGTGCTGGGCGGGCGAGCTGAACAACTACGTGCCCATCGAGACCATCATCACCGACCTGAACCAGCGCATCGCCGGGCAGGGCACGGTGTTCTCGGTGATCACCACGCCCAACGGCTGACCGGACCCACGTCCGCCGCACCGCCGCGCGGCGGACGTGGAGTCCACAGTGGACCTTTATCGCGGGCGGCGCGTCAACGCCTCGGCGATGGCGCGCTGCACCGGGTCGACGGCGGTCTTGCCGTCTTCCACGTCCCACAGGGTGTTCTGGAGGACCCGGCCCAACGTCCACGCGGTGGCCTGCGCGCGGTCCAGCGCCAGGACGTCCACCAGGTGGTCGAAGCGGCGGCGGACCACGCGGTCGGGGTCGTCCACGTTCTCCCACCGGTTGTCCAGCGCGGGTTGCAGGTCGAACCCGGGGTGGCCGGCCAGCGGCTCGGGGTCGATCGCCAGCCACGGTTCCCGTTGCGCGGCCAGGACGTTGTCGTAGTGCAGGTCCCAGTGCAGCAGCCGGTCGCCGGGTTCGCCGAGCACCTCGGCGACGGCGGCGGCGCAGGAGCGCACCAGCTCCCGCTCCGCCGGATCCGCCAGGCGCGGCAGCGCGCCCGGGACGTCGGCCAGCATGGCGGCGGCCACGTCGGCGAGCGTGCGCAGCCCGGCCGGCGCGGGCACGGACGTGAGCCGGCGCAGCAGTCCGGCCAGGACCGCCACCGCCTCGTCGTCGTCCTCGACGGCCGACAGCGGGCGGGTGGCGTCGAGCCGTTCCAGCAGCGCCGAGCCGCTGGCCGGGTGGTGGTCGAGCAGGCGGACGATCCCGTCGCCGTCCCACGTCCGCAGGCCGGTCGCGGTGCCTGTGGTCTGCTCGCCGACCGGTTGCAGGCGCAGCACGGCGGCGGTGCCGTCGGCGCGGGTCACCGGCAGCACGAGCGAGGCCATGCCGTGCCGGGTGGGGCCGTCGCGGCGCAGGTCCCAGTGGTCGAGCAGGTCGGCGGCCAGGCGCGGCAGCGCGGCCAGCCAGGCCCGACCCTCCGGGCTGTGGTGCGACGTGTAGAGCACGTCGGGGATGTCGAGGTGCACGAGGTGGTTCTCCTTCGCGGGCGGTCGGTTCGACGGCTGGTGACGAAGGAGGTGAAGGGGGTGCCCGGCAGCCGGGCAGGCGTCAACGCATGATCTCACCGCGGTTCGGGGTCGTGGGGCACGTGGTGGTCGCCGCGCACGAACACCGGTTCGCGGGCGTCGAGGTGGGGCGGCCCGGTCATGGCACCCGGCGGGCCAGCTCGCCCAGCGTCCACGCCACCCGGTCCTTGTCGCCCACCGCGAGGTACGTCTCGTAGTGCAGGCCGGCGTGGTCGGGCACGTCGACGCCCGGCACGGTGACCTGGGTCGTCTGCTCGCGGAACGCGTTGGGCAGGGCGCGGTCCATCGTGTAGTAGTAGGCACCTTGCCGGGGCGCGAAGTACAGCCCCAGGCAGTAGTCGCCGGACGGCGTGCAGCGGACCGAGGGCGTGCTGGAGGCGTCCGCGCCGCGCGGCGTCAGCACGCCGTTCGCGTAGGTGTACTTCGCGGTGAAGTCCTTCTGCAGGTACGCGATCAGGACGGCGTCGAACTCCTCGTACGGCGCGTCCCCGGTGTCGTAGGTGGCGGCGAGCTTCACGACGTTCTCCAGGCCCGCCAAGCCGTTGGCCGCGCCGACGTGCACCGACGCGGTCAGCGTCGCCTTGGACCGGCCCGCGGTGAACGGGGCCGTGGCGGGCTGGAAGTCGGCGGCGTGGCAGCCGCCGTAGCCGGGGGCCGGGTCGCCGCGGGTGATGAACATCGCGGGTTGCGAGGTGTAGGAGACCGACGTGGAACCGTTCTGCGCCACCGAGACCACCTTGCTGGTGCTCGGCTCGTGGAACGGGGCGAGCGCGTCCCGGTCGTCCACGCGCGCGCCGGCCTGCGTCGGGTTGTAGCACTCCGACGGGGCCGCGCCGTGCTTCCAGGCGTGGAACGCGTACTGCAACGCCGAGCCGTGGCCGCCGCTGTCGATGTACTCCTTGCCCGCCACCTTCAGCGAGCCGAACGCGCCCGCCAGTGCGGTGGACGTCGTGACCGACAGCGTGACCCGGCCGTCGACCAGGGTGGACACCGTGACGTCGGGGATCGGGCGGCCGTCGTTGTGCTGCGCCGAGCACGACGACCGGTAGGTCATCACGAAGTCGTACCAGCGCGGGTCGGCGGCGTCCTGGGTCGGCGGGACCAGTTCGGGGCACCGCTGCGGCGCCGTCGCGTACGCCGGCACGCCCGAGCCTGCGAACGTCGAACCGATCAGCAGGGCGGTCGTCACCAGCGCTACCAGCGATCTCGCGGACACACCTCGGACCTTACTTCGGCGAAAGGCTCGCCGCTGCGGAATTAACGCCCTCGCGGTGCCGGCTCGTCAGGAGGTCATAGCATGCCCCGGATGAGGAACGACCCGCCCGGCCGGGTGATCCTGCTCAACGGGACGTCGAGTGCGGGCAAGACCACCCTGGCCCGCGCCATCCAGGACGAGAGCCGCGCCCCCTACGTCTACTGGGGCGTCGACACGCTGTTCGGCCTGGTGCCGCCGAACTGGGGAGGCGGCCGCGACGGCCCGCTCGGCCACGACGGCTTCCGCTACGACCGCACCGGCCGGGACGCCGACGGCCACCCCACCGCGGTCATCCGCTACGGCGAGGTGGGCCGCCGGATGCTGCGCTCCGGCCGGGCGGCGGCCGCCGCGTTCGCGCGCGGCGGCGACCACGTGGTGATCGACGAACTGCTGCTGACCCCGGACCTGATGGCGCGGTGGCGGATCGCGCTGTCCGGCCTGGAGGTCCTGCTGGTGGCGGTCACCTGCCCGCTGGAGGTCGCGGAACGGCGGGAACGCGCGCGAGCCCACCCGATCATCGGCCTCGCGCGCGGCCACTTCCACACCGTCCACGACCACGGCGTCCCGTACGACCTGACCGTCGACACCGCTGCGGGAACGCCCGCCGAACTCGCCCGAGCGGTGCTGCGCCGCGCCGGGTGAACACCCCGCTCGACGCGGTCGCGGGCGTCCGGGGTCAGGTCGCCGTGCCCACCGGGGCGGGCGAGCCGACCTCGACCAACCCGGCCAGCGCCGCGGGCAGCGGCCCCCGGTGCAGGACGCCGAGCCGCTGGGTGGCGCGGGTGAGCGCCACGTAGAGTTCCGCCGCGCCGCGAGGGCCCTCGGCGAGGATCCGCTCCGGCTCCACGACCAGGACCGCGTCGAACTCCAGCCCCTTGGTCTCCGACGCGGGCACCGCGCCCGGCACGCCGGGCGGCCCGATCACCACGCTGGTGCCCTCGCGGCCCGCCTCGTCGCGCACGAACTCCTCCACGGCGGCGGCCAGGCCCGCTTCGGTGACCGGCTTCGACCACGGCCGCACGCCGCACGCGCGCACCGACTCCGGCGGCTGGACGCCCGGCGCGAACTCGGCGAGCAGCGCGGCGGCCACCGCCATGATCTCCGCCGGGGTGCGGTAGTTCACGGTCAACGACCGGTAGACCCAGCGGCCGGGCACGTACGGCTCCAGCACCGCGTCCCACGACGTCGCGCCGGCCGGCGACCGGCGCTGGGCCAGGTCGCCCACCACCGTGAACGACCGGCCCGGACAGCGCCGCATCAGCACCCGCCAGTCCATCTCGGACAGTTCCTGCGCCTCGTCCACCACGACGTGCCGGTAGGTCCAGTCGCGGTCGGCGGCGGCGCGCTCGACCAGCTCCCGGGTGTCGTGCTCGACGAACCGGTCCGCCAGGTCCTCGGCGTCGAGCAGGTCGGTGGCGAACAGGTGGTCCTCGTCGTCCATCGAGTCCTGCCGGCCGACCAGGCCGTCCAGCACGCCCGCCGCGAACTCGGCCTCGGCCTTGCGCTGCCGCTCGGCGGCCCGGTCGGCCGCCTCGTCCCGGCCGAGCAGGTCGACCAGCTCGTCCAGCAACGGCGTGTCCGACACCGTCCACGCCTCGCCGTCGGCCCGCCCCAGCACCGGGTCCGCCCCGGCCGCCCGCAGCCGTTCGGGCGAGGAGTACAGCTGCGCCAGCAGGGCCTCGGGCGTGAGCACCGGCCACAGCTCGTCCAGCGCCGCGCCGAACGCCTCGTCCTGCCCCAGCTCCAGCAGCAGGTCGGCGCGCATCCGCTCCCACGCGCCGCGGTCCGACCTGGTCAGCCAGCCCCGGCCGATCCGGCCGATCGCCCGCTCGGTCAGCACGTAGGTGACGATCTCGGTGAACACCGAACGCGCCTCGTTGTGCGGCCGGCCGCTCTTGCGCGCCTCGTCGCGGGCCCACTCGGCGGTCTCCGCGTCGATCCGCACCGTGACGCCGCCCAGCGTGATCGGCAGCGGCTCGGCCGGCAGCGCCTGGCGGTCGGCGATCGCCGCCGCGAGCACGTCGAGGATCCCGCGCGAGCCCTTGAGCCGCGCGGCCTCCGGGCCGTCCTCGGCGGTGACCCGCAGGCCCGGCACGAAGTCGCCGGTGGTCTGGAACACCACGTCCGACTCGCCCAGCGACGGCAGGACCCGGCCGATGTGGTTGAGGAACGCCGGGTTGGGCCCGACCACCAGCACGCCGTGCCGCTCCATCCGCTCCCGCTGGGTGTAGAGCAGGTAGGCGACGCGGTGCAGCGCGACCACGGTCTTGCCGGTGCCGGGACCGCCCTCGATCACCACCACGCCGGGGTGCTCCAGCCGGATGATCCGGTCCTGCTCGGCCTGGATGGTCGCGACGATGTCGCGCATGCCCTCGCCGCGCGGCGCGTTCACCGCCGCGAGCAGCGCCGCGTCGCCGCGCTCGCCGGCGTCCGGGCGGCCGAGCACCTCGTCGGTGAAGTCGGCGACCCGGCGGCCCCTGGTGTGGAACTGTCGGCGTCGCCGCATGTTCTCCGGGTTCGCGGCGGTGGCGGTGTAGAACGGGCGCGACGCCGGGGCCCGCCAGTCCAGCAGCACCGGCGCGTACTCGTCGTCCTCGTCGAACAGGCCGATCCGGCCGATGTAGCCGCGCTCGCCGGAAAGGGTGTCCAGCCGGCCGAAGCACAGCCCGTTGTCGGCGATCTCCAGCCGCCGCACCTCCTTGGCCGACGCGCGCACCTGGTCGTCGCGTTCCATGGGCGTGCCGCCGGTGCCGGCCAGCGCGGCGGTGAACTCGGCCTTCACCCGCGCGCGCTCGGCGTCGAGCCGCGCGTAGAGCCCGGCGACGTAACCCCGCTCGGACCGCAATTCCCCGTCGTACCCCTGAGTTGACACATGCCCCTCACAGCGTTTAATCTGAGACCACGTTCGGCGGGTACTCCACTGGCTGGTGGAGGGCACGCCGACTTTTTATTTTCCACCTCGTGTCAAGTCCCTTCGCGGACCGTGCCGCAGCGGGCTCCGGCCGAGGTGTCCTCCGCGAAGTTCCAGGTTCGGCGGGCGATTCTGCGGCACGGACCGGGTCTTGCCGCAAGCCCCCCGGTGCGCTATATGTTGATGGTGGAAAGGCGCGGGTAGCCCCCTTTCCCTTCGCCCGGCCGCATCGGCCGTCCCCGAAACCCTCAGGTGTCGATCGTCGTGGGCGCGTGGCTGCCAGGCGGCGGACGATCGTCCGGTTCACGAACGTTCCGGCCGCGAACGGCCGGTTCACAGAAGCGCGCCGTGCGCCTCGACCGGTGCGGCGCTCGCCGTGCGGGCCGGAAACGGCCCGTTCCGGGGGTGTGAGTGGACCTCGCCGCGCCCGGCCGCCCGGACCGATGATCGGGCGATGAAGCACGCCACCCTGGCCGTGACCGCGCTGCTGGTCGCGTTGGCCGTCCCGCCCGCCGCCGGCGCGAGCCCGGCCGTGCCCGCACCCCAGTGGAAGTCCTGCCGACTCGACCAGGACGACGACGTGGGCAAGGCGATCGACGCCGCCGGCGGGCGGTGCGCGGACATCTCCGTGCCGCTCGACCACGCCGACCCGCGCGGCCGGCGGATCACCGTCGCGGTCTCCCGGATCCCCGCCACCGGACCGAAGCTGGGCACCCTGTTCCTCAACGGCGGCGGCCCCGCGCCCGCGCTGGACATGGGCCTGTTCGCCGGGCCCGCGCTCAAGGACGTCGCCGGCCGCTACGACCTGGTCGCGATGGACCCCAGGTTCACCGGCCGCAGCCGGCCCGCGATCGACTGCGGGTGGGACGACGTGTCCGAGTGGCGGCGGTCGGCCGGCTCCGACCGCGCCGGGTTCGACCGGATGGTGGCGTTCAACCGGGCCCTGGCCGACGACTGCCGGCGCGCGCACGCCGCCGAACTGCCGCACGCCTCGACCCGCAACATCGCCCGGGACATGGACGTCGTCCGCCGCGCACTGGGCGAACCGCGCATCTCCTACCTCGGCTTCTCCTACGGCACCGCGCTCGCCCTGGTCTACAACGAGCTGTTCCCCGGCCGCTTCGACCGGGTGGTCCTGGACAGCCCCATGGACCTGCGCAAGTGGGGGCCCATGTTCAGCGCGGACCGCGCGCGGGCCAACGAGGACGCGCTGCGCGAGTGGGCCGGCTACACCGCCGCCCGCGACTCGACCCACCACCTCGGCACCACCACCGACGCCGTGCTCGCCACCGCCCGGTCGGTCTACCTGACCGCCGAACACACACCGCTGCGCGTCGGCGAGTTCACCGTGGACGGCCACGTCGCGCCGCTGATCGCGTTCGCCCGCCTGTGGAACGGCACCGACGCGGGCAACGCGCTGATCGCCTCGGAGATGCGGCTGCTCGCCGACGCGGCGGCCGGCCTGCCGGTCGTGCCGACACCGGAACTGCGCGCACTGCTGACCGAGTTCGGCACCGGCACGCTGTCCCGGTTCGGCAGTTCCAACCTGGCGATCATGTGCGCCGACGGGATCTCGCCGCGCGACCCGGAGCAGTACTGGCGCGACATCCAGCGCCACCGCGCCGACGAACCCGTGTTCGGCCCGATCGAGCGGAACATCCGCCCGTGCGCCTTCCTGCCGCCACCCCGGGAACCGGCGACCCGGGTGACCCGGAACCTGCCCGCGCTGCTGGTCGGCGCGACGCGCGACAACCTCGTCCCGCACGGCCAGGCGCTCGCGCTGCGAGCCGACCTGCGGTCCTCGCGGCTGGTCACGGTGGACGCGCGCAAGCACGTCGTGTTCGGCGACCTGGGCAACACCTGCGTGGACGACACCGTGCGCGGCTACCTCGCGGGCGGCCCGCTCCCACCGGACAAGAGGTGCCCGTGAGCCGGTTCAGCGGTACCGGAGATAGGCCAGCACGGCGGCGACCCGGCGGTGCCGCCCGGTCTCGGAACCAAGCCCCAGCTTGGCGAAAGTCGAGTTGACGTGCTTCTCCACCGTGGACTCGGACAGGCGCAGGGCGGCGGCGATCGAGCGGTTCGCCCGGCCCTGCGCCATCTGGCCGAGCACCTCCAGCTCACGCGGGGTGAGCCGGTCCAGCGGCGAGCCCTGGTTCCGGGCGCGCAGCAGCACCTCCACGATCCTCGGGTCGACCACGGACCGGCCCGCCACCACCTCGCGGATCGCCCGCAGCAGCTCGTCCAGCTCACCGACCCGCTCCTTGAGCAGGTACGCCAACCCGTCCGTGGACTCCTGGAACAGGCTCAGCGCGTAGTGCTCGTTCGCGTGCTGCGACAACACCACGACACCGATGGCCGGGAACTCCGCGCGGATCGCGTGCGCGGCGGCGATGCCCTCGGTGCCGTGACCGGGCGGCATCCGGATGTCCACCACCACCGCGTCCGGCCGCAACCGGCGCACCGCGGCCAACAACTCGACCGCGTCACCCACCGCGGCCGGGACCTCGACCTGACCGCTGTCCTCCAACAGCCGCCGGGTACCTTCCCGCACCAGGTAGTGGTCCTCCGCGAGGACCACCCGGAGTCGTTGCGGCACAACGCGTTCCTCTCTGCTCAGCGGACGATCGGGAAACGCGCGGTGACGGTCGTCCCGCGCCCCGGCGCGGTGGACAGCGCGATCGCCCCGCCCACCGCCTCCACCCGGTCGCGCATCCCGGTCAGCCCGGACCCCGGCGTCCCGGCGCGCCCCGCCCCGGCCGGCCGGTCGGGCAGGCCGCGACCGTCGTCGGCCACGGTCACCACCAGCGCGCCCTCCTCGTGCCCGATGTCGACCGTCGCGGCGGACGCCTCGGCGTGCTTGAGCACGTTCGTCAACGCCTCGGCGATCAGGAAGTACGCCGACTCCTCCACGCCGACGTCGTACCGGGCCGCCGCGCGGGCGTGCACCACGACCGGGATCGGCAGCCGGCGGGCCCGCGAGCGCACCGCCGCCACCAGGCCCTGGTCGCTGAGCAGCGGGGGCTGGATGCCGTGCGCCACCTCGCGCAACTCGTCGATCACCCGGTAGGCGTCCTCCTGGATCTCGCCCAACGTGTCGTCCCGGCCACCGGCCCGCACGACCTCGTTGCGCGCCAACCGGATCTTCGCCACCAGCGCCACCAGTTCCTGCTGCACCCCGTCGTGCAGGCGGCGTTCCAGCTTCCGCCGCTCGGTGTCCTGCGCGGCCAGGATCCGGGTGCGCGACTCGTCCAGCTCCCGCGCCTGCCGGACGTTGTGCACGGCCAGCGCGGCCTGCCGGGCCACCGTCGTCACCAGTTCGACGTCGGCCGCCGACAGCGGCGCGCCGTCCACCTTCGGCCCGCACTCGATCACACCGAGCACCACACCCGCGTGGGTCAGCGGCACGCTCGCCACCGGCCCCTCGCCGCCGGCGGCCGGCACCGGGCCGTCCGGACCGGCCAACTCGACCGCCGCCCACCGCAACCCCAGACCGTCGCGCACGATCGCCGCCAGGTGCGGCGCGAGTTCGGCCGGGTTGAACGCCCGTTCCAGCATGCCGCCCAACCGCGCCAACAACTCGTGGCTGCTCACCTCCGGCCCGAACACCAGCCTCCTGGCCAGCGCCGACAACCGCGCGCGCAACGGCGCGAACAGCACGGCGGCGGCCACCGACACCACCACGACGGCCTCGACCGACACCGCGCCGCCGACCGTGAGACCCGGCAACGCGGCGGACGCCACGTACGCGGTGCCCACCGCCAGCCACAGCAACCGGTAGGTCACCGACCGGCGTACCACCACGTCCACGTCGAACAGCCGGTCCCGCACCGCCGCGAGCACGATCCCGGTCAACAGCACCAGACCCTGCGCCACGTTGAACGCCAGGATCCACGGCCCCTGCTCCGCCCGGCTCTCGACCACCACGAGCACGACCACCCGCACCGGCACCGCGACCAGCCCGCCGACCGCCGCGACCGCCACCCACCGCACCTTCACCCGATCCGCCCTCGGCGCGCGGGCGAACCGCAGGTAGAACAACACCAGCCCGGCGAACACCTCGGCCAGTTCCAACCCGTCGAACAGGAACGGGTCGCGCACGATCGCCACCGGGGCGACCGCCAACACGACCAGCGGCAACAACGGCACGAACCACAACGCCCGCAGCACAAGCCGTTCCCGACGGTACCGGTAGCGACCGTCCGGCAGCAGCGCGACCACGCGCACCAGCAACACCGTGGACAACATCTCCAGCGGCAGCACCACACCGACCATCGCAGGGGAGTACAGCGCGTCCGGATCGACCACGCCGACCACGTACTGCGGCGCGAACACCACCGCCTGGAGACAGCCGAACAAGAACAGCCCCACCGCCGCCGGATGCCCACCAGCGCGTCGCCACGCCACCACACCCACCGCGAAGAACGGCACCGGCGCACTCAGCAACAACGCCAACGCCGCCACCGGTGCCGGCCCGACCAGCGCCGCGACCACCGAGACCACCGTGGCCAACGACGCCACAACAGCCGCCGCGCCCAGGAAACCGGCTTTCACGACGCCCGTCCTCCCCGCGCCGGCGCTCCTCGGACGAGCGCTCTCACCGGGCAAGTCTCAGGTCCCCGGCCGGGGCGGGGCAAGGCGCGGCATGGCGGAAACCCGCACCCCCGCGTGGCGGCCCACCGGGTGTCGTCGACGCGGCCGACCCGCGACAGTGCCCACCATGCGCTTCGCGGCCCCGCTCACCGTCCCGGTCGACCTCGACCGGGACGCGGGCCAACCCCTGCCCCGACAACTCGCCGCACGTCTGCGCGACTCGATGCTGGCCGGCCGCCTGCCACCCGGCGCGCGCCTGCCGTCCACCAGGACGCTCGCGGACGCGGTCGGCGTGTCCCGGGGCGTGGTCGCCGCCGCCTACGACCTGCTGACCGCGCAAGGGCACGTGCGGGCGGCGCGGGGCTCCGGGACGTACGTCGTCGGAGTGCCCACCGCGCGCCGCGCCCGCGCGGACCCGACCGTGCCCGACCTGCGGCCCGGACAGCTGTGCGTGGAGGCGTTCCCGCGCACGGCCTGGCGCGCGGCGTGGCGGCACGCCGGCAGCGCGCCCCCACCGTCTGCCGAAGACCCGTGCGGCACGCCCGAACTGCGGCACGCGCTGACCCGACACCTGGTCGCCGTGCACGGCTACCGGCCGGCCCGCCTGGTGGTGACCACAGGCCGTGACGCGGGCCTGCGAATCGCCCCCGACGCGCTCGTCCTCGACGGCACCACACCGTGCCCGGTACCCGAGACCCGTGCGGTGGTGGGGGACTTCAGCGGGCTGTTCGGGCCGGCGTTGCGCGTCGGGTACGCGACCGCGCCGGTGACGTCGGCCGTCGAACAACCACCGCACGTCGCCCAGCTGGCCGTCGCCTGGCTCCTCGACACGGGCGAGATGACGAGCACGATGCGCCGACGCGCCCGCGTCCTGGCCCGAAAGAAGTCCATTGTGGACGAAATCCTGACCGGACTTCCCCTGCACCACCCCGAGCCCGGAACAGTAGAACTCGGCGACCTCCGGATCGGCTACGGGCACCTACCCGATCCCGCACTCCGCACCGCACTCCTGCGGCTGCGCCGGAAGCCCTCCGAAGTCACTGCCCGACCTGGTGGGCGGTCCACACCGCAGCCGCCTGCTCGTGCGAGTTGACACCCTCGAAGAACGCGGCACCCAACTCGTCGAAATCAGGGTTGTCCAGGCCGACGAGATCCAGGAACCTCGGGTTGTGGACGGCGAACGCGGTCGTCTCGGTCAGCGGCACGTACGGAACGGCCACCTTCATCGTGACCGGCGTCAGCCCGTAGCGCACGGCCTCGACCACCAGCGCGTCCACCTTGCCGTCGTCGGTGTGCAGGAAGGTGTCCACCACGAACACCGCACGGACCGCGCCATCCTTGTTGGTGTGCAAGGCGTCCTGCGCCGCACGCGCCGCCTCGCGCAGGTCGTCCATCAAGTAGCGCTTCAACGTCCGCTGCCCGTCCGCCGTCTCCTGCGACAGGAACGGGATCAGCGTCTCACCGTCGGACACCGACCAGACACCGTGCGCGGCCAAGTGCCCCGCCATCATCGCGGTCTCGATCATGTCACCGAGTATTCCACCCCGACCACGCGCTCCGGGCGGTGTTCGCAATCTCCGGTCCGACAGGCCGGACCCGCCCGCCGCCCGACGTCAGTCCAAGTCCTCCTCATCCGGCAGATCCCCGGTGCGCCACAACCGGATCAGGTAGAACTCCACACCCTCCGCGTGCACCTCGGCAGCACGCTGAACAGACCCCACGAAGTCGTCCGCTACGAGAATCCGCCGACTCAACACCCGAGCCTCGTCCCGGCCCCGGTGCACGACGTCCAAAGCGTAGCGGCCAGGCCCCTCGGGCAACTCTCCGTCGGCAACGGCCCCGGTGGGGGAGCCGACCACGAACGTGCCGCTCGGGAACTCCACGGCGAACCCCCGCGCGGCCGACCACGGCCCACCGACCGGCACAGGCTCGCCCGACCACACCTCGACGTCCACCGCGACCGGCACCAAGTCCTGGGCGCACTGGACGAACAGCTCGTAGTCGCTCGCCGCCACCACGTCCACGGTCGACCGCCGGATCGCGTCCTCGGCACCCACGCCCGCGTCGTTGTCCGCGTCCCCCAAGGTGATCAGCCGATACGCGGGCCTGCTCACCAGCCGGACGTGGGCGAGCCGCGTCACCGTCGCCATGCGCCGCTCCCCGTGGTCCTTGCCTTCACGTCGTCACCACCGGACAAGCATCACATGCGCTGCCCCGACATCACCTGTTGCCCGCGTAGTTCAGGGGTCCGGCCGCCGAGGCCGCCTTGTCCGCAGCCGCGTCCAGCCACGGAACGGCCGACGTGTCCCGGGTGAGGTTGATGTAGAGCGACGTCGTGTGGATCAGGTAGCGGTGGGTGCGGTGGGTGTAGGCGCGCCGCACCGCGCCGTCCGTGTCGGCGCCGGAGTCGCAGACCTGCGAACCGGGACTGGTGGTCGGGCACAGGACGCCCCAGGAACCCGAGTCGTACGCGTCGTAGGCGGTTTCGGCGGTCTGCTTGTCCGCCATCGGCACCACCCACACCATGACGACGATCTGGTCCGACGCGTCCACGTAGGTGGCCGCCAGCGCATCACCACACCCCGAACGCGCCAGGATGGCACGCACGGCGTCGCTCAACTGGTCGGTGACGCACCGACGCGTGCCCGCGTTCGTCAGGTTGTACCGGACGCCCTTGACGTCCACGAACGAGTCCGGGAGCAGACCGACCGACGTCAGCGGCGTGCGGTCGGTGGACTCACGGTCCAAGTCGGTCGGGTCGAACGCGGCTGTAGTAGTGGTGGTCGCGGTCGTGGTGGTTGCGGACGTCGTGGACTCGTCACGGGTCGTGTAGACCGCCGAGTAGTCCGTGGTCGGCGTGTAACCCTGGGTCGTAGTAGTCGATCCGATCTCGCCGATCGCCTCCGACACGCCTCTCATGATGGTCCCCCGAAGCAGCAAGAACCCCAGGGCAGCCACCAGAACCACCGCCCCCGCAGCCGCCGCCACCTTGTTCACCCCTGCTGCCGTGCGCACCCCTGATACCGGACCCACCCCCGACCCCGGCTGGGCGTCGGCGAACCCCGACATGCGCCGAGTCGCCCTGGGCGGCACGTGGATCGGACCAGTCGCCGCTTCGAGCAGACTCCGTGCCCCGGCGACACTAGGCCGTCGCGCCGGATCCCGGTCCAGCAGCGCGGCGATCAACGGCGCGAGCGCGCCGGCGCGGGACGGCAACGGCGTCGGCTCCAACAGCACGGCGGTGAGCGTGGCCGTCGGCGTGTCCCGGCGAAACGGCGAAAGCCCCTCCACCGCCTGGAACAACGTCACACCCAGCGAGTACAGATCACTCTCCGGCAGCCCATCAGCCCCGTTGAGCCGCTCCGGAGCCATGTACTCGACCGACCCGATCAACGCCCCCGTGCCGGTGATCGACGTGTCCGCCGAATGCACGGCGATCCCGAAGTCCGCGAGCAGCGCGTCCCCGCGATCGGCCAACAACACGTTGGCGGGTTTGACATCCCGATGCACGATCCCCGCAGCGTGCGCCGCCTCCAACGCGTTGAGCAGGTCCCCGGCGACCTTGGCCGCCTCCGCCGGGGACAACGCCCCTTTCGCCAGCCGTCGCTCCAGCGACTCGCCGGACACCAGGCGCATCACGATCCACGGCACGCCGTCCTCGGTCACGACGTCGTGCACGGCCACGATGTTCGGGTGGTCGCGAAGGACGGCGGCGTTGCGCGCCTCCCGCCGGGCGCGAGCCAGCCGCTCCTCCCTCTCGACGTCCGACATGCCAGGCGACAGCCACACCTCCTTGACCGCCACGTCGAGCTGGAGCACCTCGTCCCGAGCCCGCCAAACCCGCCCCATACCGCCGAAGTCCAGCGGCTCGACCAGCCGGTGGCGCGCGCCGATCAGCTGCCCCACGTCTGCCATGTCCCCCACCGAGATCCGTCCGGACCGACCACCCCAGCGGACCCTACTGCCCCCTCAACCCACCCAACCCCCACTGACCGCTTACGGCCAACACCTTCGAGTGAACCGAAGCCCGCATGACAACCAAACAGCGGTCTCGAAGCATGAGCCAAATAGGCACAGTGGCGTCTCCGGCGACCACCTCAATGCGACGACCCACCCCCGCCCCTCCGACCCCGAGAACCGACACCGAGAACCGACCCCGAGAACCGACATCACCTGGAGGCAGCCCTACTGCCACGGCACACCGCAGCAGCCATCCCACAGCAGTCCCACAGACCAGGGAGGTCACAACTCCACAGCATTGCCCGACGACCGCACCGCACGACCGCACCGCACGACCGCACCGCACGACCGCACCGCACGACCGCACCGCACGGCACGGCACCGCACCGCACCGCACGACCGGACGGCCTGGCACGAGCCCCCGGCACGCGTCCCCGGCACGCGCCGCCTGGCGCGGCCGCCCGGTGCGGCCTCACTGCCTTGGTGCGGCCCCGGTGCGGTGCGGAGGTGCGGTGCGGAGGTGCGGTGCGGAGGTGCGGTGCGGAGGTGCGGCGGTGCGGTGAGGTGCGGTGCGGTCCTGCGGTGCGGCCTCAGGGCACCACCCGGAACGGCAGCCGAGCAGTCCCCTCGAACAGGGGAGTGGGCCGGTGGCGCAGGTGCAGATCCAGGAACGCCGTCAGGTACGCGCGCTGAACCCGCAGCGACGCAACCGGGTCGACCGTCCCGATCGCACCCGTCCGCGCCTCGACCGGCATGGCCGACCCCAGTTGCGGCAGCACCGACTGGAGGTCGGAGTACCCGAGGTGTCCGCCGTCGACCAGCGCCAGGTCTCGCTTCCACCCGCGTTGCGCCGCCCAGAACTCCGCCCAACTCCGGTCCGCCGCGCCGGGCCCGTGCGTCGGGTCCACGCCCGCCGGGGTGGTCCCCATCAGCAGGAACGGTCGGTCGAGGCTGGTCTTGGTGCTCTCGCCCGGGACGTAAGGGTCGTCGAACGACGCGAATGAGCCGTCCATGTTCACGCCCGCCCTGATCCTCGGGTCCAGCAGCATCGTCTCGGCCGCCGCGTAGCCGCCGATCGAGTGCCCGACCATGGCCACCCGCTTCACGTCCGGCGCACGGTCGAGGCCGGGCGGGAGGCGGCGGCCCTCGGCGTCGGGGTTGCGGCCGCCCGCGAGGTCGGCGATGCGGTCCAGGACGAAGCGCGTGTCGGCGATCCGGGCGGTGAGCATGGTGCGGTTGGCCTCGACCGTCCACGGGATGTCGATCGGCTGCGCGACCCGTCCGTCCGGGAACCGCACCGCGCCGGACTCGTACGTGTGCGCCATCGTGACGACCAGGTAGCCCCGGCTCGCCAGGTCGTCGGTGAGCGTCGCGTACGTTTCGCGCGCCATCCCGCCGCCGGGTGAGAACAGCACCACGGGCAGCCGTCCGCGCCGCAGGTCGACGGCCGCGTCCGGGCGGGCGTGCCGGCGCACGCCGGCCAGGTCCAGCGACAGGCCCGGCAGGCCGGTCAGGTACTGGAACGTCGAGGTGTTGGCCAGGACCTCCGGCGGCACCCACGGCGCGCGGGGCGCGTTCGAGTGCCGGGACGGGTAGCTGATCGTCACCATCAGCTCGCGCCGCCGGTGCGGCTGCCAGGGGTCCGGGCGGGCCGGGTCGACCAGGTGCAGTTCGGTCGTGCCGACCGGCAGCACGCCGGACGGCGGGGGCAGGTCGGGGCGCAGCGGCGCGGCGTGGGCGGGGGTGGCGAGTGTCGCGGCGAGCGCGACGCCCGAGCCGAGGGTGGTCAGCCGGGTGAGAGTTCTGGACACCGCGATCCTTTCGGGACCTGGGACGCCGGCGGGAATGCCGGTCCGCGTTCACGATCACGGGTGGTCGGATGAGCGGTCGTCAGCCCGTGGGCCGGGGGCGTCCCACGCCGTTCGGGTGACAACGCCGGCGACGAAAGCATCACGGGCCGGCGGCCGGACGCTGCGTCGTCACCCGAATGGCCGAATCGCGGCGGTTGGGAGCAGACCACCCCCGCCCGAGGGAACCTGACACTGCAATATTGACAGTGTCGAATCCAAGGGGCAGGATTGCCCATGTGAACGACGAGCTCTGGACGATAGAAGAGCTCCCGGAGCGGGTCGCCGCGCTGCTGGCCGAGAACTACGACGGGCAGCGCAACGGCCGGGTCCGGGAGCTGCCGAACGGGCGCGCCATCCGGTGGTACACCACCATCGGCCTGGTCGACCGGCCGGCTGCTCATCGGGGGAGAACCGCCCTCTACGGGCGCAGACACCTGCTCCAGATCGTCGCGGTGAAGAAGCTCCAGGCCTCCGGACACTCGTTGGCCGAGATCCAACTGGTGATGATGGGCGCGACGGACGCGAAACTCGCGGAGCTGGCCGGCGCGCCGACCCGGACGGAGGGCTTCTGGCGGGAACGGGCGGTCGCCCCGGTCCCGTCGGAGCCGCCCGCCGGCACCGGCCATGACACTGTCAGGGTCGTGCCGACCGTCCGGCTGAACGACAGTGTCACGGTCGTGCTCGACGCCGCCGAGCGCCTCCCCGACGCCGGGGAGCTGGCCGAGATCGCGACCGCCGCGGCACCCCTGCTCGACCTGCTCGCCCGCCTGGGCCTGGCCCCGCACACCGGACCGAACACCGGAGAGGAAGACCAATGACCACCCCCATCGAGGTGATCGACGCCGCGCCCGCCGCCGGCGACGACGGCCTCGGCTGCCTGAGCACCGAGCGCGGGAACCTGCCGCTGGAAGCGGTCGACGTCCGCGCCTCGATCACCGGGCTGGCGTCGCAGACGAGCATCACCCAGACGTTCCACAACCCGCACGCGGAGCCGCTGGAGGCGACCTACATCTTCCCGCTGCCGTCCCGCTCGGCGGTGACGGCGCTGCGGATGGAGGCCGACGACCGGGTGGTCGACGGGGTGCTCAAGGAGCGGGGCGAGGCGCGTGCCGAGTACGACCAGGCGATCGCCGGCGGCAAGCGGGCGGCCATCGCGGAGGAGGAGCGGCCCGGCGTGTTCACCACCCGCGTCGGCAACGTGCTGCCCGGTGAGCGGGTGACGGTGCGGCTGACGCTGGCCGGTGCGCTGGCGTACGAGGACGACGCGGCCACCTACCGGCTGCCGCTGGTCGTCGCGCCGCGCTACATCCCGGGCACACCGCTGGCGGGCGGGCAGGTCGGCGACGGGGTGGCGGCCGACACCGACGCGGTGCCCGACGCGTCGCGGATCAGCCCGCCGGTGCTGCTGCCGGGGTTCCCGAACCCGGTGCGGCTGTCGGTGGAGGTCGAGGTCGACACGGCGGGGCTGCCGGCCGCGACACCGTCCGCGAGCCTGCACGCGACCGTGACGGAGCGGACCGCGCGCGGATTCCGGGTGAAGGTCGAGCCGGGTGCGCGGGTCGACCGCGATTTCCTGCTGCGCCTGAGGTTCGCCGACGACGCCGTGGTGCGCACCGCGCTCGCGGTGCGGCCGGACGAGGGCGGCGAGGCGGGGACGTTCGCGCTGACCGTGCTGCCGCCGAAGTCCGACCTCGCCGCGCGCGGGCGCGACGTGGTGCTGGTGCTGGACCGCTCGGGTTCCATGCACGGCTGGAAGATGGTGGCCGCGCGGCGGGCGGCCGGGCGGATCGTGGACAGCCTGACGGCGGGGGACCGGTTCGCGGTCCTCGCCTTCGACGACGTGGTGGACACACCGACCGCGCTGCCGGAGGGGCTCGTCGAGGCGAGCGACCGCCACCGCTACCGCGCGGTGGAGTTCCTGGCGGGTCTGGACGCGCGGGGCGGCACCGAGATGCTCGCGCCGCTGCGTCGCGCCGGCGAGTTGCTGGGCCGCGCCGGTGACCGGGAGCGCGTGCTGGTCCTGGTGACGGACGGCCAGGTCGGCGACGAGGACCGGCTGCTGCGGGAGCTGGCCACGCCGCTGGCCGGGGTGCGGGTGCACACGGTCGGCATCGACCGGGCGGTGAACGAGGCGTTCCTCCAGCGGCTGGCCGGCACCGCCGGCCGGTTCGAGCTGGTCGAGTCCGAGGACCGGCTGGACGAGGCGCTGCGCGGCATCCACCGCCGGATCGGTTCGCCCGTGCTGACCGGTCTGGCGGTGCACGCCGAGGGGGTCGACGTCGACTCGCTCGCGCCGTCACCGCTGCCCGATCTGTTCCACGGCGCGCCTGTGGTGGTCACCGGGCGGTACCGGGGGCGGTTGGACGGGGTGGGTTTGTCCGGCGACGGCGGGTGGCGGCAGGAGGTCTCGGCCGTGTCGAGTGACAACCCGAGCTTGTCGGCGCTGTGGGCGCGGGCGCGGGTGCGCGACCTGGAAGACCGGTACGTGGTGGGGGTGGGCGATCTGGCGGCGTTGGAACGCCGGATCGTCGCGACCTCGCTGGAGTTCGGGGTGCTGTCGCGGTTCACCGCGTTCGTGGCGGTCGACTCGCGGGTGGTCAACGAGTCCGGGGAGGTCCACCGGGTGACGCAGCCGGTGGAGTCGCCTTCGGGCTGGGAGCCCGCCGCGTTCGGCGGTGGTGGCTTCGCCGCCGCTCCCGCCGCCGCACCGGTCGCCGCGCCGTACGCGAAGCGTCGGATGCGGATGTCGTCGGATGCCTTGGCGGTGCCCAAGCCGGCCGCTTCGGCACCCCGGTTCGCCGCCGGTCCGCCACTGCCGTCCGGGCCCGCGCCGCGCCCCGTGCCGCCGCCCGCCCCGTCGCCCGTGGCCCCGTCTCCCATGAAGGAGGCGTCGCCGGCCCCGGAGACATCGGCCACGCCGGAGCCGTCGCCCCCGTGGGACACGACGCCCCCGCCGGAGACGCTCGCGGGGTTCGTGGCTCGGGAACTGGAGGCCCTGCGGGCCGTCGAGGCCGGGGGTGCGCAGGCCGCGCTGACCCGCTTGGCGGACGAGATCGTCCGTCTGGCACCGGGGTGGACCGCGGCCGGGGAGTCCTCGGACCAGGTCAGGTCGCTGACCGACTTGGCGACGGCGGTGAAGTCGGCTCTGGTGGCCGCCCGGGGGCCGGGTGCCGATCAGGCCGAGGTCGCGCGGCTGCTGGCCGGCGCGGTCGCGACCCTGGAAGGTCTCGCCACACCCCGGAAGCGGGTGCCGTTCTGGAAACGCCGATGAACGTGAGTGATGTACGACACTTTGCTTCATAGCGTGTCCGGCCTGCACCGGCGCTTACCGGAATGGGTGAATGCTTAGGCTGTTGTCGCATGTCACCGCAGGTTTGCTACTGGATGTTGCGAAATTCCCTCCTGATCATTACTCCGTTGTGCCACCATTAGCCTGTTCGTGCGGAACGAGGGGCCGCTGAACGTGACTCGGTGGAGTTGTCCGGGTCTGATGTCAAGGCTGAGCAGGTCCTCAGGGGGAGGAAGATCGCAATGTCTACGACCACCGAACGGGAATTCCTGGGCGAAGAGAGCCCGAAGGGTGCGGCGGCTTCGCCGGACACCCGGAAGGATGACCGGGAAGCCGGGCAGGACAAGGGGAATGTGGAGCACAACCACGTGCACACGCACGAGGACGGCCTGTTCGAGCCGGTGTGCACTGGGCAAGGTTGTGTCCAGAAGAAGTCAAACCCCTGATCATTAACATGTGATCGCGAAGCCCGCCGGCCGGACCTGGTCGGCGGGCTTTGTTCGGTTGTGTTCTGTGATGTCATGGTTGGGTGCCTGTGACCGTTGTTCGTGACGAGGCCGTGGTCATCCGTGAAGCGCGCGAGTTGCACCGGAGCGGGGTGGACGCGTCGTGCTCCGGTCAGCACCGTGCGGCGGTGCGGGACCTTCAGCGGGGGCTGAGCCTGGCCGACGGGATCGATCCGGCCGACCCGGAAATCCGGCAGGAGTGGCTGGTCGCCCGGATCCGGCTCTCCTCGACGCTGGCCGCGCTGACCTCGGAGACCGCGGGGCTCACCGCCGGGCTGGCCGCGCTGGACGACGTCCGCCGGCTGATCGGTCAGGTGGCCGACCCGGCGCTCCGGGCCGAGCTGTCCGGCAGCGTCGACCACAACCAGGGCCTGCTGCTCCTGCACGCCGGGCGCGCCGAGGACGGCATCGCCGTGCTGGACTCCGCGCTCGGTCACGAGGAACGCCGCCTCGCGTCCGACCCGGCCGAACCCCGGCTGGTCGAGGCGCTGGTGAAGACGCTGTGGAGTCTCGGCGCCGCGCACATCACGCTGGGTTCGGTCGGGCGGGCGCGTCAGGTCCTCGACCGGGCGGTGGCGCTGGCCACCGAGCACGGGTTGACGCCCCGGGCGGCCGACGCCAGCTACGCGCTGGGGCGGCTGGACCTGCGGATCGGTGACGTGCCGGCGGCGTTGCGGCGCTACGAGGCCAGCGAGCGCGCCTACCGCGCCCAGCGCCTCGACGTGCCGGTGCTGCTCGGCCTGCACCGGGCGCAGGCGCTGATGGCCGCCGGCCTGGCCGACGAGGCGGGCAACCAGCTCGACAGCGTGCTCCCGGTGATGCGCGCCGAGGAGAGCGTCACCCGCGACCTGGCCGACGTCGAGCTGTACCGGGCCGTCGCCGCCTACATGACCGGCGATTTCGACCTGGCGCGCGCGATGGCCGGGTCGGCTCGGCAGCGGATGCGGCGGTGGGGGTGCGAGACGTGCGTCGCGAACGCGACGCTGGTCGCGCTGCGGGTCGACACGTTCGTCGCGCTGTCCGCCGACGGGGAGCCCAAGGCCGCGTCGCGGCGGGCGTTGGCCCGGCGGGCGCTCGACTTCGCCGACGGCCTGCCCGCGCCGAGGCTCGCCGAGCAGGCGGCGCTGGCCCGGATGCTGGCCGTGCGGCTGGAGATCCGGCGCGGCGCGTTGGACGCGGCCGAGCGGGTCCTGGCGAGCGTGCCCCGGCCGGGGCGGTTGGCCCCGATCGAGTACCGGATGCTGCGCCGGCTGTGCCGGGCCGAACTCGCCGTGGCGCGCGGGCAGCACACCGCCGCGCTGTCCGAGATCCGCGCCGGTCTGACCGACCTGGACCACGTGCGCGACCGGATGGGCGGTCTGGAGCTGCTGTCCGGGACCGCCCTGCACGGCCGGGACCTGACCGATCTCGCCGTGCACCTGGTGCTCTCCGGCGGCAACCCGCGCCGGCTGTTCGCGTGGCTGGAGCGCACCCGCGCGCAGACCTACCGCTACGAGCCGCTGACCCGGTTCGACAACCCCGAACTCGCCGAGCGGATCGCCGAGATCCGCGCGCTCACCCAGTCGATCCACCAGGCCAAGCACGAGGGCCACCCGACCACCGCGCTGCGCGCCCGGCGTGCCGAGCGGATGCGCGAGGCCAACCGGCTGGGCTGGCACACCGGCCGGTGGGGGCGGTCGCGCCCGGTGGCCGGGCTCGCCGAGGTGATGGCGCAGCTGGGCGACCGGGCCCTGGTGAGCTTCGCGTCCTCGGAGGACGCGCTGGTCGCGGTCGTGGTGGTGGCCTCCGGGGTCCGGCTGGCCAGGCTGGGCTCCTCGGAGCGGGCCGGGGAAGCGGCCCGGATGCTCAACGCCGACCTCAACGCCCTGGCCCCCGACCACCTGCCGGGCCTGTTGGCCGACGTGCTGTCGGCGTCCGCGCGCAAGCAGGCCGACCTGATCGACGACCAGCTCGTCCGGCCCTTGGCGGACCTGATCGGCGAGCGCGACCTGGTGATCGTCCCGACCGGTGCGCTCTACGCGATCCCGTGGGGCGTGCTGCCGTCGTTGCACGGACGGCCGACCGTGGTCGCCCCGTCCGCGACCGCGTGGTTGGCGGCCGACCGCGCCGAACGTCGCCCGGACGGTCGCACCGTGCTGGCGCGCGGCCCCGACCTGCCGGCCGCCGTGGGCGAGATCGAGAAGCTGGGCGCGTACTACTCGACGGCAGCCCTGCTGTCCGACGACCGCGCCACGGTCGGCAACGTGCTGGAAGCGTTGAACGGCGCGGAGATCGCCCACCTCGCCGCGCACGGCGTGCACGAGCCGGAGAACGCCCTGTTCTCCCGGCTGGAGCTGGGCGACGGCCCGTTGTACGCGCACGAGGTGGCCGGTCTGCCGGACCCGCCGCGCCAGGTGGTGCTGGCCTCCTGCGAGCTGGCCCTCAACCGCATCCGGCCCGGTGACGAGCCGCTCGGCTTCGCCAGCGCGCTGCTGGCCAGCGGCTCGCACATGGTGGTGGCCCCGCTCAGCCGCGTGGGTGACCAGGCGTGCGCCGCCGCGATGGACGACTACCACCGCCTCCTGGCGGCGGGTGCCGAACCGGCGGTGGCGCTGGCCGAGGCGATCGCCGTCGACCCGCTGCGCCGTCCGTTCGTCTGCCTGGGCAGCGGCCGGCGCTGAACCGGCCGGGCCGCCGGTGCCCGGCGTCAGCGGGGGAGGTCGGCGAGTTGGCGGCGGACGGTGTCGGCGTCGGCGGTGCGGTGCTGGGACTCGTAGAGGGCCAGGGCTTGCTGCCACGCGGTGCGGGCTTCGGCGTGGTCGCCCCGGGCGAGGTGGGTGTGGGCGAGGCGGTTGAGGGTGCTGGCGGTTTCGTAGGTGTCGCCGAGTTCCCGGTACAGGGCGATGGCTTCGCGGTAGTGGCCTGCGGCTTCGTCGTGGCCGCCGGTGTGGTGGTGGATGTAGCCGAGGCTGTCGAGGGTGTTGGCCTGGCCGTCGCGGTTGTCGTGCTTGCGGTGCAGGGCCAGGGCGGCTTCGCAGTGCTCGCGCGCCCGCTCGTGGTGGCCGGTCTTCGCCTGGTACCAGCCGACCTGGTTGAGGGCGATCGCCCGGCCGATCGGGTCGTCCATCCGGTCGTGCAGCGCCAGCGCGCGCACCGCGTGGTCGAGCGCCTCGTGGTCGCCGCCGTGCATCTCCCACGCCCACGCCAGCGCCCAGTGCGTCACGGCCTGCTGGGCGGGGTCGTGGGCGGTCGACTCCAGCGCGGCGTGCAGGTGGTGCAGGGCCTCGTCGTGCCGCGCGGTCACCGAGTACTCGCGGCCCAGTTGGCGGTGGGCCTGGATGCGCGCGGTCGGGTCGGCCAGGTGGTCGGCCGAGGCCAGGGTGCACTGCCACGCGGTGACCTGGTCGGCCGAACGGCCGGTGCGCTTGTGGAAGGTCGACAGCGCCCACGCCAGGTGCCACACCGCGAGGTGCCGGCCCTCCCCGGCGGCCACCTGCTGGGCGGCCAGCAGGCACGCGTGTTCGGCTTCGAACCACGCCAGCGCGGCGCTGTCGTCGGCCAACGGCGCCGGGGTGCTGCCGGGCGCGGCGGCCTCCAGCCGGATCGGGGTGCGGTGCGGGTCCAGCAGCACGTCGCCCGCGTGCGCGGTGTGCAGGTAGAAGTCGACGGCTCGGCGCAGCGCGGCGGAGCGCTCGCCGGCCGACAGGTGCTCGCGTGCGCGGCAGGCGGCGTACTCGCGGACCATGTCGTGCATCCGGTACCGGCCCGCGCCGTCCACGTCGACCAGTGACGCCTGGTGCAGTCCGCGCAGCGCGGCGGCGACCCGCCCGGCGGGCAGGCCGGTGAGGCTCGCCGCCGCGCGCAGGTCGGTGGTCGGTCCGGGCGCGGTGCCGAGCAGCGCGAACACCGCGGCCTGCTCGGCGGGCAGCGCCCGGTAGGACCAGCGCAGCACGTCGGGCAGGCTGGCCGCCGGGTCGCCGTCGTCCAGCGCGGCCAGGCCCAGTTCGCGCAGTTCGGCCGCGGCGGCGGCCAGGCTCGCGCCGGGGTTCGACCGGGCCCGGCCCGCGATGATCCCCAGGGCCAGCGGGAACCCGCCGCAGCGCGCGATCAGCTCGGCGACCGCGTCGGGTTCGGCGGCGACGCGGTCCGCGCCGAGCCGCCGCACCAGCAGCGCCCGCGCCTCGGCGGCGGTCAGCACGTCCAGCGGCACCGGGCGCGCGCCGTGCCGGGTGACCAGGCCGGGCAGCCTGTTGCGGCTGGTCACCAGCACCACGCACGACCGGGTGCCGGGCAGCAGTGGCACGACCTGGCCGGTGTCGGCGGCGTTGTCCACCACGAACAGCACCCGGCGGTCGGCGACGGTGGTGCGCAGCAGCGCGGTCTGGGCGTGCGGTTCGACCGGGATGCGGTCGCGGTCGACGCCCAGCGCCTCCAGGAACCCGCGCACGGCCGTCGCGGGGTCGACCTGGTCGGCTTCCGGGCCGAACCCGCGCAGGTCCACGAACAGCTGACCGTCGGGGAAGCGGTGGGCGTTGCGGTGCGCCCAGTGCAGGGCCAGCCACGTCTTGCCGATGCCGCCGACGCCGGCGATGGACGAGATGACCGCGGTGCCGTCGAGGTCGTCCAGCCGGGCCAGTTCGGCGGGCCGGCCGACGAACGGTTCGGGCGCGGCGGGCAGTTGCCGGGGCACGCCCGCGCTCGGCGCGGGTCCGGGGTGCAGGCCCGGGTCGGCGGCCAGGATGCGGCGGTGCAGGTCGCGCAGCGGTTCGCCGGGGTCCGCGCCGAGGTGGTCGCGCAGCCCGACCCGGACCCGCCGGTAGTGCTCCAGCGCGTCGGCCGCCCGCCCGGCCCGGTAGAGCGCGAGCAGGTACTGGCCGGCCAGCCGCTCGTCCCAGGGGTGTTCGGCGACCAGCCCGGCGAGGTCGGCGACCAGGCCCTCGCCTCGGCCCTGCCGCAGCAGGTCGTCCACCAGGTCCAGTTCGGCGGCCAGCCGCTCCTGGCGCAGCAGGTCGCGTTCGGCGCGCGCCCAGTCGCCGTCCAGGCCGGTCAGCGGGTCGCCGTGGCACAGCTCCAGGGCCGCGACGACGTCACCGGCGTTGCGCAGCGCCCGGAACCGGTGCAGGTCCACGGCTTCGGGGCGCACGTCGAGCACGTACCCGCCGGAGCGCCACACGATCGCGGACGGGGGCAGGACCTGCCGCAGCCGGGAGATGTAGGTGGACAGGGTGGCGCGTGCCCGGGGCGGCGCGTCGACGCCCCAGACCCGTTCGACGACCCGCCCGACCGGCACCACCCGCCCGACGTCCACGGCGAGCGCCGCGAGCACGCACCGCTGCATGGCGGGCCCCAGGTCGACCGGCCCGCCGGCCGACCGCACGGCCACTTCCCCGAGCAGACAGAACTCCACCACACCTCCGCAGCGATTTCCGGACCATTGTCCTCGCCGCCTCGGCCACGGCCCGCCGCCCCGGTGGGACGGGCCGTGCGCACCCCGGTCGGGTCAGGGCGCGAACTGGGTCAGCACGACGACCTCGGACTCGTCGTGCGGGAGGTACTTGACCCGCACCACCGAACCGGGCTGGAGCTGCGCGACCGTGTTGGCCGGCACGGCCTTCTGCTGGGTCACGTCGAACATCGCCCGGTCCGGCCGGGTCACCCGCAGGGTCAGGTTCACCACGGACCGGTCGTGCCGCACCTCGCCGGTGGGCACCATGGACAGCACCACGGCCTGCGCGTCGACGCCGTGGCGGCCGATGTGCAGCTGCTGCGGGGTGACCAGGCCCTTGGCGAGCTGGACCTGGTCGAGCGCGGCCTGGAGTTCGCCCGGCGAGGCGTCGGTGGCCAGCGCCGCGCGGCCGTCGGGCAGGTAGCGGACCGGCAGCGTCGCGCCGATCTGCACCGCGGCCAGGTCGGTGAGGTCGACCAGCTGCCGGGCGGTGCCGGGCAGCGTCCGGCCGTCCGGGGTGTCGATCTCCAGCCGGATGTCCAGCTGCGGCTGGTCGTTCACGGTCAGGCCGGTGCGGGCCACCCCGACCACCCGGCCGATGCCGATCGGCGCGCCCCGCAACGACTTGGGCACGCCGCCGGTCAGCGACATGCCGCTGGTCAGCCGAGCGGTGGTGAACAACATCGGCACGCCGAACAGCAGCAGGAGCGGGCCTGCCATCCAGCCGTTGAGCCAGGCGAACTCGTCGTCGCCGGTCACGCCGTTGGCGATGTAGGCGGCGGTGCAGGCGAGACCGATCAGGAGCACGGCCCAGGCGAAGACCTTCATGGCGGGAATCCTTTCGCGACTCAAGCGAGCGGGAGGTGACGGGGTCAGGAAGGGTTGCCGAAGAAGTCGGCGGAGCCGAACGGGACGGCGGTGAGCCGGCCGTCCGGGGACAGCGCGGCCACGACCGCTCCGGCGCCGACCGCGGTGACGCCGCGCGGGCTGGTGACCGCCGCGGTGAACGAGCCGGTGCCGACCGGGATGGTGCCGACGACCTTGCCGGTGGCCAGCGACACCGCGCTGAGCTGACGGGCCGGGTCGTTCACGCCCCGGTTGTGCGCGACCAGCACCTGCTCGGACCCGGCCCCGGCGGGCGCGGTCCCGGTGACGACCAGGCCCGCCTGCTGGAACACGGTGTCGCCGACGACCGTCCGGCCGCCGTCCGAGGCGACCTTGACCAGGGTGTGGCCGGGTCCGCCGTCGGCGCGGCCGACCAGTTCGACCTGCCCGCCGGCGTACTCGGCCTGCGGGCGGGTGCCGGCCTGGGCACCCGGCGCGCCCCGCTCGGACAGCTGCCCGGCCCACGCCGCGGTGGTCCGCTGGTCGGCGGGCGTGGCGGTGGCGCTGTCCAGGGCGATCGTGGACACCCGGCCGTCGCCGCCCATGGTGACCAACCGGCGGTTCTCGGCGTCGAACCGGTAGGCCCACCGCGCGGCGATGTAGGAGGAGCCGAGCCCTTCGACGGCCGCGCCCTCGGCGACCTTCGCACCG
This sequence comes from Saccharothrix sp. NBAS 001, assembly GCF_056640475.1. Lineage (NCBI taxonomy): Bacteria > Bacillati > Actinomycetota > Actinomycetes > Pseudonocardiales > Pseudonocardiaceae > Saccharothrix > Saccharothrix sp. NBAS 001. The sequence continues at coordinate 1,802,074 of NZ_CM153251.1, forward strand.
GTGGCCAGGTCCAGCACCACCAGCCCGGAGTCGGTGGCCACGTAGGCGTAGCGCTCGCCGGCGGCCAGCACGTCGGCCTTCCAGATCAGCTCGTCCGACAGCTGGGTGTCCCACCGCAGCTCGCCGGTGCCGGCGTCGCGGGCGGCCAGCCGCACCTGGAACATGTCCTGGAACAGCAGCTGGAACATGCCGCGCGGGCCGTGCCGGGTGTAGGGCACCAGCAGCACCTCGCGGCCGTCCACGACGGCGAAGCCCAGACCGCCCTCCGCCTGGACGTCCGGTTCGGGCGTCACCAGGTAGGAACCGCCGAAGAACAGGCAGGCGAACAGGGCCAGCGGGAGGAGCAGGACCAGCGGTCCGCGCCACGACCGGCGCGGCGTCATGCCGTACGGCATGGCCGGGTAGTGCTGCGGCGGCGTCCCGTACACCGGGTCGGGCTGCGGAATCTTCATGGTGCACAGGGTGCGGCGCGGACCGGTCCTACCGATCACAGGATCGGCGCTGCCACGGCCTGCGACCAGCGCGGACGTCCGACCGGCTAGGCTCGCGGGGTGACTACTGGCGCGCGGGCGGCGGCCGGGAAGACCGCGTCGCCGAGGGGGCTGCTGATCGACCGGGCGTGGTCGCGGCTGGGTGACGCGGTCGCGCCGCTGAGCAACGAGTCGGGCCGCCCGCTGGCCCGCACGGTCAAGCTCATCCTCGACCCGCTGGTGCTGCGCCCGGTGCTGCGCCCGGAGTTCGCGGCGGGCGCGGTCGCCGCCGAGCACGCCGACGCGCTGGGCGACCGGATCGTGCGGGCCGGGCCGGTGCTGGCGGCGACCGCCGCGTGGTTCCTGGTGGTGAAGAAGGCGCGCCGGCGCGCGGGCATCACCGACGGCAACCCGCAGGACCTCTACTTCCAGCGCTGCTACGAACTCGCGACCGTGCACGGCGACCCCCGGCTGAGCCCGAACGCCGCCGACCGGGCCGCTGCGGTGCTGGCCGAGGTGCACGACCAGGACGGGCCGACCGTGGCGGGGCTGCGCGGGTTCGTGACCGACCCGGCCAACGCGACCGGGCTGGCCCGCCTGCTCGACGCCGCGTGGGCCGACCACCCCGCGCCGGCCGGTGCCGAACCGGTGGACTCCGTGCCGATCGGTGCTGTGCCCGTGGGTTCTGGGCCGGAGGGTTCTGGGCCGGTGGGTGCTGGGCGGGCGCGCCCCGCCGACTTCCTCGCCACCTGCGCCACCGACCCGGACCAGGCGCTGTTCGACGCGCTGGTCGCCGGGCGGGCGGGCGCGCGCGGCGCGGCGGAGCTGGCCGAGCCGGGCGCGGCGCGGGCGCACGGGCTGTCCGACCGGGACCGGCCCGGACGACCGGAGCTGGGCGAGACGGCGGCCAAGCAGAACCTGCCCAAACCGTTCGACCGGTCCATCGTGGAGCGGCTGTTCGTGCCGCTGACCACCGCGCACCGCGACGCGCTGGACGACGTGCCCGCGCTGGTGCGCCGGGAGATCGCCCGCTCGGCCGGGCCGTGGCAGCTCGCCGACGAGGCCGGCCGGGTGGTGATGGTGCTCGGCCGCGAAGCCGTCGCCGGGCTGTCGGGCACCGGCCCGAAAGCGGTGACCGGCGACGCGGCGGCCCGGTTGCGCGGCCGGTGGGAGCGGGAGGCGTACGTGCGCCGGGCGCAGCGGATGCCGTCGGCGGTGCCGGAGGGCGTGCGGGCCGACGTGCACGGCGTGCGCGAGGCGTACCTGCGCCGGCTGTGGGTCCGCACGCACGGCCGTGAGCTGCGCCGGGAGACCGTGCCGGCGGACGGGCTGTGGGACGTGCTCGACGGCGTGCTCCGGTCGGTGATCCTCGACCAGCGCGACCGGCTGCGCTCGGCGCTGGAACGGCGGGCCGCCGGATGAGGGTGACCAGGGGAGCGGGGATCGAGGTCGGCGGGTGGCCGCACCCGGAGCGCGCCGCGCTGCTGGAGGCGCGCGGCGCGGTGCTGGCGTGGGACGTGCTGGGCGAGGCCGCCCCGTCCGCGCGCGTGCACGACCCGGACCGCGCGGCGGACTGGCTGTGGGAGGCGTACGGGCAGGACGCGGCGGCCGGCATCCTCGGCGACGCCGCCGAGATCACCGCCGCCGCCTGGCCCGAAGGCCGCGCCCTGGCCCAGTTGAACTGGTTGGAGGCGTGGTGGCCCGCGTCCGGCGAGGCGGGCGTGCCCGCGCTGGACCCGGTGGTGCTGCGCGCCGAACGCGCCCTGGCGACCTCCGCCGTGGAACACCTGCTCGACGACGAGGACGCGACCGCGCGGGCGTTGGCGGCGGTGCCGGCGGACCCGGTCGTGGCGGGGCTGTCCGAACGGCTGGCCGCGCTCGCCGAGGACTTCGGGATCGTGCTGCCCGCGCCGGTCGCGACCCGCGCGGAGTTCGCCCTGGCCGCCGGGGACGCCGCCGGCGCGGACGGGGTGACCGTGCACAGCGGGGCCGACCCGGTCGACTGGGCGCTGGTCCCGGCGGGCGCGGTGGACGCGGCGGCCGACGCGCGGTGGGCCGTGGTCCGCCGGGGCGGGGCCACCTTCCTCGACGTGGCGGTGCCCGCCGGGCCGCGCCCGGACGTGCCTCTCGCGGGCCGGTTCGGCCCGGTCGACCTGCGGCTGGACGGGACCGACGGGCTGGGCCGGCGCACCGGGAGCGCCCCCGTGCCGCCGACCGTCCTGCTGCTGCCGCCCGCGGCGCGCCGGCTCACCGTGTACGCGCCGGAGTTCGCCGCGCCCGCCGAGGTTCCCGACGACCCGGACGCGCCGGCCCGCCGGGCGGAGATCATCGCCTACGCGCGCACCCGGCCGGACGCGCCGGACGCCACCCTCGCCGAACGGCTGGCGGGCCGCCGGTGAGCAGGTGGGCGCGGCTGAACAACGACGGCATCCACCGGTTCCAGGCCGGTGACGTCGCGGGCGCGGTCGCCGCGCTGGAAGCCGCCTTCCAGGTCGCCCGCGAGGGCGAGCGGGCGACCACCCTGGTCAACCTGGCGGCGGTGCTGGACGCGAGCGGCGACCAGGAGCGGGCGGTGCTGCGGCTCACCGACGCGCTGGCGCTCGCCGACCCGTCCACGCACGCGGTCATCCACGGCTCGCGCGCCGACGTCCTGGTCAAACTGGGCAGGCTGGACGAGGCGCGCCGGGACGTCGAACGGGGTTTCGCCACCGCCCAGCCGCACGAGGCGGTCGTGCTGCACCACGTCCGAGCCTGCCTGCTGCTGGCCGACGGCCACTTCGCCGAGGCCGAGGCGGAAGCCCTGACCTGCGCCGGGCTCGCCGCCGCGCACGCGCCGCACCTGGCCGGGCACGCGCACGCGAACCTGGCCGCCATCGCCGAGGCGGCCGGCGACCCGATCAAGGCCGCCGAGTACCGCAGGCTGGTCGACCAGCCCGGGGACGTGCGGCCGATCAGCCCGCGCTGGCACCGCTGCGGCACGTTGAACAGCCAGGGCGCGATGCTGGCGATGTCCGGCGACCGGGCGGGCGCGCTGGCCGCGTTCGAGGCCGCCTACCAGGAGACCGTCGGCTCCGACGAGGTCGAGGCGCTGGTCTGCCGGGCGGGCGTGGCGGGCAACCTGGCGGGTCTGGTCGACCCGCTGCGCTGGACCACCGAGGCGATCACGCTCGGCCGCACCGTCCTGCAACGCGTCGGCGACACCTACGGCACGGCCGGTGTGCTGGTGGGCGCGCTGGTCGCGCGCGCCCAGCACCTGCGGCAGGTGCTGCGGCCCGACGACGCCCTGGCCGACCTGGCCGAGGCCGAGCGGCTGGCCGGCGCGCAGCCGTCGATCCTCGCCGTGCGCGCGGCCGTGCTGTCCGCGAGCGGCCGGTTCGGCGAAGCGTCGCACGAGGCAGCGCGGGCACTGGACCTGGCCTACGCGTCCGCGCCGCAGTTGGCACCGTTCGTGCACGTCACCCTCGCGGGCATCGCGGACGGGACCGGCGACCGGGCGGGCAGCGCCGAGCACCTCGGGCTGGCCCGCGACCTGGCGCGGGCGACCGGTGACGTGGCGACCCGCGCGACCTCGGTGCTCGGCCTGGCCCGGCTGGCGTACCTGGAGTCGGCCAACGACCGCGCTCTGGCGCTGTACGCCGAGGCCGAGGAACTGCTGCGGGAGTCCGGCGACCAGGCGCGGCTGCTGGTGTGCCTGCACGGGCGGGCCGCCGTCGAGGTGGTGCTGGGCCGGCCGCGCGCGGCGCTGGAGATGCTCGACCGGGTGCCGCCGGGCGACTGGGCGACCGCCGTGGAGCAGATCGCCGTCCGGCAGGTGCGCGGGTCGGCGCTGGAAGGTCTGGGCGAGTACGCGGCGGCGGACGACCAGTACGGCGAGGCGGCCGACCTGGCGGAGCGGGCCGGGCTGTGGCACGTCGCGCTGGGCTGCGCGTGGTGGCGGGCGGACGCGCTGGTCCGGTGGGCGTCCACAGTGGACGGTGAAGCCCGGCGCGAGCTGAGCGGACGGGCCCTGGATCGGGCGCTGCCGGGCGCGCTGGCCGCCGAGGCGGTGCGGCAGCGGTTCGCGCACGGCCCGATGCGCGAGCAGTGGGTGGCGCTGGCGGCGGCCCCGTCGATCCGGTCCGCGTTCACCGCGCTCGCGGCGGTCGGCGACGTCGACCTGGCCGCCGCCTACATCGACCACATCGCGGGCACCGCCTCGTTGAGCCCGGCCGGGGAGACGCCGGAGGCGCCGACCGGGCGCGGCGAACTCGTGCTCCTGCCGCTGCCGCCCGAGGCCGAGGACGACCACCTCCCGTACGCGGCCTCGTTCGCGGGCAGCACCGGCGAGGACCCCGCGTTCCCGGCGACCGGGTTCGCCCTGCCGCCCAGGGTGCGGCCGGACCCGGCGGTCCCGTCCGCCCTGGACCGGTGGATCGACCTCGCCGAGCGGCGCCACGGGATCCCCGTCCGCTCGGACCAGGCGGTGGCGTCGTGGTAGCGGTGCAGGTCAAGTTCGTGGACGCGGGCGAGCTGTACGTGTCGTGGCGGTGGGAGCACGAACCCGACCGGCCGCGCGTGCAGGTGCTGCCCCGGTCGGCCGTGCAGGGCCCGCTGGCCGACCTGGCGCGCGCGACACCGTCGCCGCTGCCGGGCGAGAGCGCGCGCGACGCGCTGGTGCGCGCGCTCGCCCACGGCCCGCTGGTGGACCGCGACCGCGAGATCGAGCTGGCCACCCGGCTGGCCGGGGCGCTGCTGCCCACCGCGCTCGCGGTCGAGCTGAACGGCGTGCTCACCGCCGGCGCGCGGCCGCACCTGCGGATCAGCCCGTCGCCCTCGACGGCGCTGGTGCCGTGGGAGGCGCTGCGGGTCGACGACGGCGAGCGGACCGTCCACAACGCCGAGGTGTCCGTGCTGCCGCCCGCGACCGTGCGCAACGCGGCGGGTCGCCGGGTGTCGCCGTTCGAGGGCCCGGTGGTCGGCGTGCTCGACCCGAGGGTGCCCGGTTTCGGCGACGCGTCCGGGCTGGGCTCGGTGCTCGGCCCACCCGGACCGGAGCTGACCGCGCTGGCCGCCGGGCAGGCCCCCGGTGGTGTGCGGCGCGACGACATCGACCGGGACGTGCTCGAACACGCGCTGCGCGACGCCGGGCGGCTGCTCTACGTCGGGCACGTGACGACCGGCGGCCACGGGCTCGACGCGCGGCTGCACCTGTCGTGCGGCACGGGCACCACGGGCCGGGCCGCCCCGGTGGGCGCGCACCGCCCGCTGACCGCCGCCGACATCGCGCTGGGGCACCGGCCGGGCGCGCCCCGGCCGTGGCGCATCCCGAACCGGGTCGCCCTGGTGGCCTGCGAGAGCGGCGGCGACGCCCGCTTCGCCGAGCCGACCGGGCTGGTCGCGGCCCTGGTGCACGGCGGCGCGGAGTACGTGGTGTCGACCCGCTGGACGCTGCCGACCGACGCCGGCCTGGCCGCGCTGGTGCCCGGCTTCCCGCCCACGCCGGTGCTCGACGGCGTGGTGCTCGCGGTGGACGCGGCCCAGTCCGCGCCGGACCCGGTCGCCGCGCTCGGCGCGTGGCAGCGCGAGCGGGCCACCCGCTGGGAGCGGACCGGCGACCCGGCGTGCTCCCCGGTGGTGTGGGCGGCGTTCGGCACCGCGTGGGCCCCGCAGCGCTAGGGGCTGTTCGGGGTTCGGATCTGGGTTCGCCGCAGTGGTGGCCAATGGGCCGTTGCCGTCGCCCGCGCGACAGAGCGTGCTGCGGGTGGTGCGTCGCGCTCCGCGCCGGATGCGGTCGACGCCGCCGGGTTGCCGTCGGCGTTCGTGCCCACCCCCCGGCCAGACCACCGACAGCCCCCGGTTGCGGACGGTGCCGGACCGGATCCGGGTTCCCAGCCGGTCGGCCTCGCACCCGTCCGGACGAGGTGGCCGCCGGAGAAGGCGCACTCCTCCGAAGCCAACCGGAACTGCCTGCGCCGCCGAAGGATCACGGCCGTGATCCCGGAGAAGACCTGGCGGTCAGCTCCGCAGGGCGGGGATCTCGCGCAGGCCCGGGTCACGGGTGCGCAGCAGCCACGGCTGCGGCGCGTCGTCGGGCTCGTCGCGATCGGGCTGGATCACCGCCACGGTCAGCGCGGGCAGCCGGGGCACGCCGACCGCCACCACACCCGTGGTGGTGCCCGCGATCCACATCGTGCCGGTGTCGGCGACGTTGGCGATCACGTCCAGGTTCGGGAACGGGAACCGCACCAGCGCCGTCCCGCCCGGCAGCCGGGCCAGGCCCGCCACCTCGTGGTAGGGCTCCCACGGGAACAGCGAGACCAGGACCGGCGTCCACTCCCGCGCGGCGTGCAGGCCCGCGCCGGCCTCCCGGTACAGCCGGCCGATCCGCACCGCGCTCGGCGCGCCGAGCGCGGACACCGCCAGCAGCAGCCCGCCCACCGCCAGGCCGGGCACCGACAGCGGCCACACGCTGATCGCCGCGATCGCCGCGCCCAGCACCGCCCCGCCGGCGCTCCACACCCACGCCCGCCCGCCGAGCCGGAAGCCCCGCAGCGCCCGCCGCACCGCCGGGTCGTCCAGCGGGCGGCCCGGCACCCGCGCGAGCCGCTCGCGGGGGCGCGCCGGGCGCGGGTCCACCCGGACCCAGTCCATCCGGCACAGCCCGGCCACCCGCACCACCGCCCGACCGCGCGCGTCCGGCCCGCACAGGAACACCTCCTGCCGGTCCAGCACCAGTTCCGGCAACCCCGGCAGCGTCCCGCGCAGCACGATCGTCGCGTCGTCGAACACGATCAGCCGCTCGTCGTGGACGCCCTCCTCGTCGGCCGCGGCGGTGGCCGGGACCCGCCGCCACGGGCCGTCCAGCAGACCGTTCCGGACCGGGGCCGTCTCCACCCGGTGCATCAGCGGCCCGATCGCGAACACCAGCGCCGCCAGGCACAGCAGCGCGATCGACACCACCGTGCCGGGCGTCGCCGGCAGCAGCACGACCAGCGCGACCACGGCCGCCGCGGACACCCCGGACAGCGGTCCGGTGACCTTCGCCCCCGAGCGCAGCTCGGCCAGGATCAGCCCGGTCGACCAGTCCTGGAGGGCCGGCAGGTCGGTGCGCGGCTCCAGGTAGGCGGGTCGCATGGCGTCACCTCTCGCCGATTTCCAGCAATCCGGGCGTATCGGCCATGATCCACGATCCGGCCGGCGGCGTTCAACCGCGGTCGCGCCCGGTCAGCCGAGCCACTGCGCGCGGTCCGCGCCCCACCGGCCCGACGGGCGGCTCCACGTGGCGGGCACGCCGTCGTAGCCGACGGGGGAGCGCGCGTGCCGGAGTTCGCCGGACGGCGACGCCGTCGTGGCGACCCACGGGGCCGGGTCGTACTCCGCGCCGTCGTCGGTCGCGGGCCGCAGGTCGTGCAGCAGCCAGGACGCGGTGCCCGCCAGCGAGAGCCGCACGTGCCGCCCGCCGGTCTGCGCGCGCTCGGCCAGCCCGCGCAGCACGGCGGCGGCCAGCAGGTACCCGGTGCCGTGGTCGAGCGCCTGCGCCGGCAGCACGCCCGGCCGGTCGTCGCCCTCGACCTCGGCGATCCCGCTGCCCGCCTGCACCAGGCTGTCGAACCCGCGCCGGCCCGCGCGCGGACCGGTCCAGCCCCACGCGCACAGCTGCGCCACCACCAGGCCCGGCCGCCGCTCCAGCAGGGCGTCCGGCGCGAGGCCGTACCGGTCCAGCGCGCCCGGCCGGTAGCCGGTCACCACGACGTCGGCGGTGCTCAACAGCTCCTCGAACACGTCCCGCCGCACGGCCAGGTCCAGCACGGCGGACCGCTTGCCCAGCCCGGTGTCGGCCAGGGTGTCGACGTGCTCGGGCAGCGCCGGCGGGTCCAGCCGCAGCACGTCCGCGCCCAGCAGCGCGAGCGTCCGGGTGGCGACCGGCCCGGCGAACACCCTGGTCAGGTCCAGCACCCGGACGCCCGACGCGGGCAGCGCGGCCGGCGGCAGGCCGCGTTCGCCGCCGCCGACCAGCCGGGTCTCCACAAGCGGGTGCCGTTCGCCCGACACGCCCCGCACCGCGACGGCCAGGCCGCCCGCCGCGGACACCTCCTGCTCCACCGACGCGGCGGAGCGGGCCGCGAACACCTCGGCGACCCGGGCGACCGCCGCGTCCTGGTCACCCGGGTCGGGCACGCCCGCCGCGCCCAGCAGCCGGGCCCGGTGGTGCGGGTAGTTGGCGTGCGTGCGCACCCAGCCGTCGGCCGTGCGCCAGAACCGCGACAGGGGCGCGAACCACACCGGGGCCCGCCCGTCGATCCGCAGGTGCCGCTCGCTGACGAACGCGGTGGCCACCGCGCCCTCGTGCACCCGGACGGCGGGCGGCGGCGTCGCGTTGCGGTGGCCCAGCAGCGCGGCGGCGGCCAGCGAGCACGCGCCGACCGTCGCGCGGGCCAGTTCCCGCACCGGCAACCGGGCCGCCAGCGGTCCCCGGACCAGGTCGAACTCCACGTCGGCGGGCGGCCCGCCGAGCGCTGCCCACGCCTGCGCCGTCCCGGCGTCGTCCCTGTGCGTCACACGTCCCATCCTCCAGCACACCGCACGCCCGCTACGCCGTGCGAAACCCGCGTCCTATCCTGAATGGCGTAGTGGACGAGGGGGAGTTGCAGTGCGATACGCGGCCATCGGCGACAGCTTCACTGAGGGCGTGGGGGACGAACGCGCGGACGGCTCGTGCCGCGGCTGGGCGGACCGGGTGGCGGAAGGGCTGGCGGCCGGGCTCGGCGCGCCCGTCCAGTACGCCAACCTCGCGGTCCGGGGCCGGCTGCTGGAGCCGATCGTCACCGCGCAGCTCGACCTCGCGCTCGCGATGGACCCGCTGCCCACCATGATCACGCTCAACGGCGGCGGCAACGACATGATGCGCCCCGGCATCGACGCCGACCGGCTGGTGCGGCTCACCGAGCACGCGGTCCGGCGCTGCGCCGACGCGGGCGTGCGGCTGGTGCTGCTCAGCGGCGCGGACCCGTCGCAGCGGCTGCCGTTCGGCCGGACCATCCACCGCCGGGGCGTCGCGCTGACCCGTGCGGTGAAGGCCCTGTCCCGGCGGTACGGCCTGACCATGGTGGACGCGTTCAACGACGCCGAGGTGCGCCGGGCCGCGTACTGGTCGCCGGACCGGCTGCACCTCAACGCGGCCGGCCACAGCCGGGTGGCGTCCCTGGTGCTCACCGCGCTGGGCCGGCCGACCACGCCCGACCCGGTCGAGCACCCGGTGGTGGCCCGCAAGCTCGCCACCGAGGCGCGCTACTACCGCGAGCACGTCGGGCCGTGGCTGGCCCGCCGGCTGCGCGGCCGGTCCTCCGGCGACGACCACCCGGCCAAGCACACCGGCTGGACGTCGGTCGAGGCGCTGCCGAAGGTCTGACCGGGTCAGCGGCCCAGCCCCAGGGCGGTCGCCGCGGCGCCCAGCTCCCCGCGCAGCCGGGGCTCGTCGGCCACCTCGACGCAGCCGGTGGAGATCCGGAACGAAAGCCGGCGGTCCTCCGGCACGCTCACCTGCACCGGGCTGTTGCCGTCCAGCCGGCCGACGTAGCCGCTCATCCCGGTGTCGGTGCGCAGCTTCGCCTCGAACTCGTCCGCGACCCCGCCGGGCACCGCAGCCTGGACGTCGAGCGCGATGGTCACCACCTCGGGCGAGCGCCCCAGGAACGCGTTGTTCTCCCGTTCGCAGCCGGTCGTGGTGATCTCGAACGGCACCCCGGGCACGGCCGGGTAGCCGGCCAGCCGCCTGGTCAGCGACTGGATCGGCGCGGCGACGGCGTCGCCCGGCGCCGGCCGCTGGACCGTGGCCCGGTCCAGGAGTTCGACGCCGAGCAACACCGTGCACAGCGCCCACACCGACAGGCCCATCGCGAGGAACCCGCCGCCGACCGACAGCTTCGGGGTCAGGTCCAGCGCGCGGTCGCGCCCGTCCAGGCCGTAGGACGCCTCCAGGTCCGGGCGGGCCGCGCGCAGCGCCGCGGTGAACTCCTCGCACGGGTGCGGGTAGCGCCAGCGCAGCCGGTAGCGCTCGGCCGGCGTGTCGATCTCCAGCACCCTGCGGTCGAACGCGTCGGACCGGCGCAGCGCCAGCAACCCGCCGATCACCAGGGACTGCGGCAGCCAGAACGCCAGCCAGAACGGCTTGGCCGACACGTGCCCGAACCGGGTGCCGGTGATCTCGTCGTACCGGATCCGGACCCCGCCCAGCACCAGTTCGCCGGCCTCGAACACCGCCGTGCGCGGCCACCACGTGCCCAGCCACCCGGCCAGGCCCGCCACGAGCAGGTCGGCGAACACCAGCACCCAGAACGTCGGCCGTTCCGGGGTGACGGTGATCGCCCACCCGTGCCACACCGCCGCTGCCGCCGCGAGGCCGGCAACCGTCCACGCCCGCGCACCCGCGGAGTTCAACCAGACCCGCTCGCTCCCGCTCACCCCACGGCAGACGGGAGCGGCGGCCGCCCGGTTCCGCGTTCTCAGCCGAAGGCGTTCACGACCTCCTCGGCGCGGTCCCGGTCGGTGTGCAGCCGCCAGGCGATCTCGGCCAGGTCGTCCGGGTCGAGAGTGCGGGCCGCAGCGGGCCCGAACAGCTCCGGGTTCGCCAGCACCGCGCGGTGGATGTCGCCGCGCTCGATCAGGCCGCCGATGGTCAGGCTGCCCGCGTAGACGCCCCGGTCGGCCAGCGCCGCGTGCAGGGTCACCGCGTAGTTGCGCAGCGCGGCGGCGGCCGGCGCCGCCGCGCCCAGCGGCGGCATCGGCAGCACCGCGCTCAACCCGCCCGCGAACAGCAGCGAGCCGGACCCGCGCGCGACCATCGCCGGGAGCACGTGCTCGACCACGTCCACCGCCGGGTACACCCAGTCCATGGCGGTGCGCACGTCGGCCGAGCCGATGTCGGTGATCGACTTGAGCGGGCCGTCGAGGTCGACCGCGCCCGGTCCGTAGTAGACGACGTCGAGGCCGCCGAACCGCTCGGCGGCGGTGTCCAGCGCGGCCAGCAGGCCCGCGCGGTCGCGGGTGTCGGCGGCGAACGCCTCGGCGCGCACGCCCGCCGAGGCGAGGTCGGCGACGTAGCCGGGGTGCCGGGCGGCGGTGCGCGAGACCAGGGCGACGGCGTGGCCCTCGCGGCCGAACCGGTGGGCGATGGACAGGCCCAGGCCGGGGCCCACGCCGATGACGACAGCGGTCTTGCTGGTGGACATGGGTGCCTCTCGTGGGGACGGAGCCAAGTCGAGGGAGCCCTCGACTTCCCCGCCGACGCTAGCACGAACCTGAGGGTGCCCTCGATTTCGTATGATGACGGGATGGCAGCCGAACCGAAACCGCTGCGCGCGGACGCCGCGCGCAACCGGGCCAGACTGCTGGCCGCTGCCACCGAGGTGTTCGCCGAGCAGGGGCTGGCCGCGCCGCTGGAGCACATCGCGCGCCGGGCGGGCGTCAGCATCGGCACGCTCTACGCGCACTTCCCGGTCCGCCAGGCGTTCCTCGACGCGATCTTCCCGGAGCGGCTGGCCGTGCTGGACCGGATCGCCGAGGCGGCGCTGGCCGACCCGGACCCGTGGACCGGGTTCGCCGGCTTCCTGGAGGGCGTGTTCGCGTTGCAGGCCGAGGACCACGGCCTCAACGACGCGCTCGCCCGCCGGTTCCCGGGTTCCGAGGAGATCGCCGAGGTGTGCACGCGCGGCGCGGGGTACGCGGAGCGGATCGTCGCGCGGGCACAGGCGGCCGGCCGGTTGCGCGCCGATTTCGAGCTGTCCGACCTGACCGCGCTGACCTGGGGGATGTCGCAGGTCATCCGGGAGTCGATGGAGACCGCGCCGCACGCCTGGCGGCGCTGCCTGGCGTTCGTGCTGGACGGGCTGCGGGCCGAGGCGGCGCACCCGATCCCGGCCGCCGGGCAGCTCTGACAGGTGCCGGTCATACCTGACAGGTCGTCCGGTACGACCGCATTGACCGACCCGGAGTCCACGCCGATTTCCCGACGGCCACCAAGAATCTCGCTGCCCGGTCGGCGTTGTCGCGCGGGCGCGGTCGGGTCGTGCGGGGGATTTGGCGGCACCTTCCCGAAAGCCGAGGGTTCTCGAAGAAGTCCACCGGCTCGTCGATCGACGCGCACGACGGCAACGGGATGGCTTACTCGTCCTTCACCAGGTCACCGAGGTCGCGCAACGCGCTCGGCGCGGCGCGCAGCCGTCGAGTGATCCCCGTCACCGCCCGTGACGTGCGATTTCCAGGTTAACCGGAACCGAACTCGACGTGACCGCGTCGGCATTCATACAGTGACGCTGACGGCACCGGGCCACCGCCGGGCGTCGTGGGCAACGTGATTCGGGGGACGGGGCATGGCCGGGTTCGAGATCGTCGCGGGGACGTTGGACGGTCACAGCAAGCAGCTGGAGGATCTGAGCGCGCGAATAGAGGGCGCGGTGCAGGCGGCGCAGACCGTCTCCATGCCCACCGACGCGTACGGGATTCTCTGCCAGCCGTTCCGGATGATGCTGGACCCGGTGGAGTCGTGGGGGCTCCAGGCGTTGCAGGGCGCGGTCGAGGCGATGGAGGCGGCCGGCACCGCGGTGCGGGGCACCGTCGCCCAGTACCGCGAGATGGAGGAGTCCATCCGCGACAGCTTCCAGGCGGCTGACTGATGGCCGGGGAGAACCCCCTGGTCGCGGCACCGCCTGCGGAGTCCGGCTCGTTCTTCAACGCCGGAACGGGTGACAACGGGTGGGCGACCGGGTTTTCCATCGCGGAATCGGCGATGGACACGTTCAACGGGATCAAGGACGGCAACTGGGTCGAGGCGGGCCTGGGCATGGTCGGCCTGGCCGCCGACGCGGCGTCGATGGCGATCGACCCGTTCGGGACGTTGTTGTCGTCGGCGGCGTCGTTCCTGATGGAGCACATGCAGCCGTTGAAGGACATGCTCGACTGGCTGGCCGGGAACCCGCCGGTGATCGAGTCGTACTCGACGACCTGGGGCAACGTCGGCACCGAGCTGGGCAAGGTCGCCGAGGACTACAAGGCCGCCGTCGCCAAGGGCACCGCCGGGTGGGAGGGCGCGGCCGCCGCGGCCTACCTGACGAACTCGCAGGTGCACGGTGACGCGCTGACCGGTGCCGCGTCGGCCGCTTCGACCGTGGGGACGGTCGTGGGCATGATGGGGATGGTGGTCGGGTTCGTCCGCGAGATGGTGCGCGACCTGATCGCGGACCTGGTCGGGAAGCTGATCGCGTGGGTCTTGGAGGCGGCGTTCTCGCTGGGGTTCGGGACGCCGGTGATCGTGGCGCAGGCGGTGACCGCGATCTCGAAGTGGGCCGCGAAGATCGCGAAGATCGTCAAGGACCTGCTCAACACGGTCAAGCGGGTCTCGCCGATGCTCAAGCGCCTGGTCGAGGTCTTCGAGAAGGTCATGAAGGTGGTCGGCAAGCTCGCCGGCAAGGCGACCGGCCTGGACGTGCTCGACCCCAAGAACATCAAGAAGGGCGGCTTCCTCCAGACCGGGAAGACCGACGTGGACGCGCCCACGGGCGGCACCCGCGGCAGTTCCGGCGACGGGGACGACCCCGGCCGTCCCGGCGACACCGACAACCCGGGCGACACCGGGAATTCCGCCGATCCGGCCGACCCCCGGTCGCCGAGGCCAGGCGACGGCACCACCACCACTTCCGGCTCCACCCCGTCCGACACCGGCACCCGGCCGGGCTCGGGCGACCCCGGCTCACCGGGCACCCCCGGCACCCGGCCGGGGCGCGGTGACAGCACCGGCCACCCCGACACCGACCAGCCGCGCGGCAACCCGAACGCCATGCCTCCCGGCACGACCACCCCCGCCGGCCGCCAACCAGTGGGCGAGACCCGGGGTGGGCCGGGCGGGAATCCCGCGCCTGGTGGGCATGCGCCCGTCGGCGAGACTCGTGGTGGACCTGGCGCGAACTCTGCGCCTGGTGGGCACGCGCCTGTTGGTGAGACCCGTGGTGGACCTGGCGCGAACTCTGCTCCCGGCGGGCAGTCGCCTGTTGGCGAGACTCGTGGTGGTCCCGGCGGAAACCCTGCTCCCGGCGGGCACGCGCCTGTCGGTGAGACGCGGGGTGGTCCCGGTGGGAACTCCGCTCCCGGCGGGCATTCGCCGGCGGGGGAGACCCGTGGTGGGCCTGGCGGGAACCCGGGTCCGGTGCGGACCGATCACACGCAGACGTCGACAGCGGCGAGCCCGGACGCTCCGGCGCGTCCCGACCAGCCGCACGCCCCGACCCCGCGCGACCCGAACTCCGTTGCGCCGCAAGGGAACTCGCCGACCGGCGGTCCTGGCCACGCGCCCGGCGGCACCTCGCCGGGCGGGTCGCCCGGCTCGACGCCGGGTGGTGCTCCCGGTGGCGGCACGCGGCCCGGCGGTGGTGGCGGCTGGACCGGGACGCCCGGCAGTCGCGGCGACCTCGGATCGGGCACGCCCGGTCCCCGGAGCCCGGATGGCCCCCGCCCGTCGTCGTCCGGACCGTCGCCGACGAGCCCGTCGCACGCGGGCCCGTCGCACGCGGGCCCGTCCCGGACAGGCCCTTCGCACACGGGCCCGGCCAACACCGGACCGGCACACGGCGGCCCCTCGAACCCGGGCCCCTCGACCACCAACCCGTCGCACGCCGGCCCCGGCAACACCGGCCCGACGCCCCACGGCCCGCGCCCGCAGCAGCCCGGACCGATGCCTCCGGCGCGGCCGAACGGACCGCAGGGCCCGTTCAACGGGACGCCTCCCGGCACCCACGGCCCGTCGGGCGCACACGGCCCGTCCGGCAACACCCCGCCGGTCAGCCGCGGCCCCGCGCCCAGCCAGCACGCGCCCAGCCAGCACGCGCCGAGCCAGCACGGGCCGAATCCGCACACCTCGAACGCGCCGCACCAGTCGGGCCCGCCCCGCACCCCGGAGCACACCGGCCCCGGTCGTGGCCCGGACCACGCGCGCCCAGACGGGGAACGGCCTGGTGGGCACGGCGACGGGCGGGACGGTCGGCCGCACCACGACGGTCCGGACGGTCCCGAGCACCGGCCGGACGCCGACGGCCCGCAGCACCCCGCCCAGGACCGGCCCGGTCCGGACGAGGTCAACCGCCGGCACGCCGAGTCCACGCCGTCCGGCACGTCCTTCCACCGCGGCGACGACGCCATGGGCGACCTGCCGCACCGGGTGCGGCCCGACCCGGACGGCCGCTACACCGTCGACGTGCACGTCACCCCGGACGGCCGGGCGCGGATCGGCGACCACACCTACTCGCCCGAGGAGTTCGCGGACATCCTGCGCCGCAGCGGCGACTACGACGGCCGGCCGATCCGGCTGATCGGCTGCGACGCCGGTTCCAACGACTTCGCCCGCAGGCTGTCGCGCGAACTGGACACCCCCGTGCTGGCGCCGAACAAGCCCGCCTGGACCGACTCGCAGGGCCGGGTGTTCTCGTCGGACTACGACGTGGACGCCAACGGCAACCGCACTCCCCGCATCCCGCCCAACGGCGAGTGGGACACCCACTACCCGGACGGCAGCACGTCCAAGGCGGGCGACGACGCGTTCACCCCGGACACGCCCGACGCCGACAAGCACGACCTCGACCCGGACGACGCGCAGGCGCGCGGCGACGGCGACGACCCCGGTGCCGACGACCCGGCGTTCGACCCGCCGCCGCCGACCCGGGTCATCCACCCCGACGACCCGGCGTTCCACGAGCGGTTCGTGGACTGGGACCGGCCCACGCACCGGCCGGGTGCGACGCCGCAGGACCCGCCGGTGCCGATCGCCGTGCACGACCCGCCGATCCAGGTGCCGCACCAGGAACGGCCGATGATCCCGGACGGCAACGCCGACCCGGACTTCCACCGGCCGACCACGCCCGACCCGGTGCCGCCGTCGCTGCGCGGGCACACCCCGCTGGCCGAGCACACCGCCTACCCGGTGGTGCACGCGAACGGCACCCGGACGACGTTCTTCACCGACGAGCACGGCAACGTGAAGTGGGTCGAGGCCGAGCCGGGCTCGAAGCAGAACACCGCGCTGGACGCGGAGGGCAACCCGGTGGGCAAGGAGGCGCAGAAGTGGGCGGGCTTCAACCCCGACCTCGGCCACCCGCTGCTGCCCGACGTCCAGTACCGGGTGCCGAACTACCACAACGACGAGCTGTTCCTCACCTTCCACACCGACCGCCACGGGCAGACCGACTCGATGACCGGCGACGTGGAGGCCGGCGGGCAGACCGCGGACTACCGCGACGACCAGAAGGACCGGGGCGCGCAGCGCCGGGCACAGATGGAGGGCGAGGCGGCGTTCCCGCCGGAGACCCCGGACCGCCCGCGCACCGACCAGGAGGCCCAGGACGCGCGGGTCAAGTGGGCGGGCGGGCACCTGGTGTCCAACGAACTCGGCGGCCTGGGCGAGTACCTCAACATGCACCCGCAGATGGCGGCGTCGAACTCCGGCAACTACCGGGACGGCTGGACGAACGCGGCGTCGTGGCGGGCGCAGGAGGTGGCGCTGACGAACTTCGCCGGGGCTCCCGGCCAGGACATCCGCAACTACCAGGTGCGGATGCAGCGCGACGCGGACGGCGTGCCGGGCGAGGTGACCATGCGCTGGCAGGAGGTCACCTACAAGACCGGGCCGGACGGGACGCCGGAGCTGGACGAGCAGCGCAGGCCGATCGTGGATTCCGTGGTCACCAAGGAACGGGTGTTCCCGAACAAGCCGGAGGTGAACTATGGACCCCTCGAACGCTTCAAGGGCCGGTGAGCTGGTCGCCGAGGCGGCCAACGCGCTCGCGTCGGCCGCCCCGGCGGGCTGGTCGGAACTGGCGCTGTCGGTCACCGCGACCGTGCTGGCCTACGACTACGCGGTGTCGGTGCGCGACGAGCGGGGCGCGGACCCCGGCACGGTGGTGCTCTCGCCGGTGGTGATCGACGCGTTCCAGGAGTTGCGCGGCGTGCTGTACGAGGAGGACCGCGGCACGTGGTTCTCCGCGCGGCTGGTGTTGCGGCGCGGCCGAGAGCCGGAGGTCTCGTTCAACTACGACGAGGACCCGAAGTGGTGGCCCGCGCTGCACCCGACGACGTTCGTCCGGGACCTGGAGGTGTTCCCGCGCACCGAGGAGCACGTCCCGCCGTGGCTGCGGGCGGTCCTGGACGAGGGTGAAGCCGCCGTGCGCGACCGGGAAGCCGGGCAACCGCAGCGGTAGGCTGCGGACGCCACGAGTACCGCGCCCGCCGACCGGGCGCGTCCGAGGAGGACACCACACCATGCCGAACTGGCCGCAGCTCAGCCCCGTCGAGCAGCAGCAGGCCCTGGCGGAGATCACCCAGGCCGTGCTCCCCACGCTGCCCGAGGGCTGGCAGCGCCTGGTGCTGCGGGCCGACATGATCGGGCGGCACACCCAGGCCGAGGCGGGCGTGCGGATGGCCGACGAGTCGGTGCGCGGCTGGGACGTCCCGCCGGAGGTGTGGCGGGCGTTCCAGGAGCTGCGCAAGGGCATGTACGCCGAGGGCCTGGGGTCGTGGGTCGGGTTCGAGTACATCGTGGACACGCCGTTCCGCTACCAGATCCGCTACAACCGCGACGAGCGGCCGGCGTTCCGGACGCCGCCGACGCCCGAGGACTTCGCCACCGAGAACCGCTGGTTCCCGCGCACCGAGGCGAACATGACGTCGTGGTTCCGCGAAGGTCTCGGCGACCAGGTTTCCTGACCCGGCCGACCGCCGGGTTCAAGTCCACTGTGGACGTCCACTTCGGACGTCCACAGTGGACTTCAAAGGTCAGGGTTTGCTGAACGAGGCGGCCAGCAGCTGGCGGGTCGACGCGTCGGGCAGGTAGGCGCGGACCAGCGCCAAGCCGATCCTCGGCAGGTCGGCCTCGTCCCGGTAGGCCATGTGCACCGGCTCGTAGCGGGGCGAGAACTTCGCCTTGAACGCGTGCAGCGAGCGGAACCCGTACAGCGGCTCCATCGCGCCGCCCAGCTTGTCCAGCACCCGGTCGACGCCCTCCAGGTCGGCCGAGCCGCCCCGGGCCAGCGGCGCGCCGGACAGCGAGACGAACTCCGCGCCCTTGTCGCGCAGCTCCAGGCACGCCGACGCGATCATGAACTCCATCACCGGCCGGAACCCGTCGGTGCGCCGGCGCATGACGTCCAGCGTCCACCCGCGCGCCACGCCGCCCGGCCCGAACACCGGCAGCCACGACGTCACGCCGTGCACGCTGCCCGTGCCGTCGATCGCCAACCCCACCCACACCTGCGGGTCGAGCGCCTCGTCCACGCCGCCCAGGGTGAACCCCATCTCGGGCAGGCCCTTGTCGCCCACCCACTGCTCGGAGATCGCCCGCACCTGCGCCAGGATCGCGAACGGCTGCTCGGCCAGCCGCACCAGCCGGAACTCCAGCCCGTCGCGCCGGGCGTGGTTGAGCGCGGTCCGGACGTCCTGCCACTTCTTGCCCTTGAACGCCAGGCCCGGCAGGTCGACCACGGTGTCCTCGGCGATCTGCACGGTCTGCCAGCCCTCGGCCCGCGCGGCCCGCGCCACCTCGTCGGTGACCGAGAACAGGCACGGCACCAGCCCGCCGTGCTCGCTCATCGCGGCGAACTCGCGCACCGCCTCGGCCGCCGTCCCGGCGGGCACCACCGGGTCGGCCAGCGCGATCGCCACCCCGGCGTGCCGCTGGTAGCCGACGTACCCGCGCCCGTCGAGGGTGAAGTAGAACCGGTTCTCCGGCCAGACCGTCATCCACGACATGGTCGAACCGCCCACCTCGGCCAGCACCCGGCGGGCCCGGCTGAGGTTGAGCTGGTCGGCGGCCACCCCGCCGATCAGCCGGCGGCGCATCGGCACCCGGAACGAGCCCCGGTTGAACAGCAGCAGCGCCAGCTCGCCCAGCCACAGCAGGCCGCTGCTCAACGCGACCGGCGCGCCCTCGGGCAGTTCGTCGAGCAGGATGAGCAGCAGCGCGAACGCCGCGCCCAGCACGTTGAGCGCGCCGAGCACGACCGCCACCCACCAGGCCCACCGCTTGCCGTAGCGCAGCTGGTTGGCCACGAACCCGACCAGCACCAGGTCGATCAGCACGTCGACCAGCGGCGCGGCGTCGCCGGAGGTCTCGCCGAACGGCCCGTGCCCCGGGAACAGCAGCACCACCAGCTCGACGACCACCAGCGCCAGCAGGCCGCCGAACGCCAGGATCCGGGTCTCGCGGCGGGTGCGCGGCGCGTAGCCGGGCTCGACACCCCACAGCCGCTGCCCGACCACCATGCCGACGAGGACCGCCAGGCCGTGCGACACGTCGGTCAGCGTCCCCTCGAACAGGAACGCCACGGTCGCGTAGAACCACAGCGCCGCCCGCACCCGCAGGCGCCACGGCGAGCGCAACGTCGCCGAGGTGACCGCGACGACCGCGAGCGCGCCGGTGGTGAACCCGACGTCGCGCGCCTGCGCCACGTGCTGCGCCCACGTCCACTGGGTCGCGGACAGCGCCCACACCAGCAGCGAGGCGCCCGTGATCCCGCCGAACTGGCCGACCACCGCGACCCACGCCGCGCGCCTGGTGCCCAGCCGCAGCTCGCACGCGCCGACCAGCACCGCGAACAGCAGCACCCCGCCGGCGAACTGGACCGGGTTGAGGGTGAAGAACCACCCGACGACGAACGTCCAGACCTTGCCCTCGCGCAGCGCGGGCACCCCGTAGGCGACCTCGTGGAACCACGGCTCGCGCCACAGCGGACGCCACACCGTGCGGCTGATCAGGCCGACCAGCACCAGCACGGCGACCACCGAACCGGTGAACGGCACCCGCCGCACCAGGTGCGGCACCGCGCCGACCGCGCGGGACGCCCAGGTCTCGAACCCGGTCACAGTCCCAGGCGCGGCGCCAGCCAGTCCAGCGCCGCGGGCAGCGACCTGGTCGGCACGCCCCACGAGTGCCCCTGCCCCGCCACGACCTCCGTCCGGACGGTCATCCCGGAGTTCCGGGCCGCCGTCGACACCTCGTTCATCCACCCCTGCACCTCGGTCTCGTCCCCGCCGGCGGCGAGGTACCCCCACACGTCCGGGTAGCGCCCGCGCGCCATCAACGCCAACGGGGTCGCCGAGGTGAACGCCCCGACGTCCCCGTGGAAGGCCAACCGTATTGTCTCGGCGCGGTCCTCGCTGATCGCCGGCTCCCGCTCGCCCGCCAGGTCGACGAACGACGGGTAGACCTCCGGGTGGCGGGTGGCCATCTGGAGCGCGCAGGTGCCGCCGAACGACCAGCCGCCGAACGCCCACCTCAGCGGGTTGGACTCCACCCGGAGGTGGGCCCTGATCCACGCGGGCACGTCCCGCGCCAGGTAGGTGTCGGCCTTGGCGATGTCGGAGTCCATGCACATGGTGTTGCCGAACTCGTCGCCGTTCGGGTCGACCACCACGGTCACCGGGGCCTGCCCCCGGTGCCGCACGGCGAAGTCGTCCAGCAGCTCCTGGAGCCGCCCGGAGACGATCCAGTCCTCCGGCGCGCCGGGCTGGCCGGTCACCAGCACGAGCACCGGCAGGCGGCGGCCCGCCAGGTAGGCGCGCGGCAGGTACACCCGGGCCGGTCGGGCGGTGAACCCCGACGCCGCGCCGGGGATGGCGACGGTGTCGACCCGGCCGTCCGACGCGGTGTCGTCACCGAGCAGGGCGGCGACCGTCGGGAACCGCTCGAAGTACACGTTGACCTGGGACGTGGCCGTGACCAGGGCCAGCACGGCGGCGATCGCGGCGAGCACCTTGCGCCGCCGCCCGGTGCGGAAGAAGCTGCCCACGCCCAGCGCCAGCGCCGCGACACCGGCCGCGAGCCACCACCGCACGGTCACCGGCAGCGCCTCCGCCGAGATCCGCAGCACGCCCGTCACCAGCCAGCTCGCGCCCAGGAACACCACCGTGCCGAGCAGGACCGCCACCAGCGGCGCGACCAGCGCCCGGCGGGCGAGCAGGTACGCCGCGGCGAGCGCGCCGACGACGAGCAGCACGACCGGGACGGGCCCGTCGACCAGTGACACCCCGCCCATCAGCCGGTCGGTTCCCTTCCCGTCGTGGCGCTCAGGGGACGCGCCGACCCGCGAACAGGTCCACCAGCGGGTCCCACCGGTTGCGCCTGCCCGGCGGGAACCGGCGTTCGGCCCGGCGCAGCTTGCGCGAGTCCCGAGGGTACCTGCGGCGCGCCCACACCGACGTCGGCCGCCCGAGCCGCACCGCCGCCACCAGGGCCACGACCGGCACGAACAGGCCCACCACGCCCATCAGCGTCCGTCCTTTGAGGATCGCCACGACCGAGCAGAGCACGTTCACCGCGACGACCGCGAGCGCCACCCAGTGGTTGTCCTCGGGGTCCTGGTCGAACGGCGACAGGCCCGCGAGCATCAGCAGCCCGACGACCAGCGCGACGAGCACCGCGTCCACCGACCGGCGGCCCTCGGGACCCCAGTACACGTCGTCGAGCCGCAGCCACAGCGCGAACTCGTCCAGGGTGAGCGCCGCGCCCACGCCGAACAGCGCCCCGGTGACGTCGGCCCAGCCGTCCTGCGGCCGGTAGACCAGCCCGGTCGCGCCCACCCCCAGCAGCAGGAAGATGCCGAACACCTGGTGGTGCAGGTGCACACCGCCGACCGACAGGTCCCGGAACGGCCCGCGCCCGGCCCGGATGAGCCCGGTCACCAGCCGGGTCGCCAGGAACGTCACCACGAACGCCGCCACCATCCAGGCGACGACGGAACGGTCGGCCACCGGATCCGCCTCCTCCGCACCGCGAGCCGGAAAGCGAAAGCGACACTGTGGCCCAGGTCTCGGGAGGCCGCCACTCGACCGTCCGCAGTGGATCGCGGCCCCCCGGGAGGCCGGCCGCAGTGGACCGGGGCGGCGCGGGCGGGCGGGGGCTGCACGATAATCGCGGTATGTCGGTTGTGCTGAAGGTGGGGGAGACCCGCCGGAGCGGGTCCCGTGCGGCCCGTGGTTGAGGTCCTGCGCAGGGTGCCGTTCACCGCCGCCGTGGTCACGGCGATGCTCGTGGTCGGCGTGGCCACCGGGGCGCTGTGGACCGAGGCGTCGGCGCAGCCGTGGTACGAGTGGGTGGCCTTCGGGGTGCCGTCACTCGAACAGGGGCGCTGGTGGACGCTGTTCACCGGGGCGTTCCTGGCGTTCGTGCCGTTCGCCTACGTGCCGATGACCGGCTCGTTCGCGTTGTTCGTCGGTGCGGCCGAGTGGCTGCGCGGGACGCGCTTCGCGGTGGTCGCGGCGGTCGTGTCGCACTTCGGTGCGGTGCTGCTGAGCGTGCTGCTGCTGGTGGTGCTGCGGGAGACCGGCTGGGAGTGGGCGGTGCGCATCGCGGGCACCGTGGACGTCGGGTTCTCGGCGGGCGCGCTGGCGGTGGGCGCGGTGGTGTCGGCGGGCGTGCCGCAGCCGTGGCGGGGTCGGATCCGGCTCGGGCTGGGGCTGTACGTGGTGGCGTCGTTCGTGTTCCTCGGCTCGCTGGCCGACGTCGAGCACCTGGTGGCCGGGGTCGCCGGGCTGGCGGTGGGCGTGGGCGCCGACCGGCTGCCCCGCGTCGAGGCGGTGCGGATGGCGGTGGTCTCGGTCGTGGTGGTGACGGCGACCGGGTTCGGGCTGGGCGCGCTGCTGCCGACGCGGAGCCCGTTGGGGGACAACACGCAGGTGTCCACCGTGCTCGCCGGGATCGCGGTGTCGCTGGTGGTCGGGCCGTTGCTGGCGTTCGGCGTGCCGCGGAAGGTGCTGTCATGAGCGACTCGCGGTGGCCGCGCGGCGTCTACGGCTCGGGCGACGAGCCCGACTACCGGTTCAGCTTCGCCAACGAGCGGACGTTCCTGGCCTGGATCCGCACGGCGTTGGCGCTGCTCGCGTCCGGGGTGGCGGTGGACGCGGTCGACCTGGGGCTGCCGGGCGCGCTGGAGACCGGGCTGTCGCTGCTGCTGATCGGCCTCGGGCTGCTGTGCGCGGTCGTGTCGTGGGTGCGGTGGGCGCGCTGCGAGCGGGCGATGCGCAACCAGCAGCCGCTGCCGTCGTTCGCGATCGGGTCGGTGCTGGTGGTCGGCGTCGTGGTCGCCGCGATCGTCGTGCTGGCGCTGAAGGTCTAGCGGGTGGACCGGGGCGCGCAGAACGAGCGGACGGCGCTGGCGTGGCAGCGGACCGCGCTGGCCATGATCGCCGGTGCGGCCGTGCTGGCCCGGCTCACCGTGGACCGGCTCGGGCTGTTCGCGTTGGTGGGCATGGGGGTCACCGTCGTGCTGGCGGTCGCGGTGCTGGTCGCGGCCCGGTGGCGCTACCGGGAGGGGCGGCGCGGCCGGCGTGGCGGCGGGGTGCTGCCCGCGGCGGTCGCGGTGGGCACGGTGGTCATGGTCCTGGTCGAGCTGGCGGCCCTGCTGCTGCCGCGCTGACCCCGGCGCCCGTCGGCGGCACCGGTCAGGACGGGTCGGGCCAGGCGTCGCGGGCGCGCAGGTGCAGGACCAGGGCGGCGATGTTCCACGCGTCGTCCTCGCCGCGGTGGTGGCGGCCCTCCAGCGGCAGGCCCGCGATCTCCAGCGCCTGCGCCATCCCCGGCCGCTTGCGCAGCCCGTGGGCGGTGGTGAACGCGAGTTTCGCGTTGGTGTGCGACCGGCCGAACGGGTACCGCGTGCCGGTCGCCTGGCACTGCCGGGTGAACTGGTTGCGGTCGTAGTCGCCCCAGCTCGCCCACGGGCGGACGCCGGCGTCGTGCTCGGCGGCCAGCAGCCGGCACGCCTGCGCGAAGGTGACCCCGGTGTCCACCTCGGCCTGGGTGAGGCCGGTCAGTCCGGTGCAGAACGCGCTGACCGTGCTGCGCCGGGGCCGGACCAGCACGCGGTGCTTCGCGAGCCGCGCGCCGGTGGCCAGGTCGACGACGGTCAACCCGATCTCGATGATCTCGCTGGGCTGACCGGGCGGCGGCTGCCCGTCCCAGCAGGTGGCCTCGACGTCGACCACGTTGAGCAGGGCGTTCTCCACCGCCGGGACGGTAGTCGACCGATCGCGCCCGCACCTCCGGATTTCCGTCGAGCGCTGCCGTGGTCCCCTCGTCCACGCCCTGCGCGGACCTCGACGCGCTCTTGGCCGCCCCTCGTCCGGCCGGCCCACCCGCCGCGACACCCCGCGCACCCGCTGGATCCCGCGTTCGACCCGGTCGGCCCGGTAATCGGACGAACCGGATGACCTGCCGGTGTGGGCCGCACGGACTGTAGTGCGGCCCACACCGCCTTGTTCCCGTCAGTCCTAGTACCGCCGCACCGCAGTGCCTACGGTGGTCTTCAGCGGCAGTCCGGTGTGCCCCGACCACCCGACCACCCGCGTTGCGATCGGCTGCCCGCGTGGCGGCAACGGAGAGGAAACCCGACCCATGTGCGCCGCCTGCGGTGTCCCGACCCACCAGGCCGACCCGGTCCCGACCTCGGACGTGGCGACCGCGCCGCCCAGGCGGTTCGCGGCGCTGCGCAACAAGGACTGCCGGCCCTACCTGTTCGGCACCGGCCTGGCGATGATGGCCGACAACATCGAGCACGTCATCACCTACTGGGTGCTGTGGGAGAAGTTCCAGTCGCCGGCGCTGACCGGGTTCCAGGTGATCAGCCACTGGGCGCCGTTCCTGCTGCTGTCGGTGTGGTTCGGGTCACTGGCCGACCGGTTCGACTGCCGCCGGGTGATCCAGGCCGCGCAGGCGCTGTTCATGATCGTCTCGGTGGCCTGGGGCGTGCTGTTCCTGACCGATTCGCTCCAGATGTGGCAGGCGTGCGTCCTGCTGGTGCTGCACGGCATAGCGGGTGCCCTGTGGGGCCCGGCCGAGCAGTTGATGCTGCACGACTTCGTCGGCCAGGACGAGCTGCCGAGCGCGGTCCGGCTCAACTCGACGTTCCGCAGCCTGGGCATCCTGTTCGGGCCGGTGGTCGGCTCGGCGCTGCTGCTGGGCCTGGGCCCGACCGCGGGCATCTTCGCCAACGTGCTGATCTACCTGCCGCTGACGATCTTCCTGTTCCGCACGAAGTTCACCGGCCACACCCGCGACCACCACCCCCGGACCAGGGTCGGCCTGCGCGACTCGCTGCGGGTGTTCCGCGAGGTCCGCTCCAACCGGACGCTGATCAGCATGATCGTCCTGGCGGGCCTGGGGTCGTTCTTCATCGGCGCGTCGATGCAGACGTCCATGCCGATCTTCGCCAAAGAGCTGGGCGTGGGCGAGGCGGGCACCGCGTACGGGGTGCTGCTGTTCGCCAACGGCGCGGGCGGGGTGCTCGGCGGGCTGCTGATGGAGGTGACCCGGCGGATCAAGCCGACCGTGCCCACCGCCGTCCTGGCCACCGCGATCTACGGTTTGACCGGGCTCGGGTTCGCGCTGACCGGCAGCTACCCGCTCGCGCTCGGGCTGCTGGTGGTCGGCGGGGTGGCGAACCTGGCGTCCATGTCGATCACGCAGACCGTCGTGCAGCTGCTCAGCCCGCCCGCCGACCGGGGGCGCGTGCTCGGGCTCTACGGGCTGTCCTCCGGCGGCCTGCGCACCGGCAGCGGCTTCACGGTCGGCCTGCTGGGCGTGTACGTGGGCGTGCCGATGGCGTTCGCCTACAGCTCGGCGGCGCTGTGCCTGGGCACCCTGGCGGCGGGCGTGCACGCCCTGCGAGGGCGGCGCGCCGATCCGGCGGCATGATGTAGGGCGTGGAGTCGACCCGTGTGGACCGCTGGCTGTGGGCGGTCCGGCTGACCAAGACCCGCCCGGACGCGGCGGCGGCCTGTCGCGGCGGGCACGTCCGGATCAACGACCGGCCGGCCAAGCCCGCGACCGTCGTGGTCCCCGGTGACCAGGTGCGCGCCCGCGTCGGCGACTCCACCAAGGTCGTCGAGGTGGTCCGGGTGATCCAGAAGCGGGTCGGCGCGGCGGACGCGGCGACCTGCTTCATCGACCGCACGCCCGCCCCGCCGCCGGAGACCGCCGTCCCGGTGGCCCGCCGCGAGCGCGGCGCGGGCCGGCCGACCAAGCGCGAGCGCCGCGTCCTGGACCGCTTCCGC
Organism: Saccharothrix sp. NBAS 001; assembly: GCF_056640475.1. Lineage (NCBI taxonomy): Bacteria > Bacillati > Actinomycetota > Actinomycetes > Pseudonocardiales > Pseudonocardiaceae > Saccharothrix > Saccharothrix sp. NBAS 001. Next base: position 1,828,602 of record NZ_CM153251.1, read on the forward strand.
GCCGGCGACCACTGAGCCCGGCCGCGCGGAACCCGCAATTCGGCCCTACCGGACAAGCCGGAACAGCGGGACCGTGGAGCGGTCGACAACCGGACGCCTGACCCCGCGGGGTCAGCCGACCAGCGGATCCGGTGTCCAGCTCCGCCGATCCGCCGGGTCGGGCACGGGGACGGCGGCGGCCGCCAACGCGGACAATCCCGCGATGCCGCCGAACGCGGCCATGGCGTCCCCGTGCCCGACCACCACCCGCACCGCGTACCGCCCCCCGGCGGCCAGGACGGTGACCCCGTCCGCGCCGACCGCCGCCGGCCGGCTGGCCACCGCGGTGTCCGCCGGGACGTCCCGGCCGGGCAGGGCGTCGGAACGCAGGCTGACGACGACCGTCGCGGTCCCGGACGCGAGTTCGACCGAGGCCGGTTCGCCGCCCGCCCTCTCCGGGACCCGGACGGCGACCAGCCGCAGCGGCACGGCGGGGTGGAGCGCGAACGGCACGGTGACCGGCGTCCGCCCGGCGGTGACGCTCTGCGCGACCCGGTGCGCGCGGTCGCGCAGGTCGGGGAACGCGGCGTCGAGGCGCACCACCGCCCACGCCCGGTCGGCCCACTCCCACACCACCTCCGAGCCCGACCACACCGCCGCGCGGCCGGCCACCTCCGGCGCGGGCTCCCCGGCGGGCCGCCAGCCCCGGCCGCCCTGGCCGGGGAACCCGCCCGCCGGGTAGAGGGTCACCGAGCCCGCCGGGGTGTCCGGGCGGTCGGCGCGCGCGAGCGTGATCTCCTGCCGGTCGGCGGCGGTCCGGTGGGCCAGCGGCGTGAACCCGCCCGCCGACCCGATGGACGCCGCCCGGTGCAGCGGGTCCAGGGACGCGGCCGGCCGCGGCGACGGGTCCGGCAGGGTCGACTGCGCGACCGCGACGGCCACGCACACCAGCACCGCCGCGGCGGCCGTCGACAGCGCGTTCCTGGTGCGGCGGAGGCGTTTCCCGTCCCGGATCGCCCGTGCGAGGTCGACCGTCGTGTCCGGGGCGGGTGCCACCGAGCGCAACGGGGCCAGCAGGTCGTCGTCGCTCATGGCAGGGCCTTTCCCAGCAGTCGTCGCATGTCCGCCAACCCCCGTGCGGTCAGGGTCTTCACGTTGCTCTCCGAACACCGCAGCGCTTTCGCCGTCTCGGCGACCGACAGGTCCGCGACGTAGCGCAGCACCAGCGCCGCCCGCACGCGCGGCGACAGGCGGCGCAGCGCGGACCACACCACCTCGCGGGTCTCCACGTCCGGCAGGTGCGCGCTCGGGCGCGGCAGGTCGTCCGCGCGGCCGACCAGCCGCACCAGGCTCCAGGGCCGGCGGTGCTCGTTGAGGAACACCCGGACCAGGACGGTGCGCGCGTACGCGCCCGGATCCGTTGCGGCGCGGGCCTTGCGCCAGTGCGCGTAGAGCCGGGTGACCGCGATCTGCACGACGTCGTCGGCGCGGTGCGCGTCGCCGCACATCAGGTGCGCCAGCCGCCGCAGGTGGGGGAGCCGGGCGTGGACGAACTCGGTGAACTCCTCGTCCTGCGACGCCGCGAGCCCCACGCCCACAGGGTGCGCCCCCACGGCGTCCGCCGTCACGCGAACCGCTTCGCGAAGTGCCCGCGCGTCGTGGCCGGCGCCCACAGCAGGCTCAGCACCACCGCCGACAACGCCCACCCGGTCACCAGGTCCGCGCGCACCTCCAACTCCGGGTACGAGACGAACACGAAGTACCGCCCCACGGCCTGGAAAGCCAGCTGCACGGTGATGAACACGCGCCCCCAGTTCCGTCCGGAGTGGACGATGATCGCGAGCCACACGTACAGCACCGCGCTGACCGGGTGGTAGATCGTGCCGGGATTGAACGTCGCCGCCTCCGGGGTGGCGATCAGCCGCCAGACGTCCTGCACCACGATCGAGAGGTGGTTGAACGCGTGCACGCCGATGCCCACGGCGGCGATCAGGACGGCGGGCGGTGCGGGATTCGGTGGGGACATGACGACCTCCGGGCCGTGTCGGCTGCTTGTCACCCCGAAGACACCGCGAGCCGTCGCCCAGGTCGTGTGATGCCCGTCACCTTTCGCGGGGTGGGGCCACGCCTCCCGGATCCGCGCGTCACAGGTGGCATGGACCGTGCGTGGTGGCGTTCGCCGTGGTTGCCGTTCGGGGTCGCGGTCGTGCCCGCGGCGCTCACGCTGTGGACGAGTTCGGTGCCCGGCGGGTACTGGACGATGGGGTTGACCGCGTTCACGTGCTGGGCCTTGGTCGGCTCGGGCTGGCTGGTGCTCGCGATCCTCGCCGTCCGCGCGCTGCCCGCGCCGCGCGTGCGGAACCTGGCCCGGCTGTGGGCGTTCCTGGCACTGCCGTTGGCGTTCCTCGCCACCTTCGCGACCGTGCGCTCCGGAGCGACCGCGCACGCGGCGTTCCGGGTGGACCGGTCGTCGTTGGAGGCGCTGGCGACGGAGGCCCGGACGTCTCCGCCGGGGCACGTCCGCGACCGGGGGTTCACGTTGTTCACGATTTCCGACGCCACCCGGGAACCCGGCATCGACTGCGTGCTGCTGACGGTGGAGGGAGCCGGGTTCTTCGGCGCGACGGGCTACGCGCACTGTCCGGGCCGCGCACCGCGGAGCGTGTCCGCCGGCGGCGACGGCTACACCTTCCAGCACCTCGACGGCCCCTGGTACGTCTTCTCGCTGGTCTGGTGATTTCACCCGGATGGCGGCGGTGACCTGGGCTAACCGCCCGCGCGGCGACGACGACCTACAGGGCAGAGGTCCGCGGTCCGTTCGGCCCGGACCGGTCCTGCGGTGCTAGGAGTCGCCATGGACACCACCCACTTCGACCCGGACCGCGACGCGGTCATGTCCTACATCGGCCTCCGCCGGAGCGTCGGCGCGATCGGCTTCCTGCTGCCCGTCGTGCTGGGGGTGTACGCCCTCGCCCAGGGGCGCCTGGAAGGTTCGATCAGCGGCTACTACCACACCGACATGCGGGACGTGTTCGTCGGCAGCATGTGCGCGGTCGGGGTTTTCCTGCTGTCGTACCAGTTCGGCGCGTTCGACAACTGGTTGGGCAACGTCGCCGGCGCGTCCGCGATCCTGCTGGCGCTGCTGCCCACCACCCCGGAAAGCGGCCCGCTGACCGACTTCGAGCGCTACGCCGGGGTGGCGCACCTGGTGTTCGCGGGACTGTTCTTCCTGTGCCTGGCCGTCTTCTCGCTGGTGAGCTTCCCCCGGCTGGAGCCGGGCAAGGTGCGCACCGACCGCAAGGAGGCCCGCAACCGGGTCTACCTCGTCTGCGGCCTGGTGATCGTCGGGTGCCTGGCGTTCGGGGTGCTGGCCGGGACCGTGCTCGGCGAGGAGGCGAAAGCCCGGTGGCAGCCCCTGTTCTGGTGCGAGGCGCTGGCGATCTTCGCGTTCGGCGTCTCGTGGCTGATCAAGGGGCGCACGCTGCTCCGGGACCGCCGCGGACCGGTGCCGGCGCCCACGCGCCGGGTGCCCGGCCCGGTCGGCGACGGGCTGGGCCCTCGGCCGATCGGCTGACCGGCCCGGCCGCGCGACCCCGGCCCGGACGCCCGTCGTCCGGGCCGGGGGGCGGCGATCCGGCAGTGCGCGGGCCGCTGGTCACCACTTGTCGGAGGAGACGATCGCCTTCAGCTGGTCGAGGGTCAGCGGCGGCTGCGGCGCGAGGATCCGACCGCCCGGCGAGTCGGGCGCGGCGCCCTGGGGGTCTTCCTGGTTGCCGACGTGCAGGACGACCACCGTCCCGTCGGCCCGCTTGAGGCACGCCAGGTACGACACCGCGCCGGGAGCCGGCCGCGCGGTCCCGGTCGCCAGCCGGGAGCCGTCGGGCAGCGTGCCGACCTCGCAGTCCTGCCGGTAGGGGTGGCGGCACCACTCGTCGGGCCCGGATTCGCCGGAGTAGGTCCCCAGGCTGAAGCTCCCGGTGACGCCCGCCGAGGTCAGCGTCCCCCCGATGAGCGGGTGGGTGGGGCCGTCCGGGTTCGCCGGGTCCGGTGTCACGATCGATCCCGTCCCCGGTGGTTGGGGGTTCTTCGAGGACGACGACGCGGGCACGGCGAACCTCTGGGTCGCCTCGAACGTCGCGGTGTCGCCGAGCACCACCGCGAACCGGGCGACCAGGTCGTCCGGCGAGGCGGGCAGCGGGCTGCGCGCCGTGGCCGTGGACGGCGCGGACGAGGCGGGCGGGCCGGCGACGTGCGTGCCCGGGTCGCCCGGTACCAGCCACACCGCGCCCGCGACCAGGCTCGCCACCGCGACGGCGGTGGCCGCGACGGGTACCAGCCGCACGGTCCGGCGCTGCCGCACGGCCGGGGCCGCGTCCGCCGCCGTGGCGTCGGCACGCCGCTCCAGCTCGGCGAAGGCGTCGTGGAGGGTGCGCAGCTCGCTCATGAGGTCTCCTGGAAGTCGGGGGCGTCGGCGGTGAGGTCGATGCGCAGAACGGTGAGCGCCCGGTGGATCTGGCTGCGCACGGTCGTTTCCCGGCACCCCAGCTGCGAGGCGATCTCCCCGTCGGACAGGCCCGCGTAGTAGCGCAGGACCACGGCCGCGCGCTGCTTCCGGGGCAGCCCCGCGAGGCGGCGGACCATCGCGTCCCGCTCGGCCCGCTCGTCCGCGCCGTCGGAGACGGCCGTCGGCTCGACCTCGGCGCGCGGGGACGTGCGGGTCAGCCTCCTGCGCCAGGACAGGTACTCGTTGACGACCATCCGCCGCACGTAGGCGTTGGGCTCGGCCATCCCCGAGATCCGCTCCCAGCGCTCGAACGCCCGGCCCAGCACGTCGCTCACCAGGTCCTCGGCCAGCCACGTCCGGCAGGTCAGGACCGTGGCGAACCGCATCAGCGCGGGACGCTGCCTGGTCACGTACTCGGCGAACTCCATCGGCCACTCCCGATCGTCGACTCGACCTCGTTTTCGCATCCCTAATGCGGAAGTGGCCCGTTTCGTTGCATCCGCCCTCCCGACAGCCGCCACGAGCCCCGTACCGGCAGGACCGACGTCCCGGGCGTCGACAGGTCCGGGGGCTCGGGATCACCGGCGGCCCACAGCCGAGAACGCCACCTGGGACCAGGTGGCGTTCTCGGTCGAGCGCGCAGGCGCGGTCCGGCTAGGGGAGACGCCGTCGGCCGGCGAAGCCGAGGTCGGCGCGGTGGTACCAGTCCAGCCCGGCGTCGCCTTCCAACCAGCACAGCAGGACCGGCACACCGTCCAGTTCGGACGGGAAGTCCACCAGCAGCGGCGCGAAGCCCTTCAGCTCCGCGCCGGTGCCCTGCACCGCGCTCATCAGGTCGTCCAACCGCGCCTGGGCGGCCTTGAACTCGGCCAGGCCGCCGAGCGCGGTGCGCTCGCCCGCGTTGAGCGCGGCGGACAGCTCGGCGGCGTCCGCGCGCAACGCCACGATCTCGTCCAGCACCGGCCGCAGCCGGTCGAGTTCCTGCCGCGCCTCGGGCAGCGTGAAGAGTGCCAACGTCCTACCTCGCCGAGTGGTCCGGACCAACGCGGCCAGGTTACGGGGTCGGGCCCGCCGACGTCGCCCGCGCATCGGGCCGCCGGGACGGCCGGCGCGTGTTTCGGAGGTGGGGCAGCCAGGTGTTGATGGCGGCGACGGGCCTGGTGGCGGACGGCGGGTTGTCGTAGCGGGCGGACGGCCCGACCCGACGCCGACGGCGGCAACGGTTGCGGCACCGCCCACAGCGCGTCGGTCAGGCCGCCCCGCCCCGCCGCCACGCCGGCCACGAGGTCTCCGGTGTCGCGGGTTTGCCTGGTGGCCAACCCACCTGCCGGAGACCTCGCCCTTGACACACGCGCTAGCGGATCCAGCCCAGGCGCAGGAACACCGACTCGCCCGGCGCGTCGTCCAAGCCGTCGTTGTCCACCACGCCGACCAGGCGGCGCAACGGGCCGTAGCCGACGACCGCGAGGCCCTCCACCTTGTCGTGCGCGGTCGCGCCGTCGGCCTTCAACGCGGGCAGCAGGTCGCGCGCGAGGGTCTTGGCCACCACGGGCTTCGGCTCGCCCGCCGCGACCGGCGCCGGCTTCGCGATGTCCACCCGGTAGACCTTCTTGGTGGCCGCGGTGTCGCCGCGCTGGTTGTCCCGCTCCAGCACCAGCACCAGCAGCGTGCGGTCGTCCAGCGCGGTCACCTCGGACAGCCCGGTCCAGCCGCCCGCCGGGGCCGCGTCCAGCGGGTAGGCCGCGAACGCCCACTCGCCGGTCGCGGGTGTGAAGCGGGCCAGCGTCGCCTGCCGGGGCCGGTCGGCCTTCCACTCCCGCTGCACGGCCGGCCACACCTGCTCGCCCGCGCCCCGGCCGGTGACCGTGACGCCCTCGAACCCGTTGCCGGTCGCGGTCGCCGCGACGGACGCGGGCAGCGGCACCTCGCGGACCACCGCGCCGGACCGGTCCACCTCGACCAGCAGGTTGGGCAGCTTCTTGCCGTCGCCCTCGGACGCCACCCAGTAGCCGCCGCCGCGCCGGGCCGCGACGCCCTCGCCGTCGTAGCCGACCGGCTCGCCGCCCTTGGTCAAGGTCAGTTCGGCGCGCACCCGCGCGGGCGCGGCGAGCGTGTCGATGGTCAGGATCCGGGTCGGCCGGTACGCCGAGTCGGTGACCGCGACGACGTCGCGGTAGTCGCCGGGGATGCCGGACAGGCCCGACAGCGCGCCGAAGCCGATGCCGTCGGACACGATCGACGGTGTGCCCTGGTTGCGCCGCAACGACAACGCCGGCGGCGTGCGGGTCAGCCGGTAGGACGTCAGCGACGACCGCACCCCGTCGGCGGCCGAGTCCTCCTCGGCGGCGACCACCAGGGTGCCGGTCGCCGGGATCGGCAGCAGGCCCTCCGGGCCGACGCCGGTCGGCAGCGCCTGGAGGAACCTCGGCCGGCGCGGGTCGTCGACGTCGTAGACCGCGACCAGGTTGGCGCGCTCCAGACCGACGAACGCGTACCGGTGCCGCCCGAAGGTGGCGACCGCCAGGCCCTCCGGCTCGACGCCCTTGTTGTCCGAGCGGCCGTCCGGGTACTGGCCCTGCTCGATCGCGACCTGGTCCAACTCGTTGCCGGAGGAGAACACCACCCGGCCCGACGCGGCGTCGAACACCGTCCACGTCCGCGAGCCGCCGCGGTAGTCGCCCTCGTCGGCGGTGCCCGGCGTGCGGTCGTCCAGCCACGCCACGGCGTCCGGTTCGCGCCGGGCGGTGATGGTCTGCGACGGGTCGATCTTGCCGTCGTCGGCGGTGTCCACCCCGCGCACGGTGGCGGTGCCGGCGGAGAAGTGGTTGACCAGCTCGCCCGAACGCAGGTCCACGACGGCGATGTGGTTGTTCTCCTGCAAGGTGACCGCGACCTGGTTGCGGCGGTTGACGCTGACGTACTCGGGTTCCGGGTCGCCCGGCGCGATCTCGGCGATCCCGGTCAGGCCGACCTGGCGCAGGGTCCACGACGCGGGCGGCCCCTTGATGTCCACGATGGTCAGGAACCCGGCGGGGGCCTGCGGGATCTCGCCGCCGTTCACGTCCTCGTCGCGCTCGTTCTCGATCGCGACGGCGGCGTACCGGCCGTCCTCGGAGATGTCGATCGAGTCCGGCCGGCCGCCCAGGTCGTGCGTGGCGACCACCCTGCGGCCGTCCAGGTCGACCACCAGCAGCACCCCGGACGGGGTGGCGCGCGACGGCGAGGTGTCGACGGCGACCAGCGCGAGCCTGCCGAGGACGTCCACCGACGTGGGCTCGCCCGGCACGGCCAGGGTGCCGTCGGGCGTGAACCGGCCGTCGCGGACCTTCGTGAAGCCGATCCGGCGGCCGGGCGAGTCGGTGTAGACCACGGTTCCGCCGTCCGGGGTCGCGGCGGCGATCTCGGCCGCGGTGTGCTCGGCGGCCGAGCTGTTGCGGAACACCGGCATGGTGTCCACCCGCTGGAACCGCTGGGTCCCGGTCGCGCCGGCGGGCGGCGCCCACACCGACATGCTCACCCCGCAGGCCGGCAGACCTGCCAGAACACGTACCGCACGGGTCACGGGTGCCTCCAACCTCGACGACGGGCGCGCGTTCTCCAGCCACGAGTGCGTCTACGAGGGTGAACGTGCCATGGCCGCCCGGCGTGCGGTGCCGCCGGTCAGCCCAGGCACCCGTACGTGGCCAGCACCAGGTTCATGCCCCGGTCGTCGCCGAGCGGGCCGCGTTCCAGCATGAGGTTCATCGCGTACGCGACGGTCAGCCGGTTGCCCGGGTCGACCAGGACCAGCGAGCCGCCCCAGCCGCCCCACGAGCAGGTGCCGCCGTTGAGCGCGTAACCCAGGCCGTACCGCATCGGCACGCCCAACTGGTGGTCCACGCCCGAGTACTGCTCCTCCAGCACGCGCGCGCACATCGCCTCGGACAGCAGCCGCACCCCGGCCGCCTCGCCGCCGCCGGCCAGGACCGACTGCACGGTCGCCACCGACCGCGCGTTGCCGTGCCCGTTGGCGGAGGGGATCTCGGCCCGCCGCCACGCGGGGGTGTTCGCCACGGCGGGGTCGACCACCGGGTTGGGCGGGGCGTCGAACAGCGCGGTCGGCGTCGGCCGGGGGCCGCGCGCGGCGGGGATGACCGGCGCGGTCCGGTCGGCCGGGGCGTCGCCGATGTGGAAGTCGGCGCCCAGCGGACCGGCGACCTCCTCGGCGAAGAACGTGCCCAGCGTGCGGCCGGTGACCCGCTCGACCAGTTCGCCGAGCAGGCAGCCCTGGGTCAGCGAGTGGTAGCAGCCGACCTCGCCCGCGGGCCAGCGGGCGGGCTGGTCGGCCAGCAGCGCGGCGGCGGCGCGGTGGTCGTAGAGGTCTTCCACGGTGATCGGGAGGTCCCAGGTGGGCAGGCCCGCGGTGTGCGCCAGCACGTGCCGGACCAGCACGGAACCCTTGCCGTGCGCGGCGAACTCGGGCCAGTGCGCGGCGACCGGGCCGTCCAGGTCCAGCCCGCCCCGGTCGGCCAGGACCAGCACGCACAGCGCGGCCATGGTCTTCGTGGTCGACCAGACGTTGACGATCGTGTCGCGCTCCCACGGGGTCGTGCGGGCCTCGTCGGCGTGGCCGCCCCACAGGTCGAGCACCGGTTCGCCGTCGCGGAAGACCGCGAGGGACGCACCGACGTCGTCGGTGTCGAGGCAGGCCGCGAACGCGTCGCGGACGCGGGTGAAGCGGGGGTCGCACGTGCCGTGGACTTCGGCCATGCGCGGCAACATAGCCCCGGACGGGCCGGTGCGGCGACGCGATTTCCGTACGCTGTCGGGCGTGACCGGCCTCCCGCTGCACGACTCGTCGGAAGAACTGCTGGACGGGCCGCTGCGCGACCTCCCGGACCGGATCACCGGCCCGGTCGCGGCGACGCTGGCCGCCCGGCTGGGGATCCGCCCGGCGGAGGTGGACCGGGCGCGGTTGCGGGCGTTCGCCGTCGAAGAGGCCGAGCGGCTCTCGGACGTCGTGGTGCGCCCGGAGCACCTGGTGCTCGCCTGGGCGCGGGCCACCGGAACGCCCGCCGAACGGGCGCGCGAGACCTTGCAGCTGGTCATGGCCGAACGCGCGCACGCCGCGTACGAGGACTTGACGCCGTGGGACGGCGCGCGACCGCCGCGCGTCGTGCTGCTGGCGGGCGTGCCGGGCACGGGCAAGAGCACCCTCGCCGAAGGGCTGGCCCGGCGGCTGCGCGCCCCGGTGTTCTCGATGGACTGGCACTTGGGCGCGCTCGTGCCGTTCGGGGTGCTGCGGACGGACAACGCGGTCCCGTTGGCGGAGGTGAACCTCACCGCCGCGGCGGCACGTCAGGTGCGGCTCGGCCTGGACGTGGTCGTGGACGCGACCGGGCACCGCGTCGAGACCCGGTCGCGCTGGCGGTCGCTGACCGCGAAACTCGGCGGGGTGTTCGTCGGCGTCGAGTGCGTGTGCTCCGACGAGGGCGTGCAGCGTGAAAGGGTCGAAGGCCGGTCGCGCGGCATCCCGGGCTGGCACCCCACAGTGTCGTGGGAGCACGTCCAGCGGATGAAGTCGCTGTGGGAGCCGTGGGACGAACCGCACCTGGTGGTCGACTCGGCGGTCGACACACCGGCCGCCGCGTTGGGGAGAGTGCTGGCGTACCTGGGTTCTACAGCCGGGTGAGGGTGTCGACCAGCGCGCGGTGGGTGTCCGCGTCGGCCGCCGCGACGAGGCCCTGCGGCCCGGTGTGCAGCGGTCCGCCCGCGATGCCGGTGACCACGCAGCCCGCCGCCTGGCACAGCGCGATCGCGCTGGTGAAGTGCACGCTGTCGCGCAGGTCCCCGGCCGTCACGTAGGCCGCCCGCCGCCCGCTCGCCACCCACGCCAGCGCCAACGTCGTGGAGAACACGCGGGGCTGGAACGCGCTGGTGAACGCGTGGTCGGCGAGCATCGCCAGCACCGCCCGGTCCGGCACGTCCAGGTTCACGTCGACCAGCCGGCTCGACGGGTCGGGGCGCAGCGGTTCGTCACCACCGGCGCGCAGCCGGGCCACCGCGCCGTCGGTCCAGAACACCTCGCCGGTGAACGGGTCCGCGACCGCTGCCGCGACCACCCCGGACCCGACCCGCAGCGCCACGTTCACCGCCGCCAACGGCGTGCGCGCCGCGTAGTTCACCGTGCCGCACAACGGATCCACCAACCACACCCGCCCGGACCCGGGCGCCTCGCCGCCGCTCTCCTCGCCGACGAACGCGTCGGCGGGCCGGGCGTCGGCGAGCACCGCGGTGATCGCCCGCTCGGCCGCGAGGTCCGCCGAGGTGGCGAAGTCCGCGCCGGCCTTGGCGAACCGCTCCAGCTCACCGCCGAACCGGGACCGGACCTCGGACGCGCCGGCCACGGCCGCGCGGATCGCCACTTCGACGTCGGATTCCACCCCGCCGAACCTACCGGCTCGACACCGGCCGGTGTCCGCCGAGATGTGCCTGCGGCGAACCGGCCGCGCGCCCGTGCCCGGGGAACCGAGGCAGGCTCACCGCCTGGCCTCGGCGCGGTAGTGGGCCAGGACGTCCTCGCGGAGCAGGTCGCCGAAACCGGCCGCCGCCAGGCGCAGGCCCAGCGCGTGCTCGGTGACGCCCAGCGCCTCGGCCGCGCCGGGCAGGTGCCACTGGTGCGCGGCGATCCGGGACAGCAGGTGGCCGCGCCGGACCTGGTTGTCGGACAACCGGAACGTCTTGAGGTACGCGGTGTGGCCCCGGCGGTCGGTGATCAGCTCGCCGATGTGGTTCTCCTCCTTGAGCCGGAACCCGGGCAGGAACCGGGACAACGTGAAACCGCCCATCCGGTACACCCGGCGCACGTCGTAGCTCGCCTCCAGCAGCCCGGCGGCCATCGTCGTGTCGTGGAACCCGGCCCACTCGGCGCGCTTGCGGTTCGCGGCGGCGCGCAGGTCGGCCAACGTCCGCACGTGCTCGCCGGACAGCCGCACCTCGAACCGCGCCACGGGGGTGTTGAAGAAGGCGTACTGGTGGATCAGCTCGCCGTAGAGGTCCCGCACCAGGGTCGGGTGCAGCGTCCGGTAGTCGTCCGGGTGGGGCACCGCGAACGCCGCCGCGAGCGCGTCGGCCACGTACACCAGCACGCCGCACTGGTCGGGGTGGATCTCGAAGATCTTCAGCGCGTCCCCGAGGCCCTCGACGTCCTCACCGAGGTACGCCTGCTCGGCGCGCGGCGACAGGCCGTTGCGGATCGCCCGCTGCGACCACTGCTCCCACACGATCTCCGGCCCGCCGAAGTGCAGCGCCAGGTAACCCTCCAGGGCCAGGTGCAGCGGCAGGAAGCGCAGCCGGTTCTTGTCGGTGCGGCGGGCCATCCGGCGGTGCACGCGCACCGGGACGGTCGCCTTCGGCGCGGGCTCCCCGGTGAGTTCGGTGCCGTACGCGGCGGCCGGCGTGCCGTCGTCGGTCCACGCCGCCACGAACCCGTGCGGGATGTAGGAGACGTAGTGCGACCCGTCGCCCACCTCGACCACGTCGATGCCGTCGCCGTGCACCTTGGGGTGCAGGCGCAGGTCGGTGATCGGCCGCTCGCGCACCAGGGGCACCAGCCGCACCCCGCCCCACACCTGCGCGGGCCGGGCCGTGAGACCGGTCAGGTCCAGCCCGGCCACCTAAGCCTCCTCCAGGAACCGGGCGACGCGGTCGGCGAAGTGCGCGCGCAACTCGTCCAGACCGGTCCGCCCCTCGGTGAACCGGGCGAACTCGACCAGCGCGGGCACGTCCTCGGCGTCCCGCACGCCCACCGTCGGCACCGCCGGCGAGAGCCGCTTGACGTCGAAGTCGTCCACGTCGTACACCGGGTTGAGGTGCACCACGCTCACCCGGTGGTCCGGGTCGAGCCTGGTCCGCCACACCCGCAGCACCTCGCCGGCCAGGCCGTCCGGCGCGTTGTCCCAGCCGTCGGACACGATCACCAGCCGGTCCGGCTCGTGCTCCAGCGCGTCCAGCACCCGCTCGCCCAGCGGTGTCACGCCGTGGGGGCGCGCCAACAACGCGTCGGTGCGGCCCGACGTCCACAGTGGAACGTACCGCTGCGCCAAGGCTTCCAGCAGGAAGTGACAGGCGAGCGCGACCGCGAGCGGCCGGCGGCGCTTCACCGCGGAGCCGAACGACGAGAAGCTGTCGTCCAGCACCGCCGCCACCCGGCCCCACTTGCCGGCCTCGCGCCCGCACGCCCGCCGGGCGGCGGTCCGCAGCGCCCCGGTCAGCTCCGCCCGCCGCACCACCCGGTCCGGCACGGGCAGCGCCAGCACGTAGGAGGCGAGCCTGGTCAGCGGCATGGTCCCGAGGTCCACCGCGAGGTCGGCCTTCGACCGGAGCGCCGAGTCCCGCAGCCGCAGCCGCTCCAGCCGGGTCATCATCGGCTCGATGCCCTTGAGGAAGGTGGTGCGGTCGATCCGGTGCTTCGCGGCGAAGCCCTCGGCGACGGTGTAGGGCAGCTCGTACACGGCCGCCCGCTCGTAGTGGGCGCGCCGCCACGTCTCCAGGATCGTTGTGCCGTAACGCTTGTGGCGGCCGGGCTTGAACAGGAACCCGCCGAGTTCGTCGGCCTCCGGCACGACGTGCGCGTGCCGCAACGCCTGCTTGAGCCCGCTGCGGTACTTGACCGCGTCGAACGCCTGGTCGGGGCGCGCCGCGATCCAGTCCCGGACGATCGCGCGGGTCCGGCGGTTGTTCACCCGGTCCCGGCGCAGCGCCCGGAACAGGTCGTACACCCGCTGCGGCGGGAGCGCGGCCAGCCGGCGGGCGATCAGCCTGCCCTCGACGGCGCGCTGCCTGGCCGTGGCCTCGCCGGAGGTGGCCAGCAGCCCGTGCACGATCAGCGCCGCGTTGTGGTCGTTGATGTCCATGGCGAGCGCCGACGCGTACAGGTCGCGGTAGTTGCCCGCCATGTACTCGTGCAGGAACCCCAGGGACAGCCGCTGCTCCTGCGCGGAGTGGTGGAACTCGCGTTGCCCGGTGGACGTGGTGGCCGCGTTGACGAACATCAGCATGTCCTCGGCGGTGACGGCGTCCATCGTGTCCTTCGGGCGGGTCCTCGGGGGGTGTGGGGCGCCGACCGGGGAATGGGGGCACGATCAGCGAATCTTCGCTTCAAATGCGGGTTCCGGAAGTCGCACCGGAGTCCCGCGGCCGGCGTCCGTGCACCGTATCAGCCCACCGTGCCCGCCCGTCGTGGAATTACGCGGCTGGTGCCGTCGGTTCGGACCGCCCGGCGAGGCGGTGGCCGTGGCGGACGTCGACACCGCGCGACGGGCGATCCGGTGCCGGGTCCGCGAAGTGGAACAGCGCACGCGGCAGGCGCTGAAGTCGCCGGGTCAGCGCCGCGCGCCCAACCCCCGCCGGACCGGCTTCGGGGCCGGCGGCCGGTCGTCCTCGACCGCCAACGCGTCGTAGGCGGCGAGCCAGCCCGTGGCGCGGTAGTCGCCCCGGCGGGTGAACACGGCGATGCCCTTGTCCGGGTCGTCGGGGGCGTCCGCGTCGGGGTAGCGGACGTCGGTGTCGGCTTTCGTCGGGGTGGCCGGGCCGTGGTGCTTGCCGCGCCAGGCCACGGCCGTCGCGGCGACCGTGCCCGCGACCGACGCGTGGTCGCCGCCCGCCGTCAACGCCGCCGTGGTGGCGCGTTCCCGCAGCAGCGCCGTGTAGCCGGCCTGGTCGAGTTCGCAGCCTGCCGGCGGGCGGCCGGGTTTCCAGTCCGGCGACCGCACCCCGCGCGCCACCGCCGAGCGCCACATCTGCGGCACCAGGTCGTGCGAGCGGGCCCGGGTCGCCATCTGCTCGCACAGCCACAGCAGCCGGCCCGCGCCGCGCCGGGGCGTCAGCCGCCGCCAGCGGACCCGCTGGTCCAGGTCCGCCGCGACGATCGCGATCCACGGGTGCACCGTGCCCAGCACGCCCTGCGCCGCCAGCCACGACAGGTAGCGGGGAGCCTGCTCGAACACCGGGTGCAGCGTGGACAGCGGGATGCCCGCGGCGACCCGCCGGCCCTGCCCGGTGAACAGGTGCGGCGAGCGGGCCGCCAGCAGCAGCGCGGCGCGGGCCAGGTCGCCCGGCGCGGTGGTGGTCTGCGAGCCCAGGCCCTTCACCGACGCGGTGTGCGTGATCTGCGAGGTGCGCCCGCCCGCCTTGATCGCCGTGGCCACGGCCGGGCGCACCTGGTCGGGCACCGCGATCGAGGCCAGGTCCCGCACCGCGACCGACAGGACGAGGGTCAGCGCGTCCTCGGCGGCCTCCGGGTCCGGCGGGGTCGGCAACAGGCCCAGCGCGTACCGCAGCCGGTGGCCGGCGTGCGTGGACACCATCATCCGCGCGGTCAGCCGGCCCAGGTCGGTGATCGCCAGGCCGCCGTCCGGCCGGGCCGCCAGGTGGCCCTCGTCCACCAGGAACGCCACCGCGTCCTGGACGGGCTGCGCCGCGTCGTCGCCCTGCGCGTGCGCCAGGGTCTCCACCCACCACGCCTCGGCGTCGGCGAGGCTGGTGATCCGGCCCTGCAACACCTCCGCGAGCACGTGGTCGGGCAGGCTCTCGTGGATCCGCGAGTACACCGAGTAGCCCGCCACCAGCCGGGCCTGCCACCCGGCGCGCTGGTGCTCGTCCACCACCAGGTACGACCAGCCCTCGGTCTCGCCCGCGCCGATCCGCCCGGCGCGGCCGAACATCTGGAGCACCATCGAGGTGTCCATCGGCTCGCCGCCGACCGTGGTGTCGCGCACGATCACCGCGCGGGCGGGCAGGTTCACGCCCGCCGCCACGGTCGAGGTGGCGACCAGGACGTCCGCCCGGCGTTC
Source organism: Saccharothrix sp. NBAS 001 (assembly GCF_056640475.1). Taxonomy (NCBI): domain Bacteria; kingdom Bacillati; phylum Actinomycetota; class Actinomycetes; order Pseudonocardiales; family Pseudonocardiaceae; genus Saccharothrix; species Saccharothrix sp. NBAS 001. Next base: position 1,843,917 of record NZ_CM153251.1, read on the forward strand.
CCGGAACGCGCGCTCGGCGGCGTGCTTGTGCTCGTAGTCGGCGTAGTGCAGGCGGACGCCGACCTCCGCGCACACCTCGGTGAGCCCGTCCACGTCGTCGGCCGCCACGGTGTGCACGGGCGCGCCCCGTTCGGCGGCGACCGCCATCGCGGTCGAGCGCACGTTCCGCTTGGAGCCGCAGAACACCAGCACGCTGCCCTGCTCGGCGGTGTGCCGGGCGGTCAGGTCGACCACGACCTGTTCGCGCAGCCGGGCGTTGGCCGCGAACCCGGACCCGGCGGGCACGGTCGGCAGCTGCCAGGTCACCCGCGAGGGCCGCCAGGTCGTGGCGACCAGGTCGGCCGCCAGCCACTCGGCGACCTCGGCGGCGTTGGACACCGTCGCCGACAGGCCGACGATCCGGACCGGCGAGTCCGCGCCGCGCACCCGGGCCAGCAGCGCCTCCAGCAGCGCGCCCCGGCCGGGGGTGCCGAGCAGGTGGATCTCGTCCACCACCATGCAGCCGACCTCGCCGAGCGCGGCTTGCAGCGACGCGTTGCGGCAGATCGCCTCGAACTTCTCGGTGGTCGCCACCCACAGGTCGGCGGCGCGGACCCGTTCCACGTCCACCGCGTACTCGCCGGAGAGCCGCTCGACCCGCAGCCCCCGCGCCCGCCACGTCTCCAACTCGCGGTCCAGCTCGTCGGTCAGCGACCGCTGCGGGACCAGCCACGCGGCCTTGCGGCCCTCCTCCAGGATGGTGCGCAGCACGGCCAGCATCCCGATCGCGGTCTTGCCCGCGCCGGTGGGCGCGGTGATCAGCAGGTGCGCGTCGTCGTCCAGGATGTGCGGCGCGGCCTGCGCCTGGGCCGGGTTGAACACCGGGAACGGCAGGAACGGCAGCCACTCGGCGGGCACGAACCGGTCCACCGGGGCCGGGTCGGGCGCTTCGCCGGGTGCGTCGTCGTGCAGGTCCCACAGCAGGCCGAACGCCAGCCGCGCGGCCAGCGCCCGGTCGCCGTCCACCGGTTCGCAGCGGTCCGCGACGATGCCACCGACCTCGGAGAGCCACGCGGTGGCCTGGAGGCGGTCCCCGTCGCCGGCCACGGTCTCCTGCTCCAGCCAGTACCGGACCGACCGGTGCTCGACGCCCTCCTGGGCGAGCAGGGCGCGCAGCCCGTCGAACTCCGGGCGGTCGGGCATGATCACCCGGCCGCCGGTCACGCCGGGCGGCGGTTTGAGCGTCGGGTCGGTGGTCTTGGCCCACCAGACCTGGCCGACGTCGTCCACCAGGTGCGCGGGCAGCAGCGGGGGCTCGTCGCCCGGCGTCGTCGGCACCGCCTCGGAACCGGCGAGGATCGACCGGATCCGGGCCGCCATGACCGTGGTCGACATCCGCCGGACGGGACGCGCGACGGGTTCCGGGGCGACCTCTTCGGCCGGCTCCCCGACCGGTGCCGCAGCCGGCTCCTCGACGGGCCGGGCGGCGGGCGGCCGCTTCTCCGCCGGAGCCTTCCGGTCGGGCTCCTGCCGGCCGGGCTGCTTCCCGGCTGGATCCTTCCCGGTTGGATCCTTCTGGGCGGGTTTCGCCGGCGCGGGCGCGGCCGGGAGGTCGAGGACGGGCGCGGCGGCTTCCCGAGCGAGCGCGGCCAACTGCGCGTCCTCGGCCGCCCGGCGGGCCACCGCCTCCGGGCGCAGCTCGCCCAGCACGGACCGCTGCGACAACTGCAACTCGCGCAGGGTGAACGACGCCGGGCAGGTCGCGCACACCACGGCGGCCTGCAATTGCTGCTTGCCCCGGTGCGGGTGCGCCCGGTAGAGCCCGTACAGCGCCCCGGCGCACCGGGGGCACGGCTTCTCGACCGGGATGGGGGACCACTGCCAGCCGGGCTCGTCGTACCGGGCGAGGGCGGCGGCGGGCCGGACACCCCACCGCGCTTCGACCACGCCCGCGACCGACGTGTCGACCTGCGGTGACCCGCGAACCACTCAACGCCTCCACTACGCCCCGGTGAGCACGCGATGCTAACCCGATTCGACCGGTCGGCGCAGACGGGCGGGAGAGGCGGTGCACGCCCGGGGGTTCACGCCCGGTGGTAGCGCACGGAGGTGCCGGTCCTGGTCCGGGTGACCATCCCGGCCCGGTGCAGCCGGCCCAGGTGGTAGGACACCGTCGACGGCGCGAGGTGGTGCCGGCGGGCCAGTTCCGCCGTCGTGCGCGGGGTCTCCAGGTCCAGCAGCAGGGCGGTGCGGGTGTGGCCGAGCACCCCGGCCAGGTCGTGGCCGGTCGCCGAGGCCGGGTAGACCAGGTGGACCGGCCGGACGCCCAGCGGGTCGACGCCCACCCCCACGTGACCCGCCAGGGTCGAGGGCAGGAGCAGCAGGCCGGTGGTCTCCCGGACGTCCCGGTCGAACGGGCGGGAGACCCGCAGCACGCCGTCCTGCCACCGGGTCGCCGCGTCCAGGCCGCCGAGCACCGCGCCCAGGCCCTCGCGGGCCGAGATCCGCGCCCGCCGGTCGACGTCGGCCTCCAGCCTGCGGTGCACCGCGGGCCAGCGGGGCGACAGGAAGTCCGACCAGAACCGGGCCAGCTCGTCGGCGACCCGGCGGGCGAACCGGTCCTCGCCGCGTTCGAGGAAGTCCAGCACGGGCCGCGTCCGGGCCGCCGGCCGCCGCCGGCCGCGCACCCACCCGGCGACCTCGGCGGCCACCTGCTCCGGCGCGGCCGTCGCCACCGCGTGCAGCTCGTCGTCGACCTCGGCGTCGTAGCCGGCGGGCAGCGGGTTGAGGAAGTCCGGCACGTACCCCCGGTGCTCCAGGAAACCGGCGAGCAGCCGCAGGTCGTGGCGCACCACGGTGTCCCGCGCGGCGTGCGCCCAGCGCGCGTCGCGGTTGGCCTGCCACTGGTTGAGCACGGTGCCGATCTCCATCAGCGGGGACAAGCCGAACCTCGCGGACGCCAGAGCCGTCGCCGACAGCTCGATCCTGATCATCGACCCTCCCGACGTTCGATTGTGCTCGAAAACCTGGAGCGGTGATCCGCCGAACGGGGACGATGTCGCGGTGCGCAAGCGAATCAGCTTTCTGACGGTCGCGCTCACCATCGCGACACCCCTGCCCGCGACAGCTGCCGACTCGCCTTGGCGGAACGACCCCGTGGACGCGCGCGGCGCCCTGACCGCCGTGACGTCCGGACCCGAGGGCACCTGGGCCTTCGGCGAAGGACCGGACGGCCGGTCCTTCGCGCTGCGCGGACCCGACGACTGGCGGCCCGCGCCGATCCCCGACATCGGCCGCGTCCACCACGCCCAGAGCGGCTGGGCGGTGGGCCCGCGCGGCGCGCTGCGCTGGGCCGACGGCTGGCGGCGGGTGCCCGTCGCCGAACGCGCGGGCGTGACCACGACCCTGCAAGCCGTGGAGAACGACCCGCTGGACGCCGACCGGGCGTGGGCCGTCGGTGCGGAGACCGTGCCGGGCACCCCGTGGCGGCGCGGGATCGTGCAACGCTGGGACGGCACCGCGTGGCGCGCAGTCCCGGTGCCCGAAGCCCTGCTCGACACCTCCAGCGAGCTGACCGGCGTCGAACCGCGCGGCGGCGACGAGGTCTTCGCCTACGGCGTCGACCACGACCGCTCGGGCGACCGCGTGGTGGTCCTGCGCCACGCCGCCGGCACCTGGACCAGCGTGCCGGTGCCGCACCGGGCGGGCCACGACGAGCACGTGGCGGCCCACAACTCGATCGCCGCCCGGCTGGTCGGCTGGACCGCCCCGGTCGGCGCGCCCGCGTCGGCCCGGCACCCGCTGGTGCTCCGGGTGGACCCGGACACCCGCGCGGTGGTCCGGGAACGCGTGCCCGCGACCGCCGCCGAACTCACCGGGGCGACCTCCGAGTACGGCACGCCGCTCGCGGTCGGGCACACCGGCGACGGCCGGCCGTTCGCGGTCCGGCTGTCCGGCGACCCCGAGAACGGCCGGTGGACCGCCGACCCGGTGCCCGCCGTCCGGGGCCGGCTGCTGGCGGTGGCCGGGATCGTCGTGCCGGACATCTGGGCGGTGGGCGTCACGTCCGGCAACCGCCCGCTGGTGCTGCGCGACTCGCCCTGACCGGGCGGGACGACGAACGTCGTAGGCCCCTCGGCGACCGGTGGACCGGCAACGGGTGCAGCGGAGGGGTGCCGGCGGCGCACTGCGCCGCGCCCCTCCGCCCCCGAGACTGGTGACAGGCGCGCGTGGTGGAGGGACCCACGATGTCCTCGTTGCGGAGAGCGCTGGTCTGCGCCGCCGTCCTGGCCGCCCGGGGAACCCCGGCGGCCGGGGCGGCACGCCTACTTCGGCTCGATGGGCACGGGCGCGATCCACCGGGTCGACCTGGCCACCGGGCGCGGCGAGCAGTTCGTCCGGGGCACCTCGGGCGCGGCGGCGCTCGGGCTCAAGATCGACGACCGGGGGCGGCTGTTCGTCGCGGGCGGCGGTGGCGGCACCGCCCGCGTGATCGACACCCGCACCGGCACGACCCTGGCCGAGTACCGGCTCGCCACGCGGTCGTCGTTCATCAACGACATCGTCCTCACGGCGGAGGCCGCGTGGCCGACCGACTTCACCAACGCCGTGCTCTACAAGATCGCGTTCGGCCGGGACGGCGCGTTGCCCGCCAAGGCCGGGACGATCCCGTTGACCGGCGACATCGCCTACCGGCCGGGCACCAACGCCAACGGCGTCGAGACCACCTCGGACGGCCGGGCGCTGATCATCGCCCAGCACAACACCGGCATGCTGTTCCGGGTCGACCCGGCGACCGGCGCGACCCGCGCGCTGACCGTGGCGGGCGGTCCGCTGGGCAACACCGACGGGCTGCTGCGCTCGGGCGGCACGCTGTCGGTGGTGGAGAACCGCGACAACCGGGTCGCCGTGGTCGCGCTGGACGCGACGGGCACGAGCGGCAGGCTCGTCCGCCGGATCACCGACCCGAGGTTCGACGTGCCCACCACGCCGGCGCCCACTACGACGTACACGGCGGTGTCGATCCCGAAACCCTGACCCGCCCGACGATCCTGGCCGCGAGAACGACCACGCACGCCACCGCCGTCACCACGAGCCACACCATGAACGTCGGGTACAGGTAGGCGACCTGCCGCCACGACACGTCCCGCCCCCGGTAGAGGAACCCCACCACCCGGTGGATCGTCACCACGAGAAGCACCGGCACGAGCAACGGCACCAGACGCCACCACGGACGACGTGCGTGCCGGCGGGCGCGTGCCACGCCACGGACGCCCAACACGACCACGCCCGCCGTAAGGGTCAGCAACACGATGTCCACCACCAGGTAGGGATCGGACACCGGCGCGAACGGCCGCCCCTCCAACAACGCGATCAGGCGCGCGCCGAGGGCCTGTGCGTCGCCGTACTGGGTCCCGGTGTTCGCCATCACGGCGATCCCGTAGCCGGAGGCGGGCAGCAGCGCCTGGTACGCCGTGGAGGTGAACAGGTCGCCGCCGTGGTCGATCAGCGGCGCGCCCGCGTCCGTGGTGCCGACGAACCACCCCAGCCCGTAGGAGCCGGCCGACCGGGTGTGCGTGGCGGCGATGCTCTCCGGTGTCGCGATCGGGGTCCCGGTGTTCTGCGCGATCAGCCACGCCGCCATGTCGTGCGCGGAACTCAGCACGCCGCCGGAGCCGTTGCCGAACGCCGGCGGCTCGGGCACCGGCACCGGCCGGCCGAGCACCCGGACGTGCCCGCGCGCGCTCGGCGGCAGGTCCCGCTCGGTGTCGGCGGTCGAGCTGTCGGCCATGCCCAGCGGCTCGAACACGTGCCGGCGCAGGTAGTCGGCGAACGCCTCGCCGGAGACCACCTCGACCAGCCGCGCCGCCACCTGGAAGTTCGGGTTGTGGTAGCGCCAGTCCGCGCCCGGATCCGACGCCAGGGTCGCCTCCCGCATCGCGGCGACGGCGTCGCGGAGGGTGTCCACCCGGGGCCCGCTGAACGAGCGGAACGTCGTGTCCGACAGGCCGGAGGTCTGGTTCAGCAGGTGCCGCACGGTGATCCGCCCGGCCCGGGGGTCGTCCGGGGCGAACTCGGGCAGGTGATCGCGCACCGGGTCGTCGAGGCGGAGCCGGCCGGCGTCCACGAGTTGCAGCACGGCCAGCGCGGTGAACGACTTGCTCACCGACGCCACGGCCATCTTCGTGCGCGCGGAGACGGCCTCGCCGTCCGGGGTCCGGCCGTACCCGGCGATGCGCACGACCGTCGTGCCGTGCGTGACGGCGACCGCCGCGCCCGGAAGTCCCGTCTCGGCGCGGTATTCCTCGACCACGCGGTCTATCGCGCCGGCGTCCGGTGTGACGGGGGACAGGAGCAGGAGTGCGGACATGATCGACGTGAGCACGGACGCAGTGTCGGTTCGCGCGTCCGGCGTCCGCATCGGACCGTGGTCCGAGGTGCGCCGGCCGAGCTGCGGATACCGTGGCGGGCATGAAGGTGTGGCAGTCGACTGCGGTGGACGTGGTCGCCGCAGCGGTGATCGTATGCGTCGTGGTGTTCCGTGCGCCGCAGCACGATCCGCTCGTGTGGGGGATCGCGGTCGCGTTGGGCGCGCCGTTGGTCGTCCTGCGGTGGCGTCCGGTCGCGGTGCTCGCCGTGGTGTCGGTGGTCGGTGCGGTCGCGGTCGTCCTCGGGCGCGGGGAAGAGGCGGTGCTGCCGGCGATCGCGTGGGCGCTGTACCCGGTGGCGGTGATCCGGCCGGCCCTCCGCCACGCGATTGCCGCGGTCGTGGTGGTGTGCGCGGCCGGGATCGCCGTGTGGGCGGTGCCGGGGTTGCCGGTGATGCCGCCGGCCGGGGGCGGGGAGTCGTTCGTGACGGCCCCGGTGTCCGTCTCGGCCTTCACCGCCGTCGTGATCGTCGGGACGTGGGCGGTCGCGGCGACCCTGCGGACCCGGCGGCAGCAGGCCGCCGAACTGGCCGAGTCGCGCACCGGCCGCGCGGTCGCCGAGGAACGGCTGCGCATCGCCCGCGACATCCACGACGTGGTCGGCCACAACCTCGGCCTGATCACCATGAAAGCCGCCGTCGCCACGCACCTCGCGGCCACCCACCCCGATGGGCAGGGCGCGGCCCTGCGCACCATCGAACGGGTCGGGCGGGCCGCCCTGGAGGACGTCCGGGTGGTCCTCGGGCCGCTGCGCGACGCGGTCGCGCCGACGTTGGACCGGCTGGTGGACGACGCCCGGACGGCCGGCGTGGAGGTGGTCGCCGACCTGGCGGACCTGGCCGGCGTCCCGGCCGCCGTGCGGATCTCCGCGTACCGGATCGCGCAGGAGGCGTTGACCAACGTGGGCCGGCACAGCCGGCCGCCGACCTGCCGGCTGACCACCGCGCTCGACGTGGACCAGGTGGTCGTGTCGGTGGTGGACGAGGGCACCGGACCGGTCGGGCCGCCCGGCCACGGCCTGCTCGGGATGCGCGAACGGGTCGCGCTGCACGGCGGTGCGTTGGCCGCCGGACCCGGGCCGGGCGGCGGGTTCGCGGTCCGCGCGACCCTCCCGTTCGGGACCCGCCGTGCCGGGTGAGCCGGTCCGCGTGCTGCTGGCCGACGACGAACCGCTCTACCGGGGCACGGTGCGGGCGCTGCTCGACGCCCAGCCCGACCTGACCGTGGTGGGCGAGGCGGGCACCGGCCGGGAGGCGTGCGCGCGGGCCGCGCGGACGGCGGTCGACGTCGTGCTGATGGACGTCCGGATGCCCGACCTGGACGGCGTCGAGGCGACCCGGCGGATCACCGCCCGGCCCGGTGCGCCCGGGGTGCTCGTGCTGACCACGTTCGACGAGGACCAGGCCGTGCACGAGGCGTTGCGGGCGGGGGCGAGCGGGTTCCTGCTCAAGGACGCCACCCCGTCCCGCCTGCTCGACGCGGTCCGCGCCGTCGCGGCGGGCGAGGCGCTGCTCGCGCCGAGCGTGACCCGCCGGATGATCGCCGACTTCCTGGCCCGCGCACCGCGACCGGACCGGCTCGCCGGCGTGACACCCCGCGAACGGGAGGTGCTCGCGCTGGTCACCCGAGGGCTGTCCAACCGCGAGATCGAGCAGCGGCTGCACCTGAGCCGGCACACCGTGAAGACCCACATCGGCCACCTGATGGCGAAACTCGCCGCCCGCGACCGCGCGCACCTGGTCATCGCGGGCTACGAAGCGGGCCTGGCGGACTGACCCCCGAGCCGGGCGGGAAGATGTGCCCAAAGGCAGACGACATCGCCGGGCACCCCCGCCACGCTGGTCGCATGCGGATCACGATCAAGAAAATGGCGGCCGTGCTCGGTGTCGCCGCGGTGCTGGGGGCGACGGCGACGGCGGCGAACGCCACCGGGGCACCCGGTGCCGCGACGACCCGGCAGGTCGAGTGGCGCGACTGCGGCGACGGGATCCAGTGCGGCTCGGTGAGCGTGCCGGTGGACTGGGGCGACCTGTCCTCGGCCCGGACCGGCGTGGGGCTGGCCAGGCTGCCCGCCCGCGACCAGTCCCGGAAGAAGGGCACCCTGCTGCTCAACGCGGGCGGCCCGGGACCGGTGATCGAGTACCTGCCGCTGATCAGGGGCGCGTTCGCGGACCTGACCGAGTGGTTCGACGTGGTGGTCTTCGACCCGCGCGGCTTCGGCGCGAGCAGCGGCGTGACCTGCCCCGAGCCGGGACCGTTCCTGCTGGACTGGGCCGCGCCCGACCGGGCCGCCTACGACGGGTTCGCGGCGGCCAACCGGGCGTTCGCCGACCGGTGCGCGGCGGCCCTGGGACCGTTGCGGGGCAAGCTGAACTCGTGGCAGGTCGCGCACGACATGGACGCCGTCCGGATCGCCCTGGGGCAGCGCCGGCTGAACTACTACGGCAACTCCTACGGCACGGTGTTCGGCCAGGCCTACGCCGAGCTGTTCGGCCGCAACGTGGGCCGGATGTACCTGGACAGCCTGCTCGACCACACCTCGCCCGACCGCTACCCGTGGACGGCGGCGAAGGCCGAGGTGTCGGAGGACAACCTGCGCCGGTTCGCCCGGTGGTGCGACGCCGAACCGGGCTGCGCGCTGCACGGCCGCGACCCGCTCGCCGCGTGGGACCGGGTGGTCGCCACCGCCGAACGCGCGCCGATCCCCGCGCCGGGCGCGTCCGTCCCGGCCACCGTCGGCCTGATCATGGGGCAGGCCAGGGTCGCCGACGAGCGCGACTGGCCGAACTTCGCGCTGGCGGTCGCCGAGGCCGACGCCGGCGACGCGTCGCGGTTCGTGCCGCACCTCCCGCCGCCGCCCGGCGCGGTCGGCCCGGACCTGGCGCGCGTGATGACGTGCGCCGACTTCCCCTACGAGACCGACTACCCGCAGGTGCGGCGGCTCTCGGAGCGGCTGCGCGAGACCATCGCGCCGCGCCTGGGCCGGATCGACGCGTGGTACCCGGCGGCGACCCACTGCGTCGGCCTGCCGCGCGTGGGCACCTACCCGCCGCACCCGCTGCGTTCGGCGGGCCTGCCCCCGGTGCTGATCGCGAGCGGCAGCGCGGACCACGTCACCCCGCCCGGCCACGCCCGCAACGTGGCCCGGCAACTGCCCGGTGCCCGGTACCTGCCGGCCGAGGGCGGCCACGCGCTCTACTGGTCCGGCAACCCGTGCGTGCGCGGGCACGTCCACCGCTACCTGGTCGACGGCACGATGCCACCGGCCGGTGCCGCCTGCCCCGCCGCGTGATCTGCTGTCGCCATGATCCTCCCGGCGGGCTTGCGGCGATGGTCGCCCGCGGTCGCGGCGGCGGTCGCGGTGACCGGGGTCGCGTGGCTGGAAGGCGCGCGGGCCGCGCCGGCGGTGGTGGTCGCGCTCGGCGTCGCGGTCGCCGCGCCGCTGGCCTGGCACCGCGCGCCGGTCGCGGGCGCGGCGGTGGCCGCCGCCGTCGCGCTGGTCGGCGGCCTGGCCGTGCCGGGCTGGTCGGGCGGCCTGGTCGCGGCGGCGGCGTGCTACCTGGCCGCCTACCGCCGTCCGCAGCGGGCAGGGACGGTCCTGGCCCTGTCCGTGGTGTGCTTCCAGTTGCCGCTGCTGGTGGGGTTCGCGGGCCGCGAGGACGTCCCGCCCCGGCTGACCGGCGTCGGCGCGACCCCGCTGAGCCAGGCGCTGCTGATGGGGATCGCGCCGGTCGCCGTGGGCTACGCGGTGCGGCTGCGCCGGGACCGCGCGCGGCAGGCCGTGCTGCTGCGGGAGGCCGAAGCGGTGCGGATCATGGGGGAGGAGCGGACGTTGATCGCCCGCGAGGTGCACGACGCGGTGGGCCACCACCTCACCGCGATCCGGATGCAGGCCGGTGCCGCCCGGCACGTGCTGGGCGGCACGTCGCCGGTGGCGCGTCGGGTGCTGGACACGATCGACGACTCGGCGTCGTCGGCGCTGGGGGAGGTGCGCACCCTGCTGGCCATGCTGCGCGAGGACGGCCGGGACACCGCCGGGGCGCGCCTGTCCGAGGTGGAGGCGCTGGCCGGGCGGCTGTCCGCCCCGTCGTGCCCGGTCACCGTGCGGCGGCACGGCGGCGGCCCGCTGCCCGGCCTGGTCGACCACGGGGCGTACCGGCTGGTCCAGGAGGCGCTGACGAACGCCGTCCGGCACGCCGGCGCGAGCCGGGTGCACGTGACCATCCGGCAGGACGCGCGGGAGGTGGCCGTCACCGTGGAGGACGACGGCCCCGGCCGGCCGCCGCAGGACCCGCCCGCCGACGGCCACGGCCTGCGCGGGATGCGCGAACGCGCCCGCCTGCTCGGCGGCTCGCTGGACGTCGAGGCCCGGCAGCCGCACGGCTGGCTCGTTCGCGCCACCCTGCCGGTGGCCGACCGGTGACGCCCGCCGCCGTGATCCGGGTGCTCGTCGCCGACGACCAGGCCGCGGTGCGCTCCGCACTGCGGCTGGTGCTCGACGCCGAGCCGGACGTCGAGGTGGTGGCCGAGGCCGAGGACGGCGCGGCGGCGGTGCGGCTGGCCCGCGCCCGGCGGCCGGACGTAGCGGTGGTCGACCTGCGGATGCCCCGGCTGGACGGGGTCGGCGCGATCCGCGCGCTGGTCGACCTGCCCGAGCCGCCGACCGTGGTCGCGCTGACCACGTTCGACCTGGACGAGTACCTGTTCGGCGCGCTGCGGGCGGGTGCGGCGGGGTTCCTGCTCAAGGACAGCGGCCCGGTGCTGCTGCTCGCGGCGGTCCGGGCGGCGCAGCACGGCCGGGGTCTGCTCGACCCGCAGGTCACCCGCCGGGTGATCAGCCGGTTCGCCGTGCCGGACAGCCGGCCCGCGCCCGCCGGGCTGTCCCGGCTGACCGCCCGCGAGCACGAGGTGCTGCGGCACGTCGCGGAAGGCCGCAGCAACGCCGAGATCGCCCGCGAGCTGTGGATCGAGGAGGGCACGGTGAAGACGCACGTGGCGCGGCTGCTCGCCAAGCTCGGCCTGCGCACCCGCGTGCACGCGGTGATCTACGCCTACGAGCACGGCCTCACCGGGGGCGCACCGGGCCTCGACTACCATCGCCGCCGATGACCACCAGCACCCACTCCCGCCGCCTCCCGCTCGTCGCGGGCCTGGCGGCGATCGTCCTGATCGTCGACCAGGTGACCAAGTTCTGGGCCGAGGCCACCCTGGTCGACCGCGCGCCCGTGCCGCTGCTCGGCGACTTCCTGCGGCTGCGCCTGCTCTACAACCCCGGCGCGGCGTTCTCCCTGGGCAGCGGCTCGACGTGGATCTTCACCATCGTCGCGGCGGTGGCCGTGGTGGTGCTGGTGCGCTACGCGGTCCGCCCGCAGCCGCTCGGCCGGGCGCTGGCCCTGTCGCTGCTGCTCGGCGGCGCGACCACGCACCTGCTGGACCGGCTGTTCCGCGAACCGGGGTTCGCGCGCGGGCACGTGGTCGACTTCATCGACTACAACGGCTGGTTCGTCGGCAACGTCGCCGACATCGCGCTGACCGTGGGCGCGGTGCTGCTGGTCCTGTTCGGGATCACCGACCCGGAGGACAAGGCCGCCGCGCCGGCGTCCGGGACGGCGAAGTCCGACGTGGACGGCCGGACCGCGCCGAAGGCGGACGAGTCCGGCTGATCCCCGCTCAGGCCGGGAAGCCGGAACGGGCGGAGTAGCCGTAGTCGGCGAGCAGCGCGTGCCCGTTGAGCGTGCGCGAGGTCGCCAGGAACAACACCTGCCGGGCCACGTCGTCCGGTGACTGCACGGGGAACGCGGCGTCGTCCAGGGCCGCGTCGCCGAGGTCCGCGCGCGCCATCGGGGTGTCCACGACCGACGGGCACACGCAGTTGACCCGCACCCGGTCCAGCTCCACCGCCAGCGCCCGGGTCAGCGAGACCACCGCGCCCTTCGACGCGCAGTACGGGGCCATGCCGGGCGCGGCCACGAACGCCGAATCGCTGGCCAGCAGGACGATCGCGCCACCGGTCGCCAGGTGCGGGTAGGCGTGCTTGGCCAGCAGCAGCTGCCCGGTCACGTTGACCGCCAGCACCTTCGCCAGGTCCGCCGCCGAGGTCTCCACCAGCGGCGTGCCGACCGGCCCGGACACCCCCGCGCAGCCCACCACGACGTCCAGCCCGCCCAGCCCGGCCACCGCCCGCGCGACCGCCGCCGCCAGGCCCGGCTCGTCGGTCACGTCCGCCCGCACGGTCGGCACGTCGTCCGGCCCGTCCACCAGGTCCAGCGCCACGACGTGCGCGCCCTCCGCCGCGAACGCCCGCGCGCAGGCCCGGCCGATCCCCGACGCCCCGCCCGTGACCAGCACGTTCTTCCCCGCAAGCCCGAGTTCCACGGCAGCCATCCTGGCCGGGCACCGGGCGCGGCGGGTTGTCGGTCGACGCACCGTCCTTGTCCGCAACCGCACGACCGCGCACCGCCCGGTTCCACCGGCCCGCGCACCGGGCGAGACTGCGATCACGTCGAGAAAGGACCGCCCGTGACCGAAACATCGACCCTGTCGGACACCTCGACCTGGCTGCCCCTGGACGGCCTGGCCGTGGGCTTCGACGAGAACAAGGCGCCCACGGTCGGCGACCTGCACGGCCGTGAGGTCACCCTGGAGGGTCCGGACGGGCCACTGCTGACCGCGCGCTTCGCCGGGACCCGGATCGAGTGGGACCACGGTGTGGACGACTGCGAGACGTTCCTGGTCGACGACGGCCTGTACTACACCCAGTTCCACCCGAAGGCGCGGCCGACCGAAGCGGTGTCGCTGTTCCTGGACGTGCGCGACGGCCGCGCCCTGGTCGTCACCACGACGATCAACGAGACCGGCGTCCCGCGCGTCACCCAGCGGTTCGAGGCCGCGACCCTCCGCGACGCCGAAGTGCGCGGTGCCGAGCCCGCGCCCAGCCGCTCGCTGATCGGCCGCCGGGCGATGTGGATCTACAGCGCCGAGCACGCCTACGAGCACGTCTACCTCAGCCCGCACTGGTACACGTGGCAGTGCCTGTCCGGCCCGGAGAAGGGCCTGGCGGACACCGACGAGAACTCGGTCTACCAGTTGCGCCCCGGCGTCTTCGTGTTCACCTGGCGGGAGAAGGTCATCCCGTGCGCGTCGGTCACCGTCGCCGACCACCGCGACGTGCACCGGCTGCGGTCGCACGGCGTGCTGTTCGGCCTGGACGAGACCGGCGAGCGGCCGACCCACTTCACCTTCGGCGCGCACGGCCGCCTGCTGAGCAACACCGTGCACCCGGAGGAGTACGACCCAGCCCGGTAAGGACCGTCGGCAAGGCCGGCCGGTCAGATCTCCAGCGCGCCGGGCGGGCCGCCGTACGCCCGCCCGCACGCGGTGGACGCCAGCACCCCGTGGCCCGCGAACGGAGTGCCCGGGCCGAAGGACGCGGGATCGACCGACGTGCGCCCGGCGACCGCGGTGGCGTCGCACTCGTCCGGCACCCCCAGCTCGCGCTTGACCCGGGTGAACCGGGCGAGCAGCGCGGCCGGGTCGCCGGTGTCGATGCCGTCGGTCCAGTCGTCCGGCAGCCCGGGGTCCTGGTGCGGCAGCAGCAGGCCGGCCTCGGCCGGGTGGGTGCCGCCGAACCAGTCGTCGCGCCGGTGGAGGTCGTAGTAGCGGGCGACCTCGCCGTTCTCGGCCAGGCACCACGCGTTCCAGTCGTCGCCGCAGCTGCGGCCGTAGAAGTGGGCCGCGCCGTGCTCGGCGCTCAGCCGCGCGCACAGGTCCCGAACGGGTCCCGCGCGGCGCTCGGGGTCGACGTGGGCGAACGGGCGGCCGAACACCAGCGTCCAGCCGGAGAACGCCGGCGTGACGTACGCGCGGGCGCATCGGCGGTGCTCGCCCGACCCGTGGCCGTCCCTGTTCCAGGCCGACCCGCCCAGCCGCATGGTCACCGGCTCCGGGTCCGACAGGCCGAACGCGTCCAGCACGGCGGCCTGGTCGGTGGTCCGCACCGCGTACCACGTGCCGCACACGTGCATCCGCGCCGGCTTCTCGGTGGTCCGCTTCACCGCGATCAGCCGGCGCACCGCGGCCTGGTCGCGGGTGTCCAGCGCGTCCCAGCCCCCGATGTCGGCGAGCGCTTCGAGCACGACCGCGCGCTGCCGCCCCGGCGTGCGGCGGGCCCGGCGCAGCAACGGGAGCGTGCCGGGCCCGATGTCGTGCAGCGCGAGCCGTACCCGTCGCCGGAAGTCCTCGTCGGACGCGACGAGCAGGACGATCAGGTCGTCGACGAACGGCAGCGCGGCACTGCCCGAACCCGACAGCTTGCGCATCGCGTTGTAGCGCACCAGGTCGTGCGGGTGCCGCAGCGCCGCGGCGTAGCGGGCGAGGTCCACGCCGGAGAGGTCCTGGAACGCCCTTTCGGCGCGCCACACCACCGCCGCCGAGTCGTCCGAAGCCAGGGTCCGCACCAGGGGGTCGAACGCCGGTTCGCCGGCCGCCGCGAGCGCGGCGACGGCCTCGGGCCGGGACTCCCTGCCGGGCGCGGTGATCCGGTCGAGCAGCGCGGCGACATCCACCCCTCGACCTTACTGGTGCCCCGGTGCTACCGGCCGTCCTCCAGGACACCGGGCCGGAACGGTTCGACGCCCACCACGTGCCGGACCCTGGTCGGCTCGACCAGCATCATCACCCGACGCTCGCCGGGGACCCGCCACTCGAAGGTCTCGGTGCCGACGTACTTGCGCGCCAACCGGTCCATGGCCTCCTCGGCCTCCTCGCCGACCACGAACTCCACCACCCGACCGCGGATCTCCACCCGGTCGTAGGGGTTCGCACCGTCCACACAGGACAGCGAGACGCGCGGGTCGCGGCGCAGGTTCTCCTCCTTCACCCGGCCCAGCGCGGTGTTGAACATGATCAGCTCGCCTTCGAGGTCGACCCACATCGGGGTCACCTGCGGCGAGCCGTCGGCGTTGATCGTGGCCAGGTGCCAGAAGTTCGGTGCCGTCAGCCTGGCCCGGACCAGGTCGTCCAACGTGGTCACGTCGCTCCGTCCGCCGATGGGTGGTGATCGCCGCCCGATTGTGGCGGTGGCACGGGCCGGTGTCATCCCGCCGGACCCGGGCCGACCGGCCCGCCGCCACCCGGAAATGGCTCCGGACCAGGGGTTTCACCGTGCTATGGCGATCTGTGATCTCCCCGGGCCGCATCGGCGCGGACTACGTTCGGGTGAACCGCCGGGGCGGGCCGTCGACAGCCCACCTCCGCCGCGCTTCCTGCCGCGCGGCCTTCGGCGGTCCCCTGCACCGCGAGGAGATCCAGCATGTCCAGACTGCGTATGCCGCTCGTGGCACTGGCGGTGATGACCACCGTCGGGGGTCTCGCCGCCGCGGTGCCACCGGCGTTCGGCGACCCCTCCACCGCCGAACCGCCCGTGCTCGCCGCGATGCGGCGTGACCTCGGCGTCGCCGACCCGGTCGCCCGGCTCGCCGCCGAACGCGTCGCGGCCCAGGCGGACCGGGGGCTGCGCGCGGCCCTCGGCTCCCGCCTCGGCGGCAGCTGGTACGACGCCGAGCGCGGCACGCTCGTCGTCGCGGTCACCGACGCCCGCGCTGCGGCGATCGTGCGGACCAGGGGCGCGCAGCCCCGGCTCGTGGCGCGCGGCGAGGCCGCGCTCGACTCCGCCAAGGCGCTGCTCGACCGCGCCGCGGCGGGCGCTCCGGCGTCGGTGCCGGGGTGGCAGACCGACCCGGCGGCCAACGCCGTCGTGGTCAAGCACGCGCCCGGTGCGGCGGACCGGGCGCGTGCGTGGGTCGCCGCCACCGGCGCCGACCCGGCGGCGGTGATCTACGCGGAGAGCCTGGAGCGCCCGCGCCCGCTGATCGACGTGGTCGGCGGCAACCGGTACTGGACCAGCAAGTACGGCTGCTCGGTCGGGTTCCCGGTGCAGGGCGGGTTCATCACCGCCGGGCACTGCGGCGAGGTCGGCGAGACCACCACCCAGCCGGGCGGCCGGTTCGAGGGCTCCAGCTTCCCGACCGACGACATGGCGTTCGTCCGCACCAGCGCGGGGGAGACCCCGGTCGGCGCGGTCAACGACTACAACGGCGGCCGGGTCGCGGTGAAGGGTTCGCAGGAAGCGCCGGTCGGCGCGTCCATCTGCCGGTCCGGTGGTACGACCGGCTGGCACTGCGGCACGATCCGCTCCCGCAACGCGACCGTCGACTACGGCCCGGAGATCGGCAAGGTCTACGAGGCGATCGAGACCTCGGTGTGCGCCGAGCCCGGCGACTCCGGCGGCTCGGCCATCTCCGACGGCCAGGCCCAGGGCGTGACCTCGGGCGGGTCGGGCGACTGCAAGGGCGGCGCGGCGACCACGTACTTCCAGCCGGTGCCGGAGATCCTGAGCAGGTACGGGGTCACGCTGCTGACCTCGGACGGCGGTCCGGGCACCCCGCCCGGCTGCGGCACGTCCGCGACCGGCACCGTCACCTCGGGCGGCACCACCGTCCAGCCGACGTCGGGTTCCTACGACGCGGGCGCGGGCGTGCACAAGGGCTGCCTGAAGGGCCCGGCGGGCGCGGACTTCGACCTCTACCTGCAGAAGCAGAGCGGGACGACGTGGCGCACGGTGGCGTCCGGCACGGGCCCCGACGCGACCGAGACGGTCACCTACACCGGCACCGCCGGAAAGTACCGGTGGCAGATCCGCTCCTACAGCGGATCGGGCCGGTTCACCCTGGAGACGACCAAGCCGTAGCTCCCACCACGCACCGGGTCAGGGGTCCGCACCACCGCGGACCCCTTTCCCGCGCGCGCCGGGCGGCGGTACGGTCGCGAGACCACCCAGGGGGCGGGCGAGCCGCCTGCGCGGGGATTGCGGAGGTCCCGTGGAGCTGGAAGTACGCCACCTGCGCGCGTTGGCCGCGATCGACGACACCGGCAGCCTCACCCGGGCCGCCCGGCTGCTGGGCATGACCCAACCCGCGCTGTCCGGGCTGCTCAAGCGGATAGAGCACAGCGTCGGCGGCGCGCTGTTCTTCCGCGCCGAGTACGGCTGCCTGCCCACGCCGCTGGGCGCGGAGGTGCTCGGCGAGGCGCGGGTGGTGCTCAACAGCATGTCCGCGATCGCCGAGCGGGTCGGCGAGTGGTCGCGGCGCGGCGGCCCGTCGGACCCGCTGCGGGTCGGCGGCTATTGCGGCTACCTGCACCTGCAGGTGAGCCGCTGGCTGCGCGACCAGCCGTGGTGCGCGGACGTCAGCGTGCAGGAGGACATGGACGAGCGGATCAGCGTGGAGAAGGTCGCGATCGGCGACCTCGACCTGGCGCTGGTCTACCGGCCGCCGCTGCCCGGCCTGACCACGCCGCCGGGCGTGGCCAGCGTCGTCGTGCACCCGGCCGAGCCGGTGTTCGTGATGATGGCGCACGACCACCCGATCGCCCGGTCGGGCCCGGTGCCGCTGGCCGACATCTTCGACCACGCCTGGGTGGACGAGCCGCCGGGCGCGACCCGCTGGTGGACCTACCTCAGCCAGGTGTGCCACGAGCACGGCCTGTCGCTGCGCCAGCCGCACAACCCGCAGTGCCTGGCGACCCTGCTGGAACTGGTGCGCGCCAAGCTCGCGGTCGGCCCGGCCCTGGCGACCAGCCGCAACCGGCCGGACAGCATCGTGGTGCGGGCCATCGAGGGCACCCCGATGTGGCAGGAGCTGCGGCTGTTCTACCGGCCGGACACGGTGGTGGCCAAGCACATCGAGGAGATCCACCACCAGGTCATGGTGGCCTACGCGGCCCGTCAGGGGTGCAGCCCGGCGTTCGACGCGTGGTGGTGCGAACGGGGCCGCGAGCTGCTGCCGGCGGTCTGACGCCTCGACTCCGGACCTGAGCGCACGCTCGCGTCCGCCGGCAGCCGTGCCTTGGCCTGCCCTGTCGGACGCGGCGGTCGGGTTGAGCGGAGCCGTGGACACCGTCGTGCCCGGCCTGCCACCGGGCCGCCCCGGTCACCGACCTTGCCGGTCGGAGACTCCGCACCGTGCGCACGCTCTTGTCCGCCGGGTGCCGCGACTGGTCGTGCCGGACAGCCCGGGTCCGGCGGTTTCGCCCGCAGCGCCCGGAGTTCGGCCACCACCGCCGCCGGCTCGACGACCACCGCGCGGGCAGGCCGCGCGAGTCCCGGCGAATGGGTGTTCTCCCCGTGCGTCTCCGGTTCTGAGCCAGGGATGGCGAATCTCGCCGCCGGTCGGTCGTGCTGTCTGCGCGGGCCGTGGTCAAGGTGCTGGTCGCCTTGTCGCGCGGCTTGGGTCCGGCGTGCGCCTCCGGTCTGAACCGGAAGACCCTGACTCGGGGGATGGCGAACCTCGCCGCAGGCTGTCGCGTTGTCCGCGTGGGCCGTGGTCAGGGTGCTGGTCGTCAGCGCTACGGCTGCCTGCCGGCGCGTGCGAGTCGCGTCGGACGCGACGTTCGGGCTGAGCGGGGCCGTGCACACCGTCGCGCTCGGCCTGCCGCTGCGCCTGCCGCCGGGCCGCCCCGGCACCGACCTGCTGGTCTGAACCATTCGGGTTGCCCGGGTGGTCGGCCGCCGGCCGCGTGCCGGAGAATTCGCCGCCGGTCGTGTTGGTGCGCGGCCGTTCGAGTGAACCGGGGTGCGCGGCGACGACCACCAACGGTTATCCACGCGGACACGAGTTAGTCGGCACGGGAGCGGTGATGGAGGTTCGGATCGCCCTTTTGGGCGAGGTGATGGCCCACGTGGGTGGACAGCGGGTGGAGCTGGGGCCCGCCAAGCAGCGTTGCGTGCTGGCCGCGCTGGCGGTGGACCTCGACCGGGCCGTGTCGGTGCCCCGGCTCGCCGAACGGGTCTGGGGCGCTCGACCGCCCCTGCGCGCCCGCGACACGCTGTCCAGCTACGTCTCCCGGCTGCGCCGGCTCGGCATCGTGCTGGACCGCCGGTCCGGCGGGTACGTCCTGGTCGCCGACGAGAACGCGGTGGACCTGCACCGGTTCCGCGCGCTGTGCGCGCAGGCCCGCCGCGCCGACGACGAGCGCGCGGCGGGCCTGCTCGCCGAGGCGCTCGGCCTGTGGCGGGGCGACCCGCTGGGCGGCCTGGCGGGCGACTGGCCGGCCGCCGAACGCGACCGGCTGCGCCAGGAGCGGCTCGGTGTCGAGTCCGAGCTGACCGACGTGCGGCTGCGCCTCGGGCAGGGCGCGGGCCTGGTCGCGGAGCTGTCCGCACGCGCCATCGAGCACCCCCTGGACGAACGGGTCGCCGCCCAGTACCTGCTCGCCCTCTACCGGGCGGGTCGCGCGGCCGACGCCCTGGAGCACTACCGCGGCCTGCACGCGCGGCTCGTGGCCGAACTCGGCACCGACCCCGGCCCGGCGCTGCGCGACCTGCACGGCCGGATCCTCAACGGCGACCCGGCGCTGGCCGGCGCGGTCCGGGCCAGGCTCGCGCCGACCCCGCGCCAGCTGCCCGCCGCGCCCGCGCCGTTCGTCGGCCGCCACCACGAGCTGGACCGGCTGGACGCGGCGTTGGACCGGTCCGGCGGCACGGTGGTGATCTCCGCGATCGCGGGCGCGGGCGGCATCGGCAAGACGTGGCTGGCGCTGCACTGGGCGCACCGCAACCTGGAGCGGTTCCCGGACGGCCAGCTGTTCGTGGACCTGCGCGGGTTCAGCCCGGACGGCACGCCGATCACCTCCGGCGCGGCGGTCCGGGGCTTCCTCGACGCGCTGGGCGCGGACCCCGGCAAGGTCCCGCTCGACCCGCACGCCCAGGCCGCGCTGTTCCGCAGCCTGGTGGCGGACAAGCGGATGCTGCTCGTGCTGGACAACGCCGCCGACACCGCGCAGGTCGCCGACCTGCTGCCGGGCTCGTCCTGCACCGTCCTGGTGACCAGCCGCAACCGGCTGACCGGCCTGATCACCGGCCACTCGGCCCGGCACCTGCCGCTGGACACGCTCGACGAGCCGGAGGCCCGCGCGCTGCTGGCCGACCGGCTCGGCCCGGACCGGGTGGCCGCCGAACCCGGTGCGGTGGCCGAACTCATCGCGCTGTGCGGCGGCTTCCCGCTGGCGCTGTCCATCGTGGCCGGCCAGGCGGCCGTCGGCCACCCGCTCGCCGCGCTGGTCTCGGACCTGCGCGAGTTCGGCCTGGTCGCGCTGGACGACGGCGACCCGGCGGCCAGCCTCCCGGCGGTGTTCTCCTGGTCCTACCGCGCGCTGACCGAGCCCCAGGCCCGGCTGTTCGCGCTGCTCGGCGTGGCACCGGGCACGGACATCGGCCTGGCCGGTGCCGCCGCGCTGGCCGGCCTGCCGCCGGTCCGGGCGCGGGCGCTGCTGCGCGAGCTGGAGCAGGCCTCGCTGCTCGCCCAGGACGCCGCCGGCCGCTACGGGATGCACGACCTGATCCGCCGGTTCGCCGCCGACCGGGCCGCGCACCTGGACACGGCCGCCGCGCTGGCCCGGCTGACCGCCTTCCAGCTGCACACCGGCCACGCCGGCAACCTGCTGCTGCACCCGCACGTGACGCCGATCGACCTCGACCCGCCGCCGGCCGAGGTGGGGCCGGTGCCGTTGGCCGACGACACCGAGGCGCTGGCGTGGTTCGACGCCGAGCACGCCTGCCTGCTGGCCGCCGCCGACGCGGCGCGGGAGCGCGGCGCCGACCTCGTGGTGTGGCAGCTGGCCTGGACGTTGAACAACTACCACTTCCGCCGCGGCCACCGGCACGACCAACTCGCACTCTGGGGCGACGCGCTCGCGGCGGCGCAACGGCTCGACGACCCGGCCGCGCAGATCCTGGCCCACCGCAACGTGGGCCGCGCCAACGCCGACGTCGACCGGCCCGAGGAAGCCATGGACCACCTGTACCAGGCGCTGGCGCTGGCCGAGCGGACCGGCGCGCGGGCCGACCAGGCGCACACCCACCACGCGTTGAGCTGGTCGTGGATCCAGCGCGGCGACGACGAGCGCGCCCTGGAGCACGCGACCAGCTCGCTGGCCATCCACCGCACGCTCGGCAACCCGGCGTGGGAGGCCGACGCGCTCAACGCGGTGGGCTGGTGCGCGGCCCGCCTCGGCCGGCACGACTACGCCCGCGAGCACTGCCGCGCCGCGCTGGACCTGCACCGCCGCCACCAGGACCGCGACGGCGAGGCGGACACCCTGGACAGCCTCGGGTTCATCGACCACCAGACCGGCAACCACCAGGACGCCGTCGAGCACTACACGGCGGCCGTCGCGCTCTACGGCGAACTCGGCAACGCCTACCAGTCGGTGAACACCCTCGACCGGCTCGCCGAGTCGCTGCGCGAGCTGGGGCGCGCCGAGGACGCCCGCACCGCGTGGCAGGAGGCGGAAACCCTGTACCGGGCGCAGCAGCGCGGCGAGGAGGCCGACGACGTGCTCCGCAAGCTCGCCGAACTGGGCTGACCGGGGCCGGGTCAGCCCGGCGAGGCCGCGCCGTGGGAGAAGGACGCGGACTCGGGGCCGCGCTGCGGGGCCTGCTGCGCGCGCAGCCGGGGCAGCGCGCTCGTCAGCGCCTCCAGCAGCAGGTCGGCCAGGTCGTGGGTGAACCCGTTGCGCACCACGATCCGCAGCACCTCCAGGTCCTCGCGGTCGGCCGGGAAGCGGTACGCCGGCACCAGCCAGCCCCGCTCCCGCAGCGCCGCCGAGACGTCGTAGACCGAGTAGCCGTGCTCGCCGTCGGCCAGCGTGAACGCGAACACCGGGAGCTGCGTGCCGTCGGTGAGCAGCCGGAACGCGCCCAGCCCGGCGATCCGCGCGGCCAGGTCGGCGGCGACGTCGCGGGAGTACCGCTGGACCCGGCGCAGCCCTTCCCGGCCCAGCCGCAGGAACGTGTAGTACTGGGCGACGACCTGCGCGCCGGGGCGGGAGAAGTTCAGCGCGAACGTCGGCATCTCGCCGCCCAGGTAGTCGACCTTGAACACCAGGTCGTCGGGCAGCGCGCGGGCGTCGCGCCACACCACCCAGCCGACGCCGGGGTAGACCAGGCCGTACTTGTGGCCCGAGGTGTTGATCGACGCGACCCTCGGCAGGGTGAAGTCCCACACCAGGTCCGGGTCGCAGAACGGGGCGACCATCGCGCCGGACGCGCCGTCCACGTGCACTGGGACGTCCAGCCCGGTGGTGGCCTGGAAGGCGTCCAGCGCGGCGCAGATCTCGCGGACCGGCTCGTAGCTGCCGTCGAAGGTCGAGCCGAGCACCGCCACGACGCCGATGGTGTTCTCGTCGCAGCGCGCCGCCGCCTCGTCGGCGGTGAGGTGGAACCGGTCGCCCGACATCGGCACCAGCCGCGCCTCGACGTCCCAGTAGTTCGCGAACTTCTCCCAGCACACCTGGACGTTCGCGCCCATCACGATGTTCGGCCGGTCGGTCGGCAGGCCCGCCGCCCGCCGCCGGTGCTGCCAGCGGCGCTTGAGCGCCAGGCCCGCCAGCATGCACGCCTCGCTGGAACCGGTGGTGGAGCAGCCGGTCGCGTGGTCCGGGTCGGCCGCGTGCCACAGGTCGGCGAGCATCCGCACGCACCGCTGCTCCAGGTCGGCGGTGCGCGGGTACTCGTCCTTGTCGATCATGTTCTTGTCGAAGCACTCCACCATCAGCGCCCGCGCGCGGGGCTCCATCCAGGTGGTGACGAAGGTGGCCAGGTTGAGCCGCGCGTTGCCGTCGAGCATCAGCTCGTCGTGCACCACCTGGTAGGCGGTGTCGGCGTCGAGTTCGCCGTCCGGGAGCCGGTTGCGCGGGATCCGGGCCGGCTCGTCGGTGAACACGGGGTTGATCGACACGTGGTCGCGGCCGGAGTCCGGCGGGTGGTCGAGCGGCACGGGTTCTCGCCTTTCACCGTTGGGACGCGGCGGCGTGCGCGCCGAGCGCGTCCAGGGACAGCGGGTGGCGCGGAGGGTGGTCGACGACCGTGCGGCGGGTCTGGCCCAGCTCGCCGTCGACGTGCAGCAGCTCGCCCGGCAGCAGTGGCCGCCACCGCGGGTTCTCGTCCATCCGCTCGGTGGCGACCACGACGGCCGGGTGGTCGGCCAGCTCCCCGGAGCGGGCCCGGATCCGGCCGGCCGCGCTCGCGTGCTCCAGGTGCCGCCCGTTGGGTTCGCGGTGCAGCGCGAACAGGTCGTGCGTGTCCGGGTAGCGCAGCGCCCACAGCTCGGTCGGCGTGGTCAGGACCAGGTTGATCGCGTACACCGGCAGGGTGTCGGCGACCCACCGCGCGGCGGCGGCGATGCCCTCGCCGACGTCGCCGAGCGCGTCGGCGTGCTTGGTGATCAGGGCGAACAGCCGCTCCGAGTCGGTGTCCCCGGCGACCAGGTCGCGGTAGTCGCCCAGTTCGGCCTCCAGCCGGGGGAGGTCGCCGAGCACGCCGTTGTGCGCGAACAGCCGGCCGTGCTGCTCGAACGGGTGGGTGTTGCGCGTGTCCAGGCCGCCGGTGGAGGCGTAGCGGACGTGCGCGAGGAACGTCGTGGACTGCTGCTCACGGGCGTCCCGCGCGAACCGCTCGTCCTCGTAGGCGGCGATCGGCTGCTTGTCGACGTGCGGCGCGCCGTCGGCGTCGAACCAGCCGAGCCCGGTGCCGTCCGGCTCGCGGCGGCTCTGCCGGGCCAGGCTGTCCGGCGCTTCCAGCAGCCAGAACGCCGCGTGCACGCGCAGCGGTGCGGCGGAGAGCCCGAACAGCCGGCACATCACGCACCTCCGAGGGGTGAACGGGTCACCCCGCCAGCCAAGCACCGTCCGCGCCCCGCCGCCGGCCGTGCGCCCCCGTTCGGGTGTTCCGGCTCAGCGCCACCGGGCGGCGTGGTCGCCGGCGCGGCCGACCACCGTGCCCCGGCTGTTGACGTCGGCCGGCCGGCTGCGCGCGGTGCCCGGCGGGGTCGGCAGCTCGACCGCCCGGCCGTCGTGCGCCCAGCGGACCGCCCGCACGCGCAGCCCGCGACCGTCCTCCACCACGCCGACGACCTGGCCGGCGTTGTTGATCCGCACCGCCTCGCTGTGCGCGTACCCGGGCAGGACGCCCAGGTCGGTGACCGCGCCGAGGCGGTCCCAGCGGACCGCGCGCTTGCGCCCGTCGTCCTGGTGCGAGTAGCCGGCGGCCACGTCGAAGTCGTTCACCGCCGCCGCGCGGCTGTCGGTGTGGCCGGGCAGCTCGCCCAGCGCGGTCGGGGCGCCCGCGGCGTCCCAGCGGACGGCGTGCGACCAGCGGAACGCGGTGACCGAGCCGCCGACCGGCGTGCCGCGCCGGCCGACCGCGGCCACACCGGCGGCCCCGTCGCCGGGCAGCGCCCGCAGCGCGGTGACCGTGCCGTCGGGGTCCCAGCGGACCGGCTCGCCGCTGCCGTCGTCGTCGATCACGCTGCCGTACACCACGCCCCGGTCGGTGATCCCGCTCGCCAGCGACCGGGTCCGGCCGGGCGGCAGCGGCAGCAGGGTCGCGGTGCCGTCCGGAGCCCAGCGCACGGCCCGCGTGCCGGACCCGCCGACGTGCCCGGCGGCGGAGCCGGAGTTGTTGACGTCCCAGGCGATCCCGTAGGTGAAACCGTCCGGGGTGGACAGTGCGGTGGCGGTTCCCCCGGCGTCCCAGCGGACCGCCGCGCGCGGCGCGCTGAACACCGCAGACAGGCCGACGGCGACGCCCGCGTCGTTGACCGCGTTCGCCACCGAGCGGTCGTGCCCCGGCAACGGGTCCAGCGCCGAGATCACGCCCTCGGCGTCCCACCGCACCGCGGTCTCCTGGTAGGCCCCGCCCCCGCCGGACGACCCCACGGCGACGTCGTGCTCGTTGACGGCGACCGCGTTGCTCCAGACGTCGCCGGGCAACGTGCCCAGGTCGGTGTGCGCCGGCACCCGGACCGCCACCGCGCCCGACGACCCTGGCACGACGGCCAGTACCGCACCGACCACCGCCAGTCCGCCCGAGGTCCGGCGCAGACCTCCGTTGCCCACCACGTGCGCCTCCTCCCCGGACGGGGCCGTCCCCGAACCGGGCCACTCCGGTCTCCCCGTGCACGCTAGCAGCGGAAACGCGCTGTTCGAGCCGGTTTCACCAGCCCTTCACCGCACCCGCCCGGTGTTCCCCCGGGGTTTGCGCAATCGCCGCCCGCCGGGCTCGCGGTGTTCGCGCGGGCGGCGGGTCGATCTAGGCTGGCGGGGTGTTCTCGTTGGCCGAGCCGCCCCTGTTCGCCCGCCTGAAGTCCGCGTCCGGCGTCTTGATCGCCGGGGCGGGCGGCGGGTTCGACGTCTACGCCGGGCTGCCGTTGGCGTTCGCGCTGCGCGCGGCGGGCAAACGCGTGGAGTTGGCGAACCTGTCGTTCGGCGACCTCGACCGGCTCGACCTGGACGACTGGGTGGCGCCCGACCTCGCCGCCGTCGGCCCGGACAGCGCGGGCAGCGACCACTACTTCCCCGAGCGCACCCTGGCCCGGTGGCTGGCCGGCCGCGACCTGCCGGCCACCGTGTACGCGTTCCCGCGCACGGGCGTCCGCCCGCTGAAAGCCGCGTACCGCAAGCTGGTGCGGCGGCTCGACGTGGACGCGGTGGTGCTCGTGGACGGCGGGACGGACATCCTCATGCGCGGCGACGAGGCCGGCATCGGGACGCCGCACGAGGACATGGCGAGCCTGGCGGCGGTCGCCGCGCTGGACGGCGTGGACCGGCTGGTGGTGTGCCTGGGCTTCGGGATCGACGCCTACCACGGCGTGTGCCACGCGCACGTCCTGGAGAACCTCGCCGCCCTGGACCGCGCGGGAGGGTACCTGGGTGCGCTGTCGATCCCGGCCGCGTCACCGGAGGCCACCGCTTACCTCGACGCCGTGGCGCACGCCCACGCCGAGACGCCGGACCGGCCCAGCATCGTCAACGGCCAGATCGCCGCCGCGCTGCGCGGCGAGTTCGGGAACGTGTCGTTCACCGAACGCACCACGGGCAGCGAACTGTTCGTGAACCCGTTGATGGGCGTGTACTTCACCGTCGACCTGCCCGCTCTGGCCGCGTCCGTCGGATACCTGGACCTGTTGCGCGACACCAGGACCGCGCACGACGTGGCCCTGGTGATCGAGGACTACCGCGACGGGGTCGTGCGCCGAGCGCGCCGCGCGTTCCCGCACTGACTTCGTCGTCCACATGCGACGGTCAGGCGGAAGGACTCGTTGTCGTGCAAAGGGGTACGGGTCGAAATGGTCGGGATCGGGGTCGGGGGGAGCGGCGTGGAGCGGGTGGTGAACCTGTGGCGGCAGGGCCTCGGGGTGGTGCCGGAGGAGGTGTGGCGGCGGACCGGGGTCGAGGTGCTGATCCTGGCGGACAACGGGTTGACGGCGGTCTCGTCCGAGATCGGGTCGCTGCGCCGCCTGCGGACGCTGGACCTGGGGCACAACGCGTTGACCGAGGTGCCCGACGAGGTGGGCGGGTTGCCGGCGCTGACCGATTTCCTCTACCTGCACGACAACCGGTTGACGGAGCTGCCGGAGTCGTTGGGCGGGCTGACGGGGTTGCGCTACCTCAACGTCGACGAGAACAGGCTGACCGGACTCCCGTCTGCCATCGGCGGACTGCGCGCGCTCGTCGAACTGCGGGCGCAGCACAACGGGTTGGTCGGGCTTCCCGACTCGATCGGGCGACTGTCCGCGCTGCGGGAGTTGTGGCTGCGCGGGAACGGGCTGCGAGGTCTGCCGGAATCGGTCGCGGAACTCGCCGAGCTGCGTCACCTCGACCTCCGTGAGAACGCTCTCACGGAGGTTCCCGGGTCGCTGGCGCGACTGCCGCGCCTCCGGCACCTCGATCTGCGGTCCAACCGCGTCGCGGTGCTGCCCGAGTGGCTCGCCCGGCTGCCGTCGCTGGAGAAGCTGGACCTGCGCTGGAACGACGTCGAACCCGCCCCGGACCTGCTCGACGCGCTGGCCCGACGGGGGTGCGTCGTCCTCGTCTGACTCAGGCCTGGCCGGTGAGCAGGTCGGGCACGGCCCGGGCCTGCCGGTCGAGGGCCCGCCGCATCTGATAGCCGGTGTGGGCGGTGTCGGAGCCCACCTCCACCCGGCGGGGGCCGCCGGGAGCGTTCTCGCCGCACACCAGGCTGGTGTGGACGTACTCCTCGCCCGCGTACCCCAGCAGCAAGGTCGTCTCGACCACCACGCCCGCCTGGTGGTAGCGAAGACTGATCGTGAGCGGGTACGTGTCCTGCCGGCGGTCGACCTCCGGGCCGGCGAACCCCAGGCCGTCCAGGATTGCGCCGAACCGGGCACTCGCCTCGGCCTCGAAGGTCTTCACCCTGATGTCCACCTGGTCGAGTATGCCCACGACGGCGATCGGCCGGGCAGGGCGATCGGCGAGGTGGCGAGCGGTCGTGGTCAGTGGAGTTCCGCCGCGGTGAGCAGGCGCAGCTGTGCGGTCAGCCAGGTCTCCGGGTCGGGGGTGGTGGTCAGGGCGTCCACGGTGGTCGCGGCGGTGGTCAGGCCCACCCGGCGCAGGGCCGTGGCGGCGTCGGCGAGGCGGGCGCGGACGCTGCCCGGCAGGTGGTCCAACCCCCGGTGGGCGGCCTCGGCGGTGGCGGTCAGGGCTTCGTCCAGGGCGGCGGTGATCGGGTCCGGGGGATCCCAGGCGGGGGTGTCCAGCCGCGCCGTGCCGCCGGCGGCCAGGTCCGGGACGACCACACCGCTCGACGCCAGGACCGCGATCGGGTCGATGACCAGGCCGCCGCGCACCCGGCGCAGCGCGCCGCTGAGGTGGGTCGGGTCGTCGGCCAGCGCGGTCGCCAGGGTGTCCAGGGCGGCGGGGCTGGTGCCGCGGTGGGTCGCGGAGATCGTCGCCGGGTGGCCGTGGACGTCGGCGATCTCCGCGTCGAGCCGCTGGGCGCCGGGGTCGTAGCCGATTCGGCGCACCTCGCCGATCCGGACCACCCGCACGGTCTCCGCTTCGACCCGGGGGCGGACGAGCCTCGGCGGCAGGTCGCGCAGCGCTTCGGCGACCTCGGCGAGATCCTCCTTCAGGACGGCGGGGGTCAAGGTCGCCCAGGAGCGGGCCACCGGGGTGATGGAGGTCTTGGACACCCGGCTCGACGTCAGGCGCACCACCCGGCTCGCGCTGCGCGCGGCCGACTCCGACACGACCGTGGACGCCGCCAGCGCGCCCAGCGTGGCACCGGCCAGCCGGCGGCCCGCCAGGTCGTGGCCGGTCGGGTGCTCGTCCTCGCCCACCGGCCAGCGGTGGCGCAGCACCAGCACCGACGCGCCGTCGGCGAAGAACACCTCGGCGGTGCGCTCGTCCTGCGCGCCGCGCACGCGGCAGCCCAGGGCGGTGAGCCGGACGCGGCGCAGCGGCGTCTCGGCCGCCTCGTCGGTGCCGAGCACCTGCGAACGCCGGCCGGTCGCGCGGTGTCGGGCGTACAGCTCGGTGATCAGCTCGGCCACGCGTTGCGGGTGGTGGCGTGCGCTGCGGTCGCGGTAGGCGTCGATCTGCCCGGCCAGGTCGTCCACGGCCGCCGCCGGCCAGTGCAGGCCGGCCGCGACGAGATCGGCCCGCGCGCGGTGCAGCGCCGCGTCGAGCACGGGGGTGGTGTGCACCGCGCCGTCGCGCAGCAGCCGCTCGGCCAGGTCGAGCACCGGGGCCAGGTCCGCCGCCGGCTCGGGCGCGCCGCCGACGTCGAACTGGGGCTCCGGGCCGGCGAGCCCGCGCTCGTCGGCCTCGCGGAACGCCCACACCGCGAGCACCAGCACCTCGTCGCGCTTCGCGGCCACCGCGTCGGTGTGCACGTAGCCCAGGTCGTCCGGCACCAGGAACTTCACCGTGCAGGACGGGAGTTCGGCGGTCGCCACCGGGTCCTGGGCGGACGGCCGGGTCAGCTTCACCGGGTACCCGGCGCGTTGCGCGCGACGCGCGGCGGCGATGACGCGTTCGCCCACCAGCGCCGTGAGCGCCTCGTCGGTGACCGCGCCCGGCGACCACGGGGTGAACCCGGCCGACTCGCCCGTGCGCTGGTAGGCCAGCACGACGGCGATCCGGTGCCGGCACACGCCGGGCGCGCCGCACGTGCAGCCGGCGTCGCCGAGGGCCACGTCCGGCGGCAGCGTCGACTCCACGCCGTCCGGGAACCGGCCGGTCACCGTGCCGTCGCCGGCCACCGCGACCTCGGGCCCCGCGCCCGCGTCGAGTTCCTTGGTCGCGCGCTTCACCAGGCCCCGGTTGGCCAGTGCGCTCAGCGCGTCCGGGGTGAGGGCGAGCAGGTCCGCGCGCATCAGCCCAGCCTCTCCGCGACGAACTCCGCCAACCGGCCCGGGGTCATCGCGCCGACCTGCGCGCCGACGTTCGCCAGCCGCTGCGCCAGGTCGCGGTCGTAGACGGGGTTCGCGTCCTCGTCCAGCGCGGCCAGGCCGAGCACGTGCGTGCCCTGCTCCACCAGCCCGCGCACCACCCGGACCAGCCGGTGCTCGTCGCCGCCCTCGTAGAAGTCGGTGACCACGGCGACGATCGACCGGCGCGGGTTCTCCACCAGACCCGCCGCGTACGCCATCGCCCGCGCGATGTCCGTTCCGCCGCCGAGCTGGACCTTCATCAGCAGCTCCACCGGGTCGGTCACGTCCGAGGTCAGGTCCACCACGGTGGTGTCGAACGCGATCAGGTGCGTCTTGAGGCCCGGCAGGCCCCACAGGCAGGCGGCCGTCACCGCCGAGTGGATCACCGAGCCCGCCATCGAACCGGACTGGTCCACCACCAGGATCAGCTGCCACTGGTCGAGGTGCCGCCGGGCGCGGGAGTGGAACAGCGGGGTCTCGATCGCCACCCGCCCGGTGTCCGGCCGGTAGTGCGCGAGGTTCGCCCGCAGCGTGCCCCGGAAGTCGAAGTTGCGGGCCTGCTTGAAGTTGCTGCGCCGGCGGACCTTCGTGCCGGTGAACGACTGCCGCACCTCGCGGGCCAGCTTGCGCATCAGCTCGGCCACCACCGCCGCGACGATCCGCCGGGCGAGCACCAGCACGTCCGGGTTCATCAGGTGCTTGGTGCGCAGCACCGCGCGCAGCAGCGCGGCGTTGGGCTCGATCCGCTCCAGCACCGCCGGGTCGGTCACCACCTCGGTGATGCCGTACCGCTCCACGGCGTCGCGCTCCAGCCGTTCCACGGTCTCCTTGGGGAACAGCCGGTGGATGTCGTCCAGCCAGTCGACCGTGGTCAGCGCGGAGTCCTCGGTGCCGCCGGACCGCACGTCCCGCTGCGGCAGGTCCGGGTCGCGCGCGTACAGCCAGTCCAGCGCCGAGTCGCGGGCCCGCGCCTGGTCCCGCAGCGGGCCGGTGTGCCGCCCGGCCGGCTCGCCCAGGATCAACCGCCAGCGCTCCAGATCGCTCACGCCAAACCCTCCCGCACCAGCACCCGCTCCACCGACGCCTCCAGCAGCCGCGCCCGCGCCACCACCTCCGGGTCGACCTGCGTGCGCAGCAGCGCCCGCGCCGACCCCTCGACACCCCGCCGGCCCATCAGCAACCGCGCGACGGTCTCCCGCTCGGCGGGCGGGAAGTACCCGAACGCCTGCCGCAGCGCGGGCAGCGCCACCAGGAAGTCCTCCTCCGGCAGCGCTCCGACGACCTCGTCCAGCACCGCCACCACACCCTCGGCGGACAGCACCTCCTCGCGCGCCAGCGCGAACAGCCCCGCCAGCCAGTCGCCCATGGTCGCGGGCGTCGCCATGCCGCGCACCGCGTCCACCGCGTCGACCGGGAACCCCAGCGACCAGCCGAACCCGAACGCCGCGCCGCGCAGGTCCGGCGGCACCCGGTGGTCCGCGCTCACCCGCCGGGTCACCGAGACCGCGCTGTCGGCCGTGACGCCCACCACCGACGCCGCGTGCCGCACCGCGTCGCGCACCGCGACCAGCGCCGCCAGCCTCCCGCGCTCGGCCGGGGCCGGACCGCCCTGCACACCCTCGACCAGCCACAACGCCCTGATCACCGCCGAGTCGACCACCTCGCCCAGGGCCGGACCGCCCGCCACGCCCAGCAGCCGGTCGTGCCGCCACAGGCTCAGCACGTCGGCCAGCACCCGGCCCAGCTCCGCCAGGTCGCCCGCGTGGCCCACCTCGCCCGCGAGGACGCCCAGCACCCGGTCGGAGACCGCCGCCACGCCGCACAGGACCGCGTCGAACAGCAGTCCGGACAGGGTCGGCAGGTCGGCGCCCGGCACCAGCCCGGCGAGCTTCGCCCCGGCCGCCTCGTGGGTCGTCGCACCGTGCGCGGCGGCCTCGATCAGGGCCGGGTCGCGGTGGGCGTGGAACGCGATCCGCCACCGCTCGGCCAGGTCCGGGTCGCCGCCGCCGCGCGGCCCGGACTCGCGGGTGAAACCGGGGACGTCGAGCACCCGCAGCCGGTTCAGCACGCGGCTGCGCGCGCGGTCCTCGGACCGGGCGAGGTCGAGCCGGTGCACGCCCTCGCGGTCGAGACCGGCCGCCGCGAGTTCGGCGTGGACGGCGGACACCAGCGGCGGGGCGGGTGTGTCGGCGTGCAGCCGGCCGACCCGGTCGCCGCTGAGCGCCGCGACCATCTCCACCACGGCCGGGTGCGCGCCCGCGCGCAGCGGACCGCGCCGGGTCCACGGCGGCGGCTCGTCGAGGTCTTCGGCGACCAGCGCGCCGGTCAGGCCGTCCAGCACGTCCACCCGGGCGGGGTGGTCGTGGCCGCGCAGCCGGGCCAGGCCGTCGGCCAGGGTGCGGGCGGCGATCAGGTCGGCGGTGGACACCGCCACCTTCCGCGCGCGCAACCGCCCGACCACCGATTCGAGCAGCCGGGCCGCCGCGCCCTCGACGCCGCCGGTCCACAGCCAGTGGTAGTACTCGGGCGACGGCATCCCGGACTGGTACCCGGTGAACGCGTCCAGCCTCCGGTGCGAGTAGGGCACCAGGTAGCTCGCCCCGGCCCGCTCCGCGATCCTGGGCACCTCCGGCCACCCGGCTCCGCCCACCGGCGGGTCGGACCGGTCGGCGGGCCGGGCGGTGCCCTCCGCCGGCCGGGCGGGGGAGTCGACGGCGAGCGGCGAGGCGGCCAGGGCGCGCAGGGCCGGGGTGTGGAAGCCGCCGGTCACCACCAGGACCGGGCGGTCGCCGGCGGCGGCCACGGCCGCGCGCACCCAGCGGGCCATGTAGCTCTCGCGGGCCTGGTCGGCCTCAGCCGCCGCGCTGTCGCCACGGACCAGGTCGAAGTACGCGTCGAGGCGTTCGGCCAGACCTTCCGGCGGGGCGGCCTCGACCACGTGGTCCCACAGCGTGTCCACGTTGTCCACCGCGAACTCCCGGCACAGCCGCTCCACCGCCTCGGCGTAGCGCACCTCCGCGTCGGCGTAGCGGTTGTCCCGGTCGGCGAACGCCGGGTGCCACGCGGGCAGGTCGATGAACCGCACCTGCGCGCCCGCCGCGCGGCCCTCGGTGAGCGCCACCCACTCCGGCGAGTAGTCGCAGAACGGCGTCCACGACGCGTGCGACCGGTCACCGTCGCGGTGGTAGGTGTAGAGCGCGATCGGCAGTTCATGGCCCAGCAGCAGCTCGTCCAGCCGGTCGTTGACGTCCGACGGGCCCTCGATCAGGACGTGCGCCGGCCGCAGGTCCGCGATCGTCTCGCGGACCAGGCGGGCGCACGCCGGGCTGTGGTGCCGGACGCCGAGGAACGTCGCGGCCATCAGCCCGGCAACCGGTGACGGGCGTGGTGCAGCTCCTGCCACTGCGCGCCCTTGCGGCGCGGCACCTGCTGCTCCAGGTAGCGGCGCAGCCGGGCCAGGTCCTCGGGGCTGTCCTTGGCCGCCGTCCCGGCCAGGCACTCGACCACGTCCGAAGCGCTGCCCGGCTCGCCGCGCAGGTACCAGCCGCGCAACCCCACCGCGTGCGCCACCGACACCGCCTCGGCGGTGCTCATCACGGTGGACAGCCGGTCGGCCGGCGACGGCCCGCTGCCGCGCAGGTCGCGGAACGTCCGGACGAGCACCTCCAGCACGTCCCGGCGCGGCGGCACGCCCACCCCGGACCGCTCCAGCAGCCGCCCGGCCTCCCGCTCCACCAGGTCCAGCTCGGTGCCGAAGTCCGCGATCGGGAACACCGTCTCGAAGTTGAACCGGCGCTTGAGCGCGGCGCTCATCTCGTTCACGCCCCGGTCGCGGGTGTTCGCGGTGGCGATCACGTTGAACCCGTCGCGGGCGAACACCATGCCGTCCGCGCCGGGCAGCTCCGGGATCGCCACCACCCGCTCGGACAGCAGCGACAGCATGCAGTCCTGGACCTCCAGCGGGCAGCGGGTGATCTCCTCGAACCGCACCACCTTGCCCTCGGCCATGCCGCGCAGCATCGGCGCGGGCACCAGCGACCGGGGCGTCGGGCCCTCGGCCACCAGCAGGGCGTAGTTCCACGAGTACTTGACCTGGTCCTCGGTGGTCGCCGCGCCGCCCTGGACGGTCAGCGTCGACTCGCCGCACACCGCCGCCGCGATCAGCTCGGACAGCAGCGACTTGGCCGTGCCGGGCTCACCGACCAGCATCAGGCCCCGGCTGGTCGCCAAGGTCACCAGCGACCGGTCGATCAGCGACGGGTCGCCGACGAACTTGCGGCTGATGCCCGCTGCCTCGTCGCCGACGACGAACCGGCGCGCGGCCTCCAGGCTCAGCGCCCACCCCGGCGGGCGGTGCGCCCGGTCGGTGTCGCGCAGCCGGGCCAGTTCGTCGGCGAACCGCACCTCGGCGGGTGGTCGTTGCAGGTTTGCGTGGTCCGACATCGGGGTTCTCCGGGCTCAGCTGGTCAGCGAGGTCAGTTCGGCGAGCAGTTCGGACGCGGTCACCGGGTCGAGTTCGCCGAACCTGCGGCTGCCGCGCGGACTCCAGTCGCCGCCGTCGCCGTCGTTGACCCAGATCTCGGAGAGCTTCTGCTCGGGGAACATGTCGACCACGCCGACCGCGATCCCCGGGTCGAGGTTGGCCACCACGGTGCCGCCGCCGGGCAGCGGGCGCAGCATCCAGCACTCCACGCCGCCGTCCATGGGCGTCCCGCGCGCCCAGCCGCGCTTGGTCAGGCCGAGCAGCCGGCCGACCGGGACCGGCACGTTCTCGAACCGCTCCAGCCGGGTCGAGGTGCGCTCCCCGTCGGTGAACCGGTGCACGGGCCGGCCCAGCTGCGGGAACGGTTGGAGGATCTCGTAGTCGGCGAACACCTCGGACCACGCCGCCAGCTCGTCGCCCAGGCGCAGCGGGTGCGCGATCGAGACCTCGGCGTCGTCGGGCAGGGTGAACGCCTCGTCCTCGACGTCGGCCAGGGTGCGGTCCTCGGCGAGCCGGAAGCCGCGCCCGTCGGCGGTGATCCACACCAGCCGGCGCACGACGTGCCACAGCAGCGGGTGCCCGGCGAACAGCTCCCCGAACTCGGCCGCCGACCACCGCCTGCCCATCACCATCGCGGTCTCCAGCCGGGAGATCTGGTCGCCCGCGACCGCCCGCACGTCCTTCTTCAGCGCCGCGAACCGCTTGTGCTCGGCCGGGGCCAGCTCCTGGTCGTCCTTCGCGCCCGGCTTGGGCAGGTCCTTGCGGCGCTTGCCGTCGGCGTCCGCGACGAACGGCTTGAGCTGCTCGTCGAACCCGACCAGGAACTGCCGGGGCCCGTAGTCGACGGTCAGCGTCGCGGCGTCGTCGAGCCCGAAGTCCGGCACCAGCCGGTCGGCCAGCTGCTCGGCGCCGAGCCCGCGCTCGGCGGCGACCGCCGCGATCTTCTCCTGGGCGCGCTGCTTGAGGCCCTTGAACTTGGACTTCAGCGCGATGCCGTTGAGCTGGATCAGCGCCGCGTCGGTACCGATCGCGGCCAGCACGTCCAGCCCGGTCACCGCGCGGGCGTGGCCCGCCTCGCCCGGCCACGCCTTGATCAGCGGCGCGAGGCCCCGGGCGGCGTCGTCGTCGCCGAGCAGGCCCAGCCCGGACAGCGCCCAGCCGTCCTTGGGCGGCAGCCCGGCCGAGCGCCAGCGCTCGAACACCGCCCACGCGAAGTCGGCCAGCGACTTCGGGTCGCACAGCTCGCGCACCACGTCGAGGCCCGCGTAGGGCGCCTCCGGCTGGGACAGCGCCAGCATCATCACCACGTGCGCGGACGCGGTGCGGGGCAGGGCCCGCTGCCGCCCGGCGACCAGGATCTGCGGCAGGAGGGACGCGTCGGCCCACTCGCCCGGCACCGGCATCTTCGCGGGCAGCGCGTGCAGCGGGTCGAGCGACACCAGGGCGTCGATCGCGGCCTCGGCCTCCGGGCCGTATGCCAGGGCCGCCGCGAGCGCCTGCTTCGGGATCACCCGCAGGCCCGCCTCGGCCGCCCGGCGGGCCGCGCCGGTCGCGCCGACGGCGGTCGGGACCAGGTAGCGGGCGGCGTCGTCGGCGTGCCGGCGCAGCCACGCCGCCGCCACCGGGCGGACGGTCTTGAGCCGCAGCCAGTCCGCCATCAGGTGGGCGACGCGCTGCTCGGCGAAGGGCATCAACAACTCCGCGTGGACGGGGGTGGGGTTCGACTTCACCGCGTGCAGGACGCCGGGCAGGGCGTCGAGGCCGTAGCGGGACACCAGGATCCGGCCGGCGTTCTCGAACTCCCAGACGTAGCCGATCCGCCACTCCGGGAGCAGCGGCCGGACCAGGTCTTCGGGGCCGTGCACCATCAGCGCGAGTTCGTGGTGCCAGCTGATCTTGTCCGTGCGGTAGGCGTCGGCGAGCTTGCGCCAGGCCCCGCCGTTGTGGGTGAACCTGGTCTCCTTGGTGGCCGACCACGCCTCGTGCTCGCCCGGCAGCCACTCCACCGACCCGTCGGCGGGCACTTCGAGGCCCTTCACCACCAGTTGCTTCACGGCCGTGCGGGGGAGGGTCCACGGCGGACGCACCAGCAGCTCCGGCAGCCCCTCCGGGCCGATCTCGGCGACCTCCCGGTACTCGGCCTCGACCTCGGCGACCGCCGCGCGGAGGTCGTCGGGCAGCTCCGCGACCAGCTCGGGGTGGGCGACGACCTGGCCGTAGAGCAGGTGCTTGAGGGCCGGGCGGCCGGCGCGCGGCGCGAGCAGGCGCAGCGCCCGGCGCGGGAACCGCTTGCCCGTCTCGATCAGCGCGGGCTCGACCCCCGGCCGGTCGACGCGGTCGGCGAGCAGGTCGAACGCCTCGTCGGACGGCAGCACGGCCAGCGTCTCCAGCAGCAGCTTGCGGTAGTCGCGCTCCCAGGACTCGGTCTCGTCGAGCAGGCGGGCCAAGGTCGGGGCCGAGGCCGGGCCGACGCCGTCCACCAGGGTGCGCAGCACGGCCGGCTTGCGCAGCTCCTTCGCCAGCTGGTCGTGCTCGACGACCACGGCCAGCTGGTCGGCGGTGCTCACCGAGCAGACCACCATCCGGTAGGACGCCCAGTTCCGGGTGAACCCCTTGACCTCGGCCAGCACCTCGTCCACCCAGTCCGCCCGGGACGGCGCGAGGAACGTGGCGATCAGCCTGGTCCACGTGGTGGTGCGCAGGGGCGCGATCGCCGCGGCGACCGCGTCCTCCTCGTCGCCCGCCGCGACCAGCCGGCGCACCCGGTCGATCACCGGGGTGTCGTCGTGGTCGGGCACGTGCTGGCGGGAGGAGAACAGCAGGGAGCGGAAGTCGTCACCCAGCTTGGTGCGCCACTCGGCGCGCACCAGCCCGAGCGAGACCGCCACCTCGGCGGCGAACGGCAGCCCGTGCGAGAGCACCAGGTCGTCGGCGACGAGCCGGCCCTCGTCGGCGGCGTTCCCGCCGTGCACGTGGGCCTGGGCGGCGGCGGCGACCGCCGCGCCGAGCGGGGTGACCCGGCCGTCCAGGTACTCGGTGAGCAGTTCGGCCAGGGCGGGCTCGGTCTTGCGGTCTTCCAGCATCGCCCGGACCATCTCCGGCTTCGCGGCCAGGGACGCGCGCAGGTGCCCGGCGGCCTTGGGCGCGGGCTTCACCGTCGACGGCAGGCCGCCGCCGCGCCGGGGGAACACACCGGCGCGCCAGCGGTCCGGGAGGACCAGCGCGTCCTCGTCGACCTCCACGGCGGGTGACGGCGTGATCACCGCCGGTTCCGGTGCGGCCGCCGCACTCACGCCGGCGGTGGACTCCTGCGCGACCGTCCCTTCCGGAGCCGGTGCGGCGGCCGGTGTGGACGGTGCGGCGACGGCGGCGGGTTCCGCGTAGCCCTTGCGCTCCTTCTCCGCGATCAGCTTGGTGACGTGCGCGGTCGCGGCGGCCTCGGACGCGAGGTCCTTGACCTTCGTCTGGCCCTCCGCGCCGATCCGTCCGAACCGGACGGTGACGCTCGCCCCGTCCTGCCCGATCTCCCAGAACTTCGCGGACCCGTCACCGACGAGTTCCCACCTGCGCACGTCCTCAGCTCCCCTCTCGATCCGGTCGCGGCGGACATTACGGCAGGGGTACGACAGTCCGGCGCGCAAGCGGGGGAGGACAATCGCCGGCGTGCGATTCGGCGTGCTCGGCCCGGTGGAGGTCCGGTCGGCGGACGGGGAGGTGCTCCCGGTCGGCGGCCCGCGCCCGCGCGCGGTCCTGGTGATGCTGCTGCTGACCCCGGGCCGGGTGGTGAGTCTGGACCGGCTGGTCGAGGGCCAGTACGGCGACGACCCGCCCGCCGAGGCCGTGAACGCGGTGCAGGCGCAGGTGTCGCGGCTGCGCCGGGCGCTGCCGGGCGGGCTGGTCGAGTTCTCCGGCAACGGCTACCGGATCGCGGTCGACCCGGAGGACGTGGACGCGCACGTCTTCGAACGCCTCGCCGGCGAGGGCCGGGCGCTGCTCGCCGCCGGCCGGGTCGGCGACGCGGCGGGCGTGCTGCGCGAGGCGCTGGGGCTGTGGCGCGGGACGGCGCTGGCCGACCTCCCGCACGGCGACGCGCAGGCCGCCCGGTGGGAGGAACTCCGCCTTGCCGCGACGGAAGACTTGGTGGACGCCGAATCGGCGTCACCGGAGGGCACGTCCGTCGCCCGGCTGCGCGCGTTGGTCACCGCACACCCGTTGCGGGAGAGGTTCCGCGAGCAACTGGTGCGCGCTCTGCACGCGGAAGGCCGCACGGCGGAAGCCCTTACGGAGTTCGAGGACGCACGGCGGCTGCTGGCCGACGAACTGGGTGCCGACCCCACGCCCGGCCTGGCCGCCGCGCACCTCGCCGTGCTGCGCGCGGAGGAACCCGCCCCGCGTCGCACCTTGCCCGCGCAGCTGACCAGCTTCGTCGGGCGGGACGCCGAGCTTGCCCGGCTCGCCGCGACCGACGCCCGGCTGGTCACCGTGTTCGGCCCCGGCGGCACCGGCAAGACCAGGCTGGCGGTCGAGTTCGCCGCCGGCGCGGGCCGTGCGGCGTGCTTCGCGGACCTGTCGAACGTGGCCGCCGGCGACGCCGTGCCGCTCGCGGTGCTGGCCGCGCTGGGGGTGCGCGAGTCCGGGTTCCGGCCTGGCCGGACCGACCCGGTGCAACGCCTGGTCGCCGCGCTCGACCAAGACCTGCTGCTGGTGCTGGACAACTGCGAGCACGTGGTGGCCGACGTCGCGGGGCTGGCCCACGCCCTGCTCGCCCGGTGCCCCCGGCTGCGCGTGCTGGCGACCAGCCGCGAGCCGCTGGGCCTGACCGGCGAGACGCTGCTGCCGCTGGAGCCGCTGGCGTCGGCGACCGCCGACGACCCGGCGGTGCGGCTGTTCGCGCACCGGGCGGCGGCCGTGCGGCCGGGGTTCGCGGTGACCGCCGACAACGCCGAGGCGGTCGTGGCGGTCTGCGCCGCGCTCGACGGCCTGCCGCTGGCGATCGAGCTGGCCGCCGCGCGGCTGCGCCAGTTCACCGTCGCCGAGATCGCCGAGCGGCTGGCCGGCCACGGCCGGTTCCGGCTGCTGTCCCGGGGCGACCGCACGGCCGCCGCGCGGCACCGCACGCTGCACGCCGCGGTGGCCTGGAGCTGGGACCTGCTGGGCGAGCGGGAACGCGTGCTGGCCCGCCGGTTCTCGGTGTTCGCGGGCGCGGTGCTGCCCGCCGTGGAAGAGGTGTGCGGCGTCGAGGACGCGGACGAGGTGCTCGCCGACCTGGTCGACCGGTCGCTGGTGACCGTGGCGGACGGCCGATACCGGATGTCCGACACCATCCGGCTGTTCTGCGCGGAACAACTCGACGAGACCGAGGAACGCGACGTAAGGCGCGCCCACGCGGCCTACTACCTCGCGTTGGCCCAACGCGCCGATCCGCACCTGCGCGGCGCGGAGCAGTTGACGTGGCTGGCGCGCCTGTCGGCCGAGCACGACAACCTGATGGCCGCGTTGCGCGACGCGGACCGCGAGACGGGCATGCGGTTGGTCGCCGCGCTCGCGGCGTACTGGTGGTTCAGCGGACGGCGGACGCAGGCGGGTGAGATCGCCGCCGCGCTGCTGGACGGCGACGTGCCCGCCGGCCTGGCCGAGGAGTACGTGAGCTGCGTGGTCCACGCCTGGCCGCAGCCGGCCGCCGAACACTGGGAACGGGCGCGGCGGATCGTCGAGTCGGGTGAGCTGGCCCGGCTGCGGTACCCGTTCGGCATCGCGCTGTGGGGCATGCTCGCCGGGCCGCCCGACGACCCCCACGCCGATCCGGGCGTGCTGCTCGGCGACGACCCGTGGAACCTCGCGCTGGGCCTGTTCAGCGAGGCGTTGATCGCGGTGCTCGACCGCGGCGCGGCCGAGGGCGAGCGCGTCATGCTCCGCGCGCTCGCGGCGTTCCGGGCGCTGGGCGAGCGGTGGGGCAGCGCGCAGTCGCTGGACTGGTTGGCGCAGGTCGCGGGCTGGCGCGGCGAGTGGGCGTTGGCGCACGGGAGGTGGGCCGAGGCGCTGGCCATGTACGAGCGGCTGGGCGCGGCCGAGGAGTGCGCCGAACTGCTCTGCCACCGGGGCCGCTGCCTGGTCCGGCAGGGTGACGTGGAGGGGGCGCGCGCCGAGTTCGGCCGGGCGGCGACCAGGTTCGGCCGGCCCTCCGCCGAGGCGCTGCTGGGCCTGGGCGAGGTGGCCCGGCTGACCGGCGACCGGGATGCCGCCGCCGACCTGCTGGCCCGCGCCCTCGCGGTCGAGGAGAGCGGGGCGCAGTGGCGGACCGCCCGGACCCTCACCGCGCTGGGCCGGCTCGCCGACGACCCGGCGGAGGCCGCCGAACTGCATTCACGGGCGCTGCGCGCCGCACGGTCGCCGCTGCTGGGGGCCGAGCTGGCGGCGGCCGTCGAAGGCCGGGCCGAGGTCGAACCGGCGCACCGGGCGGCCCTGCTGCTCGGCGTCGCGGTCGCGCTGCGCGGCACCGCGCGGGCGGGCGACCCCGACGTGGCACGGGTGGCGGACGCGGCACGCGCCGAGATCGGCGCGGAGGCGTTCGCCGCCGCCTACGCGCGCGGCGCGGCCATGAGCCGCGAGGAGGCCCTGACAGCGTCCGGTGCGTGACTGTCAGCGGAGTGTCGACGGACTGTCAACGGCGTTGTCGAAGCTCTGGGCCATGAAGAACACCACGGTCCTCATCTCCGGCGCGGGCATCGGCGGCCCCGCGCTCGCCCACTGGCTGCACCGGCTCGGCTGCACGGTCACCGTCGTGGAAAAGGCGTCCGCCACGCGCCCCGGCGGCCAGGCCGTCGACTTCAAGGGCCCCACCCACGAACGCGTGCTCACCCTCATGGGCCTGCTCGACGACATCAAGGCCCGCCAGACCGGCGGCACCGACCAGACCATCGTGGACGGCGAGGGCCGCCGGCTCGCGGTGATGCCCGGCGAGTTCACCGGCGGCGCGATCGAGATCCGCCGCGGCGACCTGGCCGACCTGCTGCACGAGCGGACCGCCGACGCCTGCGAGTACGTGTTCGGCGACGCGGTGACCTCGCTGACCGAGACCCCGGACGGCGTGCACGCCACCTTCGAGCGGTCCGCGCCGCGCACGTTCGACCTGGTCGTGGGCGCGGACGGGATCCACTCGGCGGTCCGCAGGCTCGCGTTCGGCCCGGAACGCGACCACGTCCGCCACCTGGGCCACTACTACGCGCTGGTCGACCTGGGCGACTTCGGCGACCAGGCGCTGATGTACAACGAACCGGGCCGGATGGTGG
The DNA here is from genome assembly GCF_056640475.1 of Saccharothrix sp. NBAS 001. Classification (NCBI taxonomy): domain Bacteria; kingdom Bacillati; phylum Actinomycetota; class Actinomycetes; order Pseudonocardiales; family Pseudonocardiaceae; genus Saccharothrix; species Saccharothrix sp. NBAS 001. The sequence continues at coordinate 1,885,384 of NZ_CM153251.1, forward strand.
CGATCGGCGGGCCCAAGGCCCCGGCATTCTTCGTGTTCGCCGCCGACGAGCTGACCTACGACCGGTACGACGCGGCCGCGCAGCGCGACGTCCTGCGCGAGGCCTACCGGGGCGGCGGGTGGCGGCTGCCGGAGATCGTGGCCGCGCTCGGCGACGCGACCTCCGTGCACCTCGACTCGATCAGCCGGGTGGAGACCACCACGTACGCCAAGGGCCGCGTCGCGCTGCTCGGCGACGCCGGGTACGGCAACACCCTGGGCGGGTTCGGCAGCGGCCTGGCGATCGTCGGCGCGTACGTGCTGGCGGGCGAGCTGGCCTCGGCCGACGGCGACCACCGGGTGGCGTTCGCCCGGTACGAGGAGCGGATGCGCGGCCTCACGAAAGTCGCCCGCAAGGCCAACGCCGGGCCGTTCCTGGCGCCGGGCAGCCGGTCCCGGATCCGGCTGCGCAACGCGATGTTCAACTCGCGGCTGATGATGCGCGCGATGCTCAAGGCGACCGACTGGCTGGCCACCGACCCCGACCTGCCGCACTACCCGCTGCCGGTGCGCGCCTGAACCACCCGTCTACGCTGGTCGGCACACCGGGCTGAGGAGGACGTGGTGGCGCTGGTCGAGGTGGAACTGCCCGAACCCCGGCGGATGCGGGGGCGGTGGGCGGCGTTCGCCGCGGTGTGCGCGGCGCGCGGGTGGGGCGACACCTGCCACGCGGACGGGCCGGTCTGGCACTACGACGACGGCGGCGGCAACTGGGCGGACCTGCACCTGATCGGGGAGCGGGCGGTGCTGCTCGGCCACGACCACGAGTACTCCGAGACCTACTACGCGACCTCCGCCCAGTACTTCGAGGAGCCCGAGACGGACCTGCTCGCGGGCGCGCCGCCGTGGTGGGCGGGCCCGGTCCGCTCGACGCTCGCCCGGGGCGCGTGGGTCGGTTTCGTGTACGGCTTCGAGGACGGCGGGTGGCGGCGGGCCCCGTACGACCTGGACGACGGGTTCGACTCGGTGAACCTGCCCGCCGCCGACGACCTGCGCTGCCGCGAGCTGATCGTGGAGTTCACCCGGGACGCGCCGGACGGCGTGGCCGACCCGGCGGCGGTCGCCGCGCTGGTCGCCGCCGACGCGGACGTCACCGAGGAGCAGGTGGCGGCCGTGGTCGGGCGCAGCTGGGACGTGGCGGCGGGCACGGCCGCCGCGCGCAGGTTCCGCGCCCGGACGGGCAATGCGTGAGTCGGCTCAGCGGCCGTAGGTGACCGGGCGGGCGGCTGCGGCCGTGCTCCGCCCACCCCGCGCACCACCTGCGTGACCGGCGGTCACGCCGCGCTCGTCCATCGCCCGCCCCGTCCACAGTGGACCCCGCAGGCGAGCCTGGCAGGGAGAGTCAAGATTCCACCCTCCCGTCCACCTAACGTCCTTCGTACCCGGTGGAGGGGAGGAGGACGATGCTGGACACACTCCACACGCTGGAAGTGGTGCGCCGCCGAGGATTCGTGTCCCGGTGGGTGCTCGGCGCGGTGCTGGTGGCCGTGGTGGGCTGGCTGGCGTACACGGTCGCGGTCAGCCCCAATCTCGAATGGACGGTGATCGGGCAGTACTTCCTCTCGACGCCGGTGATGGAGGGCGTCGGCATCACGCTGGTGCTGACCTTCGCCACGCTCGGCATCGGGCTGGTGCTGGGCGCGGGCCTGGCGATGATGATGCAGTCGCGCAACCCGGTGCTCTCGGCCGCCGCGTCGGGCTACGTCTGGTTCTTCCGGGGCGTGCCGCTGGTCGTGCAGATCGTGTTCTGGTTCAACCTGTCGCTGCTGTTCCCCACCGTGGGGTTCGCGCCGACCAACCAGGTGATCACGCCGTTCCTGGCCGCGCTGCTGGGCCTGGGCCTGCACGAGGCGGCCTACCTGGCGGAGATCATCCGGGGCGGGTTCCTCGCGGTGCCGCGCGGGCAGGTCGACGCGGCGCTGACCATCGGCATGACCCGCGCGGCGGCGACCCGGATGATCGTGCTGCCGCAGTCGATCCGGGTGATCCTGCCCGCGCTGGGCAACCAGTTCATCCTGATCCTCAAGGGCACGTCGCTGGTGTCGGTGATCGGCGGCGGCGACCTGATGACCAGGGCGCAGCAGATCTACGGGCAGAACTACCAGGTGATCGCGCTGCTGCTGGTGGCGACCGGCTGGTACCTCGTGCTGGTCACGGTCGCGAGCGTCGGCCAGCGCTTCCTCGAACGTTGGGCGGTGTCGTAGGTGGCAGGCGGGCTCCGCATCCGGGGGATCCGGAAGTCGTTCGGGGAGTTGGCGGTGTTGCGCGGCGTGGACCTGGACGTCGCGCCCGGCGAGGTGGTGTGCGTGATCGGCCCGTCGGGCAGCGGCAAGAGCACGCTGCTGCGCTGCGTGAACCACCTGGAGCCGGTCGACGCCGGGTTCGTGCAGGTGGACGACGAGCTGGTGGGCTACCAGCACCGGGACGGCCGGCTCCACGAGAGCGCCGAGCGCGACATCGCGCGCACCCGGCGCCGGATGGGCATGGTGTTCCAGCAGTTCCACCTGTTCAGCCACCTCACGGCGGTGCGCAACGTGACGCTCGGCCCGGTCAAGGTGCTCGGCCGGGATCCGCGCGAGGCCGAGCGGGAGGCGCGGGAACTGCTGGCCCGCGTCGGCTTGGCCGCGCACGCCGACAAGGTGCCCGCGCAGCTGTCCGGCGGCCAGCAGCAGCGGGTGGCGATCGCCCGCGCGATGGCCATGAAGCCCTCGGTGATGCTGTTCGACGAGCCGACCAGCGCGCTGGACCCGGAGCTGGTGGGCGAGGTGCTCACGGTGATGCGCGACCTCGCCTCCCAGGGCATGACCATGGTCGTGGTCACCCACGAGATCGGGTTCGCGCACGAGGTCGCCGACACCGTGGTGTTCATGGACGACGGCGTGGTGGTCGAGTCCGGGCCCGCCGCGCAAGTGCTGCTGTCACCGCGATCCGAGCGGACGGCGGCCTTCCTCGCCCACGTCCGCCGTCACCCCACGAAGGAACACGATCATGCGTAGAACCCTGCTCGCCGCCGTCGCCGCGCTGGGCCTGCTCGCCGCCTGCGGCGACCCCGGCGCGACCACGCAGCAGCCGAAGTCCGACGCGGCGCTGCCCGCCAAGGACCAGGCACTGCACGACCTGCTGCCGCAACGCCTGAAGGACTCGGGCGTGCTGAAGGTCGGCACCACGCTGCCGAACCTGCCGTACCTGCTCACCGACGCGAGCAACAACATCACCGGGGGCATCACGCCCGAGGTCGGCCGGGCGGTGGCCGCGAAGCTCGGCCTGCGCTACGAGATCGAGAACATCGCGTGGGAGGCGCTGCTGCCCGGCGTCACGGCGGGCCGGTTCGACATGGCCGACGACGGCCTGTCCGACACCGAGGAACGCCAGCGCGTCGGCCTGTTCGTGGACTACATGCAGTCGGCGAGCGTGCTGGTCACCGCGAAGGCCAACGAGGGCAAGTACAAGTCGGTGGAGGACTCCTGCGGCAAGCGGGTCGCGACCATCCGGGGCACCACCGACGTGCAGCACGCCGAAGAGATCTCCCAGGACTGCCAGAAGAAGGGCAAGGGTGCCGTCGAGGTCACCCAGTACCCGACCGCGCAGGACGCCGACCTCGCGCTGCGCTCCGGGCAGGCCGATTTCCAGGTCGCGGTGACCGAGCAGGCCAAGTACGCCATCAAGGAGCAGAACGCGCCGATCGTGATCGTCTCCGCCGACTTCGCGCCGACCTACGTGGGCATGTACCTGCGCAAGGACGACAAGCAGCTGGCCGACGCGCTGCTGGCCGCGTTGAAGGCGCTCAAGGCCGACGGGTCGCTGGACCGGATCGTCGGCGGCTACGGGCTCAAGCCCCTGGCGGAGCCGGGGTTGAACCTGGCCACGTCGGGCAGCTGAATGGGGCGGTCGGAGCAACCGCTGCCGCTGCACGAGATCGAGGTCCCGGTGCCGTCCGGCCTGTCGCCGTTCGCCATCGGGACCTTCGACGAGATCGGGGCGTACACCCGCGCCCGGTTCCCGCACCGGCACGACTTCTACGAGATCCTGTACCTCACCGGCGGCGAGGGCCTGCACGTCGTGGACTTCGTGCCGTACCCGATCGTGCCCAACACGCTGTACTTCCTCGCGCCCGGCCAGGTGCACTTCTGGAAGGACACCGAGCAGGTCGCCGGCCGGGTGCTGGTGTTCGCCGAGGAGTTCCTGCTGGACCTGCCCGGCGTGCCGCCGCCGTTCCTGGGCGGCACGCCCGAGCTGCGGCTGACCGGCGACCACAGAGGACTGGTGGAGGGCATCCTGGAGGACATGGCGCACGAGTTCCGCGTGCGCGGCTCCGGTTACGCCACCATGCTCCAGTCCTACCTGCACATCCTCCTGGTGCGCACGCAACGGCTGCGCCAGGTCGGCCCGGGGGTCCCGGTGTCGTCCCTGGCCTGGCAGTTCATCCGGCTGGTGGACAAGCACGTGCTGGCCGAACGCTCGGTCACCGCCTACGCCGAGCGGGTCGGCGTGACCGCCGGCCACCTCACGGACCTGGTGCGCGCGGCCACCGGCCGGACGCCCGGCGCGGTGATCCGGGCCGCGCTGGCGCTGGAGGCCAAGCGGCTGCTCGCCCGCACCGAACTCAGCGCCGCCCAGGTCGCGCACCGGCTGGCGTTCGAGGACGCCTCGTACTTCGGCCGGTTCTTCAAGCGCGAGACCGGGGCGAGCCCGGGGGACTTTCGGCGGGAGGTCCGCGAAAAGTACCAGTTCGTCCGAGAGCGTTGACTGTCCGCCCGGCGTCGCCGGTTCGTACCTTCGGGGAGCACCGAAACCGAAGGAGTTCCTTGCATGCCAGGCAGATCCGAGACGCGCCCGGTCCGACCCGCCCGCGTGTCGTGAGCGACCCCGTGCTGCTGCGCCGCGTCAAGGCGTTCATCGACGCCCGGCTGGCCGACCCGGAGCTGACCCCGGAACAGGTCGCGGTGGGCAACCACGTGTCCACCCGCCAGCTCTACCGGCTGTTCGAGGGCGAGGGCACGACGGTGGCCCGCTGGATCCGCGACCGGCGGCTGGAGCGCTGCCGGCGCGACCTGATCACCGACGGGGTGGGCGTCGGCGTGGTCGGCGCGCGGTGGGGGATGCCGGACTCGTCCTACTTCAGCAGGGTCTTCCGGCAGACCTACGGCTGCCCGCCCCGCGAGTACCGCCGCGCCGCCGGCGTCGGCTGAACCGGCCGACCCGCTCGCGGCTTGAGTCCGTTCAGCGCACGGGGTCGCAATCGAAGGGTGGTACAACAAAAGGACAGCGCCGCCCCGAAAGGCCCACCCGTGATCCGGATCCTGCTCGCCGAGGACATGCACATGGTCCGGGGCGCACTCGTCGCACTGCTGAACCTCGAACCCGACATCGAGGTCGTGTCCGAGGTCGCCTCCGGTGACGCCATCCTGCCCGCCGCGCGCGCCCACCGGGTGGACGTGGCGGTGATCGACATCGACCTGCCCGGCAAGGACGGCCTGACCGCCGCCGGCGAGATCCACGAACACCTGCCGGACTGCCGCACGCTCATCCTGACCAGCCTCAACCGCCCCGGCACGCTGCGCCGCGCGCTGGCCGCGAAGGTCAGCGGGTTCATCCTCAAGGACGCCCCGGCCGACCGGCTGGCCGACGCGGTGCGCGAGGTGGCCGCCGGCCGCCGGGTGGTGGACGCCGAACTCGCGCTGTCCGCCTGGGATTCCGCCGACTGCCCGCTGACCAGCCGCGAGATCGAGGTGCTGCGGATGGCCGCGGCGGGCGCGAACCCGACCGAGATCGCGGCCCGGCTGTACCTGTCGGCGGGTACCGTGCGCAACTACCTCACCACGATCGTCACGAAGTCCCAGGCGCGCAACCGGGTGGACGCGATCCGCATCGCGAAGGAGTCCGGCTGGCTCTAGCTGCAGTGACCAGTTGGGTTTTTGGCGGCGTGTCGAGTTGATGGTGGGAGGACTTCCGGGCGGGGTGGGTGTGTCTGACGCATCCCACCGGCGCGTGGAGGTCCTCGCGTGCGCAGTGACGCCCGCACCGCCCCTGCCTGCCCGCAGGCTGGTCGTGACCCGTCACGCCGCCGGCCGTTCCTCGCGGCCGCACCACAGCCGGCGGATGCACGGACGCAGCGCAAAGGGTGGTGCCGCGAGTGCCCCCGGACCAACGGCAAGGCCAACCGCACCACGCACCACGAGTCCGCCCACGCCCGGACCGGCAACGACCACCGCCCGACCCCACCGGGCCCACGACCACACCGCCCGACACGCCCACTCAGCCCTCGGCGGCCGGCCGGCCACCACCCGACCGGCCACCCGGACGTCGACAACATCACAAACCAGTACAGCCGGCGGGTCCGGCGACGCCGATCCGGCGCGGCGGGCGGGTCACCACCGGGGTTCGCGGGTGTCCGCGATCACCGCGGTCAACCGGGTGCGCCCGGCCGGCAGCGGCCGCACCACCAGCTCCACGCCCAGTTCGGCCAGCCGCTCGCGCAGCGGGGCGCCGGCGTCCGCCCCGTCGTGCCGGTCGGTGACCGAGACGACCGCGCCCGCGCCCACGTCCCGCCGCTGCACGCTGACCTGGCAGTGGTACGCCACGTCCTCGGGCAGCCGGGCCGCCCGGTGGTGCACGATCGCCGCCAGCACGCCGCGCACCGGCAGCGGCAGCTCGCCCAGGTCCCGCTCGACGCCCGCCACCACCTCGGTGGCGGCCAGCGACGCGAGCGCCGACTGGAGTTCCTCCACCGGGAACTCGCGGTAGCCGCGCGCCACCGAGCGGACGTCGGCCAACGCCCGCCGGGACAGCTCCAGCACGGTCACCAGCTCGTGCTCGGCGCGCTCCGGGTCCGGCCCGATCAGCCGGCGGATCAGCTCGCTCTTCATGGTGATCGCGGACAGGCTCAGCCCGAGCAGATCGTGCAGGTCGCGGGCGAAGCGCAGCCGCTCCTCGGTGAGCACCAGGCCGACCAGCTCGTCCCGGGTCCGGCGCACCTCCGCCGCCAGCCGCGACAGCGTGCCCAGTGCGAACACCACCAGGCCGTTCACGAACGTCGCCACCACGTTGAACACCACGTCGAGGTGGTCGTGGGCGAGCACCTCCTGCGCCACGCCCACGCTCACCACCACCGCGGTGAACGTCGTCCACGCCGCCCACGGCCGCAGCACCAGCAGCGCCGACCCGGCCAGGAACCCCGGCAGGCTCACCCACGCCACGCCGAGCACCGGCAGCGGCAGGTACACCAGCGCGGCCTGCACCGCCAGCGCGGCCCGGCTCAGCCGGGGCCGGGCGCGCGGGTCGGTCCGGCCGAAGTAGCCCAGCTGCACGGCCGGCAGCCCCGCCGCGCCGCCGATGCCGACGGTCAGCAGCAGCGGGTCGGTCGTCAGGTAGAGCAGGTGCACGGCCGCCGCGGCGAAGAACCCGACCAGCACCAGCGTGGCGAGCGCGGTCGGCACACCGGCCTCGGCGGGCCCGGCCGGCCGGCGGCGGGGCTCGTCCGCCCGGCCCGCGGTGACCGGCACGTGCGCGGTCAGCCGGAACCGGCCCGGCCCGGCCGGCCCGGCGCGCAGCTCGCCGCCGAACGCGCCGACCCGGTGCGCCAGGTTCCCGATCCCGCTGCCGGCGCGCTCGGCGGGCACGTCGTCGGGCCGGTCGGGGACGCCGTCGTTGACCACCTCCAGCCACGCCCGGCCGTCGCGGACCCGCACCGACACCGAGCACCGCTCGACCTTGCTGTGCCGCAGCACGTTCGTGATCGCCTCGCGCAGCACGGTGGCCAGCACCGACCGGACGTCCTCGGGCAGGCCGTCGTCGGCCCGCTCCAGCTCCACGGACACGTTCGCCGCCCGCAGCACCGCGCCCGCGTTGTCGCACTCCTGGTCCAGCGACAGCGCCGCGTACCCGCCGGCGACCGACCGCACGTCGCCCAGCGCGCGCCGGGCCAGCACCAGCACCTCGTCGAGTTCCTGCCCGGTCCGGTCCGGCTGGACCCGCAGCAGCCGGTGCGCCAACTCGGTCTTGAACGCGATCGCGGACAGGCTCAGCCCGAGCAGGTCGTGCAGGTCGCGGGCGAAGCGCAGCCGCTCCTGCGCCACCACCGCCCCGGCCAGCTCGGCACGGGTCGAGGTGAGCTGGCCGATCAGCCGCGACAGCCGGGTGATGCCGTACACCGACAGCGCGAACACCATCACGCCCAGCGGCGTGTACACCACGTCCAGCGGGTTGTCGCTGACCCTGCTCTGCACGAAGGTGACCACGCCCAGCCCGACCGCGAACGCCACCCGGCCCGCCGGGCCCGGCCACACCAGCAGCAGGCTGCCCAGGAAGAAGCTCGGCATCCCGATCCACGCCTGCGCGAACTGGTGCAGCGGCGCGAACGACAGCACCGCCTGCAAGCCCAGCGCCGCGAACGTCACCGGCGAGCGCAGCCGGCGGTCGTGCCGCCCGAAGTAGCACAGCTGCAACGCCAGCAGCGAGACCATGCAGCCCACCGCGAGCGCGAGCTGCGCCGGCGACGGACCGGCCAGCAGCACCTGGAGCAACCCGACGACGCCGTAGCCGCAGAACACCGCCGACACCACCGCCATGGCCAGCCAGGGCGCCAGGCGCACACCCCGGCCGACTCTGATGGCCCGCACGCGGCCCCCGTCCCGTGATCACCGTTCAGCGAGGAGTGGTCGAATCGCCCATGACGGGGCGGATCCTCATCGTAACCGGCGGTGGTCGGCGGTCCGTGGCACATCCGTCCAGGTCAACGGCGGAAACGGCCATCCGGAGCAGCCGTCGCCGGGTAACCGACCACGCACTCGCCGACCGCGGTCTCCGCGCGCCAGTCCAGGCCCAGCACCCGATCGGCCAGGTCGCCGGGCTCGAACGGCGGCACCAGCGGGGCCAGGCCCATCGCGCGCGCGGTCAGGTGCAGCAGCTGTTGCAGCGCCCCGACGTGGGTCAGCGCCATCGCGTACCCGGTGTCCCGGTAGACCCACGACGACCGGTCGGTGCGCAGCGTGAGCGTGATCAGCACCGGCGGCCGGTCCCGCGCGCCCACCGCGACCCGGGTGCGGTCCAGCAGCTCGCCCAGGTCGTCCTCGTCGGCGTCCAGCCCGGTGAGGGCGTGGCAGGCCGGGTCGTAGTGGTAGAGGCCGCGGTCCAAGCCCTCGCAGCGGTCCACGCACAGGTACAGCTCCAGCTCGTACAGGCCGAGCCAGTCGACGTGCGGGCGGTCGCTGACCTCGTGCGCCGGGACGCCGTCCACCCGCGCGCGGGCCGTGCGCCGCACCCGTGCCGTGCGGTAGAGCAGCTCGGCCAGCTCCGCGCACGACGGCGTCCGCACGCCGGGCGGGCACGGGAACCCGTCGGCGTCCCGCGCCGCCGCCTCCACCGCCGCCACCAACGGCGGGTCGGTGGCGGCCAGCCGGGCCAGGTCCGGGCGGGTCAGCGGCACGGTGCGGCCCGCGCGGGCCGGCCGCAGCGCGGGCGGCGGGGGCGCGAGACCGGCCAGCGGGTAGACCGCGCCGGACGGGCCGTCGCCCCGGCCGAGCCGGGTGGCCGCGTGGAACAGCAGGTCGTGGCCGGTCCAGCGGCGCAGCACCGGGTCGTGGTCCTCGGCGAACTCGACCCGGCCGGTCAGCGGGTCGTGCTCGCCGCGCAGCACCAGCCCGCCCGCCACCAGGTAGGCCACCAGGTCGGTCACCACCGGCCGGGCCACCCGCAGCGCGGTCGCCAGGTCCACCACAGCGGTCGCGGCGCTCAACGCGGTCGCCACCCGCACCGCCAGGTGCCGGTGCAGCCGCACCCGGTAGGCCGCCAGCGGCGATTCCAGCAGCAGTTCGCCGTCGCACGGGCGCAGCACCGCGAACCGGGACAGCCGCACCTGGTCGCGGGGCTGGAGCACGGGCAGCGCGAACCGGGCGCGCCCGTCGACCGGGATCGCGGACAGCAGCGGCCGGCCGTCCTGCCCGGCCGCCGAGTGCACCACCACGTCGGCCAGCCGGTCCAGCGCCGAGCCGAACACCGCCCACTGGGGTTCGCCGCCCAGGTGGCGCGGCGTCAACACGTTGTCCGGCGAGATCGGGCCGAGCACCATCCGGCGCAGCGCCTCGCCGACCACGTGGTCCACCTCCACCCGGGTCTCGCCCCGGTCGGACAGCGCCACGGCCGCGCACAGGTCGTGGTCGAACTCCAGCAGCACGTCCTCCCGGAACGACCACAGCCGGACCAGTGACAGCACGCCGTCGCCCCACCTCTTCGGCACGTCACGCCCCCGGCAGCGGGCACAGGCCCATCAGAGGAACACCGGTATCGGGTTGAGCCGGTGGTAGGGCGTGGGGCGCTCCCGCGCGCCGCGCGCCACCGGCACGTCGAACAGCCGGCCGGGCGCGAACCTCGCCCAGAAGTGGCGCAGGCCGGGGGCGAGCACCTTCACCACCGGGACGCCCACGTCCGGCCGGGTCTGGTCCAGCACCAACACCTCCACCCCGGCGGCCTCCACCCGCTGCCGCACCAGCGCGACGTCGGCCGCCAGGTCCTGCGCGGGCGGGACCGGGAAGTCGGCGGGCCGGCGCGCGGGCAGGTCCGGCGCGGGGGACAGGTAGGGCTGCCCGGCCTCGGTCGCGGTCCGCCACCAGCGCGCCAGGTCCGGGTCGTCCGGCGGCACGTCCCCGGCCGCCAGCACGGCGGGCATCATCTGGTTCAGCTCGGCCACCGCGCGGCGCAGCGCGGTGCGCGCGTCCAGGTGCGCGCCCAGCCCGAGCATCACCCGCCCGCCGGTGTCCGCGCGGGCCGACAGCGCCACCAGCACCGGCACGCCCAGGTCCGAGGTCACGTCGAGCACCCACAGGCGGCGGCCGAGCGCGGCGTGGCGCGCGCGGGACTCGTCCACCCACGGGTCGGCGAACGCGTCGAGGTCCAGCGCGGCCACCCGGAGCCGGTTGTACCACCAGATGGCCACCGCGTCGCGCTCCACGAGTTCGCACAGCCCCTGCAACACCGCGTCCTCCAGGCTGCCGCCGGCCGCGTTGCCGTTGGAGTCCGCGCGCAGGCTCGCGCCCTCGGGACCGGTGGGCACGCCGAAGTAGAGCATCGCGGTGGGCACCAGCCGGTGCCGGCGCGCGGTCAGCGACCACACCGGGGTCCAGTCGAGTTCGGCGTCCGGGTCGAACGGCGCGACCACGTGCTGGAACGGCGCGTGCGCCGCGTTCCAGCGCTCCCGGTCGGCGTGCTGGCGCGGGTCGTGCAGCAGCAGGCCGCGCGGGTCCAGCGCGGGCTCGCCCAGGCCGCGCAGGCTGCCCCGGACGCGCTCCTCGTCGCCGTGGAACAGCGCCGAGTGCCGTTCCGCGGCCTCGCACAACGCGCTCACCTCGGCGTGCAGCGGGGTGACGCCCTTGCCGCCGCTGTGCGACCGCAGCGCCGAGCGCAGCCCGTCCAGGTCGGTGACCGCCGCCGCCACGTTCGGGCCGGAGCGGTAGCAGTTGAAGAACTCCGGGCCGTCCGGCTCGACCCGCTTGACGATCCCGGTGACCGGCCCGACCAGGTGCCCGTGCCGGGCCAGCACCTCGGCGGGCGACAGCGCGCGCTCGCCGCCGGGCGCCTTCTCGCGCGGGGCGAGGTCCACCGGCCGCCACGCCCTGGCGCGCACCAGCCCCGGCGTCCCGCAGCTCGCGCACTGCGGGTCCGGGCGCAGCTCGTGGTGCGCGGTGCGCAGGGTGAGGCTGTCCATCGTCCAGACCGCGCGCTGGCCGTCGTGCCGGTGGCCGGCCAGCCAGTGGGTGGCCTGGAGCGCGGCGACGTCGACCGCGGCGGCGGCCAGCGGCGGCAGCGAGCACGGCGGCGTGGTCGCGGGACCGGTGCGGCCCAGCGCGTTCTGCGCGCACGCCTCGGCCTTGCGGTGCCGCCACAGCCGGGCGGACAGGCAGTGCCAGCAGCCCGGCCCGTCGGCCGGGAACACCGGGCCGACCCAGACCGTCGCGCCGACCGGCTTGACCGGCAGCCACGGCGTGCCGCTCGCGCGGTGCTCGGCGTCCACCCGGGCCAGCTCCGGGTCGAGGTAGTCCGCGCACAGCACCACGGCGAGCGCGGCGGCGCCGCTGTCGCCCGGGTCGTCCACCACGTCGAAACCGCTGTCCCGCAAGGCTCGCGCGGTCCGCGCCGGGTCCAGCCCGCCGAGCGCGACGACCCGGACCCGGCCGGGCGCGGCGGGCCGGTCGATGCCGGCGGCGTCCCAGTAGGCGGTCGCCGAGGGGTCCGCGCCCGGAGCGTGCGCCGTCAGCAGGCCCTCGTCGCTCAGCCGCAGCAGCGCGGCGGCCACGTCCGAGGCGTCGCCCGGCACGGCGGCCAGCACGTCGCGCAGGTCGTGGCGGCCGTCCAGGAGCGCGGCGAGCGCGGCGACGTGCGGTCCTCTGAGGACGGTGACGTCGTGCTCGGAGAACAGGTACGCCTCCCCGTGCCCGGCCGGCTCCGCCCGCAGGTGGCGCTTGAACCCGAGGTACGGGCGCGGACCCCCGGCGACGGCGGTCATCGGGGCGCGGGCGCGGTGGTGTTGCTGGCGCAGACGGTCGGCCGCAGCGCCGCGTCCGCGTGGTCCGAGCGGTGGTCGTAGGTGTCGATGCGCACCGCCGAGGAATCGGCGGGACCGACGCCGAGTTCGGCGAGCCGGAGCAGGAGCTGTCTGCTGGTGTGGTTCACGGGTGACCTCCGTGGTCGGGGGGACCGGCGCGGGCAAAGCGTTCGCGCGTGCAGTGTTCTTCCCGCCGGGACCGGGCAACCAGTGTCGCGATCACCGTGACTACGTGTTCTTTTCACGGCCGTTCGGCCGGTGCGGGGTTCATGTCCCGGCCCGTGCCGGATTCACCACGGGCTCAGGACAGGCCGAGCATCCGCACGCACGCGACGATCGCCGCTTCCTCGCCCTCCACGGAGATCCGGCCCGCCGCCATCGCCTCGAACGGCGACAGCATCCGCGCGCCGATGCGCACGAAGCTGTCCGGGTCACTCTTCACGACCAGGTCCGGGTCGGTGGTGGCACCGCGGGTGAACGAGACCTGGCCGGCGCGCACCAGCACGGCGAACACGTCCTCGCCGATGCGGAACTCGTAGGTCTGGTCGAGGTCGGGGATCGCGTCCGGTCGGACCATCGCCTGCACCGCCAGGAAACCCCACTCGGCCCGCACCACGCCGTCGCCGTCCTCTTCGGACAGGAAGGACATGCCCCAGTGCGCCAGCTCCAGCACCGGACCGCGCAGCCGCAGGCCGGCCTCGGTCAGCCGGTACTGCTTGCCGCGCGCGTCGCCGGGGACCGGCAGCTGCTCGACCACGCCCTGCTCGACCAGCGCGCGCAGCCGTTCGGCCAGCAGGTTGGGGCCGATGCCGGGCAGGTTGTCCATGATCTCGTTGAACCGGGTGGCGTCGATCAGCAGCTCGCGGACGATCAACAGGGTCCAGCGCTCGCCGATCACGTTCAGCGCGCCGGCCAGCCCGCAGAACTGGCCGTAGTCCCGTTTGCCCGCCACGACGCACCTCCCTCGGTCCACGCCGAGCATACCCCACAGGTCGATTAAGAAATGAATACCGACATGGTCGGGATCGGGTCACGGTCGCCCCTGGTCCGCCGGGCGGCGTTAAGTCGAGGACGGAGTGGACATCGGGTGAGCGCTTTGTTCACCGAAAGCGGCTCCTGGTATTCGCTATTTATTTAGGAAGTGAACTTGGGTCGGTGCGGGTGTCGGTCTCGCCGGAGCGCATCGCGCGTCCGAGATCCTGCGCCACGGCAGGGCGAACGGCGGCACCGATCCCCGGCACCGGTTCACGTGGAATTCCGCCCATGTGCGGTCGGCTCCGGCTGTCCGGATGTTCGGCGTACCGAACCATGTTTTCCTCACGTCCCAGGTTGATGTTCTTCAGACCGCGACTCGTGGCGCGCGCACTGTCGGCCGGCGGCGCGCTCTGGGAACGTGGAGAGCCGGGCCCGGTGCGCGTCTCGCGCGCGGTGCGGCCCCGCCGAGGACTCGGTCCCCACCGGGCGCAACCCGCACGAGGCGGCCCCGGCCGTCGCTGAGAGAGGCTCGTCACGATGAGCGAAAGCACCACCGCCCTGCTCCGCACGGCGTCCCGCGCGGTGGGCGGGACCGCGGATCCGGTGCCGCGCCCGCGCCGCGTCGCCGAATGACCGACGGGGGAGGACGCACGATGAGCAGCACCGAAACAGCGCTCCGCGCCGGCGACGCCGCCGTGCGGGTCCCGGAGATCCTGCACTCGACCCTGGTCCGCGCCACGCCGTCGGTCGTGTTCGACCTGCTCAGCAGCGGTGCCGCCTGGGACCGGTGGTTCACCGACGGCTCGACGTTCGACCCCGTGGTGGGCAGCCACGTGCACCTGGTGTGGAAGGGGTGGACCGACGACGGCTCGGACGTGACCGACGAGGGCGAGGTGGTGGTCTGCGAGCCGGGGGAGAGGTTCGCCTTCACCTGGGGATCGCCGCCGTCGCTGGTCACCTTCACCACCTCGCCGCACGTGCACGGGACGTGGTTGCAGGTGGTGGAGACCGGCCTGCCGCAGGACGAGACCGGCCTGCGCCGGTTCGCCGAGTGCTCCACCGGGTGGGGCGAGGCGCTCACCCTGGTGCGCTGCTACGCCGAGTACGGCATCCGGCTGTCCACTTAGGACTTGCGGGTCAGGTCCCGGGCGCCGGGGTCAGCGCCCGGGTCATGAAGTCGACCAGCCAGGACTGCGCCGGGCTGCGGGCGTGCGCGTGCCGGGCGTAGATCGAGACCTGGGCCGGTTCGATGTCGAACGGCAGGTCCAGCAGGCGGACCCGGTGGGTGGCCGCGAACGCCCGCGCCACCAGCCGGGGGACCATCGCGACCAGGTCGCCCTCCTGCACCAGGTGCGGCAGGGACGTGAACCGGGTCGTCTCCACGACCACCCGGTCGTGCAGGCCGTGCGCCTCCAGCGCCCGGCGCGGGCCCTCGTGGCCGGTCGGGCCGTAGACCGTGGCGTGCCGCTCGGCGGCCAGTTCCGCCACCGTCGCCCGCTCGCCCCGCAGGCGCGGGTGCGACTCCGCGACCATCGCCACGTACCCCTCCGCGAACAGCGGGATCCGGGCCACCCTGGGCGTGCTGAACAGCGGTGACGCGATGAACGCGTCCACCTCGCCCCGGCCCAGCAGGTCGGGCGCGTTGACCACGTCCAGCGGCCGGACGGTGAACCGCACGCCCGGAGCGCGCGCGGGCAGCGCCGCGACCAGGCGGGGGAGCAGGGCGACCTCGCCCAGGTCGGACAGCGCGAGGGTGAACGTGGCGTGCGCGGTCGCCGGGTCGAACGGCCACGCGCCGCTCACCGCCTCCTCGATGCCCGCCAGCGCCGCGTGCAGCGGTTCGTACAGGGCGCGGGCCGTCGCGGTCGGTTGCAGCCCGCCCTTCGCCCGCCGGAACAGCTCGTCGCCGAACCGGCGGCGCAGCTTCTGGAGGCTGTAGCTGATCGTCGGCTGGGTCACGTGCAGCGCCTCGGCGGTCGCGGTGACGCTGCGCGTCTCGTAGAGCAGCACGAACGTGCGCACCAGGTTCAGGTCGAAGTCCCGCAACTATCGATCCCATCGATGTCACCGCCGCAGAACATCTATTGGAACACAGTCCGGTGGTCTTCCTAGGGTCTGGGTCACCCGGGAGCGCACCTGAGCCCGCGAATGAGGAGGACCCCTTGCCGACCGTCCGCCGGATCGTCCACGAGTTCCTCGAACGCCGCGGTCTGACCACCGTGTTCGGCAACCCCGGCTCCAACGAGCTGCCGTTCCTGGCCGACCTGCCGGACTCGTTCCGCTACGTGCTCGGCCTGCACGAGGGTGTCGTGGTCGGCATGGCGGACGGCTACGCGCAGGCCACCGGCCGCCCGGTGCTGGTCAACCTGCACGCCGCCGCGGGCTCCGGCAACGCCATGGGCGCGCTGACCAACGCCGTCTACTCCCGCTCGCCGCTGGTGCTCACCGCGGGCCAGCAGGTCCGGTCCGCGATCGGGCTGGAGGCGATGCTGTCCAACGTCGACGCGCCGCAGCTGATGCGCCCGCTGGTCGCCTGGTCCGGCGAGCCCGCCACCGCCGGCGACGTGCCGCGCTCGGTCGCGCAGGCGGTGTTCGAGGCGGAACTGCACCGCCGCCCCACCTACCTGTCGGTGCCCTACGACGACTGGGACCGGGAACTCGACGAGAGCGTGACGGTCACCCTCGACCGCAACGTGCGGCACGGCACGCAGCCCTCCGAGTACCAGCTGGCCGAGCTGGTGGCCCGGTTCGAGGCCGCCCGCAACCCGGCCCTGGTGCTGGGCGGCGAGATCGACGCGGCGGGCCTGTTCGACCGGGTGGTGGCGCTGGCCGAGCACCGCTCGCTGCCCACGTGGGTCGCGCCGTCGCCGTACCGGCTGCCGTTCCCGAACCGGCACGAGCTGTTCCGGGGCGTGCTGCCCGCCGGCATCGCCGCCGTGTCCGACGCGCTCGCGGGCCACGACCTGATCCTGGTGCTCGGCGCACCGGTGTTCCGCTACCACCAGCACGTGCCGGGCGCGTACCTGCCGGCGGGCAGCCGGCTGGTCCAGGTGACCGACGACCCGGGCGCGGCGGCCCGCGCGCCGATGGGGGAGGCCCTGGTCGCCGACCCCGGCGCGGTGGTCGAGGCGCTGCTGGCGCGCACCGCCGCACGGCCCACCGCGCGCTCGTTCACGCCCAACCCGGAGCCCGCCACCGCGCCGAGCGCGCTGCACCCCGAGCAGGTGTTCGCGGCCCTGCGCGACACCCAGCCCGAGGACACCGTCTACGTCGTGGAGTCGACCTCCACGAACTCCGCCTGGTGGCGGCAGATGGACCTGCGCCGGGGCGGCTCGTACTTCTTCCCGGCCTCCGGCGGGCTCGGGTTCGGCCTGCCCGCCGCCGTCGGCATGGCGCTGGGCCGCCCGGACCGGCCGGTGGTGGCGGTGGTCGGCGACGGCTCGGCCAACTACGGCATCACCGCGCTGTGGACGGCCGCCCAGTACGGCCTGCCGATCACGTTCGTCATCCTGCGCAACGGCACCTACGGCGCGCTGCGCTGGTTCGGGCAGCTCCTGGGCACGCCGGACGTGCCCGGCACGGAGATCCCCGGCCTCGACTTCACCCGCATCGCCGAGGGCTACGGCGTCCCCGCCACCGCCGTGACCGACGTCGGGGAGCTGCGCGCGCAGCTCAAGTCCCCGGGCCTGCGGCTGATCCAGGTGGACACGTTCCCCACCTCCCCGGAGTGACCGGCTGACCCGTCAGCCGGCGGAAGGAGCACGGCAATGACGACGTCTCCAACCCGCTCGACCTGGACGGCGGTGTTCTGCTGGCTGACCGTCCTGCTGGAGGGCTACGACCTGGTCGCGTTCGCGGCCACCATCCCGACCCTGCTCAAGTCCGGGCACCTGGGCTTCACCCCGGCCGGCGCGACGCTGGTGGCCACCGTGTCGCTGGTCGGCGTCGCGTTCGGCGCGGCGGGCCTGAGCCCGCTCACCGACCGGTTCGGCCGCCGCCGGCCGCTGATCGGCTCGGTGCTGCTGTTCTCGCTGTTCACGCTGGTGATCCCCCTGTCCACCAGCGTGGCGGTGTTCGCGGCGCTGCGGTTCGTCGCGGGGATCGGGCTGGGCGCGTGCATGCCGATCGCGCTGACCGTGATGGCGGAGAACCTGCCGGCCCGCCGGGCCAGCGCGAGCACCGTGACGATGACCGGCTACCACGTCGGCGCGGTGCTGATGTCCGTGCTGGCGCTGGCGGTGGCGGACGACTGGCACCTGCTGTTCTACGGCGGCGGGATCGCGGGCCTGCTGCTGGTGCCGCTGATGTGGTGGCGGCTGCCGGAGTCCGGCGCGTTCCTGCGAGCCCGGGGCGGCCGGGTGTCGCCGCGCGAGCTGCTGAGCCCTCGCCACCGGCGGACGAGCATCGCGGTGTGGGTCGGCTCGTTCATGGGCCTGCTGCTGGTCTACGGCCTCAACACGTGGCTGCCGCAGTTGATGCGCACGGCCGGCTACCCGCTCTCGACCGCGATCACCCTGCTGCTGGTGCTCAACGTGGGCGCGGTGCTCGGCCTGCTGGCTGCGGGCCTGATCGCCGACCGGTACGGGGTCAAGCCGATCGCGGTGATCTGGTTCGGCGCGGCGGCGGTGCTGCTGGCCGCGTTGAGCCTGCGCGTGGGCGACGAGCTGCTGCTCGACCTGGTGGTGCTGCTGACCGGCGTGTTCGTGTTCTCCGCGCAGGTGCTGATCTACGGGTACGTCTCCCAGGCGTTCCCGGCGCAGTCCCGGGGCACCGCGCTGGGCTTCACGTCCGCGGTCGGCCGGATCGGGTCGATCCTCGGCCCGTTCGTCACCGGCGCGCTGGTGACCGCCGGCATCGCCTACCCGTGGGGGTTCTGGTTCTTCGCGGTGGTGGCGGCGCTGGGCCTGTGCTCGGTCCTCGTCCTGGCCCGCGACCCCGCGCCGCAGGAGGTCACGACCTGACCTCCACCCGGTCGGCGGCCGGACGTCGGGCAGGCCCGCTCCGACCACGTGCCCGCCCCGCTGCGCGGACCGCCCGGTCCGCCGACCGGACGGGCCTGACCGGATGTCCGTATTGCGCCGCAGGCACGTTTCGGGCGGTCCGGGGACCCGGTAGCGTGCGGAGACGCCGCCGCATAGCGCGACCTCCTCCCTGTTTAGGAGCGCACATGCGAATCGCGAAGATCCTCGGCACGGCGCTGGCCGTGGCCGCCCTGGTCGGAGCGGGTGTCGCCGCACCCTCCTCGGCCGCGCCGGCGGGCCTCGCCGCACCGCCCCAGATCCCGGCCGACGCCGTGCAGGTCCACCTCCAGCAGTTCCAGTCCATCGCGACCGCCAACGGCGGCAACCGGGCGCACGGCCGGCCCGGCTACCGCGCGTCGGCGGACTACGTGAAGGGCAAGCTGGACGCGGCCGGGTTCACCACCACCCTCCAGCAGTTCACCCACGGCGGGGCCACCGGCTGGAACGTGATCGCCGACTGGCCGCAGGGCGACGCCAACCAGGTCGTCTTCCTCGGGGCCCACCTCGACTCGGTGACCGCCGGGCCGGGCCTCAACGACAACGCGTCCGGCTCGGCCGCCGTGCTGGAGACCGCCCTCACCCTGGCCCGCACCAAGCCGGCGGTGCAGAAGCGGCTGCGGTTCGGCTGGTGGGGCGCGGAGGAGCTGGGGCTCATCGGCTCCAAGTACTACGCCTCCCGGCTGCCCGCCGCCGACCGCACCCGGATCAAGTCGTACCTGAACTTCGACATGGTCGGCGCGAAGAACACCACCACGTGGGGCGTCTACACGGACAACGCCGCGCTGCGCCAGCAGTTCGAGACGCACTTCCGCGGCAAGGGCATCGCGACCCGCGGCGTGAACATCGCGGGCCGCAGCGACCACGCGTCCTTCGCCGGGATCGGCGTCCCGGTCTCGGGCATCACCAGCGGCAACGACCCGTGCTACCACTCGCGGTGCGACAGCATCACCAACGTGACCGCGAGCGTCGTGGCCACGGGCGCCACCGCCGCCGCGGACCTCGCCTGGAACCTCGCCGGGGCCACCCGCGCCGGGCGCTGACGCGAGTCGACGGCGGCCGGACCTCCCCGGCCGCCGTCACCACGCCGGCGACGACCGCGTCGGGCCGCCGCGCGGCACCGCATCACACCGGCAGGCGGGGCTGGTTCAGCCACACGTCGAAGAACGGGCCCAGCGGCGCGACGCTGTGCCACTGGGCCAGCGCCACGAAGTCGGCCGTGGTCGCCGTGGCGTGCCGGTGGTTGCGGCTCCAGTCGCGCAGGACGGTGAAGAACGCCTGGTCGCCCAGGCGCGTGCGTAAGGCGTGCAGCGTCAGCGCCCCGCGCTTGTACACCCGGTCGTCGAACATGTTCGCCACGCCCGGATCGCCGATCCGCAAGTCCTGCGGCAGCCGCGCCAGGCGGGCGTGCGCGCGCTCGGCGTGCACGGCCGCCGACGGGCCGCCGGAGTTTTCCGACCACAGCCACTCGGCGTAGCAGGCGAACCCCTCGTTGAGCCAGATGTCCCGCCAGTCCGCCAGCCCCACGCTGTTGCCGAACCACTGGTGCGCCAGCTCGTGCGCGACCAGCCGTTCGAACCCGCGCCGGCCGTCGACGTGGTTCGCGCCGAACACCGACAGGCCCTGCGCCTCGATCGGCACCTCAAGCTCGTCGTCGGTCACCACCACGTGGTACTCGCGGAACGGGTACGGGCCGAACAGCTCCTCGAACAGCGCCACCATCCGCGGCTGGCGGGCGAAGTCGTGCGCCGCCGCCCGCCGCAGCCCGGCGGGCACCAGCACGTCCTGGCCCGGGGCCAGCGTCAGCCGCTCGTACTGGCCGATCTGCACCGACGCCAGGTAGGTCGCCATCGGCTCGGCCTGCTCGTACACCCACGTCGTGGTGCTGCTGCCGGTGCGCCCGTCGACCAGCACGCCGTTGGCCACCGCCGTGTACGGCGACGCCGTGGTCACCGAGATCCGGTAGGTCGCCTTGTCCCGCACGAGGTCGTTGCACGGGAACCACGACGGCGCGCCGATCGGCTGGCCGGCGACCAGCGCGCCGTCGGCCAGCTGCTCCCAGCCCAGCTCGCCCCAGTGCCGGGTGCGGATCGGCTGCGGCAGGCCCGAGTAGCGCACCTCGACCACGCAGCGGCCACGGCTCCGGTGCCGCAGCCGCAGCTTGCCGTCGCCGTGCGTGTAGCGGGCCGGCTTGCCGTCCACCAGGACCTTGCCGATGGTGAACCGGCCGAAGTCCAGCGTGATCGGACCCTCGGTGTGCACCCACAGCCGGGCGCGCGCGGCCAGCCGCCCGGTCAGCGGCTTGTAGTCCAGGTCCAGGTCGTAGTGCTCGACCCGGCACGCGGGGTCCCCGTGCTGGGCGAGCTGGCCGCTCATCGCCACGCGGAGATCGGGTTGCCCAGCCACCGGCTGCCCGCCGGCACCTCCTCGCCGCGCATCACCAGCGAGGCGGGCCCCACCGTCGTGTGCGCGCCGACCGTCGCCGCGGGCAGCACGATCCCGTGCGGTCCGAGCGTCGAGCCCTCCGCCAACGTCACCTGGTCCATGCGCAGGATCCGATCATGGAACAGGTGCGTCTGCACCACGCACCCCCGGTTCACCGTCGCGCCGTCACCCAACCGGACCAGGTCGGCCTCCGGGAACCAGTACGACTCGACCCACGTGCCGCGCCCGATCCGCGCGCCCAGCGCGCGCAGCCACAGCGGCATCAGCGGCGAGCCGCCCGCCGAGCCGACCAGCCACGGCACCGCCAGCACCTCGACGAAGGTGTCCGCGAGTTCGTTGCGCCAGACGAACGCGCTCCACAGCGGGTACTCCCGCTGCCGGAACCGCCCGATCAGCACCCACTTGGCCACCAGGGCCACCGCGCACGCGGTCAGCCCGGCCGCCAGCAGCACGACACCGGCCAGCAGCGGCGCGAACGCGCCCAGCTCGCGCAGCGCGAACAGCACCAGCACGACCAGCGCCACGTGGCACATCACCGGCACGACCCGGCACAGCTCGACCAGCGCCCGCGCCACGACCAGCCGCTTCGGCGGGTCGAACGTGCGGCTCTGGTCACCGTCCGCGACCGCGCGCGGCAGCTTCATCGGCGGCATCCCGAGGTACGAGCTGCCCGCCTTGGCCCGCTTCGGGGCGGCCGACAGCACGCCGACCAGGCCCCGGTTCGGCACCGCGCGGCCCGGCGCGGTCATCCCCGAGTTGCCCAGGAACGCCCGCTTGCCCACCCGGGCCTCGGCGATCCGCAGCCACCCGCCGCCGAGTTCGTAGGAGGCGACCATGGTGTCGTCGGCGAGGAACGCGCCGTCGCCGATCCGGGTCATCTTCGGCAGCGCGAGCACGGTCGAGGCTTCCACGCCCCGGCCGACCCGCATGCCCAGCATCCGCAGCCACACCGGCGTGAACAGGCTGGCGTACAGGGGGAACAGCGCCACGCGGGCCATGTTCATCAACCGCTCGGTGGTCCACGCCTGCCACGCGACCCGGCTGTGCACCGGGTAGACGCCCGCGCGCAGCCCGATCCCGAGCAGCCGCACGGAGACCAGCACCAGCAGCGCGTACGCGCCCAGCCACGCCACCGTGGCCAGCGGCACCGCGAGCAGCGCCGAACCGAGCGTCAGCGGGCCCTGCGCGAACGGGCCGCGCACCACCAGCAGCAGCGCGGGCAGGGCGGCCACGGCGGGCAGCAGGCCCAGCGCGAACGTCGTGATCCCGTACACGTTCTTCCACCGCAGCGAGCGCGGCGGGCGGGTGCGCAGCCGGGACGCCTTGCCGGAGCGCTGCGCGGGCACGCCGGCCCAGCGCTGGCCGGTCGGCACCGACCCGGTCACCCCGGAGCCGGGCGCGACCTCGGCCCGCTTGCCGATCCGCGCGCCGGGGAACAGCGTGCTGCGCGCGCCGACCGTGGCGCCCGCGCCGACCCGGATGCGGCCGATGCGCACCCGGTCGCCGTCCACCCACGTGCCGGACAGGTCGACCTCGGGTTCGATCGCGCTGCCCCGGCCGAGCTTGAGCAGCCCGGTGACCGGCGGCATCGAGTGCAGGTCGACGTCCGGGCCGATCTTCGCGCCCAGCGCGCGGGCGTAGTGCGTGATCCACGACCCGGCGAGGTTCGTCGCGCCGCTGTGCTCGGCGAGCTTCTCCGCCGCCCACAGCCGCAGGTGCACGTTCCCGCCGCGCGGGTAGGTGCCCGGCTTCACGCCGCGCAGCAGCAGCCGCGCGCCGCCCGCCGCGACGGCGACCTTGCCGGGCGGGCTGATGAACAGCAGCCACCCGAGCGCGACCAGCCACCACGGCACCGACATCAGGCCCAGCACGTTGCCGATCGCGGCCAGCGCGACCGTCCACCGCAGACCGGCCACCGTCATCAGCGGCACGGTCAGCAGCGCCTGCACCAGCCTCGCCCGGAGCGGGGTCGGCGCGACCTCGCGGACCGGGGAGTCGTGCGCGGCCAGCTCGTCCAGCCGCGCGGCGAACGCGCGCAGCGTCGGGTGCTGGTAGACGTCGCTGACCGACACCTCGGCGAACCTGGTGCGCACCAACGACATCAGCTGCGCGGCGGCGAGGCTGCCGCCGCCGCTGGCGAAGAAGTCCGCGTCGGCGCGGGAAACCCGGGAGCCGAGCACCTCGGCCCACTGCTCGGCCAGCCACGCCTCGGTGCCCTGGAGGTGGGTCTCCGCCTCGGTGTCGAGCGCGGGCAGCGGCCACGGCAGGGCGTTGCGGTCGACCTTGCCGGAGGTGCGGGTGGGCAGCGTGTCGACCACGGCGATCAGCGGCACCAGCGCGGCGGGCAGCGCGCCCCGCAGCCGGGACACCGCGTCCGCGTGGTCGAACTCGTCGCCGGCCACCAGGTAGCCGACCAGGATCTGGTTGCCGCCCTTGGTGGTCCGCACGGCCGCCGCCGCGCCGGCCACGCCGGGCAGGGCCTGCAGCGCCGAGTCGACCTCGCCGAGTTCGATGCGCCGGCCGCCGAGCTTGATCTGCTCGTCGGCGCGGCCCAGGAACAGCAGGCCCTCGGGCTCGGCCTTGACCAGGTCGCCGCTGCGGTAGGCGCGCGTCCAGCCCAGGGCGTCCAGCGGCGCGAACTTCTCGGCGTCCTTGGCCGGGTCCAGGTAGCGGGCCAGGCCGACGCCGCCGATCACCAGCTCGCCGGTGCCGCCCATCGGCACCACCCGACCCTCGCCGTCGACCACGGCCAGTTCCCAGCCGTCCAGCGGGAGCCCGATGCGCACCGGGCCGACGCCGGTCAGCGGCGCGGCGCAGGCGACGACCGTGGCCTCGGTGGGGCCGTAGGTGTTCCACACCTCACGGCCGTCGACGGCGAGCCGCTCAGCCAGTTCCGGCGGGCACGCCTCGCCGCCGAAGATCAGCAGCCGCACGTCGTCGAGCGCCTCCACCGGCCACAGCGCGGCCAGCGTCGGCACCGTCGACACGACGGTGATCTCCTGCTCCACCAGCCACGGCCCGAGGTCCATGCCGGTGCGCACCAGCGAGCGCGGCGCGGGCACCAGGCACGCGCCGTTGCGCCACGCCAGCCACATCTCCTCGCAGGAGGCGTCGAACGCGACCGACAGGCCCGCCAGCACCCGGTCGTCCGGGCTGATCGGGTCGTCGGCGAGGAACAGGCCGGCCTCGGCGTCCACGAACGCGGCGGCCGAGCGGTGCGAGACCGCGACGCCCTTGGGCTTGCCGGTGGAACCGGAGGTGAAGATGATCCAGGCGTCGTTGTCCGGGCTGGGCTCGCCGACCATGCCCAGCGGCGTGGAGCGCACGACGATCTCGCGGCCCTCGGTCAGCACGGCGCACGCGTCGGCTTCGCCGAACACGAGTTCGGCGCGCTCGTCGGGGTCTTCGGCGTCGACCGGGACGTAGGCCGCGCCGGCGGCGAGCACCGCGAGGATCGAGACGTAGAGGTCGACCGTGCCGGACGGGACGCGGATGCCGACCCGGTCGCCGATGCCGACGCCGAGGTCGGCGAGGTCGCCGCGCAGCGCGTCGACTTCGGCGAGGAGTTCGCGGTAGGTCAGCGAAATCGTGCCGTCGTCGACGGCGGGCGCGTCGGGGTGGCGGCGCGCGGTGCCGGTCAGGACGTCGAGCAGGGTGCGCTGCGGCGTCGCGGCGCGGGCGCGGAACAGCGCGGGAGCGAGGGTGGAGTCGGGGGCAATGGTCACCGGCGGGCACCGGGTGAAGGCAGACGCACTTTTCGTCCTCCGAAAGGTGGGGTAGCTGCTCCGCACTCGTTGGGGCACCGGCCAAGCAGCCTCGACGACCGCGTACCGCGAAATCGCCGAAGTGCCACTTTACCTGTGGTTCACCGGGTTGCCGTGTGATCGACACCCGAAGTGGGAGGACTCACAGGGAGTGACGCGCTTGACTTCCGCACAGATCGCTTGTTCGATCGAACAACGCGACTGATTGGAGTGGACCGGATGAAGGTCGGGATCACCATCCTCCCCGAGTATCGCTGGGCCGACGCGAAGCCGCGCTGGGAGGCGTTGGAGCGCTACGGTTTCCACCACGCGTGGACCTTCGACCACGTGGGCTGGCGGACCCTCGTGGACGGTCCGTGGTTCTCCGCCGTGCCGACGTTGGCGCTGGCAGCGGCCGTGACGACGCGGATCGAACTCGGGATCCTGGTGGCGTCGCCCAACTTCCGGCACCCGGTGCCGTTCGCGCGCGAGCTGACCGCGCTGGACGACGTGTCGGACGGGCGGTTCACGCTCGGCGTCGGCTCGGGCGGGATCGGCGGCTACGACACGAAAGTGTTCGGCGGAACGAACATCGCGGCCAGCCCGGCCCGCCGGTACGCGGAGTTCGTCGAACTGCTGGATGCCTTGCTGACGCGGGACAATGTCACCTGGACGGGTGAGTACTACCGGGCCTTCGAGGCGCGGAACCTGCCCGGTTGCGTGCAGCGGCCCCGGATCCCGTTCGTCCTGGCGGCCAACGGGCCCAAGGCGTTGCGGTTGGTCGCGCGGCACGGCCAGGGCTGGATCACCACGGGCAACTCGCCGGACACGCTGGAGTCGTGGTGGGCCTCGGTGGCGGAGTTGTCCGCGCGGTTGGACGACGTGCTGGCCGAGTCCGGGCGGGACCGGTCGGAGGTGCGGCGGTTCCTGCAAACCGACGCCGCTCCGGTGTTCTCGCTGTCGAGCGTGGAGTGCTACCGGGATTTCCTGGGCCGCGCCGAGGAGTTGGGGTTCACCGACCTGGCCGCGCCGTGGCCCCGCGAGTCGGGCGTGTTCGCCGGTGACGAGAGTCTGCTGGAGACCGTGGCCGCCGAAGTCCTGCCCTCGCTGGGATAGGCTGCCCGCGCCGGACCCGCCACGCAGTCGGTGCGCGGGTCCTCACCGCGCCCCTCGGAGCACCGGTCGGCCGCGCCGCAACGCATCCTGTCCACTGTAGACAGTAGACGTCCGGGGTCCCCGCTGCCCGTCGCGGCGTTGTGCGCTCACGCCGGGCAGGGCGGCGCGTAGGCCGAGCCAAGGAAGTACCGCCCCCACTCCTCCCGGTGATCCGGGGCCGGGCCGCCGCGCACACCAGGTCCGCCACCGAACCGGGGTCGACGTCCCACAGCCGCACCGCGCGGTCCTCGCCGGCCGTGACCAGGGTCCGCCCAGCGAACGCGACCGAATACACCCGGTCGGCGTGCGCGGCGAGCACAGCGACCGGCGTCGGCTCGGCGGTGGCGAGGTCCCTCAGCGGGGGCGGTGCGGTCGAACCCGGCGGTGGCCAGGGTGCGCCCGTCCGGGCTGAACGCGACCGACTGGACGACCCCGCTGTGCCCGCCGACCGCCGACCACCGCCCGTTGCCGGGGCCGGCGGGGATCGGTCGCGGGGATCGGTCACGTCCCACAGCCGCGCGGTCCAGTCCAGCGAGCCGGTGGCGACCGTCCGGCCGTCCGGGCTGACGGCGGTGGCGTGGACGCCCTCGTCGCCCTCGCTGCGCAACACGCCCGAGGCGCGCAGGTCGGCGAGGTCCCACAGCCGCACGGTGAAGTCGTCCCCGGCGGTCGCCGGCAGCCGGCCCTGCCTGCCGAAGGCCACCGACCGCACGCTCCGGTCGTGCGCGAACGTGGGGACCCGCCGGGGTGCGCCGGGTCGCCGACGTCGTAGTGCGCGACGCTCCCGTCGATGCCGCCGGCCGCGACGAACCGGCCGTCCGGGCTGAATACCGCCGACTTCACCGGCGCGGTCGCGTCGGTCAGGACCGGGCCGGGCGCGGGCTGCCGGGGGTCGCCGACGTCCCACAGCCGGGTGGTGCCGTCCTCGCTGCCCACGACGACGCGCACGGCCGGCCCCGGTGTCGCCGACCATGACGGCGGCACGCCCAGCACCGGGCCGGGCACCTCGGTGAGCAGCACGGTCCCGTCGTCGGCCGCCGACGCCGGCACGTGCCCGTCCGGCGAGAAGGTGACCGAGTACACCGTGTCGGTGTGCCCGGTCACGGTGTCGAGCAGCGCCGGGCGGTCGGGCGCGGTGGTGTCCCAGACCTCGGCCGCGTAGTCCCCACCCGGCGGTGGCCACGGTCCGGTTGTCCGGGCTGAACGCCACCGTCTGCACCACCCCGCTGTGCCCGCTCAGCACGCCCAACCTCCTCGGCGACCCGGTGACGTCCCACAGCCGCGCGGCGTTGTCCGCGCCGCCGGTCACCAGCTGCGCCCCCGTCCGGGCTGAACGCGACCGACCGCACGGGCTGCGCGTGCGCGTCGATCCGGGCGAGTTCGGCGCGGTCGGCCACCCGCCGCAGCCGGGCCGTGCCGTCCTCGCCGGCGGTCGCCGGCCGGGTGACGTCCGGGCTGAACACCGCCCACCACACGATGTCCGCGTGCCCGGTGAACTCGCCCAGCGGGGCCGGGCGGCGCGGCATCCGGACGTCCCACAGCCGGACCCGCCCACGCCCGCAGTGGCCGGCAGGGTGCCGTCGGGGCTGGCTTCGGCTCGGTAGAGCGGGTCTTCGTCCGGACCTGGCCGTCGTAGTGCGCGGCGAACAGCAGGCCGCCGCCCGGGGCTGTAGGCCGGCGACTCGACGTCGTCGGGCTGGTCGGGCAGGGAGGCCGTCTCGACCGGCCGCAGCGGCTCGGTGACGTCCCACAGCCGCAACGTCCGGTCGTCGCCGCTGGTCGCCATCCGGGTGTAGGCCACCGCGTTGACCTTGAGCCGCAACGAGGTCGCGAACGGCGCGGTGTACGAGCCCGGCAACGCGCTGCGCGCCTCCACGGTCGGCGCGAGCCGGTAGGCGGCCAGGCCGAACTGCGCGGCCGGCGCCGCGTTCAGCGGGCGCAGCGCGACCGCGTCCGCCGCGACCTTTTGCGACCGGGCCACGTCGCGCTGCTCGGCGGCCCGCTGCTCGGCCGACACCGCGTACCAGGTCACCCGACCGCCACCAGCAACAGCACGCTCAACACCGCGACCAGCCGGCGCAGCCGCCGGGACCGCCGCTGCCCGGTCACCGCTCCCGGTCCGCCTGGTCGGCGCTGTCCCGCAGGAACTCCCGCTCCCGGCCGCTGAGCAGGTCGTCGCCAGCCGGCGCCCAGTCCCGCGCGGCAGCCGGTCGCGCGCCGCGCAGCAGGGCACCGGTGTCGCGGTGGTGCGCCGGCCACGTCCCGGTCGCCTCGGTGAGGCCGCGGTGCAGCCGCACGCCGTCCCGGTCCTCGACCAGCCGGCCGTGCAGCCGGGGCCACGAGTGCGGCAACGCCTCGTGGCCGACCCGCACGCGTTCCCGGTCGGCGATGAGCAGCCGGGCCCGGGTCAGGTGCTCCACCACGGCGGCCACCCGGGGTGGGCCGGCTCGGCGCGCGGCACCTGCCGCGTGGTGTCCTGGTGTGGAGGAGTCGGGTGGATCCGGTGGAGGCGTCGTGGTGACCGGGGCGCGGCCGGCGGGTGGCCAATACGTTCGGCGGCCATGGAAACCGTGGACGTGCTCGTCGTCGGCGCGGGGCTCGCCGGTCTGCACACGGCTCGCCTGCTCGCGCGGCAGGGACTCGACGTCCTGGTCTGCGAACGCCGGACCAGTCTCGACGTCGGCATCCGGACCACGGGCATCTTCGTGCGGCGGACGCTGCGCGACTTCGCGTTGCCCGAACGCCACCTGGGGCCGCCGGTGCGCCGGGTGCTGCTCTACCCGCCGTCGCTGCGCGCACCGGTCGAGCTGCTCGGCGCGCGGGACGAGTTCCGGGTCGCCGACATGGCCGGGGTCTACGCGGAAGCGTTGGCCGGCGCCCGGTCCGCCGGTGCGCGGGTGCGGCTGGGCCTGTCCTACCCGTCGCCGGAGGTCGCGGCCCGCTTCACGGTCGGCGCGGACGGTGCGCGCTCGACGGTGGCGCGCCGGCTCGGGCTCGACGTCAACCGGCGGCTGATCGTCGGGGTCGAGGAGGTCTTCCCGGTCGCGGCGGGCGCGGTGCCGACGTTCCACTGCGTGGTGGACCCGCGACTCGCGCCGGGCTACCTGGCCTGGCTGGTCGAGGACGGGCAGCACGCGCACCTGGGCCTGGCCGGGCTGCCCGACCGGCTCGCCGCGCCGCTGCCCCGGCTGCTGCGCGCGTTCCGCGACCGGTTCCCGGACGTGCCGGGGGCCACCGGGCCGGTGCGCCGCCGGGGTGGGCCGATCCCGGTCAACGGGGTGCTGCGGCGGATCGCCTGCCCGGCGGGGCTGCTCGTCGGCGACGCGGCCGGCGCGGTCTCCCCGCTGACCGCCGGCGGCCTCGACCCGTGCCTGCGCATGGCGGAACTCGCCGCCGCCGTGACCGGCGAGTACCTGCGCACCGGGGACGTCTCGGTGCTGCGGCACTACGACGGCTCGGCCCTGCGGGCCCGATTCCGCACCCGGCTGCTGCTGCGCGACGCGTGGTCGCGGGTGCGCGGGCCGGCCGCCGCCGAAACCGCGTTCACGCTCCTGCGCACACCGCCCGGACGCGCCGCCGCGGCCCGCGTGCTGTTCGGCGACGGCTCGTTCCCCGACGTCCGGCCCGGCCTCGTGGTCACCGGCGGAACCGTTCGCCGGGGAAACGGGTCCGGGACCATTCGGAATTCTTGATGAGCGACATCGGGAAGGGTGATTCCCGGGTCGGCCAGGGGTGTTTGTCGTATTCGTGGGCGACCGTCAAGTGCGTTCACGGAATGGGATGGGCGGCGACCGGTGTCGAGTACCGCGCGGTTCCGCAATTCCGGGCGGCGGCGCGGCGGCGTGGTGGCCGATCTTCGCCCGGGTCCGGTCCCGGTGTCGGCCGTCGCCGTCCATTGGGTGGGAAGTTATCGGCGGGTGATGTTCCGGGGCGGCCGGTGGTCCGATGCCGGAGAACGGCGGTACGCGGGTTGGGTGGAATGGGCTAACGGGGTCGCCGTCCGTCGCTTTCCGCGTGCGCCTGAAAGCTCTGCGTGTACGCGGCGCAACGGCCGGAAATTCGCTGCGGCGAGGCGTCCCGGGCGAGTTGATCAGTGCGTTGACTGCGCCGCCGGCATGTTCGTATCCTGCCGACCAAGCAAAGAGTGTGAACGTCGAACCGCGATTTCCGGCCGGTCGGTCCCGGTCGCGGTGGGACGTGGCCGGGCAACCGGGGACGGCGCTTCCCGCGAGCGCCGGCACTACTGCGAGACCACCCCTACCACCTATGAGCCGTCCCGGCGGGACGGTCGCCTGCCGTGCCTCCGTCACCGTCGACCCCACGCGGCAGGGGGCCACCGTCGCCGACCCCGGACGTGGAGATGGACGAGATGCACCTGGTTGGGCGCACTGGCGAATTCGGCACGCTGACCGCCGCGCTGCGTCGTTGCGCGGCGGGGGAAGGAGTCGTGGTCACGGTCACCGGGCCCGCGGCGGTGGGGCGCACCGAGCTGATCGAGACCTTCCTCCGGCACGCCGAGGACGCGCTGGTGCTCGCCGCCTGCGGCGCCGAGGCCGAGCGGGACTTCCCGCTCGCGGTCGTCGGGCAGCTGTTCCACGGTGCCGCGCTCGACCGCGCCGAGGTGCGGGAGGTGTGCGCGCTGCTCGACGACGGCGCGCACGCGACGGCCGGCGGGGCGCGGGTGCCGCCCGCGATCCTCAAGGGGCTGGCGGACGCGGTGCTCGACCTGGCCGTCGAGCGTCCGGTGGTGGTGGCCGTGGACGAGGTGCACCACGCCGACCCGCAGTCCCGGGAGTGGTTGCTGTACCTGGCCCGCCGGCTGCGCACGGCCCGGGTGCTGGTGCTGACCGGCGCGCGCGACACCGGCCACCCGGACGACACCCGGTTCGAGTGCGAGCTGGCGCGACTGCCCTACCACCGCTGGGTCGAACTCGCGCCGCTGACCCGCGCGGCGCTGTCCGAGCTGTTCCGGGACGCGCGTGTGGCCGACGCCGCATACCAGGTCAGCGGCGGCAACCCGGTGCTGGTCCGGGCACTGGTCGCGGACAGCGCCGGCGCGGACGAACTGGTGGTGGGGCAGGCTTTCGCGCGCGCCGTGCGGTGGTGCCTGTTCCGGTTCGCGCCGCCGGCGGTCGCGGCGGCCGCCGCGCTGGCCGAGGGCAGGCCCGCCGAGCCCGCCGCGGTGGCGGCCCTGGAGGCGTCCGGTCTGGTGGTCGACGGCGCGTTACGGCACCCGGTGATCGAGACCGAGGTGCTGGTGGCGCGCGGTTCGTCCCGGGTGGACGGTCAGCGGCGGGCGAGCCGGCTGTTCTGGCGCGGCGAGGTCTCCGCCGGGCTCGCGGCGCTCGACCGGCAGCCCGCGTCGCCGCGCATGGCCGACTGGCTGTCGTTCTGGTTCCCCGCGCTGCGCGACCGGTGGGCGGCCTTCGACGCCCCGCGCACCCCCGGCGCCGCGCCGGACGGCCTGCGGGTGCTGGCCGAGCTGCTGCGCCGGCAGACGCCCGGCGACGCCGGGCAGCAGGCCGAGCAGGTGCTGCGGGACTGCGCGATCACGCCGTCCTCGCTGGAATCGCTGACCGGCGCGCTGGCCGCGCTGGTCTACTCCGACCAGGCCGACCGGGCGGCGCGCTGGTCGGTGCCGCTGGTGGAGCAGACCACCACGCACTGCCGGCCGGTGTGGCAGGCGGTGTTCGCCGCCATCCGCGCGGAGACCGCGCTGCGGCTGGGCGACGCGGAGGAGGCCGAGCGGTGCGGGCGGGCCGCCTTCACGCACTTCTCCGTCGAGCAGTGGGGTGTCGCGGTCGGGATGCCGCTGGCGACCCTGGTCCGGGCGAAACTGGCCCTGGGCAAGGTCGAGGACGCCGCGCGCTACCTGGCGGTCCCGCTGCCCGACGGGGTGTTCGACTGCGTCGCCGCGCTGCCCTACCTGGAAGCGCGCGGGCTCGACCGGCTGGCGGCGAAGCGGCCGGACGCGGCGCTGGCCGACTTCCGGCGCTGCGGCGAGCTGGCCGTGCGGTGGGAGGTCGACCTGCCCGGCCTGGTGCCGTGGCGGCTGGGCGTCGCCGAGGCGTACGTCCAGCTGGGCAAGGCTTCCGCGGCGCGGGCCGTGGTGGACGAGCAGCTGCTGCGGCTGCACCCCGGGCCGTCGCGGACCCGGGGGCTGTGCCTGAGACTCCGGGCGGCGGCCGCCGACCACCGCGACCGGCCCCGCCTGCTGGAGGAAGCGGTCGACGTGCTGCGCCGGTCCGGCGACCGGCGCACGCTCGCCGTGGCGCTGGCCGAGCTGGGCGAGGCCTACCGGGCCGTCTCGGACACCGCGCGGGCGGTCGCGGCCGACCGGACGGCGCGGCTGTCGGAACGGGCGCCGGTCGCCGTCGAGTCCGATGTGGACGGCGGCGAGGGGGTCGCCGGGCTCAGCACCGCCGAGCACCGGGTGGCCGAACTGGCCGCGCGGGGGTTGAGCAACCGCCAGATCGCCGCCAAGCTGTACATCACGGTCAGCACCGTCGAACAGCACCTGACCCGCATCTACCGCAAGCTCGGCGTCGGCCGGCGGGCGGAGCTGCCGACCCGGCTGGGCCGGATCCCCGAGGAACCAGGGGTTCATAGGGGTGCCTAGGGGGTGATCCCCCCTCCTTCACGCACGCAAGGTGGACTCGGGCGCGAATCGCCTGTCCGACTCCCCGGGTGAAGGAGCGTTGAGCACGCGATGACCACCGACGACCGCCGGCCGCACGCCCAGGGGCACCCCGGAGCGGTCGCCGTGGTGGGGCTGGCCTGCCGGCTGCCCGGTGCCGCCGACCCGGCCGGGTTCTGGCGCCTGCTGGCCGGCGCGGCCGGCGCGATCGGGCCGACGCCCGCCGACCGGTGGGGCACCGCGCCGGGCGGCGGACCCCGGCTCGGCGGCGCGCTGGACGACGTGGCCGGGTTCGACGCCGGGTTCTTCGGCATCGGACCGGCCGAGGCGGCGGCGGCCGACCCGCAGCAGCGGCTGGTGCTGGAGCTGGCCTGGGAGGCCCTGGAGGACGCCGGGATCGTCCCCGGGTCGCTGGCGGGCACGGCGGCCGGCGTGTTCGTCGGGGCGATCGGCGGCGACTACGCCGCCCTGGCCGCCCGGCACGGCGGCCCGACCCGGCACACCCTGCCGGGGCTCAACCGGGGTGTCATCGCGAACCGGGTGTCCTACGTGCTCGGTCTGCGCGGCCCGAGCCTCACCGTCGACTCCGCCCAGTCCTCGGCGCTGGTCGCGGTGCACCTGGCGTGCGAGAGCCTGCGGCGCGGCGAGACCGGGGTGGCCATCGCGGGCGGCGTCAACCTCAACCTCGTGCCGGACAGCACGGCCGCCGCGCAGGAGTTCGGCGGCCTGTCGCCGGACGGGACCTGCTACACGTTCGACGCGCGCGCCAACGGGTACGTGCGCGGCGAGGGCGGCGGGGTCGTCGTCCTCAAGCCGCTGGCCGCCGCGCTGGCCGCCGGCGACCCCGTGCACGCGGTGATCCTCGGCGGCGCGGTCAACAACGACGGCGCGACGGCGGGCCTGACGGTGCCCTCCGCCGACGCCCAGCGCGACGTGGTCCGGGCCGCGCTCGCCGCCGCCGGGGTCGCACCCGCCGACGTCCAGTACGTCGAGTTGCACGGCACCGGCACGAAGGTCGGCGACCCGATCGAGGCCGCCGCGCTCGGCGCGGCCTTCGGCGACCGGGCGGAGCCCCTGCTGGTCGGGTCGGCGAAGACGAACGTCGGGCACCTGGAGGGCGCGGCGGGCGTGGTCGGGCTGATCAAGGCGGTGCTGGCCATCCGGGAGCGGCGGATCCCGGCGAGCCTGAACCACACCACCCCCAACCCGGCGATCGACTTCGCGACGCTGCGGGTGGCCACCGGGACCGGCCCGTGGCCGCACCCCGAGCGCCCGCTGGTCGCCGGCGTCAGCGCGTGGGGCATGGGCGGCACCAACGCGCACCTCGTGCTCACCGAGGCCCCGGCGCGCGCCGAACCG
Source organism: Saccharothrix sp. NBAS 001 (assembly GCF_056640475.1). NCBI lineage: Bacteria > Bacillati > Actinomycetota > Actinomycetes > Pseudonocardiales > Pseudonocardiaceae > Saccharothrix > Saccharothrix sp. NBAS 001. Next base: position 1,919,289 of record NZ_CM153251.1, read on the forward strand.
GCCGACGACCCCGCGAACCCCCTGGCCGGCGCGATCGCCGTGCCGGTGTCGGGCAGGACGGAGGCCGCGCTGCGGGCGCAGGCCGCGCGTTTCGCCGACGTGCTCGCCCACGCCGACCCCGCCGACCTCGCGCGCTCCGCCGCGACCACGCGGACCGCCTTCGCCCGCCGCGCGGTCGCCGTGGGCGCGGACGCCGCCGCCCTCGCGCAGGCGTTGCGCGACCTGGCCGGGGGACGTCCGTCGCCCGCCGTGGTGACGGGCACCGCGACCCCGGTCGGCGGGACCGTGTTCGTCTTCCCCGGCCAGGGCTCGCAGTGGGTGGGCATGGCGGCCGGGCTGCTGGCGCGGTCGCCGGTCTTCGCCGGGCACGTGGCCGAGGTCGACGCGGCCCTGCGCCCGCACGTCGACTGGTCGCTGACCGCGCTGCTGCGCGACGGGCTGCCGCTGGACCGGGTCGACGTGGTGCAGCCCGCGCTGTTCGGCGTGATGGTGTCGCTGGCCCGGCTGTGGATCGCGGCCGGCGTCCGGCCGGACGCGGTGGTCGGGCACTCCCAGGGCGAGATCGCCGCCGCGCACGTCGCGGGCGCGCTGTCGCTGGCCGACGCGGCGGCCGTGGTCGCGTTGCGGGCCCGGATCATCGCGGCGAGCGCGGCCCCCGGCGGAATGGTCTCGGTGCCCCACCCGGCCGCCCGGGTCCGGGCGGCGCTGGCGCCGTGGGCCGACCGGCTGGCCGTGGCCGCGGTGAACGGGCCGACCGCGACCGTCGTGTCCGGCGAGCCCGCGGCGCTGGCCGAACTCGTCGCCGGGTACCGCGCGGACGGGGTCGACGTGCGGACCGTCCCGGTGGACTACGCGTCGCACTCGCCGCTGGTGGAGTCGTTGCGGGAGGAGCTGTCCGAGGTGCTGCGCGGCGTCGCGCCGAGGTCGTCGGACATCACGTTCTACTCGACGGTGACCGGCGGCCCGCTCGACACCGCCGAGCTGACCGCCGACTACTGGTACCGCAACCTGCGGCAGACCGTGGAGTTCGCGGACGCGGTGTCGGCCGCGATCCGCGACGGGCACACGGTGTTCGTCGAATCGTCGCCGCACCCGGTGCTCGGCTCGGGGCTGCGCGCGATCGCGGACACCGCGCCCGACGCCGACGTCGTCGTGGTCGGGACGCTGCGCCGGGACGAGGGCGACAGCGCCCGCTTCCTCACCGCGCTGGCCGGGGTGCACGTCCGGGGCGGCGGCGTGGACTGGGCGGCGGTCGGTCGCGGCGCGCGGATCCCGCTGCCCACCTACCCGTTCCAGCGCGACCGCCACTGGGTCGACCCGACCACGACGGTCGAGGTCCCGGTCCCGCACGTCGTCGCGCGCCCCGTCGAGTCCACTGTGGACGGCGGGTCCGCGCTGGACACCGTGCTCGCGGTGGCGGCGGTGGTGCTCGGGCACGCCCGCGCGGACGCGGTCGACGCGACGGCGACCTTCCGCGACCTCGGGTTGGACTCCGCCGGCGCGGTCGAGTTCCGGGACCGGCTGGCCGACGTCACCGGGGCCGGGCTGCCCTCGACCCTGACCTTCGACCACCCGACGCCGGCCGCCGTGGCGCGCCTGCTGGACGGCTCCGGCCCGCCCGCGCCCGAGGTCGTCCGGCGGCCGGTGGACGACGACCCGGTGGTGCTGGTCGCGGCCGGCGGGCGCTGGCCCGGCGGCGCGGACACCCCCGAGGCGCTGTGGGACCTGCTCGCGGCGGGCGTGGACGCGATCGGCCCGTTCCCGACCAACCGGGGCTGGGACCTGGCCGCCCTCTACGACCCGCAGGCGCGGCGGCCCGGCACCACCTACACCCGCGAGGGCGGGTTCCTGCACGACGCCGACCGGTTCGACGGTGCGTTCTTCGGGCTCGGCCCGCGCGAGGCGGCGGTGACCGACCCGCAGCAGCGGCTGCTGCTGGAAGCGGCGTGGGAGGTGGTCGAACGCGCGGGCATCGACCCGGTCGCCCTGCGCGGCAGCCGGACCGGGGTGTTCGTCGGCGCGATGGCGCAGGACTACGGGCCGCGCCTGCACGAGACGCCGGAGAGCTTCGAGGGCCACAACCTCACCGGCAGCCTCACCAGCGTCGCGTCCGGGCGGCTGTCCTACGTGTTCGGGTTCGAGGGCCCGGCGCTGACCGTGGACACCGCGTGCTCGTCGTCGCTGGTCGCGCTGCACCTGGCGGCGAAGGCGCTGCGGGCGGGCGAGTGCGACCTGGCGCTGGCGGGCGGCGTGACGGTGATGTCGCGGCCGGGCATGTTCACCGAGTTCTCCCGGCAGCGCGGGCTCGCGCCGGACGGCCGGTGCAAGCCCTTCGCCGACGCCGCCGACGGCACCGCGTGGGCCGAGGGCGTCGGCCTGGTCCTGCTGGAGCGGCTGTCCGACGCGCGGGCGAACGGGCACCGGGTGCTCGCCGTGGTGCGCGGCAGCGCGGTCAACCAGGACGGCGCGTCCAACGGCCTGACCGCGCCCAACGGGCCGTCGCAGGAGCGGGTCATCCGGGCCGCGCTCGCCGACGCCGGGCTGGCACCGTCCGATGTGGACGTCGTGGAGGCGCACGGCACCGGGACCGCGCTCGGCGACCCGATCGAGGCGCAGGCGGTCCTGGCGACCTACGGGCAGCGCGCCGGGCACCCGGTGCTGCTGGGGTCCTCGAAGTCCAACCTCGGGCACACGCAGGCGGCGGCCGGCGTGACCGGCGTGATCAAGATGGTGCACGCCCTGCACGCGGGCGTCGTGCCCGCGACGCTGCACGTCGACCGGCCGTCGCAGCACGTGGACTGGACGGCGGGCGCGGTCACCGTCGTGGACCGGCCGACCGCGTGGCCCGAGGTCGACCGGCCCCGGCGCGCGGCGGTGTCGTCCTTCGGCATCAGCGGCACCAACGCGCACCTCATCCTGGAGGAGCCGCCCGCCGAGCCCGCCCGACCCGAGCGGGTCCCGGCGACCGGGCCGGTCCCGTGGGTGCTGTCCGCGCGTTCGGCGGAGGCGTTGCGCGACCAGGCGGCCCGGCTGCGCGCGCACCCGGCCGGCGATCCGGCCGACATCGGGTTCACCCTGGCCACCGCGCGCGCCCGGCTGGAGCACCGCGCGGTCCTGGTCGCCGACGACGCCGAGGGGTTCGCGGCCCGGCTCGACGCCCTGGCCGCCGGCGACCACGACCGCGCGCTGGTCGGGACGGTGGGGCGCACCGGGAAGACCGCGTTCCTGTTCACCGGCCAGGGCAGCCAGCGGCCCGGCGCCGGGCGCGGGCTCCACGCGGCCCACCCGGCGTTCGCCGCCGCGTTCGACGAGGTCGCCGCCGCGCTCGACGCGCACACCGCGCGGCCGGTGCGCGACCTGCTGTTCGCCGAGCCCGGCACGCCCGAGGCCGCCCTGCTCGACCGCACCGAGTTCGCCCAGCCCGCGCTGTTCGCGCTGGAGGTCGCGCTGTTCGGGCTGGCCGGGGCTTTCGGGGTGCGGCCGGACTTCCTGATCGGGCACTCGGTCGGCGAGATCGCCGCCGCGCACGTCGCCGGCGTGCTGGCGCTGGACGACGCGGCCCGGCTGGTCGCCGCGCGCGGCGCGTTGATGCAGGGCGTCACGGCGGTGGGCGCGATGGCCGCGATCCAGGCCGCGGAGCAGGAGATCACGCCCGACCTCGGCGGCGGGGTCGACCTCGCCGCCGTCAACGGGCCCACCTCGGTCGTGGTGTCCGGCGACGCGGACGCGGTCGTCGCGCTCGCGGCCCGGTGGCGGGAACGCGGCCGGCGGACCAAGCGGTTGCCGGTCGGCCACGCCTTCCACTCCGCGCACCTGGACCCGGTGCTCGACGCGTTCCGCGAGGTGGCGGCCGGGCTGTCCTACCGCGAACCGGCGATTCCGGTGGTGTCCAACGTCCACGGGCGGCTCGCCGCGCCGGGCGAGCTGACCACGCCGGACTACTGGGTCGCGCACCTGCGCGGCGCGGTCCGGTTCCACGCCGGGGTGAGCGCCCTGCACGACGCGGGCGCGCGCACGTTCCTCGAACTCGGGCCCGACCCCGTGCTGACCGCGCTCACCCTCGAAGGGATCGAGGCCACGACGGCGGTCCCGGCCCTGCGCTCGGGGCAACCGGACGCGCACGCGTGGCTGGCCGCGCTCGGCGGCCTGCACGTCGCCGGGACCCCGGTCGACTGGACGGCGGCGTTCCCCGGCGCGCGGCGGGTCGACCTGCCGACGTACCCGTTCCAGCGGCGGCGGTACTGGCTCGACGCGCCGGCCGCCGACGTGACCGCCGCCGGGCTCGCCGAGGCCGGGCACCCGCTGCTCGGCGCGGCCGTCGACCTGCCCGCCGGCGGGACCGTGCTGACCGGCCGGCTGTCGACCGCGACGCACCCGTGGCTGGCGGACCACGTCGTGGGCGGGCGGGTGCTGCTGCCCGGCTCGACCCTGCTCGACCTGGTGGCCCACGCGGGCGCGCGGGTCGGCCTGCCCACCGTCGCCGAACTGGCGGTGCACGAGCCCCTGGTCCTCGGGGCCGGACCGGTGCCGGTGCGGGTCGTGGTCGAGTCCGAAGTGGACGGTGCGCGGGCGTTCGCGGTGCACTCCGCCGACGGGGCCGACTGGGTCCGGCACGCCGAGGGCGTGCTCGCCGCGCCCCGTCCGGTCGAGGGCTTCCGGGTGCCGGCGGACGCGCGACCGGTCGACGTGGCCGGGCTCTACCCGGCGCTCGCCGACCGGGGCTACGACTACGGGCCGGCGTTCCAGGGCGTGACGGCGGCGTGGCGGCACGGCGACGACGTGTACGCGGAGGTCCGGGCGACCGAGGGCCCGCACCCGCTCGACGCCGCCCTGCACGCCGTCGTGGGCATCGCGCTGGCGGACGACCGCGTGCTGGTGCCGGTCGCGTGGCGCGGCGTGGTCCGCGACGCCGAGGGCGCGGACGTCCTGCGCGTGCGGATCACGCCCACCGGGGCCGACTCGGTCGCGCTGAGCGCCGTCGACCCGGGCGGGAACCCCGTGCTGGCCGTCGAATCGCTGGTGCTGCGGCCGGTCACCACCAGGGCGCGCGCCTACCGGGTCGACTGGGTGCCCGCGCCGGAGCCGGACGGCGTCGCCGCGTGGGCGCCGCTCGGCGAGCACGGGCCGGGGCACGCGTTCGCGGTGACCGAGGTCCGGGCCGGGGGAGACCCGGTAGAACGGGCCCGCGCGCTCACCGCCGCCGCGCTCGACCTGGTCCGGGACTGGTCGGCCGACGCGAAGCTGGTGCTGCTCACGCGCGGCGCGGTGGCCGCCGGCCCGGACGACCGGGTGACCGACCCGGCGGGCGCGGCGGTGTGGGGTGTCGCGCGGGCGGCCCAGGCCGGGCACCCGGACCGGGTGGTCGTGGTCGACCTCGCGCCGGACGCCGGGCTCGACGTGCTCGGTGCCGCGCTGGCCACCGGGCAACCGCAGCTCGCGGTGCGCGGCGGGATCCTGGTGCCGTCCCTGGTGCGGGCGGACTCCGCCGCGCCGCCCGACCCGGGGCGGCCCGGCGGCCCGCTCGCCCCCGACGAGGTGCGGGTGGCGGTGCGCGCGGTCGGGCCGGACTCCCGGGGCGCGGGCGTGGTGCTGGAGGTCGGTCCCGGTGTCGACCGGGTGCGGCCGGGGCAGCGGGTGACGGGCCCGGTGCCCGGCCCGGCGTCGGCCGTCGTGGTCGACCAGCGGGCGCTCACCGCCCTGCCCGCCGGGTGGACCTTCGCCGAGGGTGCCCGCGGCGAGGTCGGGCCCGTGCGGGTCCGCGACGTGCGACACCCGGAAGGCGACGCGGCGGTGGTGGTCCTGCCCGCCCCGCTCGACCCGGCGGGCACCGTGCTCGTCACCGGCGGGGGTGCGGCGGCGGCCCGGCACCTGGTGCGCCGGCACGGCGTCCGGCACCTGCTGCTGACCGGGGCCGACCCGGACGTGGTCGCCGACCTGGCCGCGCTGGGGGCCACCGCCGAGGTCGTGGACGTCGACCTCGCCGACCGGGACGCGCTGGCCGCGGTGCTCGCGGGGCTCGCCCGGCCGCTGACCGCGGTCGTGCACACCTCGGGCGGGTCCGCCGCGGCCTGGCACCTGCACGAACTGACCCGGGACGCCGACCTCGCCGCGTTCGTCCTGTACTCGTCGGCCGCCGGCGTGCTGGGCGACCCCGGCCGGGCCGAGCACGCCGCCACGGGCGCGTTCCTCGACGCGCTGGCGGAAGCGCGCGCCGCCGCCGGGCTCCCGGCGACGGCGGCGGCGTGGGGCGAGGACGGCTCGGTGGGCCTGCTGCCGCTGTCCGAGCAGGTCGCGCTCGACCTGCTGGACGCCGCGCTGGACAGCCCCGACGCCGCGCTGGTCACGGCCAGGCTCGACCCGGGCCGCGTGGTGTCGCCGCTGCTGCGCGCCCGCACGCCCGCCGCGCCGGTCGCCGTGCCGGACGTCGAGGACCTGACCGGGCTCACCCCCGCCGAGCAGGAGCGGACGCTGCTGCTGCTGGTGCGGGCGACCGGCGCGGCCGTGCTCGGCCACACCTCGCCCGACGCGGTCGACCCGGACCGGGGCTTCCTCGACGGCGGGTTCGACTCGCTCAGCGCGATGCGGCTGCGCGAACGGCTCGGGGCCCGGGTCGGCCGGCGGCTGCCGTCGACCCTGGTGTTCGACCACCCGACGCCGGCCGCCGTCGCCGCGTTCCTGCGCGACCTGCTCGCCCCGGCGGCGGATCCCGCGACCGGCCCGCACCCGGCGCTCGCCGACCTCGACCGGTTCGCCGAGCGGCTGGACGGTCCGCTCGACGACGCCGAGCGCGCCCGGGTGGTCGACCGGCTGCGCGGCCTGCTGTCCCGGCTCGACGCCGGGCCGGCCCTGGACGTCGGCGGGACCGACGACCTCTTCGACCTGATCGACGCCGAACTCCGCCTGTCCTGACCACCTACCCAGGCGCGCGAAACGAGAGGTGCCCCACCGTGAGCGACGAGCAGAAGCTGCGCGACTACCTGGCCAAGGTCACGGCCGTGCTGCGGCAGACCAGGCAGCGGCTGGCCGACGTGACGGCCGCCGCCACCGAGCCGATCGCGGTCGTCGGCACGGCCTGCCGGCTGCCCGGCGGGGTCGACTCGCCGGAGGCGCTGTGGCGGCTGCTCGCCGAGGAGCGCGACGGCACCGGTCCGCTGCCGACCGACCGTGGCTGGGACCCCGACCTGTACGACCCGGACCCGGCGGCCAGCGGGAAGTCCTACACCCGGCGCGGCGGGTTCCTCTACGACGCGGGCGAGTTCGACGCGGACTTCTTCGGCATCCCGCCGCGCGAGGCGCTCGCCGCCGACCCGCAGCAGCGGCTGCTGCTGGAGACCACCTGGGAGGCGTTCGAGCGCGCGGGCATCGACCCGGACGCGTTGCGCGGCAGCGACGCCGGCGTGTTCGTCGGCGTGATCGCCCAGGAGTACGGCCCGAGCCTGCACCACAAGCCCGCGCACGACACCGACGGCTACGTGCTCACCGGCACGACCACCAGCGTGGCCTCCGGGCGCATCGCCTACACGTTCGGGCTGGAGGGCCCGGCCGTCACCGTGGACACGGCGTGCTCGTCGTCGCTGGTCGCGGTGCACCTGGCGATCCAGGCGCTGCGGTCGGGGGAGACCTCGCTCGCGGTGGCGGGCGGCGCGACCGTGCTCGGCGGGCCGGGGGTGTTCGTGGAGTTCTCCCGGCAGCGCGGCCTGGCCCCGGACGGCCGGTGCAAGGCGTTCTCGGAGTCCGCCGACGGCACGGCGTGGTCCGAGGGCGTCGGGGTGCTCGTGCTGGAACGCCTGTCCGACGCCCGTGCCAAGGGGCACCCGGTGCTGGCCGTGCTGCGCGGCTCGGCGGTCAACCAGGACGGGCGCAGCACCCAGCTGACCGCGCCCAACGGCCGGTCGCAGCAGCGGGTGATCCGCTCGGCGCTGGCCGCCGCCGGCCTGGCACCGTCCGATGTGGACGCCGTCGAGGCGCACGGCACCGGCACCCGGCTCGGCGACCCGGTCGAGGCGCAGGCGCTGATCGCGACCTACGGCGCGGACCGCGCGGACGAACCGCTCTACCTGGGCTCGATGAAGTCGAACATCGGGCACTCGCTCGCGGCGGCCGGGGTCGCCGGGATCATCAAGGTGGTCGAGGCGCTGCGGCACGGCGTGCTGCCCAAGACCCTGCACGTCGACGCGCCGACCTCGCACGTGGACTGGGCGGGCAGCGGCGTGCGGCTGCTGGAGTCCGCCCGGCCGTGGCCGGAGACCGGGCGTCCGCGCCGGGCGGCGGTGTCGTCGTTCGGGGTGAGCGGCACGAACGCGCACATCATCGTGGAACAGGCCGAGCAGGAGCCGGCCGGGCAGGTCGTGGCCGGCGCGCCGCCGATCGTGCCGCTGGTGCTCTCGGGCGCCACCGAGGCCGGGCTGCGGGCCCAGGCGGGCCGGCTGCTCCCGCTGGTCGAGGGCGAGGTGCCGCTCGCGGACCTCGGGCTCTCGCTCGCCACCACGCGGGCCGCGTTGGCGGAACGGGCCGTCGTGGTCGGGGCCGACCGGGCGGAGCTGGCCGCCGGGCTGCGGTCGCTCGCCCAGGAGCCCGGCGCGGCGGGGTCCGGCGCGGCGGGGTCCGGCGCGGTGAGCGGGCGGGCCGGCGGCGCGTTGGCGCTGCTGTTCACGGGGCAGGGCGCGCAGCGCGTCGGCATGGGGCGCGAGCTGTACCGGGCGTACCCGGTGTTCGCGGCGGCGTTCGACGCGGTGGCCGCCGAGTTGGACCGGGCGCTGGGCGACGCGGTGCCGCACCCGGTGGCCGACGTCGTGTTCGGGGCCGACGGCGTGCCGGCGGAGGCGTTGGACGACACCGTCTACACCCAGACCGGGCTGTTCGCGGTCGAGGTCGCGCTCTACCGGCTGTTCGAGTCGTGGGGCGTGCGGCCGGACTTCGTCACCGGCCACTCCATCGGCGAGCTGGCCGCCGCGCACGTCGCGGGCGTGTGGTCGCTCGCCGACGCCGCCACGCTGGTCGCGGCCCGGGGCCGGCTGATGGGGTCGTTGCCGGCCGGGGGCGCGATGGTCGCCGTCGAGGCCACCGAGGAGCGCGTGCGGGCCGGGCTCGCCGGGCTGTCCGCCGTGGACGTCGCGGCGGTCAACGGCCCGACGTCCGTCGTGGTGTCCGGCGAGGCGGCGGCCGTGCTCGCGATCGCGGACCGGTTCGGCGGCCAGGGCGTGCGGACCAAGCGGCTGCGGGTGTCGCACGCGTTCCACTCGCCGCTGGTCGAGCCCGTGCTGGCGGAGTTCCGCGCGGTCGCGGAGCAGCTGACCTACCGGGCGCCCGCGATCACCGTCGTGTCGACGCTGACCGGCTCGGTGGTGACCGCCGCGGAGCTGGCCGACCCCGGCTACTGGGTGCGGCACGTGCGGGAAGCGGTCCGGTTCGGCGACGCGGTGGCGACCCTGCGCGGACGCGGCGCGACCACCCTGGTCGAACTCGGGCCGGACGCGGTGCTGACCGCGATGGCCCGGCACACCCTGCGGGACGCGCCGGTCCGCGCGGTCGCCGCGCTGCGCCGGGACCGCCCGGAGGCTCCGGCGGCGGTGGCGGCGCTGGGCGCGGTGCACGTCGGCGGGTCCGCCGTCGACTGGGCGGCGGTGTTCCCCGGCGGCCGGCGGATCGACCTGCCCACCTACCCGTTCCAGCGCACCAGGTTCTGGCTCGACGCCAGCGCCTCGCCGGACCGCCCGCGGGCCGCGACGCCGACCGGCGGCCGGTTCTGGGACCTGGTCCGCGCGGGCGACCCGGCCGGGTTGGCCGCCGAACTCGGCGACGACGCCCTGCGCGAACCGGTGTCGGCCGTGCTGCCCGCGCTGTCGACGTGGCTGGCCGACCGGTCCGACGCCGAGCGGGTCGACGCGTGGCGGCACCGGGTCGTGTGGCGGCCGACCCCCGACCCGGCAGGCCGGCTGTCCGGCACCTGGCTGCTGGTCGCACCCCCGGCGGGCCACCAGTGGGTGGCCTCGGCCGAACGCGCGTTGACCGCGCGCGGCGCGGACGTGCGGGTGGTGACCGAGGTGGCCGACGCGCGCGGCGTGTCGGGCGTACTGTCGCTGCTGGCGCTCACCAAGGGCGACCACCCCGACCACCCCGGCGTGCCCGCCGCGCACACCGCGACCCTCGACCTGCTGCGCGACCTGGACCCGGTGGACGCCCCGCTGTGGGTGCTCACCAGGGGTGCGGTCGCGGTCGAACCCGGCGCGGACGCGGACCCGGACCACGCCCTGCTGTGGGGCGTCGGGCTGATCGCCGCCGCCGAGCACCCCGGCCGCTGGGGTGGGCTGGTCGACCTGCCAGCCGACGCGGACACCGCCGCCTGGGACCGGCTGGCCGCCGCGCTCGCCGGCGGCGAGCGCGAACTGGCCGTGCGCGCGGCGGGCGCCTTCGCCCGGCGGATCGTCCGCGCGCCCGCCGAACCGGCCACCCGCACCTGGCGACCGCGCGGCACCACCCTGGTCACCGGGGGGACCGGCGGGCTGGGCGCGCGGGTCGCGACCTGGCTGGCCGAACGCGGCGCGCCCCGGCTGCTGCTGGTCAGCAGGCGCGGACCGGCCGCGCCCGGTGCCGCCGAGCTGGTCGCCCGGCTGGGCGCGCTGGGCACCGAGGTGGACGTGGTGGCGGCCGACGTGGCCGACCGGGCCGCGCTGGCCGGCGTGCTGGCCGCCATCCCGGCCACCCACCCGCTCGACGCCGTCGTGCACACCGCCGCCGTGCTGGACGACGCGCTGCTCGCCGAACTCACCCCGGACCGGGTCGCCAACGCCCTGGCGGCCAAGGTCGGCGGCGCCCGCGCGCTCGACGAGCTGACCCGCGGCACCGACCTGTCGGCGTTCGTGCTGTTCTCGTCGCTGGCGGGCGTGCGCGGCACGGCCGGCCAGGGCAACTACGCGCCCGGCAACGCCTACCTCGACGCGCTCGCCGCCCACCGGCACGCCTCCGGCCTGCCCGGTACGGCGGTCGCCTGGGGCCAGTGGGCGGGCGACGGCATCGTGGACGCCGAGGTCGACCGGGTGCTGGCCCGGTACGGGCTCACCGCGCTGCCGCCCGAGCTGGCGGTGACCGCGCTCGGCCCGGTGCTCGACGCCGGCGAGACGAACGTGGTCGTCGCCGAGGTCGACTGGCGGGCGCTGGCCGGCCCGGTCCCGCTGATCGCCGAGCTGACCGGTGCCGAGCCCGAGGTGCGGGAGCCCGACGGCGACTCGTTCGCGCGCGAACTCGCCGGGCTCGGCGCGCCCGAGCGGACCGCGCGGCTGGTCGCGCTGGTGCGCGCGGAGACCGCCGCCGTGCAGGGCCGCGACCTCGCGGCGGTCGGGGCCGAACGCAGCTTCCGGGACCAGGGGTTCGACTCGCTGTCCGCGCTGGAGCTGCGCACCCGGCTCGGCGCGCGCACCGGGCTGCGGCTGCCCGCGACGCTGGTCTTCGACCACCCGACGCCGGTCGCCGTCGCCGGCTACCTCGACGCGGAGCTGGCCCCCGTGCCGGCGGCGTCGGTCGGCGCGGCCGTGGACGCCCTGGTGCTCGCGGCGGCGGGTGCCGACGCGGCGACCCGGGCGGGCGCGGCGGCCCGGCTGCGCGAGCTGGTCGCGGCCTGGGACACCCCGGTCCCGACCTCCGCGGCGGGGCTGGAGCACGCCGACGACGACGAACTGGCCGCCTTCATCAGCACCACCCTCGGCATCTCCTGACCGACCGGTCGAGTAGCGAAAGGCACGACTAGATGAGCAGCGACGACCGGATCCGGCAGCTCCTGCTGAAGGTGACCGCCGAACTGACCGGGACCCGCGACCGGCTCCACGCGGTCCGGCACGAGCCGATCGCGATCATCGGCACCGCCTGCCGGTTCCCCGGCGGCGTGGACACCCCGGAGGACCTGTGGCGGCTGGTCGCGGCGGGCGGTGACGCGGTCGGCCCGTTCCCCGGCGACCGGGGCTGGGACCTGGCCGGCCTGCACCACGACGACCTGGACCGGCCCGGCACGTCGCACACCCGGCACGGGGCGTTCCTGGACCGGGTCGCCGACTTCGACGCGGAGTTCTTCGGCATCTCGCCGCGCGAGGCGCTGGCCACCGACCCGCAGCACCGGCTGCTGCTGGAGACGTCGTGGGAGGCGGTCGAGCGGGCGGGCCTGGACCCGGACGCGTTGCGCGGCAACGACGTCGGGGTGTTCGTCGGCGTGAACGGGCAGGACTACGCGGCCCGGCTGCCCACCACCCCGGCGGCCGTGGAGGGGTACCTCTCGGTCGGCACCGCCGCCAGCGTGGCGTCGGGCCGGATCGCCTACACGTTCGGCTTCGAGGGCCCGGCGATCACCGTCGACACCGCGTGCTCGTCGTCGCTGGTCGCGCTGCACCTGGCGGCGAAGTCGCTGCGCTCGGGCGAATCGTCGCTCGCGCTGGCGGGCGGCGTGACGGTGATGGCGTCGCCGTCGTCGTTCGTGGAGTTCTCCCGGCAGCGCGGCCTCTCGGTCGACGGCCGGTGCAAGCCGTTCGCCGACGCCGCCGACGGCACCGGCTGGGGCGAGGGCGTCGGCGTGCTGCTGCTGGAGCGGCTGTCGGACGCGGTGCGCAACGGACACCGGGTGCTCGCCGTCGTGCGCGGCAGCGCGGTCAACCAGGACGGCGCGTCCAACGGCCTGACCGCGCCCAACGGGCCGTCCCAGGAGCGCGTGATCCGGGCCGCGCTGGCCGACGCCCGGCTGGAACCGTCCGATGTGGACGTCGTGGAGGCGCACGGCACCGGCACCCGGCTCGGCGACCCGATCGAGGCGAACGCCCTGCTCTCGGCGTACGGGCGCGGCCGGGCCGCGGGCCGGCCGCTGTGGCTGGGGTCGGTGAAGTCCAACATCGGGCACACCCAGGCGGCGGCCGGGGTCGCCGGGATCATCAAGGTGGTCGAGGCGCTGCGGCACGGCGTGCTGCCGCGCACGCTGCACGTCGACCGGCCCACCTCGCACGTGGACTGGTCCGGCGGCGCGGTCCGGGTGCTGGAGCAGGACCGGCCGTGGCTGGCCGGCGACGCCCCGCGCCGGGCCGGGGTGTCCGCGTTCGGGGTCAGCGGCACCAACGCGCACGTCATCGTGGAGGAAGCCCCCGCCGTCGAAACCCCCGCTGTCGAAAACCCCGCCGTCGAAACCTCCGAAGCGCCCGGGAGTCCCGAGGTCCCCGACCGCGAGGTCGTCGCCGTGCGACCGCAGGTCGTGCCGTGGGCGGTGTCTGGGCACACACCGGAAGCGTTGGCCGCGCAGGCACAACGGCTCGCCGGGGTGGCCGGCGAGCCCGTCGACGTCGGCTTCGCGCTGACCGGGCGGGCGCTGCTCGCCGAACGGGCCGTGGTGCTCGGCGTCGACCGGGCCGCGCTGGACGAGGGGCTGCGGGCGCTGGCCGCCGGCGAGCCGTCGAACGCCGTCGTGCGCGGCACCGCCGGGGGCGCGTCGGCGTTCCTGTTCACCGGGCAGGGCGCGCAACGCGTCGGCATGGGCCGTGAGCTGCACGCGACGTACCCGGTGTTCGCGCGGGCGTTCGACGCCGCGATCGCCGAGCTGGACCGGGAGTTGGGCCCGGCGTCGGGCACGAGCGTCGCCGAGGTGGTGTTCGGGACCGGCGAGGGCTCGCTGGACGACACGATGTACACCCAAGCCGGGGTGTTCGCGGTCGAGGTCGCGCTCTACCGGCTGCTGGAGTCGTGGGGCGTGCGGCCGGACTTCGTCACCGGCCACTCGATCGGCGAGTTGGCCGCCGCGCACGTCGCGGGCGTGTGGTCGCTCGCCGACGCGGCGAAGGTCGTCGCGGCCCGGGGCCGGCTGATGCGGTCGCTCCCGGCCGGCGGCGCGATGGTCGCGCTGGCGGCCGACGAGACCACCGTCCGGGCGCTGCTGGACGGCCTGCCCGAGGTGGACGTGGCGGCGGTCAACGGCCCGGAGGCCGTGGTCGTCTCGGGTGCCGAGGACGCGGTGCTCGCGGTGGCCGCGCGGGTGGCCGCGTCGGGGCGCAGGACCAAGCGCCTCACCGTGTCGCACGCCTTCCACTCTCCGCTGGTGGAACCCGTGCTCGCGGAGTTCCGCGCGGTGCTCGCGCAGGTGGACGCCGCCGCGCCGGTGATCCCGGTCGTGTCGGCGGTGACCGGCGGCCCGGTGTCGGGCGAACTCGGCGACCCGGACTACTGGGTGCGGCACGCCCGGCGCGCGGTGCGCTTCGCCGACGCGGTCGCCCACCTGGTGTCGGCGGGCGTGGACACGTTCGTCGAGGTCGGGCCGGACGCGGTGCTCACCGCGCTGGCCGCCGACAGCGCGCCGGAGGCCGTGCTGGTGCCCGCGCTGCGCGGCGACCGGCCGGAGCCGGTGGCCGTGGCGACCGCGCTGGCCACCGCGCACGTGCGCGGCCTCGGCGTGGACTGGCCGGCGGTGTTCCCCGGCGCGGGCCGCGCCGACCTGCCGACCTACGCGTTCCAGCGGGAGCGGTTCTGGCTCGACCCGGACGCCGTGCCGGCCGACGCCGCCGGGTTCGGGCTCGCCCCGACCGACCACCCGCTGCTCGGCGCGGCCGTCGCGCTCGCCGACGACGGCGGCCTGCTGCTGACCGGCCGGCTCGCGCTGCGCACCCGGCCCTGGCTGGCCGACCACGCCGTGGGCACGACCGTCCTGGTGCCCGGCACCGCGTTCGTGGAGCTGGCGATCCGCGCGGGCGACGAGGTCGGCGCGGACCTGCTGGACGAGCTGGTGATCGAAGCCCCGCTGCCGCTGGGGGAGCGGGCCGTGCAGGTGCAGGTGGCCGTCGGCGCGCCGGACGCGCGTGGCGGCCGGGCCGTGTCGGTGCACTCCCGCCCCGAGGGCGACAGCGACTGGACCCGCCACGCGCAGGGCCGGCTCACGCCCGCGACCGGTGCCGCGCCCGAGCGGCTCGACGTGTGGCCGCCCGCCGCCGAACCCGTCGACACCGCCGGGTTCTACCCGGCCCTGGCCGACGCCGGGTTGGCCTACGGGCCGGTGTTCCAGGGCGTCCGGGCGCTGTGGAAGGACGGCAGCACCCTCTACGCCGAGGTCGGCGCGGACGACGTGGCCGGGTTCGGCGTGCACCCGGCCCTGCTCGACGCCGCCCTGCACCCCGCCGCGCACGACACGCTCGCGACCACCCCGCCCGGCCGCAACCGGCTGCCGTTCGCGTGGCGCGGGGTCCGCGTGCACGCCACCGGGGCGACCGCCCTGCGGGTCCGGCTCAGGACCGACGGCGACGAGATCGCCGTGCTGGCCACCGACCCGCAGGGCAACCCGGTGGTCGAGGTGGAGAGCCTGCGCACCCGGCTGGTCGACGCCGGCGGGCTGGGCACCGGGGCAGCGGACGCCGGATCGGGCGACGCGCTGTTCGCCGTCGACTGGACGCCGCTCGGCCCGGTCACCCCGACCGGCGCCCGGGTGGTCGTCCTCGACGCCCCCGAGCCGACCGGGGACGTCGTCGCCGACGCCCACACCTCGACCGCCGCCGTGCTGGCCGGCCTGCGCGACCACCTGGCGGGCGACGAGGAGCGGACGCTGGTGGTCCGCGTCCGCGACGGTCTCGCGCACGCCCCCGTGCCCGGCCTGGTGCGGGCCGCGCAGACCGAGCAGCCGGGCCGGATCGTGCTGCTGGACACCGATTCCGAGGTGATCCCGGAGTTCGGCGACGAACCGCTGCTCCGGGTCCGCGCCGGACAGGTGTCCGCGCCGCGCCTGGCCCGGGTCGCCCCGGACGCGCCCGCCCGGCCGTGGGACCCGGAGGGAACCGTCCTGATCACCGGTGGCCTCGGCGCGCTCGGCGCGGAGTTCGCCCGGCACGCCGTGGCCGCGCGCGGGGCCCGGCACCTGCTGCTGCTCGGCCGGCGGGGCGCGGACACGCCCGGCGCGGCCGAGCTGGTGGCGGAGCTGACCGCGCTGGGCGCGCGGGTCACCGTCGCGGCGGTCGACGCCGCCGACCGGGCCGCGCTCGCCGACGTGCTCGCCGCGATCCCCGCCGAACACCCGCTCACCGCCGTGCTGCACACGGCGGGCGTGGTGGACGACGGCGTGATCGCCTCGCTCACCCCGGAACGGGCCGCCGCCGTGCTGCGGCCCAAGGTGGACGCGGCCTGGCACCTGCACGAGCTGACCGGCGACCTGGCCGCGTTCGTGCTGTTCTCCTCGATCGCCGGGGTGTTCGGCAGCGGCGGGCAGGGCGCGTACGCCGCCGCGAACACCTTCCTCGACGCCCTCGCCGCGCACCGGGTCGGCCTCGGCCTGCCCGCGCAGTCGCTGGCGTGGGGCATGTGGGAGCGGGAGAGCGGGATCAGCGGCCACCTCACCGCCGCCGACCACGCCCGCAACGCCCGCGCGGGCGTCCGCCGCATCGACACCGCCGCCGGCCTGGCCCTGTTCGACGCCGCCGCCCGGCTCGGCGACGCCCTCGCGGTCCCCGCGCCGCTCGACCTGGCGGCCGTGCGCCGCGCCGGCACCGTGCCGCCGCTGCTGCGCGGGCTGGTCCGCCCGGTCCGCCGGGCCGCCGCGACCGACCCGGCCACCCGGCCGCTCGCCGAACGCCTCGCGGGCCTCGACCGGGCCGCCCGGTCGGCCGCGCTGCTGGACCTGGTGCGCGCCGAGGTGGCCGCGGTGCTGGGTGCCGCGCCGTCCGCGATCGGCGCGGTGAAGGCGTTCCGCGACCTCGGACTGGACTCGCTGACGTCGGTCGAGCTGCGCAACCGGCTGGGCGCGGCGACCGGGCTGCGGCTGCCCGCGACCCTCGCGTTCGACCACCCCACGGCGGCCGACCTGGTCGAGCACCTGCTGGCCGAGCTGGTGCCCGCCGACGAACCGGTGGCCGCACCGGCCGCCCGGCCGGTGCGGGTGGACGAGCCGGTCGCGATCGTCGGCGTGGCGTGCCGGCTGCCCGGCGGCGTCGCGTCGGCCGACGACCTGTGGGAGCTGGTGCGCGACGGCCGGGACGCGGTCACCGGGTTCCCGGACAACCGGGGCTGGGACCTCGACGCCCTCTACGACCCCGACCCGGACCAGGCGGGCACGTCCTACACCCGGCACGGCGGCTTCCTGCACGACGCGGGCGAGTTCGACGCCGAGTTCTTCGGCATCTCCCCGCGCGAAGCGCTGGCCACCGACCCCCAGCAGCGGCTGCTGCTGGAGACCGCGTGGGAGGCCGTGGAGGGCGCGGGCATCGACCCGGCCTCGCTGCGCGGCTCCCGGACCGGGGTGTTCGCGGGCGTGATGTACCAGGACTACGCGCCGCGCGTCGGCCAGGCGCCCGCGAACCTGGAGGGGTTCGTGGCCAACGGCTCGGCGGGCAGCGTCGCGTCCGGCCGGATCGCCTACACGTTCGGCTTCGAGGGACCGGCCGTCACCGTCGACACGGCGTGCTCGTCGTCGCTGGTCGCCCTGCACCTGGCCGTGCAGTCGCTGCGGTCGGGCGAGTCGGACCTCGCGCTCGCGGGCGGTGTCGCGGTCATGTCGACGCCCTCGGTGTTCGTGGAGTTCTCCCGGCAGCGCGGGCTCTCGGTGGACGGCCGGTGCAAGGCGTACGCGGGCGCCGCCGACGGGACCGGCTGGGCCGAGGGCGTCGGCCTGCTGCTGGTCGAACGGCTCTCCGACGCCCGCCGCAACGGCCACCGGGTGCTCGGGATCGTGCGCGGCACGGCGGTGAACCAGGACGGCGCGTCCAACGGCCTCACCGCGCCCAACGGGCCCGCCCAGCAGCGGGTGATCCGGCAGGCGCTGGCCAACGCCGGCCTGACCCCGTCCGACGTGGACGTGGTCGAGGGCCACGGCACCGGCACCACCCTCGGCGACCCGATCGAGGCGCAGGCGCTGATCGCCACCTACGGCCGCGACCGCACCGGGGACCCGCTCTACCTGGGGTCGCTCAAGTCCAACATCGGGCACACCCAGGCGGCGGCGGGCGCGGCGGGGATCATCAAGGTGCTCCAGGCGCTGCGGCACGACCTGCTGCCCAAGACCCTGCACGTGGACGAGCCCAGCCCGCACGTCGACTGGTCCGCGGGCTCGGTCGAACTGCTCACCGAGGCGCGCCCGTGGCCCGCGACCGGCCGCCCGCGCCGCGCCGGGGTGTCGTCCTTCGGCGTCAGCGGCACCAACGCGCACGTCATCATCGAGGAGGGCGACCCCGCGCCCGACCCGGCCGAGCCCGGCCGGCCCGACCCCGCGCTGCCGTGGGTGCTCTCCGCCCGCACCCCGGACGCGCTCGCCGCGTGGGGCGGGGCGCTGGCCGCGCTGGACACCCCGGCGGCGTCGGTCGCAGCGGCGTTGCCCGGCCGCACGGCGTTCGCCGAACGGGCCGTCGTGCTCGGCGACCACGCGGCCGGCCTGGCCGCGCTGTCCTCGGGCCGGTCCGCGCCGAACCTGGTCACCGGCACCGCCGGCGGCCCGGGGCGGACCGTGTTCGTCTTCCCCGGCCAGGGCTCGCAGTGGGTGGGCATGGGCGTGGACCTGCTGGACACCGCGCCCGCCTTCGCCGCCCGGTTCGCCGAGTGCGCCGCCGCCCTGGCCCCGCTGGTCGACTGGTCGCCGGTCGACGTGCTGCGCGGCGCGCCGGGCCTGGACCGGGTGGACGTCGTGCAGCCGCTGCTGTGGGCGGTGATGGTGTCGCTGGCCGCGCTGTGGCAGGAGCACGGCGTCACCCCGGACGCGGTCGTCGGGCACAGCCAGGGCGAGATCGCCGCCGCGACCGTCGCCGGCGCACTGTCCCTCGTGGACGGTGCGCGGGTGGTCGTGCTGCGCAGCAAGGCCATCACGGCGTTGTCCGGGCAGGGCGGCATGGCGTCGCTGGCGCTGCCGGTCGAGCAGGTGGCCGAGCGGATCGCGCCCTACGGCGACCGCGTGTCGGTGGCCGCGCTCAACGGCCCGTCCGCCGCGGTGATAGCCGGGGAGCCGGCCGCGCTCGCCGAGATCGTGGCCGCCGCGACCGAGGAGGGCCTGCGTGCCCGCACCATCGCCGTCGACTACGCCTCGCACTCCGCGCACGTCGAGCCGATCCGGGCGGAGATCCTCGCCGCCCTGGCCGGCATCGCGCCGCGCGCCGGGACCGTCCCGCTGTACTCCACCGTCATCGCCGACTGGATCGACACCTCCGGGCTGGACGCCGAGTACTGGTACGCGAACCTGCGGCGGACCGTGCGGCTGGAGGAGGCCGTGCGCGGCCTCGCGGCGGCGGGCCACGAGGTGTTCGTGGAGATCAGCCCGCACCCGCTGCTCACCGCGAGCGTGCAGGACACCCTGGAGGCCGTCGCGGCGGTCGCGCCGGTCGTGGCCGGGTCGCTGCGCCGCGACGAGGGCGGGCTCGACCGGTTCCGCCGCTCGGCGGCCGAGCTGTGGGTGCGCGGCGTCGCCGTCGACTGGGCCGCGGTGACCGGGTCCGGGCGCGCCGCGCTGCCGACCTACCCGTTCCAGCGGGCGCGGTACTGGCTGACCCAGGCCGCCGCCGACGGGCGCGCACGGGCCGACCTGCCCACCGCCGACCCGGAGGCCGGGACCCGGCTGGTGCGCGGGCTCGCCGGCCTGACCCCGGACGAGCGGGCCGCCGCCGTGCTCGACCTGGTGCGCGCCGAGACCGCGACCGTGCTCGGCCACGCCGACCCGGCCGGCCTGGACGACGCCAAGCCGTTCCGCGAGCTGGGCATGGACTCGCTGACCGCCGTCGACCTGCGCAACCGGCTCGGCGCGGCGACCGGCCTGGCGCTGCCCACCACGCTGGTGTTCGACCACCCGACCCCGGCCGACATCGCCGGGTACCTGGTGTCCGAGCTGGGCGGCGGCGAGGTCGACCGGTTCCCCAGCGCGGACGCGTCGGTCGACTACCTGGAGGCGGTGTTCGCCGCCGGCGACCACCCGGAGCTGGCGAACCGGCTGCGCGCCCTGGTCGACCGGCTGGGCGGGCCCGCCGTCGAGGGCATCGACCTGGCCGCCGCCACCGACGACGAGCTGTTCGCGTTCATGGACAACAACACCGAGGAGCGGGTCGACCATGGCGAGTGACGAGAAGCTCCGCGAGTACCTCAAGCGGGCGCTCGCGGACTCCCAGCGGGCGCAGCAGCGGGTGCGCGAACTGGAGTCGAGCAGGCGCGAGCCGATCGCGATCACCGCCGCGTCCTGCCGGCTGCCCGGCGGCGTGCGCTCCCCGGAGCAGCTCTGGGACTTGGTCGCGGCCGGCACCGACGCGATCACCGGGTTCCCCGCCGACCGGGGCTGGGACCTCGACGGCGTGTACGACCCGGACCCGGACGCCCCCGGCACGTCCACCACCCGGCACGGCGGGTTCATCGACGGCGTGCCGGACTTCGACGCCGAGTTCTTCGGCATCTCGCCGCGCGAGGCGCTGGCCACCGACCCGCAGCACCGGCTGCTGCTGGAAACCTCCTGGGAGGTGCTGGAACGCGCCGGGCTCGACCCGGCCGCGCTGCGCGGCTCCCGCACGGCCGTGTACGTCGGCATCGCCGGCGAGGACTACGTGCCGCGCGCCGCCACCCCGGCCGAGGTCGAGGGCTACCTGGGCACCAACACGCTGCGCAGCGTCGCGTCCGGCCGGGTCGCCTACACGTTCGGGTTCGAGGGCCCGGCGGTCACGGTCGACACCGCGTGCTCCTCGTCGTTGGTGGCGCTGCACCTGGCCGTGCAGTCGCTGCGGGCGGGGGAGTCCGACCTCGCGCTGGTCGGCGCGGCGTCGCTGATGGCCACCCCGTTCGGGTTCGTGGAGTTCTCCCGGCAGCGCGGGCTGTCCCCGGACGGCCGGTGCAAGGCGTTCTCGGCGTCCGCCGACGGGACCGGCTGGGCCGAGGGCGTCGGCTGGCTGCTGGTGGAACGGCTGTCCGACGCGCAGCGCGCCGGCCGCGAGGTGCTGGCCGTCGTGCGCGGCACGGCGGTCAACCAGGACGGCGCGTCCAACGGGCTCACCGCCCCCAACGGCGGCGCGCAGCAGCGGGTGATCCGGGCCGCGCTCGCCGCCGCCCGGCTCGCGCCCGCCGACGTCGACGTGGTGGAGGCGCACGGCACCGGCACCGTGCTCGGCGACCCGATCGAGGCCGGCGCGATCATCGCCGCCTACGGCCCGGACCGCCCCGGGGACCGGCCGCTGTGGCTGGGCTCGCTGAAGTCCAACATCGGCCACACCCAGGCCGCCGCCGGCGTCGCGGGCATCGTCAAGCTGCTCGGCGCGCTCAAGCACGGCGTGCTGCCCCGGACCCTGCACGCCGAGGAACCCACCCCGCACGTCGACTGGTCGGCGGGCACCGTCCGGCTGCTGACCGAGGCCCGGCCGTGGCCGGAGACCGGCCGTCCGCGCCGCGCGGGCATCTCCTCGTTCGGGGTCAGCGGGACCAACGCGCACGTCATCGTGGAACAGGCCCCGGCGACCGAAGCGCCGCCCGAGCCGGGGCAGAGCACCGGACCGGTGCCGGTGGTGCTGTCCGCCCGCACGTCCGCCGGCCTCGCCGCGCAGGCCGCCACCCTCGCCCGCCACGTCGGGGAGCACCCCGGGCAGCGGCTCGCCGACCTCGGGTTCGCGCTGGCCACCACGCGCGCCGTGCTGCCCCGGCGCGGGGTCGTGGTCGCCGCCGACCGGGACGCGCTGCTCGCCGGGCTCGACGTGCTGGCCCGCGACGGCCAGGCCGCCGACGTGGTGACCGGGACGCCCGGCGGCGGTCTCGCCGTGCTGTTCACCGGGCAGGGCGCGCAGCGGTTCGGCATGGGCCGCGAGCTGTACGCGACCTACCCGGAGTTCGCCGCCGCCCTCGACGCCGTGGTGTCCGAAGTGGACAAACAAGGCGACGGGACCCGTTCGCTGCGCGACGTCCTGTTCGCGGAGACCGACAACGGCGAACTGGACGACACCGGCAACACCCAGCCCGCGCTGTTCGCCGTCGAGGTCGCGCTCTACCGGCTGTTCGAGTCGTGGGGCCTCAAGCCCGACTACGTCACCGGGCACTCGGTCGGCGAGATCGCCGCCGCGCACGTCGCCGGCGTGCTCTCGCTGCCCGACGCCGCCGCCCTGGTCGCCGCGCGCGCCCGGCTCATGGCCGCGCTGCCCGCCGGCGGGGCCATGGTCGCCGTGGAGGCCCGCGAGGACGAGGTGCTGCCGCTGCTCGCCGGCCGTGAGCACGAGATCGGCGTGGCCGCTGTCAACGGACCCGCCTCCGTGGTGATCTCCGGCGTCGCCGAGGCCGTCGAGCACACCGCCGCGCGGTTCACCGCGCTCGGCCGGCGCACCCGCAGGCTCGCCGTGTCGCACGCCTTCCACTCGCCGCTGGTCGACCCGGTGCTGGAACCGTTCCGCGCGGTCGCGGAAGGGCTCGCCTACCACCCGCCGGCCGTGCCCGTGGTGTCCAACCTGACCGGCGCGGTCGCCGACCCCGCCGAGATCGCCACCGCCGACTACTGGGTGCGGCACGTGCGCGGCGCGGTGCGCTTCGCCGACGTCGCCACCCACCTCGCGGACGCGGGCGCGCGCACGTTCCTCGAACTCGGCCCCGACGGCGTGCTCACCGCCCTGGTCCGCGACACCCTCGCCGACCGGCCGGTGCAGGCCCGGCCCGCGCTGCGCCGCGACCGGCCGGAGACCGCGACCGCGCTGGCCGCGCTCGGCCTCGCGCACGCCCAGGGCACGCGCGTCGACTGGCCGGCGGTGTTCGCCGAGCACGACCCGCGCGCGGTCGCCCTGCCCACGTACGCGTTCCAGCGCGACCGCTACTGGGTCGCCGACATCGTCCGGCCGCCCGGCGCGGAGACCGCCGCCCACCCCCTGCTCGGCACGGCGGTCGGCCTGCCCTCCGGCGGGGTCGTGCTGACCGGCGCGCTCTCCACGCGCACCCACCCGTGGCTGGTCGACCACGCCGTGCGGGGCACCGTGATCCTGCCCGGCACCGCCCTGCTCGAACTCGCCGTGCGCGCGGGCGACGAGGTCGGCGCGACCACCGTGGAGGAACTGGTCGTCGCGACACCGCTGGTCGTGCCCGCGCGGGGGACCGTCCGGGTGCAGGTCTCGGTGGACGAACCCGACGGCACCGACCGCCGCACGTTCGCCGTCCACTCCCGGCCGGGCGACGCGGAGACCACCGCCGAGTGGACCACCCACGCCACCGGCACGCTCACCGCCCGCACCCCGGCCGCCCACCCCGAGCTGACCTGGCCGCCCGCCGCCGACCCGATCGACGTGGCCGACCTCTACCCCGAGCTGGACGAGGCCGGACTGCACTACGGCCCGGTGTTCCAGGGCGTGCGGGCCGCGTGGCGGTCCGGCGACACCTTCTACGCCGAACTCGAACTGCCCGACACCGCCCGGCCCGACGACTTCGGCCTGCACCCCGCGCTGTTCGACGCCGCGCTGCACGTGCCCGCCCACCACGACCTGGGCGCCAACCCGCCCGGCACCAACCGGCTCCCGTTCGCCTACCAGGGCGTGCGGCTGCACGCCTCGGGCGCGCGGGCGCTGCGGGTCCGGCTCACCCTCGACGGCGAGGACGCACTCGCGCTGCACGCCGTCGACCCGTCCGGCGCGCCCGTCGTCTCGGTGGACGCCCTGCGGTCCCGGCTGATCACCGAGGACCGGCTGGCCGCCGCGCGCGCCGCCAACCAGGACACCCTGTTCGAACTGACCTGGACCGACGCCGGCGAGGCGGGCCCGGTGCCCGCGCACGACGTCCTCGACGTCCCCCGGGCACCCAAGACCGGCGGCACCGCGCTGCCCGCCGCCGTCCGGACCCGCCTGCTCGACATCGCCGGACAGGTACGGGACCGCCTCGCCGCCGACCACGACCGGCTGCTGGTCGTCGTCACCCACAACGCCCTGACCGCGATCGACGGCGACCTGCCCGACGGCGTCACCGCGCCGCTGCTCGGCCTGCTGCGCAGCGCCCAGTCCGAGCGGCCGGGCCGGCTGGCGCTGGTCGACCTCGGCGACGACGACGTGTTCGACCCGGCCGTGCTGGGCCTGGGCGAACCCCAGGTCGCGGTGCGCGCCGGCCGCACCCTGGTACCCCGGCTCGCCCGCGTCGCCGCGCCGGAGACCGGCGGCCGGCCCTGGAACCCGGCCGGCACCGCGCTGATCACCGGCGGCTTCGGCGTGCTCGGCGCGATCGCCGCCCGGCACGCGGTCCGCGCGCACGGCGTGCGCCGCCTGGTCCTGGTCGGCCGGCGCGGCGCGGCCACCCCCGGCGCACCCGGGCTGCTCGCCGAGCTGGCCGAAGCGGGCGCGCACGTCACCGCGGCCGCCGGCGACGTCGCCGACCGGGACTTCGTGGCGGGCGTCCTCGCCGCGATCCCCGAGGACCACCCGCTGACCGCGATCGTGCACACCGCGGGCGTGGTCGCGGACGCCACCCTGGACACCCTCACCGCCGAACAGGTCGACGCCGTGCTGGCCCCGAAGGCCGACGCCGCGTGGCACCTGCACGACCTCACCCGGGACGTCGACCTGGCCGCGTTCGTCCTGTACTCCTCGGTCGCCGCCGTGCTCGGCGGCCCGGGGCAGGGCGCGTACGCCGCCGCGAACACGTTCCTCGACGCCCTCGCCGTGCACCGGGCGAGCGTCGGGCTGGCCGCCACCTCGCTGTCGTGGGGCCAGTGGGCGACCCCGAGCGGCACCACCGGGCACCTCACCGAGACCGACCTGGCCCGTTCCGCGCGCGCCGGCCTGCGGCTGATCGGCGACGAGCAGGGCACCGCGCTGCTCGACGCCGCGCTCCGGCTGGACCGGCCGACCCTGGTGCCCGCGCCGCTCGACCTGGCCGCCGTCCGGGCCCGCCCGGCGGCCGTCCCGGCGGTGCTGCGCGGCCTGGTCCGACCGACCCGCCGCACCGCCGGCACCACAGCCGACGCGCCGGGCCTGCGCGCCCGCCTCGCGCCGCTGGACCCGGACGCCCGCCGCGCCACCCTGCTCGACCTGGTCCGCGCCGAAGCGGCGGCCGTGCTCGGCACGGCGGTCGACGCGGTCGAACCGGACCGCCCGTTCGCCGACCTCGGGCTGGACTCGCTCACCTCGGTCGAACTGCGCAACCGCCTGGACACCGCCACCGGCCTGCGCCTGCCCGCCACCGCGACCTTCGACCACCCCGACCCGGCCTCGCTGGCCACCCACCTGGACACCGCGCTCGGCGACCTCGCCGACACCCCGCCCGCCCCGGCCGCCGACGACCGGCAGGGCCCGCTCGCGACGCTCTACCGGGCGCTGGCGGGCAGCGGCCAGTACCCGGCGGCGGCCGAGATCATCGGGGTCGCCTCCCACCTGCGCACCGCGTTCACCGCCGAGCAGACCCCCGACCACGTCGTGCCACCGATCCGGCTGGCCACCGGCCCCGGACGGGTCAAGCTCGTGCTGTTCCCGGCCGTCAGCGCGATCTCCGGCGCGCACGAGTACGCCCGCTTCGGGCACAGCATGGCCGGCGAACGCGACGTGCTGGTCGTGCCCTCACCCGGCTACCGGGACTCCGACTCGTTGCCCGACAGCGAGGGCACCTACGTCCGGATGCACGTCGAGAGCGTCAAGGCGTGGGTGGGCGACGCGCCGTTCGTGATCGTCGGCCGCTCCATGGGCGGGTGCATCGCCAACGCCGTCGCCGCCGCGCTGGAGGCTGACGGAATCGTGCCGCTGGGTCAAGTCCTGATCGACTCCTACCTCATCGAGAGCCCGAAGCTGCCCGGATTCCGGGACTGGTGGCTCCAGGCGATGTTGGACGGGATGCTTGAGCGGATCGAGCGCTACCGGATGGTGTGGAGCGACACCAGCCTGACCGCGATGGGCGGCTACGGCCGCATCCTGGCGGACTGGGCACCGCGGCCGATCCGGGGCCGGACCCTGCTCCTCCGCGCGGCGCAACCGCTGCGCGGCACGGTCACCGACGGACCGCACGACTGGCGGGCGTCCTGGCCGTTGCCGCACGAGGTGGTCGACGTGCCCGGCGACCACTTCACCGTGCTGGAGGAGCACGCCGAGACGACCCTGCGCGCGGTGCGCGACTGGATCACCACCCTCGGCTGAGCAGCCGGGGAGAACGAACGACGAGAGGACCGGACGAACCCAGTGTCCACAACAGAAGAGCCGACCCGGGTCGTGATCGTGACGGGTGCCGGCTCCGGCATCGGCCGCGCCACCCTCGACCTGTACCTGGAGCGCGGCTGGCACGCCGTCGCGGTGGACATCTCGCCGCGCGGCCTCGCCGACCTGGCCGACCGGCCGGACGTGGCGACCGTGATCGGCGACGTCGCCCGCGAGCGCACCAACGCCGAAGCCGCCGCCGCCGCGCTGGAGCGCTTCGGCCGGCTCGACGCGGCCGTGCTCAACGCGGGCTACGGCGGCGGCGGCCCGCTGGAGTCGCCCGGCGCGCTCGAACGGCTCGCCGAGGTGCTCACCGTCAACGTGATCGGCGCGGCGGCGGGCATCCGCGGCGCGGCCCCCGCGCTGCGCGCCTCCGGCGGCGGCGCGATCGTGGTCACCGCGTCGGTGTCCGGCCTGCGCGGCGACCCGTCGACGTGGGCCTACAACGCCGCGAAGGCCGCCCAGATCAACCTGGTCCGCGGTGCCGCGATCGACTACGCGCCGGAGAACATCCGGATCAACGCCATCGCACCCGGCGGCACGGTCACCCCGATGACCCAGTCGCAGGTGGACCACCCGACCTTCGGCAGGACCATCGCCCGCCGCATCCCGCTCGGACGCTGGGCGCAGCCCCGCGAGCAGGCCGAAGCGATCTTCTTCCTCACCTCGACCGCCGCGTCCTACATCACCGGGACCGTGCTCTCGGTCGACGGCGGCCTGTCCGCCAACGGCGGCATCCTGCTGCCGCCGGCCGTCTTCGGCGAACCCCCGAGCTGACCCCGCACCCCACCCCCCGTGAGCGAGAAAGGCGAGCAGTGAGCATCGAGGTCAACAAGGAAGTCGCCCGGCGGTACTACGAGGAGTTCGTCAACCAGCGCCGGCTCGACGTGGTGGACGAGATCATCGCCGAGGACGCCGTGGACGAGGCAGCGGGCGGCGAGGGCCGCGACGGCTTCCGGCAGCACGCCACGTGGCTGTGGGAGACCGTCGAGGACGTCAAGACCACCATCACCGAACTGGTCGCCGAGGACGACCGCGTGGTGGTGTACTGGCGGATGGACGGCATCCACCGGGGAAACATGTTCGGAGTCCCCGGAACAGGAAGGCGTTTCGTAGGGCACAGCGTCAGCCACATCACGTTCCGGGACGGCCAGGTAGTGCGCTACCGCGTACTGCCCGACCGACTGGGCATCCTCCAGCAGGTAACCCCGTGAGCGCCACGCCGACACAGGCGGAAATCGCCGAGGTCGACCAGGTCAGAGCCCTGTTCCCACACGTCTTCGACAACCGCGACCTCGACCGTTTCCCCTTGGTGTTCACCGAAAACGCGGTCATCCGCCTGACCATGGGCACCGGCCGCGAGGTCCGCGGAATCGACGCCATCCGAGAGTTCGCACTGGCCATCGGACCAGAACGGGTGGACCACCACACGCTCGACTCGGTGGTCACCCGAGCCCCGAACGACCCGAAGGACGTACTCCGAGTCCGCAGCCGCTACCTGGCCGTACTGGCAGACGGCAGCGTCACCAACGGCGACTACCTGGACGAGTTCCACCGAACCTGGGCAGGCTGGCGGATAGCCCTGCGAATCTCCGTCCACCGCTTCCCCCGAAGCCCGGTAGTCCCAGTGCCAGAGGAGGTCCTCTCCCTCTGGCTACCCTGAGCCCCCCACCCTCTTAACCTCCAACTCTCCAACTCTCCAACCTCCGACCCTCTCAACCTCCGGCTCTCCCAGCCCCGCACACACCCAGCCCCGCGTCGTGTCATCCCCGTATGGCCCGCGCGCCAGCGAACCGCGCTTGGCCAGGGTGTGCAAGCACGCCCTTCGCTTGCACACCCTGGCCAAGGGTGGTTGTCTCCGACCGGGCCATACGGGGATGACACGACGCCCGCCCGTTCTTTTAAGTCATCCTTGGCGGCTCGCCCGTCCGGCGAGGACTCTTTTGCCCTTCCCTCACCCCACCCCACCCCACCCCCCACGATCCACCCCCACAATCCACTCACCCCATAGGGGTCGGTAGGGGTGGCCAGGGGTGCCTCCACTTCGGATCCCCGGACTACGTTCGATCCAACCTCTCGGCGGATTCCCCTACCGCCCAGCGGTAATCAAGCAATCGACGTTGTGGAGCACCCCCATGCCCAGGCGAAGAGCCACCGTAGAGTCCCCTTCGCGCCGGGTCGCCGCCCTGGTCGCCGGTCTAGCGCTCGCCCTAACCGCCTGCGGCGGCGGGACGAGCGCCGGATCCGACCCGGCGGCGAGCCCGGTGCCGGGCGGCGAGTTGACCTTCGCCGTGGACAGCGAACCCGTCTCGTTCGACGTGCACGTGAGCCCGCAGGACATCACCGGCGAGATCCTGCGCAACGTGTTCGACTCCCTGGTGTCGGTGGACGCCGAAGGCCGCTTCACCCCGTGGCTGGCCACCTCGTGGGAAACCGCGCCCGACCTGAAGTCCTACACCTTCCACCTGCGCGACGGCGTGAAGTTCACCGACGGCACCCCGTTCGACGCCGCCGCCGTGAAGGCCAACTTCGACCGGATCGCCAACCCCGCCACCAAATCCCAGCTCGCGGCCAGCCTGCTCGGCCCGTACGCGGGCACCGAGGTGGTCGACCCGCGCACCGTGAAGGTCGCCTTCACCGCGCCGTTCGCCCCCTTCCTCCAGGGCGCGAGCACCACCTACCTCGGGTTCTACTCCCCGAAGGCGCTGGCGGACAACGCCGACAAGCTCGCGGGCGGCGGCCCGGTCGCGGTCGGCACCGGGCCGTTCACCTTCACCGGCTACACCAAGGGCCAGAGCATCGAGCTGACCAAGAACCCGGACTACAACTGGGCTCCCGAGGACGCCGCGCACAAGGGCGCGGCCTACCTCGACAAGCTCACCGTGCGGTTCCTGTCCGAGGACTCGGTCCGGGTCGGCGCGCTGACCAGCGGCCAGATCCAGGTGGCCCGCGCCATCGCACCCGTCGACGTCCGCGCGCTGGAGTCGAACCCCGAGGTCAAGCTGCTCAAGAGCGACGTCCCCGGCGGCAACTACAACATCTACCTCAACGCCTCCAAGGCCCCGCTCGACGACCCGCTGGTGCGCAAGGCAGTCCAGCGCGCCGTCGACGTCGACCAGGCCGTGAAGACCGTCTACTTCGGACAGTTCAAGCGCGCGTGGAGCCCGCTGTCGCCGTCCACCACCGGGTACGACGCCAAGCTGGAGAACAGCGTGCGCTTCGACCAGGCCGAGGCGAACAAGCTGCTCGACCAGGCCGGCTGGACCGCGAAGGACGCCGACGGCTACCGCACCAAGAACGGCGCGCGGCTCGTGGTGAAGTGGCCGCTCATGCCGCCGCCCTACCTGCGCGAGCAGCGCGACGTGCTCGGCCAGGCGTTCCAGGCGGACCTGAAGAAGGTCGGCGTGGAGGTGGTCCGCGACCAGCCCGACATCGGCACGTTCATCAAGCAGGTCTACGGCGGCGAGGGCGATTTCACCGACTACAGCTGGAACCGGTTCGAGCCGGACGTGCTGTGGCTGTTCTTCAACAGCGCCAGCCAGCCCGGCAAGGGCGGCCAGAACGCGACCTTCACCAAGGACGCCGACCTCGACCGCCTGACCGAGACCGCCCGCGCCACCGCCGACCCGGCCGCCCGCGCCGAGTCCTACGCCAAGGTGCAGCAGCGGTCCGTGGTCGACCTGGCCCTGGTGCTCCCGGTGTACACCCCGGTCAACTCCGCCGGCGTCGGCAAGTCCGTGCACGGCCTGGCCTACACCCGCGACGCCCGGCTCGCCTTCCACGACGTCTGGCTCGACAAGAAGTGACCCGCCCACTCCTGCACAGGCTCCTCCCGATCCGACGCGGCCTCCCGCCGCGCCGCGACCCGCTCCCGGACGGTGCCGACCCGCTCCTGGACGGTGCCGACCCGCTCCCGGACGGCCCCGACCCGTCCCGGCACGGGCTCCGCCGACTCCAGAACGGGCTGGGCCCGCTGCTGCGCGGAGCCGCGCACCGGATCCTGGCCGCGCTGGCCGTCCTCCTCGGCGCGGCCAGCCTCGCGTTCGCCGCGCTGCAACTCATCCCGGGGGACCCGGTCGCGATCATCCTCGGGCCGGCGACCCAGGCGTCGGCGCAGGTGCAGGAGGCCATCCGGGCGGAGTACGGCCTCGACCGGCCGGTGGTGGTGCAGTACCTGCACTACCTCGGCCGGCTCGGGACCGGCGACCTGGGCCGGTCCTACCAGTTGCAGCGCCCGGTGGTCGACCTGATCGGCGACCAGATCGGCCCCACCGCCGCGCTGGCGCTGGCCGCCCTGGTGCTCGCCGCGGCGGTCTCGGTCGCGTCCGCGATCGCCACGGCGGGGCGCGGCCGGGCGGTCAAGTCGCTGGCGTCGGGCTGGGAACTGCTCGCGGTGTCCAGCCCACCGTACTGGGTCGGGATCCTGCTGCTGTCCGCGTTCTCCTTCTCGCTGCGGTGGTTCCCGGTGTCGGGCGCGCAGGACTTCTCCTCCCTCGTGCTGCCCGCGCTGACCTTGGCGCTGCCCGTGGCGGGGGTGCTCTCCCAGGTGCTGCGGGAGGGCCTGGAAGCGGCGCTGGCCGAACCCTTCTCGGTGACCGCCCGCGCTCGTGGCCTGAGCCGGACCGCCGTGCGGGCCCGGCACGCGCTGCGGCACGCCACCATCCCGCTGGTCACCCTGGCCGGCTGGCTCACCGGCTCGCTGCTCGGCGGCGCGGTCCTGGTCGAAGCCGTGTTCGGCCGGCCCGGCATCGGCGCGCTGACCCTCCAGGCGGTGACCAACAAGGACATGCCGCTGGTGGTCGGCCTCGTGCTGCTGTCGGCGCTGGTGTTCGTCGTGATCTCCACCCTGGTCGACCTGCTCTACCTGGCGGTCGACCCCCGGTTGCGGACGAGGTGACCCGCGTGCGCAGGATTCCCCGTGCGGCCGTGCTCGCGAGCGGCGCGGCCGTGGTCGTGCTGGCGCTGGCCGCCGTCGCGCCCGACTGGTTCACCTCGGCGTCGCCGATCGAGCCCGCCCCGGTCGACGCGCTGCTGCCACCCGGTGGCGCGCACTGGTTCGGCACCGACGAACTCGGCCGCGACGTGTTCGCCCGCGTCGTGCACGGCGCGCGCTCGTCGCTGTCGGTCGGCCTGGGCGCGATCCTCATCGCGGTCACGGTGGGCGCGCTGATCGGCATCGCCGCCGCGCTCGGCGGGACGGCCGCCGACACCGTCCTCATGCGCCTGGCCGACGTGCTGCTGTCGTTGCCGGAACTCATGCTGGCGCTGCTGGTGATCACCGTGCTCGGCGCGGGGCCCGGCAACACCATGATCGCGATCGCGGTCGCGCTGATCCCCGGCTACGCCCGGATGGTCCGCGCGGAGGCGCTCGTGGTCCGCCGCTCCGGGTACGTCGAAGCCGCCGTCGGGCTCGGCCTGCCCAGGGCCGTGCTGATCGCGCGGCACGTGCTGCCCAACGCGCTCGGCCCGCTGCTCGTGCTCGCCACGGTCGGCTTCGGCACCGCCATCATCGCGGTGTCGGGCCTGAGCTTCCTCGGCCTGGGCGCGCGCCCGCCGGAGCCGGAGTGGGGCTCGATGCTCTCCTCCGGCCGCAAGTTCCTCGCCGTCGCCTGGTGGACCGCCGTGTTCCCGGGCGCCGCGATCACCCTGGCCGTGGTGTCGGTCAACGTCGTCGGCCGCCGGCTCCAGGCCGCGTTCACCAGGAGGACGCCCGCATGAGCCTGCTCGTCGTCGACGGTCTCGACGTCGCCTTCCCCGGCACCCGCGCGGTCCGCGACGCGTCGTTCACCCTGGACCAGGGGGAGTGCCTGGCGATCGTCGGCGAATCCGGGTCCGGCAAGAGCGTCACCGCCCGCTCCCTGGTCGGCCTGACCGGCGACACCGCGACCGTCCGGGCCCGCACCCTGTCCTTCGACGGCCGCGACCTCACCGGCGTCCGGGAAGCGGGCTGGCGCGGGGTGCGCGGCCGTGAGATCGGCCTGGTCCTGCAGGACGCGCTGGTGTCGCTGGACCCGCTGCGCACGGTGGGCGCCGAGATCGGCGAGGCGCTGCGCGTGCACGCGGTCGTGGACCGGGCCGAGCGCCCCGCGCGGGTGCGCGACCTGCTCACCTCGGTGGGGGTGCCCGAACCCGACCGGCGCGCCCGCCAGCACCCGCACCAGCTCTCCGGCGGCCTGCGCCAGCGCGCCCTCATCGCGTCCGCGCTGGCCGCGCGCCCCCGCCTGCTGATCGCCGACGAACCGACCACCGCGCTGGACGTCACGGTGCAGGCCCAGGTCCTGCGCTTGCTGCGGACGCTCAAGGACGACGGCACCGCGCTGCTGCTGATCAGCCACGACCTGTCCGTGGTGGCGGGCATCGCCGACCGCATCGCGGTGATGTACGGCGGCGTGGTCGTGGAGCACGGCCCCGTGCGCGACGTCCTCGAAGACCCCCGCCACCCCTACACCCAGGCGTTGATCGCGGCCGTCCCCGGCACCCGCCCGCGCGGCGTCCGCCTGTCGGCCACCCCGTCGGCCAACCCCGCGCCCGGCCCGGACGGCTGCCCCTACGCCACCCGCTGCCCCCGTGCCGACGACCGCTGCCGCGCCGGGCTGCCCGAACCGCCGGCGGCCGGCCCCCGCTGCTGGTACCCCGCGCCCGCCGAGGCCGACCCGGTCGACCACCCCGTCGCCCCCGCTCCGGTGGTCGGCGAACCCCTCGTCGAGGTCACCGGCATCACCAAGCGCTTCCAGGCCCCCGACCGGACGTGGTACGACGCGGTGAAGGACGTGTCGTTCACGTTGCGCCGCGGCGAGACCCTCGGGCTGGTGGGCGAATCCGGCTCCGGCAAGACCACCGCCGCCCGCATCGCGCTCGGCCTGGTGACCCCGGACGAGGGCGACGTCCGCTTCCTGGGCGAGCCGTGGAGCGGCCTGCCCGAACGCGCCCGCCGGGCCCGCCGCACCCGGATCCAGACCGTCCACCAGGATCCGCTGGGCTCGTTCGACCCCCGGTACACCGTGGAGCGGATCGTCGCCGAGGCGGTGGCCCGCACCGGCCGGCGCGGGCGGGACCGCCGGGCCCGGGTCGCCGAACTGCTGGACCAGGTCGGCCTGTCCCACGCGCTGCTGGGCCGCCGCCCCCGCGAGCTGTCCGGCGGCCAGCGCCAGCGGGTGTCGGTGGCCCGCGCCCTGGCCACCGAGCCGGACGTGCTGGTCTGCGACGAACCGGTCTCGGCGCTCGACGTCTCGGTGCAGGCCCAGATCCTCGACCTCCTGCTGGACCTGCGGCACGAGACCGGCGCGGCGCTGCTGTTCATCTCCCACGACCTGGGCGTGGTCCGGCACGTGAGCGACCGGGTCGCGGTGATGACCGGCGGCGAGATCGTGGAGACCGGGCCGGTGGACGAGGTCTTCGACCGCCCCCGGCACGCCTACACCCGCGAACTGCTCGCCGCGACCACGCTGCGCGACGTCGTGGCCGGACCCGCCGGCCGGTGACCCCGGTATCGGATCCGCCAATGGGAAGATCACCGAAGCCGTACCCACTCCTGGACAACCCGGCCGCGCGGAGTGGAAGGTCTGGTTGGATCGGAGCGCGGCAACCGGTTCCCCCTGATTGTCCGGGCAATCGATCCGACTGAATGGGCGGTTGCCGTTGTCGGAAAACAGCTGGTATGGTCCGAATGAGGTGGTCTGGGTGGACTCCGCGGGTTGACTCCGCTCCCGGTGTTCGGCGATTTTTCGTCGTCGTGACTTCGGGGAGTTTCTTTCTCCTCGTGGGCACGACCGAGACCGCTGTCCTGATCCGTCCGCGGCACGGGGGCCGCGTCGGCGGTGAGGTCGGCGGGAACGTGGTCGTTGGCACGTCGTCGGTGTGCTCTGGGGGTGAGTACGTGGGTTCGACACGACCTGGTCGGACGATTTCCGCATTTCGCGGGACGCATTCCGGTGCGCCGGAACTCGCGGTGCGGTCGCGACCGGCGTGGCCCACGGGTTGCGCCAGGGCGTCACGCTCGTCGCCGTAACACCGCCCGCCACCGGTGGTCCCGGAACGGGCCTCCACTCCGTGACGTGGGGCGACCCGGGCGGCGGTGGCTCCAGCCGGGTCCGAGCGGACCCCGGTCGACCGGTGGACCCCGGTCGACCGGTGGACCCCGGTCGACCGGCGGATCGCCGCCGGACAGTGACCGGGCCGGATGTCCGTCCGGCACGGCCGCGGGGCTCGAATGCGAATCGTCGGCTCGCAATGGTCCCGGGCAGCGCTGTCCGGAACCGGGGACGTGCACTCCGAGACTGAATCGTCAATCATGAATACTTGGGGGAGAAATCATGATAAAATTTCGAATCCTGGGCCCGTTAGAGGTCGTCCGGGACGATGAGCGGGCGATCCTCGGCGGTGTGAAACAGCGCGCTCTGCTGGGCCGCCTGCTGCTCGAACCGAACCAGGTCGTCGCCGCCAGTCGGCTGGTCGATTCGCTCTGGTCCGGAGATACCCCGCCGGCCACCGCGCGCAAGATCCTGCAGAATTCCGTCTGGTCGCTGCGCTCGGTGCTGAGCAGGCTGCGCGCGCGGGACGGCGCGGTGCCCGCGCTGGTCACCCAGTCGCCGGGCTACCTGCTCAACGTCGACGAGGACATGGTCGACGTCCACGTCTTCTACCGCCGGCTCGAACTCGGCCGCAAGAGGATGGCCAACGGCTCCCCGGCGGAGGCCGCCGCGATCCTGCGCGACGCGCTGGACCTGTGGCGCGGCGACGTGCTGGCCGACCTCGCCGAGGTCGGCGTGGTCTGGCCGGAGTCGACCATCGTGGAGAACTCCCGGACCGACGCGCAGGAGCTGTACTTCGAGGCCGAGATCGAGTGCGGCCGGCACCGCGAGGTGATCGGCGGCATCGAGAAGATGGTGGAGACCGAACCGCTGCGGGAACGGGCCCGGGGACTGCTGATGCTGGCCCTCTACCGCTCCGGCCGGCAGACCGAGGCGCTCAACGTCTACAGCCGCACGCACGTCGAACTCGTCGACGAGTTCGGCCTGGTGCCCGGCCCGTGGCTGCGCGAACTCCAGCAGCGGATCCTGTCGCACGACCCGACGCTCAACGAGTCCTGCCCGGTGGCCGACGACGGCCCCGCCCGGGCCGCCCTCCCGGTGTCGTGGCGCGCCGCCGATCCCACCCCTGAACCCGCCCCCACTCCGACCCCAACCCCCACCCCCACCCCCGAGATCGTGCCGGACCTGCTGACCGCGCCGAGCCGGCTCGACGTCACCGTGCCCGCCCAGGCGCTCCCGCACCGGCACGAGGCGACCGTGATGATCGTCCGGGCGCACGTCGGGGCCGGCGCGCGCACCGCGCACCCGGTCGGCGTGGACGAACTGCTCGACGGGATCCACACCCTGGTCCGCTCGGGCGTGGAGTGCCGGGGCGGCGAGATCCTGGCGTCCGTGGGCTCCGCGACGATCGCCCTGTTCGACCTGGACGACCCCCGGGAGAGCGCCGCGGAGGCCACGCGGCTGGCCCTGCTGCTGCGCGACAGCCTCGACGTGTCCGACGAGAACGAGCACGGGCTCACCATCCGGGCCATGGTGGCGACCGGCGACCTCCAGCGCCACGCCGACTCCTCGCCCCGGCGCAACCGGGTGTCGGCCAACGGGACGCTGCTGGACCAGTGCTGGGAGATCTTCCCGCAGGTGCCGGTGGGCATGATCTGGGTCTCGGACCGGACCCGGTCGCTGACCGCCGACCAGGTGTCCTACCTGGCCGCCGCCGGCGACGAACTGCCGTACTGGGTCGCGGAAGCCCCCTCGGCGGAGTACCCGGTCGACACCAGGCCGTTCATGGACCGCGAGCACGAGATGGAGATCCTGCGGCGGATGTTCGAGCGGGTCGAGCGCCGCAGCGTCCCGCACCTGGTGACCATCCTCGGCGGCCACGGGACCGGCAAGAGCCGGCTGCTGATGGAGTTCTGCCGGCTGCTGGAGGAGACCGGCCGCGCGGCACCGCTGATCGTGCGCTACCGGGTGAGCCGGTCGGTGAGCATCGACCCGGCGGCCGTGGTCGGCCAACTGCGCTCGTTGCAGCACGAGGTGGGCCACGCCGGCGCGCCCGTGCCGGCCGACCGCGACGAGCCGGACGGGACGGGGCCCGAGGACGTCGTGCACCGGCTCGCGCTCAGGCAGCCCGTCATCATCGCGGTGGACGACCTGCACCTGGCCGACGACGCGACCCGGGGTTTCTTCGAACGCCTGGGCTCGTGCAGCCAGTCCGGGATGCTGCTGGTGGTGGCCTGCGCCAACGAGAACTTCCACCGCAGCTTCCCGCACTGGGGCCTGGCGCAGCCGAACAGCACCCGGATCCTGCTCGAACCGCTCTCGGCGGACGCGGTGGCCCGACTCTTCGAGAACCTGATCGGCACCATCGGCGAGTGCATCACCGAATCGACCTGGCGGATCTTCCACCGCATCTTCGGGGTGCCCGGGTCGGCTTCCGCGAAACGGGCCCGGCTGCTGCGGGCGCTGCCGCTGGTGGTCGGCACGAGCCCCTTCCCCGGCGAGAACTCCGCACCCGGCGAGAACTCCGCACCCGGCGGGCACTTCGCATCCTGCGACTACCCCGCACCCGGCGACCAGCCGGTCGCGGTCGGGGCGGGAGGCGTCGGTCCGGCGGGGGAGTGGCGACCGGTGGCCCGGTAACCGTCCGACCAAAGCGGCCGACCCGCCACGCGCCGTGGCGGGTCGGCACGTCGCCGTGCGTCACCGTCGCCGCCCGGTCGACCCGGACGTGGCAACCCCGCCCCACACCGGGGTTGTGCGCCGTCGCTGCGCCGGGTGAATCGGCTCAAGCCGGCTTTTCGGCCCGTCGAAGGGAGAACGACGGGACGGATCGCCGCGATCGCTCCGCCGCGGGCGGAGCACGCGTGGACGGAAACGGGGTATCGAATGCGCAAGCTCACGCGGGCCGCCATCGCCGCGACGGTGCTGCTCCCCTTCGCGTGCGCCACGCCGGGCGCGGCCGCCGACACCCCGGACCGGCCCGCCCCGCTGATCCGCGCGGCCGTCCCGATCCCCGGCGAGTACATCGTCTCCCTCAAACCGGGCGAGGACCCGGCGGTCGCCGCCGGCCAGGTCCTCGGGGTCGCCCCGAAGTTCACCTACAGCGAGGTGTTCCGGGGCTTCGCCGCCCCGCTCGACCCGCTCCAGCTGGAGGCGGTGCGCAAGCTGCCCGCCGTCGCGTCGGTGGAGGAGGACTCCGTCGTCACCGCCACGCGGGCGAGCGTCCCCAGCTGGGGGCTCGACCGGATCGACCAGCGCACGCTGCCGCTGGACGACCGGTTCACCGTGCGCGGCACCGGCGAGGGCGTCACCGCCTACATCCTCGACACCGGCATCGACTACGGCCACATCGAGTTCGGCGGGCGCGCGGTGGCGGGCTACGACGCGGTGCGCGACGGCCGGGCGGGCGCGGACTGCCACGGCCACGGCACGCACGTCGCCGGCACCGTGGGCGGCGCGACCTTCGGCGTGGCGCGCAAGGTCTCCCTGGTCGGTGTGCGGGTGCTGGGCTGCGACGGCCAGGGCACGAACTCCGGGATCATCGCCGGCATCGAGTGGGTGGCCGCCAACGCCGCCGGACCCGCCGTCCTCAACGGTTCGCTCGGCGGCGGCCGTTCCGAGGCCCTCAACGCCGCTGTGGACGGCCTGTCGCGCAAGGGCGTGCTCCCCGTCGTGGCGGCCGGCAACGACGCCGTCGACGCGTGCGGCATCTCCCCGGCCAGCGCGGAGCGCGCGGTGACCGTCGGCGCGACCGACCAGGCCGACCGGGAAACCGACTTCTCCAACTTCGGCCCGTGCCTGTGGCTCTACGCGCCGGGCAAGGCGATCACCTCGGCCCGGCTCGGCGGCGGCAGCGTCGCGCTCAACGGTACGTCGATGGCGGCCCCGCACGTGGCCGGCGTGGCGGCCCTGCACCTGGCGACGAACCCGACCGCGGACCCCGAGGACACCGCCTTCTGGCTGGCCGGTCAGTCCACAAAGGACGTTCTCCAGGTGTCCAAGACCAGCCCCAACCGCCTGCTCTACACCAGCGGCCTCTGACCGCGCCGCCGCCGGGCCAGGTGTACTGCCCGAGGGGGTTGTGGACGTGGGGACACGTAGTCGGATGATCCTGGAATGAGGGAGGGCCTCCGGGTTCGGTGTGGATTGCGGCGTCTGCACCGGCCACGGAGGCCCTCGTGTTCCACGCCGACGCACCGTCGACCCCGCCCGGGTCTGCACCGTCGGCGGCCGACCGGACCTGGGCCACCCCCACCCGCACAACGCGGTGGACGACCACCCCCGCCCGGCCCCGGACCAACGACAAGGTCGAACGGTTCACCCGCACGCTGCCCGACGAATGGGCCCACACCCGTCCCCGCACCCCGGAAACCGAGCGTCGCGAAGCGATGCCCCGACGGCCGCACACCGACAATCACCACCCCGGCCCACCGCACTCGACGACCCACCACCCGCCGGCCGCGCTCCCAACCTCACAGGGCAGTACAGCTAGCGGATGGCTGGCAGGTCGCGCAGCTGCCGCCGCGAGGTGATGGCGAGCTTGCGGAAGATGTTGCGCAGGTGGGCGTCGACCGTGCGGGGGCTGAGGAACAGCT
This sequence comes from Saccharothrix sp. NBAS 001, assembly GCF_056640475.1. Classification (NCBI taxonomy): domain Bacteria; kingdom Bacillati; phylum Actinomycetota; class Actinomycetes; order Pseudonocardiales; family Pseudonocardiaceae; genus Saccharothrix; species Saccharothrix sp. NBAS 001. Next base: position 1,957,992 of record NZ_CM153251.1, read on the forward strand.
TGGCGGCGACCTCCTTGGAGGTGGCCCCGTCGGCGACCAGGCGGGCGATGTGCACCTCCTGCACGGTCAGCGCGTCGGAGGTCGGCGTGGAACGGCTGCGGGCGCGTTCGCCGGTCGCCCGCAGCTCGTTCGCCGCCCGTGCCGCGAAGGCTTCCGCGCCGAGCGCGGACAGCAGGTCGTACGCGTGGCGCAGCGCGGTGCGGGCGTCGCGGCGGCGTCCCTGGCGGCGCAGCCACTCGCCGTGCACCAGGTGGGCGCGGCCCCGCCAGACCGCCGCCGGCCCGGCGTCCAGCAGCGTGACGGCCTCGCGGTAGGCGTCCTCGTCGTCGGTCACCAGCGCCCGTGCGTAGGCTTCGACGCCCCGCCCGACCGGGTGGCCGCCGGCGCTCGTGCGGTCGGTCAAGGTCGCGAGCGCGGCACGTGCCTCGTCCTGCTCCCCGCAGCGCACCGCGGCTTCGACCAGTTCGGGCAGGGCCAGGCCGGACAGCCCGAGGTCGCCGGTCGCCACCGCCCGCTGGGCGGCGCGCAGCGCGCCGGGGTAGTCGGCGAGGCCGTTGTCCAGCACGGAGGTCGCGTACTGGACGCTGAGGGTCATGTGCGGGCCGACCTGGGCGAACAGCTCCTCGGCCGGCGCGCGCCGGCCGTGCAGCGCGGCCAGGTGCAGCCGGGGGTAGACCAGCGGGGCCGCCCCGGTGGCCTCCGCGATCGCCTCCTCCTCGGACACCATCTCCTTGGCCGCGCCGAACTCGCCCAGGTGCGCGGTGGCCGTGGCGAGCATGGCCAGCCCGATCGGCAGCAGGTGGAACGAGCCGGACTCGCGGCCGGCGGCGGTGGCGCGGGCCGCGATGCCGCGCATGGCGTCGATGTCCCAGAACTCGATGGCGAGCATGAACCCGAGCGTGGGCCACCGGGTCCACGCCTCGTCGTCGCGGTCGGCCAGCACCGGCCGGAGGAACTCGGCGGCGGCCCGGTGGCCGCGATCGGCCAGGGCGACCACGCCGTCCAGGAGGGCGTCGGCGCTGCCGGGCAGGCCGGGCGCGGGCGGCGCGGCCCGCGCGGCGTCGACCACGGCGGCCAGGCCGCCGGTCACGATGCTCATCTCGACGGCGTCCACGTAGGTGGCCCGCGCGTCGGCGGGCTCCTTGTCCGCCAGCTTCCCGGCGGCCCGCAGCAGGTGCTCGGTGGGCAGGTCCTCGCCCCGGAAGCGGGCGAACGAGATCCGGCCGCGCAGCAGGTCGACGCGCGGGTCGTCGGGCCGCAGGGTCGAGAGCAACCCGGCGGAGGCGTCGAAGTCCCCGGCGGACAGCTTCGCCTCGGCCGCCGCCAGCACCCGGTCCACCCGCAGGCCCGGTTCGAGCGTGAGCGCGGCGGAGCGCTCCAGGAACGCCGCCGCGGCGGCCACGCCGCCTCGGGCCTGCGCCCGGGACGCCGAATCGGCCAGGTCGGCGGCCACGTCCTCGTCCGGGCCGACCACGGCCAGCGCGCGGTGCCAGGCGACCCGGTCCGGATCGGCCAGGGGGTCGCCGACCCGCGCGAGAGCGCCGTGCGCGAGCCTCAGGTCCGATTCGGACGCCGCCCGGTAGACCGCCGAGCGGGCCAGCGGGTGCACGAACCGGACCCTGGTGCCGAACTCGACCAGCGGCACGTCCCGCCCGGCCGCCGACTCGACGCCCAGCAGCGCCGCCGCCCGCCACAGCAGGCCGGGATCGCCCACCGGCTCGGCGGCGGCCACCGTCAGCAGCAGCCGCACGTCGGCCGGCAACCCCTCCAGGCGGGCTTGGAAGCTGCGTTCGGCGGCGGCCGGGGCGGGCAGGTCGAAGCCGCCGGCCAGCCCGCTCAACCCGGCCGTGCGGGCCAGTTCCACCAGCGCCAGCGGGTTGCCCCGGGCTTCGGCGAGGACCCGGTCGCGGACCCGTTCGTCCAGTGGCGCGCGGATCTCGCGGGCCAGCAGCGCGCGGCCCTCGGGCTCGCCGAGCGGCCGGATGTCCGTGCGGGGCAGGTGGTGCAGCTCGGCCGGGCTCTCCCGGGCGGCGAACACCACGGCGACCCGCTCGGCGGTCACCCGGCGGGCGACGAACGCCAGCGCGCGGGCCGACGCGCGGTCCAGCCACTGCGCGTCGTCGACCAGGCACAGCAGCGGGCGGTCGTGCTCCAGCAGCAGGCCCAGCGTCGCGGCGCCGGCCAGGAACGGGTCGGGCGTGCCGGTCTCCAAACCGAACGCGACCCGCAGCGCGTCGCGGTGCCGTGGTGGGAGCGCGTCCAGGTGCTCCAGCACCGGAACGCACAGCTGGTGCAGCGCGGAGTAGGGCAGCTCGGTCTCGAACTCGGCACCGGAGGCCCGCACGACGAGGAAATCGGCGGCGGAGTCCGCCAGGTGGTCCAGGAGCGCGCTCTTGCCGATGCCCGGTTCGCCGAGCACCACCACCGCACCACCCCGGGACTGCCTCGCGTCGTCCAGCAGCACCTGAAGCCGCGACGTCTCGTCCCGCCGCCCGAGCAACCCGTCCATGTGGGCCCGATCATTGCGGACTTCGGAGATCGGATCCAGTGGTTCGGCGACGACCGCCGACGCGAACGACCCCGTTCCGCCAGTACGCCGCCCGCGAGAGTGGCGCGCGTCACGCCGAGACCGGCGCGCCGCCTCACCCGGGCGGCCGGCGCGTAGGTGATGTCCACCGACGCGAACGGCGGCCGTCCCGCGACATCGTGGAGTCGTCCGAGAGCGGCCGACCGGGACCGCGACCGTCGAACAAGGAGAAGGACCATGACCGACCTCGACCCGACCACCTCGTCCGATCGCCAGGCCCGCGCCACCGCCCGCAGCCGGTCCGGGGCGCGCGCCGCCCTGGTCGCGGTCCCGCTGGTCGCGGGCCTGCTCGGGGCCGCCCCCGCCCAGGCCGCCGCCGAGCAGGACGGCGTGACGGTCCAGCGGGTGACCGGTGACACCGCCCCGCTGACCTGCCGGGGCGAGGGCGTCGACCCGGCCGCCAAGATCCGGTACCGCACCGAGGCGTTCATCAAGGCGTCCTCGCACACGATCTGGGACCTCCAGACCGACGTCGAGGGCTGGCCGTCCTGGCAGCCGCCGGTCGCCACCGCCGAGCGCCTGGACCACGGCGCGCTGCGGGCCCGCTCGCAGTTCCGCTGGACCACCCCGGTGCCGCCCACCGCGACGACCCCGGCCACCACCCTGGTCATCACCTCCACCGTGCAGCAGATCCAGCGCGACAAGTGCATCCGCTGGACCGGGCCCGCGATCGGCGAGGGGCTGACCATCGACCGGGGCGTGCACGTCTGGAACTTCACCAAGGTCCCGGGCGGTGTCCTGGTGCGCACCGAGGAGACCTGGACCGGCGCCCAGGTCGAGGCCGACGTGCCCACCTCGGTCCACTTCCTCGGCGAGGGGCTCAAGGCGTGGCTGAAGGACCTCAAGACCACCGCCGAGGCCCGCGACTGCCACCGCTGACCGGTCCACGACACCGAACGCCCAGAGGAGAGACAAGTGCGCACCACCGTGCCCGACCACACCGATTCCGCTCGCGCCCATTCCGGCGGCCCAGATTCCGGCGGCCCAGATTCCGGCTGCCCAGATTCCGGCGGCACCGATTCCGGCCGGGCCGGTTCGCGGCCCGTCGTCATCGCGGCCTGGACCGTTCCGGTGTTCATCATCGGCCAATTCGCGATGGTCGCCGTCGTCCCGGTCGCGATCGTGCTGATCGGGGTCCTGCGGAACTCCCGGCTCCGACCACTGCGCCCGTGGGCCGGTGCGCTCGGCGCGGCCTACGCCATTCCACTGGCCCTTTGGGGAATCGGTCCGGAACGCGCGCAGAGCCTTTCCAAGGACATGCACCCGGTGTTCGCCGGACTGATCGTCGCCGCCGCGCTCGCGTTCGCCGTCGCCTACCACGCGCGCCGCCGCCGGAACGCGTGATGGCCGCCCCGGCGCGACGGGCGGGACGGGGGTCGGGCAGCGGGCGGACGCCCACTGCCCGACCCCCGCCGTCCCGGTCGCGCCGAGGACGACCGGGACGTCCTCACGGGAGGGCGGTCAGGGTGCGACCCGGTCGAACCGCAGCGAGGTGTAGCCGGCGCCGTCGGAGTAGATCTGCGCGATGCTCGCCGTACCGACCGCGTCGACCCGGCGGGCTTGCAGCCTGATCGTCGAGGGTCCGCCGACGTGCACCAGCTCGCTGATCGGCGCGGTCTGGTTCCCGCCGGTCAGCGCGTCGCCCACGTTGTGGTCGATGATCTGGTAGATCAGCCGCTCGCTCTCCGGGACGGCCGAGTTGGTGGTGACGTTCCACAGCCGCGCGGTGATGTAGGAGTTGAACGAGGGGGTGCCGGACAGCCGCCCGCGGACGTCCGCGTCGAGTTCGTAGGTGCCGGAGAAGGGCAGCGTGACGGTCAGCGGGGTGTCGGTCCAGGCGCCGGGCGGCAGGTCGACCTGGGCGTGCAGGTGGGAGACCCCCTGGTCGGTGGACGCGGGTTGGGCCGCGCTGACGTTGTTCTGGTCGAGCACCACGGTCGTGGCCAGTGCCGCGACAGCGACGGCGACGACGGCCAGGGACGTGCGGAAGCGATTCATGGTCGGTCATTCCTTCGGGGAGTGCGCCGGGGGAAACGGGAATTCCTCGGGGAAAGAGGGGTATTGGCCTTCGGACGGCCACCGGTGGGCCATCCGCCGTACGGTCATCACGTTAGGGGCTGAATGGTTGTGCCTGCGATAGGCCATCAGGCTGAAGCTGTAAAGAAGGGGTCGGCCGAGGTTTCGTCCGGGCACATTCCGCCGGTTTGCGGAATGCGTCGCGAGATGGAATCAATTCCACTCCGGCGCGCCCCCGCGACGTCGGTCCGCCGGCTCCCGCCCGATCGGCGGCGTCCCGCTCGGTAGGGTCGTCCGTCGTGACAGGACAGTCCGACCCCGCAGGCGCACCCCGGGATCCCGCCTCCCGTCCGACGGTCCGGCGGCCGGAGTTCGCCCGGACCGAACCGGTCACGGCGGTGCCGTCCCGGTTCGTCGAGGCGGTGCGCCCGGGTCGGACCGGACGGTTCTGGCAGCGGGTCGCCGAGGTCGGCACGCCCGTGGTCGAGCCGGACCCGCTCGGGGACCCCGACCACCGCGCGGTGACGTTCCTGTGGCGCGACCGCCCGGTGGAGGGCCGCCCGGCGCACGCCGTGGTGTTGCACGCCAACAAGTTCACCGACTACGACGACCTGGCGGCGACCTCGCCGGCCCGCCTGCCCGGCACGGACGTCTGGCACGCGACGTTCCGGCTGCGCGCCGACTGGCGGTGCTCCTACGTGCCGGCCCCGCTGGCCGCACCGCCCGCGCTGACCGGCCGGCACCACCGCGACGAACTGCTGCGCCACGCCGAACCCGACCCGTTCAACCGCACGCCGCTGCACGGCCGGCACACCGGTCGGACCTTCTCCGTCGCCGAGCTGGACGCCGCCCCCGCCCGGTTCTGGGTGGACGCCGCCGTGCCGCCGCCGCGCGAACTGCCCGGTGACCGGCCGGTCTGGGTGCACGGCGGGGCTCCGGCGCACGGCCCGGCCGGGGGCCCGGTGCTGGTCCTGCTCGACGGTGACGTGTGGGCCCGGGAACACCCCGTCGCGCCGACCCTTGACGCCCTGACCGCCGCCGGCCGCCTGCCGCCCCTGAAGACGGTCATGGTCGGCCCGTCCGCTGCGGGCCGGACCGCCGACCTGACCTGCGACCCGGCGTACCCGGACCACCTGGTCTCGGTCCTGGACCGGTTGGGCCTCCCGGCCGACCCCGACCGCACGATCGTGGCGGGGCAGAGCTTCGGCGGCCTGGCCGCCGCCCACGCGGCCCTGTCCCGCCCCGACCGCTTCGGCACCGTCGTGGCCCAGTCGGCGTCCTTCTGGTGGCCCGGGGGCGACACGGGCACCGGGTGGCTTGCCCACTGCCCGCGAGCCTCCCGCCCACTGCGGTTCGTGCTCCAGGTCGGCAATCAGGAGTGGGGGATGCCCCCGATCGTCGACCGGGTGCGAAAAGCCCTGTCGGCCAACGGTCACCGGGTGTCCACAGTGGAATACAGCGGTGGTCACGACCAAGCGTGGTGGCAGGGCGCGCTGATCGACGCCCTGCTGGACGTCACCACCGGCTGGTGACCCCCGCCCACCGCTGCCACTGCCCGCGCGGGAGCGTGCGACAGGCGCGCAGCGGGAACCCGAGCAGCGGCGCCGAAACCCCGCCGACGACCACCAGCCCGACGGTGTCCACGGGCCGAACTCCAGGTCCGCCGGCACCCCTGCCGCACCGACCGCCCGTCGCCGCCGAACGCGGGGGAGTGCGAGTTCACGCCGGGCCGGCGAAATTCGGATGACCCCCGGCCGCTGCCGGCCTACCGTGGTCGGCGTGATGCACGAGCAGTTCTACCTCTGAGGGACGACGCCTCCACCGGTACCGCGGGTCGCGGTGCCGACCTCGTCCTTTCTGCGCATCACCTCTCGCTGGAGGCAGTTCCCCATGTCGTCCGATCTTTCGCTCGCCCCTGCGCGGGCGGCGCACGTCCGCCTGTCCGACGTCCACGTCTCGTTCGGCGGCCGGCCGGTGCTCGCCGGGGTCGACCTCGTCGCCGCGCGCGGTGACCGGGTCGCCGTGGTCGGCGAGAACGGTCGCGGCAAGACCACCCTGCTCCGGGTGCTCGCCGGCGACCTGCCCGTCGACCGGGGCGAAGTGCACCGCACGGGCTCGCTGGGCGTCGCCGACCAGCAGATCCCGCTCGGCCCCGAGGCCACCGTCGGCGCGCTGGTCGACCTCGAACTGGCCGCCGTGCGCGCCGCCCTGTCCCGGCTGGAACGCGCCGCGGCGGACCTCGCCGACGACCGGCCGGGCGCGGCCGACGCCTACGCCGCCGCGCTCGCCGAGGTCGAGGCGCTGGACGCCTGGGACGCGGACCGCCGGGTCGAGGTCTCGCTGGCGGCGCTGGACGCCGTGGCCGACCGCGCCCGCCCGCTCGGCACGCTCTCGGTCGGGCAGCGGCACCGGGTGCGGCTGGCCTGCCTGCTCGGTGCGGGGCACCACGTGCTGCTGCTGGACGAGCCGACCAACCACCTCGACGCGTCCGGGCTCGCCCACCTCACCGAGCGGCTGCGCGCGCACCCCGGCGTGATCGTCCTGGTCAGCCACGACCGGGCGCTGCTGGCCGACGTGGCGACCACCGTGCTCGACCTCGACCCGTCCAGCGACGGCCGGCCGCGCGGGTACGGCGGCGGCTACGCCGGCTACGTCGAGGCCCGCCGGTCCGAGCGCGCCCGGTGGGAGGCGCTGCACGCCGAGCAGGTCGCCGAGCGGCAGCGGCTGGCCGACGACCTGTCCGCGGCGCAGAACCGGTTGCGCGACAGCTGGCGGCCCGGCAAGGGCCACGGCAGGCACACCCGCGCCACCCGCGCCCCCGGCCTGGTCCGCGCGGTGCACCGGCGGCAGGAGGACCTGGCCGCGCACGTGGTCGCGGTCCCGCCGCCGCCGACCCGGTTCACCATGCCCGAGCTGCCCGCGCACCGGGGCGCGACCCTGCTGCGCGCCGACGGCGTGACCGCGTCCGGCCGGCTGGCCCGCCCGGTCGACCTGGCGCTGGACTCGGGCGACCGGCTGGTGGTCACCGGCCCCAACGGCGCGGGCAAGTCGACGCTGCTGGCGGTGCTGGCGGGGGAGCTGCCGCCGAGCACGGGCGGACTCGCGCGGGCCCGCGCGGTCCGGGTCCGCCGGCTGGGCCAGGAGCCCGAGCCGCCGGGCCGGCGCAGCGCGGCGGAGTGCTACGAGGAGCGCCGCGCCCGGTCCGGCCCGGCCGCGCCGGGGCTGGCCGAGCTGGGTCTGCTGGACCGGCTCGACCTGCACCGGCCGGTGGCCGAGCTGTCGGTGGGCGCGCGCCGCCGGCTTGACCTGGCGCTGGTGCTGGCCGACCTCCCGCACGTGCTGCTGCTGGACGAGCCGACCAACCACCTGTCGGCCGCGCTGGTCGACGAGCTGACCGCCGCGCTCGGCACCACCCCGGCCGCCGTCGTGATCGCCACCCACGACCGGCAACTGCTGCGGGACACCGGTTCCTGGCCGCGCCTGGCCCTGTGAACCGGACCGGGCGGCGGTGTCGCCGACCGCCGCCCGGCCCCTGACGAAACCGCCCGGCGCGTCCCCGGATCGGATGAACTCCCGCCGCCGGCGAGAGGATCTTGCGGACGGGAGGGTTCGGCGGCGGCCTCGCGCGGCGGGGTGCTCCGGAGTGGACTGCCCGCCCGCGACGCGCCTGGTCACCCGGTTGTGGCGGCGCGACGGGCTCGTAACTCAGCGTTTGTCGATAGTGGCTTTGAGTGACGAATGGGGCGTTGTGGCGTCACGTTGCGCGCCTGTGCGTGCGTGCGGGGTTACCCAGAGTCTTGACCATAACCTGAGCGTGACTAAGGTTGACGCGGTGTCGACCGAAGCCGTCCCCGCGGAGTGCCTGTGGTGAGCCGAATGCGGTCACTGGTGGACCAGTACCGCAAGCACGGTGCGAGATCGTTGCTGGACCAGGCGCGGGACACCGTCTTGGAGTTCCTCGAACCCCGGCGCGGTCCGGCCGTCCCGACCGACCCGAAGCCGCCGGCGGAGCCGATCCGGCCGCCCGTCGCACCCCGCGACGTGCTCTCCGACGTGTTCGCCGGCATCGCGCTGCGCGACCTCAACCTGGTGGACTCGCTGCTCGCCGAGCTGGAGCGGATGGAGGCCGACGAGCAGGACCCGGACGCCCTGGCCCGGCTCTACAAGCTCGACCACCTGGCCACCCGGCTGCGCCGCAACGCCGAGAACCTGCGCGTCCTGGCCGGCGAGGAGGCGAGCGCCGCCGCCGGGGAGAACTCCTCCCTGGTCGACGTCGTCCGCGCCGCCCTGTCAGCCATCGAGCAGTACCCGAGGGTGGAGATCGGGCGGGTCGCGCCGCTGGCCGTCGTCGGGCTCGCCGCCGACGACGTCGGCCGGCTGCTCACCGAACTGCTGGACAACGCCACCGCGCAGTCCCCGCCGCACTCCACGGTCACCGTCAGCGCCCACGTCACCGAGCAGGGCAGCGTCCTGCTCCGGGTCGAGGACATCGGCATCGGCCTGCCGGCGGAACGGCTGGCCGAGCTGAACGACCGGCTCTCCGCCGCGCCCGTCCTGGACCGCGCCGCGGTCGGCCACATGGGACTGGCCGTGGTGCGCCGGCTCGCCGACAAGCACGGCCTGCGGGTCTGGCTGGACGGCCGCGTCCCGCACGGCACGATCGCCTGCGTCCTGCTGCCCGCCGGACTGGTGCGCGAGGCGCCGCACGTCTCCTTCGCCCGCCGTCCCGAACCCACCCGGAGCATCCCCGTCGACCCGCCCGCCCACATCGAGACCCGTCCGCTCGCGCCCGGCCCGCCCAGGGTGGCCGGCCTGACGGACAAGGGACTGCCCCGCCGGGTGCCCACCAGCCTGCGCGGCACCGTGCCGTCGACCCCCGGCCCGCGCGAACCGGAGGGCGGCCGGGACGTCTTCGCCGACCTGACCGCGCTGGACGAGGGCGAGCGGGCGGCCCGGGGCACCCTGTTGGACGAACCCGGCTTCGACGTCGACCGCCCCGGCGGCCACCGGCTCGAAGACCAGGGCTTCGAGGACTTCGCCTTCGGCGACCACGGTTTCGGCGGACCGCCGGCCGGCGGCTCGCGGACCGGGGACCTCCGTGCCGGTGATCTCCGTGCCGGTGACCTCCGGGCAGGCGGTCCCAGGGCGGGCGACCTCCACTCCGACGACCAGCGCCCCGACGAGCAGCGCGAGGAACCGACCGAGTGACGACCGACCACCACGCTGCCCCGGCGTCGGACTTCAGGTGGCTGATCAACGAGTTCGTCCAGCGCGTGCACGGCGTGACGCACGCGCTGATCCTGTCCGCCGACGGGCTGTCGCTGGTCGCCTCGGACTCGGTCGGGCAGGACGCGGCCGAGCAGCTCGCCGCGATCTCCAGCGGGATGCTGAACCTCGCGCGCGCCGCCGCCGCGATGTTCCACAAGGGCACCTGCGAGCAGATCGTCGTCCGGCTCACCGACGGCTACTTCCTGTTCATGGACATCGGCGACGACGCCGGGCTCGGCGTGCTGACCGCGCCGGGCTGCGACATGAAGGTCATCGGCTACGAGATGACCAAGTTCGTCGACAACGCCGGTCACGCGCTGACCCCGCAGCGGCGGGCCGACATGCGGCGCACGGTGACCGCCCGGCGACCCGGTGCGTGAGAGCGGAAGGAGGACGAACGCAGTGGCGACCGGTTCCACCCCCACGATGCGCAGCACCCGGGTCCGCCCGTATGCCATCACCCGCGGCCGAACACGTCCACGGCACCTGCTGCTGGTCGAGACGCTGGTGTCGGTGCCGCGCTACGACCCGCAGGCGGGCGCCCTGCTCATGCCCGAGGCCCAGGCCCTCTACGAGCAGGCCCGGCAGCGCACGTCGGTGGCGGAGCTGTCCGCGCACCTGGACATCCCGCTCGGCGTGATCCGGGTGCTGCTCAGCGACCTGATCGGCCAGGACCTCGTGTACGTCCACCCGACCGGGCACGAGTACGACTACGACCTGCCGCTGCTGGAGAGGATTCTGGATGGGCTCAGGCGCGTTTGACGCCGCGCCGCTGACGATCTCGGCGAAGATCGTGGTCGCCGGCGGTTTCGGGGTCGGCAAGACGACGTTCGTGGGCTCGGTGTCCGAGGTGCCGCCGATCAACACCGAGGCGTGGATGACCGAGGCGGCCCAGGCCGTGGACCCGCTGGACCCCGACAGCGACAAGGTCACCACCACGGTCGCGATGGACTTCGGCCGGCTCGCGCTGAGCGACGACCTGCTGCTGTTCCTGTTCGGCACGCCGGGGCAGGCGCGGTTCTGGTTCATGTGGGACGACCTGTCGCGCGGCGCGCTGGGCGCGGTGGTGTTAGTCGACACCCGCCGGCTCGCCGAGTCCTTCGCCGCGATCAACTACTTCGAGAACGACTCGGACCTGCCGTTCGTGGTCGCGGTGAACCTGTTCGACGGCCTGCTGGCGCACGACCTCGACGACGTCCGCGACGCGTTGGCGCTGTCCCCGGACGTCCCGTTGATCACCTGCGACGCCCGTGACCGCTCCTCCGTGGCCGCGGCGCTGCGGGACCTGGTGACCCACACCATGTCGCTCGCCCCGTCCTACGGTCCGGCGTGAGCGACCCACTCGACTGAATGCGGAGAGGTTGGCGGGAATGCGGAAGGTGCTCGTCGTCGGGGCCGGGCAGTCGGGGTTGCAGCTCGCGTTAGGACTGCTCGCCCACGGCTACGACGTCACGGTGATGTCGGCGCGGACACCGGAGGAGATCCGTGCCGGCCGGGTGATGTCCACCCAGTGCATGTTCGGCCCGTCCCTCGCGCACGAGCGCGAGCTGGGCCTGAACCAGTGGGAGGAGCACGCGCCGGCGGTGACCGGCATCGGCCTGTCGGTGGCCGGGCCCGAGGAGTTCGGCGGCCGGTCCCGGGCGCTGGACTGGTGGGCCAGGCTGGACGAGCACGCCCAGTCGGTGGACCAGCGGGTGAAGATGGCCGGCTGGCTGGAACTGCTGGAGGACCGCGGCGGCAAGGTGGTCTACCACGGCGTCGCCACCTCCGACCTGGACGTGCTGACCCGGCTGTACGACCTGGTCGTGGTCGCCGCCGGCAAGGGCGAGCTGGTGCAGGCGTTCAACCGCGACGCCGAACGCTCCCGGTACACCTCCGCGCAGCGCGTCCTGTCGGTGTCCTACGTGCACGGCCTGGCACCGCGACCGGAGCACCCGGACTCGCACGTGGTGCGGTTCAACGCGGTGCCGGGCGTCGGCGAGCTGTTCGTCATCCCCGCCCTTACCCTCAGCGGGCCGTGCGACATCCTGTTCTTCGAGGGCGTCCCGGGCGGTCCGCTGGACTGCTGGGACGACCGGCCCGGCCCCGCCGAGCACCTGCGCCGGATGCTCGGCCTGGTGCGGGAGTACGTGCCGTGGGAGTACGAGCGGTGCGGGGAGGTGGAGCTGACCGACGGGCGCGCCACGCTGACCGGCGCGTACCCGCCGGTGGTGCGCGAGCCGGTGGGCGTCCTGCCGTCGGGCGGGCGGGTGCTGGGCATGGCCGACGTGGTGGTGGCCAACGACCCGATCACCGGCCAGGGCTCCAACAACGCGGCCAAGTGCGCGGCGTCCTACCTGGACAGCATCCTCGCGCGCGGCGCGCGGCCGTTCGACCAGGAGTGGATGACCGCGACGTTCGAGTCCTTCTGGGACGACGCCCGGCACGCGACGACGTGGACCAACGCGATGCTCCAGCCGCCGCCGGAGCACGTCATGCGGATCTTCGGCGCGGCCCGCGACGTGCCCGCCGTGGCCGGCCGGTTCGTCAACGCCTTCGCCGACCCCTCCGACCTGGCGAAGTGGTTCTACGACCCGGAGGCGGCCGACCGCTACCTGGCCTCGGTCACCCCGGGCTGACCCCCGGGCGCGCGACCCGGCCGGCGGCGTGCCCGGCCGGGTCGCGCGGCGGGTCACCCGTCCTGGCGGAACCGGCCCGGGGGCACTTACCGCATCCACACAAGCGCCGGTACCTCGTGACCAGGCGCTTTGTGGTTTCTGGCGATCTTTTCGCCGATCTGGTCCGCCGCGCTGATGATCTCCGGCATCGTGTCGCCGGGTAGCCGGACGTCGATCGTCACGTGATCGTCGTCGGCGAGTCCGACCGTGAGGTGGGTGACCTCGAACAGCCGCCGCAGCAACGCTTCCGGTGCGTCGGACAGGTTCCCGGTGAGGTACGGCAGCAAGTCCGGCAGCGCCACGTCTGCGTCGTCCGGGGCGGTGGGAGTGGCCTCGTCCGCGGTGTCGAGCACGGCGACGGCGGACAACACGGCGAGACGTTCGGCTTCAAGATCGTTGTAGGTGCCGCGCAGAGATCGTTCACGTTGGGCACTCCATCGATGGGCGTGGGCGTCCTTCAGCTTCCGAGGATCACTCGACGATCATTCCAGGCCAGCCGGAGCAAGGTGAGGGCGCTCGCGGACAGGCGAGGTTCAAGGCGGTCGATGGTGTCCGATGTGAAAGGGATGTGCTTGGCATCGCCCTTGCCGATGATCCGCCCTTCATCGTTGACGGCAACCATGCCTTCAAACAGTTCGTCGAACTCGGGCGCATCCAGGACGGCCACGGTCAGTTGTTGCACGCCGAGTTCCAGGGGTTCGATGACCAGGCCGTAGTGCCACATTCGGAAACCGGCGGGCATCGTGTGGCACAACCCGCCGCCATCCGCCACCTTGCCGCCGTCCCGCTCGTGGAGAACGAAGCCAGCGCCCTCCCTGATGTCTCCGCGCCGCCGGATGGTCAACGTATTGATGCCGGGCGACATCAGCAGGCTTGCGGGGTCGAATGGATCGCCTATCGCCTGTCGCCTGTCGCCTGTCGCAAGGGAAGGTCTTCGATTCTCGGGATAGCCCTGCCCGACACGAGCCGGGCCCGTTTGAACTCATGTGCGAGCATCTGCTTGAGGTGGAAAACTTCAAAGAAGGTCGTTTGTCCGAATCCCAGTCGCAGGTCACCGTTGTGGCTGGTGGATATGGAGGTCAGCCGATAGCTCAATCGGTTCTCAAGCAGTCTCGGGCGAACGAGGTCGCGCACGGCGCGACTGTAGTCCCTGTACCGCGCACCCTGATCGTTCAGCGGGAGCAGGTCGCTTACGTCAACCTGTGACGGAAATGCATAGCTCGGGAAGTCGTCCGCCCACTCCAGTTGAATGGCATCCAACTCGACGGGCTTCTCGATCAGCCACCCCTGCCCGGTGAGCACGTGGCCGCCGGGCGCGCGAACGGATTCCGGGTACATCCATGCTGCGAGTTCGGTCAACTCGCGCCCGCGAACACCGGGTGCACTGCGAATCCGCAGCCATTCCTCGCGATCGGCCTCGACAGTGTCCGATGCACTCTTCCCGAATCGGTGATCGCTCCGGTGACCGTGGCTTTCCGTGTTTGGTCCAGTCAGCGTCAGAAGCTCTTCGATGCTCAGCCGGCGTTGCTTGATGAGTAGTGCCAGAACTGTCCGCCCGGTGTTTGCCTGGGCATCGCCCCTTCTTTCTGTGCATTTGGCGAACGGCCAGTGTAACTCTCAGGCGCAACGGTCGGGATTCGCAATCCGTCGGCACCTGTGCTTGTCGGGATCGCAACGACCGCGGCATGACTCGGACACGACTCAAGCCGGACATGCACCGTCGTGCTTCCTGCCTGTCGGTGCCCGTCGATGATCGTCGGCGGCGACGGAGGATGGACACGACTCCCGAAAGCCGTAGTCCACGTCGCCTGCGTCCCCGTGCGGATGCAGTCCGAGTCGCGCCCCGGACCAGAACCGCAGCACGTCGCGGTTGAAGTCCGACGGCCGTTCCCAGTTCGCGCAGTGGCCGACCTGCGGGTAGACCAGCGCGTCGGCGTCGGGCAGGTGCGCGGTGACCATCCGCAGGATCGGCGGCGGCAGGTAGAGGTCGGCGTCGCCGGTGACGAGCAGCGTCCGCACGGACAGCGTGGCCAGCCGGGTCCAGGCGATCGGCCCGGACAGCAGTTGGCGCTCGACCGAACGCCCGCCCAGTGAGCGCTCGGAGATCTCCTTCCACCTCCGCGTGCCCTCCTCGTTCGCCGCGCGGTAGGCCGGGCCCAACTCCCGGAAGTCGTGCGGCAGGTCGCCGAACCCGGGTGGCCGCAGCAGCGCGGTCACCCGCAGGTACTCCGGGTCGGAGATGCCCATGAAGCTGCTCAGCACGACCAGGCTGAGCAGCCGCCGGGGGTGCAGCAGCGCGTAGTCGGTGGCGTAGAAGCCGCCCAGCGCCGCGCCGAGCAGGTGGAACCGCCGCAGCCCGAGGTGCTCGACCAGCGCGTGCAGGTCGTCCGCGCCCACGCCGGGGTCGCCCGGTCGCGGCGGCGTGGAGTTGTGGTGGCCGCGCCGCGAGTAGGCGATCACCCGGTACCCGGCGCGGGCGAACACCGGCTGCTGGTAGGGCCACGACAGGGCGCTCCCGCTGCCGGGGTGCACCAGCACGACCGCCGGGCCGTCCCCGCCGGTGTCCCAGAACCACAGCCGCGCGCCCGGCACGTCGAGCAGCCCTTCCCGCGCGGGCACCTGGTCCGGGATCGGCTCGGGCTGGAGGGGCGGATGCCCGTGCGCCGCCGGGTTCCCCATGTCGGCTCCTGGAGGTGGGGCACATCGTCGGCCTCGGCGCGACGGCGTGACGCGTTCATCAGGAGAGTTCTAGTCGGGGCGCGGGCCCGGCCGTAATGGCCGTTCGGACGGTCCTACCTCCTGGCGATGACGGCCGCGGTGCCGTACGCGCACACCTCGGTGCCCAGGTCGGCGGCCTCGGTCACGTCGAAGCGCATCGCCAGGACCGCGTTGGCACCCCGCGCGCGGGCCTGTTCGACGAGCCGGGTCATCGCTTCGTTGCGGCTGTCGACCAGGGTCTTGGTCAACCCCTTGAGCTCCCCGCCGAAGATCGACTTCAGGCCCGCCCCGATCTGCGTGCCCACGTGCCGCGAGCGCACGGTCAACCCGAAGACCTCGCCGATCACCTCGCGCACCTCGTGGCCCGGCACGTCGTTGGTGGTGACCACGAGAACACCCGAGTCGGTGGGCTGGCCGCCGCCGAAGTCGTCGATCGCCATGTCGTTCTCCCTCTCGCTCGCCGGACCCGGGCCATTGTTGGCCGGGACGGGTCCCCGCGCGCGCCGAGTGCGCGCGCGATCCCTCGTCGGCGCGGGGGAGAACGGCGATTCCCGCGTGGGGTGGTCAGCGCGCCGACCGCAGTTCCTCGGTGAGGCTCACGAACGCGTCCGGCTCCACCTTGAGCCCGCCGCGGAAGGGCTGGGCGATGTCCAGGCAGAGCAGGCAGATAACGGTCACCGCGCCGGCCAGCACGCCCAGCGCGATCAGGTGCCGGGCGCGGGCGGTCGTCCCGACCAGGATCGGGTAGCCGATCATGGCGACCGCGCCGATCAGCGTGGCCACCAGCATGAGGGATCCGGTCGGGCTCAGGCCCTGCGCCTGGTCGACGCGGGCGCGCCTGAGGTCGGCGACCTGCCGGACGCGTTCCATGCCGCTGTCGCGGGCGATCTGCACCTGCTCGGGCGTGGCGGGCAGGTGCACGACGTCCGAGCGCAGCGCGTCCAGCACGGCGGTCGCGGCGTCCGAGCGCTCCCCGTCGGCGAGCCGGTCCCACTCGTCGTCGGCGACCTGCCGGGCGTACTCCGCGATCTCGGTCCGGATGCGCTCGCGCTGCGCCTCGGGCACCACGTCGACCTGGTAGTGCAGGTCGGCCAGCGCGTTGGCCTCGGCCTGGGCGTTGCCCTCGGCGGTGTCGGACTCGGTCCAGGCGATCACCACGTAGAACGCGAGCACCACGATGAACAGTCCACTCAGGACCGCGCCGACGAAGTTGCGGGAGTCGGAATCGCGCTCGGTCGGGTCGGTCACCGGACGGCGTCCGACCAGGACGGCGGCCAGGATGGTCAGGACCACGGCAGCGACGACGACTGCCGCGTTGAAGATCGTCACCGTGCCATGGTCCGGATTGGACTGTCGTGGGGCCAGGTTTTCCCGTGGATTCCACCCGAAGCGGTTGTCTTCGGGTCCGGGGGGCGCGGCTGGGGCCGATCTTCGGGACGCCGTGCGTAGGGTGGGCGCACCCGTCAGCCGGCGGTGTGACGCCCCGTCGGTGTCGGTCCTGTGCGGGCCGGCGCGACGGGCCCCGCCCGCCACCGCGTCGCCCGGCGGGGAAGGGCCGGCTGTGCTTGAGTCCTCCGGCCGTCGGACGAGACAGGAGACCCGATGCGGGCCGGACGACTGTGGTGCCTGTCGGCGTCGGTGCTGGTGCTGTGGATCGCCACGCCGGTCGGCGCCGCCGAGAACCCGCCGCAGCGGGAACTCCCGGCGGGCTTCGACCGCACCGTGCACGGCGACGTGGCGGTGATCGGCAACGCGGTGCTGGGCTGCCCCGCCGACGACGACCCGCACGAGACGGAGTTCCCGGCGCGCCTGTGCCGCGAGGCGCAGGCGCGCCGCGGCGCGGGGGTGTCGGCGCAGAACAACGGCCACTGGATGACGTGGACCGACGTGGACGACGACCCGGCCACCTACAACTCGTCCACGGCGTGGCTGGAGATCCCGGCGGGCGCCGAGGTCGTGCACGCCGAACTGGGCTGGGCCGGCACGACCGGGAGGTCCTCGACCGCGCCGTGCGGGCGCGGCGGGCACCCGCCGGGCACGCCCGCGCTCCAGGCCCCGGTGCTCACGGCGGCCGGCAGGTCCACGGCGCTGGACCCCCGGCGGTTCGCCTACACCAGCGACGACCCGGGCTCGCTGGAGCCGACCGACCAGCAGTTCTACAGCGCGCGGGCGGACGTCACCGCCGAACTGCGCGGCGTGGAGACCGGGCGGCCGGTGCCGGTCACCGCGGGCAACATCTGGACGCCCCAGGGCCGGGACTGCTTCGCCGGCTGGTCGCTCACCCTGGTCTGGGCGTTCGACCGGGCGGTGCCGGCCGCGCCCGCGCCCCGGCACGTGACGCTGCACGGCGCGCACGTCCGGATGCCGTCCCACCCGCACCAGGAGTCGGCCCGGCTGGGCTCGCTGCGGCCGGCCGGCGGTCGCGCCCGGATCGGCGTGATCGCCTACGAGGGCGACTGGGCGCAGTCCGGCGACCGGCTGCTGGTCGAGGGCCGGGCGCAGGCCGACCCCGCCGGCGGCGGCACCGAGAACTTCTTCTCCTCCTACGCCCTGGGGCACCCGGACCCGGTCAACAACATGAGCGTGGACGCGAAGGTCGTGGAAGTCCCCGCGACGCCGGGCGGCACCACCGCCGCGATCACCCTCACCACCCGCGCCGACGCGTACCTGGTGCAGGGCTTCGCGGTCTCGACGCCGCTGCCCGAACTCGCCGTCACGATCCACCCCGACCGGCCGGCGGTGCACGCCGGTGACGTCGTGGAGCACACCGTCCGGGTCGCCAACGCCGGCCAGGCGCCCGCCCGCGACCTGGTGGCGCGCACCGGTGACGAGACGGACTGCGCGCCGCTGCCCGAAGAACTGGCGGGCGGCGCGTCGGCGACGGTCACCTGCCGGACCCGGGCGGCGGCCGACGACCACCCGGTCACCGTCGAGGTCACCGGGAGCAGCCTGGCCGGCGACCGGCTCCAGGCCACCGCGACCACCGAGGTCGAGGTGCTGCGACCGGGGCTGCGGGTCTACCAGAGCGCCGACCCGGACACCGTCGTGGACGGCCAGGACGTCGCCGTGGACGTGCACGTCGAGAACACCGGCGACACCCCGTTGTCGGGACTGCGGATCGACCACGACGTGCTGGACCGGTGCGACCGGGCGGACGCGGGCGCGCTCGACCCGGGGCGGGAGGTCACCGTCGGGTGCGTGGTCGTGGCCGGTCTCACCGATGTGACCGACACGGTGACGGTGACCGGGACGGACCAGCTCGGCGGCGTGGCCGCGGCGTCCGCGACGGCCGGGTTCTCGGTGGTGAACCCGCTGCTGACGATGTCCGCGGTGTGGTCGGCGGACACCGTCCACGCCGGCGAGCCCGTCGCGATCACGGTGCGGGTCGGCAACCCCAGCCGGGTCGCGTTCGACGACGTGGTCGTGGAGGGGGAGCCGGCGGCGTGCCGCCGGGTGGTCGGCGAGCTGCCGGCGGGCGGCGCGTTCGGCTACACCTGCGAGGTCGTCCCCGAGCGCAGCCTGGCCACCGAGCTGACCGCGGTCGGCACGCCCCGGCTCAAGGGCGCGACCGGCCAGTCGGTGCGCCGGTCCGCGTCCGCGCCGGTCCGCGTCACGGTGCTGCCCGCCGTCGGGCCGGCGACCCCCGGGTCGCCGGCCGCGCAGGTGCCGGCACCCGCCGAACCCGCCGCCCGGCCCCAGCCGCCGACCCAGGCCCGGGAGCCGGCGCGGGTCCCGGAGCCGACGCCGACCCGGGCACCGGCCGGGACGGCGGCCCGGGTGCCGGTGGAGATGAACCCCGTCGTGCGGGAAGAGGTCTACCCCGCACGGGAATCCGCGCCTCCCGGCAAGCGGGTGGTCGCCCTGTTCGCGGTGGCCGCCGGGACGGCCGTCATGGTCGTCACGGCGTCCGCGCTGGCGGCGCGCAGGCCGTGACCGGGGCCGGTCCGCAGTACAGGTGCAGCTAGTGTTCTAGGAGAGGCAATGGGATTGCGCAGCAGCGTCCGCGCCGTCGTGGACGGTGAAGGCTTCCAACAGGCGATCATCGTGGTGATCGTCGTCAACGCGGTGGTCCTGGGCATGCAGACCTCGGACTCGATGGTCGACCGGTTCGGCGACGTGCTCGACATGGTCGACGGGACCGCGCTGGCGGTGTTCACGCTGGAGCTGACGGCGCGCGTCTACGCGCACGGACCGCGCTTCTTCCGCAGTTCGTGGAACTGGTTCGACTTCGTGGTCGTCGCGGTGTCGCTGCTCCCGTTCGGGCAGACGGTGTCGGTGCTGCGGGCGTTGCGGATCCTGCGCGCGCTGCGGCTGGTCTCGATGGTGCCGAGCATGCGCCGGGTGATCAGCGCGCTGGTCAAGGCGATCCCCGGCATCCTCGCCCTGGCCGGCCTGCTGGCGCTGCTGCTCTACGTCGGCGGCGTGATGGCGACGACGCTGTTCGGGGAGCGCAGCCCCGCGTTCGCCGACCTCGGCAGCACCGTGCTCACGCTGGTGCAGATCACGACCGGCGACGGCTGGTCGGACGTGATGCGCGACGTGATGGTGGACTACCCGATGGCCTGGATCTTCTTCCTCTGCTACCTGCTGGTCGGCACGTTCACCATGCTCAACCTGTTCATCGCGGTGGTGTGCAGCGCGATGGAGTCGGAGGCGGCCGACCCGCCGCCGGGCCGGGTGCCGGCCCCGCGCGCGGAGCCGGATCAGGTCGGCGCGGCGGTCCTGGAGGAGATCCGGGCGGTGCGGGAGGAGATCCGCGCGCTGCACAGCTCGCGGTGACCCACCGCGCCGCGGCCCACGGGCGGGTGACGCCGGGTGGCACGTGCGGGTGGAGCGGTCCGTTCCGGCGCGCCGGCGCGTGGCGTCGCCACTAGAACGGTCCAGGACCCCGGGTTGCCGCAAGCGCGAGGAGATCCACAAGATGTCGGTCCGGACGTTCGACCACACCACGACCGGGTACAGCCTGCCCCACGCGTACTGGATGGCGGAGGCGGCGAAGCTCGCCTACCAGCCGCCCGAGACGGTCGAGCGGACCGTGCGCGAGTGGGGTTTCGACCGGGTCCGCCACCACGAGACGACGTTCCGCCCGCCGTTCCCGCTGGAGGACACCCAGGCGTACACGGCGGCCAGCGACCGCATGATCGTCACCGCCTTCCGGGGCACCGAACCGGCGCAGGTCAAGGACTGGCTGTCCGACGCGACCACCCCGCCGTGGCCGGGTCCGGACGGCCGGGGCTACGTGCACTACGGGTTCGGCGAGGCGCTGCAGTCGATCCACCCGCAGGTGCGCGACGCCATCGCGGAGTTTCGCGACAACGACCAGACCGTCTGGTTCACCGGTCACAGCCTCGGCGGCGCGCTCGCCGCGCTGGCCGGGATGCGGCTGTACTTCGAGGAGCCCCGGGTGCTCGCGGACGGCGTCTACACCTTCGGCCAGCCCAGGGTGTGCGACCGGCTGCTGGCCAAGGCGCACGACGAGGCGTTCCGCGACCGCACGCACCGGTTCGTCAACAACAACGACATCGTCCCGCAGGTGCCGCCGGAGCCGGTGTTCCACCACGTCCAGGCGCTGCACTACATCGACTCGAAGGGGAAGGTGCGCGACAACGTGCCGTTGTTCGGCAGTGTCGCGGACCGGGCCAAGGGGTTGACCGCCGACGCGTTCTCCCCGGCCAGTGACGGCGTCCGCGACCACTTCATGGACAACTACGTCGACGCCCTGAAGAACAACGCGGGCTGACGGCGGACCGGCGGGGCGGGCGTCCGCCCCGCCGGCCGTCGCGCCGCGCGAAAACCGGTTGCGGCACGGCGGTCGGCCCGAGGTAGTGTGTCCGATGTGTATGGCACAGCGTCGATGAGGCTCCGCCGCGGCTAGCGGTGGTGCTTCTCCGGTCCGGGGAAGATCCGCCGCCTGAGCGAGTCCGTGCCAGGCGCGCCGTCCGGCGCTGCCCGGCTCACCTCGAAGCTGCGGAGATGCTGTGCGCACCCCTCATCCCGGCCGTCACGAGCTGGGCCAGAACTTCCTGATCGACCACGGCGTGATCGGCACCGTCGTGGACCTCGTCGCGGCCACCGCCGGGCCGGTGGTCGAGATCGGCGCGGGCGACGGCGCGCTGACCGTGCCGCTGCACCGGCTGGGCCGCCCGCTGACCGCCGTCGAGGTCGACGGCCGGCGGGCGGCGCGGCTCGCCCGGCTGGTCGGGCCGCCGGCGGAGGTCGTCCACGCGGACTTCCTGCGCCACACCCTCCCGGCCCGGCCCCACGTGCTGGTCGGGAACCTGCCGTTCCACCTGACCACGGCGGTGCTCCGGCACGTCCTGCGCGCCCCGGCGTGGACCGACGCCGTGCTGGTCGTCCAGTGGGAGGTGGCGCGCCGCCGGGCCGGCGTCGGCGGCGCGACCCTGATGACCGCGCAGTGGTGGCCGTGGTTCGACTTCCGGCTGGTGCGCCGGGTGCCGGCGGCGGCGTTCCGGCCCCGGCCCGGCGTCGACGGCGGGGTCCTCGTGGTGACCCGCCGGGAGCACCCGCTCGTGCGCCGCGTGGACCGCAGGCGCTACCAGGCGTTCGCGCAGCGGGTGTTCACCGGCCGGGGGCGAGGTGTGGCCGAGATCGTCGGCACGGCCTCGCCCGCGGCGCGGTCGTCGATCCAGCGGTGGCTGCGGCACCACCGGATCGCGCCGACCGCCCTGCCCCGCGACCTCACCGCGCCGCAGTGGGCCGACCTGTTCCACCTGCCGCCGGCGTCGCGAACAGGCTGAGTCCACTGTGGACGATCGCGTCACGCCGGGTCGTGCTCCCGGCGTGGCGCGGTCTCGCGGATCAGCAGGGACACCACGACCAGCAGGACCGGTGCGGAGCCGTAGAGCAGCAGCGTGTTCGTCAGGCTGTGCGTGGCGTCGGCGACCGCGCCGCCGATCTGCGGGCCCAGCGTCCCGCCGATGGTCTCGCCGACCGCGATCTGGAGCGCGAACGCGGTGGCCATCAACTCCGGGGGCACCGACTCGCCGGGCACCACGTAGGCGATCAGCGTGAGCGAACCGCCCGCCATCAACCCGACCACCAGCGACGCCAGCAGCAACGGCACCGAGTCCGCGAACAGCACGAAGAACACCGGCACCAGACCGCTGCACACCGCCGCCGCGAACAGCGCGGGTCTGCGCCCGAACCGGTCCGACACCGCCGGCGCGACGATGTTGCCCAGCGCGATGACCAGCCCGTAGACCGTGAGCACCAGGGTCGAGGTGCCGGGGGAGTACCCCTCGCCGGCCAGGTACACCGGCGCGAACGTGCCGAAGCCGATGCTGGAACCGATGCACACGGTCGTGCCCACCAGTGCCAGCAGGACGTTGCGGTTGGCCAGGACCAGCCGGAAATCACGCGCCCGGACCCGGCGGGCGTCGGTGGCGGGCCGGTCCTCGCGCATGAACACCGCCACCAGGGCCGCGACCACGATGCCCGGCACGGCGACGAGCGCGAACGCCGGCCGCCACCCGACCGCCGAGGCCAGCCCGACCATGATGCCCGGTGCCAGCGCGCTGCCGATGACCAGCGTCCCGGCGATCACGATGCCCAGGTCGCGCCCGCGCCTGCCCGGTGACGACGCCCGCGCCACCGCGCCCTGGATCAGCGGGATGGCGGGGCCTTCGCAGAACCCGATGATCGCGCGGAACAACAACATCGTCCGGTAGTCCTCGGCCAGGCCGATGAGCGCGACGGCGCACGAGAACAGGACCAGGCTCGTGACGATCAGCCACTTGACCTTGCCGCCGAACCGGTCGGACAGCACGGAGAAGATGAGGCTGGAGATCGCCCAGGTGATCGCGGTGACGGAGACCAGCGAGCCGAGCTGGCTGTTGCTGAGCTGGAGTTCCGCGCCGATCTGCGGGAACAGGAAGGTGATCCCGAAGCGGTCCAGGAAGACGATCCCGGCGGCGAAGAACATGATCGTGACGAGGGTGTTCTGCCGGCGCGCGCCGGCGAGGTCCGCGTCCCGGTGGTGGGCGGTCCCGGTGGTGGACATGGGAGTCTCCTCGGAGGGGTGGTCGGACCAGGAGGACTGCGGTCCGGGCGCGTCACGCGCCGGTCGTGCGGGCGGCGGCGATCCGCCGGGCCGCGGTGGGGAACAGGTCGAGCGCCCGGTCCCGGACGCCGGCGGCCTCGGTGGGGGAGAGCGCCCCGCAGTCCCCGAGGCTCCTCCGGTTCGACTCGGCGGTGTCCGCGGTGGTGCACGGCGCGCCCCAGTCGCTGCCGTACACGACGTGGTCCGCGCCGACCACCGCCACGGCGGGCAGCAGGGACTCCGCGAACGCCGTCGCCGCCGTGTCGACGTACAGGGTGGAGACCTGCGCGTCGACGTCCCGCGCGGAGATCCCCTGCGGAACCCACGATTCGTCGCCCAGCAGGCGAAGCCGCCCGGTCAGGGCGGGGAAGGCCCCACCGCAGTGCGCGATCACGAACGTGATCCCCGGGTGGCGCGCGAACGTCTTGCGGAACACCATGTCGAAGACCGTCCGGGCGGTGTCGAACGCCACCTCGTACAGCGGTGCCGGGTGGTCCAGGGTCGGCGGCCGGCGGGCGTCCGGGTGGACGAACACCGCCGAACCCCACTCGTCGAGCTGCTTCCACAGCGGGGTGAGGGATTCGTCGCCCAGGTGGACGCCGTGGTAGTTCGTCGTCACGGCGAACCCGTCGGCCCCGAGGACCTCGCGGGCCCGCCGCGCCTCGGCCAGCGCCGCCGCCGGGTCGTTCGTCGGCAGGGCCGCCAGCAGCCCGAACCGCGACGGGTGGGCCGCGACGACCGAGGCCCCGTAGTCGTTCGACGCCCGGAGCGCGGGCAGGCTGCCGGGGACGTTGCTCAGCAACTGCATGGCCGTGCCGGAGGAGTCCATGTAGGACAACGTCTTCCCGACGGACCACTCGTGCGGTTCGCGGAAGTAGATGCCCTGGCCCAGCATGGCCTGCCAGGCGCCCCGGCGTTCGTCCTCGGTGCTCGGCACCGTGAAGTGCGCGTGGACGTCCACGTACCCGGAGGTGCTCATCTCGTCGTTCCCCTCGATCGGGTTGCGGGCCACGGGGGTCACGCGTCCCGGAACAACCGGAGACCGTCCTCGATCTCGGAGAGGGGGCTCTGCGCCAGGTAGGGGGCCAGCGCTTCGCGCGCCTGGGCGGGCGTCAGGAGCGCGGACGCGGGCACCTCGTCCACCCGCCAGCTGCCGGTGTCGTCGTACACGAACTCGCCCACCAGCCGCCCGTCGCGGTACGGCCACGCGGCGGCGAACCGGTGCGAGACCTGGTAGACGCCGTCCGGCTGCACGCCCTCGTCGGCGAGCGCCGGATCGGTGCCGCGCACGACCTGCGCGAAGACCGCTTCGATGAAGATGCCGTAGTCCGACACGGCGACTTCCTCGTGCAACGCGCCGAAGACGTTGACCCCGCGCCCGACGATGTCGGCGTAGAGGCCGCGCACCTCGTCCATGCCGTCGCACACCATCGTCCGCCCGCGCTCGGTGAGCCGGTACACCGGGTGCTCGACGGTCATCGTCGGGACGAGGATGTCCTCCCACAGGCCGGACACCTCCAGCAGGGCGTGCCGCCGGTAGTTCTTGAGCACGTGCCGGTGCCGGGGGTTCTCCACCACGGCGAGCGCGGCGTCCACGCCCGTGGAGATGTCCCGCACGTCGAAAACCTTCATGCTCCGCACTCCTCGAAAACGGTCGCGGCCACGGTGCCGCGCTTGGTGGCACAGACTGTCCGGGACGGCCTGCGGGCCGTCAGCACGATGTCCGATGAATGAACGGGCCATTGATCCACAGAGGACGTCCGAACCGGACACCGGTCGGACCGGTCGCGGCGTCGGCCCGTCGCGCGCCGACGACGCCGCGACCGCCACGCCGCCGAGGATCGCGGTCGCGCCCCGGCCGGCGACCACCACACTGTGGCGGACCGGCCGGGGCGACTCGCGCGACCGGTCATCCTATGGACATACTCGTCCGCCCAGGACCGGTCCCAGGACAGGGAGGACGTGCCGTGCCCCGCACCAACGAACCCGGCCGGAGCGTGAGTTCCCGCCTGCTGGAGGTGCTGTTCGCCTTCCAACCCGACCAGACCGCGCTCAGCCTCGCCGACCTGGTGCGCCGCACCGGGCTGCCACACGCCACGGTGCGCCGGCTGGCCATGGAGCTGGCCGAGGTGGGCGCGCTGAGCCGTGACCACGAAGGCCGCTTCACGATCGGCCTGCGGCTGTGGCAGCTGGGCACGCTGGCGCCGCTCACCGAATCGCTGCGCACCAGCGCGCAGCCGTTCATGGAGGACCTGTACACGGCGCTGCGCCAGCACGTGCAGCTGGCAGTCCTGGAGGGGACCGATGCGGTGATCATCGAACGCCTGTCCGCGCCGCGCGCGCCGGGCCTGGTCTCGCAGGTGGGCGGGCGGTTGCCGCTGCACTGCTCGGGGGTCGGCAAGGTGCTGCTGGCGCACGGCGGCGGCGAGCTGATCGACCGCGTGCTGTCGGGCAGGCTGCGCGGCTACACGCCGCGCACGGTGGTCGACCCGGCCGTGCTGCGCGGCGAACTCGCCGAGTGCCGGCGCACCGGCACCGCGAACGTGCGCGGCGAGCTGACCACCGGCGCGGACTCGATCGCGACCCGGATCGTGGACGGCGACGGCGTGGTGGTGGCGGCGCTGTCGGTGGTGGTGCGCACCGGCTCGGTGAAGCACCAGGCGGCGCTCCCGTCGCTGATCGCCAGCGGCCTGGGCATCTCCCGCGTGCTCGGCTGGCGGCCGGGCATCAGGATCCGCGACACCTGAGCCGACGTCCATTGAACGGACACCGCGCTGGCCCGGCCCGATCGGTCGCGGCGAGAATGCGAACCGGTGCGGACCGGGCCGCGCCCGCGGTGCGCGGGCAGCCGCACGGAGGCTTCCGCCGCACGGGTTCCACCCCACCCGGAGAAGCACCCGGAGAAGAACCGCACCGGAGAAGACCGCACCGGAGAGAACCACACCGGAGAACCAGGAGGACGAGACCATGCCCGAACGGGACGTGTCCGCCGAACCTCGCGCCGTCCCGGCGGGCGGGCTGTTCAGCGAGGAGCGGTCGGCGGAGGTGGTCGCGGCGAGCTTCGCCGGCACACCGGACCCGCGCCTGCGCCACGTGCTCACCTCGCTGGTGCGGCACCTGCACGACTTCGTCAAGGACGTCGAGCTGACCGGCGAGGAGTGGGCGGCGGCGATCGCGTTCCTCACCGCGACCGGGCAGACCTGCACCGACACCCGGCAGGAGTTCATCCTGCTCTCCGACGTGCTCGGGGTGTCGATGCTGGTCGAGACGATCGGCAACCGGGCGGGCGACGGGTCGACCGAGTCCACGGTGGAGGGACCGTTCCACGTGGTCGAGTCGCCGCGCCGGGAACTCGGGGCGACCATCGCCGACGACGGCCTGGGCACGCCGTGCCTGGTGACCGGCAGCGTGCGCGGTCTCGACGGCCGGCCGGTGCCGGGTGCGCAGGTGGACGTGTGGCAGGCCAACGACGAGGGCTTCTACGACGTGCAGCAGCCCGACGTGCAGCCGCACCGCAACCTGCGCGGCCTGTTCACCGCCGACGGCGAGGGGGAGTTCCGGTTCCGCTCGATCGTCCCGCGCCACTACCCGATCCCGGCGGACGGCCCGGTCGGCGGGCTGCTGGCGGCCACCGCCCGGCACCCCAACCGCCCGGCGCACGTCCACTTCGAGGTCTCCGCGCCCGGCTACCGCACGGTGACCACCCACCTGTTCGTCGCGGACACCCCGTACATCGACTCGGACGCGGTGTTCGGCGTCAAACCCGCGCTGGTGCGGGAGTTCCCGGAGGTGGACGACCCGGCCCGCGCGGCGGAGGCCGGCCTGCCCAACCCGTTCCGGACGGTGCACTTCGACGTCGTCCTGGGCCCGGCGGAGGGACGATGACCCCGTTGCGCTCCTTCTCCTACGACGCCGCCCCGATGCGGGTGCGCTTCGGCCCCGGCGTGGTCGCCGAACTGCCCGCCGAGATCACCGCGCTGGGCCTGCGCCGGGCGCTCGTGCTGTGCTCGCCCGAGCAGGAGGAGACCGGCCGGGAGATCTCCCGCGCGCTGGGCGCGCACTCGGCGGGCGTGCTCGCCGAAGCGCGGATGCACGTCCCGGTCGAGGTGGCCCGGCGGGCCCGGGACCGGGCCGCCGAACTCGGGGCGGACGGCTGCGTCGCGGTCGGCGGCGGTTCGGCCATCGGCCTGGGCAAGGCGGTCGCGCTGGAGCACGGCCTGCCGGTGGTCGCGGTGCCCACCACCTACGCGGGCTCGGAGATGACCCCGGTGTGGGGCATCACCGAGAACGGCCGCAAGCGCACCGGCAAGGACCGCAAGGTGCTGCCGGTCAGCGTCCTGTACGACCCCGAACTCACCGTCGGGCTGCCCGTCGGGATGTCGACGACCAGCGGCTTCAACGCGATCGCGCACGCCGTGGAAGCCCTCTACGCCCCGGACCGCTCGCCGGTCGTCTCGCTGATGGCGCAGGAGGGCGCGCGGGCGATGGCCGAGGCGCTGCCCGGCGTGGTGGCGGGCGATTTCGACGCCCGGATCGCCGCGCTGTACGGGTCGTGGCTGTGCGGCGCGTGCCTGGGCGCCACGACGATGTCGTTGCACCACAAGCTGTGCCACGCGCTGGGCGGGACGCTGGACCTGCCGCACGCCCCGACGCACACCGTCGTCCTGCCGCACGTGCTCGCCTACAACCAGGACGCCGCACCCGACGCGGTCGACGCGCTGTCCCGCGCGTGGCGCACCGACGACCCGGCGCGGTGGCTGTGGGACCTCGCCGGAGGGCTGGGCGCGCCCCGCTCGCTGCGCGAACTCGGGATGGCCGAGTCCGATGTGGAGCGGATCGCGCAAGAGGCCGTGCGCAACCCCTACGCGAACCCCGCGCCGGTGACCTACGAGGGCGTGGCCGGGCTGCTCCGCGCGGCCTGGAGCGGCGCACCGCCGTCGCGCTGACCGCGCCGCACGACCCGTTGCGGCGCGCTGTGGACCAGGTCGAAGTCGCGGCCGATCGCCCCGGCGGTGCGCAGCAGCATCGGCAGCAGCTCCTCGATCAGCTCCCGGTGGTCGACCTCGGCGGCGATCGCGGCGATGTTGACCGCGGCGGTGATCCGGCCGTCGCCGTCGCGCAGGGGCGCGGCGACGGCCCGCACGCCCAGCGCCACCTCCTCGTCGGTCGACGCCCAACCGCGGGCGCGGATCTCGCGCAGCTCGGCCGCCAGCTCGGCGTCCGACCTCGCCCGGCGCGGCCGGACCGAGGTGCGCTCGGGCGTGGCCAGGGCGGCGGCGAGGTCGTCGGCGTCCAGCGCGGCGAGCAGGACCTTGCCCAGCGCCGTGCTGCGGGCCGGGAAGCGGGTGCCGACCTTGACGTTGACCGAGACGACCTTGGGCGCTTCGACGCGGGCCACGTAGAGGATGTCCGAGCCGTCCAGCTGCGCGATGGACGCGGCCTGGTCGGTGTGCTCGACCAGCGCGGCCAGGTGGGGCCGGGCCACCTCCCACAGCCCGGTGGAGAGCGTGTAGGCCACGCCCAGTTCGAGTACCCGGGGCGTGAGGGTGACGCCGTCGGGCGTGGTGCGGACGTAGCCGAGGTGTTCGAGCGTGAGCACGATCCGGCGGGTGGTCGGCCGGGCCAGCCCGGTCGCGGTCGCTATCTCGGTGAGCGACCGGGGCGCGGGGTGCGTGCCGAAGCACTTGAGCACGTCGAGGCCGCGGGCCAGGGCCTCGATGAAGTCGGGGCCGGCGTCGTCGCGGGGCATCGCGCTCCCTTCGTCGGAGATCGGCCGACAGCCTAGCCAAGGCGGGGCCACGCCGCGCGCCCTGGCCGTCAAGCGGACAGGCGTCCGTGGTGGCCGCTCGGCGTGCGCGAGGAAGAAATCCCTTCATACCAGCGAAATCTCTTGTTCGCTCGTTCTTGACAGTGCGGTGGGGAAGTCGCATCCTTCTTCGCGGCGGCTGATGACCGCCTAGCGGACATGTGACCGTATGACGGTCGTAGTGGAGGACTTCAATGACGAACAGTGCCCCGTCTGCCGATGTGGTCGTCGTCGGTGGCGGCCCGGCCGGTCTGACCACCGCCGCCGAGGCCGCCCGTGCCGGAGCCCGCGTGGTCGTGCTGGAACGGCGCACCGGGGACACGCACTCGCGCGCCGGCGTGATCCAGCCCCGCGTGCTGGAACTGCTCGACGCCCGTGGCCTGATGGGGCGGTTCCGGGAGGCGGCCGGCCGGTGGCGGCCGGACTTCGAGGTGCCGCGCTACATGTACGCCGGGCTGCCCGGCCTGCGGTACGACCAGCTGGACAGCAAGTTCCCCTACGCGCTGATCCTGCCCCAGATGACCACCGAGCACCTGCTCGCGCAGTGGGCGGTGGAGCAGGGCGTCGACTTCCGCCGCGGCATCACCTACACCGGGCACGCCGTCGAGGGCGACCAGGTCACCGTCACCGCGCACGACGCCGAGGGGACGCCGGTCGAGCTGACCGCCCGCTACCTGGTGGGCGCGGACGGCGCGCGCAGCCTCGTGCGCGCCGCCTCGGGCATCCCGTTCGAGGGCCACCCGACCCGGATGACCGCGATCGCCGTCGACGCCGACCTGTCCTTCCCGTGGCAGGCGTCGATGCGCATGAGCCGCAACGAGCACGGCTGGGTGCTGGCCTACCCGTTCGGGCGGGGGATCACCCGGTTCATCATCGTCGCCGAGCACCGCCGGCACGTGCCCAAGACCGAACCCGTCGCGATGCCCGAGGTCCGGGAGTCCCTGCGGCTGATCTTCGGCACCGACTTCGGCCTCACCACGGCCAAGTGGCTGTCCCGCTACGGCGACGCGCACCGCCGCGTGCCCGCGTTCCGCAGCGGCCGGGTGCTGCTGGTCGGCGAGGCGACCCGGGTGCACTACCCGGCCAGCGGCATCGGCATGAACTACTGCATCCAGGACGCCTTCAACCTCGGTTGGAAGCTCGGCCTGGCGGCCACCGGCCGGGCGCCCGACACCCTGCTGGACAGCTACCACGACGAGCGGCACCCGGTGCTCGAAGCGCTGATGGACGACGTCGCCGCGCAGTGCGCCCTGCACTTCGACTTCTCGCCCGGCGGGCTGGCGCTCAAGGACTTCGTGGAACGCGAACTGGTCCCGGTGCCCGAGGTCAACGCCGTCCTGCGGGACCGGCTCAGCGGCTTCGGCACCTCCTACCACCGCGCCACCGACCCGCACCGCGCCGACGGCACGCGGGTGAGCGACTTCCCCGTGGCACCGGGCACCGGCTACGTCGAGGTCGCGAAGGACGCGGGTTTCGTCCTGGTCGACACCGCCGACCGGGTGCTGCCCGAGCCGATCACCGTCGTGCGGGGCACCGCGCTCCCGAGGGAGCTGGCCGGTGCCGCGACGGCCCTGATCCGGCCGGACGCCTACGTCGCGCGCGCCTGGGACGTGCGCCCCACCGACGACGAGGTGCTCGACGCCTACCGGGCCGCGATCGGCCTGGAGCCCGCCCGGCCCCGCCCGACCGCCGTCGCGCGGTGACCTCCCCCGCGAATCGAGGACCGATGACCGCACCACGCCGCACCCTCATCGCCAACGGCCAC
The DNA here is from genome assembly GCF_056640475.1 of Saccharothrix sp. NBAS 001. Classification (NCBI taxonomy): domain Bacteria; kingdom Bacillati; phylum Actinomycetota; class Actinomycetes; order Pseudonocardiales; family Pseudonocardiaceae; genus Saccharothrix; species Saccharothrix sp. NBAS 001. Next base: position 1,988,868 of record NZ_CM153251.1, read on the forward strand.
GTCGTCACCGGAGACCCCGCGCTGGGCACCGGCCGGTGCGACGTCCTCGTCGAGGGCAACCTGATCGCCCGGGTCGGGCCCGACCTCGCCCGCGACGGCGCGGAGGTGCTCGACGCCGCCGGCATGATCGTGCTGCCCGGACTCGTGGACACCCACAAGCACACCTGGCAGTCCGCCGTCCGGCACCGCTGCACCGAGTTCGACCTGCGGACCTACTTCGGCGAGATGTTCGGCCGGCTCGGCCCGCGCTACCGCCCCGAGGACGTCTACGCGGGCACCCTGCTGGGCGCGCTGTCCGCCCTCGACGCGGGCACCACCACGCTGATGGACTGGTCGCACGTGCAGAACTCGCCCGAGCACGGCGACCGGGCCGTCGCGGCGCTGCGCGACTCCGGCATCCGCGCCGTGTTCGGGCACGGCTGGCCGCTGGTCGACCTCCCGGCGTGGATCCACGACAGCGTCCGGCCGCACACCGACGACGTCCGGCGGATCCGCCGCGACCTGCTCCCCGACGACGACGCGCTGGTGACGCTGCAACTGGCCGCGCGCGGGCCGGAACTGTCCACGATGGACGTCACCGCGCAGGACCTCGCCATGGCGCGGGACCTCGGCATCCGCACGTCCATCCACATGGGGTGCGGGCCGGAGTACGGTGCGGTGGCGGCGATCGCGCGGCTCGACGGCGCGGGTCTGCTCGGCCCGGACCTCAACTTCGTGCACTGCAGCGAGTCCTCCGACCACGAGTTCGCGATGATCGCCGCGTGCGGGGCGTCGGTGTCGCTCGCGCCGCAGCACGAACAGGGCTTCCCCGGCATCGGGCACACCCCGCTGGACCGGGTGCGGGCGTTCGGCATCGACACCGGGCTGAGCAGCGACACCGAGGCGTTCGGCGCGGCCGACCTGTTCACCCAGATGCGGGTGGGCCTGGCCGCGCACCGCAACCAGCTCGCCGAAGGGCGTTCGCGGTTCACCGACCGGCTGTCGCCCTTCGGGGTGCGCGAGGTGTTCGCGATGGCCACCCAGGGCGGTGCCGACGCGCTGGGGCTCGGCGACCGGATCGGCAGCCTCACGCCCGGCAAGCGCGCGGACGTCGTCCTGGTCCGGGCGACCGACGCCAACCTGTTCCCGGTCGCCGACCCGGTGGCCGCGCTGGTCAGCGCCGCGCACCCCGGCAACGTCGACACCGTCCTGGTCGACGGTGTCGTCCGCAAACGCGCCGGCGTGCTCGTCGGCGTCGACCTCGACCACGCCCGCGCCCTCGCGCTGGCGTCGCACCACCACCTGCTCGGCTCCTGACGCCGAGTCCGCACCGCCGAAAGGACCCCATGCCACTCGACCCGAACATCGCCCGCTTCCTGGCCGCGCTCCGGTCGGCCGGCGCGCCGCCCGGCTTCGCCGGCACCCCCGCCGAGATGCGCGAGCGGATGCGGGCCGCGATCGAAGACCACTGGGACCCGGCGGCCTTCGCCCCGGTCGCGGGCGTCGAGCAGGTGCACGTCGGACACCTGCCGCTGACCGTCGTCCGGCCGGTCGGGCAGCGCGGCCCGGTGCCGACCGTCCTGTACTTCCACCCCGGCGGCTTCACCATGGGCAGCGCCCACCTGATGGGCGACGTGGCCCGCCGGCTCGCCCACGACCTGCACGCCTGCGTCGTGTCGGTCGACTACCGGCTGGCCCCCGAGCACCCGTTCCCGGCCGCCGTCGAGGACGCGGCGGACGCGCTGCGCTGGGCGGTCGAGTTCGTGGACGACCTCGGCGGCGACCCCCGCCGGGTGGGCCTGGCCGGCGAGAGCTCCGGCGCCAACCTGGCCGCGGTGACCGCGATCGGGGCACGCGACGCGGCGATTCCCGTCGCGGGGCAGCTGCTCGCGTCCCCGGTGACGAACTTCGCGGCCGAGTACCCCTCGGCCACCGCCAACGGCGACGGCTACTTCCTGACCCGCGACGACCTGGCCGTCATCCGGCGCTTCTACCTCGCCGACGACGACACCCGAGCCGGGGACCCGCGCGTCTCCCCGGCGCTCACGCCCGACCTGTCCGGTGTCGCGCCGGCGGTCGTCGGCGTGGCCGGGTTCGACCCGCTGCGCGACGACGGGATCGTCTACGCGGCACGGCTGCTCGAAGCCGGCGTGCCCACCACCCTGCGGGTCCACCCCGGCCTCATCCACCCGTTCTTCGGGATGCCCGGCCTGTCGCCGGCCGCCGAGGCCGCCGTGGTCGAGCTGACCGCCGAGTTCGGCGCGCTGCTCACCGGCCCGGAGGACCGCGCATGAGCGCCTCGCAGGTACCGCATCAGGACAGCCGGCCCTCGCAGATCCGGCCCTCGGAGATCCGGCACTGGGTGGGCGGCGCGCCGTTCACCGGCACCGGCACGGACACCGCCGCGGTCACCAACCCGGCGACCGGCGAGGTCACCGGGCACGTCCGGCTGGCCGACACCGCCGACGCCCGCGCCGCGATCGCGTCGGCCGCGGCGGCCTTCCCGGCGTGGCGCGACCTGTCGCTGACCAAGCGCACCCGGATCCTGTTCCGCCTGCGCGAACTGCTGGAGGCGCGCAAGCCCGAGCTGGCCGAGCTGATCACCGCCGAGCACGGCAAGGTGCTCGCCGACGCGCTCGGCGAGATCAGCCGGGGGCAGGAGGTGGTCGAGTTCGCCTGCGGGGCACCCCACCTGCTCAAGGGCGCGATGACGGAGAACGCCTCCACCGGCGTCGACCTGTGCTCGATCCGCCAGCCGCTGGGCCCGGTCGCGGTGATCACCCCGTTCAACTTCCCGGCCATGGTCCCGCTGTGGTTCGTGCCGATCGCGCTGGCGGCGGGCAACACCGTCGTGCTCAAGCCGAGCGAGAAGGTGCCGTCGGCGGCGAACTGGCTGGCCCGCCTGCTGGCCGAGGCGGGACTGCCGCCGGGCGTGTTCACCGTCCTGCACGGCGACCGCGTCGCCGTGGACGAACTGCTCACCCACCCGGAGGTCAAGGCGGTCTCGTTCGTCGGGTCCACGCCGGTCGCCCGGCACGTCCACGCGACCGCCACCGCGCACGGCAAGCGCGTCCAAGCCCTCGGCGGAGCCAAGAACCACATGCTCGTGCTGCCCGACGCGGACCTGGACGTCGCCGCCGACGCGGCGGTGAACGCCGGGTTCGGGTCGGCGGGGGAGCGGTGCATGGCGGTCAGCGTGGTGGTCGCCGTCGACGCGGTGGCCGACGCGCTGGTGGCCCGGATCGCCGAGCGGGCCGCGCGGATCAGGACCGGCGACGGCGCGCGCGACAACGACATGGGCCCGCTGGTGACCGGCCGGCACCGGGACAACGTCGCCGGGTACGTCGCCGAGGGCGAGCGGGCCGGCGCGCGGGTCGTGCTCGACGGGCGCGACGTCCGGCCCGACGGCCCGGCGGGCGGCTTCTGGCTCGGCCCCACCCTGCTCGACCACGTCACCCCGGAGATGAGCGCCTACACCGACGAGATCTTCGGTCCGGTGCTGTCGGTGGTCCGGGTCCGCTCCTACGACGAGGGGCTGGCCCTGATCAACGCCAACCCGTACGGCAACGGGGCGTGCGTGTTCACCGGGGACGGCGGCGCGGCCCGGCGCTTCCGGCGCGAGGTCGAGGTGGGCATGGTCGGCGTGAACATCCCCGTGCCGGTGCCGATGGCGTACTACAGCTTCGGCGGCTGGAAGAACTCCCTCTTCGGCGACACCCACGCGCACGGCACCGAGGGCGTCCACTTCTTCACCCGGGGCAAGGTCGTCACCACCCGCTGGCCGGACCGCGCCGAGAGCCGGCTCGACCTCGGCTTCCCGGTCGCGGACTGAGGCGCGCGGCGTCCGGCCGGGCGCGGGGGCGTCACGGCAGGATGGAGTCCACGTACCCGCCGTCCACCCGGACCGCGGCACCGGTCGTGGCGGAAGCCTGCGGGGAGCCGAGGTAGACCACCAGGTTGGCGATCTCCTCCGGTTCGATCAGCCTGCCGAGCAGGGACTGGGGGCGGTGCAGGCGCATGAACTCGCGCTGCGCCCGGTCCCACGGCAGGTCCTCGCCCACCAGTTGGCGGACGAACTCCTCGACGCCCCCGGTGTGCGTCGGGCCGGCGATGACGCAGTTCACCGTCACGCCGGTCCCGGCGGCCTCCTTGGCGAAGCCCCGGGACACGCCCAGCAGCGCCGTCTTGGACACCCCGTAGTGGATCATCTCGGCCGGGATCACCACGGCCGAGTCGCTGGCGATGTACTGGACCCGGCCCCAGCCGCGCGCCCGCATGCCGGGCAGGTAGGCGCGCGTCAGCCGGATCGCGGAGAGCACGTTGACCTCGAAGTAGCGCCGCCACTCGTCGTCGGTGATCTCCAGCGCGGGCCGCGCGCCGAAGATGCCGACGTTGTTCACCAACACGTCCACCTCGGGCAGCACCGCCCGCAGACCGTCCACACCCTCCGCCGTCGTCACGTCGCCGGGAGCCTCGACCAGGTCCGCGCCCGGCACCTCGGCGCGGATGCGCGCGACGGCCCCCGCGACCGCCGCCGGCCGGCGGCCGTTCACCGCCGTGCGCGCGCCGGCGCGGGCGAGCCCGAGGGCGATCGCCTCGCCGATCCCTTGTGTGGAACCGGTGACCAAGGCCGTCCTTTCGGTCAGGTCCAGGTGCATACGTTTCCTCCCAGTTCGATGTGGTCGGTCCGCCGCGCGCGGCGGCACCGCCCCACCGAACCACGCGGCGCGCCGCCCGGCATCCGCTGATCCGCCGGCCGACCGCGCCGCTCGCGCCGTCCGACGACGGGGTGCCCGTCGCATCGGATGAGCGGAAGTTGTTGTGCCGTAGGCGTTTTTGCATACCACCGCGTCGATTGGTCCTGTCGGTGCGGCCGGCGCGCGCGGGTGGGGATCGGGGTTCCGAAGGTGGGGCCGTCCGGGGGGAAGGCGGTTTCCCCGGCCGCGCGCCGCGTCCGCCGCCCGGTGCGGCGCGGCGGTGCCCGGCGGGCGGTCCGGCGCGAGGTCGGGCGCGGCCGCCGGCGGGCCGGCGCGACGTCCGGTGCGTTCGCGGGCGCCGGCCGGTTCGCCGGCGCGTCGACCTGCGACTCCGCGCGCCGGGCGCACCGTCCCCAGTGGACTGCCCGGTCCCGTCCCGGGTCGGTCGCCGCGGCCCGGTGAGATCGAACCGCGCGGCGGTGAGCGCTCCGTGCCGGTGCGTCCACGGACGAGTGGCCACGACACGAAAGAGGCCCTTGTGGTGCAGGTACCGCTACACGCAGGAATCGCCGGTGCCTCTGCGGACGGCCCGCTCTACGGCGTGTGAGTGAATAAAGGGGTACATGTGGCCCTGCGTATCAGCGGGTGCCCCGACAACTCCGGTCGCACCTGGGAGAACCTACTTGTGAACGTGTCTCACCGGCCGCTACTGTCCAGCACGGGTCACGATTCGTGTCTGATCATGAGTCGATCGAGGGGGATTTCTTTCAACGTTGAGCCGTCGGGTCGCCCGCGGGTTGATTTCCGGCGGTTCGGGGGATTCGTTCGTTTTATTTGTTCGTCGGAAAAGGGGAGCTGTCATGGGCAAGATCGCCGTCCTCACCAACGACCTCCAGGGTGATGTCGTCTACCTGACCCCGGAACGCACGGCGGTGATGGCCGAGGCGCAGTCCTACTACACCGCCTTCCTGGACGAGATGCGCCGGCGCGGGCACACCGTCTTCCACCTCCAGCTGATCAACCTGCCCGACGACCCCAACGCGAACCGCAAGGCGGACGGGACGCTCCCGCTGCAGCGCGGCACCGAGGGGGCCGCCATCCTGCCCGCCTTCCTGGGCGAGGGCGACGTGGTGGTGGAGAAGAACAAGGACAGCGGCTTCTACGAGACCGAGCTGCACGACCGGCTCCAGGAGGCCGGCGTGGACACCGTCCTGGTCACCGGGTTGCAGACCCAGATCTGCGTGCAGACCACCGCCGCGGACGCCTTCTTCCGGGGCTACAACGTGTGGGTGCCCTCGGACTGCGTCGTCTCGGACAATTCCGCGGACCGCGACCGCTCGCTCACCTGGTTGAGCGGGTATTGCGCCGTGGTGGCCGACTCGAAGGAGATCCTGGAGACCCTCGACGACAAGGGCGGGCTGCCGCGACGGGTCGTCAAGACCCTTCCGTGACGGCACCGCGGGCACCTCTCCACTGATCTTCCGGGGGCATCCGGTCACGACGTCGACGGACAGTCGGGACGGGGTGGAATAGCGCAACGGGGGTCGCGCCGATCATTGTCCGCCGGGGTGTCGGCGGGGTGTCGGGCGATATTCGGATTCTTTTGTTCCTTTTTACTCCGCCGGCCGGCGCGAGCGCGCCTCCGGGGGACGGCCGCAATGCGGGCTGAAGCACGATCGGCACCCGTACGCCCCGTCGCGGTCCACCCGGACGCGGCGGGGGCGTACCGCCCCGCTGTGCGGCGCCGGCGGCCGGTGTCCCGGGGCGGGTCCGCCGCCGAGTACCGAGTGGACTGTCCACTCCGGCCGTTCCCGGCCGGCGGCCGGCCCCGCACACCGCACCAGACAGGGAGGACCAAGATGGCAAGCCCGGTGACCGGCCTCGACGAGGTCGTGCTCGACCACGGCAGTGGCGCGAAGCTCAGCGGCGAGTTGATCTCGCTCGTGGTGGAGCGGCTCGGCGAGGTCTACATCGGCGAGATGGAGGACAGCGCGATGCTGTCCCTGCCCGCCGGGCAGATCGCGATGACCACCGACTCGTTCGTCGTGGACCCGCCGTTCTTCGGCAACGGCGACATCGGCAAGATCGCGGTCTGCGGCACGGTGAACGACCTCGCGGTGGTCGGCGCGCGACCGCTCTACCTCACCCTCGGGATGATCCTGGAGACCGGACTCCCGATCGCCCGCCTGCTGCGGGTCGTCGACTCGATCCGCGAGGTGGCGCTGGAGGCCGGCGTCCAGATCGTCTGCGGCGACACCAAGGTGGTGCGCAAGGGCGAGGCCGACCAGATCTACCTGAACACGGCGGGCATCGGCGTGTTCGAGCGCGCGCCGCTGCGGATGCGCGACGTGCGGCCCGGCGACCGGGTGATCCTCAGTGGACCGATCGGCAACCACACCGTGCACCTGCTGTCGATCCGCGAGGGGCTCGGCTTCGAGCAGCGCGTGCTCAGCGACTGCGCGCCGCTCAACGGCCTGGTCGAGGGCCTGCTGTCGGCGGTCGGCGCGGGCGCGGTGCACTCGGTCCGCGACGTCACGCGCGGCGGCCTGGCCGCGGTCCTGCACGAGTACGCCCGGTCGTCCGGGCACACCATCCGGGTCGAGCACGAGAAGCTGCCGATCCAGTTCGAGACCGTGATGGCCACGGACATGCTGGGGATCAACGCCATCCACGCGGCCAACGAGGGCTGCCTGTGCCTGTTCGTGGACCCGGCGGCCGAGCAGGACGTGCTGGCCGCGCTGCGCGGGCACCGGTACGGCGCGGAGGCGGTCGCGATCGGCGAGGTGACCGGGGTCGCGGAGCCCGCCGTGCTGATGCGCGACGCGAGCGGCCGGGACGCGGTGGTCGAGGAACTCCAGGGCTCCGAACTGCCGCGGCTGTGCTGAGCGGGGACGTGACGAGATGTCGGACAGCGATCAGAGGGTGGGGCGGCGCATCCGCGTCGTGGGCGTGGTCCAGGGCGTCGGCTACCGGCCGTTCGTCTACAAGCTCGCGCTGAAGCACGACCTGGCCGGCTGGGTGCTCAACGACCCGGAGGGCGTGCTGATCGAGGTCACCGGCAGGCCCGGGGAGGTGCGCCGCTTCACCGAGGGGCTCGACGCCCAGGCGCCGCCGCAGGCCCGGGTGACCGGGGTCCGCGTGGAGGAACTGCCGGGCGCGGCGGCGGCACCGGAGGGGTTCACCATCCGGGAGAGCGTGCACAGCGGTCTGCGGACCACGGTCGTGCCCGCCGACTCGTACGTGTGCGCGGACTGCCTCGCCGAGCTGCGCGACCCGGCGGACCGCCGGTACCGCTACCCGTTCGTCAACTGCACCAACTGCGGCCCCCGGTACTCGATCATCCGGGAACTGCCCTACGACCGGGCCGCCACCACCATGGCCGTGTTCACGATGTGCCGGCCGTGCGCCGCCGAGTACGCCGACCCGTTGGACCGCCGCTACCACGCGCAGCCCAACGCGTGCCCGGACTGCGGTCCCCGCCTGCTCTCGGCCGGGGCCGACGGGACGGCGGCGGAGGGGGAGCGGGCGCTCGCGGAGGCCACGACCGCGCTCCTGGCGGGCCGGATCGTCGCGGTCAAGAGCGTCGGCGGGTTCCACCTCGCGGTGGACGCCCGCGCCGCCGACGCGGTCACCCGGCTGCGGACCCGCAAGCGGCGCGACTCCAAGCCGTTCGCGGTGATGGCCCGCGACCTGGCGACCGCGGCGGGCTTCGCCGAGGTGCGGCCCGCCGAGGCCGAGCTGCTGCTCAGCCCGGCCCGGCCGATCGTGTTGCTGCGCAAGCGGCCCGGCGGCCTGCCGGAGCAGATCGCGCCGCGCAACCCCAACCTCGGCGTGATGCTGCCGTCCGCGCCGCTGCACCACCTGCTGGTCGACCACCCCGGCCTCGACGCGGTTGTCATGACCAGCGGGAACATCTCCGGGTACCCCATCGTGCACCGCAACGAGGACGCGCTGGCCCAGCTGTTCCAGGTCGCCGACCTGATCCTCTACCACGACCGCGACATCGAGGTGCGGGTGGACGACTCGATCGTCCGCTACTCCGAGCACCCCGACCTGGCCGAGCCGCTGGTCGGCTTCATCCGCCGGTCGCGCGGCTACGCGCCCTACCCCGTGGAGGTCGGCGTCGAGCTGGCGCCGCTGGTGGCCTACGGCGCGGAGCTGAAGACGACGGTGGCGTTGAGCAGCGGCTCGCGGGTCTACGTCAGCCAGCACATCGGCGACATCAAGAACGACGAGACGTTCGGCGCGCACCGGGCCGCCGTCGACCACCTGGCGAGCCTGCACGACCTGCGCCCGAGGCACGCCGCCGTGGACCTGCACCCGCAGTTCCGCGCGACGCGCTTCGCGTTCGAGAAGCAGGGCGACGCGTTCGAGCACGTGCTGCCGGTGCAGCACCACCACGCGCACATGGCGTCCTGCATGGCGGAGAACCTGCTCGACGGCCGGACCATCGGCGTCGTCTTCGACGGCACCGGGTACGGCCTGGACGGCACCATCTGGGGCGGTGAGTTCCTGGTCGGCGGCTACCGGGAGGCCGAGCGCGTCGCGCACCTGCGGACCGTGCCGCTGCTGGGCGGCGACCGGGCGGTCGAGGAACCGATCCGGACCGGCTTCGCGCTGGCCCTGGACGCCCTCGGGGACACCGCCGCCGCGATCGCGGCCTTCCCGGTGCTCGAACGCCTGGACGAGCAGCAGCGGCACGTCTTCGCGACCATGGCGCAGCGCGGGATCAACTCGCCGCCGGCCTCCAGCATGGGCCGGCTGTTCGACGGCGTCGCGGCCCTGCTCGCCATCACCACGCACGCCGAGTACGAAGCGCACGGCCCGATCGAGCTGGAAGGGTTGCTGCAGCGCGATTTCACCCTGTCCGACCCGCGCGACCGGTACCGCTTCGGTGCCGCGCGGCGCGACGGGGTCACCGAGATCGACCCCCGCCCGGTGGTCCGGGCGATCGCCGCCGACCTGGCGGCCGGCCTCGGCCCGGCCACCACGAGCCGCCGCTTCCACTCGGCCGTGGTCGACATGGTCCTGGAGCGGTGCCGGGCGCTGCGCGGCACCGGCCCGGAGCAGGTGGTGCTGTCCGGCGGCGTCTTCCTCAACGAGTTCCTGCTGGTCAACTGCCTGGTGGAGCTGCGGCGGGCGGGTTTCGACGCCTACTGCCACCGGCAGGTGCCGACCAACGACGGCGGCATCTCGCTGGGCCAGGTCGTGGTGGCCAACGCCCGGCTGGCCGGAGGCGGGCCGTGACCGGGCCACCGCCGCGCTGACCACCCGGAGACGAACGACCCCCTCGAACGCGTCGACCCGGTGATCACGACCTCGTGGGAGCCGGCCGGCGCCGGAACCTCCCACGCCAGAAGGTCGACCGCCCGCCGACCGCGCGGGCCGGCGGCCTCGACACCGCCCTGGCAGCAGGGACGTGCAGAACGAGGAGAGAACGTGCCATGAAGAAGTACCTGATCACCGGAGGTCGCGGGTACGTCGGGTCGGTGCTGACCCGGCGGCTGTGCCGGTCCGGGTCGGAGGTCGTGGTGGTCGACAACGGTCTGGTCGGCGGTCCGGAACTCGACCTGCCGGGGGTGACCTACGTCGACGGCGACGTCCGCGACGTCGGGCACTGGGAGGCGGCGCTGGCCGGCGTGGACGCCGTGGTGCACCTGGCGGCGATCGTCGGCGACCCGGCGTGCGGCGTCGACACCGACCACGCCTGGGAGGTCAACTACCTGGGCACGATCCGGGTCGCCGAGGCGTGCCGCCGGGCGGGCGTGGGGTCGCTGGTCTTCGCCTCGACGTGCAGCAACTACGGGGCCACCGGGGACGCGGAGGTGGACGTCTGGTCGCCGGTGGCGCCCCAGTCGGCCTACGCCGAGTCCAAGGTGCGGTCCGAGCACTACCTGCTCTCGCTGCCCCGTGACGTGCTCGCGTCCCGCCTGCTGCGCTTCGCCACCATCCACGGCCTCTCGCCCCGGATGCGCTTCGACCTGGCCGTCAACGTCATGACGGCCAACGCCGTGGCGCGCGGCGCGGTCACCGTCCACGGCGGCACCCAGTGGCGGCCGTTCCTGCACGTCGAGGACGCGGCGGCGGCCGTGCACCTGGTGCTGCGGGACGACCGGCGCGCCGCACCGGCGGTCTACAACTGCGGTTTCGGCGAGGAGAACCACCGGATGGACGCGGTCGGCGAGCTGATCGCCGGCGAGGTCCCCGGCGTCCGGCTGGAGATCCGCGCGGAGCAGACCGACCCGCGCGACTACCGGGTGAACTTCGACCCGATCGGCCGGGAACTGGGGTTCACCCGGACCCGCCGGGTGGTCGACACGGTGCGGGAGATCCGCGACGCCATGCGCCGGGGGGAGTTCGCGGACTTCGACTCGGCCCGGTACAGCAACCACCTGACCGCCCTCGCCCAGCGCGAGGACCCGGTCTCGGCGTGGGCGCGCTGACCCGCCGCACGACACCGGCGCCGCACGAGCGCGTTCCCGCCAGCCACCGAGGAGCCTGACCATGGACACCACCGCAGCAGAAACGAACGCGGCAGACACCACCGCGCGGCGCGCACCGCGCTTCCCCGACCCGGTACCGCTGGTCCGCCCGACGGTCGAGGCGGACGCCGGGACCGACCTCGCCTTCCGGGAGATCCTGCGGTCCGGGATGCTCACCAACGGCCGGTACGTGCGGGCGTTCGAGGAGGCCGCGAGCGCCTACCTGGGCGTCGCGCACGCGGTCGCGGTCAGCAACTGCACCACCGGCCTGATGCTGGTGCTGCGCTGCCTCGACCTCGCCGGCGACGTGGTCGTGCCGAGCTTCACGTTCATGGCGTCCGGCCACGCCGTGCGCTGGGCCGGCCTCGGGGTCCGGTTCGCCGATTCCCGGCGCGGTACGTGGACGCTCGACCCGGACGCCCTCGCCCCGCTGCTGCCGGGCGTCGCGGGCGTCATGGCCATGCACACCTTCGGCGCGCCGTGCGACGCCGACCGGTTGCAGGAGCTGTGCGACGCGCGCGGCGTCCCGCTCGTCTTCGACGCCGCGCACGGCTTCGGCAGCCGCTACCCCGACGGGACCATGGTCGGCGGCAAGGGCGTGGCGGAGGTGTTCAGCCTCAGCCCGACCAAGACCCTGAGCACCGGCGAGGGCGGGCTGATCACGACGAACGACGCCGCCCTGGCCGCGAAGCTGAGGACGGCCCGGGAGTACGGCAACCCCGGCGACTACGACAGCCGCTTCCTCGGCCTCAACGGCCGGATGACCGAGGTCTCCGGGCTGCTGGGCTTCCGGGCGCTGGAGAACTTCGCGCGGTGGCTGGAGATCCGGCGGTCGCTGGTGGCGCGCTACCGCGCCGGCCTGGCCGGCCTGCCGGGGCTGGAGTTCCAGGAACTGCCGGCGGGCGCGCTCAGCTCGTTCAAGGACCTCGGGATCCGGGTGGACGGCGACCGGTTCGGGCTGACCCGCGACGAACTGGCCGACCGGCTCGGGCGGGAGAACGTCAGCACCCGCAAGTACTTCAGCCCCGCGCTGCACCGGCAGACCGCCTACCGGGACGTGCCCGCCGGCGCCGGGCTGCCGGTCACCGAGGACCTGGCGGCGAGCATGATCACCCTGCCGCTCTACTCGCACATGCCGGCGGACCTCGTGGACGAGATCTGCGCGCTGGTCCGCGAGCTGCACGCGGCGCGCTGAGCGCCCGCCGGGCGTGCGCGGACCGATCCGGAACAGCACAGAAGTGGTGGTAAGGCATCGTGGACAACTACGTGGCGGACCTTCGCAAGCTGATCGGCACCCGTCCGCTGATCCTGCCCGGGACCTCGGTCGTGGTCACCGATCCCGCCGGGCGGATCCTGCTGCTGGAGCGCGTCGACACCGGCGGCTGGGGGCTGCCCGGCGGGATCATGGAGCCCGGCGAGTCGTTCGAGGAGACCGGGCGGCGCGAGGTCCGGGAGGAGACCGGCCTGGAGGTCGGCGACCTGGACCTGCTCGGGCTGTTCTCCGGCGCGGAGTACTACTACCGCTACCCGCACGGCGACGAGGTCTACAACGTGACCGCCGCCTACGTGGCCCGGCTGCCCCTCGACGCCACGATCACCCTGGACACGGCGGAGAACAGCACGTGGCGGTTCTTCGCGCTGGACGAGGTGCCCGACACCGTGATCACGCCGGAGCGGCCCATCATCGCCGAGTACGCGAAGGTCGCGACGTGACCGCGCGGGACCCGGACTTCACCGCGTTCATCGGCTCCTGCCTGCGCGAGGCGTCCGACGTGGCGGTGCGGCTGCGGGGCAGCGGGCAGGCGGCGGTCAAGGCGTCGGACGTGAACCAGGTCGTCACCGACGCGGACCTCGCGCTGGGCGCGCTGCTGACCGGCCGGATCGCGGACCGGTACCCGCGGCACGCGGTCCTGGAGGAGGAGAGCGGCGCGACGCCGGGCGACCACGAGATCACCTGGATCGTGGATCCCCTGGACGGCAGCAGCAACTACGCCGCCGGCAGCCCGCTCTACGGCGTGATGATGGCGGCCGTGGGCCCGCACGGCGTCGTCGCGGGCGGCTTGGCGCTGCCCGCGTTCGGCACCGTCTACCTGGCCCAGTCCGGCCGAGGGGCCACCCGGGACGGGCAGCCGCTCGGCCCGCTGCCCACCACCGACCTCGACCGCTGCCTGGTCGCCTACGGGATGGACAAGGGGTCGCCCGACCGGATGGCCGACGAGGGCCGGCTGGTCGCCGCTCTCGGCACGGCGGGGCTGGGCGTCCGGATGAGCAACAGCGTCTTCGACATCTGCATGGTGGTCGACGGCGCGTACGCCGCGTTCGTGCACCGGAGCTGCCGGATCTGGGACGTGGCGGCGGCGGTGTGCGTGATCGGGGAGTGCGGCGGCGTCTGCACCGACCTCGACGGACGGCCGCTGGACCTGACCCGCCCCCTGGAGCGGGCGGACCGGGTCTTCGAGGTCTGCTTCGCCACGGCCACCGCGCACCCGCCGCTGATGAGCGCCGTCGCGGCGGGCCGGCGCGCGGCCCCGGCACCGGGAGGGCCGATCCCGTGACCACCACCGCGACCGCCCGGACCGGCCAGGACGCCCGAGTGGGTGTGCTGGCCATGATCCTCGGGATGACCTGCGGCTACGACGCCACCGCGATGTCCGGCGCGCTGCTGCTGGTCACCGACCACTTCGACCTGACGACCACCCAGCAGGGTTCGCTGTTCGCCGCGCCGACCGCCGGCTGGATCGTCGGCGCGCTGCTGGGCAGCAGGCTGGTCAACGCGCTGGGGCGGCGCGCCACCCTGCTCGGGCTGACCCTGCTGTACCTGGCGGCGACCGCGTCGGCCGGCACGGCGACCACCCTGGTGTGGCTCGACGTCAGCCGGTTCGCGCAGGGCACGGCGATCGGCATCGCGATCGTGGCCACCCCGATCTTCATCGCCGAGTCGACCTCGACCCGCGCCCGGGGGCGGATCGCGGTGCTGTACCAGGTGGCGACGTCCCTCGGCTGCGCGCTGGGCTACTTCGGCGGCTACTTCCTCGCGGGCGGCGGGCAGTGGCGGCTGATGCTCGCCGTGCCCGGCGTCCTCGCCCTGGCCACCGCGCTGTGGCTGGTGCGGCTCCCGGAGACCGACCGCTGGCGGCAGCTGCGGGCCGAGCGGGGGACGGGCCCGGCGGTCCGGTCGGCCCGGCCGGGCGTCCTGCGCACGATGCTCGGCCCGCGCTACCGGGCGTTGACGTTCTTCGTCGTGGCGCTGGGGTTCTTCGTCCAGGCCACGGGCATCAACGCGATGGTGTTCTTCAGCCCCCGGATCTTCGAGCAGGTGGGGTACACCGACACGTTCGGCCTGCTGGTGCTGCCCGGTCTCGTCCAGCTCGCGGGTGCCGCCGCGGCGTTGGTCTGCGCGTTGACCATCGACCGGTTCGGCAGGCGGCCCGCCCTGCTCACCGGCACCGCCCTGATGGCCCTGGGGCACGCGCTGATGGTGGTCGTGTTCGCCGTGGACGCGCCCGGCGCGCTGGGCTTCCTCGGCCTCCTGGTCTTCGTGGTGGGCTTCAACTCCGGCTTCGGAGCGCTGGTGTGGGTGTTCGCCGCCGAGGGCTTCCCGGACCACCTCCGGGGCGCCGGGGCGTCGGCGATGCTGCTGACCAACCTGACCACGAACCTGGTCATCGCCCAGTCGTTCCTCGACCTGCTCGACGCGGTGGGCGGCACGTCGACCTACCTGGTCCTGCTGGCCGTCACCGTGCTGGCGTGGCTGTTCGTGTTCTTCCTGGCCCCGGAGACGAAGGGCCGTTCGCTGGACGAGGTCCAGTCCTACTGGGAGCACGGCCGGCGCCGGCCCACGCCCGCCGGCCCGCCCACCGACACGCCCGCCGCCCGCACCTGACGCCCGAGCACCGGGGGAGACCATGAACGCCCTGTCCCGCAGCGGGGAGACCCTCGCCGATCCGCACCACGAGGACGGACTGGTCCGCCACGGCGAGCACGACCCGCGCGCGTTGCCGGAACGCGTGCGCGGCGCCGACCCAGGACGCGAGGTGTCCACGACCGGGCCGTACCCGGTGTCGCCGCCCGCCGGGGCGTCGATCCCGCGCCGGCCGCTGTTCGGCCGTGCCCGGGTCCTGCCCGAACGGTTCCGCCAGGCGAGGGGAGGTGCCGCCGGTGCCTCGGCGCAGTGATCTGAGGTCCGTGCTGGTGATCGGGTCCGGCCCGATCGTCATCGGCCAGGCCGCCGAGTTCGACTACTCGGGCACCCAGGCGTGCCGGGTGCTCAAGGCGGAGGGCCTGCGCGTCACGCTGGTCAACTCCAACCCGGCCACCATCATGACCGACCCGGAGTTCGCCGACGCGACCTACGTCGAGCCGGTCACCCCCGAGGTGGTCGAGCAGGTCATCGCGAAGGAGCGGCCGGACGCCCTGCTGGCCACCCTCGGCGGGCAGACCGCGCTGAACACCGCGGTCGCGCTGCACGAGTCCGGGGTGCTCGCCCGGTACGGGGTCGAGCTGATCGGCGCGGACGTCGACGCGATCCGGGCGGGGGAGGACCGCGAGGAGTTCAAGCGGATCGTGACGCGGGTGGGCGCGCAGGTCGCCCGCAGCGCCACCTGCCACACGCTGGAGCAGTGCCTGGCCGCCGCGGCGGAACTCGGCTACCCGGTGGTGGTGCGGCCCTCGTTCACGATGGGCGGCGCGGGTTCCGGGTTCGCCCACGACGAGCGGGAGCTGACGGCCGTCGCGGGCGCCGGGCTGGCCGCGAGCCCGATCCGCGAGGTGCTGCTGGAGGAGTCCGTCCTGGGCTGGAAGGAGTTCGAGCTGGAGCTGATGCGCGACCGCGCCGACAACGTGGTGGTCGTCTGCCCGATCGAGAACCTGGACCCGATGGGCGTGCACACCGGCGACTCGATCACCGTCGCCCCGGCCATGACGCTGACCGACCGCGAGTACCAGCGGATGCGGGACGTGGCCATCGCGGTGATCCGCGCGGTCGGCGTCGACACGGGCGGCTGCAACGTCCAGTTCGCCGTCGACCCGCGCACCGGCCGGATGATCGTGGTCGAGATGAACCCCAGGGTGTCGCGGTCCTCGGCGCTGGCGTCCAAGGCGACCGGCTTCCCGATCGCCAAGATCGCCGCGCGGCTCGCCCTGGGCTACACGCTCGACGAGATCCCCAACGACATCACCGGCCGGACCCCGGCCAGTTTCGAGCCGTCGCTGGACTACGTCGTGGTGAAGGTGCCCCGGTTCGCGTTCGAGAAGTTCCCGACCGCCGACACCGGGCTCACCACGCACATGAAGTCCGTGGGCGAGGCGATGGCGATCGGCCGGTCCTTCCCGGAGGCGTTGAACAAGGCGTTGCGCTCGCTGGAGAAGGACGGCGGCGCGTTGAGCTGGGCCGGGCCGGTCGGCGACAAGGACGCCCTGGTCGAGGCCGCCCGCAAGCCCACCGACGGCCGGATCAACACCGTGCACCAGGCGATCCGGGCCGGGGCCGGGGTCGCCGAACTGGCCGCCGCGACCGGGATCGACCCGTGGTTCCTGGACCAGGTGCAGCGGATCGAGGAGGTCGCGCGGGAGGTCGCCGGGCAGCCCGGCGCGATGCGGCCGGAGACCCTGCTGCGGGCCAAGCGGCACGGCCTGTCCGACGCGCAGGTCGGCGAGCTGCGCGGGCTGTCCGAGGACGCGGTCCGCGAGCTGCGCTGGGCGCTGGGCGTCCGGCCCGTCTACCAGACGGTCGACACGTGCGCGGCGGAGTTCGCCGCCCGCACCCCGTACCTGTACTCGTCCTACGCCGAGGAGACCGAGGTGCCGCCGGGCACCGCGCCCAGGGTCGTGATCCTGGGCAGCGGGCCCAACCGGATCGGGCAGGGCGTCGAGTTCGACTACGCGTGCGTGCACGCGAGCTTCGCGCTGGCCGAAGCCGGCTACGAGACCGTGATGGTCAACTGCAACCCGGAGACGGTGTCCACCGACTACGACACCAGCCACCGCCTCTACTTCGAGCCGCTCACCTTCGAGGACGTGCTGGAGGTGGTGGCCGCCGAGCGGGCCGCCGGCGAGGTCGTCGGGGTGCTGGTGCAGCTGGGCGGCCAGACGCCGCTCGGGCTGGCCGCCCGCCTGGAGGCCGCCGGGGTGCCGATCATCGGCACCGGGCCGGCCGGCATCGACCTGGCCGAGGACCGGGGCGCGTTCGGCGCGCTGCTGGCCGGGGCGGGACTGCCCGCGCCCCGGCACGGCACCGCGCGCTCGGCCGGCGAAGCCGTCCGGATCGCCGACGAGATCGGCTACCCGGTGCTGGTGCGGCCGTCCTACGTGCTCGGCGGGCGCGGCATGCAGGTCGTCCACGACGAGGCGGCGCTCGCCGCGTACGTGCGGCGGGCCACCGCCGCCCCCGGGCACCCGGTGCTGGTCGACCGGTTCCTGGCCGACGCGGTGGAAATCGACGTCGACGCCCTCTACGACGGCCGTGAGCTGTACCTGGGCGGGATCATGGAGCACGTCGAGGAGGCGGGCGTGCACTCCGGCGACTCGGCGTGCGCGCTGCCGCCGATCACGCTCGGCCGTGCCGACATCGGCCGGATCCGCGAGTACACCCGCGTGCTGGCCGACGGGATCGGGGTGCGCGGGCTGCTCAACGTCCAGTACGCGCTGGCGGCGGGCGTCTTGTACGTGCTGGAGGCCAACCCGCGCGCCAGCCGCACCGTCCCGTTCGTGTCCAAGGCGATCGGCGTGCCGCTGGCCAAGGCCGCCGCGCGGGTGATGCTCGGGGCCACCATCGCCGGGCTGCGCGCCGAGGGCCTGCTGCCGGACTGGGACGGCGGGATGCTGCCGGCCGACGCCGCCGTCGCGGTCAAGGAGGCCGTGCTGCCGTGGCACCGGTTCCGCACGCCGGAGGGGCGCGGCGTGGACGCGCTGCTCGGCCCGGAGATGCGCTCCACCGGCGAGGTGATGGGCGTCGACGCGGTGTTCGGCACCGCCTACGCCAAGGCGCAGGCCGCCGCGTCGGTCCCGCTGCCCACCAAGGGCCGGGTGTTCGTGTCGGTCGCCGACCGCGACAAGCGGGCCATGATCCTGCCGGTGAAGGCGTTGGCGGAGGCCGGTTTCGAGGTGCTGGCGAACGGCGGGACCGCCGAAGTCCTGCACCGCAACGGTGTGCCCACCACGGTGGTCGACCAGGACGGTCGCGGTGGGCCGACCGTCGTGGACCGGATTCTGGCCGGGGAGGTCGACCTGGTGGTCGCCACCGCCTCCCGGCAGCCGGACGGGCACGGGATCCGCGCCGCGGCGGTGGCGCGCGGCATCCCGTGCGTGACCACGGTCCAAGCTCTGGCCGCCACCGTGCAGGGGATCGAAGCGGTCGCCCGCAGCGACGCGGGGGTCGTCTCCCTCCAGGAGCGCACGGCCGCCCTGCGGCGCGGCATCGCCGAGTCGGACCGGGCCGGCTGAGCGGCGCTCGGGAACTGCTCCGCGGGCGGCGCAAGCGCGGTCCCGGGGCCGTCCCTCGTGGTCACCAACCGCCGAACTGGCGCCAGGCCTGCGCGGTGGTGTGGTAGATCCGCACGTGCGCGTGCGGCGCGGTGAGCACGGTCATCGACCCGGCGGGGAAGTTGAGCACCTGGTCGGTCAGCGCGATCACCATCGCGGCGGCGTGGCCCCGGATCCCGGACAGCTTGGAGATGTCGCTGACGAAGTTGGTGGCCAGCGCGGCGGCGGCGTGGCCCACCTTCCACTCGGTGAGCACGACCGGGTACCCCTCCTCGGGCACGCCCGTGTCGCGGTTGTAGGCGATGTCGACGATCCCGCCGCCCACCAGCGATTCGTACTCGCGTTCGTAGTCCAGGCCCGGTCGCGCCGCGATCTGGTGCAGCAGGAACTGGATGACGCACCACTGCTCCCAGCCGCCGCCTCCGCGCAGCCGGTGCACCCGTTCGAGGGTGTGCTGCTCGGCGTTCAGCCACGCTTGTAGATCACCGGACAGATCCGCCAGGTTGACCGGCATCCGTCGTCCCCTCTCGATCGCACCACGACATCGGCCGCGCGGTGGATCGTGGTGCGGCCGGTGGACACCACACGAGTCGATCAGGGGGACCCCGGCGTTACAGGTCCGAAGCGGCCCCGAAGCCGCGCCGGCGCGACCGTCCCGCGCGTCCCGGCGGGAACCCCGGAAACCCGTCGCGATTACGTACCGTATTCGACGGCTGGGCGTTTTCACTCGTTAGTGACAGTTTGTGTTCGAGTGCGCTGTGCTAACGTCGTGGCACCCTTGATCAAGGGGAATTGCCCGAGCCTGAAAAACCGGCCTGGAGTGGTCATGGCGTCTTCCGGAACCGCTCCGCCCGGCGCATTCGGCTCGCGGTCCTGTCGTTGACTTCCCCGGTGCGCCGCCGGCGGCTGCCGTGCGTTCTTTCGAAGAGGAAGGATGGGGGACGCTCCCATGCCTGACGACCAGCCGCCCGCAGGGCCACCGTCGGTGCTCGTGGTCGGGGCCGGGATCGCCGGGCTGGCCGCCGCGCGCGCCCTGCGCGACCACGGCCACCCGGTCACCGTCGTGGAGGCGCGCGACCGCGTCGGCGGCCGGATCTGGACCGACGGGGACGGCGTCGACCTCGGCGCGCACTGGATCCACGGCACCGACGGCAACCCGATCACCGAGCTGGTGGAGAGCCTGGAGATCCCCTACAGCTACGTCGGCGGCGACAGCGCGTACACCGGCGGCTTCGACCGGCTGCGCCTCATCGGCGCGGACGGGCGGGCGCTCGGCCACGCCCTGAAGAACCACATGCTGGAACTCGCCGACGGCGTGCTGCACGAACTCGAACAACGGGCCGAACTCGCCCGGAAACGGGAACTGCCCGATATCTCGCTGGCCGACGCGGTCAACGAGATCATCGCCGCGCGCAATTTCAGCGAAGACCACGAGAGGGGTATCCGGTACCACCTGAACGTGATCCTGCGCGAGGACGTCGCGGAGGACGCGAGCAAGCTCTCGCACAAGTTCTGGGAAGACGGCTACCTGGTCTACGGCTACGGCGACAGCATCCTGCGCGACGGCTACCAGTCCGTCGTGGACGCCCTCGCCCAGGGGCTCGACATCAGGCTGGGCCACGTGGTGCGCCGGATCGAGGGCGGCGGTGCCGGCGGGCCCGCGCGGGTGACCACCGACCACGGCGCGTTCGAGGCGGACAAGGTGTTGGTGACGCTGCCGCTCGGCGTCCTCAAGAGCGGCTCGGTGGCCTTCGAGCCGGCGCTGCCGGAGGCGAAGCGGGCGGCCGTCGAACGGCTCGGCTTCGGCACCCTGAACAAGATCGCGCTGCACTACCGGGAGCCGTTCTGGCCGGCGGACCAGTACGTGTTCGGCTACCTGTGCCGGGAGACCGACCGCTACCCGACGGTCGTCATCAGCATGTGGAAGTCGCACGGCCGGGCGACCTTGGTGATGCTGCTCGGCGCGTCGCTCGGCCGGGAACTGGAGGGCTGGTCCGACGAGGAGGTCGCCGCCTACACGACCACCGTCGTCCAGGACATGTTCGGCCCGGACGCCCCGGCGCCCGAGCACATCGCGCGGACGGCGTGGTCCGCCGACCCGTTCGCGCGCGGGTCGTACGCGTGCATCGGCGTGGACGGCTCGCCCCAGGACCTCCAGACGCTGTCCGAACCGGTCGGCGACAGCCTGTTCTTCGCCGGCGAGGCCACCAACAGCCACCACTGGGGCTGCGTGCACAGCGCCTACGAGTCCGGTCTGCGCGAGGCCGCGCGGATCAGCGGGAACGCCGCGCTCTACAAGCCGCCCACCGCCGAGATCTCCCGCCGGCAGCGCCGCGACATCGACCGCATGAAGCGCTTCGCGGGAATGCGGATGGGCCACCTCGCGGAGGCCGAACTCCAGGCGCGCGTCGAGTGCCTGCGCAAGAGCTTCGACCCGTACGGGGTGCGCATCTTCGCGCCCCTGGTCGGCACCGAACTGGAAACGCTCGCCTCGATGTTCGACGAACTCGCCTACTCCGCCGGCGACGTCCTGTGCCGGGAGGACGACGTCGCCCACGGGCTCTACCTGGTCTCCGCCGGCCAGGTCGAGGTCGACTTCGGCGGCATCTACGAGCGCGCGACCCTGGCCGAGGGCGCGCTGCTGGGCGGCCACGACCTGTTCTTCAACGCCCGCACCAGCACCGTCACGGCGTTGGGCGAGGTCCAGGCGTACTTCCTGGACCACTACCGCTACAAGACGTTCCTCTACGCCTTCCCGGACGTCATGATGCTCATGATGTCCAACCTGGTCGCCCGGTGGGAGCAGTTGGAGAGCACGCTCGGCGCGGCGACACTGCCCGGCGCACAACGACTCCACGGCACCGGCCCGCTGTGACCGGCCCGCACTTCGCAGCCGTCGACGGGATGGCTCCGAGCCCTGCGCCCACCAGCCCTTGCGGACCTGGTCGGCCACGTCTCCGCGCCGCCGCACCCCGTCCGCTGTGTGATCATGGTCCATCGTGGACGAGGAATTCGACGCACTGATCGCCGAGGCCGCCGCCGTCGACGTGAGCGGCTGGGACTTCTCGTGGCTCGACGGCCGCGCCACCGAGGAGCGCCCGCCGTGGGGCTACCAGCGGCTGATGGGGGAGCGGCTCGGCCGCGCCGGGGTGAGCCTCGACGTCCAGACCGGTGGCGGAGAGGTGCTGGCCGGGGTCCCGCAGCGCGCTTCCCGGGCGATGGTCGCGACCGAGTCCTGGCCGCCGAACATCGCGCGGGCGCAGGAGAACCTGCGGGCCAAGGGCGTCGTGGTGGTCGCCGACGAGGACCGGCCGCCGCTGCCGTTCGCCGACGGCACGTTCGACCTGGTGACCAGCCGCCACCCGGTGGCCGCCCACTGGGCGGAGATCGCCCGCGTCCTCGCGCCGGGCGGCACCTACTTCTCGCAGCAGGTCGGCCCGGACAGCGGCCACGAGGTCTACGACTTCTTCCTGGGCCCGCAGCCGCTGGGCGTGGGCGGGCGCGAGCCGGGCCTGGCGAAGGCCGAGGCCGAAGCGGCCGGCCTGGAGGTCGTGGACCTGCGGACCGCCGAGACGAAAATGGAGTTCTCCGACGTCGGCGCGGTGGTCTACTTCCTGCGCAAGGTGATCTGGTTCGTGCCGGACTTCACCGTCGAGCGGTACCGCGACCGCCTGGCCGCACTCCACGACCGGATCCGGGTCGAAGGCCCGTTCACCGCCATCTCCCGGCGGTTCCTCATCGAGGCGCGCAAGCCGGCGGCCGGTTGAGCCGGTGCGGCGGGTCCGCCGTCAACGGGAACGTCCGGCCAGGGTGCGCGCCGCGTCCGCCCACGTCTCGTGGCGGAACGTGAAACCGGCGTCGAGCAGCCGGGTCGGCACCACGCGGCGGCTCTTGAGCAGCAGTTCGGTGTCCGACCGGATGGCCCACGCGCCCAGCTCCGCCATCCACCTCGTCGCGGGGAGCCCGAACGGCACCCCGCACGCCGCGCGCAGCTCCCGCATGAAGTCGCGCTGGGGCAAGGGGTGTGGCGCGGCCAGGTTCACCGGGCCGGCGAGGTCGTGGGTCAGCAGGAACTCGACCGCGCGGACGAAGTCCTCTTCGTGCAGCCACGACACGTACTGCGCGCCGCCCGCCACGGGGCCGCCGAGCCCGGTCCGCGCCAGCGTGCGCAGGACCGTGAACGCCCCGCCCGGCTCGGCGCTCATCACGATCGCCGTGCGCAGCGCCGCCTTGCGGGTCGCGGGCGTGTCGGCGGCGGCCTGGGCGGCCTCCCAGTTCCGGGCGATCGCGACGCTGTAGGCCCAGTAGTCGGGCACGCCCGGCTCGTCGCCGCCGATCCGGCCGGTCGGCTCGTCGTTCGGCGCGTCGAACCGGTGGGCGTAGATCGTCGCGGTGCTCATCTGCAGCCAGACCTTCGGCGGGCGCGCCGCCCCGGCGATCGCCGCGCCGACGACCCGTGCCGAGTCGACCCGGGAGTCCATCATCTCCCGGAGGTTCGCCGGGGTGTACCGGCAGCTCACGCTGCGGCCGGCGAGGTTGACCACCGCGTCCGCGCCGTCCACCTCGGCGGCCCACGCGCCGAGGGTCCGGCCGTCCCACCGCACGCCGCTCCGCCTGCCGAGCACGACCACGTCGTGCCCGGCGGCGGAGAGGGCCCGCACCAGGAAGCCGCCGATGTGCCCGGAACCGCCGGGGATGACGATCTTCATGACCACCTCGTTTTGAACGTGTTCAAAACGAGCGTACACGCTGGTCGTGGGCACGACCCGGGCGTGTCGCCGCGATCACGGTGCGGTCGGCCGCGCGGCGGCGATTCCGGACGGTGATCGTCCGGAATCGCTCCTACGATGACCGCCATGGCCATCGCACGCTTCCCCAGCATCGTCATCGACTGCCCCGACCCGGACGCCCTCGCGAAGTTCTACGGCGTGCTGCTCGACTGGAAGGTCGACGCCTCCGCCGACTGGGTCGAACTCCGCGCGGAGCACGGGCAGTGCATCTGCTTCCAGCGCGTCGCCGACTACACGCCGCCGAAGTGGCCGTCGCAGGAGTCGCCCCAGCAGATGCACCTCGACGTCGTGGTCGACGACCTCGACGCGGGCGAGGCGGCGGTGCTCGAACTCGGTGCGACCAAGCACCCCCACCAGCCCGGCACGACCTTCCGGGTCTTCCTCGACCCGGCGGGCCACCCGTTCTGCCTCTGCTTGAGCTGACGGCCCGGGAACCGGTCAGCGCCGGCCGGGTCGGACGGCCTCCGGCCCTCGGCGCAGGGCCACCGTGGCGCACGCGGTGGCCACCAGCCAGATGACCGGCCCCGACGTCCCGCCGACCAGGTCGACGTGGCCGGGCAGTACGAGGACCAGCAGGAACGCCACGTCGACCACACCCAGCACGGCGGTGTTGAGCCAGTAGCCCGCGCGGCTGTTGAAGCGGTTCATCGTCACCGCGACCACGACGGCCTGCGCGCCGAACACCGCCGCGCAGATGAAGAACATCAGGCTCTCGGCCGCCAGTTCCCCGTTCGGCCCGCCGTCCGCGAGGTCCCCGATCACGGTCGACAGCCCGAGGCCCATGTGGAGCAGCCCCCACAGCACGTACAAGGCGGCGGCCCCCGCCGCCCACCTGCCGGCTTTCGTCATCTCGAATCCCCCTGTGCGCGACACCGGATCGCCGGACCGTCGTGGTCCGGGTCCCCGGTGAAAGCTAGGGCGTCGGGAATCGCCGGACATCAGGGTGATCACCCAGTCCGGCCCGGAAATCGCGGTGGTCCGGCGGGCGGCGCGCTTTCGTTGAATGTCAAAGCAATTACCGCCCGCCGGTCGCGGTCGAGATCGACAGCGCCACACCGCTCGTTGTCGCGCGCCACCTGAATCGGATTGACACGTTCGGGTCGAACACCGCCCGTGAATGCCGCTGCCCGCAGAATTGCGTTGTGGCCGGGTGCCGACTGGGTTTTGGTGGCGGTGTTCCGGCCAGGGGGCCGGTTTTCGGGTACGAGGTGGATTTTTGGTCGACTCCGGCAGTGGTCGCCTGCCCGATGGGGTTCGGCAGACCGGTACTGCGTCCGGCGGGTCGAGCGTCGTGCAGGCACTCGGAAATGTCACCGTGCTGACGCTGCGGCCCGCGTCGGACCCGCCGCCGATGGAATCGGTCGCGGTCCCCCCGGGTGCCCGGAGGGTGTTGGCCGCGCCGGGCGTGTTCGTCGGCCGTGACGCCGAACTGGCCCGGCTGGACGCGGCGGTCGCCGAGGCCGGCGCCGGCACCGCGGTCGTCGCCGTGCACGGTCCGGAAGGGGTGGGCAAGAGCGCCCTGGTGGCGCGGTTCGCCGGGGCGTCCGCCGGCCGGTTCGCCCCGGTGTGGTGGATCGGCGCGGGCTCGGCCACCGCGCTCGACACCGGCCTGGCCGAGCTGGCGCGGGCCCTCGCGCCGCAACCGCCCGGCTCGACGCCGGATCAGCACGCCGAGGCCGGGATCCGCTGGCTGGCCTCGCACGACCGGTGGCTGCTCGTGCTCGACGACCTGGCCGGCCCCGCCGACGCGGCACGGCTGCTGGAGCGGGTGACGACCGGGACGGTCGTGATCACCTCCCGCCGCACGCGCGGGTGGCGCGGCGTGGCGACCGTGCCGGTGGCCGCGCCGCCGCCGGACGAGGCGGTGGCGCTGCTGTCCCGGCTGGTGCGCGAGGAGTGGCCGGAGGCCGACCTCGCCGGCGCGGACGCCCTGTGCGCGCACCTGGGCCGGCTGCCGTCGGCGATCGACCGCGCCGCCGGCTACCTCGCGCGAACCCGCGCGACGCCGGCGGTCTACCTGGAACGGGCGGCGAAATTCCCGGCCAGGTTCTTCACCGAGCCGGTCGGCGAAGACGCCGTACCGAAGCTCGTGCGCCTCTTCGACGCGAACGTCGACCACGAGGAGCGCGGGCGGATCATCTGGGAGTTGGCCGGATTGGGCACGCCGGAGGCGAAAGACGCCCTGCGGGCATTGCGGCCCCTCTACGAAATCGAGCGACTCGCGATCCGGGAAGCACTCCGGATTTGACCACGACGAGTAGGAGCACGAATCCGATGAAACGCCGACGCCGGCTGCTGTGGGCGGGATCGGTCGCCATGGCGGCGATCCTGACCGGGTACGGCACGACCGCCTGCACCTCGTCCCCGGAACCCGACCGGGGCCAGGCGTGCGCGAGAGCCGGGGCGTCGTTCACGGTCGACCCGGGCACCTACGCGGAGGTCGGGAAACTCGGCGACGCGAAGGGGTCCGCCCGGCCGTTCGTGGTCGTCCTCGACGAACAGCACGCCTCGCGCGGCGGGCAGGTCGAGCTGGCGATCATGCTCAACCGCCTGCACCGCACCGCCGGCCTGCGGCACCTGGCGCTGGAGGGCAGCGTCGTGGAGAAGCCGCTGCCCGACCTCGGCTGGTTCACCTCGTTGCCCGACCCGGGCGTCCGGCGGGCGGTGGCGTTGCAGCTGCTCAAGGACGGGGAGGTGAGCGCCGCGGAGTTCGCGGCGATGGTGCTGCCCGGCTTCACCCTCCACGCGGTCGAGCGCGAGCAGGAGCACCAGGTCGACATCTCGGCCGAGGACGAGCGGGCCTACACCGGGTACTTGACGGCCATCGCCGCGATGACGATGACGCCGTCCCAGGTGACGCAGGTGACCGCGCTGCTCGACCAGGACAAGGACGAGGAGGCGATCCGGGCCATCGTGGACTCCAGCCCGTGGACGAGCGAGCGGTACCGGTTGCTCGGCCGCAAGGTCCCGGTCGTCACCACCGCCGAGATGCGGGCGCTGGGCACCGAGCTGGAAGAGAAGGCCCGGCTGGTGGGCGCCGACACCTCGGCCTACCGCGCGGGGTTCCAGCGGGCCCGGACGTTCTTCGACACCGCCGCCCAGCGGAGCCGGACGATGACCGACGCCACCGTCGACATCGTCAAGACCAAGGTCGAGGACTGCACGCCGGTCGCGCTCAACGTCGGCGCGGCCCACTCCACCGAGGTCGCGGACGCCCTGCGCCAGGACGACGTGTCCTACGCCGTGGTCTCGCCGCAGGCCCTGTCCTCCGAGAGCCGCAACGACGCCCTGACCGGCGAGGCGTACGAGCGCAAGCTGAAGGCCCAGTCGGTCGACCCGGTCGGTGCCGTCGGGGCGTACCTGGACGGCCGGCGCAAGCCGCCCCCGTCCAGCGGCACCGACTGGTTCAAGGCCAAAGCCGAACTCGCCTACGCCGCCGTCGTCATCGCGCGGGCGGCGGCCAAGGCGGGCGGCGGGGGCCAGCCGCCGTTCGGCCTCGACGGGAAGGCGCTGGGCCTGGGCGGCTCCGGCCCCGAGCAGCCCAGGATCTCGGTCGACCTGTCGTCCATCAGCGTGGTGCCCGTCGGGACGCGCACCGACGTCGTCTTCAAGGTCGCGCTGCTCGCCAAGAACACCGACGTCTGGGTCCGCGCCGGGGCCGTCGCCCAGGGTGACGAGTTCCTGTCCGACGACTCGCAGGCCCTGGAGCAGCAGCTGAAGAAGGTGCTCAAGGAACTCAAGGAGGCCCCGCCCGCCGAGGAACCACGACCTTCGGGCGAGCCGCGGATCGTCCACTTCATGAAGGACGTGCAGGGCGCGGTCGTGGGCACCAAGGCCGAGGCCGTGGCCGTCGCCTTCTCCTGACCTCGACCGGCCGCACGCCGTTCGGCAACCATTCGGCGTCCGACCCGGATGGCGGCGGCGGAACCGGCCATGATCTCGGGGTGACCGATGAGCGCGCCCAGCCGACACCGCCGCCCACGCCCCCGCTGCGCTGGGCGGCACCGGCCGCAGGGCTGGTGGCCCTCGCGGTCGCCGGGGCCGCGCGGTGGCGGCGTGGCCGCGACCGCGCCGCCCGCGCGGCCGAGACCCGCCGGTCCGCCGAGCTGTACGCCCGCAGCGCCGAGCGGCTCGGGTCGGACCAGGCCGCCGTCCGGCTCGCGGGCGTGTACGCGCTGGAACTGCTCGCACAGGGCAGCCCGGACCGCCCGGACCTGCGGCAGGCGGTGGTGAACCTGCTGTGCGGCTACCTGCGGATGCCGTGCGCGCTGCCCGGCGGCCCGCCCGCCGCCGACGCCGACGACCGGGCCCGCGCCCGGTACGACGACCAGGTGCGGGAACGCGAGGTCCGGGTCACCGCGCAGCGCGTCCTGTGCGACCACCTGCGCCCCGGACCCGATCCCGACGACCCCGCGGCCACGTTCTGGCCCGACACCGACCTGGACCTGACCGGCGCCACCCTCCTCGACCTGGACCTCACCGACTGCCGGCCCCGGCGCGTCCGGTTCGACCGGGCCGCGTTCACCGGGCGCACCCGGTGCCTGGGCACGGTGTTCGGCGGGGAGGCGGGGTTCGACGGGGCGAGCTTCGCCGACCACGCCGTGTTCTACGGGGCGGAGTTCACCCGGGCCGCCCGGTTCGGCGGCACGGCGTTCGCCCGGCACGCGGGGTTCGAAGGGGCGCGGTTCGCCGAGTACGCCGGGTTCGACGAGACGGTGTTCGGCGGTCCGGCGGGCTTCCGCGACGCGGTGTTCGGCGCGGACGCCTGGTTCGGCGGAGCGACCTTCGCCGGGAACGCCGTGTTCGACGCGGCGGTGTTCGGCGGCGAGGTCGGGTTCGACGGGGCGAGGTTCGCCGGGCGCGCCCGGTTCGCCGACGCCGTGGCGGCCCACCCGGTGCCGCCGGACTCCTCCTGGCCGCCGGGGTGGGGTCCGGTGGCCGAGCACGGCCCGGTGGACGGCCGCGACGGCACCTGGCACGCCGTCCGCGCCGATCCCCGGCCGGCGGGAACCGTCGGCGGCTGACCCGCACCGCCACCGGGTATCCGGGGCGCGCCGCTTTTCGCGTTCGTCGCGTTCCGGGTATTCACACGTCCGTTTTGCCGTGAATTCACGTCGGTATGCGAATTGACGTCCTGCGTTTGTCGGATGATCGGAGGCGGATGGTCGACGGCATCGGGCGGTCCGCGTAACCTGCCGTGGTGCATCTGCGTGCTTGGCCGGTGTTTGTCGCCTGTCTGTTGGTGGTCACGGCGTGTGGTGGTGCGGTCGAGGCTGCGGCTCCGATCCCGTCCTCGTCGTCGGTCGGGGCGTCGGCGACCTCCGGCGCCCCTTCGTCGTCGCAATCGGCTTCCGCGTCGACCGCGCCCACGACGACGCCGTCGGTGGCCCCGACGTCCGCCGGCGCGGCCCAGGGCGAGGACTGCCCGCAGCCCGACTCGGGGTTCGACTGCGACCTGCAACGCCGGATCGCGTCGGTGAAGCGCTACGTCGCGGGCCGGCCGGGCAACGTCGGCATCGTCCTGCGCGACCGCCAGACCGGTGCGGTGTGGCGCAACGAGCACGCCGGCGACCTGGTGTGGACCGCGTCCACCATCAAGCTCGCGATGACCGTCGACCTGCTGCGGCGCGACCGGAACGGCGGGATCTCGCTGTCCGATCAGGACCACTCGCTGATCACCGCGATGCTGCACGACTCCGACGACGACGCGGCCGACGCGTTGTGGGAGCGCTACGCGGGCGCGGACCGGCGGGCGTTCAACGCCGCGTTCCCGTCCTACGGCCTCACGTCGCTGCGCCCCGCGAACCCGTCGTCGCCGTACTGGGGCTTCCAGAAGTGCACGACCGACGACCTCGACCGGCTGATCGGGTACGTGCTGGCCGAACTGCCCGCCGCCGACCGCTCGTACGTGGTGGACGAGATGCGCTCGGTGGGTCCGGTCCAGCAGTGGGGTGTCTGGGGTGCCGGGGCGTCCGCGAACCCGGGCACCAAGGACGGCTGGTCGGAGGAGGAGGGCGGCTGGGTGATGAACACGGTCGGTTTCGTCGGACCGGGCGAGCGCTACACGGTGGCCGTGATGAACAACCTGGCCGGCGAAGGCGGTTACGACGAGGGCAGGGCGACCGACACCGAAGTGGCCCGAATTCTGTTCGCCGACCGTTTCTAGCGCCGGACCGCACTCCACGGCGTCGATGTCGTTCCCGGCATTCGCGCGGTCCTTCGTGTCCGGCGCGCGTCAGCGCAATGCGGCGAGCAGCACTGTCTCATGTCGACGGATCAGCGAGCGGTCCGAGGTGGCCCGGGCGACGGCGGCGCGGGCGTGTTCGCGGCGGCGCGCGGAGAGCCTCGAATCGGCCAGGTTCGCGGTCTCGCGCGCCACGATCCGGGTCTGCTGCCGGATCATCGCGGCGATGAGCTGCTCCGGCCCGGTGTCGCCGTAGCCGTCGCGCAGTTCCCTCAGGTGCGCCGCCTGGTCGGCGATCGGCACGTTGCCCCGGGTCTGCACGCACCAGGTCCACGCCAGGTACCCGAGGTCGTCCAGCCGCCGGCCCGGGGCGCACCCCGACCAGTCGATGAAGGCCACCGGGAGGCCGTCCCGGACGATCGTGTTGAACGGGCCCGGATCGCCGTGCACGACGCACTCCTGGTCGCCGGCCAGGGCGTGGCCCGAGGTGGCGTCGTGCAGCCGGCGGAGCATCGTCCCGGCACGGGCGTAGGCCCCGGCGGCGCGTTGGGCGGGGTGGTCGGTGGTCCGGCCGTCGAGGTGGCTCAGCACGTCCCGGCCCTTCTCGTCGACGCCCAGGTGGCGTGGCGCGTGGGCGTAGCCGACCGACTCCAGGTGGTGCAGCACCCGGGCGGCGAAGTCCGCGCGCGGTCCGCGCGTGCGGTGCACGGTGTCGCCGATCCGGACGACCTCCTCGGTGTCGTTCCCGCCGGCCAGGGGTTCCTCCCGCATGACGCCGATGATCACCTCGGTCGTCCCGGGCGTCAACGCCGCAGCTCGTTATTCTCCGGCGAGTGGATCGCACGTGAGGAGGAGGCTCGTGTCGGAACGCCAGGTGTCCGGGTTCGCCGTCGACCCGGATCTGCTGTGGGAGCTGGTCGGCTCCGGTCTGCCGGCGCAGGAGGTGCTCGGCGACCGGTACGGCGCGGTCGAGGGCCTGGACCGCCACCTCGGCCACGGCCGGCCGGGGACGACCGCGGCCGCGCTCGCCCGGGACGTGCTCGCCGGGCGGCTCGACCGGGAGCAGTCCGGCGACGTCGTCCGGCTGCTGGTCCCGGTGCTCACGGCGGTCGGCGACCCGGTGTACGCGGGGCAGCCGATCTGGGTGCAGGAGACGATGTTCCTGGACTGGGAGGCCACCCTCGACGCCCTGGGGCTCTCCGCGCTCGCGGGTCGGTGGGGGACGCCGAACTTCCCGTGGCCGTGGCCCCGGGACGGGCAGCCCGTGGCGGGGTGGCCCGTGGTGACGGAGTGGTCGCCCGACGTGCTCGCCGAGGTGCGGGCCGAGTTCGGGCGGCGGACCGCGACGGGCGAACCCGCGTGGCGGGCGACGCTCGCGGACCTGCCCGACGACGCGTTCGCGGACGACGACGGCGACGTCCTGGACGAGCCCGAGGACGTCCGCGAGGAGTTGGACGAGGCGCTCGACCGGCTCGCCGGGTGGGTCGAACGGGTGGGCGAGGGCCCGGCGTCGCCGAGGCGTTGTGCCTCCCCGCGCGGGAATTCCCTCGTCCTGGTCATGGACGGCGACCTGTAGCACGCGGCCCGGTCGGTACGGGTTCTCCTTGTGGGGGCCCGTACCTGTGCACCGGGTTACCGCCCGACCACGGTGCGGCCCCGCGCCGGCCCGATCCGCGCGGATCCCGCGCGCCCAGCGGCCCACCTGCCCGCGCCCGCCGTCGACGTCCCGGTCGCAGCGGGTTGACCAGCGCAAACGGTTGATCCCCCGGACGGCGCCGCCGGTGCCCGCCGGTGCCCTTCGCGGTGCCCGCCCGGACTCCGCACGCGGGTACCGCTCGAACAGGCGTTGACAGTGTAGCTAAACGGATTTAGCCTTCCCAAAATCTGCAAGGGTGGAGGCGGCATGAACGAGTCCACTTCCGACACCGCACTGCTCGCGATCGAGAACTTGCGCGTGACCTTCCACGGTGAACGGGAGGTCCCCGCTGTGCGCGGGGTGTCGTTTTCCCTGTCTGCCAAGGAATCCGTCGCGGTGCTCGGCGAGTCCGGGTGTGGCAAGACCGCCACCGCCCGCGCGGTGATGGGACTGCTCGACCCGGGAACCGAGGTGGCCGGGCGGATCGTGTACCGGGGCGAGGACGTGCTTTCCTTGCCCGCCAAGCGTCGCCGTGCGCTGTGCGGCAGCAGGATCGCGATGGTCTTCCAGGACGCGCAGACCGCGCTGAACCCCTCTTTCACGGTGGGGGACCAGATCGCCGAGATGTTCCGCGTGCACACCGGGGCGTCGAAGAAAGCCGCGCGCGAGCAGGCGACCGACCTCATCGCGAAGGTCGGCATCCCGGACGCGAAGCGGCGTGCCAAGGAATACCCCCACCAGCTCTCCGGCGGGATGCGCCAGCGGGTGGTGATCGCGATGGCCGTCGCGCTCGGCCCGGAGCTGCTGCTCGCGGACGAGCCGACCACGGCGCTGGACGTCACGGTGCAGGCCCAGATCATCGAGCTGCTCCAGGAACTGCGCCGGGAGTACCAGACCGCCCTCGTGCTGATCACCCACGACCTCGCGGTCGCGGCCCAGGTCGCGTCGCGCGGTGCGGTCATGTACGCCGGCCAGGTGGTGGAAACCGGTGCCCTGGAACGGCTTTACCGAACACCCAGGCACCCGTACACGATCTCGCTGCTGGAATCGGTGCCCAGGGTGGAACGCCGGGTCGAGGAACTCGGCTCCATCCCGGGATCCCCGCCGGATCCGGCGGTGCTGCCCACCGGGTGCGCGTTCGCGGCGCGCTGCCGGTTCGCCGTCGACCTCTGCCGCGTCGAGCAACCGGTGTTGCGCGCCCTGGCCGACGGTTCCCTGGTCGCGTGTCACCGCGCGGAGGAGGTGGCCGGTGGCTGATCCGTTGCTGCGCGCGGAGAACGTCGTCAAGCACTACAAGGTCCGAAATGGACGCAAGCACGGGCTCGTCCGCGCCGTGCACGACGTCAGCTTCGAGCTGGGCCGGGGGGAGACCCTGGCCCTGGTCGGCGAATCGGGGTGCGGGAAGTCCACTCTGGCCAGAACGCTGGTGTGCCTCGAAGAGCCGACGTCCGGCCGGGTGGTGCTCGACGACGTCGACCTGGCCGGACTGCCGGAACGCCGACGCAGGCCGCGGCGCAAGCGGATCCAGATGGTGTTCCAGGACCCGTTCGCCTCGCTCAACCCGAGGATGAGCATCGGCGACCTGATCGGCGAGGCGTACGAGGTGCACGGCCTGCCCGAGGGCGTCACCTCCGCGCGGGTCGCGGTGGCCGAACTGCTCGAACGGGTCGGCCTCGACCCCGCCATGGCGGGCCACCACCCGCGTCAGCTCTCCGGCGGGCAGCGGCAGCGGGTCGCCATCGCGCGGGCGCTCGCACCGCACCCGGCGGTGCTGATCTGCGACGAGCCGACCTCGGCGCTGGACGTGTCGGTGCAGGCCCAGATCATCGCGCTGCTGCGCCGGTTGCAGGCCGACCTCGGCATCTCCTACGTCTTCATCAGCCACGACCTGGCCGTGGTGCGCCAGATCGCCGACCGGGTGGCGGTCATGTACCTCGGCCGGATCGTCGAATCCGGTACCGCGCAAGAGATCTTCGAATCCCCGGTGCACCCCTACACCCAAGCCCTGCTCGCCTCGATCCCCACCCTGACGCCGGGCGAGCCGACCCGGCTCGACGGCGAGGCGCCCAGCCCGATGAACCCGCCCGACGGCTGCCACTTCCGGCCGAGGTGCCCGCACGCCCGGCCGGAGTGCGGCACCCGGCTGCCCGACCTGGCCGCGTTCACCCCGAACCACGCGGCCGCCTGCCTCTTCCCCCAGATCCGCCGCTCGCACATCCCCACGGAGGGACAATCGTGACCGGTCACCACTCACCCCTGAACAGACGGGGATTCCTGCGCGCGGCCGGAGGGGCCGCCCTGCTCGTCCCGTTCGCCTCCGCCTGCGCCGACACCAGGACGACCCAGTCGACCGTCGGCGGCACGCTGCGCTACGCGCTGTCCGCCGAGCCGAAGGGGCTCGACCCGGCCACCACCGGCGAGTCCAACTCCGGCATCGTGATCCACAACGTCTACGACCGGCTGCTGGAGCTGACCGGCAACGGCAAGGAGGTCTCCGCGGGCCTCGCCGAGCGGTGGGAGGTCACGCCGGACGGCATCGGCCACACCTTCCACCTCCGCCAGGGCGTGAAGTTCTCCGACGGCAGCACGCTGGACGCCGCCGCCGTCGTCGCCTCGCTGCGCCGCACGATGGAGGTCGGCCAGGGCGCGAGCGACCTGCTGGTGGACCACGTCAAGCCGGGCAACATCGTCGCCAAGGACGCGGGCACGGTCGTCATCACGCTGGAAGCGCCGTTCTCGCCGTTCCTGCGCACCCTCGCGCTCGACGCGGTCGGCTCGGTGGTCAACCCGGCCGTCGTGGCCGCGAACAAGACCCAGGCCGACCCGACGGCGGCGAAGTACCTGGCCCGCAACATGGCCGGCAGCGGCGCGTTCCAGTTCGTCCGGTGGACGCCCAACCAGGTGATCGAGGTCAAGGCGTCGGACAACCACTGGCGCGGCAAGCCGAAGCTCTCCGGGGTGCTGTTCAGCTCCCCGGTGGAACCCTCGACCGCCGCGCTGCAACTGGAGCGCGGCGACCTCGACATCGTCGGCAACCTGCCGGTCAACCTGATCGAGCGGCTCGCGCAGCGCGACGACGTCACGATCCTGGCCACGCCGCTGCTCGACATCACCTACTGGATCTTCCAGACCGAGCAGGCGCCCTTCGACGACGTCCGGGTGCGCCAGGCGATCTGCTACGCGATCGACCACGAGGCGATCATGGCCAACGTGGTCAAGGAGAGCGGCATCCCGCTGCGCGGCCCGATCCCCGGCAGCCTGGTCGACGGGTACACCGACCACAAGGACATCGTGGTCTACAAGCGGGACGTGGCCAAGGCCAAGGAGCTGCTCGCGGCGGCCGGGCACGGCAACGGCCTGAAGATCGACAGCACCTACGTGCCCGGCTACGGCACGCTCAAGCAGATCGCGGAGGTGATGCAGGCCAACCTGAAGGAGGTCGGCATCGAGTGCGCGATCG
This sequence comes from Saccharothrix sp. NBAS 001, assembly GCF_056640475.1. NCBI lineage: Bacteria > Bacillati > Actinomycetota > Actinomycetes > Pseudonocardiales > Pseudonocardiaceae > Saccharothrix > Saccharothrix sp. NBAS 001. The sequence goes on from NZ_CM153251.1 coordinate 2,023,575, forward strand.
GCGAACTCCCGCTGTCCACCATCATCGACAAGGTCGGCAAGGGCGAACTGCCGTTCTTCTCCTGGAAGTCCACCCTGAACTACGCCAGCCCGGACGCGCTGCTCTACGGCAAGCTGCACGGCAAGGCGTCGCGGTCGGTGGAGGGCAACCTCGCCCACTACCGCAACGACAAGGTGGACCAGCTGCTCGACCGGGCGCGCGGCTCGGCCGACCCGAAGGCGCAGGACGCGGACTGGCTCGCGGCGTCGGCGCAGATCAGCCAGGACGCCCCGTGGCTGCCGCTGTACCAGGACGTCGACCGCCGGGCGGTGCGCAAGAACATCAGCAACTACAAGGAATCCGCGTTGACGCGGCCGGACCTGTTCACCGTGGCGAAGGGCTGATCATGGCAGAGGACAACAGCATCATCGAGGTCGAGTCGTGGACCATCCGCGACGGCGTCGACCCGGCCGAGTACCACGAGGGGATGCGGACCTGGTTCCGCTGGGTGGCCGACCACCGCGCCGAACTGTTCCCGGAGTGGAAGGGCGCGTCCTACTACCACGAGGTGGACCCGGCGACGCTGACGCCCACCGGCCGGTACACCATCCTGTTCGAGTACCACTCGGAAGCCGAGCGCCGCGCCTACAAGGAGCGCCGCAAGGACTGGTCCGGGCCGTACGCCGAGTACAAGAAGGTGGACCCGTACGAGCCGTTCCTGGACAACGTGACGCTGAACTTCTGGGAGCCGGTCGAGCGCGGGCTCTGGCTCCCCGGCCAGTCCCGGTCGTAGTCCATGGGCCGATTCGTGCTGTTCCGGGCGCTCATCGCGATTCCGCTGGTGCTGGCGGTCTCGGTGATCACGTTCCTGCTCACCCACATCGTCCCGGGCGACCCGGCCCGGGTGCTGGCCGGGCTCAACGCCAGTGAGGAGGCGGTGCAGCGGATCCGCGAACAGGCCGGGCTGGACCAGCCGCTGGTGACGCAGTTCGGCCTGTACCTGACGCGGTTGGTGCGCGGGGACCTCGGCGACTCGCTGACCAACCAGCAGCCGGTGCTGGCCAACCTGATGGACGCGCTGCCCGCGACGATCGAGCTGACCGTCGCCTCGCTGGTCGTCGCGCTCGCCGTGGGCATCCCGCTCGGGGTGCTCGCGGCGACCCGCCGGGGCGGGTTCTTCGACCACCTGGGTCGGGTGCTCAGCCTCGCCGGGGTCGCGGTGCCGGTGTTCTGGGTCGGCATCGTGCTGGTGGTGGTCTTCTACGCCCAGCTGGGCTGGCTGCCCAGCGAAGGGCAGGCCACCTCGGCCGGGGCGACCGAGGCGATCACCGGGTTCGCGTCACTGGACGCGATCCTGCGCGGTGACGGCGCGGGCTTCCTGGACGTGCTGCACCACCTGGTGCTGCCCGCGACCACGTTGGCGCTGCCGACGCTGGCCCGGGTGATGCGCACGACCAGGGCGTCCATGCTGGAGGCGCTGGCGGAGCCGTACGTGGCGACCGCGCGGGCCAAGGGCGTGCCCGAGTTCCGGGTGGTCTACGTGCACGCGCTGCGCAACGCGCTGATGCCGGTCGTGACGGTCACCGGGCTCGCGTTCGGCTACCTGCTCGGCGGGTCGGTGCTGGTGGAGAAGATCTTCAAGTGGCCGGGCGTCGGCCGGTACGCCTACGAGGCGATCACCGTGCTGGACTACAACTCCGTGATGGGGGTGACCCTCGTGGCGACCGTGGCGTTCCTCGTGGTCAACCTGCTGGTCGACGTGCTGCACGCGGTGCTCGACCCGAAGGTCCGGCTGTCATGACCACCGTCGAGGTGCCGCGTCGGATCCGCCGCCGGGTCAGCCTGGCCGGGTGGCGGCCGTCGACCGCGATCGCGTTGGCGGTGCTGGGGCTGACCGTGCTGATGGCGGTCGTCCCCGGGGTGCTCGCGCCGTACGACCCGAACGCGATCGACCTCGGGATCAGCCTCCAGCCGCCGTCGGGCGAGCACCTGCTCGGCACCGACAACAACGGCCGGGACCTGTTGAGCCGGATCGTGCACGGGGCGGGCATCTCGCTGGCGATCGGCGTGTCGGTGGTGCTGTTCTCGACCGTCGTCGGCGGCGGGCTCGGGCTGATCGCGGGGTTCCGCGGCGGCTGGGTGGACGAGGTGATCATGAGGATCACCGACGTCTTCCTGTCGGTGCCCTACATCCTGCTGCCGATGGTGGTCGTGGTCGCGCTGCAACCGAGCCTGGTCAACACCACCATCGCGCTGGCCGCGGTGTGGTGGCCCTCCTACGCCCGGCTGATGCGCGGACAGGTCGTGTCGGTCCGGCGACGGCCCTACGTGGACAGCGCGGTCGTGCTCGGCGTGCCGACCCGGCGCATCCTGCTGCGGCACGTGCTGCCCAACGCGATGGGCCCGGTCGTGGTGCTGGCCACCACGGACGTCGGGTTCGTCATCCTGGCCAGCGCGGGTCTGGGCTTCCTCGGTCTCGGCGCGCGGCCGCCGACACCGGAGTGGGGCGTGATGACCAGCGACGGTCTCGGCTTCATGCTCGACGCGTGGTGGTACTCGCTGTTCCCGGGTCTCGCCATCGCGCTCGTGGTGCTCGCGTTCACCATCCTCGGCGACAACGTCGGAGACCGGCTCGCCCGGGGTTCCGGCGGTCACAAGCGAAAGGTGCGTCAGAAGTGGTCGTCACCAGCATCCGGCTGACCCAGTTCGTCGGCGGACCGGCCGAACTGGTCGACTTGGCCGTCACGGCCGAGGAGGCCGGGTTCGACCAGGTGTGGTTCGCCAGTGATCCGTTCATGCTGCACACCTGGTCGTTGTGCACCGCCGTGGCGCAACGCACGTCGCGCATCCACGTCGGCGCGCTCGGCATGAACCCGGCCACGGTGGACCCGTCCGAGATCGCGGCCCACCTCGGCACGCTGGACCTGCTCTCCGGCGGGCGGGCGCTGGCCGGGATCGGCTCGCACACCGACGGGATGGTGCCCCGGCTCGGCATCGACGGCGCGACCATCCCCGGCCGCACGGCCGAGGCGGTCCGGCTGATCCGCGCGCTGATCGCGGGCGAGGAGGCGCCGACCGACGGCGAGCACTTCCGGTGGCAGCCGGGGTGCGCGCTCGGCTTCACCCCGCCCCGGCGGCGGATCCCGCTGCACGTCACGGCCTACGGCGAGGAGTTCCTCACCGCGGCGGGCGGCTACGGCGACGGCGTGCTGCCGATCCTGTTCCCGCCGGAGACCGCCGCCGAGGTGGTCGGTTGGGTGCGGGCCGGTGCGGCGGCGGCGGGCCGCGATCCGTCCGAAGTGGACATCGCGGGCTGCGTCTGGGTGTCGGTCGCCGACGACCCGGCGGTGGCGGGCGACCTGATCCGCCCGACGATCGCGTTCTTCGGGCCGTACCTGTCCGATCACGAACTCGCCGTGGCCGGCCTGGGCGCGGCGGACTTCGCCCCGGTCACCGCCGCGCTCAAGGCCGAGGGCGTCGACGCGGCGGCGAAGCTCGTCACCGACGACATGCTGCGCCTGGCGGTCGTCGGGACCCCGGACGAGGTCGCGGACCGGCTGCGCGGGCTCGTCGCGGCGGGCGTCACCCAGCTCAGCATCGGCGGCCCGCTCGGCCCGGACCCCGACGCGGCGATCCGTTTGCTGGGTGAGCGGGTGTTGCCGGTGCTCGGTGACTAGGGTCTGACCGGATCTACGACGATGGGAGGGCACACACCGTGATGGGCGAGCGGATTCGGGAGCTGCGCGCGGCGCGGTCGATGACGGCCACCGAGCTGGCGAAGGCGGCCGACGTGTCGGTCGGGTTGATCAGCCAGGTCGAGCGCGGGATCACCGACCCGAGCCTGGAGACCGTTCGCAGGATCGCGCGGGCGTTGGACACCCCGGTGTTCAACCTGTTCCAGGACACCGACCTGGAGCGGGTCGCGGTGGTGCGCAAGGACCGCCGGATGGACATCCGCTCACCGCAGGGTGGTCTGGTCTACCAGCGGGTGTCGGCGGGCTCGGGCAAGATCGAGGTGCTCGAAGGGCTGCTGGAGCCCGGCGCGGTGTCCTCGGAGTCGGGCTGGAGCCACCCGTCCGACGAGTGCGTGGTGGTGCTCACCGGTCGGCTGGTGCTGGAGGTCGACGGTGAGCGCTACGAGTTGAAGCCGGGCGACAGCGGGAGCTTCGACTCCCGCCTGCCGCACCGGTACCTCAACGAGACCGCGAAACCCGTGCGGTTCCTGCTCTCGGTGACCCCGCCGAGCTACTGAGCGCGTCGGCCGGCCCGCCGTCGCCGGTCGACCACCAGGTGCGCCACGACCAGGGCGGCGAAGAAGGGGACGCCGGCGGGCCAGGCGGTGTCCAGGCCGTCGATGAACGCCGTGGACACCAGGACCGCGGCCAGGAACAGCGCGGCGAGCCCGGTGGTGACCGGCGCGCCCCACAGGCGCACCGGTGACGGGCGCGGCGCGGACCCGCGGAACTTCCAGTGGGTCACCAGGATCATGATCCACACGACCAGCGCGCCGAACACCGAGATCCCGAACAGCACGAGGTAGGCCGTGTCCGCCGCCGTCACCGAGAGGGTGGCGGCCAGGGCGAGGCCGAGCGCGGCGAGCAGGAGCGCGTTGCGGGGCACCCCCGACGGGCTCAGCCGGCCCGCCCACGCCGGCGCGTAGCCGTCGCCCGCGAGGGAGTGCACCATGCGGGTGGTGAGGTAGAGGTTGGTGTTCGCGCTGGACAGCGCGGCCGTCAGCACGACGAAGTTGGTGATCGCCGCCGCGGCGGGCACGCCGGCGCTCGCGAAGACCCGGACGAACGGGCTGGTGTCCACGGAGCGGCCCTGCGCGGTCACCTCCCAGGGCACGACGGTCAGCACGACCGCGATGGCCAGGACGTAGAACAGCACCAGCCGCAGCACCACCCGCCGCGCCGCGCGGGGGACGTCCCGCCCGGGGTCTGCCGACTCCGCGGCGGTCACCGCGACCACTTCCGTGCCGATGTAGCCGAACAGCACGAACACCATGGCCAGGAACAGCCCTTCGACCCCGTGGGGGAGGAAACCGCCGTGTGCCGTCAGGTTCGCGAGCCCGGTGGCGGGAGCCCGGGGCAGTCCGAAGACGATCAGCACGACGCCCAGGGCGATGAACACCACGATCGCGACCACCTTGACCATCGCGAACCAGTACTCGACGGTGCCGAAGAACCGGACGGCGAGGGCGTTCGCGCCGAGCACGACGACCGAGAACACCGCGGTCGGCAGCCACAGCGGCAGTTGGGGCCACCAGAACCGGACGTAGAGCCCGGCCGCGACGACCTCGCCGCCGACCGCGATGACCTGGATCGTCCAGTAGGTCCAGCGCAGCACGAACCCGGCCCGCGCCCCGAGGTAGCGGTGGGCGATCGCGCCGAACGAGCCGGCTCCCGGGTGCACCACGACCATCTCGGCCAGCGCCCAGGCCAGGACGAACGCGACCAGCGCGCACAGCGCGTAGGCGACGACGGTCGCCGGCCCGGCCCGCGAGATGGCCAGGCCGGAGCCGAGGAACAGCCCGGTGCCGATCGCGCCGCCGAGGCCGATCATGCCGAGCTGCCGCCCGGTCAGCGCCCGGCGCAGGCCGGGCGGTCCGGGGTCGGCGGGTGGTGGCGGGCCGGGCGAGGTCGTCATGGTCACCTGCCGGAGTCCAGTGGGCCGGAACGGCTTCCGGCAGTGTGTTGCCGCGTGGTGGCGGTGTCAACGCCTCCTTGACTTGGCTCGGGAAGGCTACCTACCATCGTTTAGTCACACTAAAAGTTTTGAGGTGTCATGCCAGCGAAACTCACCAGCCGCCAGTTCCGGGAGTGCTTCCCCGTCCTGGCCGACACCGTGCACCTGGCCAGTTGCAGCCAGGGCGCGCTGTCCGGCGAACTGCTGACCGCACTGTCCGAGATGACCTTCACCATGCGCGAGCACGCCGCGCCGTGGGACCTGTGGATGGCCGAGGTCGACCTGGCCCGGCGGCAGTTCGCCGCGCTGGTCAACGCCGACCCCGACGAGATCGCCGTGGTGCACTGCGCTTCCGACGGCGCCTACCAGGTGGCGTCCACAAAGGACTGGGCGGCCCGGCCCGGGATCGTGACGACCGACATGGAGTTCCCGTCGGTCGGCCACGTCTGGGTGGCCCAGGCGGCGCGCGGCGCGCGGGTGACCCACGTGCCCGAGCGCGACGCCTGCGTGGACACCGCCGAACTGCTCGACGCGATCGACGAGCGGACCGGCCTGGTGTCGGTGCCGATCGCCTCCTACCGCAACGGCGCGCGCCTGCCGGTCCGCGAGGCGGTGCGCAAGGCGCACGAGGTCGGCGCGCGGGTGTTCGTGGACGCCTACCAGGGCGCGGGGGTGCTCCCGGTCGACGTCCGCGAACTCGACTGCGACTACCTCGTCTCCGGCGCGCTCAAGTACCTGCTGGGGTTGCCGGGCGTCGCGTTCCTCTACGCCCGGGGCGGCCTGGCCGACGACCTGCCGCCGCAGCTCACCGGCTGGTTCGGCCGGGTCGACCCGTTCCGGTTCGACCCCCGCACGGTCGACTACCCGACCGAGGCGCGCCGGTTCGAGACCGGCACGCCCGGCATCCCGGCCGTCTACGGCGCCAACGCGGGCATGCGGCTGTTGTCCCGGGTCGACGCGCACGACGTCGAACGGCACGTCGGCGAGCTGGCGGCGCTGACCACCGGGCGGCTGGTCGAGGCGGGCGAGCGGGTGTGGGCACCGCGCGACCCGGCCCACCCCGGCCCGCAGGTGGCGCTGCTGGACGACGACCCCGACGCCCTCGCCGCGCACCTGGCCGCCCGCCGGATCGCCGCGGCACCCCGGGGCACGGTGCTGCGCCTGGCGTTCCACTACTTCAACGACGAGTCCGATGTGGACGCGGTGTGCTCGGCGATCGCCGACTACCGCGCGAAGAACCGAGGAGCCTGAAGGTGCTGCACATCCGCAAGTCCTCCCGAGCGAGCTGGCACGGCCCGGCGTCCACCGGCAGCGGGACGCTCGACCTCGGCCGGCGGGGCGCGTCCCTGCCGTTCAGCCTGCGCAGCCGGGTCGGCGACGAACCCGCCACCAACCCCGAGGAGCTGCTCGGCTCCGCGCTGGCCGGGTGCTTCTCGATGTCGCTGGCCAACCTCGCCGAGGAGAACGGCACCCCGGTCGAGGCCGTCGACGCGATCGCCGTCGTCCACCTGGTGCAGACGCCCGAGGGCTTCCGCATCCCCACCGTCGAGCTGTCCTGCGTGGTGCACGCGCCGGGCGCGGACGAGGCGCGGCTGCGCGAGATGGCCGAGGAGGCCGAGCGCACCTGCCCCGTCCGGCTCCTCTACAACGCCGAAGTCACCCTGAAAGTCGAGGTCCGGTCGTGAGCAAGGTCTTCCACTACAGCGAGGTCGAGCCGTCCCGCGCGGACGGTGACACCGTCGACGTCCGCGACACCCACCGCGACGACGAGAACGGTCTGCGCCAAGCGGTCTACCACGTGCGCGCGGGCCGGTCGAAGCCGCGTTCGCCCGGTGCCGGGCGGCTGGAGACCCTGTTCGTGCTCTCCGGCGAGGGAACCCTGCACACCAACGGGGAAAGCCACGCGCTGCGCGCGGAACTGGCCGTGCTCGTGGTCGGCGAGGACACCTACGAGATCACCACGGACAGCGAGGTCGTGCTGGTGTCGGTCTCGGCCGAACAGCACCCGGACGTGGCGTGCGGCGCGTACCGCCCGTCGATCGACCTCGCCGACCAGGTCAAGCAGGACGCGGTCAGCGACCGGGAGTACCAGACCCTGTTCGACCCCGAGAAGGGGTGTTCGGGCGTGACCCAGTTCGTCGGGTACATCCCGACCCTGCGCACGCCCATGCACTTCCACCCCTACAGCGAGATGGTGTTCGTGCTCTCCGGTGTCGGCCAGGTGGAGATCGCCGGCGCGACGTCCGAGGTCGGCGCGGGCACCTGCTTCTACCTCCCGGCCGGCGTCCACCACCTGGTGGAGAACCTCGGCGACGAGGGCTTCCTCCGGCTGCTCGGGGTGTTCGTGCCCGCCGGCAGCCCCTCGGAGAACATGCCCGCCTGACGTGTCGCGCGACACGTCAGGCGACACGACCCCAGTACCCTGCGCGTCGAGCGGTCCCTCGACGTCGTGACCAGGGCCGCCACCGACGACGCACGGCGGCCCACAGCTCCGTGAGATGGGAGAGGCTGATGTCGATTCTGTCCGACCTGCTCGGCGCGCTCGGTTCGGGACGGGTCGAGGTCGTCGACCTGACCGCCCCGCTGCACTCCGGCACCCCGCTGCTGCAGCTCCCGGAACCGTTCGCGAACACCATCCCGTTCCGGCTGGAGGAGATCAGCCGCTACGACGACCGGGGACCGGCCTGGTACTGGAACGACATCCACACCGGCGAGCACACCGGCACCCACTTCGACGCCCCGGTGCACTGGGTGACCGCGCGCGACGGGGAGGACGTCTCCCAGGTCGCGCCCGGCAAGCTCGTCGCACCCGCCGTCGTGCTGGACTTCTCCGCGCAGGCCGCGCAGGACCCGGACTTCCTGCTGGAGGTCGAGCACGTGCGGCAGTGGCAGGAGGAGCACGGCCCGCTGCCCGACGGCGGCTGGCTGCTCTACCGGACCGGCTGGGACGTGCGCGGGGAGAGCCAGGCGGACTTCGTCAACGGCGGCCACAGCCCCGGCATCTCCCCGGAGTGCGCCCGCTGGCTCGCCGAACAGGCCCCGGTGATCGGCGTCGGCGTCGAGACCGTCGGCACGGACGCGGGCGCGGCGCACTCCTTCGAGCCCGCTTTCCCGTGCCACTCCTACCTCCTGGGCGCGGGCAAGTACGGCCTGACGCAGTTGCGCAACCTCGCGGACCTGCCGCCGACCGGTGCCGTGGTGCTCACCGCGCCGCTGCCGATCGTCGGCGGGTCGGGCAGCCCGACGCGGGTGCTGGCCCTGGTCGAACGATGACCGTCGCGGACGCCGTCGGCCGCGCGCTGGCCGACCTCGGTGCCGACCACGTCTTCGGCGTGGTCGGCAGCGGGAACTTCCACGTCACCAACGCCCTGGTCGCCGGGGGAGCGCGGTACGTGGCCGCCCGGCACGAGGGCGGCGCGGCCACGATGGCCGACGCGTACGCGCGCACCAGCGGCCGGCTCGGGGTGCTGTCGGTGCACCAGGGCTGCGGGCTGACCAACGCGATGACCGGCATCGCCGAGGCCGCCAAGAGCCGCACGCCGATGGTCGTGCTGGCCGCCGAGGTCACCTCGCCGCACTCGAACTTCTACGTCGACCAGACCGCGCTCGCCACCTCCGTCGGCGCGGTCGCCGAGCGCGTCACCTCCGCCGAGTCCGCCGTGGACACCGTCGTCCGGGCGGTCCGCCGGGCCACCCACGAGCGTCGCACCGTCGTGCTCAACCTGCCGCTGGAGCACCAGTCCGCACCGGCGGCGGCCGTCCCGCTCGACCCGCTGCCGGCGTACCTGCCGCCGACGCCCGACGCGGCGTCGGTCGAGGCGCTCGGCGCGGCGATCTCCCGGGCACGCCGGCCGGTGTTCGTCGCCGGCCGGGGTGCCCGGCACGCCCGCGCGGAGCTGGAACGCCTCGCCCAGCGGTGCGGCGCGCTGCTGGCGACCTCCGCCGTGGCGAACGGCCTGTTCGTCGGAAACCCTTGGTCCCTGGGCATTTCCGGTGGTTTCGCCACCCCTCTCGCGGTCGAGCTGATCGCCGGCGCGGACCTCGTGGTGGGCTGGGGCTGCGCGCTGAACATGTGGACCATGCGGCACGGCAGCCTGATCGGCCCCGGCGCGACCGTCGCGCAGGTCGACCTGGACGCCGACGCCATCGGCGCGCACCGGCCGGTCGACCTGGGTGTCGTCGGCGACGTGCGGGCGGTCGCCGCCGCCGTGCCGGTCGAGGAGTCGTCGGGCTACCGCTCGGCCGCGCTCGCCGAGCGGATCGCGGTTTCCGGGCGGTGGCGGGACGTCCCGTACACCGAGGAGTCCGAAGTGGACCGGATCGACCCGCGCGCGCTGTCCGCCCGGCTGGACGATCTGCTCCCGGCGCAACGGGTCGTGGGCGTGGACTCGGGCAACTTCATGGGCTACCCCAGCGCGTTCCTCTCGGTGCCCGACGAACGCGGGTTCTGCTTCACCCAGGCGTTCCAGTCGATCGGGCTGGGCCTGGCGACCACGATCGGCGCGGCGCTGGCCGAACCCGACCGGCTGCCGGTCGCGGCGCTGGGCGACGGCGGCGGCCTGATGGGCATCGCCGAGCTGGAGACCGTGGTCCGGCTCGGCCTGCCGATGGTCGTGGTGGTGTACAACGACGCCGGCTACGGTGCCGAGATCCACCACTTCGGGCCGGACGGCCACCCGTTGGACACCGTGCGGTTCGCCGAGACCGACCTGGCCGCCATCGGGCGCGGTTTCGGCTGCCGCGCGCTGACCGTGCGCCACCGCGACGACCTCGCGGGGGTCGCCGACTGGCTCGACGGTCCGCGCGACACCCCGCTGCTGATCGACGCCAAGGTCACCACGCGGCGCGGCTCCTGGTGGCTTGAGGAGGCGTTCCGGGGCCACTGACCGGCCGGGCCTCGACACGGGCCTCAGGTGAGGCGGAACGCGCGCCGGTAGGCACCGGGGGTCGTGCCCACGTGGGCGCGGAACCGGCGGCGCAGGTTGACCGCCGAGGCGAGGCCGACGCGGGCCGCGATCGCCTCCACGGGCAGGTCGGTCTCCTCCAGCAGGGTGCGCGTCTCGGCGACCCGGCGGGCCAGCAGCCACGCGCCCGGCGTCGTGCCGAGCCGGTCGGCGAAGCGCCGGGCCAGGGTGCGGGGCGAGACGTTGAGGTGCGCGGCCAGGTCCGCGACCGACAACGGCGTCCCCAGGCGCGCGCCGGCCCACTCCAGCAGGCCGTCGAGCGCGTCGGCGGGCGGCGGGGGCGGCGCGTACTGGGCCTGGCCGCCGTCGCGGTGCGGCGGCATCACCATGTGCCGCGCGACGAGGGCGGCGTGCGCGGCCCCGTGGTCCCGGCGGACCAGGTGCAGGCACAGGTCGATGCCCGCGCCCGCTCCGGCGCTGGTGGCGACGTCGCCGTGGTCGACGTAGAGCACGTCCGGTTCGACGCGCACCGCCGGGAACTCGCGCCGCAGCTGTTCGGCGCGCGCCCAGTGCACGGTGGCCGACCGGCCGTCCAGCAGCCCCGTGCGGGCGAGCGCGAACGCCCCGGTGCAGATCGTGACGAGCCGCGCCCCGCGCGCGTGGGCCCGCAGCAGCGCGCGGCGCACGCGCGCCGAGAGGGGCGTCTCGACCGGGGTCCAGCCCGGGATGATGACGGTGTCGGCGGAGGTGAGCGCCGAGAGGCCGCGCGTCACCGACATCGCGTACCCGGCCGAGGTCGGCACCGGGCCCGGGGTCTCGGTGCACACCTCGAACTCGTAGTGCTGCGGCACCCCGGCGCGGGACGTGCCGAACACCTCGGCGGCACAGCCCAGCTCGAACGTCGACTGCACCGGCCGCACCAGGGCCACCACGCGATGCATGGCAGGAAAGTACCCCATGGTGTCCTCACCGCCACTGTCGCACCACGGCCCGCACGCGGCACCGTGGTGCCATGCACCCCGAAATTCTCGCCCAGGAGGGCTACACGTCCGCGTCCGTCGCGGAATCCCCGGTCCGCGAACTCTTCCCCGGGATCCGGGTCCGTCCACTGTGGACCGGGGCGGGCGGCGCGCACGCCAACGTGCTGGAGATGGACCCGGGCACGTCCTGGCCGCACCGCGACGTCCACGAACCCGGCCCGGAGGAGGTCTACGTCGTCACGGGCACGTTCAACGACGGCGCACGCGACTACCCGCCCGGCACGTTCCTGCACGCCCCCGCCGGTTCGTGGCACGTGCCCTCCTCCAGCACCGGCTGCACCCTGTTCGTCTTCTACCCGGAGGGCTAGCGCGAGCGGGCACGGGCCGCGCAAGGACCGTGCAAGGTCCGGGAAACGGTCGGCTGGGAGCTTGGACGGGTCCACATCGCCAGGGCAGTGACCTGGCAGAACGAGGGGATGGACCCAGATGGAGAAGCTCGTCCGCCTGGTGGCGGGGTTGTTGTTCGGGTTGTCGTTGACGGCGGTGGGCGGCGCGTCCGCCAACGCCGACGTCAAGCCGCTCGCCAGCGGGTACGTGCTCCACTCGGCGCACGACAACCGGTGCCTGGACGTCTACGCGGGCGGTGCCGGACCGTGGGTGCAGTTGTGGAACTGCAACGGTCAGGCCAACCAGAAGTTCTACTACGTGTTCTACCCCGAGGGCACGGCCGAGATCCGCACGAACGACTACTGGTGCGTCGACGGTCGTTGGGGCAAGGGCGCGTCGCTGGAGCGCGCGCAGTGCGACGGGAGCATCGGTCAGCGGTGGCGGTTCGACACCGTGCCGGGCAAGCCGGGTTTGCTGGCCAAGAGCGCCCAGTACCCGAACCTGGTGTGGGACGTCTACGGCAGTGGCAGCGGCACGAAGGTGCAGTTGTGGGACTACAACGGCCAGCTGAACCAGTTCTGGAACTTCGAGTCGGTGTAAGCGGCCCGGTTGCGTGGCAGCGGACCGCCGGCGGCACCTCGCCGCCGGCGGTCCCCGCGTCCGGGCCGCGTCCGTCAGGCCGCGGTCTTGCGCAGCCAGATGCTGCCGGGGGCCTGGTCGGCCGCGTGCGGCAGGCGCTCGCGTACGAAGTCGCGTTCGGTCGCCCACAACCAGGAGGCGAACAGCAGGACCTCGAACCCGGAGTTGTAGGACAGGAACGCCCGCAGGAGGTAGTTCTCGGTCCAGTTGCGGCCTTCCCGCAGCCACTCGACGGGGTACTCGAAAGGCCAGAACACGTCGTGCACGTGCACCAGCACGCCCTGCGCCAGCCGGGGCAGCACCTCGAAGAAGAGGTGGTTGACGTCGCTGCCCGCCTTGCTCACGTGCGTGGAGTCGATGAACAGCACGTCACCGCTGCCCAGTCCGTCGAACACGGCCGGCGGCACGTCCTGGACGGGGCTGCGGACCAGCTCCCACCGCTCCCGGTCGCCGTCGCCCAGCAGGCCCAGCAGCCGTTCGGGGTAGGGCTCGACGAACGTGAAGGAGCAGCCGGGGGCGAAGCGGTCGGCGGCGTCGAGCGCGATCGCGGACGAGAAGCCGGAGCCGACCTCGACCACCCGCCGGGGCCTGGCGCGGGCCAGCAGCGAGTAGTACACGGCCGCGTCGGCGAAGCCGAACATCTCGTTGTCGGGCCGGTAGCGCCAGTCCGGGTGCGGGCCGGTGGGCACCTCGCTCCACCTCGGCGCGAGTTCTCCGGCCAGCTCCCGCTGGTGCGCCTCGCGCAGGTCGATCCCGGGCAGGGCGCGCGGACCCCGGTCGACACCGACCGCCCGCGCGATGTCCTCCCGCCCCGGGACCGGCGAGTAGAAGTGGCCGGTCGGCACGTACAGCGGATCGCCGAGCGCCGACCACGCGCCCCGGACCGCCTTGATCACCGCGCGCGCCTGGTTCATCCGCACGCCCCCTCCCACGTCGGCGTTCCCCCGTCCGCAATCCTGCCGACCGCGCACCGGAACCGGTCCGCAATTCCCGATCCCGCCGGCTGCGGTCCGGGCGGGTGCCTGGTGGGAGGCCGGGCCGGGGCCCGGAATCCGGCGCATTCCACCCGGGACCCGGGTCGCGGAACCGGTCCGGTCCACCGTTCGCCGCCGATCGGCTACTGCGGTCGCGCCGCACCCGGCCCGGTCACCGTCCGAAGAGGACGGTGTGGTCCACGCCGGGGGCGGCGAACGTGAGATCTCGCACAGGCGGGCCGCGCCTGCCCCACGTCCCGGTCGGCGAGCGGTCCGCCCGCCTCAGCGGACCTTCCGGAAGAACGCCCGCACGTCCTCGACCAGCGTCTCGGGGGCTTCGAGGGCGAGGAAGTGCCCGCCGTGGTCGAGTTCCTTCCAGTGCACCACGTTGTGGTCGCGCTCGACCCAACGGCGCACGGTGACGTCGTGCGCGGACACCAGCACGCCCGTGGGCACCGTGGGCGCGGCGGGTTCAGCGGCCCAGTCGGCGGACCCGGCGCTCCAGTCGTTCGCGGAGATCTCCTCGTAGTAGATCTGGGCCGAGGAGCCCGCCGTGCCGGTGAACCAGTACAGCGAGACGGTGGCCAGCATCCGGTCGCGGTCCACGCTCTGCTCCGGCAGGCCGTCCTCCGGCATGGTCAGCTCCTTGTACTTCTCCACGATCCACGCGAGCTGCCCGACCGGCGAGTCGTGCAGGCCGTAGGCCACCGTCTGCGGGCGCTTGGAGTTGCACTGGAGGTAGCCGTCGTTGAAGTCCTGCATCGCGGCCCACCGCCGCCGGTCGGCTTCGGGGAGGTCGTCCAGCTCGCCCTCGACGCCGATGGGGAACGCGATCACCGCGTTGAGGTGCACGCCGAGCACGTGCTCCGGGTCCTGCTTGCCGATCTCCGGCCCGACCCACGACCCGGTGTCGTACCCCTGCACGCCGTAGCGCCCGTACCCGAGCGCCGCCATCAGCCGGGCGATCAGCCCGGCCATCGTCGCGGCGTTCACGCCCGGTCCGGCCAGTGGCGTGGAGAAGCCGAAGCCCGGCAACGACGGGATCACCAGGTGGAAGGCGTCGGCCGGGTCGCCGCCGTGCGCACGGGGGTCCGACAGCGGCCCGATCACGTCCAGGAAGTCGGTCACCCCGCCCGGCCAGCCGTGCAGCAGGACCAGGGCAGTGGCCCCCGGCTCCGGCGAGCGCACGTGCAGGAAGTGCAGGCGCTGGCCGTCGATCGTGGTGACGTGCTGCGGGTGCGCGTTCAGCGCGGCCTCCTGCGCCCGCCAGTCGAAGCCGCTGCGCCAGTACTCCGCGAGTTCCCGCAGGTAGTCGACCGGTACACCCCGGCTCCAGCCGACGCCGGGCAGTTCGGCGGGCCACCGGGTGGCGGCCAGCCGGGCGGCCAGGTCGTCCAGGTCGGCCTGCGCGATGTCGACGGAGAAGGGGCGGATGTCCTGTGTCATGCCGACCACGCTAGGAAGCCCTTAGGACAGGTTCGGTCCTAAGCACCGGGCAGGATGGGGACCATGCCGGAGACCTCCGCGAGACTGCTGAAGCTCCTGTCGCTGCTCCAGGCCCACCGCGACTGGTCGGGCACCGACCTGGCCGAACGCCTCGGCGTGACGACGCGGACCGTGCGGCGGGACGTGGAGCGGCTGCGCGACCTGGGCTACCCGGTGCACGCGCTCCAGGGCACGCCCGGCTACCGGCTCGGCGCGGGCGCGTCCCTGCCGCCGCTGCTGCTCGACGACGACGAAGCCGTGGCCGTCGCGGTGGGGCTGCGCACCGCCACGAGCAGTTCGGTCGCGGGCATCGAGGACACGGCGTCGCGCGCGCTCACCAAACTGGAGCACGTGCTCCCGTCCCGGCTGCGCCACCGGGTGCGCACCTTGCAGACCGCGACCGTGCGCGCCGGGGTGGCACCGGGCCCGCAGGTCTCGGCGGACACCCTGATGACCATCGCCGACGCCTGCCGCCGGCACGAGCGGCTGCGCTTCGACTACACCAGCCCGCGCGGCGGTGCGTCCCGCCGGATCGCCGAGCCGCACCGCCTGGTCAACTTCGGCCGGCACTGGTACCTGGTCGCCTTCGACGTCGACCGCGACGACTGGCGCACCTTCCGGGTCGACCGCCTCGACCCGCGTCCCCCCGCCGGCCCGCGCTTCGCGCCGCGCGAACTGCCGTACGAGGACGTGGCGACCTACCTGGCGCACCAGCTCTCGGCCCGGGCGTGGGCGTGCCGGGCGACGGTCGTCCTGCACGAGTCGGCCGAGGCCGTCGCCGACCGGGTGTGGCCGGGCATGGGCGCGGTGGAGGCGGTCGACGACCGCGGTTGCCTGCTGCACGTCGGTGCCGAGACGCCCGCCGACCTGGTGTGGATGATCACCTCGGTGCAGACCGACTTCACGCTGGTCAGCGGCCCGCCCGAACTCGCCGGGGCGTTGCGGCGACAGGCGCGGCGCTGCCTCGACGCGATCGGCGGGCCGGCTCCGGGCGCGAATCCGTGACGGGTCGGTGCGTCGGCCGCGTCGGGAACCTGGTTGTGCGGCGGCTGCTCAGTAGCGACTCTGCCCAGTAGCGACCCTGGCCTGTTGCGCGCGTGGCGGACCTGCCGGTCGCCGCCTTCCCGGTCGTCGCGGGGGTGGTCGGCGAGGATCCGTTGTGAGGTGCGCCAGGCCGTCGATCCACCGCCACGGGAGCACCGGCACGACCCGACCGCGCGACGCGCCCGTTACCGGGTGAAATGGGCGGCGGCTTTCGCCGAACCGGTCGTGCGGTGGTGACGGATTCCGGGCCGGGGCGCATCTGGGGTCGGCCCGCCGGTCGCCGGGTGATCGAGTGGGGATGCCGGAAGGGGGCGGTCGAAACGGTGGCCGCAGCTCTGTGAAGTTAATATCCGGGAGAGCGGTGTGGGAAATCACATTCAGGGTCGCCCGGGAGTGGGTAATTCGACGCGGTTAGCGACGGTCGGTGACGTGTCGGGTACGCGCCGGGTCGGCAGGGTACCGGGTCGCCGGTGTTGGCGCAGGTTGTCCGGGATCGGCGAGGAATGTCCGAACATCGTTGCCTGACACTTGTCACGAGCGGTCGCGCGGACCTCGAAAAACACGTTCTGACCTGCACGAATGCTTGCCGGTAAGGCTCGGTACTTGTCAGGTGCGCGAGCGCCCGTCATCCGCGTCGAATGCGTCACAGCGAGGCGGTGCTAAGGTCATCTCGTTTGTGTATGCAGTGTTCGTGGCCGACTTGCGGCAATTCGACCGATTGTGTCGCGGCCGGCACGGGGAGGGTGCAGATCAATGAGGCGATCAAGGGCGGTATCGGGGCTCGCGCTGCTCGCGTGCGCGTCGTTGCTGTTGGGGGCGTGCGGCAGCGGCGGCGACGGGACTGGTGACCAGGGGCCCCTCCAGAACTCCGACCCCGGCAAGATCGGTGGTCAGGACGAGCTGTTCAAGCGTCCCAAGGTGGACGACATCGGTGAGATCGCGGTCGCGATCGAGGAGAACTTCCACAACTACAACAACAACCTCGGCGCGACGAACAACTTCTCCAGCACCATCGCGCTGTCGAACGTGCAGCCTTCGCCGTACATCCTCGACCTGGTCGACGGCAAGTTCGTCATCAAGGTCGACGGCGACCTGATGGAGTCGATCAAGGTCACCTCGACCGACCCGCAGGTCATCGAGTGGAAGGTCAACAAGGCGGCGGTCTGGTCGGACGGGAAGCCGATCGACTGCGGTGACTTCCACCTCAAGTGGCTGGCCGCGACGAGCAAGGCGACGACGAAGGGCGAGGACGGCTCCGAGGCGTCGATCTTCGACACCTCGCCGACCGGCTACGAGAACATCGAGAAGCTGGAGTGCTCGAACGAGGACAAGACGATCACGACCTCGTTCTTCAAGGACAAGCCGTTCGCGGACTACCGCGCGCTGTTCTCCCAGATCGGCAGCGACAGCCTGCTCCCGTCGCACCTGCTGGAGGAGAAGACCGGCGTCGCGGACATCACCAAGGTGCTGCCGTCGCAGAACGACGACACGGTGAAGAAGGTCGCGGAGTTCTACACCAAGGGCTGGCTGGGCTTCGACGCCTCGGTCGCGCTCTCCGGTGGCCCGTACCTGATCGAGTCCTCGGACCTGAAGGACCAGACGGTCCTCGTGCGCAACCCGAAGTGGTGGGGCGAGAAGCCCTCCGCGTCGAAGGTCGTGCTCAAGACCAACTCGGACCCGCAGTCCGCGGCGCAGCAGCTCCAGAACAAGGAAGTCGTGGTGATCGCGCCGCAGGCCGACGCCGCGGTGGCGCAGCAGCTGCGCGGCGACAGCGCGTTCAACGTGTACGCCGCCGGTGGCCAGACCTACGAGCACGTCGACTTCAACATGGCGCGCCCGCTGTTCAAGAACAACAAGGAGCTGCGGACCGCGATCGCGCAGTGCTTCGACCGTCAGGACCTGGTCGAGAAGCTGGTCAAGGACGTCGACCAGAACGCCAAGCCGCTGGGCAGCCTGGTGTTCATGCCCAACGAGGTCGGCTACGAGGACCACTACAGCGACACGGGCAACGGTGACGTCGCCGCGTCGAAGAAGACGCTGGAGGACGCCGGCTGGAAGCAGGGCGCCGACGGCATCTACGCCAAGGGCGAGTACCGGGCGTCGTTCAAGCTGGGCCACAAGACGGTGCAGCGCCGCTCGGACACGGTCCGCATCCTGCAGGACAAGTGCCGCCAGGCCGGTATCGAGATCGTCGACGACCAGGCCGCCGACTTCAACGACAAGCGCCTCCCGGCGTCGGAGTTCGACGCCGCGCTGTTCGCGTGGGTCGGCCAGCCGCTGAAGGCCGGTGCGTACGGCAACTACGCCCAGAAGGACAAGGGCGGCACGGCGAACTACAACAACTACGACTCGGCCGTCGTGACCGAGCAGTGGAAGGCCGCCAACGGCGAGCTGGACTTCCAGAAGCGCACCAAGATGATGAACGACGTCGACAAGGAGATGCGCAACGACCTGGCGAGCGTCCCGCTGTTCCAGCTGACGGACTTCTCGGCCAGCTCGGCGGACATCACCCCGATCTCCTACATCGGCCTCGGTGGTGGCGTCACCTGGAACATGTACGCCTGGCAGAAGAAGTAGGCACGAAGCGGCCACGCCGGCAGCGGTTCGCCGGACGTGGTGCGCCAGGAGCGACCGGCCGGGTCTGACGGGCCGGTCGCTTCCGGCCAGGAGCAGTGCCGGACCCCGGCCCCGTCTCGCGGGGCCGGGGTCTTCCGCTCGACGGGCCCCGTCACCACGTCAAGTCGAGGTCCTCGGACACCGACCGCAGCGGGGTCACCGTCGGGTGCCCGGCGGCGAGCAGGGCCGCGTCGCTGCCGGGCGGCAGTTCGCCGGCCACGACCACCGACGTGAGCGTGATCGCCCCGTCGGCGGCCTCCTCGACCCGGCTGCGGACCGCGCCGAACTCGGCCAGGGACGCCCGGCGCGGCGGGCCGGCCAGGGGGCGGTCGGGCACGTTGAGGTTGAGCGCCGTCCCCGGCGGCAGGGCGGCGAGCCGGTCGAACAGGCCCATCGCCACCGCGACCGCCGCGGCCCAGTGCGCCACGCCCGGTGCCGGACCGACGTCGAGCGAGACGGCCATCGAGCGCGCGCCGTGCAGGGACGCGGTCAGGGCCGCGCCGACGGTGCCGGAGTGCAGGATCGCGCGGCCGACGTTCGCGCCCCGGTTCACGCCGGACAGCACGATGTCCGGCGGGCCGCCGAACGCGCCCCGGGCGGCGGCCAGTGCGATGAAGGCGGGGTGCGCGGCCACCGCGTAGGCGGGCACGTCCGGCAACCCGGCCAACGTCCGGGCCCGCACCGCCACCCGGCGTTCGTCCTCGGCGGCGGTCAGGCCCGCACCGGTCCCGCTGGACTCGTGCGCGGGCGCGGCGACGACGGTCGTCCACCCGTGCTCCAGCGCGCCACGGGCCAGGGCCGCGAGCCCGGGGGCGTCGATCCCGTCGTCGTTGGTGATGAGCGCTTTCACGTGTGGTCCTCCCGCCGTTCGAACCGGACCCGGCCGGCCCGAGGCGGTTTCGACGGACCGCCCCGCGCGAGTCCGGAGGCCAGGTCGTCGGGTCGCCACCACAATAAGTGTCCACTGTGGACGTTTGGGTCGGCTCGGACGGGTGCGACACCGCCTTCGTGCAGTGTCCTCCGCCGCGCGCGGGAGCACCACCGCGCCGACGTCCGGCGAGGTCGGGGCCACCGTCCGGTCGCCGCTGTCGCCGGAACCCCTCCACCCCGTTCCGCCTGCCTGGTGCCCCGGTTCGCTGTGTGCACAGTGGACTGTGGCCGGGCAGCGTGGAATACCGCCGGATCTTGCCCGGCGCAACGGGATTCGGCCGTTCCGTGGCTTCCCGGGGTGCGCGGTCCGGACCAGGGTGGAGGGATCGCGGACGAAGGGGGAGAGGCCATGCTCGCACGGATTTGCGGTGCCGCTGTGCTCGTCGCGGGGTTCGGGCTGGTCGGCGTGCCCGCATCGGCCGCGATCACGGTCCCGTGCGACCCGGCCGCGCTGATCAAGGCGGTCGGCGACACCGGGCAGTACGCGCTCGCGCCGGACTGCACCTACACGCTGGACCAACCGATCGGCGCGAACGGTCTCCCGGTCGTCACCGACTCGCTCACCCTCACCGGGCGCAACACCACCATCCGGCGCGACCCGCGCGCACCCCGGTTCCGGATCTTCCAGGTGGCGCAGGGCGGTTCGCTGACCCTCGACGGGATCACGGTGACCGGCGGGCACACCGCCGACGGGGCCGCGCCCGGCGCGCCGGGCGGCTCCGGCGGCGCGATCGACAGCGCGGGCCAGGTGCTGGTGGCGCGGTCGACGCTGGCGGGCAACCGGACCGGTGACGGCGCGCCCGCCGGGGCCGGGCAGCCCGGTGCCTCCGGGGGTTCCGGCGGCGACGGCGGCGCGGTGTCCAGCACCGGGACGCTGATCGTGCGCCAGTCCGTGCTGAAGGACAACGCCACCGGGCGCGGGGCGCGGGGCGGTGCCGGGGGTGCGGCCCCGGCGGCCGGCGCGGACGGCGGCGAGGGCGGTGACGGCGGGAGCGGTGGTTCCGGCGGCGCGATCGCCGCCGGCGGCAACACCTCCGTGATCGGCAGCACGCTCGAAGGCAACCGGACCGGCCAGGGCGGCGCGGGTGCGAACGGGGCGGCGGGCGGTGCCGCCACCGGCGGACCCGGTGGCCGGGGCGGGAAGATGGGCTTCGGCGGCGCGGGCGGCGACGGCGGCGCGATCGGCAGCAGCGGCGTGCTCACCGTCGCCGACACCGCGATCCGGCGCAACGCCACCGGGGACGGCGGCCCCTCGGGTGACGCGGGCGCGGGTGGGCGCGGCGTCACGGGCGGCGCCGGCGGCGGGATCTGGGGTGGGCGGGAGTCCCGCTCCGGCGGGTCGGGCGGCCACGGCGGCGGCATCGCGGCGTACGCGGACGGCCCGGTCACCCTCGAACGGGCGACCGTCGTGGACAACCACACCGGCAACGGCGGCGCGGGCGGGCGCGGCGGTGACGGCGGCGCGCCGGACGGCCTGGCGGGCAGCGGCGCGGTCGGTGGCGGCAGCGGTGACGGCGGTGGGATCCAGCTCGGCTCGGGCCCGGCGAACCCGGTGGCGTGGCTCGCCGGCGGCCGGATCGCCGGCAACCGCACCGGCCACGGCGCGGACGGCGGCGCGAGCGGGCGCGGCGGCTCCGACCTGCGGCTCGGGCACGGCGGCAGCGGAGGGCGCAGCGGCAGCGGCGCGGGCGTCCACGTGAGCAAGAAGCGCGGCGCGCACCTGGAAGACCTGACCGTCACCGCGAACGCCACCGGCGACGGCGGCAAGGGCGCGCCGAGCCGTGCGACCGGTGGCCACGACGGCAGTCCCGGCGACCGGGGGACCGGGGGCGGCGTCGGCGCGTCCTGGTACGTGCCCGACCCGCCGTCGATCGAGCTGAAGGGCGACCGGATCAGCGGGAACCAGCCCGACCAGTGCAGCTTCACCTCCTGCTGACCCGACCGCGGCACCGCGAGCGGGTCGCCTTCCCCGGCCGGGGAAGGCGACCCGTCCGCGGTCAGCGCGGCGGTTCGTCGGTGGCGTGGTCCGGCAGCGGGAGCGGGGCGTCGGACAGGAACGCCCGGAGCAGGGCCAGGTAGGCGGCGGGCTGGTTGCCGGCGATCGCGTGCCCGGCACCGCGCACGTACACCAGCTTCGACGCGGGCAGGGTGCGGCGGTAGTCGCGGGTGATCGGCCAGGTCACGAAATCGCACTCGCCGCGCATGATGAGCGTCGGCACGGCGACCCGGCGCAGGGCCGGGCGCGGGTCGGGGATCCGGGCGAAGTCGGCGTTGGTGAGCTGGTTGACGTAGAAGCCCTGCATGTTGCCGTGCGGCGGGGCCGAGGGTTGGCCGGGGCAGCCGGCCGAGTCGCGGCCGGTCAGCGCGAGTTCGTGCATCCAGGTGTCCGCCTCGGCGTCGGGCACCAGCGCGTGGGCGGCCCGTGGCCCGTCGTCGAGCATCAGGAACATCGCGAGGGCGCGGGGCGAGAGGTCCGGCGACTCCTTCCACGGCGTCCCCTCGTCGGCGTCGCCGGTGATCTCGCCCCGCCAGATCGGTCCGGGCGAGGTGATCACCGCCTTCGCCACCCGGTCGGGGTGCGCGGCCAGGTACTGCGCGGTCAGCGAGCCGCCCCAGGACTGCCCGACGAGGACGAACCGGTCGGCTCCGATGGTCGCCCGGATCGCCTCCAGGTCGTCCACCTGGCGGGCCACGGTGTACTCGGTGACGTCGGCCAGCCGGGTGGAACGGCCGGCCCCGACCTGGTCGTAGGTGTAGACGTCGTAGCCCTCGGCGGCCAGCGCGCGCCCGGCGGCCGGGATGCCCTCGCCGGGCGTGCCGGGCCCGCCGTGCAGGAACACGACCGGGGTCGGCTTCGCGGTCCCGGTGGCGGGCGCGTGCTGGTAGGCGATGCGCGAACCGGTCGGCAGGTCCCAGAACCGGACGCCGGCGGGCGGCGGCGCGCCCGGCACCACCGGGCCGGGCGCGAAGACGGTGACCGCGGCGAGGACGCCGACCAGGACCGTGGCGGCCCCGCTGAACCCGAGCGCCGCCCGGCGACCCCGGCGGACGCCGAACGTCGCGAAACCCGCCCAGGCCGACAGGAACGCGGTGCCGGCGAGCACCACCGCCGCGGCGGTCGTGACGACCGGGATGCTCGCGGTGGCCGACGCGACCGCGAGGAACGTCAGGGCCGCCGCGCCGAGGGGGACCACGACGGCCAGTGCCAGCAGCGCCGAACCGGCGATGCGGCGAAGGATGATCCGTTGCACGACAAGGAACCTAGGGAGGCCGGCCGGTCCGGCGCGTCCGTCCGGGGCGGTGTTGCCGACCCCGCCGACCGGCGGGGGTCCACTACGACCCGGGGCGGACGAGCCCGCTCCGGTAGGCCGCCACGGCGGCCTGCACCCGGTTGCGCACGCCGAGCTTGTCGAGGATGGCGGCGACGTGGTCCTTCACCGTCGCGGCGCGCAGGCCCACGGCGTCGGCGATCTCCGCGTTGGACAGCCCGGCCGCGAGGTGGGTCAGCACGGTGGTCTCGCGCGGCGTGAGCCCGGCCGGCCCCGGGCCCGGGGGCACCGCCGCCCGGAAGTGGTCGAGGAGCGGCCCGGTCACGCCCGGGTCGATCACCGCGCCGCCGCCCGCCACGATCCGCACGGCGTCCACGATCCGCGCGGGCGGGGCGTCCTTGAGCAGGAAGCCCGCCGCGCCCGCGCGCAGCGCGGCGAACACGTAGTCGTCCTGGCCGAACGTGGTCAGCATCAGCACCCTCACCGCCGGGGCACCGGCGGCGATCCGCGCGGCGGCGGCGATCCCGTCCGTCCCGCGCATCCGGATGTCCAGCACGGCCACGTCGGGGCGCAGGTCGAGCGCGGTCCGGACGGCGGCGTCGCCGTCGGCGGCCTGCCCGAGCACGGTGATGTCCGGCTCGGCACCCAGGACGGCGGCGATCCCGACGCGGACGATGGCCTCGTCGTCGGCGATGGTCACGGTGACGGGGTCGGGTCGGGTAGCCACACCCGTATCGTGCCACCCTGGCCCGCTGCGGCCCGGCCGCCGACCGCGTCGGCCAACGCCCGCACCCGCCGGTCCGGCCGCGCGTGCGCCACCTCGACCTCGACTCCGGTGGGCAGGTAGGCGACGGTCACCGAAGACCCCGGGGCGAGCAGCAGTTCGGCCGCCCGGAACGCCGTCACGTCCACGACCGGGGGCACCGCCCGCGCCGCGCCGACCCGGCGGTGCCCGGCCCGTCGCCGCTCGGCCAGCACCGCGATCCCGGCGAGCGTCGGCGGCACGTCCGCCGGCTCCTCGGCGGCCAGCAGCCGCCGCAGCGCGGTCAGGCCGGCGCGCGCCCGCACCAGCACGACGGCCAGCCGGTCCTGCTCGGCGGCCGACGCCACCGCCGCCGCGTGGCCGAGGGCGTGCCGCCGCACCCCGGCCGAGATCCGCCGGTGCTCGCCCAGCGCCGCGTCCCGCGCGCTGCGTTCGAGGTCGGCGTGCGCGCGGGCCAGCGCCTCGGCCCGCCGCCGCCGCGTCCTGGCGGCACCCCACCCGGCCGCCCACACCGCGAACGCCGGGACCGCGAGCGCCGCGCCGAGAACCAGCGCGGCGGCGGGCCGGCTGCCGGTGATGCCGCTCCCGCTCGCCAGCACCACACCACCCGTGACCGCGACGGCCGAGGGCGCGGCCCAACTCCACCGCGCGGGCCGGGTCGCGGCGATCGTGCGCACCAGCAGCAGTTCCATCCACCACAGCACCAGGAACCCGTCGGCGGCCGGCGCGGAGACCCACGACAGCCGGTCGAAACCCAGCCACAGGAGGAAAGTGCCCAACGCCACCGCGAGAGCCCGGCCGGGCGCGCGGTGCCGGAACCCGACCGACAGCGCGTGCGGCACCAGGACCGCGAACAGCGCCAGGCTCGGCGGCCACGACCGCAGCGGGTCCGGCTGGTCGTCCGAGACCAGGTGGAAACCGATCGAGGTGGCCGCCGCGAGCACGACCGCGACCCAGTCCGCCGGCGGCCGGCGCTCGCGCGCTGCGGGCGGCGCGAGCGGGAGCCGGGCCCGCACCGCCCACCCGGTGCCCTCCGGCCCGGCCCGGAACGCGCCGCCGCACCCGGCCACGGCCGACCGCAGGCCCGCGAGCCCCCGGCCGGACCCGACGCCGACGACGGCCGCCCGCCCGCCGTCGTCGGCGACCGTCACCACCACCTCGTCCACGCCGCCGTCCACCACGACCCGGACGGCCGCGCCGGCCGCGTACCTGGTCGCGTTCGTCAACGCCTCCAACACCACCCGGTACACCGCGAAGACCACGTCCGGCGGCGCGTCCTCCACCGTGCGCCGGTACTCGACCCCGGCGAACCCGGCCGCGACCGCGTCCACCTCGGGCAGGGTGAGCGGCGTGCGGCCCGCCTCGGCCAGCCGGTCGAGTTCGGCGACGACCCGCCTGCCCTGCACGGTGGCGTGCCGGATCGCCTCGGCCGTCAGCTCCGGGTCGGCCAGCCGCGCCGCCGCGCCCGCCGACACCACGATCGAGGTCAACCGGTGCGCGGCCACGTCGTGCAGCACCGCCGCGAGCCGTTCCCGCTCGGCCGCCGCCGCCGTCCCGGGCACCGCCGGCGCGGCGGCGCGGTGCGCGGCCGTCGCGGACCGGACGACCCACCAGCGCCGGCACCACCGCCCCGCCGCCCACGTGGTGGCCACCGCCCCGGCCGCGACCAGGCACCCGCCGGCCGCGATCCGCACCGGCACCCCGGCCGCGACCGCCAGCCCGGCGCCGCCCAGCAGCACCGCGGACATGCCCGCGACCGCGACCCGCGCCGTGCACCGGGCCGCCAGGACGAGCGTGCCCGCCAACGCGGCGACCACGCTCCACAGCACCGGACTGCCCACGAACCCACGCTATCCGGGGACCCCGCCCGACCTGCCGGGTGCTCCCGGCCCTCAGCCGCCGGTCCGGTCGAGGTCGGCCTGGTGGCCCGCGGCGATCGTCTCCAGCCGGGCCAGGTCCGGGACCAGGACGATGCGGCGCGCGCTGGCCCGCACCGCGCCGCAGTCGCGCAGGTCGCTGAACGCCTTCTCGGCCGTGCGGGGCTTCATCCCGGCGATCGAGGCCAGCTCGATGTTGGTCAGCGGCAGGTCGAGCGTCCAGCCGCCGTCGGCGGTGCGCCGGCCGTGCCGGGTGACCAGGTGCACCAGCACCCGGGCGATCCGGGTCGAGGCGTGGTGCGGCATGGCCCGGCGCAGGTCGTTGGACCAGCGCAGGTGGTCGACGCTGGCCCTGGCCAGCTCGGCCAGCACGCCCCGGTGCCGGTCGAGCAGGTCGAGCAGCTGGTGCTGCGGGATCAGCCGGGCGGTGACCCGGCCGCACGCGGTCACCGTCGCGGACCGGGGTTTGCCGTCCAGCGCCGCCATCTCGCCGACCAGGTCGCCGGCCGAGCGCACGGCCAGCAGCGTCGGCCCGCCCTCCTCGCCGGTCGCCCACACCGTGACCGCGCCGGTCAGCAGGAGCGCGGCGTGGCCGTCCTCGGCCCCCTCGCGGAACACCGTCGCGCCCGGATCCCAGGCGACCGGCGCGCCGAGGGCGAGCAGCGCGGACGCCGTGTTGCCCGACAGTCGGCCCAGCAGACCGCGTTCCGGCCGGTCACTCTCCACGTCCCCGCCCCCTGCGCACTCCGCCACCGCGTGGCACCGATGTCGACCATTCCACCACTCGGCGCAGCCGGCGTCGCCCCGATGTCCGAGATCTCCCGGACATCCGCCCCGGTTGCCCCCCGTGACGTCGTGCTGGACGAGTCGGGCGGGCCCTGGCACCGTTCGCGGGACCCGGCGGGCGGGTAGGACCCGCCGGGCGCGCGTCCGACTCTGGAGGAAGACCGGGGCGATGTCCGATCTGTGCTTTACGTCCGCCGTGGACCTGGTCGCGATGATGGTCCGCCGCGAGGTGTCGGCCCGCGAGGTGCTCGATGCCCACCTCGACCGGATCGACCGGGTGAACCCGGTGGTGAACGCCGTCGTGACCCTCGCCGCCGACCACGCCCGGCGGCTGGCCGCCCGTGCCGACGACGCGGTGGTGCGCGGCGAGGTGCTGGGACCGTTGCACGGCCTGCCCGTGGTGCACAAGGACCTGACCGAGACCAAGGGCATCCGCACCACCTACGGCTCGACCGCGCACGCCGACTTCGTGCCCGATTTCGACTCGCTCGTGGTGGAACGCCTGGTGGGCGCGGGCGCGGTGACCGTGGGCAAGTCCAACACGCCCGAATGGGGGACCGGGTCGCAGACGGTCAACCGGGTCTTCGGCCCCACGCTCAACCCGTACGACCCGAGCCGCACGTGCGGCGGGAGCAGCGGCGGCGCGGCCGTGGCGCTGGCGACCGGGATGGTGCCGATCGCGGACGGCAGCGACATGGGCGGCTCGCTGCGCAACCCGGCGAGCTTCTGCAACGTCGTCGGCCTGCGCCCGTCGCTGGGCCGGGTGCCGTCGTGGCCGACCGCCGCGGCCGGGTTCACCCTGGCCACGGCGGGCCCGATGGCGCGCACGGTGCCGGACGTCGCCCTGCTGATGCGCGTGCTCAGCCCGCCGGACCCGCGCCACCCGCTGTCGTCGGCGGTGCCGCCGGAGCGATTCGCCGAGCCGTTGCGGCGGGACTTCTCCGGTGTCGCCGTGGCGTGGTCGGCCGACCTGGGCGGCCTGCCGGTCGACCCCCGGGTGGTCGCGGCGATGGCCGGCGGGCCGGACGTGCTGGCGTCGCTGGGGTGCGC
Source organism: Saccharothrix sp. NBAS 001 (assembly GCF_056640475.1). Taxonomy (NCBI): domain Bacteria; kingdom Bacillati; phylum Actinomycetota; class Actinomycetes; order Pseudonocardiales; family Pseudonocardiaceae; genus Saccharothrix; species Saccharothrix sp. NBAS 001. The sequence goes on from NZ_CM153251.1 coordinate 2,050,946, forward strand.
GGTCCGCCACGAACACCCCGACCTGTCCGACGCCGAGGACGCCTTCCTGCTCTGGCGGGCCTGGTACTACGCGCTGGCGCTCGGCGACACCCTGCGCGACCGGCCCGAGCACGTCGGGGAGAGCGCGGCGTGGAACGTCCGGGTCGGGCAGGGGCTGACCGGCGCGGACCTCGCCCGCGCGGAACTGGCCCGCACCCGGCTGCACCACCGGCTGCGGGAGTTCCTGGCGCGGCACGAATTCCTGGTCACGCTGGTCAGCCAGGTGCCGCCGTTCGACGTCCGACTGCCGTACCCGCCCGAGGTGGCGGGCGTGCCGAGCACGACCTACCTGGACTGGATGCGCTCGTGCTGGTCGATCTCGGCCACCGGCCTGCCGGCCGCCTCGGTGCCGTTCGGGTTCACCGACGACGGCCTGCCGGTGGGCCTGCAGGTCGTGGGCCGGCCCGGCGACGACTTCGGCGTGCTCCAGCTCGCGCACGCGGTCGAGGTCGCCACCGGGACCGGCCTGCGCCGCCCCGCCATCGCCTGATCCGGTGGTCGCCGGGCGGCGGATCCGCCGCCCGGCGGGCAGCATGGGCTCGACGACCACCACCGGGAGGAGCGCACCGCATGACCACCGACTGGACCCCCGACGAACTGCGCCGGATCGGCGACGCGACCGAACTGGAGGTCGCGTCCTACCGCGCCGACGGCACCCGGCGGCCCTACGTCACCATCTGGACCGTCGCCACCGGGGACGAGGTCTACATCCGCTCCGCGCACGGCGTGGACAACCCGTGGTTCCGCCGGGCCGTCGCCGCCGGCCACGGCCGGATCCGGGCCGGCGGGGTGGAGCGCGACGTCGACTTCGTCCCGCCGGGCAGGGCCGACCCCACCCAGGTCGACGCGGCCTACCACGTGAAGTACGACCGGTTCGGGCAGCAGTACGTCGGCCCGGTCACCGGGGAGCAGGCCGCCGACGCCACGCTGCGGCTGCTCCCGCGATGAGCGCCGGGCCGACCTTCGGCCCGTCAGCCCCTCAGCCCTTCAACGCGCTGTACATGCCGGCCTCGTACGAGCCCGCCGGGCTGCGCACGATCACGTTGATCCGGTTGGCCGCGTTGATCAGCGCGACCAGCGAGACCAGCGCGCCGACCTGGTCGTCGTCGTAGTGCTCGCGGACCTTCGCCCACGTCTCGTCCGACACGCCGACGTGGGCGTCGGCCAGTCGGGTGCCCTCCTCGGCCAGCGCCAGCGCGGCGCGCTCGGCCCCGGTGAACACGGTCGCCTCCCGCCAGACGGCGATCAGGTGCAGCCGGACCGGGGTCTCGCCGGCCGCGATGGCCTCCTTGGTGTGCATGTCGGTGCAGAAGCCGCAGCCGTTGATCTGGCTGGCCCGGATCTTCACCAGCTCCTGGGTCTCGCGCGGCAGCGTCGACTGCTCGACCACCAGGCCGGCGCTCAGGAATCGCTTGGCGAACTTGGCGGCGGTCTCGTTCTCGAACAGGTTGAACCGGGCTTCCATGACGTCGTCCTCACTCGTGGGTCGTTCGTGACGACCACCAGACGCCGGCGGCCGAGGCCCTGTGACAGCCGGGCGACCGTGACGCACGCCACCGCGTCCCGGTGTCACAGAACGGCCGCGGCCGGTGTCTCGTGGGGAGTCGAAGCCGGTCGGGGAGAGGAGCCACCATGTCCGACACCGAGGGGGTCGTGCCGGGGGACGGCGGTCGGGGCGGACGTCCGGACCCCGCCACCGAGGCGTTCCTGGCGCACCGCAACCTGCTGTTCACCGTCGCCTACGAGATGTTGGGGTCGGCCGCCGACGCGGAGGACGTCCTGCAGGAGACCTGGCTGCGGTGGGTGGGCGTCGACCTCGACGCGGTGCGGGAGCCGCGCGCCTACCTGGTCCGGATCACCACCCGCCAGGCGCTGGGCCGGCTGCGGACGTTGGGGCGGCGCAAGGAGTCCTACGTCGGCTCGTGGCTGCCCGAGCCGCTGCTGACCGCGCCCGACGTGGCCGAGGACGTGGAGTTGGCGGACAGCGTGTCGATGGCGGTGTTGCTGGTGCTGGAGACGCTCACGCCGACCGAGCGCGCGGTGTTCGTGTTGCGCGAGGTGTTCGACGTGGACTACGACGAGATCGCGGAGGCGGTCGAGAAGACCCCGGCCGCGGTCCGCCAGATCGCGCACCGGGCGCGGTCGCACGTCGCGGCGCGCCGGCCGCGCGGGGTGGTTTCGCCGACCGAGACCCGCGACGCGCTCGCGGCGTTCCGGCGGGCGGTGGAGACCGGCGACCTGCAAGGGCTGCTCGACGTCCTCGCGCCGGACGCCGTCCTGCTGGGCGACGGTGGCGGGGTGAAGCAGGCGGTGCTGCGTCCGGTCGTGGGCGCGGACAAGGTGGCCCGGCTGATCGCCGGGGGCCTGGGCCGGGTGCCCGGCGCGATGTCGTTGCGGCCGGCGGAGGTCAACGGCCACCCGGCGCTGGTGGTGCACCTCGACGGCGAACTCGACACCGTCCTGGCGGTGTGCGTCGAGGCCGGGCTGATCACCGGGCTCTACGCGGTGCGCAACCCGGACAAGCTCTCGCACATGGCGCACGAGACCGCCCTGCACCGCTGACCCGACCGGCGTGAGTCCACAGTGGACTTCCTTGGCCCGGCGGGAAAAGTCGAACCCCGCGACCGTTCGTCCACTGTGGACATCGGTCGCGGGGCTCGGGTGATCGCTCGCGGGGACTCGTGGTCAGACGAGTTCGTCCAGGATCTCGTAGGTCAGGGTGAACGTGTGGCCGCCCTCCGGCAGCTTGCGCATGGTGGCAGTGCCCTGGATCCCGGCGAGGTCGTCGGTGCCCGTGCCCGGCACGATGTGCCATTCCGCGCCCCCCTCGTCGCTGATCAGGCCGACCGCCTGGTGCTGGAGGACGAACGTGCCCTTGTTGCCGTTGACGGCCACGTCCAACCGCTCGTGGCCGACGTAGCCCGCGCCGCCCTGGCCGTACGCGAAGAGGAACTGCGCCCGGCTGGTGCCTTCCAGCTCGCCGCTGAACGTCTTGGTCACGCTCGCGCGTGAGAACTTCATGCCGTCAGGGGATTCCTGCCACTCGTCCTCGTCCCACGAGTCCAGGGTGAAGGATGCCGTTGCGGTGTTGCTCACGTTGTCTCTTCTCTTTCCGTGGAACGGACTCCGGTGCTCAGTCCCACACCGAGGCGCAGAACGGGTGACCGGCGGGGTCGAGGTAGACCCGCCACTTCGCCCCGTCCGGCTGGTCCGCGGGCTTCGTCGCCCCCAGGGCCAGCAGCTCGGCCTCGGCCTTGTCGAGGTCCTCGACGGCCAGGTCCAGGTGCAGCTGCTGGGGGACGGTCTGCGCCGGCCACTCGGGAGCCCGGTAGTCGTCCACCCGCTGCATCGCGAGCGCGACGCCTTCGCCGTTGGCGAGGAAGGCGCCCTTCTCCGTGACGTGCACCGGGTCCAGTCCGGCGACGTCCCGGTAGAAATCCACCAACTCCGCGATATTCGCGCAGTCGAGGGTCACCGCGGCCCAGCGACCGACAGCCATTCATCCCCCTTGGAGGTGAGGTGCATTGATGAGCATGTAATTTCCGGGCCGAATTGTAGCAATGCGCCGCAGCCTAGCCAAGGCGCTCGATCGTGGATGTGCCCAGCCTGCTCGCGGGTCGCGGGCCGGGCTGCCGGAGGTCGTACTGGTGCTGTTTCGCCGCGGACCGGCACTCCTGTTCCGGCACCGCCGGCGCGGTCAGGCTGGCCTCCAGGTCGCGCTCCACGTACGCGGCCAGCGCCTCCTCCCGCACCAGCATGAAGCCGCCGGGCAGCGGGTCGACGAGCCGGTTCTCCCGGAAGTTCTTCAGGAACAGCCCGACCCGCGAGCGGGTCGTGCCGACCATGCTCGACAGGTCCTCCTGGGTCAGCCGGATGTCGATGTAGACGCCGGTGGGCGCCCGCCGGCCGAGCTTGCGCGCGATCCGCAGCAGGGTGGCCGCGAGCCGGTGTTCGCTGTCCATGGTGACCAGTTGGGTGATGGTCAGCTGCTGGTCGAGCATCCGGCTCATCAGGAAGTGCGTGAAATGGCGGTTCATCAGGTCGTCTTCGCTCAGTATGGCCAGTAGCTTCGCGTAGTTGATCTGTCGCAGCACGCTGTGCTTCATCGCGATCGCGGTCTCCTGGCGCGGGCCGTCGAGAAGACCGAGTTCGCCGAACGTGTCACGAGGTGTGTGGATGGAGAGCAGGCACTGCTTGCCGTCCGCCGCGGTGGTCATGGTCTTGAGCTGACCGACCTCGACGATGTACATGCGCTGGTCGCGGTCACCCGAATTGTAGACGGTCCCGCCTTTGGGAACGTGCGTCCGGTTGGCCAGCGTCGGTTCCTGCGCCAAAGCGGTGCTGAGCCGACTACAGAATTCGTGGACACCAGTTGAAGTGCTCAACCAGCCCCCCTAAGGCAGTGATGTCGAAGCCTGTCGGCGATGAGTGTTCAACATTTTCATCGTACCCGGAGCTTGTCGCGTTGCGATCCGAAAATCCATGACCCGCATCTATTTATGGGGTCATTTGTTTTTCCTATTCCCCGCCGGATGGAGTATTGCGCGCCAGCTCCCGGCGCAACTCGAACTTCAGCACCTTGCCCGTCCCGCCGCGCGGCAGCTGCTCCATCCGGTGGATCGCGACCGGGACCTGGTGGGGCTCCAGCCGTTCGGCGAGGAACGCCAGCAGCTCCGCGTCGTCCACGGAGTCGTCCAGGGACACGACCGCGGTCACGGCCTGCCCCCGTTCCTCGTCGGGCAAGCCGATCACGGTCGCCTCGCGGACCGCCGGGTGCTCGTAGACCGCCGCCTCCACCTCCAGCGACGACACCAGGCGCCCGGACGTCGTGATGGCGTCCACCTTGCGGTCGAACAGGAACAGCTCGCCGTCCTCGGTGGCCCGCCCCAGGTCGCGGGTGCGGGTCCAGCCACCGGCGTGCACCTTCTCGTTCAGCTCCTGGTCGAGGTACAGCCTCTTGGGCGCCTCGCTGCGCAGCCAGATCTCGCCGAGCTGCCCGGTGGGCACGGGATCGCCGTGCTCGTCCACCACCACCATCTCGGTGCCCCGGCCCACCCGGCCCACCGACATCGGCCGGTCCGGGTCGACCGTGCCGAGCATAATGGCAGGAACCGCCTCGGATTGGGCATAGGCACTGTTGATGACCGCGTTCGGCATCGCCCGCAGCAGGTCGCGGGCGACCCGCGGCGGCATCGGCGCGGAGGCGTTGCCGATGCTCTTGACGGTGCTCAGGTCGTAGCGCTCGGCCGGGCGGATCGCCATCAACCGGATCGCCGTCCACGGGGTGAGGATGACCGTGCCGCAGCCGTGCTCGGCCACCAGCCGGGCCAGCTCCTCCGGGTCGTCGGGGGAGCAGACGATCAGCGGCGACGGCGTGGTGGTGGCCAGCACCGCCACGGTCGTCGAACTCGACGTCGTGCCCATCGGCATCGGGGCCAGCAGCGGGGCGGTGTCGTCCAACGTGCCCAGCGCCGCCGAGCCCCGCCCGTAGGTGGGGGTGCCGTGCGGGTTGGTGAACGGCTTCGCGGGCCCGGTCGTGCCGGAGGTGTAGAGGATGTCGGCGATGTCGTCGGGCCGGATGTCGACCCGCGGCGCGGAGGTGTCCCCGCCGTCCAGCTCGGCGACGGTCAGCGACCAGCGGTCGGCCGTCCCCGCCCAGGTGATCGGCCCGCCGTGGATCACGCCGACGACCGCGCACTGCGCGAACCGGCGTTCCAGCTCCTCGACGGGCAGCGAGTCGTTCACGTGGATGGCCGTCGCCCCGGCTTTGAGCACGCCGTAGTACGCGATCGCGTAGTCGATCCAGTCGTCGCCGCTGTAGAGCAGGGCGACGCGCACGCCGCGGCCCGGTCCGCCGATGCGCGCCAGCAGGCCGTGCGCCACGGCGTTGGAGCGGGCGTCCCAGTCCCCGTAGGTGATCGTGCGCAGCCCCCGGACGTTGATGGCTTCGCGTAAGGGCAGTTGCTCGGCCCGCAGGCGCAGCAGGTCGGGCACGACGAGTGCGGAGGTGGGAACGCTCATGGGGTCTCCTCGGTCCGGGGAGTCACGTGCGACCGGGAGGACGGTTGCGTCGGACGCGGTGTCGGCCGACATCGGGCACCACTTCCGCTTGCCACTGCTGCCACCAGGTCCTCCCTCGGCCGCCAACTGGCTGCTGACACGGTTTCTACGTCCGGACCGACCGCGTGGTCTGCTCAGAGTTGAGCGCCGCACGGGTCCGCCCGGTCGAGGCCGGACCTGTGGCTATGATCTGCGCCATGACGCGCTTCGTCGCACTCCTCCGGGCCGTGAACATCGGCGGCGGCAGCTCCATGGCGATGGTCGAACTGCGCCAGGTCTTCGCCGACAGCGGGTTCTCGGACGTGCAGACCTACATCCAGAGCGGCAACGTCGTGTTCGGCGCGGACACCGACGACGAGGCCGAGGTGGTGGCGCGGATCCGGCGCGGCATCGCCGACAAGTGGGGCAAGGACGTGCCGGTGCTGCTGCGCTCGCACGAGGAGATGAAGGCGGTCGTCGCGGCCAACCCGTACCTCGACGTCGAGGACGACCTGACCAAGCTGCACGTCACGTTCCTGGACGCGCTGCCCCTCGACGGCAAGGAAGCGCTGCTGGTGCCGCCCGCCGGCGAGACCGGCGTGCTGACCGTGCTCGGTCGCGAGGTCTTCCTGCACGTGCCCGGCGGCTACGGCCGCACCAAGCTCCAGAACGCCTTCGTGGAGCGGAAAACCGGCACGGTGAGCACGACCCGCAACTGGAAGTCCGTGCTCAAGCTGACCGAACTCGTCGGCGGCTAGCGCCGCCCCGGCGGCCCGGCGGCGCGTGACATCAACTCCTCGGCGATCAGGTCGGGGTGCCGCGCCCGCCAGTGCGCGAGCGGCGTGCCGGCGGCGAAACCGTTGAACGCGCCCACGTCCGTGCCGCTGGGCACCCGGTAGTTGAGGCGCTGCCCGGGAACGCCGGCCAGCGCCGCCGCCGTGGCCTCCCGGCAGTAGGCCGCGAACACCAGCGCCAGGCGGTGCCGGTCGTCGCGGGCCGGGCGGCCCAGCCCGGACCAGACCTCCTCCAGCGGACGCCCGAAGTGCGTGCGCTCCAGCTCCGCCCGGCTGTCGGCGGGCAGGTCCTCGATCCGGTCGTGCCGCAGGTAGAGCCGGTAGAGGCGTTCGGCGCGCGCGGCGTACAGCGTGCCCTTGCGCGCGACCGGGGCGCGACCGCCCAATTCGAACAGTTCGGGGTCCGGCGCGTCCCGGGTGTCGGCGACCTCCAGCGCCGCCAACAGGTCCTTGGCCGCGTCCGACGTGGCGGCTTCCGGCGTGGCCTGGTTGACCGTCGTGGTGAGCACGAAGTCCGCGCCCAAGGTGAACGCGGCGGCAACGGCGGACGGCGATCCGACGCCGGCGACGCCGAACCGCGCGCCCCCGGTCGCGGCCACGGCGGGCAGGACGGCCGGCCAGTCCCGTTCCACCGCGATGTCCGTGGCCACCGGCTGCCCGGCCGCCGCCGCCGCATCCCGTGCGGTGAGGCGACCTCCGGCGACCAGCGCGCGCAGCACGGCGGGGTCGGCGGGCTTGAGGAAGCGGGCGGCGGCGGTCGGGTCCGCGACGCGCACCAGGACCTGGCGCGGGCCGTCGGCGAACCGGAACCGGACGAGGTCGGGGGAGACGTCGGTGTGCGTCCCGGCGACCTCGACGTGCCGGACGCCGTGCGCCAGGTAGAGGTCGGCGATCGCGGGTTCGTCCACACCGGCCGGCCACGCCATCCCGTACCGGGCGACGTGCCGCAGCTCGCCCAGGACCCGGCGGACGGCGTCGAGGTCGAGCCCCCGCGTGCCGTGGAAGCCCAGCAGGCCGGCCTCGGAGAGCCGGCGGAGCAGGGCGGGTGAGGTGACGCCGTGGTCGAGCGAGCCTGCGAGGCAGGCGTGCCGGACGTCGTAGTCGGCGCGCAGGGCCGCCGAACCCGGCTCGGAGGCCGCCGGGGGGTGGGTGACCCGGTGCGGGAACACTTCGGGATCGGGTGATTTCGGCACTTCGGGATCGGGTGATTTCCGGAACTCCGGCGCGCCCGTGGCGAGGTGGGCCGATGTGCCGTCGACGGGAATCGACGGGGTGCCGACGGCGTGGTCGGCCGGCGCCGGGCGGGGGTCCGGCGGGGGCAGCACGGGCGCGGCGCGCCGCCACATCTTGGTGAGCACCTCGCCGGGGCCGATCTCGACGGGTTCGGCGACGCCCGCGCGGGCCAGCAGGCACTGCGTGTCCCACCACCGGACCGGCTCGGTGAAGTGGCGGCGCAGGAGGTCGGCGACGGCCTCCGGGCGGTGGGCCCGCGCCGTCACGTTGGCCAGCACCGGGAACGCCGGTGCCGCGAACCGGACGTCGCGCAGCACCTCGGCGAACCGGGCCGCCGCGCCGGCCATGAACCGCGAGTGCGCGGCGATGCTCACCGCGAGCGGGACGCAGCGCCCGGTGCCGAGCACGCGCACCGCCTCGATCACCGCCCGCACGCCGTCGCGGCTGCCCGCCAGCACGACCTGGTCGGGCAGGTTGTCGTTGGCCAGGTCGACGTCCTCGACCTGGGCCAGCACCTCCTCGACGCGTGCCCTCGGCAGCCCGAGCACGGCGAGCATCGCGCCGCCGGCCGCCTCGCCCATCAGCTCGCCGCGCCGCACCACCAGCCGCAGCGCGGTCTCGAAGTCGAGGCACCCGGCCAGGTGCAGCGCGGCGTACTCGCCGAGGCTGTGCCCGGCGGCGAGGTCGGGCGGCGGGCCGTCGGCCAGGGCCGCGCGCCCGGCGAGCGCGGTCACCGCGAACACCGCCGGCTGCACGTACCGGGTCTTGTCCAGGTACTCGCCGCGCACGTCGGCGCACAGCTCGCGCAGCGGCAGGCCGATCACCCGGTCCGCCACCGCGACCTCGGCCGGGAACCGGTCGAACAGCTCCGCGCCCATGCCCTGCTTCTGCGACCCCTGTCCGGGGAACACCCACGCACGCGTCATCTCAGCGCTCCCACGGGTAGCGGCCGTGGTGGACGAACGCCGAGATCCGCCCGCGCACCGCCGATGACGACATGAGCCGGGAGAACTCGCCGACCGCGCGCTCCTTCGCGCCGTCGTCGATCCCGGAGAACCCGCCGAAGTACCGCTTCGCGTCGCCGACCACGGCCGGGTCGAGCCGGGTGAGCCGGAACACCAGCTGCCGCAACGCCGTCTCCGGCCGTTCGGTCAGCTCGTCCACGAGGTGGAACCGGTGCGCCTCCCGCGCCGGTACGGCCTGAGTGCTCAGCGTCGCCGCGTACGCCTTCTGGAACCCCGTGCGGCGCACCAGGAACGGCAGCACGCAGCACGGCAGCAGCCCCCACAGCGCCTCCGGAAGCGCGAACGTGCTGCGCTCGGTGGCGTGCACCAGGTCCGACGCGGCGACCAGCCCCACCCCGCCGCCCGCGACCTTCCCGTCCACCTGCGCGACGACCACGCGCGGCACGGTGGTGAAGCGCCGCAACAGGTCGAAGAACGCCGCCCCGCCGTCGGACGCGTCGTTGTCCGCGGCGGCGGAGAAGTTCATGCCGTCGCTGAACACGCCGTCCTGGCCGCACAGCACGACCACGGGGCGTTCGGGGTCGCGTTCGGCGGCGTCCAGCGCCGCGTGCAGCTCGCCGATCACCACGTCGTCGATGCCGTTGCCCTGGCCCGGCCGGGCCAGGGTGATCCGCGTCAGGCCGGGCTCCTCGGTGACCGTGATCGTGCGCAACGCCATCAGCTCCACCGGTAGACTCGGTGGAAGTCCTCGATGCGGTCCAGCAGCAGCAGGCCGCGGCCGGCGAAGTGACTGTCCACAATGGATTGGTAGGGCGTGGTGTCGACCACCGCGTCCCGGGTGCCGAACGCCCGGTCGCCCAGGAACCCGTCCAGCGCGCGGAACTCGGCCACGGTCAGCTCCCGCCGGTCGGCGAGCGCCTTCCCGATCGGTCGGGCGGCCAGCCGGTCGCGGGCCCGCTCGGAGACCACGCCGCTGTAGAACTCCGAGCCGCAGCCCGAACCGTAGGAGAACAGGCCGACCCGGCGCGCGGCGGCGAAGTCCGCGTGGTCGATCAGCGAGCACAACGCCAGGTAGAGCGATCCCGAGTACAGGTTGCCGACCTTGGTGGTGTGCAGCAGCGACGGGGCCATCCGCCGGTCGAAGTCCGCGTCGATCGCCGCCCGGTCCCACCCCTTGGTGCGCCGCAGCAGCGTGCGGTGCGCGCCCTTCACCATGCCCGCGAACGGGATGTGGAAGGCGAGGTAGTCGAACGTGTCCACGATGTCCGCGCCCGCCACCCGCCGCCGGTACCCGGCGAACGACTGCTCCAGGCAGTTCAGGTACGCCAGCAGCGACAGGTCCGAGTTGACGATGTCGAAGTCCGGCCGGGGCCGCAGGGTGTCCATGACCTCCTGCGTGTGGTAGCCGTTCGCGCCGACGTCGAGCCGCAGCACCGCCGGGTCGCGGCCGACCAGCAGCGCCACCGCGCCCGCGCCCTCCGAGGGCTCCCAGTAGCTGCCCCCGGTGGACGGGCTGGCGATGTCGGTCGAGACGACCAGCGCCCGCGCGTCGGGCACCGGGCTCGCCGCGACCAGCGCCGCCGCCGTCTGCAACGCCGCCGTCCCGCCGTAGCAGGCGTGCTTGACCTCGAACGACCGGCAGGCCGGGCCGAGCCCGAGCTGCTGGTGCACGTAGGTGCTCAGCGGTTTGCCGAAGTCCAAACCGGACTCGGTGGCGACGACGACGAGTTCGATGCTGTCGCGGCGGCCGGGATCGAGGGCGTCGACCAGGGGCTTGGCGGCGTTGACCGCGTTGGTCACCTGGTCCTCGCACGGCAGGTTGACCGAGCGGTGCTCCATCATCAGGTTCGCGAACCGGCTCAGGTCCAGCCCGCCCGCCTCGAACAGCGCCCGCACGTCCACCCGGGCGCGGCCCGGGTAGACGTTGACGTCCTCGATCCCGACCGGCTCAGCCATCGCTGTTCGGCGCGTGCGGCAGCAGCAGGGTGTCCTTGATGCTGGCGGGGATGAACAGCTTGTCCCACGCGCCGCCGCCCTTGGTCTCGTGCACCCGCTGGCGCTCGAAGATCTCGGCGGTCATGTCCCGGCTGCGCTCCAGCGCCTGGAGTTCGTGGTAGTCCTCGGGGCTCTTGAGGTGGATCAGCTGCCACAGGTGGTCCTGCTGGCCCCACGTCTGCTCGTAGAGGGTCGCGGTGACCTTGCCCGCCAGCTTCTCGTTGACGTAGTGCTGCCAGTGCGCGAGGAACATCCGGCCCTCTTCGCGCAGCTCGTACTTCACGTCCGAGGTGCGCACCACGATCGCGCCCGCCGTGGCGGAGTTCAGCCGCAGCTCCGGCGGCTGGCTGAGCTGTGAGGACGCGGGCGGCACGAACGTACCGCCGCCGTGGTGGTCGTCATCGTCGTCGTCGTGGTCCATCCCGTGCTGCGGCACCAGGACGTCCTCGTGCAGGCTGCGGTGCAGGAACATCCGGTCCCAGTTGCCGCCGCCCTTGTGCGGCAGGCGGTCGTCGTCCGAGATCCGCCGGAACTCCAGGTCGTGGTCGACCATGTTCAGCAGGATCGCGTAGTCCGCCGGGGTTTTCAGGTGGATGAACCAGTGCAGCCGGTCCCGGACGCCGAACGCCTCCTCGAACGCGAACGACGTGGCGACGCCCTCCTGCGACTCGTTGATGTAGCGCAACAGGTCCACGCTGAACCGCCGGCCCTCGGCGGCGAACTCGTAGGCGAGCTGACCCACCCGGTGCAGGATGAACCCGGAGTTGGTGGAGTGCAGGACGCGTTCCAGCGGCAGCGATGACTGGTGCAGCGCCTGCGGGGGACCAAGGGTGGTGGTCATCGGCTCTCTCCTCATCGGTTGTCCGCGACGCCCTGGTTGTACGGGCGGGACGCTCGGGGTTTCTGCTCAACACTGAGCCCCCGGAGGATCCGCGTGCGGCTGCTCAGTGTTGAGCGGTCGGTCGGGCGCGGGCTGCCTAGCGTGGTCGTCGGCCGCGATCCGCCGGCCGGACGCCTTTCGTCAGACGGGGCAGGTGTTCGTGACGCAACCACCCGCTAACCCGCGCGCGGTCGTGCTGTCGGCCGCCGGGCACGAACGGCTGCGCCGGTCCGCCGAGCGCCTGCGCGACCACCTCGCCGGGCTCGCCGAGCCGCCCGCGCTGGCCGACGTGGCCTACACCTCGCAGGTGGGTCGGACGCCGCTGGCGCACCGGCTGGCCGTGCGGTGCCACGACCTGCGCGGCCTGCTCGACGGCCTGGCGGCGTTCCTGGCGGGTCGGGCGGACGACGCGGTGGTGCACGGCGTGGCTGCCGCCGTGCCGCCCGGGCCGGAGCCCGCCGCGGAGTCGGACGCGGCGGCCGAGTGGGTCGCCGGACGTGCCGTCCAGTGGCGCCGGTACTGGCCGGTGCCGGGCCGCCGGGTGCCGCTGCCGACCTACCCGTTCGGGGCGGACGACCCGGCGGACCGACCGGCGCGGGAGCCGGCGCTGTTGCGCTACCTCGTCCGCGCCTACGCCGAGGAGTCCGGTCTCGCGGAGTCCTCGGTCGGTGCACGGGTGCCGCTGACCGACCAGGGCCTGTCGTCGTTCGTGATCAGCAAGGTGAACGCGCGCCTGGAACGTGATCTCGGCGAACGCTCCCGCACGCTGTTCTTCGAGCACGCCACCCTCGCCGCCGTCGCGACCGCCCTGGCCGCCAACGGTCGTACGGCCCCCGACGAAACCCGCCCGTCCGCCGCGCCGACCGAGCCGCGAATCGCCGTGCGTGACGACGCCGAGCCGCCGCACGTGGCCGAGCCGTCGACCGGCGTGCCGGTGCACGCGCCCCGGACCGAGGTCGGCGACCGGTCGGAGCCGGCGGCGCACGTGCCGATCGCCGTGGTCGGGATCTCCTGCCGGTTCCCGAAATCGCGCGGTCTGCGGGAGTTCTGGGCGAACCTCGAAGGCGGGCGGGACTGCGTGACCCCGCACCCCGCCGACCGGGCCCGGCCCGGCTGGCCGGTGCACCTCATGGAGGGCGGCTACCTCGACGGCGTCGACCGGTTCGACCCGCTGCTGTTCGGCATCACGCCGCGCGACGCGGCGCTCATGGACCCGCAGGAGCGGCAGTTCCTCGAAGTCGCCTGGGAAGCGCTGGAGCACGCCGGCTACCCGCGCACCCGGCTGCGCGAACGGCACCGCTCGTCCGTCGCGGTCTACGCGGGCGCGATGTGGAACGAGTACCCGCTGTTCGGCGCGGAGCGGACGCTGTCGGGTCCGCCGCAGGACTCCGGCGCGACGCTGGGCGGCATCGCCAACCGCGTCTCCTACCACTTCGACCTGCGCGGCCCCAGCCTGACCGTCGACACCATGTGCTCCTCCGCCCTGGTCGCCCTGGACCTCGCGGTCGGCTGCCTGCGGCGCGGCGAGACCGAGGTGGCGATCGCGGGCGCGGTGAGCCTTTCATTGCACCCCAACAAGTTCATCCAGCAGCACCGGATGTCGCTGACCTCCGGCGACCACCGCTGCCGCAGCTTCGGCGCGGGCGGCGACGGGTTCGTGCCGGCCGAGGGCGTGGCCGTGGTCGTGCTCAAACCGCTGGACCGGGCGCTCGCCGACGGCGACCGCGTGCACGCCGTCATCCGGGGCACGTCCGTCGTCCACGCCGGGCGCACCAACGGCTACATCGTGCCCAGCCCCGCCGCGCAGGCCGACGTGGTGCGCCGCGCGCTGCGCGACGCCCGCACCGGACCGGCCGAGATCGGCTACGTCGAGGCGCACGGCGCGGGCACGGCGCTCGGCGACCCGGTCGAGGTCGACGGGCTCACCCGGGCGTACGGCGACCTGCCGGCGGGCAGCGTGCCGATCGGTTCGGTGAAATCGGTCATCGGCCACGCCGAGGCCGCCGCCGGGCTCGCCGGGCTCACCAAGGTGCTGCTGCAACTGCGGCACGGCACGCTCGCCCCGTCGCTGCACGCCGGCGAACTCAACCCCGGCATCGACTGGGCGCAGGTCCCGTTCCGGCTCCAGCGCGAGCGCGCGGAGTGGACCGGGCCCAGGGTCGCCGGGATCAGCTCGTTCGGCGCGGGCGGCACCATCGCGCACGCCGTGGTGGCCGCGCCGCCCGCCGTCGCGCCCCGTCCCGCGCCCGCCGGGCCCCAGGTCGTCGTGCTCTCCGCCTACGACGCGGACCGGCTGGACGAGGTGGTCCGCCGACTCGTCGCCCACCTGCGCGCCGACCGCGAACCGGAACCGGGCCGGCTGCTGGCAGCGTTGCGGCGGATCGCCTCCGGCGACCTCGCCGAGTCGGCGGCCGACCACGCCGCCGCGCTCCTGGCGGGTGGACCGGCGCTCGCGGACATCGCCTTCACCCTCCAGGTCGGGCGGGAACCCTTGCGGCAGCGGCTCGCGGTGGTCGTCGAGGACGTGGCGACGCTGTGCGAGTGCCTGGAGTCCTACCGCACCGACGCCAGGGTGCTGCTCGGCCGCGCGCCCGCGTCGGTGGACCCGTCGGACGCCCTGCCGGACACCGCCTCGCCCGCCGAACTCGCCCGGCACTGGGTCGGCGGCGGTTTCGTGGACTGGGAGCGGCTGCACGCCCCCGGACGGACCGTCGTGGAACTGCCGACCTACCCGTTCGCCGCCGTCCGGTGCTGGCTGCCCGAGCGCGCGGCCGTGGAAACCCCGTTGTACCGCAAGGTCTGGACGCCCGAACCGGCGCGTTCGCCGGTGCCGAGGACCGGTGTGGTGCTGTGCGTCGGCGGCGACCGGGCGGCGGTGACGGCGCTCGGTGCCACGGCCGTCCGGGACGAGTCGGAGCTGGCCGCCGTGCTGGCGCGGACTCCCGAGGTGAGCGGGCTGGTCTCGCTGCCCGGCGGACCGGGTTGGGAGACCAGGGTCGCGGTGTTGCGCGGCCTGCTGACCGAACGTCCGCGTTCCGCGCTGCGGGTCGTGCACGTCGCGGGTGACGACGTCCGCACCGCCGGGTTCGTGCGCTCGCTCGGTGCGGAGTACGCGCGGGTCGACGCCACGGTGCTGGACACCGACCGGACCGACGGGTGGCACGACGTCCTCGCCGAGTGGGGGAGTGCCGATCCGTTCGGCGAGGTGCGCTACCGGGACGGCGTCCGCCACCGGCCTCGGTTGGAGGCGGTGACCGCGCCGTGGTCCGCGCCGCAGTGCGACCCGGCGGGGGCCTACCTGGTGACCGGCGGCACGCGGGGCACGGGCGCGCTGGTGGCGGGACACCTCGCCGACCGGGGCGCGCGGGCGATCGCGCTGATCGGCGTGCGCGAGTCCGACGAGGTGGCCGACGCGTTGCGCGCCAAGGGAGTCCGGGTGCTGCGGCACGGCGGCGGGTTCGCCGGGGTGGCGGAGTTCCTGGACCGGGTGCGGTCGGAACTCGGGCCGTTGCGCGGAGTCGTGCACTGCGCGGGCGTGGCGGCACAAGGCGCTCCGGCGTTCGTGCACAAGGACATCGCGGACGTCCGTGCGACGCTCGCGCCGAAGCTCGACGGGTTCGAGGCGCTGGCCCGGCTGTGCGCGGCCGACCGGCTGGAGTTCTTCCTGGTGTTCTCGTCGGTGTGCTCCACGGTGCCCTCGTTGGCAGCCGGGGTGAGCGACTACGCGGCGGCGAACATGGCGGTGGACGAGCTGGTGCGCGGGCTCGTCCGGGCCGGGCGCACCGAGTTCCGCGCGGTGGACTGGCCGCAGTGGGCGCAGACCGGGTCGACCAGCGCGCTGCCCAACCCGTGCGCGCCGGCCGGGATCGGGCCGCTGGACGACGCGGCCGGTCTGCGCGTGGTCGACCGGGTGTTGGTGCTGCCGGTGGGTGACGTGCTCCTGCCGTGCCCGCCGCTGGGCGCGCCGCCCGACCTCGACGCCCTGCTGTCGGCACGTCCAGGACAGCCCGCGCCTGCTGTGCCGGTGCCTGCCGTGCCCGCGCCTGCTGTGCCGGTGCCTGCGGTCCCGGTGTCCGCGCTGCCGGAGGTCGTCGAGCCCGAGCCGGTGGCGGTGGTGGACGGGGCGGTGCCCGGTCGGTGGCTGGTGGCGTTGTTCACCGAAGCACTGGGGATCCCGGAGCGCGACCTCGACCCGACCGCCGAGTTCGGCGACCTCGGGGTCGACTCGGTGCTGCTGGGCGAGCTGCTGGTGCGCATCGAGGACCGCCTGGGGCGTCCGCTGGACCCGGCGACCCTGCTCCTGCACCCGACGTTGGCACGACTGGCCGACCACCTCGGACTGGACCTGACCGCCACTGCCCCCGCCGTTGCGCCTGCCCCGGCCGTGTCCCCGGCCGCCGCTGTGCCCCCGGCCGCCGTCGAGCCTGCCCCAGCGCCTGCGGTGGCGGCTCCGAGGGCGTTGCCGGCCGGTGACGCGCGGGTCGCGGTGGTCGGGATGGCGTGCCGGTTCCCCGGCGCGGGTGATCCCGTGACGTTCTGGGACAACCTGGCGCGCGGCCGCTCGGCGGTCACCGAGGTGCCGAAGTCGCGGTGGGACGTGGACCGGTGGTTCTCGCCCGAGCCCGGCCTGGGTCGCTCGATCAGCAAGTGGGGCGGGTTCGTCGAGGACATCGAGTGGTTCGACCCCGGGTACTTCGGCATGGCCGACGACGAGGCCAGGTGCCTCGACCCCGCCATCCGGATGGTGCTGGAGGGCACGGCCGAGTGCCTGGCCGAGTCGGGGCACACCACCGACGAGGTGCGCGGGCGGCGGGTCGCGGTGGTCGTGGGCGCGCGGCTGTCCGAGTACGGGCGCAGGGTGCCCGCGCGGGCCGACGTGCTGCGGTCCGACCAGAACTTCATCGCGGCCCGGGTCGCGCACCAGTTCGACTTCCGGGGGCCGAACCTGGTCGTGGACAGCGCCTGTTCGTCGTCGTTGGTGGCGGTGCAGCTCGCGTGCCGCAGCCTGCTCGCCGGCGAGTCGGAACTCGCCGTCGTCGCCGGGGTGGAGGTGCTGCTCGACCACGAGTCGTACCTCGACCTGAGCGCGGCGCGCGCGTTGTCGCCGACCGGGCGGTGCTGGACGTTCGACCAGCGCGCGGACGGGTTCGTGCCCGCCGAGGGGTGCGGGGTGCTGCTGCTCAAGCCGCTGGCCGCCGCGCTCGCCGACGGCGACCGGGTGCACGCGGTGATCGAGTCGGTGGCGGTCAACAACGACGGCCGCACGATGGGCGTCACCACGCCGAACCCGGTGGCGCAGGCCGACGTCGTGCGGCAGGCGCTGGCGGTCGCCGGACGCGCGCCCGCCGACGTCGCCATGCTGGAGGCGCACGGCACCGGCACGCTGATCGGCGACCCGATCGAGTTGCGCGCGCTCAACGAGGTGTTCGGCGGCGTGCCCGGCCCGATCGAGATCGGCAGCGTCAAGTCGAACCTGGGCCACCTGCTCAGCGCGGCGGGCATGGCGGGGCTGTTCAAGGTGGTGCTCGCGCTCGAACACGGCCGGATTCCGGCGACCCTGCACTGCGACACGCCGAACCCGCGCTTCGACTTCGCGCGCTCGCCGCTGCGCCCGACCACCGGACCGGTCGACTGGCCCGCCGGGCGGGAGCGGGTCGCCGGGGTCAGCTCGTTCGGGTTGGGCGGCACCAACGCCCACCTGGTCGCCAGCGCCGCCCCGCCGCACACGCCGGCCCGCGTCGCGCTGGCCAGGCCGGTGTTCCACCGCAAGCGGCTGTGGCTCGACGCCGCGCCGGCCGCCCGGCCGGAATCGCCCGATGTCGGACGACCCGGGCCGCCGGAGCCCGCGGACCCGCCGTTGGTGGCTTCGCTGATGCGGTTCGACCTCGTGACCCGTGACTGATCACCCGCCGACCCGGAAGGAGGACGCGATGGCAGGCTTCGAATGCCGCATGGTGTTGACCCACGGCGATTTCGTCATGGAGAACCACCGGTTGCACGGCGTGTCCGTCATGCCCGGGGTGGTGTTCTTCGACCTGGTCTACCGGGCCGCGGCGGCGGCCGGCTGGGACCGCCGCCGGCTGTGCGTGCGCGACACCGTGCTGGCCGAGGCGATCGTCACGACCGAGGGCCACGACCGCGAGATCCTGCTGACCGTCGGCGACGAGGGCCCGGCGGGGCGGCCGTTCACCGTGCGCAGCCGCTGGTTGCGCGCCGGCGAGCCGGTCTCGGGCTGGCACGACAACGCGCACGGCCTGGTGTGCCTCACCGACGAACCGCTGCCCGCCTCGATCGACCCGGCGGCGGTGCGCGCCGCCGCCACCGCCCGCGAGGACGTGGGCTCGCTGTACCTGCGGGCCGTCCGGGAGGGCATCGAGCACGGGGCCCCGATGAAGTGCCGGGGTGCGCTGCACCTGGGCGGCGGTCGGCTGCTGGCCGAGCTGACCCGCGAGGTCAGCGATCCGGCGCACGCCTTCCACCTGCACCCGGCGTCGCTGGACGCGACCACGCTGGCCGGTTTCGGCCAGCTCGCGATGCCCACCGACGACCCGTTCGTGCCGATGTTCGTCCGCGAGCTGCGCGCGCCCGAGCCGCTGCCCGAGTCCTGCCTGGTGCACGTGGCCACGCCGGAACGGCTCGCCCCCTCCGGCGACGTCGTCACCACCGACTACACCGTGCACGACGTCGACGGCCGGTTCCTGGCCTCGTTCACCGGCTTGACCTGCAAGCGCATCCGGGAGCCGGGCCTGGTGCACCGGTTGCTGGAGGGGGTGGCCCGGCCCGCCGCCGCGCCCGCCGCCGACCTCACCGGCGAGCTGCGCGCGCTCGTCGCGGACGTGCTGGGCCGTCCGGTCGACCAGGTCGCCACCGGCACCGGCTTCTACGACCTTGGCCTGGACTCCGTGGCGCTGCTGGGGCTCACCGGCCGGCTGGAGGAGCTGGTCGGCGAGCAGCTCTACCCGACGCTGCTGTTCGAGCACAGCACGATCGACGCGCTCGCCGCCCACCTGTCCGCCAACCACGTGATCCAGCGCGCCGAGGGCACCACAGCGTCCTTTGTGGACGAATGGGTTCCGCTGGCGGGCGGCGGGAGTCACGTCGGCGAGGTCGCGGTCGTCGCCGACACCCCGATGCCCGCGCTGGGCACGGCCGTGACGTCGGTGGCCGGACTCCGGGACCTCCCGCAGATCCCGGGGGCGGTCGTGGTGGTGTCCGACGACCCGGCCGCCGCGCTGTGGTCTGCCGCGTCCGCGCTGGTCGACGCCGGGCCGCGCGACCTGGTCGTGGTGACCGCCGCCCCGCTCACCCCCGAACGCGCGGGCACCGGGGCGCTGGCCCGGACCGTCTCCGCCGAGGTGCCGGGACTGCGCTGCCGGTTCGTGCACGTCGACCGGGCCGAGGACATCGCGTTCGCGGTGCGCGCCGAACTCTCCTGCGACGTCGAGCCCGAGGTCCGCTACCGCGCGGGAACGCGGCACGTGCGGCGTTGGCGCGAGGTCGCGCTCGACCGCACGGCACGCCCGTTGCGCGACGAGGGCGTCTACCTGATCACCGGCGGTTCCGGCGGCTTGGCCCGCCTGCTCGCCGAGCACCTCACGCACCGGTACCGCGCCCGCATCGGCCTGCTGTCACGCACGGCGCCCGACCCCGCGCTGGTCGACGCCCTCTCCCGCGCGGGCGGCGAACTCCACGTGGCCACGGCCGACGTGACCGACGCCGACCAGGTCCGCCGCGCCGTGGACGACCTCCGCGCCCGGTTCGGCCGGATCGACGGCGTGTTCCACTGCGCGGGCGTCCGCCGGGACGGCCTGTTCTTCCGGGGCACCCCGGCCGACCTCGCGACCGTCGCCGCGCCCAAGGTCGACGGGCTGCGCCACCTCGACGCCGCCACGGCCGGGGACGACCTGGACTTCCTCGCGGTGTTCTCCTCCGCGTCGGCGTCGATCGCGAACCTGGGGCAGGCCGCCTACGCCTACGCCAACGCGTGCACCGAGCACGTCGAGCGGACCGGCCGGACCGTCGTCATCGGGTGGCCGCTGTGGGCGGACGGCGGCATGGCCGTCACCGACGACGTGGTGCGGCGGTCGCGGGAGTCGAGCGGCCGGATCCCGTTGCCCACCAACGAGGGGCTCGCCGTCCTGCCCGCCGTGCTCGCCGCCCCGCACCGGTCGCTGGTGGTGCTGCACGGCGAACCCGACCGCATCCGCGCGCTCCTGCCCGCCGCGCCGGAGCCCCTGCCCGGCGTTCCGGCCGCCCCCGCGCCGGTGCGCGAGGTCGTTGCGGTGCCGGAGGATTCCGGTTCGACGGACGCCATCGCCGTCATCGGGTTGGCCGGCCGCTACCCCGGCGCGCGCGACGTCGAGGAGTTCTGGCGCAACCTCGCGGCCGGGCGGGACTGCGTCACCGAGGTCCCCGCCGACCGGTGGGACCACGACGCGCTGTTCGACCCGGCCAAGGGCGTTCCCGGCCGGACCTACGGCAAGTGGGGCGGGTTCCTCGACGGCGTGGACCTGTTCGCGCCCGAGTTCTTCGGGATCTCGCGCCGCGACGCCGAGCGGATGGACCCGCAGGAACGCCTGTTCCTCACCACCTGCCTGCGCACGCTGGAGAACGCGGGCCACCCGCCGGACTCGCTGGCCGGCGAGGTCGTCGGCGTCTACGCGGGCGTGATGTGGAACCACTACCAGCTCGTGCAGGGCGCGGAGGACGGCGTCGCCCCGCACGCGATGCACTGCTCCATCGCGAACCGGGTGTCCCACACGTTCGACCTGACCGGGCCGAGCATGGCGGTCGACACCGCGTGCTCGTCGTCGCTCACCGCCGTGCACCTCGCGGTGGAGAGCATCCGGCGCGGTGAGTGCACGATGGCGCTCGCGGGCGGCGTGAACGTCACCGTGCACCCGCAGAAGTACCTCCAGCTGGCCCAGGGGCAGTGGCTGTCGGTCGACGGCCGGTGCCGCGCGTTCGGGCGCGACGGCACCGGGTACGTGCCCGGCGAGGGCGTCGGCGCGGTGCTGCTCAAGCGGCTGGACCGGGCGTTGGCGGACGGCGACCACGTGCACGGCGTGATCCGCGCGACCGCGCTCAACCACACCGGGCGCACGGCCGGCGCGACCGTGCCCAGCCCGGGTTCGCAGGCCGCGCTGATCCGCCGGGCGCTGGAGACGGCGGGCTGGGACCCGTCGACGGTGGGCTACGTCGAGGCGCACGGCACCGGCACGTCGCTCGGCGACCCGATCGAGGTGGAGGGCTTGCGGCAGGCGTTCGACGGCACGCCGCTGCCCGCCGGGTCGTGCGCGATCGGGTCGGTCAAGTCGTCCGTGGGGCACCTGGAAGGCGCGGCGGGCGTCGCGGGCTTGACGAAGGTGTTGCTCCAGTTGCGCAACCGCGCGCTCGTGCCGTCGCTGCACGCCGAGGAGACCAACCCGCACATCGACTTCGCGGCCACGCCGTTCCGGGTGCAGCGCGCGCTGGAACCGTGGCACGGCAACACCTTGCGGGCCGGGGTGAGCGCGTTCGGCGCGGGCGGAACCAACGCGCACGTCCTGGTGGAGGAGTTCGTGCCCGAGCCCGCGCCGGTTCGTCAGGGGCCCGCGCTCGTCGTGCTGTCGGCGCGCAACGCCGACGAACTCCGCGCGTACGCGACCGCGCTGGCGGCCGGTCTGCCGTCGTCGTCGGCGGTCGACGCGGTGGCCGCGCTGCTCGGCGTGCCGGTGTCCGAAGTGGACGGATCGGCGTCACTGGGCGATCTCGGCCTGGACCTGTCGGACCTCGTGGAGCTGGTGGGCGCGGACGCCCTGGCGGGCATCGCCGACGACGTGCCGGTGTCCGCGCTGCCGGTGGACGGCCCGGTCGCCGACATCGCCTACACCACCCAGGTCGGCCGCACCGCGATGCCGGTGCGGATGGCCGTGGTGGCGTCCGGTTCGACGGCTCTGCGGCGCGCGCTGGAGCGGTTCGGGCGAGGTGAGGAGAGCCCGGACGTCGTGGTGGGCGGCGTGCTCGCGGACGGCGACCCGGTCGCCCTGTTCCGCGCGGGCCGGCTGCGGGACGTGGCCCGGCACTGGGTCGGTGGAGGTGCCGTGTCGTGGGCCGCCTGCCACCGGGGCGACCGCCCCCGGCGGGTGCCCCTGCCCGGCTACCCGCTGGTGGAGGAGCGTTGCTGGATCGGCGGGTGGGCGGCGAGCCGGGCCGCACGGCCGGCAGCCGTCCCGCCGGTCCCGGTGCCGCCGGTGGTGGACATGCCGGAGATCCCGGTCGAGTCCACTGTGGATGATGGTGCGGAGTTGGAGTTCCGGTTCCTGGAACACGGGATCGCCCTGGTGGCGATGCGGTCCCCGATGTTCACCCCCGGCCTGCTCGACGGGCTCAAGGCGGTGTTCGGCGAGATAGAGCAGCGCGACGACGTGCGCGCGGTGGTGGTCACGGGCAGCGGCACGGTGTTCAGCATGGGCGGCACGCCCGAGGCGCTGCGGACGCTCGCCGAGGGCGCGGGCACGTTCACCGACGCGTCGTTCATCTACGACGGGATGCTGAAGTGCACGCGACCGGTCGTGGTGGCCGCGTCCGGGCACGCGTCCGGCGGCGGGCTGGCGTTCGCGTGCTACGGCGATGTCGTGGTGTTCGGGGAGGAGTCCGTCTACAGCGCGAACTTCGCGAAGTACGGCTTCACGCCCGGCATGGGCGCGACCTACGTGCTGGAACAGCGCTTCGGTGCCGCGCTGGCCAAGGAGATGCTGCTCACCGGGCGTTCCCTGACCGGCGGCGAACTGCTCCGGCGCGGCGTGAACGTCACGGTGCTGCCGCGCGCGGAAGTGCTGCCCGCCGCACTGGACCTGGCCCGGTCGATGGCGGACCGGCCGCCGGCGGTGATCCGGGTGTTGAAGGACGAGTTGGCGGGCCGGGTGTTGCGCGACCTGCCGGAGATCATCGCCAGCGAGGTGCGGATGCACCGCCAGGTGCTCGGCGACGAGTCGGCCGCGATGGTCCGGGAGCACTTCGCCAAGGTCGACGGCTTCCGCGCGGGCGGCGAGCCCGCCACCGCGGACCTCCCGCCGGATCGTGAGCCGCCGGCCGTCGAGTCCACTGTGGAGGGATCCGGGGTCGCCGCGGCGATCCGGGAGATCCTGGGTGCCCTGCTGTACCTGGAGCCGGACGAGATCGGGCCCACGCGCAGCTTCTCCGACCTCGGGCTGGACTCGATCGGCGCGGTGGAGCTGGTCCGCGACCTGAACCGCCGCTTCGGCACCGAACTCGACTCCGTCGCGGTCTACGACCACCCGACGTTGCCCGACCTGGTCGGCGCGGTCCTGGCGGCAGCGGGGGAGAAGGCCGCGCTGCGCGCGCAGGCGACCGGTCCGCGAACCGAACCCGCGGTGCCACCCGCGCCCGTGGAGCCCACCGCGCCCGCCGACCCACCGCCGGCGGCCCGCCCTGCCCCTTCGCCGTTGACGCTGACCGTGCCGACTGTGCACGCCCCGGTGCCCGCCGAGCGTTCCGGACCGCCGGACCTCGTGATCAGCGCTACTCCCGTGGCCGCGCAGCCGCCGATGCCGACCCCTGCCGAGCGGGTGTCCGTGACGGGTGGGCGGGACTCCGCGCCGATCGCGGTGATCGGGATGGCGGGCCGGTTCCCGGACGCCCCCGACCTCGACGCGTTCTGGCGCAACCTCGCCGCCGGGGTGTCGTCCATCCGCGAGGTGTCGCCCGCGCGGTGGGACCTGACCTCGCTCTACGACCCCGACCCGACCCGCACCGACACCACGCGCAGCCGGTGGGCGGCGCTGCTGGACGACGTGGACGCGTTCGACGCCGCGCTGTTCCGGATCTCACCGCTGGAAGCCGAGGCGATGGACCCGCAGCAACGCCTGTTCCTGGAGCAGGCGTGGGCCGCGCTGGAGGACGCCGGGCACGCCGGGCGGCCGATGCGCTGCGGGGTGTTCGTCGGGTGCGCGGCGGGCGACTACCCCCGCCTGCTCGACGCCGCCGGCGTGGGCACCTCCAGCGAGGCGTTCCTGGGCACGTCCAGCTCGATCCTGCCCGCCCGCATCGCCTACCTGCTCGACCTGACCGGCCCGACGATGGCGATCGACACCGCGTGCTCGTCGTCGCTGACCGCCGTGCACCTCGCCTGCGAGAGCATCCGGTCCGGCGACTGCGACACCGCGCTGGCGGGCGGCGTCGCGGTGATGTGCACGCCCCGGATGCAGGTGTGGACCAGCCAGACCGGCATGCTGTCGCCGGCGGGCCGGTGCCTGCCGTTCGACGAGTCGGCCGACGGGATCGTGCTCGGCGAGGGCGTCGGCGCGGTGCTGCTCAAGCGGCTGGACCGGGCGCTCGCCGACGGCGACCACGTGCACGGCGTGATCCTGGCGAGCGGGCTCAACGGCGACGGCCGCACGAACGGCATCACCGCGCCGAGCGCGGCGTCCCAGGCCGCCCTGCTGCGCGAGGTCCACGACCGGGCCGGCGCGGCGGTGTCCTACGTCGAAGCGCACGGCACCGGCACCCACCTCGGCGACCCGATCGAGGTCAAGGCGCTGCGCCAGGTCGTGCCGGCGGACTGCGCCCTCGGCTCGGTGAAGGCGAACATCGGCCACACCACGATGAGCGCGGGCATCGCGGGCCTGCTCAAGGTGCTGCTCGCGCTGCGCCACCGGCAGCTCCCGCCGACGCCGGGCGTGCGCCACCCGATCCCCGGCCTGCCGGTGGTCCGCGAGCTGACGCCGTGGTCCGGCGAGCACCTGGCGGCGGGCATCAGCTCGTTCGGGTTCAGCGGCACGAACTGCCACGTCGTGGTCGGCGAAGCGCCGACCCGGCCGGCCGGCGACGCCCGGGGCCAAGCGGTCGTGCCGGTGTCCGCGCGCACCGCGACCGCGCTGCGCGCCCGGCTCGACCAGCTCGCCACCCACCTCACGGCCGCCGACGTCGCCCTGCACGACGTCGCCACGACCCTCGCGCTGGGCCGCGCGCACCTCGCCGCACGGGCCGCGTTCGTCGCCGACGACCTCGCCGACCTGGTGCGGCAGCTGGAGCACGGCGCGACCGCCGGCACCACCGCCGGGCACGACCTGGCCCGCCGCTGGGCGGCCGGCGAGGACGTCGACTGGGCGTCGGTGAGCCGGGGCCGCCGCGTCCCGCTGCCCACCTACCCGTTCGCCCGCGACCGGTTCTGGGTCGGGGACGTCCGGGTCGAGCCCGGTGACCCGGTCGTCGCCGACCACGTCGTGGACGGCGTCCCGACGCTGCCCGGCGCGCTGTTCCTGCGGCTGGCGACCGGAGCCGCGCCGGGCGTCGCGGGCCTGACCTGGCTCAAGCCCGTGCCCGTGACCGGCCCGGTGGTGCTCGGCCTGGCCACGACCGGCCGCATCGAGCTGACCTCGGGCGCGCAGGTGCACGCCGTCGCGGAACCCCGTCCGGCGCCCGCCGCCGAACCGGCGCTGGACCTCGCCGCCGTCGCCGCCCGCTGCCCGCGCCGGCTGTCCGGCGACGCGCTGTACGCGGCGTTCGACCGGGCGGGCCTGCGCTACGGGCCGACGTTCCGGGTGCTGACCGGCGTCGCGGTCGGGGACGGCGAAGCGCTCGCCACCCTGCGCGCCCGCGCGGGCGACGACGTGCAGGTGCTCGACGGCGCGATGCAGGCGATCGCCGCCCTGCTGACCGAGGAACGCCGGCCGCTGCTCCCGTTCGCCGTCGACTCCGCGCACGTCGACCACGACCTGCCCACCTCCGCGCGGGTGCACGTCACGCGCCGCTCCGCGCACCGGTTCGACGTCGTGCTGACCGACGAGTCCGGCGTGGTCCGCGCCCGGCTCGACGGGGTGGCGCTGCGCCCCGCCGCCGAACGCACCGGGCTGCTGCACGTCCCCGCGTGGCGACCGGCCGCAGCACCGCTCACGCACCCGGTCGGTCGGGTCGCGGTCGTGCACACCGCCGCCGACGCCGCGCTCGCCACCGCGCTGCGGCCCGACGTGGCCGTGCCGCTCGGCGAACTCCCCCTGGGCCGGTTCGACGCCGTGTACGTGCTGGCCCGCCCCGACGACCCGGCGAGCCCCGCCGAGGACGACCCGTCCGTGCTGCACGCGTTCCGCCTGGTGCGGCACCTGGTCGAGACCGGTGCCGGTCGCGGCCCGCTGACGTTGACGTTCGTGGTGTCCGGCACCCAGGCCGTCGACGACGAACCGGTGCACCCGCACGCCGCCGGCCTGGCCGGTCTGGCGGGCGCGATCGCCGCCGAGTACCCGGAGTGGTCGGTCACCTGCGTGGACCTCGGCGCGGGCGACCCGGCCTCCTACGCGGACGCCGTCCGCCGCGAGCACGGCGGCGACCGGCTCGTGGCGCTGCGCGGCGACCGCCGGCTGGTCCGCGTGCTCGAACCGGTCGCCGAACCGGCCGGTTCGGCGCTGCGCGACGGCGGCGTCTACGTGCTGCTGGGCGGCGCGGGCGGGATCGGCGTCGAGGTCACCCGGCACCTGGTCCGGACCCGCGACGCCCGGGTGGCGTGGCTGGGCCGGTCCGCCGAGGACACCCGGATCCGCGCGCTGGCCGCCGAGTTCGGCGACCGCGTCCGCTACTTCACCGCCGACGCGGGCGACGTGCGGGCGGTGCGCCGCGCGGTCGAGGACGTGCGGCGGGTGTTCGGCCCGGTGAACGGGGCGTTCCACTCGGCGATCACCCTGCGGGACCGGTCGCTCGCGACGATGACCGAGGACGACCTGGCGGACGTGCTGCGGCCCAAGACCTCGGGTCTGGCGGCGTTCGCGGCGGCGTTGCGGGACGAGCCGCTGGACTTCCTGGCCGTCTTCTCGTCGGCGATGGCGTTCGTGCCCGCGCCCGGCCAGGGCAACTACGCCGCCGCCACGGCGTTCGAGGACTCCTACGCTCTCGCCCTGCACCGCGCCGGCGTGCCGGTGAAGCTGGTCAACTGGGGATTCTGGGGCACGGTCGGGATCGTGGCGCGCCCCGACTACGTCGCGCGGTTCGCCGCGCTCGGCATCGAGTCGATCGACCCGGCCGAGGGCGTCGCCGCGCTGGAGCACGTCCTGGCGGGCGGGCACCCGCAGGTGGCCGTGCTCAAGGGCACCCCGGACGGCCTGGCCCGGCTCGGCGTGCGGGCACCGGAGGCCGCGCGGCCCGAGCCCGGCGACGGCGGACCGCAGGACGACCTGGCCCGGTCGCGGGCCGCGTTCGCCGCGCTCGACGGCCTGGCCCGCGACCTGCTGCGCGGCGCGGACGTGCCGCCCGGCGACACGCCCCTGCACCGCGCCGTGGCCGCCGCGTCGGCGACCCCGGCCGCCGGGCCGACCGCGCGGGACGTGCTGGCCCTGCACCCCGACCTGGCCCCGCACGTGGAGCTGCTGCACCGCTGCGCGGCCGGGCTGCCCGGCGTCCTCGACGGGCGGACCCCGCCGACCGAGGTTCTGTTCCCCGGCGGCTCCACCGACCTGGTCGGCGCCGTCTACCAGGGCCAGCGCGCGGCGGACTTCTACCACCGGCTGATGGCCGACGAACTCGCGCGTGCCGTGGGCCGCACCGACGCCCCGCGCGTGCTGGAGATCGGTGCGGGCACGGGAGCGGGGACGGCGTTCGCGCTGCCCGCGGCGGGCGGCGCTCACTACGACTACACCGACGTGTCCACGGCGTTCCTGCGCTCGGGCGAGGAGGAGTTCGGCGCGCGGTTCCCGAACACCGCCTTCCGGGTGCTCGACATCGAGCGGGACCCGGCCGCGCAGGGCTTCACGCCCGGCACGTACGACGTCGTGCTGGCCACCAACGTCCTGCACGCCACCACGGACGTGGTCGAGGTCCTGCGGCACGCCCGCGCCCTGCTGCGCCCCGGCGGCGTGCTGCTGGTCAACGAGGTCACCCGCACGTCGGACTTCCTCACCGCGACCTTCGGGCTGCTGCCCGGCTGGTGGCGGTTCGCCGACGCGCACCGCCGGCTGCCGCACTCCCCGCTGCTCTCGCCGGCGGGCTGGCGGTCGGCACTCGCCGAAGCCGGGCTGGCGGTCCGGGTGCTGGGCATGCCCGGCTGCGCCGACGACGAGCAGGAGCAGTGCGTGCTGGTCGCGACGGCCGGCGCGGCGGCGTCCGGCGCGGCGGTCCGCGACTACGTGCGCCGGGTGTTCGCCGAGGTCCTGAAGTTCCGGCAGGCCGACCTGGACGACACCCTGACGTTCGAGAACTTCGGGGTCGACTCGTTGGTGAGCCAGCGGATCGTCCGCCGGTTCGAGGCGGACCTCGGCGACCTGCCCGCCACCCTGCTGTTCGAACACCTGACCATCGAGCACCTGGCCGCCCACCTGGCCGCCGCCCACGCCCCGGCGCTCGCCGCGCTCCTCACCCCGTCGGCCCCGGCCGCTTTCGCCGCCGCCGCAACCGGATCGGCTCGCCCGCCGGTCACCGCCCAGGCGGTGGCGCAGGACGTGGCGGTGCGCGCGGACGCGGTGCGCGAGGACGACCGGATCGCCGTGGTCGGGCTGGCGGGCCGCTACCCCGGCGCCCGTGACCTGGACGAGTTCTGGCGCAACCTGGTCGCGGGCACCAGCTCCATCACCGAGGTGCCCGCCGACCGCTGGGACTGGCGGGAGCACTTCGACCCCCGCAAGGGCAAGCCGCAGCACACCTACGGGCGCTGGGGCGGGTTCCTGACCGACGTCGACCGGTTCGACCCGGCGTTCTTCGGCATCCTCCCCAAGGACGCCGCCGCGATGGACCCGCAGGAGCGCCTGTTCCTGGAGACCTCCTGGCTGCTGCTGGAGGACGCCGGGTACCTGGGCGGGGAGAAGGTCCGCGAGACCGGCGTGTTCGTCGGCACGATGTACGGCTCCTACGGCCGCATCGCCGCCGCCACCGGCTGGCCGCGCGGGCGTTTCACCGACGGCCACTCCGCGTACTGGTCGATCGCGAACCGGGTCTCCTACGCGCTGGACCTCACCGGGCCCAGCTTCGCGGTCGACTCGGCGTGCTCGTCCTCGCTCACGGCCGTGCACCTGGCGTGCGAGAGCATCCGGCGCGGCGAGTGCGCGATGGCGATCGCCGGCGGCGTGAACCTCGTGCTGCACCCCGCGCACCTGATCGCCCTGTCCTCCATGACGATGCTGGCCCGCGACGGCGCGTGCAAGGTGTTCGACGAGCGCGCGGACGGGTTCGTGCCCGGCGAGGGCGTCGGCGCGGTGCTGCTCAAGCCGCTGTCCGCCGCGCTGCGCGACGGCGACCGGATCCGGGCCGTCATCGAGGGCGGCGCGGTCAACGCGGGCGGCAAGACCGCCGGCTACACCGTGCCCAACCCGGCCGCACAGGCGGAACTCGTCGTGCGGGCGCTGCGAGCCGCCGGGGCCGAACCCGGCACCGTCGGGTACGTCGAGGCCCACGGCACCGGCACCGCGCTGGGCGACCCGATCGAGATCACCGGGCTGGCGAAGGCGCTCGGCGACGACGGGCGCTGCGCGGTCGGCTCGGTCAAGGCCAACATCGGCCACCTGGAGGGCGCGGCGGGCATCGCGGGCCTGACCAAGGTGGTGCTCCAGCTCGAACACGGGACCATCGCGCCCTGCGCGGCCCTGGAGACCGTCAACCCGCGCATCGACCTGCCCGCCGGGTTCTCGCTGCCGACCGAGGCCACCCCGTGGCCCGCGCCGCGCCGCGCCGGGGTCAGCTCGTTCGGCGCGGGCGGGGCGAACGCCCACCTGGTGCTCTCCGGCCACGAGGCCCCGGCCCGTCCGGAGCCCGCCGGCACCGGGCGGCACGCCGTCCTGCTGTCCGCGCGCACCCCGGACGAGCTGACCGCGCTGGCGTCGGCGGTCGCGGAGCACGTGCGGCGGCACGTTCCCGCGCTCGCGTCCCTGGCGTGGACCACGCAGGTCGGCCGGGCCGAGCTGCCGCACCGGCTGGCCGTCGTCGTGTCCGACCCGGCCGAGCTGGCGGAGCGCCTGAGCGCCGGCGACGTGCGGCGCGGCACCGCGGGCGACGACTTCCCGGGCCGTGACCTGTTCACCGGGGACGGCGACCCGTTGGCCGACCTGCTGACCCGGCGCGACCTCGACCGGCTGGCGCAGCTGTGGGTCCACGGCGTGCCGGTGGACTGGCGGCGCACGTGGCCGGTCCGACCGGACCGGGTCTCCCTGCCGCCGTACCCGTTCACCCGGCAACGGCTGTGGCTGCCCGAGACCGACGACCGGCCGTGGCTGACCGCGCACCGGGTCGCCGGCCGGCGGGTGCTGCCGGGCGCGGCGGCGCTGGAACCGGTCTGCGCCGACCTCGGCCCGACGTTCACCCTGCACGACGTGCGGTGGCCCGAGCCGCTGCACCTCGACGCACAGCCCGAACCGCGTGCGCGCGTCGAGGACGGCGCGTTCACCGTGACCTCCGGTGCGATCACCGTCGCCGCCGGTCGCTGCACGGCCGCGCGTCCGCTGGAGGACGTGCTGGACCTCGCGGCACTGCGGAATCGTTGTGGCACAGCCGTGGAACCGGCCGACCTGTACGCCGCCCTCCGCGCCGGAGGTCTCGATCACGGCGAGCCGATGCGCGTCCTGCGGGACGTGCGCGTCGGCGACGGCGACGTGCTCGCCCGCATCGAGGCCGGCCACCGGATCCTGGTGCTGGACGGGGCTTTCCAGGCGCTCGCCGCCCTGCCGGGCCCGGACCGGACCCAGCTCCCGGTCGGGTTCGCCGCGCTCACCTGCGCCGGGCCGCTGCCCGCGCAGACCTGGGTGCACGCCGTGGAGATCGCCGCGCCCGCCGGGGAACGCCGATTCGACCTGCGCGTGGCCGACGACGACGGGCGCGTGCTGCTCGCCGTGGACGGCCTGCGGGTCGTGGCGGTCGCGGACGACGACCCGTGCACCTACCTGCGCCCGGAATGGGTGGCCGAAGCGTTGCCCGCCAACGGTTCCGACTCTCCGGAACCGGTCGTCGTGCGGCTGCCCGCCGACGCCGAGGGGCTCGTGGACGAGATCGGCCAGTCGCTGCACACCGTGCTGCGCGCGGCTTCGGCCGGCCTGTCCCGGGACCCGGCCGCGTCGCTGCGGATCGTCGTGGTGTGCCCCGACGAACGGCCCGCGTACACGGCGGTGGCCGCCGCGCTGCGCACGCTCGCGTTGGAGCACAGCGGTTTCTCCGGGGTCGTCGTGCACGGCGAACCACAACCCGGCGAACTGCGGCACGTGACCGGCGCGCCCGAAGCCCGGGTGAGCGAGGTCCGGTACGTCGACGGGGTGCGGCAGGTCCGCCGGATGGTCGGGTTCCGCCCGGCGGCACGGCCCGCACCGCGCACCGGCGGTGTCTACCTGGTGGTCGGCGGGACCGGCGCGATCGGCCGGCACGTCGCCGAGCACCTGCGCGCGACCCGTGCGCCGCAGGCCGTGGTGGTCGCGGGCCGGGCCGTCGCGGACGTGGCGGTGGCCGAGGACGTGCGGCGGCTGGTGGCCGACGTGAAGGCCCGGTACGGGCGCGTCGACGGCGTGGTGCACGCCGCCGGGGTGCACGACGACGCGCGGGCGCTGGCCAAGTCGGCCGAGCGGGTGGACGCGGTGCTCGCGCCGAAGGTGCGCGGCGTGCGGAACCTGGTGGCCGCGCTCGGCGACGAGCCGCTGGAGTTCTTCGCCCTGTTCTCGTCGGTCGCGGCGCGCACCGGCAACCTCGGCCAGGTCGACTACGCCTACGCCAACGCGTTCCTGGACGAGTTCGCCGCCGCGACGCCCGGCCTGGTGTCGGTGTGCTGGCCGCTGTGGGCGGACGGCGGGATGGCCGTGGACGACCAGACCCGCCGCCTGTTCGCCCGCCGCTGGGGCAGCGAACCGCTCGGCACCGCCGACGCGCTGCGCGCCTTCGACCGGGTGGTGTCCGGCCCGGAGCCGATCGTGGCCGTGGTGCGTCCGGTGGCGGGGGAGCCGGTCGCCGCCGTGCGGCGCGCGCCGGTCGACCTGGACGCCGCGCTGCGCGCGCTCGCGGCCGGGTTCCTGCTGGTGGAGCCGGAGGAGATCGAGCCCGACCTCGCGCTGCTCGACCTGGGGTTCGACTCGATCTCGTTGACCGGCCTGGTCAACGAGGTCAACGAGCGGTTCGGGCTGGACCTGCTGCCCACCGTGCTCTACGAGTGCCCGACCCTGTCCGCCTTCGCCGACTACCTGCGCGGCCTCGACGGGTTCACCGCGACCGGTGCCGTCGAGCCGCAGCCCCCGGTCCAACCGGAGCCCGCAGTCCGGTCGGTGCCCGCAGTCCGGTCGCAGCCCGTCGTCGCGCCGGAACCCGCGCTCGCGCCGGAACCCGCCGCCGAGCCGGAGGACGACGTGATCGCCGTGATCGGCATGGCCGGGGTGCTGCCCGGCTCGCCCGACCTGGACGCGTTCTGGCGGCACCTCGTCGCCGGCGACGACCTGGTGCGGCCGGTGCCCGAGGACCGCACCGACCTGCGCCGCGATCCCGCGGTGGCCGGTGTCTCGGCCGGGTTCCTGGACGACGTGCGGACCTTCGACGCCCGGCGCTTCGGGATCTCGCCGCGCGAGGCGGCGCTGATGGACCCGCAGCAGCGGCTGTTCCTGCACACCGCGTGGCAGGCCGTCGCGGACGCGGGCTACCACCCGCGACGCCTGGCCGGCACCGACACCGGGCTGTTCGTCGGCGTCTCCGCGTGCGACTACGACGACCTGCTGCACGCGCACGGCGTGCCGGTCGAAGCGCACACCGCCAGCGGCCTGGCCGACTGCATCCTCGCCAACCGGGTGTCCTACCTGCTCGACCTGCGCGGCCCCAGCGAGGCGATCGACACCGCGTGCTCCAGCTCGCTGGTCGCGGTCCACCACGCGGTGCGGGCGCTGCGCTCGGGGGAGTGCGACGTGGCGCTGGCGGGCGGGGTGAACGTGCTGCTCAGCCCGGGGCTGTTCGTCGCCTTCCAGTCCTCCGGGATGCTCAGCGAGGACGGCCGGTGCCGCACGTTCGACGACGCCGCCGCCGGTTACGGGCGCGGCGAGGGCTGCGGTGTGGTGGTGCTCAAGCCGCTGCGGGCCGCGCTCGCCGACGGCGACCAGGTCATCGCGGTCGTCCGGGGCAGCGCGGTCAACCACGCCGGGCGCGGGCCGTCGCTGACCGCGCCGAACCCGGAGGCGCAGGCCCGGGTGATCACCCGGGCGTACCGGGCGGCGGGCGTCGACCCGGCCCGGGTCTCCTACGTCGAGGCGCACGGCACCGGGACCAGGCTCGGCGACCCGATCGAGGTCGAGGGTCTGAAGAAGGCGTTCGCCGGGGTGACGGGGCAGATCGGCCTGGGCGCGGTGAAGACCAACATCGGCCACCTGGAGGCGGCGGCCGGGATCGCCGGCCTGCTCAAGGTGCTGCTGGCGATGCGGCACGGCGAACTGCCGCCGACCCTGCACCAGGAGACGCCCAACCCGTACGTGCGCCTGGACGGCACGCCGTTCCGGGTCGTCGCGGAGCGCACGCCGTGGACCGGTGACCGGGTGGCCGGCGTCAGCTCGTTCGGGTTCGGCGGCACCAACGCGCACGTGGTCGTGCAGTCCGCCGTCGAGCCCGCCACACCGGTCGGCGTCGGCCCGTGGCCGCTGGTGCTGTCGGCGGACTCGGCCGAGGCGCTCGCCGAGTACCGGGACCGGGTCGCCCGGTTCCTGGCCGAAGACCGTGACCTGGACCGGCTGTGCCACACCTTGGCGACCGGGCGCGAGGTCTTCGGGCACCGGTTCGCGGCGGTCGTCGCGGACCGGGCGGAGGCGGTCGCCGTGCTGACCGGGACCGCGCCCGCCCGGCTGGACGAGGAGGTGTCGGCGTGGCTCGCGGGTGCCGAGGTGGACTGGTCCGCGCGCTGGGCGGTCCGGCCGCGCCTGGTCTCGGCTCCCGTGCCGCCGTTCGCCGCGACCCCGTTCTGGTTCGACCAGATCGCGCGTGCGGACCGCAAGCTCGTGCTGCGCGACCCCGCGTCCCTGCGCCCCAACGGTTCGGTTCCGGCCGCGGCGAACGGGACCGATGCCGCCAACGGGTCCGCGCCGGCGGCCGTAGTGTTGCCCAACCTGGTGGACTTCGTGCCGGAGACCCCGGCTCCCGCCGCCGTCGCGCCTCCCGTCCCGGAACCCGTCAAGTCCACTGTGGACGGAACGGTGGCGCGGGTGATCCGGGAGAGCGTGGCGGCCGTGCTGGGTACCGAGGTGGACGAGATCGCCGCCGACACGGCGTTCTCCGACCTCGGGCTGGACTCGATCTTCCGGATGGAGCTGGCCCGGTCCCTCATGGCCGCGTTCGACGTCGAGCTGACGGCGGCCCAGCTCTACGAGCACGACACCGTGGACGCCTTGGCCGCGTTGATCGAAGGTGCCGAGCCCGCTGCGCCCACCACCCCCGAGCCTGCGATGCCCGAGCCCGTCGAGCCGGAACCCGTGGTCGTCGCGCCCGAGCCGGTTGCGCCTGCGCCGGCCGAGCCCGAAGTGGTCGAGCCTGAAGCGGCCGCGGCGCGGCCGAGCGTGGCGGCGATCGTGGAGGAGGCGCTGGAACGGCCGCTCGACGGGAGCTTGTCGTTCGCGGACAACGGGTTGACGTCGTTCGACATGCTCCGGGCGGTCGCCGCGCTGGAGAGCCGGTACGGCGCGCTGCCCAAGACGTTGCTGTTCGACCGGCCCACGATGGGCGAACTCGCCGAGTTCCTGGCGGGCCGGACCTCGCGCGCCGAACAGCCGGCGCGGCGCGGCGAGCGGAGCATCGAGTCGCCGGCGGTGGTCGACGGCGAACCGGTGGTGTACCTCAAGCGGAACCTGCCTGGCCTGGGCGGGCTGGGCGAGCTGGTCGCGGACCTCGATCGCCGGTACGCCAAGGAAGGCGGCCTGGCCGGGCGCGACATCGCCCCGTACGCGTTCCTCGACACGGTCCGCGAGGGTTACGTCAACTTCTCGGTGCGCGGCGACGACCTGTTCGCGTGGAGCTTCGTCGGTGCCATGGACCACTTCCACGACCTGGTGGCCGACTGGATGGCGTGGGCCCGGCGCACCGGCCTGCGGCCGAACTTCCTGTCGCTGGCGCACCTGACGGAGGTGGCGGGGGAGCCGGTGACCGCGACGCCGTTCGGCGCGGTGCAGCGGCTGGACGACCTGTCGACGTTCACCACGTCGGGCGGCCGGATGAGCCGGCTGCGGTACCTGCTCGGCAGGTTCGAGCGGGCGGGCGCGGTGCGCACCGCGGAGTACCGGGTGGGTGACGACCCGGCGACCGACGGGCGGATCGTCGCGCTGATGGACTCGTGGGGCGACCACAAGCAGATGGTCAACCCCTACGTCGGCGTGGTGCGGGAGGAGATCCGCACCGGCCGGCTCGACCCCCGGCACCGGATGTTCCTCACGTCCGTGGACGACGAGCTGGTGAACGCGATCATCGTCACGCGCATCCCGTCCGAGCAGGGCTACCTGCTGGACCTGGAGTTCTACCCGGATTCCATGCCGGCGGGCGGGCTGGAGCACGCGATCGTCGAGATCATCGCCAAGACGGCGGCCGAGGGTTGCACGTCGTTCAGCTTCGGCGCGAGCTTCGGCGTGGCGATCACCGAATCGCCCAACGCCGACCCGCAGGTGTCCGAGGCGATCGAGGAACTGCACTCGGTCGGCGTCTTCGGCTCCGGCAACTTCCAGTTCAAGAACAAGTTCCGGACCACCAACACGCCGATCTACCTGTGCAGCCCGGCGACCGGCGACCGCACCTCGGTGACCGACGTCATCCTGATGATCGCGAACCCGGAGCTGACCGCCTCGAACGGCTCGGTCCCACCGGCTGCCCAGCCGCCGACCGAACCCGACCGGCCGGCCCCGGCCCGCACCACCCCGGCCGAGACGGGCCGTACCGCCCCTGCCCGCACCGCTGTCGCGCCGGCGCGCGCGACGGCGGCCGGCGCGGGCACCGCGAGCGAAGCCGGGCGGGCCGCCGTGCTGGCGGCGCACGGGCACAACGCGCTCACCATCCCCACCGGGCTGGTGCCGGTCGACCTGCTGACCGACTCGTGGGCCGAGCGCGCCGACGCGTTCGTGGCCGAGCGCGCCCGGCTGCTCGCCGGACTGCCCGGCCCGGACCTGACCTCGCACGACTGGCTGCCGTTCACCGACGTGCTGCCCACCCGGTCCGGCCGGTCGGCGGAAGCCATGCTGTGCCGGGGTTTTCCCGGCCCGCGCGGGACCGTGCCGCACACCGGGGCGTTCCCGACCTGGCTGCTCTCGCTGACCGACGTGGGCTTCGAGCCGAAGGCGGTCGGCGACGGGCGGCGGCTCGACCCGGGCGCGGTGGCCGCCGCGATCGACGGCCGGACCTCGTTCGTCGTCGTGGAGACCTCCAACAACGCGGGCGGCGGGCACCCGATCGGCCTGGCCGAGCTGGGCGAGGTGCGCCGGATCACCCGTGAGCGCGGCGTCCCGCTGGTGCTCGACGCCAGCCGGATCGTGGAGAACGCGGTGTTCCTCGCGCCGGACGACCCGTGGTCGGCGGTGCGGGACCTGCTCGCGCTCGTCGACACCGCGACCTTCAGCCTCTCCAAGGACTTCGGCGTCGCGGCGGGCGGCCTGATCGCCACGAACGACCCGGAACTGGCCGCCCGCCTGCACGAGGACGTGCGCCGGCGCGGCTGGGACGTCGACCTGTCCGCCCGCACCCAGATCGCCGCCGCGGTGGCCGACCGGGACGGCGTGGTCGCGATGGTCCGCCGGCGGATGGCCGCCGTCGAAGCGCTCTGGCACGGCCTGCGCGCCGCCGGGGTGCCGGTGGTCGAACCGGTCGGCGGGCACTGCGTGCTGGTCGACGTGGCCCGGATGCCGGCGTTCGCCGCGCAGGAGCACGCCGTGATGTCCTTCCTCGCCTGGCTCTACCAGGGCGCGGGCGTGCGGGGCGCGCCGCACCTGGTCGCGGGCGGCGCGGCGGTGCGGCTCGCCGTGCCGGTCGGGTTCGGGCCGCAGGACGTGGCACCGGTCGTGGACCGGATCGCGGGCCTGCGCACGGACTCCGTGCCGGAACTGCTCACCGGGGGGCTGCGCACGCCCGCCGACGCCGCCCGCGCGGTCTACCAGCCCGCCGAACGCGTCCCCGACGACGTCCGGCACGCGTTGCGCGACGAGCAGAAGCCCAGTGACGACAACGAAGCCGTGCTCCGCGAGCACTGCCCGGGTGTGCGGCGGTCGGTGGTGTCGGTCGCGGGTGCCGACGTCGAGGTGTTCACGGCCGGCGAGGGCGACCCGGTGCTGCTCATGCACCCGTTCAACATCGGCGCGGGCGTGTTCGCCCACCAGTTCGCCGGTCTGGCGCGGACCAACCTCGTCGTCAGCGTCCACCACCCGGGCGTCGGCGGCACGTCGGCCGCCCCGGACATCACCCTGCCCGGACTCGCCGCCCTCGAACGGGAAGCGCTGCGGGAACTGGGGATCACCGGACCGGTGCACGTGGTCGGCGCGTCCTTCGGCGGCCTGGTCGCGCTCACCTACGCGCTGGAGTTCCCGGCCGACACGGCGACCCTGTCGCTGCTCGGCAGCTCCTACAAGATCGGCAACCGGGTCGGCGAGATCAACCGGCTGGCGGTGGTGGCGGCCGAGGACCTGGACCGGACCATCGAGGGCGGCGGGTCGAGCCGGCTCAAGCGCGAGCGGGCGGCCGTGGAGAAGATGCTGCTGCGCTGCGAGAGCATGAACCCGCAGATCGGCCTGCGCTACCTCGACGTGTTCGCCGCGCGACCCGACCTGCTGTCCCGCCTGGACGAGGTGTCCGTGCCGACGCTGGTCGTGCAGGGCAGGCACGACACGGTGATCCCGCTCAAGACCGCGCACCTGCTGCACGGCGCGATCCCCGGCGCGCGGTACACCGAGATCTCCGACGCCGGCCACTTCCCCTACGTGACAAGCCCGTCGCGGTGCAACCGGGTGCTCGCGGCGTTCGTCGCCGAGCACGCCGTCTCGGAGGTGCGGGCATGACCGCGCAGCTCACCCCGGAACTGGTGCCCACCGGGCCGGACGCGACCACGCGCACGACCGTGATCCGGCCCGGCATGTGCGGGTCCGGCTCGCTGTTCGTCGGCCAGATCGGCGACTGGACGTGGGACACGGTCAGTTCCGCGTGCGGCACCAACGCCTACACCGCGCGCGACGGTGCCGGCGCGCCGACGTACCTGGCGTTCCACTACTTCCACGTGCGCGGCAGCGAGTCGATGCACGTGCGCGGCCTCACCTTCGGCGACCTGCTGCGCGTCGACTCGCGGGTGTTCGGGTTCGGCAGCGAGTCCGTGCTGACGCTGCACCGGATCCGCCGGGGCACGGGCGCGCCGCAGGAGGTCGACCCGGACGCGTTCTTCGCGTTCGACGAGCCGGATTGCCTGTACGCGCAGAACTTCAACCGCTGGGTGGTGCGCGGCGCGTCCGGCGGCAACGAGGACCTGCGCAGCGCCTCGCCGGTCGACTTCCGGCACGACCACCTGCCGGCCCTGCCGCCGGCGTACTCGCCGCGCCGCGCGCACGCGGAACTGCGCGCGCTGATGACCGCCGAACCGCCCGCGGACGAGCGCTCCCGACTCGTCGTGGACTACCCGATCGACGTCAGCCGCGACCTCAACGGCGTGGGGCTGCTGTACTTCGCGGCCTACTTCTCCATCGTGGACTGGGCGTTGGTGCGCCTGTGGCGGCACCGGGGCGGCAGCGACGCGGGCTTCCTCGGCCGGGTCGTGCTCGACCAGCGCATCGCCTACCTGGGCAACGCCGACGCGGGCGCGGTGCTGCGGATCCGGCTGAGCAGGGTGCCCGGCGGCGACGTGCCGGGCGCCGACGAGACGGTCCGCGCGGTGCTCGCCGACCGGGACACCGGCCGACCGATCGCGGTGGCCGAGCAGCAGGTCAGGACGGGGGCGGTGGCGTGATGGCGCGCGGAACGGAGGGGACGATGGCCGACGAAGCGGGCGTCCGGCGGGTGCTGCACGAGGTGATCGCGGAGATCCTGCCCGCGCTGGACCCGGGCCGGCTCGGCGGCGACCGGCACCTGCGCGACCTCGGCGCGGACTCGATCGAACGGGTCGAGATCATCATGGGCGTCTGCGCGCGGCTGCGGGTGTCCGAGCCGCTGGCGAGCTTCGGCGACATCCGCGACCTCGACCACCTGGTCGCCTTCCTGTGCGAGGTGGGCGAGCGGTGAACGTCGGCATCGAGGCGCTCAACGTCTACTGCGGGGTCGCGGCGATCCCGGTGCCCGCCCTGTTCGCGGGTCGCGGCCTGGACCCGGAGCGGCTGGACAACCTGATGATGAGCGCCAAGTCCGTGGCGCTGCCGTTCGAGGACCCGGTGACGCACGCGGTCAACGCCGCCAAGCCGATCGTGGACGCCCTCGACCCGGCCGACCGCGACCGGATCGAACTGGTGGTCACCTCCACCGAGTCCGGCCTGGACTACAGCAAGTCGGTCGCCTCCTACGTGCACGAGCACCTGGGGCTGAGCCGGCGGTGCCGGGTGCTGGAGGTCAAGCAGGCGTGCTACGCCGCGACCGCCGCGCTCCAGCTCGCCTGCGGCTACCTGGCGGCCGGCCTGTCGCCGGGGGCGAAGGCGCTGGTGATCGCCACCGACGTGTCCCTGGTGGACGAGGGGTCGCACTACACCGAGCCCGCGATGGGCACCGGCGCGGCGGCCGTGCTGCTCGGCGACCGGCCGCACGTGCTCGACGTCGACCTCGGCGCGTTCGGCGTGCACAGCTACGAGACCCTCGACTCGGCCCGCCCCGCGCCGACCTTCGACATCGCCGACGCCGACAAGTCGCTGTTCGCCTACCTGGACTGCCTGACCAGCTGCTTCGCCGACTACTCGGCGAAGGTGTCCGGCGCGGACTTCGGGTCCACGTTTGCCGGGCTCGCGATGCACACGCCGTTCGCCGGGATCGTCCGCGCCGCGCACCGCAAACTGGCCCGGGAGAACGGGATCGCGGACATCGCCGAGGACTTCGCCCGCCGGGTCGCGCCCGCGCTGGAGTACCCGAGGCTGGTCGGCAACCTGTGCTCCGGCTCGGTGTACCTGGCGCTGGCCAGCCTGATCGACCACCTGCGCCCCGCCGAGCCCGTCCGGGTCGGCCTGTACTCCTACGGCTCGGGCTGCGCCTCGGAGTTCTACAGCGGCGTGGTGGACGCGACCTCGGTCGCCGCCGTCGGGCGGATGCGCATCGGCGACCACTTGGCCGCGCGCTGCCGGCTGACCTTCCCCGAGTACCGGGAACTGCTCGCGGACAACGCCGACTGCCTGGTCCCGGTGGCCGACCGGGACATCGACCCGCACCGGCACAAGGTCCTGCTCGACCGGGTCGGGCTGCCGCGCACTCTGCTGGCCTGCACGGGTGTGCGGGGCCACCACCGCCGTTACGACTGGATCGGAGTGGGTGCCGCGTGAACGAAGTCGCTCCCGGACGGCTGACCGGCGCGCTGCTCGCCGCCGAACCGCTGCTGTCGGTGCTGCCGCCGCCGGTGCGGGTGCACTGCGCCGACCCCGGCACCGCCGACCTGCTCGCCGACCTGGTGCGCCGGCTGGACCTGCCGGCGCTGACGCCGGTCGCCGACGCGCACGGGCTCGGCCCGTTCGAACGGGTGCTCAGCGCGTTCCTCGACCTGGCCGACCGGCCCGCCGCGACCACCCCGGACCTCGGGGCCGAGGTGGCCGCCGCGCGGGCCGCCGACTTCACCGGCTGGACCAAGCGGGTGGACGTCCCGGCGGCCGGCGGCGCGGTCCTGCCCACCTACACCGCGGGCGACCCGACCCGGCCCGCCGTGGTGGTCGTCTCCGCGTGCGGGATGCCCGCGCGGCTGGTCGAGGGCTGGGTGCGGCCGTTGGCGCGGGAGCACTTCGTCGTCGTGTCCGAGACCCGCGAGCTGTTCACCGGCGGCCCGGCCGGCCCGGCGGACGTGGCCACCCAGGTCGACGACCTGTTCGCGGTCATGGACCACCTCGGGATCCCCCAGGCCCACCTGCTCGGCCTGTGCGGCGGCGCGGTGCTCTCCGTCGTCGCCGCCGACCGCGCGCCCGCCCGGGTGTCCTCGCTGAGCCTGTGGCACGGCGATTTCGACCTCGGCGACGACAGCCCCAAGACCGACC
Organism: Saccharothrix sp. NBAS 001; assembly: GCF_056640475.1. Taxonomy (NCBI): domain Bacteria; kingdom Bacillati; phylum Actinomycetota; class Actinomycetes; order Pseudonocardiales; family Pseudonocardiaceae; genus Saccharothrix; species Saccharothrix sp. NBAS 001. Next base: position 2,091,969 of record NZ_CM153251.1, read on the forward strand.
ACCAGCGCAACCTCCAGGCGCTCATGGCGATGGCCGCCGACAGCGAGAAGCAGGCCGCGTCCGTGCACGCCGTGCTGGCCCACACGATGCTCGGCGTCGCGCCGCCGCTGCTGGCCCACCTCGTGGTGTACCCGTACGCGCGGCCGGACCTGCTGCACCGGTACTGCGTGCTCAACGGGCACATCATGGCCGCCGACCTCCGCCCGCACCTGGGCATCGGCCACCGCGCCCTCGTGGTCACCAGCGAGGACGACGCGACCGCGCACCCGGAGGGCTCGCGCGTGGTCGCGGGCCGGCTCGCGGGCGCGACCTTGACCGTCCTGCCCCACGGCGACCACCTGTCGCTGTTCCGCGCCGAACCGCACGTGGTGGACCTCGCGCTGAGGTTCCTCGCCACGGCGCACGGCGCGGACCCCCGAACCCCCGGCACCTCGCCGGCGGCGGAACACCCCCAACAGGAAGGAAGTACGTCATGAACAAGACCACCACCAAGAAGAAGCTCGTCGTCCGCAAGCTGGAGTCCGTCAAGGCCAGCGCCTCCGTGGCGTGCGGGAACCAGCCGGTCTGAGCTTGATCCGCGTGCGCGGGTGGGAGGTCTCGGGCCTCCCACCCGCGCACCTCCCCCGTGAGGAGGTGTCCCGGTGTCCCGGTTCCCACTGGAGGCGTCGGTCAAGGTGCGGCCGTTCTCCTCCCGGCGCGAGGCCGACCACGCCGTCATCGGCGACGACCAGCGCCAGGTCTACCTGTCCATCCCGACCGAGGGCCTCGACCTGCTGGAGTGGCTGCGCGACGGGCTCCCCGTGGCCGAGGCCGTCCGCCGCTACGAGGCCCGCCACGGCGAGAGCCCCGACGTGGAGGACTTCCTGGAGGAGTTGGCGGGGGAGGGCTTCGTCGCGCCCCCGGACGCGGAGCTGGCCCACGCGCACGACAGCCGCCGCAAGCGGGTCTGGAACCTCGACGGGCTGTCGCAGCGGGCCGCCCGGCGCTGGTTCTCCGCACCCGTCGCGGTCGCGGCCGGACTGGTCGTGCTGGTCGCCGTCGTGCTGGCGTTCCTCGACCCGCAAGCGCTGCCCGGCTCGTCGAGCCTGATGTTCCACACCCACTTCTGGGCCTACCTGTGGGGCGTGATCGGCATCGCCACGATCGGCGTGGTGGTGCACGAACTGGCCCACGTCGTCGCGGCCCGCGCCGCGGGCGTCTCGGCCCGGATGACGATCGGCAACCAGATGTACGCCATCGTCGCGCAGACCGACATGTCCGGCATCTGGCTCGCGCCCAAGCGCGCCCGCTACCTCGCGCTGCTCGCCGGGATGATCGTGGACGTCGTCGGCGCGGCGCTGCTGTTCATCGTGGTGTGGCTGGACCGGGCCGGGGCGATCACCCTGGCCGGGCCGGTGCGCACGGTGCTGGCCGGCGTGCTGTTCACCTACTTCATCCGGTTGCTGTGGCAGACGTTCGTGTTCCTGCGCACCGACCTGTACTACGTGATCGCGACCGCGCTGGGCACCCGCAGCCTGATGGCCGACACCGGCGTGTACCTGCGCAACCTGGTCCGCCGCGTGCGCCGCCGGCCGTCGATCGACCAGACCGGCATCGAACGGCGGGAGATGCGCGCGATCCGGATCTTCTCGGTGGTGTGGGTGCTGGGCCGGATCATGTCGCTGGCCACCCTGTTCGGCCTCACCGTCCCGCTGCTGCTGTTCTACGGCGGCCGGGTGGTCGCGTTCTTCCGCGGCGAGGAGGTCACCGGCACGTTCACCTGGGCCGACATCCTGGCCTTCGCGCTGCTGACGTTCCTGCTCGACTTCGGCGGGATCGTGATGTGGGTGCGCTCGCTGATCCGCTCGTCCCGCGCGCGCCGCCGTGCCCCCGACCGGGTGCTGGTGGAGTGAGCCCGGCGGTCACGACCGCAGCACGCGGTCGACGACCTCCGACGCCGACTCGTCCGGGTCGGCGTCGGAGAGCGCGCACCGCACGTCGAACTCCGCGTTCCGGGCCCGCGCCAAGGCCGGGCCGTCCTGGCCGAGGAACGCCGAACCGCCCGGCGACAGGTGCATCAGCACCGCCTCGCCCGCCCAGTCGACGGTGACCGTGACGAGCCCGGAATCGCCGTCGGCGAGGAAGGTGCCCAGGCCGCGCAGGACCGTGCACGCCCACACCAGCGACGGCAGCCGGAAGTCGACGCGGGCATCGAGGTCGACGGTGAGCGCGCCGGTCTCCTCGTCGTAGCCGATGGTCAGGTCGCCGTCGTCGGCCAGGCCGCGCAACAGGTCCGCGTGGTCGCCGTCCAGCCAGCGGTCGCACTCGGCGATCGCACCGGCCAGTTCCGCGCGGTACTCGCGCCGGGTGGCGTCGTCCCAGGGCTCGCAGACACCGGCCCAGTCGTGCTCCGACCACGTGGACGCCCGCACGACCGGCGCGCGCAGGTAGGACCGCAGGCGCGGTGCCGCGATGGTGATCGCTGCGGCGACCGTGACAGATTGGGACATTGCGCGCTCATCCTCGGTGATCGGCGGCGAGTGGGGCGCGTCGATTCTGCCCGGGACGTGCCGCCGGCGAGACCGGCCCTCCGGCAGCGACCCGCGCGGCGGACGCGTCGAACCGAGCCCGCGGGCCCGGTTCGCTGTCGGACGGTGGTCGCGCGAGGTCGCCGGGTCCGGTGACGGCGTCCCCCGGACCATGCTGTCGACCGGGGGACGCGGTCATCCCGGACCCGGCGACCACCGGGCCTTGATCGGGAACTACGGAGGAAGCGCCTAGCGGGCGACGGCCTTCCAGTACTGGCGGATGGCCAGCGGGATGAACAGCGCCAGCAGGACCGCGATCCACAGCAGCGACGCCGTCACCGGGTTCTGCATGGGCCACGCGTCCGGGCGCGGAGCGCTCGCCGGCATGTTGCCGAACAGGTCGCGCAACGCCTGCACCACCGCGGAGATCGGGTTCCACTCCGCGATGGGCTGGATCACGCCCGGCATGGTGTGGATCGGCACGTACGCGTTGGACAGGAAGCCCAGCGGGATCGCGATGGTGAAGCCGACGCTGCTGACCGCCTCCGGCGCGCGCATCGCCAGGCCCACCACGGCCATCAGCCACGACAGCGCGTAGGCGAACACCAGCAGGACGACGAAGCCGAGCAGCGCGTCCACCAGGGACGTGCGCACCCGCCAGCCGATGATCAGGCCGAGCACGGCGGTCACCACGACCACCACCAGGTTGTTGACCACGTCGCTGGACGTCCGGCCGAACAGCACGGCGGAGCGCGAGATCGGCATCGACCGCAGGCGGTCCACGATGCCGGTGGTGATGTCGGAGGCGATCACCGTGCCGGTGTTCACCGCCGAGAACAGGACGGCCTGCACGAAGATGCCGTCCATCAGGTACTCCCGGTACGACGCGCCGTCCAGGTCGATCGCGCCGCCGATGATGAAGCCGAACAGCAGGGTCATCATGATCGGCGCGACGGCGGCGTTCACCAGCAGCTCGGGGACCCGCAGGATCATCCGCAGGTTGCGCTTGGCCACCACGGCGCCCTCGTGGAACGCCACGCCCAGGGTGCTCATTCGCTGTGCTCTTTCTCTTTGTCGGTGAGGGCGAGGAAGACGTCGTCCAGCGTCGGCGTGCGCACGGCCGCGTCGACCACCGCGACCCCGGCCGCGCGCAGCGCCTGCGCACCGGACAGCAGGGCCTCCATGCCGTCGTCCACGGGGACGCTGAGCAGCCGGCCCAGGTCGTCCACCACCACCGCGCCGGTGCCGACGCCCGACAGCGCCGACTTGGCCGCCGCCGCGTCCGCGCCCGGCGCGAGGGTGATCTCCAGCCGCTCGCCGGACACCCGGCGCTTCAGCTCGTGCGGCGTGCCCCGGGCCACCACCCGGCCGCCGTCGACCACCACGATCTGGTCGGCCAGCCGGTCGGCCTCCTCCAGGTACTGGGTGGTCAGCAGCAGCGTCGTGCCGCCCGCCACCAGCTCGCCGATGGTGTCCCACAGGCCCATCCGGCTGCGGGTGTCCAGGCCGGTGGTCGGCTCGTCGAGGAAGAGCACCTTGGGCGTGCGGATCAGCGACGCGGCCAGGTCCAGCCGGCGGCGCATCCCGCCCGAGTACTCCTTGGCCCGCCGCCCGGCCGCCTCCACCAGGCCGAACCGGGCCAGCAGCTCGTCGGCCCGCTCGCGCGCGCCGCGACGCCCGAGGTGCAGCAGCTCGCCGAGCATCTCCAGGTTCTCGAAGCCGGTCAGGTTGGCGTCCACGGCGGTGTGCTGACCGGACAGGCTGATCACCTGGCGCACCTCGGCGGCCCGCGTGACGACGTCGAGCCCGGCCACCTCCGCGCGGCCCTCGTCCGGTGTCATCAGCGTCGTCAGCAAGCGCACGGTCGTGCTCTTGCCCGCGCCGTTGGGTCCGAGCAGTCCGGTGATGGTGCCCTCGGGCACCACCATGTCCAGCCCGTCGAGCGCGGTCACCTTGTCGAACCGCTTGCGCAGGCCCTCGGCGACGATCGCGTCGGTCACGGAACTTCCTTTCTCGGGGGGTGTTCGACCGGTGACGGGCCGACCGAACACCCCTGGCGAGTCCCGATCGGCCGGACGTTCCCGGTGGGCGTCAGTACGTGACCGGCAGGTCGACCACGCCGCGCAGGGTGAGGCCGGGCCGCCACGCCACGTCGTCCAGGTCGACCGCGGGGCGCAGGTCGGGCATCCGGGCCAGCAGCGTGTTCAGCGCGACCTGCCCCTCCACCCGGGCCAGCGGCGCGCCCAGGCACATGTGCGCACCCCGGCCGAAGGCCAGGTGGCGGTTCTGCGGGCGGGTGATGTCGAGCTTGTCGGGCTGCGGGAACCGCTCGGGGTCGCGGTCCGCGGCGGCCAGCACGGCGATCACCATCTCGCCGCGCCGGATCGGCGTGCCGGCGATCTCGGTGTCCTCGGCGGCGAAGCGCGGGAAGCTGATCTCGATCGAACCGTGGTAGCGCAGCATCTCCTCCACGGCGGAGGCGGCCAGTTCGGGCTGCTCCTTGAGCAGCGCGAGCTGGTCGGGGCTGCGGAACAGGGCGAGCAGCATGTTGCCGATCAGGTGCTGGGTGGTGCCCAGGCCGCCGACCACGAGCAGCGCCACCATCTTGAGCAGCTCGTCGTCGGTCATCTTCTCGCCGTCGGCCTCGGCGACCGTCATGCCGGAGATCAGGTCGTCACCGGGGTCGGTCCGCTTGCCCTGGATCAGCGCGTCGAGGTAGCGGACGAACTCCTCGATCTCGGCCATCACCTCGGCCGGGCTCATGCCCTGCGGCGCGGACTGCGCGGAGGTCGGGTCGAGCGAGAGCAGCAGCTCCGACCACAGCCGGAACCGGTCGCGGTCCTCGCGGGGGATGCCGAGCATGTCGGACATGACGGTCAGCGGCAGCGGGATCGCGAACTGCTCGACCAGGTCGAAGGTCCGTTCGCCGGACGCGAGCAGCCCGTCCAGCAGGCCGTCCGCGATGGCCTGCACGGCGGGCCGCAGCCGCTCGACGTACTGGGGCGTGAACGCCGCCTGCACGAGCCGGCGCTGCCGGGTGTGCTCCGGCGGGTCGATGGCGCCCATGCTGCCGCCCAGCAGCCGCATGACGGCCTCCGGGAGGGCCGGCATCTCCATGCCCTCGGGCATCACGGTCGGGCTGGTCTTGAAGCGGTGGTAGTCGCCCAGGAAGTCCACGCACTCCTGGTAGCGGGTGATCATCCAGACGTCCTGCCCGGTGGGCATCCGGACCTTGGAGATCGGTGCCTCCGCACGCAGCCCCGCGTAGGTCGCGTAGGCGTTCGCCCGGGACTGCGGCGAGACGAGGTCGAGGTGTTCGGAGGTCGTCACGGGGCGTCCCCTTCTCCGTCGAGAGCAGCGGCAGGGCGTCCCGACCGCGCCAAGAGCATCGCGATACGTCCTCTTCGTCCTCTGCTCACCATTGAGCACTCGGCGTCTCCGGGCTTCCGGACACCCGTCCGGGTGGCCGGCCGTTCGTCGGCGGGTCCGGGCGCGCGCCGCGCGGCTCCGGGGGCTTCGCGGGTGCGCCGGGACGCTGCTGCGCAGTACTGCGCAGACGAATCCGCACGAAAACCGTTGGTATTGCCCGAGCCTCGAACTCGATCCCACCATCGGAGCGCGACGCATGGACAAGGACATGACCGAGACCGAACGCCTGCGGACGCTGGACCAGCAGCACGTCTGGCACCCCTACACACCGACCGACGACTACCTCAAGGCGACGCCGCTGGTCATCGACCACGGCGAGGGCGTCTACCTGGTCGACTCCGACGGGAACCGCTACCTGGACGCCGGGTCGTCGCTGGGCGTGAACATCCACGGGCACCAGCGCCGCGAACTCAACGACGCGATCATCGCGCAGGCCACCAAGATCGCCCACACCACGCTGTACGGCATGACCCACCCCGGCGCGGCCGAGCTGGCGGCGCGCCTGGTGCGGCTCGCGCCGGAGGGCATCGAGCGGGTGCTGTTCCTGGAGAGCGGGTCCAGCGCGGTCGAGACGGCCATGAAGATGGCCTACTCGTACTGGGTGTTCAAGGGCGAGCCGAAGCGCAACAAGTTCGTCTCCATGACCGGCGCGTTCCACGGCGACACGGTCGGCGCGCTCTCGGTCGGCCAGATGACCATCCTGAAGAACTTCTACCAGCCGCTGCTGCGGGAGACGAGCGCCTTCGCCCAGCCCTACGCCTACCGCTGCGGGCTGTGCAACAACAACTGCTCGCTCGCCTGCGCCGACACGTTGGAAGAGGTGCTGGAGCGCGAGGGCGACGAGGTCGCCGCCGTGCTGGTCGAGCCGCGCGTGCAGAACGTCAGCGGCATGGTCGTGGCCCGTGACGGGCACCTCGCGCGGGTCGCCGAGATCGCCCGCAAGCACGGCGTGCTGCTGATCGCCGACGAACTGGGCACCGGCTTCGGCCGCACCGGCCCGATGTTCGCCTGCGAGGCGGACGGCGTGAAGCCGGACATCCTGTGCGTGGGCAAGGGCCTCACCGGCGGCTACATGCCGCTGGCCGCGACGATGGCGACCGGTGACGTGTTCGACGCCTTCCGCGGCGACGGCAAGATGCTGCTGTCCGGCCACACCTACTCGGGCAACCCGATGGCCGTCGCGGTCGCGCTGGCCAGCCTGGACCTGTTCGAGAAGGACGACGTGATCGCGCACGGCCGCGAGCTGGCCGTGGTGCTCGCCGACGAGCTGGCCAAGTTCCGGGAGATCCCGCACGTCGGCGACATCCGCCAGTGCGGCATGCTGGCCGCGATCGAGCTGGTGGAGAACGAGGAGACGCGCGAGCCGTTCCCGTGGGACCTGGGCGTGGCGACCCGGATCACCGAGCGCTGCCGCGAACTCGGCATGATCATCCACTCGGCGCCCAGCGACACGATCGTCATCGTGCCGCCGCTGGCGATGACCGAGGACCACATCCGCCAGATGATGGGGATCCTGCACCAGGCCACCGCCGAGGTGGTGGCCTCGCTGTCCACGTCCTGACCCGACCGCCGGAGAACCCCGGCCCGCCACCGCAGGAGGTGGCGGGCCGGGGCTTCTCGCCGTGCCGGGCGTTCGGCGCGGTTGCGGGTGCGCGCGGCACCGGGTCGCCGGCGGGGAACGGGTCAGGGGCGGACGGTGAGGTCGGCGCGGAGCGCGTCGGCCAGGGCGTCGGGGAGACCCGAGTGGTAGAAGTGGCCGCCGGGGAACACGCGCAGGCTGAACGGGCCCACGGTGGCCTCCGCCCAGGCGCGCATCTCCGGCACGGTGACCTCCGGGTCGGCATCGCCGGTCAGCGCCGACACCGGGCAGTCCAGCACCGGGCCGGGCAGCGGCGCGTAGGTCTCGTTGACGGTGAAGTCCGCGCGCAGGCCGGGCAGGAACATCCGCATCAGGTCGTGCTGGTCCAGCAGTTCACGCGGTGTGCCGCCCATCTCCGCCACCGCGTGCACGAACTCGTCGTGCCGCAACGGGTGCAGCGGCGCACGACGTGCCGGCAGGTGCGGCGCGCGCCGGCCGGACACGAACAGCCGCAGCGGCGGGCGTGGTGCGGTGGTCAGTCGTCGTGCCACCTCGTAGGCCACCACCGAGCCCATGCTGTGCCCGAACAACGCGTAAGGCCGGTCCGCGTGCGCTCGGATGGCGTCCGCCAGCGGCACGGCGATGTCGGCGACGGTCGTCAACGGCGTCTCCCGCAGCCGGGTCTCCCGGCCCGGCAGCACCACCGCGTACACCCCGACGTCCGGTGCCAGCGCCTGCGGCCACGTCCGGAAGAACCCGGCGCCGCCGCCCGCGTGCGCGACGCAGTACAGCAGCACCGGGGTGTCCGGCGCGGTCGGCGGTTTGATCCAGGTCATCGGCCCTCTTCCGGTTTCGGCGCGCGGAGCACGACGTGGCCGACCGACCCGGTCGCGCCGACCGCGTTGACCAGGGCGCGCAGCGGCGTCCCGGTCCACGGCGTCGGCTCGGTCACGAACCGCACCGGCAGGCCGTCGAGGTCGACCAGCGCGGTCGGGCGGTCGGACAGCAGCGTCGGCGCGAGCGCGCCGTGCCGCAGTTGCAGCAGGACCTTGGTGAGCTGCGCCAGGCCGGACGCGGCCTCCGCGTGCCCGAGGTTGGGCTTGAGCGTGCCCACCGGCACCGGGGTGCGTCCGCCGAACAGCCGCCCGACGGCCTCCACCTCGGCGGCGTCGGCCAGCGCCGCCCCGGACGCCGCGCACTCCACGTAGCCGATGTCGTCGGGGCACAGGCCCGCCTGGTCGAGGACGCGACCCAGCGACGCGGTCAGCGTCGCCACGTCCGGCGTGCCGAACCGCCCGGTGCCGCCGGTGTGCCCGACCCACGCGCTCTCCACGACGCCGTGCACCGCGTCGCCGTCGGACCGCGCGTCGGACAGCCTGCGCAGCAGCACCGCGCCGACCGCCTCACCGGGCGACCAGCCGGCCGCCTCGGCGTCCAGCGCCCGGCCCGGGGTCTCGGCGACCAGGTCCAGCCCGCGCAACACCGACGCGTGGTACGGGTGCAGCAGCAGGTTCGCCGCGCCGACCACCGCCGCGTCGCAGTCGCCGCGCCGCAGGCTCTCCACGGCCAGTTGGAGCGCGGTGAGCGACGACGAGCACGAGGTGTCCACGGCCAGGCTCGGACCGCGGAAGTCGAACACGTGCGACACCCGGTTGGCCACCTCCGACCCGGTGCCGGAGATCCGCGCCGACCCGTCCGCCCGCCACCGGTCGTTGCCGACCAGCCGGTGGTCGTGCCACATCAGGCCGACGAACACGCCGACCTGGCCCAGCGAGGCGGACGTGTGGCCCGCGTCCTCCAGGCACGCCCACACCACCTCCAGCAGCAGCCGCGACTGGGGGTCGAGCGTCGCGGCCTCGGCCGGCGCGATGCCGAACACCGCGCTGTCGAACGACTCCACGTCCCGCAGGTAGCCGCCGGCCGGACCGTCGCCGCGCGCGGCGGGGGGCGCGGCGATCGAGCACCGGCCGTCGAGCAGGTTGCGCCACAGCGCGTCGAGGTCGTCGGCGCCCGGGTACCGGCCCGCCACACCGACCACCGCCACCTCGGCGGAGCCGGTGCCCGCCGGTTCGGCGACGTGGTCGACCGCGCCGCCGAGGAACGACTGGAGGAACACGTGGTCCGGGTCCAGCCGCAGCGCCCGGCGCACCGGCGCGACGGCCACCGCGCCGACCGGGCACAGCCCCAGCCCGTTCGCGGCCTGCCCGGCCATCAGCAACTGGCCCAGGTAGCCCGCTTCGAGCGCCAGGAACCGGTCGGACTCCTCGCCGTACAGGGGGCGCACGGCCTTCGCCTGGCCCACCAGGAAGATCTCGAACGCGGCCAGGTCGTACACCGGGCGGTTGTAGACGAAGTGCGCGGACCGGTCGAGTTCGGAGCCGTCGGAGATCCGGCGGAGCGCGTGCTCGTCGGGGTGGTAGTAGTACACCCCACCCTCCACATCGGACACTCGGCCGTCGAGCACCCGCACGTAGACCTGGACGCCGTAGGTGTCGCCGGCGGAGGGGTAGAGGCGTCGACGCCGGTCGCCGTCGGGCAGCGGGCGCAGCAGGGCCAGCAGCGACACCAGCGCGGCGAAGGGCACCGGTCCGGGCCGGAAGTCGCGCCGGCTCGCCCGCCACCGGTAGAGGTGCTCGTCGGGGCGGTCGTCGGGCAGCGGCAGCGAGGTGCCCTCGTCCCGCAGGTCCCAGCGCGCCGTCGCGAACGCGGCCCGGTCGGTGGGGGACAGGACGTCCACCACGGGCTCGGTGGTCGGTCCGGGCGGTGGCTCGGGTGCCGGTTCGGGCGCTTGGTCGGGTGCGGTCCGGGCAGCGGGCGCGAGTGCCGGTGGGGGAGCGGGTTGCGGGGCGGTCGGGGGCGCCGGCGGGTCGACGACGGCGGCGACGTGGGCCGCGATGCCGTCGACCGTGGGGTTGTCCAGCAGCACCGCGACCGGCACGCGGGTGCCGAACCGCTCCTGGAGGCGGGTGGACACCTGGACCATGGTGAACGAGGTCGCGCCCTGGTCCCACAGGTCCGCCGCCGGGTCCACCGCCTCCCCGACCAGTTCGCCGATGAGCCCGATGAGCATCTGCCGCAGGGCCTCGCCCGCCGGCTCCGGCGTCGCGGGTTCCGGGGAGGGCGCCGCGGGGAGCAGGGGCCACGGGAGGGCGTCGCGGTCGAGCTTGCCGTTCGCCGTGGCGGGGAGGCGGTCCAGCAGGGCGATGTGGTTGGGGACCATGTAGTCCGGCAGGGTTTCGGCCGTGTGGGCGCGCAGCTCCTTCGCGGCCGGGGTGGTGCCGGGCATCGGCACGACGTAGGCGACCAGCTTGCGCTCGCCGTTCTCGTCCCGGGGCACGACCACCGCGTCCTTCACGCCCGCGTGCGTGCGCAGGCGGTGTTCGATCTCGCCCGGCTCGACCCGGAAACCCCGGATCTTCACCTGGTGGTCGGCCCGGCCCAGGAACCGGATGTTGCCGTCGGGGAAGAAGCTCGCCCGGTCCCCGGTCCGGTACATCAGCGCGCCGGCCGGTTCGAACGGGCACGGCACGAACCGCTCCCGGGTCAGCTCCGGCCGGTTGCGGTAGCCGAGGCTGAGCACCTCGCCCGCGATGTACAGGTCGCCCTCCTCGCCGATCCGGCACGGCCGCAGTTCCGCGTCCAGGACGTAGTAGCGGGCGTTGTCGATCGGCCTGCCGTACGGGATGGAGCGCCACTCCGGGTCGATCTCGCCGATCCGGAACCAGTTGGACCACACCGTGGCCTCGGTCGCGCCGCCCAGGCTGATCACGTCCGCGCCGGTGAAGCACGCGCGCAGCTCGGCGGGCAGGCCGAGCGGGGTGTGGTCGCCGCTGAGGTACACCAGCCGCAGGTCGCGGGTTCGCGGGTCGCCCCGGTGCGCGGCCATCAGCGGTGCGACGTGGGCGAGCGTGGTGGGCGCGGAGTTCCAGAAGGTGATCGGCTCGTCGAGCAGCACGTCCAGCAGCAGCGCCGGGTCGCGCTGCTGCTCGGCGTCGGCGACGTACACCGACGCGCCGAACCCGAGCAGCCCCAGCAGGTCGAACACCGAGAGGTCGAAGCCGAGCGAGGTCACGCACAGGCCGACGTCGGCGGGGCCGAAGCCGAACGTGCGCCGCGTCCAGTGCAGCAGGTTGTGCACGGCCCGGTGGTTCACCGCGACGCCCTTGGGCCGCCCGGTGCTGCCCGAGGTGAAGATGACGTACGCGGTCGCGTTCTCGTCCGCGACCGGCGCGGGATCGGGTTCGACGGCGTCGCCGAGCCGGTCCGCGTGCACGACGGGCCGGGCCTGTGCCGCCGAGCCGTCGGGCGCGTCCAGGTCGGAGGTCGTGACCAGGGCGACCGCGCCCGCGTCGGACAGCATGGTCGCCGCGCGGGCGGCCGGCAGCGACGGTTCCACCGGCAGGTACGCGCCGCCCGCCTTGAGCACGCCGAACACCGCCGCGACCATGAGCGGGCCCCGGGCCAGGCAGATGCCGACCACCGACTCCGGGCCGATGCCGGCCGGGCGCAGGCGGGCCGCGATCCGGTTGGCGGTGGCGTTCAGCTCCCCGTAGGTGGTCGTGCCGCCGCGCCAGCGGACGGCCACCGCGTCCGGGCGGATCCGGGCCTGCTCCTCGAACAGCAGGTGCACCGGGCCGTCGTGCGGGAAGTCCCGCGCGGTGTCGTTCCAGGTGCGCAGCACGAGTTCCTGTTCCGCGCCGAGGCCGCGGTCCGCCGTCCACGCGTCGTCGTCCGCGCCCAGCCGGCGCAGGATCTCCTGGTAGGCGGCGAAGATCGCGGCCAGCACGTCGTCGGGCAGCGCGCCGCGCACGGCGTCCCAGAACAGCTTCAGCTCGTCGCCGCCCTCGTCCACGGCGATGCAGTCCAACCCGACGTCCGGCGTGCAGGTCAGCCACGGGCCGGGCTCGATGCCCGACGGCAGCGGCGCGTCGGCCAGTTCGAGCAGTCCCGTGCACACCACGGGGTAGCCGAACTCCTCCGTCCGCCGCCGGCGCAGCACGACGGTGCGCAGCGCGGCCAGCCCGGACGCCGCGTCGGCGGCGGTGTCGGCGGTGATCAGCTCGTCGGCCAGCCGCGCGGCCCGCTCGAACGGCAGGCCGGGTTCGGCGCGCGGCACCCAGCTCAGCGCGGTCACCTCGGCGGGCCGGAACCGTTCCACGGCCTGCGCCCAGCGCACCAGCGGCACGGCGAAGTCGGCGGTGAAGTGGGTGGCCAACGCCTCGGTGAGGGCGGTGATCACGACGGCGTCCAGGCTCAGCCCCCGGGCCCGCGCGCGTTCCCGGCAGCGCGACCAGCCGGGCACGGTCGCGGTCAGCCTGGTGCGCGGGCCGGACAGCGCGGCCAGCGGGGGGCCGGGCGGGAGTGCGGCGAGCCGGTCGCGCCAGTGCCGCTTGGCGGGTTCGTGCGCCGGCCCGGACCGGAGTTCTTTCTGCACAGCGACGAATTCGTCGTGGGGCGCGGCCCGCAGCACCGGTGTCGTGGGATCGCAGTAGCGCCGCATCAGCTCGCGCATCAGCAGGTGGATGCTGCGGCCGTCGGCCACCAGGAGGTCCAGTGCCAGGTGGACGGTCGTGCCGTCGTCGTCGTGGGTGACCCGCAGTTCGCCCTGCGGCAGGCGGCCCAGCGGGTAGGCGCGGCTCACCATGTCCTGCTGCACTTCGCCGGCCGACACCGGGATGTGCCAGCGGTCCGGCACGGTGTCGTGCACGGTCAGGGCCCCGTCGTGCGTGACGACCGTCCGCAGCACCTCGTGATCGGCCAGCAGGCCCAGCCAGGCGGCCTCCAGCCGGGGCAGGTCGAGCCCCTCGACGCGGAAGCCGTGGCACACCTGGCATCCCGACCACGGGCCGACGCCCTCGGTCGACCGGGCCACGAAGTACGCCTGCTGCAGGTCGTTGAGCGGTCGGGGCGCGGTCGCCGTGCCGGGCCACGGCCAGCGCAGCGCGTTCACGAACCACCCGAACACACCCTCGACCACGCCGGGCCGGAACGCGCTGTCCACCACGTCCCAGCGGATCACGAGCCCGCCGTCGCGCTCCGACACCTGCGCGTCCAGCGTGACCCCGGTGGTCTGGCTGACCGCGTAGGAGCCTTCCGCGCCACCGCCGCCGACACCGATCAGGCTGGTGAACACCACCGGCAGGGCGTCGGGTACCGGCAGCCGCTGCGCGCGCATCGCCCGCAGCACGGCGACGCCCGGCACGGCCGCGTGGTCCAGGTCGCGGCGCAGCCTGGCGTGCACGCGCTTCGCGGCCTCGGTCAGCGGCAGCCCGGTCGTGGGCTCGGCGACGAAGATCGCGGTCGAGGTGAACGGTCCGACGACGGTGTCCGCCGCGGCGGGCAGCACGAGCCTGCTGCTGGTGGTGAGCACGAGGGAGAACGCCGGTTCGTCGCACACCCGTTGCAGCGCCTCGGTGAACACGGTCAGCACCAACGAGGTCGCCGAGACGCCGGCCTCGGCCGCCAGGTCCCGCACCGCCGCCCACTCGCGCGGGGTCAGCTCGGCGGTGTGCGGCACGCGGGTGTCGTCCGGCGGTGTCGTGGCGGCGGGCAGCGCGGGTCCGGGCGGCAGGTCGCGCAGCCGGTCCATCCAGTAGCCCAGGCTCGCCCGGCACGTGTCGCCGGACTGGTGCGCGTCGAGCGCGACTACGAGGTCCCGAACCCCGAAACCACCGCCGGGCAGCACGTACGCCGGGTCGTCGTAGCACGCGCGCAGCTGGTCGACGAGCAGTTCCAGGCCCGCGCCGTCGGTGACGAGCGCGTCCACGCTCAGGTGCAGCACGCCCGAGCCGTCCGGGGCGCGGCTGACCTCGACGCTCCACAGTGGACTCTCGTCGGCGCGGTACGCCCGGTGTGACAGCCGGTTCCGCACGGCCAGGACGTCGTCGTGCACCGGCATCGACCACGGCGGCGAGTCCGGCTCGACCCGCTGGCGGCCGTCCGGGGTCATCGCCAGGCGCAGCGCGTCGTGGTGCCCGACCAGCCGGCCCCACGCCGCGCGCAGCCGCTCGACGTCGAGGTCCGGCACCGGGAACTCGCGGTAGACGTGGCAGCCGACGCCGTCCGCGCCCAGGCTCTTGCCCAGCAGGTAGGCCTCCTGCAACGGGGTCAGCGGGAACGGCTGCCCGCGCTCGGACGGCGTGGCCCGCACCTGCGGGCGCAGCCCGCCGTGGTTGCGCGAGCCGACCGCGAGCGCGGCCAGCTCACGCGCGTCGCGGCACGTGCGGGTGGCGTCCATCGGCAGCTCCGCGCCCAGTGCGGAGCCCGCCTCCAGCAGCACCCGCGCGGCGGCGAGCGAGCCGAGCCCGAGCGTCACCAGCGGGGTGTCGGCCTCGACCGGGGTCCCCGGCGGCAGCACGCGCGCGAGCACCCCGAGGATGGTCGTGGTGGCGTCGGCGACGCCGGCCTGGTCGTCCATGTGGCTCCCCGCTCCGACGTCGGACGGTGTCGACCCACGCTAAGCGCGCCCCGCGCGCCGGTGCTGCTCAACCTTGGGCAGCCGGCGCGCGTGACGAGCCTGGACAGTCCAAGCGTGTCCACGCCGAAGTCCGCCTGGGTGTTCCCGGGGCAGGGCGCGCAGCGCAAGGGGATGGGCGGCGAGCTGTTCGACCGCTTCCCCGAGCACCGCGCCACCGCCGACCGGGTCCTCGGCACGCCGGTCGCGCGCCTGTGCCTGGAGGACCCCGACAACCTCCTGCGGGACACGCGGTACGCGCAGCCCGCGCTGTTCGTGGTGAACGCCCTGAGCTACCTCGCCGTGCGCGACGAGGGGCCGCCGGACTTCCTGGCCGGGCACAGCCTCGGCGAGTACAACGCGCTGTTCGCCGCCGGCTGCCTGGACTTCGAGACCGCGCTGACCCTGGTGCGCCGGCGTGGCGAGGTGATGTCGCGGGCGTCCGGGGGCGGCATGGTGGCCGTGGTGGGCGCGAGCCCGGACCGGCTGCGCGGGCTGCTCGCCGACGCGGGCGTGGACGACGTGGACGTGGCCAACGACAACTCCGCCACGCAGGTGGTGCTGTCCGGCCCGGCCGAGTCGCTGGCCGCCGCGACGGCAGCGGTCCGTGCCGCGAAGGCCGGGCGTTGCGTGCCGTTGGCCGTCACCGCCGCGTTCCACTCGCGCTACATGCGTGCCGCCGCCCGGGAGTTCGAGGAGGTGCTGGCGGGTGTGCGGTTCGCGCCGCCGTCGGTGCCGGTGTTCTCCAACGTGACCGCCCGGCCGCACGACCCGACGTTGATCGGCGACCTGCTTGCGCTCCAGGTGCGCAGCCCGGTCCGGTGGCGCGAGACCATGGACCGCCTGGCTGCCGCCGGGGTTCGGGCGGTCCGCGAACTCGGGCCCGGCCGGGTGCTCACCGACCTCTGGCGGGGCGTAGCCGAGGCGTTGCCGCCGACCACGCCCACCGAGGCGTTGCCGCCGACCACGCCCACCGAGGCGTTGCCGCCCGGCCCGGAAACCCTGGGCGACGCCGCATTCCGCGCCGACTACGGCGTCCGCTGGTCCTACCTGTCCGGCTCGATGTTCCGGGGCATCGCCTCGGTCGGGCTGGTGCGGCGGATGGGCGAGGCGGGCCTGCTCGGCTTCTTCGGCGCGGGCGGGCTCGACCACGACGAGGTGGCGCACGCGCTGCGCGAGCTGACCGCGTCGCCCGGACCCGGCCGGTTCGGGATGAACCTGTTGGCGATGCCCGACAACCCGGCGCTGGAACGGCGGCTGGCCGACCTGTACGTGCGCGAGGACGTGCGGCACGTCGAGGCGGCCGGGTTCACCGGCGTCACCGCGCCGCTGGTGCGCTTCCGGTTCGCGGGCGCGCACACCACCCCGGACGGCACGCCCGTCGCGGTGCGCACCCTGCTGGCCAAGGTGTCCCGCCCCGAAGTGGCCGAAGCGTTCCTGGACCCGCCGCCGCCCGCCGTGCTCGACGCCCTGGTCCGCTCCGGCGCGCTCACCCGTGAGGAGGCGCACGCCGCGCAACGGCTCCCGGTCGCCGGGGACCTGTGCGCCGAAGCCGACTCCGCCGGGCACACCGACGCCCGGCCCGCGCTCACCGTCGTGCCCGACCTGGTCCTGTTGCGCGACCGCGCGATGGTCGACCGCGGCTACGCCAAACGCGTCCGGGTCGGGGCCGCCGGGGGACTGGGCACGCCCACTGCCGTGGCCGCCGCGTTCGTGCTCGGCGCGGATTTCGTCGTCACCGGGTCGGTCAACCAGGCGACGCCCGAAGCCGGGACGTCCGACCTGGTCAAGGACCTGCTCGCGGCGGCCGGTGTGCAGGACACCGCGTACGCGCCCGCCGGCGACATGTTCGAGACGGGCGCGCGCGTGCAGGTGCTGCGCCGGGGCACGATGTTCGCCGCCCGGGCGAACCAGCTCTTCCAGCTCTACCAACGGCACGGGTGCTGGGACGAGATCCCGCAGCGGATCCGCGACAGCGTCGAGCGCACCACGTTCCGCCGCACCTTCGCCGAGGTCTGGCGGGAGACCGAACGGCACTACCGGGACACCGGCCGCGCCGACGTGGTGGCCACCGCCGACCCCCGCCGCCGCACGGCGCTCGCGTTCCGCTGGTACTTCGCGCACACCTCCGCCGCCGCGCTGCGCGGCGACGTCGAGGAGCGCGCGGGCTTCCAGGTCCACACCGGACCGGCGATCGGCGCGTTCAACCGGCTGGTGCGGGGCACCGGGCTGGCGGACTGGCGCAACCGGCACGTGGACGCGGTCGCCGGGCTGTTGATGCGCGGCGCGGCGGAGGTCCTGGGCCGCGTGGCGACCGCCGGGGCGGTGACCGGTGGGCCGGTGACCAGTAGTGAGCAGAGCCCGGCGGGACCCCGTGATTAGCGTGGCTGAGGCGTCAGCCGCACCCAACACCAGCCGAGGAGCCTTCGATGACGACAACATCGAGCCCGCCGTTCGTCCTGCCGACGGCACAGGACCAGACGTCGATCGCCCGTGACGCGATCCTGCACTCGGGCAACGCCGGTGTCGTCGTCGAGCGCGTCGGCCAGCTGCGGCCGGAGTTCCGCTCCGAGGGCCGGCTGTTCGCCCGGGAGCTGTCGGAGTACCTGAACACCAACTACGCCGGGATCGTCACGGTCTTCGTCTACGAGGAGACCTTCGGCACCAAGGACCGGCTGCACTGGCTGCTGCACATCAAGTCGCTCTACGCCTACGAAACCCTGGTCCAGATGGGCACCCAGGACGTCGGCTGGCGCGACATCGTGATGCGCCAACGGGTCCCGGACGAGCGCGGCGGCGGCGGGTGGGACCGCCTGTTCGACGGCCCGCTCCAGGAGACCGTGCTCATCCCGTCCGCGTTCGGCATGTACGGCACTTCGGAGTCCACTCCGGACTCGGTGTCCAGCGACGCCGACGGCGCGGCCACCTTCGTGGTCCCGGTCGCCCGGTCGCAGACCTCGGTGCCGTTCGAGGAGCAGCTCAACTCCGGCAACTGCGGCATCATCATGCACCGCGTCGGCGAACTCAAGTACGAGTACCGCGCGGAGGGCCGGGCGTTCTCCCGCGCGCTGTGCGAGAGCTGGAACAAGGTCCTGGCCGGCCACGCCACGATCTACCTGTACGAGGAGGCGTTCGGCCAGTCCGACCGCATCCACCACTTCATCCACCTCAAGTCGCTCAGCTCCTACTACACGCTGATGGGCGTGCGGGCGATGAGCGACCCGGAGACCCGCGAGGTCTTCACCCGCCAGTGGATCGCGGAGGAGAAGGGCGGCGGCGGCTGGGACCGGATGTTCGTCCAGAGCAGCCTGACCGACCTGGCGCTCACCCCCCAGCACTGGGGCATGTACGCCACCAAGACGGAGGAGTGACCGATGGCCTCCACGGACTGCCTGCACGAGGCATTCGCCCGCCGCGCGGCGCACTCGCCCCGGCGGGTCGCGGTGAGCTGCGGGACCGAGCAGATCACCTACGCCGAGCTGGACGCGCGCTCGACCGTGCTGGCCGAGCGGCTGCGGCGGTGCGGCGTGGGCCGGGGCAGCCGGGTCGGCGTGTGCGTCGACCGGTCCATCTGCCTGGTCGTCACGGTGCTGGCGGTGGTCAAGGCCGGTGCCGCGTACGTCCCGGTCGACCCGGACCACCCGGCGGGCCGGGTGGCGTTCGTGCTGTCCGACAGCGAGGTGGCGCTCACCGTCGCGGCGATCCGGACCGCCGACGCGCTGGCCGACTGGCCGGGCCCGGTGCTGTGGAGCGACGCCGACGAGAGCGACGACCCGACCGCGGCGGAAGCGCCCTCCGAGGCCGCCGAGCCCTCCGACGTCGCCTACGTCATCTACACCTCCGGCTCCACCGGCACGCCCAAGGGCGTCGAGGTCGAGCACCGCTCGGCCGTCGCGCTGCTGGAGCGCGCCGGCGAGCTGTACGAGTTCGACGAACTCGACGTGTGGACCATGTTCCACTCGGTCGGCTTCGACTTCTCGGTGTGGGAGATGTGGGGCGCGCTGCTGTTCGGCTGCAAGCTCGTCGTGGTGCCGGCGCAGGTGACCCGCACGCCCGCGCTGATGCTCGACCTGCTGCGCCGCGAGCGCGTGACCGTGCTCAGCCAGACCCCGTCGGCGTTCCGCGGCCTGGTCGCGGCCGACGCGGCGGCCGGCCCGCCCGCCGAGCTGTCGTTGCGGCTGGTGGTCTTCGGCGGCGAGCGGCTGGACGTGGCCGCGCTCGCGCCGTGGATCGGCCGGCGCGGCGACTCCTCGCCCGTGCTGGTCAACATGTACGGCATCACCGAGATCACGGTGCACGCCACGCACCGCCGGATCACCGCCGCCGACCTGGCCAACCCGTCGGTCAGCCCGATCGGCGTGGCGCTGCCCGGCCTGCGGGTCGAGCCGCGCACCGCCGACGGCCTGCCCGTGCCCGACGGCGAGCCCGGCGAGCTGTTCGTGTCCGGCACCGGGGTGGCGCGCGGCTACCTCAACCGGCCGGAGCTGACCGCCGAGCGGTTCGTGGTGCTCGACGGCGAGCGCTGGTACCGCTCCGGCGACAGCGCCGCGCTGGTGGCCGGCGAGCTGGTCTACCTCGGCCGGGTCGACCGCCAGCTCAAGGTGCGCGGCTACCGCGTCGAGCCCGGCGAGGTCGAGGCGCGGCTGCTGGCCTGCGACCGGGTCGGCACCGCGCTGGTCACCGCCCGCGACTTCGGCGACGGCGACGTCCGCCTGGTCGCCTACGTCGCGCCGCCGCCGGCCGCCGACCCGGTCGCGCCGACCGAGGCGGAGCTGGCCGCGACGGTCGCCGACCTGCCCGGCTACCTGCGGCCGTCGCGCTACCACGTGGTGGACGACATCCCGGTCACCGCGCAGGGCAAGGCCGACCTGGCCGCGCTGGTGGCGCTCACCGAGCCGCAGCCGACCGTCCCAGACCAGACCAATGCCGACCAGACCAATGCCGACCAGACCGGTGCCGACCAGGCCGGTGGCGACCCGACCACCGCGGCGGTCAAGGCGATCGTGGACGAGGTGCTCGTGCGGGACGTGCCCGAGGACGGGGACCTGTTCGACCACGGGGCCACCTCGCTGTCGCTGGCGCGCGTCATCGCGATGGTCAACAACAGGTTCGACATCGCGCTGACCGGCGCGGAGCTGGAGGAGCCCACCATCGCCTGCCTTGCCGACGTGGTCGGGTCAACGCGCCGTCCGGGCGCACTACAGGAAGTGGGAGGCTGACATGGGTGACTTCTCGCTCAGTGAGCAGGAGCTGAAGGACTTCCACCGCAACGGGTACTTCGGCCCGTTCGACGTCTACGAGATCGAGGAGATGAAGGCCCGGTGGCGGCGGGAACGCCTGCGGCTGCTGGACCGCGCGCACGCGGCCTACCGGGACGGTGCGGCCGAGTCGGGCAACACCAACATCTCCAACTACGACCGGCACCTGGACAACGCGTTCCTGGCCGACCACATCTGCAACCCGCGCATCGTCGACCGGGTGGCCAGCGTGCTCGGCCCGAAGGTGCAGTGCTGGCGCTCGGAGTTCTTCCCCAAGTACCCCGGCGACGAGGGCACCGACTGGCACCAGGCGGACACCTTCGCCAACGCCTCGGGCAAGCCGCAGATCGTCTGGCCCGGCGACGCGGAGGACTTCGGCGGCACGCTCACCGTGTGGACCGCGTTCACCGAGGCGAACGAGGAGACCGGCTGCCTCCAGTTCATCCCCGGCACGCACCAGACGATGTTCTACGACGAGACCAAGAAGATGCACTACGACCCGGACAACATCAACTCGATGGAGAAGGAGGGCGTCCGCCGGGGCTTCTTCGGCTACGACTACCGCGAACTCCAGATCGACCCGGACTGGAAGCCCGCCGAGGACCAGGCCGTCTCGATGGTGATGCGGCCGGGCCAGGCCATCATGTTCTGGTCCACCCTGATGCACGCCTCGCTGCCGCACGCCGGGCGCACCGAGGAGATGCGGCTGGGCTTCGCCGGCCGGTACGTGCCGACGTCGGTCAACGTCTACCCGGACACCGACGAGATCGAGGAGTACGGCGGCTCGGTGTCGCTGGAGCGCTGGGGCACGGTGATCGTGGCCGGCGACAACGACAACCCGCACAACCGGGTCGCCACCGAGACCACGCAGGGGCACCCGTTCACCACGCGGGTCCGGGCGTGACCGTCTTCGAGGCGGTCCGCGACAGCCTGCTGGAGGTCGTGCCGGAGACCGACCCGGCGGCGGTCCGGCCCGGCCGGACGCTGCTCGACCTCGGCTGCACCAGCATCGACCGGGCCGAGGTGGTGACGCTGGCCATGGAGCGGCTCGGCGTGGTCGTGCCGATCGCGGAGTTCCAGGACGTCAACGACATCGACACGATCGTCGCGCTGCTGGGGAAGCATCTGTGAGCCCACCCGCGGTGGTGGGCACCGGGATCGTCTGCTCCACCGCCGCGGACGTCCCGGGGTTCACCGCCGCGCTGCGCGAGGGGCGCGGCGGGATCACCGACAGCGGGCACGGGCTGTGCGCGCCGCTGGTCGACTGGTCGTTCCGGGACGCGCTGGACGGGGTGCCGGAACCGCTGCGCGGCAGGGCGTTGCGCGCGGCGGGCCGGTCGCCCCGGCCGGTGGCCGCGGCGGTCGCGGCGGTGGTGCAGGCGTGGGTGTCGGCCGGGCTGCCGGACGTGCCGGGCGACCGGGTCGGCGTGGTCGTGGCCGGGCACAACCTGACCGACCGCTACACCTACGACGTGCGCGAGTCCTACGCGGACCGGCTCGACTACCTGCCCGCGCGGTTCGCGCTGCACTCGCTGGACACCGACCACGTCGGCACGGTCAGCGAGGTGCTCGCCGCCACCGGCGAGGGCTACACCGTGGGCGGCGCGTCGGCCAGCGGCAACGTCGGGATCGTGCACGGCGCGCGGCTGGTCTCCGCCGGCGTGGTGGACTGCTGCGTGGTGGTCGGCCCGCTGGTCGAGCTGACCCCCTTGCACCGCAGGGGTTTCGCCACGCTCGGCGCGCTCGCGGCGGACGGCGACGCGGACCGGGCGTGCCGGCCGTTCGACGCCGACCGGCGCGGTTTCGTGCCCGGCGAGGCCGCGGCGGCGCTGGTGCTGGAGTCCGCGGCGTCGGCGGCCCGGCGCGGGGTGCCCGCGCGGGCGCTGGTGGCGGGCGTCGCGCTCGGGCTCGACGGCAACCGGCTGGCCGACCCGGACGCGGCCGGCGAGGCGCGGGTCATCCGCGCCGCACTGCGCGCGGCCGGCATCGGGCCGGGGGAGTTGGACTACGTCAACGCCCACGGCACGGCGTCGCGGCTCGGCGACGAGACCGAGATCGCCGCGCTGCACGCGGCCCTGGGCGACGCGGTCGCCCGGCCGTGGGTCAACTCCACCAAGGGGTTGACCGGCCACTGCCTCGCCTCGGCGGGCGTGGTGGAGGCGGTGGCGACGGTCGCCCAGCTCACCGGCGGGTTCGTCCACCCCAACGCGAACCTGAGCCGACCGCTGGACGACCGCGTCCGGTTCGTCGGCGGCGACGCCGAACCCGCCCGGCTCGGGTGGGCGCTGTCCAACGGCTTCGGCTTCGGCGGCATCAACTCCGCCGTGGTCTTCGCCGGTGTCCCCGATGGAGGCTGAGGACCCATGTACGACGTGATCGTGGTCGGCGCGCGCTGCGCGGGCGCGCCGACCGCATTGCTGTTCGCCCGCGCGGGCCGGCGGGTCCTGCTGGTGGACCGCGCCAAGTTCCCGTCCGACAAGCTGTCGACCCTCTACATCCAGCAGCCGGGCGTGGCGCGGCTGGCCAAGTGGGGTGTCCTGGACGCGGTCAAGGCGTCCGGCTGCCCGCCGCTGGACCACGTCGTCTACGAACTCGGCGACGCCCGCGTGGAGGGCTGTTGCAGCGGCGTGGACGGCCAGCGGGCCGCCTACGCACCGCGCCGGGACGTCCTGGACCGGATCCTGGTCGACGCGGCCGTGGCGGCGGGCGTGGAGTTCCGCGACGACTGCCGGGTCACCGAGCTGTACCGCGACGGCGACCGCGTGGTGGGCGTGCGGTGCGAGAGCGCGCGCGGCTCGTCCCGCGAGGACGCCGCGCTGGTCGTCGGCGCGGACGGGATGCGCTCGGCGGTGGCCGAGCTGGTCGGCGCGCCGAAGACCACCGAACACCCGCCGCTCACGTGCGCCTACTACACGTTCTGGCGCGGGCCCAAGACGCACTTCGAGATGTACGAGGGCGACACCGGCTGGGTGTCGGCCGTGCCCACCAACGACGACGCAGTCCTGGTCGCCGCCTACGCGCCGCAGCACCGGTTCGACGAGATCCGGCGGGACGCCTTCGCGTCCTACCGGGAGCTGGTCCGGGTCAACGCGCCCAAGCTCTGGGCACAGGTCGAGGACGCCGAGCAGGTCGGCAAGCTGCACGGCACCGGCGACCAGCAGAACTTCTTCCGGGTCGCGCACGGCCCCGGCTGGGCGCTGGTCGGCGACGCCGGGCACCACAAGGACTCGCTGACCGCCCGGGGCATCGCCGACGCCCTGATGCAGGCCGAACTGCTCGTGGACACCGTCGGCGACGCGCTGGGCGACCGGGCGCGCCAGGACGCGGCGACCGCCGAGTACGACCGGCTGCGCGTGGAGCGGCTGTCGGAGAACTACGCGGCCACCCTGCTGATCGCCCAGGAGGAGGCGCGGCCCAAGCGGCGCGCGCTGCTCGGCGCGATCGGCACCAGCCCCGAGTTCACCACCCGGTACTTCGACGCGGTGGCGGGAATCGTTTCGGTGCGCGAGCTGTACACGCCGGAGTTGATGGCGCTCATGGCCGGCGCCGGGGCGTCGAGCTGACCACTGCCGCTTTTTGAGCAGACACCGGGGTCGCGTTCAGCGAGCGTTCGGGGCGTGGCGCCCCCTACCGCGCCGCGTGCTCGTGAACTTGGAGGAACAGTGGTTCAAGGCCAGGGATTCGACCGTCGTGCGCTGCTCCGCCTGAGCCTTCTCGCCGGAGCGACCGCAGTGGGTGCGCCACTGCTGTCCGCCTGCGGCGACGGCGGTGCGCAGACGCCCGCCGCCGGGCAGTCCACCCAGGCGGGCAAGCCGCTCGCCACGCTCTCGGTCAGCGCGCCGCACGCGGTGACCGACAGCGAGGCGGGCAACCCGCTCGCCACCAGCATCGGTGCGACGCTGATCGTGATGCGGCACGTCTACGACTCGCTGATGGTGCTGGACAAGGGCGAGTACAAGTACCAGCTCGCCGAGTCGGTGACGCCCAACGCGGACGCTTCGGAGTGGACGATCAAGATCCGTTCGGGGGTGAAGTTCCACGACGGCAAGCCGGTGCGGGCCGCCGACGTGGTGCACAGCCTGCGCACCGTGGGCACCAAGCCGAGCAACCGCGCCTCGGTGTACGCCATGGTGAACCTGCCCGGGGTCACCGCCGTGGACGAGCTGACGGTCAAGGTGCCGCTGCTGGTGCCGCGCGGCGACTTCAAGGAATCGGTGCTGATCGTGTTCTCCCCGGTGTTCCCGGAGGGCATGACCGAGTTCTCCAAGCCGATCGGCTCCGGCCCGTACAAGCTGGCCGAGCGCAACGGGACCACCACCAAGCTGGTCGCCAACGACCAGTACTGGGGCGGCAAGCCGACCGTGGGCGAGCTGCGGATCGTCGGCGTCGCGGACGCCGCCGCGCGGCTGTCCGCGCTCAAGGCGGGCCAGGTGGACTACGCGATCGGCGTCAGCGCGACCGGCGCGAAGACCGAGGCGACCAACACGGCGGTCACCGTCATCCGGGGTGGTGCGGCGAACTCGAACGCGCTGTCGTTCGCGATGAACCAGAAGCTCGCGCCGTTCGACAACCCCAAGGTGCGCAAGGCCGTGCGGCTGGCCGTGGACCGCAAGGCGCTGGTGGACAACGCGTTGCTCGGCCAGGGTTCCACCGCCGACGACGTGGTGGGCAAGAACCTGCCCGGTTACGCCGACCTGGCCGAGCGCAAGCGCGACGTCGACCAGGCCCGCAAGCTGTTCGCCGAAGCCGGTGTCACGAAGCTGGCGCTGCGCACCGGCGAACTGGTGCCGGGCATGATGAACGCCAGCAAGCTGCTCGTCCAGCAGCTCAAGGAGGCCGGTGTCGAGCTGACCTTGGAGGAGCTGTCGGTGGACGCGTTCTACGCCGACATCACCACCCTGGCGACGCACCCGTTCCAGGCGTTCTACTACGTCAACCGGCCCGCCGCGGTGCACCTGTCCGCGGTGACGCACGGCAAGGCGCCGTTCAACGTCACCGGCACGTCGGCGGACTACCAGGCCAAGCTCGCCAAGGCCCAGGCGACACCGGACGACGCCGCGCGCGGCAAGGCGTTCGCCGACCTCCAGAAGGAGTTCTACGAAGAGGGCGGCGACGTCCTGTGGGGCTTCCAGGAGCAGTTGGACGCGAGCCGCGCGGGCATCGGCGGCGTGCGGATCGAGCAGTCGGTCCAGCTGTTCGACCGGGCGACCGGACCGGCGTGACCGCGCTGCTCTTCCTCGCCCGCAGGGTGGCGGCCACCACCGCGACGCTCCTCGCCGTCGCGGTGGTGCTGTTCGCGGCCTCGGAGGTGCTGCCCGGCGACGCCGCCGCGTCGTCGCTCGGGCTCGACGCCACGGCGGAGGACGTCGTCGCGCGCCGGCTGGAACTGGGGCTGGACCGGCCGTGGCCGGTCCGGTTCCTGGACTGGCTGGCCGGCGCGGTCCGGCTGGACCTGGGCAGCAGCGTGATGTCCGGCGAGCCGGTCACCAGGATCGTCGCCGAACCGCTGGGCGCGACCGGGCTGCTGGTGGGCATCACCGCGGCGGTGACCGTCCCGCTGGCCATGGCGATCGGCCTGGTGTCCGGCCTGCGCCGGGGCGGGCGGGCCGACCGGGCGCTGTCCGCGGTGTCGGTGGTCGCGGTGTCGATCCCGCAGTTCGTCACCGCCGGGCTGCTGGTGCTGCTGCTGGCCGACCTGGTGCCGGTGCTGCCCGCGATCTCGCTGCCGCCGCTGGGCGGCTCACCGCTGGACAAGCCGGACATCCTGGTGCTGCCGGTGGTGGCGCTGACGCTGTTCGGCGCGGCCTGGGCGGGCCGGATCGTGCGGGCGGCGGTGATCGACGCGGACGGGCTGCCGCACGTGGAAGCGGCCCGGCTGGCGGGCCTGCCGGAACGGGTCGTGGTGTGGCGGCACCTGCTGCCCGCGACCGTGCCGCCGTGCGCGCACGCGTTCGCGTGGCTGCTCAGCGGGCTGTTCGGCGGCACGGCCGTGGTCGAGATCGTGTTCAACTACCCCGGTCTGTCGCAGACCCTGGTGGCCGCGGTGCGCAACCACGACACGGCCGTGCTGGAGGGCGTCGGGCTGCTGCTCGCGGCGATCATCATCGTGTCGTTCGTGCTGGCCGACCTGCTGGTGCTGCTGGCCGACCCCCGGCTGAGGGTGGCGGCCCGGTGAGGGCCGTGCGGTGGGCGCTCGCCGTGCTCGCGGTGCTGGGCGTCGCGCTGGTGCTGGGGATCGCGGTGTTCGGGCCCGCGCTGGCGGACGACCCGGAGCGGATCATCGGCCTGCCCTACACGGCCCCGACGGCCGACAGCCCGCTGGGCACCGACAGCACCGGCCGCGACGTCCTGGCGCGCGTGCTGGCGGGCGGGCAGGCGCTGGTGACCGTGCCGGTGGTGGCGACCGTGCTGGCGACCGCCCTCGGGCTGGTGCTGGGCCTGGCCGGGGGCTACTTCGGCGGGGTGGTCGACGCGGTGGTGTCCCGGCTGGACCACCTGCTGCTGGGGCTGCCGCCGGTGCTGATCCTGCTGGTGCTGCTCAACGGCTGGGGCTACAGCGCGACGACGATCACCGCGGCCGTCGTGCTGACCGGCACGCCGTTCGTCTCCCGGGTGACCAGGGCCGAGACGCTGCACGCCGTGGAGGACGGCTACGTCGTGGCCGCGTACGCCACCGGGGACTCGCACTTCTCGGTGATCGTGCGCGAGATCCTGCCGAACATCGCCCGCCCGGTGCTGGCCGACTTCGGCACCCGGCTGGCCATCGCGGTCACCCTGACCGCCGCCGTCGGCTTCCTCGGCTTCGGCTCGGGCGGCCCGAACTGGGGGGCCATGATCAGCGAGAACGTCGAGGGCATCCGGTTGACGCCGTGGGGCGTCGCGGTGCCCGCCGTGCTCTTGGGCGTGCTGACGGTCGCCGCGAACCTCGGGCTGGACCGCCTGGTCGGGAAGGTGCTGCGGTGATCGAGATCGACGACCTGCGGGTGGAGAACGCCGAGGGCCACCCGGTGCTGGCCGGGCTCACCCTCGCGGTGGGCGCGGGGGAGCGGGTCGGCATCGTCGGCGAGTCCGGCGCGGGCAAGACGACCCTCGCGCTGGCGCTGGTGGGCGCGGTCCGGCCGGGGCTGCGCGTGGTGCGCGGCGAGGTCCGGGTGGACGGCCGCGACGTGCTCACCGCGACCCCTGCCCAACGCCGCGAGCTGCGCCGCCGCGTGCTGTCCTACCTGCCGCAGGACCCGCCGTCCGCGCTCACCCCGACCATGCGGATCGCCCGGCAGCTGCGCGAACCCGCCGCCGACCGCTCGGCGGCGGCGGTCTCCCGGCGGCTGGTCGAGGTCGGGCTGCCCGGCGACGTCGAGTTCCTGCGCCGCTACCCGCACCAGCTCTCCGGCGGCCAGCAGCAGCGACTGGCGCTCGCCCGGTTCACCGCCGGCGACCCGCGCGGCCTGATCCTGGACGAACCCACCACCGGCCTGGACGGGCCGATGCGCAAGCTCGTGCTGGACCAGCTCGCCGACCTCGCGCGGCGGCGCGGGCTGGCGATCGTGTTCATCACCCACGACTTGGCCGCCGCCGCCCGGATGACCGACCGGCTGGTGGTGCTGCGCGGCGGCGAGGTGGTCGAGCACGCCGCCACGCAGGACGTGCTCGGCCGGCCTTCCGCGCCGTACACCAGGGAACTGCTCGCCGCGGTGCCGGACCCGAGGGTGGAGGTCGCGCGCCGGCCACCGGCCCGGGAACCGGGCCCGGCGGTGCTGGAGGTCTCCGGCCTGGTCGCCGCGCGCGGCCGCAAGGTCGTGCTGGACGGTGTGTCGCTGACCCTGCACCGGGGCGAATCGCTGGCGCTGCTGGGTTCCTCGGGCTGCGGCAAGACGACGCTGGCCCAGTGCGTCGCCGGCATCCTCAAACCCCAGGCGGGCGCGGTGTCGTTGGCTGGCGAGGTCCTCAAACCCGTGCTGCGCGGCCGACCCGTCGGCCAGCGCCGGCGCATCCAGCTCATCCCGCAGGACGCCACCGGCTCGCTCAACCCGCGCCGCACGGTCGGCGCGGCGATCGGCCGGGTGGTCCGGCTGGACCGGGCGCGGCCCGCCGACGCGGTGCGCGCGGAGACCGTGCGGCTGCTGGACCTGGTCGGGCTGTCCGCCGACCTGGCCGACCGGCTGCCCCGGCAGCTCTCCGGCGGGCAGCGGCAGCGGGTCGCCATCGCCCGCGCGCTGGCGGCCGGCGCGGACGTGCTGATCTGCGACGAGGTGACGTCCAACCTGGACGTGCACGTCGCCGCGTCGGTGTTGGAACTGCTGGACTCGCTGCGCGTGGAGCTGGGCCTGGCCGTGCTGACCGTGACGCACGACCTGGGCGTGATCGCCCGCAACGCGGACCGCGTGCTCGTGCTGGACCAGGGGCGCGTGGTGGAGGAGGGCCCGGTCGCCGAAGTGCTCGGCCACCCCGTGCACGCCGCCACCCGGGCGCTGGTCGACGCGGCCGGCGCGATCGCGTCACCGGCGCGGTAGGCCCCGTCCTCCGGGCAGGGCGACGAGATCGGCCGGCGGCGGGTCCGGTCGCGGCGGGCCGGGCGTGCTCGGCTCGGGCGTCTTCGGGCGCGATGCCCGTTTCGACCGCGACCTCGCGGCCGGCGGTACCGCAGTTCCGCACCGCCGGTGCTCACAACGGGGCAGTACCGGACCGCCTCCGTCCCCGAGGATTCCGAGCGACAACCCGTTTCCGGACGGGGGAAGGAGAAACACCGTGGAAGGCTTCGACCTCTCGACCTACGGCGACGCGATCGCCGGGCTGTTCGACGAGACCGGCTGGGCCGGCGACCCGGGCGACACCGACGAGACCATCCAGTGGCTCGCCGACAACGCGGGCGAAGGACCCCTGCTGGAGCTGGGCGTCGGTACCGGGCGGGTCGCGGTCCCCTTGGCGCAGAAGGGGATCGAGGTCCACGGCATCGACATGTCGGAGGGCATGCTCGACCAGCTTCGGGCCAAGCCCGGCGGCGACAAGGTCAAGCTGTTCGTCCAGGACTTCACCGACTTCGACGTGCCGCACACCTACTCCCTGGCCTACGCGGTGTTCGACACCCTGCCGTTCATCACCGACCAGGAGCACCAGATCCGCTGCTTCGAGCGGGTCGCCTCGGTGCTCAAGCCCGGCGGCCGGTTCGTCACGCAGTGCTCGATCCCGGACCCCTCGCGCTACGACCGCAACCAGCGCACCCAGACCGTGCGGGTGGAGAAGGACCACGTGGTCCTCACCTTCACCCGGCGCGAGCGGATGACGCAGCGCTCGTCCATCCAGTTCGCGATCCTCGGCGAGCAGGGCGTGCGGTTCTTCCCCATGCACATCCGCACCATCATGCCGTCCGAACAGGACCTGATGGCGCGGCTGGCCGGGATGACCCTGGAGTCGCGGTGGTCGGACTGGTCCGGTGCGCCGCTGCGGGACTCGCACGAGCGCCACATCTCGATCTACCGCAAGGCCTGACCCCCGATCCCGACGCTTCCCCCAATGCCGGAGGTGGGCGTGTCCGCTCCTCAGCTCAGGGTTGTCCTGGTCCAACAAGGCGTCTGGGACATGCCCCTGGAGTCGATGCCGCTGGCATCGGGCTACCTCAAGGCGATCGCCCTCGCCGACCCGGTGCTGCGCGACCGGGTGTCCATCGAGATCTGCAACTTCCGGGGCCAGGTCACCCACGGCGAGATGGCCAACCGGCTGTTCGCGCAGGACCCGCCGGACGTGCTCGCGTTCTCGGTGTTCGGCTGGAACCAGCGGGCGTTCGGCGCGCTGGCCGCCACCTTCAAGCAGCTCAACCCGGACGGGTGGGTGCTGTTCGGCGGCACGCACGTCAGCGACCAGGCCGACCGGGTGTTCCGGTTGTTCCCGGGCGTGGACGTGGTGGTCAACGGCGAGGGCGAGCTGACGTTCGTCGACCTGCTGCGCGCCCGCCTGGCCGGCACCGCCGACCTGTCCGACGTGCTCGGCGTGTCGTGGCGGGGCCCGGCGGGCGAGGTCGTGACCAACGCCGAACGGCCCCGCATCGACGACCTCGACACGATCCCGTCGCCGTTCCTCACCGGGGCGATCGACCTGGTCGACGCCAACGGCGAGTTCCTCTACGACGTGGCGCTGATCGAGACCAACCGGGGCTGCCCCTACAAGTGCTCGTTCTGCTACTGGGGCGGCGCGGTCGGGCAGCGGGTGCGGGCGTTCTCCCGGGAACGGCTCAAGGCGGAGCTGGAGCTGTTCGCGAAGCTCGGCGTGCACACGATCGTCGCGTGCGACGCCAACTTCGGGATGCTGCCCATCGACGTCGAACTCGTCGACGACCTCATCGAGATCAAGCGGCAGCACGGCTTCCCGCGCGCGTTCGAGAGTTCGTGGGCCAAGAACAAGTCCAAGGTGTTCTACGACATCGTGCGGCGGATGAAGGAGGCCGGGCTGCGCAGCTCGTTCACCCTGGCGCTCCAGTCGCTCAACGCCGACGCGCTGACCGCCATGCGGCGGCGCAACATGAAGGTCAACGACTGGCGCGACCTGGTGGAGTGGCTCAACCAGGAGGGCATGGACTGCTACGCCGAGCTGATCTGGGGCGCACCCGGCGAGACCGTCGAGTCGTTCCTGGAGGGCTACGACGAACTGGCCCGGCACGTGTCGCGGATCGCGGTGTACCCGATCATGCTGCTGCCGAACACGGAGTACTCCTCCAACAAGGAGCTGCACGGGATCATCGCGCTGCGCGGCGACCACGACGACTTCGAGTACGTGCTGGCCCACCGGACGATGACCTTCGCGGACAACGCCCGGATGCAGCGCTTCCTGTTCTGGGCCAGGGTGATCGCGGAGAACGCGGTGCTGCGGCACTGCTGGCTGCCGCTGCGCGAGCTGGCCGGCTGGAAGCAGTCGCAGGTGCTCAACAGCCTGGCGGACTGGGCGGACAGCACGTCCTGCCCGGAGGCGCTGCCGCTGCGCGAGGCGGCGGCGCGTGGCCACGGCGGCGGCGCGCCCGCGTACGCCAAGGCGATCGGCTACCTGTTCACCACGGCGGAGGGCCTGCGGGCGCTGGAACTCTGGTGGGAGCAGGCGGTGCTGCCGAACCTGCCGGCCGAGCTGCGCCCGTTCCTGTCCTCGGTCTACCGCTACGACCTGATGACCCACCCGGTGTGCGAGCCGACCGACCTGCCGATGGTGGAGATCGACGGGGTGGGGTACTACGTGCGCGAGTCCGTCGGGTTCGACCACAACGTGCCGGCCGCGCTGGCGCTGCTGCGCACCGACGGGCGGCCGGACCTCTCGCCGTGCCCGACGAACCTCGACATCTACTACCGCACCAGCGCGTTGAACGCGGTGATGTCGACCAACCACGAGGAGATCATGCACTTCATGGGCGAACCGCGCCCGGCCGGCGCGCCGTTCGACCTGTGCGCCGAGGCGTCCTGACTCCTCGGTCCGCAGTGGACCTGCCGTGCGGGTTTCCGCGCGGTGCACGACCGCCGGGTCGGCGGTAGGAATGGCGTGGCCGACCCGGTACGTCCGGACCGGGCGGGCATCGTCCCCCGCCCGGTCCGGCACGTTTTCCCCACCGGGCACGTCTCAGTGCACGGCCTGTCCGCCGCAGGACGCCGAATCCGCGCGCGTCCGCGCCACAGGCCCGCCGGGGGTTCCGCGACATCCGGATCCCGCCGTTACCGCTGTTCGCGCGCTTGCCGTGCGACTCCGGGCCGCGATCGATGAATCGTTCACGACGGCCACGGTCGACCGGTGCGCCGCCACGGTCCCGTCACCGCGCTGACACCACCGCCGGGCGGAAGCGGCAGTGGATCGGCTTCGCGCCAGTGGCGCGCATTCGGCGGTGTGCGGTGGAAAAGCGCGTCCGGCCCGGCGGTTGGGCCACTGAGGTGAGCGGCCGGTGAGCCTTCCGGGGCCGAAGTCCGAAGTAGTGTGAAGAATTCACTAATTAGTAGCAATTGTGGGGTATTATCCCACAATATCAACTGTTACGCATGAGGGAGTCCGCTCCAACCCCGACTCCACGGAGACGAGATCCCCATGCGAGCACCACGGGCCCTGATCCCCGCCCTGCTGGCACTGATCGCCACGGCGGTCCTGGCCACCCCGGCCCAGGCCGCGCCCCTGGCGGGCAAGTACGTCGCGATCGGCGACTCGTACACCACCGCCCCCGGCACCCGCACCTACGACAACCCCAACGACCCCTGCCGGCGCGGGCCGCTGACCTACCCGCGCCTGTGGGCCGCGTCGCACCCCTCGGTGCAGTTCGTGGAAGCCGCCTGCTCCGGCGCCACCACGACCGAGGTCGTCAACAACCAGATCCCGCTGCTGACCCCGGACACCACCCTGGTCACCATCCAGGTCGGCGGCAACGACGTCCGCTTCGTCGACGTGCTCACCAACTGCATCCTGACCATCGACGACAAGGACTGCATCAAGGGCGTGGAACTGGCCAAGCAGGCCGCGGTCGCCTACCTCTCGCCGGGCCTGGCCCAGGTGTACGGACTGGTGCGGGCCAAGGCCCCGTCGGCCCGGGTGATCGTGGTCGGCTACCCGCGCCTGTACAAGATCGGCGGCAACTGCGGCATCTTCGGGCTCAGCGACACCGAGCGCAGCGCGCTGAACTCGGCCGCCGACACCCTGGCCTCGATCATGCAGCAGCGCGCGGTCGAGGCGGGCTTCACCTTCCTCGACGCCCGGCCGATCTTCGACCCGCACGCCCTGTGCACCAGCGGCACCAAGTGGGTGACCAGCCTGGAGTGGGACAAGATCAACGAGTCCTACCACCCGAACGCGGCGGGCCACCGCGACGGCTACTACGCCGCGCTCAACTCGCTCGCCACGAGCAAGCGGGCGTGACCCCGGGCGGGGCGTCCGCACCTCGCGGGCGCCCCGCTCCGCCATGTCCTCGCAAGCCCGGTGCTCAGCCACCGTGCGCCGTGGCCTCGGCCGGGACGAGCAGTTGGGTCGCGGCCAGTTCCCGGTACAGCTCGTCGCGCCGCACCAGTTCGGCGTGGGTGCCCTGCGCCCGCACCGCGCCGTGCTCCAGCACGACGATCCGGTCCGCGTCGGTCACCGTGGACAGCCGGTGCGCGATCAGGATGACCGTGCAGTCCCGCGCCACCTGGTCGACCGCCTCGCGCAGCGCGTTCTCGTTGCGGGCGTCGAGCTGGGCGGTGGCCTCGTCCAGCAGCAGCACGCGGGGCTTGCGCAGCAGGGCCCGCGCGATGGCCAACCGCTGGCGCTCCCCGCCCGACAGCGTCACGCCGCGCGTGCCGACCTCGGTGTCCAGGCCCGCCTCCAGCCGCTCCACGAACCCGATCAGCCGGGTCACCCGCAACGCCTCGGTGATCTCGGCGGCGGTCGCGGCCGGGTTGGCGTAGAGCAGGTTCTCGCGCAGGGTGCCCGCCATGACCGGCGAATCCTGCTCCACGTACGCGATGAGCCGGCGCAGTTGCGCGCGCGGCATGGTGGCGATGTCGACCCCGCCGACCCGGACCACGCCCCCGGTCGGCTCGTAGAACCGTTGCAGGAGCGCGAACATCGTCGTCTTGCCCGCGCCGGACAGGCCCACCAGGGCGGTGCGCGCGCCGGGCCGGGCGGTCCACGAGACGCCGCGCAGCGCCGGACCCCGCCCGGGGTAGGCGAACTCGACGTCGTCGAACTCGACGGCGGGCGGCGGGCCCTGCGGCGCGGGCACGTCGAGGTCGACGTCCTCCTCCACGGGCATCCGCCGCACCTCCTCGATCCGGCCGACCGCGCCCAGCCCCTGCTGGAGCATCCCGAGCCCGGCCGCGAGCGACCCGATCGGCGACGCCAGGTAGAACACGTAGAGCAGGAACGCGATCAGCTCCGGCGCGGTCATCGACCCGGCCGCGACCAGCGCGCCGCCGACCCCGAGCACGGCCAGGAACGCGCCCTGGATCGCCACCCCGGTCAGCACCTTGACCACCGCCACGTACCGCGCGCCGACCAGCCCGGCGGCGTGCGCGGCGTCCACGGCGGCCCCGGCCAGCGCGGTCTCCCGCGCCTCGGCCCCGTTGGCCTTCACCGTGCGGGACGCGCCCAGCGCCCGGTCCAGCGCCGCGCCGACCGCGCCCAGCGACTCCTGCGCCCGCGCCACCGCGAGCCGGATGCGCGGCAGCACGACCAGCAGCAGGAGCGCGACCGCGACGATCACCCCGGCGGTGACGCCGAGCAGGCCGACGTGCACCACGCCCATCATCACCACCGCGCCGAGCGTGGTCAGCAGGCCGTTGGCGACCAGCACCAGCCCCTCGGTGGCGGCGTTCTGCAACAGGGTGCTGTCCGAGGTCACGCGGGCGGTCAGGTCGCCGGGCGCGCGGCTGTCCAGCTCCGGCACCCGCAGCCGGACCAGCCGGAACACCAGGTCGCGCCGGACCTGCCGGACCACGTGCTCGGCGGTGCGCTGCTGCCACCACGACTGCACGCCGGTCAGCGCCGCGCCCAGCACCACCAGCCCGGCCAGCAGCAGCACCGGCTCCAGCACCGACCCGCCGGTCGCCAGGGCCTCCAGCACGTCCCGCGCCACCAGGGGTTGCACCAGCCCGGAGGCGCCCGCCGCGAGCACCAGCAGCAGACTGCCCGCCAGCACGGCGCGGTGCGGGCGGGTGTGGCCGAGCAGCACGCGGAACGGACTCGTCATCGTGTTCTCCCGGGTACGGGGTGGCTCAGGCGGAGCGGACGGGAGAGCGCGCCGCGAGCGCGGCCAGGTGCTCGGCGGCGGCGGGTGCGCCGCCGGCCGCGCGGAACGACCGGCCGATCGCGCGGGCCGCGTCGCGGTGACCGGACGCGGGCGACAGCACGGTGTCCAGCGCGGTGCCCAGCGCCTCGGCGGTGGCGCGGCCGAACCGCACCCGCACCCCCGCGCCCGCCGCGACCACCTGGGCCGCGACCACGGGCTGGTCGTCGCGGATCGGCGCGAGCACGAGCGGCACGCCGTGCCACAGCGATTCGCACACGGTGTTGTGCCCGGCGTGGCACACCACCGCCGCGCACCGGGCCAGCAACTCGACCTGCGGCACGTGCGGCACCACGACCGCGTCCGGCACGTCGCCCAGCACGCCACCGGGGTCCACCACGACACCTTGCACGTGCGGGCGCGCGGCCAACGTCGTCAGCGCCACCCGCAGGAACCGCTCGCCCGCGTCCACGTTCGCGGTGCCGAGGCTGACCAGCACCGTCCGCCGGTCCGGGTCGAGGCGCTCCCACGGGAACCCGGACGCGGGCCGGGCGGCGATCGCCGGGCCGACCAGCCGCACCCCGACCGGCAGCGGCCCGTCGCCCAGCAGGTCGGCGGTGGTGAACGCGACCACGCCGGCGGGCGGCCGGCGCGGGTCGTGCACCGCGGCCGGGTCGCCCACCCGGCGGCGCAGGTCGGCCAGCAGGTCCGCCAGCCACGCGGCGACCTTGGGCAGCCCGGCCAGCGGGTCGACCAGCTCGGCGGAGGTGCTGGCCGACGTGGCGCACGGCACGCCCAGCCGTTCGGCCACCAGCGACCCGGCCACCGCGTGCTGGTCGGCCACCACGAGGTCCGGCCGCACCCGCCCGATCGCGGCGGCCACGCCGGGCGCCATCGCGTCGGCCAGCGGCACGAAGAAGTCCCGCCACAGGAACCGGAACGCGGCCGGGCCGGTCAGCTCCGGCGGCCGGTGCAGCAGGTCGGTGTCGGGCAGCGCGCAGTCGTGCACGGCGGCGTCCGGCCCGACCAGGCGGCGCAGCAGGTCGGCGTGCCCGGCCCAGGCCACCTCGTGGCCGCGCCCGGCCAGCTCCGCCGCCACCGCCGCGAGCGGGT
The DNA here is from genome assembly GCF_056640475.1 of Saccharothrix sp. NBAS 001. NCBI lineage: Bacteria > Bacillati > Actinomycetota > Actinomycetes > Pseudonocardiales > Pseudonocardiaceae > Saccharothrix > Saccharothrix sp. NBAS 001. Next base: position 2,128,018 of record NZ_CM153251.1, read on the forward strand.
TGACGTGGCCGACCAGCGGCGGCACCACGAACAGGAACCGGCTCACCGCGAGGCCACCACGTGGTGCGCGCGCACCCAGTCCAGCAGCAGGTCGCGCGTCTCGTGCGGCCGTTCCACCAGCACCGAGTGGTCCTGGTCGCGCAGCACCACGGTGCGGCAGTCGTCGAGCGCCGCCTCCAGCCCCGGGACCTGCTCGCACAGCCCGGACACGTCGCCGAACAGCGCGAGCAGCGGGCGGGTCAGCGCGCTCAGGTCGTCGTCGATCACCCGGCTGCGCGGCACGTCCTCGGCGACGGTGGTGCTCTTGAGGATGCGGCTCGCGCCCCGGGCCAGCTTCGCGGTGTGCCACCCGTAGGTGTCCTCGATCCAGTCCAGCACCTCGTCGCGCACCATGCGGTCCTTGGCCCTGGTGAGGGCATCGGCCATGCGCTCGGTCCAGCCCGTCACCGGGGGTTCGCCCTCGATCATGGTGACCGTGGCGACCAGCTCGGGGTGCCAGGCGGCCAGGCCGGTCGCGACCGTGCCGCCGAACGAGTTGCCCACCACGTGCACGGGCCGGGTCTCGCCGAGCGCGTCGAGCAGGTTCGCCAGGTCCGCGACGAAGTGCTCCAGCCGGTAGCCGGTGGCCGGGCGCTCGCTGCGGCCGTGCCCGCGCAGGTCGTACATCAGCACGTCCACGCCGGCCGCCGCGATCTGCGGGCCGATGGTGAAGTAGTAGCTGGCGAGGCTGTCGGTGAGCAGCCCGTGCACGAACACCACCAGCGGCGCCGAGGGGTCGCCGCCCGCCGCGCGCAACTGCTGCACGTGCGTGGTGATCTCGCCGGTGCGGACCTTGGCCATCACGCGCCCCGCAACGAGGTGACCACGTGGTCGACCAGCTCGCCGACGGTGAGGCCGATGATCTCGTCCAGCTCCAGGTCCGCGACGAACTCGGCGAAGTTGACCCGGTCGCCGTAGTGCTCGCGCAGCGACGCCGACAGCGTCACCAGGTCGATGCTCTCCAGCTCCAGGTCGCCGTGGAAGGTGGAGTCGCGGGTGATGTCGGCGTCCGGCAGACCGTGCTCCTCCAGCAGGTCGCGGAGCATCCCCGTGATGTCGGACAGCACGGTGGCCTGGTCGGCTGCGGTCGTGTCGGTGCTCATGATCCCTCTCCTGGTTCCTCCGCTGGTGCCCACGCGACCACGTACTCCCGGGCGGGCAGGCCGGGCGGGTTGGCGAGCGCGCGCACGCCCGCGGTGTGCTCCCGGCCGCCGGCCGCGACGCGCACCCGGTCGCCGTCGTCGGCCACCACCCGGCCGGGCGCGCCGGCGAGCTTGGCGACCGCCGCCAGGGCGGCCTCGTGCCTGGCGTGCGGCGCGGCCTCGCGCACGTCGACCGCGCACCGCTCGCGGCGGGCGACGGCGACGCCGACCTCGGCGCAGTGCGCGAGGTCGACGTGGATGCCGGACACGTCCCGCCCGTGCACCCCGCGCAGGCGCGGCGGGTCGTCCTCCACGGCGATCTCCGCCGGGTAGACCTCGCCCACGCCCTCGCGCCACAGCAACGCGCGGGCGGCGTCCTTGGCGGCGATGCGGCCGAGCAGCCAGCGGCGCTTCACGTTCGGCGGGCTGGTCTCGTAGGCGGTGCGCTCGGCGCCGCCCAGGACGTTGCGCATGACCAGTTCGCGGGTCGCCAGGTCGGGCCAGCGCTCGTGCACCACGGCCCAGCCCTCCTCGTGGGGCGTGGACAGGGTGTTCGCGCCCGGGAAGCGGTCCACGGCCCGGATGCCGGCGTCGGTGTCGAAGCGGCGGTCGGTCCAGCCGGTGATCTCCGCCCACACCCGGTCGCCCTGCCGGAGCTGGACGTCGGCGGTGACCGTCGTGCCGGTGACGGCGGTGATCCGCACGTGGCAGTGCAGTTCGTGCCGCGGCGCCGGCTGCGGACCGTGGAAGGTGATCCGGTCCAGCCGGACCGGGAACACGGTGGTGCGGTCCGGCAGGACGGCCATCACCCAGTAGCCCAGCAGCTGGCCGACGTTGTCCAGCAGCGCGCCCGGGGTGGGCAGGGCGGCCAGGGTGCCCCGGACGTGCCGGTCGCCGATCGCGATCAGCTCGGTGACGCCCTGGAACAGCGGCCCGTGGAACATCCACCGCTGGTCGTAGAGCTGCCGGGCGAGCAGGTCCGGGGTGCGCTCGGGCGCGTCGACGGGCCAGGCGGGCGGTGCCGGCGGGTAGTGCCCGGCGAGCGTGACCACGGCCTGCGAGTAGCCGGTCAGGCCGACCTCGACCTCGGTGGGGGAGCGGCGGTTCGTGGTGACCGGGAGGTCCGCGCCGGGCGTCGCGGTGATCCACTTGGACAGGCGGACGTCGTGCACGGCGGTGGCGTGCGTGCCGGGCGACGTGCGTTCGGCGATCGCGGTCAGGTGCGTGATGACGGTCGTGGCGGGGACCACCGGCCACCGGTCCGCCTCGTCCGGCCAACCGGGGCGCTGCCGGAAGAAGCAGTGGTCCCGCAGGTACGGCATCTCCGCCAGGCCGACCCGCAGCACGGGGCGTTCGTCGCGGGGAGCGGGTCCCGGCGGTCGCGGGCGGGCGGGCGCGGCCCGGACGGCGACGAGGTCGGCGGCCAGGCCCGCCGTGTCGCGCAGCAGGGCCGACAGCTCCGCCGCGACCGGGTCGGCCGGTCCGGCCGGCGCGTCCGGTGCCGGGGCGAGCACGATCCGCTCGGCGGCGGGCAGCGACACCAGGGCGCTGCCGAGGTCCAGGCGGGTGCGGGCGCCGCGGCGGGGCGGCAGCAGGGGACCGGCGTCGGCGGGGCGGCCGTGCACCCACAGGGCGGTCACCACCCGGCGCAGTTGCGCCAGGCCGCCGTGCGCGGAGATCACCAGGTGCTCCTCGGCGGCCAGGGTGTCGCCCACCAGCGACCCCAGCTGGCCCGCGCCGAGCTGCACGAACGTGCGGAACCCGGCCGCGTGCAGGGCCAGCACCAGCGGCCGGAACCGGACCGGTTCCAGCAGGTGCCGCACGAACAGCTCGCGCACGCCCGCCGGGTCGTCCGGGAACGGCGCGGCGGTGGTCGCCGACCACACCGGCGTGGTCGGCGGGTTGAGGCGGTAGCGCTGGGCGGCGTCGCGGATCGGTTCCAGGTAGGGCGCGAGCATCGGCGTGTGGAACCCGGACCGGAACGGCAGCACGCGGCCGAGCACCGCGTCCGCCCGGAACCGGCGCACCACGGCGTCCACGTCCGCCTCGGGCCCGCACACCATCGCCTGGTTGGGCGCGTTGTCGTGGGACAGCACGACTTCCGGGTGGTCGGCGAGCACCGCGACCACCCGTCGCGCGGACGCGCCGATCACCGCGAACGCCAGCCCGGGGACGCGCAGGGCCTCGGGGTCGAACGCGGCGAGGAACGCGTCCACCTCGTCGGCGGCGTGGATGCCGCCCGCCGCCATCGCGGTCCACTCGCCGACGCTGTGCCCGGCGACCGCGTCCGGCACCACGCCCAGCCGGCGCAGCGCCGCGTCCAGCAGCCGCCCGACCTGGAACACCGCCGCGCCGTGCCGCCCGACGTCGCCGACCCGCACCCCGCCGCCGGTCCAGGACAGCCCGAACCGGCGCGCGACGTCGGCCACCTCGGGCTCGAACTCGGCCTCCAGCCCGGGGAACAGGAACGCGGTGCGCCCGCCCAGCGGGGCCGGGCTGAACCACACGTCCCCGCGCCCGCGCCACGGCACGCCCTTGGCCACGGCCTTGCGCGCCAGGGCGAGCTTGCGCGGTGTCGGGTCGACGATCCCCAGCCGCGCCGGCCCGGCCGCGTCGTCCCGCTCGTCCAGCCCGGCGGGCCGGTCGTCGGCCAGCGCCGCGAGCAGCTCCTCCGGCGTGCGCGCGGCCAGCCGCAGCACCGAGGTCGGCTCGCGCACCGCGACGGGCGCGCTGCGGGTGGCCGGTTCGTGCAGCACGACGTGGGCGTTGATGCCGCCGAACCCGAACGCGTTGACCCCGGCCCGCCGGGGCCCGCCGCCCGCCGGCCGCTCCCACGGCCGGGCGCGGTCCGGCGTGGCGAAGCGGGTGCCGGCGAGCGCCGGGTGCGGGTCGTCGCAGTGCAGGGTCGGCGGCAGGACGCCGTGGTGCAGCGCGAGCGCCGCCTTGACCAGCCCGGCCACGCCGGCGGCCGGCATGGTGTGGCCGATCATCGACTTCACCGAGCCCAGCGCGGCGCGCTCGCCGGTCGCCGGGCCGAACACGTCGGCCAGCGTCCGCAGCTCGGCCGCGTCGCCGGCCGGTGTCGCGGTGCCGTGGGCCTCCAGCAGGCCCAGCGCGTCGGGGGCGCGCGGGTCCAGCCCCGCCGCCTCCCACGCCTGCCGCACCGCGCGCGCCTGGCCGCCGGGGTCGGGGTTGAGCAGGCTCGCCGAGCGGCCGTCGGAGGCCACGCCGGTCCCGGCGACGACCGCGTAGACCCGGTCGCCGTCGCGCTCGGCGTCGGCCAGCCGCTTGAGCACCACGATCCCGCTGCCCTCGCCGATCAGCACGCCGTCCGCGTCCCGGTGGAACGGCCGGATCCGCCCGCTCCGGGACAACGCCCCGAGCTGGCTGAACACGCTCCACAGCGTGATGTCGTGGCAGTGGTGCACGCCGCCGGCCAGCACCACGTCGCACCGGCCGCTGTCCAGCTCGCGCACCGCGTGGTCCACGGCCACCAGCGACGACGCGCACGCCGCGTCCACCGTGTACGCGGGGCCGCGCAGGTCGAGCCGGTTGGCGACCCGGGACGCGGCGAGGTTGGGCACCAGGCCGATGGCCGACTCCGGGGCCTCGGGGCCGAGCTGCTCGGCGAACGCCGCCCGCACCCGCGCCAGCCGCTGCTCGTCCAGCTCGGGCACGAGTTCGCGCAGCGTGCGCACCACCTGGTTGGCGCTGCGCACCCGCTGGTCCAAGCGCACCAGGCCGGGCGTGAGGTAGCCGCCCCGGCCGAGGATCACCCCGACCCGCCGCCGGTCGCCGGGCAGCGCGCGCTCGCCGCCCGCGTCGGCCACCGCGTCCGCCGCCACCTGCAACGCGATCAGCTGGTCGGGTTCGGTGCCGGGCACCGAGGCGGGCATCACGCCGAACGCGGCCACGTCCACCACGGCCTCGACGAACCCGCCGCGACGGGTGTAGACGCGGTCCGCGCGCCGCTCGGCCGGGTCGTGGAAACCCGCGTCCCAGCGGTCGGCGGGCACGTCGGTGATCGCGTCCACCCCGCCGGAGATGTTGCGCCAGTAGGAGTCCAGGTCGGGCGCGCCCGGGAACAGGACGGCCATCCCGACTATCGCGACCGGGGTCACCGAGGTCACCAGCCGGACGCGGAGCTGACGACGGCGTGCACGTCGGCCGGGCCCCAGGCCAGTTCCCGCAGCAGGCTCAGCGGCCCCTCCTCGGGGTCGATCAGGGCGACGCCGCGCGCGGCGTAGGAGCGGGCCAGCTCCGGCGAGACCATGCCGCCGCCCGCCCACGGTCCCCAGTGGACGGTCAAGCCCCGGCGGCCGGGTCGCGACCAGCGCCGGCCCAGCTCCTCCAGCGCGTCGTTGGCCGCGGCGTAGTCGCACTGGCCCCGGTTGCCCAGCGCGGCGGCGATGCTGCCGAACAGCACCGCGTACCGGGGGCCGTCGGGCAGCGCGTCGACCGCGTCGAGCAGCGTGCGCGCCCCGTCCACCTTGGTCTGGAACACCCGCCGGAACGACTCGACGGACTTGTCCGCGACCAGCTTGTCCTCGATCACGCCCGCCGCGTAGACCACCGCGTCCAGCCGGCCGTGCTCGTCGTGCAGCCGCTTGACGGTGGCGCGCACCGCTTCGGCGTCCAGCACGTCCACCGAGTGGTAGCGGGCCCGCTCGCCCAGGTCGGCGAGGGTGGCGCGGACCTCCCGCTCGGCCACCGCGCCGGCCACCGCCCGCTCGACCTCGGCCGGCGAGGCCAGGCCCCGGCCCAGGAACGCGGCGCGCAGCGCGGCCCGGTCGGCCGCGCCGGCGAGGTCGGCGTCCTCCGGGCCGGTCGGCGCGGGCGTGCGGCCGAGCAGCTCCAGCCGGCACCGGCCGGCCGCCGCCAGCGTCCGGGCGAACCGCGCGGTGATCCCGCGCGCACCGCCCGCCAGCAGCACCACGGCGTCGCGGTCCAGCCCGGCCGCCTCGGCCTCGGCCGCGCCGTCACCCGCCGGACCGGCCCCGGCGGCGGCCACCGGACCGAGGTCGGTCACCGTCAGCCGCAGGCCGCGCCGCGTGCCGGGTCCGGCGAGCACCACGGGTTCGCGGTCGTCGGCGGCCAGTTCGGCGAGCAGCGCGGCGGCCACCGCGTCCGGCCCGGCCTGCGCCGGCACCTCGACCAGGGTGGCGGTCAGGTCCGGGTACTCGCGGGCCACCGTGCGGAAGAACCCGCGCAGCCCGGTCGCGGCACCGACCTCGCGCCGGTCCACCGCCAGCAGCCCGCGCGGCCCGGCCGCCAGCAGCGCCTGCAGGCGCGGGAACTCCTCGGGCAGCAGCGATTCGTCGGCGTCGAGCGCGCCCAGGTGCACCACGACCGCGCCCGCCACCTCACCGCCGGTCTCGACGCCGGCCGCCCGCAGCGCTTCGGCCACGGAGTCGTCCCGCGCGCCGACCACCACGACCCGCGCGCCACGCACGTCGGGCGCGGACACCGCGAGTTCGTGCTCCTCGAACACCAGTCGCTGCGGCGCGATCACCAGCGGCCCGGCGGCACCCCCGGTCGTGCCCGCCGGCAGCGCACCGGCCACGTCGGGACCCGCCGGAGCGGGTGAGGCGTCGGCGCGGCGCTGCTCGATCAGGTCGGCGATGGCGGCGGCGGTCCGGGCGGCGCTGAGCGCTTCGAGCGCTTCGCCCGCGCCCGCGTCGAGCCCCAGCCGGGTGGCGATCTCGCCGGCGATCTCGGCCCGCTTGATCGAGTCGACGCTGAGGTCGGCCTCCAGGTCCAGGCCGGGCTCGACCATCTCCACCGGGTAGCCGGTGCGCTCGGCCACCACCTCCACCACGGTCCGCAGCACGTCCACCGGACCCGCCGCCGGCGACGCGGGCCCGGGAGCCGCCACCGGGGCGACGGCCTCGACGACGGTGTGCGCGACCGCGTGCGCGACCGTCACCGGTTCGAGCGCCCGCACGGCGGGTGCGGCCGGCACGCCGGTCGCCCCGAAGTAGGTCATCAGCACGTCGCGCTGCGCGGCGATCATCTCGCGGCTGGTCCGCAGGAAATCGGCGACCAGCGCATCGGAGGACACGGGGGTGGGCTGGTGTTCGGGCACGATCGGCTCCGTGATCCGTTGGGCGGGGCGCAGCGCGCCGGGCTGGATGGCACCGTCCGCGCGCCGCACCAGGTGGCCGTCGACGGTCCACCCGGGCGGCGCCGGCACGGCGGACGGGTCCGCGGCGTCCCGGCCGCGCACCAGCGGCCCGGTCCGCACGTCCACCCCGGCGACCGCGAGCCGGGCCAGGGCGGTGAGAAAACCGGGCAGGCCCGCGCCGAGGTGCACCACCCGGTGCGGCCGGTCGCCGAGCACCGCCGACACCAGGCCGCTGAGCACGCGGCCGGGCCCGACCTCGACGAACACCCGCGCGCCGGCCGCGTGCATGGCCTCGACCTGCTCGGCGAACCGGACCGGCGCGCCGATCTGGGCGGCGAGCCCGTCGCGCACCGCGTCGGCGGAGGCCGGGTAGGGCGCGCCGGTGTGGTTGGCCCACACCGGCAGTTCCGGCGCGCGCAGCGGCAGCCCGTCGAGCACCCGCCGGAACACCTCGCCCGCGCCCGCCACCAGCGGGCTGTGGAACGCGCACGCCACCGGGATGTGCTTGACCGACCACCCGGCGGCGCGCAGCACCTCGACCGCCGAGGCCACCGCGACCGTCGCGCCGGACACCACGGTCTGCGCGGGCGAGTTCCGGTTGGCCGCCACGACGGGCAGGTCCGCCTCCCGCAGGACCGCTTCCACCTGCTCGGCCGGCGCGGACACCGCCGCCATCGCGCCGGGGTCGCCGTCGCGCACCTCGCCGAGGATCGCCTGGGCGCGGGCGGCGCTGGCGGCGAGCAGGTCGGCCGGGTCGAACACGCCGGCGGCGGCCAGCGCGACGAGTTCGCCGTAGCTGTGCCCGGCCACCGCGTCCGGCCGCACGCCGACCGACGCGAGCAGGTCCGTGGCGGCCAGTTCGACCACGCCGAGCGCGGGCTGGGCCACGGCCGTGTCGGTGAGCCGGGCCCGCTGCGCGGCTTCGGCGGCCTGGTCGAACGCGGCGGGCGGGTAGAGCGCGTCGGCCCACGGCCGGCCCAGCTCCAGGTAGCGGTGCAGTTCCGGGAAGGCCACCAGCAGCTCGGCCAGCATCCCGGGCCGCTGGCTGCCCTGGCCGGGGTAGAGGAACGCGACCGGACCGGTCTCCTCGACGTCGGCGGCGAACACGCCCTCGCCGACGCCGGATGCGGCGAGCCGCAACCGCTCCCGCAGTTGGGCCACGTCGGCGGCGACCACCGCGAGCCACACCCGGTCGCCGCGCAGCGCGGCCACGTCGGCCTTGGTCGCCGCGCCGCGCGCGAAGTCCCGCAGCCGGGCGGCGGGCGTGGCCTCGACCTGGTCGAGCAGCGCGGCGGCGGCCCGTGCGGCGGCGGCCGGATCGGTGCCCCGGAACAGGAACAGCTCGGCGGGCCACTCGTCCAGCGCGTGCGCGGCGGGTGCCTGGTCGTGGGCGCGCAGCACCACGTGGAAGTTGGTGCCGCCGAACCCGAACGCGCTCACCCCGGCGATCCGCTCGGCGGGCGGCGCGGCCCACGGCCGGGCGGCGGTGTGGAAGCCGAACGGGCTGCGCTCGGGCGCCCACTCCGGGTTGGGCTCGCGCAGGTGCAGCGTCGGCGGGCGCACGCCGTGGTGCACGGCCAGCGCCGCCTTGATCAGCCCGGCCAGCCCCGCCGCGCACTTGGTGTGCCCGATCTGGGACTTCACCGAGCCCAGCGCGCACGACCCGACCTCCGCGCCCGCCTCGGTGAACACCTCGGTCAGCGTGCGCAGCTCGGTCCGGTCGCCGACCACCGTGCCGGTGCCGTGCGCCTCGACCAGGCCCACCCGCGCGGGCGACACGCCGGCCATCGCGTAGGCGCGGTCGAGCGCCGCGCGCTGGCCCTCGGGACGGGGCGCGGTCAGGCCGAGCGCGCGGCCGTCGCTCGCGCTGCCCACACCGTCGATCACCGCGTACACCCGGTCGCCGTCGCGCACCGCGTCGTCCAGCCGCTTGAGCACCACGCACGCCACGCCCTCGCCGAGCGCGATGCCGTCGGCCGAGCGGTCGAACGTCGCCGAGCGCCCGCTGGGCGACAGCGCGTGCACGGACGAGAAGAGCAGGTAGTCGTTGATCCCGTTGTGCAGGTCCGCCCCGCCGCACACCACCAGGTCGCTGGTCCCGGTGACCAGTTCCTTGCACGCCACGTCCACGGCGGTCAACGACGACGCGCAGGCCGCGTCGACGGTGTAGTTCGCGCCGCCGAGGTCGAGCCGGTTGGCGACCCGGCCCGCGATGACGTTGGCCAGCATCCCGGGGAACGAGTCCTCGGTGAGCCGGGGGAGCTGGGCGTCCAGCGCCGGCGGGAGCGCGCCGGTGTAGGAGGGCAGCACGGTGCGCAGCGTGGTCGCGTTGGACAGGTCGCTGCCCGCCTCCGCGCCGAACACCACCGACGTGCGGCGGTGGTCGGCGGCCGTGTGCGGGTAGCCCGCGTCCTCCAGCGCACGGCGGGAGATCTCCAACGCCAGCAGCTGCACGGGTTCGATCGCGCCCAGGGACGCGGGCGGGATGCCGTAGGCGAGCGGGTCGAACGGGATGCGCGGCAGGAAACCGCCCCAGCGCGACGGGGTGCGCTCGCCGGTGCCGTCCGGGTCGTAGTACAGCGCCGCGTCCCAGCGCTCCGCCGGGACCTCGGTGACGCTGTCGGTCCCGGACAAGACGTTGGCCCAGAACGAATCCACACCGCTCGCACCGGGGAACGCGCACGCCATCCCGATGACCGCGACCCGCAGCGGCGCGGGCTCCGGCTCGGGCGCGGGCTCGACCAGGTCGGCGCGCAACGCGGCGAACCGGTCGGCCAGCCACCGCCCCGCCGCCGCGCCCACCGAGTCGTGCAGCCCGGCGATCGTGGTGACGGCGTCGCGCAGCACGCTCACGTCACCGGCCATGAACATGCCTTCGGCGGCCTGCCGGTCCTCCGACACCGGCCGCAGCTCGTCGCCGACGCGCTCGACGCCCTTGCTGGCCACGCGCAACCGGCCGACGTTGAAGCGTTCCAGCCGGTCCCACGCGTCACGCTCGGGCACGCCCGCGCCGCGCAGGTCGTCGCGCAGCGCGGTGAAGTCCTCGGTGAACCCGCTGCGCACGCACCGGGTCGCGTGGCCGGGCGCGGTCTCCAGCAGGTCGGTGCGGTCGGCGGCGACGACGTGGCGCTGGAACACCGGGCCGATCGCCCCCGTGCGCACCGCCTCGTCGGTGAACAGGTAGGCGGTGCCCATCAGCACGCCGACACCCACCCCGGCACGCGCCAGCGGCGCGGCGAGCGCGGCGACCATCGCGGCCGACCGCTCGTCGTGCACGCCGCCGGCGAACAGCACGGTCACCTCGCCGGCCGAGCCGCCGGCGAGGTGGTCGAGCAGCACGTCGACCTGGGACTCCCACAGCGGGAAGCTGTGCCGAGGCCCGACGTGGCCGCCGCACTCCGCGCCCTCGAACACGAACTTGCGCGCGCCCGCCGCGAGGAACTGGCGCAGCAGACCGGGCGAGGGCACGTGCAGGAACGCCGCCACGCCCGCCGCCTCCAGCTCGGCGGCCTGCGCGGGCCGCCCGCCCGCGATGATCGCGTGGCTGGGCCGCACCTGCTTGACCACGGCGAGCTGGGCGGCGCGCACGTCCTCGGCGGCGAACCCGAGCACACCCACGCCCCACGGCCGGTCGCCCAGCACGTCACGGGTGCGGGTCAGCAGTTCGCGGGTCTGCTCCGGCCCGGACAGCGCCAGCGCGAGGAACGGCAGCGCGCCACCGTCGGCGACCGCCGCGGCGAACTCGGGCCGGTCGCTGACCCTGGTCATCGGTCCCTGCACGACGGGCAGCTCCGTGCCCAGGTGGCGCGCGCCGGTCGAACCCGCGCCCAGCACGCGCACGGCCGTGTCGTCGGAGAGCGCGGCGAGCACCGCGTCCCGCACGCCTCGCACGGCCGCGCCCGCGTCGCGCCAGCGCCGGGCGAACGCGGAGGCGAGCGCCACGTCCTGGCCGACCGGCGGGAACTGGGTGCGCAGGTCGGGCCCGAGCCGGTCGGCGATCCCGTCGGCGGGCAGCGCCGGCACGCCCGGCCCACGCCGTCGCAGCACGCGATACCCTTGGTGCACTGCGGTTTCCGAGCCGTCCAGCCCCTCCAGCGCGGCGGTCAGCCCGGCCGGCAGCCCGGCGTCGGGGAACAGCGCGAGCTGGGTGTCCAGCACGACCCCGGCGGCGCCGCCCGCGACCGCCGCCGCCGCGGTGTGCGGTCCGATGCCGCCCGCCGCCCACACCGGGACGGACACGGCGGCGAGAACCTGTTGCAGCAGCACGAACGTGCTCAGCTCGCCGACCCGGCCGCCGGCCTCCCGACCGCGCACGACCAGCCCCGCCGCGCCGGAGCGCACGGCGGCGCGCGCCTCGGCGAGGTCGACCACCTCCACCAGCACCCGCCGGCCGGGGAAGTCGGCGGCGGTGCGCGCCGGGTCCGCGAGCAGCACGGTGTCGGCCGCGTCGGGCAGGTCGGGCACCGCGCAGCCGGGCCGCACCCGCACGCCGAAGCGGCCGGTGGTCCAGCGCGCGGCGCGGTCCAGCGCGTCGGCGGCGGCGCGCGGGTCGGCCGTGGGCAGCTCCACAACGCCGAGCCCGCCCGCACGCGTTGCGGCAGCGGTCAGTCGCGGTGCCGGGTGGTGCACCGGGTTGACCGCGATGACCAGCTCGCCGGGGTTCGTCCGCATCCGCCACTCCCAAATCGACACGAGCCGGCCGATGACATCGGGTAGTCAAGGCAGCGCGGTGCGTCGCGTCAACGCCCCGAACCTTCGTGGCGCGGGGTGTGAAAGCGGCCCGCGGAGTTTCCACGTGACCGCGCCCAGCAGCGCATTTGCCGGATGGCACGCGCGCTCGCCGCCGGGCGGTCACAACCGCTTCACAGCCCCGACATCGAACTATCACGCGGAACTCCGGAACTATGACGGAGGGCACACACGATCGGCGGTCGGACCGTTGCCCCGTTCGCCCGTTCTCCGCACCCCCCGGACGGGCCCGCTGCCTTCGGGGGGTGGACACGCCTCGCGCCCGCCGGTATCCGGCGAGACGCCCCGCCCGTCGTGGCCCCTCGCCGGCGGTCTTCGTCACGGTTCCCATGCCGGGCCCCTACCGAACCTACGACGCCGTTCCCTGTAACGAAGTTGAGCCCTCGCGCCTCGGCTCGGCGACCAGGGTGGAGGCCGTCGTGGGCGGTGCGGGGAGCGGACCGGGCGGGCACGTGGTCCCCTCCGCCGCCCGACCTCGCCGGTCCTGTTCGGTAGTGGGTGCGATCGCGCAGTCTCCGGATCAGCCGGGGTTGTGGAGGGTGGACCGCCGGCCCTACTATCCGCCGTTGTCAGGGAGCGCCTGACAACGGCTCGTCCGATCGCGGCCGGGTCGTGGTCGAAGGGCCGAGGGTGCGAACCGTCGTCGGCGATGTCCCGGGGGAGTGGTCCAGTGGTGGGGTTCGAGGCACAGCGCGGTCACGTGCTCGAAGAGGTGCTGGCCCCCTTGCTTCTCGTTGCCGAGCCTGCTCGCGGAGTGGCTGCTGGAGGACGAATCGGTGGTCGCCGTGCGCGCCCGTGACGTGAAGGCGGGGCTCTTCCTCGATATCCGTCTTCCACGGCGGCCGACTCGTCCGGTTCCTGTTCCGGCCGCGCCCGCGATCGTTTTAGCACCCGACCGCCGAACCGGGCTTCGCCTGTCCGGAGAACAGCGGACCCAATCGAAGGGATCGACATGGCCGAAGCGGTGTTCACGCCGTGGTGTTCGTTCTGCGGCAAACCCGCGCCGGAGGTCCGGCGGATGATCGCCGGGCCCGGCATCTACATCTGCGACGAATGCGTGGCCAAATGCGTCGAGATCCTCGACACCGACCGGCGGGAGGTCGAGGCGGGCGTGCCCGAGTGGTCGGTGATGACCGACGAACAACTGCTCGCCCACCTGCCGAAGATCGCCGCGACCGCGTCCCGGATCGAGGTGGGGCTGCGGGAACGGGTCGCCGAGCTGCGGGCGCGCGGCGTGACGTGGGCGGACATCGGCACGGCGCTGGGCATGACCCGGCAGTCGGCGTGGGAGAGGTTCGCGCGGTGACGACGGATGCGACCGGGTCGCTGTGGCGCAACCGGGATTTCCGGTTGGTGTGGACGGGGCAGGCGTTCTCGGAGTTCGGCAACGGCGTCTCGCAACTGGCCTACCCGTTGCTGATGCTCGCGATCACCGGGTCGCCGACGGCGGCCGGCGCGCTCGCCGCCGTGCGCGCGTTGCCCTACCTGGTGTTCGGGCTGGTCGCCGGCGCGTTGGCGGATCGCTGGAACCGCAAGCGCACCATGATCGTCTGCGACCTGCTGCGGGCGGTGAACATGGCGGGCATCCCGGTGGCGCTGGCGCTCGACGCGCTTACCCCGGCGCACGTGTTCGTCGCGGGTTTCGTCGGGGGAGTGCTCTACGTGTTCTTCAGCGCGGCCGAAGGCGCGTGCCTGCCGAACGTCGTGCGCCGGGACCAGTTGACGGCCGCCGTCTCGGCGCAGGGGACCGCGCAGTCGGCGTGCGGGGTGGTGGCCGGGCCGATCGGCGGCGCGCTGCTCCAGCTCTCGCGCGGCCTGCCGTTCGTGGTGGACGCGTTGTCGTTCCTCGCTTCCGCGCTCTGCCTGGTGTTCGTGCGCGGCGATTTCCGGAGCGAGGAGCCGAAAACGCGCGGATCGCTGCGCTCCGAGGTCGTGGAAGGGTTGCGGTGGCTGTGGAACCACCCGGCGCTGCGGCTGATCGCGCTGGTCGCCGCCGGGCTCCAGGTGGCCATCTCCGGCATCGCGCTGGTGGCGATCGTGGTGGTGCGCGACGCGGGCGCGTCGTCGGCCACGATCGGCGTCCTGTTCTCCGCGCTCGGGATCGGCGGTGTGGTCGGCGCGCTGCTCGCACCCCGGCTCAAGCAACGGCTCGGGCTCGGCGGGCTGCTGTTGTCGGTGCTGTGGCTGCAAGGCGCGCTGTGGGTGCTGATGGCGTTCGCCACCGAGACGGTCGTGGTCGGGGTGGTGCTGGCGTTGTTCTCGCTGTCCATGCCGTGCTTCGGGATCGCCGCGCTCAGCTTCCAGCTGGAGGTCACCCCGGACGGGCTGCAAGGCCGGGTCGGCACCGCGCTGCGGCTGCTGATCTGGGCCGCCACCCCGGTCGGCGGCGCGGCGGTCGGCGTGCTGCTGGACCTCTGCCCGCCGCGCGCGACGTCGCTGGTCTTCGCGGCCTGGGTGGTGGCGCTGGCCGTCGCGGCGACGTGGACCGGTCGCCTGCGCGCGCTCGGTCGGTCCGATGTGGACGGTCAGCCGGTCGGTTGACCGGGCGGCTCCGCGACCAGCGCCTGCTGGAGTTCCAGGTTGCGGAAGTGGTAGTACGCGCCGACCCGGCGCAGCACGCCGCGCCGGTGCGCGTCCTTGAGGAACGCCATCAGCCGCAACGGGAACTTCTTGCGCACGGCGAGCACGAGCCGGGTGGCGGCGAACGAACCCCACGCCGAACGCGACCACGCCAGCGCGACGCCCGCCGCCGTGCCGAGCACCGTGCCCACGGTCAACCCGGTGGCGACGCCCAGGTGCGGCTGCCCGGTAGCGAGGGCGACCACCCGGTCGTAGAACCCGAGCAGCACCGGGTTGAGCACCACGCCCGCCACCCAGATGACGATCGCGGAGCACCCGCCGATCAGCGCCCGCCGCACGATCCCGGTGCCGAACTTGAACACCAGCGCGATCACCAGGCCCATCGCGCCCGCCGGGGCGAGCCACCCCTGGGCCGGGGCCTGGATCATCTGCACGTCGGGCTGGATGACCAGGCGGAACACCAGGCCGAGCGCGACACCGGACAGCGGCCCGACGGCCAGGGCGTAGCTCAGGAACGCGGCCCGGTCCCGGGTGAGCAGGTCGTGCGGGTCGGTGACCCGGTGCAGGTCGGCCGACATCGGCACCAGCGCGGTGACGAGCCCGGCGCCGATGCCGCACAGCACCCCGCTGAGCACCCCCATCAGCACCCCGAACCCGGCACCGAACAGCAGGCCGAACGCCACCCCGAAGCCGAGCCCGGCGACCAGCCCGAAGACCAGCACGTCGGGCAGCCGCTCGGACGCCTTGGCGAACGACCAGTGCGGTCGTCGGGTGGGCAGCGCGTGCCAGCCGCCCAACTGCCACCACGCGAACCCCGTGCTGCCCTCCTGGTGCTCGTCCAGGTAGCGGGCGAGGCTGCGCAGGTACCGGGTCGCCGCCTCCTCCGACCACCCCCGGTCGCGCGGCGGGTAGCACGCCCGCAGGAAGCGGGTGAACAGGTGCCGCCTGATCCGGGCGGCGGTCGGGTAGTCACCCGTCCGCAGCAGCTCGTCGGGGCTGCGCGGGGCGTCCTGGTCCTCGCTGGGGCGCGGGTTGTAGACCGCCCGCGCCAGGTCGACCATCAGCGGCGTCCGCATCACCTCGGCGACCTGGGGGTTCTCGTCCAGCGCGGCGAACACCCGGGTCCAGGGCCGCTGCGCGGGACCGTCGTGGGCGGTGGTGAGCAGGTAGTCCTCGGCCACCGCGCGCGGCAGGTCCAGCAGCTCGATCCCGGGGGTGCCGGTGAGGACCGCGGGCGTGCGGTCCGGTGGGCGCACCGCCCGCCGGTAGTCCTCGGTGCGGGAGGCGAGCACGAGGCGCCCGCCGCGGTGCAGGAAGGCGTCGATCCGCTCCAGCGCGGCCGGCCGGTGGGTCTCCGGGATCTCGTCGAAGCCGTCGAGGATCGGCAGCACCAGTTCCGCCGCCAGCAGCGATTCGGCGCGGCTGACCGCCGCCCGGCCGGACGAGCTGGGGGCCTGCTCGCGCAGCATCGGGTACTCGAACGTGAGCCGCGCCAGCAGCCACGACCGCAGGTCGGTCTCGGCCGGCTTCCACGTGGTCAGCGAGAACATCACCGGGACCGCCGTGCCGCGCGGCCTGCGGTGCAGCAGCGTCCAGTGCAGCTCGGCGAGCAGCGTCGACTTGCCCGAGCCCTCCTTGCCCAGCACGACCAGCCGGCCGGTCGGCACCGCGGCGAAGGTCCGGGCGAGGTCGCCGTGCCCGCCGGCCAGCCCGCTCGCGCCGGCCGCCCACCCGGCCGAGCGGCCGCCCGAGGTCCGCACGGCCATCGCCGTGGTCGACGACCAGTCGCTCACCAGGTCCGCCGGGGCCGCGCGCCACGACAGGCGCATCGGCAGGCGGTCGTTGCGCCGGTAGCGCGTGCCCTCGGTGTCCAACTGGTGCTGGACGGCGACCGCGAGGTGGTCGGCGATGGTGGCCAAGTCGGTCTCCTGTGCGTCCGTCCGGCTGTCAGCGAACCGCTGCCACGTCAGGTAGAGCATGGGGGCCGCGAGGCCGACTGTCACGGTGGTCGCCGCGCCCAGCCCCAGGTATTCCGCCACGGGCCAGGCGAGCACGATCGACCCGCCGGTCACCAGCAGGGTGACGACGCCGAACCTGCGCACCGACCGGACGGAATCGCGCACCCGCTGTGCCTCCACCACCGTGTCCCGGACGAACCGAAGGCGATCCGGCGGGGAGCGGGAGCGCGCCGGCGCACGGCACCGCCGCGTCGTCCGTGCTGGCCGCCCCGCCGCCCATCCGCCACCATCCGCCCACCGGTGCCACCCGGGTCATCGACAGTGATACCGCAGGTGTTTCGCCAGGTGCCCCGTTGTCACCCGTTTGTCGGCACCGCCGCGCCGGACGTCCGACGCGGGCCCGAGAACTGCGGTCTCCGGTCGATCGTCCTAACGCGACAGTCGATGGCGAGGCCGGGACAGCAGCGACTGGAGCACCACGAGCGCGCCGAGCACGAGCACGGCGACCCCGACCACCCGCAGTCCGCTGCCGGCGGCGGAGACGAACGCCGTGACGATCTCGTGGTGGCGGTCGGCGGAGGTCGCGGCCAGTGCCTGGGCCACGGTCCGCGGGTCGTGGTCGGCGCGGACGTCCGGGGGCAGCGCGGCGACGAACCGCGCGGTGAGCACCGTGCCGATGACGGCGACCCCGAGGGCGCTGCCGAACTCGCGGGTGGTGGCCTGCAACCCGGTGCCGACCCCCGCGCGGTCCGGTGGCAGCGAGCCCGCGATGACCCCGGAGAGGGTCGGAAGTGCCAGCGTCACGCCGATCCCGGTCGCCACGAGCCACGCCGCGTAACCGGCGTACGGGGTGTCGGCGTCGCTGGTGGACAGCCCGAGCAGCCCGCCGCCGACGAACACGAACGCGAGCGCGGTGGTGGTGTCGACGCCGATGCGGTGCGACAGGCGGCCGACGTGGCGTCCGCCCAGGACGATCGGGACCGTCAGCGGGATGATCCCCAGGCCGGTCAGCAGGACGCTGAACCCCTTGCCGTACTGGAGGAACGACGCGTTGACGTAGAACAGGGCGAACATGCCGAAGAAGACCGTCGTCATGCCGAGGCACGCGCTGCGCAGGCCGGTGAGCCGGAACAGCCGGGGATCGAACAGCGGGTGCTCGACCTTCAGCTCGACCACCGTCCACACCACGAACAGCAGCGCGGCGCAGGCGAACCCGCCGACGACGAGCGGACTGCCCCACCCCGCCTCCGGACCTTGCACGATGCCCACCAGCAACGCCACCGACGCGCCGACGAGCAGCACCGTCCCCAGCGGGTCCAGGCGGCGGTCGTGCCGCGCCGAGACGGGCGCGAACCGCGCCACCGCCGCGAGCAGGGCCAGCGAGACCGGCACGGCGGCGATGAACAGCCAGCGCCACGAGCCGCCCGACAGGACCGCCCCGCCGCCCACGTTGCCGACGACCCCGCCGATCCCGGTCATCGACGCCCACGTCGCGATGGTCGCGCCCCTGCGCCCGACGGGAACGGCGTGCAGCAGCACCGCGAGCGTGTTGGGCAGCACGGCGGCGGCCCCGACGCCGGTGACGGCCCGGCCGACGAGCAGCACGACCACGTCCGGCGCCGCCGCCGAGATCAGCGAGCCCGCCGCGAACAGCCCCAGACCGGCCAGCACGACCCCCTTGCGCCCGAACCGGTCGCCCGCCGCACCGCCGGGGATCACCAGGCAGGCGAAGAAGATCACGTAGACGTCCACGATCCAGACCAGCGCGGACGCGGAGGGGTGCAGCGCGCTCGCGGCGAGCATCGGGACGGCGAGGTTGATCGCGGCGACCACGCCGACGACGAGCACCACGCAGGCGCACATGGCGACCAGCAGGCCGCGCTGCGAGACCGGGGCCGGTCGGCGCGGTGTCGGGGAACGGCCGGGGATCAGGACTTTCGATTCCATGGCCACGACGCTAGGGCGATCGGACCACGCCTCGCCACGCAACTTCGGTCAAACAGACTTGCGTAGGATGCAACTATGACCGACCTGCTCGACCTGAACCTCCTGCGCGTGTTCGACGCGCTGCTCCAGGACGGCGGCGTCACGGCGGCGTCCGAACGCCTCCACCTGTCCATCCCGGCCACCAGCCGGGCGCTGGGCCGGCTGCGGCGGGCGATGGGCGACCCGATCCTGGTCCGCGCGGGCCGGGGGATGGCCCCCACGCCGTTCGCGCTCCGCGTCGCGCCCCGCGTGCGATCCCTGCTGGAGGAGGCGTCGGCCCTGGTCGACGCCGACCGCGAGCTGTCGATCGGGGAGCTGGAACGCACCTTCACGATCCGGATCAACGACGGCGTCGCGGCGACCCTGGTGACCTCGGCGGTCGAGGCCACGGCGGCGGTCGCGCCGGGCGTGGTCCTGCGCTTCGTGGCGGAGGGCAGCGAGAGCGCCGAAGCCCTGCGGGACGGCTCGGTCGACCTCGACATCGGCGTGGGCGACGACGTGGCGCCCGACATCCGCACCGCCCTGCTCTACCGCGATCGCATGGTCGGCGTCGTCCGCGCGGACAGCCCGCTGGGCCGCACCCGCCGGCCGACCTCGGCGCAGCTGTGCCGCCACCCCCACGTCTCGACGTCGCGTCGCGGCCGCGCCCACGGGCCGCTGGACCACGCGCTCGCCGCCGAGGGCCGCCGGCGGCAGGTGGCCGCCGTCGTGCCGACCTTCGCCGTGGCCGCGCTGCTGGTGGCGTCGAGCCCGTACGTCGGCCTGGTCCCCGAACGGCTGGCCGAACAGCACGGTGCCGCGCTCGGCATCCGCTGGTTCCCGCTCCCGGTGGACCTGCCGGCGCTGGAGGTCCGCCTGCTCTGGCACGCCCGCCTCGACGCCGACCCGGCCCAGCGCTGGCTGCGCGACACCATCCGCGAAGCGCACCGCTGAGCACCGCCCGTGCCGCCGTCGCCGATCCCGGCGGCCCGGTGATCGTCATCGCGCGGCCGACCCGGGCGGTGTGTCCGAAACAGCCGATTCCGCGGACCGGTGGTGGCGAACAACCCCCGTTCCGCTTCCTCGCGCGGCCGGGATTGCTACGGTTGGCCCCGATGGAGTAAGCGCCTGTGGTGACTAGGGGGAAAGACAGGTGCCGGATCGCAGGGCACGGCTGGACGACGCCATCCGCTCGTTCCAGGAGCAGGCGGGCAAGGTCGCCCAGATCAAGGACAAACTCGCGGACCTGCGGGGGCAGGCGCGCAACGCGGACGGGTCGGTCGTGGTGACCGTCGCGCCGTCCGGCGCGGTGCTCGGGCTGCAACTGGGGCCCAACGCCATGCGGCAGAGCCACACGCAGCTCCAGCAGGAGATCCTGTCGACCATCAGGCAGGCCACGCAGCACGCCGCGCAGGCGTTGCAGGACACCGTCGGCCCGGTGCTCGGCGACCGGGCCGCGCAGTTCAGCGAGGCGTTCAACGCGCACTCGCCGATCCAGCCGCTCGGCCCGGAGCCGGTGCCCGGCACCCCGCCGCCCGGCGGCCCCCAGCAGGGCGGTCCGCAGCCCGGCCGGCCGGGTCCCGCGACCCCGCCCGCCGCGCCGCCGGCCGGGCCGCCGCAGCCCGCGTGGCAGCAGAACCGGCCGGGTGTGCCGCCGGTCACGCGGAACCGCCCGGCCGCTCCGCTGGTCGGAGACGACGACGAGGGCTTCGGCTCGATCCTGAGGTGATGGGGGACCAGTGACCGGCTACGACGTGGACAGCGCCGCGCTGCTCGCGCACAGCAAGGGCTCGCGGGAGGCGGCGGGCAACTTCGGCCGGCTGGCCACGCTGCTGGAGCAGGCGCGGGTGTCCGACGACTGCTTCGGCCCGCTGGGCGAGCTGATGGCGTTCGCGTACTTCGACAGCCTCCAGGAGTGCCAGGACATGGCCGACAAGGCCAAGTCCTTCATGGAGGGCGTCTCCGAGCGCGCCGACCAGACCGCGCAGACCTACCTGGAGGCCGAGGACCTGATCCGGTCGGCGTTCACCGACCTGGGCAACGGCCTGGGCGGTCCCGGCGGGCTCGGCGACCTCAACGGCGCGGGCGACGGTCAGCGCAAGAGCTTCCTGGAGCAGCACGCCGGCTACGGCAGCTCGTGGGTCAGCACGTCGGGCGACGTGGCCCGCGCGAGCAGCCCGCCGGACGTGGCGATCGCCGCGGTGAACGCCCGGATGGAGCAGCTCCAGCTGGTGATGAGCCCCGGCCAGTCGTTCATCGACAACGGCCTGGGCTTCCTGATCGGGATCGTGGTCAGCCCGATCGTGGAGTTCGTGCTGGAACCGGTGATCGGCGACCCGGAGCAGATGCGCAGCACCGCGCAGGGCTGGTCGAAGGTCGCGGAGTGGCTGGACCAGGCGGGCGACCACGAGAACAACCGGGCGCAGGCCACCGCCGAGGCGTGGCAGGGCGCGGCCGGCGACAAGTTCCGGCAGCAGATGGGCGAGTTCGCGGACGGCTCGAAGGCGTTCGCCGACGAGGTCCGCGGCCTGCAGCAGATCCTGGAGATGGCGGCGGACCTGTTCGACGCGTTCGTGGAGATCTGCATCGACATCCTCCAGGAACTCGTGATGGGCCTCATCATCGAGTGGCTGGCGGCCATCGCGGCGTCGTGGATCACCGCCGGCGGCTCGCTCGGCGCGGCCGGTGCCGCGACGACCGCGCAGGTCTCCATCGCGGGTGGTCGGCTGGGCCTGAAGGCCAGCCAGCTGCTGCGCAAGCTGATGCCGCTGATCAAGCGGCTGGAGGAGATGCTCCAGAAGCTGCGCAAGGGCCCGCTGAAGAACCTGGTGGAACGGGCCGAGGGCCTGCGCGACGGCAACATGGCGCAGAAGTGGGTGGCCCGCCAGATCGACGGCAGCCCGCTGGCCAAGATCGTCACCAAGGCCAACGCGGAGCGCCGGGTGGTCAACGGTGTCGAGGAGGCCGCGACCATGGCGTCCAAGACCGGCAACCGGTTCGCGGCGCGCTACGGCGTCGACGGCGAGGGCGCCAACGCGCTGACCACCAACCTGGCCGAGGCGGGCCTGCGCGCGGCCGGGCTCAGCGGCACCTCGCACGTGCCGACCGCGGTCACCAACGGCATCATGGAGAACGCGCCCGGCCTGGCCGTCGAGCAGGGCATCAAGTACGGCTACAACAAGGGGCAGGACCCGTCCTCGGACGAGGAGCGGAAGGACGCCATGAACCGCGGTTTCGAGTACGAGTAGGCCATGGGCAACTTCGACTCGCCACCCGGGCCGGGGCTGGTCGCCCGGCTCCGCGTCTGCCGCCCCGGCGAGCAGCTGCTGTGGGCGACCAACCGGGCGACGTTCTACCTCGACGTGGACGGTCTGGACGCGGTCGGCAACCCGCGCAAGAGCCTGCTCGGGCGCGGGGTCCGCGCGGTGGGGCGGGGCGTGGGCGGGTTCACGCTCGACTTCGTCGGCGCGGCCCTGCTCGGCGGGGCCGACGCGGGCGGGTCGGACAAACCCCCGGCCCCCGACCACCTGGTGTTCGGCCCGGGGCCGGGGTGCCTGGCGCACCAGGCCGTCCCGGCGATCCCGGTCGCGCCGGGCAAGCGCGGGGTCGCGCTGTGGGTGCTGACCGCGCAGCGGCTGCTGGTCGCCCGCGCGGCGGACCCCGAGCCACCGGCCGAGCCGGAGAAGTCGTTGCTGGGCAAGGCGATGAGCTTCGGCAAGGGCGTGGTGGACTTCGGCGTGGACGCCGCGAAGATCATCGCGGGCAGCTACCACGACTACGGCCGCAACACCTCCGGGCAACCGGTGCCGCTGCCGGAGGTCTCCGTGCGGCACGAGTTCCCGCGTGAGCTGATCGGGTCCATCACGCCGTTCGCCCGCGAGTCCCGCCCGTGCCTGCGGGTGTCCTTCGTGGACGGTTCGGGCGTGGACTTCCTGTTCCCGGACGAGCCAACGGCCCGCCGGGCGCTCGACCTGACGAACGGTGCGCGATGAGCAAGCCGCTGGACGCGGAGGACCAGACCGTCGAGCGGGAGCTGGCCCGGTTCTGGCTGGCCCCCGGCGAACGCCTGCTGCTGGGCCTGCCGCCGATCGAGGCGTACGCGGCGGCCCGGATCGGCCCGGACGTGCACGTGCCGCACCGCCCGCTGGGCGACGTGCCGGCGCTCGACCTGGGCAAGGAGCACTGGCCGCTGCCGACCGGGCACGTCACGGCCGACCCGGACGTCGACTGGACCGACGACCGGACGCTGGGGTACTTCGCGGTGGCGCGGCAGCCCTCGGACGACGCGATCCGGCTGGCCGACCACTTCGCGCACAGCCGGGGGCGGGCCCGCCTGGTGGTGAGCGACCGCCGGGTGGCCGTGGTCTACCCGACCGCGCTGTGGGAGAAGGAACCGCGCTCGGTGTTCACCACGCACGCCGAACTGCCCGCGGACCGGCTGACCGCGCTGGCGGCGGTCTACGTCGGCCACAGCCTGGGCGTGCCGCCGGTCGTGCGGCTGACCTTCGCCGACGCCTCCGTCCTGCACCTGCGGGATTCGCTGGCCGCGCAACGGGTCCAGCGCGCCCACGACCGCGCGGCGGGTCGCTGAGGGCGGTCAGCCCCGACGGGGGAACGCGACCTCCGCCGCCGGGCGCACGCCGAGCGTGCCGCCCGGGTGGACGGCTTGGCCGAGGACCCGGTTGTGGTGGGCGATGACCTGCTCGGCGGTCAGGCCCGCCTCGGGGTCCCCGCCGGCGGCCGGGGCGTGGCCGTCGGCCACCAGCACGACGTCCAGGCCGTGGCTCAGGGCGGCCCGCGCGGTCGCGTCCACGCAGTAATCAGTGGCGACGCCGGTCAGCACGATCGTGTCCACGTTCCGCCGGGCCAGCCACGGCCCGAGGTCCGTGCGGTAGAACGCGTCCGTCGCGGTCTTGCGGATCACCGCGTCGAGCTGGTCCAGGCCCAGGCGCGGGCTCAGCCTGGTGCCGGGTGAGCCGGGGTCGAAGGTCGTGCCCGGGGCCCCGATCTGCTGCATCGCGACCACCGACGCACCGCTCCGCCGGGCCGCGCGGGCCAGCCCGGCGATCCGCTCGACCAGTTCCCCGCCCCGCCAGACCAACGGGATCAGCAGTTCCTGCATGTCGACGATCACCAGCGCGGCAGTCATACCGCCACAGCCTATCCACAGCGGCTACCGCGCGCGTTCGGTCGCGGGACCGCCTTCCCCGGCCGAGGCGAGGTCGTGCTCGATGCGGTTCGTGGTGGCGGTCAGGGTCCGCACCCACTCGGCCAGGCGGTCCTTGCGGTAGCGCACGGTGGGCATGGCGATCGCGACCGCCGCCACCGCGACGCCGTCGGCCCCGCGCACCGCGCGGCCCACCGCCGTCACGCCGGTCTCGGTCGCCTGGTCGTTGACGGCGAAGCCCTGCCGGCGGATCCGGCACAGGTCGCGCAGCAGCGCGGGCAGGTCCGCCACCGGGGCGCCGGGCGTCGAGTACCGCGCGGTGACCTCCTCGTCGGACCAGGTGGCCAGCACGGCGCGCCCGCCGGAGGCCAGGTGCGCGGCGACCATCCGCCCTTCGCGGTTGCCGACCCGCAGCACCTGGTCGCACTCCACGGACACCACGAAGCGCGCCTGGTCGCCGACCACGGTCTGCACGTTCACCGTCTCGCCGACCCGCTGGACCAGCGCGTGCAGGTGGGGCAGCGCGGTGCGGCGCAGGTCCACCGACGGCTCGGCCGCCGCCGGACGGCGCAGCACCGGCCCGGCGACGTAGCGGCGGTCCGCGTCCCGCTCGGCGAAGTCGCGGTAGACCAGCATGGCGAGCAACCGGTGCGCGGTGGACCGGGCCACGCCCAGCCGCTCGGCCGCGTCGGTCACCCGCAGCGGACCTTCCTGCTGCAACAGGACTGCCAGGTGCAGCGCGTGGTCGACGGAGTCGATGCCGTACGCGGGCTTGTTCTTCACAACAGAATACTAACGTCCGCTGAGCAGAACGCTCGTAGCGTTCCGGCCATGACCGGAGCAAGGACGCCGACGGCGGGCCGCAGGGCCGCGATCGCGGTCACCGCGTTGTGCTGGGTGCTCGTCGTGTTCGACGGGTACGACCTGATCGTCTACGGCACGGTGCTGCCCGCGCTGCTGGCCGAGCCCGGCTGGGGGCTCACCCCCGCGACCGCCGGGCTGCTGGGCAGTCTCGCGTTCGTCGGGATGCTGCTCGGCGCGCTGCTCGCCGGGCACCTGTCCGACCGGCTCGGCCGGCGGCGCACCGTGCTGCTGTGCACGGCCTGGTTCTCGGTGTTCACCGCGCTGTGCGCGCTCGCCGGCGGACCGGCCGCGCTGGGCGGGTTCCGGCTGCTCGCCGGGATCGGCCTGGGCGGGCTGGTGCCCGCGGCGAGTGCGCTCGGGGCCGAGTTCGTGGCCGCCCGGCACCGGTCGGTGGTCGCCACCCTGATGATGTCCGGCGTGCCGATCGGCGGCGTGCTCGCGGCGCTGATCGGCACCGCCGTGCTGCCCGGCCACGGGTGGCGGACGATGTTCCTGTTCGCGGTGCCCGCCCTGGTCGTGGTGCTGCCGGTGTGCCTGGTCCGGCTGCCGGAGTCGGCGTCCTGGCTGCGCTCGCGCGGCAGGCACGCCGAGGCGGAGCGGGTCGAGCGGAGGTTCGGGCTCGCCCGGGGCGTCGACGACGGACCGGCGGGCACCGCCTCCGCGTTCCGGCCGCCCCACCTGCGCCCGGTGCTCCTGTTCACGCTCGCCACCCTGGCCACGCTGTTCGCCTGGTACGGCCTGGGCACCTGGCTCCCGCAACTGATGCGGACCGCCGGGTTCGACCTCGGTCCCGCGCTGGCCTTCCTGCTGGCGTTGAACCTCGGTGCCGTGCTCGGCTCGCTGACGGGCGCGTGGGCCGGTGTCCACTTCGGACCCGTGCGCACCGCCGTGTGCGCCTGCGCCACCGCAGCCGCAGCCCTCCTGCTGCTGCTCACCGGTCCGAGCACGGGGGTGGCCTACCTGGTCATGGTGCTCGCGGGCGCCGGCACGCACGGCACCCAGTGCCTGATCATCGCCGCCGTCACCACGCACTTCCCGGCCGCGCTGCGCGGTCGCGCCCTGGGCACCGCGCTGGGCGTCGGCCGGATCGGCGCGGTGGCCGCACCGCAGGTCGGCGGGCTGCTGCTCGGCGCGGGCCGCGGCGTCGACGCGAACTTCCTCGTCTTCGCGATCGCCGCCGCGATCGCCGGCCTGGTGCTGCTCGCCGTCGCGCGCGGCGGACCCGCCCCCGCCCACCACGAAGGAGCCACCGCATGACCACCCCCGTCCGCGTCGAGGCCGTCGACGGCCCCGGCCAACCGACCCCGTCACCGGAACTCGCCGAGCTGTACCGGGGGTTCGAGCGGGAATCGCTGGTCCCGCTGTGGACCGAGATCGGCGACCTGATGCCGGCGACCCCCACCCCGGCCGCGACCGGGCACGTCTGGCGCTGGCCGGACCTGTTCGCCCTCGCCGAGCGCTCCGGCGCGCTCGTGCCGGTCGGTCGCGGCGGCGAGCGCCGCGCGATCGCGCTGGCCAATCCCGGTCTGGGCGGCGCGCCCTACGCGACGCCGACGCTGTGGGCCGCGATCCAGTACCTCAACCCCGGCGAGGACGCGCCCGTGCACCGGCACACCCAGCACGCGTTCCGGTTCGTGGTGGAGGGGGAGGGGGTGTGGACCGTGGTCGACGGCGACCCGGTCGCCATGCGCCGAGGGGACTTCCTGCTCACCCCCGGCTGGCACTTCCACGGCCACCACAACCGCAGCGACACTCCGATGGCGTGGCTGGACGGCCTGGACATCCCGTTCGTCCACCACACCGGGTCGGCGTTCTTCGAGTTCGGCCCGGACACGGTGGCCGACCGCGCCACCCCGGCCACCTCGCGCGCCGAACGCCTCTGGGCGCACCCCGGCCTGCGCCCCGTCTCGCGGCCCGGCCCGGCGGTCAGCTCGCCGATCGCGGCCTACCGGTGGGAGCACACCGACGCCGCGCTGGCCGACCAGCTCGCCCTGGAACGGGAGGGGCACCCCGGCGTGGTCGAACCCGGGCACGCCGCGGTCCGCTTCACCAACCCGACGACCGGCGGCGACGTGCTGCCCACCATCCGGGCCGAGGTGCACCGGCTGGTGCCCGGCACCCGCACCGCGCCCCGCCGCGAGGTCGGTTCGGCGGTGTGGCAGGTCTTCGACGGCACCGGGGTGGTCCGGGTCGGCGACCGGAGTTGGCCGGTGGGCCGGGGCGACCTCGTCGCGGTGCCCTCCTGGGCCCCGCTGAGCTTCACCGCCGAGTCCGCGCTGGACCTGTTCCGCTTCGCCGACACCCCCATCTTCGAACTGCTGCACGCCGACCGCGTCGCGGTGGAAGGGAACCCCGCATGAGGCTCACGACCCTGCGCACCCCGGACGGCACCCGCGCCGCCCGCGTCGAGGACGGCGCCGCCGTCGAACTCGACGCGCCGGACGTCGGCGCGCTGCTCGCCGATCCCCGGTGGCGCGACCGCGCGCGGGCCGACGGCCCCCGGCACGACGCGGCCACCGCCGACCGCGCGCCGCTGGTGCCGCGCCCCGGCAAGATCTTCTGCGTCGGCCTCAACTACCGCAGCCACATCCTGGAGATGGGCCGCGAACCGCCCGAGCACCCGACGCTGTTCGCCAAGTTCCCGGAGGCGCTGGTCGGCCCGACCGACCCGATCGACCTGGACCAGGGGTCCGGCGCGGTCGACTGGGAGGCCGAACTCGCCGTGGTGATCGGCACGACCGCGCGCCGCGCCGGCCCGGCCGACGCCGAGGCGGCGATCGCCGGGTTCACCGTGCTCAACGACGTGACCATGCGGGACTGGCAGTACCGCTCCCCGCAGTGGTTGCAGGGCAAGACCTTCGAGGCCACCACACCGCTGGGCCCGGACCTGGTCACCCCGGAGGAGCTGCCCGGCGGGGTGCGCCCGGCGCTGGACCTGCGCTGCGCGGTCGACGGCGAGACCGTCCAGGCCGCGAACACCGCCGACCTCGTCTTCGACCCGGTCGCGCTGGTCGGCTACCTGAGCCGGATCATCACGCTCAACCCCGGCGACCTGATCGCCACCGGCACGCCCGGCGGCGTCGGCCACGCCCGCACGCCACCGCGCTACCTGGCGGACGGCTCGGTGCTGGTGACCGAGATCGACGGGCTGGGCCGGCTGACCAACACCGCCCGCCGGGTCGCCGGGTGACCGCCGGGACGTGGGTCGAGGAGGGCACCGGGCTGCTGCTCGACGCAGTGGACGGGCTGGCCGACGCGGAACTCGACGAGCGCTGCGGCCTGCCCGGCTGGACCAGGCGGCACCTGCTCGCGCACGTGGCGTCCAACGCCGAGGCGCTGGGCAGGCTGCTCTCCTGGGCCCGCACCGGGGTCGAGTGCCGGATGTACGCCTCGCCGGGGCAGCGCGCCGGGGACATCGACGCCGGCGCGGCCCGTCCGGCGGCGGAGTTGCGCGGCCGGGTCCGGCGCACCGCGCGGGAGTTCGCGGCGGCCGTGGCGGCGCTGCCCGAGGCGGCGTGGGCGGTACCGGTGGTCACCGCGACCGGTCGGGGGGTGCGGGCGCGGGAGGTGCCGTGGCTGCGGGCCCGCGAGGTGTGCGTGCACGCCGTCGACCTGGGGACCGGCGTGACGTTCGCGGACCTGCCCGTCGCGTTCTGCCGGGCGCTGGTCGAGGACGCCGCCGGTCTGCGCGGTGGCCGCGCCGACGGCCCGGCCCTGGTCGTGGCGACGCCCGAGGGCGCCCACGAGATCGCGGGGCG
This sequence comes from Saccharothrix sp. NBAS 001, assembly GCF_056640475.1. Taxonomy (NCBI): domain Bacteria; kingdom Bacillati; phylum Actinomycetota; class Actinomycetes; order Pseudonocardiales; family Pseudonocardiaceae; genus Saccharothrix; species Saccharothrix sp. NBAS 001. The sequence continues at coordinate 2,156,364 of NZ_CM153251.1, forward strand.
CGGCACGCCCCGCCGGGTCGACCTGCCGGTGGACGTCGCCGCCGCCTGGCTGACCGGCCGGGCCGACCGCCCCGACCTGCCGACCCTGCCCGCCTGGCTGTAGCGACCCGCCCCGCCGCACCGACTACCCGGCCGGCACCCCGACGTCGGGCCGGGCGTCCGCGTGGATCCCGGCGAACGCGGTCCGCGCGGGCCCCTCCTCGTAGCGGCCCAGCACGGGGTCGTTGCCGTAGCCGAGCAGTTCCTGGACCTCGTCCGGCAGGCCGGCGGCGTACGCGGGCGGCACGTTGAGGGTGTTGTTCTCCGCCGGGCGCAGCCAGTCGACCTGGTAGCCGATGGACAACGCGCGCCGGCGCAGCGTGCTGCCGTTGGTGCCCGCGCCGTGGATCACGTCGGACCGGAGCAGGAGCACGTCGCCCGCGCCCATGACCGCGCGCACCAGCGAACGCGGGTCGGGGCGTTCGCCCACGGGCAGCCGGTGGCTGTCCGCGGCGAACCAGACGCCGCCGTTGCCCCTGGTGAACGGGACCAGCGCGACGATCGCGTGCACCGCCACGGGGTGCGGCGCAGGCGCGGCCGGCGGCCACATGTCGGTGCCCCGGTGGCTGCCCCACATCTCCTGGTCGTTGGGCGGCTCGGGCTCGCGTTCGAGGTACTCCGCGGAGTTGAGCAGCACCCGCGTGCAGCGCGGTGCCAGCATCCGCCGGGCCCACGCCAGCACGTCCGGCTGGGTGATCAACTCCGGCGCGCAGCCGAGCTTGCTGACCAGCGCCTGCAGGCGCAGCGCGCCGGGACCCCGGGAGATCCCGGCGCCGGGGTCGGTGCGCTCGGCCAGCCACCGCTCGATCTCCGCGTCCGCGCGGGCGCGCAGATCCTCGGGGAAGGCGTCCACCAGGATCGCGGCACCCCGGGTGTGGACGGTCTCGTCGATTCCGGCGATGTCGTACGGTCGCGGAAAACGCGCCGGGACCGCCTGGTTCAGCTCGCTCATCAGAATTCGAGCGTAGTGCCGCGACCGGGCGAACCACTGGGCCATTGCGGTAAACTCCGGGAGGAGTTCGCGGACGCCCGGTCGAATCCGCCGCGAAAAGCACCGGGATTTCCTCCGGCGGGGCGTTCCCCGCGCCGCCCGGCGGGCCCGCTCACGGGCGGCCGACCGGTCGGGTCTGCGCGCGCAACGCGGTGAGCAGCGTCCCCTGCTGCTGCGCGCCGACGAGTTCCGGGCCGCCCTCGAAGCGGAACACCGGGACGCTGCGCACGCCGCTGGCCCGGACGTGGGTGAGCGCCGTGCGGATTTCCGAGGCGGTGGCCTGGTTGCCGGTGCCGACCCCGCAGCCGGCGGCGAGGTCGGCCAGCGTGCCGGGGTCGCCGATGTCCAGCCCGTGGCTGTAGTGCGCGTGGAACAGCCGGTCGACCACGCGTTCGGCGAGGCCCTGGCGCGCGGCCGTGGCGATGAGCCGGTGCGCCTCGAACGTGTTGCTGTGCACCGCGCGGGCGTAGTCCAGGACCACGCCTTCCCGTGCCGCGAGGGCGGTGAACTCCTTCGTGTCCAGGGCCGCGCCCGGCCCGAACCGGCGCCGCAGCACGTCGAGCAGCGGCTCGCCCACCGCCGGCGCGTCGGGGTCGATCTGGTAGGGGCGGAAGGTCACCGCCACCGCGCCGCCCTCGCTGCGGCGGCGGGCGGCGGCGCGGGCGAACCGGGTGTAGCCGATGAACGACCACCCGCAGGCCGGGTCGAGGACGATCGAGACCGAACGTGTCGGGCCGAGGTTTTTCATGGCGTTTTCCCGTCGCCGTGCGGCCGTGAACCGGAAATGGCCGGCTGCCGCCGAAAAGGAGGCAAAATGGGCCGCCCCGCCAGCGTAGCCCGCCCGTCCGGCCCCATTCCGGGCGGACAATTCGGCGCTGCTCCGCCGAACGGGTTCGGCGAACGCGATCGCGGGCCGGCGGCGGCGCACCCCGCCGGGGTCCGGGGTGCGGTCGCCGGTCGGTCGCCGGGCGGCGGGGGAGTCCGAAGTGGACGGCGAGGTCCGTGCCGTCACGGCCCGCTTCCGGTTGATCACCGCCGACGGGTGGGTTATGTCACGAAATCGGGCAGCGTGGTGCTGGACCCGAACCGGACACTTAGGTTAGCTTCAGCTAAGTATTCGGTCGTCGGCGTCCGGGTGTCGCGTTGTCGCACCCGCGGGTGCCCGTCGACCGCGTGGCAGCGTTTTCCTTGGTGTGGAAAGGGAACTTCGGGTTGTTCCGGCCAGTGCTGATCACCGGTGCCGACCTCGGGTCGGCGGGTGTCGTGCCGTGGCGCGGCGAAGTCACCACCACGCCCTCCCCGATGCGCACAGGAGCACCGAGTTGAGCATGTCCACCACCGACCGCGCCCGGACCGCCCGGGAGTCGGCGTGACGGCCCCGCGCACCGACCACCGCGACCGGCACCTGGAGCGCATCGCCGAGGTGCGCGCCGGGGACGTCGCGGAGAAGGTCGGCTACCCGATCCACGTGCGCGAAGCCACCGTCGTGCGCACCGCGACGGTCGGCTCCGGGCTGCTGCGCGTCACGCTCGGCCGCCCCGGCACCGAGGACTTCCAGGCCCACGCGCCCGACGAGCACGTGAAGCTCCTGTTCCCGGACGAGGAAGGCGTGCTGCGCCTGCCCGAGCGCGACGGCCTGATGCTGCGCTGGCCCAAGCCCCTGCCGGTCTCCCGCGAGTACACCGTGCGCCGCTACGACCCGGCGACCGGCGAACTGGACATCGACGTCGCGCTGCACGCCGGCGGCCTCGGCTCGGAGTGGGCGAACGCCGCCCGGCCCGGCGACACCGTGCACGTCGCGGGCCCGCCCGGCGGGCTGATCGTGCCGCACAACTACGACCGCTACCTGCTCGCGGGCGACATCACCGCGCTGCCCGCGCTCGCCCGGTGGCTGGAGGAGCTGCCGCGCGACGCGGCCGGGTGGGCGTTCATCGAGGTCGCGGGCCCCGACGAGGAGATCCCGCTGGACGCGCCGGAGCACGTCGAGGTGCGCTGGCTGCACCGGGGCGACGTCCCGCCCGGCACGACCACCGCCCTGGCCGACGCCGTGCGCGAGGTGGCCGTCCCCGAGGGGATCCGGCTCTACGTCTGGGTCGCGGGCGAGGCGGGCTCGATCAAGCCGCTGCGCCGCTGGGTCCGCGACGACCTCGGTCTGGGCAGGAAGGACCACGACATCACCGGCTACTGGAAGCGCGGTGTCGAGGACTTCGACGACGACGACCACGGCGACCACGACCACGCCGACCACTAGACCCCCCGAAAGCACCGCAACAGCAAGGAAACACGCATGTCCATCGCCAGATCCCCCCGACTCGTCGGCGCGCTCGTGCTCTCCCTCGCCGTCGCGACCGGCTGCGGCTCCTCCGCCGGCACCGACAGCGCCCCCGCGGCCGAGGCGCAGACCCGGGTGTTCGCCGCCGACAACGGCGAGGTCACCATCCCGGTCTCGCCCAAGCGCGTCGTGGCCACCGGCTACGCCGTGCCCGCGATGCTGGAGGCGGACGCGCCGCTGGTCGGGATCTCGACCTGGCAGCGCGGCGTCCCCCTGATGAGCGACGAGGACCGCAAGCGCTACGACGAGACGCCGAAGATCGCGGGCGAGACCGCCGCCGAGACGAACTACGAGGCGATCGCGCAGGCCGACCCCGACCTGATCATCATCGGCGTGCCCAAGCCGGTGCTGGCCGACATCGACCTCAAGCGGTTGCAGGACATCGCCCCGGTGGTGGCGATCGGCCCGTCGGTGCCGTCGATGTGGCGCGAGCTGTCGCGCAAGCAGGCCGACGCCGCCGGGACGCTCAAGCAGTTCGACGCCGTCCGCGACGAGTACCAGGCCAAGTCCGCCAAGCTGACCGAGAAGTACGCCGCCGTGCTGCCCGGCCTGAAGCTGGCCCACGTGGGCGCGTACGGCGAGGTCGCCAAGGGCAACTTCCAGCGCGAGTTCAACGGCTCCTGGGGCACCAACATCGCCGAGGACCTGGGCGCGGAGTACTACGGCCAGGTGAAGGTCAAGGGCAACGGCTCGGCCGCGGTCAGCGAGTACCCGTCGATCGAGGAACTGCCGACCGCCTTCGCCGAGGCGACCGCGATCACCTACTCGGTCAAGCCGGACGGCTCGGTGCCGCCGCCGGTCCAGTACGTGCTCGACTCGCCGCTGTGGAAGGACCTGCCGGCGGTGAAGGCGGGCAAGGTGTTCCCGCTGCGCTACACCGAGGCCGCCACCTACCGGTCGGCGATGAAGACCCTCGACGCGGCGGACGTGGCGTTCGCGCCGTTGCTGGCGAAGTGACGGCCGCGCGCCGAGGACCGGGCGCGCTGACCGCCGTGCTGATCACCGCCCTGGCCGTGCTGGCCGTCGTGGCGGTGGTCAGCGTCGGCGTCGGCGCGCACGCGATCCCACCCGCCGACGTCGTCCGGGCGCTGTTCGCCTTCGACGGGTCGAGCGACCACGTCGTGGTCCGCGACATCCGGGTGCCGCGTGCCGTCCTGGCCCTCGGCGCGGGCGCCGCGCTCGCCGCGGCGGGCGTGCTGGTGCAGGTGCTGTCCCGCAACCCGCTGGCCGAGCCGGGCGTGCTGGGCGTGACGGCGGGCTCGGGCTTCGCGATCACCCTCGGCTCGGCGCTGGGCGTGACCGCGTCGGCGCCGGCCGAGCTGGTGGTGGCCGTGCTCGGCGCGGTCGTCGCGACGCTGCTGGTGTACTCGGTCGGCCGGGGTTCCCCGCTGCGCCTGGTGCTGACCGGCGTGGCGCTCAGCTCGGTGCTGGCGGGCGTGGCCCTGGGGCTGCGCCTGATGATCCCCGAGGTGTTCGACAAGTACCGTTTCTGGGCGGTCGGTTCGCTGGCCGGCCGCGAGCAGTCGCTCGACGCGCTGCCGCTGCTGGTGATCGCCGGCGCGGTGCTCGGCGCGTTGCTGCTGAGCCGGCAGTTGGACGTGATCGCGCTGGGCGAGAGCACCGCGCACGGGCTCGGCGCGAACGTCGACCGGGTGCGGGTCGCCGCGCTGGTGCTGATCACCGTGCTGGCCGGCACCGCGACGGCGATCGCCGGGCCCATCCTGTTCGTCGGCCTGATGGTGCCGCACGTGGCGCGGCGGCTGGCCGGGGCGTCCGTGCCGTGGGCGATGGCGTTCGCCGTCGTGCTCGGGCCGGTGCTGCTGCTGGTGTCCGACATCGGGTCGCGGGTCCTGCTGCCGACCGGCGAGGTGCCGGTGGCGATCGTGACCGCGTTCCTGGGCGGCCCGGTGCTGGTGTGGGCCGTGCGGCGGTACGGGGCGGCGGCCCTGTGAAGACTTCCGAGCGAGCCTCCGGGCCGGCCGCGCTGGTCTTGCGCGCGGGCCGGGTGTCGATGCTGGTCGAGCGCCGGACGCTGGTCCTGGTGGCGGTGCTGGCGCTGGTGGTCGTCGGCCTCGGGCTGGTCGGGCTGTGCTACGGCCCGACGTGGGCGAGCCCGGCGAAGGTGTTCGACGCGCTGACCGGCGCGCGCGGCGGCTCGAACGTGGTGATCCGCGAGTGGCGGCTGCCGCGCGTCGCCGCCGCCGTGGTGTTCGGCGCGGCCCTCGGCGCGGCGGGCGCGGTCTTCCAGAACATCACCCGCAACCCGATGGGCAGCCCCGACGTGATCGGGCTCGACGCGGGCGCCTACACCGGCGCGCTGATCGCGATCACGGTGCTGTCCGGCTCGCCCGCGCAACTCGCGTTCAGCTCCGTGCTGGGCGGCGTGCTCACCGCAGCCGCGGTGTACCTGCTGTCGCTGGGCGGCGGGGTGTCCGGGTTGCGACTGGTGGTGATCGGCATCGCCGTCAACGCCACGCTCACCGCCCTCAACTCGTGGATCGTGCTGCGCGCCGAACTGGAGGTCGCGATCGCGGCCGTCGGGTGGAGCGCGGGCTCGCTCAACGGCGTGGACTGGGCGGACGTGACCATCCCGTTCGCGATCATCGCCGTGCTGCTGGCGCTGCTGGCCGTCCAGTCGCGGGCCGGGCAGCAGGCGGCGCTCGGCCCGGACGTCGCGGTGACCACCGGCGTCCGGCTGGAACCCCTGCGGCTGCGGCTGGTGCTCATCGGCGTCGGCTGCACGGCGACGGTGACCGCCGTGGCCGGGCCGATCGCGTTCATCGCGCTCGCCGCGCCGCAGATCGGCCGCCGGCTCGCCGGCGCGCCCGGCACCCCCCTGCTCCCCGCCGCGCTCACCGGCGCGGTCCTGTTGCCGGGCGCCGACCTGGTCGCGCAGGTGCTGCTCGCGCCGGTCGCGCTCCCGGTCGGTGTGATCAGCACCGCGATCGGCGGCTGCTACCTGATGTGGCTGCTCGCCAAGGAGGTCCGACGCAGGTGACCGCGCTCTTGTCCGCCCGGGACGTGACGTTGCGCTACGGCGACCGCGTGGTGTCCACGCGGCTCGCCGTCGACATCCCGGACGGTGCCTTCACCGCCATCGTCGGCCCGAACGCCTGCGGCAAGTCGACGCTGCTGCGCGCGTTCGTCCGGCTGCTGCGCCCCACCGCGGGCTCGGTGGTCTTCGACGACCGCGAAATCGGTTCCTACCTGAGCAAGGCGCTCGCCCGCCGGCTGGGCTTCCTGCCGCAGGAACCCGTCGCGCCCGAGGACATCCGGGTGCGGCAGCTGGTGGCGCGCGGCCGGTTCCCGCACCAGTCGCTGCTGTCGTCGTGGTCGCCCGAGGACGCGGCGGCGGTGTCCGGGGCGATGCGCGTCGCGGGCGTCGCCGACCTGGCCGACCGGCCGGTGCGGGAGCTGTCCGGGGGACAGCGGCAGCGGGTGTGGGTGGCCATGGTGCTCGCCCAGGACACCTCCCACCTGCTGCTGGACGAGCCGACGTCGTTCCTCGACATCACCCACCAGTACCAGCTGCTGTCGCTGCTGGCCGGGCTGCGCGACGAGGGGCGCACGGTGGTCGCCGTGCTGCACGACATCAACCAGGCGTCCCGCTACGCCGACCACCTGGTCGCGATGAAGGACGGCCGGGTCGTCGCCGAGGGCGCGCCGTCCGAGGTCGTGGACAGCGGGCTGATGAAGGAGGTCTTCGACCTGCCCAGCCTCGTCGTCCCCGACCCCGTCACCGGCACGCCCATGGTGGTGCCGACGCTCTGAGCCGCACCGCCGGGACCGGCGGCTCAGGCGCACTCCTCCGCACCGAGGTGCGCGGTGACCACGGCGCTGAACTCGTCCTGCCCGTCGTTGCCGTTGAACACCAGGACCTGCGTGCTCGCCGGCGAAACGCCGAACGCGGCGGTGGGCACCCGCCAGGTGACCACCGACCCGTCCTGCTCCGGCACGACGTCGGCGACCGGCTCCCACGCCCAGCCCGGACCGGTGTAGCGGAACAGCACGTCGTTCTCGATCAGGTGATCCGCCCCGGAGGGCAGCCCCGGCGGCAGCGCCCAGCCGGTCGACGGGTCGTCGTCGGCGTCGATGAACACCCGGCGGTGCGGGAAGTCCCGGGTGAAGCTCGCCCGGTACCGCGCGGTCGTCGGCCCCAGGCACGCGCTCGGCTCCAGCACGGCCGCCGCCGGCGTGGTGGCGGTGACCGGTGCGCTGGGCGCGGACGCGTTCCCGGCCACGTCACGCGCGCGGACGGTGAACGAGTAGGTGGTGCCCGGCTGGAGGTCGGCGGCGGTGAAGGCGTTGTCGTAGGTGGTGCCCGCCGGCTCGCCGTCGCGCAGCACCTCGTAGTCGGCCACCGCCACGTTGTCCGACGCGGGCCGCCAGCGCAGCACGACCTGGCCGGAGGTGGCCGCGGCGGTGAGCCCGCGCGGGGCGGCCGGCGGCGTCGTGTCCACCACACCGGCGATCGCGCCGAGTTCTTCGTCCCAGTAGGAGGTGAGGAAGTCCCAGGTGGACGGACTGAACGGGCGGTCGGTGACGTAGACGTAGTCCGCGCCGCCGGCCTTGCTGCGGGCCACGACGGTGGCCATGTCCGAGGCGGTGGGCACGTTGTAGACCAGGTGCCAGAACTTCTCCCGGCCGGGGTGCGCCGATTCCCACGCGGGTGGCACGTACGCCAGGTACGACGCCTGGTCGCCCTCGAACGACAGGATGGTGTCGGCCACCGCGTCGTAGCACTGGTCGGTGCCCGTGCCGGGGTTGATCGCGACGCGGGCGTGCGGGTGCGTGGCGTGGAGGTGGTCGCGGATCGCGGCGTAGCGGGCGACGTACTCGTCGTCCGGGCCGCAGACGTGCAGGACCTGGTCGAGGAAAACGCCGTCCACACCGTACCCGGCGTAGAGCGCGTACCACTCGTCGATGTCGCGCCGGATCTGCGCGTCCCACGCCTCGGCCGAGGTCTCGCCGCCGCGGGTCGGGTGCGCGCCCTGGCCCAGGTCGAAGCCGAAGTACCCGGTGTCGACGTAGACCAGCACCCGCGCGCCCGAGTCGTGCACCGCCTCGATCGCCTCGGCCCACTCCGGCGAGAACGGCGCCTGCGGTCTGCTCAGGCTGCCGTTGAGGACCACCAGGCCGGTGGTGGGCCGGTTCTGCGCCAGGCGGCGGAACGTGGTCAGTCCGTCGGGGTCGGCGGGGCTCCAGTAGGCGGGGACCGCGGCCTGCTGGGGAGTCGCCGCCGAAGCGGGGACGGGGGTCAGCAGGGACATCGTCGCGACCACGACGCCGACTCGGGCCAGAGCGGAACTCGGGCAAGCCATGGTGGCCAGTGTTGGCCACCGCCCCCCGGCGGGCAATCACGCGGAAGCCGGGGGTGCCGCTGGGCCGGTCGAGGGCACCCGGTGCGGGCAGCGAGCCCAACTGTCACTCGACCGGCGCAGCCGCCATCGCACGATCCGGTGATGTACGGCCAAGAACCCGTGCGACTTTCACGTCCACTGTGGAGCGTGCGCCGCGTTCACGTCGCCGACCCGCGCCGGGCCACGGCCTTCTCGACGATCCGGTGGCTGATGAAGTACTCCGCCACGAGGGTGCACAACAGCACCCCGCCCCACACGCTCGTGTCGTACACGGCCTCGAACGAGATCGACGGGAACTGCTGCCGCAACAGCAGTCCGAGTGCCAGCAGCACCCGCAGCGCGACCGCCCCGAACGTGAGCGCGAAGTTCCGGACCATCCAGAGCCGGTGCAGCCCGACCTCGTGCCGGCGGATCGCCAGGTACGCCTTGACCAGCGTGTACACCCAGGCGGCGGAGATCACGTAGAACCCGACCCGCGCCGAGAAGCCGCTGACCGAGAACGTCGCAGCCAGTACCGCCGTCACCGCGGCGAACAGCACGCCGACCAGGTAGATGCGGCCGAACAGGCGGTGCAGGTCCGGACGGCGCGCCCGCAGCCGGGCGGCGAACTGGAACGGGCCGATCAGCAGCACCGCGCAACCGGGGACCGCGTGGCTCGCGACGACCAGGTAGTGCAACGCGATGTCCGGGTCGAGCGGAATCCGGCTGCCCGCCGTGTCACCGGTCAGGTAGGGGATCGCCACGACGACGGCGACGGCCGCAGCGGGCAGCGCCATCAGCGCCCAGAGGAGTCGCGGGCGCGGTCGTGGCCGGCCGGTGGCGGGGGACGTCATGGTGACGGGTCCTCTCTGCGACGTCGGCGGTGGAGCCCGCCCCGCGTCGACGCGAGGCCCGCACGGACCGATCGTCGAGGTGCGCGGCCGACGCTCGCGTCGGCACAAGTCGCCTATCCGGGGGACGTCCGCCCCGACCGGTGAAGACGGTTCGATAAAGGATTGCGGGCCGCGCGGGTGGTGCGCATACTTCAATCACAACGCGGAACGAAAGGTGCGGGTCATGGCGGTCGAAGGTAGGCGAGGCGCACGGCAATCGCGGCAACACGCGACCGCCGGTCCGCTCGGTACCCGGCCCGCGCCGGCGGCGTTCCGGCCCGCGAACCCGCTGCTCCAGGTGGTTGCCTCGCCCTGATCCAGGTCAGGTCGCAACGATCCGGAGCCGCCCGTCGGAACACCCGACCCGGGCGGCTTCTCGTATTTCCGGAACGCACCCGGGAATTGTTCACCGGTATTCCGTTCCGGCGTCGGCCAGGCCCGGCGGTGCCGGCGTGCTTTTCGACAACTCCACAGCGGAACAGATTTTTCGTGCTGTGCCCGGCCGGTCGGCTGACCGCCGGGCACCCGCCGACCGCCCGGCTGCGGGCGGCGGCGTTGTGCGGCCGTGGTGAACTGGGCGGACACGTCGGTGTGCCACACCGGAGAAGCGGGTTCGATGCCCGCCGGCCGCTCCACCGTGCCCTTCGCGGGCACGGTCCGCCCCACGCGGGCGGTTCCGGGTGCGAGGGGCATGGCGACCCCACCTGATTCGGGATCAGGAGTCACCGCGTTCGACTCGCGGGCATCCGACAGGGGCACCGGGCAGGTCCGGCAGCCCGCACGTCGATCCACGACGCGCACGATCCCGGTTGGTGTAGTCGGCAGCACGGCGGACTTTGGATCCGTTCGGCCAGGTTCGAGCCCTGGACCGGGAGCAGCACGACACCGGCCGAGCCCTCGTGGTCCAACGGAACACGACACCGTCCTCCGAAGGCGGAGATGCGGGTTCGACTCCCGCCGAGGGCACGCACGCCGCACCGGCGGCGCACGAAGCGGCAATTCCGGTGGTGCCGGGCGAGATCGCGGCAGGACCGGCCGGGTCGAGGCAGGATCCGAGGGGAACGCAACGCCGACCCGCGAACCCCGACGGAAGGCCCTCATGGCTCAGGAAGCGCACATCGAGCACCCGCTTCGGCTGATCACCGCCCGCCGGCTGGTCACGATGACCGCCGCCGACCACCCCGGCGACCGGACGCAGGCCCTGGTGTGCCTGGGCGACCGGATCGTCGCCGTGGGCGGGCGGGACGAGTTGGCCGCGCGGTTCCCCGACGCCGTCCACGTCGACCTCGGCGACGCGGTGGTCGTCCCCGGCCTCCACGACGCCCACATGCACCCGTCCATGGTCGCCGAGGACGCCCTGCACCTCGACCTGTCGCCGGACAAGGTCGCCACGAGTGAAGCGCTGACCGCCGCGCTGCGCGCGCAGGCGGCCCGCACGCCCGCAGGCGGCTGGATCCGCGCGTCCCGCTACGACCACGCCAAGACCACCGGCGGGCACGTCCTCGACCGCCACGACCTGGACCGGATCTGCCCCGACCACCCGGTGCTGGTCATCCACATCGCCGCCCACTGGGCGGTGGCCAACTCGGCGGCCCTGGCCGCCGGTGGCCTCACCGACGACTCCGTCGACCCGCCCGGTGGCGGCCTGGGCCGTGATGCCGCCGGACACCTCAACGGGATCCTGTACGAGCAGGTGCTGTTCGACTACGCCGTCGCGTCGATGGCACGTGGGGGGCAGTCCATCATCCCGCCGGGCAGCCCCGACGAGCGACAGCGCTCGCTCGACCACGTGCTGACCTCGCTCAACGCCGTCGGAATCACCTCGGCGGGCGACCTGCTCGCCGGCCCGGACGACATCCGGCTCTACCAGCGGGCCGAGGAGTCCGGGCCGTTGCCGGTGCGGATCAACCTGATGGTCGCCCACCCCCACTTCGACGCGCTGCGCAACCTCGGGGTGCGCAGCGGGTTCGGCGGCACCCGGCTGCGGATCAACGGCGTGAAGGCGTTCGTGGACGGTGCGATCGGCGGTGGCACGGCCCTGCTGGACCACCCCTACGAAGGCCGCCCGCACGACCACGGCCAGCAGGTCGTCAGCGCCCCGGAGCTGACCGAGGCGGTCCGCGCCGTGCACGCGGCCGACACCCGCATCGCCGTCCACGCCAACGGCGACCGGGCCATCTCCCTGCTGCTGGACGCCTTCGAGCAGGCCCAGGCCGAAGACCCGCGACCACACCTGCGGCACCGCATCGAGCACTGCACGGTCGTGACCGAGGACATCGTCCGGCGCATCAAACGAGCGGACGCCATCGTGGTGCCGTTCGGCAGCTACATCGCGTTCCACGGCGACAAGCTCCCCGGCTGGTACGGCGAACACCGGCTGGACCGCATGTTCGCCCACCGCTGGCTGCTCGACGCCGGCATCACCGTGGCGGGGTCGTCGGACTACCCGTGCGCCCCACCCGATCCGCTGCTCGGCATCCAGAGCTGCGTCACCCGGACCACCACCGAGGGAGAGGTGCTCGGCGCGAACCAGCGGATCTCCGCACGCGAAGCACTACACCTCTACACGGTCGGCGCCGCCGAAGCAGCCGACGAAGCCGCGGTGAAGGGCCGGCTGGCACCCGGCTACCTGGCCGACTTCACCGTGCTCGGCAACGACCCGCTCACCGTCGACCCGCACACCATCGCCGCCATCCCCGTCCTGGCCACCTGGGTAGGCGGCGAACAAGTCTGGTCCGCGCGCTGACCTCGTGGAACGACCATGGCACCGTCCCGACCACCGGAACAGCCGGCGATCCCGACCTTGAGCGCGCCGTCCGTCCCGGTGTCGTCGTTGTCCGGCAACGGCCACGCCGAGTGGGTGGGCGACGACTCCTGTCGTCCGACTTCGATCCCAGCCCGCTCGGGTGCGGACGGCCGTACCTGGGCGGGGTCGCCCCGGCCCTCCCGGGGCACGTCGGTTCCGCCGTGGCGTCCTTCGAACGGGCGAGGGGCCCGACCGCACAACACCGGTCGGGCCCCTCGGACAGCGTTCTGCTCGAACGACGGTCAGCGGCCGAGCACCACGCAGGTGCCGGTCGCCGTCTTGGACGGGTCGCTTTCCGAGGTGGCCTTGAGGGTCACCTTGGTCAGCAGCGGCCCGCCGTCCCGCTTGGCGTGCACCGGCACCTGCACCTGGCGGCCGAACTTGGCCGTGGCCAGCGCGTTGGGCACCGAGACCGACCAGCCCGCGCCCTCCGCCGCAGCGGAGAGCCGGTAGACGTCGCTGTCGAGGTACTGGGCGACGTCCTCCGGGTGCTGCCCGGCCGGGGCCTTCCCGCGTCCGGTGTTGAACAGCGGGAACTCGCACGTCGCCACGCCGTCGCGGCCGGTGCGCCCGGCGGTGGGCAGCACCTGCACGCCACGCCGCTGCGGGCCCGCGCCGTCCAGCGACCGGATCGCGACCGTGTAGGACAGGACGCCCTGGCCGTCGCGCTTCACGTCCAGCACGTAGAAGTGCAGCCGGTTGGCCTGGTCGACGTACTCGTACTCGCTGCCCGAGTTCGTGCCGGCGTGGAACAGGGCGTCCGACAGCTGCCGGTAGTCGCCGACCGTGATGGGCACCTTGCGGCCGTCCGGCAGGACGTAGTCGGTCATCCCGATGTCCTGCGGGTTGGCGTCGACCACCCACACGAACGGCGCGCGGTCCTCGTTCTTGGTCTTGGACAGCAGCACGCCCGCGTCCGGCGTGAACGAGTCCACGCCCATCCGGTCCACGACCTCGACCGTGTAGTTCTGGTAGCCGCCCCCGTCGCAGAACGGGTTCGTGCGGATGTCGCACGCGGGGGCCAGGTCGCCGGTGCCGAGCGCGACGTTGACGCCGGTGAGCCCCTTGGGTCCGGGTTGGACGGTCCGCGCGGTCACCTTGGCGACGACCAGGCCGGAGTCGTCCAGCGCTTCGCGGGACAGCCGCAGCACGTTGCGCTCGTCGACGATGCCGAGCTTGATCTTGTTGCGCAGCACGTGCTGCGCGCCCATCGACGCGCCCGCCGTGGCCGGGATCGTCCAGCGCGAGTGCGGCCCGCCGGGGCCGTTGAACGAACCGCGCGAGAGCATGTCCCAGATCCCGCTGTAGTCGCGGCGCGGCGGGTTGGAGTACGGGTTGTTGTAGTTGTCGCCGATGCCCAGCAGGTGGCTCAGTTCGTGCGCGTACACGCCCTGGCCGGAACTCTCCGCCTGGGTCGACGACCCGCCGCCGGCGTTGGGCCAGATGCTGGAGCCCGCCGCCCACGACGTCCAGTCGACGTACCGGGTGCGCGACCAGTTCGGCAGGTTCGGGTCGGGCGGGCCGAACGCGTCGGGCACGTCCTCCTTGGTCGGGAACTTCATCATCCCGAACTCCTGCCACGTGCCCGACTCGTCCTGGCCGGCGGACAGGAAGTAGACGAAGTCGAACCCGGCGGGGACCTGCGCGCCGACGTCGGCGACCCACGCCGCCCGGCCGTCGGTGCGGATGTCGCGGTCGCACCGGTCGCCGGACGGGCAGTCCGCCGGCCCCTGGAACTCCATCGCGTACTCGTGGTCCTTGCCCGGCATGGTGTACGGGCCGAACGAGGCCAGGTCGACGCCGTAGCGCCCGCCGGAGTCCTCCATCCAGTACTCGTGCACGGTGTGCCCGTGGTTGAGCGTGCCCGGCTTGTTGAGGAAGTCCCGGTAGAACGACGCCACCTGGTCGCGCGGGATGTCGTGGGCTTCGGCGCTGGGGTTGCCGAACACGGTCGACGCCCGGGGCTGCGTCACCACGAACGGCTGGTTCGGGTAGTCCAACAGCACCAGCGCGCCCTTGAACGTGCGGACCGATCCCTTGGCCGACGGGTCCGCCCAGTTGGTGCCGGGGATCTTCTTGTAGTCCCGCTCCCACGTCATGTGGTCGGGGTTGACCCAGTCCTGCGGGTCGATCGGGCCCGGGAACCCGGCCTGCGCCGCCACGCGCGCGGTGTCCCGGGTCTGCTGCCACGGCTGCTGCTGGGGCCAGTGGTCGTACTGCCAGGGGTGCTCCGGCGTGTCCGGAGGGGCGGCGAGCGCGCCCGCGTTGCCCGCGGTCAGCGCGGTGACCGAGAACAGCGCGGCCACCACGAGCACAGTGCGCCTGTGCCTACGACGAACCCGTGTGTGATACATGCCACCTCCGAAGTGTTGATCCACACACGCTAACTGCCGTCAAACGCCCAGCACGGCTTGCGAACCCGTTGTCAGTTGACGGCTGTGTCGGCCGCCCGCGCCGAGCCCTCGGGACCGGTTCCGCCGGATGGTCGAGGGCCGGTCACGGGGTGGCGCGCCGGCCCGGCGGGCTCGCGACACCGGGTGACGACGGGGCGCGCGGCGCACGGGCATCCTGGGTGGTGGCGACAACCGGGAGGTGGCGTTGTGCGAGCCGAGAAGCTGCTGGTGGAACGGGATCACGTGCTGGTGGGGTTCGACGGGCCGATCGCGGTACTGCCGTCGGCGGAGGGGGTCGGCCGACGGCTGCGGGTGATGGTGGAGGACGGTGCGTTACCGCGCGCGGTCGCCCGGACCGACGACCCGTTCGTGGTGCTGGCCCACGCGGCGACGATCGGCCCGGCGACGGCCCGCGCGGTGTACGCGCAGCTGTGCCGGATCGAGTACGGGCAGGTGGCCTTCGCCCGGGTCGCGCCCGGCGTCGCGCGGGCGCTGACCGCGATCGTCGCGGCGGGGACCCGGGTGACCGCGGTGACGTCGCTGGACGCCGAGGCCGTCCGGGCGTTCCTGGTGCTGCACGGGTTGGTCGACCAGATCCACCACGTGGTCGGCCGGGCCGGGCCGGACCCGGCCGGTCTGCCGCCTGCCCCGGACCTGATCACCCTGGCGGTGCACGAGCGGGCCGTGCCGGCGTCGTCGTGCGCGTTCGTCGGCGGCACGGACGCCGACCTCGCCGCCGCACGCGCCGCCGGGATCGAGGTCCTCCGCCACCGCCCGGTGCCGGTCGCCCCGGAAGCCGACCCGGCCACCGCGCGGAACCCGTGGTTCGCCGCGCTGTCCGCACCCGCGAGGAACTGAGCCCGATGTCCGATCGGCCGACCTCGGGGCCGCAGCCCTTCGTCGCGGCGGAGCCGGACCGCCGTGCCGACCGCGACGGGCGGTGCGCGCCCCGGCGGTGCAGCGCCCGGGACGCGGGCTGGGAATCGGTGCTGGTCCGGGTCGGCCGGCGGCGTGACCCGGCCGGCCGGGTGGACCTCGACGCCGTGCCGCACCCCCGCATCATGCTGGTGTCGCGGGGAAACCTCGCGGTGCGCCGGCCCGACGGCCCGGTGCGGCGGTCCGGTGCGGCGGTCCGCGCAGCTCGCGCCGGGGGAGGTGTGGCCGGTGCCGGCGGGCGCGTCGCTGGGCCACGACTGGGCCGGAGCCGGCCACGGGATCCGGGAGATGGTGCTGGTGGCCCTGCCTGCGGCCGAGTTCGGGCGGGTGGCCGACGAGTTGCGCCGCCGCCGGCCGGTCACGTGGAGCGAGCCGGTGCTGTGCGAGGACCGGGTGGTGCGGGTCGTTCTCGACGGGTTGGTCCACGCGCCGGCGACGGGCGTGGACGAGTTGTAGGCGCAGAGTTCCACCGCGTTCCTGTCGGCGCACCTGCTCAGCCACTACTGCTCAGCCACTACGGCGGCGGCGTGGTCCCGGAGCGCGTCGGCGCGGAGGACTTCCGTGTGCGGCAGGCGATCGAGTTCATGTCGGACACCTCGACCGGCGTGCGGCCGCGCCGCGCAGTTCTCGACGGCGTTCGCCGGGGAGACCGGGGTCGCGTCCAGCGCGTTCCGGGTCCGACAGGGGTGGGCGCGGAAAAGGGACACGTTCACGGCAATCGGGCCGATGCGCCCGTGCCGCCGTGCTCGTAGCGTCGGGGACGTCGCCTAACGAAGGGGGAGTCGTGGCTGTCCGGTTGTTCACGCCCGGGAGCAGTGCCGTCGTGCTCATCGACCACCAGGTCGGCACGATGGGCTGGGTCGGCTCGACGGACCTGGCGCTGCTCAAGGCGAACGCGCTGGCGCTCGCGAAGGCGGCCAAGGCGCTCGACCTGCCGCTGGTGCTGACCACGTCGCTGGAGGACCAGGTCCAGGGACCGTTGGCGGCGGAGTTCGAGGCGGTCGCGCCGGAGGAGTACGCCGCCCGGATCCGGCGTTCGGGAGCGGTCGACGCCATGGAGGACCCGGAGTTCGCGGCGGCCGTGGCGGCGACGGGTCGACGTGACCTGATCGTCGCGGGGGTCACCAACGACGTGTGCACCGTCCACCCGACGCTGACGGCGCTCGACGCCGGCTACCGGGTGGAGGTCGTCGCGGACGCGGGCGGCTCGACCACCGCGCAGGCCGACGACATCGCCCTGCGCCGGATGGCGGCGGCGGGGGCGGCGATCACCACCACCAACCTGATCCTGACGACCCTGGCCCGCCACTGGACGTCGCCGGCGGGCCGCAAGCTCCAGCCGATCGTGGCCGACCTCATCCCGACCTGACGCCCGTCGGGTCGCGACCCTCCGCCCCCGTCCCGCGATCGTCTCGCGGCCCGGTGCGGTTGCTCTAAAGTAGCGGCGTGGCCACGTCGCAGGCGGCCGGGACGGGGAGCGGAGCGTGGGAGGCAGGAAGTCGTCGCGCAGGCCCACCCTCCTCGACGTCGGACGCCTGGCCGGGACGTCGACCGCCGTCGTGAGCTACGTGCTCAACGGCGGGCCCCGGCCGGTCTCGGACAAGACCCGGATCAAGGTCGAGGAAGCCATCCGGATGCTCGGCTACCGGCGCAACCCGCTGGCCGGCGCGTTGAGCGGCGGCCGGTCCAACCTCATCGGCCTGCTCGTGCCGGACACCGCGAACGCCTTCTACGGCGAACTCTCCCGCTGCGTCGAGGCGGAGGGGCGTCGCCGGGGGCTGCTGACGCTGCTCGGCAACACCGGCTACGGGTCCTCGCTCGGCGACGAGTACGGCGAGGCGTTCTCGGAGCTGCGCCCGCGCGGGATCTTCGTGACCACCGGAGAACCGCCGCGCCACAACGACGAGACCCCGCGCGTCTACCTCCAGTGGGCCGCCCCCGACACCACCTCGCCCAGCGTCACGTTCAACGACTTCCAGGGCGCGAAGCTGGTCGTGGAGCACCTGCTGGGGCACGGCTACGACGACGTCGTGTGCATCGCCGGCGAGATCGAGGCCGGACCGGCGCGGGGCCGCGAGGGCGGCTGGCGGCAGGCGATGCGGGACGCCGGGCTGCCCACCGGGGGCCGGCTGGTGCGGGCCCCGTTCGACCGGGTCGAGGCGGGGCGGGTGGTGCGGCGGGTCATCGAGAGCCCGGACCGGCCCCGGGCCATCTACGCCACGACCGACGAGCAGGCCCTCGTCACCATCCGCACGGCGACGAGCCTGGGCTTGCGGGTGCCCGAGGACCTGGCGGTCGTGGGGTTCGACGGCGTCCGCGAGGCGCGGCTGGGCAGCTTCCCGCTCACCACCGTCAGCCTGCCGTTCGAGCGGTTCGCGGTCCGCGCGTTCGACGCCCTGGACGAGACGGCGTACGAAGGCGGGAACGCCGTGCCGGTGGTGCTGGACGGCGCGCTGAGCATCGGCGTGACGTGCGGGTGCGACCCGACCGCGTGACGCGGTGAGCCCCGCCGAGGGCGGACGGCGGGGCTGAGGCGTGCCGGGCGGGCCTTACGGCTTGGGCGCGTCCACCTCGGAGCCGTAGTTCGGGCTCAGCGACAGCGCGCTGAACCGGAACGGGCGGTCGACGCGGGTGAAGCCGAGCGGGCAGTGGCGGACGCCCGCCGGGATGTACACCGAGCCGCTGGTGGTGACGGTGTGCCGGATGCCCTCGATGTCGAAGTAGATCTCCGCGCCGAGGTCGTCCACGTTCTCGGGGTCGTTCCCGTGCCAGATCAGGACTTCGTCGTAGTCGTGCACGTGCTCCTTGACCCACAGCGCGGGCTCGTCGCTCGGGTTGATCCACGTGTAGGTCAGGTGGACCTTGCTCTCCGGGACCTCCTGGGACCGCATGAGGGCGAGCGCCTCGCCCACGTTGTCCGGATCCGGGACGCCGTTGTCGGACCCCTCGTTGACGAGGTCGGCGAGGCAGTTCGGCATCTTCCTGACGAACAGGCGCTCGTACGGGCTGGTCATGTCGCTCGTCCTCCGGGGTGGTGTGCAGCGGTCGAGTTCGACGCTAGCAAGGCTCTAATCGATTAGAAAAGTCACTCAACTCCCCTTCCCTGGCATCGACGGCGGACGTACTGCGTGGCCCAGCTCTTCCAGGGTCGGTCGACGGAACTCGATACCGAGTGGACGGTCGAACTCCGCCGGGGCGTCAAGTTCACCGACGGGACCGACTTCACCGCCGCCGACGTGGTGGCGAGCATCGGGGTACCTGCGCGACCCTGGGCACGCCGCCAGGGCCTGACGTTCATTGAGCGGATCGACCCGGCCGCCGTGACCGCCGTCGACCCGCTGACCGTCCGGGTCAGGTTGAGCGAGCACCTTCGGGCCGTTCAAGGAGATCTGGGCGAACGCCCTGCTGTCCGACCAGGTCGACATCGCCTCGGGCGCCACCCCGACCATCGCGAAGTCGGTGGGGGACAAGGACGGCATCGAACTGCTCGACAGCAAGGGCGACCACACCCTGCGGATCGGTCTGAACACGACCGTCGCGTCGTTCGACGACGTGCGCCACGAGGCCGGCACGCCGCAGTGCCCCGCGCCGGAGATCCCCCAGCGCGCGCAGGACGTCGAGCAGGCCAGGAAACTGCTCGCGGGCAGCGAGCCGCTGCGGGCTGTCCTTCGCGGAGTCGACGGCGGCCGGCCGCGCCCGTCAGGCGCGGCCGACCGCCGTCAGCTTGTCCGGGTTCATCATCCAGAAGATCCGGTCGATGCCGTTGTCCGACACCGCCACCGTGAGCACGGTGAACACGACGCCGTCCCGGCGCAGCAGCGCGGCGGTGTCGCCGTTGACGGTCGCCCAGGAGATCTCCACGCCCGTCCAGAAGTGGCCGGCGAACGCGCGGACGTACTTCGCCACGGTGCCCGCGCCGGCCACCGGGATGCGCGAGGCCCGCACCACCCCGCCGCCGTCGGAGTAGCTCACCACGTCGGCGGCCAGCAGTTCCTCCAGCGCGGCCAGGTCGCCCTCCCGCGCCGCCGCCACGAACGCGGTCAGCAGCCGGCGCTGCTCGGGACCGTTGACCGGGGCGCGCCTGCCCTCGGCGAGCTGCCGCCGCGCCCGGCTGACCAGCTGCCGCGCCGAAGCCTCGCTCGCCTGGACGATCTCGGCGATCTCGGCGTAGGAGTAGTCGAACGCCTCGCGCAGCACGTAGGCCGCCCGCTGGGTCGGGGTGAGCCGCTCCAGCAGCACCAGCACGGCCACCTCCAGCGCGGCCTCCCGCTCGGCGCCCAGCTGCGGGTCGGCCGAGGTGTCGACCGGTTCGGGCAGCCACGGGCCGACGTACACCTCGTGCCGCGCCCGCGCGGTCCGGCCCGCGTTGATGGCCAGCCGGGTGGTGGCGGTGGCCAGGTAGGCCGGCGGGTTGTGCACGGCGGACCGGTCGGCGGCCTGCCAGCGCAGCCACACGTCCTGCACGAGGTCCTCGGCGTCCGCGACGCTGCCCAGCATCCGGTAGGCGATGCCGAACAGCCGGGGCCGGACCTCGGCGAACACCGCGCCGGCCCGGTCGAGATCCTCGTCCGCGGTGCCCACCATGCTCGCGAAGTCCTCCAGCGCCGCCCGACTCGTCACGATCCCCCTCCGACAGTAGCGGCGGACGCGGCCGGGCCGGTGATCACCCGGCCGCTGGTCACCGGGTCGGGCGCACCCTCAGGTGCCGCCGTTCGAGCAGCTCCTCGGCGTCGACCTCGGTGAGCATCGGCCGGCCGGGCGCGCAGAACATGGTCACCACGAACCGGGACTCGGCGTCGGCCAGGTGGTTGCCGTCCTGGTAGTGGATGACGTCGCCGCCGGGCTCCCAGAACGCCTCGCCGGCCCGCACCACCCGGGGCGCCTCGCCCTCCAGCTCGAAGACGATCGCGCCCTGCACGACGTAGCCGTAGGCGGGGCCGGAGTGCCGGTGCGGCGGCGTGCCGGGGGAGCCCGGCGGCAGGGTGACCTGGATCGTCATCGCCTCGGCCCCGTCCGGGTTGCGCGGCGCGTCGGGCACCGTCGCCACCACCTCGAACCGCGGGGCGGAGTCGGGTGCGTCGGGGTCGTCCAGCAGGTGTTCGCTGCTCAAGGTTCCTCCTCGGTCGGTCCTCCAACGAGGACAAGGCGGCGGCGCGGTTTGTGACGCACCGGCCGCTGTCACGAACCGGACCGCCGCCTTGTCCTCGTTGGCGAAGGGGCGTCCGGAACGGCCGGGCGCCGGTGGAGAGGAGTCACCATGAAGGTCGTCGTGATCGGCGGAACCGGCCTGATCGGGTCGAACGTCGTCACCCGGCTAGGTGAACACGGGCACGAGGCGGTGGCGGCGGCCCCCTCGACCGGGGTGGACACCATCACCGGGGAGGGGCTGAAGGAGGTCGTGACGGGCGCGGACGTGCTGATCGACGTGTCGAACTCGCCGTCGTTCGCGGACGCCGACGTGCTGGCGTTCTTCCGCACCGCCACCACCAACCTGGTCGGGGCGGCGCGCGGCGCCGGGGTCGGCCACTACGTCGCGCTGTCCGTGGTCGGTGCCGACCGCGCGCCGGAGTCGGGTTACCTGCGGGCGAAGGTCGCCCAGGAGGAGCTGATCCGCGCGTCCGGGCTGCGCTACTCGCTGGTGCACGCCACGCAGTTCTTCGAGTTCGCGGGCGGGATCGCCGACTCGGCCACGGTCGACGGCGTGGTGACCCTGCCGGACGGCGGCGTGCAGCCGGTGGCCGCCGCCGACGTGGCCGCGACCGTGGCCCGGACGTCGGTCGGCACGCCGCTCGACGGCGTGGTGGAGATCGGCGGCCCCGAGGTGTTCGGCATGGACGGCTGGATCCGCACGGTGCTGGCGGCGCGCGACGACCGGCGCGAGGTCGTCACCGACCCGGACGCCCGCTACTTCGGCACCCGGCTGGACGCCCGGACCCTGGTGCCGGGCCCCGACGCGCTGATCGGCGAGACCCGGCTGGCGGACTGGCTGGCCGGGTGACCCGGCCCGGCCGACCCGCCCGGACCCGGTAGCGGGAGCGGCGCGTCCCGTAGGCTCCGGACGAAGATCGTCGGGATCGGGGGAAGCGGTGGCTCTGTCCGTTGTGGAGTTCCGGGTGGGCGAGCCGGGTGCGGGGCCTTACGGGGTCGTGGTCGCGACTGATGGCGCGGTGTGGGTCACCGAGGTGCACCACGGGCGGATCGGGCGGCTGTCGCCGGAGGGCGACTACACCGCGTTCGCCCTGCCGGACCCGGCGGGGCGGCCGTCGGTGCCGGTCGTCGGGCCGGACGGGGCGGTGTGGTTCACCGAGACCGCTGGGGACCGGATCGGGCGGGTGGACGCCGACGGCGCGATCACGTCCGTCGAGGTGCCGGGCGCGGGGCCGTTCGGGCTGACCGCCGGGCCGGACGGCGCGCTGTGGTTCACCGCGATGAACACCGGCCGGGTCGGCCGGGTCACCACCTCCGGCGAGGTGGCGCGGTTCGACGTGCCCGGCGGCGGGTTCCCGGCCATGATCACCGCCGGGCCGGACGGCGCGCTGTGGTTCGCGCTCAACCAGGCGGACGCGATCGGCCGGGTCACGACCTCCGGCGAGGTCACCACCCACCCGCTGCCGACCGCCGGCGCGGCCCCGGTGGGCGTCGCCGCGACGGCCGACGCGGTGTGGTTCGTGGAGATCGGCGCGGGGCAGGTCGGCCGCGTCACGCCGGACGGCCGGATCACCGAGTTCCCCCTCCCGGACCGGGCCGCCCGCCCGCACGCGATCGCCGCCGCGCCCGACGGCTCGTGCTGGTTCACCGAGTGGGCGGCGGGCCGGCTCGGCCGGATCACCCCGGACGGGGCGGTCGAGACCCACGCCCTGCCCGGCGCGGAGCCGCACGGGGTCGCGGTCGGCCCGGACGGGGTCGTGTGGGTCGCGCTGGAGTCCGGCGCGGTCGCCCGCGTCACCGGCTGACCGGCGGGTTCACCACCGTTCACCCGCAACTCGTCGGTGGCCCGCGCGGCGCGCGGCGGGGCACGATCCCCGGGACCGACGTGGGGCGGAGGGCGGCGATGGCGGACGACGTGTCCGGGCGGCGCGGGCGCGGCGGGTTCGCCGAGGCCCTGGACGGGGCGATCGCCGCCCGCGGCCTGACCTTGGACCGGGTCCGGCACCGACTGGCCGAGCAGGGCGTGGACGTCAGCAACGCCACGCTCAGCTACTGGCGGCGCGACCTGCGCCGACCGGAGGGCCCGGCCTCGCTGCGGGCGGTCCAGGCGCTGGAACGGGTGCTCAGGCTGCCGCCGGCCTCGCTGATCACGCTGCTGGGCCCGCCCCGGCCGCGCGGGCGGTGGCTGGTCCGCCCGGAGACCCCGCAGGTCGCGGAACTCGCGCGGCTGCTGGACGACCCGGACGAGGGCCGGTGCGCGGTGGTGTCGGCGCACGACGTGTTCACCGTCGCCGCCGACCGCAGCGAGCGCGGGGTGCGGTCGCGGTTGGTGCTGCGCGGCCTGCGCGGGCGGGTCGGCCGGTACCTGGTGCGCTACCAGGCGGACGACCCGGGCACCGTGCCCGCGCTGCTCGCCGCGCACTTCTGCCGGGTCGGCCGGGTGGTGGGCGACCGGGACAGCGGGCTCGTCGTCGCGGAACTGCTGTTCGACCGGCCGCTGACGGCCGGGCGGCACACGGTGGTCGAGTACGAGATGAGCGCACCGGCCGGGCCGGCGGTGGACGTGTACTACCGGCGGCTGTCCGGCACGCTCGCCGAGTACAGCCAGATCGTGCGCTTCGAAGGCCCGCCGCCGAAGTGGTGCGGCACATTCCGGAAAACCGATTTCGCCGCGCCCGAGCACGACCTGGCACCGGTCGACGTCGGCCCGTCGGGCACCACCTGCCTGGTCGCGTTCGACGAGCGGCCCGGTGTCGTCGGCACCCGCTGGCGCTGGTGAGACCGGGTTTTTCACAGGATTGGACCCGGCCCGGCCGGAGCACGCGGACCGTTTTCACACAATGGACCGACGCCCGCCGGGCATGTTGTGCCGGGCCGTCCGCGCGGTTCATCCTTTCGTCGCCACAGCGCCGTGGCACTTCCGCGAAAGGCCTCCCTGCATGATTCCCCGCTGGAAATCGACCGTCTTCGCCGCCGCCGTCGCGTCCGCGACGGTCCTGTCCGCGCACTCCCCGGCCTCGGCCGCCCCGGACTGCGCCCTCGGCTCCGCCGAACCGCGGGCCGACCGCCCGTCGTGCGTCGACACGACCGTCGCCCTCGACCACCTCCCGGCCGTGGGCGAATCCGCCACGGTCACCGTCACCGTGCGCTCCCGGGTCGCCGTGGCCGCCGCGGACCTGGCCGTCCGGGTCCCGCCCGGCTTGCGGCTCACCGACCGCAACGGCCTGTCCGCGCCGCGCCGCGTGGGCCTGGCCGAGCAGGCCGGGCGGCGGTTCGCGCTGCCCGTGGCGGGCCGCACGTTCACCTTCGGGGTCACCGCGGTCGCGGCCGGCCCCGCCCAGATCGAGGCCACGGTCACCCCCTCGGTCCACGACGGACGCCCCGCGCGGGCCGCCGGGACCCTGACCGTGGGCGACCGGCCCGGCAGCACGCGGTCCGGCGTGGCGGGGGAGGACTCCGCCGCCGTCGCGCGGACCGGGCAGCCGGCCGTGGCGGGGGCCGCCGCCGGCCGGGTCTGCGCGAAGGGCGTGTTCACGCACACCGACGAGAACGGCACCTGGTCGGCGGTCCGCAACGCGCGGGTCGACCTCCAGGGCCGCGCCACCGCCACCAGCGCGGTGGCCACCTTCGCCACGGGCCTGACCAGTGCCGCCGACGGCTCCTACGCGCTGTGCTTCGACCGCCCCACGACCACGGCCCAGGTCTGGGTCCGCTTCACCGCCGACTCGGGCCTGTGGCAGGTCCGGCCGTTCCGCACCACGGGCGCGTACACCACCACGACGGGCGTGCGGACGTCGGTGGCGTCCGGCTCCACGGTCGACTTCGGGTACGTCGCCCCGGCCGACATCCACATGCGCGGCTGGCACGCGTTCGACACCGTCACCCGGATGTGGGGCGTGAAGGGGTCCGGCGCGTGCTGGACGTCGAACCAGACCGCAGGCTGCCGCAAGCTCTCCCTCTGGTGGGAAGCCGGCCACGACGTCGGCGCGCACTGGGACAACCAGGTCGCGATCCCGGACCGGCACGTCGAACTCGCCGACGCCGACCCGAACTCGGAGCACCTGGTGATCCACGAGTCCGCGCACGGCCTGATGGACATGCTCCACCAGGGCGAGTGGCCGGACAGCGACTGCCCCAGCCCGCACCTGATCAACCGCCGGACCGGCGTGACCTGCGCGTGGACCGAGGGCTTCGCGAACGCCGTGGCGGGCTACGCGATGGGCGACGGCAACTACGTGTTCGTCGACGGCACCACCGTGGACCTGATGAACACCAGGCCGTTCGACCCGGGCCTGCCGAACTCGGGCACCAACCTCCAGGACGGCGACCAGGTCGAGGCCCGGGTGGCGGGTGCGCTGATCACGTTGTGGCGCAAGGTCGACGGCGGCGCGCGGCCGAGTTTCGACAGCATGGCCCGGACGCGCTCGAACACCTTCCGCGAGTGGTTCACCGTCGCCCGCCCGGCGGCCGGGCTGGACGTGTCCGCGAAGACTCGCGACCTCGTCCGCGTCCACACGATCGACTACCGCTGACCGCACGGCAGCCCGGTGGACGGACCGCGCGGTCCGTCCACCGGGCTGCCCGCCGTGGCGGTGCGGACCGGGCCCCGCGCGGTCGGCCGGCGGGCGTGGTCGGCCCGCGGTGCCGGAGGGGGCTGCTTGCTCCGCGGAGATACCTAGAACTACTATGCCTCACGCTTCTAGGTATCAAGTGGAGAGGGAGGCAGTGAAGGTCACGAAAGATCTGGTGGCCGCCTCGGCGACGCCGATGGTGCTGGGCATCCTGACCGAGGGCGACAGCTACGGCTACGCCATCCTCAGGCGGATCAACGAGCTGTCCGGCGGCGAGCTGGACTGGACCGAGGGGTTGCTGTACCCGTTGCTGCACCGGCTCGAACGCCTCGGGCACGTCGAGTCGAGCTGGCGGTCCGCGGCCGGCGAGCGGCGGCGCAAGTACTACCGGATCACCCCCGACGGCCTGGCCGAGCTGGCCGAGCAGCGCCGCCAGTGGGAGACCGTCATCGGCGCGCTCAAGGAGATCTGGCCCGGCTCCGGCGACGTCCGGCCGCTGACCGCGTTCCCCTGGGGAGGTCTGGCATGACCGCGCGGGACGGGCACGACGGGCTGGAGGACCAGTTCGCCCAGTGGCGGCTCTACGTCAAGCGCCGGCCGGAGCTGACCGGCTCCGACGCCGACGAGCTCGAAGACCACCTGCGCGGCTCGGTGGACGAACTCGTCGCCGCCGGCCTGCACGCCGACGAGGCGTTCCTGGTGGCGGTCAAGCGGATGGGCAGCCTGGACGAGCTGTCCCGCGAGTTCGCCCGCGAGCACTCCGAACGGCTGTGGAAGCAGCTGGTGCTGACCGGCGACACCGACAACCCGGCGGCGGCCTCCCGGTCGCGCCGCAACCTGGTCACGATGGTGGGCTGCGCGGCGGGCGCGGCGGTGTCGATCAAGGTGCCGCAGCTGTTCGGCCTGACCCTCCACGACGACCCGTCGTTCTACGGGCCCAACATCGCCCTGTTCGTGCTGCCGTGGCTGGCGGGGTTCCTGGCCTGGCGACGGCGCGCGCCGCGCGCGGTGGTCGGCGCGCTGGTCGCGCTGTTCGCGGTCGGGGCGGTGGCGGCCAACGCCTACCCGCTCGCGAGCGGCTCGCAATCGGTCGTGCTGACCGGCATCCACCTGCCCATCGCGCTGTGGTTCGCGGTGGGGCTGGCCTACGTGTCCGACGACCTGCGCTCTCCGCGCCGCCGCATGGACTTCGTCCGCTTCACCGGCGAGTGGTTCGTCTACTACGTGCTGATCGCGCTCGGTGGCGGTGTGCTGGTCGCCCTCACCTTCGGGACGTTCACGGCGATCGGGATCTCGCCGGAGACGTTGGCGTCGCAGTGGCTGGTCCCCTGCGGGGGCGCGGCGGCCGCGGTGGTCGCCGGGTGGCTGGTGGAGGCCAAGCAGAGCGTGGTGGAGAACATCGCCCCGGTGCTCACCCGGCTGTTCACGCCGCTGTTCACCGCCGTGCTGCTGGCCTTCCTGGTCACCTTCGGCCTGGCCGGCGGCGGCATCGACGTCGAGCGGGAGGCGTTGATCCTGTTCGACGTGCTGCTGGTCGTGGTGCTGGCGCTGCTGCTCTACTCGCTGTCCGCGCGCGACCCGCTCGGCCCGCCCGTGCTGTTCGACAAGCTGCAACTCGCCCTGGTGGTCAGCGCGCTGGCCATCGACGTGCTGGTGCTGCTGGAGATCCTGGGCCGGATCACCGAGTTCGGCACCACGCCGAACAAGGCGGCGGCGCTGGGGGAGAACGTCCTGCTGCTGGCCAACCTGGCCTGGTCGGCCTGGTTGCTGGTGCGCCTGGTCCGCAGGCGCGCGCCGTTCGCGACGCTGGAGCGGTGGCAGGTCAACTACCTGCCGGTGTTCTCGGTCTGGGCGTGGGTCGTGGTGCTGGTCTTCCCGCCGGTCTTCGGTTACCTCTGACCGGGTCCCGCCCGCCGCGTAGGCTCCGACCATGCACCTGCGGCTGCTGGTCGGGCCCGCGCGGCTGCGGGACGGCGTCACGACGTGGCCCGACGACGGCTTCCCGGACTCCGCCGAGGCGGCCGAGCACTACGAGGACGTCGTGGCGGGCAGTCACGCGGTGGCGGCGGACTTCCCGTTCGCGGCCTGGGTGGAACCCGACGACGCACCCGCGCACGTCGGGCGCGTGGACGGACCGGTGATCGCCGGCCTGCGCCTGGCCGCCGCGCGCCTGGCCGGCGGCGAGGCCCCGGGCGACGCCCTGGCCGACGTGGACCGGCTGTTCACCGACCCGGTGATCGGCGCGGTCTGGGAGCGCGGTCCCGAGCACACCGCCGCGCGCGGCCGGCTCGGCGCCCCGCCGAGGCTCGCCGGCACCGCGCGGCTCGGCGCGTTCGACCACTTCCTGCACCACACCGGGGAACCGGTGGTCTACTCGCCCGCCGACTTCGCCCCGGTGGTCGAGGACAACCGCGCGCCCGGCGGGCTCGTGCCCTCGCTGCCCCGGCTGGTCGCCGAGGTGCGCCACCTCGCCGAGGTGCTCGACATCGGCCCGGACGACGACCGCGCCCCCGGCGTGCGCGCACTCCTGGCCGCCTCGGAGGCGGCCCTCGCGGCCGGCGCGGCGCTCGTCCTGGAGTACGCGTAGTTCTCGTTGCGGCGCCCGGAGAACGCGCTCACCGCACGCCCAGCACGTACGGGCGCAGCAGGCGGGCGACCTCGGGGTCCGGGCGGCCGCGGGACTCGTCCTCCGCGACCCGGCGGGCGACGCCCGCGACGAAGTCCGCCACCTGCACGCGGTGGTCGGTGCGCGAGTCGACCAGGGTCAGCTCGCGCAGCCCCGGTGCCGCGCGGCGCAGCCCGGCGATGCGCGAGGTCGTCAACGTCGGGTGGAAGTCGTGGCGGACCGTCACGTCGTCGCCCCAGTGGTGCACGGCCCGCACGATCGCCGGGAACAGCGGGTCGAGGCTCCCGTGCGGGCCGCGTGCGCGCAGCGCGTCGTTGTAGGGCTCCAACGGGCCGGACGGCGTGTGGCCCAGGCGGCGCAACAGGAACGCGCGCTTGTCGACCAGCTGCACGTAGGCGTGGCCGAGCACCGGACCGTCCGGGCCGAGCAGCCACAGCAGGGTCGACCGGTGCTTGGGCCGCAGCAGGTGGTTGGCCTTGTACTCCAGCGCCGGCGAGCGGATCCGGTCGCGCAGCTCGGCCACGCACGCCTCGGCGGCGGCGCGGTCGATGCGGACCGACGCGTGGGCGAACACGGTCGTGACGCCGCCGACGAGCTTCTCGCCTTCGGAGCCGGACTCGTCGCACGCGATCTCCACCGTCATCCCCGGTCAAGCTAGCCCGCGCGGACCGGTGTGGCCAGGCGATTCCCGGCCCACCGTCCCCAGTGGAACGCCTCCGGCGGCGCGTCGGGCCCGCGCGGGGCAGGTGTGATCGGCTGACTACCGTGCGTTATAGTCCGGTGTCCCGGACCGAAGCTGGAGACCGCCTTGGACACCGCACCGCCCGGCACCGCCGTCCCCGAACTCGACCCCGCGGTCGTCGCGCGCTGGCAGGAGAGCGGCGGCGGCCTGGTCGACCTGCTGACCGCCGCGCGCGGGCTCGGCGGGGTCAGCGGGTTCCGGCTGGGCGGCCGGCGGATGGTCCTGGTCACCGCGCCCGAGGCGGTGCACCACGTGCTCGCCCTGCACCCGGACCGGTACGTCAAGCGGTCACACCGGCTCAAGGCCGTGCTCGGCGACGGGATGATCGCGGCGAGCGGCGAGCGGTGGCGCACCCAGCGGCGGGTGATGCAGGCCCAGTTCACCGGCCAGGGCGTGCGCCGGTACGACGGGCTGATGCGCGAGGCCGTCGCGGAGATCGCCGCGCGGTGGGCGCGGGCCGCGCGGACCGGCGAGCCCCGCGACGTCGCCGCCGACATGCGGCACTTCTCGCTCGACGTGATCTGGCGGTCGATGACCGGCCGGCCGCTGGACGAGACCACCCACCGGGAGTTCCTGGCCGCCGGGCGGATCGTCGCGGCGCTGCCCGCGTTCGCGCCCGCCACCGGCGAGGCCGCGCCCGACCTCACCGCCGAACTCGCCCAGGTCGACGCGGTGGCCGCCCGGGCGATCGCCGCCGCGCGCCGGTGGCCCGGCCCGAGCCTGCTGCACGTCCTGCTCGCGGCGGCCGAGGAGCACCCCGAGTACACCGGGCGCCTGGTCCGCGACGAACTGGTCACCCTGCTCGCGGCCGGCTACGAGACCACCGCCACGACGTTGAGCTGGCTGTTCCTGCTGCTGCACGGGCACCCCGCCGAACGCGACCGGGTCCTGGCCCGCCCGCCCGGCTCGGCGGAGCGCACCGCCGCGATCCGCGCGCTGGTCAACGAGACGCTGCGGCTCTACCCGGCGGCGTGGATCATGCCGCGCTACGCCGTCGAGGACGACGTCCTGGCCGGGCACCGGATCGACGCCGACACCGCGATCCTCACCAGCCCGTACCTGACCCACCGGGACGCCGGCGCGTGGCCCGAGCCGGACCGCTTCCGCCCGGAGCGCTTCGCCGAGAACGCGCCCCGCCCGGCGCCCGGCGCGTTCTACCCGTTCGGCCTGGGCCCCCGGACGTGCCTGGGCATCCAGTTCGGCCTGCGCGAGATGACCCTGCTGCTGGAAACCCTCCTGCCCGCCTTCACCGTCGTCCCGCGCACCGCACCCGCGCCGGCGTTCGGCGTCACGGTGCGCCCGGACGGCCCGATCACCGCCACGATCACCACCTGAGCGGTCCCGCCGCCGGCGCGGTTGCCCGCCACCGCAACGAAAACCGCGACACCGACCCCCGGAGTTCGGTAACGCGCAGCCCGGATTCCCGCTGCGCACGACGTCGTGGACACCTGGTGCTGGACATCGAAGCCGATCTGCGCTGAAGTGGGAGCACTGGGGCTTTACCGGGGGATTACCACGGGGGACGAGGTTCGCGCACCGCTCGCCGGGCGGTGTGGTTCGGCGCGCGTCCGCGCCGGTCTCCCGAGCGGTTCCCCCGTCCTCACCAGTGGTGATCGAGGAGGGGGCAGCTCTGTGAGGAAGAAGTCGTTGTCGCTGTTGACCGTCGCGCTCGTGCTGGGCGCCGGGAGCGCGGCGCTGTCCGCGCCCGCCGCCGTCGCGGCACCGGCCGGGCCGGGCGCGGTGCTGGAGGTGAAACTGGCCGCCGGGGCCGGTGTCGCCACCGTGCGCCAGGTGCTGGCCGACCGGCGGATCGCGTCGGTGCAGCCGCTGTTCACCCGGCTCGGCGAACGCCTGGCCGCGCTGCGGCAGGTCGGTGCCCAGGCGGCACCGGGCCTGGAGCGCTGGCAGCGCGTGCGGCTCGCGCCCGGCGTGGACGCCACGGCCGCCGCGCGGGAGCTGACCCGGTCCGGTGGCGTCGAGGTCGCCTACCCGCAGCCGGAGGGCAGCGACACCGTCACGCCGAACTTCTCCGCGCAGCAGGTCTACGCCGACCCGGTGGGCAGCGGCGGCATCGACGCCGACTACGCCCACACCGTCACCGGCGGCAAGGGCGGCAACGTCAAGGTCGTCGACCTGGAGCGGAACTGGAACACCCAGCACGAAGACCTGTCCAAGCTGCGCCTGCCGGGGGCGCTGATCGCCAACGGCACGCCGGACTTCACCCCGTCGAGCATCGACCACGGCTCGGCGGTGACCGGCGTGATCGGCGCGGACGCCAACGGGTTCGGCGTCAGCGGGCTGGTCCCCGAGGCGGGCCTGCACTACACCAACGTGGTCAGCCAGGAGAACGGCTACGACCTCGCCAACGCGATCCTCACCGCCGGCGCGACCGTCGGCGTGGGCGACGTCCTGCTGATCGAGCAGCACGTGACCTACTGCGCGGACTGGGCGCCGATGGAGGTGTGGGACTCGGTGTACGACGCGATCGTCACCGTGGTCCAGTCCGGGCGGCACGTCGTGGAGGCCGGCGGCAACGGCAACCAGAACCTGAACGACCCGTGCTTCGGCGCGCGGTTCCCGGCCGACAAGCCGGACTCGGGCGCGATCATCGTCGGCGCGGGCGCGGCCCCGGGCTGCACCGGCACGCCGCGTTCGAAGCTGGGCTTCTCCAACTACGGCACCAGGGTCGACCTCCAGGGCTGGGGCGAGTGCGTCACCACCACCGGCTACGGCGACCTGCACGGGACCGGCGCGAACGACAAGTACACGGCGTACTTCTCGGGCACGTCCAGCGCCTCGCCGGTCGTGGCGTCCGCGCTGGCGTCGCTGCTCAGCGTGGCCGAGGCGAACGGCGAGACGCTCTCGCCCGCCGAGGCCCGGGAGATCCTGATCGCCACCGGCACCGCGCAGAGCGGCACCCAGCACATCGGGCCGCTGCCGAACCTGCTGACCGCCGTCGGCAACTACCTGGCGAACGTGAACTTCCCGGAGCGGGTCGCCTACCCGGGTCCGCGCCAGGCCACCCGGGGCGTGCCGACCAGCTTCGCGATCCAGGCGTGGGACGGCGACGACGACCCGCTGACCTACTGGGCGACCGGCCTGCCGCCGGGGCTGGCCATCGCGCCGGCGACCGGCGTGGTGTCGGGCACCCCGACCACCGCCGGCACCTACACGGCCACCGTGTACGCCAGCGACGGCTACACCGTGCCGGGTTCGACGACGTTCACCTGGACCGTCTCCTAGCCGGTCGGCCCGATGACCTCGCGGTCGTGGCGACCGCGAGGTCATCGGGTTCAGCGGCGGCCGCTCCCGGGCGGGAGCGCGGCGGTCACTGGTACTGGTAGACGGCGCTGTGGTTGAGCATGTCGTTCGGCGTGGTGGTCCACGGGTCCATCGCCTCGTTGAGGTCCACCACGTTGGCCGTCCCCGAGCCGGGCAGGTAGGTGCCGCCGGGGTGCTGGGCCTGCCACTGCGACCACAGGCGGTCGACGTTGCAGTGGTGCAGCCAGAACACCGGGTCGTTCGGCGAGCCGAAGCCGGCCATCGTGCCGCTGACCCAGTTGTGCACCCGGTTGTGCAGGTTCGGGCCGCGGAAGCCCTCCAGGTAGTTCCGGAAGCTGTTGGTCGACGTGCTGTTCCACGGCGAGGTGTCGTAGGTCGCGAGCCCCAGGACGGACGTCACCTCACTCGCCGAGGGCAGTTGCAGCCCGCCGGAGCCGAAGTTGCGGCGCAGGTAGTTGGCCGAGTCGCTGCGCACGGTCAGCGTCCACTGGCCGGTCGACTGGGCGAACGGGCCGGCGTTGACCCGCCAGTTGCCGGCGGAGGTCCCGTTCGGGCCCATGAAGTCGTTGGCCCACAGGGTGGAGGTGCTGCCGGCGGTCGTCCAGTCCCAGTACGGGATGGTGACCGTCGGGTCGACCTCCTGGAGCGCCTGCTCGAACTCGATCAGGTACCGGCGGTGCCACGGCAGGAACGACGGCGACCGGTGCCCGATCCGCAACGCCCAGTCGCTGTCCCCGTTGGCCCGGTCGATGTGCAGCCGCACGAAAAGGTCGTAGCGCCCGCTCTGCTTGAGCGCGAGCAACGCGTTGACGAAATTCGACCGCTCGGTCGCGGTCAGGTTCTGCTGGTTCTTCCGGATACCCATGATGTCCCCCTGTTCGATTCCCGGATCAACGGCCGTGGTGGGCCAGTTGGGATTCCGGCCGCAGGTCGCCGAGGGTGTCCACGGCGCGCCGGGTGGCGGCCCGGAGGGAATCGAATGACTCGTAGTGGTTCACCGACGACGTGAACGTGCCGTCGCCGTTGCGCATCACGTGCAGCGCGTCGCCGTCCACGGAGGCCTCGCTGCGCGGGTCCTCCGCGTTCTTGACGGCCCACCCCTTGATCCGTCGTCCCTGGTAGACCTCGTCGAACTCCTCCAGGGCCACGGCCTGCGCGCTGGAACCGAACCCGATCAGCCCGGCACCCGCGGCCACCGCGACGCCACCGCCGACCAGCCCGCCGACGATGAATCTCCGCCGGCCGACGACCGGTTCGGCCCGGTCTTTTTCGACATGCATGTCCGTACCACCTGTCTGTGTGGTGAACGCGGCGCGAACAATCCGAAGGGCGGCCTTCACCTCCCCCCGGAAGCGCCGCGGTGCCGACGTTATCAGCGGACATTTCTGTGAAAGAGCCGCCAAACAGGCGACCTGCCAACGGTAAAGTGTGAAACAGGTGGCAGCCGTCACCTTGCCGTCGTCGGGACCTGCGGGTAAAGCCCGGCGGGTCGGCCCGAATCGTTATTCACCGGCAGTTCCGCACGGCTGACGAGCGTGTTTTCTGCCGGTATCGGGTTCGCGTCCGCCGACGTCCGCGCGTGGGCTCCGGTAGAATGCCCACCGCTGTCCGACGGCTGCGGAACCGGTGAGTTCGGAAACGCGCACGGACCGTTTGAAGGTTTTCCGAAACCCTGTCCTTTCGGCTAGCGGCATCGGGCCGAGCCGGTTCTCGCCCGGTGCCGCGCGGCGCTTTCCGGCGGTGTCGAACCGGTGTCGCACGGGCGTGGTCCAGACCGGGGCGGCCGGCCGTGCGGACCCCGGCCGGTGGTGCGATCGGGCCGGTTCTCGGGCCTCTGAACTGCGGTTATCGCAACTGCTGCGGCGTGGCGGCCGTCCGGCCGAGCGTGGTCGGTGCGACGAAGGGCGCAACGAGTACTGCGAAAGCTTTTCGGAAATACTCCGGTTGTGCCCGGCTAAACTGTTACCGCCGTGCGTGACGCAGCTCACATATGCCCCATCGCGGGGACTGTGGCCAGCGCTTTCCGATGGTTTCGCAGTTAATTCCGCAGCGCTTCTTTCACAGTCGACGGAAATGGTCCGCCTAACTCCGGTAATCCGCTGTTAACGTCGGTTCAGGTGCCGCCCCGCGGTACCGGTCCGGTCGAATCCGACATTTGGGAGAGTCGACATGACAAAGCTCGCGCGCGTGCTGGGCGCGGTGGTGACCGCGAGTGCGGCCACCCTCGCGCTCTCCGGGGGTGTCGCGCAGGCCACCCCCAACACGGTCCACCTCTACACCGGCACCGAGGCGCTCTGCCAGAAAATCGGCGACGGCGGCGTGGCCAACGGCGTGTTCGACACCTACGAGTGCAAGAGCGGCTTCGGCGGCTACAGCACGCTGGTCGACCCGAGCAACAGCATGCTGATCGGGCAGCCCGTGTTCACCGACGCCGAGGCCGTCTGCGAGACGGTCGGGCTCAACGGCAAGAACAACGGCGCGTGGAGCGCCTACGGGTGCCAGTTGGGCATCGTCGGCTGGACCCTGCTGGTCGACCGCTGGTGAGACCGGTGGCGGTCCGCGTGCCCGGATCGCCACCCCTCCCGCCGCCATCCCAGGCCGAACCCCGAACAACTTCCGGAGGAATTGACATGAACAGACGAGTGCGCCTTCTCGCGACCCTGCTCGCGGCGTTCGCGGCCGTTTTCACGGTCTCCGTCGGAACCGCCCAGGCCACCCCCGACCCGGACACCTTCCTGTTCTCCGCCCCGCAGGGCCCCTGCGAGACCGCCGGCGGCAACGGCGTGACCGGCGGGGTGTTCGCCGACTACGCGTGCAACCCCCTCTTCGTCGACTACGGCCTGTTCGTGGAGCCCACCTACGGCTCGTTCGACAACGTGTACATCGCCACGTTCGCCGACGAGCCGAAGTGCGAGGCCGCGGGCGACAACGGGGTGACCGGCGGCGTCTGGAGCGATTACCAGTGCGTCGTCGGCACGTTCAGCGGCTACCTGCTGCTGGTCAGCAACTGACCTGCTGACCGCCGCGGCGATCCGCCGCCGGCACCGGCCGCCCGCCCGACCACGTCGGTCGCGGGCGGCTCCCGCGTGCACCGGACCGCCCGGTCGGACTGCGGCCCGCGCGGAACCTCGTAGGCTCGGGGTGTGAGCGAGCACCCGGAGCACAACACAGGCGGCACGTATTCGGTGAAGGGCAAGGAGTTCACCCGCGACTCCCGCTACATCACCACCAGGATCACCGAGGACGGGCGGGACGGCTTCCCGGTCGAGCCCGGCCGGTACCGGCTGGTCGCGGCGCGGGCGTGCCCGTGGGCGAACCGGGCGATCATCGTGCGCAGGCTGCTGGGCCTGGAGGACGCGCTGTCGCTCGGCCTGCCGGGCCCGACGCACGACGCGCGGTCGTGGACCTTCGACCTCGACCCGGGCGGCCGCGACCCGGTGCTGGGCATCGAGCGGCTCCAGGAGGCGTACTTCAAGCGCGACCCGGAGTACCCGCGCGGCATCACCGTGCCCGCGATCGTGGACACCACGACCGGCGCGGTGGTCACCAACGACTTCGCGCAGATCACCCTCGACCTGTCCACCCAGTGGCGGGCGTGGCACCGCGAGGGTGCGCCGGACCTGCTGCCCGCCGCGCACCGCGACGAGATCGACGAGGTGAACCGCCGGGTCTTCACCGAGGTCAACAACGGCGTCTACCGGTGCGGCTTCGCGGGCAGCCAGGAGTCCTACGACGAGGCGTACGACCGGCTGTGGACCGCCCTGGACTGGCTGGAGGAGCGCCTGGCCGACCGCCGCTACCTGGTCGGCGACACGATCACCGAGGCGGACGTCCGGCTGTTCACCACGCTGGTCCGCTTCGACCCGGTCTACCACGGGCACTTCAAGTGCAACCGGAACAAGCTGACCGAGCTGCCGAACCTGTGGGCCTACGCCCGCGACCTGTTCCAGACCCCGGGCTTCGGCGACACGGTCGACTTCGCCCAGATCAAGGAGCACTACTACGTGGTGCACACCGACATCAACCCGACCCGGATCGTGCCCAAGGGCCCGGACCTGTCGGGGTGGGTGACGCCGCACGGCCGCGAGGCGCTGGGCGGGCGGCCCTTCGGCGACGGCACCCCGCCGGGACCGGTCCGCGAGGGCGAGCGCGTGGACCCCGCCCACGGGCCGCGCTGACCGGAAGGGCGGGGGCGCGGTGGCGGGTCAGCCGTTGAGCGCCGCGCGCACCTTCGCGATCACCTCGGCCTCGACCTCGGCCACCTGACCGTCCGCCGCGGCCACCTCGTGGCAGATCGCCTCGACGGCGCCGGGGAAGCCGGCGGCGTCGGCGGGCGACTTCGCGGTCAGGATCTTCAGCGCCGCCGGCAGCGCCTCCAGGACCTGCTCCTCCAGCTCGGCGTCGGAGACCGCCGAGAGGTCCGGGCGGGCCGCGTGCAGCGTGCCGCGCAACTCCGGCGAGAGGTTCGTCAGGGCGCGCAGGCCCGCGTAGCGCTCCTCGATCACGGGGCCGGGGTCGGCGTGCGACACCAGCACCATCACGCCGAACACGGCCTTGCGCAGGGTCCGGCTCTCGGCATCGGTGTAGAAAATCATGCGGTCAGCCTAAAAGACGATCTCGCCGGGCCGTCCCGGTGCCCCGGCCGGGACCGCCGCCGGGTCGCGCCCGGAGGCGAGCGCGCGCAGCACGGCGCTGAGCCGGTCGTGGTCGGCGGTGCGGTGCTGGGTCCGGTAGAGGTCGTGGGCACGGTGCCAGGTGACGGCCGCCAGTTCCACGTCTCCGCCCGCGAGGTGAGTTTCGGCCAGGCGTTCCAGGGTGGACGCCTCGCAGTAGGCGTTGTCCAGTTCCTGGTAGAGCCGCAAGGCCGTCGCGTAGTGCGCCGCCGCGTCGGCGAGGAGGCCGGTGCGCTGCGCGATGCAGCCGAGGCTGTGCAGCGCGGTGGCCTCGCCGTTGCGGTCGTGGTGCTCGCGGAACAGTTCCAGCGCCTGCACGCAGTGCGCGCGGGCGGCGGCGTGATCGTCCAGGAGGGTCTCGAACCAGCCCACGGCGTTGAGCGCCAGCGCCGTCCAGACCGGTTCGCCGGCGGTGCGGAACTGGGCCAGGGACCGGCGCGCGTGCTCCAGCGCCCGCCGGCGGTCGAGGTGCTCCCAGGTCCAGACCAGCACGAAGTGCGCGCGGGCCTGACCCGCCACGTCGCCCGCGCCCACCGCGAGCGCCAGGCCGCGGTCGAGGTGGTCCAGCGCCTCGGCCACCCGGCCGACCTTGGTCAGCGCGTCGCCGTACATGAGGTTCGCGGTCGCCCGGACCGATCGCCCGGCCACCCGGTCGGCGGCGGCCAGCCCCGCCCGCCACACCGCCACGTGGTCCCGGAAGTGGCCCTGCCACCAGTGGAAGGTGTGCATCGACCAGGCGAGCTGCCAGACCGCCGGGTGCCACTCCCGGTCGACCGCCGCCTGCTGCGCCGCGATCAGGCACTCGTGCTCGGCGCCGAACCAGGCCATCGCGGCGGAGCGGTCGGCGGGCCGGACGGGGTGCCAGTCCGGTCCCGGCGGCTCGACCGGGTAGGACGGGCCGGACGGGAACAGCACGCGGTCGGCGTGCCGGGCGGTGTGCCGGAAGAAGTCGACGACGCGGCGCAGCGCGGCCTCGGCGCGGACGGACCGCCGCTCCTGGTCCGCCGCGTAGAGGCGCACCAGGTCGTGCATCCGCCAGCGGCGCGGAACGTGCTGCTGCACCAGGGAGATCCGCTCCAGCGCGCGCAGGGCCGCCGCCGCGCGCCCGACCGGCACGCCCAGCAGCGCGGCGGCGGTGGCCACGCCGACGTCCTCGCCGGGCGCGACGGCGATCAGCCGGAACGCGGTCACCTGCTCGTCGGTCAGCGCGCGGCACGACCAGGACAGCACGGCGGGCAGGCTGGACACCGGCTCGTCGTCGTCCAGCACGCCCAGCCGGGTGGTGGTGTCGCGCAGTTCGCCGGCCAGGTCGGCGAGCGGGAACCCCGGGTGGGCCGCCGCCCGCGCCCCGACGATGCTCAGCGCGAGCGGGAACCCGCCGCAGCGGGCCAGGAGTTCGGCGGTGGCGGCGGGTTCGGCCGCCAGGCGCGGCCCGCCGAGCCGGGCGGTGAGCAGGGCGCGGTCCTCCGGGTCGGCGAGCACGTCCAGCGGCACGAGGGTGGCGCCGTGGCCGGTGACCAGGCCGTCCAGCCGGTTGCGGCTGGTCACCAGCACCACGCAGGTGGGCGTGCCGGGCAGCACCGGGGCGACCTGGTCGGTGTCGCGCACGTTGTCCAGCACGATCACCATCCGCCGGCCCGCGACCAGCGTCCGGTACAGCCCCTGCTGCGCCTCGAACGCGACCGGGATCGACTGCGGCGGCACGCCCAGCGCGTCGAGGAAGCACCGGAGCACGCCCACCGCGGTCAGCTCGTCCCCGGTCGGCGAGAAGCCGCGCAGGTCCACGAACAGCCGGCCGTCCGGGAACCGGTCGAGGTGGCGGTGGCACCAGCGCAGGACCAGCCAGGTCTTGCCGATCCCGCCGGTGCCGTGCACGACGGTGGTGACCGGGGCGGGGTCGGCAGCCGCGCGGTCCACCTCGGCGGTGAGCAGGTCGAGTTCGCGCGTCCGGCCGGTGAACCAGCGCGGGTCGCCGGGGAGTTGGTGCGGCACCGGCACTCCGGTCCGCCGCCCGGTGTCGGGGGGTGCGGTGTCGGGCGGTGCGGTGTCGGGCGGGTACGGGTGGTCGGGCAGGGCGAGCCAGCCGACCGCCGAGGTCTCCTTGACCGACACGCGGGTCGGCCGGAAGGTCGCCGGGCGGGCGTCCGGGCTGTGCCGGACCACCTCCTCGAAGAACCAGTCGGAGGTGATCAGGGCGAGCACGCCCGGCGACGCGGCGAGGGCCTCCCGCAGCGCCGGCGCGTCGACCAGGCGGAACGTCGAGGTGACCGCCGCCGACGTCACGCCGTGCCGGTCGAAGGCGACCTCGCCCGCGTGCAGCGCCAGCCGTAGCCGGAACCGCTCGGGCGCGACCCGACCCCGGTTGTGCTCGCGGATCGCGTCGACCAGCAGCAGCGGCAGGCGCGCCACCAGCGGGGCTTTCGCGACCGACGCGGGCAGCAGCACGACGACACCGTCGCCCCGGTCCTCGTGGTGGCACTCGGACCACACCACTCCGGTCCGCTCCAGCGCGCCGCGCAACGCCCGGTACAGCCCGTCGCGGACGGCGACCTGGTGCGGCGTGGTGCGGGACCGCCGGGAGAACCCCTCCACGTCCACGACGAGCACGGTGCGGTGCACGGCCGCGGCGGGCACCGGGTTCCCCGTCTCGAACGCCATCGGGATCTCCCGCGACAGGGGTGATTCGCGTCACCGTACCGCGCCCGGGAGGGCGCTGACCATCCGCTGCGGCGGTGAGGGCCCGGGGGAGCCCGCCGGAATCCCCCGGATGCCGGGAACGGGTCCGGCGCGGCCGGGGTCCGAGGTCCATGACCTACGACATCGCCGTGTTCGAGTCGGCCGACACCGACGACGACGGGTGGGACGCCTGGTACGCCGACCAGCACGACTACTTCGACGAGCACCCCGAGGCCGACAGCTCGGTGACCTCGCCCCGGCTCCAGGCGTTCTACCGGGAGCTGGCGGTGACCGTCGCCGCCGCCGACCGGCCGGAGGACGGCGACACCAGCGAGGAGTTCGACGAGCTGGTGGACACCGACCCGATGGAGGCGATCTTCACCTTCAGCCCCCGGATCGTCTACGGCGAGCACTCGCACGGCCAGGAGAAGCAGGCCGTCGACCTGTGGCTGGCGCTGGGCGAGAAGCACGGGCTGGCGGTGGCGCTGCTCGGCGAGGGCAACCTGCCGATCCACCGGTTCTGACCGGGGTCACCCCTGGCGGACCGACAGGTAGACCGCGCGGACGGCCAGGGTGCGCTCCACCTCGTCGATGATCGGGGCGAAGAACTGCTGCCGGTGGTCGGCGTCGCTCATCGAGGTGATCGCGAAGTACATGCTGCCGAACGCGGCGAACAGCGTCGCGTTGCGCAGCATGGCGGTCGGGATGGCCGGGAGCAGGGTCGAGTAGTTCGGCGGCGCGCCGATCCACTGCTCCGCGGTCTCCGGCGTCACCACCAGCAGGCCCAGCACCAGGAAGAACGCGAACAGCGCGAGCCCGACCAGGGCCGCCTGCACGAGTTGCCGGGTGGCGAGCATGAGCAGCAGGTTGCGGTTCTGCCGGCCGTTGAGCGGGGTGGCGCGCAGCGGTCCGGCGATCGCGACGCCCGCCAGCGGGGTGCCCGCGCAGGCGGCGCCGAGCCGGTCGGGGCTCAGGTCCTGCTCCACCCGGCCGATCTCGTCGCGCAGCCGCGCGGCGGCGGCCAGCACGGTGATCGCGCCGAACAGCACCACCACGAGGGTGAGCCGCCACCAGGCGAAGTTGTTCATGGCCTGCCACAGCTCGCCGGTGAAGAACAGGAAGAGGGTGACGAACAGCATCGCGGGCAGCGCGCGGCCCAGCAGCTGCACGCTGTTGCGCAGGTCGTACGCGGTGTGCCGGACCGCGCGGCGCAGCAGCCGGCCCAGCCCGTAGGTGGTGGCGAGCAGGGTGCCCGCGAAGACCGCGGCGAAGAAGATCACGAACCCGAGCAGGCCCACCGCGCTGCCGACCGGCGGCGTCACCGTGTCGTCCACGACGAGTTGCAGCAGCGGGACGGCGACCGGCATCACCGCGTAGCCCACGAGGACCGCCACCCGCGCGGGCCGGGAGAACCGGGGCAGCCGGCGGACGAACAGGCGCAGCGCGACCCACGTGGCCACGGTCGCCGCGAGCACGACGGCCAGCAGGTACCAGCGCTGGGCACCGGCCGACTTGAGCGGCACCAGCCACGCGAGGCTCGCCAGCGTCACCAGGCCGAGGGCGGGCAGCATCCGGGGCAGCACGTGGCTGTCGAAGCCGTAGCCCTCGATCATCGTCGGCGTGCCGGCGCGCACGAACCAGTGCTCGGCGGCGCGGGTCCGGGTGCGGTTCGAGGTCGACGGCATGGGCCGATCATCCAACGCGCGCGCCCGCGAGGGGTAATCCGGCGCGGACCGGTGGCCCGGTGTCGCGCCCCGGACACGCCCGGTGGCGGTGGACGGGTTGTTCCGGCCAGTGGGACGGGATCGGCCCGCGGCGATTGTTCACCCGGGCGGGTGGGCGCGGCCCGGACTCTCCCACGACGGGTGAGATGTGCGAGCTGGGCCACCGCCTATCGGATGAGTCCGGGCGCGCGGGTCGGGTCGCGGTCCGCCCGGGGACGCCCACCGGGCACCGGATTCTCCGAGCATCTGTCGCTTGTGGACGGTCGGGGCCGGCGGACGAGTTGCTGCGGCGGTGGATCGGCCCGATGCTGTGTGCCGCCCCGACCACTGGTCGGAAACGGTACCCGGACGCACGAAAGACGGAGCATCCCTTGACGAGTACGGTCGAACCGCGGTTGAGCCTGTCGACCCGCGCGGCGCGGACACTCGCCACAACGACCAAGAGCGTCCCGCAGATGCGCGCCATCTCGCCGCGCTACCTGCTGCGGGCGCTGCCGTGGGTCGATCTCGAAGCCGGTGCCTACCGGGTCAACCAACTCGTCAACTACCGCATCGGTGACGGCCGGATCAGCACCACACCCGGCGACCGCCCGCGCCCGGTCCCCGAAGACCTGCGGGAGCTGTGGTTCCTGCGGGACTGCCCGCCCGCGCAACTGGAAGCCCTCGCTGCGGCGTTCACCTCCGAGACGGTCCCGCCGGGCACGGTGCTCACCGGCGGAACCGCGGCCTCCCGGCTGCACGTCGTGGTCAGCGGCCGGGTCGAGTACCACGGGACCTCGGCGTCCGGGCAGGACGCGCTGACCGGCGTGGCCGGCACCGGGGACTTCTTCGACGCCGACGCCTTCGCGGTGTGCGGCCCGTGGACCGTCGAGGCCCGCACCGCGACGCCGTGCCACCTGCTGGTGCTGGAACGCTCCCGGCTGGCGGAGTTCGCCTCCCGGGACGCCCGGCTCGACGCGCGACTGCGGTCCGGGCCCGGGGAACCCGAGCAGCCCGGCGAGGCGAAGGTGGACCTGGCGGCGGGCCACGACGGGCAACCGCTGCTGCCGCGCACCTTCGTCCAGTACACCGACGACCCGCGCGAGTACGAGTTGAGCGTGGCGCAGACCGTGCTCCAGGTGCACAGCCGGGTGGGCGACCTCTACAACGCCCCGATGAACCAGTACGAGCAGCAGATCCGGTTGACCGTCGAGGCCGCGCGCGAGGCCCAGGAAGCCGAGATGCTGACCAACCGGGACTTCGGCCTGCTGCACAACGTCACGCCCGCGCAGCGCGTGCACACCCGCGGCGGCCCGCCGACCCCCGACGACCTGGACGAGCTGCTCAAGCTGGTCTGGAAGAAACCCGCGTTCTTCCTGGCGCACCCGGCGGCGATCGCCGCGTTCGGCCGCGAGTGCACCCGGCGCGGGGTCCCGCCGCCCGTGCTGGACCTGTTCGGCTGCCCCATGATCACCTGGCGCGGCGTCCCGCTGCTGCCCACCGACAAGATCCCGCTCGGCGGCACGGCGGGCGGCACGACCAGCATCCTGCTGATGCGCGTCGGCGAGGAGCACCAGGGGGTGGTGGGCCTGCGGCCCGCGCACCTGGACAACGAGCGCGAGCCCGGCGTCACGGTCGAGCCGATGGGGGTGGACGGGCGGGGCATCAAGTCGTTCCTGGTGTCGTCCTACTTCTCCGCGGCGGTCCTGGTGGACGACGCGATCGCCGTGCTGGAGAACGTCGAGGTCGGCAACTACCATGACTACCGCTAGGTACTGGCTGGCGCGGCCGGCGGCCGGC
The DNA here is from genome assembly GCF_056640475.1 of Saccharothrix sp. NBAS 001. NCBI lineage: Bacteria > Bacillati > Actinomycetota > Actinomycetes > Pseudonocardiales > Pseudonocardiaceae > Saccharothrix > Saccharothrix sp. NBAS 001. The sequence goes on from NZ_CM153251.1 coordinate 2,199,314, forward strand.
GCGCCGCCCGCCCGGGGCACCCCGGACTTCCCGGTCACGGCCACCCGGCGGGACTTCCCGATCCTGCACCGGGAGGTCGACGGGAAACCGCTGGTGTGGTTGGACAACGCGGCCACCACCCAGAAGCCGCTCGCGGTCGTGGAGTCCCTTGTGGACTACTACCTCAACCACAACTCCAACGTGCACCGGGGCGCGCACGCGCTGGCCCGCCGGGCGACCGGGCGCTACGAGGACGCGCGGGCGAAGGTCGCGTCGTTCCTCGGCGCGGGCGGCCCGGAGGAGATCGTGTTCGTGCGCGGCACGACGGAGGCGGTCAACCTCGTCGCCGGGAGCTGGGGCGAGGCGGAGGTCCGGGCGGGCGACGAGATCGTCCTCACCGAGCTGGAGCACCACGCGAACATCGTGCCGTGGCAACAACTCGCGAAGCGCCGGCGGGCGACGCTGAAGGTGGTGCCGATCGACGCGACCGGCGCGCTGGACCTCGACGCGTACCGCGCGCTGCTCAGCCAGCGCACCGCGCTCGTGGCGGTGACCCACGCGTCCAACGTGCTGGGCACCGTCCCGCCGGTGCGGGAGATGACCGCGCTGGCCCACCGGCACGGCGCGCGCGTGCTGGTGGACGGCGCGCAGGCGGTCGGGCACTTCCCGGTGGACGTCCGGGACCTCGACGCCGACTTCTACGTGCTGTCCGGGCACAAGGTGTTCGCGCCCACCGGGATCGGGGTGTTGTACGCCAAGCGGGACGTCCTGGCGTCCATGCGGCCGTGGCAGACCGGGGGGAACATGATCGACCGCGTCACGTTCGACCGGTCGACCTTCGCCGGCCAGCCCCACCGGATGGAGGCCGGCACCGCCGACATCGCCGGGGCGGTGGGCCTCGGGGCGGCCGTGGACTACCTGGGCGGGCTCGGCCGCGCGCGGGTCGAGGACTACGAGCGGCACCTGGCCTGGTACGCGGACCGGGCGCTCGCGCGGGTGCCGGGGCTGCGCCGGTTCGGCGGTGCGCCGGACCGGATCGCGGTGCACTCGTTCCTGGTCGACGGCACCGACCCGGCGGCCCTGGCCAGGCACCTGGACGGGCGTGGGATCGCGGTCCGGGTGGGCCACCACTGCGCCCAGCCCACGCTGGCCGCGCTGGGGGAGGCGGTGACCTTGCGCGCGTCCCTGGCCTTCTACAACACCACCGACGAGGTGGACGCGCTGGTCGCGGCCATCGAGGAGTTCGTGGCCGGGACCTGAGCGCCCGGGTCCGGGCGGTGGTGATCGTGTTCGGCCCGGCCGCCCGGACGGGCCGGCCGGGTCAGACGCGGCCGAACAGCAGGCGGGCGGCGGGCAGGTCGTCGCGGCCGGTCAGGAAGTCGGCGAGGGCGGCGCGGAACTCCTCGGTGCGCAGCGTGCCGTCGCCGTCGCGGTCGAGTTCGCCGAGGGCGGCGACGAGTTCGTGCCGGCGCGGGCTCTCGGCGAGCAGGCGGGCGTACTCGGCCGCGCCGACCTGGCCGTCCCCGTTGCGGTCGATCAGCAGGCAGACGACGTCGGCGACCCGGCCGTAGCCGGTGGCCGGGTCCGGCGGGCCGGGGTAGCGGCCGTCGGCCAGCGCGGCGCGGTAGGCGGTGGCGGACACCGAGCCGTCCTCCGGGGTGCCGGTGGCCGCGAGCAGTTGGCCCCACCACGACCCGAAGGCGTCGTGCACGGCGTCCTCGTCGTGCTCGTCGAGGTCGAGGTGGGTGCTCAGCTCGCGGGCCATGCCGAGCAGGTCCGGCCACCGCAGCACGCCGTCGCCGCTCTGGTCGAGGATGGTGGTGAAGAACTCCTCGGGCGAGGTCTCCGGGCGGGCGCGGACCTCGCCGGTGGCCCGGATCGCGGCCGACGCGTAGGGCAGGTAGCGCCACGGCTTGGGCACCAGGTCCATCACCGTCCGGACGGCGCGGTGCACGCCGGAGACGACCAGACCGGCGCCGGGCGGCGTCGTCAACCGCAGCCGGTGCCGGTACACCTCGGGCAGCGTCGCCTGGGTGGCCTGGACGGCGGCGGAGACCACGAGGTGGCGCAGCGGGTGCCACACCAGGTCCGGCAGCGGCAGCCCGCCCGGGACGGGGATCCGGAAGATGCTGCCCGACAGCAGGTCCCGCACGGTGCCGTTGTCCTCCAGCACCTCGGCGACCATCCGGTCGAAGTAGCCGCGGAACTCCTCCAGCGTGGCGGGCTGGTCGGTCTCGGACAGCCCGAACAGCCGGCCCAGCGCGCACCACTCGGCGTAGAACCGCCGGCTCTCCTGCGCGTCGAGCGCGTCGCCGCCCAGTTCGTGCAGGGTGAGCACGGCCTCGAACAAGGTCAGGTGCACCCACGCGCGGGCGGCGGTGTCGGTCGCGGTGAACGGGCGGCCGTGCGGGTCCGAGCCGCGCATCCGGCGGTGCAGCCGCTCCAGCCGGGCGAGTTCGCGGCGGCGCTCCGCGGCGGTGCCGTAGACGTAGGTCTGGAGGCTCTCCAGCGTGCGCAGGTAGCGCCGCCACGGCCGGGCCGCGTAGACCGAGAACTGGCTCACCGCCGCGCCGATCTGCGGGTGCGCGGCCTGGAGCACCAGCGTGCGGTGGGTCACCAGCAGGAACCGCCACTGGCCGAGGCGGTCCCAGGTGGCGGAGCCCGGTCCGAGCACGTCCTGGGCGGTCATGCGGGGGTACCTCCGGAAGGGCCGGTCGGGGATCGGGCTGTGCGCATGATCGGGGCCGGCCGGAGTGAGCGGCAAGGCCCCGACCGCGTACACCACCGTCACGCACAGCGACTCCGGCCGGCGCTCGTCCACAGTGGACGGACGGTGCGCGGAGGCCGGCGGTGGTCGTCCGGGTGGTCCGGGGGGTGGTCGCGGCCACTTCGGTGTGCCGCGAAACGGGACATGAAGGTTAGGCTACCCTTCATGATCGGGTGTGACGCGTCGTGCGACGCCCGTGACCGAGGAGAGGCGGGTAGTGCGGATGTCTGTCACCACGACCGAGGCGGAGGTCGAACCGTTCCGGCACTTCGACGCCGAAGTGCTGGCGGTCCGGCCGGTCGGCGCCAGCCTGGTGCGGGTCACGTTCGGCGGGGAGGGGCTGCGCGACATCACGACCAGCGGCCCCGACCAGCGGATCAAGGTGTTCCTGCCGCGCGCGGGCGAGGTCGTCCCGGACGTGCCCACCGGCCCGGACTGGTACGCCCGCTACCGCGAGCTGTCCCAGGCCGAGCGGCCGGTCATGCGGACCTACACGATCCGCGCGGCCCGCGACGGCGAGGTGGACGTGGACTTCGTCCGGCACGGCGACGTCGGGCCCGCCACGCGCTGGGCCGGCGTCGTGACCCCGGGCGACCGGGCGATCCTGCTGGCCCCCGACCGGCGCTACGCCGGCTACCGGGACGGCGAGCGGATCGGCGCGGACTACGCGCCGCCGGCCGACGCGCGGTGGCAGGTCGTCGTCGGTGACGAGACCGCGCTGCCGGCGATCTCGGGCATCGTCGAGGCGCTGCCCGCCGACGCCTTCGCGCAGGTGTTCCTGGAGGTGCCCGCCGAGGGCGACCGGGTGGACTGGGCGCTGCCCGCCGGGGTCTCGGTGACCTGGCTGGTGCGCGGCGCGGCCGGCGTGCCCGCGCTCGCCGAGGCCGTGCGCGCGGCGGTGCTCCCGGACGGTCCCGGCTACGCCTGGCTGGCCGGCGAGTCGAGCCTGGTCCGCGACCTGCGCCGGCACTTCGTCGGCGACCGGGGGCTGGACCGCAAGCGGGTCTACTTCGGCGGCTACTGGCGGCGGGGCAAGTCCGAGGACGCCCCGGACGAGCCGGTCGAGGACTGACCGCCGGGTACGGCACGACCGAGTACAGGGGGGACGATGGCGCAGCCGTGGACTCGACGCGGTCGCGGGGCGACGGGGCTGTTGGCCGCCTGCTTATGCGGGCAGTGGAGGCGGGTGGCCGCCGCGACGGCGGGCGGGCTGGTGTTCCAGCTCGCGTCGGTCGCCTTCCCCTGGTGGGTGCAGCTCACCATCGACCGGGGCATCGTCCCCGGCGACCACGCGGCGACGGCGACGTGGGCGCTGGTCGTCGTGGTCACCTCGGCCGTGCTGGTCGCCGGCCTCGCCCTGATGCAGTGGCAGATCACGCTCGCCGCGGTGACCGCCGCGAACGACCTGCGCGGCGCGCTGGTCGACCGGACCGCCCGGCTGGACCGCCGCACCCTGGACCGCTTCGGCCGGGGCGACCTGGCCGCGCGCGGCACGCGGGACGTCGAGTTCGTGCACGACTGGCTGGCCGGCGTCTCCTCGATGGCGACCGGCGTGGTCGGGTTCGTGGTGATCCTGGTGCTGGTCGGCGTGCAGGACGGCCTGCTGGCGGTGATCGGCCTGGCCACCGTGCCGCTGCTGGTGGTGCTCAACCTGGTGCTCCCGGTGCGGTTCGCCCGCGCCAACGGCCGGCTGTCCGCCGCGCACGGCCGCCGCGCGGACACCGTCGAGGAGCTGATCGGCTCCGGGCTCGCGATCCGGGGCGTCGGCGCGGCCGGGCCGCTGCTGGACCGGCACGCCGGGCACAGCGCGGCGGTGACCGGCGAGACCGCCGCCACCGCGAAGGTGGCCGCCACCTGGGCGGCGAGCGGGCCGTTCGTGCCCGGCGCGGCGACCGCGGTGGGCCTGTTCGCGGGCGGCCAGGCGGTGATCGCCGGGTCGCTGACGGTCGGCGGGCTGGTCGCGTTCACCGGCTGGATGACCATGCTGGGCACCTGGGTGGGCGTGATCACCCAGCGGTTCTCCCAGCTCGGCGAGGCGCTGGTGGCGGCCCGCCGGATCGACGAGGTGCTGGCCGCCGAGCCCGCCCTGCCCGAACCCGCGCACCCGGTCGTGCCGCCCGAGCGGGCCGAGCTGACCGCCGTGGGCGTCGAGGTGCGCGGCGCGGTCGGCCCGGTCGACCTGGTGGTGGCGCCCGGCGAGTTCGTCGCGGTGACCGGGCCGCTGGGCTCGGGCAAGTCGACCCTGCTCCGCCTGCTGACCCGCCAGGACGACCCGGACGTGGGCGCGGTGCGGCTCGGCGGGGTCGACCTGCGGCACGCCGCGACGGCCGTCGTGCGCCGCCGGCTGGTGCTCGTGCCGCAGCGGCCCGACCTGCTCTCCGGCACGATCGCCGACAACCTGCGCCTGGGCCGGCCGGAGCTGACCGCCGACGACCTGCGCGCGGCGTGCGCGGCGGTCGCGCTGGACGAGCACGTCGCGGGACTGCCGGAGGGCTACCGGACCCCGGTCGGCGAGGGCGGCGCGACGCTGTCCGGCGGCCAGGTGCAGCGGCTCGCGCTGGCCCGCGCCCTGCTGCACGGCGCGGACGTGCTCGCGCTGGACGACGTGACCTCGGCGATGGACCAGGACACCGAACGCCGTGTGGTGGCCGGGCTGCGCGCCTGGCTGGCGGCCGGCGGCGGCACGCGGTCGATCGTGTTCGCCGGGCACCGCGCGGCGGTCGCCGACGCGGCGGACCGGGTCGTGGAACTGCCCGCCCCGCTCGGCGCGGCCGACCGGACGGTGGTGTCCGGTGGCTGAGCCGCTGGCCGACCGCCCGGCGCAGTCGCGGGTGCTGCGCCGCGCGTGGCCCCACCTGCGACCGCACCGCCGGCAGCTCGCGGCGGCCGTGCTGCTGTCGTTCGCGGCGACCCTGGTGGTGACGGCGTTCCCGCCGGTCGTCGGGTGGGCCGTGGAGCGGGTCGTGGCCCGCGACGCCGAGGGGCTCTACCGGGCGGCGGGTGTGTTCGCGCTGCTGGTCGTCGCCCGCGTGGTGCTGCTGCGGACCGCCGAGGTCCGGTTGGCCCGCGCGGGGGAGCGGGTGATCGCGTCGTTGCGCGACCTGGCCGCGCACCGGATCGCCGTCGCGCCGTTGCGGTTCCTGGAGGCCCAGCGGTCCGGCGACCTGCTGCGGCGCAGCACCACCGAGATCGCCGAGCTGGCCACGTTCGTCCGCGCCGACCTGCCCGACCTGCTCGCGGTCTCCGCCTACCTCGTGTTCGCCACGGCCGTGCTGCTGTACTACTCGTGGCAGCTCACCCTGGTGCTGGTGCTGGTGTTCCTGCCGCTGGCCGTGCTGGTGATGCGCTGGTTCCAGCGCGGTGCGCGGGTGGCGTTCGCGGACGAGGCGGCGGCCAAGTCGGCGATCGCCGCGCTGTACAAGGAAGGCGTGCAGGCCCGTGAGCTGATCGCCGCGCGTGGCGCGGAAGCCGAGTGGCGGGCGCGGTTCGACCGGGACGCCGCGCGGCTGCGCCGGACCACGCTGCGCTCGGAGTTCGTGGTGCTGCGGACCAGCGGCGTGACGTTGGCGCAGGGCGTGGCCGACGCGACGGTCCTGGTGCTGGGCGGCGGCGTGCTGTTCGCCCTGGACCTCCCGCTGAGCACGGTGGCGGTGTTCGTGCTGGCGATGCGCCAGCTGTTCGAGTCGACCAACCAGCTGACCACGCTGATCAGCGGCCTGCAGACCTCGCGGGTGGGCCTGGCCCGGCTGCTGGACCTGCTGGACCGCAGCGCGCCGCCGGCCGTGCCGCCGGGGCGGGTCGCGGTGCCCCGGCACGGCGGCCTGGAGGTCTCCGGGGTCGGCTTCTCCTACGTGGACGGGGTTCCCGTGCTCTCGGACGTGTCGTGCGCGTTCCCGCCGGGCTCGCGGACCGGGCTGGTCGGCCCGACCGGGTCCGGCAAGACGACCCTCGCGAAGGTGCTGTGCGGGCTCTACCCGGTCGACCGGGGCGCGGTCCGGTTCGCCGGGGTGCCGCTCGCGCGGCTCCACCCGGACGACCTGCGCGCGCGGATCGTGCTGATCCCGCAACGGGTCCACCTGGTGACCGGCACGCTGCGGGACAACCTGCGGCTGGTGCCGGACCCGCCCGACGACGAGCGGATCGACCGGGCGCTGTCCGACCTGGGCCTGCGGGACTGGGTGCGCGGCCTGCCCGCCGGCCTGGACACCGAGGTCGGCGACGGCCGGGACACGCTGTCGGCCGGCGGCCGGCAGCTGGTCGGCCTGGTCCGGGCGGCGCTGGTGGACCCGGCGGTGCTGGTGCTCGACGAGGTGACCGCCGACGTCGACCCGGTGACCGGCGACCGGGTGGAACGCGCGCTGGACCGCCTGCACGAAGGCCGGACGCTGATCGTGATCGCGCACCGCCGGTCGACCATCGACCGGTTGCCGCGCGTGGTCCGGCTGTCCGCCGGTCGCGTCGCCGAGGGGGTGTGATGGCCGAGGTCGCCCCGGTGCGGACGAGGCTCCCGGCGCGGGCCGGCGGTCTGGTGGCCGTGCTCGCGGTGCTGCTGGGCACGGTGCTGCTCAGCGTCGCGGTCGGCTCCAAGCACGTGCCGATCGACGTGGTGTGGGACGCGCTGTTCGGCTACGACGGCTCCTACGACGCGAACCTGGTGTGGGACCAGCGGATGCCGCGCACCCTGCTGGGTGTGGTGGTGGGCGCCGGGCTCGGCCTGGCGGGCACCCTGATGCAGGCGTTGACCCGCAACCCGTTGGCCGACCCCGGGTTGCTCGGCGTGAACGCGGGCGCGTCGGTCGCGGTCGTGGTGGCCGTGGCGGCGTTCGGCATCACCTCCCTCTACGGCTACGTGTGGTTCGCGCTGATCGGGGCGGCGGGGGCGAGCTTCATCGTCTACGCGCTGGGCTCGGCCGGGCGCAGCGAGGCGACCCCGATCCGGCTGGCCCTGGCGGGCACGGTGGTGACCGCCGTGCTGACCGGCGTGATCACCGCGTTCACCACCACCAACGCCAAGACCTGGCAGCTCATGCGGTTCTGGACGATCGGCTCGCTGGTCAACCGCGGCTACGACGTCGTGTGGGAGGTGCTGCCGTTCCTGACCATCGGCGTGCTGCTCGCGCTGTCGGTGACCGGCGCGCTCAACGCGCTGACCCTGGGCGACGAGGTGGGCCGGGCGCTGGGCGCGAACGCCAACCGGGTCCGGCTGACCACCGCGCTGGCGATCGTGCTGCTGTGCGGCGGCGCGACGGCGGCGGCCGGGCCGATCGCGTTCGTCGGGCTGGCCGTGCCGCACGCGGTGCGCGCGCTGATCGGCGTCGACTACCGCTGGGTGGCCCCGTACTCGATGCTGGTGGCACCGGTGCTGCTGCTGGGCTCCGACGTGCTCGGCCGGGTGGTGCTGCCGACCGGCGAGCTGGAGGCCGGCGTGGTGACCGCCGTCGTCGGCGCTCCGCTGTTCATCCACCTCGTGCGCGGAAAGCGATTGGCGAAGCTGTGACACCACGGACCGCGTCGACGGTGAACCTGAGGGCCGGCGGCGGGCGGATCGCCCTGCGGGTGCGCCGGCGGACCCTGCTCGTGGTGGCGGCGCTCGTGCTGCTGTGCCTGGGGGTCGCGCTGCTGGGCCTGCTCGCCGGCCAGTTCCCGATCTCGGTGGGGGAGGTCTTCCGCGCGCTCGGCGGCAGCGGGACGTTGCAGCAGCGGTACTTCGTCAACGACGTGCGGTTGCCCCGGGTGCTGGTGGCGCTGCTGGTGGGCGCGGCACTGGGGGTCGGCGGCGCGATCTTCCAGAGCCTGACCGGCAACCCGTTGGGCAGCCCGGACATCATCGGGTTCAACTCGGGCGCGGCGGCCGGCGCGCTGGTGTTCATGCTGCTGCTCAAGGACAGCGGCCTGGTGGCGACGGCGACCGGCGCGGTCGGCGGCGGCGCGCTGGTGGCGGTGCTGGTCTACGTGCTGGCGTACAAGGACGGCGTGCGCGGCTACCGGCTGATCCTGGTGGGGGTGGGGGTCAACGCGCTGCTCGGCGCGGGCATCGCCTACCTGCTCAGCCGGGCCGAGCTGACCGATTCGCAGAACGCCCAGGTGTGGATGGTGGGCAGCCTCAACGGCCGGGACTGGGAGCACGTCTGGACGCTGGTCGTGGTGCTGGCCCTCGTGCTGCCCGCGTCGTTCGCCCTGAGCGGGCCGCTGCTGACCTTGGAGCTGGGTCCGGAGACGGCGTCCGCGCTGGGCGTCCCGGTGGACGCGGTGCGCCGCTGGGCGATCGTGCTGGCGGTGCTGCTCAGCGCGGTGGCGATCGTGACGGCGGGCCCGATCTCGTTCGTGGCGCTGGCCGCGCCGCAGATCGCGAAGCGGCTGGCGGGCTCGGCCGGGCCGTCGCTGGTCGTCTCGGCGCTGACCGGCGGGTGCCTGCTGGTCGCGGCGGACCTGGTGGCGCAGCGGCTGATCCCGGGCACGCAGGTGCCGGTGGGCGTGACGACGTTGGTGATCGGCGGGCTCTACCTGGGGTGGCTGCTGGTGGGCGAGGCCCGACGGGGTAACCCGGCGTAGTTGGTAGTGCGTCCTCCGTCACTTGTTCGGTCCATAGGCTCAACCGGTTGGTTAGGTTAGCCTCGCCTAAGAGCTACGGAGGGGCCCTGATGACCAACCCGTTCGACGACGAGAACGGCACTTTCCTGGTGCTGGTGAACGACGAGAACCAGCACTCCCTGTGGCCGGCCTTCGCCGAGGTGCCCGCCGGCTGGACCGTCGTGAAGACCGAGTCCTCCCGGCGGGAGTGCCTGGACTACATCGAGCAGAACTGGACCGACCTGCGGCCGGCGAGCCTGCTGCGGGCGGGCGCGGACCAGGCCGACAACCGTTGAGCGGTCAGGAGAACCGCCCGGGGCCCGATCGACTGGGGCCCGATCGACTGGGGCCCGACCGACTGGGGCCCGACCGACTGGGGCCCGACCGACTGGGGCCCGACCGGCGGACCGTGCTGCGCGGGGCCGCCGCGACCGGGATGCTGGCCGTGGGCGTCGGCACGGCGGCCACCCCCGCGTTCGTGCTGCTCGACTCCGCCGCCGACGAGCAGGTCGCCGCCGGGCCGCGCGGTCTGGCCGCGCTCTACCGCAGCGGCCCGCGCGCCCAGGGCGACCGGGTCGTGGCGGCGGCGGCGCGCGCGCCCGGCCCCGCCCGGCCCGGTCGCGGCACGGTCACCGAGCTGGAGCCGTTCCGCGACCCGCTGCCCGTGCCGCGCACCCTGCGCGGGTCCACTGTGGACGGTGTGCGGCAGTTGACCGTCCGGATGAGGCCCGGCACGGTGCGCCTGCACTCGCAGCTGCCGCCGACCCGGATCTGGGGCTACGACGGGACGTTCCCCGGCCCGGTGATCGAGGCCCGGCGCGGCCGGCCGCTGCGGATCACCTGGACCAACGAGCTGACCGGCCCGTACCCGCTGCCCGTGGTCGAGGTCCCGTTCGACGAGAACGCCTCGCCCTACCAGTGGGACGTGCCCGGACGCGAGGGCGTCGCGCCGCGCGCGGACGTCGCCGCCCTGCCCGGCTGGACCTCGGTGCACCTGCACGGCCAGTTCAGCGACGGGATCGCGGACGGCTGGGCGGAGGACGCGGTGCTCGCCGGCCACAGCCAGCTCGTGGAGTACCGCAACGACCAGCCCGCCACCGCGCTCTGGTACCACGACCACGCCATGCACATCACCCGCTGGAACGTGATGTCCGGCCTGCTCGGCGTGTACCTGCTGCGCGACGACGAGGAGCAGGCGCTGCGGCTGCCGTCCGGCGACCGCGAGATCCCGCTGATCATCTGCGACCGCAACCTGGACACCGACGGCCAGGAGCGGCTCACCGGCGCGATGCTGCACAAGACGACCGTGATGCGCGACCAGCCCTACCGGCAGGTCCGCTCGTTCGCCGGGCCCTACACCCTGGTCAACGGCGTCATCTGGCCGCACCGCGAGGTCGAGCCCGACTGGTACCGGTTCCGGTTCGCCAACGCCTCGAACACCCGGCCCTACCGGGTGCGGCTGGTGGACGAGAAGGGCGAGCCGCTGCCCGCCGGCACGATCTTCCAGATCGGCACCGACGGCGGCCTGCTCGACGCGCCGGTCGACGTGCGCGACGGGTTCGGGCTCTCCGCCTCCGAGCGGGCCGACGTGCTGATCGACTTCTCCAAGCTGGCCGGGCGGAAGGTGTTGCTGCGCAACGTGGACTACGACCCGGGGCCGTGGCCGGACTTCCTCCGGTTCCACGTGTCCCGGCACGGCGGGCGCTCCGGGTTCCGGCTGCCCGCCAAGCTCGCGAAGTCGTTCACCCGGGTCACCGGGGCCGAACGGGTGTCCGCCGAGCGGATGGTGCTGCTGACCCCGGTCGGCGTCTCGCACTCGCGGCAGTGGGAGATGCGCAAGGTCGACGCGCCGCCCGGACCGCTGCCGATCGACGGGATCGTGCAGATCCGCGAGGCGGACGGGGCGGTGACCACCTGGCAGCGCACCGCCTACCGGTGGACCGACCCGGCGGGGTTCGTGGTCGCCCCGGACAGCTGGGAGCGCTGGCGGTTCGTCAACCTCGACTGGTCGGGCTGGCCGCACCCCACGCACATCCACGTGTGCGCGTTCCAGGTGGTGCGGCGCGGGTTCTACAACGTCGACGGCTTCGAGTTCTTCGACCTGCCCGGCGGCGGCATCGGCGGTGGCACCCGCACCCCGGTGTTCTTCGACAGAGCCGAGCCGGTCGCCCCGGCGCAGCAGGGCTGGAAGGACGTGGTCGACGTGGCGGCGGGCGAGTCGGTCGACGTGGTCGCCCGGTTCGCCAAGGTCACCGGCAAGTTCGTCTACCACTGCCACATGCTGGAGCACGAGGACATGACGATGATGCGCCCGTTCCTCGTGCAGCCCGACCAGGTCACCGCGATCGCGGCGGCGATGGAGCACGACCTGCCGCACGGCGGCCACTGAAAGACCGTTCGCGGGCCCCGGGTCCGGGGTCCGCGAACGCCGGGGGCGGCGCGCGGGGAGCGCGCCGTCACGACCACCAGCCAGTCGGGGAGAGGAACAGCCGTGTCACCGGTGTCGCATGGGGGCGACCGCCTGCCGCTGTCGACCGCGCAGCAGGGGATCTGGTTCGGGCAGCGCCTGGACGAGACCAGCCCGGCCTACAACACCGCCGAGTACGTCGAGATCTCCGGACCGCTCGACGTCGCCGCGTTCACCGCGGCGGTGCGCCGGACGGGGGCCGACGCGCCGGCGCTGACCGTCCTTTTCGGACACGACGAGTCCGGCACCTGGCAGCGCCCCGGCGCCCCGGCGGACCTGGTGCACGTCGACCTGACCGGCGAACCCGACCCGGACGCGGCGGCGCTGGCCGCGATGCGCGCCGAACTCGCCGTGCCGCGCGACCTGGCCACCGGACCCCTGGCGCACCAGGCGCTGTACCGGGTGGCCGAGGACCGGCACCTGTGGTTCCGGCTGTGCCACCACATCCTGCTCGACGCCTACGGCTACGCCCTGGTGGCCCGCCGGGTCGCCGAGGTCTACACCGCGCTGGTCGCCGGGCAGCCGGTGCCGGACAACCCGTTCCACCCGGTCGAGCGCCTGCTCGCCGAGCAGGACGCCTACCTCGCGTCGCCGAAGCACGAGCGCGACCGCGCGTTCTGGCGCGACCGGCTGGCCGGGCTGCCCGACGTGGTGTCGCTCGCCGACCCGAAGCCCGCCGCGCACACCTCGCTGCGCGAGCACGTCGAACCCGGCCCGGACACCGTGGCGGCGTTGCGCGCGTTCGGCGCGCGCACCGGCCTGGGCTGGGCGGAGACCGTCACCACCGCGGTCGCCCTGTACCTGGGGCGGGCCACCGGCGCGGCGGAGGTCGTGCTGGGCCTGCCGGTGATGGGCCGGCTGGGCTCGGCCGCCGTGCGCATCCCGACCGTCGCGGTCAACGTGGTGCCGCTGCGGCTGCGGGTCGACCCCGCCGCGACCGTCGCGGACCTCGCCGCCGCCGTCGCCTCGGAGATCAAGGCCACCCGGCCGCACCACCGCTACCGGGGCGAGGATCTGCGCCGCGACCTCGGCCTGCTCGGCGCGGGCCGGCGGCTGGTCGGACCGTGGGTCAACCTCAAGCCGTTCGACCCCGCGCTGGACTTCGCCGGGCTGCCCGGCGTCACCCGGTACCTGGCCGCCGGGCCGGTGGACGACCTGACCTTCACCGTGCAGGGCGGGCCGTCCGACACCGGTCTGGTGCTGGACGTGGACGCCAACCCGGCCGCGTACGACCGCACCGCGCTGCGGGCGCACACCGCGCGGTTCGTGGCCCTGCTGCGCGAACTGGACGACCCGGCCCGGCCGATCGGGCGCTTCGACGTGGCCACCGCCGCCGAACGCGCCGAGGTGGCCCGGTTCGGCGCGAGCACGCCGACCGGCCACGACCGGCTCGACGTGCTCGCCGCGATCGCCGCCGGCGCACCGGACGCGGTCGCGCTGCGCGGGGACGCCACCCTCACCTACGCGGGCCTGGCCGAGCGGTCGGACCGGATCGCCGCCGGGCTCGCCGCGCTGGGCGCGGGGCCGGGCGCGCTGGTCGCCGTCGTGCTGCCGCGCTCGGTCGACCTGGTGGCCGCGCTGGTCGCCGTGCTGAAGACCGGGGCCGGGTACGTGCCGGTCGACCCGGGTTTCCCGGCCGGGCGCGTCGCCCAGGTGCTCGCCGACGCGCGGCCCGCCGTCGTGCTGGACGCAGCGCTGCTCGCGGAGCTGGCCGCGTCGACCGCGCCGGTCCCGGCCGTCGACGTCCCGGCCGACGCGCCCGCCTACGTGCTGCACACCTCCGGGTCGACCGGTCGCCCCAAGGGCGTCGTGGTGACCCGGCGCAACCTGGCGAACCTGCTGGCGTCGCTGCGCGAGCGGTTCGCGTTCGGGCCGCGCGACCGGTTCCTCGCGGTGACCACGGTCGCCTTCGACATCGCCGCGCTGGAGCTGTTCCTGCCGCTGCTCGACGGCGCGACGGTCGTCCTGGCCGGGGCGGACGACGTCCGCGACCCGGCCAGGCTGGCCGGTCTGCTCCGCGCCGAGCGGATCACCGCCGCGCAGGCCACCCCGTCGCTGTGGCGCGCCCTGGTCGAGACCGACGCCGCCGCGCTCGCCGGCGTGCGGGTGCTGGTCGGCGGCGAGGCGCTGCCCGCGTCGCTGGCCCGCGCGCTGACCGCCGCGAGCCCGGAGGTGCACAACCTCTACGGCCCCACCGAGACCACGATCTGGTCGACCGCGCACCGGATCACCGCCGGCACCCGGCCGCTGATCGGGCGTCCGCTGCACAACACCGCCGCGCACGTGCTCGACGCCGCGCTGCGGCCGGTGCCGCCGGGCGCGGTCGGCGAGCTGTACCTGGCCGGGGCGGGCGTCACGCTCGGCTACCTCGGGCAGGGCGGGCTGACCGCGTCCCGGTTCGTGGCCGACCCGTTCGGCGCGCCGGGGACGCGGATGTACCGGACCGGCGACCTGGCGCGGTGGACCGCGTCGGGGGAGCTGGACTGCCTGGGCCGCACCGACCACCAGGTGAAGGTGCGCGGGTTCCGGGTCGAACTCGGCGAGGTGGAGACCGCCCTCGGCCGGGTGCCCGGGGTCGGTGCGTGCGCGGTCGTCCCGGTCGGCGCGGGGCTGGCCGGCTACTACGTGCCCACCGGGGAGCCGGTGGACCCGCGCGGGCACCTCGCCCGCGTGCTGCCCGACTACATGGTGCCCGCGCTGCTCGTGCCGCTGCCCGCGCTGCCGACCACGCCGAACGGCAAGGTCGACCGCGCCGCGCTGGCCGCCCGGACGCACACCGGCTCCGGCGGCGAGGTCCGCGACCCGCGCGAAGCCCGGCTGTGCGCGCTGTTCGGCGACGTGCTCGGGGTGCCCGGGTTCGGCCCGCAGGACGACTTCTTCCGGTTCGGCGGCCACTCGCTGCGCGCGGTGCGGCTCAGCGCCCGGATCGGCGCGGAACTCGGCGTCGAACCGCCGGTCGGGGCGATCTTCGACGCGCCGACCCCGCGCGCCCTGGCCGCCCGCCTCGACGGGCTCGCCCCGCCCCGGCCGGCCGTCGCGCCCGCGCCGCGCCCGCACCGGGTGCCGCTGTCGGCGGGCCAGCGCCGGCTGTGGCTGCTGGAGGCCGTGGCCGGCCCGTCCGCCACCTACAACCTGCCGCTGGGCCTGCGGCTGACCGGCGCGCTCGACCGGGACGCGCTGCTCGCCGCCCTGGACGACGTGGCCGCCCGGCACGAAGTCCTGCGCACCACCTACCCGCACGACGGCGGCGAGCCGTGGCAGCACGTGCTGCCGGACGCGTCCGTGCCGCGCGAGGTCGTGCCCGCCACCGACGACGAACTCCCCGACCTGGTGCGGGCGGCCGCGCGGCGGCCGTTCGACACCTCGGTGGAACCGCCGGTCCGCGCCACGCTGTTCGTGCTCGCGCCCGACCGGCACGTCCTGCTGCTCACCACGCACCACATCGCCACCGACGAGTGGTCGCTGCGCCCGCTGCTCGCCGACCTGGAGACCGCCTACCTGGCCCGGGCCGCCGGCACCGCGCCGGACTGGGCCCCGCTGCCCGTCCAGTACGCCGATTACGCGCTGTGGCAACGAGAACTGGCCTTCGGCGACGACCTGGACTTCTGGGCGGGCGAACTGGCCGGGCTGCCCGACGACCTGGTGCCGCCGACCGGCCGCACCCGTCCGGCGACGCCGAGCGGGGAGGGGCTCGTGGTGCCGCTCGACCTCGCGGGCGAGGTGCACGACCGGGTCCGGGCGCTCGCCGCCGAGACCGGCACCAGCGTGTTCATGGTGCTGCACGCGGCTTTCGCGGCCGTCCTGTCGCGCTGCGGCGCGGGGCCCGACGTGCCGATCGGCGTGCCGGTCGCGGGCCGGCCCGACCAGGACCTGGAGCGGCTCGTCGGGTTCTTCGTCAACACCGTGGTGACCCGGGTCGGGTTCGCGGGCCGCCCCACGTTCCGCGAGCTGCTCGGCCGCGTCCGGCGGGCCGACCTGGCCGCCCTGGCGCACGACGGGGTGCCGTTCGAGCAGGTCGTGGACCGGGTCGACCCGCCCCGCGCGCGCAACCGCAACCCGCTGTTCCAGGTGCTGCTGGCCTACCGCAACACCACCGGCGACCGGACCGGGTTCGCCGGGCTGCGGGCGCACGTCGACCTGGTCACCACCGGCACCGCGAAGTTCGACCTCACCCTCAACGCCACCGAGTCCGACACCGGGCTGGACGGGTTCCTGGAGTTCGCCCGGGACCTGTTCGACGACGAGGAGGCGGCCGCTCTCGCCCGCCGGTTCACCGCGTTCCTCGGCGCGGCGCTCGCCGGGCCGGACGAACCCGTGGCGGCGCTGGACGTCCTGCTCCCCGAGGAGCGGACCGCGCCGGACACGGCGCACCCGGTGCCCGACACCACCCTGGTCGCGTTGATCGAGCAGGCCCTGGCCGCCCACCCGGACGCCGAGGCGGTCGTCTTCCGCGACACCACGCTGACCTACCGCGAACTGGGCGAGCGCACCGCGCGGCTGGCCGGGGCGCTGCGCGCGCGGGGCGTCGGGCCGGGGTCGGTGGTGGCCGTCGTGCTGCCGCGCTCGGTGGAACTGGTGGTGGCGCTGGTCGCGGTGCTCCGCGCGGGCGGCGCGTACCTGCCCGTCGACCCCGAGCACCCGGCCGAGCGGATCGACGCCGTGCTGGCCGACGCGCGTCCCGCCACCGTGCTGACCCGGGAGACCGTGGCCGAGGTCGGCGAGCCGCCGGCCGCCGGGGTGGGGCCGCGCGACGCGGCCTACCTGATCTACACCTCCGGTTCGACCGGGCGGCCCAAGGGCGTGCTGGTGGAGCACGCGGCGATCGTCAACCGGCTGCTGTGGATGCGCGAGCGGTACCGGATCGGGCCCGCCGACCGGGTGCTGCAGAAGACCCCGGCCACCTTCGACGTCTCGGTGTGGGAGTTCTTCCTGCCGCTGATCAGCGGCGCGACGCTGGTGGTGGCCGAGCCCGGCGACCACCGGGAGCCCGACCGACTGGCCGCGCTGGTCGCCGCGCGGCGGGTGACCGCGCTGCACTTCGTGCCGTCGATGCTGGCCGCGTTCGTGGCCGCCGCGCCGGAGCACGACCTCGGGTCGGTGCGGCTGCTGGTGTGCAGCGGCGAGGCGCTGCCGGCCGACCTGGCGGTGGCCGGGCGGGAGTTCTTCGGCGTCGCGCCGCAGAACCTCTACGGGCCCACGGAGGCGGCGGTCGACGTCACCGAGTGGGACACCGCCGGGCAGGACCGACGCGGGTCGGTGCCGATCGGCGTGCCGGTGTGGAACACCCGGCTGCACGTGCTGGACGCCGGTCTGCGGCCGGTGCCGCCGGGCGTGGCCGGTGAGCTGTACCTGGCGGGCGCGCAGCTCGCCCGGGGCTACCGGGACCGGCCCGGGTTGACCGCGCAGCGGTTCGTGGCCGACCCGTTCGCGGTCGGGCAGCGGCTCTACCGGACCGGCGACCTGGTGCGCCGGCGGCGTGGCGGCGAGCTGGAGTTCCTGGGGCGGGTCGACCACCAGGTGAAGATCCGGGGCCAGCGGATCGAGCCGGGCGAGATCGAGGCGCGGCTGGTCGAAGCGCCGGACGTGGACCGGGCGGTGGTCGTGCGACGGGGTGACCGGCTGGTCGCCTACTGCGTGCCGGAGACCGCCGACACGGCCGCCGCGCTGCTGCGGCTGGCGGCCGTGCTGCCCGCCGTGATGGTGCCGTCGGCGCTGGTCGCGCTGCCCGCGTTCCCGGTGGGGCGCAACGGGAAGCTGGACCGCGACGCGCTGCCCGAGCCGTCCGCCGAGGTGGCCGCGCGGATCGCGCCGCGCGGTGTCCGCGAGGAGGCCGTGGCGGCGGCGTTCGCCGAGGTGCTCGGCCTGGCCGAGGTCGGCGCGGACTCCGCGTTCCTGGCCCGCGGCGGCGACAGCATCCTGGCCATCCACCTGGTCGCGGCGCTGCGCCGGTCCGGGCTGCGGGTCACGCCGCGCGACGTGCTGGAGGCGGGCACGGTCGCCGCGCTCGCCGAACGCGCCCGGCGGGAGCAGGGGACCGCGCCGCCCGCGGCCCGGCGCACCGGACCGGTCGCCCCGACCCCGATGCAGCGCTGGCTGCTGGCGCGCGGCGGTCCGGTCGACCGGTTCGGCCAGGCCGCGCTGCTGCGCGTGCCCGCCGCCGCGACGTCGGCCGACCTGGGGCGGCTGGTGGCCGGCCTGGTGGCCCGGCACGACTTCCTGCGCGCCCGGCTGGTCGGCGACCTGCTGCACGTCGACGCACCGGGCACCGGCCCGTCGGTGCGGGTGGCCCGGCCGGACGCCGACCCGCGCGTCGAGCTGGACCGCGAACTCGACGCGCTCGACCCCCGGGCCGGCGTGGTGCTGCGGGCCGTGCACCTGCCGGCGTCCGGCGGCGCGGGCGGGCGGCTGCTGCTGGTCGCCCACCACCTCGTCGTGGACGCGGTGTCGTGGGGCGTCATCGGCTCCGACCTCGCCGCCGACTGGGCCGGGTCCGCCCGGCCGTCCGGGTTCCGGGCGCACGCGTGGGCCGAATCCCTTGCGGCGGACGAAGACGAGCGGGGGTTCTGGCAGCTCATGGCGGGCGGTGACGGGCCGCCCGTCCGCACCGGGACCGTGGGCGAGCTGCGGCACCGCACCGTCCAGCTGTCCGCCGGCCTGACCCGGCTGGTCACCGGGGACGCACCCCGCGCGTTCCACACCGGGACCCGCGAGGTGCTGCTGGCCGCGCTGGGCCTGGCCGTGCGCGCCGCGTGGGGCGACCCCGAACTGCGCGTCGACCTGGAAGGCCACGGCCGGGACGCGGTGCCCGACGCGGACACCGCCGTCGGCTGGTTCACCGGCCTGCACCCGGTGCGCGTGGGGCTGTCCGGCGACCCGGCCGGGATCCTCAAGCAGGTCAAGGAAACCCTGCGCGCGGTACCCGGCGACGGCACCGGTTTCGGGCTGCTGCCCGACGTGCCCGGCGCGGCCCGCCCGATCCTGTTCAACCACCTGGGCCGGCTCGCGCCCGACGACGGCGCGGACTTCGCGCCGGTGGCCGGGCTGGGCTTCCTGCCCGGCGGCGCGGACGACGGGCTCACCGCGTCGCACGCCGTGGAAGTGGTCACCGCCGTGGCCGACGGCGTGCTCAAGGCCCGCTGGTCCGCGCTGCCCGGGGTCGACCTCGACGCCCTGGTCGACGCGTGGCGGGCCGCGCTCGCCGAGCTGACCGCCGCCGAGGGCGGGCACACCCCCTCGGACTTCCCGCTCGTCACGCTCACCCAGTCCGAGGTGGACGAGCTGGGCGAGGTCGACGACGTGCTGCCGCTGGCCCCGCTCCAGGCGGGACTGCTGTTCCAGAACGTCGCGGCGGAAGCGGCCACCGACGTCTACACGGTGCAGCTCGCGTTCGACCTGACCGGCGAGGTCGACGTGCCCCGGCTGCGGGAGTGCGCGCTGCGGCTGGTGCGCCGGCACCCGGTGCTGCGCGCGTCGCTGCGGCTGCGGGCCGCCGGCGACCCGGTCCAGGTCGTGGCGCACGACCCGCGACCCCTGTGGCAGGAAGGAGAGCTGACCGGGCAGGCGGTCGAGGAGTTCCGGCGCGCCCGGTTCGACCTGGCCGTCCCGCCGCTGATCCGGTTCGCGCTGCTGCGCGGCGACGACGGCCGCCGGCGGCTGCTGGTCTGCCACCACCACGTCCTGCTGGACGGCTGGTCGTCGCTGTCCCTGGCGCACGAGCTGTTCGCCGACTACCGGGGCGACCGGCTCCCGGTGCGCCGGCCCTACCGCGACCACCTGCGCGAGCTGGCCGGTGCGGACCGCGCCGGCGGCCGGGCGGCGTGGCGCGCGGCGCTGGCGGGCGTGGACGAGCCGACCCTGCTCGCCCCCGACCTCACCGACGCCCGCTGGCCCGGCGAGGTCGCGCGCGAACTCGGGCGCGCGCAGACCGCCCGGCTGGCCCGCGCGGCGCGCGCGGCCGGCGTGACGGTGGGCGTGGTCGCGCAGGCGGTGTGGGGGCTGCTGCTGGGCCGGCTCACCGGCCGCACGGACGTCCTGTTCGGCACCACCGTGTCCGGCCGCCCGGCCGACCTCGACGGGGTCGCCGACATGGCCGGGCTGTTCGTCAACACCGTGCCGGTGCGGGTCGTGCTGCGGCCCGGCGAGACCGCCGCTGCCCTGTTCCGCCGCGTGCTGGCCGAGCAGGCCGCGCTGCTGGACCACCACCACGTCGGCCTGGCCGACGTCCGCCGCGACACCGGGTTGGCCGAGCTGTTCGACACGTTGCTGGTGGTGGAGAACTACCCGGCCGACGACGGCTGGGACGCGGGCCCCGGCGTCACCGTCACCGGCGGCCCGCCGGTCGACGCCACCCACTACCCGGTCACCGCCGTGGTCGCGCCGGGCGAGCGCCTGCACCTGGGCGTCAAGTTCCACCCGGACTTCGGCGCGGACCGCGCCCGCGACCTGCTGGACCGGTTCGCCGGGCTGCTGCTCCGGGTCGCGCTCGCGCCGGACACCCCGGTCGGCGCGCTGGGCATCGGCGACGACGTCGACGTGCCGCGCCCCGAACCGGTCGCCGCGCCGTGGCCGACGCTCGCCGACGCGTTGCGCGCGCAGGTCCGCCGCACCCCCGACGCGATCGCGGTCACCGACCGCGACACCGCCCTGACCTACGCCGAGCTGGACGCCGCCGCGCGGTCGCTGGCCGGCCGGCTGGTCCGCCGGGGCGTCCGACCGGGCTCGCTGGTGGCGATCGCGCTGCCCCGGACGGCGCACCTGATCACGGCGGTGCTCGCGGTGCACAAGGCGGGGGCCGCGTACGTGCCGCTCGACCCGGGCCACCCGCCCGCGCGCACGGCGGCGGTGCTGGCCGACGCGCGGCCCGTGCTGGTCCTCACCGGAGGCGGAGAGTTCGCCGGCGGCGGGGTCGCCGGGGTCGACCACCTGGTGACCACCCCGGACGACCCGGTGGACGACGGACCCGAGGTGCCGGTGCGGCCGGACGACCCGGCCTACGTCATCCACACCTCGGGCTCCACCGGCCGCCCGAAGGGGGTCGTCGTCGCGCACCGCAGCGTGGTGGAGCTGCTCGCGTGGGGCCACGCCACCTTCGGCACCGAGGGGCTGGCCCGGGTCACCGCCGCGACACCGCTGACCTTCGACGTGTCGGTGTTCGAGATCTTCGCGCCGCTGTCCTGCGGCGGCCGGCTGGACGTGGTGGACGACGTGCTCGCGCTGGCCGACCCGCGCGACGGCGCGCCGCCGACCCTGGTGTGCGCGGTGCCCTCGGCGGTCGCGGGCGTGGTCGAGGCGGTCCCGCGGGGGTGGGACGTCGGCGCGTTCGCGCTGGCCGGCGAGGCGCTCTCGCCCGCGCTCGCGGCCCGCATCCGGGCCGCCGCGCCCGGCGCCCGGCTGCTCAACGTCTACGGCCCGACCGAGGCCACCGTCTACGCCACCGCGTGGCCGGTCGCCGACCGGGACCGGGTGCTGATCGGCGCGCCGCTGCCGGGCCGCCGCTGCCACGTGCTCGACGCCCACCTCAACCCGGTGCCGCCGGGCGTGGTGGGCGAGCTGTACCTGGCGGGCGGCCTGGCCCTGGGCTACCTGGGGCGGCCGGGCCTGACCGCGCAGCGGTTCGTCGCCGACCCGTTCGGCGCGGGCGGGGACCGGCTGTACCGGACCGGCGACCTGGCCCGGTGGACGCCGGGGGGCGAGCTGGACTACCTGGGCCGGGTCGACCAGCAGGTCAAGGTGCGCGGGTTCCGGATCGAGCTGGGCGAGGTCGAGCACGTGCTGGCCGGCGCGCCCGGCGTCACCTCGGCCGCCGTCGCCGCGCACGGCGGCGGGCTGGTCGGCTACGTGCTGGCCGACGGGTTCGACCGCGACGCCGTGCTGGCGCACTGCCGCGACCACCTGCCGGACTACATGGTCCCGGTCGCCGTCGTGCGGCTCGACGCGTTCCCGAGCACGCCCAGCGGCAAGCTCGACCGCGCCGCGCTGCCCGCGCCGGACACCTCGACCACCGCCGGTGGGCCCGCCGGGGACGACCCGGTGGCCGCGCTGCTCGCCGGGATCTTCGCCGAGGTGCTCGACCTGGCCTCGGCGGGGGAGCGGGACGACTTCTTCCGGCTGGGCGGCGACAGCATCCTGTCGCTGCGGGTGGTCGGCCGCGCCCGCGCCGCCGGCCTCGACCTGCGCGCCCGGGACGTGGTCGAACTGGGCACGCCGCGCGCGCTGGCCGAGCGGCTGGCCCGCGCCGCGCGCCCGGCCGGGGACGACGGCACCGAGGCTACGGCGGAGCCCGTCGGGATCCCGCGCACGCCGATCATGGCGTGGCTGGCCGAGCGCGGCGGCGACGTGAACCGGTTCGCGCAGTGGCTGACCGTGCGGACCCCGGCGGGCCTCACCGAGGACGGCCTGCGCCACCGGCTCGCGGTGCTCTACGAGCGGCACCCGGAACTCGGGGCCCGGCTGACCGCCGCCGGCACGCTGGAACCCGGCCACGCCGGACCGCCGGACGTGCGGGTCGTGGCCGACCTGTCCGGCGAACGCGAACGGGCCGTCGCCGAACTGGACGTCCACGCCGGCACCATGCTGCGGGCGGTGTGGCACCGGCAGGACGCCCGACTGCTGCTGGTCGCCAACCACCTGGTGGTGGACGGAGTCTCGTGGCGCGTCCTGCTGGACGACCTGGCCGACCGGCCCGCCGCGCCGAGCGTCGGCTTCGCCCGGTTCGCCACCGCCGCCGCGCGGGTCGAGGCGGACGTGGACGCGTGGCGGGCGGTGCTGGACCGGCCGCGCCCGGCGTTCGCCCGCCGGCCCGTCGACCCGGCCCGGGACGCGGTGTCCACCGCCGCCCGGATCGGCTCCGAGGTGCCGTGGGCGGGCCTGTCCGAGGTCGCCGCCCACGTCAACGGGACCGTCCAGGACGTGCTGCTGGCCGCGCTGGCCACCGCGATCGGGCAGCCCGCGCTGGTCGCGGTGGAAGGGCACGGCCGGGTCGACCTCGGGCTGGACGTCTCGCGCACGGTCGGCTGGTTCACCACCCGCCACCCGGTGCCGCTCGAACCGGGCGGGCACCCGGCGACCACGCTGCGGCTGGTCAAGGAGGCGGTGCGCGGCCTGCCCGGCGGCGACCTCGCGGGCCTCCAGTACGGCCGGCTGCGCCACCTCGACCGGGTGCCGGGCCTGCCCGAGGCCGAGATCGGGTTCAACTACCTGGGCCGGTTCACCGGCGGCGACGGCGACTGGACGCCGGTCGGCACGATGGGCGGCGGCGCGGACCCGCGCACGGCGGTCGCGTGCGCGCTGGACGTGACCGCTGCGGTGGACGGCGACACCGTGCGGGTGTCGTGGGCCTACGCCACCGACCTCCTGCCGACCGACCGGGTGCGGGCGCTCGCCGACCGCTGGCGCGACGCGCTGGCCGAGCTGGTGGACCGGGTGACCGGGCCGCTGCGCACCCCGTCGGACTTCCCGCTCGCCCGCCTGGAGCAGTCCGACGTGGACGGACTGGGCGACGTGGCGGACGTGCTGCCCGCCACCCCGTTGCAGAACGGCCTGCTGTTCCTGAGCGGGTTCGGCGACGGGCCGGACCCGTACCTGATGCAGCTGCGGCTGGAGTTCGGCGGGCGGGTGGCCGGCGACCGGATGCGCCGGGCCGCCGCCGCGCTGCTCGCCCGCCATCCCGTGCTGCGGTCGGGTTTCCGGCACACGGCGGCCGGCGCGCCGGTGGCGTTCGTGCCGCACGCGCTCGAACCCCGCTGGGCCGAGCGCACCACCGACGACGTCGACGCGGTGGCCGCCGCCGACCTCGCCGACCGGTTCGACCCGGCCGACCCGCCGCTGCTGCGGCTCACCCTCGTGCACCCCGGACCCGGGCGGCACGGGGGCGACACGCTCCTGGTCACCGCGCACCACCTGCTCTACGACGGGTGGTCCGGCCCGCTCGTGGTCGGCGACCTGCTCGGCGCCTACCACCGCGCCGGCCCGCCGGCCCGGGAGTCGCGCCCGTTCCGCGACCACCTGGTGTGGCTGGCCGGCCGGGACCGCGCGGCGGCCGACCGGGCGTGGCGCGCGGCGCTCGACGGGGTCGCCGAACCCACCCTGCTGGCACCGGGCGCGCCGGGCGGCGGGCGGATCGCCGCGCGGCACGTGAGTTCGCTGCCCGCGCCGCTGACCGCCGCGCTGACCCGGTGGCTGCACGACCGAGGCGTGACCCTCACCAACGCGGTGCACGCCGTGTGGGGCGTGCTGCTGGGCAGGCTCACCGGCCGCGAGGACGTCGTGTTCGGGTCCGTGGTGTCCGGTCGGCCCGCCGACCTGGACGGCGCGGACGGCATCGTCGGCATGTTCGCCAACACCGTCCCGGTCCGGGTGACCCCGGGCCACGACGAACCGCTGGGCGAGGTGGCGGTCCGGCTGCGGGCCGCCCGCGCGGACCTGCTGGAGCACCAGCACGTCGGCCTGGCCGAGATCCAGCGCGGCACCGGCCTGGGCGAGCTGTTCGACACGCTGGTCGTGGTGCAGAACTACCCGCTCGACGGAGCCGCCGTGCGGGCCGCCGCCGGGGACCTCGACCTGCGCGCGGTGTCCGCCTCCGACGACACGCACTACCCGCTGGCGCTGGTGGTCGAGCCGGGCGAGGAACTGCGGATCACCTGGAAGTACGCGGCCGACCTGCTCGACGCCGGCACCGTCGCGGCGCTCGGCGAGCGGTTCGAGCGGGTCTGCCGCGCGCTGGTCGGGCAGCCGGGCGTGACCGCCGGCGGCGTGGACGTGCTCTCCCCGGCCGAGCGGCGCGCCCTGTCGGCCGTCGACACCGCCCACCCGGTGCCGGACCTGACCATCGCCGGGCTGTTCGACCGGGTCGCGCGGGCGCACCCGGACGAGCCGGCCGTGGTGGACGGGGACACCGTGCTCGGCTACGCCGAACTCGACCGGCGCTCCGCCGCGCTGGCCCGCGACCTGGCGGCCCGGGGCGTCGGGCCGGAGGACGTCGTCGCGGTGGCCATGCCGCGCTCGGCCGACCTGGTCGTGGCGCTGCTCGCGGTGCAGCGGGCGGGCGGGGTCTACCTGCCGGTCGACCCGGACTACCCGGCCGAGCGGATCGCGGCGATGCTCGACACCGCGCGCCCGGTGCTCACCCTCACCGACGCCGAACCCGGCCCGAGGGGCGCCGAGCCGCGCCCGCCCGGGTCGACCGCCGGCGGCGCGTACGTGATCCACACCTCCGGCTCGACCGGGCGTCCCAAGGGCACGCTGCTCACCCACCGGGGCGTGCCGAGCCTGGTGCACACGCTGGTGACCGCGTTCGGGGTGGGTCCGGGCAGCCGGGTCGCCCAGTTCGCGTCGATCAGCTTCGACACCTCGGTGTGGGAGCTGTGCATGGGCGTGCTGACCGGGGCGGCGCTGGTGATCGTCCCGGACGACCGGCGCGCGGGCGACCCGCTCGCGGAGTTCCTGCGGGAGCAGCGGATCACCCACGTCACGTTGCCGCCCGCCGCGCTCGCGTCGATCGGCCCGGAGCAGACGCCCGAGGACCTCGTGGTGATCGCCGCGGGCGAGGCGTGCACCCCCGCCCTGGTCGCCCGGTGGGCCCCGGTGCGGCGGATGTTCAACTCCTACGGGCCGACCGAGACCACCGTGGACATCACGCTGTGGGAGTGCGCCGCCGAACCGGGCCTGACCGCCGTGCCGATCGGCGGGCCGGTGCACAACACGGCGGTGCACCTCCTCGACCACCGCCTGCGCCCGGTGCCGCCGGGCGCGGTCGGCGAGCTGTACGCGGCCGGCAGCGGTCTGGCCCGGGGCTACCTCGGGCTGCCCGGCCTGACCGCGTCCCGGTTCGTGGCCGACCCGTTCGGGCCGCCCGGCGGGCGGCTCTACCGGACCGGCGACCTGGCCCGCCGCCGCCCGGACGGCGCGCTGGTCTACGTCGGCCGCGCCGACCACCAGGTGAAGGTGCGCGGGTTCCGGATCGAGCCCGGCGAGGTGGAGTCCGTCGTGGCGGCGCACCCGGACGTGGCCGCGGTGACCGTGGTCGCCGCGCCGGACGGGCGGGGCGGCAACCGGCTGGTCGCCTACGTGGTCGGCCGGGACGGCCCGCCGGAGGTGGAGGCGCTGCGCGCGGCGGCCTCCCGGACGTTGCCCGACCACATGGTCCCGGCGGTGTTCGTGGTGCTCGACGCGTTGCCGCTGACCGCGCAGGGCAAGGTCGACCGCCGCAACCTGCCCGCGCCGCCCGCCGCGGCCGCGTCCGGCGACCTGACCGGGGCGACCGACGGCGAACGGGCGCTGGCCGCGATCGTCGCCGACGCGCTGGGCGTGCCCGGGGTGGGGCTCGACGACGACTACTTCGCGCTGGGCGGGGACAGCATCCAGGCCATCCAGGTCGCCGGCCGGGCCCGTGCGGCGGGCCTCGACCTCGCGCCGCGCGACATCTTCGAGCGCAAGACCGTGGCCGGGCTCGCCGCGCTGGTCGCGTCCCGCGCGCCGGCGGTCGCCCCGGTCGACGTGGTGGACGCGGTCGGCGACGTGCCGACCACCCCGGTGATGCGGTGGCTGCGCGCGCTGGGCGGCCCGATCGACCGGTTCAGCCAGGCGCAGGTGCTCGTCACCCCGCCGGAGCTGACCCGGGACGGGCTGGTCGCCGCCGTGCGCGGCCTGCTGGACCGGCACGACCTGCTGCGCGCCCGGCTGGACCGGACCGGGCCGTGGGTGCTGCGGGTGCCGCCGCCGGGCTCGGTGGCCGCCGAGGACCTGGTGGAGGTCGTCGGGACGTGGCCGGTGGACGTGGCGGCGGTGGCCGCCGCGCTCGACCCGGACGCCGGCGTCCAGCTCCGGTTCGCCTGGCACGAGGACAGCCGGCGGCTGCTGGTCGTGGCCCACCACCTGGTGGTCGACGGGGTCAGCTGGCGGGTGATCTCCGACGAGCTGGCGGGCGTCGGACGCGCGGGCGGGCTGCCGTTCCGGGCGTGGGCGCTGCGGCTCGCGCGAGCCGGCGACGCCGGTGAGTTCGCCGCCGAGCTGCCGCACTGGCGGGCCGTGCTGGACCGGCCGGCGGCGCTGCCGGGCGTCGGCGGGCTCGACCCGGCGCGGGACCTGGTCGGCGCGGCCCGCCGGCTGCGCCGGGTGCTCTCGCCGGCCGACACCGCGCCGCTGCTGGCCGACGTGCCCACCGCGTTCGGCGCGAACACCCAGGACGTGCTGCTCGCCGCGCTCGCCCTGGCGGTGGCCCGGCGCGGACCGCGCGACCTGCTCGTCCAGGTCGAGGGGCACGGCCGTACCGACCTGGTGCCCGGCGCGGACCTGTCCACCACGGTCGGCTGGTTCACCAGCGCCTACCCGGTGCGGCTGCGGCTGGCGGGCGTGGACGTGGCCGAGGCGCTGCGCGGCGGCGACGCGGTGGGGCGCGCGGTCAAGGCCGTCAAGGAGCAGATCCGCGCCACACCTGGCGAGCAGGGCATCGGGTACGGGGTGCTGCGCTACCTCGACCCCGCCGCCGGGCCGGAACTGGCCGCGCTCGGCACGCCCGCGCTCGCGTTCAACTACCTGGGCCGGTTCACCGCCGGGGAGGGCCCGTGGCGGCCCGCCGCGGAGTGGGTGGGCGTGGACGGGGCGACCGAACCGGACCTGCCGATGGCGCACCCGGTGGAGATCACCGTCGCGGTCGGCGACCGGGACGGTGAACCGGTGCTGACGGCGGACTGGACCTACGCGCCGGGCGCGGTCGCCGAGCGGGACGTGGCGGCGCTGGCCGACGCGTGGCTGGACGCGCTGGACGCCGTCACCGAGCACGCCGCCGGTCCGGGCGCGGGCGGCCACACGCCGTCCGACCTCGACCTCGTGTCGTTGAGCCAACAACAGATCGATGCGCTGGAAGCGAAATGGGGCAGGGCATGACTCGCACCGGGCTGGAGGACGTCCTCCCGCTCACGCCGTTGCAGGAGGGCATGTACTACCTGTCCTCGTTCGACCGCGCGGCACCGGACGTCTACACCGTCCAGTTGCGCTTCGAACTGGCCGGACGGGTGGACGCGGTGGCGTTGCGGGCCGCCGCGCAGGCGCTGCTGGACCGGCACGCCAACCTGCGCGTCGGCGTCACCTCGGAGGGCCTGGAACGGCCCGTGCAGCTCGTGCTGCGGCACGTCGAGGTGCCGTTCACCGAGGTCGACGCGGTCGACGCGGCGGACGCGGACCGGATCGCCGACGAGGACCGGCGCACCCGGTTCGACCTGGCCACGCCGCCGCTGATCCGGTTCGCCCTGGTGCACGTCGGCGACGACGTGCACCACCTGCTGGTGACGCACCACCACCTGCTGATGGACGGCTGGTCGGGCCCGCTGCTGGGCCGCGACCTGTTCGCGCTCTACGGCAGCCGGGGCGAGACCTCGGGGCTGCCGCGCGTGCGCCCGTACCGGGAGTTCCTGGCGTGGCTGCGGGCCCGGGACACCGGGGCCGCCGCGACCGCGTGGCGGGCCGCACTGTCCGATGTGGACGGTCCGACGCTGATCGCGCCGGACGGCGTGGGCGCGAGTCCGGGCGCGGGCGTGCGGCTGCGCCGGGAACTGTCCGAAGAGGACACCGCGCGGCTGGTCGCGTCCGCCCGCGCGCGCGGCGTCACGCTCAACACGCTGGTGCAGGCCGCGTGGGCGCTGGTCCTGGGCCGGGCGACCGGCCGCAGCGACGTGGTGTTCGGCTCGACCGTGCACGGCCGGCCCGCCGACCTGCGCGGCGCGCACGAGATGCTCGGCCTGTTCATCAACACCGTCCCGGTGCGGGTCGGGCTCCGGCCGGCGGAGTCCGCCGAGGGGCTGCTGCGCCGGGTGCAGGACGAGCAGGCCCGGCTGCTGGACCACCAGCACCTCGGCCTGGCCGAGATCCAGCGCCTGGCCGGCGGCGAGCTGTTCGACACGCTCGTCGTGGTCGAGAGCTACCCGGTGGACCGGGAGGCGCTGGCCCGGGGGCAGCGCGAAGCCGGCCTGGACGTGCGGTCGGTGACCACCCGCGACGCCGTGCACTACCCGGTGAGCCTGGTCGTCGCGCCCGGCCCGCGCCTGGAGCTGACCGTCGCGCACCGGCCCGAACTCGTGCCGGGCGCGGTCGCCGGACGCCTGCTGGACGGCGTCGCGCGGGCGCTGGCCGCGTTGACCGGCGACCTCCCGGTGGGCCGGCTGCCGCTGGCCCCCGCCGAGGACCCGGCGCTCGGCCGCAACGACACCGCCCGCGAGGTGCCCGCCGCGACCCTGCCCGCGCTGTTCGCCGAGCAGGCCCGGCGCACCCCGGACGCGCCGGCCGTGCTCGCAGCCGGCGAGCGGTGGACGTTCGCCGACCTGGCCGGGCGCATCGCCCGCCTGGCCGGTGCGCTGGTCGCTCGCGGGGTCGTGCCCGGCGACCTGGTCGCGGTCGCGCTGCCGCGCTCGGCGTGGCTGGTCGCCGTGCTGTACGCGGTGCACCGGGCGGGCGCGGCCTACCTGCCGGTCGACCCGGACTACCCGGCGGCCCGCGTCGCCCTGGTGATCGAGGACGCCCGGCCCGCCCTGGTGGTCACCGGGGAGGTGCTGGCCGAACTGCTCGCCGCCGACGCTCCCGCGCTGCCCGGACCGGTGGACGTCGGGCCCGGCCACCCCGCCTACGTGATCTACACCTCCGGTTCGACCGGCACGCCCAAGGGCGTCGTCGTGTCGCACGGCGCGATCGCCAACCGGCTGCGGTGGTTCCGCGACACCCTCGACCCGGCCGCCGACGACCGGTTCGCGCTCAAGACCCCGATCTCGTTCGACGTGTCCGTGCCGGAGCTGTTCTGGCCCGCCTACACCGGTCTGCCGCTCGTGGTGGCCGAGCCGGACGACCACCGCGACCCCGCCGCGCTGGCCGCCCTGGTCGAGCGGGAGGCGGTGACGGTGCTGCACTTCGTGCCGTCCGTGCTCGGTGCGTTCCTCGCCGAGCCGACCGCCGGCCGGGCCCGGACCCTGCGCACCGTGCTGTGCAGCGGCGAGGCGCTGCCCGCCGGGCACGTCACCCGGCTGCGCGAGGTGCTGCCCACCGCCCGGCTGTGGAACCTCTACGGCCCGACCGAGGCCGCGGTCGACGTGACCTGGTGGGACACCTCCGGCGAGGACGGGACCCGCGCGGTGCCGATCGGCCGCCCGGTGTGGAACACCCGCGCGCACGTGCTCGACGCCGCGCTGCGCCCGGTCGCCCCCGGCGAACCGGGGGAGCTGTACCTGTCCGGCGGCCAGCTCGCGGACGGCTACCTGCGCCGGCCCGGCCTGACCTCGGCCCGGTTCGTGGCCGACCCGGCCGGCCCGCCCGGCGCGCGGCTGTACCGCACCGGCGACCTCGCCCGGTGGGACGACGGCGCGCTCACCTACCTGGGCCGCACCGACCAGCAGGTCAAGGTGCGCGGCGTGCGGGTCGAGCCGGGCGAGGTGGAGCACGCCCTGCTCGCCGTGCCGGGGGTCGACGCCGCCGCCGTGATCGCCCGCGACGACGCGCTGATCGGCTACCTCGCGCCCGCCGGCGTGGACGTGGCCGCCGTCCGGCGGGCCGTCGCCGCCGTGCTGCCCGCGCACCTGGTGCCCTCCGCGCTGGTCGCGCTGGACGGACTCCCGTCGACGCCCAACGGCAAGCTCGACCGGTCCGCGCTGCCCGCACCGGGCCGGGCCGCCGCCGGCCGGGTGCCGCGCGCGGGCGTGGAGCACCTGGTGGCGGAGCTGTTCGCGACCACCCTGGGCCTGCCGGAGGTCTTCGCCGACGACGACTTCTTCGCGCTGGGCGGGCATTCGCTGCTGGTGGTCAAACTGGTCAACGCGCTGCGCACGGCCCTGGGCGCGGACCTCTCGCCGCGCGAGGTCTTCGACCACCCGACCCCGGCGGCGCTCGCCGTCGTCGCGGCGGACGCCCCGCCGCCCCGGCCCGCGCCCGCGCCGCGCCCGCGGCCGGAGTTCGTGCCGCTGTCCGCCGCGCAGCGCCAGTTGTGGTTCCTGCACCGCCTGGACGGGCCGAACGCCACCTACAACCTGCCGCTGGTGTGGCGGGTGCGCGGGCCGCTCGACCCGGCCACCCTGCGCGCGGCGCTCGCCGACGTGACCGCCCGCCACGAGGTCCTGCGCACCACGTTCCCCGAGCACGACGGCGTGCCGCACCAGCACGTCGGGCCGCCGTCAGCGGTCGACTGCCCGGTGGTGGACGTCGAGGGGCAGGCGCTGGACGCCGCCGTCACGGCCGCGTGCGGGCACCTGTTCGCGCTGGAGGACGAACCCCCGCTGCGCGCCACGGTGTTCCGCCTCTCCGAGGACGACCACGTACTCCTCCTGCTGCTGCACCACATCGCGGGCGACGAGTGGTCGGCGGGACCGCTGCGCCGCGACCTGTTCACCGCCTACGACGCCCGGTCGCGCGGTGCGGAACCGGACCTGCCGGCGCTGCCCGTGCAGTACGCGGACTTCGCGCTGTGGCAGGAGGAGAACCCGGTCGCCGACGACTACTGGGCGCGGCACCTGGCGGGCCTGCCCGAGCTGCTGGAGCTGCCCGCCGACCGGCCTCGGCCGCCGGTCGCGGGCGGGGCCGGCGGCACGGTCGGCTTCGAGGTGCCGCCACACGTCGTGGCCCGGCTGCGGGACCTGGCCGCCGGGCTCGGCGTCACCCGGTTCATGCTCGCCCAGGTCGCCGTCGCGGCGCTGCTGCACCGGCTGGGCGCGGGCCCCGACATCCCGCTGGGCACGCAGGTCACCGGCCGCGTCGACCCGGTGCTGGACGAGGTCGTCGGGTTCTTCGCCAACACCGTCGTGCTGCGCGCAGACCTCGCCGGCCGGCCGACGTTCCGCGCCCTGGCGGAGCGGGTGCGGGCCGCCGACCTGGCCGCGTTCGCGCACCAGGACGTGCCGTTCGACCGCGTGGTGGACCGGGTCCGGCCGCACCGCTCCCGCGCGCACCACCCGCTGTTCCAGGTCGGGATCGCCTACCAGCACGTGGACCTCGCGCCCGAGCCGTTCGGCGGCCTGACCGTGCGGCCGCACCGCGCGCACCTGCCGGTCGCCAAGTTCGACCTCGACTTCGAGTTCGCCGAGGTGGGCGACGCGCTGCACGGCGCGGTCGTGCACCGCACCGACCTGTTCACCCCGCAGACCGCCGAACGACTCGCCCGGTGGCTGGTGCTCGTGCTCACCGAACTGGCCGCGAACCCGGACCTCCCGGTCGACGCGGTGGACCTGATGGTCACCGAGGAGCCCGCCCCGGCCGCCACCGGGGCGCCGGAATCGGGCCGGCGCGGCATTTCCGGGCTGTTCGCGGCGGCGCTGGCCCGCGACCCGGCCGCGCTCGCGGTGGTCGACGGGCCTCGATCCCTCACCTACCAGGAACTCTCGGCCGCCGTGGACGTCCTCGCCGGCCGATTGCGCGAGCACGGCGCGGCACCCGGCCGGAGCGTGCTGGTGAGCCTGGCACGGGGCGCGGACGCGGTGACCGCGTTCCTCGCGGTGGCCGCCACGGGCGCGACCTACCTGCCGCTCTCGCCCGCCGCGCCCGCCGTCCGGCGGGCGGAGATCGTCGCCGCCACCCGCCCGTGCGCCGAGGTGACCGCGCGGGGCGTGGCGGGCCTGGACGACCCGGCGGACGGGCCGGTGGCCGCGTACCTGATCCACACCTCGGGCTCGACCGGGAAACCCAAGGGCGTGCTGGTGTCCGACGCGGGCGTGGAGGCGCTCGTGGACACCGCCGTGCGGGTCTACGGCGCGGGTCCGGGCGCGCGGGTGCTCCAGTTCACCTCGCCCGCGTTCGACGTCTACCTGGAAGAGCTGGCGATGTCCGTGTTCTCCGGCGGCACGCTGCACGTGCCGGGCGAGGGCGAACGGCTCGGCGCGCCGCTGGCCGCGTTCGCCCGCGCGCACGACCTGACGCACGTCGACCTGCCGCCCGCCGCGCTGGAGTCGCTGCCCGCCGGGAGCCTGCCCGCCGGCACCTCGGTGGTGGTCGGCTCCGACCGGGTGCCCGCCGACCTGGTCGCCCGCTGGTCGCCGGGCCGGCTGCTGGTCAACGCGTACGGCCCCACCGAGACCACGGTCAACGCGTCGCTGTGGCGGGTCCCGCCGGTGTTCGACGGCCGGGTGCTGATCGGCGGCCCGGACACCGGCCGGACGCTGCACGTGCTGGACGACCGGCTGCGGCCGTGCCCGGTCGGGGTGCCCGGCGAGCTGTACGTCGGCGGCCACACCCTGGCGCTGGGCTACTGGGACGCGCCCGCCGCCACCGCCGAGCGGTTCGTGGCGGACCCGTTCGGCGGCGGGCGGCTGTACCGGACCGGCGACCGGGTCCGCCGGACCGCCGACGGGCTGGAGTTCCTGGGCCGGGTGGACGCGCAGGTGCAGATCCGGGGCTTCCGGGTGGAGCCCGCCGAGGTGGAGGCCGCGCTCACCGCGTTCCCGGAGGTGGCGCTGGCCGCCGTGGTGGCCCGCGCGGACGACGGGCCGCTGCGGCTGGTCGGGTACGTCGTCGCGGCGGAGGGCCGGACCGTCGACGGCGGTGCGCTGCGCCGCCGGCTGGGCGCGGTGCTGCCGGACTACCTGGTGCCCTCGGCGGTGGTGGCGCTGACCGCCCTGCCGGTGGACAACAGCGGCAAGCTCGACCGCCGCGCGCTGGCCGCCGCGCCGTGGGCCGCGCCCGGCACGCCCGGCCGCGCGCCGCGGACCGCCGCCGAACGGGCCGTCGCCGAGGTGTTCGGCGGGGTGCTCGGCCTCGACGGGATCGACGCGGACGCCGGGTTCTTCGCGCTCGGCGGTGACAGCATCTCCTCCATCCAGGTCGTGTCCCGGCTGCGCGCGGCCGGCTGGCGGGCGAGCGCCCGCCAGGTGTTCGAGCACCAGACCGTCGCCGAACTCGCCGCCGTGCTGACGCCCGCCGCACCGGCCCCGGCCGTGCGCGCGGCCGACCCGGACGGCGCGCGGTGGCCGCTGGCCCCGCTCCAGGAAGGTCTGCTGTACCTGCACGGCCTCGACCCGCGCGGCTACCTGGTGCAGCAGGTGTTCACCCTCGCCGGCGACCTCGACGCGGCCCTGCTGCGCCGCTGCCTGCAGGCCCTGCTGCACCGGCACCCGAACCTGCGCGCCGGGTTCCGGGACGGCGCGGACACCCGGCCGGTGCAGTTCGTGCCGGACACCGCCGTGCTGCCGTGGCGCGAGCTGGAACTGACCGAGGACGCGTTCGCGCGCCTGGTCGAGCAGGACCGCGCGGAGGGCTTCGACCTCGCCGCGCCGCCGCTGCTGCGGGCCACCGCCGTGCGGGTGGCCGACGGTTCGCACCGGCTCCTGCTCACCCACCACCACATCCTGATGGACGGCTGGTCCGGCCCGCTGTTCGGCCGGGAGCTGTTCGAGCTGTACGGCGCGGGCGGCGACCCGGGCGCGCTGCCGCCGGCCGCCGACTACCGCGACTACCTGCGGTGGCTGGCCGACCGCGACCCGGCCGAGGGCGAACGGGTCTGGCGCGCCGCGCTGTCCGATGTGGACGGTGCGACGGCGCTGGGCGGCGACGGGCCGGTGCGCGAGCACGTGGTGGACCTGCCGGCGGGCTTCGCCGACGTGGCCCGCGCGCACGGCGTCACGGAGAACACCGCCCTGCAGGTGCTGTGGGCGCTGGTCCTGGCGGCCGAGACCGGCCGCTCGGACGTGGTGTTCGGGGCGACCGTGCACGGCCGGCCGGGCGAGCTGCCCGGCGCGGAGCGGATGATCGGCCTGTTCGTCAACACCGTGCCGGTGCGGGTCCGGCTGCGCCCCGAGGAGACCGCCGCCGACCTGCTGGCCCGCGTCCGGTCCGAGCAGAACCGCCTGCTGGACCACCAGCACGTGGGTTTGGCCGACGTCCAGCGCTGGGCGGGCGCGGGCGAGCTGTTCGACACCCTGCTGGTGGTGGAGAGCTACCCGGTCGACACCGAGGCGCTGGCCGAGGCGGAACGCCGGGCCGGGCTCGCGGTCACCGGCCTGGTCGAGCGGGACGAGACGCACTACCCGGTGACCGTCCTGGTCGCGCCGGGCGGGCGGCTCACCCTGCGGGCCCGGCG
Organism: Saccharothrix sp. NBAS 001; assembly: GCF_056640475.1. Classification (NCBI taxonomy): domain Bacteria; kingdom Bacillati; phylum Actinomycetota; class Actinomycetes; order Pseudonocardiales; family Pseudonocardiaceae; genus Saccharothrix; species Saccharothrix sp. NBAS 001. Next base: position 2,234,132 of record NZ_CM153251.1, read on the forward strand.
CGACGCCGGCCGGCTCGCCGACCGGGTGCGCGCGGTGGCCCGCCTGCTGGTCGAGGCCCCGGCCACCCCGGTCGGCCGGCTCGACCTGCTCACCGCCGCCGAACGCGACGCGGCCGTGCGGGCGGGCAACGACACCGCCCACGACCTGCCCGCCACGACCGTGCCCGAGCTGGTCGCCGCGCAGGCCGCGCGCACCCCGGACGCGATCGCGCTGGTCGCGGGGGACGTGCGGTGGACCTACCGCGAGTTCGAGGACCGGGTGGGCCGGCTGGCGTTCGCGTTGCGGGCCGCCGGCGTCGGCGCGGAGGACGTGGTCGGCGTGGCGCTGCCCCGGTCGGCCGACCTGGTGGCGGTGCTGCACGCCGTGCAGCGGTGCGGCGGGGCGTACCTGCCGATCGACCCCGACCTGCCGGCCGGCCGGATCGGGTACCTGGTCGAGGACGCCCGGCCGGTCCTGGTCGTGACGGGGCAGTGGCTCGCCGGCGCGGACACCTCCGGCCACCTCGACGCGCGCCCGCTCGACCCGGCGGGCGCGGCCTACGTGCTCTACACGTCCGGGTCGACGGGCCTGCCCAAGGGCGTGGTGGTGCCGCACGGCGCGGTGGTGAACCGGTTGTGGTGGATGGCCGACGAGTACGGGTTCGGCCCCGGCGACCGGGTCGCGCTCAAGACCCCGGCGTCGTTCGACGTGTCGGTCTGGGAGCTGTTCCTGCCGTTCGTCACCGGCGGCACGCTCGTGGTCGCCTCGCCGGACGGCCACCGCGACCCGGCCCACCTGGCGGAACTCCTGCGGTCCCACCAGGTCGACACGGTGCACTTCGTCCCGTCGATGTTGGCGGCCTTCCTCGCCGAACCCGCCGTCGCCGGCCTCGGCCTGCGCCGCGTGGTGTGCAGCGGCGAGGAGCTGCCCGCCGGGCTCGTGCTCCGCGCCCGCGAGGTGCTGCCGGACGCCGTCGTGCACAACCTGTACGGCCCCACGGAGGCGACGGTCGACGTCACCGCGTGGGACACCTCGGCGGAGGACGGCACCCGTCCGGTGCCGATCGGCCGCCCGGTGTGGAACACCCGCGCCTACGTGCTGGACGCCGCGCTGCGGCCGGTCCCGCCCGGTGTCACGGGCGAGCTGTACCTCGCGGGCGTCCAGGTCGCGCGCGGCTACCTGCGGCGGCCCGGCCTGACCGCCGCCCGGTTCGTCGCCGACCCGTTCGCCGCCGGGCAGCGCCTCTACCGCACCGGGGACCTGGTGCGCCGGGACGGCGGCGAGCTGGTCTACCTGGGCCGGGCCGACCTCCAGGTGAAGCTGCGCGGCCAACGCGTCGAGCTGGGCGAGGTGGAGCACGCGCTGCGGCAGGTCGCGGGCGTCACCGCGTCGGCGGCGGCCGTGCACGGCGGCACGCACCTCGTCGGGTACGTGACCGGCGAGGTCGACCCGGTGCGGGTGCTGCGCGAGGTCGCCGGGCACCTGCCCGCCGGGATCGTGCCCGCCGACGTGGTGGTGCTGGCCGCGCTGCCCGCCACCCCCAGCGGCAAGCTGGACCGCAGGGCGCTGCCGGCCCCCGACCGGACCGAGGTCGGGCAGCGGCCGGACGGCCCGGTCGAGACGGCCGCGGCGGACGCCTTCGCCGCGGTGCTCGGCGTCGCGGACGTCGGGGCGCACGCGGACTTCTTCCGGCTCGGCGGCGACAGCATCTCGTCGCTACAGCTCATCGCCCGGCTGCGCCGCGCCGGCCACCGGGTCACGCCGCGCGAGGTGTTCGAGCACCGCACGCCCGCCGCGCTGGCCCGCGTCGCCCAGCCGACCGGGGCGACCGGCACGGGCGTCCGGGTCGGCGTCGTGCCGCCGCTGCCGGTGGTGGCGGCGCTGCGCGGGCTGGGCGGCGACACCCGGCGGTTCAGCCAGTCGATGATCGTCACGACCCCCGCCGGCCTGACCCCGCCCGACCTCGCCGCGATCCTGGACGCCGTGCTGGCCGCCCACGACGTGCTGAGGTCCCGACTGGACCCCGGGTGGACGCACCGCGTGCTCCCGGTGGGTGAGGTGACCGCCGCCGACGTACTGCGTCGCGTCGACGGCGTCACCGAACCCCTGGTCCGCGAGGCGTTCGCCGACGCCGTCGCCGGACTCGACCCCGAACGCGGCCACGTGCTGCGCGCGGTGTGGTTCGACGCCGGCGCCGAACCCGGCCGGCTTCTGCTGGTGGCGCACCACCTCGTGGTCGACGGCGTCTCGTGGCGGATCCTGCTGGACGACCTCGCGCACGGCTGGGCCGACCTGCGCGCCGGCCGCCGCCCGGTGCTCGCGCCCGCCGCCACCTCCGTCATCGACTGGGCGCGGGCGCTGGGCGACCTCGACCGCGCCGACGACGAGCGCTGGGCGCGGGTGTCGGCGGGCAACCCGCGCCTGGGCGGCGAACCGGACGCCACCACCCACCCGAGGTCCGCCGTGGACACCGTCACCGTGGACCTGGCCGGCGACCGGGTGCTCACCGACCTGCCCGCCGCCGCCCACGCCAACGCCCAGGACGTGCTGCTCGCCGCCCTGGCCCTGGCCGTGGCCCGGTGGCGCGCCGCGCGCGGCCTGCCCGACGACGGGCTGGTGCTCGACTTGGAGGGCCACGGCCGCGACGAGCACCTGGTGCCCGGCGCGGACCTGTCCCGCACGGTCGGCTGGTTCACCACCGTCTACCCGGTCCGGATCGGCGGGGTGCACGGCGACCCGGTCGCCTGGCTCAAGGCGGTGAAGGAGCAGTTGCGCGGCCTGCCCGAGCCCACCGGGTTCCGCCCGGCGGGTGTCCGGCGGACGGTGCTGTTCAACTACCTGGGCAGGCTCGGCGGGCCCGCCGGCGCGGCCGACTGGTCGCCCGCGCCGGAAGGCCGGCTGCTCGACGGCTCGGTCGACACCACGACCCCGGTCAGCCACCCGCTGGAGATCAACGCGGTCGCCGTGCGGCACGACGACGGGCTGCGGCTGCACGGCGAGTTCGCGCACGTCCGCGACGTGCTGTCCGGCGACGACGTCCGCGACCTCGCCGAGCACTGGCGGGCCGCGCTCGCCGACCTCGCGGACGCGGTGCGCGCACCGTTCCACACGCCCTCGGACTTCCCGCTGGTCGCGCTGGACCAGTCCGATGTGGACGGTCTGGGCGAGGTGGCCGACGTGCTGCCGCTCTCGCCGTTGCAGGAGGGGATCCTCTTCCAGGCCGAGTTCGACACCCACGACGTGTACACCGTGGGCTACGCCTACGACCTGTCCGGCCCGGTGGACGCGGACCGGCTGCGCGCGGCGGGGCAGGCCCTGCTGGACCGGCACGGCAACCTGCGCGCGTCGTTCCGGCGGTTGCGCTCCGGCGCTCCGGTGCAGGTCGTGCCGACGTCCGCGACCCTGCCGTGGCAGGAGGTCGAGGTCGGCGACCCGGACGCGTTCACCGCCGGGTTCACCACCCGCGGGTTCGACCTGGAACACGGCCCGGCGCTGCGGGTGGCGCTGGTCCGCACCGGCCCCGACCGGTCCCGGCTGCTGGTGGCGCACCACCACGTGCTGGCCGACGGCTGGTCCGGCCCGCTGATCGCGGAGGAGCTGTTCGCCCGGTACGCGGGCACCCCACCGCCGCCCGCCCGGCCCTTCGCCGACCACCTGGCGTGGCTGGCGGGCCGCGACCGCGACGCCGCCGCGACCGCCTGGCGCGCCGCGCTGTCCGATGTGGACGGACCGACGCTGGTCGCCCCGGACCTACGCGACGCCGTGCGCCCCGAACGCGCGGCCGTCGAGCTGGACGGCACCCGCGTCGAAGCCCTCGCCACCCGGCTCGGCGTGACCACCAGCACGCTGGTGAACGTCGCGTGGGCGCTGGTGCTCGGCCCGCTGACCGGCCGCACGGACGTCGTCTTCGGCGTCACCGTGCACGGCCGGCCCGCCGACCTCGACGGCGCGGACCGGATGATCGGCCTGTTCATCAACACCGTGCCGGTGCGGGTCCGGATCGACCACGGCGAGTCGTTCGCCGACCTGGCGCGCCGGGTCGAGCGGGAGCGGATCGCGCTGCTGGACCACCAGCACGCCGGGCCGGCCGACATCCTGCGCTGGGCGGGCACCGGGCCGCTGTTCGACACCCTCGTGGTGTTCGAGAGCTACCCGGTCGACCGCGCCGCGCTGGCCGGCGCGGAAGCCGCGGCGGGCCTGACCGTCGACGCGGTGACCGGCTCGGACGCCACGCACTACCCGCTGACGCTGGTGGTCGTGCCGGGCGAGCGGCTGTCGCTGGGGCTGGACCACCGGCCCGGCGTGACCGACCCGCACGCCGTGCTGGAGCGCCTGGCGGACCTGCTCGGGACCGTCGCCGAGGACCCGGGCGTGCCGGTCGGGCGGATCCCGGCCCACGTGCCCGAGGAGCCGTTCGGGGACACCGTCGAGGTGCCCGCCGCGACCCTGCCGGAGCTGTTCGCCGCGCAGGTGCGGGCCACGCCCGACGCGCCGGCGGTGGTCGACGGCGACCGGACGTGGACCTACGCGCAGTTCGACGACCTGGTGGGCCGGCTCGCCGCCGGTCTCCCGGTGCGGCCCGGCGACCTGGTCGGGGTGTCGCTGCCGCGCTCGGCCGAACTGGTCGCGGTGCTGTACGCGGTGCACCGCAGGGGCGCGGCGTACGTGCCGATCGACCCGGACCACCCCGCCGCGCGCCGCGAGTACCTGGCCGCCGACGCCTCGCCCGCGCTGGTCGTCACACCGGAGTCGCTGACCGTCGCGGACGTTGCCCTCGCACCGGTCGGCGTGTCGCCCGACGCGCCCGCGTACGTGCTCTACACGTCCGGGTCGACCGGGCTGCCCAAGGGCGTGGTGGTGCCGCACGGCGCGGTGGTGAACCGGCTGTCGTGGATGGCCGCCGAGTACGGGTTCGGCCCCGGCCGGCGCACCCTGCTCAAGACCCCGGTGTCGTTCGACGTCTCGGTGTGGGAGCTGTTCCTGCCGTTGACCACCGGCGGCACGCTCGTCGTCGCGGCTCCGGACGGGCACCGCGACCCGGCGTACCTGGCGGAGCTGATCCGGGCGCAGCGGGTGGACACCGCGCACTTCGTGCCGTCGCTGCTGCGCCCGTTCCTGGCCGAGCCGAGCGCCGCCGGCCTCGGCCTGCGCACGGTCGTGTGCAGCGGCGAGGCGCTGACCGGCGACCTGGTGGCCAAGGCCCGCGACGTCCTGCCGGACGCCGTGGTGCACAACCTCTACGGCCCCACCGAGGCGACCGTGGACGTGACCTTCCACGACACGACCGGCGACGACCCGGACCGGCCCACCCCGCTGGGCCGGCCGGTCTGGAACACCGGCGTGCACGTGCTGGACGCGGCGCTGCGGCCGGTGCCGCCCGGCGCGGTCGGCGAGCTGTACCTGTCCGGCGTCCAGCTCGCGCACGGCTACCACCGCCGGCCCGGCCTGACCGCGGCCCGGTTCGTGGCCGGACCCGACGGCACCCGCCGCTACCGCACCGGCGACCTGGGCCGGCGTCGCGCCGACGGCGTGCTGGAGTACCTGGGCCGCACCGACCAGCAGGTCAAGGTCCGCGGCGTCCGGGTGGAGCCGGGCGAGGTGGCCGCCGCGCTGGCCGCGCTGCCCGGGGTGACCGGCGCGGAGGTCGTGGCGGGCGAGGTCGGCCTGATCGGCTACCTGACCGGCCAACCGCGCCCGGCCGCCGACCTCCGGGCCGCGCTGCGCGAGACCCTGCCCGAGGCGCTGGTGCCCGCCGCGTTCGGCTGGCTGGCGGAGTTCCCGCTCACCGCCAACGGCAAGCTCGACCGCGCCGCCCTGCCCGTCCCGGACCGGGAGACCGGCCGCGTCGAGCCGCGCACCGACCGGGAACGGGTGCTCGCCGCGTGCGCGGCGGACGTGCTGGACCTGCCCCGGGTCGGCGTGCTGGACGACTTCTTCGAGCTGGGCGGCGACAGCATCCGGTCGCTGCACCTGGTCGGCCGCGCCCGCACCGAGGGCTGGCTGCTCACCCCGCGCCAGGTGTTCGACCTGCGCACGGTCGCCGCGTTGGCCGAAGTCGCCGCACCGCTGGGCGCGGGGACCGAGCCCGCGCCCGCCGACGACGCACCCCTGGTCGACCTGACCGACGACGAGTTCGCCGAGTTCTCCGGTGATTGGAGCGTTTCTTGAGCACCGCCGCGCACGGCGTCCAGGACGTCCTGCCCCTCACGCCCCTCCAGGAAGGGCTGCTCCTGCTGTCCACCTGGGACGACGAGGCCACCGACGTCTACACCGTCCAGCAGGAGTACGACCTGCGCGGCCCGGTCGACGCCGACCGGGTGCGCGCGGCGGCGCGGGCGCTGCTGGAGCGGCACCCGAACCTGCGGGCCGCGTTCCGGGCCCGGCGCAGCGGCGAGACGGTGCAGGTCGTGCCGCGCTCGGTGACCGTGCCGTTCGAGGTCGACGACGTGGCCGAGGCCGACCTGCCCGCCGTGCTGGAGGCCGACCGCGCCCGCCGGTTCGACCCGGCGTCCCCGCCGCTGATCCGGTTCCGGCTGCTGCGCCTGGGCCCGCAGCGGCACCGGCTGGTGATCACCGCGCACCACCTGCTGGTCGACGGGTGGTCCGGGCCGCTGCTGGGCGAGGAGCTGTTCACCCTCTACGGCTCCGGCGGCGACCCGGCCGTGCTGCCGCCCGCGCCCGCCTACCGCGACTACCTGGCGTGGCTGCGTGGACGGGACCAGGACGCGGCGCGCGCGGCGTGGCGCGACCACCTGGCCGACCTGGCGGAGCCGACGCTGCTCGCGCCCGGAACCCGTGCCGCAGCGGGATTCCCGCACGAGAAGGTGTTCACGCTGCCCGCCGGGCCGACCGCGCGGCTGGCGCATTGGGCGCGGGCCAACCGCGTGACGCTCAACAGCGTCGTGCAGGGCGCGTGGGCGGTGGTGCTGGGCAAGCTCACCGCCCGCCGGGACGTGGTGTTCGGCACGACGGTGTCCGGCCGGCCCGCCGAGGTGCCCGGCGCGGACCGGATGGTCGGCCTGTTCATCAACACCCTGCCGGTGCGCGTCCGGCTCGACCCGGCGCGGACCCTGGCCGCGCTCGCGGTCGACGTGCAGGCCGGGCAGGCGGCGATGATGGACCACCACCACGTGGGGCTGGCCGCGATCCAGCGCGACAGCGGCCACGACGAGCTGTTCGACACGCTGGTGGTGTTCCAGAGCGCGCCCGCCGACGAGGCCGCGCTGCGCCGCGCCGACGAGGCCGCCGGGCTCGCGGTCGAACCGGTCGCCGTCCGCAGCGTCACCCACTACCCGCTGACCCTGGTGGCCGTGCCCGGCGCGGAGCTGTCGCTGGTCCTGGTGCACCGCCCCGACCTGGTGCCCGCCGACCTGGTGCGCCGGCTCGGCGAGCTGCTCGCCGACCTGCTCGGCACCCTGCCGGAGCGGCCGGACCGGCGGATCGGCGCGGTCGACCTGACCACCGCCGCCGAGCGCGAGACCGTGCTGGAGAAGTGGAACGCCGCCACCCTGCCGCGCGCGGGCGAGTCCCTGGTGGAGCTGTTCACCGCGCAGGTCGAGGCCCGCCCGGACGCCGTCGCGGTCGAGGACGGCGACCAGGTCGTCACCTACGCGCAGGTGCACGCGCGGGCGACCCGGCTGGCGCGGGCGCTGATCGCGCGCGGGGTCGGACCGGAACGGGTGGTCGGCGTCGCGCTCCGGCGCGGCCTGGATTTCCTGACCGCGATGCTGGGCGTGCACCTGGCGGGCGGCGCGCACCTCCCGCTGGACCCCGAGTACCCGGCCGAACGCCTGGCCCACATGCTCTCCGACGCGTCCCCGGTCCTGGTCGTCACCGACGCCGCGAGCGCCGAGCGCCTGCGCGGTCACGACGTGCCCCTGCTGCTCGCCGCCGACCTCGCCGCCGACCTCGCCGACGACGTCCCGGACGAGGCGGGGGAGTTGCCGCCGCCGCACCCGGACAGCGCCGCGTACCTGATCTACACCTCCGGGTCCACCGGGCGCCCCAAGGGCGTGCTGGTGCCGCACCGGGGCGTGCCGGACCTGGTGGCGATGTTCGCCGACGCGGTGCGCAGCGGCCCCGGCAGCCGCGTGCTGCTGTTCGCCTCGCCCAGCTTCGACGTGTCGCTGGCCGAGCTGTCCACGCAGCTGCTGGTCGGCGCGACGGCCGTGGTGGTGCCCGAGGACCAGCGCCTCGGCGACCCGCTGGCCGCGTTCGTCGCCGAACAGCGGCTCACCCACCTGTTCCTGCCGCCCTCCGCGCTGGCCACGCTGTCCGCCGGCGGCCTGCCGCCGGGCCGCACGATCATCGCGGGCACCGACGCGCTCACCGCCGAGCTGGTCGACCGGTGGAGCCGCGAACACCGGATGTTCAACGCCTACGGCCCCACCGAGGCCACGGTCAACTCGACGCTGTGGCGCTGCCGGCCGGACCGGCCGGTGGTCATCGGAGCGCCCGACCCGAACAAGCGCGGCTACGTGCTCGACGCCGACCTGCGGCCGGTGCCGCCGGGCGTGGCGGGCGAGCTGTACGTCGCGGGCGGCCTGGCCCGCGGCTACCACCGGCTGCCCGGCCTGACCTCGACCCGGTTCGTCGCCGACCCGTTCGGCCCGCCGGGCGGGCGGATGTACCGCACCGGCGACCTGGTGCGGTGGACGGCGGACGGCGAGATCGACTTCCTGGGCCGGGCCGACCACCAGGTCAAGATCCGCGGGTTCCGGGTCGAACTCGGCGAGGTCGAGGCGAACCTGACCGGGCGCGCGGGCGTGGCCGAGGCGGTCGCGGTGATCCGCGAGGACCAGCCGGGCGTGCGGCGCATGGTCGCCTTCGTGACGGCCGGACCCGGCGCGGAGCCGTCGCCGGTCGCCCTGCGCGCGGCGCTGGCCGCCGTGCTGCCGGACTACTCGGTGCCCTCCGCCGTCGTGGTGCTCGACCGGCTCCCGCTGACGGTCAACGCGAAAGTCGACCGGGGCGCGCTCGCCACGTCCTCGCGGTTCGCGCCCGACCTGAGCGGGCTGACCGGCCGCACCACCCCGCGCACCCCGGCCGAGCAGGTGCTCGCCGACGCGTTCGCGGCGGTGCTCGGGCTGGCGTCGACCGGCGTGGAGGACGATTTCTTCGGGTTCGGCGGCGACAGCATCCTGTCGCTCCAGGTGGTCGCCCGCGCGCGGGCCGCCGGGCTGCGGATCACGCCCCGCCAGGTGTTCGAGGCGCGCACGGTCGCCGCCCTGGCCGAGGTCGCGGTGCCGGTCGAGGCCGGCGGCCGGCCCGTGGTCGCGGCCGTCGGCGAGGTCGCGCCGACCCCGATGATCGCCGCGCTGCTCGACCGGGGCGGCGTGCCCCGGCGGTTCAGCCAGTCCGCCGTGGTGCGCACCCCCGCCGGGCTGGACGAGGCCGGGCTCACCGCCGTGCTGCAGGCGTTGCTGGACCGGCACGACGCGCTGCGCGCCACCTTCGACACCGCGCTGCGCATCCCGCCCGCCGGCGCGGTCGCCGCGTCGACCGCGCTGCGCCGGGTCGCGGTGCCGGTCGACCCGGACGACACCGCGATCGGCCGGGAGGCGACCCGCGCCGAGCGCGAACTCGACCCCGCCGCCGGCGTGGTGCTGCGCGCGGTGTGGTTCGACGTGCCGGCCGAGCCGGGCCGGCTGCTGCTGGTGGTGCACCACCTGGTGGTCGACGGCGTGTCCTGGCGGGTGATCTTCGAGGACCTGGCGCACGCGGCCGGCGGCGGCATCCCCGCCGTGCCGACGTCGTTGCGCGCCTGGGCGGCGAGCCTGGCCGAACGGGTCGCCGCGCACCGCGCCGAACTGCCGCACTGGCGCGCCGTGCTCGGCCCGCCGACCGGACGGCCGACCGACACCGTCGCCGACGCGGTCGAGACCTCGGTCTCGGTGCCCGCCGCCGTCACCGACCCGGTGCTGGCGGCGGTCCCCGCGCTGTTGCGCGCCAACGCCCAGGACGCCCTGCTCGGCACGTTCACCGCCGCGTTCGGCGCGGTGCGCGGCGTCGAGTCGGTCCTGGTCGAGACCGAGGGGCACGGCCGCGACGACGTCCTGGACCTGTCCCGCACGGTCGGCTGGCTGACCACCACGACCCCGATGCGGATCACCCCGCACGCCGACCCGGGCCGCCTGCTCAAGCACGTCAAGGACACCCGGCTGCGCGCACCCGCCGGCTACCCGCTGCTGCGCCACCTCACCGACGACCTCGCCGGCACCGGCCACCCCGAGGTGCTGTTCAACTACCTCGGCCGGTTCGGCGTGGACGCCGGCGGCGCGGAGGCGGACTGGAAACCCGGTCCCCGGCACGCCGGGCTGGGCGGCGACCTCGACCCGGCGGCCCGCGTCTCGCACGCCCTGGAGGTGAACTGCTCGATCGGCCCGGACGGGCTGCGCGCGTCGCTGCACCACGCGCCCGGCGCGTTCACCGCCGAACAGGTCCGGGCGATCGGCGCGGAGTGGGTCCGCGCGCTCGTCGGCCTGGCCGCGCACCTCGCGCGGCCCGGCGTCGGCGGCCCGTCCGCCGCCGACTTCCCGCTGCTCGACCTCACCCAGGACGACGTGGACGAGGTCGCCGGTCCCGAGGTGGCCGACCTGTGGCCGCTCTCGCCGTTGCAGGAGGGCATGCTGTTCCTGGCGTCGTTCGACGGCGACGCCCTCGACGTCTACACCACCCAGCAGGTGCTCGACCTGAGCGAGGTCGACCCGGACCGGCTGCGCGCGGCGGCCCACGCCCTGCTGGAACGCCACCCGAACCTGCGCGCGGGTTTCCGCTACCTGTCCACCGGCCGCCCGGTGCAGGTCGTGCCGCGCGCGGTCGGGCTGTCCTGGCGGGTGGTGCCCGGCGACCAGGTGGAGCGGGCCGTCGCGGTCGAGCGGTCGACGCCGTTCGACCTCGCCGAGCCGCCCCTGGTCCGGTTCGTGCTGGGGGTCGGCCCGTCGGGGTGCCGGCTGCTGATCACCAGCCACCACGTCGTGCTGGACGGCTGGTCCGCGCCCCTGCTCGCGCAGGAACTGCTGGACCTCTACCGGTCCGCCGCCCCGCCGCCCGCCCGGCCCTACCGCGACTACCTGCGCTGGCTGCGCGACCGCGACCGGACGGCGTCGGCGCGGGCGTGGGGGACCGCGTTCGCCGGGCTCGACGGCCCGACGCTGCTCGCGCCGCCGGGGATCGGCGCGCCCCGGTCGCTGCCCGGCAAGAGCACCGCCGGGCTGTCCGAACCCGACACCCGGCGGCTCACCGCGTGGGCGCGCTCGGCCGGGCTCACCCTGAACACCGTCGTGCAGGGCGCGTGGGCGCTGCTGCTGGGCAGGCGGACCGGACGCCGGGACGTGGTGTTCGGCGCGACCGTGTCCGGCCGACCCGCCGACCTGCCCGGCGCGGACCGGATGATCGGGCTGTTCATCAACACCCTGCCGGTGCGCGTCCGGGTGCGGGCCGCCGAGCCGCTGCGCGCGCTGCTCGCCCGCGTGCAGGGCGAGCAGGCCGAACTGCTCGACCACCAGCACGTGAGCCTGGCGGAGGTGCAGCGGCAGGCCGGGCACGGCGAGCTGTTCGACACGCTCGTGGTGTTCCAGAGCTACCCGGTCGACGCGCGGGCGCTGGGCGAGAGCCAGCGGGGCGCGGGCGTCCGGATCACCGGTGTGAGCGGCGAGGACGCCACCCACTACCCGATGACGCTGGTCGTCTCGCCCGGTCCGACGCTGGAGCTGATCGTCGAGTACCGGACCGACGTGTTCACCGGGCCGCAGGCCGAGGCGCTGGCCCGCGCGTTCGCCGACCTGCTCGCGTCGGTGCCGGACGTGGCCGACACCCCGGCCGGCCGGGTGGACGTCGAACCCGCGTCCCGCGACGGCTGGGACGGCGTGCCGCTGGAGGTACCGGAGACCACCGTCGTCGGCCTGTTCGAGCGGCACGTCCGCCGCACGCCCGACGCCGTGGCCGTGGCGTGCGGCGACCGCGTCCTGCGCTACCGGGCGCTCGACGCCCGCGCGAACCGCCTGGCCCGCCTGCTGGTGTCGCGCGGCGCGGGCCCGGAACGCGTTGTGGCACTGCGGTTGCGCCGCTCGGAGCGGTTCTTCGTCGCGCTGCTCGCGGTGCTCAAGTCCGGTGCCGCCTACCTGCCGCTGGACCCGGACCAGCCGGACGGCCGGACCGCCGAGATGCTCGCCGACGCCCGGCCCGTCGTCGTGCTGACCGAGGGGTGCCCGGAGTTCGCGGAGTCCGAGGCGTTCCCGGACACCCCGCCGACCGACGCGGACCGGATCGCGCCGCTGCGGCCCGACCACCCGGTGCACGTCATCTACACCTCGGGGTCGACCGGCCGGCCGAAGGGCGTGGTCGTGCCGCACCGGGGCGTGGTGAACCTGTTCCACAACCACGACCGGGACGTGCTGCGGCCCGCCGCGGCGCGGGCGGGCCGGCCGTTGCGGGTCGGGCACAACTGGTCGTTCGCCTTCGACGCGTCCTGGCAGCCGACCCTCGCCCTGCTCGGCGGGCACGAGCTGCACGTCACCGAGGACGACGAGCGGGTGGACGCCGACGCGCTGGTGGCGTTCCTGCTCGACCGGGGGATCGACTTCGTCGAGCTGACCCCGTCGCACCTGCGGCAGCTGGTCGCCGCCGGGCTGACCGCCGGCGACCGCCGCCCGCCGGGCGTGCTCGGGGTGGGCGGCGAGGCCGTGCCGCCCGCGCTGTGGGCGGGGTTCCGGGACTCGCCGGACGTCGAGGGGTTCAACTTCTACGGCCCCACCGAGGGGACCGTGGACGCGCTGGTGGCGCGGATGGCCGACGCCGAACACCCGGTGATCGGCCGGCCGGTCGCGAACACCTCGACCCGCGTGCTGGACGACGCGCTGATGCCGGTCGCGGACGGGGTCGCGGGCGAGCTGTACCTGGCCGGGCCGCAACTGGCGCGCGGCTACCTCGGCGCGCCCGGCCTCACCGCGTCCCGGTTCGTGGCCGACCCGTTCGGCCCGCCCGGCACCCGCATGTACCGCACCGGCGACCTGGCGCGCCGCACGCCGGACGGGCACGTGGAGTTCCTGGGCCGGGTGGACGACCAGGTGAAGGTGCGCGGCCACCGGGTCGAGCCGGGCGAGGTCGAGGCCCGGCTGACCGCGCACCCGGACGTGACCGACGCGGTGGTGCTGCCCCGCGCGGACGACGGCCCGGTGCGGTTGGTCGGGTACGTGGTGGCCGACCCGGACCGGGTGGACGGCCCGGCGCTGCGCGCGCACGTCGCGCTGACCCTGCCGGACTACCTGGTGCCGGCGGCGGTCGTCGTGCTGGACGCGTTGCCGGTGACGCCGAACGGCAAGGTCGACCGGGCGGCGCTGGCGGCGGCGCGGTGGGCCGCGCCGGACTTCGCCGGGCTCGCCGGCGGCGTCGGGCCGCGCACCCCCGACGAGGCGGCGCTGGCCGCGATCGTCGCCGAGGTGCTGGGTCTGCCGTCCGTGGGCGTGGAGGACGACTTCTTCGCCCTGGGCGGCGACAGCATCCTGTCGATGCAGGTGGTCGGCCGGGCCCGGAAGGCCGGCCTGCGGCTGACCCCGCGCCAGGTGTTCGAGGGGCGCACGGTGGCGGCCCTGGCGGCAGTCGCCGCGCCGGACGCCGGCCGGGTCCGGGCCGAGGTGCCGGCGACCGGGCGGTTCCCGGCCACGCCGATCATGCTCGCCCAGCGCGAGCGCGGCGGTCCGCTGGGCCGGCTCAGCCAGTTCGCGGTGCTGCGGGTGCCGCCGGCGGTGGGGGAGCGGCGGCTGGTGGCCGTGCTGTCGGCGGTGCTGGACCGGCACGACGTGCTGCGCGCCCGGCTCGACGCGGACTGGTCGGTCGTGGTGGCCGCGCGCGGCGCGGTGGACGTCGGCCGGCTGGTGCGCCGGGTGGACCTGTCCGCCCGCCCGGACGGGCACTTCGCCGACCTGTTCACCACCGAGTTCGCCGAGTTCGAGCGGACCGTGCGGGAACTCGACCCGTTCACCGGTGACGTGCTGCGCGCGGTCTGGTTCGACGCCGGCCCGGAGCGGCCGGGCCGGCTGCTGCTGATGGTGCACCACCTGGTGGTCGACGCGGTGTCGTGGCGGCCGTTGGCCGAAGACCTCGCGCTGGCCGGGCGGTGCGTGGCCGAGGGGCGCGCGCCGGAGACCCCGGAGGTCGAGGTGTCGTTCCGGGAGTGGGCGCTGCGGCTCGACGCGGCGGTGGCGGACAAGCGCGCCGAACTGCCCTACTGGCGGGACGTGGTGCGCGACGCGGACATCCGCCTCGCGGACCGGCCGCTGGACCCGTCGCGCGACACGATCCGCCGGGGCCGCAACGACACCGTCGCGGTCGGGCCGGCGACGACGGCCGCGCTGCTCGGCGAGATCCCGGCGGCGCTGGGGTGCGGCGTGCAGGACGTGCTGGTCGCCGCGCTGGCGTCGGCGGTCGCGCGGGCGCGCGGCGGGCGGGTGTTGCTGGTCGACGTGGAGGGCCACGGCCGCGAGGAGCGCCTGGTGGACGGGCTGGACCTGTCCCGCACGGTCGGGTGGTTCACGTCGCTGCACCCGACCAGGGTCGAGGTCGCCGGCGGGGTCGCGCGGACCGCCCGCCGGGTCGGCGCGGCCCGGAAGTCGTTGCCGGACAACGGCATCGGCTACGGGCTGTTGCGGTACCGGGCGGGCGAGCCGCTGCCGTCGGGGGAGGTGCTGGTCAACTACGTCGGGCGGGTCGACGTCGGCGACGCCCGGCAGCCGGCCGGCCGGGACGGGGACTGGCTGCCCGTCCAGGGTGACAACGCGTTCGGCGGCGACGTCGACCCGGACGCGCCCGCGACGCACGCGCTCACGATCAACGCGTCGGTGAGCGGGGACGTGCTCACCGCTCAGTGGTCCTACCAGCCCGAACTGCTGCCGACCTCGGTGGTGCGGCGGGTGGCGCGCGAATGGGTGCGCAATCTTGATCGACTGGTGACGAACCGGGAGAACCGGTGAGTTAGGATAGCCTTGCCTGAATAGGCGACCGATGTACTTCCCCCGAACGAACGAAAACCGAGGAGGGCGCGTCGTGTCGACGCAGTTCCAGCGGTCCCGCCGGGTCCCGGGTGGTCGTGGTGGTCTCCGCCGTCGCGTGACGGCGGTCCTGTCCGTCGCGGCGCTGGCGCTGACCGCGGCCGGCTGCGGGTCGACCGGCGAGGAGGCGAACACCGGCGAGGGCACCCGCGCGTTCGACACCCCCAGCGGTCAGGTGCGGATCCCGACCGACCCGAAGTCGATCGTGGCCCTCGACCAGTACAGCTACTTCGGCCTGCTCGACGTCGGCGTGACGCCGAAGGCCACCGCGTCCGGCTACACCGACAGCTTCGCGATCTTCCCCGAGTACGCCGCCGCGTACGAGAAGGCCGCCAAGGTCGGCGGCGCGCTGGAGATCGACATCGAGCAGGTCGGCGTGCAGGCCCCGGACCTGGTGCTGGGCAACAAGTTCCTCAGCCTGGAGAAGCACAAGCTGGAGGACTACCAGAAGATCGGCCCCACGGTGATCCTCGGCGGCGCACCGGGTGAACCCGGCGTGGCGTGGCCGCAGTGGGTCGTCCAGGCGGCGGACGCGGTGGGCCGGAAGGGCGACGCGGAGGCGTTGAAGAAGCGCTACGACGATCGCGCCCAGGAGATCCGCACCAAGTACGCCGACAAGCTCGGCACCCTGAAGTTCGCGCTCATCAACGGCTACGGCGGCAAGTGGTTCCTCAACCTCGACGAGTCGTGGGGCGGGACCATCCTCAAGGACATGGGCGTGCAGTTCGTGCGGGGCGGGGTGACCGACCCGAAGAACAACACCCCGGAGTTCTCCATCGAGAACCTCGACAAGCTCGCCGAGGCGAGCGTGATCCTCTTCCAGTCCGACTACCAGGGCAAGGCCGGTCCGGACACGCAGCAGATCCTCGACCTGCCCGCGTACCGGGACCTGCCGGCGGTGAAGGCCGGGAAGTCCATCGGCACCGGCAACTTCTACGCCCTGCACTACAAGGCGGCCATGGCGTTCCAGGACGAGGTCGAGAAGATCCTCCAGGGCTTCTGACCACCCCGTCCACGGGCCCGGGTGCGGTGCGCGACCGTCGTCGCACACCGCACTTTCGGCCTATTGCCCCGATCGGACCGGTGGCAGATGCTGCCGGGATGGGGGAATGGCTCCGGGTCGTACCGGACGGGCGGCGTTCGCTGAGCACGATAGCCCTGCCCGCGGTCGGACTGTTCGCATCGGGATTGGCCGGGTACTTCGTCATCACGCGGAAAACGGCGATCAGCGGCATGGTGATCGCCTTCCTGTTCCTGGGGTTCCTCGGGTTCGTGGCGTGGCGTTGGGCGAAGGCGGGGATCTACATGGGCCCGCGCGGTGTGCGGATCTACCGCTTGCACCGGGCCGCCGAGGTCGTGCCGTGGGACGAAGTCGCGCGATTCGAGACCCGCGCGGTGTGGAACCGGGACAACATGGTGGAGCACGTGACCGTCTTCCTCGTGCGGCAGTCCGGCGACCTGCACAAAACACCGATCAGGCGGCCCAGGGGAGCCGACGAGCCGAAGGGCGGGTCCTACCCGCTCGTCCCGCGCGACGACCAGTTGGCCCCCACCGTCGACCTGCTCAACGGGGCGGCGCACCCGTTCCTGGTCCCGCGATAGCCGCACCCGCGCCCGGACCCGGAACCCGGAGGCGGTGCGCGGCGTCCGACGTCGCGTGGCTCAAGGTCGGACAGCGGCTCGGCTCGTGGCGGTGGTGGCGGTCGCCGCCGCGTTGGTGGTGTTCGACCCGGCCGTGTCCGGGGCGTGCGCGTGCGGCGCGTTCGTCGCGAACGACAAGCTGCGCACCCAGCAGGAGACCGCGCTGGTCGAGCTGGACGGGCGCACGGAGTCGATCACCCTGTCGGTGCGGGCCCGGTCGGCGGCCGAGCGGGCCGCGTTCCTGATGCCGGTGCCCGCGCGCGCCCGGTTCGAGGTCGCGGACGGCGACCTGTTCGCGGAACTGGACCGGGTCAGCCGCCCCCGGGTCGAGGTGCGCGAGGTCGTCGTGCGCGGTGACGGCGTCGGCGGCGCGCCGCCGGGGCGTGGCGCGACGGTCGTGGACCGGGTCGACGTCGGCCCCTACGACGTGGCCCAGCTCAGCGGGACCGACGTGTCCGCCGTCACGGAGTGGTTGGGGGACAACGGCTTCACCCTCCCCGACGCGCTGGGCGGTGCGCTCGGGCCGTACCTGGCGGAGGGCTGGTTGGTGGTCGCCGTGCGGTTGTCACCCGCGTCCGGCAGCCTCGCCGGCGGTCTGCCGCCGATGCGGCTGACGTTCGAGGCGGACACCCCGGTCTACCCGATGCGGCTGTCGAAGACGGCCGAGCACGTCCAGCCGCTGCGCCTGTACGTCCTGGCCGACCACCGCGTCGACGTCGGCAACCCCGCGCCGCGGGGCGACCCGCCGGAACTCACGTTCGCGGGCGAGGTGAAGCCCGACGCCGAGTACCCGGAGCTGTCCGCGCTGCTGACCACCCCGCGCTTCCTCACCCGCTACGACGGGCAGTTCCGGCCGGAGCACATCACCGACGACGTCCGCATCACCCGCGCGTCGACCGACGAGCCCTACCGCGCGGTCGTCGTGGTCACCGAGTACGTGCGGTCGCGGTGGCCGGCACCGGTCGTGCTGGTCGCCGCCGGTGCCGCGCTGCTGGTCGGGGCGGTGCTGTTGCTGCGGTGGCGGAGCGGTAAGGCCGCCCGGACGTCCACCGCGAACGGGACCCGACGGTCCACGGCGGACGAAAAGCCGCCCGGGTCGGCCGAGGGGCGGCCGACCCGGGCGGCGGTGATCACGCGACGTCGAACCGGTCGAGGTTCATGACCTTGTCCCACGCGGCCACGAAGTCCTGGACGAACTTCGCGCGCGAGTCGTCGCTCGCGTAGACCTCGGCGACCGCCCGCAGCTCGGAGTTCGAGCCGAAGACCAGGTCGGCGCGGCTGCCGGTCCACTTGACCTCGCCGGTGGCGCGGTCGCGGCCCTCGAAGGTCTCCGCCTCCCGCGACGTCGGCTTCCACTCGACGTCCAGGTCGAGCAGGTTGACGAAGAAGTCGTTGGTCAGCGACCCCGGCGTGGTGGTGAGGACGCCCAGCGGCGACTGCCGGTGGTTCGCGCCCAGCACCCGCAGGCCGCCGATCAGCACGGTCAGCTCCGGCGCGCTGAGCGTGAGCAGGTTCGCCCGGTCGACCAGAAGGAACTCGGCCGGCAGGCGGTGGCCCTTGCCCAGGTGGTTGCGGAACCCGTCGGCGGTCGGCTCCAGCGGCGCGAACGACTCCGCGTCGGTCTGCTCCTGGGAGGCGTCCGTGCGGCCGGGCGTGAACGGCACCGCGACCTCGTGGCCCGCGTTCTTGGCGGCCTGCTCGACCGCGGCGACGCCGCCGAGCACGACGAGGTCGGCCAGCGACACCTTCTTGCCGCCGGTCTGCGCGCTGTTGAAGCGCTCCTGCACGCCTTCCAGCGCGCGCAGCACCTGCGCCAGCACCTCGGGCTCGTTGATCTCCCAGTTGCGCTGCGGCTCCAGGCGGATGCGCGCGCCGTTGGCACCGCCGCGCTTGTCACTGCCGCGGAACGTCGAGGCCGACGCCCACGCCGTGGACACCAGCTGCGCGACCGTCAGGCCGGAGTCGAGGATGTCGCGCTTGAGGGCGGCGACGTCCTCGGCGTCGACCAGCTCGTGGTCGACGGCGGGCACGCGGTCCTGCCAGAGCAGCTCCTCCTGCGGCACCAGCGGGCCGAGGTAGCGCTGGATCGGGCCCATGTCGCGGTGGGTGAGCTTGAACCAGGCGCGGGCGAACGCGTCCGCGAACTGGTCCGGGTTCTCCAGGAAGCGCCGCGAGATCGGCTCGTAGACCGGGTCGAACCGCAGCGCCAGGTCGGTGGTCAGCATCGTCGGCGGGCGCGACAGCGAGCCGTCCTCCGGGTCCGGCACGGTGTTGGCGCCCGCGCCGTCCTTGGGCTGCCACTGGTGCGCGCCGGCCGGGCTCTTGGTCAGCTCCCACTCGTAGCCGAACAGGTTCTGGAAGAAGCTGTGGCTCCACTGCGCCGGGGTGGAGGTCCAGGTGACCTCCAGGCCGCTGGTGATCGCGTCCCGGCCCTTGCCGCTGCCGAAGCTGTTGCGCCAGCCCAGGCCCTGCTCCTCCAGCGGCGCGCCCTCGGGCTCCGCGCCCACGTGGCCGTCGGGGTCGGCCGCGCCGTGCGCCTTGCCGAAGGTGTGGCCGCCCGCGATGAGCGCGACGGTCTCCTCGTCGTTCATCGCCATCCGGCCGAACGTGTCGCGGATGTCGCGGGCGGAGGCCAGCGGGTCCGGGTTGCCGTTGGGGCCCTCGGGGTTGACGTAGATGAGGCCCATCTGGACGGCGGCCAGCGGGTTGGCCAGGTCGCGATCGCCGCTGTAGCGCTCGTCGCCCAGCCAGGTGCGCTCCGGGCCCCAGTAGACGTCCTCGTCGGGCTCCCACACGTCGGCGCGACCGCCGGCGAAGCCGAAGGTCTTGAAGCCCATGGTCTCCAGCGCGCGGTTGCCGGTGAAGATCATCAGGTCGGCCCAGGAGACCTTGCGGCCGTACTTCTTCTTGACCGGCCACAGCAGACGCCGCGCCTTGTCCAGGTTGCCGTTGTCCGGCCAGCTGTTGAGCGGCGCGAAGCGCTGCATCCCGGCACCCGCGCCACCGCGGCCGTCCTGGATCCGGTAGGTGCCGGCGCTGTGCCACGCCATCCGGATCATCAGCGGGCCGTAGTGGCCGAAGTCGGCGGGCCACCAGTCCTGGGACGTGGTCAGCACCGCGTCCACGTCCGCGGCCAGCTCGTCGAGGTCGACCGTCCGGAACTCGGCCGCGTAGTCGAACTCCTCGCCCATGGGGTTGGCCACGGCGGGGTGCTTGCGCAGGATCTTCAGGTTGAGCTGGTTCGGCCACCAGTCGCGGTTGCCGCCGCCCTCGGTGGGGTGGCTGATGCGCCCTGTCGAGACCGGGCAGCCGCCCGCGGCCTCCTCGTTCATCTCTCCAACGACGGCGTTCGGACTGTCGGACACGGGAATCCTTCCGGATGAGGGATGCTCGTCAACTGGTTGCTGCGGAGCATTCGGGGCACAGGCCCCGGTACACGACTTCGGCTTCGTCGATCGTGAAGCCGTGGTGGTCGGAGGCGGTCAGGCACGGAGCGGATCCGACCGCGCAGTCGACGTCGGCGATGGCGCCGCAGGACCGGCAGACGACGTGGTGGTGGTTGTCCCCGACACGTGCCTCGTAGCGCGCGACCGAACCCGGGGGTTCGATGCGCCGCAGGAGCTTCGCCGCGGTCAGCGCGCGCAGCACGTCGTACACGGCCTGGTGGGACACCGCGCCGAGTTTTTCGCGCACGACAACGGTGATCGAGTCGGTGTCGGCGTGCGGGTGGTCGTGGACCGCGGCGAGCACGGCCATTCGAGGGCTTGTCACGCGCAGCGAGGCTCCGCGCAACATCTGCTCGAAGTCGGAGGCCGTGGGCACGCGGGGCAGTGTGGTTCAAATTATGGAGTCAATCAAGTCTTTGCGGGTTAGACGAAGGACACAGTTGACGCGGCCGATCCCGGGCCGCGAAGCTGTCGGGCTTCGTCACGACCGACTGTCCGGATCGGCCGGTGCCGCTGCGTGACCACCCTTTCACGTTGCGGGACAACGTGCCACGCCGGGTCGCGGCGGATCACCGACCCAGCGCCCGGCGGAGTTCGGCACGCGACGAGGTGCCCATCGCGGTGTGGGCCTCGTGGACCAGGGACCGCACGACTTCCAGGCTCAACAGGACCTTGTGCGCGATCTCGGCCTCGGAGAGCCCGTCGGCGGCCAGGTCGGCGACCCGCTTCGCCCTGGGCGACAAGGCGTTGACCCGACGCGCGCGCTCGGGCACCACCCCGAGCGCGGCCACCTGGCGGGCGATCTCCTCCCGCGCCGAGAGCGCACCGCACTCGTCGGCCACCGCGAGCGCTTCGACCAGCGCGGCGCGCGCGTCGGCCGCGTGCCCGGCCTTGACCAGCGCCCGGCCGAGGTCGGCCAGCGTGCGCAGGTACTGCAAGCGGTCCGGCGCGTCGCGGAGCAGACGCGCGGATTCCTCCAGTTGTTCAACCCCCGTACCGAAACCGGCCATCACCCGCAGCGCCCGCCCGCGGGTGGACGGGTCCCCGAACCGGTCGGCCCGGGCCTGCGCCTCGGCCGCGATCCCACGAGCCTCGCCCGGTGCCGAGTGGCGCAGGACGTGGGCGAGTTCGAACCGCCACGGGAACACCGCCGGGTTGGTCAGCGGCGCGGCGTCGAGCCGGCGGCCCGCCTCGCGCAGCACCGCCGCGGCCTGGCCGTGGTGGCCTCGCGCGGACAGCAACGTGCCGAGCACGATCCCGGGCACCGGCAGGACCACCGCGTCCGGCCGGTGTTCGCGGTAGCCGGGGCCCGCCACGGCCGCCGCCCGGCCGACCTCGCCGCGCGCCAGCAGCGCCTCGACCATGGTGCCGGTGGCGAACCACTCGGCGGGGGTGCCCTCGCCGCTGCGCCGGGCCAGCCGCAGCGCGATGTCGGCGTCCGCCGCGGCATCGGGGATCCGGCCGTGCCGCAGCGCCGCGCGTCCCCGGTTGGCGTAGGCGAACGCGAGGTGGGTGCCACGCCAGCCGTCGCGCTCGAACTCCTCGATCGCCTGCCCCAGCAGGGAATCTGCCACGTCGGCCTCCCCCGCGTACAGGTGCGTGAACGCGGTGATGGTGGCGATCTCCATGCCCGCGTCGACGTCGGCGAACACGACCCCGCGCCGCACGACGCGCCGGCCGGCCGCCAGCGCCTCGGCGCGTGGCCGGCCGCGCAGCACGAGACTCCACGCGTGCAGGGTGATCAGCAGCCGTTCCACGACGCTGTCACCGGCCAGCGCCGGCGCGATCCGGTCGAGCTGCCGCACCCGGTCGGCCCGCAGCGGGTCGTCGGCCCACCACGCGGCCCACAGGAGCTGTTCGGCCAACGCCTGCCGGCGCAACCCCTCGTCCCCGCACACCGCGATCGCGGTGTCGAGCAGCCGGACGCTCTGGCCGAGCTGGTCGGCGTACCCGTGCGTCTTGGCCAGCGCGATGGCGGCCTCGGTGCGCAGGCCGTCGTCGGGGGCCTGGTGGTAGGCGGCCAGCAGTTCGGGCAGCGCGGCGGCGAGCTGCCCGAGCGCCAGGGCCTGGCCGTAGCGCAGCCGGACGCGGCACCGCCGGTCGGGCGGGGGCGGTTCGTCCACCGCGCGCTTGAGGTAGCGGGCCGCCGTGGTGGACAGGCCGGACGCCCACGCCTCGGTCGCGGCCACCTCCAACCGCTCGACGACCCACGGGTCGCCGGAGGCGTGGACGTCGAGCAGGTGCGCGGCGACGGTGTCGGACGCGGCGTCCTGGCCGTGCAGCAGCCGGGCGGCTTCCCGGTGGACGTCGCCGCGCCGCGACGGGTCCATGTCGTCGTAGACCGCGCTGCGGATGATCGGGTGCCGGAAGTCCAACGTCGGGCCGGGCGCGAGGATCGCCGCGTCGCACAGCCGGTCGTACCGGGTCTTGGCCTGCTCGGCGGTCAGCCGCGCGAGCCCGGCCGCGTGCCCGAGCGGGCTGCCGGGGCCGAGCACGGCGATGGCCTGGGCGAGCCGGCGGGCGTCCGGGCCGAGGCCGCCGAGCCGCTCCTTCAGGTGCAGCACGACGTTGCGCGGCGTGAGCGTGGCGACCGCCTCGACGTCGGACGCGGTGGGGGTCAGGCCGCGTTCCCGCGCCACGTCCAACATCCACCGCAGGTAGAACGGGTTGCCGCCGCTGCGTTCCAGGAACGCCGCGCAGAACCGCTCGTCCGGCGCGTGCCGCGAGGGCAGGCCGCGGCCGATGATCGTCCGCACCGCGTCGGGCCCGAGCGGACGCGGGCGCACCACCTCGTCGGCGCGCAGCGCGATCCGTTCCAGGGCCGCCGCCTGCCGCTCGTGTGGCCGGCAGGCCAGCAGCAGCACGACCGGCAGCCCGGTCAGCCGGTCGCCGAGGAATTCCAGCCACGCCAGCGATTCCTCGTCGATCCAGTGCGCGTCGTCGACCGCCAGCAGCAGTCCCTGCTCGGCCCGGTCGACGCCGACCAGCGCCGTCGCGTTGACCACCAGCCAGTACAGCGCCTCGGTGAGCCCGATCATCCAGTCGGGCCCGTGCCGCCCCGGGCGCGGCACGCCCAGCGGCACGCGGGCGAACTCGGCGGCCCCGGCGAACAGCGCCTGCCGCTCCCGCGCGGTCCGCCCGGTCACCCAGCGGGTCAACAAGGTCCGGGCCGCGCCGAACGCCAACGTCTGGTCCCGCTGGTTGCCGCGCACCGCCAACGGCACCAGCCCGCGCACGGCGGCCTCCGCGCATACCTGCGCCACCAGCTCGGACTTGCCGATCCCCGCCGGCCCCTCGACCACGACGGTCGCGCCGGCCCGTGCCCGCACCGCGTCCAGCACCGCCGAACAGCGGCTCAGGTCGTCGTCGCGCTCCAGGATGCCCGCATCGGCGGCGGTGTGGCCGGGCAGCCGCAGGGCGTGCAGGACGCGGCGCACGTCCAGCGGCGCGTGCCCGCTCGCCCGCGCCGACACCAGGCACCCGCCGACGACCTTGGCGACGAACTCCTCCCTCGGCCGCCGTTTGCCCGACATCACCTCGGAGAACGTCGCGGGGGAGACCCCGCTGCGGCGCGCCAGTACGCCGTCCGACGGAGCGCCCACGACCCGTTGGAGGGTGCGCAACTGCCGCCGGACGTGGTCGTCGGGATCTGCCTGGGACACGCCCGCCTCCGCACCGGACCAGCCGCCCGATCAGGCTAGCGCGACGCGCAATCCGTTCGGTTCTTCGACGCCGCCGGCGCACCCCGCCGCGCACCGATCACGCTTCGGCACTACCTCACGGACCCGAGGCCGGCGCGAGGGGGGAGCGCGGTCGGCCCGGCGCGGAGTGCAGGGCTCCGGCGACCGGGACGACCGCGCCGCCCGCCGGGCGGTGTCCGCCGAGCAGCGCCGCAGGAGGGGCGCTGCGGGAGGGGTGTCCCGACCAGGGTCCGAGGGGTGTCCGGGTTCCACTGCGAATGGAGGCGGGAAAGCCATGTCCGGTAAGAAATGGTGGTTGTCGGTGGTCGCCGCGCTGGCGCTCGTGCTGTCGGCCGCGCCGCTGCCGGCGAGCGCGGGGCCCGACGGCCGGGGGTGCTGGGAGCGGCTGCAACCCACCCGGCCGCTGGTGGAGTGCGTCGACCTCCAGTTGGCGATCAGATTCCCGGACCTGGGCTGCCCGCCGTGCGGCCTCGCCTTCCTGTGGCGGCACGACCCGGCGATCCGCGAGGAGGCCGGCAACCGCGTCAACGAACTGGTGATCGGCGGCCTGAGACTGCTCGGCAACGCCGCGAAGGCCACCGATCCCGCCGTCCGCAACGGGTACCGGGCCCAGGCCATGGAGACCTTCGCCAACGCCGCGCGCGCCGGCGGCGGCGCCCGGACGTCGTTGCGGTCGGTCGGGGCGGGCAACCCCGTCCAGGGCTCGTTCACGCCTCGCGCGGACCTGACGTGGGCCGTCGCGGCGGGCGCGGACCTGGCCGACGGGATCGCGCTGATGAAGCAGTCCTTCGGCGGCGCGTACGGCGGCTCGCCGGTGCTCCGGGCCCGCGCCGAGGCCCGGTTCGAGGAGGCGTACACCGAGTTGTCGCAGCAGCGGATCATCCCGGGCTGAGCCGGACCTGCGGGGCGTCTGCGCGGACGCACCCGCACGGACGTGGCCCGTCCCGCCCCGGGACGGGCCACGTCCGTGCCCGGCCGGGGTGGGGCCGATCGTGGCGACCCGGACGAATACCGCGGGCGTGCGGGCGGACCGTCGGGCACCATGGCGTCGGGGACGTCGCGCTTTGCCGGAGGGGGCAGGATGACCGCACGGGCGGAGATCACCAGGTTCGAGGTGGCCGGGGCCGGCGAGGCCGACCTCCGGGGCTTCCACCGGGTGATGCGCGCACGTCAGCGGACCGACCGCCCGGACGAACCCCCGTTGACCTACGAGAGTTGCGTGGGCCGGCTGAAGACCCCGGTGCCGGGGTTCGGGCCGGTGCGGCACTGGGTCGCGCGCCTCGACGGCGAACTGGTCGGGCTGGCCACCGTGTACCTCACCGAAGCGGAGAACAGCCACATCGCGCTGACCGACATCGCGGTGCACCCGCGAGCGCGCCGCCGGGGCGTCGGCACCGCGATCCTGCGGACCCTGCTGCCCGATCTCCGGGCCGAGCACCGGACCCTGGTCGAGGGCTGGCAGGTGGTGCGGGGCGGCGACGGCGACCGGTGGGCCGGGGCGCTGGGCTTCCGGACCGCGCAGGAGGTGCTGTGGCAGTCGCTGGTCGTCGCCGACGTCGACCCGGCCCGCTGGGAGGTCGAGCGGCCCGAGGGCTACCGGCTGGAGCAGTGGACCGGTGCGTCCCCGGAGGACCTCCTGCCCTCCTACGTCGAGGCGCGGGCGGCGATCCACGACGCCCCGGTGGGCGACCTGGGCATCCTCCCGCCGCGCTGGACCGCCCGCCGGGTGCGGCAGCACGAGGAGTCGTTGCGCAGCAAGGACATCGAGCTGCGCGGCGTGCTGGCGGTCCACGAGGAGACGGGCGCGGTCGTGGGCGTGAGCGAACTCGAAATCCACCCGCACCGCCGCACCATGCCGTTCCAGCGCGACACGGCGGTGCTGGCCGCCCACCGCGGCCGGGGCATCGGGCGGTGGATCAAGGCCCACATGATCCGCTGGCTGGTGGCCGACCTCCCGGCGTTCGCGGGCATCGACACCGCGACCGGCAGCGAGAACGTGCACATGAGCCGGGTCAACCACGCGCTCGGGTTCACCACGGTCCGGACCATGCTCGTGGTCAACCGCGACGTCGCGGCGCTCGAATCGGCCCTGAACCGGCCCTGAACCGACGCTGACGGGACACGTTCTCCGTCCACGTGGTCGGCACGGACCGGCCGCGCACCACGACCTTCCAGTCCATTGTGGACACTGTCGGCGGTCGGGCGCGGACGCCCGGCACGGCGGCGTCAGGTCGTGTCGCCGGAGACCAGCGTCTCCACGAGTTCGGACAGCAGCCGGTCGCGGAACCCGGTCGCGGTGGTGCCGTGGATCAGCTCCTGCGCCGTGGTGCCCTCGTGCAACGCGG
Source organism: Saccharothrix sp. NBAS 001 (assembly GCF_056640475.1). Taxonomy (NCBI): domain Bacteria; kingdom Bacillati; phylum Actinomycetota; class Actinomycetes; order Pseudonocardiales; family Pseudonocardiaceae; genus Saccharothrix; species Saccharothrix sp. NBAS 001. Next base: position 2,260,292 of record NZ_CM153251.1, read on the forward strand.
TCAGCAGGCGGGCGACGTCCTCGGCGCGGTCGTGGGTCAGCGCGGGCAGCGAGCGCACCAGGAGGTCCGCCATGCCGGTGGTCAGCCGGTCCTCGTGCGGCGCGAGTTCGGCGGCCAGGTCGGGCGTGCGGGCGGCGTGCAGGGTGAACTCCATGGACACCAGGAACCAGCGCTGGTTCTCCCGGCGGTGCGCGCCGACGCGGTCGACGATGTGGCGCACCGGGTCGGTGCCGGGGGCGACGGTGTCCACGGCCTGTGCGACGTCGGCCAGCACCCGGTCGGCCTCGACGTCGTACAGGGCCAGGAAGAGCTGTTCCTTGCTGCGGTAGTTGGAGTAGAAGGCACCCCGGGTCAGGCCCGCGTGCCCGCAGATGTCGCTGATCGAGGTGGCGTGGAAGCCGTGTTCCACGAACAGCGCGCGGGCGCTGTTCATCAACGCCGTCACGGTCTTCGGGCGGGTCTTGGTGGGGGACTTCGGCATCCGGCTTCCTGTCAGGGCGTGGGGTAGTCGTCGTAGAACCCGGCGCCGCTCTTGACACCGAGGCGTCCGCGCTCAATGTAGTCGCGCAGCAGCACCCTGGGGCCTTCCGGGTACTCCGGGTGCTCGGCGGCGTAGTGCTCCTCGATGTCGAGCACCACGTCCGGCCCGACCTGGTCCATCATCCGGAACGGACCGCCTTTCATGCCGGTGTTGACCTGGAACATGCCGTCGACGTCCGCCGGCGTGGACACGCCCTCGGCGACGAGTTCGAGGCACTCCCGCTTGATGGCCGCCCACACCCGGTTGAAGATGAACCCGGTGCTCTCCACGCGCGCCTCGAAGGGCCGCACGCCGTACTCCGGCAGCGTCGCCATCACGAAGTCGAGCACGTCCCGGTCGGTGCGCCCGCTGGACATCACGTCGACCGCGTTCTGCGTGGGCGGCATGTAGAAGTGCACGTTGAGCACCCGCTCGGGGTGCCGGACGCGGTCCAGGAACAACCGGCCGGCGTAGGACGAGGAGTTGCCGGCCGGCACCGCGTCGGCCGGGGCGAGTTCGTCGAGCTGCCCGAAGACCTCCGTCTTCAGCTCCAGCCGCTCGGGCACGGCCTCCACGACGAGCCACGCGTCCGCGACCGCCTCGGCGAGGTCGCCGGTGGCGGTCACCGCGCCGGGTCTGCCGTCCGGGATGCGGGCGGCCACGTCGCGGCGCGGCGCGCCCCGGAACGAGTACGACATGTATCCGATACATACTGTACTCTTTTGGAGTCGGCATGCGCCCCGACCAGCTGCTCGGTGGTCCGGTTCGAGGTCATGCGGATGGGTGACGTCGACGGCTACGGCCCGTACACCGAGGCCGGTCAGGCCATCGCGGTCCGCTTCGCCGGCGAGGACGGCACGCTCGACCACGGCAGCCGGCGGATCGCGACCGCCACCATGGCCTACAAGCACCAGCCGATGGACCACGACGAGGCGCGCGCCCGGATCGCGGTGCCGACGTTCGCGGTCAAGACCGTCCCCGACTACTCCGGCGGCCTGCGGGTGTGCGACCTGGTCCGCACCCGGATCACCGACGTCACCGTCAAGCAGGCGTGGCGCGGCCCGGCGCGCCTGCAACTGCTCGCCCACGTCATGGCACCGCCGGCCGACCTGCCGGTGCTGGAGGTCGTGTCCGCCTCTCACGTGCTCACCGACCTCACCCCGGCCCCCGCCGCGTCGGTCCACGACTACCTGCGCGGATGATCACGAACGACCCTCGGGTACCGCTCGGGCGGGGCTCGGACCTGCGCGTTCGGTGGCTTCACCCGGGTGTTGCGCGGTGGATTGTCGGTGGTCGCGGGTAACTTGTACGCCGTGAACGCTCGGGAACGGATCCAAGAACTCGCCGACCGGATCGTGGCGCTGCGCGAGGCGTACTACCAGGGCGCGCCGCTGGTCGCGGACGCCGAGTACGACGTCATCGAGGACGAGTTGCGGGGGCTGGTCGAGGCCAACCCGGAACTCGTGCCCGATCCGAACCCGCTGGAGCAGGTGGGCGCGCCCGCCGTGCTGCACGCGCCGGTCCGGCACTCGCGGCCGATGCTGTCGCTGGAGAAGGCGACCAAACCCGAGCAGGTCGCCGCCTTCTTCGACCGCTTCCCCGGCCAGTCCGTGGTGGTCATGCCCAAGCTGGACGGGCTGTCGCTGGCCGTGGTCTACGAGAACGGCCGGCTGGCCCGCGCGGTCACCCGGGGTGACGGGACCACCGGCGACGACGTGACACCGCTGGTGCGCGCCATGGTCGACGGCGTGCCCGACCGGGTGGAGCTGCCCGGCCGGGTCGAGGTGCGGGGCGAGGCGGTCATGCTGCGCTCGACGTTCGCCGCGTACAACGCCGCCCACGTCGACAAGCCCCTGATCAACCCGCGCAACGCCGCCGCCGGCACGCTGCGCGCGAAGGACCCGGCGACGGTGGCCGGGCGGCGCATGCAGTACTTCGCGTTCGACCTCGACACCTCCGAGGGCGGCGCGGCGGCCGACCTGGAGCACGGGCTGCGGGCGCTCGGGTTCGACGTGGCCGACATGCGCCACTGCGACGACGCGGCGTCCGCGCAGGCCGTGATCGGCGAGATCGAGGCCCGCCGCAACGACCTCGACTACGACCTGGACGGCGCGGTGCTGCGGCTGGCCGACCGGGACGCGTTCGCCGCCGCCGGCACCCGGTCGAACTCGCCGCGCGGCGCGCTGGCGTTCAAGTTCGCCGCCGAGGAGAAGACGACCCTGCTGGCCGACGTCGTCTGGGACGTCGGCAAGACCGGCAAGATCGTCCCGGTCGCGCACCTGGAGCCGGTGTTCGTCGGCGGCACGACGGTGACCAAGGCGACCTTGGCCAACCAGGAGGTGATCCGCGCCCGGGACGTGATGATCGGCGACACGGTGCTCATCCGCCGCGCGGGCGACGTGATCCCGTTCGTCGCGGGCGTGCTCGACCCGGCCGCGCGCACCGGCGCGGAGCAGGAGATCGTGCCGCCGGTCGCGTGCCCGTCGTGCGGGCAGGCGGTGGTCGAGCAGGGCAATAGCCGGGAGCTGTTCTGCACCAACGTGGCCTGCCCGGCGCAGACCGTGCGCAGGCTGATCCACTGGGCGTCGCGCCCGGCGGCGGACATCGAGGCGGTCGGTCCGGTGTGGATCGAGCGGCTGGCCGAGGCCGGGATCCTGGAGCGCCCGTCGGACTTCTACACGCTGACCAAGGAGCAGCTGCTGGAGTTCGACCGGATCGGCGAGACCTCCGCCCAGCGCATGGTCGACTCCATCGCGACCAGCCGCGCCGTAGGCCTGCGCCGCGCGCTGATCGGCCTGGCGATCCCGATGGCGTCCGAGGGCACCGCGGCCCGGCTGTGCCGCGCGGGCTTCGGCTCGCTGGAGGAGGTCGCCGACGCCGGCGAGGAGCGCCTGGTGGCGGTCGAGGACATCGGCCCGAAGGTCGCCGCCTCGCTGACCGAGCACCTGACCCGGCTGCGGCCGGAGCTGGAGCGGTTGCGGGAGCACGGCGTCTCGCTCGACGTGCGCGAGGAGGACCTGCCGCCGGTCGTCGCCTCCGACGCGCCGCTGGCCGGCAAGACGGTGGTGATCACCGGCTCGATCAGCGACCCGCGCTCGGGCGAGAAGATCCCGCGCCCGACGTTCCAGCGGATGTGCGAGAAGGCCGGCGCCACCACCGCGTCCTCGGTGTCGGCGAACACCGACATGCTGATCACCGGCGCGGACGTCGGCGCGAGCAAGCTCACCAAGGCCGAGAAGCTCGAAGTCGCGGTCGTGGACCAGGGCGAGATCTGGCCGCTGCTCATCGCGGCCGGCATCGCCTGAGGGTTGTCCCGTAGCTGATCCAGTGGATTGTGGCGGGTCTGTTCCGGGCAGGCGCGGATGCGGCGGTGGGTGGTGTCGAGGTCGTCCTGCGAGTCGGTCGACGTGGGGCCGTCGCGGGGTTCGCGGTGGGGCGGGATCACGGCGCGGTTGCCTTGGTGGCTGCCGTCTGGCATGGCCGGGCGGCCGCCGGGTGCGTCGGCGATGCCGGAGTCGCGGGTCGGTACGAGGGTGCGGTCAACGGTCGCGACCTGGTGCACGCGGTGCGGTCGGCCAGGTCGAGTCGCGACTGCCGACCGGGCCGCCCGTCGGCGATCGACCGGATCCTCCCAGCCGAGCGGCGATCGTGGCTCGTCGCCCGGTTTCGCTGCGGTAGGGCGTGGGCCGGGCGGACTTGGTGCGCCCACGATGCCGCAGGCACCCGCGACGGTTGGTGGAGAGGCGGCCGTGGGCGTGGGGGTTGCGGTACGCCCACGGCCGCTTTCCTCCACTACCCGAATTCGACGACGACCTGGTAGGCCGCCGGGTTCGCGCCGGCACGCACGTCGGGGTCGAGCGCGCGGACGTGGGCCAGGAACTCGGGCCGCGACGTGGCCGCCTGCCACGCCGCGTGGCTGTCCCAGTGGGCGACGTTGACGAACTGGAACCGCGTGTCCGACGACAGTGCCCGGTGCAGCCGGGTGTCGCGGAACCCCGGTGCCCGGCTCATGATCTCCGCCCGCTGCCGCCACGACTCGACGAAGTCGTCGGCCCCCGCCGCGGGCACCTCGAAGATGTTGATCAACGTGATCGGTTCGTCGGCTGCCATGCGGCTACTGTCCCGCCGATCGCGTGTGCACGACGCGGTACGCGTTCCAGTCATGCGAAAGCACCAGCGATTCCAACCGGAGGTCCGACTTCTGCCGGGCCGCCGGCCGGTCGGCGGCGGGCAGCGCGTCGAACGCCGCGTGCGACGCCTCGTCGTCCCACTGCGAGTAGCAGACCGCGAACGACGCGTCGAGACCGCGCGCGGCCAGCCCGCGCAGCACCACGTGCGAGCGGTAGCCCGGCACGTCGAGCAGCCAGTCCCGGCCCTCGCCGAGCGCGTCGACCAGGTCGTCCAGCGCCTGCTCGGCCACCGTGTAGATGTCGATGACCGTGTAGTCGTCGCGGTCCGGGGAGACCTGGACGGCGTCGTCCTGGTCGGGGCGGTGCCGGGCGAACTCCGGCCGCAACTGCAACAGCCGGATCGACGTGGTGATCTCGGTGAACAGCGGCATGGTGCGGTGCCGGAACTCCTCGCCCGCGTACCGCAGTTCGAGGTCCTCGCCCCTGCGCCACTGGATGAGGTTCGCGGTGCCGAACCGCTTCACCCCGCTGTGGACGGTGCTGGAGATCCACCCCTGGAACGCCGCGGTGTCCACGATCCCGCGCATCGCGCCGAGCAGTCGGTCCTGGCGCTCGGACGCGTCGGTGGTGAACACGTTGAGGACGGTCAGGTGCTGGTCTTCCACGGAGATTCTGGGCATTGCGGTGCTCCTGTCGAAGTGCGTGGGTGTCGGGTCCCGGTCCGGCGGCCCCTCGCCGGGCGTCGCGGGGCCGGCCGGACCGGGCACGGGGTGCTAGCTGACCTTGCGGCCGCGCACCGCGGACTTGACCATCGCCGAGAGCATCGCCCGCCCCAGCACCTTGATCTCCGGCGGGGCCTGGACGTTGGCCCAGTACATGAAGTTCATCATCTGCCGCGAGGTGGGCAGGAAGAAGCGGTTGGCCTCCTCCTTCCAGCCGAACGGGGTGTTGACGACGTCGCAGTCCGCGATCGCCTGGAACAGCTGGTCCGCGGCCTGGTCGCCGGTGAGTTCGCCGACCTCGTACTTCTCGCACAGCTCGACCATGGTGTCGAACAGGCGCTTGAAGCTCGTGCTGTCCGGCCACCACAGGCCGGTGTAGGGCGACTTCTCCAGGTCCTTGAAGTGCTGGAGGTTCCCGTCGTCCAGGAAGTGCTGCCGGGCGCGCACCAGCCGCATCGACGAGGGCGTGGTGAAGCTCGCCCAGACCCGGAACACCCCGCTCCACAACCGGAAGTGCGAGAAGGCGATGTAGGAGCAGTTGACGATGTCGTCGTTGTAGCTGAGCAGACCGCGCTCCAGCCGCTCGACGTACTCGTAGCGCTCGACCGAGAAATCGTCGTCCCGCAACGAGTCCAGGACCCGGCAGACCAGCGCGTCGACCACCTCGAAGGTGTTGGCCAGGCCGCGCGAGTACAGCGGGTCGATGAACCCGGCCGCGTGCGACATCAACGCCCAGCGGTGCCCGACGGTCTGCTTGGAGGAGTACTGCAACCGGTCGGTCGACACCCACTCGCGCACCCGCCGCGCGCCGGCGAACTGCCGCTTCACCGCCGGGTAGCGGTCCAGGAAGGACTGGAACTCCTCCTCGGGCGTCAGGTCCTTCGGCTTCGGGTACATCCGCTCGTCGATGGTCAGGCCGACGCTGACGACCGGGTTCTTGGAGTCCTCGTAGTTGTCGAACGGGATGATCCAGAACCAGCCCCGGTCGATCATGTGGTGCAGCGTCCCGTTGTGGTAGGGCACCGGCGGGCGGCTCTCCTGGGGGTAGAAGCACACGTCGTCGTAGGGCTTGATCCCGATGAAGTGGGTGAACAGCGAACGCGCGTGGTGCTTGAAGCGCGGCGGGTTCTCCCGCAGGTCGAACTTCTCCGCCAGCGGCGAGCGGTAGCCGCTCGCGTCGATGAGGAACCGGGCCCGGAACACCTCGCCGTTGTGGCCGGTGACGGTCACGCCGTCGTCGTCGAAGTCGATGCCCGTCGCGCGCCAGTTCTGCCGCAGCGTGCAGCCGTACTTGGCGGCGACGTTGAAGTAGTACGAGTCGGTGTCCTGGCGGAACAGGTGGCCGGCCTCGGTCAGCGACTTGGGCGAGGCGAAGATGGCGGCCTCGTCGGGGTCCGGCTCCTGGCCGACGCCGTGCCTGATGAAGCCGAAGTGCCGCTTGCGGCCGTGGTGCGGGCCGATGTGCTTGGTGATGGCCTTGATGTCGAGCAGGTGCCGGATCTCGGGCACGTCGTAGCGCAGCGACAGCACGTGCAGCCACTCGATCAGGTTGGGGATCATCGACTCGCCGACCGCGAAGCGCGGGTGCTGGCCGGCGTCGACGAGCACGACCTTCGCGCCCTGCCGCGCCAGGCACGACGCGGTGATCGAGCCGCCCAGGCCGGAGCCCAGGATCATCACGTCGCAGTTGTGCGCCTGGCCGGCGGCGGTGGGCGTCGGTGCCGGTGCGTCCTTGGAGGTCACGACCGCACTCCTTCCTGGTGGGTGTGCTGTCCGGGGTGCGCGGGCGCGCCGAACCAGCGGGTCAGGGCGTCGGCGAGCCCGTCGGCCGAGCCGCCGGGCGACAGCCACGCGATGTAGCCGTCCGGGCGCACGAGCACGCTCGCGGCCGGCGCGTCGGGATCGGGCCGGGTCGCGGTGACCGCGGTGACGCGGTCGGCCCACGGCCCGGCGGTGTCGCGCAGGCCGGCCGAGTCGTGCAGGTCGAGCAGCACGCCCCGGCCCGCGTGCAGCAGCGCGTAGGTGCTGGTCTTCTCGTCGCCGACGAGCAGGTCCTGGTCGGGCAGGCGGCGGCCGAGCAGCGGGTGGCCGCCGCCGACGTCGTAGCGGATGTCCAGGCCGGTGCACATGCCGATCAGGTGCCGCCGGACCTCCTCGTGCGTGAGCAGTTCGGCGAACACGTCGCGCATCGGCTGCACGTCCGCGCCGCCGAGGTAGAGCGAGCGCTGCGCCAGCGTGTTGGCGATGATCCGGGTGGCGACCGGGTGCCGCTCGGAGTGGTAGGTGTCGAGCAGGTCGTCCGACGCCTGGCCCTTGAGCACCGCGGCGAGCTTCCAGCCCAGGTTCACCGCGTCGCCCAGGCCCGCGCTGATGCCCTGCGCGCCGATCGGCAGGTGCACGTGCGCGGCGTCGCCGGCCAGGAACACCCGGCCCCGTCGGTACTGCGCGGCCTGCCGGCTGGAGTCGGTGAAGTAGCTGGTCCACAACGGTTTCCCGGCGGTCACGTCCTCGCCGGTGACCCGCTGGAACGCCGCCGCGACCTCCTCGAACGCGGGCGGCTCGGCCCGCCGGCGGACCGGCGTGCCGCGCTCGTACACGGCGATGCGGACCGCCTCCGGCCCGAGCGGCAGGACCATCGCCATGCCCGCCGGGCCGACCTCGCCCACCGGGCGCAGCCGCAGCGGCAGTCCGGCGAAGTCCGCGGTCATCATCTCGATGGTCGCGTCGCTGCCGGGGAAGTCGATGCCGGTCAGCCGGCGGACGGTGCTGCGGCTGCCGTCGCAGCCCACCACGTAGCGGGCGCGCAGCCGCCGGGTGCCGTCGGCGTCGGTCACCGCCACCTCGGCGGCGTCCTCGGTGGTGGCCAGCCCGATGACGTCGTGGCCCCGCAGGATCCGCGCGCCCAGCCCGCCCGCCCAGTCGGCGAGGACCGATTCGGTGTAGGACTGGGGAATCCCGCGCACGCCGAAGTGGCCGCCGTCGACCAGGGTGAAGTCCATGGTCATCCCGCCGAAGTGGCCGATCGGGATGGTGTCCATCCGGCCGAAGCGCGGCAGCAGGCCGCGCTGGCCGAATTCCTCGATGGTCCGGGCCGAGAAGCCCAGCGCCCGGGACTGCCGAATGGGTTCGGCGAGCCGGTCCAGGACGATCGCGGACACCCCGGCCAGGTGCAGTTCGGCGGCCAGCATGAGTCCGGTCGGACCCGCCCCCACCACGATCACATCCGAATCGAAGTCATTCATGCATCCTCTTTCGACGGGCGTTTCCACCGAGTATCCAGAGGGCCCCTATCGACGTAAACGGCTGCTGCTACAGGGCTGCGACAACTACGTCAAATCTCCGACAGGGAATACCTCCCGGCAGCGCGTAACGGCTGGTCGTCGCAGGTCCACGGCCTGGTGGAGAGGGGTGTCCGGGTTGTTCCCGGCCAGGTCAAATTTGTGCCAAGTGGCTGGGTGCGGGCCGGTCGGCGGCTCATGCTCGGGCGATGTGCACACGCCATTCATCCGCCGATGCGGGCGCGCTCCTGGACCGCTACCTGATCACCCTGGACGATGAGGAACTCGACGACGAATGGGCCGCCCGGCTGTTCACCGAGGACGCCGTCGTCGAATTCCCGATGAGTCGGCACGCCGGTCTGGACGGGCTCGCCGAACACCACCGCGCGGCGCTCGCGAAGTTCGCCCGCACCCAGCACCTGAACTCGCCCGCGGTGGTCGACCCGGTCGGCGAGGACGAGGCCGTGCTGCGCGCCAACCTGATCTCCACGCAGGCCCACCACACCGCCGGCGAACCGCTGTTCACCAGCGGCACGCTGGTCACCGGGCGGGCCCGCCGGACCCCGGACGGCTGGCGGCTGACCGCGCTGGCCTTCCGCGTCGTCTGGACGACCGGCCGCCCGCCCGGGGCCGCGCGGTGACCGCGGGCGAGTGGCCACTGGCCATGGTCCTGGCCGGGATCGCGGTCGTGCTGCTCACCGGTGCGCTGCTCGGCCGGGTCGCGCCCCGGCTGCGCCAGCCCGCGGTGATCGGCGAGATCACCGCCGGGATCCTGCTCGGGCCCAGCGTGCTCGGCCGGCTGCCCGGCGACCTGCCGCACGTGCTGTTCCCGACCGAGGCCCGGCCGCTGCTCTCGGCGGTCTCCCAGGTCGGGCTGGTGCTGTTCATGTTCGTCGTGGGGTGGGAGTTCGAGCGGCGGCTGATCCGGCCGCACGCGCGGCTGGCCGCCGGGGTGTCGCTCGGGTCGGTGGTGCTGGCCTTCGGGTTGGGCGTGCTGCTGGCGACCGTGCTGCACCCGCACCACCTGGTGGTCGCCGGCCGGGAGATCCCGTTCCCGGCGTTCGCGCTGTTCCTGGGCGTGGCCATGGCGGTCACCGCGTTCCCGGTGCTGGCCCGGATCATCTCCGACAACAAGCTGGCCGGCACGCGGGTGGGCGCGCTGGCGCTGGCCGCCGCCGCCGTGGACGACGTGATCGCGTGGAGCCTGCTGGCCTGCGTGTCCGCGATGGTCCGCGCGGACGGCGACTACACCGACCTGGTGCTGATCGGCGTGGCCGGCGCCGGGTACGTGGCGGTGATGTTCGGCGTGGTCCGGCCGCTGCTGGCCCGCCTGGTCCGGCGCTGGGTGGCCGCCGGGCGGTGGTCCTCGCTGCTGGTCGTGCTGTGCGCGGGGGTGTTCCTGTCGTCGTTCCTGACCTCGGTGATCGGCATCCACGCGATCTTCGGCGCGTTCCTGTTCGGCTTCGTCATGCCGCGCGAGCACACCCGCGACCTGGTCGCGCACGTGCGCGAACCGCTGGAGCGGATCACCCTCGTGCTGCTGCCGGTGTTCTTCATCGTCACCGGCCTGGGCGTCGACCTGGGCGCGCTGTCCGGCGGCGACTACGTCGCGCTGGTGCTGATCATCGCGGTCGCCTGCACCGGGAAGCTGGTGGGCGCGATCGTGCCCGCGCGGCTGTCCGGCCTGTCCTGGCGCGAGTCGCGGGACCTCGGGCTGCTGATGAACACCCGGGGCCTGACCGAGCTGATCATCCTCAACGCCGCCGTGGGCCTGGGCGTGCTGGACGGCCGGATGTTCACCATGTTGGTGGTCATGGCGCTGGTCACGACCGCCCTGGCCGGCCCGCTGCTGTCCCGCCGGGCACCGGTCCCGGCCGAACCCGTCCCGGCCGCGCCTCCCGACGGGGCGCGCCCGGCCGTTCCGGACCGACCGGGCGAGGTCGGACCCCACCTGGAAAGGACTCCGATGACCGAGCCGCAGCACGCCGCAGGACAGCACGCCGAACCGGTGGACGCGACCGCGTTGCGCCGGGTGTGCGCGCACTTCGCGACCGGCGTCACGGTGGTCACCGCCGGCACGCCGGGCACGTCGGCGGGCACCACCGTCAACTCGTTCACGTCGGTCTCGCTCGACCCGCCGCAGGTGCTGTTCTGCCTGCACCGCGAGTCCCGGCTGCGGCCGGTGGTGCGGGCGTCGGGCGGGTTCGTGGTCAACTTCCTGACCCGCCGCCAGGAACCGCTGGCCACCGCGTTCGCCGGGCGCGACTCGGCGCAGGTCGAGGACGTGGCGCACCGCCGGACGGCGGCCGGGCTGCCGGTCATCGGCGGCGCGCTGGCGTTCCTGGCGTGCCGGCTGATCGCCGAGTACGACGGCGGCGACCACCGGATCTTCCTCGGCGAGGTGGTGGAACTGGGCTCGGCGCACCTGCAGGAGGACCCGCTGATCTTCTACCGGGGCGCGATGCGGTCGCTGGACCACGCGCTGGTCGAGCCGTTCCCGCACTGAGCCGACCGGTCAGGACCGGCGGGCGGCCTGCCGCTCGGCCGCGGCGTCGAAGTCGCCGCGCGCCTGCTCGACCTTGGGCATGTTGTGCGAGGTCCACGTGGCCAGGGTGGCGAACAGCGGCGCGAGGCTGCGGCCGAGTTCGCTGATCTCGTACTCCACCCGGGGCGGGACCTCCGGGTGGTAGGTGCGCACCACGAGCCCGTCGCGCTCCAGTTGGCGCAGCCGCTGGGTGAGCACCTTGGGCGTGATCGTGCCGATCGCCCGCTCCAGCTCCACGAACCGGAGCTTCCCGAACTCGTTGAGCGACCACAGGATCGGCGTGGTCCACCGGCTGAAGACCAGGTCCACCACCGGGCCGATCGGGCAGGCGTGGTCGGGGCTCACCGGCGCCCCGGCCGCCGCGCTCGCGGTCTCCACCACGGTGTCCTCCTCCGGGAAGTCACTTTCCTCTAGGTACCTACTATACCCGCGCTGTTAGCGTGGCCCGGTCGCGGCGACAACGCACACCGATGGACCGAACCCGCCACTTCGCGGTGGCCCACCCGAGCTCTGAGGAGCGCAGCCGCATGTCCGTTTCAGAATCGACCACCAGCGACCCCGGTCGGGTCCGGAGTCCCGGATTGGTCCTGGCGTTCCTGTGCATCGCCGGGTTCATGACCTTCCTCGACGTGTCGATCGTCAACGTCTCCCTGCCGACGATCGAGCACGAACTGCACATCGAGGAGACCTTCCTCCAGTACGTCGTCACCGCCTACGGCACCGTGCTCGGCGGGTTCCTGCTGCTCGGCGGGCGGCTGGCGGACACCTTCGGCCGCCGCCGGCTGCTCCAGACCGGCCTGGTCGTGTTCGCGGTCGCGTCGCTGATCGCGGGCGTCGCGCAGGGGCCGTTCATGCTGATCTCCGCCCGAGGGCTGCAGGGGCTCGGGTCGGCGCTCATCGCCCCGGCCGCGCTGAGCCTGCTCACCAGCACGTTCGCCGAAGGCCCCGCCCGTGCCCGCGCGCTCGGCGTGTGGGGCGGCGTCAGCGGTATCGCCTCCGTGGTCGGCGTCGTCCTGGGCGGCGTGTTGACCGAGGGGCCGGGCTGGCGGTGGATCTTCTTCATCAACGTGCCCATCGGCATCGCGGCGGCCGTGGTCGCGCCGATGATCGTGTCCGAGAGCCGTGGTTCGGAGCGGCGGCGCAAGTTCGACGTGGCCGGTGCCGTCACGCTCACCGCGGGTCTGGTGCTGTTCATCTACACGCTGGGCCAGACCGTGGACTGGACGTGGGGGTCGATCAAGACCATCGGCTGCCTGACCGCCTCGGCCGTCCTGCTGCTCGCCTTCCTGGTGATCGAGCGCCGGTCCGCCGAACCGCTGATCCCGCTGTCGATCTTCCGCAACCGGGTGATGACCACCGCGAACATCACCGCCGTGTTCATGATGGGCACGCTGGTGACGCTGTTCTTCTTCGCCAGCCTGTTCATGCAGCAGGTGCTGGACTACTCGCCGATGACCACCGGCCTGGCCTACATCCCGATCGCCGCCATCGTGTCGGTCGGCGCGGGGGTGTCGCAGGGCCTGGTCAGCAAGGTCGCGGCCAAGCCGGTCCTGCTGGCCGGGCTGCTCATGGCGTTCACCGGGATGGTGCTGCTGTGGCGGCTGCCGGTGGACGCGACCTACGTCGTGCACATCCTGCCCGCGTTCCTGATCACCGGGTTCGGCATGGGGCTGGCGTTCGTGCCGCTCCAGGTCGCGGCGTTCGCCAGGGTCGAGAAGAAGGACTCGGGCCTGGCCGCGGGCCTGATCAACACCAGCCAGGAGGCGGGCGGCGCGCTGGGCGTGGCGGTCGCGGCCAACCTCGCCTTCGCGCTGATCCCGGAGCTGACCGCGTGGGCGGGCGACGACCCCGCGCGGCTCGACGAGGGCCGGGCCACGGTGTTCCACGAGGCGTTCCTGGTCGGGGCGGGCTTCGCGGTCGCGGCCGTGCTGGTCGCGCTGACGCTGCCGATGATGAGGGCGTCGGAGCACCAGCCGACGCCGGTGGCCTAGATGAGCGGCAGCGTGTCGTTGAAGTTGTCCGAGGCCGCCGAGCAGTTCCTCGCCCAGGACGCCCTGTGCGCGCTGACCACCTGCCGGCCCGACGGGTCGCCCCACGTGGCCCCGGTCCGGTTCACCTGGGACCCGGAGTCGGGGCTGGCCAGGGTGATGACGGTGGTCACCCGTCGCAAGGTGCGCAACATCGTGGCCGACCCGGCGGCGCGCGCGTCGCTGTGCCAGATGGTCGGCTACCGCTGGGTGACGCTGGAGGGCACGGCGGTGGTGTCGGACGACCCGGCCCGGGTGGCCGAGGGGGTCCGCCGCTACTTCCACCGCTACGGCCAGGCCCCGCCGAACCCGCCGGGTCTCGTGGTGGTCGAAGTCCGGGTGGACCGCGCGCTGGGCGTGCTCTGAGCACGGGTGCGGAGGTGTCGGGCGCATTCCGACACCTCCGCCCGGTGCCGGGCGTTGTTCGGCGCGGTGCCGCACCGGGCGGGTCCGGGGATACCGGCGGGGCTAAATACTTCGTCTATTGAAGGATTCCGCGCGGTGCCCGTGCCGCATCGCGCACAGTTGATTACGGTCTGATATGGATTGGTTTGCACGAATCCGGACAAGTGGTGCACGGCACTAATCTTTGACAGATTGTGTGAGGCTCTGTACTGTCCACCTCGGGGTTATGCACGTATCTCACGTGGCATCCGGGGGGAAGCCGATGAGCCAGCCTTTGATCAATTCGCCGGAGACGCGATTAGCCGGAGCGGTGGCGGCCACGTCGTCGACCGCGTGGCGGGTGCTCGTGGTGGAGCACAACGCGCAGGCGCTGGAAGTCCTCGCCAAAGGGCTGCGCCGGCACGGCCACGAGGTGCGCGGCGCGGAGACCGGCGGCGAGGCGTTGCGGTGCTACGGCGACGCGGACATCGTCCTGCTCGACCTGGAGCTGGCGGACCTGGACGGGCTGGAGGTCTGCCGCGAGATCCGGTCGAGCTGCGACGTGCCGGTGATCGCGGTCGCCGCGCGCGGCGCGGAGCTGGAACGGGTGCTCGGCCTGCAGGCCGGCGCCGACGACTACGTGGTCAAACCCTACGGCTTCCGGGAACTCATGGCGCGCATGGACGCGATCATGCGGCGGGCCCGACCGCGTCCGCCGGAGGCCCGGATCGTGTCCTGCGGGCCGCTGTGCGTCGACCCCGGCTCCCGCGAGGTGCGCCTGCACGGCAGGCCGGTCGACGTCACGCGCAAGGAGTTCGACCTCCTGTTCCTGCTCGCCTCGCACCCCGGCACGGTGGTGTCGCGGCAGCGGATAATGCGCCAGATCTGGGGCGACTCGTGGTCCCGGCGCACCGTCGACACCCACGTCAGCAGTCTCCGCAACAAACTCGGCGGCAGCGACTGGATCATCACCGTGCGCGGCGTCGGTTTCCGCCTGGGCGGTGGGTGAGGAGAACACGTCCGGCACCGGGCGGTCCCCGTTTCGGGGGCCGCCCTTTTGCGTGTCCGCACCCCCCGGGCGGGCCCGGGTATTTGACCGGGATCTGACGTATCCGTGGCAGTCCCGCGCATCCGGTGCCGGTCGCCTGGAAAACGTGACCGAACCCTGCAACCGGTCGTATTGAATACCCCCGGCCGGCTCGCCAATCATGGATTCGGGATCGCAGACGCGTTCGGAGGACATTCCCGCGCGTCGCCGGAGGAGTCGGGGGACGGGTACGTGCGGACAAAGCCGATCACCGATCGCGCCACCTCGACGGCGGCCCACCGGCCCGCCCGGCCCGGCACCCGCGCGCTCACCCAGTTCCGAGTGGACGCCTCCGGCGACCGCGCTCGGCGAGATCAGGAGTGGACAGTGACAGTGGGACGCACGCACAGCACGTTGATCGTGGCGCGGATGGACGCCGCGTCCGGCGCCTCGGTCGCCGGGATCTTCGGCGACTTCGACGCCACCCCGATGCCGCACCGGATGGGCACCCGCCGGCGGCAGCTCTTCTCCTACCGGGGCCTGTACTTCCACCTGCAGGACTTCGACGGGGACAACGGCGGCGAGCTGATCGAGGAGGCCAAGACCGATCCGCGGTTCGTCGCGATCAGCCAGGACCTCAAGCCGTTCATCGACGCCTACGACCCGCGGACCTGGCGCTCGCCCGCCGACGCGATGGCGACCCGGTTCTACCACTGGGACGCGGCCGAATGACCGGGCGACGCGTGGTCATCACCGGCATCGAGGTGCTGGCGCCGGGCGGCGTGGGCACCAAGGAGTTCTGGAGCCTGCTCGACGAGGGGCGCACCGCCACCCGGATGATCAGCACCTTCGACCCGTCGCCGTTCCGGTCCCGGGTCGCGGCGGAGGTCGACTTCGACGCCGAGGCGCACGGCCTGACCCCGCAGGAGATCCGGCGGATGGACCGGGCCGCCCAGTTCGCGGTGGTCACCGCGCGCGGCGCGGTCGCGGACAGCGGCGTGGAGCCGGCGGGCCTGGACCCCTACCGGTTCGGGGTCACGATCGGCAGCGCGGTCGGCGCGACCATGGGGCTCGACCAGGAGTACCGGGTGGTCAGCGACGGCGGCCGGCTGCACCTGGTCGACCACGAGTACGCGGTGCCGCACCTCTACGGCTACCTGGTGCCCAGCTCGTTCGTCGCCGAGGTGGCGACGGCGGTCGGCGCGCGCGGTCCGGCCACCCTGGTCTCCACCGGGTGCACCTCCGGCATCGACTCGGTGGGCTACGCCGCCGAGCTGATCCGCGAGGGCTCGGCCGACGTGATGGTCGCCGGGTCGTCCGACGCCCCGATCTCGCCGATCACGCTGGCCTGCTTCGACGCCATCAAGGCCACCACCCCGCGCCACGACGACCCGGCGAGCGCGTCCCGCCCGTTCGACGGGACCCGCAACGGGTTCGTGCTCGGCGAGGGCGCGGCGGTGTTCGTGCTGGAGGAGCTGGAGAGCGCCCGCCGGCGCGGCGCGCACGTCTACGCCGAGATCGCGGGCTACGCGACGCGCAGCAACGCCTACCACATGACCGGCCTGCGCCCGGACGGCCTGGAGATGGCCGAGGCGATCCGGCTGGCGCTGGCCGAGGCCCGGCTCAACCCGGACCAGGTCGACTACGTCAACGCGCACGGCTCGGGCACCAAGCAGAACGACCGCCACGAGACCGCCGCGTTCAAGCGCGCACTGGGCGAGCACGCCTACCGCGTGCCGGTCAGCTCGATCAAGTCCATGGTCGGCCACTCGCTCGGTGCCATCGGCTCCATCGAGATCGCCGCGTCCGCGCTGGCCATGGAGCACGACGTGGTGCCGCCGACGGCCAACCTGCACACCCCCGACCCGGAGTGCGACCTGGACTACGTGCCGCTGGAGGCCCGCGACCACCGGACCGACGCCGTGCTCACCGTCGGCAGCGGGTTCGGCGGGTTCCAGAGCGCGATGGTGCTGGCCCGGCCGGATCGGCGGGAACCGTGACCGGCCGGGTGGTGGTGACCGGGCTCGGCGTGGTCTCGCCGAACGGCCTGGGCGTCGGCGACTACTGGCGGGCCACCCGCGTCGGCCACAGCGGCATCGGCCGGATCACCCGCTTCGACCCGTCCGGGTACCCGGCGCGGCTGGCCGGCGAGGTGAGCGGGTTCGTGGCCGAGGACCACCTGCCGGGCCGGCTGCTGCCGCAGACCGACCGGATGACCAGGCTGGCGCTGGTGGCCGCCGAGTGGGCGCTGGGCGACGCGGACGTGCGGCCGGAGGAGGTCGGCGCGTTCGACATGGGCGTGGTGACGGCGAGTTCGTCGGGCGGGTTCGAGTTCGGCCAGGGCGAGCTGCGCAAGCTGTGGAGCCAGGGCAGCAAGCACGTCAGCGCCTACCAGTCCTTCGCCTGGTTCTACGCGGTCAACAGCGGGCAGATCTCCATCCGCAACGGGATGAAGGGGCCCAGCGGGGTCGTGGTCAGCGACCAGGCGGGCGGGCTCGACGCGGTGGCGCAGGCCCGCCGGCTGGTCCGCAAGGGCACGAACCTGGTGGTGTCCGGCGCGGTCGACGCGTCGATCTGCCCGTGGGGCTGGGTCGCGCAGCTCGCGAGCGGGCGGCTGAGCACGTCCGACGACCCGGCCCGCGCCTACCTGCCGTTCGACCGGGCCGCGCGCGGCCACGTGCCGGGCGAGGGCGGCGCGATCATGGTCGTGGAGTCCGCCGAGGCGGCCGAGGCGCGCGGGGCCGAGGTGTACGGCGAGATCGCGGGCTACGGCGCGACGTTCGACCCGGAACCCGGCCGCGACCGGGGGCCGGGGCTGCGCAAGGCGATGGAGATCGCCATCGCGGACGCCGGGCTGACCGCCGATCAGGTGGACGTGGTGTTCGCCGACGCGGCGGCCGTGCCCGACCTCGACCGGGCGGAGGCCCGGGCGATCACCGACGTGTTCGGGCCCGGCGGCGTCCCGGTCACCGCGCCCAAGACCATGACCGGCCGGCTGTGCTCCGGCGCGGCACCCCTCGACCTGGCCGCCGCGTTCCTGGCCATGGCCGAGGGCCTGATCCCGCCGACGGTGAACGTCGAGGTGTCCGCGGCCTACGAATTGGACCTGGTCGGCTCGGCACCCCGGGCCGCCCAGCTGTGCACCGCGCTGGTGCTCGCGAGGGGCGAGGGCGGGTTCAACTCCGCGATGCTCGTCCGCCGCTGCGAGTCCGCGCCCCGACTGCGGAAGGACGACCTGACATGACCGACTCGTTCACCTTGGACGACCTGGCCCGCATCCTGCTGGACTGCGCCGGGGCCGCGGAGGACGTCGACTTCGACGGCAACGCGCTGGACAAGCGCTTCGAGGACCTCGGCTACGAGTCGCTGGCCCTGCTGGAGGCGCTGGGCCGCATCGAGCGCGAGTACAGCACTTCCCTGGACGACTCGCTGGCCGACGCGGAGACCCCGCGCGAGCTGATCGACGCGGTCAACGCCCACCTCACCACCTGACCACCCCTGGGGGACGAATGTCGCACCAACAACGGGTCGCCCTGGTCACCGGGGCCACCAGCGGGATCGGCCTGGCCGTCGCCCGGACGCTGGCCGGGCAGGGCCACCGGGTGTTCATCGGCGCGCGCACCGCCGCGAACGTGGACTCGACGGTCGCGCGGTTGCGCGAGGACGGGTTCGACGTCGCCGGCGCAGCGCTCGACGTGCGGTCCGGGGAGTCCACCCGGGACTTCGTGCGGGCCGCCGTGGACCGGTTCGGCCGGGTGGACGTGCTGGTCAACAACGCGGGCCGCAGCGGTGGCGGGGTCACCGCCGACATCGCCGACGACCTGTGGCAGGACGTCATGGACACCAACCTCACCAGCGTCTTCCGCACCACCCGTGAAGTCCTGACCGCAGGCGGCCTGCGTGACCGGAAGTGGGGCCGGATCGTCAACATCGCGTCGACGGCGGGCAAGCAGGGTGTGGTGCTGGGTGCGCCGTACTCGGCGTCGAAGCACGGTGTCGTGGGGTTCACCAAGGCGTTGGGCAACGAGCTGGCGCCGACCGGGATCACGGTGAACGCGGTGTGCCCGGGTTATGTGGAAACGCCGATGGCGCAGCGGGTCCGGCAGGGGTACGCGGCGGCCTACGACACCACCGAGGACGCGATCCTGGAGAAGTTCCAGGCGAAGATCCCGCTCGGCCGCTACTCCACGCCCGACGAGGTCGCCGGCCTGGTCGGCTACCTGGTCTCCGACGTCGCCGGTTCGATCACCGCGCAGGCGCTCAACGTCTGCGGCGGCCTGGGCAACTTCTGACCCGCCCCACCCAACCCGAGGAAGTGGTGACATGACGCACCCGCAGCGGTCCGTCGAGCACGAGATCGTGGTCTCGGCACCGGCCGCCGGGCTCTACCGGCTGATCTCCGAGGTGGAGAACTGGCCGAGGGTCTTCCCGCCCACGATCTACGTCGACGTGCTGGAGAGACGGGGCAACGAGGAGCGCATCCGGATCTGGGCCACCGCCAACGGCGAACCCAAGAGCTGGACCTCGCGCCGCGTGCTGGACCCCGAGCACCTCCGGATCGGGTTCCGCCAGGAGGTCTCCGCCGCGCCCGTCGCCTCGATGGGCGGCACGTGGGTGGTGGAACCGCTGCCCAGCGGCCGGTCCAGGGTGCGCCTGCTGCACGACTACCGGGCCGTCGACGACGAACCGGGCGCCCTGGACTGGATCGCCGAGGCGGTCGACCGCAACTCGCGGTCCGAACTGGCCGCGTTGAAGGCCAACGCCGAACTCGCGCACTCCGCCGAGGGGCTCGCCTTCACCTTCGAGGACACCGTCCAGGTCGACGGGTCGGCGCGGGACGTCTACGACTTCCTCAACGACGCGCACCTGTGGTCGCGGCGGCTGCCGCACGTGGCCGCGGTCGACCTCGCCGAACCCGCGCCGGGCCTGCAGTCGCTGGAGATGCAGACCCGCGCGACGGACGGCTCCACGCACGTCACCAAGTCCTACCGGGTGACCTTCCCGCACCACCGGATCGCCTACAAGCAGGTCACCCTGCCCGCGCTGATGACCGTCCACACCGGGTGCTGGACGCTGGTCGAGAACGAGCGCGGGGTGGCGGCGTCGTCGCAGCACGCCGTCATGCTCAACACCGCGAACATCGCGGCGGTGCTGGGCGCGGACGCCTCGGTGGCCGACGCCCGCGCCTACGTCGAGAAGGCGTTGAGCGCCAACAGCCGGGCCACCTTGGCGCACGCCAAGGACTACGCCGAGAAGGCCGGCTGACCGTGGCCGGGGACACCACCGAGGTCGTGGTCGTCGGGGCCGGGCCGGTCGGGCTGCTGCTGGCCGGCGAGCTGCGGCTGGGCGGGGCGGACGTGGTCGTGCTGGAACGGCTGACCTCCCGCACGACCGAGTCGCGGGCCTCCACCCTGCACGCGCGCACGATGGAGGTCCTCGACCAGCGCGGCCTGCTCGACGTGCTCGGCGGCCCGCCGTGCGAGCCGCGCGGCCACTTCGCGGGCATCCCGCTGGACCTGGCCACGTCCGGCCCCTACCCGGGCCAGTGGAAGGTGCCCCAGGCCACGACCTCGGACGTGCTCGAACGGTGGGCGGTGGGGCTCGGCGCGGACGTCCGGCGCGGCTGGGAGCTGCTCGACCTCGCCGAGGACGAGGACGGCGTGCGGGTCGTGGCGGCGACACCGCAGGGCACCCGGCGGCTGCGCGCCGCGTACCTGGTCGGCTGCGACGGCGAGGACAGCACGGTGCGGGCGCTGACCGGGGTGCCGTTCCCCGGCCACGACGCCCGCCGCGAGATGCTGCGCGCGGACGTGGCGGGCATCGCGATCCGGGACCGCCGCTTCGAACGCCTGCCGCACGGCCTGGCGATCGCGCGGCGCGGCCCGGACGGCGTGACCCGGGTGATGGTGCACGAGTCCGGCACCGCGCCGGCCGCCGGCGAACCGGACTTCGCCCGGGTGGTCGACGCCTGGAAGCGGGTCGCCGGTGATGACATCGGCGGCGGGGAACCGTTGTGGGTCAACGCTTTCGGCGACGCCTGCCGGCAGGTCGACCGGTACCGGCGGGGCCGGGTGCTGTTCGCCGGCGACGCCGCGCACCGGCAGCCGCCGATCGGCGGCCAGGCGCTCAACCTCGGGCTCCAGGACGCCGCCAACCTGGGCTGGAAGCTGGCCCTGGCGGTGCGCGAGCCGGTGCCGGGGTTGCTCGACAGCTACCACGACGAACGGCACGCGGCCGGGGCCCGGACCCTGGGCGGCATCCGGGCGCAGGCCGCCCTGCTGTTCGGCGGCCCGGAGGTCGAACCGGTCCGCGCGCTGCTCGGCGAGCTGATCGGCACCGAACCGGTCCGGGCCCGGCTGGCCGGGGCGATCAGCGGCCTGGACGTGCGCTACGACGTCGGCCCCGGCGACCACCCGCTGCTCGGCGCGCGGCTGCCGGCGACCGAGCTGTCCACTTCGGACGGACCGACCACGACGGCGGTCCTGCTGCGCGCCGGGCGCGGCCTGTTCGTGGACTGCACCGGCGACCGGGCCGCGCCGCTGTCGTGGGCCGCGCTGCCGTGGGCGGACCGGATCGCGGTCGTGCCGGCCGACCGCCCGCGCACCGGCCCGCTCGCGGGCGTTGCGGCGGCGCTGGTCCGGCCGGACGGCCACCTGGCGTGGACCGGCGGCGACCAGGCGGGCGCGGTCGCCGCGCTGCGGCGCTGGTTCGGCCCGCCGCACCCGGCACCGACTAGGGACTGGAGGGGAGTGTCGTGGACACGGACGTGATCGTCGTCGGCGCGGGGCCGACCGGGCTGATGCTGGCGGGTGAGCTGTGCCTGGGCGGTGCCCGGGTGGTGCTGCTGGAACAGCTGGCTCAGCCCACCGGGCAGTCGCGGGGGCTCGGTTTCACCGCGCGGGCGGTGGAGACCTTCGGGCAGCGCGGGCTGCTGCCGTGGTTCGGCGAGGTGGAGACCAGCCGGCTGGGCCACTTCGGCGGTGTGCAGTTCGACTACGGCGTGTTGCCCGACGGGCATTTCGGCGCGCGGGGCATTCCGCAGTCGCGGACCGAGGCCGTGCTGGCGAAGTGGGCCGGGGAACTCGGCGCGGACGTGCGTCGGGGTTGGGAAGTGGTGGACTTCGCGGACGACGGGGACGGGGTGACGGTCACCGCCGCTGCTCCGGAAGGGGTGCGTCGGCTGCGTGCGGCGTACCTGGTCGGTTGTGACGGTGGGCGCAGCGTGGTGCGTGGTCTGGGCGGGTTCGACTTCCCGGGCACGTCGGCGACCCGGGGGATGTACCTGGCCGACGTGGTCGGCTGCGACCTGCGGCCCCGGCCGCTGGGGGAGCGGCTGCCCGGCGGCATGGTGATGGCCGCCCCGCTCGGCCCCGGCGTCGACCGGGTCATCATCTGCGAGCACGGCACGCCCGCCGGGCGCGGCGGGCCGACCACCTTCGCCGAGGTGGCCGACGCGTGGCAGCGGCTCACCGGCGAGTCGATCCACGGCGGCGGCGCGGACTGGGTCAGCTCGTTCACCGACGCCACCCGGCAGGCGAGCGAGTACCGGCGCGGCCGGGTGCTGCTGGCCGGGGACGCCGCGCACATCCACCTCCCGGCGGCGGGCCAGGGCCTGAGCACCGGGGTGCAGGACGCGGCGAACCTGGGCTGGAAGCTCGCCGCCGTCGTGCGCGGCAGCGCGGGCACCGACCTGCTGGACACCTACCACGGCGAACGGCACCCGGTCGGCGCGCGCCTGCTGATGAACACCAGGGCGCAGGGCGCGGTGTTCCTCGGCGGCGACGAGGCCGAGCCGCTGCGCGAGCTGTTCGCCGAGCTGATCGCGCACGACGACGTCAAACGCCACCTGGCCGGGATCGTCAGCGGCTTGGACGTGCGCTACGACGTCGGCCCCGGCGACCACCCGCTGCTCGGCCGCAGGCTCCCACCCCGCCCGCTGCACGGCGGGATCGACACGATGTGCCTGCTGCACCGGGGAAAGGGCGTGCTGCTCGACCTCGCGGACGACCCGCGCACCCGCGCGGCGGCGGCCGACTGGCACGACCGGGTGGTCACCACGACCGCGGCGGCGCTCGACCCCGAGGCGCTGGGCGCGTCGTCGGCGGTGCTGGTGCGGCCGGACGGCTACGTCGCGTGGGTCGACGGCGACCCGGCCGACCTGACGGCCGCCCTGCACCGCTGGTTCGGCGCTCCGTGACGGTGTTCCCGGCGGCGCGGGCGACCGCACCGCCGGGAACACCGCCGGGTCAGCCGGCGCGGGTGATCCAGTCGCCGAGGTGCGGGGCCTCGGCGCCGATCGTGGTGTCGTCGCCGTGCCCGGTGTGCACGACGGTGTCCTCCGGGAGCACCAGCAGCCGCTTGGTGATCGACTCGATGATCGTGTCGAAGTCCGAGTAGGACCGGCCGGTCGCGCCCGGACCGCCGTGGAACAGGGTGTCGCCGGTGAACACCGCACCCAGCTCCGGGGCGTGGAAGCAGCACGCGCCGGGCGCGTGGCCCGGGGTGTGCAGTACGCGCAGGGCGGTGCCCGCGACCTCCACCACCTGACCGTCGGCGAGGTCGCCGTCCGGGGTGGTGCCCGGGTGCACCAGGTCCCAGAGCACCCGGTCGGCCGGGTGCAGCAGGACCGGCGCGCCGGTCGCCGCGGCGAGGGCCGGCGCGACCCGGACGTGGTCGTCGTGGGCGTGGGTGGCCAGGATCGCCTTGACCTCGCGACCGCCCACGACGTGGAGGATCTTGTCCACGTCGTGCGGCGCGTCGACGACCACGCACTCCCGGTCGTCGCCGATCACCCACACGTTGTTGTCCACGTCGAAGGTCTGGCCGTCGAGGCTGAACGTGCCGCGCGTGACGCCGTGGTCGACGCGGGTCATCAGAACACCACCACCGAGCGCAGCACGTCGCCGTGGTGCATCTTGGTGAACGCCGCCTCGACCTGGTCCAGCGCGATCGTCTCGCTGACGAACGCGTCGAGGTCGAGCCGGCCCTGGAGGTACAGGTCGATCATGTACGGGAAGTCGCGCGAGGGCAGGCAGTCTCCGTACCAGGACGACTTGAGCGACCCGCCGCGCGAGAAGAAGTCGATCAGCGGCAGGTCGATCCGCATGTCCGGCGTCGGCACGCCCACCAGGACCACCGTCCCGGCCAGGTCGCGGGCGTAGAACGCCTGCCGCCAGGTCTCCGGCCGGCCCACCGCGTCGATCACCACGTCCGCGCCGAACCCGCCGGTCAGCTCCTGGACCCGGGCCACGGCGTCCTCGGACGAGGCGTCCACGGTGTGCGTCGCGCCCAGGCCGCGCGCCCACTCCAGCTTGCGCGGGTCGATGTCCACCGCGACGACCGTGGTGGCACCGGCGAGCCGCGCACCGGCCACCGCCGCGTTGCCGACCCCGCCGCAGCCGATCACCGCGACGCTGTCGCCGCGCCCGACGTTGCCGGTGTTGACCGCCGCGCCGAACCCGGCCATCACGCCGCAGCCGAGCAGCCCGGCCACCGTCGGCGACGCCTTCGGGTCGACCTTCGTGCACTGCCCGGCGTGCACCAGCGTCTTCTCCGCGAACGCCCCGATGCCCAGCGCGGGCGAGAGCGGCGTGCCGTCGGCCAGCGTCATCGGTTGGCCGGCGTTGTGGGTCGCGAAGCAGTACCACGGCTTGCCCTTGAGACAGGCCCGGCACGCGCCGCAGACCGCACGCCAGTTCAGCACCACGAAGTCGCCGGGCGCGACGTCGGTGACGCCCTCGCCGACCGACTCCACCACCCCGGCCGCCTCGTGGCCGAGCAGGAACGGGAACTCGTCGTTGATGCCGCCTTCCCGGTAGTGCAGGTCGGTGTGGCAGACCCCGCAGGCCTGCACCTTCACCACGGCCTCGCCCGGACCGGGATCGGGGACCACCACGTCCACCACCTCGACCGGAGCGCCCTTGCCCCGTGCGACCACGCCGCGAACCGTCTGAGCCACGAAGTTTCCTCCTCGAATGCGTGCAGTCCGAGTCTGTTCTATGCCACGCACCCGCGCACCCGAAAACCCGCCCCCCGGCCCGTTCCACAGTGGAACCCCGAACCCGGCTCGTCGGCGGGACCGCGTGGGGTCCGCGTCACATCCGGGTCGGGTCCGGCGTCGGACATGGGATTGGGTACGGCGTCGGGTTCGTCACGTGCCGTCCGGCCCGGTGTGGCGGGACAGGCGGGCTTCGAAGCCGTCGAGGATGGCGTTCAGGCCGAACTCGAAGCTGCGGTCGGGGGCACCGAGGTAGTCGGTGGTCGCGATGCGTTCGCGCAGGCGGGGGAACTGCCGGGCGATCTCGGTGGCGCGCGCCATGGTGTCGGCCATCAGTTGCTCGGCGTCGCCGTTCTTGTTCAGGCGTCGGGTCAGCGAGACGTGGGCGGCGGGCCCCAGGGCGCTGCCCAGCACGTAGATGAACACGGTGGCCGCGGCGCGGTCGGCGTC
This sequence comes from Saccharothrix sp. NBAS 001, assembly GCF_056640475.1. Classification (NCBI taxonomy): domain Bacteria; kingdom Bacillati; phylum Actinomycetota; class Actinomycetes; order Pseudonocardiales; family Pseudonocardiaceae; genus Saccharothrix; species Saccharothrix sp. NBAS 001. The sequence goes on from NZ_CM153251.1 coordinate 2,285,372, forward strand.
GGCGGGGGCGAAACCGGCCTTCTCGTAGACGGCCAGGCTGCGGTCGTCGTGGCGGGACTTGCCGGGGCCGTAGAGCAGGTGGCTGCCGAACGCCTGGCCCAGCCACGGGTGGCGGGTGAGCATCGCGTGCACGCCGACGGCCATGGCGGTGGCGGCGGTGCGCCAGTCGTCGGCCTCGGGGTCGGGCAGGTCGACCTCGTCCCAGATCGCGTCGCCGGCCAGCCGGACGAGGTCGTCCTTGGTCTTGATGTGCCAGTAGATCGCGGTGGCCGCCGAGTCCAGGCGTTTGCCCAGGCTGCGCATGTTGAGGCCGTCGAGGCCCTCGTCGTCGAGCAGGTCGATGGCGGCGCGCACGATCTGGTCGGCGGTCAGCGTGTCTCGCGGCATGGCCCGCAGCCTAGTTGAACTAAGTTCAGCGAAGGACTTGCACTTTGTTCAAGTCGGCCTCTAGGGTCGGTCTTGTACTTAGTTCAAGTCAACGAGGGGGAGCACGATGCCACAGGAGACGCTGTCCGGGTTCGTCGCGGCGAAGGCGGGGGAGTACCGGGTGCCCGGTGCCTCGGTCGGGGTGCTGGTGGGCGGCCGGGAGGTCTACGCCAACCACGGCGTGACCAGCCTCGCGCACCCGGCCCCGGTGGACGAGAAGACGCTGTTCCACCTCGCGTCGGTGACCAAGACCTTCACCGGCACCGCGCTGGTGCGGCTCGCCGAGGAGGGCCGGGTCGACCTGGACGCCCCGGTGCGCCGGTACGTCCCCGAACTCGTCCTCTCCGACGAGCGGGCCACCGCCGCGATCACCGTCGCCCAGCTGCTCAACCACACGTCCGGGCTGGACTGGAACCTGATCGACGCGGACGGCGACGACGACTCGCTGCCCGGGTTCGTGGCCCGGATGGCCGGCCTGGGCACGATCGCGCCGCCCGGCACCCGCGCGTCCTACAGCCAGGCGGGCTACAACCTCGCCGGGCGGGTGATCGAGAAGGTCACCGGCCTGAGCTACGAGAAGTCCGTGGCCACGCTGGTGCTGGAGCCGCTCGGGCTGTCGAACACGTTCTTCGACCTGGACGACGTCATGATCCGCAAGTTCGCCGTGGGGCACAACGTCGCCGAGGACGGCACGTCGGCCCCGGCCCGGCCGTGGGCGGCGTGGCGGGCCGGCGCGCGTGGCAACAACCCCGGCGGTGGTGCCGTGTCGTCCGTGAGCGACCTGCTGCGCTGGGCCGGGTTCCACCTCGGGACCGGGGACGGCGTGCTGTCCGCCGACGCGTTGCGGCGCATGAAGGAACCGACCGTCGAGCTGCGCGCCAGCACCCTCGGCGACAGCTTCGGCATCTCGTGGTTCCTGCGCGGCGTCGACGGCGTGCGCACCATCGGCCACGGGGGTTCGGGCAACGGCCAGTTCGCCGAACTGCTGATCGTGCCGGAACGGGACTTCGCGGTCGTCTCGCTGGCCAACGTCGGCCCCGACGGCTTCCGGTTCAACCAGGACGTCGTGCGGTGGGCGCTCGAACACCACCTCGGCGTGGTCGAGCGGGACCCGGAGCCGATCCCGTACGACGACGCGCGGGCCCGGGAGGCGTCGGGTCGCTACGAGATCGACGCCATGTACCTGGACGTGGACACCGACGGCACCCGCTCGACGCTGGCGGTCGGGATCAAGCCGGAGATCCGCGCCGCGTCGGAGGCCGACATGCCCCCGGACTACGCGCCGGCCGCGTTCGGCTTCCTGCCCGGCGACGGCGACGAGTACATCCTCACCGAAGGCGGGTTGAAGGGGCAGCGCGGCTACTTCAGCCGTGACGAGCACGGTGCGATCGCGGGCGTCGACCTCGCGGGCCGCCTGTTCACCCGCGTCCGCGCCTGATCACTGCCGGATCCCTTGCGCGCGAGGGATCCGGCAGGGTGCCGGTGGGTGGCGGCCTGGTTTGGAGGGGCGGTCGGAGGGCCGGTCGGGGAGTGGTCGGAGGGGTCGGTCGGGAGGGGTCGGAGGGTCGGGGGGTGGTTGGGGGTCCGTTGGTGGCTGTTGCAGAACGCGGACATCGCGCACATGGCGTGCGGACATCGCGCGGGCAGGGTCGGAGAGGTCGGGTTCCGGCTCTACCAGTGAGGAAGACATGTCCTGCCAAGGGGTGCGTGATCGAGTGGACGGTGGGCGGCGGGCCCTGGTGGCGGTTGTCGGGGTGCTCGCCGTGGCGTTGTCGGGCTGTGGCGGGGAGTTCTTCCCGGGCAGGGCGGGGTCGGGGCACGCGGCGGGGCGTGCCGAGGAGGACGGCAGCATTCCCGACAACTCCAGCATCGCGCTGTCCGAGTCGGGGCACCCGGCGATCCGGAACCTGGACCCCGATCTCTTGGCGGCGGTGCGGAAGGCGGCGGCCGACGCCGGGGCGGCGGGGACCGAGTTGCGGGTGACGTCGGGGTGGCGGAGCAAGGCGTACCAGCAGCGGCTGCTGGACGAGGCGGTCACCAGGTTGGGCGGTGTCGAGGAGGCGCGCAAGCTCGTCAGCACGCCGGAGACGTCGCAGCACGTGGTCGGCAAGGCGATCGACATCGGGCCGACCAACGCGGCCGACTGGCTGATCCGGCACGGCGCGGACTACGGGCTCTGCCAGACCTACGCGAACGAGATGTGGCACTTCGAGTTGTTGACGACTCCGGGTGGGGAGTGTCCGACGCCCCGTAGCGACGCGGCCGGGTGACCTTGATCGAAGATGTTTACGTGGAACATCAGCTCGGACAACACCGGTTGGCACCACGACCACGCACGAGTTGATCTCGGTGCCGGCGGCGATGGACGCCCCTGTTCGGTCGGTGACCCGTCCCCCGGACGGTCCGATTGTTCAACACCGGGTCGACGGCATCAAGGGCGCTTCGCGTCGCTGCGCGATGCCCTACGGGCACCGTTGACACCGCCGACCCGGTGCTAACCGCTGCCAGGACCGGGGGACGGGGGCGACTGGCCACCGAAGCGCCCGAGACCCGATGTCGACGAACGGTCGGTACATCATGAAGACCACCGCCATGACCGTCACCGGTTGAGGCGGGTGACTGGTCCCGTGTTTCTGGCCCGACCGCGTCTGTCGTCAGCACAGCCGGTTCGTGGCGCAGGGATCTTGGCTTGACGCGGGGGGTGGAATCCCGGATGCTTGTGGTGCGGAGGGGAGTACCCGCCCGGTTCGTGATCGTCATTACGGTCGCTCCACAGCGGCTCGGTCACGACGTCGTCGCCTCGCGACGACCGGGGAGACCTCTGGTTCGGTTGAGCCGGAGGAGTTTCGATGCGTTCCCCTGTCGCTGTCGCGTTGTCCGTCGCCACCCTCGCAGTTGTCGTGAGTGGTTGTGGTGCTGCGCAGGAAGTGGCGAACACGGCCAACGCCATCTCGAACACCGCGACCACCGTGCAGGTCTGCACCGACGCGTTGTCCCAGGTCGGCGCGATCTTCGACGCCGGCTCGCCGCAGCGGACCGTGGACAGCGCGCACGCTGCGGCGACGTCGTTGTCCGACCTCGCCGCGTCGGCCGCCGACACCTCCGTCAACCAGGCCATTTCCGCCCTCGCCGGCACGTTGCGGGACGTCACCGTGGACGACCTGGTCGGCCGTCCGGCGGCCTGGCTCGCCACCAAGGCCGACCAGGTGGCGGCGCTCACCAGCGCCTGCGCGCCGTGACCTGTGTCGCTGAGTCGGTCAGCAGGTCTTCTGGACGGTCAGGTCCACGATGCCGGTGACCGTCTGGTCGTCCTGGGCCGCGTCGGGGACGTCGTCGGCGGTCACGTCGACCAGGAACTGGAACGTCCTCGGGCCGCACTCGAACTCCGACGGGTGGCCGACCCGGACCGCGAACTCCGCCCCCTGCGGGCTCGGGCTGAAGTCGCCGATCCGGATTCCGGGCGGCTTGGCCAGGTCGCCGGGGAAGGAGAGGCCGTTGGGGGACATCCGGTCGAACACGGTGGTCGAGTCGACGATGAACCCGGCGACGGCCGGCGGGCGCACCCTGATCCAGAGGTGCCGGTGGGGACGGCCGCTCCTCTCCTGGTAGCGCGCGCGGACGAGGAAGATCCGCGACGGGCTCGTGGTGATCGACGTCCGCCACCCGTCGTCGCCCAGCGCCTCGGCCGTGACCGCCATCCCGGACGGGGCGGGTGCGGTCCCGGACGAGGTCGGGGCCGGTGGTGACGTGGTCGTGTCCGGGGTCGCCGTGGGTTGGGTCGGGTATTTCCAGGCCAGCAGCGCCACCAGCAGGGCACCGACGCCTGCCAGCGAACCCAGTGCCGTCCACCACCGCCATTGGTGGCCGTTCCTGATCCGACGCGGTGGCCGGGGGTGCGGGGGAGGTCCGGTCGGTGCGTTCATCGCGAGCGGATCATCCTTCTGTCGCAATGGATTCCACGGCCCGGGGCGGCCCGGGTGCCGGCCGTCCCGGCCACGTGCGAGGGTACCGACGGGCGGCGGTCGGGTGGCGGGGGAATGCGGAAAACCGACTGTATTCCAACGGACTGGGGCTTTGCGGGGCGGGATCCTGATCGCCGCGAGGAGATCGGCGAACCTCGGGCGGTCAGAGCTTGTGCATGACGTGCTTGACGCGCGTGTACTCCTCCAGGCTGTACTGCGACAGGTCCTTCCCGTAGCCGGATCGCTTGAAGCCGCCGTGGGGCATCTCGGGGACCAGGACCATGTGGGTGTTGATCCAGACGCACCCGAAGTCGAGCCTTGCGGACATGCGCATGGCCCGGCCGTGGTCGCCGGTCCAGACGCTCGCGGCCAGTCCCTGTTCGACTCCGCACGCCATCCGCAGCGCGTCGGGCTCGTCGGTGAACGGCTGAACGGTCAGCACGGGGCCGAAGGTCTCCTGCTGGACGATGGAATCCTCCTGCCGCACACCGGTCACCACGGTCGGGGCGAGGAAGTAGCCGAGTTCGCCCACGGTCTCGCCGCCGGTGGCGATCCGGGCGTGGGCGGGCAGGTTGTCGAGGATGGCGCGGACGCGGGCGAACTGGTCGGGGTTGTTGAGCGGGCCGTAGTGGGCGGTCGGGTCGGTCGGTGGTCCTGTGTGGACGGTGCGGGTGCGCGCGGTCAGGCGTTCGGTGAACTCGTCGTGCACGCGCTGGTCCACGAGGACTCTCGACGCCGCGGTGCAGTCCTGGCCGGCGTTGAAGAAACCCGTGGCGACGATGCCTTCCACGGCCGCGTCGAGGTCGGCGTCCGCGAACACCACCACGGGGGCGTTTCCGCCCAGTTCCAGGTGGGTCCGGGCGACCCGGTCGGCGGCGCTGCGGGCCACTTCGACGCCCGCGCGGGTCGAGCCGGTGATCGACACCATCGCGGCGGTCGGGTGCGCGACGACCGCGCGACCGGTGTCGCGGTCGCCGCAGACGACGTTGAGCACGCCGGGCGGGAGGAATTCGGCCGCGAGCGCGCCGAACATCGCGGCGGTCACCGGGGTGGTGTCGGCGGGCTTGAGCACGACGGTGTTGCCCGCCGCCAGCGCGGGCGCGATCTTCCACATGGCCATGAGCAGCGGGTAGTTCCACGGCGCGACCTGGCCGACCACACCGACCGGTTCCCGTCGCACGTAGGAGGTGTGGCCTGGTGCGTACTCGGTGGCACCGATGCCCGGCAGCACGCGTGCCGCGCCCGCGAAGAAGCGCAGCGCGTCGACCGACGCCAGCACCTCGTCGGTGTGCGTGGTCGCGGTCGGTTTGCCGGTGTTGCGGCACTCCGCGGCGACGAACTCGGCCGCACGGCTCTCCAGCGCGTCCGCGCACCGCAGCAGCACGGCCTGGCGCTGCCCCGGCGTGGTGTCGCGCCACACCTCGAACGCGTCGGCCGCCGCGCGATAGGCCGCGTCGACATCGTCCACAGTGGACAAAGGGGCGGTGCCGCAGGTGTTGCCCGTGCTGGGGTCGACCAGGTTCGTGGTCGCCCCGGAGAGCGCGTCACGGGTCGCGCCGTCGACGATGTTGTGCACGACGGTGTCGGTCACCGTTCCTCCTCGGGCAGCACGGACAGCAATTCGTAGAGCACGTGCGCGGCGGCGATGCCGGTGATCTCGGCGTGGTCGTAGGCCGGGGAGACCTCGACCACGTCCGCGCCCACCACGTTGAGACCGGACAGGCCGCGCAGCACCTCCAGCAGTTCGCGGCTGGACAACCCGCCCGCTTCCGGGGTGCCGGTGCCCGGGGCGAAACCCGGGTCGAGCACGTCGATGTCGACCGACACGTACACCGGGCGCTCGCCCAGCCGGGCGCGGACGCGGTCGATGATCGAGTCGATCGGCTGCCGGGCGAAGTCGCGGGCGTGCACGGTGGTGAACCCGATCTCCTCGCTCTCGGCGAGGTCGAGCTTCGAGTACAGCGGTCCCCGGATGCCGACGTGCACCGAGTGCCCGGCGTCGATCAGCCCCTCCTCGCCGGCCCGGCGGAACGGCGTGCCGTGCGTGTAGGCGGCACCGAAGTAGGTGTCCCACGTGTCCAGGTGCGCGTCGAAGTGCAGCACCGCCACCGGGCCGTGCCGCTCGTGCTGCACGCGCAGCAGCGGCAACGCGATGGTGTGGTCGCCGCCGATCGTGAGCAGCCTGCGCCGCGTCCCGCCGAGTTCGCGCGCCGCGGCCTCGATCGCGGCCACCGCCTCGCCGATGTCGAACGGGTTGACCCCGACGTCCCCGGCGTCGGCGACCTGCCGCGCGTTGAACGGTTCCACGTCCAGCGCCGGGTTGTAGGGCCGCAGCAGCCGTGAACTCTGCCGCACGTGCGACGGGCCGAAGCGGGCACCGGGCCGGTAGCTCACGCCCGCGTCGAACGGCACGCCCCACACCAGGACGTCGGCGTCGGGCAGGTCGGCCAGCCGGGGCAGCCGGGCGAAGCTGCCGTCCCCGGCGTAGCGGGGGACGCGGGTGGCGTCGGCGGGACTGATCGGCATCACAGCACCGCCAGCAGTTCCGCGGCGGCGCGCCGGCCGCTGTCGATCGCGCCGTCGATGAACCCCGGCCAGCGCCGCGCGGTGTGCGCCCCGGCGAAGTGCACCAGGCCCTCCGGGACGGCGAGGTCGCGCTCGTAGCGGGAGATCTGGCCCGCCCGGAACGTCGTCCAGGTGCCGCGCGACCACTCGTCGTCCACCCACTCGTGGGTGGCGGTGGCGACGACCTCGGCGTCCGGCGCGAACTCGCGGACCGCGCGCTGCACGTCCGCCGGGTCGTGGCCGTCCACCCGGTCGTGCTCGGGCGCGAAGCACACCAGCAGCACGCCCTCGGGCAGGGTCTTCATCGCGCCCACGTAGTCGAACGCGGTGCCCCACCCGTAGCCGCTCAGGTCCGCCGGCACGTTGCGGGCCACCGCCCACACCTTCTGCCCCTGCCCGGCGTGGTTCTCGGTGGACACGGCGAGCTTGCCGGGGGAGAGGGCGGGCCGGAAGTCGATGTGCCGCAGCACCCCGACGGGCACGGTGACCAGCACCCGGCGGGCGGTGACCTGACCGCCGTCGTGGACCACCACGACCCGGTCGGCCTCCTGGCGGATCGCCCGCACGGGGGCGTTGAGCAGGATTTCCGCGCCGCTGTCGTGCGCGATCGCCTCGGCCAGCGACGCGGTCCCGGCCTCGAAGGTCTGGCCGAGCACGCTGGCCCGCACCATGCCCCACACCGAGTTGCCCATCGCGGCCAGCCAGCGCAGCACGTCCAGCGCGGACCCGGTGTCGGCGGAGGCGTTGCCGCACCCGCAGAACCAGGAGATCAGCAGCTCGCGCGCGTTGCCGCGCAGCCCGGCCGCGTCCGCCCACTCGCGGATCGGCACGTCGAGGTCGGCCAGGCCCTGCTCGGACAGCGGCCGGTCCACGTCCAGCCGCGCGCCGGCGGCCACCAGCGCGCGGACCGCGTGCTCCAGGTCGTCGAGTTCGGCGGGCGGCACCGGCAGCAGCGACTCCAGCACCTCGCCGCGGGCCGACCAGGTCATCCGCCCGGGGAGGTCGCTGTCGCCGACCGCGATGCCGTACCGGCGGACCTCGTCGGTGACGAAGGTCTGCTCGGGGACGATCCACGTCCCGCCCATCTCCAGCCCGACCCCGTCCACCAGGTCGGTCCGGTACCAGGTGCGGCCGCCGATCCGGTCCCGGGCCTCCAGCACGCGCACCGTGCGCCCGGCCGCGCCCAGGTCGCGCGCCGCCGTCAGACCGGCGAACCCGGCACCCACGATCGCGACATCGACTTCCGGAGAACCCATCGAGCACCCGCCTCCTGTCACCGTGCACGGCGCGCCGCTGCGGGCCGTGTCGGGCAACGTACGTTCGGCCGCGTCACCCGGTCGATCGACGTGGTGTCCAACTTCGGTGCCGCAGTTGGCCGTCACGGACAGTCTGTCCGGTGGTGGCGGATCGCGCCGCCGCAGCCGGGCGGGGTCTCGCGGGATCAGCGAGGGGCGGTGCCGGCGTAGGCGAGCGCGTCGCGCGCCTCCAAGGCCAGCCACAGCTCGTAGCGCGCGGCCGCGGTGGCCAGCGCCCGGCCGGTGAGCTGCTCGATCCGGTCGACGCGGTTGCGCACCGTGTGCCGGTGCACGCCCAGGCGCTGGGCGGTGACGTCCCACGCGCCGTTCGCGTCCAGCCACACCCGCAGCGTGGCGAGCAGCTGCCCGCGCGGGTCGGCCGCGTCGATCGGCGCCAGCACGGTGTCGGCGAAGGACGCCAGCAGCTCCGGCGGGCCCAGGGTGAGCAGCAGCCGGCTGGTGCTGTGCTCGCCGGCCTCGGCGGGCCTGCCGAGCCGGGTGCTGGTGGCCAGCAACGCCCGCGCCTGCCGCAGGGACACCGCCGCCGCGCCCGGCCGCAGTGCCGCGCCGACCCCGGCGGGCCGGCCCGGCGCGAACCGGGCGAGCAGCGCCGGCACGTCCACCTCGTCGACCACCAGCGCCTCCACCGTGTCGCCGGTCCACCGGACGAGACCGCCGGGCAGCACCAGCGCGAGGTCGGCGGCCAGCTCCGCGGCGTCGTCCGCCGGGTCGCCGGCTCGCGCCCGCACCGCCAGACCGCGCACCACCGGCGAGGACAGGCCGAACGCGGCGAGCGTCGCCCCGGCCTGGTCGTCGGGCAGCCCGGCGAGCAGCCGTGCGACCGCGTCCGCACCGGCCCGCCGGCGCGGCTCGTCGGCCAGGTGCCGGCGCTCCAGCTCCAGCGTCAGCAGGGACACCAGCGCGGCGTCCACCGTGCCGGGCGTGGGCTGCGGCGGCCTGGCGAGCAGGACGTGCCCGCGCAGCCGGCGCGCGCCGATCGGCTGCACGCCCACCGTCAGCCCGTCCGCCGCGACCGACGCGCTGCCCAGCAGCCCGCGCGCGCTCAGCTCGTCCAGCACCGGGCGACCGGCCGCCAGCAGCGCCTTCGCCGCCGGTCCGACACCGGCCAGCTCCCGGCCGAGCAGGTCGGTCACCACGGCGGCCCGGCCGGTGGCGGCCAGCCACACCTTGAGGATCGCGTTCAGGCCGCCGCCCGAGGTCGCGGCGACGGTGAGCCGGCGCTGCACGTCCACGGTGTGCTCCAGGGCGCGCCGGTCCTCGGCGGCCAGCGCGGCGAACACCGCCTTGGTCACCGCGATGAACGGCACCTCGTCCGGCACGACCAGCAGCGGCAGCCCGGCCTCCTCGGCGGCGGCCACCAGCCCGGCGGGCGGTTCCCGGTGGGGTTGGCCGTGGCCCACGCCGAACCCCAGCGCCGCCGCCCCGCCGTCCACCACGTCCCGCACGAACTCGCGGCACGACCGGGGATCGGTCGGCAGCACCACCCCGGCGGTCATCAGCAGCTCGCCGCCGTGCAGCCACTCGCCGGGCCGGGCCAGCTCCGAGACGTGCGCGGCCTCGATCACCCGGTTCCGCCCGCCCTCGCCGGCGACCAGCGTCAGGCGCAGTTCGCGCACGGCGAGCAGGGCGTCCACAGTCAGCGGCATGGACACAGTGTCCACCCTGCCGGGAAAGTTCAACGCGGCGTCCATCGACGGGGCCGGCCGCGCCGACCTACCGTCCCACTCCACGTGATCCGCGTCTCAGTCCGCTGAGGACACCGCAGGAGGCCCCACCGTGATCGACGACCCGACCAGCACGACCGCACCACCCCCGCAGGCCGATCCGGGCGCGGCCGACGACGCCCGGCTGCGGGAGCTGGGCTACGAGCAGCGGCTCAACCGGCGGCTGGGCGTGCTGGGCAACATCGGGATGGGCTTCGCGACCGTGTCCCCGGTGGTCGGCCTCTACGCGGTGGTGCTGGTCGGCATGACGGTCGCCGGCCCCGCGTGGGTGTGGGCGCTGCCGGTCTGCCTGCTCGGCCAGTGCCTGCTGCTGACCGTCTACTCCGAACTCGCCTCGGAGTTCCCGGTGTCCGGCGGGGCCTACCAGTGGACCCGGCGGCTGATCGGGCCGGGCTACGCCTGGATGACCGGGTGGCTGTCGCTGTGCGGGCCGCTGGTCGCCAACACCACCATCGGCTACCTGTCCGCGCCGTGGATCCTCGGCCTGTTCGGCATCACCCCCACCCCCAACCTGCTGGTGGCCGTCGCCGCCGGGTTCATCGTGGTGTGCGCCCTGGTCAACACCTTCGGCATCGAGGTGCTGCGGCGCGTCGTCGCGCTCGGCGTCGCGGCCGAGGCGGTCGCGTCGGTGCTGGTCGGCGTGGTGCTGCTGCTGGCGTTCCGGGAGCAGCCGTTCTCCATCCTGACCGTCACGATGGGCGCGGAGGCGACCTCGGACGGCTCGGTGCCGGCCGCGCTGCTCGCCGCGCTGGCCGTCGGCGGGTGGGCGTTCATCGGCTTCGACGCGTGCGTGGCGACCTCGGAGGAGACCCGCAACGCCGCGCGGCACGTGCCGAGGGCCATCTGGTGGGCGCTGCTCAGCGTCGGCGCGCTGGTCATCCTGAACGCCTTCGCGACCACGCTGGTCCACCCCGACCTCGCGTCGGTGGTCGCCGGCCAGGACCCGGACCCGGTGTCCACGGCCGTGATCGCCTCGTTCGGCAGCTGGTCGGCCAAGCCGTTCGTGGTCGTGGTGGTCATCGCGTTCTTCGCCTGCGGACTGGCCTCGCAGGGCTCTACGGCGCGCGGCGTCTACTCGATCGCCCGTGACGGCGTGCTGCCGGGCTCGCGGCTGCTGTCGACCGTCAGCCGCCGTCAGGTGCCGATCGGCGCGGTGGTGGCGGTGACCGTGGTGGGCTGCGCGGGACTGCTGTTGGCGTTGAACAGCGCGGCCATCGGCAGCCTGATCGCGTTCGGCACCGCCGTGCTCTACCTGGTGTTCTTCCTGACCGCGCTGGCGGCGCTGGTCGCCCGGCTGCGCGGCACGTGGGTGCCCGCCGGGTACGTGCGGCTGGGCCGGACCGGTACCGTGATCAACGCCCTGGCGGTGGTGTGGCTGGGCTTCGAGTTCGTCAACATCGCCTGGCCCCGGGCCGTCCTCGCCCCGGTCGGCGCGCCCTGGTACCAGGTCTGGGCGGCACCGCTGGTGTCCGCGGTGGTGGTGGCGCTCGGCCTGCTGTACCTGCTCGTCGCCCGCCCGCAGGACAAGGTGCTGGTCAGCGCCGCGTTCGCGACCCGCACCGAAGGGACCGACCGATGACCGCCGCCGACCTGGTGATCCGGGGGGCCACCGTCCACACCATGGACCCGGACCGCCCGGTGGCCGGTGCCGTCGCCGTCCGGGACGGCCTGATCGTTGCCGTGGGCGACGCCCGCGACATGCCCGTGGGCTCCCGGACCGAGGTGGTAGACGGGACCGGGCTGGTCGTCACGCCGGGCCTGGTCGACTCGCACCAGCACCCGATGCACGGGCTCGCCGACGCCGGCGGTGTCGACGCCGCCGGGCTCACCACCCAGGAGCAGTTGCGCGACCTGCTGCACCGCACCGCCCGCGCGCTGCCGGCCGACGGCTGGGTGGTGGTCAACGGCGTCGAGTACCCGGCGCTGCCGGACCGGCCCCGGCGGTTCCTGGACGACGCCGTGGCCGGCCGGCCCGCGTTCCTGTGGCTCGCCGACTCGCACACCGCCCTGATGAGCACCCGGGCGCTGCACTTGGCGGGCATCACCGGGCCGATCGACTTCGGCGACCGGTCGGAGGTCGTGGTGGACGAGGACGGCGTGCCCACCGGCCGGCTGCACGAGATGTCCGCCGTGCTGCACGGCTACGCCGCCGTCCCGCCGCCGTCCACGGAGGACATCGGCCGCGCCGCCGCCGACCTGTTCGCCGACCAGGCTTCCTGCGGCATCACCGCGATCCACGTGCCGGACAGCTGGGTCGGCACCGAGGCGGTGCTCGACGCGCTGGCCGAGCGGGACCGGCTGCCGCTGCGGGTGCTGCGCGCCCCGTGGCTGTTCCCGGCCCGGATCGAGGAGACGCTCGACGCCGTCCGCGACGTGCGCACCCGCGCCGGCGGCGGCGGGCTGTGGCGGACCGGCGCGGTCAAGTTCTTCCTCGACGGCACCATCGACGGCGGCTCGGCCTGGCTGGGGCACCCGGACTGCGCCGGCGAGGGCACCCGTCCGATGTGGACGGACCTGGACCGGTACCGGGACGCGGTGCGGCGGGTGGCCGCGCTGGGCCTGCCCAGCTTCACCCACGCGATCGGCGACCGCGCGGTCACCGCGGTCCTGGACGCCTACGAGGCCGTCGGCCGCCCGCGGCGCGGCCGGCACCGCGTCGAGCACGCCGAACTGCTCACCGACCGGGACGTCACCCGCTTCGCCGGGCTCGACGTGGTGGCCTCGATGCAGCCCACCCACATGGACTGGACGCTGCCCGAGCACACCGACAACTGGTCCGAGCGGCTCGGCCCGGACCGCTGCGGGCACGGCTGGCGGTGCGCCGACATCGTCCGCGCGGGCGGCCGGATCGCGCTCGGCTCGGACTGGCCGGTCGCGGCCTACGACCCGAGGGTGGTGATGGCCGGGGCCCGGCTGCGCCGCCCCGCCGCCGAGCACGGCCGCGCCCCGGTCGGCCCGGAGCAGGCCCTCACCGCCCGCCAGGGCTTGGCCGGCTACACCACGTGGGCCGCCTACGGGGCGGGGGAGGAGCGGGTCGCGGGCCGGGTGCGGGAGGGATTCCGGGCGGACCTCACGGTGTTCCGGGGCGACCCGCTCGCGTGCCCGGCCGAGGAACTGCCGGACCTGCCGGTGGAGCTGACCGTGGTCGCCGGGCGGGTCGCCCACCGGGCGGGCTGATCGCTCAGCGCGTCGGCACGGCCGTCTTGCGGGTGTTCTGGAACGAGGCGAACCGCCACGCGTCGTCCCGGCGGACGGCGGTGAAGGTGATCACCGACGCCTCGGCCGCGTGCGACGGCTTGCCGCCGTCGACGATCACCAGGGCGACATCCGGTGCCAGGTGGCGGATGTGCAGCGCCGCGTCGACGGCGCCGTCCAGCCGCACGCCCTTGAGCGGGCCGTCGAACAGGAACCGGTGGGTGGCCTCGATGGCGGCCCGGCCGGTGTCGCGGCTGCCCAGCCAGTTGACGTGCTCGGCGTCCTCGGTGAACTGCTCGGCGTACGCGGTGGCGTCGCCGGCGTTCCACGCCTCGGTCATCCGGGTCAGCAGGGTCTGGATCCCGGTGGTGTCGCGGTCCGCGTCGTGCTTCGGGGACATGGTGTCTCCTCGTGGGTCTCAGGCAGGCGGTGCCTGCTCGGTGAACAGGTCGGCGAGGTCGTCCGGCCAGGCCAGCGCGCCGCTGTCCAGGTCGGCGACCAGGGCGCGGGTCCAGTCCCGCTCGGCGGTCACCCGGGCCAGTTCGTACTCCACCTCGACCACCAGCAGCCGGGGCAGCCGGGCCGTCAGGTCGGGCAGCACCGCGCCCTTCCCGGCGGCGGTCGCGGCCAACGCCGAGGCCCGGCTGCTCAGCGCCTCGCGCGCCTCGGCGACCCGCAGGCAGCCGAGGAACGACAGCGCGGCGGTGAACAGCGTGGTGTCGGGGTCGGGGGTGGCGATCAGCCGCCGGGTCCGGGAGCGCAGTTCCGCCCGGCCGTCGTCGGTGAGGCGGTAGAGCGTCCGCTCGGGCCGGTTGCCCTCCCGGCTGGTGTCGACCGGGGTGACCAGGCCGTCGCGGGTGAGGCGTTCGACGGCGTGGTACATGCTGCGCGGCAGGCCGGTGACGAAGTCCATGTGCGTGTCGATGATCTGCCGGTGCATGTCGTAGACGTGCCGCTCGCCCTGCGACAGCAGCGCGAGCACCGCCAGCCCCACCAGATCGCGGTCGGCCCTGGGCAGTGTGGACAACTCCGCACCTCCTTCACCGCCGACCATATAGTGCAAGCTGCACTATGGCAACATGCCATAGCGGCGACCGGCGGTTTTCGCTCTTGCGCAGCTTGTCCACGGCTTGTATACATCTAGTCCATGAGCGGTTCACAACTGCCGGGCGGGTCGGCGCAGGACACCACCTACCGCTGGCTCAAGCAGCACATCGCCACGCTGCCGCCCGACGACGGCACGTTCCTCACCGAGTCCGGGGTGGCGCAGGCGGCGGGCACGTCCCGCACGCCGGTCCGCGAGGCGCTGCTGCGGCTGGAGGCCGAGGGGTTCCTGCGGATCATGCCCAAGAAGGGCGCGTTCGTGCCGCCCATCTCCGACGCCGAGGTGCGCGCGGTGATGGAGGCGCGGGCCCTGGTCGAGGACTGGTGCGTGCGCCGCGCGGTGCCCGCCGACCCGGCGTTCACCGACGAACTCGACCGGCTGGTGGCCGACCAGGAGGCGGCGATCGCCGACCCGCTCGGCTTCATCGAGCGCGACCGGGTGTTCCACCGGACGATCGTGCGGCGGGCCGCCAACCCGGTGCTCGCCGACTTCTACGAGACGTTGCGGGAGCGGCAGGTCCGGATGGGCCTGCGGGCGGTCGCCAACAGCGCGGACCGCGCCCGCCGGGTGCTCGACGAGCACGCCGCGATAGTGGCGGCGCTGCGCTCGGGCGACCCCGAGGAGGCGGGCCGCGCGGTGGCCGCGCACCTCGCGAGCACGTTGACCGCGCTGCACCTGTCCGAACGCTAGGAGCACGTGATGCGCACTGGAGCCGAGTACCTGGCGTCGTTGAAGGACGACCGGCGGGTCTACGTCGACGGCGAGGCGGTCGCCGACGTGGCCGACCACCCGGCGTTCGCGCCGATCGCCCGCACGATCGCGGAACTGCTCGACCTCGTCCCGGATGTCGGGCCGCTGTTCACCGCGCCGCGTTCGCGTGCGGATTTGGCGGCGTTTCGGGCTGCGGCGTCGGTGTGGGCGGAGCATTCGCACGGGTGGGTTGGTCGGAGTCCGGATCATGTGGGTGCTTTCGTGGCGGCGTTCGCGGCGCATCCGGAGGCTTTTGACGAGCGGTTCGCGGGCAACGTGGTCGCGTTCCAGCGTCGGATGGTGGCGGAGAGTCTGTATGTCTCGTACGCGATCATTCCGCCGCAGGTGTCTCGTGCGTCGACGGCGAGTGGTTGGGAGGGTGAGTTCGTCCAGGTGGGTGTGGTGGAGGAGCGTGCCGACGGGATCGTGGTGCGTGGTGCGCAGATGTTGGCGACCGGTGGTGCGGTGGCCGACGAGATCCTGGTGTCCTGCATCAAGCCGCTCGGGCCGGACGACTCCGATTTCGCGGTGAGCTTCGCTGTTCCGGTGGGTGCTGCTGGTCTGAAGTTGTTGTGTCGCAGGCCGTATGCTCCTGCTGCGACGAGTGGGTACGACTATCCGTTGTCGTCGCGGTTCGACGAGACGGATGCGTTGTTGGTGTTCGATGATGTGTTCGTTCCGTGGGAGCGGGTGTTCGTCTATCGGGATGTGGCGGGTTTGCGGAGGCAGTTCTTCGACACGGGTGCGCATGTGTTGGGGAATTGGCAGGCGCAGATCCGGTTCGGGGTGAAGTTGCGGTTCCTGGCGGGGTTGGCGCGGAAGGTCGCGGCGGTCAACGGGGTCGACAAGTTCCCCGGTGTGGTGGAAAAACTCGGTGAACTCGCGTCGTTGGTGACGCTGGTCGAATCGGCGGTACTGGCGGCCGAACACACCGCGGAACCTGACGACCAGGGCCTGTGGCGGCCCGGCGCGCAGGCGTTGTACGGCGTGATGGGGCTGCAAGCCGAGTTGTACCCGAGGGTGTTGGCGATTCTGCGGGACCTGGTGGGCGGCGGTGTCTTGCAGGTGCCGTCGAGCATCGCGGACATGACGAGCGCGGAGACGCGGCCGATGATCGACCGGTACGTGCACAGCCCCGGCGTGCCCGCAGAGGAAAGGGTGAAGTTGTTCAAGCTGGTGTGGGACGCGATCGGGAGCGAGTTCGCCGGGCGGCACCACCAGTACGAGATGTTCTACGCGGGCGCGCCGTTCGTGGCCAAGGGCTACGCCTACCGCAACTACGGCTACGACAAGGCCGTCGCGGAGGTCGAATCGTTCCTGGGCAGCTACTAGCGGTCGGACGTCCGCCACGCCGAGGTGGGCGGTCACCGCACCGCCTGCCGGGCCAGCGCGCGGCCGATCTCGCGGGCCCCGTCCGGGAAGGCTCCGGGGTTCGGGCCGGAGTAGTTGAGCCGCAGGTAGGCACCGGTCGGCTCGGCGGGGAACCACTCGTCGCCGGGCGCGAGCACGACCCCGGCCGCGTCGCAGTCCCGCACCAGCCGGGCCAGGTCGGTGCCGTCGGGCAGCCGCAGCCACAGGTTGAGCCCGCCCTGCGGCACGGCCTCCAGCCGAGCGGCGGGGACGTGCTCGTGCAGGGCCGCCACCAGCAGGTCGCGCCGGGCGGCGAGCCGGTGGCGGAGGTCGCGCAGGTAGGTGCGCCAGGCGGGCTGGGTGACGACGTCCAGCGCGACCGCCTGGAGCACCCCGCTGACGTACATGGACACCGCCTCGACGTCGGCCAGGATCCGCTCCCGGGCCGGGCCGCGCGCGACGATCCCGGCCACCCGCACCGCCGGTGACACGCTCTTGGTCAGCGACCGCAGGTAGACGACGTGCCCGCCGTCGTCACGGGCGGCGATCGGCACCGGGTCGGCGGTGATCCCGAAGTCGTGCGCCCAGTCGTCCTCGACCAGGAACGCCCCGTGCCGGCGCACCACGTCGAGCACCCGCTCCGCCAGGTCGGGCGACCACCGCGCGCCGGTGGGGTTGGCGAAGTTCGGCTGGGCGTAGAACGCCCGCGCCCCGGTCTGCGCGAACGCGCGGGCCAGCTCGTCCGGGTCGGGGCCGTGCGAGCTGCTCGGGACGGGCACCACCCGCACGCCCGCCTGCGCGGCGGCCAGCAGCGCACCCCAGTACGTCGGCGACTCCACCAGCAGCGGCCGGTCCGGGCCGACCAGGGCGCGGAAGACCGTGCTCAACCCGCTCTGGCTGCCGGGGAAGACCACCACGTCGCCGGGCGAGGGCGCGGCGGCCCCGAGCGCGCCCAGTTCGGCCGCGAACCACGCCTGCAACTCCGGCAGGCCGGCGGTCGGCGGCCGGCTCACCGCGGCGTCGCCGCGCGCGGCGCGGGTGAACGCGGCGCGGACCAGCCGCTCGGGCAGCAGTTCGCGGTCCGGGTAGCCCGAGTGCAGCGCGATCACGTCGTTCGGGGTGCTGCGCAGCGCCGTCGACCGCCGGGTGCCCCGGAATCCCGGCGACCCCAGCGCGGCGGTCTGCCAGCCGTAGTCGTTCGGGCGGGCGGCGCGGACCGTCCGGGCGAACGTCCCGACGCCGGGGCGGCTCTCCACCAGGCCGTGCGCCGCCAGGGTGCGCAGCGCCTTCTGCACGGTGACCGGGCTCGCCGCGTACCGCGCGACCAGTTCCCGGGTGGACGGCAGCTTCGCGCCGGGCGGCGCGCCGGCGAGCCAGTCGCGGAGGTCGGCCACGATCCGTGAGCTGCTATCGTCGGACATGAGTGTCAACAGTAGCGCTACTCTCGATCGGGCGGCAGTGCTATCCCCGTCGCGGGCGGGTCTGGGGTGGGGCCTGCTCGGGGTCGTGGCGTTTTCGTTCACCGTCCCGTTCACCCGGGTCGTGGTCGGCGGCGGGATGCCGCCGCTGTTCGTGGGCTGCGGCCGCGCGGTCGTCGCGGCGGTGCTCGCCGCCGCGGCCCTGGCGTGGACGAGGCAGCGCCTGCCGCGCGGTGTCCAGTGGGCACGGCTCGCGGTGGTCGCCGGGGGCGTGGTGGTCGGGTTCCCGGTGTTGACCTCGTTCGCGCTCACCACCGCGTCGGCCGGGCACAGCGCGGTGGTGATCGCGCTCCTGCCCGCCGTCACGGCGGTGATCGTCGTGCTGCGCACCCGGGAACGGCCCCCGACGTCGTTCTGGGTCATGGCGGCGGTGGGCGCGGCCGCCGCGGTGCTGTTCGCGGCGTTGCAGGGCGGCGGTTTCGGCGGGCTGCACGGCTCCGACCTGCTGCTGCTCGGCGCGGTCCTCGCGGCCGGGATCGGCTACGCGGAAGGCGGGCTGCTCGCCCGTGAACTCGGGGCGTGGCAGACGGTGTCGTGGGCGCTGGTGCTCTCCGCGCCGCTGATGGTGGTGCTCGCCGGGTTCTCGATCGCGCAGCGGCCGCCGACCGGGACGCCGCTGGAGTGGGCCGCGTTCGGCTACCTCGCCGTGGTGAGCATGTACCTCGGGTTCTTCGCGTGGTACCGGGGTCTCGCGATCGGGCCGATGGCGCAGGTGAGCCAGGTCCAACTCGTCCAACCGGTGCTGACGCTGGGCTGGGCCGTGCTCCTGCTGCGCGAGGGGCTCACCTGGCCCACCGTGCTCGGCGGGATCGCGGTGATCGCCTGCGCCGCCACCGCCGTCCGCGCCCGGTTGGGGCGGACGGCAGGCGGGGCCGTGCGGCCCCGTTCCTGACGGCCGTGCCGGACCCGGCGTCCGGCACGATCAATTCGCTGGTCACCGGTCGGCGGCGTTGTCTACGGTGTCGTCGATCAGGACCGGGGAAGGGGTGTCGGGGTGCGGCTGGCCGGGCAGGAGTGGCGGACGCTGGTCAGCGCCGTGCGGTTGGGCGGCGAGAGCTACCGGGTGATCCGCCCGGCGCGGCCGATCGCCCACGGGGTGCTGCACGACGGCCGGTACGGGCCGAGGATGCTGGTGGACCGGGCCGCCACGGTCGACCTCGCGTTCGCCTGGTGGCTGGCCGCGCGCTCGCCTCGCAGCCTCGTGCACCTGCCGCTGCGGTCGAGCCGCTACTCGTGCGACGGCACGGACGTCGTCCCCGAGCGCAAGCTCGACCTCGTGCTGCTGCACCACAGCCTCGGGTTCCCGGTGTCCCGGTGGAAGCAGGTGCGGGCCCGCCTGCGCCCGGCCGCCGCCCACACGGTGACGTTGCCGCCCAACGCGTTCCGCGCGTTCGACCGCGAGGAGCACTGGCGCACGTCGTACCGGGGGTTCCGGGACCACCTGCGCTGGGCCGTCGCCGCCGACACGCTGTTCCTCGTCGGGAGCCGGCACGCCTACGACCTCCAGGGCGAGCACATCCGGGCGCTCGCCGAGGACTCCCCGGCCGAGATCGTCGAGCGCCCCGATTCGTACTGCTGCGTGGAGATGGACCTGGGGTCGTGGAAGACGGGGAGCCGCCACCGGCGCAACGGGCACGCGGAGCTGCACATCGACCGCTGCCACGAGCACTGGCCGGCGCGGTCGGGCCGACCGGAGCGGACTCCGGTCGGCTCCGCGAGGTGACCCTCCGTCCCCATCGCTACCGGACCCGCTGCCACTGCCGGGCCGCGTGGGAGTCGCAGGCGACTTGGACCGCGCGGCTGTTGACGGTGGTGGCGTCGCCGTCGATGCTCAGGCAGAGGCCGCTGTTGTTGTTGCGCAGTTGGAACTGCGTGCCCGAGGCGGCGAGGGTCCAGCGGCGGGACGGGTCGTCGTCGCAGTAGTACTGGACCGCCGCCGCGCCGGGTGTCGTCGTGCCGCCCGCGATGGTCAGGCAGAGGCCGCTGCGGGCGTTGAGGACGTGGTGCCCGCCCAGCGGCGAGGGGATGACCGACCAGCGCCGCGCCGGGTCGATGTCGCAGGTGTACTGGATGATTTCGGCGTTGACGTCCGCGACGGTGCTCCCGTTCAACGGTGACAGGCACAGTCCACTGTGGATGTTCTGGAGCTTTTCCTTCTGGTAAAAGGGGTACGGGGTGCGTTGCCAGAGCCGTGCGGCGTTCGTGTCGCACGCGGTCTGGATCGCGAGGGCGTTCTTGGTGGTGGCACCGCCGGAGATGGTCAGGCACAGGCCGCTGTTGTCGTTGCGGAGCTGGATTCCGGCACCCGAGGTGGCGAGGGTCCAGCGCCGGGCCGGGTGGTTGTCGCAGGGCGACTGCACCGCTTTGGCGTTCAACGCCGGGGAACCGCCGGCGGGCGTCAGGCACAGCCCGCTCTTGGCGTTGAGCAGGTGGTGCCCGCCCAGCGGCGACGGGACGACCGACCAGCGCCGGGCCGGGTCGACGTCACAGGTGAACTGGACGACGTCGACGTCGCTGCCGACCGAGCCGCCGGCGGGGGACAGGCACAGCCCGCTGTTGGCGTTGGCGACGTGCTCCTCCTGGTACGCGGGGTAGGGGTTCGGCTTCCACAGCTTGGCCGGGTCGGTGCCGCAGCGGTTCTGCACGGCGGCGGCACCGAGGTTCGTCGCGTTGCCCAGGATCGTGGCGCACAGGCCGCTGTCGAGGTTCCTGAGCTGGACCGAATCGCCCGACTGGAACACCCGCCACGTCCGGGAACGCCGACCGTCGCAGTAGTCCTGCGCGAGGTTGGCGTTCACGGCGGTCGAGCTGTTGATCGGGCTCAGGCACAGGCCGCTCTTGACGTTCTGGACGTAGTAGCCGCCCAACGGCGACGGGGTCCACGTCCACTGCCTGCCCGGGTCGACGTCACAGGCGACCTGCACCACCTGCACGAGCGCCGTGGTGGCCGAACCCGACGGCGTCAGGCACAGGCCGCTGTTGTCGTTGCGCACGGTCGACCGGCCCGATGCGGCGATGGTCCAGTCGAACGACGTGGAGCCGACGCGCGCGCCCGTGTCGGTCACGTTCAGCGTCACGCGGAACACGCCCGCCGCCGTGGGAACCCCGGTGATCCGGCCGGTCGCGGCGTCGATCGCCAGGCCGGCGGGCAACCCGCTCGCGCTCCACGTGTAGGCGGGCGTCCCGTCGGTCGCGTTGGGGGACAGGGCAGCCGCGGTGCCGACCGCGCCGTACCGGCGTCCGGGGTTGGTGATCCACGGTTGTCCGGGCACGCCGCCGCCGGGCGCGGTGTGGAGCAGGCGGTTGGGGGTTCCGGGGATCACCCTGGTGATCCGGTCTTTGGTCGCGTTGCCCAGGATTGCGGCGCCGACCTGGGCCGGGGTGTCGTCGGGGTGCAGCGCCAGCCACAGCGCCGCCGCCCCGGTCACGTGCGCGGCGGCCTGTGAGGTGCCGTACTCCACGCGGTAGGCGCGGTCGTTCTCCATGCTCGCGGACAGGATCGCCGAGCCGGGCGCGTACAGGTCGGTGCACGGCCCGTGGTTGGAGAAACCGGTCTCGGCGTCGTTCTGGTCGGACGCGTTCACGGTGATCGCGGCGGGCAGCCGGGCGGGCGAGTACTGGCAGGCGTCGCGGTCGTCGTTGCCGGACGGGACGACGAACGTGACGCCCGACGCGATGGAGTTCGCCACGACGTTGTCCAGCGTCGGGCTCTGCGGCCCGCTGAGGCTCAGGTTCGCCACGGCGGGCCTGGTCGAGAACCGGGTCACCCAGTCGATGCCGCCGACCACGCTGCTCAACGTGCCGACGCCGTGGCAGTCCAGCACCTTGACGGCGGTCAGCGAGACGCCCTTCGCGATGCCGAAGTCGGTGCCGCCGATGATGCCCGCGACGTGCGTGCCGTGCCAGTGGCAGTCGGTGTCGATCTTGTCGATGGTGTTGACGCCCCAGACCGCCCGGCCGCCGAACGAACCGTGGGACAGGCGGATGCCGCTGTCGACGACGAACACGCGCACGTCCTCGGCCGCGTTGTCGAAGGCGTAGGAGCCCGACAGCGGGCGGTCGCGCTGGTCCACCCGGTCCAGCCCCCACGACGGCGGGTTGAGCTGGACGTCGGCCGCGCGCACGAGGTGGTCCTGCTGCACGTAGGCGACTCGCGGATCGGCGGCGACCCGGCGTGCCTGCTCGGCGGACATCCGCGCGGAGTACCCGTTGACGGCGTCGTGCCAGGTGGCCGCGACC
Source organism: Saccharothrix sp. NBAS 001 (assembly GCF_056640475.1). NCBI lineage: Bacteria > Bacillati > Actinomycetota > Actinomycetes > Pseudonocardiales > Pseudonocardiaceae > Saccharothrix > Saccharothrix sp. NBAS 001. The sequence continues at coordinate 2,307,482 of NZ_CM153251.1, forward strand.
GTGCCGCCGTAGGTCCCGGTGAGGCTCGACGCGGTCGCGGTGACGTCGTCGCGCAGGACGACGACGTAGCTGCCCGGCACGACGTCACCGGTCGCGATGACGTCCTTCCCCGCGGCGGCGGCCGGGGTGGGGGAGAGCAGGGCGGCCAGCAGCAGGGCCACGGTCGCGGCGCGCGGTCCTGGTCTGGTTTTCGGAGAGAACCTCATGTGGTGCTCCTGGGGTCCGCAAAGGCGTGGTCGGACTTCTCCGCGCGGCAGGGATCCGCGTCGACTCCGGCGGGTGCGCGCCCGGCCGTCGCGGTGAATCGTCACCCCGATGCGGCCGGGCGGTAAGCGTCCGGGTTCACCCACGGCGGCGTGGGCGAGGTTGCCCACCACCGCTGCGCCGAGCGCCCGTCCGGGCTAGTGCGGTCGGTGGCCGGCGCGGCCAGACTTGGCCGCGTGGCGTCGACGTCCGGTGCCGGTGGCGGGCACCGGGTGCTCGTGGAGGTCCTGGGTGCCCAGATCGCCTGGTGGCAACTGGGGTTCGCGGTGCGCCGCGCGGTGCTGCGCGACGCCCGGCGCGGGCTGCGGTCCGCCGACCGGGACGCGTGGGACGTCGGGGTGTGCTGGGCGTGGCAGTGGCTGACCGCACCGCGCTGGTGGCGGGTGGTCCGCGACGTCGGCTCGGCGGTGCTGGCCGTGGTCTGCTCGGCCGCGTTGGCGCACGTGATGGTCGAGCTGTCCGGCGAGGTCGCGCTGACCGGCGCGATCGCCGGTTGCCTGCCGCCGGTCGCGTGGTGGCTGCGGCGGCAGGGCCGGGACGCCCGGCTGCTCGTCGGGACGGACCCCGACGCGGACCGCCTGCCGGACCGGGTGTCCGGCCAGCAGCGGGCGGTGCACGGCCTGGTGGTGGCGCTGGTCGCGTTGCTGTCGGCGACGATGTTGGCCGCCACCATCGGCTACGACCGGTCGAGCAGGCTGGACTGCCCGCACTTCGCGGTGGACGCCCCGGTGCGCGAGTGGGGGGAGCGCGGCGGGGTGGGCTGCCCGGCCGGCGACACCACGACCGGCGCGACGGGTGTGCGCTACACGCCGTGGAACATCGCGCCGCAGGTGGACGGGAAGCGGCCGGAGTTCGTGGTGTACGCGCTGCCGGACGCCGGGCCCGTAGTGATCCTCGAAGCCGTCTTCGCGGTGTGGACGGCCGAAGGCGGCCCGGCGGGACGGCTCGGCCAACCCGCCGACTCCGGGGTCAACGACACCGTCGCCTACCAGAACTTCGCCGGCGGTGCGGTCGTCATCCCGGTCGGCGGAACCCCGCGAATCCTGACCGGACAACGGTATTCGGACGCGCGGCCACCCGGCAGCGCCTGCGTGAAGCAGGATCGGCCGTGCATCACCGCCGCGCACGCCGACGCCGACGGCATCCGGGTCGCCTGGCAGTATGGCGACGCGGACGCGTTCAACGTCGCCTGGTGGGCCGAAGGCGCGTCACCGGAATCGGTCACCCAGCGGGAGGTGGCCGGGTACGAATTCACCGTGCCCGATCCACGCCCGGCGACCGCGTACGTGGTCGAGGTCGCGGCCTGCCACAAGCGGTTCCTGCGGCGCTCCGCGTGCACCTGGCCGTCGGCCCGCGTGCTCGTCCGGGTCGACTAGGTGACCGCGCGAGAGGTGCGCCACCCTGCGCCGATGCTGCTGGTGCTGGCCCTGCGGTGGCTGGCGCTCGGCTGGATGGTGCTGGTCGCGCTGCTCGGCGGGCAGGTGCAGCGGCCGGTGGAGGCCGGGATCGCGTTGCTGGGCACCGGGATCTGGACGGCCTGGCTCACCGCGGCGGCGGTCCGGCGGGTCGCGCTCGTGCTGGCGGTCGACCTGGGCGTGGCGGTCGCGCTGATCGTGCTGGCCGGCCACATCCACCCGCCGCACGCCATGCTCACCGACCACCCGTCGTTCATGGGCGCCTACCCGGCCGCCGCGGTCGCCGCGTGCGGGGTCGTCTACCGGCTGCGCGGCGGCCTGCTGGCCGGTGCCGCGTTGGCCCTCGCGCTGCCGTTCGCCTACGCCGCCAACAAGGTCGCGTCGGACGACATGTCGTTCCTCCACCTGCTCACCGCCGTCGGCTGGGGACTGTCCTACGTGCTGCTGGGCGGCGTGCTCGGCGCGGTCGCCGGGCAGCTCGACCTGCTGCACCGGCAGGCCGTGCGCAGCGGCGAGCGGGCCGCGCGGCTGGCCGAGCGGGAACGGCTCGCCGCGCGGATCCACGACGACGTGCTCCAGGACCTCGCCCGGCTGCGGGCCCGGATCGGGGAGCTGTCGGCCGGGCCGGCGCTGGCCGCCGTGGCGGAGGGGATCGCCCGCCAGGAGACCGCGTTGCGCGGCCTGGCCGACGCCCACACCGACCTCGCCGTGTCGCCGCGCGACACGGTGTCGCTGCGCGACCGGCTCGCGGGCGTCGCCGACCGGCACCGGGACCTGCCGGTCCGCCTGGTCGCCGGCGGGCCGGACCGGCTGCCGTGCGACGTGGTGGACGAGATCGCCGCCGCGGTCCACGAGCTGCTCACCAACGTGGCCAAGCACGCGCGGGCCCGCCAGGTGTGGCTCACCGTGCTGCCCGAACCCGGCCACCTGATCGTGACCGTCCGCGACGACGGCGTGGGGTTCACGCCCGACCAGGACACCGCCGGGGTCGGCCTGCGGCTGTCCGTGCGGGCCAGGGTGGAGCGGCTGGCCGGCCAGGTGCGGGTGCGCAGCCGGCCCGGCCACGGCGCGGAGGTCGAGTTGCGGGTGCCGATCGGGAGGAGTTGACCGTGGCCGACGAACCGCTCCGGGTCCTGGTGGTGGACGACCACCCGGTCACCCGCGACGGCGTGCGGACGGGCCTGGACCGCGACGGCCGCGCGGTCGTGGTGGCCGAGGCCGCCGACGCGGCGACCGCGTGCGCGCTGGCCGACCGGGTGCCGCTCGACGTCGCGGTGGTGGACCTGCGGCTCGGCGAGCCCGGCGCGGGCGGCCTCGACGTGGTCCGGCACCTGCGCCGGCACCGGCCCGACGTCCGGGTCCTGGTGCTGTCGCAGGCCGCGCCGGACGAGGTGCTGACCGCGATCCGGGCCGGCGCGCACGGCTGGCTCACCAAGGCGGCCACGGCGGCGGAACTGGGGGACGCGGTCGCCGCCGTGCGCACCGCCCCGGTGATCCCCGCCGAACTCGCCGCGCACCTGATCGGCGAACTGCACCGGACGACCCCGGCGCTCACCGGCCGCGAGCAGGACGTGCTGCGCTGCCTGGCCAAGGGCTACGACAACCGCGAGATCGCCGACGACCTGGGCATCGCGGTGCGCACGGTCAACCGGCACCTGGAAAACATCCGCGCGAAGCTCGGCCGGCACCGCCGCTCCGAGCTGATCCGGATCGCCCGCCGGGCCTCCTCCTGGTAGCCGGCCCGGAGCGGTTTCAGCCGAGGTCGGCGAGGCGCTGCCGCAGTCGCCCGGCCTCGGTGTCGCGGCCCTGGCCCCGGTACAGCTCCAGGGCTTCCCGCCACGCCGCGCGCGCCCGGTCGTGCTCGCCCAGCGCGAGGTGGGGGTGGCCGATCCGGTCGAGGGTGTCCGCGACGTAGTACGTGCTGCCCAGCGGCCGGTACAGCGCGAGCGCCCGGCCGTAGTGCTCGACGGCCCGCCGGTGCCGCCCGGTGTGGTGGTCGACGTACCCGAGGCTGTCCCGGATGTGGGCCTCCACCTCGGGGTCGTCGCGGTGCGCGCGGTTCAGCTCGATGGCGGTCCGGCAGTGGGTGCGGGCGGTGTCGTAGTCGCCCAGCAGCGCGGCGACCCAGCCCGCGTCGGAGTGCGCCGCGGCCTGGCCCACCGGGTGGTCCAGGGCGCGGTACAGGTCCAGCGCGAGCAGGACGTGGTCGAGCGCCCGCCGGTCGTCGCCGCACCGGGACCGGGCCTCGGCCAGCACCCGGTGGGTGAGCGCCTCGTGCACCGGGAAGCCGTGCGCGCGGGCCAGGTCGAGCGACCGGTCCAGGTGGCCGATCGCCTCCGCCGGCCGGCCCAGCCGGATGTGCGCGCGGCCCAGGAACAGGTGGGCGTGCAGCCGGGCGGACGGGTCGGCCAGGTGCCCGGCGGCCTCCAGCGCGTTGCGCCACAGGGCCGGCTCGTCGGGCTGGACCCCGCGCCGGGAGTGGAAGGTGGTCATGGTCCACGCGAGCTGCCACACCTGGCGGTGCCACCCGTGCGCGTGCGCGGTGTGCTGCGCGGCCGACAGGTGCGGGTGCTCGACGTCCAGCCACGACAGCGCCGCCGGCGCGGTGGTCGGCCGGACGACGTGCACGCCGGGCGCGGGCGGGTCGAGTTCGACCGGCTCGTGGTGGGGGTCCAGCAGCCGCTGGGCGGCGTGCGAGGTGTGCAGGTAGCAGTCCACGGCCCGGCGCAGCGCGGCCTCGCGCACCGAGGGCTCCAGGTCGCGGGCGAGCGTGGCCGCGTAGTCCCGGATCAGGTCGTGCATGGCGTAACGGCCGCCCGTGCGCCGGTCCAGCAGCGACGCGTCCTCCAGCGCGTTGAGGGTCCGCTGCGCGCGGGCCGCCGGCAGCCCGGTCAGCGAGACCGCGGCGGGCAGACCGGTGTCCGGGCCGGGCGCGACGCCCAGCAGCGCGAACACCCGCCGCTGGTCGGGGGTCAGCCCGCGCAGCGACCAGGACAGCACGGCGGGCAGGCTCGCCGTCGGGTCGTCGTGGTCGAGCATGTCCAGGCCGAGTTCGCGCAGCTCGGCGGCCAGTTCCGCCAACGGCACGGCGGGCCGGGTGCGGGCGTGGCGGGCGGTGATCGACAGCGCGAGCGGGTAGCGCCCGCACAGCTCGACCAGCTCGTCGGTCGCCCCGGGCTCGGCGGCGACCCGGGGCGCGCCCAGCCGCGCGGACAGCAGCGCGTGCGCCTCGGCGTGGCCGAGCACGTCGAGCTGGAGGTGGCGGGCGTCGTAGCGGTCGATCAGCGACGCCGGCCGGTTGCGGCCGGTGACCACCACCGTGCAGCCGGGGGTGCCGGGCAGCAGCGGGATCACCTGGTCGGTACCGGCCGCGTTGTCCAGCACCACCAGCATCCGCCGGCCCGCCGCCAGGCTGCGGTAGAGCGCCGCCTTGGTCTGCACGCCCTCCGGGACGCGGTCGGGCGGCACGCCGAGCGCGGCCAGGAACCCGCGCAGCGCCTCGTCCGGGGCGACCGGCTGGTTGGCCGGGCTGAACCCGTGCAGGTCGACGAACAGCTGACCGTCGGGGAAACGGTGCGCGTCGCGGTGCGCCCAGTGCAGCACCAGGGCCGTCTTGCCGATCCCGCCCGCCCCGCCGATCGCGAACACCGGCACCGCGTCCAGGACCGCGCTCAACGCGGCGAGTTCGCCGTCCCGGCCGGTGAACGACCCCGGCGCGGCGGGCAGCTGGCGCGGCACCGGGACCGCGGGCGCGGCGTGCGCCGGGGCGTGCAGGCCGGGATCGGTGGTCAGGATCCGCTGGTGCAGCGCGCGCAGCGGCGGGCCGGGGTCGGTGCCCAGGTCGGCGGCCAGCCGGGCGCGGACCCGCTGGTAGTGCTCCAGGGCGTCGGCCTGGCGGCCGTCGCGGTAGAGCGCGAGCATCAGGTGGGCGGCGGCCCGCTCGTCCAGCGGGTGCCGGGCGGCGCGGGCGGACAGACCGGGCAGCAGACCCGCGTGCCGCCCGCAGCGCAGCGCCAGGTCGGCGTGGTCCAGCTCGGCCGCCAGCAGTTCGCCCGCCACGGTGTCCCGCAGGTCGCGCGCCCAGGGCGTGTCGAGGTCGGCCAACGGCTCGCCCCGCCACGACTCCAGCGCCCGGACGTAGAGCCCCAGCGCCTCGTGGTCGTCGCGGCACGCGCGGGCGCGGGCCAGCAGGTGGCGGAACCGGTGCAGGTCCACGCGCTGCTCGTCCACCGTGACCAGGTAGCCGCCGGACCGCCGGACCAGCGCCACCCCTTCGGCGTCCGGCAGCACCGCGCGCAGCCTCGACAGGTAGTTGTAGAGCGTGTTCCGGCCCCGGGCGGGAGGCTGCCCGCCCCACACCCGGTCGATCAGCCGGTCGACCGGCACCGGCCGGTTGGCCTCGACCAGCAGCACGGCCAGCACCCCGCGCTGCTTGGGGTGCCCCAGGTCGACCCGGACCCCGCCGAACTCCGCCTCGACCTCGCCCGCCAGCCGGAACTCGATCGCCGTCACCGCCCCTCGACCCCCGGCGACCTGCGAGTTCCAGGTTCCGCGCACGGTTTCCACATGATCAGCCGAGCAAGGTGGCGCACGCAGCGATCCAACACCACGGCCGAACGCTGCCGATACGAAGGGATCCACCGTGCCCACCGCGCTGACCAGCAGGCTGACCTCCGCCCTCGCCGTCACGGCCGCCGCCGCCTCGCTCCTGCTCGGCGGAGCCGCCGCGGCCGCCGCCGCGCCGGGTGCCGGCGGCATGACGCCTTACTACTCCGCGTGCAACGTGCACCTCCTGCCCGACGGGCGCGGCGCGGAGGTGTGCCGCACGTGGATCCCGAACGGCGACGGCACCTACCACGGCACCTGGGAGGTGGTGCGGACCAACGTGAACATCACCGCGCAGGGCCGGTTCGACGGCAAGGTGCGCGACCTCGGTGCCCAAGGCACCTACGCCCGCGCCCGCGACTTCGTCACCCGCGTCTGCGACGGCAAGCGCTGCTCCTCCTGGGCCTGATCGGCTCGAAGCCGCGGCCGAGTCCCCAGTGCCGCCCGCGCCTTCCCCCCATGGGGCGCCGGCGGAGCTTCGGCTGTGCGCTTCGCCCGCTGTGGTCACCGGGCGGTCCGCCGGCCCGGTGACCACAGTGCCCCGCCCCGTGGCGTCTTGGCCGGGCACGTGGTCGGGCAGTGCGCGGGCGAGCGCGTCGGCGTTGGCGGACTGGTCGGCCCCTACGGCAGTGACAACCGCGCCACCCCGCCACCCCGCCACGCCGCGAATCGCCGTCGCGAGCACTTCCGGCGTGCCGAACGCGACCGGCCGCAGCGGGATCCGCTCGGCCGTGGCCAGGCCGATCCCCGCGTCGCGCGCGGCGTCGGCGGCACCCGGCAGGCCCACTCGTGCACCACCAGGTCCGGCGGCGGCCCGTGGACCTCCTGGCCGGCGGCGATCGCGAGCGGGATCAGCGGGTAGGTGCGGCCGAGGCCGGCGAGGAGCACGCGTACGACGGGAACCCGCGCTCAGCGGTCGGCCGGCTCGGGCTGCACCGAGAAGGCCCGGGGGTACTTGCGGCCGGGGTTGGGCGTCGGCGACCCGGTGAACGACACCGGCGTGCCGGTGGCCAGCGCGGACCGCCCGGCCGGCAGGTCGTCGCTGGAGACGAACCACGACCCGCCCCGGCTGTCGGTGATGAACCCGTGCGGCTGCCCGGCCCGCCACCCGGTCACCGTCCCGCGCCGCCGTCCGCGCGGCGACCCGACCGGGGACGCCACCACCCCCGTCGACCGGAAGAACGGTGGCCGCAGCGGGTAGTCGTCGCGGTCGGCGGGCGCGAACAGCGCGTCGAACCCCGGCGTCCGACTCGCCGCGGCCCGCAGCGGTGCCGCCGTGCGCGGCGTCCAGGCGGGCGGGAGCGGCGAGGACCGGATGTCGACCACCGGCACGACCACCCGCACCCCGCGCCCGGTCAGCCGGGTGGCCAGCGGCGTGAAATCGGCGTCTCCGGTCACCAGCACCACCCACTGCAACGGCACGGCGGTCGCGCGCTCCCACACCTCAAGCGCGAAGTGGACGTCGACGCCCTTCTCCTTGCCGCCGTGCAGCGGCAGGTCGTGCCGCACGATCCCGGCCGCGCTCAGGGCGGCGTCGAAGGAGGTGGCGGGGGTCTCGATGCGGCCCCGGACGTAGTGCGCCTCGTCCACGGTGCAGACGTCGAGCGGCAACCCGGTCTCGGTGTGCACGTACCAGCGAAGGGCGTCGTGGAAGCCGTCCAACGCGATCCGCGCCGCCCGAGGGTGCTCGGTCGCGTAGAAATCGCTCAGGTAGGCGAACCACGTCCCGTCGTAGAACACCCCGATGCGCGCGACTTCCCCCACCCGCCCAGTTTACCCGCCCACGCCCGGCCCGGCCCGCGCCCCGTCCGTTGTGGAGGCCGGTCGGAGGTGATCGACCACTGTGGACTCGGCGGTCGGTGCGGTGGGGACGTCGGTCCGGCGGTACCCGGGCGCGGGACCGGGACGAGGGGTTCCCGGCCTGGGCCGTCCGCCGATCCCCGGTTCGCCGCGGGATGCCGGAGGTGGGCCGTTCGACGCACGGGGCAGTGGTGGAGTCGGCCGCCCACGGGCCGGGCGCCGGTGGCGCGGGCGGGTCTTGTGCCATCGTGGTGAGGGGGCGACGAGTCGAGGAGGCGTTCGTGGCACGGAAACGCGGGGGCGGGATGGCGCTGTACGTGGCGCTGGCGGTGGCGTTGGTGCTGTTCGTGCCGCCGTTGCGGGAATGGGCCGCCGACCTGGTCGCGCCGCTCCTGGCCCGGCTCAAGAGCCTCAACCCGTTCCGGGGCTAGCGCCCGGCGGGTTCGTCGGCCGGCCGCGTCACCTTCCGGTCGATCACCGCCCCCGGAACGTCACTGTTCGTCGTCGACCTCCGGGATTTGCCGCCCGCCCTGCTCCATCAGGGGCGTGCGCTCCCGGCCGGACGGTGTGGAAAGCGATTCCACGAGTGCGATCGGTGGCCGTCCGCGCGGATTCGCCGAAAGGGGAATGGGCAACGGGGGTGTTCCGGCTTTCCTCTGGATCCAGAGTTGACCGTTGCCGTTCACCGGGCAATTCGATACCTACGATCAGGTGTATCGGGCGCACCGCGAGATCAGTATGTTCACATGACTGTGGAAGGTGGAATCGGCACCCGGCGGAGTGCCCGGTGGTCGCGGCGGTCCGCGCCCTGGGTGCTGCTGGTGGGGTTCCTCTACCTGTACCTGGCCGTGTGCGCGACCGACGACGTCGCCGGCCCGCCGAACCCGGCCGCCGTCGTGTCCGTGACAGCGCCCTCGCCCACCGACCACCACCACGGCAGCGCCGACGGGTTCGGCGTCCTGATCCGGCACTCCGACTGCTTTCTGCTGCTCGGCGGCGACGTCTTCGCCGGCGTGGTGCTCCTGCTCGCGCTGTGGACCTGCCCGGACCCGGCGGTACGGCCCGCGCGCGGGCACGGCCCGCCCGGCGTCGACCGGACGCGCCCGCCGCCGATCACCACCGGCGGCCGGGACGTCCTGCTGTCCCTGTGCGTCGCCCGGACCTGATCGGCCTTTCCCGTGGCGTTCCCGGCCGCCCTCCCGCTGCCGGACCTGTTCGCGCGTTCCCCGGGCGCCGACCGCCGACCGCCTCGCGCGGATTGTCGCCGGGTCGGCTTCCGGGGGCTCCTCGCCGTGCGCGGACCACTGCGATCACGTCACATCGCCACCCGCTGCCCTCCTCCGTGAGAGGGCATTGTGCCGCCGCACACTCCTGTGCGCCCCATTTCGCGCTGGTTGCTGTCGCAATCGTCCCTGCGCTCATCTGCTGAGCACAATTCTTGGAGTTCGTATGGCACACGTCCCGCATCCCTGCACCGGTGTGAACGGCGGACCGCCGACGGTGCTCGACACCGTCGGCGCCACCCCGATGATCGGTCTGCGGCACCTGACCGGGCGATCCGACGCGTCCGTGGTCGTCAAGCTGGAGCGGTGCAACCCCGGCGGGAGCATCAAGGACCGCCCGGCCTGGTACATCGTGCGGCGCGCCGAGGAGGAGGGGCTGCTGCGGCCCGGGGGGACCGTCATCGAGTCCTCCTCGGGCAACTTCGGCATCTCCCTGGCGATGATCGGCGCGGCCCGGGGCTACCGGGTGATCGTCATCGTCGACCCGAAGGTCACGGCGACCAACCTGGCGATGTTGCAGGCGTTCGGCGCGGAGGTGATCGTCGTGCACGAACAGGACGACACCGGCTCGTACCACAAGACCCGGATCGCGCTGGCCAACCAGCTGCACCGGGAGATCGCCGGCTCGTTCCGGCCCGACCAGTGCTTCAACCCGCTCAACTCGCTGGCGCACTACGACGGGACGGCCGTGGAGCTGGTCGACCAGACCGGGCCGGGCCTGGCCGCCGTGGTGGCCACCGTGAGCACCGGCGGCCAGCTCGGCGGGATCTCGCGCTACCTGCGCGAGCACGCGCCCGACGTGCACGTGGTCGGGGTGGACGCGATCGGGTCGGCGGTGTTCGGCGGCGATTCGCACTCCTACCTCATCCCGGGCGTCGGCCTGGGGTGGACGCCGGCGAACCTGGACGACCTGTCCCGGCTCGACTCGGTGTACAAGGTCTCGGACGAGGACGCGTTCGTCGCGTGCCGCGTGCTGGCCCGCTCGGAGGGGATCCTGGTCGGCGGCTCCACCGGAGCGGCGCTGTGCGTCGCGCTGCGGTTGGCCCGGCAGCACGGCTCGGGCCGTTCGGTCGCGATCCTCGCCGCCGACAGCGGTGAGCGCTACCTGCACACGATCTACAACGACGACTGGATGAAGGAGCACGGGCTGACCCTCGACACCTCGCCCGACGAGCTGCACCGCAGGGCGGGATCGCTGGTCCCGCACAGCCTCGAACCGGCGCGGACCGCCAACTACCGGCCCGAGCTGGCCGGGCAGCTGGGCTCGCCGCACGCGCCCGCCGACCTGCCGGCCGTCGACGGCACGGTCGTCGGCCGGCCGACCTCGTGACCGCCGTCGGGCAGGCGACGCGCGGGGCGTGGTCGGTCCCGGCGTTCCGCCGGCTGTGGCTGGCCAACACCGCCGACGCCTGGGCGGTCTCGTTGCTGCCCGCCGCGGTGACGTTGGCGTTGGTGCACCAGGGATCCGGCGCGACGGTGCTGGGTCCGGTGCTGGCCGCCAAGACCGTCGGGTTCGTGCTGGCGACCGTGCCCGGGGGTGTGCTGGCCGACCGGTGGTCACGGCGGCGGGCGATCCTGCTGGCGTGCCTGGTCCGGGTCGTCGCGGCGCTCGCCCTGCCGGTCGCGTTGACCGGGCCGGGGTGGGGGAGCGTGCTGTGCGTGTTCCTGGTCGGTGCCGGTGAGGGCGCTTTCCGGCCGTCCTACCAGGCCCTGGTGGGTGAGCTGGTCCCGGAGCCGCAGCGGCAGTCGGCCAACGCGCTGTCCACGATCACCTTCCGGCTGGCGCTCGTGCTGGCACCGGGGGTGGCGACCGGGGCGGTGGTCTGGGTCGGGCCCTGGGCCGTCCTGGTGCTGACGGCGGTGTTGTGGTGCCTCGTGGCGCTGGCCGCGCGCGGGCTGCCGGAGCGGGCCGTGCCGGGCGTGCGGGCGGACGAGTCGTTCGCGGCGCAGTTCATGGCCGGGGTGCGCGAAGCCCGCCGGCACCGGTGGTTCGTCGCCGGTCTGGTGATGCTGGTGTTCGTGCTCGCGGTGGGGGAGGCGGCGCAGATGGTGCTGCTCCCGGTGATCAGCCGCGACCGGTTCGGGACCGACCTGGTGTTCGCCGCGGCGCTCACCGGCTACTCGGTGGGGGCGCTGGCCGGTGGTGCGGTGATGACCCGGTGGACGCCGAGGCGGCCCGGGGCGGTCGCCGTGCTGGGACTGGCGCTGTACGCCGGGATCCCGCTGGCGTTGGCGCTGTCGTCGCAGTCCTGGCCGGTGGTGGCGGCGTACGCGGTGGCCGGGATCGGGATGGAGCTGTTCAACGTCCCGTGGTTCAGCGCGGTCCAACGGGAGGTGCCGCCGGAACTCCAGGCCCGGGTGTCCTCTTTGGACTTCATGGTCTCCTACTCCATGAGTCCGCTGGGGCTCGCGCTGCTGCCGCTGGTCGTGGAGGCGACCGGTGAGCGCAACGCGTTGGTCGGCACCGCACTCGTGGTGCTGGTCGCGTGCGTCGGAACCTTGATCGTGCCGGGGATGGCCCGCTTCCGCACGGGGGAGCGGCCCACCGTCCCGGACGGCGGCCGGTCCGGGTGACGCGCCCGCCGTGCCCGGTCACGGTCGTGGCCGGGCACGGCGGCGGGCGGAAGGTTCTCAGCCGCCGGAACCGAACTCGGGGTTGGGGATCGGGAATCGCGTCACGTAGTGCAACTCCACCCCCGACTGTTCGGTTTGCTGCGCAACGAGTCGGGTTCGACGGTCCACCCGTCTCCGTAGATCTCGCGAAGGAACTGGTCAGGGCCTTGGTACCGGTACCGCGTGAAGCGGGCATACCGTCCGAGCCCTCCTTCGCGCGCGCATACTCCTTCATCGGGACGTCCTTGAGCCAGCCGTGGGCAGCACGCCTCGAATAGCCCTGGGCGAAGAGTTTGCCGCCGATGGCGGGGTCGTCGCCCCAATGCCACAGCAGGCCGGCCCTCTCGGCTCCGGTCAGCGTGGACCAGTCGGCCTCGTCGGCCCGTCGGAACACCTCCGCGACGATCTCGTCCTGCTCGCTCCGGTCCCCCGGGCTGCAACATGGACAGTCGCCGCCCGGTGCGTTCGCGGAACTCCGCGGACAGCTCGTGCCGGGGACCTCGCAGGTCCTCGCGCACCCGGTGCCACCAGTCTTCTTTCGTGTCGCTGGTGACGAACAGGACGTCGCACCGACGAGACTCGGCCTCGCACAGCAGTTGTTCCCAGACCAGGTAGTCGCCGACGCGGAGGTCGGGTTCCTTGTCCTCGTCCCGGTATCCGGGCGGTCGCCGGGCCTGGATGCGGGACTCGGCCTCCCGCAACGCCGCCTCGTGCCGCTCGGGTGGCAGCGGCGGCCCGACGCGCCGGGCGAGCAGTCCGGCCGGCCGGTCGAGGACGTGGTCCTCGTTGGTGTCGTGCGTGTGCGCCGACGCGTCGATGTCGGTCTGCTGCGCGATGGCCTGGCGCACGGCGTCGAAGGCCCGTTCGAGCCGGGTTCGCAGGTCGTCCCTCAGCTGGTCCGGCAGCGCCGCCTTCTTGGTCCACACCGAGATGGCGTTCTCGGCGGAGCGGTAGGGCTTCTCCAGGGTCGTGTCGGCTTCCCGGGCCGCGTCCCGCAGCGCGCCGAGTCCCGGTTGCGCCAGAACTCGCGCACCGCCTGGTGGGGGACCCGGAGGTGGTCGCCGATGCGCTCCATCACCGACAGCAGGTCGTCGCGCGCCCCGGCGTTGTACCGGTACAGGTTGAGCAGGACGTTGGCGTCCAGGACCACCAGGCCCTCGGCCAGAACTCGCTGGTAGTCCTCGTCGCGCGGGGTCCGGTACTCCTCGAACCCCTCGAAGACGCCCCCGCTCGACGGGGTGGCGTCGGTCGTCACGGTGCCCCCTGACCGGTCACGTGATCTTAGCCCGGTTGTCCCCGTACGTTCCGCCCTACTGCGGGCTGCGCCTTTCCCTCCAAGCTCGATCGGGCGGGGGCTTCACGTCGGGAAGGCGGAGCACATGCGCTCAGGTTTGGTGAATCTGGTGACGGCGGCCCTGGTCCTGGCCGCCACGGCGGTACCGGGGACCGCGACGGCGGCGGCCGGGCGGGTGGCCAGCGATCCGGTGTACGACTTCGCTTCCGCCATCAGGGAAACGGTGTGGGTGGACACCGGGCGCGACGGCGACGCGGACGGGCGCGCCGACCGGGTGGCGGCCGATCTCGTGCGGCCCCGCGAGGCCGCCGCCAAGGGCGTCAAGGTGCCGGTGATCATGGACGCCAGCCCCTATTACTCGTGCTGCGGGCGAGGTGGCGAGAAGGAGGTCAAGACCTACGACAGCGCCGGTCGCCCGGTCGGCTTCCCGCTCTACTACGACAACTTCTTCGTGCCGCGCGGGTACGCGGTGGTGCTGGTCGACCTCGCCGGCACGAACCGGTCGCGGGGGTGCGTCGACATCGGCGGGGCGTCGGACATCGGCTCGGCCAAGTCGGTCGTCGACTGGCTCAACGGGCGCGCCACCGGCTACTCGGCGGCGACCGGCGGCACGGCCGTGAGCGCGAGCTGGAGCACCGGGAACGTCGGCATGATCGGCAAGTCCTACGACGGCACGATCGCCAACGGCGTCGCGGCCACCGGGGTCGCCGGGTTGAAGACGATCGTGCCCATCGCCGCCATCTCCAGCTGGTACGACTACTACCGGACCGACGGCGCGGTGGGCAACTCCGGTTCGCCCGCCGGGCTCGCGCAGACCGTCTCGGCGCGCAACCAGGGGCAGGACTGCTCCGCCGCGGGCCAGCGGCTGCGGCAGATCTTCCCGGCCAACGGCGACTACTCGGCAGGCTGGCTGGAACGGGACTACGTCGCCGCCGCCAAGAACGTCAAGGCGAGCGTGTTCGCCACGCACGGGGTCAACGACCTCAACGTCAAGTCGGTCAACTTCGGCCAGTGGTGGAGCGCGCTGGCCTCGACCGGCGTGGACCGGAAGCTGTGGCTGTCGCAGACCGGGCACGTCGACCCGTTCGACTTCCGGCGCGCCGAGTGGGTGGCGGCCCTGCACCAGTGGTTCGACCACTACCTGCTGGGCCTGGACAACGGGGTCGGGGACTCGCCCCGGGTGAGCGTCGAGCGGCAGCCGGACGTGTGGGCCGACCAGACCGCGTGGCCCGCGGCGGGCACCCGGGACGTGGTGCTGCGGCCGGTCGCCGGGTCGACGGCCGGGGTCGGGCGGTTGACCTCGGGCGCGGCGGTGGCGGGCAGCGCGTCGTTCACCGACACCGGGCGGGTGAGCGAGACGACCTGGGCCACCGGGCCGACCGCGACGTCCACGTCCCGCGTGCTGTACTCGACCGGCGTGCTGGCGCAGGACCTGCACCTGTCGGGCACCGGCACGATCACCGTGACCGTCACGCCGAGCACCACCACCGCGCGGGTCTCGGCGGTGCTCGTGGACTACGGGCAGCAGAGCATCCGCAACTACGGCGGGGCGGGCGAGGGCGTGAAGTTCGGGACCGCCGAGAACTGCTGGGGGTCGAGCACCACCGGCGACGACGCGTGCTACCGGATCGCCGCCACCGACACCGCCAACGTCGGGCTGCACATCTTCAGCCGGGGCTGGGCGGACCTGGCGAACCACCGCTCGCTGAGCGAGGAGGTGCAACTGGTCGCGGGCCGGCCGTACACGATGACGTTCCGGCTGGCGAGCACCGACAAGGTGGTGCCCAGGGGCCACCAGCTCGCGGTGATCATCGGTGGGACCGACGCCGGGTTCGTCGGCGCGCCGACCCAGCCCGGACGGCTCACCGTCGACCTGGCGAAGACGTTCGTCACGCTCCCGGTCGAGGGCGCGGTGCCGGTGTCCGGCGGGGCGGGGGCGCTGCCCGCGCACCCGGCGCAGGTCGTGCCGGACGAGCCGGTGGGCCTGGACCGGGGCTGAGCAGGACCCGGTGGTCCGGACGCCGCCACGGGGTGCGGGGGTCCGGACCACCGGTCGGCCTACGCCCAGTTCCAGTGGCGGCTCGGCTTGTTGCGGAAGACGCGGCGCAACACGGCGGTCATGGCTGTTCACCTCCTCCCGGTGCGGTTCGTGCCCGGTGCAGGACGAAGGGGCGGGGCACCGCGCCGTCGGCCAGGACGGGTCGGGTGTCGCCGCCGGTCACGGTCAGCCGGGCGTCCCGGCCCAGCGCGGCCAGGGCCTCGGCGGTCAGCGCCCGCGCGACGGCCGCCCCGGCGCAGGCGAACGGGCCCGCGCCGAAGGGCAGGTAGGGGCCGCGCACGCCGGGTTCAGCCCAGCGCTGCGGCCGGAACGCGGCCGGGTCGGTCCAGCGGCGTTCGTCGTGGTGCAGCAGGTAGGGGCTGACCGACAGGACGTCGCCGGGCCGCAACGGCAGGCCGCCGACCTCGGTGGGGCGCGGGACCGTGCGGCCGACCATCCACGCCATCGGCCGGTGCCGCAACGCTTCGCGCACGACCGCGTCGGCCGGCCACGGCCACCGCGTGCCCGCCGGGTGGTGCAGGCAGGCCAGCAGCACCGACCACGCCAGGGAGCCGCCGACGGGCGCGACGATCGACCGGAACAGCACCAGGAACACCTCGGCCACGCCCCGGTCGGTGATCCCGTCCGGGCACGCGCCGACCACCGCGTCCAGCACGTCCCCCGGCACGTCGGCGGGCGCGCTCCGGCGCTCCCGCACCCGCGCGGCCACCGCCGCGACCAGCCGCCCGCGCAGCGCTTCCGCCCGTGCCCGCCGCCACACGCCGTGCGGGCGGATCACCACGCCGCCGGCGACGGCCCGTTCCAGCAGCCGCCGGGTGCCGGCGTGCGTCGCGGGGTGCAGCAGGAGGTCGGCCAGGCATCGGTACACCAGCTCCAGGCCGGCGGTGGGCCAGCGGCCGACCGCCGGCATCGCGGCCACGGCCGCCGCCGACCGGTCGCCGAACCCCGCCGCGTGGGCCCGCAGGAGGTCGCGCACCGCGTGGCCGACGGCGACCTGGGCGGACCTGGTCGGCAGCAGCGGCCCGAAGAAGTCGGACGGCCCGTCGTTGAACTCCGGCCCGCGCAGCACCTCCTGCGCCAGTTCCGGGTCGCCCACGCACCACCCGCCCCGGGGCAGCGGGAACACGACCTCGGCGTCCCGGCGCAGCTTCTCGATGTACGCGTACGGATCACGCCGGAACCGCCGCTTGTCCCCGATCCTCATCGGACGAACCACTTCCGCGAGAGGTGTCGATCCTGCCGAGGACGAGCGTGGCGGGGCGGCGGGCGGTCTGCGTATCCCCAAGTTCGGGGATTGCCGAACCCGGTCGGCCGGGCGGGTGCGGTCGGACGGCGGGGAAATCCGGGGTGTTCGCGTGACGCCGTCCGGCACGATGGGGACGTGATCCGCATCGACACCCCGGACGCGCTGAACGCGTGGTTGGACGACACGCGCGGTTTCGCGGACGGCCGCCTGGTGAGCGTCGAGCGGTCACCGGGCGGTGCGGTCACCTGGCGCCTGGAGCAGACCGTCCGGCTGGGGCTGTTGCCCGGCGACACCACGTCGGTCGAGGTGCACGAGCTGGTCGCCGACGCGCCCGCCGTGCTCGACGGGCCCCCGTACGACCCCGGGCACGTCCAGGAGCAGGTGGACGCCGAGCAGGTGGGCGGGCGGATGGCCGTCGTGGTGGACGTGCCCGGTGGCCTGCTGCGGCTGGTCGCGGACGGGTTCACCGCGCGGCGGGTCGGTACCGGGACCCGGTCGGTGCGGCCTCGGGCGGGGCGGGACCTGTCGGTCGTCACCGGACCGGAGCACGACGACCGGTACTGGGCGCGCCGCGTGGGCGAGGAACTGGGCGCGCCGGTGGTGTGGCGGGTGATCGGCGCCCGGCTGCCGCGCGCGCCGGGGTCGGGTACCGAAGGCTGCTTCCTCCAGGTGCGCGACCTGTTGGCCACCACCGACCACGGAGTGTTCTGCGCGCGTTCGCGCGAGGACGCCGTCACGTTCGAGGACTACCGCGCCCGGCAGCCGCAACTGTGGCGGGCGGTGCTCGCGGTGGGCGGGGACTTCGCGCGGGTCCGGTCCGGCAACTGCGTGTTCGGCGCGGCCGACTGGCGGGTGTGGCTCAGGACGGGCGGCTTCCCGCCCGATCACCGGTTGCGGGGCGCGCCGACCGGACGGACCTCGGACGGATCCTCCGCCAGGTCGCCGTGACCCGCGCCGGCGGGCGCTACTCGCCGGGCTTCGGGTCGGACGTCGTCGTGGGCGGGTCCGCCACGCCGGCTCCGCTGTTCGTCGACGTCGTGCCGCGATCGGCCGCCGACACCGTCTCGACCACCACCGCGACCGACGCGACACCGAGCGCCGCCGTCAACGCCACCGCCACCGCGAACCGCCGATGAGCGCGCATACCGGTCCTCCTGTAGGCCGCCGCCCGGAAAGCCACCGCGAAGTGTCCTCTCCCCGACCGGGGCCGGTCCACCGCCCGGCCAGGCGAACCCAGGGGTCCGTTCAGGCCCGGCCCAGACCGGCGATCAGCTGCCGGACCCGCCGCGCCTCGTCGCCCCGGTGCTGGGCCTCGAACAGCCGGACGGCCTCCCGCCACGCGTCACGTGCCTCGTCCAGCCGGCCCAGCGCGCGGTAGGGGTGGCCCAGGCGGTCGAGGGTGTGCGACTCGCTGAACGCGTCGCCGTCCTCCCGGAACAGCGCCAGGGCCCGCCGGTAGTGGTCCACGGCGGTGGCGTGGTCGCCGGTCCGGTGGGCGATGTAGCCGAGGCTGTCCAGCGCGGCGGCGTCCACCTCGCGGCCCGCCCGGTGCAGCGCGGCCGTGCAGTGCGCGCGGGCCGCGTCGAACTCGCCGAGCCGGGCCTGGTACCAGCCGACCGCGTTGAGCGCCAACGCCTCCAGCACCGGCAGCTCCAGCTTCCGGTACAGGTCCAGCGCGCTGGTGGCGTGCGCCAGGGCCCGCCGGTCGTGGCCCAGCCGCTCGGCGATCTGGGCCAGCGACCGGTGGGTGTGGGCCTGGGCGAGCGCGTCACCGAGGTCTTCGGCCAGGGCCAGCGCCTCGGACAGGTGCGCCTCGGCCTCGTCGTGCAGGCCCGCGTAGGTGACCGCGGCACCGAGCAGGCGGTGGGCCAGCACGCGGACCGCCGGGTCGCCCTGCCGGTCGGCCGCCGCCAGCCCCTCGCGCCACACCACGACCGCGTCGTGCAGGTGCCCTTGCCGGTAGAGGAACGTGTCCAGCGCCCAGGCGAGCTGCCAGACCCGCGAGGACGACGCGCACCGGGCGATGGCCAGCAGGTTGCGGTGCTCGGCGGTGAACCACTCCAGCGCCGCGCCCGTGTCGCCCAGGGGGCGCGGGTGGGAGTGCGGCGCGGGCGCGCCGAACGGGATCGGCGGGCGGTGCGGGTTGAGCAGCCGGTCGGCGGCGTGCGCGGTGTGCAGGTAGTGGTCGGCCAGCCGGGACAGCGCCCGCTCCAGTTCGCGCTCGGCGACTTCCTGGTCGGCCGCGTGCAGCTTGATCAGGTCGTGCAGCTGCCACCGCGCCGGGCTGCGCTGCTGCACCAGGTGCATGTCCTCC
Organism: Saccharothrix sp. NBAS 001; assembly: GCF_056640475.1. Lineage (NCBI taxonomy): Bacteria > Bacillati > Actinomycetota > Actinomycetes > Pseudonocardiales > Pseudonocardiaceae > Saccharothrix > Saccharothrix sp. NBAS 001. Next base: position 2,326,375 of record NZ_CM153251.1, read on the forward strand.
AGGGCCCGCAGCACCGAACGGGTCGCGGCCTCGGACAGGCCCGCGAGCACGGCCGCCGCCGCGAGGTCGACGTCCGGGCCGGGCGTGCGGCCCAGCAGCGCGAACACCCGCGCCTGGTCGGCGGTCAGCGCCTGGTGCGACCAGGACAGCACGGCCCGCAGGCCGGCGGCCGGGTTCTCGGCGTCCAGCACGTCCAGGCGCGCCGCGTGCAGCTCGGTCGCCAGCGCGGCCAGCGGGGACGCCGGGTCGGCGCGGGCGCGCCCGGCCACCAGTGCCAGCGCCAGCGGGAAACCGTGGCAGCAGGCCAGCAGCGCGGCCACCGCGTCCGGTTCGGCGGCGGCCCGCGCGGCACCCAGCCGGTCCACCAGGACCTGGTGCGCCTCGGCGGCGGAGAGCACGTCCACCCGCAGCGGCCGGGCGCCGTGGCCGGTGGCCAGCCCGGTGAGCCGGTGCCGGCTGGTGACCAGCACGGTGCACGTCGGGCTGCCCGGCAGCAGGGGGATCACCTGCTCGGCGTTGCGCGCGTTGTCCGCCACGATCAGCATCCGCTTGTCGGCCACCAGGCTCCGGTACAGACCGGCCTGGGCGTGCGGGTCGGGCGGGACGGCGCGCGGGTCGACGCCGAGCGCGTCGAGGAACCCGCGCACGGCGGCGGTCGAGTCCACCGGGGTCGCGGTCGGGCTGAACCCCTGGAGGTCCACGAACAACTGGCCGTCGGGGAACCGGTGCGCGTTCTGGTGGGCCCAGTGCAGCGCCAGCCAGGTCTTGCCGATGCCGCCCGCCCCGGCCACCGCCGAGACCACCATGGTGCCGCCCGGCGCGGAGCCGTCCAGGTGGGCGGTGAGCGCGGCGAGTTCCGCCGCCCGGCCGGTGAACCCCGGCGGTGCGGGCGGCAGCCGGTGCGGTGCCGGCGCGGTTTCGCCGCACGACGCCGGCGTGGTCAGGGTCCGGTCGTCGTCGACGATCCGCTGGTGCAGGTGCCGCAGCGCGACACCGGGATCGGTGCCGATCTCGGTGATCATCCGGGCGCGCAGGCGGCGGTAGTGCTCCAGCGCCTCGCTGGGCCGGCCCGCCCGGCACAGCGCGAGCAGGTACTGGGCCGCGACCCGTTCGTCCAGCGGGTGCTCGACGGCCCGCGCGGCCAGCTCCGCCACCAGGTTCCCGCCCTGCCCGGACTTCAGCCGGGCGTCGACCAGGTCGCACTCGGCGGTCAGCCGCTCCCCGGCGGAGCGGTCCCGCTCGGCGAGCGCCCACTCGCCGCCCAGCCCGGCCAGCGCCTCCCCGCGCCACAGCTGCAGCGCGTCGGTCAGCAGCGCCTCGGCCCGGTCCGCCTCGGTGCGCGACCGCGCGCACAGGCCCCGGAACCGGTGCAGGTCCACGGCGTCCCGGTCGACGTCGAGCAGGTAGCCGCCGGCCCGCCGGACCAGCCCGACCGACCCGAGCAGCGGGCGCAGCCGGGAGATGTAGCTGTGCAAGGAGGCCCGCGCCCGCAGCGGCGGTTCGGGGCCCCAGACCCGCGACACCACCCGGTCGACCGGCACCACCTGCCCGGCGTCCACCGCCAGCGCGGCCAGCACGCACCGCTGCCGCGCGGGTCCCAGGTCGACCGGCTGCCCGTCCACCCGCGCGGTCACCTCGCCGAGCAAGGTGAACACTGTCGCCATCGCCGTCCCCCTCGCGAACACGACTGCCGGACCAGGGTCGCCGGTCAGCCCGGGGCGGCGCGCCGGGTTGCCGTGGGTTCACCCGATCGGCCGTCCGCCGACCCCTCCGTCCGTGCGGACGGCCAGGGCTGCCTCGCGGCCGTCCGGGTCGTCGTGCCGGCGCAGCCCGCGCACCAGGTCGCGCCACCGTCGCGGCCGTCGCCACCGCGAGCGCCGGCTCCGGCTGCCCGCCCGCGAGCGCGTCGGCGAGCACGGGCAGCCGGTCCGGCCGGAGCCGGTCCAGCACCTCGGCCAAGGTCGCCGCGACCTCCGCGCCCGCCTGCCGGCGGGTGGTCGGCCGGTCGGCGAACCGGGCCACGTCCCGCAGTCCGGCCAGGTCCGCGCCCGGCTCGCCCGCCGCACCGCGGAGTCGGCCAGGTCCGCGACCTGCCGCACCAGCGCCTCGATCCGCCGCCGATCGGGCAGGTCGCGCTCGGCCTCGGCGTCGTACCGGTCCGCGCCGGCCGGCAGACCGGTCACCGCCCGGCGCGTCCGCCCACCAGGTCGGCGCGCACCCGTCCAACTCGGCGTCCACGAAGTCCGGCAGCACCACCGGGTACCGGGTGGCCGATCGCGGTCCACGTCCGAACGGCGTGCTCCAGGTCCGGCAGGAGCGCCCGCACGGTCTGCGCCGGGCACGACGCCGGCAGGCTCGCGGCCTCCATGTCGCCGTACGCGGCCCGCACCACGGGCAGCAGCGCGTCCGCTGAGGCCACGGCGGCGCACCGCGAGGTAGAGCACCCGGCGCAGGTCCCCGGACAGCTGCGGCAGGAGGTCGAGGAACACTCCGGCGGGCACGCCGAGCCGGACGGCGCAGGCGCGCGCCGGGCCACGTTGCTGTCGGGCGAGGTGATCGCGCGGGCGCGTCCGGACAGGTCGTGCAGCAGCACGTCCAACCCGGGCGTGCCCGCCAGGTCGCGCGCCGTGCCGGAGAGCAGCCGCTGCCGCGCGCCGTGGGGCAGCGGGTCGAGCGAGCGCGGGAGTCGGTCCGCGGTGATCGTCACGACCGCGATTTCTCGGCGGGTGCGCCGGTCGCCACCGGATCCGGCACCGCCGCCGACCCGGCCGGGCGCGGGCGGACGGTCGGGGGCGAGCACGGTCCGGGCGGCCCGCCATCGGTCGATCGGCTGGTTCTCCTCGCCCCAACGGCCGACCGCGCGCGGGGTTTTCCGGGCTCATCGGACGAGGGGGCCGGTGCCGTCGGCCAATACGGTCGCCTGTGCCGCAGCGAGGGGAACACAGGGAGGCACTGGGTGGGTCAAGCAGGTCCGGATCGCAGAGGGCACAAGAGGATCGTCGCGCTCGTCGTCTCGGCCGGTCTGGTGGCCGGTGGGCTGTCGTCGGCACGGGCGGAGCCCGCCGGCGAGCCGGCGGCGGAGACGGGGCCGCAGCGCCACACCGTCACGTTGATCACCGGCGACCGGGTGGTGTCGGCCGGTGACCGGATCGTCTCGTACGAGCCCGGCGCGGGCCGTGCGGACGTGCCCGTCGACGTCTACCAGGAGGACGGGCACCAGTTCGCCGTGCCGGGCGACGCCGCCGCGCTGGTGGCCGGGGGCCGGCTGGACCGGCGGCTGTTCGACGTGACGTCGTTGGTGGAGTCCGGTTACGACGACGCGCGGCGGTCCACCGTGCCGGTGATCGTGCGCCCGGCGGCGGGCGCGCGGGCCGAGATCGGCGCGCTGTCGGTCGAGGCTCGGCTGCCCGCCGTGGGCGTGGTGGCCGCCACCGCGGACAAGTCCGGCGGCGCGTGGGAAACGCTGCGCGGCGGTGCCGTCGAGAAGGTGTGGCTGGACGGGCGCCGACGGCTCGCGCTCGACCGGAGCACCAGGCAGATCGGCGCGCCGGCCGCGTGGCAGGCCGGGCTCACCGGCCGGGGCGTGACGGTCGCGGTGCTGGACACCGGCGTCGACGAGCGGCACCCGGACCTGGTCGGCAGCCAGGTCGCCGAGCGGAACTTCACCGACGACCCGGACACCACCGACACCGCCGGCCACGGCACGCACGTCGCGTCCACGATCGCCGGCCGGGGCGAGCGGTACCGGGGTGTCGCGCCGGAGGCCCGGCTGCTCGACGGCAAGGTCTGCGTGGCCGCGTTCGGCGGCTGCTCGGACTCGGCGATCCTCGCCGGGATGCAGTGGGCCGCCGACGAGGGCGCGCAGATCGTCAACCTGAGCCTGGGCGACACCGACACCCCGGAGGTCGACCCGTTGGAGGAGGCGGTCAACCGGCTCTCCGCGGAGAAGGGGATCCTGTTCGTGGCCGCCGCGGGCAACGAAGGTGCGGCGCCGGGCACGATCCACTCGCCGGGCAGCGCGGAGCGCGCGCTGAGCGTGGGCGCGGTGGACCGGTCCGACGACATCGCGCCGTTCTCCGGGCGCGGCCCGACCGCGACCGGCGCGGTGAAGCCGGACGTCACGGCTCCCGGTGTGGACATCGTGGCCGCCAAGGCGGGCACGGCCGAGCACCGCGCGATGACCGGCACGTCGATGGCCACGCCGCACGTCGCCGGGGTCGCCGCCCTGCTCAAGCAACTGCACCCGGACTGGTCGGGCGAGCGGATCAAGGCGACCATCACGGCGTCCGCCGCCGCCAACCCGGCGCTCGCGGTGACCGACCAGGGCTTCGGCCGGGTCGACGTGCCCCGGGCGCTGGCGCAGCGGGTCGTCGCCGAACCGGGCAACGTCGACTTCGGCCTCCAGCGGTGGCCGCACGAGGACGACGCGGTGCTCACCCGCACGGTGACCTACCGCAACTCCGGCACCGAGCCGGTGGTGCTCGACGTCGCGGTGGACGTCCGGGGGCCGGGCGGCGCGGCCCCGGCGGGGATGGTCACCGCGACGCCGGCCAGGGTGACCGTGCCGGCCGGCGGCGAGGCGACGACGACCGTCACCGCGAACACCGCGGTGTCCGCGCCGGACGGGCGCTACACCGGCGCGGTGGTCGCGTCCGGCGGGGCGGACCTGCGGACGCTGGTCGGGTTCACCCGGGAGGCCGAGAGCTACGACTACACGATCAGCCACCTCGGTTTCGACGGGCAGCCGACCGACTACTACCGCACGACGATCGTGGACGTGGCCACCGGGCGCAAGCGGCTCGACGACGGTGGCTCGAACCAGCCGAAGACGCTGCGCCTGCCCAGGGGCGAGTACCGGGTGTACGCGAGCGTGATGGGTCCCGACCGCGAGCAGGCGCTGATCGCGCAGCCGAAACTCGTGCTGGACCGGGACACGCGGGCGGTGTTCGACGCGCGCGCCGCCAAACCCGTCACGCTGGCCGGCCCGGACCCGGCGGCGCGGGAGCGGGCCGGCTACGTGGTGTTCACCGCGCCGGAGGCGGGCCGGTCGGCGGCCTTCGCGACGTGGCTCGGCGCGGGGTTCGGCGGCAAGGTGTTCACCGGGCAGGTCGGACCGGGCTCGGCGGACTTCACCACCTCGTTCGGCACGCAGCTCACCGGCACGCCGCGCGCGGACGGGACCCCGGTGACCTACCGGCTGCTCTGGCAGGAGCGCGGCGGCGTGCCGGTCGGCTACACCCGCACCGCGAAGAGGTCCGAGCTGGCCGAGGTGACCACCGTGGTGCGGCCCGGCGGGTCCGGGAAGCAGTACCGGCTGGGCGTGCTGCCCGAGCAGATCGGCAGTCGCGGCTGGAGTTCGCCGGTGCCTGCGGGCACCCGGCTGGTCGACCTGGTCACCGCCGGGGACGGCGTCAAGTGGCGGTGGAACTTCGAGCAGTGGTCCGCCGAGGGGAGCACCGAGGTCGTGCTGACCGCGCCGTCGCGTGCCACGAAACCCGGCAGGTCCTACGAGCAGACGCTCAACGCCGCCGTGTTCGGACCGTCCACATCGGACCGGGGGTTGACCCGGCGCGGTGACGACATCGGCGTCCGCGTGCCGATGTACGCCGACGCCAACGGCGGCGACGGCGCCCGGCCGTTCGCGGCGAGCCGGATCAGGCTGTTCCGCGACGGGGTGAAGGTCGGCGAGGAAGCCTTGTCGACGGCCGGCTTCCGGGTCCCGGAAGCCGAGGGCGGCTACCGGGTCGAGGTCGAGCAGACCCACGCCGAGTCGGACCTCTCGACGAGGACCAGTGGTGTGTGGACGTTCCGGTCGGCGCGCGTGGCCGATCAGGTGTTGCCGATGTCGGTGGTGCGGTTCCTGCCCAGGCTCGACGCAGACAACGCGGCGTGCGGCGGGGTGTGGCCGGTGCCGGTGAAGGTCGAGCAGCAGCCCGGCACGCCGAAGGTCACCGGCACCGAGGTCGAGGCGTCGTTCGACGACGGGGCGACCTGGCGCAAGGTGCCGGTCGTCGGCGGCACGGCGCTCGTGCGGCACGTCGCGGGCGCGAAGTTCGCGTCGTTGCGCGCGAAGACGACCGACGCGGCGGGCAACACCGGCGAGGTGACCGTCATCCACGCCTACCGGATCTCGGGCTGACGGCCGTGGCCGACCGGCCCTGAGGCCGCTTCGGACGGACGGGGCGGGGGCGCGCGCCCCCGCCCCGTCCGTCGTGGACCGATGCTGTTCCAAGGCGAGCGGGACATCCGGACGCGAGGGGTGCTCGACCGCCGTTCGGGGTGGCGGGCTGCGCCGGACCGGTGAACGCGGCACCGCCGGGTGCCGGTTGCGCGAGCGCGGTTCGGCCGAACGCGTGCACTCCGGAATCACCCTGGCCCGCCGACCGTCGCAACCGGTTTACTCCCAAGCAGAATCCACGATCTGGAGGCTTCTGTGACCAGTGGTTCCGGTATCCAGGACGACAACCTCGGCAAGATCTTCGACGTGCTCGACGTGACCCGGGACGGCGTCGTCTCGGCGGACGACTTCACCGTCCTGGCCGAACAGGTGGCCGCGCGCCTGGTGCCCGGTGCGGAGCAGGCGCGCCGGAAGGGCATCACCACCGCGTTCGGCGAGTGGTGGGCGCAGCTGGCCCGGGACGCCGACCTCGACGGGGACGGCCGGGTCGGCCGCGAGGAGTTCGTGGCGGCCACCGGGCGCGGGCTGGTCGGCAACCCGGACTACCTGGAGGAGTCGGTGTCCTCCGTGGCCAGGGCCGTGTTCGACGTCCTGGACCGGGACGGCGACGGCCTGATCGACCGGGACGAGTACGTCGACCTGTACACCTCGGCGGACGTCGGCACCGACATCGCCGGCGCGGCGTTCGAGCGGATCGACGTCAACGGCGACGGCGTGATCGACTTCACCGAGTTCCGCGCGGCCATCCAGGAGCTGTTCACCACCACCGACCCCGACGCGCCGGGCGCCGCCCTGCTCGGCTGACCACGTGCGCCGCGCGGTGGACGTGCCGTCGCGCGGCGCTGTGGCCCCTTCCCCGCTCACCGCGCGGGCGACCGGGACGGTCCGCAGTGGACGCCGTGCGCGAGGATCAGGAGCCGATCGCGCTGGGGAGCAGCGCGGGGCAGCCGGAGGTGTAGGACGGGGAGTACTCGAAGTGCCAGTACTCGTTGTCGTAGCGGCGGCACCAGCCCAGGGCGACCGCGTTGCGCTCGACCCAGATCGCCGAGTCCTGCGGCTGGATGTCCACCGCGCGTCCCTTGACGTGCATGGACTTCTCCGGCGGCAGGACGTACTTCGCGGCCAGCTCCGGCGACCCGAGCTGCCGCACCGACGCGTCGAACTCCCGTTGCTGCTGGCCGTTGCTGCGCTTGCCGTCGTTGAGGCACAGCCGGATCCCCTTGCCGCCGGCCGCCTCGACCAGGCGCTGCCACGCGGCGTGGACCTCGGGGTGCAGGCCGGTGGCGGGCTCGTCCACGTACCGCCCGTCGACCGCGCACACCGGACCGGTCTCGGGGCCGGGGATCTCCTCCAGGATCGCCGACGGCCGCCCGGGGGCCGGGTCCGGGACGAACTCCAACCGGCCGGTCAGCCCCAGACCTCCCGCCGCCCCGGCCCCGATCAGCACCACCACCAGCGCGATCACCACCCACAGGCGCATCGGACCCCCCGATCGCCGACGACCTCGCGCGGTGTCATGTCAACACCTCCACGACGTGCGCCGCGGTCTCGGCGATGAGCGCCTCGTCGTACTCCGCGTCCTGAGCCGGTTTACTGGACATGACGGATATGACGAGTGGGGCGGCGTTCGGTTGCCAGACGAGTCCGATGTCATTGACCGTGCCGTGGAAGCCGGACCCGGTCTTGTCGGCCACCGCCCACCCGCCCGGCACGCCCGCGCGGATGCGCCGGTCGCCGGTCGTGTTGCGCGCCAACAGGTCGCGCAGGAACGCGCGCTTGTCGTCGGGCAGCACGTCGCCCAGCACGATCCGCCGGTAGTCCGTCCCGATCGCCCGCGGCGACGTGGTGTCGCGAAGATCACCCGGCGTGGCCTCCACGATGCCGGGCTCGGTGCGGTCCATGCGGGTCACGTCGTCGCCCAGGCCGCGCAGGAACGCGGTGAGTTCGGCCGGCCCGCCCACGTCGCGCAGCAGCAGGTTGCCGGCCGTGCCGTCGCTGTAGCGGACGGCGGCGTCGCACAGCTCGCGGATCGTCATCCCGGTCGCCACGTGCTCGCGGGTGATCGTGGAACTCTTCATCAGGTCCGCTGCGGTGTAGGTGACGACGGTGTCCAGGTGCGCCAAGGGGTTGCGCTGGAGCACGGCCGCCGCCGCCAAGCCCTTGAACGTCGAGCAGAACGCGAACCGCTCGTCCGCGCGGTGGTCGATGGTCGTCCCGGACCCGGTGGCGACGGCGTAGACGCCCAACCGCGCGCCGTACTTGCGTTCCAGCTCCTCCCACCGGCCGTCGGGCGGCACGAGTGACGGGGTCGTGGTCGGGGCGGGCGTTCCGGCCGGAGTGGACGTCCCGGATGGACGCGGCTGCTCCCCGGCGGTGCACGCGGCCAGTGACAGCAGTGCCGTCCCGAGCAGGGCGCGGCGGGTGATCGGTGCGATGATGTGCCCCCTGGGCGAGTAGGAGTGGACCGGGTTCGGGAAGAGGCCCTGGTCAGTCGCGGAACAACGGGGCCAGGCCGACCGTCGCGCCGGACGTCCAGACCGCCAGCAGCACCCACCCGATCACCAGGCCGACGCCGAAGCCGCGCCACGACCGGCGACGCCGCACCGCGCACCACACGCCCGCGCCCGCCATGCCGGCGAGCAGCACTGGCCCGACGACGTGACCCACGACGGGCACGAGGAACAGCGCGATGGCGAACACCTCGAAGCCGAACAGCACGGCCCCGAGGACCCCGGCCACGCCGGCGATCAGCACGGCGACGCCGATCTCGAACCCCGTCGGCCCGTCCCCGCGCGCCGGTTGGCGGCTTTCCACGAAATCCCCCGATCTGCGGTCTGTCCCCGGACAGCCTCCCAGCCTGCGGTGCATCGCGTCCAAGACGCGAACCGCCGGATCGATGCCGATCCGGCATATGATGTCCGGCGTGGACGTCGTCGCGGCTTGTCGGGCCTTCGTCGCCGTGAGCGGGCACGGCAGCTTCACGGTCGGCGCGTCGGTGGCGCGGATCCCGCAGTCGGTGGCCAGCCGGCGGATCGCGGCGCTGGAGAAGTACTTCGGCGCGCGGCTGCTCACCCGGTCGTCGCGCAGCGTCGCGCTGACGCCGTTCGGCCGCGAGATGCTGCCGTCCGCGCGCCGGCTGGTCGAACTGGCCGAGGCGCTGGAGCACGACGCCGAGCAGGCCAGGCTGCGGCCGTTCCGGCTGGCCGTGCCCGCCGTGTGCGCGCCGCACCGGCTGGCCCGGCTGGTCGCCGCCGCGCGCGGGCACGGCCTGACCCTGGACCTGCGCCAGGCCGATTCCGGGCAGCGCGCCGAACTCGCCCGCACGCTGGAGGTGCGCGCGGCCCTGGTCGCGGTGCCGCCGGACGACGGCGTCTGGCGGGTGCCGCTGGGCCTGGCCGCCCGGACCGACGCGGACGGCACGTCCGCGCTCTACCTGGAGACGCTGCGCGCGGGCCGGGCGGCCCGGGGCGCGCGGCGGCGGGTCTGGATCCACGCCGAGGACGACGTGCCGCACGTCCGCGACCGGGTCACCCGGCTGCGGGACGCCGTCGGCCTGCTCCCGGCCCAGGTCGTCGCGGCGGACTCGCTGGTCGCCGCCACCGCCGAGGTGCTCGGGTCGGCCGACCTGCTGCTCTGCTCGCCGGGCCAGGCCACCGAGCTGGGCCTGCACTGGCGGCCGATCGGCGAGCTGACCCTGGCGCGCGGCTACGACGTCACGGCGCGCTCGCGCGAGGACGTCCAGCGGATCCGCGCCCTGCCGGCGGCGCTGATCGGTGCTTGTCTCGGTGCCGTGGACGACGGGGCGGGTGCGGGGTGACGGCGACGGCGAAGGTGGTGCGCGACGCGCGCGAGGCGTTGGCGGCCGGCGGGCTGCGCGGGTCGTTCCTGGTCCGCGACCTCGACACCGGGGACGAACTCGGGATCGACGCGGACGTGGAGTTCCCGGTCGCGTCCCTGGTGAAGGTGCCGCTCGCGGTCGCCACGCTGGAACGCGTCGCGCGCGGCGAGCTGGACGAGGCGATGCCGATCACCGTCCAGCCGGGCCGCAGCACCGTGCCGGGGCCGACCGGGCTGGCCCGGTTCCGGCACCCGGCCACGATCGCGCTGGCCGACCTGCTCTACCTGAGCACGGCGATCAGCGACAGCATCGCCGCCGACGCCCTGTTCGCGCTGACCCCGCCCGCCTCGGTGACCGCCGAGCTGCGCCGGCTCGGCTACGACGGCATCGCGGTCCGCCACCTGATGGCGGACCTGACCGACACCCCGGCCGAGCGGTTCGCGCCGCCCGAGGCGCACCTGGCCCACTCGCTGGCGATCACGGCGGGCACCGCCGGGCAGGGCCACCCGGTGCCCCAGCTCGACATCAGCCTGGCCAACACCGGGTCGGCGCGGGCGTTCGCGGACCTGCTGCGCGGGCTGTGGCGGCCGACGACGATCGACCCGGCGGTGGCCGAGCGGGTGCGCGGCCTGATGGGGGACAACCTGCTGCGCCAGCGCCTGGCCCCGGACTTCGTCTCCGACGCGTCGCGCTGGTCGTCCAAGACCGGCACGCTGCTCAACCTGCGGCACGAAGCCGGCGTCGTGGAGCACGCGGACGGGCAGGCGTACGCGGTGGCCGCGTTCACCGAGTCGAGCGTGCCGGCCGTCGTGCAGCCCGGCGCGGAAGCGCTGATGGCGCACGTCGCCCGCACCCTGCGTGACCAGCTCCGGATGTCCTGAACCGGCATCTCGTGCGCACCCCGCGGACCGGAGTTAGGTTACCGACTGTCGCCAACCGGTAGGCACCGCGCAACGGCGAAGGGTTGCCGCATGACTCCGCACGCCGAGCAGGCCGCGCTCACCAGCGGCGTCGACTTCTGGCACGCCGGCGCGGTCGCCGGGACCCCGGCGATCACCCTGACCGACGGGCCGCACGGCGTGCGGGTGGCCGCCACCCCCGGCGACCCGCTGACCGGGCGGCCCGCGACGTGCTTCCCGCCCGCCGTGACCACGGCCTCGACCTGGGACCCGGACCTGCTGCGCCGGATGGGCGAGGCGCTGGGCGACGAGGCGCGGGCGTCGGACGTGGCGGTGCTGCTCGGGCCGGGCGTCAACCTCAAGCGCAGCCCGCTGTGCGGGCGCAACTTCGAGTACTTCTCCGAGGACCCGCTGCTGACCGGCGTGCTGGCGACCGCGTGGGTGCGCGGCGTGCAGAGCCGGGGCGTGGGCGCGTCGGTGAAGCACTTCGCGGCCAACAGCCAGGAGACCGACCGGATGACGGTCAGCGCCGACCTGGACGAACGCACCTTGCGCGAGCTGTACCTGAGCGCGTTCCACCGGGTCGTGCGCGACGCGCGGCCGTGGACGGTGATGTGCTCCTACAACCGGGTCGACGGCGTGCACGCGAGCCAGAACCGCTTCCTGCTCACCGACGTGCTGCGCGGCGAGTGGGGGTTCGACGGCCTGGTGGTGTCGGACTGGGGCGCGGTGGTCGACCGGGTCGCGTCCGTCGCGGCCGGCCTCGACCTGACCATGCCCGGACCCGACGACGACGGCGACCGCGCCCTGGTCGAGGCGGTCGCTGCGGGCGAGCTGGCGCCGGAAGCGCTCGCCACGGCCGCGCAGCGGGTGCGTGACCTGGTCCGACGTGCCGGTGCACGGGAGGCGGGGGAGTACGACGTCGACGCCCACCACGCGTTGGCGCGGGAGATCGCCGCGCGCGGCGCGGTGCTGCTCAAGAACGACGGCGGGGTGTTGCCGCTGCCGGTCGTCGGCACGTCGGTCGCGGTGGTCGGCGAGTACGCCCGCACGCCCCGCTACCAGGGCGGCGGCAGCTCGACCATCACGCCGACCAGGCTGGACGACCCGCTGACCTGCATCGCCACCGCCACGTCGGCACCGGTCCGGTTCGCGCCCGGCTACGGCGGCGACGGGCGCGACGAGCGGCTGATCGCCGACGCGGTGGCGGCGGCGCGGGACAGCGACGTCGCGCTGGTGTTCCTCGGCACGCCCGAGGAGACCGAGGGCCTGGACCGCACGACCCTCGACCTGCCCGCCGACCAGCTGGAACTCGTCCGCGAGGTCGCGGCGGCCAACCCGCGCACGGTCGTCGTGCTGTGCAACGGCGGCGTGGTGCGCACGACGCCGTGGGACGCGGACGTGGCCGCGGTGCTGGAGAGCTGGCTGCCGGGCCAGGCGGGCGGCAGCGCGCTCGCCGACGTGCTGTTCGGGCTGGTCAACCCGTCCGGCCGGCTCGCCGAGACGATCCCGCTGCGGACCGCCGACCACCCGTCCTACCTGGACCTGCCGGGTACCGACGGGCACCTGCGCTACGGCGAGGGCATCCACGTCGGCTACCGGGGGTTCGACGCGCGCGAGCAGGACGTGGCCTACCCGTTCGGGTTCGGCCTGTCCTACACCACCTTCGAGTACGGCACCGCCACCGCGACCGCCGATGACACCGGGATCCGGGTGCGGGTCGAGGTGACCAACACCGGAGCCCGCGAGGGGCGCGAGGTCGTGCAGGTGTACGTGAGCCGGCCGGGCTCCCGGGTCCGGCGCGCGCCGCGCGAGCTGAAGGCGTTCGCGAACGTCCCGATCGAGGCCGGGCGGACCGTCGAGGTGGTGCTGGACGTCGCCCGGGACGACCTCGCGCACTGGGACCTCAAGCTCGGCCGGTGGGTGGTCGAGGGCGGGCCGCACCACGTGGCGGTCGGCGCGTCCTCCCGCGACCTGCGCACGACGGTGGTGGTCGAGGTGGCGGGCGACGACGCGCGCCTGCCGCTCACCGCGCAGTCCAGCCTCGGCGAGTGGTTCGCCGACCCGCGCGGCTCGCGGCTGCTCGCCGAAGCGCTGGCCGGCCCGTCCGGGTCGCCGTCGGTCGACCCGAACCTGCTCACCATCGCCGCCGCGATGCCGCTGGACCGGGTGGCCCGGCTGCTGCCCGGCGGCCCGCTCGACCAGGCCGCCGTGGACGCCCTGGTGGCGGCGGCGAACTCCTGAGCGGACACCGGTGCCGCCGTCGGGTCGGCCCGCCGCGCGGTTTTTGCGGACCACCTCGGGGCGAATCCGGCCAGACTGCTCCGATGCGCCGAGGCTTCTCCTACAACGACGCGGTGACGCTGCTCGGTGGCGACAGCGTGCTGACCACCCTCGTCGAACGGCTGTCCGCGGTCGGTGTGCTCGCCACGGGCGGCATCGAGCTGCTCGACGCCCGGATCGAGGTGGCCCGCCTGGGCAAGGCCGCCGTGTCGTCGCTGCGCGACCGCGTGAAGGGCCTGCACCGGGTCGACCGCACCCGGCTGCTGGAGGCGGCGCACAGCATCGTGCTGATCACCGCGCTGTTCGAGGCGTTGGACGACGTCGACCTGCCGGTGGACCTGAAGCAGCTCAAGATCACCAGGTCCGAGCAGATCACCCTGTTCACCGGCGGGCGCCCGGCCGACTCCAGGACGGCCACGGCCGTCGAGGCGCTGCTGGTCGACGCCCTCCCGTTGCCCGGTCCGCAGACCCCCTACGAGGTGCTGATCGACCACGTCACCGAGTGCTTCACACTCACCGCCGTCGTGCTCGCCGACTTCATCCTGGGCCTCGACGTGGAGGACCAGCTCTCCGCGCGTGACCGGGAACGGCTCCGCGCCACGATCACGAAGACCGTTCCGCCGCGCGCGGTCGTGCACTACGAACAGCTCTACTCGCAGCTTGAGCGGGACTGCCCGGAATTCGCGGTGTGGACGGCCAAGAAGGACCAGGCGGCCACCCGGTTGAAGCTGGACCACCTGCACGACCTGCTGGCGAGCGTCGCGGGCCACACCGCGCCCGACGAGCGCCGCCAGAGCCTCGCCAAGGCCCACCGCGCCGCCCTCGACCGGCCGCTGGTCGAGTCCGGCGACCTGCCGCACGGCCTGACCATCCCGACGTTGGGCAGCGCCTACGTGGCACCGGTGTTCCGGGTCGCCGAGGCCGGTGCGGACGGCGGCACCGGCCTCGGCAGCGACTTGTGGTGGGCGCGGCACCCGGTGCGCACCGACGTCCAGGGCTACCTGGCCGGCTACTTCGCCTCCTCGCAGGCGACCCGCGCGCCGCTGGTGGTCCTGGGGCAGCCGGGATCGGGCAAGTCCGTGCTCACCAAGATGCTGGCCGCGCTGCTGCCCCCGCGCGACTTCCTGCCGATCCGGGTCGTGCTGCGGGAGGCGCCCGTCGAGGCCGACCTCCAGTCCCAGGTGGAGCACGCGATCAGGGACCTGACCGGTGAACGGCTGGACTGGCCCGCGTTGACGCGCGCCGCCGGCCGCGCCGTCCCGGTCGTCATGCTCGACGGGTTCGACGAACTGCTCCAGGCGACCGGTGTCAGCCGCACCGACTACCTGGTCAAGATCCGCGAGTTCCAGCGCCGCGAGCACGACCAGGGCCGGTCGGTGATCGTGCTGGTGACCAGCCGGACCGCCGTCGCCGACCGGGCGACGGTGCCCGAGGAGAGCATCGTGCTGCGGCTGGAGCCGTTCCAGGACGACCAGGTCCGGGCGTGGCTCGACGTGTGGAACGAGACGAACAGCGCCTACTACCCGGACCGGTCGCTGTCCCCGCTGACGGCGGAGGTCGCGCTGGAGCACGACGACCTGGCGCGCCAGCCGTTGCTGCTGTTCATGCTCGCCCTCTACGACGCCGAGGGGAACCCGCTCCAGCGCGAGCACGCCACGCTGGGGCACGCGCAGCTGTACGAGGAGCTGATCACGCGGTTCGCCCGGCGGGAAGTCGTCCGGGAGATCCCCGGCGCGGACCGGCGCGAGGTCGTGCACGGGGTGAACGACGAGTTGGTGCGGCTGTCCGTGGTGGCGTTCGCGATGTTCAACCGGGGCGCGCAGTGGGTCGGCGAGGCCGATCTCGACCGCGACCTGGCGAACCTGCTGCCGGACCGGGGAGTCGTCGCCGAACCGGGGACGCGCCGCCGGCTCAGCGCCGCCGAACTGGTGGTGGGCCGGTTCTTCTTCATCCACGAAGCTCGGGCGGCGCGTGAGGGCGAGGTGTTGCAGACCTACGAATTCCTGCACGCCACGTTCGGCGAGTACCTGGTGGCCAGGCTCGTGCACCGGGTGTTGTGCGACCTGGTCGCCCGGGAGCGGGCCGCCGCCGAAGCGCACTTCGGGGGCCGGACGGCCGTTGACGACGACACGGTGTACTCGTTGCTGTCGTTCGCGCCGGTGACCACGCGCGCGGCGGTGGTGGGGTTCTTGTTGGAGTTGTTCGCGGAACTCCCGGCGGGTGATCGGGAGATCCTGCGGCGCGCGCTGGTCGGATTGTTGGCGGCGGCCCAATACCCCCGGCCTTCGGTCGTCCCGTACGAGCCGCGTCGCTTGACCGTGCCGACGAGGATCGCGGCCTACACCGCGAATCTCGTGCTGCTTCTCGTGATCGTCGGAGGACCGCTGACGCCGGACGACCTGCCCGGTGGACAACCGTCGGACGAATGGCGCAGGCTCGCGCAGCTGTGGCGATCACAGCTCACCTACGAGGAGTGGAACGGCGTGGTCGCGGCGTTGACGGTCGACCGCACCTGGCCCGTGGTCGAGCTGAACTCGGTGTCGCTGGCGTCGGGCGAGCAGGTGACGGCGCGTTTCGCCGGCGATGGCGGCGATGTCCACGCGGTGGTTTACGACGACGTGGAGAAGTACCGGCGGGCGACGTACTTGCAGTGCGATCCGCACCAAGACCTGTTCCAGCACGCTCTGGAGCCACTGGCCCAGCGCGAGGGGTTGGCGTTCACCCACGTTTCCCGTGTCGACGGTCTGGGGATGGTGTCCCGGGCGCACCTGTTCATGAAGTTGCTGAGCGCCGAATCGGCGGAAACGCGTCATGCGGCGTACGAGGAGTACGTGGACGCCCCGGCAAGTCAGCCGAGCCCGGGTGTTCTGGATGCGGCTGTTCTCCGGCAACTCGTCAGCGACCAGGACGTTCCGGTCAGGACCCAACTCGCTGTGGTTCATGCCTGCGTGATGGGACCGCAGACGCTGGAGCCGGCGATGGAAGTGGTGTTGAACGTCATCTCGCGATCCGGCAGCACGAGGGGCTTCGTTGCCCTGGAGGACGTGCTCTCCACCGCGCTGGAGGAGGAAGTCCCGGTGCTCGGGGTACGAGCGATCGTCAGGTTGGTGGAGATGGGACGGGCGGCCGAGGCGTGGGAGAGGCTGCGAGTGCTGCGCGATCCGGCGCAGTTCCTGAACTCGCAGGTCGACCTCGGTCGTCTCGTCGAGCGGGACCCGGGGCTGGTCTGGCGGTTGCGCTGGGCGATGGAGAGCGCCGGTCTCGCCGACCAGGTGGGGTGGCCGGACGGGTTCGGTGGCGGTTGAGGGCGCGCGCGCACCGCGCGCGTGTCGCGCGACCAGGTGACCTTCGTGACCCCCGCACGGCGGGGGCGCGCGAGCCCGGAGCGGGCTATTGCGCAGGTCACACCCTGATCTTCGGCTCGTATCCCAAACCGAGGCATCCGCGCACCTGGGCTTTTGGACGTTCTCCACAAATGCGGAGCCGTGTCATGCTTCCTCTGCGACATTCCCCTACTGGCCAGTAGAGGCAAGGCTGTACAGGCGCGGTGGGGGCGCCCCAAGAGGGTGCGCACAGTCAACAGGAGGGTTCGTTCGGTGTTCAGTCGTGTCGTCATCGTCAACCGTGGTGAGGCCGCCATGCGGCTCATCCACGCGGTCAGGGACCTGGCCGCGGAGACCAACACCACGATCGAAACGGTAGCGCTGCACACCGATGTCGACCGCACGGCCACATTCGTGCGCGAGGCGGACATCGCCTACGACCTCGGTCCCGCGTCCGCGCGCCCGTACCTCGACCTCAAGGTGCTCGAACGCGCCCTGGTCGAGACCGGTGCCGACGCCGCGTGGGTCGGCTGGGGCTTCGTCGCCGAGGACCCGGCGTTCGCGGAGCTGTGCGAGAAGGTCGGCGTGACCTTCGTCGGGCCCAGCCCCGACGCCATGCGCAAGCTCGGCGACAAGATCGGCGCGAAGCTGATCGCCGAGGAGGTCGGCGTGCCGGTCGCGCCGTGGAGCCGGGGCGCGGTCGAGTCGCTGGAGGCCGCGATCGAGTCGGCCGCCGGGATCGGCTACCCGCTCATGCTCAAGGCCACCGCGGGCGGCGGCGGGCGCGGAATCCGGGTGATCACCAACGAGGCCGAGTTGGCGGATGCCTACGAACGCACCAGCCAGGAGGCCGCGCGGGCGTTCGGCAGCGGCGTGGTGTTCCTGGAGCGCCTGGTCACCGGTGCGCGGCACGTCGAGGTGCAGGTCATCGCCGACGGCCAGGGCACGGCGTGGGCGCTGGGCGTGCGCGACTGCTCGGTGCAGCGGCGCAACCAGAAGGTCATCGAGGAGTCCGCCTCCCCGGTGCTCGGCCCGGAGCAGACCGCCGAGCTGAAGACCTCCGCCGAGCGGCTGGCCGTCGCGGTCGGCTACCGGGGCGCGGCGACCGTCGAGTTCCTCTACCACCCGGGCGACCGGCTGTTCGCGTTCCTGGAGGTCAACACCCGGCTCCAGGTCGAGCACCCGATCACCGAGTCCACCACCGGGTTCGACCTGGTCAAGGCCCAGCTGTGGGTCGCCTCGGGCGGTCGGCTGGAAGGCGCGCCGCCGGTCGAGCGCGGGCACGCCATCGAGGCCCGGCTCAACGCCGAGGACCCCGACCGCGACTTCGCGCCCTCGCCCGGCCGGATCGCCCGGCTGGACCTGCCCGCCGGGCCCGGCATCCGGGTGGACACCGGGGTCAGCGAGGGCGACACCATCCCCGCCGACTTCGACTCGATGATCGCCAAGATCATCGCCCACGGCCGGGACCGGGACGAGGCGCTCGGCCGGCTGCGCCGGGCCATGGCGCAGACCACCGTGATCATCGAGGGCGGCGCCACCAACAAGAGCTTCGTGCTCGACCTGCTCGACCAGCCCGAGGTGATCGACGCCAGCGCCGACACCGGCTGGATCGACCGGGTCCGCGCCGAGGGCCGGCTGGTCTCGCACCGGCACTCCGCCGTCGCGCTGGTGGCCGCCGCCATCGAGGCGTACGAGGAGGAGGAGCGCGTCGAGCGGCAGCGGCTGCTGTCCACCGCGTTCGGCGGACGCCCGCAGGTCCGGCACGAGAGCGGCCGGCCGCTGGACCTCAAGCTGCGCGGCGCGGACTACCGGGTGCGGGTCGCCCGGGTCGGCGCGCACCGGTTCCGGGTCGGCGTGGAAGCCGGCGACGACACCCGCCTGGCCGACGTCGAACTGGAGCGCTTCGACCGGCACACCGGCCGGATCGTGGTCAACGGCACCCGGTACCGGCTGCTCACCGACACGTTCGGGTCGGTGCACCTGGTCGAGGTGGACGGCGTCACGCACCGGGTCAGCCGGGACGAGGGCGGCGTGGTCCGCTCGCCCGCGCCCGCGCTGGTCGTCGCCACGCCGCTGGCCGTCGGCGCGGAGGTCGAGGCCGGCGCGCCGGTGCTGGTGCTGGAGAGCATGAAGATGGAGACGGTGCTGCGCGCACCGTTCAAGGCCCGGCTCAAGGAGTGCGTGGTCTCGGTCGGCAGCCAGGTCGAGACCGGCGCGCCGCTGCTGCGGCTGGAGCCGATCGCCGACGCCGACGCCGAGGAGGCCGCGACCGGGACGTCGGTCGAACTCGACCTGCCGGCGGCGGGCGAGGTCTCCGCGCGGGAGCGCGTCTCGCGCGGCCAGGAGGACCTGCGCAGCCTGCTGCTCGGCTTCGACGTCGACCCGCACGACGAGGGCCGCGTGCTGGCGGACTACCTCGCCGCGCGCCGGGCCGCCGGCGACGACGGCCGTCGCCCGCCCGCCGAGGAACTGGAACTCGTCGCGGTGTTCGCCGACCTCGCCGAGCTGAGCCGCAACCGGCCGGCGGGCGAGGAGGCCGGGCCGGGCGAAGGGCACGTGCACAGCGCCCGCGAGTACTTCCACACCTACTTGCAGAGCCTCGACGTGGAGCGCGCCGGCCTGCCGGAGTCGTTCCAGGCCAAGCTCGCCAAGGCGCTCGGCCACTACGGCGTCACCGAGCTGGAGCGCTCGCCGGAGCTGGAAGCCGCGGTGTTCCGGATCTTCCTGGCCCAGCAGCGCGCGGCCACCGACGCGACCGTCGTGACCACGCTGCTGCGCGCCTGGCTGCGCGAACTGCCGCCGGACGAGGCGCTGCGGGAGACCGCCGGTCTCGCCCTGGAGCGCCTGGTCGCCGCCACCCAGGTGCGCTTCCCGGTGGTCGCCGACCTCGCCCGGGGCGTGGTGTTCGCCTGGTTCGGCCGGCCGCTGCTGCGCCGCAACCGGGCCCGCGTGTACGCCGACGTCCGCAAGCACCTGCGCCACCTCGACGCCAACCCGGACGCGGCCGACCGCGCCGACCGGATCGCCGAGATGGTGCGCAGCACCGAACCGCTGGTGCGCCTGCTCGGCCAGCGGCTGATCCGCGCCGACCTCGACAACGCGATCATGCTGGAGGTGCTGACCCGCCGGTACTACGGCAACAAGGGCCTCACCCTGGTGCGCCGCAACGAGGTCTCCGGCTGCACCTTCGTCGTCGCCGAGCGGGCCGACTCGTCGGTGGTGTCCACGGCGGTCGCCTTCGACGCGCTGGGCAGCGCGCTGCGCGGGCTGGCCGAACTCGCGGACGGCGAGCACGCCATCGACGCCGACATCTACCTGGCCTGGGAGAACCAGCCCCAGGACTCGGAGGCGATGGCGGCGGAGCTGGCCGAGGTCGTCGGCGCGTTCACGCTGCCCAACCAGGTCCGCCGGGTGACCGCCACCGTCGCGGGCAGCGGCGGCGCGGTGATGCACCACCACTTCACGTTCCGCCCGTCCACCGCCGGGATGACCGAGGAGCGGCTGATCCGCGGCCTGCACCCCTACATCGCGCAGCGGATGCAGCTGGAGCGGCTGCGCAAGTTCGACCTCACCCGGGTGCCGTCCTCCGACGAGGAGGTCTACCTGTTCCAGTGCGTGGCGCGGGAGAACCCCTCCGACGACCGGCTCGTGGCCTTCGCGCAGGTCCGCGACCTGACCGAGCTGCGCGAGCAGGACGGCCGGCTGGTCGCGCTGCCCACCGCCGAGGACACCGTGGCGATGTGCCTGGACTCGATCCGGCGCGCGCAGGCGCAGCGGCCGTCGAACAAGCGCTTCAACACCAACCGGATCGTGGTCTACGTCTGGCCGCCGAGCGACATCACCCGCGCCGAGTTGCAGATGATCGCCGGGCGCGTGCTGCCGACGACGGCCGGTGCCGGGCTGGAGGAGATCCTGTTCATCGCGCGGCAGCGCAGCCGCAAGACCGGTGAGCTGACCAAGATCGCGGTGCGGGTCTCGTTCGACGCCGCGGGCGGGTCGACGCTGACCGTGGGCGAGCCGTCGTCCGAGCCGCTCGAACCGCTGGACGACTACCGGCAGAAGGTGCTGCGGGCGAGCAGCCGCAACACGGTCTACCCGTACGAACTC
This sequence comes from Saccharothrix sp. NBAS 001, assembly GCF_056640475.1. NCBI lineage: Bacteria > Bacillati > Actinomycetota > Actinomycetes > Pseudonocardiales > Pseudonocardiaceae > Saccharothrix > Saccharothrix sp. NBAS 001. The sequence continues at coordinate 2,347,006 of NZ_CM153251.1, forward strand.
ACCGGCCTGCTCGGCGACTTCGTCGAGCACGACCTCGACGCGGACCACGCGCTGGTGCCCGTCGACCGGCCGAAGGGCCGCAACAGCGCGGCGATCGTCGCCGGTGTGGTCACCACGCCGACCCGCCGGCACCCGCAGGGCGTCACCCGGGTCGTGCTGCTGGGCGACCCGACCAAGTCGCTCGGGGCGCTGTCCGAGCCGGAGTGCCGCCGGGTGATCGCGGCGCTGGACCTCGCGGAGTCGATGCGGGTGCCGCTGGAGTGGTACGCGCTGTCCGCCGGGGCCCGGATCTCGATGGAGTCCGGCACCGAGAACATGGACTGGGTGGCCGCGGCGCTCAAGCGGATCGTGGAGTTCACCCAGGACGGCGGCGAGATCAACATCGTGGTCGCGGGCATCAACGTCGGCGCGCAGCCGTACTGGAACGCCGAGGCGACCATGCTCATGCACACCAGGGGGATCCTGGTGATGACGCCGGACTCGGCCATGGTGCTCACCGGCAAGCAGGCGCTGGACTTCTCCGGCGGCGTGTCGGCCGAGGACAACTTCGGCATCGGCGGCTACGACCGGGTGATGGGCCCGAACGGGCAGGCGCAGTACTGGGCGCCGAACCTGTCCGCCGCGCGCGGCGTGCTGATGTCGTACTACGACCACACCTACGTGGCGCCGGGCGAGGACGGGCCGCGCCGGGCGCGCACGTCCGACCCGGTCGACCGGGACGTCTCGGACTTCCCGCACTCGGTGCCCGACAGCGACTTCACCACCGTCGGCCAGATCTTCTCCGCCGAGGCCAACCCGGACCGCAAGAAGCCGTTCGACATCCGGACCGTGATGCGGGCGCTGTCCGACCAGGACCACCCGGTGCTGGAGCGCTGGGCGGGCATGGCCGACGCGGACACCGCGGCGGTCCAGGACGTGCACCTGGGCGGGATCCCGGTGTGCCTGCTGGGCATCGAGTCGCGGGCGGTGCCGCGCCGCGGCTTCCCGCCCACCGACGGGCCGGACACCTACACGGCGGGCACGCTGTTCCCACGCTCGTCCAAGAAGGCGGCGCGGGCGATCAACGCGGCCAGCGGCAACCGGCCGCTGGTGGTGCTGGCGAACCTGTCCGGGTTCGACGGCTCGCCGGAGTCGATGCGCAAGCTCCAGCTGGAGTACGGCGCGGAGATCGGCCGCGCGATCGTGAACTTCCGGGGGCCGATCGTGTTCTGCGTGATCTCGCGGTACCACGGCGGAGCGTTCGTGGTGTTCTCGAAGGCGTTGAACCCGAACATGACGGTGCTGGCGTTGGAAGGGTCGTTCGCGTCGGTGCTCGGCGGCGCGCCGGCCGCTGCGGCGGTGTTCGCCGGTGACGTCAACGCCCGTACCGCCAAGGACTCGCGGGTGCGGGAGTTGGAGGCCCGGGTCGTGGCGGCGTCGGGGGCGGACCGCGCGGCGTTGACCGCGGAGTTGGACGAGGTGCGGTCGTCGGTGCGGGCGGAGAAGCTGGGTGAGGTGGCCGCGGAGTTCGACCGGGTGCACAACATCCGGCGGGCGGTGGAGGTCGGGTCGGTCGACGCGGTCATCCGGGCCGCTGAGCTGCGGCCGCGGATCATCGAGGCGATCGAGGCGCGGCTGGGTCGGGATTTGGGGTGATCCCCGGGCGATCCCCGGGGTGATCCCGGGGTGGTTTCGGGGTGGTTTCGGGGGTGACGGACGAGCCCCGTGCGTTTGGCGCACGGGGCTCGGTTTTGTGGTTCCTGGTTCGTTTTGGGTGTGTGTCGGGGGTGTCCGGGGCCGGGGCGTCGGGGCCGGGGTGGTGCTGGGAGCACGCGCGGGTGAGCCTGCGGAGGCCGAGGGCTGCGTGAGGATGTGGGCCGTCGGTGGCGGTGCGTGCCGGCCGAAGCCGGTCACGCCCGCGACACGCCAGGGGTCGGCACGGCGGTCGCCTCTCGGCGGTGTGCGCGACGCGGCTCCAGCCGAACGGTGTTCCGCGAAGGCATTTCTGGTGAGGCCCGGGGACACGGACCGCACCGACCGATTCGTACAACGGGAGTGGTGCCCTGGTTGTTCCCCGGCCTGGAATGTGGTCTCGGTCACAGGGGGTGGGGTGTTGTCGGGGGTGGATGCCGAGCGTGGGCTCGCCCCCGGAGGCCGCGATTGTTCAACACCGGGCCGTCGGTATCAAGGGCGCTTCGCGTCGCTGCGCGATGGCCTTCGGCCACCCTTGACACCGACGGCCCGGTGCTGACTGCGGCCAGGACAGGGGGCCGGAGGGGAAGAGCCCGCGCGGAGATTTGGGGGTGGGTTGGGGCGTCGGCGGCCAGTCGGCGGTGGCGGTGGGGTGGTGCTGGGGCGGTGGTGCTGCTGCGCTGCGGTGGTGCTGGTGCGGTGCGGCGGTGGTGGTGCGGTGGTGCGGTGTGGTGCTCTGGTGGGTGGTGTGGTGGCGGTGGGCTGTTCGTGGTTTGGGGGTACGGCGGCGGCCCGCCCGCACTTTCCCGACGCGATGACCCTGGCGGCCGACCGGGTGCGTGGGCGTGGTCGGCAGGGGGTCCGGGGAGTGCGGGCGGGCCGGTTTCCGGCCGGTCAGCTACCGGGCCGGTAGGCGGGGTTCACCGTCAGGAGCCGGTTCGGCGATCCCCTCGGGTCGGACACCGCGCTCTTGGTGGAATCGTTCACCAGCGCGGTGGCCACCTGGGTGGGTGTCAGGGCGGGGTTGACCGACAGCAGCAGGGCTGCCGCACCGGAAACGTGCGGTGTCGCCATGGACGTGCCGGAAAGGTCCGCCGAGTCCGTGTCGCTGCCGTTGTACGCCGAGGTGATGCTGTCGCCCGGCGCGAACAGGTCGACGCAACTGCCGTAGTTGGAGAAGTACGCACGGCGGTCGGTCCAGTCGGTGGCCGCTGCGGTCAGCGCCTCCCGGACCCGTGACGGTGAGTGCCGGCACGCGTCGTCTGATTCGTTGCCCGCTGCGACCACGGCCACCACGCCGTCGGCGATGGTCCGCCGTACCGCGTCTTCGATGACCTGGTCCGGGGCGTCGCCGCCGAGGCTCATGTTCGCCACCGCCGGGCCGGACACGTGGTTCGCGACCACCCAGTCCAGCGCCTCCGCGACGTCCTCGCTGCTGCCGTTGCCGCCGCAGTCGAAGACCTTCGCCGAGACCAGTTTGACGTTCTTCGCCACACCGTAGGAGTTTCCGCCGATGGTGCCGGCGACGTGCGTGCCGTGCCCGTGGCAGTCCTCGTTCTGGCTGTCCACGGTGTTCGTGCCCCACACCGCACGCCCGCCGAAGTCCCGGTGGGTGACCCGGACCCCGGTGTCGACCACGTACACGGTGACGTTCGACGCCGTGTTGGGGTACCGGTAGTTGTCGTCCAGCGGCAGTCGCCGCTGGTCGATCCGGTCCAGTCCCCACGACGGCGGGTTGCGCTGCTCGCCCGCCACCCGCACCCGCTGGTTCTGCTGCACGTACGACACCGCCGGGTCGGCGGCGAGCCGCCGTGCGTCGGATGCCGTCATGCGTGCCGAGAACCCTTGGAACACATGGGAGAACGTGTGCACGACGGTCCCGGAGTACCGGGCTGCCAGGTCGTTCGCCGCGTGATTTCCCTTGAGCACCACCACATAACTGCCATCGATCGCGCCGGGGGCGTTCGCCCCCAGCACATCGGCCACCGCGACCGGCGTGACACCCACCAGCCCGCCGGCTACCACCGCCGTGACCGCCAACCAGGATCTCGTCCTCATCGCACCTCCTGTGCGTCTTCCGGACATCGGCAGGCTAGGGCGGTTCGGAGGTGTGCTGACAAGTCCGGCGGGACGATTGCTCCGTGCCCGATCGGAATTAGCGCGAACGGTCGCCCTACCATCGTTCGGGAATCGCGTCGAATGGCGGACCGGGTCATTTTCTGGGGCTGTTGTCCGAAAACGGCGCTGTTTCATGAGTCGGACACGGTTGTGGTCTCCGGGGGAGGAGTTAAACATTTAACCGGTTCATTGGGGAAGGGCTGGGTGAATCTGGTGCGGGGGGTGATCGACTGGTTTGTTTTGATGTTCGATGGTCGTTGTTGTCGGAGGTTGCTGTCGGGGGCCTGTTGCCACGTCGGGTGTCGGGTGGGGGCGTTCGAAGGGCGGTAGCGGGGGTGCTCGGGCTGTCGTCGCCTGGCTTCGAGGGGGGCGAGCGGGTCTTGGGCCGGCGTTGGATCCTGAGGTGTGAAAGTTGTTCGTGATTACCCGTAACGCGGAATACCCCTGGTCCGATCGAGTGACTGCGGTGCCTGGCGAAACGGAGATCAGGGTGGGCGAGCACGGGTTCGAGGATCCGCTGAAGCAGTTGAGCGAAGAGTGGGCCTTGGAGGCCGAGCGGCGAGCCGTGCGGGACGACCTGGTGGCCCGGCTCAAGGTCCGTCGACGGCGGCGGACCAGGCTCATCGTGTTGGCGGTGGTGATCGCGGTGGGGGCCGGGTGGGTGGTCGTCCGGCGGCCGTGGGAGGCGGAGTCGTCGGTGGCCGAGGCCGGTGACGCGGCGACGACCACGGCGGTCGCGACCACGTTGGCCAAGCCGCGTTACGACCCGAACGCGCCGTTCGTCGGCACACCAGCCGCGGGCTGGGCGGACGGTGAAACGGGGCTGGTGGGGGGACCCGGGGAAGCGGTGGGGCAGTACTCGGCGGAGCAGGTCGTGGACGCCTACGCGCAGGTTCGGCGGGCGCTGGTCGCGGCACGGCTGGATCGCGCGATGCTCGAAACGCACGACAGCACGGCGTTGGTCGCGGCGGTGGCCGAGGACCAGCGGGAGTGGTTCCGGCAGCGGTTCGCGGCCGGGGGTGACGACGCCCGGGGGTTGGCGTCGCGGGTCGCGAAGGGCAGTCGGCTGTCCACCGTCTCGCCCAAGGTGAACGGCACCATGCGGGCCGAGGTCGGGGCGGACGGGGAGTTGGTCGTGAAGACCGACTTCATCTTCGCCTACGCGTTCGCGGCGGATCACCCGGACCTGGTGTCGGGTCCGCTGGACGTGGTCGTGGTCCAGCGGTCGCAGGCCGAGTACGCGGTGGTGTTCCCGGGCAAGGTCCGGGAGTCGAGCGTCGGGGTCTGGTACCGGGGGTCGTCGGGCTACCTGTTCTCGATGGCGTGCGGCGCGGCGAAGGAGGGGTTCCTGGCACCGTGGCTGTCCGAGCGCACCAACTCGGGCCTCGCCGACAAGGACAACCGGTCGCCGGAAAGCTACTTCGACCTGACCCAGTCCGTCGAGGTCGGCCGCAGTTGCACGACCTGATCCCCGACCAATGAGGACGCCGATTCGCTTGTCGCGGAGGACGCCGATTCGCTTGTCGCGCCGGATGGCCGGTGTTCCACAGTGGATGGTGCCGGGTGTGCGACGTGCCGGGTGTCGCCGGTCGGCGAAATGATCTAGCGTGGGGGCGGAACTCCTTTGTAGGTAGGCAGAAAAGGCAGAACAGGCAGAAGTGGGGGCACGAATGCCGGAGATGTCGCGACGGGCGGCGTTCCAGTTGACGGTGGGCGCGGCGGCGGCGCTCACCGTCGGTTCGGCGGGGACGGCCGGGGCCTCGGGGACGCCTGCCGGGCGCGTCCTGTCGGCCGGGCGGCACCGGCAGGGCCTCACGGGCACCGCCGCGCGCGGCTACGTGAACGTCACGCCCGCGCCCAAGGCGTGGCGGACGCGCACCGCCGACGGCTGGGGTGCCTGGCGCACGACGGCGTCCTGCCCGGCGGGGCGCGACGAGCCGGGTGGCGGGGCGCTCCTGCCGATCGGCGACGGGGCGCTGGAGTACGAACTCGACCTGGCGACGCCCGCCGCGGTGGCACCGGTCAGCGCGGCCGGCCGGACCGCGCGTCCCGCCGACGGCGTCCGGATCGCGGGCCAGGAACTGCACCGGCCGTACTACTCGCGGTCCGCGTGGGGCGCGGACGAAGCGCTGCGGTTCGCCGAGGACGGCACCGAGCGCTTCCCGGCCGCGTACTTCCCGGTGCAGACGCTGACCGTGCACCACACCGCGCTCCCGGTCGGCCCGGACCCGGCCGCCGACGTGCGGGCGATCTACCGCGACCACACCGTGCACCGGGAGTTCGGCGACATCGGCTACCACCTGCTGATCGACCCGTCCGGGTCGGTCTACGAAGGGCGCTGGTCCGGGGTCGACCACCTGCCGGTGTTCGGGCCGTGGCGGCCCGGCCGGCCGCTGCTGATGTGCAACGCCGCCCACGTGGGCGGGTACAACGCGGGCAACGTCGGCGTCTGCGTCATGGGCGACTTCACCTCGGCCCCGCCGACCCCCGCCGCGCTGCGGTCCCTGGTCGCGGTGTTGGCGCTGATCGCGGGCCCGTCCGGGCTGGACCCGTTGGGCACCACCGATTACGTCAACCCCATCAGCGGCAGCACGGCCACCGTGCGGACCATCTCCGGCCACCGGGACTGGCTGGCCACGGAGTGTCCGGGCAACACCTTCCACCCCGGGCTGCCCGAGATCCGGCGGCGCGTCGCGGAACTGCTCGGCGGCTGACTCACGCCTGCTCGTCGTGCAGGTCGGCGCACAACGACAGCGCGCGTTCACGGTGGACGCGCGCTGTCGCCAGGTCACCGGACTCGGCCGCCAGCGAGGCCAGTTCGCGCAGCGCGCCGATCTGCTTGCGCGGCTGGCCGATCCGTTCGAACAGCGACAGCGCCGACGTCAGGCGGGCGTGCGCGCGGTCGGGCTCGTCCCGGCCGCGCAGCAGCACCCCGCAGAACTGCGACGCGCGGGCGTGGCCCATCGCCGCTCCGTTGGCGCGGAACAGTTCCAGCGATTCCTCGCACTGCCGCAACGCCAGGTCCGTCGAGCCCAGCGCCGCCAGGTTCTGCGCCGACCACAGCAACAGGTACGCGCGCATGTTCGTGTCCACGGGGGTCGCGCGCGTCCCCGGTTCCTCGCGGAAGTAGTCGACGCAGGTCGCGAACTCCCCGGCCGCCTCGTCGAACCTGCCGCCCAGGTGCAGCACGCCGGCCCGGTGCGCGCGGGCGACGTGCAGGCCGAGCGGGAAGTCCGCCCGGTCGAACAGGTCCAGCGCCTCGTCGAACAGGGCGTGCGCGGCGCGCAGGTCGGTCCGCCGCGACGAGTTGGCCAGGTGCATCCGGGCCCAGCCCTGCTCGCGCAGGCAGCCCGCCGCGACCGCCGCCTCCCACGCCCGCCCGGCCATCCGGACCGCGTCGCCCTTGCGCCCCAGGATGTTCAGCTGCGTCCACGACATCAGGTTGCGCTGCACGGCCTCGGCGTGCTTGCAGCCCAGCGCCAACGCGGCGTCCAGACCCAGCCGGAAGACCTCGTGCCACAGCGCGGACGTGCCGCCGAACTCCGGGTACCAGCGCATCGCCGCGGTCAGGTCGACCACCTCGCGGTGCCCGCCGCGCGCCGCGGTCGAGCGCACGGCGGGCAGCCAGTTCGCCGATTCGGCCTCCAGCCACCGGGCCGCGCCGACGTGGTCGGCGTACCACGGGCAGGCGGGCGGTTCCCGGGTCTCCCACGACGGCTGGAAGTGGCCGCCCGCCCGGGTCGCGGTGTGCACCAGCCACCGGGCCAGGCGCTGCTCGGCGTCGCGCACCTCGCGCGGCGTCTCGTCCCGGGCCAGCCGTTCGGCGGCGAACACGTGCAGCAGGTGGTGGAACTGGTAGCGGCCCTCCTGCTGGGCCGGCTGCAACAGGCTCGCGTCGGCCAGCCCCTCCAGCACCGCCGTGGCCTCGTCCTCGTCCCGCGCGCCGGTCAGCGCGGCGACCGCGCCCGCCGAGAAGTCCGCGCCCGGCACCAGGCTGAGCCGGCGGAACGCCGTGGTGGCGGCCGGGCCGAGCTGCCGGTAGGACAACTCGAACACGCCGCGCACGTCCAGGTCGCCGGCGGTCAGCCCGGTCAGCCGCCGGGTGCGCAGCTGCCCGACCAGGCGGCCGACGTGCCACTGCGGGCGGCTCGCCAGCCGGTTGCCCGCGATGCGCAGCGCGAACGGCAGCCGCCCGCACAGCTCGACCAGCTCGTCCGCCTCGGCCCGCTGCGCCGCCACCCGGTCCGCCCCGGCGATGCCCGCGAGCAGGGCCACCGCGTCGTCGGTGCCCAGCACGTCGAGGACGTGCCGGCGCACGCCCACCAGGCCCACCAGCAACCGCCGGCCGGTCACCAGGGTCAGGCACCGCCGCCCGCCCACCAGCAGCGGTCGCACCTGGGCCTCGTCGGCGGCGTCGTCCAGCACGATCAGCGCGGCGCGGTCGCGCAGCAGCCACCGGCACAGGGCCGTCCGCTGCTCCTCGTCCGACGGGATCCGCACCACGTCCACGCCCAGCGCCCGCAGCACCAGGTACAGCACGTCGGCCGGCCGCGCCGGGTCGGCCGACATCCCGCGCAGCTTCAGGAACAGCGGGCCGTCCGGGAACAGCGCGGCCATCCGGTGGGCGGCGTGGACCGCGAGGCTGGTCTTGCCGGTGCCGGGGGAGCCGCCGAGCACCACGACGCTGCCCGTGTGCCGCCGGCCGGACGCCGCCTCCCCGGCGGCGTCGAGCAGGTCCGCGAGGACGTCCCGCCGCCCCACCAGGTCGTGCAGGTCGGGCGGCAGGGCACCGGTCGCGGCCCCGGTGAAGACCGGCGGCCGCGGCGCGGGTCCGGGCCTGCTCCGCCGGGCCGCCGCGAGGAACGGCACCAGCTCGGCGTCGGCCAGCCCGAGCGGGCCCGCCAACGCCTCGACGGTGCGCCGCTGCGGGTTCCGGGCGATCCCGCGCTCCATGTCGCTGATGGCCCGCACGCTCACACCCGCCGCGTCGGCGAGTTCCTGCTGGGTGAGCCCGCGATCCCGGCGGTGGGCCCGCAGGAGCGGGCCGAAGTCGTGCTCCGGTGTCACGGCAGGTCCGCGGGCACCAGCAGCCGCAGTTGGTGCAGGGTGGGCGCGGGGAGCGAGCTGAGCCGGCCCGCCTGCCTGGTCATCATCGTCTCCATGACCTGACGGGCGTAGCGCGCGTTGCCGAACGTCTCGTCGCGGTGCACGGCGTCGAAGTGCCCGCGCAGCGCGGCGACGGTGTCCGGCGCGCACTCGTACCCGTTGGACGTGGCCATCCGGTGCACGATCGTGACGAGGTCGTCGGTGCCGTAGTTGGCGAACTCCACGTGCCGCGAGAACCGCGACGCCAGACCGGTGTTGGACGCCAGGAACGCCCGCATCTCCGCCGAGTACCCGGCCACGATCACCACCGTGTCGTCGCGGTGGTCCTCCATGAGCTTCACCAGGGTGTCCACCGCCTCCTGGCCGAAATCACCGCCCGACGCGCCGGCCGGGGTGAGGGTGTACGCCTCGTCGATGAACAGCACGCCGCCCCGGGCGTTCTCGAACGCCTCGCGGGTCAGGTGCGCGGTGTGGCCGATGTACCGGCCGACGAGGTCCGCGCGCGCCACCTCGACCAGGTGCCCCTTGCGCAGCACGCCCAACGCGGCCAGCAGTTCGCCGTACAGCCGGGCGACCGTGGTCTTGCCGGTGCCGGGAGCGCCCGCGAACACCAGGTGCTGGCTGATCGCGGGCACCGGGAGCCCGGCCTGCCTGCGCCGGCGGGCCGTGGCGATGAGGTTCACCAGGTCGTTGATCGCCTCCTTGACCTCGCCCAGGCCGATCATCGCGTCCAGCTTCTGGCGCAGCGCCGCCAGGCCGGCCTCGTCGCCGGCGGTCGCGCCCGCGTCCTCGCCGCCGGGCACGTCCGACGGCAGCAGCAGCGACAGGCTCTGGTCGTCCACATCGGACCGCTCGGCGAGCCGGAACGCCTGCCGGTCCACCATTTCCTCGAACACCTTGCGGGCGTCGCGGCCGTTGCCGAAGTCGTGGCCGCGCTCGATGCGCCCGAAGTGCGCGGCCAGGGCCGCGCCGGTCTCCTCCGGCACCTGGTACTGGTGCGCGGCGCACATCCGCTCCACGATCGTGACCAGCTCGCCGGTCGTGTAGTTCTCGAACTCGACGGTGCGGGTGAACCGGGACGCCAGGCCGGGGTTGGACTGGAGGAACGTCGCCATCTCCGGCGAGTAGCCGGCGGCGACCACGACCAGCTCGTCGCGGTGGTCCTCCATCAGCTTCACCAGCGTGTCGACGGCCTCACGCCCGAAGTCGTGGCCGGAACCGCCGGTCTGCGCGGTGAGCGTGTACGCCTCGTCGATGAACAGCACGCCGCCCAACGCCTTGGTGAACGTCTCCGTGGTCTTGATCGCGGTGCCGCCGATGATCTGCGCGACCAGGTCCGCGCGCGCCACCTCGACCAGGTGGCCGCTGCGCAGCACGCCCAGCTCGGCGAGGATGCTGCCGTACAGGCGGGCCACGGTGGTCTTGCCGGTGCCGGGCGGCCCGGCGAAGATCAGGTGCCGGCTGGTCGGCGGCGCGATCAACCCCGCCTGCTGCCGCCTCCGGGCCATCTCGTTGAGGTTCACCAGGGTCTTCACCTGGTGCTTGACGGCGGTCAGCCCGACCAGCGCCTCCAGCTGCGCCAACGGTTTGTCGGCCTCGGCGCCCCCGGCGGGCGCCGGGCTGGGCTCCTGCGCCACGGCCTGGGTCGCGGCGGCCGTGCTGCCGTCCACGTCCGGCGCGCCGTTGCCCCGGCTGGTCAGGTTCTCCACGCTCAACCGCGCGGACGGCACCGTCACCCGCAGCCCGCTGCCGGTGTTGTCCGCCGTCGTGCAGTCGACCAGGGTCACCGGCTCCGCGGTCTCCGCGCGCACGCCGTCGCGGCCGTTGCCGCTCACGTCGGCCGCGGTCAGCTTGGCCCGCGCACCGCCCGCCAGGTGCACGCCGTGCCCGCCGGAGCGGCGCACCCGCGACCGGGTCAGCACCAGCTCGCCGCCGTCCTCGACGCGCACGCCGTCCCCGGTCGACTCGCCGATCTCGCAGTCCCGCAACGATCCCACGCCACCCGGGCCGACCAGCACGCCGGCCGCGCCCGACCGGTGCACCCGCAGCGAGCCCACGTACGGGTTGCCGCCCTCGGACAGGCTCAGCCCCGACCCGCCCGCGCCGCGCACCTCGCAGTCCTCCAGCCGGCCGCGCCCGTTGCCGGTCACCTCGATCCCGTGGCCCCGGCAGCCGTCCAGGGTCGCGCGGCGCAGCAGCGGGTTCGCGCCCGCGTCCACGACCACGCCGTGCCCGGCGGTGTCCCGGATCTCGATCCGGTCGAACTCGGCGGTCGCGGCCCCGGTGATCAGCACGCCGACCGACTTGCCGCCGTCCACCGCGGTCCGGCTGAACGACGGGCTGCTCGACTCGTCCACGTGGATGCCCGCGCCGACCGGGTTGGCGACCTCGCACTCCTCGAACGTGCCGCGCGACTTGCCGGCCACCCGGATGCCGACCCCGCCCGTGGCGGTCGTGCGGCAGCGGCGCAGGGTCGGGTCGGAGCCCTCCGCGACGGTGATCCCGTCGCCGCCGGTGCCCGACACCCGGCAGTCCTCCAGGACCGGTGACGCGCGCGTGCTCAGGAACACCCCGATCGCGGTGTCGCTCACCGACGTGTCCAGCACGTGCGTGGCGCTGTCCTCCTCCAGCGCGATGCCGGGGCGCTGGGTGCCGGAGATCTCGCAGTTCTGCACGGTGCCCCGGGCCCGGCCGTTCGCGCACACGCCGTTGCCGCCTGCGTGACGCAGGGTGCTGTTGCGCACCACCGGGTTGCCGCGATCGGCGATGACGACGGCGGAGGTGCCCACGTGCTCGACCGTGCAGTCCTCGATGGTGCTGGCCATGGGCGAGGTCACCACGATCCCGGCGCCGGCCGGGTTGGTCACCCGGCAGCCGCGCATCGCCAGCGACCCCGAATCGCGCGCCAGCACGGCCGTCCAGCCCGCGCCGACCACCTCGCAGTCCTCGACGGCCGCCTGGCCCCGGGCCACGTCGAGGGCGGGCAGCTCCTCGTGCAGCCCGCGCAGCACCAGGCCGGTGAGCTTCACCGCCTCGGCCTCCAGCCGGACCACGCTGTCCCCGCGCGCCACGACCTCCACGCTGCCGGCGGCGTCCCCGGCGGCGATGGTGACCACCTTGGTCACCGTGAGGGACTCGTCGTAGCGGCCGGGCAGCACGGAGATCACCGTGCCGTTGCGCGCGTCGAGCAACGCGGCGGAGATCGTGCGGTACCCGTCGTTCTGCTGCCGGTCCACCACGAGCACGTGCCGTGACACGGGAACTCCCCTCGTCTGTCGTCGGGCGTGGGCCCACCGCTCCACACCGGCCAACGTGGCGGGCCCGCCATCCGGTTCACCCGGGCCGGTTCCTGCCGGTGGTTCTTCATGTCGGCGGTCCCGGGACCCGTGGTGCGATGGCCCGATGAGGCGACAGCTGGCGGCGACGTGCGTCGCGTTCACCCTCGTGGCAACGCCCGGCACGGCGTCCGCGCGATCCACCGACCTGCCGCAGATCCCGCAGGTGCTGCGGGCGGGGCAGCCGTGCACCGGCTCGTCCGGCCGGACGGTGGCCGAACCGCCGTGGCAGCAGCAGGTGCTGGGCGCGGCGGCGGTGTGGCCGCTGACCACCGGGCAGGGCGTCCCGGTCGCGGTCGTGGACACCGGGGTCGACCTGTCGGTCCTGCCGGGCCGCGCGTCGGCGGTGGGGGAGGGCGGCGCGGACTGCGTCGGGCACGGCACGGTCGTGGCCGGGATCGTCGCCGCCGCGCGCCAGGACGGCGACGGGTTCGCCGGTCTCGCGCCGGGCGCGCGGGTGCTGGCGGTCCGCGCCACCGACGACCGGGGCGCGGTCACGGCGGCGGGCCTGGCGTCGGCGATCGACGCGGCGGTGGCGGCGGGCGCGCGGGTCGTGTGCGTCGCCCCCGTGGTCGGCGACGCGGCCCCGGCGCTGCGCCAGGCCGTGGAACGCGCCCTCGCGGCGGGTGCCGTGGTGGTCGCGGCGACCGGGCCGGACACCGAGCCGCGCAAGGACGACGTGCCCGCCGGCCTGGTCTACCCGGCCGGGTTCCCCGGCGTGCTGCCGGTGGTGGCGATCGGGCCGGACGGCAAGTCCACTCCGGACGGTGTGGGCGGGTCGCTGGCCGCGCCGGGGACGCTGGTGGTCGGCGTGGGACCGGGCGGCGGCAAGGTGGTGGGCTCCGGGTCGGCGTTCGCGGCCGGGTTCGTCGCCGCGGCGGCCGCCCTGGTGTGGGCGTACCGGCCGGAGGTCAGCGGGCCCGAGGTGGCCAAGCGGCTGCGCGCGACGGCGTACCGGCAGGCCGGGCGGGCGGTGGTCGACCCGCTGGCGGCCGTGACCTCGGGTTCGCAGACCGGCGCGCGGCCGGACCCGGAACGCCCGCCGTTGACCGTCGCCGCGCCGCCGGACGTGGCGGGCGCGCGGTCGGACGCGGTGGTGGTGTCCGGAGTGGTCGTCGGCGCGGCGCTGCTGCTGGGCGCGCTGGCCGTGGTGATCCCCAGGGGACGCCGTCGCGGCTGGCGCGGCGCGTGGGCCGACCGGGCTCAGGGATCAGTTCAGAAGGAGTTTTCGTAGGCAGATGATCGGGCGGGTCAGGCTGGGGATCGCCTGGTGGACGTCGGCTCGGCGTTCGGTGCGGACGCGGGGTCGTCGGAGGCCCTTGGGTGGAGTGAAGGTACGTCCGACGGGCCATCGGCTGCGGCCGAGGTCGGAGCCGTGTTCGACGCGGCGGTGGGCGATCACGGGCGTGATGTCGCGGGTGCGGACCAGGCGGCGGTGCTTGTCGTGGTCGCGGTCGTGGTCGCGGTGGGCGTGGAGCCGGTGCGGGCGTCGCCTGGGCTTGTCGACCGCCCCGCGGATCGGAGGGACCGCATCGATCAACGGGATCAACCGGGTGACATCGTTGCGGTGTCCACGTGTCGGCGTGGCGGCGAGTGGGATGCCGGTGGCGTCGGTGGTCAGGTGGTGCCTGGGGCCCGGTCTGCGCGGGTCGATCGGGCTCGGCCCGGTGTGCTCCCCCTTGTGAGGGCGCGCGGATGTGTCGAGTCCTCCCGCGCGGTGGACAGGTCCAGCGGCCCGGCGGTGCGCAGTTCGGCGAGCAGGCGTTCGTGCAACCGTTGCCACACGCCGGCCTCGTGCCACTTGGTCGACCGCCGCCGACACGTCGCGCCCGACACCCCAGCTCAGTTTGGACGGCGTCGATCGGCGGCACCGGTCGGGTGAGGTCGTTGCGGTGGCGCCCGGTGTGCTCCCACATGGTGGAAACGCCTCGGGCGCAACGGGATCATCGGCCCGAGCCGTGCCCGCGGCTCGTCGGTCGGGACCACCTCGCGTACGGGACGATGGGGGAACACACTGCAGCAGTGGCAAAGCCGACACGCCAACTCATCGTGAACCGATCTCTTGGCGGCTCCCGGCCGCAGGCCCGTCACGCCGACCGCCCAGGGCGCGGGGCGGCCGGCGTGACGGGGGTCAGTCGCCGGCGAGGTCGGCCTCGTAGGCCGACAGCGCGGTCTGCACCATGGTCGTGCCGCGTCGCGTCACGTACTGGGCCCGGCCCGGGATGAGTTGGCGCGGCTTGACGTTGCCGAACACCGTTCCTTCCGTCGTCGGGCACGACATCAGCACCGCCGGCGTGTTCACCTCGACCAGCCGGCGGAACAGCGGGTCGTTGGAGCCGCGCCCGACACCGTTCGCGCCCCGCGCCACGACCAGGTGCAGCCCCACCGCGCTGCCCTGCGCCAGCGCGTCGAACAGCTGCTGGAACGGGTTCGCCGCCGACGAGGTCACCATGTCGTAGTCGTCCACGACCAGGAACACCTGCGGCCCGGTCCACCAGTCCCGCGCGCGCAGCCGCGCCGGGGTGATCTCCGGGCCCGGCATCCGGGTCTCCACGGCCCGCGCCACGCCGTCCACCAGCTCGCGCACCGGGTCGGCGGCCACCGCGTACCCCAGCCGGTAGGGCTCGGGCACCGCGTCGAACAGGCCGCGCCGGTAGTCGACGGTGATGATCCGGGCCTCTTCCGGCGTGTACCGGGCGGTGACCGCGTCGACCACCAGCCGCAGCAGGTTGGTCTTGCCCGCGCCCACGTCGCCGACCACCAGCAGGTGCGGGTTCTCGTCGAAGTCGTGCCACACCGGGGCCAGCAGTTGGTCGTCCAGGCCGAGCGCGACCCGCACGTCCGCGTCCGGCGCGGGCAGCGCGGCCCGGTCGAGCACGGCGGGCAGCATCCGCACGGGCGGCGCGGACGGCCCCGACCAGGCCGCCGCGATCCGCCGCACGGCGGCGGTGAGCCGGTCGGCCGGTTCACCGTCCTCCTGGAGGGTCGGCAGCGCCAGCAGGAAGTGCAGGTGCTTGTCGGTCAACCCCCGGCCGGGGATCTTCGGCACGGTCGCCGCCGCCCGCATGTTGATCGACGAGTCGACCGGGTCGCCCAGCCGCAGCTCCAGCTGGGTGCCCAGCTGGTCGCGCACGGCGCCGACGATCTCGCTCCACCGGCTGGAGGCCACCACCAGGTGGATGCCGTAGTTGAGGCCGCGCCCGGCCAGCTCGGCGAACACGCCCAGCAGGTCCATGAAGTCCTGCCGGATCGTGGACCAGCCGTCCACCACCAGGAACACGTCGCCGTGCCGCTCGTCGGGGAACTCGCCCGCCGCGCGCATCCGGCGGAACGACGCCATCGAGTCGACGCCGTGCGCGGCGAACAGCCGTTCCCGGTGGGCGAGCAGCGCGGTCACCTCGCCGATCGTGCGGTTGATCCGCTCGACGTCCAGCCGGCCGGTCACCCCGCCGACGTGCGGCAGGTCGCGCAGCGCGTTGAGCCCGCCGCCGCCGAAGTCCAGGCAGTAGAACTGCACCTCGACCGGGCTGTGGGTGACCGCCAGCGCGGTGATGAGCGTGCGCAGCGCGGTGCTCTTGCCGGCCTGCGGTCCGCCCACCACGCCGACGTGGCCGCCACCGCCCGACAGGTCCACCACCAGCGGCTCGCGGGCCTGCTCGAACGGGCGGTCCACCAGGCCGACCGGCACGGTCAGCCCGCCGCGCCCCGGCCAGCCCACCGCGGACAGCCCGTGCGCGGCCGTCTCGACCAGCGGCGGCAGCAGTGCGGCCAGCGAGCCCGGCTCGTCCAGCGGCGGCAGCCACACCTGGTGGGCCGGGGGTCCGCTGTCGAGCAGCCGGCCCACGGCCACCTCCAGCAGGCTCGGCCCGGTCTCGTCCTCGACCGGCGGGTCCGGGTCGGGGGTGGGCGGCGCTTCCCGCCGGGCGGCGAACCCGGCCGTGAACGGCACGATCTGGCGGGCCACGACCGCCTGCTCCACCCCGCGCCGGGTCGTCCGGTACGAGCCGGAGACGTAGGCGGCCTTGAAGCGGTCCAGCGAGCCGATGCCGCTCTTGAGGAACCCGTTGCCGGGGTCGGACGGCAGCTGGTAGGCGTCCGGCACGCCCAGCACGCCCCGGCTCTCCATGGCCGAGAACGTGCGCAGGCCGATCCGGTAGGACAGGTGCGACTCCAACTGGTGGATGCGGCCCTCGTCGAGGCGCTGCGAGGCCAGCAGCAGGTGCACGCCCAGCGACCGCCCCAACCGGCCGATCATGATGAACAGGTCCATGAAGTCGCGGTGCGCGGCCAGCAGCTCGCTGAACTCGTCCACCACCACGAACAGCGTCGGCAGCGGGTCGAGCGGCGTGCCCGCCGCGCGCGCCTTCTCGTAGTCCAGCGCCGAGCTGTAGTTGCCCGCCTTGCGCAGCAGCTCCTGCCGCCGCACCAGTTCGCCGTGCAGCGCCTCGCCCATCCGGGACACCAGCGTGGCCTCGTCGGCCAGGTTGGTGATCACCGCGGAGGTGTGCGGCAGGGCGTCGAGGCCGAGGAACGTCGCGCCGCCCTTGAAGTCGACCAGGACGAAGTTGAGGATCTCCGACGAGTGGGTCAGCGCCAGCGCCAGCACGAGGGTGCGCAGCAGCTCGGACTTGCCGGAGCCGGTCGCGCCGATCAGCATCCCGTGCGGGCCCATGCCGGACTGGGCGGACTCCTTGATGTCCAGGTGGATCGGGTGGCCGTTGCCGCCCAGGCCCAGCGGCACCCGCAGCCGCTCGGCGGGGCGCAGCCGCGCCCACCCGGCGGCGACGTCGTGCGTGTGCAGGTCCTTGATGCCCAGCAGGGCCGTCAGGTCGAAGTCGGCGGCCAGCGGCTCGGCGGAGCGCTGCGGCGCGCCCACCCGGTACGGCGCGAGCCGCATCGCCAGGGCCGTCGCCGAACCCAGGCCCAGCCCGTCCGGCGCGCCCAGGTCGCCCGCCACCTCGTTGTTGTGCTGGTCGACGGTGATCAGCCGCAGCGTCCCGTCCTCGACGCGCAGCCGCAGCGTCTGCGGGTCGTCCCGGTCGGGCAGCGCGCCGGACAGGTCCACCACGGTCGCGTTGCGGTACCCCTCGCCCGCCAGGCGGGACGTGCCGGGCACCGCGACGCCGTCGAGGAACAGGATCAGGCACGGCTCGTCGCGGTCGGGCAGCGCGTCGGGGTCGAACCCGGGCCTGCCCGCGAACTCGTCGCCGAGCGCGGTCTCCAGGTGCGCGACCGACTCCAGCAGCAGCCGGGACGCGCCCGCGCCGTCGGTCTCGGTGGCGTGCTGGTTGTGCGGCAGCCACTTCACCCACTCCCAGTCGGCCCGCCGCTCGGCCGGCGCGAGCACCACGATCCGCAGCTCGGCGGGGGAGTGGAAGACCGCGAGGTGGGCGATCATCGCGCGCGCCAGCGCCCGCGCGCGGTGGTCCTGCCCCTGGCCCGAGGACTGGATCAGGATGCGCGAGAACGACAGCAGGAACACCGCCACCGGCTGGTCGGTGACCGTCGCGTAGGCGTGGATGAAGCGGCGCAGCGCGTGCGCGGACAGCGGCTCCAGGTCGTCCACCGGTTTGGTGGACAGCGGGTTGAGCCGCCACGCCAGCCGCTGCGGGCCCAGCGCCATCCGGATCTCGCCGAAGTCCTCGTCGTCCACGCCGCGCTCCCACATCCGGGAGGTGCCCGGCACGGACCACAGCGACGTCGGGTCGGGGTGCCGCCACGCCAGCGCCTGCCGCTGCCGCACCACGACCTCCCGCACCTTCTTGCGGGACTGCGCCAGGTAGCGCAGGTAGTCGCGGCGGGCGTCGTTGAGCTTCTGCTTGCGCTCGCCCGCGCTGCGCCCCAGCTGGCCGACCAGCATGGCCATCGACGACACCGTCATCAGGCCCGCCGCCAGGTAGCTGAACGCGCCGTTCTCGCCGGGCCGCACGAACAGCAGCACGGTCGCCGTCGAGGACAGCGCCATCGGCAGGTACATCAGCACGGTGCCCGCGCTGCGCTGCACCTCGGGCAGGGTGGGCGGTTCCTGGATGCTCAGCTCGCCCTCGGGCATCTCCGGGCCGGGGCGGCGGGGCCCCTTGCGGAACAGGATTACACTCAACCCGGATTCCTTCCGTTCCGTCGCGGACGCGCTGTGGTGGCAGCTCCGCAACAGGTGACGAAATCCGACCACGCCGCGGTTCACTGCTCTGCGTGCCCGCGCGCCGGTCGTCGACGGAAGGCGCGTGACATGGCGACCACCTCGCCGTCCCCCGGGCTGTGCCGGCTCCGGGTGCGGGGCCCCGACAAGGGCTTCGCGCTCGCGGTGCCCACCGACATACCGCTGGTCGACCTGATGCCGACCATCCTCGGCTACGCCGGGACCGGCCTGGCCGAGCAGGGGCTCGACCACGACGGCTGGATCCTGCAACGACTCGGCGAGCCGCCGCTGGACCAGGAGGCGACCGCCGAGTCGCTCAAGCTGCGCGACGGCGAGACGCTGCACCTGCGGCCGCGCCGGGACCACATCCCGGCCGTGCACTTCGACGACATCATCGACGGGCTGTCCACCGAGGCCCGCGCCCGGCCGGACTCGTGGCGGCCGGCCGCCGCCCGCTGGACGCTGCTGGGCTGCGCGCTGGTCGCGGTGGTGGTGGGCTTCGGCCTGCTGGCCACCTCGACCGGGTCCGGGGAACGGCTGCTCGCCGCCGCCGTCGGCGCGGTGTTCCTGCTGGTGTGCGCGGCGACGGCGGCCCGCGCGCTGGGCGACGGCCCGGCCGGGCTCGCGCTCGGCCTGGCCGCGATCCCGTTCTTCGGGCTGGCCGGCGCGCTGGTCCCGGACGGCCCGGCGGGGGAGGTGCTGTTCGGCGCGCGGGCGCTGGCGGCGAGCGTGACCTGCGCGGGCGCGGCGGCCCTGGCGCTGGCCGCGGTGGCGGGCGCGGCCCCGGTGTTCGTGTCGGTGGCGACGTTCGCCCTGCTGTGCGCGACCGGCGGCCTGGTGATGATGCTCACCGGCGCGAGCGCCGCCGCGTCGGCCGCGGTGATCGCGGTCGTCGCGGTGGTCCTGGGCGCGTTCGTGCCGCGCATCGCGTTCCGGATGGCCGGTCTGCGGTTGCCCGCGCTGCCCACCAACGCGCAGGAACTCCAGGAAGACCTCCAGCCGCACGCCGGCGACGAGGTCGTGGTCCGGGGGAGGATCGCGGACGGGTACGTGACCGCGCTGTTCGCCGCCATCGGCGCGGCGTGCGTGGTGGTGATCACGTTCGTCGCGCCCGACCAGGCGTGGCAGGCCACCGCGTTCGTCGCGGTGCTCAGCGCGTTGCTGCTGGTGCACGGGCGTGCGCTGGGCAGCGTGTGGCAGCGGCTCTCGGTGGTCACGCCGGGGATCTACGGCGTGGTGGCGCTCGTGCTGCACACCGACCGCTCGGTGACCGCCGTGGCGTGCCTGTTCGGGCTGGCCGCCGTGCTGCTGGTGGCGCGCTGGACGCTGCCCGGCCGGCGGGTGGCGCCGCAGTGGGGCAGGCTCGCCGACATCGCGGAGAGCCTGGCCGCGATCTCGCTGCTGCCGCTGGCGCTGTGGCTGCTGGGCGTGTTCGGCTACGTCCGCGGTATCGGGGGCTGACCGGTGAACTCCAAGACCGACCAGGTCCAGGCCCACAAGTTCATGCTGGAGCGGCTGTCCTCGGCGCTGCTCCGGATCGACCCGGACGCCCAGGAGAGCCCGCTGCGGCGCACCTACCGGGGCAGCTTCATCGGCGCGCTGGTCGCCGCGCTGGCGTGCGTCGGGCTGCTGATCTTCGGGCTGGTCTCGCCCGGCGGCAACAAGACGTGGCGGGTCGACGGCGCGCTGGTCGTGGTGGACGAAACCGGGGCGCGCTTCCTGTACGCGGGCGGCCGGCTGCTGCCGGTGCTCAACCTCGTCTCCGCCAAGCTGGTCGCCGGCGACAAGCTGGTGGTGCACCACGTCGCCGAGGCGTCGCTCAAGGACGTGCCGCGCGGCGACCCGCTGGGCATCGTCGGCGCGCCCGACGCGCTGCCGGGGCTGGCCGCCGACCCGTGGGAGGTGTGCGCGTCGATCGGGCGCGACCGGCCGGGCGAGGTCCGGGTGTGGATCGGCGGCCCGCTGTCCGGCACGCCCGTCACCGACGACGAGGCGGTGGTGGCGACCACCCCGGACGGGGCGACCGCCCTGCTCTGGAAGGGGCGGCGGTCGCGGATCGCCACCGACCGCAACGCCTTGGACGCGGTGGACGGTGTCGTGCAGCCGGTGCCGGTGCCCGCGTCGCTGCTCGACGCCCTGCCGGTGGGCCCGGACTTCGCGCCACCGGCGATCGCCGGCCTGGGCGGGCCGGGACCGAAGCTCGGCGCGGTGGACTCCCGCATCGGCCAGCTGTTCACCGTGCACGGCGAGGCGCAGCAGTACGTGGCGACCGCCACCGGCCTGGTGCCGGTCTCGGCGCTGGGCGCGCGCCTGCTCACCGTCGACCCGCAGACCCGCCGCCAGGTTCCGGCGGAGGTGACGGCGCTGCCCGGGCGCGTGGTCAGCGACCACCTGTCCGCCGACCCGAGCCCGGAGCTGCTGTCCGGCGCGCCCCCGCGCGCGGCGAAGCTGGTGGGGCAGCAGGGTTTGTGCGCCCGCGTCACCCCGGACGGCAACACCCCGCGCACGCACGTCGCGCTGGCCGCGACGATGCCCGGCGGCGGTGCGGCGATGTCGCAGCGACCGGGCGTCACGCCGCCGTGCGCGCGCGTGGACCGGATCGGGGTGCGCCCCGGTTCGGGCGCGCTCGTCCGGGCGACGACGGCGGCCGGACGGCCCGGCGACGCGCAGTACCTGGTGGCGGACAACGGGGTGAAGTACCCGCTGCCCGGCGAGGCCGCCCAGACCCTGGGCTACTCCGGCGCGTCCGCGATCGGCCTGCCCGCGCCGCTGCTGGAGCTGCTGGCCACCGGCGGGCCGCTGGACCCGGCGGCGCTGGGCACCGGCGGGACGGTGCTGCCGCCGGTCGGCGTGTGCGGCTCCTGACCGGAGGAACCGCCGGCGGCTTTCTGCCGGTCGATCTTCCTGGTCGGCCGGACCGGCGCTCTGGTGTCCTGTGCGGAGCAACCCGTCCGGAGGAGGAGACCGCCGATGGTCTACAACCCAGCCATCCAGAAGACCGACTCGGGGATGAAGAGCGGTCAGACCGCGCTGGACACGTGCCTGAGCGCCTGCGAGCGCGCGCACGCGAAGGTGACCGACGTCCGCAAGGACCTGAAGGACAACTGGGTGGGCGCGGCCTCCCAGTCGTTCCTGGACAGCTTGACCATGTGGGAGCAGGACTACCGCGACATCGTCGCCGTGCTCGACAAGATCGGCGAGGACGTCAAGTCCAGCGACGTGCAGATGACCAACACCGAGCACGACGCCACGATCGTGTCCAAGAGCGCGTTCTCCGGTGGCGCCGGCAACCACGTCTTCGGGGTCATGGCCCCCGACGCGCGCTGAAGAAGGAGCGGAAAATGGTGGCACAGGACGGTTTCACGGTCAACGCCTACGTGGCGGAGCTGGTCGACCGGATGGCGGGCATCACCAGCGAGATCCGCGGCGCGCTCGACGCGCTCCAGGACGAGATCAAGCCGATGAAGGCCACCTGGTCCGGCGAGGCCGCCGCGGCCTGGGAAACGGCGCAGGGCAACTGGAACACCGAGTTCGACGAGATGACGTCCCGGTTCGGCGGCGCGCAGCTCGCGCTCGGCCACGTGCTGGGCAACTACCAGCACATGGACAAGACGCTCTCGGCGAAGTTCTAGAGCGGCGGAAGGGCCGCGCGGAGGGAGGTGGCGGCGGTGTCGGTCGAGCCGGGCAGCCGCAACATCAAGATATCGTTCGAGTTCCTGGAGGGCCTCCAGGTGGAGCTGGCGGCGATCCGCGAGGAGCTGCGCACCGACCAGTTCATGGTGCGGCTGCGCAACGCGAAGGACCCCAAGAACGAGGAGGCCAAGCTCCAGGCGGGCAACCCGGCCTGGGGCGCGGTGGCCCTGCTGGTCGACCGCTACCAGGGGCCGACCGGGACGGCGCCGTCGCTGTGCGCCGCGCTGGACTGGCTCGACGGCCGGCTCAAGTCCATCGACGACCACATCTACCTGGTGCGCAAGGAGGCCATGCGGGTAGAGGGGGAGAACTTCAAGATCGCCGCCGAGCTCAAGCCCGAGCAGGTGGCGCAGATCTTCCGCCCCGACCCGGTCAAGCCCGACCCCGGCCAGGGGGGCTGACCGGACGTGGTCGCCTTTCCGCCGTGGGGCAGCGAGTCCGGGATCGGCAGCCCGACCTGGGAGCAGGCGTTCAAGGTCTTCCAGGTCGAGGGCGACGTCCCGGACCGGCACAGCGTCACGACACCGCCGTGGATCATCAACGCGAACTACTTCTGGACGCTCGTCGGCGTCTGGAACGACCACGCGACCAGCGGCAAGCACCAGATCCTCTTCGAAACCCAACCCCCGGGCTACTCGTGCTACGGGGTGGCGAGCATCAACGAAGAGGGCTTGAAAGACCCGATGGACAAGTTCTACGGCGCGGTTTCGCAGGTGGCCAACAACTTCGGGGGCAAACCGGCGGTGCCCGGGACGTTCCAGACGGCCCGCGAGGTGCTGTTCGGCGTCCGCGAGTGGCTGGACAAGAAGACCGGTGTGTTCCTGGGGCACCGGAACGGGGTCGCGCACGACGGGGACGACTTCCAGGGCAACACCGCCTCGGCCTACTGGACCGCGTTCGAGGACCTGAGGTCGGGGTGCGCCGAGGTGGTGACCAAGCTCGACGCGACGAAGCCCTGGGAACACCTGGACACCGGCAAGGGGCAGCTCTCCGCCGCCATCGGCAAGCTGCTCACCGCCTACCGGCAGTGGCTCGGGATGGACGGGGACGCCGAGGTCACCGTCACCGTCCCGGGCTTCGGGCCGGTCACCGGCAAGCCGTCCGCGCTGGCCTGGCCCTCCGGCGCGATCCGGGCCGTGCGCACCAGCACGACCCTGGTCGAGGACATGAGCCAGGCGTGGAAGAACCGCAAGGGCGGCGAGACCTACCCGAGCAGCACGCTGTTCGGCTCGTCGGTCAAGCTCGCCACCTTCTGGGAGTCGATGGACTCGGTCGCCAAGCAGGTCTGGCTGCTGCACCAGCAGAAGCTCGACACGGCGGCCAAGGAGGCGTTGACGCTGCTGGGCGCCTACGAGAAGGGCGGCAGCCTGCCGGACGTCGCCAAGCACCTGCCGCCGATCCGCACGCCCGTCTCGCTGCCGCCGCCCCCGGTGGTCGACCCGACCAAGGACCCCACCAAGGATCCGACGAAGGACCCGACCAAGGACCCCGACAAGGGCGCGCCGGACCTGAAGGACCTGAAGGACAAGAAGGGCGGCGGCAACGTCCCCGACCCGAAGGACATCCTCGGCCCGTCGGGTCCGCAGCCCGTCCCGGGGCTGGGCGACGGCAAGAAGCCGCCCGGCCTCGACGGTGGCAAGAAGCCGCCCGGTCCCGGTGTGCCCGGTCCCGGTGGCAACGTCCCCGGGCTCCCGAAGCCGACCGGGCCGAACGACCTGCTGAAGGTGCCGACCGGCTCGCGGATCGGCGAGGACGGCACGGTGCTCGGCCCGGACGGCAAACCGGTGCTGGACCGCAACGGCCGGCCGATCGTGGTGCCGCCGGGCTCGCGGGTCAACCCGGACGGCGAGATCGTCGGCCCCGGCGGGGCCAAGCTCACCGAGAAGGACCGGGTCGCCCGCCCGGTCACCGGCACGCCGAAGCCGGTGGAGACCGATTTCGACCGGTACCTCAAATCGCTGACCGGCCGCGACCAGGTGTCGCTGCCGACGCTGCTGACACCCGGCGGCCCGTCGGGCGCTCCGCTGTCCGGCAGCGCGCTGGAAGCCGCGCTGCGCAAGGGATCCGGACTCGGCCAGCTGCAACCGGTCAGGGAACCGCCCGCGCCGGCGGGCACCCCGGTCAAGACGGTCGCCACGGAGAGCGGCCCGTCGCTGCTCAAGGGCGGCACCGCGGCGGGCGGCGCGGCGAACGGGATGGGCGGCGTGCCGTTCTACCCGCCCACGGCGGGCGGTCCCGGCGCGGGCGGCGCGGGGGACCAGGGCAAGGGCGAGCGGGACCGGACCACCTGGCTGGCCGAGGACGAGCAGACGTGGGGCACCGACCCGAAGGTCGGCCCCGCCGTGCTCGGCCGCCGCCGGCGGGGCAGGCCGGCCCCGGCCACGACGACGCGCAACCACGCGATGGGAGGGTTCGATGGCGGAATGGCTGGAGGATCACGTTCGGCGGACCATGGTCACGTTGAGGGAACAGCGTGACCGGTTGGAGGCGGCCAAGGCCGAGATCGAGACCCGCACGGCGTCGGCGACCTCCCGCGACCGCATGGTGACCGTGACCGTGGACGCGCAGAACGCCGTGGTGGGCATCGAGTTCCACACCACCAGGTACCGCTCGATGCCGCCCGCCCAGCTGTCCGAGCTGCTCGTCGACACCCTCGGCCAGGCCCGCCGTTCGATGGCGGGCGCGGTCGAGGAGGTGTTCCGGCCGTTCGTGGCGCAGCGCGACGAGCTGCGCGCCGCGATGGCCGGCGAGACCCCGGTGGACCGGGCCTTCGCGCAGGTCTGGGAGCAGGCCCCGCCGATCTTCCCCGACGGCCGGAAGAGCTGACCGGTGGCGGAGGACCTGCTCGGCGGTCCGGGCGGATGGTGGTGGCACCAGGCGCTCAACCTGTTCAGCGGCCCGTCGGACCCGCCGGTGCCCGACCGGCGCGCGGTCGTGTCGCAGAGCTGGCTGTCGTGGCAGGCGCTGACCGGCGTGGCCGCGCCGGGCAACACCTGGCACGTGGTCAACACCGTGCCGCCCACCTCGTACGCGGGTGTGGCCGACCCGACCCCCGCCGGTCTCGCCGCCGCGAAGTCCTACCGGGACAACGCGTCGCACATCCTGGGCACGCTGGCGAACGACACCAACTCGGCGGGCAGGCGGTCCAGTTTCGACACCGCGGCCGGCACGCTGGAGGGCGTCGCGAACTGGCTGACCGCGAAAGCGCCGGTGCTGCGGACGTGGCGGGACCGGACCGCGCACGGCGGCGACGACTTCCAGGGCAGCACGGCGGCGGCGTACTGGTCCGAGATGGACGACCTGGTGTACCGCTGCACGAACCTGGTCGCCCAGCTCAGCCGTGAGCGCACCGTCTGGGACGCGCTGCGGGGGGCGAAGGACGCCGAAGCCGCGTTCGTCGGCACGGTGGCGCGGGCGTTCGACCGGTGGGAGGGTGGCGAGTCCTTCACCTACGACACCGGGCTGGGCGGCCTGCGGATCACCGCCACGGGCTCGCAACTGGCCTGGCCCAACGGGGTGATCAGCGCGATCTGGTCCGCGCCGGAACTCGTCCGGGACTTCGCGGCGCACCGGCCGACCGCACCGGTCGCGGGGGCGCCGGGCTACCCGGAGAGTTCGCTGCTGGGCGGCGAGGTCTCCGACGCGGCGGTGTGGGGCAGGCTGGAGGAGGCCGCGAAGCGGGTCTGGGTGGCGCACCAGGTGGCCGTGCTGGACAACGCGGCGGCACCGGCGGTGCGGCAGCTGGAAACCGCCTACACCGACGCGGGCCGGTACCTGCCGACGGTCGTCACGCGGTCGGCGACCGAGGCGTCGGCCCCGCCGCCGCCCGAGGGCACCGGCCCGCCGGACGGTCCGTCGGCGGGCCCGGTCGACGGCGGCGGGTCCCCGCACGTCACCACGCTTTCCGTGCCGCCGCCGACCGTTGCGCCGCCGCCGGGCCCGCCCGGCCCGACCACCGTGCCGACGAACGGCTCCACGTTCCCGTCGCGCACACCCCGAGGCGTGCCGGGGCTGCCGGCGGGATCGCGGATCTCCGGCGACGGCACGGTGATCGGCCCGGACGGCAGGATCGTGCTCGACGGCGACGGCCGCCCGGTCGCGGTGCCGCCGGGGGCGTGGCTGGGGCCGTTCGGCGTGGTCGGCGCGACCGCCGGCCGGTCCCGCGACCGGGGCCGCACGCGCGCCGGAGCCGGCCCGGACGACGGCGTGCCGGGCGATGGCGCGGTGCTGGAGACCTACCTGAAGTCGTTGCGCCGCAACCCGTCCCCGGCACCGCCGGGTCCGGCGTCCGCGTTGCCGGTCGGCGGTGCCGATCCGCTGCGGCTCATCGGCGGACCGGCACCGGCCGGGGTCCGGGTCGGCATGTCGCCGACCGCCGCGCTGCCGCCGTCCGCCGAGACCGGGCACCCCGCCACCGTGTCGACGGCGGGCGGCCAGGGCGCGCGCGGCAGCGGCGGCGTGAACTACCTGCCGCCGGCCACGGTCGGCGGCGTCGGCGCGGAGGCGGGCGGGCGCAAGGACCGCGAGCGCACCAGCTGGCTGGCCGAGGACGAGCGGAACTGGGGCACCGACCCCGGCGCCGCCCCGGCCGTCCTGGGCGGCCGGGCCCGACGCCCGACGCCGGTCCCGGTGCCGCTCGGCCCCGGTCCGCTGCGCGCGATCCGCGGCATCCGCCCCGCAAGCCTGCAACAGCACGCGGTCGGGCCCACCACCGCGTCCGGACGAGAGGACGACCATGGCATCCAGAATCGGCGCGAACCCGGAGGCGATCGAGAGTCTGGGACGCCACTTCGGTGACGTCGCCGATCCCATCGACGCGCTCGGCGAGCAGTCCGACGACCGGTACTCGCTGCTGATGGACGCGTGCGGCGACGACTCCGACGGGCTGGAGATGCGCGAGCAGTTCTCGGGGGCCAAGGCGTTCGAGGAGGCGATCGCGTTCCTCGGCGCGGAGGTGCGCAACAAGGTCGACGTGATGACCTCGCTGTCCGCCCACCTGAAGGCCACCGAACTGACCAACGTGATGAACGTCCGCCAAGGGTTCCGGCACTAGCCGGCCCGGCGGGGAAAGCGAAGACCCATGTCCACACAGACACAGGCCCAGGCCGCGGCGGCGGTCGCGCCACCGGAGGCCCGGCCCGCACCGCCGGCACCGGGTGCGGCGGCCCCGCCCGCCGCACCCGTCGCCGAGGCCGCGCCGAAGGCGGTCGCCGCCGCCGGCGCGGTGCCCCCGGTCACCGAGGGCGGTTCGACGGTCGTCACCACCGTGCCGGGGCGCGTGCCCAAGCCGGTGATCGTGGCCGCAGCCATCGCGGGCGTCGTGCTGATCGCCGTGCCGCTGGCGCTGTCCGGCTTCGACGACGGCACCGATCCCGGCACCGGGGGACCGTCGGTCGCCGGCTACGCCCAGGAACCCGGCTCCGGCTCGGGTTTCGTGCCCGGGGTGGCCGACCGGCAGGACGACCGGCAGACGCCGTCCGGCTCGGCCCAGCCTCCCGGGACGACCGGCGAGAGCGGCACCGCGCAGGGTGACCCGGCGGGCGTCCCGGGCGAGACCGGGAACACCGCGCCGGCGGGCGGCGAGCAGGCCGCCCGGCCGGGGCAGCCGAACCCGGCCGGACAGCCCGGCGCGGCGAACAACCCGGCTCCGCCCGCCCAGGCGCAGAAGGCGGCCCCGACCTACGAGGCGACCGCCGGGCCGGGGTGCGGCGGCAGCACGAAGTTCACCGGCGTCGGCGCGTACAGCAAGGGCAAGGAGGGCTGGGTCGACCACGGCAGCGGCTGCGGCACGGCGTTCGTGTCGATCCCGATGTCCGGCGACGCGGGCAAGGACGACGCCAGTGCCCACGGCCTGTGGACGTTCAACACCGGCCCGGTGACGGCGGGTTCGTGCACCGTGTCGGTGTTCGTGCCCAACGGCGACGTCCAGGAGGTCGGCGGGAGCCCGACGTCCTACCGCGTGTTCAACCGGTTCGAGGTGGCGAAGGGCGGCCAGGTCGGCGCGTTCGACGTCAAGCAGGTCGACCGGCGCGGGCAGTGGGTCGAGGTGGGCACGTTCCGGATCGACGGGGCGAAGCTCGCCGTGCAGCTGCTGACCAGGGGCCAGGACTGGTCCGGTTCGACCAGGACCTACGCCCACCACGCGGCGGCGGCGGTCAAGGCGCGTTGCCAGGCCTGACCCGTCCGCAACTCCCGGACCGTCCGATCGGGACGGTCCGGCAAGTCGAGTGAACCGAACACCGCCCGCCCCGCGTTGCCGAGGGCGGAGCGGTGTTCTGGTCAGGAGGTTGTGCCTTGCCCATCCGGGTCGACGAAGGCGGCATGGGCGACCTGCCGCCCTGGGCGAGGACCATCCTGGAGATCCTGGGCATGTCGTGGCCCGCCGCGAACCAGCACAAGTTCCGGGCCGCCGGCGCGGAGTACGAGGGCGTCGCCAAGAAGATCTCGAAGATGTCCGACGAGGTCAACAGCGTCAAGCAGCGGATCCTCGCCGAGATCGACATGGAGACGGCGCAGGAGTTCGACCGCCACATGGCCCCGCTGGCGCACGGGTCGCCCAGCCTGTTCGACGAGCTGACCACGGCGGCCAACGGGATCGCCGACGGCAGCCGCAAAGCCGCGCTGGAGATCGAGTACGCGAAGTACTCGGCGATCGGCCAGCTCTTCCTGCTGGCCTACGAGATCGCGCTGGAGTACGCGCTGGCGTCGGTCACCGGCGGGCTCTCGCTGGCCAACCTCACCTGGCAGACCGCCGCGACCCGCAGCTTCCTGGTCGCGCTGTTCAAGCAGATGGTGCGGGTGGTGAGCCTGGAGACGTTCATCGGCGTGACCGGCGGCCTGATCGTCGACGTCGTGGTGCAGCGGCTGCAGAAGGAACGCCAGGAGTGGAACACCGAGGCCACCACGCAGACCCTGATCTCCGGCCTGATCGGCGGCGCGATCGGCGGCGTGCTGGGCGAACTCGGCGAGCACCTGGCCAAGAAGGTCGCGGGCCTGCTGGGCAAGGACTTCACGAAGTTCGTCCTCAAGGACCTCGAAGACCTCGACCTGCCGACCACGCTCCCGCCGGGGTTGTCCGGCGACCTGGGCAAGATCCTCGCCGACCGCGCCGCGCTGCAACTGGGCAACCCCGGCGTGGCGTTCACCAGGAAGATGGTCGACGGCTTCGCCGAGGCGGTGGAGAAGCAGTTCGTCAAGTCCTTCGGCAAGGAACTCGGTGACGAGTCGGCGCGGCGGCTCGGCCGCGAGTACGCCCGCGCGTTCGTGGAGGGCTGGGGCGCGCAGGGCCTGACCCGGGCCGCGACCGGCGCGCTGTCGGACTCGCTGGGCCGGGCGCTGGGCAAGCGCGCCGACGACCTGGGCGCGGGCACCGCGGACCTGCTCACCAAGCAGCTGCCGGACGTGCTGTCCCGCAACGCCGTCGACCGGCTCGGCGGCGACCTCGCGGCCAAGGCCGCCATGTACAGCACGATGTTCCTGTCCGAGGGCGTGTCCGGCCTGGTGACGATGGGCGTGATGGGCGCGATCGAGGGCGAGCAGCCCGGTGCCGAGGAGTTCGGCATGGGGTTCGCGAGCGGGGTCGTGATGGGCGGTATCGGCCACGGCCTGGAACACCTGGGCACCAAGGCGTTGGACTCGACGCTCGGCGCGCTCAAGGACAAGCTCGGCAGCCTGCGCGGCGACTTCTCGCTCCCGGACGCCACGAGCACCACCGACGCGGGCCCGCCCGCCTACAGCCCGGGCGACGAGAGCCTTCCGCTGTACCGCAAGGACGATCCGTCGGGGCCGCCCGGGAAAGACGTGCCGACGGACCAACCGCCGCCCTACGCCCCGGCCGGCGGCCAGAACTCCGCCCAGCCGCGCACGATGACCCCGTCCACGTCGGCGAACACGGTGGCGGCGGGCGGTTCGAACGTGGTCGCGGCGGGCGGGTCCACGGCGGGCGGCAGCACGGCGGCGGCCGGTGCGACGGGCGCGGCGGCGGCTGCCGGGGTCACCCGTCCGCGGACCGAAGGCGGGGGCGCGGCTGCGGGCGGCAGCAGGTCGACCGTCGGCACGACTGATGCGGCGTCCCAGGATGAGTCCACTGTGGACGGCGCGGTGCCGGTCCCGGACGCCCCTCGGACGCAGTCGGAGTCCGTGCCGTCGCTGTCCGAGGTGGACGGGACCGGCGAGGTGGTGTCGGCCGAGGCCGGGCAGTCCGCGTCCCCGGTGGCGACGGTGTCGGCGGAGGACGCGCCGGCCCACGTGACCGAGCAGGAGACTTCCGTCCAGACCACGACCATCACGACCTCTGCCGTCGAGGTCACCCAGGTCGTGACCGAGCACGTCGAGACCGAACAGGTCGTCACGCAACAGGTCGAGAACGAACAGGTCGTCACCGAACAGGTCGAGACGGAGCACGTCGAGACCGAGCACGTCGAGAGGGAGCCGGTCGAGACGGTGGAGGAGGTGGCGCCCGCGACGATCGTGGCGGCCGGTGCGTCGGGCGAGGACACCCCGCCGAACGTCCCGCCGCCGCTGCCGCAGGGCGCGGCGCCCGTCGCCACCGGGGACCGCGGTGTCGCGTGGGACGCCCTGCCGCCGTTCCTCACCTCGGGCAACGCCATCGGCTCGGCGGCGGTGCTCGCCGTGCAGGGTGACGAGCGGGTCCGGGCGGAGGTCCGGCAGCTGCTGCCCGGCGTGCGGGAGGCGGACCTCGACACCGTCGCGCGGGCCGTGGCCGACGACTTCGAGTCGCTGCTGGGCGGCCGGTACTTCCGGGTCCGCGACGGCAAGCGGCAGTTCGAGGTCCGGGTGGTGGCGACGCTGGGCCGGCCGCCGGAGGGCACCGCGATCGGCACCGGGCGGGAGAAGACGAAGGTCGACCTCACCTCCCAGGCGGGCAGCGCGAACACCGAGAACCTGACCGCCTACAAGACCGGCGACCTCGGGCTCAGCGGCATGGTGCAGTCCGTGGGCGGGATCTACGCCTCGGCCGGTGCCAAGGTCGCGTTCGCCGCGCCCGGCTCGTCGCAGGTGGTCACCCGGTCCACCGCCGACCAGCGGGAGATCCGGTCCGGGGAGGGCGCGCGGCAGGTCGACCTGCCGGTGACCTTCCAGGTGACCGCGTTCGACGAGAGCGGCCGGGAGCTGCGCGGCGGCACGGCGGACGGCGAGGTCGCGCTGCGCGTGCCCGACGACCTGATCGGCGTCACCCGCCCGGCGGCGGTCGTCAAGCCCGCCCCGAACCCCGGCGCGCTGCTGTTCCCGGCAGCCGAGGCGATCACCGACCTGGGGGACGTGTTCGCCGAGGTGGCCGCGCGGCTGCCCCGGTCGGTCACGAAGCTGGGCGCGCCCGGCCGGGACGCCCTGCGCGACTTCCTCGGCGGGACCAGCGTCCGCAACAACTTCGGCGCGCTGCTGGAGGGCTGGGTCGCGTCGCCGTCGCTGTCCAGCCGCCGCGACGAGCGCGCGGCGGCGGTCCGGATGCGGGCCACGCTGACCGGTGCGGAACTGCTCGGCACCACCAAGAAGGCGGTGCTGCGGCTCAACGAGTCGGTGGGCACCAGCTCGGCCGTGTCGTCCTCCAGCAAGCGCGGCGTGGACGGCTCGCTCGGCGTCGGGGTCGGTTTCGAGGCGGGCGTGGCACGCGTCCAGGCGGGGGTCGGCGGCGGGCTGTCCGCGCACGTGGTGGACACGACGACGGCCGGCCGGACGTCGACCCTGCGGTCCGGGCTGGACGTCACCGGGGACGTGGCGCTGTACCGGATGTCCGTCCGGCTGGAGGTCGAGACCCTCGACGGCGGCAAGGAGACGACCACCGCCACCGTCTACACCCGGGTCGGCCTGTCCGAGGCCGCCGACCACGGGCTGGAGGTCCCGCCAGGCACGCCGTCGGCACCCGTGCCGACCCCGGCGCCCCGGGTCGAGCCCCAGTACCTGGTGGACGGCTTGGCGGTCGGCAGCGCCAAGGTGAGCCGGTTCGCCGGTGCCGACCAGGTGCTGGCCGAGGTGCACCGGCACCTCGCCGGGCACCCCCGCTACGGCGGGCTGCTGCCCGACTGGGACGCCCGGGGCACCGGCCTCAAGGACAAGACCGAGGTCGAGCACCTGCTGTCCAACGAGCGCCGGCTGCGCGACCTGCTGTCGTCGGCGGCGCTGCGCAACCGCATGGACGCCCTGCTCAGCACGGGCGTGTCGGTGGTGCTGCGGCACCGCGACGCGTTGCGCCACGACCGGATCCGGATCTCGGTGCGGCTCGAACCCGGTCCGGGGGAGCACCTGGGCCGCGCGCCCGGCCGGGCGATCCGCTCGGCCACCACCACCGGTCCCGCGCTGACCTCCTCGTCCGCCACGACCAAGGGCTGGTCGGTCGGGCCGGAGGGCCGGGTGGCGGTCGGGTTCGACACCGACGCCGGCAAGCTCGGCTTCGGCGCGAACGCCGCGCTCAAGGGCGGGCGGACGCGCACCCGGCGCACCGCCGCCGGCCCGGTCGCGGACTCCACGGTGACCGGCATCGGCAGTGCGGACGCGCAGGTGTTCCGGCACCGGGGCGTGCTGCGGATCTCGATCACGTCGTTCTCCCGCCCCAACCCGATGCTCCGGCACGTCACGCCCGGCCTGCCCGGCACCCAGACCCCGACGGTGCGGGAATCCGCCGCGCTGCCGGCGGTTCCGGTGGTCTACACGCTCCTGGTGCCGCACAGCCTCACGTCGCCGGCCACGCCGGGCACGGCCGCGCGTGCCGTCCGCGACGCGCTCCCGCTGCCCGACCCGCGAGTCGACCCGCTGGCCGAGCCGCCCGCGTCGATCACCGCGCACCTGTCCGCGCTGGGCCGGCCGGAGCACGCCGACTGGCTGGCCGTGGAGACCGTCCTGCACACCGACCGGATGGCGGCCGCCGCGGTCGCCGCGCTGGTGGAGGCGTCGGACGGGGACCGGGCGCTGACCCTGCCGGGCAGCGACGCCCGGACCGCCCTGGACGCGATGTTCAGCCCCGACAACGTGAAGGCGGCGCTGCGCGCGTTCGTGCAGGGCACGCTGGGCACCGACCTGGTCTACCCGCGCCGGGTCGCCGACCGGGTCGGCCGGCTGGGTGTGGTGGCGCGGCTGGCCCGGCCCCGGCTGGTGCTGGTCGCGGACGACTCGGCGCTGGAACGGCTGTCCAGCGGCGGCCACCGGGTCGAGCACGGGTCCGCGCGGTCCTCGGGCGCGGCGCTGACCGGCGGGGTCGCGCTCAGCGGCACCTCGGCCGACGACCGGGCCCGGACCGGGACCGGTGGCGTGGGCGGCAAGCCGTGGGCGGCCGGGTCGAACCGGGCCACCGGCCTGGAGACCACGGTGACCGTGGACCGGAAGGTCACCGCCGCGTCCGGGACGCGGCGCGTGCTGGTCCGCTACGACCTCGACGTGACCGTGCTGGCCGAGTCGCGGCAGCAGAACGCCGTGTACCGGCCGCAGCCGCAGGTCGCCGGGCAGCGCGCGGTGCTGCCCGGCGCGGCCTACCTGTGGCTGACCGAGGAGCGGGCGCGGGCCGGCGGGCTGCTGGTGCCCGAACCGCGCGGCGCGTCGCCCCGGGCCGACCGGCTGGCCGCGCCGTCCGTGCTCACCTCCGGTCGCGGCGTGCTCGGGCTGGGCGCGGTGGAGCGGCTGCCCGACCTGTCGAACCTGGTGGCCGACCTGGGCCGGGAGTTGACCCGGGCCGGGGTGGACCTGCTGCCGACCGCGTCGGTGGACGACGCGATGAACAACTGGGTGCGGCTGCTGGACCTGATGTCGCCGGGCAGCGTCGAAGCCCTGGTGGACAGCGCGCTGGACGGCGGCGCGCCGCTGCACGCCCACCTGCCCGGGGTGTTCGTGGACGACGGCTACCTGGTGCTGCTCAGCGCGCGGGTGGTCGGCCCGGCGGTGTTCCGCGACGTCGTGCACGACGGCCGCGCGGTCGAGCACAACACCGTGCGCTCCACCCGGGAGACCGCGCTGCGCGGCACGTCCCGGTCGTGGTCGGTCGCGCCCCGGCTGGGCGGGCAGCACAAGTTCGACGACCCGAAGGCGGGCGTCG
This sequence comes from Saccharothrix sp. NBAS 001, assembly GCF_056640475.1. Classification (NCBI taxonomy): domain Bacteria; kingdom Bacillati; phylum Actinomycetota; class Actinomycetes; order Pseudonocardiales; family Pseudonocardiaceae; genus Saccharothrix; species Saccharothrix sp. NBAS 001. The sequence goes on from NZ_CM153251.1 coordinate 2,381,111, forward strand.
GCGGGACGGGGTCGGCGGCGGCCGGGGCCGTCCGCACGACCGCCGCGACCTCGGTCACCGTCGACCAGGAAGCCCGGCAGCGCACCGGGAGCGGCCCGGCGGCGCGCTTCGACGTGGACGTGGAGTTCGTCCTCGAAGTGCGGCGGGGCGACGACGTGGTCGCGCGGGCGGCGTCGCCCGCGCAGCCGCTCGGCGTGTGGTTCGTCGCCGACAACCTCCCGCCGCTGCCGACGGCGGGGCCCGCGCACGCGGAGGACGCCGGGGTCGTCACGCTGCCCCTGTCGCCCGCCGAGGCCGGGTCGCTGGAGGAGTGGCGGCGCGGCGGTGTCGCGGAACTCCCGGCGAACGCGTCGGTGGAGTCCGTGCACGGCGCGCGCACCCTGCGCGAGGCCGCCCGGGACGCGCTGACGCGGGCGCGCGCGGGCCTGGGCATCACCGGCTACGGCACGGCCCCGCTCAACGCCCTGTGGTCGTCGCTGAGCCCGCAGGCGCTGCACGCGTTCCTGCCCGCGATGACCTCCGGCAGCCTGCCCGTGGTGGTGCTCCGCGACTCGGTGCCGCTGCGCGGCGGCAAGGCGACCGTCGAGGTGCACGCCCGGGTCGACGCGCCCCGCCTGGTCGCCCTCAGCGACGGCGTGAAGCACGAGAACCGGACGGGCGGGTCGGCCACCACGTCCGCCGAGAGCCGGCACGTCGACGTCGGCGAGCTGGGTCTGGCGGGTCCGACGGTCACCCCCGCGAACCTGGACGACACGCTCACCGGCCTGGTCAACCCGGCCGAGGCGCGCTGGGCGGGGGAACCGGCCGACGCCGAGGTGGACGGCGCGACCTCCGCCGACGTCGGCAACCTCAAACCCACCGGGCGGACCGGGCTGGTGCGGTTCGACGTGGCCTACCGGGTGGTGGTCGAGGCCGGCGGGCGCCGCGAGGTGGTCGAGGTCCGGCTGCCGGGCTCGGCGGACGTCCGGATGCCGGTTGCGGACGCCGAGCAGGTGCTGGGGCGCAAGGTGCCGCACGCCGTGCAGGCCAAGGCGGGGCACGTCACCCGGACCGCGAAGGCGTGGCGGGACGCGGAGGAGAAGGCCCGCAAGCACCTGCACGAGGCGGAGGCGCTGCTCGACGGGCTCGGCCTGCGCGAGTCGTGGGAGGGGTCGGTGGACGCGCTGCGGGCGCCGCGCGTCGAGCCGACCGGGGCGGACCTGACCCGGCGCGGCTGGGAGGTCGCGGAGAACGAGGCCCGCGCGCAGCGGGAGCACCGGCTCGCGGAGCAGCGGCTGAAGGCGGCGCGCGACGCCGTGGCGGCCAACGACGCCCGGCTGGCCGGGCTCCGGCAGGACCTGGCCGGGCTGGAGACCGACCTGGCCGGGGTCCGGACGATCGTCGAGGAGGGCGAGCGGGAGGTCCGGGACCGGGCCGCCCGGCTGCGCGCGGTGCGCGCCGGCCGGGCCGCCGGGCTGGACGAGGCGGCCGAGGTGCGGGCGTTCGCGGAGGAGCGCGAGCTGCGCGACCACGCCCGGCGGACGTTGCGCCGGCTGGAGCGCCGGGTGGCGGCCTTGCCGGACCGGATCGCCCGCGAGGCGGCCCGCCAGGACGGCCTGGCGGCCGAGCACGTGCGGGCGCACACGGTCCTGCAGGCGGCGTGGCTGGACCTGGCGGACGCCCGGCAGGACGCGTGGTGGCAGGCCAAGCGGGAGCTGGCGGCCGAACTCGACCGGCCCACGGCCGAACCGGACTCGCCGCGTGACGAGGCGTGGCGGCACAGCCGGGTCGAGACCGCGGCGTGGTTCCGGGCCGAGGACCCGTTGCGGCCCGAGCAGTGGGCGGCGCAGCGGGAGGGTGCCGCGCGGCGCGTGGTGGACACCTCCGTCGCCGACGTGCTGACCACCGTGCGGGATTCGTCGTCCGAGCAGCGGCACGACGGTCTCGTCCGGTACGGCGTGAGCCGGTTCGTGGTGGAGGGCCGCCCGGTCCTGGAGTTCACCGTGCCGCTCAACGTGGTGCCGGGGCCGGGCGTGACCGCCGACCAGGTCCGGGAGCTGGTCGAGCGGGTCACCGCCGACCTCGACACGACCGTCAACGGCCGCTACCGGCTGCCCGGCGGCGAACAGCTGCACGTGCGCGTCGAGTTCACCCACGACCAGCGCCACGACGAGACCGGCCGGCCCGTGCACGGGCGCTACGACGTGGTGGTCCGCGACGACGAGCCCACCTCGCAGACGACGTGGCGGACCACCGCGTCCGGCGCGGCCCTGGTGCACGAGGTCGTCCACTACCTGGGGCCGGGGGACGAGTACACCGACCCGGACCGGGTGTTCCAGCGCCGTGACGACGGCGCGTCCACCGCGGCCGACCGGGGCCTGATGAGCGCCGACCAGGGCGCCCTGCTGCCCCGGCACGCCTGGATGATCGACCGGGTCCTGCACGACCAGGTCGGCAGCCGCCTGCTGGACGGCGGCGCCGACCCGCTGCCCGGCCCGGCCCCCGACGAACCCCGCACGACCACCCGGCGCGCCCCCGAGCCGTCCCCGGTGCGGGTGTCCCAGTCGGTGTTCGACACCATCGTGACCGGGCCCGACCACCCCGACCCCGAGCCGGAGACGCGGGTCGACACCGCTGCGCCGCCCGTGGTCGCGGACCGGGCGCACCGCGAGCCGGCGGAGCACGTGGTCGACCTCGGCGGCGGGCGGGTGCTGCTGGAGGACCCGGCGGCGACCGAGGACCGGCGGGCGGCGGCCAGGACCGCCGCCGACCTGGTCCGGCCGAACCCGGCCTACCTCACGCTGGTGGTCGGCGACACCACGCCGGGCTCGGCCGGCCTGCCCTGGAACGGCCGCACGGTCACCGGGGCCGACCTCGCGCACCAGGTGCTCGCGCTGCGGCAGCGCGGCGGCTGGGACGGCTCGCGGCCGATCCGGCTGGTGTCCACCGCCGCCGTGGTCCACGACGGCCTGCCGGCGCTCGCCGAGGCGATGGCCGTCGAGCTGGCCCGGCTGCGCGACCCGGCCGAGGGCGAGGTCCGGGTGCTCGCCCCGGCGGGCCCCGTCTGGTCGGTGCCCGGTCCGCCGGCGGGCGACCCGCCCACCGGGCTGCTGGTGGCCGCCCCGGCTTCCGGGACCGCCGACCCGGACCGGCGCGGCGCGTGGCACGCCTACCACGGGACGCACGACTCCGGGATCGCCCACACCGACCTGGGCGCCTACCTGGCCGAGCCCGGTCCATCCACTGTGGACGGAACAGGCCCGGTGGCGTCGGCCGTGTTCGGCGACCTGCGCCACGACGCCGAGTACCGGCAGCGGGTGGCCGACTTCGAGGAGCGGATCGGTGCGCTGGCCTACCGGTCGCCCCGGGTCCGCAAAGCCGCCCGCGCCGCCCTGCACCGGCTGCACGACCTGCTGCGGGCGGCCCACCCCGACCACGCGGACGTGCTGCACCGGGCGTTCCTCGGGTCCGGCGCGGATTCCGCCGGCCAGGTCGGCGAGCTGACCCGCCGGCAGTTCGAGCGGATGCTCGCCAACGGCAACCCGCGCGAGCTGATGACGGCGTTCTTCAACGCCGCCTACAACGCGGATTCACCGCACAACCTCAAGAACCTGCTGCTGGACATCGCCGGGCGGCAGGACTGGGACCGGGCGCGGCGGCTCGGCCTCGACGTCGGCGCGCTCCGGGAGCAGGCCGCCTACCTCGACGGCGCGCTGCGCACGGTGCTGCACGAGATCGTCCAGCCGGTTCCGGAACTGCGGTGGCTGTTCGTCCGCGACGTCTTCGCCCCGGGCAACGTGATGGCCGCCGCCCCGCAGCGGTTCGCGGCGGCGACCGAGTACATGGCGAGCATGATGAGCCGGACGCCGCGCCCGGCCGACCTCCGGTTCGAGGGCGCGATCACCCGGGGCCCGCGCCAACTCCGCGACCTCGGGATGAGGCTCGGCGACCGGGAACGGGCCTTCCAGCGCGGGCGCACGCGCGACGACGGCCCGGTGCCCACGCTGCGGATCGGCGACCCGCTGCCCGGCGCGGCCGGGCCGGAACTGCCGCTGTCGTGGCTCACCGGCCGCCAGGCGCACACCCTGCGGGACGCCACACCCTGGTACGACGAGCGCACCGCGCGCGGGTTCCGGCTGGTGGCCGGGCTGTCCGGCACGGCCGCGCGAATGGCCAACGCCGCCAAGCTCCTGGGCATCGAGGACCACGACGGCTTCACGCAGGCGCTGATCGGCTGGATGCTGCCGCTGCACGACCACTCCCTGTACGAGATCCTGGCCGGCACGTCCATGGTGTGGCCGTTGCCGGCCGTGGACCTGGCCGACGTGTCCCGGATGTACCGCAGCCTGCCCGGGATCGGGCTGATCGAGGCCCGGCAGGTGCTCGACGGCCCGCTGCCGCACGAGCGGCTCTACCTGGACCGGTCCGCGCGCGGGGACCTCGGGGAACCCGGCCCGCGGGCCCGTGCCGCCGCCACCCGCCGGTTCGCGCGCCTCGCCCGGGGCGACGGCCCGGCGGCCCGGCTGTCGGAGGCGCACTTCGTCGCCCTCACCGTCCACAGTGGACCGGCTTTCCCGCTGGTCGACGCGTTCCTGCGCCACTCCGGCCCGGAACGCGCCGGTGCCGTGCGCGACCTGGCCGTGCGCCTGGCCGCAGCGGGCGGGGAGCTGCCGCCGATCCTGTCCCGGGCACCCGGCATCCGCGACGCTCTCGGCGCGACGCCCGACGCGTTGCGCGCCGCCGTGGACGAGCACCTGCCCGCGTTGATGCGGGAGTTGGCCGTTCACGCCGACGTGCTCACCGAAGCGTTCCGGACCCTCTCCGCCGCCCACGGCCTGGACCGGCGGGGCTCCGCGTTCGCCGACGACCCCGCAGCCGGTGCCGCCGCGCTCATCCCGGACCCCGGACTGCGCGACGACCCGAACGCGCCGCACCACCCGGACGAACGGCTGGCCCTGGAACGGATGCGCGTCACCGTCCGCGAGGTCGTCGGTGTCGAGCCCGCTCCCGAGACGGCGCGCGATTCGGTGTTCAACGCGCTCGTGGCCGCTCCCGTCGAGACGTCGACCACGGGACGAATCGACCCCGACCTGGTGCACGACCTGCCCGGCGGGACCGGTGTGCGCTTGGCGGACCCGGCGTCGCCGGACGGGATCTCCGAGGTGGTCCGCGACTTCCCGGTGGACGACCGGTTCTTCACCTTCGTCGCGCACGGCGGCGCGGACGGCCGTCCGGTCGTGGGCGGCCGGCCGGTGTCGGCGCGCGCAGTGGCCGAACTGCTCGACGGCGCGCGCAAACGCGGTGCCTGGGACGTCACCAAGCCGCTGATGCTCGTCTCGTGCGGTGCCGGGCGCGGCGGTGCGGGGTCGTTCGCGGCCGAGGTGCTGACCGGGCTGCGCGGCTTGGGCGTCGAGGCGACGGTGCTGGCCCCGGACGGCCCGGTGTTCTACGTGCCGGATCCGGAGTACGCGGACGGGCCGGGCCACCTGGTGGTGTCGGCGGCGGTGGGCCTGGACGGCGACCGCCGGCCGGCGGTGGTCGCCGGCGGCGGGTGGGTGCGGTTCGAGCACGGCGCGGAGCCGGAGCGGTTGGGCGCGCACGTGGTCGTGGACACCGACGCCGAGGTGTCGACCGCCGCCGCGCCGTCCGGCTACCAGGAGGCGGAGCGGGAATCGTCGGTGACGCCGGAACTGGCCGGTGCGTTCAAGTTCGCCGCCGCCGACCGCGCGCTGTTCCACGACGAGCGCTACGAGGGGCGGCGCACGGACTACGAGAACCGCCTGGGCCTGCACCTGTCGAGCGGGCAGGCCGCGCGCGACACCGCCGCCCGGTTCGCGGCGCACCTGGCGCCCGTGCTGGGTTTCGCGCCGCCGGAAGCCGGCGTCGACCAGGACTTCGTGGCGTTCGCGCGCGCGGTCGCGTTCGGCCCGGAGCGGCGGCTGCCCGGCCTGGTCGACTGGTTGACCACCCAGCCGGACCGCAGCGGTTTCGCCCTGGACGAGGACCGCCTCGACATCGTGGCCGAGCACCACCGGTCGGACTTCGCGCCGTTCGTCATCCAGGCGTTGAACTCGGCCCCCGGGGCCGGGCAGGAGCAGGCCGGCTGGGTCGCGCAGGAGGCCCGGGCGCTGCTGACCAGGGTCTCGGGCTGGGAATCCGACTTCCGCGCCTACGCGGCCGTGATGCTGTCCGGCGACCCGGAGGCGATGGCGGCGGCGTCGACCACGGCGGAGATGGTGTTCGCCTTCCAGTTGGCGGGCGAGGGCGACGCCACCGCCTTCCTGCACGCGGTGCTGGGGCACGTGCTGGCCGAGCACCCCGGCACGCTGCGGGCGGCGTTGACCGGGGCGCGGCTCAGCGGCGAGTTCCGGGCGCTGCCGACGGTGCTGGCCGGTGACGAGGCGGCGGTGTACCGGGGCGTCCCGGGCCTGACCGCCGACGACCTGCGGGCGCTCGGCGCGCTCCCGCACGAACAGGTCTACCTGTCCTACGTGGACGACGGCAGGTTCGCCGAAGTCGGCCGGGCGGAACTGGAACGCGCCGAGGACGTGCGCGACGCGTTCGCCCGCGACGACACCTGGCGCGAGGTCCGGTCGTGGCGCGAGCGTCACGACCTGACCGGCCAGGAGGTCCTCGACCGGCTCGGCCTGGCGCACTTCGTCGCGCTCGACGTCTACACCGGCCACCTGCACTCGATGATCAACTTCCTGGAGCGGCCCGGACCCGTCGCGCTGTCCGACGTGGCGGACAAGGTCCGGAGCGTGCTGTCCGCGCCGAACGGCGACGACTGGCCGAAGTTCCTCACCACCAGGGACCTGGTGGCCGACCGGTTGGCCCGGGGGCTGCCGCCGGCGGACTCCCCGCAACGGGCGGAGTTCGTGGACCGGGTGATGGCCGACCTGGAACCCGGGCTGCCGGACCTCGTGGCGCAACTGGCGCTGCACAGCCACCTGCTGGCCGACGCGCTCGGGCAGCTGCCGCCCGCGCTCGGCCCGGTGTGGCGCGGCACGAGCTGGACCGACGAGTCGCACGTCTTCGCCGACGCGGCGGCCGCGCACGTCGGCGACGGCGTCCCGGTCAGGTTCGGGAAGTTCACCAGCACCAGCCGCGACGAGTCCGTGGCGGGCGGGTTCCTCCGCAAGAAGGCGGCGGCCGGCGCGGTGCTGGTGCGCCTGGAGGCGACCGGCGCGGGCGCGTACGACATCGGGGCGTTCTCCAGCCACCACGGCGAGGACGAGGTGCTCGTCCTGCCCGACGCCGCCGCGCTCGTGCACGGTCGCACCGAGGTCCCGGCTTCGCCCTTCGGCCGACCGGCGCACACCGTCCTCACCGTCGTCGAGGTCGGCCCGGAGCTGCCGTTCCCGCCGGTCCGGCCGGCGTCGGCGATCCCGGCGGCCGAACGCGGGCTGAACGCGTCGAGGGAGGCGACCGCCGCGATGAAGCGCCGTCGGCGGGCCCGCACGACCGTGGTGGCGGCGCTGACCGCGCTCAACCGGGGCGCGCCGGTCGCCACGGCAGGCGACCTGCGCGTCGTGGCGCGCCAGGTGCGCGCCGCGAGCGGTGCCGAGGTCTGGGGCCTGGCGATGGTCGTGGAGGAGGTGTTCCGGGATCCGGCGGCGATCACCGCGGGCCGGCTGAGCCTGGTGAAGTCGTTGCTGGCGACCGGGTTCCCCGGGTCGGTCGGTGCGGCCGACGTGCACGACGCGGTGGCCGCCGTCGCGGACCTGGTGCCCGGCACGCCCGGTGAGGTCCGGACGCGGGCGCGCGCCGTCCTCGACGCGGCGGAATCCCTCCAGCGGGCCCGGATCGGGATCACCGCCGAGACCCTGGCCGACGAGGTGGCGGCGTCGGCCCCGGCAGAACCCGAGCCGCCCGCCGTCGACCCGCCGGCCGCCGAGCCCGCCGAGTCCGCCGCCGAGCCCGCCGGGACCGGGCAGACCCTGTGGTACCCGGAACCCGACGCGCTGGTCCAGCGGGTGATCGGGCACCTGCGGCCGTTCGGCGACGGGATGCTGATCCAGGACCCGGCCCTCGACGCCGACCAGCGGGCGGCGTTGGAGACCGCGGTCGGCGACATCCCGCCGAGCGGGACCTACTTCACCCTGGCGGTGCGCAACACCCGGCCCGGGCACGCCACCGTGGGCTGGGGCGGGACCGAACTGGACGGGCGGGCGCTGGCCCACGTCCTGCTGAGCCTGCGGCAGTTCGGCGCGGGCTGGGACGGCGCGCGCCCGATCAGGCTCGTGTCGTGCGCCACCGCGGACCCGGACGGGCTGCGCTCGGTCGCGTCGGACCTGGCGCTCGAACTCGCCCGGTACCGCACGCTGCTGCCCGGCCCGGTGCGGGTCCACGCGCCGACCGGTGCGGTGTGGTCGGTCGCGCCGAGGCCGGAGGCCGGGCTGCCCGCCGGGATGCTCGTGGTCGCCGACCGGGTCGGCCTGGCCGACCGCGCGCTGTCCTACCGCGAGGGCGGGTCCTGGACGCTGTTCGAGCAGATGCCCGACGGCACCGTCGAGCAGGTCGAGGGATCGGCGTTCCTGCCGGAGGACGGCGCGGACACCCCGGACCGGCTGCGGCGCGCGGCCGACGACGCCGAGCTGGGCCCGGTCGACGCGGTGCCGTTCGACCAGGACCGGGCGGAGTACCGCCGGATCGACCCGGCGGCGGTCCGCGAACTCGACGGCGGTCGCGGCGTGCGCCTGGCCGACCCGACGCTGGACGACGTCGTGCCGCACCTGCCGGTGGACGACCGGTTCTTCACCTTCGTCGCGCACGGCGACGCGGCCGGGCGGCCGGTCCTGGCCGGCCGCCCGGTCTCGGCCCGCGCGGTGGCGGACCTGCTGGCCGACGCGGAGGAGCGCGGCACCTGGGACGTCGCGAAACCGCTGCTGTTCGCCTCCTGCGGCGCCGGCCGCACGTTCGTCGCCGAGGTGCTGGCCGAGTTGACGGCCCGGGGCGTCCACGCGACGGCGCTGGCCCCGGACGGCCCGGTGTTCCTCGTGCCGGACCGGGCGAACCCGGACGGGCCGGGCCACCTGGTGGTGACGGCCGGCGTCGGCGTCGACGCGCACGGCCGCCCGGTGGTCCGCGACGGCGGCCGGTGGCTGCACCTCGCGCCGGACGCCGAACCCGTGCCGGTCGGCCCGCACGTGGGACCGGACGCCCCGGGCGACGGCCTGCCCCCGGGCTACGAGGCGGGCACGCCGGTGGACGACCTGCCCGGTGCCGTCGTGCTCGCCGCCGCCGACAAGGCGATCTTCCGGCACCCGGCCTACCGGCGGGCGAGCGTCGACTACGAGCGGGCCCTGGGCCTGCACCTGTTGGCGGCCAACGAAGAGCAGATCGTGGTGCACTCGACCAACGACCGGCTGGCGGGCGCGCTGGGCCTGGCCGGGCCGCCCGCGGGCGACCTCCGGGCGCAGGTGGAGTGGTTGCAGGAGCACGCGTTCGACCCCGACGGCGGGCTGCCCGCCCTGGTCGACCGGCTGATCGCGCAGGGCGACTGGACCGGGGCCGAGGACCTCGGGCTCGACGTCGACGTCCTGCGGTCGCAGGCGGCGCTGCGCGGGCAGGGCACCGGGGACCTGGCGGCGGCGGTGGCCCTGGCCGCACCGGCCGGGCACGCCGCCCAGCCCGGCCGGGTCCTGGGCATCGCCGCGGAGATCCGGCCGCTGCTGACCCGCGCGGACGGCTGGGAAGCCGACGTCCGCACCTACGCCGCGGCGATGTGGTCCGACGACCCGCAGACCGTCCTCACCGCGACGATGACCGCCGAGGCGATGTTCGCGTTCCGCCTGCTCGGCGGGGTCGACTCGGCGGCGTTCCTGCACTGCGTGCTGGGCGCGCGGCTGACGGACGACCCCGGCTCGCTGCGCGCGGCGCTCGCGGGCGCGGCGCTCAGCGGCCGGTTCCCGACGCTGTCGACGGTGCTGTCCGGCGACGAGGCGGCGGTCTACCGAGGCGTGCCCGGGGTGCCGCCGAGCGTGCGGCACGTGCTCGGCGACCTGCCGCACGAACGCGTCTTCCTCGACGTCCTGAACCGGGGCGGGCTGCGCGAGTTCCCCCCGGCGGAGCTGCCGATCGTCACCGCGCGGCGTCAGGAGTTCGCGAACCCCACCCGGCCGGAGACCACGAACTGGCTCTACCGGCACGGTCTCGCCGGCAGCTACGTGCTCGACCGCCTGGGCGTGGCGCACTTCGTCGCGCTGGACGTCTACACCGGCGTGCTGTACCCGCTGATGAACGTGCTGGAGCAGCCGGGCCCGCCGAACCTCCCGGCGCTGCGCAACCGGATCCGGCGGACGTTCCACCAGCCGCTCGGCAGCTGGCCGACGTGGCTGCGCGGGCACCCCGCGGTGGTCGCGGAGCTGGCCAACGGGCTGCCGGGCTCGAACACCCCGGAGCTGACGGCGTTCGTGGACCGGGCGGTCCGGGCGGTGGAACCGGACCTGGCCGACCTGGTGCGGGAGGTGGCGCTGCACAGCCACATGCTGGCCGACGCGCTGGGCCAACTGCCCAAGGCGCTCGGCCGGGTGTGGCGCGGCACCACCGGCGTCCCGGAACCCGGCGGGTTCGCCGACCAGGTCTGGGACCACTACGCCGACGGCGTCCCGATCGGCGTCGGGAAGTTCACCAGCACCAGCCGCGACTTCGCCGCCGCCGCGAAGTTCCTGGGGTGGAAGGAAGACCCGCTCCTGCTGGACCTGGAGACCTCCGGCAGCCACGGCTACGACATCGACCCGTTCGTCAAGTACTCCGACGAGAACGAGGTCGTGCTGCTGCCCGAGGCCATGATCGTGGTGCAGGACGGCGATGTGCGCGGGCCGGCTACGGACGGCAGCTACGTGGCGCACCACTACGTCCGCGCGGTGGAGGTCGAGCCGGACCTGCCGTTCCCGCCTCCTTCGGGGCAGCACGACGTCGCCGACGAGCGCAGGCGCCGGGAAGCGCACACGCGCCTGGTCGAGGTGCTGACGGCGCTCAACGGCGGCGTGCCGGTGACCTCGTCCGCCGACCTGGCCGACCTGGCCGGGCAGCTCGGCGTCCGCGACGGCCGGTACGTGTGGAGCCTGGCCATGGCGTTGGAGGAGCTGTACCGCACGCCCGCCGCGATCACCGTCGAGTGGATGGGCGCGCTGCACGACCTGGTGGGTGCCGTCGGCATCCCGTCGTTCACCGCCGCGCAGCTCTACGGCGTGCTGGGGCAGCTCGACCTGGTGCTGGGCGGTGCCGTGCCGTCCGGCGACGCCGCGACGAGGTTGCGCCTGCTGGTCGACACGGCGGCGGAGCTGGCCGACAACGGAATCCCGGTCACCCACCAGGCCCTGGTCGCGGCCTGGCAGCCGGAACCGGAACCGGCGGCGGCCGAGGACACCGGGCCGGTCATCGAGGCCGTGGACTACCCGGTGCTCGACGACCTGGAGTGGCGGGTGGTCGACCACCTGCTGCACTTCGGCCGGGACCGGGTGCTGATCGAGGACCCGGTGCTCGACCTGCGGCGCAGGTGGGCGTTCCGCGCCGCCGTGGCGGGCCTCCCGGCCGACGACGGCTACTTCACGCTGGCCGTGGACAACCTGACGCCGGGCGAGGAGGGCATCGGCTGGAACGGGGAATCGCTGACCGGCGGGCACCTGGCCAACGTGGTGCTCTACCTGAAGGCGACCGGCGCGTGGGACGGCGCCCGCCCCATCCGGCTGGTCTCCTCGCTGACCGCCGACCCGGAGGACGGGACGTCGGTCGGCTCGGACCTGGCCGAGGCGCTGCTGGCGCACCCCGACCTGCTGGCCGGTCCGGTGCGGGTGTTCGCGCCGTCCGGCCCGGTGTGGGCGGCCGCCCCGGCCCCGGGCACCGGCGCGGTGCTCGTGGTCGCCGCGCAGGTCGGCACGGTCGGCGGCGCGCCGTCCTACCGCGAGGGCGGCGGGTGGGTCGAGTTCCACCAGGACGACGACGGGGACGTGGCGTTCACCAAGCACCCGGCGTTCCTGCCGGAGGCGGGCGCGCGGGACCCGGGCGAATCGTGGACGCGCAACGAGGACGACGACCTGACGCCGATCCCCGGCGCGACGGCGTTCGACAACGACGTCCGGGCGGCCGAGGACCACCAGTCGTTCGGCGAGGTCGACCCGTCCTCGATCGGCGAGTTCGCCGACCGCCGGGGCCTGTGGCTGGACGACCCGGACGGGGACGGCGACGTGGCCGCGACGGTCCGGCGCTTCCCGGTGGACAACCGGTTCTTCACCTTCGCCGCGCACGGTGACCCGAACGGCCGCCCGGTGCTGGGCGGCGAGCCGGTGTCGGCGCGCGCGGTGGCCGACCTGCTCGACGGCGCGCGCCGGCGCGGCGACTGGGACGTCGCCAAGCCGGTGATGTTCGTGTCGTGCGGTTCGGGGCAGTCGTTCGCCGGCGAGGTGCTCGCCGAGCTGCACGCCCTGGGCGTCGACGCGACGGCGGTCGCGCCGGACGGCCCGGTGTTCTTCGTGCCGGACCGGCAGGACGCGGACGGGCCGGGGCACCTGGTCGTGACGGCGGGCGTCGGGTTCGACGCGGCCGGCCTGCCCGTGGTGCGCGGCGAGGGCAACTGGCTGCGGCTGGCGCACGACGCCGAGCCCGTGCCGCTGGGCGCGCACCTCGTCGTGGGACGGGAACCCACGCCGGCGGCGCAGGACGCGCCGGCCGGCTTCGAGGTCGGCACGCCGACCCGCGACCTGCCGGGCGCGGTGATGTTCGCCGCTGCGGACAAGGCGTTGTTCACCGACGAGCGGTACCACGCCGAACGCACGGCCTACGAACGGTCGCTCGGCGAGCTGTTGAGCGGGCGGGCACGTGCGGTGCGCGCGGTCGACCACACCGTGACCCGGCTGTCGGCCGCGCTGGAGCTGGGCGTGCCGTCCACCGTGCGGACCGTGACCGACCGGCTGGGCTGGCTGCTGAACCCGACGATGACCGGTCCGGTGACGCTGGACTTCCTGGTCGACGTCGTGATCGACCAGCGGCGCTGGGACGGCGCGGCGGCGCTGGGCCTGGCGGCGGGTCCGGTGCGGGCGCAGGCGGCGCACCGCGCGGCCGACCCGGCGGTGCTCGCCGGGCTGGTGGCCGGGGCGCACCCGGCCGCCGCCGCTGCCGCGCCCGGCCGGGTCGAGGAGATCGCGTCCGCGATCCGGCCGTTGCTGACCCGCGCCACCGGGTGGGAGGCCGACGCCGGCGCGCTGGCGGCCGTGCTGTGGTCCGGCGGCCCGGAGGCCGTGACGGCGATGACCGTCGCCCGTGCGCTGTACGGGTTCCAGGTGCTGGGCGGCGGTGACGCGGCCGGGTTCCTGCACGGCGTCCTGGGCGGCGTGCTCGGCGCCGCGCCGGGCACGGCCAGGGCGGCGCTCGCGGGTGCCCGGCTCAGCGGCGAGTTCCCCGCTCTGGCGGCGGTCCTGGCCGATGACGACGCCGCCGTCTACCGGGGCGTGCCGGGCCTGACCGCGCGCGACCTGAGGGAGGCGGGCGACCTGCCGCACGAGCGGGTCTACCTGTCCTACGCGCGGGAGGGCAGGTTCGCCGACGTCGGCGAGGACGAGCTGGACGACGCCGCCGGCCGGCGCACGGCCTTCGCGCAGAACCGGGCCGAGCACATCCGGACCTGGCTCGACCGGCACGGCCTCACCCCGGACGGACTCCTCGACCGCCTGGGACCGGCGCACTTCATCGCGCTCGACGTCTACACCGGCCAGCTGCACCAGCTGATCAACGTGCTGGAGAAGCCGGGGCCCGGGGTCGAGGACGCGCTGCGCGCGAAGGTCGCGACCGTGCTGGGCAAGGACGAGGAGAAGTGGCCCGAGGTCCTGCGCGCCAACCCCGTCGTGCGGGCCGGGCTGCCCGAGGGCGAGTCCGCCACCGAGGAGGAGATCGCGGCCGTCGTGCGGGAGCTGGAGCCCGTGCTCGGCGACCTGGCGCGGGAGGTCGCGCTGCACAGCCACATGCTGGCCGACGCGCTCGGGCAGCTGCCGCCCGCGCTGGGCGACGTGTGGCGCGGCACCGGGTTCGACGACGACCCGGACACCTTCGTGCGCCGGGTCGTGCAGGACGCGGGCCGGGGCGCGGACCTGCGGCTCGGCGAGTTCACCAGCACCACGTTCCTGCGCGAGGCGACGCTGAACTTCCTGCGGGACAAGGACGCCCCGGTGCTGATCTCGCTGGAGACCTCGGGCGGCAAGGCGTACTCCATCGCGCCGTTCTCCCGGATCGAGGACGAGGAGGAGGTGCTGGTCCTGCCGGACGCCTCGGCGCGGGTGCGCGTCCCGCCGGTCGTGGTCGGCCAGAACGGGTCCTGGTTCCCGGAACACCTGGCCATCCGGGCCGTCGAGGCCGAACCCGACCTGCCGTTCCCGCCGCGCGGGCCGAACCCCGACGCCGCCGACGAACAGCGCAGGCGGGCCGCGCACGCCCGCGTGACGGAGGCGTTGACGCGCCTGAACTCCGAGGTGCCGGTGGTCTCCGCCGACCGCCTGGACGCGCTCGCCCGCCGGGTCGGCGCGGCGGACGGCCGGCACGTCTGGGGCCTGGCACTGGTGCTGGACGAGGTCTACCGGGGCACGCCCGGCGCGATCGCCGTCGAGCGGCTCGGCGCGCTGCGCTCGCTGCTCGACGCCGTCGGCCTGCACCGGTTCCCGCCGGGCCGGCCGGCCGACGTGCTGCGCTCGGTCGAGGCGCGCATCGGTGTCGCGATGCCCGGGCCGAACCGCCCGACGCGGTTCCACGCCGCGCTCATGGCGGCGCAGGAGCTGGTGCGCCGGCAGGCTCCGGTCGACCTGCCGTCGCTGGTCGGGCACGTCCGGCCGGCCGCGCCGACGTCGGGCGACGGCCCGCCGCACCCCGTGCTCACCGCGGCGCAGTGGCAGGTCGTGGACAACCTGCACCGCTTCGGCGACGACCGGGCGCTGGTCGACGACCCGGGCCTGGGGGTCGACCAGCGGCGGGCGTTGCACCGGGCCGCTGCGGACATCCGGCCGAGCGGGACCTACTTCACGCTGGTGGTGCACAACACGACCCCCGGCGCGGCGACGGTGAGTTGGCACGGGCAGCGGCTCGACGGGCGCTCGCTCGCCCACGTGCTGCTCCACGCGAGGCTCGACGGGACGTGGGACGGCGCACGGCCGATCCGGCTGGTGTCGTGCGCGTCGGCCGATCCGCGCGGGCTGCGCTCGGTCGCCTCGGACCTGGCGCTGGAGCTGTCCCGGCACCGCCCGCTGCCGGCGGCCGACGTGCGGGTGTTCGCGCCGACCGGTCCGGTGTGGTCGATCCCGGTGGCGGTCGAGGCCGGGCCGCCGACCGGGCTGCTCGTCGTCGGTGCCGAGGTCGGCGGGGTCGGCGGGGCGCTGTCCTACCGGGAGAACGGGTTCTGGGTCGAGTTCCGGGGCGGGCCGGACGGTCGCGTCGAGCAGTTCGCCCACTCCGCGTACCTGGCGGAGGACGGCGAGGCGATCCGGCCACGCCGGGCGCTCGGCGCGGACGTCCTGGCCCCGGTGCCCGGCGCGCGCGAGTTCGGCGCCCCGGCGGGGGAGCGGCGGCCGGTGGTCGGCGAGTTCGAGGGCGGTCGCGGCCTGTGGCTGGACGACCCGGACGCGGACCGGCGGATGGCCGACGTGGTCGCGAAGTTCCCGGTGGACGACCGGTTCTTCACCTTCGCCGCGCACGGCGACGCGGACGGACGCCCGGTGGTGGGCGGCCGGCCGGTGTCGGCGCGCGCGGTGGCGGAGCTGTTGGCGCAGGCCCGGGAGCGCGGCACGTGGGACGGCGTGCGCCCGGTGATGTTCGTGTCGTGCGGTTCCGGTCGTACGTTCGTCGGCGAGGTGCTGGCCGAGCTGCGCGGCCTCGGGATCGACGCGACGGCGCTGGCCCCGGACGGCCCGGTGTTCTTCGTGCCGGACCGGCAGGACGCGGACGGGCCGGGCCACCTGGTCGTGTCGGCGGGCGTGGGGATCGGCGCGGACGGTCGCCCGTCGGTGATCGGCGGCGGCCAGTGGCTGAAGCTGGCGCACGACGCCGAGCCGGTGCCTTCGGGCGCGCACGTCGTCGTGGAGGAGGGGCCCGCGACGACGGGTGCCGACGTGCCGCCCGGGTACGCGGAGGTCGGGCCGGGCCCGCTGGGCGAGCTGCCCGGTGCGGTGATGTTCGCCGCCGCCGACAAGGCGCTGTTCCGGGACCCGCTCTACCCGACGTTCCGCGGTGCCTTCGAGCACGCCCTGGGCGCGCGCCTGCGCGACGAACCCGCCGCGCAGGCGGCCGTCCTGGACACCGCGCAGCGGCTCGGGCGGGTGCTGGTGCTGCCGCCCACCGCGACCACCCTCGCCGCCCGGCTGGGCTGGCTGCTCGACCCGACGACCGGCGGCGCCCAGACGCTGTCGGCCATGGTGGACATGGTGATCGACGACGTCGGCCCGGCCCGGGCCGGTGTGCTCGGCCTGGCCCCGGAACCGCTGGAGCGGCAGGCGCGGCGGCGTGCCGCCGGACCGGGCGCGGTGGCGGACCTGCTGCGCCGGGCGCACCCGCTCGGCACGCCGCCGCCCGCGTCGGTCGAGCGGTGGGCGGCCGTGATCGACTCGATGGTGACCCGCGACGAGGGCTGGGAGCGGGACGTGTTCGACCTGGCCCGGGTGGTGTGGACCGGCGGGCCGGGCGGGCAGGCCGCGGTGGTCGTGGCCCAGGCCATGTACGTGTTCCAGGTCGTGGGCGGCCACAACCCGGTGGACTACCTGCACGGCGTGCTCGGCCACGTGCTGGAGCGGTGGCCCGGCACGCTGCGCGAGGCGCTGGTGGGCGCGCGGCTCGGCGGTGCGTTCCCGGCCCTGCCCGCCGCGACGGCCGGCGACGACGCCGCGCTGTACCGGGGCGTGCCGGGGCTGACCGCGCACGACCTCCGGGCCCTGGGCGGGCTGCCGCACGAGTCGGTCTACCTGACCCGCGTGGACTCCCGCCAGTTGCTGGAGGTGACCGAGGACGAGCGGGCCGACGCCGAGGAGCGGCGGCAGGCGTTCGTGACCGGCGCGGCGGGCGTCCAGGAGTGGCTCACCCGGCACCGGACGACCGGGGCCGAGGTCGTCGACCGCCTGGGGTTGGCGCACTTCATCGCGCTCGACGTCTACACCGGCCAGATGCACCAGCTGATCAACGCGCTGGAGGTGCCCGAGGCGCAGGCCCCGGACGTGCTGCGGACCAAGGTGGAGAGCCTGCTGTACAAGGGCGAACCGGACGACTGGCCGAAGATCCTCAACGAGAACGAGGTGGTGATGGCCGCGACCGAGGACGGCCTGCCGCCCGCGCGCTCCGACGAGCGGGTCGAGTTCCTGGAGGATTTGATGCCTGCGCTGGAACCCTTCCTGCCCTCGATCCTGCGGGAGACCGCGCTGCACGGCCACATGCTGGCCGACGCGCTGCGCCAGCTGCCGCCCGCGCTCGGCCCGGTGTGGCGGGGCACCGGGTACGCCGAGGACCCCGGTGCCTTCCCGTACCGGGCGCGCGACCACGTCGGCGACGGCGTGCCGGTCGCGCTGGGCGAGTTCACCAGCACGAGCCGCAGCCGGGCCGGTGCGGCCGAGTTCATGAAGGCCCCGGACCGGGTGCTGCTGCGGCTGGAGACCACCGGCGGGGGAGGGTTCCACATCGAGCCGTTCTCCCGGATGGGCATCGAGGAGGACGAGGTGCTGACCCTGCCCGACATGGTGGCGCTGGTGACCGACCGGCGGGCGGTCCCGGCCGACCTGTCCGGACCGGCGCACGAGCTGCTCACCGTCGTGGAGGTCGGGCCGGACCTGCCCTTCCCGCCGGCCCGGCCAGCCGACGAGCCGATCGGCGCGGACGAGCCCCCGGGCGACCGGGAGGTGCTGGACGAGCGGCGGCGGCGCGAGGGCCGGGCCCACCTGCTGGAGGCGTTGACCGCCCTGTCCGGCGGGGTGCCGGTCGTCGGCCCCGGCATCCTCGACGCCCTCGCCGCGCGGCTCGGCGTCGTAGACGGGCGGTCCGTCTGGACCTCGGCGATGGTGGTGGAGGAGGTGTTCCGGGCTCCGGCGGAGGTGACCGCCGGGCGGATCGCGGCGGTCCACGCGATCGCGGCGGCCGCCGGGCGCCCGAGGTTCGAGGCCAGCGAGCTGTTCGGCCTCCTGCACCGGGTGGACGCGCTGGCCGCGGCGGTCGGCGGCCCGGTCGGGGACCGCGCGGCGGCCCGCCGCCGGGTGCTGGAGGTCGCGGAGGCGCTGGTGGCCGCCGGAATCCCGCTGAGCCAGGGTGCCTTCGCGCAGCGCTGGTAGCCCGCCGGGGTCGCGGCACGCGGAACTGCCGGTGGGTCCTGCCGGTCCTCCTGCGTTGACCCGGGGCCCCGGACGCGGTCTGCTTGGCGAATGGAGCAGACAGGAGAGCGCCCGGGTGCCGCGCGCCCGTTCGAACTCGCCCGGGTGTTCGACTTCGTCGACCCCGCGACCGGTCCGGGGTTCACCGCCGACCACCCGCGCGTGGACGACCCGGCCGAGCGCGCCGGGCTGGCGGCCTACCTGGCGAGCGGTACCCGCGTGCTGGTCACCCCGACCCTGCTGGAGGACGTGGTGGAGCCCGCGCGCGGCGCGGTCGTGCCGACGAACTTCGTCACCGACGGCACGTGGGTGTGGACCGACACCGTGCACTACTACCTGGAACGCTACGGCCTGGCCCCGGAACCCGGCCTGCTCGCGCACGTCCGCGAACGCGGCCCGACCGCCGGGCCGGTCGACCCGGAGACCTTCCGGCGGGTGGTCGGGTTCGTGCTGAACCCGGAGGGCGGCGCGCCGGAGCCGGCGTGGCGCGCGGGCGGACCGGCCTGACCACCACCTGAGATCCCGCGCGGGGCGGTGCGTGCGGTGCAGGCCGGGCAGTGGTTGCCCGGAGCCTGCACCGCACGCACCGCCCCGCGCCGCATTCGGCGCTCTGTCCACAGTGGACTGTTCGGGTTTCGCGATGTCCGGGCGATTCTGTTGGTGCGGCGGGAGGTTCTGCCGGTCTTTCCGCGTGGTGGCGGAGGTCGGTCGTGCGTGTACTTGAGACAGCACGCAATCCACGCCGATCGAAGGAGTTGCCATGGACGCCCCGCTGTGCCACGCCGGTGGTCGCATCGACCCGACCGTCCGCCACATGTCCGTCCGCACCGACGAGTGCCTGCTCACGCTCGGGCTCCCGGTCGCCGACCTGCTGCGGCTGGACGTGGACGAACTCGGCCTGCGGATCGGGCAGGCCATCCTCAGCTCGCCCGTGGTGGCCGCCGAACTGGCCGACGTCGAACGCGCCGCCGCCGAGCGCGCCGCCGCCGCGCCCGCGCCCGTGCACTCCATCGAGGACCTGCTGGCCGGTCGGATCACCTGGGACGACCTGCCCGCCGGCGGCCCGGCCGACCGCGCGCAACAACCGGCAGAACCGGGCCTGGTCGGGGTTTCTGCCGGTGTTTCCGCGTGGCAGAACAAGGGTGTGGACCGCTGAACTGGTGGGGTCCGCCCGGCTGCTGCCGTCACTTGCGAGGTCACCGTGGTTTCCCAGAGCACGACCGCTGAACCGGCCGCCCGGCTGCCCCGACGGCTGCCGTCGTCGGGGGACGAGTTCCTGGCGGCGGTGTACGCCGAGCACTCGGCCGTGCTGCTGCGGTTCGTCCGCCGGATGCTGCCGGGCGACCCGCACCGCGCCGAGGACGTCGTGCAGGAGTGCTTCCTGCGGGCGTGGCGCAACCAGCACACCCTTTCCGCACAACGGAGTTCGGTGCGGTCGTGGCTGTTCACCGTGGCGCGCAACCTGGTCGTGGACTGGGTGCGGCGCGACAACGCCCGGCCCGTCGAGTTCGGCGACGAGGACTTCGACCTGCTGCCCGGGGCCACCGACTTCGCCGACGAGGTGGTGCAGCGGTGCGTGGTCGACCAGGGGCTGGCCCGGCTGACCCCGATGCAGCGCCAAGCCCTGCGGCAGGTCTACCACCTGGACCAGACGCGGCGGCGCGCGGCGGTCGCGATCGGCGTGCCGGTGGGCACGGTGAAGTCCCGCGTGCACCACGCGACCATCGCGATCGCGGAAGTGCTGGCGTGCCGCGGGGTGACCGCAGGCGGCTGGTGACCGGCGGTCCGGCCGCTCAGTCTCGCCGGGCGGGCGGTTCGGCGGTGGTGTGAGGCTGGAAGCGCGGGCCTACCGAGCCGGCCGGCACCGGCGGCCGGTGGCCCTGGAGGAACGCGTCCAGCTCCCGCAACCGCGCCTCCGCGTCCGACCGGCGGCCCAGCCGCAGCAACGCCCACGCCGCGTCGACCCCCAGGTTCGCCGACCGCGACTCGTGGAACGCGCCGCACGCCTCGCGCCACCGCGCGGCCGTCCGCCGCCCGCACGATTCCGGGTCGTCCTCGGCCCGGCGGCGGTCCAGCGCGAACGGCCGGACGGTCCCGCGAGGGTCCACTGCGGACGTCCGACAGGCCGTCGACCGACGACCCGCAGCGGCAACGGCATCCCGCTGGCCCCTGCTCGACCACGCCGGTCTCGCAGCAGCGACCGGCACACCTCGGCCGCAGCCCCGACCCGGTGCGGCCGGTGCTCCGGCGGCACCCCCAACCCATCGAGCCGCACGATCGGCGGGTGGTCGGCACCGCGCAGTACCACTACCGCACCGCCAACCACCGCGCCGGCCGGTTCGGCGCGCCCGACCAGCCCGGTCGTCGGCTCCCACGGCCCGGTGCCGGCGACCTGCCCGCGCTGACCGGACCGGCGGTCCGGCACCGCGCGGGAGTTCTGCCGGAACCGGTCCAGCCGCTCGCCGTTCGGCCCGAGGACGTCCGTGAGCGCACGGACCGTGCGCTGCCACGGCTGCGGCAGCCCGGCCTCGGACCGGTAGTACCGCAGCACGTCGGCGGGCCCACCCCCTGCCTACCAGGGCCGGCCGACGGTGTAGCGGACGGCGACCTCGGCCGGTTCGAAGTGGTCGAAGCTCCGCGTCCACTCCCGGTCCTGCCAGTGCAGCGTCACCGAGCCCTCGGCCGGGCGGTACGCGGCGGTGTAGAGGGTGCCCGCGCCCAGCGGGTGGTCGGCGCGGAACCGGGGCGGCCCCAGCATCGCCGAGAGCGCCTCGTCCGGGTCGTCCCAGTGCTGCGTGCGCCCGCGCCGGGTGGGGGAGCCGGGGCTGAGCCGGTACGCGGCGCGCGCACCGGAGGCGTCCAGCACGGTCAGGTCGTGCGCCGACGCCGAGCGCCAGCCGGGCAGCGCGGCGTCCACCTCGGCCACGGTCGCGCACCGCTCCAGCAGGTACCGCACCAGGATCGGGCCGCCGAGCCCGCCGCCGTGGCCCTGATCGCCGCCGGCGGTCAGCGCCACGGCCAGACCGTCCTCGTTCATCCCGTCGTGCAGACCCCACAGCCCGGCGGTCATGCCCAGCACCCGGCGCGCACCCAGGCCGCTGCGCCACAGCGTGGCCTCGTGCCGGTCCACCGCGAAGTCGAGGTTGCGGACCAGCGTCCGCCCGGCGGTCGCCAGACCGCCGCGCAGCGCGGACGGCGGCGGGTCGACGTGGGTGAGGTACGCGGCGAGCGCCGGGTCCGCGCAGTCCGCCGCGTCGACCAGTTCCGCCCACATCCGGGCCAGCATCGGCGCGGACAGGTCCAGCACGGCCGCCCGCCACGCCGCCGTCGTCGGGTCCACCGGCCGGGGCGGGGACGTCCAGTGCCGGCGGACGTGGGCCCGCCACCCGTCGCCCGGCCGGTCCTCGGCGAAGGCCCGGAAGATCACCGGGCCGTGCGGATCCCCAGGCACCTGTCCACCTCTCGAAGAACTAGACGTGCGCGAGCGGCGCGGGGGCGTTGCGGGCCGGTGTGGCGGCCAAGCGCCGGCGCACCTCCACCGCGATGGCGGGCCACGTCTCCGGCACCTCCACGACACCGGAGGTGTAGCGCCCGAAATACGACCGGATCAGCCCGGCCAGCGCGCGATCGCGGCGGTGGTGGGCCGAGGTGACGGTGATCGCCGAGCGCACCAGCGCGCCGTGGCCCTGGGCGTCGAGCGACTGGCACATCCACGCCGCCGCGCGCGCCGCGGCCCGGTCCACCGGCACCGGGATCACCAGCTGGTCGGCCACCCGGGCGGCCCACCGCCAGCTCTCGCTGCGCGGCGCGGAACCGGTGTCCACGACCACGATCCCGCCGCCGGGCAGCATGGTGTGCACCGGGGGCGGCGGGACCCGGCCGGAGCAGTCCCACAGCGCCACGTCCGGCGCGCACCCGCGCAGCCGGTCGTAGAGCGCCCGCGCCGCCGCCGACTTCCCGGTGCCGGGCCGGACGTTCGCCACCGCCACCACCCGCACACCGACCACCGCTGGGGACATGTCAGACCTCCTCGCCACGGTTGTGATCGAACCGGTGAGGAGGCCGCGCGGCCACGAGGAAAGACCGGCAGAACCCGCGCGGCCGGGGGTTCTGCCGATTCCCGGCGCGAACCGGCGGACCGGTGGGCCACCGGCAGGACCGTCCTGCCGCCCACCCTGCCTGGCCGCGCCGGGCCGGGGCTGGTGGACTGGACGTGATCAGGCCGGGTGCGTCCCGGACTCGTCGGTCGTCGACGCCAGCTCGCGCAGGGTCTCCGCGTGGGCGGTGAGCTGGCCGGTGCGTTCGTACAGGACCAGCGCCTCGGCGAGGTGTGCGCGTGCTGCGGGGAGGTCGCCTTGTCCACGAAGGAAAGTGCCGCCCAGCCGCAGCGCGCGGGCCTGGCCCATCAGGGCGCCGTGCACCCGGAACAGCCGCAGCGCCTCCTCGCTCTGCCGCAGCGCCGCGTCGAGCGAACTCAACGCGGCCAGGTTGCCCGCCGAGCGCAGCAGCAAGTACGCGTAGTTGTTGTCGTCCACGGGGTTGCGCGGTCCGTCCGCCGCCGGCGCGAAGAACCCGAGGCAGTTCGCGAACTCCTCGGCGGCCTCCGGGAACCGGGCGACGGCGTGCAGGCAGCCGGCCCGGATCGAGCGGGCCACGGCGGACCCGAGCCGGTAGCCGGCCCGGTCGAACAGCCGCACCGCCTCCTCCAGCAGCGGCATGGCCACCTCGGGCCGGCCCGCGCGGGTCTCGGAGTTCGCCTGGTAGGTCCGGGCCCAGCCCTGTTCCCGCAGGTCGCCCGCCGCCACGGCGGCGTCCCAGGCGAGTTGGCACATCCGCACCGCGTCCGCCGACCGCTCCAGCAGGACGGCCAGCACCCAGGACTGGTAGTTGCGCTGGACGGCCTCGTCGCGCCTGCTGCCCAGCGCCATCGCGGACTGCACGCCGAGGCCGAACACCTCGTGCCACAGCGTGGCCGTACCGCCGAACTCCGAGTACCAGTGCATGGCCTCGCACAGGTCCAGGACGCCGCGGTGGTCGTCGCGCGCGGCCGTCCCGCGCAGCGCGGCGGGCCAGTTCTCGGCCTCCGCGTCCAGCCAGCGCGCGGCGCCGACGTGGTCGTCGAACCACGGCGTGGGCGCGGGCGGCCGCGCCAGGTCGCCGGAGGGCTGGAAGAACCGGGCCGCCGAGGTCGCGGTCTCCACCAGCCAGCGGGTGAACCGGTCCCGGGCCGGGCCGACGTCCTCGGCGGCCTCGTCCTGGTCGAGGCGTTCGGCGGCGAACACCCGCAGCAGGTCGTGGAACTGGTAGCGCCCCTCCTCGGGCGAGAGCTGCAGGAGGCTGGCGTCGGTCAGCTCCTCCAGGAAGTCGGCCGCGTCGTCCTCGTCGGGCACGTCGATGAGCGCACGGGCCGCGCCCGCCGAGAAATCCGCGCCGGGCACCAGCGCCAGCCGGCGGAACGTGCGGGCCGCGTCGGGGCTGAGCTGCTTGTAGGACAACGAGAACACGCTGCGGACGTCCAGGTCGCCCGCGGTCAGCGCGGACAGCCGCCGGCCCCGGTCGCGCAACTGGTCCACCAGGCGGCCGATCGACCACACCGGGCGGCTGGCCAGCCGGTTGCCCGCGACCCGCAGCGCCAGCGGCAGCCGCCCGCACAGCTCGACCAGTTCGGTCGCCACCGCGTGCTCGCGCGCGACCCGGGTCGGGCCGATGATCGTGGTCAGCAGCGCGACCCCGGCGTCGAGGTCCAGCCCGCCCAGCGGGAACCGGCCGACCCCCTCCAAACCGACCAGCAGTTGCCGGCTGGTGACCAGGGTCAGGCAGCGCCGACCGCCGACCAGCAGCGGCCGCACCTGCGCCTCGTCGGCGGCGTCGTCCAGCACGAGCAGCACCGCGCGTTCGCGCAGCAGCGACCGGCACAGGCCCGCCCGCTGCTCCGGGTCGGCCGGGATCTGCACGGCGTCGACGCCCAGCGAGCGCAGCACCAGGTGCAGCAGGTCGGCGGGCCGGCCGGGGTCGGCCGACATCCCGCGCAGCTTCAGGAAGATCTGGCCGTCGGGGAAGTACCCGGCGAGTTCGTGCGCGGCCCGGACGGCGACGCTGGTCTTGCCGGTGCCCGGCGGCCCGCAGAGCACCGCGACGTTCCCGCCGTGCCGCCGGGGGTCGGCCAGGTCGGCGGCGAACGCGCGCAGCGCCGCGAGGTCGGGCGTGCGCCCGGCCAGGTCCTCGACGTCGGGCGGTAACACGCCCGCCGGTCCGCGCACCGGGCTGCCTCCCGCCGGCTGCGCGGCGACCGGGGGCGCGGCGGCCGGTGCGGGACGTGCGCGGCCGCGTTTGGCGATCTCCTGCACGGTGGCCAGTTCCGCGTCGGACAGGCCCAGCGGCCCGGCCAGCGCGGCGATCGTGCGCCGCTGGGGGCTGCGGGCGATGCCGCGCTCCATGTCGCTGATCGCCCGGACGCTGACGCCGGCCCCCTCCGCCAGCTCCTCCTGGGTGAGGCCGGCGCGGACGCGGTAGCCCTTGAGCAGGGCGTCGAAGGGTTCCCGGGGCCCGGTACCGGCCGTGGTCGACATGGGTCCAATCAATCATGGGCGGGCCGCGGTTCGAGCACCGGGCGGCGTGGTGACGCGATGTGTCCGAGGTCGTCCGATGATCACTCGATCGGCCGCTCGACGGCGTGCCGTCACACTGCTAGCCGGACGCCTGTTACGTCTGAAGTGCTGTGGTTGTCCGGTTTCCGGTCAGGGTCCGCCCGGTTCGCCGGGGGCCGTGATGCCCAGGATGGCCGACAGCTCCGCCGCGTGCGCCCGCGCCGCGCGGGTGTCGTACCGGGAGCACTCGGCCAGCGCCCGCACCTGGAACTCGCGCGCCTCCACCGGGTCGTCGGACACGTCGGCCAGCTTGCGGAAGATCTCCACGCGGTTGTGCGACAGCCGGGTCTCGTCCAGCGCCTGGAGCAGCTGCTCGCGCGCCTCCGGCCGCCGCCCCGCCCGCACCAGCGCGAGCCCGCGCATGTAGCGGACCTTCGCCACGCCGGACTCCGCGCCGTGCCGGGCGAACCGGGTCTCGGCCTCGTCGAGCAGGGCCAGCGCGCCGGCCGCGTCGCCGGACGCCGAGAGGCTGTCCGCGAGCCGGGTCAGCACCATCGAGAGCAGTTCCGCGTCGCCGGGCCGCCCCGTCGCGTCCAGTTCGCGGTAGTACGACTCGGTGCGCCGGTGCACGGCCACCGCCTCGTCGTGGTCGCCCGCCGCGTGCAGCATCACGCCGAGCAGCGACAGCGCCAGGTGCAGGCCGTTGGGGTGCTCGGCGGACTCGAACAGCGCGACCGCCCGCCGGGCGTGCTTCGCGGCGGCGGCCGGGGAGGACAGCCGCCGCTCGATGCCCGCGCGGTAGTACCAGGTCCACGCCCGGGTCGGCGGGTCGCCGCACTCCAGCGCCGCCGCCAGCGCCCGCTGGTTCACCCCGAGCGCCTCGTGCGGTCGGCCGCACAGGATGTACAGCGCCCACGACAGGTAGTTGAGCTGCTCGGCCTCGTCCCGGGGGTCGCCCAGCGCCAGCGCGGCCCCGGCCCCGGCCTGGAACACCTCGCGCCACAGCTCGCCCGTGCCGCGCAGGTCGGAGTACCAGTGCGCGGCCTGGGCGAGGTCGAGCACCCGGCGGTGCGCGTCGCGCGACACCGCGAACCGCAGCGCCTCCAGCCAGGCCGGTTCCTCGACCGCCAGCCACCGGCCCGCGGCCTCCCGGTCGCGCACCGGGTCCGGCCCGGCGACGGTCGCGGTGACCTCCTCGCGGTCGTGGTCGAAGTGCAGCGCCGCCTTGGTCGCCACCGCCAGCAGCCAGTCGTGCAGCCGCGCGGTGGCCGCCGCGACGTCCTCGGCGGACTCCTCGCGGTCCAGCAGTTCCCGGGCGAACTCGCGGACCAGGCTGTGGCAGGTGTAGCGGCCGGGGGTCTCGCTGACCTCGATCAGGCTCGCGTCGGCGAGTTCCTCCAGCGCCTCCTCGACCACCTCCGGCGACCGCCCGGCCACCACGGCGGCCGACTCGACCGACGTCCCGGTGCCGGGCACCAGCGCGAGTCTTCGGAACACCAGCGCGACCTCCGGCGCGAGCAGCCGGTAGGACAGGTCGAACGCGGTGCGCACCTGGAGGTCGCCGGCGGTGAGCACGGACAGCCGGCGGCGCTGGCCTTCGAGCTGGTCGGCGAAGTGCGCGATGGTCCACCGGGTCCGGCTGGCCATCCGGTTGCCCGCGATCAGCAGCGCCAGCGGGATGCCACCGCACAGCATCGCCACCCGGTGCGCGGCCGCCGGCTCGGCCGCCACCCGGTCCGCGCCCGCGAACCGGCCCAGCAGCGCCACGGCGCCCTCCTGGTCGAGCAGGCCCAGCGCCAGCCGGTGCCGCGCACCGAGGCCCGCCAGCGTCATCCGGCTGGTGACCAGGACCATCGTGCCCGGACTGGTGGCCAGCAGCGGCCGCACCTGCGCCTCGTTCGCGGCGTTGTCCAGGATGAGCAGCACGGCCCGTTCCAGCATCTGCGAGCGGTACAGCGCGACCCGGTCGTCCGCGTCGGCGGGGATCGCGCGCTCGGCGACCCCGAGCCCGCGCAGCAGCCGGTGCAGGGCCTGCGCCCAGCTCAACGGCTCGGCGGACATGCCGCGCAGGTCGAGGTACAGGCAGCCGTTGGCGAACCGGCGGCCCAGCCGGTGCCCGGCGTCCACGGCGAGCGCGGTCTTGCCCACCCCGGGCGGGCCGTAGACCAGGGTGACCTGGGACCGGGGCGAGGCCTCCGCGTCGCGCGCGAAGCCGTCCAGCGCCCGCTGCTCGGCCTCCCGGCCGATCGGCTCGACCGGCAGCGGCGGCACCGCGCACACCTCGCCGGTGAACGCGACCGGCTCGGGCTCGGGTTCGGGTTCGGGCCGCTCGGGGACCCGCCGGCCGCTGCGGGCCAGGCCGGTCAGCTCCGCCGCGTCGTCCTCGGCCAGCGCCAGGCCCTCGACCAGCAGCTCCACCGTCCGCCGCTGCGGGTTGCGCGCCCGGCCGCGTTCCATGTCGCTGATCGCCCGGACGCTGACGCCCGTCCGCTCGGCCAACTCCTCCTGCGTCAGCACGGCCCGCAGCCGGTAGAAGCGCAGGAAGTCGCCGAACGTCGTCGTTGTCACACCAGACCCCTCTTCTGGGCGGAGGGCTCTCCCCCGCCCGCCGTGCGGACGCGCCCTCGTCGCGGCGCGGCCCATTCTGCTGGAAGTCCTGCCGGTGCTCCCGCCTGGTCCGCGCGACCTCCGCCTGGTGGGATCGGGGTGGGTCGAGCGGCCCGACGTCGTCCGGCACGCCCTCGCCGTCACTCGGCCGGCTCGCCCCCTCGGCGGGTCCGGGCCGCGCGAGCGGACCGTCCACAGGGGACAGTGCCCCGGCGCACGTCGTCGCGTGCGCCGAGCCGGCGATCAGGTGGTCGTCACCTTTCGAGTCGGTGAATTCGAGGTGACGTAAGGGGCATTCGCGGCTGCGGCGCCGCGTCGCGGTGGAATCGTCGCACGCCGGCGAACCTACGGGCGAACCGGCGGTGGCGTCGTCGTGCCGGGGAAGCATCCGCGCATACCCCCCCGGGATGACGACGGGCCTCGGCGTTCTCGGGACACTCGGGCCCCACCGGGGCCGGTCCCGGGCCGGAAATCGATGATCGGAATCACACGGGCATCCCGCGCACCTCACCGTCCGGGACGAAAGTGGACCCCTGCCCGCACCGGTCGGCGGACGCCCCGGCCGTGCCCACCGCGTCAGACTGGACCGCCACCGGCATCGCGCCGGAAAGGGAGGAACCATGAGGGTGGCGAGGGGAATCGCCCTGGTCGCGGTGGTCGCGCTGGGGATCGGGGGACTGGCCGCGCCGGCGGTCGCCGCGCCGGGCGGCGGGGTCGACCGGACCGCGGTCCAGCGGATCCTGGACGACTGGACCGGCACCGTCGCGCAGGGCGTGCAGGTGCGCATCACCGAGGACGGCCGCGAGTGGCAGGCCCGCAGCGGGACCGCGCGGGCGGGCAGCCCGGAACCGGTGCCCCGGGGCGGCGTGTTCCGGGCGGGCAGCGTGACCAAGACGTTCGTGTCGACGGTGGTGCTGCAACTGGTCGGCGAAGGCCGGGTGGTGCTGGACGCGCCGGTGTCCCGCTACCTGCCCGGTGTGCTGCCCGACGGCGACCGGATCACCGTGCGGCACCTGCTCCAGCACACCAGCGGGCTCTACAACTACACGCTGGACGTCTACGAGTCGGCGGCCGACTTCATCCGCAAGAGGTTCAAGCACTGGGAGCCGGCGGAGGCGTTGGCGCTGGCCACCCGGCACCCGCTGAGGTTCGAGCCCGGCACGAGCTGGGAGTACTCGAACACCAACTACGTGGTCGTCGGGATGCTGGTCCACAGCGTCACGGGCCGGTCGTGGGAGGACGAGGTGGCCCGGCGCGTGCTGCGCCCGGCGGGCCTGGACGACACCAGCACGCCCGGTGACCGGCCGGACCTGCCCGGACCGCACGCCTACGCCTACGAAGACCTGGGCAGCGGTCCCTACGAGGTGACGCGGGTCAACACCTCCGTCGCGGGCGCGGCGGGCGCGCTGATCTCCACGACCGCCGACCTCGACCGGTTCGCGCGCAAGCTGTTCACCGGCGGGCTGCTCAAGCCCGCGCAGCGCGCCGAGCTGACCCGGACCACGCCGGTCAGCACGTTCTACGGGCTGGGCGCGGCGGTGCTCAAGCTCCCGTGCGGCACGACGATCCAGGGGCACAACGGTTCGATCTTCGGCTGGTTCACCGACATGTGGGTCAGCGAGGACGGCGCCAAGCGCGTCACCCTGTCCGCGAACATGGCGCGCGGCGGCTTCCTGACCACCGCACCGCTGCTCACCGAGGTCTTCTGCTGACCGCCGGCGTGGACCCGCCGGGCCACCGCGCCGCGCGGGACCGGCCGCCGGTGGCGTCCGGCGCGCAACACGCGGGACGTCACCGACGCGTGTGCGACCGGTGTGCGGGGCGGTGGTGGGCCGGCGGGCCACGACCGCGCTAGCGGGTCTTGGTGATGTTGACGATCGTGTCGCCCCACGTGAAGCGGGAGTTGCGCTGGTACTGGCTGTAGGACCAGGTCTGGTACCGCTGGTAGGCGGGCCACGGGTCGCCGACCAGGATGGTCTGGTTGGCGGTGTCGTAGCCGTAGATCACCTCGGCGTGCCCGCCGCCGGCGGTCCAGTAGATGCCGGTGAGGTTGGGGATGCCGGCGTCGATCTGCTTGGTGATGGACGCGTAGCTGATCGTCCCGTTGGCGTCCTCGGCGTTGAAGCCGGTGCCGCGGAAGCCGTCGACGATCTCCGGGATCTCCGCCCCTTCGTTCGGGCAGTAGCCCTGGGACGTGCCCTTGCCCGCCGCGCAGAACGCCTGCTGGTTGGTCGAGGCGCCGAGCAGCCGCTCGATGCTGGCGCCCGTCGCGGCCCAGCACCACTGGTCCTGCTGCTGCACCTGCTGGGTGTAGTTGAGCTTCTTGGTGGCCTGCGGCGTGACGCCGGCCAGGGCCGCCGGCGGGGAGACCTCCTGGACCCGGGTGTGCTCCCGGGTCCTGATCAGCCCGTTCGGGACGTCCTGGTCGGTGCTCGCCGTCGCGGGCGGCGTGAGCACCGCCGTGACGGCCAGGACGACGGGGACCAGGCAGGGCAGTCCCCGACGGATGGTTTTCCGATCCACGAGTATTCTCCTTGCAGGGATGGGAACCGAATTCCGCACCGGCCACCCGTCGCGGGCAGGCCGGCTGGAAACCACCGTGCTCACCCCGCCCTTTCCCGGACAACGGCCGACGGCTCCCGGCGCGGGGCCGTGTGATCGTTCACCGCCGGTCCACCGGCCCGGAACCTCGTGGCAGCAGCCCCGCGCGCGGCCCACCGGCGCGTTCGGGGTGTTACGCCGAGAACATTCACCGCGCGTTCACCCGACGTGAATCACGACCGGTTCCGTGGAATATCGGGAAAGCCGATCGGGTTTGTCCGGATTCGCGACGACGGCGGACGGGCGCGGCGGTCGCCGGGGATCGCCCGGTACCCCCGTGGTGGTATTCGGAACTGCCGTCCCAGGGCGACGACCGGTTACCGGATCTTCCGTAATTTCGTGGTCGTGAAACGCATCTCCACGATCATCGCGATGACCCACGCGCCGAATTCCATTCCGGGTGTCCGGGTCGACCGGGCCGGACACCCGGAACGGTCCCGTGCGCCCCCGGCCGTCGACGATCCACTGTGGACGGTGTCGGCGGGTCGCTCCGGCGCGGGGGCGAGGTCGTTCCAGAAGTCGCAGTGGTGCTGTCGGCCGATCTCACCGGTCATCGCGCTGTCCCCGGCGGGCAGCAGCGACATGGCGCGGGGGTCGTCGGGGGTGTAGCGGGTCCAGAGCGGAGTTCCGGTCACGGTGGGGTCGCCGGTCCGGGCGAAACCGGTCCACTGGGCGACCACCTGGCGGCCGTACGCGCTCTGGTTGGCGTTCCACGTGTCGCTGCCGGTGGAGGAAGTTGTTCTCCGAGACGTGGAACGCGCCGTTGGGCCTGGTCTGGTCCAGCCACCCGGCCGGTGGCGAGTCCGGGTTGTCGACCTGGTAGGCGTAGACGGTCAGGTGCCGGGCCAGCCGCCGCGCGGTGAGCAGCGACGGGCACACCGAGTCGGAGTCGGCGACGAGCGTCCGGCAGGCCAGGAACGCGGACGGTTCCGGGAAGCGTTCCAGCGGGTACCGCGCGAACACCTGAGGGGCGTGTTCGCCGTACTGCTCCCGGACCAGTTCCCGGTACCGCTCGGGTGTCTCGGCGGGTGCCAGTTGCACTTCGTCAAGGGCCACCCCGGTCATCACCCGCGCCGGGTCGAGCCGGCCGCGTTCGATCGCCCGCGCGGGGGAGAGCGGGATCGTGACCCCGTCCACGACCGGCGCGACGGTGCCGCTTTCCGGGCCCAGGCCGTCGCCTGCCTGCGCCACCAGGCGGTCGGCGGGCAGCGCGCGCAGGCACGCGGCCACGTCCTCGGGGCACCCCGACGCCTCGGCGAACCGGGCACCGGCCCGCTGGGCTTCGCGCTCGGCGGGCCACCGGACCTTGCAGTCCTGGGGCTGCCACGAGGTGTCCTTGCCCAGCAACGAGTTGTGCAGGCCGCTCTGCACGATCCCCTTGTGGAACAGCCCGCGCGCGGCGGGGGAGACCGGTTGCGCGCACGCGCTCGACCCGCCGGCCGACGCGCCGTAGATGGTCACGTTGCCGGGATCCCCGCCGAACGCCGCGATGTTGCGCCGCACCCAGCGCAGCGCGGCCTGCTGGTCTTGGAGCGCGTGGTTGCCGGAGTACGGGCCGAGTTCCTCGGCGGCCAGGAAGCCCAGCACCCCAGCCGGTAGTTGATCTCGACGCTGATCACCCGGCCGGTCGCGGCCGGTCGGCTCGCGTCGGTGGGGCCGAACAGCAGGAAGCCGCCGCCGTGGATCTGCACCACCACCGGCAGCGGACCGGTGCCCGGGTCCAGCGGCACCCGGACGTCGAGGTTCAGGCAGTCCTCCGCGATGCGCGGCGAACCCGCGTTCGCGGGCTGCGGCAGCGGTTGCCCGGTTCGGTGGCGGTGGACGTGCCCGCCCACGGTTCGACCGGCGGCGCGGCGTAGCGGATGCCCAGCCAGGACGTCACCCCGTTGCCGACCACCCCGCAGACCGCTCCCTCCGCCGTCCGCACCGAGGTCCCCTCCGCGCACGCCGGCGCGGTCGAACCCGTCGCTCCCGACAGCACCGCGACCGCCGCGCAGAAGCCCGCGACGAGCGAGGATCGTGTTCTCATCGGCCCACCCCAGTCCGTGCCGGACGCAGGAGCCCATCTGGAAGAGGTCGCCGCCGGAGGTCGAGGGGGGATCACGCGGCCGCGCCCGCCGCATCCGTGTCGACCTCGGCCGGCGCGCCCGCCCGCCGGGGTCAGGCCGGGCGACGCGCGAAAACGGCCCCGCCGGGGGATTTCTCGTCCGGGTCGAGCAGCAGGTGGGCCTCGACCGCGAACCCGGCCGCGCGCAGCAGGTCCGCGACCCGCTCCGGGCGACGCCGGTGGACGCGCACCTTCATCGGGTGCCCGCCGTAGCCCTCGGTCTTGAGCGTCGTGCCGTCGCCGACGTGGAACCCGACCAGCAGCGGCGCGCCGGGCCGCAGCACGCGCCGGAAGTGCCCGAACACCGTCGGCACCACCTCGTCCGGGACGTGGATCACCGACCAGAACGCGAGCAGCCCCGCCACCGAGGCGTCGGGGAGGTCGAGGTCGGTCATCGAGCCGACCTCGAACCGGAGACCGGGGTGGTCGCGCCGGGCGTTGCCGACCATCGCCGGGGACAGGTCGATCCCGAACGCGTCGACGCCCAGCGCGTGCAGGTGGGCCGTGACGTGTCCGGGCCCGCAGCCGACGTCCGCCACCGGACCGCCGCCGCCGGCCCGGACCAGGTCGGCGAACAGCGCCAGGATCGCGAGCAGGTAGGGCTTGGCGGTCAGTCCGTCGCGCAGGAGGGCCGAGTAGCTGTCCGCCACGGTGTCGTACGAGGTGCGGGTGTCCGCCAGCCAGTCGTCGGAGTGCATGGCACGACAGGGTAGTGCGACGGTCGGGCCCGTCCGGTCCCTCGCCGGATCAGGGTGCCTGGTCCGGGGCCGCCCGCCCGATGCGCAGCGCCCGTGCGCGTTCGCCGCTGTTCTCCGGCCTGATGCGCTCGGCCAGGCACGTCCGGTGCGCGATCACCGTGCTGCTGCCCGGACCGTCGAGGCTGCGGGTGTCCAGCACGAGACCGTCGCCGCCGGCGCTGAGCGTCGTGGGTCGCGCGCAGAAGTCGCACGGGCGGCGGAAGGACGCGAAGTCGGCCGGGCGCACGCTCAGCCGCACCCACGCGGGCGGCGACCACCGCCGGACCGCGTCGACGACGGCGTCGATCCCGGTGCCGACCGCCGGGAAGAGGGCCTGGAGCGCGTCGTCGTCGTGGGTCGCGCCGAACTGCTCGATCAGGTCGACCGACGCGCCGACCTCCTCGTGGCCGACGATCCGGACGGCCACTCCCCACGGGTGGTGCGCGAGGACCCGGGCGCGGACCCGCTGTCCGGGCAGCAGGGCCAGGCTCACGGTCTCGAAGCGCTCGTCGGGCGCCCACGGCGGCGGCCCGGCCGGCAGCCCGGCGGCCACCGGGTCGGCCTCGGGGTGCAGCAGCAACTGCGGGCCGGCCCCGCGCTCGCCGAGGCTGTCCTCGGGGTTGAGCACCCGGCAGCGCCGCAGGGACAGGCACCCGCAGCCGATGCACCCG
The DNA here is from genome assembly GCF_056640475.1 of Saccharothrix sp. NBAS 001. NCBI lineage: Bacteria > Bacillati > Actinomycetota > Actinomycetes > Pseudonocardiales > Pseudonocardiaceae > Saccharothrix > Saccharothrix sp. NBAS 001. Next base: position 2,414,726 of record NZ_CM153251.1, read on the forward strand.
GTCAGCTCGCGCTCCAGCTGCTCGACCTCCCGCCGCCGGCCGTCGAGGTGGTCGCGCCACCGCCCGGCGATCCGCGCCCAGTCGCTCTGGCCCGGCATCCGGTCCCCGGGCAGGTCGGCGAACACCCCGGCGACCTCGGCCAGCGGGATGCCCAGCCGTTTGGCGAACAGCACGAGCGACAGCCGGCGCAGCACGTGGCGCGGGTAGCGGCGCTGGTTGCCCGCCGTGCGCACGGACGAGATCAGGCCCTGCTCCTCGTAGAAGCGCACCGCGGAGGTCGCCACGCCCGCGCGGCGGGCGAGTTCGCCGATGGTCAGCAGGTCGGTGGGGGTCTGGGTCACAGCAGCCTCACTTGACTTCACGCCTCGGTTGACTTCAAGGGGACTTGAAGTTCTACCGTAGCGCGACGTGACCGGACCCACCTCGAACGGCCCCTCGACAGCGCGCGGCACCACCCCGACCACACCGGACGACGGCACCGGGCGCTGGTCCGACCTGTTCTCCGGAGGTCGGCTCACCACCGCGCTGATCCTCGCCGGCGGCGTCGCGCTCTACGCCATGAACCTCTACTTCACGGCCGCGCTGATGCCGTCGATCGTCGCCGACATCGGCGGCGAGCGGTACTACGCCTGGGTCGCCACCGGCTTCCTGATGGCCGCCGTCATCGCGTCCATGCTGGTCAGCCGGATCCTCGGACGCCGGGGCGGGTCGGCCGCCTACCTCACCGGCTTCCTGGTGTTCGCGGTCGGCGCGGCGGCCACCGCGCTGAGCCCCACCATGGAGGTCCTCGTCGTCGGCCGGGTCGTGCAGGGCTTCGGCGGCGGTCTGCTCGCGGGCCTGGGCTACGCGATGATCCGGACCGCGCTGCCGGCCCGCCTGTGGGCGCGCGCGGCCGGGCTGGTGTCCGCGATGTGGGGCTTCGGCACGCTGGTCGGCCCGGCCCTGGGCGGCCTGTTCGCCGAGTTCGGCGCTTGGCGGTGGGCCTACGGGCTGCTCGTCGCCGTCGCGCTGGTGCTCGCGGCGCTGACCCGCCGCGCACTGCCGCGCGGCGGCGGTGCGGCCGACCGGACCCCGGTCCCGGTGCTCTCGCTGGTGCTGCTGACCCTCGCGGCGAGCGCGTTCAGCCTCAGCGCCACGGTCCCGCCGGGCGTCCCGACGGCCGTCGCGCTCGGCGCGGGCGCGGCGCTGCTGGTCGCGTTCCTGGTGGTCGAGGCGAAGGGGGCGGTGAGCGTGCTGCCCCGGCTCACCTACGCGCGCGGCTCGACGCTGAAGTGGGTCTACCTCACGGTCGCGGCGCTGTGCGCGGGCGTGATGGCGGAGAACTTCATCCCGCTGTTCGGGCAGAAGCTCGGCGGGCTGCCGCCGTTCGCGGCCGGCCTGCTCGGCGCGGCCCTGTCCGTCGGGTGGGTCGTCGCCCAGCTGTTCAGCGTCGGCCTCGGGCCCGGCGCGGCCCGCCGGGCGATCCGGGTCGCCCCGCTGCTGCTGACCGCCGGACTCGTCGGCTACGGCCTGCTCGCGGCCGACCACGCGCCGACCGGGGTGGTGATCGCCTGGGCGCTCGCCCTGTTCGTCGCCGGCACCGGGATCGGCCTGGCGTTCCCGCACCTGAGCGTCGCCGCGATGAGCAGCACCGACGACCCGGCGGAGGGCGCGAAGGCCGCCGCCGCGCTCAACACCACCCAGCTGATCGCCTACACCGTGACGTCGGCCCTCGCCGGCACGCTGCTCAGCGTCGGCGGGACGGTGTCGGCCGACGCGGCGCGCCTGATGACCTTCGGGCTCGCCGTGCTGACCGCGCTGGGCGTGGCCACCTCGCTGTCCGCGACCCGGAAGTAGCCCGCCCGCGCCCCGCCGGCCGGCCTCGCGGAGGGCGGTCGGTTGGGCGACGCGGCGAAACGTGAGAGTGTGGAGGCACACGGCCCGACTCCGGGCTGTTCGCCCACGGTTCGCAGAATCCGGCCCCCAGACCCGGGCCCGGCAGTGGACGCCATTTTTCCGTCGTTCCCGGTGCATTCCGCACTGCACGGTCCACGCTGCGCTCCGCCCACCCGTCTCCGGCGGACGTGGCGGACTCACCTCACGGGGGAACCCCATCAGCCTTACCGCACTCGTGCCGCCGACCACCGGCGCACCGCGCACGCTCGCCGACGTGTACGGCCCGGACGTGGCCGTCGCGGCCCGGCCCGCCCTCGAAGCCGCCGTGCCCGACAGCAGGCACCGCACCACCCGGGACTCGCTGTCCGCCCGGCCGATCGCGGTCGCCGGCGACACCACCCTGGTGTGCAGCACCGGCGGCACGGACCCGGTCCTGCTGGCCCACCTGCGCGAGGGCGGCCTGCCGGTCGGCACCGACCTGCGCGAGTTCCGCAGCGAAGCCGGGTTCGCCGCCCGCGTGGCCGAGACGATGAGCGACGGCCTGCGGATCGCGATGGAGTACCCGCAGCCCACCACGCTGTGCCCGGACGTGCGCGCGGTCAAGACCGCGCAGCTCGTGGGCTACCTGAACAACAAGGCGAGCATCACCACGCTGGTCGACCCGCGCTTCCAGGCCCGCCGCAGCGTGGTGCCGCGCGGCGACCTGGCCGACGCGACCCCGTCGGAGAAGTCCTGGGTGCTCAAGGCCGCGACCAACGACGCGCACGGCGCGAGCCTCGACGTGTACCTGCACGAGGCGGGCGAGCCGATCGACCTGCCCGCGTTCACCGACGTGCTGGGCGAGTTCGTGGTGGAGGAGTTCCTGCCGATCCGGCGGAACTGGGGCATCCAGCTCTACGTCGGCCCGGACGCGGTGGCCCGGCTGCTCGCCGTCACCGAGCAGCGGATCGACGGCATCGGGGTCTACGTCGGCGCCCGGTTCGGGCTGGTCGCCCCGCCGCCGCCGGAGCTGCTCGCCGAGTGCCTGGCCACCACCCAGCGCGCGGCCGACGTCGGGTACCGCGGCCTGTGCAGCCTCGACTGCGCCCAGACCGGCGACGGCCGGCTGGTCCTGCTGGACCTGAACTTCCGGATCACCGGCGGGTCGATCCCGTTGCTGGCGCTGGAATCGGTCCGCCCGGACGCGCTGGACGGGCCCGCCGAATCGCTGAAGCTGACCGTCGCCGCGCCGATGGCCGACCTGCTGGCCGACCTGCGCCCGGCGCTGGCGGCGGGTGGCCTGCTGATCACCTCCGGCCACGACACCACCCGCACCGACAGCCCGGTCCGGCAGAGCACGCTGCAACTGCTGGTGTTCGGCGACGACCCGGACGAGGTGACCGCCCGGCGCGGCGCGCTGGAGGCGAGGACCGCCCGCTGACCGGGCCGGGCAGCGGTCCGCCCGGCGCGGTGCGCGGAGGTTAGACTGGGGCGTGGAACGGTTGCTGGACAACGAGGAGCTGGAACGGTCGTCGGTCGTCGCGAACCGTGACATGAACCGCGCCCGGGGGCTCGCCGGGTCCAACGGGTACGGCCGGGAACTGGGTGTCGACGTGGCCGCCGTCCTCGCCGGCCGGCTGGCCCGGGGGAGCGGCCCGGTCGACTGGCTGGACCTGTGCTGCGGCACGGGCACCGCGCTGCTGGAGTGCGCCGCGTCGGTGGCCGACCCGAGGTTGCGGATCACCGGGGTCGACCTGGTGGACCACTTCGCCGGACCGCCCGGCCCCGGCGTGGAGTTCGTGACCGCCTCGGTCGCCGACTGGACGCCGGACCGGCGGTTCGACCTCGTCACCTGCGTGCACGGCCTGCACTACGTCGGCGACAAGCTGGGGGTGCTGGCGCGCGCGGCGTCCTGGCTGGCCGACGACGGCGTGCTGGTCGCCAACCTCGACCTGACCGCGATCCGGTCCGACCGGGGCGTCGCGTGGGGGCGGCGGCTGAGCGCCGCGCTGCGGTCGGCCGGGCTCGACTACGACCCGCGCCGCCGCCGGGTCGGGTGCGTCGGTCGGCGGGAGGTGGACCTGCCGTTCGGGTACCTCGGCGCGGACGACCGGGCGGGCCCCAACTACACCGGGCAGCCCGCGGTGCACTCGTACTACTCCCACGAGCCGTCGTCGGCCACCGGCCCGCGCGAGGACCGCGTCCTCAGCTGAGGGCTCGGCGTTCGGTGTGGGCGGAGCGCGCCCCGGACGGGTGCGGCGCTTCCGCCAGACCGGTCAGCACCGCCCGGACGAGCCGTTCGGCCTCGTGGTCGACGGCACGGGGTCCGTCCAGCCGGACGAGCCCGTCGCGGAGCAGCGTGGCCAGGCCGTGCACGGCCGCCCAGAAGGCGAAATCGGCACCGGGCCGGGCCGCCTCGGACAGGCCGCCGGCAGCCACCAGCCGGTCCAGTTCGGCCGACAGCACGTCGTGGGGGTGCGGTGCTCCGGGTTCGTCGTGGTGCGCGCCGAACGCCAGGCCGGCCACCGCCGGGTCGGCCACCGTCCAGCGCACGTAACCCCGTCCGACGGCGACCAGGCGCCGGTACGGGTCGGCGCGCTGCCCGCGCGCCCGCGCGGCGGCCTGCCGCAGGTGCTCGCCGAGCCGGGCGAGGACCCGGCCGGCCAGGGTGCGCACCAGGTCGTCGCGCGAGGCGAAGTGGTGGTACGCGGCGCTCGGGCCGACCCCGACCCGGCTGGAGACCTCGCGCAGCGACCAGCCGTCGAGACCTCGTTCGCGCACCAGGGCTTCCGCCGCGTCGAGCAGCGCGCCGGCCAGGTCGCCGTGGTGGTAGGGCCGTCCGGTCATGCACCGATCTTAGCAGTGTTCAGATGTCGTGCTAGGTTCAACGGCGGTATCTGAACACCGATCAGATGGGAGTCGGACGTGGGCGGTGCACCGATCGTGCACGGGGAACCGGTCGAGGTGGCCGAAGGGGTGTTCGTGATCCCGGACGGGCGCGTGCCGCTCGTCCCGAACGTGGGGATCGTGGTCGGCGAGCGCGCCGCCCTGGTCGTGGACACCGGCCTGGGGCCGCGCAGCGGCGCGTACGTGCTGGACCGTGCCCGGCGGCTGGCCGGCGACCGGCCGCTCTACCTGACGACGACGCACTTCCACCCGGAGCACGGGTTCGGCGCGCAGGCGTTCGACGGGGCCGCGACCATCCTCTGCAACCACGCCCAGCGCGCCGAACTGCGCCGGAAAGGGGCCGCCTACCTCGACATGTTCGCGGGCCTCGGGCCGGAGGTCGCCGCCGAACTGGCCGACGTCCGGCTCACCGGACCCGACCTCGTCTACGCCGGCGACCGGCTGGAACTCGACCTGGGCGGGCGCACGGCCGTGCTGCACCACCGGGGTCCGGCGCACAGCGCGGGCGACCAGACCGTGCTCGTGGACGACCGCGTGCTGTTCACCGGCGACCTGGTGGAGACCCGGATGTTCCCGATCGTGCCGCACTTCCCGCCGTTCGACGTCGACGCGGACGCGGACCGGTGGATCGCCGTGCTCGACGGGTTGCGCGCGCTCGAACCGGAGGTCGTCGTGCCCGGCCACGGCGAGGTCGGCGACGGCGCGCTGATCGGCGAGGTCCGCGACTACCTCGACCACGTCCGGGGCGAGGTCGCCCGCCTGACCGCCGAGGGCAGGCCGTTCGAGGAGGTGTCGGCGGCGGTCGGGCGCAGCGCCCGGGAAGGCCGCCCCACCTGGGAGCAGCCCGAGTGGATCGACTTCACCGCGCGGGCCTTCCTCGGGACGGCCTGATCGCGCGTCGGCGGCCCGCGACCGCCGTCCCGCCCGGTCGTGCCACTGTCCACAGTGGCGTGCGGGATATCGGCGGGTGCGCGGCGCGGGCTTGTGCTACGGTCGGAACGCAGGTGTCCTGAGATCAGGAGTGGTGACGTGGCAGGTGAAGACGACATCTCCGGGTGAGACCCGGAGCCGGTGACCCACCGGTGTGCGCGCTGTAGGCGTGCCGCCGTCGTGGTCCTGTCGTCGTTCCCCCACATCCACCAGCGGTGTCGCTCTCGTGCGCCCGTTCGTCACCTCCGAGGTCTCTTCCGTGTCCGACGCGTTCATCGTCTGCTCGTCCCTGTCGTTCTCCTGGCCGGACGACACCCCCGTGTTCCAGGACCTGTCCTTCACCGTGCCGGGCGGCCGGACCGGCCTGGTCGCCCCGAACGGCGCGGGGAAGTCCACCCTGCTCAAGCTGATCGCGGGCGAGCTGCGGCCGACCGGCGGCAGCGTCGTGGTGGACGGGGTGCTCGGCCACCTGCCGCAGACCCTGCCGCTGACCGGCGACCTCACCGTGGCCGAGGTGCTGGGCATCGCCCCGGTGCTCGCCGCGATCGCCGCCGTCGAGTCCGGTGACGCCGCCGAGGAGCACTTCACCACCATCGGCGCGGACTGGGACGTCGAGGAGCGGACCCGGGCCCAGCTCGACCGGCTCGGGCTCGGCGCGCTCGACCTCGCCCGCCGCCTGGGCACCCTCAGCGGCGGGCAGGTGGTCTCGCTCGGCCTGGCCGCGCAACTGCTCCGCCGGCCCGACGTGCTGCTGCTGGACGAGCCGACCAACAACCTCGACCTCGACGCCCGGCACCGGCTGCACGACGTGCTCCAGGACTGGTCGGGCTGCCTGCTGCTGGTCAGCCACGACCGGGAGCTGCTCGACCGGATGGACCGGATCGCCGAGCTGGACCGCGGCGAGATCCGCTACTACGGCGGCAACTTCACCGAGTACGAGGCCGCCGTGGAAGCCGAGCGGGAACTGGCCGACCACCAGGTCCGGGCCGCCGAGCGCGAGGTCAAGCGCGAGAAGCGGGAGATGCAGCAGGCCCGGGAGCGCGCGCAGCGGCGGGCCGGCAACGCCGCCCGCAACCTGGGCAACGCGGGCCTGGCGAGGATCGTCGCGGGCGGCCTCAAGCGCAGCGCCCAGGAGTCGGCGGGCAAGGCCAACGAGGTGCACGCCGCGCGGCTGTCCGCCGCGAAGGCCCGGCTGGACGAGGCCGAGAGCGCCCTGCGCGACGACCGGAAGCTGGTCCTGGAGCTGCCCGGCACGGCCGTGCCCGCCGGGCGCACCCTGTTCCTGGGCGAGGGCCTGCGGGTCCGGCGCGGCGACCGCGACCTGTACGCGGGCGTCGACCTGGCCATCCGGGGCCCGGAGCGGATCGCGTTGACCGGCCCGAACGGCTCCGGCAAGTCCACCCTGCTCCGGCTGGTCGACGGCGACCTGGAGCCCGACGAGGGCCGGGTCACCCGGCACCCCGGCCGGGTGGCGTACCTGTCGCAGCGGCTGGACCTGCTCGACCTGGAGCGCAGCGTGGCGGACAACCTGGCCGCGTACGCGCCCGCCCTGCCGCCCGCCCAGCGGATGAACCTGTTGGCCCGCTTCCTGTTCCGGGGTTCGCGCAGCGCGCTCCCGGTGGGCGTGCTCTCCGGCGGGGAACGGCTGCGCGCCACGCTGGCGTGCGTGCTGTTCGCCGAGCCCGCGCCGCAGCTGCTGCTGCTGGACGAGCCCACGAACAACCTCGACCTGGTCAGCGTCGGCCAGCTGGCGAGCGCGTTGAACGCCTACCAGGGCGCGTTCGTGGTGGTCAGCCACGACGAGCGGTTCCTGGCGGAGATCGGTGTCGGCCGCCGGTTGCGGCTGGTGGACGGGCAGTTGCTCGACACCACCGCGCCCTGACCGTCCCGACCACCTCCGGGGTTCCGCCATGCCACCGCACACCACGTCCCGACCCGCCCTGCTCGCCCACGACCTGGTCCGCGTGCTCGGCGCGCGCCGGGTCCTCGACGGTGTGTCGCTCACCGCCGCCCCCGGCCACCGGATCGGCCTGATCGGGGAGAACGGCGTCGGCAAGTCCACCCTGCTGCGGCTGCTGGCCGGCGTCGACCGGCCCGACGCGGGCACCGTCACCCGTCCCGACGACATCGGCTTCCTGCACCAGGAACTGCCCTTCGCCCCGGACGCGACCATCGCCGACGTGCTCGCCGACGCGGTCCGCGACGCCCGGGACGACCTCGCCGAACTCGACCGCCTGGCCGAGGCGCTGGCCCACGCCCCGGACGACGAGGACCTGCTCGCCGGCTACGCCGACCGGCTCGAACGGGCGCAGCACCGCGACGCCTGGGACGCCGACCGCCGCGCCGGGTTCGTCTTCGCCGGCCTCGGCCTCGGCGCGCTGCCGCCCGACCGCCCGCTGGCCGCGCTGTCCGGCGGGCAGCGCGGCCGGCTCGCGCTCGCCGCGCTGCTCGTGCGGCAGCCGTCGGCGCTGCTGCTGGACGAGCCGACCAACCACCTCGACGACGAGGCGATGGCGTTCGTGGAGGGGCACCTGCGCGCCTTGCCCGGCGTGGTCGTGGTGGCCAGTCACGACCGGGCGTTCCTCGACGCGGTCTGCACCGACCTGGTCGACCTCGACCCGGCGTTGGGCGGCCCGACCCGCTTCGGCGGCGGCTACACCGACTACGTGGCCCGCAAGCGCGCCGACCGGGTGCGGTGGCAGCGGCGCTTCGCCGAAGAGGAGGAAGAGGTGGACGCGCTGCGGCGGGCCGTGGCCGGCACCGCCCACCAGGTCGCGCCCGACCGGGAGAAGCGCGACAACGAGAAGATGGGGTACGGCCACGCCGGCGGACGCGTGCAGAACCAGATCGCGCGCCGCGTCCGCAACGCCACCCGCCGGCTGGAGACCCTCGAACGCACCCGCGTGCCCGAACCGCCACGACCGCTGGAGTTCCGCCCGGCGGGCCTGGCGACCGGGGAGGTCGAAGAGGACCCGCTGTCGCTGCACGACGTCCACGTGCCCGGCCGGCTCGCCGTCGACCGCCTCGCCGTCGCCCCGGACGCCCGCCTGCTGGTCACCGGGGCGAACGGCGCGGGCAAGTCCACCCTGCTGGCCGTGCTGGCCGGGACGCTGCGGCACGGGGGACAGGTGCGCCGGCGGGAGGGGCTGACCGTGGGCCTGCTCGCGCAGGACACCGCGTTCACCCGCCCGGACCGCACCGCCCGCCAGACCTACGAACGGGTCCTGGGCGTCGAACGCGCCGAGGACGTGCCGCTGACCTCGTTGGGCCTGCTCGGGGACCGGGACCTCGACACCGAGGTCGGACGCCTGTCCGCCGGCCAACGCCGCCGGCTCGCGCTGGCGCTGCTGGTCGCGGACCCGCCGCAGTTGCTGCTGCTCGACGAGCCCACCAACCACCTCGCCCCCGGCCTGTGCGACGAACTGGAGGAGGCGCTGGGCGCGGGCCCCGGCGCGATCGTCGTCGCCAGCCACGACCGGTGGCTGCGCGGCCGGTGGCGGGGCGCGGAGATCAGGATGGTCGACGGCGCGGTGGTCGGGCCTCGCCCGGCGTGAGCGGCTGCCCTTCGTGACGCGCCGGCCGGGTCGCCTCGACGGCCGTCGTGGCGATGGGTGGCGTGCTCCTCGCGTCGAGGTTCTCGTGATCTGCGGGGAGACGCGGTGGGCGGTCTTCCCCGTCCCGGACGGCTGCTCCGCGGGAGCAGCCGGGCCCGGCCTTCGTCGCCCTCGACTCCGGCCGGTCCGCACGTCGACCGCCACCGACGTGATGAAGGCCCGGCGTCGAGCCCCGGTCAGCAGGCGTTCTTCATGGCCAGCACGCGGCGGGCGGCCTCGTCCACCCGGGTCTGCGGGAGCGTCCCGGCCGCGACGGCGGCCTCCAGGTGGTCCAGCACCTCGCCGGTCCGGCCGCCGCTGGACCACAGCGCGATGTCGGCACCGGCGGCCAGCGCCTGGCGGACCGCCTCGGGCAGGTCCACCCGGTCGGTCACCGCGCGCATCGCGCCCAGGTCGTCGGTCATCGCGGGCCCGGTGAAGCCGAATTCGCCGCGCAGCAGCGCGTACGCCTCGGGGCTCAGCGTCGCGGGCAGGCCGCCGGTCAGCCCCGGCACCTCGATGTGGCCGAGCATCACCACGACCTTGCCGTAGCGGGCGATGTCGCGGTAGGGCACCAGGTCTGCCTTGCGCAGCACGTCCAGCGGCGGCGAGGTCACCGCGCCCTTGTGCGAGTCGCCGCTGGTGTTGCCGTGGCCGGGGAAGTGCTTGAGCACGGGGGTGGTGCCGACCTCGTGCAGGCCGTCGGCGAACGCGCGGGCGTACTCGGCGGCCACCGCCGGGTCGGCGCTGAACGACCGGTCGCCGATCACCGTGCCGTCGGCCTGGCCGCTGGTGTCGACCACCGGGGCCAGGTCCATGCTCACCCCGCGCCTGCTCAGCGCGACCGCCCGGTCGCGGGCGAGCACCCGCACCTGCTCGGGCGACAGGGCGGCGGCCATCTCGCGCGCGCTGGGGATCGAGCCGTCGAGCACGTCGACCCGCTGCACCCGGCCGCCTTCGTCGTCCACGGCGACCTGCAACGGCAGCTCCGCCGCGCCGCGCACCGCGTCCAGACCGGCCGAGAGCAGCCCGGTGTCGTCGCCGCCGATGAAGATGCCGCCGACCTGCTCGCCGCGCACCAGGCCCAGCGCGTCGGCCGGGCCGCGCGGGTCGACCCCGACCATCAGCAGTTGCGCGAGGCGGTGGCGCGGGGTGAGCGCGGCCACCTTCGGCACGCACGGGTCCGGCGGCGGTGACGGCGAGGCTTCACGGGTCGTCGCGGGCACCCGGGAGCTGGAGGTCGGGGCGGCGGGCGCGGCCACGGGGTGCCCGCCCACCTGGTGACCGGGATCGTGCAGGACGGCCGCGAGCAGCGCGCCGAGGGCCGTGAACACCAGCAACGTCCGCGTCCCGGCCTTCGGGCCGCCGCGACGCCCGATCGGCAGCTCGTTCCGCACCGGACCAACCTACGGCAAGTCCACTCGGGCCACCGGTCGGCCGTGGTCGGGTGGGGCCGGCCGGCGGTACGGTCGCGTGACATGGATCTCATCGGGCGGGACGACCTGCTGACCGGCGTGCGGGCCCTGCTCGCGCGCGGCCGCGTGCTGCTGCACGGCCCGGTGGGGATCGGGAAGACCGCGCTGCTGGAGCACGTGGTGCCGCCCGCCGGAGTGGTGCTGCGCAGCAGCCCGGCGCGGACCGACCGGGACATCCCGCACCTGGTGCTGGCCGACCTGCTCGCCGACGTCCGGGTGGACCTGCCCGCGCCGCAGCGGGAGGCGCTCGACCGCGCGCTGCGCCGCCGGGCCGGGCAGCCGGACCCGCTGGCGCTGCGGCACGCCGTGCTGGCGGTGGTGCGCGAGGTCGAGCCGGTGATCGTGGTCGACAACGCGCAGTGGGTGGACGGCGCGACGGCCGACGTGCTGGCGTTCGCGCTGGCCAGGGCCGAGCCGAGGGCGGTCGTCGCGGCCCGGGGGCCGCTGGCCTGGTGGTGCGGCGCGGCGGTCGAGGTGCCGCCGCTGCCGGTCGCGGCGACCGCCGAGCTGATGGCCCGGCACGGCCACGTCGACGTCCGGCTGACCGGCGGGAACCCGCTTTACGCGGTGGAGCTGGCCCGGTCGGCCGGTGCGATCCCGGCCCGGCTGCGCGAGGTGGTGCGGGACCTGCTGGCCGCGCAGCCCGCCGGCACCCGCGCCGCCCTGCTGGTGGCCTGCCTGGTGGACCGGCCGAGCCTGCGCCTGATCGTGCACTGCGGACGCGAGCGGGCCGCCGCCGAGCTGCGCGACTGCCCGCTGGTCCGGGTCGGCCCGGACGGCGAGGTGCGGTTCCGCGACCCGCTGGTGGCCGCCGCCATCCCGCTGGTCCTGCCGCCCGACGAGGTCCGGGCGGCGCACTCCCGGCTGGCCGGGGTCGCGGCCGACCCGGTGCAGCGGGCCCGGCACCTGGCCCACGCGGTGACCGGGTTCGACGAGCCCACGGCCGTGGCGCTGCTCAAGGCCGCCGCTGCCGCACGCCGCCGGGGCACCCTCGACCGGGCCGCCGAGCTGGGCGGGCTCGCCGCCGAACGCACCCCGCCGGACAGCCCGGCACGTGCCGCCGCCCGCCGGCTGCGGGCCGCCGGCGACGCGCTGGGCGCGGGCCGCCACGAGCTGGCGAGCGCGCTGGCCCGCGCCGTGCTGCGCTCGCCCGGCGTGCCCAGGGGGCAGCGGGTCCGCGCCCAGCTGGTGCTGGTCGACGCGGTGGGCTACGCCCGCACGGCGGCCGGCGGCATGGTGGGGGAGGCGTTGACCGGCGCGAAGGGCGACGCCGCGCTGGAGGCGCCCGCCGAGTACCGGTTCGCGGTGCACTCGGCGGTGGGCGGCGACCTGCGCGGCGCGGCCCGGCACCTGGCCGACGCGGTGCTGCTCGCCCGCACCGCCAAGGACGTGCCCACCGAGGTCCGGTCGCTGTGCTCGCTCGCGCTGTGCCAGATGGCGCTGGGCGACGCCACCGCCGTCGGCACGCTCGACCTGGCCCGCCGGATCGTGCCCGAGGGCATGGTGGTCACCCACGACGGCACGCGGTGGGCCGCCGCCCGGCTGGACCTGTTCGCCGACCGCCTCCAGGCGGCGTCGGACCACCTCACCGCCCTGCTCGACCACGCCGGCGAGCGCGGCGTGCTGTCCGAGGTGATCGGCATGACCTGGGCCGCGATCGAGGTGTGGGTGGCGATGGGGCGCTGCGGCAGCGCGCTGCGCCGGGCCACCGAGTGCCTGCGCCTGGCCGAGGACATGGGCTACGACCTCGCCCTGGCCTGCTACGGGGCGGCGCTCGCGGAGGCCTACGGCGGCGATCCGGCGGTGGCCGACGCCCTGGCCCGGCGCGGTGCCGCGCGCGCCGAGGCGGACGGCGACCTCTCGTTCCTGGTGCGCAACCTGCACGCGCAGGGGCTGGCGGCGTTGAGCGCGGGCAACCCGGAGGCGGCGGTCGGTCCGCTGCGCCGCGCGGTGCGGCTGGAGCTGGACATGGGTTTCGGCGACCCGGCGGTGTTCGCGAGCCGCTCGGACCTGGCCGAGTCGCTGATCTCGGTGGGCCGGCTGGAGGAGGCGGCCGGGGTGGTCGGCTGCGCGCGGGCGGACGCGGTGCGGCTGGGCAGGCGCGGCGTGGTCGCCTCCCTGGACCGGGCCGACGGCCTGCTCCGGTTGGCGGTCCGGGACCACGCCGCGGCCGAGCGGTCGCTCGCGGCCGCCGTCGAGGCGCACCGGGACCTGGGCCAGCCGTTGCAGCTGGGCCGCAGCCTGCTCGCGGCCGGCATCGCCGAACGCCGGCGCAAACGCCGGGGCGCGTCCCGCCGGCTGCTGGAGCAGGCCCGCGAGGTGTTCACCGACAGCGGCGCGCCCAGGTGGGCCGGCCGGGCGGCGGTGCTGCTCGGCGACACCCCGGACGGCACCGCGCTGGCCGGGTTCGAGGCCCGGATCGCCCGCCAGGTCATCGAGGGGGCGAGCAACCCCGAGGTGGCGGGCCGGCTCAACATCAGCGTCAAGACGGTCGAGGGCGCGCTGACCCGGATCTACCGCAAGCTCGACGTGCGCAACCGCACCCAGTTGGCCGCCCGGTTGCGCGGGGAGCGGGAATTCCCCCTTTCCGACCGGGGAATCGGACAATCATCCTGATCCTCGCTTGTCCCCCCTGCCTAGTGGACGAGGAGATCTACATGCGTCCCTTCATCCTTGCCTGCGCTCTGCTGTGCGCGGTGACCGCCGTACCGGCGAACGCCGCGCCGAGCGGCGAGGTCTCACCGATGATCATCGGCGGCACGCTGGTGTCGTCGGCCCCGTGGTCGGCGGCGGTCTACCGCAACGGCTCCTTCACCTGCTCCGGCACGATCATCTCGGCGCAGTGGGTGCTCACCGCGAAGCACTGCGTCGGCACGGGCCTGACGGTCCGGGTCGGCAACGTCCAGCGGGCCTCGGGCACCCCCAGCTCGGTGACCCGGTACGTCAGCCACGCGCAGGCCGACCAGTCCCTGCTCCAGCTGGCCACGCCGATCCAGACCAGCCAGTACTCGAAGCTGGCCGACGCCAACCCGCCCACCGGCAGCACCAACCAGATCTACGGGTGGGGCTACACCAGCCGCAACGGCCCGGTGTCGCCGCAGCTCAAGACCGCCGACGTCCGGCTGACCTCGATCTGCCGCGACTACTACGGCGGCCAGGGGCTGTGCAGCAGCCGGATCAACGGCAACGCGTGGTCCGGCGACTCGGGCGGCCCGCAGATGTACAACGGCCTCCAGGTCGGCGTCGCCTCCACGGCGGACGGCACCTCGACGCAGCAGTACAGCAGCGTGCCGGCGGTCCGGGCGTGGATCCGGTCCACTTCGGGAGTCTGACCGAGGTCCCGGCGGGTGCCCGCGTCGGACGCGGCGCGGGCACCCGCCTCCGGGGTCGGCGGCCCGATCAGCGCGCCGGACCGGTGACCGTGCCGGTGACGACCACCTCCCGGCTGCCCGCCGTGTAGGTGGTGAAGGCCAGCCGGATCCGCTCGTCCGGTTCGGCCTCGGCGTCGATCACGGTCGGGACGGTGAACTCCGCCGTCACCTCGCCCGGCGGGAAGTACAGCGACACGTGCAGCCCGGTGGCCGACAACGGCCGGGACGGCAGCGGGTCCTCCAGGTACGACTGCCGGCGGAACCACTCGGCGTCGACGTCGGTGCTGGACAGCTCGGGCGCCCCGGTCGGGGCGGTCGGCACGCCCTGCCACAGGATGCCCACGTCGGCCGGCGCGGACAGCCGCGCCCGCCAGGCCAGCACGCCGCCCTCGGCGACCTCGTCCGCCACCGGGGTGACGGTGAGCGTCGGCTCCGGGTCGTCCTCCCGCACCGCCAGGCCGCCCGCGTACCGGCCGGCCACCGCGCCCCGGACCACCTTCACCAGCAGCGGGTACTGGGCGTCCGGGCTCCACCGGGTGTTGCCGGTGACCCGCATCGGCACCTCGATCAGGTGGTGGCCCGGCTCGACGGGGACCAGCCGCTGGGTGAACGCGCGGGCCGCCTCGTCGTAGGCGAACAGCCGCACCGCGCCGGGGCCGTCGCCGGTGACCGTGACCGGCACCTGGACGGTCCGGGTGCCGGAGTCGCCCTCGTCGACCGACACCGTGCCGACGTCGATCCTCGGCAGCGCGCCCGTCCCGGGGGCGGGCAGGCCGTGGTCCCAGCCGTGCGCGTCCACCAGCCACGCCTGGCCGGCGTCGGTGCCGGGGACGAGTTCCAGCGCGGCCACGTGGTGCAGGTCGACGCCGTGCGCGACCAGCGGGACGCGGACCTCCTGCGCCCAGCGGGCGGACATCCGCGCGGTGGCGGGCAGTCCGTCCAGCGACACCCGGCCCAGGTCCGCGCGGCGGCCGGCGGTGTCGGTGACGGCCACGTCGAACCGGGTGCCGGTGGTGTTCGGCGGCACGATCAGCCGCAGCGCCAGCTCCGCCGACCCGGCGAGCGACACGTCCCGCCCCGGGCGCACCAGCGCCGCCTGCCCGGCGGCCGACCACGCCAGCGCGACGGCGTAGCGGCCGGGCTCCGGCTCGATCCCCCGGAACCGGCCGAAGTGCGGCGACCCGCGCCCGTCGGCCGGGTCGAGGCACGAGGTGGTCGCGTCCTTGGTCACCTGGTCGCACCGCCGCGCGCCGCCGGTGGCCGTGGTCGTGTCGTCGGGGACCACGAACGGGGTGCGCGCGCCGCCGACCGCGTGGCTGAGCACGCGCGCCGGGTCGGCGGACGGGGCGCGCACGCCCGAGCCGTCGAGCAGGGGCAGCACCCGCTGGTCGCCGGTGACGAACAGGCGGGCGGCCGCCGCGACGTAGGTCGCGCCGGCCGTCTGCTGCTGGGCCGGGGTGAGCCGGGTCGCCGTGCCGGGCGAGCACACCGCGTCGGCGGGCGGCGACGAGAAGTCGTCGTCGGCCGGGCCTTCCGCCTGGCCGGGCGTCCACTCGGTGTTGAAGAAGTTGTGGTTCGCGCCGACCACGTACAGCGCGCTGTGCAGGGCGGTGCCCCGGCCGACGCCGCGCGTGGCGTCCAGGTAGAGCTGTCCCTGCAGGTCGTTCATGTCGCCGTCGCAGCCGGGCAGGACGGTCACCGACGGCACGTCCGGCGCGGGGTTGTGCCCGAAGATCGTCGGCCCGATCAGCAGGTCTCCCTTGATGGTCCAGCGCGCCGGCCCGTCGTGGCCGCTGCCCGGCGGTGGCGGCGTGGCGCTGTCGAGGGCCGCGCGGTTGACGCCCTCGCCGCCCCGGGAGTGCCCGACCAGCACCACGTTCGCCAGGTCGGCGACGGGTGCCGCGCGCACGACCTCCGGTGCCGTGTCGCGGCCGGTGCCCGCCCAGTCGGCCCACTTCGCCAGGTGCGTCCGGACCAGCGCCGACCGCGCGCCCGCGCCGGACTCGGGGTCCAGCGCGTCCTGGGCGTTGATGCCGTTGGCGGAGACGGACACGGTGACGTAGCCCTGCGAGGCGAGCAGTTGCTGCGCCTGCAGGTAGCCCCGGTGGCTGGGCACCGGTTTCGCGCCCGCCGGGCACGGCCAGGAGAGCAGGATCCGGCCCGGTTGGGCCGGGTCGTAGCAGGTGAAGTGCCTGCCGTGCAGGAAGAGCGCCAGCGGGTGCCTGCCGGGCAGGTCCTTCGGCGCCACGACCACGGCCTGCACCTCGATCGGCGTCGGGTACCCCGGGACGGTGATCGGGTCCAGGGTGTACTCGCCGGTGAGCGTCGGGTGCGGGCCGGGCGTGCCGGGGTCGACCAGTGCGGCCGGCCGCGGCGCGGGAGCGGGCGGCGGCGCGGCCGTCGGGCGCACCGGTTCGGCGACGTCCAGCCGCCGCCCCGAAGCCTTGACCTGGAGCTGCCGCACGTCCCGCACCGAGGTCGCGTCCAAGGTGTACGTGCGCAGGTCGGCGGACGGGCGCGGCCGGCCGAGCAGCCGGTCGCCGTCCCAGAACTCGATCGCCGCGTCCCCGGCCGGGACCGGTCCGGGCGCGGTCCACACCAGTCCCGTCCCGGCGAACGCCCACCCCGGAGGCGGCGGTCCGGCGGTCGGTGGCGCGGCCCCGGTCGGCGTGGCCGCGCTCGTCATGAGCAGCACGGCGACCGTCAACGCTGTCAAGCGCATGGTGCGATTCCCCTCGGATTGGCCTGCGCCCAGGCCATGTCTAGCGCTGTCGCGCACCGCCCGACAAGCGACAGAAGTGGGGTTTGAACTCCGACAAAACGCGTTTCGCCGAGCAGTCTGTCCCGCGATCCCCTCTCGACCGTCCACAGTGGACAGATGGGGGATTCGTGGTCAGCGGCGGCGTTTCTTGAGGTGCGCGACGAGTTCGTCGCAGGCGTCGTCGCCCGTGGCCGACTCGGCGTCGTGCTCTGCCGGAGTGGGGATTGCGTCACGGCACCCTGCTGCGGTTGCACTCCCGGCTCGCGACCCCGCACGGCGGGCAACCTGCGGGATCCTCGCCTTCGTCGCGGCGGCGGTCACGTGAGTCGTGCCTGCCACCGGCACGCCGCCGCCGGCGGTGCTGTCCCTCGGCGGCGTCGCGGCCACGTGGTCCGCCGCGCCGGCGCAGGCCACCGGCCGCCTTCGGTCGCGGGGGAGGTGCCGTTAGCCTGTGGCGCGTGCGTTTCCCCGCGTCCCGTCGACCCGTCGCCCTGGTCCTCGCCCTGGCGTTCGCCCTCGGTGCACCGGCTGCCGCCGCCGTCCCCGGTGTCGCGGCGGCGCTCGCCCAGCCCGCCTGCGGCGACCGGGTGTCGCCGCCGCCGGCGGTGGACACCTCCGAGCAGGTACCGCCCGGCGGCACGCCGCCCACCGCGTTGGCGGTGCCCTCCGACCCGGTCGGCGGGGCCAAGCTCGGCGGGTGCGGCCCGGTGCTGCCCGCCGACGCGCCGAAGCTGCCCGACGGCCTCAACGCCGCCGGGTGGGTGCTGGCCGACCTGGACTCCGGCGCGGTGCTCGCCGCGCAGGACCCGCACGGCCGGCAGCGCCCGGCGTCGGTGATCAAGGTCCTGCTGGCGACCGTGGTGGTCGAGGAGCTGGCGGCCGACGCCAAGGTCGTCGCGACCGCCGAGGACCTGGCGCAGGAGTGCACGTGCGTCGGCCTGCGCGAAGGCGCGGAGTACACCGTCGACCAGCTGCTCCAGGTGCTGGTGATGGTCTCCGGCAACGACGTCGCCCACGCGCTGGCGCGCAAGCTCGGCGGCGTGCCCGCCGCGCTGGCCAAGATGAACGCGCTGGCCGCCGGGATCGGCGCGCTGGACACCCGCGCGGCGTCGCCCTCGGGCCTGGACGCGCCCGGCATGAGCACGTCGGCCTACGACATGGCGCTGATCTTCCGGGCGGCGCTCAAGCGACCCCGGATCGCGAAGGCGATGACCACCCAGACCGTCGACTTCCCGGCCGCCGACGGCTCCGGCACGGTGGCCCTGGGCAGCGACAACCGGCTGCTCGCCAACTACGAGGGCGCGCTGGGCGGCAAGACCGGCTTCACCGACGACGCCCGGCACACCTTCGTCGGCGCGGCCCAGCGCGGCACCCGCAGGCTGGTCGTGGTGCTCCTGCGCGGCGAACCCCAGCCGTTGCGGCTCGCCGAACAGGCCGCGCTGCTGCTGGACTACGGCTTCGCCCTGCCCTCGGCCCCACCGGTCGGGCGCCTGGTGGACCGCGCACCCTCGGCCGAGCCGACCTCGACCCGGACCTCCTCGCCCCCGCTGGGCGTCCCGCCGGCCGAGGTCGCCGGTTCCCCGGACCTGCGCGACCCGGACGCGTTCGGCACCATCGGCCTGCCGATCACCATCGCGGCCGGCGCGGGCCTGGTCCTGGGACTGGTGGTGTACCTGCGCAAACGGCGGGCGCGGGCGGCGCGCGCCGCCCGGGCCGCCGCCGAGTCGGGCTGAACCCGGCGGGCGCGCCACGTCCGCGCCCCCCGGTGGTCCACTGTGGACGTTCTACTGCTCGAAGAGGCCGAGGGCCGCGTCCGCGTGCACGGCCATCGCCTGCTGGAAGCACGCGGTGACGACGTCGAACACGGCGTCGCCCTGCTCGGGCAGGGTCAGCCGGCCGAGCCCGATGCGCACCTGGCCCACGGCGAATTCCGGGCGCGGGTACAGCGCCACCTCGACGTCGGGCGCGCGGTCGAGTTCCTTGAGGAAGTCGAGGTCCGGCTGCGGGCCGTTGACCGCGATCACCACCGTGTCGTGCGCGTTCCAGTCCCACGGCGGCCGGTCCGGGAACCACGACTTGTCGTAGCCCCAAGCCGGGACGGGGCTGGTCGGCTCGGGCGGAGCGGGCCGGGACCAGCCGTCCACGACGAGCCGCAGCCGCCAGGCGGGGGTCATCCAGTCGGCGAACTCGTCGGCGTCGATGTCGAAGGAGTAGAACGGCGTGTTGAACGCCTCCAGCGACCACTCGACCACCCGGTCGGACCCGAGGCCGAGCTGCTCGGCGAAGTGGCCGAACAGCTCGTCGTCGCCGTCGTGCAGCAGGGCGTCGGTCAGCGGCGCGACGTCCACCAGGCACGTCAGCCGGTCGTCGGCCAGCTCGTAACGCGGGTGCCACAACGCGTACTGCACGGCGCGCTCCGACATCTGCCCTGCCCCTTTCGCCGGCCCGGGTCAGTCCAGCGGGCCGCGGAAGTCGGGCCCGACGCGGACGGTGTAGCTGACGCCGCTCTTCTCCTGGTTGCACCTGGCGCAGAGGACCTGGAGGTTGCCGAGCAGGCTATACCAGTCGACCCTGGTGCGCTGGTCGCAGTTGCTGCCGGTGCTCCCGTGGTGGCCGGTGTTCCAGTGCTGGGACACCGGCACCCGGTGGTCGATCTCGGGCGCGGTGAGGGGGTCGGCCTCGTCCACCACGTGGTCCTTGTGCACGCACAGGTAGAGACCGGCGAGGCTCTTGCCCTGCCGGGTGAACGAGACGACCAGCGGGTCGCCCGCGCGCGAGGGCGCGCCGGCGGCGACCTTGAGCCGGGCCATCTGCGCGGGTTTCCACGTGGTGCGGACCGAGCTGTCGAACCCCCTGTAGTACCGCGCGCGGATCGGCCCCGAGCCTCGGAACTGCTGCATGATCTCGCCGGCCGCGACGTCCTTCGACTTGTGGGCGGCGAGCTGGTGCAACGGCCAGAAGCCGTACTGGCGGCCGATCACCGCCAACCGGGCTTCCTGTTGTTTGAGCAGGGAGAAGGCGTTCCTGAACTCCGGCACGGTGCGCAGCGTGTGCGGGGTGATGTCGTCCACGGCCCGGTGGACGGCGGTGAGCTTCGGGATCGCGGACGCGGCCTCCGGCAGCTGCCGCGCCGCCTTGAGGGACGCGTCGACCAGGATCAGCAACTGCTCGTGCTTGTTCTTCACGTGCCGGTGCTGGACGGGCTCGCCGTCGTCGGGGTCGACCCGGAAGATCAGGGTGCGGCCCTTGGGGTTGATCCGGCCCTCGACGTAGGCGTCGCTCACCTCGCCGTGCGGCTTGACCACGAGTTCCAGGTGGGTCAGACCGTGCCGCTGCCGGATCGCGGGCAGCGCGGACTCGATCTCGGCGCGCTTGCGGCCCCGGGTCAGCAAAGCCTGCGACTCGGCGAGCGCGGCGTCCAGCGCGGCCTGCTTGCCGGTGGTGCCCGCACCGCCGGGCTCGCCGCCCCGACCGCGCCCGCCGAGCCGGTCCTCGGCGCGTTGTCCGGCCGACTTGAGCCTGCCCCAGATCTTCCGGCCGAACGCGACGATCTTGTCGACCACCCGGTCCACGGCCTTGAGCACCGGCTTGGCCAGCGACTGGAAGATCTTCTTCACCTTCTCCGCGATGCCGCCGATGCCGAGGATCGCGGCCAGCGCGCCGATCAGCACCGGGACGCCGGAGGCCAGGGCGGCCTCGATCAGCGCGGGCACCCCGCCCGTGCCGCCGGTCGCGATGCTGATCACCGCGTCCAGCACGGCGTTGACGAAGGCCATGATCTGCGCGCCGCGCTCGACGACGAACGCGACCAGGTCGATGATCATCTTCACGGCCTTGACGAACGCCGACGCCGGGTTGAGCAGGCTGATGATCCAGGTGATGCCCGCGATCAGCACCGTCGGCACCAGGTACTCGGTGATCTTGGCGAACAGCGTCGCCTTGAGGTCGCCGACCTTCTCCTTGATCGTCTCCCAGATCCCGCCGACGCCCTCGTCGCGCAGCCGGCGCGCGATCGGCACGGACCGCTCCACCGCGCCCATCGCCGGTTCCGGCACACCGCGCGCGACGATCCGGCCCCGGATCGCCGACCAGGTCAGGCCGAGCAGGGACCCGATCACGCCCAGGACGCCGCGCAGGTCGAACTTCGCGGGCAGCTCCAGCCCGGCCCCGGCCATCGCGCCGGTGAGCCACCCGATCAGGCCCTTCCTCAGGTGCGCGCCGATGCCGGCCAGGAACGCCCGCAGCCCCGCGCCGACCGCCGAGACGAGCCTGCCCAGGAACCCGATCGGGTCCCGGATGATCGCGGCCACCGCCGAGGCGGCTTTGGCCAGCACGCCGAGCAGCAGGTCCTTGAGCTTGAGGATGGTGTCGACCGCGCCCTTGACCGCGTCCACGGCCTTGGCCACGAACCCCTTGTTCTGCTGCTGCTCGGCCTCGATCTCGGTGTCCACGGCCCGCAGCGCCTCGTTGTACTTCGAGGCGAGGGTGTCGACCAGTTCCTTGCCCTTGGCGTCGACCGACTCGGTCAGCTCGTCGAACCTCCCGGCGAACCCGCCCGCCGCCTCCCGGCCGATCGCGCGCAGTTGCGGCGCGAGCGAGGCCACCGCCGCCCGCAACTCGTCGCGCCCGGTGGCGATGCGCTTCTTGGCGCGGGCGAGTTCGCCGCCGATCACGTCGGCGACCTCGGAGATCACCCGCCGCATCCCGGTCACGTACCCCTGCCGCGCCTGCACGAAGATCTGGTTCGCCTCCTCCGGGAGCCCGGCGAACTTGTCCTTGACCCACCGCAGCTTCCCGGTGATCCCGGAGTACCGCGCGTCCTTGTAGGCGTCCATCCTGCGGGTGTGCTCGGCGGTGAACGCGTCCCGCGCGGCCTTCTCCCCGGCGGTGAACTTCTCGTCCACCTTCTTGTCCAGGCCGGTCAGGACGTCCTCGACGTCCTTCTTGGTGGCGTCGAAGACTTTCTGCACCGTGGCGGTGACCTGCGCCCGCTGCGCCTCGTCCCGCCCCTTCGCGCCTTCCTTGCCCGCCGCCACGGACGCGCCGGCCTGCCGGCGGTCGGTCGCCATCGCCGCCATGGCCGCCGTGCCCGCCCGCGCGGCCTGCCCGCGTGCGCCGGCCAACGTCGCGGCCTCGGCGGCGCGCACCCGGCCCGGCGCGGTCGCGGCGTGCTGCTCGGCGGCCTTCTTCTCCTGCAACGCCCCGGTGAACTCCGGTTCGTTGGACGTCGCGAGCTGCTCCTCGGTCACCTGCGCGTCGGCCAGTTGCTGGTCGACCCGCGCGGGCCCGGCGGAGAAGTCGGTGGCCGCCGAGGGAGCCCTGTCCGGCACGGCGTTCGCGGCGGCCGGCGCGGCCGGGGTCGGCGGCGGGGTGTCCGGCCGCAACGGCGTGACCGGCTTCTCCCTGGCGGCGGCGGTGTCCGGCGGGGCCGCCGCCGTGGTCTCGATCGGCCCGGCGGACGCCTTCCGGCCGGCCGAGACCTGGCCCTGCACCTGCCCTTTGACCGCGTCGGCCTTCCCGGAGCCGCCGAACTTCGTGGCCTCGTCGAGGTTCTTCGGGGCCTGTGCGGCGATCGCGTCCTCGACCGCGCGCACGAACGCCGCCTTGTCGAACCCGCCCGGCTCGGCGGCGTTCATCTTCTCGGCGTTGGCGGCCTTGCCCTGGGCCGACTTGTCGTCCTGCGGGGGCCTGGCCGCGCTCGCCGCCGCCGACGCCTCGGCGGCGGCGAGCGGGTGCTTGCCGAGCGCCTTGCGCTTGCCGGCGACGTCGGACTTGAGGGCGGCGAACTTCGGGTCGGACTCCGCCCCGCCCCGCGCGGGAGCCTCCGGCGCGGCGGTGGCCGGCCGCTGCACGGGCACCGCGTTCACGGCTCGTCGGGCACCCAACACCCCTGCCGCGGCCCGGTTCCCGGCGGTCCGCTGGAGCCGCTGCACGCTGCCCGAGGTCAACGGCCGGCCTGCGCGGGCCGGCGCGGCGACCTGCTCCACCGGTAACGCCGCGCGGCGGTCGACCGGCGGCTCCGCGGTCCGGTCGTCCCCCACGGCCTTCACGCTGCCCAAAGTAAAGGCCGCAGCGCGGGACGGGCCCGTTCGAACAGCCGTCCGCGCGGGCAGCGCCGGCCGTCCGCGAGGGCAACCGGACCGCTCGGGCGCGGGCGTCGCCCGGGGGTTCAGCCGCCGAGGGGGTTGCCGCACCCGCCGCAGAACGTCGAGCCCGCGTCCCACTCCCGGCCGCACGAACCGCAGCGCACCTTCGGACCCTGCGGCACGGCCGGCGCGACCTGCGGTTCGTCCAGCACCGACGACCCGTCCGGGCTCATGCTGGACATCGTGGAACCCACCGCCAGGCGCAGCAGGTCCTCGGTGGAGATGGCGTCCCGGACCCGGACCCGGCCGTCCGCGGGATCGCCGACCACGTCGACCAGCCGCAGCAGCCGGTCCAGCAGTTCCTCGTTGCGCAGGCGGGTGGCCAGCGCCACGGCCCGGCCCCACGCCACCGCCGCGCCCGCCCGGTCGCCGCGCCCGTAGGCCGCGCCGCCGTCCTGCACCGCCAGGCTCAGCTCGGCCTGCAAGGCGTAGTGGTCGATGCGCGGGTCGATCACGCTGGAGGCCGCCAGGTCGTCGGTGTAGTGCGCGATCACCGACTGCGGTTCGCCCGCTCTGACGTGCTCGGTGTGCTCGGGCGGGCGCATCTCCAGGTCGACCCGGGCCACCCGGAAGTTCGTGCCCAGCGGCCGGCCGGTCGGGTCGACGGTGAGCCGCAGGTGGTACTCGCGGGTCTCCGCGCCCCACGAACCCGTGCCGAACGCGGTGGTGTGCTCGTCCAGCGCGACGCCCGGCAGGTCCGCCTCGACCGGGTGGGTCTGGCGCAGGAAGTCCAGCCGCGCCCCGGCTGCGGCGCGGACCACGATCCGCAGCTCCGGCACGAACTTCGCCATCGCGGTGCGGGTCATCGCGGCGAAGTCCTCGGCGAGGTCCTCGGGCTTGCGGATCGCGTCGGCCGTGCCGTGCAGGGCCTCGGCGATGCGCAGCAGCTCGGTGGGCAGCCAGTCGGTGCCGATCCCCCTGGCGTCGCAGGAGAAGTCCGCGCGGAACTCGGCCAGCACCCGGTCCAGCTCGCCGGCCGACTCGCCGTTCTGCCCGTCGGTCAGCAGGATCACGTGCCGCACGGCGGTCGGGTGCTCGCGCAGCAGCCGGCCCGCCATGGTCAGCCACGCGCCGATGGCCGTGCCGCCCGACGCGGACAGGTTCTTCACCGCGGACTTGGCTTCCTTGCGGGTCTTCGCGCCCGCCACGGCCAGGCCGCGCGCCGGGTAGACCTGCCGCGCGCGCTCGGTCCCGGCGACCACGGCGAACAGCGCGCCGTCGCGCAGCGCGTCGATCGCGGCCCGGGTCGCCTGCCGGGCCGCGCCGATCTTGGTCACCGGGTAGGACATCGAGCCCGAGCAGTCGATCGCGATCACTTGCGCCACCTCGGGCAGCGCACCCGGCGCGGCCGGCGTCCGGGACTTCACCACCAGCGCGGCGTGCATCTCGGCGTCCGCGGTGGCCAGGTAGGGGTTCTGGCTGACGAGCAGGTCGAACTGGGGACGGCCCGGCATGGCTCCTCCTCGGGTCAGCTGAACGTGAACGGGCGGTGCTGGTTGGCCAGGTCGACCAGGTCCGAGCGGTCGGCGCGCGCCTCGGCCTGCCGGGCCAGCGCCCGGTAGCACTTCTCCAGCAGGGCGCGCAGGGCGTTCTCCGGCCCGCCGGGCGCCGGGCGCAGGCCGAACTCGGCCTCGTGCACCACCGCCTCCAGCCGGGTGCGCGACTCGCCGGCCGGCGCGCCGCCGTCCAGGTACAGCGCGGCCAGCCGGGTGGTCGCGGCGGCCAGGTCGTCGGCGTCGGGGCGGGCGCCGTCCGGCAGCGTCCCGCTGAGCACCCGCACCGCGGCGATCCGCGCCGCGTCGTGGTGCCGGGAGATCGCGGGCGTCTCGTCCAGCAGTTCCACCGCGCCCGCGCGGTCGCCCCGGGCCAGGCGCGCGCGGGCGAGCCCGAACACCGCGCCCGCCACCGAGCGGTCCCGCCGCCACACCGCGAGGTAGTGCGACTCCGCCTCGGCCAGGTCGCCGGCGCGCTCGGCGCAGTAGGCCAGGGCCAGCCTCGGCACGATCTCGCCCGGCAGCGCCCCGTAGACGTCGTCGAACAGGGCGCGCGCCGAGGCGAGGTCGGGCTCCGGGTCGTCGCCGGCCTCGGCGAGCAGCAGCAGCCCCTCGTGCCACCACAGCCGCCAGTCCGGCGCGCCCGCCACCCGCTCGCGCGCCGTGGCCAGGCCGGTCCGGGCCGAGGCGAGGTCGCCGGCGGCCAGTGCGGCCCGGCAGTGCGCGAACGCGGCCTCGGCGGCCGGCAGGTCGGCCTCCACCAGCCGGGCGAGCAGCCGGACCGCGTCGTCGTCGTCCGCCCCGGCGAGCAGCGCCGCGACCGGGTCGTCGGCGGGCACCCTGGGCGCGGGCAGCCCGGTCGCGACGGCGCGCGGCGACGGCGTGCCGACGTCCAGCGGCAGGTCCGCGAGCGGGGTGGTGGCGGGCCGGCGGGTCCAGCGGGTCAGCGGCGGCACCGCGCCCAGCCCGGCGTCCAGCGGCACCGCGTTGGAGTCGAACACCTCCGAGGGCTCCGGGCGCGCCCGGCCGTCCCGCAGCGCGGCGATCTCCCGCTGCACGCCGCGCAGCTGGTCGGCCATCTCGGCGGCACCGGCGAACCGGCGGTCCGGGTCGGGGTGCTTGGCCCGCGCGCACACCCGCCGGAACGACTCGATGCCCGCCGCGATCCGCTGCTGGTCGTGCAGGTGCCGTTCGGCGGGCACGTGCTGCCCGGTGTGGTCGGAGGTCGACCGGTAGAGCTGGTGCAGGGTCTCGCCGACGGTGTGGATCTCCGAGCCGACGGTCAGCCCCCGGTCGAGGATCTCGGCCTTGGGCACCTGGAACGGCGGGGTGCCGACGATCTGGCTGGTCTGGTCGTCCGCCCGGCGCACCCCGCCGAGGTCGATCAGCTTGATCCGGTTGGCGCGGCTGCCCTGGCCGTCCGGCCGCATGATCACGTTGTCCGGCTTGAGGTCGCAGTACAGCAGGCCGCGCTCGTGCAGGTGCTCCAGCGCGGCCAGGACCTGGAGCACGCAGGTGATCACGTGCTCGGTCAGCAGCGGTTCGCTGAGCACGCCCTGCCCGTGCTGCGCGTGCGCCGCCACCGTGCTCAGCGGCAGGCCGCTCACGTACTCCATCACGATGTAGTCGCGCGTCTCGCGGGTGTGCGCGTCCGGGTGCGCGACGAAGTTGTAGACCCCGACGATGTTCGGGTGGTCGATCTGGGTCAGCGCCCACAGCTCGGACTGGCTCAGCGCGGTGTCCGCGGTGTCGATCAGTCCTTTGAGGACGCACAACCGGCCGTTGAGCCTGCGGTCCCGAGCCAGGTACACCCAGCCCAGGCCGCCGCGGTCGATGCAGCCGAGCACCTCGTAGCGCTGCTCCACGACCGCGCCCGGCTCCAGGCTCGGCAGGAACGAGAACGGCTTGCCGCACGCCAGGCAGTAGCCCGCGCCGGAGGCGGGCAGCCGGTTGCGGTCGGGGCACTTCTCGTTGGCGCACCGCCGTTTGCGCTCCGGCACCCGGAAGTCGGTGAGGATCCGGCTGGACGGGTCCGGGAAGTCGAACACCGGCAGCGCGAACGGGTCGCTCGCCCGGCTCGGCCGGGAGGCGCCGGGGCCCGGCGCGGACACCGACGTCGTGGTGGACACCGCCACGCCCGGCGTGGCGCCCTCCGGCGGCAGATCGCAGGTGTCGCAGTACCCGGTCTCGTCGATCGAGCCGGCGCACCCGGTCCTGGCGCAGCGTGTCACGTGGTCCCCTCCTGCTTGATCGCCCGGCGCACGGCGTCCCCGTAGGCCAGGACGGCGGCGTGCGCCGACGCCGCCGACCCGTCGAGCGCCTCCTCGGCCCGCCGGTACGCCTCGCCGAGTGCGAGGTCCTCGGCCAGCCCGTGTTCGTTCGCCATCGTCAGCAGCACGCCGAGCAGCCCCCGGTCGTCGGCGATCGCCCGCTCCCGCCGCTCCCGCAGCTCCGCCCGCGCCAGCCGGCGCTCGAAGTCGCCCAGCCGCCCGGCGACCAGCGCCGGGTCGAGCGCGGCGGCCTGCCGCAGGGCGGCCAGCCGCAGCAGCCAGCCCGCGTTGTCGCGCAGCGCCGCGACCCGGTCGGCGAAGGTCTCCACCACCGCCGCCACGGACTCCGCGACCAGCCCCCGGGCCGCCGCGAGCCCCTCCGGGCCGTCCCGCCGGAACCCCAGCACCAGCCGGCCGCCGGCCCGCAGGATCGGCCGGATCACCTCGTCCACCAGCGCCTCGGGCTCCTCGGCCTCGTCCACGCCGTCCAGCACGATGGTCATCGGCGGCGCCCCGGCGCGCAGCCGCTCGGCCGGGCTCTGCGCCGCCCGCACGGCCAGCCCGGCGCGGCCCACGATGCGCGCCGACACCTCGTCCACCGTGCGCCCGCCGACGTCCAGCGCCAGGTCGACGCCCGGCGCGTCACCGGCCTCGGTCCGCGCGCTGGACACCGCGACCGCCTGCCGCACCGCGTCCAGCTCGTCGCCCAGCACGACCAGCACCGCCGCGCCCCGGTGCCGCCGGCCCAGCCACTGGGCCAGCTCCGCGACGGTGCCGGCGGGTTCGCCCCGGACCCCGGTGAACAGCGGGTCGATCCCGCTGTCGCCGACGATCCACCGGGCGACCGGCGGCAGGTGCCCGGCGACCACGTCGACCGGGATCATCCAGGACAGGCCCGCCGCGTCGCCGCCGTAGCGGGCGACCACGATGCCCAGCACGTCGCCGGTCGCCGAGTCCGCGACGCCCGCGCCGCTGAACCCGACCCGCACCGGCTGCTCGGTCGGCGAGCGCGGGTTCATCTGGAGCCACTCCGCGCCGGAGTGCCCGAACAGCGTCAACCTCGTCCACACGCCCACGTCGACGCCCCGGGGGTGGCCGAACACGTGCACCTGCCGGTCGAAGGTCAACGCGACCCGGCGCAGCGTGGCCACGTGCTCCGGCGGCTGCGGGACCTCCAGGCGCAGCAGCGCGACGTCCCCGCGCCCGTCCTCGCCCGGCGGCACGAACAGGCCCTTGATCACGTGCGCGGGCGAACTCGGCGCGCCGGGGGCCTCGACCAGGTCGGCCACCAGGTCCTCGTGCCCGGTCACGACGTGCGCGCAGGTGAGCACGTGGGTCCGGTCGACCAGCACGCCCGCGCCCAGGACCGGCCCCGACCGGCCCCGGCGGATCCGGACCCGCCACGGTTCCCGGCCGGTGCGCGGCGGTGGGTGCTGCTGGGCGGTCATCCGTGGCAGATTAGGCAGCGCCGGCCCTCGCGGAGCGCGGTTCGCGACCGCGACAACCATTCGGACCAGTGGAAACTTCCGGGTTCCCGACGTGATCCCGCACATTTCGGGGTCGCGCTGCTCCGAGTGCCGGCAAGGTGTCGTTGCTCTGTCCGGGTGGCGTACCCGCAGGGCCCGACGCGCGGTGCGGAAGTGAGCAACACTCGGCGCCGCGATCCGCAGCCGGCCGAGGGGAGCGATGGAACCTCCAGTCGCCGCGACCGAGGCCGAACTGCACCGGGCAGGCCGCCGGTACGCCGTGCTCATGCGGACCGCCGTGCTGTTGTGCGCCGGCGGCGCCGCGGTCTTCCAGGCCGGTCCCGCGCAGCGGCTCCCGGTGGCGGCGGTGGTCGCCGGGCTCTGCGCGTGGAGCGCGCTGTACGTGCGGACGGGCGGCCGGCGGCTGCTGGTGGCGGACACGGCCGTGGTCGTGGCCCTGTGCTTCGCGCAGCGGTGGCTCGTGCCGCCGGACTCGTTGGCCGACAGCACGAACTGGGTGTTCGCGGTGGTGTCGTGCACGGTCGTCGCGCAGCAGTGGCTGACCTCCGAGGTCGAGGGCGCGGTGCTGACGGCGGTCGTGGTGGTGGCGCACCTGGCCGGGAACTACCTGGCCGCGCCGGACGACTGGGCCGACTCCGTGCCGATCGGGCTGTGGTCGTTCGGCGAGGCGGGCCTGTCCCGGCTGCTGTTCAGGCTGGTGCTCAAGGGTTCCCGGCGGGCGGACCAGGCGGTCGCGGCGAGCGGGCGGGTCCGCCGGGACGCGGCGGTCGCGGCGGCCCGGCGCGACGACGAGCGCGAACACCTCGCGCTGCTGCACGACACGGCGGCGGCGACGCTGCTGGCGGTCGGGTCGCGCATGGTCGGCGCGGCCGAGCCGTGGCTGGCCGACCAGGCCGTGCGGGACCTGGAGGTGCTCGCGTCGCAACCGGGCTTCCCGGACGGCGAGGTGGACCTGGCGCGGCTGGTGGAGCAGGTGGCGCGGCACGCGCCGCTGGCGGTGCGCACGCGCTCGTCGGGCTCCGTGCCGATGGCCGCGCTGCCCGCCGCCGCGGTGAGCGCGGCGGTGCGGGAGGCGTTGACGAACGTGGCGCGGCACGCCGGGGTGGACCGGGCCGAAGTGGTGCTGCGCCGGACCGACGGGGTGGTGGTCGTGGACGTGGTCGACCGGGGGCGGGGGTTCGCGCCGGACGCGGTGCCGGGGCACCGGCACGGGCTGGCGCGCTCCATCGGGCAGCGGATGGACCGGATCGGCGGGCGGGCGACCGTGACCAGCCGACCCGGCACCGGCACGCGAGTCCGCCTGGAGTGGCCGCGTGGGTGACCGCGAACTCGTGTTCGACCGGCTGCTGAACGGGCTGCGGGCGGCGGTGCTGGCCATCACGGTCGCCACGATGGGCGGCTTCGCCCTGCCGCTGCTGGCGACCAACCCGGGGGTCTACCGCAGCCTGACGCAGGAGGTGGTCGCCTTCGCGCTGCTGGCCGCCGTCCTGCCGGTGGCCGGGTGGCACGTGCTGCGCCGCCGGTTCCCCGGCCGGTCCCGGTGGGTCCTGGTGGCCGTGGTGTTCACGGCGTCCGCGCTGGCCACCACCGGCATCCCGGCCGAGCGGCTGATGTGGGAGGCCGAGTGGTCCTACGGTGTGATCGGCTGGTTCGTGCTGGTGCTGCTGATCGACCGCGCGGTGGTGGCGGCGGTGTTCCTGGGCGTCCACACGGCGGTGAGCTTCGGGCAGCTCCTGCTGGTCGGCCAGGCGGGCGAGGCGGCCGACCTGGTCGTGGTCACGACGGTCGTGCTCGGGTGCCAGCTGCCGGTGCTGGCGGTGGTGCTCGCGTTGCGCGGCCTCGCGGCCACGGCGGCGGCGGCTTCCGCCAGTGCCGAGCGGGAGCGGACCGCCGACGCCATCGCCGAACACCTGCACGCCGACCGGCGGGCCCGCTACGCCGACCTCGCGGGCACGACCGTGCCGCTGCTGACCGACCTGACCACCGGGGCGGCGGACCTGGCCGACGAGCGGGTGCGCGCCGCCTACGCCGTGGCGGCGGCCCGGCACCGGAGGCTGTTCGCCGAGTACGACGACGTCGTCGACCCGCTGCTGCACGAGCTGCGGGCGTGCGTGGAGCTGGCCGAGCGCCAAGGGGTCGCGGTGTACCTGGGCACGTGCGGGGAGCGGCCGACGCCGCCGGTGGAGGCGCGCCGGGCGCTGACCGAGCCCGCGCTGCGGATCATGGCGACCGCGTCGCGGGCCCGGGTGACCGTGCTCGGGTCGCCGACCGGGGTCGCGGTGAGCGTGCTGGCCGACGCGCCCGGCGTCGAGGTGGACGAGGCCGGCGCGGCCGGGGTGACCGTGACGCGGCTGGTGGACGGTTCGGGAGTCTGGGTGGAGGCCACGTGGCGAATCCGGGACTGACCACGGTGGTGGTCGTGGACGACCACCCCGCCATCGTGTCCGGCCTGGAGGCGTGGTGCGCCGCCGCCGACCCGCCGGTCCGGGTGCTCGACTCCGGCGCGACCCCGGCCGCCGCGTGGACCGACCCGGGGCTGTCCGCCGACGTGGTCGTGTTCGACCTGCACCTGACCGGGCAGGTCCCGGCGTACGCGGACCTGCGGCGGCTGGTCGACGCCGGGCGGCGGGTGGTCGTCTACACCATGCGGGAGGACCGCGACACCATCCTGGCGTGCCTGGACCTCGGCGCGTTCGCCTACCTGGCCAAGACCGAGGGGCCCGGCCACCTGGTGCCGGCGATCCAGGCCGCCGGGCGCGACCAGCCGTACACGCCGCCCGCCCTGGCTCGGGCGATCAGCACCGACAACCGCCCCGACCGGCCCCGGCTGACGCCGCGCGAGACCGACGTGCTGGTCAACTGGTTCGCCTGCGAGTCCAAGGAGATGGTCGCCCGCAAGCTCGGCCTCTCGGTGCGGACGGTGAACAGCTACATCGACCGCGTCCGGATCCGGTACGCCACCGCCGGCCGTCCCGCGCCGACGAAGGCCGCGCTGGTCGCCCGCGCGATCCAGGACGGCTTGGTGCGGCTGGACGAGCTGTAGCGCGGAGGTGTCGGTGGTTGTCGGTGCCGGCGCGGGTTCGGGCCGGACGGCACGGCGGTGTCGGGAGAGGCGGGTCGGGCGATGCTCGCCTTGCCGCTGCCAAAGCTGCGGGTGAGCGGGTCGCTGTCGGCATGTCCGCAGGGCGTGAAACCCGAGGCGTTGCCGATCTCCGGCAGGGCGGGTGTCGGGTGTCCGCTCGATCTCGGCGGCGGCTGGTCGTGTTGCGGCGGAGCGGCCGGATCACACCCCGCTCGGAGTGCGTAAGGCCGGCGGCAGGACGCCCGTGCCGGCGAGCGCGGGGTAGGGCGCGTGGCCGTGGCGTGCCGGCCGACCGGCGTCGGAAGCGGTCCGGGCGCGGAAAGCTTGTCGGGCGACGCCCGTAGCCGGGGTTCGGTGCCGGGGGCGTGGTCGTCCGCCGTCGAGGGACCGGGCCGACGAGGTCCCCCCCGGTCGGTCAGGCCACGGGGTCGCGGGAACGGCCCAGCGCGGCGCTCACGGCGCGCGCGGCGTGCCGGACGGCGTCGCCGAAGAAACCGCGCCGGCGGAGTTCGGGCGCGGCGGCCCCGACCGCGCCGACCTGCTGCCCGGTCGGCGTGAACACCGGGGTGGTGATGAAGTCCAGGTCGTGCGGCACGGTGCAGCCCGGTCTCAGCAGCAGCACGTCCTCGGGCCTGGCCAGGCTGGTCGCCGCGATCAGGTCCTCCCGCCGGCAGCGGACGGTGAGCACGGCGCTGGACCTGGTGGCGGTGGCCAGGTCGTGCAGCGGGCGGCGCGCGGCGGTCAGCAGGTGCGGGTAGGGCTCCCACGCCTGGCCGAGCCGGAACACCTGCGAGCCCAGCCGGTACCGGCCGGCCGAGCGCTCCACCACGCCCAGCGCTTCGAGCTGGTGCAGCAGCCGGTGCGCGGTCGCTTTGGGTATTCCGCAATAATGTGCGATCCAGGTCAGCCCGACGCCATCCGAACGGATCACCAGTGCGTCCAAAAGGGTGAATGCCCGGCCGAGCACACCGCGTTCCGACTCCGTCCCGCCCATGTCCTTTCGCACCCCCTCGGGTCGCCATTCAACCGGAAGTTCCATTCCGGTCCACTGAGCGGAACAGGTGATTTTCGGGGTTGTTGTGCGGTTGCAGACTGTCGCCATGCCCAATTTACCGAAAAAGCTCGTGGTCACCGCTGCCGCCGTCGCGTCCCTTGTCCTGGGCCTGCCCGCCGGACAAGCGACCGCCGCGCAAGACGACGAGATCCAGAACTACTCGACCGCGGCCGACTCGTCACCCCAAAGAGTGGCGGGTGACTTCAACGGTGACGGAACGGATGATGTCGCGGTCTGGCGACCGAGCAACGGCACCTGGTACGTGCTGGGCTTGTTCACCGTGCAATGGGGTGTCGGCGGCGACATCCCGGTGGCCGCCGATTACAACGGCGACAACGTCACCGACATCGCGGTCTACCGACCGAGCAACGGCACCTGGTACGTGCGCAACATCGCCACCGTGGCGTGGGGCGTCGGTGGCGACGTCCCCGTGGTCGGCGACTACAACGGCGACAACCGCGCCGACTACGCGGTGTGGCGGCCAAGCAACGGCACCTGGTACGTGCGTGGCATCGACACGGTCGCGTGGGGGAGCGGCGAGGACATCCCGGTCGTGGGCGACTACAACGGCGACAACCGGACCGATTACACGGTGTGGCGGCCGAGCAACGGGACCTGGTACGTGCGCAACATCGCCACCGTGGCGTGGGGCGTGGGCGGCGACATCCCGGTGACCGGCGATTTCAACGGCGACAACACCTCCGATTTCACCGTGTGGCGGCCGAGCAACGGCACCTGGTACGTGCGCAACATCGCCACGGTGGGTTGGGGTGTCGGCGGCGACATCCCCGTTTCCGGTGATTTCAACGGCGACAACCGGACCGACTACACGGTGTGGCGGCCGAGCAACGGCACCTGGTACGCCCGCAACATCCTCACCACCACGTGGGGCGTCGGCGGGGACATCCCGGTCTGATTCGGCGGTCCCCGACACTTCTGCGAAGCAGCCCGCCCAACGAAACCCGGTGCGGGATCGCGGCCTCGGCGATCCCGCACCGCGGCGTGCCCCGGGAATCCCGCCAGGTGGGACGCGGAATAGTCCTGAGGCACCCTTGTTGGCACCGGTGACGGCCTTTTCGGAAATGAGGTGCGCGATGAGCGGCGTGGTCCAGGAACAGGCTCAGGGGTTCGCGGAGCAGTGGCGGGAGTGGAAGGCGGAGCGCGAGCAGCGGCTGGCCGAGCCGCACGGCTGGTTGGCGCTGGTGTCGCTGGACTGGTTGGCGGACACCCCCCGCGCGTACCCCGGCCTGCCCGGCGTGTGGTGGCAGGACGCGGACGCGGCGCACTTCGACCCGCAGGGCGCGGACGTCCTGCACGAGGGCGCGCCGGTCACCGGACCGCTGCGGTTCGAGCTGGTCAAGAGCGGTCCCGGGACGCGGGTCGTGGCCGGGGAGGTGGAGATCGAGGTGGCCCGCCGGGGCGGCTACCTGATCCGGGTGCACGACCCGGCGGCACCCGTGCTGGACGCGTTCCGGGGCGTGCCGAGCTACGAGCCGCAGCCGGACTGGGTGCTCACCGGCACCTACGAGCCGTTCGACGAACCGCGCCCGACGACGGTCGGCGCGGTGGTCGAGGGCCTCAGCCACGTCTACACCGCGCCCGGCGTGGTGCGGTTCCGGCACGGGGCGGACGAGCACGTGCTGACCGCGTTCAACGGGACCGGCGGCGGGCTGAGCATCCTGTTCACCGACGGCACCAGCGGCGTCACCACCTACGCCGCGAACCGGTCGCTGGCCGTGGCCGAGCCCGACGCGGACGGCACGGTCGTGCTCGACTTCAACCGCGCGGTGAACCTGCCGTGCGCGTTCACCGACTACGCGACGTGCCCGCTCCCGCCGGAGGGCAACCGGCTGCCGTTCGACGTCGTGGCGGGGGAGAAGATCCCCCACGAGCGGTCCTGACCCGGCCCGCCCGGTCCCGGGCTACAGGGAATCGGGCACGAACGGGGTCCCGGAGCGGCTGCCCGCAGCCGCTCCGGCCCGCTTGACCACCGCGTCGCGGTAGTGGTCGGCGCGCGGCCCGCCCCCGTTGTAGGCGCGTACGGCGGCCTCCCACGACTTGACCGACTTGCGCTTGTGGAACAGCCAGCGCACGGCGGCGTGCACCCAGAAGTCGTAGTCGACGTTCTTCTCCGGCGCGCCCGGTGCCACGTCGGCGAAGTACTCGGTGAGGGCCGCGGTGAAGCCCGGCGTACCCCAGATGAAGCTCTCGCCCCGGCCCGGCTGGTTGGCGTCGGCCGCCAGCTTCTCGATCTTGTGCTTGGCCAGCAGCGCGGGCTTCTCCTCGCCGATGACCAGCAGCAGCGCCGCGCCGGACGAGTCGATCATCTGGCCGATGTTCTGCCGGGTCTTGACCTTCGGCGCGGACTCGGCCGGGTCCTCCAGGTGCACGCCGGCCGTGCCCATCCGCGATTCCTGGTACATCATCGCCTTGACCAGGTTGGGGTCCAGCGCCTGGTGCGGCCCCTTCGCGTCGGTGAACTTGAACGTCGTGTTGTAGTGGTCCACCCAGGTCTTGATCGACTGGTCGAAGCGGTTGAGCATGGTGCTCTGGATCAGCCGCCGGTTGAGCAGGCGCTGCCGGTTGGCCTGCAACAGCTCCAGGCGGGCGATCTCCTTGGCCCGCCCGCCGTCCGCCCGGGCCCGTTCAGCGGCCAGCGCCCGCTCGCCGCGCTCGAAGTCCTGCACGACCGAGTCGACCCCGGCCCCGTACTGGTCCACGCCCGCCACCGCCGCGTTCGCCGAGCGCAGCAGCTTCTTCGGCACGTCCGCCTGCGTACCGGCGTTGGCGTACGGGGTGGGCACCCGGACGCGGACCGTCGCGGCGGCGTTGTCCCAGGTGACGACCACGACCCGCTGGCCCGCCGTCAGCGTCGCCGACCCGGCGGTGACGTCCTGGGTGAGCGAGAGCCTGGTGCCGGTCAGCCCGCCGGCCAGGTCTTCGGGGACGATCGCGCGCTGCGCGACGACCGCCGCGACGGCCCGGTTCCCGGCGCTGCGTTGCAGGTCGAGGACCCGGTTGGAGCCGCCCGCCCGTGGCCGGGCGGGCTGCGCGGGGCGCGCCGGGGCGGTCGGCGTCCGGTCGATCGGTCGGTCGTGCACGGGCCACCTCCGCTACCGCGTCCCCGACACCGCGTCCCCCCGAGCGTGACCGACGCGACGACGCAGGTCGACGTCCGGACGGGCAACCACCTGGGCAAAGCACCCCCCGGCCCGGGTCAGACCTCCCGCATCCCGGCGACGACCGCCGTGCGCGCCGCCCGCCGGGCCGGCACCAGCGCCGCGAGCACCGCCGCCGCCACGGCCGCGAGCACCACCGCGCCGACCTGCCCGACCGGCACGGTGAAGTCCAGCGGCTGGGTCGGCGTGGACACCGCCAGGGTGAGCAGCCACGCCGAGCCGACCCCGGCCACCAGCCCGACCACCACGGCCGTCGACGCCATCAGCAGCGACTCGACCACGAGCATCCCCCGCAACTGCCCCCTGGTCAGCCCCAGCGCGCGCAGCAGCGCGGACTCCCTGGTGCGCTCCAGCACGGACAGCGAGAGCGTGTTGGCGATGCCGGACACCGCGATCAGCACGGCCAAACCCACCAGTGCCCAGAGGAACCCCAACATCCGCCGGGTGGCCGCGCCGCTGCGCTCCCGGGCCTCGGCGGAACTCTCCACCTGCGCCAGCGGCGACGACGCGGTGGCCCGGTCCACGGCCTCGCGGCCCTCGGCGGCGGACACCCCGGGCTTGAGCTTGACCAGGACGTCGGCGTACCCGGTGGCCCCGGGCCGCAGCTGCCGCCAGGTGTCCAGCTCGACCAGCCCGAGGTCGAGCGCGTCGGTCTCCTCGTACACCGCGACCACCTTCAGGTCGCGCTTGACCCGTTCGTCGCCGTAGGAGGTGGTCGGCGCGGTGTCGCCGACCGCGAGCCCGGTCTGCTCGGCGAGCCCCCGGCTCAGCGCGAGTTCGCCGGGAGCCAGCCGGTCGAGCGACCCGCTGAGCACGGCGGGCCGGACCACGGTGCCGATCGCGTCGCCGCGCACGGCGGTGAGCTGGGCGGGCGTGCCGCCGACGTCGGCGCCGAGCACGTCGCGCGGCGCGGCCACCGCCACCTCCGGCAGCCCGGCCAGCCGGTCGACCAGCGGATCGGTCAGCGGCCGGCCGTGCACGGCCGTGGAGATCGTGTAGTCGGCCGGGAACCGGTCGTCCAGCACGCGGTTCGCGCTCGCTTCGGCACCGGCCACGACGCTGGTCACCAGGGTCACCACGGCCACCCCGACCACCAGCGCGGCGGTGGTGGCGGCGGTCCGCCGGGGGTTGCGGCGCGCGTTGGCCGCGGCGAGCTTCGCCGGCACGCCGAACAGGGCGCGCGGGACCGCGCCGAGCGCCCCGGTCGCCGGCCCGACCAGCAGCGGCCCGAGCACGAGCACCGCGCCGAGCAGCAGGGCCGAGCCGACCGTGACGGCCACCGCGCCCGCGCCCTCGCCGGTCCGCACCCCGACCACCGCCGCGACCACGCCGGCCACCGCCGTCACCGCCGCGATCACGACCCGGGCCCGGCCGACCCGGGCCGCCACTCCGTCCGGTGCCGCCCGCAGGGCCGCGACCGGCGGCACGCGGGTCGCCCTGCGCGCTGGCAGCACCGCCGCCAGCAGCGTGACCAGCACGCCCACCGCGAACGCGACGACCACCGTGCGAAGCGACAGCGGCGTGTAGATCGCGACGTCCGCACCGTGCGCGCCGATGGCGACCTGGAGCAGCGCCGAGACACCCAGCCCGGCGAGCAGGCCGAGCGCGGACCCGACCACCCCCACCGCCCCGGCCTCGACCAGCACGCCGCCGAACACCTGCCCGCGCCCCGCGCCCACGCAGCGCAGCAGCGCCGACTCCCGGGTCCGCTGGGAGACCAGGATGGTGAACGTGTTGGCGATGACCATCGCCGCCACCAGCAGCGCGATCACCGAGAACGTGGTCAGGAACCGGGTGAAGCTCCCGGACTCGGGCGCGGTCTGCCGGACCAGCGCCGCGACGGCCTCGTCCCCGGTGACCGCGGTGACGTCCGGGCGGTCGAGCGCGGCGGAGACCGCGGCGGCGAGCGCGCCCTGCGCCACGCCCGGCTCGGCGCGGGCCACGATCTCGGTGAACCCCCGGTCCGGCGCGACCTCGCGCAGCGCGCCGGGCAGCACGACCAGTTCGGTGCCGCCGGCCAGTTCGCCGCCGGTCACCGCCGGCCGGAAGGTGCCGACCAGGGTGAACGCCCGCTCCCGGTCGGCTTCGCCGAGCAGCGTGACCCGCTGCCCGAGCGCGTACCCGGCGGCGGTGCCGGTGTCCATCGCGACCTCGTCGTCGGTGGCCGGGTAACGCCCTTCGGCCCGGTCGAACGGCCGCAGCGGCTCGTCCGAGGGCAGCGCCGAGACCAGGGCCGTGACCGCCTTGCCCTTCGGGTCGACCAGCGGCACGGCCGCCGATCCGCGCCCCTCGACCGCCGCCACGCCGGGCACCGCCCGGACCGCGTCCAGCGCGGCTTGGTCGAGCGGGCGGTGCGCGCCGGGCGCGCCGGTCACCGAGACGTCGACGTTGCGGGCCATCCGCGCGTAGGCGTCGCGCAGCCCGGCCCGGGACGCGTCGGCCAGCACCAGGGAGCCGGTGACGAACGCGACGCCCAGCACGATCGCGGTGGAGGACAGCAGCAGGCGCGCGGCGCGGGCGCGCAGCCCGGCCAGGACGGTGCGCAGCATCAGGCACCCCCGAGGTGCTTGAGCGCGTCCAGCACGGAGTCGGCGGTCGGGCGGTCGACCCGGCCCGCGAGCCGGCCGTCCGCGAGCAGGACGACGTGGTCGGCGTAGGCGGCGGCCACCGGGTCGTGGGTCACCATGATCACCGTCTGCCCGAGGTCGCGCACCGACGTGCGCAGGAACGCCAGCACCTCCGCGCCCGCGCGGGAGTCGAGGTTGCCGGTCGGCTCGTCGGCGAAGACCACGTCCGGCCTGGCCACCAGCGCCCGCGCGCACGCCACCCGCTGCTGCTGGCCGCCGGACAGCTCGCCCGGCTTGTGCCGCAACCGGTCGCGCAGGCCGAGCGCGTCCACCACGGTGTCGAACCACGCCCGGTCCGGCTCGCTCCCGGCCAGTTCCAGGCCCAGCACGATGTTCTGCCCGGCGGTCAGCGCGGGCAGCAGGTTGAACGACTGGAACACGAACCCGACCCGGTCGCGGCGCAGCCTGGTCAGCTCCCGGTCGGACAGCCCGGCGAGCCCGGTCCGTCCGATGTGGACCGAACCGGAGTCGGCCGAGTCCAGCCCGGCCAGGCAGTGCATCAGGGTGGACTTGCCGGAGCCGGACGGCCCCATGATCGCGGTGAACCGGCCGGCCGCGAACGACACGTCGACCCCGTCCAGCGCGCGGACCTCGGCATCGCCCTTCCCGTACACCTTCACCAGGTCCCGGGCGGCCACGGCGGCGGGCACGCCCGCCGGCCGGGGTGTCGACACCAGTTCCACCATGTGCTGCTCCTCCACGCGTGCGCCGAGGGCCGGCGGCACCGGCCCGCGCCCACCGTGGCAGCAACCGGCTGAGCGCCCGCTGAAGCGACCTGAAGATCGCTTCAGGTCCGGTCGCGCGGGTCTGCGAGGATGGCGGGCGTGCGGGTACTGGTGGTCGAGGACGAGCGGCGGCTGGCCGAGACGCTCCAATGGGGACTGGAGGCGGACGGCTACGCCGTGGACCTCGCGCACGACGGCGGCGAGGGCCTGCTGCTCGCCGAGCAGCACCCGTACCAGGCGATCGTCCTGGACATCATGCTCCCGGTGCTCAACGGCTACCGGGTGTGCGCCGAACTGCGGCGGCGCGGCGTGAGCACGCCGATCCTCGTGCTCACCGCCAAGAACGGCGAGTACGACGAGGTCGAGGCGCTGGACACCGGGGCCGACGACTTCCTGGCCAAGCCCTTCTCCTACCCGGTGCTCACCGCGCGGCTGCGCGCGCTGATGCGCCGGGGGCCCGCCGGGCGCGAGCCGGTCATCCGGGTCGGGGACCTGGTGGTCGACCCGGGCGGGCGGACCTGCCGGCGGGCCGGGACGGAGATCGCGTTGACCGCCAAGGAGTTCGCCGTGCTGGAGTGCCTGGCGCGGCGGTCCGGGCAGGTGGTGTCCAAGACCGACGTGCTCGACCAGGTCTGGGACATGGCCTACGAAGGCGACCCGAACATCGTGGAGGTCTACGTGAGCGCGTTGCGCCGCAAGGTGGACGCGCCGTTCGGTCGCCGCACGATCGGCACCGTGCGCGGCGTGGGCTACCGACTGGTCGCCGATGCCTAGGTGGTGGCCGGTGTCGCTGCGCGCGAGCGCGGCGCTGGCCGCCGGGCTGGCGTGCGCCGGGGTGTTCGGCCTGGGCGGCCTGGCGATGCGGGCCGTGGTCTACAACGGTCAGCTCCAGGCGGCGGAGAGCACCACCCGCGCCGAACTCAACCGGGTGGTCGACTCGCTGCGGGCGGGCACCCGGAGCACACCGGCCGACGGCGTGCTGAGCGGCGACGCGATGTTCGAGATCGTCACCGACTCCGGCGAGGTCGTCGTGCGCAGCGGCAACCTGGAGCGGCTGGACCCGGCCCGGGCCGCGCTGCCCCCGGCGCCCGCCGGCGCGCCGGCCGACTGGACGGCGCGCACCACCGACACCCTGCGGCCCGGCGAGCACCCGGACTGGCGGGAGTACCGGACCTACACCGTGCTGGGCGCGGTGGCCCAGGACGTGCCCGCCGCCGCCGTCGAGCCGCTGGGCCGGTCCGGGTCGACCCCGTGGGCGGACCTCGCGGGCGCCGACGGCACCCACCGCTACCGGCTGACCGCGTACCTGTTCGTGCTGCCGTGGGGCGCGGTGTCGGCGACCAGGGGGGTCGGGCAGGTGCTGCTGCACGCGATCCCGTTGGCGGTGCTGTTCGTGGCGGTGGTCGCGTGGCTGGCGACCGGCCGGGCGTTGCGGCCGGTGGAGGCGATCCGGCGGGAGATGGCCGAGATCGGCGAGCACGACCTGGCCCGCCGGGTGCCCGTGCCGCAGTCGCGGGACGAGGTGTCCGGCTTGGCGGACACCACCAACGCCACGCTCGACCGGCTGGAGCGTTCGCTGCGCCGCCAGCAGCGGTTCGTCGCCGATGCCGGCCACGAGCTGCGCAGCCCGCTGGCCAACCTGCGCGCCGGCCTCGAAGTGGCGCTGGTGCACGCCGACCGCGCCGACTGGCCGCGCACCGCGAGCCGGGCGCTGGCGGACGTCCAGCGCCTCCAGGACCTCACCGCGGACCTGTTGCTGCTGGCCGAGACCGAGGCCGCCGACCCGTCGCCGCCGGTCGCGGTCGACCTCGCGGCGCTGGCCCGCGAGCAGGCCGCCGGGCGCGGCGCGCTGGTCCGGTTCGCCGGCGGGGGACCGGCGTTCGTGCGCGGACGTCCGGGCCGGCTCGACCGGATGCTGCGCAACCTCCTGGACAACGCCGAGCGGCACGCGCGGTCGGAGGTGGCCGTGCGGGTCTCGACCGAGGACGCCGAGGTCGTGGTGGAGGTGCGGGACGACGGTCCGGGCATCCCGGAGGAGGACCGCGAACGGGTCTTCGAGCGGTTCACCAGGCTGGACGACGCCCGCGCCCGCGACACCGGCGGTTCCGGGCTGGGGCTGGCCATCGCGCGGGAGATCGCGCAGCGGCACGGCGGGACGCTGCGGGTCGCCGACGGCGGGCCCG
The DNA here is from genome assembly GCF_056640475.1 of Saccharothrix sp. NBAS 001. NCBI lineage: Bacteria > Bacillati > Actinomycetota > Actinomycetes > Pseudonocardiales > Pseudonocardiaceae > Saccharothrix > Saccharothrix sp. NBAS 001. The sequence continues at coordinate 2,455,863 of NZ_CM153251.1, forward strand.
GCGCCCGGCTGGTGGCCCGGCTGCCGCTGCTAACGGATCACCCGCCGGAAACGAGTCCACCTGCGTGAGAATCGTCCTCTTCGCCGCACTGGTCCTGATCGCCGGTTGTTCCGTCACGGTCTCCGGCAGCAGCGGCTCCACCACCACCGCCGGCACCACCGCCGCGACCACGGCCGCCCGGCCCACCACGACCGAGTCGGTCCCCGAGGAGACCACCGGCAGCCCGTTGCCGCTGCCCCCGATCGACGAGTCGGCGCCCACCCGCTTCTGCGACCGGCCGTTCACCGGGGCGCTCGGCAAGCCGATGCTGGCCGCCGTGGTGGAGACCCCGTCCGGCCGGCTGAACTGCGACCAGGCCGGCGCGGTGCTGGTGGACTACTACGCGGAGCGGCACGACCCGACCGCCGGCCGGCCGCCGCTCGTGGTCGCCGGGATGACCTGCAACCAGGTGCCGGAACCGGCGCTGCCGCAGGTCGTCTGCACGGACGGGGCGGACGTCGTCTACTCCATGTGGCCCCAGACCTGAGCCCGTCGCGACCACGCCCGGAGGATCCGCCGGATTGCAATCTGCAATGACCCCTATTGCTTCAGTGCAAACTGAGGATCAGCACTCCGGACCGGGGTGCGGGCGGGCGTCCGGCGGATCCGCCACTCGACCACCCCGAGGTTGATCACCCACGCCGCACCCAGCAGCAGGGCGCGGGTGGTCACGTCGGGCGCGCCGAACGGGAGGTACCACGCCGCCGTCACCACGGCCTGCGTGCCCGCGCCGATCCCGATCGCGTACGCCCGCATCACCCACGCGCTGTGCGCGGCGAACTCCCGCCGCCGGACCGCGCGGAGACCCAGCACCAACGAGACCACCATCAGCGTGCCGAACAGCAGCCGGAACGCGTAGAGCAACGGGCCGTCGCTCGGCGGCAGCGCGTAGGTCACCGTCATCCACAGCCCGGACAACGCCGCGACGAGTCCACACGGGACCAGCACCCGCCCGGCGATCCGGTGCCACCTGCGCCGGCGCAGGCTCGGCACGAACTGGAACGCGCCCAGCACGCAGAACACCGTGGCACCCACGACGTGCAGCACCACCGGCACGGGCATCGCGAAGAACCGGGCGTTGTCGGCGTGGACCGGCCCGCCGCCGGACAGGTCGGCGAGCCGGACCCCGCCCGCCACCGAGGGCACGAGGCTCAGCGCGATCAGCCCGGCGGGCACCGGCCACTGCCGGGTTCGTCTTGTCATGCACCGATCGTGCTGCCCGGCGCGACGCCGGTCATCGGTCCTCGGGCCGCGACCGCCCCGGCCGGAAGTCCGGTCCCGGTCTCGTACTTCCGGCCGGGCGCGAGCCCGCGCGCACCCGCCGGGTCTCGTAGGCCCACATGGCGATCTCGACCCGGTTGCGCGCGCCGAGCTTGGTCATCAGGTTGGCGATGTGGGACTTGACCGTGCTCAGCGAGATGTGGAACTCGGCGGCGATCTCGTTGTTGGTGCGCCCGCGCGCCACGGCCACCAGGACCTGTTCCTCGCGGTCGGTGAGCGGGTCGACGGGGTGGACCGGGGGCGTCGCGGCGGCGTGCTGGGCGAAGTCCGCGAGCAGCCGGGCGGTCACGCTGGGGGCGATGAGGGCGTCGCCGTCGGCGGCGGCGTGCACGGCCTGGGCGAGCAGGTGCGCCCCGGCGTTCTTGAGCAGGAACCCCCGGGCTCCGGCGCGCAGGGCGGCGTAGACGTACTCGTCGTGGTCGAAGGTGGTGATCACGACGACGGCCAGGGGGTCCTCGACGGCCGGTCCGGCGAGCAGGCGGGTGGCCTCGATGCCGTCGAGGACGGGCATCCGGATGTCGAACAGGCACACGTCGGGGCGCAGCCGGCGGGCGAGGTCGACGGCGCGCCGCCCGTCCTCGGCGGTGCCGACGACGGTGATGCCGGGTTGGGCGTCGAGGATCATGGCCAGTCCGGTGCGGACGATCTCCTGGTCGTCGGCGACCAGCACCCGGGTGGTCATCGCGGCCCGGCCGTCCGGGGCAGCACGGCGGTGACCGTCCAGCCGCGCTCGGCGTCGGGGCCGGCTTCGCAGGTGCCGCCGAGCAGGTCGGCGCGTTCGATCATGCCGGTCAGGCCGTAGCCCGGCGGTCCGGCCGAGCGGGCCTGCCCGTCGTCGTGGACCCGCAGGCGGACGGCGGTGGCGTCGATCTCGACCCGGACGTCGATCCGGGTGGCGTGCCGGGCGTGCCGCCGGGCGTTGGTGACGGCTTCCTGGGCGAGCCGGTAGACCGCCGCGCCGACCGGCGAGGGGAGGTCGTCGGTGTCGCCGTCGACGTGCACGTCGACCGGGGGCCGGGTGCGGGAGGCGAGCCGGTGGAGGTCGGCGGCGCGCGGGCCGGGGGCGAGGTCGGGTCGTTCGCGGCGCAGGAGCCGGACCATGCCGCGCATCTCGTCCAGGGCGCGGGCGGCTTCGGCGTCGATGACCCGCAGGGCGTCGACGGCGGCGCCCGGGTCGGTGGGGGCCAGGGCGATGCCGGCTTGGGCGCGGATGGCCATGGCGGAGACGTGGTGGGCGACGGTGTCGTGCAGGTCGCGGGCGAGCCGTTCGCGTTCGAGGAGTTTGACCTGGTCGAGTTCGCGGGTGCGTTCGCGGGACCGGTAGCGGACGGCGGCGCCGAGGGTGAGGGCGAGGGCGAGCACGACGACGCCTGCGAGGGCGTCGGCCGGCGGCAGGTGGCCGAGTGCGGCGGAGAGGCCGACCTTGCCGAGCACGAGGGCGGTGCCGAGGACGGCGTCGCGGCCGGAGCCCCAGCGGAGCAGGGCGAAGGGCAGCAGGAGCAGGTAGACCAGCGCGCCCTGGTCGGGGAACTCCCGGCCCAGTGCGACGGTCAGCGCGGCGCAGAGCCCGAACGCGACGGCGGTGGCGGGCAGCGGCCTGGACCGCCGCCAGAGCAGGACGGGGGTGAGCCCGGCGGTGACGGCGGCGGACAGCACCGGGTCGGCCAGTGGCCTGCTCGCCGCCTCGATCACGGCGGCCAGGGCGAACCCGCCCACGAGCGCCCAGTCCCACCACCGCAGTGGCGGTGCGGGGGCGGGTCGGGGCTCCCGCCACACCGGGCGGAGGAGGTTGCGCACCGGCTCATGGTACGAGTCCGGCCTGGTCGTCGGACCGGCCGCGAGTGCGGGACCGGTGGGGGTCAGGCCACCCGGTGGTCGGCGGGTTCGCGGGCCGGTGCGGTGCGCCGGGAGCGGCCCAGGACGCGCAGGAGCATCCTGGGGCGCAGGAGCGCGCCAGGGGGGTCGACGAGTCCGGCGACGCGCATGAACGTGCGGGTGACTTCGCTGTCGTGGACGGCGGCGGCCTGCATCCGGCTGGTGTAGGCGTTGCCGAGGCGGGTGGCGAGGGTGCGCTTGCCGTCGACGCCGGGGAAGCCGAGGTCGCCGCCGGCGGAGATGTCCCAGGGCACGTCGATCACCGAGGCGATGTCGTGCTGGAAGGCGAGGGGGTCGGGGGTGTCGCCGCGCGCGAGGTGCTCGCGCAGGGTCAGCGCTTCGAGGGCGGCGACGGTCATGCCCTGGCCGTAGACGGGGTTGAAGCTGCACGCGGCGTCGCCGAGGACGACGAGGTGCCGGGGCAGCCGGTCGAGCGCTTCGAAGCGGCGGCGCACGCTGGCGGGGTAGCGGAAGGCCACCGGGTCGTCCAGCGGTCGGGCGTCCTTGATGACGTCGTGGATGTCCGGGACCGGGAGGGAGCGGACGAACGCCAGGTAGCCCTCGGAGTCGGTGGGCGCGCTGTCGCCGAGGACCCCGGTGAGCGACAGCATGCTGTCGCCGTTCTCGACGCGGGAGAAGAACGCGCCGCGCGGGTGGCCGGGGGTGGCGACCGGGTTGATGGACAGGTCGCCGTCGAGGACGGTCTCGTCGGGCAGCCGGTAGCGGCGGGTGGTGTAGGTGAGGTCGATGCGGATGCGGTCCTCGGGCGGGCGGCGGTAGCCGAGTTCGGTCAGCCACAGCGGGGTGCGGGTGCCGCGTCCGGTGGCGTCCACGACGAGGGCGGCGTCGACGACGCGTTCCACCGGGGCGGCCGGTGGGCGTGGGGCGATGCGCACGCCGACGACGGTGGCGCGGTCGGGGGTGGTGGTCAGGCCGAGGATGTCGTGGTCTTCGGCGAGCACGACGTTGGGGGTGGCCAGGAGTCGTCGGCGCACCAGGTCCTCCAGCACCGGTCGGGCGGCGGAGACGCAGGTGAGGCCGGTGGCGCCGGGTGCGAGTCGGCGGCCGTCGAAGAACCAGCGCAGCTCGCCGAGGTCGCCGGTGGGCACGCCGGAGGCGACGGCGTCGGCGGTGAAGCCGGGGAACAGCTCGTCGAGGATCTGCTGGCCCCGGGCGAGCAGGCCGTGGACGTGGCGGCCCTGGGGGACGCCCCGGCGGGCGGTGGTCACCCCGGTGAGGTGGTCGCGGTCGACCACCAGGACTTCGTCGTGGTGGTCGGCGAGGACGCGGGCGGCGAGCAGGCCGGCCATGCTGCCGCCGAGCACCACCGCCCGTCGCGGGTTGGCGGGAACCACGGCGTCTCCTCAGTTCCGGGCCGGGCGCAGGCGGACGGGCAGGGCCTGGTGGCCGTTCATGATGAACGTGGGCAGGGGTGCGAGTTCGGCCGGTTCGACGGCGAGTGCCATCTGCGGGAACCGGTCGAACAGGGTGGACAGGCCGATGCCGGCGACCGAGCGGGCGACGCCCGCGCCGAGGCAGTAGTGCGGGCCCAGGCCGAAGGAGAGGTGCTCCTTGTCGGTGCGGGTCAGGTCGAACTCGTCGGCGTGGTCGCCGTGCAGGCCGGGGTCGCGGCCGTAGGCGCTGTAGTTGACCAGGATCGGGTCGCCCCGGGGGATGGTGACGCCGTCGAGTTCGACGTCCTCGACGGCGTAGCGCAGCGGCAGGTTCGCCAGCGGGGACTGCACGCGCAGGGTCTCGTCGATGACGTCGTCCCAGCCCGCCTGGCCGGAGGCGACCAGCGCGCGCTGGTCGGGGTGGGTGAGCAGGGCGGTGATGGCGTTGTCGAAGAAGTTGATGGTGGTTTCCGAGCCGGCGCCGAGGATCGCGAAGATGGTGTCGGTGAGTTCCTCTTCGGACAGTCGCGAGCCGTCCTCGTCGCGGGCGGCCACCAGGTCGCTGGTGATGTCCTCGCCGGGGGTGCGGCGCTTCTCGGCGATGAGGTCGGCCATCGCGCCGCGCCAGCCGCTGAGCACGCGTTGCGCCTGTTCGGGGGTGACGGTGGTGTCCACCATGAGGTCGATGACCTCGGCGGTCTTGGCGCGGGCGTGCTCGGACATGCCGACGAGGTCGGCGACGAGCCGGGCGGGCAGCGGGTAGGCGAAGCGCTCGCGCAGGTCCACGACGTCGCCGGGCGGGGTGCGGTCGAGGGCGTCGACGAGTTCGTCGGTGAGCGCGACGATCCTCGGCCGGATGGCCTCGGTGCGGCGGGCGGTGAACGCCTTGCCGACCAGGCGGCGCAGCCGGACGTGTTCCCGGCCGTGCGCGGTCACCATGTTGTCCATGGCGATCCAGCTGATCATCTCCCAGTCGGGCGGGATCCGCCCGTCGATGAAGTCGGGCCAGTGGTGGCGGGCGCTCTTGGTGACGCGGGGGTCGGTGAGGATCCGGCGGATGGTGCGGTGCTCGTTGACGGCCCAGGCGTGGACGCCGCCGGGCAGCAGGACCCGGACGGCGGGGCCTCGCGCGCGCAGTTCGTCGGTGGAGCCGTGCAGGTCGCGGCCGGTCGGGTCGAGCACGGGGCAGCCGGTGGCGGCGGGTGCGCGGGCGGGGCGGGCCCCGGCGGTCTGCTCGTCGGTGATCTTCATCGGACCTCCCGGAAGAACGCGCGGACGTCGTCGGTGAACAGGTCGGGCTGTTCCAGGGCGGCGAAGTGGCCGCCGCGGTCGAACTCGGTCCACCGGGTGATGGACGGGTGGTCGCGCTCGGCGAAGGCGCGCACCGGCACGAACAGGTCGTGCGGGAACACCGCGACCCCGATCGGGACGGGCACGCGCGGTGCCGGCGCGCCGGAGGCGGCGGCGCGCACGGCCGCCGCGCCCTCGTAGTAGAACTGGGCCGAGGAGCCCGCGGTGCCGGTCAGCCAGTAGATGGAGACGACGGCCAGCAGGGTGTCGCGGTCGACCGGCGTGTCGGTCCACTCGTGGAACTTCTCGGCGATCCAGGCGAGTTGGCCGACGGGGGAGTCGGTGAGGGCGTAGGCGAGGGTCTGCGGGCGGGTCGCCATGAGCTTCATGTAGGCGGAGCGGTCGAGGTCGAACCGCTGGAGCAGGCCGAGCCGGCGGCGGTCCTCGTCGTCGAGCGCGGCGAGTTCGGCGGGGTCGCCGGAGGGGAAGGCCATCAGCATGTTGACGTGCACGCCGACCACGTGGTCGGGGTACCCGGCGCCGAGGGCGAGGGAGATCGGGGAGCCGGCGTCGCCGCCCTGCACGCCGTAGTGCCGGTAGCCCAGGCGGGTCATCAGGTCGTGCCAGGCGCGGGCGATGCGCGGCACGTCCCAGCCGGTGTCGGTGAGCGGGCGGGAGAAGCCGTAGCCGGGGATGGACGGGATCACCAGGTGGAAGGCGTCGGCCGGGTCGCCGCCGTGCGCGCCGGGGTCGGCCAGGGGGCCGGCCACGCCGGTGAACTCGCGCACCGAGCCGGGCCAGCCGTGGGTGATCAGCAGCGGCAGCGCGTCCGGGCGCGGTGAGCGCACGTGCAGGAAGTGCACGGGCGCGCCGTCGAGGTCGGTGACGAACTGGGGCAGGGCGTTGAGCCGGTCCTCCTCGGCCCGCCAGTCGAACCCGGTGCGCCAGTGCTCGGCCAGCGCGCGCAGCTCGGCCGGGGGCACGCCGCGCGCCCACCCGGTGTCGGCGGGCGGGTCCGGCCAGCGGGTGCGCGCGAGCCGGTCGCGCAGGTCGTCCAGGTCCTCCTGCGGTACGTCGATCTTGAATGGCCTCATCGCATCCTCGCTGTCCGGCGGCCCGGCGATTCCGGCGAATTCCCGGCACGGCGAGCATCGGCCGGCGGAAACGGCCGGCGCATCTCCCGGAGTGCGCTGGACGCGATCACGGCGGCGCAGCGCACATTCGGAGAAAAATGGGCGGAATAGCACGGACGGAGATGCGCGGACGTGGGCGCGGGCGTATCGGTGATTACCGTCGGGGGCGTTTGCCCGCCCGGGTGTTAGGCGGGTCCGGTCTCCGGGAGGGTCTCCGGCAGGCCGAACGGCGCGTAGAGGCACGGGTCGGCGAACGTGACGACCTGGGTGATGTGCGTCGAGGACAGGGTCAGCACCTGGAGGCAGGTGATGCGGTGCCGGTCGTCGGGCGCGGTGCGGCGGTAGGTGGCGAACGCGGGCTGGCCGTTGGCCCGGGTGGGCACCAGCCGGACGTCGCCCGGCGCGGCCGCCGCCCACCGGGCGAGGTGGCCGCCGATGGCCCGCGCGCCCCGGTACCAGGTGGGCTGCGGCGGCATCTGCCAGGTGGTGTCCGCGGTGAACAGCTCCACGAGGGTGGTGACGTCGTGGTTCTCGAACGCGGTGACGTACCGGTCGAGCAGTTCGCGCTGCTCGGCGGCGGGCGGCTCGGCGGTCTGCTCGCGGCGCGGCGCGACCTCGGCGACCTGGGCGCGGGCCCGGCGCAGCGAGCTGTTGACGGCGGTGGGCGTGGTGTCCAGGGCGTCGGCGACCTCGGCCGCGCGCCAGCCCAGGACGTCGCGCAGGATCAGCACGGCGCGCGGGCGCGGCGGCAGGTGCTGGAGGGCGGCCACGAACGCCAGCCGGACGCCCTCGCGCGCGGTCACGATGCCGGCCGGGTCGCCCGTGCCGCCGGGCGCGTCCGGCAGGGGGTGCAGCCACGGCACGTCGAGCCGGGCGGGGCCGGGGTCGGCGTGGTCGGCGGCCGGGCCGCCGAGGTCGACCGGCAGCGGCCGGCGGGCGCGGGTGTGCAGGGCGGTCAGGCAGGTGCGGGTGGCGATCCGGTAGAGCCAGGTGCGCAGCGACGACAGGTGCTCGAACCGCCCGTAGGCCCGCCACGCGCGCAGCAGGGTCTCCTGCACCAGGTCTTCGGCGTCCTGCACCGAGCCCAGCATCCGGTAGCAGTGCGTGAACAGCTCCCGGCGGTACGGGTCGGCGAGCCGGAAGAAGTCCTCGTCCGTCGCGCCGCCGTGCACCGTGGTCATCGCGGCCCTCCTGCGTCGCCCGCGTCGAGTCTAGTCCGACGGGGTGTCAGCGGTCGGACACGCACCGCCACCGCAGCCGGTGACCAGGCAGGACCGGGCCGGTCGGAAAAAGCTCCCGGTCCGGCGACGACTTTTCGGCGCGGGCGTGGTCGGTATGGCGATGCCCGTCCAACTGGAGAGGACCACCCATGCACGAAACGAATCGGGCAGGGCGCCGGGAGTGGGCCGGTTTAGCGGTGCTCGCGATGCCCACCCTGCTGCTGTCGATGGACATCAGCGTCCTGTACCTGGCCCTGCCGCACCTGAGCGCGGACCTGGGCGCGAGCGCCACCCAGCAGCTGTGGATCCTGGACATCTACTCGTTCCTGCTCGCCGGGTTCCTGGTCACCATGGGCAACCTCGGGGACCGGGTCGGCCGGCGCAGGCTGCTGCTGATCGGCGCCGGGGTGTTCGCCGCGGCCTCGGTCGTCGCGGCGTGCTCGACCAGCGCGGAGATGCTGATCGCGACCCGGGCGCTGATGGGCGTCACCGGGGCGACGCTGATGCCGTCCACGCTGGCGCTGATCAGCAACATGTTCCACGACCCGAAGCAGCGCGGCTCGGCCATCGCGATGTGGGCCAGCTGCATGATGGCGGGCGGCGCGCTGGGCCCGGTGGTCGGCGGGCTGCTGTTGCAGGGCTTCGGCTGGGGCGCGGTGTTCCTGATGGCGGTGCCGGTGCTGGCCGTGCTGCTGATCGCCGGGCCGTTCGTGCTGCCGGAGTTCCGCAACCCCGAGCCGGGCGGGCTCGACCTGGTCAGCGTGGCGCTGTCGCTGGCCGCGATCCTGCCGGTGATCTGGGGCGTCAAGGAGGTCGCCCGGGTCGGCCCGCAGGTGGTGCCGCTGGTCGCGGTGGTGGTCGGGGTGGCGTTCGGGTGGCTGTTCGGGCTGCGGCAGCGCCGCCTGGAGCACCCGCTGCTCGACCTCGGGCTGTTCGCGAGCCGGTCGTTCAGCGCCGCGCTGGCCGTGCTGCTGGTCGCCGGTGCCACGCTCGGCGGCATCTTCCTGCTGGTCAGCCAGTACGTGCAGCTGGTGGAGACGCTGTCGCCGGCCGAGGCGGGCCTGTGGCTGATGCCGGTCGGCCTGTCCATCGCGGTCGGCACGATGGTCGGACCGAAGCTGGGGCAGCGGTTCGGGCCGGGGGTGGCCATCGCGGCCGGTCTGCTGGTGTCGGTCGTCGGGTTCGTGCTGCTGGTGCTGATCGGCGAGTCCTCCGGGCTGCCGGTGCTGCTCGCGGGCATCGTGATCCTCTACGTCGGCGCCGGCCCGGCCATCGCGCTGGGCACCAACGCCGTCGTGGGGTCGGTGCCGCCGGAGAAGGCCGGTGCCGCCGCGTCGGTGTCGGAGACGGGCAACCAGCTCGGCGTGGCGCTGGGCATCGCGGCGTTCGGCGCGATCGGCACGGCGGCCTACCGCGGCGCGGTGGTCGTGCCCGGAGACCTGACCGGCGAGGCGCGCGAGGCGGCGGGGGAGAGCCTGGCCGGGGCGACCGCCGTCGCGCACGACCTGTCCGGCGGGGTCGCCGAGGAGGTGCTGCGCGCCGCGCACCAGGCGTTCATGAGCGCCCTCCACGTCGGTGCGGCGGTGGGTGGCGCGACCTTCGTCGTGCTGGCCGGCGTGGCGCTGGCGTTCCTGCGCGGACGGCCCGCCGGACAGCCGTCGGAGCGCGAACTCGCGGACCGTCGCGCCGAATAGCCGTTTCGGCGGGAAAAGGACCGGGAAACCGGTGAATGGCGCGGTTGAATACGCAGCCGCGTGACCTGTGCGGGGTGGTCGCCACTGGTACGGTCGAATGCGATCCGCCAGGTCGCGAAACCTCCGGCGAACGAACCGGCGGGGTGCCCGCACCGCGCCGGGGAACAGAGAGGACAACGCCTTGACCGTGATCGTCGCTGGACATCTGACCATGGCCCCGGAAGACCGGGACGATTTCCTGGAGGGGCACCGCCACATCGTGGAGGAGTCCCGCAAGGCGCCCGGCTGCGTGGACCTGTCGATCTCCCCGGACCCGCTCGACCCCGGTCGGGTGAACATCTTCGAGCACTGGGAGTCGGCCGAGAAGCTGGACGCCTGGCGGTCCGTCGCACCGCCGCCCAAGTCCTCGGTGGAGATCAACGACGGGTCCATGTACAAGCACGACGTGGCCAAGTCCGGCCCGCCGTTCGACGCCTGACCCGCGACACGGCGGTGCCCCCGACCGGCCGGTCGGGGGCACCGCCGTGCTCACACCTGCCGCAGCGCCTCGGCGACCGCCGTGTCCGGGGCGGTGACCACCAGCCGCAGCAGCCTGCGCCACTGCTGCGCCCACCGCTCCGGGGTGTCCGGGTCGAACTCCGCCGGGTCGTAGCGGACGTTGCCGAACGCGCCCGCCTCCTGGTCGATCTCCACGGTCGCGAGCGTGCCGTCCGGGATGTCCGAGCCGACCTCGTGCGAACGGGTGCGGTGCCGGATCTCGGCGTAGTCGAGGTCGCCCGCCCGCCCGACGTTCGCCTGCGGGTACTGGAAGACCTGGAACGCGCACACCGAGACGGCCGGGTCGGCGAAGGTCGCCATCAGCTCCGGCGCCTCGCCCAGCACGAAGGCGAACGGCACCTCGTGGCTCTGCGCCTCCAGGCACGTCCGCCGGGTCGCGTCGAACACCTCCCGCAGCGTCCGGCACCCGGCGAGGTCCGTGCGCAGGGGCACGAAGTTGAAGAACGGCCCCACCGTGCGCTCGTAGTCGGGGTGGTCGCGGCCGAAGGTGATGGTCGGGACCACGACGTCGGTGCGCCCGGTCAGCCGGTGCGCCAACAGGTTCTGCGCGGTCATCGTCACGATGAACGCCGACGCGCGGTTCGTCCGGGCGAAGGCGAGCGCGTCGGCCACCAGCCCCGGCTCGACGTGGAACCGGTGCGCGGCGGTGACCCGCTTCGCGCCCGGCAGCCGGGGCCGGTCCGAGGGCAGCCCCAGCATCCGCGCGCCGGCGAGCTTGGCGCGCCAGTAGGCCCGCGCCCGCGCCAGCGCGGCGGGCGTGAGGTGCGCGCGGTGCCACGCCGCGTGCTCGCGGTACTGCGGGACCGGCGGCAGGTCGGGCTCCCGGCCCGAAGCCCGTGCCGGGTAGCACGCCACCACGTCCCGCATCAGCAGTTCCATGGACCAGCCGTCGACGGCCACGTGGTGGGCGATCAGCCCGACCACCCAGTCCGCGCCGTCGAAGCGGCCCAGCACCACCCGCAGGTGCGGCAGTCGACGGACCGGCAGCTCCTCGCCCTCCAGCCGGTTGAGGAACTCCTCGGCCAGCCCGTCACGGGCCGGCCCCGGCGCGTCGCCGAGTTCGTCCACGCGCACCTCGGGCGGCGTCGGCTGGTGGATCCGCTGGTGTGGCGGGTCTTCCGCGACGAGCACCGTGCGCAGCGCCTCGTGCCGGGTCACGACGTCGAGGAGCGCGGCGCGCAGCACGTCGACGTCGAGACGTCCGCGCACCCGCCAGCCGCGCACCGCGTGGTAGCGGGGCCCGAACGGCCCGGTGGTCTCGTCCGTGCCGAACATGCGCAGGAAGTCCTGCGTGAACGACAGCGGCGCGGCGGTCTCCTGCTCGACCGGCGAGGCGCTCATGCCGGCCCTCCTCCCTGTGCTGGACGGGCTTGTGCCGAAGGTTCTCCGGGTGGCCACCGACCGGCGGACCCCGGGTCAGGACACCGGGACACCGGCGGCGCGCTCCTCGTCGATCCGCTCGGCGAGCATCGCGGGGGTCGGGTTGTCGTAGAAGGTCGCGATGGTCACCGACACCCCGGTCCGGCGCTCGATGCGCGCGATCAGCCGGATGGCCTGCATGGACTGCCCGGACAGGTCGAAGAAGTCGTCGTCCAGGCCGACCGCCCGCAGGCCGAGGGTCTCCGCGAACACCGCCCGCAGGTACTCCTCGGTCTCCGAGCCCGCGGTGTCCCCGCCGCCCGCCGCCGCCGGTTCCGGCAGCGCGGCCCGGTCGAGCTTCCCGTTGGGGCTCAACGGGAGTTCCGGCACCAGCACGACCGCCGCCGGCACCAGGTAGTCCGGCGCGCGTTCCGCCACGTGGGCGCGCAACCGCGCGGCGGTCGGCTCCTCGCCGAGCCCGTCGACCGGCACGACGTAGGCGACGAGCTGCTTGTCGTCGGCCACCGGCCGGGCCACGACCGCCGCGTGCCGGACCGCCGGGTGCGCCGCCAGCAGCGCCTCCACCTCGCCCGGCTCGACCCGGAACCCGCGCACCTTGACCTGGTCGTCCGCGCGGCCGAGCAGCTCCAGCCGCCCGTCGGGCGCGCGCCGCGCCAGGTCGCCGGTCCGGTACAGCCGCCCGCCGTCGCCCGCGAACGGGTCCGGCACGAACCGTCGCGCGGTCAGGCCCGGCCGCCCCTGGTAGCCCCGGGCCAGCCCGCCGGCCACGTACATCTCGCCCACCTCGCCGGGCTGGACCGGCCGCAGCCCCTCGTCGAGCAGGTGCACCCGCTTGTCCCGCAACGGAAACCCGATCGGCACGACCGCGCCCGGCTCGTACGGCGCGGAGATCGGCGCGCTCGCCACGAACAGGCTCGTCTCGGTCGCCCCGTACATCACCCGCACGGTCAGGTCGGGGCACGCCGCCAACACCCGGGCGACGGCCGTCGGCGACACCACGTCGCCACCGGTCATCACCTCGCGCAGCGGCGCGACCAGGTGCGGCGACTCTTCGGCCAGCACCCGGAACAGCCCGGCGGTGACGTGCGCGGCGGTGACCCGCTCGCGGGCGATCACCTCGCCCAGCGCGGCCAGGTCGAGATCGGCACCGGGGTAGAGCACGATCTCCCCGCCGTGCAGCAGCGGCACCCACAGCTCGAAGGTCGACATGCTGAACGCGTACGGCGACACCATGAGCGTGCGCCGGTAGACCTCCGAGTCCCACAACGGGTCCGACACCAGCCCCAGCACGCCCCGGTGCGTGACGGTGACGCCCTTGGGCTCGCCGGTCGACCCGGACGTGAACATCACGTACGCGGCCCGGTCCGGGTCGCCCGCCGGCAGTTCGACCCGGTCCGCCTCGGCCCGCTCGTCCGGGGCCTGCCCGTGTGGGGCCCGCTCGTCTGGGACGGGATCGTCGGGGGCGGGATCGCCCACCACGACCACCCGGCAGCGCTGCGGCACACCACCGCGCGCCGACGGCCCGTCCACCAGCAGCAGCGGGCGGTCGAACCGGTCGACCACCTGCTGTCGGCGGAGCGCCGGGTAGGCGTGGTGCAGCGGCACGTAGAACGAACCCGCCTTCACCACCGCGAGCGTCGCCACCACCAGGTCCGGCGACCGCTCCACGAGGACGACCACGGGCCGTTCCGGGCCCGCGCCCAGCGCGACCAGGCGGCGGGCCAACCGGTCGGAGCGCTCGTCCAGCTCCCGGTAGCTCGTCCGCACGCCGTCGAGCGACAGCGCCGGCGCGTCCGGGGTGCGGGCGGCCTGGGCGGTGAACCGTGCCTGGAGGGAAGGGGAGTCCATGACGTGGGTCCAATCTGGATCACCGGGTGGGTAGCCGTCTTCCCGCCACGTTCCCGCGCGGGCGCACCGGCGGGCATCTCCGGGCGTGCGTCGCCTGCGCATTCGGGGAGTTGCGCCGCGACCCGGACCGGGGTCGGATCCAGCCAGGAGTTCGAGACAACGGAGGTGACGTGATGGTGCTCCCACCCGTGGTGTCCCGCGAGGAGTGGGTGGACGCGCGCAAGGAGTTGCTGCGCAAGGAGAAAGAGCTGACCAAGGCCCACGACGCGCTCAACGCCGAACGTCGCGGGCTGCCCATGGTGCGGATCGACGAGGAATACCTCTTCCAAGGGCCGCAGGGGAAAGCCACCCTGCTCGACCTGTTCGACGGCAGCCGCCAACTCATCGTCGGCCACTTCATGTTCAACCCGGACTGGGACGAGGGCTGCCCCAGCTGCTCGGCCGGGGCCGACGAGATGTCCCCCGGCAGGCTGCGGCACCTGCGCGTCCGCGACACGGCCTTCGCCTACGTCTCGCGCGCGCCACTGGCGAAGCTGGAGGCGTACAAAGCCCGCAAGGGCTGGGAATTCCCGTGGTACTCGTCCTACGGCAGCGATTTCAACTACGACTTCCACGTCACCATGGACGACTCGGTGCTGCCCGCCGAGTACAACTACCGGACCATCCCGGAGCACCGCGCGGCGGGCAGCGGGTACTACTTCGTCGGCGCACAACCGTCCGAGCAACCCGGCCTGAGCTGCTTCCTGCGCGTGGGCGACGAGGTCTTCCACACCTACTCGGCGTTCGGCCGGGGCACCGAGATGAACCTGGGCGCGTACGCCTTCCTCGACCTGACCGCCCTGGGCCGTCAGGAGGACTGGGAGGAACCCGCCGACCGGACCCCGAACCCGCGCCCGCCCGCACCGGACTTCCGCAGCTGACCCGGCACGCGGGCGGACCACCGGCCCCGGTGGTCCGCCCGCGTCCCAGGGCACGGTTCGGACCGCTTTTCGGCCGCGTCGCGCGGCTTGGACGTGCGAGGAATCGACGACGGCGCGGTCTCGGTCCAGCTGGCCCGCCGAGCGCAGTTCCACGAGCAGCACCTCGTGCGGTCGGGACCACACCGGCCTCGTTCCAGTCGCACAGCCGCCGCCGGCAGGTCGTTCCGGAGCCGGAGCCCAGTCCCTGAGGCGGGGACTCCCACTTGGTCCCGGTGTGCGGCACGAACAGGATCCCGCACTGCACCTGCCGATCGGGCACCCGCTTCCGACCCGGCGACTCACCTCTCCTCACGACCGCACATGATCTACAACGGACACAGCCGGCGAACGACGTTGATCACTCTGTCACGACCGCTATCGAACACCATGTGCCACCGGCATGCCGACTGCCAACTAGTTCTGGACCGATCGCTAAACCCGCGTGCCGGTGAAGAAGTCGACCAGCACGGGAGCGACGGCGTCGGGCACCAGCAGGTGGGTGTGCCCCGGCATGGAGTGCCGACGCCCGTTGGGCAGCACGTCCGCCAGCGCCTGCACGCCGTTGCGCGCCCACGGCAGGCTGTCCCCGCCGTCGATCACCAGCGTCGGCGTCCGCACCGCCGACAGCCGCTCCACCGGCAACGAGCAGTCGCCCATCAACGCGTCGTCGTAGCGCAGCGTCGGGGCCAGCGTTTCCAGACCCGCCCACATCGGCGAACTCCGGACCTGCGCGACCGCCTCGTCGGTCAGGTCCGCGCACCCCTTCATGAACAGCTCCAGCGCGTCGCCCCGCCTCCCTTCGGCGATGTACGCCTCCAGCCGCGCCGAGTACCGCGCCGGCAGGGTGCGGTCCTCGGGCAGCGAGTAGGGCGGCTCGTACAGGGCCAGCGCGGCGAACTCACGCCCGCGCGCCGCGGCTTCCAGCACCAGCGCGCCGCCGGAGCAGTTGCCGAACACGAACGGCGGTTCGCCGGTCTCGGCGAGGACCGCGTCCAGGTCCTCGACCTCCCGGTCCACCGAGTACGGCCGGCCGTCGCCGCTCGCGCCGCGCCCGCGCCGGTCGTAGGCGAAGACGGTGAACCGCGAGGAGAGCAGCTCGCCGACCGGCAGCGTGGTCGCCAGGTCGTTCAGCGCGCCCTCGATCAGGACCAGCGGCGGCCCTTCGCCGAACCGGTCGACGCTGATCGGCGTCCCGTCCTTGGAGGTGACTGTGTGCATGGGGCACTCCCGTGTCGTGTGTGGTCAGCCGTCGACCATGTCGTCGCGGATGTGGGAGAGGTCGGCGACCGAGGTCAGGTCCGGCACCGTCCAGCCGTCCAGGTCGTACTCGGACAGGCACTGGTCGACGAACTCCTGGTAGCCGGCCAGCTTCCCGGACGACACCTGGGCGTTGAGCAGTTCGATCCGGACGTTCTCGTGGTTGCCGGAGTAGTTGCGCTCGTAGAGTTCGTGCCGCCCGGCGAACTCCGTGCCGACCGTGTCCCACAACAGCTTCATCACCTTGGCGCGGTCCACGGCCTCGACGCCGTTGGACCCGCGCAGGTACTTGTCCAGGTACGGCCGCAGGTCTTCGTTCTTGAAGTCGTCCGCGCTGGAGTTGACGTAGATCAGCCCGCTCGCCACGTCCTGGAGCACGATCTCCCGCACCCGCGAGTACCCGAGCTGCATGAACCACCGGTAGGCCATGCCGTAGTCCGGGTTGGGCAGCAACGCGCCGTCGCGCCACGGCAACGGGTTGCGCGCGGACGCGTCGGACAGCCCCCAGAACAGGTTGCGCCACGCCAGCACCTCGCCCAGCCGGGTCTCGATGCCGCGGAAGTCGCGCGCCCCGGTGATCTCCAGCGCCCGCGCCAGCAGCCCGGCGATGAACTCCAGCTTCACCGCGAGCCGCACGCAGCCGTGGAACGTGGTGCGCTCGTTGAACCCGGACTGCCCGGTGAACGCCTGGACCTTGCCGATGCTGCCGTAGATGAACACGTTCTCCCACGGGATCAACGCCTTGTCCAGCACCAGGATCGTGTCGTTCTCGTCCAGCCGGGACGACAGCGGGTAGTCGAACGGCCGCCCGGTCACCGCCGCGTTCGCGCTGTAGGAGGTGCGGCAGATCAGCTTCACGCCCGGCGCGTTCATCGGCACCGTGGCCACCAGCGCGAACCGCTTGTCCTTGATCGGCAGGCCCCAGTGCGCCACGAAGTTGTAGTGGGTCAGCGCCGACCCGGTCGCGACCACCTTCGCGCCGCTGACCACCAGCCCGGCGTCGGTCTCCCGCTCGACGTGCACGAACACGTCCGACACCTCGTCGGCGGGCCGGTCGCGGTCCACCGGCGGGTGCACGATGGCGTGGTTCCAGAACAGCACCTTCTCCTGCGACTCCCGGTACCAGCGCCGGGCGTTGTCCTCGAACGGCGCGTAGAACTCGGCGTTCGCGCCGAGCGTGCCCAGGAAGGACGCCTTGTAGTCCGGGCTGCGGCCCATCCACCCGTAGCTCATCCTGGCCCACTCGGCGATCGCCCGCTGGTCGGCGACCAGGTCGTCCACGCTGCGCGGGGTGGTGAAGAACGGGTGGGTGTAGCCGTCGCTGCCGGTGTCGGTGGGCCGGGTCAGCACGCCCTTGAGCGCCGGGTCGTGCAGGGCGTCGTAGAGCCGGGCGGTCATCCGCGCCGGGTTGCGGAACGCCGCGTGCTCGGTGACGTCCTTGACGCGGTCGCCGTACAGGTAGATCTCCCGGCCGTCGCGCAGACCGGCCAGGTACTCCTCGCCGGTCAGCGGGCGGGTCTGCCGCGTTGGTCGCTCGGCCACAGCTCTCGATCCCTTCCCCGGGAGGCACCGGCTCGCGGGCCAGGCCCGGCGGTGGTACCCACTTGGCTTGCCCAGTGGGTGTGCCAGTGGGTTGTGCACAGTTGGCGTGCCCAGTGGCGGTGCTCAGCGGTCGTACTCGTCGTGGTAGCGCACCCAGTCGTGCTTGAACCCCAGGCCCTCCTCCTGCCGCCCCAACGGGGTCAGGTCGAGGTAGTGGTAGGTGGAGTTCAACATCTCGCCGCCGGTGATCAACGTCGAGTAGGTGCGGTACACGCGGCCGTCGTCGTCGCGGACGTACACGCTCACGCCGGGCTGGATCCGCTCGCCGTCCGCGAAGTCCACGAAGTGGTCCTGGTAGAACGACGTGCTGTGGGACGACACCCACGGCACCTGCCAGCCCATCCGGTCCTTGAACGCCACGCCCTCCGCCAACGGCACCGGGCAGTCCACCACGAAGCTGGTGTCGCGGGCCCACAGGTGCGCCAGGTGGCCGACGTTG
Organism: Saccharothrix sp. NBAS 001; assembly: GCF_056640475.1. Lineage (NCBI taxonomy): Bacteria > Bacillati > Actinomycetota > Actinomycetes > Pseudonocardiales > Pseudonocardiaceae > Saccharothrix > Saccharothrix sp. NBAS 001. The sequence continues at coordinate 2,473,832 of NZ_CM153251.1, forward strand.
TCGATCCAGAACGCGCAGGACGTGCAGAACTTCCCGGTCTCCATCGGGACCATGTAGTGGTAGACGATCAGCTGCCGGCGGCCGTCGAACAGATCGGTCAGCCGCCGCTCCCCGTCCTCGGAGGCGAACGCGTAGTCCCGCTCCACCAGCACCCCGGGCAGGGCGCGGCGCTGCTCGCTCACCTCGTCCCGCACCCGGATCAGCTCGGCCTCGCGGTCGTACAGCTCCTTGCGCGCGGCGGCCCACTCCTCGCGGGTCACCGCCTTGATCGACGTCATGCCCTCTCCTCTCCTCGCTGTCGCGCGCTCACCGCTTGACCGCCACGGTCATCCCGTCGGCCACCGGCAGCACGGCGTAGTCGACGCGGTCGTCCCGCCGGACCCGGTCGTTGAAGTCCCGCACGGCCACCGTCTCGGAGTCCGTCGCGCCCGGATCGGCCACCGCGCCGTGCCACAGCACGTTGTCGACCACGATCACGCCACCGGGCCGCAGCAGGGCCAGCGCGCCGTCGAAGTAGTCGGCGTAGCCTTCCTTGTTCGCGTCGATGAACGCGAAGTCGAACGACCCGGCCGCGCCGTCCTCGGCGACCAGCGCCGCCAACGTCTCGCGGGCGTCGCCGATGCGCAGGTCCACCTGGTGGGCCACGCCCGCGCGCCGGCAGTGCGCCATCGCCAGGGACGTCCACTCCTCGCTGATGTCCAGCGCGACCACCCGGCCCTCCGGCGGCAGCGCGAGCACCGTGGCCAGCAGGCTGTAGCCGGTGAACACGCCGACCTCCAGCGTCCGGCGCGCGCCCACCGCCTTGACCAGGGTGGTCAGGAACCGGGCTTCCTGCGGCGGGACCTGCATCATCCCGGCACCGAGGTAGCCGGCCTCCTCGCGCACCGCGCGCAGCGGCTCGGGCTCCGGCGGCGATATCGCGGTGACGTAGTCGTGCAACGCCTCCGTCATGGTCAGTTCCAGTCTCATCGATCCCGCCCGGGGTGTCGTGGTCGAGGGTGGACCGGCGTCAGGCCGCGCCCGCCGCGGTGTCCGGCGGCGCGTCGCCACCCGTGCGCAACAGGCCCACCAGGTGGTCGGCGATGGCCGCGACGGTCGGCCGCCGCCACAGCAGGACCGCCGGCAGGTCGTGCCCGAACCGCCGCTCCAGCCGGCGGCGGACCAGCACGCCCATCACCGAGTCCAGACCCTGCTCCACCAACGGTCTGCGGTGGTCGAGGCGGTCCTCCGCGAGCCTCATCTCGGCGGCGACCTGGACGCCGACCTCGCGGAGCACGTGCTCCCGCAACTCCTCCGGCACCACCTCGGCGTGCCGGTCGTCCCGGTCCGCCGCGGCGTCCGGCGTGCGGTAGCACTCGGGAACGTCCTCCGCGTCGGGCACGACGGCGGTGAAACCCGGCCCGTCCCAGGCGGACAGCGCCTCCTCGGCGGTGACACCGGACCACGTCAGCACGGTGGTGTCGCCCGCGCGGAGCGCCGCCAGCCCTTCGTGCTCCGCACCGGTCACGGCCGCCTCGACCGGGCCGGGCGCGAGCACCGCGTTGCCGGGCGTGCACAGGACCAGGAAGTCCAGACTACCGGGCGGGAACAGGGAGTGCAGGCCCAGCGCGTCCCCGTCGACGTGGACGACACCGCGAACGGGCGGCAGATCGTCAACGGGCGCAGGGGTTTCCGCCACTCGAACGGTGACGCCGCGCTCCTCGCACCACCGGATCACGTCGACCGGCCGCTTGCCGGCGGCGCCCGCCACGTCGTCCCACTCCCGGCGTGGCGGGAGGATGTCGTCGTCCACCAGCACGATCCGCCGCGCGCCGCGCGTCACCAGTTCCCGCGTCGCGGCCAGGCCCACGTCGCCGAGACCGCCCGTGACCAGGTACGTGCCGTCCGGCCGGCACGGCGTCGACGCGCGGGCGGGCGCGGGAACCAGCCGGGGCGCGGCGGCGGACGCGTCGCGAAGCGCCACCACGGGCTCCGGCAGGTCGGCACCCAGCAACGACGGCAACAGCGCCGTCCACAGGCCGTGCGGGTCGACGTCGAGGACCGTCACGGGCTGCTCGGCGCGCAGCGCGCGAGCCAAGCCCCACAACGGGGTCTGCGCCAGGCGGGCCTCGTCGGCGCACTCCCGCACGCCCTCCGTCACGCACCACACCCGCGCGACACCCTTGGCCGCCGCCGCGACATCGGCCAGGACGGTGTGCGCGGGCCGCTCCGGGTCGGGTACCACCACGACATCCGTGACGCCGTCGAGCGTGCCCGGATCGGCCGGGCTTTCCACGGCGTGCCACGGGATTCCGGCCGCGTCCAGACCGATCCGCACGGTGTCCGAGTGCGGCCCGACCAGCACGACCCGGTGGCCGTCCCGAGGTGCGGGCAGGTCCAGCGGCTGCCAGACCAGGCGGTGCGCCGACCGGCCCGCCCGTCCGATCACGGGGTAGCGCAACCCGTCGGCCACCGCCACGACCACGCCGTCCGCCGACACCACCGCGTCGACGGTGTCCGGCCCGGCCGGCGTCACCTCCACGGTGAACGCTTCCGGCGGCGCGCCGACCACCTCCAGGCGGTCCGCGCGCACCACCATCCGCAACTCGGGCTCACCCTCGAACGCCGCCGGCGCGACGGTCGTCACCGCGTCCAACACCGGGGCCCACGTCGAACCGGCAGCGGTGCGCACGTCGGCGCGCAGCCGCCCCGCGCCCGCCGCCAAACGCTCGATCGTCCAGTCGAAGCCGGTGGACGGCACGCCGACAGCGGCCAGCCTGCGCCGCACGAGATCGACGTCCACGGGTGCCGGCCCCGAACCGGAGGGCACCGGCCGCAGCGGTCGTACCGGCGGTGCGGTCGGCACGTCGGCTTCGGCGTGCACGGTCCAGTCCGCGTCCGTCCGGGACGCCAGCCGCAGCCGCCGCCCGTCGCGCACCACTTGCAGCTCACGGCGTTGCGCGGTCAGCAACGGCTGCCGCAGCACCACGTCGGCGAGGGCGGTGCCACCGCAGGCGTCCAGGAAGGTCTGAGCCAGCACCGCCGCCGGCACCACCTCCGTGCCGCCCACGGCGTGACTGCCGGGATAGGGCCGGTTGGCGTCGTCGAGCCAGGTCCGCCACGTCGTCACGTCGCTGCCCGCCACCGCGGTCCGCGAACCCAACAACGTGTGCGCGGCGACGTCGTGGCCACGCGTCCCCGTGACGGGTTCCGGTGTGCGCCAATGCGACCGGTGCTGCCACGCCACGGGCGGCAGCGTCACCAGTTCGCCCGCCGGGTGCACCCGGGCCCAGTCGACCGCAACGCCGTGGCAGTGCGCCTGGCCCAGCGCCGACAAGAACTCGCGGTGGTCCGGGCGGTCGCGGCGCAACGTCCAGCCGACCGCCGTGTCCTCGTCCACCCCGGCCAGGCACTCGGTGACCGAATGCGCGACGACCGGGTGCGCGGAGACCTCCAGGAAGACCCGGTACCCGTCCTCTGCCGCAGCCACCACCGCCGAACCCAACCGCACCGGGTCGCGCAGGTTCCGCGCCCAGTAGTCCGAGTCCAACGCCACCCGCGAACGCGGATCGGCGATCGCCGTGCGGTACAACGGGATCACCGGCTCGCGGGGGAGCACGTCCACCGCCCTGAGATCCGCCGACAAGGGCTCCATGTGCGGGCTGTGGAACGCCACGTCCGACGCGACCTCGCGCACCACGGCGTCACCGCACCCCGCCACGAACTCCGCCACGGCCGCCGGCTCGCCGGACACCACCGTGGACGACGGCGACGGGATGATCGCGACCACCACGTCACCACGGCCCGCCAGCCGGCGCGTGACCTCGGCGGAATCCAACCCCACCAACGCCATCGCGCCCCGGCCCGCGACCCGCCGCAACAACTGCGACCGGCGGCAGATCAGCCGGGCCGCGTCGACCGGGTCCAGGCCGCCGCACGCGACCGCCGCCGCGACCTCGCCGACCGAATGCCCGATCACCGCGGCGGGCGTGACGCCGTAGGACCGCCACACCGCCGTGAGACCCAGCTGCACCGCGAAGATCAACGCCTGGGTGCGCGCCACGTCGCCGAGATCCCCGTCCCGCAACGCCTCCCGGGGCGAGAACCCCATCTCCCGCCGGTACACCGGCTCGATCTCGTCCAGCGCCGCACCGAACGCGGGCTCGCCGTCGAGCAGCCCGCGCCCCATCCCGGACCACTGCGCCCCGTGGCCGGAGAACACGAACACCGGACCGGGGCCGTCCACCGGACGTCCGGTCACCACGCCGTCCACGGCCTGCCCGTTGGCCAGCACCCGCAGCCGCGCACGCAGGTCCTCCCGCCCGGTCGCGGGCACGACCGCCCGGTGCGCCAGGTGCGAGCGGCGCAGCGCCAGCGTGTGCCCCACCGACGCCAGCGGCACGTCGTCGGCCAGCCGCCGTTCCAACCGGCCCGCCGCCTCCGCGAGCGCTTCGGGCGAGTTCGCCGACAGCGGGTACACCCCTGGCACGTCCGGATCGACCACGACCGGCTCCCGGTCGGGGGCCTGCTCCAGGACCACGTGCGCGATCGCCCCGCCGTACCCGAAACCCGACACCGCCGCGCGGCGCGGGCCTCCGGTCCACGGCTCGGCCCGCGTCGCCACGCGCAACCCGTTGGCGCCCCAGGCGATGTCGGGGTCGAGCCGCCGCACCCGCCCCGGCGGCACCACCGCGCGTCGCAGCGCGAGCACCGCCTTGACCACGCTCGCCACCCCGGCCGCGCCCTCCAGGTGGCCGATGTTGCCCTTCACCGAACCGATCGGGCACGGCTCGTCCCGGCCGTACACCGCGCTCAACGCCGCCACCTCGGCGGGATCGCCCAGTCGCGTGCCGGTGCCGTGCGCCTCGACGAACCCCACCGTCAGCGGGTCGACGCCCGCGTTCGCGCACGCCCGCCGCATCACCTGCTCCTGCGCCGCGCCGGACGGGGCCATGATGCCCTCGGTCCGGCCGTCCTGGCGGACCGCGCTGCCCCGGACCACCGCGAGCACCCGGTCACCCGCGCGCCGCGCGTCCGACAGCCGCCGCAGCACCAGCACCCCGCAGCCCTCGCCGCGCCCGTAGCCGTCCGCGTCGACGTCGAACGGCTTGCTGCGGCCGTCCGGGGACAGCGCGCCCGCCGCGTCCAACGACAGCGTCTCGCCCGGCGACACCACCAGGTTCACCCCGCCCGCCAAGGCGGTCGAGCAGTCGCCCGCCCGCAAACCCTGGCACGCCAGGTGCAGCGAGACCAGCGACGCCGAGCACGCGGTGTCCACGGCCAGGCTCGGGCCGCGCAGGTCCAGCGCGTGCGCGATCCGGTCGGCCAGCGCGCAGCCCGCCGCGCCGATCCCGGTCCACGCCTCGATGCCGGGCAGGTCCTCCAGCAGCCGGCGGCCGTAGTCGGCGGTGCAGAACCCCACGTAGACGCCGGTGTCGGTGCCCGCCAGCGAGTGCGGCGGGACGCCCGCGTGCTCCAGCGCCTCCCAGGCCGTCTCCAGCAGCAACCGCTGCTGCGGGTCCATCAGCTCGGCTTCGCGGCCCGACAGGCCGAAGAACGCCGCGTCGAACCCGGCCACGTCGTCCAGGAAGCTGCCGCGCGCGGTGGTGCGCCGCACCGCCGACTCGTGCGCCGGGCTCAAATCCCGGTACCAGTCCCAGCGCTGCGCGGGCGCGGGTCCGGACGTGTCCCGGCCCGCGACGACGAGGTCCCAGAACGCCTCGGGGGTGTCCGCGCCGCCCGGGAAGCGGCACCCGACACCGACCACCGCGATCGGCTCGCTCATGTCCGCTCCCCGCCGCGCCCCGCCCGGACCGCGTCGCACCGTCCACTGCGGACCCAGCGGTCCGCGGCGGCTGCTCCTGCCGGGTGTCGTCGCACCTCCGGAATGCTGCCGGCGGCGCGGTGCCCCGCGCATCTTCCAGCGTGCGCGGAATCCGGCCCAGGACCGCAACCACGGAGGTGCCGCGCGGCGCGCGACGCGGAAAGGTGGCGGGAGGGAACCACGTCGCGCGGATCCGAGACGCACCGAAGGAGTCCCGATGGACCTGGAGTACAACCCCCTGGACTATGACGTGCAGGAGGACCCCTACCCGTACTACGCCCGGCTGCGGGCGGAAGCGCCGGTGTACTACAACGAGAAGCTGGACTTCTTCGCGCTGTCCCGGCACGCCGACGTCGCGGCCGCGCTGCGCGACTCCGACCGGTTCTCCAACGAGAACGGTCCGCTGATGGAGCGCGAGTACTGGAAGCCCGACTCGGCCCGGCACCACTCCATCGTCGCGATGGACCCGCCCGACCACGCGCCGTGGCGGCGGCTGATCTCCGGCAGCTTCTCGCCGCGCGCGATCGGCCGGCTGGAGGAGCAGGTCCGCGACCTCACCCGGCAGGCCGTGGCGGCCGCCGCCGAGCGCGGCACCTTCGACGTCATGCAGGACGTGATCTACCCGATCCCGATGGACGCGCTGGGCATCATCGTCGGCGTGCCCAAGGCCGACCGGCCGCTGGTGCAGCGCCTGCTGGAGGGCACCGTGCACCGCGACGACGGCGCCACCACCATCGGACCGGCCCAGATGCAGGCGTTCCAGGAGCTGAGCGGGTACTACGCCGAGCTGGTCGAGCAGCGCCGCCGGCACCCCGCCGAAGACCTCGTCTCCGACCTGCTCGCCGCCGAGATCGACGGCGCGCCGCTGGAGACCCAGGACATCCTGGCGTTCCTGCACCTGCTCGGCGGGGCCAGCACGGTCACCACCGTCGACCTGGTCGGCAACGCCTGGTACTGGGCGTGGCGCAACCCCGACCAGCAGCAGGCGGCCCTCGCCGGCGACGTCAACGGCTGGGTCGAGGAGACCCTGCGCTACGACTCGCCGGTGCAGATGGTGATCCGCAAGTCCAAAGTGGACCTGGAGTTGCACGGCGTGGGGATCCCGGCCGGTTCGCAGGTGCTGATGCTGATGGGCGCGGCCAACCGGGACCCGGAGGTGTTCCCGGCCGCCGACGAGTTCGACCTGACCCGCGACGCGAGCCAGCTGCTCAGCTTCAGCCGGGGCGCGCACCTGTGCCTGGGCAACCTGATGGGCCGCCGGGTGGGCCGGATCGTGCTGGAGGAGCTGGTGCACCGGGTGGCGGACTACGACCTCGACCCGGACGGCCTGGTGCGCGTGCACCGCAGCACCGTCCGGGGCTTCCGCAAGATGCCCACGGTGATCACCCTGCGCTGACCCCGCGTCACCGGGTCGCCCGCCGCGCACGTCGGGGCGGGCGACCCGTCGTCCCGGGAGCGGGCGGCGGCGCGGTCCGGACGGCGAACCCGCCCGGACCGCGCCGCGACCACCTCAGATGTAGAGCGTGTTCGGCGGCAGACCGCACAGCACGCGGCCGTACAGCTCGGAATTCGTGTCCGGGTGCATCAGGGCGTGCAGGTTGACCGCCTCGACGTCCCGGTGGATGCGCTGGATCGGCACGTCGCGGTAGATCGACGAACCGCCGCTGGCCGTGGCGAAGATGTCCACCGCCTCCTTGGCGCGCTTGCACACCGCGCCCAGGTCGGCGCGCGCCAGCGCGCGTTCCTCGATCGACCACGGCGACCCGTCGACACCCTTGGCGTCGACCAGGTCCGCGAGCCGGTGCGCGTGGAACTGCGCCTCGTCCACCTTCATCGTCGCCTCCGCGACCTGGAGGTGGGTCAAGGGCGCGTCGCTCTGGTTGTCGTAGTCGGTGTAGGTGATCTTGCGGCCCGGCAGGCGCTCGAAGAACGCGTCCCGCGCGGCCTTCGCCAACCCCACGACCGTCCCGACCGACGACGCGGCCGCGACGGGCAGCAGGGGAGCGCGGTAGACGGGGGAGTCCGCGTTGGTCGCGGACGCGTGGCCGCCCTGCACCACCGCGCCCAGCGGCAGGACGCGTTCGCGCGGCACGAAGACGTTGTCCGCGACGGTGCTGACGCTGCCCGTGCCCTTCAGTCCGGCGGTGTGCCAGTCGTCCACGATCGTCAGGTCCGACATCGGCACCAGCGCCATGATCGGAACCGGTTCGCCGTCCGGGTCCAGCAGGATCGCGATGACCTCCTGCCACTGGCTGTGCCACGCCCCGGTGATGAAGCCCCACTTGCCGCTGACCACCACGCCGCCGTCGGCCGGGGTCGCCGTCGCGGTCGGGCTCAACGTGCCGCAGACCCGCGCGTCCGGGGTGGCGAACACCTCGTCCTGCACCGCGTCCGGGAACAGGCACGTCATCCACGTGGGGATCCAGTACACCGACGCGGTCCACGCGGCCGAGCCGTCCGCGCGGCCGAGTTCGGTGGCCACGTCGACCAGGGTGCGGGTGTCGGCCTCGTAGCCGCCGTAGCGCCGGGGCACCCGCAGCCGGAAGACGCCGGCGTCGGCCAAGGCGTCCACCGACTTGTCGTGCAGCCTCCGGTTCTCCTCCGACCACGCGGCGTTCGCCCGCAGCAGCGGGGCCAGGTCCGCCGCACGGCCGACGAGGTCCTCCTTCGTCGGAATCTCGCTGGTCAACACCATTTCCTCCCAGGGAGCCAAGACGGGGGACCGCGGCCGGTCCGGCGCGAGCCGCCCGAAGGACCTCCCGACCTTCCCACCCGCGCCGCCGCCCGCGCATCTCGCTGCGTGCGGGGATCGGCTCCCCGCAACGGGTTTCACCCCCAGCGCAGCCGCAACTCGTCGATCGACCAGATCATCGTGGCCCGCTCGCGCGGCGCTTCGGCCGGCTCGTAGTCGGGGATCAGCCGGTGCCACTCCTGGAGCAGCAGCGCCATCTCCTGCCGGGCCAGGTGCGCGCCCAGGCACGTGTGCCGGCCCGCGCCGAACGACACGTGCCGCGCGCCTCGGCGGTCGAGGTCGACCTCGGTGGCCTTGGGGTAGGCCCGTTCGTCCCGCCCGGCGGCGGCCAGCGAGAACACCGCGACGTCGCCGGCGCGCACCGGGCAGCCGTGGAACTCGGCGTCCCGGGTCGCCCGCCGGGTCGGTGTGGCGATGGGGTAGACCCGCATGCTCTCCTCGACCATCCCCGGCACCGACGACGGGTCCCGCACCAGCCGGCGCCGGTCCTCGGGGTGGGTCGCCAGGTGGAACACCGTCCAGGTGAGCTGGCTGGCGGTCGTCTCCAGCGCCGCGCCCAGCACCGTCATCAGGCAGTTCACCAGGTCCTCGGTCGAGGGCGGCGTGCCGTCGACCCGCCACCCCGCGGCGGCGGCGACGATGTCGGTCCGCGACGGGTCCGGGTGCCGGCGGCTGCGGTCGAGCAGTTCGCCGAGGTAGGCGGTCATCTCGGCGGCGGCCTTCCGCTGCATCCGCAGGGCTTCCTCGGGGTCGTCGCCCCGGAAGTGCAGGCCGTCGGTCCACTCCAGGAACCGGCCGGCGTCCTGCGGTGCCACGCCCATGATCGGCAGGAACGCCGCCGAGGTGAACACCTTCGCCACGTCGGCGACGAAATCGCACTCGCCGCGCGGCCGCACACCGTCCACGACGGACCGGGCGAGGCGGCGCTGGTCCTCGCGCAGGGCCCGCACCCGGCCGGGCGTGAACCACGCGGCCAGCAGCCGCCGCCAGGTGGTGTGCCGCTCGCCGTCGAGCTGGATGGGCACCATCACCCGGTCCGGGTCGGGCTCGAACGGGAACACCACCGCGCTGGACCACAGGTCGGCCTGGCGCAGCCCCTCGGTCACGGCGTCGTGGTCGGTGAACACCCGGTAGCCCTGCGCGTCCTCGGTGCGCAGGGCGGGACGCGCGTGCGCCCGGTGCTCGTCCATCTCCTCGAAAGCGGTCATGGCGGGCGCCGGCGGGCGCAAGGTCGTGTAGTCGCGGATCGGGCAGGTGGCCTGGTCCGGAGCCTTCACAGGGCGTCTCCTCCTCGCTCCTCCCCCCGGACGAACGGTGTTGCCGATCAACGCTATGGCAGCACCCACCGGGTCGGCGTACGCGATCGTGTGGTTTGACAAACGGATCGCCACCGTTTCGGAGCAGTCGGGGGACGCGGGATCAGCCCAGGTCCGCCGGGGATTCCAGGTCGGCGCCGACAGCGGAGAGGAACCGGGACGCGGTCTCGCCGTCGATCACCCGGTGGTCGAACGACAGGGCCAGCGTGACCACCTGCCGCAGTGCCAACCGGCCTTCGTGCGCCCACGGGCGCTGCGCGATCCGGCCCACCGCGAGGATCACCGTTTCGCCCGGCACCAGGATCGGCGTGCCGGCGTCCGTGCCGAACACGCCGGGGTTGCTGATGGTCAGCGTGCCGCCGACGAGTTCGTGCGGCTCCGTGACGCCCGCCCGCGCACGTTCCACCAGACCCGACAGCGCACCCGCCAGCTCGGGGAGCGAGAGGGTGTGCGCGTCCTTCACGTTGGGCACCAGCAGGCCGCGCCCGGTCGCCACGCCCACCCCGAGGTTCACCCGGCGTTTCAGCACGATCTCGCCGGTCTCGTCGTCCCAGGACGCGTTCACCTCGCGGTGTTGCGCCACGGCCCGCACCACGGCCCGTGCCACCAGCAGCAGCGGCGACACCCGGACGTCGGCGTACTCGGGCCGCTGCCGCAACTCCCGCACCCGCTCGACGGTCGGTGTCACGTCGACCTGCAACCACGTGGTCACGTGCGGAGCGGTGAACGCCGACCGCACCATCGCCGCCGCCGTCCGGGCCCGGACCCCGCCCGCACGCACCCGCTCCTCGTCCACCCCGGCGTCCACCCCGGCGTCCACCCCGGCATCCGCGACCGGGTCCACCACGGCCTTGCGCCGACGCCGCGCGGGCCGGGACCGCTTCACCCCGTACCCCACCAGCAGCGGGTCGCCGCCCACGTCGACGGTCACCAGCGGCGCGCCGACGTCGACGGTGACGCCCTCCTCGTGCAGCACGTCCACCACCGTGCCCTCGAACGGCGACGGCAGTTCCACCAGGGCCTTCGCCGTCTCGACCTCGACCACCACCTGGTCGACCGCGACCACGTCGCCCGGTTTCACCCGCCACGCCACCACCACGGCCTCGGTGAGGCCCTCGCCGACGTCCGGGAGCCGGAACTGCCTGTGCTCGCCCACCTGTCACCACCGGTAAGTTCGGTCGACCGCGTCCAGGACCCGGTCGAGATCGGGCAGGTAGTGCTCCTCCAACCGGGACGGGGGATAGGGCACCGAGAAGCCGCCCACCCGCAGCACCGGGGCGGCCAGCACGCCGAAGCACCGCTCCGTGACGCGGGCCGCCAACTCGGCCCCGTACCCGCCGAACACCGGGGCCTCGTGCACGACCACGCAACGCCCGGTGGACCGCACCGCCGCGACCACGGTCTCCTCGTCCAGCGGGTTCAACGACCGCAGGTCCACCACCTGGACGGACCGCTCGTCGTCCGCCTCGGCGGCCAGCAGGCACGTCGCCACGCTCGGCCCGTAGGTCAACAAGGTCACGTCGGTGCCCTCGCGCACCACGACCGCCCGGTCGATCCGGGCGTCCACCGGCTCGTCCAGCGCGACCGGACCCTTCTCCCAGTACCGCCGCTTGGGCTCGAAGAAGACCACCGGGTCCGGGCACTGCACGGCCCGCCGGACCATGGCGTACGCGTCGGCCGGGTTGGCGCACGTCACCACCCGCAGCCCGCCGGTGTGCGTGAAGTACGCCTCCGGCGATTCGCCGTGGTGCTCGGCGGCGCCGATGCCCCCGCCGTAGGGGATGCGGATCACCACCGGCAGCTCCAGCCGCCCGCGCGAGCGCGACCGCATCCTGGCCAGCTGGGAGGTGATCTGGCTGAACGCCGGGAACACGAAGCCGTCGAACTGGATCTCGCACACCGGCCGGAAACCCCGCAGCGCCAACCCGATCGCGGTGCCGACGATCCCGGACTCGCCCAACGGCGTGTCCACCACCCGGTCCGGGCCGAACTCGCGTTGCAGCCCGTCGGTCACCCGGAAGACCCCGCCGAGCGCGCCCACGTCCTCGCCCATCACCAGCACCGAGGGGTCGTCGGCCAGCGCCCGGCGCAGCCCCTCGTTGATGGCCCGGCCCAACGCGAGGGCGGTCACCGCTCGTCCTCGAACGAGTCCAGGTAGGCCAGGTGGCCGGCGCGTTCGGCGGCGACGCCCGGGTGCCCGGCGGCGTAGGTGTTGTCCCAGATGGACTCCACGGCCGGGTCCGGCATCGCGAGCACCCGCCGGCGCAGGTCGGCCGCGATGTCGGCGGCCTCCGCGTCGACCGCGTCGAGGAACGCCCGGTCGACGGCGTCGTTGCCCACCAGGTACGCGCGGACCCGTGCGACCGGGTCTTTCCGCCGCCACTGCTCGACTTCCGCCGACGGCCGGTAGCGGGTCGGGTCGTCGGTCGTGGTGTGGCCGCCCATCCGGTAGGTGAACGCCTCCACCAGCGACGGCCCGCCGCCCGCGCGCGCCCGGTCCATCGCCTGCCGGGTCACCGCGAGGCAGGCCAGCACGTCGTTGCCGTCGACCCGGACGCCGGGGAAGCCGAAGCCGTCCGCCCTGCGGCGCAACGGGATCGTGGACTGCGTGCGCACGTGCTCGGAGATCGCGTACTGGTTGTTCTGGCAGAAGAACACGACCGGCGCGTGCTGCGCGCTCGCCCACACGAACGCCTCGTTCACGTCACCCTGGCTCATCGCGCCGTCGCCGAAGTAGGCGATCACCGCGTCCCGGCCGCTGTCCCGGTTCACGCCCATCGCGTACCCGGTGGCGTGCAGGGCATGTGCGCCGATGACGATCGTGTAGAGGTGGAAGTTGTGCCGACGCGGGTCCCAGCCCATGTGGTAGACGCCGCGGAAGTGGCCGAGCACCTCGGCCAGGTCGACGCCGCGGCACCACGCCACACCGTGCTCGCGGTAGGTCGGGAAGGCCATGTCGCCCGGTGCCAGCGCCCGGCCGGAACCGACCTGCGCCGCCTCCTGCCCGGCGAGCGAGGCCCACACCGCCAGTTCGCCCTGGCGGGCCAGGGCCAGCGCCTGGGTGTCGACCCGGCGCACCACCACCAGGTCCCGGTACAGGTCGGCGATCGCGGAATCGGTGATGTCCAAGGGGAAGTCCGGGTGCTCGACGCGTTCGCCGGCGGGGGTGAGCAGCTGCACCGGGTCGGGCTCGGCGGTGTCGGGGGCGCGGCCCGATCGCGTCGCGGAGCGGCCGGTGGCGGGGACGAGGGTCATCAGGAACTCCACTTCGGTCGCGGAGCCGCCGGGCGCGCGGGCGGACCGTTCCAGCCTGACACCCGCGCGATCGGCCGTGCACCTCCGACGTTGCGCCCGTTGCGGCAACCCAGGAGACGACCGGTTTCACGCGAGGGCGAACAGTTCGCGCAGCGCCTCGGAGAGGTCCGTGCGGCCGGGCACGCGCACCCGTTGTTCCGGTGTGGTCAGCAGGTGGTCCACGACCCGCAGCACGGTCACCTCCAGCTCCGCGCGCAACGCGCCGTCCACGGCGGGCAGTTTCCCGCGCAGGCGCAGCAACTCGGCCCGCACCACGGCGGCGGCGTGCGCGCGCAGCGCCGTCACCTCCGCCGCGCCGGCTTCCGGCAGGCCGATTCCCGGTGCGCCGTCGATGGTCGCCGTCACGATTCGCCACCACGTCCCGGCTCGTCCACGGTGCCGCGCCTCCTCTGCGGTCGGCGTTCCTCGGGCCGTTGCCGCGCCCGGAGACCATCGTCACACCCGCCCGGGGCCGCCGGCATCCTCTGCCTTGCGCACAGCGGAAAGGCCGCCCACCGGAGCGGTGGGCGGCCTTTCCGCGCCGGGTCGGTCCCCGGTCTCAGGCGTTGACGGGACTGTTCTGGTAGGTGGCCAGCCGCCACTCGCCGTCCTGCTTGACGGCCACCCAGGACGCGCGGATCGCGCGCTCGTCGGCGACCTCGGTGTCGTTCGGCGCGAGCACGCCGCCCTGCGTCACCAGGACGGCGAAGTCCGCGCCGAACAGCCGCAGGTCGACCGGCGCACCGGTCACCTTCGTGCCGCGGAACGGCCCCTCGAACGCGCTCGCGAAGAACTCGCGGATCTCGTTGCGGCCCTTGCGGTACAGGCCCGGCAGGATCATCACGCCGTCGTCGGTGAACAGGTCGGCGATGGACCCCGCGTCGTGCACCGCCCAGCCCGCGACCATGCGCTGCGGGAGCGCGGCGATCGCCGCCTGGTCGGCCTTCGTCGGTCCGGTGTGGACAGTCGTGGTCCGGTGGGACGTCGTCATGCCTCTCCTCTGTCGCTCTTCTCGGGAAAATCCTGGGCGACGGCCGGTGCGCGGCGGCCCGGCGTCAGTCCCGCACCAGGTGCGCCACGGCGCGGCGCCCGGCGGTCTCGCCGTCCGGGGACGGCGCGCCGTAGGTGACGTCCACGCCCCGGTCGCGCAGCGCCCGGACGATGCCGGGGATCGCGCGCTCGGCCAGCGCGGCGATGGTGAGCGCGGGGTTCACCGTGACCGCGCCCGGCACGGCCGAGCCGTCGGTGACGAAGATGCCCGGGTGGCCGCGCAACTCGTGCCGGTCGTCCAGCGCGGAGGTCTCCGGGTCGTCGCCGATGCGGCACGACGCCAGCGGGTGCACGGTGTACGCGCCCACCACGTCGTTGGTCCACGGCATGACCTTGGCCAGGCCGTCGCGCTCCAGGACGTCCTTGACCGCCGCGTCCGACCGCCGCCACCCGGACAGCGTGTTCTCGGTGGGCCGGTAGGAGATCGACCCGCGCCCGAGCATCTGCTGCGAGATCCGCACCGCGTTGCCGGTGGGCGGCGGCGGGCCGAAGACACCTTCGTTGTCGTCCTCGGTCATCGCGAAGATGGTCAGCCACGACTGCCACTGCTCGACGAGCCGCTTCTTCTCCGGGCCGAACCACGTCGGCCCGGTCGCGTCCGGGACCTGCGCCAGGATGGTGCCGAAGCCGGGCGGGAAGTACAGCTGCTCCAGGCAGAACCGGGAGAACTCCGGCCGCGACGGGTCGAGGTCGTCCCAGCTCGCCACGCACGGGCCCTTGCCGATCTGGTTGGCCGCGTACGCCAGGCCGTCCTCGCGGCGCAGGCCGAGCAGGTCGCGGGCCTTGTCCTCGTCGATGATCGCGGTGTTGAGCCGTTCGCCGTTGCCGGAGAAGTACCGGCCGACCGCGTGCGGCAACCGGCCCAGGGTCTCCTCGGAGCGCTGGAGGATGACCGGGGTCGCGCCCGCGCCCGCCGCCAGCACCACCACCTTGGCGTCGATCGAGCCGCTGCCCACGCTCATCCGGTAGTCGACGTCGTGGACGACGTTGTAGTCCACCCGGTAGCCGCCGTCGTCGGTGCGCGAGAGCCGCTGCACCTCGTGCAGCGGCCGGATCCGCGCGCCGTGCGCGACGGCGGCCGGCAGGTAGTTGAGCAGCAGCGACCGCTTGGCGTCGAACCGGCAGCCGGACATCATCCAGTTGCAGTTGGTGCACCGGTCGCCGTCGATGGCGACCGGCACCGGGTTGGCGGTGCGGCCCGCGTGGTCGCACGCGGCGGCGAACAGCCCGCCCGCGTAGGTCACGTCGTCCCAGGTCTGCGGGGTCACCGGCAGGGCCTCGCACACCTTGTCGTACCAGGGGTCCAGGGTGTCGCGGGTGACCGCCTCGGGCCACATCCGGCGGCCCAGGCCGCCCTGCCGCTCGAACACGAACCGGGGCGCGCGCGGCATCGCGGCGAAGTAGACCACGCTGCCACCGCCCACGCAGTTGCCGCCGAGCAGGCTCATGCCGTCGCCCACCACGAAGTCGAAGATCCGGGTGTAGGAGGAGCCGAGCAGGAAGTCGTGCTCGAAGTCCTCGCCCTCCAGCCACGGCCCGCGTTCCAGCACGACGACCTTCGCGCCGCCGGCGGCGAGGTGGTAGGCGGCGATCGCGCCGCCGAACCCGCTGCCGACGATCAGCACGTCGGTGCTCTCGGTGCTCGTCATCGAAACTCCCATCGTCAGGCCGGGTCGCCGGCCGGCGTCGTGCCGGGGTGGGTCCGGGCCAGCGGCCTGCCGTAGGAGAAGGCGGGGAACCGCCACAGGCGGTCGGCGTCCGGCTCGGCGAACCGCATCGCGCGCAGCCCGGGGTGGCCCGCCGCCATCGCCTCGGCGGTGTGCAGGTGCGCCCCGGTGTCGAAGGCCATGTTGCTGAACAGCGCGAGGGCGACCCAGCCGTCCTTCTCCGGGTGGCCCGGCGCGACCAGTTCCGCGACGAGCCCGGTGCGCAGCGCGAACGGCAGCGCGACGAACGGCGGGACGTCCCCGTCCAGCGCGACCCCGGCCCGGTCGGCGTACTCGCGCGCGTGGCCGTCGAGCATCGCGGCCAGGCTGTCCAACCCGTCCACCAGACCGGCGGCCGGTGTTTCCAACAAGGCGATCGCGCCCGCGGCCACGGCACCGCCGCCGGGCGCGGCCCCGGCCACGCTGCGATCCTCCGGCGACCTCTTCGCACCCGGCACGATGGTGTCCGCGAACGCTTCCAGCGTCATCGTGCGGATGGCGCGGTCCGGCGGGGTGTCCGATTTCACGGCAGCTCCCTTCTGCGGGCGAGAATGCTCACGGGGATCGCCGGAGATCTCGTCCGGCGCGTCTTCGAAATAACTCGTGATGATCGCCCGAGCGTTCATCCCATCGTCCCGCCGACGGCCGGTCCGGCGCTTCTCCGAGGGTGCCGTGATGTGCGGGCCGGGCCGGGTTCGGGCCCCCGAAGGTCTGCCGGGGGCACCTCGGACGCCGCTGGATGCAGCATTCGACTCCGGCCGACGGCGGTAAGGCGGGTGCTCGGTCGAATGGTGCCGGAGCGGCCGGCGGGAGATCGGGTAATGGCCCGGAGGGGTCCTCTATATTGACCGCCGCGGATCGTCCTAAACATCTTCTGGAAGATCCTGTACACCGCTCCGAGGTGATCTTGGGAGCCGTGTTCGAGGCCTGTTCACACAGCTTGCGCAGGTAGAAAGGCCCTGGTAGCTTCCGAAGAAGTGCGATTCACGGAACTGGGGGCAGTACCGGGTCCGAGTGCGCGAAATCGCGCCGGCGGCAGTGGCCGGGGCGCCTGCCCCAGGGTGGCGCGGATCGGTCTGTCGGTTTTCCGGGTACAACTCTTCGAAGACACTGGGAATTGGGGTTCGACTTGTGGTGCAGGTTATCGAACGTGCCGTAGGGCAAGTGATCGATTTTATGCACGAGAACATCGGTGAACAATTCACCATAGACGACATGGCGCGTACCGCCAACTACAGCAAGTTCCACTTCTCCCGCGCGTTCCAGCGGGTCACCGGGGTGTCGCCGGGGCGGTTCCTGGCGGCGATCCGGTTGCAGGAGGCGAAGCGGCTGCTGGTGTCCACCTCACTGACCGTGACGGATATCAGCCACCGCGTCGGCTACACCAGCGTGGGCACTTTCAGCTCCCGCTTCAGAAGCAGCGTCGGGGTGTCGCCGACGACGTTCCGGCAGTCCGGGGGCTTCGCCCGGCACATCCCGATGGCCCGGCGCGCCGTGGACGCGCGCACGGCCGTCGTGCAGGGCGAGATCTCCGCGCCGGCGGGCCCTCCCGGGCTGCTGTTCATCGGCCTGTTCCCCGACGGCATCCCGCAGGGTGCGCCGATCCGCTGCGCCGTGCTCCGCCGGCCCGGCGCCTACCTGCTCAGCCGCGTGCCGCCGGGCACGTGGCACCTGCTGGCCCAATCCGTGGCGCTGGGCCGCGAATCCATGCTGGGCGACGGTCCGTTCGCGCACGACCTGGCGCTGTCGGTGGCGTCCTACGGCCCGGTCACCATCCGGCCGGGCCGCCCGGTCGAGCACGCGGACCTCACCCTGCGCCCGATCTGCAACCTCGACCCGCCGGTCCTGCTGGCGCTGCTGGACGTGCGCACGCACGCGCTCGGCGTGAGCGCGAACGCGGGTGGCTGACCGGCCGGCGGCCACCGGACGTGAATGGGGTTGTCCTCCGGAGACGGGAGGACAACCCCATTCGCGTCGAACCGGCGCGGTGTCAGGGTGCCGGGTGCACGGTCACCGACAGGCCGCCGCGGATCCGCAGCGACAGCATCGGCTCGGGCACCACCGGCCGCCCCGGCACGGACCGCAGGTCCAGCTCCCGGACGGCCATCGCCAGGGTGAACACCGCCTCCATGATCCCGAGGTGGCTGCCCACGCAGAACCTCGGGCCCGCCCCGAACGGCAGGTACGCGTACCGGGGCCGGCCGGGCGCGGCCGCCGGGTCGAACCGGTCCGGGTCGAACCGGTCCGGCCGGTCCCAGAACTCCGGGTGCCGGTGCAGGGTGTACGGGCAGATCAGCACGTCCGCACCGGCCGGCACGAACCAGTCGCCCACCCGGTCGTCGTCCTGCGCCGCCCGGGGCAGGATCCAGACCGGCGGGAACAGCCGCACCACCTCGTCCACCACCATCGCGGTGTAGCGCAGCGCCGACAGGTCCTCGAAGGTCGGCGCGCGGTCGCCCAGCACGGCCCGCGCCTCGGCCCGGACCCGCTGCGCGACCTCGGGGTGCCGGTCGAGCAGGTGGAACGCCCACCCCAGCGTGCTGGCCGTGGTCTCGTGCCCGGCCAGCATCAGCGTCACCAGCTCGTCGTGCAGCCGCCGGTCGCCGACCGCCTCGTCCTGCTCCTCGGCGACCGAGGCGAGCACCCGGGACAGCACGTCGTCGCCGTCCGCCCCGCCGTGCTCGACCCGCCGCGCCGCCAGGTCCTCCACGACGCGGCGCAGCTCCCGGCGGGCCCGGCGGAAGCGGAGCTGGTGGGGCAGCGGCACCCACATCGGCACCGCGCTCATCGTGACCATCTCGAACATCGCCTGGTCCTGCACGGCCTCGAACGAGTGGCCGATGTGCTCGAACCGGGACAGGTCCTCCGACAGCAGGGTCCGCCCCAGCACGTCGAGGGTGAGCCCGGTCATCTCCTCGGTCAGGTTGACCGGCGGCCCGCCGATCCCGGCCCGCAGCCGGTCGACCAGCCGGCCCGCCGACTCGGCCACCGCACCGGCCTGCCGGGCGATCCGCTTGTGCCCGAACGCGGGCTGGGTCGCCCGGCGCTGCTTGCGCCACAGCTCGCCCTCGCTGGTGAGCAGCCCGTCGCCGATCGCGCGGCGGGCGTGCACCAGGCCGATCCCCTTGTGGTAGTTGGCCGCGTTGTCGGCGAGCACGTGCTTGGCGTGCTCGGGGTGGTTGAAGAAGTACAGCGTCTTGGGCCCGATGGCCATCCGCACGGCGTCGCCGTACTGCCGCGCGGCGGAGGACATCAACGTCAGCCGGTCGCCGGCGAGCTGCTTGAGCAGGCCGAGCGTGGCACTGCGCGGGGGCCCGGGAGGCGTCCGCCGGACGTAGGTCGCGCTGCGCGTCATGTCCGCACGACCTCGCTCCCCTTCGGCAGCCCGTTGCGCGAGACGTCCACAGTGGACGTTTCGGTGACCGGCGCCTCGGCGGCCCGCGCCTCCTGCTGCTCCTCGCGTTCGAGGCGGGCGCGTTCCACGATGTGCAGCGCCCACAGGAAACCGCCGCGGATCAGGCACACGATCGCCGTGGCGAAGAAGATCCCGTACGGGATGCTCATGCCCATCAGCACGCCGTACACGGTGGCCACGCCGCCGCCGAACGCGATCTGGGACACCGGGCGCGACGGGCTGGTGCCGGGGTCGGTCACCATGTAGTTGGTGAACAGCACGAACGCGACGCCGGTCATCATGCCCAGCCCCGCCGGGATCGACACGTCCAGCAGCACGCCGCGGACCACCGCCTGGATCGCGAACCCGACCAGCCACGCCATGATCAGCCACAGCCGGCCGGTCAGCATCCCGTTGAGCATGGTGCCCGCGGCGACGATGATCACCGGGATCAGCCAGTCCACGAACGTGCCCACGTGCTCGGTGAAGTGGTAGGGCGGCGCGATCGACGCCCACGGGAACACCAGCAGGATCACCGTGATGCCGAAGTTCGACGGGTTCATGAAGTGCCGCAGCCGGCCGCGCACCGGGGCCCGCAGCACCCACTTCGCGCCGACCGCGACGGTGACGCCGAAGATCATCGCCCACACGTTGTCGTTGACGTAGATGAGCATGTTCATGGCCAGGCTGGTGATGTGCGCCGGGTACAGGAACTCCATCACCCCGCGCGGCCCGTTGCCCGCGAACCTCGGCGGCCTGCCCTCCTGCCGCGCGGCGACCACCTCCAGGAAGATCTCCACGGCGTAGCCGGTGGCGAGCGCGATGAACGGCCACAGCCACGGCTGCTCGAACCCGAGGACGGTGTAGCCCAGGACGTTGAAGACGGTGATCGACATCGCGAACCGCCGGAGCGCGGTGACGACCTTCGGGTCGTGGCGCGGCGGGCTCGGTTTCGTCTCGGCCATGTCACTTCTCCTCGGCGTGGTCGCCGAGCTGGATGTCGTGCCAGCCCGCGGACAGTGTCTGGTCCTGCTCGTGCACGGTCCCGTCGCGGTCGCGCCACTTGACGTGCACGTCGACCGGCCCGGTCGCGTCGCCGAGTCCGAAGTGGACTTCGTGGCTGCGCTTGCCGGAGTGGCCGCTGCCGCCGTCGACCCGGTTGACCTGGCGGTGCCCGTCCGGCGTGGTCACGGTCACCTGCGCGCCGATCACGGGCGAGCCGGGCCGGTCCCCGCTGCCCGGGTGGGTCAGCCGTAGGCCCAGGAAGCCCCGGTCGGAGCCCCCGGTGTTGTGGTAGAACACCGGGTCCGCCCACTGCCGGGAGACCGCCATGTCCAGCCGGCCGTCGCCGTCCACGTCGCCGGTCGCGATGCCCCGGGTGGGCACCGGGATGTCGAGCCCCAGCGACGGCGCGAGGTCGGTGTAGCGCTCCTGCGGGTTCTTCACGAAGAAGTGGAACCGCTGGTTGCCCGCCACGTCGTCGCCGGCGGTCATGTACGGCCACCACAGCGGGTTGGACAGCAGGGAGTCGTTGGCGGTGGCCAGTTCCTGGAGCTGCGGCCAGCGGTTCACGTCGCCCTTGACGAACCCGGTGGCCTGCGCGACCTCCAGTTCGCCGCTGTTGTCGAAGTCGGCGAGCTTCACGTCCCAGCCCCACCCCGACCACGCCAGTTGCAGCGGCGCGCTGCGGTCCTCCCACGGCGCGACGCCCTGGTCCATCTCCTCCTTGACCGCCTTGGGGTCGCCGGTCGTGCTCATCCACGCGAAGTGGCTCTCCTCGATGCCGAACGACGTGGTGATGTTGCTGACGTACATGTCGTAGACGCCGTCGCCGTTGAGGTCGCCGAAGTCGACGCCCATGCCCTTGAACGAGTCCTTGCCGACGTTCTTGGACTTGGGTTCCATCGCCCCGCGCACGCCTTCGACGAGCGCGAACTTGAAGTGGCCGGGCGTGGACAGGTTGTGCAGCATCCGGTCCGGGCCGAAGTCGTGCGCCAGGTACAGCTCCGGCAGCAGGTCGCCGTCGACGTCGTTGGAACTCGACGCGAGCGCCCAGCCCTTGGACGCGTCCTCCGGGATCGCCTTCTCGTCGCACTCGAACTTCGCGGACGGGTTCGCCCCGGACGTGGCGCCGGTCCAGCGGAACACGTAGTCCTCGCCGCCGTTGAGCGCCATCGACATCGAGTGGTTCATCTGCACGCCGTCGTCCTTGGTGGGGTCGAGGACCGGGCCGTGCGGGAAGTAGTTGCCGATGTAGATGTCGTCGTGGCCGTCGCCGTCGAAGTCCGCCACGGTGGCCGAGTTGGTGTTCCACTGCGGACCGGAGTACCGGCCGCCGGTCGCGCCCGGCACGAGTTCGGTGGGGGTGTAGGAGTCGGCGGCGAGGCCCTTGGCGCCCTCCTTGGCCAGGTGCAGGATCGGCGTGCGGCCCCACAGGTAGACCAGCAGGTCCATCCGGCCGTCCTCGTTGAAGTCGCCGGGCACGCACCCCATCGGGGCCATCACCTCGTTGGTGGGCAGGGGACCGGCGCTGAGCGCGAACGGCTCGTAGCGCGGCTTCTTGCCGGCCTCCGGCGCGGGCGTGACGATCACCTGGTCGATCCGGACGTCCACGAAGCAGATGTCGTTCGAGAGCCCGTCTCCGTCGAGGTCGTTGAGCGCGATGGCCGAGCCGACCGACGAGATCCACGCGTCGATGTGCCGGTAGTCCTGGTTGACCTTGCGGATGGACTGCTGGGTGTAGCCGCCGGGCAGCGCGATCGACTCGGCGGCGAACCCGAAGTGCGCGGCCATGTCGCGCTTCTCGGCGGCCGAGGACTGGGGCAGCCGGGCCACCAGGAACGTGGCGGCGACCAGCACCAGCGCGATGATGCCCGGCAGTTGGCGGCGCAGCCGGCCCGAGGCGGTGCTCATGTGCCGACCCCTTCCTGGTGGACGAACTGGCGGGCGGTGCGCTGCCGCCAGGTCTCGAACGCGGGCACCGCGCCGTCCGCGACGGGCGGTTCGGGCCGGACCTCCTGGGTCACCCGGGCCGCCCGCTCCGGCGTGGTCCCGCAGAACACCTGCGTCGCGAGCCCCGTGTGCGGCACCAGCAGGCCCGCCTTGACCCGGGCCTCGGCGGCGAACGCGCTCGCCTGGGCGACCATCGGCGCGTGCCGGCCCGCCCGGTGCCGGAACAGCACCAGTTCGTCCTCCGACACCCCGCCCGCGTACGTGGCGGCCAGGCCCGCGCCCGCGTAGAGGTCTTCGTGGCGGTGCTCGGGGAACCGGTCGATCAGGTCGGCGACGTGCTGGGCGTCCGTGCCGCCGACGAACCACATGGCCCGCCCGATGCCCTGGTCGAGCGCTCGATCGGCGTACTCGCGCGGCCCGGCCGCCGGCCACGGGAACCGGGGGTCGACGTACTGCCGGTGCACGTACTGCTCGGTCTTGAAGTACGCCTGGTGGAAGCCGTAGCCGTCGAGCACCAGCCAGCGCAGCAGCGGGTCGGTCCGCGCGTCGGCGGGCCAGCGGAAGCGGGGCAGCCGGGCCATGCCCCAGCCGATCCCCACGTAGACCATGTAGACGTGGTCGGCGGCGCGTCCCCGGAGGAACTCCTCGACGTGCCTGCCGTGGCCGAACGGCAGGCCGTCGAGCACCGCGAAGCCCATCCCGGCGCCCTCGTAGGCGAAACCCCGGTACCGGGCCGGTAGTCCTTCGAGCCGGTCCTCGGCGTCCTGCGGGCGGCGCGCCTCGACGGCGTACGCGTACCCGGTCAGGAACATCCGACCGACCGTCTCCAGCAGTTCCCTGGACGCCTCGTCCTTCACCCGGAACCCGCGCACGGCCAGCGTGGTCTCGGCGATGTCGGGAGTCAGCATTCGGCGCCGCAAGGCGCGCAGAGCACTCACCTCGGTCCCCTCCCATTGTCCGGAAAACCGGTGACCGGACAGCAGATTGGGGAAATCGTCGCAGTGCTCCGGACGTCGGGTCTACTCCTGGCGTGCGCTCCGGTTATGCTCGAATGCGCATCAGGAGAGCACATTCCGCCGGGTCGCCGCGAAATGCGCACGGATCCCGCTGCGCCAGCTCTCGTACGGCGGCACGGGTCCGCTCCGGTCGGGCTCGACGGCGGTCGCGTCGACGAGTTCCGCGGCGGCTTCCGGGGTGTTCCCGGTAAACGCGTCGAGCGCGATCGTGCTGTGTTCCGGCACGAATCCCGCGTGAATTCGCGCCTTCGCCGCGAAAACCGCGCCGACGGCGAGTTCGGCGCGGTGCTCCCCGGCGGCGCGGGGCAGCCCGGCGAGTTCTTCGGGCGTGCCGCCGCCGGCGAACGTGGCGGCCAGGCCGACGCCGCTCCACAGGTCCGCCTGCCGCGCCGGGGCGAACCGCCGCACGGCCGCCGCGACCTCCGCGCACCGCGCGCCGTGGATGAACCACAAGGCCCGGCCGATGCCCTGGTCGACCGCGCGCGGGAAGTACTCGGCGTCGCCCTGCCACGGGTACGGCGCGGGCACGCGCTGCCGGTCCACCCACGTGCGGGTGTGGAAGTAGGCGAGGTCGAAGCCGTAGCCGTCGACGGCCAGCCAGCTCACGGTGGGGTGGTACGGCGAGCCGGACAGGTCCGGCATCACCTTGCGCCACAGGCCGCGCGGCAGGCGGGCCATCGCGAACCCGATGCCGATGTAGGCCACGAAGAGGTGGTCCGCGCCGTCGCCTTCGAGCAGGTCGCGCACCCGCGTGCCGCGCCCCATCACGTCCCGGATGGTGAAGGCCATGACCGCGCCCTCGTGCGCGAACCCGCGCAGGCCGGGCTCCACGAACCCCAGTCGGCGCGCCACCTCCTCCTGGTCGTGGGAGTCGATGCCCCACTCGAAGCCGCAGACCACGGACTGCGGGACGGCTTCCAGCCGGTCGGCGTACACCGAGGACGCGCCGGGGAAGCCGCGCGCGCGGAACGCGACCTCCTCCAGCGACGGGGCCAGCACCAGCCGGCGCAGCGAGCCGAGCGTGGTCGACATGTGAAGCACCCCCAGGGGGTTCGGCGCCGCGGGTCAGCCCACCCACGGGGCGATCGGGTACCACGGGATCACGCCGCGGCCCGCGAGCAGCCGGACGTCCCAGTACAGGAAGGTGAACACGCCCGCCGCGATCAGCGTGGCGGCGGTGAGCACGGCCGTGCGCGAGGGCTTGGCGGCCAGCCACCGGCGCAGCGGGCCGCCGGCGAGCGTGCCCAGCAGCAGGAACAGCACGGCCATCACCGCGATGTTGCCCACCGACTGCAGGACGAACGCGGTCGCGCCGTAGAGCGGGTTCCCGCTCTCCGCCGCGTTCCGGAACATCTGCCGGAACAGCGGGAACGGCCGGCCGATCAGGAAGCCGCCGATCAGCACGCCCAGCAGCACCATCCGGGCGGCGGGGCGGCGGCGCACCGGGTCGGGCACCAGGTCGAGCGCGGCGAGCCCGAGGTAGAGCATGGTCAACCCGATGACGCCGAACACCACCAGCGACTGGACCGCGCGCCCGTTGAGCGCGCCGGCCTGCGCCTGGGCGGTGTCGAACTGCGGCATCCGGGTGCCGACCACGCCGACCAGCGCGCCGTAGAGCGCGGCGACCGGGATCATCCCGGCGGCCAGCAGGCCCAGCGGCGACAGCGCCGCGCGCAGCCGCGCCCACCGCCCGCCCGCCGTGCCCAGCATCGGCGCGACCGCCCCGAACGCCGCGATGTTGCACGCGGTGAACGTGCCGGCGAGCCCGCTGACGAACGCGAACACGACGCCCGCCGCGACGCCCGTGATGGGCGTGGCCTTGGCGTCGTGGCCGAGCAGCGTGTCGGCCACGTTGTCGCCGATGGTCGAATCCACGAACGCGGCCGACCACACGACCGTGAGCAGGAAGCCGGCCAGCGCGGAGAGCGCGACGACCCGCCACCGCCCGCGCGGCGGTGCGCCGGCCGCGCTCTCCCGGACCTCGGCCTCGGTGCGCGTCATCTGGTCCTCCTCGTCGGAATTGCCGTCGGACGCCTGGACGTGCGCCGGACCGGTGGCTCGCCGGTGCGTTCCCAGCATCCGCCCGGTCCGTGCGGGAAATCTTCTCCGAGGATGCGGTCCGACTGCTCCGGGTGGCGCACGGCGGTGCGGCCGGAGGTGTCCGCGCGGCACCGGGATTTCGAATATCACGCCGTTATGGAAAGGCCCAGGTCGGAAGGCATGATCGGAGTAGCGATCAGCCGCGCGGCTCGGTCACGATAGGTGTTGCTCGCATTCTTCGATGTGTCGTGCCGATTATCCGGGTGCGGCGTTCCCGTCGAGGTCCGAACCGAGTCGCGGAGACGGTGAAAGCATGAGCAGTGAACGGATCGCGATTGTCGGCATCGGGCTGCGCTACCCCGATGCCGGTTCTGCCGGAGAACTGTGGGAAAGCGTGCTGGCGGGCCGCCGGGCGTTCCGGCGGCTGCCGGACGAGCGGATGAACCACGCCGACTACCACTCGCCCGACCCGGCCGCGCCGGACCGCTTCTACGCGGCCAAGGCCGCCGTGCTGCGGGACTTCGAGTTCGACCGGGTCCGGTACCGGGTCGCGGGCAGCACGTACCGCTCGACCGACCTGACGCACTGGCTGGCCCTGGACGTCACGGCGCACGCCCTGGCCGACGCGGGCTTCCCGGACGGCGCGGGCCTGCCCCGCGGCACCACGGGCGTCGTGCTGGGCAACAGCCTCACCGGCGAGTTCTCCCGCGCCAACGTGCTGCGGCTGCGCTGGCCGTACGTGCGCCGCACGGTGGCCGCCGCGCTGACCGCCAAGGGCTGGCCGGACGACGAGACCGCGGGATTCCTGCGCGACCTGGAGGTGCAGTACAAAGCGCCGTTCCCGGCCATCGACGAGGACTCGCTCGCGGGCGGCCTGTCGAACACCATCGCCGGCCGCATCTGCAACCACTTCGACCTCGGCGGCGGCGGGTACACCGTGGACGGTGCCTGCTCGTCCTCGCTGCTGTCCGTCGCGACCGCCGCGAAATCGCTGGCCGACGGCGAGTGGGACGTGGCCGTCGCGGGCGGCGTGGACCTGTCCATCGACCCGTTCGAGGTCATCGGGTTCGCCAAGACCGGCGCGCTGTCGACCGGCGTGATGAAGGTCTACGACCGCGACTCCAACGGTTTCTGGCCCGGCGAGGGCGCGGGCGCGCTGGTGCTGATGCGCGCCGCCGACGCCGCCGAGCGCGGCCTGGACGTGTACGCGACGATCGCCGGCTGGGGCGTCTCGTCGGACGGCAAGGGCGGCATCACCCGGCCCGAGGCGAGCGGCCACCGGCTGGCCATCACGCGGGCCTACCGGCGCGCCGGCTACGGCGTCGAGTCCGTCTCCTACTTCGAGGGCCACGGCACCGGCACCGCGCTGGGCGACGCCACCGAGATCGACGCGCTGTCCTCGGCCCGCCGCGACGCCGACCCGACCGCCCGCCCGGCCGCGCTGAGCAGCGTCAAGGGCAACTTCGGGCACACCAAGGCGGCGGCGGGGGTGGCCGGGCTGATCAAGGCGACCCTCGCCGTGCACCACCAGGTCATCCCGCCCGCCACCGGCCACTACGACCCGCACCCGAAGCTGACCGCCGACGACGCGGCGGTGTACGTGCCGCGCGAGGCGCAGCTGTGGCCCGCCGACCGGCCGGTGCGCGCCGGCGTCTCGGCGATGGGGTTCGGCGGCATCAACACCCACATCACCGTGGAGCAGGCGCCCGGCACGGCCCGCCGCACGGCGCTGGAGGAGAGCACCCGGGCGCTGGTCACCGGCCGCCAGGACGCCGAGCTGCTGCTGTTCGACGGCGCGGACGCGGCCGAGGTGCGGCAGCGGCTGGCCGAGGCCGCCGCGCTGGTGCCCAAGCTCGCCTACGCCGAACTCGCCGACCTGGCGGGCGCGCTGGCGGGCCGGCTGACCGGCGGGCGGGTGCGGGCGGCGGTCGTCGCGCGCGACCCGGAGGAGGCCGCGCGCAAGCTCGCCCGGCTGCTCGACGGCGACGGCGCGGGCGAGGTGGTCGACCCGGCGGACGGGATCTTCCGGGCCGACCGGGCGGTGCCGCCGCGCATCGCGTTCCTGTTCCCGGGCCAGGGTTCCGGGCGCGGCGCGGTCGGCGCGATCCGGCACCGGTTCGCCGCCGCCGAGGCGGTGTTCGCCAAGCTCGACCTGCCGGCCGACGGCGACCAGGTGGCCACCGAGGTCGCGCAGCCCCGGATCGTCGCGGGCGCGCTGGCCGCGCTGGAGGTGCTGCGCAGGCTGGGGATCGACGCCACCACCGCCGTGGGGCACAGCCTGGGCGAGCTGACCGCCGTGCACTGGGCCGGCGCGCTGAGCGCGGACCGGGTGCTCGACCTCGCCGCCGAGCGCGGCCGGGTGATGGCGTCCGCGAGCCGGGGCGGCGGCGCGATGGCCGGGCTGGCGACCGGGCCGCAGCGCGCCCGCGAGCTGGCCGCCGGGCAGGACGTGGTGATCGCCGGGTACAACGGCCCGGCGCAGACCGTCGTGTCCGGACCGGCCGAGGCCGTCGACCGGGTGTGCGCTGCGGCGCAGGCGGCCGGCGTGCACGCCTCGCGGATCAACGTCTCCCACGCCTTCCACTCGGCGCTGGTCGAGCCGGCCGCCGCGGCGATGGGCGAGCGGCTGGCGCACTACGACTTCGCCCGGCCGACCCGGCCGGTGCGCTCCACCGTCACCGGCGGCCTGCTCGACCCCGGCACGGACCTGCGCCGCCTGCTGCGCGACCAGGTGCTGGAGCCGGTGCGCTTCCACGAGGCGGCGGCCGGGGCGGCGGCCGACGCCGACCTGCTGCTGGAGGTCGGGCCCGGCCGGGTGCTGACCGGGCTGGTGGCCGGGATCGCGCCGGGCACGCCCGCCCTGGCGCTGGACACCGACCACGCCTCGCTGGCCCCGCTGCTGACCGCCGTCGGCGCGGCCTTCGCGCTCGGCGCGCCGGTCCTGGTGGACGCGCTGTTCACCGGCCGCGCGCTGCGCGGGCTGCCGCTGGACGGCGCGATGACGTTCCTGGCCAGCCCGTGTGAGACCGCGCCCGCGCTGGAGGTGGACGTGGCCGACGCCGAAGCGGCCGCCGCCGCCGTGCCGACCTCGGCCGGCGGGTCGACCCTGGACCTGCTGCGCCGGCTCGCCGCCGAACGGGCCGAGCTGCCGCTGGACGCGATCGGGCCGGACACCCACCCGCTGGACGACCTGCACCTGAGTTCCATCACGGTGGGGCAGCTGGTCAACGGGGTCACCAGCGGCCTGGGCCGGCCCGCGCTGACCGCCACGCCCAACTTCGCCACCGTGCGGCTGGGCGAGCTGGCCGACCTGATCGACGAGCTGGCCGCCACCGCGCACGACGAGGAGCGCCCCGGCGAACCGGCCGGTGTCGCGCCGTGGGTCCGGCCGTTCGAGGTCGTGCACGTGCCGCGCCCGCGCGCCGACGTGGCACCGGCCGAACCGGGGGAGTGGACCGTCTTCGCGCGCCCGGACCACCCGCTGGCCGAGCCGCTGCGCGCCGCGCTGCCCGGCGACGGCGTCCTGCTGCTGCCCGAGGAAGGCGACCCGAGCCGGTTCCTCGCCGCCGCCCGCGCCGTGCTGGCGGCTCCCCCCGGGACGCGGTTCGTCGTCGTGCAAGGGCGGCTGGGCGCGTCCGGGCTGGCCCGCACGCTGCACCTGGAAGCCCCGCACGTGCCGGTGACCGTGGTCGACGGCGATCCGCGCGTCGAGGACGTCGTCGCCGACGTCGCCGCCACCACCGGGTTCACCCAGGTCCGCTACACCGGCGGCGTCCGCACCGCCCCGGTGCTGCGCGCCGTCACCGGCACGCCCGGCGGCCCCGCCCTCGACGCGTCGGACGTGCTGCTGGTGACCGGCGGCGGCAAGGGCATCACGGCGGAGTGCGCGCTGGTCGTGGCGCGGGACTCCGGCGCGGCGCTGGCCCTGCTCGGCCGCGCCGACCCGGCCGAGGACGCCGAGCTGTCGGCCAACCTGGCGCGGATGACCGCCGCCGGCGTCCGGTTCCACTACGAACGCGCCGACGTGACCTCGCCGCGGCGGGTCGCCGACGCGGTCGGCCGGTTCCGCGCCGAACTCGGCGAGATCACCGCCGTGCTGCACGGCGCGGGCCGCAACGAACCCCGCGCGCTGACCGGCCTGACCGACGACGACTTCACCGCGACCCTCGCGCCCAAGGTCGCGGGCATGCGGACGGTGCTCGGCGCGGTCGACCCCGACCGGATCAAGCTGCTGGTCACCTTCGGCAGCATCATCGGCCGCGCCGGGCTGCGCGGCGAAGCCCACTACGCCACCGCGAACGACTGGCTCAGCGAGCTGACCGTCGAGTTCGGCCGCGACCACCCGGGGGCCCGCGTGCTCGCCCTGGAGTGGTCGGTGTGGTCCGGCGCGGGCATGGGCGAACGCCTCGGCGTGGTCGAGGCCCTGGTGCGCGACGGCATCACGCCCGTCTCCGCGGACGAGGGCGTCGCCGTGCTGCGCGAGGTGCTGGCCGACCCCGCCGCCGGCCCGGTGCTGGTGGTCGGCGGGCGCGCGGCCGGGCTGCCCACGCTGGAGTTCGACCGCCCCGACCTGCCGCTGACCCGGTTCGTGGACCGCGTCCTGGTGCACTACCCGGGGGTGGAGCTGGTCACCGAGGCCGAGCTGTCGGTGGGCGGCGACCCGTACCTGGCCGACCACCGGCTGGCCGACGACCTGCTGTTCCCGGCCGTGCTCGGGATGGAGGCGATGACCCAGGTGGCCTGCGCGCTGACCGGGTCCGTCGCACCGCCGCTGCTGGAGGACCTGGAGTTCCCGCGACCGATCGTGGTCCGGCCGGACGGCGCGCTGACCGTGCGGACGGCCGCCCAGGTGCGCGCGCCCGGTGTGGTCGACGTGGTGATCCGGGCCGAGGACACCGGGTTCGGCGCGGACCACTTCCGCGCCCGGCTGCGCTTCCCGCGCCCCGTACCCGCCGCCGACCCGGTCGAGGACCCCGGCCTGCCGCCGGTCCCGGTCGACCCGGTGGGCGAGCTGTACGGCGGGGTGCTGTTCCAGGGCAAGAGGTTCCAGCGGCTGCTGGGCTACCGGCGGGTCGCCGCCCGGCACGCCGTGGCGGAGGTCGCGGCCACGCCCGTGGCGTCCTGGTTCGCGCCCTTCCTGCCGCAGGAGCGGGTGCTCGCCGACCCCGGCACGCGGGACGTGGTGATGCACGCCATCCAGTGCTGCGTGCCGGACGCGACCCTGCTGCCGCAGCGCGTGGCCCGGCTCCACCCGGCCGACCCCGCCGCCGAGTCCGCCGAGTTCGTCGTGGTGGACGCCCGTGAACGCGCGCAGGACGGCGACAGCTACACCTACGACGTCGACGTCCGCGACCCGGCCGGGAAGCTGGTCGAGCGCTGGGAGGGCCTGGTGCTGCGGGCGGTGCACAAGCGCGACGGCGCGGGACCGTGGACGCCGACCATGCTCGGCCCGTACCTGGAGCGCTCGCTGGAGCGCGTGCTGGGCGGCGCGGGCGCGGTCGTCGTGGAACCCGACCCGGCCGACGGCCCGACCGACCGGCGGGCGCGCACGGCGCTGGCGCTGAGCCGGGCGCTGGACCGGCGGGTCGAGGTGCGGTACCGGCCGGACGGCAAGCCCGAGGTCGACGGCGCGGAGGTGTCCGCGTCGCACGGCGCGGGGCTCACCCTGGCCGTGGCGGGCCCCGGCCGCACCGGCTGCGACGTGGAGCCCGCCGCGCCGCGCGCCGAGCCGGACTGGGCCGGGCTGCTGGGCGCGGACCTGCTGCCCGTGCGGGACCTGCTGCGGGCCGAGGCCGACGAGTCGGCGGACGTGTCCGGCACGCGGGTCTGGAGCGCGCTGGAGTGCCTGCGCAAGAACGGGTCCACCACCAGGGCGCTCACCGTCGACCGGGTGCGCCCCGACGGCTGGGCCGTGCTGTCGGCCGGTGACGCGAAGGTCGCCACCTGGGCCACCACCGTGACCGGACGCCCCGAACCCGTGGTGTTCGCGGTGCTCGTCGGGAAGGAGGACTGACCATGCCGGAGTACTACGAGATCCGCCACACCGTCGGCTTCGAGGAGACCAACCTCGTCGGCAACGTCTACTACGTGAACTACCTGCGCTGGCAGGGCCGCTGCCGGGAGCTGTTCCTGCGCGACAAGGCCCCCGGCGTGCTGGCGGAGGTCCGCGCGGACCTGAAGCTGTTCACGCTCAAGGTGGACTGCGAGTTCTTCGCCGAGATCACCGCGTTCGACGAGCTGTCGGTGCGGATGCGGCTCGACGAGCTGACGCAGACCCAGATCCAGTTCAGCTTCGACTACGTCAAGATCGACGACGGCCCGGAAGTGCTGGTGGCCCGGGGCAGGCAGCGCGTGGCGTGCATGCGCGGGCCCAACACCGACACGGTTCCCGCGCGCGTCCCGGAGGAGTTGCGGCTGGCGCTGGCGCCCTACACCGAGACCGCCGAACTCGTGCGGGCCGGGCTGGGGTGATGACCGTGCACGAGGCGGCCCCCACGATGGAGGAGACCACGCTGCGCGACGCCATGGCCCGGTTCGCGACCGGCGTCGCCGTGGTCACGGTCGGCGGCGAGCACGCGCACGGCATGACCGCGAACGCGTTCACGTCGGTGTCGCTGGAGCCGCCGCTGGTGCTGTGCTGCGTGGCGCGCCGGGCGACCATGCACGCGGCCATCGGCAGCACCGGGCGGTTCGCGGTCTCGGTGATGGGCGGCGACCAGGAGCGGACCGCCAAGTACTTCGCCGACAAGCGCCGCCCGCGCGGCCAGGCCCAGTTCGACGTGGTCGACTGGCAGCCCGGACCGCACACCGGCGCGCCGCTGCTGTCCGGCGCGCTGGCGTGGCTGGAGTGCGAGCTGGTGCGGTGGTACGAGGGCGGCGACCACACCATCTTCCTCGGCCGGGTGCTCGGCTGCCGGCGCGGGCCCGACACCGGGGCGTTGTTGTTCTACGACAGCGGTTTCCACCAGATCTGACGTCCGGAGGGGCACGCCATGCTGGTCACGGTCACCGGAGGCAGCGGTTTCGTCGGCGCGCACACGGTCGCGGAACTCGTCCGCGCCGGGCACCGGGTGCGCGTGCTCGCCCGCTCGGCGTCCGCAGTGGACGCTGCCCTGCGCCCGCTGGGGGCGCCGGCGGTGGACGTGGCGGTCGGGGACGTCACCGACGAACGGGCCGTGGCGGCGGCGGTGCGCGGCGCGGACGCCGTGGTGCACTGCGCCTCGGTGTACTCGTTCGACCGGCGGCGGCGCGCGGAGATGGTGCGCACCAACGTCCGGGGCACCGAGGTGGTGCTCGACGCCGCGGCCAGGCTGGGCGTCGGGCGGGCGGTGCACGTGTCGAGCATCGCCGCGCTGTTCGGCCCCGGCGTCCGGGTGATCGGAGCGGACTCGCCGGTCGGCACCAGCCGCGAACCCTACGCCGCGACGAAGTCCGGGTCCGACGCGGTCGCCCGGCGGCACCGGGAGCGGGGTGCCCCGGTGGTGATCAGCTACCCGCCCGTCCTGCTCGGGCCGCACGACCCGAAGATCGGCGACCAGACGGCCCGGCTGCGGGACCTGCTGCGCGGCCTGATGCCGCTGTGGCCGACCGGCGGCCTGCAACTGGGCGACGTCCGCGACACCGCGGCGCTGCACGCCGCGCTGCTCGCGCCGGGCGTGACCGGGAGCCACTTCGGACCCGGCCGCTACCTCACCACCGCCGAGTACGTGCGGGCGGTCCGGGAGGCGACCGGCCGCGCGCTGCCCGCGGTGTTCCTGCCCGCCGGGGCGGTGCTGCCGGTGGGCCGGCTGGCCGACCTGGTGCAACCGCGCTGGCCCTGGCACATCCCGGCCGAGCACGGCGCGATCGCGACCGCCCGCGCGGCCACCCGGGTCGACCCGGCGGCGAGCACCCTGGGCCTGCGCCCCCGTCCGTTCGCCGACACCGTCACCGAAACGGTGCGCCGGCTGGCCGAAACGGGCGTCGTCACGCGCCGGCAGGCGGGCCTCGCGGGCGCGTAGCCGGCAGGGGGATCTCGGACCCGCGGCAGCGACCGGAGGATCAGGCCACCTCGGCCAGCCGCCCGGCCGAGTCCGCGACCGAGCGCTCCGCCGCCGCCGGGTCGTCGCCCGCGCTGACCATCATGCCGACCAGCTGCGACTCGAAGACGCCGTCGGCGGTGAACGGCTCGACCAGGTACTCGCCCAGCTCCAGCGTCACCAGGCCGTGGGTGGCGATCCACATGTGGTGGGCCACCAGCTCCGGGTCGCCCGGCGCGAACCGGCCCGCCTCGATGCAGCGGCCGGCGCACCGGGCGACGTTGGCCAGCGTGTAGCGGCCGTGGTGGCGGTCCTCGTCGCTCAACGTGAACCCGGCCAGCGAGAGTCCGCCGAACATCACCGGGTACAGGTGGGTGTTGGCCAGCGCGTTGCCCCGGTACGCCCGGCCCAGCAGCGCCATGTCGGCCACCGGGTCGGCGGTCTCCGCGACGCTGGTCAGGAAGTGGTGCAGGCGCGCGAAACCCTCGTGCACCATCTCCCGGACGAGCCCGCTCATCCCGCCGAAGTGGGTGTAGACCGCCATCGTCGAGGAGCCCGCCTCGGCGGCCAGCCGCCTGGTGGACAGCGCGGGCGGGCCTTCCTCGGCGAGCAGGCGGGCCGCGATGTCCACCAGGGCGGACCGGGCCTGCGGGGCGGCGCGGCGCGGGCTCACCGGGGCGTCCCGGCGCGACCGGTGGCGGGCAACGGGGTCAGCGTCCGGCGGACAGCGCCGACCCGGCGGGTTCGCGGCCCGGCCCGGCCGGACCCCGGTACGCCTGCGCGAGGTCCAGCCAGCGCGCGGCCACCTCGCCCTCGGCCCGCAGGTCGAGGTCCGCCGGGTGCCGGCGACGGGTCACCAGCAGGCAGAAGTCCTCCGCCGAACCGGTCACCCGCTGCGCGGCGTCGGCCGGCCCGTGGTCCCAGCGCCGCCCGGACGGCGCGGTGATCTCGAACCGGAACTCGTCGGCGGGCGGCGCCTCGCCGCGCGCCAGGTAGCCGAAGTCCTTGGTGCGCACCGCGAACCCGACCAGGAAGCCGAGCCGGTCGTCCCACTCGCGGGTCACGCCCAGCGCGTCCGCGACGTCCTGGCCGTGCCCGAACAGCTCCATCATCCCGGCACTGGCCAGCACCTCGGGCGGCAGCGGGTTCACCAGCCACGGCACCGCGCTGTCGGCCGGCACGGCGGCCAGCGCGTCGATCGCGGCGGCCTTGGTGTGCTGCCACCGCCGCACGAGTTCGTCGGTCTCCAGCGCGAGGTGCGGTGCCATGGCGGCGTCGACGTTCGCGTCGAAGTCGTCGGACAGGGTCGACAGCAGCGCCCGGAACCGGTCGGGGTCGGCGGCGGCCGTGCCGGCCATGCCGAAGATCGACGTCAGGTGCGCGACCTGGTGTTTGACCGTCCAGCCCGGTGCGGGCGTGGGCAGCGACCACTTCGCGTGGTCGAGGGTGAGGACCATCCGGTCGAAGTCGTCGCCGGTGGTCCGGAGCGCCGTGATCACGTCCATGCGCACGTCCTCTGGTCGAGTTTGCCCGGATGCGTTCGGACCCGGCCGGAGCGCACCGGCCACGCGGAGTCCGCAGGCGGTTGTCCAGTCCGACGATGCCCCGGTGGCGCGCCGATGTCTTCTCACGACGTGCGCAACGCTCCGCACGATCCCGGACGTGCTCCCGCGCCCGGTCGGGGGACGCGGTTCAGCGCGGCGCGAGCACGTCCTGCACGGCCTCGGCGACGCGCAGCAGCCGGGTGTCGCCGAACGGGTGCGCCTCCAGGCACACCCCGACCGGCAGCCCGTCGCGGGAGTGCCCCGCCGGCAGCGAGATCATCGGCACCCCGGCGACCGTGCCCGGCCCGACGTTGCGGGTGACGGTCGGGAACACCGGTACCTCCCGCCCGTTGTGGGTGATCACCTCGTCCTCGCCGAGCAGCGGCGGCAGGACGGGCGCGGTCGGCCCCAGCACGACGTCGACCCGCCCGAACACCTCGGCGTAGGTCCGGCGCAGCCGCCACCGGGCGGCCCGCGCGTCCTGGTAGGCGTCGGCGTCGACCGGGGTGGCGGCGATCAGCCCGATGAGCGCGCGCACGTCGGGCGAGGCGATCCGGTCCGGCCAGTCCTCGACCGGCGACGCGACCCGCCGGGCCAGCAGCCGGGGTGCTTCGCGGAACACCAGGTCGTTGCCGGGGCCCTCGGCCACCAGCACGTCGTCGCCCAGGTCCACCTCGACCAGCTGCGCACCGGCCTGCTCCAGCGCGGACAGCACCTCGTCGACCACGGCCGCGACCTCGGCGTCCAGGTGCCGGAAACGGCTGCGCGGCAACCCGACGCGCAGGCCGGCGAGCGGGACCGGCGGCGCGTCCGGCTCCCCGGTGACCACCCGGTCGACGGTCCGCACGTCGCGCACCGCGCGGGCGTGGACGCCGATCGTGTCGCGGCTGGTGGACAGGTTCACCACGCCGTCGCCCGGGTAGCGGCCGGTGGACGGGCGGAACCCGACCACGCCGCAGAACGACGCGGGCACGGTGACCGAGCCCCCGGTGTCCGTGCCCAGCGCGAACGGCACCACGCCGAGCGCGACGCCCACCGCGCTGCCGCCGCTGGACCCGCCGGCGCTGCGGGCCGGGTCCACGGGGTTGCGCACCGGCCCGAAAGCCTTGTTGTTGCTGGTGATCCCGAACGCGAGTTCGTGCAGGTTGGTCTTGCCGATCACGACCGCCCCGGCGTCGCGCAGCACGCCGACCACGCTCGCGTCGGCGTCGGCGGGGGCGTCGCCCAGCAGCGGGCTGCCGGCCGTGGTCGGCACGCCCCGGACGTCGACGTTGTCCTTGACCGAGAACGGCACCCCGGCCAGCGCGCCCGCGCCCGGCGACCCGTCGCGGACCGGGCCGATCCAGTCGCCGTGCGTGGAGGCGGCGGCCCGCGCGACCGCCTCGGCCCGCCGGCGGTCGCGCTCGGCGGGTGCGAGGTCCGACCAGTCCGACAGCGTCCGGGCACCCTCGTCGGCCATGTCCGTCCTTCCCTCCGCGTAGTGGTCGAACCTAGGTTCGGCGGGGCGGGCGGTCATTGTCCGTGCGCGACGGCTGCTGTGCCCCGCGCGCACGGTTCAGACCGGCTCCGGGTACCAGCGGCGGTGCACGGCGGGTTCGACGGCCAGCACCCCGGCTGCGGCCCCGACCGCCACCACCCAGACCAGCCAGTCACCCGACCCGGCCACCGCCCAGGCCGTCGCGGCGAGCACGACCAGCGGCCGGACCAGGGTGAACGGCCCGAGCCCGACCAGGATCACGAACGTGCTCTCGCGCATCGGCAGCAGCCAGTACGCGGGCAGCGAGATCAGCACCAGCGCGGCGAACGGCGAGAGCACCTGGAGCATCCGCGCGCCGGCGTCGAGCAGCCCGGCGTAGCGCGCGCCCGGATCGGCCGCCGACCCCAGCCCCACCGCCGCGACCAGCGCGACCGGAAGGAGCACGAGCAGCCCGCCGAGCACGCCCCGACCCGCCGCCCGCCGGTAGTAGGCGCGCTTGCCGATGCGGGCGTTGCGGCCGGTCGACGCGCGGAACCCGGCCATCGACGCGTCCAGCAGCGCGAGCGCCACCAGCAGCACCGGGACGAGCACGGCCATCAGGCGGACCCGACCAGGCCGCGCGACCGGCGGCCCAGCGCGCGGCGCACGTCGGCGGTCAGGTCGGCGCGCAGCCCCACGACCGGGCGCATCGCCGCGCAGAACGGGTTGGCGTGCCGGACCGGTTCGTACAGGAAGGTGTCCATGCCCGCGTGCCGTGCGGCGTCGAGCAGCACCCGGTCGCCGTGGGCGCGCCGGGCGGAGGCGACGCCGTCGTGGCGGCCGAGCGGTTCGCGCATCCGGGCCCGGTGGAACAGCCACGCCCCGGCCGGGGCCAACGGGGTCGCCGCGATGTCGTAGTGCACGAACGCCCGCGTGCCGGGCCGGTCCTGGGCGCGGAAGAACTCGGCCAGCCGGTCGGCCGCGATGTGGTGCAGGACCCCGCTGGACAGGTAGACGGTGGCGTCCTCGGCGAGCGCGAACGCGTCCCCGCGCACGAACCGGCAGGGCAGCCCCTCGTCCCGGGCCAACCGGGCCGCCTCGGCCACCAGCGCGCCGTTGAAGTCCACGCCGACCAGGTCGACCTCGCCCAGCTCGCCGGTCGTGGCGAGGCTGCGCACCAGGTAGCCGAGCCCGCAGCCGATGTCGACCACGCGCGGCCGGGTCCCGTCCGCGCGGACGGCGGCCAGCACCGGCCCCAGGAGTTCGGCGAACCGGCGCGCCATGTGCAGTTCCTCGTTGAGCCGCTGCAACTCGGTGTGCGCCCGGACCAGCAGCCGGTCGACCGCGTCCGGGTCGAGCACCCCGTCCACCACCGGCAGCCGCCGCACGATCCGCACGGCCCGCTCGTCCCCGGCCGCGCGCAGCCGGTCGACCACGTCGGCCAGGCGGACCGGCACGCGGTCACCGGTGGCCGCGTCCCACTCCACCACCAGGTCGGAGATCTCCACGGCCACGCCGGGACTCTAGCAACCGGCCGCCGCCGGAACGGGTCGTTCCGGCGGCTCCGGTGCGCGCTCGGGCCGGCGGGTCGCTCAGGACGGCAGGTCCTCGAACTCGACGACCTGCCGCACCTCCACCTCGACCTCGTCGAACAGGTCCGCGTACTGCGCGGCGTAGGCCACGGCCTCGGCCCGGTCCGCCGCGTTGATCAGCGCGAACCCGCCGATGACCTCCTTGGCCTCGGTGAACGGCCCGTCGGTCGAGGAGACCGCCGCGCCGCGCTCCTTGCGGACCCGCGCGCCCTTCGCCGACGGGTGCACGCCCTCGGCGGTGATCAGGACGCCCCGGTCGAGCCAGTCCTGGACGAACCCGCCCATCCGCTCGATGAACTCCGGGCTGGGGTTCCACGCCTCGGGGGCGCTCTCGTCGAGCCGGTGCATCAGCAGAAACCGCATGACTTGCTCCCTGTGTCGTCCGGTGCCGGCGGCGATCGCCGGCCCTTCATCTCCGCGTCGAACGGCCGCACGCTATTTCGACACCGCGTGCCGGGCAATGTCCGGCGGGCGTGTCGCCGCAGGTCAGGGCAGATGTTCACGGTGTGGCGCGGCGAACCGCTTGCCGAAAGTGGACAACGTAGTTTACCTTCTCGACAACCAAGTTGACTAGTTCGGGCGTCCTGCCCGCCGAGGAGCGCCGTGCCCACCTCCGTCTTCCCCGACCACACCCCGCAGACCGCCCCACCCGCCGCCCGCCGCACGATGGCGGCCGTCGCCGACCGGTTGGGATACCTGCCCGCCCCGGTCGCCCGGCTGGCCGGCTCACCGCACCTGCTCGACGGGTTCCTGAAGGTCAGCGGCCTGTTCGAGGCGTCCACGCTGGACGGCCTCGCCCGCGAGACCGTCATCATGGTCGTCGCCACCCGGAACGGGTGCGAGGTGTGCGTGGCCATGCACACCTCCGCCCTGGCCCGACTCGGCGCGGACAGCGCCCTGATCGAGGCACTGCGCGCGCAGCGACCCTTGGCCGACGAACGGCTGGCGGCCGTGCGGACGTTCACCCTGGAAGTCCTCGCCACCAACGGCGCGGTGGACGACGACGCGCTGCGGGCGTTCCTGTCGCACGGGTTCACCGCGCAGAACGCGCTGGAAGTCGTGCTGGGCATCGGCGCGTACACGATGTCCACTTTGGCCAACCGGCTCGTCCGCGCACCGCTGGACGAGCAGCTCGCGCCGTTCGCCTGGCACCCGCACGCGAAGGCGTAGTCCTACTCATGCGCCGGCAGGCGGCCGTCGGGCAGGCTCGTCGGCATGAGCGGGGGCAGGCGGCCTGGTGTCGTGTTCGCGGGCGTCCTGGTGCCGGTCGCCGTGCTGGCGGCGGTCGTGGCCGCGTTCGCCACCGGCGCGTTCGCGGGCATCGGTTGGCGTGGCGGCGAGTACGCCTACGCGTTCATCGGTGTCGCACTGGCCGGTGTCGTCGTCGGCGCGGTGCTCGGCGCCCTGCCGAACGCGCGGTGGCGGTCGTTCGGGTTCGGGCTGGTGCTCGGCGGCGTGCTCGGAGTCGTCGGCGTGATCGCCACCGTCGTGCTGTTCCTGGTCGCCTGGTCGCAAGCGGGCCCGTGAGCCCGGCTCACGCCGCCGCGGGGCGGGTCAACTGGCTGAGGAACTCGTAGTTGGTGCGGGTCTTGCGCAAACCGTCCAGCAGCACGTCGACCTCACGGCCTTCGAGCGCGCGCCGCAACGTCTGGGTGACGGCCAGTTCCTCGGGCGAGAGCAGCAGGTCGTCGCGCCGCGTGCCGGACTGCTCCAGGTCCACCGCCGGGAACACCCGCTTGGCGGCGACCTTGCGGTCCAGCTTGAGTTCGGCGTTGCCGGTCGCCTTGTACTCCTCGAAGATCAGGGTGTCGCCGGTGGAACCGGTCTCGACCAGCGCGGTGGCGAAGATGGTCAGCGAGCCGCCGTCCTCGATGTTGCGCGCCGCGCCGAGGAACCGCTTGGGCGGCAGCAGCGCGCCGGAGTCGACGCCGCCGGACAGCGTCCGGCCGGACGCCGGCGCGGCCAGGTTGTAGGCCCGGCCGAGGCGGGTCAGCGAGTCGAGCAGCACGACGACGTCGCGGCCCTGCTCGACCAGCCGCTTCGCGCGTTCGACGGCCAGTTCGGCCAGCGCGATGTGGTCGGCGGGGGAGCGGTCGAAGGTGGAGGCGACCACCTCGCCGGGCACCGTCCGGCGCAGGTCGGTGACCTCCTCGGGGCGTTCGCCGACCAGCACGACGATCAGGTGGCACTCGGGGTTGTTGCGGCTGATGCCCTGCGCGATCGAGCAGAGCACGGAGGTCTTGCCGGCCTTGGGCGGGGCGACGATCAGCGCCCGCTGCCCCTTGCCGACCGGCATCACCAGGTCCACGACCCGGGTGGTCAGCTCCTCGGGCCGGGTCTCCAGCCGCAGCCGCTCGGTCGGGTGCACCGGCACCAGGTCGGCGAACTCGGGGCGGTGCCGGGCTTTCCCGGCCTCCTGCCCGTTGACCCGCGCGACCTCGACCAGCTGCGGGCGCTGGTGGCGGCCGGTGCCGGGCCCGGCGGAGCCGGACACCAGGTCGCCGCGCCGCAGGCCGTGGCGGGTGAGGGTGGACTGGGGGACGAAGACGTCGTTCGGGCCGGGCAGGTAGCTCGACGTGCGGATGAAGGCGGTGCCGCCGACGACGTCGAGGATCCCGGTGACCGGGGTGCGCGTCGTCGTGGTGGTGGTGGTTTCCCGTTGCAGGGTGGCAGTCATGGTGTGGGTGTCCTTTCCGGACCGGAGCGCCCCGCGACCACGCGGAACGTGCAGGAGAAGGGGGCGGTACGGCGAGAGGCCGGACCCGGACCCTTGGAGGAAGTCCCGGTGGGAGGCGTTGGCCAACATCCACTTCAGGACAACCACACCATAGCGCGCTTCGACGACGGGCGCAACGTGACCCACGACGCCCCGGGACTCGCGCGGGACCCCGACCTCCGGGCCGCGCCCGCCGCAAGCCCGTGAACCGTTGCCGGCGTTGGGCTTCGCCGACGTGGGCCGCCCGCGCCCGGCCCCGGTGCGGGGGTCGGGCGCGGGCGGCCTGCGGGACTACATGCGCTGGCCCGGCGGGACGTTCGTGCGGTTGCCGCCGATCACGTCGTACGTGCCGTTGGACGGCCCGATGTGCGTCTCGCCGATCGTGTTGAGGTTGGCGTCCTCGGTCAGCACCTCGGTGTTGCGGTTCGGGTAGTACTCGGCGTAGGAACTGCTGCCGTTGGGGTCGTGGTACCACTGCGAGCCCGAGTAGTTCCCGTGCACCACCGACTCCGTCACCTGGCCGTTGGGCCGGTTGGTGACCAGCGTGGTGGAGCCGTCCGCCTGGTTGTGGGTCATCGTCCACGGGTTGCCCTGCGCGTCGACGCCCTGCACCGGGTTGTGCCCGAGGCTGGTCTGCGGCGTGCCGCCCGGCGTGAAGGTGTGGATGCCGTCCGGCGAGCCGACGTAGACGTTGGACCCGTGGGCGTTGGCGATGCCCTGGAACTGCGGCTGGCACGACGTGCACATCGGCCGGGTCACCACGATCGGGTTGCCCGGTTGGCCGTTCCACGCCTGCAACTCGGCGTGCGAGGCGTTGTACTGGCCGTTCACCCCGCCGTCGAAGTTGTGCGGCGAGAACGGCGTGTTCGAGTTGTTCATGATCGTCTGCGGCGGCACCGAGTCGAACCGGCCGGGCGGGGACGTCCAGCCGCTCTGGTACTGGTTGTAGCCGGTGAACGCGTTGGTCTTGTCGCCCGGGTAGTGGCCCTGGTTGTTGAGCGTCTGGCACGGCGTGGGCATCAGGCCCAGCGGGTCCGCGGCGGAGGTCGGGTTGCCCGCGTAGGCGCGCGTGTTGGCCGACGGGGCCAGACCCAGCGGGTCGTGCGTGGCGTACCGGCCCACCAGCGGGTCGTAGTACCGGTGCACGTTGTAGTACAGCCCGGTCTCGTCGTCGTGGTACTGGCCGGGGAACCGCAGCGGCGTCCCGGCCGGGTTCGGCGCGCCGCCCCACAGCGTGGTGTCCTGGTGCCAGTCGAGCCCGCCGTCCGGGTCGAGCAGCTCCGTCGGCGTGCCGACCAGGTCCGTGACGATCGCCTGGAACCGCTGGTCCACCCACTGCGCGCCGGTCGCCGTGCGGTGGGTCTGGCCGACCGCGCGGTGGCTGCCCGGCGTCCAGTCCCACACCAGCGCCGCCACGCCGTCGTGGACCTGCTCGGCGACCGCCGTGCCGTCCCAGGTGAAGTCGGTGCGCTCCAGCACCGAGCCGTCCGGGGCCACCCGGTGCTTCCACACCCGCCGGCCCAGCGCGTCGTAGCCGTAGCGCCACCGGCCGCCGGGCGTGTCGGTCCACACCAGTCGGTCCTCGGCGTCCCAGCCGAACCGCCACGTCTCGACCCACCCGCCGGGGCGGGCGACCTCGCGCAGCACCATCCGGCCCTCGGCGTCGTAGCCGTAGCGGACGTTGCCGGCGCGCAGCACCAGCGTGCCCCGGTACTCACGCGGCCCGTGGCCGTCCGCGCCCCGGTGCGACTGGGCGTGCACCAGGTTGCCCGCCGGGTCGTAGCCGTAGGACTCGGTGCCGTGCGCGCCGCGCACGGCGGTCACCCGGCCCGCCGGGTCGAGGTCGAACGCCCGCCCGCCGGTGAGCTGGTCGTCCACCGCGACCAACCGGCCGTCCGGCCGGTAGTGGTAGGACCGGCGTTGCAGCGTCGCCGGGCCCGCGACCACGGTCTGCGCGCTGAGCCGGTCCGCCGCGTCCCACCGCTGCGCCACCAGCAGGCCGCCGACCCGCCGTTCGACCTCGCGGCCGGCCGCGTCGTAGCCGAAGGTGATGGTGCGGCCGGCGGTGTGCAGCGCGGTCGGCCGGCCCGCCGGGTCGTGCTCCCACGCGCTCAGCGCGCCGGACGGCGTGCGCCTGCCGACCCGGCGGCCCAGCGCGTCGTAGCGGGAGGAGAGCACGCGCCCGCCGGTCGCCTCCGCCAGCACCCGCCCGGCGGCGTCGTAGGTGATCACGAGGTCGGCGTCCGCCGTCGTCGCGCGCACGACCCGGCCCACGCCGTCGTAGGCGAGGCGGGCCGAGCCGTCCGCGTGGTTGCGGGCCACCACGCGCCCGCGCGCGTCCCGGGTGTACCGGACCGTCTGGCCGGCCGCGTTGGTGCGCGCGACGACCTGCCCGGCGGCGTCGTAGGCGTAGCGCACCAGCCGCCCGTCGAAGTCCTGTTCGGACAGCAGGTTCCCGGCCGGGTCGTAGGTGTAGCGCCACACCCGGCCGTGCTCGTTGGTGACCGACGTCGGCCGCAACT
The DNA here is from genome assembly GCF_056640475.1 of Saccharothrix sp. NBAS 001. Taxonomy (NCBI): domain Bacteria; kingdom Bacillati; phylum Actinomycetota; class Actinomycetes; order Pseudonocardiales; family Pseudonocardiaceae; genus Saccharothrix; species Saccharothrix sp. NBAS 001. Next base: position 2,517,003 of record NZ_CM153251.1, read on the forward strand.
CGGTGTCGTAGGCGAACTCCAGCCGCGAGCCGTCCGGCCGCACCTCGGCCACCGGCAGGTCGAACACGCCGATCTCGACGCGGGTCGCCGAGCCCAGTGCGTCCAGCGACTCGCGCAGGTTGCCCTCGCCGTCGTGCCGCAGCACGACGTGCGCGCCGTCCGGGTCCACCCGGCCCGCCGGCTTGCCCTCCGGCGTCCAGGTGAACCGCGTCCGCGCGCCCAGCCGGTCCACGACCTGCGCCTTGCGGCCCAGCTCGTCGTAGGCGTAGCGGGTGGTCGCGCCGGACGGGTCGGTCGCCGACACCACCAGGCCCAGCAGGTTCACCTCGTAGGTGGTGACGCCGCCGGCCGCGTCGGTGACCGCGCGCAGGTTGCCCAGCTCGTCGTAGCCGTACTCCGTCCGCCCGCCCATCGGGTCGACCAGGGCGGTCAGCGCGCCGGCCGCGCTGTACTCGCGCCGCCACACCGCGCCGTCCGGGTCCACCGCCGACACCAGGCGGCCGAACGCGTTGTACTCGCCCAACGACCGGGTGCCGTCCGGGTAGGTCACCGCGACCAGGTTGCCGCGCTCGTCGTAGTCGTAGGAAGTCTTGCGGCCCAACGGGTCCGTGCGGGAGACGGGCTGGTGGTGCTCGTTCCACGCGGTGAGGTGCGCGTTGCCCAGCGGGTCGGTCTCGCGCACCACCCGGAAGCGCTCGTCCAGGTGGTAGGCGGTGGTGTGGCCCAGGGAGTTCGTCGCCCGGGTGAGGCCCGGCTCGTACTCCATCGCGTAGTCCAGGTAGCCGCCGGCACCCTCGGCGCGCACGCAGCGGTTCGCCGAGTCGTAGTCGTAGCGGTACCACATGCCGTTGCGGTCCTCGCAGCGGACGATCCGCTCCTGCTCGTCGTACTCGAACTTCAGCGGCGTGCCGCTGGAGTTGACCACCTCGGTGAGCCGGCGGTCGTCGTACCGGAACTCGGCCAGCAGCACGTCGTTCTCCGGCCGCACCAACCAGAACGCGGTGATCAGGCCGGCCCGGGAGTCCGCCCGCACCCGGTAGCCGCCGGAGTGGACCACCTCGACCAGGGTGCCGTGCCCGTCGCGGCCGAACTCGACACGCCGGCCGTTCGCGTCGGAGACGGCGCTGAGCAGCCGTTCCCGGCCGGTGGTCGCGGCGAAGTGCAGGATCCGGTCCTGCTCGGTCACCAGCACCGCGTAGCCGCCGGCCCCGGTCCGGGTGAGCGGCCACCGCGGCCCGTTCTCGGGCAGCACCTCCTGCCCCTCGGCCGGGTGCGGGTAGAGCAGGAGCGTGCCGTCCTCGGCGGCGAACGCCACGCCGGCGTCGTCCACCTCCAACCGCTGGTCCACCGTGGACGCCCAGGAGCGGCCGAACGAGCGGCCCAGCCGGTAGTTCGACAGGTGGGTGCGGGACAGCACGAGCGGGAGCGTCGAGTCCAGGTGGACGTCGGTCTGCGGCAGGATCATCCAGCCGGTGCCGACGTCGATCGGGTCGCCGCAGGTGGGCCGGTTGTCCACCGGGTTGTCGTGCGCGCCCTTCGGGGTCGCGTCCTCCCGGATGCCCCGGTCGTTCTTCGGCGGGCCCTCGGTCTTGGGCGGCGGGGGAGCTTCGGTCTTCGGGGGCGGCGGGCCCTCGGTCTTGGGCGGTGGCGGGGCTTCCGTCTTCGGCGGCGGTGGCGCCTCGGTCTTGGGTGGCGGTGGCGGACCGTCCGCCCCGGAGGTGGAGGTGTTGCCGCCGTTGCCCTTCGGGGGCGGCGGGGCCTCGGTCTTGGGTGGCGGTGGCGGACCGTCCGCCCCGGAGGTGGAGGTGTTGCCGCCGTTGCCCTTCGGGGGCGGTGGCGCTTCGGCCTTGGGCGGCGGCGGGCCGCCGGAGGTCGTGGTGCCGCCACCACCCCCGTCACCCTTGGGCGGTGGGGGCGGATCGGCCTTCGGCGGCGGTGGCGGGGCGTCCGAACCGGACGTGGAGGTGTTGCCGCCGTCGCCCTTGGGCTGCGGCGGCGGGTCGGTCTTCGGCGGTGGGGGAGGACCGTCGCCGCCGGAGGTCGTGGTGTTGCCGCCGCCGGACGGGCCGTCGGAGTGGTGCGCGGGCGGCGGACCGCCCCTGGTCGGCGGCGGCGGCGCGGAGCCCGAGGGGGACTTGATGTTGCGCAACGACTTCGCGGCGTCGTCGAACAGGTCGCCCGCGCGCTTGAGCAGCGGGGACAACGCCTTGAGCGCGCGCACCAGCCGCGTGGTGTAGCGGGCGATCAGCGAAGCGACCTTGGCGACCTCCGCGACCACCTGCGGCACCACCCAGGCCAGCCCGATGCCCAGCGTCGCCACGACCTGCAACGCCCAGCTGATCAGGTGGCCGACCAGCTCGGCGATGATGTCGCGGACCAGCCCGCGCACCGCGCCGACCACCTCGCCCGCCGTCTTCACGCCGCTGGACGCGCCCTCCGCGCCCTCCTTCGCGGCGGTGAGCAGGTTCGCCGTGTCGCCCGCGCGCCCGCGGTACGCGTCGGCCGCCGCGCCCTCCCAGCCCGAGGTGTCGGCGGCGACCGCCGCGGTCAGGTCGCCGGAGATCGCGGCCAGCTCGGTGGCGACGTTCTTCCACGTGTCGGCGTGCGCCTTGACCTCGTCCGGGTTGCCCGCGAGCTGGTCGAGCCCCTCCTTCAGCGGGCCGACGTGCTCGATCAGCCAGCCCACGCCGGCCGCGAACACCGCGCCGACCGGGTCCATCACCGCGCCCAGCGCGGTCAGCCCGACGTCCACCGCGCCCATCGCGATCGAGGCCCAATCGCCCTGCTCGATGGCCTCGCGCAGGCCGATCGCGGACTCGACCATGGTCGCGCCGGTGTAGGACTTGGTCGAGTCCTGGGTCTGGACGACCAGCGGGTTCACCACGGCCGGTCCTCCTCGTCGTCGGCCGGCGGCGCGGTGCCCCGGGCGGGCAGGGCGTCCTCGACCTCGTCGTCCTCGGCCTGCGGGTCGGGGAAGCGCGAGCGCAGGTTGTCCAGGACCAGCGCGCGGGTCTGCGCGTCCTCGTCGCCCAGGCCCTCGGTCATCACCTCGGCGACCCGGTCGGCGATGCCCGCCTGCGCCTGCCGGACGGTCGCCATCACCAGCCCGGACAGCCGTTCCAGCGGGACGGTCCGCGCCCGGTCGCCGAACTCCAGGTCCTCCAGCCCGCCGTCGGCGCGGACGGTGACCCGGACCGCGCCGTCCGGGCTGGACGCGGTCAGCCGCAGCTCCTCGGTGCGCCGGCCGACCTCCTGGTAGCGGGCCGCCTTGTCGGCGAACCCCTGGGCCCACGTGGCCATCCGGGCCTCCGCCTCGTCGGCGTCGCGCGTCGGCTCCCCGAACCCGGTCGGCGCGTTCACGAGGCACCGCCCAGCGACCGGGTGCGCAGCGCGGTCATCGTCTCGCGGTGCGCCGACTCCTGGTCGTCGTAGGCCGTCGCGGTGTCGCGGACGCTCGACGCGATGTCGGAAACGCCCTCGACCGCCGCGCCCAGCGCGTCGGCCGCCTTCTCCTCCATCGGGTTCACGATCAGCGGCATGAACGCGCACAGCAGCCCGTAGGAATCACCCGACATGCCGGCGATCCGCGCCGCGTCCGCCGCGGTCGCCAACCGGTCCGACAAGCCGTCCAGATGGCTCCCGTGCGCCCGCAGCGCCTCCGGCACCGCGCTGTACCCGCCCGCTGACATGTCCCAGTCCCTTCCTCGCCCGGTGCTCCGCCGGCGGTCCCGGCGAGCGGCGGCGCGGTGCCCGTCATGGCACGGCGCGCCCGGCCCGGTTCCCGGCGGCGGCAGCCCTCAATAGTGCCGGAGCAACGCTCGGATTCCGCGGGAGCGCGACCACGACACCCCGAATTTCGCCCGAATGACTTACCCGGCCGGCCGAAATGTCAACATCGGCGAGCTTTCGGGACGGGGTCGGACGGCGAACTTCCGGCGAACGGGAGGTGCGCGCGACCCCCGGTGTGCGGACCCGGAGGGGGCTCGGCGCACATCGCTGCTCCGAAGGGGTGTACCACGGTTGGTCCGGCCCCGCACGGCGGCCGGCCCGCCGGTCCGGGCGGTCGCGCGGCCCGGCGAACGCCGCACGGCGGGGCCGCGAAACCGCCGCTAGCCTCCACTGCGGACCCTTCCCGAGGAGGTCACGTGACCGGCCTGCACACCGACATCCCGACTCGCGCCCAGGTGCAACGCCTGCTCACGACCAGAACGCCGGCCGGGGTGTCGCTCTACCTGCCGACCCGGCCCGAGTCGTCCGGCGACGCCGAGCGGATCGAGCTGAAGAACCTCGCCGGCGAGGCCGCCGACCAGCTGCGCGCGAGCGGTGTGGAGCGGGGGGCGCTGGCCGCCGTCGAGGAGCAGCTCGCCGACCTGGTGGACGACGACGAGTTCTGGCGCTACCAGGCCCGCAGCCTGGCGGTGTTCGTCACGCCCGAGTCGCTGACGACCTTCCGGCTGCCCAACCACCTGACGCCGGCGGCGGAGGTGTCCGACCGCTTCCACGTCAAGCCGCTGCTGCGCTCGATCACGTTCGCCCAGACCGCGTTCCTGCTGGTGCTCACCCAGGGGTCGGTGCGGCTGCTGGAGGTGGTGCCCGACGTGCTGCCCGCCGAGATCGCCGTGCCCGGGATGCCCTCGGACGTGGCGAGCGCGGTCGGCAAGTCCTCCATCGCCGACCGCGCGCCGGTCGGCCGGGTGCAGGGCGGCGAGGGGCAGAAGGTCCGGATGCGGCAGTACGCCCGGCAGGTCGACCGCGCGCTGCGGCCGGTGCTCGCGGGCCGGGACGTGCCCCTGATCCTCGCCTCGGCCGAACCGCTGGACAGCATCTTCCGCTCGGTGTGCAGCTACCCGGCGCTCGCGCCGACCGGCATCCCGGCCGGCGTCGGCGACCCCGGCACGGCGTCCGCCGACACCGAGCTGGTGGCCGCCGCGCGGGCCGTGCTGGACGGCCTGCACGCCGGGCAGCTCGACGAGCTGCGACAGCTGTTCGAGCGGCGCACGTCGCAGGGCCGCACCGCCACCGACGTGTCGGACGTGGCCCGGCTGGCGACCATGGGCGCGGTCGACACGCTGTTCGTGGACATCGACACCACGGTCCCGGGTTTCGTGGACGAGGAGACCGGCGCGGTCGAGTTCCGGGAGACGTCGAACGCCGCCGACTACGGCGTGCTGGACGAGATCGCCCGCCGGGTCTGGCTCACCGACGGCCGCGTGCTCGCCGTGCGCCGGGAGGACGTCCCGGGCGGCGGCGAGGTCGCCGCGATCCTCCGCTTCAGCCCCTGACCCCGCAGCCCGCCCCTGATGAGGGATCCCCGGGACAACCGTTCGCGTGAAAGGGCTGTTCACGGCGAAGACCGGCGTCGCCTGGTAGGACCTGCCGGAGCGGTAGGTCTCGGTGTCCACGGCGAAACGCTGGGCCGACCGCTACCGCCGTGAGAGGGCGGCGGGCATGGCCGACCTGTCCTCGCGTCCGCGCACCAGTCCCGGCCGGACCCCGACCCGCACCGAACGACGGATCGTGAAGGTGCGGGTGCCGCGCCGGTGGGGACCCGCCCGCATCGCCGGGCTGCTCGGGCCGGGTCGTGCGCCGCTACGAGCACGCCGCGCCCGGCGACCTGGTCCACGTCGACATCAAGAAGCCGGGCAACATCCCCGACGGTGGCGGCCACAGGACGCGCGGACGCGCGGCGGGCGGGCGCAACAGCTCCGCCCACCGCGACCCCGCCCGGCCTACACCGAAATCCTCCCGGACGAGAGCAGGGAATCCGCCGTCGCGTTCCGGACCAGGGCGCAGACCTTCTTCCACGCCAACGGGACCACCGTCAAACGGGTACTGACCGACGACGGCTCCTGCTACCGCTCGCACCTGTGGCGCGACATCCTCGCCGCCGCCGGCATCACCCACGAACGCACCCGCCCCTACACCTCCGAAGCCCAACGCCGCGAGGCACTGCCACGATGGCTGCACACCTACGATCACCACCGCGGCCACACCGCACTCGGCGGCCGACCACCCGCCACCCGCGTTCCCAACCTCCCAGGGCAGTACAGCTAGCGGGCCTCGACCAGGTGCCGGTACCGGGCGGTGTCGTCGGTGGTCCAGTCCGCCGGGGTGAGGATCTGCGCCCACGCCCCGACCACCTCGGCCGGGCCGTAGTGGTGGCCGTACCCCGGCGGCACGTCGGCCGCGAACACCATGTCGATGGTGAGCTGCCAGAACGTGACGGCGGGCAGCCAGGTCATCTCCGGGCTGACGTCGGGACCGGGCGGCTCCTCCAGCCAGTCCGGCGGCCTGGTCAGCAGGTCGGTCGACCACCAGACGACCGGGTCGGTGGCGTGTTGCAGGTACACCACCCGGCTCGGACCCCACGGCGTGCCCAGGTCCAGGTCCTCGGGCCGGGCGGCGAACCGCACGGCGGCCCCGCCGTCCACCACGGGCAGCCGCTCGGTCGAGGGCGGCGTGCGCCCCTCGGTGAGCTGCTGCCACACGTCGGTGGAGTTCGGGGTGCCCACCCACAGCGCGCCGGACGTCCGGGTGATCATGTCCTGCAACCCGCTGAACGCGGCCTGCCCGCCGAAGGAGCCCAGGCTCTCGCCGAACGCCACCAGCCGGGGCCGGTGGTCCGCGGGCCGGCGCTGCCACGCCGCGTAGACCTGGTCGAACAGCTCCATGCCCGCCGCGCGCGGGCTGTTGCGGTCGGCCACGAACGCCGCCCAGCTGGGCAGGTACGAGTACTGGAGAGCGGCGATCGCGGTGTCGCCGCCCTCGACGTACTCCAGCGCCTCGGCGATCGCCGGGTCGACCCAGCCGGTGCCGGTGGTCGTGGCCACGGCCAGCACCGCGCGGTCGAACGCCCCGGTGCGCTCCAGCTCGGCCACGACCAGCGTCGCGACCTCGCGCAGCGACCCGGCCGACGACAGCCCGCCGTACACCCGGACCGGCGTGCGCGCGGGACGTCCGGTGAACGCCGCGAGCTGCTGCGCGCGAGGGCCGCCGGCGGCGAACGCGCGGCCTTCCTTGCCCAGCGTCTCCCACCGCACCAGCGAGCCCGGTCCGCCCGAGCGCTCGGCCTCGACCGGCTGGACCACGCCGGGGAAGTCGCCCCGGTCGGACTGGGCGGCGATGGTGTTGACCACGGCGAGGAAGCCGTTGACCAGACCGCCGTTGACGACCAGCACCGTCATCACGGCCACCACCACGACACCGGCCAGCCGGGCGATGCGCACCGGCACGTACCGCGCGCCCCACGCGCCGACCCGCCGGGACGCGAACAGCAGCGACCGGCCGACCTCGCGCAGCGCCATCGCCACCAGGAGCGCGATCGCCAGCACGAGGCCGTAGTAGTAGTCCTCGTCGGCCCGCACGTCGACCAGCACGCGGACCTGCTCCTGCCAGTGCGCGCCCAGGCCGAGCGCTACCGGGACGTAGACGCAGGTCACCGCGCCGAGCGCGACGTTGCCCCGGTACCGCACCAGGGGCGACCAGTCCGGGTGGTAGCCGATCCGGCGGACCAGCTTCGCCACGCCCACCCCGATCAGGTAGCCGGTGGCCGAGCAGATGCCGGTGGCCACGCCCTGGAGGTACCACGCGCGGGGCAGCAGCGACGGCGTCATCGACCAGGCGAAGAACACCAGGGCGAACACCAGTCCGACACTGCTCAGCGACCGGCGGTAGCGGATCAGGGCGTGGCGGGCCGGGTGCGCGCGCGGCGCCTCCAGGGCCTCGACGGCTGCCGTGACGACCTCCCCGCGTCGCTGCTGCGGGCCGGTGTGAGCCACACCGGCGGCGAGTCCGGCCCGATGATGATCGCATCGTATGCCACGGTGTTGTCCCCCGCCCGGCCCAGTGCCGCTGACCCGTAAGGCTCAGTGCGCGTCACGGAGGTGCCGGGTCACCTCGGCGAGGTACTCGTCCGGTCGGGTGAGCAGCAGCGAGTGGCCGCCGTCCGGGAAGACGCGCAGCCGTGCGCCGGGGTGCAGGTCGAGTAGCCGCTGCCGGTGGGCCGGGGTGATCAGCGGATCGTCCTCGGCGGCGAGCACGAGCGTCGGGCCGGTCCAGCCGGGGCGCAGCGCGGCGGAGTGCCGGGCGAGGTCGAGCAGCATCGCGTAGGAGTTGGCCAGGCCGTCGCGGCCGACCCGGCGGTAGGCGGCCTCCACCCGCCCGGTCCAGAAATCGGCCTCGGGGGAGTCCCGCCACGCCGACCGCAGGGCGGTGCGCGCGGCGTCGAGGGTCTGCTCCCACGGGGTGTCCCGGATGGCGGCGAGCTTGCCGGCCAGCCGGTCGACGTCCTGCGCGCCGTAGAGCCCGGTGCCGGTGAACACCAGCGAGGCGACCCGGTCCGGCGCGCGCCGGGTGAACACCTCGGCGAGCATCCCGCCCGCCGACTGCCCGACGACGTGCGCCCGGTCGACGCCCTCGGCGTCCAGCACGGCCCGGACGGCGTCGGCCAGCCCGCCCAGCGTGGTGTGGGTGCCGGGGTAGTCGACGGTGACGACCCGGTGGTCCCCGCTCAGCGCCGGGAGCAGGTCGAGCCAGCCGATGCCGATCCCCGCGCCGCCGGGCAGCAGCAGGACGGCGTCCCCGTGCCCGGCGGTGTAGTACCGGACGCCGGCGACCTCGCCGCGCCCGCACACCCGCTCGAATTCCGCTGCCCGCTGTTCGATCGTGCGCACCCGCCGACCCCAATCCCATCAACACATGGCTATGTCTGCATGTATATCCGGCGTGGTCGCGGTCCCGCAACGTCCGCGAAGCCGGGGGAGCGCGACCGGTCCGCTGTTAGCCTGCGTGCCGTGCTGACCGGACGGGCGAGGGCGCTGCACATCGTGGCGGTCGTGGTGTTGTTGAACGCGTTGGCCGCGTTCGTCCTCTACGCCGTGCTGCACCGGGAATCCGGGCTCCGACTGGTCATGGCCGGGGCGTGGGTGCTCGTGGCGGCGTTGTCCGTGCTGATCGCCGTGCTGTGGGCGCGGGTGTACCGGGCGGCGGCGGTCGCGCTGCTCGTGGGCGTGCTGGTGAGCGGGTTCCTGGCCTGGTACGCGCTGGGGCGCGTCGCGGCCGACGAGTGCGCCGGCCGCGGCCCGACCGCCGCGCCGTCCGTGGCGGGTTCCTACAACGTGTTCACCGACGGCTTGCGGTGCACCTACCGCCCGGATCCCGCGAGCCCCGAGGAGACCGAGGTCGAACTGCCGCCGCGCTAGTCGAGTCGCTTCTTCCCGTCCCCAGGGGTGAAAGCAGTCCTCGGGGTGGACGACCGTCGGGTGGTCGACGGGATGCCGTTCAAGACGGAGACCGTTGTGGCGTGGCGGGATCTGCCGGAGCGGTGCGGGTCGTGGGTGACGGCCTGCACGGGGACCGGAAGGCCGACCGCTCGCGCACGGGCCGCGACGGCGGACGCCCGCCGGTCTTCGACCGCACCGTCGACCTCGCCACCCCCCACCATCCGGCTGTCGAGGACGGGCCCTGGCGGGTGCGGGGGCGGGCGGTCAGCCGGCGAGCACCTGTTCGGCGAAGTGGCACGCCGCCACGCGGTCGGCACCGAGGTCGCGCAGCACCGGCAGGTCCGTCCCGCACGACGGCCGGGCGAGCGGGCAGCGGGTGTGGAAGCGGCAGCCCGACGGCGGGGAGACCGGGCTCGGCGGGTCGCCGCCCAGCACCTCGCGGTCCCGGTCGCGGTCGCGCGGGTGGCGGATCGGGGCGGCGGACAGCAGGGCGCGGGTGTACGGGTGCGCCGGGTGGTCGTAGACCGTCGACACCTCGCCCATCTCGGCCAGCCGGCCCAGGTACATCACCGCGACCCGGTGCGAGACGTGCCGCACCACGGCCAGGTCGTGGGCGATGAACACCAGGCCGATGCCGAGCCGCTTCTGCAAGCCCGCCAACAGGTTCACCACCTGCGCCTGCACCGACACGTCCAGCGCCGAGACCGGCTCGTCGCACACGATCACGGACGGCTCGGTGGCCAGCGCCCGCGCGATGCCGATGCGCTGCCGCTGCCCGCCGGAGAACTCGTGCGGGTACCGGTTCATCATCTCCGGGGCCAGCCCGACCAGGTCGAGCAGTTCGGCCACGCGGTCGCGGCGGGCCGCGCCCCTGGCCAGCCGGTGCACGTCGAGCGGTTCGGCGACCAGGTCGAGCACTGGCAGCCTCGGGTTCAGCGAGGTCAGCGGGTCCTGGAAGACCATCTGCACCTGGCGGCGCTGCGCCCGGCGGGCCGCGCCGCGCAGCCCGGTCAGCGGCCGGCCCGCGAACCGCACCTCGCCGCTGTCCGGGCGTTCCAGCCCGACCAGCAGCCGGGCCAGGGTGGACTTGCCGCAGCCGGACTCGCCGACCACGCCGAGCGTCTCGCCGCGCGCGAGGGTCAGCGCGACGTCGTCCACGGCGCTGACCCGCGCGCGGCCCGCCCGGTAGGTCTTGCGCAGCCCGGTGGCGGTCAGGATCGGCTCGTCAGAGGCGGACACGGCGCAGCTCCTCGGCGTGGTGGCAGGCGGCGGTGCGGCCCTCGGCGAACGACCGGGGCAGCGGTCGCGCGGACCGGCAGGTGTCGGTGGCGCGGGCGCAGCGCGGGTGGAACGCGCACCCGGAGGGCAGCGCGAGCAGGTTGGGCGGCGCGCCGGGGATCGCCCGCAGCTCGCCGCCCACGGCCTCGGCGTCCGGGACGGAGGCCAGCAGCGCCTCGGTGTACGGGTGGTTCGGCGCGTCGAGCACGTCGGCGGCGGTGCCGGTCTCCACGACCCGCCCGGCGTACATCACCGCGATCCGGTCGGCGATCTCGGCGGCCACGCCCAGGTCGTGCGTGATCAGCAGGACGCCCATGCCCAGCTCGGTGCGCAGCCGGTCGAGCAGGCGCAGGATCTGGGCCTGCACGGTCACGTCCAGCGCGGTGGTCGGCTCGTCGGCGATGAGCAGCCGGGGGCCGAGCGCGACCGCCATGGCGATCAGGATGCGCTGCCGCATCCCGCCGGAGAACTGGTGCGGGTAGTCCTTGACCCGCTTGTCCGGCGCGGGGATGCCGACCAGCCGGAGCAGCTCGACGGACTCGGCGCGGGCCGCCCGCCGGGACGCCCCCCGGTGCACCCGGAACAGCTCGCCGAGCTGGTCCTCGATGGACAGCACGGGGTTCAGCGCGGACAGCGCGTCCTGGAACACCAGGGTCAGGTCTTTGCCGCGCCGCGCGCGCAGCTGTTCGGCGGGCATCGTCAGCAGGTCCGCGCCCGCGAGCGACAGCTCGTCGGCGGAGACCTCGGCGGCCGGGCCGAGCAGGCCCATCACCGCCCGCGCGGTCACCGACTTGCCCGAGCCGGACTCGCCGAGCAGGGCCACCACCTCGCCCGGCGCGACGTCGAGGTCGACCCCCGCGACGGCGGGCACGGTGCCGCGCGGCGTGGAGAAGGTCACCTTCAGCCCGCGGACCCGCAGGGCGGACGCATCTGGAACGGACACGGCTCTCCTCGGTGCGACGGATTCGTGCGCTGAATTGATGATCTGCGCCGAAGTTGTAGGCACATGTTGACACTTGCGCTGGATTTTGACAATCTCCCGTCAATCCTGCCGACAACAGTCACCCCGCCGCCCGATCCCGCCGGATCCGTGCGCCAGGGGATGCGAAGGGGTGATCCCGTGCTCGACCGAGCGCAGCGCTACACCGGCTACCAGTCCTACGACTACCTGGAAGCGGGGGTGGACTACCGCGAGTTCAAGTTCGCGCCGGAACTGGACCGGGTGCCCGCCTACGCCGGCCTCGACCTGTCCGACGCGCAGCGCGAACGGGTGACCCGCCTGCTCACCGACAACATCGTGGTGTCGCTGCACGACCACCCGACGGTCTTCCCCGAGGACATCGGCGAGACCATCGACTACAACCGCACCGGCCGCCAGCACACCGGGTTCGAGGGCCTGGCCCGCTCCGGCATGACCGCGGTGTTCGACAACTTCATGGACGGCACCTGCTGCGTCACCAGCCAGATGGGCTGGAAGTGGACCGACGTCATCGCCGACATCGGCACCCGGCTCTCCGACCTCGCGCACCAGGACTACGTGGTGGTGGCCCGCGACGTCGCCGACATCCGCACCGCGCACGCCGAGGGCCGGATGGCGCTCGTGGTCTCCACCGAGGCCGCCACCATGATCGAGAACGAGGTGGACCGGCTCGACATCCTCTACGGCTTCGGCGTGCGGCAGATGGGCATCGCCTACAGCGAGTCCAACACGCTGGGCAGCGGCCTGAAGGAGAAGCGCGACGGCGGCCTGACCTACTTCGGCGAGAAGGCCGTGCGCCGGATGAACAAGCTCGGCATCGCCATCGACGTGTCCCACTCCGGCGACCAGACCTCGCTGGACGTCATCGCGCACTCCACCAAGCCGATCTTCATCACGCACGCCGGCGCGCGCGGCGTGTGGCCGACCAACCGGATGAAGCCCGACGAGGTCATCCGCGCGTGCGCCGAGCGGGGCGGGGTCATCGGCATCGAGGCCGCGCCGCACACCACGCTGTCGCCGGACCACCCGAGCCACTCCATCGAGTCGGTCATGGACCACTTCGCCTACTGCGTCGACCTGGTGGGCATCGACCACGTGGCCTTCGGCCCGGACACCCTGTTCGGCGACCACGTCGGCCTGCACGACGCGTTCGCGCAGCACCTGTCGATCGCGCAGGCGCACGGGCACGTCGACCACCCCCGGGTGGACTACGTGGCGGGGCTGGAGAACCCGGCGGAGTGCTTCTGGAACATCGTCGCCTGGCTGGTCCGGCACGACTACTCCGACGACGACATCACCAAGGTCCTGGGGGGCAACATCATGCGGGTCCTAGAGGAGGTCTGGTACTGATGCTCCGCAAGCTCATCGCCGGAGTCGGCGCGCTCGCCCTGGTCGTGACGGCCGCGGCGTGCGGGTCGGGCGGCGGGTCGGCCGGCAAGGCCGGCTCCACCCGGATCGTCATCGGCACGACCGCCGACGTGGTGAACTACAACCCGCTGGTGGGCAACAGCCGCACCGACTCGTGGGTGACCAACCTGATGTACCCCAAGCTCATGTCGATGGACATGGAGGGCAGGCGGACGCCGCACCTGGCCACCTCCTGGGAGTACGGCCCCGGCGGCACCACCGCGAAGGTCACCCTGCGCGACGACATGAAGTGGACCGACGGCAAGCCGGTCTCCGCCGACGACGTCGTGTTCACCATCAACGCGGTGGCCAAGGAGAAGATCGGCGTCGTGGCCGGCCTGATCTCCTCGTTCGGCTCGGCCAAGGCGGTCTCGCCCACCGAGGTCGAGTTCACCCTGACCCGCCCCGACGGCACGTTCCTGGACAACGTCGGCTTCTGGATGGCCGTCGTGCCCGCGCACGTGTTCGGCAAGGCCCCCAGCGTGGCGAAGTTCGCCAACGACGCCGACTGGGTCTCCGCCGGGCCGTACAAGCTGTCGAAGGTGGAACGCGGCCAGCGGTACGTGCTCGACCGCGTCACGCCGTACCCGTTGGCGGACAACAACACCCCGAACCTGGAGCAGGTCGTCTTCCGGGTCTTCGGCGACGTCAACACCGAGGTCCTGGCGCTGCGCAACGGCGAGATCGACCTGGTGGCCAACGCGCTGCCGCCGACCCTGGCCAAGTCCGTGCAGGGCGACGGCAAGCTCAAGACCGTGGAGATCCCGTCGCTGGGCTGGGCGCACATGCAGTACAACGTGCAGCGCGCGCCGCTGGACAAGGTCGAGGTGCGCCAGGCGCTCGCGGCGGCCGTCGACTACGAGGCCATCCGCAAGTCCGCCTTGCAGGGCGCGGCCGTGTCGTCCAACTCCTCGGTGCTCACGCCCACCCTCAAGCAGTGGACCGACTCCTCGGCGCAGGAGTACAAGCACGACGTCGCCAAGGCCAAGGACCTGCTGGCCAAGGCGGGCCACGCGAACGGCCTGTCGCTGAGCATGATCTACGACCAGGCCGACCCGAACATCGCCAAGTGGGCGCAGCTGGTCCGCGACGGCGCGAAGGAGGCCGGCATCGAGATCAAGCTGGAGGGCCTGGAGCGCAACACCTACGTGGCCAAGGGCACCAACCGCGACTTCGACATCTACGCGGGCTCGTGGGCGATCATGGACAACCCGCCCGCGAACCTCGGCCTGGCGTTCAAGTGCGGCGGGTTCATCAACTACGCCAACGTGTGCGACCCCGAGCTGGACAAGCTCATCTCGCAGGCCCAGGAGCAGACCGACCCGGCCGCGGCCAAGGCCCCGATCCAGCAGGCCGCCCGGATCATCTCCGACAAGGTCTACGACAACGTGCTGTACGTGGAGAAGTTCACCTTCGCGCACCGCGCCGAGTGGTCCGGGTTCGTGCAGCGGCCCAGCGAGCTGCTCTCGATCGTCAACCCCGAGTCGCTGGCCAAGGCGAAGGCGAACTAGCGCCATGTCCACTGCCGCAGTCGGATTCGCCGCCCGCAGGGTGCTGCGCGGGCTGCTCACCATGTGGTTCGCGGTGACGGTCACCTTCTTCCTGCTCCGGCTGCTGCCCGGCGACCCGGCGCTGGCCATCGCCGACCCCGGCATGACCGAGGAGCTGCGGGCCAACCTGATCGCGGGCTACGGCCTGGACCGGCCGATCCTGGTGCAGTACTGGGAGTACCTGGTGCACCTGGTCCAGGGCGACCTGGGCGTCTCGTTCCGGCAGAACCAGCCGGTGACCACCGTGCTGCTGGAACGACTGCCGTGGACGCTGCTGCTGGCGCTGTCCGCGGTCGTGGTCACGGTCGTGGTCGGCATCCCGCTCGGGGTGCTGGCCGCGACCCGGGCCCGGACGTGGGTGGACCGCGCGGTGCAGGTGGGCGGCGTCACCGCGCAGTCCATGTTCGTGCCCAGCGTCGGCGTGCTGCTGCTCTACGTCTTCGGCGTCACGCTGGGCTGGCTGCCCATCGGCGGCGCGATCGACGAGGACGTCACCGGGCTCGCCGCGGTGGGCAGCGTGGCCGCGCACCTGGTGCTGCCGTGCCTGTCGCTGGTGCTCATCCAGCTCGGGTCCTACGTGCTGACCCTGCGGACCACGCTGATCGAGACGCTGGGGGAGGACTACGTGACCCTGGCGCGGGCGAAGGGCGTGCCGGCGCGCAAGGTCGTGTGGAAGCACGCCCTGCGCAACGCGCTGCTGCCCACCACCACGCTGATGGGCCTCCAGTTCAGCCTGCTGGTCGGCGGCGCGGTGCTCACCGAGACCATCTACGCCTACCCGGGCGTCGGCCGGGCCATCTTCGAGGCGGTCGGCCGGCTGGACTTCCCGGTGCTCCAAGGGGCGTTCCTGGTGCTGGCCGGCACCGTGATCGTCGCCAACCTGCTCACCGACATCGCCTACGGCGTGCTGGACCCGAGGGTGAGGACGTCATGACCGCCGAGACCGCGACGGGGACCGTGACGGCGACCGCGACGGGGCTGCCGCCGTCGGAGAGCACGGCGGCGCAGACCTGGCGGGCGTTCCGGCGCAACCCGCTGGGCGTCGCGGGCGGGCTGGTGCTGCTCGTGCTGGTGCTGGTGGCGATCGCCGCGCCGCTGATCGCCGAGTACCCCAGCGGCAGCAGCGACGACGTGCTGCTGGGGCCCTCCGGCGGGCACCCGCTGGGCACCGACGACCTCGGCCGGGACGTGTTCGGCCAGGTCGTGTGGGGCACCCGGATGAGCATCACGGTCGGCTTCGCGGCCAGCGTGCTGGCCATCCTGGCGGGCACCGCGATCGGTGTCGCGGCGGCGTACTTCCGCAAGCTCGACACCGCGCTGGGCGTGCTGGTCGACCTGTCGCTGTCGCTGCCCGTGCTGCCGCTGATGATCCTGATCGCCGCCCTGGTCGGCCCCAGCGCCACCACGCTGGTGATCGTGATCGCCGCGTTCGGCTGGCCCGAGGTGGCGCGGGTGGTCCGGTCGCAGGCGATGACCGTGATGCCGCAGCAGTTCATCGCGGCGGCCAACGTGATCGGCGGGTCGCACCGCTGGATCATCCGCAAGCACGTGCTGCCCGGCGTGGCCCCGGTGGTCGTGGTGTCGGTGGTGATGACGACCTCGCGCGCGGTGCTGTCCGAGGCGGGGCTGTCCTTCCTCGGCCTGGGCGACCCGAACAGCTGGTCGTGGGGCGCGATCCTGCACAACGCCCAGCAGTCCGGCTCGCTGACCACCGCCTGGTGGACCACGTTGTTCCCGTCCCTGGCGATCCTGCTGCTGGTCGTGTCCACAACCCTGCTCTCGGTCGCGTACAACGACGCCCGCAACCCGAAGACGAGGTGACCCGGTGGCTTTCACCCAACGGCTGCCCGCGAGTTTCCACACCGACCTGCGCGACCGGATCGGCGCGCGGCTCGACGCCGCGGGCCTGGACGCGGTGATCCTGGACGACGCCCTCGACGTCGCCTACGTCACCGGGTTCTCGCACTTCCCCAACGAACGCCCGGTGGCCGCGTACGTGCCGCGCGAGGGCGGGGTGCTGCTGCTCGTGCCGGACCTGGAACGGGAGTACGCGCACGCCCAGGACGTGCGCGCGGAGATCGTGGCCTACCCGGAGTTCCCCGGCCGGCGGTCCCCGTTCGCCGCCCTGCTCGACCTGGTCGGGCCGCTGCGCCGGGCCGGGTACGCGCCGTCCACCTCGGTCGCCCGCGCGGCCGAGCTGTCGTCCACCTTCGACAGTGCGCAGTGGACGGCGACCGACGTCGTGGACCGGTTGCGCCGGGTGAAGACGACCGAGGAGGTCGCCCTGCACGAGGAGGCCGCGCGGATCGCCGACGCGATGCTGGCCGAGGGGGCGCGGCTGGTCGCCGAGAGCGGGGAGCTGCCGACCGAGACCGAGCTGGCCGGGCACGTGACCCGGTTCGGCGCGGCGAAGATGTACGCCGAGCACGAGGACGTCGTGGTCGTGCCGATGCTGACCGGCGGCCTGGTCTACGGCGGGCCGAACTCGGCGCAGCCGCACCGGATGCCCGGCGGCGACCGGCTGCGCGCCGGCGAGCCGTTCATGCTGTCGCTGGGCTGCGCGGTCGGCGGCCGGTTCGTGGAGAGCGAGCGCACCTTCCTGCTCGGCGACCCGACGCCCGAGCAGCGCCGCTACTACGAGGTGGTGCGCGAGGCGCAGCACGTCGGCACCGAGGCGCTGCGGCCCGGCGTGCGGTGCGAGGACGCGAACACCCGGTGCCTGGACGTGATCCGGGCCGCCGGGCTGGGCGGGTTCCTGCGGCACCGGCAGGGCCACGGCATCGGCCTGGGCTTCCACGAGCCGCCGTGGGTGTCCGAGGGCGACGCCACCGTGCTGGAGCCGGGCATGGTGCTCTCCAGCGAGCCCGGCGTCTACGTGCCCGGCCACGCCGGCTACCGGATCTCCGACACCGTGCTGGTCACCGAGGACGGTCCGCGCCGGCTCACCGGGTTCCCGCGCGACATCGACGACATCACGATTGGACGCTGACATGCTGGTCGAGATCAACGGCAACCGGCTCAACGTCGAGGTGCTCGGCGACGGGCCCGGCAAGCCCACCATGATCGTGCACCACGGCGCGCCCGGCCTCGGGTCGCTCGCCGAGCCGCGCGGGTCGTTCGGGCCGTTCGCCGACGAGTACCGCGTGGTGGTGTTCGACGCGCGCGGGTCGGGCGCGAGCGAGGGCAACCCGCCGTTCACCCACGAGCAGTGGGCCGCCGACGTCGACGGGCTGCGCGCGTGGCTGGGCGTGGAGACCGTGGTGGTGGCGGGCGGCTCGTACGGCGGGTTCATCGCCATGGAGTACGCCATCCGCTACCCGGACCGGGTCGCCGCGCTGGTCCTGCGCGACACCTCGGCCGACAGCGCGAACCAGGAGGCCGCCAACCGCAACGCCCTGGAGTCCTCGCGGGTCGAGGTCGACCGAGACAAGCTGGCCCGGATCATGTCCGGGACCGTGCGCGACGACGACGACCTGCGGGACTGCTGGCGGGAGATCCTGCCGCTCTACGACCACGAGCTGGACTGGGCGAAGGTGGACGCGATCGTCGCGCGCACCCCGTACCGGTACCGGACGCACAACTACGCGTTCGCGGTGAACCAGCCGGGCTACGACATCAAGCCGCTGCTGCCGACGATCACCGCGCCCACCCTGGTCACCGTCGGCCGGCACGACTGGATCACCCCGCCGGCGTGCTCGGAGACCATCGCCGAGCTGGTGCCCGACGCCGAACTGGTGGTGTTCGAGGAGTCCGGCCACTCGCCCCAGGTCGAGCAGGCGGCCGAGTTCCAGGCCGTGGTGCGGGGATTCCTGTCGCGGGCGGGCAAGCCTGCGGCATGATGTCCGGCGACATGGAAGAACTCGATTCGCTGGACCGCCGGATCGTGGCCGCGTTGCAGGTCAACGGGCGGGCCAGCTGGACGGAGATCGCCGCGCTGGTGGACACCTCGGTGACCACGGTGGCCCGGCGCGCGCAGCAGATGTTCGCCCGGGGCCTGGTCCGGGTCGCCGTCGTGCCGCAGCAGTCCGGCGCGACCGACCTGCTGATCGTGCGGTTGCAGTGCGCGGCGGGCACCCAGATCCAGGTGGCGCGGGCGATCGCGGCCCGGCCCGAGGTGCGGTTCGTCGCCCTGGTGACCGGCTCGCACGACCTGATGGCCGAGGTCTTGGTGCCCAAGGGCACGGCGTTGCAGGCGCTGCTGGTCAACGGCCTGCAGAACGTGCCGGGCATCCAGCGCAGCGTCGCCGACCTGGAGCTGCACACCTACAAGTCCAACCACGAGTGGAGCCGGGGCGTGCTCGGCAAGGGCGATTTCCCGCGCCCCGAGCCGCACGTGTGCGCGGCCGACGACCTCGACGAGCTGGACCACCGGATCCTGGCCGCGCTCAGCGACGACGGGCGGGCCGCGTTCCAGACCGTGGCCGGTGGCCTGGGGGTCAGCGAGAGCACCGTGCGCCGCCGGTTCGAGGCGGCCTACCAGCGCGGCTGCGTGCAGGTGATCACGCTGGTCCCGGCGGCGGCGCTGGGGTTCGAGGCGGAGATCATCTACTGGCTGTCGGTGACCCCGTCCCGGCTGCTGGCGGTGGCCGAGGAGCTGGCCGCGCACCGGGGCGTCCGGTACGTGACGGCGATGCTGGGGCAGGAGTCGCTGATGTGCGAGGTGATCCTGGAGACCAACGAGGACGTCCTGCGCTTCACCACCGAGACGCTGGCCGGGCTGGAGGGCGTCCAGGCGTGGACGGCGAACGTGCAGCTGCTGACGTTGAAGCGCGGGTTCGTGCCCACGCCTTGGTCGGCGGCGCTGCTGGCCGCCGAGCGCGTCTGACCGCTCAGGCGCCGTACTCGTCGGGCAGCCGGATCTGCGGGCCGCCCGCCTGGAGGCCGAGGTCGGCGGCGCGTCCCTTCGGCTCCTCCCACGACTCCTGGCGGCCGAGCGCGGTCAGGTCGAGGTAGCCGGTCGTGCTGCTGCACCACTCGATGCCCCGGGCGAAGGTCGAGTACGTGTGGTAGACGGTGTCGCCCTCGCGCAGGAAGGTGCTCAGGCCGGGGTTGTCGCCGCGCCACGCCTGCTGCCACGGCCGCCCGGCCGCCGCCAGCTCGGCTTCGTCGCGGTAGTTGACCAGGACCGGCGCGACCCGGTCGTCCAGCGTGGCGTGGAAGTCGTAGTTGAAGTCGCTGCCCGCCGAGGAGTACCACGGGAACGTCCACCCCATCCGCGCTCGGAACGCGGCGATCTTGTCGTAGGGCCCGCGTGACACCGCGACCAGCGTGGTGTCGCGGACGTGCAGCTGGGTCAGGCCCGCGATGGCGTCGGCGGCCGAGGAGCAGCTGGAGCAGGCGACGTCACGCGGGTGCTCGCGGCCGTCGGCGTCGATGTCGTAGGTCCACATGAAGTGGTGCAGCACGAGCTGGGAGCGGCCCTCGAACAGGTCGGGCAGGCCGACCTCGCCGTCCGGGCCGACGAACCGGTAGGGCTTGTCGACCCGGACCATGGGCAACCGGCGGCGGTCGGCGCTGAGCCGGTCGCGCGCCCTGGTGAGTTCCTTCTCCCGGGCCAGCAGCTCCTTGCGGGCGGCGAGCCACTCGTCCCGGGACACCACGTCGGGCAGGGACATCGGTCCTCCTCGAACTGGTCTCGTTTTGCAAGTGGTCTCACGGTAGGGGAGACTGGTTCGGGAACGCAACCAGTGCGGAGGCGGGAGCGGTGCGGACGGACGTGCGGTCGGGGTGCCCGGTCAACCTGTCGCTGGAGGTCTTCGGCGACCGCTGGACCCTGCTGGTGCTCCGGGACGTGATCTTCGGCGGCGCGCGGCACTTCCGCGAACTGCTCGGCGGGCCCGAGCGGATCTCGTCCAACATCCTCGCCGACCGGCTCGGCGTGCTGGTCGGGCACGGCCTGCTGACCAGGTCCGGCGACCCGTCGCACCGGCAGAAGGTCGTCTACGCCCTGACCGAGCGGGCGATCCAGCTGGTGCCGGTCTTCGCCCAGCTCAGCGCCTGGGGGGCGCAGCACCTCCCGGCGGCCGAGGAGTACGCCGCGCGCACGGGCGTGCTCGTGGCCGGCGGGCCGCCGCTGTGGGAGGTCTTCATGGACGAACTCCGGGAAGACCACCTGGGCAGCCGGCTCGCACCCGCGCCGGACGGTCCGACCGTCCGGGCGCGGATGGAGGCCGCGTACCGGGCCGTGGTGGACCGGGCGCCGTGAAGAGGGTGCGGTGAGGAAGCGCGGCCGGGCCGTCAGGCTTCCCGGACGGTGACGTGGTCCAGGACCGTGTCGGCGAACACGGCCAAGTCGACGCGCCCCACGAACGTGCTGCCGGCCATCGAGGCGAAACCGGTCGTGATCCCGTCGAACGCGCAGTCCACGAACGTGCAGTGGTCGAAGTGGCTGCCGTTGAGGTCCGCTCCGGTGAAGTCGCACCGGGTGAAGGTCCGGCCGGACGCCACGACGCCGCGCAGCCGGGCCCCGGCGAACGTGCAGTCGGTGAACGTCGCGGGCAGCCGGCAGCGGTCCAACTTCGCCCTGCGGAACGAACACCGCGTGAACGACCGGCCCACGTACGTGCCGCGCAGCACGGCTCGGTCGAACCCGCAGGACGTGAAATCGGCGTCCAACTGCCCGCCCTCGGCCACCGTCACGGCCGCGAAGTCCACGTCCGCGACCCGCGCGTGCCGGATCGGCTCGGTCAGCCGCAGGCCCCGGTAGTCGAGCAGACCGTCCGGGGTGGACCCGAACGGGGACGCGGGCGGCTCGAACGCCGCCTTGGGGTTGGACTTGCGGCGGGCGAGGTCGGCCCGCAGCCCGGCCATCACCCCGGCCGTCCGCGCCTCGTCCCACCGGGCCCGCGTCACCCGCGTCCCCTTCCGTTGTCCGACAAGGGACCTAGTCCCACCAGAACGACCACACCTCGGCGTCGACGAGCCGCTGCGCGTACTCGTCCAGCGTGGAGACCTCGCCCTGGTCGATGTTGTCCGGGCAGAACGCGTAGTGCTCGGCGGCGACCCGCTGCGCCTGCTCCAGGGTGGTCGGCGGGTTCGCGACGCTCACGTACAGCGTGTCGAAACCGACCGCGACGACCCGAGCGCCGAACCGGTCCTCCCAGCCGCGCAGCACGGCGGAGATCACGGCGGTGTCGTTGACGTGGTTCAACGGGCCGGTCCAGCCGACCGCCGTCAGCGCGTCCGCACCGCGCCCGCTGGCCACCAGGCCCAGGCGCAGGTTGTCCTTGAACGACGCCAGGACGTCGGCGAGTTCGCGGGCCGCCTGCTCCGGGGTGGTCTTGGCGGGCAGGTGCGGGGAGGTACCCGGCCACTCGCGGCCGAACGGCGCGACCAGCTTGAGGAAGTGGTCGTCGTCCTCCTCGTCCCAGCTCCACCACTCGGCCAGCACGGCCTCCGCGTCGTGGTCGTCGGGCGAGGAGAGGTCGTTGGGCGTCAGCTCGCCGGCCGCCCAGGGACGGTCCTCGTCGCTGCCCAGCGGCTCCAGCAGCAGCGGCCACAGCCCGGTGTCGGCGTGCTCGGCGCGCAGCTTGTCCCACAGGCCGAACGCGGGCGCGTCGTCGCTGAGCCAGAGCAGCGGCCGGTCGGGTTGGCCGTCCTCGTCGGCGGTCACGAGCCGGCCCGGCGGCAACGGGGTCGACAACGGCCGGGCGGCGGCCGGGTCGGCGAACAAGGCGGACAGGTCAGGCGAGGTTTCCGAGGTCACCTCACGGATGTTAGGTGGCGCTGCGGCGCACCTCGCGATCAGGTGTGGACAGTCGGATCCCGCCGCGTGGCACGGGCACGGGCGCCGGCCGCCGGCCCAGGTTCCGCTCCAGCAGTCCCTGCGACTCCGCGACGCCGATCGAGCCGACGGGCAGCCGGCCGTCCTCGGCGCGCAGCCGGGTCAGCGCCTCGTCCACCGCCCGGTGGGCGGCGAACAGGCACGGCGTGCTGTAGATCGCCACGCCGACGCCCAGCGCGGTGAGGTCGGACAGCGACAGCGCGGGCGACTTGCCGCCGGCGATCTGGTTGAACACCAGCGGTTTGGGCCCGGCCGCGGCGGCGACCCGGCGGATCGCGGCGGTCGACGGGATGCCGTCGGCGAGCACCGCGTCCGCGTCCGTCGCGGCGAACGCGGTGGCCCGCCGGACCATCTCCGGTTCGTCGGTGGCGTCGGTGCGGGCCACCACGACCAGGTCGGTCCGGGTCTCCAGCACCGCCTCCAGCTTCGCCAGGTAGTCGGGCAGCGGCAGCACCTGCTTGCCCGCCACGTGCCCGCAGCGCCGGGGCCGCCGCTGGTCCTCCAGCACGACACCGGACGCGCCGACCTGCTCCAGCGCGCGCACCACGTGCCGCGCCACGGCGACGTCCACGTACCCGTCGTCGATGTCGACCAGCAGGTGGTGGTCCGGGAAGGCCAGGCGCAGCCGCTGCACGAACGCCACCACGTCCGGCCAGGCGATGAACCCGATGTCCGGCAGGCCGTAGTGCGACGCGGCGAAACCGAAGCCCGACACGAACAGCGCGTCGTAGTGCCGGGCCGCGATCGAGGCGGACAGCAGGTCGAACACGCCGATCACCGGAGTCGTGCCGGGGGTCGCGACGGCCTCGCGCAGTGCTTTCCCAGGTGCCATGGCGAGAACCTGCCACCCGATCGGCGGCGGTGCCAGATATCGGAAGGCTGATCGGCCGACCCGGTCGGGTGGGCCGTAAACTCGCTCCGTGGCGTTGGGACCTGGGCTGGTGCGACGGCTCGAACGGGCCGTGGCGCGGTACGGGCGCGGGGTGCCCGTGACCGCTGCCGAGCTGGCCGAGGTGGGTGCGCGGCTGGGCCTGGTGGTCGACCCGGACTACGCGGATTTCGTCGGCCGGTTCGGGGGCTGCTACGTCGGCGTGTCGGTCTACGGGATCCGCAACTCCTCGTTGCTGGGCAACACGACGGTGACCGAGCTGACGCTGGGTTTCCGCGAGGGCGGGCACGAGGGGATCGAGCGCTCGCTGGTGTTCTCGATGGACCTGTCGGGCAACCCGATCACCATCGACCCCGACGGCCGGGTGCGGCTGCACGACCACGAGTTCGGTGGCGTGCACGAGGAAGCGCCGGGGTTCGCCGCGCTGCTGGAGCGCCACGTGGACGACAGCGTCTGACCCCGGCCGCGACCCCGCCGCGTGGCGGGCCGATGTGGACGGTGCGATCGCCGTGCTGCCGCACGGCTTTCACGGTGCGGTCGACCTGCCCGCGGTCAGCGGTGCGCGCTGAACAGGTCGAGCAGGCCCTGCGGGGCGTCGTCGCGGAAGCAGGTGACGAGACTGGCGGCCGACTCCGCGGCGGCCGCTTCGGCGCGCGGGAACATCGCCTCCTCGTACGCGGTGACGGCCTGCTCCACGTCGTGCGGGTGGGCGGCGAGGGCGAGGCCGAGTTCGGCGCCGTCGAGCATCGCCAGGTTCGCGCCCTCGCCCGCGAACGGCGACATCAGGTGCGCGGCGTCGCCGAGCAGCGTCACGCCGGGCACGCGGTCCCAGCGGTGGCCGACCGGCAGGGCGTGGATCGGCCGGGGGACCAGGTCGCCCTCGGCGTCGGTGATCAGCGCGCGCAGACCCGCGCCCCAGTCGGCGAACGAGTCCAGCAGCACGGCCTTGACGGCGTCCGCGTCGGTGAAGTCGACGCCGGCCGTCCAGTGCTCGGGGACGGTGAGCGCGGCGTAGACGTGCACGCTGCCGTCGGACTCGCGGTGCGCCAGGAAGCCCTTGCCCGCGCCGAGCGCGAACATCATGCCGCCGCCGACCAGGGCCGCCGCGGCGGGGTGGCGGCGGTCGGCGTCGGGCAGGTCGAGTTCGACGAACGACACGCCCGTGTAGGCGGGCGTCGCGGGGGAGACGAGCCGACGGGTCCGGGACCACGCGCCGTCCGCGCCGACCAGCAGGTCCGCGGTGAACCGGGTGCCCTCCGCCAGGGTCACCTCGTGGCGGTCGCCGACGCGGTGCGCGGCGGCGACCTTCGCGCCCCAGCGGATCGCGCCCTCGGGCAGCGCGTCCAGCAGGATGTCGCGCAGGTGCCCCCGGTCGATCTCCGGACGGCCGCCGCTGCCGTCGTCCTCCTCCGCGAGGTGCACCACGCCGTGCCGGTCCAGCACGCGGGTTTCCTGTCCGCCGGGCAGCACCCGGGCGCGGAACTCGTCGTGCAGGCCGGCGGCGTGCAGGGCGAGGGCCCCGGCGTCGTCGTGGATGTCGAGCATCCCGCCTTGGACTCGGGCGTGTCGCGACGGTTCCCGTTCGCAGACGACGGCGTCGACGCCGTGCCGGTGCAGGACGCGGGCGAGCGTGAGGCCGCTGAGCCCGGCGCCGACGATCGCGACGGTGTGGTGGGTCATCGGGGTTCTCCTGTGCGAGCGGGGAAGTCGGGGTCGGTGCCGGTCAGCTCGGCGCTGACGGCCCACAGGCGGGCGGCGGTGTCGAGGTCGGCGAACGGGCCGCGCACCGGTTCGCGGCGGGGCCGGCCGCGCAGCCCCGCCAGCGCCGGACCCCAGAGCTGGCCGCCGTCGACGGTCGGGTCCAGCACGGCCCGGACGGCGGTCCACGCGGCGGAGTGCTTGCCGTGCAACAACACCCCGGCGGGCAGGGTGCGCAGCGAGCGGCCCGCGTGGACGGGCGGCCGGGCCGGGGTGAGCCCGTCGAGCGCGCCGCCGGGGTGGGTCACGACGCTGCGCACGGCGGACCCGGCGGCGCGCAACCGGCGGTCCAGCTCGAAGCCGGTGAGCATCTGCGCGAGCTTCGAGCGCGCGTAGGCGGGCTTGGGGCGGTAGTCCCGCGTGCTCTGGAGGTCGGCGAGGTCGAGGTGGGCGGTTTTCGCGGTGAAGCTGCCGGTGGTGACGATCCGCGCGTCCGGCGCGAGCACGGGGGCCAGCAGCGCGGTCAGCGCGAAGTGCCCGAGGTGGTTGGTGGCGAACATCAGTTCGCGGCCGTCGGGCGTCTCGCGCCGCTGCGGGTCGTCGAACAGCACGCCGGCGTTGAGCACGACCGCGTCGAGCCGGTCCGGTCCGCCCGCCACCGAGGCGGCGACGGACGGGAGGTCGGCGAGGTCGAGCGGGAGGTGCCGCAGCCGCGCGTCGGGGACCTGCGAGCGGATCGCCGACATCGCGTCCCGGGCCTTGGCCGCGTCCCGGCTGCCCAGCACGACCTCGGCCCCGGTCCCGGCCAGCTGCTCGGCGACGAAGTACCCGATGCCCGCGTTGCCGCCGGTCACCAGGAAGGTCCGGCCGGGCGCGGCGGGCAGTCGGTGGACGTCCCACGGGGGGTCTGCTCTGGTCACCCCACGAACGATAGTCGGAGTCATTCTGATTTCGCAATGACGATGACTTCAGACTCGCTTGGGGTTTTGTTAGGCTGGTCGGCGTGGCGGAGAACTCGGCCCCGGGCCGGCGTGAGCGGAAGAAGGCGGCGACCAGGCAGGCGCTGGCCGACGCGGCGCTGCGGCTGTTCCTGGAACGCGGGTTCGACCAGGTCACCGTCGCCGAGATCGCCGACGCCGCGGACACCGCCGTGTCGACGCTGTTCGCGCACTTCCCCGGCGGCAAGGAGGCCCTCGTCCTCGGTGACGGCGGCGAGCGCGCGGCGGCGTTGACGGCGGCCGTGCGCGACCGGCCGCCGGGCACGTCGGTGCTGGAGGCGTTGCGCGATTTCCTGGCCACTCGCGGGCCGTTCGCGTCCGACCAGACCGCCGAGTACCGGCAGCGCACGCTGCTCGTGGTCGGCACCCCCGCGCTGCGCGCCTACGCCCGCCGGCTGTGGACCGACAACGAGGCGGTGCTGGCCGGGGCGATCGCGGAGGAGACCGGCCGCGACGCGGCGGAGCTGTCCCTGCGCCTGCTCGCCCGGTACGTGCTGGAGGTGCCGGACCTCGCGGGCCTGGAACCCGACCCGAAGGCCGCGCTGGACACCGCCTTCGCCCACCTCCGGCGGGGCTGGCCCGACCTCTGAGCGCGCGCCCGGCCTTGCCGGATCGGCAACAAAGTTTGCGGGTCCGCGAGAAGCCGCCGCATGGTGGTCGCGGAGGTGGTCGTGATGACCGATCAGCTGGGAGACAGCTACGACGTGGTGGTGGTCGGCGGCGGGGCCGCCGGTCTGAACGGGGCACTGATGCTGGCCCGGTCACGGCGTTCGGTGGTGGTGGTCGACGCGGGCGAGCCGCGCAACGCCCCGGCCGACGGCGTGCACGGGCTGCTGGGCCGGGAGGGGACGCCGCCGGCCGAGCTGCTGGCGCGTGGCCGCGAGGAGGTCCGGTCCTACGGCGGCCACGTCGTGCCCGGCCGGGTCGAGGCGGTGGCGTTCGCCGAGGACGGGCGGCCGGAGCGGGGGTTCGTGGCGACCTTGGCGGACGGGCGCGCGGTCCGCGCGCGGCGACTGCTGGTGGCCACCGGCCTGGTCGACGAACTGCCGGAGGTGCCGGGGCTGCGCGAGCGGTGGGGGCGCGACGTGCTGCACTGCCCGTACTGCCACGGCTACGAGGTCCGCGACCGGGCGATCGGCGTGCTCGCGGGCGGGCCGGTGTCGGTGCACCAGGCGCTGATGTTCCGGCAGCTCAGCGACGACGTGACGTTCTTCGCCGACGGGGTGGAGCCCGCTGCCGACGACGCCGAGCAGCTGACCGCGAGCGGGATCCGCGTGGTGGCCGACGCGGTGACCGCCGTGGAGTCCAAGGACGACCAGCTCGTCGGCGTGCGGCTCGCCGACGGCACGGTGGTCGCCCGCGACGCCCTGGCCGTCGCGCCGCGCCTGGTCGCCCGGCTCGACTTCCTGGCCGGGATCGGGCTGCGCCCGGTCGAGCACCCGGCCGGGGTGGGCGAGCACCTGCCCGCCGACCCGACCGGCCGGACCGAGGTGCCCGGCGTGTGGGTCGCGGGCAACTCCACGGACCTGGTCGCGCAGGTCGGCGCGGCCGCCGCGGCGGGTGCGGCGGCCGGCGCCCAGATCAACGCCGACCTGGTCGGCGAGCAGACCCGGGCGGCGGTCGCCGCCCACCGCGAGCGGCTCAGCGCGGCAGGCCCGGCCGGCCGCCGGTGAGCCGGGCGGGCGTCCAGGTGTCCGGCAGGGCGGGCCGGGAGCCCAGGTAGCCGCGCAGCGCGGCGAGCGCCGGGTGCGGGTTGTCGGTCCGCCACAGCACCGAGTGCGGGTAGACCGGCGTCGGGTGGTGCAGGTGGACCCGCCGCAGGCCGTACTCGGCGGGCCAGAGCATCCGGGTCTGGTCGCCCACGAAGGAGGCCACCTCCGCCGAGCGCGCGATCACGTCCAGCAGCGGCTCGGTGCCGTAGTGCGGGCCGATCGGGTCGAGCGCGAAGCCGAACGCGGCGGATAGTTCCTCGTAGAACACGCCCCACTCGGTGCCCGCGACGACGCCCGGCATCCAGATCCGGTGCCCGGCGAGGTCCGCCGGCGTCACCGCGCCGGCCTCGGCGAACGGGTGGTGCGGGCCGGTGAGCAGCTGGATCGGCTCGTCGAGCACCCGCACCGCCTCGACGCCCGGCGGCAGCGCGGTCACCGCGCGGAAGGACACGTCGACCGTGCCGGCGCGGATGGCGGCGATCGCCGCGTCGGCGTCGAAGAGGGTCACCGCGTGCAACTCGACCTCCGGGTGCGCGCGGTGGAAGTCGCGCAGCAGGTCGGCCGGGGCGAGCTTGCGGCCGATCACGTCGACCCGCAGCGCCCGGCTGCCCGGCCGCACCGACGCCGCCGCCCGGCGCGCGGCGTCGAGCAGGTCGCGGGCGTGCGGCAGGAACGCCTCGCCGTCCACGGTCAGCCGCGCGCCCTGCGCGGTCCGGGTGAACAGCCGCACGGCCAGGTCCTTCTCCAGCGCCGCGATCCGCTTGGACACCGCCTGCTGGGTGATCGACAAGTCCTCGGCGGCCTGCTGGAACCGGCCCGCGTCCGTGACGGCGACGAAGGTGCGCACCGCATCGAGATCCACGCCGCAGGACCCTAGCCGCACAACCGCCGGTTGTGGCCGGGTGTCCGACCGGTTGTTTGATCCCCGGCCGCCCGAGCCGCTTGGATCCCTCCCGGAGGTGGGGGATGGACCGGCGGTTCGGGTGGCTGTGGGCGGCCTACGCGGTGAGCGCGATCGGCACGGGACTGGCGTTCGACGCGTTCACGCTGGTCGCGGTCCTCGCGCTGCACTCCGGGCCGGCCGAGGTCGCGGCGCTGGCAGCGGTCGGGCGCGCGGTGGGCGCGGTCGTGGCGGTGCCGCTCGGCCCGTGGGTCGAGTTCCGCCGCAAGCGGCCGGTGATGGTGGCCACCGACCTGGTCCGGTTCGCGGCGGTGGCCAGCGTGCCGGTGGCGTTCGTGCTGGGGTGGCTGGGTTTCTGGCAGTTGGTGGTGGTGTCCGTGGTGGTCGCGGCGGCGGACATCGCGTTCCGGGCGGCGAGCGGCGCGTACCTCAAGGCGTTGGTGCGCGGCCCGGACCTGCTCACCGCGAACGGCCGGTTCGAGGCCACCACGTGGACGGCGACCGCGCTCGGGCCGCCGCTGGGCGGGCTGGCCGTCGGCGTGTTCGGGCCGGTGGCCGCGGTCGCCGCGAACGCCGTGAGCTACCTGCTCTCGGCGTTCGGCATCCGGGCGATCGGCGGCGACGAGCCACCCCCGGCGCGGCCCGGCGGCCGGCTGAGGGCGGGCGACGTGCTCGAAGGCTGGCGGCACGTCCTGCGGCACCGGGAGCTGCGGCCGCTGTTCGCCAACACCGTGCTGGTCAACGGGTTGATCATGGCCATCGCGCCGCCGACCGCGCTGCTCATGCTCGGCCCGCTCGGGTTCCCGGCGTGGCAGTACGGGCTGGCGTTCGGGCTGCCGTGCGTCGGCGGGCTGGTCGGCGCCCGGCTGGCCCGGCCGCTGGTGGCGCGGTTCGGCGCGGACCGCGTGCTGCGGGTCGCCGGGACGTTGCGCGCGTGCTGGTCGCTCGGCCTGGCGTTCGTCGGGCCGGGCTGGGCCGGGCTGGTGCTCGTCCTGGTGGTCCAGTTCGGACTGGTCACCTGCGTGGGCGTGTTCAACCCGGTGCTGGCCACCCGTCGCCTGGAGCGGACCGGCGCGGACCGGGTCGCCCGCACGCTGACCGCGTGGACCGTGACCAGCAGCGCGGCCATCGCGGCGCTGACCGCGCTGTGGGGCGTGCTCGCGGCGGTCGTGGGTCTGCGCCCGGCGATCGCCCTGGCCGGGATCCTCCTGCTGGCCACCCCGTTCCTGCTGCCCCGCGCGGATTCCCCGGCCGAACCCGACCTGGCCGCACAGCGCTGACCGCCCCGCCCGGCCGACCCGGTCGGCCGGGTGGGGACGCGGTCAGGCGCGCCGGCCCGCCCGGATCACCAGCGCGACGCCCGCGACCAGGCTGAGCAGCCCGGACAGCGCGAGCCGGCCGACCCCGACCCCGGTCCTGGCCAGCGCGTCCGCCGCGCCCGAGGTGCCCGGACCGTCACCGGGCGGCGCGGGCGCACCGCCCGGCGGGGACCCGCCGTCCGGATCGGGCTGGTCCGGACCGGCCTCGACGTGGACGTAGGCCGGGGACGCGCCGTTGTCGCCCGCGCTCACCCCGAACGTCGCCGGGGCCTTCCACGGGCCCACGACACCGAAGTCGTACAGGTCGGCGGGCAGGTCCAGGAACTCGAAGTAGCCGTCCGCCGCGCTCACCGAGCGGGCCACGACCTGTCCGGTGAGCTGGCTGCGCAGGTACACCTTCACGCCGGGCACCGGTGCCCGCCGCGGCGGGCACCGGCCGCACTGGTCGTCGCGG
This sequence comes from Saccharothrix sp. NBAS 001, assembly GCF_056640475.1. NCBI lineage: Bacteria > Bacillati > Actinomycetota > Actinomycetes > Pseudonocardiales > Pseudonocardiaceae > Saccharothrix > Saccharothrix sp. NBAS 001. Next base: position 2,547,192 of record NZ_CM153251.1, read on the forward strand.
GGCAGCAGCCGCACCAGGAGTCCGGCCGCGCGGTCGGCGTGCGCACCGGGCACCCGGGCCACCGCCTGCGCCAGGACCGACCCGTTGACCACCGGCGGCGCGCCGATCGTGCACCGGACCTCCATGTACCCGGCCCGCTCGGCGTAGGCGGTCACCCGGTAGGCGATGTCGTAGACCCGCGTCGTGCGGGCGGGCAGCGTCGCCCCGGGCTCGTCGCCCAGCTCGCCGGTGCCGGCCGGCACGCCCATCGGGGACTCGCAGTACGCCCGGATCCCGGGGATCGCGGCCTCCCCGCTGTTGGTCAACGTCACCGCCATGACGGCGGCGTCGTCGACGGCGTACGCGGGCCTGGTGAACACGGCGGTGGCGGTCAGCTGCCCGGCGATCTTGTGCGCGGCCCGGATCAGCACCTCCGGGAGCGGCGTCACGTCGATCCGGAAGCCGGTGGGCGGGAACCACCAGTCATCGCTGCCGAAATCCGCCGCGTAGAAACCGGCGGGCAGCCCGCGGGCCTCGAAGCGACCGTTCCGGTCGGTGGTCACGGTGTACGTGCTGTACGGCTCGCCGCCGCTCAGCGTGATCTCCAAGCCGGCCAGCGCCTCGCCGGGCTCGAACGCGCCGCTGCCGTCGCGGTCGCCGTAGACGACGCCCGAGTAGTCGCCGCGCAGCACGCTCAGGGGCGCGCTCAGGGTGCGGCCGTTGTCCTCAGGGGTGGCTTCGGGCTCGTTCGACGTGGTGGACACCACGAGCCGGATCACGTCGCCGCGCGGCGTCCTCGCGAAACCCTCCACCCGGCCCTCCGCGGATTCGCCGGGTGCCAGGGTGACGCCGGGCGGGGTCAGGCCGATCCAGTAGTCGTTGTCGAGGTTGCCCGACGACGAGACGACCACACCGGTCGCGGTGGCCGTGCCGACGTTGGTGACCGTCGCCCGCGCGATGATCTGCTCGTGGGCGTAGTAGGCGGGCTTGTCGAACACCACCGCGATCCGCAGGTCGACACCCGCTTGCGGGGCCGCCGGCGTCGGCGGCTCGACGGGGCCGGGCGGGGTGGGCGCGGTCGGGGCCGGTTCCGGGGGAGCGGGCGTCGGTTCCGGGGCGGGCGGCTCGGGAACCGGTTCGGGGGCGGGCGGTTCCGGGGTCGGCGGTTCGGGGGTGGCGGTGTCGGTCGGCACGGGTCTGGACGTGTCGGGCGGGTCGCTGCTCTCGGCTGCGGCCGGTCCCGCCGACACGCCCAGCGCGAGCAGGGCGGTCAGCAGCAGTGCTCCGGTCGACTGCCTTGATCGGGACATGGCGTCGGCTCCTCTCGGCGGGTTCGAGGGGGAGCACTCCAGCGTTCTCCACCCGGGACGGCCCGCACAACGCCGGAATGGCGGCACGTGGACCGGACCTGCCGGAACGGGGCGGTGCGGCTAGCCTGCACGGTGTGCCCGCCGGGTCGGGCACACCGCCGCGCACGACCCGTAGGGAGCCCGCATGACCGAGCAGCCCACCCGTTCCGACGCCACCATCGCGGTCACCGGCGCGACCGGACGACTGGGCGGCCGCGTCGCCCGCCGGCTCGCCGATGCCGGTGTGCCGCAACGGCTCGTGCTGCGCGACCCCTCCCGCGCGCCGGAACTGCCGGGCGCGACGGCCGTCGCCGGCGACTACGGCGACCGCGCTGCGGTGCGCGCGGCGCTGGAGGGCGTCGAGCGGGTCCTGATGGTGTCGGCACCGGAGACCGAAGACCGCGTGGACCTGCACCGGGCGTTCGTGGACGCGGCGGCCGAGGCCGGTGTGCGGCACCTGGTCTACATCTCGTTCTTCGGCGCGTCGCCCGACGCCACGTTCACGTTGGCGCGCGACCACTACGCGACCGAGCAGCACATCCGGGCGAGCGGGCTGGGCTTCACCTTCCTGCGGGACAACATGTACGCCGACCTGATGCCGTCGATGGCGGGCCAGGACGGCGTGATCCGGGGTCCCGCCGAGGACGGCCGGGTCTCCGTGGTGGCGCTGGACGACATCGCCGAAGCCGCCGTCGCCGTGCTGCGGGCCGCGCCGGAGCACGCGGGCGCGGTCTACAACCTCACCGGCCCCGAGGCGCTGACCCTGGACGAGGTGACCGCGATCCTCACCGAGGTGACCGGGCGCCCGGCCGTCTACGAGCGGGAGACCGTCGACGAGGCGTACCGGTCGCGCGAGGTCTACAAGGCCCCGGACTGGATGCTCGACGCGTGGGTGTCCACCTACACCGCCATCGCCAAGGGCGAACTGGCCGAGGTGACCGGCGACGTCGAACGCCTCACCGGCCACCCCGCGACGCCGCTGGCCGACGTGGTGCGCAAGACCCGGGGCTGACGTCCCACGGCTTTCGAGGCAGGAGCCGCCGGCCGGTCCGGGTGCCGGCGGCCTCGCCGGGCACGTGCGCGTCCTCGACGTCAGGACGCGTACGGCAGCACCACGTCCAGCACGGTCGGCCCGCCGGTCGGGCTGGTGAGCGACATCGTCCCGGAGAACGCCTCGACCCGGCGGCGCATGCCGGTCAGGCCCCGGCCGCCGCCCTCGGTCGCGCCGCCCAGGCCGTCGTCGGTCACGGTGATCAGCAGGTTCCCCTTCTCGCCCGCGACCCGCACCCGCACCGATTTCGCGCCGCTGTGCTTGGCCACGTTGGTCAGCGCCTCGGACACCACGTAGTACGCCGCCGCCTCGACCGCCATCGGCGCGCGCGGCACGGCCACCGCGTCCAGTTCGCACGGCACGCCCGAGTGCGACGCGAGCGACGTCAACGCCCCGGACAGCCCGCGGTCGGCCAGGATCGGCGGGTAGATGCCGCGCACCACCTCGCGCAGCCCGGCCAGCGCGTCGGTCGCGGCGTTCTGCGCGCGCAGCACGAGCGGCAGCGCGCCGGCCGGGTCGCGGCGCAACGCGTGCTCGACCATGCCCAGGTGCATCGACACCGCGACGATCCGGTTCTGGGTGTCGTCGTGCAGCGCGCCCTCGATCCGCCGCAGCTCCATGCCGTGCGCGTCGAGCGCGGCGGCCCGGCTCACCGACAGCCGCGCGACCTGCTCGGCGAGCCGGGCCTTGCCGCCCCGTCCGGGCGAGAGCAGCCGCCGGCCGATCCCGGCGTGCCACCGCGCCAGCGGCGGCGCGATCAGCACGGCGATCACCACGTACCCGATCCCCTGGCCGAACGCGCTCAACGCGGTGGGCCACGACGTGATCCGGTAGACCATGCTGACCGGCAGCTCCGGCGGGAGCAGGTACCACCACAGCGGGATCGTGAGCCCCATCACCGCGCCCAGCGAGAGCGTCAGCCCGATCAGGCCCAGCGGGATCCCGAGCACCGCGTGGCACGCCAGCCAGGCGAGGTCGCGGCGGTTGGCCGGGTCGGAGAGCACCGTCGCGAACCGGACCGACGCGGCACCCTCGAACGGCCGGTACGGCGGGGGCAGGTCGACCCCGAGGTACCGCGCCACCCGGCGGCGCTCGAAGCCCACCAGCAGGCGCAGCGCGACGGCCAGGCGGGGGAGCGCGAACACGCCGACCAGCAGCAGGCTCAGCACGATGGCCAGCGCGGGCAGCAGCGTCACGGTGAACAGCGACAGCACGGCGGTGCCGAAACCGACCAGGAGGTAGCCGCACGCGCGGATCGCGTCGCCCAGGCGATGCCGCATGCGACCCGACAGGTCGTCCCGCGCGTTCTCCCCGCCCAAAACCGTGCTCGCCTGTCTCTCGAAACCCAGGTTCGCCAGGTTAACCAGGCGATTCCCGGGTGTCCAACGCAAGCGGCCGGGGTGTGGCCGGCACGACCTCGGCCCCGTCGGGTGCGTGGCTAGGCTGGCCGCGTGAGCACCGTCCAGATCGTGCCGGCCGGTCCGGAGCACGCCGCGACGCTGACCGCGCTGATGCGCGACAGCTCGGCCTACCGGGGCGAGTACGCGTCGATCCTGCGGGAGTACGCGGTCACCGCCGAGTACGTCGAGGCGAACCCGACGTTCCTGGCGGCGGCGGGGGACGAGGTGCTCGGGTTCTACAGCCTGTTCACCGACCCGCCGGAACTCGACCTGCTGTTCGTCGCGGACCGGGCGCAGGGCACGGGCCTGGGCGCGCGGCTGGTCGGCCACCTGCTGGACCAGGCCCGTGCCAGGGGGATCGCCTCGATCAAGGTCGTGTCGCACCCGCCGGCCGAGCGCTTCTACCTCCGGATGGGCGCCCGCCGGGTCGGCGTGGTCCCGGCCCGCCCGCCGAAGGTCACCTGGGAACGGCCGGAATGCGCGTTCGACGTGCCGCCGCGCTGACCGCCGGCCGGGGTCAGGCCGGGTCTTTCCCGGACCCGACCAGGTCGAGCAGCAGCTTCGCGGCGACCGCCGCCCCGTCCGCCCCGATCGTGCCGGCGACGGCTTGGGCGCGGGTGCGGGTACCGGGGGCCAGGGCCGTGGTGAGCGCGGCGGTCAGCGAATCGACGGTCGGCGTCGTGGCCTCGTGCGCCGCGCCGATGCCGAGTTCGGCGACCCGCGCCGCCCAGTACGGCTGGTCCGCGATCCGGGGCACCACCACCTGAGGCGCGCCGGCGCGGGCGGCCGTCGTCGTGGTGCCCGCGCCGCCGTGGTGCACGACCGCCGCCACCCGGCCGAACAGCGCCTGCTGGTTGACCTCGCCGACCGCGAAGCAGTCGTCGGCGTCGTCGAGCGGGGACAGGCCGGCCCAGCCCCGGCTCAGCACGATCCGCCGGCCGAGCGCGCGGATCGCCTCGGTGGCGACCCGGACGATGCCTTCCGGGGCGTGCGCGGCCATGCTGCCGAAGCCCACGTGGACCGGCGGCGCGCCGGCGTCCAGGAACGCCTCCAGCCCGGCCGGGAGCGGGCGGTCGTCGGGCAGCACCCACGCCCCGGTCTGCACCAGGTCGAAGTCCGTCATGCCCCGTGACGGGCACAGCGCCGGGTCCGCCGCCAGCCACGGCCGGTCGGTGAAGACGTGGCCCCGGACGTCGTCCACGGGCGGCAGGCCGATCGCCGCCCGGTGGGTGTCGAGCGCCGGGCCGTACAGGTCGTTCACGCGCTGGGCGTCCTGCCGCCACAGCACCCGGTGGTCGGTCTCGTCCGGCGCGGACGGCGCACCCGGCCGCGCCCCCGGCGGGAACAGCCGCGACGGCAGCCCGAAGATGTGGCAGCACGCGTACACGTACGGGATGCCCGCCTGCTCCGCCACCTCCCGCGCACCGGCCGGCATCAGGCCGGTGGCCAACACCGCGGCGCACCCCTCGACGGCCGCGCCCAGCGCGGCGAACCGCGCGGCCACCAGCTCCGGGGCGAGCCGGAACGCGTCCTCGGCGTTCGGCGGCTTCGGCCCGGCGACCACCGGGCGCACGCTCGGGCCCAGCGGCACCAGCGGTACGCCGGCCCGTTCCAGCAGCTCCGCGAAATCGTCGTCCGGAGGCGCGCAGACCAGCGCCTCCGCACCGAGCCCGCGCAACGCCGCGGCGAGCCCCGCCAGCGGTTCGACGTCCCCGCGCGATCCCCACGTCGTCAACAGAAAACGCACGTCCGAATCCCCATTTCCCCAGGTCGTGGCTTCAGGCGGGCTATTCTGGGGCACCCACCGGGGCTTGCCGCAAGGCCCCCGGTCGGCTATACGTTGAAGTGGGGACGGGCAGCGCCGCCGCCGCGTCCCGATCCGGCGTCCACTCCGGACGGTCCTTCGTGGACCGGCACCTGGCGGCGGCGCAACCTCGCGGCGATGTGGGTCGCGTCGGAGTGGAAGCCGGAGACCGTGCCCGAGGCGCAGGTCCGGAGTCCGTCGAAACCCAGCCAGAAGAAGCCGTCGACGGCGGTCTCGCAGGCGTCCGGCGCGCCGACCCCGTCGATCTTGAGCCAGCCGAGGTCGGTGGACCAGCCGGTGGCCCACACGACGGTGCGGATGCCGTGCGCCCGCAGCGACAGGGTGCCGGGTGCGGTCGATTCCCGGAGCGGGAGGTGGGGCTCCCACGTCGTCTCGGTGGTCGGCGGCGGGTACGCGGAGCGCTCGGCGGGCGTGCGGCTCGCGATCCACTCCTCGATCCGGCGGATCACCTGCCGGTAGCCCTGTTCGGCGAAAGCGATGTTGGCGTGGAGGTCGTCGTGGAAGGTCGCGGTGTCCCCGTCGTCGGCGATGTCGGCGAGCCTGCCGCACAGGCGCACCCCGAGCCGGGCCAGCGAGTGGTGGGAGATCGCGTGGTCGTGGCCGACGATGGGCATCCGGCCGTCGCGCTCGTCGGGGTACCCGCACTCCTCCCGCGCCGCCGCCAGCAGGCCGATCCGGTCGAGCCAGAACATGACGTCCTCGCCCCGGTGGTCGCGCGGCGTCCCCTTGACCCGGGACGTGGCCAGGTGCACGTCGCGGCCGGCGTCGGCCAGTTCTTCGGCGAGCTGCATCCCGGTCTGCCCGCCGCCCACCACCAGGATCGCGCCGGCCGGGATCGCTGCGGGGTTGGTGTACGTGCCGACGCGCAGCTGGAGAACTCCGGGGTCGAGATTCGCGGCGCAGCGCGGAATGCGGGGGAACTGGTGATTTCCCGGCGCGGCCACGACGTTGAGCGCGTCGTAGTGCCGCGTGCCGTCGACACCTCCGACCTCGACCAGGAAACGCCCGTCCCCGGTCCGCGAGACCGACCGCACTTCGCTGCGCTCCCGGACCGGGAAGCGCTGTCGCGCGACGCAGTCGTCCCAGGCGCGGATCATCTCGCCCAGGGGGATGCCGCGCTCGGTGTCGGGCAGGCCGTCGACCTGCCCCGCCATCCGCGCGTAGGCCGCCGGGGTGTTGATCATGAACGAGTCCCAGCGCGCGGACCGCCACTGCTCCAGGGCGCGCGCCTTTTCCAGCACGACGTGCTCACGGCCCTCGCGCTGGAGGACGTGACTCATGCACAGCCCCGCGTGACCGGCCCCGATCACCACGGTGTCGATCTGTTCCACCTGGGTCGACGCCTCCATTCCCTCGTCCACGCCTCACAGTATGAGCATGCTGTCGCCGAACATGTCGAATTCGTAGAAGCCCTGTTCGAGGATTTCCGCGTAGGAATTCATCACGAGGTCTTTGCCGGCGAACGCGGCGGTGAGCACGAGGTGGCTGGACCGGGGCCGGTGCAGGTTCGTCAACAGCGCGTCCACCACCTTGAACCGGAAGCCGGGGTAGATGTAGAGGTCGGTCCACGCCTGTTGCGGACCGATGGGGGCCTTGGGTTCGTTGTGGACCGCCAGCGTCTCCAGCGTGCGCATTACCGTCGTGCCGACGGCGACGACCCGCCGACCTTCCGCCATCGCGCGGTTGACCTGCTCGGCGGCCGTGGTGCCGACCTCGAAGAATTCGGACCGCACTTCGTGCTGTTCGATCTCCTCCGCGCTGATGTGGCGCACTGCCAGGGTTTCGGTGGCCCCCACGTGCAGCGTGATGAAAGCGAATTCGACGCCCAGGTCGGCGAGGCGGGCCAGCGACTCGCCGGAGAAGTGCAGACCTGCCGACGGGATCTCCAGGGAGCCGGGCCTGGTGGCGTAGACCGAGCGGTAGGCGTGCGGCGCGATTCGCCAGTGCGTCGGATCCAGGTGGAGGGTCTCGTCCACCCGGCGGCCGTGCTCGTCCAGCGTGCGCACGAGCCGGTCCACGGGGTCGAACTCGACCCGCCACAGCCCGTCGGGCTGCATTTCCACGAAGGTGCAGGAGAGTCCGCCGTCGTCGGTCGCGGCCACGGTGCGACCCGGCGTCGGCCGTCCGGGGTCGTCCAGCCGGACGATGCTCGTCCCGTCGGGCTCGTGGCCGTGCACGGTGAGGTCGAAGTGCTCTCCGTCGTCCCGGTCGTCTTGGAAGGACAAGGTGTTCGACAGGATGTAGCTGTCGTTCAGCACCAGCAGGTCACCCGGCCGGAAGTAGTCGCAGATCTTCGCGAACACGGTGTGCCCGATCGTCGCCGTGGCGCGTTCCAGTACGACCATCCGGCCGCTCTCGCGACTCCTGCCGCGCAATTCGGCGGGATCGGACGGCATGGTCCCGGACGTCGGGTCGAAATCGAACTCCTCAGTTCTCATGGCTCACTGGATCTCCACGAACGAATGGTTTCGGAGGCCGATGGCGTGCCTACCGGACTTCGCGCACACCCATTTGCGGAGGGGCGTTCGGGCGAAGATCCCACGCACGCCCGCGGATTTACCCGGATTGGATCGGATACCGAGCTGTTGCGTCCGGACGATATTCCCACGGGCAGGCCGATCGGCGTCAACCTGCAAATGGGTGACCTATCGGAGTGCGAACTGGTTGCGGCGCGCCGGCGGCCCGGAACCCGGCGCGCGGGCTCACGGGTTCGCCTTCCGGTGCGGGGCCTGGTCGATCTGCTCGCGCAGGATGTCGCAGTGGCCCGCGTGCCGCGCGAACTCCTCGATCATGGCGAGCAGGGTCCACCGCATGCTGACCGTGCCTTCGCGGGGGTTGTCCTTGGTGTCGTCCAGGTCGAAGCGGGCGGCGATCTCGCGCGACCGGCGGCCGGCGCGCTCGAACTCGGCGATCACGTCGGCCAGGGTCTCGTCGTCGGTGACGGTGAACGTGCCCTCGTCGCGTTCGGAGTACCCGTCGCACTCGGATCGGTCGAGGCCCGCCCAGAACCGTTGGAACCAGATCCGTTCGGCGGCGGCGTGCTTGATCACCGAGATCGGTGTGGTCAGCGAAGCGACGAGCCGACGGCGGGCGTCGGCTTCGGAGAGGCCGCGCACGGTCTCGACCAGGGCTTCGCGGTTGCGGTCGAGCACGTTCTCGATCAGCGCTCGTTCGGTGCCGTTGGTGATTCTGGTGGTGCTCATGGGCTTTCGCTCCGTTTCTCGGTGTGGCGGACGAGCCTGTGCGCGCCCACGTCCGAGGGGCGTGGGCGGCGCAAGGCCGCGGTTCGACGCTGGTGGTTCCGAGGGTCGGACGACGTGTCCGGGAGGTGGTGCGGATGCGGGTGGGAACACCGCGGTCGGGATCGGTCACCGGGCAGATCCGGTGCGTGCCGACCTCGTCACTCTAGCGGGGGTGCACGCGCCTTCGTCCCGGGGGCCGGGTGCGTGCTGTTCGGCGGGCCCGGTCAGGCCAGGAGTTCGGCGAGCCGGGCCATCTCGGCGGGTGGGTCCACCACCGGTTGGACGAGGAGTTCGTGGACGCCGGCCTGTTCCAGGGTGGCGATGCGGGCGCGGAGGTCGGCACGGGTGCCGACCAGGGCGAGCGCGTCCATCAGCGAGGGCAGGACCAGGTCGCGGTCCTGCGGTGCGATGCGCCCGAGGTAGCCGGGGTAGAGCTTGGTGTGCCGGTCCGGCGCGGTGGCCGTGGTGCCGCGCCGGTCGAGGAGTTCGCGCACCGCTTCGCGTTCCCGGGAACCGAGACGGTCGGCGAAAGCGGGTGCGTCGGCGGCGGTGTCGGCGGCGAAGGTCAGCAGCGACAGGGCGAGGTGGCCGGTCGCGTCCCGGGCCGCGTCGCCGTGGGGGTCTTCGCCCTCGCCGAGGACGTGCAGCGCGGTGACAACGTAGGAGTCCGTGCGGGAGTCGGGGTCGTGGGGCGTGCGTCGGGCGGCGTGCCGGCGAGCGTGGTGCAGTGCTTGCCAGGCCGTGGGATCCAGCAGGCCGAACGAGATGAGGCCGGTGCCGCGCCGACCGGCGACGGCGGCGGCTCCCGACCCGAGCGCGGCCACGACGAACTCGATCGGGTCGGTGGTGTTCACGTGCGCCCCGGCGTGCAGGAACCGGATGTCGCGGACCCGGTCGCCTTCGCGGTACTCGGTCGGGCGTCCGGCGCACAGGTCTTGCAGCGCGCCGGTGAACTCCTCCAGCGCGGCCACCGTCGTCGGCCGCATGCCCAGGGCGCGTCGGGCGGTGTTCCCGGTGCCGACCCCGCAGATGATCCGGCCCGGTGCCAAGGCGTTGAGTCCGGCGAACCCGCTCGCGGCGGCCGGGGCCGAGCGCAGCGCCGGCGAGGTCACGCCGATGCCGAGCTTGATGCGACGGGTCGCCTTCGCGCACAGGCTCAAGGCGATGAAGGGATCGCCGTGGACCATCGGGGTGTCGTTGAGCCAGAAGCTGTGCAGGCCCAACCCCTCGGCCTGTACTGCGAGATCCTCCACACCCGGCCGCGCGGCGACTACGACGCCTGCGCGCATCTGCGGCCTCCAGGGCACGAGGAGGGAAACGAACCTGCCCAGGCTGACAGGTCCCGGCGGGGTCGGCATCGTTCGGCGAGCAGATCGTTCTCGGTTGTGGGCAATCGTCGCCGCCGGTCGTCCCCGCACGCCGCGCGTGACCGTGATCACCCCGGTCCGCTGTCACACCGCGGCCGCCGGCTTCGTCGTGTTCCGGGAGCTTCGAGATCCGGAGGTGTGGCGGTGAGGGTCGCGGTTGTGGGAGCGAACGGGCGGATCGGCGGCGTCGTGGTCGGTGTCCTGGAGGGCCGGGGCCACGACGTCGTGCGGATCACGCGGTCGGCCGGGGTGGACGTCTACACCGGCGAAGGGCTCGCCGACGCGCTGGTGGGCGTGGAGGTCGTGGTGGACGCGGTGAACGCGCCCTCGCAGGACACCGACGTGCTGGTGGACTTCTTCGGCACGTCGGCGCGCAACCTCCAGCGGGAGGGCGCGGTGGCCGGGGTGCGGCGGATCGTGGTGGTCTCGATCATCGGCATCGACCCGTTCACCTCGGGCCACTACGCCGGGAAGGTGGCGCAGGAGCGCGCGCTGGCCGAGGGGCCGGTGCCGGTGCGGGTGGTGCGCGCGGCGCAGTTCCACGAGTTCCCCGGGATGGTGCTGGAGTGGACCACCGACGGCGAGGTGGCCCGCGTGCCGGACGTGCGCACGCAGCTGGTCTCCGCGCGTGCGGTGGCCGCCAAGGTGGTGGAGCTGGCGCTGGTCGAGGACGCGCCGGCGCTGGTGGACATCGCCGGGCCGGAGGAGTTCCGGCTGGTCGAGGCGGTGCGGGTGTACGCCGGGCGGCGGGGCGTGCCGGTGCGGGTCGAGCAGGCGCCCGCCGGCGACGACCCGGACCGGGCGCTGCTGGCCTCCGGCGCGCTGCTGCCGGGGCCGGACGCGGTGATCGCCGGCGAGTCGTTCGCGGAGTGGCTGGACGAGCACTACCCGGTCGGGTGACCGGCAGGGGAGAGGTGTGGATCCCTCGGTATAATCGGGATGAGTGTCCCGGTTAGCCGTCGGAGGGCGTGGTGGAACGACCGTTGCGCGCCGACGCGCGGCGCAACCGGGCTCGGGTGCTGGAGGTCGCGGCGCACGTGTTCGCGACCGAGGGCCTGTCGGTGCCGGTGCACGAGATCGCGCGCCGCGCGGGAGTCGGCACCGGGACCGTCAGCCGGCACTTCCCCACGAAGGACGACCTGGTCGCCGCCGTGCTGCTGACCCTCACGGCGGACCTGGTGGCCGAGGCCGACGCCCTGGCCGCGACCGAGGCCCCGGGTGACGCGTTCTTCGCGTTCCTCGGGGCCGTGGTGCGGGCGGGCGCGGCACACCGCGGGCTGGCGCGGGAACTGGCGGACGGGTGCGCCGCGCACGGCGACGTCCAAGGGCGGACCCGCGCGCTGCTGGCCCGTGCGCAGCAGGCCGGGGCGGTCCGGCCGGACGTCTGCTACGCCGACGTGAAGGCGTTGCTGAGCGGCTGCATGGCGCGCGAGGACGGGCCGCTGGAGCCACTGATCGACGTCGTCCGCGACGGCCTGCGCCACACGACACCACCACGAGAGGACAACTCCGCATGACCGAGGAACGCCGCAACTTCAACGACCAGATCGCCGCCGAGTTCCGCGCCAACAAGGGCGTCGTCGGCGGCCCGTTCGAAGGGCGTGACCTGCTGCTGCTCACCACCGTGGGCGCGAAGTCCGGCGCGGTGCGGGTGACCCCGCTGGTCTACACCCGCGACGGGGACCGACTGGTGGTCGCGGCCTCGTACGGCGGCGCGCCGAAGAACCCGGGCTGGTACCACAACCTGCTCGGCGACCCGAAGGTGACCGTGGAGGTGGGGGAGGAGAAGTTCGACGCCACCGCCTCGGTGGTCCAGGACCGCGCCGAGCGCGACCGGCTCTACGCGGGCATGGTCGCGCACGCGCCGGGCTTCGCCGACTACGAGAAGAAGACCGACCGCCTGATCCCGATCGTGGTCCTCGACCGCTGACCCGGGTCCGCGCCGCCGACTCCGGAATGCGCGGTCCGGAGCCGGTCGGCGGCGGTGATCATAATAATGTCAGTGCTGACTGGAATCAAAGATCAGCGGTGGTCCCGGTCCCCAGGCCGTCCACCGCGAAGCGGACCAGCCGCTCGGACTGCTCGACCGACGTGTGCTCGCGCAGCCATGCCGCCGCATTGATCAGGGCGAACACATCCTCGCCGGTCACGTCCGGGCGGATCGCCCCCGCCTCGCGGGCCGCCGCCACGAAGGCGTCGCCGGCGTCGGTCATCCGGTGGCACGCCTCGGTGAGTTCCGAGGCCGGGTCGTCGGTGCCGCCCGCCAGGACGGTCGCCAGCCCCCGGTAGGTGGCGGCGTGCGCGACGACCGCGCCGATCCAGTGCTCCAGCGCCTCGGTCGGCGGGGTGGTCTCGCGCAGCCGCCCGGCCAGGGCGAACAACGCTTCGTGCCGGTCGTGCAGGAGCGCGCCGATCAGCGCCCGGCGGGTGGGGAAGTGGCTGTAGAGGGTGCCGATCGCGACCCCGGCGCGGCGGGCGACGGCCTCCAGCGACGCCGTGGTGCCGTGCTCGTCGAACGCCGCGTCGGCGGCGGCCAGCAGCAGTTCGCGGTTGCGGCGCGCGTCGGCGCGGCGCTTGTCGGCCATTGACGTCCCCTCCAAGTTGAGGCACCCTCGATGTAGTAGGTCGAGGCAGCCTCGATATTAGCTGGAGTGGGTGGGGATGATCCTGGTAACCGGTGCCACGGGTTCGATCGGCCGGCCGCTGGTGCGCGGGCTGGCGCGGCGCGGCGTGGCGTTCAAGGCCCTGGTGCGCAGCGAGGCCAAGGGCGAGGCGTTGGGCTGCGACTACGCGGTGGGCGACTTCGACGACCCGGACTCGATCGCCGCCGCGCTGGCCGGCGTGGACCGGCTGCTGCTCAACAGCACGGGTGCCACGCCGGGTCCGGCGGAGCAGCCGATCGCCCGGCACCAGCGCGCGGTGGTCGACGCGGCGGTGCGGGCCGGGGTCTCGGCCGTGGTGAAGGTGTCGGTGATCGGGGCGCGCGAGGGCGGCAGGCTTGCGCAGGGCGCGCACTGGGAGGCCGAACGGCACCTGAAGGCCTCCGGGCTGGACTGGGCGGTGCTCCAGCCGGGCGGGTTCATGCAGAACTTCGTCACCGGTACCGCGTTGGCCACCGAGGACGGCGACATCCTGGGCTCCTACGGCGACGCGCCCGTGGCGTACGTCGACTGCCGCGACATCGCCGCCGTGGCCGCCGAACTGCTCACCGGCTCCCGGTGGGGGGAGACGTTCGTGCTGACCGGGCCGGAGGCGATCGACCACCACCACATCGCGCGCCTGCTGTCGGCCGCGCGCGGCCGGACGGTCCGCTACGTCGACCTGCCGCCGGAGGAGTTCGCGGCCCGGCTCACCTCCCAGGGCGTGCCCGAGGGGTTCGCCGTCGACGTCGCCGAGTTGTTCGCGGAGGTGGGGCGGGGCGCGCAGGCCGAGACGACGACCGCCGTGCGGGACGTGACCGGCCGCGAACCCCGCACGTTCGAGCAGTTCGTGGCCGATCACGCGGACCTCCTGGCCGCGCCGCAGGCCGGCTAGTGCGCTGACCCCCCAGGTTCGTCGGGGTGGTCGGGCTGCATGGGGTCGGCTCCGGCGTTGGTGGCGTTCGCTGCGGGTGCGTGCTCGTTCGCGGTGTTGGGCGGTGAGGGTGTCGGGGTGGCGGCCGTGGAGGTGGCGGATGCCGTGCGGTCGTCGGTGGGTCGCCGGCGACCGGTCGGGGCGGGGCCTGGCCGTCGCCACGACGAACGCGATGCCGTCGGGGCCGACCAGGCGAGGACGGTCTCCCGCGAACGACTTGGTGACGCTCGCCGTCCGGGACCTGCCGTCCGCCGGGGGTCGTCGTCGTCCGCCGACCTGCGTCACGCCCGCGCTGCCCGGCCGGACCCGTTGGCGTCGCGCGGTTCGGCCGTGACGCCGACCGCGCCGGAATCGGCTCGCGGTCTGGTGGGGCGCTTGCCTAGGCTCCGGGCGTGGACTGGAGCCGGAAGGTCAAGCGCGTCGCGGTGCTCACCGGAGCCGGGATCTCGACGGACTCCGGCATCCCCGACTACCGGGGCGCGAACGGGGTGTGGACGCAGAACCCCGAGGCCGTCGGTGCGTTCACGCTCGATCGGTTCCTGTCGTCGGCGCGGGCGCGGGCCGGGTTGTGGGCGTCCTACCGGGGGCACGCGGCGTGGCGGGCGGAGCCGAACGCGGCCCACCACGCGCTGGCGCGGCTGAGCCGGTCGGGTGTGGCGCTGCGGGTGCTCACCCAGAACGTCGACGGGTTGCACCAGCGGGCGGGCGTGCCGGCGGGGAAGGTGCTCGAACTGCACGGGTCGATGCGGGGCACCACGTGCACCGCGTGCGGTGAGGCCGCGTCGACCGAACAGGTGCTGGCCCGGGGCGAGGGCGTGCCGTCGTGTCCTCGGTGCGGCGGCATCCTCAAGCCCGACGTGGTGCTGTTCGGCCAGTACCTCGACGAGCACGTGCTCGGGCAGGCTCAGGTCGTCGCCGGGGCGTCGGAGGTGTTCCTGGCGGTCGGCACGTCGCTCCAGGTCGAACCGGTCGCGTCGCTGTGCGCGATCGCGGTGCGGGCGGGTGCGGACCTGGTGGTCGTCAACCGGGACCCGACGCCGTACGACGACGTGGCGGCGGCGGTGATCCGGGAGCCGATCGGCACGGCGATGGGGTGGATCTGCGACGCGCTGGCCGGTCACCAGTCCGCCGCGCCCGCGAAGGACGTGGCGGTGGGGGAGTAGTCCAGCGCCGCGCGGGCCGCGGTGATGTCCAGGGTGCGTTCGTGGGCCAGGTGGCTGATCGCGTACCGGGTCAGGCGGGGCGGGGTGCTCGCCCCGGCGAGCCGCCAGAGGCGTTCGGCCAGTCCGGCGGCGTGCCAGGCGGCGCGCAGCGGGAGGTGTCGGACGCGGACGTCGAGCCCGCGCTCGCGTAACAGGTCGTGCAGGGCGTCTTGCAGGACAACGGGTTGTGCGTCGGCGATGTTGTACACGCCGGGTTCGCCGGTGCACGCCGAGAGGGTCGCGGTGACCAGGTTGTCGATGGAGGTCAAGGACTGCAACGCCTGCCCGTCGCCGACGACGACCAGGCTGCGGCCCCGGATCGCGCCGAGCACCCGGGGCAGCAGGGTCGGGTCGCCCGGTCCGTAGACGGCGTGCGGTCGCAGCACGACGGTGTCCGGGCGGCCGGCGAGGACGCGTTCGGCGTCGGCTTTGGCGGCGGCGTAGTCGGTGAGGTAGCGGGTGACGGGTGCGGCGGATTCGGGTGCGTCGACGGTCGGCACGAACGGGTCGTAGACGCTCGCGGACGAGATGTGCACCAGTCGTGCGGTGGGGAAGGTCTCGGCGACGTGCCGGGTGCCGTCGACGCACACGCGGCGGATCCGTTCGCCGTCGCCCCAGTCGGTGACCGCGGCGGCGGCGTGCACCACGGCGTCGACGTCGGGCGGGTCGGGCAGCGGGCCGACGGCGATGTCCCAGTCGCGGGACCCGTAGCCGTGCACCTGCCAGCCCAGCGCGCGTGCCGCGCGGGCGACCGCGCCGCCGACGAACCCGGTCGCGCCGGTGACCGCGAGGCGCATCAGCGGGCCAGTCGTTCGCGCAGTGCGGACCGGTCCACCTTGCGCAGCCGCCCGGACACCGGGATCTCGTCCACGACGACGACTTCGTCGGGCAGCGCGCTCGCGTCGATCAGGCCCGGCAGCGCGGTGCGCACGCGGTGGGCGAGGTCGGGGCCGGCGTCGGCGCGCGCGGTCAGGGCGAGCACGATCCGCTCGTCGCCGATCTCGTCGGGCACGCCGACCAGGACCGCCGCCGCCACGCCGGGCAGGTCGGCGATCGCGGGTTCGTAGAGGCCGGGGTAGACGTTGGTCTTGCCCCGGATGATCATGTCCTTCTTGCGGCCGGTGAGCACCAGGCGGTCGCCGTCGAACCGGGCCAGGTCGCCGGTCGCGTGCTCGGTCAGCGGCGGCCGGCCGAGGTAGCCCCGGCACAGGTTCGGGCCCGAGACGAGCAGTTCGCCGTCGGGTGCGATCCGCGCCGACACGCCCGGCAGGGGCCGGCCGAGCAGGTCGCCGCCGTGCACGATCTTCTCGTCGGCGGTGGCGATCGCCACGGGCAGGATCTCGGTCATCCCGTACACGGCCAGGAACTCCACGTCCGGCAGGGCCCGTTGCGCTCGCTTGAGCAGCGGTGGCAGCACCGGGGCGGACCCGAGCAGCACCTGCCGCAGCGAGCCGGGCAGCGTGACACCGCTGTCCAGGATGGTCGCCAGGTCGGCGGGGATCAGGAACGTGTGCGTCGCGCCCGCCAGTCCGGCGGCGAGCGCGGCCGGGTCGGCTGAGGGCGCGAACCCGTAGGGCGGCATGGTCCAGTGCGCGCCGGCGACCAGGGCGGGCAGGCCGAGCATCATCTGGTCGGTGTGCACGCGGGTGTCCGGGCCCAGTTCGCAGCGCGTGGCCAGGGTGCGCAGGGCCGCGCCGAGCGATCCCCTGGTGTGCACGACGGCTTTGGGCGCTGCGGTCGTGCCGGAGGTGAACACCACGACCGCGTCCTGGTCGGGGTCGGGGTCCGGTGGCGTCGTGCCCGGTACCGGTCGGGACAGGCGTCGGGTGGAGATCGCGCGCAGGGGGACGCCGGGCAGCCACGGCCCGGACCTGATGTGCCGCAACGGGAGCGCGGCGTAGTCGGGCAGGAGCACGCCACGCCGGCGGGCCAGTGCGCGCAGCGGGCCCGGCGCGCTGGCCGCGTACAGCAGCGATTCGGCCGCTGCCCAGCCCGGTCCGGCCAGGTCGAGCCGGCCGGCGAACAGTTCCGGTCCGACGCCGGGGTCGATGAACACGACGGTGCCGCCGGCCGCCACGGTGCCCAGCGCCAGCACGATCGCGTCCGGGCCGGGGCGCACCGAGAACAGCATCCGGGTGCCGGGGCGCAAGCCCTCGGCGCGCAGCCGGTGCGCGGTGCCCAGGACTTTGTCGGACAGTTGCCGGTAGGTCAGCGTGCGACCGCGCGCGTCGGTGAGCGCGGGTGACGGGCCGTGCTCCCGCGCGGCGCGCAGGACTTCGAGCAGCAGGTCGTCAGCCACGGCGCAGCACCAGCCTCTCGTAACCGGGGATCAGCACCCGCCGGGCCGCTTTCCGGTCCACGACGGACAGCGGGGTGGCGTCGAGGACGGCGTCGAGCACGGCGCGGATCTCCGCGTTCGCCAACGGCATCCCGAGGCAGAAGTGGGGGCCCGCGCCGAACCAGATCCGGCTCACGGCGGGGGAGTGCGGGCGGTCGGGGTCGAACGGGCCGTGGGCCCTGGCCGCGGAGATCGTGGCGATCACGACCCGGTCGCCGGCCCGCACCCGCAGGCCGCCCACGGTCGCGTCGGCGGCGGCGCTGCGCAGCATGACCGGCGAGGGGACGGTGACCCGCAGCGCCTCCGCGACCACCTCGTCCGCCCGGTCGCGGTCCGCCGCGAGCCGGTCCAGCCACCCGGTGTCGTGCAGCAGCGCGACCAGCCGGGGCACGTAGGAGACCAGCGTCTCGGTGCCGGTCAGCACGAACGCCGCGACCGCGCCGAGCGCTTCCCGCTCGGTCAGGCCCAGTTCGCGCATCCGTCCCGGCACGGTGGTCGGGTCGCCGGCGGCGTACGCGGCGGCGGCCGGCCCGGTCAGCCGGGCCAGGGCGGCTCGGCTGTGCCGGACCTGGCCCGGGGTCAGCGTGCGGCGGCCGAGGCGGACCATCGAGGTGATCGCCGCGCCGGCTTCGTGCGCGTGCGCCGCTTCGGCCGGGTCGAGGCCGACCAGCTCGCAGATCACCGCGCCCACCAGATGGCGCACGACCGCGACGAGGTCGACCGGTCTTCCGGCGGCCAGGTCGTCGCGCAGCCGTTTCATCGGCTCCCGTGCGACCCGCGCGCACAACTCGGCCACGCTGCGCGGGGTGAACAGCCCGGAAAGCTTGCGGCGCAACGTAGTGTGCGCGTCGCCCTCCATGTTCAACAGCACCGTCGGGCCGACCACGGGCGTCCACAGGTCCGCCGGCGAGCCGGGGCCGGTCTTGGTGAACCGGTGCGGGTCGGTGAGGACTTCCTTGGCCAGGGCGGCATCGCTGACCACGACACCGAGCCCGGGGACGCGCACCACCGGCCGGATCCGGCCCACGCCGCGCACCAGCGGGTACGCCACGGGGTGCGCGGCCAGCTGGACCCTGCGCTCCCAGTTCATCGGATGTCCACCACGGCGGGCCGGTACCGGTGGTCGGCGTACCAGGCCAGCGTGCGGCGCAGACCCCACGCCCGCGCGCGCCGCGACGAGCCGCGCACGACCACGTCCCGGCGCAGCCCGTAGCGGTAGGTGTGCAGGCGCACCGCGTTGACCAGTGCGCGGTCCTCGTGCAGGTCCTCGATCTTCGAGCGCGGGAACCCGCCGGACAGGGTGTACAGCTCGGCGGTGATCGCCATGTTGCACCCCGCCGCCATGACGTACGGGCCGCGGTAGCGCGGATCGCGGTTGCCGGCCCGGAACTTCCCGAACAGCGCGGCTACCTCGACGGCCGCCACCAGCAGCCAGCGGGTGCCGGCGGACAGGCCCTCGTCCCGGCGCGGCAACAACTGCCCCGACACCAGGCGCAGGCCGGAGTCGAACGCGGCCTTGACCCGCGCGGTCCAGTCCGGCGCGGGCAGGCAGTCGGCGTCGGTGCGGGCCAGCCACCGCGCGCCGCGCCCGATCGCGTACCGCATCCCGGTGTCGGCCGCCGCCCCGGTGCCCTTCTGCTCCTCGCGCACCAGCTCGACCCGCAGCCCCGGGTGGGTGGCGGCGTGGGCGCGGACGACGTCCACTGTGGAATCGGTGGAGGCGTTGTCCACCACGACGAGCGTGAAGTCCCGGTCGGTCTGCGCGGCCAGGGCGTCCAGCGTGGCGGTGATGCCGCGTTCCTCGTTGTAGGCGGGCACCACGACCCAGAGCGCGCTCACAGCCGGATCACCACCAGGCCGAGGCTGACGCCGCCGGCCAGCCCGACCAGCGCCACCAGGTCGCCGGGCCCGCACCGGCCCAGCTCCCGGGCGGTGACCAGTTGCAGCGGCAGGCTCGCCGAGGCGACGTTGCCGTGCCGGGGCAGCGTGACGACCAGGCGGTCGGTCGGCACGCCGACCTGCCGGGCGAAGATGTCCAGGTAGGGCAGCGAGACCTGGTGCACGCCGATCATCGCGAAATCGTCCCAGCCCAGGCCCAGCCGGTCCAGCGTGCGGTCCAGGACTCCCCGGCCGAGGCCGAGGAACGCGTCCTTGAGGCGCGCCCCGTCCATGTCGAAGTAGGTGCGCTCGGGGTCGCGCGGGTAGCGCGAGCCGCCGCCGGGCAGGGTGCCCACGTCCCACTGCGTCGAGTCGGCGGTGAACCCGCACCCCAGCACGCCTTCTTCGCCTCGTGTCAGCAGCAGCGCCGCGCCCGCGTCGGACAGCGTGTAGCCGGGGAAGGCGCGCAGGAACTCGGTGAGCCCGCCGACCTCCCACCGCACGGCCCGCGACGGGGCTTCGCCGCTGGCGATCAGCACCGTCGCGTAGCGGCCCGAGGCGATCAGCGCGTCGGCGACCTCGATCCCGTTCAGCACGCTGTTGCAGGCGTTCTTCACGTCCATCACCGGGCAGCGCAGCTCCAGCTTCGCCGCCACGATGTGCGCCGTCGCCGGCTCCACCATGTCCTGGCTGGCCGAGGCGAACAGCAGCAGGTCGACCTCGCCCGCCGCGGTCCCGGTCTCCGCCAACAACTTCCGCGCCGCCGCGACCGCCAGGTCCGACGCCTGCTCGTGGTCGCCCATGACGTGCCGCGACTCGACCCCGGTCAACCGGTGGATGAGTCCCGCCGGCGGCGTGAACGGGGCGAGCCGCCGTTCCACCTCGGTCGTGCTGACCTGCTGCTCGGGCAGATGAACCGCCACTCCGGCAAGTTGTGTCCCCACTCGGGCCACCTCCCTTGCCAGAAGGCTAGAGGCGGCGGGAGCGGCGTGCCCTCGGTAGAACTACTCTGATCACTCCACCGTGGCTCCCCAGTGGACTGCGCGGCGCGGAAGGCGTGATCGGGCGGTCGCTTTGCGTGCCCGAAGTCACGACGGGTGAACGCGCGGCGACGGTCGGTCCGCGCCGGTCACCAGGTCACCGGCAGCTCGTACACCCCGTAGACCAGACCGTCGTGCTTGAACGGGATCGACTCGAAATCCACCGCCAGCCGCAGATCCGGCACGCGCCGGTACAGCGTCCGGTAGACGACCTCCAGTTCGAGGCGGGCCAGCGGCTGGCCCAGGCACTGGTGCACGCCGAACCCGAACGCGATGTGGTGCCGGGCGTCGCGGGTGATGTCGAGCCGGTCCGGGTCCGGGAACGCGGCGGGGTCGCGGTTGGCGATGTCGTTGGGCATCACCAGTCCTTCGCCCGCGCGCACCACCTGGCCCGCCACCTCGATGTCGCGCGTCGCGAACCGCCGCCGCCCGCTGTGGGTGATGTTGAGGTACCGCAACATCTCCTCGACCGCGCGGGTCGCCACCGCCGGGTCGGCGGAGTCGCGCAGCAACGCCAACTGCTCCGGGTTGCGCAGCAGTAACAAGGTGCTCAGGCCGATCATGTTGGCGGTCGTCTCGTGGCCCGCGACCAGCAGCAGCACCGCCATGTCCGTGGCCTGGCGCACGGTCAGCTCACCGGCCCGGATCCGCACCGCCAGCCGGGACAGCAGGTCGTCGCCGGGGGCGTCGACCTTCGCGGCCACCAGCCCGCCCAGGTACTCGGCCAGGGCGCGCATCGCCGTGCCGCGCTGCTCGCCGGTGGAACCCCGGTTCACCACCGTGCGGCTGTTGCGCTGGAAGTGGTCGTGGTCGGCGTACGGCACGTCGAGCAGGGCGCAGATCACCAGCGACGGCACCGGCAGCGCGAACTCCGCGACCAGGTCGACCGGGCGCGGGCCGGCGAGCAGCGCGTCCACCGCGTCGTCGACGATCCGCTGCACGGCGGGCCGCATCGCCTCGACGTTGCGCACGGTGAACACCGCCCCGATCATCCGCCGCAGCCGGGAGTGCTCGGGGTCGTCGATCCCGACGAAGCTCAACGCCGAGCCGATCCCGGGGCCCTGCCTCGGGTAGCGCGGGTCGGCCATGTCGGCGCTGACCCGCCCGTCGCCGAGCACCGCGCGCTGGTCGGCGTAACGGGTCACCAGCCAAGGGGTGCTGCCGTCCCACAGCTCCACCTTCGCCAGCGGAGCCTCCTGCTGGAGGCCGCGCAGCGCGGGCGGCGGGTCGAACGGGCGGCCTTGCGCGCGGGGCATCGGGAACGGCGGGACTCCGGACGTGCTCGTCATGTCTTCCCTCCGGATCGGCTACGGACCGGCGGCGACAGGCTGTTCCTCCAGGTGTTGCCGGCGGTGCTGACGGGCCTGCTTCGGCATGTTCCAGCCCAGGACGGCGACCGGCGCGCCGTCCCTCTCGTACAGTGCCACGAACCGGCGCGCCTCGACATCGCCTTCCACCACGGTCACCCGGGTGGCCGCCGCCGGGAGCCCGTGCACGTGGACCCGCGCGTCGAACTGGTCGGTCCAGAAGTACGGGACCGGTGCGTAAGATCGTTGTCCGCCAAGGATGTTGTCCGCGACCACGACGGCTTGCCCGGTGGCGTTCGTCCGGTTCTCCAGGCGCAGCGGGCCCAGCGCGGGGTGCGCCCACCGCGCCACGTCCCCGACCGCGTAGACCCCCGGCGCGGCGCGGCACCCCGCGTCGCACACCACGCCGTCACCGAGCGTGAGACCGCTGTCGGACAACCACTCCGTGTTCGGGACCGCGCCCACGGCGACCACGACCACGTCCGCCGCCAGCACTTCGCCGTCCGCGAGCCGCACGCCGTCGCCGACCAGCCGGTCCACCCCGACCCCGAGCCGCAACCGCACCCCGTGCCCCGTGTGCAGCTCCGCCAACGCCCCGGCGGCGAGCGGACCCAGTTGCAGCGCCAGGGGAGCGGGCTGCGGACCGACGAGCGTGACGTCCACGCCCAGCCCGCGCGCCGTCGCCGCCACCTCCGCGCCCAGCACGCCGTCACCGACCACGACCAGTCGCCGCGCCACCAGCAGATCCGCGCGCAACGCCACCGCGTCGGCGATCGTGCGCAGCACGTGCACCCGGCACGGCCCGTCCTCGCCCGGCAGCCGCCGGGGCCGCGCGCCGGTCGCCACCACCACGGCGTCGGCCGTCCACGTCAGCCCGGACGCCGTGCGCACCGCGCGTGTCGGCACGTGCAGCGAGACCGCGGCGTCACCGGCGACGAACCGCGCGTCCAACGCGTCGAGCGCGTCGGCCGTGCGCAGGTGGGCGCGCTCGACCGGCCACGCCCCCGACAGCACCTGCTTGGACAGCGGGGGCCGGTCGTAGGGCGGGTGCGACTCGTCGCCGAGCACCGTCAGCCCGCCGGTGAAGCCCTGGTGGCGCAACGCCTCCACCGTCGCCAGGCCGGCCGCCCCCGACCCGACCACCAGCACCGACCCCGGGCTCACGCCCGCCCCAGCGCGATCGCCGACGCCGGGCACACGTTGGCGGCCTCGCGGACGGCGGCGTGCAGGTGCTCACCCGGTTCCGGCTCCAGCAGCACCACCACGCCGTCCTCGTCGCGCTGGTCGAACACCTCCGGCGCGAGCAGCACGCACGACCCGGCCCCGCAGCACTTGTCCTCGTCCACGCTGATCTTCACGGATTCCCCTCGCTTCCCCCGGTCACCGACCGGCGACCGGTGCCAGCCACAGCCCGGTGATCGTGTCCACCAGGCCGCCGGCCACGTCCTCCCAGGTCTTGCCGCGCAGGCCGTCCTCGGCGAGCGCGCGCTCGCGCCGCGCGCAGGTCTCCGCCAGCAGTATGCGCGTCATCGCGCCGCGCTCCAGGTGCACCGGCAGCGGCAAGGCGGGCACGCACCGGCTCAGGCCGTCCAGCACCCGCTGCACCGATCCGGCGACCACCGCGCGTTCCAGCACCACCCGCCGCAGGTCCGGGTCGGCCAGCACGCGCGCGGTGAACCGCGCGTACCAGGCCGGTCTGCCCAGGTGGGCGAGGTGTTCGGTGAACGGCCGCACCAGGCACGCCACCCAGTCGCGCACCTCGCGGCTCTCGCCGATCCCGGCCAGCATCCGCAGCCGGGCCGGTTCCACCGACTCCTCGTGCCGGCCCACGATCGCGCGGACCAGGTCCGCCGGCGCGGGCACGGCGGCCGGGCCGCGCTCGGCCAGCAGCCGCTCCGCCGCGACCAGGATCGACTCGCGGGTCCCCGGCGCCCGCCCGACCCCCGTCGCCATCAGCGCACCGGCCCGCCGACCGGCCCGGGTAAGCCGGCGCCCGGTGTCCGGCCGCCGGATCCGGTGTCCACCACGCGTGCCACTGCGTCCTCCTGGAGTCGGTGCCGTGGATCCAGCTAACCGATAGTCCGAAATTGAGTCAAGCAACTGACTTAGGATTTGTCGGCAGCGCGTGACCGCGCAGTTCCCACGGGTGACGAAACGGACGCGACCGCCGGTCAGTGCGGACCGGTCACGGCAGGCCGACGACCGGGGCGGTCAGCAACCCGGTGATGGCGTCGACCAGCCCGGTGGCCGTCTCCTCCCACGACGGGCGGGGCGTGATGCCGCCGTCCGCGAGCGCCCGTTCCCGCTCGGCGCAGACGTGCACCATCAGCGCGCTCACCATCTCGCCGCGCTCCCGGCGCACCTCGTCCGGCAGGCCCGGCAGGCAGCCGTGCATCCGGTCCACCACGCGGCGCAGGCCCGGTGTGGACAGCGCCTCCTCGGTCATGATGTCCCGGAACGCCGGATCGGTCACCACCTGCGCGCCGAACCGGGCGAACCACGTCGGGTCGCCCAGCGACGCCAGGTGCGTGGTGACCGGCCGGACCAGGCAGCCCACCCACGTCCGCAGGTCCGCCGACACCTCGGCGTCCGCGACGAGGGCCGCGCGCAGCTGCTCCACGCGCAGCGCGTGCCGCCGCACGATCGCGCGCACCAGGTCGGCCTTCGTGCCGAAGTGGTAGCCGACGGCGGCGTTGTTGCCCTGCCCGGCGGCGGTGCTGATCTGGCGGTTGGACACCGCGTAGAGGCCCTGCTCGGCGAACAGCCGCTCGGCGGTGTCCAGGATCTGCCGGCGGGTCGCGTCGACCTGTTCCGCCCGCGGTGTCCTGTCGACGTCGGTCGCCACGGTCACCACCGTACCGGCACGGTGCTCAGCCCCCCGACCACCAGGCCCACCACCGGGGCCAGCTCGGCCGGCTCGACGGCCAGCGCCAGACCGGGCAGCCGGCGCAGCAGGACCTCCAGCGCCACCTGCAACTCGGTGCGCGCCAACGCCTGCCCGAGGCACGAGTGCGCGCCCGCGCCGAACGCCAGGTGCGCGTTGGGCGTGCGCGC
Source organism: Saccharothrix sp. NBAS 001 (assembly GCF_056640475.1). Lineage (NCBI taxonomy): Bacteria > Bacillati > Actinomycetota > Actinomycetes > Pseudonocardiales > Pseudonocardiaceae > Saccharothrix > Saccharothrix sp. NBAS 001. The sequence goes on from NZ_CM153251.1 coordinate 2,571,797, forward strand.
CAGGTCCATCTCGCCCGAGCGGTCGAACGCCGCGTCGTCCCGGTTGGCCGCGGCCATGCTGCACATCACGGTCGTGCCCGCCGGGAGCGTGCCCGAGGACAGCTCGGTGTCCTCGGTGAGGTAGCGCGGCAGGCCGATCCCGGGGTTGGCGTCGAACCGCAGCGCCTCCTCGACCGCCGTGCGCACCAGCGCCGGGTCGGCCAGCAGCCGCTCCCAGCGGGACCGGTCGGACAGCAGCATCCCGATCATCTTGCCGATCATGTTCGCCGTGGTCTCGTGCCCGGCCACCAGCAGGCCCTGCCCGGTCGCCACGAGCTGCGCGTCCGTCATCGCGCCCTCGGTGATCAACGCGCTGAGCAGGTCGTCGCGCGGGCGCTCGCGCTTGGCCGCGACGTGCGCGCCCATGTACCGCACGAACTCGGCCCGCGCGGCGCCCAGCTCGGCCTCGGAGTAGCGGCTGAGGTTGAGCATCGCGTCCGACCAGTGCGAGAACCGGTCCCGGTCGGCGTCCGGCACGCCCAGCAGCCGGCAGATCACCCAGACCGGCAGCGGGAAGCCGAACGCCGCCTTCAGGTCGGCAGGCTGCCCGCCCGCCACCATCCGGTCCACCAGCCGGTCGCCCATGGCCTCGATCTCCGGGCGCAGCGCGGACATCCGCTTGGCGGTGAACCACCGGCCGACCGCCTGCCGCCAGCGGCGGTGCCCCTCCCCGGTGGCCGGGATCGACGAGCCCGAGTCGTTGTTGAACACGCCGCTCGCGCTGTCGGTGATCCGCGCCGCCCCCGGCGCGGTGAGCTGCCGGGAGAACCGGGGATCGGCCAGCACCTGCTTGACGTCGTCGTAGCGGGTGATCAGCACCGCGCGGTCGCCGCTGGGCAGCGCCACCGGAGCCGCCGGGCGCTCCCGCCGCAGCTCGGCCCAGATCTCGGGCGGCTCCAGCGCGGTCGGGTTGGGAATCGGGTAGCTCAGCACCTCGTCGGACCCCACGGGCGTACTCCTCCGCGTCGGACGTGCACGTGGCACCCAGTGAATCGGCGGACCGGAGCTAAGTCAAGCGACTGCTTTAAACAGTCGTCGCCACGGGTCGTCGCCCGCGCCGGGCAACCGCGCCACCTCCGACAACGCCCACCGCCCCGGAACCCGTTGCCGGACAACGGTCCTGACCGACCGGTGCGCTCCCCGTCCACTGGGCGAACGGCACCAGGCCCACCGTCACGGCGGCACCGCCGGGCACCGGACCCGGCGAGGCCGCACCGGTCCGCCGCGTCGGCACCCCTCCGGCCGACGCGGCGGAACCCCGGCCGGGCGCGGTGCCCGGCCGGGGTTCCGGCGTGACCTAGTTGGTGAAGACGACGTCGACCCAGTAGTTCGGGCCGTAGTTGCCGTTGGTCGCGATCGTCGGGAAGCCCGTGCCGTTGCCGTACACGGACCCGACACCGCCCAACTGCGGGGTGTTCACCGGGAACAGCCAGCGGCTGGAGAGCGACGGGTCGTGCGAGTAGTGGCCGTTGGGCGCGAAGTACGACACGACGTAGCTCGTGCCCGCCGTGACCGAGATCGGCGTGGCGAACGTCAACGTCTGCCAGCCGCTCGCCGATTCACCGGAGAACGTGCCGGTGGCGAGCTGCGTGCCGGTCGTGGTCCACAGCGAACCGGTGTGGGTGCCGGTGTTGCCCGCACCCTTGTAGAACCGCACACCGGTCACCTGGCCGTCGACCGCCGGCGTGAACCGCAGACCCAGCTCGTACGGGTTGCCGTCCGCCGTCTCCGAGATCTGCGGCGTCTCCGCGGTGCTGAACACCGAACACGGACACGCCGCGTCACCCGTGGTGAACGACCAGTTCAACGTCGCCGCGGTGTTCGCGCTCGGGTCCCACGCCTCCACCGACACGCGGTAGTTGTTGTTGCGGGACAAGGGCGCTACCGGCGTCCAGACGAGGGTCTTGTCGTCGTTGGCCAGCGTCAGGTTGCCGCGCAGCGGGACACCCCAACGGGTCTCGACGCGGAACTTCGTGCCGGTCAGGCTGACCGCCTCGTTGAACGTCGCGGTGACCGTGCTGCCGACCCCCACGCCGGTCGCGTCGTTCGACGGCGTGTAGCCGGTGTTCACCGGGGCCGTCTGGTCGGCGTAGGGCGTGAAGTTCACGTCGACCCAGAAGTTGCCGCTGTAGAAGTCGGTCGGGAACGCACCCGTGGTCGTCGAGTACCGGCCGTTCGCGTACGCGCCGGACGCCGTGTACAGCGGACCCGACACGACCGGGCTGCGCCGGTCGAAGTAGCCCGGGTCGTAGGAGTACACGCCGTCGGGCGTGGTGTAGGAGGCGACGTAGATCGTGTTCGCCTTGACCACCAGCGGCGGGTCGAGCGTCAGCGTCTGCCAGCCGGTCGCGGTCTCGTTCGTGAACGTCCCGGTCGCCAGCTTGGTGCCGGAGTCGTTCCAGATCGAGCCCGTGTGGGTGCCGGTGTTGCCCGGACCCTTGTAGAACTTGATCGCGCTCACCACGCCGTTGTACGGCGAACCGAACCGCACACCCAGCTCGCGGGCGTTGCGGACGCTGCCGGACTGCACCTCCGGCACGATCGCCGTGCTGAACAACGACGCCGTGGTCAGCTCCACGGCCTGCGTGGTGAACGACCACGTCACGGGGGCCGCGATCACGTTGCCGTTGACGTCGGCCACGTTCACCGAGACGTTGTAGTGCGTGCCGGGCGTGAACGCGCCGTTCGCCGTCCACGTCGCCGACTTCAGGTCGCCGGACCACGCGGTCGTGCCCGACAGCGACGCGCCGCCGTCGTCGGTCACCCGGATCTGCGCCGTGGTCGTGTCGATCGCCTCGCTGAAGCCCGCGGTGACCGAGGCGTCCAAGGCCACGTCGGTGGCGTTGGGCGCGGGCGCGCGGGTGTCCAGCGTCGGGCGGACGTGGTCGCCGTTGGTGCCGTTGCGGTAGACGACGTCGACCCAGTAGTTCGACGCGAGGTGACCGGTGGACGGGAACCCGCCGCCGTACTTGTACACGCCGTTGGGCACCGCGATCGAGTCGATCGCGGCCTGGATCTGGCCGTAGCCGATCGGCGTGGTGGAGCTGAAGGCACCCTGGTCGGCCGCGTAGTGCCCGTTGGGCGCGTAGTACGACACGACGTAGTCGGTGTTGGCCTGCACCACCACGGGGCTGGAGAACGTCAACGTCTGCCAGCCGACGGTGCTCTCACCGGTGAACGTGCCGGTCGCGAGCTGCGTGCCGGAAGACGACCACAACGTGCCCGTGTGGGTGCCGGTGTTGCCGACGCCCTTGTAGAAGCGGACGCCCAGCACCTCGCCGCGGCCGGTGAAGCGGACCCTCGTGCCGAGTTCGACGGCCCCGGAGTCGTTGGCGCTGGACTGGGTCGGCGTGGCGAAGTCGTCCCAGATCGTGCACGGGCAGTCCGCCGGGCGCTGCGCACCCGTGGTGAACGTCCACGTGTACGCCGTGGTCTGGTTGCCCGCCACGTCCTTCACCCGCACCGACGCGGTGTAGGTGGTGCCGGCGGCGAGCGCGGCGTTCGGGGTCAGCTTCGCCGTGGTGCCGCTGCCGACCACCGAGGTCTGCGCGGCGACCGCGCCACCCGGGCCGGTCAGCGTGAACTCGACCGCCGTCGGGTCGAGCACCTCGTCGTAGGCGGCGGTGATCGACGGGCTCAGGCCCACGCTGCCCGCGCCCGCCAGGGGAGCGGTGGACAGCTGGTCGGGCGCGTGGGTGTCGGGACCCGCCTCGGTCGCCCACACGACGTCGACCCAGTAGTTGGCGTCGTTGGCGCTCAGGTCCGGGTAGCCCGCGCCGCCGCGGAACACGCCGTTGAAGCCCTCGGTGCCGGACTGGAGGCCGGTCAGCGGCTCCAGGTAGCGCGCCGACGTGCCGAAGTAGCCGGAGTTGAGCGCGAAGTGCCCGGTCGGGGACAGGTAGGAGACGACGTAGGTGGTGTTCGCCGCGACCGCCACCGGGGACGAGAAGATCAGCGTCTGCCAGCCGGTCGCGGTCTCGTTGGCGAACGTGCCGGTCGCCAGCCGCTGCCCGGCGGTGTTCCACAGCGAGCCGGTGTGGGTGCCGGTGTTGCCCGAGCCCTTGTAGAACTTGACGCCGCGCACGTAGCCGGCCGCGCCGGAACGCCACTTCACGCCCAGCTCCAGCGCCGAGGAGTCGGCGACGTCGGGGTTGGCCGGGACGTCGGAGTCGTTCCACAGGCTGCACGGGCACGCGCGCGGCGCGACCGTCGGACCGGCGGTGGTGATGCTGGTCTGGGTGTGCGTGGCGTCCACCGTGCGCGCGGACAGCTGCGCGGTGCCGGACGCCTTAGGGGTGTAGGAGGCGCTCCACGTGGTCTGGCCGACCGTCCACGTGGCGTTCTGCCAGTGGGCGCCGTTGTCCGACGACACCTCGACCCCGGCGATGCCGGCGTCGTCGGACACCGTGCCGCCGAACGTGTAAGGCGTGCCGACCGTGGCTCCGGCCGGTGTGTCGGTGATCGCGATCGACGGGGCGGCCTGCGCCGCCGGCGTGATGGTCACGACGGGCACGACGGCGGCGAACACCGCCGCCGCGAGCAGCCGCGCCCAGCCGGGTCTGTGTCGGGTACCGGGCAATGACATGTGTTTCTCCCCTCGGGGCCCTGACGGCCCTGGTCACACGTCGGGAATCGGCTCGGCCGGAGTGCCCGTTACCGAATTCGGGGGCGGTCCTTCGGTCTTGGGGTTGAATGGTCGAACGGCCGGCGGAATTGCCTCACCCGAAGTGGTGACGAGGTCGCCTGCGGATGTTCGCGGCCAGTTGGGACGGCTGGCCGCATGATCCGGTCCAGAGGGAGTCTTTGCAGGTCAAGTAACTTCACGACGGGAGCGATTCCAGACCGCCGATTGCGGTCCGAATTGGCCGACTGTCGTATTCCAGTGCTCTGTTCGCGGTTGCTCCGAACGAGTCGAGGGGGTTCTCGAAATCGACCTCGGTTCGGTATTGCCGCCGATCCGGCGGGTGTCCACCGGATCGGTTCACCGGTTTCCGCGACGGGTTCGGCCGAATGGCTTTCGCCGAACGGCCGGCTCCGCCGGAGAGCGGGTCCGAACCGCGTCGGGCCCGCGGTGCGGGCGCGCTGGCCGTGCCCGCACCGCCCCGGCAGGACACCGCGCCGACCGCGACCCGGCCACTGGTCCCCGGTGCGAGGCTGGGGGGACCGGAGAACGCCGAGAAGGGTGGGCCGTGATGGTGGTCGGACAGGTGGTGGTCGTCGGCGCGGGCGTCTACGGCGCGGCGGTGGCCGCGTCGTTGGCGGACCGGGGCGCACGGGTGACCGTCGTGGACGCGGGCGCTCCCGCCGGCGGCACGTCCGGCGCGACGTTCTCGTGGACCAACTCCTGCGGCAAGCAGCCCCGGTCCTACCACGACCTGAGCGTGGCCGGCATGGAGGCGCACCGCAGGCTCGGGGTCGAGGGCGACTGGTACCACGAGGGCGGCAACCTGGAGTGGGCCGACGACGAGGCGGGCCGCGCGGTGCTGCGCCGCAAGGTGGCCGCCGTGCAGGACTACGGGTACGAGGCGCGGTGGCTGGACCGGGCCGGTGCGCTCGCCCTGGAACCCGACCTGGACCCGGCGTCCGTGCCCGACGACGGCATCGCCTACTTCCCGCGCGAGGGCTGGGTCGAGCCGGCCCGGCTGATCGGCCACCTGCTGTCCCGGGCCGCCGGCCGGGGCGCGGAACTCGTGCGCGACGACGCCGTCACCGACCTGGACGTGGCCGACGGGTCCGTGCGCTCGGTCCGGCTGGCGTCCGGGCGGCGGCTGGCGGCGGACGCGGTGGTCGACTGCGCGGGCCCGCAGGCCGCCCGGATCGCCGAACTGGCCGGGCTCACGCTGCCGATGCGCAACACGCACGGCGTGCTCGTCTACACCTCGCCGGTCGCGGTCGCGGTGTCCCGCGTGGTGCACGCGCCGGACGTCCACCTCCGCCCGGACGGGGCCGGGCGGCTGCTGCTGCACAGCCACGAGATCGACGGTGCCGCGCGCGTCTCGGCGAACGGGGACACCCGCGTCGACCGGGCGGCCGTCGACGCCGTGATGGCGGCCGGGCGCGCCCTGTACCCCGGCCTGCGGTCGGCGACCGTGGAGAGCGTCCGGGTGGGGGAGCGGCCCATCCCCGGTGACGGCCTGCCGGTGCTGGGCCGCGTGGTCGGGCTGCCGAACTTCCACTTCGCGGTCTCGCACAGCGGCGCGACGCTGAGCGTGCACGCGGGCGACCTGGTCGCCGCCGAGGTGCTGGGCGAGGACCGGGGCGACGCGCTGGCACCGTTCCGGTTCGAGCGGTTCCCGGCGACCTCGGGGGCCTGATCATGCACGGAGCAGCCGCGCCGCCCGGGACAGCGCGACGGTGTGGTCCGAGCGGTCGTAGGTGCCCTCGGCGGATGCGAGGGTCAGGCTCAGCCCGCGCGCGTTGCGGGCCGGGTAGTCGGCGAGCGCGGTGAAGCGGTCCACGACCAGGCACGGGTGGCGGCCGAGGAACGCGTCCAGCGCCGACCGCCCGGCCGCCGGGAAGTCCGGCCACGAGTCGATCTCCACCCGGAACAGGGCCACCCCGTCGGCGGCGAGCGCCGCCAGGTGGTCCTCCCGGGAGAGCAGGTGGCGGTCGTCGGGCAGTACGAACAGGCCGTGCGCGATCACCGGCCGACCGGCGACGGGCAGCAGGTCCGGGCGGGCGTCCCGGTCGTCCGGACCGAGCGGGAGTTCCACGAAGTCCGGCCCGGTGCGCGCCACCAGCGCCCGCACCTCGTCCGGCCCGTAGGCCGAGGTCCGGTCGAACGCCAGCGCGACTCGTTGGTGCGCCGGGACGTCCAGCGCCTCCCACTGCTCGACGGTGATCGCGTACCCGCCCGGCGTCGCCGTCCGGGTCAGGCAGAACCCGAGCACGTCGGCGCGGTGCAGTGCGTCGACCTGCCGCTGCGTGGTCACCTGGTGGACGCTGATCACCTGTCGCCCCCGTCGCGTCGAGTGCCGTGCCGGACACCGTGCACTGTAGACACCGATCATGGCGACGACCGGCGCGTGAGGCGTCCACCGGACCGACGTCGGCGGACCCGAGATGCGGACCTCCCAGGGCACGCCGGACCACGCTGCGCCGACGTCACACCAGCCGGGGTGTCTCGTCGACGGCGAGCGTGAACACGTCCGGCCGTGCGTAGTGGCCGACCGGGTCGAAGTCGAACCGGGCGCGGGCGAGGTCGTCGAGGTCGAGGTCGGCGGTCAGCACGCCCTCGCCGCCGCGCAGCGGCCCGGCCAGGACCGCGCCCAGCGGCGAGACGATCATGCTGCCGCCCGCGATCAGCACGGTCGCCGGGTCGTCGCCCTGCACCGGGCGCACGTCGGCCGGCTGGTCGGCCCGCGTGACGTACTGGTTGGCGCTCAACACGAAGCAGCGACCCTCGCGGGCCACGTGGCGCATGGTGACGCCCCACTCGTCGCGGTCGTCCACGGTCGGTGCGCACCACAGGTCGACGCCCTTGGCGTACATCGCGGTGCGCAGCAGCGGCATGTAGTTCTCCCAGCAGATCGCCGCGCCCAGCCGTGCCCGGCCGGTGTCGAGGACCGGGAGGGTGGAGCCGTCGCCCTGGCCCCAGAGGAACCGCTCGGCGGCCGTGGGCACGAGTTTGCGGTGCAGGCCCAGGTAGCCGTCCGGGCCGAAGAACAGCGCCACGCAGTACAGCGTGCCGCGCCGGCGTTCGATCGCGCCGACCACGACGTGGCAGCCCAGCTCCCGGGTGAGCGCGGCCAGCCGGTGCGTCTCGGGACCGGGCACGGCGATCGCCGAGTCGTGGTAGCGGCGGAACAGGTCGCGGCCCTCGGCCGTGCGGGCCCCGACCGTCACGCCGAAGTCCAGGCCCTTGGGGTAGCCGCCGAGGAACGCCTCCGGCAGGACCACCACCTCGGCCCCGTCCTCCGCCGCGCGGCGGACGAACTCCTGCGCCCGGTCGAGGTTGTCGGCGGTGTCGAACAGCCGGGCCCCGGCCTGGACGACGGCTGCGCGCACGGTGCTGGTCATGCCCGTGACGCTACGCGGTGTCACCGGGTCGCGGCCGGCGGCGACGACCCGGTGACCACCGGGGCCGGTCAGCCGGCGAAGTCGACCTCGCCGGTCTTCACGGTGGCCGCCGTGCGACCCGGCGCGGTCTGGAACGACCAGTACAGGTTGGTGTGGGCGATGACCTGGTCAGGGGCCGGCGCGCCCCACGCGGACAGGTCTTCGGTGGTGTGCGCGTCGGAGACCAGGGTGGCGTCGTAGCCCCGGACGAACGCACCGTGCAAAGTGGACCGCACGCACGCGTCGGTCTGCGCGCCGACCACGACCAGCCGGCCGACCGCGAGTCCCGACAGCACCTCTTCCAGCGCGGTCTCCTCGAACGAGTCGCCGTACCGCTTGGCCACCAGCGGCTCGGCCGCGTCGGGCTCCAGCTCCGGCACGATCCGCCACTGGTCGCTGCCCTGCGGGAGTTCGTCGGACGAGTGCTGGACCCACACCACCGGAACGTCCTCCTGGCGCGCCTTCGCCACCAGGCTCCCGATGTTGCCCACCACCGAGTCGCGCTCGTGCGATCCCGCCATGACGCCGTTCTGCACGTCGATGACGACGAGCGCGGTGTTGGGCCGCTTGTCCAGGGTGGTCATGATCGTGCCTTTCCCCGCAGTCGAGTGTCACCGCCGACACTAGTCGCATCCGGCGGCGGGCACGGCGGATCGACCGCCCGAGGTCGATCCGCCTGTGCGCCAAGGGGTTCGGCACTCACCGTGAACCGGCGGTCACGCGCCCGGGTCGCCCGGACACCGCCACCCGCCCGGCAGGAACGTGAGCAGACCTCCACGAGCCGGGTTCGGCGGATCCGGTCCACCGGGCTCCCACTCCGCGCCCGGCGCCACCGGGTGGCCCCGCAGCCCCCTCGGGGCACGGGCCGGTCGGGCCGACGGAACACCCGGTTGAGCTAGAGACACACCCCCGCGCCGCCCACCAGGATGGCTGTCGTGCCCAACGAGACGATCACGGTCCAGACCGCCCACGGCCCGGTTTCCGGACTCGTGGAGGCGGATTTCGCGCACTTCCGGGGGATCCCGTACGCCGCGCCGCCGACCGGGGAGAACCGGTTCGCCGCGCCCGTCCCGCCGCGCCCGTGGACCGACGTGCTGCCGGCGCACGGGTTCGGCCCGCCCGCGCCCCGGCCCGTCGGCGGACCGTTCGACGAGATGCTCAGCGGCCGCGACCCCCTGCCGGGGGACGGGTGGCTCAACCTCAACGTGTGGACGCCGGACGTGCACGGGCGGGCCCCGGTCCTGGTGTGGATCCACGGCGGCGCGTTCCTGCGCGGCTCGTCCGGCGGCACGATGTACGACGGCGCGGCGTTCGCGAAGGCCGGCGTGGTCCTGGTGTCGTTCAACTACCGGCTCGGCGTCGAGGGCTTCGGCTACATCGCCGACGCGCCCACCCCGGCCAACCGCGGCCTGCTCGACCAGGTCGCGGCCCTGGAGTGGGTGCGCGACAACATCGCGCGGTTCGGCGGCGACCAGGGCAACGTGACCGTGTTCGGCGAGTCGGCCGGCGCGATGAGCATCCTGACCCTGCTGTCGCTCGACCGGGGGCTGTTCCACAAGGCCATCGCGCAGAGCGGCACCGCGCACGTGGTGGAGACCGTCGCCGACGCCGCCCTGGTGACCGGGGCGGTCGCCGCGCAGCTCGGCGTCGAGCCGACGGCCGCCGGACTGTCCGGAGTGGACATCGCCGACCTGATCGCGGCGCAGACCACCGTGCACAACCTGGTCGTCGGCACCGCCGACGCCGCCCGGTACGGCGAGAGCACCATCCAGACCTGCGGCATGTCGCTGGTGCCGGTGGTCGACGGCGAGCTGGTGCGCGCCCGGCCGATCGACGCCATCGCGGCCGGCGCCGGGCAGGACGTCCCGCTGCTCATCGGCACCACCACCGAGGAGCACCGGTACTTCGTGCTGACCCAGGACTGGGAGGGCACGCCGCCCGAGGCGTGGGTGGAGCGGCTCGCCGTGTACGGCGTCCCCGACCCGGGCCGGCTCTACGACCGCTACGCCGAGGGCACCACCGCGCACTACCAGCGCGACACCCCGGCGGAGGTGTTCTCGGCGGTGATGACCGACCGGCTGTTCCGGATCCCCAGCCTCCGGGTGGCCGAGGCCCGCAAGGGGCACGCGCCCACCTACGTCTACGAGTTCGGTTGGCGCACCCCGAAACCGTCCCTCGACGGCGGCCCGCTGGGCGCGTGCCACGTGGTGGAGCTGCCGTTCGTGTGGCACACCCTCGACGCGCCGGGCGTCGCCGAGCTGGTCGAGGACGGGCCCGCCGAGCTGGCCGACGAGGTGCACGGCCGGTGGGTCGAGTTCGCGGGCACGGGCGAGCTGTCCGGGTGGGGCGCGTACGACGACGACCGGCCGGTGATGGTCTTCCACCCGGAGGGAGCCGGGTCCGGGGTCGTGCCGGACCCGCGAGGAGCGGAACGGGTCCTGTGGGACGGCGTGCTCGGCCCGGAGTGACCCGGCGGGATTCCCGTCGACCGCGCTTGTCACACCCACCGGAGCACGCCACGGTGAACCCCGTGGACATCGATCCGGTGGGGTGGCGGGACGCGGACCACGCGGCAGGGCACCGCAACGAGCTGACGTCCGACTCGGTCGACACGGCCGTCCAGGTCGGTGTGCTGCACGGTGGCCTGCACCTGTCCACACCCGGCGAACACCCCGTGCCGCGCCAACTCCCGGCACCGCCCGCGCACTTCACCGGACGTGACGACGACCTGGCCCGCCTCGACCTCGCGCTGGGCGGGGAGGCCACCGGCACGGTGGTGATCTCGGCCGTCGCGGGCGCGGGCGGGATCGGCAAGACGTGGCTCGCGCTGCACTGGGCGCACCGCAACGCCGACCGGTTCCCCGACGGCGTGCTGCACGTCGACCTGCGCGGGTTCAGCCCCGACGACGAGCCGGTGCCCGCGGCCGTCGCGGTGCGCGGGTTCCTCGGGGCGCTGGGCGTGCCGCCGGCGGCCGTCCCGGTGGCCGAGCACGCCCAGGCCGCGCTGTTCCGGACCCTGGTCAGCGGCCGGCGGATGCTGCTCCTGCTGGACAACGCGGCCGACTCCGCGCAGGTCGAACCGCTGCTGCCCGGTTCGGCCACGTGCGTCGTGCTGGTCACCAGCCGCCGCAGGCTGCTGGGTCTGACCAGCGCGTTCGGCGCGCGGCAGGTGCCCCTGGACGTGCTGCCGGAGAGCGACGCCCGGGCCCTGCTGGACCGGCGGCTCGGCCCGGCCCGCACCTCCCGCGAACCCGGTGCGGTGGCCCGGCTGGTCGCCGACTGCGGTGGATTCCCGCTCGCGCTCAGCATCGTCGCCGGCCGGGCCGCCGCCCACCCCGGGTTGCCGCTGGCTGCCGTGGCCGCCGAGTTGCGCGAGGCCGGGCTCGACGGCCTGGACGACGGCGAACCCGCCGCGAGCGTGCCGGTCGTGCTCTCCTGGTCCTACCGGGCGCTGCCGCCGCGTCACGCCGAGATCTTCGCGCTGCTGGGCGTCGCACCCGGCCCGGACATCGGCGTGGAGGCCGCGTCCCGCCTCGCGGCGCTGCCGGTCCGCGACACCCGGGCCGCGCTCAACGCCCTGGAACAGGCGTCGCTGCTCGTCCGCGACGGCACCCGGTACCGGATGCACGACCTGGTCCGCGCCTGCGCGCGGGAGCACGCCGAGCGCGACCTCGCACCGCGCGACCGGACGTCGGCGCTGTCCCGCGTGATCGGGTTCTACGCCCACACCGCGCACGCCGCCCACCTCCTGCTCGAACCGCACGACGCCCGCGTCGACCTGCCCGCGTCGGACCACCGGCCGCTGCACCTGGCCGGTCACGCCGAGGCGTTGGACTGGTTCACCGCCGAGCACGCGTGCCTGCTGGCCGCCGTCGGCACCGAGCGGCCGCCGTGGCTGCTGGCATGGGCGTCGACGGCGTTCCACCGATTACGCGGGCTGCTCCGCGACGACCTGCGGGCGTGGTCGGTCGCCGAACGCGCCTGCGGCGACGATCCCGCCGTGCGCGCCCTGGTCCACCGGCACCTGGCGAACGCGCTGGTCCGCGTCGGGCGGTGCGGCGAGGCGCGGGTCCACCTCGGCCGGGCGCTGGACGCGACCCCCGACCCCGGCGCGCGCGGACGCACCCACCGGATCTTCTCGGTGCTGCACGAACAAGAAGGCGACAACGCGTCGGCGCACGCCCACGCGACCTGGGCGCTGGAGTGCTTCCGCGCGGCCGGCGACCAGGTCTGGGAAGCCGACACCCTGGTCACGGTCGGCTGGTGCGCCGCGCTGCTCGGCCACTACGAGGAAGCCCGCCGGCACTGCGTCGAGGCGTTCCCGGTGCTGACGCGCCGGCACCCGCCGGGCGCGGCGGACGCGCTGGACACGTTGGGCTACATCGCCCACCACACCGGCCGGCAGGGTGAAGCCCTGCACTACTTCCGCCTCGCGCTGACCGGGTACCGGGAACTCGGCGACGTCTTCCACGACCCCGACACGCTCGACCGCACCGCCCACGTGCTGACCGCCCTCGGGCGGCCGGCCGAAGCGCGCGAGGCGTGGCAGGAGGCGTTGGCGCTGTACCGGGCGCAGCAGCGGATCGAGGACGCGGCCCGCGTCCGGTGCGCGCTCGTCGCCGAGGACCCCGCGTCGATCGCCTGGCCGTACCGCCGTCGATGACGTCGGCGGTGTCGCGGACTTCCGTCCGCCGCCGTGACGTCCACCCCCGGTCCGGTGCTCGCTGGTGTCCTTTTCGGACGTTCGGGCGCGGGACGGCGATCGTGGTGGACGCGGTCCGGCGTGTGCTCGACGGGCGGTGTGGACGGTTCCAGACCGGAGACCGTCAGCGCGCCGGACCCCCTCCGACCGTCACTGGCGGCGGCGGAGGTTGCCGTCGTCCAGGCGGGCGTTGACGAGCTTGCCGAGCAGGCCGACGAGTTGGTGGCGTTCGTCGGCGGTGAGCGTCTCCGCCCAGTAGCGCTCGCGTTCGTTGTAGACGGTGAACGCGTCGACGAACTCCGCGCGGCCCGTCTCCGACAGGGTCACCACCTGGGTCCGCCGGTCGCGGGTGGACTCCACCCGGTCGATCAGGTCCTGGGTGGCCATCTTGTCCAGCAGCGCCGAGGTCGCCGCGCGGCTCATCCCGGCCAGCCGGGTCAGGTCGCGGGTCTCCAGTTCGCCGTACATGAACAGGATCAGCAGCAGCTTGAGCGACGGGGCGGCGACCGAGTCGACCTGTCGCAGCGTCCGGTACAGGTCGTAGAAGACCACGTCCGTGGCGCAGCGCAAGGTCATGCACAGTCGCATGGCCTCGTCGTCGATGCCGTCGACGCGGGCGGGCACGACCGAGACGGCCTCGTCGATCAGCGACCACATCGTGGTGTCCCGCACGGCCCGCGCGTTCGGCAGTTCGTCACTCGGCAATGGCTCGACCCAGCTCGTGTCGGAGGGGCGCCCGACGCCGTGCGGCACCGGGACGGGGTGGTGGCATTCAACCACCACCGTAAACGTCAACAAATTGACCGTCAACATATTGACAAATCTGGACCGGCCTCGGAGCCTGTTGCGACACACCCCGTCGACCCGAGAGCCGTCGACGCGTCGGTTGCCACCACCGCGAGAGCACGGAGATCCGCCGCATGATGAGGTACCACTCCCTGGGCACCAACGGCCCGAAGGTGTCCGCCCTGAGCATCGGCTCGTACCACACCTACGACCGGATGCCGCACGACGAGATCGTCGAACTCCTGCGCGCCGCCCGCGCCGCGGGCATCACCTGGTTCGACGTCGGCCACTACACCTCCGCCGCCCGCCCGGACGCCCCGGTGTCCGAGACCGACCTGCGGTTCGCCGCCGCGCGGGAGGACGCCGGCATCGCCCGCGACGACTACTTCCACACCCAGAAGCTCTGGTACGGCGGCCCGCGACCGTCCTTCCGCGACCAGCTCGCCGCCTCGCTGCCCCGGTCCGGTGTGGACGCCGCGGACTGCGTCATCTACAACCCCGACACCGCCTACTACTTCGACACCCCGGTCGACATGCCCGCGATCGTGCGGGAGATGGCCGACCTGGTCGAGGCGGGCCTCACCCGGTACTGGGGCATCAACCACGCCACCCCGGCCGAGGTCGACCAGGCGTGCGCCTACGCCGACGCCGAGGGCCTGCCCCGGCCCAGCGTGCTCCAGCTGCCCTACTCGGCGATCGCCCGCAAGATGGCCGAGGACCCGGTCCTCGCCGAGGTCGTGCGACGCTGGGACCTGGTGTTCCAGCCGACCAACGTGCTCGCGGTCGGCGTGCTCGCCGGACGCCGCGCCGAGCGCAGCGAACGCCCGCTCGGACCGTCGGGCATGACCCGGCACGCCGAGCACGTCGGCGAGCTGTTCGCCGAGCGCGCCGAATCGCTGGGGGCGACCGCCGCGCAGCTGGCCATCGCGTTCGTGCTCAGCCACCCGCGCACCGCGTCGGTCCTGTTCGGCACGAGCAGCACCGCCCAGCTCCAGGCCAACCTCGGTGCGCTCGACCTGCTCGCCCGCGTCGGCACCGACGGCATCCGGGCCGCCGTCGCGGACCTCCCGCAGAACCCGGACGAACTCACCGTCGGTCAGCTCGACGGCCAACCCGCCGTCGGCTGACCACACCACTGGGGGACGACCAGGGGATCCACCCTTCCGGAGAAAGGCACGACCCGTGAGCCCAACCACCACCCGAAGACTGATCGCCGTGGCCGCCGTGGCCGCGCTGGCGGTCACGTCGTGCGCCAGCGAACGCGACAAGGGCGCCGCCGGCGGCGGACCGTCCGGCACGTTCGTGTTCGCCGCCGCGTCCGACCCCGTCGCGCTCGACCCGGCGTTCATCAGCGACGGCGAGAGCACGCGGGTCGCCAACCAGATCTTCGAGGGCCTGGTCACGGTCAAGCCGGGCACCGCCGAACCCGCGCCCGGCCTGGCCACCTCGTGGACCCAGAGCGACGACGGCCTGACCTACACCTTCCAGCTGCGCAAGGGCGTCCAGTTCTCCGACGGGACCCCGTTCGACGCCGACGCGGTGTGCTTCAACTTCGAGCGCTGGCACAACTGGACCGGCCCGCTCCAGGCGGAGAACATCAGCAACCTCTACCAACTGGTCTTCGCCGGGTTCAAGACCAGCGACAACCCGTCGCTGACCAACGGCCTCTACCGGGGCTGCCAGACCGGCCAGGACTCCGCCACCATCACCCTGACCCGGCCCTACGGCAGCTTCATCCCGGCGCTGGCCATTTCCTCGTTCGCCATGCAGAGCCCCGCCGCGCTCAACCGGTTCAAGGCCGACGAGCCCGGCCAGGGCGGCGACGTGCGGCGCAACGAGTACTCCACCGCGCACCCGACCGGCACCGGTCCGTTCGTGTTCGAGTCCTGGGAGAAGGGCCAGCGGGTCACCCTCAAGGCCAACCCCGGCTACTGGGGCGAGAAGGCCAAGGTCGACAAGGTGATCCTGCGGATCATCCCGGACGGCACCGCGCGGCTGCAGGCGTTGCAGAGCGGCGAGATCGACGGCTACGACCTGGTCGCGCCCGGCGACGTCGGCAAGCTGGCGGAGGCGAAGTTCCAGGTCCTGCCGCGCGAGCCGTTCAACGTGCTGTACCTGGGCCTCAACCAGGCCGACCCGCTGCTGGCCGACCTCAAGGTGCGCCAGGCCATCGCCTACGCGCTGGACAAGCAGGCGATCACCACCCAGACCCTGCCCGCCGGCACCAAGGTCGCGAACCAGTTCATCCCGCCCGCCGTCAACGGCCACGCGGCCGACGGCGTGCCCGCCTACGACCACGACCCGGCCAAGGCCAAGGCGCTGCTGGCCGAGGCGGGCGCGACCGGCAAGACCGTGAAGTTCAACTACCCGACCGGCACCTCCCGGCCGTACATGCCCAGCCCGGAGGACACGTTCGTGGCCATCCGGTCCCAGCTGGAGGCGGTCGGGCTCAAGGTCGAGGGCGTGCCGGAGAAGTGGAGCCCGGAGTACCTCCAGCGGATCAAGTCCGACCCCGGCCACGGCCTGTACCTGTTGGGCGGCACCGGGATCATGAACAGCGCCGACACGTTCCTGGGCATCTTCTTCGGCCGCAAGACCGTCGAGTGGGGCTTCGACGACGCGAAGCTGTTCGCCTCGGTCGCCGCCGCGCGCGGCGCGCGCAACCTCACCGAGCAGGGCACCGCCTACGCGCAGGTCAACCGGGACGTGATGGCGCTGCTGCCGGGCATCCCGGTCGCGCACCCGGTGCCCTCGCTCGCGGTCGCGCCGAAGGTCTCGGGCTACGTGACCAGCCCGCTGGCCGCCGAGGTGTGGAACACCGTCCAGGTGAGCGGCTGACGACGTGATCGCGTTCATCGCCCGGCGGCTCGCCCTGGTCGTGCCGGTGCTGTTCGGCCTGAGCGTCCTGCTGTTCGTCTGGGTGCGGCTGCTGCCCGGCGACCCGGCGCGGGCACTGCTCGGCGAGCGGGCCACCCAGGAGGGCATCGACCAGGTCAACCGGCTCTACGGGTTCGACCAGTCGATCCCCCGGCAGTACGCGCTGTTCCTCGGCCGGTTGGTGCGCGGCGACTTCGGCGCGTCCATCCGCACCGGCCAGGACGTGGCCGCCGGGTTCCTGGAGCGGTTCCCGGCGACCGTCGAGCTGGCGGTCGCCGGGCTGGGGTTCGCGATCGCGCTCGGCATCCCGCTGGGCTACCTGGCCGCGCGCCGGCGGGGCAGCGTGCTCGACCACCTCTCGGTCGGCACCTCGCTGCTCGGCGTCGTGGTCCCGGTGTTCTTCCTGGCCTACCTGCTCAAGTGGGTGTTCGCCATCAAGCTCGGGTGGCTGCCCAGCGCCGGGCGGCAGGACGTCCGGCTCGACGCCACCCACCCGACCGGCCTGTTCGTGCTCGACGGCGTGCTGACGGGGGAGTGGGACGCGGCCTGGGACGCGGTGCTGCACCTGGTGCTGCCCGCGCTCGCGCTGGGCGCGATCCCGCTGGCGATCATCGTCCGGATCACCCGGGCGGCCGTGCTGGAGGTGCTCGACGAGGACTTCATCCGCACCGCACGGGCGAAGGGGCTGGCCCGGGGGGTGATCCGGCGGCGGCACGTGCTGCGCAACGCGATGCTGCCGGTGTCCACCACCATCGGCCTGCAGGCCGGGGCGCTGCTCGCGGGCGCGGTGCTGACCGAGACGGTGTTCGCGCTCAACGGGATCGGCGAATTCCTGTTCACCGCGATCAACCACCTCGACTACCCCGTGCTCCAGGGCTTCATCCTGTTCATCGCGGTCATCTACGCGGTGGTCAACCTGCTGGTCGACGTCTCGTACTCGATCATCGACCCCAGAGCGAGGCTGCAATGACCGCGTCCTCGACCGCGTCGGCGGGCACCTCGGCGGGCACCGCCCGCAGCGCGCTGCGCCGGCTGGTCCGGAACAAGGCGGCGGTGGTCGGGGCGGTGATCGTGGCGCTGTTCGTCGCGGTCGCCGTGCTCGCCCCGCTGCTCACCCCCTACCAGCCGGGCAGCGCCGAGTGGGCCGGGCTGATCACGCCGTCGTCGGTGCCCGGCCCCGGGCCCGACCACCTGCTGGGCCTGGACAGCTTCGGCTCCGACCTGTTCACCCAGCTCGTCCACGGCGCGCGGCAGTCGCTGACCATCGGCGTCACGGCGACCGCGCTCGGCCTGCTGGTCGGTTCGGCGCTCGGCCTGCTCGCGGGCGGGCTGGGCGGCTGGGTGGACACCGTCGCGATGCGGGTGACCGACGTGCTGCTGTCCATCCCGGCGCTGCTGCTCGCGGTGAGCGTGGCGGCGGTGATGGGCCGCAGCCCGCTCGCCGTGATGATCGCCATCGCGGCGGCGCAGGTGCCCGTCTTCGCCCGGCTGCTGCGCGGCTCGATGCTCGCCCAGCGCGGGCGGGACTACGTGCTCGCGGCCCGGTCGGTGGGCCTGTCCCGCCGCCGGATCGTGCTCGCCGAGATGCTGCCCAACTCGGTCGGGCCGGTGATCGTGCAGGCCACGCTGGTGCTGGCGACCGCGACCATCGAGGTGGCCGCGCTGTCCTTCCTCGGCCTGGGCCAGGCCGACCCGACCGTGGCCGAGTGGGGCCGGATGCTGGTCAAGGCCCAGGCGCGGCTGGAGACCGCGCCGCACCTGGCGCTGCTGCCCGGCGTGTGCATCGCCGTGACCGCGCTGGGATTCACGCTGATCGGCGAGGCGCTGCGCGAGGTCCTCGACCCCAAGAACACGACGAGGTGACCGTGCCGAACTTGTTGGAGATCCGGGACCTGCGGGTGCGGTTCGGCCCGACCGGTCCGCCCGCCGTGGACGGCGTCGGCTTCGACGTCGGCGCGGGGGAGGTGGTCGCGGTGGTCGGCGAGTCCGGCTGCGGCAAGTCCGCCACCGCGCTGGCTGTGCTCGGCCTGCTGCCGCGCACCGCGACGGTGGCCGGGAGCATCCGGTTCGACGGCGTGCCGCTGACCGGGCGCGAACTGGAGCAGCGGCGCGGCCGGGACATCGCCATGGTGTTCCAGGACCCGATGACCTCGCTGAACCCCGTCGTGCCGATCGGCGTGCAGATCACCGAGGTGCTGCTGCGGCACACCGACCTGACCAAGGCCGCCGCGCGGGAGCGGGCCGCCGGGCTGCTGGACGAGGTCGGCATCCCGGACGCGGCGCGCCGGCTGCGCCAGTACCCGCACCAGCTCTCCGGCGGGATGCGGCAGCGGGTGATGATCGCGATCGCGCTGGCCTGCGAGCCCAGGCTGCTGATCGCCGACGAGCCGACCACCGCGCTGGACGTCACCATCCAGGCCCAGGTGCTCGACCTGCTGGCCCGGGTCGCGCGCGGCCGGGGCGCGGCGCTGCTGATGATCACGCACGACCTGGGCGTGGTCGCCGGTCTCGCCGACCGGGTCGAGGTGATGTACGGCGGGCGGGTCGTGGAGACCGCGCCCACCGCCGAGCTGTTCGCCCGGCCGCGCCACCGCTACACCCGGGGGCTGCTCGCGTCCATCCCGACCCTGGACACCCCGCGCGGCACCCGGCTGACCCCGGTCGACGGCTCGCCGTTCGACCGGCTGCCGTGGGACGAGGGCTGCTCGTTCGCGTCGCGCTGCGCGTTCGCCGACGCCGCGTGCCTGGTCGCCGACCTGCCCCTGGTCGTGGACGAGGTCGGCCACGGCGCGCGGTGCGTGCACCCCGGCGACCGGCCGGCGGTCCTGACGCACCCGGTGGACCGCCCGGCGGCCGACCCGGTGCCGGCCGCGGCCGAGGTGCTGGTGCGCATCGAGGACCTCCAGGTGCGCTACCCGGCGCGGCGGACCGCGATCACCAACCGGCCGGCCGAGTACGTGCGCGCGGTCGACGGGGTCAGCCTCGACCTGCCGCGCGGCGGGACCTACGGGCTGGTCGGCGAATCGGGCTGCGGCAAGTCCAGCCTGGGCCGCGCGGTGCTGCGGCTGGAACCGGTCGCGGGCGGCCGGGTGGTGTTCGACGGGACCGACCTGGCGGCGGTGGGGGAGCGCGCGCTGCGCCCGCTGCGGCGGCGGATGCAGATGGTCTTCCAGGACCCGATGGCGAGCCTGAACGCGCGGCAGACCGTCGGCGGCATCCTCGAACAGCCGCTGCGGGCGCACCGGGTCCCCGGCGGGCGCAAAGCGTGGCACGACAAGGTGTTGCTCGCGCTCGACCGGGTCGGCCTGCCGCGCTCGGCCGAACACCGCTACCCGCACGAGTTCTCCGGCGGGCAGCGGCAGCGGGTGGGCATCGCGCGGGCCATCATCCTCGAACCGGACCTGGTGATCGCCGACGAGCCGGTGTCCGCGCTGGACGTCTCGGTGCAGGCGCAGATCGTGAACCTGCTGGAGGACGTGAAGCGGTCGCTGTCGCTGACCACCCTGGTCATCGCGCACGACCTGGCCGTGGTGCGGCACCTGAGCGACACGGTCGGCGTGATGTACCTGGGCCGGCTGGTGGAGGAGGCGGAGTCGACGCGGCTGTACCGCGAACCGCTGCACCCCTACACCCGGTCGCTGATGTCCGCCGTGCCGCTGCCCGACCCGGCGGCCGAGGCCCGCCGGGAGCGGATCATCCTGACCGGCGACCTGCCCAGCCCGACCGCGCCGCCGCCGGGCTGCCCGTTCCACACCCGGTGCCCGGTCCGCCGGGAGACCCGCTGCGCCACCGAGGTCCCGGTGGTCCGCGAGGTCCGGCCGGGGCACCGGGTGGCGTGCCACTGGGTGGACTGACCGCCGGGCGGCCCGGGGGTTTAGGCTCGGACCCGGCGCTGGAGGGTGCCGCCGGGTCCGCGGGCAGGACGGAGTCCACCTCCGCACGCACCGACCGGCCCGCCGACGCTCCCATCGGCCCGGACGCGGACCCCGAGGCCGTGCAGGAGGCGTCATGGCAGACCTGCCGCCGTACCCGGACCTCGACCAGTTGCGCCGCCAGGCCAAGGACCTGCTGCGCGCCGCCCGCGCCGGCGACCCGGCGGCGACCGCACGGCTGCGCGCGGTCTCCGACCGGGTCACCCTGGCCACCGCCCACCTCGCGCTGGCGCGTGAGCACGGTTTCCCCGGCTGGGCCGCGCTCAAGGCCGAGGTCGAGCGGCGCGTGGTGCTCGACAGCCTCGACGTGGCCAGGCTGTCCGCGCTGCTCGCCGAGCACCCCGAGGCCGCCACCACGCGGCTGAGCCGGTGGCGTGACCACCGGCTGGGCGCGGACCCGCTCGGCTACCTGGCCATGCTCCGGTTCGACCGGGGCAGACCCGACCTGACCGGGGTGGGCGCGCTCGCGCGGGCGCTGATCGCCGCCGGCGCGCCCGTCGACGGCCACCCCGGCGACCCGGAGACCCCGCTGATCACCGCCGCGAGCTACGGCGACGCCGAGGTGGCCCGCGTGCTGCTCGACGCCGGGGCCGACGTGGACGCGGTGTCCGCGCCGGACTCCGGCGGGGTGCCCGGCGGCACGGCGCTGGAGCACGCCGCCGTGTTCGGCATGACCGAGGTGGTGGACGTGCTGGTGGCCGCCGGAGCGCGGCCGGACAGCCTGGAGATGGCCGCCGCCGCGGGCGACCTGGCCGGGTGGGACCCGGTGCGGGCCGACCGGCAGAGCAGGCTGCGGGCGCTGGTGTTCGCCGCCGACCACGAGCGGCTCGACGTGCTGGACGCGCTGGTCGCCGCCGGGACGCCGGTGAACGAACCGGACGCCCGGTGGGGACGCCTGCCGCTGCACGTGGCCGCCGGGAACCGCCGCCTGGCGAGCGTGCGCCGGCTCCTGCGGCACGGCGCGGACCCGGACCTGCGCGATCCCGTGCGCCACCGGACGGCCGTGCAGTGGTGCGGTGACGACGAGGTCGCGGACCTGCTCAGGGCCTGACGGTCGGGTACACCTCGGCCCGCAGGAAGGTGCGCTTGGGGGTGTCGCGCCTCTCCCGCATGCGTTCGAGGGCGTGGACGGTGGATTCGGCGAGGTGGTGGGCGTCCTGGACCACGGTGGCGCGCAACGGACCGGTGCCGCTGTCGATCAGGGCCCGCGCCTCCGGCGTCCCGTCCACGCCCACCACCACCGTGTCGGCGGCGTCGGCGGTGCGCAGCGCGTCGACCGCGCCGAGCGCCATTTCGTCGTTGGTGCAGAACACCGCGTCGAACCGGGGTCCGGTGCGGAGGTGGGCGCGCACGGTCTCGTACGCGCGGAGTCGGTCGAACGCGCAACCGTCCTCGACGGTGATCTCCACGTCCGGCAGCGACTCCCGCAGCACCAGCGCGCAGCGGTCCTGCCGGTCCGGGTGCGCCCGGCCGGCGGCGACCAGCACGCGCGGCCGCCGGACGCGCGCGAGGTGGGCGGCGAGCCGGTGGCCCGCGAGCGCGCCGAGTTCGGCGCTGGAGTAGCCGACGAACACCGCGTTGGCGGGGTAGTGGTGGTCCGAGCCGAACGGCTCGACGTCGGTGAACACCACCGGCCGCCCCAGCTCCGCGCAGAACTCGGCCAGGCCCGTCCCCGGCCGGTCGATTTCGGTGGCCACCACGAACCCGCCGACGTAGTCCGCGCGCGCCGCCAGGACCCGGCGCAGCAGGTGCGCCTGGGCGGCCGCGTCGAAGTCCCGGTCGGGCAGCTTGAGCACCAGGTCGATGCCGGCGCGGTCGAGCGTGCGGTGCAGCCGCCGCACCAACTCCGCCAGCCAGTACTTCTGGTGGAACGCGGACGTGACCAGGAACGCCTGCCGCGCCCGCCGCCGACGCCGCGACGTCGACGCCGACCAGCCCGCCGGGTGGACGTGCTGCTCGACGGTCAGCACCACGTCCCGCCCGGCCTGGACGACCGTCCCGGACCCGGACGCGTGCTGCCCGCCCGACGGCACCCCGTCGGGCTCGTGCGCATCGACTGTGGACACGCGGTGATCGTGCCGCACCCGCGCGCACGTCAGTGCGTTCCGGCATCGGGTTGCCCGACTTGGCCCAGCGCGGACACGCTCTGTCGCAGGTGTCGTCCCGGCCGTGCCCGGACCGGGTGGCCGGTCACAACGCGTCGGCCACCGCCACGCCGATCGCGGTCAGCCCGTCCTCCGACAGCGGCAGGGTCTCGCGGCCCGCGCCGGTCCGGTCGAAGGCCCGGCCGTCCTCGCTCACGCGGAAGTCGTCGCTCCCGAAGTTGTACTGCTTGATCGAGTACACCTCGCCGGACGGCCCGTACACCCGCAGCACCTGCACCAGCGTCTGGAACGGCTCGGCCGGTCGCAGCGGGAACAGTTGGAGCACCACCCCGTTCGGCCGGACCATCCGGCGCGGCGGCGCGCAGTTGCCCTCCGACCACAGGTCGGCGTCGGCGGCGGCCCGCGGTGCGACGGTCGCCGTGGCCCGGTCCAGCCACACGCTGCCGGTGCCGAGGTCGTCGGTCACGTCGATCCACCGGTTGTGGCCCTCCGCCGTCGGGGGGACCTTCGCCTGGTTCGCCGGGAACACGTGCGCGCGCACCGCGCTCGCCCGGCCGGGCGCGGCGGCCTCGCCCACGGCGGCCGACCAGGCGGTCTGCACGGCCGGCACCGGCGCGGGGTACTGCCACGCGACCTCCGTCTCCGGCCGGTCGATCCCGCACAGCGGCACCGGCCGGACCTGCCGGTCCGGTGGCGGCGAGGCGCTGTTCGCCGGGCTGAACGTGCCGTACGGCTGCCGCGCGGGCACGTCCAGCGTCGTCCACGGCGGCGGCGGGCCGGTCGTGGTCACGGCCGGACCGCCGCCGCCCGGTTCGGCGGGCCGCGCGGCCAGACCGCCCAGCGCCACCGTGCCGCCCACCACCCCGACCACGGCGAGCACCCCCGCCACCGTCCCCGCGCGGCGCACGAGCACCCGACGCCGACCCCGGCGCAGCACGTCGGCCAGGTCGGTGCGCACGCCGGGTGCGGGGCCGTCGACCTCGGCCCGCAGTGCCCTGCCCAGGCTCTCCTCGTCGTCCCACATCACGCACCTCCTGGGGTCGTGGCCCCGTGGTAGGCGTTGCGCAGCGTCTCCAGCCCGCGCGCCGCCTGGCTCTTGACGGTGCCGGTCGAGCAGTTCATCGCCTCGGCCACCTGCTCGACCGACAGGTCGTGCAGGTACCGCAGCACCAGCACGGCCCGTTGCCGCGCCGGCACCCGCTGGAGCGCGGCCAGCAGCGGCGGGCGGTCCTCCGCCGACGAGGTGTCCGGTGGCACGGAGCCCTCCGGTGGTGCCGCCACGACCTCCTCCCTGCGCCGACCGCGCCGCCGGGAGTCCAGGAACACCCTCGTCAGCACGGTCCGCAGGTAGGCGTCGGCGCTGTCCTGCCTGATCCCCGGCCAGCGCGCGTACACCCGCACGAACGCCAGCTGCGCGATCTCCTCTGCCTCGACCCAGTCGCCGCACAGGGCGTTCGCCGTGCGACGGGTCTGGTCGAAGCGGCTCGCGAAGAACCGGGAGAACTCGTCGTCCCGTCGCATCCCCTCGTCCCCTCAGTCCGGTCGGACCTTCTACGCCGATGTGCCCCGGGTGGTTGCATCGGTGTCCGGGTGAATGCGCTCGTTGTGCGTCACGTGACCTACTGGCCGGGGCCGCTCGGCGGCACCGTCGTGATCATGGCGAACTCTGGTCGGTCGGCACACCTGGCGGCGTGGGTGTGCGACCTCTGGGTACTGCGGCGGTGGGACCTGTGCGCGGTGGTGTGCTGGCAGTTGCTGCTGGCGCAGTTCGGTGTGGTGTGCCTTCTGGTGCGCGCGGTGGTGGTGGCGCTGTGGCCGGTGCGCGGCGAGCGGTCCTGGTGGGAGCGCCTGGCACTGGTCGACGTGCTGGAACTGGCGCTGGACGCGGTGGGCCTGCCGGGTGCGCCGCTGGCGCAGTGGACCGCCGTGGTGATGTGGCTGCACCGCAAGGCGGGGCGCGGGCGTGCCCGGCCGTGGCGCGCCGAGGACTGGCGGGCCGCGATGTGGCGCACCGCCGGGGACCTGGCGTGACCGGGCGGCGGGGACGGGGCCTGCGGGGGACGGGGCCGACGCGGCGGGCCCGGCGGTCCGAAGTGGACGGCCGGGCCCGGCGCGGACAGGGGTCAGGTGGTCGCGGTGGGCAGGTCGCCGACCGGGCAGTCGGTCACGCCCACGGTGTCGCGGGTGATCGCCTCGACGTTCTCCTGGGCCTTGGTGGCGTCGTTGACCCAGGTCTTGTAGAAGTCGAACGGGCAGTCCGCGACGCCCTTGTCTCCGTCGCCCGCGGCGTGCACGCCGGTGTAGCCCCGGTGCAGGAGCTTGAACAGGTGGTTCTGCGACTGGTCGAAGTGGCGCGCGTCGCGGATCGCGGACACCGACAGCTGGGCGTACTGGATACCGTACTCCTCCTCGCCGGTCTCACCGAGGGTGCGGCCGTCGAAGCCGATGATCGCCGAGTGGCCGAAGTACGAGTACACGCCGTCGAACCCGGCGGCGTTGGCCACCGCCACGTAGCAGTTGTTGGCCCACGCCATGGCCTTGGCCATCAGCACCTGCTGGTCCTTGGCCGGGTACATGTAGCCCTGGCAGCGCACGACGAGTTCCGCGCCCTTCATCGCGCAGTCCCGCCAGATCTCCGGGTAGTTCCCGTCGTCGCAGATGATCAGCGAGACCTTGAGCCCCTTCGGGCCGTCCGTGACGTAGGTGGTGTCGCCGGGGTACCAGCCTTCGATCGGGCACCACGGCAGGATCTTGCGGTACTTCTGCACGATCTCGCCCGCGCTGTTGATCAGCACCAGGGTGTTGTACGGCGGCTTGTGCGGGTGGTCCTCGTGGCGCTCGCCGGTGATGGAGAAGACGCCCCAGGTGTCGGCTCGGCGGCACGCCTCGGCGAAGATGTCGGTCTCCTCGCCGGGCACGGACGCGGCGGTCTCGAACATCTCGCCCGGGTCGTACATGATGCCCTGGGTCGAGTACTCCGGGAACACCACCAGGTCCATGCCGGGCAGGCCGGTCTTCATGCCCACCACCATGTCCGCGATCTTGCGCGCGTTGTCCAGCACCTCGGCCCTGGTGTGCAGCCGGGGCATCTTGTAGTTCACCACCGCGACGCCGACGGTGTCGGGACTGGCGGAGATGTCACCGTGTCGCATCAGCTCTCCTTGGCTAGAACGGGTTGGGGGAGGATCGACGCGCGCGACGCGAGCACGGCGGCCAGCGCCACCAGCGCCGCGGCGAGCACGGCCGCGAGCACTCCGGTGCCGGTGTCCGAGCGCAGCGAACCGGTCATCGCGAGGAACGCGGGCAGCGTGCAGGTCGGCTGGCTCAGCAGCACCACCACCCACCCGGTGAACCGGGTCAGCCGCTCCCGGCCGAGACCGAACACCAGGAAGAACAACGCCCACAGCAGGGCCCACGCCAGCCAGATGACGGCGAACACCGGATCCCCGTTGCGCAGCAGGGAGATCCCGGCGTACACCACCGCCGCGCCCGCCACGAACAGCGAGAACCAGCCGATGCCCTCGGGTTCGAGACCGGCCAGGGTGCCGATGCCCACGTAGAGGTAGGTGAAGCCGAACAGGTAGAGCCCGGACGCGGCGAGCACCGCGTCCGCGTTCCCGCCCGCCTGGATGATCAGCACGGTCGGGGTGACGCACTGCAGCGCGCCGACGAACAGGTTCAGCGGCGCGGCGGCGCGGGCGGGCACCCGGCCGAGCAGCACCAGACCGTTGAGCAGCAGCACGGCACCGACGTAGAGCAGGCCGACGTCGCCCATCGCGCCTCCCTATTAGCACCACTTGTAATATTTTCAAGTGAAGGTAAATGGCCGTGCGAAGCCCGTCAAGGGGCCCTCGGGTTTCAGCGGCCGGGGTGCAGCCGGGTGATCACGTCGAAGTCGTAGCCGTCCGCGACGGCCAGGTGCACGTACTGCTCGGCCTGCGGCCCGTGGAACTCGACCGTCCCGCGTGGACCGTGGTAGGCGACGCCGTCGATCGCGGCGTTCAACTCCGGCAGGCCGGCCGTGCCCGCCCGCCGCACCAGGCTCGCCAGCGTGCGCAGCCCCTCGTAGCAGGACTCCGCCGCGTTGTTCAGGGCCGGCGCGGTCGGGCCGTGCAGGCCGACGTAGCGGCCGAGCAGGTCCATCGCGTCGGCGTTCACCATGGACCGGAAGTACGCCGCCGACACGAACAGGTTGCGCGTCGCGTCGCACCCGCTGGCCAGCAGCATGTTCTCCTCCATCAGCGGGCTGAACCGGACCAGCCGCTCGTGCAGGCCGCGCGCGGCGAAGCGCCGGTTGAACTCGACCGCGTCCTGGCCCACCAGCAGCATCAGCACGCCGTCGCACGGCGACCGCTCCACCTGCGCGATCACCCGGCTCATGTCGCCGGTGCCCAGCCGCACGAACGCCTCGCCCGCGATCCGCAGGTCGAGTTCGTGCGCGTACCGGCGCACCGCCGCGGCGGAGGTGTGCGGCCACACGTAGTCGTCGCCGACCACGAACCAGTTCCGCGCGCCCACGTTGTCCCGCAACCACTCCAGCGCCGGCGCGAGTTGCAGCCGGGGCGTCTCGCCGCAGCAGAAGATGCCCGGCCGGCGTTCGCCGCCCTCGTAGAGCGAGGTGTAGATGTAGGGCACCCGCCCCGCCACGACCGGCGCGACCGCGTTGCGCACCGAGGAGATGTGCCAGCCGCTGACCGCGTCCACCCGGCCGGTGCCGACGAGGTCCCGCACCCGCGAGGCCACCCGATCGGGCGCGTCGCCGCCGTCGACCACCTCGACCGAGACCTCGCGGCCGAGCAGGCCGCCCTCGGCGTTGAGTTCGCGCGCGGCCAGGTCGGCGATCGCCTCGCAGGACGGTCCGAACAGACCGGCCGGACCCTGGAGGGGGATCACCAGGGCGACGCGCCAGTCGGCGCGGGCTCGCGAGGCGACTCCTGCCATCCGGACAACTCTCGACCCTGGGCTATTACTTTCACCTGGAAGTCTTACAATCGGTGGCAAGTTCCGCAAGAGGGAGGGTCCGTGGGCGAGCCGCTGACCAGAGCGCTCACCAGGGCGGTCCGCACGGTGACCGGCCACGTCGAGCAGGTGCTGCGCCCCGAGGGCCTCACCCTCGACCAGTGGCTGGTGCTCGCGGCGCTGGCCGAGGAGCCCAACCTGACCATGACGGAGCTGACCGCGCGCACCCCGGCCAGCGGCCCCACCGTGACCAGGGTGGTGGACAAGCTGGTCAGCACCGCGGCGGTCTACCGCGAGGTCGACCCGGAGGACCGGCGTCGGGTGCGCGTCTACCTGAGCCCGCGCGGCCGGGCGCAGCACAAGCGGCTGGCGGTGAAGGTGGCGGAGGTCGAGCGCGACCTGCTCGGCCAGTCGGACGCGACCGTGCTCGAACTGCTGCACCGCCTCGCCGAGAGCTGACCGGGCACCCGCGGCCGCGCGGTGGCCGGACTACCGCTCAGGCGCTCGCCGCAGCAGGTCCTCCACGACGGCGGCCCGGGGGTCGTCCAGTTCCCGGAAGGTGTCCAGGGCTTCCTCCCACGCCCGGCGCGCGAGGTCGGGCCGGTGCTGGGCGGCGCGGACCTGCCCCAGGAACAGCAGGTTCTTGGCGACGTCGAACCGGGCGTCCACGGAGCGCAACTCCGCCTGCGACTCCTCGGCGTGACCCGCGGCCTCGGCCAGGTCGCCCAGGCCGAACCGGGCTTCGGCGAGGTTGCCCACCGCGACCGCCCAGTGGTAGCGCCGGCCCAGCGAGTGGAACAGCTCGCGCGCGACCCGGCCGTGGGTGAGGGCTTCCCGGTGCCGGCCCGCCATCCGGTAGCAGTCGCCGAGGTTGAGCGAGTACATGGCCACGTCGACCGCGCTCCCGGCGGTGCGGGCGTGCGCCAGCGCCCGGCGCAGGTAGGGGATCGCCTGCTCGGCGTTGCCGCCGTTGACCAACGTGAGGCCGATGTTGTTCAGGCACACCGCCGCCTTGGCCGGGTCCTGGTCGGGGCGGCAGACCGCCAGGGCGTCCTGGTAGGAGGTCAGGGCCCGGTCCAGGTCGTCGACCGCCAGGTACGCACCGCCCAGGCAGTTCGCGGCGTGGAACCGGGCCACCGGGTCGCCGAGCCGCTGCGCGCAGGACACGCCGAGCCGGCCGACCTCCAGCCAGTCCGCCTTGCGCTGCCGGGTCCGGAAGAACCCGTAGAGCAACCAGGACAACCGCCAGACGTCGTCGTCCCAGCCGTGCGCGGCGAGCCACCGCACGGTCTCGACCAGGTGGCCGCGCTCGGCCTCCACCCAGTCGAGCGCGGCGGTCTCGTCGGCGAAGGCGGGCCAATCCGGGTCGCCGGAGTTCGGGTCCACGACCTCCGCGATGCGGGGGCTGTGCATCACCAGGTCACGCGCCCGGCCGGTGACGACCAGGTACATGTCGACCAGCCGGCGCAGCGCGGCGCGGCGGGAGGCTTCCGCGACGTCCCGGGCCAGTTCGGCCGCGTAGGCGTGCACGAGGTCGTGCATGCGGAAGCGGTCGGGCCGGTGCTGCTCGACCAGGTGCCCGTCCTCCAGCTTCCGCAGCAGCGCGCGGGCTCCGGCCGCCGGCACGCCGATGAGGCACGCGGCGGCGGAGAGACCGATGTCGGCGGCCGGGGCCAGACCCAGCCGGACGAACGCTCGGGCCGCGTCAGGGTCGAGCGCCCGGTAGGACCACGACAGCACCGAGCGGACGTCGGTGCCGGGTTCCGTGCCGGCCAGGCCGTCCAGGTCGCCGTCGGCCTCGCGCAGTTCCGCGACCACCGCGCGCAGCGGCAACGCGGGCCTGGTGGCGGCGCGCGCGGCCACCACCGCCAACGCCAGCGGCAGGCCGGCGCAGCGGGCGATGATCTCGGCTACCTCCGCCGGCTCGTCCGCCGTCCGCTCCCGGCCCAACCGGGCGGCCAGCAGCTGTTCCGCCTCGGCCGCGCCGAGCAGGTCCAGCGTGAGCGAGTGGGCGTTGTTGCCGGCCACCAGGCTCGTCAGCTGGTTGCGGCTGGTGACCAGCACCAGGCAGCCGGCGGTCCCGGGCAGCAGCGGGCGCACCTGGTCGGCGTCGCGCGCGTTGTCCAGCACGACCAGCAGCCGCCGCCCCGCCACCAGGCTGCGGTAGAGGCCGACCTGGGCGTCGAGACCGGTCGGGATGCGCTGCGGTGCCGCGCCGAGCGCGTCGAGGAAACCGCGCAGCGCCTCGTCGGGCGCCACCACCGAGCCGCCCGCGTCGAAACCGCGCAGGTCGGCGTAGAGCTGCCCGTCCGGGAAGTGGTGCGCCACCTGGTGCGCCCAGTGCACCGCCAACGCGGTCTTGCCGACCCCCGCCGTGCCGGAGACCGCCGAGACCACCACCGCGAACGGCTCGTCGCCGGCCCCGGACAGCAGCGCGTCGAGCCGGGCCGACTCGTCGGCGCGCCCGACGAAGCCGACGAGGTCGGGAGGCAGTTGGCGGGGCAGCGGACCCGCCGACGGCTCGGACGACGCGCCCGCCGCGGCGGACAGCAGCGCGTGCCGCTCGTCGGGTGCCAGGCCGAGCGCGGCGGCCAGCTGCCGGACCGAGACCAGTTGCGGGTTGTCGCGCTCGCCGGTCTCGATGCCCCGGATCGTCCTGATCGAGACCCCGGACCGCTCGGCGAGCCGCTCCTGGGTGAGCCCGGCGCGCCGGCGGTAGTGCCGCAGGGTGCCGGCCAGTTGTTCCCCCATGGGGACATTCGTACCAGTCCGGACCGGTCACCGATGGCCGGTCCGCGACCTGTTCCGGGCGGTCGCGCCCGAGCAGCATGGTCGCTGCCCGTTAGGGCGAGGTTCGACCAGGAGGGGGACGCGACGGTGTCGACCGGAAACGGCAAAGCGGCTGCGGGGGTAGCGGTGATGGGCAGGAAGAGTCTGGTGGTGGTGTTCTCGTTGGTGATGATGGCGATCACGGGCGGGATGGCGCAGGCGGCCGGGACCGGCCAGGTCGGCGTGCAGGAAGTCCCGGGTTGCGTGACGTTGGCGAACGGGCGGCTGTGCATCACGACCACGCCGGTGAACCAGCAGGGTTCCGTGCGGGTGACCTACCAGAAGAAGTCGGGTGGGTCGTTCTACGGGCACCTGGAGTGGGTGAACCCGGCCGGCCAGACGTTCAGGTCGCCGGACATCACGATGTCGGCGGGCAACACCTACTACCACACGTGGCCGACGTGGGTGGGTGGCGGTTGCAACCGGGGGGTCGTCTACAACGCGACCGCCCACGAGTCGAGCCCGACGACGCCGCTGTGCATCTGAGCAGCGCCGGCGGGTGACCGCGCAGGGCGGGCGGTCCCGGGCGACACCCCGGGGCCGCCCGCCCTGCGCGGGCGGGGTCAGGAGAAGTCCAGCACCAGCCGGCCGCGCAGTCCGCCGGCCTCCAGCAGGCGGTGCGCCTCGGCCGCATCGGCGGCCGGCAGCACGCGCGCGACGTGCAACGTCAGCGTGCCCTCCTCGACCTGGCGGCGCAGCGCGTCCAACCGGTCGGTGTCGGTGATGCGGTCGCTCACCATCACCGGGCGCACGCGGACACCGCGCTCGGCCGGGCCGGGCCACCCCCGCAACTCGGCCACCGTCCCGCCGTCCGCGACGGCGGGCACCACCGCGGTGGTCTGCACCGAGCCGTCCACGAGGCCGGGAACACCGGCGGGCACCAGCGCGCGGATGCGCGCGGCGACGTCGTCACCGCGCTCGACGACGTGGTCGGCCCCGAACCGGCGCACCCGTTCGACGTCGTGCGGTGCGGCGTCCGCGATCACGGTCAGCCCGTCCGCCTTGGCCAGCTCGACCGCGTAGCCGCCGACCGCCCCTGCGGCCCCGGTGACCGCGACGACCCCGCCGGGCGGGACGGCCAGCACGTCCAGGGCCAGCCGCGCGGTCATGGCGTTCATCAACAGGGTCGACGCGGCGGCGAAGTCCACGCCCTCCGGCGCCGGCACGACCGAGGCCGCCGGGACCACGACCTGCTCCGCGTACGCGCCGCCGTGCGCGTCGGTGAACCGCACCATGGCGATCACCCGCTGCCCCGGTGCCAGCCGGTCGTCGACGCCGGGCCCGACCTGGTCGATCACCCCCGCGGCGTCCATGCCGGGCACGAACGGAGGTGGCCGGTCGGCCATGCGCACGGCGTGACCACCGTTGCGCAACATGACGTCGGTCGGGTTCACCGCCGCCGCTCGAACCCGGATCCGGACCTCGCCGGGACCTGCCTGGGGTTCCGGCAAGTCCAGCAGGCGCAACACTTCCGGCCCACCGTAGTCGTGGACGCCAACAGCCCTCATGATCGAGTGCAACCGGTCTGGCGGGCTCCGCATTCCCGTTCCGGGAGCGGTGGGGGTGCGAAGATGTCTCGCGCCCCGGGGCGCGGGACGGAAGTCGCCGAGTCGGACGGGGTGGGCGCTGTGATCGGGAAGTGGGCCGAGCGCGCGCTCGTGGGCCGTCACTACCGGGAGTTCGGGTTCGACTCGGTGCACCTGGACGACCTGGTGGGGGACTACGGCGAGTCGACCGCCGTGGAGGTCGGGTTCCGGCTGTTCGACGAACTCGTGGTCGCCTGTCGCCCGCTCGCCGCCGAGACGATGGCGATGTTCGTCGTGGTACTGGCCGACGAGGGCGGTCTGAGCCTGCGCGCCCCCGAGCCCGAGGACGTCGGCACCGAGTGGGACCACGTCACGCCACCCGAGTTCTACCTCCGGACCAGGTCGGCAGCGCTGACCCCTTACGTCGTGGAGGAGTACAAGAAGCCCTATCCGGCAGGCGTCCGCACCGCCCCGTACGGGCGGTACCACACGTACTACCGGTCGCACCGCCAGGACGACGGCGTCGAGTTCACCCGGGCGCTCTACGTCGAGCACTATCCGGAAGTCTGACCGGACGCTGGGGCCTCTCACAGGCCGTTGAGATATCTCCAGAGCCTTGTGGGACATCTCCAAGATGGCTAGGTTTCGTGTCGACGGACTCGCGACTTCGTTCACCCGGCGAGGAGCCACCCATGATCGACATCACGGTCAAGGTCCCCGACGACCGCGTTGCCGAGTTCTACTCGATGTACGGTCGCTGGCTGGCCGAACCGGCGATGCCGGCCGGCTCGTCGGCGGACGGGCCGGCGGCCTGGAGTCCCTCGGACGGCGAACTCGCCGAGGTGGTCTGGGGGAGGCTCAGCGAGAAGGCCAAGGCCCTGTTCTCGATCCTGATCGACGAGCCCGGGGCCAGGTTCAGCGGCGACGAACTGGGCCTGCTGCTCGACCTGCCCAACGGCAAGCACGGCGTAGCCGGGATTCTCGGGTGGCCGGGCCGGCACTGCCAGGCGGTCGGGCGCGCGTGGCTGTGGGCTTGGGAGTACCCCGAGGGCGAGAACGTGCGCTACTGGGTGACCGCCGAGGTCGCCGACCTCTTTCGACGGGCACGTGCGAGCTGACGACGTCTCGACGTGCCGCCGGTCAGGCCCGGTCGCCGCTGAGCCCCGCACCTGCCTCGAACGAGCGGAACTCGGCGAGCAGTTACCGCGCCGGCCGGGATCCGGGGTCGAACCCGCCTCTCCACTCCTGCCCGACCGCCGACAGGACGAGCGCGCCGGGGCAGCGGAAGCAGAAAGCGATCTCGAAGAGGATCCCAGGACGCCACACCGTCCGGCCGGGCGGCGGACGTCGGGCCCGCCCGGTCCGGTGGCGGTCGGCGTCGAGGTGGTTCGGGCGGTCTTGTCCTTTGTGGACCGGCTGTGCACCGGTCGGCACGACAAGACCGCACCGAACACCCCACGTGCGCCGTGCGGACGGGCGTCAGCCCGCGATCTCCCGCCAGCGGGCGTGGCGTTGCCGTTGCACGACCGGGTCGGCGACCGGTGCGGCGGCGATCAGCCTTGCCGTGTAAGGGTGTTGTGGCCTGGTGAGGACGTCGGCCGCCGGGCCCTGCTCCACCACCTCGCCGCCGCGCAGCACCGCCACGCGGTCGGCGAGGCGTTCCACCACCGCCAGGTCGTGGCTGATGAACAGGCACGCGAACCCCAACCGCTCCTGCAACGAGCGGAACAGGTCCAGCACCCGCGCCTGCACCGACACGTCCAGCGCGCTGGTCGGCTCGTCGGCGATCAGCAGCGCCGGTTCCAGCACCAGCGCGCGGGCGATACCCACCCGTTGCCGCTGGCCGCCGGACAGCTCGTGCGGGTAGCGCGACCGCAGCGACACGTCCAGCTGCACCAGTTCCAGCAGCTCGTCCACCCGCCGGTCCGCGTCCACGTCCCGGGGGTGCAGCAGCAGCGGCTCGGCGATGGTGCGGGCGACCGTCGCCCTGGGGTTGAGCGACGACGTCGGGTCCTGGAACACCACGCCGACCCGGCCTCGCGCGGCCCGGCGCTCGGCGCGCCGCGACTTCGACAGGTCCCGCCCCGCCACGACCACGCGGCCGGACGTGGGGGAGCGCAGCCCGGTGATCACCGACGCCAGCGTGCTCTTGCCCGAGCCGGACTCGCCGACCAGCCCCAGCACCTCGCCGGGCTCGATGTGCAGGCTCACCCGGTCCACCGCGCGCACCTCGGACAGCCCGAAGCGCCCGCCGTACACCACCGTCACGTCGTCCACCACCAGCGCGGCCCGCGCCGAGGGCACGGCCGGGGGCAGCGTGGACACCACGGCCTCGTCCTGCGGCGTGAGCGACAGCACCGAGGACAGCAACTGCCTGGTGTACGGGTGTTGCGGCCGGGCGAACAGGTCGAGCACGTCGCCCTGCTCGACCACCTCGCCGTCCTTCATCACGGCCACCCGGTCGGCCAGCCCCGCCACCACGCCCATGTCGTGGGTGATCAGCAGGATCGCCACGTCCAGCCGGTCGCGCAGGTCGCGCAGCAGGTCGATGATCTCGGCCTGCACCGTGACGTCCAGCGCGGTGGTCGGCTCGTCGGCGATCAGCAGCGCGGGCTCGCACGCCACGGCCATCGCGATGACCACCCGCTGGAGCTGGCCGCCGGACAGTTCGTGCGGGTAGGCGCGCAGCCGCTTGTCCGGGTCGGGCAAGCCGACCATCTCCAGCAGCTCCACCGCGCGTCGCCGGGCGCGCGAACGGGTCCACGGCCGGTGCGCGCGCACCGCCTCCACCAACTGGTCGCCGATGGTGAACACCGGGTTGAGCGCGCTCATGGGTTCCTGGAACACCACGCCGACCCGGCCGCCGCGCACGGCGCGCAGCTCGGCCGGGCTCATCCGGTAGAGGTCCTGCCCGGCCAGCAGGGCGCTCCCGGACAGCACGGCGGTGTCGGGCAGCAGTCGCAGCAGCGACATCGCCGTCACGGTCTTGCCGGAGCCGGATTCGCCCACCACGGCGAGGACCTCGCCGGCGGTCAGGGACAGCGTGACGCCCTTGACCGCCGGCCGGTTCCCGCCGCCGAACTCCACCGTGACGTCGCGCAGAGCCAGCAGCGGTTCGCTCACGAGGTCAGACCGACCTGGAGGTAGTTCGGGTAGGCCGGGAAGTCCGCGATGTAGAGGTTGGTGACCTTCGACCCGCGCAGGAACGAGTTGCGGGTGTAGATCAGCGGCACGACCGGCGAGTCCTGGAGCACCCGCTTGTCGATGGCGGCCCACTTGCGGCCGGCCTCGACCGGGTCGACGGTGGCCTGCGCGGCGTCGATCAGCTTGTCGACCTCGGCGTTGCGGTAGCGGGCCGTGTTGTACCCGCCGCTGCCGATCTCCGAGGACGCGAACAGCGGCTGGAGGTTGGCGTTGGCGCTGGGGAAGTCGGGCTGCCAGGAGGCCAGCGTCAGGTCGTACTTCGGGGTCGCCGAGACGCTGGTCTCCTCGGTGTAGGCGTCGCCGTCGAGGGTGCGGATGTTGCTCTGGATGCCCGCGCGGGCCAGCGACGCCTGGAGCGCCTGCGCCTTCTCCGCGCCGTTGTTGGTCTTGGTCACCAGGAAGTCGAGGTTCTGCAGGCCGTTGGGGAAGCCCGCTTCGGCCAGCAGCTTCTTGGCCTTCTCCGGGTCGCCGGCGGGCGGGGCCGGGAACAGGTCGAACTTCTCCCGGCCGGTGATGCCCTCGGTGATCAGCGTGGTGGCGATGTCACCGGCGAGCTGGGCGTTGCCCGAGGACGCGATCTGGAACGAGGTCTTGTCGACCGCGTACTGGAACGCCTCGCGCACCTTCGGGTTGTCCAGCGGAGCCTTCTCGGTGTTCAGCGCCAGGTAGGCCAGTGCGCCGGACTTCGAGGTGACCACCCGGTCCTTCGCGGAGGGGTTGGCGGTCAGCTGGGCGAGCTGGGCGGCGGAGACGAACGACGCGCCGAAGGCGAACTTGTCGTCGCCGGAGTCGGCGGTGAGCCGCTGGGAGACCACGGACGCGTCCTGGCCGAGCTGGAACACCACCTCGTCGGGCAGGCCCGCGCGCACCTGGTCGGTCTTCTGGTCCCAGTTCGGGTTGCGGGTCAGCCTCGCCTCGACGCCCTTCTGGTACTTGGCGAGCTGGTACGGCCCGGAGGCCACCGGGTGCTCGGCGTAGTCCGGCTCCGCGCCCTTGCCCTTGGGCACCGGGGCGAACGCGGGCGTGCTGACCACCCACGGCCAGTCGCCGTACGGCCGGACCAGGTGGAACCGGATGGTCTTGGCGTCCGGGGTCTCGACGCCCTTGAGCTCCGCGCCCTCGAACGGGCCGCGGTAGTCCGCGCCGCCTTCGAGCAGCTGCTTGTGGTAGCCCAGGCCGCCGGAGACCGAGGGCGAGAACGACCGCTCGACGCCCCACTTGACGTCCGCCGAGGTGATCGGCGTGCCGTCGCTGAACTTCAGGCCCTCCTGGAGGGTGAACGTCCAGGTCTTGCCGCCGTCCTCGGTCTTGCCGACGTCGGCCAGGTCGGGCACGACCTTGGCCTGCTCGCCCGGCTTGTTGTGCCACGCGGTCAGCCGGCGGTGCACCAGGGCCAGCGAGGTGACCGCGAGGTTCGCGCTCTTGGCGGGGTCGAAGTTGACCGTCTGCCCCTCGGACAGGATGCGCAGGGTGCCGCCGCGGGTCGCGGCCGCCTGCCCGGCTCCCTGCGGCTGCTCGTTGGCACCGCAGGCGGTCACGGCCAGGGCCCCCGCCAACGCGGCGGCCACGGCCAGGCGACTTCTGGTCATTCTGGTCTCTCCTCGGGGTGTTCTTCGCACCGGTTCTCGTGGAGCCGGGGTCGTTCAGGACAGGCGGGCCCGGGGGTCGAGCGCGCCGTAGCAGAGGTCGACCACGACGTTGGCCGTGACGATGAGGAAGGCGGCGAACAGCGTGCAGCCCAGCAGCAGCGGCAGGTCCCGCTGGCCGACCGCGTCGATCAGCAGCCCGCCCAGGCCCGGCAGGCCGAACACCCGCTCGGTGACCACCGCGCCGCCGAGCAGCGCGCCGAGGTCGACGCCGAACACCGTGACGACCGGCAGCAGGACGTTGCGCAGCGCGTGCTTGCCGATCACCTTGGTCTCGGTGAGGCCCTTGGCCCGCGCGGTGCGGATGTAGTCCTCGCCGAGCGTGTCCAGCATCTGCGCGCGGGTCAGCCGGGTGTAGACGGCGGCGTGCGAGAACGCGAGCACCGCCCACGGCAGCGCGAGCCGCCACGCCCAGTCGACCGGGCTGGTGGTGAACGGCACGTACCCGCCCACCGGCACCACGTCGAGGGTGAACCCGAACAGCAGGATGCCCAGCAGGCCGACCAGGTAGACCGGCGCGGACACGCCCGTCACCGAGGACGCCAGCGCGATCCGGTCCCACGCGGTGCCCCGGCGCAGCGCCGCGACCACACCCGCGCCGACCCCGGTGACCAGCCACAGCACCGCCGCGCCGACCGCCAGCGAGACGGTCACCGGCAGGCGTTCGCCGATCAGCGTCAGCACCTCGGTGTTCTGCGCGAACGAGTAGCCGAAGCACGGCGCGTCGCAGCGGATCGCGGTCGGCCCGGTGCCGAACGTGCGGCCGGTGAACAGGCCGCCGACGAAGTCCAGGAACTGCCGCCACCACGGGTCGCCGTAGCCCATGAACTCGCGGGCCAGCGCCAGGTTCTGGTCCGTGCACGGCCGGCCGCACGCTTGCAGCGCCGGGTCGGCGGGCACCAGGTAGAACACCGCGTACGTGCTCAGCGCCACCAGGAACAGCACCAGCACGGCCCCGGCCAGCCGGGATCCGACGAACTTCGCCGTGCTCATCAGCGCAGCACCGCCGTCCGCGGGTCGAGGGCGTCGCGCAGGCCGTCGCCCAGCACGTTGAACGACCAGGTGGCCAGGAACAGGGCCGCGCCGGGGAAGACCAGGAACATCGGGTCGGTGGCCACCCAGTCGATCGCGGCGGCGATCGCGCGGCCCCAGCTCGGCGTGGGCGGCGGGATGCCGAGCCCGAGGAACGACAGCGCCGCCTCCAGGCCGATCTTGCCGGGGATGGACAGCGTGGAGATCACGATGATCGGGCCCCACAGGTTGGGCAGCAGCTCGTGCCGGAACACGTGCGCCGGTCCCGCGCCCAGCGACCGCGCGGCCGAGACGAAGCCGCGGGTGCGCAGGGTGAGCGTCTGGGAGCGCACGATCCGGGCGATCGAGGGCCACCCGAAGAACCCGATGACCACGACCAGCAGCAGCGGGCGCGGCACGTCGCCGGGCACCACGGCGGCCAGCGCGATCATGAAGACCAGGTAGGGGAAGCCGAGGATGACGTCCGCGGTCCACATCACCACCCGGTCCAGCGCGCCGCCGAGGTAGCCGGCCGTCGCGCCGAGCAGCACGCCGAGCAGCAGCGACAGCGCGGTCGCGGCCAGGCCGATCAGGAACGACGTGCGGGCGCCGTGCGCGACGATCGCGAACAGGTCGCGGCCGGTCAGCGGCTCGACGCCGAACCAGTGGTCGGCGCTGACGCCGCCCAGCGGGCCGGCGGGCGCGCCGGTCGCGGGGTCCAGCGCCTCGGTGCGGTACGTGTAGGCGTCCTGGCCCTCGATGGCGGTCCACAGGTCCGCGCCGATGGCGAGCAGCGCCAGCAGCGCGATGGTGACCGCGCCGGCCAGCGCCCAGCGGTCCCGGCGCAGCATCGAGCGGACGGCGGACCAGGACGAGCGGACCGCCGGGGCGGAGGGGGATTCGGGCACGTGAACCTGACTTCGGGAACGGGTGAGTGCCGATCACCTTAGGTCGCTCGGCATTGGTTCGGACCTTCTCCCAGTAGTTGGGAAATGTGACGGAGGCCGCCTCATTTTTCGCTGTCCGCGCGGAATTCGCCCACGCGGATCATCCACAGTGGAGTGTCGGGGTGCGACATTACCGCCTCGCAGCGGAGTCGGCCGGCCACGCTGTGTGCTATGGCGGTTGACCGGCTTCGCCGGCCTGTGCCAGCATCCGGACCAGGGGTCGAGAGGCGCTGCGACGGACCGGGGTCCGCCACGCTCGACCTCGACCACCGGCTGTGAAGGGCGCCTCCGTTCGACAGGAGGCGCGCATGTCCACTGTGGTGGGCCGGGTCGCGGCACTGCACCGGTACCCGGTCAAGTCGATGGCGGGCGAGCCGCTGGAGCACGCCGACGTGGCGTGGCACGGGCTCGCGGAGGACCGGCGCTGGGGGTTCGTCCGGGACGGGCAGGTCCGCAACGGCTTCCCGTGGCTGACCCTGCGGCAACGCCCGGACCTCGTGCGCTACCGGCCGCGCCTGGCCGACCGGACGGTGGTCGTGCGCACGCCGTCGGGCGTCGAGTACGACGTGGCCGACCCGGCGCTGGCCGAGGAGCTGGGCGGCCGGCCGATGAAGCTGGACCGGGGCGCGTTCGACTCCGCCCCGGTGTCGCTGATCACGGCGCGCAGCGCGGCGGCGGTCGGCGCGGCCGACGAGCGCAGGTTCCGGCCGAACGTGCTGGTCGACGCCGAAGGGGAGTTCCCCGAGGACGCGTGGGTCGGCGGGTCGGTCGCGATCGGCGAGGTCGTGCTGCGGGTGGACCGGAAGGACCGGCGCTGCGGCGTGGTCTCGGTCGACCCGGACACCGGTCGGCGCGATCCCGCCGTGCTGCGGGCGATCGCCACCCAGCACGACATGACCCTGGGCGTGTACTGCACGGTGGTGGTGCCGGGGCGGGTCTCGGTGGGGGACCGGGTGGTGCTGGTCACGGACCGCGCGCGGGCGTACGCCTGAGGGGCCGTCCGCGCGCCGGCCCGCCCCCGGTCAGCCGATGTCCGCGCCGTACACGTGCTCGACGGCGATCGTGATCAGCACCCGGCGGTCGGAGACCATCACCGCGCGGTACTCGTCCCAGTCCGGGTGCTCGCCGCCGGCCGCGCGGTAGTAGGCGACCAGGGCCTCGACCTCGGGGCCGTGCGGGTCGGTGGCCGGGCCGGTCAGGGTGGCGGTGCCCTCGGCGGTGGCCCACCTGCGGCCGTCGGCGCTGGTGACCTCCAGCGCCGTGCGCGGGTCGCGGCGCAGGTTCGCCGTCTTGGCCAGACCCTCCCTGGTCGAGACCAGGACGGTGCCCGCCTCCCGGTCGTAGTGGGGCGTGACGGGTGACAGTTGCGGACGGCCGTCGGACTTGATCGTGGCGAGGACGCCGAGACGGCTCTCGGCGAGCAGTGCGCGGGGGTCGAACGACGAAGTCATGCCCCCATGATCGACGTGCGCACCCGTGCGGGGTCAAGCCGGGGTCCCGCCGCGACGCGACGGGACCCCGGACCCCGCCCGGGGGCTACGTCCGGGCCTCGACCTCGGCCCGGGGCGTCACCCGGCGCAGCATCGCCGCCGAGACGATGCCCAGCAGCAGCACCGCGATCGGCAGGATGAGCGTGGTCCGCGCGGCGTCGGTCAGCCCCGCCTGCACGGCACCCGACGCGAGCCGCCCGGCCAGCGCCGCCACGTCCGGCGGCAGGCCGGGGATCGCGGCCTGCCCGCTGCCGGAGCCGAACTCGCCCGCGCCCGCCGCCGCGTTCGCGATCGCCTCGACGAACGGCGCCCGGTACTGCTCGGGCAGCTGCGCCGCCGCCGTCGCCGCCTCGTCGCCGATCGACGTGCTGATCCGGGCCTGGAGCAGCACGCCGATCGCCGCGCTGCCCAGCACGCCGCCGACCTGCCGGGAGGTGTTGAAGATGCCGGACGCGGTGCCCGCCAGCTTCGGCTGCACGCCGTTCATCGTCAGGTTGCTCATCGGCGAGAAGATGCAGCCGATGCCCGCGCCGCACACCAGCAGCGCCGGGATGAACGTCCACGGGTTGCTGTCCGGCCGGGCCTGCAACGCGATGATCCCCATGCCCACCGCGAGCAGCGCCAGGCCGCCCATCACCAGGTACCGGCCGTCCACCCGGTCCGAGGCCCGCCCGACGAACGGCGCGATCACGCCGGACAGCAGCGACATCGGCGCGGTGAGCAGGCCGGCCATGGTCGGGCTGAGCCCGAGCACGGTCTGGATGTAGATGATCAGCGGCAGGAACATGCCGGTCATGGTGAAGCCGACGGTGGCCGCGGTCAGGGTGCCGGCGGAGAAGTTCCGGTTGCCGAACACCGCGAGCGGCATCAGCGGCTCGCGCTTGTTGAAGCGCTGCCACAGCACGAACGCCACCAGCAGGACCACGCCCGCGCCGATGATCTCGAAGATGGTGATCCCGCCGGAGACCGTGCCCCAGTCGTAGTGCTCGCCGTTCTGCACCCCGAACACCACGCAGAACAGCCCCGCCGCCGACAGCACGATGCCCAGCACGTCGAACGAGTGCGAGTGGCGCGGCTGCCAGTCGGGCACCAGCAGCAGGGTCAGCACGATCGCGACCACGCCGATCGGCACGTTGACGAAGAAGATCCACTCCCAGCCGAAGTGGTCCACCAGCACGCCGCCGAGCAGCGGGCCGGTGATGGTGGCCAGACCCGCGACGCCGCCCCACATGCCCATCGCCGCGCCGCGCTTGGCGGGCGGGAACAGGTGCGTGATGAACGCCAGCGTCTGCGGCGTCATCAGCGCGGCGCCGAGGCCCTGCACCGCGCGGGCGGCGATGAGCATCTCGACGTCACCGGACAGGCCGCACCACAGCGACGACGCGGTGAACACGACCAGACCCGCCAGGAACACCCGTTTGGGGCCGAACCGGTCGCCCAGTCGACTGGTGAACAGCATCGGCACGGCGTAGGTCAGCAGGTAGACGCTGATCACCCACACCACGGAGTTCAGCCCGGTGTTCAGCTCGCGCAGCATGTCGGGGACCGCGATGGACACGATGGTGGTGTCCAGCAGGATCATGAAGAAGCCCAGGCAGAGCGCTCCGAGCGCGGCCCACGGGTTAGCTTGTCTTGCGTTCATGGTTTTCCTTGGCGATGAGGCTGAGCGTGGGCTTGCATTCCTGGAACGGGATCCGGCCGGTGCGCAGGTCGTCGATCAGCTGCTCGGTCCACGCGAGCTCGAACGCGCGCTGCGCGGTGGCGAACCGCCAGTCCAGCCAGTAGACCGGGGGCGTGCCGTCGTTCTCCAGGCCGGCCAGGACGGTCTGGTCGGACGCCTGCATCGCGCGCAGCTTGAGCACCCGGTGCTCCAGTTCGACCAGCGCGATGTCGCGGCCGAGTTCTTCCACGACGGCCAGTCCGCTCAGGTAGAGCGGGAACTCCTGCGCGACGTCGCCGAGCAGTTCCCGGCCGCGCTGCTCGAACGCGTCCCGCCCGCTGTCGGTCATCGCGTACACCGTGCGCTCGGGCCGGCGGCCGTCGCGGCGGGTGTCGACCACCTCGATGTGGCCGTTGGCCTGGAGCCGTTCGACGGTGTGGTAGAGCGAGCCGGCGCGCACCTTGACCCGCGTGTCCACGTAGCGCTCGCGCATCAGCTGCGCCATCTCGTAGGGGTGCATGGGCTTTTCGTGCAGCAGCTCCAGCACCGCCACCCCCAGTGGCGTCAACTTGGCCGCCATCCGCCCGTCCCTTCCAACCCACTTCGATTATTCCGCGTGGACTATACGACGCGGACTAAGCGTGCGCGAGGGTCGGTGGCCGGGAGCACAGTCCTACGGTGACCCGCCTCCGGGCCGTCCGCACCTCGGGCCGCGGGTTCCCGGCGGGTCGTTGAACCTTGTAACACCCGTCGTCGGGTTTCCGAAGTCCGGACCATGAAGCGCGTGCTGCTGCTCTTACCGGTGTTGGTCGTCGTCGGGGCCTGTGGTCACGAGGTGGCCACCCAGGACGCCGCCGTGGCGCAGACCACGACCACGTCGACCTCCACCACGACGACGACCACGACCCCCGAGACGACCACGGCCACGACCACCACCAAGAAGTCGAAGAAGACGACGGACCGCGAGGAATCCCCGTCGTCCAGCCGAAGTTCGTCGAAGACCACGAAGACGACCAGCCGGTCCTCGTCCCGCTCGACGCCCTCGTGGGACGGCGTCCTGCCCGGCCTGTGGCGCGCGCCGCAGCCCGGCGGCGGCGAGGAACTGTGGAACTTCAACGGCGACACGCACGGCGTGACCTGGAACTTCTGGCCCCAGGGCATCGGCGTCCGCAACCCCCTGAACAACGGCGTGCCGGCACCGGTCAACATCGGGTACCGCTACAAGGTCAAGGGCGACACCCTGACCGTGAGCCGCCTGGCGAGCAGCACCGACCGCGTCTACGAAGACCTCCGCCCGGTCGGCTCCGACTGCTTCTCCGCGAACTTCCGGGGCGACCGCATCAAGTTCTGCCGCTACACCGGCTGACGGACCCGGCGGGCCTCACAGCGCGACGACGACCACCAGCGTCCGGGGACCGTGCACGCCCTCGACCCGTTCCAGCTCGATGTCGCTGGTGGCCGACGGACCGCTGATCCACGTCTGGGTGCGCACGCCGGCCGTGACGCCGACCGCGCCCGGCACGTCGGCCACGATCCGGTCCCTCGGCACGACCACCAGGTGGTAGTCGGGCAGCAGGGTCAGCGCGCGCGGGCCCTGGTCGGGCGCGTCGTGGTCCAGCACGATCGTGCCCGTCGCGGCCACCGCCACGTGGCAGCCGGTGACCACGGCGTCCGCCGCCGCCACCGACGACGTGCGGACCTCCACCGGCACCCACTGCCCCGGCACGCCCGGCGGGGCCACCACGGCGGACGCCCCACGCGCGCGCAACGCCGCGACCACCGTCGCCGGCACCTCGGCGGCGGGCACCACCAGCACCTCGGCGCGGTAGTCGCGGACCCGTTCGGCGAACAGGTCGACCTCGCCCGGCCCCCGGGCCCGCAGGTAGCCGCGGGGCACGACGGGGACGGCCGGGCGGTCGGCGAGCGCGCGGGAGACGCGGGCCAGGATCTCGGCGCGGGCGCTGCTCATCGGGACTCCCACCAGTCGCTGAACGTCTGCCGCGGCGGCCGGGGCAGGTCGCGCGCGTCGGTCCACGCCGACAGCGGCGGGGGCAGCCGGCCGATCCGGTCGCGGCGGCGGCCCAGCACCCGACCGAGCCGGCCCGCGCGCAGCACCCGCCGCCACCGCGTCGCGTCCGACATCGCCCACGCCACCGCGCGCATCGCCGCCGACTCGGCGGTCACGCCCTTGGACTCGGCGACCTTCTCCCGCAGGTGCACCAGCATCGACGGGATGTCGATCGCGACCGGGCACACGTCGTAGCAGACACCGCACAGCGACGACGCGAACGGCAGCGTCGCGTTGTGCTCCACGCCGGTGAGCTGGGGCGACAGCACCGCGCCGATCGGGCCGGGGTAGACCGACCCGTAGGCGTGACCGCCGGTCCGCTCGTAGACCGGGCACGAGTTCAGGCACGCCGAGCACCGGATGCAGCGCAGCGCCGCCCGGCCGCCCGGGTCGGACAGGGTGGCCGCGCGGCCGTTGTCCACCAGCACGACGTGACCGGTCTGGCCCTCGGTCGGCCCGGTCCACACCGACGTGTAGGGGTTCATCCGCTCGCCCGTGGACGACCGGGGGAGCAGTTGCAGGAACACCTCCAGGTCCTGCCAGGTCGGCACCAGCTTCTCGATGCCGACCACGCTGATCAGGGTGCGCGGCAAGGTCAGGCACATCCGGCCGTTGCCCTCGGACTCGACCACGACCAGCGCGCCGCTGTCGGCCACCGCGAAGTTCGCGCCGGACACCGCCACGTCCACGGTGGTGAACTTGTGCCGCAGGTACTTGCGCGCCGCCTCGGCCAGCGCGCGCGGGTCGTCGGTCAGCCCGGGGTCCACGCCCGGCATCTCGCGCCGGAACAGGTCGCGGATCTCGGCGC
This sequence comes from Saccharothrix sp. NBAS 001, assembly GCF_056640475.1. Taxonomy (NCBI): domain Bacteria; kingdom Bacillati; phylum Actinomycetota; class Actinomycetes; order Pseudonocardiales; family Pseudonocardiaceae; genus Saccharothrix; species Saccharothrix sp. NBAS 001. The sequence goes on from NZ_CM153251.1 coordinate 2,616,444, forward strand.
GGCCCTTGTGGATCGCGGGCACCAGGATGTGGCTGGGCCGGTCGTGGGCCAACTGGACGATCAGCTCGGCCAGGTCGGTCTCGACCGCCCGGATGCCGGCCTCGGCGAGGGTCTCGTTGAGCCCGATCTCGGCGGTGGCCATGGACTTGACCTTGATCACCTCGCGGCTGCCGGTCGCCCGCACCAGGTCGGTCACGATCCGGCTCGCCTCGGCGGCGTCCCGCGCCCAGTGCACGGTGGTGCCGCGCTCGGTGAGGTTCGCCTCCAGCCGCAGCAGGTGGGTGCCCAGGTCGGCCAGCACCGAGTCCTTGATCGCCGCCCCGGCGGCGCGCAGGTCGGCCCAGTCGGGCAGCTCCGCGACGACGGAGGCCCGCTTGGCGCGGATCGTGCCGGTGGCCTTGGTCAGGTTGCGCCGCATCTGCGCGTCCTGGAGGCCGGCCCGCGCGGCGACCGGGAACGGCGGCCCGCTCAGCGTCGGCATCCCGAGGAACGTCACCGCGCCACCTCCACCGGCCGGTCGGCGGTGCTCGCCAGCACCTGCGCCAGGTGCAGCGGCCGGACCCCGGCGCGCAGCCGGCTCAGCCCGCCGCCGATGTGCATCAGGCACGACGAGTCGCCCGCCGTGAGCACCCGGGCGCCGGTGTCGAGCACGGCCCGCATCTTGTCCGCCAGCATCGCGGTGGACGTGTCCGCGTTCTTGATCGCGAACGTGCCGCCGAACCCGCAGCACGTCTGCGCGGCCGGCAGTTCGACCAGGTCGATGCCGCGCACCTCGCGCAGCAGCCGCAGCGGCCGGTCGCCCACGCCCAGGACGCGCAGCGAGTGGCAGGTGGGGTGGTAGGTGACCCGGTGCGGGAAGTACGCGCCGACGTCGGTCACGCCGAGCACGTCGACCAGGAACTCCGACAGCTCGTAGGTGCGCCCCGCCACCCGCTCCGCCTCGTCGCCCAGCCCGACCTCGCCGTGCGCGCGGGCGACCTCGGCGTGCTGGTGGCGGACCGAGCCGGCGCAGGAGCCGGACGGCGCGACGATGACGTCGGCGTCCGCGAACGCCTCGACGTGGTTGCGCACGATCGGCAGCGCCTGCCCGGCGTACCCGGTGTTGACGTGCATCTGGCCGCAGCAGGTCTGCCCGCGCGGGACGACCACCTCGTGGCCCAGGCGTTCCAGCAGCGCGACGGTGGCCTTGCCGACCTCGGGGAACAGGCCGTCCACGAGGCAGGTGACGAACAGCGCGACTCTCACGGGTCCACACTAGACTCTGTGGTCCGACCACACCAGCGCTGTGGTCGGACCACACGGAGGAGGCGTCGGTGAACGGCTACGCGGCCGTGCTGCGGCACGTGGAGGAGCAGCTGGCGTCGGGACGCCTGGGCGTCGGCGGGCAGCTGCCCGCCGAACGGCAGCTCGCCGGGGAACTCGGGGTCAGCCGGCCCACCGTGCGCGAGGCGATCCGGGTGCTCCAGGCCCTGGGCGTGGTGCGCAGCGGCGTCGGCTCGGGGCCGGACGCGGGCACCATTGTGATCGCCGACCCGGCGGGCGGCCTGGGCACCGCGCTGCGGCTGCACCTGGCCACCCGCCGACTGCCGCTGGCCGACCTGGTCGGCACCCGGGTGATGATCGAGAGCCACTCGGTGCGCGCCGCCGCCGACGTCCGGGACCGCGCCGACCTCGACCGCGCCGCCGCGCTGCTCGACCTGATGGACGACCCCGGCCTGGACGCCGTCGCGTTCCACCGGCTCGACGCCGATTTCCACGTGGCGCTCACCGCGGCGGCGGGCAACGCGGTGAACACCGCCGTGATGGCCGGCCTGCGCGACGCCATCCACACCACCGTGCTCGACGCCGTCGCCGCGCTCCCGGACTGGAACCGCACCGCCGCAAGGCTGCGCCGCGAGCACCGGGGAGTGCTGCGGGCCATCCGTGCCGGAGACGGCGACACGGCGGCCAAACGCGTCACCCGGCACGTCGAGGGCTTCTACCGGGAGTGGGCGCGGCACGCGGGCCCGGCCTGAACCGCGCCGGTCACGGCAGGAACCGCCGGAGCCGGACGGTCCGGGCCGGCCGGGCGCGGAGGCCCTCCAACAAACCGTGCACCGCGCCGTGCGCACGGGCCTGCACCAGCACGTTGCCCAGCGCGGTCGCCTCCACCGGCCCGGCCGTCACCGGCAGCCCGGACAGCTCGGCGGTAAGCCGGCGCAGCAGGTCGTTGCGCGACCCGCCGCCCACGACGTGCACCACCTCGACGTCCACCCTGGTCAGCCCGGCCGCCTGCCGCACGGTCCGCGCGCACGCGCCGGCCGGCGAATCCAGCACGCAGCGGGCGAGCGCGGCCCGCGAGACCGGCCGCTCCCGGCCCGAGGCGGCCACCGCGTCGGCGATCCGGCGCGGCATGTCGCCGGGCGGGACGAACGCCGGATCGTCCACGTCCACCCCGCCCTCGTTGGTGAAGCCCGCCCGCCGCGCGTCCTCGGTGAGCACCGGCCGGGGCAGCGCCACCCCGGCCGGCGACCACGTGCCGCCGGAGACGTAGGCGAACGGCCGGTCCGCCGGCACCGCCACCACCGCCGACGCGGTGTCGTGCGACCCCACCGAGGTCACCACCGCGGTCCCGGAAGTCCCGTCGCCGCAACGACCTCCGCGCGCAACGGCCCGCGCACCCGGCCCGGCCGCTGCAACGGCGGCAGCAGGTCCGGCAGGCCCAGCCGGGCCGCCAACCGCGCGGACCACGAGCCCGTGCGCACGTCCGGCAACCCGGTCGTGGACGCGCTGGTCACCTCGGTGCGCAGCTCGCCGGTCAGCCAGTACGCCGGCAGGTCGGGCAGCAGCACGACGTGCGCCACCCGGTGCACCCGCCGCACCGCCTCCGCCGTGCGATCGTCGCGGTGGGAGACCGGCTCGGCCAACACCCGGCCGTCGGCGTCGAGCAGGCCGTAGTCGACCGCCCAGGTGTCGATCCCGATCGACTCCACCCCCGGGTACCTCGTCGCCAACACCCGCAGCCCGGCCGGCACGGGCCGGCATCGCACTAGCGCTTGCCCTCCCAGACCGCACGGCCGTGCGGACGGGGGTCGTCCACGACCTCGGACGTGGTGTCGAAGACCATCGTGGCGCGGCGCGCGGTGTCGTACTCGGGCCAACCGGGCTTGCCGGTGGTCACGAACGACACCCAGGCCGCGTGCACGGCGTCGGCCAGGTCCTGTGGCGGCCGGTCGCCCAGCAGCGGTGCGAGGGCCGGGTCGTCGAGGTTGTCGAACACGAACGGGATCTCGATGCTGTGGCACGCGCCCAGCCGGCCGTCGAACGTGGGCGGCCGCCAGGCGAACTCGTAGACGTACGTGCCGGCCCGCCCGCCGGCGCGGGCCTCGGCCAGCCGGATCGCGGGAACCCGGTAGAACCAGTCCGTCGACATGTCGGCCATGACCTCGCCGGGCGTGGCGCCCGGGTCCTGCGCCCGGTAGGCGGTCCAGGCCGCGTCCGGGTCGAGCCCGTAGCGGGCGGCGGTGGCCCGCACCAGCGGCTCGCCGATCACGTCCAGCAGGCCGGTCGGGACGGTGAAGAACCGGAACTCGTCGCGGTTCGTGCCCACCAGGACGTCCACCTCCGCGCCCGCGCCGGCCGCGATCGCCTCGATCGGCGGCACGGGCAGCAGGTCGCCGTCCACCACCGGCTCGAACGGCATCACGTTGAACGCCACCTCGCCCCACTGCCCGGGGTCCGGGGTGACCGCGGCCCGCAACTCCCGCGCGGCGACGGCGAGCCGGTCCGCCGGCACGGCGGCCAGCGCCTCCCGGGTCGCGGGCACGCCGAGCAGGTCGGCCAGCCGGAGGCCGACCTTGCGGGCGGTCTCCACGCCCAGCACGTGGTGGGCCGCGCCGCTCTGGAGCACCGCGCGGCGGAACAGGCCGGCGGCGCGCGGCGCGGCCAGCAGCGCGCCGATGCTCATCGCGCCGGCCGACTCGCCGAACACCGTGACGTTGTCCGGGTCGCCGCCGAACGCGGCGACCTCGTCCCGGACCCAGGCGAGCGCGGCGAGCTGGTCGAGCAGACCGAGGTTGGCCGGGTCGTCCCCGCCCAGGTGGAGGAAGCCGTCCGGGCCGAGCCGGTAGTTGACCGTCACGCAGACCACGCCGTCACGGGCGAACCGGGCACCGTCGTAGAGCGGCACCGAGCCCGAGCCGTTGGTGAACGCGCCGCCGTGCACCCACACCGCGACCGGCAGCCGGCCGTCCGGGTCGGGCGTCCACACGTTGAGGTTCAGGCAGTCCTCGCCGGGGATGTCGACCTCGGGGATGAGCACGTCGAACGGCGGCGTGTACGGGGCCTTCGGCGCGGTCGGGCCGTAGTCGAGCGCGTCGCGCACGCCGTCCCACGGCCGGACCGGGAGCGGCGGCCGGAACCGGTTCGGGCCGAACGGCGGCGCGGCGTACGGCACGCCCTTGAACACCGCGATGCCGTCGTCGGTGGTCGTGCCGCGCAGGAGGCCGTGGCTGGTCTGGACGGTGCGCATCGTGGTGCCTTTCTGCCGGGTGGTGGATCAGCGGTCGAGGCCGACGATGCGCAGCGCGAACCGCGCGTAGTGGTCGGCGACCACGTCGGCGGGGTAGGGCTGGTCCGGGCCGAACCACTGGGCGACCTGCATGTCCATGCCGCCGATCGCGATCGCGGCGAGCGTGGGGTCCGGGACGGAGAACGTCCCGTCGGCCACGCCCTGCGCCATCACGTCGTGCATCAGCCGGCGGCACGCCTCGCGCAGCTCCAGCGAGGGCGCGAGCTGGGCCGGGGCCAGCGCGTGCAGCTCGCTGTTGGTCACCACGGCCAGCAGCGGGTAGCGGGCGTGGGCCAGGACGTGCGCGCGCACCAGCGCGGCCAGCTGCGCGGCCGGGCCCGCCTCGGACCGGCGCAGCGCGTCGGTCAGCCGGGTGTGCAGCTCGCGGTGGCCGATCAGCACCAGCTCGGCGAGCACGTGCTCCTTGGACGGGTAGTGCGAGTAGAGCGTGGCGGAGTTGATGCCGACCCGCTCGGCGAGCCGGCGGATCGACGTGCCGTGGAAGCCGGTCTCGGCGTAGAGGGCGAGCGCGGCCTCCAGGATCCGGCCCCGGGTGCCCGCCGGGGTCACGCCCTCGGGCAGCTCCACGGCCACCGCCGCGACCCGGCGCGGCTGCCAACCCGGATCGTCCACGGGGTCCTCCTCGGTCGGATACCTACCGATCGCTCGATCGGCGGTGTGGCGTCGAACACGGATGTTATCGTAAAAATGAGCCAACCAATCGATCGGTTGGCACCGCTTCAGCCGCGTGTCGGCGATGTCGAAGGAGACCTCGCATGAGCAGTCCGGACGTGAACCTCGCCTCGATCCTGGTGGCCTCGGCGGCCCGCTTCCCCGATCGACCGGCGCTCAAGCTCGACGACACCGGGTCCACCTACGCCGAACTCGACGCGGCGAGCGCCCGCACCGCGTCGCTGCTGCGCGAGGCCGGCGTCCGGCCCGGCGACCGGGTGGGGCTGCTGCTGCCGAACGTGCCGCACTTCGCGGTCCTCTACTACGGGATCCTGCGCGCCGGCGCGGTGGTCGTGCCGATGAACCCGCTGCTCAAGTCGCGGGAGATCGAGTACCACCTGGCCGACTCGGGCGCGGCGCTGCTGCTGGGGTGGCACCAGTTCGAGCAGGAGGCGGCCAAGGGCGCGGCGGCGGCCGGTGCGCGGTTCGTGCCGATCGACCCCGCCGGGTTCGCCGCGTCGTTGGCCGGGCAGGAGCCCCTGGCGCGGGTCGAGCCGCGCGAGCCGTCCGACACCGCGGTCATCCTCTACACCTCGGGCACCACCGGCCGGCCCAAGGGCGCCGAGCTGACCCACGACAACCTCGTCCGCAACACCGAGGTCACCCGGACCACGCTGGTGCACCTCACCGAGCGGGACGTGATCTTCGGCGGGCTGCCGCTGTTCCACTCGTTCGGCCAGGTCGTCGGCCTGAACTGCGCGATCTCGGCCGGCGCGTGCCTGACCCTGCTGCCGAGGTTCGACCCGGCCAAGGCGGTGGAGATCATCCGCCGGGACGGCGTGACGGTGTTCGCGGGCGTGCCGACCATGTACAGCGCGATGCTGACCGTGCCCGAGCGCGGCGGCTGCGAGTCGCTGCGGGTGTGCGTGTCGGGCGGCGCGGCGATGCCGGTCGAGGTGCTGCGGGCGTTCGAGGACGCGTTCGGCTGCACCCTGCTGGAGGGCTACGGCCTGTCCGAGACGTCTCCGGTGGCGTGCTTCAACCACCCCGACCGGCCGCGCAAGGCGGGCAGCATCGGCACGCCCGTGGCCGGCGTCGAGATGCGCGTGGTCGACCAGGACGGCCGGGAGGTGCCCGACGGCGACACCGGCGAGATCGTGGTGCGCGGCCACAACGTGATGAAGGGCTACTGGCGCAACCCGGAGGCCACCGCCGAGGCGATCCCGGACGGCTGGCTGCGCACCGGCGACCTGGGCGTGCGCGACGAGGACGGGTACTTCCGGGTGGTGGACCGCAAGAAGGACCTGATCATCCGGGGCGGCTTCAACGTCTACCCGCGCGAGATCGAGGAGCTGCTCTACGAGCACCCGGCGGTGGCCGAAGCCGCCGTGGTGGGCGTGCCGCACCCGCTGCACGGCGAGGAGATCGTGGCCGTGGTGGCGTTGAAGGAGGGGGCGCGGGCCACGGCGGAGGAACTGCGCGAGTTCGCCAAGTCGCAGGTGGCCCCGTACAAGTACCCGCGCGCGGTGCAGATCGTGGCCGCCCTGCCCAAGGGACCCACCGGCAAGATCCTCAAGCGCGAGATCACCCCGGCCGTCGACGTCGTGTCCTGAGCCGATCCCGGCCCGCCGCACGCCGGCGGGCCGGGATCGCCCCCTGCGAGCCGCCGCGCCGGGGTGGGACAGTTGCGGTCGTGACAGCCGACGTGACGCCGGGCCACGAGGTCGTCCTCGAAACGGCTCGGCTGCTGCTCAGACCTTGGCGGGCGGCCGAGGCCGCCGTCCGGCGTGAGCTGTGGACCGAACGTGATCCACGAGTGCCGCCGCACCGCCGGATCGACGCGGAGGGACGTCCCACCGTCGCGGAGGTCGAGGAGTCGATCCGCGCCGAGCGGGTCACCACGATCGGGTTGCTCGCCGTCGAGCGGAAGGCCACCGGCGACGTCATCGGCTACTGCGGGCTGATCGAGGGCGACCGGGGAGGAGAACCGGAACTGGCGTACGAGCTGCTGCGCCGGGTCTGGGGTCAGGGCTACGCGACCGAGGCGTCGTGGGCGGTCCTGGACTGGGCGCGGGCGTCCGGGTACGAACGCCTGTGGGCCGCGGTCTGGGAGTGGAACACCGCTTCACGCCGCGTGCTGGCCAAGCTCGGGTTCACCGAGGCCGGGCGTGAAGTGGTGGAGGCGGCCCGCGCGGCCAACCTGTTCACCACGAGACGGCTCTGACACCGCGACGCACGGCTGCCCCGGCCCGTGCGCCGGGGTGGAGCGGGGCTCGCCGGCGGTACGCGGGAGGATCGGGCGGTGCACGGGGGCGGGCGGACGCGACTGCGGGTGAGGCTGCTCGGCACCCTTGAGGTGCGCCGCGGCGATGGGGTGGTGGCCGTGCCCGGCGCGCGGCTGCGTGGCCTGGTCGCCCGGCTGGCGCTGGCCGGCGGCCGACCGGTCGAACCGTCCGCCCTGGTCGACGCGGTGTGGTCGCGGGAACTCCCGGCCGACCCGGTGAACGCGTTGCAGTCGCTGGTCTCCCGGCTGCGCCGGGTGCTCGGCGAGGCCGCCGCGGTCACCCAGGCCGAGGGTGGCTACCGCCTCGACGTCGCGGAGGACGACGTCGACGCGCTGCGCTTCGAGCGGCTGGCCGCGCTCGGCCGCGACCGGCTCCGCACCGGCGATCCCCGGGCGGCCGAGCTGCTCGGCGAGGCGGTCGCGCTGTTCGGCGAACCGTCGGTGATCGCCGAGGTCGCCCCGGCGGTCGCGACGCGGCTGGCCCGCACGGCGGTCGAGGCGGGCACGAACCTGGCCGAGGCCGAACTGGCGCTGGGCCGTCCCGACGACGCCGCCACCCGGCTGGACGCCCTGCTCGCCGAGCACCCGGCGGACGAGCGGGTGGCCGCCCTCCGGATGGACGCGCTCGCCGCCCTGGGCCGCCAGGCCGACGCCCTCGACCTGTACGAGCGGGTGCGCGAGACCTTGGCCGACCGGCTCGGCACCGACCCCGGGGCCGCCCTGCGCGAGCGCCACCTGCGGCTGCTCCGCGCGCCCGCGTCCGAGGCGCGGCGCGAGTCGCCGGTGGGCAACCTGCCCGCCGCCCTGACCAGCTTCATCGGGCGTGAGGCCGACCTCGCCCGGATCGACGCCCTGTTCGGCCGGGGGCGCCTGGTCACGGTGGTCGGTCCGGGCGGGGCCGGCAAGACCCGGCTCGCGGTCGAGGCGGCCCGCCGCCACGAGTACCGCGACGGCACGTGGCTGGTCGACCTGGCCCCGGTCACCGAGCCCACCAAGGCGGGCGCGGCGGTGCTGGCCGCGATCGGGCTGCGCGGTGCCGCGCTCTACGAGTCCGGTCGGACGCACGCCGGCACCGGCGAGCTGGACGTGCTCGCCGACCGGCTCGCCGGCCGGGAGAGCCTGCTCGTGGTCGACAACTGCGAGCACCTGGTCGACGCCGTCGCGCACCTGATCGCGGCACTGCTGGCGCGCTGCGCCGGACTGCGGGTGCTGGCGACCAGCCGCGAACCGCTCGCGATCGACGGCGAGGCGCTGGTCCCGCTCGGCCCGCTGGCCCTGCCGGACCCCGGCGACGACATCGCGGACGTCCGCCGCAGCGCGTCGGTCCGCCTGTTCGCCGAACGGGCCGCAGCCGTGCGGCCGGGCTTCGAGGTCGACGGGCGGACCAGCGCGGACGTGGTCCGGCTGGTGCGCGGCCTCGACGGTCTGCCGCTGGCGCTGGAGCTGGCGGCGGCCCGGCTGAGGACGCTGTCGCCGGCCGAACTCGCCGCCGGGCTCTCCGACCGGTTCCGGCTGCTCACCACCGGCCGCCGCGCCGGCGCACCCCGGCACCGCACGCTGCGCGCGGTGATCGCCTGGAGCTGGGACCTGCTCGGCGCGGACGAGCGCACGGTGGCCGAGCGCGTCTCGGTCCTGCCCGGTGGCGTCACGGCGGAGTCGGCCGCCGCGCTCTGCGCGGGCACCGAGGTGCTCCCGGGCGAGATCCCCGAACTGCTCGCCGCCCTGGTCGACAAGTCGTTGCTGCACCCGGCACCCGAAGCGGGCCGCCACCGGATGCTGGAGACCCTGCGCGAGTACGGCATCGAGCGCCTCGCCGAGCGGGGCGCGCTCGACGCCGTCCGGGATCTGGCCGCCCGCCACCTGGCCGCCCTGATCGCCCGCGAGGAGCCCCTGCTGCGCGGCCCCGACCAGCTCGTCGCGCTGCGCGTGATCGGCACCGAGTACGACAACGCGCTGGCCGCCCTGCGCCACCTGTGCGACTCCGGCGACGCCACCGCCGCCCTCGCGCTCGCCATGGACCTGTCCTGGTACTGGCAGATGCTCGGCAGGCACGCTGACACGGCGTACTGGCAGGGGGAGGCGCTGGCCCTGCCCGCCGTGGGCAACGCGCTGGACCGCGACGCCGCCGAGGCGATGCTGCTGCTCAGCCGGATCAACGACCGCTCGTCGGTGACCGTCGAGGGCGTGTCCGAGAACGAGTCCGCGCTGCGGGCGCTGACCGGCCGCCTGCTCGGGCACCCCGCCCTGCCGGGGGTCACCGGGGTGCTGGCCGCGATCGCGCTGCACTTCCTGCAGGAGCACGAGGCGTCGTTCGCCGTGGTCGACCGCCTGGTCGACGGACCCGACGTGTGGCTGTCCGGACTGGCCCGGATGTTCCGGGCGTCGTTCGCCGAGAGCGCGGGCGACCTCGACCAGGTGCGCGTCGACGTCGCCGGCGCGCTCGACGCCTTCGGCCGGGCCGGCGACCGCTGGGGCGTGGCCTCCGTGCTGCCGATGCGCGCGCTGCTGCGGCAGTACGACGGCGACCTCGACGGGGCGTCGGCGGACCTGGGCGAGGCGACGGCACTGGCGCGCGAGTTCGGCTCGCCGGGCTCGGCCGACGAGATCTTCCTCGGCGTGCGCCGGATCGAGCTGCACCTGCGCAGCGGCGAGGACGGGCCGGCGAAGGAGGCGCTCGACGCCGTGCGCGAGCGGGCGCGGCGGTCGGCGTCGCCGGAACTGGCCGCCATCGTCACCGCGCTGGAGGCCGGCGCGTGGCTGCGGCTCGGCGACCCGGACCGCGCGCAGGCCCGCATCGAGGCGGCCGAGGCGCGGCTGGCCGGAGGGTCCCCGATCGGCGGCGACCACGGCCGGGCGATCGTCGACTCGGTGCGGGCGTCGCTGTGTGTGCGGCGGGGCGATGCCGGGGGCGCCGAGGCGGCGCTCGCCCGCGCGTGCGCGGCGGCCCTGGAGAGCGCGGACCTGCCGGTCGTGGCCCTGGTCGCGGTGGCCGGTGCCGAGCTGGCCGGGCTGCGGGGGCGGCACCGGGACGTGGCCCTGCTGCTCGGCGCGGCGTCCCGGCTGCGCGGCACCCACGACCGCAGCGACCGGGTGGTCCAGGCGCTGGCGGCCGGCGGTCGCGAGGCGCTGGGCGAGGACGCCTTCGCCTCGGCCTACCGGGCGGGCTGGCTGCTGGACGGGAAGACGGCCGCGCTACGGGTCGCCGCGGCGCTCGGGCTCCGCGGACCGGCCCGCCCGGCGTGAACCGCTACTCCCGGAACAGCTCCAGGTCGAAGGCGTCGGCGATGGCCCGCTGGCCCGCGTCGTTCGGGTGGACGCCGTCGTCGGACACGAACTCGGCGCGCATCCTCAGCGGTCGCTCCGGGTCGCGGGTGGCCGCCTCCAGGTCGACCACCGCGTCGAACTCGCCGCTGCCGAGGATCCAGCGGTTCAGCTCCCGGTGGGTGCGCCCCAGTTCCTCGGTGAACAGGAACGTGCCGCCGATCGGCGGCAACGTGGTGCCGATGACCCGCAGGCCGTGCTGGTGCGCGCGGGCGATGAACATCCGGTAGCCGACGACGACGTCCTCCGCCGTCGCCCGCTCGCCGGGCGGTGCGCCGGGCATGGAGCCGAAGAAGATGTCGTTGAGCCCCTCGGACAACACCACCCAGCGCACGCCGGGCCGGGCCAGCACGTCACGGTCGAACCGCGCCAGCGCGCCGGCGCCCATGCCCTCGGTCTCGCGCAGGACGCGGTTGCCCGAGATGCCCATGTTGATCACCGCGCGCGGTGGCATGTCCTCCCGCGCGGCCAGCCTGCGCGCCAGCGACGACGGCCACGACGCGTCCGCGTCGGGCGTGGTCTCCATCCCGTCGACGATGGAATCGCCGAAGGCCACGATGGTCGCGGCCGTCACCGGTGCCCGCACGTCGACACCGGTGAGCCACAGGTACGAGTGGAACGCGGTGGCACCGCCCAGGTCCCGCGCGGCGGTCTGGTCGCCGGGCGCGAGCCACGCTGTGCGCAGCCCGACCTCGTGCGCCGTGGGAACAACGTCCTCGTCGGGGACGTGCAGCGAGACGACCAGGTCCGACCGCGCCGGCACGTCGTAGTCGACGGGATCGCTGTAGATGTGCGCGCCCGTCGGCAACACCACCGCGGCGCGCCCGCCGAAGGTCAGTTCACGCCCGCTGCCCGGCAGGATCGCCGCTCCGCGCTGGTGCCGCGCGATCCACGCCGCATCGATGCGCACCGGCGCGTGACCGAAGGAGTTCGACAGCGCGACGCGCACGGCCGTGCCGCCCACGGTCACCCGTGCCACCATGCGCACGGTCTGCGCGCCCACCTTCGTCGGCGCACCAGGCGATTCGTCCGGCAGGTCCGGCATCCGCGGCCCGCCACCGGACTCGGCGGGCCGTGCCAGTTGCTGCGCCGTGCCCCACGTGGCGATCCAGGTCTCGTGGTTCTCAGGGCTCGTCGTGGTGTCGTCGAGTTCGTTCACGGATGCCGACCTCCGGGGTGCAAAGGGTCTCGTCGTCATGTCGCGGATCGGAGTCCTCGTTCAGAACCAGCGCGCGAGCACGCCGTCCAACGACTCGGACGACGCCTCCGTCCACGCGACGCAGCCGTCCGGTCGGAGGAGCATCGCGGGCCCCTCCTTGACGTGCGCGTGGTGCACGCCCTGCGGGAGCGACCGTTCCGAAGGCGAGACGAACAACCCGCCGCCCTTCTCCGCCAGCGCGTAGAGCCGCTCCTGGCCACCGTCGGCGAGCGTGAGGAGCCGGTCCTTCACGAGCGTGCCGACGCACGGGTCGTCGTCACCGAGGTCGTAGCGGATGGCCACACCCGAGAGCATCTCGCCGACGTGCCGGTTGCCTTCGGGCAGCGTGATCAGCTCGCTCACGATGGAGCGCAGCGCGGTCGTGAGCGGATCGGGCCGCACCAACGCGACTTGCGCGCGCGTGTTCTCCAGGACCCGCGCCCCGACCGGATGGCGCTCGGCGGTGTAGGAGTCGAGGAGGTGATCACGTCCCCGCACCGCCGTGGCGAGCTTCCACCCGAGGTTCGCGGCATCCACCAGGCCGAGGTTCAAGCCCTGGCCGCCGAAGGGCGAGTGGACGTGCGCGGCGTCGCCGGCGAGCAGGACGCGGCCCCTCCGGTACGTCGTCGCCTGCCGCGCGTTGTCGGACCAGCGCGTCGCCTCCACCATCGACCGGACCCGCACGTCGGTGCCGCTCACGCGCTGGATCGACGCCTCCACCTCGGCCCGCGTGACCGGCGCGTCCCGAGGTGGCGGCGGGCCGTCGAACTCGGCGGTGAAGACGCGTCCCGGGATCGACGTGATGAGGCCGCGCGGCGTTCGCCGCCACCCCTTCGCGAGCTTCTCGGGCGCATCGAACTCGACCCGGGCCTGGTAGCCGGTGATGGTCGGATCCGTGCCGGGGAACTCGAAACCGGCGAGCTTGCGGACCCCGCTGCGGCCGCCGTCGCAGCCGACCAGGTACGCCGCGCGCAGCGGACCCGCGGTGGTCCGCACGGTCACGCCGTCGTCGTCCTGCTCGAAGCCCTCCGCCGCGACGCCGCGCCGGACCTCGATCCCCAACTCGCCCGCCCGCGCGGCCAGGATCCGTTCGAGCGCTTCCTGCGGCACCATGCGGTGGCGGCGCTCCGGGTCGCGCTGGAGGTCCTGATCGATCACGAACAACGCGGAGAAGTGGCCGCCCGGCGTCCTCACCGGCCCGGATCCGGCACGTGCCGCCTCCGTCGCGGGCATCGTCACCTGTTCCGCGTCGAGCGCCCGCGCGAACCCGCGTCGCTCCAGCGCCTCGACCCCCACCGCGCCGATCCCGGCGGCCTTGATCCCGAGGTCGGGCCGCGCGAGCCGGTCCAGGACGAGCGGCACCACCCCCGCCGTCCGGAGTTCGACGGCCAGGAAGAGCCCGACCGGGCCGGCACCGACGACGACCACGTCGTGCACCACTGGATCGCTCATGCCGCTGTCCTTCCGTCCTGGACGGGGCCTGTCGGCTCCGTCCTCGACAGCAGACTGCGGCGGCCCACTGGCATGGCCCGCACACGCCGCCGGCGCGTCCCTGCCGGCATGCCGGCGGACGGCGGGCTGCCACGTGCGGGGCGGCTCGAAATCCGGCGGGTCCGCGCCTTCCCCGTGGCCGGGTCAGGGTGCGGCCGGCGGGAGGTCCAGGATGCCGGTGGCTTGCGACCAGGCACAGCGCCACGTGCCGTCGGTGTTGGTGTAGACGTCGGTGTGCCAGGCGTCGTGCCTCGGGATGTCCACGCCGTCGACGGTGAGTTCGATAGCGCACCGGTAGCGGAGGACGACGACGTCGGTGCCGACGATGGCGTCCACGTCGCCGGTCAGCCGCAGTTCCCGGTAGGCGACCCGCCCGGTGGCGAGGTGGTCCAGGTACTCGGCCTTCGTCCACACGGTGCCGGTCGGGTTGCACAACCGGTACTCCGCGGCGTGCAAGCGGTCGTAGGCGTCGCGATCCACGTCGAGGAGACATCGGATCCGATCCTGCTCGGCCCTGATCACCTGGCCGGCCACATCGTCGGTCATACCCGCTCCTGTTCATTCGTCCGGTTCTGGTCGGCGAAGAGCGGGTAGGTGAACCGGCCTCGTCACGCGTTCGTCAACGACGTTCGTACCACGTGAAGGCCGGTGAGCGCGGGAAATCCGGCTCGGCCCGAAGCGAGACGATCGTGATTGCCGGAGATCTCGTGGCCGTCGCAGTCGCGGCGATCAACGAGTGGCTCTCACTTCGGGACACTAGGAGCTGTTTGAGGTTCGGATCTAGGTTGGGCTCGGTGGTGTGCTGGTAGGGCTGGTAGAACACGGGTGTGGCGCGTTTTGACCTGAACGATGCCGAGTGGGCGCTGATCGAGCCGCATGTGCCGGTGGCTGCGACCGGGCCGTTGCCGCGGCGGGTGCGGGATCAGTTCAACGGGATCCTGTGGCGGTTTCGCACCGGGTCTGGTTGGCGTGACGTCCCGGAACGGTACGGGCCCTGGTCCACCGTCTACTCCCGGTTCAACGCCTGGTCCAGGGCGGGGGTGTTCCAGACGTTGATGGACGCGCTGATCGCCGAGGCCGCCTCCCGAGGGCAGGTCGGGTTGGAACTGGTCAGTGTGGACTCCACGATCGTGCGGGCGCATCACGAATCCGCCGGTCTCGCGATCGCAGGGGAGACCCTCGACGCGCTGGAACAGGCGTTGACCGAGGAAAAAGGGGCTCCGTTGCCCACACAACAGAGCGTGCTGCGGGTGATGCGCCGCGGTCCGCGCCGGCCGAGGCGGACACGCCTGCCGATCGGGACCGTGCCGCCCTTCGGCGCCGTCGGAAGGCACGGGCTGCGGCGGCCGGGCTCGGCCGGTCCCGGGGCGGGCTGAGCAGCAAGATCCACGCCGCGGTCGACGCCGCCGGGTTGCCGTTGGCGTTCGTGCTCACCCCGGGCCAGGCAGCGGACAGCCCACGGTTCGAGGTCGTGCTGGACCGGGTCCGGGTTCCCGGCCCGACCGGTAGGCCCCGCACCCGTCCGGACGCGGTGGCCGCGGACAAGGCGTACTCCTCCAAGGCCAACCGGGCCTACCTGCGCCGCCGCCGGATCACCGCGGTGATCCCGGAGAAGACCGACCAACAGGCCAACCGCAAGAACAAGGGCTCCGCCGGAGGGCGGCCCGTGGCCTTCGACCCCGAGCGCTACAAGCGGCGCAACACCGTCGAACGCTGCTTCCAGAAGATCAAGACATGGCGCGGCCTGGCCACCCGCTACGACAAGACACCACAAAGCTACGAAGCCGGACTGCACCTACGAGGAGCGATCATGCGGCTGAGGACCCTGACCCCAACCACATGATCCAAACCCCGAACAGTTCCTAGTACTCCAGCCGCACTTCGTGATCAAGCTACGCCACTGGCAAAGGCCGGATGTCGATCGACCGGGGGTTGTACCTGCCCGAGTCCTGGATCGCCGACCGGGAACGGTGTCGGGAGGCGGCGGTGCCCGACGCGTGGAGTTCGCGCCCAAGCCCGCCCTGGCCCGGGCGATGCCGGGCCGGGCGCTGGACGCCGGTGTGCCGGCCTGGTGGGTGACCTCGGATGAGGGCTACGGCGGTGACTCGAAATTCCGGGCCTAGCGGTCAGACCATTCCCGCCACCTCGGGTGCCACCCGCGCCGACCACCTGACCGCCGACGCCCCGCAAGCCGCGTGGAAACGCCGCATCTGCGGCGAGGGTGCCAAGGGACATCGCCTGTTCGACTGGGCGGTGGCCTGGTCACCCGTCCACGCCGACACCACACCGGCAGGTTGGCTGCGATGGTTGCTGATCCGCCGTTCCCTCGTGGCCAACCATCGTGGTGAGCACGAGTCGGCCTACTACTTGTGTTGCGCGCCAACGGGAACCACCGACGACGGCCTGACCCGGGTGGCCGGTCGAGGACTGCTTCCGGACCGTCAAGACCGAGGTCGGCCTGGACCACTGCAAGGTCCGCCGACACGACGCCTGGTGCCGCCACGTCACCCTCGCGATGCTCGCCCACACCCACCTCGCCGCCGCCACCCCACAAGCCCTGGCAGCGGCCTCGTCCCGCTCACCCTCGGCGAGGTCGGGCGTCGCCACCAACACCGCGCCGAACAATCCCACTACCAGCGAAGACCGGTTCTCCATCACGAAGTGCGGCTGGAGCACTAGTTCCCGGGAACTAGTGGAGTCGGTACCGCAGCCGTATGCGATCGCAGGACGCGGGTTCCTAGTCTCGTCAACGTGTTCATCCGTCTGGTGCTGGCTGTGTCGGCACTGTTGTTGCTCGGCGTGAGACCCGCGTCGGCGCACGTGGTCAACGCGAACGCCGATCTCCAGGTGGCACAGACCATCGCCGGCGTCGAGCTGACGGTGGTGCTGCGGCGCACGCCGGAGGTGCCGGGTCCGTTGCACGTCGACCTCATCGCCTACCAACCGGTCCGCGACCTCGCGATCGACCTCGCCGTGGCCGACAGCACCACAACCGTGCGCCTGCAACGAGACCGGGCCGGCACCTACCCGGCCGTCCTCCGAGTCCGCGACGAGGGCACGCACGAGCTGCGCCTCACGGCGTCCGGCGAGTCATCGGTGCTGCCGTTCACGGTGCGGGTTCCGCAGCCGGCGACCTGGGAACTGGTGGTGTACGGCGGTTTCGGCGCGACCGGACTCCTGTTCGCGGCGGCGATCATCGCGGGTGCCCGGGGTCGCCGCGCTGCGGGAACGGCACTCGGAGCCGGTGGTGTCGTGGCGCTGGTCGTCGCGGCCACGGTCGCGGTGGCGTCCCCGGAACTCGTCGACCGGAAGCGGGATCCGGGACGGCCGTACGTGCAGGCGTACGTGAGCGTCGTGCCGGACCGGCCGGTGGTGGGAGAGCAGTTCACCGTCCGGTTCGACCTGGTGGACGGCTCGACCGGCCTGCCCGCCGACGACCTGGCGGTGCACCACTCGGCGCTCGCGCACCTGGTGGTCACCAGCCAGGACGGCGGGTACTTCCGGCACGTCCACCCGCGCAGGACCGGCCGGGGCCGGCTGGAGACCCGGCTGGACACCGACCGGGCGGGCCGGTACCGGGCCTACGTCGAGTTCGAGCGGACCGACGCGGGCGGGCAGCTGGTGTCCGGTGCCTTCGACGTCGACGGCCCCGCACCGCCCGAACCGGCGCGCGCGGTCACGCGGACGTTCCCGGTCGGCCGGCCCGTGACCGTCGAACTCGACACCGGATCCACGGCGCTGCAACCGTGGCTGGGCATGGCGGGCCACCTGATCACCCGCGAGGCCGACGGCGACCGCCTCGGGCACGTCCACGAGCAGGGCGCGATGTCGACCTCGGACGGCACGGTCGCCGCCCACGGCCCGAGCTTGCGCTTCACGCTCGCCTTTCCCCGGCCCGGCCGCTACTTCGCGTGGATCCAGTACGCCGAGGACTTCCGCATCGTCACCGTCGCCCACGTGATCGAGGTCGTGCCGTGAAACGACCGGTGGTGTGGGTGCTCGCCGTGGCCGTGGCCGTCGTCGCGGTGGTGCTGGTCATCAGGTCGGCACCGGGGGCCGGACCGGTCGCCCTCAGCCGTTCGGGCGTCACGGTGCGGCTGGACCGGGCCGGCACGGGCGGCGTCAGCGCCGGGATCGAGGTCCCGGAGAGCACGACGGCGGTGTCGGTGTTCGCGACCATGCCGCAGATGGGGCACGTGACGCCCCCGGTCCCCGCCGTGCGGGAGGGGCCGGGTCGCTACCGGGCGTCCGGCGAGCTGTTCTCGATGAGCGGCCTCTGGGAGCTGTCCGTACAGGTCGACGGGGAGACCGTCACCTTCGAAGTCGTCGTGGGATGAGGGAGTGTCGGATGTTACCGAAACGACAAGTGGTCGGCGCGTGGCTGCTGCTGGTCGGGTTCTGCTCGCTGTGGCTGGGTGTCGCGTGGGACGGGCAGTGGCACCTCGACGTCGGCCCGGACACGTTCTTCACCGCGCCGCACCTGATGTTCTACTTCGGCTCGTCGCTGGTCGGGCTGACCTGCCTGGTGGTCGTGCTCACCGGGCAGCGCGACGCGGCGGGGCCCGCGGTGCGGGTGGCGGGGCTGCGGGCCCCGGTCGCGTTCCTGGTCGGCGGGCTGGGAGCGGCCGGGCACCTGGTCTACGGGGCGGCGGACCTGTGGTGGCACACCGTCTACGGGTTCGACATCCTGGAGACCACGCCGTCGCACCTGAGCCTCCAGATGGCCATGTACGTGCAGTCCGTCGCGGTGGTGATGGCGTTCGCCGCGCTGCGGTCCACCACCTCCGGGCGGTGGGGGCTGGTGTTCGCGGCCGCGTTCAGCGTCGGCGCGGGCGCGTTGATGCTCGACGGGTTCGTGTTCGGGGTCGGGTTGGGCGCGATCGGGGGAGCCGCGACGGTGGCCTGGACGTTGGCCGCCGTCACCGGGGTCGTCCGGGACGTCCGGTGGGTGTTCGCCCTCGGCGGGGCGTTCGCCGCGGTGCTGGCGGCGACGGCCGCGTTCCCGGTGTTCGCGACCGGCGTGTACGCCGACGGGATCGGCCAGCCGATCCGGGACAACGCGCTCGGGGTCCCGGTGGTCGCCTTGGCGCTGCCGCTCACCTTCCCGCTGGTGGCGCTGGTCGTCGGGGCGGTGGCGCGGTCGGCACGACGCCGTGGGCTGTCGCCGACCGCCACGATGGCGGTGCTGGGCGGGTTCGCCGGGCTGGCGGCCTCGGTGTTCCAGATCGTCACCGACAACTCCCCGTCGAGCCCCGTGCCGACCCTGGTGGTCCTCACCGCGTCCGGCGCGCTGGCGGGCGTGTTCGGGTGGCGGTGCGCGGCCCTGATGCGCCGCCTGGGCGCGCGCGAGGCGGTGGCGGCATGAGGATCCCACTGGTGATCGGGGTCGTGGGCCTGGTGCTGCTGGTCGCGCCGGCCGTGGCGTCCGCGCAGGCCGAGCCGCTGGAGATCGTGCACAGCGAACGGGTTCCGCTCGGCGACGGCACTTCGCTGACCGCCTCCTTCTCGGACTGGCCCCTGAAAGCCGAGCGGTCGCTAGACTTCACGTTCGAGCCGCAAGGGGGGATCGGGGGCCGCACCGGCACGTTGCGTGCGCTCGCCCCGTCCGGGGAACCGAGGACGCTGGGCGTCGTGGGCCTGGGCAGCGAGGTGGACATGCGGCTGCCCCGGCACCCGAAGGCGCGCGACGTGTGGGGCCTGGACGTCACGGCACTACCGGAGGAGGGCCTGTGGCGCTTCGAGTTCGTGGTGCGCGGACCGCAGGGGGAGACGACCGGCACGCTCCCGCTCGCGGTGGGCCCGGCCCCCGGACCGCCGCCGGCGCTGAGCTGGGCGGTGGGCATGGCACCGTGGGCCGTGGCGCTGGTGGTCCTGGTGCGCACCTGGTCCCGGGTCCGCGGGCGGACCGCGCTCGCGTGGAGCGACTGAGCGACGGGCTGCCCACGTGGTTGCCGATCACCGTCGCCTGGCTGTCCATCCTGGACAGTTCGGGCGCGGCGGCGCACGTCTGGCCGGTGTTGCTGGTGGCCGCCGCCCAGACCTTCGCGCTCGCCTGGAGCCGCCGCTTCCCGTTGACAGTCCTGCTGGTGGTCATGGCCCTGGAGACCGTGCTGGTCTCCATCGACGCGGAGCTGTTCGTGGGCTTCCTCGCGGCGGCTGCGGCGCTGGGCACCTGGGGCCGGCCCCGGCAGCAGCGGATCGGCCTGGTGATCGGGCTGTCGTTGCTGGCGACGGGCTTGGTGCTGAGCATCACCGGCGGTGCGCCGCCGGTGTTCGCGGTGGCCGGGATCGTGTCGGTGGCGCTGATGTTCGTGGGGTTCTGGACGAGCGGGTGGCTCGGTGCGCGGCAGCGGTCGCGGATCGTCGAGCTGGAGGCCGAACGCGCCGAGGTGGGGCAGCGCGCGGCGGAACGGGAACGCGCGCTGCTGGCCCGGGAACTGCACGACATCCTGAACCACTCGGTGACCGCCATGGTCCTCGACGCGACGGCCGCCGAGTCCGCCTCGCCCGACGAGGCGCGCAAGACGTTGGCCCGCGTGGCGCAGACCGGCCGCGACTCGCTGGCCGAGCTGCGCCGGCTGCTCGGCGTGCTGCGCGCCGACGCCACCGCCGAGCACGACCCGCTGGTCGTGCCGCCCGGCCTGGACCGGGTCGACGCCCTGGTCGACTCGGTGCCCGGTCCGCAAGTCCGGCTCGTCCGGTCCGGGACCGCCGGGCGGCTGGACGCCAGCATCGAGCACGCCGCCTACCGCGTCGTGCAGGAATCCCTGACCAACGTGGTGAAGCACGCCGGGCCCGTCGCGGCCACGGTGGCGCTGTCGTTCACCGCCGACCACCTGTCCGTGGTCGTGACCAGTGAAAGGCCGGTCGTGGCACCGAACCCGGGGACGGGCATGGGGTTGATCGGGATGCGGGAACGGGTCTCGCTCGTCGGCGGCACGCTGACCGCGGGCCCGGTCCCGGACGGCGGGTTCGAGGTGCGGGCCGTGCTGCCGGTGAGGACCTCGGCTTGCTCCGGGTAGTGGTCTGCGACGACGAACAGCTGCTGCGCGAGGCCCTGGCCAAGATCATCGACGCGGCGCCGGACCTGTCCGTGGTCGGCGTCGCGGCGAACGGCGCGGAGGCGGTGACCGCCGTCGACCGGCACGCGCCGGACGTCGTGCTGATGGACATCCGGATGCCCGTGCTGGACGGCATCGAGGCCACCCGGCGGATCGCCGGCCGCACCCGCGTGCTGATCCTGACCACCTACGACCTCGACAGCTACGTCTACGCCGCGCTCCAGGCCGGAGCCGGCGGCTTCCTGCTCAAGGACGCCCCGAGCGAACGCCTGCGCGACGCGATCCGCATCGTCGCCTCCGGTCAGGCCGTGCTGGCACCGGAGGCGACCGCGCGCATGATCGCCGCGTTCCGCCCCACCATGCCCACCAACGAGGACCAGCGGCTCCTGGCGGCCGTGCAGGGCCTGTCCCGCCGCGAGCGCGAGGTCTGCGAACTGCTCGCGCAGGGCCTGCCCAACGACGAGATCGCCCGCCGGCTGAGCATCAGCCGCTACACGGTGAAGGTCCACGTCTCCAACGTGCTGGGCAAGCTCGGCGCACCGGACCGGGTGCACGTCGTCCTGGCGTGGTCCCGCCTGCGCGGCCAGATCTGATGGCCCGTGCTGTGGGAGGTGGTCGGCGTGGTGCCGGCCGGGGTGGTCACCGGGGACGAAGAACCGCACCCGCGTGGTGGCGTCGGGCACCGGGTACGGCGGGGGAGAACGTCGCCGACGGGCAACGGATCTGACGGTCTCGCCCGGTTGGGCTCCCGCTCCCGCACCGCCCCGACCGCCACCGAAAACCGCCCGATCCGCGCCGGGGCACCACGTACGCTGCGCCGGTGAACAGAACAATTCGGACCGTTCCGGCTCTGGTCGCCGCGCTCCTGCTCGGCGCGTGCGGTGCCGGCACGACCACGGGCGCACCCGCGTCCTCGACCGCCGCGTCGTCGGCGACCGCCACGACCACGTCGTCGGTGGACGCGGCGGCGGAGGAACAGGCCGTGCGGAAGGTCTTCGACGACTACAAGGCAGCCGTCCGGGCCAAGGACGGCAAGGCCGCGGTGCGGACCATGTCGGACAACATGCTCAGCACGTACCTGGAACTGAAGGAACTGGCCCTCACCTCGCCGGAGGAGCAGACCTCCCGGATCGGCACCACGTGGAGGTTCGTGGTCTACACCCTGCGCGCGGAGTTCGACGCGGCCGAGTTGCGGCCCATGACGTCGGCGGACGTCGTCGCCGCGGCGGTGGACCGGGGGTTGGTCAGCGAGGGCGCGCTCGACCGCGTCGTGCTGGACTCGGTCACGGTGGCGGGGGATTCGGCGACGGCGCAGGTCGCGTCCGCCGACGGGAAGGCGAGCGGGTTGGCGTTCGAGTTCGCCAAGGAGTTCGGGCTGTGGAAGTTCAACCCCGAACCGTTGCTGCAACTCGGTGATGAGGCGTTCAAGTACGCCGCAAGTCAGCAGGGGCTCACGGAGGACCAGTTCGTGGACCAGATGCTCGCCACGCTCTACGGGGCGGACCGGGTGTCCGAGCTGAAGCGCCCCCTCGAAGGCTGAACGTCCACCGCCGCGATCATGGGTCGCGGCGGCGTCGGCGGCCTCAGGGGCGGGCGGTCAGCGCGGAGACCTCGGGCCACGGGTCGAATCCGTGCTCGACCAGCCAGCGGACCGCCAGCAGGCTCCGCAACGACCACCACGCGCGGATCACGTCGAGGTCGACGTCCGTGCCGTAGCCCGCGACGACGTCGCCGAGGCGCTCCCGGTGCCCGAGCGTCAAGGTCGCCAGGTCGTACAGGGCATCGCCCGGGGCCGCCTCGGACCAGTCGATCACGCCGGTGACCTCGTCACCCGCCACGAACACGTGCGTGACCTGGAGGTCGCCGTGCGTGAACACCGGCGTCCACGGCCGGATCGCGGCCTCGGCGACCCGCCGGTTGCGGGTGATCACGTCGCCGGGGAGCACGCCGTTGGCCAGGAGCCACTCGCACTCGCCGCCGAGCCGCGACGAGATCTCGTCGACGCCGCGACCGGACCACGGCGGCAGCGGCGCGTCGTGCAACGCCCGCACGACCGCGCCGGCCGCAACCCACGCCGCCGACGAGGTGGCCGGCTCGCCGAGCCGGCCGAGCGCCGTGCCGGGGAGGGCGGCGAGCGCGAGCACGGGCGGCTTGCGCCACAGGACTTCCGGAGTCGGGACCGGTGCCCTGGCCATCGCCTCGACCTCGACGTCGGTGCGCGCCTGATCGGCGTCGATCTTCAGGAACACGTCGCCGACGCGCAGGGTCGCGCGTTCGTGGTGGGCGACGACGACCTCCACCTGCTGCACACCGGCCATTGTCGCGGCACGGCCACCGACGCCACCGAACCACCAAGAGGGTTCCCTTAAGGAACTTAATGGTGCTACCTTCCTCCACAGCTCCTGAGGAACCCGCGAAAGGCACCCGTTGACCTTCATAAGGCGCTTCGACCACGTCGGCATCACCGTGGCCGACCTCGACGCCGTGACGGCGTTCTTCGTCGGCCTCGGTCTGGAAGCCGACCGGAAGATGGCCGTGGAAGGTGAGTTCCTGGACACCGTGATCGGCATGACCGGTGCCCGCACCGAGATCGTCATGCTGCGCGTTCCGGGCGGCGGCACGACGCTGGAGCTGTCCGGTTTCACGCGGCCCGACCACCTGCCGGGTTCGCCCGCCGCGCCCGCCAACGAACTGGGACTGCGCAACGTCGCCTTCGAGGTGCACGACCTGCAAGCCGCCGTCGACCGCGCCGCCGCGGACGGCTACGGCCTGGTGGGCGGCATCGGCGAGTTCGAGGGCGCGTGGCGGATGGCCTACGTCCGAGGGCCTGAAGGAATCATCGTCTCGCTGGCCGAGCGCATCGGGAAGTAGGGGACACATGAGCACGACCGTGACCGACGAGCAGGTCCGGGCGCTGGCCGCGACCGCGAAGCCCTACAGCCTGGCGCTGCTGCGCTGGGGGCCGGAGCGGCACGCGCCCGGTGCGGACGCGATCGAACTCGAACACCGACGACGCATGGTGGCGCTGCGCGCCGAGGGGGGTGATCGCGATCCTGTGCCCGGTCGCCTCCGACGCCGTGGCCGGCGTCGCGATCATGACCGTGCCGGCCGGGGAAGCCGAGGCGATCATGGCCGGGGACCCGTGCGTGCGAGCCGGGATGATGACCTGCGAGGTCCACCCGTGCCACGGCTTCCCCGGAGACGCCCTCCCCGCTTGAGCGGTCACGGCCGGGGCGGTCGGCGCGAAGCCCTCGTCCACAGTGGACCAAGTCGGTGCGGTCACGGCCCCCGGGCCGCTACGGTTGCCGATCGGGTTTTGTGGACGGGACTGTCGAGAGGACCGGAGGTCGCATGTTCGGCTCTGCACGGCAGAAGGCTCTGGAGCGGCGGATCGCCGAGTTGGAGCGCGCGGTCGGGGCGTTGACCGCGCAGGCCGACGCGGCACGGTCGCCCGGCGACACGTCCCGACTGGAAGCCCTCACCGCACGGGCCGAAGCCGCCGCCGGGGCGCTGGAGGCCAGGACCCTGCCGGTGCCGCTCGGTCAGGGGTTCGAGGGCCGGATCGACACCCTGTACCGGGCGGAGGTCACCGGGTTCGTGGCGGTCTACTTCGTCACCGGCCGGACGGCCGAGGTCCAGCTCCTGGTGGGCCCGCACGACCCGCCCGCCCGGGTGGTGGGCCTGGTGGACTCGCGCGGCTCGCACGAGTCCTACGCCGGCGGCATCGTCCGGGCGGGGGAGTACTGGACGGCGGCCTCCAACAGCAGGCGGCCGGAATTGAACTTCCGCGTTCACTTCACCCCGCTGTTCTGACCGTGGTGTTGGAAAAGATTGGACGGGCTGCTGCGCGGCCTTGTAGTTTGCGCTCGACCGTGACACCGCCCGAGGAGGTGAGCCCCATGAACGCTGTATCGCTGTGGGTGCTCCCCCTACCCGTCATGGTCGGGCGATCGACGTAGGTGTCGCCGGGAGCGCCTCGACAACAGGCACTCCTGAAGGGCAACACCCAATGGGTTCTTCGCAGTCCACCGCCGATCCGTCGCCCGGCGACGCGGTCGAGCGCGACTCCACCGCGGGCGAGGTCTCCGGCCACCGGTCGCCCGCCCCCGGCCGTGCGCCGCTTGTGTTCGACGTGATCATCGCCGGGTGCGGGCCGACCGGCGCGATGCTGGCCGCCGAGCTGCGGCTGCACGGCGTGCGGGTACTCGTCCTGGAACGGGAAACCGAGCCCGTGTCGTTCGTCCGCATCGTCGGTCTGCACATCCGCAGCATCGAGCTGATGGCCATGCGCGGACTCCTCGACCGCATCCTGGAGAACGGGAGGCGGCGTCCGGCCGGCGGGTTCTTCGCCGCCATCGACAAGCCCGCCCCCGAGGGACTCGATTCCGCGCACGCCTACCTGCTGGGCATCCCGCAGCCGGTCGTCGTCCACCTCCTCGAACAACACGCGGTCCACCTGGGAGCGCAGGTCCGGCGCGGTGGTGCGGTGACCGGCTTCGAGCAGGACGACGAGGGCGTGACCGTCGAGCTGGCCGGCGGCGAACGGCTGCGTGCGCGCTACCTCGTCGGCTGTGACGGTGGGCGCAGCACGGTGCGCAAACTGCTCGGCGTCGGCTTCCCCGGCGAACCCTCGCGGAACGAGACGCTGATGGGCGAGATGGAAGTGGGTGCGCCGCAGGAGGAAATCGCCGCCAAGGTCGCCGAGATCCGGCAGTCGGACAAGGTGTTCAGCCTCAGCCCGTTCGGTGGCGGGGTCTACCGCGTGGTGGTCCCCGTCGCGGGAGTCGGCGATCGCGCGGAACCGCCCACCCTGGAGGATTTCCGGCGGCAGCTGCACCTCATCGCCGGAACCGACTTCGGCGTGCACTCGCCGCGCTGGTTGTCCCGTTTCGGTGATGCCACCCGGCTCGCCGAGAAGTACCGGGTCGGGCGGGTGCTGCTGGCCGGCGACGCGGCGCACGTCCATCCGCCCGCCGGCGGTCAGGGCCTGAACCTGGGCGTTCAGGACGCGGTCAACCTCGGTTGGAAACTCGCCGCACAGGTGCGCGGCTGGGCACCGGAGACGCTGCTGGACACCTACGAGTCCGAACGTCGTCCGGTCGCCGAGGACGTGCTCGACAACACCCGGGCCCAGGTGGAGCTGTCGTCCGCCGAACCGGGCCCGCAGGCGCTGCGCAGGCTGCTCGCCCGGCTGATGGACTTCGACGAGGTGAACCGCTACCTGATCGAGAAGATCACCGCGATCGACATCCGCTACGACTTCGGCCCCGGCCCCGACCTCCTCGGCCGCCGGCTGCGCGACGTCGACGTGAAGCAGGGCCGCCTGTACGACTTGCTGAACCACGGCCGAGGTCTGCTGCTGGACCGCACCGAACGGCTGACCGTCGGCGGTTGGTCGGACCGGGTCGACTACCTCGGGGATCCCACCGCCGGGCTGGACGTCCCGGGCGTCCTGCTGCGCCCGGACGGTCACGTCGCCTGGATCGGCGACGACCAGCAGGACCTGGACGACCACCTCGCCCACTGGTTCGGCGAGCCCGCCGACTGAGTGCGCCTCCCCTGAGGCACCGGCCCGGTGCCTCAGGGGAGTGCGGCTGTGCGGTGAAGGGGTGCCGGTGACTCGTGGTAGCTCGCCGGCCGGCGGTGGCGACCGCTGCGGCGAGGAAGGCCCGTTGCCCGGGGGCAGATCGGGGAACCGGCGGGAAGGTCGGCGGCAGTGTTGCCTTGAACGCGTCCAGGAGGCGGCGCAACGGGGCCGGGTCGCCCGGCCGAGGTGGGTGGAGGTCGTCCGGTTCGTCGGCGGCGCGGAGCGCGGTGGTCAGTGGGTCAGTCGACTCCGGGCCGAACCGGGCAGGGTGCGCAGTCCTGGTCGGGGGAGGGCCAGTCCAGGGGCACGTCGGTGATGCCGTGCGGATGTCGGTGGCGGTGGCGCAGGGATGGGGCCCGGAGTTCGCGCGGGCCGGTGCGACGCCACCGCCGCCGAGCAGGACCGTGGCCGTCGCCGGCACGGGGCGACGGGCGTTACGGCCTCGCCGTCGCCGTGATCAGGGTCGAGGAGATGTACGCCTGTGCCGGACTCGTCGGGACGAAGAGGGTTTCGATGCCGGTCAGGTGACGGTTCGCCAAGGCCATCGGCAACTCGTGCTCCAGGTCGCGCGGGGTGCGCACGCCTCGCACGATGACGCCGATGCCGGCCTCGCGGCAGTAGTCGACCAGCAGCTTGCCGGGACTGGCGTCGACCGTGACGTTGGCGAGGTCGCCGGTCAGGTCGGCCAGCCGGGCAAGTCGTTCGTGGACGGGGAAGTGGCCGGTCTTGTCGGGGTTGGTCAGGACGCACACGACGAGTTCGTCGAACATCCGGGCGGCCCGGCGCGCGACGTCGAGGTGCCCCTGCGTGGCGGGGTCGAAGGAACCGGGGAACACGGCGCGCATGGCTTGCGATGCCGGCGATCGGGTGGCGGCCGCGCGGTGCGGTCGTCGGGTCAGAAGCCCGGACTGACCCAGTGCGCGGTGACCCGCGTGCGCCCGTCGGTGTTGCTCAGGACGTCGGTCACGCCGTCCTGCCCGATCCGGAACGCGTGGAGGGTCAGCACGTCCCCGACCGCGAACGTGTGCAGGAACGTCTGGCTGATGGTGTCCTGGGCCGCCTCGCCGGGATCGAAGTACTTGCCGGTCAACGCCTCGGTGCCGAGGATGACCGCGCCGTTGGCGAACACCGCCGTGCTGACGTAGAGCCCCGTCGTCTTCGACGGCGTGCCGATGTTCGTGCGCGCGGAGTAGGAGACCTCCCACACGCCGGGGAAGGGGATCGTCAGCGCCGGCACCTCGGCGATCTTCTCGTACGAGCGGTCGGCTCCGGAGAGCTTGTGGTGGAACACCAGCGGGGCGGTCTGGAGCCAGGTCGAGCCGGCGTTGGCGGAGGTCGCCGCAGTCGATGTCATGATCGGTGACGCTATCGACACGGGGAGTAGCAGCACGAGCGCCATTGCGGTGGTGTCGCGCCCGGCGCGCCCCCAAGTTAGTGATCTTTATAGCTTCAGTGTGGAATAAAAGATTTAGTCCAACCATGATCGGACTCCCGACCTGCACGAACCCGCCTCGGCCGAATATCCGTTATGCCAACTGGCACAACGGCCGTACCGTGCCGGCTGTGGACGACGGCAAAGGCCGAGGCAGGCCGCGCAAGGATCCGGAGCGGTTGGCCCGCTGGACGCCGCCCGAAGGCTGGTCGCGGCTGGTCGCCTGGATCTCGCCGGAGGAGAAGCGCGCGCTCAAGCACGCCGCCGTGGACGCCGGCGTGCCGGTCGCCGAGCTGGTCCGGTCGCTGGCCGGGTTGCTCGGGTCCGGGGCCGTCGGCCACGCCGAACTGATCGACAGAGCCGTGAGAGGACGACCCGCGATGGAGAAGATCCCCACGTTGTTCGAGCGCGACGACCGGTTCCGCGTGGTCGACCGGCCACGGGCCGAGTGCGCGTGGGTCTTCGCCGGCGAGGGCGTGGGCACCGAGAAGCTGGACGGCACCAACGTGCGGCTGACCGTGCGGTCCGGGCACCTGGTGCGGGTCGAGAAGCGGCGCAACCCGGACAAGGCGCAGAAGCGGCTGGGGATCGTGGACGGCTGGTACGTCGACGCGGTCGCCGAGGCGGCCGAGGACAAGTGGGTCATCGCGGCGGCGGCCGGCACCGACGTGACCGGGTGGGTGGACGGCGAGCACTCGTGCGAGGCGCTCGGGCCGCGCATCCAGGGCAACCCGCTGGGGCTGGCCGAGCACCTGTGCGTGCCGTTCGACGTGGCCGCCCCGGTGTACGAGGAGGTGCCGCGCGGGTACCGGGAGCTGGCCGGCTACCTGGCGGGTCTGGAGAGCCGCTACTCGCCGGGGAACCTGGCGGAGGGGATCGTGTTCCACCACCCGGACGGGCGGCGCGCGAAGATCAAGCGCAAGGACTTCCCGAAGGCGGCGTGAGCGCCCCGGCACCGGTGCCGTCCCGCCGGTCGGCGGGACGGCACCGGGTCAGTCGTTGGCGACTCGTTCCCGCGCTTCGGCCAGGTCTTCTTCGGTGGGGGCGTCGTCCTGGGCCAGGTCGAGCCGCCAGTAGGCGGTGAAGTCGACGCGGCGCTTGTCGACGCCCCGGTCGTCCAGCAGGTGCCGGCGCAGGGTCCGGACCGCGGTCGCTTCGCCGGCGAGCCAGACGTGCGGGACGCCGTCGGGGAGTTCGGCCGCGCGCACGGCGTCGAGCAGGGCGGTGCCGCGCCCGGCCGGCTCGTCGCCGCGGTGCACCCAGTGCAGGTCGAGCGCTCCGGCGGTGTCCAGCGGCTGCTCCTCGGCCGGGCCGCGGATCTCGACGTAGGCGAGCACGCGGGTGCCGGCGGGCAGTGCGGCGAGGTGGCCGGCGATGGCCGGGACGGCGGTCTCGTCGCCGGCCAGGAGCAGCCAGTCGGACCGGCCGAGCGCCTTGCGGTAGAGGGTGGACGGGCCGTGGCGGCCGAGGGTGTCGCCGGGCTCTGCGGTGCCGGCCCAGCGGGTGGCGGGGCCGGCGTCGGGGTGCAGCGCGAAGTCGATGTCGATCTCGTGGGTGTCCGGGTGGTGGTGGCGGACGGTGTAGCTGCGCAGCCAGGGGCGTTCGGCCTCGGGCAGCGCGCGGTAGGCCTGGTACCAGGCCACGCCGTACTTGTCGTCCCGGGGCGAGGGCAGGTCGGGCACCGGGTGGCCGGGCTTGGGGAACAGGAGCTTGAGCTGCTGGTCGGGCCAGGTGGTGAAGTCGTCGAGGCCGTCCCCGGTGAACCGCACGCGCATGACGTGCGGTGTGACCGGGTGGACGGCGGTGACGTGCAGGAGTGGCACGGCGGGGGTTCCTCCGACGGCGGTTCGGCGTGGGGTCAGGGTCGGCTCACGTAGGCGCGCAGGTGGCGGGCGGTGAGGGTATCCGCGTCCGCGACGAGGTCGGCGGGGGAGCCGGTGAACACGATCCGCCCGCCGTCGTGGCCGGCTCCGGGCCCGAGGTCGACGATCCAGTCGGCGTGGGCCATGACGGCCTGGTGGTGCTCGATGACGATGACGGTGTTGCCGTCGTCCACGAGCCGGTCGAGCAGGGCGAGCAGCTTGTCCACGTCGGCGAGGTGCAGGCCGGTGGTGGGTTCGTCGAGGATGTAGGTGGACGCCTTCTCGCCCATGTGGATGGCGAGCTTGAGGCGCTGGCGCTCGCCGCCGGACAGGGTGGTGAGGGGCTGGCCGAGGGACAGGTAGCCCAGGCCCACGTCGACGAGCCGGTCGAGGACGGCCTTGGCCTGCTTCTCGGTGAAGAAGTCGCGGGCTTCGGCGACGGGCATGAAGAGGACTTCGCTGATGTCCTTGCCGCGCAGCCGGTGCCCGAGGACTTCGGCGGTGAACCGCTTGCCGCCGCACTCCTCGCAGGTGGTGGCGACGCCGGCCATCATGGCGAGGTCGGTGTAGATGACGCCGAGGCCCTTGCACTTGGGGCAGGCGCCTTCGGAGTTGGCGCTGAACAGGGCGGGCTTGACGCCGTTGGCCTTGGCGAACGCGGTGCGGACGTGGTCGAGCAGGCCGGTGTAGGTGGCGGGGTTGCTGCGCCGGGAGCCGCGGATGGGGGACTGGTCGACGGTGACGACGTCGTCGCGGGTGGCCAGGGAGCCGTGGACGAGGGAGCTCTTGCCGGAGCCGGCGACCCCGGTGACGACGGTGAGCACGCCGAGCGGGATGTCGACCGAGACGTCCTGGAGGTTGTGCAGGGTGGCTCCGGTGATGGCTAGCTGCCCGGTGGGGGTGCGGGTTTCGGCGCGCAGCCGGGCGCGGTGGTCGAGGTGGCGGCCGGTGAGGGTGTCGGAGGCGCGCAGGGCGGCGACGTCGCCGGTGAAGCAGAGGTCGCCGCCGTGCCGGCCCGCGCCGGGGCCGAGGTCCACGACGTGGTCGGCGATCTCGATGGTCTCGGGCTTGTGCTCGACCACCAGGACGGTGTTGCCCTTGTCGCGCAGGCGCAGGAGCAGGTCGTTCATCCGCTGGATGTCGTGGGGGTGCAGGCCGACGGTGGGTTCGTCGAAGACGTAGGTGACGTCGGTGAGGGCGCTGCCGAGGTGGCGGACCATCTTGACGCGCTGGGCCTCGCCGCCGGAGAGGGTGGCGGACTGGCGGTCGAGGCTGAGGTAGCCCAGGCCGATCTCGACCAGGGAGTCGAGGGTGTCGCGCAGGCCGGCGGTCATCGGGGCGACGGACTCGTCCTCGATCTTGGCGACCCACTGGGCGAGGTCGCTGATCTGCATGGCGGAGCAGTCGGCGATGTTGACCTCGCCGATGCGGGAGGACAGGGCGGCCTGGTTGAGGCGCGCGCCCCGGCAGGAGGGGCAGGGGGCGAAGGTGACCGCGCGGTCGACGAAGGCGCGGATGTGGGCTTGCAGGGATTCGCGGTCCTTGCCGAGGTAGAGGCGCTGGACCTTGACCACGAGTCCTTCGTAGCCGAGGTTGTTCTTGCCGACCTTGATCTTGGTGTTCTCCTTGTACAGGAAGTCGGCCCACTGCTGCTCGGTGTAGTCCTGGAGCTTGGCGTCGGGGTCGACGAAGCCGGAGTTGGCGTAGACCTGCACGTACCAGGCGTCCGGGGTGAAGCCGGGGACCTTGATGGCGCCTTCGTTGAGGGACTTGGTGCGGTCGACGAGTTCGTCGACGTCGACGGTGGAGACCCGGCCGAGCCCTTCGCACTCGGGGCACATGCCCTCGGGGAGGTTGAAGCTGAACGCGCCGGAGGTGCCGACGTGCGGGGTGCCCAGGCGGCTGAACAGGATGCGCAGCATGGTGTGGGCGTCGGTGGCGGTGCCGACGGTGCTGCGCGAGTTGGCTCCCATGCGCTCCTGGTCCACGACGATGGCGGCGCTGAGGTTGCGCAGGGCGTCGACGTCGGGGCGGCCGAGGCTGGGCATGAAGGACTGGACGAACGCGGTGTAGGTCTCGTTGATCAGCCGCTGGGACTCGGCGGCGATGGTGCCGAACACGAGGGACGACTTGCCGGAGCCGGAAACGCCGGTGAAGACGGTGAGGCGGCGTTTGGGGATGTCGACGCTGACGTCTTTGAGGTTGTTCTCGCGGGCGCCTCGGACTTCGATCACGTCGTGGCTGTCGGCGGCGGTGGCCATGCCTGCTTCCCCCTGGTTTGTTTATGCCGTAAAGTCCGAGACAGGTTAGTTTATGGCGTAAGGAGTGGCAAGTGGTGGTGTTCGCCGGGCAAGGTGACGCACGCCGGTCGATGGCGCTGCTGTGGCGGTCGGCGGCGGCGGCCGGCGCGGCCAGGCCGGGGCCGAGACCCGGGCTCACCGTGGACGCCATCGTGGACGCCGCGATCGCCGTCGCCGACGCGCACGGCATGGCCGCGCTGTCGATGCGGGCGGTGGGGGAGCGGCTGGGCCGCACCGCCATGGCGCTCTACACCTACGTGCCGAACAAGGCCGAGCTGGTCGACCTGATGTACGACAAGGTCCTGGGCCGGCTGCCCGACCGGTACCCGCTGGAGGAGGGGTGGCGGCCCGCGCTGGCGGCGTGGGCGGTCGACGTGCGGGCGTTCTACCTCGCGCACCCGTGGGTGCTGCAGGTGTCGCAGGCCCGGCCGGTGCTCGGGCCCAACGAGTTCGCGATGCTGGAGACGCTGCTGCGGGTCCTGCGCGGCACCGGGCTGGAGCCCTCGGTGCTGCGCGGCGTGGTGGGCGCGGTGATGCAGTTCGTGCGCGGCGCGGCGGCGGTGATCGCCGACGCCCGGCAGGCCGCGCGGGAGACCGGGGTGTCCGACGAGGAGTGGTGGTTCGCCCGGTCCCCGCTGCTCGACGAGTTCGCCGAGGGGCTGGGTGAGCGGTTCCCGCTGGCGGTGTGGATCGGCGAGACGCACCCGCCCGCCGCCGACGAGTGCACGCCCTACCTGGAGCGGGACGCCGAGTGGAACTTCACGGTGGGCCTGCGGGTGCTCTCGGACGGGATCGAGGCGACCATCGCCCGGACCGTGGGATAGGGTTCGCGGGCCCTGTCGGTGCCGAGTGCGAGGAGGTGGGACCCATTTTCGTCGTGGTGGTCGGGTCGTCCCCCTCGGTGCCGGAGTCGCGCTGAACGTCGGGGACGTCCGCGGAAGGTGCGGAGGGCGTTCTCTTGTCGGTTGACGATTTCCCGTTCGTGGTGGCGCGGCTGAGGGCCGCGGGGTGCGTGTTCGCCGAGGACGAGGCCAGGCTGCTGCTGGAGTCGGCGGGCACGTCGGCGGCGTTGGCGGAGCTGGTGGCGCGCCGGGTCGAGGGCCTGCCGCTGGAGCAGGTGCTGGGGTGGGCGCAGTTCCGGGGGCTGCGGGTCGCGGTCGAGCCGGGCGTGTTCGTGCCGCGCCGGCGGACCGGGTTCCTGGTGGAGTGCGCGCTGGCCGAGGTGCGGTCGGGCGCGGTGGTGCTGGACCTGTGCTGCGGGTCGGGCGCGGTGGGCGCGGCGCTGGTCGCCGAGTCCGCGGTGCAGCTGTACGCGGCGGACGTGGACCCGGCGGCGGTGCGGTGCGCGCGGCGCAACGTGGACCCGGACCGGGTGTTCGAGGGCGACCTGTTCGACGCGCTGCCGCAGCGGCTGCGCGGTGGGCTGGACGTGGTGGTGGCCAACGCGCCGTACGTGCCGACCTCGGTGATCGGCACGATGCCGCCGGAGGCGCGCGACCACGAACCGCTGGTCGCGCTGGACGGCGGCCACGACGGGTTGGCCGTGCAGCGGCGGGTGATCGCGGACGCGCCGGCGTGGCTCGCGCCCGGCGGAGCGCTGCTGGTCGAGACCGGCGAACGGCTCGCGCCCGGCACGCTCGCGGCGTTCCGGGCGGCCGGGTTCGACGCCGGGGTGCGGCGGTCGGCCGAGGTGGACGCGACCGTCGTGGTCGGCCGGCTTACGCGCCGACCACCCCGTCGCTGAGTTCGCGCACGACGTCGAGCTGGCCGACGTGCCGGGCGTACTCCTGGACCAGGTGGAACAGGATCCACGCCAGGGTGGGCCGGGGGATCGCGGGCTGGGACCAGTCGCGCGCCAGGTCGGTCAGCTCGGCGGCGGCGGCGATCGCCCGGGATCGCTCGCACTGCTCCAGGTAGAACGCCCGGATGCGCTCGGCGGTGTCCCCGGGCTCCAACGTCCACTCCGCGTCGCGCACGGCCGGGTTGCCGCGCGGCTGCTCGACGTCCTCGCCCGCGAAGCACCAGCGCATCCAGCGCAGTTCGACGTGAGCGAGGTGCTTGACCAGCGCCAGCGGGGTCCAGCCGGAGGGCACCCGGCTGGTCCGCAGGTCCTGCTCGGACATGCCGTCGAGCTTGCGCAGCAGGGTGTCGCGGTAGAAGTCGAGGTAGTCGACCACCAGCCGGGCGGGGTCTGCGAGGTCGGTGGCGGGCTCGGTCGGCACCCGGATCTCGGCGTGCGCCCGGTCGCCGGTCACGGCCAGCTTGGCGCCGGCCCGGCGCAGCACGGTCAGCGCGGCGGCGTTCGCGCTGGTCGTCTCGGCGTGGACGGTGGTCAGCCCCAGGCCGGCGGCCTTCTGCACGACCTTGCACAGCGCGGTGAGGCCGACGCCGCGCCCGCGCGCCGAGCGGGCCACCCACAGACCGGTCTCGCCGGCGGCGGTGAGCCGGATCATGCCCACCGCGCGGTCGCCGTCGGTGATCTCGTAGGCGTGCCGGAGGAACCCCCGGTAGAAGGCGCGGAACTCGTCGGCGAGTTCCGGCCGCCAGCCGGGCGGCATCACGTCCTCGGGGTCGGCGTCGGTCGCGGCGAGCGCGAGCAGGCGTTCCAGGCCGTCGTCGTCCAACGGGCGCAGGCCGATCACCGGATCAGCTCCTTCTCCAGGGGTGCGGGGAACCGCGAGAGCACGCGGATCCCGTCGAGCCACCCGGCCAGCCGGGCGGCTTCGCGGTCGATCGCGGCGGTGGCCTCGCGGCCCACGTCGACCAGGGGTTTCCAGACGACCTCGCCGGTCTTGCGCTGCGCCCACCCGCCGACCACGACGCCGTCGACCCACGCGGTGGGGCCGACGTTGCCGGAGTAGTCGAACAGGGCGGGCCGCAGGTCCTGGGCGAGGTACCAGTCGCGGGCCTGCCAGCCCATCGCGGTCGGGTCCAGCGCGGGCAGCAGCGCCACCCACGGGGTGGGCTCGGTCGCGTCGACGTCGCCGGGCAGCACGTACCCGGTGCCGCCGGCCAGCGCGACCTGCTGCGCGCCGACCTCGGCGAGCGCCTTGCGGACCGCGCCGAGCGTCCACCCGGTCCACCACTTGAGGTCGGCCTCGGTGCCGGGGCCGTAGGCGGCCAGCCACCGCCGGACGAGTTCGGCCTGGGCCTGCGCCACGTCCCGCGCGGGCCACGGCGTGCCGGGCTCCCACCGGAACTGGCTGCTGATCCACGTGCCGCGCGGCCGGCCCCGGCGCAGCAGGCCGTCGGCGGCCAGCACCCGCAGGACCCGGCTGGAGACGTTCTGCCGCACCTCGTAGGGCTTGCCGGGGGAGATCACCACCTGCTCCAGCAGCGCGGGCACGTCCTGGCCGAGTTCGACGGCGGTGGCCTCGCCGCGCGCGGCCAGCGCGGCCAGGGTGGCCCGCTCGACCTCGGCCAGCCGGGCCGCGTCCCAGCCCACCTCCGCGACGTACTTGAGCAGCCCGACCCGTTCCTTGGCGGCGATCTGCCGCGCGGCGGCGGCGTCGACCACCGGGGCGGACTCGGCGGTGACGACGAACATGGTGCGCCGCATGCACAGCAGCCGGACCAGCGTGCGGTCCCGGTAGAGCGCGTCCTCCACCGCATGGACGGTCGGCTCGGCCAGCCGGGCGCGCGCGGACAGGAACACCGAGGCCGGGTCGGAGGCGTGCAGGCCCACCACCGCGTCGGCGACCTGCTCGACGCCGGCGGCGGGCGCGGCGAGAAGATGACGCGCGCCCAGCCGGGCGCGCCGCTGGTCGTCGGAGATCGCGGCGAGGCTCACCCGCACATCCTCGCCCGCCTACCCTGATCGCGGAAACCGGATTCGGCAGGACAGGAACACGATGTCGGCGACGAGGCTGCTGGTCCTCGGGGTGGTGCGGGGCTACGGCCGCGCGCACGGCTACCTGATCGGCAACGACCTGATGTCCTGGCGGGCGGGGGAGTGGGCCAACGTCAAGTGGGGTTCGCTCTACCACGCGCTCAAGGCGCTGACCAGGGACGGCTTCCTGATCGACGAGACGGTGCCGCCGGCCCGCACCGACTACACCATCACCGCGAAGGGCGAGCGGGAGTTCCAGCGGCTGCTGCGCGACGCGCTGCGCCGCCCGGAGACCCGCCCGGACACGCTCGCGGCGGGCCTGGCGCTGCTCCCGTCGTTGACCCGCGAGGAGGCGGTGGCGCTGCTGCGCGAGCGGCTCGACGCCCTGCAGGCCCGCGGCGACGACGCCCGCCGGCAGGCGGCCGGGTGGGCCGAGCCGCCGCACGTGCGGGAGCTGATCGGGCTGTGGGAGCACACCGCGGACAGCGGCGCGGTGTGGACGCGGGGGCTGCTGGAGCGGCTGGAGGCGGGCGCGTACCCGATGGCGGGCGAGCCGAACTCGCCCGGAGCGCCCGGCAGCTGGGCTATGCTCAAACTTGAGTAGCCGAGGGGGAGCACTGATCACAGGTCTCGAACGGTGCGCGGTCGTCTTCGAAC
Organism: Saccharothrix sp. NBAS 001; assembly: GCF_056640475.1. Classification (NCBI taxonomy): domain Bacteria; kingdom Bacillati; phylum Actinomycetota; class Actinomycetes; order Pseudonocardiales; family Pseudonocardiaceae; genus Saccharothrix; species Saccharothrix sp. NBAS 001. Next base: position 2,652,687 of record NZ_CM153251.1, read on the forward strand.
CCGCGGACCCGCCACGCAGGTCGACCGTCGCCTTCTACGGCGCCGAGCTGCCCGAACCCGAACCCGGACAGCAGCTGGGCGACCTCGCCGTCGCCCTCCCGGACGGCACCCGCCGGCAGGTCGCGGCCCTGCGGCTGCCCATCGCCGACGCCGTGCCGCTGCTGTCCCGGGCCCGCCGCGACGCGAACGCCCACCCCGCCGCCGCGTTCTGGGGCGCGGCCGTCGTGGTCGCGCTGCACCTGGTCGCCCGGGGCCGGGTGCGGCCCGCCGTCACCGAGGGCGACTTCGACGCCTGGCGGCTCGGCCCGTTCGACCCCGCCGACACCCGCCGCGTGCACGACCTGGCCGCCGCGATGCCCGCGCACGCCCGCGCCGTGCCGCTGCCCGGCCGCGACCCGCTGGAACTCGCCGAGGCCGAACCGCTGCTGCGCGCCTTCCTCGACGCCGTGGCCGACATGATGCCGCGCGGCGCGGCCGCCGTGCACGTCGCCGGCGGCCCGGTGTTCACCGCCCTCGCCCCGCAGCAGGTGCCGCACCTGCGCGAGTGGGCCGACCAGGGTGTGCGCGTCTCGCTGCGGCTGGAGGGCCTGGAGTCCTTTCGCGCCGTCGTGCAGGTGCACAGCCTCGCCGACCCGACCAGCGTGCTCGACGCCGCCCGGCTGTGGGCCGGGCCCGACCGGCGCGCGCAGTCCGACGCCATGGTCGCGATCCGCCGCGCCGCCCGCGCGTGGCCGCCGCTGGAACGCCTGCTCGACCTGCCCGTGCCCGACGAGGTGGCGCTGCTGGACTCCGACGTCGAGCACCTGCTGCGCGACGGCGTGGTGCGGCTGGCCGCCGTCGGCGTGGACGTGCACTGGCCCAAGGACCTGGTGCGCGACCTGTCGGCCCGGGTCGTGCTCGGCGGCGACAACGGCGATCGCCCCACGTTCTTCGGCGCAGGTCAGCTGACCAGCGTCAACTGGCAGCTCGCGCTCGGCGACGACCCGCTGACCGCCGAGGAGCTGGACCGGCTCGCCGAGGCGCACCGGCCGGTCGTGCGGCTGCGCGACCGGTGGACCCTGGTCGACCCCGAGCTGGCCCGCAAGGCCCGCGAACGCGACCTCAAGCCGGTGGCCGCGATCGACGCGCTGGGCGCGGCGCTGACCGGCGTCACCGAGGTCGACGGCGAGCAGGTCCCGGTCGCCGCCACCGGGTGGCTCGACGAGCTGCGCGCGAAGCTGTCCCTGCTCGACACCGAGCCGGTCGAGCCGCCCGCCGCCCTCCGGGCCACCCTGCGCGACTACCAGCTGCGCGGCCTGCGCTGGCTGGACCGGATGACCTCGCTCGGCCTGGGCGGCTGCCTGGCCGACGACATGGGCCTGGGCAAGACCATCACGCTCATCGCGCTGCACCTGCTGCGCGCCCGGGACGCCACGTCGGGCCCCACCCTCGTGGTGTGCCCGGCGTCGCTGCTGGGCAACTGGCAGCGCGAGATCGAGCGGTTCGCCCCCGGCACGCCCGTGCGCCGCTACCACGGCGCGGGCCGCGAAGTCGCCCACGAGGGGTTCGTGCTCACCACCTACGGCACCATGCGGCTGGACGCCGAACGGCTCGCCGACGTCGAGTGGGACCTGGTCGTCGCCGACGAGGCCCAGCACGTCAAGAACCCGTCCTCGGACACCGCGAAGGCGTTGCGCCGCATCCCGGCACGCGCCCGCGTCGCGCTCACCGGCACCCCGGTGGAGAACACCCTCACCGAGCTGTGGGCGGTGCTCGACTGGACCACGCCCGGCCTGCTCGGCACGCTGCCGGCGTTCAAGGCGCGGTGGGCCAAGCCGATCGAGGCCGACCACGACCAGCGGGCCGCTGCCCGGTTCGCCGCGCTGATCAGGCCGTTCCTGCTGCGCCGGCGCAAGTCCGACCCCGGTATCGCGCCCGAGCTGCCGCCCAAGACCGAGACCGACCAGCCGGTCGCGCTCACCCGTGAGCAGGCCGCCCTGTACGAGGCGGTGGTCCGCGAGCTGATGGCCGAGGTCGCCGAGGCCGACGGGATGGCCCGGCGCGGCAAGATCGTCAAGCTGCTCACCGGCCTCAAGCAGGTCTGCAACCACCCCGCCCAGTACCTCAAGGAGGGCGAGCCCAAGCTCGCCGGCCGCTCCGGCAAGCTCGAACTGCTCGACGAGCTGGTGGACACGATCCTCGCCGAGGGCGGCGCGGTGCTGGTGTTCACCCAGTACGTCGCGATGGCCCGGCTGATCGGCAAGCACCTCGCCGCGCGCGGCGTGAGCAGCCAACTGCTGCACGGCGGCACGCCGGTGCCCGCCCGCGAGGAGATGGTGCGCCGGTTCCAGGCGGGGGAGGACCCGGTCTTCCTGCTCTCGCTCAAGGCCGCCGGCACCGGCCTCAACCTGACCCGCGCCGACCACGTCGTGCACTACGACCGGTGGTGGAACCCCGCTGTGGAGGACCAGGCCACCGACCGCGCCTACCGGATCGGCCAGACCCGGCCGGTGCAGGTGCACCGGCTCATCGCCGAGGGCACCATCGAGGACCGGATCGCCGCGATGCTGCGCGCCAAGCGCGGCCTCGCCGACGCCGTGCTGTCGCGGGGCGAGGCCGCGTTCACCGAGCTGACCGACGACGAGCTGGCCAACCTGGTCGAACTGAGGGGTGGCGCGTGAACGAGCGCGTGAAGGGGTTCCCGGCCTTCGCCAAGGGCGTGCGGCACGCCCGCTCCTGGTGGGGCCGCGCCTGGTTGCAGGCCGTCGAGGACACCTCGCTGGACCAGGCCCCGCTGCGGCAGGGCCGCAAGTACGCCAACGCCGGGCTGGTCGGCACCATCACGGTCAGCCCCGGCCTGCTCTCGGCCACCGTCTACGACACCGAGGACACCTACCGCACCACCGTGCGGCTGACCCCGTTCACCGACGCCGAGTGGCACCGGTTCCTCGGCCAGGTCGCGGCCAAGGCAGGCCACCTGGCCGCGCTGCTCGACCGGGAGATGTCGCGCGAACTCGTCGAGGCCGCCGCCGACGCGGGCGTGCAGTTGCTGCCCGGCATCGGCGACCTCGACCCCGAGTGCACCTGCCCCGGCTGGGAGCTGCCCTGCCGGCACGCCGCCGCGCTGTGCCACCAGGTCGCCTGGCTGCTCGACGCCGACCCATGGGTGCTGCTCCTGCTGCGCGGCCGCGACCAGGACGAGGTGGTCGCCGGGGCCCGGCCCGCCGCCGGCGTCCGCGCGGTCGACGCCTACGCCGCCACGCCCGCCGACCTGCCCGAAGACCCGCCGCTGGGCGAACTCGGCCCGCTGCCCGAGTTCGAGCCCGCGCCCGGCCTCGACGTCGAGGTGCTGTCCCTGCTGGTCGCCGACGCCGCCGCCAAGGCGCGCGAACTGCTGGTCACCGGCCTGCTCGCGGTGCTCGACGAACGCCGCGACCGGATCCGGATGGCCGCCGGGCACCCCGGGCTCGCGGCCCGGCTCACCGTCGGGCCGCGCGAGCTGGACGCGTGGCGGCAGGGCGGACCGACCGGGCTGGACGTGCTGGAGGAGGCGTGGACGCCGGCGAAGGCCGACGCGGCCCGCGCGCGCACCGCGTGGCGGGAGGGGGAGCTGCCCGAGGCGAAGGTCTGGCGCAACCGGTGGACGGTGCGCGACCGGCAACTGCGCTACGGGCGGGACGGCCGCTGGTACCCGTACCGGGCGCGGGCGGGCGAGTGGGAGCCCGCCGGCTCCGCCGGACGCGACCCCGCGGCCGCGTTCGCCGAACTCGGCTGACCACCACCACACCTGTGGTACCACCGGTGTGGTGGGTGCCGACGCGGGAGGACTAGGTGATCACGTCGGGCAGGGCGGCGGCCGTCCGCTTGCGGCGCAGCCAGACCTTCCGGGAACCGTCGCCGAACAGCAGCGTCCGGGACAACTCCCACCCCGAGAACTCCGCGTGGATCGCCAGCTGCGTCGTCGCCGTGCGACGGGAGACACCGGCCGGCAGCCGCAGCGGCCGGTACTCCCAATCCCCGTCGACCACCCCATCGGTCATGTCCCGATCACCTGCATCCCTTGGCCGTCCCCGGACGCGACGAACACGCGCCCGCTGCCTGGATCAACCGCCACCGAGTCCGGCTGGCGGACCGTGGCGTACCGGTGCTTCTCCACCGGCTCCCCGCCCGCGACGTCGAACCCCACGACCTGGTTCAACCCGGTGAGCGTGATCCACACCAGGTCGCGCCGCGAGTCGTAGGCGATGCCGTACGGCGCGCCCGGCACCGGGTAGCGCTGGCGCATGATCAGCGGGTTCACCGAGAACGCCAGCAGCTCGCCGCCGCGGGTGTCCACCACCAGCACCCGCCCGTACCGGTCGGCCACCATCGCGGTCGCGCCGTCGCCCGCGCGCAGCCCCGCGCCCAGTCGCGGACCGCTGCGGTCCGGGTCCGGGTCGGCGGACAGGCGCAGGTCGAACACCGCGCTGCGCGGCCGGTCCAGCACGACCGCCTCGCCGCCCACGCCGACCACCTGGTCCGGGCTGGACACCCCGGTCACCACCCGGTCGTCCACGCCGACGAGCTTGGCGTCCCGGCGGGCCACCACCGTGCGGCCGTCCACCACGGCCACGTCCACCGGGCCGCCGTCGACCTTGCGCTCGGTGGTCGTGCCGTCCGCGCGGACGGTCACCACGACCCCGCTGCCGGGCACCGGGGCCTCCACGTCACCGCCCAGCGCGGTCAGCCGCTCGGCCGGGCCGGGCAGCGGCACCACCTTCGGGTCGGCCGGCGCGGCCAGCGGGTAGAGCAGCACCGAGGGCGGCTCGGCCACGGCCACCGCCACCTGGTCGCCGGCCACCACGACGGCCGTCGCGCGGCCCAGCGGCAGCACCCGCCCCTCGGGTGTGCCGGACTGCGCGGGGGACACCGCGGGCCGGGCCGGCTCCAGCGAGTTGGCTATCTGGAGCGGGTCGCCGGAGTTCCCCTCGGTGGAGCAGCCGGAGAGCAGCGCGGTTCCGGTGAGCACTACCGCGGCCAGTCGGCGCAACGTCGAACCTCCAGCTAACCCGAACGCGAATCGTCCTCCCAGCATCCATCACGAATCCACCATCGTCACGCAGGGGGGAGGGTGTTGTCGTTGGTCTAGGAGGGTGGTAGTCGGCCGCCACCCGTACCCTGACCGGCCTTTTGACGACTATCCCAGGTGAACGGGAGGCGTCGCGGATGACGGTCGAGGAGTTGCGGACCAGGCACGTGGAACTGCTGCGGGACCGGCGGGTGGTGGACCACCTCGATCCCGGGAACCGCACGGCGCACCCCGCCGTGCACCGGTACCACACCTGGACCCAGGTGGCGGGCGAACCGGTCCGGACCAGGCTGGAACGCCTGGCCGACGTGCGCGAGCGGCCCGCCGCGTACCGGCGGCACCACCTGCACGCGCTGCAACGCACGCTCGACGCGTTGCAGCCGGAGGTGCTGCACCTGGCCCGCGCGGCGGGCTGGACGGTCACCACGCCCGTGCTGGCCGGCGTGTTCCCCACCGGCACCCTGGACGGCGTGTGCGTGCCGGTGCCCGGACGGGGCGTCCTGGTGCTGGTCAACAGCGGGCTGCCGGACCTCGTCGCCGCTGTGTTGAAGATCATGACCTGCGCGCTGCCCAACTACGGCACACCGCCCCTGTTGGCCCCCGAACAGGCGTCCTACGCGCTCGCCGAGGCCATCAACGCCTACCTGTACGGCAACGGCGCGGTGGAGGCGCAGCCGCTGCCCGAGCTGTCCGGTCAGCGGCTGGCCCTGGTCGGGCTGATGCTGCGCCGGGCCACCCAGTTCGTGATCGCCCACGAGATCGGGCACGTGCTCGCCGGGCACCTGGTCAACGCCCGCCGCTGGACCGACCCGAACACCCCGGTCGGCGCGCTGGACGCGCTGTCGGTCGGCTGGCCGCGCGAGCACGAGGCCGACCGGATCGCCGCGATGATCATGCTGCGCACCCTGGACGACCTCGCCCCGCGCGAACTCGACGTGCACGAGCCGTGCCTGGTCGGCGCGGTCCTGCTGGTGCCGTTCCTGCACGAGGTGGTCGAGCGGCTGGCCGACGAGCGCGGCCTGGCGGTGCCGTTCGCGGGCAGCCACCCGCCCCCGGTGCGCCGCATCCAGTCGCTCGTGGGACACCTCGCCGACCGGGTCCGCACGCCGCGCGCCCTCGACCTCGCCGCCGACGTCGCGACCTGGCTGGAAGACCAGATCGGCGGCGTCCGCGAGTGGTTCCGGCTCGCCGACGAGGTCCGGATCTAGGTGTCCTCGGTCGACAAGTTGGTGGCGGTGCGTCGGCTTGGTCATGGGGTGAGGCATCCGGGTGCGGTGGTGATTGCGACGCCGGGAACCACCCGGTCTCCCGCGACCTCGCCGCCGCGATCGGCACCCGCCACAAGACCACCAGACCGCATCGTCCCCGCCGCACGGGCACCCCGGCTCGACCACTACAACCTCGACCACTACGACACCGAACGCGGTCACACCGCACTCGAAGGGCAGCCACCCATCAGCCGCGTCCAGTCACCAACCTGATGACCAAGCACACCCAGGGCCGGGCCAGCCGGGTGCTCCCGGTGCCGGGCGGTCAGCCCATCGGCCGTTCCGGGTAGCCGAACTCCACCGCGCTCACGTCGTCGAGCGCCGCCCGGATCGCGGGCGGCAGCGTCAGGTCCTCGGCGGCCAGCGAGCCCAGCAGCTGGTTGGTGTCCCGCGCGCCCACCACCGGGGCCACCACCCCCGGCCGGTCGCGCACCCACGCCAGCGCCACGCACAGCGGCGAGGTGCCCAGGCCGTCCGCCGCCGTCGCCACCGCCTGCACGATCCGCGCCGCGCGTTCCGTGCGGTGCTGCTCGACGTACCCGGCGAAGTGCGCCGACGCGCCCCGCGAGTCCGAGGGGGTGCCGTTGCGGTACTTGCCGGTCAGCACGCCCCGGCCCAGCGGGGCCCACGGCAGCAGGCCGATGCCGTGGTGCTCGGCGGCCGGGGCGACCTCGCGCTCCACACCGCGCTCCAGCAGCGAGTACTCCACCTGCGTGGACACGATCCGGGTGTGGCCGGGCAGCGCGGCGGCCGTGCCGAGCTGCCAGCCCGAGTAGTTCGAGACGCCCGCGTAGCGCACCTTGCCCGACGCGACGGCGGCGTCCAGCGCGGACAGCGTCTCCTCCAGCGGCACCGCCTGGTCCCAGGCGTGCAGCTGCCACAGGTCGACGTGGTCGACGGCCAGCCGGCGCAGCGAACCGTCCAGCGCGCCCAGCAGCGCACCGCGCGACGCGCCGCCGCCGAACGGGCCGTCGTTGCGCCGGGCCACCGCCTTGGTGGCGATCACCAGCTCCTCGCGCGGCACCACCTCGCCCAGCAGGCCGCCCAGGATGCGCTCGCTCTCGCCCTCCACGTAGACGTCGGCGGTGTCCACCAGCGTGCCGCCCGCCTCGGTGAACGCCAGCAGCTGGGTGGCGGCCTCGTCCGCGTCGGTGTCGCGGCCCCAGGTCATCGTGCCCAGGGCCGTGCGGGACACCCGCAGTCCACTGCGGCCGAGGTATCGCTGTTCCACACGACGGAGCCTAAAGGGTGATCCTCTCGCGGGTGGCGCGCGGTGCCTTCCCGCCCGCGCGTGTTCACCCGCACGGGTAGGCGCGGGAAAACGGCCGGCGGCATTCCCGGAAATCGCCGGTCCGGGTGCTCGGCGCGCGTTTTCGGGAATTGGTCCGGCGGGCGGTTGCGCGCGCCCCCTGGCGAACTCGGTTACCCGCCGGTAGGGTCCGGTCCCGTGCGACTGGGACTGAACCTCGGGTACTGGGGCGCGGGCAACGACGCCGCGAACCTCGAACTGGCCAAGGAAGCCGACCGACTGGGCTACTCGGTGGTGTGGGCCGCCGAGGCGTACGGCTCCGACGTGCCGACCGTGCTGGCGTGGGTGGCCGCGCAGACCGGGCGCATCGACGTCGGCAGCGCGATCCTCCAGATCCCGGCGCGGACGCCGGCCACGGCCGCGATGACCGCCGCCACCCTGGACACGCTCTCCGGCGGCCGGTTCCGGATGGGCCTGGGCGTGTCCGGGCCGCAGGTCTCCGAGGGCTGGCACGGGGTGCGCTTCGACAAGCCGCTGGCCCGCACCCGCGAGTACGTGGACATCGTGCGCCTCGCGCTGCGCCGGGAACGCCTGCGCTACGAGGGGGAGCACTACACGCTGCCGCTGCCCGACGGCCCCGGCAAGGCGCTCACCCTCACCGTGCACCCGGTGCGCGAGCACATCCCGATCTACCTCGCCTCGATCGGCCCGAAGAACGTCGAGCTGACCGGCGAGATCGCGGACGGCTGGCTGGGCATCTTCTTCTCGCCGGAGCACTCCGCGGCGTCTTTGGCGGCATTGCGGAAAGGCCGGGCGAAAGCGGGCAAAACGCTCGACGGATTCGACGTCGTGCCGACCGTCCCGCTGTTCGTCGGCGACGACTGGCGGGCCTGCGCGGACCGGGTGCGCCCGTACGCGGCGCTCTACGTGGGCGGCATGGGCAGCCGGGAGAAGAACTTCTACAACGACCTGGCCGTCCGGATGGGCTTCGCCGCCGAGGCCGCCGAGGTCCAGGACAAGTACCTGGCCAGGGACTACGACGGCGCGATGGCCGCGCTGCCGGTCGAGTTCCTGGACGCGACCTCGCTGCTGGGGCCCCGCGAGCGGATCGCCGAGCGGATGCGGGCCTACGCGGAAGCGGGGGTCACCACACTCACCATTTCGCCCATGCTGCAAGATCTTGAGCAGGGGATCGCGGCACTGCGTACCGCGTCCGAGGCTTTGGATCTGGCAGGAGTGGGTAGTTGAGCTGGTTGCAGGCTCTGGTCCTCGGACTGGTCCAAGGGCTGACGGAATTCCTGCCCATTTCGTCGTCGGCGCACGTGAGGATCGTGTCGACGCTGTTCTTCGGCAACGACGCCGGCGCGTCGTTCACGGCGGTGATCCAGCTCGGCACCGAGTTGGCGGTGCTGATCTACTTCGCCAAGGACATCGGGAACTTCATCGCCGCGTGGTTCAAGGGCCTGTTCAGCAAGGCCGCGCGGCAGACCGAGGACTACCGGATGGCCTGGTACGTGATCATCGGGTCGATCCCGATCAGCGTGCTGGGCTACATCTTCAAGGACGAGATCCGCAGCTCGCTGCGCAACCTGTGGATCACCGCGACCGTGCTGGTCGTGTTCGGCCTGCTGCTGGGCCTGGCCGACCAGTTCGCCAAGCACATCCGCACCAAGCTGGAGCTCAAGGACGCGGTCGGCATGGGCCTGGCGCAGGCGCTGGCCCTGATCCCCGGCGTGTCCCGCTCCGGCGGCACGCTCACCGCCGGCCTGTTCCTCGGCCTGGACCGGGCCGCCGCCGCGCGCTACTCGTTCCTGCTGGCGCTGCCCGCCGTGTTCGGCGCGGGCATCTTCTCGATCCCGGACGTGCTGGACCGCTCGGAGCCCAACGCCGCGTCCGTGCCGCAGATGGTCGTGGCGACCGTCGTCGCGTTCGCGGTCGGCTACGCCACCATCGCCTGGCTGCTGCGCTACGTCTCCAAGCACAGCTACTCGGCGTTCGTCTGGTACCGGCTGCTGCTGGGCATCATGCTGATGGGCCTGCTGTCGATGGGACTCATCAACGCGACATAGGCTGGGGTCGTGGCTACCGTGATCTTGCTCCGACACGCCCGTTCCACCGCCAACGGATCGGGCGTGCTCGCCGGCCGCCAACCCGGCGTCCGGCTCGCCGAGCGGGGCGAGGAGCAGGCCGCGGACCTGGTCCGCCGGCTGGCCGGGGTGCCGGTCGACGCGGTGGTCACCTCGCCGCTGGAGCGCTGCGGGCAGACCCTCGGGCCGCTGCTCGCCGACCGGGGCCTGGAGGCCGCGGTCGAGCCGGAGCTGGCCGAGGTCGAGTACGGCGAGTGGACCGGGCGGGAGCTCAAGGAGCTGCTCAAGGAGCCGCTCTGGCAGGTCGTGCAGCAGCACCCGTCCGCCGCCGTGTTCCCCGGCGGAGAGGGCCTGGCGAACGTGCAGGCGCGCGCGGTGGCCGCGATCCGCGCCCACGACGCCCGGATCACCGCCGAGTTCGGGCCGCGCGCGGTGTGGGTGGCGTGCAGCCACGGCGACGTGATCAAGGCGGTCCTGGCCGACGCGCTGGGCGTGCACCTGGACGGCTTCCAGCGGATCGTGGTCGACCCCGCGTCGGTGTCGGTCGTCCAGTACACCGAGACCCGGCCGTTCGTGCTGCGGGTCAACGACAACGGCGGCGACCTGTCCGGGCTCGTGCCGCCTCCGGCCAAGCCCGACGAAGCCGCCACGCCGTCCTCGGACGCCGTCGTGGGCGGCACGACCGGCGCCTGACGGCGGCCGCGCGGGGCGCTCGGCCCGCGCGATCACACCCGGGTGAGGCTCACGTGTGGCCCCCGGACAGTGCAGGGTAGTCCGGGGGCCACCGGTCGGGCGGCGGAACGCCATCGGCCGGGGCGGTCGACCAAGTGAACTGATCGTATGGGCGTTAATGCGCCGGTAAATGCTCTCTTTAGACGCGAGTGAATCTCACGTTTAGCCCGGCGGTGCAGGTCAGACATCTGCGGAAACCTCGCAAATCTAGCAAAACCGCAGCTCAAACTATGTGGAAACACCACGGAAACAAATCCTGGCAAGCGTTCGTCCGGCGCATTTCGCTGAGCCGTTCGGCTGCGTCCGGACGCAGGGAGCGTGTTTACAGTTAACAACCGGCCGTGCGCTGTGCGTCACAGTCCGAGTCGGGTGACAGCGTTGTCCTCCAACGGGTTCGCCGTCCGGATGTAGCGGTGCACGGTGCGCGGGTTGGTCCAGCGGCCCTGGCGCATGATCTCCCGGTCGCTCGCGCCACCGAGCGCGGCCTGCGTCGCGAACCCGGCGCGCAGCGAGTGGCCGCCGAACAGCGCCGGGTCCAGCCCCGCCTTCGAGGCGTAGCGCTTCACCACGTCCGAGACCGCCTTGTCCGACATCGACCGCGCGCCCAGCCGCCCGTGCCGGCTGACCGCCGGGAACAGCGGGCCGGTCGGCCGCTCGGGCCGGTAGGAGTGGCAGCGGTGGGTGTGCGGGGTCTCCGGCTCGTCCTCCAGCAACGCCTTCGGGTCGGCCGCGGTCAGCACGTCCACCCAGTCGGCGAACGCGCACACCGGGCACGTCGGGCGCCGCGCGCCCCGGGGCAGCACCACCCGCTGCCGGTGCGCGCCGGTCTGGTCGGTCTTGGTCACGCCCAGCTCCACCAGCAGCAGCGGCTCGTGCGTGCGCGGGTCGACGTCGACCGTGACGTCCTCCAGGCGCAACGCCGCCAGCTCGCTGCGCCGCAACGCGCCCGCGAACCCGACCAGCAGCAGCAACGCGTCCCGGCGGCGGGCGGCACCGCTGGGCCAGCCCGGTGCCGGGCGTTCGGCGAGCAGCGCCTCCAGGGTGTCCAGCAGCACCGGGCGCTTGCGGCGGGGCTGCTCCCGGCGGGTCCGCCGGATGCCGCGCAAGGTCAGCCGCACGACGTCCGAACGGGTGGGGGAGGGCAGGCCGCCGGCGGCGTGCACCGCGGCGATCGCGGCGGCCTTGCGCTCCAGCGTGGACGGGCTGAACGCGGGGGAGCCGTCCGGCTTCACGCCGCGCGCCGCCACGGCCAGGTACACCGCGACGTCGACGGGGTCGGCGGGCAGCGCCTGGCGGCCCTCCCGCTCGCACCACGCGGCCCACGCCACCCAGTCGGACCGGTAGGCGCGCAGCGTGTTGGGGGACTGGGCGGCGTGCAGGTACCCGGCCAGCGCGGCGGCCTGCTCGTCGTCGAAGCGGCGGCGCACCTGTTCCAGCGCGGCCACGTCGACCAGGGCCGGGTGGGTGACACGATCCAGTTCGGCACGCACCGGCTCGGGCAGGCTCACGCTGATCATCCTATCAGTATCAGTGGAATAAATTACTTCAGTGCAGACTGGAATGAATGCTTGACAGTGGTCGCTACGATCCCGCACATGCGCGCTCTCCAACACCCGGACGTGGAGGACCTGCGCCTGCCCGCGGTGCTGAGCGCGCTGGCCGATCCGGTGCGGCTGCGGATCGTCGCCGAGCTGTCCCGCTCCGGTGGGATCGTGTGCGGGCAGTTCGACGTCCCGGTCAGCATGTCGACGCTGTCGCACCACCTGAAGGTGCTGCGCGAGGCGGGCGTGTTGCGGGTGACGCCGCAGGGCAGCTACCGCACGCACGAACTGCGGGCCGCCGACCTGGAACGCCGGTTCCCGGGTGTGCTGGACTCGATCACCCGCGCGATCGAGGCGGCCTGACCGCTCAGGTGCGCACCCACAGGCAGAACGGGTGGCCGGCCGGGTCGAGGTAGACCCGCACGTCGTCCTGGGGCTGGAACTCGGCGGCCGTCGCGCCCAGGTCGAGCGCGCGCTGGCCCTCCGCCGAGAGGTCGTCCACCTCGACGTCCAGGTGCATCATCATCTGCTGACGGCCCTCGGCGGCCGGCCAGGTGGGCGGGGTGAAGTCGGGTTCGAGCTGGAACGACAGCCCCGCGGTGCCGTCGGCGGGGCGCACGGTGGCCCACTCGGGCTCGTCGCGCCGCAGTTCCCAGCCGAGCAGGTCGCGGTAGAAGCGGGCGAGGGCCCTCGGGTCGGGTGCGTCGAGCACGGTCGCGGTGAGCTTCCTCATCGGCCGAGTATCCCGTGCGGCCGGGCGCGGCGGCGCGGCGACGGCCGGTGGTGGCGCGCCCGGCCGGGTCGGTCCGGCGATCAATCGGCGGTGCCCGGTTCGTTTCTCCGGAATCAATGCCCGGTCCTCGGTTTCAGCCGATGTCGTGGGTCTCGTGGTCGTGCGCGGCGGGTGCGCCGGCGCGTTCGACGGCTTCGGCTTCGGCGAGGGTGTGGCCGAGGTGGGTGATCAGGAGTCGTCCGGCGGCCCGTGCGGCGTCGGCGGCGTCCTCGGGCGTGCAGTGCGCGGGGCCGGGTTCGGCGCTGTCGGTTTCGCAGAGGAACAGGTCGGCGTCGGCGGCCAGGGCGTGCAGGGCCGGGCAGGGGCCGGTGTCGCCGGAGTAGGCGAAGGTGCGGTCGCGGTGGGTGGCGCGCAGGCCGAACGCGGGCACGCCGTGCTGGACGGCGTGGCTGGTGAGGGTGAGGTCGCCGACGTCGGCGCGGTGGCCGTCGTGCAGCTCGTGGACCTCGAACGCGGCGTGCGCGGGTTGGGTCCGGTGCTCGCGAGGAAGGTCTCCAGGCGGTCGGCGAGGCCGGGCGGTCCGTAGAGCGGGAGCGGTCGGGCCGGGTGCAGGTCGGCGTGGAGCAGGGCGTAGTAGGCGGGCAGCAGGTCGGCGGTGTGGTCGGCGTGGGTGTGCGAGATCCAGACGGCGTCGAGCCGGTCGGGGCTGGTGTGGCGTTGCAGGTTGGCGAGGCTGCCGGGCCCGGCGTCGACCCAGATCCGGGTGGCGGGGGTGCCCAGCAGGTAGCCGGAGCAGGCGTGGTCGGGGCGCGGGTAGGGGGTGGCGGTGCCCAGGACGGTGAGGGTGAAGGTCACGGGGCAGTGTGCCGCAGGACGTGGACGCCCGCCGAGGTCTTGAGGTAGGCCCAGGTGGTGGTGCCGTTGGTGGCCAGGCCGACGTGCGAGGCGGAGGTGCGCGACAGGTCGTCGGGCAGGGCGACGCGGGTCCAGTCCTCGCCGGTCCACCGGTGGTAGGCGGGGCGGGTCTCGAAGCTGCGGTGGCCGGCGCGCACGCCCCAGGTCCAGCCGGGCGCGACGCCGTGCAGGCTGAGCCGGTCGTCGTCGGCGGGCGCGGGTACGGAGTGCCAGCGGCGGCCGTCGTAGTGGTGGATGTGCAGGCCGTCGGTGTCGTGGGTGTGGGCGAGCCACAGGTCGTCGGGTGCGGCGGCGGCGAGGCCGGTGATGTGGCCGTGGTCGGGGCGCGGGCCGTGCAGGTCGGTCCAGGTGTCGCCGTCCCAGTGGATGAGGACGGGGTACTCGTAGGTGGCGGGGCCGGCTCCGGTGAGCCCGCCGCCGCCGGCCCAGACGTCGTCGGGCGCGGCGGCGGTGATGGTGTGCAGGGTTTCCCGGGCGGAGGTGAGGGTGCCGGCGCGGGTCCACTCGTGGCCGTCCCAGTGCAGGGTGTCGCTGCCCGCGCCGACGATGTGGACGTCGTCGGGGGTGATGGCGGTGACCGCTTTGGCCCACGGGATGGCGGGTGTGTCGACGGTGTGCCAGCGGCGGCCGTCGTAGTGCAGCACGAGGGGGCGGCCGGCGCTGTTGCCGACGGCCCACACGTCGTCGGGCGCGCTGGCGGAGATGCCGGCGAGGCTGGCGGCGGAGGTGAGTCCGGGCAGGGTCTCCTCGGTCCAGTCGACGCCGGTCCAGCGCAGGACGAGCGGGGTGGAGGGTCGGCTGGTGAACACGCCGGTGGTGCCGGCGAGCCAGGCGTGGTCGGTCTCGGTCGTGGCCAGGTCGGCCAGTGCGGTGCTGGGCGGGAGTGCCGGCACCGGCACGGGTCGGAACAAGCTCTTCTCCCCCTCGATGGGTCCCCCGACGCATCGCCGGATCAACCTCACCAGGCTCCGGGTGGTCCGGTATCCGCCGAACGGCGGTTTGTGGTTGGGGCGAAAGGCGTGCGTCGTTCGCGTGTGGCGGGTCCGGAGCGGTGTTCGTGCTGGTCGGGCGGTGTTTCCCAGGGGAGGTGTACTGGGCGGGGCGCGGTCGGGTGTCGGGCGGCCGCATCGGTGCGGCGATCCGGCCGGGGTAACCGCACCTGTGCCGGAAGGTGGCGGTGGGAGCCGTCCGGGCGGGTGAATTCCGGCCTGTCGTGGTGGGGCGGGTGCCAGGCTGGGGGCCAGTCGCGGGACCGGTCGGAGGTGCCTGTGGGCGAGTCGCGGGTGCACAACGTGGTGGCCGGGGACGCGTCGGGGTCGGTGCAGGTCGGCGTGGTGCACGGGGGTGTGCACGTCCGGGTGGGCGCGCAGCCGGTGCCGCCGCGCCAGTTGCCGGCCGCGCCGGGGGTGTTCACCGGCCGGGTGGCGGAGTTGGCCGCGCTGGACCGGGCGTTCGCCGAGGGGTCGTCGGCGAGCGGGTCGTCGGTGGTGGTGTCGGCGGTCGGTGGCGCGGGCGGGATCGGCAAGACGTGGTTGGCGTTGCGGTGGGCGCACGAGCGGGTGGAGCGGTTCCCGGACGGGCAGCTGTTCGTGGACCTGCGCGGGTTCGACCCGGCCGGCGAGCCGGTGGCGGCCGAGGTGGCGGTGCGGGGGTTCCTGGAGGCGCTGGGGGTGGAGCCGGGCCGGGTGCCGGTGTCGCCGGACGCGCGGGCGGCGCTGTACCGGAGTCTGGTGGCGGACAAGCGGTTGCTGGTGGTGTTGGACAACGCGGCCTCGGTGGAGCAGGTGGTGCCGTTGTTGCCGGGCGGGCGGTCGTGCGCGGTGGTGGTGACCAGCCGGCGGACGTTGGGCGGGTTGATCACCCGGCACGGGGCGCGGCACCTGGACCTGGATTTCCTGACCGGCGAGCAGTCGCGGGAGTTGCTGGTGCGCCGGCTGGGCGAGGAGCGGTTGGCGGCGGAACCGGCGGCGGTGGACGGGCTGGTGGCGTTGTGCCGGGGGTTCCCGTTGGCGTTGGGGATCGTGGCGGGGCGCGCGCACGTGGATCCGGGGGTGGCGTTGGCGGAACTCGCGGCGGAGTTGCGGGAGCTGGGGGTGCTCGCGTTGGACGACGACGATCCGACGGCGAGCCTGCCGGCGGTGTTGGCGGCGTCGTACCGGGCGTTGTCGGCGCGGCAGCGGCGGGTGTTCGGGTTGTTGGGGGTCGCGCCGGGGCCGGACACCGGTCTGCCGGCGGCGGTCGCGGTGAGCGGGCTGTCGGCGGTGGAGGCGGGTCGGGTGCTGCGGGCGTTGCGGGAGGCGTCGCTGGTGGACCGGGACGGGCGGGACCGGTTCGCGATGCACGACCTGATCCGGGATTTCGCGGCGCGCCGGCCGTTGCCGGAGGAGGTGCTGGAGGCGGGGTTGCGCCGGGTGGTGGAGTTCTACCTGCACACCGCGCACGCTGCCGGGCGGTTGCTGTCGCCGCGTCGGCGGCTGCCGGATCTGCCGGCGCCGGTGTCGGGGGTGGCTGCGCTGCCGTTGACCGACGCGGGTGCGGCGCTGGCGTGGTTGGACGCGGAGCACGTGAACGTGGTGGCGGCGTTGCGGACCGCTGTCGGGCGCGGGTGGCACGACGTGGTGTGGCAGTTGGCGCGGGCGTTGAACACCTTCCACGTGCGGCGGGGCCTGGTGCACGACGCGTTGCTGGTCGCGCGGGCGGCGGTGGAGGCGGCGGCGCGGGATTCGGTGCCGACGGCCCGGATCGACGCGAACCGGTTCCTCGGGGTGGCGTGTTCCCGGCTGGGGCGGCACGAGGAGGCGATCGGGCACCTGCTGGTGGCGTTGGAGCTGGCCGAGGCGCACGACGACCCGGTGGAGGCGGCGCACACGCACCTGGTGCTGGCCACCACGAGGGAGCGGGCGGGGGAGTTGTCGCCGGCGCTGGCGCACGCGCGGCGGGCGTTGGTGCTGTACCGGGCGGGCGGTTCGCCGTTGCAGGAGGCGGACGCGGTGAACACGGTGGGGTGGGTGTTGGCGCGGCTGGGCGAGTTCGACGGTGCGCTGGCGCACTGCCGGGCGGCGCTGGAGCTGCACCGCGACCACCCGTACCCGGACGCGGAGGCGGCGGTGCTGGCCCGCCTGGGCTACATCGCGCACCGCACCGGGCGGTACGAGGAGGCGGTGGCGCACTGCCGGGCGGCGTTGGAGCTGCGGCGTGGGCTGGGTCGGACCTACGAGGTCGCGGACACGTTGGCCGAGTTGGGCGGGGTGCACGCGGCGTTGGGCGAGCACGACGCGGCGCGGGCGGCGTGGGACGAGGCGTTGGAGCTGTTCGAGGTCCAGGGGCGGGAGGAGGAGGCCGGCCGGTTGCGGGCGCGGTCTTCGGGGTAGCGGTGCCCGAGGGTGATCCGGGTCGGCCTCTCGGAGCACGTGGGCGCCGACGTCCTGCCTGCCGCCGCCTCCGGCGGCTTGGCCGCCCTCATCACCGCCGGTTGCACCCGCTGCCCCCACCCCTTGCGCGTGGCATTCGTGCGGTGGTTCCGGTCGACCCCGTTCCGCGGGCATGACGGCCGGCGCAGCCCGCTCACCCCTTGGCGGCCAGCACCCGGGACAGGGCGCGCAGGGCCGGCCGGTAGGCGTGTTCGGCCGGGGTGCCGTAGCCGATGATCAGGCCCTGCGAAGCGGCCGGGTCGGGCCGGTGGCGGTGTTCGCGCAGTCGGCCGAACGCCAGGCCGAGGCCGGCCGCGGCGGCGGTCGCGGCGTCTTCGTCCGGGTGGTGGACCAGGGCGTGCAGGCCGGCGGAGACGCCGTGCGCGGTGTGCTCGCGCAGGCAGTCGACCAGCAGGTCGCGCCGTCGCCGGTAGCGCAGCCGGCAGGCCCGGATGTGCCGGTCGTAGCCGTGGCCGCCGATCAGGTCGGCGAGGGTGAGCTGGCCCAGCGCCTCGGTCTGGTGGTCGGTGTGCCGCTTGGCGTCGACCACCGGGTCCACCAGCCGGGGCGGCAGGACCAGCCAGCCGAGCCGGACGCCGGGGCCGAGGGTCTTGGACACGCTGCCCGCGTACACCACGTGGTCGGGCGCGGTGCCCTGGACCGCGCCGACGGGCTGCCGGTCGTAGCGGTACTCGCCGTCGTAGTCGTCCTCCACGACGACCGCGCCGGTCGTGCGCGCCCACGCGACGAGGGCGTGCCGCCGGGCGGGGTGCAGGGTGACGCCGGTCGGGTACTGGTGGGCGGGGGTGACCACGGCGGCGGCCACGTCGGGGAACGAGTGCGCGCCGTCGCCGTCCACCGGCAGCGGCACGACCTCGCGGCCCGCTCGGCGCACCACCTCGCGGTGGAACGCCAGCCCCGGGTCTTCCATGGCGATCGGCCCGTCCAGCACGCCGGCCAGCAGCGACAGGCCCTGCACGTACCCGGCGGTGATCACGACGTGCGCGGGGTCGGCCTGCACGCCCCGGGTGCGGCCGAGGTACTCCGCGAGGGCGCGGCGCAGTTCGATGCGGCCGCGCGGGTCGGTGTAGCCGTGGGCTTCGGCGGGGGCGGAGGTCAGGGCGCGGCGGGCGGAGCGCAGCCAGTCGGCGGTGGGGAACGCGGTCACGTCGGGGCTGCCGGGCCGCAGGTCGTAGCGCGGGGCGGTGTCGTCGCGGCCGGTCACCGGTGGGACGCCGCGCGGTGGGGTGAGGGGTGCGACCAGGGTGCCCGCGCCGCGCCGGGCGGTCAGGTAGCCCTCGGCGACGAGTTGGTCGTAGGCGGCGGCGACGGTGTTGCGGGCCAGGCCGAGTTCGACGGCCAGCCGGCGGGTGGCGGGCAGTCGCGCGCCGGGGGCGAGCCGGCCGTCGCGGATGGCGTCGCGCAGCGCGTGCTCCAGGCTGGCGCGGCGGCCCGTGGAGGGGTCGAGGTCCAGGTGGAGGTCGACGCCCGCGCCCTGGTTGGCCCACTGCTCCGGCATGGGATTGGACCTTAGCAAGGAGCCAATGGGTACCTAGGGTGGGATCATGACGATCCGACTGCCGGTGGCCGACCTGACGCCGGCGACGCTGGAGGCGATGCAGGGCCTCTCGAAAGCGTCCAAGAAGAACTCGCTGGACCCGAAGCTCCAGGAACTGGTGAAGGTGCGCGCCTCCCAGGTCAACGGCTGCGCCTACTGCGTCGACCTGCACACCGGCGAGGCGCGCGCGGCCGGCGAGGAGCAGCGGCGGCTGGACCTGCTGCCGGTGTGGCGGGAAGCGCCCGGGTTCGACGAGCGGGAACGGGCCGCGCTCGCCCTGGCCGAAGCCGTGACGACGCTGTCCGACGGGGTGCCCGAGGACGTGTGGGCGGACGCGGCGGAGCGGTTCGACCAGCAGGAGCTGACCGAACTGCTGTGGGTGATCGCCACCATCAACACCTGGAACCGGATGGTGGCCACCACGCGCGCCTGGCAGGTGCCGCGGTGAGCCGCGCCGCGCTCGCCGCCGCGCTGCGAGCCCTGCACGTGCCGGGCGAGCCGGTGGTGCTGCCGAACGTGTGGGACGCGGCGTCCGCGCGGGTCCTCGCCGCCGCGTTCCCGGCCGTGGCCACGGCCAGCGCCGCGGTCAGCGCGTCGCTGGGCTACCCGGACGGCGAGGGCACCCCCGCCGACGAGATGTTCGCCGCGGTCGCCCGGGTGGTCCGCGCGGTCGACGTGCCGGTCACCGCCGACGTGGAGCGCGGCTACCGGCTGCCGCCCGCCGGGATCGCGGCCCGGCTGGCCGACGCGGGCGCGGTCGGGTGCAACCTGGAGGACTCCGACCCGGCCACCTCGACGCTGGTGCCGGTCGCCGAGCAGGTCGAGTTCCTGGGCGCGGTGCGCGCCGCCGACCCGGACCTGGTGCTCAACGCGCGGGTCGACGTGTTCCTGCGCGCCGACCCGTCGTTCGAGGAGGGCGTGGAGCGCGGGCGCGCCTACCTGGCGGCCGGCGCGGACTGCGTCTACCCGATCGGTTTGGCCGCCGACCGGGTCGCCGAGTACTGCCGCGCGGTGGCGGGCCCGGTGAACGTCGCGCACGGCCCCGGCAGTCCCACGCCCGCCGGGCTCGGCGCGCTCGGGGCCGCCCGGGTCAGCTTCGGGCCGGGGCTGCACCGCCTGCTCACGGCGCACCTGGAGGGGCTGGTGGCGGGCATCCGCGACGGCGGTTCGCCCTACCGGCCGTGACGTGCGCCGCGACCGGGGCGATATTCGGCGGCCCCGGTCGCGGCGCACCACTATTCTGATCGGCAGCATGAACACCACCGCGCACTCCGACCTGCACCGACGCCTGTCCGACCTGATGTCCGGGGACCAGCGGCGGCTGGGCCGTCGGCTCGACGGGGCGCGCAAGGTCCGCGACGACAAGGCCCGCGCCGCCGTCCACGCCGAGATCGCCGCCGAGATCGACCAGGCCGAGCTGCGCGTCGCGCTGCGCCGCGAAGCCGTGCCGAAGATCACCTACCCGGCGGAGCTGCCGGTCAGCGCGCGCAAGGACGACATCGCCGCGCTGATCCGCGACCACCAGGTGGTGATCGTCGCCGGCGAGACCGGCTCGGGCAAGACCACCCAGATCCCGAAGATCTGCCTGGAACTCGGCCGGGGCGTGCTCGGCCAGATCGGCCACACCCAGCCGCGCCGGCTGGCCGCCCGCACGGTCGCCGAGCGGGTCGCCCAGGAGCTGGGCACCCAGCTGGGCCAGGCGGTCGGCTACAAGGTCCGGTTCACCGACCAGTCCGGCGACGAGACGCTGGTCAAGCTGATGACCGACGGCATCCTGCTGGCCGAGATCCAGACCGACCGGACGCTGTCGCGCTACGACACGATCATCATCGACGAGGCGCACGAGCGCAGCCTCAACGTCGACTTCCTGCTGGGCTACCTCAAGCAGCTGCTGCCGCGCCGGCCCGACCTCAAGGTCGTCATCACCTCGGCCACCATCGACCCGGAGCGGTTCTCCCGGCACTTCGCCGACGCGCCGATCATCGAGGTGTCCGGCCGGACCTACCCGGTCGAGGTGCGCTACCGGCCGATCGTGGACCCCGACGACCCGGACGCCGACCCGGACCGCGACCAGACCCAGGCGGTGTGCGACGCGGTCCGCGAGCTGCAGGCCGAGGGGCCCGGCGACGTGCTGGTGTTCCTGTCCGGCGAGCGCGAGATCCGCGACACCGCCGACGCGCTGGCCGCGCTCGGCCTGCCGAACACCGAGGTCCTGCCGCTGTACGCGCGGCTGTCCTTCGGCGAGCAGCACCGGGTGTTCCAGGCGCACCGCGGCCGCCGCGTCGTGCTGGCCACCAACGTGGCCGAGACGTCGCTGACCGTGCCGGGCATCAAGTACGTGGTCGACCCGGGCACCGCCCGCATCTCCCGCTACAGCAACCGGCTCAAGGTGCAGCGGCTGCCCATCGAGCCGATCTCGCAGGCGTCGGCCAACCAGCGCAAGGGCCGCTGCGGCCGGGTCTCGGCGGGCATCTGCGTGCGCCTGTACAGCGAGGACTCGTTCGACGCGCGGCCGGAGTTCACCGACCCGGAGATCCTGCGCACCAACCTCGCGTCGGTGATCCTGCAGATGACCGCGATCGGCCTGGGCGACATCGCCGCGTTCCCGTTCATCGACCCGCCCGAGGCCCGCAACATCAACGACGGCGTGCAGCTGCTCCAGGAACTGGGCGCGATCGTGCCCGCCGAGCAGAAGCTCACCCCGCTGGGCCGCAAGCTCGCCCAGCTCCCGGTCGACCCGCGACTGGCCCGCATGGTGGTCGAGGCCGACCGCAACGGGTGCGTCCGCGAGGTCATGGTGATCGCCGCCGCACTGTCCATCCAGGACCCGCGCGAACGCCCGTCGGACAAGCAGCAGGCCGCCGACGAGCAGCACAACCGGTTCAAGGACCCCGACTCGGACTTCATCGCCTACCTCAACCTGTGGCAGTACCTGCGCGAGCAGCAGAAGGCGCTGTCGTCCAACCAGTTCCGCAAGCTGTGCCGCGCGGAGTTCCTCAACTACCTGCGGGTGCGCGAGTGGCAGGACATCTACACCCAGCTGCGGCAGGTCGCGAAGACGCTCGGCGTGCACGTCAACGAGCAGCCCGCCGAGCCGCGCGCGGTGCACCTGTCGCTGCTGTCCGGGCTGCTGTCGCACATCGGGCTCAAGGACGTCGTCAAGCGCGACCCGGGCAAGCGGCAGTCGAGCGAGTACCTGGGCGCGCGCAACGCCAAGTTCGCGATCTTCCCCGGCTCCGCGCTGTTCCGGAAGCCGCCGCAGTGGGTGATGGCCGCCGAACTGGTCGAGACCTCCCGGCTGTGGGGCCGGATCGTGGCGCGGATCGAACCCGAGTGGGCCGAGACCCTGGCCGCGCACCTGGTCAAGCGCACCTACAGCGAGCCGCACTGGGAAGCCAAGCGCGGCGCGGTGATGGCGATGGAGAAGGTGACCCTCTACGGCGTGCCGATCGTCGGCGCGCGCAAGGTGAACTACGGCAAGGTCGACCCGCAGCTGTGCCGCGAGCTGTTCATCCGGCACGCCCTGGTGCAGGGGGAGTGGACCACCCACCACAAGTTCTTCCACCACAACCGGGCGCTGCTCGACGAGGTCGCCGAGCTGGAGAACCGGGCCCGCCGCCGCGACATCGTGGTGGACGACGACACCCTGTTCGAGTTCTACGACCGGCGGGTCGGCGTGGACGTGGTGTCCGCCCGGCACTTCGACACCTGGTGGAAGAAGACCCGGCACACCGAGCCGGACCTGCTCACCTTCGACAAGGCGATGCTGGTCAACGACCGCGCCGAGGTCACCCCCGAGGCGTACCCGGACGAGCTGACCCGGGGCGGCATCGCGATGCCGCTGACCTACCGGTTCGAGCCCGGCACCGCCGTGGACGGGGTCACCGTGCGGCTGCCGCTGCCCGCGCTGACCGCCGTGCCCGACGACGCGCTGTCCTGGCAGGTCCCCGGCCTGCGCACGGAGCTGGTCGTGGCGCTGATCCGGTCGCTGCCCAAGCCGGTGCGCCGCAACTTCGTTCCGGTGCCCGACGTCGCGGCCGCCGCGCTCTCGCGCATCGACCCCGACGAGCCGCTGCTGCCCGCGCTGGAACGGGAGCTGCGCGCGCTGACCGGCGTGGTCGTGCCGCGCGAGGAGTGGCAGCTCGACCAGGTGCCCGAGCACCTCAAGCTCACCTTCCAGGTGGTGGACGAGGACAACCGCGAACTCGCGCAGGGCAAGGACCTCGCCGCGCTCAAGCAGCAGCTGCGCGGCCGGCTCCGGGAGACCCTCGCCGCCGCGGCGGCCAACATCACCCGCACCGGGCTGACCACGTGGGATCTCGACGAGCTGCCCCAGACCGTGCAGCGGCGGCAGTCCGGGATCGTGGTCACCGCCTACCCGGCGCTGGTCGACAAGGGCGACAGCGTCGCCGTGGAGATCCTCGACACCCCCGGCCGGCAGGCCGCCGCGATGCGCCGGGGCACCCGTCGGCTGCTGCTGCTCGCCGTGCCGTCACCGGTGAAACTGCTCCAGCGCGGCCTGACCAACGCCGAGAAGCTCACCCTCACCCGCAACCCGCACGGCGGGGTCGCCGCGCTGCTCGCCGACTGCATCTCCGCCGCCGTCGACCACCTGGTCACCTCGGCCGGCGGGCCCGCGTGGAACGCCAAGGGCTTCACCCGGCTCACCGACTACGTGCGCAAGTACCTGGGGGAGACGGTGTTCGACGTCGTCCGCGAGGTGCGCAACGTGCTCGACGCCGCGCAGGAGGTCGAACTGCGCCTGGCGGGCGTGAAGGGCGCGGTCTACGACGAGTCCGCGGCCGACGTCCGCGCCCAGCTCAACGGCCTGGTGTACAACGGTTTCGTCACCGCGTCGGGCGCGGCGCGCCTGTCCGACCTGCACCGCTACCTCCAGGGCAGTGCGCGGCGGCTGGAGAAGCTGCCCGAGAACGTGCGCCGCGACCAGGACTGGATGGACCGCGTGCACCAGGTCCACGCCGAGTACCGCGACCTCAAGGCGCAACTGCCCGCCGACGAGCCCCACCCCGAGCTGGACGAGGTGCGGTGGATGATCGAGGAACTGCGGCTGAGCTACTTCGCCCAGACCATCCCGACCCGCTACACCGTGTCCGACAAGCGGGTGTTCAAGGCACTCGACGCCGTACCCCGCTAGCGGCGCGGTTCGCGCGTCGGGCCACACGATCGGGTTCAACACGCCGACCCGGCGGTGCAACGGCGATCCGCGCGAACACCGGCGACCTACGCTCGGGCCCGTCCCGAACCCGAATCCTGGAGGAGCGATGGGCCGGATGACCGAGGCCGAGGCGGAGGCCGTGTTCGCGGAGGTCGACGTGGACCGCAGCGGCCAGATCCGACTGCGTGAACTGAGGGAGTACGGCAAGGCCCACAGCGGCGCCATCGACGGAGTCCTGCTCGCCGACCTCGTCCGGGACGCCGACACCGACGGCGACCGGCGGATCAGCCTCGCCGAGTTCAAGTCGTTCTTCGCCTGACCCCGGCCCGGCTTGGCACGGCGTCGGGCAGGCGGCGCGGGCACCGCGCGTCCGGGGAGTGCGCCGTCCAGACGGCGCACTCCCCGGCTCGACGGCTACTCGAACCGTTCCAGCAGCGCCCGCAGCGCGTCCGCCACCGCCTCCTGCGTCGGCGGGTCCAGCGGCTCCAGCAGCGTCGCGCAGCGCGCCATGTGCGCGGCCAGCATCGAATCGACCAGCGCCCGGCCCTCCTCGGTCAGCCGGATCCGCACCACCCGCCGGTCGGCCGCGTCCGGCTCCCGCTGCACCAGCCCCTTGGCCGCCATCCGGTCGATGCGGTTGGTGATCGCACCGGCCGTCACCAACGCGGCGTTGAGGAACGCGCCGGCGGTCAACCCGTCGGCCGCGCCCGCGCGCCGCAGCGTGGACAACACCTCGAACTCTCCCGGTTCCAGGTCGAAATGCGCCAGGAACTCCTTGATCTCCCGCTCCACCAGCCGTGACAGCCGGGCGACCCGCCCCAGGACGGCCATCGGCGACGTGTCCACGTCGGGCCGTTCCACCTGCCACTGCGCCATCACCAGATCGACCGCGTCGCCCACCGCGAAACCCCTCCCCGTGGCCCCAACATTCGACGTCGAATGGGTCGGCGCAATGAGTTTCGCACGAAACTATCACCGCCCGACAAGGGCCTCCCCGCCCGCGCCGGCCACGAACCCCCTCGCCCGTCGGCCCCCATACTCCAAGCCGGGCGCCCGGTACAGGGCCGTTTCCGCCGATCGCGCCCGGGGAACGTGGCGGCCGGCACGTCGGCCGCGCCGCGGGGTCCTAGTCGCCCCGTTCCAGGTTCTCGGTCGCCGTGCGACCCGCTTCGGTGGTGCGCCGCAGGAAATCGGCCACCAGGGTCAGCTGCTCCTCGTCGTAGTCGGCGAGCAGGTCGTCGATCGCCGTGTTCATCCCCGCGTAGAGCCCGTACAGCTCGGCGTTGCGGTCCTTGAGGGCGCGGACGAGCACCGCGCGCCGGTCGACCCCCTCCGGGTCGCGTTCGCGCACCACCCAGCCGCCGCGCTGGAGCCGGTCGAGGATGCCGGTGACCGTCGCGGGGTGCAGGCCCGCGCGGCGGGCCAGGGCGGACGGCGTCAGCGGGCCGTGCTCCAGCACCAGCTCCAGGCAGTCCAGGTCGACGTCGCGCAGTTCGAGCCGGGTGCCGACCTGGTGGTTGAGCAGCGAGAGCTGGTTGCGCAGGGCGCGCAGCGACTCCTTGATCCCGGCGACCGCCCGACGCCGCTCGCGCGGTTCTATGGAACTCATATGATATGTTCTCCGTATCTTATCCCTCTCAGTCGAAGCGTAACCGGGGTAGCTGCACATGACCGTCCTCGTCACCGGAGCGACCGGCACCGTAGGCCGCCCGCTCGTCCACCAACTGCTCGCCGCCGGGCACCGGGTCCGCGCCCTCACCCGCGACCCGGCCCTCGCCGACCTGCCCGACGACGTCGAGGTCGTGCGGGGCGACACCACCGACACCGCTACGCTGCACGCCGCGTTCGCCGGCGTCACCGCCGCCCACCTGATCAACTTCGGCCACACCTACCGGCCGCTGACCAACGGGCCCGGGATCGTCGCCGCCGCCGAGGCCGCCGGCGTCCGCCGCGTCACCCTGCTCGGCGGCTGGACCGAGGGCACGCTGGAACCCGCCGTCCGGGCCAGCGGGCTGGAGTGGACGCACGTGCGGCCCGGCGAGTTCATGGCCAACACCCTCGCCGACTGGGGCCCGGTGCTGCGCGCGGGCGACGTGATCCGCGAGCCCTACGCCGACCGGCCCGGCACCCCCGTGCACGAGGCCGACATCGCCGCCGTCGCCCTCGCCGCGCTCACCGGGGACGGCCACCACGGCCGGACCTACGCGCTGACCGGGCCGCAGTTGCTCTCCCCGCGCATCAAGCTCGGGCTGCTCGCCGAGGCCACCGGCCGCGACCTGACCTTCGACGAACTCACCCCCGACCAGGCCCGCGCCCTGTGGACCGCGCAGCCGCCCGCCCTGCGGATCTTCCACGTCGCCCCGGGCGGCCCCGCCGAGCAGGCCGAGTTCGTGCTGCGCCTCTACGGCAACATCCCCGCCGAGGGCCGCGCCACCACCGACACCGTCGAACGGGTCACCGGCCGGCCCGCCCGCACCTACGCCCAGTGGGCCGCCGAGCACGCCGACGCGTTCCGCGCCTGACCGCCGACACCGGACCAACGCGCGGACGCAGGGTGCCGTGCGGGAGGGGAACCGCACGGCACCGAAGCACCGGGGTCAGGACGCCAGTTGCGCTTCGATCCACGCCTTGTGCTGGTGGGTGCCCGTGTAGACGGTGGTGCCCGCGCACTCCGCGCTCCAGTCGCCCGCGCCGTGCGTCTCGCCGACGAGCTGCCACTCGTCCTGGTACCAGAACAGCGCCGGGCCGCCCGAGTCGCCGTGGCACGCCGAGTGCGTCGCGTCACCGGACACGCAGACGTCCTTCGGCCCGGCCCCACCGCACTCCGAGTACTCCAGCACGGTCAGGTCGATCTCCCGCAACGCCGCCGGGGCCGCGCACCTGGGCCACGACGTGCAGCCCCACCCGAGCAGGCGCACCGACGCCAGCGGCGGCGGCACGCCCGGCGCCCGCTTGACCGGCGTCTTCGTGGACGGCCTGGCCAGCCGCATCATCGTCAGGTCGGTGCCCGCCCGGTCCACCTTGCGGTCGATCGGGATCACCTCGCCGCCGGAGTCGTTGCGCAGCGAGCCGATCCGGGCCGACGCCGCAGTCCCGCAGTGCGTCGCCGTCACCAGCCACGTCGACGACACCAGGCTCGCGCCGCAGCTGTTGCTCAGCGCGACCATGAACGGGTAGGCCGCCGTCGAGGGCCGGCCGCCGATGATGCGCGGGTCGGCCACGGCGGTGCCGGCCAGTGAGAGCAACGCCACCAGAGCGAGCAGACCCGATGCGATTCTCCTCATGACCACCAGGCTCGCACCGCCGCTGACCTGGAGAAACACCGGTCACCCGGTGGTGGCGGGCCGACCGCGCGACGTGACCGGGCCAGGTGAACCGACCGCTCCGGCGATCACCGCACGGTCACCGGAGCTACTCCGAACGGTGCAACGTGATCGTGGTCCACGCGCCCACGTGGACGCGGTCGCCGTCGACCAGCCGCCGAGGCTTGTTCGGCTTGAGCAGGTCGTCCTCGCCGTTGACCGTCGTCCCGTTGGTCGAGCCCAGGTCCACCACCGACCACACCCCGTCGGCCGAGACCAGCAGCGCGTGGCTGTGCGACACCCCCGGGTCCTCCGGCGGGCCCACCAGGTCCACCGTCGGGAAGATGCCCCGCGACCGGCTGCGGCGGCCGATCGTCACCTGCGGGCCGACCAGGTCGAACCGGCGGGGCGGGCAGAACTCCGGGAACTCCACGGTCGCCGCGTCCGGTCCGCCCGCCGACACCACCCGCAGGTAGTACGCCCGGTCCGCCTCCACCGTCGCGTGCCACCGGGCCTGCGCCGGGGCGGCGACCGCGGCGGCGGCCGGGGCCGGCGTCCCGGACGGCACCGGGGCCAGCGAGTCGTGCCCGCACTCCTCGCAGAACCGGCCCAGCCGCGCCGAGCCGCACGCCGCGCACGTCTCCTCGGCGGCGGGCGACGCACCGGGCGCAGGGTTCGGCGCGGGGACCGACGTCGCGGCCGGCCCGGCGGCGACCGGCGCGTCGGCACCGGCCAGCGGGGCGCCGCACACGTCGCAGTAGTCGTCGGTGGCCGAGGCGTGCCCGGCGGGGCAGGTCGCCATCACCGGTCCTTCCCGACCCGCTTGGTCACCGTCGACCGGGTGTCCAGGGTCATCTCGTCCACGTCGGCGACCCGCGCCCGCAGCTTCACCGTCCCGGTCGCCGGGTCCTTCACCTCCACCACCTTGGCCAGCAGCTTCGCCGTGCCGGTGTTGCCCGACTCGTGCGCGAGCCTCACCGCCCGGCCCAGCCGGGCCGTCGCGGTCTCCACGTCGCCGGACTTGCGCGCCTCCAGGCCGTCCTGGATCGCCTCGGCCAACTCCGCCTGCCCGGTGTAGTGCGCCACCTCCGGGCTGATCCGGGTGGACAGCGCCGAGTCGTCGGTCCACACCGCGAGCACCCGGCCCTGGCCCAGCACGTCACCGCCCGGACCGACCAGGCTCACCCGGCCCGCCAGCATCCGGTCGCCGACGTTGGCCGGCTCGACCCGCACGCACAGGTGGTAGTCGCGGCTCTCCGCGCCGCTCCACGCGCCGGTCGGGTAGTCCCCGGTGCGCGGCGCGGCCTCCACCCGGCGGTCGGTCAGGTCCAGCAGGCCGGGGGACGCCTGCTTGAGGAACCTGACCTGCGCGCCCTCCGGCGTCCACAGCCGCAGCGACACGTCGGCCACCGCCTTGTCCATCGCGGTCGCCGTCATCGCCCGGAAGTCCTCGGCCAGGCCCTCCGGCTCGGCCACGATGTCCACCGTGCCCAGCAGCACCTCGGAGATCCGGCGCAGCTCCGCGACCTGCCAGTCGGTGCCCACGCCCCGGCAGTCGCCGGTGAACTTCCCGGCCACCTGGTCCAGCACCCTGGTCAGCTGCTGCGGCGTCTCGTGCTGGTTCTGCCCGTCGGTCAGCAGGATCACGTGCCGGGGCCCGCTGTCGTGGTCGCCGAACACCCGCTCGGCCAGCAGCAGCCACTGGCCCATCGCGGTGCCGCCGTCGGCCTGGAGCCGGGCCACCGCGCGCTTGGCCGCCGACCGGGTCGCGGCCGACGCCTCCACCAGCCCCGGCCCCTTCGGGTACACCATGGCGGCCTGGTCGGTGCCCGCGACCACGGCGAACTTCACCCCGTCGCGCAGGGTGTCGATCGCGACCTCGGTGGCGCGCTTCGCGGCGGCCAGCTTGGCCGGCGGGTACCGCATCGACCCGGACGTGTCCACGATGAGCACCTGAGCGGCGTCCGCGTCCGGCACGGCCGCGACGTCGCCCGCCGCCTCGCCGGTCGCCGACACGGTGAGGATGGCGTTCACCTCCGCCGCGCCCTCCGGCAGGAACTCGTTCTGGAACACCTCGACGGCGAACTCAAGCGCCATGCCCACCCCGCAGTTGAAGGACGACGACCGTGATGTTGTCGTGCCCACCGGATTTCAACGCGACCTCCACCAGCTCGCGCGCCACCTCGACCGGGGCGACCCCGCGCGGCAGCACGGCCAGCAGGTCCTCCGGTTCCGGCAGGTAGTTCCACAGCCCGTCGCTGCACAGCACCAGCAACCCGGGCGTCTCCACCCGGAAGGTCACGGTCTGCGGCGCGTCCAGGCCCGAGTCCGCGCCCAGCCACCGCGACAGCACGTGCGCCCGCCGGTCGGTGAGCGCCTCCTCCTCGGTCAGCACGCCCTCCGCGACCAGTTGCGCGGCCCAGGTGTCGTCCGTGGTCAGCCGTGCCGCGCCCGCCTCGCCCACCAGGTAGGCGCGGGAATCGCCGACCCAGCCGACCGTCGCGATCTCGTCGGTCACCACCGCCGAGACGAACGTGCACGACGGGGCGACCTCCTCCGCGCCCGGCCGGGCCAGCCGGCCCACCGCGGCGTCCGCCGACAACACCGCGTCCCCGGTCGCCTCCTCCAGGTCGCCGCCGGACTGCACGGCCGTCAGCAGCAGGTCCAGCGCGACGTCGACGGCCAGCTGGCTGGCCTGCTCGGCGCGCTCCGAGGACGCCACCCCGTCGCACACCACCGCCGCCACGCCGCGCGCGCGGGCCCGCCCGAACGCCATCGAGTCCTCGTTGCGCTGCCGGCGGCGGCCCCGGTCGCTCACCCCGGCCAGGCCGGGCAGGACGAACTCCACCCGGTCCCGCACCGCCGGCCGCGCCCGTCCGCACTGCCCGCAGTAGCCCTCCGCGTCGAACGCGCCACCGCACCCGCAGCGCGGGTCGGCCACCGCCTCCGGGCCGCCGACCGGGGTCCGCTGGACCCGCAGGTTGCGCCCGCACTCCTCGCAGAACCGGTCCTGCGCCGACACCGGGGCCGCGCACGCCGGGCACGACTCCCGCGCCGAGACCTCCCGCGCCGGGGGCTCCCCGGCGGCCCGCGGCGGCGTCGGCCCGGACGGGGGAGTCGGGGGAGTCTCCGGCGGCAGGATCCCGGCCAGGGACGGCTCGGCGGGGGACTCCTCCGGTTCGGGCGCGGCCCCCTCGGACGGCAGTTCCCGGGGCGACGATTCCATGATCACACCAACGTCCTGGGTCGGACCGCGTTCGCGCGGTCGACGAGAGCGATGCGCTCCTCGGGGGTGTCCGCCAGCCGGGCCAGCTGGCGGTAGCAGCGCTCCAGGCCCGACCGCAGCCCGGCTTCGCTGACCTCGCAGTCCAGCAGCCGCCCGGTCGGGCCGGACCCGTTGGCGGGCAGCGCGTCCAGCGCCGTGCGCAGCAGTTCCGCGGTCAGGTCCACGCGCCGGGCCACGTCCAGCGCCAACCCGGACAGCCGCGCGCCCGCCGCCACCACGTCCGCCAGCGCGCCGCCGGCCTGCGCCCGCACCGCCGCGACCTGTGCCGCCACGTGGTGGCTCGACGTGTCCGGCACCGCGTGCAGCACGTCCACCGCCGCGTCCCGCCCACCGGCGGCCAGCAGCACCCGGGCCAGCCCGAACGCCGCGCTCACGTACGCGTGGTCGGTGCGCCACACCACCCGGTAGAACCGCGCGGCGACGTCGAGGTCGCCCGCCAGCTCCGCGCACACCGCCAGCGCCAGCTTCGGCGCGGTCTCGCCCGGCACCACGTCGTACACCTGCGCGAACGCCGCGCGCGCGGCCGCCGGTCGGTCCTGCACCAGCGCCGCGAGCCCCCGGTACCAGCCGGGCCGCCAGTCGTCCGGCGCGGGCTGCCGCGGATCGTCCGGGTCGAACGTCGCCGGGTTCGCCAACGCGTCCAGCTCCGCCAGCGCGTCGTCCACCCGGCCGCCCTCGATCAGCGCCCGGACCACCTGCAACCGCACCTCCACGGTCTGCACCGGGGCCGCCCGCAGCGCCGTGACCAGCTGGTCCGGGTCGCCGGTGGTGGCGGTGGCCAGGAACCCGGCCGCCGCGTCCGCGGTGTCGACCTGCGGCACCGGCAGCCCGGCGGCGGCCGCCCGGGCGTCCGGCGCGCCGGCCACGCCGAACGCCCGCCGCTCGGGCGTGAACTGGCGGGACAGGCCCGGCCGGGGCACCTCGTCGAGCTGCGCCAGCACCTCGCGCAGCACACCGGTGAGCTGCTCGGCCATCTCCTCGGCGGAGGCGAAGCGCTGGTCCGGGTCGCGGTGCGTGGCCCGCTTGAGGAACCGGTGGAACGAGTCGTGCCGCGCGAGCACCGGCTGGTCCTCCGGCGCGGGCAGCGACTCCTGGTGGGCGCGCCGGAAGTCGAACGCGAAGCTCATCACCGCCAGCGCCCGGCCCACGGTGTACAGGTCCGAGGCCACCGACGGGCCGATCGTGCCGATCTCCGGGGCCTGGTAGCCGATGGTGCCGTAGATCGCGGAGTGCCGGTCGTCGATCCGCCGCACCGCCCCCAGGTCGATCAACTTCAACTGCTCCTCGGTCTGGATCACGTTGTCCGGTTTGAAATCGCAGTACAGCAGGCCGACGCCGTGCAGGTAGCCCAGCGCGGGCAGCACCTCCAGGGCGTAGGCGATCGCCTGCGCCACGGGCAGCGCGTCCCGGCCGGAGCCGTCCACCCGCAACGCCTTGATCATGTCCTTGACCGACGTGCCGCCGACGTACTCCATCACGATGTAGTCGACCAGCTCGCCGGACTGCCGGTCGGCGTGCCGCACGAAGTTGTGGATCTCCACGATGTTGGGGTGCGACACCTCGGCCAGGAACTGCCGCTCGGCGGTCGCCGCCGCCACCGCGTCCGCGTCGTCGGAGTCCAGCAGGCCCTTGAGCACCACCCAGCGGTTGCTCACCGCGTGGTCCAGCGCCAGGTAGATCCAGCCCAGGCCGCCGTGCGCCAGGCACCCCAGCACCTCGTACTGCTCGTGCAGCATCTCGCCGGGCGCGAGTTTCGGGGTGAACGAGTAGTGGTGGCCGCAGTGCGCGCAGAACCCCTCCACGCGGCCCGGCCGGCCCTCCCGGCCGCGCCCGACCTCCTTGCCGCAGCTGGAGCAGAACCGCTTGGCCTCCGGCACCTCCGGGTCGACCAGCACCGCGGTCTTCGGGTCGCGGGCGGGCACCCGGGGCACCTCGACCAGGCCCGCGCCCAGCCGGCCCCGGCTCGACGACCGGGTCGAGGCCCGCCGCGACCGGCCTCCCGACGAGGTCGAGGTGGACGCCGTCCACGCGGCCGTGCCCGGACCGGTGCCCGGTGCCGTTCCCGGGGCCGTGCCCGCAGCGGTGCCGGCGGTGCCCGCCGGCACCGGGGCCTCCATGCCGCACCGGTCGCAGAACCCGTCCTCCTCGATCGTGCCGCCGCACGCCGTCCGTGCACACGTCCTCATCGCGCAGCCTCCGTCCGGTCCAGCACCGCGCGCTGGTAGCGCGCCACCGCCACGGTGCCGGCCCGCAGGTCGCACGGCACGGCGCGCAGCACGTCCCGCGCCTCGCGGTGCAGCGCCGACAGGGCGGCGTCCTCGGCGTGCCCGCGCGCGGTCGCCTTCGCCCGGTAGGCGTCCAACCGCCCCCGCAGCTCCGCCCGCCGCTCCACCGACCCCGCCAACTGCGCCGCCACCGCCCTCATCCGCTCCAGCACCGCGACCGCCGCCGATTCCACCTCGGCCAACTCCCGCTCCCGCACCTCAGGAAAACGCAACCGGAGCCCCGCCAGTGCCCCCGCCGGCCCGGAAACTTCCGGTGTCCCGGGGTGCTCCCCGGCGATCTCCGCCACCGTTACGAGCCGCAGCGCGACCACCTCCTCACGCAGCGCGCCCGCCTCCGCCAGCGTCGCCGTCACCGAGGCCACCCGCGCGGCGAACCCCTCCAGCAGCCCCGCCACCTCGGCCGCCCGGTCGGCCAGCCCCGCCGCCGCCGGGTCCGGGGTCAGCGGGTCGGCCACCGCCCGCGCGTGCGCCGCCGCCACCTCCGCCCGCAGCCGCGCCACCGACGCCGCCTCGGCGAGCCCGGCGAGCCGGGCCGCGACCGGGTCCAGCACCGCCAGCCGCGCCGACCACGCCGCGTGCACCTGGTCGAACAGCGCGGTCAGCTCGGCGTAGCGGTCCTTCATCCGGGCCACCAGCTCGGTGAGCGTGATCCGCTCCGCGGCCACCGCCGGACCGGTCAGCGTGCGCGCCGGCGGCGGTGCCGACAGCACCACCTCGGGCCCGGTCAGCAGCCGCCGGCGCTCGGCCGCATCCCGGGTCGCGGTCGCCTGCGCCAGCACCGCCCGGTAGGCGTCGAACCACTCCCACAGGCCCACCATCGCGGTGTTCGCCGACGCCCAGCGCCGCGCGGTCTCCCCGGACAGCGTCGTGCCGCGCAGCAGCCGGTGACCGGGGTGGTCGTCCATGGCCAGCAGCGACTGCGCCACCCGGTCGCTCTCCGCGCGGAGCCCGGCCAGCCCCGCGTCGTCGCCCGCGTCCACGCTCAGTCCCGGTAGGACGCGGCGGGCGGCGCGGGCGGGTCGCCCAGCCAGCGGCGGTGGATCGAGGCCCACGTGCCGTCCGCGCGCAGCCGCTCCAGCAGCGCGTTGACGAACCGGACGAAGTCCTCGTCCTGCTTGGGGAACGCCATCCCGTAGGGCTCGGCGGTGAACTGCGGGCCGACCACCTTGGTGTACGGGTCCTGGGCGGCGAACCCGGCCAGGATCGTGTTGTCCGTGGAGATCGCGTCCACCTGGCCCTGCTGGAGCATCACCAGGCAGTCGGTCCAGTTCTCCACCGACACCGCGATCGGCTTCGACGGCGCGTTGGCCACGTTCGCCAGCGAGCTGGACCCCTTGGTCGCGCACACCTTCCGGCCGCCCAGCGACTCGATCCCGGTCACGTCGGAGGTGCTGGGCACCAGCACCCGCTGCCCGGCCTGGTAGTAGACCGACGAGAACGCGACCTTCTGCCACCGCTCGCAGTTGACCGTCATGGTCCGCACCACGATGTCGACCTCCTGCTTCTCCAGCGCGGGGATCCGCTGGTCGGAGGTCAGCACCTTGAAGTTGATCCGGGTCGGGTCGCCGAACACCGCCCGCGCGACCTCGCGCGCCATGTCGACGTCGAATCCCTCCAGCTCGCCGGAGAACGGGTTGCGGAACCCCATCAGGTAGGTGTTCTGGTCCACGCCCACGGTCAGCCGCCCGGCCGCCTGGATCCGCGCCATGGTCGACCCGGTCGGCATCTGCCCGGCGGCGGGCAGCGGGCCGGCCGGCCGCAGGCTCGCCGTCGCGTCGCACGACGGGGTCGCCACGGCCGCCGCGCTGGGCGGCGCGGTCAGCTCCGCGACCCCGGTCGGTCTGGGCAGCACCGCCGAACTCCCGCCGATCTCCGGCGCGCTGCTGGGCACCGCGCCGCAGCCGGCCACCAGCACCGCGGCGACCACCGCGAGCACCACCGGGGCGACCCCGACGGCCGCCCGCCCGTAACGCCTCGTCATCGGTACTCCTTCAGCCGCTGCCACAGGCCCGCCGTGGACGCCGCCGCCGCGATCAGCGCCAGCAGCACCACCGCCGGCACCGCGCCGGACAACGCGCCCCGCGCCCGCGCGATCGTGTCCGTCAGCTCGCCGCGCGACCGGCTCAACGCGCCCACCAGGTCCTTCTCCAACGCGTCGAACGCCACCGCCGACTCGCCCTTGCCCAGCGCGAGCCCCACGGCACCGGCGAAGTCGCCGCCGTTGTCGGCCTCGCGGACCCGCAGGTGCGCCTTCTGCCAGTCCCCGAAGTTCGTCGTCGCCGTGGTCAGCACCGACGAGCCCGGCGCACCGGCCTCGTCCAGCAGGGCCTTCAGCTCCCCGGAGACCGTCTTGAACCGCTCCTCGTAGGTCGTGCCGCTGCCGCGTGCCACCAGCGTCAGCGTCTCGTCGCCGCGCGCGGTCAAGGTCGCGATCCGGGCGCGCGCCACGACGTCGGACATCGTCGCGTCGTCCTTGCTGCCGGACGCCTGCGCCACCACGAGCGACGAGGCGATCACCACCCACAGCAGCGACACCGCGCACGCCGCCGTGGCCGCCACCAGCCCGACGTTGAACACCCGGTTGGTCTTGCGGGTCAGGTACCGCTGGGCGAGCACCAGCGCCGTGATCAGCGCCCCGCCCAGCAGGAACTCCAGCCACGGCAACGTCCCCGCGCCGTCCAGGTCCCGCATCACGTTGTCGGTCTCGGTCCCGTAGAGCTGTTGCGCGGCGGGCAGCATCTCCGACCGCATCAGGTGCGACGCCTCCCGCAGGTAGGCCGCGCCGACCGGGTTGCCCTGCCGGTTGTGCGCCCGCGCGGTCTCCACCAGGCCCGTGTAGACCGGCAACTGGCCCGACAGCGTCGACAGCGGGCCCGCCAGTGCGGGGGAGCGGGTGATCTCGCCGGTCGCGGTGGACAGGGCCGCCGCGGCCCGCGCCACGTCCGCCTCGTACCGCTGCCGCAACTCCGGCGACTCGACGCCGCCCGACAGGAACGCGCTGGCCGCCGTGGCGTCCGCGTCCGCCATCGACCGGTAGACCTCCTGGGCGGCGTAGGCCAGCGGCTCGCTGCGGTCCGCCAACGCCTCCAACGCGTCCGACCGGCGCTGCACCGACGCCGCCGTCAACGCGCCCACCAGCAGCGTCGCCGCGATCAGCAGCAGCGCCAACAGGCTCAGCCGCCCCGGCGTGCTGCGGGCCAGCCCGGTGACCCGGCTGACCGCTCCCCGGTTCCGCTGGGCTTCGACCAGCACGACCGCCCCCTCTCCGGAGTGATCGGCGCCACTCGCCGCCCCGTCAGCGTAGATCGTCACAGGTGCGGGAGGGGGCGCTTCGCGCGACTCCGACCGCGATCGCGGGGGTGCGTAACTACGCTCGACGCCGTGATGGTCATCGCGCACCTCAGCGACACCCACTTCGACGGCGACCCGCGCGCCACCGAGCGCGCCCGCCGGGTCGTGGACTACCTCGAAGCCCTGCCGGGACCGCTGGACGCGATCCTGGTCAGCGGCGACATCGCCGACCACGGCCTCACCTCCGAGTACGAACTGGCCCGAGCACACCTCGTGTCCACGAAGGTCCCCGTGTTGCTGCTGCCGGGCAACCACGACGTGCGGGGAAACTTCCGCGAAGTGCTGCTCGGCGAAGCGCCCGGCGACGGCCCGGTCAACCGGGTCGCGAAGATCGGCGGCACGGTGTTCGCGCTGTGCGATTCGAGCATCCCGGGCCGCGCGGACGGGCTGCTGGAGGACGCCACGCTGACGTGGCTGGAGGAGGTGCTGGCCGAGGGCGCGCCGACGCTGGTGTGCCTGCACCACCCGCCGGTCACCGTGCACGAGCCGAGCATCGACCGGATCCGGCTGGGCGAGGCCGACCGGTTCGCCGAGGTGCTCGCCCGGCACGACAACGCGCTGGCCGTGCTGTGCGGCCACGCCCACACCGGGGCGGCGTCCACGTTCGCGGGCCGCCCGGTGCTGGTCGCGCCCGGCGTCGTGTCGACCCTGCTGCTCCCGTGGGAGTCCGACCGGGTGGTGGACCGCGACCTGCCGCCCGCGCTCGCGTTCCACGTGCTGGCCGACGGCCGGCTCACCACGCACTACCGCGTCGTGCCGACCAGCCCGGCCTGACCGTCCCCCGGGACACCGCCCGGCGACTGGACGCCGCGCCGGGGTTCGATGAGGATCGAAGCATGACCACCATGCGCGCGATCGGCCAGGACCGGCTGGGCGGCCCCGAGGTGCTGCACGGGATCACCGCCGAACGGCCCGCGCCCGGCCCCACCGAGATCCTGGTCCGGGTCCGCGCGGCCGGGGTCAACCCGGTCGACGCCAAGACCCGCGCGCACGGCGGCGTGCTCGGCGAACCGCCGTTCACGCTCGGCTGGGACGTCTCCGGCGTGGTCGAGGAGGTCGGCGTCGGCGTCACCCTGTTCCGGCCGGGCGACGAGGTGATCGGGATGCCGCTGTTCCCGCGCCCGGCCGGCGCGTACGCCGAGTTCGTCGCCGCGCCCACCCGCCACTTCGTGCGCAAGCCCGCCGCCCTGGACCACCCGCACGGCGCGGCCCTGCCGCTGGTCGGCCTGACCGCGTGGCAGAGCCTGGTGGAGACCGCCGGCGTCGGGCCCGGGCAGCGGGTCCTGGTGCACGCCGGCGGGGGCGGCGTCGGGCACCTCGCGGTGCAGATCGCGAAGGCCCGGGGAGCGCACGTGATCGCGACCGCCGGAGCCGCCAAGCACGAGTTCGTGCGCTCGCTGGGCGCGGACGAGGTCGTGGACTACACCGCGGTCGACTTCGCCGCCGTCGTCCGGGACGTCGACCTCGCCTTCGACACCGTGGGCGGCGACGTCGGCGTGCGCTCGCTGCCGGTCGTGAAGCCCGGCGGCATGGTGGTGACCATCCTCGGCGGCACCCTCGACGCCCTGCGCGCCGCCGCGCCCGCCGACGTGCGGGTGGCGGCGGTGTTGTGCGAACCGGACCGGCACGGCCTGCTCGCGCTCGCGGACCTGGTCGAGCGCGGCGCGCTGCGCACCGAACTGGACGCCGTGCTCCCGCTCGCGCAGGCCGCGCGGGCGCACGAACTGCTGGAGACCGGCCGCACCCGGGGCAAGATCGTGCTCACGCCCTGAGCCGGCGGCGCACCTCCATCAACGCCTCGCCCAGCAGGTTCAGGCCCTGCCAGGAGCCCGGGTCGGCGGCCCGCTCGTCGTCGGCGGCCAACCCGATGCCCCACACCCGGTCCACCGGGCTCGCCTCGACCAGCACCCGGTCGCCGGTGGCGAGCAGGAAGTCCCGCGCCGCGTCGTGCGCGGTGAACTTCGCCAGGTTCCCGCGCACGACGACGTCCAGCCGGTGCTCCTCCCAGGTGGCGTTGTCGAACCCCCGGACCTGGCGGCCCAGCGCCTTGGCCTCGCCCGGTGTGCGCGCGGCCAGCACCCGCTCGGCGACCTCGGCGTCGCCGAACAGGTCGGCCTTGCCCGCCATCATGAAGTGCTCGGCGGTGCGGTAGGTCCGGCCGTCCGCCGTGAACTCGCCCTCCCACCACTGGCTCAGGCACTCCTTGCCGACCCGGTCGGGCGCGCCGGGCGTGTGGCCCCAGAAGAACACGTACTTCGTCACCGGCACACGATCCCAGACCACTGCGCCGGGTCGTCGCGCCGGCCGCGTGACCGGTCTTGTGCCTCACGTGGCGTGAGGTCCTAACGTCCCCACCATGCGTTATTGGAGCGCGGGCGAACTGGCCGGGGCCTGCGGGATCACGGTGCGCACGCTGCACCACTACGACGACATCGGCCTGCTCACCCCCGCCGCGCGCAACGCGGCGGGCCACCGCCGCTACAGCGAGGACGACGTCCGCCGCCTCTACCGCATCCGCGCGCTGCGCCAACTCGGCGTCCCGCTCGACCGGATCGGCCCGGCGCTGGACGACGACGTGCCCGGCCTGCGCGACCTGCTCACCGCCCAGCTGGCCGACCTCGACGCCCGCGCGCACCGCCTGGACGAGCTGCGCGACCGCGTGCGGACCCTGCTGACCGGCCTGGCCGACGGCGTCCCGCCGGTCGAGGGGTTCCTCACCGCGCTGGAGACCCTCGCCCTGTTCGACGCCTACCTGTCCGCCGACCAGCGCGACGCCCTGGCCGCCCGCCGGACCGAGCTGGGCGGCCGGCAGGTCGAGGACCTGCGCGCCGAGTGGGTCGGCCTGCTCGGCGACCTGCGCCGCCACCAGCGGGCCGGCACCCCGGTCACCGACCCCGGCGTGCGGCGGCTGGCCGCCCGGTGGACCGAGATCGGCGAGGCGTTCCAGCCCGCCGGCGACGACCGCGTCCGGTCCCGGGTGGCCGACCTGTGGCGCGACCACGGCGACCGGATCGGCGCGCAGCTGAGCACCCGCATCGGCTGGGACCCGGCGGGCATCGCCGAAGTGCTCGACTACCTCGATCGCGTGAGGACGACCCGATGACCTCTGCCCCGGACAACACCCCGCTGTCGGCGACCGCGCTGTCGACGACCGCGTTCACCGCCGTGGCCGCCGCCGCAGCGCGCGCCGTGGAGACCAGCCGGCCGGACCGGCTGGTCGAGGACCCGTTCGCGGAGGCGTTCGTGCGCGCCGCTCCGACCCCGGTCCCGCTGCCCACCCGGTGGCCCGACGACGTCGGCGCGCTCACCGACCAGCAGGTGCTCCTGCTGCTGGGCGCGAACTACGTCGGCCTGCGCACCCGGTTCCTCGACGACGCGCTCACCCCGGCCACCCCGCAGGTCGTGCTGCCGGCGGCGGGCCTGGACGCCAGGGCGTTCCGCCTCGACTGGCCCGCCGGCACCACCGTGTTCGAGCTGGACCGGCCGGACGTGCTGGCGTTCAAGGAGCAGGTGCTCACCGCGCCGCCGCGCTGCGCCCGCGTGCCGGTGCCCGCCGACCTCGCCGGCGACTGGGAGACCCCCCTGCGCGCCGCCGGTTTCGACCCCGGCACCCCCACCGCGTGGCTGGTCGAAGGACTGCTGCACTACCTCGACCCGGACGCCGAGCGCGCGCTGGTCGACACCGTCGACCGGCTGTCCGCGCCGGGCAGCACCCTGGCCGCCGAACACGCCGTCGCCGTGGCCGACCCGCGCGCGCTGCGGGACGGCGGCGAACGCGTCGGCATCCGGATGGACGAGGTGGTCCGCGGCGGCCCCCGCGCCGACCTCGCGGCCACCCTGCGCGGGCGCGGCTGGACCGCCGAGGACGTCCCGGTGGACGCGGTCACCGCCCGCTACGACCGCCCGCTCCTGCACCCGGACCTGGTCCAGGGCCCGGCGCGCCCCACCCAGGCCGGGTTCACCACCGCCGTGAAGAACCCGTAGGCACCGGTCCGGTCGCCGTCCGAGGGCATCCGCCGGCAGAAGGGCCGGGTGGCGGCGCACGGTGTCGGACCCGCTGTCTACGATGCCGCCGTGATCGACTTCGAGGGGTTGCGCACCGACGCTTCCTGGCAGCTCACCTGGTCCGACGACCGGCTGGACGAGGCCGTGTTCCGCCTGGCCCCGGACACCGCCGGAGAGCGCGGCGCGCTGGTGGCACGCCTCGGCGCGGACGCGGGCGACCCGGAGCAGTGGGAGGCCGCGCTGATCGAGGCGCTGCTCACCGACCCCGCCTCGGCGCACCTGCGCCGGCTGGAACTGCACCTGACCGACTTCCACCACTCCGCGCGCCGGGCCGCGCGGGCCCTGGCCGCCACGCGCCGCGAGCAGTTGACCGACCTGTACTTCGGGCACGACTTCGAGTGCCTGTTCGAGCACGCCACCACCTCGACCGGCGGCCGGATCGACCCGACGTCGTGGCTGCACGACGGCCTCGTGGACGACACGGCGAACCGGCTGTGGGACGCGCTGCCCGCACTGCGCGAACTCACCGTCGAAGGCGGGCTGCTGTTCGACGACATCGACGGCGACGCGCTGCCCGCGCTGACCGGACTGCGGTTGCGCGGCGCGGTGTTCGCCGACGGTGCCGTCTTCCCGCACAAGGCGCCCGCCGTCGTGACCCTGACGCTGGACATCGGTGCCGACGTCTTCGGCTCCGTCTGCCCCGTCGAGCAGCTGACCGCGCTCGACCCGGCCCGCTACCCCGCGCTGCGCCACCTCGACCTGGGCGACGCGGAGTTCGACGGCGGCGACTACGCCACCCTCGTCACCCTGGCCGAGTCCCCGATCCTGCCCGGCCTGGAGACCCTGGCGCTGCGCGGCCTGCTCATCGACGACGACGAGATCGAGGGCGACCGGGCGACCGCGCTGGCCGCCCTGGCGCCCTCCTTCGCCCACCTGACGATCACCGTCACCGACGTGGCCGACGACGACGTGGCCGCCGTGCTCCCGCTGGCCGGCTAGATGCGTGAGTCCGACCAGCCCGGACGCCTTGCGCAGCCGCCTGTTGTAGCCCGGCCGTCGGGACAGGCACCGGAACAGGCGCCCCGGAATGCACGCGGGCGTGCCGCAGCCACCTGGCCTCGGAGGTGAACCCGAGCGGCCTCCAACAGGTCGCCGGTCCTGACGTGAAGTGCGGACGCGAGTATGTCAAGGCCGGCCGTCACAACCCGCACGTCGACACCCTCGCCCCATCTCCAGGTGCCTACCCCTCGGAATCAACCATCCAGGGCCGGTCGGGCAGCGGGAGGGGGATCGCGGGCAGGCCGTCGATGCTCACCGCGTTGTGGTCCTTGCGCTCGCAGTACTCGGCGAACTCCGGCTCCGACTTGCGGCCGAAGTAGTCCGCGTGCAGCGTCCGCTCCTCGCGGTAGTCCATGAACGGCACGGCGTACCCGCACGTGTCGCTGACCAGCTTCGCCGTCACCACCACGACCGCGCGCAGCGCCGGCCCGTCGGCGTCCCCGAACCCGGACACCAGCTCGGCGAAGCGCGGGTCGTCGCGGAACACCGGTTCGCCGGTGCCGTGCACCCGCACGATCTTCGGCGGGCCTTCGAACGCGCACCACATCAGCGTGATCCGGCCGTTCTCCCGCAGGTGCGCGATCGTCTCGGCGTGGCTGCCGCCGAAGTCGAGGTAGGCCACCCGGTGCTCGTCGAGCACCCGCAGCGACCCGGCCCGCCCCTTGGGCGAGACGTTCACGTGCCCGTCCGCCGCCAGCGGGGCGCTGGCCGTGAAGAACACCGGCTGCGCCTCGATGAACGCCCGCAACCGGCCGTCGATCCGCTCGTAGACCTTCCCCATGCCGCCAGTATCACCGCAGCCGGCCGGGAATGGCCTGGTCATCCCACGTCCCGGACGCGCGGTGCGGGAAACCCGTTGCCGGGCGGCCCGCGACCCGGCGAGACTCCGATCATGGCACCCGAGATCCGGCGGTCCCTCGTCCTGCACTCCCGGTCTCGGCGTGACCCGCACCTGCTGCTGCGCCGGATGCTCGACCGGGTGCCGCCCG
Organism: Saccharothrix sp. NBAS 001; assembly: GCF_056640475.1. NCBI lineage: Bacteria > Bacillati > Actinomycetota > Actinomycetes > Pseudonocardiales > Pseudonocardiaceae > Saccharothrix > Saccharothrix sp. NBAS 001. The sequence continues at coordinate 2,694,680 of NZ_CM153251.1, forward strand.
GCACCGCGCCCACCGCGCCGGTCGCCGAGCTGGAACGCCGGATCGCCGGGCTGCTCGGCAAACCCGCCGCCCGGTACTTCCCGTCCGGGACGATGGCGCAGCAGACCGCGCTGCGGGTGCACGCCGACCGCCGGGGCCGCCGCACGTTCGCCGCCCACCCGCAGACGCACCTCGCCAGGTGGGAGGAGCAGGGCCACGCCGCCGTGCACCACCTCGTGCACCGCCCGGTCGGCGACCATTACGAGCTGATCACCCTGGACGACCTGCGGCAGATCCGGGAACCGCTGTCCGCGCTGCTGCTGGAACTGCCGCAGCGCGAGATCGGCGGCCTGCTGCCCGCGTGGGACGACCTGGTCGCGCAGACCTCCTGGGCCCGTGAACACGGCGCGGCGGCCCACCTCGACGGCGCGCGCCTGTGGGAGTCGCAGCCGTACTACGGCCGTCCGCTCGACGAGATCGCCGCCCTGTTCGACACCGTCTACGTGTCGCTCTACAAAGGGCTCGAAGGGGTGCGCGGCGCGGTCCTGGCGGGCGAGGAGGACGTCATCGGCGAGGCGTCGGTGTGGCGCACCCGGCTGGGCGGCAACCTGGCCGACGCCTGGCCCGAGGCGGTGGCCGCGCTGATCGGCCTGGACGAGGTGCTGCCCCGGATGGCCGAGTTCGTCGACCACGCCCGCGCGATCGCCGCCGCGATCAACGCCGACGGCTACGCCCGCACCCGCCCCGAGGTGCCGCAGGCGTCGCTGTTCCACGTCGTCCTGCCGGTGGCCGGGGAGGTCGTCTCGGCGGCGGCGCGGCGGCTGCTGGAGGAGACCGGCGTGGAGCTGCCCACCCACACCCGGGGCACGGGCGTGCCCGGCTGGTCGGTGCTGGAGCTGAGCATCGGCGCGACCGCCGCCGAGTTCACCCCGGCGGAGGTGGCGGGACTGATCCGCCGGCTTCGCTGAGCAACCGTGCCACCAGGTCCCGTTCCGCCGCGTTGCCGGCCAGCGCGAACGCCCGCCGGTAGGCCCGCACCGCCTCGGCGGTGCGGCCGAGCCTGCGCAGCAGTTCCGCCCGGACGCCGTGGAAGAGGTGGTGGGAGTCCAGGGACAGCCCGTCCACCAGGTCCAGCGCGACCGCCGGCCCGTCGACCTCGGCCACCGCGACCGCCCGGTTCAGCGCCACCACGGGACTCGGCGTGAACGTGGTGAGCAGGTCGTAGAGGGCGACGACCTGCCGCCAGTCGGTCGGCGGCGGGTCGCTGTGCACGGCGTTGATCGCGGCCTGGACCTGGTACGGGCCGGGCCGCCCGCGCCGCAGGCAGCGCCGCACCAGCTCGCGCCCCTCGGCGAGCGCCCCGGCGTCCCAGCGGGTCCGGTCCTGGTCGGCCAGCCGCACCAGCGCCCCGTCCGGCGTCGTGCGGGCCGGCCGCCGGGCGTGCACCAGCAGCATCAGCGCGAGCAGGCCCACCGCCTCCGGCTCGTCGGGCATCAGCGCCACCAGCAGCCGGCCCAGCCGCAGCGCCTCCGCGCACAGCTCGTCGCGCACCAGGTCGTCGCCGGAGGACGCCGCGTACCCCTCGTTGAACACCAGGTACACCACCGCGAGCACGCCGCCGAGCCGGTCGGGCAGCTCGGCCGCGCCGGGCACCCGGTAGGGGATGCGGGCGTCCCGGATCTTGTTCTTGGCGCGCACCAGCCGCTGCGCCATGGTCGACTCGGGCACCAGGAACGCCCGCGCGATCTCCGCCGTGGTGAGCCCGCCGAGCAGCCGCAGCGTCAGCGCCACCCGCGCCGCCGGGGCCAGCGCCGGGTGGCAGCAGGTGAAGATCAGCCGCAGCCGGTCGTCGGACACGGCGTCCTCCTCGGCCGGCTCGTCCCGGGCGCGCAGCAGCGCGGCCTGGGCGTGCTTGTCGTCCCGGCGGGCCTCCCGGCGCAGCCGGTCCACCGCCCGGTTGCGCGCGGTGGTGATGATCCAGCCGGCCGGCGCGGGCGGCACGCCGGTCCGCGGCCACCGCCGCACCGCCTCGGCGAACGCGTCCTGGACGGCCTCCTCGGCGATGTCGACGTCGCCGAAGACGCGGACCAGGACGGCCACCGAGCGCGCGTACTCCCGGCCGAAGACCTCCTCGACCGACGTCACCGGCTCAGCCGGCCCGGAACGGCCGGACCTCGGTCGGCAGCGTGGTCGCCACGCTGAGCCGGCGACCCCACTCCAGCGCCGCGTCGAGGTCCGGCACGTCCACGACGGTGAACCCGCCGACGTGCTCCCTGGCCTCCAGGAACGGCCCGTCGGTGATCAGCACGTCGTCGCCGGCGGGCCGCAGCGTCGTGGCCGACTCCGGCCCGTGCAGGCCGCCCGCGAACACCCAGACGCCGGCCTCGCGCATGTCGGCGTCCACCGCGCCGACGTCGGCCATGATCCGGTCCAGCACGGCGGGCTCGGGCCGGCCGGTACCGGACGGCTCGATCACGTTGAGCAGGTAGTGCGCCATCACGCCTCCTCGGAAGTGGTTCCGTCGCCCTCTACACGAACGGCCCGCGCCCGGATCGACACCGCCGGGGGAGGAATTTCCCTAGGGGAGCCCGACCAGCTTGCCGACCTGCCGGTTGTGCTCCAGATCGTCGTGCGCGCGCCGGATGTCCGCCATCGGGTAGGCGGTCACCGGGCCGGTCGACGCCGCGCCGGACGCCAGCCGGTCGAGGTGGCGCTGCAACACCTCGGCGGGCAGGTCCGAGCTCTCCCCGCCGTACGCGGTCAGCCGCACGCCCTTGGGCAGGTAGCCGATGGGGTAGAAGTCCGGCACGGTCCACTCGTTGGACAGCATCCCGGTGAAGCACACCGTGCCGTGCACCCTGGTGGCGGCGAGCGTGTCCGGCAGGGTCGGCGTGCCGACCAGCTCCAACGCCGCGTCCACGCCGTCCGGGTACAGCGCCCGGACCTGGTCGGCGACCTTGCCGTCGTCCACCAGCGGGTGGTCGACGCCGTGCGCGCGCAGCACGTCCAGCCGGCTGCCGCTGCGGGTCGTGGCCAGCACCGTCGCGCCGATCTCGCGGGCCAGGGTCGTGGTGGCGAACCCGAGCGCCGACGTGCCGCCCCGGATCAGCAGCGTCTGCCCGGCCCGCAGGTCCAGGCCGGTGGTCAGCGAGCCGTACGCGGTCTGCACCGTCTCCGGCACCGCGCCCAGCACCTCCCACGGCAGGTCCGAGCGGAACGGGACGAGCAGCTCGCGCGGCACCGCCGTGTACTCGGCGTACCCGCCGTCGAACACCCGGCCCATGCCGCCCATCATCGCCGCGACCTGCTGCCCGCGCGGCAGGTCGCAGTCGCTGTCCACCACGCCCACCGCCTCGATGCCCGGCACGCGCGGGAACACCACGCCCTGCGCCAGGCCGAGCCGGGTGTGCAGCTCGGAGCGGTTCAGGCCGAACGCGCCGACCTTGATCCGCACCCACCCGTCCGGCGGTTCGGGCACCGGCAGCTCCACGACCGCCAGGTTCTCCACCGGGCCCGGCCCGCTGAGCACGACCGCGCGCATCGTCGTCACGAGTGGTGCTCCCGGACCTTGGTCAACATCCGCACGAGTTCCTCCCGCTCCTCGGCCGCCAGGGGGGCCAGGAGCGCGTCCTGCGCGGCGGCCAGCACGTCCGTCAGGTGCCGCAGGTGCGCCGCCCCCGCCTCGGTGAGCGTGACGACGTTGCGCCGCCGGTCCTCCGGGTCGGGGGAGCGCCGCACGAACCCCCGTTCGGACAGCTCGTTCACCGTGGCGACCACGTCGCTGCGGTCGACCCCGCCGCGCCGGCCGAGGTCGGCCTGGCTGGCCGACCCGAACTCCTCCAGCGCCGCGAGCAGCGAGTAGTGGTAGCGGCGCGCGCCCTCCGCGCCGAACCCGTCCGCCACCAGCCGCTGGGCCAGCACGGCGACCTGGTTGAGCAGCCAACTCGGCGTGCCGCGCAGCCGCGCGGGTGCACCCCTGGGATCCATGCGGCGCAGTCTAACCACTCGTTGGTCATACCAACGATCGGACGGGCTGGCGCAGCACCGTCCGCAGCTTCGCGGGCTCGGTCCGGCGCGGGTCGCCCAGGTACACCTCGTGGTGCAGGCCGCCGAAGTCCAGCCCGTTCGCGGCCAGGAACCGGTCGTGCAGCTCGGCCAGCAGCGGCGCTTCGTCGTCGTAGGAGCCGATGTGCAGGGCCTGCGCGCTGCGCCCCTCGTGCAACACCAGCCACCGCACGTCGGCGATCGCGGGCAGTTTCTTCTTCGCCGTCGCCGCCCGGACGGCCTCCTCGACCGCCTCGGGCGTGATCCAGTCCGGCTGGCCGATCAGCATCGTCCAGTGCCACGAGTCCTTGGCGCGCACGGTGAACGCCGCCGGGTCGTCGGCCCACCACAGCCCTTCCAGCGGCCCCACCACGAAGTCCCGGCCCTCGCGCTTGGCCGCGAACTTCAGCATGTACGCCACCGCGTAGAGCGCCTCGACGGCCTCGGCGTAGGCGGGCGCGGTGTTGGGGTTCCCGGTCCCGTCGATCGCGACGAACCGCTGTTCGGGCACGTCCACCAACGCCCACGCGGTGTTCTTCGGCGCGTAGAACTCTTTGAGTTCGCGCTTGAGGTCGTACGGCGGCATCAGCGTTCTCCTGTCCCCAGCGAGGCCCGGTAGTCCGACAGCCAGGCTCGTTCGGCGGCGATTTGGCGCAGCGAGTAGTCGAAGATCGCGCGGACGAAGTCCGGTGCGGGCCGTTCGGCGGCGGCCCGCACCTCGCGTTCCCGCTCGGCCAGCGCGGCGGCCCGGCGGTCCAGCGCGGGCAGCAGGCGGTCGGGTGGGACCGCCGGCAGGTTCGCCAGGCCGACCAGCACCGGCGGGAACACCGGCCGGGGCACGGCGATCGCCTCCTCGGCGGCCTCCGCGCACGCCGCCCGCCCCTCGTCGGTCGCCGCGAACACCTTGCGCCGACCCGCCCCCGGGCTCGGCGGCGGGCCCGCGTCGGAGCCGGCTTCGGCGACCAGGCCGCGGTCGCGCAGCCGGCCCAGCAGGTAGTAGATCGAGCTGAACCCGATCTCGGTCCACTCCCGCATCCCGCGCGCGGCGATCACCTCGTCCAGTTCGTAACCGTGCCGGGGCTGCTCCACGAGCAGGCCGAGCAGCGTCAGTTCGGCGGGTGTCAACGCGACCATGCCGACTACTCTAGTACTAGAACTCCAGTACTGGAACACCAGGGGTCAGGCGTGCGGACCCGCCGTCACCGGACCGAGCACCAGCTCCGGCCGACCCTCCAGGAACTCGCCGACCCGCTCGACCGCCGCGTCCAACCCGCGCCGCTGCACGGCCGTCAACGCGCCCAACGCCTCCACCGTCACCGTGATCCGCCTGCCCGACCGCTTCTGGTGCCACACCCCGGCGACCACGCCGTCCACCAGCAGCACCGGGTAGTTCCCGGCCTGGCCCCGGTTGAGCGCCCGCTGCCACGCCGCCCCCGGGAACAGGTCCGCGCGCGGGTGGCTGCCCACCACGAACGAGTCGAAGTAGGGGAGCAGCAGCACCCCGCGCGGCGGCTCGTCCGGCCACTCCACGTCGCCACGCACCACGAACCCGCCCGGCACCTCCTCGACGTCGGCACGCGCGAACACGTCGTTCACCCACCGCTGCGGCGCGCTCAGCCACCGCGCGAAGTGCGCCGGCGTCGCCGGGCCGAAGGAGTGCAGGTAGTGGTGCAGCAGCCGGACCGCGCCCTCCGGGTCGGGCGCGACACCGGGCAGCCACCGCTGCGGGCTCGTGTACGCGGTCTTGCGCCCCTTGTTGGGCGCGAAGCACATCGCACCCCGGTAGGTCGCCGGGACCATCGCGGCCATCCAGCGCGGCCACTTGTCCTGGAACGCCTCCATCACCCGCTCACCGGCCCACGGACCGGTCCGCGCCACCACCTCGGCGGTCAGTTCGTCGGCGGTCAGCTCCGCGTCGCGCAACGCGTCCGCGATCGCCGCCACCACCTCGTCCACCCGTGCGTCGGTCAGCACCGACGTGCGGTCGAGCAGCGGCTCCTGCGCGCCCAGCCACATCGGCAGGTCCTCGGTGGGCAGCAGGTGCACGGTCCCGCGCGGCCCGCGCGTCTTCACCAGCGTCCGGTCCACCCACAGCGCGTCGCGCACCTGGTCCCGGGTGATCCCCGGGATCCGCAGCCCGATCGACAACTCCGCCGCCGACAGCACCTGGGCGTGCGCGCCGCACATCGCGCGCACCACCTCGGCGGGCGTGGTGCCCGGCACGGTCAGGTGCTGCCGGGCCATCCGGCGCGCGACGACGTTCACCGGCCCACCTTCGCGAAGAACACCGACAGGTCCGCCGCGAACACGCCCGGCACCTCCATGGCCACGAAGTGCCCGCCGGGCCGCGCCTGCGGCCAGTGCACGATGTCGTTGTGCCGCTCGGCCAGCCTCCGGACCCCCGGCGGACCGCTGTACAGGCCGGTCGGCACCGCCTTCTGCCCCCGCGGCCAGCGGAACCGCTCGTTGCCGTACATGAACCACGACGACGACCCGGACGTGCCGGTCAACCAGTAGAGGGTCACGTTGGCCAGGATGAGGTCGCGGTCCACGACCTGCTCGGGCACCTCGGCGGTCGGGGTGAACTGCTTGAGCTTCTGGGTCAGCCACGCCAACAGGCCCACCGGCGAGTCGTTCCAGCCGTAGGCGAAGGTCTGCGGCGCGACCCGCAGCAGCGCGTGGTGGTCGACCGTGCCGTGCGACCACTGCGCCATCTGCGCGAAGAACCCCGCCTCCTCCTCGGTCAGGTCGTCGTCGTCCTCGTCGGGGAAACCGAGCCCGCCGTTGACGTACACCCCGACCACGTTGTCCGGCGCGGCCACCGCCACCTCCGGCGCGATGTACGCACCCAGGTCGCCGCCCTGCACCCCGTAGCGGCCGTACCCCAGCCGCGCCATCAGCGCCGCGAACACCCGGCCCGCGGCCGCCACGTCGAAACCCTCGCCGGGCGCCTGCGAGAACCCGAAACCGGGGACGCTCGGGACCACCAGGTGGAACTCGCGCAGGTGACCGATCGCCTCCACGAACTCCACGAACGAGTTCGGCCAGCCGTGCACCAGCAGCAGCGGCAACGCGTCCGGGTTCGCCGAGCGCACGTGCAGGAAGTGCACGTCCAGCCCGTCGATCGCGGTGACGAACTGGGGGAAGGCGTTGAGCCGCGCCTCCTGGGCGCGCCAGTCGAACCCGGAGCGCCAGTACTCGGCCAGCCCGCGCAGGTAGTCGGCCGGCACGCCCCGCCGCCACCCGTCGCCGGGCAGCGGCGGTGCCCACCGGGTGCGGTCCAGGCGCTCGTGCAGGTCGTCCAGGTCGGCCTGGGGGATGTCGATGCGGAACGGTCGGATCTCGGTCACGGACACCACGCTAGACACCGACTAGGACAGCTCACGTCCTAGATCGGCTTCCACTACCGTTGCCCCGGTGTGGATCGAGGAAGACGCCGCGGTGGGGGAGTTGCGGGCGCGGGTCCGCCGCCCCGCCGACGGGCCGGACCTGCCGGGACTCGTGCTGGTCGACGGCTCCGGCAACTCCGCGCTGGAGGACCACGGCGAGTGGCCGCGCCGGGTCGCCTCGTGCGGCGCGGCCGTGCTGTGGCACGACAAGCCCGGCTGCGGGCCGTCACCGGGCAACTGGCGCGACCAGTCCCTGGCCGACCGCGCCGCCGAGGCGCTCGCCGCCGTCGAGGTGCTGCGCGCGCGGCCCGGCGTCGACCCGGCGCGGGTGGGGCTGATCGGCTGGAGCCAGGGCGGTTGGGTGTCGCTGCTCGCCGCGACCGGCGGACCGGTGGCCCACGTCGTCACGGTGTCCGGCCCGGGCATGTCCATGGCGGCGCAGGAGCGGTGGCGGATCGCCCGGTCCCTGGAGCGGGACGGGGTGTTCGCCGACGAGGCCATGGCGTGGGTGGACGAGCGCACCCGCCGCCTGCGCGCCGGCGACCCGCCCGAGCACGTCCTCGCCGACCAGGAGCGCTTGCGCGACCGGGCCTGGTACCCGCAGGTGTCGCTGATCTACGACCTGCCCGCGCGGCTGGCGTTCTTCGCCCGCAGCATGGACGTCGACCCGGTCGACCTGCTGCCGCGCCTTGACGTGCCGCTGCTCGCGCTGTTCGGCGGCGCGGACGACATCATCCCCGTGCCCGAGAGCGTGGCCGCGTTCGCGCCGCACACCACCGGCCTGGCGGTGTTCCCCGATGCCGACCACAGCCTGTTCACCGGCGAACCGACACCCGGCTTGCCGCGCGAGGATCGGATCGCACCGGGATTCTTGCCGATGCTCACGGCGTTCCTGGCCGGCTGAACTCGGCGATCACCAGACCCGGCAACGCCTCGAACGTGCCGGTGCGCCGGAAACCCAGCCCCTCGTACAGGGCGATCGCGGGCACGTTCGCCGCGCCCGTGGCCACCGTCGCCGGGCCGCCCCCGGCCAGCACCGCCGACACCAGCGACCGGCCCAGGCCGCGCCGGAAGTGGTCCGGGTCCACGCACAGCCGGTCGATGTCGAGGACGCCGTCCACCCGCGACCACGCCACGAACCCGGCCAACCCGCCGTCGACGTGCACGCCCAGCCACCGCAACGGCCAGGTGCGCATCTCCCGCCACGTCTCCGACAGCGCGGGGATCCCCGTCGACCCGATCAGCGCGGCCTCCACCGCGTAGGCCCGCAACCCGATCCGGTGCACCGCCCGCGCGACGCCGTCGTCCGACAGGTCCAGTTCGATCACACCGCACGCTCCACAACGGACACCCGCCGCGACGCGATCCGCCGCACGACGACGGTAGTGCACGCCGGCCCGGACAAGACGTCGTCGCCGTTGGGCCGGAGGAACCCCCGTGGTCCTAGGATCCGGAGTCGGCCGGAGGGAACACGTTCAGCGGTGCAGAGCAGTCTCCTGCTCAAGGCGCGACAACTTCTCGGGGTTGCGAACGAAGTACAGCCCGGTGATCAGGCCGTCCTCGGTCCGCACCGCCAGGACGCCCTCGACCTGCTCGCCGATCCGCATGATCAGTGCCGGGTGCCCGTTGATCTGCGCCGATTCCACCGACGCGACGCCCGCGAGCCGGCCCAGCCCCACCGTCAGCAAGGCGGCGACCGCCTCGACGCCCACGATCGGCTCCAGCGCGGCCTGGACGACCCCGCCGCCGTCGCTCAGGAAGACCACGTCCGGGGCGAGTTGGTCGAGCAGACTCTGCAGGTCCCCGGTGTCGACCGCTCGTCGGAAGGCGTGCAGCGCCGCGCGGTTCTGGGCCTGGGACACCGCCTCGCGCGGGCGCCGCGCCGCGACGTGGTTCCGGGCCCGGTGCGCGATCTGCCGAACCGTGACAGAAGTCTTGTCGACGGCCGCGGCGATCTCGTCATAATCCAGGCCGAACACCTCCCGCAGCACGAACACCGCGCGCTCGGTCGGTGTGAGGGTCTCCATCACCAGCAGCATTGCCATCGACACGCCCTCGGCCAACTCCACGTCCTCGGCGACGTCCGGCGCCGTCAGCAACGGCTCGGGCAGCCAGGGGCCGACGTAGGCCTCCTTACGCCGACGCAGCGCACGTAGCCGCATCAGCGCCTGGCGGGTGGTGACCCGGACCAGGTACGCACGCGGGTCCTGCACGGCGTCCTGGTCGATCTTCACCCACTGCAGCCAGGTCTCCTGCAGGACGTCCTCGGCATCGGCGGCCGAGCCGAGCATCTCGTAGGCGACGGTGAACAACAGGTTCCGGTGGGCGATGAACGACGCGGTGGCCTGATCGGCACGTCCGCCCTCGGCCTGCGGCTCCGTTTCCGCGGCTCGGTCACTGCGCTCGCTCATCCCGGCTCCATCCGTGCTGGATCTTCCCATTGCCGCACACCAGGTGCCGACCGCGCAGGCTGCGTGACACCCGTCGACAGTGACATGGGTCACGCGGCTGCGCTGTCACGCTGCTCGGGTCGCCGGCACCTCCTGGTCGATTCACCGCACCGACGACACGCAAGGAGCACACACGATGACGGCCCGTTTGAACCTGTTCGGCAACCCGGAGGCGACCGCGGCCAAGGCCGCTGCCCAGTTCGGCGCGGCGAGCAAGACGATCCTCACCGAGTCGGCCCTGCCGGGCTCGACCCAGAAGCTGGTGCTGCTGCGCGCCAGCCAGATCAACGGCGACGCCTACGCCACCGACGTTTGGACCAAGAACGCCGCGGCCGCCGGTGAGAGCACCACCCGCATCAACCTGGTCGCCACCTGGCGCGAATCCACGACGTTCACCGACGCCGAGCGCGCGGCGCTGGCGCTCACCGAGGAGGGCACCCACATCGCCTACGCCGCAGGCGGCGTCAGCGACGAGGCCTGGACGGACGCCGCCAAGCACTACGACGAAGACCAGCTGCGCGATCTGGTGGTGCTCATCGCCCTGATCAACGCGACCAACCGCATGAGCGTGATCGTTCGGCAGCCCGGCGGCGACTACGCGCCCGGCGGCCTCGGATAGCGCCCGATCGACCCTCCGCGCGGAATCTCCCTCCCCCGAGTAAGGACACGAACCATGGAAGCCCGTTTCAGCCTGCTGGACAACACCCTCGGCGCCAAGATCGCCAAGCGGATCTACAACGTCGCCCTGGCGATCGTCGACTCCCCGCTCCCGCAGGCCACCCAGAACCTGGTGATGCTGCGCGCCAGCCAGATCAACGGCTGCGGCTTCTGCGTCGACTACCACGCCAAGGACGCCACCGCCGCCGGCGAGAGCGCCGACCGCCTGCACCTGGTCGCGGCCTGGTACGAGTCCGCGGTCTTCACCGACGCCGAACGTGCGGCACTGGCCCTCACCGAGGAGGGCACCCGCATCGCCGACACCCGCCACCCGGTGTCGGACGAGACCTGGAACCAGGTGCGCAAGCACTACGACGACGACCAGATCGCCGCCCTGGTCTCCCTGATCGCCATGATCAACGCCAACAACCGGCTCAACGTGATCGTGCGCAACCCCGGCGGCTCCTACCAGCCCGGCCAGTTCGCCGACATGGCCGACTGACCTCGCGGCAGACCGGCCACCATCCGGCCTGGGGCCATCCGCGCCCCGGGCCGGCCTTCACCGGCGGACTCAAGGAGGCGCTATGAACCTCGCACTGTTCTTGCCGCCTGTCCGACGGGCGCACGACCAGGGGTTCGGGACTGGCAGGCTTCATTGATCGAGTGTTCGGTATTCCTGGTTGGGGTTCACCGGCCGTGATCGCCGGGGGCGTAGGTCTTCCAGGTGCCGCCTGCGTCGGTCCGGACTCGGGTGACGTGCTTGTTGTGGAAGCCGAGCGCGTCGGCGATGACGGGTGCCGGTGCCTGGAGGGGGTACGGCCGGAGTAGGCCCGGAACCTGCCGTGGCGGTCGTGACCGCTGATCGCTGCCCTGGCGTCGAGGGCGCCGCGCTGACGCCGGAATCGGCTGGCCAGGGTGCGGTCGTCGCGCTGGTGATCATGTGGAGTGTTCCGGGTGGCGTCGATCGATCGCACCGCTTGCCCACGGTTCACGGGGAGGGAATGAACCGTGCCCTTACCCGTGCCCTTGCCGCTCTTCCTGCCACGTGGTCTCGGCCGGCAGCGTCAGACGCGGTTGTCACGTCCACCCTGCCATCGGGAATTGAGGGCTCATGCACGCACGCGACCGGGAACCGGCCGGCACGTCCCGATCACAACCGGGGCGGACGCCCATCCGGACCGCCGCCGCTGCGGCGATGCCGTTCCGTCCGGCCATGCCGCAGACCCCGCAGGCGATCCTGCACCTGCAACGCATCGTCGGCAACGCCGCCGTGGTCCGCCTCGTCGAAGCCCGGCGGCGCGACAGCACCGACCTGCGCGAGGACAACGGGCCGGTGCAGCGCTCGGCCGTGCCCGATGTTCTGCGATCACCGGGCCGTCCCCTCGACGACGACAAGCGTACCGAGATGGAAGCCCGGCTCGGCGCGGACTTCTCCGACGTGCGCCTGCACACCGACACCGCGGCCCGGCGTTCCGCCGCCGGGATCGGCGCGGCCGCCTACACCTCGGGCAACCACGTGGTCATCGGCGACGGAGGGGGCGACGACCACACCTTGGCGCACGAGTTGACGCACGTCGTGCAGCAGCGTCGGGGACCGGTGGACGGTACCGACCACGGCGACGGGCTGCGGGTAGGCGACCCGTCCGACCGCTTCGAGCGGCACGCGGAGCAGACGGCGACGCGGGTGATGAACGCGCCGCTGCCGGTGAGCCGCGCCGTCGGGTCACGTTCCGGTGGGGCGCACTCCGGTGCCGTCGTTCAGCGCACCGGGCCTCCGAGGAAGAAGGCGAAGACGGAGCAGAAGGGACCGAGGACCGGGTTGCGGGAGAACCGTGACAGGTTCCTCGCCGTGCTCAGGAAGTTGTTCGCCGCCGACGGCTGGCAGCTCGACACGGGCTCGGAGCGCATGGGCGCACAGCCCGACTTCACGGCGGCCCGGACGGCTGAAGACGGGTCGTCGGCGATCGCCCCGGTCGGCTTCGACGGACGAAGGGAGGAACAGGCGCTGCGGTGGATCTCCACTGTGGCCAAGAAGCACTTGGAAACACTCGCCGAACAGCACAACAGGGGTCTGCAGCCGAACCGGGAACACGACCCCGGGCCGGTGGAGGTCCAGTCGGCGATCGACAAGGACGTGTTCAACGCAGGGAAGTACAGGCTCTACCTGGCGGCCAACACGATCGAGTCCAACAACGCCCTGAACGACCTGAAGCACCAGTTCCACGGCGACACCAAGGCCATGCTGCGGACGATGATCACGGCCAACCGCGCCGCCCGGAGGGCACCGGCCGCGTCGACGTCGGAGCGTCCCAAGGACTTCCGGTCCCACCGACACGGCGACAAGGCCGAGCACCGGCTTCTCGACGGCGGGGAGAACGACGAGGGGATGATCAAGCGTTACGAGAAGGTGGTCCAGGCACTGGACGTCGATGTCCGACTTCCGCAGAGAGTCGAGAAGACGCAGATCGACAAGCACCCCGACAAGGGCCTGCATGCCGAGCGCCGACTCGTCAAGCTCGTCCGGAAGGTGCCGGACTTCATCGCCGGGACCAAGCGGCCCTGCATCACCTGCTACGTCCACCTGTATCCGGGGGGCTCCGACAAAGTTCGTCCGGGGAAGTTCAGCACGCGCCGGTACTACAACGTCAGGGTTGTCGAGTTCAACGACGTCACGGTCGACAACTACCAAGAGCTGGCCGTACAGTTCTACGAACGGATCAAGGATGCCAAGATCGGCGCCACCTACACCAGCCGCCTGCGCAACCCGGGCACCACGGGCATGACCGCGCACGGCGTCGACGGGTACAACTCGGACTCGGACAGTGACGAGGAAGATTCCGGCACCAAGAGGGAGACCGCGCCTACCGCACCAGGGCGATGAGGGCGCCGTCGGTCACGAACCGGCGCAGGCTGCGGAACACCAGCCCGCCCACGGCCTCCCGGGTTCCGGGGGTCGGGACTGGCAGGCTTCGTTGTTCGAGTGTTCGGTATTCCTGGTTGGGTTCACCGGCTGTGATCGCCTGGGGCGTAGGTCTTCCAGGTGCCGGTGTCTGGAGGACGAGTTGGCGTAGGGCTGCCACCCGGATTGCCTGGGCGGGAATGCCGAGTTGGCGAATGAGCGGCAGCAGCGTTCGGACGTGGAGCGGTTGACTTGCTCGCGTGCCGGGGAACAACCAGCGGCTGCCGGAATCGTTGGTGTTGTCGGAGTCGCGGCGGTGGCTCGCGAGCGGCGCAGCTGGTGGCGCGCTACCGGCACGAGCTGACGCGCACCGTCGGTGTCACCACGACCTGCGCCTGCGGCACCGACCTCGGCGCGGCCGAGGACGCCCGGCGGGCGTCCTCGCCACCGTCTGCGACGGCCCGCGTCCTCCCGCAACGATCAGGAGTCCAGCAGCGGGATCAGCTGTTCCTCCTCGTAGGCGAGGTGCTCCTCCAGCTCGGCGATCAGCCCGTCGACCCGCTCCAGCAGGCCGTCACCGTCACCGCCGACGACCTCCCGCAGCTGCGCGAGCAGCACCGAGACCCGCTCGTGCTGCTCGCGCAGCCGGTCGAGCACGGCCGCGATCTCCGGGTACCGCCCGCCGAGCGCCGGGAACATCCCGCTGTCCTCGACCCGGTGGTGGAACTCCAGGCCCTGGCAGAAGGTCAGGCAGTTGACCCGCAGCTGCGCGCCCAGCCGGGGACCGGCCGCCGCGACCTCGGCGCGGATGGTCGCCAGCTCACGGCGGAACGCGTCGTGCACGACGCGCAGCCCTTCGCCGAGCGATTTCACGTCCGGTGGCCCGGGAACGGTCTGCTGCAACGCCACCACGGGGATCACCCGCCGCGTCTTGGCCTGGTACTCGCCCCAGCCGGGGTCGGACTCGACCGCTCGCGCGAACAGCCGGTCGCGCTCCTCGCCCGCCAGCACGGCGGCCTTGGCCTGGTAGGTGAACACCCCGTCCTCGACCGTCGCGACCGGGTCGGCGAGCAGGTTGTGGTACCAGGCGGGGTGCTTGTCGGAGCCGCCGGCCGACCCGATCACCAGGATCCGGTCGCCGTCGGGCAGGTAGCCGAGCGGGATCGTGTGCGGGCGGCCGCTGCGGGCCCCGGTCGTGGTCAGCAGGATCAGCCGGGCGTTCTCGAACCACCCGCCGACCTTGCCCCGGTTCGCCCGGAACTCCTCGATGATCTGCTTGTTGAAATCCACTGCCACAGGTTTTCCCTCCTCCGGATCGACTGGAACGAACGTCGTCCGCGGCTTCGGCGCGGTGTCCGGAGAAAACGGCGGGCCCCTGGCCCGCCCCGTGCTCAAACCTGAGCCGGGTGCCCGTCTCGGTAGTGGCCCAAGGCCGACCCGGCAGTCACGGGCGCAACGGTAGCAGACCGGGTGATCACCTGCGGCGGGCGCCGGCGATCAAGGACCGGACCGCCCAGCCGAAGTCCGCGTCCTCGGGCGCGTGGCCGTGCAGGTGGCCGAACGGGTGGGCGTTGAGCAGGAGTCCCAGCAGCAGGTGCCACAACGTCCGGTAGGCGCGCAGCGCGTCCACGTCGGACAGACCGGCCGCGCGCAGTTGGGCCACGCAGTGCTCGGCGATGGGGCGGGCGTCGTCCAGCGCGTATTCGCCGCCCGCGATGACGTGCGGCCCCCAGGGGTGCTCGGTGAGGTAGCCGCGCATCGACTGCCACTGCGCCACCACCTGGTCGACCGGGGCCAGGTCGGGCGCGTCGACCAGCGGGTAGCCCGCGGCGAGGTCGCCCGCGAGCAGGCCCAGCAGTTCGTCGCGGTCGGTGATGTGGCGGTACAGCGACGCCGGGCCCGCGCCGAGTTCGCGGGCGACGCGGCGCACCGTCAGCTCGGCCAGGCCCTCGCGGTCGGCGACCCGCCGGGCGGCCTCGACGATGCCGGCGCGGCTGAGCACGCGGGGGCGACCGGGTGGGCGCGGCGGGTCGCCTGGCACGTGACGTCCTCCTCTTTGCGAACAGGGTTCGCAAAAGTGTAGCGTCGGGTTTTGCGAACGGCGTTCGCAAACTCGGGAGGGGAGTTCATGGACGTGACGGTGCAGCGGCCCCCGACGGCCGTGCTGACCGCGGTCTCGTTGGCCGTGCTGTCCTACGGGCTGATGCAGACGATGCTCGTCCCGGCGATCGGCGCGGTGCAGCGCGACCTCGACACCGGACCAGCCGCGGCGTCGTGGGCGGTGCTGTCCGCGCCGCTGCTGGCCGGCGCCCTGCTCACCCCGCCCGCCGGGCGGCTGGCCGACCGGTACGGCCGCAAGCGGGTGCTGCTGTGGGCGCTGGCCCTGCACCTGGCGGGCACGCTCGGCGCGATCGTCGCACCCGACATCGGCACGCTCATCGCGTGCCGCGCGGTGCAGGGCGTCAGCCTCGCGCTGCTGCCGCTGTCGCTGGCCGTGGTGCGCGAAGCCGTGCCGCCCGACCGCGTGCCGTTCGGCGTCGCCCTGCTCGCCAGCCTGTTCACCGGCACCGCCGGGGTCGGGCTGCTGCTCGGCGGTCTGCTGTCCGACCACGCCTCGTGGCGGTGGCTGTTCGTCGTCGGCGCGGTGGTCGTGGCGGCGGCCCTGGTGGCGACCGCGACGTCCGTCCCCGCGCGCCGCCCCGGGCCGCGCCCGACCGCCGGCAGCGGCCGCGCGCTGCTCACCCACCGGCCGCTGGCCGTCGCGCACCTCGGCGCGTTCCTGTTGGGCGTCAACCAGTTCATGCTCTACGCCCTGCTGCCCCGGCTGGCCGATCACAGCTTCGGCGCGTCCGTCACCGGCGCGGCGCTGATGCTGCTGCCCGGCACGGTGATCACCATCCCGGCGAGCTGGTCGGTGGTCCGGATCGGCCGCGCGTTCGGCACGCGCGTCCCGTTCGTCGTCGGCTTGGCGCTGGCCGCCGGGGGCGCGGCACTGCTCGCGTTCGCGCACGGCGGCCTGGTGCAGGTCGGCGCGGTGTACCTGATCAGCAGCGTCGGCTACGGCCTGGCGATGGCGGCACTGCCGCGCCTGGTCAACGAAGCCTGCCCGGCCGAGCACTCGGGCGCGGCGAACAGCGTCAACGCCGTCGCCCGCACCATCGGCGGCGCGATCGGGGGACAGCTGGCCGCGTTCGCCCTGGCCGCGTTCACCGTCCCGGCCACCGGAGCCCCGACCGACACCGCCTACGTGGTGGCGTTCCTGGTCGCCGCCGCCGTCCTGGTGCCCGCCGTGCTGATCGCCCGCCTGCGCACCACGCCCCCCGAACCGGTGACGCGTTAGCCCGGCGCACCCGTGAACCGCGCCGCCGCCGCGCGGAGGTCCGCCATCCGGGGCAGGCCGGCGTCGGCGACCGCGCCGAGCGGTTCGAGCAGCGTCGACACCGACCGCCGGTCCGCCGAGGCCATCTCCTCGCGGCCGGGCGCGTACCGGCCCTGGACGCCGGCGAGCCGGAACCGCTCGCCGGTCCCCTCGAACCGGACCACCGGTCCGGCGTCGAACAGGATCGCGCCCTCGCCCAGGTCGCGGTACACGTACACCTCGGCCCGGCCGGGGTCCGCGCCCGCCAGGAACCCGACCAGGTCGAGGTCCGGCCCGTACGCCCGGATCGCGTCGTTGTAGAACACGCCGCGCTCGAAGTAGAGCTTGAACTCCAGGCCGCCCGGCCCCCACTCCTCGTCCAGGCAGAACAGCTCGAAACCGTCCGGTGAGCCGGACCGGTCGGCCACCGACGAGTCGACGTGGCCGTAGTCGAGCTTGGCGACGTCGACCAGGTCCGGCAGGGCCGCCAACGACCCGGCGCGCAGGTACGCCCACAGCACGTCGACCGGTCGCGGCGGCCGGGTCCGCAGGATCACCCGACCACCGCCACGGAGGTCGTCCGCGTCCCGGGCTCCCGACTGCCGCACGTCATGCCGCGACCCTACGTCCGCCCCACGACAGTCCCGGGTGGACGGTCCCGCACGGGGTCAGCGGTCCAGCGACCACTTCGCGTCGCCGTCGGTCACCGAGCCGTCGGCGAAGGACCCGGTGGTCGGGTTCGGCCACCGGCCACCGGGGAAGCAGCTGTTGTCGACCGCCTCGCCGTGCAGCCCGATCAGCTGCTGCGCCTGGGTGCCCAGCGCGGCGGTCAACGCGCCGACCGCCGCCCAGATCAGCCCGCTGTTCACGCCCGCCTCCTCGACCACCAGCGCCGCGCCCGCCCACGAGAACACCGCCGAGCCGAACGCCGCGATGGCCGTGACCATCGCGGCGATGAACTTCACCACGATCACCGCGATCGCGACGTAGAAGGTCAACCCGACCCCGGCGCACACCTGCAACGCGGTCGCGGTCTTGTCGGCGATCGTGCCGATCTTCCCGGCGGCGTCGCCCTGCGGCTTGATCACGCCCTTGTACGCGGTGGCCGCCGGTCCCGCCCACGACGTCGCGGCCGGCATCGCCTCCGGTTTGAGCTGACCGGTCACGCCGTTGGCCACGCCCCGGATGTCCTGCCAGTCGAAGGCGTAGGCGAAGAACGACACCGGCGCGGCGACGCCCTTGAGCACGTCGGTGATCTTGTCCCAGATCCACTGCGCCAGCTCGGTGATCTTCCGGGCGCACCACAGGATGGCGTCCTTGACGAAGCCGGGGATGTACCAGTGGTCGACGGCGGCGCTCGCCGCCCCGGGCACCTCGCCGATCCTGGCCGAGAGTCCCGCCATCCCCTCGTTGATCTTCTTGACCGTCTCGGCGAACTGCGCCTCGCTGAAACCCACGACGGGCCCTCCTAGTAGATGTCGTTCATCCGGTGCACCCCGGCGGCTTCCTCGTCGTCGTAGGTGGTCGCGACCGAGCGCAGCGTGGCGCCGATGTCGGTCATCGCGCGCGCCCCCTCCCGCGACCGCTCGACGACCTGGTCCATCACCTGGTGGTAGGTGTCGAAGACGACCTGGAACAGCCCGGCCTCGACGCGGTCGAGGCGCAGCGCGTCGACCATGGGCACGAGCCCGCCCATCCGGGCCGCCTGCTCGTCCCACACCCCCGCCTCGCCGCGCAGGGCGTCGGTGGCGGCTTTGACCTGCTCAGTGTTCGGCGGGGCCATGCCCGCCTCCTTCCCGGTTCAGTCGGCGAGCTTGCGCGGGTCGGACAGGTAGGCCATGGCCTCGGCGAACAACCGGTCCAGCGGACGGCCGGGTTCGGGGTTGGCCGGGGGGACGGCGAGCTTGCGCCTGGCGGCGGCGAGCGCTTCGCCGAGCGCGGTCATCAGGCTCGCGGCGCTCTGCGAGGCCACCCAGCGCTCGTCGGCGGCGCAGGAGGTCAGGCCGGTGGCCGACAGCGTCACGGTCAGCTTCCCGCTGCGGTCCGCCCCGCTCGCGCCGCTCGGCGCCGGCGGGGTCGCGAACGCCTCCGCGGTGTCGAACGCCTTGAGGACGTCCTCCACGACCTCGCCCAGCGGGCGCGACGCGACGTTTCCGGTGTTCCCGACGGGCGCGCGGAGCGCGGGCGGGATCCGTCCCGGCGCGTTCGCGGCGTCGGGCCGCCCGGCGTCGACCCGGTCGGCGCGCCGCTGCCACCCGTCCGCGGCGAGCGACTTCGTCCACGCCTCCATCCGGTCGGCCACGGCGGTCTGGAACGCCTCCACGACCGCGCCGCCGAACGCGGAGGGCGTGATCCGCCGGTCCCAGCCGGTGTCCACCCGGAACGACGCGGGCAGGCCGTCCGGGCCGAGCACGACGTGCACCGTGCCGGAGCCGTCCGAACCCTCGGCCCGCGCGGGCGCGTGCGCCTGGGCGCCGTCGAGCAGTTCCCGCACGGTGGTCGCGTACTCCTGTATTCGCGCGAGTCGGCCCATTAAGTCGTCGCTCACCCTGTCCGCCTTTTCCTCCGGCGCGCCCCCGGTCGGTCAGGAACCGGCGCGCCTGATCTGAATTCCGAGTGGGATGACCAGCAACCACGCCGCGATCAGCAGGAAACCGATACCCGGCGCGCTCTGCACCTGAATCAGCGCGACGACGCCGAGCGCGGCGAACACCACCGCGAGCAACAACACCACGCCGGCCCGCGAGCCGCGCGGCAGCCGCGCGCCGCGCACCGCGGCGACCATCGCCCCGAGCAGGACCGCCATCGCCGACGCGACGAACGGCGTCGCGCCCGAACGGTCGAGTACCGCCTGGTCAGCGGCTATTCGGCCGGTCCACCAGACGAGCAGCGCGGTGGCCAGCAGCACCTCGGCCATGGCCGCGCAGGTGAGCGCCGTGGTGAGTCGGTTGCGGTTGTCACGGGCGCTGGTCATGGAGGACTCCGCTCGGTCCGGCGTGACGGCCACGCAGGAACATAGCGCCCGCCCGCTGCCCGAATGGGTATTTCCAGCACATCGGGTCGTCGATCACCCGATCGCGCCCGAAGAGTGCGGAATACCTGGCCGGATTGCGCACGGGCGGTCACCGGGAACCGCATGACATTCGCATTGGAATTCACCGTGCGACGTGCGCCGGAGGTGCCCTGCGACCGCTGTGTGAATTCGTGGTGAACGCGGTCAGGCGTCGGTGTCGCGCTCGGCCAGGTGGGCGTCCATGGTGGTGTTCAGGTCGGCCACGAACGACTCGAACCGCTCCAGGAACTCCGCCGGGTAGTGCGCCATGGTGGCGTCCAGCCGGCGGGCGAGCGGGCCGAAGAACTCGTCCGCCCGCTGCTGGATGTGCGCGCCGCTGTGCAGGGTGACGATCCGCCGGTCGGCGTGCTCCCGGGTGCGGGTGATGTGCCCGGCGGCTTCGAGCCGGTTGAGCAGGGCGGTGGTCGCGCCCGTGGACAGCGGGATGCGCTCGCTGAGCCGGGCCGGCGAGAGCGGCGCGCCGCGCTCCTCGGCGGCGGCGATCTCCAGGAGGGCGGCGGCGTCGGTGGAGTGCAGGCCCAGCCAGGCGGCGAAGCGGCGGCCGAGTTCGGTGTAGTGGCCGCCGTAGACCCGCAGTTCCTCCATCAGCCGTTCCCGTCGCGCGGCGACGCCGTCGAGCACCGGTTCCTCCATGCGGAGCCGTCACCTTCCCTCTTCCGCCGCGCCGACCGCGCGTTTTGACAACCTACCGCCACCACTTTACCTTCATGGTGGAATTACTTCACGATGGAGGTATCGAGATGAGCGACCCCGCCCTGACCACCGGGCCCCACCGGTGGAGGTGGCTGATCCTGGCGGTGGTGCTCGTCGCGGAGATCATGGACCTGCTGGACGCCTCGATCGTCAACGTCGCCGGTCCGGCGCTGGAGGAGTCCCTGGGCGCCGGACCGGTCGGGCTGCAGTGGGTGATCGGCGGCTACGCCCTGACCCTGGGCGCCGGGCTGGTGCTGGGCGGACGGCTCGGCGACCGCTACGGGCGACGCCGGGTGTTCCTGTTCGGCCTGGCCGCCTTCACCGCCGGTTCGCTGCTGTGCGCGCTCGCGCCGGACATCACGTCGCTGATCGTCTTCCGGCTGCTCCAGGGCACCGCCGGGGCGATGCTGCTGCCGCAGGGCCTGGGCCTGCTGCGGGAGAACTTCTCCGGCGGCGAACTCACCAAGGTCTTCGGGATCTTCGGCCCGGTGCTCGGCCTGGGCGGCATCGTCGGGCCGGTCCTGGGCGGCGGCCTGATCGAGGCGGACCTGTTCGGGTTGGGGTGGCGGTCGGTGTTCCTGGTCAACCTGCCCGTCGGAATCGCGGCCATGGTGATCGCGGCCAGGGTCGTGCCGAGGAAGTCCGGGGACCGCGCCGTGCGGGTCGACCTGGTCGGCGCGGCGCTCGTCGCGGCGTCCTGCGCGCTGCTGGTGCTGCCGCTCAACCAGGGCCAGGAAGCCGGTTGGCCGCTGTGGACGTGGCTGTCCCTGGCCGGGTCGGCCGTCGGGTTCGCCCTGTTCGCGCTGCGGCAGCGCCACGTCACGGCGACCGGCGGCCAGCCGCTGGTGACCCCGGCCCTGCTGCGCAAGCCCGCCTTCACCGTCGGGCTCGGCGGCATCGCGCTGTTCTTCGCGGGCCTGGTCGGCACGCAGCTCGTGCTGACCCTCTACCTCCAGATCGGCCGGGCGTTCACGGCGGGCGAGGCCGGGCTGGGCAACCTGCCGCTCGCCGTCGGCACCGCGATCGGGGGAGCGGTCAGCGGTGCCGTGCTCGCCGACCGGATCGGCCGCAAGGTGCTCCAGGTCGGGCCGCTGGTGCAGCTCGCCGGCGGGGCCCTGCTCTGGTTCGAGCTCGACGGCCTGGACGCCGCCGGGTTCTCGGTCTGGGACGTCGTGCCGGGCGTGACCGTCGCCGGGGTCGGCGCGGGCATGGTCATCGCCGCCCTGTTCAGCTTCATCCTC
The DNA here is from genome assembly GCF_056640475.1 of Saccharothrix sp. NBAS 001. Classification (NCBI taxonomy): domain Bacteria; kingdom Bacillati; phylum Actinomycetota; class Actinomycetes; order Pseudonocardiales; family Pseudonocardiaceae; genus Saccharothrix; species Saccharothrix sp. NBAS 001. The sequence continues at coordinate 2,716,463 of NZ_CM153251.1, forward strand.
GCCGCCGTGGACGACGACGAGATCGGCTCGGCCTCGGGCGTGCTGTCGGCGGTGCAGTCCATCGGCGGCTCGGTCGGCGTGGCGGTGTTCGGCTCGGTGTTCTTCGCCCGGGCCGAGACCGGCGACTTCACCGGCGGGTTCCAGCACGCCCTGGTCGTCCAGACGTGCCTGCTGGTCGCGTTCCTCGCCATCACGTTCCTGCTGCCGAAGAAGGGGCGGCCCGAGGACGCGCAGCACGGTGCCGCCGACGTCCCGCACGCCGCCGTGTGAGTCGACGTCAACGTATCGGTTGACGCGATCAGCCGTCAACCGATACGTTGACGCCATGGCCGATGATCACCGCACCGAGCCCGACCCGACCCGGGAACTGGTGTCCCGCTACTTCGACGGCCGGCGGCGCAGCCGCTTCGTCGACGAACTGCTGTTCGCGGCCGGCTCCGCCACCCCGCCCGGTCTCGCGCCGCCCCCCGGCGAACCGCAGCCGCCGGAGACCGCCGCCGCCGCGCTGCGCCTGGTCCCCACCGTCCGCGACGACCTGGACCGGGCCGAGGTCGCGCTGATCGAGGCGATCATGGACCGGGGGTGGACCTGGGAACAGCTGGGCACCGCGTACGGCGAGCGCTCCAAGCAGGCCATGCAGCAGCACTACCGGCGCAAGGGCGGCGACCGCGCCTGGCCGGGGTCCGAACGGCACCGGCCGGCACCCGTCCCGGTCGAGTCCTCACCGCACCGCCTCACCTCCGCCGAACTCGACCCGGGGGACGTGGAAGCGGTCCGGGCGGCCATCGCCCACCTGATGGCCACCACCTACGACATCGCCGGCGAGCACGTCGCGGACGGGGCGTGGGTCGGCTTCGACCCCGACGCCGACGTCTCCGAGCAGATCTCGGCGGTGGGCCTGGAGGTCCTGCCCCGCCTGGAGGTCGCCTGCCGCGCCCTCGCCCAGGGCATCACCACCATGGTCAGCGCGGCCTGGGACCGGCGCGACCCGGACCGCGAGGCCCGCCGCCGGCTGTCCTGGACCGAGCGCCTCGGCGACAGCCAGCGCGACCTGGCCCAGTGGCTCGAACGGATGACCCACGAACTGCCCCGGGTGGACCGCCGGCTCGTCGTCGGGCAGCGCAACCGGGTCCACGACGACCACGTGGAGGTCGACGCCGCCAACCTCGACCAGCTGCGCGCCGCGTTCGACCACACCGTCGTGCGGCTGCGACAGCACCGCGACACCGTCGACCAGGTCCTCGCCGAACTCGACCGGCGGCGGGCCGAACTCGACGCCCACCAGGGCGCCTGACCGCGCCGCCGGCCCGGCGGACCGACCGCCGGGCCGGCGCGCGTTCACCCGGCCGCGCCGAACCACCGGGGCAGGTGGGCGCGCAGGTCGTCCTGGTCGTCACCGACCCACGCCACGTGGCCGTCCGGCCGCAGCAGCACGGCGGGCACGGCGAGTTCCTCGCTGACGTCCACGACGTGGTCGACCCGGTCGGCCCACCCGTCGGCGGACAGCCGCCCGGTCTGGTCGAGCAGCAGCCCCCGGCCCTCGTGCATCAGCCCGTAGAGCCGGCCCCGCTTGAGCGCCACGTCCCGCAGCCGCCGGCCGAGCAGGTCGTGGCCACCGCCGAAGTCGTAGCGGACGTCGACCGCGATCACCTGCGCGGTCAGGAAGCGGTTCACCTCCTCGAAGTCCATCAGCCGCGCCACCAGCCGGCGCACCGCCCGCGGTCCGGGTTCGGTGGACATCAGGTGCATCTGCGCGCGGGTGTTGTCCAACACCCGGGCGGCCACCGGGTGCCGTTCGGCCTGGTAGCTGTCCAGCAGCCCCTCCGGTGCCCCGCCGCGCACCTCGGCGGCCAGCTTCCAGCCCAGGTTGAACGCGTCCTGGACGCCCAGGTTCAACCCCTGCCCGCCGGTCGGCGGGTGGACGTGCGCCGCGTCGCCGGCCAGCAGCACCCGCCCGACCCGGTAGCGCTCGGCCTGCCGCGTGGCGTCGCCGAAGCGCGAGAGCCAGCGCGGCGAGTGCACCCCGAAATCGGTGCCCGCGACCGCCCGCAGCTGCCGCTTCACCTCGTCGAAGGTCGGCGGCAGCCGGCGGTCCTCGGCGACCCCCTCGGCGGGCACGCCCACCCGGTACCGCCCGTCGCCCAGCGGCATCGCGCCGAACCGCAGCTGGGTCTTGCGGACCTCGGTCATCACCGCGACCAGCTCGTCGTGCGGGGTGGACATCTCCATCTCGCCCAGCAGCGTGTCGACCCTCGACGGCTCGCCGGGGAAGCCGACGCCGAGAAGCTTGCGCACCGTGCTGCGGCCGCCGTCGCACCCGACCAGGAACCGGGCGCGCAGGCGCGTGCCGTCGGCCAGGTCGACGCCCACCCCGTCCTCGTCCTGGTCGAACCCGACCAGTTCGCGACCGCGCCGGATCTCCGCGCCGAGTTCCACGGCGCGCTCGGCCAGCAGGCGGTCGATGGCGGGCTGCGGGATGCCCAGCACGTACGGGTGCGCGGTGTCCAGCCCCTCCGGCGCGGGCTTGCCGATCCCGGCGAAGAAACCCCCGAGCGGGTGCCGCGTGCCCACCGCGAGGAACCGCTCCAGCAGACCGCGCTGGTCCATCACCTCGATGCTGCGGGCGTGCAGGCCCAGGGCGCGCACGACCCGGGTCGGCTCCGCGTCCCGCTCCAGCACGACCACGTGCACGCCCCGCAGCCGCAACTCGCCGGCCAGCAGCAAACCGGTCGGTCCGCCGCCGGCCACGATCACGTCAATCATGAAACCCCCATTTTTCCGCGATCCGGCGATTTCCCCGGTCCGGCGGGAGAGTCTGCGGCACCACCGGGGTCTTGCCGCAAGACCCGGGGTGCGCTATACGTTGAAGTGGGAGGAGAGCGCCACCGTCCGCCGGGTGGCCTGCGCTCTCCGGACGCCTTCGGCACCGGCCGCCCGGGTGCCCGTCGAATGGCCGCCGGCTCCCCGCCGATCCCCGGTCCGACCAGCACGCGGAACCGAGCGTTATTCGCGGTTAATTCGCGTCGACCGCGCCATGCCCATTCAAGACGGCCGCGAAACTTTACATTTTAACAGTTCCCCGGCACTCGGTCGCGGTCTTTGCGACTAAAGGCGGTACCGGGGTGGGGTGCGCGGGGAACAGTCTGGGATGCGCCGGAATTGTCCGGTGCCGGGCCCACGCGAAGGTCCCGGCACAACCCACTGATCGGCGCGGTCCCCCCGCGCTTCCCTGTGAAAGTGAGTTGCCGGTATGCGCAAGATCGTCAAGGGGCGGCGTCTCGTCGCCCGGTCCGCCATCGCCCTGGTCGCCGGCGCCCTGACCGCCGGTGTCACGGCGGCCCCGGCGGCCGGTGTCGAGGGCTACGCGACCGAGGTCGCGCAGTCCGCGATCGCCGACATGACCACGAGGGACGGGATCCCGCCCGCCGAGGCGGCCGAGATCCTGCGCACGCAGGACGTCAGCGTGCGCACCCTGGACCAGATCAGCGGCAGGCTCGGTGCCCGCGTCGCGGGCACCTACCTGGACGCCCACGGCAAGCCGGTGGTGAACGTGCTCGACACGGCCGCCGCCGACCAGGTCCGCGCGTCCGGGGCCGAGGCCAAGCTGGTCCGCCACTCCACGCAGGCGCTGGCGTCGGCCCAGAGCACGCTGGAGTCGGTGCCCGCGGTGACGCACACCTCGATCGGGCTGGACCCGAAGACCAACCAGGTCGTGCTCAGCGTGTCCGACGCCGCGACCGGCGGCGACCTCGCCGGGCTGCTGCGCGCCGCCGACCGGCTCGGCGACCGCGTGCGGGTCGAGCGGGTCGCCGGCGAGATGCACCTGGCCATCCTCAACGGCGAGGCCATCACCGGCGGCGGCACCCGCTGCTCGGTCGGCTTCAACACCAACAAGGGCGGCCAGAACTACATCGTCGACGCCGGGCACTGCACCCGTGCGGTGTCCCAGTGGAACGTCGGGCCGTCGCAGGGCGCGAGCTTCCCGACCAACGACTACGGCCTGATCCGGAACACCTCCGGCAGCGCCCCGGGCGCGGTCAGCCTCTACAACGGCTCCAGCCAGAAGATCAGTTCGCACGCGCCGGCGACCGTCGGGCAGCGGATCCAGAAGAGCGGCAGCACCACGCGGCTCACCTCGGGTTCGGTGCAGCGGCTCAACGTCACGGTGAACTACTCCGAGGGCTCGGTGCACGAGCTGATCCAGACCAACGCCCTGGTCAACCCCGGTGACTCCGGCGGTTGCCTGTTCTCCGGGAGCGTCGGCCTGGGCATCACGTCCGGCAAGAGCGGTGGCACCTCGTACTTCCAGCCGGTCGGCGAGGCGCTGTCCGCGTACAGCGTGACCCTGAACCCGTAAGGCGGAGCAGGGGCGTGGGCGGCACGCGGCGGTCTCACGACCGTTGCCGCCCACGCCCCTCGCGGTACTTGTCGACCACCACCACGAGCACGGTGACCCCGACCACCACCGCGCAGACCGCCAACTGCTGCGCGACCGGCGTCGCCGGCGGGTCCGAGGCGAACGGCAGCGCCAGCAGCGGCGCGCCGCCCAGCACCCCGAACGCGAAGCCGAGCGGCCGGGTCCACTCCCGGAACCGGTGCCGCACGTAGAACAGCATCGCGGTGCCGCCGCCCAGGGCGACGACCCCCGACACCACCTGCCGCACCGGACTGTCCAGAAGGGACAGTGCGACCAGGACGTAGTTCGCCCCGCCGAGCGCGCCGTAGAGGGCCATCACCCACACCGACGGGAACCCGCCGGACACGGGCGGCGGGGAAGCCGGCGGCGCGTACCGGGGCACCGCGAGCGGCGGCTGCCCGCCGGCGGGTCGGGCAGGCGGGTCGGGCGGCACCGCGCCCCGGTTGCCGGACCGCGCCTCGGACCGGACTTGCAGGTACAGCGACACCACGCCCACGAGCAGGCCCAGGACGCCCGTCACGAGCCCGATCACCTCGGAAGCGGCCGACATCGCAGCAGTGTCCCCCGGTCGCCGCCGCCCGCGAAGCGGCCATCCGGGTGCGGCCCCGCGCGGCGGATTCCTCCCCGGAAGCTCCACTCGATCTTCACGGACACCCGGCAACGCCACCTCCGCGCCGCCCGTCCCTCCAACGTGACCAGACAAGCGGACGTGACCGCGTTCACCGAGTGGGTGCGGGACTTCGAGAACGAGGCGGACCGGCGTCGGACGACCGGCGACCCGGACTTCGCGCGCGGTGCCGTGATGCCGGCGGCGGTGGTCGCCAGTGTGCGGCGCTTCCAAGTGGGGGAAGCGGGGGACGGCGCGAACCTGATCGCCAAGGCGTCCCGCGCCGGAGACCCGGTCTACGCGGCGGCGGTGCGGATGTTCGTCGCCGAGGAGCAGAACCACGCCCGCGGGTTGGCGCTCCTGCTGGGTTCGGCCGGTGCCACGACGCTCGACAGCCACTGGAGCGACGCGGTGTTCGTGCGCCTGCGCCGGGCGTTGGGGCTGCGGCTGGAGCTGATGGTGCTGCTGATCGCCGAGGTCGTGGCGCTGGGCTACTACCGGACGTTGCGCGACGGGTCACGCGACCCGCTCGTGGCCGAGGTCGCCGATCGCATCCTGGCCGACGAACGCCGCCACGTCCCGTTCCACTGCCTGCGGTTGCGCGGCGAACTGCCCCGGGCCGTGCACGGCGTCTGGTGGCTGCTGCTGCTCGGCGCGCTGACGGCGGTGTGCTGGGACCACGGCCCCGCGTTGCGCGCGCTCGGGACGACCCGGCGCGGGTTCGCCGTCGAGGTGATGCGGCAGTTCAAGGCCGCCGTCAGGTCGACCCGCGACCCGCACGACGACCTGCTGCCCGCCGCCCGCGACGAGACCACCTCCCGGCGGTGATCACGGCTTGGCCGGGCGCTCTCCCGTGCCGCCCGGCGCGACACCCCGACCGGCCTGAGCCGGCCGGGGGTCGTTCGGCGGCGTCGGGCACACCCGGTCGGACGGCCACCCGCCGACCGACGCGCGTCCGACGGCGGGTACCACCGGGCCCGCCGCCCTGGGAGGTTGGCAGTGGTCCGCGCGACCGGTCCGCGAGCCTGGCCGCCGGCGTCCGCGTGCGCCGCGACCGCGCTTCCGACGTGACCCCGCCCGCTCCCGGAAGGAACCCCATGGGCACCCGCACCACCTCCAGGCGATTACCCGTCCTCCGCTTGGCGGCGGCCGTTCCACTGGCCGCCGCGCTGGCCGTCCTCGGCACCGCACAAGCCGGGGCCGCGCCCCGGTTCGTCCCGCTGCCCGCCCTGCCCCACGACAAAGCCGACTGCGCCACCGTCGTCGACGACACCGGCGTGATCCTCGGGTACTCCTCACCCGACGGCTTCGAGCACATCACCCCGGTGCGCTGGACCCGCGACGGCGCGGTCACCGCGCTCGGCGTCCTGCCCGGCACCACGATCGCCCGCCCCGCCGGCGTCGACGCGCGGGGCGTGGCCGTGGGCGACGCCGCCCCGCCCGACCGGAACACCGTGCCGGTCCGCTGGGCCCCGGACGGCGGCGTCACCGCGCTGGACAGGCTCGGCCGCGACCACGGCAACGCGACGGGGATCAACCGTCGCGGCACCGCCGTCGGCGTGGTGTGGACCGGTGACCAGCCCAAGCAGGCGGTCCGCTGGGACCGCGACGGCAGCGCCACCGCGTTGCCCGGCCTGCCCGGCGGCCTGGGCAGCTTCGCCGGCGCGATCAACGACCACGGCATCGCGGTCGGTTCCGCGAAGGACAGCCGCAACAACAACCACGTCGTGCGGTGGGCCGCCGACGGCACCATCACCGACCTGGGCACCCGGCCCCCGTTCGCGGAACTCGTCGGCATCGGGATCAACGACCGGGGCGCGATCGTCACCCAGTCCTACACGCCGCTCAGCCCGGCCCGGCTGGACCCGGACGGCCGCTTCACGATCCTGCCGCCGTTCCCCGGCGGCAACGGCGCCTTCGTCTACCGGATCGGCAACGACGGCACGGTGGTCGGAGCCGCCTACGGCGCCCCGGGAACCGACCCGCAAGCAGCGCGCTGGGGAGCCGACGCCGCCATCACCGCACTGCCGGTTCCGGCCGGCCACGTCGGCGGCGCGGCCATCGGGATCAACGACCGGGGCACCATCGTCGGCTGCTCGCACACCACAGACCCCAACGACTACCACGCCCTGCTGTGGCCTGGCCGGACCTCGCACTGACCCGAACCGCCCGGCCCCGCGTGCGCGCCGCCCGGCCCGACGACGGGGCGGCGCGCACGGTCGGGGTCACGACTCGCCGGTGATCCTCGCCGAGCCGATCGAGGCCGCGGTGATCGCCCTGGCCGCGGTCTGGGTCGAGGAACTGGAGTTCAGGCTGGTCAGCGACGCCTGGTTCAGCGCGTGCACGACGAACTCGTAGGTGTTCACCGTCGAGGGCGAGCACGGGCCCTGGTAGCCGTACAGGCTCGCGCTCCCCTTGTAGTACACCTGCCGGGATCCCGCCGGGACGGCCGGCTGGTAGACGTGCTGGACGTTCTGGGGCAACGACTTCGCGGCCACCGGGATGTCGTAGATGACCCAGTGGATGAGGTTGGCGTTGTCGAGGTCGCGCATGACGATCGCGTAGCTCTTGGCCGCCGCCGGAGCGCCCGACCAGGCCAGCGGCGGGGACTCGTTCTTCTTGGCGGGGTCGTTGCCGCCGCCGCTGGTGCACTCGTGCACCTTGGGGATCGTGCCGCCGTTGGCGAAGGCGGCGCTCGACAAGGCGAACGCGTTCCGATCGGCCGACACCGGCGACGCCGCGGCGGGCACCACGCCGGCACCGGTCATGAGCAAGGCGCAGAGCACAATTCGCGTGCTTCTCACTGGAGGCTCCCGAGGATACTGGTGGTTCCTTTGGTCCGTCCGTGGTGAAGATGTGCGGCGTGCGGTGGAACCAGCGTAGGCATTCCGGATTCCGGCGGCCAACACCGCATTTCCCGCCACCCGGTGTTGTGCCTGGTCGATTTTCGCGCCGCACCACGTTGGCCGTGATCGTGACCCCCGAACACCAGCCGCGGCGAGCCTCCGGACTTTCCGGCCGGCGTCGACGCGGCTATTCGTCCCGGCCCGGACGCAGCACCCGACGCACGGTGTCGCGCAGCCACCGGTCGGCCCCGTCGGCGGTGTGGCGCGGGTGCCAGGCCATGCCGGTCATCAACGGCGGCAGCGGGATGTCCACCAGCCCCAACGCCCACGCCGCGGCGACGCAGGCTCGCCCGGCAACGCGGTCGGCACCAGGCAGACCACGTCCCCGAGCGCGGCCAACGCCATCGCCGCCAGGTGCCCGGCCCGCACGCCGACCGCCATCCGCAGCATGACCAGCTCCTCGACCCGGGTCTCCGGGTAGACGTGGTCGATCACCCCGACCTCCAGGTCGGTCCGGCCCCTCGCGCAGCGCCGGACCCGCCTCCCACTCCTCGGTCGGCACCCGCAGCGAAACGCCCGGTGCCGACCGACCGCCTGGTCGACGCGAGCACGCCCGGCACCATCGCCGCGCCTACCAGGTCCGAGGTCTGGACGGTGAAGGTGCGCCGCCGCGCGAACGGGTCGAGGTGGTCACCGGCTCGCACGGCGACCCCGCGACCGTCGATCACGCCTTCGCCGGGGCCGACGCCGTGTTCTGGCTCGTGCCGCCGGACGGCTCGCGCACACCCGACGAGGCAGGTCGCGGCTTCACCCGCCCCGCCGCGCGGGCGTTCGCCGCCCACGTCGCCGGCGTCTCCGCACTCGGCCGAGGCACCCCGCAGGCCGCCCACACCGGGCTGGTCACCGCGACCTTCGCCGTGGACGACCTCATCGCCGCCTACCGCACCCTGGCCAACCCGTCGTTCTACGAGAACCCCCCGGAAGAGGCCGACTCGATCCGCGAGCACGGCGTCTTCACCGACACCGCCGCCCCGGACCGCACGGCCCCGATGGTCGCCGTCGCCGCCACGGCCGCCGGACTGCTGCTGGACCGCTCGTGGACTGGCGTCGACAGCGTCCCGGTGCTCGGCCCGCAGGACCTCTCGCCCGCTGGTCGACGCGCTGCGCGAAACCCCTTCTGGGACCGCTACTTCGAGGTCGTGGACCTGCTCGTAGGTGTCGAGAACGGCTACGCCCGCACCTACGACCTGGCACCGGCGGCCACCATCGCCACCTGACACCCCGACCTGACCGGGTGCCGCCCCGGGCGAGGGCGGCACCCGGTCAGGTCATCGCGTGCGGCTTCGCCGTGGCGCGCAGTTCGGCGACCAGCCGGCGGACCGCCAGCGACTGTGCAGTGGCGTGGGTGGCCACGTACACGATCCGGCGAGTCGGCCCGCCGTCACCCAGCGCGGTGACCGTGACGCCCGGCGGGGTGGCCATGAGGCTGAGCTTGGGCAGGATGGCCATGCCGATGCCCTGCGCCACCATCGACAGCACCACACCGTCGTCGGCCACGTCGAGGGTCGCCTCGGGCAGCCAGTCCTGGCGCGCCCACCACGTCCGCGTGTAAGACGAGCAGTTCTCCGCCCAGTCGATCAACGGGAAACCACGCGGCTCCCGGTGCCCCGCCGGGTGCACCAGCAGGTACGGCTCCCGCAGCAGTTCGCCCGCGACCAGCCCGCCCGGCGGGCTCGACTCCTCGGCGAGCGTCGCGATCGCGACATCCGCGCGGCCGTCGGCCACCTCGCCGGCGGTGCCCCGGCCCACCTCCGGCACGACCAACACCCTCGGACTCAGCCCGGGGTGCGCGGCCGTCAGCCGATCGAGCGCCGGCGGCAACAGGTGCCCGGCGGCACTGCGGAAGGCCGCGATGCGCAGCGGCCCGGTCAACGCCCCCGTCGCCGCGCCACGCGCCTCCGCCACCAGCACGTCGAGCTGCCGCAGGATCTGGCGGGCGTGCACGAGCACGCGCAGCCCCGCCTTGGTCGCCCGCGCACCGGACCGACCGCGCTCGAACAGCACGGCACCGATCTTCCGCTCGCACACCCGCACCGCGTGGGACACCGCGGATTGGGTCAGCCCCCGGTCCGCGGCCGCAGCGGTGAAGCTGCCGGTGCGCTCGACGGCGAGCAGCAGACGCAACTCGCCGGGGCTCAGATCGGTGGCGCTCACCCACCCAGGCTAACCGCCCGCATGAACCGGATTCATGGAAACGCGTGGACCAGCAACGCGGCGACCTGCCCCGCCGCCGGGCCTCCCGCCTACCGTGCCCACCAGGCCGTTCCCGCGAAGGAGATCCCCGTGACCCGCACCGCCACCGCCGTCCGCCAGGTCCGCCGTCCCCGGGGCGAGGCGCACCGCGACGACTTCGCGTTCGTCACCACACCGCTGACCGGCCCCGCCGACGGTCAGGTCCTGGTCGAGAACACCTACCTGTCCGTCGACCCGTACATGCGCGAACTGATGGACGCCGACGGCTGGGAACGCGGCCTCGGACTCGAAGGCCGCACCCTGGGACGCGTGATCGAGTCGAAGGCGGCCGCCCTCCCCGTCGGCACCACCGTCTTCCACCGGCACGGCTGGTCCACGCACGCCCTGCTCGCCGAAGCCGACGTGCGGGTGATCACCCCCGTCGACGGCGTCCCGCTCAGCGCCTTCCTCGGCATCCTCGGCGGAACCGGGCTCAGCGCCTACGTCGGCCTCACCCGGATCGCCCGGCTGCAACCCGGCGAAGACCTGTTCGTGTCGGCGGCCGCCGGTGCCGTCGGCAGCGCGGTCGGGCAGATCGCGCGCCTGCTGCGCGCCGGCCGGATCGTCGGCAGCGCGGGCTCGCCGGCCAAGGTCGACCACCTCACCACCCGGCTCGGCTTCGACGCCGCCTTCGACTACCACGACGGCCCGGTCGCCACCTCGCTCGCGAAAGCCGCACCGCAGGGCATCGACGTCTACTTCGACAACGTCGGCGGCGACCACCTCGCGGCGGCCATCGACGTGCTGCGCGACCACGGGAGGATCGCCTGGTGCGGCGCGGTCGCCCAGTACGACAACCCGGACGCCCCGCCCGCCGCGCCGCACAACCTCTTCGACGTCGTCGGGAAGAGCCTGCGGCTGGAAGGCTTCCTGGTCCGCGACCACGGCGACGCCCGCGAGGAGTTCGAGCGGTTCCTCATCCCGCACGTGCGCAGCGGCGAGGTCACCGCGGACGAGACCGTGAGCGACGGGTTCGGCACCATCGTGGACGCGTTCCTCGGCATGATGCGCGGCGAGAACACCGGCAAGATGCTCGTCCGCGCCACACCGGAATGACGCCCACCCGTCCCGGACCGACCGAGGGCCGACCGCCCCCGTGAAGGGCGCGGCGGCCCCCGGGCAAGTAGAGGCGTGACAAGGATGACCGCGAACTCGGCGGAGCCCGACCAGGCACCGCCGGCCGAAGACGCCCCGGACGTCCCCGGCCTCGATCCACCGCACCCCTCCGCGCCGAACTCCCCGGGCCAGGATCCCTCAGGGCAGGATCCCCCGGGCCAGGACCTGGCCGGCCCGGATCCGGGAACCGTGTTCGGCCACCTCTTCGACGCGCACGCCGAGTCGTTGCACGGCTACCTGGCCCGCCGGATCGGCGACCAGGTGGCCGACGACCTCGTCTCGGAGACGTTCCTGGTGGCCTTGCAACAACGGCACACCTACGACCCGACGCGGGCCGGGGTGCGGCCGTGGCTGTTCGGGATCGCCGGCAACCTGCTCCGCCGGCACGTCCGGCAGGAGGTCAGGGGCTGGCAGGCCAGGGCCCGGATGGCGGAGGCGGACCGGGCGCAGACCGAGTCGCCCGAGGTCCGCACGACCGAGCGGGTCACCGCGCAGCAACAGGTCCGGCAGCTGGCGGGCGCGCTGGCCGCGCTGGAACCCGGCGACCGGGACGTGCTGCTGCTGACCTCGTGGGGGCGGCTGACCTCGACCGAGGTGGCGCAGGCCCTGGACATCCCGGTGGGCACGGTCTACTCGCGCCTGCACCGGGTCCGCCGGTGGTTGCGGTCACGCAGCCCGGTCGTGACCAGTGGGACGGAGGACGACGATGCGTGAGGAGGACTTGGCCGTGGAGCAGACGTGGACCGATGACGAGCTCGACCGCGCGCTGGCCGGCTTGTACACCGACATCAAGACCGATCAGCGAGGCTTGACCGCCGTGCGGGAGAACCTGATGGCCGCCGCCGACGGTCAGGCCGGACCGAGGCTGAGCCTGGTCGCGACCGGGCACGGTCCGCGACGACGGCCGTTGCGCCGCTGGGTCGCCGCCGCGGCGGCGGTCGTGCTGCTCGCGGCCGGGGTCGTCGTGGCGCAGACGGTGCTGTTCTCCGCCACCAGCGCGACCGCCCAGGCGCGGGAGGCGTTGACCAGCGCCGCCGACCTCGCGGCACGGGCCGAGGACCCGGTGCTCGCCGACGGCCAGTACCGCTACCGGGCGACCCACGCCTGGTGGGTGAAGACGGTGGGCGCGCAGAGCCGGAGCTTCTCCTTCCTCAACGAGCACCTCCTGGAGACCTGGATCCCCGCCGACCCCGCCGGCGAGTGGCTGCTGCGCCGCCGCGAGACCGGCAACCGCAAGTGGGTCAAGGGCACCGAGGCCGAAGCCCGCGAGGCCGGGGTGGCCGGGATCGACGGCAGTCCGTGGCCGGAGCAGCGCGCCAAGGGCGGCGAGTTCGCCGGGGGCATGCCCGAGCGCGGGAACTGGCAGTTCCCCAAGCCGCAGTTCCTCGCCGGCCTGCCCACCGACCCCGAGCGGTTGTACGAGCGGCTGAGCGCGGACAGCGGCGGCGACCAGCACGCCCTGATCTACGCGGCGGACGCGCTGCGCACCGGCCTGATGCCCGCCGCCGCTCGCGCGAACCTGCTGCGCGCGCTGACCTACCTGCCCGGACTGGACGTCACCGACCACGCCGTCGACCTCGACGGCCACCGGGGGGTGGCGCTGGGCATCTCCGAGGAGGGTGAGCGCCACGAGATCATCCTCGACCCCGGCACCGGCGAGGTGATCGGGGAGCGGAAGGTCTCGGACTCGCTGTTCGCCGGGATCCCCAAGGGCACGGTGACCAGCTACTCGTCCATCACCACGGCGGTGGTCGACGGCATCGGCGTCCAACCCGCCGCGTAGGCCCGTCCGGGTGGAGGTGTGCGGCCGGTGCCGGCCGCACACCTCGCGGTGCGGATCAGGCCGGGGTGTGCTCGGCCGCGACGTCGACGATCCAGGTGACGCCGAAGCGGTCGGCGAGCATCCCGAACGCGGGCGCCCACGGGGCGGGGCCGAACGCCTCGATCACGGTCCCGCCCTGGGCCAGGCCCTCCCACACCGGGGTGACCTCCTCGACGTTCGCGCCCCGGACGGACAGGAAGAACGGCTCCTGGGTGATCGTGGTGCCGTTCTCGCGACGGGTGGTGGGCCCGTTCCGGTCAGCCGGCGCGTGCGCGCCGGGCACGTCGTAGGCCATGACCCGGAAGCCGTTGTCGGCGACGACCTGGCCGAACACGACGTGGGCGGCGCCGGGCAGTTCGGCGGGCATCCCGAAGTCGGCGTAGGTGGCGACGGTGAGCCGACCGCCGAACACCGACTGGTAGAACTCCAGGGCTTCGCGGGCCTGGCCGTGGAAGTTCAGGTGGGCGACAGCGTTGAGCGACATGGTGTTCCGGTCCTTCACGAAAGGTCTGCGGTGCCGGAGGCTTCCGGCGACGAGACCGACGATGCCGGCAGTACCGGTCAGGGAACGTCCGCTACCTGTGGCACCGTGACACCATGCCGATCGCCTCGTCCACGACGACCTCCAGCCGGCTGCTGTCGCTGCTGTCGATGCTCCAGGCCCGCCGCGACTGGCCGGGCGGCCTGCTCGCCGAGCGGCTGGGCGTCAGCGAGCGGACGGTGCGCCGCGACGTCGACCGGCTGCGCGAGCTGGGCTACCCCGTGCAGGCGGTGAAGGGCCCCGACGGCGGCTACCGGCTCGAAGCGGGCAGCCAGATGCCGCCGCTGCTGTTCGACGAGGAACAGGCGGTCGCGCTGGCCGTCGCGCTGCGGATCGCCGTCGGGACGGGCGCGGGCATCGAGGAGGCGGCGGCACGGGCACTGGCCACGGTGCGGCAGGTGCTGCCGTCGCGGTTGCGGCAGCGCGTCGACGCGCTGGAGATCAGCGCGGCCGGGCGTGGCGGCACCCCGCAGGTCGACACCGGGGTCCTGCTCACGCTGAGCGCGGCGGTCCGGGCGGGGGAGGAGCTGCGGTTCGACTACCGCGCGCCGGGCCGCCCCGAGGACGCCGAGCCGCGCCCGCCCCGCCGGGTGCAGCCGCACCACCTGGTGGTGCGGGCCGGGCGCTGGTACGTCGTCGGCTGGGATCCCGACCGGGGCGACTGGCGGACCTTCCGCGCCGACCGGATGGCACCACGTGTCCCGACCGGGCCCCGGTTCGCTCCCCGGGAGGTGCCGGGTGGCGACGTGGCCGCGTTCCTGTCGGCCCGGTTCAAGGGTTCGGGCGGCGCGGACGACTGGCCCTGCCGGGGGGAGGTGATCCTCGACCTGCCGGTGGCGGAGGTGGCCCCGTTCGCCGGCGACGGGGTGGCGGAGGAACTCGGTGCCGCCCGGACCAGGCTGACGACGGGGTCCTGGTCGTGGCCCGCGCTCGCGGCGGCGCTGGCCCGCTTCGACACCGAGATCGAGGTGGTCTCCCCGCCGGAGCTGCGTGCGGCGTTCGCGGAGCTGTCCCGACGCGCCGGCCGCGCTGCGGAATCCTTCTGACGCGCAGGAAAAGTGTCACTGCCATGCGCATGACAGTGTCAGTGAACGATTCAGTCCGTCTTATGCGGATACCAAAGTATCGGCCACGTGGTCGCGGTCCCGCGTCACCGTCGGACGAGGATCAGGTACAGCAGTTGTAGCGCCACATCTCACGATCATGCCCCTGCAGCTCACGGTGTGCGATCACCGCTGCTCAACGCCCAGATGCAGAATTCTGAAACGCCGCGGGCGCCATGCCGCCGGCGATGTGGAGGTTCCCGCAGGGCGAGCGCTGCAGCCGGCTCGGGCTACTTCACCGAGGGGTTAAGGGCCTGGCATTGACTCCGGTTGCTCCGGGAAGGTAGGGGCAGCCCTGCGACATACCAGGGGGAGCAGTGATCCGGCACATCGTGCTGTTCGAGCTGAAGCCCGGATTCACGTGGGACGACGAGTCGGTGCGGGTGGCGGAGCGCCTGCTGTGGTGCCGCCTCGCGCCACCGAACGACGAGCTGTGCGTGCGGCTCTACGACCAATACGAGTTCGCTGCGGACGCCCTGCGCGGTGACGAGGTCAGCCACTTCGTCGTGGCCAACGCACACCACGGCCTCGCGAAACCCGACGGCGCGGGACCGATCCCGCGCTCGCCGACGATCGCGAGCCACCCGTCTCCCGTGCCGCTGATCATGCAGCTGCTGCCCGCCGGGTACACCGCCGCAATGTGCCCACGGTCTCTCGTTCATCTCCTCGACCAGGCCGATCCGGGTGGTGTGGTCGGTCTTCACCCGCGACGAACAGTAAGGGGACCGATGTTGTTCCTGGACGCCGCCGCCGTACGCGAGGCGCTGCCGATGACGGACGCCATCGGGCTGATGGCCGAAGCGATGCGCTGGTACAGCGACGGCCGTGTCACCCAGCCGCTGCGGACGATCCCGCGACCGGACAACCACGCCCGAGGCATGCCCGCGCACGTCGGTGTGGTGGTCGTCTTCCACCCGGAGACGGGCTTTCCGCCGGCGGTGCTCGACGCCACAGCGCTCACCGCTGTACGGACTGCGGCGGTGTCCGCAGTCGCGACGGACGCGCTCGCCACGCCGAACGCCGATGATCTCGCCACCCTCGGCTCCGGTGTGCAGGCACGCAGCCACCCGGAGGCGGTGGCGGTGGTGCGCAAGCCGCGCCGCGTGCGCGTGTGCACCAAGACCTCGGCGAAGGAACCCTTCGTACGGGCGGAGTACCTGGCCGAGGGCGCGCACGTCAACGCCGTCGGCACCTCGACCCTCGACCCGCGGGAGCTGCACGCCGAGGCGGTGGCGAGGTGCTCGGTGTTCGTGGACAGCCGGGAGTCCGCCGGGGGCGAGTCCGCCGCGCGCGTCGCCGCTGCTCGCGGCATCGGTGTCCCTGTCCAGTACAGGGCGCGAGTTGTGCCCACCTACGTGATCGGGAACGCGAAGTCGGTGGCCGCCCCCATAACGATGGCCGAGTACCGCGCCAGGGTGCTGGACACGATGCGCGGGTACGGGGGCAGGTTCGCCTTGCGCGGTGGGGAAGTCGACGTGTTGGAAGGCGAGTGGGTACCCGTGCACCTGTCGGTGATGGAGTTCCCCAGCGTCGAGCACGTGCGCGAGTGGCACGCCTCGCCCGAGTACCGGGCGATCGGGCACCTGCGCGACGGTGTCGACATGGAGCCCGTGATCGTGCACGGGGCCGGTGACCCGCGGTGAACGCGATCGAGACCGGGCGTGCCGCCGCAGTGACGTGGCGACCGGTCGCCGCCGTGACGGCCGGGCTGTCCGTCGTCCTCCTGGCGTTCTCCGGTCAGTACGGCTACAACGTCGACGAGCTGTACTACCGGCTGCTCGGCACGCGGGGGGCCGCCTGGGGCTACGTCGACCAACCCCCGCTAGTGCCGCTGCTCGTCAACGTGTCCACGCAGCTCTTCGGTGACACCGTCACCGGCATGAGGGTGCCCGCAATCCTGTGCGCGGTGGCCGTGGTGGTGCTCGGCGTGCTTATCACCGCCGAACTCGGCGGCACCGCACGGGCACAGGTGCTGAGCGCGGTGTGCCTGGCCACGTCCGCACTCGTGCTCGGCTTGGGGCACGTGTTCGTGACGTCGACCATGGACATGGTCGGCTGGTGCGGCGTCATGCTCTTCGTGCTGCGCGCCGTGCTGCGTCAGGACGGGCGGTGGTGGTTGGCGGCGGGCGCGGTGTGCGGTATCGCGATCTACAGCAAGTACGTCGTCCTTCTGCTGCCGGTGACCGTGCTGCTCTGCATGGTGGTGACCGGACCGCGCAAGCCGCTGCGGGACAAGTGGCTGTACGCGGGAATCGGACTGGGGCTGTTGATCGGCGCGCCGAACCTCGCCTACCAGCTGGTGAACGACCTGCCGCAGCTGCACATGGCGGAAGTGCTCGGTGCGGCAGACGGACCGGTCAACCGCGTCATCTTCGGGCCGAGCCTGCTCCTCATCCTGGGCCCGGCGCTGACGCCGATCTGGATCGCCGGACTGGTGCGCCTGATACGAGATCCCCGGCTCCGTGCGGTCGGTGTCGCGTTCCCGGCGATGTGCGTGCTGCTCGTGCTCGGCGGCGGCCGACCGGACTACGCCGGCGGGTTCCTGCTCGCGCTGCTCGCTGCCGGCTGCGTGGTGACCGAGGGGTGGATGTCGCGCGCGTCGTGGCGGCGGCCGGCGCTCGTCGTCGCGCTGGCGCTCAGCACGGCCCTCCAGGCGCTGGTGGCGTTGCCAGTGCTGCCGCGGCAGACGCTGGCGTCACAACCGCTCAACAGCATCTCGTTCAACATCTCGTTTGAGAGCGTCGGCTGGCCCGAACTCGCCGATCAGGTCTCCCGGGCGCACCGCGAGCTGCCCGCCGGGGACCGGGCGCGGGCCGTCGTCCTCACCCACAACTTCGGGGAGGCCGGCGCGCTCCAACGCTACGGCACGGACCTGCCCGCCGTGTATAGCGGGCACAACGAGCTGCACGGGTGGGGACCGCCGCCGGAGTCGGCCGATGTCGTGCTCGCCGTCGGGTTCGAGCCGGACGAGCTGGCCGGGAGCTTCACCGGCTGCGACGAGGTGGACCGAGTCGACAACAGGCTCGAGGTCGCGAACTCCGAGCAGGGCAAGCCGATCGCGGTGTGCCGAGGGCTGCGCGCGCGGTGGCACGAGCTGTGGCCGGGCTACCGCTACCTGAGTGGGACATGACGACCTCCGATGGAGAGGCTCGCACCCAGCCCGGGTCGAGTGGCGGCCGATCGCCGCAGTCGCGGGCGGGTATGCCGTCCTGGTCCAGGAGTTCGCCGGCTGGCACGGCCTCACCCCCGCCCGACGAGACGTACTTCCGGATACTCGGCGAGCGCCAGGGTCTGGGCTAGGTCGACCAGTCCGCGCTGGTGCCGTTGCCGGCCCGATTCGCCGCGAGCGTGTTCGGTGACGTGGCCTGGGCCATCAGGGTGTAGGGCGGTGTTGTGCGGTGTCCTCGTCGTGCTGCTCGCCGCGATGATGGAGGCGGAGTTCGGCGGCACGCGGCGCGCGCAGGTGCTGGCCGCCGCCAGCGTCGGCACGTCGGTGATCGTGCTGAGCATCGGGCACCACCTGCTCGATCACCCACGACTCGCCGCAGCGGAGGGAGGGTACAACCGCGTTGCGTTCTTCCCAGACCTGATCATGATCCTCGGTCCTGCGCTCACGCCGATCTGGATCGCGGGACTCGTCGGGCTGAGTGTCGTCCGTCGAGGAGGCACTGATGCGCGAACTGTGCTGCTGGAGCGCCAGCTTTCACCCAACCACAACACCGTTACAGATCGTGCGCCTCCGACCCTCCGTGGCGGCAGGGGAGGGGATGTAGCCCACCGCAGTCGCGGCCATCGTGCACATCGTCTGGATCGGCCACTGAGATCTGGCGCGCGCATCCACTGACACATTGCTGTGTATGTCCAGCTCAGGCGCTGACAGTTCTACTGCGCGTCACACGCGGACCCGCCCCGACGCGCCGGCCGTGCTGCGAAATCCTGACTTCCGATAACGTTTACTTATCGGAAGTCACCCAACCGCAGGTTCATAGCGTTGCGTTGCGCATAATAACGTTTGACATGACGTTATTGTGCTACGGTATTGCCGTGACGACGACCGAGACTTCCGCCTCGACCTGCAACTACCCCGGCTGCACGCGTCCGGTGTTGCGGGGCGCCGGGCCGGGCCGGCCCGCCGAGTACTGCGACCTGCCGGAACACACCCGGTGGCGGGCGTGGCGGGAGCGGCAGCGGCTGGCGCAGGAAGGCGAGCAGGACGCAGAGGTCGTCACCGTGACGAAAGGCCCGCATGGGATTACGTCCGGCAAGATCAGGGCCGAAGAGTTGCTGGAGCGGTTCCGGGTGCTCGCCGAGCAGATGTCGGCGACGTTGACCGGGGCCGTCGGAGAGCTGGCGGCCATCGCCGATCCGAGCGTCGCCGAGAGCCAGGTGCAGGCCGTCGAGGCCGAGGCGGCGCGCAAGGTCGCCGAGGCGGAGGCCGCGGTGGCGAAGGCCGAACGGCGACGGCGGGACGCCGAACAGGCCCGCGCGGCAGCCGAAGCCACCACCGAGGACGCGGTCCGGGCCGCCGAACAGGCCGAGCAGGACGCGGCCACGGCCTACGAGCAGCGCGACGCGGCACGGGCCGAGGCCACCGCCGCGGTCGAACGGGCCGAGAGCGCGATCGCCACCATCAGGACCGAGGCCGCGACCGTGATCGAGGAGATCCGGCGCGACTGCGCCGCCCAGGTCGACCAGGCCCAGGCCGACGCGGTGACGCACGCCGAACGCGCCCGACGTCAAGCCGCCAAGGAGATCGAGGCCGCCCAGACGACCGCCCGCGAGGACGTCGACCGCGCCCGGACCGAAGCCGAGGCCACGGTGGCGCGGGCGGCGGCCGACGCCGACGCGCAGGTCGAGCGGGCCCGAGCCGAAGCCGACACCCACGTCGACCGTGCCCGCCAGGAGGCCGCCGCCCAGGTCGAACGCATCACCGACACCGCCCGGCGCGACGCCGAGGCAGCGGCCCAGGCTCGGGCCGCCGCCGAACGGGCCGGCCAAGCCGCCTCGGACGCCCGTGCCGAACTCGAACGCGCGCGCGGCGAACTGGACTCCGCGCGCCAGGCCCACCAGAGCCGGTTGGAGGAGGCCGAGCGCGTCACGCGGGAACGGGTCGCGGCGTTGGAGGAGGCGCGCGTCCAGACGCTCGCCCGCGCCGAACGGGCCGAGGCCCAGCTCGACCGCGCGCTGGAGGAGCTGCGCCGCTAGTCGTCGACCAGCGCGGTGGGCTTGCCGACCAGGCTCACCGCGATCCGCCGGTCCACCCACGGCAGCTTCGCCAGCCGCATCGCGACCCGCCGGGCGCGCAGCCGCAGCCGCGTGGACGGCAGGAACCAGCGTGCCCCGGCACGGGCGACCTGCTGCTTGTCGACCACGACCGGCCGCCACCGGCTTTCGTAGGCGGCCAGGTCGGTCACGTTCTCCGCCAGCACGAACGCCCCGCCCATGCCCAGCGAGGCGCCCTGTCCGGCGAGCAGCGACACCGCGCCGCACGCGTCGCCGACCAGCACCACCCGGCCGGTGCTCCACCGGGGCATCTCGATCTGCGCGACCTGGTCGTAGTAGATCTCCGGCGGGCAGTGCTCCAGCACCTGCGGCACGATCCAGCCCAGCGTCGAGTACGCGGCGCGCACCGCCGCCCGTGGGTCGTCGGGCCGGGTCGGGTCCGGGGTGCGGTGCACGGTGAACGCGGCGACCCGTCCGTCGCGCAGGCCGTAGCAGCCGACCTGCCGGGCGACGGTGTCGGTGAGGCAGAACCGGCCGGCGACCAGGCGGTGGATCCCCGGGTCGTCGAAGACGAACGCCGCGGTGTGGAAGCCGAGGTAGCGGAAGAACTCGGCCTCGGCGCCGAACACCAGGCCGCGCACGGTCGAGTGGATGCCGTCCGCGCCGACCAGCAGGTCCGCGTCCAGCGCCGTGCCGTCGGCGAGCCGGACCGACACGCCGTCCGCGCGGTTGTCGACGTCGGTGACGGCCGCGCCGAACCGGACCGCGACGCCCGGTGGCAGCGCGGTGCGCAGGACGTGCTCGACGTCGGGGCGCATGATGCTGGTCATCCGGCCGCCCATGGCCCGGGCGAACCGCTCGAAGCTGAGCCCGGCGCGGCGGCGGCCGGTCTCGTCGTGGTAGCCGGCCTCGGTGAACCGGTAGCCGAGTTCGTGCACGCGGGGCAGCAGGCCCATCCGCTCGGCGGTGTCGTAGCCCGGCCCGAAGAAGTCGATCATGTAGCCCTCGGGGCGCGGGCCGGGGGCCTTCTCCACGACCTCGACGGTGTGGCCGAGCGCGCCGAGCCGGCCCGCGAGGGTGAGGCCGGCGATGCCCGCGCCGCTGATCACGACCTTCACCGCAGCACCCGCCCGAGGACGGGCGCGACCACCGCGCGGGTCAGGCCGGGGTCGAGGGCGCGGTGCAGGACGATGCCGTCGACGGCGGCGGCGAGCACGGCGGCGGTGGCCTCGGGGGTGGGCACGTCGTGGGTGGCGAGCACGGCGGCGACGGTGTGCCGGAACTCGGCGAGCACCTCGCCGACCGCGCGGCGCAGGTCGTCGTTGCGGGTGGCGGCCAGGTAGGTCTCGGTGAACAGCTCCTGGCCGTCGGTCTCCTCCAGCGCGGTGAGGATCGCGTCGAGCGCCTCGGCCGGGGTGGTCGCGGCGGCCAGCAGGTCGGGCAGTGCGGCGAGCGCGGCGCGCAGCGCGCCGGTCGCGGCTTCGACGAGGACGGCCTGCGTCGAGTCGAAGTGGTAGTGCACCACGCCGGACCCGACGCCCGCCCGGTCGGCCAGCACCCTGGTGCTGACCGCGCCCCAGCCCTTCTCCGCGATGAGTTGCGCGGCTGCCGCGAGCAGCCGCTCCCGAACGGTCATCCCGTACCTCCGACCCGTGTTTGGACGATCGTACTGGACGATCGTCCAAACACGGGTCGGAGGTGGTTCAGGCGGTGATCCGGACCTCGCCCCCGACGCCCGCGAACTCCAGCAGCCGGGCACCCTCCGCGAGCACGTCGGCGCGCTGACCGGCCGTGAGCGGGCGGAAGACCTGCACGTCAAGGCCCTTCGAGAGCTTCCAGACGCCGTGCACGAACCCGTCCACGAGCAGCGTCGGCCGCCCGCCGATCACGATCCCCCGCCGGTAGTCCTCGGTGGAGATGACCCGGGTCCGGTCGTCGTGGCCGAGCAGCACGTTGTCGAACTCGGGCAGGAAGCGCACCGGGGCCGGGGCGTCCGGGTCGGGCAGCGGGCCGTCGGGCACGTCGTACAGCTCGCGGCCCGACTCGTCGGTCAGCACCCGCAGATCCATGCCGCGCAGCACGTCCTTGAGCCGGGTCAGGCCCGACCACACCTGCACGTCCTTCACCGTCGCCGGGCCGAACGCGGCCAGGTAGCGCCGGACGAACCCGGCCGGGTCCTGCTCGTCGCCGACCGCGCCGAGCCACCGCGTGGCGTCCGCCCACACCGCCTGCCCGGACTTGCCCCACACGCCGCGCGGCGGGAGCTGGACCACCGGCAGCAGGTAGGTGATGGCGTGGCCGAGCGATTCGGCGTCCAGCTCCGGCCACCGCCGCGCCAACTCCCGGCCCAGCTCGGGGCGGGTGCGGGGCTGTTCGGCGAGCAGGCGCGCGCCTTCCCGGACGAGGTCGTCGGGGTCGCGTGCGGCGAGCACCGCGCGGAAGGGCGACGAGCCGAACCGGCGGCGCACCATGGCCCGCAGCACGGGTTCGACGCGGGCGTGGTCGGCCGCGGTGACCAGGTGGATGGTGGCGCGATGCAGCGGGGCGCGGACGACCTTGCCGTCGGCCACCAGGTCACCGAGTGACTCGGGGGCGAAGTCGCGCAGGCGCGACCACAGGCCGTAGTACGGCGAGGGTGGTTCCTGGGCCTGCATCCCGACGAGGTGGTCCACCGCGTCGGGCACGGACAGGTCCGAGCGCTCCAGCAGGAGCTGCCGGTGCAGCAGGGCGCGGTTGAGGCCGCGCAGCGTGATCACCGGAGGCTCCCGGAGCACGTGCGGGCGTCCTGGGTGGGCAAGTCGGGTGCCTCC
Source organism: Saccharothrix sp. NBAS 001 (assembly GCF_056640475.1). Taxonomy (NCBI): domain Bacteria; kingdom Bacillati; phylum Actinomycetota; class Actinomycetes; order Pseudonocardiales; family Pseudonocardiaceae; genus Saccharothrix; species Saccharothrix sp. NBAS 001. The sequence continues at coordinate 2,739,240 of NZ_CM153251.1, forward strand.
GTCGCGGGGACTCCATCAGGGGAGTGTCTTCATACCGCAACCACCACGGGGTCGTGTCGTCCGCGTGCCACATCGCGCTCGGCGCGTTGGACCGCACGGCGGCGGCGGACCCGCTTGCGCCGTTCGTCCCGACCCCGGTGCGGCTGGTCCTGGAGGCTCGTGGGTTCGATTCGGTGCATGCGACGACGGTGCCGCAGCGGGCCGGTCGCGGGACATCCCGAATTTTGGGGGTGCACGTTCGGGTGGAGTTCGGTGTCGGCGGGTGCCCGTTCGGGTCACACTCGGGATCGTGACGTCGTGGGGGGAACGACTGTCGTGCGATCTGCGGGACGGCGTGCGGCAACAGGCGGGTGCGGTCGAGTTGGGGCGGCTGGTGTCCGAGGCGGTCGCGCCGTGGGTGCCGCACGACGGGCTGCGGTTGGCGGGCACGACCCCGTCGACCGGTCTGGAGACGGGCCCGGTGAGCTTCTGGCACGGGTGTTCGCCGGAGTTCGGGCGGGAGCTGCTGCTGGGCTACTACCGGGCGAGCCATCGCGGCGAGCTGGTCGTGGCGCGCGGTCCGGGCGTGCGGTGGACGGTGGCGGACGCGTGCGGTGTGCCGGAGCTGCGGGTGATGCTGGAGGACCAGCGCGGGGTGTGGGGCGCGTTGGGGCTGTTGCGGTTCGACGGGCGGGGGTTCGCCGGCGACGACGTGCGGCGGGCGGTGGAGCTGGCGCGGGAGCTGCCCGCGGTGCTGCGGGCCTACGTGACGTCCGGTCCGCTGGTGCCCGAGGCCCCGGCGCTGCCGCCGGCGGTGCTGGTGCTGGGCCCGGACCACCGGGTGCGCTCGGCGACGGCTCCGGCGGCGGCGTGGCGGGAGCGGCTGCGCGGTGACCAGGTGGCGGCGCCGTGGGTCGGCGAGGCGTTCATCGAGGGGTTGTCGTTGCTGGCCCGCCGGGGCGACCCGGTGGTGGTGCGGCCCTCGGTGGGGCACGGGCGGTGGCTGGCGTTCCACGGGCAGCGGCTCTCGCGCGACGAGGTCGCGGTGCTGTTCGAGGCGGCGGCCGGGTCGCGCCTGCTGCCCGCGTTCTGCGAGTGGTACGGGATCACGCCCCGCGAGCGGCAGGTGCTGGCCGACGTCTACGACGGTGCCGCGCCCAAGAACATCGCCCGCCGCCGGGGCCTGTCCGTGCACACGGTCAACGACCACCTCAAGGCGGTGTTCCGCAAGACCGGCGCCGGCGGGCGGGACGAGCTGGTCACGGCGTTCGCCGGGTGACCTCCCGGTCGTTGACCTCGCGGCGCAGCGCGACGGCGTCGGCCCGGACGCGGTCGGGTGCCTCGTGGTCGAGCAGCGCGCGGCGCATCAGCTCGGCGATCGCGGGCTGGTCGGCGGGGGTGAACCCGCGCCGGGTGATCTCCTGGGTGCCGATGCGCAGGCCGCGCAGCCCCTCGTCGGGGCGCTGCCAGGGCAGGCCGATGCCGCTGAGGTAGACGCCTGCCGCGCCGAGCCGCAGCCCGGCCTGGTCGCCGCCGCCGAGGTCCTGGGCGTCGATCGCGATGTGGTGGGAGCGGGTGAACTCGTCGTCGCGGCGGGCGACGGCGAACCCGTTGTCGTGCAGCGACCTGGCCAGGACCTGGGCGTTGGCCAGGCACGCCGAGGCGTAGGTGCCGCCGCGTTCGGCCAGTTCGGCGGCGGTGACGGCGAGCGCGCCCAGCCGGCCGGCGTCGTAGTTGGCGAGCATGCCGGGGTAGGCGACGGTGGAGACGCGTTCGGCCAGGTCGGGGTCGCGGGTGACCACGCAGCCGCCGGAGGGGCCGCCGAAGGACTTGTAGGTGGAGAACGTGAGCACGTGCGCGCCTTCGTGCAGGGGGCGCTGGAAGACCTTGCCCGCGACCAGTCCGGCCATGTGCGAGGCGTCGTAGAGCAGGGTCGCGCCCACCTCGTCGCACGCCGCGCGGACGGCGGCCACGTCGTGCGGGAACAGCATCATGCTCGCGCCGATGACGACGATGCGGGGCCGGTGCACGCGCAGGAAGCCGGGCAGGGCGGCGTAGTCGAGGTCGAGCCGGCCGGGGTCGTAGGGCAGGTCCACGACGGTGAGGCCGCGCACCGCCGGGACGCCCTGGGGGTGGTGGCTGGCGTGGCCGCCGGCGACTTCGGGCAGCACCGCGATCTTGTCGCCGGGGCGGGCGAAGGCGGTGTAGACGGCGAGGTTGGCCAAGGTGGCGCTCTGCAGCCGGACCTCGGCGTGGGCGCCTTCCATCAGGTCGGCGACCAGCAGCGGGGCCAGGACTTCGAGGGTGTCCAGGTGGTCGAGCCCGACCTGGTACTTCTCGCCGGGCCAGCCCATGCTGGGCCGGCTGGACACGGAGGGCAGGTTCGCGGCGGCCGCAGCGGGGCTGAGCACGTTGGTGCCCGCGTAGAGCACGATGCCGTCGTCGTCGACCTGGGTGGCGTGCGCCCGCAGGGCTTTGCGGACGGTGTCGGTGACGCCGGCCGCGCTCAGGTCGGCGGACACGGCGGCTTCCACCTCGGCCAGGCGGTGTTGCGCGCGGGGCGAGGCCCACGGGGCGATCCTGCTGTTGGTCACGCGAGCGACGCTAGGGTCCGGCGACGGTGGCCGGCGACCGCGCGAGGTCGCGATTGTTTCCTACAATTGTCGAAATGCAGGAGTTGCTGGACGAGTTGTCGCGGGTGCTGGGGCGCGGCGTCTCGGTGGACGACGTGTCCGGCCGGGTGGTGGCGCACAGCGCGCAGACCGACGAGGTGGACCCGGCGCGGGTGCGCGCGATCCTGACCAGGCGGGTGCCGCCGGAGGTGGCGGCGTGGCAGGAGCGGCACGGCGCGTCGTCGTCGGCCGGTCCGGTGCGGGTGCCCGCGAACGAGGAGCTGGGGTTCCAGGAGCGGGTGGGATTCCCGTTGCGGCACAACGGGGTGCTGGTGGGCTATCTGTGGGTGCTGGGCGAGGTGGACCCGGCGGCGGTGGTGGGGCACCTGCCCGCGCTGGCGGCCGGGATCCGGGTGGGCGAGCGCGCGCCGATCCGGGTCGTGGTGGCGCTGGAGCCGCGTTCGGTGCGCACGGTGCCGGCGGCGGACCCGGTGCCGGAGCTGTCCGGTCCGGCCGGGGTGAGCGACCCGCACCCGCCGGACCGCGCCGGTGACGCCTACCAGCAGGCGTTGGCGGCGGCGGAGCTGTCCCGGCTGGACCCGGCACTGCCGGGGGTGGCGCGCTGGGCGGACCTGGGCGCGTACCGGCTGTTGCTGGGTGCCTCGCCGGACGGGGTGCTCGCCGGGTTGTCGGAGGTGCTGCTGGCGACGTTGGAGGGCTACCTGGACTCGGGGTGCGACGCGCGGGCCACCGCCGAGGCGCTGCACCTGCACCGGACCAGCCTGTACTACCGGCTGGGCCGGATCGAGGCGGTGACGGGGCGGTCGTTGTCCGACGGCGCGGCGCGGCTGGAACTGCACCTGGCGCTCAAGCTGGTCCGCCTGGCGCGACGGCCGTGACGGTGTCGGTCGGGGCCGGGCCGCTTCGTGGTAGTCAGGAGGCATGCTCCTGTGGATCAACGGCCCGTTCGGCGGTGGGAAGACCCAGACGGCGCACGAGTTGGCGCGACGGCTGCCCGGCAGCCACGTCTGCGACCCGGAGGTGGTCGGGTTCGGCCTGCACCGGATGACGCCGCCCGCGCTGCGCGGCGACTTCCAGGACCTCCCGGCGTGGCGGCAGGGCGTGTTCGAGGTGCTGGACCTGGCGCTGTCCGGACAGGACGGCACGGTGATCGCGCCGATGACGGTGATCGAGACCGCCTACTTCGACGAGATCGTGGGCCGGTTGCGCGACCGGGGCCACGACGTGCGGCACTTCGCCCTGCTGGCGTCCCGCGAAGTCGTGCTCGACCGGTTGCGGGAGCGGGTGTTCGGGCACGTCACGCAGGTGGTGTTGGGCAAGGACGCGCCGCTGCGCCGGGAGAGCTGGGCGGTGCGGGCGCTGGACCGGTGCCTGGAGCGGTTGAGCGGGCCGGAGTTCGCCGAGCACCTGTGGACCGACGACATCACGGTGCCGCAGGTCGCCGACCGGATCGCCGAGTCGGCCGGGCTGGTGTTGACGCCGAACACCGACGGCCCGCTGAGGGGCCGGGCGCGCCGCGCGTGGGTCGGCGTGAAGCACATCCGGTTCTGATCGCGGCTGGTTCTGGTCGACGGCTGGTTCCTGGTCGGCGGCCCGCAGGTGGCGGGCGAGGAAGTCCACGACGTGCCGGCGCACCTGCGGCAGCGGGTCGCCGGTGCCGACCAGCGCGGCGCGGTCCCCGGCGGTCATCAGGCCGGCGTCGCGAAACTGCGGCGCGAGGGCGGCGTAGTCGGACGGCCCCCAGTGCCGGGCGTGGTCGAGTCGGACCAGTTCGGTGGTGGCAGCCGGGACAGCGGCAGCCACGTCCGGTCCAGCCGCGCGTCGCGGAACCCGTCGATGCCCGGCAGTAGCAACGGCCGGTCCGTCCTGTGCCGCCGCGACCGGGAGCAGCCCGCCGGACCCGGCGGGGATGTGGTCGAGGTAGCCCTCCAGGTTGACCCCGGCCCGGATCCGCCGGTCCTCGAACAGCGTCTGGGCCATGGCCCCGCCCGAGTGCCCCATGATCCCGACCCGCTCCAGGTCCAGGGCCAAGCCCTCGGGCACGTCCCCGCCGACCACCACCGCCCCGGTGCCCGGCTCCGTACCGGGCACAGCTCCGTGCCGGGCTCGGCGGCATCGCCGATGTCCTCCGGCGCGCTCGGCCCGCCGGCGTTGTCGGTGGGCCGTGAGACGATGGAACCGGGGGCCGGAGGCCACGCGCCGTCGGTGGCGAACAGCGCGTCCAGCACCGCCTTGGGGTCCGTGATCCGGGCGGCGATCACGGTTTTGAGGGCCGCGAGGTCGACGCGCGGGTCAATGCCCGGCGTCAGGGTCCGCACCCGCCCGTCCCTGGGTACTCGATCTCGCTGGAGTCGCCGGGGTGGTCGACGGTCACCACGGTCCGGCCGTGCGACGCGAGTTCCTCGGCCGTCGATGTCGCGAGCGCACGCGGGTGCCGCACGGCGGTCCGGTCGACGCCTTCGGTGGGCAGTTCCGGATGCAGGTGGACGGCGTCGAGCCGCACGAAGATCGCGGCGGCCCGGCCGTCATGTACGGCGGTACGGGACACCCGGTCACGTCCCGCGCCGTGTGGTAGACCGAGGCGGCGAGTTCGCGCGGCTCCACGGAGCGCGGTCGGACCCGGTGCAGCACGGCGATTTCGCCGCCCGAGGATCGTGGTCGTGGGGAGACGCATGGCGCGGACCGTCCACTTCGGACATCGGGCGGGCGGGGCCGCCGGTCGGCTGGCGAGGCGTGGCGGAGGGTTCGGTGAGAGCGCTCCGCCGCTGGTCCGGAGCGTGCCATAGGGCTTGTCGATGCATGGCCCGACCGGCACCGGATTTGGTCCGATACACTGACTAATTTTGATCAGCTTCTCTGACCATCGCGAAGGAGTGACGTTGGCGGACCTCAACATCGGCCTGCTGCTCCACATCCCCTACCGGGAACTGGAGAACCGGGTGTTCGCCGCCCTGGCCGAGGCCGGGTTCGACGACATCACCACCGCCCAGGCGCGCCTCTTCCAGCGGATCGGCCCCAACGGCTCGCGGCTGACCGAACTCGCCGAGGCCGCCCAGGTCACCAAGCAGACCGCGGGATTCCTGGTCGACCAGCTCGAACGCGCCGGGTACGTCGAGCGCACCCCGGACCCGACCGACGCGCGCGCCCGGCTGGTGCGGTTCGCGCAGCGGGGTCTGACCGCGATGCCGATCGCCGGTGCGGTGATCGCCGAGGTCGAGGCCGAGTGGACCGCCCACCTGGGGCAGCGCCGGATGGCCGCGTTGCGCGACGCGCTGACCCGGCTGCACGAGATCACCGACCCGTACCTCTAGCGGGCCCGTGCCGCCGGGGCGTCCGGCCGGTCAGGCCGACAGGAACCGGTCCAGCACGCGGGCGCCGAACCGCAGCCCTTCGACGGGCACGCGTTCGTCCACGCCGTGGGCCATCGCGCGGTAGTCGTAGCCCTCGGGCAGCGCGAGTGGGGCGAAGCCGTAGCAGTCGATGCCCAGGCGGCTGAACGATTTCGCGTCGGTGCCGCCGCCCATGCAGTACGGGACGACGATCGCGTCCGGGTCCTCGCCGCGCAGCGCGTCGGCCATGGCGTCGAACCACGGCGAGTCGATCGGGGCCTGCACGGGCGCCTGGTCCTCGATGAACTCGCGGGTCACGTGCGGGCCCAGGACGGCGTCGACCGAGGCCAGCAGTTCCTCGACGGTGCCCGGCAGGGTCCGCACGTCGACCTCGGCGGTCGCGGTGCCGGGGATGACGTTGACCTTGTAGCCGGCGCTGAGCACGGTCGGCGTGGTGCTGTTGCGGACGGTCGACTCGGCCAGCGCCGCCGCCGGGCCGAGCCGGGCGAGCGTGCCGTCCACGTCGGACAGGTCGACCTCGACGCCCAGCGCGCGGCCGGTGCGTTCGAGGAACGCCCGCACGGTCGGGGTGAGCCGGACCGGGTGGTCCAGCGCGGCGAGCCGGGCGAGCGCGCCGACCAGGTGCACCACGGCGTTGTCGGTGTTGCGGCGCGAGCCGTGCCCGGCCCGGCCGCGCGCGGTGAGCCGCAGGTGGGCGGTGCCGCGTTCGGCGGTGCCGATCGGGTAGAGCCGCCGGTCGCCGACCCGGTAGGAGTAGCCGCCGGACTCGCTGATCGCGGCCGTGACGCCGGCGAAGTAGTCGCGTTGGTGCTCCACCAGCCAGTTCGCGCCATAGTCACCCTTGTCCTCCTCGTCGGCGACGAACGCCAGCACGACGTCGCGGCGCGGCCCTCGGCCCTCGCGCGACCAGTCGCCGACGACGGACAGGACCATGGCGATCATGTCCTTCATGTCGACCGCGCCCCGGCCCCACAAGTAGCCGTCGCGCTCGACGCCCGCGAACGGCGGGACGCTCCACTCCGCCGGGTCGGCGGGCACCACGTCCAGGTGGGCCTGGACCAGCAGCGCGGGCAGCCCCGGTTCGCTGCCGGGGATGCGGGCGAGCACGTTGGAGCGGCGCGGGGCCGGTTCGAGGACGCACGCGGGCACGCCGAGGTCGTCCAGGTGCGTGGCGACGAACTCGGCGGCCTCGCGCTCGCCGGCGGATTCGCCGCCGCCGTGGTTGGTCGTGTCGAACCGCAGCAGCGCCGCGCACAGGTCGACGACGTCCTCAGCCATAGATGCCCTCCACCGCGTCCGCGGCGATCGCCGTGACGACCTCGAACGCCTGCGTCGCCGGGGTCGTGGGCGCGGTGTCGGTACCGGCCCTCCGCGCGCTGACGGGGTCCACCGTAGGCACTGCGGCGGGGGCCGCCGCGAGGTGGGTGGCAAGGGCCGTCCCGATGGCGGTCCCGGTGGCGGTGCGGTCGGCGGCGACCTGCGGCGGCACGCACGCCGTGGCGTCGCGTCCGACACCCTCCACGGCCGTGGAGGTCAAGATCGTCATGGCGATACCGTACCGGCCGTGGTGTGGGCGCTTGGCCCACCGGTGTTCGCGTCGGTTGCTTCTTGACCGGCGGTGCTGTCCGGCGGGGACGGTCGGTGGTGACGGCTCGTCCGCGCCCGGTGGGAGGACTGGTCGGCTTCGGCGGCAGTGTGGTCAGCTCAGGGCGTGCTCGATCTCGTCGGCGGCGCGGTGGCCGGAGAAGCAGCCCCGGGTCCACTGCTCGCCCAGCCAGTCGAACTCGACGAACTCGTCGGGTTCCAGCGCTTCGCCGCCGGACAGGCCGGCCAGGTGGTCCAGGACCGCTTTGCGGCGCGCCGGCGGGGTTTCGCGGCGCAGCGCGACGGCTTCGGGGCCGTAGACGAACCCGGTCAGCACTGCACGCGGCGCGCCGGACGGACTGTTGTCGACGGTCTCGGTGAGCACGCCGGTGGTGGACCGGGCCACTCCCGACAGGCCGGCCGAGTGCCAGAACGGTCGCGGGTAGACGGCGTGGACCTTGAGGGCGGTGACCGCCGACATCCGCTGGAAGAGGCCGTCGCGGAGGGCGGGCAGCGCCAGCTCGTACTGGATGCGGCCGGCCGGCCCGGTAGGAGGTGGTGCGGGTGTGCACGCGGGCGGTGGTGCCGTGTTCGATGCGCAGGACCGGCTCGCCCCGCCGCACGGTGCCGGGTGGGAGGTCGGCGGCCATCCGTTCGGCGAGCTGCTGCGCTCCGCCCACGATCCGGGTGTCCTGGGCCGCGCCCCGGTAGCCGAGCAGCGGTTCCACGCCGCCCGCGCCGGCGATCAGGAGGGCGGCGGGCTCGCTCGGGGTGTCGACGAGGCGTCGCCGGGCGTGGGATAGGTGCCGACGTGGTGCCGTGCGTGCTACCAGGTCCACGATGTTGTGCGGGGTCGGCCCGATCCACTGGCCGCCCAGGTCCAGTTGCGTACCGTCGGGCAGGAAGCGGGTCAGCACCCGGCCGCGCGCCTCCAGGACGCGCACCGACAGCTCGGCGCGGACCACAGCGTCTCCGACGAACCCGGGGCCCGCGTCCGGACCTCGGGCGGCGCGGCCTCCCTTGGGGCGGATGACGTCCAGCAGGTGCGGGCCCCGGCCAGGCGGGGCGGCCCGGCTGCGGCGGATCGGGTGCGCGGAGGTCGTGCCCGGCGCGAACGGGCCGGGCGGCGCGGGAGGCGGGGTGGCGGGCAGCGGGCGGCGGTTCGGGGTCGGTGACATGGGTTTCTCCTCGGGTCGGCGTGGGCAGGCGGGTGATCGACACCGAGGATGTCGGTCACAACCTGTGAATGTGCTGAGACGCTGAGAGACCGCTGAGGGTGATCTGTGGTTGCTGAGGGGTGTCGTCGTGACGGGTGCCGATGGCCCTCAGGAATCGGCCGGGTGGCAGGCACCGGCCAGTGTCCACGCAGCAACCAGCCACTTCTGGTAGCAAGTCATGTGCGGAGCGTGGCCGTCGGCCACGTGCCGGTACCGACCAGGAGGTCCTGTTGAGCGAACACCGTCCCACCCGCAGAAATGTCCTGAGGGCCGCCGGCGGGCTCGCCGCGGCCACGGCGCTGGGCGGCGCGGGTCTCGTCGCGGCGGCGTCGGCGGCGAACGCGGCCGGTGACGGCTTCGGGCTGCGCATCGTGGACCGCAACGAGGGCGACCCGCGCATGTGGTACTACCGGTTCGCCACGAACGCCATCGGCTGGAACCCCGCCGTCAACGTGCTGCTGCCCGACGGCTACCACACCGGTGGCCGCACCTACCCCGTGCTGTACCTGTTCCACGGTGGCGGCACGGACCAGGACTTCATCACCTTCGACCGGCTGCGCATCCGGGAGTTGACGGCGGGCAAGCCGATCATCGTGGTGATGCCGGACGGCGGCCACGCCGGCTGGTACTCCAACCCGGTCGGCACGAACGTGGGGCCGCGCGACTGGGAGACCTTCCACATCGCCCAGTTGCTGCCGTGGGTCGAGGCGAACTTCCGCACCTTCGCCGAGTACGACGGTCGCGCGGTCTCCGGGTTCTCGATGGGCGGTTTCGGCGCGTTGAAGTACGCGGCGAAGTACTACGGCCACTTCGCGTCGGTCAGCTCGCACTCCGGCCCGGCCAGTCTGCGGCGTGACCTCGGCGCGGTCGCGCACTGGGCCAACGCGTCCGCGGCGGCGCTGGACCTGGGCGGCGGCACGATCTACGGCGCGCCGTTGTGGGACGAGGCGCGGGTCAGCGCGGACAACCCGGTGGAGCGGGTGGAGAGCTACCGGGACAAGCGGGTGTTCCTGGTGGCCGGCACCAGCCCGGACCCGGTGAACTGGTTCGACCAGGCCAACGAGTCGCACGTGCTGGCGGGCCAGCGGGAGTTCCGGGCGCTGCTCGGCGCTGCGGGCATCCCGCACGAGTGGCACGAGGAGCCCGGCGGCCACTTCGTCCGCGAGCACCTGCTCGCCGCCGACATCGACGGGGTGATCGCCCGCCTCCGCAAGGCGTAGCCGGTCCGGGGTCCCCGGTCCGCGCGGGCGGGGACCCTCACGGCGTCGGCGGCAGGCTCTCCCACAGCAGTTCGCCGTCCTCGACGGTGTCGGTGGCGACCAGGCCGACCCGCCGGGCGACGGCGGCCGACGCGGCGTGGTCGGGGTGCACGTGGGCGGTGATCCGGGCGATCCCGGCGGCGCGCAGCAGGCCGACCGCGAGCCCGGCGGCTTCCTGCGCGAACCCCGCGCCCTGGTGCCCGACGCCGATGACCCACGCGACCTCCGCGCACGGCCGCGTGGCGTCGACGGTGGCCTGCACGTATCCGGCGGCGTGCCCGGTGTCCCGGCGGCGCACGACCCAGTTCAGCCACCACTGGGCGCCGTCGGACGACCGGCCGCGCACCTGACGGGTGTAGGTCCGGCGCAACTCGTCCACGTCCGGCGGCGTGCCGCCGGTGAACGCGTACAGCTCCGGCTCGGCCAGCACGACCGCCATCTCCTCGGCGTGCTCGACGCGCAGCGGTTCGAGGAGCAGACGGGGACCTGTCACGGGTTCGGCGCGCACGTCCTACCTGTACTTCCTGAGTTCGCTTTTGGCCAACGACATCCGGTGCACCTCGTCGGGTCCGTCGGCCAGCCGCAGCGTGCGGGCCTGGGCCCACAGCTCGGCCAGCGGGTAGTCCTGGCTGACGCCACCCGCTCCGTGCGCCTGGATCGCCTTGTCCAGCACCCATTCGGCCATCAGCGGCGTGCCGATCTTGATGGCCTGGATCTCGGTGTGCGCGCCCTTGTTGCCGACGGTGTCCATCAGCCACGCGGTCTTGAGCACCAGCAGCCGGGCCTGTTCGATGCGGACGCGGGATTCGGCGATCCACTCCTGCACCACGCCCTGGCGGGCGATCGGCTTGCCGAACGCGACACGCGCGAGGGCGCGGCGGCACATCAGTTCCAGGGCGCGTTCGGCGATGCCGATCAGCCGCATGCAGTGGTGGATGCGGCCGGGGCCGAGGCGGGCCTGGGCGATCGCGAAGCCCTCGCCCTCGCCGGCGATGAGGTTCTCGGCGGGCACGCGGACGTCGTCGAACACGATCTCGGCGTGGCCGCCGTGGGAGGCGTCGGTGTAGCCGAACACGTGCATTCCGCGCTCTACGCGCACCCCGGGGGTGTCGCGGGGCACGAGCACCATGGCCTGTTGGCGGTGGCGTTCGGCGTCGGGGTCGGTCTTGCCCATGACGATGAACACGGCGCAGTCGGGGTTCATCGCGCCGGAGGACCACCACTTGCGGCCGTTGATCACGTAGTGGTCGCCGTCGCGTTCGATGCGGGTGGCGATGTTGGTGGCGTCGGAGGAGGCGACGTCGGGTTCGGTCATGCAGAACGCGGAGCGGATCTCGCCGTCGAGCAGCGGCCGGAGCCACTGCTCGCGCTGCCGCTCGGTGCCGAACATGGCCAGCACCTCCATGTTGCCGGTGTCCGGCGCGGCGCAGTTGAGCGCTTCGGGCGCGAGGTGCGGGCTGCGGCCGGTGATCTCGGCCAGCGGCGCGTACTGGAGGTTGGTCAGGCCGGCGCCGTGCTCGGGGTCGGGCAGGAACAGGTTCCACAGGCCCTGGCGGCGCGCTTCGGCCTTGAGGTCCGCCAGGACGGCGGGGCGGGCCCACGGGTCGGCGGCGTCGGCGAGTTGCGCGGCGGCGACGGGTTCGGCCGGGTACACGAACTCGTCCATGAACCGCAGCAGCCGGGCGCGCAGTTCCTCGGTGGTGGCGTCGTAGCCGAAGTCCATCAGTTCTCCCCTGTGGTCGCGGCGAGTCCCTGCCGGACCAGCGGCAGGGTGAGTCGGCCGATCCGGTCGAATCCCGCCCCGACCGTCTTGCCGGTGGTGAAGCGGTAGTGGATGCCTTCGAGGATCACGGCGAGCTTGAAGTAGGCGAACGCGGTGTACCAGCCGAGTCCGGAGACGTCCGCGCCGCTGCGCGCGGCGTAGCGGCGCACGAGGTCGTCGGCGGAGGCGAAGCCGGGCAGGGCGGACACGGTGCCGGTGATCGGGTCGTCGGCCAGGCCGAGCCCGGTCCAGTAGACGCACAGCAGGCCGAGGTCGGCCAGCGGGTCGCCCAGGGTGGCCATCTCCCAGTCCAGGACCGCGCTGATGCCGGGCGGGTCGTCGGTGACCAGGACGTTGTCCAGCCGGTAGTCGCCGTGCACGATCGTGGCGCGCCGGGAGTCGGGCACGGTGGCCGCGAGCCGGTCGCGCAGGTCGTCGATGCCGGGCAGGTCGCGGCTGCGCGAGGACTCCAGCTGCTTGCCCCAGCGGGCGACCTGGCGGCGCAGGAACCCGTCGGGGCGGCCGAAGTCGCCCAGGCCGACCGCGTCCGGGTCCACGGCGTGCAGGTCGACCAGCACGTCGACCAGCCGGTCCGAGAGCGCGGCGGCCTTGTCCGGGGTCAGCCACGGGCACTGGTCGCGGTGCCGCAGCGCGACGCCGGGCATCTCCCGCATGAGGTAGAACGGCGCGCCGAGCACGTCGGGGTCGGTGCACAGGTGCTCGGTGCGCGGCACCGGGACGGCGGTGTCGGCCAGGGCGGTGATGACGCGGTGTTCGCGGGCCATGTCGTGCGCGGTGGCCAGCACGTGGCCCAGCGGCGGGCGGCGCAGCACCCAGCGGGAGGTGCCGTCGGTGACCCGGTAGGTCAGGTTGGACCGGCCGCCGGGGACGAGTTCGGCGGTCAGCGGCGGGGTGCCGAGGTGGCCGGCCAGCCGGTCGAGGTCCAGGCCGGGCAGGGCGGTCACGCGGCGGCTCCCAGCAGTGCGGCGAGGACGGCGCGGGTGGACGCGGCGTCGGTGTGCCGGTGGGCGTGCAGGCCGGCGGCGCGCGCTCCGTCGACGTTGGCGGGGGCGTCGTCGAAGAACACGCAGCGGTGCGCGGGCAGGCCGATGGCGTCGAGGGTGTGGGCGAAGATGCGCGGGTCGGGTTTGCGCAGTCCGATCCGGCCGCTGATGACCGTGGTGTCGAACAGTTCCAGCAGCAGGTCCTCGGGGTAGCCCTCGCCCCAGCTGTTGGACAGCAGCACCGTCCGCAGGCCCTGTCGGCGCAGGTCGCGGACGAGGTCGACCATCGCCGGGTCGGGTCGGGCGGCGCCGAACATGCGGCGCAGCAGGTCGTCCGGGGGGATCGCCGGGCCGCCGGGGGCGCGCAGCTCGGCGGCGAGCAGGCGTTCGAACTCGGCGACCGGCAGGTGGCCGGTCTCCAGCCGGAACACCGGGTTGTCGGGCGCGGCGTCGCGGCCCATCCAGGTGCGCATGGTCGCGCCGTAGCGCTCGCGGTCGATGTTCTCGCGGTGCAGCCAGTCCTCGATGAAGGTGGGCACGGACACGGTGAGCACGCCGCCCCAGTCCAGCACCACCGCGTCGATCCGCCGCTCGGTCTCTGCCACGCGCCGAGGGTACCGACCGGTCGGTATGCGGGCAACCGCGACCTCGGGCCCGAACGGTGCCCGCCGGATCGGGCCGTCGGTGGGAATCCGGTCGAAACCCGGTCCGGGGCGGCCGGTCGGGGAGCAGACTGCCCGGCATGGTCGACATCTCGGGACTGCGCAATCCGTACGACTACGCCAACCCGGTGCGCGCCGACGAGTGCTTCGCCGGGCGCGGCGCGGAACTGGCCAAGATCGACTACGTGCTGGAGCAGGCGGGCGTGGACCGGCCGGTCGGGTACCTGGCGCTGTACGGCAGGCGGGCGGCGGGCAAGACCAGCCTGCTGAACATGACCGGGAAGCTGGCGGCCGACCGGGGCTACCTGGCCGTGCGGGTCAACCTCGTGCCCGCCCAGGCCGACCCGGCGCGGTTCTTCGCCACGGTGTACGAGGAGCTGATCGGCGCGGTCGCGGCGGCGTGCGACCTGGCGGGCCCGGACGGCCGGAAGATCACGCCGCGCGTGGTCCGCCGGATCGTCGAGGGCGGGCCGGTGGCCGAGGACTTCCCGCTGGAGTTCCCGGAGAACCTGGCCCACGCGCTCGGCGGCGGGCACCTGTCGGAGATGGCGCTGCGCAACGACCTCGTGCACCTGGGAGGGCTGGTCGGCAGGCCCGTCGTGCTGCTGGTGGACGAGGCGCAGCTGATCGCCGACCGGCCCGACGCGCTGTCGCTGCTGCGCACGCTCGGGATGCGGCTGACCGGGTACGTGCTGGTGCTGGCGGGCACGACGGAGCTGGTCGAGCAGATCAACGAGGTGTTCGACTTCCTGCTGCGGCAGTTCGAGTTCGTCAAGGTCGAGCGGTTCACCGAGACCTCCGAGGTGTTGCAGTGCATGACGCTGTCGCTTGAAGCCGCCGGGCTCACCGCCACGAGCTGCTTCCGGTCACTCGTCGACGACGTGGCGGGCGACCTGATGCGGCTCACCGACGGCAACCCGTACGAGATCCAGTTGTTCTGCCACGTCATGTTCACCCGCTGGCAGACCGGTGCCACCGACCGGATGGACCTGACCGCCGAGGCCATCGACGACGTGCAGTCGACGCTCGACGTCGCCGGCAGGGACTCCGACCGCCCGCTGGTGATCGCGGTCCGCAAGATGCCCGACGACGAACTGCTGGCGCTCAACACCTGGTGCTCCTCGTTGGAGCACGCCACGGTGGACGAGATCCGGTTCGCCTGCCGGGTGTCCGGTCTGGTCGACCTGGAGGTCGGGGCCCTGAACCGCTACCTCGACAAGTTCATCGACGACGGCCTGGTCGAACTGGTCAACAACCGGGTCCGGCTGATCGGCGACTCCGCCGAGCACATCTACGCCCGGTTGTCCGCGGTGCAGCGGCTGGGCGCGCGGGCCCCCATCCTGATCAGCGGGATCGGGTTCGCGAATCTGCTCACCGGCGAACTCGGCGACCTGGTGCTCCACTGCGTGTCCGGTGATCCGCGCTGGGTGCTGCGCACCTGCTGCGCGTCCATGTCGCAGGACGAACTCGACCAAGGTCTGCTCGACCTGCGCGAGCTGCCTTCCGACCGCAAACCCAACCACACGGTCGAGTTCCTCCACGAGGCCGTGCTCGACGCCGACGTGCCGCAGGCCCTGCACCTGACCACCGTCACGTGCTCCTACGGCCAGACGACGGCCGTCCGGTGGGCCTGCCGCGCCGCGTCCGACGAGTTCGACCTGGGCGACCAGCCCCTCTTCGTGGCGGCCCGGCAGCGGATCACCGAACTCGGCGGAACGCTGGGCGCCCACCGCACCACGATCCCGATCGGGCCGATGACCGAGGTCGTGGACTGGTTGGTCGACCGCTTCGCCGACACCGGCGCGCGTCACCGCATGGCCCACCGCCACAACTCGGCGGCACTGGCCAAGTACGGGGAGGGGGACACCGGTCAGGCTTTCACGCACCTGGACGCCGCATTCAGGATGGACCGCCAGTGGCAGTCCGCGAACAACCTGGCGTACCTGAAGCTCCAGGCGGGCGAGTACCCCGACGCCCGCGCCTGGGCGTTGCGCGCGGCGGAACTCGACAAGAGCGCCCCGCACCTCGCGCTGAGCCGGTACAACGCCGGGGTCGCCGCCGTACTGATGGGCGAATGGGCCGATGCGCGCGCCCTGCTCGCCCAAGCCGGGGCGGACCTGGAGCACCGCTCGCCCTTCGACGACGAGCACGCGACCTTCGCCTACCTGATGGTCCTGTCCTACGACGGGCGCGTGCTGGTGCGGGAGGAGCGGGACGCCCCGTTGGCCGACGCCATCACCCGGGCCCGTGACGTGGTCGACCTCGTCGACCTCGCCGGCCGGGTGGGCGACTCAAGCTGAGCGGACCCCCTGCTCGGCGGGGTTGAACCCGGCCGGCCACCGGGTCGACGCGTCCGCCGTCGCCGCCGACAGCAGCGCGTCCGCCAGGCTCGCGGCGCGCAGGTCGGCACCCGACAGATCGGCCCGTCGCAGGTCGGTCCGGGTGAGATCGGCGCCCCTCAGCACGGCTCCGCGCAGGTTGGCGTCGGACAGGTCCGCGCCGCTCAGCACGGCGTCGCCCAGCCGCGCCCCGGGCAGCCTCGCGCCCGCCAGCCGGGTTCCCGCCAGGTCGACGCCGACCGTCCAGTCCCGCCGGACCAGCACCCGCAACCCGGCCACCACGTCGCGCGGCAGCTCGCCGGTGTCCGGCGCGCCGTCGCGCACGAAGGCCGACAGGATCTCCGCGATCCTCGGCCGCTCGGCCGGGTCGTCGTCGGCGATGCGGTCCATGGCGTAGACGCCGCCCAGGCGCAGCGCGAGCGCGTCCTCCTTGGCCAGCTGCTCGACGGCCTTCGCGAACGCCTCGGTCACGGCGACCCGCCGCCCGACGCGCTGCTGCCCCCGCGCGACGAGCATCTGCCGCCACGCCGTGACCGCGCCGAACACCAGCAGGATCCCGCCGACGGCTTGGAGCAGCGCGGTGCGCAGCGCGGCCTCGGCCAGCACGTGCTCGTTCGGGGACAGTCGCGCCGATGACGACGAGAAGCCCAGCAGCCACGGCGGGAGCGGGCCGAACGACACCGCGACCACCGTCACCAGAGCCGCCGCCACCAGGCCGAGCAGCGCCCAGCCGATCATCCGTAACACGCCCATGGGCAACGGACCCTACCGACCGTCGCCCGGTCCCGGCGCGGCACGTTCTGCGTGCTCCCGACCGTCGGCAGCGGGCCGCCGGGGGTGGTGCCGGCGACGCGCCCCGAATGCCGTGAAACGCGATCGGCGCATTCCTGTCGCGAAATGTGAATGACGTGTTCGCGTTTGACCGGTATGGTTTTCTTGGATTCATGGGTCCTATTCTCGTGACGGGTGCGACGGGCACCGTGGGCGGCAGTGTGGTGCGGCAGTTGCGGGCGGCCGGGGTCGAGGTGCGGGCGCTGACCCGTGACCCCTCGGCCGCACGGCTGCCGGCCGGGGTCGAGGTGGTGGCGGGCACGTTCGCGGAACCGTCGTCGCTGGTACCGGCGTTGCGCGGGGTGTCCCGGGTACACCTGGTGTCGATGGACGGCGACGGGCCGCAGATCGTGGACGCGCTGGTCCGGGCGGGTGTGGAGCGGGTGACGCACCTGGGCCACGACGACCCGTCACGGCCCGACGACGACCCGTTCGAGTCGTGGCACCGGGTGTTCCGGAAAGCGATCGAGGCGTCCGGGATGGCGTGGACGCACCTGTTCCCCGGCGAATTCATGGCGAACACCCGGGAATGGGCTCCGTCGGTGCGGGCGGAGAGCGTCGTGCGGGCGCCGTTCGGGGGCTGGTCGACGGCGCTGGTGCACGAGGACGACATCGCGGCCGTCGCGGTGCGGGCGCTGCTGGAGGACGGCCACGCGGGCCGCACCTACCGGCCGACCGGCCCGGAGCCGGTGGTGCGGCGGGACGCGGCGCGGCTGATCGGCGAGGCGGTGGGCCGCCCGGTCCGGTTCGAGGAGTTGACGCCCGACCAGGCTCGGGAGCACTGGCGCGACCGCTACCCGCCCGAGGTCGTGGAGTGGTTGCTGGAGCTGGGCGGGCAGGCCGACGGGATGGGCTGGGTGTCGCCGGACGTCCCGGCGGTGCTGGGCCGGCCCGGCCTGACCTACGCCCGGTGGGCGCGCGACCACGCCGCCGAGTTCGCCTAGGCCGGGCCCGGCACGTCCGCACCTGCCTCGTCCGGGGCGGGGCGGGCGTTGCGCAGCCGGATCCCGCTGAACCGCAGGGTGCGGCCGACGACGTCGTCCCAGAACGGCCACAGGTTGGTCCGCACCCGCAGCTCGATGCCCGCCCGCTCGTGCAGCTCGAACAGGTCGCCGACGCGCTCGGGCGGCCCCAGCGGGACGACCGGGCGGGTGGCGACCACGGCGCTGTCGCCGAAGGGCCGGAACCCGGCGGCGTCGAACCGGTAGGCGTAGAGGGCGGCGGTGCGGATGCGGGCGAGCCAGCCGTACTCGACGGCGTGCACCCGCCGCGCGCCCAGCCACGCCCGGTCCTCCGGCGTGCTGTCGGGGCCGGCCCAGGCCATCGCGCGCGGGCAGTCGCGCGGGAACCAGTAGGCGGGCGCGAGGTCGTGGTCCACCGCCCACACGTACGCCTCGGGTTGGCGCGCGGTCGCGGCGACGTGCGGTTCGAACCGGGTGATCGCGGGGTCTTCGGAGAAGTGCAGCACTTCGCCTGGTGCGGGGCGCATGGCGGCAGTCTCGCCGAACCGGGGACGCCCGGTCGACCGGAATCCCGCCGGCGCGGACAACCCGCCGGTGGCGTCCCCCGACGCGTCCCGCCGCCACCTGCCACAGTAGGCCGGTGATCGGGGACTACGAGACCGTGCGCGAGGCGGTCGACGGCGAGGGTGACGTGCTGGCGGCGCTGGAGCTGCTGCGGCGGTTGAAGGCGGAGCTGACCGGGTGGGAGCCCCGGCTGATCGAGGCGGCCCGCGCGCAGGGCACGAGCTGGGCGCGGCTGGCCCCGGCGCTGGGCGTGGCCAGCCGGCAGGCGGCGGAGCGCCGCTACCTGCGGCTGCGCCAGGACCTGGGCGACACGGCCGAGGGCCGGGTGCGGGCGGAGCGGGACCGGCGGGCCGGCGAGCGGGCGGTGGCGGCCTGGGCGCGGGAGCACGCCGGGTCGCTGCGGGACCTGGGCGGCCGGGTGGCGGTGGTGGACGTGCTGGTGCGCGAGGCGCTGGAGTCGGACGACGCGGCGGCGCTGCTGGGCCCGCTGACCGGCGCGGCGGACCGGGTCGCCGATCCGGGGCTGGCCGCGGAGATCCGGGCGGTCGCGGCGCAGGCGGAGCAGGCCCGTCGCAGGTGAGGTGCCCGCCCCCGGTCCCGCTGCGGCGCAACGTGGTGGCGGCCCGTCGCGGATCCGGCGGTGTGCCCCGAGGGTAGCGCTGGTCGAGGGAACGCGGATCAACCGATCGGTGGGCGCGCGGTCAACCTTCTCCCGACGCGATCCGGTCCTTTCGCCGATTCTGCCGCCTCCGCGAGGCTGCCAGGGTTGACGGGATCGAACCATCGACAGGGGGAGTGTGATGGGGTTTCCCAAGCGTGCCACGGCGTTGGTCGCGGTGGCGTCGTCGGTCGCCCTGCTGGGGGCCGGGGCCACCGCGGCCTCGCCCCGGCGGGACGGCGACTGGGCCACGTGGCAGAAGGACGCGGCCGGGTCGCGGCACAACGCGGCCGAGTGGCGGATCACGCCGCAGAACGTGAAGAACCTCAAGCTCAAGTGGGCGTTCGCCTACGAGAAGTCCGAGGCGCCGGTGCGCAGCCAGCCGGCGATCGTGGACGGCGTCGCCTACTTCGGCGGGCCGGACGGCAGGTTCTACGCCCGTGACGCGCGGACCGGCGCGCAGCGGTGGACCACGGACCTGCCCGAGGTCGCGCCCGGCGCGCGCCCGGCGATCCCGTGGGACGGGCCGGCCGTGGCCGACGGCCGGATCTACTTCGGCGACCTGCGCGGCTACGTCTACTCACTCGACCAGCGCACCGGGCGGGTGGTGTGGGTCAAGCAGGTCGACGCGCACCCGGCGGCGACGGTGACCAGTTCGCCGATCGTGCACGACGGGAAGGTCTACATCGGCACGTCCAGCGCCGAGAACGTCGACAGCGAGACCGATCCCGCCCGCGCGTACCCGTGCTGCACGTTCCGCGGCCACGTCGACGCGCTCGACGCGCGCACCGGCGAGCTGGTGTGGCGGCACTACACGGTGCCCGAGCCGCAGGCGGTGGGCACGTGGCCGTCGGGCGCGACCCGCTACGAGCCGTCCGGGGCGGGCGTGTGGTCCTCGCCGACCATCGACGTGCGCACCGGCACGCTCTACGTGGGCACCGGGCAGAACTACACGGGCAGCGCGGGCGACTTCGACACGCTGCTGGCGCTGGACGTGCGATCCGGCGCGGTGAAGTGGCGCAACCAGGTGACCAAGGCCGACACGTGGCGGGGTCTGTGCAACGACCCGACCTCGCAGGGCTGGTGCCCGGGCCTGGGCACCGGGTCGGCGCTGGACTACGACATCGGCGCGACGCCGAACCTGTTCACCGTCAACGGCCGCAAGCTGGTCGGCGTCGGCCAGAAGGTCGGCGTCTACCACGTGTTCGACGCGACGACCGGCGAGGTCGTGTGGCGTCGGCAGCTCGGCGTCCCGCTGCCCGGCGGCGGCATCTCCGGCATCCAGTGGGGCAGCAGCTTCGACGGGCAGCGGCTCTACATCGCGACCTACTTCGCCGACCCGGGCAAGCTGTTCGCGCTGGACCCGGCCACCGGCCGGGTGCTGTGGGAGACGCCGAACCCGGAGGACGGCTGCACCACCGGCGGCGCGGCGGAGCACCCCGAGGTGTGCAGCCGGGCGCACGGCCCGGCGGTCTCGTCGAGCCCCGGCGTGGTGTACGAGGGCAGCAACGACGGCAAGCTGCGCGCCTACTCGGCGCACACCGGCCGGGTGCTGTGGACCTTCGACACGGTCCGCGACTTCGCCGGCGTGAACGGGCGGCCCGGCCGGGGCGGCGCGATCTCCGGCGGCGGCGGTGGCGCGGTGATCGCCAACGGGATGGTGTACGTGCAGGCCGGGTACTGGCCCGCCTACCCCAACCCGGACGGCAGCGTGCTGCTGGCCTTCGGGCTCTGACCCGCCCGGACGGTCAGGCGGGGTAGGTCCGGCGCAGGAACGACACCGTGAGGTCCCACGCGGCGGCCGCCGCGGTCGGGTGGTGGAACATCGGCGCGACGTGGTTGTGGAACGCGTGGCCCGCGTCCTCCTGGACGTGGATCTCCGCTCCCTCGTGCGCGCCGACCGCGTCCACCACCCGCTGCACGGCCGCGCGCGGGATGTAGGGGTCGCGTCCGCCGAAGTGGAACTGGATCGGGCAGCCCACCCGGGGCAGGGCGTCGATCCGCTCGGGCACGGTGGAGCCGTAGAACGACACGGCGACGTCGGGGTCGCCGGCCACGGCGGCGCCGTAGGCCAGCGAGCCGCCCAGGCAGAACCCGAGCACCCCGGCCCGGCCGCGGTCCCGGCGCAGCGCGTCGAGCACGGCCAGCACGTCGGTGACGCCGAGCGCGGGGTCGAACCGGCCGGAGACCTCCATCGACGCGGCCAGACCGGCCTCGTCGTGACCGGACGACCAGCCGGGCGCGACCCGCCAGAACAGGTCCGGGACGGCGACGGCGTAGCCGAGCGCGGCGAGGTCCGCGGCGACCGACCTGAGGTAGTCGTCGAGCCCGAAGATCTCCTGGACCAGCACCAACCCCGGCCCGCTGCCCGTCGCGGGCAGCCACACGGGCGCGTCGAACGCGCCGTCCCCGACCTCGATCTTCACGACACCACGGATACCACACCGGCGTCGGCGTCCAGCAGCATGGGCACGCCCAGCGGCACGGTGTGCTGGCCCGCGCAGTGCCCGAACCGGACCGAGCCGAGCACCGGCACGCCCAGCCCGCCCAGCCGGTCCCACAGCACCGCGTCCACGACCTCGGCCGGGCCGCACCCGCTCCAGGAGCCGAGCACGATCCCGGCGACCCGGTCGAACCAGCCCTCCCGCAGCAGGTCGGTGAGCAGCCGGTCCAGCCGGTAGGGGTCCTCGCCGACGTCCTCCAGCCACGCGATCGCCCCGTCCGGCGGCGGCGAGCGCAGCAGGCTCACGGTGCCGCCCACGGCGGTCCCCCGCGCCGTCCCGCCGACCACGGTCGTGCCGCGGAAGACCGCCGGTTCGCCGAACAGGGCGCGGCGCAGCCGTTCGCGCGCGGTCGGGTCGTGCACGAACGCCGCGGAGGCGACCATCGGCCCGAACCAGGTCGGCACCCCGGCCCGCCACAGCGGTTCGTGCAGCACGGTGATGTCGCTGGAGCCGACGAACACCTTCGGCGCGCGGGCGGCGGCCTCCCAGTCGAGGAGGTCGACGATCCGCCGGCTGCCGTACCCGCCGCGCGCGCACACCACGGCGGCCACGTCCGGGTCGTGCCACGCCTCGCGCAGGTCGGCGGCCCGGTCGGCGTCGGTGCCGGCCAGGTGCGGCAGGTCGGGGTGCACGTCCAGGGCGTGCGGCGCGATCCGCACGTCCAGTCCCCAGGTGGTCAGCCAGGCGACCCCGGCGTGCAGCAGCCCGGCCGGCACGGGGCCGGCCGGGCTGACCACGGTCACGCGGTCGCCCGCCCGCAGCGGGCGCGGTGTCACGTGCGCAGCTCCAGCACGGGGACGCCGGCGGGCACGAACCCGAACACCTGCCCGTAGAACGACAGCTCGGCCTCCAGCGCGGCCACGATCGACTCGGCCTTGCGGAACCCGTGCTGCTCGCCCTCGAAGGTCAGGTAGGCGTGCGGGATGCCGGTGCCGTCCAGGGCCTCGACGAACCGGTCGGCCTGCTCGGGCGGGCAGATCTCGTCCTCCAGGCCCTGCAGCAGCAGCACCGGTCCGTTGAGCCGGTCCACCCGGTTGGACGGGGACCGCTCGGCGTAGCGCTCGGCGGTCTCCGGCCACGCCCCGACCAGGCCCTCGACGTAGCGGGACTCGAAGTCGTGGGTCTCGCCGCCGTCGCCGGTCCAGCCGCGCAGGTCCAGGATCGGGAACGCGACCATGCCGCACCGGTAGGTCTTGACGGTGGTCATCGACGCCGCCGAGGTCCAGCCGCCGGCGGAGCCGCCCCGGATGCCCAGCCGCGCGCCGTCGGCGGTGCCCTCGTCGGCCAGCGCCTGCGCGACCGCGGCGCAGTCGTTGACGTCGACCACGCCCCACTGCTCGCGCAGCCGCTCGCGGAACGCCCGGCCGTAGCCGGTGGAGCCGCCGTAGTTGACCGACACGACACCGACGCCGCGGCTGGTGAAGTAGGCGATGTCGACGTCGAGCACGGGCGCGGACCGGCCGGTGGGGCCGCCGTGGACGTGCACCACGTAGGGCGGGCGCTCGTCGTCGGGCCCGGCGAACCCGGGGTTGGTGGGCGGGTAGACGTAGGCCGGGACGTCCTGCCCGTCCGGGCCGGTGAACACCCGCTGCTCGGGCACCGGCAGGTAGTCGGCGGGCGGCAGCGACGCGGGCGGCTCGGTGAGCCGGGTCAGCTCGCCGGTGGACAGGTCGAGGGTGACCACGGTGGCCTCCTCGCGCGGCCCGGACGCGCCGGAGACCACGACCCCGCCGTACACGGCCAGGTGCGCCTGCCACACCGGCAGGTCGACCTCGACGTCGGTCACCGTGCCGCTGCGCTCGTCGAGCACGGCCAGCGCGCCGGAGCGCAGCACCAGGTAGCGGCCCTGGTCGAGGGCCGCGAACCAGCGGTTGCCCAGCCGCCACATCGGGCCGCCGAGTTCCTCCTGGCAGGGCGCGAGGTTCCGCTTCGTCCCGTCCAGCGAGATCCGGAACAGGTTCCACCAGCCGTCGGGGTCGGTCAGCGCGAGCAGGTCGCGGCCTTCCCACTCGACCTGGCAGACCGCTTCGCGCGGCCCGCCGGCGAGCACCCGGTGGGTGTCGGAGCCGACCTCGGCGACGCACAGCTCCGTGCCGTCCCACGGCATGTCGGGGTGGTTCCAGCCGATCCACGCGAAGTGGGTGCCGTCCGGCGACAGCCGGGGGCCGGACATGAAGTGGTGGCTGGCGGCGAGCACGCGCGGCCCGGACCCGTCGACCGGCAGCGCCACCAGGTCGCGGCGGACGTCGGTGCGGGCGTCGCCGGTGACGGTCTCGCGCACGCACCACACCTCGCCGGCGGGCCCGGCGGTGAGGTCGGCGTAGCGGACGCCGTGCCGGCGCCCGGGTTCGGGGCTGATCGGCACCGGGTCGGGGTCGTCCGGGTCGAACAGGTAGACGCGCTGGTCGTCCCAGTTGGTGAACGCGACGCGTTCACCCTCCGGTGTGTCCAGCACCACCCACGGCCGCCCGCCGTACTCGTGCACGCGGTTGCGCGCGTTCCACGGCGGCGGCAGCAGGTCCTGTCCGTCGCGCACCAGCGCGACCCGGCCGCCCTGCGCGGGGCGTCCCTCGGCCCACCAGACCCGACCCCGGTGCAGGTCGACCCAGTGCAGGCCGCCACCGGCGGCGGCCGCGTCGGCCGCCCCGATGGGCGATGTCCATGTTCCGTACGGTGCGATCTTCACCACGGACGCGACCCTAGTACCCGTCCCGCCGGGCCGGTCAGCGCCGATCGGCTCCGGGCCGATCTCCACAGATGACGCAATGCCAGGGGGGAGGGCTGCCGATCTTGTCCGCGTGGCCTAGGGTCGTTGTTGTCATGGCACGGGTCATCCACGTATTCCGCCAGCCCGACCGGTTCGTCGCCGGCACCGTCGGGCAACCTGGCGAGCGCACGTTCTACCTGCAGGCCTCCGAGGAGGCCCGGCTGGTCAGCGTGGCGCTGGAGAAGCAACAGGTCGCCGTCCTCGCCGAGCGCATCGGCTCGCTGCTGGAGGAGGTGCACCGGCGGTTCGGCGCGGACGTCCCCGAGGCGGTACCCGACGACCTCCGGGACACCGAACCCCTCACGCCGCCGGTCGAGGAGGAGTTCAAGGTCGGCACGATGGGGCTGGGCTGGGACGCCGAGTCCCGCGCGGTCGTCATCGAGCTGCTCGCGATCACCGAGGAGGAGGTCGACGAGGCCGTGGTCCTCGACGACACCGAGGAGGGCCCGGACGCGGTCCGGGTGTTCCTGTCGCCGGTGGAGGCGCGGGCGTTCGCCGAACGCGCCGACCGGGTGGTGCGCGCGGGCCGCAAGCCGTGCCCGCTGTGCTCGGAGCCGCTGGACCCCGAGGGCCACGTCTGCCCCCGGCAGAACGGCTACCGGCGCGCGGACGAGGGCTGACCTCGGCGTGCGGCCCGGTGACGAGGGCGTCCTGGACCTGCTCGGCCGCGGCCGGATCGAGGTGCGGGGCAGGCTGGTCGACGCGTCCAACGCGACGCTGCTGTGCACGATCGGCCTGGACGGCGTGACCGCGCAGTGCGTGTACAAGCCGGTGCGCGGCGAGCGCCCGCTGTGGGACTTCCCCGACGGCACGCTCGCCGGCCGCGAGGTGGCCACCTACCTGGTGTCGGAGGCGGCCGGGTTCGGCCTGGTGCCGCCGACGGTGCTGCGCGCGGGCCCGTTCGGGCCGGGCATGGTGCAGCTGTGGGTGGACACCCGCGAGGACGACGACCTGGTGGACATCGTCGCGGTGGACCGGGTGCGGCCGGGGTGGCGTTCGGTGCTGCGCGCGCACGACCGGTTCGGCGACCCGGCGGTGCTGGTGCACGCCGACCACCCGAGGGTGCGGCTGATGGCGGCGTTCGACGCGGTGGTCAACAACGCCGACCGCAAGGGCGGCCACGTGCTGCACGCCGACGACGGCGCGGTCTACGGTGTGGACCACGGCATCTGCCTGCACTCCGACGACAAGCTGCGCACGGTGCTGTGGGGGTGGCTGGGCGAGGCGCTGCCCGCCGACGCGGTGGAGGCGCTGCGCCGGCTGCGCTCGGGGCTGGACGGCCCGTTGGGCGAGGAGCTGCACGAGCACCTGACCCGCGCGGAGGTGCGGGCGCTGACCGAGCGGGTGGACAAGCTGCTGGCGGCGGGCGTGTACCCCGAACCGTCGAACGAGTGGCCGTCAATACCGTGGCCGGCGTTCTGACGGTGGTCTAATCGGCCGGGTGAGCAGTGTTCGACTCCGCGAGGTGACCGAGTCCGACGTGCTGGTGTTCTTCGAGCACCAACTCGACCCCGAGGCCAACCGGATGGCGGCGTTCGGCGCGGCCGACCCGACCGACCGGGCGGCGTTCCTGGTGCGCTGGGCGCGGATCCTGGCCGACGACACCGTGGTGACCCGCACGATCGAGTTCGACGGCCGGGTGGTGGGGCACGTGGCGCGGTTCCACCAGTTCGGCGAGCCCGAGGTGACCTACTGGATCGACCGCGCCTACTGGGGTCTGGGCCTGGCCACGGCGGCGTTGACCGAGTACCTGGCGTCGGACCCGCTGCGCCCGCTGTACGCGCGGGCCGCGGTGGACAACCTGGGGTCGCTGCGGGTGCTGGACAAGTGCGGGTTCGTCGCGGTCGGCGAGGACGTGGGGTTCGCCGACGGGCGCGGCGAGGAGGTCGAGGAGTTCATCCTCCGCCTGGACGCCTAGATCCGCCGCCCGGCTCCGGCCCGGTCGGCGCGCCTGCGGGTCATCCGACCGGGTGAGCCGCTAGCGTCGCGGGTCGTGCGATCACAGGACTACGGGCGGGACGTGCTGGCGGGGCCGAGGAAGCGGAAGGTGCCCGAGGTCGCGGCCGAACCGGGCCTGGTCGTGGAGGACCCGGCGTCGGGGTTCTGCGGCGCGGTGGTGCGCTTCGAGTACGGCAAGGTCGTGCTGGAGGACCGGCACGGCCGGGAGCGGCTGTTCCCGCTGCTGCCCGCCGGGTTCCTGCTCGACGGCAAACCGGTGACGCTGGTCCGCCCGGCGGCCCCGGCGGCCCCGGCGCGCGCGGTGTCGGCGTCGGGCTCGGTGAAGGTCGAGGGGCTGCGCGCCCGCACCGCCAGGGACAGCCGGATCTGGGTCGAGGGCCTGCACGACGCCGAGCTGGTGGAGCGGGTGTGGGGCCACGACCTGCGGGTCGAGGGTGTCGTGGTGGAGCCGCTGGACGGCGTGGACGTGCTGGCCGGGCGGGTGGCCGGGTTCGGCACCGGGCCGCACCGCCGGCTGGGCGTGCTGGTCGACCACCTGGTGGCGGGTTCGAAGGAGTCCCGGCTGGTCGCCGAGGTGCGCGACCCGCACGTGATGGTCACCGGTCACCCGTACGTGGACATCTGGCAGGCGGTGAAGCCGGCGTCGGTCGGGATCGCCGCGTGGCCGGTGGTGCCGCGCGGCACGCCGTGGAAGGAGGGCGTGTGCGCGGCGCTGGGCTGGGGCGAGACCTGGGAGGGCTGGCGGCGGGTGCTGGCCGCGGTGGCGGGGTTCCGGGACCTGGAGACGCCGCTGATCGGCGCGGTGGAGCGGCTGATCGACTTCGTCACCGAGCCGGACCTCGACCGTCCGTGACCTCCCCGGGCTCCCGGGGTGCGAGGATGGTCGTGTGGCCGCGTTGATCTGGTTGGTGCTCGGGGTGCTGCTGGTGGCCGCCGAGATCCTCTCCGGCGACTTCGTGCTGGTCATGCTCGGCGTCGCGGCGCTGGGCGCGGCCGGGGTGTCGGCGCTGGGCGTGGGCGAGGTGGTCGCGGCGGTGGCGTTCGGGGTGGCCGCGCTGGGCCTGATCGTGGGCGCGCGGCCGGCGCTCAAGCGCAGGCTGACCGCCGGGCACGAGCTGAAGTCGGGCGCGCAGGCGCTGGTCGGCGGCACCGCGATCGTGGTGTCCACAGTGGACGCGCACGGCGGTAGGGTGCGCATCGGCGGCGAGGTGTGGTCGGCGCGGTCGCTGGACCACACGGTCCTCGAACCGGGCGCCGAAGTCACAGTTGTCGAGATCTCGGGCGCGACCGCCGTGGTGATGTCCGGGTCCTGAAGTGGGAAGGGACGGAATCTGAGTTGACCACCACGTTGATCGTCGTCGCGGTCCTGGTGCTGTTCGTGCTGATCGTCGCCGTCAAGTCGGTGCTGGTGATCCCGCAGGCGACGGCCGCGGTGATCGAGCGGCTGGGCCGCTACCGCACGACCGCCGCGCCGGGCCTGAACATCCTGTTCCCGTTCTTCGACCGGGTCCGGGCCCGGATCGACCTGCGCGAGCAGGTGGTGTCGTTCCCGCCGCAGCCGGTGATCACCCAGGACAACCTGACGGTGTCCATCGACACGGTCGTCTACTTCCAGGTGACCGACCCGCGCGCGGCGGTGTACGAGATCTCCAACTACATCGTCGGCGTGGAGCAGTTGGCGACCACGACGCTGCGCAACCTGGTCGGCGGGATGAGCCTGGAGGAGACGCTGACCTCCCGCGACCAGATCAACAACCAGCTGCGCGGGGTGCTCGACGAGGCGACCGGGCGCTGGGGCATCCGGGTGGCGCGGGTGGAGCTCAAGGCGATCGACCCGCCGCCGTCGATCCAGGACTCGATGGAGAAGCAGATGCGCGCGGACCGGGAGAAGCGCGCGATGATCCTGACCGCGGAGGGCCAGCGGGAGTCGGCGATCAAGTCCGCGGAGGGCCAGAAGCAGGCCGCGATCCTCTCGGCGGAGGGCGCGAAGCAGGCGGCGATCCTGTCCGCCGAGGCGGAGCGGCAGTCCCGGATCCTCAAGGCGCAGGGCGAGCGGGCGGCCCGCTACCTCCAGGCGCAGGGCCAGGCCAAGGCGATCGAGAAGGTGTTCGCGGCGATCAAGGCGGGCAAGCCGACCCCGGAGGTGCTGGCCTACCAGTACCTCCAGACGCTGCCGCAGATGGCGCAGGGCGACGCGAACAAGGTGTGGCTGGTGCCGTCGGACTACGGCAAGGCGCTGGAGGGTTTCGCGCGGATGCTGGGCGCGCCCGGCGAGGACGGCGTGTTCCGCTACGAGCCGCCCGCCGACGAGCCGGTGCGGTCCGCGCCGGAGGAGGACGACCCGTCGGTGGCGGACTGGTTCGACACCGCGCCGGACCCGGCGGTGGCCGAGGCGGTGCGGGCGGCGGAGGCCGTGGCGCGCCAGGAGGTGCCCGGTCCGCTGGGCACGCACCGGCCGGTGTCGGTGGAGCCGGGCGTGGAGCGCGCCGGGTTGACGGGTGCCTCGGGCGTGCCGGGGATCGCGGGTGCCACGCCGGCCGGGGCACCGGGCGAGGCGGAGCAGCCGCACGAGTAGTTTGCCGCGGTTTCCGCGTTTTTCGGGTCTGGTGGGGCGATCGGCCGCTTTCGGCCGATCGCCCCGTTTCGTTCCGCGATGGTGATCACCGGCGGGCACCGGGGTGGAGCATCGCCGGGGTAGGGGTCGGTGCGGTTGGATGTGCCGGTGCCCCCGTTACCCGATCGAGTGAATTTCTGGTTGGACCGGTCCGATCTGCCGTGGGTCGAGCGCTGGAACGGGTTGGCGGCGGCCGTGGCGGACCTGTCCGCGCTGGTGCTCGCGGGCCCGGGGGCGCGGCGGGTGGCCGAGGAGGTCGCCGAGCTGCTGGTGGCGGGCGCGTCCCGGCACCGGCCGCACCGGGCGGCGCTGTGCGAACTGGTGGACCGGGTGCTCGACCTGCACGCGGTGGCGTGCGGCTCGGACCCGCCGACGCCGGCGGGGTTGGCGGACTGGCTGCTGCACGTGCAGACCGGGTTCGCCGAGCCGCCGGAGGTGCGGCTGGCCCCGTACGCGGCGGCGCTGGGCGCGGAGGGGCTGGCCCGCTACCGGACGGAGGCGGTGGCCCGGTTCTCGAAGCTGCCGGTGATCGAGTTCGGCCGGACCGGCCGCTACGACCGGGAGCGGTGGGCGCTGCTGCGGGTGATGGAGGAGCTGGCCGAGCACGTCGGCGACGTGGACTTGCAGGTCCTGGTGCTGGCGCGGGACCTGTCGTCGGGCTGGCACTACCTCCAGGTGGCGACCGTGCTGCGCGACGCCGGGCGCACCGAGGACGCGCTGGACTGGGTCGGCCGGGGCCTGCGCGCGACCGGCGGCCGGGGCGCGGCGGGCCGGCTGGTGGACCTGGCGGTGGACGAGTGCCTGCGGCTGGGGTGGCGGGAGCGGGCGGTGTGGTGGCGTCGCCGGGCGTTCCTGGCGCACCCGTCGGTGGAGACCTACCTGCGCCTGCACGGCCTGGCGTCCGGGACGGGCGGGTGGGCGGCGCTGCGCGCGGACGTGCTGGCCGAGGCGCGCCGCGACACCGACCCGCGCGCGCTGGCCGAACTGCTCGCCTGGCTGGCCGAACGCGGGATCTGAAGCCCCCGGGGCGGTCGGTCGGCGCGGTCAGTCGGTGTGGTCGGGCGGGCGGCGGTCGGTCCACGGGCGGGCGCGTTCGAGCTGGGCGGCGACGGCCAGGACGGTGTTCTCGGCGTGGGCGGCGCCGACGAGCTGGACGGCCAGCGGCAGCCCGGTGCCGGTGTGCCCGGCGGGGACGGCGGCGGCCGGGTTGCCCGCGATGTTCCACAGCGGCAGGAACGTGGTCATCCGGGCGGCGGCGAGCAGGGCGGGCACGGTGCCGCGCCGCCGCCACTCGCCCACCCGCAGCGGCGGCCGGGTGAGCACCGGGGTGAGCAGCAGGTCGTGGTCGGCGAACACCCGGTTGGCGTGGGCGGTGAGCCCGTCGGCCTGGTCCAGCGCGGCCCGCACGGCCCCGGCGGGCAGCGCGCGGCCGAGCGCGGCGACCTGGCGGGTGCGCCGGTCGAGCCGGTCGGGGTGCTCCAGCGCGGCCTCGGCCTCGGCGGCGCTGTGCAGGTAGCGGGCGGCGAACCCGGTGGAGCCCGCGAGGTCGTGCATCTCCGGGTCCAGGCGGGTGACGTCGTGACCGAGGTCGGTGAGCAGCCCGGCGGTGTCCAGCACGGCGTCGCGGACCTCGCCCGCGACCGGGATGCCGGGGCCCCACGGGCGCAGGGACACCGCGACGCGCAGCGGGCGCGGGTCGGCGGCGACGGCGGCCGCGTGGCCGTGGCCGGGGGCCATGACGTCGAGCAGCAGCGCGGCGTCGCGCACGTGCCGGGTGATCGGTCCGGCGGCGACCAGACCGCCCCACACCGGCCCGTCCAGCGGCACGTGGTCGCGGTGCGGCTTGAGCCCGAACAGGCCCGTGCACGCCGAGGGGATGCGCACCGAGCCGGCCCCGTCGGTGCCGATCGCGGCCCCGACCAGCCCGGCGGCCACGGCGGCGGCCGACCCGCCGCTGGACCCGCCCGGCGAGTGCCCGGCCGACCACGGGTTGCGGGTCGCGCCGGCCCAGCTGCTCTCGGTGTAGGGCCACAGCCCGAGTTCGGGCATCCGGGTGCGGCCGACGACCACGGCCCCGGCGGCGCGCAGCCGGGCCACGACGGCACTGTCCGCGTCGGCGACCCGGTCGACCGCGGCGGTGCCGGTGGTGGTGGGCAGGCCCGCGACGGCGAGGTCCTCCTTGACCGCGACGGGCACGCCGAGCAGCGGCGCGTCCTCGCCCGAGGCGCGCCGGGCGTCGGCCCGCCGCGCGGTGTCGAGGGCCTGCTCGGCGAACACGAGCCGGAACGCGTTGAGGTCCCGGTCGTGCCGGTCGATGCGGCGCAGGCACTCGGCGACCAGGTCGTGGGCGCGCAGCTCGCCCGAGCGCAGCAGCTCGGCCTGTCGGGCGGCGCCCGCGAAGCACGCGTCGGTCAGGTCCATGGCCGCACCCTAGGGCAGGACGGGTCAGGTCGGCCGGTGACGCGCGCTGTGCCGGTTGCGCAGCCGGGCCACGAGGAACACCACCAGCAGCACCGGCCACGGGAACGGCAGCGGCGAGGCGATCCAGGCGATCAGCAGCAGCACCCCGATCACGGCGGGCAGCGGCGGCCGCCGCCCGGACGGGCCGCGCCGCGGCACCCGGTCCGGGCCGTCCGGGACGGCGGCGGGCGCGGCCGGTCGGGGCAGGTCGAGGGTGAGGGGCGCGAGTTCGGCGCGGTGCACCGCGGCGTAGGCGGCGGCGATGCGCTCGTCGGCCTCGGCGAGGGTCAGCCGGCCTTCGCCGACCGCCTCGCGCAGCCGGGTCACGACGTGTTCGCGTTCGCGGTCGGAGGCCCGCACCGCGCTTTCGGGAGTGCTCATGCCACCCGATGCTCCACGCGGCGGCGTCTCACGGCGTCCGTTCCGAAGCGGTGACGGGGACTACGTACGCCGACGTATCCGAGTCAGGGCATGATCGGTGTCATGCCGACGTGGGTCATGTGGCTGGCGGTCGCGCTGGTGGTCGCCGCCGTCGTGGTGCGGCACCACCGGCGGTCCCAGGCCGACACTCTGCTGGACGAGCACGCGCGCCGCCGCACCGGGGGCGGCCCGACACCGGTGTCGGTGTGGCGCGAGGCCAACCGGCGGTTCCGGGCGGGCGAGCGCGAGGGCCTGCTGCTGCTCGCCGAGATCGGCCGCACGCTGCCGCGCCGCCGCCAGGACGTGGTGGACACGTGGTCGGCGGCGCTGCGCGGCGGGGTGAGCCGGGGGCTGGACTCGCCGTGGCGCACGGCCGTGCAGCGCGAGCTGGTCGCGCACCTGCGGCCGGGCGAGGACTACTGGCCCGGGATGGACGTGCGCGCGGCGGGCGCGATCCTGGTGGACTTCGACCTGTCGGGCTGCCGGGTGGGCGAGATCGACTTCACCGGGGCGGTGTTCGTCGGCGACGCCCGGTTCGGCGCGATGACGGTGACCGGCGAGGCGAGCTTCGACGGGGCACGGTTCCTGCGGCACGCGGTGTTCACCGACGCGCTGTTCGCCCGGTCGGTGTCGGCGGCGCTGGCGGTGTTCACCGGCAACCTGGCGTTCTCGGGGGTGCAGGTGGCGCGCGAGGCCCGGCTGCGGGCGGCGAAGATCTCCGGGCGCGCGGACCTGCGGCGGGCCGAGTTCGGCGGGTCCGCGGACTTCGCCGACGTGTTCTTCGGCGGCCGCGCCCTGTTCGGCGAGGTGGTGTTCCACCAGGACGCGGTGTTCTCCCGGTCCTGGTTCCGGGGCTGGACGGACGTGAACTCGGCGCTGATCGGCGAGGCGGCCGAGTTCGGCGGCGTCCGCTTCGGCCACCGCGTCATGCACTGAGTCGCGCGCCGCCCCTCAGCGGAGGAGGTGGGACCCGCCGCTGCCCAGGACGTCCGAGAACTCCACCGCTTCCACGGGAGCGGACGCCTCGACCTCTGCGGGATCGCGCTGCGCCCCCTCGTCGACGGGTGTCGCGGTGGGGTCCGTTTCGCCGCTGGTCACAAGGTGCCCCCGGGGGTGTGGTCGGGTGTCGTGCCCAACCTAGGGCAGCGCCGACACCGGTGACACCGCCATCGGCGGCCCCCGGTCAGCCGGCCTGGGCCTGCGAGCCGGGCCGGGCGCGGGCCACGGCGGGCACGGCGGACTTGAACAGCCCGAGCCCGAGCGCGTACGGGTCGTCCAGACCGGTGGCGCGCAGCGCCTCGCCGGGCAGCGCGAGCAGCGACACCGCGACCCCGAGGAAGTAGGCGTCGAGCAGCCCGGCGTCACGGGCCGACGACGGCAGCCCCGCCGCGCGGTGCAGGCCGGCGCCGGCCTCGGCGTTGGACACCACCATCCGCCCCAGCGCCTCGCGCACCCCGGGCCGCCGCACCGCCTCCAGGTACAGCTCGACCATGGCCAGCAGCTGGGTCGGGTCGTCGGCGACCGCCCGGCGCAGCAGCGCCGGGTACAGCTCGGCGACCTCGGCCGGGGAGATGTCCTGCGGCGTGGTGGCCGCCAGCCGGGCGACGGCCTCGGCGTGCAGGTCGGTCATCCGCCCGGCGGCGGCCTCCAGCAGCGACTCCCGGGTCGGGAAGTAGTTCTTCGCGGTCCCCTCCGGCACGCCCGCCGCCCGGTCCACCGCGCGGTGCGTGAGCCCTCTGCCGCCCTCGGCGGCCAGGACGGAGATCACGGTGTCGCACAGGAGTTCACGGCGGGTCGTCGCGCGGCGGGTCGTCACGGGGACGGGACCTTAGCCGATCTTGGCGCGCCGGCCGTCGCCACCACCCGTCCCGCGTCCAACACCAGCCACACGCCGCACACGCAGCGCACGTAGGAGACGCGGCCGTGGGTGGACGCGGGGTAGGCGGGTTCGGAGGCGGGCCAGCCGCAGCACGGGCATCTGGTGATCACACCCGTCAGCGTGATGTCATGGTTCAGTGCATTTCAACCCTTACGGCGGGACGGCCGCGCAACTGGCCGCCGCACTGGTCAACGCCGCCCCGGACAGCACCGCCGACGACCTGCTGGCGGTGCTGCGCGACCAGCGCTACAAGCCGGTCGGCGCGCTGAGCGCACCCGAGGCACGCCGGCTCGTCGCGTGGGCGCGCCGGCTCGAACCGGTGTTCGCGGGCACCGTCGACCGGGTGGCGCACACGAACGCGCTGCTCGCCGAGACCGCCGCACGCCCCTACATCTCCACCCACGACGACCGCCCGCCGCACCTGCACTTCGCGCCCGAGACCGCGCCGACCCTCGTCCGCGTGCGCGCGTTCACCGCAGCGGGCCTGGCGCACGTCGTGTGCGAGGAACCCGACCGGCTCGGCCGCTGCGGACGTGAGGGCTGCGGCACCGTCTACGTCGACACCTCCCGCAACGGCCGCCGCCGCTACTGCTCGACCCGCTGCGCGAACCGGCTCCAGGTGGCCCGGCACCGCGAACGGCGCGCGTCGTGACCCCCGCGCCGCATCCGGACACCGGCAGACGCGCGACGCACGCGGGCCGTAGGTTCGGACCATGACGATCACCGGGACCGCGGCCGGCGTCCCGTACGTGGCGCTGCCGCCGGCGACCGGGCGACGACTGGTGCTGGTCTGGCACCTGATCGGCGAACCCGGCACACCCCAGGGCATGGCGCGGGCGCTGCCCCTGACCGGGCTGGACGCGTGGCGGGTCTACCTGCCGCTGCCGCAACGCCCGCCCGACGGCGACCCCGTGGCCGACTGGTACGCGCCCCTGGTCTCCGACGCCGTCGCCGCCGTCGAACCGGTCGTGGCGGCCCTGCGCGCCGAACTGGGCTGCGACGCCGGCCCGATCGACGTCGTCGGAGGCTCGGCCGGCGGCCACATCGCCCTGCTCACCGCCCTCGCCGACACCGTGCCGGTGCGCCGCATCGCGGCACTCAACCCGGCCGTGACCGTCCAGGCCGTGGTCCGG
The DNA here is from genome assembly GCF_056640475.1 of Saccharothrix sp. NBAS 001. Lineage (NCBI taxonomy): Bacteria > Bacillati > Actinomycetota > Actinomycetes > Pseudonocardiales > Pseudonocardiaceae > Saccharothrix > Saccharothrix sp. NBAS 001. The sequence continues at coordinate 2,773,780 of NZ_CM153251.1, forward strand.
GCGTCGCTCGACGCCGGCCACCTCGACACCTACCGGTGGACCCCCGCCGCCACCGCGGCCGCCGAACCGCTGGACGTGCTCGCCCGCGCCCACCGGCTCACCGCGCCGCTGCTCGTCGTGCGCGGCGAACACGAGTACCCCGCGTTCCGGCCCGTCCAGGACCGCCTGCACGCCGCCGTGCCCGGTTCGAGGCTGGTCGACGTGCCGGGGCTGCCGCACGTGCTCGTCTCGGGACTCGACGTCGTGGAAGCGGAGGTCGTGACATGGCTGACCGACTGACGGTCGTGACCGGCGGCAGCCGGGGGATCGGCGCGGCCACCGTGCGCCGGCTCGCGGCGGCGGGCCACCGGGTGGTGATCGGCTACCGCGCGGCCGCCGACCAGGCCCGCGAACTGGCCGCCGAGGTGGGCGGGCTCGCCGTGCGGGCCGAGGTGTCCTCGCCCGACGACGTGGACGCCCTGTTCGACGCCGCCGCGACCCTCGGCCAGGTCACCGGAGTGGTCGTCAACGCCGGGATCACCAGCCAGGCCGGCCCCCTGGCCGAGACCACCGTCGCCGACCTGCGACGGGTGATCGACGTCAACGTGACCGGCGCGCTGCTGTGCGCCCGCCGCGCCGCCCGGGACCTGGAGCGCGGCGGCGCGATCGTCTCGGTGTCCTCGGCGGCGGCCACCCTGGGCAGCCCGGGGGAGTACGTGCACTACGCGGCGAGCAAAGCCGCAGTCGACGCCATGACCGTCGGCCTGGCCAAGGAACTGGGCCCGCGCGGCATCCGCGTCAACGCCGTCGCCTCCGGCACCGTGCACACCGAAATCCACGAGCTGTCCGGCATGCCCGACCGGCCGCACCGCGTCGCCTCCGCGATCCCGCTGGGCCGGGCCGCGCAACCCGACGAGATCGCCGCCGCGATCGCCTGGCTGCTCGGCGACGACGCCTCCTTCACCACCGGCGCGGTCCTGCGCGTCGCCGGCGGCCTGTGACCCGGCGTCGGGCCGTGGGCCTGCCCGAACGGCCCCGGCATACGAGAACAAAGCGGGTGCCAAATCCGCATGATTGCGGTGCGCCCGGCGGGATATCCGATAGCCGCCGGACCTTGTCCGCAATTTTGGGGTCGAATTTGACACTCTTAGAACAACGCTCCTACTTTTGCTTCTTGTCGCCGCCGACAAGAAGTTGGCCGCCGTAGTCAGGGGGTTGCCATGTCCATCAACGTCGATCCGTTGCGCCTGTCGAAGCCCCAGGATTCCAGCACCTATCTCGCAATCAGGACCACGCAGGGCGGTCGTGCCGTGTTCACCACCCGCGTGCCGCTGCTGGACCTGCCGACGATCCTCCCGGTGCCGGACCCGAACAACGTGGACAAGGACAACCGCAAGGTCGACCGGTTGCACGCCCGGCAGTTCGGCCAGTACCTGGACCAGAAACAGGACTGGGTGGCACCCGCACTGCTGGCCAGGGACAGCGGCGGATGCCTCTTCGAGAAGGTCGACGAGCAGGGGGCCGTCGGCTACCTCACCGTCCCGTGGGCGATCGGCGGCATCTCGTCGCTGCGCACGATCGACGGCCAGCACCGCATCCTCGGCGTCTCCATCGAGAAGAAGCGCATCACCGACGCCATCGGGGCAATCGATCGGGAGATGGCGCGCAAGGTGAGCGTGGACAAGGCCGCCAAACTCCAAGCCGACCGCGAAAAGCTGATCGGCCAGATGAACCGGCTCAAGACCGAGTACGTCGGCCTGGACATCTACGTCGAGCCGGACCCGATCAAAGCCCAGCAGATGTTCGTGGACGTGGCCGACAACGCCAAGGGCATCAGCAGTGCAGTACGTGCGCGTTTCGACAACTACAAGGTCGCGAACCGCACCCTGTCCGACGTCATCGACCACCCGCTGCTCAAAGGCCGGGTGGACGCCGAACAGGACCGGATGACCCAGAAGAACCCGAACCTGATGGGTGCCAAGCACGTAGCCGACATCACGCGCGCCGTGATCGCCGGTGCAGGCGGCCGGATCAGCAAGAAGGCGGAGCAGACGCTGACCGACGGTCAGGTCATCGAGCAGGTCAAGGACTTCCTGGATGTCGTCTCCCGGGCGTTCTCCGCGCTCGCGGAGATCACCGAAGAGGACGCGGAGGCCGAACGCCGAGCCGGAGAACTCACGTTGTCGCAGGAGCTGCGCCGTTCGTCGCTGCTCGGGTCGGTCGGCATGTGGCGGGTCCTCGGCGGAGTCTTCCGCGAGCTGAGGACCCGCGAGAACCCCGTCGAACTCGACGACGTCACCGAGTTCTTCCGACGACTGGACCGGCACACCGCGGTGCCGGTCGCCGAGACGTCGCTGTGGCGTGCCACCGAGGCGGACGCGGACTTCGAGCCCAACGCCTCCGCCCCGATCATGCGGACGCAGAACATCGTTCACCTGGTCGGCGTCATCGTCGGCTGGTACGCCAAGCCCCCGGCCGCCCTCTGAACGGTCACCGCGTCGGTCACGCCGTCAGGAAGTGGCCGACGCGGCGGGAAGGCGGGGCGCGGTCAGCACGCGCGGACCGTCGTCGGTGACCGCCACCGAGTGCTCCACGTGCGCGGCCCGGCTGCCGTCCGAGGTCACCAGCGACCAGCCGTCCTCGGCCTCGTAGTACGCGTCGCGCCCGCCCGCGTGGAACATCGGCTCGATCGCGATCGCCATCCCGGCCCGCAGCGTGAGCCCGCGCCCCGGCCTGCCCTCGTTCGGCACGCCCGGCGACTCGTGCATCGCCCGGCCGATCCCGTGCCCGCCGAAGTCCGACGGCATCCCGTACCCGGCGGCCCGCCCGATCCGGCCGACCGCCGCCGACACGTCGCCCAGCCGCGCGCCCGGCACCGCCGCCGCGATCCCGGCGGCCAGCGCCCGCTCGGCGGTCTCGATCAGCGCCAGGTCCGCCGGGGCCGCCCGGCCGACGACGAAGCTGATCGCCGAGTCGCCGTGCCACCCGTCGACGTGCGCGCCGCAGTCGATGCTGACCAGGTCGCCCTCGCGCAGCCGGTAGCCGGTGGGGATGCCGTGCACGATCACCTCGTTCACCGACGCGCAGATGTAGCCGGGGAACGGGGTGGTCGCGAACGACGGCTGGTAGCCCAGGAACGACGAGCCCGCGCCCGCGCCCCGGACGACGCCGGCCGCCACCTCGTCCAGTTCCAGCAGCGACACCCCGACCCGGGCGTGGTCGCGGACCGCGGCGAGGGCGTCGGCGACGACCAGGCCGGCCACGCGCATCGCGTCCAGCTCCGAAGGGGATTTCAGCTCGATCACCTGACTGCTCCCAACCGTGATAGTTATACCGGTATTACTATCACAACATGGTGCGCCAACCACTCACCCCCTCCGACCACGCCCGCGGCGAACGCCTCGGCGAAGCCCTCCGCAACGCCCGCGGCGACCGCAGCATGGTCCAGATCGCCACCGCCGCCGGCATCTCCGTGGAAACCCTCCGCAAGATCGAACGCGGCCGGATCCCCACCCCCGCCTTCTTCACCGTCGCCGCCCTCGCCGAGGCCGTCGGACTCTCCCTCGACACCCTGTGCCGCGACCTCGACGAACCCCGCCAGGCCGGCGCGGCCTGACCGTGCGGGACTTCGTCCACCACCACACCACAGCCCGACCGGTCCCGCTCGCCCCCGAGATCCGGCTGCACACCGCCACCGACATCACCGCGCTCTGGGAGCACACCGGCCGACCCGACCCGCCCTTCTGGGCCTTCCCCTGGGCAGGCGGCCAAGCCCTCGCCCGCCACCTCCTCGACCACCCCGCCACCACCACCGGCCGGCACGTGCTCGACCTCGCCTCCGGCTCCGGACTCGTCGCCATCGCCGCCGCCACCACCGGAGCCGCCACCGTCACCGCCAACGACGTCGACCCCCTCGCCGGCACCGCCATCGCCCTCAACGCCGAGACCAACCACGTCACCCTCGACATCGTCATCGCCGACCTGCTCGACACCGACCCCGAACACGACGTCGTCCTCGCCGGAGACGTCTTCTACGACCGCGACATGGCCGCCCGCGTCCTGCCCTTCCTGCACCGCGCCCACCGACGCGGCGCCACCGTCCTGGTCGGCGACCCCCAACGCGCCCACCGCCCCCGCGACGGCTTCCACCACGTCGCCACCTACCGCGTGCCCGTCCCGCACGACCTCGAAGGCACCGACCAGCGCACCACCCACATCTGGCAGCCCGCCTGAACAGGCCGACCGGACACCGACGACGGGGAGCGGCACCGCCGCCCCACGACGAAGGGGAGGCCCGCCGACACCGGCGAACCTCCCCACCACGCCTACGGCGACGCGCGAAACCTACCGGCGACGCGCGAACTTGTCCGTCGCCGCCAGCACCGCCTCCATCATCCCGCCGTCCTGGACGCTGTGCGCCGCACCGTGCACCACCACCAGCTCCGCGTCCGGCCACGCCCGGTCCAACTCCCACGCCGTCCGCAACGGACCCTGCATGTCCAGCCGGCCGTGCACCAACACCGCCGGAATCCCGTGCAACCGGCCGATGTCCCGCAACACCTGACCGTCCTCCAACCACGCGAAGTGGTGGAAGTAGTGCGCCGTGATCCGCGCGAACGCGTGCCGCCACCGAGGATCGGACTGCCGCGGCCCCGGCGTGTAATCCGGGTCCATCGACACGATCGACCCCTCCCACGCGCACCAGTCGTCCGCCGCCTTCTGCCGCACCGCCGGATCCGCGTCGTTGAGCAACCCGTGGTACGCCGCCACCAGGTCCGCCGACCCCTCCGGCACACCACGCCGGAACCGCTCGTGCTCCTCCGGGAAGAACTGCCCCAACCCGCCGTAGAGCCACTCGATCTCCGAATACCGGCCCGACGTGATCGCCACCATCACGATCTCCGTCACCCGCTCCGGGAACAACTCCGCGTAGTGCAACCCCAACGTGCACCCCCACGAACCACCGAACACCATCCACCGCTCGACACCCAGGTGCTCCCGCAACAACTCGATGTCCCGCACCAGGTGCGCCGTCGTGTTCACCGACAAGTCCGTGCCGTGGTCCGCCGCGTGCGGCAGGCTCCGCCCCGACCCCCGCTGGTCGAACAGCACGATCCGGTACGCCGACGGGTCGAACTCCCGCCGCATACCGGGGGAGCAGCCCGTACCCGGACCACCGTGCAGACCCACCACCGGCTTGCCGTCCGGGTTCCCACACACCTCCCAGTACACGAGGTTCCCGTCACCCACGTCGAGCATCCCGTGCTCGTAAGGCTCGATCTCCGGATACACCCTCACACCACCCCACCACGAAGCACGCGGCCGACGAACCCGCGCGGCAAATTACAACAGCGCTGTTACATTAGGGGAGTGGCCGACAACCCCACCACCGACTTCCTCGGCACCCGCCTGCGACACCTCCTCGAACAACTCGACGGCGACGTCGCCCGCACCTACACCGACCTCGGCCTCCCCGGCTTCCGACCCCGCTACACCCCGATCATCCGACTGGTCGACACCCAAGGCCCCCAATCCATCCGCCGACTCGCCACCACCATCGGCGTCACCCACTCCGCCATCAGCCAGACCGCCAACCAGATGCGCCGCGACGGCCTCGTCGAACTCCACCCCGGCACCGACGCCCGCCAACGCATCGTCCACCTCACCGACCACACCCGAACCCTGCTGCCCACCCTCTACGCCGAGTGGGACGCCACCAACGCCGCCACCCGCCAACTCGACGCCGAACTCCCGCACCCCCTCAGCGACCTCGTCGAACGCACCCTCCAAGCCCTCGCCGACAAACCCATGCACCACCGCATCCGAGACCACCTCCACACCCCGCCTCACACCCCGCCTCACACCCCGTAACGCGCCACCAACTCCGCACCCAACCGCGCCAACTCCACCCGCACCCCCTCCGACTCCACCACCTCCACCACCGCACCCCACCCCGCCAAGTGCTGCGCGATCATCAACGGCGACGGAGCCGACACCCGCACCCGGGCCCGACCCCCGACCTCCTCCACCACCTCGCAATGCCGACCGAACTGGTTGCGCAACACCGACACCAACCGCGCCGGCACCACCACCACGGCCACCGACGCCGTCTGCCGACCCTCCACCTCCGCCACCACCCCCTCCCACGCGGCCGACAACTCGAACCCCTCCGGCCGCACCACCTCCTCCTCGGTCACCACCACGTCCACCACCCGATCCACCCGGAACGTCCGCTGCCCGGCCGCCGAACCCGCGACCAGGTACCAGACGTCCCCCTTCTCCACCAACCCCAGCGGATCCACCACCCGCACCGACGCCTCACCCGACCGCTTCGCGTACGACAACCGCACCCTCCGCCGCCGCACCACCGCCCCCTGCAACACCTCCACCACCCCCGACCGCGCCACCCCCTGCCGCCCCCACCCCGCCGGATCCAGCACCACCGCGTCCGCCGCCGCCTCCGCATCGGCCCGGAACGTCTCCGGCAACGCCCGCACCAACTTCCGCAACGCCGCCTTCGCCTCACCCGACACCGCCGCCGCCGGCCCCACCAGCAGGAACAACGCCTGCGCCTCCGCCGCCGACAACCCCGACAGGTCCGTCCGCGCCCGCCCCACCAACCGCCAACCACCACCACGCCCCGCCTGCGGGTACACCGGGATCCCCGCCGCCGACAACGCCTCCAGATCCCGCCGCGCCGTCGCCACCGACACCTCCAACTCGGCCGCCAGCTCCGCCGCCGTCACCCGGCCACGCGCCTGCATCAGCAACAACACCGCCACCAGACGATCCGCACGCATGACCCACAGTCTCCCCGGAAAAGTGCTCAAGAGGTGAGCACTTAACCCCCGCACACTGGTCCACGACAGACACCGAACGACCAGCGGACGACCGTCCACGAACCGGGGGAGACCCACCATGTTGCGAGGCTTCACCACCGTCAGCTACTACGCCGACGACCTCGACGCCGCCGAAGCCTGGTACACCGGGTTCCTCGGCACCGAGCCCTACTACCGCGTCCCCGGCGGCTACCTCGAATACCGCCTCGGCGACTACCAGCACGAACTCGGCATCATCAACAGCGCCTACGCCACCCAGGACGTCAAGAGCGGCCCGGCGGGCCAGATCATCTACTGGGCCGTCGACGACCTGGACGCCACGCTCGAACGACTCCAGGAACTCGGCGCGACCCTCCACGCCGCACCCCGCGACCACGGCGGCAACGGCTACATCACCGCGAGCGTCCTCGACCCGTTCGGCAACATCCTCGGCGTGATGGCCAACCCGCACTACGCGGCGACCCTCGCCAACATCAAGGCGGGCACCCACTTCACCGAATCGAACACCTGATCGAACATCGCCGGGGGAGCAGGACGGAAATCGCGGCGGGACGCTCGGACGACCGTCCGAGCCGTCCACGACGGGCCGGCGGCTTGCGAACCGGACAACCGTCCGACGGCCGTCGCTCCGGAACCTCGGGGGAACAGCGCGAGCCGCCGGGGGCGACGGCGGAGCGGCCGGCAGTCGCGGAAACGCGCGGACGCTCAGGCGGACGTCCGGACGGCGCGGGGGACGCCGGTGTCCGATCTCAGTCGGTCTAACCCCTGACTGACCGTGTCACCTGCGGTTTGGCCAACTTCACTGAGGCGTACTCGTCCGGTCTTCTCGGTGAAGTTGGCCAGTTCTGCGTCGACCCAGTATGAGGACGCCGGATGAGAAGGTCGCAGCGGAAGCATGCTTGCCGAGCCCAACTCCCCACTTCACGACGCCAACAGATCGCAGGATCGGCAGTGGCTGCTCGTGGCCAGCAGTCTGATTGGTTGAGGGCAAGGCCCCGCTTCGCCGCCACAGCGAGGCGGAGGTGCGGCATCACTCTGTCGGAGGCTCTCTGTAACCTCAGCGCATCGCGCCACGACGGGCGCGCCCAAACGGATCGATGCGACAAGGACGGGTTTTGAGCGCAGTCGAGCAAGTGTTTCTAGAGTGTGAGCGTGCTCGGGCGGAGGGCGACTTGGTGCAGCGGGTATCCGCAAGTGACAAGGAGTACCACTTCCAGAACTGGGTACAGGCACGCATCGAGGCTTGCGGCCTCTTGTACGACGAGCCTGGACGAAATACCTACCCGGACTTCCGACTCATCCACTACCCGGAGGGTTACGAAGTTAAGGGCCTTGAGTTTCCTGGTCGCGAGGCCGACTATGACTCCAACTCTCAGGTGCCCAAGGGCAACCACAACGGACGAGAAGTCTTCTACGTGTTCGGCCGCTATCCGAAATCGGAACGCGGAGTCGACGAGTATCCGGTCGTCGATCTCGTGGTATGCCACGGCAGCTTCCTCAATGCTGACACGGAGTACGTGCACAAGAACAAGTCTTTTCGTGGTTTTGGCTCGTATGGCGACATTCTAGTTCGCGACCGTAAGATGTACGTCGTTCCGACACCCTTCGCGCTGACCCCAGGTACGGCCGGTCTGTCAACTCTTATAGTTCCCGAAGGCTTCCGGCCGCAGTCAGAGGCCCTAGTTCAGGTAGGCGAACTGGACCGCATTGAAGTTGAGAATATAATCGTATCCTACGAATTCAATCTTCAGACTAACGAGATGGTTACACACAAAGCGCCGAATCCGAATGCGGGCAGAACGCACCGCTTCCGCGCATATCGGTCTCGTGGTGCGGGCGACACCAAGACTGTCTCGCTGAATGAGACTCGACTGTGATGGCCAGCGTGCCAGAACGCAGCAGCCTAGAGTCGACATTTCCGGCTGTTATGCTTAGCGAGGTTGGCACGAAGGAGTCGTGGCGCAAGGAGGTTCACCGTCCAGCTACTAGTACCCACAAGTGGTGGGCGAAGCGCCTCGGTACCATCTTTCGGGGCATCTTGGCATCTGCTGTGACACCCGAGGGAACGGACGCCGCGCGCGCCTATGCATCGACGCTCGATTTGACTGGTCTTGTTGTCTTCGATCCATTCTCGGGATCGGGTGTGACGGGCGTTGAGGCTCTCAAACTTGGAGCCAGGGCAGTATGCTTCGATATTAACCCTGTGGCGACTCTTGTCGAGCGACAGGCCGTCCAGCCATGGGACTTGAAGGCACTGCAAGCCGCTTACAATACAGTCGAGTCGTCCTGCCGCTCCGAAGTCGACCGGCTGCATCGTACCGAAGACGGAAGAACGGTCCTCTATTATTTCTGGGTCGCGACTGTCAAGTGCCCGGAATGTGCGACGGTTGTGCGACTTTTCGACTCCACCCTGTTCTCGAAGAACGCATACCCGAAGCGCGTGCCTAGGGCTCAGGTCGTCTGCCCAGAATGCCTGGACATCAAGGAAAGTCGGTACGACTTCAACATCGAGGTCTGCCGAAACGGACATAGGATTGAACAGCGCGGTGCCGTGCGTGGGCAGACTGCAACCTGCCGCAAAGGTCACACATTCAAGATGCTTAACGCCCTGAACGGTAGTCGACCCGAATATCAAATGTATGCAAAGATGGTCGCAGGCGAAGGCGGGAATAAGACCTACGAACCCATTACCGACTGGGATCGATACCTTTACCGGGAGTGCACTGAACTTTTGGAAAGACTCCCTCCGTCTGCAGTGCTTCCGGTGGGCGAGCTCACGCAAGGGAATAACACGAATCAAGCGCTCAACTGGAACTTCCGCCAGTGGCAGGACTTCTTCAATGACCGTCAACTGGTGTCGCTTTCTCTCATCGCCACGGCTATTCGCGACCTCCCAGGATCGAGTCGAGAACGCGAGGCGCTGTGTGCCCTATTCTCTGGAATGCTGGAATTCAACAACCTGTTCACCTCCTTCAAGGGAGAGGGAACGGGCGCCGTTCGGCACATGTTCAGCCACCACATCCTAAAGCCGGAACGCACTCCACTGGAAGCCCACCCCTGGGGGACGCCGCAGTCATCCGGCGCTTTTTCAACGCTCCTTAAAAGTCGACTATACCGCGCACATGAGTATAAGGCCGCACCCGTGGACTTGATCTTCGACGGCGGGGGGGTCGAGCGAAAAAGTGGCATCTCGAAGCCGCTTTCAGCAACAATTGCAGAGTCCTGGGCTGATTTTTCATCAGCCGATGATCAGGCCGCTTATATTGCCCCGAGGAATTCTGCCGAGACAGATCTGCCCAACGAGTCGGTCGACCTCATTGTTACCGACCCGCCGTACATGGACAATGTTCACTATGCCGAACTTGCCGATTTCTTCCACGCCTGGCTGCAAGGCATGAATCCGTATTCTGGATACCCTAAAACGGCGACCACACGGCGAAACGGCGAGGTTCAGAACGCTGACGCGGAGCAGTTTGGCAAGGCGATTGAAGCTGTGTGGACGGAGTGCGCTCGCGTACTCAAGCCGGGTGGCCTGCTTGCCTTTACTTTTCATCAGGCTCGCATAAGCGGATGGGTTCAGGTCGTCGATTCGTTGCGGCGCTCAGGATTTGTAATTACGGCTGTTCAACCAGTAAAAGGGGAGATGGCGACCAGCGTTGTCAAGGCAAGTTCACGCGAGCCTTCGAACCTTGACAGCATCGTAATTTGTCGTCGCTCAATCGATGGAGCCGCCAACCCCAACCGCTCTATTGACGAGGCGCTTGCGACGGCGCAGAAAGAGTTGTCACGCCTTCGTGAAGCTGGAATCGCAGTCGGCGCAGGCGACGTACGATCCGTAGTGCGAGGTTCACTTTTGGCTTACCTCGCTTCGGTTGGAGCCGAGTTGAATTCGACAGTGGAGGCACGAGTAGATGACATGGCCGCAGAAACGATTTCCTCTCTGCTACGGTAGCGCATTCACATCCTTCAGCCCCAGTTATAAAGGATGGACGTGACAGTCGATCTGGGAACGCTGGTCGGCAACGCCTCTGCCCGGAGAGCGCCTACCTGGCCTGTCCGTCCGTTCAACTGGCTCGAAGCCTACCGCCGATGGCAGGTCATTGTCCGATCTCAGCTGATGTACCCCTTGACCGGCCGCCTCGCCTGCGGGTGGTCACTTTGCTGAGACGACTCGGACCGAGTCGTCTCAGCGAAGTTGACCAGTATTGTGTCGCCCCAGCGGAGGTGCTGGTCGACAGTGTCGCTGCGGGAGGCAGACGGATGCGAGGCTCTATCCTTCGGTTCTTTGGCTGACAGAGAAGGATGAATATGGCGGTTGATCTGGAAACACTGGTCGCACAGGTCTGGAGTCCGGACGTGCGCCCACTGGTAGAAGAGGCGTGGCGCTGTTACAACGCCGGCGCGATCCGCGCGAGCATCGCGGCGACCTGGTCCGCGGTGAGTGCGGACATCATCGTGAAGCTGATCCGCCTCGCCGATGAAGGTGACAAAGGCGCCCAGGCGTTCCGCAAGGGGGTCACTGACGCGCAGGAGAAGGGCCTCACCCCCGAGGGCGTGCGCGCCATGCAGAAGGTTGAAGCCTCGCTGGTCGACAAGGCCGTGCAGTTCGAGTTGATCGACACCATCGGCAAGCGCGAACTGGACCGCATCCGGGAGGATCGTCACCTTTGTGCACACCCGTCGCTGCGCTCAGCCGGTGAGGTTTATAACCCTCGCCCGGAGATAGCCCGCGGGCACCTGGCGGTCGCACTGTCCACACTCCTGGTCCATCCCCCTACACAGGGCGGCAAGCTGCTGGAAGAGTTCAAGAACTTCATCTGCGACCCCCTGTTCGCCCCATCCCCACCTCACATCAGGGCGGCCTTCCACGACCGGGTCAGGTCGGCGACCCGCAAGAGCATCATCCAGGTCGCTGCGAAGGCCGCGATGCTGGAAATTGACCCAGACGGCCGGATGCCGGCGGACGCGCACGCCGACCGGATGGCCATCGCACTTCGCGCCTTCGCGGAGGGGGCACGTGACATGGTCCGCGACGCCGTGAGCGAGGCTCGCGAACGCCTTCAGATACTCGATGGTGCAATCCAGCTGCGGACGTTGGTGCGTATGGCCGATGACGACTATTTCTGGACATCGGTGGATCAGGCGCTGGCTGCCCGGTTCGAGGCCCTGCTTGATGCACCGACCACTGTAGTCCCGTGGGAGCCATTGCCTCCGGAGATCGCAGCAAAATTCGCAGTGGTCGGCAACGCCTTTGCCCGAGAGCGCCTACCTGGTCTGCCTGGCCGTTTCGGCCAACTCGACGCCCACCACCGACGGCAGGTCATCGCGGTCCGGTCGAGCGAGTTCTTCGTATTGGAGGTGATCGAGCTTCTGCGGACCGCAGGAAGTTGGCGCAGCGGAGAGGAAGTCGGGCGCTTGCTGGTGTCGCACGCGGAGTTCCTCACGGTCGGGACACTGGGGGATGCGCTCACCGCGTGGTTCGAGAACGGCCAGTGTCGCGAGGCCGCTGCCATGCCCGGCTTGGCCGTGCAGTTGGTGCATGCCACCTCACACCTTGGCGCTGCTCGCGGACCACTGTTTGCCGACTTCGTCGCAGGGTGCGAGACGTCGGCGGGCGCGGGCGAGTACTACGCCTACCCGGACCTCAAGGCCGCGCTGGGCGACCTTGGCCTCCTGCCGCCAGCCGCGATGCCAGGATGACCCGGGGAACCGGCTGCGTGTCGAGGCGGACATGGGAACGAACGTTCGATTGCTGTTGACGGTCAACGTTACTTTCCGCAGGCCACAGGGTCGGCTTCATGCTCAGGCGGCCTACATGCACCGGAGGTCTGCCTCTCATGAGGATCGACATCGAGCACCACGCCCGAGGGCTGTTGGAGCACCTGGGGCTGAGCGACGAGAACGAGGTCGCCGACTACCTCAGGCACAATGAAATCGACAGTGCGAATGGCCACTTGGTCGTCGAGTACCTCGTCGGCACGGGATGGGCAAGGGACTGCTCCACGTTCGACGGCCCGGACTGCCGCCTCACTGGCAGCGGTCTGGCTAGGGCTCAGCAGTTGCTCACCGAACGGAACAGCCCCGCTCGCCGCCTCGGCACGCTGTGGGCGAGGATGCTGCGATGGCTAGAGGACAACCACAACGCCAGGGACTGGAATGGTTTCCTCTCCGGTGACGGGCTGCACTATCCGGGTGGCGACTTCACCGAGGCCGAGGTGGAGAAAGAGGCCGCCTACCTTCACGGGCACGACTTGATCACGGCGGCGCGTGTCTGGCAGACCGGAGATGGCACCGTTCGACCCGCCATCACCACCGCAGGCCGTGACTGTCTGATCCACTTCGAGGGAGACGTGAATCGGTACCTCGACCGCGGGGGACGTTCCACCACGAACCACACGACCCACAACAACACGACTATCACGATGACCGACAGCGTCGGCAACATCACCAACGCCAGCTCCAACGTCCAACAGAACCTCAACTCCGGGTTCGACCCCAGCGAGGTGCTCAACTTCGCCGGTGCCGTCCGACAGACCCTGCCTGTGCTCGGACTGGACGAGGAGGTCCGGCGGGCTGTCGACGACCAGGCCGAGGAACTGCACAAGCAGGCAAGTGCAGGGGCCCCGGACCGCAGGCGGATGCGGGATTTGACTGAGAGCATCATGCGGGCGTTGCAGACAGCCGGACCGACGATCGCCCTGGAGATGATCGCAGGTCTGGGCATGCAGGCGATCCAAGCCCTCGGTGGCTGATCGGCAATCCGGAGAAGGTTGTGCCTACGGGAGTCGACATCGATCTTGACGAGAGGAGTCCCGTAACCCGGCGGCGGGGTACAGGTGACCGCGAGGCCGTGCCGCCGGGCACTGTCGACCTACGAGCCGGTGATGGCCTTGAGCGCCTCCTCGCCCATGCCGATCGCAGTCGTCTGAATCACGGTGGGCGCGGCCGAGCGCAGCCCGTCGAGGATGGCGTCGAGCAGCCTGCGCAGCTTGCCCCGGTCCGGGGCTGCGGAACTCGCTTCCTGATGCAGTTCCTCGGCACGGGTGTCAAGTTCGCCTCGCGTGTTCCCCTCGACCCCGAGGACCGGCAAGCTCTGGCGGACGAACCCAGCGAACTTGAGCACCTCGGTGGTGTCCAGCCCCACGTTGACGTTCTGCACGACATTGTCGCTCGCGACGGTGATGTTGCCGTTGCTGCCGGTCATGTGGATGTTGTTGGTTGTGGTGTTCGGCCGCTGTCCGCGGTTGAGGTAGTCGGACACGTTCCCTCCAAAGTCGACGAGGCAGTCCTGGCCTTCGGTGGTGATGGTCGGCCGCCTCATTCCCCCTGGGGCGTTCCAGACCTTCTCGGATGTGATCAAGCCTTTTTCCTTGAGGTAACCGGCTTCGCGGTACACCTCGCTCTCAGTGAAGTCGTTGCCGTGGTAGGACATGTGGGGACTGGCGAGGAAGCCGGACCAGTCGGTGGCCTCTCCCCGCTGGTCCGGCTTGTCCAGCCAGGTCAGCATGCGCGAACGCAGGGTGCCGCGGCGGCGGGCGGGGGTCATGCGTTCCGCTCGTAGTTGCTGCACCACCGCGACACCCTCTGCGTTGATCTTCGCGTCTGCGCTTTCCATTGAACCGAGGTCTTGAACCAAGCCGCGGTTGCTCAGGAAGGTGACCAGCATTCTGCCGGCATCGTCGTCGAGCCTGTTGACGTTCAGGTAAGAGAAGACGGTGTTATCGGGCGAGTCGTACAGAAACTCAAGAAGTGCGGTGGCATGCGCGTCGACATCGAAGGCCATGTTGGCCACCCTCCGTTTTGATCCACTTCCGGTGTAATCGCCGACCGAACGTGTGATCGCGACTCATGCTAGGTGCCGTACAGCGACCCGCATCGGCCAGCTTCTGCGGCTGGTCCACTGTAGATCGCGGCCGACCGAATCCGCCACTCTCGTCACCGAGAGCGAGCGAGTTGCAGCGTACGGCCACCCCGGGGTGAGCCGACTCTGTCGTGAGTGACGACCCAATCCAGGCTCCCGCATCCGAGAATGCAGAAGTATCAACCCAGTGACATCACTTTGGAAGACTGCCTTCGTAGTAGACGTAGCGCGCGCGTCCTACAGGCGTCCTTCGGTAAGCGGGAACCGAGCCCTTCAACAGTTCAGGTTCGGTCCACCAGTCCGGCCTCAGCGGATTGTAGTACCAGTCGAGTTCGGCGATCGCCTCGTGGTCGTCGAGCAGCAGTGGCCGCGCCCGTGTGTACCGACGATACTCTTGACGACGGTCGTCGATCCAGTTGAGCAGGTGATCTCGGCTGCCGCCGGGAGTGAATTGGGGGATGGCGAGCCGGTGTCCGGCCTCGGTGACGAAGGCGTTGTCCGCCCATGCGTAGCGGTCGCTCAGCGCCGCGACGCCACGCCACACTGACGAGAGGAACATTCCCGTCAACGTCACGATCTCGGGAAAGTTGGCGATGTCCATGCCGACGTTGGCTCGCCCGACGGACCAGCGCCATTCCGCAGGTCCCCAAAGGTTGTTGTAGCGATCCTGTCGTAGCTCTTCGCCCCAGGACTCGCGTTCGGACCAGTACCGCACGACGTCCTCGGCGTCGTCGAACGCCTTATTGATAGCGGTCGGCGGATACCGACGGATAAGCCGGTCGAGACGTCGTTGGGCGTGCACCACGTCGGGTAGCGCGGAGATGTCGACGTTCGGGGTACGGCTCCACGTGATCCAGTCGATCCAGATCCGGTGTCGGATGCACACGCGACGGGCCACGGGGAGCCACGATGCGACCTGGCCGCTGGCGTGCTTGGCGGCGGCGCATCGCTGGCAACAGGGACGAGCGCGACGGGGACGTTCCAGATGATTGTTCAGCGCCGAGGAGTTGAGGTGGTGTGGCGCGTGCGCGACCTCCGGCAACGCGTGCGCCAGGCGGTCGCGAGTCCGGCCGGTGAGCTTGGCGAGCCGGTCGATCCAGTTCTGATCACGTTGGAAGCGCTTGGCCAGGATGTCGCGGCGCAAGTGGTTCGCCAGTTCGAGTCGGTGGAGGTAGCTCTCGACCGTTTCGTCAGGAACAGGGGATACAACAATGGGGAGCTTCCTAGCCGTGACAAGTGTGGTCGTCGAGTCGTCGAGTCGAACCCCGGAGGTGAAGCCAGGTTCGGTCATGTGGCTGGTGTCCCCTGCTCGGCGACCGGCTGTAGGTCGGTCATCGCGGTCTTGTCCCGGGTGCGTTCGGGTGATGATTTGTTTCTGATCTTTATGGCCCGTGCGGCGGCGACAGCACGCTGTCGTGCTTGTGCGGCGTACGCCTCGGCCGCATGGTCGAGCAGGACGTCGTCGAGGTGGTCGCGTGTGATGGCTTCCGTGCCGTCGTCGATCGCGTCGACGGCCGCCTCGCGGATGAGGGAGGACAGCGAGGTCATGACGCCCTCGGTCCGGTCGAAGAGGTACTTGGCGTGTGTGACCAGTGTCCCGGGTCGGTGACGGTGCAGCATCAGCGAGTGCTCGAACTGTTCGATCACCCGATGCCATTCACGCTGTTCGTCCGCGCTGCCGTAGTTGAACGGCTCCACTTTGAGCATCCGGAACCGCCGGGCGAGCTGCTGACCGCGGCGACCGCGGAACAGCCCGTTGCCCACGACGTCGATCCCGGCCAGGACGAAGGTGGCGGGCACGTGTTCGGTGAAGTACTTGAGGTGGTCGGAGACCTCGGCCCCGGCCCTGCTGGTGTGGTTGAGGTTGTGGATCTCGTCGATGAGCACGAGGCTGGTGCGCAGGGCGCGCATCAGCTTGCATGCCTGGATGCTCAGGTCGAGTTCGGTGTCGCGCTTGCGGAACGGGACACCGAAGAACTCCAGGAACGCGGTGGGCAGCCCCTTGGGACGAGTTCCGCCGGGGAGGCTGATGTTAACGACCGGGACGGCGTCCTCGCTGCGGGGGTGCAGTTCCCGCCAGCGGACCTCGATGGCCACTCCGAGACCGCGCAGGGCGGTGCTGCCGACACCGCCCTCGCCGCTGATCACCAGGCCGGGTCGGGCGCCTTCGTGGGTGACGTTGTTGAGGTACTGTTTGCGCCCCTGGTGCAGCACCTTGCGGAAGGTGGGGATGCCAAGGGGTCGGGGTGTGCGGTGATAGTCCCGTCGCATCGCGTCGTGGTCGCGCCTGGCGTCGTCGGGCAGCCGCACATATTGGTCCCGGCCCAGCAGGGCCGGGGCCTTGTAGTCCTTGTTGACTAGGGCGCGCCACCCGTCCAGGGTGATCGGGGGTTCGACTTCGTCGTGCCGGTCGGGGTTCGGCATGGTCATGGACTCACCTCCACTCGTCGGCGCGAGGGTCGAAGGGCGTCATGGGGGTGTCGAGGTCCCACCGGGTCCGTTGTGGGTGTGGTGTCGCGTCGCGACGATCGAGTTCATCGAGGTCGATCGCCGGGTCGGGGGTGGGCGGGATGGGTATGACGGGTCGCTCCGGCCGGGTGGCGTCGCGGGCGACCAGCCGTTGTTCGGTGGAGGTTGCTTCGCCCGCGCGGGCTCGCCTGCGGAGCTTGCGCACCTCGCGGGCCACCTCTGATTCGTGGGGTTTGCGGCCGTCGGTCGCGTTCTCGGCCGCGATCTTCGCGGCGTGCGCGTAGATGGCTTCGGACATGGGTTCGTCGAGCATTCCGACTCGAGTCCACGGCACGCTGATCCAGGTGCCGGTGTGGTGGTTGCGGACGTGGACGTGGGAGATGTCGTACGGGTCGTAGCGCACCTCCCATGCGTTGCCCTTGCCCGGCACCCCGGAGGGTTTCCTCCGGTGGCCGTTGAGGTCCGCGCTGTCGTAGACGCGCCGTTGGTGGTTGATGCCGTATTCGTTGATCACGCACCATTTGCGGGGGAGCAGTTCGCAATAGTCCTGGCCTGACAGGGCGAGCGGGACGTACCCGGCGCGGGCGACCATCGCGGCGTACATGTCGTTGGGTGTAAGCGGTTTGCCGTCAACCCAGGTGGAGCCCAGGCCGTCGTGCGGGCGGTTCTGCCAGTGCGTTACGGCCCATTCATCGAACAGGGCCTGGAGTTGGCGCACCGCGAACAGCGGCTCCCGGTCCAGGTCGCTGCCCCGCTCGGTGACGTTGGAGCCGACGTAGCCGACGACGTGTTGGCTGAACAGGGTGCGGATGGAGTCGAAGGTCCGTTCGACCACGGCCTTGTCCGTCGGCGTATAGGGTCGAGCGGGTTGCAGCGAGACACCCAGGCTGGCGCAGGCGGACTCGAACGCCGTCGACAGGTAGATCCGACCGCGGTCGCAGACGATCGACTCGGGCACGATGGGTGGTCTCGCGGCCGACGCCGCGAAGCGTTCGTCGATGGCGACGAGTCGCTCATAGGGAAGTCGGCTGCGAGAGGCGTGCACCAGGTGCGGCCATGTGGGGCGCATCGGCTCGGGTACGGCCATGCGCGCAAGCAGTGCCGAGGCGTCCACGGCCTTGGCGCTAGGGCTAAACACCCCGGCTAGCAGGGTGCGGGTCGCGATGTCGACAGCCAGCGTGAGTTCGGGGCGTCGAGCCCTGCCGTCGGGGAACCGCGCGAGTACGTCGAAAGTGTTGGTGTCGATCTCGACCAGTTCGCCGGGGCGGGTCGCCAGCCCGCTCACGAACGGCCGGGCAGGTCGGTTGGCGTGCCGTCGTCGCATGGTCGCCGGTTTGACCGCCATGCCGTTCGAGTCAAGTGCGCCGAACAGCCGGTACAGAGTGGCGCGGGAGGGGAGTGGGGGAGCATCGTCGCCGTACCGGTCATCGAGCCGGTCGGCCAGGGTGTCGATGAAGCCCGAGCGTGTGCCGGTGGTCGTCGAGCCGTCCTGGTGCTCGGCGATGATCTCCAGCGCCACGTCCGTGATCATAGGATCGACGGTGGGCGCGCTCTTGACGGGTTTGAGGCCGCGTTTGTCGACCAAGCCCCACAGTCCGGCCTCGCGGTAGCGGGTGCGCAGTCGCCGGAGGCTGCGTTCGGATGTGGGGTGTCCGGCTGCGGCCAACTCCCGGACCTTCGCCTGTTGCCGTTCGGCTAGGGACAGATCGGGGTCGTACTCGGGCCGCGGTGGTCGGTCGCCGTCGGGGTGTCGACCGGTTTCGACCTCCAGCAGATGACCTTCCCACCACTCGGCTTTTCTGCGTTCCTCGGGTGACAGCGCGTCGATCAGACCGGTGGCGGGCAGGGATGTGCGGGCGGGACCGTCCACGATCTCGAATCCGTCAGCCATCATTAGGTAGGACAGCAGCACGGCCAGCGGGCGACCCTCGGGGTCCTGAAGAGTGACCGTCGTGCCGTCCATCGCCACGACCCGGTGCTCGGCGTCGTCGAACCGGACTCGTGCCCCCAGGCGCAGGACCGGCCGGCGGACGCCGGTCACGTCAGGACCCCGTCACCCCGTGTGATCCCGGTGACCTCGCCGGGCGCCGCGCTGTGGATCAGTGTGCGGTCGCTCAAGGGGGCGGTGTGCGAGCAGGCCAGTTCGCCCCGCCACAGCAAGTGGTAGAGCACCGGCAACGTCCGGATCGGGTCACCGACCGCCTCTGCGGTGGCGTACAACCTGCGGGGCCGGTCCAGGTCGAGGTGAACGGCGCGCTCAACATCGGGTTCGGCGAACCTGGGGTGGCGGTAGCCAGCCAACCAGCGCAGGTTGGAGTACCGGCCGATGTCGTGCGGCTCGACCAGCAGCAGGTAGGACCACTCCCGCATCCGGCAGGCGGTCAGGGTGGCGGCGAACTTCCTGGCGACGTCCCCGGTGACCCGTTCGGCGCGGTGGCAGTCCACGACCACGGTGCCCCCTCCGACCGTGCGTGCGAGATAGTCGGGGGTGTGCTCGGTGAAGCCCCGCCGGTTCGGGCTCGGCCACGTCAGGACGAACGGCTGCGACACCATGTGCACGACCTCGGGATCGTGGTCAAGTTCGACGAGCCAGTACCGCTCCAACCACGACTCGTAGCCGACGTGGGAGCGGGTCGTCGCGGCCCACCACAGGCCGGGGAAGTGCTTTTGCCCTCGATAGGCGTGGAACCGGCGGTGTGGTGCCGCAACGCCGAGTTCGGCGGTGTCGGCGTCGAGCAGTGGGTGGGTGAACCGCGTCCCGGCTTGGTCGACGTAAGACACAGTCGCGTCGCAAAGGGCAGCAGACTCAGGGCCAGGAGGGAGGGTGGGGCGGCCTGAGGAGGGTCGAGTCGACCGTGAGCCCATTAATCTGAGCTGAGCCAGCACGATCAATCCTTCTGCGTTCGGGTTTGCGTGGGTCTTGGCCTCTTCGAGTTCGTTCTACACGTCGCCTCCTGCGAGAACTGGCACTGGCCGGGCAGAGCCCAGGTCTGCCTGCTAGTCGCTCCGGCAACTTATCCGTACGTCTGGCTGTCTGTCGGACTGACAGGGACTAGCGCAGGTGATTCACCCGAAAGAGCACCACCTACGGCGCGGTGATCAACAGTCTCAGGCCAGTTGGCCACCGGCCGGGCTTCTGGCCAACTTTGTTGAGAGTGGCCAGGTTGCCTGAGACAGGACAGCCGGCGAACCGCTCTCGGCACCCCGCGAACGGCTTACTTAACATAATGTCGATTATCGGCGTTACGGCAGGACCTGGTGACCCGGCCGAAGAAACGTCACGTGACGTTTCCACAGTGGTGTGGCGGGATGGCCCGTCGACGCCGTCCTGACGCCCGTTGATCACGCCCTGCGGCCCGCCGGGTTCGACCCGGCGCGATTCGCGGCCCGGCCGGGACGCCCGGCGAGCCGGTCGGCGGCGGAGCACGTGACGACACTGCGGAGAACGACCCTGGAGGCGTCGACGGGCGTCCCGCGAGAGGTCGCATCCCCCGGTGGGCCGACCGCCGCCTCAGGCCGCTCCCGGACACCCGTCCGGACGGGTGCGTGATGGATAATCGCCATTATCCATCAGTTGTTGAATATCGGGTGACATGATCAACACGGGGGATTGGCGCGGGATCGGCGCTGCTCCGGATTGTCGGTGCCGTGCGGTATGAAGATCCAATGCGAGTTCTCGACGCCCAGGAGTCGTTCTTCCTCGCCCGCCGACCCCGGAAGGACTCCCCCCACACCACAGCCGCCTACCGGCGCGACCTGGCTGGGATCACGGCCCTGCTCGCCGACGTGTGCGCCACTCCCCCCGCCGGGCTGGAGATCGCCCACCTCACCTCCGGGAACCTGCGCGCGGCGTTCGGGGTGTTCGCCGACTCGCACGCGAAGAGTTCGGTGTTGCGGGCGTGGTCGACCTGGAACCAGTTCATGACCTTCTGCGTGGCGGACGACCTGGTGCCGGGCAACCCGATGGGCGCGGTGGCGCGGCCGAAGACCCCTCCCCTGGTCCCGAAGCCGTTGCGCGGCGAGGACACCCCGGAGCGGTTGTTGACGGCGGCGGCGGAGGGTGCGCGGCAGGGGCGTGACCCGTGGCCGGAGCGGGACGTGCTGGTGTTGGCGTTGGGCCTGGTGGCGGGGCTGCGGTCGGCGGAGATGCGGACGTTGACGCTGGCGTCGGTGGTGGGTCGGGCGGGTGAGCGGCGGGTGCACGTGGCGGGCAAGGGGAACCGGGACCGGTCGGTGCCGATCGAGCCGGCGATGGACCGGATCATCGAGCAGTACCTGGGTTCGTGCCGGTCGCGGTTCCCGCAGGGGCGGTTCGACCGGGGTTCGGCGTTGTTGCGGGACCGGCACGGTGAGCCGATCGGGCGTGGTGGGTTGGAGTACCTGGTGCGGTCGTGCTTCCGGTGGGCGGGGCTGCACGACCGGGTGCCGTCGGGGGCGAACCTGCACGCGTTGCGGCACACGTTCGCGACGCGGTTGGCGGAGGACGGGGCGTCGGCGTCGGAGATCATGGCGTTGTTGGGTCATGCGTCGTTGGCGACGTCGCAGAACTACATCGAGGCGACGGCGCGGGAGCGTCGGGCGGCGGTGGCGGGGAATCGGACGTACGTGTCGTTGTCGCGGTTGCCGGGTCAGGCCGAGGGGACCGCCGGGTCGGAGTAGTTCCGGGGTCGCCGCTCCCCCGGTGTGGTTGTCCTGCATGGTGGGGCGGGTGTGGCGGGGTGTGCTGGGCTGTCCGGGTGACTTGGGTGTGTCCGTGTTCGCACGGGTGTACGCAGGTCGTATGAGGGCGGTGTGGCGTGGGGCGGTGTCGTTCGGGTTGGTGACGTTCCCGGTGCGGTTGTTCTCGGCCACCGGGTCGCACGGGTTCCGGTTCCACCAGGTGCACCGGGCCGATGGTGGGCGGGTTCGGCATCGGCGGGTGTGTTCGGTGTGCGCCGAGGAGGTGCCGCTGGTCGAGGTGGTGAAGGGGTTCGAGCTGCCGGACGGGAGGTTGGCGTTGTTCGAGGCGGCGGATTTCGAGGGGTTGCCGGTGGCCTCGGGGCGCACGATCGAGGTGGTGCAGTTCGCGCGGGCGGACGAGGTCGATCCGGTTTTCCTGCACCGGTCGTTCTTCGTGGAGCCGGAGCGGTCGGCGGTGGCTTCGTACTGCCTGTTGCGGGATGCGTTGGAGCGGGCTTTCCGGGTGGCGGTGGTGCGGGTGGCCATTCGGCGGCGGGAGGTGGTGGCGGTGGTGCGGCCGCGGGGTCGGGTGTTGGTGTTGCAGACGTTGTTGTGGCCGGACGAGGTGCGGGAGCCGGAGTTCGGGTTTTTGGACGTGGCGGTGGAGTCGCGGTTGCCGGAGGTCCGGGTGGCGGCGTCGTTGGTGGATTCGATGACGGCGGAGTTGGATTTGACGGTGTTCGCGGACGGTTATCGGGATGCGGTGGCGGGGTTGATCGAGCAGAAGGCGGCGGGTGCGGTGATCCCGGTGTCGCGGGCTCCGGAGGAGACCGGTGGTGGGGAGCCGGGTGGGGTGGATCTGATGGGTGCGTTGCGGCGGAGTCTGGATCGGGTGCGGTCGGGGCGTGCGGGGCGGGATCGGGAGGAGTAGCGGTTGGGCCGTCCTGGGGTGCGTGGTGGGGTTCGGGTGGTGGCGCGCCGTGCCTGGCGGTAGTCCGTTCGGGTGACGTGCTGGTGCGGTTTTCCTCGGGTGCGGGTACGCACGTGGAATGAGGTCCGTGTGGCGCGGGGCGATCTCCTTCGGGCTGGTCACGATCGGTGTCCGGTTGTACACGGCGACGGAGGAGCACGACTTCCGGTTTCACCAGGTGCACCGGGAGGACGGTGGGCGGATCCGCTACAAGCGGGTGTGCCAGGTGTGTGGCGAGGAGGTGGCGTTCGCCGACATCGCCAAGGGCTACGAGTTGGACGACGGCCGGTTGGTCGTGATGGAGAACGAGGATTTCGACAAGCTGCCGATCAGCACCGATCACGCGATCGACGTGTTGGAGTTCGTGCCGGCGGAGGAGATAGATCCGATCTATTTCCAGAAGTGCTATTACCTGGAGCCGGACAAGGCGGCGACGCGGCCGTACGTCCTGTTGCGGACGGCGTTGGAGCAGTCGGGTCAGTTGGCGGTGGTGAAGATCACGATTCGGCAGCGGGAGACGTTGGCGATGTTGCGGGCCCGTGAGGATCTGCTGGTGATGCACACGATGTTGTGGCCGGATGAGGTGCGGAAGCCGGAGTTCGATTTTCTGGACGGCGATGTGGAGGTGCGTCCGCAGGAGTTGCGGATGGCGTCGTCGTTGGTGGAGAGCATGGCGGGGTCGTTCGACCCGGGTGATTTCTCGGACGATTACACGGTGGCGTTGCAGAAGTTGATCGAGGCGAAGGCGGAGGGTGCGGAGCTGCCGGAGCAGCCGGAGTCGGAGGACTCGGGTGAGGTGATCGATCTGATGACGGCGTTGGAGCGCAGCGTGGAGCAGGCGCGGTCGGCGCGGGGTGAGTCCGGGCGCAAGTCGGGGAGGTCGTCGGGTCGGTCGGCGAAGGCGTCGGGTGGGGCGAAGTCGGGTGGCAAGGCGGAGAAGGCTCCGCCGAAGAAGAAGGCGAAGCCCGCGTAGGGGGTGCGGGATGTCCGGGGACTTGTCGGAGTACCGGGGCAAGCGGGCGGTCGGGAGGACGCCGGAGCCGGTGCCCGCGGAGGGTGTGCCGCTCCCCCTCGGTGCCGATGACACGTTCGTGATCCAGGAGCACCACGCGTCGAGCCTGCACTGGGACGTGCGGTTGGAGCGGGGTGGGGTGCTGGTGTCGTGGGCGGTGCCGAAGGGGTTGCCGGCGGAGCCGGGGACGATCCGGTTGGCGGTGCGCACGGAGGACCACCCGTTGGAGTACGCGTCGTTCGAGGGGGTGATCCCCAGGGGCGAGTACGGGGCGGGGCGGATGTTCGTGTGGGACCGGGGCCGGTACGAGACGGTGAAGTGGAGCGACCGCGAGGTGGACGTGGTGCTGCACGGGTCGCGGATCGAGGGTGAGTTCGTGTTCTTCCGGCGGGATTCGCCGGGTCGTGGCGGGGCCGGTCGGGGTGGGTCGGGCAAGGACTGGATGGTGCGTCGGCGGCACGAGGCGGTGCGGCCGGACTGGGTGGCGTTGCCGGAGTCGGTGGAGCCGATGTTGGCGACGGCGGCGGCGGGGTTGCCGGCGCGTCCGGAGGAGTTCGCGTTCGAGTTCAAGTGGGACGGGGTGCGGGCGGTCGCGCGGGTGGAGGGTGGCCGGGTGCGGTTGGTGTCGCGGGCGGGTGACGACATCACGGCGGTGTACCCGGAGTTGCAGGGGTTGGGTGGGGCGTTGGGGTCGACGCAGGTGTTGTTGGACGGCGAGGTGGTGGCGTTCGCGGGTGGGCGGCCGAGTGCCGGGGCGTTGCAGCGGCGGTCGCGGGCGAGCGGGGCGCAGGCGCGGCGGTTGGCGGGGCGGGTGCCGGTGACGTTCCTGGTGTTCGACGTGCTGCACCTGGACGGGGTGCCGACGGTGGGGTTGCCGTACGTGCGGCGGCGGGAGTTGTTGGAGGGGTTGGGGTTGGTGGGGCCGCACTGGTTGGTGCCGAGGTCGTTCCCGGGTGCGGGTGCGGAGGTGTTGGCGGCGAGCCGGGAGCAGGGTTTGGCGGGGGTGGTGGCCAAGCGGCTGGATTCGCGGTACGTGCCGGGGGTGCGGTCTCCGTGGTGGTTGAAGATCACGGGGGTGGTGGCGCAGGAGGTGGTGATCGGCGGGTGGCGGTCGGGTGAGGGGAAGCGGTCGGGGTTGGTGGGGTCGTTGTTGTTGGGGGTGCCGGACGGGGCGGGTCTGGTGTTCGTGGGGTCGGTGGGGACGGGTTTCGCGGAGTCGGAGTTGCCGGGGTTGACCGAGCGGTTGCGGGGGTTGGAGGTGCCGGGGTCGCCGTTCTCGTCGGAGGTGCCCCGGGAGCGGGCGCGGGGTGCGCGGTGGGTGCGGCCGGTGTTGGTGGGTGAGGTGGTGCACCGGCGGTGGACGGCGGAGGGGCGGATGCGGTTTCCGACGTGGCGGGGGTTGCGGCCGGATCGGGTGCCGGAGGAGGTGCGGCGGGTTGGCGTCGGGGACGGTGGTGCGGGTCGGTGAGCGGCGGGTGCGGCTGACGAACCTGGAGAAGGTGTTGTACCCGGAGGTGGGGTTCACCAAGGCGGAGGTGATCGACTACTACACGCGGGTCGCGCCGGTGCTGCTCCCCCACCTGGCGGGTCGGCCGTTGACGGTGCGGCGGTTCCCGGACGGGGTGGGTGGCGGGTCGTTCTTCGAGAAGAACGCGCCGTCGCACGTGCCGGAGTGGGTGCGGACGGTGCGGGTGGACACGCCGGGGTCGTCGCGTGGTGCGGAGTTCGCGGATTTCGTGGTGGTGGAGGAGTTGGCGACGCTGGTGTGGTTGGCGAACCTGGCGGCGTTGGAGTTGCACGTGCCGCAGTGGGTGGTGGGTGCGCGTGGGGCGCGGCGCTCCCCCGATCTGCTGGTGTTCGACTTGGATCCGGGTGCGCCGGCGACGGTGGTGGAGTGCTGTCGGGTGGCGGAGCGGTTGCGGGCGGTGTTGGCGGGTGACGGGTTGTCGCCGGTGGTGAAGACGTCGGGGTCGAAGGGGTTGCAGGTGTACGCGCCGGTGCGGGTGTCGTCGCCGGGGCGGACGTCGGAGTACGCGAAGGCGGTGGCGCGGCGGTTGTCGGCGGAGTCGCCGGGGGCGGTGGTGTGGTCGATGGTGCGGGCGCGGCGCGCGGGGAAGGTGTTGATCGACTGGTCGCAGAACAACCCCGGCGAAGACGACGGTGGCGCCGTATTCGTTGCGGGCGCGGCCGGTGCCGTCGGTGTCGGCTCCGGTGTCGTGGGACGAGGTGGTGGGGTGCCGGTCGCCGGAGGAGTTGGTGTTCGTGGCGGACGAGGTGCGGGCGCGGGTGGGGCGGGTCGGGGATTTGTTCGCGGTCGATAATCCGTCGCGGTTGCCGGCGTGAGTGGCTTATCCTGGCGGACTGCCTATTTTCGGAGGGGTGGTCATGGCTGGGGACCGTTTCGTGTCCACTGAGGAGGACCTCGTGGCGACGCACGTGGTGCCGCCGGTGCGGTTGGGCGGTCGGGTGGTGCTCGCGGAGTACGACCCGGGGTGGCCGGGGTTGTTCGAGCGCGAGGCGGCGCGGGTGCGGGCGGTGCTGGGCGGTGTGGCGCTGGCGGTGGAGCACGTGGGGTCGACGTCGGTGCCGGGGTTGGCGGCGAAGCCGATCGTGGACGTGCTGCTGGTGGTCGGGGATTCGGCGGACGAGTCGCGGTACGTGCCGGCGTTGGAGGCGGCGGGGTACGTGTTGCGGGTGCGGGAGCCGGATTGGCACGAGCACCGGTTGTTCAAGGGGCCGGACACGGACATCAACCTGCACGTGTTCTCGGAAGGGGATTCGCAGGTGGTGTGGATGCGGACGTTCCGGGACCGGTTGCGGTCGCACGACGGGGACCGGGTGCGGTACGAGTCGGTGAAGCGGGAGTTGGCGGGGCGGGACTGGGATTTCGTGCAGAACTACGCGGACGCGAAGAACGCGGTGGTGGACGAGATCATGGCGCGGGCGGTGCCTGACGGGTCGTTGAGGCGGGATTGAGCGTCGGGGGGCGCGGCTGTCCCGGGGGCCGCGCCCCCGTTGCGGCGCGGGGATCCGCTGCGGCGTCGGCTAACCGGGTCCCGGGCGGCGGGTGTTCCGCTACCGTCGGTGGATGGCCCGCCGTCGCCGTCGCAGTCGTCGCCGCGATCGCCATGCCGTCGCTCTGACGACGCCGTCGGTTGCGCCGCGTCCGGAGCACCGCAGGGTGTGGGCGTGGGTGAGCGTCGCGGTGGTGCCGCTGGTGGTCGGCGCGGCGATCGCGGTGTACTCGGCCGGGTTGGCGCTGGACCAGGCGGGCGAGCAGGAGGCGCGTGCCCAGTCCGGGGCGAATCGCGCGCAGGACGCGGATCTGGGTCGTTTTCCCGCTGTCGTGGCGCGGGTGCGGTCGGCTTTTCCGGGGCCGAACTGGGTGTGGGTGTTCCCTCGGGCGTTGGACGAGGCGACGGTGGCGGAGTTGGCCGGGCCGTCGCGCCGGTGGACCGAGACGGAGGGTGCCGGGTTGCCGCCGGACCAGGTGGACGCGTTGGGCAAGCGGCTGGAGGCCCGCAAGCGCGAACTCGGCGGTGTGCTCGGCTCGTGGGGGTACGCGGGGCGGGTGCGCAAGTCGAGCACGACGCACCTGGTGTCGCTGGTCGGGAACCGGCGGGAGCGGGTGCGGGTGGTCGACATCCGGGCGCGGGTGCTGGAGAAGTCGCCGCGTCTGGACGGGACGCTGCTGCTCTACCTGGGCGAGGGTGCCGATGACGTGGAGCAGGTGGGTGTGGATTTGGACGACCCGTCCGGGCGGTTGACCGCCACGACGGAGGACGGTGTCACGAGGCCGTTGCTGGACGTGAAGGACGTGACGTTCGACCTGGGCGAGGAGGTGGGGTTGGAGATCACCGCGCTGTCGGCGGCCCACTCCTACCGGTGGGAGTTGGAGTTGACCGTGGAGCACGGCACGGCGTCTCGGGAGACCGTGCGGGTGCGGGCGGACGGCACCTCCGACGGCCCGGCGTTCCACACCACCGCGTGGGACCTCGGCGGCCCTTATGCGGGCGGCGTCTACCAGCGGGACAACGCGACGTACGCCTTGGTCAGGCGGAACTGACGGGTCCGGGGTGGGTCGGGTTTCGGCCGTTCGGGGTGTGGGTCGGCCGGAGTGACGCCGGTGGTGTCGTGCGGGTGGGCGTGCGTTCTGCCGGGGCGCGGGCGTGCGCGGGGTGTCGGGCTCGTTGCTGTTGATCGGCGCTCGTCGGTGGCCGTGGGGTGGAATCGGCGATGTCGTGCGGGGTGGGTGGGGAACAATCCTGCCGCGTGAGGTTCGGTGTGCTCGGTCCGATGGTGGTGCGGCGCGTGGACGGGACCGAGGTCCCGGTCGGTGGGCCGCGGTTGCGGGCGTTGTTGGCGGTGTTGGTGCTCGACGCCGGGCGGGTCGTGGGGGTGGATCGGCTGGTCGACGCCCTGTACGGGCAGGCGCCGCCGGCGGGGGTGGGCAACGCGGTGCAGTCGCAGGTGTCGCGGTTGCGGTCGCTGCTCGACGTCGAGGTGGAGCGCTCCCCCGCCGGGTACCGGCTGGTGGTGGATCCGGCCGAGGTGGACGCGTTGCGGTTCGAGGAGCTGGTGGCCCGGGGGTTGCCGGGTGAGGCGTTGGCGTTGTGGCGTGGTCCGGCGTTGCGCGATGTCGGGGACGCGCCGTTCGCGCCGGTGGCGGCGGCTCGGTGGGAGGAGTTGCGGCTGCGGGCGGTGGAGGAGCACGACGGCGCGTCGGTGGCGTTGTTGCGGGAGTTGGTGGAGGGCAACCCGCTGCGGGAGCGGCTGGTGGCGCGGTTGGTGCGGGGGCTGCACCGGGAGGGGCGTCAGGCGGAGGCGCTGGCGTTGTTCGAGCGGACCCGGCGGGCGTTGGCCGAGGAGTTGGGGGCCGACCCCTCCCCCGGGTTGGCTGCCGCGCACCTGGAGGTGGTGCGGGGTGAGCGGGCTCCGGCGCGGCACGTGCTGCCCGCGCAGCTGACGAGTTTCGTGGGTCGGGCCGAGGAGGTGCGGCTGGTCGGGGCGGCGTTGGCGGCGGGCCGGCTGGTGACGTTGTCGGGGCCCGGTGGGGCGGGCAAGACGCGGTTGGCGGTGGAGGTGGCGTCGGCGGATCCGGGGGACGTGTTCTTCGTGGACCTGGCGCCGCTGGGGGTGGGCGGGGACGTGCCGCAGGCGGTGGTGGCGGCGTTGGAGTTGCGCGAGGACGGGGTGCGGGCGGTGGCCTCGCCGGTGGACCGGTTGGTGGCGGCGTTGGCCGAGCGGTCGGTGCTGGTGGTGTTGGACAACTGCGAGCACGTCGTGGCGGACGCGGCGGCGTTGGTGGGGCGGTTGTTGGCGGCGTGCCCGGGGTTGCGGGTGTTGGCGACGAGCCGGGAGGCGTTGGGGATCACCGGCGAGTCGGTGCGGCCGGTGCCGCCGCTGCCGGTGGACGACCTGGACTCCCCCGGTGTGCGGTTGTTCGCCGACCGGGCGGTGGCGGTGAACCCGGCGTTCGTGCTGGACCCGGTGACGGGGCCGCTGGTGGTGGCGATCTGCCGGGCGTTGGACGGGATGCCGCTGGCGATCGAGTTGGCGGCGGCGCGGGTGCGGTCGCTGCCGGTGGCGGAGGTGGCCGACCGGTTGGGCGACCGGTTCCGGCTGCTGTCGCGGGGGTCGCGGGCGGCGGCGCCTCGGCACCGGACGCTGCACGCGGTGGTGGAGTGGAGCTGGGAGCTGCTCGACGCGGACGAGCAGGCGGTGGCGCGCCGGTTGACGGTGTTCTCCGGCGGGGTGACGGTCGAGGCGGCGGCCGCGGTGTGCGGGGTGCCGGGCACCGACGAGGTGCTGCCGTCGCTGGTGGACAAGTCGCTGCTGGAGGTGTCGGGGCGGCGGTTCCGGATGTTGGACACGATCCGGGAGTTCTGCGCGCGGCGGCTGGTCGAGGCGGGTGAGCGGGACGGGGTGCGGCGGGCGCACGCGCGGTGGCTGCTGGGGTTGGCGGTGGAGGCGTCGCCGCACCTGTTGCGGGCCGAGCAGCTCGACTGGTTGGAGCGGTTGGCCGGGGAGCACGAGAACTTCAAGGCGGCGGTGCGGTGGGCGGCGGTGGCCGACCACGGGCTGGCGTTGCGGTTGATGGCGGAGTTGGGCTGGTACTTCTGGGTGTTGGGGTTGCGCACGGAGGGTGCGGCGCTGGCGGGCGAGGTGGTGGCGGCGGTGGGCGCGTCGGCTCCCCCGGGTTTGGCCGAGGAGTACCTGCTGTGCGCGTTGAACGCTTCGTCGACCGGTACCCGGGAGGAGGCGTTGCCGGGGGCGCCGTCGCCGAAGCAGGAGTTGCCGGAGGGGTTCGTGGGGCCGCCGACGCGGCCGTACCTGACGATGCTGTGGGGCATGGCCTACGGGGTGCCGGACGTGGAGTCGCCGTCGTTGGCCGCGCGCGGGAACCTGGTCGGCCCGGATCCGTGGTCGGCGGCGTTGGCGTTGCTGGGCCTGGGGATGCAGTACCAGTACGCGGGCCAGGTGGAGCGGGCGTGGGAGGCGCACCTGGAGTCGTTGGCGGGGTTCCGGGCGTTGGGCGAGCGGTGGGGCATGTCGGTGGTGCTGGGGCAGCTCGCGGAGCTGGCCCGGATCGGCGGGGACGTGGTGGGCGCGGTCGGGTTCCTGGACGAGGCGTTGGAGCTGTCGGGCGCGTTCGGGTCTACCGAGCACACCGCGTCGATGTTGGGCCGGCGGGCGGAGTGGGCGTGTCACCGGGGCGAGTTCGACGCGGCGTGGGCGGATCTGGAGCGGGCGGGCGGGTTGGCCCGGTCGCAGGGCGCGGTGGAGACGTTGGCGCAGGTGCGGTTGGGGATGGCGGAGGTGTGCCGGTACCGGGGTGACGTGGCGGGGGCGCGCCGGTGGTGCGCGGAGGCGCTGCGGGTGTGCCCGTCGGGGTGGTTCGGGCCCGAGGAGGTGCGGGCGACGATCCACGTGGCGCGGGGCCGGATCGCGTTGGCCGAGGGTGACCGGGCCGGGGCGCGGGCGGCGATGGACCTCGCGGTGGAGTCCGGGGCGGAGTGGGGCAACGCGATGATCGTGGCGCGGGCGGCGGACGCGCGGGCGGCGTTGGCGTTGGCGTGCGGGGACGCGCGCGGGGCGGCGTTGCTGATGGGTGCGGCGCGCGGGTTGCGGGGCACGGTGGCGGTGCCGGATCCGGACGTGTCGGGCGCGGAGCGGGCGGCTCGTGCGGTCTTGGGCGACGTGGTGTTCGACGCGGTGTCGGCGCGTGGGGCGGGGTTGGGGCGCGAGGGGGTGTTGTCAGCGCTTCGTGCGTGAGCGGTGCGGGGTGCTGGGCAGGCTGCGGCGCATGGACAGCGAGACCCGCAAGTGGGGCACCGTGGTGTTGGGGTGCCTGGCGATGTTGTTGTTGGCGGTGGACCTGACCGTGCTGCACCTGGCGGTGCCGGCGCTGGTGGCCGATCTGGGGCCTTCTGCCACGCAGGTGCTGTGGATCGCCGACGTCTACGGGTTCGCGCTGGCGGGGCTGTTGGTGACGATGGGCAACCTGGGCGACCGGTGGGGGCGCAAGCGGCTGCTGCTGGTGGGCGCGGCCGGGTTCGGGGTGGCGTCGGTGTGCACGGCCTACGCGCCGACCCCGGAGTCGCTGATCGCCGCGCGGGCGCTGCTGGGGGTGGCCGGGGCGACGATCATGCCCTCGACGCTGTCGTTGATCCGCAACGTGTTCACCGATCCCCGGGAGCGGTCGACGGCGGTCGGCATCTGGAGCGGGGTGGGCGCGGCGGGGTTCGCGGTCGGGCCGATCGTGGGCGGGCTGCTGCTGGACCGGTTCTGGTGGGGGTCGGTGTTCCTGGTGAACGTGCCGGTGGTGGCGGTGATCGTCGGGTTGGGCGTGGTGGTGCTGCCCGAGTCGCGCAACCCGTCCCCCGGCCGGTTGGACCCGTTGTCGGTGGTGTTGTCGGTGGTGGGCGTGGTCGCGGTGGTGTACGCGGTGAAGGAGGCCGCGCACGGCGGGGTCGGTGTGGGGGTGGTGGCGGCGGCCGTGGTGGGTCTGGTGGCGCTGGGGGTGTTCGGGCGGCGGCAGACCCGGCTGGAGGAGCCGTTGATCGAGGTGCGGCTGTTCCGGGTGCGGGCGTTCTCGGCGTCGGTCGGGGCGACGCTGGTGGCGATGTTCGCGAGCCTGTCGTTGTCGCTGGTGCTGGCCCAGTACCTGCAGCTGGTGCTGGGGTGGACGCCGTTGCAGGCCGGGTTGGGCGGGTTGCCGGGCGGGCTGTGCGGGGCGGTCGGGGGCGGGGTCGCGGGTGTGCTGGTGGGCCGTTGGGGGCGGGCCGCGGTGGTGGCGTGCGGGCTGGGGTTGACCGCGGTGGGGTTCGCGTTGTTCGCCGCGGTGCTCGCGGTCGACGCGACGTTCTGGTCGGTCCTGCCCGCGATGGTCGTCTACGGGACCGGGGTGGGGTTCGCGTTCGCGGTCACCAACGACACGGTGCTGGCGTCGGTGCCGCGCGACCGGGCGGGTGCGGCGGCGTCGATCTCGGAGACCGCGACCGAGGTGGGCGGGGCGTTGGGGATCGCGGTGCTGGGCAGCGTGCTGGGCGCGGTGTACCGGGGTGATCTGGTGCTGCCGGCCGGGGTGCCGGCGGCGGCGGGCGATTCGCCGGCGGCGACGCTGCACGTGGCGGCCGGTCTGCCGGGCGAGGTGGCCGGGCCGCTGGTGGTGGCGGCGCGCCAGGCGTTCGTGGACGGGGCGGCGGCGGGCATGTGGGTGTGCGCTGGGTTGCTGGTCGTGCTGGCGCTGGTCGCGGGCCGGGTGCTGCGTCCGGTGCCGAAGGTGATCGAGGAGCCGAGCCGGGCCCTGTCGTGACCGGGCCGTTCGGGGTCCGGGTGGCGGGGGCGTTCGAGGGGCGCGCCCCCGCCACCGTGGGGTGCCGATGGGCTTCGGGACCCCGCCCCGCGCGGTCGGTTCACGGTGATCCGGTGGGGCTGTTCAGCGGAAAACTGCAGGGTCGAGCCGCAGGCGGCAGATCGACTACGTCCGCGACGCGTTCGCCGGGCGCGCGGATCGTGGCCTGCGTCCCCCGCACTGCCGGTTCGCCGAGGGCGACATCGTCGGGCGTGAGCCCTTGGTGCCCTCCTGATCACCGCGCCGGGCCTGGTCGTCGCCCACCCCGTCCCGGAACGCCCGGCAACCCGAATGCCGTCGAACGCCCTGGAACGGCCCCGGCTGTCACGGTGGGCCCGGTGGGCCTCCTAGGCTGGGCCGATGCCGAGGATCGCCACCGCGCACACGCCGGACCGGGCCGGGCTGCTGGAGTTCCTGCGCCCCCGACACCGCGCCCTGCTGGTCACCGCCCGCCGCGACGGCCGCCCCCAGGTCTCGCCGGTCACCTGCGGGGTCGACGGGCGCGGCCGGGTCGTGGTGTCGAGCTATCCGGGGCGGGCGAAGGCCCGCAACGCGCGCCGGGACGGGCGGGTCTCGCTGTGCGTGCTCTCCGACGACTGGGACGGCCCCTACGTGCAGGTCGACGGCAGCGCCGAGGTGCTCGGCCTGCCCGAGGCGGTCGAGCCGCTGGTGGACTACTACCGCGCCGTCGCGGGCGAGCACCCCGACTGGGACGAGTACCGGGCGGCGATGCTGCGCCAGGGCAAGGTGCTGATCCGGGTCGAGATCGACCGGTGGGGGCCGATCGCGACCGGTGGCTTCCCGCCCCCCGGTCCCGCCTAGGCCCCCGGTCCCGCCTGGCTAGCCCGCCGTCCCGGCGGGGTTCGGCGGGGTGTGCCAGGTGCCGCCCCAGCCCGGCGGGTCCTGGAGCACGGCGAACACCGCGCCCGCCGGGTCCTCGATCGAGGCGACCAGCCCGGTGGCCACCTCGGTCGGCGGCACGACCACCCGGCCGCCCGCCTCCTCGGCCAGCGCACACGTCTTCGCCACGTCCGGCACCGCGAAGTAGCACACCCAGCGCTGCGCGTCGGCCACCTGCCGGCCCGCGACCGCCCGCTGCTCGACCGGGGTGTCGTAGACGGTGAACGGCTCGTCCGGGGTGCGTCCGCGCCACCCCAGCTCGCCGGTCCAGTACTCGTCGTCCGCGACGCCGGCGAACTCCACCCAGCACGGCTCGCCGGCGCGCGGCGGCGGTGCCCACGGCCCGTGCAGCACCCGTCCCTGGTCGACCGACGCGCCCTCGCGCAGCCCGCGCGGCGCGGGTCCGGCGAACACGACCCGGAAGCCGTCGTCGCCGGGCAGCACCCGGGCGGCCAGCCGGTCGCCGACCCAGCCGGAGAACACCCCGTCCGGTTCGGCGATGACGACCCAGCCGAGCAGGTGGGCGTAGAAGTCGGCGACCGGCTCGGGGTCGGCGGTGGTCAGCTCGACGCGGCGGACACCGCGCGCGGGGCTGCTGGAAGGACCGGTCACGGGATTCCCATCGGCGGCGGCGGGGAGATCAGGAACGCGCCCTATCCTCCGCACCCGCCGACCGTGGCGACAATGCTCCGTTCGGACCCACCGGGTCGACCGAAAGGAGCCCCGGGGGCGGCACCGGCCGGCCCAGGCACGACCCCGGCCCAGCCGGGCCGCGGGTGCGTGGCGGTCAGCGCAGGCGTTCCAGACCGCGCGCGTTCTCCACCAGCTCCTCCGCCAGCCGGCGCAGCTCCGCCGCGTCCGCCCCGTCCGAGGCCGCCGTGGCCACGTCCTCCGCCGCGCAGCGCAGCTGGAACAGCCGGTCCTGCAGGTCCGCCAGCTCCGCCGCCGACAACACCACCGCGTCCTCCGGCAGCCCGCCCCGCTGCACCGCCGCGCGCCGCTCGTAGGCCCGCTGCCGGCACGGCTGCGCGCAGTACCGGCGGGGCCGCCCGATCCGCCCGCTGTCGGGCAGCCGACGGCCACACCAGGCACAATGCCTGGCCTCCTCCCGTCGCGCCGCGACGATCTCGGTCACCAGCTCCATGGCGCGCGACGGTATCCCGCTACCCACCGGTCACCCCAACGCCACGCCGCCAAGGCAGACTCCACCCGTGACCGCGAACCACCCGTACCTGTCCGGACCGCACCCGAGGGCCTACGCCCACCGAGGCTGGCACCTCGACGAGCTGGAAGGCATGGAGAACTCGCTGTCGGCATTCCGGCGCGCCGCCGCGGAGGGCTTCCGCTACCTGGAGACCGACGTGCACGCCACCGCCGACGGCGTGGTCGTGGTCCACCACGACGACACGCTGGACCGGACCACCGACGGCGTCGGCCCGGTCTCCGCCCAGCCGTGGTCCGCGGTCGCCCGGGCCAAGGTCGGCGGCCGCGAACCGGTCACCCGGCTGGCCGACCTGCTCGAAGAGCTGCCCGACGCGCTGCTCAACGTCGACGTCAAGGCCGAGCACGCCGTGGAGCCCGTCGTGGACCTGCTGCGCGCCACCGACAGCCTGCACCGGGTGTGCCTGGCGTCGTTCTCCGACGCCCGCCTGGCCCGCCTGCGCCGGCTCGCCGGCCCCGACCTGATGACCTCCATGGGCCCCCGCTCGGCGGGCGCGCTGTGGGCCGGGGGCCGGGTGCCCGCGCTGCGCCTGCCGGTCGCCGGGCGCATCGCCCAGGTGCCCGCGACCCAGGGCCGGCTCACGGTCGTGGACGGGCGGTTCGTCCGCGCCGCCCACCGCCGGGGCCTGGAGGTGCACGTGTGGACGATCGACACCGCCGCCCAGATGACCTCGCTGCTCGACACCGGCGTCGACGGGCTGGTGACCGACCGGCCCGACGTGCTGCGTGACGTGCTCAAGGCGCGCGGGCAGTGGGCGGGCGGCTGATTGGCAACAGCTTGGCGGTGATCACCACGGCGGTGCGGGCGGGGAAGTACAGTCCCCGCCCATGAGCGTGGCCGACACCCCTGCACCCGCGATCGACCGCAAGCGGGAACAACGCGGATGGATCTGGTACGACTGGGCCAACCAGGTCTTCCCCACATCCGTGATCACCGTCTTCCTCTCCGGCTACCTCACCGCCGTGGCCAAGGAAGCCGCCCGTGAGGACGTCGCCCGCAACGGGCCCGACGCGTGCGCCGCCGGCTCGCTCCAGCAGTGCGACATCTCCGTGTTCGGCGGGTACGTGCCCGCCGGGTCGCTGTGGGGCTACCTGCTGTCCGTCGCCACCGTCGTCCAGGTCCTCGTGCTGCCCATCATGGGCGCGATCGCCGACCGCACCCAGAACAAGCGGCGCATGCTCGCCTGGACCGCGTTCATCGGCGCGGGCGCCACCGCCGCGCTCGCCTTCGTCGGCGGCACGAACTGGCAGCTGGGCATCGCCCTGTTCATCCTGGCCAACATGAGCTACGGCTCGTCGGTCGTCGTCTACTACGCGTTCCTGCCCGAGATCGCCACCCCCGACGAGCGCGA
This sequence comes from Saccharothrix sp. NBAS 001, assembly GCF_056640475.1. Classification (NCBI taxonomy): domain Bacteria; kingdom Bacillati; phylum Actinomycetota; class Actinomycetes; order Pseudonocardiales; family Pseudonocardiaceae; genus Saccharothrix; species Saccharothrix sp. NBAS 001. The sequence continues at coordinate 2,809,899 of NZ_CM153251.1, forward strand.
CGCCGTCTCCTCGCGCGGCTGGGCCTTCGGCTACCTCGGCGGCGGGCTCGCGCTGGCCGTCCAGCTCGGGCTGTTCATCGGCCACGACGCGATCGGCATCGGCGAGGGCGTCGCCGTGCGGATCGGGTTCGTCATGTCCGGCCTGTGGTGGGCCGCGTTCACCCTCATCCCGCTGGCCCGGCTCAAGCGCCACCAGGAGCCGCACGGCGGCGAGTCCGGCGCGTCGGTGATCACCGCCGGGTTCAAGGAACTGCGCCAGACCCTGCGGCAGGCCAAGACCTTCCCGCTCACCCTCGCCTTCCTGGGCACCTACCTGATCTACACCGACGGCATCGCCACCGTCGCCAACGTCTCCGCCCAGTACGGCCGCGACGAGCTCAAGCTCGACGAGACCGTCCTGATCGCCACCATCCTGATCGTCCAGTTCGTCGCCTTCGGCGGCGCGGTCATCCACGGGAAGATGGCCAAGCTGTGGGGCGCCAAGCGCACCATCATGATCAGCCTGGTGGTGTGGATCGTGGTCATCGGCGCGGCCTACTTCGTGCAGGCGGGCCAGCAGGTCCAGTTCTACCTGCTCGCCGTCGGCATCGGCATCGTCCTGGGCGGCACCAACGCGCTGTCCCGGTCGCTGTTCTCCCAGATGATCCCGCCCGGCCGGGAGGCCCAGTACTTCTCCCTCTACGAGGTCGGCGAGCGCTCCACCTCGTGGCTGGGCCCGCTGGTGTTCGCGGGCGTCGGCCAGGCCACCGGCTCCTTCCGGCTGGCGATCATCTCGCTGGTCGTGTTCTTCGTGGTCGGGTTCGTGCTGATGATCTTCGTGCCGGTGCGCAAGGCGATCGTCGCCTCCGGAAACCCGGTACCGGCCAAGGTCTGATCCGGGCAGGCTGCTGCGGTGCGCACACCGCAGCAGCCACCCCTCGACCCGCCCGCGCCCGAGCCCCACCCGCGCGGCAACCTCTACCGCGACGCCCTCGTCGCCCGCCCCCTGGGCTACCGGCCGCTGAGCCTGGACCTCGTCGTCCCGCCCGGCCCGCCCGCGCCCCTGGTGATCCACGTCTACGGCGGCGCGTTCGCCACCGGCTCCCACCGCCACGACACGCTGGGCCGCCACCTCGCCGACGCCCTCGACGGGTACGCGGTGGCCCGCGTCCAACACCGGCACAGCCGCGAAGCCCCGTTCCCCGCCCAGGCCCACGACCTCAAAGCCGCCGTCCGCTGGCTGCGCCGGCACGCCGCCGCGCTGGGCCTGGACCCCGACCGGTTCGCCGCCTGGGGCGCGTCCTCCGGCGGCCACCTGGCCACCCTGCTCGCCGTCACCGGCCGCGCCGCGCCCGAGATCGAAGGCGACCTGGGCGTCACCGGCGTGCCCAGCGCCGTGCAGGCGGCGATCGGCTGGAACGCGCCCGTCGACCTCGACGACCTGCCCCCGCCGCCGCCCGAATCGGTCTTCCACGGCACCGGGGCCGACCCGCACGACTGGCTCGGCCCGACCCCGGCGCTCAAGACCGCCGCGAGCACCCGCACCCACGTGACCCGCGACGCCGCCCCGCTGCTGCTCGCCCACGGCGAACTCGACCACGCGATCCCCGTCGCGCACAGCGAACGGCTCGCCGCCGCCTACCGCGCCGCCGGGGCCACCGTCGACCTCGTCCGGGTCCCCGGGGCCGGCCACTTCTTCGACGAACCCACCCGCGACCGGCTCATCCGGCGGGCGCTGACGTTCCTGCGGACGCACCTGCCCACGGCCTGAACGCCACCACCACAGCCGTGGTGACCAGCCACGCGCCCACCCACGTCACCAGCGACAACGGCACCACCAACGCCGACGCCGCGCCCACCGCCGCCCCCGTGACCGCAGCCGCCGTCCACCGCGCCTGTGGTACCGGGGGCGCCTCCCGGTGCAGGCCCAGCCACACCGCGGCCACCGTCACCCACATCGGCAGCGCCCACCAGGACGGCGAGCCCGCCGCGGCCACCAGCGTGAACACCGCCGAGGCCAGTACCAGCCACCGCGCCCACACCGTCCGGCCGGTCACCGCCGTCGCGAACGCCCCCACCACCAGCGCGTCGTACCACAGCGCCGGCACCCCGCCGAACCTCAGCGCCGACGCCGCGCCCTGCGCCGAGAGCACCACGTGCCCCAGCAGACCGGCCATCGCCACCAGCCGCGCCGCGTCCCCCGCGCGGCTGCGCGCCCGGAACCGCACCCGCACCGCCAGCCCCGCCGTCGCGAATGCCTCGCCCCAGCCCGGCCGGCCGTGCTCCAGGTCCAGGTCGTCGTGCCGGTCGGTGAGGAAGATCCCCACCATCTCCTCTTCCCGCTCCGCCCGGTACCAGGCGGGCAGCGCCCGCAGCAGCGCCCGGTACCGGCGTTCCAGGTTCGACCTCACCGCGCCTCCCTCGCCCGCAGCACCGACGACGCGGCCCGCACGTTCGCCGACAGCCGCGCCACCTCGGCCGACAGCACCCGCACCCCGGCATCGGTCAGCCGGTAGTAGCGCCGCAGCCGGCCCTGGTGGACCTCTTCGCGGTCCCGTTCCGCCCACCCGTCGGCGACCATCCGGTCCAGCACGCCGTAGAGCGTGCCGACCCGCAGCACCACCCGGCCCTCGGACAGGACCTCCACCGACCGCACGATCGCGTACCCGTGCAAGGGCTCCTCGGCCAACGCCGTGAGCACCAGGAACGCCTGCTCTGACATACCCCTCACAACGCAGGTTATATCGCAAAGCGGTATATCTCGTCCAGATGCTCACGGCGTCGGTGCCGTTTGTCGGAGGGCCGGGAGCGGACCGCCCGGCATCAGCGGGTCGGAGGCTTGATATCGGTCGTTACTGAAACAATAGAGCGTAGTAGCAACAACCGGACGTCAGTGCGACAGCCCGCTCAGGCCGAGATCCCCCACCGGTGGTCCTGCCGGTCCCAGCACTCCGTCGACACCAGCACCCGACTCCCCTCGGCCACGACGATCAGGCACGTGCCCAGGTCGGACTTCGGCGAGATCCGGGCCACCCCCGACCGCTCCATCCAGATGTCCCACAGCTGGTTGTCACCGCCGTGGCACGGCCACTTCAACACCCTCGGCCCCGTCACGCCCTCCACGTCCACGCAGTCGGACGGATAGCCCTTCGGGCGGATCTGCCAGTAACCCCCACCGCCGTCCAGCAGGATCCACTGCTGGTTGTCCTGCCCGTGGCACGGCCAGTGCAGCACGTACGGCCCCGTCACGTTCTCCAGGTCGAGGCAGTCACGCCACCAGCTGTGCACCGACATCCGGAGCTCCTGCCCCGGCGTCGGCACGTACCGGTACGGGTACGTCGGCTGGGCCGCCCGATACGCCCCCGCCACGGCCCCCGCCACGGCCCCCGCCACGGGCACACCCTGCGCCACCGCCGGCAACGCGACCACCACAACCGCGCACACCGCGGACACGAATCTTCGAAGGAACACGACACTCCCCTTCCGGCAGTCGGAACACCACCCGACGCCGGACCCGCGGAACCCCCGCCCCCAGGACGATCCGGACATCCGACGCCCACCCGGAGGGTCCCAGCACCACCCCGCGCCCGACCACCACCGCGACCGAAACCAGCCGTCCGGACCAACGCCCCCGTGATCCACACCAACACCCGCCGCCCCACGCCCGTTAAGGTGGCCCGCCGTGGAGCCCACGAACCCCCGCACCGACCCGACCGACGCCCTGTCCTCCGTGCCCGCGGCCGGGGCGCGACGCGGCGTCGCCCCCACCGGCAGGCTCCGCTTCTTCTTCGGGCCGATGGACTGCGGCAAGTCCACCCTCGCCCTCCAGATCGACCACAACCAGGCCCGCCAGGGCCGCAGCGGCCTCCTGCTGGTCCGCCACGACCGGTCCGGCACCCCCACCATCTCCAGCCGGATGGGCCTGGCCCGCAACGCCGTCGAGGTCCACGAGGACATGGACCTGTGCGCCCTGGTCCGGCAGCACTGGTCCGCCGGCACCCGGGTCGACTACGTCATCGTCGACGAAGCCCAGTTCCTCTCCCCCGCCCAGGTCGACCAGCTCGCCGAACTCGCCGACGACGCCCAGCTCGACGTCTACTGCTTCGGCCTGGCCACCGACTTCCGCAGCGCGATGTTCCCCGGCTCCCGCCGGCTGTTCGAACTCGCCGACGACCTCAACGCCATCCAGGTCGAGGTCCTGTGCTGGTGCGGCCACCCCGGCCGGTTCAACGCCCGCGTGCACGACGGCGACCTGGTCCGCGCCGGCGACACCGTCCTGGTCGCCGACACCGCCCCCACCGCCGACGAGGTCCGCTACCAGGTCCTGTGCCGCCGCCACTACCGCACCGGCGACCTCGGCCCGCACACCGTCGACGGCCTCCAGCTCAGCCTCACCTGACCCGCTCCCCCGCCGGGTCGCCGCCCGCCCGGCGGCGACCCGGCGGGCGTCAACCCGCGATCGCGGCCCGGACCGCCCTCTCCACCAGGACCGCCGTGTTGGCGTAGCCGTCCCGGTTCGGGTGCACGACGGTCGCGCGCGTGCCCTCCGGACACGCCAGCGTGGCCGCCAGCGGCGGCGTGCCGACCGTCAGCGACGACGGCCAGTGGCCCGCCGCCGCGCCGCACACCCCCTCGACCCACTTCGTCCCCGCCGGCCGGCACACGTCCCGCTCTGCGCTCGACGTCGCCGTGTCCACGTACGCGTACCCGTGGTCCACCAGGTCGGTGGCGTCCTCGATGACGGAGTTCAACTCCGTCATGACCGCGTGCAGCCACTCGATGTCGCCCTTGGTCATCGACACCGTCGTCTCCTGCACCACCGCGGCGAACTGCGTCGGGTCCGCGCGGTCGCAGCCGCGCGCGTCGGCCGGGAACACCACCGGGTAGCCCACCGTCACGACCTTCGCGCCCGGAGCCTTCTCGTGCACCGCCTCCAACAGGGCCACGTACTCCCGGAAGACCCGCGCGAAGGTGTCCCGGATCGTCTCCGGCGCGAAGATCGGGTGACCCTGCTCGAAGGCGTCGCGGCACGGGGTCGCGTCGTCCTCCTGGCCCGTGCCCACCAGCAGGCAGGCGAACACCACCGACCCGAGCGGCAGGCTGTTCCCGCCCACCCCGACCGTCACCAGGTCGGCGTCGGCGTCCACCCGGTCGAGCTGGGCGTCCACCGACGGCCAGCCCTGCGCCGGCGGCTGCACGGGGCTGATCGGCTTCTGCCGGGCCAGGTGCACGTCCTCGATCGTCGCCCCGCCGCAGCTGACGTCGGTCAGCCGCACCGCCCGGCCCGGCGGGTCCGCGGCGAGCCGCCGGGACACCACGTCCGGGTAGGAGTCGGCGGTCCGGTCGCACCCGTCCCGATCGGCACTGCCCAGCGCCGGCCGGGGCGCGCCGGCGAAGACCCCCGCCGTGTACGAGTCGCCCAGCGCCACCCACTCCAGCGGCTCGGGCGCGGCCCCCGCCGCCCCCGGGACCAAGATCGCCACCACCGACACCAGCACGCCCAGCGAACCCACCCTGCGACGTCGAGACACGACCGACCTCCGCTCACCACAGCCGACGACAGGCGGGCCGGCGGCAACCACCGGCCCGACCCCATGCAACTGGCCTACGGCGCACGGCGGAGTCCCGAACCCCCGACTCCACTCGGACGTGTCCGAACCGCCCCACGGGAACCACCTGTCCGGGCGGGCAGGCCACACTGTGGCGGTGACTGGGAAGATCAGCGCGGGCATCCTGCTGCACCGCCGCACGCCCGAGGGCGTCGAAGTGCTCATCGGCCACATGGGCGGCCCGTTCTGGGCCCGCAAGGACGCCGGGGCCTGGTCGATCCCCAAGGGCGAGCCGGAGGGCGACGAGCCGCTGGAGGCCACCGCCCGCCGCGAGTTCGCCGAGGAACTGGGCCTGCCGGTCCCGCACGGCGACCTGGTGCCCCTGGGCGAGGTCCGCCAGTCCGGCGGCAAGGTCGTGCACGTCTGGGCGCTGGAGGGCGACCTGGACCCCGAAGCGGTCGTCCCCGGCACCTTCGAGCTGGAGTGGCCGCGCGGCTCCGGCGCGCTGCGCGAGTTCCCCGAGGTCGACCGGGTCGCCTGGGTGCCGCTGGCCGAAGCCGGTCCGAAGCTCGTCACGGCGCAGCGGGTGTTCCTCGACCGGCTCGCCGACCAGGCCGGAAGCTGATCTTTAAGTCCACACTGAAATCATTACGGGAATAAAGTGTGCGGACCAACGTTTGGGTGCGGGCCGGACGGGTGACCCCGTGAGATGGCGACCACGCAGCACGATCGTGCGGGCACGCAGCGTGGCGACCGGGCCGAAGGCCACCGAAATAACTTTCCGTAACCACAAGGATGACGGCCGTCACTACCGCCGAGTTAAACCCGCCGTAACATCGCCCTACGTGTTCGGTCTAAGCTGTCGCAGCCGCACACTTTCTGCCGGTACTGCTCCATCCGTGTGATGAAGTAGCCCGACAGCTTGATAACGCGTCACGATCCAGCCGCGATTGCATCCCTTAGGAGGAAGCCTTCGTTGACGGGTGAAAGACGTCACTGTGGGCGACCATGACCGTAAAGCCGGGAACGAACGGAGCAGTCCGGTCGTTGCACTCGGTGAGCACCAGCCTGGGCCCCGGCCCTGAGCCGAGCGAAAGGACACCGCCATGGCCGACCGCGTTCTACGGGGTAGCCGGCTCGGAGCAGTCAGCTACGAGACCGACCGCAATCACGACCTCGCCCCGCGCCGGTCGGTGCGGTACGCCTGCCCCAAGAACCACGACTTCGAGGTTCCGTTCTCCGACGACGCCGAGATCCCGCACACCTGGGAGTGTCGTCTCCACGGGACGGAATCCAAGATCATCGACGGCGCCGAGCCGGAGGCGAAGAAGGTCAAGCCGCCGCGCACGCACTGGGACATGCTCCTGGAGCGCCGCACCATCCCGGAGCTGGAGGAACTCCTGGACGAGCGGCTGGAGGAGCTGAAGGGACGGCGCACCCGCACCGCCTGACCGGCCCGGCACACGTGCGAAGGGGCCCGCCGAGAGATCGGCGGGCCCCTTCGCACGGCCGGGTCCTAGCGGTTCGCGCCCGCCTTCGGCCTCGGCGCGAACAGGTCGCGCAGCTGCGTGTAGCGGCGGCGCAGCCCCCACTTGGTGACCCGCAGCAGGGCCTCCCGCACGATGTTGCCGCTCATCTTCGACTCGCCCAGCTCACGCTCGGTGAACGTGATCGGCACCTCGACCACCCGGTAGCCCAGCTCGATGGCCCGCCACGCCAGGTCGATCTGGAAGCAGTAGCCCTGCGAGGCCACCGTGTCCAGCTTCAGCCGGCGCAGCACCTCGGCCCGGAACGCCCGGTAGCCGCCGGTGATGTCCTTCACACTCGTGCCCAGCGCGATCTGCGAGTAGACGTTGCCGCCGCGCGAGATCAGCTGCCGGTGCCACGGCCAGTTCACCGTGCTGCCGCCCGGCACGTACCGCGACCCCAGCACCAGGTGGGCGTCGCGCAGCGCGTCCAGCAGCCGCGGCAGGTCCTCCGGCGCGTGCGAGCCGTCCGCGTCCATCTCGACCACGACGTCGTAGCCGTGCTCCAGCGCCCACTTGAAGCCCGCCACGTAGGCGGCGCCCAGCCCGGCCTTCTCGGTGCGGTGCATCACGTGCACGCGGTCGTCCGCGGCGGCCATCTCGTCGGCCAGCTCCCCCGTCCCGTCCGGGCTGCCGTCGTCGACCACGAGGGCGTGCACCTTCGGCAGCGCCGCGTGCAGCCGCTTCACGATCTTCCCGATGTTGTCCCGCTCGTTGTAGGTCGGGATCACCACCAGCACCGGCCCGAGCTCGCGGTCAGGCTGCGCCTGCTGGTCCGCCATCCGTTTCCTCCTCGCCGGTCCCCGCACCAGGGGCCGGACGCGATCCTCGTCGTTGCACTGTCAAGCCGAACGCCACGGCCAGCAGGCCCAGAGCGGTCATCACCCACTCGGGCCAAGCGCCGAACCGGGTGGCCAGCGTAGCCTCCCCGCGCAGCGGCAGCTCCGCCACCAGAGCGTCCGGGACGAACATCCCGGTCCGCCGGGTGACCGAGCCGTCCGGCTGCACGATCGCGCTGACCCCGCTGGTGGCCGCGACGACCACGGCCTTGCCGTGCTCCACCGCCCGCACCCGCGACATGGCCAGCTGCTGGTAGGTCATCTCGGTGTAGCCGAACGTGGCGTTGTTGGTCGGGATGGCGATGATGTTCGCGCCCGCCAGCACCGAATCGCGCACCACGCCGTCGAACGCGACCTCGTAACAGGTGTCGATGGCCACCTTCGCGCGGCCCATCGCGAAGCCCTCCGGGTCGGTGCCCGGCTGGAACGTGCCGGCCCGGTCCACGGTCTCGCTGAAGATCCGGAAGAACGAGCGCATCGGCATCGTCTCGCCGAACGGCTGGAGCTGCCGCTTGGTGTAGGTGTCGACCGGGCCCTTGTCCGGGTCCCACAGCACCACGGTGTTGCGCGGCAGGTTGTCGGACCTGTCCACGACCACCGCGCCGACCGCGATCGGCGCTTTGATCTGCTTGGCCGCCCGGTCGATCTGCGCGGCGGCGTCGGCGTTGCGGAACGGGTCGATGTCGGAGGAGTTCTCCGGCCAGATCACGATGTCGGGCTGCCGCTCCCGCCCGTCGGCCACCGCCTGGGCCAGCTCCAGCGTCCGGTTCACGTGGTTGTCCAGCACGGCGCGGCGCTGGGCGTTGAAGTCCAGCCCGGCGCGCGGCACGTTGCCCTGGATCGCCGCGACCACCACCGTCCCCTCGTCCGGCGCGGTGCCCACGAACGGCACCGTCGCCAGGCCGCCCGCGAGCGGCACGACCGCCAGCGGCAGCGCGAGCTTCCAGTTGCGGCCCAGCCACGCCAGCGAGAACCCGGTCAGCGCCACCGCGAACCCGATCAGCGGCGCGCCGCCGAGCGCGGCCAGCGGCAGGTACCAGCCCTCGGGCTGGCCGAACGCGATCTTGCCCCACGGGAAGCCGCCGAACGGGAACACGCCGCGCAGGAACTCGTCGGCCACCCACAGCAGCGCCATCCACAGCGGCGCGCCCGGCAGCGTCGACACCCGCGCCATCAGCATCGTGCCCACGCCGATGAGCACCGCGCACAGCAGCGCCAGCGGCAGCCACGCGACCAGCCCGACGAACTCCCCGGTCCAGCGCAGCAGCGGGGCCATGAACCCCAGGCCCCACACCACGCCGAACCCGAAGCCCGCGCGCATCCGCCGGCCGTGCAGCAGCACGCCCAGCACCGCGAACCCGACCGGGGCGAGCCACCACGCCGTGCGCGGCGGGAAGCTGAGGAACACCAGGCCGCCGCCGACCGCCGCGAGCACGATCCTCAGCAGCGTGCCGCGCACGTCCCGGCGCCGGCGTGCGGGCGGGGTGCCGGGGGCGGACTGGCCCGGCGCGATGGGGGGAGCGACCACCCGATCAGCGTACGAGGACGGTGTGAAGCCCGGGACAACGACCGCCGGTAGGACGGCGAAATCCGCGAGCGGTGTCCCGGCTTGCCCCGCCGTGCCCGATTTCCGCCGCCGCGCGGGGCCGGCCGGGGTGACGAGGGGCACCAGGCCCCCGGACCGGGGTAGGGGTAGCCGGAGGGAGAAGATCAGGGTTCACCCCAATGCGGGCGGCGCCCGCGTGGCGCATGGTTGAACCATGACCACGTTGACCAGACCTCGTAACCAGCGCGTGATCGCGGGTGTGTGCGCGGGACTGGCCGAGCGGTTCGGTTGGCAGCCGAACACCGTCCGGCTGATCGCCCTGCTCTCCTGCCTGCTGCCCGGACCGCAGTTCGTGATCTACCTCGTGCTGTGGGTGATCATGCCCAAGCGCGACTACTGACGCGACACCACCAGCGCCTCCACGCCGTCGAGCACGCGTTCCAGGCCGAACTCGAACGCGTGCTCGCCCGAGTAGGCCGAGCCGTGCGCCTCCCCCGCCGCCGCCCCGACCCGGGCCGCGGTGGGGAAGCGCTCCGGGTCGAACACGCGGGCCAGGAACGGCGCGGCGGCCCGCCACCACTGCTCGTCGGTCAGCCCGGTGCGCTGCTCGACCTGCGCCGCCTCCACCGCGAGCCGCGCGGTGGCCTGCACGTGCCCGAGCACCAGGCCGAGCACCGCGTCCATCTCCACGTCCGACAGGCCGATGCCGTCGACCGCCGCCAGCTCGTAGTCGTACTTGGCCGCCACGTTCGGGCCGAGCACCGCGCGGTTGGTCGCCACGTCGAGCAGCCACGGGTGCCGCAGGTGCAGCGCCCAGTTCTCCCGGGCGAGCTGGGTCAGCCGCCCGCGCCACCCGCCGGGCACCTCGTCGGGCCGGGCCGTCTCGCCGTGCACGGTGTCCACCATGACGTCGACCAGTTCGGCCTTGCCCGGCACGTAGGTGTAGAGCGACATCGTGCCCACGCCGAGCTTGTCCGCGACCCGGCGCATGGACAGCGCGCCGAGCCCCTCGGCGTCGGCCAGGGCGACCGCGACCGCGACGATCCGGTCCACGCCGAGATCCTTGCGCGCGCTGGGCGAGGTGGTGCGCCAGAGCACCGAGAGGGTCCGGGCCGGGTCGCCGCTGTGTCCGTTCGCCACCCGACCACACTACTGATCAATCCGCGAGTGCCGCCCGCACGATGTCGAGCGCCTCGTCCGCCGTCAGGCCCTGCTCGCGCGCCGTGGACGCGTACCCGCGCGCCGCGCGCAGCACCCGTTCCCGGCTGCGCTCCCCCGCCGCGCTGACCACCGTCCCGGCTCTGCCGCGGGTCTCGATGAGACCCGCCTCCTCCAGTTCCCGGTAGGCGCGGGCGACCGTGTTGACCGCGATGCCCAGTTCCGCGGCCAGCGCGCGGACGGTGGGCAGCCGGGTGCCCACGGCCAACTCCCGGTCGGTGATCTTGCGGGCGAACTGGGACCGCACCTGCTCGTAGGGCGGCACCGAGGAAACCGGATCGAGACTGATCACGGAGTCGATACTGGCAGAGACTCCGGGCGCGCAGAACGACGCCGTCCGGCTGACGGACGCGGAAAGAACAAGACTGTTGCCCGGCGTCGGGTCGCGGGACGCTGCCCGCGTGCCGTCCGACGACCCGAACGCGACCGAGATCGCCCGCGAACAGTCCTACCTGGACCTCCTGCACGTGCACCTGGACCGGTTGTGCGCGGCGGACCCCGCCGACCGCGACCGGCTGGAGCCCGTGCGCGACGGATTGTGCTTCGGCCGCCTGGACGGCCCGTCCGGGACGCTCTACATCGGCCGCGTCGGCCTGTTCGACGGCGACGACCCGCTGCTGGTCGACTGGCGCGCCCCGGCGGCCCGGCCGTTCTACACCGCGACCGCCGCCGCGCCGCAGGGCCTGCGCCGACGCCGCCGCATCACCACCCGGGGCCGGGCGGTCGTGGCGCTGGACGACGAACTGCTCGGCGACGGCGACGCCGGGGACGGGCCGGCGGGGGACGGGCTGGCGGGGGACGCCGCGCTGGTGGCCGCCCTCACCGCCGGGCGCGGCGAGCGGATGCGCGACATCGTCACGACCCTGCGCACCGAGCAGGACCGGATCGTGCGCAGCGAGCACGCCGGCGTGCTCGTCGTGGAGGGCGGCCCCGGCACCGGCAAGACGGCCGTCGCGCTGCACCGCGTCGCCCACCTGCTCTACCGGCAGCGCCACCTGGTCGCCCGCGGTGTGCTGGTGGTCGGTCCGAGCCGGGTGTTCCTCGACTACATCGGCCAGGTCCTGCCCGGTCTCGGCGAGGACTGCGTGGTCACCGCCACCGTCGCCGACCTGTGGCCCGGGGTCGTGCCGGTGGCCGACGAGTCGGTGGCCGACGCGGTGGCCAAGGGCGACGGGCGGATGGCGGAGGTGCTCGCCGAGGCGGTGCGGGCCCGGGTGGCGATCCCGGACGAGACCGTCGAGGTCGGGTTCGAGGGGCACACCGCGCGGGTCGCGCCGGCGGAGTTCCGGCGGGCCGCCGACCGCGCGTGGCGGTCCGGTCTGCCGCACAACCAGGCCCGGCTGGTGTTCGAGCGCGAGGTGGTGGACGTGCTGGCGGCGCGGCTCGCCGAGCGGATGGAGCGCGTCGTGCTGGCCGAGTCGGGCGAGGCGCTCGACGGCGGCGCGGCGGACGGGTCGCTGGGCGCGGCCGACCTGCGGGCGCTGGCGGCGGCCGGCGTGGTGGTCGACCCGGACGACACCGGGCCGCGCGCGCTGCTGTCCGGGGCGGACCTGGCCGACCTGCGGGCGGGGCTGCTCGCCGACCGGGACGTCCGGGCGCTGATCGCCGGGCGGTGGCCGGTGCTCACCCCCGAGGAGGTGGTGGGCGCGCTGTTCCCGCCCCGCGACGGGTGGCGGGTGTCGGACGTGCCCCTGCTGGACGAGGCCGCCGCCCTGGTGGGCGTCCGGGGCGGCGGGACGCGCGGCACGGTCGCCGAGCGCGCGGCGGCCGACCGGGGGTGGGCGTTCGGGCACGTGGTCGTGGACGAGGCGCAGGAGCTGTCGGCGATGGCGTGGCGGCTGGTGATGCGCCGCTGCCCGTCCCGGTCGATGACGGTGGTGGGCGACCTCGCGCAGACCGGCACGCCCGCCGGGGCCACGTCGTGGGGCGAGGTGCTCGGTCCGCACGTCGGCGACCGGTGGCGGGCTGAACGGCTCACCGTGAACTACCGGACGCCCGCCGAGATGATGGCCGCGGCGGCGGCCGTGCTGCCCGGGGTCGCGCCGCCCACGTCGGTCCGGTCGGCGGAGGTCGCGCCGTGGCGGGTGCGCACCGACGACGTGCCGGCGACCGTGGCGGCCCTGGTGGCGGCGCAGGACGGCCGGACCGCCGTGATCTCCCCGCGACCGCTGGACGTCCCGGCCCCGGTGCTCACCCCCGCGCAGGCCAAGGGCCTGGAGTTCGACGCGGTGATCGTGGTCGACCCCGGCGGCATCCTGGCCGCGCCGCGCGGCCGCAACGACCTGTACGTGGCGATGACCAGGGCCACCCACCGGCTGGTGGTCGTCCACACCGGTCCGCCGCCCGCCGAGATCGCCGGGCTCCCGCTCGGCTGAGGGTCACCGGCGCGGCGGGGCCACCACCGTTCCCCGCGCGCGGGTGACCACGACCGGCGGGTCCAGCACGTCGGCCGCCGACGGGCCCCGGTCCGGGGCCGAGCGGCACACCACGCGGGCCTCGAACTCGATCTCGCGGGACCGGTTGCCGACCCGGACCAGGGTCGCGGTCGCCTCGATCACGTCGCCCGCCTGGATCGGGGCGGTGAACTCGACGCTGGAGTAGCCCGCGAACAGGCCCTCGTCGGCGTCGGTGCGGATGAGCAGCTCGGTCGCCACGTCGCCGAACAGGCCCAGCCCGTACGCGCCATCGACCAGGTTGCCGCCGTAGTGGGCGTGCGAGTGGGGCACGTAGCGGCGGTGGGTGACGCTCACGCCCTCGGTCGGACCGGTCACACTGTCACTTCCTTCTTGGTCTGCACGGCGTGCACCAGGTAGCTCGCCACCTCGCCGGGCGTCGTACCGCGGCTGAACACCCGGTCCACGCCCAACTCCCCCGCCATCAGCGGGTCGAACCGGGGGCCGCCGGCGATCAGCAGCGGGCGGCGCGCGCCCATCGCCTCGCGGAACGCCGCCGACATCTCCTGGGTGTTGAGGATGTGCGCGTCCCGCTGGGTCACCACCTGCGACACCAGCACCGCGTCGGCCTTCTCGGCGCGGGCGCGGCGCACCAGCTCGGGCACCGACACCTGCGCGCCGAGGTTGACCACCTTCAGCTCCCGGTAGTACTCCAGGCCCTTCTCGCCGGCGAACCCCTTGATGTTGAGGATCGCGTCGATGCCGACGGTGTGCGCGTCCGTCCCGATGCACCCGCCGACCACGACCAGCTTGCGCCGCAGCAGTTTCTTCAGCGTCGTGTTCACCTCGGACGGTGACAGCAGCGGGTACTCCCGTTCCACCACGCGCACTTCGTCCAGGTCCACGACGTGCTTGACCGACCCGTAGACGACGAAGAACGTGAAGTCCTCGCCGATCGGGTGGGAGTGCACGACCATGGCCGGGTCGATGCCCATCCTGTTCGCGAGCTGCTGCGCCGCGCCGTCGGCCTTGGGCCCGAACGGCACCGGCAGCGTGAACGAGGTCTGCACCATCCCGTCGCCGGTGGTGTCGCCGTACGGGCGGACGTGCCGCTTGCCCCCGCTCACCGTGCCTCCAGCAGTTCCGCGGCCGGGTTGCAGTAGCCCTCGGCCTTCTCCACCACGCCGTCCGCGCCCTTGCCGGCGTGCGCGGGGCGTTTCATCAGCCCGAACGTGCCGTCCGCGATGGCGGGCAGCAGCCCGTCGTCGACGATCCGCTCCAGCAGGTCGACGGCTTCGCCCAGCACCTGGTGTGCGCGCTTGACGATGAGCCCGTCCGGGGCGGGCCGGAAGTCCTCGCGCAGGCTGCCCGCCGCGTTCAGCACGTAGCGGACGTTGGCCAGCGCCAGGTCCCGGTCGGACAGGAACGGGGTCACCACGGCCTCGGTCATCATGCCCACCAGCAGGATCGACTGGCCGGTGAGCACGCCCGCCAGGTTGAAGAACCCGTCGAGCAGGTAGCCGTTGAACACGTCGCCGGTCATGTGCTTGGTCGGCGGCATCCACTTCAGCGGCGCGTCCGGGAACAGCTCGCGGGCCAGCAGCGCGTGCGCCAGCTCCAGCCGGAACGACTCGGGCACCTTCGGGTTGATCTCGAACGCGTGACCCAGGCCCAGCAGCGCGTCGGGCAGGCCGGCCTCGTGCGCGAAGTGCTCGTTGAGCAGCTGCGACACGGTCACGGTGTGCGCGGCGTCCACGGCGTCGGCGGTGGTGAGGTAGTTGTCCTCGCCGGTGTTGATGATGATCCCGGCGCGGGCGTGCACCTGGCGGGAGAACCGCTGGTCCACGAACGTCCGGATCGGGTTGATGTCGCGGAACAGGATCCCGTACATCGAGTCGTTGAGCATCATGTCCAGGCGCTGGAGCCCCGCCAGGACCGCGATCTCGGGCATGCACAGGCCGGACGCGTAGTTGGTCAGCCGCACGTACCGGCCGACCTCCTTGGACGCCTCGTCCAGCGCGGCCCGCATGATCCGGAAGTTCTCCTGCGTGGCGTAGGTGCCCGCGAACCCGTGGTGCGTCGCGCCTTCGGGCACGTAGTCCAGCAGCGACTGCCCGGTGGAGCGGATCACCGCGATGACGTCCGCGCCCGCGCGGGCCGCGTTCCGCGCCTGCACCACGTCCTCGTCGATGTCGCCGGTCGCCACGATCAGGTAGATCCACGGCCGTTGCGCCGGGTCGCCGAGCCGGGCGACGAGCTTGTCGCGCTGGAGCCGGTTGCGGTCCACCGTGCGCAGGCCCCTGGTGACGGCCGTGCGGGCGTGCTTCTCGGCGCGGACGCGGTCCTTGCCGGTCGGGACCGCGTACCGGACCTGGCCGGCGGCGGTGGCCTCGGCCAGCTCGGTGAGCGAGCCCAGGTCGTGCTCCTTGAGGGCGTGGAACGCGGGCAGCACGACGCCGTGTTCGAGGCCGCAGTGCTCCCGGACGGTGTCGATGACGCGGTTGACCCACGGCACGTCACCGGCGCGGTGCGTGGAGTCCGCGCCGGTGATGCCGGCCAGCCGCAGCGTCGCGCGCTCGACCGCCACCGTCGTGTGCGCCTTCGCGATGGTCACCACGGGCTCGGCCGCCTTGGCGGCCAGCCTGCGCGCCGTGGCGACCACTGTCGGGTCGAGGTCGAGCAACGCCATTGTCACTCCCTTTCGTTGTGCCTGTCCTCCGCCGGATCGGGTCACCCTCCGGGCGGTGGTCCGGGTTGCCCGAACCCGTACCCGTCGGGCAGGCGATCGGTCGACCCGCCGCCTGCGCGACGGCCGGCGACGGTCGCCGCGCCGAGCCCACGAGCGAACGTCTCCGGCTCGGGGCGGCCGTTGCGCTCGATGGTGCGCACGGTCTCCAGGATCTCGGCGAGCACCTCGCGTTCGCTGCGCGCCGGCGGTCGGTCCGCCGGAGCGCCGGCACGCGACGCGGCGGCGGCGAAGCCGTCCCACTCCCAGTCCGCGACGTGCGCCAGGACCGCCGGTTCCAGCGGGCGGGCCATCGGCGCGTTGACCGACTCCGACATCCGGAACACGTCCTGCCGCGAGCCCGCGTCGACGGCCTGGAACCGGCTCAGCGGCCCCACCACGTCGGTCTTGGCCAGGTCGAGCAGCAGCGGGACCACCGCCGACTCGCCGACGCTGCGGGAGATCGCCCCGGCCTCGAACAGGAACAGCGCGAACTCCCGCGCCTGCGCGCCCGACCAGGACAGGAAGACCTTCACGAGTCCTCCCGGTCGAAGATGGTCCGGCCGCGCAGCACGGTCCGCAGGCACGTCGGCGGCTCGTCCAGCGACGGCAGCCCCGGCACGCCCGAGCGGGGGTCGGTCGACCACCGCTGCACGCGCGAGTCGGGCGTGGTGACCTCCAGCTCACCGGCCTGCCACACGGCGTAGGTGGCGGGCGCGCCCGGCTGCAACGTGCCGGTGATCCCGTCGTCCACGCCGGCCGCGCGCCACCCGCCCCGGGTGTGCGCGTTGAACGCCGCGCGCGGCGAGATCCCGAACCCGTCGGTCCGGTGGTGCACGGCCGCGCGCACGGACGCCCACGGGTCGACGACGGTCACCGGCGCGTCCGACCCCAGCGCCAGCACCAGCCCGGCGCCCGCCAACCGCGAGAACGGGTTGAGCGCCGTGCCCCGCGCGACCCCGAGCCGCTGCGCGTACATCCCGGACGCGCCGCCCCACTCGTGGTCGAACAGCGGCTGCACGGAGGCGACCACGCCCCAGGACCCGAGCTTCGCGGCCTGGTCGGCGTCGATCATCTCGACGTGTTCGAGCCGGTGCTTCCGGGCGGCCAGCGCGGGCACCCCGACCGCCGCCGCGGCCTTCTCGAAGCCCTCGACCACGGCGGCCGCGGCGGCGTCGCCGATCACGTGGAAACCGCCCTGCAGACCCGCTTCCGTGCACGCCACGAGGTGCGCGGCGATCTCGTCGGGGGTCAGGTACAGCGCGCCGGAGGTGTCGGCGTCCGCGTAGGGCGAGCACAGCGCGGCCGTGCGCGAGCCGAGCGCGCCGTCCACGAACAGGTCGCCGGCCAGCCCGCGCACGGGCAGGTCGATCGGCTCGGTCGAACCCCAGTAGCCGACGACCTCGGGGCCGTCGGTGCGGGCCAGCAGGTCGGCCAGGTCGTCGCGGCTGGAGATGTCCGGCCCGGCGCACTCGTGCACCGACGCGATCCCGCGCGAGGCCGCGTGCTCCAGGAACGCGTCCTGCGCGGCCCGACGCCGGGCCGCCGGGATGGCGTCCTTGGCCGCGCCCCGCACGTGGTGGTGCGACGCCCGCGACAACGGGCCGTCCGGCGACCAGCCGTCCGCGTCGCGCGCACCGGGCGCGAGGTCGAGCAGCGCCGTGGACGCCAGCGCCGAGTGCACGTCGATCCGCGACAGGTACACCACCGCGCCGCGCGCCGCGTCGTCCAGCTCGGCGCGGGTCGGCGGGCGGTTCTCCGGCCAGCGGGTCTCGTCCCAGCCGTGGCCCCAGATCAGCGGGCCCTCGGCGGCGCGCACCGCGTCCAGGAGTTCGGCCAGCGAGCGGCACCGGGTCAGGTCGAGGCCGGTGAGCAGGAGGCCGGCGGAGGTGGCGTGCACGTGCGCGTCCACGAACGCCGGCGCGACCCACGCGCCGGCCAGGTCCACGACCTCGGCGTCCGGGTGCAGGGCGCGGCCCACGGAGTCCTGGCCCAGCCACACCACGGTGCCGTCGGTGATCGCCATCGCGGTGGCGTCGGAGGAGGTCGGGGAGTGGATCCGGCCGCCGAGCAGGAGGGTGGTGGGAGCGGCGTTCACAGTAGTCACGCCTGAGCAGTCTGCCGGTGTTCGAACAGCGCCCGCACGGCAGGTTCGGCCCGGACCAGGTCCAGCGCGAACGCCGCGTGACCTGGGACATAGCCGTTGCCGACGAGCATCTGCACGTCGGCCGCCAGCCCCTCGGCGCCCAGCGCGGCGGCCGGGAACGACGTGGCCATGGAGAAGAACACGACCACCCCGCCGTTCGCCGTGGCCAGGATCGCGCCGTGCTCGCACCCCGGCACGTCGACGCACACCACCGTCACGTCCACGGGCGTGCCGACCGCGTCCAGCACCGCCACCGGGTTGCGCGCGTCGGCCACGACCACCTCGGTCGCCAGACCCGACGACCGCACCAGGTCGGCTTCGGCCCCGGTCGGCACCAGCGCCACCAGCCGGGACGCGCCGGCCCGGCGCGCGGCGGCCAGCGACAGCGACCCGGACTTGCCGCCACCGCCCAGCACCAGCACGGACTCCGCCGCCCGGCGGCGCACCACCCGGTCGGTGAGCGCGGGCGCGCCGCACACGTCCAGGACGGACAGCGCGAGTTCGTCGGGCAGGTCGTCGGGCAGCACGGCGGCGATCGAACGGCCGAACAGCACCGCCGTCCCCGCGCACGGGACCTGTTCGGTGGTGCCGTCCCAGCCGGCCAGGCCGTCGGTGATCCGCAACGGCGTGAGCGTGAGCGAGACCAGCGTGGCGATCCGGTCACCGGCCCGCAGGCCCAGCGGCGAGCGCGGGCCGACCGCGCGGACCGTGCCCAGCAGCATCCCGCCCGACCCGGTCACCGGGTTCTGCATCTTGCCGCGCTCGGCCACGATGTCGAGCACCGCCCGCCGCACGTCCGGACCGTGCTGCTCGCGCAGCTGCCGGAACGACGCCGCGTCGAGGTTGAGCCGCTCGACGTCCACCACGACCTCGTCCGTGCCGCACTCCGGTGTCGCGTCCAGCCGCCACGCCTGCTGCGGCAGCACGCCGGCGGGCTCGACGACTCGGTGCAGACCGTACGGCGAAGTCATGGAAATCCTTCGGTCGACAGCGGCAGGACCAGGATATCTTCACGTGGCACGTCAAGATTGCGCAAGTATTCAGTACGTGGGGAGGTCGATCGCGGTCGCCGCACGACGGATCGGCGCGGTCACCCGCTCGATCATCTTCTCCCGGCCGGGCAGCTTCGGCATCAGCCGCAGCATCCGGGTCTGGAACCAGATCCGCGCCTTCGACCGGAGCACCATGCCCTTGAGGTTCGACTCCGCCAGCGCCTGGTTCGCCTCCGCGAACCCCCGCATCACCGACTCGTACCGGGCGAACGCGCCCTCCAGCCCGGCCGCCAACTCCCCCGCCAGCACGTACGCCCCGACCAGCGCCACGCTCGTGCCCTGCCCCGACGCGGGCGACGCGGCACAGGCGGCGTCACCGACCAGCACCACCCGGCCCGCCGACCACGAGTCCATCCGGATCTGGCTGACCGTGTCGAAGTACAGGTCCCGCGCCCGCGCCGCCTCGGCCACCAGCTCCGGCACCCGCCAGCCCGCGCCGGCGAACGCCGCCGACAGCGTCGCCACCGGCGTCCCGTCCCCCGCCGGCGACTTGAACAGGAACAACGCCCGCGCGCCGGCGTCGCCTGCGGTCCGGTAGACGTTCGTCGTGCGGCCCGGCTCCGCGTACAGCAGCTCCTCGCGGTCCAGCCCGTGCCCGTGCGACGAGGTGAAGATCGACACGTGGTGCCCCAGGTCCCGCCGGAACCGCGACTCGTCGCCGAACGCCAGCGCCCGCACCGCCGAGTGCAGCCCGTCCGCGCCCACCACCACGTCGAACGTCCGTTCAGCGCCCGACGCGAAGCTCACCACGACCCCGTCGGCCCGCGAGTCCAGCCCGGTGACCGAGTCGCCGTAGACGTACTCGACGTCGGCCGCGCCGCGCAGCACCTTGAGCAGGTCGCCGCGCACGACCTCCACGTCCTCGCCCTCGCGCCCGCCGAACACGTCCGCGCTCATCGTCGCCACCCGACGCCCCGAGGCGTCCACGAAGTGCGCGTCCCGGACCCGGGTCGAGACCGCGCGCACCGCGTCGAGCAGACCCGCGCGGCGCACCACCTCGACCGCCGCACCCCGGATGTCGATCTTGTACCCGCCGTCGCGCGGCGCGGACGCCCGCTCCACCACCGTCACGCCGAAACCCCGCTCGCGCAGCCAGTAGGCCAGCGACACACCCGCGACACCCGCACCCGAGATCAGAATGTTCATGGGACACAGCCTCGGACCGCGCGACCGGTGTACCCAGCGCCAGGAAATTCCCAGGTCTGGCAGACCTAGGCTTGCGCGGTGAGCGAGCTGAGCGAGTTCCTGCGTTCCCGACGCGCCCGACTGAGCCCCGAGGAGGCCGGGCTGCCGACCTACGGCACCCGACGGCGCGTGCCGGGGCTGCGCCGCGAGGAGTTGGCGCAGCTCGCCGGGATCAGCGCGGACTACTACGTGCGGCTGGAGCAGGGCCGCCTGGACAACGTCTCCGACCAGGTGCTCGACGCCGTGGCGCGCGCCCTGCGGCTGGACGACACCGAACAGGGCCACCTGCGCACCCTGGCCCGGCCGCTGCCGCGCACACCCGGCGAACAGCCCGTGCGCGCGGCCCAGCGCTGGCTGCTGGACAGCATCCACGGGCCCGCCTACATCCTCGGCGCGCGGACCGACGTGGTGGCGTGGAACGACCTGGCGTGCGCCCTGTACGGCGTGGACCTGGGTGAGCTGGACCGGCCCAACATGGCCCGGCTGGTCTTCCTGGACCCGGGGGCGCGGGACCTGTGGCAGCCGTGGGAGGACAAGGCGCGCGACACCCTGGGCGGGCTGCGGGTGCTGGTCGGGATGTACCCGCAGGACCAGGAGCTGCAGGCGCTGCTCGCCGAGCTGACGGCCGGGAACCCGGACTTCGGGCCGATGTGGGCCGACCACCGGGTGTGGACGAGCCCGCACGGGGCGAAGCACTTCCGACACCCGGTGGCCGGGGAGTTCACGCTGCACTACGAGGCGTTCGCGGTGCCCGGCGAACCCGACCGGACGCTGATCACCTACAGCGCGCAGCCGTCGTCGGCGGGCGCGGACGCCCTGCGACTGCTCAGCGAATCGCGGACACGAACCGCCGGAACGCTCCCGGGCCCGTGAACCGCAACGCGGGCCCGCCAGGCTGCTTGGAGTCGCGCAGCGCGCTCAGATCGCCGCGCACCTCAACGCAGCTGCCATTCGGGCCGGACCTACTGGACTTTCGCCACCGGAGTGCGTTCATCCGGTCCCTCCTCTCGTCTGCACACCGAACGCCGGCGACCGCTCAACGGATCGCGGACACAAACCGCCGGAACGGCCCCGCACCCGTGAACCGCAACGCGGGCCCGTCAGGCTGCTTGGAGTCGCGCAGCGCGCTCAAATCCCCATGTACCTCAACGCAATTCGTAGCCGTGCCCGACTTGCTCGACTTCCGCCACCGAGTTGGACTCATCAGTTCCTGCCTCCTCCACAAGTCGTCCGATGAGGTCGGCGGTCTCCTCGACACCGAGCGAGACCGCCGAGACCCGTTCGACGGCGTCCTGGAACACCGCGACCGAATCCCTCTCCTGGATGTACAGGCCACTCGCGTGGTTCTCCAAGTGGACGATCGTCTCGTCCGGGCCGAGGGTGACTAGCGAGAACGGCCCGTCGAGGGCTTCGTGCCAGCACTGATCGATCCGGAAGGCCCGCAGCGAAACATTCGGCAACTCGGCCATCTTGCGCAGGTGCTGCAACTGCTCGATGCGGGCCGTGTGGTCGCTGAACCGCTGCCGGAGCACCTGTTCGCCGATCAGCGCCGTGTAGTGGACCGGGCGGGCTCTGGTGAGGACGTCCCTGCGGCCCATCCGGATCGCCACCCTGGTCTCGATCCTCGACTCGGGTACCGTGCCCGCCCGCATGATCGCGCGGGTGTAGTCGCTGGTCTGGAGCAGGCCGGGTACCACCAGCGGGCTGATGTCGACGATCGAGGTGGCCAGCCGTTCGATTTGGAGCAGCGCGTCGAGTTGGACCTGCTGCTCCGGCAGTCCTATCGCCAGCCAGGCCGAGCCGGTGGCGGGTTCGTCGCGGGCCAGGTCGAGGATCTCCTCGCGGTCCGGCCCCTGCACGCCTATCGCGTCGAGGATGGCGGTGACGGCCTCCTCGCCCGGCGGGCGCTCGCCCGACTCGTGCCGGGTCATCGTGCCGGGGTGGATCCCGGTTCTCCGGCACACCACCCGTTGGGTCAAACCGGCCGCTTCGCGAGCCGCGCGGATCTTCGCGCCGAGCGCCATGGCTTTCGCCGTGCTGCGGATCATGCGGCCCAGCTTAGGGATGGCAAACGGACCTCCTGGTACACCTGATCGAGGTATTGACGCGTTGGTTGCGCAAACCGGACACTGGTTGCGCAAACCACTCCTCACGATCGGAGGGTACCGCTCATGCATGCCGACGCCACCACCACCGCCCCCTGGGACGACTCGGGGTTCGCCCAGTTCCTCGCCGCGCTCGCGGTCGAGGGAGCGCCGCGCCTCTTCGCGGTCGCCGTGGAATACGACGACCGCGAAGACACCCACATCGCCGCGTACGGGCTGGCGTTCGAGGACCGGTCGGAGGTCGTCTCCACCGAGGGCGGCTTCTACGCCACCCTCCAGAAGCCGGAGAACGCGCTGGTGTTTTTCACCGAACAGGGTGAGGCGAGGCCGCACCTGCTGTGGCTGCCGCCCGGTCAGGAGCGGCGGCGCACCCGCAGCACCGCGGCCGTCGCCAGCACCAGCGCGAGCACCGCGTAGGCCGCCGCCGCGAAGGGGCTCGTCACCAGCGCGGTCAGGTCTCCCTCGCTGATCTGCAACGTCCGGCGCACCTGCTCCTCCGCCATCGGCCCCAGGATCAGGCCCACGACCAGCGGCGCGACCGGATAGCCGTGGCGGCGCATGAAGAACCCAACGACGCCGATCACCAGCAGCACGACCAGGTCGTCCACGACGAAGTTCACCGCGTAGGTGCCCAGCGCCGCGAACAGCAGGATCCCCGCGTACAGGTAGGGACGCGGGATCTGGAGGACCTTCACCCAGATCTTCACCAACGGCAGGTTCAGTACCA
Source organism: Saccharothrix sp. NBAS 001 (assembly GCF_056640475.1). Lineage (NCBI taxonomy): Bacteria > Bacillati > Actinomycetota > Actinomycetes > Pseudonocardiales > Pseudonocardiaceae > Saccharothrix > Saccharothrix sp. NBAS 001. Next base: position 2,832,889 of record NZ_CM153251.1, read on the forward strand.
GCAGCATCACGTTGCCGATGTAGAGCGACGCGATCAGCGCCCAGACCATCCCGGAGTTGTTGGTGAACAACAACGGACCCGGCTGGATGCCGTAGGACTGGAACGCCGCCACGATCACCGCCGCGGTCGCGGTGGTCGGCAGGCCCAAGGTCAGCAACGGCACCAGGACCCCGGCCGCCGCCGCGTTGTTCGCCGCCTCCGGCCCGGCCACGCCCTCGATCGCGCCCTTCCCGAACTCCTCCGGCCGCTTGGACAGCTTCTTCTCCGCCGCGTAGGACAGGAACGTCGAGACGTCCGCGCCGCCGGCCGGCACCGTGCCGATCGGGAAGCCGATGAACGTCCCGCGCAGCCACGGCTTCCACGAGCGCGACCAGAACTCGCGGGTGAACCACTTCCCGCCGACCGGCACGACCTCGACCGGGCCGTGCCGCAGGCGCGAGGCCACGTAGAGCGCCTCGCCGACCGCGAACACGCCCACCGCCACCACCACGACGTCGATCCCGTCGGCCAGCGTCGACACGCCGAGCGTGAACCGCTGCTGCCCGGACAGCGTGTCCGTGCCGACCAGGCCGAGGAACAGGCCCAGCCCCAGCGACGCCAACCCGCGCACCGGCGACGAGCCCAGCAGCGCGGCGACGGTGGTGAACGCGACGACCATCAGCGCCACGTAGTCCGCCGGGCCCAGCGTCACCGCCACGTCGGCGATGGTCGGGGCCAGCAGCGTCAGCAGGACCGTGGCGATCGTCCCCGCGACGAACGAGCCGATCGCCGCCGTGGCCAGGGCCGCCGCGCCCCTGCCCGCCCGCGCCATCCGGTTGCCCTCCAGCGCGGTGACGATCGAGGACGACTCGCCCGGTGTGTTGAGCAGGATCGAGGTGGTCGACCCGCCGTACATGCCGCCGTAGTAGATGCCCGCGAAGATGATCAGGGCGGCGGTCGGTTCGAGCGTGTAGGTCAACGGCAGCAGCAGCGCCACCGTCATGGCCGGGCCGATGCCCGGCAGCACGCCCACGGCGGTGCCGAGGGTGACTCCCAGCAGGGCGTAGAGCAGGTACGCGGGCTGCGCGGCGGTCGCGAAACCCTCCAGCAGGGCGGCCAGGTCACCCATCGAGGAACGGCACCCCTTCGAAGATCCCGGCGGGCAGCGACAAGCCCAGGCCCGACGCGAACACCACCTGCACCACGAGCGCGAGCACCACGCCCGCGGCGAGCGCCTTCCACCACACCGCGCCCAGCGTCCACGCCGCGCCGGCGAACAGCACCGCCGCCGCGACCGGCCAGCCGACCAGGTCGATCAGCGCCAGGTGCGCCACCAGGATCGCGACCAGCTTCGCCGCGGTCGCCCAGTCCGTGCGGACCGAGGTGTCGACGTCCTCCGCGTCCTCGGCCCGGCCGAGCTTCCCGCGCGCGACCGCGACCAGGGCCGCCACGCCGGTCGCCACCAGCAGCGCGCCCACCGCGTACGGGAAGGCCCGGGGGCCGATGCCGCCGGCCGTGCCGCGCGCGGCGATGGTGGTGGCGTCGACCAGGGTGAACACGCCCAGCGCGGTGACCAGGCCGGCGAAGACGTACTCCTCGACGCGGGCGGAGGTCGGGCGGCGGGCCTCGTCCGGGGTCACTTGACCAGACCGATCTCCTGAAGCACCGGCTTGATGCGGCCGATCTCCACGGTCAGGAACTTGGCGAACTCGTGGCCGGTGAGGAACGTGTCGGTCCAGCCCTTCTTCTTCAGCTCCTCCTGCCACTGGGGGCTGGCGTGCATGTCCGTGACGAGCTTGACCAGGCGGTCCTTCGCGGCGGCGGAGATCGAGCCGGGGGCCACGACGCCGCGCCAGTTGATCAGCTCGACGCCGGTGCCGAGGTTCTTGAACGTCGGCGCGTCGAGGTCGGGGTGCGGCTGCGGGCCGGAGGTGCCCAGGGCGCGCAGCTTGCCCGCCTTGATCTGCTCCTTGTACTCGCCGACGCCGGAGATGCCCGCGTCGACCTTCTTGCCCAGCAGCGCGGCCAGCGACTCGCCGCCGCCGGAGTACGGGACGTAGTTGAGCTTCGCGGAGTCGATGCCCTTCGCCTTGAGCAGCATCGCGGCCAGGACGTGGTCGGTACCGCCGGCCGAACCGCCGGTCACCGAGACGCCCCGGCCCTTCTCGTCGATCGCCTTGAGCAGGTCCTCGATGGTCCGGTGCGGCGAGTCGGCGGGCACCACGACCACCTCGTCCTCGGCGGTGAGCCGGGCGATCGGGGTGGTGTCCTCCAGCCGCTTGTCGACGCCGTTGGTCTCCACCGCGCCGACCATGACCAGGCCGGTGACCATCAGGAACGTCTCGGACTTCTCGTTGGCGAGCTTGCGCAGCCCGACCGTGCCGCCCGCGCCGCCCACGTTCGACACCTGCGCGGACCGCACCAGGTTCGCCCCGGTGAACGCGGCCTGCATGGACCTCGCCGTCTGGTCCCAGCCGCCGCCGGGGTCCGCCGGGGCCATGATCTCCAGCTTGGCGACGTCCCCGCCCGCCGCCGTCGGGCCGCCCGCGCCGCACCCCGCGAGCACGAGACCCGCCGCGGCCACGGCCGTGACCAGTCGGGTGTGCTGTCCTGCCATCGGATCCTCCACGTTCCCCACCGGGGCTTCGTCGCCCTGGTGGCCGGGAACGGTAGGAGCGCGGGACGTGCGCGGTAAGGCATCGGTCGTAAGGGTTGTATTGGTCGTTTAGGTCGTGGCCGGGCTCACACGCCATAGGTCAGAATGCGACGCATGCGTCGCCGTTCCGTCCCGTTGGGGGTGTTCCTGCTGGTCTTGCAGGTGGTCATCGTGCTGGCGACCACCTGCGCCGCCGGGCTGCTCGCGGCCAAGCTCCAGAGCGACCGGATCCGGGAGTCCTACCGGGAGCGGATGCTGTCCGTGGCGGAGAGCGTGGCGCGGCTGCCGACCGTGGTGCGGGCGTTCGACGAGCCGGACCCGGCCAGGACGATCCAGCCGCTGGCCGAGCTGCTGCGCAAGGCCTCCAGCGTCACCTACGTCGTGGTCACCGACCGCAACGGCGTCCGCTACGCCCACCCGGACCCCTCGCGCATCGGGGAACGCGTCTCCACGGACCCGGGTCCGGCGCTGTCGGGAACGGTGTTCGTGGGCACCGAGACCGGGACGCTGGGCACGTCGCTGCGCGCGAAGGTGCCGATCCGGGCCGAGGACGGCCAGGTCATGGGCATGGCGTCGGTCGGGATCCTGGAGAGCGAGCTGTCCGCCGACCTCGCCGAGGACCTGCCCGAGCTGATCGGGTGGCTGGCCGGGGCGGCGCTGATCGGCGTGCTGGGCGCGGCGCTGGTCACCCAGGCGGTGCGCCGGCGGACGTTCAAGCTCGAACCGGCCGAGATCGCGCAGCTGCTGGAGACCCGGGACGCGATGCTGCACGGCATCCGCGAGGGCGTGGTGGCGGTGGACGAGCGCGAACGGCTCGACCTGGTCAACGACGAGGCGATGCGGCTGCTCGGGTTGACCGAGGACCCGACCGGGCGGCCCGCCGCCGAGGTGCTGGAGGACGGCGGCCTGCTCGACCTGGCGCGCGGGCGCGACGACGTCGCCGACCGGCTGGTGCCGGCCGGAGAACGGGTGCTGGTCGCCAACCGGATGACCGCCAAGACCCACGGGCGGCCGGTCGGCGTGGTGCTGACCCTGCGCGACCGGACCGAGCTGCACGACGCGCTGCGCCAGCTCGACGGGCAGCGGACGGTGACCGAGGTGCTGCGGGCGCAGGCCCACGAGTTCTCCAACCACCTGCACGTCATCGGCGGGCTGGTCGAGCTGGACCGGCGGGCGGACGCGGTCGCCTACATCGAACGCGTCGGCGGCGCGGGCTCGGTGACCTCGGACCTGGTCGAGGGTGCGGTGGCCGACCCGGCGCTGGCGGCGCTGCTGCTGGCCAAGTCGTCCACCGCGCACGAGCGCGGGGTGGCGCTGCGGCTGGACCCGGCCTCGGCGGTGGACACCCGGGCCGGGGACGACGCGCTGACCGTGCTGGGCAACCTGGTCGACAACGCGGTGGACGCGGTGGAGACCGGCGGCACGGTCCGGGTGCTGGTCCGGGCGTCCGAGGACGGGGTCCGGGTGGTCGTGGACGACGACGGGCCGGGCGTGGCCGAGTCGCAGCGCGGGCGGATCTTCACCCTCGGCGTGAGTTCGAAGGCGCCCGAGGGCGCGCACGGGCGCGGGATCGGGTTGGCGCTGGTGTCGCGGGTGGTGGCCCGCCGCAGCGGGCGGGTGGAGATCTCCGACTCGGCGCTGGGCGGGGCGTCGTTCGACGTGTGGCTGCCGGAAGCGGGTGTCCGATGAACGTGCGCACGCTGGTCGTGGACGACGATTTCGCGGTCGCCGCCGTGCACCGGGGGTTCCTGGAGGCGCTGCCGGAGTTCAGCGTGGTCGGCGAGGCGCACGGCGGCGGCGAGGCGCTGCGGGCCGTGGAGGCGTTGCGGCCGGACCTGGTGCTGCTCGACATCCACCTGCCCGACATCTCCGGGCTGGAGGTGCTGGCCCGGCTGCGGGCGCGCAGCGGGACGCCGGTCGACGTGATCGCGGTGACGGCGGCGCGCGAGCGCGAGACCGTGCGGCAGGCGATGTCCCGGGGCGTCGACCACTACCTGGTGAAACCGTTCACCCGGACCGCGTTCCAGGACCGGATGCGGCAGTACCTGGCGCGCCGCACCGAGGTCCAGCGGCTGGGGCAGTGGCTCGACCAGGACGAGGTGGACCGGCTGCTCCAGCACCGGCCCCGGTCGATCGGGCTGCCCAAGGGCCTGTCGGCGGTGACGCTGCGGCTGGTGACCGAGGCGTTGCGGGACTGCGCCGGCGACCTGTCGGCGCAGGAGGTCGGGCAACGCGCCGGCCTGTCCCGGGTCAGCGCGCGCCGGTACCTGGAACACCTGGTCACCGTGGGGAAGGCCGAGGTCCAGCCGCGCTACGGGATGGCCAACCGACCGTCGCACGGGTACCGGCTGACCTGATCAACATGCTCACGCCATGGCCGCCGAACCGTGGGAGTGGGACCCGTCGCTGTACTCGGGGAGCGCCGGCTACTACGCGCGCGGCCGCATCGCCTACCCCGACGCCCTGGCCGAGGCGTTGGCCGGCGCGCTCGACCTGGACGGTTCCGGCCGGCTGCTCGACGTCGGCTGCGGGCCCGGCTCGCTGACGCTGCTGCTCGCCGACCGGTTCGCGCGGGTGGTCGGGATCGACGCCGACCAGGGCATGATCACCGAGGCCGGTCGGCCGGGCTCGCGGGGGTGCGCAACGCCCGGTGGCTGCGGATGCGGGCCGAGGAGCTGCCCGCCGGGCTCGGGTCGTTCCGGCTGGTCACCTTCGCCCAGTCGTTCCACTGGCTCGATCGGCCCAGGGTCGCCGCGGCGGTGCGCGGCGTCCGGGGAGAGCGAGGTCTACCGGGCCGCCGGGTTCACCGGGCCGGGCCGGGTCGAGGTGCCCGGGAGGGTGGTCACCCGGGACGTGGACGACGTGGTCGCCGGGGTGTTCTCGCTGTCCAGCGCCGCGCCGCAGCTGTTCGGCGAGCGCCTCGGGGAGTTCGAGGCCGCGCTGCGCGGGCTGCCGGCGGACGTGAGCCCGGACGGTGTGTTCAGCGAGCGGACCCACGACATCGCCGTGGACCTCTGGCGGCCGTAGTCGACGCCGGTCAGCACACCGAGGCGAGTGCCTTGCGCAGCGCGGCGCGGTGCAGGGGGTCCAGGCGCGGGGGCGGACCGCAGTCCGGGCCGTCGCGCAGGTCCTCCAGCATCGCGGTGGTCAGCCGGTCGAGCTTCGGGCGGACCTCGCCGGCCAGGTCGGGGCGACGGGTCGGGCGCTGCTCGGGGTGGGCGGTCCAGCGGGCGAACAGGCCGCGCTGGACGACCTTGTTCGCCTCGACCTGGTCGCGGAAGAAGATCCGCACCGGGTCGGCGGCCAGGCCGATCTCGACCGCGCGGGCCACCGCCGCGTCCACGACCTGCCGCTCCCGCGCCGGGTCGTCGATGGGCGCGGACGTGCCGAACTTCGCCGCCGCCACCTCGTCCGCGATCAGCAGGCGCCGCGTCGCCAGGTCCGTGGTCGTGGCGTCGGGGCAGGTCAGGGTGAGGACCAGGGCGAGGGGCAGGGCCGCCGCGCGGCGCAATCCGGTGGCCGGCCGGGTGCGGCCTGGCCGAGACTGGCCGGTGTGAGCTTCGCCGCCGACGCGCGCCAGGTGCGCGACCCCGGGCTGCCGATGCGCCGGCGCGTGTCGCGGCTGCGGTCGTGCGCGCGGGAGGTCACCGAGTACAGCCTGCACGGCACGCTCGCCTTCCTCGAACTGGAAGTCGGCCCGTTCCACCACGACCAGCAGGCGCTGCTGCGCGCGCTGTCGGTGGTCGAAGACCTCCGGGCGCGCAAGCACGCCGAGATCGAAGCCTATGCCCGGACCCGGCGGGCCGCGAAGCGAGCCGGACGGCGGACGCCCGACCCTCACCTCCCGAACCCGTTCCGGCGGTCGGTCGACCGGGCGGGGAGCGCGCGGCACCTGCTGCGGCTGTGGGACGCGCGGCGGCCCGACCGGGTCGCCGACCCGCTGGAGGCCGCGGTGCGGCGGTGCGTGCGGGCCTGCCTGGACGGCCGGTTCGGCGCGGCGGAGGACGCGCTGCTCACGGCGTGCGTCGACGAGGTCGGGCGGTTGGCGGCCGAGGCGAGGAGCGCCGCCGGGTACCGGCGGCACGTCGTGCTGACCGAGGTGACCGGGCTGGTGCGCGAGGCGGCTCAGGGCAGTTCGGGACGGGCGGCCGGGCGGGCGGCGTCGGCCGGGACGTCGACCACCGCGCCCTCGACCACGTCGCCGTCGATCACCACGCCGCCGGCGGTCGGCGGGCGGCCGTAGCGCAGGTTCAGGACCATCTCGCGCTCGCGCTGCTCGGCGCGCCGCGCGATCCGCCTGCTGACCAGCCGCCGGGTGGGCGGGAACAGCAGGAACAGGCCCAGCACGTCGCTGAGGAAGCCGGGCACCAGGATCAGGAAGCCGGCCGCGGCGATGAGCACGCCGTCGGCGATCTCCTGGTGCGGCTGCCGGCGGTTGCGCAGCGCCTCGGAGAACGCGGCCATCGTGCGCGCGCCTTCCCGGCGCATCAGCATCGAGCCGACCACCCCGCCCAGGACGAGCAGCCCGAGGGTGGGCAGGAACCCCCACGCCCCGAAGGCCGCCACGAGGGCGGTGATCTCGACGGCCAGACCGATGAGCACTACGGCGAACACGCGCATACCCCCTCAACGAACGAACCGGCCAAAACACTCCCTGCCGAAATATTTACGCCGAAGTGGCCATCTGGCAGCATATCTTTACGCCACTACACGGGTAGGGAGCATGGATGACTGCGCTACACGACGTCGTGCCCGCGCTGCACCGGCCTGACCTCCAGCCGTACACCTACGCGCGGCGGGAACTCGTCGAGCCCGACTGGCGACGGTTCCCGGGGTGGCGGGACGTGACCGAGGCCCAGTGGCGCGACGCCCAGTGGCAGCGGGCCAACTGCGTGAAGAACGTCAAGCAGCTGCGCGCGCTGCTGGGCGACCTGCTCGACGAGCGGTTCTACGAGGAGCTGGCCGCCGACCAGGCCGACCTGGCCACCATGTCCATGCTGGTGCCGCCGCAGATGCTCAACACCATGGCCCCGGACGCCGCGCCGGCCGACTTCACCGACGCGTTCTTCGCCGACCCGATCCGGCGCTACATGATCCCGGTCCGCCTCGACCGCGACCCGGACTGGCCCAACCACCCGCACTCCGCGCGGGACTCGCTGCACGAGGCCGAGATGTGGGTGGTCGAGGGCCTGACCCACCGCTACCCCACCAAGGTGCTCGCCGAACTGGTGTCGACCTGCCCCCAGTACTGCGGGCACTGCACCCGGATGGACCTGGTCGGCAACTCCACCCCGCAGGTCCAGAAGCACAAACTGCTGCTCAAGCCGGTCGACCGGCAGGACCGGATGATCGACTACCTCAAGCGCACGCCCGGCGTGCGGGACGTGGTCGTCTCCGGCGGCGACGTCGCCAACGTGCCGTGGCCCCAGCTGGAGTCGTTCCTGATGCGGCTGCTGGACGTCGACAGCGTCCGCGACGTCCGGCTGGCCACCAAGGCGCTGGCCGGGCTGCCGCAGCACTGGCTCCAGCCCAAGGTGGTCGAGGGGCTGGAGCGGGTCGCGCGCACCGCCGCCCGGCGCGGCGTGAACCTGGCCATCCACACCCACGTCAACCACGCGCAGTCGGTGACGCCGCTGGTCGCCGAGGCCGCGCGGACCGCGCTGGAGGTCGGCGTGCGGGACGTGCGCAACCAGGGCGTGCTGATGAAGGGCGTCAACGCCACCACGGACGACCTGCTCGACCTGTGCTTCGCGTTGCAGGGCGAGGCGAACATCCTCCCGTACTACTTCTACATGTGCGACATGATCCCGAACGCCGAGCACTGGCGGGTCGCGGTGTGGGAGGCGCAGGAACTCCAGCACGCGATCATGGGCTACCTGCCGGGCTACGCGACGCCGCGGATCGTGTGCGACGTGCCGTACGTCGGCAAGCGGTGGGTGCACCAGCTCGCCGACTACGACCGCGAGCGCGGCATCTCGTACTGGACGAAGAACTACCGGACCGGGATCGAACTGGAGGACGCGGACGCGCTGGACCGGCGCTACCCGTACTACGACCCGATCTCGACGCTGGGCGAGGCGGGCCGCCGCTGGTGGGCCGCCCAGGCGTAGCGCCGCCGGCGGCACGCGGGCCAGGCCGGACGCGGCGGTGGGCGCGGCCGTGCGGACGAGGTTCCGGCCAGTCCGGGGACCTTCGCACGCCGCGCGCACCGCCACCGCGTCCGGCGTCAGACCCGGGCCGGTGCCTGCTCGGAGATCCGGCCCGTCCAGACGATCCACCCGGCGACCAGGGCCAGCGGCACGGTCATCACCACCGTGGTCGTGGTGGCGTCGACGTGCTCGCCCAGCACCGCGCCGGTGAGCAGCGCGAGCACCATGTTGTTGCCCGCGTGCGCCAGGCCGGCCGGCCACACCGTGCCGCTGCCGATCCGCAACCAGCTCAGGATCACCTCCTGGCACAGGAACGACACCGTCCACACGGCCAGGCCCAGCACCACGTTGTCGAACTCGATGTACCCGAGGAACGCCAGCGGGTAGTGCCACACCGCCCAGATCAGCCCGGTCGCCACCGTCGACGCCAGCGGGCGGTCGGGCAGCAGGCGCAGCCGCAGGTAGGCGGTCCAGCCGAACTCCTCGCCCCAGTAGATCGGCGTCAGCAGCGGGACCACCAGCGCCAGCACGCCGACGAACGCCCACTCGTCCGCGGTCGGCCACGCCGGCTGCCACAGGCCCAGCACCGCCGAGGTCGCCAGCGCGCCGGCGACCAGCCCGAACGGGCCCAGCCACGCCGCCAGGTAGTACCGCCACGCCTTACCGGGCCGCAGCGCCAGGCCCGCGTCGGCGAACCCCTCACGGGTCACCCACCGGCGCACCACGAACGCCGCGATCGCCGGCGCGAACCCGAACGGGAGCTGCACCAGCGGGTTGACCAGCGACAAGCCGAGCAGCCACGCGCCGGTCATGCCGACCCACGCGACACCGAAGGAGAGCAGGAGGAACGCCGGGACCCCACGAGCCCCGACCGCAGTCGTCGTCATGGCCACACAAGATCAGCGGCGGCGGGTGCGGGGCACTACGCGTGGCGGGCGTCCGGAGGTGGGGCCAGGTCCACCCCGAGAACTCCACGCAGCCGCGCAGACAGCCGACCGCGCCGTTGCCTAACGTTCCCGGCGTGATGGAAACGACCCTGTGGGACGCCTTGCGGCAGCGACGGTTCGTGCTCGGGCGGTGGCCGTGGCGGGCGTTGGGGTACGTGCTGAGCACTCCGGTCGTCGCGGTCGCGACGGCCGTGCCGGTCGGGGTGCTCGCGGTGCCGATGATGTTCGTGTTCTCGCACAACGCCTCCGGTGGTGCCCGCGCGGTGTCGCTGGTCGTGGGGCTCGCGGCGCTGGCGCTGGGCCTGCCGTGGGTGGCCCGGCCGCTGGCCCGGCTCGAACGGCGGCGGCTGCGGCTGGTCGACCCGAACTCCCGCGACCGCCCCTCGCCGCTGGGCTACCGCGACCCCGCCACGTGGCGCGCGGCCGGGTACACCGCGCTGCTGGTCACGCTCGGGCCGCTGGTCTACGGCGGCGCCTTGCTGCTCGCGGGCACGCCGCTGGTCTACCTGACCGCGCCGCTGGTCCTGGAGGCCACCAACGGGCCGATCACGCTGGGGTTCGACCCGATCGTGACCACCGAGCAGGCGCTGGGCTACGCGGCGGTCGGGCTGGTGCTGCTGCCCCTGGTGCCCTACGTCGTGGGGCTGCTCGCCGCCGGGCACATGGCGGCCGCGCGGGCGCTGCTGCTCGGCGACCTGCGGCTGGTCGAGGTGACCCGGTCGCGGGCCCGGCTGGTGGACTCGTTCGACGCCGAGCGGCGGCGGATCGAGCGCGACCTGCACGACGGCGCGCAGGAGAAGCTGGTCAGCCTGACCCTGCGGCTGGGCATGGCGCGGCTGGACGTGCCGGCCGACTCCCCCGCGCACCCCGAGGTCGTCGCCGCGCACGAACAGGCCAAGCAGCTCATGGTCGAGCTGCGGGAGCTGGTGCGCGGCATCCACCCGAAGGTGCTCACCGACCGGGGGCTGGTGGCCGCGCTGGAAGACCTCGCGGGCCGCAGCCCGGTCCCGGTCGCGGTGACCGCCGACGTCGGCCGGCTGCCGCCGCACCTGGAGTCCACCGCGTACTTCGTGGTGGCCGAGGCGCTGACCAACGTGGCCCGGCACAGCGGTGCGGAAACGGCGACGGTCAGCGCGGCCGAGCGCAACGGGATGCTCGTGGTCGAGGTGGTCGACGACGGCGCGGGCGGCGCGGTGCCCGGCGGCGGGCTGGCGGGGCTCGCGGACCGGGTCGCGGTGGTGGACGGCAGGATGTCGTTGTCGAGTCCGGTCGGCGGTCCGACCCTGCTGCGCGTGGAGCTGCCTTGTCACCGATCCGAGTAGTGCTCGCCGAGGACGGCGTGCTGCTGCGCGAAGGGCTCGCGGGCCTGCTCGACCGGTTCGGGCTGCCGGTCGTGGCGGCCGTGGGCGACGCCGAGGCGTTGATCGCGGCCGTGCGCCGGGAAGGGCCGGACCTGGTGGTGACCGACATCCGGATGCCGCCGGGCTACGGCGACGAGGGTCTGCGCGCGGCCGTGGCGCTGCGCAGGGAACGCCCGGGGCTGCCCGTGGTCGCGTTGAGCCAGTACGTCGAGCGCGGGTACGCCGTCGACCTGCTCGACACCCCCGGAGGGGTCGGCTACCTGCTCAAGGACCGGGTCGCCGACGTCGAGGAGTTCGTCGGCGTGCTGCGCCGGGTCGCGGCCGGCGCGACCGTGGTCGACCCGGACGTGGTGCGGCAGCTGCTCGCCCGCAGCCCGCTGGCGCGGCTGTCGGCGCGGGAACGGGAAGTGCTGGCGCTGATCGCCGAGGGCCGCTCCAACGCCGCCATCGCGCGCCGGCTCGTGGTCAGCGAGGGGGCGGTGGTCAAGCACGTCGGCAACATCCTGGCCAAGCTCGACCTGCCGCCCGACGACGACACCAACCGCCGGGTGCTCGCCGTGCTGGCCCACCTGCGCGGGTAGTCACCCGAGGGCGCCGGCGGGCAGCGCGGAACGCAGCCGCAGCACCGCCGGCACGGCCGCCGCGCACAGCACCGCCAGGACCGACCACAGCACCGCGTTGCCCGCGCCGAGCAGCCCGGCCAGCAGGACCGGCGCGGCGGCCCCGGCGACACCCCAGGACAGCTGGAACAGCCCGCTCGCCCGACCGGCCAGGTGCGGTGGGGCCGCTGCGGCGGCGGCCGCCGTCGCAGCCGGCGCGAACACCGCCTCCGCGACCGACACCACCACGCTGAACCCGAGCACGACCACCGTCGCGACCGGGAGCGGCACGACCGTCAACGGGGCCAGCGCGGCGAACGACACCGCGAACAGCGCAGCGCCCGCCACCAGCGCCGAGCCACGGCTCCACCGCGACACGAACGCGGTGATCGGCCGCTGGCCCACGACGATCACCACCGTGCCCACGGCGACCGCGACCCCGGGGGTCCACTGTGGACCGCGAAGCACGTCGAACACCACCAGGGGCAGCACGGTGAACTTGGCGACGCTCGCCGGCGCGAACACCACGTGCGTCGCGCAGAACGCCACGTACGGCCGGTCCCGCAGCAGCGCCCGCCACCCCGCCCGCACCGCGACGGGCTCCGCCGCCGGGACCTTGAGGCCCACCGGCAGCAGGGCCGCGACGGCGAAGCTCACCGCGTTCGCCACGGCGAGCAGGTCGAACATCGCCGCACCCGGCAGGACGGCCACGCAGGCCGCCCCGACCCCCGCGCCCGCGAACCGCGCGACGGTCTGCGCGCCCAGCACCTTCTCGGCGTCACGGCCGGTGGTCGACGCCGCCACCAGCGGGGCGTTGGCGGTCCAGAACAACCGGTCGCCGACGCTGACGGCGGCCGCCGGCACGACCACCTGCCAGCCGGCGGACACGAATGGGTAGCACAGGAAACAGCCGAACCGGAGCACGTTGCCCGCCACCAGCACCCGGCCGAACCCGATCCGGTCGGCCGCCGCGCCGACGAAGGGCACCGACGCCAACCCGACCAGCCCGCCCGCCGTGAGCGCCGCGCCGGCCTCGACCAGCCCGAGACCGCGCCCGTGCACCAGGAACAGCAGGGCGAACGGCACCCACAGCCCGCTGCCGACCGCGTCGATCACCGTCGAGGCCACGAACCTCCGGCGGGCCGCGCGGCCGAGGACGCCGGATCCCTCGGAGGACACCTCGGAGGACACCGCACGGGGCATGGCGCGAGCCTTCCGGTCGGCCGGGAACCGCCGCCCCGGGCGGGGAGCACCCGATCATCCGGGGCGCGCGGACGCGTCGGCAAGCGGGTTTCCCGGCGGCCGGAAAACCGGTCCGGGCGGGGTGCGGGACCTCGTTATCCTGCAACGATGTCCAAGCCGACGGTGACCCTGTGGCGACCGACCGGGCAGGCCGAACTCGACCTGGTCGCGGCCGGCGGTTGGCGCGCGTGGCCGCCCCGCCTGCCCGACCAGCCGATCTTCTACCCGGTCGCGAACCGCTGGTACGCCACGAAGATCGCGCGCGAGTGGAACGTGCCCGCCGAGGGCGTGGGCTACGTGACCCGGTTCGAGGTCGACGCCGACTTCCTGTCCCGCTACCCGGTCCGCCAGGCCGGCGGCCGGGACGTGCTGGAGTACTGGATCCCGGCGGAGGACCTGGCCGAGTTCAACGAGCACATCGTCGGACCGATCGTGTGCGAAACCGGGTACACCGACTGAGCGCGCCGGCGGAAAGCCGTGCCCGGCGGGCGAAGGCGTCCGCCGGGCACGGCGCCGGGGTCACGCGTCGCGCCCGGCCAGCAGGCCGTTGAACGTGCCGTAGTCGATCTCGCCGCCGACCGCGTACGTGCCCTCGGCGAGCAGTTCGACCGCCGCGCGGTGCGCCACCGAGTAGGCGGCCTCGGCGATGCCCTGGCCGACGCTCACCCGGGCCACGCCCAGCGCCGCCAGCTCGGCCACGGTCGGCGACCCCCGGCCCGCCATCACGTTGAGCGGCGCGTCCAGGCCGCCGACCAGTTCGGCGATGGTGCCCGGGTCGCCGACACCCGGCACGAACACGCCGTTCGCGCCCGCCGCCAGGTACGCCCGCGCCCGGCGCAGGGTGTCCGACACCGAGCGGTCGCCGAAGAAGTACACGTCGACGCGGGCGTTGACGAACAGGTCGACGCCCGCGCGCTCGGCGGCCCGGCGGATCGTCGCGATGCGCTCGGCGTGGGTGTCCGGGTCGAGCAGGCGGGCGTCCGCGCTGTCCTCGATGTTGATGCCGACGACACCGGCCGCCAGGACCTGCTCGACGGTCTCCGCCAGGTCCTCGCCGTACCCGCCCTCGATGTCCGCGGTGACGGGGACGTCGACCGCCGCGGTGATCCGGGACAGCGCGGCCAGCGCGGTGGCCCGGTCCAGCCGGCCGCCGTCCGGCTTGCCGAGGCTCCACGAGAACCCCGCGCTGGTGGTGGCGACCGCGCGGGCGCCCGCGTGCTCGACCAGCCGCGCGGAACCGGCGTCCCACGCGTTGGGCAGGACCAGGACGGGGCCGGTGTGCAGGGCGTGGAAGGCCGTGGCTTTGTCCTGCTGGGACATCAGATTCGCTCCGGTGGTGACGGGGTTCGTGGTCGGGCACCAGCCTGGCCCATCCCCCGGTCGGCCGTCTGGCCGGATCCGGACATCACCGCCGGGTGTCCGGATCCGGCCGGCGCACGGCCCGCCGATCGGCTAGACCTGGGTGGTGACAACGTATTCGGCGGTGGTGACGACCGGCATCTACTGCCGGCCCGGCTGCGGGGCGAAGCCGCGCGCGGAGAACGTCCGCACGTTCGCGCTGCCGGCGGCGGCCGAAGCCGCCGGGTTCCGGGCCTGCCTGCGCTGCCGCCCGTACCGGGTGGCCGGCCCCTTGGCGGCGGACGCGCCCGAGCTGGTGTGCCGGGCCGTGCAGCTGATCATCTCCGGCGCGCTGGACGCCGGGTCGGAGGCGGAGTTGGCGGGTCGGCTGGGGTTGTCGGCGCGGCACCTGCGGCGGCTGTTCCACGAGCACCTCGGCACCACCCCCGACCAGTTCGCCCGCTCGCGCCGCGCGCACTTCGCCCGGCGGCTGCTGGACGACTCGGACCTGACCGTCGCCGACATCGCGTTCGCGTCGGGCTTCGGCAGCCTGCGCCAGTTCAACCGGACGATGACCGAGGTGTTCCGGGCCTCGCCGTCGCAGCTGCGGCAGCGGCGGCGCAGGGCGGACCGGCTCGCCGCCGACGGTGGGCTGACCGTGCGGCTGCCGTTCCAGGCTCCCTACGACTGGTCGGCGGTGCTGGCGTTCCTCGACGCGCGCGCCGTGCCCGGCGTGGAGTCGGTGCGGGGTGCGGTGTACCGGCGGACGATCAGCCTCGACGGCGAGGCCGGGGTGCTGGAGGTGCGGCCGGGCGGCGAGGACCACCTGCTGCTGCGGGCGCACCTGCCGTACTGGGAGGGCGTGATCCACGTCGTGGAGCGGGTGGCGCGGGTGGTCGGGGTCGACACCGACGTCACGCCCGCCGTCGAGGCGTTCGCCGCCGATCCCGTGCTGGGACCGCTGGTGGCGGCCCGGCCCGGGGTGCGGGTTCCGGGCGCGTGGGGGCCGTTCGAGCTGGCGGTGTCGGTGCTCGCGCCGGACGCCGTGGGCGACCTGGTGCGGCGATGCGGGCAGCCGGTGGGCGGGCTGGGGCACGGGCTGACGCACCTGTTCCCGGCCGCCGACGTGCTCGCGCGCGCCGACGTGCCGGACGTGGTGCGGGAACTGGCGGTGCGGGTGGTGTCGGGCGAGCTGGTGCTGGACGGGCAGGACGACCTGTCCGCCGTGCCGGGCGTGACCCCGGACCAGGCGGCGTGGATCGCCCTGCGGCTGGGAGGGCGTGACGTGCTGCCGGCCGGCGTCCTCCACCAGGCGGGCGCGGGCCTGGCGGAGGACTGGCGACCGTGGCGCTCGCTCGCGGCCGTGCACCTGGTCACGGCCGGGACATAAGGACCGCCCGGAACAGACCCGCCACAACCACAAGCTCAGCTACGAGACATCACTCGTGCCCACCCGGGACGTCGCCGGGCCTGTCCCGGGTGCGCCCGACGGGCTAGCGGCCGAGGACGCGGGGGTCGGCGTACAGGCGTTCGGCGAGCTTGACGGTGATGAACTCGTTGTCGTCCGGCTTGCCCGCGACCCGGCTGGAGGAGAACGGGAAGTTGTTGTCGTTCAGCACGGCCAGCGTCCGGTCGTCGAGCACCAGCACGCTCTCGATGGTCGGGAACGGGAACCGGAACGGGCTGCCGAAGCCGCCCAGCCCGCGCGGGTTGGCCAGGTCGAGCAGGTCGGCGACCAGGGTCTTGTCGAGCTTGCCGTCCCGGTCGCGGTCGCGCTTGTCGGCCAGGTAGACCTTCTTCACCTTGGCGTCCGGGCCCGCGTTGGCGTCGCGCTCGATCACCAGCAGGCGGTTGCGGTCCACGGCGACGGCCTCGCCGATCGCGTGCTCGGTGGAGTCCAGCCGGTAGACCCACCGGGTGTCGGTGAACCGGCCCGCCGCCAGGTCGAACTCGTACAGGCGCAGCGTGCCCGGCTCGTCGCCGGCGACCGTGCCCTCCAGCAGGGCGTTGAGGGTGCGGCGGTCCGGCGAGAGCGCCAGGCCCTCGAAACCCTTGCTGCCGCCGATGTTCGGCGGGCCCGCCGGGTTGCCGGGCGCGAACACGCCGGGCGTCGGCACGGGCGGCGACAGCAGCCGGCCGGCGCGGTCGAAGTGCAGCAGGTACGGGCCGAACTCGTCGCCGGTCCAGAACGAGCCGTCGGCGAGCCGGACCATGGACTCGACGTCGAAGTCCGCGCCGGTGAGCACCCGGTCGGGGCGGGTCAGCGGGAACGGGACGCGGCCGTCCGGGTCGGTGAGGGTCACGCCGCCGACCACGTCGACCCGGCCGGTGGCGAAGTCCGGCGCGATGCGGTGCACCCGCAGCGCGAAGTCGGCGCTGTTCTCCCTGCTGCCGTAACCGTTGTCCGACAGCACGTCGTAGCTGCCGTCGCCGTTGCGCAGCACCGCGCTGAACCCCTGCACGGGCTGGTCGGCGAACGGCGGCGTGATCCCGTTGACCGGGGCGGTGCCCAGCGCCGCGCCGGACGGTTCGCTCGCGGGCACGAAGGTCCGGGCGGGCAGGGACGCGAACCGGGTCAGCGTCGCCTGCCCGAAATCGCCCCGGCGGTCGGTCGGCGACGCTTCGCCGGGCACTGCCGCCGCGACCAGGGCGAGCACGGACAGTCCGACGACGAGCGGTCTCCTCATGGGTGTTCCGATCTCCCCGTGGCGCGGCCCCACGGCACGCGCGGCGGGACGGAACGCTAGGGGGGCGAGGTGAACGCGGGATGGACGCGCTTCGGCCTCGCCCGGATGGCCGCACCGGTCGTCGTGCGGGGCGTTGTCGTTGCGCCCCAGCGGTTCCCGCCCGCGTGGCCGCCGCCTGGGTCCGCGCACCCGGGCGGGTTTCCGCGCCGTCGACCGGGAGGGTGTCCGACGAACGGCACACCAGGGGAACGCGACGACGAGCGCGGTGCGGGGCCCCATTCTCGAATCGCGAGGATTGACGAAAACGCGCGCCCGGGTCGATACTCGGATTGCGACTCCGCCGAGGGGACGGCGAAATCCGAGCGGGCAGGAATGCCGCAGAGGGGGATAACACTTAACTGTCGTGATGTCCGCGGCGTCACCGGCAGACTGTATCGACATGTCCGCAAATGCGGCTCCCGCACGCCTCCGCCCGCCGGGCGTCGCGGCGGCACGCACTCGCGCGCCGCCCGCACATTGCACACCTTTCGAAGGATGTTCCATGAATAAATTCCGTGTCGGGAAGTCCACGGCCCGCATTGTCCTGACCGCGCTCGCGCTGGCCGTGGGCCTCACCGTCGCCACGACCGCGACCGGCACCGCGAGCACCCGGGCGTTCGGTCCGGCCACCACGTCCAAGGCGCAGGCCGCACGGGCGGCGACAGGGGCGACCGCGCGCCTGGCCTGTCCCCAACCCGGCCAGCGGGTGAAGACGACGACCTCGTCCAACGTCTACCTCATCGACCCGAACAGCACCGCCAACCTGATCCCGAATCCGACCGTCTACTTCAACCTGTGGGACAGCTGGGACGGGATCTCGACAGTGGGCGACAACGTCCTCATCGACTGCTTCCACGGCTACTTCACCATGAGCAATGCGCACCTCGCCAAGTCGGCCTCGTCCCCCGCGACGTACATCTGGGACGCCAACGCCGGCGGAATCGGCGCGGGCGGATATCGGCACATCACCACTGCGGAGGTGTTCAACAAGTACGCCTTCTCGTGGGCGAAGATCCGCACGCAGTCCGCGGTGTCGCCGATCAGCACCAACGCGTGGAATTTCTGAGCAGGTAGCACGAGGTTTCCGGTGCCCCGTACGAAGCGGACGGGGCACCGGGACGCATCAGGCGATCCCGTGCGCGAACTCCTGCGTCACTCGCCCTGATCGCGCAGGTAACGGGTGTGGTCGGCCTGCTGGTTCACGTCGCCCGCGTAGAACCGCTCGGCGAGCTGGTGCGCCTGCCGCTCCAGCAGCCCGAGCTGGGTGACCAGCTCCTCCCCCGCGCTCGGCTCCCCGCCGGTCCGCCGCTTCACCGCGAACCACCACGGCAGGTTCAGGTAGGTCTGCACGGACAGCGGCAGGTCGGTGCGCGCCAGCCGGACCAGGGTGTGCCGCAGGTCCGGGTTCGCGGCCAGCTGCGCGGGCCGGGACAGCATGTCGCCCAGCACGTCCGCGATCCGCCGCACGGCGTCCACGGTCGACTCGGGCATCCGGGACGCCTGCCCGGCGACCTCGCCGACCAGGGTGTCCAGCCCCGCCCGCACCTGGCCTGCCTCGGTCGCCGCGTCCACCGGCACCAGCCGGACCTTCTCCGGCGGCGCCATCAGCGCGCCCGCCGCGTACAGGGCGGCCACGACCAGCGGCCACCACGCGCCGACCACGCCGGTCAGGTGCAGCACCACGCCGAGCAGCCCGCCGACGCAGCCGGCGAGGTTCTTGGTCGAGCCCAGGTAGCGGATCATTGGTAACCGCGGATCTCCTGGAACACCTCGGACAGCTGGGCCTTGCGGGCGTCGAACACCTTGCCGCCGGTCATCGTCGCCACCTCCGACAGCTCGTCGCTGCTGCCCTCGCCGAACAGCACGGTGAACACCGGCACCGACCGCACCGAACCGGGCACGCCCGGGAAAGCCCGCTTGAACCCGTCGAAGTCCGAGCCGTTGGCGTTCTCGCCGTCGGTCATCAGCACGATCGAGTTGAACCGGTCCGGGTCGGCCGCGACCACCGGGCCCAGCACCTGGTAGGCCCGCGACAGGCTGTCGTAGATCGCGGTGCCGCCGTTGGCGGCCAGGGCCTGCGCGAAGTCCTTGATCTCGGCCAGGGTGGCCTCCGGGTGCTGCTCGGGCACGGTGAACGTGCGCGGCTGCGCCGGTGCCGTGCTGAACGGCAGGATGGTCACCTCCTCGCGGTTGCGGAAGCCCCGGAACCGGCCGGTGAGCGAGCTGTCCGCGCCGGTCAGGCCGACCAGGGCGGAGCGCAGCGCGTCGATCCGGTCGCCCTGCATCGACCCCGACGTGTCCACCACGTACAGCGTGCGCGAGGGCCGCCGGATCTTGTTGAAGTAGGCCGACAGCAGCGCGTCCACCGCGTCCTGGGTGGCCGGGAACGGCAGCTCCACCAGGTCCTTGCGGGCGAACTGCGCGCCCAGCTCGACCCCCGGCACGACCGGGCGGCGCTGGGTGGTCTCCATGATCCGGCGCTGGACGTCGGGCGTGCGCAGGTGGTCGCCCAGGCGCTGGTGGGCCTGGCGCGCGTCGTCGCTCGCGGAGGTCAGCAGGGTGAGTGGGTAGTCGGCGGTGATCACGCCGTCGCTCGGGTAGACCACGGTCAGCGGCTCGGGCAGGGTGCCCGCGCTGTTCAGCGACAGCAGCACCGACTCGTAGTTGACCAGACCGTCGATCTTCTGCCCGGCGTCCTGGCCGGAGGCCCGGCGCTGGTACGCCTCGGACAGCCAGCCCGACGAACCCGCCGAGAGCGCCTGCGCGCTGAAGAACTCGGTCAGCTTCGGGGTCACCGCCGCGATCTGGCCGGCGTCCACGGCGGTGCCCGCGCCCGCGAGCGCCGACGCCACGCCGACCAGCGCGGAGAACCCGGAGTTGGACGCGGACGGGTCGGTCATGCCGTAGCTGAACGCCTTCTGCCCGGCCCGCGCGGCGATCTCGCCCCAGCCGACCTGCTTGCCGACCCAGCCCAGCCGCTGCGCGGCGGAGGTGGCCAGGCCCAGCACGACCGGCGAACTCATGATCTTGACCTGGTTGCCCAGCCGCTTGGCCGCGTCCGGGATGCCCGACAGGTACCGGTTCGAAGAGAACCACACCGCGTCGTACTTGCCGTCCGCCGAGCCGTTGGCGAGCTGCTCCGCGCCTTCGAGGGTGCCCGCGAAGCTGAACTTCACGCTCACCCCGGTCGCCTTCGCCGCCTCCTCCAGCACCGGCTGCATGTCCGCGAGTTCGCTGCCCGCGAGCACCCGCAGCGTGCCCTTCTCCGGCGGCCCCACCGGCTGCGCCGGGTCCGGCTCGGCCGAACACCCGGCGAGCAGCCCGGCCAGCAGCAGCGCCGTCGACCCGAGCGCGAGCACTTTCCTCATCGGTCCCCCTCGGCGGCGGTCGCGTCGTGCGACCGGCGCAGGTGTTCTTCGGCGCGGCGGATCTCGCCGGACAGCGACTCGACGGTGGCCGACATGGTGCGCACGGCGTCGGCCCGGAAGCCGTCCACCGCGTCGATCGCCGCGTAGATCCGCTCGAACGACGCCCGGATCGTCTCCACGGCCACCGCCGGGTCCGCGCCCGCCCGGCGGATCTCGGCACCCTGGAGGTCGAGCAGGTCGGAGTTGGCGCGGATCAGGCCGTCGGTGGTGGCCTGGAGCGCGGCGACCTCGTCCAGCACGTCCCGCTGGCTCGCCAGCGCGCCGCTGACCAGCAGCGCCACCCGCAGCGCGGCCACGGTCGTGGACACCGCCCGTTCCACGCCCCGGATCAGCTCGTCGTTGTTGCGGCGCACCAGGTCCAGCGCCAGGTAGCCCTGCGCGCTGACCGCGAGCTGGGTCAGCAGGTCCTGGTGGCGCTGCCGGATCGGGTACTGGGCGTCGGCGCGCAACGCCTGCGCGCGCAGCGGGTCGGTCAGGTCGAACACGCCGGCCTGGCGCTCCACCGCGCCGTCCACCGCCTCGGCGAACGCGGCGGCCTCGGCCAGCCGGCCCATCGTGCGCCACAGCCGCTCCCGCTCGCCCTTGATCGCGGCGTTGTCGCGGCGTAGCACGTCCTGGCGCTGCCGCAGGTCCACGACCAGCGCGTTGACCGGCTCGTTCGCGGCGCGGTAGCGGTCGAGGGCCTTCTTCGCGGCGTTGGCGGCGGGGAACACGCCGAGCAGCTTGCGGCCGGTCAGCGGCAGTTTCGCCGGATCCAGTCCGGCGACCGTGCGGCGCAGCCCGGACAGGCTCGTGGTCACGTGCTCCTGCGGCGACGCGGTGTCGCGCAGCGCGCGGACCGAGCGGTCCAGCATCGCGCCGGCCACGCCCGCCGCCGCGCGCATGTCCGCCTCGCCGACCGCGAGCAGGTCGTCCAGCGCCTCGGTGAACTCCGGCGACCGCACGTCGAGGCGTTCCAGCCGGGTCGCGAACTCCTCGGCGCGGCGCGCGATGTCGTCGCGGGCGGCCTGGTCCAGGGCGATCAGCCCGGCCGCGCGCTCGACCGGGATCGCCTCCACCGGGTCCGGCGGGGTCAGCGTGAAGTCGTCCATCAGTAGCGCTTCTTCACCTCGTCGAGCATCCGTTCCAGGGTCTCGAACGACGGCGGCTCCACGGTGTCCACCAGGTCCGCCGGGGCCGATGCCTTCGCCTGCGCCACCGCGTCGGCGAACAGCTTGGGGTCGTTGGTGCGGAACCCGAACGCGGCGGCCAGCCGGCCCAGCTCCGGGTCGGTGGACAGCAGCTGCCCGACCCGGTCGCCGTTGCCGGACAGCGGGACCAGCGTGTGCTTGGAGTAGACGGTCGGGGCGGTGTAGAGCATCCGCATGTCCGGCCGGATCGAGCCGTCGCCGCGCACCTGGCGGCCCAGGAACTGCGACTCGTAGATCAGCGCCAGCGGCGTCTTGCCCATGCCCGCCGACAGGTAGTCCTCGAACGGACCCTCGGTGCTGTTCTGGGTGTACCCCTGGTCCAGGAACAGCCTGGACACCTCGGGCAGCACCCTGGCCTCCTGCTCGGGGCTGCTCACCACGGCGTTGCCGTTGGCCACGAACGACACGATCGACAGGTACATCGCGGCGGAGTTCGACTCGCGCGGGTCGGTCGTGGTGACCAGGACGTTCTTGCGCGCCGGGTAGGCGGTGTTGCCGGGCAGCTGGTCCCAGCGGGTGCCGGCCGCGGCCAGCTCCAGGTACTTCGCGACGTCGAGCACCTGGTAGTCGCCCGCGCCCTTGCGCACCACGCCGGCGGTGGTCAGCAGGTCGGCGACCGGCTCGAACGTGGCCACGGCCATCGGCGACTGGAACGGCGTGTAGACCGTGGTGACCTTGCGGTCGCGCTGGATCTTCTGCGCGGCGGGCGACGAGGACGGGAACGCGAACTCGTACCTGCCCAGGTCGACGGTGGTCGCGATCTGCCGGGACCCGGCGGTGTCGACCTCGACCTTCAGGCCGTGCTTGGCGAACGCGTCGACCACCCGCTGGTCGGTGAAGAACGCCTGCTTCTCCGACCCGATCGTGCCCCGGACCGTGGTCAGGTTCCCGGCGGTCGCGCCGTCCTCCCCCCGGCCCCACACGACGACGGCCACGACGGCGAGCAGCAACACCACCGCCAAGCCGATGGACACCTGGCGCTTCACGACGTTCACCTGACCCCTCGTCCCCCATTCGGGTGTGATCATCCAGCCCGTTCCACTCCTTTGACGCGGGATCGGGACAGCACACCGTGAACGCTTGATGAACGACAGACGACGATTCACGCGACCGTGCCGAGCCGGTCGCACACCGTGACAGCGACCAGGGCCGGAACCGGTCACCGGCCGCACGGCAGCCCATCGCGGTCGGACCGGGCCGCCCACGTGACCGGCTTCGCCCGTACCGCCGGAGATCGGGAAGCCGAACACCCCCGGCGGTGCGGTCGCCGGGGTGCGCGGTCTGTCGGATGGCTGCGGATCGACGCGATCGCCGGTACCGCACCACCGCTCGGCCGTCCGCCACGCGATCCCGGCGCTGCGCCACTCGACCGAACCCGGGACCCCAGTGCGCCCCGCAGGGCCGGAGCACCGTGAATATTCCAGTCGAACAACTCCCGGCGGCCACCCGGAACCACCGGTTCCACATTCCCGGGACTGGCCCGTTCCGCGCAGCACCTTTCCCCCGAGAGGCAGTTTGCGACCGTCGCGGAGGTGCGCCATATTCCCTCCGACAACCTGCCTCCCGATTTCCCAGGAAAGAGCACAATGCGCAGATTCGCGACGCTGTCCCTGGCCTTCCTGGCCAGTGCGGCGCTCACCGGCGGGACGTTTTCCACGGCGGGTGCGACGCCCGATCCCGGCACCGCGGCGGCGACGCCCAACTTCCGGGTCGGCATCCAGTTCGCCGACGGCGGCGGCACCTACGGGGTCGGCGTCGAACGCCTCACCGGTCCCGCCACGTTCGGCGGCGGCGCGTCGCAGTGGGCGGGCGACAGCGACAACTACGACCCGGACGGCGCGCTGATCGACCTGGCCGCGACGCCCAGCGGCGCGTTGGTGGGCAAGGACTTCCGCATCGGCGCCCAGGCCCGGGAGAGCTACGGCGCCGACGGCCCGGTGCTCTACACCGCGTGGGCCAGCGAGGGCGGCGGCGTCACCGACCTGGTGACCGACTCCGACGGCTACGACCCCGACCAGTACCGCGTCTTCCTCGAAGTCCGGCCGTGGACCGCGCCGTACGAGCTGACCGATTTCCGCCTTTCGATCGAGGTGGTCGACAAGGGCGCTTCCGGCTCCCCCGCCTACACCAGGTGGGCGAGCCAGGGCGGCGGCAAGAGCGCTTTCGCGCTGGACGCCGACAGCTACGACTTCGACGGCATCATCATCGGCCTGGAAGTCTACTGACGGTTTACGGAGAACACCGGAATGAATTGTGCGGGTGCGGTCGGCGGCGGGCGGCCACCGGCCGCACCCGTGCCCGGTCGCACGGTGGCGCACCGGCCGATCCGGACATCGGGCCAAGGCGGAGGGAGCGGCGTCCCCCGGCGACGGGCTCCGGTTCGGCGGCGGCCCGATCGTGGGACGGAGGTACTGCGCGTCGCACTCGTCACGGCGTACGCGAGCAGGGCTCACTCGATCCGGGAGTTTGCGGATCCGGGGACGTTCGGGCCGGTCGCGGGGCTCTTACAGTGGAACGGTGACCACCGTTCAGGCTGGTACTCCGCAGGTGTGGCTCCCCACCTACGACCGTGGTCTGGTGCGCGCCGATCTGCTGCTGCGGGTCGGCGCGGCGCTGCTGCTCACCCCCGACCCGCCTCGGCCGTACGGGGTCGTCGTCCAGCTGCACGGCGACGTGGACGGGCAGTGCGGGCGGGGTCACGAGTACGTCGTCACCCACGCCGACACGCTGGAGCACGCCCAGCTCGTGCTGCTGGAAATCCTCGCCGAGGTCGACCGGGCTCTCATGTCCGGGCAGTCCGGGGTGATCGAGTTCGACACCGAGGGGCACCCGGTCCTGGTCAACCTCCAGCACCCGGCGGGACCCGCGCTCCGACCGGCGCTCGACCCGGCCGAGGTCGAGTCGGCGCTGCGCGCGCACGGCGACCCGACCTTCTGGCAGGGCGCGCGACCGGTGCCCCGGCAGGTGCGCCCGGCGGTCGCCGACCCCCTGCTCGACTGAGCCGCCGCCCGGCCGGTCGGCTCAGGGCGCGGGCCACGGGTTGGCGGTGCAGGACTTGCCGTCGGCGGTGATCGTCACGCCCTGGTCCAGGCCGGAGGTGATGGCTGCCAGTTCGTCGTTGTCGGTGCTCAACGTCTGCTGCATCATCACCGGCGCGGGCGCTCCGTCCGCCGGGCACGGCTCGTGCCCGTGGCCCAGGTAGTGGCCGACCTCGTGGTTGACCACGTAGAGCCGGTACCCGCGCAACTCGCTGCCGTAGGCGTGCGCGCCCCGGACCCACCGCGCCACGCTGAGGTACACCTCCGACCCGATCCGGCACGAGGTGTCGTAGGGCAGGTCGAAGCCGCACAGCCGGCGCGCGGTGTCCTGCGACGCGAGCCGGATGCGCAGGTCCGGCTCGACGGAGCCGCCGACGCGGTGGAACGCGTGGCCGGCGCGTGTCCAGCCGCGCGGGTGGACGAGCGCGTAGTCCACCACGGCGGCGAAGTCGCCGTCGTCGCGGGACAGTGCCACCCCGTCCTCGACCTCGACCGAGTACGACGTGCCGGCGGTCCCGAACGCGCCGGGGATCACCCGCCAGGTGCCCGTGCCGCGCTCCGCGAACGGCGGCCCCGGCGGCAGCTCGGCGACCCCGGTGCCGACCGGCGGTGGCGGCGGGGTCGTCCCGGACACGACCGGCACGCCGGTCGCGGGCCACCGCACCGCCACCGTCCTCGGCTGCGCGCCGGACTCCAGCACCAGCACCGCCGTCACGGCGAGGCACAGGCCGGTCAGGTAGGCGACGGGCACCGGTCTCATGCGGGCTCCAGGCCGGAGTCGCCGTAGACGCACGCCGCGTTCCACAGCAGGAACGACGGCGCGCCCGCGTCCCGGGTCGCCACCACCTGCGCCTGCACCTCGCCCGGCCCGTAGTGGTGGCCCAGCGAGAACGCCTGGAGCCACGGGATGACGACCGTGCCGGTGCCCCTGGTCAGCTCGGTGAAGTTCGCGACCGACGCGCGCACGATCTCGTACGGCTTGGCGTTGGGGTTGTCCACCCCGTACTCGCCGGGACCCCAGTGCGACGGGTAGACCATCGGGGCGACGTAGTCGACGTGCGGGGCCATGCCGGGGATGTCCTGGGCGACGTCGCCGGGGCTGTGCGCGGCGATGCCGAACACCGATGCCCCGAGGTAGGCCCCGAGCGGGCGGACGGCGGCGCGGCTGTCCCGCAGGAAGTCCACTATGGACTGCTCGGGCGTGACCGCGAGGCCCGGGAACACCATCCGGCCGATGGGGCCGTCCGGGCGGCGCACGTAGTCGTACAGGACGTCGTCGAAGCCCAGCTGGGCCGCTTCCTTGGCGATCGCGATGTTGTAGTCGCGCACCTCGGTGTTGGCGAAGTTGGTGAACGCGTACTCGCCGTAGTGCGCCGACCAGGCCGCGCCGGAGGTGTCCTGGGTGACCCGGTCCCGGGCGCCGGACTCCCACGACGCGCGACCGAGCACCGGGTCGCGGAACGCCACCAGCCGGCCGACCACCCGCAGGCCCGCGGCGTGCAGCTGGTCGAGCGCGGCGCGGGCGTCGTAGTAGCCCCGGCTCGCGCCGACCTGCCGGGCCAGCGGCACCTGCGAGTCGTAGCCGATCTCGCCGCTCTCGTCCTTGATGTCGAGCTGGACGGTGTCGATGCGGTGCTCGCGGGCCAGCGCCAGCACCGGGTCGCGCAGCTCCGGGGTGGCCCACGCGGTGGCGCTCAGGTGCACCGCGCGCATCCCCGGGTGGGTGACCTTGATGGCCACGTCCTGCTGGGCGGTGTTGCCGGCCCCGTCGGCGGCCCGCACCCGCAGGCTGGTGGGCACGGCGGCCAGCGACGCCTCGAACCGGCCGTCGCGCACCGGCACCTCCCGGTCGCCGAGCCGGACCGAGTCCGCGCCCCGCACGGTGCCGCGCACGGTCACCGGGCCGCGCGGCGACTTCGCCTCGGCGGGCTCGACCGCGACGGCGGGCGGGGTGCCGTCGACGGTGAAGGTCCGCTCGACGGTCTGGTCGGGCAGCCACGGCAGCGGGTTGGCCACGCGGGCGTCCAGGGTGTGCGCGCCCTCCGCCAGGTCGACGCCGGCGAGCGTGAGGCGGCCGCCGTCGTGCTTCACCTCGACGGGCTGCCCGTCGAGCCGCACCGACACCTCGTCGAGGTCGGCGGGGTCGGCTGTGGTGACGGCGACCCGGCGCACGCCCTCCGGCGTGATCGAGGTCCCGTCCGCGAGGTCGGCGACGGCGAGGCTGACATCGCGGCTGTGCACGACCGTGGTGGCCGTGCCCGCCACCAGCAACAGCACCGCGACCGCGACGAGTGGCACCAGGACGCGCTTGGCCCTGGAAGGTGTGTGCGACACCGCGCAACTCCTAGGTCCGGGTCCGGCACAGTCAATCAGCGACTAGCCCGCCGAGCGGCCTGGTAAACGCAACATCATCCGATGGTGGGTAATGTGCGGCTCCCTCACCTTCCGACCGCCTGTCACCCGCCACTATCTGTGTGTGACCGCCGCACCCGCGCCCACCCGTCGGAGCCCGCTCGTCGTCGCCCTCGCCGCGGCCGCCTGTTGCGCGTGCGGTGCGCAGCCCGCGGCGGAGCCGGCCGGTTCCGCACCGGCCGCCCCGGCTGCGGCCGCCGCGGTGTCCTCGCCCGCGTCGTCCCCCGCCGCCCCCGACCCGGCGTCGGTCGGCGCCGACGAGCTGGGCCAGGTCCCGGTGCTGATGTACCACCGGCTGACTACGCAGCCGACGTCGGTCTACGACCGCACCCCGGACGGGTTCCGGGCGGAGTTGGAGCGGCTGGCCGCCGAGGGCTACGTCCCGGTGACGGCCGCCGAGTACGCCACCGGCCGCATCGACATCCCGGCCGGACGTCACCCGGTGGTGCTGACGTTCGACGACGGCGACCCCACCCAGTTCGCCCTCGGCCCGGACGCCGCGCCCGTACCGGGCACGGCGATCGCGATCCTGCTGGACGTCGCCGCCCGCCACCCCGGCTTCCGCCCGGTGGCGAGCATGTACGTCAACGCCGCCCCGTTCGGCACACCGGCCGGTGAAGGTGTGCTGGCCTGGCTGCGCGACCACGGTTTCGAGGTCGGCAACCACACCCGGCAGCACACCAACCTGGCCGCCGCCGGTGACGACCAGGTGCGCGAGGCGATCGCCTCGGGCCAGCGGGAGATCGAGCGCGCCGTGCCGGGGTACCGGGTCGCCAGCCTCGCCCTGCCGTTCGGCGCGATCCCCGACAACGGGCCGCTCGCGCTGCGCGGGTCGCACGACGGCACGTCCTACGAACACGTCTGCGTGCTGTTGGTGGGCTCGAACCCGGCCCCGTCGCCTTACGCGCACGACTTCGACCCGCTCAACGTGCCGCGCATCCGTTCCCAGGACCCGTCCGGCGAGGACGCCAAGTTCGGCTCGACGTCGTGGCTGGACCAGCTCGCCGCGAACCCCGCCGCCCGCTACACCTCGGACGGCGTGGCCGGCCGCATCGCCTACCCGGCCGCGTCGGGCGCTCGGCCCGCGCCGCAGTTCGCCGACCGGGCCGCCGCCTACTGATCGCCGGCCGCCACCGCCCGGTGGCTACGGTGTCGTCGTGATCGACACCGTGGCACGAGTGGACAGCGGGTCGCCGGTCGAGCGGTTGGTGTGCCATCCGCGCCTGCCCCTGGTGGCGGGCTTCGACGCGACCCGCCCGGCGGTGCACGTCTGGGACTTCGGCGACGGGCGGCTGCGCCCGGCCGGGACGGTCGGGGCCGAATCGGCCCCCTACGGCGACACGACCGGCCGGGACCGGGTCGAGCGGACGCCCGCCGCGGCGTGGCACCCCGAGCGGCCGTTGCTACTGGTGGCGGGCGAGGGCGGCGTGGTGCGGTGGACCCCGTCCGGGCTCTCGGACCTCGACGGCGTCCCGACCGGCTACCGGTTCCTCGCGTTCAGCCCCGGCGGTGACGCCCTCTGGGCCTCGCCGTCGGCGCCCGGCGGCGACGGGTCGTGGCAGCACTCCGACGTCGTCGACCCGGTCTCCGGCCACCTCGGGGTCGGGCCGGCCTGGGACACCGGGGTCGCCGTGCACCCGGCCGGTGCCGTGGTCGCCACGCTGAGCAGCGACCAGGGTGCGACGCACGGGCTGTTCGCCCGGGTCGACGCCGGGACCGGGGCCATGCGGGTGCTCCGCCGGGCGCTGATCCTGGACGTCGACGGCTACCAGACCCCCGTCTTCAGCGCCGACGGCCGCCACCTCGCGATCCGGGGCAACGCCTACGAGAACACGCTGCAGGTCTTCGGGTTCCCCTCGCTCGACGCCGTGCTGTCCACCACGCTCGGCGAGCCGAGCCCGGGTTACCCGTACCCGCAGGAGTGGCTGGACCGGATGCGCGCGTGGTCGCGGCACAACATCGCGTTCGGGACCCGACCCGGGGTGCTCTGGGTCGGCACGCCCGCCGGGACCCTGGTCGGGATCGACCTGGACGGCCGCAGCGCCGCCGAGCACGAGATCCCCGGCCGCGCCCCGGTGACCGCGCTGGCCGCCACCGCGACCGGCGAACTCGTCGTCGCCCACGGCACCGAAGTCGTGCTGCTGTCGGTGGCGGCGGGCCCGGCCGGCACCGCGAACGCGGACGCCGCGCGCGCTGCGGCGACGGCCTTCCTCGACTCCACCTCCGACGTCCCGGACGAGGGCGCCCTGTGGTCGCACCTCACGGTCACCGACGGCGACCGGACCTGGGACCCGGACGACCTGGACGGCGTGGGCACCGCGACCGACGCGGACCCGACCTGGTTGCGGCTGAGAGCGGCGGTCAACACCCTGTTCGAGCAGAACCGCTGACGTGGTTCAGCTCGACTCGCGGACGACCAGTTCCGGGGTGAACAGGACCTGGCGGTGTTCGTGCTCGTGCGGGGTCATGGTCTCGGCCAGCACCAGGCTCGCGGCCGTGCGGCCGATCAGTTCGCGCGGCTGGCGGACCGACGTGAGCGGCACGGCCGCCGCCGCGGCGAAGTCGATGTCGTCGTAGCCGACCACCGCGACGTCCTCGGGCACCCGGACACCCGCGCGCACCAACACCTGGAGCACGCCGAGCGCGAGCAGGTCGTTGGCGCAGAACACCCCGTCCGGGCGCACCGGGCGGGCCAGCAGGTCCTGGGCCGCCTGCCGGCCGCACGCCACGGTCATCGCCGGCATCCGGACCTCTTGCAGGCGCGCCGGGTCGAGACCGGCGCGGTGCACGGCGTCGGTCGCGCCGCGGTGCCGTTGACGGGCCTGGTGCCGGCGCGACGGGCCGTTGACCATCGCGAGCCGGCGGTGGCCTCGGGCCAGCAGGTGGTTCACCGCGAGTTCGCCGCCGGCCCGGTCGTCCACGGCGACCGAGCACAGCCCCGGGTCGTCGGTGGGGTGGTCGAGCAGCACCACGGAGACGCCGCGTTCGCGCAGCCGGTGCACCGGGGCCAGGTCCGCGCCCACGGGGGTGATCAGCACGCCGTGCACGCGCTGCTCGGCCAGCAGTTCGACGTGCCGGGTCTCGCGCTGCGCCGACTCGTCGCTGTTGCACAGGATCACCGCGTGCCCGGCGTCGCTGGCGGTGTCCTCCACGCCGCGCGCCACGTCGGTGAAGAACGGGTTGCCGACGTCGAGCACCACCAGGCCGATGGCGCGGGGCGTGCCCGAGCGGAGTTGGCGGGCGGCGTCGTTGCGGACGAAGCCGAGTTCGACGATCGCGCCCAGCACCCGGTCGCGGGTCGCGGGCGCGACCACCTCGGGCCGGTTCAGGACGTTGGACACCGTGCCGACCGACACGTTCGCCCTCGACGCCACGTCCCGGATGCTCGCCGCTGCCACCACCACGCCCTCCCGCCGGAACTGTGAAAAGCGGGAGTGTAGCCACGGGTAGCGCTCCCAGGACGCGTTCCGCGCGACTGGGCCGCGACGTGGAAATCCGCTGGTCACACGGCGGGGTCGCGGGCATCCGCGGGTGATCGCCGCCGGGCGGCCCGGGTACCGCTCGTACGACGGGCCCGGCAACGCTCCGGCCCATCCGGCGGTGGTGCGTTCGGCGCAGGCGGGGGCTCCGGCCCGGGGTCGGCGGCGGACCCCGGGCCGCAGCGCGGGCGCGACCGGCCGGCGGCGCGCGGTCGGCGGCGCGGAACCGGCCGCGAGGTATTCCGGAAATGCCGGAAAGCGGTGACACCCGAGGGTGCCACCGCATTTCACCGACCCTGGTCAGGAAGTGGTGAGGGTGACGCCGTAGTAGTTCGCGGCGTCCACCACCGGCTGGTAGTAGGAATACGAACCGGTGGCGTTGGCACCCTGGTTGTAACCGCAGTCGTGGCCGTCCGCCGGGCCGCCGGAGGTCATGCCCTGGGCGGTGTTGCCGGAGATGTACGCGCCGCCGCTGTCGCCGCCCTCGGTGCACACGGTCGACTTGGCCAGGCCCTTGGTGGAGGTGGACTCGCCGGAGTAGCGGACGGTCTGGTTGTAGGCCGACACCTTGCCGCAGGTCCAGCCGGTGGTGTTGCCCGCCTTGCAGATCGTCGCGCCGACCGACGCCTTGGACATGCCCTTGACGGCGACCGTGGTGCCCATCCGGGTGTCGACGTAGCCGCGCCCGGTGTCCTCGGGGTCGATGCTCATCAGGCCCATGTCGGCGGACGGGAACCGGGTGGCGACGCCCTTGCCGATGTGGGTGCCGTTGGCGTCCAGGATGTCGGGGTTGCCCTCGACGCAGTGGCCGGCCGTGAGCAGCACCTTCGCCCCGTTGCGGGTGCCGGGGAAGCCCAGCGAGCAGTTCGTGCCGGGCACCAGGTCCATGATCCGGCCGGGCACCACGTCGGCCTGCGGGGCGACCCGCGCGGCGCCGCGCTCGACCGCCACGCCGTCGATCTTCGCCAGCTTCGCGACCAGCGCGGGGGTGGCGTCCGGCTCGACGGTGACCAGCACGCGGTCGCCGACCACGTCCGGGCCCCACGCCTGGACCTGGCCGAGGTCCGCGCCGATGGCCCGCTCGACCCGGCCGGCCAGGGCGTCGAGGGCGCGTTCCCCGCGCGCGGCCGTGCGCGGGGTGAGGCCGGCGGCCGCCACGGCGGCCGGGTCGGAGGTGTTGGCGACCAGGTTGCCGGCGCGGTCGTAGAACGCGCCGTCGACCTGCACGCCCCGCGCGCGCAGGTCGGACAGCGCGCGGGCCAGGTCGTGCTCGCGGTCGAGCCGGGCGGCGGCGGCGCGGGGCGAGGAGCCCAGGTCGGCGGCCAGCGCGGCGAGCATGGCCGGGTCGTACTCGGGTGTCGCGGAGGCGTTCGGGGCCAGCAGGGCGGCCGCGAACGCGGCGCCCGCGGTCGCGAGGACGCCGATGGTGCGGATCTTCATTTTTTGTCGTCTTTCATCGCAGGGTTGACGAAATTGACATGCGGAGCACATCGCGGAAATACGCCCGAAAGAACTGCGGAGTTCACCGGGCGGCAGGTGTCCGGCGAATTCTCCGGACTGCCGTCACGCTAGCTCCCGAAAACGGGCGCGCACACCTACGAAAGTAGGCGAGTGGTGCCGCCGGGTGATCGGCCGCGCCGGGTCGTGGTCGACCCGGCGTCACCCCACCGTGAACGTGCGGCTGGTGCCGGTGAACGGGCTGATCGCGCCGGTCCAGCCGCTCTTCCAGTCGCCGTGGTGGACCAGCCGGTAGGTACCCGCCGGGGTGCCGGGCGGGATGGTCCAGGCGACGGTGGCCTCGGAGTTCGCCACCCCGACGCGCTGCCACCGGTAGCGGGTGGACCAGTCGCCGTCGTCGGCGACCCGGGTCCACCGGCCGTCCAGCAGCCGCTGCACCTCCAGGAAGGTGCCGTTGCGGTGCAGGTCGTTCTTCGGGTGGCCGGTCACGAACACCGCCGTCGCCGTCTCACCGCGCCGGTAGGACGCGGCGGGCTCGGTGAGCACCTGGCCGAAGCCCTGCCACAGGGCCTTGTCGTCGAACACCACGCCGGTCTGGAGGTTCAGGTCGGTGAACGGCGGCTTGCCGGGCGTCGGACCGGCCGCGACCGGCGCGCCGGTGCGCAGCGCCGCCGCCAGCGCGCCGAACTCCTGCTGGTAGGCGGGTGTGGTGTTGCGGCCGAACAGGGTGGAGCCGCCCTCGTACTGCTGGGCGTCGTACTCCTCGGGCGTGGTGACGTACTGGCTGTAGTCGTTGGCGTAGCCCTGGATCAGCACGTCCTCCAGCGGCACGCCGAGTTCGGCGGCGACGCTGCCCCGGATCCGCAGGCCGGCCACGATGGTCACCTCGCCGGGCACCGCGACCAGGTGCAGCTGCCCCAGCTTGACGATCTGCAGCGGCAGCACGTTCGGCGTGGCCTGGACCAGACCGGTGGGCACGAGCGACGCCTTGGGGTACTGGCAGTCCTTGAGCCACTGCGGCACCTCGACGTGCAGCGGTTCGAGCAACGCCTTGAGCGGGTTCACCATCCCCTCGGTGAAGCCGGGGATGGCCGGGCCGTCCTCGACGCTGCCCGCGATGGTGGACGCGCCGACGACACCGGAGCACGTCGTGCCGGCGCGCCCGTCGGTGGTGTAGCGGCCGTCCACGGCGACCGATCCCATGTCCACGAACCGCATCCGGTGGTCGACGCCGCCGGTGACGGCGGTCTGCGGGCCGGCGAAGATCTGCTGCGCCCTGCGGTTCTGGCGCTCGCCGATGATCCGGGTGTTCTCCACCTCGTCCTCGGTGGGCCCGGAGCCGGGGCGCAGGTTCAGGTTGGGCGACATGTCGCCCGCGTTGGTGTTGGGGAACGCGGCCACGAAGCCGGGCCGGCCGTCGAGGTAGCGCACGCCCTGGTCGTCGTGCTCCCACTGGTAGGAGGCATAGCCCTTGTTGTCCGGGCTGATCAGGGTGTTCTCGTTGGTCATCGACGTGTTGTGGGTGGCGAACCAGCTGATCGCGCCGACGTCGCGGCCGTTCTGGCGGAACTTCAGCACGGTCATCGCCGGGTCGATCGCCTGCGGGAACCGCGCCTTGTCCGGGTTGCGCTCGAACGCGACGCGCGAGCGGTTGACGCCGGCATCGGTCAGCTCGCCCCGGCCCAGCGAGAGCGAGCCGGGCTTGAGGTCCTCGTGCGCCGCCACGACCGATTCGGTGATGCCGTCGACGATCGCGTCCAGGGTCTGGCGCTGCATCCCGAGGATGGACAGGTTGTAGGCGAGGTTGTGCGAGAAGCCACCGGGTCCGGCGTGCGTGTGGGTCGCGGAGAGCAGCACGTTCTCCCGGGTGTACAGGCTGCCGTAGCGGGCCTGGAGCTTGGTGAGCACGGCGTCCTGCACGGCCCGGAAGACCATGGCGAGGTCGGCGTTGACGTAGGCGACCCGCCGCCCGGTCGCCCGCTCCACCACGACGTAGGCCCGCGACCGCTGCCGCTGGTGGATGCCGCTGGTCTTCTGGTCGAACTTGGAGTAGCCCATCATGCCGTTCTCGGCGGCCGCGCCGGTCACGTCGGAGATCCCCCGCCCGACCAGGTACGGCTCGGGCATGGCCTGCGCGGCGGGCGGGCCGGGCAGCACCAGCGCCCCGGCCAGGCAGGCCGCCGCGGCGAGGCGGGCCACCACGGACGCGACAGTCGACCGCATGCATCGCCCCCCAGTTACGCGAATCCGTTTCACCTTTACTGGACAGTAGGTGATCGGCACCACAGGGGGCAAGGGGGCGTCGCGGTCCGCCGCGGCGCGGGCGCGGGGTCGGTGCGGGACCGGAGGAATCCGAGCAGCGCCCGGTTGAAGTCGTCGGGGTGGGTGGTGTTCGCCGCGTGCGGCGCGCCGTCGAGCACCACCAGCGAACTCCTCGGCAGCAGGTCGTGGGTCGGCAAGGCGGTCGCGTCGAGGGGTGCGATCACATCCGCCGAACCGTGCAGCACGAGCGTCGGCACGGTCACCGCCGCCAGGTCCGTGCGCAGGTCGGTGCGGGCGAAGGCGTCCACGCAGTCCGCCGTGCCCTTCGGTGACGCCCCGGCCGCGATGGCCCGGTGGTAGGCGTGCTCCGCCGAGCCCACCCGGCCGCCGAACGCCCGCGCGAGGTGGGCGTCGACGAACGCCACCCGGTCGGCGCGCAGCCCGGCCTCGACGCCGGCGATCGTCTCGTCGTCCACGCCCCCGACGGGTCGTCGTAGCCCCGCCGCAGGTACGAGGCCGGCACCGCGCCGGACACCCGCGCCGCGCCGTGCCGGCCGAGGTGGCGCACGACTTCCGCGCCGCCCATGCCGAGCCCGACCAGGGTCGCGTCCACCAGGTCCAGCGCGGTCGGCAACGCGTGCAGGTCGGCCGCCAGGGTGTCCAGGTCGTAGCCCCGCCACGGCTGCGACGAGCGCCCGAACCCGCGCCGGTCGTAGGCGATCACCCGGTAGCCGGCCTCGACCAGCGGCACGAGCCGGCGCTCCCACGAGCGCCCGCTCAGCGGCCAGTCGTGCGACAGCACCACGGGACGCCCGTCACCGTGGTCCTCGTAGTGCAGGTCGACGCCCTCGGCGGCGGCGAGCACGGGCGCGCGGGACTCCGGAGGTTGGACAAGCCCGAGCGGGCTGCGGTAGGAGAAGCCTTGCCACGACAGTCAAACAACGGCGCGCGGCTCGATCCACGCAGAACGACACGCAGAACTGGGGACGGCATGGCGGGCTTCGGCGAGCTGTTGCGGACGCACCGGCACGCGGCCGGGTTGACCATGGAGGAGCTGGCCGAGCGGTCCGGGGTGAGCGCCCGCGCGATCAGCGACATGGAGCGCGGGCACAGCCGCGCGCCGCAGCGCCGCACCCTCGACGCGCTCGCCGCCGCCCTGTCCGTGGCCGACGACGACCTGGCGGACCTGCTGGCCGCCGCCAAAGCCGGCCGGAGGCGGACGCCCGCCCCCGGCGCGTGCGACCTGCCGCGCGGCGCGGCCGACTTCACCGGGCGCACCGCGCAACTGGCCGCGATCCTCGGGCAACGCGGCATCACGGTGATCTCCGGCGCGCCCGGCCTGGGCAAGACCTCGTTCGCCGTGCACGCCGCCCGGCAGGTCGCCGCCGGGCACCCGGACGGCCGGTTCTTCGTGGACCTGCGCGGCCTGGACGCCGAACCGGTGCGCCCGGAGGACGCGCTGGCCCGATTACTCGGGGCGCTGGGCGTGCCCGAGCGGCGGATCCCGCGCGACGTCGAGGAGCGGATCGCGCGGTACCGCTCGACCGTCGCCGCGAGGCGGTGCGTGATCGTGCTGGACAACGCCACCGACGAGGCCCAGGTCCGGCCGCTGCTGGCCGGTGCCGGCCCGGTCCGGATGCTGATCACCAGCCGCCGCCCGCTCACCGGCCTGGAATCGGTGCACCGGCTGGCCCTGGACCCGCTGACCCCGGACGAGTCCGCCGCCCTGCTGCGGGTGATCATCGGCCGCGACGCCGCCGAGGTGGACCGGGTGGCCGCGCTGTGCGGGCACCTGCCGCTGGCGCTGCGGATCGCGGGCAACCGGCTGCTGAGCCGTCCGGGGTGGACGGTCGCGCACCTCGCGGGCCGGCTGCGCGACGAGGAGCGCCGGCTGGCCGCGCTCACCGCGGGCGACCTGGAGGTGGGTGCCGCGTTCGCGCTGTCCTACCGGCAGCTGTCCACGCCCGCGCGCCGGGTGTTCCGCCGGCTCGGGCTGATCGCCGGCCACGACACGGGCGTGCCGCTGGCCGCCGTGCTGGCGCAGGCCGGCCTGGCGGCGACCGACGACGCGCTGGAGGAACTGGTCGAACTCGGTCTGCTCCAGTCGTTCGCGGCCGGCCGGTACGTGTTCCACGACCTGATCCGGCTGTTCGCCCGGGAGCGGCTCGCCGAGGAGGAGACGCCGGCCGAACTCGACGCCCACCGCGCCCGGGTGCGACGCTGGCTGCTGGACAACGCGCTGCGCGCGGGCCGCTGCTTCGAGCCCGGCCACGGCGCGCCGACCGGGCCCGGCGACGGCCTGGTGGACCTGGCCAAGCCCGCCGACGCGCAGCACTGGCTGGAGACCGAGAGCACGCACTGGCTGGCCGCGCTGCGCGCCGCGGCGGCGGCCGGCGAGCACCGGCTGGTGGTCGACGTCGCCGACGCGATGCACTGGTTCTCCGACCGGTTCACGCACTGGGTGCACTGGATCGAGGTCTACCGGATGTCCTACGAGGCCGCCGGAGCGCTCGGCGACCGGTCGCTGACCGCCGAGCACCTGAACTACCTGGCGTGGGCGCTGTCCATGTGCGGCGGGCGGCACCGGGAGAGCGTCGAGCACGCCGAGGAGGCCTACCGGCTGGCCGAGCAGGCCGGTGACGTGCGCCAGCAGGCGTGGGCGCTGGACTACGCCGCGCGCGCCCGGTGGCAGCTGGGGGAAACCGACCTCGCGGTGCGCGCCGCGACCCGCGCGTCCGCGCTGTTCGTGCGGGCGGGCGACTGGGACGGGCTGCCGCAGTCGCAGGCGCTGCTGGGCCGGGTGCTGCGCGAGGCGGGCCGGCACGAGGAGGCCATCGCCCTGTTCGAGGACATGATGGCGACCATGGCCGACCCGCAGCGCGCGCCGTCGCCGCAGGTGGGGCGGATGACCGAGGCGTACGCCCGGATGTGGATCGGGCAGGGCCTGCTCGCGCTGGACCGCGCCGGCGAGGCGGCCGAGGCGTTGCGCGCCGCGCTGCCGCTGCTGCGCGAGTTCGGCCGGCCGCAGGGCGTGGCGAGCGTGCAGCACTCGTTGGGGCTGGCCCTGCTCGCGCTCGGCGAGACCGGCCAGGCGCGGGACGCGCTGCGCGAGTCGGCGCGGCTGTGGGACGGCGTAGGCGACCACGACGAGGCCCGGCAGGTGCTCGCCGCGCTCGGCTGAGCCCGACCGGGGTTTCATCTACGTCACCCGACCGATGTTTCCGCGCTCGCGCGGATTCATCGTGGTGGGACGCCTCAACGGCGCACCAGATGCCCTCACGGGCTCTCCGGAAGGTGCCGCGCATGTCCCTCTCCGACTTCCGCGCGGTGCTCTGATGCCCGCCGTGTCCGCCCGGACGTACGCGCTCGCCACGGGCACGGTCGCGGCGGGCACCAGCGGGTACGTGGTGGCGGCGGTGCTGGGTGACATCGCCGGGGGGTTCGACGTGTCCATCGCGGTGGCCGGGCAGGTGATCACGGTGTTCGCCCTGGCCTACGCGGTCGGCTCGCCGCTGCTGGCGGTCGCCACGGCCGGGGTGCCACGCCGTGCGCTGCTGGTGGCCGCCCTGCTGGTCACGGCGGTGGGCAACGCGGGCTCGGCGTGGGCGCCCGACTTCGGGCTGCTGCTCGCCTTCCGGGTGGTCGCGGCGTGCGGCGCGGCGTCGACCACTCCCGCGGCGACGGCCGTCGCGGCCTCCCTGCACCCGCCGGGCACGCGGGCGCGGGCGATGGCCGTCGTCACCGGGGGGCTCACCGCCGCCACCATGCTGGGGGTCCCGGCCGGGCGGGCGGTCGCCGGGCAGGGCGGCTACCAGGGGGCGTTCCTGATGGTGGCGGCGCTGTGCGTGATCGCCGCGGTGGTGATCCGGGTCGCGGTCCCGGCCGTCCCGCCGGGCCCGGCGGCCGGGCTCCGCGACCGCGCGCGGGCGTTGGGGGACCCGCCCGTGCGGTGGCTGCTGGTGGTGTCGCTGCTGGCGTGCCTGGCGACGTTCAGCGTCTACGGCTACCTCGACCCGGTGTTGGACGACGCCGCCGCGCCGTGGCTGCTGCTGGCGTACGGGGTCGGCGGGGTCGTGGGCAACGTGGCGGGCGGGGTGGCGGCCGACCGGTTCGGGCCGCGCACGCCGCTGCTGGTGGCGTTGGCCGGTTCGGCGGCGGTGCTGGCGCTGCTGCCGCCGGCGCTGGCGTCACCGGCGACGGCGGCCGTGGCGATGGCCGCGTGGGGCGCGCTGTTCTGGGCGTTCAACCCGCCGTTGATGGCCCTGCTGGTGGAGGTCTGCCCGGAGCGGGCCGGGGTGCTGCTGGCGCTCAACGCGTCGGCCATCTACCTCGGCATCGCGGGGGCGGGAGTGCTCGGTGGAGCGGTGGCGTCGGTCGCCTCCGTGTCCGCCGTGCCGCTGGTCGGCGCGCTGCTCGGCGTCGGCGCGCTGCTGGTGGCGGCCGGTGTGCCGACACCGGTGAAAGGCGTGGTCCGGGTGGTCCGGCGGGTCACCTGAGCCCCGCCGGATCCGCACGGTGGCCGTCTCGGCTTCCGTCGCCACCGTGCCGGACCACGCCCCGAGTGGGGAGTCGGCGCACCGGTCTGGCCGCCGGTGCGCCGACGAGATCGCGCTGACCGGCCCGATCCGGGTTAGGTTTCCCGGCATGGGCCAGTCGCCTGCGGTGGAGTTGGAGGTCGGGGACCGCACCGTGCGGATCTCCAACCCGGATCGCGTCTACTTCCCGGCGCGCGGCGAGACCAAGCTGGACCTCGCCCGGTACTACCTGTCGGTCGGCGACGGCATCGTCCGCGCCCTGCGCGACCGGCCGTGCATGATGCACCGCTTCCCGTCCGGGGTGACCGGCGAGAAGGTGCACCAGAAGCGGCTGCCGGGCGGCGCGCCGCCGTGGGTGCCGACCGTGCGGGTGCACTTCCCCCGGTACAACCGGCACGCCGACGAGCTGTGCGTGGCGGACGTGGCCGACGTGGTGTGGGCGGTGCAGATGTCGACCGTGGAGTTCCACCCGTGGAACTCGCGGCGGGCCGACACCGAGAAGCCCGACGAGTGGCGCATCGACCTCGACCCGATGCCGGACTGCCCGTTCTCCCGCGTGCGGCGGGTCGCGGGCGTCGTGCACGAGGTGCTGGACGAGATAGGCGCGGTCGGGTGGCCCAAGACCTCCGGTGGCAGCGGGCTGCACGTGTACGTGCGGATCAAGCCGGAGTGGGGGTTCCGGGACGTGCGGCGGGCGGCACTGGCGTTCGCGCGGGAGGTCGAGCGGCGCGCGCCCGACGACGTGACCACGACGTGGTGGCGGCGCGACCGCGACCCGCGCAGCCTGTTCATCGACTACAACCAGAACGCCCGCGACCACACGATCGCCAGCGCGTACTCGGTGCGCGGCGTGCCGGAGGCGACGGTGTCCACGCCCCTGCGGTGGGACGAGGTCGCCGAGGTCGACCCGCGCGAGTTCACGATCGCCA
Source organism: Saccharothrix sp. NBAS 001 (assembly GCF_056640475.1). NCBI lineage: Bacteria > Bacillati > Actinomycetota > Actinomycetes > Pseudonocardiales > Pseudonocardiaceae > Saccharothrix > Saccharothrix sp. NBAS 001. The sequence continues at coordinate 2,872,617 of NZ_CM153251.1, forward strand.
CCGTGCCGGCGCGGTTCGCCGAGCTGGGCGACCTGCACGCGGGCATCGACGACGCGGTGTTCTCGCTGGAACCGCTGCTGGAGTGGGCGGACCGGGACGCCGCGGACGCGCCGGAGAACGGGACCGACGACCCGAACGCCGCGGACGACTAGCGTGCGGCTGGGTCTGGGCCTGGACTTCCGGCGGGCCCGGCTGCTGCCCGACGTGCTCGCGGGCGTGACGCTGGCGGCGTTGGCCGTGCCGGAGGTGCTGGGGTACGCGCGGATCGCCGGGATGCCGGTGGAGGCCGGCCTCTACACGCTGCTGCTGCCGATGGTGGCGTTCGCGGTGCTGGGCGCGTCGCGGCAGCTCGTCGTCGGCGCGGACTCCGCCACCGCGGCGATGCTCGCGGCCGGGCTCGCCGGCCTGGCCGCGCCCGGCTCGCCCCGGTACGTGCAACTGGCCGGGACGACCGCGCTGGTGGTCGCGGTGCTGCTGGTGGTGGCGCGGGCGATCCGGCTGGGCGCGCTGGCGAACTTCCTGTCCCGCACGGTCCTCGTGGGGTTCCTGACCGGCGTCGGGATCACCGTGGCGGTGGGGCAGCTGCCGGAGGCGCTGGGGCAGCCGCCCGCGTCCGGTTCGACACCGGAGAAGCTGGTCGCGGTGCTGCACGGCGGGATCGACTGGCCGTCCGCGGCGACCGCCGCCGCCGTGGTCGTCGTGGTGTCGGCCGCGCGGTGGGCCCGGCTGCGGATCCCGGCGGCGCTGGTGGCCGTGGTGGGCGCGATCGTCGTGGCGCACGTCGTGGACCTGGGCGTGCCGGTGCTCGGGCCGGTGCCCGCCGGCCTGCCGGGGTTCGCCCGGCCCGCCCTGGCCTGGTCGGACCTGCGGGACGTGCTGCCGATCGCGCTGTCGATGCTCGTGGTGATCCTGGCGCAGAGCGCCGCCACGGCCCGTGCCTACGCGGCGCGGCACGACGAGACCGCCGACACCGACCGGGACGTGGTCGGGTTGGCCGGCGCGAACCTGGCGGCGGCGGTGACCGGCGCGTTCGTGGTCAACGGCAGCCCCACCAAGACCCAGATGGTGGACGGCGCGGGCGGGCGCAGCCAGGTCGCGCACCTGGCCGCCGCCGCCGTGTCGCTGGTCGCGGTGCTGGTGCTCGCGCCCGCGCTGGCCGGCCTGCCGCTCGCCGCGCTGGCCGCCGTGGTGCTGCTGATCGGCGTGGAGCTGGTCGACCTCAAGGGGTTCCGGCGGGTCTACGCGGTGCGCCGGGGTGAGTTCGTGGTCGCGCTGCTCACCGCCGGCGCGGTGGTCGTGCTCGGGGTGGAGACCGGCGTCCTGGTCGCCGTGGCCGCCTCGGTGGTCGACCACCTGCGGCACAGCTACACGCCGCTCAGCTCGGTGCTGACCAAGGCGGCCGGCGGCCACTGGCACTCCGCACAGGTGGCCGCCGGCGCCCGCACCGCCGACGGGCTGGTGGTCTACCGGTTCGGCAGCGGCCTGTACTTCGCCAACGCCTCCCGGCTGGCCGAGGACATCGCCCTGATCACCGGGTCCGGTCCGCCGGTCCGGTGGTTCTGCCTGGACGCGGCGGCGATCGGCGACGTCGACTACACGGCGGGCGCGGTGCTCGGCCAGGTCCGCGCCCGGCTGCACGGCGCGGGCGCGCGGTTGGTGATGTCCGCGGTGGCCGGGCCGGTCCGCGACCAGCTCGCCCGCTACGGCGTCGCGCCCGACGCCTACTTCGACACCGCCGGTGAGGCGCTGGAGACCTACTCGGCCTCCTGAAGGACCTTCGCCGCGTGGTCGGGTGCCTCCCGCTCCAGCTCCCGGGGCGGGCGGACGTAGTTGCCCCGCACCTTCGGGCGCTTGGGCAGCTCCAGCTTCGGCCGCCGCACCGGCTCCCACGGGATGGTGTCCAGCAGGTGCGCGATCATGTTCAGCCGCGCCTTGCGCTTGTCCTCGGCCTCGACCACGGTCCACGGCGCGATCTCGGTGTCGGTGTGCACGAGCATGTCGTCCTTGGCCCGCGAGTAGTCCTCCCAGCGGGTGATCGACTCCAGGTCCATCGGCGAGAGCTTCCACTGCTTGAGCGGGTTCTCCTGCCGTTCCCGGAACCGCTTCTCCTGCTCGGTGTCGCTCACCGAGAACCAGTACTTGCGCAGCAGGATCCCGTCCTCCACCAGCAGCTCCTCGAAGATCGGGCACTGCCGGAGGAACCGCTGGTACTCCTGCGGCGTGCAGAACCCCATCACCCGCTCGACGCCCGCGCGGTTGTACCAGCTGCGGTCCAGCAGCACGATCTCGCCGGCCGCCGGCAGGTGGTCGACGTAGCGCTGGAAGTACCACTGGGTGCGTTCGCGCTCGGTCGGCGCGGGCAGCGCCACGATCCGGCAGACGCGCGGGTTGAGGTGCTCGGAGACCCGCTTGATCGTGCCGCCCTTGCCCGCCGCGTCCCGGCCCTCGAAGACCACCACGACCCGCGCGCCGGACGCTTTCACCCACTCCTGCAACTGCACCAGCCCGCCCTGCAGCCGCAGCAGCTCGTTCTCGTACAGCGCCTTGGGGTACCGCTTCGTCGTGGTCTTCTTCGCCATGGCGGACAGCGTCGCAAACCGGCCCGGCATCGGCCAGACGAGCCCCACCCGGACGGGCCGCGACAGGTCGTGGAGGCTGACCGGCCCGGGGGATTCGACGGGTGACGACGCCCGTGCGGCGCGGGGTGGACGCCGACCCATTCGTCGGAATTGCGGTTGTCGCCGTAGTCCGGACCCGGGATCCGGGCGTGTCCGTTGGTCCGGATGCGCCCGGATTACCTCGACTGGCCCGCAGAAACACGAAGGTTGTTCGGAGAGACTGCGATCATGAGCGATTCAGCCATCGCGGAGCCGTCCTACGACCTGTTCGCGCCGGACGTGGCCGCCGACCCCCACCCGTTGCTGCACCGGATCCGCGCGGAGAACCCGGTGACCTGGGTGCCGCAGCTGCACGGCTACCTGCTCACCCGGCACGCCGACATCGTCGCCACCCTCAAGGACCGCCGGTTCGCCACCGCCAACCTGGGCCAGGGCCTGGACCGGCTCAGCCAGGCCGAGCGCGACGAGCTCAAACCCGTGCTCCAGTCGATCGCGTTGTGGATGGGGCACACCGACGAAGCCGACCACGTCCGGTTCCAGCAGCTCCTCAAGCGCTACTTCACCCCGGCCACGGTGAACCGGTTACGCCCCAGGGTTCGCGAACTGGCCGACGAACTCGTCGACGCCGCGGCCGCGTCCGGCCGGATGGACGTGGTGGCCGACCTGGCCTACCCGCTGCCCGCCAACGTGATCGCCGAGATGCTCGGGATGCCGACCAGCGAGCGCGAGCGGTTGCAGGCGTGGTCGCGGGACATCCTGGCGATCTTCCAGCCGGCCGATGTCGAGCGGCTGCGGCAGTGCCAGCGCAGCGTCCTGGAGATGCAGGACTACCTGCGCGGGCTGGTGGCGCAGCGGCGGGCCGAGCCGCGCGAGGACCTGCTGAGCATGTTCGTCGCGGCGGAGCGCGAAGGCGTGGTGAACGAGGACGAGATCGTGGCGAACTGCGTGCTGCTGCTGTTCGCCGGCCACGAGACCACCGCCAACCTGATCGCCAACGGCCTGGTGCTGCTCCTGGCCAACCCGGACCAGTTCGCGCTGCTCAAGGAGCGCCGCGAACTCATGTCGACGGCGGTCGAGGAGATGCTGCGCTGCGGCGGGCCGGCGAGCACGATCGTCCGGGTCACCACCGAGCCGGTCGAGGTCGGCGGCCACGAGATCCCGGCCGGCCGGCTGGTCTACCTGGCGATGGCCGCCGGCAACCGCGACCCCGAGGTCTTCGACGACCCGGACCGGTTCGACATCGCCCGCAAACCCAACCGGCACACGGCGTTCGGCCTCGGCGCGTTCTACTGCCTGGGCGCCGCGCTGGCCCGGATGGAGACCGACGTCGCCTTCACCACCATCCTCGACCGGATCCCCGACCTCCGCCCGGCCTACGACACCCCGGACCGCGTGACCACCCCACCGCTGGGCAGCCGACTGGCCACGCTGGACGTGACGTTCCAGACCCGGGGCTGAAGCCCCGACCGGGCCGCGCCGCACCCACCGGCACGGCCCGGTCGTGGGGGCTTCCCGACCACCCCCTCTGCGCCCGGACCGCGCGTCCAGGGCTGAGCGAAAGACGTGGTTTCGGCCGCCGAGCACGCGGACGGCACCACTCGTTCCCAAGAAGTGACCGCGTCGGGCGGTTTCGCGCTCCGGCGACCGCCGATTCGATTAACCGGAACGACTCGGGCACGTTATGAAGGCGACCGGCACACCGACGACGCGCCACCCTGGGAACGGCACCCGAACAGCCGACGACCTCGTCGGGCGACCTGGGCTACGATCACGAAAGGTCATCGAGTTCAACCTTTTCGCGATTTCCATCGAATCCACCGGTTCGCACCGGAATGCGAGGGTGAGTTTGTGCTGATCAAATCGATCGCGGTCGCCGGTGCAGTAGTGACGCTCATTTCAGCCGGAGTTGTGCCGGCTGCCGCGCTCACCGACCCCCCGTGCCGGGATGCATGGTCGGCGGCCGTCTACTACGCACCTGGGGACGAGGTGCAGTGGGAGTCGAAGAACTGGCACTCCAACTGGTACAACCACGACTACTACCCCAGGACCTCGGGCATCGGCATGTGGAGCTACATGGGTCCGTGCCTGCTCGGGTGACATGAGCACGTCGAGACCGACGGAGAGTCGGTGCCCACAAAAATCACTCCCCCATTCCGCCAGAATGTCCGCCAGTCGTTCCGTCACCGGATTCCCGAGGTCGGGCAGCATTCGGTGGCGACCTTTCAACGTCCGTCGCGCCACCGAGGGTGAAGCGCACGGCGTCGAACGGGAGACTGCCGCTAGTTGATCACCCGTCGGGGTGAACCCGCTCAAGCACCCTCACCGGCCCGCCGATACCTGTCGGTGTCCACGGGGGGCGGACGCGGTGGGAACTGGTTCGCCGGCCCCGTTCTGTGCCAGGCCGGCGAGGAGTGCTGAGACTGATGGTGTTGCGCGACCGGATCGCCGGGATCGTGGACGGCAAGCGGTTCCAGCGGATGATCATCGTGGTGATCGTGGTCAACGCGGTCGCCCTGGGCTGCGAGACCTCGCCCGCCGTGGTCGCCGCGCACGGCGGTCTGCTGTCCGCCGTCGACCGCGTCGCGCTGACCGTCTTCGTGCTCGAACTGGCCGCCCGCCTCTACGCCCACCGGCTGGCGTTCTTCCGCGACCCGTGGAACCTGTTCGACTTCGCCGTGGTCGGCATCTCGCTGCTGCCCGCCGCCGGACCGCTGTCGGTGGTGCGGTCGCTGCGGATCCTGCGCGCGCTGCGGCTGGTCGCGATGGTGCCGAGCATGCGCCGGGTGGTCAGCGCCCTGGTCAGGTCGGTGCCCGGCCTGCTGTCGCTGACCGGTCTGCTCGTGCTGCTGCTCTACGTCGGCGGCGTGGTGGCGATCAACCTGTTCCGCTCCAGCGGCGACGCCCGGTTCGACGACCTCGGCTCGACCGTCCTCACGCTGTTCCAGATCACCACCGGCGACGGCTGGTCGGACGTCATGCGGGACCTGATGGAGTCCCAGCCGCTGGCCTGGATCTTCTTCGTCTGCTACCTGCTGGTGGGCACGTTCACCATGCTCAACCTGTTCATCGCCGTGGTGTGCAGCGCGATGGACTCCGACGCTCCCCCGCCGCCACCGTCCTCGGACCACCTGGTGCTCGCCGAACTCCGGGCCCTGCGCGAGGAGGTGCGGGCGCTGCGGCTCCAGCCGGTCGGGTCACCGGAGCACAGCGGCGCGAACTGACTCCCGGTGCTCGCTGGGCGACCGGCCGCGCAGCCGCTTGAACGCCACGCTGAGCGCGAACGTCGTCCCGTAGCCGACCCGGCGGGCGATCGCGCCGACGGTCAGGTCCGTGCCGGCGAGCAGGTCGGCGGCCAGCGAGACCCGCCAGTCCGCCAGGTACGCCATCGGCGGCACGCCGGTCCGCGCGGCGAACCGCCGGGCCAGGCCCGCGCGGGAGACGGCGCAGCGGGCGGCCAGCCCGGCCACCGTCCACGGGTGCGCCGGATCGTCGTGCAGGAGGTCCAGCGCCTGGTCGACCACCGGGTCGCCGGTCGACCGGTACCAGGCGGGCACCGCGCCCCGGCCGTCGAACCAGGCGCGCAGCGCGGACACCAGCACCAGGTCGAGCAGCCGGTCCAGCACGACTTGGCGGCCGGGCCGGGCGGCGGTGATCTCGGCGGCGACGGCGTCCACCAGCGCTGTCGGGCAGTCGGTGACGACCAGCACGTCCGGCAGGGCGCGCCGGAGCCGTTCCGGCAGCGGGCCCGCGAACGCGCCGCTGACCAGCACGGCCGGGCCGTCGCCGGGGCTCCAGTCGCAGTACCGGTCCTCCCCCACCTCCTCGCGCGGCGGGGTCGCGGGGTCGTCGGCGATGACGAACGGCGTGCCGCCCCGGAAGACCGCGATGTCCCCGGCGGCCACCCGGACCGGCTCGCCGCGCACGATCCACGCCTCGCCGGCGAGCACCGCGCCCACGGTCAGCTCGGCGCGGGCGGTGAACTTGAGGGACCACGGCGGTTGCAGCGCCGAGCGGCTGAACACCGCACCGCGCGCCCGGACACCGTCGAGCAGGTCGGCGAGCACATCCACGGCCGCCAGGTTAGACGCCGAGACATCGATCCGGCCGTCTGAACCATCGCCAGTCTCACCGAGGCGGGCTTGACTGGGCGTCGTGAACAGCAACCCGATCCTCGTCCTCGGCGGCACCGGCAAGACCGGCCGCCGCGTCGCGACCCGCCTGCGGGCGCTCGACGTGCCCGTCCGCGTGCCCGCCCGCTCCGGCGCGCTCCCGTTCGACTGGACCGACGACACCACCTGGCCGGCCGCGCTCGCCGGGACGCGGGCGGTGTTCGTAGTGCCGTTCGACGGCCTGCTGCTGACCCGGCCGTTGCTGGCCCGCGCGGTCGAAGCGGGCGTCGAACGGGTCGTGCTGCTGTCCGGTCGAGGTCTGGACGAGCCGCGGTACCCGCAGATCACGGCCGGCGCGACGCACGTCGACGGCGAGGCGGCGGTCCGGGCGCTGGACCTGGCGTGGACCGTGCTGCGGCCGACGTGGTTCGCGCAGAACTTCACCGAGGGCTTCTTCCGGGACGCCGTCGCGGCGGGCGACCTGCGCCTGCCGGCCGGCGACGGCGCGGTCACCTTCGTGGACGCCGACGACATCGCGGACGTCGCGGTCGCCGCGCTCACCGGACCGGGGCACGCCGGCCGCACCTACGAGCTGTCCGGCCCGCGCGCACTGACCATGGCCGAGGCCGCCGCAGAGATCTCGGCCGCGTCGGGTCGGCACGTCCGCTACACGCCGCTGTCGGTCGAGGACTACACCTCGGAACTGGTCGCGACCGGATGGCCGGCGCAGGACGCGCACGAACTCGGCCTGGTGGTCACGGCCGTGCGCGACGGCCTGGACAGCCACCTCTCGGACGGCGTGCGGCAGGCGCTGGGCCGCCCGGCCCGGGACTTCACCGAGTTCGCCACCGCCGCCGCCTGGTCCTGAAGGCGGGCTCGCGGCCACGCCGCGACGCCGGTCGGGTTCGGGTCGCCGATGGCGCGGCTCGCCCGACCGGTTGCAAGATGGCTTGCCGGTTCGGCAAGCTGGGAACATGGACGACCTGGACGACGTGCTCAAGGCGGTCGGCCCGCGCCTGCGGGCCATCCGGCGGCAGCGCGGGGTGACCCTCGCCGACCTCGCCGGCGCGACGGGCATCTCGGAGAGCACCCTGTCACGGCTGGAGAGCGGGCAGCGGCGGGCCAACCTGGAGCTGCTGCTGCCCCTCGCCCGCGCGCACGGCGTGCCGCTGGACGAACTGGTGGGCGCGCCGAACACCGGCGATCCCCGGGTCCACATGCGACCGCTGCGGCGCGGCGACCGCACGATCATCCCGCTGACCCGCCGCGCGGGCGGGGTGCAGGCGTACAAGATGATCATCCCAGGGGTCCGGGGGCGGATCGAACCGGAACTGCGCGTCCACGAGGGCTACGAGTGGCTCTACGTGCTCGACGGCACGCTCCGGCTGCTGCTCGGCGACCAGGACCTGCTGCTCAAGCCGGGCGAGGCGGCCGAGTTCGACACGCACGTGCCGCACTGGTTCAACGCGGCGGACGCGACGCCCGTCGAACTGCTGACCCTGTTCGGCCAGCAGGGCGAACGGGCGCACGTCCGCGCGCGCACCAAGTAGCCCCGGCCCGGTCAGGCCCCTCGGTCAGGCCCCTCGGCGCAGCCGCAGCACGGTGTCGTCGCGGTGACCGGGCCGGCCTTCGGGATCGGGCATCTCCCGCCGCACCACCTCGTCGGTCTCCACCTGCCAGCCCTCGCCCAGGACCAGCGACCGCAGCACCTCGGCGTTGGTCGGCATCGGCAGGTCCTTGTGCGGGTGGTCGGTCACCCAGGACGGCCAGCCGACGTGCCCGCCGACCACCAGCACGCCGCCGGGCGCGACCGCGTCGGCCGCGCGCTGGAGGATGGTGTCGCGCTCGCCGTCCCGCTCCACCGGCGAGTGCAGGTACTGCGCGGACACCAGGTCGAACGAGCCCTCCGGGAACGTCTCGTGCAGGTCGTGCCGCTCGAACGCGATCAGGTCCGCGACACCTGCCCGCGCGGCCCGCTCCGCCGCCCGGCCGAGCGCCGTCCCGGACACGTCCACGCCCAGCACCCGCCAGCCCTGCTCGGCGAGCCAGATGGCGTCACCGCCCTCGGCGCACCCGAGGTCCAGCGCGGTGCCGGGGGCGAGCCCGGTGACCTCGCGCACCAGCAGGGGGTTGGGTCGACCGCTCCACACCTGGTCCCGGTCCAGGTAGAAGCCCTCCCAGAACTGCTCGGTCGTCGTCATGGCCGCACTGTGCACCGGGCCGGCGCGGGCGGGCCAACTTTCTTGCCGCTCCGGCAAGATCGGCTAGCGGCGCGGCGTGAGGACGGCGACCTCGGTGACCTTGTGCAGGAACTCCGGGCTTGCCTCGCCCTTCACGTTCTCGGCTTCGGCGACGACGACCGTCGTGTTGAGCAGCTTCGAGTCGTAGTGGTGGGCCGTGAAGGTGATGTCGCTCATCAGCAGCAGCCGCGCGGACAGCGGCGTGATGTCGCCGGTCCCGTAGACGTCCTCGACCCGCTTGAACTCGGTGGCCACGGCGCGGTCGCCGAACTCCACCCACGCCACGGACACCGCGACGAGCGAGCCCTTGTCGTCGGCCAGGGTGAACAGCTCCCGGCTCATCGTCCGGCACGGCGACGCCGCCAGCAGGTCCCGCACCTGGCCGAACGAGTTGGCGGCGCAGTCCTGGTCGTTGCGGCTGGTCTGGTCGACGACCTTCAGGCCCAGGCCGAGCCATGCCTCGTCGTCGGGCCGGCCGGCGACGCTGTTCGCGCCCACGGCCACGGCACCGGCCATCGCCGCCGCCACGACCACCCCACCGACGCCCACGCGCGTCCCCTTCCCGCCACCACGACACTTCCCGCGTCAGGGGCCGCTCAAACCGACCACGTCGGCCGCGCAGCCCCAGGACAGTGTCACACCCGCGCCACCGTGCCCGTAGCAGCTGATCAGCGCCTGGCCGGAGCGCGTCACCCGGTCGAGGCGCACGGCGGGCCGGGCGGGGCGCAACCCGACCGCCCGGGACACCACCGGCGCGTCGCGCAGCCGCGGCACCAGCGCGACCACCCGGTCCAGCACCGCCCGCTCGACGGCCGGGTCGACGGCCGTGCCGCGCTCGCCCCGCTCGGCGGTGCCGCCGCACACCACGTCGTGGCCGCGCGGGATCACGTACGTCATGCCGGCCGGGTTGTCGTCGTCCACCACCCACCGGGTGAGGCCGGGGTTGGCCAGCCGCACGACCTGGCCGCGCACGGGCTCGACCGAGGGGTCGCCCACGAGGTCGCCGGAGCCGAGCCCGGCCGCCACCACCACGGTCGGCTGCGGCAGCTCGGCGGGTTCGGACACCCGCACCCGCCGGAACGCGACGCCGGCCCGCGCGCACCGATCCGCCAGCCACTCCAGGTAGGCCCCCGTGTCGACCACCGGCACCGAGCACACCACCCCGGACGTGACGCCCGGCGGCAGCTCGGCACCCGTGGCCGGGCGGCAGTCGGGCACCACGGCCGTCCACGACAGGTCCGGGTCGTCGTCGCGGTGCAGGACGATCCCCTCGCGCCACCACACGCCGGTCCCGGGCAGGTCGGCGAGTTCGGCGAACCGGGCCAGCGACACCCGCGCCCAGCGCAGCACGGCGTCGGCGGGCGCGGCCAGGTACGGGAACCACAGCCCGCCCGCCACCGCCGACACGGTGTCGCCCGGAGCCCGGTCGGCGACCACCTCCACCCGGTGCCCCGCCTCGGCCAACCGCAGCGCGCAGGTCAACCCGATCACCCCGCCGCCGACCACCGCGATGTCGCCCATGTGACCGTCGTACCAGCCGGCGCGGCCCGGCAGGTTCCGCCGATCGCCGGGTTGTGACTTACCCCGCCGGCCTGCTTCCATGGGGTTTCCGATAGATCACTTCTGGCGGCGCAAACCAGCGGACTCCGCTGGGGGCCAGACAGCGAGAACCCCGGAGGTTCGAGCGCTGCCCAGGAGATCCCCTCTCCGGCACCACGGCACAGCCCGTCGCGGCCCTGACGACGCCACGGGCGGTCGAACCTCGCCGAAAAACGACCATTGGCGGTTCCGCCCTGCGGAAACGGTCCGCCGAGAAGGAGTCGGGAACATGATTCGTCGGCTTGCACGACTGCTCGCCGTCGGTGCGGCGGTGCTGCTCACCGCCTCGCTCACCACGTCCGCGGGCGCGGCCCCCGCGGCGGAGGACACCTGCCCGGTGAAGTCCAAGCCCACCGGCAAGGTGCTGCACGGCTACTGGGAGAACTGGGACGGCGCCAAGAACGGCGTGCACCCGCCGCTGGGCTGGATCCCGATCACCGACCAGCGCATCCGGGACAACGGGTACAACGTCATCAACGCGGCGTTCCCGGTGATCCGCTCGGACGGCACGGTGCTGTGGGAAGACGGCATGGACGCCACGGTCAAGGTCGCCACGCCGGCCGAGATGTGCGCGGCCAAGGCGGCGGGCCTGACCATCCTGATGTCGATCGGCGGCGCGACCGCCGGCATCGACCTCAACTCCACCGCCGTGGCGGACAAGTTCATCAACACCGTCGTGCCGATCCTCCAGAAGTACAACTTCGACGGCATCGACATCGACGTGGAGACCGGCCTGGTGGGCGGCGGCAGCATCAACACGCTGTCCGCGTCGCAGTCCAACCTGATCCGGATCATCGACGGCGTGCTGGCCCGGATGCCGTCCAACTTCGGCCTGACCATGGCGCCGGAGACCGCGTACGTGACCGGCGGCAGCGTGGTGTACGGCTCGATCTGGGGCGCGTACCTGCCGATCATCAAGAAGTACGCGGACAACGGCCGGCTGTGGTGGCTGAACATGCAGTACTACAACGGCAGCATGTACGGCTGCAGCGGCGACTCGTACCAGGCGGGCACCGTGCAGGGCTTCACCGCCCAGACCAACTGCCTGAACAAGGGGCTGGTCATCCAGGGCACGACGATCAAGGTGCCGTTCGACAAGCAGGTGCCCGGACTCCCGGCCCAGCCGGGCGCGGGCGGCGGGTACATGTCCACCGGTCTGGTCTCGCAGGCGTACAACGCCTTCGGCGGCCAGCTCAAGGGCCTGATGACCTGGTCGATCAACTGGGACGGCTCGAAGGGCTGGACGTTCGGCCGCAACGTGAAGGCGTTGCAGGGCCGCCGCTGACCGGTCGGCCGGTCACCGCGCGTCGTTGCGGCGCAACGTGATCGGCCGTTCGGCGGAGTTCGGCGACCGGCTCCTCCGGGAACCCGGTGGGTGCGGAACCCACCCCTCGGAGGAGCCGATGTCCCGGCGCGCGCTGATCGTGCTGTTCGCCGTACTGCTGACCGGTTGCGGCACGTTCCCCGCCGCCACCGGGGGATCCGGCGCGGAGAAGGTCCCCGACGGGACCCCCGACGCCGCGACCGCCCGCACCCGGCTGGTCGAGATCCCGGTGGCCGACCCCGGCCGGCTGGACGGGTACGTCCGGGACTGCGACCACGGCGCGGGGTGCGTGTTCGGGCAGCCCTGGTCCGACGTGGACGGCGACGGGTGCGACCAGCGCAGCCAGGTGCTGGCCCGCGACCTGGTGGACGTCAAGCGCAAGGAAGGCCGCTGCGCGGTCACCTCCGGCACGCTGTACGACCCCTACACCGGCGAGACGATCACCAGCGTGTCGAAGATCCAGATCGACCACGTGGTGCCGCTGGCCGAGATGTGGCGCAGCGGCGCGGCCGGGTGGACCGCGGAACGCCGCACGGCCGCCGCCAACGACCTGCGCAACCTCGTTGCCGTGCAAGGGAAGGCGAACCAGTCCAAAGGGGACAAGACCCCCGACGAGTGGATGCCGCCCAGCCCCGGCTACGCCTGCGCGTACGCCCGCATCTACGTGGGCGTCAAGGCCGACCTCGGCCTGACCGTCAGCACCCCGGAGCGGGCCGCGCTGGAACGGACCCTGACCCCCTGCCCGTGATACCGGGCGGCGTGGTCGGGCTGCCGGACGCCCGGTCCGTCCAGAAGGCGTTGCACGCGGCGGAGCTGCTGCCCCGGCACGACCGGGCGCTGTTGTTGCCGGAAGACTTGGGCGACAACGGTTTCGTCCGCCAAGTCGACGGTTTTTCGCCCCGCACCGGCGGCCCTGCTCGGCTGAACCCGGCCACGGGGAGCGTGGCCGGGTTCAGGAGTCGCTTCAGGTTCGGGCGTCGCCCGGGGTTCAGGGGCGCTTGAAGACCTGACGGCCGGCGAACCAGGTCTCGGTGACCACCGTCGTGTACAGCTCGTCGACGGGCGACTCGAAGGGGTTGCGGTCCAGCACCACGAAGTCCGCCGACTTGCCCGGGGTCAGCGACCCGGTCACGTCGTCCACGCCCATCGCGCGCGCCCCGGACAGGGTGAACGCCTCGACCGCCTCGGCCAGCGTGATGGCCTGCTCCGGCCACAGCGCGCCGGGGTGCGCGCCCGCCGGGTCCTGCCGGGTGACCAGGCCCTGGATGCCCTCCCACGCGTTGGGCGACTCGCTGACCGGCCAGTCCGACCCGCCCGCGACCAGCGCGCCGCTGTCCAGCAGCGACCGGTTGGGCTGCATCCGGGACGCGCGCTCGGCGGGCAGCACGTTCGCGATCGCCGACGGGATCACCCCCGGCACCCAGAGGAACGGCGAGATGTCGGCCGCGACGCCCAGCGCGCCGAACCGCGCCAGGTCGTCGGGGTGCACGAACTGGCCGTGCGCCACCTGGAACCGGGTGTCGGCGTGGCCCTCGCCGCGCAGCTTCTCCACCGCGTCGAGGGTCGCGCGCACGGCGGCGTCCCCGGTGCAGTGGATCTTGGCGGACAGCCCCGCCCGGGCGGCGGTGCGCAGCCAGCCCTCCAGTTCGGCGGGCGGCATGGTCGGCGCGCCGTGGAAGCACGCGCCGTGCACGTCGTCGGGCAGGTACGGGTCGAGGAACGCGGCCGTCCGGGTGGGCGGCACGCCGTCGAGGAAGATCTTGACGAAGTCCGGCCGGTGGTGCTCGCTGCGGTAGCGCCCGCCGAGGTCCAGCAGCGCCGCGCCGATCGGGTCGAAACCGAAGATCGGGTCGTTGACCAGCAGCGACGTGACCACCCAGGCGGCCAGTTCGCCGGCGTCGTCCAGCGACTTGAGGGCGTTGAGGATGTCGACGGACACGCCGGCGTCCTGGAACGCGGTGATGCCGTAGGAGTGCAGGACGCCGATCGCGTGCCGGGACGCCCGCGCGTGCTGCTCCTCGGTCAGCGTGCTGGTCTCCCGCACCGCCCGCTCGACCTGCACGCCGGCGGCTTCGAGCAGCACCCCGGTGGGCGCGCCGGTCTCCGGGTCGCGGACGATCACGCCGCCCGCCGGGTCCGGGGTGGCCGCGGTCACGCCGGCCAGTTCCAGCGCCCGGCTGCTCACCCACCGGTTGTGCCTGCTGTCGTCGGTGAGCATGACCGGCCGGCCGCCCGAGGCCGCGTCCAGCGCGTGCCGGGCGGACTCCCGGGACAGCGTCTCCACCAGCGTGGACGCCCACGCGCCGCCCACCACCCACTCGTCCGGGCCCAGGTCGCGCGACCAGTCGCGGACCGCGTCGAGGATGGCCTCGAAGCCGTGGTCGCCGCCGAAGGTGAGTTCGAACAGCGCGGCCCGCCCGGCGAGCGCGTGGTGGTTGTGCACGTCGACCAGGCCGGGCAGGACGAACGCGCCGCCCAGGTCGCGGACCTCGGTGTCCGGTCCGGGCGCGACCTCGTCGAGGGAGAGCACCCGGCCGCCCTCGACGGCCAGCGTCGTGGCGTGCGGCCGCGCGCCGTCCACCGTGTAGACCGTCGCGTTGGTGAGGATCAGATCGGCTGCCAAGGTACGGGCACTCCCGGTCGGGTCGCGGCGGGTGGCGGGCGGCGGCGCCGTCCCCGCCCGCCGAGGGCGGAAAGTCGGAGGTCGGACCCGCGCCGCGAGCACCCGGGAACGCGGCTCCGCACTCCGCTGACCCCGGCAGTCTTGGCGCGCCGGAGCCGCCGGGGAACGGCCCCGCCGCGCGCCGTGCGGCACCGGACAAGAAGGATGCGCTCACGACCAACCTCCCGCCACCGCGGGCCCGGCGTCACCGCACCGGGGCGGGTCCGGCCTCCGCCCAGCGGGGCCGGCCGGCCGCGAAGGACATGACCACCTGGAGCGCGCACACCCCGATCAGCAGCAGGATCGGGGCCGACCACGAGCCGGTGGCGTCACGCAGCACGCCGACCAGGAACGGCCCGCCGGCGGCCAGCAGGTAGCCGCCGCTCTGGGCCAGCGCGGACAGCGCGGCGGTGTCGGCCGGGGTGCGGGTGCGCAGGCTGAACAGCGCCAGCGTCAACGGGAACACGCCGCCGCCCACGCCGATCAGCAGCGCCCACAGCCACGGCAGCGCGGCCGGTGCGGTGAGCAGCCCGGTGAGGCCGAGCACCTGGCACGCGGTGAGGGCCGCGCCGAGCCGGCCCTGGGCGCGCAGCCGGGTGGCCAGCACCGGGACCGCGAAGTACACCGGGACCCCGGCCAGGACGCTGACCGACAGCAGCGCGCCGGACTGGCCCGAGGTGAACCCGGCGTCGTGGTAGATCGCGGGCAGCCAGGCCATCACCACGAACGCGAGCAGCGACTGGGTCGCGAACAGCAGGGTGACCCACCACGCGACCGGGCTGCGCAGCACCGACCGCACCGACATCGCGGACCCGGCGGCCCGGCCGCCGCGGCGGACCCTCGGCAGCCAGGCCAGCAGGGCCGCCGCGGCGGGCACGGACCAGACGGCCAGTCCGCCCCGCCAGCCGCCCGCGACCGCGCCGACCGGCACCGTCGCCGCCGCGCCGACCGCCGCGCCGACCGACATCACCGCGCTGTACGCGCCGGTGACCTCGCCGACCCGGTCCGGGAACTCGGTCTTGACCACCACCGGGACCAGCACGTTCGCCGTGGCGATGCCGGCGCACGCGAGGAACGTCCCGACCAGCAGCGTGCCCTCGCCGCCGCAGACCCGGACCAGCAGCCCGACCAGCAGCGCGCCGACCCCGAGCCCCAGCCCGGCGGCGGCGCCGACGCCCCGCACCACGCGGGGCGTGGCGACGGCGACCACCCCGAAGCACAGCACCGGCAGGGTCGCCAGGGTCGACGCGACGACCGAGGACATCCCCAGGTCGGCGCGCGCCTGGTCGAGCACCGCGCCGAGGCTGGTGACGGCCAGCCGCAGGTTCGCGGCGATCAGCACGACACCGGCCAGCACCGCGAGGCCCCGGGTCGGCGGCCGGTTCATCGGCGGCCGGCGCGGACGCGGTCAGGCCACACCGACCGCTCCCGCCCCGACCCGGGCGGACACCAGCCGGCGCATCGCCTCGACCGCCGTGGCGAACAGCGGCTCCACGTCCGGCGCGGGCCCGTTGTCGCGGACCGCGTCGCCGCTCCACATCAGCACCACGCTGCCGGTCCGCACGTTCAGCACGGACCCGACGACGAAGACGGCGGCGCTCTCCATCTCCGAGGAGATCGCCCCTCCCCTGCGCCACACGTCGAGCCGTTCCACCAACGTCGCGGCCAGCGGCATCCGCTCGGGTTCCATCTCGCCGTAGTACGAGTCCTTGGTGTGCACCAGCCCGCAGCGGTGCGGCACTCCCCCGTCGGCCGCCGCCTCCTGCAGCGCCCGGACGACGTCGATCGAGGCCACGGCGGGGAATTCGACGGGCAGGTACTGCCGGGTGGTGCCCTCGTCCCGGATCGCCGCGGTGACGACGGCGAGTTCGCCGTTGCCGATGTCGGGCCGCAACGACCCGGAGACGCCGAGCCGGATCATCGTCGTCACGCCGAGCGCGGCCAGTTCCTCGACCGCGAGGGCGGTCGACGGGCCGCCGACGCCGGTCGAGGTGACCACGACCGTCTCGCCGGCCAGGGTGCCGCGCCAGGTCTCGAACTCGCGGTTGCGGGCCACGAAGACGGGGTCGTCGAGGTGCGCGGCGATGGCCGCGACGTGTTCGGGGTTGCCGGGCAGCAGTGCGTACCCGCCGACGTCGGCGGTGGTGAGGAGCAGGTGGTGGGCGCGGCCGTCCGCGGACATCGTTCCTCCAAGGGGGTGCGTCACGATCAACGCAACACAGTCAGGAATCACGCACGTTCGTCAGTATTGACGGACACAGTAGGCGGCTATTACCTTCCCCACAACAACTTGACGAAGAGGGAGACGGAGCGTGCACCACACGCCACCGATCGAATCCGCGCTGCTGGCGGCCATGAGCGCGCAAGCAGGCCCGATGGGTGCCCGCGCCGCGCTGGGTCACCTGCGGGAGAAGGGGTTCGACGTCAGCGAGTCGACGATCAGCCGGTTGCTGCGGGAGTTGGACGAGCAGGCGCTGACCCGGTCGCTGGGCAAGAAGGGCCGGGTGCTCACCGAGGAGGGCAGGCGCGCCGCCGCCAACCTCCTGCTGGACAGCCGGCGCGCGTCCAACTTCGCCGACGCCCTCAACCTGCGCGACGCCCAGGACCTCGTCGACCACCTGGTGGGCCGGCGGGGCATCGAGCGGGAGGCGGCACGGGCCGCCGCGCTGCGCGCCCGCCCCGAGGAGGTGGCACAGCTGCGGGCGATGGTCGAGTCCTCCGGCTCGGGCCGCTGGCAGGAACGCCTCGGCTTCCACCGCTCGATCGGCGAGGCGTCGCACAACAGGCAGATCCAAGCCATCACCACGACGCTGTTCGACGAACGGCTCGACCCCCTGGAGCACCTGCTGGTGCTGATCGGGATCAAGCAGGAAGCGTTGGTGCGGTGGGACGAAGAGCACCGCGCCATCGTGGCGGCCATCTCGGAGCGGGACCCGGACCGCGCCGAGCGCCTGATGGTCGTCCACCTCGACGGGATGATCCGGGAGACCGAGCTGTTCGCCGAGACGGGCAACGCCCACGTCATCCACGCGGTGCTCGCTGAGATCGAGTCCACGTGACACCACCGTCCCGCCCACCCGGGTGAGCGGGATGCACATCGTTCGGGAGCACAGATGACCCAGATCCTTTTGCAGCAGGGGATGAGCCGCCACGGGATGAGCCGCCGCTCGTTCCTCCGGACCACCGGGCGGGGCGCGTCCGTCGCGGCCGGCCTGTGGCTGGCGGGGTGCGGCGTGGGCGGCGACGGCGGCGCCGCCGGGGGCCGGGTCTCGGTGAAACTCGGCTGGATCCCGAACATCGAGTACTCCGGCATCTTCGTCGGCGTCGCCGACGGCATGTACGCCAAGCAGGGCCTGGAGGTCGAGGTCGTCCCGGGCGGGCCGAACTCGCCGGTCGCCCCGCTGGTCACCACGAGCCGGGTCAACGTCGGCATCGAGGCGATCCCGGAGAACGTCGCCACCGCCGTGACCGGCGGCGCGAAGCTCAAGATCGTCGGCGCGGGGCTGCGCAAGAGCCCGGAGTGCTGGGTCTCCCTGGCCGAGAACCCGATCCGCACGCCCAAGGAGATCGAGGGCAAGAAGCTCGGCATCACGTTGGCGGGCAAGAACACCGCGCTGGTGTTCCTGAAGAAGAACGGCGTCGACCCGGACAAGGTGACGCTGGTGCCGATCCAGTTCGACCCGGCGCCGCTGGCCGCCCGCGAGGTCGACGCCCTCTGGGGGTTCGCCTCGAACCAGCCGGTGGCGCTCGGACTTCGCGGGATCGACACGCACGTGATGGCGATGGCCGACTACGGCTTCAACCGGATGCAGAGCGTGTTCTTCGTGTCGCAGGCGACGCTGGACGACCCGGTCGCGCGGGAGAACGCGCGCAAGTTCCTGCTGGGCAGCAGGGACGGCTGGGACGCCGCGCTCAAGAGCCACCAGCGCGCGGCCGAGGTGACCATCGAGAAGTACGGCAAGGACCTCGGCCTCAAGCTGGAGGAGCAGCTCAAGGCGCTGGCCGCGATGGCCCCCTACGTGACCGCCGGCGACACCGGGTCCAAGGGCCTGCTGTGGATGTCCGACGCGCTGATCGACGAGACGATCGCGAGCCTGGGCAGCATCGGCATCACCGCCGACAAGTCCCTGTTCACCAACGAACTCCTCCAGGGATGACGCGGTGCCGGAACGGAGGCAGACCATGATCGGAGCCAGGACCCGGGCCGCTGCCGAGCCCGGCGGCGCGGCGGACGGCGACGGGATCGTCGTCCAGGGGCTGAACAAGACCTACCTCGGCGACTCGGCACCGGTGGAGGCGTTGCGGGAGTTCACCTACAGCTCCCGCCGGGGCGAGTTCGTCGGCCTGCTCGGCCCGTCCGGGTGCGGCAAGTCCACGGTCCTCAGGGTGCTCGCCGACCTGGAGGTGCCGAGCGCCGGCACCGTGACCGTGCACGGCGACACGCCCCGGCAGTTGCGCGAGCGGCACGGCATCGGCGTCGCCTTCCAGGACGCGGGGCTGCTGCCGTGGCGCACGGTGGAGGCGAACATCCGCCTGCCGCTGGAGGTCGCGGGCCGCCGCGACGACCAGGAGGTGGCCGACCTGATCCGGCTGGTCGGCCTGACCGGGTTCGAGAAGGCCCGCCCGTCGCAGCTCTCCGGCGGCATGCGGCAGCGCGTCTCGCTGGCCCGGTCCCTGGTGACCCGCCCGGAGCTGCTGCTGCTCGACGAGCCGTTCGGCGCGCTGGACGACCTGACCCGGCAGCGGCTGAACTTCGAACTCCAGCGGATCTGGTCGGAGCGCGGCACGACCACCGTCCTGGTCACGCACGGGATCGCCGAGGCGGTGCTGCTCTCCGACACCGTCGTGCTGATGTCGCCGCGCCCCGGCACCATCGTCGAGGTCGTGCCGATCGACCTGCCCCGGCCGAGGACCGCGGAAGTCCTGCTGGACAAGGCTTTCCACGCGCTGTGCGACGAACTCGCCCAGAAGCTGTTCGCGGGCGGCGAAGACGGGACGCCCCGGTGAGCGCCGGGCCGTTGCGCCGGGTCGCCGCGCCCCTGCTGACGGTGGCGGCGCTGATCCTCATCTGGCAGGCGGCCTCGTCGTTCGGCAACCTGTCGGCGGTGGTGCCCTCGCCGCTGGACGTGCTGCGGCAGATGGGCGACGACGCGCACTACTACCCGCAGAACGCGGGCGCCACCATGGCCACGGCGGCGCAGGGTTACCTGTGGGGCAACGGGATCGCGATCGCCCTGGCGCTGTGCACGCTCCCGTTCCCCCGCGTGCAGGCGTTCCTGGAACGGGTCGCGGTCGGGGCGATCGCGCTGCCCCTGATCGCCATCGCGCCGCTGCTCGCGATCGCCTTCCCCGGCAACGTCCCCAGCGTGATCCTGGCGGCCCAGGCCGTCGTCTTCACCACCCTGGTCGCGACCGTGCTGGGCCTCAACAGCGTCGACAAGACGTCGGTCGAGGTGATCCGGGCGTCCGGCGGTTCGGAGTGGACGGTCATCCGCAAGGTGCGGCTGCCGGCCGCCGTCCCGAGCTGCGTCGCCGGGCTCCAGGTCGCCGCCCCGAGCGCCATCCTGGGCGCGATCATCGGCGAGTACATGGGCGGCACGCGCGGGCTGGGCGTCGCGATGATCCAGGCGCAGGGCGCGTTCGACATCCCCCGGGCCTGGGGGTTGGCGATCGTGACCTCCGTCCTGGCCGCCGCCGCGTTCCTGGTGCTGCCCGTGGCGACCAGGCTGGCGCTGCCGTGGACCCGTTCCACCGACACCGTGCTGGGCGCCCGCGCGCAGCGCCGGGAACGCCGGGCCGGCGGGCGGTTCTCCGGGCTGCGGCGGGCGGTGGTGGCCGCGGTCTCCACCGTCGTCGGGGTCGTGGTGTGCTGGTGGCTGCTGGTGCTCGTCGTGCCCGGCGGCACCGCCGTGGCGCGCGGACCGGTGGAAGTGCTGTCCTACTTCGCGGACGGCGCGACGCGCCTGGTCACCTCCGACGGCGAGTCGCAGGACGCCTGGGCGTACATGCTGTCCTCGTTGGGGCGGACCGTGGTGGACGCCGGCATCGGGTTCGCCGCCGGTCTCGTCCTCGCCGTCGTGACGGCCGTGCTGGCGCACGAGTTCCCGGTGGTCGAGCGGATCCTGATGCCGATCTCGATCGCCCTGCGGTCGGTGCCGATCGTCGCGGCGATGCCGTTGCTGGCGCTGATGTTCGGGCGCGGCGTGGTCGCGGTGACGGTGCTCATCGCGGTGATGACGTTCTTCCCCGTGCTGGTCAACCTGCTGCTGGCGATGAAGGCCGTGCCGCGCGGTGCCCGCGACCTGTTCGACGCGGTCGGGGCGGGCCGCCGGCAACGGGTGACCAAGCTGCTCATCCCGTACGCGTTGCCGGCGCTGCTGGCGTCGGTGAAGGTCGCGCTGCCGCTGTCGGTGGGCGCGGCGATGGTGGCGGAGTGGCTCGCCACCGGGCACGGGCTGGGTGCGTCGATGACCGTCGCCGCCACCCTGTCCGATTACGACTTCGTGTGGGGCGGAGTCGCCGTGGTGCTGCTCGCATCCCTTGCGGCGTACCACATCGCGAACGCGCTGGAGGACTCCGCGCTGCGCCGGCTCGAATGACCACCCCACCCGGACCGATCGACCGAGAATGAGGAATCACGCATGAGCAGGACCTTCCTGTCCAACGGACGGCTCAACGGCGTCGGCGACCCGCAGGTCGTGACGATCGCCGACGGCAGGATCGCCGCCATCGGCCCGACCCTGCCGACCGACCTCGGCCCGGCCGACCACGTCGAGGAGCTGAACGGCCAGATCGTGCTGCCGGGCTTCGTGGACGGCCACGCGCACGCCGACAAGAGCCTGTGGGGCGAACCGTGGGTCCGCCGGGACTCCGCGCCCATCACCATGGACCAGATGTTCGAGGACACGATCAAGCAGTGGGCGGCGACCACCACGCCGGTCGCCCAGCGCGCCGGCGCGTTCCTCCGCAAGTGCGTCACCTACGGTTCGACGTCGATCAGGACCTTCACCGACATCGCACCGGAGATCGGGTTGGACGGCCTGCACGGCCTGTTCGAGGTGCGCGAGCAGCTCGCCGACCTGACCGACCTCCAGATCGTCGCGTTCCCGCAGCTGGGCGTGCTGCGCAAGCCCGGCACCGCCGAACTGCTCGAACAGGCCCTGCGCGAAGGCGCCGACGCGGTCGGCGGGCTGGACCCGGCGGGCGTCGACGGCGACGCGGCCCGCCAGCTCGACATCGTCTTCGGCCTGGCCGAGAAGTTCCAGGTACCGGTGGACTTCCACCTGCACGAGTCCGGCGAACTCGGCATCTGGCTGATCGAGCAGATCGCCGGCCGGGTCAAGGCGCTCGGGATGCAGGGCAAGGTCAGCCTGTGCGACGTGTTCAGCCTCGCCGAGCCGACCCCGGCCCAGCTCGAACACCTGGGCACGCTGCTCGCCGACGCCGGGATCACCATCGCGGTGGGCGTGCACGGGCTCCTGCCGGTGCCGGACGTGAAGCGGCTGCACGCGATGGGCGTGCGGCTGTGCCTCGGCTCCGACTCCTCGCGGAGCCTCTGGTCGCCGTGGGGCGAGGGCGACATCCTGTCCCGGGCGATGTTCATGGCCTACAAGTGCTACTGGCGGCGGGACGAGGACCTGGAGTTCGCCGTGGAGATCGCGACCCGCCTGGGCCGCGACGCGCTCGGCTTCGAGCGCTCCGACCTGTCCGTGGGCGACCCGGCCGACCTGGTCGTGCTGCCCGGCGAGGCCATCGGGGAGATCGTCGTGACGCCGCCCCCGCGCTCGCTGGTGATCAAGCGCGGCAAGGTCGTCGTCCGCGACGGGCAGATCACGCACTCCGCCTGACCGACCCGCTCCCGGCGTCGGTCCACCGCTCCCGGTGGCCGACGCCGTCGGCGTTCCCGCGTCCACCCCGACCGGGATGCGGAACGGGGCGGTACACGGGCGCGAGGAGCGCCCGGCCAGACCCGCCTCGCCCTCCCCGCCGTCGCGGTCGACCCGATCGTGGACAGTGGCACGGGAAACGCCGAACCGCACGGCGATCCGCGCGCGGCCACCCGGCCCGGTAACCGGTCACCACAAGGCGGCGTACGCGCACCGTCGTGCGGGCGTCACAGTGCACACGACGACCCCTGCGTGCGCAATCGGCGCTTCAGACATACCCACCGCCCCCCAGCGGCCCTCCACCGTTCAACCCCACCCGCCACCAACAACTTCATGAGCTACCACAGCTAGCGGTGGGCTCGGTGGTCCAGCGGGTAGGGCACGAACGTGCTGCGGTTCTCGTCCACGTACAGGGGCTTCCCGATCGGCGGAGCGGCGCGCTGCGGGCACAGCGCCCGGTCGCAGGTCTGGCAGCCCGGCCCGATCGGGGTGGCTGCGGAGGTGTCGTCCAGGTCGACGCCGGTCGAGTAGACCAGGCGGCCGGCGTGCCGGATCTCGCAGCCCAGGCCGATGGCGAAGGTCTTGCCCGGCCCCCGGTAGCCCGCCCGGCCGCGCGACACGGTGCGGGCGACCCACAGGTGGCGTTGGCCGTCCGGCATCGACGCCACCTGCGCCAGCACCCGGCCGGGCGTGGCGAACGCGCCGTAGACGCTCCACAGCGGGCACGTGCCGCCGGAGCGGGAGAAGTGGAACCCGGTCGCGGACTGGCGCTTGGACACGTTGCCCGCGCGGTCGACCCGGACGAACGAGAACGGCACGCCGCGCGCGCCGGGCCGTTGCAGGGTGGTCAGCCGGTGGCAGATGGTCTCGTAGCCCATCGCGAAGTCGTCGGCCAGCAGCTCGATGTCGTAGCGCAGCCGCTCCGCGGTCTCGTGGAACGCCCGGTAGGGCAGGATCAGCGCCGCCGCGGCGTAGCGGGCCAGGCCGATCCGGATCAGGTTGCGCACCGGCCCGGCCGGTTCCGCGCTGCGCGCCGCGATCTCGTCCAGCGCGTCCGCGAATTCCAGCAGGGCGATTTGGGTGGCCATTCGGAATGCCTGCTGTCCGGGTCTCAGGTGAATCGAAAGGCGCAACGTCCGCGATTTCGGGTCGTAGTGATGCAACTCACCGGGCGAGCCGTCATGAGGCGCGTCACCTGAAACGGTCACGATCCGCACGCCGTGCCGGTCGGCCAGCCGCGCGGACAGCGCCGAGCGCACCTCCCCGGGGCGGATGCCGATCGCGCCGGCCACCGCCTCGGCCGCGCCGTCCAGCGCCGGGAAGTGGTTGGCGTGGGTGTAGAAGAAGTCGCGGACCTGTTCGTGCGCGCCGATCGCGTACCCGGTCGCGCGGTCGCCGGCGACCGCGCCCAACTGCTCGTCCAGTTGGCGGCAGCGGCGGTGCAGGTCGATCACCGCGCGCGCCAACTCCGGCCGTGAGGTGGCGAGTTCTCGCAGGTCGGACACCGAGACGTCGGCGGCGGGCAGGGCTTCGCGCAGTTCGGCGAACAGCCGGGCGGAGTCCTGCGCGGCGAAGAACGAGGCGTCCACGCCGAACGCCTCGGTGATCCGCAGCAGCACCGGCACGGTCAGCGGCCGCGAGTCGTGCTCGATCTGGTTGAGGTAGCTGGGCGAGATCCCGAGCATCCGGGCCAGGTCCACCTGGTTGAGGCCGCGGTCCTCGCGCAGCCGTCGCAGCCGGGCGCCGGCGAACGTCTTGGCCATGTCCCTCCTCCGCTCTGCGGCGAGCATAGGGCGGGTTTGCCAATCGTCGTCTTCGCAACCTTCGCACATTCGCCGGGAGCCCTTTTCAGAAATTCGCAGATTGCGTCTGTCGACAGTCCGGCGGCCCGCGTGCCACGGTCGGAAAAGGAAATCCGATCGACGTCTCGAACGAAGGAGCGCGGGGATGCAGACCGCCAGGGAAATCGCGGACCAGTGGGCGCAGGACCCCCGGTGGGCGGGGGTCGAGCGCACCTACCGCGCCGAGGACGTCGTGCGGCTGCGGGGCAGCGTGGTCGAGGAGCACACGCTGGCGCGCCGGGGCGCGCAACGCCTGTGGGAGTTGCTGCACACCGAGGACTACGTGCACGCGCTGGGCGCGTTGACCGGCAACCAGGCCGTGCAGCAGGTGCGCGCCGGGCTCAAGGCGATCTACCTGTCCGGCTGGCAGGTCGCGGCCGACGCGAACCTGTCCGGCCAGACCTACCCGGACCAGAGCCTCTACCCGGCCAACTCGGTGCCGCAGGTCGTGCGGCGGATCAACAACGCGCTGCTGCGCGCCGACCAGATCAGCCACGCCGAGGGCGTCACGTCCGGCCACGACTGGCTCGCGCCGATCGTCGCCGACGCGGAGGCCGGGTTCGGCGGCGTGCTCAACGCGTTCGAGCTGATGCGCGGCATGATCGCGGCGGGCGCGGCGGGCGTGCACTGGGAGGACCAGCTGGCGTCGGAGAAGAAGTGCGGCCACCTCGGCGGGAAGGTGCTCATCCCGACCGGCCAGCACATCCGCACGCTCAACGCCGCCCGGCTGGCCGCCGACGTCTCCGGCGTGCCGTCCGTCGTGGTGGCGCGCACCGACGCGCAGGCCGCGACCCTGCTCACCACCGACGTGGACGAGCGCGACCGGCCGTTCGTCACCGGGGAGCGCACCGCCGAGGGCTTCTACCGGGTGCGCAACGGGATCGAGCCGTGCATCGCGCGCGGCCTGGCCTACGCGCCGCACGCCGACCTGCTGTGGATGGAGACCTCCCTGCCGGACCTGGAGGTGGCGCGGCGGTTCGCCGAGGCCGTCAAGGACCGGTACCCGGACCAGCTGCTCGCCTACAACTGCTCGCCGTCGTTCAACTGGCGCAAGCACCTCGACGACGCCACCATCGCCAAGTTCCAGCGCGAGCTGGGGCACATGGGCTACAAGTTCCAGTTCATCACCCTCGCCGGGTTCCACGCGCTCAACCACTCGATGTTCGAGCTGGCCCGGGGCTACGCGGAGACCGGGATGCCGGCCTACGTCGAGTTGCAGGAGCGCGAGTTCGCCGCCGAGGCCGAGGGCTACACGGCGGTCAAGCACCAGCGGGAGGTCGGCACCGGCTACTTCGACCTGGTCGCCACCACGCTCAACCCGGCGGGCGAGACGACCGCCCTGGCCGGGTCCACCGAGCAGGCCCAGTTCGCCTGAGCCGGAAGGGACGCCCATCGTGCACGCGCACAGCAGGACCGAGGTCACCGGGCCCCGGGGCGAGCGGTTCGACGAGATCCTCACCCCGGAGGCGATCGAGTTCGTGGTCCGGCTGGACGACCGGTTCGCCGGCCGCCGGGCCGACCTGCTCGCCGCCCGCCGGGAACGCCGGGAGTGGTTCGCCGGCGGCGCCACCCCCGACTTCCTCCCGCACACCAGGGAAATCCGCGACGGTGACTGGCAGGTCGCGCCGCCCGCGCCGGGCCTGGCCGACCGGCGGGTGGAGATCACCGGCCCGCCGGACCGGAAGATGGCGGTCAACGCGTTGAACTCCGGCGCGCGGGTGTGGATGGCCGACTTCGAGGACGCCACCTCCCCCACCTGGCACAACGTCGTGACCGGCCAGCTCAACCTGCTGGACGCGGTGCGGCGGCGGATCGACTTCACCGCCGAGGGCGGCAAGCGCTACGCCCTGGCCGAGCAGACCGCGACCATCGTGGTCCGGCCGCGCGGCTGGCACCTGGTGGAGAAGCACGTGGTCGTGGCGGGCCGCCCGGTGTCGGCGAGCCTGTTCGACTTCGGCCTGTACCTGTTCCACTGCGCGCGCGAGCAGCTCGACCGGGGCGCGGGCCCGTACTTCTACCTGCCGAAGCTGGAGGGCCACCTCGAAGCCCGGCTGTGGAACGACGTCTTCGTGTTCGCGCAGGAGGCGTTGGGCATCCCGCGCGGCACGATCCGCGCCACCGCGTTGATCGAGACCATCACGGCCGCGTTCGAGATGGAGGAGATCCTCTACGAGCTGCGGGAGCACAGCTCGGGGCTCAACGCGGGCCGCTGGGACTACATCTTCAGCGTCATCAAGAACTTCGGCGACCGGCCGGACTTCATCCTGCCCGACCGGTCACTGGTGACGATGACCGTGCCGTTCATGCGCGCCTACACCGAACTGCTGGTGAGCACGTGCCACCGCCGCGGCGCGCACGCCATCGGCGGGATGGCGGCGTTCATCCCGAGCCGGGACGCCGAGGCGAACGCGGCGGTGCTCGCGAAGGTCCGCGAGGACAAGGAACGCGAGGCGGGCGACGGTTTCGACGGGTCGTGGGTCGCCCACCCCGGCCTGGTCGCGGTGTGCGCCGGGGCGTTCCGCCGGCCCGACCAGCTCGACCGGCTGCGGCCGGACGTGGCGGTCACCGCGCGCGACCTGCTCGCCGTGGACCGCACGCCGGGCCGGGTCACCGAACCCGGGCTGCGGGCCAACGTCTCGGTGGCGGCCCGGTACTTCGCCGCGTGGCTGGACGGGACCGGCGCGGCGGCCATCGACGGGCTGATGGAGGACGCGGCCACCGCCGAGATCGCGCGGTGCCAGATCTGGCAGTGGCTGCACCACATCACGCCGCTGGCCGAGGGCGGGATGGTCACCGAGGAGACCGTGGTCGCCATGCTGGACAAGGAACTGCTGGACGTCCGGCCGGAACGGCGTGCTGCCGTGCGCGAGCTGTTCACCGCGAACGCCCTGGCCGAGGAACTGCCGAGGTTCTTCACCACCAAGGCGTACGCCGGGCACCTGACCGAGCGCGCCACGCCGTGAGCACCGCCCTCCGCCGGATCAGCCCAGGACCCGGCGGAGGGCGGCGGCGCAGCGGGCGGCCAGCTCCTCGACCTGGCCGCCGTCGATCACCAGGGGCGGGCCGAACAGCAGCAGGTCGCCGTCGCGGCCGTCGGCGCAGCCCGTCGAGTGGTAGAGCAGCAGGCCGTGCTCCTTCGCGGCGGCGACCACGCGTTCGGCCACCTTTTCCTCGTGGGCAAAGGGTTTGCGGGTTTCCCGGTCCGCGACCAGTTCCACCGCCCGCAGCAGGCCGAGCCCGCGGATGTCGCCGACCGCCGGGTGCCCACCGAGGTGGTGGCGCAGCGCGGCGTCCAGCTCCGCGCCGCGTTCGGCCGCCCGTGCGACGAGGTCGCGCTCGGTCAGCACCTTCAGCACCGCCGAACCGGCCGCAGCGCCGACCGGGTGGTGCGAGTAGGTGAAGCCGTGCGTGAAACCGCCTTCCAGCAACGTCTCGTGGACCTCGCCCGAGCACACGGCCAGGCCCAGCGGCCAGTAGCCCGACGCCGCGCCCTTGGCCGCGACGAGCAGGTCGGGACGCAAGTCCCAGTGCCCGCAGGCGAACCACGCGCCGGTGCGGCCGAACCCGGTCATCACCTCGTCCGCGATCAGCAGCACGCCCCGGCGGCGGCACACCTCGGCGACGGCGGGCCAGTACTCGTCGTCGGGCACGCACGCGCCGAGCGCCGCGCCCGCCACAGGTTCGGCGATGAACGCGGCCACGTCGTCGGTGATCAGCCGGTCCAGTTCGGCGGCGTGCCACCGGCCGCAGCCGCGCGGGTGGTCCGGCGCGGCGCACCGGTACTCGTACGGCGCGGTGGTGTGCCGCGCCGGGCCGAGCCACGGCAGGTACGGCGCGCGCAGCCCGGCGCGTCCCGACACGTCGAGCGCGCCCCGGCTGTTGCCGTGGTAAGCGCCGTTGCGGCCGATCACGACGTGGCGATCCGCACCCCGTGCCAGGTGATAGGCACGGGCCATCTTCAACACCGTCTCCACGGCCTCGCTGCCGCCGGAGACCGGGTAGATCCGGGGGTCGTCGACCGGCAGCAGCGGTGCCAGCGCGTCGGCGTACGCGTCGAGCGCGTCGGTGCGGAACGCGGTCCCGTGCACGTAGGCGATCTCGGCTGCCTGACGGGAGATCGCGGCCACGACCTCCGCCACACCGTGCCCGACCGACGTGACGACCGCGCCGCCGGACCCGTCGAGGTAGCGGCGGCCCTCGCGGTCGAAGACCACCGCTCCCTCGCCGTGCGCCGCGACCGGCAGCCCACGGCCCCGGCCGAAGACGTGCGCGCTCACCCCGCGACCGCGACCGCGTCCACGGCCTCGGCGAACAACCGCAGCGCGGTGTCCGCCTCCTGCTCGGTCACCACCAGCGGCGGCGACATCCGGATGCTGCTCCAGCCGCACTCCAGCACCAGCAGGCCGCGTTCGAAAGCGTTGCGCTGCACGGCTTCCGCGTGTTCCGCCGTGTCGAACTCGATGCCGATCATGAGGCCGAGCCCGCGCACCTCGCGGATCAGGCCGGGGTGCCGCGCCTGGAGCTTCCCGAGGCCGGTGAGGAGTTGCCCGCCGATCCTGGTCGCGTTGGCCACCAGGCCCTCCTCGCGGATGGTCTCCAACGTCGCCAGGCCCGCCGCGCACGGCACCGGGCTGCCGCCGTAGGTCGAGCCGTGCGCGCCCGCACCCCACCGCTCCATCAGTTCGGCGCGGGCCAGGAACGCGCCCAGCGGCAGCCCGGAAGCCAGGCCCTTCGCGCTGATCAGCACGTCCGGGCGGACGCCGGTGTGCTCGACCGCCCAGAACTCGCCGGTGCGGCCCACACCGGACTGCACCTCGTCGGCGACCAGCAGGATCCCGTGCCGGTCGCACAGCTCGCGCAGCCGGGCCAGCCACCCGGGCGGCGGCACGACGTACCCGCCCTCCCCCTGCACCGGTTCCACGAACACGGCCGCCACCTCGTCGGCCGGCACCTGGTGGCGGAACAGCACGTTCTCGATGTGCTCGAACGTCTCGTCGGAGCCGTAGGGCGCGTGCAGCACGCCGGGCAGCAGCGGCCCGAAACCCTTGTGGTACTTGGCTTTCGACGCGGTGAGCGTGAGGGCGCCGTAGCTGCGGCCGTGGAACGCGCCGACGAAGCCGATCACGTACGGCCGGCCGGTGGCGTGGCGGACGAGCTTGAGCGCGCCCTCGACCGCCTCCGCGCCGGAATTGGACAGGAACACCCGCACCGGGCCGTCGATCGGCGCCGTCTCCGCCAGCGCCTCGCACATCCGCGAGTAGATCGGCAGGTAGAAGTCGCTCGCGGAGTAGTGCAGCAGCTCCCCGCTCTGCCGGCGGATCGCGTCGACCACCCTGGGGTGGGCGTGGCCGGTCGAGTTGACCGCGATACCGGCGTTGAAGTCCAGGAACAGGTTGCCGTCGACGTCCTCGATCACGCAGCCCCGGCCGCGCGCCGGGACCAGCGGGTAGGCCCGGGGCAGCGACCGGCTGGTCACCGCGAGGTCGCGGGCCAGCACCTCCCGCGCCAGCGGGCCGGGCAGTTCGGTGCGCACGTCCGGCACGGCGGTCATCGGGCCACCACCGTGCGGGACTGCTCGCGCAGGAACTGCTGGACGTAGTGCACGCCGCCACCGGCCTTGCCCGAGGTGCCGGAGCCCTTCCAGCCACCGAACGGCTGCACGCCCGGCCACGCGCCCGTCGTCGCACCGGCCGCGCGGTTGACGTAGACCACGCCCGCCTCGATCTCCGCCAGGAACCGGTCGACCTCGGTGTCGTCGGCGGAGAAGAACCCGGCGGTGAGCCCGAAAACGGTGTCGTTGGCCAGGTCGAGGGCTTCGTCCAACGAGTCGACCGGGACGACGGCGACCAGCGGCACGAACAGCTCCTCGCGGAACAGCCGGTCGTCCGGTGGGAGTCCGGTGACCACGGTGGGGGTGACGAAGTGGCCGTGCGCCCGGACTTCCCCGGGCCTGGGCACGTCACCGCCCGCCACCACGCGGCCGTGGGCGCGGGCGTGCTCGACGGCGTCCCGGAACCGGGCGACCGCGTCCGCGTCGACCACCGGGCCGAGGAACACCTCGCGCCGGGTCGGGTCGCCGACGACGAGTTCGTCCGCACGGGCGGCGAGCTTCTCCAGCAACGGCTCGTACACCGACCGGTCGGCGTAGACGCGGGAGCACGCCGAGCACTTCTGGCCGGAGAAGCCGAACGCGGAGCGCGCGATGCCGGTGGCGGCCAGGTCGAGGTCGGCGCTGCGGGTGACGATCGCCGGGTTCTTGCCGCCCATCTCGCAGACCACCGGTTTCGGGTACCGGCCGGCGAACGTGCGCTGGACCTCCATGCCGGCCTGGTGGGAACCGGTGAACGTGAGGCCGTCCACGCCGGGGTGCGCGACCAGCGCGCGGCCCACCTCGTCGCCGCCGGGCAGCAGGTGCAGCGCGTCGGCGGGGACACCGGCCGCGCGCAGGCACTCGACCAGCTTCGCGGCGGTGAAGGTGCCTTGCGGGCTGGGCTTGAGCACGACGGTGTTGCCCGCGACCAGCGCGCCGCCCGCCGGGCCGGCGGCCAGCGCCATCGGGAAGTTGAACGGGCTGATCACACCCCACACCCCGTACGGCCGCAGCACGCTGCGGGTGTGCTCGCGCTCGGACAGCCGCGCCATGTCCAGCTCGAACCCGTCGTGCTCCTCGAACCGGCCGCAGTAGTACCGGATCAGGTCGGCGGACTCCTCGACGTCGCCCAGCGCCTCCAACCGGTTCTTGCCCACTTCCAGGCTCATCAGCGCGGCCAGTTCGTGGGCCCGCTCGCTGATCAGGTCGGCGGCGGCGCGCAGCACCGCCGCCCGGTCCCGCCACGGCGTGGCCGCCCACGGTTTCGCGGCCCGCCGGGCCGCGCGCACCGCGTCGTCCACATCGGACTCGACGGCGGAGTGCGCCGAGCACAGCAGGGTCGCGGTGTCGCTCGGGCTGGTCACCGCGAACAGCGGGCCGGTGGTCCGGGCCGTGCCGCCGACGTCCACCGGGATCGTCGTGCCGAGCCAGGTCTTCGCGACCCGCAGGCCCTGTTCGTAGGCGGTGTGCAGGTCTTCGTTGTCGGCGCTCAGGGTCGCATAGGTCACGCGGAATCGCGACGTCATCGCTGTTTCCCCTTCAGGGCATGGTGAAGGACGCCCACCGGGCGGCGGGCGGTGAAACGGGGACGTGACGTCAGAGAGAAGTCCAGCCGCCCAGCGCACGCGGCATGAGCAGACGCCGTTCGCTGAAGGGCCCCATCGGTCGACTCCGTGGTTGTGGACTGCGTTCGCGGACTCGACAGCAGCGCGCGTCCGGCACGCCGCTGTCCTGGTGATTTGTCTACCTGACGTGATCGGCCGCGCGCAACCCTCCGGATCGCGGTTCACACCGCACGCGGCGGAGGGGCGGTGCCACGCGCGCACCGCCCCTCCGCCGTGCCGGAGCGCTCAGCCCAGCGGGGTGAAGTCCCGCGACGCGATGAAGTCCGGGCGCGGCCGGGGCGCGCCGAACGGCTCCACCAAGGCGTTGTCCACGCTGTTGAACACCAGGAAGATGTTCGACCGGGCGAACGGCGTGATGTTGCTGCCCGAGCCGTGCATGGAGTTCGAGTCGAACATCAGCGCCGACCCGGCCGGTCCGGTGAACTGCTCGATGCCGTGCGCGTCGGCCAGCGCGGCCAGGCTCTCCCGGCTCGGCACGCCGATCTCCTGCTCCCGCAACGAGTTCCGGTAGTGCCCGTCGGGCGTCTCCCCGACGCAGGGGACGAACGTCCGGTGCGCGCCGGGCATCAGCATGAGCCCGCCGTTGAACGGGAAGTTGTCGGTGAGGGCGATCGACGCGCTCAGCGCGCGCATCCCCGGCATCCCGTCCTCGGCGTGCCACGTCTCGAAGTCCGAGTGCCAGTAGAAGCCGCGCCCGGTGAAGCCGGGCATGAAGTTCACCCGGCTCTGGTGCACGTACACCTCCGAGCCGAGGATCTGCCGGGCCCGGTCGAGCAGCCGGGGATCGGCCGCCAGGCGGGCGATCGGCTCGCTGGTCCGGTGCACATCGAAGATCGACCGGACCTCGTCGGAGTGCTTCTCCACCACCGTCCGCTCGTCGGCGCGGACCGCCGCGTCCGCGCGCAACCGGGCGAGTTCGGCGCGCAACCCCGCCACCTCGGCCGGGCTCAGCAGCCCCTCGACGGTGAGGAAGCCCTTGTCGTCGTAGGACTTCAGGGTCGACCCGTCGATCGGGCCGGTGCCGCCCCGGACCACGGGCTCGGCCCGCCGGATCGGGTCGGCGGGGCGCGCCGTGCGGGTCGGGTAGTAGTCCTGGACCGTCGTGGTCGTCATGCGCGCGCCTCCTGCTCCGGTTCTGCCGCCTCGATCAACGGGTAGACGCCGTGCTCGTCGTGCACCTCCCGGCCGGTGACCGGCGGGTTGAACACGCACACGGCGCGGATGTCGGTGACCGGCCGGACCTGGTGCCGCTCGTGCCCGTCCAGCAGGTACATCGAGCCCGGCCGCAGGGCGTGCACCTGGCCGGTCTCCTTGTCCACCAGCTCGCCCTCGCCCTCCACGCACAGCACCGCCTCGACGTGGTTGGCGTACCAGAAGTCGTTGACGGTGCCCGCTTTCAGCACCGTCTCGTGCAGCGAGAAGCCGACCCGGTCACCGCCCAGGACGATCCGCCTGCTGCGCCAGTTCGGGGTGACCACGTCGCGGTCGGTGCCGTCGAGGTCGTGCAGGGAGCGGACGATCACGGCCGCACCTCCCCGGCCGGCGCGCACTCGCGGACGGAGTCGGCGAACAGCCCGAGCCCGCGCGCCAGGTCGTCCTCGGTCACGGTCAGCGGCGGCATCAGCTTGGCCACCTGGCTCTCCGGACCGGACGTCTCGACCAGCAGCCCCCGGCGGAACGCCGCCGCCGCGACCTCCCCGGCGAGTTCGGCCTGCTCGAACGCGAGCCCTCGGGCCAGACCCCGGCCGCGCGACCGGGTGCCGGGCACGGTCTCCGCCAGGTCGTCGAGCGCACGTCCGATCTGCTCGCCCTTGGCCAGGACGCCCTTCTCCAACCGGTCGTCCGCCCAGTACGCGCGCAGCGCTGCCGTGGCGGTGACGAACGCGGCGTTGTTGCCCCGGAACGTCCCGTTGTGCTCGCCGGGCTCCCACACGTCCAGCTCCGGACGGACCAGGGTGAGCGCCATGGGCAGGCCGTACCCGCCGATGGACTTCGACAGGCACACGATGTCCGGTGTGATGCCCGCCGGTTCGAAGCTGAAGAACGGTCCGGTGCGCCCGCAGCCCATCTGCACGTCGTCCACGATCAGCACGATCTCGTGCCGCCGGCACAGTTCCGCCAGGCCCGACAGCCACTCGAAGCGGGCGGCGTTGATGCCGCCCTCGCCCTGCACGGTCTCCACGATGACGGCGGCGGGTGCGTTGAGCCCGCTGCCCGCGTCGCGCAGGAGGCGTTCGAAGTACAGGAAGTCCGGGTACTGGCCCGCGAAGTAGTTGTCGTAGGGCATCGGCGTGGCGTGCACCAGCGGGATGCCCGCGCCGCCGCGCTTCATCGAGTCGCCGCTTACCGACAGCGCGCCGAGAGTCATGCCGTGGAAGGCGTTGGTGAAGTTGACGACCGACTCGCGGCCGGTCACCTTGCGCGCCAGCTTCAGCGCCGCCTCGACGGAGTTCGCGCCGGTCGGCCCGGGGAACTGGACCTTGTAGCGCAGGCCGCGCGGGCGCAGCACCAGTTCGTCGAACGCTTCGAGGAAGTCCCGTTTGGCGGCGGTGTGCATGTCGAGCGAGTGGACGACCCGGTCGTCCGCGAGGTAGTCCAGCAGCGCCTGCTTCAGGACCGGGTTGTTGTGCCCGTAGTTGAGCGCCCCGGCACCGGCGAAGAAGTCGAGGTACTCCCGGCCGTCCTCGTCGCGCAGCGTGCTGCCGGTGGCCCGGTCGAACACGACCGGCCAGGTCCGGCAGTAGCTGCGCACTTCCGATTCGAGCGTGTCGAAGATGGTCACAGATCTCCTCCGGCGACGGTCGGCGGTGCCGCGGGCCACGGGCCGAGGCGGTGCAGCTCCTCGGCTTCGTGCGGGTCGGGGAACGAGTAGGCGGGGAACATCGGGCTGCGTTTGTGGCGGACGCCGTGCTCGCGCGCGACGGCGGTGAACAGGGCGATGGACGGGCCGTTGGCCGTCGTCACGGTGGTCTCCAGGAACTGGACGCCCCGCGGTCGGGTGCGGTCGAGCAGGTCGTCCAGCATCCGGCGGGCCAGGCCGCGCCCCCGGTGCTCCTCGGCCACGGCGACCTGCCAGACGAACAGCGTGTCCGGGCGGTCGGGGCGGGTGTAGCCGGTGACGAAACCGGCGACCTCGTCGCCCACGACGGCGACGGCGGACGTGTCGGCGAAGTCCCGTGCCCACAACAGATAGGCGTAGGACGAATTCACGTCCAGCACACGGGTCTCGGCCGCGATCCGCCACAGGGCGGCACCTTGGTGGATGGTCGGGCGGTCAATGTGGACACCGGGAAGCGTGGCGACACCGGCATCGTCTTGTCTCGTGCGCTGTACGGACATGCTGATGGAACGTAACAGGACGACCTGCGGCGCAACCACCTTCGCGGGGTGCGGGAGGTGCGGTGCCCGTGAGGCCGACCACAAACCCGTTCGGTCGACCGAAAACCGATGCTATGGCAGCCGGAATCCACCCGTCCGACACCACGCAAACATCGCTTGAGCTGCACAGACAACAGTTCGGTAACGCCACCGTCAGGGCGAACGCCGGCACGGCCGATGTGCTAGCGGACATGATCGAGAACTTCGGTGTAACAGGTCTCACAACACCCCGAAAGGGCGATTCCCGACAGTCCATTGTGGATTTAGGCCGAGCGCACACCGCACCACTCCCTTGTGCAGCAACAACTTCGCCAAGTCTAAACCTCGAACCGGCAACGATTTTGAATCGCCTTCGTGTTGACGGGGCCGGAAAAGCCGTCCTAGGGTCGCCGGGTCCGCTGCGCGACGCCGCGGCGGGCCGTCCTGTCGTCGAAGGTGGGAAACCCGCTCCGTGTCTGCATCTCCACTGTCCCGCCGGCGGTTCCTGCTCGCCGCCGGCGGGCTCGGCGCGGCGCTCACCACCGGGTGCAGCGCCGTCGACCTGTCGTCCGAGCAGGACGGCGGCAACCTCCTGGACCGCCTACGCGCCACCGGCGAGGTCCGGGTGGGCTTCGCGAACGAGGCCCCGTACGGGTACGTCGACCGCGACGGCGAGCTGACCGGCGAAGCGCCGGAGGTCGCCAAGGCGGTGTTCCGCAGACTCGGGGTGGAACGGTTCGTGCCCGCGCTGTCCGACTTCGGCGCGTTGATCCCGGGCCTGCGCGCCGGGCTGTTCGACGTGATCGCCGCCGGCATGTTCATCACGCCCGCGCGCTGCGAGCAGATCCTGTTCTCCGACCCCGACTACAACGCGCCCGAGGCGGTCCTGGTGCGCGAGGCCGACGCCGGCCGGATCCGCTCGCTGGAGGACTTCGCCCGCGACGGCACCCTCAAGCTCGGGCTGCTGCTGGGCAGCGTCGAGGCCGACATCGCGAAGGGCTACGGCGTCCCGGCGGACCGCTCGGTGGTGTTCTCCAGCCAGGCGGGCGCCGTCGACGGCGTGCTGGCCGGGCGCGCGGACGGCCTGCTGCTGACCGCGATCTCGTTGCGGCACGCCCTGTCCACCCGGCCCGCCGCGCCGCTCAAGCTCACCGAACCGTTCGTGCCGGTGCTCGACGGCGTCGAGCAGTACGGCGCGGGCGGCTTCGGGTTCCGGCCCGACCAGCGCCGGTTGTGCGACGCGTTCAACACCGAACTCGCCGCGCTCAAGAGGTCCGGCGAGCTGCTGGAGATCGTGCGCCCCTTCGGGTTCACCGAGTCGGAGATGACGGACCTGACGGCGGCACGGCTCTGCCGGGGAGGCGTGTGATGTCCTCCGGGCTGTGGAAACTCCTGCTCGACGGTCTGCTGGTCACCTTGGAGCTGACCGTGTTCGGCGCGGCGCTGGGCCTGGTGTTCGCGTTCGCCGCCGGGCTCGCCCGGCTCTCGCCCCAGCGCGTCGTGCGCGGCATCGCGTTCGCCTACACCGAGGGCTTCCGAGGTCTGCCCGCGCTGGTCGTGCTGTTCTGGCTGGTGTTCGCTCTGCCCAGCCTCGGTTGGCAACTGGAGCCGCTGTTCGCGGGTGTGCTGGCGTTGTCGCTCAACATCGGCGCGTACGGCGCGGAAGTGGTGCGCGGGGCGGTCTTGTCGGTCCCCGCCGCGCAGCTCGAAGCGGCGATGGCGCTGAACTTCACGCCGTGGCAGCGGATGCGGCTCGTCGTGCTGCCCCAGGCGCTGGTGGCGATGGTGCCGCCGATGGGCAACCTGCTGATCGAACTGCTCAAGGCGACCGCGCTGGTTTCGTTGGTGTTCCTGCAAGACCTCGCGTTCCAGGGCCAGATCGTGCGCGCCGCCACGGGTGACACGGCCACCGTGTTCGCCGGCCTGCTGGTCGGGTACGGGGTGATCGCGCTGGTGCTCACCGGTTTGGTGAAGCTGGTCGAACGGCGGGCGGCGGCGTCGCTGGGCCGCCGGGTCGCGCCGGTCCGGGAGGGAGCGAAGTGACGTTCGACTGGCAAGCCGCGTGGGACGCGGTGCCGGCACTGCTGGACGGTCTGGTGGTCGCGCTGTGGGCCACCGTGCTCGGCTACCTCCTCGCCGTGGTGCTGGGCCTGGGGTTCGCGCTGCTGCGGCGCAGCGGGCGGGCGTGGGTGCGGCTGCCGGTGGCGTTCGTGGTGGAGTTCATCCGCTCCACACCGTTGCTGGTGCAGTTGTTCTTCCTGTTCTTCGTGCTGCCCACGGTCGGTGTCGAACTGTCGCCGCTGACGACCGGCGCGATCGGACTGGGCGTGCACTACGCGACCTACACCTCCGAGGTGTACCGGGCCGGGATCGACGGAGTGCCCGCCGGGCAGTGGGAGGCCGCGAAGGCGCTGAGCCTGCCGCGCGGCCGGACCTGGACCCGGGTGGTGCTGCCGCAGGCGGTGCCGAGGGTCGTGCCGGCGCTGGGCAACTACGCGATCGCGATGTTCAAGGACACCCCGCAGCTCACCGTCGTCACGGTGGCGGAGGTGCTCAGCGTGGTGAAGTCCGCAGGAGCGCAGAACTTCCAGTACCTGGAGCTGATCACGGTGGCGGGTGTGCTGTACCTCGCCACGGCGCTGCTCATCGCCTGGCCGGTGCGGGCGGTGGAGCGCAAGTACCGAAGGGGAATGGCATGAGCGGGACGCACGGGACCGGGACGCAGTACATCACCTTCGACGGGGTGAGCAAGAGGTTCGGCGCGAACGTCGTGCTGGACGACCTGTCGTTCGGGATCCGGGCCGGCGAACGGGTCACGCTCATCGGGCCCAGCGGGTCGGGCAAGACGACGATCCTGCGGATGCTGATGACGTTGACCGCACCGGACAGCGGCACCATCACCGTCGACGGCACTCCCCTGTTCCACGAACGGCGCGGCGACGACCTGGTGCCCGCGCGCGAGGCGCACCTGCGCAGGATGCGTCGACACACCACCATGGTCTTCCAGCAGTACAACCTGTTCCCGAACATGCGGGTGCTGCGCAACGTCACCGAGGCCCCGGTGCACGTGCTCGGCCTGACCCCGGACGAGGCCGACGAGCGGGCCCGCGAACTGCTGGACATGGTGGGGTTGGGCGACAAGCTCGACTTCCACCCCTCCCAGCTCTCCGGCGGGCAGCAGCAGCGGGTGGCGATCGCCCGCGCGCTCGCGATGCGCCCGGACGTGCTGCTGCTCGACGAGGTGACCTCCGCCCTCGACCCGGAGCTGGCCGCCGAGGTGCTCGACGTGCTGCGGGACGTGGCGCGGACGTTCGACGTGACCATGCTGTGCGTGACGCACGCGATGAAGTTCGCCCGGGACGTCTCCGACCGCGTGCTGATGTTCAACGAGGGCCGGATCATCGAAGCCGCCCCGCCCGCCGAGCTGTTCGACGCGCCGGCGCACGACCGGACCAAGGCGTTCCTGCGGTCGGTGATCGACGAGAGCTGACCGCCCGGCGGTGCGCCCACGCGAGGGCGGGCGCACCGCCGGTTTGCCACGATGTGGAAGACGGCAGCCTAGTTGGACGAAATATCGCCTGGTCAGAGGTATTTCCATGATGCGGGAAGCTCGCCGGCGCGGTTGACCGGCGGCCGTCGGCCTACCTAGCGTTCCCGTCATGAGGCTGCCCCGGCTGACCACGCGTCAGCACGTCGACCTGCTCCGGGTCGCCAGCGCGCTGTGTCTGCCGCGCTGAGCGACACCTCCTCCCCCTGACGCCGACAGCCCGCGCCCGCCCTCCGGGTCCGCGGCACCCCGGCAACCCCTTTTCCCCTCGCAGCAGTTCCTCCTGACTAGGAGTGGCAGGCACACTCATGGGTTTTTTCGCGCGCTCCAAAGCTTCCCGGACAGCCGCTCTCGGCGTCGCCGCGGTCCTCACGGCCGCGCTGGCCGCGTGCGGCGGCCAGGCGGACGCCGGTTCCGGGCAGATCGTGGTCAAGCTGGTCGACCCCGGCAACTACGGCCCGCTCGCCTACGCCAAGAAGAACAACAGCTTCGAGGCGCCGCTGGCCAAGCTCAACGCGAAGGTCGAGTGGGGCGGCACGTACGCGTCGTTCACCGCGACCACCGACGCGATCCACTCCGGCGCGGTGAACTTCGCCGAAGGCGCCTTCTCCCCCGCGCTGGGCTACCTCGCCACCTCGGACGACATCAAGATCGTCGCGGTGAAGGACGTGGTGACCGATCCCCGCGCGGGCGCGGGTGACGGGCTGATCGTGCCGCCGGACAGTCCGATCAAGACCGTCCAGGACCTGCGCGGCAAGCGGGTCGCGGTGAACAAGGCCGGGCGCGGCGAGTACCTGCTGCTGCTCGCGCTCAAGGAGGCGGGCATCCCCGCCGGCGAGGTCCAGCGCGTCTACCTGCAGCAGGACCAGGCCGCGTCGGCGTTCAGCAGCGGTCAGGTGGACGCGTGGGTGGCCATCGTGCGGGCGTTCCCGCAGGCCGTGGCCAAGGGCGCGCGGGTGGTGTTCCGCGGCCGTGACCTGCCCTCGGACGACCTCAACATGTTCGTCGCGCGCACCGACCTGCTCGCCAAGAACCCCGAGGTGGTCCGGACCCTGGTCCAGGTGCTGTCCGAACTGGACGAGAAGGAGCGGGCGGAGCCGGAGAAGTTCCAGAACGTCTTCGCCGACCAGGGACCCTCGGCGGCGACCGGCCTGCAACTGGAGAACAACATCGCCATCGGCCGCTACGACAACGTGCTGCGCCTGCCCAAGCCCGACGACGAAGCGCGGCTGACCGGCGTGTCCACGGTGTTCACCGAGAACAAGGTGCTGCCCGGCCCCGCCGACCCGAAGAAGGCGTTCTACGACTGGGGCGCGGCCAAGTGACGGTGGCACCGGTCCGCCCGGCCCCGGCCGTGTCCGGGTTGGAGGCACCGGAGTTCCTCGGTGCGAAGACGCGCAACCGGTGGCTGTCGCTGGCGCTGCGGGTCAGCGTTCCCGCGCTGATCCTGGTGGCGTGGTGGTACTCGACCACGCACGGCCTGGTGTCCACCGAGGTGCTGGCCTCGCCCGGCCAGGTGGTGCGGGCGTTCTGGGAACTCGTCGGCACCGGGCAGCTGTGGGACTACGGGCTCGCGTCGTTCCAGCGGGCCGGGCTCGGCGTCGGCATCGGGGTGAGCGTCGCGCTGGTGCTCGGCCTGATCAGCGGCCTGACCCGACTCGGCGAGGAACTGGTCGACGCGACCGTGCAGATCATCCGGGTGGTGCCGTTCCTGGCGCTCGTGCCGCTGTTCATCTCGTGGTTCGGCGTGGACGAGGCGTTCAAGGTCGCGCTGATCGCGGTGTCCTCCGCCTCCCCCATGTACGCCTACACGTACCTGGGTGTGCGGTCGGTGGACCGCAAGGTGGTCGAGGCGGTGCGCGGGTTCGGGCTCGGCGGCTGGCGGCTGGCGGTCGGGGTGATCGTGCCCAGCGCGCTGCCGAACATCCTGATGGCGCTGCGGATCTGCCTGGGCATCAGCCTGGTCGGCCTGATCGCGGCCGAGCAGGTCGGCGCGACCGAGGGCATCGGCTACCTGGTCACGCTGGCGCAGCAGTACTACCGCAACGACTACATGGTGCTGTGCATCGTGATCTACGCGTTGATCGGGATCGGGGTGGACCTGGTGATCAGGCTGGTGGAGCGGACCGCCATGCCGTGGCGGCGGCACGGGACGGCGAGCGGATGAGCGACGCCGTGGTGCGGTTGCGCGGCATCCGCAAGAGCTTCGGCCCCAAGCGGGTCCTGGACGGGATCGACCTGGACATCGCGCCGGGCGAGTTCGTCGCGCTGCTCGGGCCCAGCGGCACCGGCAAGACCACCCTGCTGCGGCTGCTGTCCGGTCTGCAGCGGGCCGACGCGGGAACCGTGCTGGTGCCCCGGGTCCGCACGGTGGTCTACCAGGAGCCGCGCCTGGTGCAGGCCCGCCGCGTGCTGGCCAACGTCACGATCGGCCAGCGCGGCAAGGCGGCCCGCGAACCCGGCCTGGCCGCGCTGGCCGAGGTCGGCCTCGCGGACAAGGCGCGCAGCTGGCCCGCCACGCTGTCCGGCGGCGAGGCGCAACGGGTCGCGCTGGCCCGCGCGCTGGTCCGGCAGCCGCAACTGCTGCTGCTGGACGAGCCGTTCGCCGCGCTGGACGCGTTGACCCGCTTGCAGATGCAGGAACTCGTCGCCGAGCTGTGCGCCCGGCACCGCCCGGCGGTGCTGCTGGTGACCCACGACGTGGACGAGGCGCTGCTGCTCGCCGACCGGGCGATCGTGTTGCGGGACGGCGGTTTCGCCCTCGACCGGCGGATCGACGTGCCCCGGCCGCGCGACCGCGACGATCGCGCGGTGATCGCCCACCGCAAGGACTACCTCGCCGCGCTCGGGGTCGCCCCCGACCGTTCTCCCAGGAGCACTCATGAGCACGCAGACGCTTGACGCGCAGACGATCGAGCACAACCGGATCTGGTACACCCGCTGCCCGGTGCCCACGGCCAGCGGCCTGGCCTACAACCTGGGCTGGCTGGCCGAGGAGTTCGCGGCCGACGGCCTGGACGTCGGGGTGCTGCAGGACGCCCCGCCGGACATAGCCGCCCGACACTTCGACCACCGGCTGGTCGGGCTGTTCCGCGAGGGCGGCAACGTGCCCGCGCTGGTCGCGAAGTCCGAGGGCGCGCCGACCCGGCTGATCGGGTTGACCTGGATCGACGAGTCGCAGGTGATCGTGGTCCGGCCGGACTCGGGCATCACCTCGCCCGAGCACCTCGCGGGCCGCCGGGTCGCGCTGCCCGAGTTCGCCGCCGACCGGGCCCGCAGCTTCCCGCGCGCCATGGCGCTGCACGGGTTCGCGGGCACGCTCGGCACGGTCGGGCTGACGACCGCGGACGTCACGTTCGTCGAGGTGCCGACCGGGCAGGGCGACGTCGGTCGCGGCGCCCGCGGCGGCGGCTCGCTGTTCGGGATCGAGGCGCTGGCCGCCGGCGACGTGGACGCCGTCTACATCAAGGGCGCGCAGGCCGCCGAGCAGGCCGCGGCGCACGGGCTGGTGATCGGGATCGACCTGGACTCCTTCCCCGACCGGCGGTTCCGGGTGAACAACGGCACGCCCCGGCCGATCACCGTGCACGAGCGGATCCTGGCCGAGCGGCCGGACCTGGTGGCCCGGTTCCTGGTGCGGACGCTGCGCGCGGCGGACTGGGCGGCGGACAACCTCGACCGGGTGCGCGAGATCCTGGCCCGGGAGACCCGGTCCGGCGCGGACGGCGTGGTCGCCGCCTACCGGGACGGGTTCCACAAGTCGCTGCACCCCGACCTGTCGCAGGAGCGGCTGGACCTGCTCACCCGCCAGAAGGACTTCCTGCTCACGCACGGGTTCCTGGCGCGGGACGTGGACGTCCGGGCGTGGGCGGCGCACGAGCCGCTGGCCGAGGCGCTGGCGCTGCTGGAGGAAGGCCGATGACCGCGCCGAAGATCCTCTGGACCATCCCGACCCGGGGTGACGGGCCCCGCGCCCGAGGCTGGGAGCCCGCGCCCGCGCTGCCGCCGTTCATCCGGGACGGCCGGGCGGGCGGGCCGGCGTTCACGCCGTTCGACTACCTGCACCAGATCTCCCGCGCCGCCGAACTCGGCGGGCTGGGCGGCGTGCACGTCCCCTACGACCCGCTCGGCGAGGAGTCGCTGGTGGTGTCCGGGTCGCTCGGCCGCGACAGCCGGTTCCTGGAGGTGGTGGCGGGGTTCCCGGCGGGGATCGCGACCCCGGTCTACGCGGCGAAGCTGTCCGCGACGCTGCAACGGGCGTTCGGCGGGCGGTTGAGCTGGCGGCTGGAGGTCGACCTGGACGAGCGCGTCCAGCGCAGCCAGGGCGATTTCGTCACCGGTGCCGACCGCTACGCGCGGGCGGCGGAGTTCCTGACCGTCGCGAAGGCCGTGTGGCACGGGCAGGACGTCGACTACGCCGGCCGGTTCTACGAGGTCGTCAAGGGCGGGTTCACCGGGCCGCTGGCCGGTCTGCCGTTCCCGACCGTGTACCTGTCCGGCACGTCGGACGAGGCGTTCGCGCTGTCCGCCGAGCACGCCGACGTGCACGTGTTCGACCTCGCCCCGGACGACGAACTCGACCGGCACCTGGCCCGGCTCGACGGCCGGGTCCGGCGGGCCCTGCAGGCGGGCGTGCACACCCGCGAAGACGAGTCGGAGCTGTCCGGCGCACCGGGCCTGCGGGGCACGTACACGCAGGTCGCGGACCAGATCCTGGCGTACGGCGAACGGGGTTTCGACACCTTCTTCCTGTCCGCCGACCCCCGGTTGGAAGAGGTGCTGCGGATCGCGCAGCACGTGCGTCCGCTGCTCGCAGGAAGGGCCTGACATGACGATCGACATCTGGTGGCGGATCGGGATGGCGGGCGACCCGAGTTCGCTGCGCACCGCGCACCGGCAGTCCCGGGGCGACTGGGCGCCGCCGGGACCGGACAGCATCACGCCGGGCCTGCGCGACGGCGAGCCGGACGGCTACGGCCTGCTCGACTACCTGGTGCAGACCGCGCGGGCGGCCGAGGGCCTGGGGTTCCACGGCGGGCTGCTGCCCTCGTTCCCCGGCACCGACGACCCGTGGGCGGTGGCCTCCGCGCTGGCCCGGGAGACCACGACCTACAAGTTCATGGTCGCGTTCCAGCCCGGGTTCCTCAACCCGGTGCAGGCCGCGCGGATGAGTGCCAGCCTGCACCGCGCCACGGGCGGGCGGCTCACCTACAACATCATCACCGGGGGCGGCGGCCCGCCGCAGCTGTGGTGGGGCGACAAGGTCGCGCACGACGACCGCTACGCCCGCACCTCGGAGTTCCTGGACGTGCTGCGCGGCGTGTGGGACGGCGGTCCGTTCGACTTCGACGGCCGGTTCTACCGGGTCGAGGGCGGCGGGCTGCCCGGTCCGCTGGCCGGGCTGTCGTTCCCGGAGGTCTACTTCTCCGGTTCGTCCCCGGCGGCGATCGAGGCGGCCGGGCGGCACGCGGACTACTACCTGTCGTGGCTGGAGCCGTTCGACGCGCTGCGGGCGAAGTTCGACGCCGTGCGGGCGCGCAGCGCGTCGCCCAAGTTCGCGGTCCGGGTGGACATCCTGGCCCGCGAGACCGCCGAGGAGGCGTGGGCGGACATCGAACGCGGCTGGCGGCACGTGCGGCCCGAAGCGGTCCGGGCGCAGCTCTCCCGCGACGGCGGCGACTCGTTCGG
Source organism: Saccharothrix sp. NBAS 001 (assembly GCF_056640475.1). NCBI lineage: Bacteria > Bacillati > Actinomycetota > Actinomycetes > Pseudonocardiales > Pseudonocardiaceae > Saccharothrix > Saccharothrix sp. NBAS 001. The sequence continues at coordinate 2,916,703 of NZ_CM153251.1, forward strand.
GGTGCGCCGGGCGGTCGCGTTCCAGCCCGAGTCGTTCACCGGCTTCCGCGATTTCGAGGTGCAGCCCAACGTGTTCGCCGGGCTGGCGCTGATGCGGCCGGGTCCGGCGTTCGGCCTGGTCGGCAGCTACGAGCAGGTCGCCGAGCGGCTGGACGGGCTGCTCGACCTCGGCGTCGACTCGTTCATCCTGGCCGGCGGGCCGCACCTGGAGGAGGCCTACCGGGTCGCCGAGGGCGTCCTGCCGCTGCTGCGGGGCAGGCTCGGCGAGCGCGGGCGGACCGAGCCGGTGACGCTGAGTGCCTAGCGTCGACGGCCGGGCGCCGGGAGCCCGGTGATGGCGACGAGTGCCGCCCCGCCGGGGGCGCAGGCCGTGCAACGCGCGCTGGGCGTGCTCCAGTGCTTCCGCCACCACGGGCCGGAACTGGGCGTCACGGACATCGCCAAGGCCATGACCCTGCCGATCAGCACCGCGCACCGGCTGGTGCTCGCGCTGGTCGCGGCCGGGTTCCTGGAACGCGACCCGGACACCGCGCGGTACCGGCTCGGCACCACCGTGGCCGAGCTGGGGCAGCTGCACTACTTCCAGCACGGCCTGCACCGGCTGGAACCGGTGCTCGACCGGCTCGCCCGGGTGACCAAGGCCTCCGCCAGCATCTCGGTGCGCAGCGGGCCCGACGCGCTGGTGCTGATCGGCGGCCTGGTCGGCGCGGAGTTCTCCGACGGCGTCCGCGCGCCGCTGCACACCACCGCCATGGGCAAGGTGCTGCTGGCGTGGGCGCCGCCGGGCGAGGACGACCTCGACGCGCTGCCCGACCTGGTCCGGCCGACCGACCGGACCATCGGCACCCGCGACGAGCTGCGCGCGGAGCTGGTCCGGGTGCGCGCGGCCGGGTACGCGCTGAACAACGGGGAGAGCGAGGTCGGCGTCCGGTCGGTCTCGGTGCCGGTGCTCGACGCCGACGGCTTCAGCTACGCCGCGCTCACCCTGCGGGCCACGCCCGAACTGATCACCGACGACCGGGTGCCCTGGTTCGTCGACCAGGCGCTGGCCCGGGTGACCCGGGTCGCCGCGCTGCTGCTCCCCTCGCTCTGACCCTCTTCCCCTCTCCACCCGGCGCGCGTGTGCGCCGGGTGTCGATCGAACTCGCATGGAGGTCCGTGATGACCGTTCGGGTGGGCTTCTTCCCCCACAACAACTCGCTGTTCGTGCTGCGGCACAACGGCATCCTGGAGCGCAGGCTGCCCGACGTGACGTGGGTCGACCTGCGCTCGCTGCCCCAGGGCGACCAGCCCGACCCGCGCTCCGGGCTGCCGACCGTCCACAGTGACCAGTTGTTCGCCGACGGCGGCTACGACGTGATCGGCACCGGGTTCACCCCGCCGATCACCGCGCTGGGCGCCGGCCACGACGTGGTCTACCTCGGGGTGTCCGGGCCGCGCACGGAGAACGGCCGGATCGTGGTGCGCGACGACTCGCCGATCAAGGAGATCGCCGACCTGCGCGGGCGGCGGGTCGGCATCGCACACGGGTCCTGGCAGACCACGCTGCTCCTGTTCGCGCTCGACCAGGCGGGCCTGACCTGGGCGGACGTCGAGCCGGTGAACACCGGGGCGAACGCGGCCCAGCTGTTCCTCGACGGCGGCATCGACGCGTGGACCGGCTCCTACCCCGACCTGGACCGGGTCGAGGCGCGGACCGGGCTGCGCACGCTGATCGCCACCGAGGGGCTGTTCAGCCACCCGTCGCTGTGGTTCACCCGCCGCGACTTCGCCGAGAACCACCGGGAGGAGCTGGCGGCGATCGTCGAGTCGTTGCAGGAGTCCGACCGCTGGATCACCGAGAACCCCCGGGAGGCCGCCCGGTACTTCGTCGACGACGCGGCGGCGCGGGGCGTGGACGCCGACCTCGATTCGTGGGAGCGCGCGCTGCGCAACCGCCCGTTCGGGGTGAACCCGGTGGACGAGGAGTTCCTGGCCGAGCAGCAGCGCGCGGCCGACCTGCTCGCGGCCAACGGCCTGCTCCCCCGTCGGGTGGACGTCCGGGGCGCGGTGCTGCCCTGGGTGAACGACCTCGTCGCCGGCACGCTCACGGCGCGCGCCTGATCCGTCGGGTGCCGGCGTCGGCCGTTCGCCGACGCCGGCACCCGAGGCGCGTCACCGCCAGGACGCCGTGCCGGGGCTCGGGTCCGGGCGACCGCTGGGCCCCCTTGGTAAAAGGCCCTGGTCGGCGCAGGGAAGTCCCGCCGCTGCCCGGCGGGGAGCACGAAGTCCTGGTCGGAGTTGTTCTCCAGGACGAATCGGGGCTCGTCCCCCTGGTTGTCGGCGTAGAGCACGAGTTCGTCATGGTTGCCGCTCACGGGAGTCCTCCTCCGTCGTGGGTACGCCTTCAAGAACCGATGCCGGGGCACCTGGGCGGGCCGCACACGCCGCCGTTACCTGGTGGAAGAGTGAGTGAAGGGTGAATCACCGAACGTGACCCGGGTTCGCGCGCCGGCGTGCCGCCGCTAGGTTGGCGGCACGGCGAGGGACGGGGGACGCGTGGAGTTCCAGGACGTGGTGCGGCGCAGGCGGATGGTGCGGAAGTTCACCGACGAGCCGGTGTCCGACGAGACCGTGCGGCGGATCATGCGCAACGCGTTGCGCGGGCCGTCGGCCGGGTACTCTCAGGGCCAGGGGTTCCTCGTGCTGCGCGGGGAGGAGCGCGCGCGTCTGTACGACCGCGTGCGGCTGTGGACGCACCCGTCGGTCAAGGCGGCACCGGTGGTCGTGATCCCGTTCGCGGTGAAGAACGCCTACCTGGACCGCTACGCCGAGGACGACAAGGGGTGGACCGACCGCTCCGAGCAGCGGTGGCCGGTGCCGTTCTGGTACGTCGACACCGGCATGGCCGTGCTCCTCGTCCTCCAGACCGCGGTGGACGAGGGGTTGGGCGCGGTGTACTTCGGGTTGTCCGCAGCGGATTTCGACGCGGTCCGCGAGGAGTTCGGCGTGCCGGCCGACCACGAGCCGATCGGCGTGGTCGCGATCGGCCACGACGCCGACGAGCCGATCTCCGAGGGCGCGTCGCCGCGCACCCGGGTGCGCCGGCCGTTCGAGGAGGTCGTGCGCTTCGGGCAGTGGTGACCGCCCGGCGGCGACGGCCCGGCGGCGACTGCGGTCAGCCGCCGTGGTCCCGCAGGATCTCGCGGCGCTGGTCACCGGTCCAGCGGAAGCCGATCGAGGCCAGCGTGTCGTCGGCGGCCAGGCCGAACACGACCGGGCCGCCGCAGCGCGACACCGGGTCGCCGGCCCCGATGCTGATCTCGAACGCGTCCGCGTAGGCGGTGAAGCCCAGGCCGAGGTCCTCGCTCAGGGCCAGGCTGCGGCCCATCGTCGCCAGGTCGCAGACCGGCAGGACGTCCTCGGGGCGGGCCACCGGGAAGGGCGCGTTCCCGGCGCGCTCGTCCACGGCGGTCACCGAGATCGCCACCAGCTCCACCAGCACCCCGGACGACCGGTCGAACTTCAGCTCCAGGTGGGCCTTCGCACCGCCGTTGACCAGGTAGTAGGCCGGCGTGTCGAGCAGGCGGCGGTAACCGGGCCAGGTGAGCGTGAGCGGCACGTAGACGTCCAGCTCGACGCTCGGCGTGCCGGTACTCGGCGCGAAGCCGGCGACCTTCAGCACAGGCGACCTCCGCGGTCGGTCAGAGGGTCCGGCCGGTGGGTCGTGGGCGGTGGCCGGAGCCGCCGTGGTCCACCGTAGTCGCCAACCACTCGATGAACTGGCCCTTCACCGCGCTGTAGCGCTGCGGGTCGCCGCCGCTGAGTTCCAGCGCCAGGCGTTTGACCGAGGAGTACGCGGCGGCGGCCGCCGGACGCTCGCGCAGCAGCCGGTAGAACGCCCGTTCCGGGCTGGCCGCCCACACGCCCGGCCCGACCAGGTGGACGTGCAGGTCGGGTTCGCCGGTGCCGAGCCGGTAGCGGCGCAGCATGGTGCGCGACAGCTCGGCCAGCGGGATCTTGTGGAACCCCCGGCGGGCGAGGCGGGACGCCGCGCGGGGCGCGTCCCGGTCGCCGACGAGCACCAACAGGTCCATGATCGGCTTGGCCCAGATGCCCGGCACGAGTCTGCTGCCGATCGGCTCGATCTCGCGCGCGAGCAGGCCGAGCACCCCGGACACCACCGCCCGGTCCTGTTCGTACTGCGCGACGACCCCGTCTTCGTATGGCACGAGTTCGACCGTGTAGTCGTATCGGCCGCGCACGGGGATCATCCGATCTATCGTAGGCAGTCCCGCCCTACTCGCACCCCGCAATTTCGCGGCTCCGACCATTGTGGCCGGTCGGTCGCCCACGGCACGCAGGCGCGCCAACGGTTCCCGCGAGGTCGACGCGCCGCGGCCGGCCCGCGATGCAGGGTCGCGGGCCGGCCGTCCAGCGGCGGATCGGAATCCGGTCTACAGGTTGCACAACAAGGCGCACGCCTTCGCCGACGAGTACGGCGAGTAGGTGGGCTGGGTGCCCGGCGGCGAGTTCCTCGGGGTGTACTGCGCCTTCGCGTAGTTGTCGATCGGGAACAGGGTCAGCACCGCGTAGGTCGAGCAGTACACCTGCTTCGACTGGCCGGGGGCCAGGCTGAACGTGCCGCCCGCCGTCTCGCAGGACGGCTCCTGCAGGTCGTACACGGTCGCGTTGTCGATCGGCACCGGGCCGTCGTTGGTGATCGTGATGCGCCACCGGGCCGTGCCGAACAACGCCCCGAGCAGGCCCACGGGTGTCTGCTTCACCCAGGGTCCGGCTCCACCGGGTCCGCAGTTCGACGCGGTGTGCGACGCGCAGATCTCCTTGTTCACCCGCACCACCGGCTGGCACGCCGCTCCCGGCGCGATCGGCACCGACACCGTGTTCGAGGTGAACGACCCGGAGCCGTCCACGCCGCCGGCCGTGTTCGTCACGTCGGTCACCGTGCACGTGGTGGACAGGGTGGTCTGGAAGCACACCTGCGGCGGGTCGCCCGCGAAGTCCACCACCAGGTTCGGCTTGGCCCCGCCGGCGAAGTCCGCGCCGCTGGTGAGGACCAGCCGCGCGGTCACGGTCAGCGACGTGTGGGCGGTGGCCGAGACGCCGGTCAGGTCGACCGAGCCGTCCGGCGCGAACCCGGGCGTCGGCACGGTCGTGCCGTTCTGGTCGACCACGGACACGCTCGACGCGCCGAAGTCGACGTTGGCCGGGGTGATCCCCTGGAGCTTCGCCGACACGTACCCGGTGACGTGGCTCGTGCCGCCGTCGCAGTAGTACGACGACGGGGTCAGGGTGACCGCCGCGCCGCTGCGCACGCACGGCGACGCGCCGGAGGCCGGGTCCAGCGAGAACAGTACGCCCGCGTCGCCCAGGCCGATCAGGCACTGGGTGGTCGGGTCGAACGCGTAGCCGTAGTCGCGGGTCGCGCCGCCGTTCACGGTCGGGTGGGTGGCCGGGTTCGGGAAGCCCGCGCAGCCGGCCGCCGTCGTCCAGTCGTGGCAGATCGTCGCGCCGGCGTACGGGCCGCCCCAGATCCCGAGGTAGCTGCGGGTGTGGCCGTCCAGGCCGTTGACCACTTCGGGGTTGAACACCAGCACGCCGCCGGGCAGCCCGGTGACCGCCGACGGGGAGGCCAGCGCGCCGCCCGCCGTGGTGTAGCAGGTGGTCACGTTCGTGCCGCCGGTCGTGCTGGCGCACGCCCCGACCGGCGCCCCGGAGGTGTTGTACGCGGTGTAGGCGTTGTAGGTGTAGTTGTCGGCCGGGCCGACAGGGCGCGGAGAAGCCCAGCCGGCGCACGCCCCGCCGGTCGCCGGGTCGAAGCAGCCCAGGGCCGGCGCGAGTCCGGCCTGCGGCGACGAGGACGCGAACACCTTGCCGGACACCACGGTCATCGAGCCGAGGTAGAGCGAGGCGGGCAGGCCGGGGTTCGAGCCGTTGGGCGGCACGATCGGCGCGAACGGCTGGCCGGGGCACGCGGTCTTGGACGACACCGTCCAGCACGTCACCGCGCCGGACGTGGCGACGCCGTACAGGTTGCCGGCGACCTCGACCAGCCCGGCCAGGTTGTTCACCGCCACCGGGGAGCCGCCGGTCGCGAGCAGCGGCCAGTAGCCGCAGTTCGCCGCGTTCTCCAGGTCCAGGCAGCCGACGCCCACCGAGTCCTCGGTGACCGCCGCGTAGTAGACCAGCGCGGAGTTGCCGGGGTCGCGCACGTACTGCGGCTCCAGCGGGCTGGCGATGTCACCGCTGGTGGCACCCTGCAACGGGCCGACCGCGGTGTTCAACGTCCGGGGCCACGGGCCGCCGCCGCACAGCGAGCCGGTGGACAGCACGCTGCACACCACCTTGCCCTGCGTGGTCGCCGCGTGGTGGAAGATGTTCCACGCCTGCAACGCGCCGGTCGACGTGCGGTGCAGCAGCGGGGTGAACCCGTCGCCGCCGGTCGCCGTGGCGGCGGCCTGCACGGGCGGGGTGAGTTCGCTGGCCAGAGCCGTGCCGTCCGGGCGGGCCACCGGGTTGGTCGCGCGCACGGAGACCGTTCCGGAGGCGGGTTCGGCGTCCTGGAAGGTGGTCCCGTTCGTGGACCACTGCGGGGTCCAGCCCTGCGGGGCCTTCAGCGAGCCGGGGACGTAGGTCTGCCCGGCCGCGATCGGGTCGGTGATCGTCGCCGCGCCGACGGCCGGCGAGTTGTTGCCGTAGGACAGCGTCCACGACGCCGTCGCGCCGTGGGCGGCGGGGGTGGACGCGGTCCGCGCGGACTTCGCCAGGGTGGACGCGGCCAGCGGCTGGGTGCTCGCGGGTGTGGCGGCCGGCACCACCACGCCGGCCGCGGCCAGCAGGGGCACCAGGACTATCCGGAACGCTCTCGACCTGCCTCTTCGCATGGTCATGCCTCGTTTCCTCACCGAACCGGACGGGACCCGCCTTCCCCAGTCGAAACGTAGGAACGTGGCGCGGGGCAGGACAACGGCACTCACTCCGGTGCCGATCGGCGATGCCCCATCGGCGCAACCCGACACCCGAAATCGCGGGGTCGCGGCACGCGTTCTCTACCGTGGGACGACAACCGGCACGCCAATTGCGGACAGCGTCGACGTTTCGGACCAGTCCGGTCACCCGGACCGCGAACCGGCGGGCGGTGTCCCGGCGATAAGGTCGGCGCATGTACGTGAAGCTGTGCGGGCTGCGCACCACCGCCGACGTCGAGGTCGCGGCGGAGACCGGGGCGGACGCGGTCGGTTTCGTGCTCAGCGCGAGCCCGCGCCGGATCGACCCGGAGACCGCGCGGCGGCTGGTGCGCGAGGTGCCGGCCGGCGTGCTGACGGTGGGCGTGTTCCGCGGGGTGCCGGCGGCCGAGGTGCTCCGGGTGGCAGTGGAGGCGGGGGTGGCCGCGGTGCAGTTGCACGGCGAGTACCCGAAGGAGGCCTTCGACGAGGTGGCGGCGGCCGGCACGCGACTGGTCCGGGCGGTGACGCTGACCGCCGACACGGACGTGCGGGTGGGCGCGTTCGGGGAGGACCTGCTGCTGCTGGACTCCCCCGAGGCGGGCTCGGGCCACCGCTGGGACCTGGCGGCGCTGGACGGCGCGCGGCCGGAGGGCCGGTGGCTGCTCGCGGGCGGCCTCGACGTGACGAACGTGGCCGAGGCGGTGGCCCGGGCCCGGCCGTGGGGGGTCGACGTGTCCAGCGGCATCGAGTCGAGCCGGGGTGTGAAGGACCACGGCCTGATGCGCGAGTTCGTCGCCGCCGCCCGCGGCTGAGCGCGCGGCGGGTCACCGCGCGCGGGCGGTCCGGACCGCGCGGGCCCGGACCGCGAAGCCGGCTCAGCCCTGCCAGACCAGCGGGGACTTGTCGTAGCCGTCGCCGTTGTTGTAGCTCGCCGACCCGACCTTCGTGCCCTCGCGGGTGCCCTGCAAGACGCACGTCTCGTACTTCACGCCGGCCTTGGTGAAGTCCTTGCCGGCGGTCTTCGACACGCACTGGTCGGTGTCGCCGCTGATGACCACGCCGGTGCCCTTGCCGTCCGAGCCGACCGCGCGCAGGCTCAGCGAGCTGTGCGCGAGGTCGGTGCCGCCGACGTTCTCCACCGTCACCCGGATGTAGATCGGCGTGATGCCCTTGGCCTTGTCGCCGAACTTCGCCAGGTCGGCGTTCGAGCCCTCCTCGACGGCGGTGACCGTGATGGCGATGGTGCCGGTCTTCTGGGTGCCGTACTTGAACGGCACGACGGCGCGGTCGCCCACCTTGAGCTTGGTGCCGGGCTTGGTCACGTCCTCGGAGACCTCGGCGGTCATCTCGGCGGCACCGCTCTTGGTGGTCGCGGAGGCTGCCGAGGTGGTCTCGGCGGAGGTCCCGGCGGACGCGGCGGTGGTGCCGGGCGTGGCGACACCGTCCGTCGAACCGCCGCAGGCGGACAGCAGCAGGGCCGCCGCTCCGGCGGCGATGAACAGGGCGCCACGGGCGTGCGTCAAGGCATGACTCCTTACCGACGAGGGATGTGCCTCGCAAGCTAACCCGGCTGCCCGGTCCGCGCTGTCGGTCGTTCGCACCACAAGCCGCTCACAGGTCGTCCACGCCGATCAGCCCGTCCTGGATCGCGCGCGCCACCAGCGCGGCCTTGGTCGGCGCCTCCCGGCCGATCAGCGCGTACTTGATCCGGATCCGCTCCAGGTGGGAGTTGACCGTGCTGACCGAGATCCCCAGCCGCCGCGCGACGAAGTCCTTGGACTCCGACTGGAACCACTCCACCAGCACCTCGGCCTCCCGCGCGGACAGCGCCGGCCGGGTCTCCGAGCGGTCGCCGGCCAGCGCCCCGGCCAGCGACGGCGGCGTGTACGGGCGGCCCTCCGCCGCCGCGTGCGCGGCGGGCACGAGGTGCTCGGCGCCCTCGGCCTTGGTCAGGTAGCACAGCGCGCCCAGTTCCAGGCAGTGCAGCGCGATCTCGTCGTCGGCGCGCATCGAGTACACCACCACCCGCCGGCCCGCCTCGACCAGCCTGCGCAGGTCGCCGAGCACGGGCGTCGGCCCGCCCAGGTGCAGGTCGAGGATCACCACGTCGGCGTCCGCGCCCTCGTCCAGCCACGCGACCCGCACGTCCTCGCCCTCGGCGACGACCCGGACCGCCGGCACCCCGGACGACAGCCAGTACGCGACCCCGGCCCGCACGGCCGGGTGGTCGTCCACCACCACCGCGGTCAACTCGTCCGCCATCGGGCCTCCGTCCGGGTCTGCCCACCGTACGTGTCGGACCGCACGTCGACCCGGCCCGACACCGGGTCCGCCGTCCCGCCCACCGCCGCGTCCGCGATCACCGCCAGCCGCACCTCGCCGTCCGCGCGCAGCAGGCTCACCCGGGCCCGCGCCCGCGCGGCCGACAGCGCCGACGCGACCGGGCCGGTCAGCTCGCGCCGCACGTCGGTGGGCACCGGCACCACCGACCCGCTCACCGCCAGCGACACCGCCAGGCCACGCCGCTCCGCCACGTCCACGCACGCCGCGACCTCGTGCACCAGCGGGTCGGGCACCTCGTCGTGCTCGGCGAACAGCCGGCGCAGCTGGGTGGCCGCGAACGCGCACCGCCGCCGGGTGTCCTCGGCGCGCGGGTCGAGCACGCCGTCGGCCAGGTCGGCGAGCAGCGGCAGCGTCGTGCCCAACCCGCCCGCGAACCCGGCCCGCAGGTCCTGCGCCCACTGCTCGGCGAGCGCGGCGCGGGTGGCGGCGCGCTCCTGCCCGGCCGCCACCTCGGCGGCCTGGCGCGCGTTGCGCAGCAGCACCCGGGCCAGCAGCAGGACGCCAAGCTGGAAGCTGGTCACGCCGAGCACGACCACGCCCGCCGCGCCGATCCCGGTCCGGTCCGGGGTGCCGGCCAGCGCGAACTGCGCGATCCCGGCGACCAGGTTCACACCCAGCGCGGCGAGCAGGGCGGGCACCCGGTCCGCGAGCAGCATCAGCAGGTGCCACCCGACCAGCCCGAACGACCAGTGCGCGGCCCCGAAGTGCCCGTCGTCCGGCAGCGCGGCGGTGGCCAGCACCGACGCGCCCAGCACGGCCGCCACCCCGGCCGCGACCACCACCGCCGGCAGCGGTCGCCGCCGGGTGATCCAGCCCGCGCAGGCCAGCGTGACCAGCGCCAGCACTCCGAACGCGACCGGCGCGCCCGGCCCGTGGTCGTGCGCCAGCAGCGGCGGCAGCGACAGCCCCACCTGGAGCACCGCCACGACGCCGAGCAGCACCAGCCGGATGCTCGCGAACACCTGCTCGCCCGCCGTCACGCCGGCCACGCCAACCGCACGGTGGTGCCGCCGGCCGCCGACGTGACCACCGCGACGCCGCCGACCCCCGCCATCCGGGCCACGATCGACCCGCTGATCCCCCGCCGGTGCCCGGACACCAGGTCGGGGTCGAACCCCGGTCCCCGGTCGGCCACGGTCACCACGACCCGGTCGCCGGCACCCGCCACGGCCAGTTCGGCGTGCCCGGTGCCGGCGTGCCGCTCGACGTTGACCAGCGCTTCCCGCACGGCTCGGACCAGCGCCAACGCCACGGAGGCGGGCACCGACGCGGGTTCGGCGCGGGTGTCCACGCGCAGCGGGGACCGGTCGGCGACCGCGCGCAGCGACGTGCCGACGTCCACCAGGCTGTCGCGGGCCTCCGCCGTGCCGGTCAGCACCGCCAGGTCCCGGCGCGCGTAGCCGGCCACCGCGTCGGCGTCGATGCCCTCGGTCGCGACCACCAGGAACGTGGCGGACGCGGTGTCGTGCAGCAGGGCCAGGTACTCGCGCTCACGGGCGCGCCGCTCGGCCGCCAGCGCCTCGGCGCGCTCGGACTCGGCCCGCCGCACCCGCGACTCGTCGACCTGCCGGGTGGAGCGCCGGACCACCAGGAACGCCAGCCGGGCCAGCGAGCACTCCACGACCACCCGCAGCACCACCGCGCCGTCGAAGCCGGTCGCCCACAGCTGCACGCCGAGCAGGCCGGCGGTGACCGGCGCGGCGACCTTCGGGCTCCACTCCCACTGGAGGGTGATGGCGGTGGTGGTCAGCACGTTCAACGCCCACAGCCCGGCCTCGCCGCCGAGTTCGCCCTGCGCCGCGCTCACCGCGACCACCCGGACCACGGCGAACACCAGCGCGACCCGCCGCCCGCCGGCGAAGTCCGCGACCGCGCCCACGACCATCAGCCCGAGCAGGGCGAACGCGAGCGGGAGCCCGTCGTCGGAGGCGGAGCACACGCCGAACGCGCTGAGCAGCACCACGCCGACGCCGCGCACGGGTCCGGCGAACCGCCCGATAGCCGCCAGGAACTCCGCTTCGACCTGCCCCGCCACGGCCCGACCCTAACGCAGGGAGCCGAGCAAAACTCAATTCCGCACCTGCGGTTCGGAACACCTCTCAGAAACCGCAGCAGCGCATCGAATACGCCCTGAAAGTGGCTTCTGCGGATCGACAGCACGATTTACCATCGGATCGTGGACCGCAGTCGGGCAGTCCTGGTGACCGGCGACATCGACCGCGAGTGGACGGTGGCGACCGCGGACCTGCACGCCCACGCCCGGGACCCGTTCGACGTGCCCTACGTGACGACCCGGGCCCGCGAGGTGCACCACGTGCAGGGCGTGCCGCTGCACGCGGTGCTGTCGCGGGTGGCGCTGCGCGTCGAGCGCGGCCACAAGATGGACCGGCTGAACTTCGTGGTGTGCGCGACCTCGGCGGACGGCTACCGGGCCGTGCTGTCGTGGGCGGAGTTCGACCCGGAGTTCGGTGCGTGCGCGGCCCTGCTGGCGACCCGCTACAACGGCCGGCTGCTCGCCCTGCCGACGCTCGTGGTGCCGGGCGACGGCCGGGCGAGCCGGTTCGTGCGGGACGTGCGCCGGCTGTGCGTGTCCCGGATCGCCGGCTGAACGCGGCTCAGGCCACCGACAGCGCGGCCGAGCCGGTCGGACCCGGCCCTCACCTCGAAGACGTCCACCGGGCCGGCGGCCCCTGGCCGCGCAACTCCAGCCCGGCGGCGTGGTGAACAGCCGGAACGTCGCCGAGCCCGCGCGCTTGTCCTGGCCCGTCGCGGTCAGCGTCGCCGGCAGGTCGACCGCCGTGGGCGTCCCCGGAGATCAGGCCGGTGGCGGGGTTCAGGGTGAGCCCGGCGGGCAGGGCGGTGGAGGTCCACGTGTACGGCGCGGTCCCGCCCGCCGCAGTCGGCTGGACGCTCATCGCCGTGCCGATCCGGCCGGCGCGCCCAGTCGGCGTCGTGGCCGTTGCCCGCCGAGAAGATGGACTCGCCGGGCGCGAACAGGTCGACGCACCCCGCCGTGGTCCGAGAAGGAGCAGCGCCGGTCGTCGTCGCCCACCGAGCCCACGGTCAGCGCCTCCGCCACCCGCGCCGGCGGGTGCGCGCAGGCGTCGCCGCCCAGGCCCAGGTTGGCCACCGCCGCGCCGGCCCGTGACGGTGTCGACCACGTACGCGGTGACGTTCGCGGCGGTGGTGGCATAGCAGTCGACCCGGTCCAGCGGCAGGGCTCGCCGGCCGATCCGGTCCAGCCCCCACGACTCCGGGTCGGGCCGCTCCCCCTCCCGCACCCGGCGTTCTGCTGCACGTAGGCGACCGCCACCCAGGCCCCAGCCCTCATCGCCCACCTCCGCGTGTCGGAAAGCCGCACGCTGGAGCGCGTCGGCGCGGCCCGGACCCGGTCCACCCCGTTGACCCGGCTGCGCGACCGCCGTCGTACCCGGCCCGCCGCGGTTCAGCCGTTCACGGTCAGCGCCGGGAAGTCGAACCCGTCCCACGCCGCCCGCTCGGCCTCGCGGGGCGCGAACGCCAGCGTCGCCGGGGTGTTCCAGATCTTCGTGGCGCGGCCGAACCGGTACTGCGGCCAGCCCGGGTGGCCGAACCTGGCGAACAGCGTCCACGACCGGGTCATCCGGCCGGCCAGCCGGCGGACCGGGCCGGGGTCCGCGCGGTACGCCTCGGCTCCGCCGGGGATGCCGGTGAAGCTCAGCGTGCCGAACACGAACGGCAGCTCGGCGGTGTGCACCGCGCCCAGGCCGCCGGCCGGGGCCCAGTCGAACTGGTAGGCGTAGGTGCGCGCCCACCTGCTCTGCTCCTGCGCCAACCGGGTCGCGGGGACCCGCATGGCCTGGTCGGTCAACATCGCCAAGGTGATGTCCGCCTCGCTCTGGCCGGGCCGTTCCCGCCGGTAGGTCCGGATCACCTCGTCCCGCCGCGCGGCGAGTTCCCGGGGGAACAGCGGGTCGTAGTCCCGCTGCGACATCTCCAGCACGTTCGGGTCGAACTGGGCGAAGAACCGGATCTCGTCGCGGTTCGAGCCGACCAAGAGGTCGATCCCCCGGGCGTGACCGGCCCGGACCCGGTCGATCAGCGGGGCCTTGACCAGGTCCCCGTCGATCGACGGCCCGAAGTACACCGCGCCGCGCACCGGGTCCGGCCCGGCGAGCCGCTCCTGGAAAGCCAGCAGTTCCACGGGTTCCATGGCCTTCAACGCGTCCACGGTCGTGCCTTCCAGGCGCGCGTCGAGCGCCCGCTGGTACTCCGGCGTGTGGATCATGTACCCGTTGCCGCTCTGCAGCACCACCCGGCGGAACAGCCGCTGCGGGTTGTCGGTGGCCAGCAGTGCGCTCAACGAGAACGCGCCCTCCGACTCCCCCACGGCCGTGACGTTGGCCGGATCGCCGCCGAAGTCCGCGATGTGCGACCGGATCCACTCGAACGCGGCGATCTGGTCGCGCAGCCCGTTGTTGGCCGAACCCCGGTACGCCGGGTCCAGCCCGCCCAGTTCCGCCCAGCCCAGCAGGCCGAGCCGGTAGTTGAGCGTCACCACGACCGCCTCGCCCGTCTCGGCCAGTTTCGCGCCGTCGTAACGGGGTTCGTTGCCGCTGCCGAACCGGGCCGCGCCGCCGTGCACGAACACGACCACGGGCCGGTCGCGGGCCGCGCGCGGTGCCCACACGTTGAGGCGCAGGCAGTCCTCGTCGGTGTAGACGTCGCGGTCGTCCGGGTACTCCACGGACTGGTCGTCCCGGAACTGCGGGCACACCTTGGAGTTGTCCGTCGCCTGGAACGCGCCCCGCCACGGCCCGGTCGGGCGCGGCGGGCGGAACCGGAGGTCGCCGGTCGGCGGTTCGGCGTACGGGACGCCTCGGTAGACGCACAGGCCGTCCGCGACACGTCCGGCCACCGCGCCGAGCGAAGTCGTTGTGGTGCAGGGCTTCCTGCTCTCCGGTGCGGCGCTCACCGCGACCGGTGTCGCGAGCAGCACCACCGCCGTGAGGATTGCCAGTGATCTCATGTCGCAGATCCTGGCCGCACCGGGTGCCCGAGCGGATCGCCGACGAGGGGGAATCGCGTCTCACCCGCGCGGGTGCCTCACCCCCGCCCGGCCACGACCAGGCCCGACTCGTAGGCGAACACCACGGCCTGCGCCCGGTCCCGCAGCCCGAGCTTGCCCAGCAGGTTGCTCACGTGCGTCTTCACCGTGTGCTCGCTGACCGTCAACTCCTCGGCTATCTCCACATTGGACAGTCCACGGGCCAGCTGCCGCAACGTCTCCCGCTCCCGGTCGGTCAGCCCCGACAGCTTCGCCGCCAGCGCGGGCACGGCGTGGCCGCGCCGGGACAGGTCGCGGATCAGCCGCCGGGTCACGCTCGGCGCGAGCAGCGCGTCACCCGCCGCGACCAGCCGTACCGCGTGCACCAGCTCGTCGCGCCGGATGTCCTTGAGCAGGAACCCGCTCGCCCCCGCCGCCAGCGCCGCGTAGACGTACTCGTCGAGGTCGAACATGGTCAGCACGACCACCTTCGCCGCGCTCCGGGCGCAGATCCGCGCGGTCGCGGCCACCCCGTCGAGGTTCGGCATCCGGACGTCCATCAGCACCACGTCGGGCGCGAGTCCGGCCGCCAGCCGGACCGCCTCCGCGCCGTCGGCCGCCTCGCCGACCACGGTGATGTCCGGCTGCGCGTCCAGGATCAGCGCGAAACCGGCCCGGAACAGGTCCTGGTCGTCCACCACGAGAACGCGCAGCACCGGTCAGCCGATCGGCAGCGTCGCGCGCACGGCGAACCCGACACCGCCGGGTCCCGGACCGGTGCGCAGCGTGCCGCCGCACGCGGCCACCCGCTCCCGCATCCCCACCAGCCCGAAACCGGGCACCCCGGCCGGGCCCCGGCCGTCGTCCACCACGTCCACGCTCACCACCCGCTCCCGCCAGTGCAACCGGACCCGGACCGTGCGCGCGGCGGCGTGCCGCAGCACGTTCGTCAGCGACTCCTGCACGACCCGGTACAGCGTCGCGTCGACCTCGGCCGGCACCGGCCGGGGCTCGCCGGCCACCTCCAGCACCGCGCCGGTCACGGTCGAGGTCAGCTCGGCCAGGTCCGCCACCCCGGGCGAGCGCAACGCCGTCAGCGCCTCGCGCAACCGCGCCACCGCGCCGCGTCCGGTGTCCGCGATGGCGTCGAACACGGCCACCGCGCGTTCCGGTGCGCCGCGCACCACCAGGGGCCCGGCTTCGGCCTGCACCACCATCATGCCGACCGAGTGCGTGATGATGTCGTGCATGTCGCGGGCGATCCGGGTCCGCTCGCGGGCCTCGGCGGCCCGCCGTTCCTCCGCCACCGCGACCGCCTGCGCCCGCCGCGCGCGGGTGCTGGCCCCCAGCGCGTACGCGGCGACGTAGGCCATCGCCAGGTAGCGGTAGGTGGCCAGGTCCTCGCCCGGCACGACCAGCGACACCGTCACGCCCACCGCGGTCAGCGCCACGGCCGCCGCGCGCACGGCGGCCCGCCGGTCGGTCGCGATCACGTAGACGGCCAGCAGCGGCCCCAGCGGCAGAACCGGCGCGGTGTAGAGGGCCGCCAACGCCGTGGTGGCCAGGCCGACGACCCCGCCGACCCGCAGCGGGTGCCGCCGGACCCACAGCACCGGCACCGAAGCCGTTGCGGCCAGGGCGATCTCGGGCCACGGCCCCGACATCGCGGGTGGTCCCACCGTGGCGACGACGACGGACACCGCTGCGGCCACGTCGAGCGGTCGGATGCGCATGGCCACCAGTATCCGGCGCGCGGCCCGCCGGGACCTCACTCCTCGGGACGACGCGCGCTTCGCTCGTGAGGACCAGACGGTTTTTCGGCGCACGGCCGCCTAGGATGATCGGAGTTGGCTCTCCTGGGGAGGTGGGACCGTGTCACCAGTCCTGCGCGAAGCGGTGCCCGACGACGTGCCGCGGATCGCCGCGTTGATGCGGCAGTCGGTCGAGGAACTGTTCCCGCACTTCCACGACCGGCGCGAGACCGCGGCGGCGGCCCGGTACCTGACCGTGCCCGACACCGTGCTCATCGAGGACCGCACCTACTTCGTGCACGAGGTGGCGGGCGAGATCGTGGCGTGCGGCGGGTGGAGCAAGCGGGACAAGCTCTACACCGGGTCCGGGGCGGCACCGACCGACGACCGGGAGCTGGACCCGGCGACCGAGCCCGCGCGGGTGCGCGCGATGTTCGTGCGGGGCGACTGGACGCGGCGCGGGCTGGGGCGGGCGATCCTGGCGCGGTGCGCGGAAGCCGCCCGTGCCGAGGGGTTCGGGTCGCTGGTGCTGATGGCCACGCTGCCCGGCGTGCCGCTGTACCGGTCGTTCGGGTTCCGCGAAGTCGGCCGCGTCGACGTCCCGCTGCCCGACGGGGTCGTCCTCGACGGCGTGTCGATGGACTACCCGCTCGCCTGACCGAGCGTGTCGGCCAAGTCTCACCGGGTGTTTCACACACCGGGAAGTCCGACCGACGCCGGATACACTACGCCCGTAGACCAAAACGCCGCACCCGGAGGAGCAGGATGCCCAAGGTCATCGACCACGACGAACGTCGCGAGCACATCGTCGACGTCACGTGGGGCCTGATCGTCCGGGGTGGACTGGAAGCCGCCACCATGCGGGAGATCGCCACCGCCGCCGGGTTCGCCAACGGCGCGCTCAAGCGGTACTTCGCCACCAAGGACGCGTTGGTGGAGGCCACGTTCGACCGCGCGCTGTCCATGATGAACAAGCACATCGCCGGCTCGCTCACCGACAGCTCGGGCGTGGAGGCGTTGCGCGCCATGTGCTACGGCTCGATGCCGCTGGACGCCAAGCGGGTCACGGCGGGCCGGGTGCTGATGGCGTTCTGGGAGATGTCGTTGTCCAACAAGCACCTCCACGCCCGCTACCAGGAGCACCTGAAGGTGTGGCGGGGATTCCTGCACGAGCACGTCCGGCGCGGCCGGGTGGACGGTGACATCCGCACCCCGGTCCCGGACGACCAGCTGGTGGACGAGATCGTGCTGCTGACCGCCGGGGCCAACGTGATGAGCCTGGTGGGGCCGCGCTTCTCGACCCGCAAGCTCCAGCGGCAGCACCTGGACACGTTCTTCGCCCGGCTCGCCGCCGCCTGACCGCGCGGCGGGACGGGGACATCGCGTCGGGACGAGGTGGAACGGCGGGAGCGGGCCGGGTCGGGGGCCGACCCGCTCCCACCGGGCTCAGAACACGCCGGTCAGGAACTCGACCACGTCGGCGTGCGACACCGGGGAGACTGGCAGATCCGTGTACAGGCCGTAGAAGCCGTGGATCTGGCCGTCGTACTGCTTGTAGGTCGTCGGCACGCCGGCGCGCGCCAACCGGTCCGCGTACTGCTCGCCTTCCGAGCGCAGCACGTCGTACTGCGCGGTCAGCACCAGCGCGGGCGGCAGACCGGTGAGGTCCTTGGCCCGCGAGGGCAGCAGGTACGGGTCGTCCAGGTCGTGCGGCGAGGACGGGTACTGCCGGAAGAAGAACCGCATCGAGTCGGCGGTCATGCCGAACCCCTCGGCGCACTCCGCGTAGGAGTCCAGACCGTCGTCGGCGGGGTGCGCGGTGACCGGGCAGACCAGCACCTGCGCGGCGATCCGGGGGCCGCCCCGGTCCCGGCTGAACATGGCCACCACGGTGGCCAGGTTGCCGCCCGCGCTCTCGCCGCCCACCGCGATCCGGGAGGCGTCGACGCCGTGCCGGTGACCGTTGCGCGCCAACCACGTCAGCACCGCGTAGCAGTCCTCCGGCGCGGCCGGGTACGGGTTCTCCGGGGCCAGCCGGTACTCCACCGAGGCGACCGCGACCCCCGCGTCGCGGCACACCCGCCGGTTGACCAGTTCGTTCTCCTCGATGCCGCCCAACGTCCAGCCGCCGCCGTGCATCCACACGAACAGCGGCACCGGCCCCGCGACCTCGGGCAGGTACAGCCGCACCCGCAGGTCGCCCGCCGGGCCCGGCACGGCGAGGTCGGCGACCGACCGCACCTGCGGCAGGTCGGCGGGCACCACGAGCATCGAGTCGAACGCGGCGCGGATCTCCGCCGGGGTCGACGGGAGCGCGTCGGCCGGCGGCGCGGGGGTCGCCGCGAGCAGCTCGGCGACGGCCGGGTCGAGGGGCATGGGACCGCTTCTCCTTGTCCGGTGAGGGGTCACCAGGACCCGTCGGCGTTGACCGCGCGGTCGGTCCACAGTGGATCGAGTTCGGCGCGCAGCTCCGCGCCGTGGTCGGCGACCAGGCGCAGCGCGCCGAGGTTGTCCTCGAACTGGGCGAGCCGGCTGACGCCGAACAGGACGTTGGCGACCGCCGGGTTGGTCAGGCAGAACGCGACGGCGACCTGGGCTGCGGTGGCGTCGTAGCGCCGGGCCACCTCGGCGACGCGGTCGGCCGCCTCGCGGATGGCGTCGCGGATGCCGCCGGGGTCCGCGCCGATCTTGCGCTCGGGGAACTTGCGGCCGGCGAGGATGCCGCCCTCGAACACGTCGGACGCCTGGAGCACCAGCCGGCCGGAGGTGAAGTGGTCGGCGTAGTAGGGACCTTCGGCCATGGACCGGCGGGCGATGCTGTACTTGAGCTGCGCGAAGGAAGGCGGCGTGAGGCCCTCCTTGTCGGCGAACGCCAGCGCGGCCTCCAGGTCGGCGGCGACCCAGTTGTTGACGCCCCAGGTGTCGAACCGGCCGGCCTGGATCTGCTCCTCGACGTCGGTGACGATCGACGGGATGTCCGGCGGGGACATGTAGTCGCCGACGACGACGCTGTCCGCCTTGGCCACGCCGATGCGCTCCAGCGAGGTGGTCATCTGCTGGGCGAAGCTGGTCGTGGGGTACTCCCACAGCCACAGCTTGCCGCACAGGTGGTAGTCCTCGCGGGCGATGCCGGCGGCGCGCACGGCCTCGCCGAAGATGATGTCCGTGCGGGCCTGCTCGGCGTGCGGGCCCATGTTGTAGTGGGCGACGTCGAACAGGGACACACCGGCGTCCACGGCGTGCCGCAGGAGCGCCACGGCGTCGTCGAACTCCATCCGGTCCCAGGTGTTCCACGAACCGAGGCCGAACAGCGGCACCTGCGGGCCGCCGGGACCCAACTGCCGGACCGGAACGCGGGGCGCCTCGCCCATGGACACTCCTCAACTGGCGACGAAAATTTGGGTTAGTCTACACCCATAGACGAAAAAACGGCAGAGCGGCGCGGACCGTCGACGAGCCCCTGGCGAGACCGCCTCTCCCCCGAGGACGCGGACCCCGCAGCGTGACCGTAGCGCGCGGGCTGCGACGTTCGACGTAACGATCCCCGCCGTCGGGGCGACTCCGGGACCGTAAACGTGAGGGGGCGTCCACCCGCTCGCTGCGCACTGTTGCACGCGTTGACTCTCGTGGGCGTCGTGGCGGCGACCCGCGACCTGACCACCGCGTTCGGCCCGCTCACCCTGCCTGCCACCGGAGTGCTCGGCGTCGCCCTGCCCGGTCCCGGGCAACCCGGTTCCGCCGGGCACCGCGCCGGCCGGGGTCTATATGGTCCCGGACGACACTGCTCACCCACTGTGCCCCGAGGGAGACGTCCGGTGATCGGCCAGCCCGACGAGCAGGACCTGGAGCGGTGGCTGACCGCCGACCTGGCCGCGTTGCGCGACGACCTCGACCGGGTCGTCCCGCCGACCGGCCCGCCCGACCCGGCGGCCTCGGACGCCGAGCTGATCGAGGCGGTGCGCGGCGGCGCGATCAGCGCCTACGGCCGGCTGTTCGAGCGGCACGTGGACGCGGCCCGCAACCTGGCCCGCGCGCTGTCCCGGTCCACCGCCGAGGCCGACGACCTGGTCTCGGACGCGTTCGCGAAGGTGCTCGACGTGCTGCGCGCCGGGCGCGGGCCGGACTCGGCGTTCCGCGCCTACCTGTTCACCGCGCTGCGGCACACCGCCTACGACCGCACCCGGCGGGAGAAGCCGCTGCGGCTGGCCGACGACGTGGCGGCGGTGGCCGGTGTCGAACGGGCCACCACGGTGCCCTTCCACGACCCGGCGCTGGCCACCCTGGAGCGGTTCCTGGCGTCGCGGGCGTTCGCGAGCCTGCCGGAGCGGTGGCAGACCGTGCTGTGGCAGATCGAGATCGAGGGCCAGTCCCCCGCCCAGGTCGCGCCGCTGCTCGGGTTGAGCAGCAACGGCGTCTCGGCGCTGGCGCACCGGGCCCGCGAGGGCCTGAAGAAGGCGTACTTGCAGGCGCACCTGGCGCACAACCCGTCCGGCCGCTGCCGGGCGACGGTGACCAGGCTGGGCGCGTGGACCCGGCGCGGCCTGACCGTGCGGGAGAACGCGCAGGTGCAGGCGCACCTGGACGGGTGCGTGGAGTGCCGGGGGCTGGCCGCCGAACTCGCCGACGTGAACGGCACGCTGCGCGCGGTCGTCGCGCCGCTCGTGCTGGGCGCGGGGGCGGGCGGCTACCTGGCCGGCACCGCCGGGGCGGCGAAGGCGGGGCCGGTGGCCGCGACGGTGTCGCACTGGGTCGCGGCGGGCGCGGCCACCACGGCGGCGGCGACCGCCCTGGTGTGGAGCCTGGGCGCGGCGCCGCAGGTCGCGCCGAACGCCGAGGCGGGCCGCCCGCCCGCCACGACGACCCTCACGACGGCCGCGACCACGTCGTCGAACCTCTTACCCACCGCGGAATCCCCCGCCCCGACCACCTCCGCACCGACCTCCGGCACGGTGCCGTCGACGGGGTCGCCCGCCGGGTCCGCCGCCGTGCCCACGACCGTCGCGTCGAGGCCGCCGGAGCTGGTGCCGTCCGCGCCCGCCGGATTCTCGCTGGGCACCGGAGGGCCGCCGACCGACCTGCCGATCACCGTCCGCAACGCGGGCACGACGCCCGTGGCCGCCCCCGCGCTCGTGCTCAGCCTGCCCGACGGCGTGCAGGTGGTCGGGCCGGGCAACGGCCTGCGGCGCGGGCCGCTGCTGGGGCTCGACGGCGCGCAGCCGCGAATCGGCTGCCCGGCGGGCAAGGGCACGGTGACCTGCTCGGCCGATCGCGCGCTGGGCGGCGGCGAATCGGCGGTGTTCGTGCTGCGCCTGTTGGCCGGCCCGAAGGCGACCGGCGGGTCCATCACCGGCACGGTCGGCGCGGGACCGGTGTCCGCCCCGGTCGGGATCCCGGTGGAGATCCGCCCGAAGAAGTAGCCCGGCGTCCGATTCCGGACGACGTTCTCGAATCGGACGCGGCCCGCCCGTCTCGATTGGACGTATTGCGGAAGGCGTCGACCGATACCGCAGGTCGGCGTCCGGGAATGCGTTTTCCAATCACGTGAAAGATTTTCGACATAGTTCCGCATCGCATTGACCGCACACCGCCCGGTGTGCGCCAAGCGGCCGAGCCGGCACTATCGGAAACGAAACAGGGCAGGTTGTCCGACCGTTCGACCCTATGCCGTAACAATCGACTGCGTTCCGGACTACGCCTGTCGCAGTAGCGTCGCCGACGTTCTGTTAATTGACGACTTCAGACCCTTGACGGGTGTTCCACGCGTCCCCGATGATCGAACGGCTTGCCCGGATTGCGGTCAGCGATTCTGCGCGACCGCACTGCGAAATCACCGACATCTTCAGGGGAGGTTTTCGTGCGCGCTCTCGCCCTGTTCGTCGCGGCGCTGCTCGGGACCTTCCTGGTGGCCGGCGTCGAGGACGTCGGACCGGCCGGTCCGTGCCAAACGGCCGGGCAGCACATGTTCGTCGAGGTGCTCGACCTCACGCACACCCATCCCGACCTGGGTTTCGCGGACGAGGCCACACCAGGCGCACCCGCCGTCGCGCTCCAGCGGAATCACGTCCGCTCGGCCGTCGCCGTCCCCGTGGCGCCGACCGCCGCCCGCGTCGAGACCCGGGTCGCCCGCGGGCCGCCGAACGGGCGCTGAATCCCCAGCCGCACCGCCGTCGAAACAGCGACCGCGGTGTCCCTGTCGCGCCCAAAAAAGGACAAATCCGATGCCCGGCCAATCCCCTGGAATCAGACAGACCGGTCGACCGTCCGCCCCGGCGACCCGCCGGCCACCGAAATCCGACCTGAAGTCCGGTTTCCTGGTCGCCCTCATCGCACTCCCGCTTTGCCTGGGCATCGCGGTGGCCAGCGGGTTCCCGCCGATCGCGGGCGTCCTGACGGCCATCATCGGCGGCATCCTGGGCGGGCTGCTCGGCGGCGCGCCGCTGACCATCAAAGGCCCGGCGGCCGGCCTGATCGTGATCGCCGTCGGCAGCGTGCACGACCTCGGCCAGGGCGACCTGGTCGCCGGCTACCGCCGGGCGCTGGCGGTCGGCGTGGTCGCCGCGCTGGTGCAGATCGTGTTCGGCCTCGTCCGCGCCGCCGGCGTCGGCATCGCCATGTCGCCCTCGGTGGTGCACGGCATGCTCGCCGCGATCGGCGTGATCATCATCGCCAAGCAGGCGCACGTGGCGCTGGGGGTGAAGCCGACCGCCGAATCGCCCTTCGGGCTGCTCGCCGAGATCCCGCACAGCCTGGTGCACGCCAACCCGTTCATCCTGCTGGTCGGCGCGCTGTCGCTGCTGCTGCTGTTCGGCCTGCCGCTGGTGCGCGCCCGGTGGAGCAAGGTCGTGCCCGCGCCGCTGATCGTGCTGGCCGTGGCGATCCCGCTGGGCCTGTGGCTGCACCTGGACCGCCCGCACGACTACACGTTCCTCGGCGCGGACCACCACCTCGGGCCGGAGTACCTGGTGCGGCTGCCCGGCTCGCTGCTCGACGCGATCACCTTCCCGGACTTCTCCCAGGTGTTCAGCGGCACGTCCATCCAGTACATCGTGATGTTCTCGCTGATCGGCACCATCGAGTCGACGCTGACCGTGCTCGCGGTGGACGCGATGGACCCGGCCAAGCGCACCTCCAACGTCAACCGCGACCTGCTCGCGGTCGGCACCGGCAACCTCGCCTCGGCGCTGATCGGCGGCCTGCCGATGATCTCCGAGATCGTGCGCAGCAAGGCCAACCTCGATTCCGGCGCGCGGACCCGCTGGTCCAACGTCTGCCACGGCGCGATCCTGCTGCTGTTCGTGGCGCTGATCCCCGGCGTGGTGCAGACGATCCCGCTCGCCGCGCTGGCCGCGATGCTGGTCTACACCGGGTTCCGGCTGGCCTCCCCCAAGGAGTTCCGGCACGTGGCGAAGATCGGCTGGGACCAGCTCGCGCTGTTCCTCACCACGCTGGTCGTCACGCTGGCCACCGACCTGCTGATCGGCGTCGCCTCGGGCCTGGTGCTCAAGCTGGTGCTGCACCTGGCGCGCGGCGTGCGCCCGGCGGCGTTCGTGCCCCGGCCGCAGGCGACCGCCGTCGGCTCGGTGCTGCGGATCCGGCTGCGGGACGCGGCGATCTTCCCCGCGCTGCTGCCGGTGCGCAAGCTGATCAACCAGGCCGGTCCGGAGATCACCGAGGTCATCGTGGACGTCCGGGACGTGGCCCTGGTCGACCACACGTTCCTGGCCCGGCTGGACGAACTGGCCCGCGAACTCCCGTCGGCCACGCTCACCGTCGAGGGTCTGGACGAACTCACCGCTTCCTCCGACGACCCGCACGCGACCCGCCGGCGGTCGCGATGACCATCGCCGACCTCGTGGCGCACGCCGCCGAGCTGCTGCCCGAGCAGGGGCCGTTGCAGGCGTTCGTGCACCACAACACCCTGCACGCGTTCGAGCACCTGCCCTTCCCGGACGCGGTGACCCGCGCGGCCGACGTGTTCGGCACCGAGCCCTACCTGAGCGAAGCCGCGTTCCACGGCTTCCTGGCCTCCGGCCGGATCACCCCCGACGACCTGGACGCGGTGGTGGCGGCCGAGGTCGTGGACGACGGGGTGCCGGTGGTGCCCGGCGGGCCGACCCTGCGCCGGTTCCACGAGACCCGGCTGCGCCACCACGTCGAGGTGCCGCGCGGCCCGGCGCTGCACTGGCTGCTCGCCGAGACCGACGCGGTGGACGCCGTGGACCCGCGCTGGGACCTGCTGCGGGCGGCGGCGCCCGAACCCGCCGCCGCGCCGGACCTGCCGCGCCCGCGCGACCGGGTCCTCGCCGCGACCGGTGTCGACCCGGACCACCTGGTGCACCCGCTGCTGATCCGGCTCACCGCCGCGTTCCTCGACCAGGGCGTGGCCTACTGGTCGATGCCCGACCGCGACCGGGGGCTGCTGGCCGCCTTCCGCGCCCTCTACGGCCGGGCGGGCGGGCCGCCGGACCCGTTCCTGCGCGGGCTGCCCGCGTGCCTGCGCGACCAGGCCGACTGGCCGACCGAGCCCACGATCGCCTGGGCGCTGGACGAACTCGGCGTGTCCGAAGAGGACCGCGGCGCGGTGGTCACCGCCACCCTGCTGTCGTTGCGGGGCTGGGCGGGCATGGTGCGCCAGTTCGAGTTGAGACCCGACCGCGCGCCGGTCGCGGCGCGCCCCGCCGCACTGGCCGACTACCTGGCCGTGCAGCTCACCCTCGACGTGTTCGCCACCCGGCACGTCCTGGCCACCGCGCCCCCGGCGGACGACGTCGTGCCCCGCCCGGAACTGGAACTGGTCTACGAGGCGTTCACGCTGGCCCGGCTGATGGGCGTGCCGCTGGCCGACCACGACCAGGCCGCGACGTGGCTCGGCGTGGTGGACGGCTGTGACCAGGTGGAGCGCCGCAGGCTGCTGCACCTGGCCTACGAGCGGCGGCACCGGGTCGGCGTGCTGGACGGCCTGACCGCCCACCAGCGGCTGGCCGTGCCCGGCGGGACGCCCGCGTTCCAGGCGGTGTTCTGCCTCGACGAGCGCGAGGAGTCGGTGCGCCGGCACCTGGAGGAGTGCTGCCCCTCGGTGGAGACCTTCGGCTTCGCCGGGTTCTTCGGCGTGGCCATGAACTACCGGGGCGTGGACGACGTGCGCCCGCGCCCGCTGTGCCCGGTGGTGATCACGCCCCGGCACGCGGTGGTCGAGCAGCCGATCAACCCCGGCCGCGAACCCCGCCGGCTCAAGGCCCGGTGGACCCGATCGGTGTCGGTCGGCAGCCGGACCCTGGCCCGGGGCGGGTTGGCCAGCGTGGCGCTCGGCGCGGCCGGGCTCGCGTCGCTGGTCGGGCGCTGCCTGTTCCCGCGCGCCGCGCACCGCTGGTCGCACCGCCACGCGCCGGCCGTGCCGACCCGGCTGGTGATGGAGTTCTCCCCCGCCGAGATGGCCGACATCGTGTCGGCGGTGTTGCGCACCACCGGGTTGAGCCGCGGGCTCGCGCCGGTCGTGCTGATCGTCGGGCACGGGTCGTCCAGCCTGAACAACCCGCACGAGTCCGCGCACGACTGCGGCGCGACCGGCGGCGGGCGGGGCGGCCCGAACGCGCGGGCGTTCGCCGCCATGGCCAACGACCCGACCGTCCGGAGTGGACTGGCCGAGCGCGGGATCGTGATCCCCGAGGGCACCTGGTTCGTCGGCGGCTACCACAACACGTGCGACGACACGATGACCTACTACGACGAGGACCTGGTGCCCGCCGGGCACGTGGAACCGTTGCGTGCGGCCAAGGACGCGCTCGCCCGCGCGTGCGTGCTGGCCGCGCACGAGCGGTGCCGGCGGTTCGAGTCCGCGCCGCCGGACCTGGCGCTGGAAGACGCGCTGGCGCACGCCGAGACCCACGCGGTGGACCTCGGCCAGCCCCGGCCGGAGTACGGGCACGCCACCAACGCGGTGTGCGTGGTCGGCCGGCGCGCCCTGACCCGGGGCCTGTTCCTCGACCGGCGGGCGTTCCTGGCCTCCTACGAGCCGGCCGCCGACACCGACGGCGCGCTGCTGGCGTCGCTGCTCGCGGCGGTCGGCCCGGTGTGCGCGGGCATCAACCTGGAGTACTACTTCAGCTTCGTGGACCCGGCCGGGTACGGCTGCGGGACCAAGCTGCCGCACAACATCACCGGGCTGATCGGCGTGATGGACGGGCACGCGTCCGACCTGCGCACCGGGTTGCCGTGGCAGATGGTCGAGATCCACGAGCCGGTGCGGCTGCTGCTGGTCGTGGAGGCGGGCCCGGAGCGGCTGTCCGCGATCGTGGCGGCGAACCCGGTGCTGGAGCGGCTGGTGTCCGGCGGCTGGATCCAGCTCGCCGCGTGGGTGCCGGAGCAGGACGCGGTGTTCGTGTTCCAGGACGGGGCGTTCCAGCCGCACGTGCGGGAGCGCACCGCGTTCCCGGTGGTGGCACGGTCGGTCGAGGTCTACGCGGGCTCGCGCGACCACCTCGGGTGCGCGCACGTGCTGGCCGAGGCCGACGTGCCGGTGCCGGTCCCGTGAACGGCGTCCTGATCGGAGCGGCGGTCGTGCCGTTCGGCGCGTTCCTGCTGCTGGGCCTGGCGGCCTGGCTCGACCTGCCGCTGGGCGAGCGGGCCGTGTCGGCGGTGGCCGTGCTGTCGGCGGCGGTGTCGGCCGGGCTGCTGGCCGTGGTGGCCACGGCGGGGCCGGTCGAGGTGCCGCTGGGCACCTGGTTCGACGGCTTCCCGCTGGTGCTGGTGGCCGACGGGCTGTCGCTGCCGGTGGGCGTGCTGTCCGGGCTGCTGGGCGCGCTGATCGGCGCGTTCTCCCGGCGGTACCTGCACCGCGACCCCGGCTACCGGCGGTTCCACGTGCTGTTGGCGCTGTTCGTGGCGGGCGTGCAGCTGGTGGTGCTGGCGGGCACGCTGGACCTGCTGGTGGTCGGCTGGGAGCTGACGGGGCTGGCCTCCGCGCTGCTCATCGCGTTCTTCCACCAGCGTCGGGGGCCGGTCGCGCACGGGCTGCGCGCGTTCGTCACCTACCGGCTGTGCGACGTGGGCCTGGTCGGCGCCGCCGTGGTCGTGCACCACGACGGTCCGCCGCTCGCGGTCGGGTTGCTGCTGCTGTGGGGCTCGATGGGCAAGGCGGCGCAGTTCCCGCTGGGCGGCTGGCTGCCGCGCGCGATGGAGGGGCCGACGCCGTCCAGCGCGATCTGCTACGGCGCGATCTCGGTGAGCCTGGGCCCGTACCTGTTGCTGCGCACCGCTCCCGAGTGGTCGCAGGCCCCGGCGATGCCGGTGCTGATCGCGGTCGTCGGCGGGCTGACGGCGGTGCACGCCACGCTGGTGGGCCGGGCGCAGACCGACATCAAGACGACGCTGGCGTTCGCGTCCACCACCCAGGTCGGGCTGGTGTTCGTGGAGATCGGGCTCGGCTGGGACCTGCTCGCGCTGGTCCACCTGCTCGGGCACGCGGCGCTGCGCAGCGCGCAGATCCTGCGCTCCCCCAGCCTCCTGCACGACCACCACCACCTGGAGCAGGCGCTGGGCGAGCCGGTCGGGGGCGGTGGCGGGTTCTGGGACCGGCTGACGCCCCGGCCGGTCCGGCTGTGGCTCTACCGGTTCGCGCTGGAGCGCGGGTACCTGGACGCGGTCGTGGTGGAACGGGCGACGGGCGGTTTCGTCCGGCTGGTGCGGCGGTTCGCGGCGGCCGACGAGCGCCTGGTGCGCCGGCTGGCGGTGGCCCGGTGATCGTCTCGGCGGCGGTCGTCGCCGGGTGGCTGGTCGTGGCCGTGCTGGTCGGTCGCGAAGCCGACCCGCGCACCGCGCGGCGCAAGGCCGTCATCGGGGCCACGGCGGTGTTCCTGCTGTCGCTGGCGGCGTTCCCGGGTGGTCTGGTGTGCACCGCGTTCAGCCTGGCCGGGGTGCTCGTGGCGGCCTTGAGCCCGGTCGCCACGCACCCGCCGCGCGTGCTGGCGCGTGCCCTGGTGCTGGTCGGTCTGGCCTGCGCGTTCACCGTCGCGGACGCGGCGGCGGTGCACGCGGTGCTGTGGGCGGCGACGGCCGCCGTGGCGTGGTCGACGGCCCGGGAGGGCCGGTTGTTCGCGGTGTACCACGTGCCCAGCGTGCTGCTGGTGGCGTCGGGGCTGCTGGTCCCGTCGCCGGCCGGCGAGGTGCTGGTGCTGCTCGGGGTCGCGGTGCGGGCGGCGGCGGTGCCGGTGCACAGCTGGTTCCCGTGGTTCGTGGCGCGCGCGCCGATGGGCGTGGTGGCGGCGTTCCTGCTGCCGCTCGGGCTGGTCGTGCCGGAGGTCCCGGCGGCGGCCGTGGTGGGCGGGGCGGCGGCGCTGCTGGGCGCGCTGTTCGCGGTGGTCCAGGCGGACGCGACCCGCGCGCTGGCGTTCCTGCTGGTCAGCATCAACGGTGTGGTGCTGGTGGACGGCGCGCAGCCGGCCGCCGTGGTGGCCGCGACCGGCTTGGCGATGACGGTGGCGGCGCTGACCGCCCGGCGGGGCGCGCTGTCGCTGGGCACCCCGGCGGGCGACCTGGCCCGGACGCCGCGGCTCGCCGTGGCGTACCTGGGGTTCGGGCTGGTGCTCGCGGGTTTCCCGCTGCTGCCGGGTTTCGCGAACGTCCACCGGCTGCTCGACCACCCCGCGCCGTTCGTCGTGGCGGCGCTGGTGGTGGCGGTCGCGGTCAACGGGATCACCGTGCTGCGCGGGTACCTCGGCCTGTTCGCGGGCCACAGCAGGGAAACCGGCGAGCGGGACCTGACGCCGTTGGAGCACTACGCGGTGGCGATCACGTTGTCGCTGCTGGCCCTGGGAGGTCTGGTGCCCGGCCTGACCGGGTGGTGACCCGGGTGGGTCCGCCGCCCGACCGCGGCGGGCCTACCCTCGGCCCGATGGGGCTCATGTTCACGCGCGCGGACCGACCGGCGTTGGCGTACACCGATTCCGGTGGCCCGGGGACACCCGTGCTCGCGCTGCACGGCACGTTCGGCCGCGGCGCGGTGTTCGCCCGGCTCGCCGCCGACCTGGCGGGCCGGGCCCGGGTCGTCGCGCCCGACCAGCGCGGCCACGGCCGCAGCGGGCGGGCCGCAGGGTACACCCGCGACGACTTCGTCGGGGACGCCGCCGACCTGCTCGACCACCTCGGGCTCGGGCCGGTGGTGGTGCTGGGGCACTCGTCGGGCGGGATCACCGCCTACCAGCTCGCGGCGCGCCGGCCGGACCTGGTGTCCGCGCTGGTGGTGGAGGACGTCGGGCCGGTGATGCGGCGGCCCGAGGTCGCGCACCCGGTGCTGGACGTGCGGGGTTGGCCGGCGGCCGCGCCGACCCGCGAGGAGTTGGCCCGCGCGATCGGGGCGCGCGTGCCGGACAGCGCGTACTTCATGGCGAGCGCGGTCGGCGACGGCACCGGCTGGCGGCTGCTGTTCGACTGGGACGACATGGCGGCGGTGCAGCAGGGCTGCGTCGGCGACTGGTGGCCGGACTGGCTCGGGTCGACGTGCCCGGCGCTGGTGCTGCACGGCGGCCGGAGCCCGCTGCTGCCCGGGTGGCTGGCGCGGGAAATGGTCGACCGCCGTCCCGGCACCGCGCTGGTGGAGTTCCCCGAGGCGGGCCATTGGCTCCACGACGACGACCCGGCCGGTTTCGCGCGCGCGGTCGCCCATTTCCTGACGGAACAGGCAATTCCGACAGATTGACCCGGAATTCCACCTCCGTTCGGCCGCCATCCTTTTGTGACCGCCATCCGGACCACGACTTCCGGCGGGCCCGGATCAGCGCCGCGAATCCACCGACGACGTCGCGAACAATGTTCGGCGAAGTCCGGCGCGGGACGTGCGCCTACATTCCGGAGACCTCGGAGAACGGCACGGCGCCGCCGAGCAGCGAACCGGCGGCCGCGGCCCGCGCGAGCAGCCGGCGGCGGCTCCCCGGCTCCGGGTCGACGACCCCCAGCGACGCACCCACCAGCACCAGCACCGAACCCCGGCGGCGGGCGGCTCCGCGCGAACCCGCCACGCGCGGACGGCGGGCACCGCGATCCGCGCCACGTCGGTGACCGGCACCAGCCCCTTCGCGGTGAGCCGCAGGGGGTCGAACGGCGTGCTGCCGCGACCTTCCAGCAGCAGCACGGCGATCCTGTTCTCGGACCGGCCCCACACGGCGGCCCGGACGTGCAGAAGTGCTTCGGCGCTCATGGCAGACCTTTCTCCACGGTCTCGCGCCGCCTGTCGATTGTAAGGGTCGACCATCGCGGCCTCTGCCGCGCATCGGGTGAACCGAGGCGGTCAATTCCGACGAACCGCGCCGCCGGAATAGTGCCGCCGGACGGCCGGGCGGAAATGACGAGAATGAGTGTGATCTATATCACATACACCTGTGATCACCCCATCACCGAGAGTTATATGGCGGCAACTCGCGCCAATCGCAGATCACATCGGGGGAAGGAAGTTTCCCATGTGCGCGGCATTCCAACGCGCTGAAAAAACGGTCCCCGGCCGGGTCCGGGCCGCCGACCTGCTGCTGGCCGCGGGGCGGTTCCTGACCGAGGCCGAGGTCGCCGACGACCTCCGCGCCGCCTTCCACCGGGGCGGCCGGGAGGCCGACGCGTTCTACCGCGACCGGTGGAGCCACGACAAGGTCGTCCCGTCCACGCACGGCGTGAACTGCACCGGGTCGTGCCGGTGGAACGTCTTCGTCAAGGACGGCATCATCACCTGGGAGACCCAGGACGTCGACTACCCCTCGACCGGCCCGGACCGCCCGGAGTACGAGCCGCGCGGCTGCCCGCGCGGCGCCTCGTTCTCCTGGTACACCTACTCGCCGCTGCGCGTGCGCTACCCCTACGCGCGCGGCGTGCTGGTCGAGATGTACCGCGAGGCGCGCCGGGCGCACGACGACCCGGTGGCCGCCTGGGCGTCCGTTGTGGACGACCCGCTCAAACGCCGGGTCTACCACCGCGCCCGGGGCAAGGGCGGGCTGGTCCGGGTCACCTGGGACGAGGCGGTCGAGATGGTCGCCGCCGCGCACGTGCACACCATCGCGCGGCACGGCCCCGACCGGATCGCCGGGTTCTCGCCCATCCCGGCGATGTCGATGGTCTCGCACGCCGTCGGCTCCCGGTTCATGGCGCTGATCGGCGCGCCCATGCTGTCGTTCTACGACTGGTACGCCGACCTGCCGCCCGCCTCGCCGCAGGTGTTCGGCGACCAGACCGACGTGCCCGAGTCCGCGGACTGGTGGGACGCCGCGTACCTGGTGCTGTGGGGCTCCAACGTCCCGGTGACCCGCACGCCGGACGCGCACTTCATGGCCGAGGCCCGGTACCGGGGTCAGAAGGTCGTGGTGTGCTCGCCGGACTACTCCGACGCGACCAAGTTCGCCGACGAGTGGCTGGCACCGCACCCCGGCACGGACGCCGCGCTCGCCATCGCCATGGGCCACGTCGTGCTGCGCGAGTTCTTCGTGGACCGGCCGACCCCGTTCTTCACCGACTACGTGCGGCAGTTCACCGACCTGCCGTTCCTGGTCACCCTGGAGGAGCGAGACGGCGTGCCGGTCGCCGGCAAGTTCCTCACCGCCGCCGACCTCGGCGACACCGGGCCCGGCGCCGAGTGGAAGACCGTCCTGCTCGACGAGCGGACCGGCGAACCCGTGGTGCCCAACGGTTCGCTGGGCTTCCGCCGCGACGGCGAGCCCGGCCGCTGGAACCTCGACCTCGACGGGGTGGTGCCCGCGCTGACCGCCCTCGGCGGACCGGCGGTCGAGGTGGCGCTGCCCCGGTTCGACGAACCGGACGGCCGGGCCGGCATGGTCGTGCGCGGCGTGCCGACCCGGGTGGTCGCGGGCCGGACCGTCACCACCGTGTTCGACCTCCTGCTGGCGCAGTACGGGGTGCGCCGCGACGGACTGCCCGGCGAGTGGCCGCGCGGCTACGACGACCCGGACTCCCCCGGCACGCCCGCCTGGGCGCGGCGGCTGACCGGCGTGCCCGCCGAGCGGACCGCGCGCATCGCCCGGGAGTTCGCCGACACCGCCGTCCGCTCCGGCGGGCGCTGCATGATCGTGATGGGCGCGGGCACCAACCACTGGTTCCACTCCGACCTGGTCTACCGCTCGTTCCTGACCCTGCTGCTGGTCACCGGGTGCCAGGGCCGCAACGGCGGCGGCTGGGCGCACTACGTCGGCCAGGAGAAGGTGCGGCCGCTGACCGGCTGGGCCACCCTCGCGGGCGCGCTGGACTGGCACCGCCCGCCGCGCCAGATGATCGGCACCGCCTACTGGTACACCCACACCGACCAGTGGCGCTACGACCGGCTCACCGCCGACGCGCTGACCTGGCCGGGCGCGGCGGGCGGGCTCGCCGGGCAGACCGCGTCGGACTGCCTGGCCCGGTCCGCGCGGCTGGGCTGGATGCCGTCCTACCCGACGTTCGACCGCAACCCGCTGGACCTGGTGGCCGAGGCCGACGCGGCGGGCGTCGACCCGGTCGCGCACGTGCTGGGCCGGGTGCGCTCGGGCGAGGTCGGGTTCGCCTGCGAGGACCCGGACGCGCCGGCGAACTGGCCGCGCGTGCTGACCGTGTGGCGGGCGAACCTGCTGGGCTCGTCGGCCAAGGGCAACGAGTACTTCCTGCGGCACCTGCTCGGCACCGGCGCCGAGGTCCGGGCCGCGCGGGCGCCCGCCGACCAGCGGCCGAAGTCCGTGCGGTGGCGGGACGAGGAACCCGAGGGGAAGCTGGACCTGTTGCTGGCGCTGGACTTCCGGATGACCAGCACCACCCTGTTCGCGGACGTGACGCTGCCCGCCGCCACCTGGTACGAGAAGCACGACCTGTCCAGCACGGACATGCACCCGTTCGTCCACTCGTTCAACGCCGCCGTCGACCCGCCGTGGCAGGCGCGCACCGACTTCGACGCCTTCCACGCCATCGCGGAGAAGGTCTCCGAGCTGGCCCGCACGCACCTGGGCGTGCGGCGCGACCTGGTCGCCACCGCGCTCCAGCACGACACGCCCGGCGAGACCGCGCAGCCCGGCGGGGTGGTGCGGGACTGGCGCGCCGGCGAGACCGAGCCGGTGCCCGGCCGGACGTTCCCGGTGCTCACCGTCGTGGAACGGGACTACACCGCGATCGCCGCGAAGCTCGCCGCGCTCGGGCCGGTGCTGGACAAGCAGGGCGTGACCACCAAGGGCTGGACCGTGGAGGTCGGGCCGGAACTGGCGTGGCTGGCCGAGTCCAACGGCGTCGCCGCGCGCGGCCCGGCGGCCGGGCGACCGCTGCTGGACACCGACCGCAAGGCCGCCGACGCGGTGCTGGCGCTGTCCGGCACGACCAACGGCCGCATCGCCGACGAGGGCTTCCGCGCGCTGGAGGAGCGGGTCGGCAAGCCGCTGCGGCAGATGGTCGCCGGGCACCGGGGGCACCGGGTCACCTTCGCCGACACCCGGTCCCGCCCGGCCCCCGTCGTGACCAGCCCGGAGTGGTCCGGCGACGAGTCCGGCGGCCGGCGCTACGCCCCGTTCACCATCAACGTCGAGCGGCTCAAGCCGTGGCACACGCTCACCGGCCGCCAGCACTTCTTCCTCGACCACGACTGGGTGGCCGAGATCGGCGAGCAGCTGCCGGTGTACCGACCGCCGCTGGACCTGCACCGGCTGTTCGGCGAACCCCGGCTGGGACCCGACGGCCCGGAGGTGACCGTCCGCTACCTCACCCCGCACTCGAAGTGGTCCATCCACTCCGAGTACCAGGACAACCCGATCATGCAGACGCTGTCCCGGGGCGGGCCGGCGTTCTGGATCAGCCCGGCCGACGCGGCGGCGATCGGCGTGTCGGACAACGACTGGGTGGAGGCGGTCAACCGCAACGGCGTCGTGGTGGCCCGGGCGATCGTGTCGCACCGGATGCCCACCGGCACGGTGTTCATGTACCACGCGCAGGAGCGCACGGTGAACGTGCCCAAGAGCGAGACCACCGGCAAGCGCGGCGGCATCCACAACTCGCTGACCCGCCTGCAGATCAAGCCCACCCACCTGATCGGCGGCTACGGGCAGCTCAGCTTCGCGCTCAACTACTACGGCCCCACCGGCAACCAGCGCGACGAGGTCACCGTGCTGCGCCGGCGGAGCCAGGAGGTGACCTACTGATGCGCGTGATGGCGCAACTGGCCATGGTCATGAACCTGGACAAGTGCATCGGGTGCCACACGTGCTCGGTCACCTGCAAGCAGACCTGGACCAACCGGGGCGGCGTCGAGTACGCCTGGTTCAACAACGTCGAGACCAAACCCGGCCAGGGCTACCCGCGCCGGTACGAGGACCAGGACCGCTGGCACGGCGGGTGGCGGCTGCGCAGGGGCCGGCTGGAACTCGCCTCCGGCGGCCGGGTGCGCCGGCTGCTGTCGCTGTTCGCGAACCCGGACCTGCCCGCGCTGGAGGACTACTACCAGCCGTGGACCTACGACTACCGCAACCTGACCGACGCGCCGCTGGGCGACGACACCCCGACCGCCCGGCCGCTGTCGGCGGTCACCGGCGCGCCGACCGACGTGCGCTGGGGCCCCAACTGGGAGGACAGCCTGGGCGGCGCGCCCGAGCACGCGCCCGCCGACCCGGTGGTGGAGAAGCTCGGACGGGAGATCAAGTTCGAGTTCGAGCAGTCGTTCATGTTCTACCTGCCCCGGATCTGCGAGCACTGCCTCAACCCGTCCTGCGTGGCGTCCTGCCCGTCCGGCGCGATGTACAAGCGGTCCGAGGACGGGATCGTGCTGGTCGACCAGGACCGCTGCCGGGGCTGGCGGATGTGCGTGACCGGCTGCCCGTACAAGAAGGTCTACTTCAACCACAAGACCGGCAAGGCCGAGAAGTGCACGTTCTGCTACCCCCGGCTGGAGATCGGCCTGCCGACGGTGTGCGCGGAGACGTGCGTCGGGCGGCTGCGGTACATCGGCGTCCTGCTCTACGACGCCGACCGCGTGGGCGAGGCCGCGAGCGAGCCCGACGAGCAGCGGCTCTACCAGGCGCAGCTCGGGGTGTTCCTGGACCCGCACGACCCGTCGGTCGCGGCGGCGGCCGAACGCGCGGGCATCCCGCACGACTGGATCACCGCCGCGCGCCGCTCCCCGGTGTACTCGCTGATCGTCGAGCACCGGATCGCGCTGCCGCTGCACCCGGAGTACCGGACCATGCCGATGGTCTGGTACGTCCCGCCGCTCTCGCCCGTGGTGGACGCCGTGGCGTCGACCGGCTTCGACGGCGAGGACGCGGACAACCTCTTCGGCGCGATCGACGCCCTGCGCATCCCGCTGGACTACCTGGCCGGGCTGTTCACGGCGGGCGACCAGGAGCCGGTGCGGCTGGCGTTGCGCAGGCTCGCGGCCATGCGGTCCCACATGCGCTCGGTCAACCTCGGCGAGCCGGCCGACCCGCGCGGACCGGCCGCGGTGGGGATGACCGCCGAGACGACCGAGTCGCTCTACCGGCTGCTGGCGATCGCGAAGTACGACGACCGGTACGTGATCCCGACCTCCGGGGTCGGGCAGGCGCACGACCTCGAAGGCATCGCGACCGCGTGCAGCCTCGACGGCGTCCCCGGGCTCGACGACGGGAAGACGCCCGCCGCCGGCCGCACGGACCTGTTCGTCTGGCGCGACGGCGAACGTCCCGCCGGGATGTTCCCGACCCTGGACGGGCCGTCGTGAACCGCCGCCGGGTGCTGCACCAGCTGGCGTCGCACTGCCTGCACTACCCCGACGAGGTGCGCCACCTGCTGCCGCTGCTGCGCCGCTGCCTGGACGAGGTGCCCGCGCCGGGCGTGGCCGGGCTGCTCGACCACCTGGAGCGGGTGCCGCCGGTCGAGGCCGCGCGGCACTACGTCGAGGTGTTCGACACCAAGGCCGACCGGTGCCTGCACCTGACCTGGTACACCGACGGCGACACCCGCCGCCGGGGCGGTTCGCTGGCCTCGGTCAAGCACGAGTACCGCCGGCACGGCTTCCTGCTCGCCGAGGGCGAACTCCCCGACTACCTGCCGGTCCTGCTGGAGTTCGCGGCCCGCACCGGCACGCCCGGGCGGCGGCTGCTGGCCGGGTTCCGGCCCGCCGTCGCGCTGCTGCACCGCAACCTCGTGCCGCTGGGCACGCCGTACGCGCCGGTCGTGGCGGCGGTGCTGGACACCCTGCCCGCGCGCGACGACGCCCGGCCGGTCGCCGGCGACGAGGGCGTGGAGCAGGTCGGCCGGGAACCGGTCCTGCTCGGCTACCCGACCGCGGGGAGGCCCCGGTGACCCTCGACCTGCTGCTCTGGGTGGTCGCGCCCTACCTGACGATCCTGCTGCTGGTCGGCGGCACGGTGTGGCGCTACCGGCACGACCGGTTCGGCTGGACCACCCGCAGCTCCCAGCTGCACGAGTCGCGGCTGCTGCGGGTCGGCGGCCCGCTGTTCCACTTCGGACTGCTGTTCGTGGTCGGCGGGCACGTCGCCGGGCTGCTCGTGCCCGCCGCGCTGACCCGGTGGCTGGGGGTGTCCGACGAGGCGTACCACTTCGGGTCGCTCACCCTGGGCGGGCTGACCGGCGCGGCCACCGCGGCGGGGCTGGCGGTGCTGCTCTACCGGCGGTGGCGGGTGCCCGCCGTGCGGCAGGCGACCAGCCGCGACGACCTGCTGATGTACCCGGTGCTGGTGGGGGCGCTGCTGCTGGGCATGGCGGCGACCGTGCTCACCAACGGTCTGGGCGGCGGCTACGACTACCGGGCCACCATCTCGCCGTGGTTCCGGGGAATCCTGCTGCTGCAACCGGATCCGGCGCTGATGCGGGACGTGCCGCTGGTCTACCGGCTGCACGTGCTGTTCGGGATGGCGCTGTTCGCGCTGTGGCCGTTCAGCCGCCTGGTGCACGCGTTCAGCGCGCCGGTGCGCTACCTCGTGCGGCCCTACCTGGTCTACCGCAGCCGGGACGACCGGCCCGCCGCGCGACCGGCCCCGCGTGGCTGGGAGGAGCGGTGAGGGCGGCCCTGCGCCCGGCGGTGAGCGTGCTGCTCGCGACCCTGCTCATCGGGGCGCTGGCCGTGGTGGCCGGTGTGCCGCTGGTGTTCCCGTCCCTGGGGCCGACCGCGTACCTGCTGTTCGCCACGCCGGCGCACCCGGCGGCCAGTCCCCGCAACACGCTGTCCGGGCACCTGGTGGGCGTGCTGTCCGGCGCGGTGGGGCTGACCGCGTTCGGGCTGTGGGAGGTCCCGGCGGACCTGGAGCACGTGACGTGGACCAGGGCCGGGGCGGCGGTGCTGGCGCTGACCCTGACGTGCGCCGGCATGGTGTGGTCGGGCCTGCCGCACCCGCCGGCCGGGGCCACCACGCTGATCGTCGCGCTCGGGGTGCTGCACACGCCCGCGCACCTGGCCGTCGTCATGGTCGGGGTCGTGCTGCTGACCGTGACGGGCTGGGTGCTCAACCGGCTGGCCGGCGTCCCGTACCCGGTGTGGCGCCCCGCCGACGTCGCGGGGGATATCCGTTTGCGGCGCGAGTCCACTTGATCGAGCATGTGCGACCGGAGCACGTGGGCGACAGTGGAGAGCAGATGGCGGAACACACCTACCGGGTCATGGTGCGCGGCCGGTTCACCGACCTGGACGACGCGGGGCGCGCCCGGCTGCTGGCCGAGGTCGACGCGCACGGCGTGCTCACCAACGGGTTCTCCGAGCAGGGCGCGCTGTCCTACGACCGGGGCCTCGACTTCTTCAGCTACCGCGTGCAGTTGCGGGCCGAGGTCGCCGACACCGACCGCGCGGTGTGCGACCGCGCGCTCACCCTGGCCGCGCGGGCGGTCGAGGAGTTCGGGGTGGACTTCCGCGACCTGCGGGCGTCCGCGACGGACGTCGACCTGATGAAGGTCAACCGGCCGAAGCGGCGGGCGTGACCCCCGAGGTCCGCATCGTGCACCTGACCGGGCCGGTGTTCCGGGCGCTGGCGGCGGGCGACGCGGCGGCGGCGAACGACGCCGCCCCGGTGGCGCTGCCGGACTACTTCGCCGGGCCCGAGTGGCGTGGCGTGTGGCGGATGCGGCACCTCCAGGCCGAGCAGGACCCGGCCAGCGCCGCGTGGGTGACGGGCGTGATCTGGGACGAGCGGCACGGCCTGGCCGTGGGGCGGGCGGGCTACCACGGGCCGCCCGACGAGGACGGCATGGTGGAGGTCGGCTACGCGGTGCACCCGGAGCACCGCCGGCGCGGCTACGCCCGTGCCGCCCTCGAAGCGCTGCTGCGGCGTGCCGCCGAGGAGCCCGACGTGCGCACCGTCCGGGCGACCATCAGCCCGGACAACGTGGCCTCGTACCGGCTGGTCGCCCAGTACGGGTTCGTGGAGAACGGCGAGCAGTGGGACGACGAGGACGGCCTGGAGATCATCTACGAGCGCCCGGCCCGCTGAGGGCCCTCCGGCGGCTTCAGCCGACCATCACGTTGCCGGGCGTGGTTTCCTTCGTCCCGGTGTAGTAGTCGCGGATGCACTCGGCCCAGACGTCGCGCGCGAGCCGGTCGGGCGTCTCGCTCAGGACGTCGAACAGCTCCTCGCACTTCTCGCGGTCGAAGCCCGCCGCGGCCGTCATCGCCACGAAGTCGTGGCGGCTCACGACGTCGTCGCCGTCCGGGTCGCCGAACCGGCTGACCGCCTCCGCGTACTCCTCGATGACGTCGGCGAACTGGTCCGGGGAGGTCACCGACGCGCGGAACTCGTCGGCGGTGACGGTCGCGTCGTCGTCGGCGTCGGACTCGGCGGCCAGCGCCGCCCAGAACGAACCGCACGCCATCACGAGCGCCTCCCGCGCGTCCGGACGGGCACCGGGCACCGACCGGACGAGCCGGTCGGCCAGCAGCACGAAGTCGTGCGCGTCGATGCGGCCGTTGCCGTCCACGTCGAGGAGTTCGAAGAACAACTCGATGCGCCGGGCGGCTTCCGAAGACATAGTCGGTGGGTCCTTCCGCTGTGGTCCTCACGCGCCCGCGAACCCCGTCGTCCGGCAAGCCGCGCCCATGCTTCACCGCGCCCGCGACCCCGGTGCGGCCCGACTCGCGGACGGCGGCGGAATCCCACCGGACGGGTGACGTCCGCTCACCCCTGCCGGGCCAGGACGTCCGCGCCGAACGCGGCGGTGAGCGCCCGCGCGACCAGGTCGGCCAGCCCGGTCCGCCCGTCGTCCTGCGCCCACCGCACCAGGGCCGCGTGCAGGGCGGCCAGGCAGGCACCGGCCGCCGCGCCCGCGTGGAACGCCCGGTCCGGGTCGCCGGCGTCGTCGCCCAGCGCGCCGACGATCGCCTGCTGGAGGGCGTAGTGGTTGTCGAGGTGCCTGGCCCGCAGGGCGGGGGTGGAGATCATCAGCCGCAGGCGGGCCAGCAGGAACTCGGCCTGCACGGTCGGCCCGGTCCCGTCCGCCCCGGGGCCGCCGGTCAACGTCCCGGCGGCGTCGACCAGCGCGCCGCCGATCCGGCGGACCAAGGGGTCGGCGGCGGACGAGGCGGCGACGCGCCGCGCGATCAGCTCGCCGTGCCGGTCGACGAGCACCAGGTCCTCCTTCGTCGGGAAGTGCCGGTACACGGTCATCGGTGACACGCCGGCGGCCTCGGCCACCTCGGTCACGGTCGTGGCGTCGTAGCCGCGTTCGGTGAACAGCCGCACCGCGTGGTGCTGGATCGTGCGCTGGGTCTCGGCCCGCCGCCGCGCCCGCAGCGTGGAGTGCCGCTCGGTCATCTGGTAGACACTACCTCAGTGGTAGTCACTACCATGACGGTGGCTGCTCACACCTCAGGGGAGAACATAAGCGACCTGACCGGACGGACGGCTCTCGTGACCGGGGCCTCGCGCGGCATCGGACGGGCGATCGCGACCCGGCTCGGCGGGATGGGGGCCGCGGTCGCGGTGCACTACGGCACGGACCGGGACGGCGCGGCGGCGACCGTCGCCAAGATCGGGCGCGCCGGCGGCAGCGCGTTCGCCGTCCGCGCGGAACTGGGCGTGGC
Source organism: Saccharothrix sp. NBAS 001 (assembly GCF_056640475.1). Lineage (NCBI taxonomy): Bacteria > Bacillati > Actinomycetota > Actinomycetes > Pseudonocardiales > Pseudonocardiaceae > Saccharothrix > Saccharothrix sp. NBAS 001. The sequence continues at coordinate 2,956,771 of NZ_CM153251.1, forward strand.
GGGCGACGTCGACACCCTCTTCGCCGGAGTCGAGGCCGGCCTCGCCGGCCGGCCGCTCGACGTCCTCGTCGACAACGCCATGACCAAGGGCGCGGTCGAGACGATGAGCCGCACCCTGGCCAACGAACCCGGGGTCCGGGGCATCACGGTGAACGCCGTCGCGCCCGGCGCGACCCGCACCGCGACCAACTGGGACGCCTTCGCCGCGCCGGGCCTGGCCGACCTCATCGCCGCGAGCACGGCGCTCGACCGGCTCGGCGAGCCCGACGACGTCGCCGACGTGGTCGCGTTCCTCGCCTCCGACGCCGCCCGCTGGGTCACCGGCCAGGTGATCGACGCGAGCGGGGGCCTGTTCCTCGGCCCGCGCGGCTGACCGGACGGACGCCCCCGTACCCCCGAAAGGGTGTACCGACACACCACTCCTGTCCGCACTTTTGCGGTGCGGCGACGTACAGTCTGTCGTCACCACGAGCACCGCAAGGCAGGAGCACCACCCGGCATGGCCAAGACCGTCGACCTCGCCCGCGTCGAGCAGGACGCCCGCGCCCGCTTCACCGAACTCCGCACCGCGGCACCCGACGGCCAGGCCGACGAGCACACCGCCCACTACGCCGACATCCTCCGCCGGGCCCGCCTCATCGCCGCCAGCGACGGCCTCGCCGACGCGGTCACCGCCCTGCTGGCCGGCAAGGGCGTGGAGGTCCGCACCGACCAGGTCCGGGTCGACCCGGCGGCGGACGACCACCAGGTCATCGCCCTGGCCTGCACCGTCGACGACACCCCCGCCGTGCTCCCCCTGCACCCCGGCGCGACCACCCTGCGCCTCTACCCCGCCGGCCCCGACATCCACCTCGCCGAACCGCCGCTGGCCACCATCGACCTGCCCGCGAGCGCCCGCGCCGCCGACCACTGGGTCAGCGCCGCCGCGATCGCCGACGCCCTCGAACAGCGCCTCCGCTGACCCGCGCGGGTCAGGTGCCCGCGCCCCGCCGCCGCAGCCGGGCCGGCAGGCTGTCGTGACCATTGGAGATGAACGACCGCACCGGCCGCAACTCCCCCGGCGGCACGGCGAGTTCGAGGTCCGGGAACCGCTCGAACAGCGCGGGCAGCGCGATCTCGGCTTCCAGGTGCGCCAGCGGAGCACCCAGGCAGTAGTGCACGCCGTACCCGAACGACAGGTGCGCCTTGTCCGCGCGGGCGAGGTCGTAGCCGTCGGCGGTCGGGCCGTGCAGCGCGGGGTCGCGGCCCGCCCCCGCGTAGGAGACCAGGATCGCGTCGCCGCGCCGGATCGTCACGCCGTCCACCTCCAGGTCCTCCACCGCGTAGCGCAGCGGCAGGTTCGCGACCGGGGGCTGCCAGCGCAGCGTCTCCTGGACCACGTCGCGCCAGGACCGCTCGCCGGACCGGACCAGGGCGAGCTGGTCGGGATGGGTGAGCAGCGCGGCGATCGCGTGGTCGAGCAGGTTGACCGTGGTCTCGTGGCCGGCCGCGATGAACAGGATCAGGGTGTCCACCAGCTCGGTCTCGGTCAGCCGGCCGTCGTCCTCGTCGCGGACCGCGATCAGCTCGCTGGTGAGGTCGTCGCGCGGGTCCCGGCGGCGGGTGGCGACCAGGCCGTCCAGGATGCGGTAGACGTCGAGCTGGTTGGCCGCGGCCCGCTCGGGCGTCGCGGCGGTGTCGAAGATGATGTCCACCGCCCGGCGCAGCCCCGGGCGGGCGTCGTCGGGCACCCCGATGAGCCGGCAGATCACCTCGATGGGCAGCGGGTTGGCGTACCCGGCGCGCAGGTCCGCCTCGTCCGGCCCGGCGGCGAGTTCGTCGAGCAGGTCGGCCGCGATCGCCTCGACGCCGGCCCGCAGCGCCTCGGTGCGGCGCACGGTGAACGCCTTGGCCACCAACGACCTCAACCGCTTGTGGTCGGCACCGTAGGCGGTGAACATGTTCCGCACCGACACCCAGATGTGCAGCGGCCAGTCGTCCGGGATCTCCTGCGCGCGCCACGCCGACCAGTGCCGGCGGGCGTCCTTGGACACGCGGGGATCGGCGAGCAGCCGCTTGACCAGGTCGTACCGGGTGACCGACCAGGCGAGGACGCCGCCGGGCAGTTCGACCGGGGTCACCGGGCCGCGTGCGCGCAACCGGGCGATCTCGGCGTGGATGTCGTGGCCGTGCTGGTCCAGGCGCAGGGGCTCCATACACCCATGGTGATCAGACGAACACCCTCTGTACAAGTCCCCGAATGCCCGGCTACCGCTGGCGGCCTGCCAGCAGCGATTCCCCCAGCACGGTGAGGGAGTGCACGGTCTGCGTGCCGTAGCGACTGGTCCGCAGCAGTCCGGCGGCCCGCAGCACGCCGGTGTGCCGGCTGACCGACGCGGGTGACGTGCCGACGCGCCGGGCGAGTTCCGTCGTGCCCGCGCCGGTCCGCGCGCACTCCAGCACCGCGCTGCGGGTCGGCCCCAGCAACGCGTCGAGGTTGCGCGCCTGCGCGCCCTTCCACCGGTCGCCGTCCTCCAGCGGGTACACCAGCACGGGCGGCGCCGCCGGGTCGGCCAGCGTGCTCGGCCGCCGCCTGCCGAAGTACGACGGGACCAGCCGCAGGCCACGCCCGCGCAACGGGAGTTCGCGTTCCTCCGGGTGATCGACCTCCAGCACCGGCGGCTGCCACCGGGCGTACGGGCCGAGCCCGGCGAGCAGGCCGTGCACGCCCCCGTCCACCAGGTCGCGGGCCCGCCGCGCGCGATCGGCGTTCACGCTTTCGCGGATCTCCTCGGAATACGGCGCGACCAGCCGGGAATGCAGATGGCGGAGCATGTCCGCGAGCACCCCCAGCGCCCGCCGATCACCGGTGGCCAACGGCCTCACCCATTCCGGCACCGGCCCGAACCTGCCCAATTCCGCGCGGACCCGGTGCGCCGGCGTGGCCCGCAGCGCGGCCAGCCCCTCCTCCAGCCCGGCCGCCCCCTCGGGTGGCGTGAGCAGGTCCGGAGCGGGCGAGAGCAGGTGCAGCACGCGCACCGCCGGACTGCGGGAATCGAGTCTCCGGCGCACTTCCAGCGCCCACTCGTGAAATGCGGCCGGGCGATCGCGGTCACGCAGCCGACAACCGCCCAGCACCACCTCCCACAACGGGTCGGCGGTCGGTGCCACGGTTGTGCGCACCAGGTCGTCAGTGGTGAATATGACGCGCAACACGGATTCCCCCCGTGAAGTAGCTTCCCCCTGGGCACATTGTTGTCGCGAACTTTCGTCGGGACGCAACATTCTGGTCAGGTTCACCCACAGGGAGGAAGGTCGATTCCACTCGACCCGATCAATTCCAGGGGGGATTCGATGAACACGATCAGCAGGGTCGCCGCGGCCGTGGCCGCCGTCGCCGTGCCCGCCGCGCTGCTCGCGGCACCGGCCGGCGCGGCACCGAAGGGCGACGGGGTCGCGCCCCGGCACGCCGACTGCGGCAGCGGGGCGCCCAGCGACCTCGACCCCATCTCCCACATCACCGGCTCGACGGCCGGAGCGCGCATCCGCACCGGCTCCGACCTCGGCTGCGCCGCACGCGGTTCCAGCGAGCCGGCCGACCAGCTGGACTACTACTGCTACACCCGCGGCAAGGACGCGGCCACGTGGACCTACCTGCGCAACGGTCGCACCGGCGTGCCGGGCTGGACCCGCGACGACCTGCTGCCCGACGGCGGCAGCAGGCACTACTGCCGGCTCTGATCCCGCACGGCCGCCAGCTCCGCACGGGTGAACACCCCGCCGGACAGCCATCGCCGGTCGAAGAAGTCGGCCGGCACCCGCCGGGCCGGTCCGCGTCGACCGACCCGGTCCGCCGGGTCGGTGTCGGTGTCGGCGTCGGCGAGCAGTGACCCCGCCAACTCCGCCAACTCCTGCGGCGACCACCGCCCGGCCGACGCCCTCGGCGCGAGGTGCAGCACGCCGGAGGACGTCCGCACCCAGATGGCCTGCCGGACCGCCACGAGGTGCGCCACGTCCACCAGGACGAGTTCGCCGAACACCTCCGCCCCGGGCAGCCGTCCGGGCACCGCGGCGTGCAGGATCCCGCCGCGCCGCCGGATCACCGGAGCGCCGCTGTCCGGGTCGACCAGGCACCGGCCCGCGCGCCGCCCGGTGTCGACGATCTCGTGGGCCGCCGTCCGCCCGGCCGGGCGCAGGCGGGCCGCCCACTCCGCGCCGTGCGGCGTGCCCGGGTCGACCTCCTGCCACCCCCGGAACGGGAGTTCCCGGCTGCCGACCGACCCCAGGACCTCGCGCACGCACCGCAGCGCCAACCGGTCGCGCCGTCCCAGCACTTCCAGCCAACCCACCCGCCGCACGTCGTCGGGGAGCGCGTCGGGCGCCACGTCCGGCCCGAGCCCGATCAGCCGGTCCCGCCGGGCCACCAGGTCGACCAGGACCCGGTGCGCCGGGGTCCCGGGCTGGTACTGGTCGGCGAGCCGGCGCAACGGCCGCACGGCCGCTTCCGGCACGACCGCGCCCCGGTGGGTCCGCCCCGGCAGTTCGAGGTAGCCCGCGCACCGGCACGGTTCGGGCTCCGCCACCCGGCACGGACCGCCGAGCACCGAGTGCGCGCGGTAGGGGTGCCGGCAGCCGACGCACTCCGGCGTGCGGGCCTGCCGCGACCGGCCGACCAGCCACCACACGGCCGTCGCCGCCGCCAACGCGACCAGGATTCCCACGGCGACCACGGTCGTCCCCTCAGCGTTCGTCGTCCGGGATCCACACCCGGTCTTCGCCCCTGGTCTCCCAATGGCCCTTGCGGTACACCCCGCCGGGCCGGGCGCCGGCCCACACCGCGACCAGCACGACCAGCAGCACGACGACCGCGCCGACACCCACCAGCGCGACCGGCTCGCCGCGCCCCACCGCGTCCACGACCTGCGGGACCACGTCCGACAGCCCGCCGAACGCCTTCACGGCCAGCGCGCCGATCGCGAACAGCAACGCGACCGCCATCGCCCCCAGCACCAGCACGAGCGCTGCCTTCACCCCGAGTCCCCCACCTTCCACGGGTACCGCACGGTCTCGATCATCGACCGGGGACCGCCCGGGACGGGAGGGGTTGGCACCAACCTGCCCTCCGCGTGCGGCGCAGGTCACAGCACCGGGGTGTGCTGGGATACCGCCATGTCGGCTCTCCTGTTCTCCTACGGCACCCTCCGCCTGGCCGAGGTGCAGCGCACCGTGTTCGGCCGCGAGCTGCCCGGCCGCGACGACGAGATCGCCGGCTACTCGCTGGGCGAGGTCGTCATCACCGACCCGCACGTCATCGCGACCAGCGGCAGCGACCGGCACCCGGTGCTGGTGCCGGCCGACGGCGCGGCGGGCGTGCCCGGGACGGTGTTCGCGGTGACCGACGAGGACCTGGCGGCGGCCGACGCGTACGAGGTGGCCGACTACACGCGGGTCCTGGTGCCGCTGCGGTCCGGTGACCGGGCGTGGGTCTACGTGCTCGCCGACGTCGGCTGAGAATCCGCTCAGCGGCGGTGCGCGATGATCGTCGCGTGGGGAGCAACGTGGTGTGGGCGGCGGTCGCGGTGCTGCTGCTGACGGGGTGCCTGGACCGCCGCTACGAGTCGCTGCCGGATTCGCCCGCCGTGGCGGAGTCGGCGCTGGTCGGGCGGTGGGTGGACGAGTCGGGGGCGGCGCTGGTGCTCAACGCGGACAAGACCGCCGAGTCGACCGGCGTCGAGTGCCCGGCCGACCGCGACCCGAAGTCCGGCAAGGGGACCTGGCGCACCGAACCGAACACCGGGCCGAGCACCGGGGCGGGGGCACCGGGCGGGCTGCCGGTCGGCGGCGACCTGGTGGTCGTGGTCGAGGCCGGGTGCGCGTACCGGTTCGGCGTGGCCGGGACGGCGGAGGAGTTCCGGCTGTACTACTACCGGGGCGACCTGGACGCGCGTGACGCGTACCTGCTGGACAAGGCGCCCTGACCGGTCACCGCCCGCCTTCGACCAGGGCGGCGGCCTCGGCCCGGTTGCGCACGCCGAGCTTGCCGAACAGGTTGTTCACGTGGGTCTTCACCGTGGCCACGCTGATGAACAGGCTCTCCGCGATGGCCCGGTTGGCGCGTCCGCGCGCGATCAGGTCCAGCACGGTCGTCTCCTGCTCGGTCAGGTGGTGGCGGCGGGCCAGTTCCTCCAGCCGGGTCCGGGCGGTCAGGCCGCGCACGACCGTCCGGGTGACCTCGGGCGCGAACGTGCTGTGGCCGTGCGCGGTCGCGGTGATCGCGGAGACGATCTGGGCCCGTCCGGCGCTCTTGGTCAGGTAGCCGGACGCGCCCGCGCGCAGCGCGCCGACGATCGAGGCGTCGTCCGAGTAGGTGGTGAGCACCAGGACCGCCGCTCCCCCGCCGGAGGCGACGATGGCGGCGGTCGCCTCGACCCCGTCCACGCCCGGCATCCGCAGGTCCATCAGCACCACGTCGGGCGCGAGCCGGGCGGCCAGGTCGACCGCCTGCGCGCCGTCCTCGGCGACGCCGACCACGGTGATCCCGTCGGTGTGCTCCAGGATCGTCACCAGCCCGTCGCGCACGGCGGCCTGGTCGTCGGCGACGAGCACCCGGATCGGGCCGTCAGGCGTCACGCCGGACCTCGCACGCCACGACCCAGCGGTCGCCGTCCGGCCCGGCGGTCACCGTCGCGCCGACGAGCCCGGCCCGTTCGCGCATCCCGCGCAGCCCGTGGCCGAGACCGGCCGCGTCGGCGGTCCGGGGGTTGTCGACCCGCAGCCGCACCACCTCGCGGTCCGCGCGCAGGTCCACCCGGACCGGCCGGCCGGGCGCGTGCTTGTGGGCGTTGGTGAGCGCTTCGACGGCGATCGAGCCGAGCACGTCGGCCACCGACCCGGGCACGTCCGCGAAGTCGCCGTGCGCCACGAGGGCGACGTCCGCGCCGGCCGCCGCTTGCCGGTCGACCAACGCGGCCAGCGTGACGTCGAGCGGGCCGGGGAAGCCGCGCAGCGCGTCGACCGCGCGCTTGGCCTCGTCCAGGCCGTCCGCCGCGAGGTCCCGCGCCCGCCGCACGCGCGTCAGCACGTCGCCCCCGGCGTCGCGGGCGGTCGCCACGGCGTCGAGCGCGTCGAGTTGCAGCACCAGGCCGCCGAGCGTGTGCGCGAGCACGTCGTGCAGGTCGCGGGCGATCCGGGCACGTTCGCCGAGCACCGCCGTGTCGGCCCTGCGCTGGGCGAGCGCGAGCTGCGTGCGCCGCTCCAGCGCGCTCTGCCGGCTCAGGAACCCGATGACGGCGGCGACCGCCGTGGTCAGCAGCACGCCGTAGGGGTCGGGCTCGGACAGGCCGCCGCCGAGCACGTACGCGACCGCGCCGAGCGCGACCGCGCCGGCCAGCCACAGCGGCGGCACGTCCACCGCCGACGCCACCGCGAACAGCCCGGCCGCCAGCGCGATCGGCGCGGCCACCGACCCGCCGGCCACGCCGATCGCGGCGAGCACGACGACCGCGGTCCACCCGAGCGCCCGCCACGGCTGCGGGAGTGCCCGCCCGGCCGGGGTGAGCACCGCCCACACCGCGAGCGCGGCGAGCGTGGGCGCGGTCGCCGGCCGGTCGCCGCCGAACTGCGCCAGCACGGCCGCGACGATGGCCGCCGCGTTCAGGCCCACCCGCAGCGCGCGCTGCACCGCCGACTGGTGCCTGACAGGTGTCGTCACGGTTCCCATCATCGTCGCCGACCGGGCGCGCGGCCGTCGCGGCGGCGCGTCTCCACCCGAATCTCCACCCACCGGGCCGATCCGCCCGCGCGCGGCCCGGCGCACCGTGGAACGCGGGAACTTCGAACTGGAGGACGACGGTGGAACAGATGAACCTGGTGGTGGCGGCGCTGGTGCTGGGCTGGCTGCTGGTGCGGCAGCTCACGGCGCGGCCGGTGCGCGAGCGGTCGCGGTTGGCGCTGGTGCTGGTGGTGGTCGGCGCGATCGGGGCGGGGCAGTTCTTCGCGCACGTCACGCCCACGGTGGCCGACGTGCTGCTGCTGGTGCTCAGCCTCGGCATCGGGGTCGGCCTGGCCGGGCTGCGGGCGTTCACGATGCGGCTGTGGCGCGACGGCGGCCGCGCGATGCGGCAGGGCACGTGGCTCACCGCGGTGCTGTGGCTGGTCGGCATCGGCCAGCACCTGCTGGTGGAACGCCTGGTCACGCCGGGCGCGGGCAGCGCGACCCTGGTGCTGTACTTCGGCGTGGTGCTCGCCGCCCAGCGCCAGGTTCTGCTGGGGCGCGCCCGGCGCGACGAACCGGCCCACGTCGGCGTTTAGTCCACAGTGGACTCGACAGTGGACTTATCGCACGACAGCGGACATTTCACGACGTATGCCGCATACCGCGAGACGTCTTGACAACCCTTATGGTCTAGTCCAATTCTGATGGCCGGTCGCCACCGCCGGACCCCTACCGGGCCCGCGTCCCTTCCCCTGCCTGGAGCGCACATGCGTCCGTCCAGAGTCCTCGTACTCCTGGTGGCCTTGCTCACCTCCCTGTCCTTCATACCGACGGCCGCCGGCGCGCCCGCCAAGGCGGCGGCCAAGCCGTTGCCCGCACGGGTGTTCGCGCCCTACTTCGAGGCGTGGACCGGCGAGAACCCGGCCACCCTCGCCCAGCAGTCCGGCGCCAAGTACCTGACCTTCGCGTTCCTCCAGACCGCGGCCAAGGGTTCCTGCACGCCGCTGTGGAACGGCGACGCCGGGATGCCGATCTCGCAGAGCGTGTTCGGCAACGAGATCAACACCCTGCGCGCCAACGGCGGCGACGCCATTCCGTCGTTCGGCGGCTACACCGCCGACCACAACGGCACCGAGATCGCCGACAGCTGCACGGACGTGGCGAAGATCGCCGCCGCGTTCCAGAGCGTCATCACCACCTACGACGTGAGCCGCCTGGACCTCGACATCGAGGTCGAGGCGCTGGACAACGCGGCGGGCATCGACCGCCGCAACAAGGCGATCAAGCTGACCCAGGACTGGGCGGCGGCCAACGGCCGCAGCATCCAGTTCTCCTACACCCTGCCCACCACGCCGACCGGCCTCGCGCCCAGCGGCCTCGCGGTGCTGCGCAACGCGGTCACCAACAACGCCCGCATCGACGTCGTGAACCTGATGACGTTCGACTACTACGACGGCCAGCAGCACCAGATGGCCAACGACACCAAGACCGCCGCGCAGGGCCTGGTCAACCAGATCGGCCAGCTGTGGCCGGGCAAGACCGAAGCCCAGCGGTGGGCGATGGTCGGCGTGACCGAGATGATCGGCGTGGACGACTACGGCCCCGGCGAGACCTTCCAGATCGCCGACGCCCGCACCGTGTACGACTGGGCGATCGCGAAGGGCATCAACACCCTGTCGTTCTGGGCCCTCCAGCGCGACAACGGCGGCTGCCCCGGCGGCTCGGCGGCGGACAACTGCTCCGGCATCCCGCAGAGCACCTGGGAGTTCACCAAGATCTTCGCGCCGTTCAGCGGTGGCGGGACCCCGAACCCGGTCAACGACTTCACGCTGGGCGTCAACCCGTCCTCGGCGGCGATCGACCCCGGCGCGTCGACCACCGCGACGGTCGGCACGACCGTCGCGTCCGGCACCGCCGAGACGGTGACCCTCACGGCGGGACCGGCGCGTACCGGTCTCACCGCGACCCTGTCGGCGTCGAGCGTCACGGCCGGCGGTTCGGCCACGCTGACCGTCGCGGCGGCGGCCACGGCGGTCCCCGGCGACTACACGTTCACCGTCACCGGCACCAGCCCGTCGGCCACGCACTCCGCCTCGTTCGCGGTGAAGGTCAAGGGCGCCGTGCCCGGCGGCGTGGTGGTCAACGGCGGCTTCGAGGACGGCGGGCTCACCCCGTGGACGGCCCCCGGCGACACGATCGTCAGCACCCCGGCCCACTCCGGCACGCACGCGCTCCAGGTGACGCCGAACGGGTCGGGCAACGGCCAGGCGTCGCAGACGGTCACCCTCACGCCGAACAAGGCGTACACGCTCAAGGGCTGGGTGCGCGGCAACTACGCGTTCATCGGCGTGAGCGGCGGGGCGACCGCCAGCGCGTGGACCTCGGCGAGCGACTGGACGCAGCTGTCCGTCCCGTTCACCACCAACTCCTCGGGCACGGTCACCGTGTACGTGCACGGCTGGTACGGCCAGCCGTCGATCTTCGCGGACGACTTCACCATCGGCTAGTCGCCTGACGGAAAACGGCGGGTGTGTCCCCGAACAGGGCACACCCGCCGTTTTCCGGTTATGTCCTTTTCCGCCGAACACTCCCTTTCACCAGTTCACAGTTCGTTTCGCACTATGGGAAAACCTGTTGTCGAGGCAACTTTCACCAACACGATCTCCGCAGTTCAGACCCCGTCCACCGGCCCTGTCGACCACTCTCCGCAACCGACCATAAATGCGCTGGATACCCAGCTTGAATGACCTTTTCGGGACGCCGGCACGCAAAGGTGCAAGGGCGACCGGGTACGCGCCCCCGGCCGCCCGCGCGCACCCGCCCTTCCCGGTGTCCGCGCAGGTTCCCTGCCGCGCGATCGAGAGGCAGACAGATGAGAACCGCTCGCCTGTTGAGCCGTGCCGCCTTCATCGGCATGGCCTTGGCGCTGGTGACCGGTGCGGGGCACGACGCCTTCGCCGCACCCGACGACCCGCCGGTGGAAGTGCAGGTCATCGGCGGCCACAACGCCACCGAGGTCTACCCGTTCCACGCCCAGATGAGCAACGGCTGCGGCGGCAGCCTGGTGGCGCCGCAGTGGATCGTCACCGCCACGCACTGCGGCAGCGCCAGTTCGGCCCGGCTCGGCTCCAACAGCCGCAGCTCCGGCGGCGAGGTCCGCAGCGTCGACCGCGTGGTCAACCGCTCGGGCACGGACCTGACGCTGATGCACCTGTCCCAGGCGTCCACCCTGACCCCGGTGCCGATGGCCACGGCCAACCCGGCCGCGGGCAGCCCGGTGCGGCTGATCGGCTACGGCTGCACGAGCTGGCCCTCGTGCTCCAACCCGTCCACGCTCCAGGAGATCGACCTCTCCATCCTGGCGTCGAGCCGCTGCGCGGCGGGCGGCGGCACGTCGACCGACATCTGCGTCTCCGGCGACCGCACGCACTCCGCGTGCCACGGCGACTCCGGCGGCCCGGCCCTGGTCGGCACCCGCGGCAACTGGACGCTGGTCGGCGAGACCCACGGTCCGGGCGACAACAACGGCGAATGCGCCACGACGACCCTGTACACGGGCATCGCCGCGAACGTCGCGTGGATCAACCAGCAGACCGGCGGCACCACCCCGCCCGGCGGCAAGAAGTTCGAGAACACCGACAACCTCGACATCCCGGACAACGGCGCGGCCGTGACCAGCCAGGTCACCGTGTCCGGCCAGGCGGGCAACGCCCCGGCCGGGCTCAAGGTCAACGTGGACGTCAAGCACCCGTACCGGGGCGACGTGGTCCTGGACCTGGTGGCCCCGGACGGTTCCGCGTACCGGCTGAAGAACTCGTCCTCCGACTCCGGGGACAACATCCTCACCACCTACACGGTCAACGCCTCGTCCGAGGTGGCCAACGGCGTCTGGAAGCTCAAGCTCCAGGACGTCGGCCCGCAGGACGTCGGCTACCTCGACGCGTGGAGCGTCGAGTTCTGACCCCGGTCGCCCTCGGCACCGGATAGCGGCACGAAGCCCGGCCCGCCGTTCGCGGCGGGCCGGGCCCGGCCCGGTCCGCCTTCGGGATGAGCCGGGTCGCCACCGCGAACACCGCGATCTCGCACCACAGCACCACCGCGAGGTCTCCGGTACCGGGGCGGACCGCGCCCAGCCCGGCCACGCCCAGCGCGCCGCCCAACTGCCCCGCCGTCGCCACGCCCCCCGACGCGGACCCGGCCGTGCGCGGCACCGACCTCCCGCAGCGAGACCTCGACAGCCCGGTGCGCAGAGCGCGATCCGCGCGCACGCCCCGCCCACGAACCCGCGCAGGCCGAGCAGGCTCAACGGGACCAACGGCGAGGGCGCTCGGCGTTGCCGCGCCACGAATGCCGCGAACAGCGCCACCGAGGCGACCGGCAGCACGACCGCCCACCACGGCCACCCCGGTCGCGGCCCCTGCACCACCGGGTGCAGCACCAGCAGTAAACCGGCCGTGAGCAGCGCGGTGCCGACCACGTCCAGCCATCCGGCGCGGGGCGCGCGCGAATCGGGCAGGGCGAGCGCCGCGACGATGAACGCGACCAGCCCGATCCGCACGTTGACCAGGAAGACCGGCCGCCGGCCCCACCCGAGCAGGTCCGCCTCGACCAGCAGGCCGCCGAGCAGCGGCCCGGACACCGTGCCGATCGCCGCCGTCGCCCCCGTACGCGCGGGATCATCACCGCCGCCGACGCGCCCTGCACCACCCGGGCACCGATCAGCACCTCCGGTCCGGGCACGACGCCGCACGCCGCGACCACGAACCCCGCCAGACCGCCCAGTAACACCGGCCGCCGGCCGAACCGGTCCCCCACCCGGGCGCCGGCGACGCTGGTCGACAACCGGTTCTTCGCCTGGATGGCCACGTGGAAGGCGCAGACCCTGGCCGCGCAGCGGATCAAGAGCGCCACGCGCGAGCACGCCGGGCTCACCCTGACGTGGGGCGAGGTTCTGCCCACGCTCGGCGCGGCGGACGGCAACCGGCTGCCGATGAACGAGCCGGCGCAGCAGTCTTCGTGTCGCGCAGCGGCATCAGCCCAGGTCGTCACCGCGATGGCCGGTCAGGGCCTGGTGGAACGCCAGAGCGACCCGGGCAACCTGCGCGTGATGCGCGAGCACGAACCAGCCGAACGGGCGACCCGTCCGGAGCCGAGTTCACCCGATCCCGGGTCACGCCGGTCGATCATGAGGTGCGGGCCGTCGCCGTCCGCACCGCCCACCCCCGTGGAACCACACGATCGGCGTCGACGGATCGCCTCGCGGTGAACCGACCGTTGTTCAGCGGGCCTGTTCCGCGCCGGCCTCCGCGCGGGCGGCGAGCACGGCGGGCATGTGCCCCTCCACGTGCCCGATGAACGCGAGCAGGTGGTCCGCCGTGGACTCGCCGAGTTCGGTCAGCGAGTAGTTGACGCTCGGCGGCATGGCCGCGAGCACCTCGCGCCGCACGAAACCGTCGCGTTCCAGCGCCTGGAGGGTCTGGGCCAGCATCTTCTCGCTGACCCCGGCCACCCGGCGGCGCAGCGCGTTGAACCGCGCGGGCCCCTTGCGGAGGCCGGCCAGGGTCAGCACGCCCCACCGCCCGGTCAAGTGATCCAATACCGCACGCGACGGGCAGTCCTTGGCGAAGACGTCGAACTTCACCCTGGAAGCTTACCGCCGGTGAGCGCTGCGTAAAAGTAAGCACTGCGGAAACCGCAGTGTAGGCTGAGGCGCGACCACCCCCATGCTTTGAGGAACAACCACATGCGCGTTGAAATCTGGACCGACCTCGTCTGCCCGTGGTGCTACATCGGCCTCACCCGGTTCGAGCGCGCGCTCGCCGAGTTCGAGCACGCCGACGACGTCGAGGTCGTGCACCGCTCGTTCGAGCTGGACCCGTCCCGCGAGGTGGGCGTGACCGAGTCGGTGACCGACATGCTCACCGCCAAGTTCGGTCCGCGCGGTGCCACGATGGACGGCGAGGTCGCCGAGCTGGCGCGCGGCGAGGGGCTCGGCTACCGCACCGAGCGCGAGGTCGGCAGCACCCTGGACGCCCACCGCCTGCTGCACTTCGCGAAGGAGCAGGGCGTCCAGCACCGCCTGGTGAAGCAGCTGTTCACGTCGCACTTCGCCGAGGGCGCGTCCCTGTTCACCACGGAGTCGCTGGTCGCGCTCGCCAAGGAAGCGGGCCTGGACCCGACCGAGGCGCGCGGCGTCCTGGAGGACCCGCAGGCGTACCTCGACGCGGTCCGGGCCGACGAGGCCGAAGCGGGGCAGCTCGGCGCGAACGGCGTGCCGTTCTTCGTGATCGACCGCAAGTACGGGGTGTCCGGCGCGCAGCCCGTGGCGACGTTCAGCGAGGCGCTCGGCACCGCGTGGACCGATTCACGCGGCTAGACGCCCCTGGCCGTGGACACCGGCCCGGCCGATTACGGCCGGGCCGCCGACGGCTGCCCGCCGACCGGCCTGGCCTGCTGATCATCGCCGACCCGACGGGTGATCGGACGCCGTCGCCCCGGGGTCGGCCCCCGGGGCGACGGCGGTGCGTCACAGCGAGCGCTGGAGGTGTTCGGCCAGCAGGCGGGCGAAGCGCGGCGGGTCGGCCAGGTCGCCGCCCTCGGCCAGCACCGCCGTGCCCAGCAGCAACTCCGCCGTGCCGACCAGCGCGGAGCGGTCCTGCGAAGCGTCGAACGCCGCGCGCAGCCCGGTCACCAGCGGGTGGTTCGGGTTGAGTTCGAGGATGCGCTTGACCTGCGGCATCTCCTGGCCCATCGCCCGGTACATCTTCTCCAGCTGCGGCGTCAGGTCGTGGGTGTCGCCGACCACGCACGCGGGCGAGGTGGTCAGCCGCGAGGACAGCCGCACCTGCTTGACCTGCTCCTCCAGCGTGCCGCCCAGCCACTCCAGCAGGCCCGAGAAGTCCTTCTCGCGCTGCTCGGCCTCGGCCTTCTCCTCGTCGGTCTCCAGGTCGACCTGCCCCTTGGCGACCGACTGGAACTCCCGCTCGCCGAAGCCCGGCACCGACCCGACCCACATCTCGTCGATCGGGTCGGTCAGGATCAGCACCTCGAACCCCTTGGCGCGCAACGCCTCCAGGTGCGGCGACTGCTCGATCGCGGTCCGCGAGTCGCCGGTCATGTAGTAGATGTGGCGCTGGTCCTGCTTCATCCGCTCGACGTACCCGGCGAGGGTGGTGGGCTCCTCGTCGTGGTGGGTCGAGGCGAACGACGAGACGGCCAGGATGGCGTCGCGGTTCTCGGTGTCGGCGATCAGCCCCTCCTTGACGACCGCGCCGAACTCCTTCCAGAACGTCCGGTAGGCGTCGGCCTTGTCCGCCATCATCGTCTTGACGGTGGACAGCACCTTCTTCACCAGGCGGCGGCGCATCAGCTGGATCTGGCGGTCCTGCTGGAGGATCTCCCGCGACACGTTGAGCGACAGGTCCTGCGCGTCCACGACGCCCTTGACGAACCGGAGGTACTCCGGCATCAGCTCCTCGCAGTCCTCCATGATGAAGACCCGCTTGACGTAGAGCTGGACGCCGCGCTTGCGCTCGCGCATGAACAGGTCGAACGGCGCCTGCGCGGGCAGGAACAGCAGGGCCTGGTACTCGAACGTGCCCTCGGCCTGCATCCGGATGGTTTCCAGCGGCGCGTTCCAGTCGTGGCTGACGTGCCGGTAGAACTCGGCGTACTCCTCCTCGGTGACCTCGGAGGCGGGCCGCGCCCACAGCGCCTTGCGCGAGTTGACGGTGGTGGGCTCGCCGCCCTCCTCCTCCGGCGCGAGGCGGATCGGCCAGGTGATGAAGTCCGCGTACCGCTTGACCACCTCGGTGATCTTCGCGGTGGAGGTGTAGTCCGCGAGCTGGTCCTCGGCGTCGGCGGCCTTGAGGTGCAACGTCACCGAGGTGCCCTGCGGGGCGTCCGCGACGTCCTCGATGGTGTAGGTGCCCTCGCCGGTGGACTCCCAGCGCACGCCCTCGGCCGAGCGCGGGTGCTTGGTGAGCAGGGTGACCTTGTCGGCGACCATGAACGTCGAGTAGAAGCCGATGCCGAACTGGCCGATGAGGTCCTGGGACGCGGCGGAGTCCTGGGACGCCTTCAGCTTCTCCAGGAACTCGGCCGTGCCGGACTTCGCGATGGTGCCGATGAGACCGATCACGTCGTCACGGGTCATGCCGATGCCGTTGTCCCGCACGGTGAGCGTGCGGGACTCCCGGTCGACCTCGATGGCCACGTGGAGGTCCGAGGTGTCCGCGACCAGGTCCTTGTCCCGGAACGTCTCCAGCCTGAGCTTGTCCAACGCGTCCGAGGCGTTCGACACCAACTCGCGCAGGAACGTGTCCTTGTTCGAGTAGATCGAGTGGATCATCAGCCGCAGCAGCTGACGCGCCTCTGACTGGAACTCCAGCGTTTCCACGTTCTTCCCTTCGATCCGTGCACCGTCGACCCGCGATGGTAACGACCCCCGGCCGCGCGGTGTCGCGGAAATCCGGTCGATCACGCGTGTCCGTGGTCTCTAGGGTGCACCGGTGTTCCGCCGGGCGACCACGGGAGGGGGAAACGCCATGCGCACGCACTACCCGCGCACGCCGCACCTGCCGTGGTCGCCGGGCGCGTCGTCGGACGACGTGCGGGTCACCGGGCTGGACGGGCTGCTCGGTCGCGAGGTCGTGGTCACCGAGAAGCTCGACGGGGAGAACACGACCCTCTACTCCGACGGTCTGCACGCGCGGTCGCCGGATTCGGCGCACCACCCGTCGCGGTCGTGGGTGAAGGGGCTCCAGGGGCGGATCGGGCCGCACCTCGCGCCCGGCCGGCGGATCTGCGGCGAGAACGTCTACGCGCGCCACTCCCTCGCGTACTCGGACCTGGAGAGCTGGTTCTACGGCTTCTCGGTGTGGGACGGGGACCACTGCCTCGACTGGGACGCCACGACCCGATTCCTGCGGGACGTCGGCGTGCCCACTCCCCCGGTGCTGTGGCGCGGTGTCTTCGACGAGCGCGCGGTGCGGAAGCTGCGGGTCGACACCGACCGGCAGGAGGGGTTCGTGGTGCGCCCGGTCGCCGGGTTCGACCGGGCGGAGTTCGGGCAGCGGGTGGCGAAGTGGGTGCGGGCGCGGCACGTGCGGACCGGGACCCACTGGATGCACGCGCCGGTCGTGCCGAACGGGCTGGCCCCGGCGTCGGTGCTGTGGGACGTGCGGTCCGGCGCGCCGTTCGCCTCGGCCGACCTGCTGGAGGTGGTCGGCGTGGCCGGGGACGCCGGTGCCGCCGAGCGGGTCGCCGCCGAACTCGGCGGGACCGGTGACGCGCGGCTCGCCGGGGTGCTCGCGGCGGCGGCGCACCGGGCCGGGCGCGGGCCGCTGATGTCGGCGTTGGCGGGCGTGGTCGGGGTCGGCGTCGCCCGGCGGGTCGGTGATCTCGTGGGCGTGCACCGGCTGCTGCACGAGCCGTTCCCGGACGAGGCGCGCCGGCGCGGGCTGCTGCGGATGTCCACGGCGGTCGACCTGGGCGTGCTGCACGCGGTGTCGGCGGCGGTGCTGCCCGCCGACCGGAGCGAGGCGCGGGAGCAGGTGGCGTGGTCTGCGCTGCACGCCGAGGACGTCGGCCGCTGGGACGACCTGCGCGCCGCGCTGCACGGCCGGTGCCGGGCCGAGGCGCGGGACGCGAGCATCCGCGCCGGGCGGGTGCTGGACGTGGCCGAGGCGCGGGCCGCGACCTGGCGGTGGCGGTCCGGCGACTTCCCGACCCTGATCCAGACCTGCGGAGTCGCCGGCAGCGGCAAGTCGACCTTCGCCGCCGGGCTGCCCGGCGTGGACGTCCGGGTGTCGCTGGACGACCTGCGCGAGCAGGCCGGCGACCGGTCCGACCAGCGGGGCAACGCCCGCGTGCTGCGGGAGGGCCTGGACCGGCTGGACGCGGCGCTGCGCGCGCACCGGACCGTGGTGTGGGACGCCACCTCGCTCACCGACCGGCAGCGGGTGGCGGTGCACGCGGTCGCCCACCGGCACGACGCGTGGCTGACGCACGCCGTGCTGCTGGTCGGTGAACGGGAGGCGGCGCGGCGCAACGACGCGCGGGCGCACCGGGTGCCGGGGTCCGTGCTCGCCGCCCAGGCCCGCCGGTTCGACCCGCCCTACCCGTGGCAGGCGCACCGCACCTGGTACGTCGGCGCGGCCGGCGACATCGCCGACGAGGAGCCGTGATGCGCACCAGCGAGCAGGTCTACCACCAGATCCGCTGGGACCCCCGGCTGGATCCGGCCCGGTTCGTGGTCGGTTTCCACCAGCGCGGAGGCCGGCCCAAGCGGGTCGCGCTGCCCGCGTTCACGCCCGGCGGCGACGTGCCGTGGCACCGGGTGCTGTTCGTGGAGGCGGATGGCGAGGTCGTGTGGGACCGGGAGAGCGGGCTGGACCGGGTCGGCGAGTCGGCGGCGGGCCGGGTGCGCGCACCGCGCCTGCTCGACCCGTCCGCGTTCACCCCCGGCACCCCGCACGCCTGGGACCCGGCCCGGGGCTGGGCGCCCGCCGAACCCGACCCCGCCGAACCCGACCCCGCCGAACCCGACCCCGCCGGGACCGCGCCGGCCCCGATCCGCGTGCTGACCTGGAACGTCCTGTGGGACCGGTACGACCGGGAGCTGATCGACACCGCGCGCCGCCGGCCGCTGCTGCTGACCGCGCTCGCGGCGGCGGACGCGGACGTGATCGCGCTCCAGGAGGTGGAGCCCGACCTGCTGGCGCTGCTGATGGCGCAGCCGTGGGTGCGGGAGGGGTACGCGCTCGACGTCGACCCGGCCGCGCCGGACGTGGACCGGACCGGCGTGGTGGTGCTGAGCAGGCTGCCGGTGCTGGAGGCGGGCCGGCTGCCGCTGGGCGCGCACAAGGCCGTGGCCGCGGTCGTGGTGGCCACCCCGTCCGGGCCGCTGGTCGTCGCGGCCACCCACCTGACCAGCGACCACACCGCCAACGGCGCGGGCAAGCGGCGCGCGCAGCTCGACCGGGTCGGGCGGGCGCTGGCCGCGATCGCGGGCGAGGTCGTGCTGGCCGGGGACTTCAACGACGGTTCCCGGCGGCCGGCCGCCGCGCTCGGGATGCGCGACGCGTGGCTGGAGGCGCGCGACGACGAGCCGCCGACGTTCGACCCGGTGGCCAACCCGCTGGCGGCGGTGTCCTCGCTGACCGGGCGGGCCTCGCGGCTGGACCGGGTACTGGTGCGCGGGCGGTTGCGCGGCGCGCGGGCCGGGCTGGTGGGCGATCGGCCGGTGGACGGGCTGTTCGCCTCCGACCACTACGGCGTGCTGGCGACGTTGGCACCGCCCGCGTCGGCCGGGGTGCTGGACGTGGCGGCGACGCCGCGCACGGCCGTGGTGTGGCTGCCGGGGCCGTGGGAGGAGGTCGAGCGGCTGCGCCGGGAGCACGACCCGCGCGCCGACCGCTGGCCGCCGCACGTGACGCTGCTGTTCGGTTTCGTGCCGGAGTCGGAGTTCGACCGCGCCGCGCCGCTGCTGGCGGAGGCGGTCGCCGGGGTGGCGGCGTTCCCGGTGCGGGTCGAGGGCGTGCGGGAGTTCGGGCGCGACGTGGTGTGGCTGGACCCGGCGGCGGCCGGCGCGGAGCCGTGGACGGCGCTGCACGACGCGGTGCGGCGGCGCTTCCCGGGGTGCCCGACCCGGGACGGGTTCACCCCGCACCTCACGGTCGGCCGCTCGCGGCGGGCCGCCGAGCGGGTCGGCGCGCGGGCGGACCGGGTGGACGAGGTCGTGGTGCTGTCCCGGCGCGGCGACGGCCCGATGCGGCCCCGGTTCGCGGTCGCCCTGGGCACCGGCGAGGTCCGGTGGTGCGCGGAGGAGGCCGAGCCGCCGGGTCCGTCGCTGGACGCGGTGGCCGAACGGGTCGTCGGCGCGCTGACGGCGGCGCTGGGCGAGGTGCACGTGGTCGGATCGCGGCGCACCGGGTGCGCCCTGCCGGACGGCGACCTGGACCTGGTCGCAGTGCCCACGGACGTACCAGCGGCGGAACACGCGGACGCGGTGGCCGAACGGGTGCGCGCGGCGTTGCCGGGGACGACGGGATTGCGGCCGGTGGTCGGCGCACGGCTGCCGGGGTGGCGGTGGGAGGTGGACGGGCTGGGGGTCGACCTCGCCGTCGCGGTGGGTGGCGACCGGTTGGCGTGGAGTTCGGTCGACGACGCCGACGCCCTCTTGGCGGCGGTGGGTGGGCGTGGTGCCGAGTTCCGGGGGCTGGCTCGCGCGGTGAAGGCGTGGGCGCGGGCGCGCGGGTTGGATTCCGCACCGTTCGGCGGGGTGCCGGGGGTGGGGTGGGCGGTGCTGGCGGCCCGGACGGTGCTCGACGGCGGCGGGCTCGGGGAGTTCTTCGCGACGTGGGCCGCGTGGGACTGGCGCGACCCTGTCGGGCTCGTCGAGGTGCCCGGCCGCACCGGGGCCCCGGTGACGATCATGACGCCCGGCGCTCCCGCGCGCTCGTGCACCGAGCAGGTGGGGCCGGGGTTCCGGGACCTGCTGACCGCCGAGCTGTACCGGGGGTGGGAGATCGGCGAGGCCGGCGGCGCGGGCCTGACGACGCCGCCGGACCTGCACCGGGTGCACGCGGCGTGGGCTGTGGTGACGGTGCCGCACGGGCAGGCGGGGCCGGTGCGCGGTCGGCTGCGGGCGCTGCTCACCGCGCTGGAGTCGGCCGGGGTGGCGGACGTGCACGCGTGGCCCCGGCCGTTCGAGCGCGACCGGGACGTGGCGCGGTTCGCGATCGGGCTGGGCCGTCGGCCGCCGGGGGCGGCGGAGCTGGATCGGCTGGCGGCGCGGTGGCGCGGCGGGCTGCGCGGGGTCGAGGTGGTCCGGGTGGCCGGCGGCGAGGTGCCGACGCTGCGCTGAGGATCCAATGCTGAGGATCCAATGCCGAGGATCCCGTGGTGCCCGGGGTGGGCGCTCAGGCGAGCGGCAGGCGGTGCAGGAGGTCGCCGGTCGGCGGGCCGACGAGGCTGTGCAGGGGGACGGCGTCGAGTTCGGCCAGGAACGCGTCGTGCGCCCGGCGCAGCGCGCTGCGCAGTCGGCAGGCTCCGCGCAGCGGGCACGGCGGGTGGTCGCAGTCGACCACTTCGCCGTCGCCCTCGAAGTCGCGCACGACCTGGCCGACCGTCCAGGTGAGCGCCTCGGGTGCGATCCGCAGCCCGCCGGAGCGCCCGCGCACCGTGACCAGCAGGCCGAGCCGGGCCAGCCGCTGGACCACCTTGGCCAGGTGGTTGCGGGGCACCGCCAGTGCGCCCGCCAAGTCGTCCACGGTGGACAGACCGCTCCGGGTGGCGGTGAGCATCAGCGCCCGCAGCGCGATGTCGGTCCCCTTGGTCAACTGCACCCCACGAGACTACCAAGAGGAGTCTCCGAAGCCGGTTTATCAACGTCCAAAGGTCCCTGATCCCGGGTGTTCATGAGCACGGCGACCGTAAAGAGGTACCGCTGATACCTTTTTGGTGTCGAGATCACCACGTAGCGGAGGGCCACCAGCCATGCTCGCCCCAGACTCGGTGCGGATCATCCGCGCCACCGCCGACACCGTCGTCCGGCACGGCGCGGAGATCACCGGCCGGCTCTACGACCGCCTGTTCGCCGCCCACCCGGAGCTGCTCGACCTGTTCAACCGGGGCAACCAGGTGCGCGGCGCGCAGCGGGAGGCGCTGGCCGCCTCGGTCGCGGCGGTCGCCGGGCACTTCGCCGGGCTGCGCCCCGTGCCGTTGAACGCGGTGATCGGCCGGATCGCGCACAAGCACGCGTCCCTGGGCATCGCGCCCGCCCAGTACCTCGTGGTCGGCCGCCACCTGATGGCCGCCATCGGCGAGGTGCTCGGCGACGCGGCCACGCCCGAGGTGGTCGCCGCGTGGGAGGAGGTCTACTGGCTGTTCGCGTGCCTGCTGGTCGCCGAGGAGGCCCGGCTCTACCAGGCGGCCGGCAACGACTTCGGCCGCCCGTTCAGCACGCACGTGGTGACCGCCGTCGACCGCGACACCGACGACGTGCGGAGCCTGTGGCTGCGCCCGGTCGACGGCCCGGTCCCGGTCCACCGGCCGGGCCAGTACGTCAGCGTCGCGGTGCACCTGCCGGGTCGGGGCAGGCAGATCCGCCAGTACACGATCAGCGGCGCGCCGGGCGAGGACGACCTGCGCATCACCGTGAAGCGGCACCCCGGCGGCCCCGACCACCCCGCCGGCGAGGTGTCCTCCCACCTGCACCAGGTCACGGCCGGCACCCGGCTCGCGGTGAGCCCGCCGTTCGGCGACGCCGTCCTGCCCGCCGGCGACCGCCCGCTCCTGCTGGCCGGCGCGGGGGTCGGCACCACGCCGGTCGTCGCCGTGCTGCGCGACCTGGTCCGGCGGCGCGACCACCGCCCGGTGACCGTCGTGCACGCCGACCGCGATCCGGCCACGCACCCGCTGCGCGCCGACCTGTTCGCCGCCGTCGGGCACCTGCCCGCCGCCTCGCTCCTGCTCTGGTACGAGGACGGCCGGCCGGCGGCCCTCCCGCCGCGCACGTCGGTCGCCACGGGCCTGGTCGAGACGGACCTGATCCCGGTCGAACCGGGCACGCAGGCCCTGCTGTGCGGCCCGTTGCCGTTCATGCGGGCCGTGCGGCGCGCCCTGCTGGAGCGCGGTGTGCCGGCGGCCGACATCCACTACGAGGTGTTCGGCCCGGATGCGTGGCTCGGCCGCGAAACACCCGTGACCGACCTCGCCTGACCCGCACCGCCGGCGTGCCCGGGGCGGAGGTGCCGCGGAAAAACGGCCGGCCGCGCGCACCGGGAGTTTCGGAGAATGTTCGCCGTGGGCGAGATCGAGCGGGACTGGGTGGCACGGCTGGACGAGGCGCTGCGGGCGCGGGACCGGGCTCCGAGGACGGCCGCGCTGGTCCGGGAGGCGGGGGCCGCGCCGGCACCGGCGCTGCGCGACCGCTACCGAGGCGATCCGCGCTCTCGGGAGAAGTTGCGCGACGTGTTGCGCGCGGCTCCCGGCTGGGCCGACGACGTGGTGGGCGACCTGCTGTCCGACGCCGTCGACGCGGAGGCGTCCGGCCTGCTGCAACTGGCGGCTCACCGCCGGTCGGCCGTCGGGCCGCAGGTCCTGGCGCGGCTGCTGACGGACCCGAGGGCCTGCCGGGCGGCGGTCGTCGCGGCGGGCTCGTCCGGGCACCGCGAACTGGCTCCGTCCGTGGCCGGGCACCTGGATGCCGAGCACGGCGGGCTCGCCGGCCGGGCTGCGCGCCACCGGGTACACCGCCGCGATCGTGGACCGGGCGGTCCGGGCTCGACAGCCGGCGAAGTTCCTGTCGGCGCTGGTGCTCATGGACGACCCCGCCGCGATCGGGCCCCTGCCGGCGTGGCTGCCCGGGGCGCGCGACGCCGACGTGCGGGACGTGCACGACGCGTTGTCCCGGCTCACCGGGCGCGAACCGGCGATCCCGGAGAACGGGTGGCAGCGCCCCGCCGTGATCCGCCGCGCGTGGGCCGGGTTCGACCCCGCCGACCCACCGGAGCCCCGGGTCGACGGGCCGGAACTCCTCCCGGACGGCACCGCGCGGGCCATCGTGGACTTCGGCGCCGGCCTGGTGCGCATCGACCACGACCCGCCGGAGCCCGGCGAGGACTGGGTGCGGTGGGGCCAGTCGCTGTTCGTGGGCCGCCGGCGGGTGTACGGGGTCGGGTCGGGCTGCGGCACGTGCGAGGCGTACCTGAACCTCGTCGACCGGCCCGTCGACCGGGCCGCCGAACTGGCCGCCGACCTCCGCGCGCACCTGCGGGACGTCCGGGGCCTGACCGGCGGACTCCTGGCGGCCGTCCGCCCGGTGCCGGCCGGTCTGCGCTCCGGGCAGTACCGGCTGCTGCTCGCCGACCTGCCGCTGGAACGGGTCGAGCCCGGACCGGACACCTGGTTCGCCCGCCGGCACGCCCTGCGCGCGTGGCACGACCAAGACCCGCTCGACGAGACCGACCTCGGCCTGCCCGGCACCGCTCACTTCCAGGTGCCCGAACCGATCCCGGGTCACGACCACGCGTTCGGCGTGGTGGTGCCGACCCAGCCGCCGGCCGCCCCGGCCGAGGACGTCGTGGCGCGCCACGGCGAGGCGATCGCCGCCGGTGCCCGCCCGACCGCGGTCCCGTACGCGTGGGCCGACGACCGGGAGGTGGCCGGCGAGCACCCGGAACGCTTCCTGCACGCGGTCGTCCTGGACGGCCACCACCGGCTCACCGCCTACGCCCGCGCCGGGGTGCCCGCACGGGTGCTGGTGGTGAGCCGGGTGGCGGACAACCGGGGTCCGCCCGAGGACCGCGCGCGCGTGCTGCTGGAACTCCTGGCGCCGTTCCGCGTGAGCTGACCGAAGGGCCCGGTCGGCGTCGTGCGCGCCGGACGGCCCGCCGGTGGTGGGGTAGGTTGCCCGGTGGGAGGCGTCGATGGCCGGAGGTTCGACCCAGCCGGGGCGCGGGGTGCTGGCCAAGGCGTTGGACGTGCTCAGCGCGTTCCACGGGTCGCGCGACGGCCTCCCCCTCACCGAGCTGGCCCGGCGCAGCGGGCTGCCGCTGTCCACCACGAAGCGGCTGGCCGCCGACCTCGTGGCGCAGGACGTGCTGGAACGCCTTCCCGACCGGCGGTACGTGGTGGGGCGGCGGCTGTGGCAGCTCGGCCTGCTGGCGCGGGTGCAGGGCGACCTGAGGGACGTGGCGCTGCCGTTCCTCCAGGACCTGTACGAGGCGACGCGGGAGAACGTGCACCTGGCGGTGCGCGACGGTGACGCGGCGTTGTACCTCGAACGGCTGCACGGGCGGGCGTCGGTACCGCTGGTCAGCCGGCCGGGCGGCCGGTTGCCGCTGTACGCGACGGGAGTCGGCAAGGTGCTGCTGGCGCACGCGCCGGCCGAGGTCGTGACCGAGGTGGTGGCGGGTGCGGCGAAGGTGACCGCCTACACGATCACCGAGCCGGGGCGGCTGGTGCGGGAACTGGCCGAGGTGCGGCGGCGCGGCTACGCGCGGACCGTGCAGGAGATGACGCTGGGCACGTGCTCGGTCGCGGTGCCGGTGGTGGACGCCGAGGGTGCGGTGGTCGCGTCGATCGGCCTGGTCATGGCGACCCGGAAGGACCCGACCCGCCACCTCGCCCCGCTGCGCGTCGCGGCCGGCGGCATCTCCCGCGCCCTGCGCTGACGGGCCGGCGGGTCGCGGTCGGACCGATTGCCGCTCAGTGGCAGTGGATGCTGTTCGTGGCCGGGCCGCTCCCGCAGGCTTCCCCCATGCGCACACAGGTCGTCATCGTCGGTGCCGGACCGGCCGGGTTGTTGCTGTCCCACCTGCTGGCGTTGCGGGGTGTGGACTCGGTCGTGGTGGAGAACCGCTCGCGCGCCTACGTCGAGGCGCGGATCCGGGCCGGGGTGCTGGAGCAGGACACGGTGGACCTGCTGGTGGCGTCCGGGCTCGGGGACCGCTTGCGGGAGCACGGGATGCGGCACGACGGCATCCACCTCCAGTGGCCGGGCGAGCGGCACCGGATCGACTTCGCGGCGCTGACCGGGCGGTCGGTGTGGATCTACGGGCAGACCGAGGTGGTCAAGGACCTGCTCGGGGTGCGCGGCGACGACGTGTGGTTCGAGGTGTCGGACACCGCGCTGCACGACGTGGGCACCGACCGCCCACGAGTGTCCTTTGTGGATGGTGAAGGCAGGCCCCGGGTGGTGGAGGCGGACGTCGTGGTCGGCGCGGACGGCTTCCACGGGGTCAGCAGGCCGACCATCCCGGCGGGGCGGACCTGGGAGCGCGAGTACCCCTACGCGTGGCTGGGGATCCTGGCCGAGGTGCCGCCGTCGACCGACGAGCTGATCTACGCGTGGCACCCGCGCGGGTTCGCGATGCACAGCATGAGGTCGCCGCGGCTGAGCCGGCTGTACCTCCAGGTCGCCCCCGGCGAGCGGGCCGAGGACTGGTCCGACGACCGGATCTGGGACGAACTCGGCGTCCGGCTGGGCCTGGACGGGTGGACGCTGGGCACCGGGCCGATCGTGGACAAGGGCGTCACCCCGATGCGGAGCTTCGTCAGCACGCCGATGCGGCACGGGCGGCTGTTCCTGGTCGGCGACGCCGCGCACATCGTGCCCCCGACCGGCGCGAAGGGGCTGAACCTGGCGGTCGCGGACGTGGCCGTGCTGACCGAGGCGCTGGGCGCGTTCTTCGCGGAGGGGCGCACGGACCTGCTGGACGGCTACCAGGAACGGGCGTTGCGCCGGGTCTGGCGGTGCACGCACTTCTCCTGGTGGATGACCTCGATGCTGCACACCTCCGGCGACGACCTGGACCAGCAGCTGCAACTCGCCCAGCTCCGCTACGTCTGCTCCTCGGAGGCCGCCGCGACCAGCCTCGCCGAGAACTACGTGGGCCTGCCGCACGACACCGGCCGCACCGCCTGATCCCGCTGCGGGTCAGGCGAGCGGGGTCACGGTGCCTCGGGTGCCGTCCACGCGGATGCGGTCGCCGGTGCGGATGCGGGTGGTGGCGTTGCCGCAGCCGACCACGGCGGGGATGCCCAGCTCACGGGCCACGATCGCGGCGTGCGAGAGGGGCGCGCCGACGTCGGTGACGACCGCCGCCGCGCGCGGGAACAGCGGCGTCCAGCCGATGTTCGTCACGGTCGTCACCAGGATCTCGCCGGGGCGCAGGGCCGCGCCCTGGTCGACCGCGGCGATCACCCGCGCCACGCCCTCCACCACGCCCGCCGCGCCGGGGTGGCCGGACACGCCGTCCGGGGGCGGTGCGGCGGACGGGGCGTGGACGTCGGTGCGGCGGCCCGGGTCGGCGGCCCACGACTCGGGGTCGAACCGGCCGAGGATCACCGTCGGGTACGGCGGCAGCGCCCGGTAGCGGCGGTACGCCTCGCGGCGGGCCGGGATCGCGGCGGCCGGGCGGTCGTCGCCGGCCAGCACCGCCAGGGTTTCCGGCAGGGCCAGGAAGAACGCGTCGTGGCCGGTGAGGCCGGACGCCCGCACCAGGAACGCGCGCAGCACCGCGAACCCGCGCACCATCTCCGAGCGGGCGCGTTCGCGGGCCCGGGTGGACTCGGCGAGCGCGGCCAGCCGCCGGTGCAGCGCCGGGGCCTTGCCGGGGTGGGCGGCGACCAGCCGCCGCCACGCGCCCTCCCGCGCCGCCGCCTGCCCGGCCAGCAGGTCCTCCGGGTCCGGCCCGGTCTCGGCGAGCCCGCGGTCCAGCCAGGTCGGGTCCTCGGCGGGCCGGGGCGCGGACACCTCGAACTCGTCGGCGAACCGGTGGCCCCAGTCGCGCAGGTAGCGCTCGCGGTCGAGTTCGCCCCGGCGCAGCCGGGACAGCGCCAGCAGCGGGCCCAGGCTCGCCAACTGCCCGGCCGGGCCGTGCGCGCCGGTCAGCAGCGCGGTCGCGTCCCGCTCCCCCACCAGGCGGTCGAGGGTGCGGCGGAGCCTGGCGTTCGCGCCCAGGCCGATGCGCGCACCCGCGTCGTAGACCCGGATCTCGTCGTGCAGCAGGCGCCGCACGTCCGACGTCCACAGGGCGCGCAGGTCCGCGGGCGTCGCGGCGGCGGCGATCCGGGCGGTGAGGTCTTCGGCGCGGGCGGGCGCGACGGCGAGCAGGCCGCCGATGCGCCGCTTGTGGTCGCGGTTCTCCTTGAGGAACGGGAGCATCGCGGCGACCGCCGCGCGCAGCGTCGCCGGCCGGGACAGCGGCAGCCGGGGCACCTCGACCCCCTCCGGCAGGCGGCCGAACACGTGCTCGGCGAGCCGGCGGGTGAACCGGCCCAGGCCCAGCGCGGTGCCCACCGCCACAGCCGCGCTGACGTTGAGGTAGAACCGGCCGCCGATGTTGCCGGTGGTCGGGTGGCCCGCGATCGGCGGCTGGGCCAGCGCCCGGGCGATCGACCAGGTGGCCGGGGACATCACGCTCGGCACGGCCTCGCCGAGGTTGGCGCACGTCCACAGGTAGTCGCCGCGCAGGGTGTCGTTCCAGACCTCGGGCAGCGCGGTGACCGGCCGGGCCTGCAGGATCGCGAACCGGCCGCCGTGCCGCGCCCACTCGACGTCGACCGGGCCGCCGAACAGGGCCTGGATCCGGGCGCCGAGCCGGGCGAGTTCGAGCACCTGCGCCTCGTCGAGCAGGTCGCCGCGCGCGTGCACGACGCCCCGCCGCACGACGTAGGTCTCGGGCGTGACCTCGCCGCCCACCAGCGCCGCGCCGAGGCCGGGCGCGGCGTTGACGACCGTCTCGTCCCGGGCGCCGGTCACCGGGTCGGCGGTGAACAGGACGCCGGCGGCGTCGGCCGGCACGAGCCGCTGCACGACGACGGCCATCGCGCTGTCGGTGATGCCGTTGCGGGCGCGGTACTCCACGGCGCGCGCGGTCCGCAGGGACGCCCAGCAGCGCCGCACGGCGTCGACCACGTCCGGCCCGCGCACGTCCAGGAAGGTGTCGTGCCGGCCCGCGAACGACAGGTCCGGCAGGTCTTCGGCGGTGGCGGAGGAGCGGACCGCGAGCGGCCCCGCCGGCAGGCAGGCCGCGATCGCGGCCTCGACCTCGGGCGGCATCTCCCGGCCCTCGCCGGCGAGCCGGTAGGCGTGCGTGGTGACGTGGAAGCCGTCGGGCACGGGCAGACCGGCCCGGACCAGCCTGGCCAGGGACGCGCCCTTCCCGCCGACCACGGCCGGCTCGGCTCCCGGGTCCGCCAACGGCAAGACGAGTGGAAGCTCCCCCATGCGTCGATACTGGCAGGCTCCGGCTGAGAGTCCACTCAGTTCCGAGGTGCCGTCCGCGCCGGGGAACCGGTGGTCGACGGCGGTCCCGAACGCGACGCGGAATCGGTTCCCGGTCTGCCGCACAACGCCCCGGGCGTTGTGCGGCACACCTCGACCTGATCGCCGGTCGTGCACCGAGTGCCCCGGCGCGCGGGCGCGGTCGCCCGCGCGCCGGGGACGGTCACAGGCCAGCGGTGAACAGCAGTCGGTTGACCGTGCCGCCGGTCGCGCCGCCGCCGACCACGTTCGGCGTGGCGTTGGCGTTGAGCCAGTCGTGCACGGTCGCCGCCGGCTGGTCGCCGTAGCGGGCCTTGTAGAGCGCGGCGACTCCCGTGACGTGCGGGGTGGCCATGGAGGTGCCGCTCATCGAGCCGCTGCCGCCGGTCCGCAGGGTGGACACGATCACGCCGCCGGGGGCGTAGAGGTCGACGCAGGATCCGGTGCTGGAGAACGACGACCGGGCGTCGGTGCGCTCCGAGGAGGCCACGACGCTCGCGGTCTCCACCTTGCGGGGCAGCCGGTCGCAGGAGTTGCCGCCGGTGTTGCCCGCCGAGGTGGCCAGGAAGACGCCCGAGGCGATCATGTTGCGGATCGCGGTCTCCAGGCTGGCGGTGGCCGGGTAGTTCCACGAGGTGTTGGCGACGGCGGGCTTCTGGGCGTTGCGGGTGACCCAGTCGACCGCGCCGACCGCGGCGCTGGTGGTGGTGCTGCCGGCGCAGTTCATCATCTTCACGCCGTGCAGCCGCACGCCCTTGGCGACGCCGTAGGTGTTCGAGCCGATGGTGCCGGCGACGTGCGTGCCGTGGCCCTGGCAGTCGGTGTTGTCGGTGTCGATGGCGTTGTGGTCGAACGTGGCGCGCCCACCGTAGTCGGGGTGGCCGGGCGTGATGCCGGTGTCGATGATGTAGGCGTGCACGCCCGCGCCGGTGGCGTTGTAGGTGTAGGAGGCGGACAGGGGCAGGTTCTTCTGGTCGACCCGGTCGATGCCCCACGACGGCGGGTTGGCCTGGGTGGTGTCGAGGGCGTCGGTGACGAGCATGTCCTGCTCGATGACCCGCACGGACGGGTCACGGCTGAGCTTGCGCAACTGCGCCGGGGTGAGCTTCGCGGAGAACCCGGTGAACGCGGAGTCGTACACGCGGGTCGGGGTGACGCCGGCCGCCGCCGCGGCGCTCGCGGCGCGGGCCTGCCGGTCGAGGGTGACGATGTAGCTGCCGGGGACGGGGGTGGCGGTCGCGGTGACCGCCGGGGTGACGATCCGCGCCTGGTGGGGCGCTGCGGAGGCGACTCCCGCCGTGAGGCCGGCTGTCGTGGCGACAGCGGCGAGCACGGCGAGGGCCGTGGGGACAGGACGCACGGTCGGCTCCTTCGGCGCAACCCGGCCGAGCGCGCCCCGACGCAGGGTTGACGGGGCGGACAGGCACTCGAACGAGTTCCAACCCAGCAGCCTGACCAGCGGTTATGCCATGGTCAACGGGGTTCGGTCGAATGGCCGCGCGGCTCGTCACGCTCAGTGGACAAAACCGGCGATGGGCAAGGACCGGACCCGTCTTGTGGCGGCTTGGCGGCGGCCGACCGGGTCATGGCCACGCCGACCAGCACTACCGCCATCCCGGCGACGATCCGGGGCGTGAGCGGCTCGCCGAGCACCAGCGCGCCCAGCCCGACCGAGACGACGGGCAGCAGGTAGCCGACGGTGGCGGCGCTGGTGGCCCCCTCGTCCTCGATGATCCGGTAGTTGAGGACGAAGGTGAACCCGGTGCCGAAGATCCCCAGGACGACCACGGCGACCAGCGCGGTGGCGTTGGGGTGGGCGGGCCCCGACAGCGGCAGGCCCAACGCGCCCAGGCCGGTGGCGGCGGCGAGCTGGCCGGCCGAGATCGCCATCGGCCCGGCCCGGCCGACCAGGGTGCGGCCCATGTAGGCGAACGCGACGGCGTAGCTCGCGGCCCCGCCGAGCAGCGCCGACGCGCCCCAGCTCACGAGGCCGTCGCGCTGCCACGGCGCGAAGATCAGCACGACGCCGGCGAAGCCCAGCACCAAGCCGCCGACCCGGGCCGGGGTGAGCCGGCGTTCGGTGCGCAGGGCCAGGCCGGTGAGCACCGACCACAGCGGGGTGGTGGCGTTGAGGACGCCGGCGATCCCCGAGTCCACGCTCTGCTGGCCGATGCCGAACAGCACGAACGGCAGCGCGTTGCAGAACAGCGCCGCGACGACCAGGTGCCCCCAGGTCACCCGGTCGCGCGGCAGCCGCTGGCGGCCGATCCCGGCGAGCACCAGCAGCACGGCGGTGCCGAGCGCGCACCTGATCACGGTGATCTGGATCGGGGTCAGGCCGGTGAGGGCGAGCTTGATCCACAGGAACACCGACCCCCACAGCAGGGCCAGGACTCCCATCCGCACCACGGAACGGTTCAGCACGGCTCCACCGTGCCCCACGAATCCCTTTATGAATAGTGAAGGCTTGTTCACCTGCGTTAAGCTCAGCTTCATGGTCGAGGATGGGGTCATGCGCATCGTGTCCCTGCTGCCCGCCGCCACCGACCTGGTGGCCGAACTGGGGTTCACCGGCTCGCTGGTCGGGCGGACCCACGAGTGCGACTGGCCCGCGTCGGTGGCGTCCGTGCCGGTGGTCACCTCGACCGGGATCGACCAGGACCGGATGGGCAGCCGGGAGATCTCCGACGCGGTGCGCGGCGGCGCGGCGCACCGGGGTTCCTCCCTCTACGGGCTGGACGAGGCGCTGCTCGCGGACCTCGCGCCGGACCTGGTGCTGACCCAGGACCTGTGCGAGGTGTGCGCGGTGTCCTACCGGCGGGTGTCGGAGGCGGTGCGGGTGCTCGACGCCGGCCCCCGGGTGCTGAGCCTGGAACCGTCCACCGTGGACGAGGTGCTCGACTGCCTGCGCCAAGTCGGCGACGTGCTGGGCGTGCCGGAGGTCGCGGCCCGCCGCGAGGCCGCGCTGCGGCAGCGGTGGGCGGCCGTGCGCTCGGCGGTCGCCGGACGGCCCCGGCCCCGGGTGGTGGCGATCGAGTGGCTGGACCCGGTGTGGCCGGCCGGGCACTGGGTGCCCGAGCAGATCGCGTGCGCCGGCGGCGAGCCCCTGCTGGCCTCGCCCGGCGAGCACACCTCGGCGGTGGACTGGCGGGCGGTGGTCGACGCGCGGCCCGACGTGGTGCTGGTGCTGCCGTGCGGGTTCCCGCCGGACCGCACCGAGGCGGAGCTGGACGTGCTCACCTCGCGGCCGGGGTGGGCCGCGCTGGACGCGGCGACCTGGGTGCTCGACGGCCCGTCCTACTTCAACCGGCCCGGCCCGCGCGTGGTGCGCGGCGCGGAGGTGCTGGCCCACGTGCTGCACGGGGTGCGGGTCGGCGCGCCCGTCGACCGCTCCGAGGCCCGCCGGGTCGCCTGACGCCGGAAGGCGGCCCGCCGCGCGCGACGGACCGCCTTCCTGGGACGTGCGGTCAGCGGGTGTGGACCATCAGGGTGTCCACGCCGTGCACGATGGAGGCCGCGCGGAAGGTCGGCTTCTCCTCGGCGAAGCGCAGGTCCGGGAACCGCCGGAGCAGCGCCGGGTAGGCGGCGCGCAGCTCCATCCGGGCCAGCTCCGCGCCGACGCAGCGGTGCGCCCCGTAGCCGAAGGCCAGGTGCGCCGAGACCTTGCGGGCCGCGTCGAACTCCAGCCGTTCCAGGCCCTCGCGGTTGGCGGCGGCCAGCGAGACCACCACCACGTCGCCCTCGCCGATCTCGGTGTCGGCGATCACCAGGTCGTGCTTGGCGAACCTCGGGAACGCCACCTGCACCACGCTCAGGTGCCGCAGCAGCTCCTCCACCAGCGGACCGGCGGCCTGGTCGTCGTCCTTCATCGCGGCCCGCGCGGCGGGGTCGCTCATCAGCACGATCGCGCCCAGCGCCAGCATGCTCGCGGTGGTGTCGAACCCGCCGGTCAGCACGCCGTCGGCCAGGCCCGCCAGCTCCGCGTCGGTGACCTCGTCGCCGTGCTCGCGGATGATCATGCCGATCAGGCCGTCACCGGGGTCGCGGCGCTCCCGGCGGACGATCTGCTCCATGTACTTCAACGACTCCGAGATCGCGCCCAGCGCCGAGTTCGCGCCGCCGAACAGGTCGAACCGGGCCGCCGCGAGTTCCTGGAACCGGTCGCGGTCGGCGTAGGGCACGCCGAGCAGCTCGCAGATCGTCAGCGACGGGATCGGCAGCGCGAACTCCTTGACCAGGTCCACCGGCCCGTCGGCGGCGGCCATCGCGTCCAGCCGCTCGGTGACGATCTCGTCGATCCGGGGCACCAGCCGCGACAGCCGGCGCATGGTGAACTCCGGGGTGAGCAGCTTGCGCAGCCGGGTGTGGTCCGGCGGGTCGGCGAACCCGAGCCCGCCCGGGGTCTGCTCGATGCCGACCGCCGCGCCGAGCCGCGCGTAGTCGTTGCTGAACGCTTCTGTGTCGGAAAGCACCTTTTTCGCCTCGGGCTGGCCCGTGACCAACCACACCTTCACGCCGAACGGCATCGGCAGCCGGTGGATCGGACCGGCCTCCCTCATCCGCTCCAGTTCGGCGGCCGGCACGACCCCGTCCCGTCGCAGCGGGACCAGCGCCCGGTCCGGGAGCAGCGACAACGCGCGCGAACCGATCCTGCCCATGAGCCACCGCGTGACCGAACGCCGTGCGACCCACGCCACCAAGCCGTCGCGCACCGACGCCAGAGTCGCCATTCCACACCCCTCTTCCCCAGGTTGATCTGATCGACGGTAACCGTACGTACGGGTGAGGGGCATCGCGCCACAGGCGGATTGACACGTGATGTCAGGTGACAGACGATCGGTAATCGCGCCTGAATCGGGCAAAGCCGATCGAAATCGCGCACCTCACCGGCAACGGTAGACCCCCATCGGGGTGAACCCGACCACTCGGCGTGCGCGCACCACTCCCGGCCGCCGTCGAGGTCGCGGCACGGGCTCCGGGGACACCGCCGCCCGCCGTCCACGCTCCTGCGCCCGCCGATCCGACCGGCGTTCGAAGCGCGCCGGGGCCGACCGCGTCGCCGAGCGGGGTCCGGTCAGGGCGACTTCGGCGACACCGGCACCCGATCACTCGCGGTGATCATGCCGACCCGGCACAGACCGCACCGGGATGGTCGCCATGGGCGGCGACGCGGTTCATCCGGACGCAGGCCGCGCCGGTTGCGAGCAGACCACCTGCGCGTGGCGGCCCGGAAGACGCCGAACCGCTCGGCGATCGACGACCTGGCCGGCCACTACCGCCGGCACTCACCCCAGGACGAACGGGAGCCTCGCCGCGAGGCCGCCCAGCGCCACGGCCTCCGCGTCGGTCGGCGGACGCCTGCCCGTGCCGACCTCCAGCGCGTCCCGGTCGGCGAACGAGGCCGGGAACGCGACCCCGGCGATCGCCTCCAGCGACACCCGCGCCGCCGCGAGCGACTCGGCGGGCGGCCCGTCCCCCCACGGCCGGTGCGCGATCAGGTCGAGGTGGTGCAACGTCCACTCCAGGACGTAGGCCGACAGGTAGTCGCCGACCGTCAGCACCACGTCCTTGGTCCCGACCCGGACCGCCGGATCGGCGAGCGCGGCCGCCCGACCGGCGGCGGAACCGACGTCGTCCAGGTGGAACCTCAGCAACGCCGGATCGCCGTAGGCCGCCGCCAGCCGGGGGATCAGCGCGTCCAGCGGGTCCTCGCCGGTCGGCGGGTCGACCAGGTCCCAGTAGGTGGCCGCGTCCGCGGTGGGCTCCGCGTCGACCGGAGTGGCCAGCGTGATCAGCACGTCCTGCGCGTCGATCACCAGGTGGCACACCAGGTCCCGCACGAGCCAGCCGGCACAGCCGCAGCGCAGCCCGAAGTCCTCGTCCGGAGTCGCGGCGACCGCCGCGAGCAACGCCGTCCACGAGTGCGAGAAGAGATCCACCACGGCACGGTATTGCCGGCCGCCGACAGCCGACAACCGGATTCACGCCAGGACCGGGACCACCCCACCGCCCGCCGGCCGCCTCCGCTCCGTCGTCCTGCCGGTCACACCGGCCGGCGCCGGGCCAGCACCAGCAAACCCAGGCCCAGCACCGACAGCACCAACCCGATCGCGTACGCGCTCCGGTACCCCAGCACCTGCGACAACGCCAACAACGGGCCCGCGAGCATCGCGCTGACCTTCGCCGTGTTGGTGAACATCGTCGTCGCGTACCCCGGCCGATCCGGCACCAGATCCTGGAAGTACGAGATCCCCACGCCCATCACCGCCGCGATCACCACCGCGTGCAACACCTGCGCCGCCGCCACCTGCCACGTCTGCGCCGTCACCAGCATGACCGCGTAGTACGCCAACGCCACCGCGCCGCCGGCCAGCACCAGCCGCCGGTGGTTGATCCGCAGCGACAACGCCCCGAACCCCAGCATGAACGGGATCTCCAGCGCCGCGCA
Organism: Saccharothrix sp. NBAS 001; assembly: GCF_056640475.1. NCBI lineage: Bacteria > Bacillati > Actinomycetota > Actinomycetes > Pseudonocardiales > Pseudonocardiaceae > Saccharothrix > Saccharothrix sp. NBAS 001. The sequence goes on from NZ_CM153251.1 coordinate 2,991,688, forward strand.
CAACCCCAGCACCAAGCCCGCGTCCGCCGTCGTCCCGTGCAGCACGTCCGTCAGGTACAACGGCAGCGCGTACACACCGACCGACGTCGCACCCTGCAACAGCACGAACGCCACCGCCGCGAACACGACCTCCCGCCGCACCCCCGACCCCGCCGCCGGACGCGCCTCCACCTCGCCGTCACCCAACTCCGGCAGCAGCAACCCCGTCACCAGCGCGGTCACCAGGTACACGCCCGCCGCCACCGCGAACAGCCCGGTGAACCCACTCGCGTCGATCAGCAGCGCCGCGACCGGCGGACCCGCCACCCACGACACCGACACCATCGTCCGCACCGCGCTGATCGCGAACGACGCACGCGCCGACCCCGACCGCTCCAGCGCCTGCCGCGCGTAGGCGAACGTCTGCGGCATCAGGCAGGAGGCCACCGCCGACAACGACAACGCCACCACCAGCAGCAGCCAGTAGTTCCGCAGCACCGCGAACAGCCCGAACGCCGCCGCGCCGGCCAGCGACGCGGACACGATCAGGTTCCGCCGCACCGCGCGGCCGTCCGACCACCGGCCGACCGCGGTGCTCACCGCCACCGCCGCCAACGACATGGCCAGCAGGAACGCCCCCACCGCGAACGGGCCCGCCACCAGCTCCTTGATCAGGAACAGCGACAGGAACGGCCCGGCCAGGGCGTACCCGACCCCGGTCAGCAGCCCCACCGCCAACAACGGCGGCAACGGGCGGGAACGGGACGGGGCAAGGGATTCAGTCACGACGACCACAACCCCAATACTGCTCACCGAGGCCCACCCCGGCGAAATCCATTCCCGGCGGTTGGGCGGTGAGCGCTGTCACACGGACCAACGCCGGCGTCTGTTTGGCGACCGGCCGTGCCGGGTAGAGCACACGCGTGAACCATCGAGGCACCGAACCCGAGCACGAAGTAGACCCGGTGGAGGTCGAGTCCAAGCTCCGCCTGGCCGTCGCCCGGCTGCGCGACCGGCTCACCGCCGCGCGCAACCACGGCCACTTCGAGTCCCTGCGCAGAACTCGCGGCTCCCGCCTCGAACGCCCGCACGGCGGCCACGACGACCAGTAGGGTGGCCTCACCACCGGACGTGGAGGAACGGAGCACCGGTGACCGAGGGACGCCTGATCGCCGGCCGCTACCGCACCACCAGGCGCATCGGCGCCGGCGCGATGGGCATCGTCTGGGCAGCCCATGACGAACGGCTCGACCGGGTCGTGGCCCTCAAGGAACTCCGCCCGGCCACCGACGGCGACTCCGCGCACGACGCCGAGACCGTCCGGCGCGCCACCCGCGAAGCCCGCGTCGCGGCCCGCGTCCGGCACCCCAACGCGGTCACCGTGCACGACGTGGTCGAGGAGCACGGCCGGCCGGTCCTGGTCATGGAGTACGTCGCGGCCCGCACCCTCGCCGAGCACGGCACCCTGCCGCCCGACCTGGTCCGGCGGGTCGGGGCGCAGATCGCCGCCGCCCTGGCCGCCGCGCACGAGGTCGGCGTGGTCCACCGGGACGTCAAACCCGGCAACGTGCTGCTCGCCGACGACGGCACCGCGAAGATCACCGACTTCGGCATCGCCCGCGCCGCCGACGACGTGAAGGTCACCCGGACCGGCCTGCTCGCCGGCACGCCCGCGTTCCTGTCCCCGGAGGCCGCCCGCGGCGACCGGCCCGGACCGGCCTCCGACGTCTTCTCGCTCGGCGCGACGCTGTACGCGGCGGTCGAGGGCACGCCGCCGTTCGGCGACGACGACAACGCGATCGCCCTGCTGCACACCGTGGCCTCCGGCCGGTTCCGGCCGCCGACGCGGGCCGGAGCGCTCACCGACGTGCTGCTGGAGATGCTGCGCACCGAACCCGAGGCCCGGCCGACCATGGCGCAGGCCGCCCAACGGCTCCGCTCCCCCGACGGGTCCGCCGACACCGCCGGGCCGCCGGTCCCGCAGCGCCACGCCACGCGGCACCTCGACCAGCCGCCGACCCGGGTCGGCGCGGCCCCGCCGCGCGGGCGGAGACCGCTCGCCATCGCGATCGCCGCCGTCACCGTGGTCGGCCTGGCGGCGCTGGCCGCCGTGCTGCTCGCCCCCGAGGACCCGGCCGCCTCGCCGGCGGGTTCGTCGACGGCGGGGCCCACGACGACCACGACCGCTGAGGACCCGACGACCACCACCGAGCCGCCGGTGCCGCCGCAGGAGCTGGAACGGGTCGTGGCCGAGTACTACGACCTGCTCCCCAAGCACAGCGACAAGGCGTGGGACCTGCTCGGCCCGGACCTGCGGACCGGCGGCCGGTCGGAGTACCGCCGGTTCTGGAAGGACGTCGACCGGCTCAAGGTCACCGGGCCGCCGGAGGCCGACGGGACCGCGGTCACCGTGACCGTCGAGTACACCACCGGCGACCAGCGGGTCACCGAGACGCACCGGCACGGCGTCGTGCGGGCGGACGAGGGGCTGCTCATCGTCTCGGACGAGGTGCTCGCCAGTGAGCGGACCGAGGACGACAACTAGTTGTTTTTATTCCACACTGAAATCATTAAGAGAATAAAAGGTCAGACCGCGCGGGCCACCAGGACCGCCATGTCCAACGGCAGCGGCCGGCTCTCCTCCAGCTCGAACCCGTTGGCGCACAACAGTTGTCGGTACTCCCCCAGGGTCCGCTCGCGGCCGTGGACGTTGTTGACCATCATGTGCACGTCCCACGCCAGCGGCAGCAGTTCGAGGTGCGATTCCGGGATCGGCCGCTCCACGATCACCAGCGGCGTGCCCGGCTCGGCCGCCGCCCGGACGTTGGCCAGGATCACCGCGCACCGCTCGTCGTCCCAGTCGTGCAGGATCCGCGACAGCAGGTACACCGCACCGCCCGAGGGCACCCGGTCGACGAAGAAGTCCCCCGGCACCAGGCCGACCCGCTCGCCGCAGCCGTAGCCGGCGAGCACCGCCCGCGCCGAGTCCATCACGTGCGGCCGGTCGAACAGCACGCCGCGCAGCCCCGGCACCGCCTGGAGCACGAACCCCAGCAGGTGCCCGTCACCGCCCGCCACGTCGACCACGGTCCCCTCGGCGGGCAGGTCCAGCGCCGCCGGCACGATCTTGAGGAACGCCGTGGCGGAGGCCATCGCGGTCTCGAACAGCCGCGCGTCCGCCGGGTTCGCCGCGAAGTGGTCGAACGGGTCCGCGCCGAACACGTGCGTGAACGCCGACTCCCCCGTCCGCACGGTGTGCTCCAGCGCGCTGAACGAGCGGTAGAACATCCCGCCGTACAAGCGGGCCAGGTCGCGCTGCGACCCGTCGACGTCGCTGCGCAGCATCGCGCCCAACGGCGTCAGCGACCACGAGTCGCCGTCGACGTCGAACACCCCGAGCGCGGCCAGGAACCGCAGCACCCGCCGCAGGTTGTCCGGCACCGACCCGGTTTCCGCCGCGAGTTCGGCGGTCGTGCGCGGCCGGTCCGCCATCAGGTCCGCGACGCCCAGTTCGGCCGCCACCGCCAGCGACCGGGTCCGCCACGCGCCGCTCATCAGGTTGAGCATGTCCCGCTTGGCCTGGTCCGGCCGACCGAGGTGGCGGCGCAGCAACGCCTCCCGCTGCCCCGGCGCGGTCAGCTCCATCCGGCGCCCGCCGCGGAAGTACAGGACCGTCACGTCCTCGTGCTTGTTGTACCCGCCGCCGTCCGCGACCAGCCCGGCGTCGACCAGCGACTCGTACACCCCGCGCAGCACCACGTCGTCGTCGCTGAGCGCCCGGAACGCCAGGTGCGACTCGTCCTCGTCGCCCGCCACCTCAGGGAAATCACCGCACAGCACGAACAACTCCAGCTCGCGCGACCCCGTGCCGACCTCGCCGCGCACGATCCGCACGTCGAGGTCGGCACGGCCGAGCCTGCGCGCCAACCGGTCGCGCACCACGACGCTGGGCCCCGGCTCGCGCGGCGTCACGCCCAGCGCCGGCAGCGCCGCCGACACGTCCTCGGCGGACGGAGCCGCGACGAGTAAGGCGCCGTGCGCGAAATCGAGGTGGCGAGCCAGGTCCGTGCCCGGCACGACGGCCTCCAGCGCGTCCCCGGTCGAGGTCGCCCGGATGAACTGAGCGGTCTCCGCGATCCGGCGGATGTCCCGCTCTCCCAGCGCGAACCGCGCGCCGGTGCCCGATGTGGACATTCTCGTCCCTTCCCCCAGCGATGACCGGGTCCCCGCCCGTGCCGGGCGGGGACCCGTCCGCGACCGGAATCCCCGGCGCGATTGCGGGGTCAGCGTACGACGCCCGCCGAGGGCGCGGTGGACCAGTCGCCGCGCTCGACGTCGCACCAGCGCAGCAGTCCCGCGATGCGCGGCCGGCCGTCGTGCCGCCATTCCATGCCGGCTCGACTCATGCTGCCCGGCTCGGCCAGCCGGCTCGCGCCGAGGCGGGCCAGTTCCCCGGCGGCGTACCGGAATTCCTCGCCCACCGCACCCAATCCGACGTTCTGGAGGTACCGGGCATAAGGCCGCATCACGTCCACCGCGGCGGCCACGTCGGGCACCGCGACGATCCGCGCCACCCGGTTGCCCGCGCCGCTGAGCGGCAGCAGCTCGTCGTCCAGCACGACCGTCCACTCCAGACCGTCGGCCGCCCACACCTCGCTCGACGGCGTGCCGGCCGCCCGCCACTCGGCGACCAGCCTGCGGTGCTGCAGCGCGGTCGCGTCCTGGTCGCCGACCGTGCCGGGTGGACAGTCGGCGGCGGCGCGGCGCATGGCGTGCGCCACGTGCTCGGCGACCGCGCGGGCGTGCGCCGCCGCCACCAGGTACACCTGCGGCGAGAGGCAGGCGTGCTGGTCGAAGTCGCTGCAGTCGGCGGCGATCCGGCGGGCCACCTCGACCGGGCCGTGCAGCCGGAAGTACTCCTCGCCGATCACGCCGAAGGACAGCTTGTGGCCGTGCTCCTCGTAGATCTGGTGCGGCGCGACCTTCGCCCGGATCGCCGCGCACGCCTGGTCGCTGCCGTAGGCGACGACGGCGTCGGCCTGCTCCAGCGCGGCGGTCATCGTGACGTCGTCCTCACGGCTCCAGTAGGTCGCCAGCACGGCGTCGGCCAGGACCGGCTCCACGTCGTGCAGGGTGCGCACGAACGCGGCGGTGAAGTTCGGTTCCTTGGCCGGGATCTTCGCGATCACCGCGGCCTTGACCAGCAGCGCGCGCACCAGGGACCGGGCGGGCAGGCCGGGCACGTTGCCGGAGAACACCGCGAGCACCACGCGCGGGCCGATGGCGGTGGTGCCGCCCCGGAAGCCGTCGAGCACCTCGGGGTCGCCCAGCTCCCGCTCCAGGGCGGCGATCAGCGACGGGGCGCGCAGGTTGCCCACCTCGACGTCCAGCGCGCGGTCCACGGTCTCGGCGGACATCCCGGTCACCGCGGTCGCGGCGGCCACCGCCGCGCGCCGCTGCGGGAAGCCGCGGTCGGCCCAGCGCCCGGCGGCGGCGTCGATCGCGTCGACGATCCGGCGCACGGGCAGTTCGCGCAGGCGTTCGTGCGCCCGGCGCAGGTCGTCGCCGGCGGCGGCCCAGTCGGTGGGGCGCAGGCCGGGCCACTCGTGCGGTCCGGACGTCAGGGTGAACGGCTCGGTCGGGCCGGTGACGTGCTCGGGGATCCAGGACACGCTCATCGCGGCACTCCCGAGGTCATCTCGTCCAGCGACAGCGAGCAACCCCGGCTGGTGCTGCCGGCGACGCGCCCGGCGATCGCCACGCCGTCGGCCGTGGCGATGCCGAGGTCGCCGGTCAGCAGCACGTGCGGGCGGTCGAGCAGCGACAGGTCGGTGATCTCCAGCAGTCCGGGCCCGTCCGCGCGGTACTCGCGGGTGCGCGGATCGCGCACCCTGGGCCCGCCGACCAGCCGCCACGCCTTGGGCCGCTCCCCCAGCGGCCCCACCGGCACGTCGGCCGCGTCGAAGTGCTGGTTGGCCAGCTCCGTCATGCCGAAGATGTTGCCGAAGCGCTCGACGCCGAACACCCGGCGGCCGGCCGCGCGCAGGTCGGCCACCGACACCACCCGGGACCGGCCCTTGAACCCGCCGCCGTCGTAGAGCCCGGAACCGGCCGGCAGCTGCCAGCGCCGGCCCTCGGCCTCCAGCCGGTCGCAGATGTTGACGAAGGCGAAGGTCGCGCCGATCAGCACCACCGGCCGGCCCTCGGCGACGGCCGCGTCCAGCGTCCGGGCCAGCAGCGGGTAGTCCACGCCGGACGGGCCCAGCACCGCCGTGCTCAGCTCCGGGTCGCCGCACTCCTCCTGGATGCGGGCCATGTCGAACGCGATCGCCATGTCCGGCGCGGCCCGCTCGGTCGGCGCGAACCGGACCACCACCGGTCTGACCCCGTCGACCACCAGGTGGCGGCGGGCGGTGGCCTTCACGGTCAGGCCCTTGAGCGCGAGGCCCAGCCGGGAGTAGCGGACGGTGCCCCGGACGGTCCCGGTGGTCCCGCTGGTCCGGAACACCCGCACCGGCGGCTCGTCCGGGAACAGGTGCGGCCCGCCGTCCTTGTACGCGGTGTCGGGCACCCCCACCCCGGTGCCGACCTGCTTCCAGTACCGCGCCACGTCCGGCGCGTTCGCCGCGGCCAGTTCGGTGAGCTGCTCGTGGATCGCCGCCGGGTCGCCGACCTCGTCGGTGACCAGGGCGGCCATCTGCTCGAACAGCCTGGTCACGTGCGGGTCGTCGTGCGCAACGGTCATCGACTGCCTCCATGCGGTGGTCGAGAGCACCCCGACGGGACACGTCGGGGAGAGGGCGGTGGCACCTCCCCAGTGGGGGCCACGGCACCCTGGTGTCCATCCCGGCCGGGCAGCGACGTCGGCACGCTAGCAACGCGTGGTCTCGACCACCAAGAAACTTCCCCTGAACGCACTACCCTGGAATTGCGGACACGCAGAGTAGTGAGCGTGTCTCGGATCGCCGCTCGGAGCAACGCCGTGGGCCGGGCGCGGGATCCCGCGCCCCGCCGGTCGCCCGGGGACCCCGGCGGCGGGTCCCCGGCCGTCCGGTCAGGCCGGTTCGCTGGTGATGACCGCGAACTTGGCGCTGTGCTGGTCGGCCAGCCACGCCAGCCGGCCCACGCCCGGCAGGTCGACCGCCGGCAGCACGACCGTGCCGCCCAGGTCGGCCGCCTTCGCCGCCGCCGCGTCGACGTCGGTGACCTCGAAGTAGGGCAGCCAGTGCGGCGGGTGCCCCTCCGGCACCTCGGCCACGCCGGCGATCTCGCTGCCCGCGCCGCCGCCCGCCGGGCTGAACACGGTGTACTGGCCGTCCCCGACCGGCACGTCGGCCGAGGTCCAGCCGAGCACGTCGCGGTAGAACGCCCGCGCCGCGTCGACGTCCGGGCTCTGCAACTCGACCCAGCTCAGCGAGCCGGGCTCGGTGACCAGGTCCAGGCCGTCGGTGTCGCCGGGCTGCCAGATGGCGAACTCGGCCTCGCCGGGGTCGGTCAGCTGGGCCATCCGGCCGTTGGTGAACACGTCGAACGGGTCCACCCGCACCTTGCCGCCCGCCTCGGCCACGGCGCGCGCGGTGGCGTCCGCGTCCGGGGTCTGGAAGTAGACCGTCCAGGCCGACGAGGCGCCCTCGTCGGCCAGCGGGCCGAGCGCGGCGACGGTCTTCCCGCCGTGCTGGAAGAAGCCGTAGCCGCCGGCGTCCGGCCCCAGGGACAGGAAGTCCCAGCCGAACACCCCGGTGTAGAAGGCGACCGTCCCGTCGATGTCGGGACTGCCGAGGTCGATCCAGTTGGGCACGCCGGGGGTGTAGTTGGTGGTGAGCACGATTCACCTTCTCTGCGAGAGGTTCCGGGCGGGCACCACGGTAGTGCCGGCGGGCTCCGGGGACACCCGGCATCCGGCCGATGTGGACCTCCCGGACGGGCGCGACCGGCCGGCCGGCCGGGGTGACCTGGCCCGACCGGGTCGCGGGCATCCACTGTGGACCCCGGGGCCCGGCGCCGCCGGGCGGGACGTGCCGGCGAGCGGGCAACGCCGCACGGGGGCTTGACATGCTCCTGCCCGCCCGATGACATGCCCGCCGCGCAAGCTCTGCCACGACGAGATGACGTGGAGGAGAGATGAACTACGCCTTCGAGGCGGAGGGCCTGGTCAAGCGGTACGGCAAGACCACCGCGCTGGCCGGGATCGACTTGGCCGCCCGGACGGGCACGGTCCTGGGGGTGCTGGGGCCCAACGGGGCGGGCAAGACGACGGCGGTCCGGATCCTCGCGACGCTGCTGCGTCCGGACGGGGGCCGGGCCGCCGTCGGCGGGCTCGACGTGGTCAAGAACGCCGCGCAGGTCCGCCGGATGATCGGGCTGACCGGTCAGTACGCCTCGGTGGACGAAGACCTGACCGGCACCCAGAACCTGGTGCTGATCGGGCAGCTGCTCAACCTGCGCACCGCCGAGGCCAAGGCGCGGGCCGCCGAGCTGCTCGCCGACTTCGACCTGACCGACGCCGCCGGGCGGCCCGCCAAGACCTACTCCGGCGGGATGCGGAGGCGGCTGGACCTGGCCGCGAGCCTGGTCGGCCGGCCGGACGTGATCTACCTGGACGAGCCCACCACGGGCCTGGACCCGGCCAAGCGCGACGACATCTGGAACGTGGTGCGCACGCTGGTCGCCGACGGCGCGACCGTGCTGCTGACCACCCAGTACCTGGAGGAGGCCGACGCGCTGGCCGACGAGATCTCGGTGATCGACCACGGCAAGGTCATCGCGCACGGCACGCCGGCGTCGCTCAAGGGCGTGGTCGGCGGCCAGACGATCCTGGTCCGCCCGGCCGACCCCGACCGGCTCGCCGACGCCGCCGCCGTGCTGGCCGCGGTGTCCGGGCACCAGCCGGAATCGCCCAGCCGGGGCGTGGTGACCGTGCCGGTGGACGGCGACGCCGCCTTCACCGAGGTGGTCAAGCGGCTGGACGTGCTGGGGATCTCGGTGACCGAGCTGTCGCTGCGGCTGCCGAGCCTGGACGAGGTTTTCTTCGCGCTCACCGGGCGCCACACCGAAGAGGAGGCCGCGGCATGACGCTGACCGCGCAACGACAGGCGGTCCCGGCGCGGATCGAGCACCGGCCGTTCGGGCTGGCCCGGCACAGCCTGGCGCTGGCCAAGCGGAGCCTGATCAAGACCATGCGCACGCCCGAGCAGCTGCTCGACGTGACCCTGCAACCCATCATCTTCGTGGTGATGTTCGTGTACCTGCTGGGTGGCGCGGTGGCGGGCTCCACGCACGACTACCTCCAGACGCTGCTGCCCGCGATCATGGTGCAGACCACGCTGTTCGGCGGCATGGCGACCGGCGTGAACCTCAACACCGACATCGGCAAGGGCGTGTTCGACCGGTTCCGGAGCCTGCCGATCGGGCGCTCCGCGCCGCTGATCGGGTCGGTGCTGGGCGACCTGATCCGGTACGTGGTCGCGGTGGTGTCGCTGCTGGTGTTCGGCACGGTCATCGGGTTCCGGGTGGAGACCGGGTTCCTGCCGGCGCTGGCCGCGTGCCTGCTGGTGATCCTGTTCGCGTTCAGCCTGAGCTGGGCGTTCGTCCTGGTCGGGATGCTGGTCCGGGAGCCGGGGGCGGTGCAGGGCATCGCGTTCCTGGTGCTGTTCCCGCTGACCTTCGGCACCAGCATGATCGCGCCGACCAGCACGCTGCCGTCGTGGCTCAAGTCGTGGGTGGAGGTCAACCCGGTCACGCACGTGATGGACGCGGCGCGCGGCCTGATGATCGGCGGCCCGACGGCCGGCCCGGTGTGGTGGACGCTGGTGTGGTCGGCCGGGTTCGTGGCCGTGTTCGCCCCGCTCGCGGTCCGCGCGTACCGCCGCCGCGCCTGACCGTCGTCGCGTCCGCGCCGGCCTTCCGGGGGGAGGCCGGCTCGGACGCGTCCGGGCACCGCGCTCCACATCGGACACGGACCCCGGCCGGTGCCTTCCCGGGCACCACGGATCGACGCGGCCGCTCCACATCGGACGCGTCCGCCGGCGCGCGGGCGGTCAGTCGGGCAGCTGGGACAGCGCGAGCGCGTCCTCGCGGGACAGTGCCCGGCCGGAGGCGTAGGCCAGGTCGAACGCGGCGTCGCCGAGGTCCGCGCGCAGGTTCCCGGACAGCCGCACCACGTCCGGGTGCAGCCCGTCCGGCGCGCCGCGCAGCCGTTCGGCCGCGCCGAGCATCCTGGCCGCCCCGGTCGAGTCGCCCTCGGCGGACAGCACCGCCGCCCCGGCCACCGTCACCCGCGCGAGCACCGGCATGTCCTGCGAGCCCCGGGCCAGCACCGCGCCCTCGCGGACCAGCTCCCGGGCCGGTTCGCCCCGGGCCACCGCCAGCTGGGCCTGCGCGGCCCGCATCAGCGCCATGAACTGCGGGATCACGAACGGCGCCTCGGCCAGCAGCACCGACGCCGTCTCGTACTGCCGGGCGGCCTCCGCCAGGTCGTCCTCGTAGCGGGCCACGTCACCCAGCATCACCCGCGCGAACGCCGCGCCGCGCGCCGACCACGGGCCCGGTGACGGCCGGGTGAGCAGCAGCGCCTCGGCCTTGGCCCCCGCCAGGTCGCCGCGCAGCGCGCGGGCCCACGCGAGCTGGATGCGTTCGTGCGTGGCGTCGTCCTCGGGGTCGAGTTCGCGGACCATCCGCAGCGATTCCGTCAACGCCTCCTCCGAGCCCTCGGCGTCGCCGAACGCCAGCCGCGCCTCGGCCAGCCCGGTCAGCGCCTGGGCCAGGCCGAAGCGGTCGCCGACCTCGCGGAAGCCGGTGATCGCCACCTCGATGTCCTCGCGCGCGCCCGCCATGTCGCCGGTGTTCTCGCGCACCGCGCCGCGCACCGCCCACAGCATCGCCCGGGTCCACGGGTCCGGGTTGTCCAGCCGGGCGTCGATCGCCGCCAGCGTCTCCTCGGTCCGGTCCAGGAACAGCCCGACCATCGGTTCCAGCAGCACCAGCACGGGGTGGTCGGGCCGGGCCCGCGCCGCCAGCTCGACCATCTGCGGCACCTGCTCGTCGAGCTGCTGGAAGCCGCCCGAGATCACGTTGTTGAGCAGCAGGAACGCCGACACGATGTCGCGCGCCACCGGCCGCGCCTCCCCCGGCACGTCCAGCGCCAGCCGGAACCAGCCCACCGACTCCGAGCGGTTGCCGCGCACCGTCCAGAACATGCTCATCGCCGCCGCGATGCGCACGGCGGTGTCCGCGTCGCCGCGGTCGGCCGCGAAGTGCAGGGCGGCCAGCACGTTGTCCCGCTCGGCGTCCAGCCGGGTGATCCAGGTCAGCTGCTCCTTGCCCCGGATGTGCGGTTCGGCGATCTCGGCGAGGTCGCGGTAGTACTCGGCGTGGGCGGTGCGCGCCGCGCCGATCCCGCCGCGCTCGCCGAGCCGCTCCAGGCCGTACTCGCGGATCGTCTCCAGCATCCGGTAGCGCCCGCCGTCGACCGGGTGCAGCAGCGATTTGTCGACCAGGGTGGTGAGCAGGTCGAACGCGTCCTCGCCGACCAGGCGCTCGGCGGCCTCCAGGTCGATGCCCGCCGGGAACACCGCGAGGCGCTCGGCGAAGTCGCGTTCGGCGTCGTCGAGCAGGTCCCAGCTCCACGCGACCACCGCGCGCAGGGTCTGGTGGCGCGGCATCGCGGTCCGGCTGCCGCCGGTGAGCAGCCGGAACCGGTCGTCCAGGCGGGCGGCGAGCTGGTCGGGCGAGAGCGACCGCAGCCGGGCGGCGGCCAGTTCGATGGCCAGCGGCAGGCCGTCGAGCCGGCGGCAGATCTCGGCGAGCGCCGGCGCGTTCGCGTCGGTGACCTCGAAACCCGGCCGCACGGTCGCGGCGCGCTCGGCCAGCAGCCGCACGGCGGTGGTGTCGTCCAGCGGCGGCACCGGGACGATCGCCTCGCCGAACACGCCCAGCGGCTCGCGGCTGGTGGCCAGCACGCGCAGCAGCGGGCAGCGGCCCAGCAGCTCGTCGGCGAACCGGGCGGCGGCGTCCACCAGGTGCTCGCAGTTGTCCAGCACGATCACGGCCTCGGTGCGGGCCAGCGCCTCCACCAGCCGGCCCATGGTGTCCAGCCGCAGCGCCGGCCGTTCCACGGTGCGCAGCTCGCGCTGGCCCAGCGCGCCGAGCACGGCCATCGCGAGGTCGCCCTGGTCGGTCACCGGGGCCAGCTCGACCAGCCACACCACCTGCGGCAGCCGGCCCGCGACGGTGGTCGCCAGCCGGGTCTTGCCCGCGCCGCCGGGGCCGACCAGGGTGACCAGCCGGTGCCGGCCGAGCAGGTCGCCGACCCGCTCCAGGTCGCCCACGCGGCCCAGGAAGCTGCTCAGCGGCATCCGCAGGTTGCCCGCGCGGGGCTGGTCGGGCGGTTCGGCCCGGAGGATCTCCTGGTGGGTCTCGCGCAGCTCGGGGCCGGGGTCCGCGCCCAGCTCGTCGGCGAGCCGGCGGCGGACCTCCTCGTACCCGGCCAGCGCCTCGGCCGGGCGGCCGGCGGCGAACAGGGCGCGCAGCAGCAGGGCCTGGAGGCGCTCGCGCAGCGGGTGCCGGGCGGCCAGGTCGGTCAGCTCGGCGACCAGGTGCCGCCCGTCGCCGGCGGCCAGGTCGGCGGCGGCGACGTCCTCGAACGCGGCCAGCCGGGCCTCGTCCAGCCCGGCGACGTGGCCGATCGCGAACGGCAGGCCCGCGACGTCGGCCAGCGCGGGCCCGCGCCACAGGTCCAGGGCCTCCCGACCGAGCCGGCGGGCCGTCGGGTGGTCGCCCGCGGCCAGCGCGCGCCGGGCCTCGCGGGCCAGCCGGTCGAACCGGTGGGCGTCGACCGCGTCCGCCGGGAGGTCGAGCAGGTAGCCGCCGTGCGCCGAGCGCAGCGCGGCCGGGTCGGGCAGGGCGCGGCGCAGCCGGGAGACCAGCGAGCGCACCGCGCCCACCTCGTCGGCGGGCTTGTCCTCCGGCCAGAGCGCGTCGGCCAGTTCCTCCACGGTGACCGTCCGCCCCGCGCCGAGCGCAAGCCGGACGAGCAGCGCGCGCACCCGCGAGCCGCCTATCTCGACCGGCGCGCCGTCGACGGTGACCGCCAACGGCCCCAACACCCCCACCCGCATGGGGCAACTGTGCCACGAGGGCGCGCGATGCCCCGTCGGGGTGGTCGCCGGCGATCACGGGGCGCAGCGGCAGAAGGGGTGATGCACGCACGTCGAAGAGGTGAAGAATTCATGAGTACCTATCGGTAAGAGGTCGGAGGCCCCGACTCCCGGCGACCCGGTTCACGGACAGTGACAGCGCCGGCGAATCCATTCGCCATTCCCCCGACCCGGCCGACGTCCACGACGCTGGGCGTTCGACGCCCCGCAGGGCAGACTGTGTGGGAGCGCTACCAATGCGGACCGTGTCATTCGACCCGATCGCCCATATCAGACCCCGACGACGAATAACGACGGATCACGTCCGCATTATTGCGGCCCCCGACGAACGTCCGACCATTCTTACCGTAACGATGTCACCGGTCGGGCTAACGAAGCGTCATACGCCGCGATATCCGCGCTATGGGGACCGATTCCACGCCGGCAGTACGACTCGGCCCCCATGCCCCCGGATGCAAACCACCAGCCACCTGGAGTGCCGGAATGAACAGCCGAGTGGTCGAACTCGAAACCGTCCTGGCCCGATCCGCACCGGACCGGCGGGAGGCGCGCCACCTGGCCGTCGAGTTGGCCGACACGCTCGACGCCATCACCGCCCGTCGCCACGTCGACCGGCTGCTGCGCTGCGTGGCCGCGCTGACCCGGATCGGCTCCGCCGACGCCGGCGAGGAACTGCTGGACGCGATGCTCGACCTGGTCGACCCCGGCAGCGACGAAGCCGCCAAGGTGCGCGACCAGCGCGCGCTGGTCGCGGTCGCGCGCGGCCGGTCCGACCTGGTCGGCCGGCACATCGCCGGGCCGTGGACCGGCGGTGCCGCCACCATGGCCACCACGCACGTACTGGCCGAGAGCGGCAAGTGGTCCGGCGAGCCCGCCGCCGCCCCGCTCGCGGCCGCGATCGGCGTCGGCGTCGCGCGCGCCCACGCGGAGCGGATGCCCACCGCCGTGGGCGAGCACATCCCGGCCTCGCCGGACCTGCTCGCCGACCTCGGGGACGACCCGGACACCCTCGAAGACGACCTCCGCCGCACCACCGCCACGCTCGGCGCGGACCACCCGCAGACGCTGACCGTGCTGATCAACCTCCGCTCCGCGCGGTTCCAGATCGCCCGGGACCAGGGCGGGGCCGACCGCGTCGGCGAAGCGCTGGCCGACCTGCGCGAAGCCACCGACCGGACGACCTCCGCGCTGGGCCCGCACCACCCGCAGTCCCTCGTCGCCCGCGCCAACCTGGCCTCCGCCGAGTTCGAGCTGGCCCGCGTGCGGCGGTCCGCGGCGCAGGCCCAGCTCGTGCTGCCCAGCCTGCGCGGCGCGGCCGACCTCGCGGTCGCCAAGCTCGGCCCGGACCACCCCAACGCCCTGGTCGCCCAGTCCAACCTGGCCGCCGCCGAGCTGGAGGTGGCCCGGGTCGAAGGCGCCCCGGCCCAGGCCAGGCGCGCGCTGGACACCGTGCGCACCGCGGCCGGCCGGGCCTGCGCGATCCACGGCACGTCGCACCCGGCGGCCCGGCTGCTGGCCCGCCAGCTGCGGGCGTGCGAGGCCCAGGCCGGCGAGTTCGGCGCCCGGCGGGCGCTGGAGGACGTGCACGTGCCGGTCGAGGAGGCCGCCCGGCTGCTCGCCCGGTCCAAGCCCGCCATCCCGCTGACCCGGGGCGCGGTGCCGCGCCAGTACCCGCCGCGGCTGCTCACGCCCGGCTCGGGCCTGGCCACCGACCCCCAGTGGCCCGAGCACAGCCTGCTCGGGCGGCTGCGCGACCACACCCGGCAGGAGCTGCTGACCGTCGGCACGGTCGTGCGCTACGCCGCCGACCGCGAGCTGATCGAGCAGGACGCGCACGACACGCACGCCTTCCTGCTGCTCGACGGCGTGGTGAAGGTCCAGGTCACCGACGAGGCCGGGGACACCGCCGTGCTGGCCATCCGGGTCGCGGGCGACCTGGTCGGCGAGATGGCCGCGCTGGACCACAAGCCGCGCTCGGCGACCGTCGTGACCTGCGGCGACGTCGTGGCCAAGCTGATCACCAGCGCCGAGCTGGTCGCGTTCCTGCACCGCCGCAACGACATGTTCGTCGAGCTGATCAGCGTCATCGACGACCAGCTGCGGTGGGCCAACAAGCGCCGCCGGGACTTCCTGTCGCACACCGCAGCCGAACGCGTCGCGCGCGTGCTGGCCGAGCTGGTCGGCTCCTACGGGCGCGAGGAGCGCGGCGGGTGGACGCTGGGCATCCCGCTGACCAAGGTCGAGCTGGCCTCGATGGCCGGGATGAAGCCGCGCACCGCCGAGAAGGCGTTCAGCGACCTGCGCAAGGCGGGCGTGGTGGTCAGCCACTACCGCCGAGACGTCCTGGTTCCGGATCTCGACCACCTGCGGAGGTTCGCCCGACTCACGTGATCTGATCCCCTCCGGTCACATCCGGGCGGTGCCGTCCGTCAAGGGGGGTGACGGCACTGCGATCGGAGGAAGACCACCGTGGACGACACCACATTCCTGGCGGAGCGCTTCGAGTCCAACCGGCCCCACCTGCGGGCCGTGGCCTACCGGATGCTGGGCTCGGTGAGCGAGGCCGAGGACGCGGTCCAGGAGGCGTGGCTGCGGTTGCGGCGCTCCGAGCGCGACGACATCGCGAACCTGGGCGGCTGGCTGACCACGGTGGTCGGCCGGGTGTGCCTGGACATGCTGCGGTCGCGCACGTCCAGGCGGGAGGACCCGCTGGACGTGCACCTGCCCGACCCGGTCATCGCCAGTGCCGACGACCCCGAGCACGAGGCGGTCGTGGCGGACTCGGTCGGGCTCGCCCTGCTGGTCGTGCTGGAGACGCTGCAACCGGCCGAGCGGCTCGCCTTCGTGCTGCACGACCTGTTCGGCGTGTCCTTCGACGAGATCGCGCCGATCGTCGGCCGCACCCCGACCGCCGCGCGCCAGCTCGCCAGCCGGGCGCGGCGGCGGGTGCGGACCGGCGCGCCGGTGCCGGACGACCTGAGCCGCCAGCGCGAGGTGGTCGACGCGTTCCTGGCGGCCTCGCGGGGCGGCGACTTCGACGCCCTGCTGGCCGTGCTGGACCCGGACGTGGTGCTGCGGGTCGACTTCGGCGCGCTCAAGCCCGACATGGCGTCCGTGGTGCGCGGCGCGCCCGAGGTCGCGGGCCGGGCGCTGATGTTCGCGAAGCTCTCCCAGTACGCCCGCCCGGCGCTGGTCAACGGCGCGCTGGGGCTGGTCGGCGCGCCGGACGGGACGCCGATGTCGGTGATGAGCCTGACCATCGTCGGCGGCCGGATCGTGGCGATGGACATCCTCGCCGACCCCTCCCGGCTCGGGCACCTCGACCTGACCGTCCTCGACGCCTGATCCCGGAGGCCGGGCGGTGCGGCCAGGGCGGGGAGGGTGGTGTGCGCGTCGGCCTTCAGGCGAGCGCGCGGAACTTCCCGGCCGGGTCCAGGCGGGCCCGCAGGGCGGCGAACCGCTCCGGGGTCGCGACCGGCCGGTGGTGCAGCTTCGCCCGGTGCGGGCGGGGCGACCACGGTGCCAGGGCGTCCTCGACCCGCTCCACCTCCGCGCGCACCGCGTCCTCCGGCCGCCAGGTGAAGTGCACGGCGACGCTCGGCCGCCGGTAGGCCGGGCTCAGCCACTGCCCGTCCGCCGCGACCGTGCGGATCTCGGAGGTGAGCAGCAGGTCGCCGATGCCGAGCGCGGCGACGGCCGTCAGCGCCTCGGCGGCGTGTTCGCGCGCCACGAACCACTCGGACTGCAGTTCCCGGCCGACGCTCGGGGTGAAGTCGGCGCGGAAGTGCGGCAGCCGTTCGTGCCACGGTCCCCGCTCCCCCAGCTGGGCCGTGCAGTGCCGGGCGGGCCGACCGGCCACCGGGTGCCGGGGCTCGCGCGCCGGCCGCCCGGCCCACGACAGGTCGACGGGCGGGTCCGTCACCCGGCGCTTCACCCAGACCCGGGCGTCGCCGCGCCACGTGGTGAACGCGCTGACGCTGCAGGCGCTCGCGAACAGCTCGTCGAACCGGTCCACCAGGGTCGCGAACGGGACGTCCTCGTGGACCCGCTGCTCGACGTCGAACGTCGGGACCACCGCGAGTTCCAGCGCCACCACCACGCCCAGTTCGCCCAGCGACACCACCGCGCCCGCGAAATCCGGGTCGCCCCGGCGCAACGTGGCCCGCCCGCCGTCCGCCGTGACCAGGTCCAGCGACTCGACCAGGTCCGACAGCGGGCCCACCGCGTCGCCGGAGCCGTGCGTGGCGGTGGCGACCGCGCCCGCCACCGTGACGTGCGGCAGGGACGGCATCGCGGGCAGCGCGAGCCCTTGGGCGTGCAGCCGGACGGCGAGGTCGGCGAGCCGGACGCCCGCGCCGACGCGGACCGTGCCCGGACCCGCCGCGAACGCGTCCGGCAGGGCGTCGAGGCGGACCAGGGTGCCGTCGGTGACCACGAGCGGGCTGAACGAGTGCCCCGCGCCGATCACCCGCACGGCGGCGGACCCGGCCACCACCCGGCGCAGCGCGTCCACCGAGTCCGGCGACTCGACCCGCTGCGGGGTGAAGGCGAGGGTGCCCGCCCAGTTCGTGATCACCCGCCGCCGCGCACCAGGTTCGGCACCGGCGCGAAGGTCAGGCACAGGTGCAGCGGGTGCACGCCCCAGGTGTCCATCGCGTACATCGCGAGCAGGCCGCCGGACACGATCGACTCGGGCGTGGCCGGGCCGCTCATCGACGTCCGGCCCTCCCACATCGGCAGGTCGGCGGGCGGCGCGGGCGCGGTCTGCACGACCGACAGCTTGCGGCCCTCGTACTCCTGCACGACCAGCAGCACGTAAGGCTCCTGGAGTTCGCCGTCGTGCTGACCGGGTTCGACCGCGACGCACTCGCCGCGCTCGGCCGCCGCCGCGCTGACCTGGCCGACCCACTGGAACGCGTCGACCAGCGTGGTCTGGTTCATCCCGTCGCTGGCCTCCTGGCCGCTGACCCGGCTCAGCTCGGCCACGCCCGCCGCGATGTCGCCGTCGTCGGAGCGGTAGCGGTTGAGCAGCACGATGCTGGAGGAGTCCGGGTCGAGCGCGACCAGGTCGCGGAACCGGCTCTCCCCCTGCGGGCTGCGCGCCAGCAGGCCCCGGCCGAGCAGGGCGAGCACGTCGGCCGGGTTGTGCATCCGCCAGAACGTGCACTCCGCGCCGACCCACAGCGGCAGGTAGCCGCCGATCGGGATGCCCGGCACCACCGTGGTCAGGGTCGACCCGACAGCGGGCCCCGGACCGGCCTGCTGGACCGGCTGCTGCGGCACGGCAGGCTGCGGCACGGGCTGTTGCCGCACCGGCTGCTGCTGAACGGGCGGCTGCTGGACGGGCTGCTGCTGGACGGGCTGCTGCTGGACGGGCTGCTGCTGGACGGGCTGCGGCGGCGCGGGCGGCTGCTGCACGGGAGGAGCCGCTGCGGGCGGCTGGGCAACCGGAGGCTGAGCCTGTGGTGGCTGGACGGGCGGTGGCTGGGCTGCGGGGCCCGGGAACGGCGGGAGGGCGGCGAAGCGCGGGTCCACGGTGCCGGTCCGGATCACGTGGTGCGCCCACGCCCGGACCCGGGTCAGCGGGTGCTCCGCGAACTCCTGGTCGAACCGGGGGTCGTCGCCCGCGTGGAACGGCAGCCGGCCCTTCACCTCCGGCGCGTACGGGTGCGGCATCAGCCACCGGTCGAAGCCGATCCGGTCCGCCAGCACGGCCTCCCGCACGCCGGTCATCCCGCGCTCCACCGCCTGCGTCATCAGCACCGCGCTCGACCCGGCGCGCGGCACGGTGAACGACGCGACGAACACCTGGCCGCTCTGCTGGTTCGGGATGGGCAGCTTGAGCACCTGGAACAGCGCCGGCACCCCGCCGAGCAGCAGCGTGTGCGCCTCGATCAGGCAACCCGACTCGCCGTAGATCACCGCCAGGTCGTGCCTGAGCCTGGGCAGGTCCTCCAACGCCGCGGGCAGGTCCGGGACCAGGTCGAAGTACTGCAGGCTCACCCGGTCGCCGGTGACGGGGTCGAGCCAGGTGGTCGGGTCCTGCGGTTGGAGGCCGGTCGTGTCGAATGCGATGGGCACACCCCAGACCCTATTGGTGGACTGCCCGGGTCGGTGGACTACCCGGCGGCGCGGGCGGTGGCCCTCATCCGCAGCCGGCGCGGGCGGACCACCACGGACAGGCCCGACCGCAGGTCCCGGGCGGCCGACAGGTCCGTCAGCCGCCACCGCGCCGCGATCGTGGCGAGCGCCAGCGTGGCCTCGATGAGGCTGAACCGGTCGCCGATGCACTTGCGCGCGCCGTGCGCGAACGGCACGAACGCGGTGCGCGGCGGCGCGGGTCGCCGGGCGGGGTCCCACCGGTCGGGGTCGAACCGCGTCGGTTCCGGGTAGAGGTCGGCGCGGTGGTGCACCAGGTACGGGCTGAACGCCACCACGGTGCCGGCGGGCAGCGGCCGGCCGCCCAGCTCGGTGTCGGCGGAGACCCGCCGGGTCAGCAGCCACACGGGCGCGTACAGCCGCAGCGTCTCGGTGAGGACCCGCCCGGTGTACTCCAGCGCGGGCAGGTCGTCGTAGTCGGCGGCACGCCCGCCGAGCACGGCGTCCACCTCGGCGTGCAGGCGGCGTTCGACCTCCGGGTGGCGGGCGACCAGGTGCAACGCCCACGCCAGCGCGGACGCCGTGGTCTCGCTGCCGGCCAGGTGGAAGGTCATCACCTCGTTCACGATCTCCTCGTCGGACAGCGTGCGGTCCGCGGCGGCGGACTCGCTGTCGTAGGCCGCGAGCAGCGCGGACAGCAGGTCGCCCCGGTCGACGCCCTCGGCCCGGCGGTCGGCCACGACCTGCCGCAGCAGGCGGTGCATCCGCTCGTTGGCGCGCTCGAACCGCCGGTTCACCGGCAGCGGCAGGCGCAGCACCGCGTCGGGCATGACCACCCGGAACATGAAGTCGGCGGCGAGCGTGTCCGCGTCGCGCTGGGATTGGCGCAGCTCGGCCGGCGGCAGGGTGTCGGAGAACAGCGTGGCGGTCAGCACGCTCGTGGTGAGCAGGGACATCTGCGCGGGGACGTCCAGCACCTCGCCGTCGCGCCAGCCGTGGACGCGGTCGGCGATGCGCTCGGTCATGATCCGCGCGTAGCCGGGGATCCGGTCGACGCCGAACGCGGGCTGGAGCAGCCGGCGCAGCCTGCGGTGCCGGGCGTGCAGGCAGACCACGACGTTGTCGCCCACCACCTCGCGGGCGCGGTCGCTGAACGGGCCGCCCTTGTCGAACGTCCGGTCGTCCAGGAACATCCGGTGCGCCAGGTCGGGGTCGCCCACCATGACCGCCTCGACCGGGCCGAACGAGACCCGCACCAGGTCGCCCTGCCCGACCAGCGACGCCAGGAACCCGAGCGGGCCGCGCAGCACGGACAGCGAGTGGCCGAGGAAGGGCACGGCTCCCCGGGCGACGGGGATCGAGGTCGCGGCGGCGCGGTTCATGAGCCCTCCTCCGGTCCCGGCCGACCTCGGGGGCACCCGTGCGCGCCCGGTCCCGGGTGGACCAGATTGGCACCGCCCGCGACGTCGTTCGACGCCCGTTCGGGTGCGCCGGCCGTCCTGTCACCCGAACGCCGGGCCTGTGAGCACCGGCACCGCCAAAAACCGCGAACGAGCCGGTAGAATCGTTTCAGCAGCAATCAATCGATTCGGTCGCGGTCACTGCCGACACGGGACTTGTCCACGGGAGCGAGATGACCGCCACCACCGCCGGGCCCGTCGCGCCCGCCGTCCGCGGCGGGGCACCAGCGATGGCCGCCCTGGCACTGGGCGGCTTCGCCATCGGCACCACCGAGTTCGCGACCATGGGCCTGCTGCCGCAGATGGCCGCGACGTTCGAACTCACGATCCCGACCGCCGCGCACGCCATCAGCCTGTACGCGCTGGGCGTCGTCGTGGGCGCGCCGCTGATCGCCTCGCTGGGCGCGAAACTGCCCCGCAAGGGCCTGCTGATCGCGCTGACCGTCGCGCTCGCCGCCGGCAACGCGCTGTCCGCCGTCGCCCCGAACGCGGGCCTGCTCATGGTGGCCCGGTTCGTCGCGGGCCTGCCGCACGGCGCGTACTTCGGCATCGCCGCGGTCGTGGCCACCGGCCTGGTCCCGCCGCAGCGGCGCGGCACCGCGGTCGCGCGGGTGATGGTCGGCCTGACCTCGGCCAACCTGCTCGGCGTGCCGGTGGCGACCGCCGCCGGGCGCGAGATCGGGTGGCGCGCGGCGTACGTGGCGGTGGCCGTGGTGGCGGTCGTGACGACGCTCGCGCTGGCCCGGTGGCTGCCCCGGGTGCCGGCCGCGCGCAACGCGGGCGTGGGTGCCGAGCTGCGCGCCTTCCGCCGCCCCCAGGTGTGGTTCGCGCTGGTCACGGGCATGGTCGGGTTCGGCGGGATGTTCGCCGTCTACTCCTACATCGCACCGCTGACCACCGAGGTCACCGGGCTGCCGGGCGGCGCGGTGCCGTGGATGCTGGCGGTGTTCGGGCTGGGCATGACGGTCGGCGCGACGATCGGCGGCCGGTTCGTGGACCGCTCGGTGATGGGCACGGTGTTCGGCGCGCTGATCTCGGTCACCGCGGTGCTGGCCCTGTTCGGGCTCACCGCGGCGAACGCGGTCCTGGCGTTCGCGCTGGTGTTCCTGCTCGGGTTCGTGTCGCAGATCCTCGCCTCGGCGCTCCAGCTGCGGCTGATGGACGCCTCGCCGGACGCGCCGTCGCTGGCCTCGTCCTCGAACCACTCGGCGCTCAACATCGCCAACGGCGCCGGCGCGTGGCTGGGCGGCCTGGCGATCGCCGCCGGGTGGGGCTACTCCTCCACCGCGTGGGTCGGGGTCGCCCTGAGCCTCGCCGGGCTCGCCGTGGCCGGGGCGTCCGTGCTGGTGGAACGGGCGCAGCGCGGTCCGTCCCGCGTCGACGCCTGACCCCGGGCACGACAGCGGCCCCGGAGGACGATGCCCTCCGGGGCCGCCGCACGTCACGGGGTCGGCGACCCCTCACCCGGTCAGCGGGCGGCGGGCCGGAACACCACGTCCACCCAGAAGTTCACCGTCCCCGCCGGGGTGGCCGGCATCGCGTCGGCGGCACCGACGTACGAGGTCGGCCCGGTCGTCGGGGTGGTGAGCGGCGGGGAGTCCACGCGGTACCCCTCGAAGTAGGTCTTGCTCCGCGACGGGTGGGCGCGCGGCGTGTAGCTCGCGACGTACTCGGTCCCGGCGGTCACCGGCACCGGGTTCTCGAACGTGAGGGTCTGCCACCCGGTCGCGGTCTCGCCGGCGAACGTGCCCGTAGCCAGGCGGGTGCCGTCCGTCGACCACAGCGAGCCGGTGTGCGTGCCCTCGTTGTACCCGGTCTTGTGGAACCTCACGCCGGTCACCGTCCCGTCGACGGTCGGCGCGAACCTGATCCCGACGTGCTGGAAGGACACGAACGGCTCCCACGCGAGATCGGGCAGTGCCGCCTCGCTGAACAGCGAACACGGGCAACTCCGCGTCGCCGTCGTGGTGAACCGCCACGTGGTGGCCTCGGGCTCGTAGTTCGCCGTCTCGTCGGCGGCGCGCACGGTGACCGTGTGCCGGGTGTTGGCGGCCAGACGGGCGTCGGGCGTCCACACGACGGTTTGGCCGTCCGGGGTGCGGGTGAGCTTGCCGGCGATGCGCGCCCCGCCGCCGTCGGTGACCGTGAAAGTGGTGTTGGTCAGGTCGATCGGCTCGTCGAACGACGCGGTGATCGAACCGTCGAGGTCGACCTCGGTGGCGTCGTCGAGCGGCGTGTGGCTGTGGTGAACCGGGGCCACGGTGTCGCCGCTGAACGTGAAGACCACGTCCACCCAGTACTGGTTGCCGCCGTAGCTCGTGGTCGGGAACGCGCCGGCCGTGGCGTAGACGCCGTTGGGGCTGTCCCAGTTGTTCCGGTCGGCCGTCAGCGGCGGCGAGGTGACCCCTCGCGGCTGGAAGTAGCCCGTGTCCAGGGAGTACCCGCCGTGCGGCGCGGTGTAGGACGCCACGTAGACCTGCCCGGCCCGGACGTCCACCGGGGTCGGGAACACCAGCGTCTGCCAGCCCGCCCTGGTCTCGTCCACGAACGTGCCGGAGGCCAGCCTGGTGCCGTTGGCGGCCCACAGGGTGCCGGTGTGCGTGCCGTCGTTGCTCGCGCTCTTGTAGAACCGGACGCCCGACACCTTGCCGTTGTAGGACGCCTTGAACCGCACGCCCAGCTCCGACGACGTGCCGCCCACGGCGGCCGGCACGGTCGGCACGGTCGCGGTGCTGAACAGCGAGCACGGGCAGTCGACCTGGGTCTGCGTGGTGAACGACCACGACGACGCGGTGGCCGTGGTGTTGCCGTTGACGTCCGCCGCGAGCGCGCTCACGGTGTACGCCGTGCCCGGTGCCAGCCGTCCGTTGGGCGTCCACACGACCGTCTTCTGGTCTTCCGACAGCCTCGACGTGCCGTACAGCTTCGCGCCGCCCGGGTCGATCAGCCAGACCTGCGGCGACGCCGGGTCGATGGGTTCGCTGTAGGTCAGCGACACCGACCGGCCGACCGGCACGCCCGTGGCGTTCGCGGCGGGGGTCGCGGAGACCAGGGTCGGCGGGTTCTGGTCGCCGTTGAGGCCGTTGCGGTAGATCACGTCGACCCAGTAGTTGTTCTGGTTGTGGCTGGCGGTCGGGAAGCCGCCGCCGTAGCGGAAGACGCCGTTGGCCCCGTCCACGCCGGTCGACAGCGCGCGGATGCCGCCGTAGCCCGCCTGGTCGCGGAAGAAGTCCGCGTCCGCCGCGTAGTGCCCGTGGGGCGCGTAGTACGACACGATGTAGGTCGTGTTCGCCTGGACGGTCACCGGGTTGAGGAACTTCAGGGTCTGCCAGCCGGTGGTGGACTCGTCGGCGAACGTGCCGGTGGCCAGCAGCAGGCCGGTGGACGACCAGAACGAACCGGTGTGCGTGCCGGTGTTGCCCACGCCCTTGTAGAACCGGACGCCCAACACCTCGCCCCGGCCGTTGAACTGGACCTTCACGCCGAGTTCGACGGCGTCGGCGTCACCGACGGCGGGGTCGACCGGGGTGGCGAAGTCGTCCCAGACCGTGCAGGGGCAGCCCGCGGCGCGGACCGCTCCGGTGGTGAACGCCCAGGTGTGCGACTCGGTCTGGTTGCCCGCCGCGTCGCGGGCGCGCACCCGCGCCGTGTAGGTCGTGCCGGCGGCGAGCGCGGCGGACGGCGTGAACCGGGCCGTGAGGCCGCCCGCGCCGACCGACGTGGTGCCGGTGACCGCGCCGGCGGGGCCGTTCAGCGCGAACTCGACCGTCGCCGGGTCGACCACCTCGTCGTAGGTGGCGGTCAGCGGCGTGGACAGCGCGACGCTGCCCGCGCCGGCGACCGGGCCGGTGCCGGTCAGCGCCGGCGCGCGGGTGTCGACGCCGGGTTCGGTCGCCCACACCACGTCGACCCAATAGTTGGCGTTCTGCGCGGTCTGGTCCGGGAAGCCGCCGCCGGTGCGGAACACGCCGTTGCCGTTCTCCGGGGCGGACCGCTCACCGGTCAACGGCTCCAGGTAGCGGGCGGACTGGGCGAAGTAGCCCGTGTCGGCGGAGAAGTGCCCGGTGGGCGACAGGTAGGACACCACGTAGGTCTGGTCCGCGCCGACCGCGACCGGCGACGGGAACAGCAGCGTCTGCCAGCCCGCGGCCGACTCGCCGGCGAACGTGCCGGTGGCCAGCCGGGTGCCGGTGGTGCTCCACAGGCTGCCGGTGTGCGTGCCGGTGTTGCCCGGCCCCTTGTAGAACCGGACTCCGCGCACGAACCCGGATGAGGAGGAGCGCCACTTGAGCCCCAGTTCGAGGGCCGAGCCGTCGCTGAGGTCCGCGACCCGGGGCGTGTCGGCGTCACCCCACAGCCCGCACGGGCAGGTGCGCGGCGCGACGGCGGGCGTGGCCGACGCGGTGCTCAACGTGTTCTGCGCGGCGTCGAGCGCCCGGACCCGCAGTTGCGCCGGGCCGGACGCGGCGGGCGTGTAGGTGGCGGTCCAGGAGGTCGCCCCGGTCGACCACCCGGCGGGCCGCCACAGCGAACCGCCGTCCGTGGACACCTCGACCGAGGCGACCGACGCGGGCTCGCCGACCGAGCCGGAGAACGTGAAGGGCTTGCCCACCGTCGCGCCGGGGGGAACGTCGGTGAACCCGACCGCCGGAGCCGCCGCCGCCACCGGCTCCGCCACCGCGCGCGGCCCCGCCACCGCCGGGACCAGGAGAGCGGCGAGGACGACGGCCACGAGCAGCCGCGTCCACGCCGCGTTGGATCTGTGCCGGAAGGCACCGGATAAGGACATGGCTTTTTCCTGCCTCTCCCCCAAGGCCACGCGGCCCCGGTTCCACGCCGGGCATCGGTGGCGCGCAGCGGGCCGTTACCGGGGGCGTCGATTGGACCAAAGGACAGCACGTCACGGGAACACTTGCGGCACAACAACTTCCGCCATTCCCCCGGTGGCCCGCAGGACCACCCGCCCCAGTGCGCACTACCCCCTACAGCCCCATTCCGCCGCCACCCGGGTGAACCCGGCACGACGAACCGCAGGTGGGGCGGGATGTCCGCAACAGCACGGAGAACGCCGAACTGCGGTCTGCGACGACAAGCGCCCGTATCGGGCCGGGATCGGGTGAGGAGAAGCCCACGAGTCGCATGATCGGATTGTCGCGTTCACCCGGCGGACACCCCGGTCTGATCCACTCCGGACCGTTCCGCGCGGTTCGCGCGGAACCCGGGAATTCGAGGGTCTCTCGGACGAGCGGCCGGCGGGAACACCGGTCGTTTCTTCGCACGACCGCGCGGCCGCACTTCGCGCACCCCTTCACCGGCGGTGCCCGCCGGGGGCCGGTTTGCGAAGCTGGACGGGTGACGATCATCCACGCGTTGGAAGCGCTCACGGCCGGCGAGCCGGACCGGGCGCGCGAGTTGGCGGCCGGGGTCGATTCGACGCTCGGGCGGGCATTGGCCGGATATCTGGGCAGCGGCGCGGACGGAACCGTGTACGACCGGCCGGCGGCTTTCCGGGCATTCATCGACGGCGGCGGGAACGTCGGCTTGTACGAGGCGGTCGGCGCGGCGTTGAACGCCCTCTACGACCGGGTGCGGCCCGGCGCGCTGCTGGACGTCGGGTGTGGCGACGGGCGGGCGTTGGTGCCCGCGCTGCACGGGCACCGCCCTCGGCTCACGCTGGTCGAGCCGTCGGCGGCGTTGTTGGGCGCGGCGGTCGAGCGCCTGCCCGGCGGGTCGGTGGTGGACGCGCGGAACACCCGGGTCGAGGAGTTCCTCGCCGACCCCGGGCGGCACGACGTGGCCCAGTCGACCTTCGCCCTGCACGCGCTGCCGCACGACGTGCGCGACGGCGTCCTGGCCGCGCTCGCGCCGCACGTCGGGACGTTGGCCGTGGTCGAGTTCGACGTGCCGGACCTCTCCCCCGGTCGACGGCTGGAGTTCCTCGCGGAGACCTACGAACGCGGGCTCGCGGAGTACGACGACGACCGGGACCTGGTGGCGCAGGGGTTCCTGATGCCGGTGCTCACCGGCCAGCTGCTGCCGGGCGCGGTCCGCTCCACCTGGGAGCAGCCCGCCTCCGCGTGGGCCGCGCAGGTGGCCCGTGCCGGGTTCACCGACGTGACGATCACGCCGCTGTTCGACTACTGGTCCTCGCCCGCCTTCCTCCTCACCGCCGCCGCGCCGGCCTGACCACGTCGGGATCCCGCAGGAACGCGGGGCGCGCGCCGGCCGCACGGCGGCTGCGGCGGCCGGCGCGCCCCGCCACGGCCGCGATCGGCGCGTTGCGCGGGTACGGGCTGGTGGGCGGCAGCCGGCGGGCCAAACCGATACGACAAGTGGGCGTGGCCGGAATGGTCCCGTCCGGACCGCCGCAGCGGTGTCGCCGAGCACTCGGGGTGACGGTCGGTGCCGCCTACCGGGCCGCACTGGTCCGGTCGTCCGCCGTCGCGGTCTTCCCGCACCCGCCGAACCGGTCCGGTCGAATACCGTGCGTCCCGGGGAATGGCCCCGTTGGCCGAACCGGGTAAACCGGGCGCACCAACCGGAGCAGTCGACCTGTTCGGCCCACCGGCTTACCCATTCGGGTGACTGTACACGGTCAAATAGCCGATGCTAGCGTCGACCCCGGTCGCGACCCGGAGGAATAAACCACCCTTTCCAGCAATACCCCGCAATTGCATTCGCCGGCAATCGTGTTTGCGCATCGGCGCGAACGAAAAAGGAGAACACCCGCCCATGACCACTGTCGCTCCCGGTGTGCTGCGCACCGACTACCAGCGGTCCGTCGCGGCGTACTGGAACGCCGAACGCGACCCGGTGAACATCCGGCTCGGCGAGGTCGACGGGATCTACCACCACCACTACGGGATCGGTCCGTACGACGAGTCCGTGCTGGCCGGGCCCGAGGAGACCCGCGACGCCCGGGTGATCGCCGAGCTGCACCGGCTGGAGACCGCGCAGGCCGACTTCCTGATCGACCGGTTCGCGGGCGTCGGCCCGGACGACCGGCTGCTGGACGGCGGTTCGGGGCGCGGCGGCACCAGCATCATGACCAACCAGCGGTACGGCTGCCGGGTCGACGGCGTCTCCATCTCGGAGAAGCAGGTCGAATTCGCCAACAACCAGGCGGCCAAGTGGGGGGTGTCGGACAAGGTCCGGTTCCACTTCCGGAACATGTTGGACACCGGATTCGAGACCGGTGGTTTCCGCGGTGTGTGGACGAATGAGACGACCATGTACGTCGACCTGTTCGACCTGTTCGGTGAATTCTCCCGACTGGTCGCGCCGGGCGGTCGCTACGTCTGCATCACCGGCTGTTACAACGACCTGACCGGCGGCCGGTCGAAGGCGGTCAGCCAGATCGACGAGCGGTACACGTGCAGCGTCCACCCGCGCAGCGCGTACTTCAAGGCGATGGCGGCGAACAACCTGGTGCCGATCGAGGTGGTCGACCTGACCCCGCACACCATCCCGTACTGGGAGCTGCGGGAGAAGTCGTCGGTGGCGACGGGCGTCGAGTCGTCGTTCCTCACCGCGTACCGCGAAGGAAGCTTCCACTACCTGATGATCGTCGCGGACCGGGTGCCCGGCCGCAGGTGAGCCGATCCGGGTGGGCGGGACCCGTCCCGCTCACCCGGTGCGGAACGCGCCGTCCGGGTCGTAGTGCGCGCGCACCGCGCGCACCCGCGCCGCGTTCGCCCCGTGGTAGGCGCTCTCGGGCAGGTCCGGGTCGGGGAAGTTGACGTACGCACCTCCCGTGCCCCACGGGCGCAGCAGTTCCCGGCCCCGCCGGACCCTCGCCAGCACGGCGTCGCCCCGGCGAGCAGCGCCGCCCGGTCCGACCAGGACGGTGTGCTTGACCAGGAATCGCGGGTCGCGGTGGGCGAACGCGGTGGCGTCGCCGGGCGTCCGGGCGTACCCGCCGCGCCACGGCGTGAACGCGACCTCCCGCAGCTCCCCCACCACCCGGTCGGCGGTGAAGTGCGCCAGCAGCGCCGCCACCGCCGCGCCGGGCAGCGGCCGGGCGAAGAACCCGGTGGTCGCGGTCGACATCCCCGGACGTTCGTGCACCAGCGGGATGTCCGACGGGTCGTGCGCGACGGCCGAATACGGGGTCGCGTGCAGCAGCGCCGCGTCGGCGGCCGACAGGTCCGCGATCTCCGCGACGGCGGGCCGGCCGAAGTCGCCCGCGAACGCCTCCACCGCCGCCCGGTCCGGTGCCGCGCCGACCACCACCGCCACCGGCGGTTCGTCGGGGAACTGCGGGCCGAACAGGACCAGTTCGGCCGACACCCCGTCCTCGGCGTCCGGCGCCCACCGCTGCCACCACGCGACCAGGTCCGCCGCGTGCCCGATCCCCCACTCCAGGCGGAAGTGCGTGCGGGGCAGGGCTTCCACCGTGCGGAACACCGCCGAGACGACCACGCCGAGCCCGCCGCCCGCGCCGCGCAACGCCCACAGCAGGTCCGGTTCGCCGGCCGTCGCGACCACCCGCCCGTCGGCCAGCACGACCTCCGCCGACACCAGCGCGTCGCAGGTCAGCCCGTGCAGCCGGCCGTGGCTGCCGAACCCGCCGCCCAGCGCCGCGCCGACCACCCCGACCGACGGGCACGACCCGGTCGGCACCAGTCGCCCCAGCGGGGCCAGCGCCGCCGCCAGCCGGCCGATCCGGACGCCGCCGCCGACCGTGACCAGGTCGCCCGCCACGTCGATCCGGTCGGCCGGCGTCACGTCGATCAGCAGCCCGGGCGTGCTGGAGTGGCCGGCGTTGCTGTGCCCGCCGCCCCGCACCGCGAACGGCAGCCCGCGCGACCGCGCGTACGCCAACGCCTCGGCCACCTCCGACGCCGAACCGCAGCGGGCCACCGCCCGGGGCAGCACCTCGACCGGGCGGCCGATGAACTGGTTGCGGGACAACGCGTAGCGCGCGTCGTCCGGGGTGGCGAGGTCAAGCATCGGCGTACATCCGGCTCTGCAACTCGTACAGCTCCGCGTACCGGCCCCCGGCCGCCAGCAACGCCGAGTGCGTGCCCTGCTCGACGAGTTCTCCCTGGTGCAGCAGGAGGATCCGGTCCGCGTGCCGCACGCTGGCCAGCCGGTGGGTGATCAGCACGACGGTGCGGTCGGCGGCCAGCGCGCGCAGCGACTCGTACACCGCGAACTCGGCCTTGGCGTCCAGCGGCGCGGTCGGCTCGTCCCAGATCAGCAGCGGCGCGTCGCGGTAGAGCCCGCGCGCCACGGCCAGCCGCTGCCACTGCCCGCCGGACAGCTCCACGCCGCCCCGGAACTGCTTGGACAGCAACGTCTCCCACTCGTCGGGCAGGCCCGCCACCACCTCGTCGGCCCCGGCCTGCCCGGCCGCCGCCCGCACCGCCGCGCCCGCCGGGTCGGGGCGCTCGTGCCGGCCGACCCGGACGTTGACCCGCGCGGTGTGCGGCCAGCGGATCGGGTCCTGGAGCACCATCATCACCCGGTCGGCGGCCTGCCTCCGGTCCACGTCGGCCAGGTCGCACCCGCTCCACCGGACCCGGCCGGAGGTCGGCGGGTACAGGCCCGCGATCAGCTTGGCCAGCGTGGTCTTGCCCGAGCCGTTCTCGCCGACCAGCGCGACGGTCTCGCCCGGCTCGATGGTCACCGTGACGTCGCGGACGGCGGTCCGGGCGCTGTCCGGGTAGCTGAAGGTGACGTGGTCGAGCACCACCCGGCCGGGGTCCAGCGCCTGCGGCGGGCCGGGGACCTGCGCGCCGGGAGTGCTCGCGGCGGCCAGGAAGTCCTGGTAGTCCGCGACGTACATGCCCTGCTCCACCAACTGGTTCGCGGCCAGCACCAGCCGGTTCAGGGCGGTGGTGGCGACCCGGATCGCGATCACCGCCGTGCCCGCGACGGCCAGCGGCACCCAGCCCCGGCCGACCAGCAGGCCCAGCACCGCGTAGGTCACCGCGAGGCCCGCGCCGGCCAGTCCGCGCCCGATCCCGCGCACCCGCGCCTGCGCCGTGGCCAGCCGGACCTCCTCGTCCCGCAGGGGATCCGCCGCCACCCGGTACTCGTGCAGCACGAACGGCTCCGCCCGGTACGCCCGGATCTCGGCCGCCGGTTCGCGCCCGGTGGCCAGGTCCGACACCATCTGCACCCGCCGGTCCAGCGCCACCGTGCGGCCGACGCTGGCGTACGCCAGCCGCGCGGCCCGCTGCACCGCCCACCCGTCCGGGAGCACCGCCAGCAGCAGCACCGGGAGCAGGACGGGGTGCAGCACGGCGAGGCTGCCGGCCGCCGCCGCGATGCCCAGCAGCGAGCCGATCAGCTCGACCAGGTCGTCCGCGGCGCGTTCCAGGAAGAACAGGCCGCGGTCGCGGGCGCGGTGCATCCGGTCGTAGAACCGGGCGTCGTCGAACGACGCCAGGTCCGCGCCGAGGCCGGCCGCGTACAGCCGCTCCTCGGCCAGCCGCCGCACCGCGGGGGTGATCCGGGCGTGGGCCAGCGAGACTCCGACCTCCATCGCACCGCGCAGCCCGAACGCCGCGCCCACCACCAGCAGCTGCGGCAACGCGGCCAGGACCCGGTCGGCGGTCGGCCCGGACGCCAGCAGCCCGGTGAGCACACCGGTCGTCGCGAACAGGCCGAACGCCGCCGCGAGCCCCGACACCAGCTGCATGGCCGCGACGGCGAGCGCCGGACCGGGCGCGGCGCGGCGGATCAGCGCCAGCACCGGCCACGTGGCGGCGGGCAGGCCGCGCAGCGTGCGGCGCGGCGCGCGGTCCGCGTCGTCGAGCTGCCAGTGCGGGGTGACCAGCGCGCCGTCGCGCGGGTCGGGCTCCCCGGTCACCGGACCGGCCCGCCGTCCGGCAGCAGCACCGAGGGCAGGTCGCACGCGGGGTGCATCCGCAGCAGCTGGTAGGCGATGCCGCCGGAACCGGACATCATGCTCGGCGAGTACACCTCGCGGGCCAGGCCCGTGGTCGGCCCGTTGGCCTCCACGCTGCCCAGCACCATCGCGTCCAACCCCGCCCGGTCCAGCCCGTCCGGTGCCACGCCGGCCGCCAGCGCCGTCGCCAGCAGCTCCCAGGTGCCCAGGTCGCCGTGGCACAGGGTGTGCGTCCAGCCGATGCCGTCGCGCAGCGCGGAGGCCGCCGCCCGGCGCAGCACCTCCGGGTCGTCGGTGGCCAGGCCGACGCCGATCGCGCCGTGGCACCAGGCCGCGGCGATCGTGTCGGGTTCGCGCGGGTCCATCCACGCCCGGCGTCGCGCGCTGTAGCAGCCCTCCTCGTAGGCGGCGGCACCGCGCGCCAGGTCGGCGAACCGGCGTTCGCCGGTCACCTCGGCCAGCCGCGCCAGCGCCCACCCGATGCCGGTCGCGCCGTGCGCGAAGCCGCCGATGCCGTCCGGCCAGTTCGGCGCCGCCCAGCGGGCCCGCCCGCCGGCCACCACGGCGTCGTCGGCGAGCTTGCGGCCGGCGTGCACGGCCAGGTCGGTCCACCGGTCCTCGGCGGTCCGCTCGGCGAGCAGGAGCAGCGGCACGATCGCGCCGGCCGTGCCGACGACCAGGTCCGGGCCCTCGCTCGCGGCGAGCGCGGCGGGCATCTGCCGGGCCAGGAACAGCGCGTCCGCCACGGCCTCGCCCGAGCCGTCGTCGAGGCCGAGCCGGTGCAGGGTGAGCCAGCACCAGATCTGCGAGCCCAGGCCGATGTAGCCGCCGGTCGGGTCGGGGCGGCGGCGGGTGTGCTCGGCCTGCTCGGCCCACCACCGCTGGGTCAGCCGCGCGGTGCGCACGGTCTCGGCCAGCAGGTCGGCCACGCCGGGCACGGCGTCCGCGCGGCCCGCCGCGACCTCGTGCCGGTAGCCCGCCAGCAGCACGGCCACGCCGAGCGTCCCGCCGTACAGGTCGGGCGTCAGCGGGGTGGTCTGCCAGCCGGAGCGGTCCAGGATCGGCGCGAACCAGGTGGCCGTGCCGTCGCCGCCCCGGACCGCCTCGCCGATCAGCTCGCCCACCAGGCCGGCGGCCAGCGCCCGCCGCCGCGCGTCCAGCCCGGACCGGTCCGGCGCCGGCGCGGGCAGCCGGCCCAGCTCGGGTTCCGCGCCCTGGTTGAGGTACGCGCTGACCAGCGCGGCGTGCGTGACCCGGCGTTCCAGTCCGAGGTCCGCGGTGCGCCAGTCCGCCAGGGCCAGCGCCACCTGGTCCACCTGGGGGCCGCAGACCAGCCCGCCGGGGGTGTGCAGCCAGCCCTCCGCCGGGGTCGTGGTGAACACCGGGATGTCGCCCACCAGCAGTTCGGCGACCTCGGCCGCGTGCACGTCCGGGTCGCCGGGCCCCCTGGTGTTGAGCGAGTGCCGGGCCAGCAGGGCGCGGGCCCTGCGCTCGGCGGCCTCCGGGTCGTGCAGGCCCGCCGGGTGCCACAGCATCCGGGCCAGCTCGGTGTAGGACTCGGTGTCCCGCACGATCACCCGGACCACGCAGTCGGCGAAGGTCGCCAGCAGCGGCTCCAGCGCGCCCGCCCGGTCCAGCCGGGTGATCCGCTCGGCCATCGCGTCGAACCCGGCGACCACGCGCGGCCAGTGGCGGGCCAGCCGGGGGTGCGGGTCGGGCAGGTTGCGGGTCGGCGGGAGCTGCTGCGGCACGATCGCCACCCGCGCGGTGTCGGTGCCCGCGCCGACCAGGTCCGGCAGGCCGATGTCGGGCTGCTCGCCGGGCAGGCCGCCCATCGCCGAGCCGTCCACGCCGCGCCAGCCCAGCCCCGCGCCGCGACCGGGCAGCAGGCCGGTGCGCAGCACGGTCCGGTTGAGCTGCTCGGCGACCAGGTCGGTGGCCTCGCCCGCGCCGGTCGGCGGGTGCGGCGGGCGGGGCGTGAAGACGCTCTCGCAGTCCACCACGACCGGCACCGGGCCGCAGGCGATGATGTTCTCGGCGTGCAGGTCGGTCCCGGACACCAGGCGCATCACGGCCAGCCAGTGGCCCAGGTTGGTGTAGAACGCGGCCAGCTCGCCCTCGGTCGCGCAGTACCGGTGGTCGACGTGCTCGGCCCAGCCGTGGTCGGCCAGGGCGATCGCGCGCGGCACCCGGATCGGGTGGCGGTCGCCGGCGGTCAGCACGTCGAGCAGGCCCGCCAGCCGTTCGTCCACCTCCATCGGGCGCGGCTTGTAGACCACCGTGCCGCCCGTGCAGTGCACCAGCGTCACGCAGTGGCCGCCGCGGTGGCTGTCGCCCGCGCCGAACCCGACCGCGCGCAGCTCGCCCGCGTCCGCGCCGAGCAGCGCGGCCAGCCGGTGGCGGTCCTCGGCGAAGCGGCGGGCCATGGTCGCGATCGCGGCCACCCGGTTGGCCGCGGTCGCCCGCAGCCGGGTCACCAGGTGCGGGTAGTGCCGGGTCAGCTCGTGCCAGTAGGACTCGTCGGCGGCGCGCGCCAGGAACTCCGACCACCGGCCGGCCGGGTCGCCGGCGGTGAGCGCACCGGTGACGCGGGCGGCGTTCAGCTCCAGCACCAGCACGCGGATCACCTTGCGCCGCACCACGTCCAGCAGTACCTCGCGGGCGGCGTCGAGCAGGACGCGCGCCTCGGCCGCGCCGAGGCCGGCGACCTCGGCCAGACACCGGGACAGCCGGTCCGTCGCCGGGCCGAGCAGCCATTGCAGGGTTCGGTCGAGTTCGCCGACCTCGTCGCGGGTCATCGCGGGGTCAGCAGCAGTAAACCGGGCGGGACGCCGTGCACGACGAGCAGCGGCTGCCCGGCGGGTTGCACGCCACGATGTCGCCCTCGGCGAACTCGCCGTTGGCGAACAGCGGGCCGGCCGGGTTGCCCGGCTCGTCGAGACCGGCCCGCCAGCGGGCCACCATCTCCTCGGCGTCGAGCAGCAGTGCGGCAGTCATCCGTACTCCTTCCTCAGCAGGAGCGGCGAGTGTAGAAATGCGGTGCACACGGGAGCGCACACGGCGAAGTGGCCTTCCGGCGTTCAGTCGCGCCCGTCGCGCCGAACGGCCTCGTACAGCTCGGCGGTCGCCGCGCTCGGGGCCACGCCGAGTTCGGCGTCCAGCACCCGCACCAGCCGGTGGTAGACCGCGAGCGCCTCGGTGCGCCGCCCGGCCGCCGCGAGCGCGCCGACCAGGTTGTGCCACAACCGCTCCCGCAACGGGTGCTCCACCACCAGACCGGCCAGCGCGGGCACCAGGTCGGGCGCGCAGCCCAGCGCGAGGCGCACCTCCGCCAGGTCCTCGATCGCGCACAGCCGCTGTTCGTCCAGCACGGTCACGTCCGGCCGCACCACGTCCGGCACCGGCGCGCCGGCCATCACCGGGCCACGCCACAGGCCCACCGCGCGGGTCAGGCAGCGCGCCGCCGCCGCGTCCGCGCCGCACGCGCGCAACTCGCGGCCCTCGTCGAGCAGCCGTTGGAACCGCGTCACGTCCACCACGTCCGGGTCGGCGGCGAGCACGTAACCGTTGCGCGAGGTGACGATGCCCGGTCCGTCCGGATCGACCTTGCCCAGCAGCCGGCGCAGCTCGGCGAGGTGGTTGCGCACGTTCGCGGCGGCCGACGCGGGCGGGCGCACCGGCCACAGGGCGTCGATGATCAGCTCCAGCGGGAGCGCCCGGTTGGCCCGCACCGCCAGCACGCCCAGCAGGATCCGCACCATCCGCCGCGCCGGGTGGCGGACCACCCCGCCGACCCGGACCGCCGGCCGTCCCAGCACCAGAACCGCCATGCCGACCAACTCCCCTGCCCGCGAGGACTTTCCGACCTGCGACGATGCGCGTCGCGGGTCCGGACGGGAACGGGGCGGGCCCGGGTTGCTGCGGTCTGACGAAGCACAACGCCGCGGGGCACGTCCAACCGGCTCAACCGCCGAGGCCGATCCGGTCCGACGCCCTGCGGCGGATCGGGGGGAGCCCCGACGACGGGCGGCGCGGGGCGGGATCCACACTGGGCGGTGCGCCGGGCAAACCGAAGTCCCCCAACGGCCCCGGGCCGGTCACCCACCGGGTCCGGGCCGTCACGCGGTGTTCGCCCTTGATCGGTCTTCCGTGGCCGCAAGGGGATTCGTCCCACGCGGCGAGGTGGTCCCGTTGGCGGACAACGGGTTCGCCGCACCCCGACCGGCGCGTCGGCGGCTCAGCCCGCCGACGCGGTGTCGGGCGCCGGCTCGACCCGGTCCGCCAGGAGTTGCCCCGGCCAGTCCTCCACCAGGAACCTCGCCACCTGCCGGAAGCCGTTGCGCTCGTAGTAGCGCACCAACTGTCCGTCACCGCCCGCGTAGCAGTCGACCCGCACCAGCTCGACGCCCTGCGCGCGGGCCTGCTCCCGGGCGTGGTCGAGCAGCGCGCCGCCGACCCCGAGCCCGGCGAACTCCCGCGAGGTGACCAGGATCCGGACGTACAGCTCCGGCTCGTCGGCGGCGGGCACGTACTCGGGCGCCCGGGGCGAGTGGGTGAGCACGCCGGCGGGCTCGCCGTCCACCTCGGCGACCCACACCACGTCCTCGCGGACCCGGTCGCCGACCCGCGCGGCCCGCTTCTCGTCCGCCGACCACGGCTCGCTGCCCCACTGCCCGGTGCGCCCGGACTCGGCCAGCCACGCCACCGCGCCGTCCAGCATCGCCAGCAGCACGGCCCGGTCGGCCGGTCCACCTCGACGGATCTCCACCACGTCCTCCTCTGCCCCGATCCCGCCCCCGACTCTACGTCGACCGGTCTCCCGAGGCGCGCGGATCCCACCGACCACTGTGGACGACCGGGCGCGGCACCGTCGGACCGGGACGGTCGGACGGCTACCGGGGCCGGGTGTAGCGGTGCTTCACACCGACCGGGAAGTGCTCCGGGTCGCCCGCCGGGCGCAGGACCACCTGCGGCAGTTGACGTTCCGCCGGGACGTAGTGCGCGAACTCGCTGTTGAGCCGCACCAGGTGCGCGCGGATCGACTCGGCGACGACGCCCGGGTCGGCGGTGCGGTCGGGCGCGAGTTCCACGGTCACCCGCAACGCGAGGTTCTCGTCCTCGTCGGACACCGTCTCCAGCACGAACTTCCCCGTCACCCGGTCGCTGACGCCCGGCTGCTCCAAGCCGACCGAGACGTTCTCCGGGTACACGTTCGCCCCGAAGTACGACACCGTGAACAGCGACCGCCCGAACACGAAGACGAACGGCTGGTCGTTGTCGAACGGGATCGTGCAACCGTTGCGCGCCAAGAACTCCCGCATGTCCGCGGAGGACACGATCCCGCCCTCGTCGGCGATGTGGTAGCGGATCAGCGGCACCCCGTTGTCGCCGGAGAACAGCAGGGTCCCGTCCGACACCTCGAAGAACCGGCTCGCCGGGTCGTACTGGACCAGCGTGGGCAGCCGCGACCCGCCGAACAGCTCGCGCGCCAGGTCCGGCCGGGCGGCCAGGAACCGGCGCACCGCCACCGACAGCGGCGTCTCGTTGCCCAGCACGCCGGCGTCCGCCGTGCCGTACAGCGAGGCCGTGTCGCGCACCGGGTCGGCGATGCCCAGCCGCCCGGCGACCAGGGTCCGCCAGTCCTCGCTGAACACCTCCCCCGCCAGCACCAGCTTCACCCGCAGCGGCGCCCAGTCGAACCCGGCGGAGTCGACCACGTCCTTGACGAACGGCGGGTAGCCCAGCAGCACCACCTGCTCGAAGTGCCCGGCCAACTCCGGCAGCACCCGCAGGATCTCGGCCTTGTTGTTGCCCGGCGCGACCGCCGTGATCGGGTAGCCCTTCGCGGCCAGGTGCCGCACGCACGCCGTGGTGAACAGACCGCCGACCCACGTGCCGAGCGGGAAGCACACCACGGCCAGCGTGCTGCGCTCGTGGGCCCGGAACGCGTCGCGGAACACCTGCTCGAAGCGGCGGGCGACGGCGAGTTCGTCCACCAGGGAACGCGGCCACACCGTCGGCCGGCCGCTGGACCCGGACGACACGGCCACCAGGTCGCACCCGTCGAGCCGCCCGTCGCGGCACAGGTCGGGCAGCGGGTACCGGCGGTGGTAGTTGTCCTTGTCGGTCAGCGGCAGCCGGCGGAAGTCCTCCACCGTCACCACCCCCGCCGGGTCGATCCCGTGCCCCGCCAGGAAGTCCCGGTAGGCGGGCACGGTCGTGGCGACCCGGTGGAACAGGTCCAGCACGGACCCCTCCACCCGGTCGTCGGCGAAGAACGACCGGTAGCCCTCGGTGATCCGGGCCGGTCTGTCGGCGTCCATGCCACCCACCCTAGTGCTGCATCGCGGAACGTCGACCCGGCAATCGGCTTGGTCGTCCGACCGGCCAGGCCGGTCCTCCATGTCGAGTGCGGGAGGTGGTCGTGGGTCGTCGTCCGGAGGTGTTCGTCCGGCCGTTGTCCATGGAGGAGGGCCGGAAGTCGGCCCGGATCGGTCGGACCGCGAAGGACCCGGTGCGGTTGCGTCGGGCGATCCGCGAAACCCAAGACCGGCTTCCCCACCGACTCACCCATCCACACCTGGACCGATTACCCGACCATGGCTGCGTGACGCAGCACTAGAACGCGCGGCGAGGCTTGCGGGACCACCCGTCCGGCTGCGATCATCCCGACCATGTCAGGACGAAAGGGCATCGACGCCCTCGCGCGGTGAGCGCTCCCCGCGGGCCTCGACCCCGCGTCTCCCCGGAACCCGATCCCGTGTTCGCGCTGCGCACCGAGTTGCTCGGCCACGCCCTGCGCACCGATCCCGCCGACCGCGCCACCGCCGAAGCCGCCGTCACCGGCCTCTACGCGCTGCTCGACCGGCCACCGCCGACCTTCGTCCGGGTCGACTCGCCCGCGCTGGGCGTGGCGGCCCTGGCCGACACCCCGCCGCCGGACCCGGCGTGGCGGTCCGCGCAGCACGACCTCGCCAACCGGGTCTCCGCGCTGCGCGCCCGGCTCGACCGCGCCACCGACGACCCCCGCCGGGAACACCTGCCGGTCTACCACCCGCTGCACCGGTCGGTGGTGGGGTCGGTCGCCGGGCACCTGCGCGGCGCGCTGCCCGACCGGATCGGCACACCCTGCTACGGCCGGCAGGAAGCCGCCTGGGTGGCGCACTACGACGTGCACCGCCACCGGGTCCGGTACCGCCCGGTCGACGGCGCGGAACTGGACCTGTGGGCCGCCATCACGCGGTCGTGCGGCTGGTGGTGGCCGCGCGACGACGTGTGCGTGATGGTCGAACGGCCCGCCGAGCCGCACACCGAACCGCTGGACGACGGCGTCCGGCTGCACCACGACACCGGGCCGGCCGCCGTGTTCCGGGACGGGTGGTCGGTGCACGTGTGGCACGGCACCCGCGTGCCGTCGTGGGTGATCGACGACCCCACGCCGGAACTCATCGCGGCCGAGGGCAACGTCGAGGTGCGGCGGTGCGCGATCGCGCGCATCGGTTGGGACGCCTACCTCGACCGGGCCGGGCTCGCCCTGTCGGCCCGCGCACCCGACCCCGGCAACCCCGGCGGCGAGCTGCGCCTCTACGACCTGTCCGGGTGGCGCGGCGCGCAGAGCAGGCTGCTGGTCGCGCTGAACGGCTCGCCGGAGCGCGACGGCACCCGCCGCCGCTACGGCCTGCGCGTGCCGCCCTGGTTCGAAGACCCGGTGGACGCCGCCGGCTGGACGTACGGGCTCACCGGAGCCCAGTACGCCGGGCTGCTCCGCCGGACCTGACCCCCGCTCCCCCACACACCACAGGTGACTCCGTGAACCTCGCAGAACTGCTCGACCGCACCCGACTGGACGCCCTCGACCACCTGGAACGCTCGATCGCCATCCCGGTGGTCGACGGCCTCCAGGCCCAGGGGGGACCTGATCATCGTCCCGCTCGCGCCGGTGCCCACCGTGTCCGTGGCCCCCTGGGGCTCGAACCCCTGGCAGGACGTCCCGCCCGAGGGCGTGGAACTGGTGCGCGGCAACGCGGGCAACAACCCGCACACCCTCGTCGCCGACCCCGGCACGTGCCGGTGGACCGGCAACGTCCACGACCCGCTCGCCCTCGGCGTGGTGATCTTCGAGAACACCGCGCCCGCCT
Organism: Saccharothrix sp. NBAS 001; assembly: GCF_056640475.1. Lineage (NCBI taxonomy): Bacteria > Bacillati > Actinomycetota > Actinomycetes > Pseudonocardiales > Pseudonocardiaceae > Saccharothrix > Saccharothrix sp. NBAS 001. The sequence continues at coordinate 3,031,376 of NZ_CM153251.1, forward strand.
ACCTGGTGCACCCGGAGCACGGCGGCAACGGCGTCGCGCCCGGCCGGTGGCTGGTGCGCCGCCGGCAGGAACGCGCGGCCGGCGGCCGATCCGGAACACCATCGCGCGGGAGCAGATCGGCGGCACGGTCTGCGCGGCTACCTGCGCAACCAGTCCATCTACCCGGGCGAGCCGAAACCGGTGCTCTGGTTCCTGCTGATCCCGACCGAGATCATCCTCAAGTTCTTCTTCGACCCGGTCGACCTGGCCGTCCGGGTGTTCGCCGCGATGTTCGCGGGCCACCTGCTGGTGGTCGTGTTCGTGCTCGGCGGGGAATTCCTGCTCCTCCAGGCCGGACCGCTGCTGAAACCCGTTTCGCTGATCAGCTTCGCGCCGGCCATCGGGATCACCCTGCTGGAGGCGCTGATCCAGGTGCTCCAGGCCCACATCTTCGCCACGCTCAGCGCGCACTACATCGGCCGCGCGCTCGCCGCCGAGCACTGACCCGCCGCGCGGCCGGCGGGCTCAGGACAGGTCGCGGCGGATCGCCGAGGCGTACACGTCGGCGATGTCGTCGGCGACGCGGTCGAGGCCGTACTGGGCCTGGACCCGGTCGATCCCGGCGTGGGCGTAGGACTCCCTCCGGGCGTGGTCGGCCAGGAGCCCGTGCAGCACGCGGACCAGCCCGCCGGGCGCGCGCTGCACGGGGATCAACCCGGTGACGCGGTGCACGACGACGTCCGACGGGCCCGCGCCGCCGGTGGTGGAGACCACCGCCACCCCGCAGGCCATCGCCTGCATGGCCAGGATCGTCGGCCGGTCGCACCACGGCCCGCACACGACGATGTCGGCCGACCGCAGCAACGCGGGCAGGTCGTCGGGAACCGCGGTCAGCCGCACCACCCGGTCGGCCACACCCGCCCGGGTGGCGTGCTCGTCGACCTGCGCCCTGCCGTCGAGCACCACCAACTCCGCGTCCGGCAACGCGCCCAGGGCGGCGACGAGTTCCCGGGGCACCCCGTTGGCCGCCGCGGTGACGATCCGGTGGGCCGCGCCGCGCGGCGCACGTGCCCCGTCCGGTGTGAAGCGCTGCCAGTCCACGCCGTAGGGCACCACCGCGATCTTGGCCCGCTGCACGCCCAGGCGCAGCAAGGCCGGCAGCTCGTCGCCCGAGGTGGCGACCACCCGGGCGGCGCTGCGGCAGACGGCGCGCTCGACGTCGATCCGCTCGGCCGGCCCGTGGGCGGCCTCCTGGAACGTGTGCACCACCGGGATGCCCAACGGGCGCGCGGCGAACAACGCGGCCAGCCCCGAGGTCCAGCGGTGGGCGTGCACGACGTCCGGCGGCTCGGCGGCCCACGTCTCGCGCAGGACGGCCGCGAACGACTCCAACTGGCGCTGCGGGCCTCCTTCGTCCGACGGGGTCCGCGCGCGGTGCACGACGACCCGGTGGCCGGAATGGACGAGAGCGTCGGAGAGATCGACGACGGGCAGGTCGTACTCGTTGGAGGTGACCATGGCGATCCGCATTCGCGCACCTTTCTCCGAGAGAAAAGGCAGCGGCTGCTGGCTGAACCGTGCGGACCCGACACTACCGACCCGCTGCGGTGCCGCAACCCGACCGCCCGCCGGCCGAGGGCGGCGGGGTGTGGCGGCGACCGGCTCGGGTAACCCGGGCGCATGAGCGACGACTCGTACCCCGGGGAGATCACCGCACCCGTCGCGGACCGCCGCGCGCCCGCGCCGCCAGACGGCGCAGTGACCGATGTGGACGGTGCCGCGACGGCCGGCGGGGACCGCCCGGACGTGCGCCGACCCGGCTTCGCGCGATCTCGCGGGCCGTCGCCCGCGCGCTGACGGCGGGCCGGGACCGCCCGGCGCGGGTGTGGTTCGTCCGGTGGTGGTCCGGTCGGGGATGCGGAGACGGGTGTGGACGGGTACGGGTTCAACCTCGCGCTGGTCGCGGTGCTGGTGCTGGTCAACGCGGTGTTCTCGGGCAGCGAGATGGCGCTGATCTCGCTGCGGGAAGGGCAGTTGCGGGCGCTGGAGCGCGACGGGCGGGCGCGGACCCTGGTCCGGCTGGCCCGCGACCCGAACCGGTTCCTGGCGACCATCCAGATCGGCATCACGCTGGCCGGCTTCCTGGCCTCGGCGACGGCCGCGGTGTCGCTGGCCGCGCCGATCACGCCGCTGCTGTCCTTCCTCGACGGCGCGGCCGACGCGACGGCGGTCGCGCTGGTCACCGTCGTGCTGACGTTCGTGACCCTGGTGTTCGGGGAGCTGGCCCCCAAGCGGCTGGCGATGCGGCACCCGCAGCGGTGGGCGCGGCTGGTCGCCCGGCCGCTGGACGTGGTGTCGGTGGTCTCGCGCCCGGTCGTGTGGGCGTTGAGCGCGTCGACGGACGTGGTGGTGCGCCTGTTCGGCGGGAAACCCGAGGCCCAGTCGGGAGAGATGACGCCGGAGGAACTCCGCGAGCTGGTCTCGGCGCAGCGCGGCCTCAACGCCGAGCAGCGCCTGATCATCAACGGCGCGCTGGAGATCCACGAGCGGCGGTTGCGCGAGGTGCTCGTGCCCAGGCGCGCGGTGGAGACGCTGACCGCCGAGTCGGACGTGGCCTCGGCGCGGGCCGAGCTGGCGCGGTCGGGCCACTCCCGCGCTCCCGTCGCCCGGGGCGGGCACCTGGACGACGTGGTGGGCGTGGTCCACCTGCGCGACCTGCTCGGCGACGCGGGGACCGTCGCCGGGCGGGCGCGGCCGGCGATGATGCTGCCCGACTCGGTGCGGGTCTCCGACGCGCTGCGCCGGTTCAAGGCGGAGCGCGAGCAGCTGGCGCTGGTGGTCGACGAGCACGGCGCGGTCGCCGGCATCGTGACCTTGGAGGACCTGCTGGAGGAGATCGTCGGCGAGATCTACGACGAGACCGATCGGGACGTGGCGGCCGTGCGGACGGCGGCGGACGGCTCGCTGCTGCTGCCGGGCACCTTCCCGGTGCACAACCTGGTCGACCTGGGCGTGGAGCTGCCGGACGCGCCGGAGGTCGACTACGCCACGATCGCCGGCCTCGTGCTGGCGGTGCTCGGCGAGATCCCCGACCGGCCGGGCGAGGCGGTGACCGTGTCGGGCTGGCGGATCGAGGTGCTGGCCGTGGCGCACCACGCGATCACCTCGGTCCGCCTGCGGCGACAGCGGGACCGGGCGGACGACGGCACCGACCGGGGCTGAGACCGGAGGCCGGACCGGGCCGGCGCGACCGGACGGCGGCGACTACCGGTGGTGCCCGGATCCCCCGGCCCGGTCACCTGGCAGCGGGGATGTCCCCGATTCGCGTTTAACCGCCGCCCGACCGCCCCGGCCGGCCGCGCGCGGCGCTCGGAGTCCACTCTGGACCGCCGCGCCGCCGCCTCACGGCCGCCGGGACGAACCGCAGGTCAGAGGCGTTCGCGCGGCGGCGGTCCAGGAGGTCCGGACGGGCCGGGCGCGGCACCCGATCACCGCCCCGGAGGCGTCCGCGACCACCGTCGGCGGCGACTGCGGGTTACCCCTGTATGTGGGTCGCGGAGTACCTGATAGTGATCGGGCAGCGGCCTAACGTCGAGGTCAGGCGCCAGTGGAGCGCCCCGATCTCACAAGGAGCACAGTATGTCGATCATCCGTCGAGCCCTGCTGATCGTCCCGGCGTCCCTCGCCGCGTTCGCGCTGTCCGGCACGGCCGCGCAGGCCGACACCGGCACCGTCGTCTTCGGCGACGAGAACACGGTCACCAACACGCACACGACCAACAACCTCACCTGGATCGACGACTCCTTCAACCAGATCTCCACAGTGGACGTCGACGTGGACTGGGTGGAGCACACCCACGCCCACGCGCCGGGCCACGACGGTCACGACGGTGGCCACGACCACGACTGACCAGCTCTGCTGACGCGGCCCGCGCCAGGCGCACCGCGACCTGGCCTCAAGGGCACGACGGGCGGCTTCCCGAGCGGGAGCCGCCCGTTGGCGCGTCGACCGGGGCCGGGCGCGGCGTCACCTGCTGGTGATGCCGGCCACCAGGTTGATCGTGGTGGCGAGCAGCCCGGTGCCGAACAGGTAGGACAGCAGGGCGTGCCGCAGCGCCGTGCGGCGGAAGTCCTTGGAGGTCAACGTCGTGTCCGACACCTGGAACGTCATGCCGATGGTGAAGGCCAGGTAGGCGAAGTCGCCGTAGTCCGGGGGTTCGGGCTGGTTGAAGTCCACGCCGCCGTCGTCGTCGGCGTAGTAGAGCCGGGCGTACTGCAACGTGAAGATCGTGTGCACCACCGCCCACGACAGGACGACCGACAGCACGCCCAGGCCCACTTGGAGGTTCTGCTCGGCGCCGGTGCTCTGCCCGGCGCGCGCCAGCACGAGGGCCACCGCGCCCAGGCTCGCCACGGACGCCGTCAGCAGCAGGACGTCGGTCACCGGCCGGTTGGGGTCGATGTTCACCGCGCGCTGGGCGGTCCGCTCGGGGTCGGCGTGCCGGATGGACGCCCACACCCACGTCAGGTAGACCAGCGTCGCGACGTCCCAGCCGATCAGCGGGGCGAGTTCGGACCAGCCGGTGAAGGCGGACAGGACGCCGACCAGCGCCCCGGCCGCGATCGCCACCCCGACCTGGACCCGGGCCTTGATCGCGCGGTCGGGCGGCGGGCCCTGCGGCAGGCCGGACGGGGCCTGCTGCCCGCTCAACGGCCACCGCCCGCCGGCCGCCCGCTCCCGGGCACCCGCCCGGCCCCCACCGCACCTCGCCGCATCGCGCCACCACTCGTCGTCCGGTGCCCGCGCCTGGTCGCCGCGAGTGCCGACGAAGCTACTCCAGGACACCGACCTCGCGCGATTCGCCGACAGGGGCCGAAAACCGACCACACCGGGGCAGGTCCACCAGACCGGACAGGCCGGTCGGACGCCCCCGCACGCCCGACCGGCCCGGTGTCACCCGATCGTGAAAGCAGGGGCGGTGACCGCCCGAGCCGCGCTCACCCCCCGCTCCCGGACGGCTCGACCGGCTGTGCGGCGGTGTACCAGTCGAGGATCTGCCCGCCGGTGCAGAACAGCGCCTCGTCGTGCCCCCGGATGTGGTCGAGCGCCTGGTCCAGGTACTTGAGCCGGTGCGGGGCGCCCATGATGTAGGGGTGCACGACCAGCGCCATGACCCGCGCGGAGTCGTCGGCCCGCGCGTCGGCGAGGAGCTGGTCGAACTGGTCGACCGCGCGCCGCCGGTACTCCTCGGCGGTGTGGTGCTGGATCAGCATCATCGCCACGTCGTTGCACTCCTGGGTGTACGGCACGTTCACGATCGGGCCGGTGCGGGTGCGCAGGCGGGTGGGCTGGTCGTCGAGCACCCAGTCGCAGACGTACTCGTAGCCCTCCTCCACCAGGAGGTCGGGGGTCTCCCACGTCTCGGTCAGGCCCGGACCGAGCCAGCCCCGGGGCGGGTGGCCGGTCGCGGCGGTGATCGCGTCGCGGGTGCGTCGGACGTCGTGCCGCTCGTCGGGCACCTTCTGCATGTTCTTCTGGGTGAAGCCGTGGCCGATGAACTCCCACCGCCTGCGCCGCGCCGCCTCGGTGATCTGCGGGTAGGCGGCGATGGCCGAGCCGTTGACGGCGAACACGACGGGCACCTCGTGCCGGTCCAGGACGCGCAGCACCCGCCAGAACCCGACCCGGTTGCCGTACTCGTGCCACGCCCAGTTCGGCACGTCGGGCGTCGGCACGCCGCCGGCGGGCGGGGTGAGCACGGTGCGCGGCATCGGTTCGACGTCCGACCACTCCTCGACGTTGACGATCAGCCACACGGCGACCCGGGCCCCGCCCGGCAGCCGCAGCGCCGGGCGTCCTTCGATCGGGTCGTAGTCGATGCGCTCAGTGGGTTTCACGGTTCCCGCTCTCGGTGATGGTGACGGACAGGGGTGCCAGGCCGTCCACGTCGACGCGGACGACGTCGCCGGGGCCGATCGCGCCGACGCCCGCCGGGGTGCCGGTGTAGACCAGGTCGCCGGGCATGAGCCGGTAGTCGGCGGACAGGTGGGCGATGATCTCGGCGACGTCCCAGATCAGCAGCGCGATCCGGGTGTGCTGGCGGATCCCGCCGTTGACCGACAGCCGCAGGCTCGCCCCGGCGACGTCGCCGGCGTCCTCGCGGCGGGTGATCGGCCCGCACGGCGCGGAGGCGTCGAACGCCTTGCCCGCCTCCCAGGAGATCTGCCGCTCGCGGCAGTCGCGCTGCCGGTCGCGGCGGGTCAGGTCGATCCCGGCGGCGTAGCCGAGCACGAGGTCCGGCGCGCGGGCGACCGGGACGTCCGCTCCTTCCGCGCCGATCGCGACGACCAGTTCGCCCTCGAACTGGAGGTCGGCGGTGCGGGGCGGGTAGGGCACCCGCGCCCCGTCGCCGACGACCGCGTCGGCGGGTTTCTGGAAGAAGAACGGGTCGTCGCGTTCGCTGCCCTCCTTCATCTCCCGGATGTGGTCGACGTAGTTGCGCCCGACGCAGTAGACCCGGCGCACCGGGAACCGGTCGGCGGAGCCGACCACCGGCAGCGACGCGGTCGGTGGGGCGAACAGCAGTGTCACGGGATCTCCTTCGCGGCGGTGGCGCTGAACAGGGAGGGGCGCAGGAACATCGCCAGCAGCGCGCCCGCCGCCGAGAAGCCGACGATCTGCACGAGGCCGGCGCCGGTCCAGCCGAGCGCCCCGACGAACCGGCTGAACACGTACCCGGCGACGCCCGCGGCGAGGTAGACGCAGGTGATGAACGCGCCGGAGGCGTGCGCGGCGACGTCCGGGTGCACCGACTTGACCAGCAGCCCGGCGAGCACGACGTAGCAGCCGCTGCTGGCGAAGAGGCCGAACAGGAACGAGAACGCCGCGTGCCAGGCCGGTTCCGGCGGGCCGAGGAACAGCGCCGCGCCGGCCCCGGCGGTGAGCGCGCTGACCAGTCCCAGGCACAGCCGGGGGTCGAGCCGGTCGGTGAGGTACCCGCCGAGCGGGGAGGCGAACGCGGCCAGGCCGGACAGGCCGACCGCGAGCCCCGCCTGGCCGGGCGTGAAACCGACCTCCTCGCGCAGGTAGGTCGCGTACAGGCCGATGTAGGCGAAGTCGGCGAGTCCGAAAAGGACGGTCACCGAGGCCAGCAGCACCGGGTTGCGGCGCAGCAGCGACGGCGCGCCGCCGACGTGGTGCACCTCGGTCCGCACGCTCCTGGCCTCGGTGAACCGGCGGGGCACGGCCAGCCCGACGGCGACCGTCACGGCCAGGCCGAGCACCCCGAACACGATCATCGGGGAGCGCCAGGTCCCGTGCTCCACCAACAGGTTCGCCGCGACCACCGGCCCCACGACCGACCCCAGCGCGAAGGCCATGTTCACCGAGCCGATCGCCAGCCCCCGGTGCCGGGGGAACGCCCCGGCCGCCACGGTGATGATCGCGGCGAGCTGCAACGCCTCCCCCACGCCGGAGAGCACCCGCCAGAACAGCATGTCGGCGAACCCGGAACTCGCCACCGTCATGATCGTCGCGACGGAGAAGGCCACCGTGCCCACGACGATCGGGACCTTGCGGCCGAAGCGGGCCAGCGCGATCCCGGCGGGGATGCCGGTGATCCCCATGCCCAGCGCGAACATCGTCGCCTGGAGCCCGGACAGGTCGAGGTCGAACCCGTACTCGGCCCTGATCTCGGGCAGCAGCACGGGGAAGACCATGCGGTCCATCGCGTTCACCGAGTAGGCCAGCAGGAGCAGCCCGAACATCGCGATCGCGGCGCGGGGTGCGACGGGTCCCGCGGCGGGGCCCGTCCGTGCGGAGCTGGTGGTCATCTCTTCACGCCCATTCTTCGTCGAACCGGGGTCGGAGGGGGTCAGTCCCACGCGCCCGCCGCGCGGGCGCGGGCGACGAGTGCGTCACGGCGCTCGTCGGCCCCGGCCACCGCGGCGCGGGCCGACGGCTGGACGAGCCGGCCGTCCTCGAACAGCACGCGGCCGTCGACCACGACGGTGGCGAGGTCGGTGGCGCGGCCCTGCCGGACGAGCGCCTCGGCGAGGTCGCCGGCCGGGCGGAGGTTGGCCGCGGCGGCGTCGAACAGCAGCAGGTCGGCCCGCTTGCCGGGGGTGATCGAGCCGGTGACCCGGTCGATCCCCAGGTCGCGCGCGCCGTCGATGGTCGCCATCTCCAGCAGCCGGCGCGGCGTGGGCGCGGACCGGCGGCGGGCGGCTTCGACGGCTTCCACGGCCCGCAGCGTGGTGAGCACGTCGGGCGCGGTGGGCATCGCCAAGGTGTCGGTGGACAGCGAGACCGCGACCCCGGCCTCCAGCAACTCGCCCACCAGCGGGAAGCCCATCGTCCGCAGCTCGGTGATCGGGCTCAGCGAGACGCGGGTGCCGGTGGCGGCGAGCGCGGCGACGTCGTCGGCCGAGGCGTGCACGGCGTGCACCACCTGCACGTCCGGCCCCAGCAGACCTTCGTCGGCCAGCCGGGTCAGGCCGCACGAGCGGCAGCCGTCCTCGCGCAGGCAGCGGTCGCAGTGCATGGTGATCGGCAGGCCCAGCCCGCGCGCGGTCGCCCACTCCCGGCGGTAGACCGGCTCGGGCGTGCGGTACGGGCCGCGCAACGCCACGCCGAAGTCCAGCAGGCCGTCCAACCGGTCGGCGGGCCAGCGCTCGGCGATCCGGTGCAGGTCGGCCAGGTCCATCGGCTCGGCGGCGGGCGTGGAATCGCGCGGGCCGTAGGAGAACCGGCCGCGCACGCCGGCGTCGAGCTGCGCGCGGACGTTGACGTCGGCGTCCTCGGGCGACCGGACGTTGTGGTCCCAGTTGTGCACGGTGGTGATGCCCGCCGTCACCGCCTCGGCGAGTGCGAACCGCGCCGCCCAGTAGAAGTCCTCGACGTCGTGGTGGGGCCCGAGCCCGCGCTTGACGGCGAAGTAGTCGCGGCCGGGCGCGTCGCCGACGGTGCCGCGCAGCAGGCTGTTCCACAGGTGCCAGTGCGTGTCCACGAAGCCGGGCAACGCGATCAGCCCGCGTCCGTCGACCACCCGCGCGCCGGGCGGGACCTCCGGCACCGGTCCGGTCGTGACGGCGGTGATCACGCCGGACTCGACCACGACGGTGGCGTCCGCGAGGTCTCCCAGGCCGGGATCCATCGTCACCGCGGTGAGGCCGGTGACGACCAGGTCCGCGCGCGCGGGCAGATCGGGTTCAGGAAACATGCCTGCTTACCTCCAGTGCGATGGCGGCGGCCCCGCCCCAGGCGGCGACCGTCCAGCGGAGTGCGTCCGGCGGGATGCGGCGGGCCGCCAGCACGCCGAGCCGCCCGCCGACCAGTCCCGTCACGGCCAGCACCGCCGCCGGGCCCCAGGCCACGGCGGTGAAGACCGCGAACGCGGCGGCCGACACCGTGCCGACGACCAGCGACAGCACGCTCTTGAGCGCGTTGAGCCGCTGCGTCGTGTCGTCCAGCAGCAACCCGAGCGCGGCGAGCATGACGATGCCGAGCCCCGCGACGAAGAACCCGCCGTAGAACGCCACCGCGAACTGGGCGCACAGCACCACCGGCCGACCGGGCGGCCCGGTCCGGCGGGCCGACCGGGCGACGATCCGGGGCTGCGCGGCCAGCAGCAGCGCGGCGGCGAACAGCAGCCACGGCACGACGGCCCGGAAGACCTCCGCGCTCACGGTCAGCAGGGTGGCCGCGCCCCCGACCGCGCCGACGACGCTGACCGGGGCGAGCCGCCCGACCCGCGCGCGCTGGCCGGCCAGTTCCCGCCGGTAGCCCAGCGCACCGCCGAGGTAGCCGGGCACCGCCGCCACCGAGTTGGTGACGTTCGCGGTGACCGGCGGGATGCCCATGGCCAGCAGCACCGGGAACGAGATCATCGAGCCGCCGCCGGCGACCGCGTTGGCGGCCCCGGCGAGCAGCCCGACCACCGACAGCACCACCCAGGTCCACAGCCCGCCCACCGATCACCACCTCCTCGACGGCCGGGGGCACCCGGCCGGGACAAAGCATGCATTGCATGCACTGCATGGTCAAGGCTGGTCCGACGGTTTTGCATGCACTGTATGCTGACTGCGTGGGAACTCGTGACGCAGCGTCGAGCAGCGCAGACTCCGTGTACGCCACGTTGCGCGGTCGCTTCGCCGACGGCGACCTGGCACCGGGCGAACGACTGATGGAGGCCGCCCTCGCGCAAGAGCTGGGCGTGAGCCGCACACCCGTGCGCGAGGCGCTGGGCCGTCTCCAGGCGGACAAGCTGGTCGTGCCGACCACGCGCGGCGTCGCCGTCGCGACGCTGGGCACCGACGAGATCGAGCACATCTACGAGGTGCGCGCCGTCCTCGAAGGGCTCGCGGCGGCGCAGGCGGCCCGCGCCCAGGCGGCCGGCCGGATCGCACCCGCCGTCATCCGCGCCGTCCAGGACGCCGCCGACGAGGTGGCGGACGCCGTGGCCGCCGGCGACCCGAAGCGCTCCGCCCGCGCCAACATGGCGTTCCACCGGGCGTTCGGCCAGATCCCCGGCAACACCTTCCTCGAAGACGCCCTGCACCGCGTGTGGGACCGGATCGCGGTCTCGACCGTCTCCAACCTGTCCGAGGCGGACTGGGCGACGACGGTCCTGGACCAGCACCGGCAGATCTGCCAGGCCATCGTCGACGGCGACGAGCACGCCGCGCGCCAAGCCGCGGAAGACCACATCCGAGCGGCCATGCGCGTCTACCGCGCCGCCCACTGACGCGTACTCCGGAAGGGCGGGTCGGTGCCTTCGCCGAGTCCGCGAGCCGGAACGGAGTGGTCGAGCGCCTGCGCGACCTGCCCCGGCAGTCGATCTTGACCTGGTCCGACCTCGGGGACGACCACCCGCACACCCGGAGGCGCCCGGCGGGGTTCCCGGTCGCCGCCGGGAACCCCGTGCCGCGTCAGACTTCGAGAGCCCAGCGCACGTACCGCATGCCGGGCTCGAAGCCGGCCCGCTCGAAGATCCCGGACGCACCCGAGGGGTCCGCCGAGTCCGCGCTCAGGCCGGCGCGGTCGTAGCCCTGCTCGGCGGCCGTCCGCAGCGCGTGCCCGACGAGGCAGCTCGCGACGCCGCGCCCGCGGTACTCCCGGACCGTTCCGATCACCATGAAGTGCGCGTCGCGGATGCCCGTCGCCGCGGTGTCCGCCTCCCAGGACATGGTCACCAGCACGCCCACCGGAGTCCCGTCCGCCACCTCCCGCAGCAGGAAACTGGTCTCCGGCCGGAACGTCTGGTTGGTGATCTTGTTGCGCCAGGCGTCGACGGGCATCGGCGCGGCGCCCCAGTAGTCCTGGTACGCCTGGTTGCGCACCGACCGGAAGTCCTCGTCGTTGTCCTCCGACCACGCCTCGACCCGCAGCCCCTCGGGGATCACCGGGTCGGCGAGGCCGCCGCCGAGCGGGCGTTCCATCCGCTGGAAGTAGCGGGCCGGCCGGAAGCCCTGCGAGCGCGCGAGTTCCGGCACGCCGGCGATGTGCTCGGCCTTGTGGACGTCGACCACGAGCTTCGACGCCGGGTGGTGCAGCGCGTGCACCACCTTCGCCGCCGCCACCCCGGCCTCCACCAGCACCGTGCCGATGCCCCGGCGGCGGTGGTCGGGGTGGACCCCGCCGTCCAGGAAGACCCGGTGCACCTGCGCCGCGACCGGCTTGTGGCGGACCTTCATGAACCCGACCAGCACCTCGCCGTCGAAGGCCGCCAGGCTCGCCCGGTCCAGGTCCGCGTAGGGGTCGACCAGTTCCTGGAGGGTGTCCTCCTCGGTGTAGTTCTCGCCGATCCGGTCGACGGTCTCGATGGCGTTGAGGAGATCCGCCGACACCCTGGCGTCCTCACGGGTGAGCGGTCGCCACGTGAGGGAGGTGGACTCTTCGCGCATGCGGCGGACCGTATTTCACCCCACTTGGCCGACGCCACGGAATATCCCGACGTCCCGGGCGGTGTCGCGGACCGGACCGGGTGCGGCGCTCCCCCGTCGCCGGCAGCGCCGGAGACCGCCATTCGACGGATTGCGCGACGCCGAATGGCTCAGCACCACCCACTCGGGGCAGTCACAATCCGTGATCGTTTTGGGACACTTGGTCACGTGGGACGCAGCCAGGGGGCCCGGAAACGAAGCCGTCACGCCACCGCCGCACCCGGCCGACGAGGCTGGTGGACGCGGCAGAAGACCGCCGACAAGATCGCCTGGATCACGCTGGGGGTGGCCGTCGCGGCGCTGCTCGGCGGGCTGGTCAGCTTCACCGCGGACGGCATGACGATCGTCGACAAGCTGTCCGGCGCGACGCCGTCGTCCTCGACGCCGTCGGCACCGCGCCCGCCGCCGGAGATGCCGCTGCCCACGTGCGCGACCTGCACGTCGAACGTCACCTTCCCCGAGTACGCGAGCAAGTCCGCCGCCCGGACCTTCCGCGACCCGAGGGCGTTCAAGGGAGCGGGCGAGAAGCTCACCCCCGGCCAACTCGTGCAGGTGGTGTGCCGGTTCCACGACCCCGACGCGCCGCCGAGCGTGCAGCCGGGCTGGTGGTACCTCATCGCGAGCCCGCCGTGGAACCGGCAGTACTACTCCCCTGCCAACTCCTTCCGCAACGGCGATCCGCCGGAAGGGCCGTACCTCACGAGCGTGGACAGCGGCGTGCCGGTCTGCTGAGCGCGATCGCACTACCCCGCGACCAGTCGCGGGTAGTCCGGGAGCCGCCAGTCGCCACCGCGGTCCGAGGTCGAGCGGCGGGCGACGAGATCGGGGACGTGCAGCGCCGAGGCGAGCGCCGCGACCGAGCGCAGGGCCTCGATCACGAACCTGCTCCCGGGCAGGAAGATCCGGAAGAACCCGGGCTTCACGGTGGACTGGATCTCCTCGACGAAGGGGCGGAGCACCGCGTCGTAGTTCGCGAACGCCGCGGCGAGGTCGTGCGGGCTGCGGTTGATCTCCCCGGCCAGGACGTACGCGCCGACCAAGCCGCCGGACACGCCCATGCCGCTGTACGGGGACGCGCAGTGGGCGGCGTCCCCGACCAGGACCACGCGCCCCTTCGACCAGGTGTCGGTGCGGACCTGCACCACCTCCTGCGAGTAGAAGAACGGCGCGTCCCGCATCCCGTCGACGAACCGGCCGGTCTGCCAGCCCGCGTCGCGGAACCGCTCGGCCCAGAACCGCTTCTGCCGTTCGACGGGTTCGCGGTGGATCGCCGAGGCCGCCGCGGAGTCCTCGCGCAGCACGAAGTACACCTGGGTCTCCTCCGGGTTGTGGCTGCGCCGCATGATCTGCCGGCCGCCCGGGACCATGTAGGTGTCGCGGATGTTGCCGTCCGAACCGATGCGCGGGATGAACCAGTAGGCCATGTGCACCCCGACCCGCCGGTACGGCTCGGGCGCGCCGGCGGGCAGGACGGCGCGGCGGATGCGCGACCCCTGCCCGTCCGCGCCGACCAGGAGGTCGAACTCCTCGGAGGTGCCGTCGGAGAAGTGCGCCACGACGCGGTCGTCGTCCTGCTCGAAGCGGTCCACGCTCGTGCCGAACACGTAGTCGACGTCGTCCTTGGTGGCGTCGTGGAGGATGCGCACCAGGTCGCCGCGCATGATCTCGTACTCCGAGGTCAGGCTCTGCCGGCCCTGGCCGGACGTGTTCGCCATGATCGTGGCCCGCGCCCTGCCCTTCGCGTCCACGAACGCGACGCCGGCTTCGTCCACGAGCCTGCCCCTGACCGCGTCGAGCAGGCCCATCCGGCGCACGACGTCGATGCCCTGACCGCGCAGGTCGACCTGCGCCCCCTCGGCGCGCAGCGCGGGGAAGCGCTCCACCACGGTCACCCGGTGCCCGCCTCGGGCGAGCCAGTACGCCAACGCCGGCCCGGCGATCCCGCCGCCGCAGACGAGGACCTTCAAGGACGGGCCTCCCGCTCCCAGTGCCATGCCACCCCTCCGAATCTATCACCGATAGGTTGACGCCCACCCTCCTCTATCACTGATAGACTGTCAAGGTGCCCAAGCTCGACCGCGACACCGCCGTCGCCGAAGGACTCGACCTGCTCGACGAGGTCGGCCTCGACGCCGTCAGCACCAGACGCCTGGCCAAGCGGCTCGGCGTCGAGCAGCCTTCGCTGTACTGGCACTTCCGCAACAAGGAAGCGCTGCTGCGGGCGATGGCCGAAGCGGCGATGGCACCGCACGCCCGAACCCCGCTGCCGGCACCCGGCGACGACTGGCGCGAGTGGTTCCTGGAGAACACGCGCGGCTTCCGGCGAACGCTGCTGATGCGCCGCGACGGCGCGCGCCTGCACGCCGGGCTCGTCCCCACGGCCGACCTCGACCGGATCACCCGGAAGCTGGCGTTCCTGGTCGATTCGGGCGTGCCCGAGCGGGACGCGCAGATGGCGATGCTCGCCGCGAGCCGCTTCACCGTCGGCAGCGTGCTGGAGGAGCAGGCCGACACCGGGCCCGACGACGACGGGCCCGAGCTGCCCGTGATCGACCACGAGTCGGCGTTCGAGTCAGGGTTGGCGCTGATCCTCGTGGGCCTGGCGCACCGCGTGGCCCAGGACTGACGGACGGTCCGCACGCCCCGCACCGCGAAGCGCACGCCGTCCACCGCGACGCCGACGAACCCGTCCGTGCCCGCCGGTGTCGGCCTGGGTCCGGAGTCCGGCCCGCTGGCGCGGAGGAGTCCGGCAGATCGTCCGGCAGCACCGGGATCCACCGGCCCGGCGGCGAGGCCGGCGCGGCGAGATCATTCCACCGGATTGTCCACTGTGGACGTTTCGGCACCGCCCGACCCGGCCGGCGCGGTGCCGGGCCGGGTCGGGCCGGGTCGGGTCGGGTCGGGTCACCCGGCGACGGGTGCGCCGAAGATCGCCACGTGGTCGCGCAGGAAGTCGTCCAGCCGGCGGGGTGCGCGGCCGAGCACCTCGGCCACCGTGTTGTTGGGGTGTTCGGGGTGGGTCGTGGCCAGGGCCTGGATCTCCAGCACGTGGTCGACCAGCCAGTCCGGCGCGCCGCGCAGGTCCGCGCGCAGTTCGTCCGGGGTGACCGGCACGCAGCGGGTCGGTCGGCCGAGCGCCGTCAGCCGGGCCGCGATCTCCGGGTAGGACACCGCCTCCGGCCCGGTCAGCAGGTGGGTGCCGCGTGCCTCCGGTCGGGTCAGGGCGGCCACGGCGACGTCCGCGACGTCACGGGCGTCCACCATGTTCAACGGGGTGTCGCCGGTCGCCGCCGGGAACCACCCGGTGTGGCGCACCCGGTCGGCGTGGAAGAGGAGGTTCTGGAAGAACGCGTACGGCCGCAGGAACGTGTGCTCCACACCGGACCGCTCGACGGCCCGCTCCACGCGGTGGTGCAGGCGGGCGACCGCGACCGGCGAGTCCGGGGCGGCCGAGGGCGCGGACAGCTTGACCAGGTGGCCGACGCCCTGCCGGGCGGCCTCGGCCACCACGCCGAGTTCGATCTCCTCCTGCCTCGGGCCGTTGCCCATGGACAGGAACAGCCCGGTCGCGCCGGACAGCGCCGACCGCACCGCCGCCGGGTCGGCGGCGTCGCCGACCACCTGGTCGACCTGGTCGGGGATCGGCGCGCGGACCAGGACGCGGACCGGCACGTCCCGATCGCGCAGACCGCGCAGGACCGCGCTGCCGGTGGTGCCGGTCGCTCCGATGACGAGGATCATGGGGTGTTCTTCTTTCCGTTGGGGGTGCGCAGGGCCGTGATCACGCCGCCCAGCACGGCCGACGGCACGGCGTCCAGGATCAGCGCGGGTTCGGCCAGTCCACTGTGGACGGCCGCCCAGGTGGCCGCGAACGCCACCGCCGCGCAGGACACGGCGGCGACGAGCACGCGGACCAGCCGTCCGCGTCGCACGGGCCACAGCGTGACGGCCAGCGCCGCCAGCGCGGACGGGACGGCGATCGCGCCGAACGCCGCGGCCGCCAGCCGGTGGTCGGCCAGCACCAGCGCGCTGGCGTAGCTCATCACGGCGGGCATCACGTAGGCCGGGACGACGTTGGCCAGGATTCGCGCTGTTCGGGGCACGGGTGCGCTCCTCGGTCGGACTTCTGGGGACATCCCGAACGCTATGAGCGTTGCCCCGAACGCACTAGTGGGCAGAATCCGAACAGACTGTTCCACCTGTGGAACAATCGCGGGGTGGAAGAACTCGGTGACGTGGCGGTGTTCGTCCGGGTCGTGGCGACCGGCAGCTTCTCCGCCGCCGCGCGGTCGCTGTGGATGCCCAAGTCGTCGGTGAGCCGCCGGGTGGCCCGGCTGGAGAACCGGCTCGGCGTCCGCCTGCTGCACCGCACCACCCGGTCGCTCGCGCTCACCGACGCCGGGCGCGCCTACCACGCCAGGGTGTCCGCCGCGCTGACCGAGCTGGACGCGGCGGCGGGCGTCGCCGCCGAGGCCCGGGAGGCGCCGCACGGCGTGATCAGGTTCGCCGCGCGGCCCGACGTCGGCGCGGAGGTCCTGCCCGACCTGCTCGCCGCGTTCCTGGCGCTCTACCCGCAGGTGCGGCTGGAGGTCGTGCTGTCCACCGAGGCCGACCTGGTGGAGGACGGGGTCGACCTAGCCCTGCGCAGCGGTCCGGGCGGCCCCGGCGCGACCCGGCTGCAGGACACCCGGTTCCGGCTGCACGCCTCGCCGGTCTACCTGGCGCGCCGGGGCACCCCGCACCGGCCCGCCGATCTGGCGGACCACCTGTGCCTGGGCTTCCGCGACGTCGACCGCTGGCTGCTGCACGGTCCGCACGGCGAGTCCGCCGTGACCGTGACGGGCCCGCTGACCGCCGACGACCTGACCTTCGTCAGGAGGGCCGCGATCGCCGGCGCGGGCATCGCCCTGCTGCCGGACCCGGCCTCCGCGCCGGCCGTGCGCGCGGGCCTGCTCACCCCCGTGCTGCCCGACCACCACGCGGCCGGCCAGCCCCTGCACCTGGCCGTCCCGTCGGACCGTCACCTGCCACTGCGCGTCGCCGTGCTGCGGGACTACCTGGTGGCCAACTTCCCCCGCTAGCTGTGAAGCGGCGGCGGATTCCGAGGGCGGTGCGGACCGCGCGCCGGGTGCCGCCGACGCGGCAGGCCTCGGCGTTGTCGGCGGACA
This sequence comes from Saccharothrix sp. NBAS 001, assembly GCF_056640475.1. Taxonomy (NCBI): domain Bacteria; kingdom Bacillati; phylum Actinomycetota; class Actinomycetes; order Pseudonocardiales; family Pseudonocardiaceae; genus Saccharothrix; species Saccharothrix sp. NBAS 001. Next base: position 3,048,465 of record NZ_CM153251.1, read on the forward strand.
CCCGCGACACCACCCTTTGCGCCGCCTCCGTGCATCCGCAAGCCTCCCCCGGTCGGGGCGGCGGTCGGGGCGTGCCCGGCGGCGCGGTACCCTGCCGACGGCGGAGGCGAGCAGGACGGCCAGGTGTGCCGGACCCCGCCGCGCCCGCCGTCGGACGGCCGGCATGCGGTCCTCGACCGGGGGTGCGGCGGGGGCTGTGGTGCGGCCGCGAGGAACGGCCGCCCGCCCGGAAGTCCTCCCACCCTCAACTCGACACGCCGCCGACAACCCAACCAGTCACTACAGCTCCCGGAACCCCGCCCGCCGTCTGTCCACATGCGACAGTCGCGCGCGGCCGGAGCCGCCCGACCGACGCCGCGGACCTCCGAAATCATGAGGATCGGTCGGAATTCCCGGGCGTTCACCGGCCGGACTCCGCAAACTGCGGCCTGCACGGGCCAACCGCCACCTGCCGGGGTGACGCCGTACCTCGAACGGTGGACAGCAGGTTCCTCCGCCCGACCAGGGCCTCCAGACTCGGGTCATCCGGGGTACGACGTGACCGCCCCACACCATTCCTGGCTTCCACACCCCCGTACGGGAGGGATCGGGCATGACCACAGCGGGCGACGACGCACGGCCCGGCTGGACCATCACGACCATCGCGGGCACCGGTGAACCCGGCTGCTCCGGCGACGGGGAGGCCGCCACCTCCCGGCTGAACCGACCGTGCGACGTCGTCGTGGCCCCGTCGGGCGACATCTACCTCTCCGACTGCGCCAACCACCGGGTGCGGCGGATCGACGCGGCCACCCGGACGATCACCACCGTTGCCGGCACCGACCACCCCGGCCGGGGCCCCGACGGCGCGCCCGCCGACGAGTCCCCGCTGAACAACCCGCTGGGCCTCGCCCTGGACACCGCCGGGAACCTCTACATCGCCGACGCCCTCAACCACCGGGTGGTCCGGGTCGACGCGGGCAGCCGCACGCTCACCACCGTGGCCGGCACCGGCGATCCCGGCTACGACGCGGAGCCCGATCCGCGCCGGTCGCGGCTCAACGAGCCCAACGGCGTGGCGATCGACGCCGACGGCCGCCTCTACATCGCGGACACCGGCAACTACCTGCTGCGCAAGGTGGAGGACGACAAGATCGGCACGGTGGCCGGGACCCGCGTCCGGGGTTACGACGGCGACGACAAGGACGCGCGCACCGCCAAGCTCGACACGCCGAACGCCCTCGCCCTGGACACCGCCGGCAACGTCTACCTCGCCGACGGCGACCGGGTCCGGGTGGTGGACCGGGCGTCCGGGTTCGTCCACGCCGTCGCGGGCACGGACCAGGCGGGTTTCGACGACGACGTGCCCGCCGTCAAGGCGCGGCTCGACCGGCCGCGCGGCCTCGCCGTCGACCACGTGGGCAACGTGTTCATCGCCGACGCCGACAACCACCGGCTGCGGGTGGTCGACCTGGCGACCGGGCTCATCTCCACGGTCGCGGGCGACGGCACGGTCGACTGGCACGGCGACGGCACGCCCGCCGACCGGTTCTCGGTGGCCCGCCCGCACGGCGTGGCCATCGCCCCGGACGGCGCGCTCGTCGTCGGCGACACCGACCACCACCGCGTGCGGGCGGTGACCGGCGCGTCCGGCGGGTTCACCGTCCGACCGGGCCTCGGGCCGGTCGCCCTGGCCAAGGGCTGCGGGGTGCGCTACCCCGGCGTCCTGGTGACCGCCGAGGGCGACGCCGCGATCGCCCGGCAGCGGGTCACCGCCGTCCTGCCCGGCGACGGGATCGAGTTCGTCGCGGAGGGTTCCGAAGGGACCTACCAGCTCACCATCGAGGACCAGTCCGGCGGGACGCGTTACGCCACCGGCACCCTGGACGCGTCGACGCTCGTGTTCACCGATGTCGACCTCGGTCTGTCCGGCAGCGGTTCGACGGTCTGCCTGTGGGTCGCCGTCCGGGCGTCGGCCGACGCCCGGACCGGCCCGACCGCGCTGTCCTTCGCCATCGGCGGTCGCGGGTCGGCGTCGACCCCGCTGGTCGTGGTGGACCAGGGTGCGTTCCGGGTGGAGCCGGCCGCGCCCGCACCGGCGGAACGCGGCGGCCCGGCCGGGTATCCCGGCGTGGTCCTGTACCCGGCGGACGCCGGAACGGCCTGCCGCGCGGTCGCCGTCCGGCTGCCGCAGGAGCACGGGCTGCGCTTCGCGGAGAGCGCTCTGGCGTACCCGCTCTACGTCCAGGCGGACAGCGGGGACAAGCGGATCAGGCAGTACACCGGGCAACTGTCCGAGGACCACCGGACCGTCGCCTACGGGTCGGTCGACCTCGCCCTGTCGGGACCGGGCACGTCGACCCGCGCCTGGGTCGCGGTCGCCGCCGACGCGGACGCCACGGCCGGGCGCTGCGAACTGGAGTTCACCGTGGGCGGGCAGCGGGCGCCGTCCGGGGTCGACGTCCGATGAGCGCGCACCGGACGTCCCGCAACGGGCCGGGGAGGGCCGTCCGGTCCCGCACCGCCCAACCACGTGGATCTCGTTCCCAGGGAGGGACAATGGCTGACGACAACCCGAAGGAATGGCCGACGCCCAACGGCGTGGTGCCGCACTCGATCACGTACGGACCGAGCAGCCGGGGCCTCAAGCTGTACGTCACCACGTCGAACAGCACCATCCTCGTGGTGGACCCGAACGACCCGGGGTCGGCCGTCCCGAAGACCTCCACGGTGCCGGAGCTGTCCGCCGGGATCGTCCCCGATCCCCGGCTGGGCGCGGACGGCCGGCCGCAGCCGTACGTCTGGTTCGCCTCGCCCGCCAAGCCGGAGAAGGTCGACCCGATCTACAGCATGGACGTCCGCAACGACACCCTGCACAGCTGGGCGTTGGAGAACAACGCCCGCGCCGAGAACATCGTGGTGGTGCCGCACCCCGGGGTGAAGCCGGCGGAGACGCGGTACGAACTCGTCTTCGCCGAGCCGGTCAACGGCTACCTCGGGTCGCTCGACCTCGTGGACGGCAGCAAGGTCCAGACGCGCGGGGACGCGATCCGCCCGACGTTCAACACGTGGCCGGTGGTGGTCGCGGCCCGCACGGTGGACTCGGGCCGGTCGTACGTCTACTGGGTGGCCGGGCAGGCGACCGGGAGCTTCACCGACCACGGCCTCTACTACCTCGACACGGACGGCAAGGGCTGGCAGCGCAAGGGCACGCGGCTGCCCGGCCAGTCCCCGCTGTGGGTGCTGGCGGACGAGACGTCGCTCTGGGTGTCGCTGACCAACCCGAACATGGTCGCCCGGTGGGACTTCAACGACCAGAAGTGGACCGAGGGCAAGATCGCCACCGAGGACGTGCCGGGCCAGTTGGTCTTCGGCGCGGACCGGGACCTCTGGGTGGCCGCCGGGGCGCGGATCTACCGCCTCGACAAGCAGAGCCTCGACGTGCTGAACCGGGTCCAGGTGCCCAACAACGGTTCCGCCAAGGGCCTCGTGCTCGACGCCAAGGGCACCCAGATCTGGTACACCGACCCGACGAACAAGAGCATCGGCCGCTACCTGGTGCCCGCGCCCGGTGATGGCGGCGGTGGTGCCGGCGGGGTGCGGGGGCGCACCCAGGTCGTGGACCGGGGAGACCGGTCGGTGCGCGTGGGCGGCACCACGGTCGACCTGATGCAGGTGGAGTACGTCGCCGACGGGACCACCGTTCCCGGCATCCCGCTGACCGTCTCCCTGGACGCCGAGCAGGCGACGTTCGCCGACGGCTCGACCGAGGCCGTGGTCATCACCGACGCCCTGGGCCGGGTCGTCGTGCCGCCGGTGCGGGCCGGTGGCGTCGCCGAGCAGGTGGTGGTGCGGGCGGGGCTGGGCGACGTGGAAGACCCGGTGTCCGTCGTGCTGCGGGTCACCCCGTGACGGCTCTCGACGAGCCCGGGAACACCTTCCCGCTCGCCCCCGGCTCCCAACCCGTGGACCTGGTCTTCGAGCCGACCGCCAGGCTGCTGTGGCACGTCGACGCGCAGGGCTCGTTCGGCAGCTTCCACGTGGACGAGCACCTGGTGCGAAGCCACCCCAAGTCGTTGGGGTACACCGGTCCGGTCGACTGCCTCACCACGTGGCCGCCGGGCGACCGGGTGTGGACGTTCACCTCCAACGGCGGCAACGCGGTGTTCGTCTCCTGTGGACCGGAGGGCTCGTACACGGCGAGCCAGGGCCAGGCCGGGTACGCGGGCGCACGGGCGCACACCGTCGTCGTGACCGTCGACGCGCGCGGCGCGGAGGCGTTGACGGCCGCGCCGGAACAGGCCGACGTGCTGTACTTCTTCGCCCGGGACAAGGTCGTCACGCTGTCCGACGACCTCGGCTTCGCCCCGTTCGGCCTGGCCGTGCACCCGCGCGACCGCGGCACGTGCTGGCTGTCCGACCCCGGTCCGCAACGGCGTCTGGCGACCTACGAGTCCGGTGGGAAGGTCACCGCGCGGGCGTCGCTGCCCGCCGGGCACCGGGCGGGGCGGATCGCGTTCGACGCGACCGGCGAGACCCTGTGGGTGGCCGCGACACCGGACAGCGGCCCGTCGTCGCTGTTCGCGTACTCGTTGTCCGGCAACGAGTTCTCCGCCGTGGAGGTGCCGTTCCCGGCCAGCAGGCTGACCGTCGCGCCGGACGGCGGCGTGTGGTTCACCGCGACCGCCGCCGACGCCGTGGTGCACGTCGACGCCGGCCGGGCGGTCTCCGCCTTCCCGCTGGGCAAGGGCACCTCGCCGACCGGGCTCGCGCTGGTGGACGGCCGGTGCTGGGTCGCGCTGCGGACGACCGGCCGCCTCGTCCGGCTCGACCACCGGCTGGAGGTGGTGGCCGGTGAGCACCAGGCCGTCCCGCCGGGGCAGGCGTTCCCGTCCGCGCTGAAAGTGCGCGCGGTGACCGGCGGCGTGCCGCAGGCCGGGCAGACCGTGGTGTTCGCGGTGACCGGTCCGGCGACCTTCCCCGGCGGGAAGGCGCAGGCGACCGCGTGGACCGGCGCGGACGGTGTCGCGGTGTCCCCCGCGCTCACCGCCGGTGCCGCCCCCGGCGCGTGCCACGCCACCGCCACCTGGAGCCCGGCCGGGCAAGGCGCGATCGCGTACTTGCGCGACCTGCGCGTCCTGCCGCACTAGCCACGATTCCCCCGAACTCGTGGGCGCGATCCGCGTGCCCACGCCGAAACAGGAAAAGGAGTCCGCCATGACAGACACCCTGGTCCACTTCGACCTGCTGAACACCGCGCAGTTCGCGCTGGCGCCCTCGACCCCCGTCCGGGTGACCCGGGGCAACGGCACGCGCTACCCCGGCGTGCAGCTGTCCGCCTTCGAGGCCGTGCCGCCCCAGAACGTCTACGTGACGATCCCGCGCGGCGCGGGCCTGGCTCCCAACAAGGAGGGCAACCCCACCTACCTGATCACCGTGCAGGACGGGACGACGCACGCGACGCACACCGCGCCCGGCGTCCTGCTGCCCGACGGCCACACCCTGGTCTTCCCCGGCGTCGACCTCTTGTTGGCGGAGCAGGGCGCGAAGAGCTACGCGTGGGTGGCGGTGGACGCGAGTCCCGAAGCTCCCCTCGGCAAGACCGCGTTGAAGTTCCAGATCGGGCCGGTGTCGTCGCCGTCCTCGGAGATCGACGTCGTCGACGACACCGCGTACCGGGTGACGCCGGCGGCCCCGGTGCAGCTCAAGCGGGACTCGACCGCCTACGCCGGGGTGGAGGTGACCGCGTTGGAGGGCAGCGACGTCCAACCGCAGGACGCCTACGCCGTCTACGTGGTCATCCCGCCGGGGCGCGGGCTGGACCCGGACCTCGAAGGGCACCCGTCCTACACGCTGACCGTGTCGGACGGCAAGACCTCCAAGTACTACTCGGGCGAACTGCTGCCGGACGGCGAGACGCTGGCGTTCAAAGCGGTGACGCTCGGCCTGGCGGGCCCGGGGACGAAGGTGAACGTGTGGGTGGCGATCAAGGCCCGGCCGGACGCGACGCTCGGTGACGCCCAACTGGCCTACAAGGTCGGTCCGGTGCCGTCGGATTCGGCGACCATCACCGTCGTGGAGAAGTGAACCCACCCCGGACCAGGAAGGACCACGCGTGGACAACGCCGGTCGGCTCCCGCAGCAGTTGCCCGCACGGCGACCGATGTCGATCGCGGCCAGGGTGTACGGCTACCCGCCGGCGCACAACGCCGGTTCGGAGTGGATGCTGCACTCGATGCTGCGGCCGCTGGCGGCGCGCGGCCACCGGGTGACGGTGTGGCTGTCGCACCCCGGCACGATGGACCGCGCCTACGAGATCGACGGCGTGCGGGTGGTCCCGCAGCAGGAGGGCTCCGCGTTCGCGGCCGAGGTGCGGCACGCGGACGTGGTGCTCTCCCACTTCGAGAACGTGCCGCTGGTGGCGGGGTTGGCGCGGGCGTACGGCCTCCCGCTGGTGGTGCTGTGCCACGACAACTTCGCCACCACGTTCCACAACGCGGCCGGCGCCGACCTGGTGGTCTACAACAGCGAGTGGATCCGCCGCGACGGCGAGGTCTACTACGCGCACTACCCGCCGGAGTTCCAGCCGCGACGGACGGCCGTGATCCGGCCGCCGGTGATCGCGGAGGACTACCGCACGGAACCGGGCGACCGCGCGACCCTGGTCAACCTCAACCGGGACAAGGGCGGCGAGGTCTTCTGGCAGATCGCGGCGTGGACGCCGGACTGGCAGTTCCTCGGGGTGCGCGGCGCGTACGGCGAACAGGTCTCCCCGCCCGTCACCCTGCCCAACTGCGAGGTCGTGGACGGGGTCACGGGCGACCGGATGCGCACCCACGTCTACGCCCGGTCGCGGGTGGTCCTCATGCCCAGCCTGTACGAGTCGTGGGGTCGGGTGGCGGTGGAGGCGCTGGCGTCGGGCATCCCGGTGATCGCCCACCCGACGCCGGGTCTGGTGGAATCCCTGGGAGGAGCCGGGATCTTCGCCTACCGGGACGACCTCGACGCGTGGAAGAACGCCCTGCGTGTGCTGCGCGACCCGGCGAACTGGGCCGAGGCGTCCCAGCGCGCCAAGGTCAGGTCCGCGGAACTGGACGCGAGCCACGACCTCGACACCTGGTGCACGGCGGTCGAGGCGCTGCACGACCCGGTGTACCGGTCGCTGCGCCCGGTCAACGGCCTGGCCCGCGTCGACCACCCCGTGCCGGCCACCCGGTCGTCGGGCTCGCACGACTGACCCGCCGGGGAGGCTGAACGGAACAACCGCACCCTGAACCGACCGGTCCCCACCCGGCACTCGACCACCTCCGACGTCACCCTTCCCTGCGCCATTCCCGCGCCAGCAGCCACACGAGGTACAGGCCGCCCACCGCGCCCGTGCCCAGGCCGACCGGGAGCTGCACCGGCAGCAGGCGTTGGCCCACGAGGTCGGCGGCCACCAGCAGGACGGCCCCGGTCAGGGCGGCCGCGAGCGGGCCCGCTCCCCCGGTCCGGACCAGGCGGTGCGCGAGCTGGGGTGCGGCCAGCGCGACGAACGCGATCGGGCCGGCCGCCGCGGTGGCCACGGCGGTCAGCGCCACGCCCGCCACCACCAGCGTGAGCCTGGTCCGTTCGACCGGGACGCCGCGCGCGGTCGCGGCCTCGTCGCCCATCTCCAGCAACGACATCCGGGTGGACAGGCCGACCACGAGCGGCAGCAGGACGGCCAGGGCGATCCAGACCGGGATCGCGTGGTCCCAGCTGCGGCCGTTGAGGCTGCCCACCAACCACTGCTGGGCACCCTGGGCGTCTTTCAGCGACGCCCGGCTGAGCAGGTAGGCGTTGACCGCGGCCAGCACCGCGCTCACCCCGATGCCCACCAGGATCAGCCGGAAACCCTGCACGCCCCGGCGGAACGCGAGCGCGTACACCACCAGCGCGGAGGCCACACCGCCGAGGATCGCGCCGGCCGGGACGCCGATCACGCTGTCCCGCGCCACGAGCAGCACCAGCAGCGCGCCGGTCGCCGAGCCGGTGGTGAAGCCGATGACGTCCGGGCTGCCCAACGGGTTCTTGGAGACGCTCTGGAAGATCGACCCGGCCGCGCCGAGCGCCGCGCCGACCGCGATGCCGACCAGCAGCCGGGGCAGCCGGAACCGGTTGACCACGACCTCCAGGCCGTGCGGACCGTCGCCGAACAGGACCTGGACGACCTCCGGCACGGTCGCCGGGTAGTCGCCGGTGGTCAGGGCGAGCAGGCCGAGCGCGACGACGGCCGCCGCGAGCACGACGCCGACCGCCAGGGCACGGGGCCGCAGGCGCACCGAGAACGCGCCGGACGGGGAACGCAGCGCCTTGGTCACAGCTGGGCGATCCGGCGTCGTCGGGCCAGCGCGATGAACACCGGCGCGCCGACAAAGGCCATCACGATCCCGACCTCCAGTTCCCCCGGCGCGGACACGATCCGGCCGACGATGTCCGCGCCCACCACCAGGATCGGGGCGAGCAGCGCCGAGTAGGGCAGCACCCAGCGGTTGTCCGGGCCGGTGACCAGCCGGGCCACGTGCGGCACGGCGAGCCCGACGAAGCCGATGGGGCCGGCCGCCGCGGTGGCCGCGCCGCACAGCAGGGTGACCGCGACGGCACCGCCGGTCCGGATCCGCTCGACCCGCACCCCCAGCGCCCGCCCCGTCTCGTCGCCCAGCGCCAGCGCGTTGAGGCCGGGGCCCAGGGCGAGCGCGGCGGTCGTCCCGGCGACGATCAGCGGGCCGGTCTCCCACAGCACGTCGAACCCGCGCCCGGCCAGCGAGCCGATGACCCAGAACCGGTACCGGTCGAACGCCTGGCCGTCGAGCAGCAGCAGGATGCCGACGAACGCGCTGAGCACGGCGGTGACCGCCGCCCCCGCCAGCACCATCCGCTCCGGCGTCGAGCCCCGGCCCCGGGAACCCAGCAGGTAGACCAGGACCGCCACGACGCCCGCGCCGACCAGCGCGAACCACACGTACCCGCCGGGCGCGGTGACGCCCAGCAGCGAGATCGCGACCACGACCGCCGCGGACGCCCCGATCTCCACGCCCAGCAGTCCGGGATCGGCCAGGGGGTTTCGGGTCAACGACTGCATCAGCGCGCCGGCCAGCCCGAGGGCCGCGCCGACCAGGAGCCCGAGCAGCACCCGGGGCAGGCGCAGTTCCCGCACGATGTAGGCGATCTCGGAGCCGTCGTCGTGGCGGAGCAGCCGCAGCGCCGTGCCGAGGCCGATGTCCTTGGCCCCCACGGTCAACGACCACGCCGAGAGCACCACCAGCACGACCGCCGCGACGACGAGCCCGGCCGCGAGTTTCGCGGGCACCCGGCGCACCCGTGGTCGGGCGCGCGGCGACGTGCCCACCGCCATCGTCGAGACCTCCACCGGTTTCACGATCACCGACCGGTGACTGAAGTCAGGTTAGGCATAGTTCTCCACGCGTGTCCATCCAACCGGTCCGGGGCCGGCCCGGCGGGGCCGACCCCGGCCGCAGCGGTCACGCCGACGCCTCGCCCATCGCCACGGCGATCTTGCGCGGTCCGGTGAACGGCTCGCGCCCGTGCGCCACCGACATGTTGTCCACCAGCAGCAGGTCGTCGCGCTGGTAGTCGAACCGGGTCGAGGCCGCCTTGAAGCACGCCCGCAGGTGCGCCACCACGTCGTCGGGGATCACGCCGCCGTCGCCGTAGTAGGTGTTGTTGGGCAGGCCCTCGCGGCCGTAGACCTCCAGCAGCCCTTCCCGGACGTCCTCGGGCAGGCTGCTCTCGTGGAAGATCACGATGTGGTTGAACCACACCGGGAGCCCGGTCACGGGGTGCCGGTGCACGGCGTCGCGGACCGCCGTGGTGCGCAGGCCGTCGTCGGCCGTCCACTCGGCGGTGAGCCCGCCGGCGCGGCACTGCCGTTCGACCTCCTCGCGGCGGTCCGTGCCGAACACCGTCCACCAGCGCAGGCCGATGTCCTCGCCGTAGTTGCGCACCACCTGCCACCGGCGGCGCTCGAACTCCTCGCGCACGGCGGGGTCGATCGCCTCGTACACCGCGCGGACCGACGCCAGCGGCGTGGCACCCTGCGTCAGCGGCGGCTCGACGCAGTGGAAGAACAGCGTGAGCGGCCACACCGCCTGGTAGGACATCTCGTTGTGCAGCGGGATCTCCGCCTGCTGCGGGTACTCGGTGGAGGTGTAGACGTTGCCCTTGATGACGCTGCGCGGCGACGACTGCTCGGTGTAGGTCAGCGGTTCGCCGGACACCGCGCGCACCGCCTCCGCGAGCCCGTCCGCGCCGCCGATGTCGAACCCGCGCAGCAGCACGGCCCCCTCGGTGTGCAGGAGGTCGCGGATCGCGGCGCGGTCGCGGCGCAGGCGGTCGACGACGGGGCCGTCGCCCTCGATCAGCTCGGCCAGGGTCGGTGCGGTCATCGTCGGTCCTTCCGGGGGTGGAGGTGGATCACGCCTTGCCCGCCGCCTGCACGAGCAGCGGCACGACCTTCTCCAGCGCGTAGGGGATGCTCAAGGTCGACGGGAACGCCAGCGACAGCGCGGTTTCCACGTCCAGCGGGATGTACGCGCCCCGCTTGACCGCCGGCAGCCCCTGGAACAGCCGGTCGCCTTCGACCTTGGCGCGCTCCTCGGGGGTGCGGAAGGAGAACAGGACCACGTCGGCGTCGAGCAGGTCGGTGTTCTCCTGCGCCACGACCGCGCGCCCGGCGGGCCCGGCCTGCGGCAGCCCGGTCACCTTGTCCGACAGCTTCAGGCCCAACTGCGCGATGAACGCGGCGGAGGCGTCGGTGGGCAGGATGATGGTGGCCAGCGAGCCCTCCGCGTTGAGCAGGCTGAAGGTGAACGTCTTGCCCTGCAACGCCTTCTGGTGCTGGGACTTGGCCGCGTCGATCTTCGCGGTCACGTCGGAGACCAGCTTGGCGGCCTCGTCGGCGCGGCCCAGCGCGGCGCCGATCCGGGTGACCCGGGTCTGCCAGGTGTCCTCGGCCACGTCCTTCTCGTAGGACAGGGTGGGCGCGACGGCGGTGAGGTTCGCGTAGTCGTCGGCCAGGGTGTAGCTGTCCGTGGCGAGGATCAGGTCCGGGCCGAGCGCGGCGATCTTCTCGAACGGCAGGTTGTCCTCGTAGTCGAGCTGCTCGACCTTCGCGCCGCCGAGCTTGGCCTCGACCCACGGCGGCAGGCCGGAGTCGAAGTTGGTGGCCGGGGTGGTCGCGGCCGGGTTGACGCCGAGCGCCACCGCCTCGTCCAGGTCGCGCATGAAACCGACCGTGACGACCTTGCGCGGCTGGGCGGGGATGACCGCCTTGCCCTCCGCGCCGTCCAGCGTCACGGGGAACCCGCCGCCGCCCGCCGCCGAGGTGGTGGACGGCGAGCCGGTCGAACCACCCCCGCAGGCCGCGAGGCCCGCGGTGAGCGCGCCGATTCCGGTCGCGGTCAGGAAGAACCTCCGGGACAGCGGGCGCGCGGCGCCATTCCCGATGTGTTGCACCATGTCGTTGCGAACCTCTCTTGCGTTCATTCCGGGTACTGCCGGTCGGTGAGCGCGGCGGCCGCGATCGGGCCGACGTCGCGCAGGGCCGCTTCGGTCATCAGGTCTTCGTGCGGCCAGTCGACTTCGCGCACGGTGACGCGTCCGCCGACGTACGGGGTCCAGTCGGGCAGCTCGTCGGCGGAGGCCGCGCGGACCAGCGTGACGTCTCCGGCGTGGCGCCCCAGCGGACCATCTCTGTCCACTGTGGACACCGCGCGGAGGCTGTGCGCGAGGTCGCCCGCCCGTGCCGGGGTGAGGCCCGCCAGGACCTCGGCCGGGACGGTGTCCTCACCGGGTTCCTCGACGCCGGTCGGGTAGCTGTCGAGCAGCACGAGCGCGCGGACCTCGCGACCGGCGCGTGCCAGCAGGACCGCGACGGCGTGCGCGATCACCCCGCCCAGCGACCAGCCGAGCAGGCACACCGGGCCGGTCGGCGCGGTCTCCGCGATCGCGGCGGCGTAGCGCCCGGCCACGTCCCGCAGCGTCGGCCGGCCGGTGAAGCCGGTGCCCTGCAGGGCGAACACCGGGCGGTCCGGCAGGTGCGGCAGCAGGCCGGCGTAGCGCCAGCCCAGGCCCAGCGCCGGGTGCACGCAGAACAGCGGCGGTGCCCCACCGGTCCGCCGCAGCGGCAGCACGGTGTCCAGCGCCGCGTCGGGCCGACCGCCCGGCTCCGCCAAGCGCGCCGCGAGCGCCGCCGGGGTCTGCGCCTCCAGCACCGCGCGGACGCCCAGCGGCACGCCGAGTTCGGCCCGGACCCGGGACGCGAGCCGGGCGGCGAGCAGCGAGTGCCCGCCCAGGGCCGGGAACGAGTCGTCGGGGCCGACCTCGGGCACCCCCAGCACCTCGGCGAACAGCTCGCACAGCGCCTTCTCGGCCGGGGTGGCGGGTGCCCGCGACGACGTGGCGGCGAAGTCGGGGGCGGGCAGGGCGCGGCGGTCGAGCTTGCCGTTGGGCAGGCGCGGGAAGGACTCCAGCACCACGACGGCGGCCGGCACCAGGTGGTCGGGCAGCAGCCCGGCCAGGCGTGGCCGCAGGTCGGCCGCGGTCTCCCCCGGTGCCGGGACGACGTAGGCGACGAGCCGGCCGTCCCTGGCCACCACGGCGGCCCTGGCGACGTCGGCCAGGCCGGTCAGCACCGCCTCCACCTCGCCCGGTTCGACCCGGTGGCCCCGGATCTTCACCTGCTCGTCCACCCGGCCCAGGAACTCGACGGTCCCGAACGCGTTGTGCCGCACCAGGTCCCCGGTCCGGTACAGCCGCCCGCCGGGCGTGAACGGGTCCGCGACGAACCGCGAAGCGGTCTCAGCGGGCCGGTCCAGGTACCCGCGCGCCACGCCCGTGCCACCGACGTACAGCTCCCCCGGCACGCCCGGCGGTACCGGGTTCAACGCCGAATCCAGCACATACGCCGTGGTATTCGCGACCGGACGACCGATGTGCGGAGCCGTGCCCGCCTCGATCCGCGTCCACAACGCATCGACCGTCGCCTCCGTAGGACCATAGAAATTCAACCCCACCACATCAGCGGCAGCGGCCAGGTCCCCCCACAACGCCGACCCCACAGCCTCCGCACCCGTCGCCACAACCGCCGGACGGTGCGTCCCGGTCAACAACCCGTCCGCCACCAACAACTCCAACAACGACGGCGGCACATCCACGAAATCGATACGGTTCGCCCGCACGTACTCGACGATCGCGACCGAATCACCCATCAGATCGTCCGGCAGCACGTGCATCTCGTGCCCCGCCAACATCCACACCAACGGATCCAACGAACCATCAAACGCAAACGACAACACGTTGAGCACACGGACACTGCGCCCCAACGGATCCATCACCGCACGACGATGCGCAGCGGCCAGGTTGGCCAGACCTCCGTGGGTCGCGACGACGCCCTTGGGCCGTCCGGTCGACCCGGACGTGAACACCACGTACGCCGCCGAGTCTGCCCCTATCGGCCCGCTCGGGACGCCCGCCCCGTTCCACGACAACGGATCCGGCCGCACCACGGGCACGTCGAGGTCATCCCGGGTCGTGATCACGACGGCCGGCGCGGCGGCGGTCAGGACGTCGGCGATCCGGCGGGCCGGGTAGGCGGGGTCGACGGGGACCACCACTCCCCCGGCCTTCCACACCGCCACCATCGCCACCACGACATCCACCGAACGCGGCAACACCACCGCAACCGGAACCTCAAACCCAACACCCAACGACACCAAATGCGCCGCCAACCGATCCGACAACCCCGACAACCCACCAAACGTCAACGACACACCACCACACACCACCGCCACAGCAGCCGGATCATGCGAGACGAGGAGGTCCGGTGCGAGCACGCACGGGAACGGTGTGGCGTGGTCGTTCCAGCGGATCTGGCGGTCCGGGGAGGTGCGGCCGATCCGCCCGACCGGCCGATCCGGGTCGGCGGCGAGCGCGGCGAGCACCTCCGCGAACCGCTCGGCGACCTCGGCGGCCCGCCGGGGCGTGATGAGGTCCGCGCGGAACTCCAGCTCGAACGGCTCGCCCGGCACGGCGGTCAGCGTCACCGGGTAGTGCGTGGCGTCCTCGGTGTCGACGGCGGACACCCGCAGGTCCAGCGCGTCGCGCACGCGGTCGATCGCGTCGTCGTCCACGGGGTAGGACTCGACCACCACGAGGGTGTCGAACAGCGGCCCGATCCCGGCGAGCGCCTGCACCTCGGCCAGGCCGAGGTGGTGGTGTTCGAGGGTGGCGGCCTGGGTGTCGTGCAGGCGGCGCAGCAGGGCGGTCGCCGGGTCGGCGGGCCGCAGCCCGACCCGCACCGGGACGGTGTTGATGAACAGGCCCACCATCGTCTCGACGCCGGGCAGGTCGGCGGGCCGGCCGGACACCGTCGAGCCGAACACCACGTCGTCGCGCCCGGTGAGCCGGCCCAGGGTGATCCCCCACGCGGCGTGCACGAGGGTGCTGAACGTGACGCCGGCGGCGCGGGCGCACCCGGCCAGGTCGGTGCCGTGGAACGGAACCCGCAGCCGGCCGGTGCGCGGCGCGGTCGCCGTCGCGGGGGCGGCGAGCAGCGTCGGTTCGGTCAGCCCGTCCAGCACGCCCCGCCACACCTCCAGCGACGCGGCCCGGTCCCGGCGCGCCAGCCAGGCCAGGAAGTCCCGGAACGGCCGCGCGGCGGGCAGCGGCGTGCCCGCGTAGAGGGCGAACAGGTCGCGCAGCAGCAGCGGGGCGGACCAGCCGTCCAGCAGGATGTGGTGGCTGGAGATCACCAGCCGGTGGCGGCCCGGCCCGGTCCGGACCAGCAGGAAGCGGATGAGCGGCGGTTCGTCCATCACGAACGGGACGGCCGCGTCGACCGCGTCCTCCGCCGACACCTCGGTCCACGGCACGCTCACCCGGCGCAGCACCACCTGCACCGCGCCCGCCGGATCGGGGACGAACGCGGTGCGCAGCACGGCGTGCCGGGCCACCAGCGCCTCCGCCGCCGCGCGCAGCCGGGCGCTGTCCAGCGGGCCGTCGAGGTCCACGGCGGTCCGCACGGTGTAGACGTCCTCGCCGTCGAGCGTGGCGTGGAACAGCAGCCCTTCCTGCAACGGCGCGAGCGGCAGGACTTCTTCGACGTTGGAACTCACCGCGCACCCCACTTGGCCTCGAAGGCGTCGAGCCGGCTCTGGTCGATCGACACCAGCGGCATGTCGGACGGCGTGTGCCCGCCGCCCGCCCGTCGCGTGTGGTCGACCAGGGCGCCCAGCGCGGTCCGCCACCGCTCGGCCAGCTCCCGCACGTCGTCGTCGCCGGCCAGCGCCTGCGGGTACGACCAGGTCGCGCGCAGCACGGGCCCGTCGGCGGTGTCCTCGGTCAGCGCGGTCACCTCCAGGCACGCGGGCGCGGGCGCGTCCGGATCGGCGACACCGGCCAGGTCGGCGAACTCGGCGGACTGCGTCCACGGCCCGGAGCGGCCCGAGGTGCCGTAGCGGCCCAGGTAGTTGAACAGGATCGCCGGGGCCGCGTCCGGCAGGTCGGCCCCGGGGGCGAGGTGGCGGAGCAGCCCGTGGCCGATGCCCCGGTCGGGCAGCGCGCGCAGCGACTCCTTGACCAGCTTGACCGCGTCGCCCGCCGGCGCGCCGCCCGCGAGCGCGTCGGCCAGGTCGACCGCCGTCAGGTCGAGCCGCACCGGGTACTGGGTGGTGAACCAGCCGACCGTGCGGGAGAGTTCGGCACCGGGGACGACGTGCTCCTCCCGGCCGTGGCCCTCCAGGTCGACCCGCACCACCGGCCGGCCGCGCCCGGACGCGACGGCCAGGGCCAGCGCGGTCAGCAGCACGTCCTCGACCCCGGCGTAGAACGCCTCGGGCACGGTGGTGAGCACCGCCCGGGACACGTCGACGGGGATGTCGACGCGCGCCGACCGCACGGTGGCGATGGTGTCGCGCACCGGGTCGAGCACGTCGTCCGACGGCTCGACCGACTGCCAGAGCGGCAACTCCGCGGCGCGCTGCCGGGCCGCGGCGACCAGGCCGCGGGCCCAGTGCCGGAACGACGTGGCGGGCGGTGCGAGCCGCCCGGTCCGGTACGCCTCGGCGAGGTCTGGCACGAGGATGCGCCAGGACACGCCGTCGACGACGAGGTGGTGCACGACGACCAGCACCCGGTCGTCGAACGCGACGACCTGGAGCATCACGCCGTGGTCGGGGTCCAGGCGGTCGGCGGCGGCGTCGAGTTCGGCCCGGATGTCGCCGCCGCCGCGCCGCACCAGACCGGCGGTCTCGCCGGCGGGCGGCACGGTCATCGCCCACCCGTCTCCGTTGCGCGTCACCGTGGCGCGCAGCACGTCGTGCGTGCGCACCAGCACGTCGACGGCGCGGACCAGCCGGTCGAAGTCCACTCCGGGGACGTCGAGCACCGCGGACTGGGCGAACCGGCGGCGCAGCCCGTCGCGCGCCAGCACGGCCCGCATGATCGGGGTGAGCGGGACGTCGCCGACCCCGGGCAGCCGCTCCGCGGCGGTGTCGGCGGACCGGGATCCGACCACCACGGCGAGCGCGGCGGGCGTGCGGTGCTCGAACACGTCGCGCGGCGACACCGGGAGGCCGGCGGCACGGGCCTTGGCGACCAGTTGGATGGACACGATGCTGTCGCCGCCCAGCGCGAAGAACGAGTCGTCCGGCGCGACCGCGTCGCGCCCCAGCACTTCCGCGAAGACCGCGCAGAACCGGGCTTCGGCCGCGCTGCCCGGTGCCCGCGCGGGCGTCCCGGAGATCAGCTCGGGTGCGGGCAGCGCCCGGCGGTCGACCTTGCCCGAGGGCATCAGCGGGAACGCGTCGAGGTGGGTGAACGAGGTGGGCACCATGTGGTCGGGCAGCCGGTCGCCCAGCCAGGACGCCACGCCCGCCGGGTCGTGGCCGGGGTGGGCCACCAGGTAGGCCGCGAGCAGCGTCGTGCCGCCAGGCCCGCGCACGGTGGTGACGACGGCCTGGCGGACCGCGTCGTGCTCGCCCAGCGCGGCCTCGATCTCCTGGAGTTCGACCCGCATGCCCCGGATCTTGACCTGGTGGTCGACCCGGCCCAGGAACTCCAGCGTGCCGTCGGCGGTCCAGCGGGCGAGGTCGCCGGTGCGGTACAGGCGCTGCCCGGGAGTCCACGGGTCGGCGACGAACCGGGCCGCGGTCTGCCGGGGGTCGCCGACGTAGCCCCGGCCCAGCGGCAGGCCGCCGGTGTACAGCTCGCCCTGCACCCCGGCGGGCACCGGGTTCAGCGCCGCGTCCAGCACGTGGATGCGGGTGTTGGGGTTGGGGCGGCCGATGCTGATGCCGTGCCGCTGCTCGCCGGCCCGGTAGAACTCGTGGCTGACGCCGATGGTCGCCTCCGCCGGTCCGTACCCGTGGTACATCACCGCGTCCAGTTTGGCGCGGAACCGGTCGAACAGCTCCGGGGTGAGCGCCTCGCCGCCGCACCAGACGTGCTTGAGCGTGCCGCGCACGGCGTCGATGCCGGGCAGTTGCAGCATCAGGTCCAGCATCGAGGCGACCAGGTAGGTGAAGCTGACCCGGTGCCGGGTGATCTGCGCCAGCAGGTACTCGACGTCGCGTTCGCCGCCGGGCTCGGCCACGACCAGGGTCGCTCCGGTGACCAGCGGCAGGAAGACCTCGTTGATGGAGATGTCGAAGCCCAGCGGTGCCTTGAACAGCGCGGCGTCGCCGGGCCCGAAGCCGAGCATCTCCCGCTGCCACAACAGCCGTGCGGCGATCGCCCGGTGCAGGATCATCGCGCCCTTGGGCGTGCCGGTCGACCCCGAGGTGTAGATGACGTAGGCGAGGCCGTCGCCGTGCAACGCCGGAGCGGCGGCCGGCGCGGCGGGCTCGGGCAGCTCGCCGACGAGCACCGGCACGTCCAGCTCGGGCAGTCCCTCGCCGGTCGCGCTGAGCACGGCGCGCAGCCGGGCCGTGGCGTGGATGTCGGCGATGCGCCTGGCGGGCCAGGCGGGTTCGAGCGGCACGAACGCCGCCCCCACCCGTTGGACGCCGATCAGCGCGGCGACCAGCTCGGCGGACCGGTCGAGGTGCACGCCCACGACGTCCTCGCCGCCGATGCCGTGCGCGGTCAGGACGCGCGCCACGACGTCGGCCCGGCGGTCGAGTTCGGCGTAGGTCAGCCGGATCCCGCCGTCCACCACGGCGAGCGCGTCCGGGGTGCGGGCGGCCTGCTCGGCGAACAGGCCGGGCACGGTGACGTCGGGGACCGGGGCGGCGGTGTCGTTCCAGCCCGCCACGAGCCGGTGCCGCTCGACCGGGTCGAGCACGTCGACGCGGGACAGCCGGGTGCCGGGCGCGGACGCCAGGGTGCGCAGCACCCGCACCAGCCGCACCGCCAGGGTGTCCACTGTGGACTGGTCGAACAGGTCGGCGTCGTACTCGACGGAACCGTCGAACGTGCCGTCCGGCCGGGGCGTGAAGTTCACCGCCAGGTCGAACTTCGCGCCGGTCGCCCGGTCGCCGGACACCGGGGTGGCGGTCACGCCGGGCAGGCCCGGCTGCCCGGCGTCGGCGGCCCGGAAGTCCACCATGGTCTGGAACAGCGGGTGCCGGCCCGCGACGCGTTCCGGGTTCACCGCCTCCACGACCCGGTCGAACGGCGCTTCGGCGTGCGCGTAGACCTCCAGCGCGGCCTCCCGGACCCGGGCGAGGAGGTCCCGCACGGTCGGGTCGCCGGTCAGGTCGGTGCGCAGCACGACGGTGTTGACGAAGAACCCGACCAGGTCGTGGACGGCTTCGTCGTCCCGGCCCGCGACCAGCGCGCCGAGCGGGATGTCCGTGCCCGCGCCGAGTTTGTGCAGCAGCACGGCCACCGCCGCCTGGGCGGTCATGAAGTCGGTGGCCCCGGTGTCGCGGCCAAGCGCGCGCAGCCCGGCGACCACGTCCGCGGGCACGGTGAACCGCACCGCGCCGCCCCGTCCGCCGCCACCGGCCGACCTCGGCCGGTCGGTGGGCAGCGGCACGGCCTCCGGCAGCCCGGCGAGCGTGCCGGCCCACCAGCGCAGGCGGGTCGCGAGCAGGCTGTCCGGATCGTCCGCGGCACCGAGCAGGTCCCGTTGCCACAGCGTGTAGTCGGCGTACTGGACGGGCAGCGGCGACCAGTCCGGCGCGTGCCCGGCCAGCCGGGCGGCGTAGGCGGCGGCGAGGTCGCCCAGCAGCGGGCCGCTGGACCACTCGTCGCCCGCGATGTGGTGCACGACCAGGGCGAGCACGTGCTCGTCCGGGGCCTGCCGGAACAGGGCGAGCCGGATCGGCGGCTGCGCGTCCAGGGCGAACGGCCGGGCGGCGAACTCCGCCGGGTCGCCGCCGTCGACCACCTCGAACGGGACCGCCACCTCGTCGGCGACGTGCTGGTACGGGGTGCCGGCGTCGTCCGGGTAGGTCGTGCGCAGGATCTCGTGACGGGCCACCACGTCGTGCAGCGCGGCGCGCAGGGCCCCGGTGTCCAGCGGGCCGGTCAGGCGGACCACGAACGGCACGTTGTAGGTGCCGGTCGGCCCGTCGAGCCGGTGCAGGAACCACAGGCGCAGCTGCGCGGGCGACAGCGGCACGCGCTCCGGGCGTTCCCGGCGGGTCGGCGCGGGCCTGGCCGGGCGCGGGCCGTCCGCCTCCAGCCGCGCGGCCAGACCGGCGACGGTGGGCGCGTCGAACACCAGCCGGACCGGCACGTCGCCGCCGTGTTCGGCGCGCAGCCGGGAGATCAGCCGCGCGGCGAGCAGCGAGTGGCCGCCCAGCGCGAAGAACGAGTCGTCCACGCCGACCCCCGGCACGCCCAGCACCTCGGCGAACAGCCCGGCCACCAGCCGTTCGGCCGAGGTGCGGGGTGCCCGGCCCGAGCCGGTGAACCCCGGCGCGGGCAGGGCGCGGCGGTCGAGCTTGCCGTTGGGGGTCGACGGGAACGCGTCGAGCACCACGAGCGCGGCGGGCACCAGGTAGTCGGGCAGGGATTTCGCCAGCCCGGCCCGGACGTGCTCCGCGTCGACCCCGGACCCGGTCACGTAGCCGACCAACCGGCCGTCCCGCAGCAGCACGACGGCCCGGGAGATCTCCGGGAACGCGGTCAGCGCGGCCTCGACCTCGCCCGGCTCGACCCGGTGGCCCCGGATCTTGACCTGCTCGTCCACCCGGCCCAGGAACTCCACGGTGCCGCGCGCGGTCCAGCGCACCAGGTCCCCGGTGCGGTAGAGCCGCCCGCCGGAGCCGAACGGGTCGGCGACGAACCGCGCGGCGGTCTCGCCGGGCCGGTCCACGTACCCGCGTGCCAGGCCGGCGCCCGCCACGTACAGCTCTCCGGGCACGCCCACGGGCACCGGGGACAGCGCGGTGTCCAGGACGTAGACCCTGGTGTTGAGCACGGGCCAGCCGATGTGCGGTGCCGCGTCGGACGTGATCCGCGTCCACAGCGCGTCGACCGTGCACTCCGTGGGGCCGTAGAAGTTCAGCGCGGTCACGTCCGGGGTCTCGGCGAGGCGGGACCACAGCGCCGCGCCGACCGCTTCGGCCCCGGTGCCGATCACGGCGGGCGGGGCGTCCAGCAGCCCTTCGGCGACCATCGGCTCCAGCAGCGACGGTGGTGCGTCCACGTAGTCGATCCGGTGTTCGCGGACGTGGTCGACGATCCCCGCCGGGTCGCCCATCAGCGACTCCGGCAGCACGTGCATGGTGTGCCCGGCCAGCATCCACAGCAGCGGGTCGACGGAACCGTCGAACGCGAACGACATCACGTTGAGCACCCGCAGCGCGCGGCCCAGCGGGGCCATCACCTCGCGGCGGTGCGCCAGGGCCAGGTTCGCCGCGCCCCCGTGGGTGGCCAGCACGCCCTTCGGCCGCCCGGTCGACCCCGACGTGAACACCAGGTACGCGCCGGACGCGGGCCGGGGCGGGGTCGGCCGGCCGGTGCCCGACCACGGTTCGCCCACGACCAGGACCCGGCCGTCGACGGCGGTGTCCCGGGTGGTCAGCACGAGCGCCGGGGCGGCCTCGGCCAGCACGGTCGCGACCCGGTCGGCCGGGTGCCTCGGGTCGACCGGGACGGCCACCCCGCCCGCCTTCCACACCGCGAGCAGCGCGACCACGACGTCGACCGACCGGGGCAGCACGATCCCGACCCGGTCCTCCGCCCCGATGCCCGACGCCGCCAGCCGCGCGGCCAGCACCCCGGAGCGGGCGTCCAGCTCGGCGAAGGTGAGCCGCTCGGCACCGCAGACGACCGCTGCGGCGTCCGGGACGCGGGCCACCTGCTCGGCGAACAGGTCGACCAGGGTCACCGCCGGGAACGCGGCGGCCGGCCGGTTCCACCGCTCCAGCAGGCCCTCCCGCTCACCGGGACCCATCACGTCCACAGTGGACAGCGGCCGGTCGGGCGCGCCGGCCAGCGCGGCGAACACCCGGCCGAGCCGGTCGAGCAGCGATTCGGCGGTGGCGCGGTCGAACAGGCCGGTGTCGTACTCCAGCGAGCCGAGCAGGCCACCGTCGCGGTCGGCGGTGAAGCCGAACCCGAGGTCGAACTTGGCGGCGGCGGTCGCGTCCGACTCGACCACGGTCACCGCGAGGCCCGCCAGGCCCATGTCGTCCGAGGCCGGGTTCCAGTAGTCGACCAGGGTCCGGAACAGCGGGTGACCGGCCGACCGGTCCGGGTTCACCGCCTCCACGACGCTGTCGAACGGCGCGTCGGCGTGCGCGTAGGCGTCCAGGGCGGTGTCCCGGACCCGGCGCAGCAGCTCGCGCGGGGTCGGGTCGCCGGTCAGGTCGACCCGCAGCACGACGGTGTTGACGAAGAACCCGACCAGCAGGTCCAGCGCCGGGTCGGAGCGCCCGGCGACCAGCGCGCCCAACGGGATGTCGTGGCCCGCGCCGAGCTTGTGCAGCAGGGTGGCGACGGCGGCGTGGGCGAGCATGAGTTCGCTCGCGCCGGTGTCGGCCAGCAGGCTCCGCAGGCCGGCCACCGCGTCGGCCGGGACCTTCGTCCGGACCCGGCCGGCCGGTGCGGGCCGGGCGGGACGAGGTCGGTCGACGGGCAGCGGCACGGCTTCCGGGAGGTCGGCGAGCACGTCGGTCCAGTGGGCCACCTGGCGGGCCAGCGCACTGCCCGGGTCCGAGACGTCACCGAGCAGATCCCGTTGCCACAGCGTGTAGTCGGCGTACTGGACCGGCAGCGGCGGCCACTCGGGCGCGTGCCCGGCACGGCGTGCCGCGTAGGCCGTGGACAGGTCGCGCAGCAACGGACCGGTGGACCAGTCGTCGCCCGCGATGTGGTGCACCACGAGCGACAGCACGTGGTCCTGGCCCAGCTTCAGCAGCGTCGCCCGGATCGGGACCTCCGACTCCAGGTCGAACGGGCGGGCGGTGGCCGCCGCCAAGTCGTGCGCCAGGGTGTCCTCGGTGGTGACGGCCTCGGTGAACGGGGGCGTCACGGCGTGCAGCACGCGCTGCTCCGGGGTTCCGTCGGACTCCGGGAACACCGTGCGCAGGCTCTCGTGCCGTGCCACGACGTCACCGAACGCCGCGCGCAGCGCCGGGACGTCCAGCTCCCCGGTCAGCCGGGCCGCGAACGGCAGGTGGTAGGCGTCCGACGGGCCGTCGAACCGGTGCAGGAACCACAGCCGGCGCTGCGCCGGGGACAGCGGGACGCGCGCCGGTCGGTCCATCGTGGACAGCGCGGGCGCGGCGGCCGGCGCGAGCGCGTCGAGGTGGGCGGCGAGACCGGCCACGTCCGGGTGGTCGAACACCGCGCGGATCGACAGGCCGCCGCCGAACTCGGCGCGGATGCGGGAGATCAGCCTGGTGGCCAGCAGCGAGTGGCCGCCCAGGGCGAAGAACGAGCCCTCCGCGCCGACCTCCGGCAGGCCCAGGACGTCGGCGAACAGCCCGCACAGCAGGCGCTCGGTCGGCGTGGCCGGCGCGCGCGAGGTGTCGGCCGCGAAGTCCGGGGCGGGCAGGGCGCGGCGGTCGAGCTTGCCGTTGGGCAGGCGCGGGAAGGACTCCAGCGCCACGACGGCGGCCGGCACCAGGTGGTCGGGCAGCCGCTCGGCCAACGCGGCCCGCAGCACGTCCGGGGACGCCTCGCCGGTCACATAGGCGACCAGCCGCACGCCGCCGCTGCCCTCGCGCGCCACCACGACGGCCTGGGCGACCCCGTCCAGTCCACTCAGGACGGTCTCGACCTCGCCCGGTTCGACCCGGTGGCCGCGGATCTTCACCTGCTGGTCCATCCGCCCCAGGAATTCGACGGTGCCGGCGGTCGTGCGGCGGACCAGGTCACCGGTCCGGTAGAGCCGCCCGCCGGAGCCGAACGGGTCGGCCACGAACCGCGAAGCGGTCTCGCCGGGACGCCCGAGGTATCCACGGGCGACGCCGTGGCCACCCACGTACAGCTCCCCCGGCACGCCCGGCGGTACCGGGTTCAACGCCGAATCCAGCACATACGCCGTGGTATTCGCGACCGGACGACCGATGTGCGGAGCCGTTCCGGGTTCGATCCGCGTCCACAACGCATCGACCGTCGCCTCCGTAGGACCATAGAAATTCAACCCCACCACATCAGCGGCAGCGGCCAGGTCCCCCCACAACACCGACCCCACCGCCTCCGCACCCGTCGCCACAACCGCCGGACGGTGCGTCCCGGTCAACAACCCGTCCGCCACCAACAACTCCAACAACGACGGCGGCACATCCACGAAATCGATACGGTTCGCCCGCACGTACCCCACGATCCCGACCGAATCACCCATCAGATCGTCCGGCAGCACGTGCATCTCGTTCCCCGCCAACATCCACACCAACGGATCCAACGAACCATCAAACGCAAACGACAACACATTCAACACACGAACAGCGCGCCCCAACGGATCCATCACCGCACGACGATGCGCAACCGCGAGATTCACCAGGCCACCGTGAGTCGCGACGACGCCCTTCGGGCGACCCAACGACCCGGACGTGAACACCACGTACGCCGCCGAACCAGGACCCACCGGGCCACGGAGAACACCGGTCCCGTTCCACGACAACGGATCCGGCCGCACCACGGGCACGTCGAGGTCGTCACGCGATGTCACGGCCACGACGGGAGCCGCCTCGGCCAGCACCATCGCGATCCGCTCCGCCGGATAGGCCGGGTCGACCGGGACGACCACTCCCCCGGCCTTCCACACCGCCAGCATCGCCACCACGACATCCACCGAACGCGGCAACACCACCGCAACCGGCACCTCAGACCCCACACCCAACGACACCAAATGCGCCGCCAACCGATCCGACAACCCCGACAACCCACCAAACGTCAACGACACACCACCACACACCACCGCCACAGCAGCCGGATCATGCGAGGCGAGGAGGTCCGGGATCACCAGGTCCGGGACGCTCGCCACGGAAGCGGCGGGCACGCGCTCGGCTGCGTCGAGCAGGTCGATGCCCGCGATCGCCGCGTCCGGCCGGGAGGCCAGCGCGCCGAGCGCGGTGAAGACCTTGCGCAGCAGCACTTCCACGGCCGCCCGGTCGAACAGGTCGGTGCGGTACTCCAGCTTGATGCGCAGGACGTCGTCGTCGGGCATCAGCATCAGGGTCATCGGGTAGTGCGTGTAGCCGCGCGACCAGCCGACCTCGGCGGTCAGTCCGCCGCTGCGGGCGGGGTCGAGCAGCCCGGCGTGATCCAGCGGGAAGGTCTCGAAGACCATCAGCGTGTCGAACAGCCGACCGGTGTCGACCCCGGTGACCCGCTGGAGTTCGGTCAACCCGAGGTGCTGGTGGTCCAGCACGGCGGCCTGCGCGGCGTGCAGCCGGGCGAGCACGGTGCGCGCGGACTCGGCGGGCGACCAGCGGACCCGCACCGGCACGGTGTTGATGAACAGGCCCACCATGGCTTCCACGCCGGTCAGCTCGGGCGGGCGGCCGGAGACGGTGATGCCGAAGACCACGTCCGAGCGGCCGGTCAGGTGCCCCAGGACCAGGCCCCACGCGGTGCTCAGCACCGTGTTCAGGGTGACCCCGCAGTCGCGGGCGACGGCGGCGAGGCGGGCGGCGAGGTCGGCCGGCACCACGTCGACCACCTCGGCGGGCAGCGCCGAGCCGTCCGGCCGGTCGGGGCCGGCCAGCAGCGTCGCCTCGTCCACCCCGTCGAGCACCTCGGCCCACGCGGCCAGTGACCCGGGCCGGTCGCGCCGCGCGAGCCAGGCCAGGAAGTCCCGGTAGGGGCGGGGGCGTTCGGGCTCGGAGGTGTTCTCGTACAGGGCGAACAGGTCGCGCACGACCAGCGGCGTCGACCACCCGTCCAGCACCAGGTGGTGGTTGGTGACGACCAACCGGTGGTCCCGCTCCCCCAGCCGCACCAGGGTGAGCCGCAGCAGCGGCGGGGCGGCGAGGTCGAAACCCGCTCGCCGGTCGGCTTCGAGGAACTCCTCCAGCGCCGTCGCGCCCGCGAGGTCGAGGGTGGTGATCACCGGCTGGACGTCGGACAGCACGATCTGCACGGGATCGCCGCCGTCGTCGGTGAAGGCGGTGCGCAGCACGGGGTGCCGGGCCACCAGTTCGCCGGCGGCGGCGCGCAGCCGGTCGACGTCCAGCGGTCCGCGCAGGTCGACCACCAGTTGCACGGAGTAGAAGTCCACCGCGCCGGCGTCGAACCGGGCGTGGAACAGCAGGCCCTCCTGCAACGGCGAGAGCGGCAGCACGTCGTGCAGGCCCGGGTAGCGGCGCTCCCACCGCTGCACGTCGTCCTGGGTGACGCGGACCAGCGGCAGGTCGGCCGGGGTGCGCCCGCCGCCGCCGCGCCGGACGTGCTCGGCCACGGCGGCCAGCGCCTCGGCCCACAGCCGGCCCAGCCCGGCCACCTCGTCGTCGGCGAACACGCCGGACGGGTAGCGCAGCGACAGGTCCAGTTCGCTCCCGGGACGGATCGCGATGTTGGCCACCAGCGCGGCCGCCGCGGGCAGCCCGGGGTCGGCGGCCGGGGCGATGCCGCCGAAGGAGATCGCGCCGAACCCGGTGTCGTCGGCGCGCGGCTCGACGTGCCCGAGGTAGTTCACCAGGATCTGCGGTTCGGGGGCGGCCGGCACCGCGCCGCCGGGAGCCCCGTCCCGGCCGAACCTCAGCAGGCCGTAGCCGATGCCCCGGTCGGGGATGCGGCGCAGGTGTTGCTTGACCCGCTTGACGATCGTCCCCACGGCCTCGCCGCCCGCGAACGCGTCGGCCAGGTCGACGCCGGAGACGTCCAGCCTAACCGGGTACTGGGTGTTGAACCAGCCGACCGTGCGGGACAGGTCCGCGCCGGGCACCAGGTGCTCCTCGCGGCCGTGCGCCTCGATCGCGACCACCGCGGAGGTGATGTCGCGCCAGCGCGCGACGGCCAGGCCGAGCGCGGTCAGCAGGATCTCGTCCGGACCGGCGTGGAACGCGGCGGTCACCTCGTCGAGTCCCGGTACCGGCACGGTGAGCGCGGTCTCCCGGACCGTCGCCCGGGTGTCGCGGACGGGGTCGAGCCTGCGGGTGCCGAGCACCGGGTCGGCACCGGCCAGGACGTCCTGCCACAGCGGCAGTTCCGCCCCCCGGTCGACCCGCGCCAGCCCGAGCGCCCAACCCCGGAACGAGGTCCGCACGGCGGGCAGCGGCTCGCCGGCCAGCGCGGCGGCGAGGTCTTCGGCCAGGATGCGGCACGAGTACCCGTCGGTGACGACGTGGTGGCAGGTCAGCAGCACGCCGACCCCGTCGAACCAGGTGGCCCGCACCATGACGCCGGCCGCGCGGTCGAGCCGGGCCACGGCCGCCGCGTGCTCCTCGGGCAGCTCGCCGACCGCCCGCGCCACCACGTCCTCGGCCCGCACCGCGCCGACCGGCCGCACCTCCAGGCCGGTCGTGTCGGGCATCCGGGCGCGCAGCACGTCGTGGTGGTCCAGCAAGGTCTGCACGGCGCGGACCACGTCGGCGAAGGTTGCGCGGGTGGGCACGAACACCGCCTGCGAGAACCGTTCGAACGGCCCGCCGCGCGCCAGGAACGCCCGCATGATCGGGGTCGCGCCGACCGCGCCGACCGCGCCGACCGCGTCCGGACCGGCCGGGCGCGCGTCCTCGGCGGCGGATCGGGCGAGCGCGGCGAGTTCCGCCACCGTGCGCAGCTCGAACACCTGGCGCGGGGTGAGCGCCAGCCCCGCCGCGCGGGCCCGCCCGACGAGCTGGATGGCCACGATGCTGTCGCCGCCCAGCTCGAAGAACGAGTCGTCCACGCCGACCCGGTCGCGCTTGAGCACCTGCGCGAACAGGTCGGCCAGCAGGCGTTCGGCGTCGTCGCGGGGCGGGCGCCCGGCACGCCGGGCGACGACCGGCGCGGGCAGCGCGCGGCGGTCGAGCTTTCCGTTGGCGGTCAACGGGAGCGCGTCCAGCGCGGTGATCGTGGCGGGCACCAGGTGCGCGGGCAGCGTGCTCGCCAGGTGGCGGCGCACGTCGTCGGCGGTCGCGCCCACGACGTAGCCGGCCAGGTGGGCGCCGGCCGGGCCGTCGGTGCGGACCACGACGGCGGCACCGGTCACGCCGGGCGCGCCCGCCAGTGCGGACTCGACCTCGCCGGGCTCGATCCGGAAACCCCGGATCTTGACCTGGTCGTCCGCGCGGCCCAGGAACTCCAGCTCCCCGGCCGGGGTGCGGCGGGCGAGGTCGCCGGAGCGGTAGAGCCGCCCGCCCGGCCCGCCGAACGGGTCGGCGACGAAGCGGGTCGCGGTCAGCGCGGGGCGGCCGAGGTAGCCGTGCGCGACCTGCGGGCCGCCCAGGTACAGCTCGCCCGGCACGCCGTCGGGCACCGGCCGCAGGCCGCTGTCGAGCAGGTGCACCGCGAAGCCGGGCAGGCCGTGGCCGATCACGCTGGACCGGCCGGCCACGGCGGCGGCGTCGAGCACCCGGTGGGTGACGTGCACGGTGGTCTCGGTGATGCCGTACATGTTCACCAGCGCCGGGCCGTCCGGACGGCGCGCGCGCCAGTCGGCCAGCCGCGCCGGGTCGAGCGCCTCGCCGCCGAACACGACGGTGCGCAGCGCGAGCGGCCGGCCGTGGTCGGCGGCGGCGAGCTGGTAGAACGCCGACGGCGTCTGGTTGAGCACCGTGACGCGGTGCCGTTCGAGCAGGGCCAGGAAGTCCTCGGGCGAGCGGGACACGTCGTGCGGCACCACGACGAGCGTGCCGCCGTGCAGCAGCGGCCCCCACAGCTCCCAGACGGAGAAGTCGAACGCGAAGGAGTGGAACAGCGTCCACACGTCGTCCGGGCCGAAGTCGAACCGCTCGCGCGCGGCGGCGAACAGGGCGACCACGGCGCGGTGCGGCACGATCGCGCCCTTGGGCAGGCCGGTCGAGCCGGAGGTGTAGATGACGTAGGCGGTGTCGTCGGGGGCCGCCCGGCGGCGCGGTCCGGTCCCGGTGTGCCCGTCGGGGCGCAGCACCGGCAGGTCCGCGGCGAGGTCGTGCGCCACGACGGCGACCGGGCGGGCGTCGTCGAGCACGAACCGCAGCCGCTCGGCCGGGTAGTCGGGGTCGAGCGGCAGGTAGCCCGCGCCGGTCTTGAGCACGGCGAGCGCGGCCACGGCGAGGTCCGCCGAGCGCGGCAGGGCGATCCCGACCAGGTCGCCGGGCCCGGCGCCGAGCGCGGCGAGGGCGCCCGCCAGGGCCTCGGCGCGGGCGTCCAGGTCGGCGTAGGTCAGCGCGGTGTCGCCGGCCACCACGGCGACGGCGTCCGGGGTGCGCGCCACCTGGGCTTCGACCAGGTCGACCAGCGTCACGGCGGGCACGTCCAGCGCGGTCGCGGCGCAGCGGTCGAGCAGGAGCGCCGACTCGTCGCCGGAGAGCACGTCCACCGACGCCACCGCGACGCCGGGGTCGGTCGTGACGGCGTCGAGCACCCGCCGGAACCGGGCCAGCAGCAGCCGGGCCGCGCGCTCGTCCACGACGTCCGGGCGGTGCTTGAGGGTCAGCTCCAGGCCGGTCGCGGACGGCATCACCATGAGCGTCAGCGGGTAGTGCGTGGAGATCGGGCGTTCGGGCCGGGCGGCGCGCAGACCGCACGCGGCCAGCGCGGTGTCGATGGCGGCGGCGTCGAACGGGAACGACTCGAACACCACCAGGCTGTCGAACAGCTCGCCCGAACCCGACCAGGACGTGGCGGCGCGCTGGGTGTCGGCCAGGCCGACGTGCTGGTGGTCGAGCAGGTCGGCCTGCGCGCCCTGGAGGCGGCGGGCCAGGTCGGCGACCGACTCGGCCGGGCGCACCGCGACCCGGACCGGGACGGTGTTGATGAACAGGCCGATCATGTCCTCGACGCCGGGCAGGTCGGCGGGCCGGCCGGACACCGTCGCGCCGAACACCACGTCGTCGCGGCCGGTCAGCCGCCGGGTGAGCAGCGCCCACGACAGCTGGACCAGCGTGTTCACCGTGACGCCGAGCTTGCGGGCGGCGGCCGCCGGCGGGTCGGCGGGGATGGTCTGCACGACCTCGTGCGGCAGGACGGCCTCGCGGCCGAGCGCGGCGGGCACGAGCAGCGTGGCGTCCTCGACGCCGTCCAGGGCGTGCTCCCAGGCCCGGCGGGACGCCTCGGCGTCCCGTCCGGCCAGCCACGTCAGGTGGTCGCGGAACGGCCGGGCGGCCGGCAGGCCCGGGTCGCCGCCGTCCGCCGCGTAGAGGGCGAACAGGTCGCGCATGAGCAGCGGGGTGGACCAGCCGTCCAGCACCAGGTGGTGGTTGGTCAGCACCAGGCGGTGGCGGCTCGGGCCCAGCCTCAACGCCATGGCCCGCAGCAGCGGCGGGGTGGACAGGTCGAACCGGGTCCGCCGGTCGGCCGCCACGAGTTCGGCGGCCCGGAGGTCGTCGCCGGTCACGTCGACCTCGGTCCACGGCACCTCGACCTCGCGCAGCACCACCTGCACGGGGTCGCCGACGTCCCGGACGAACGCGCTGCGCAGCGCGGTGTGCCGGCGGACCAGGGCGGCCACCGCCCGACGCATCCGGGCGGTGTCGAACGGGCCGTCGAGGTCGACCACGAGCTGCGCGAGGTAGACGTCCGTCCCGTCCTCGTCCAGCGTCGAGTGGAACAGCAGGCCCTGCTGCAACGGGGACAGCGGAAGGATGTCCTCGATCGCCGAGGGGCTCATGCACGCTTCCATTTCGCTTCGAGGGCGTCGAGCTGGCTCTGGTCCAGGGAGATCAGCGGGACGTCGGACGGGGTGCGCCCGCCCGCGCCGCCGCCGGCCGCGTGCCGGGCCAGGCCGCGCACGGCCGCGCACCACAGCTCGGCGAGGTCGGCGACCTCGGCCGGGTCGAACACGCCGTCGGCGAGCATCCAGTGCGCGACCAGCTCCGGGCCACCGGCGGCGGTCTCGGTGACGGCGTTGACCACCAGGCCCGCGAACAGCGGCATGTCCGGGTCGTAGGCGGCGGACAGCCCGCCGGCCGGGACGGTCCAGCCCGCCTCGCCGGCCGCGTCGAACCGGCCCAGGTAGTTGAACCCGACGCGGGGTTCGGGCGCCCCCGCCACCTCCGGTTCGCCGCGCAGGTGGCGCAGCACGCCGTAACCGATGCCGTGGTCGGGCAGCGACCGCAGGTGTTCCTTGACCCGTTTGACCAACGTGCCCGCAGCGGGCCCGCCGGCGAGCGCGTCGGCCAGGTCGACACCGGTCGTGTCCAGCCGCACGGGGTGCTGGCTGGTGAACCAGCCGATGGTGCGCGACAGGTCGACGCCGGGCACGGCGGCCTCCTGCCGGCCGTGGCCCTCCAGCAGCACGCTGAACGAACGCGCGTCGCCGCGCCACGACCCGACCGCGATCCCGAGCGCGGTCAGCAGCACGTCGTCCACCCCGGCGAAGAACAGCGCGGGGACGGTCGTCAGGACCGCCTCGGTGGTCTCCGGGTCGAGCCGGACGGTGACCGTGCGGACATCCGACCAGGTCTGCTCCCCCAACGCGGGCAACGGATCGGGGCCGTCGAGCACGTCCCGCCACGTCGCGAGTTCGCCCACCCGGTCGGCGGCCCGGTCGCGCA
Source organism: Saccharothrix sp. NBAS 001 (assembly GCF_056640475.1). NCBI lineage: Bacteria > Bacillati > Actinomycetota > Actinomycetes > Pseudonocardiales > Pseudonocardiaceae > Saccharothrix > Saccharothrix sp. NBAS 001. Next base: position 3,079,508 of record NZ_CM153251.1, read on the forward strand.
GGCCCTGCGCCCACGCCCGGAACGACGTCGGCACGGGCGGGACCGGCTCGTCGCGGTAGGCGGCGGCGAGGTCTTCCACGAACACCCGCCACGACACCCCGTCCACCACCAGGTGGTGGGCGACGACCAGCAGCCGGGGCGTGCCGGGGAACCACACCGCTTGCAGCACCACGCCCTCGCGCGGCGCGAGGCGGGCCGCGGCGGCCTCCAGCTCGTCCGCCCCGGCCCCGGCGCGGCGCAGCACGTCGGCCGCGCGGACCGACCCGACCGGCCGGAACTCCAGCCCGGCACCGGTCAGCCGGGCGCGCAGGGCGTCGTGGCGGTCCAGGACCGCCTGCAGGGCCACGAGGAGGCGGTCCTCGGCCAGGGCCTCGGGCCCGTCCAGCAGCACCGACATCCGGTGCCCGTCGCCGAACGGCCCGCGCGCGGCGAACGACCGCATGATGGGCGTGGACTCGACCGGGCCGACCCCGTCCCCGGCCGGGGCGGCGACCTCCTGGACCGCCGCGACCCGGGCCAGCTCGGCGGCCGTGGGGTGGGCGAACACCTCGCGCGGGGTGATCTTCAGGCCGGCCTTGCGCGCCCGCGCCACCAACCGGATCGCGACGATGCTGTCCCCGCCCAACTCGAAGAACGACTCCTCCACACCCACCGAATCGCGCCCCAGCACCTCGGCGAACAACCCGGCCAGCCGGGACTCGACGCCGTCCGGGGCGGGCCGGACACCGGGCAGCGCGGCCAGCTTCGCCGGCGTCGGGTGCGCGAACACGTCCCGGGGCGTGATCTTCACGCCCGCCTTGCGCGCCCGCGCCACCAACCGGATCGCGACGATGCTGTCCCCGCCCAACTCGAAGAACGACTCCTCCACACCCACCGAGTCGCGCTTGAGCGCCTCGGCGAACAGCCCGGCGAACACGGCCTCCAGCCCGCCCGACGCGGTCCGGGCGGTCGGGGCGGCGGCGAAGTCGGGCGCGGGCAGCGCGCGGCGGTCGAGCTTCCCGGACGGGGACAGCGGAAGCCGCGCCAGCGGCACGAACGCGGCGGGCACCAGGTGCTCGGGCAGCGACGCGGCGACGTGGGCGCGCAGCGCGGCGGCGTCCACCGGCCGGCCGACCACGTAGGCCGCCAGGTACGTGCCGCCGGGGCCGTCCGAGCGGGCGACCACCGCGGCCCGGTCGACGTCCGGGTGCGCCCGCAGCACGGCCTCGACCTCGCCGGGTTCCACCCGGTGGCCCCGGATCTTGACCTGGTCGTCCGTTCGGCCGCGGAACTCCAGCGCGCCCGACGGCAGCCGGCGGACCCGGTCGCCGGTGCGGTAGAGCCGGCCGTCGCCGAACGGGTCGGCGACGAACCGCGTCGCGGTGAGGCCGGGCCGGTCGAGGTAGCCGCGCGCGTCCTGCGCGCCGCCGACGTACAGCTCCCCGTCCACGCCGACCGGAACCGGCCGCAGCCGGTCGTCCAGGACGTGGCAGGTGACGTTGTCGACCGGCGACCCCACCGGCACCGGGCCGGGCGCGACGACGCCGTCCGCCGACTCCACCGGGTGCAGCAGGCAGCCCACGGTGGTCTCGGTCGGACCGTACTCGTTGATCACGTCCAGGCCCTCGGGGGCGCGCCACCCGTCGAGCGCCTCACCGCGCAGCTCCTCGCCCGCGATCACCAGCGTGCGCGGCCCGGTGTCGGCGAACCGCACCGACGGCAGCAGCGGCAGGTGGCTCGGCGTGATCTTGAGGAACGTCGCCGCGCCGACCGCGTCGGCGATCGCGTCCGGCGAGTCCGCGCACAGCTCCAGGCAGCCGCCGGTGATCAGCGGGCCGAACAGCGGCGTGACGGTGAAGTCGAACGAGATGGACGAGTGCACCAGGGTGTGCCCGGACAGCCCGTGGAACCGGCGCACCGACCACGCCAGGTGGTTGCGCAGCGCGCCGTGCGACACGACCACGCCCTTGGGCACGCCCGTCGAGCCCGAGGTGTAGATGACGTAGGCCGGGTGCCCGGGCCGCAGCGCGACCTCCGGGTCGCCGGCCGGGTGGCCGGCGGGCAGGCCCGGTTCGTCCACCAGCACGGTCGGCAGGCCGGGCGGGACCGGCAACCGGGTGTCCCGGGTGGTCAGCAGCAGGCCGGGGCGGGCGTCGGCGAGCATGAAGCGGACCCGGTCGGCGGGGTACCCGGGGTCGACCGGCACGTACGCCGCGCCCGCCTTCACCACCGCGAGGACCGCGACCACCAGGTCCGCCGAGCGCGGCACGGCCAGCGCCACCACCGATTCCGGCCCGACGCCCCGCCGCACCAGCAGCCGGGCCAGCGCGGACGCCCGCCCGTCCAGTTCGCGGTAGGTCAGTTCGCGGCCGGCGGCCAGCACCGCGCGGGCGTCCGGGGTCGCCGCGACCTGGCGGGCGAACAGCTCGGGCAGCAGCGGCGGGGCGACCTCGGCGGCGGTGTCGTTCCACCCGGCCAGCCGCGCGTGCTCGTCGGCGGTGAGCACGGGCAGGTCGGCGACCGGCGTGCCGGGGGCCGCGACGGCGGCGTCGAGCAGCAGGTCCAGGTGACCCAGCAGGCGGGCGACCAGCTCGACGCCGTGCGGCACGGCCGGGTGGTTGGCCTCCACGGTCAGGTCGTCGCCGTCGGTCTCCACGGCCAGGGTCAGCGCGAACCGGGCGTCCGGGCCGGGCACGTGCCGGCGCGTGGCCGTGAACCCGTTGCCGCGCAACGGTTCCAGCACGGGCGTGCGCAGCGACAGCACCACGTCGAACAGCCCGGCGTCGCCGCGCCGACGGCCCGGGTCCACCGCGCGGGCCACGTCGTCCAAGTCGACGTCCTGGTGGGCGTAGGCGTCGAGGCACGCGCGCTTGGTGCGGGACAACAGCTCCGCGAACGTGTCGGTCGGGTCGACCCGGACCCGCAGCGGGATGGTGTTGCCCAGGTAGCCGATCACCTCGTCGCCGCCGGGCAGGTCGCGGTTGACCACCGGCGCGCCGATCACCAGGTCGCGGGACCCGGTGTAGCGGTGCAGCAGGGCGGCGACGGCGGCCAGCAGCACCATGAACGTCGACGCGCCGTCGAGCTTGGCCAGGTCCCGCACCCGCCCCGCCGCGCCCGGCGTGAACGCGCGCTGCTGGTCGACGCCGGCGTCGGCGGTGCGCGGCAGCGGCAGTTCCAGCGGTTCGGGCGGGGTGCCCAGGGTGTCGCGCCAGAACGCGAGCCCCGCCTCGCCCGCGGGCTGCGGCGCGAGGTCGGCCAACTGGCGGGCGGGCGGCAGCACGGCGTCCGGCCGCGCGTAGACCGCCATCAGCTCGCCGAAGAAGATGGCGGAGGTGGCGTCGTCCCACGCGATGTGGTGCGCGACCACGACGAGCGTCGTGGCGGCCGGCCCGGTGGTGAGCACGCCGACGCGCAGCGGCGAGTCGGCGGCCAGGTCGAACGGCCGGCTGCCCAGCTCCCGGCACAGCCGGTCCACCTCGGCCTCCCGCGCGTCGGCGGGCAGCCCGCCGAGGTCGTGCAGGTCCACCTCGGGCGGCAGGTCGGCGTGCACGACGTGCGCCACCTCGCCGTCCTCGGCCAGCCGGTAGGTGGTGCGCAGGGCTTCGTGCCGCGCCACGACGGTGCGCGCCGCGCGGGCGATCCCGGCCGGGTCGAGCGGCCCGGTCAGGTCGACCGCGATGCGCACGTTGTAGCCGACCGTGGCCGGGTCCAGCTGCTGCAACGACCACATCCGCCGCTGCCCGGCGGACAGCGACCGCTCTCGCCGCAGCGCGACCGGGGACTCCGCCAGGTCGCGTTCGGCGAGCCTGCGCCGCAACAGCTCGCGCCGCAGTGTGCCGATGTCCGCTCGCCCGTCCTGGGTGGCCACGCTGGGTGCCTTTCGGTCGTGCGACCGGTTCCGCGCAGCGCGGAACCCGGCCGGAGTGCTGGGGAGGGGGTGGTCAGTCGCCGGACAGCCGGTCGACCAGCTCGCGCTTGCTGATCTTCCCGACGGCGGTCAGCGGGAACTCGTCGAGCACGACGAGCCGGTCCGGGAGCTTGAACCGGGCCACGCCGAGCGCGGTCAGGTGCGCCTTGAGCGCCTTGAGCTTCGGCGGCCCCTGCTCGCCGGCGACGATGACCGCGCACACCTGTTCGCCGAGCAGGTCGTCCGGCAGGCCGATCACCGCCGCCTGCGCCACCGCCGGGTGGGCCAGCAGCAGGTCTTCCAGCTCGGTGGCGGGCACCTTCTCGCCGCCCCGGTTGACCACGTCCTTGATCCGCCCCTCCACGACCAGGTGGCCGCTGGGCAGCGCGCGCACCAGGTCGCCGGTGCGGAAGAAGCCGTCCGGGGTGAAGACCGTGGCGTTGTACGCGTCGGCGCGGTAGTAGCCGCGCGGCGTGTACGGGCCACGGGTGAGCAGTTCGCCGACGGTGCCGGGCTCGACGTCGTGCCCGTCCTCGTCCACCACCCGGATCTCGTCGTGCGGGCTCAGCGGCCGGCCCTGGGTGGTCTCCACCAGCTCGGCGGGGTCGTCGTCGCGGGTGAAGTTGAGCAGCCCCTCGGCCATGCCGAAGACCTGCTGGGCGCGGCAACCGAGCGCCGCCGGGATCTCCCGGGCCAGGTCGGCGTCCATCTTGGACCCGCCGACCTGGACCAGGCGCAGGCTCGACCGGTCGGCCCGGGCCCAGGGCGCGGCGTCCACCCACATCCGGGCCATCGGCGGGACCAGCGCGGTGACCGTGATCCGCTCCCGCTCGACCAGCTCGAACGCCACGTCCGGGCTCGGCGCGGGGGCCAGCACGGCGGTGCCGCCGACCCCGAGGACGCCGAGCAGGCCGGGGCAGGCCAGCGGGAAGTTGTGCGCCACGGGCAGGCTGACCAGGTAGCGGTCGTCGGCGGTGAGGCCGCAGACCTCGGCGCTGGCCCGCGCGTTGTAGGCGTAGTCGTCGTGGGTGCGGGTGATCAGCTTGGGCCGGCCGGTGGTGCCGCCGGAGATCAGCAGCACCGCCACGTCGGACGGGTCGACCGGGGGCAGGTCGGCGAGCGCCGCCGGGTCGCCCGCCACGTCGTCGAACGCGACGAACGGGCCGGGGTCGCCGACCACCAGCACGTGCCCGGCCACCGAGGCGATCCCGGCGGCCAGTTCCCGGTGGTCGAAGCCCTGGTGCAGGTCGGGGATCACGTAGCCGACCGCGCCGGACAGCTCCGCCAGGTGCGCGATCTCGGTCCGCCGGTGGGCGGGCAGCGCCAGCACCGGCACCGCGCCGATCCGGGCCAGCGCGAACAGCAGGACCGCGAACTCGGCCACGTTGGGCAGCTGCACGACCAGCCGGTCGCCCCGGGCGATCCCGCGCGCCAGCAGCCCGGCGGCCACCACGTCGGCCCGCCGGTCCAGCTCGCGGTACCCGATCCGGCGGTCCCCGTCCACGACCGCGACCGCGTCGCCGGACCGCTCCGCCCACTCGCGCAGCAGCCCGCCCAGGGTCACGCCGCGCCAGTACCCCTCGGCCCGGTACCGGTCGGCCACGTCGGCGGGCCAGCCGACCGCCCCGTCCAGCGCGCTCATGCCCGCTCCCCCGTCCCGTCGACCTCGGCCAGCACGTCGGCGTCGCTCATCGACTCGATCTCCCACACCAGTTCCGCCACCGCTTCCAGCCGGCCCGGCCGGTCCTGGGCGCGGGCCAGCTCGGCGGCGAGCCCGGCGACGGTGGGCGCGGCGAACAGCGACCGCGCCGACACCGCGCGGGTGTCGAGCAGTTCGCGCAGCCGCGCCACGATCGCGGTGGCGACCACGGAATCGCCGCCGACCGCGAACAGCTCCTCGTCGCGACCGATCCGGGGCAGCCCCAGGACTTCCCGCCAGGCCAGGTCCACGACCTTCTCCAGCGGCGTGCGCGGCCCGGCCGCGTCGTCCCGGGCGAGGTCGCCGACCAGCGCGCGGACCGCCTTGCGGTCGACCTTCCCGTTGGCGCTCAACGGAATCGCGTCGAGCACGGCGATCCGGTCGGGCACCATGTGGGCGGGCAGCGCACCGCGCAGCCGTTGGACGACCGCCACCGGGTCCAGCCCGCTGCCCGACCCGAGGTCGGCGGGCACGACGCCGGCGACCAGCACCGGCCGCGCGCCGCCGACCACCACGGCGACCGCCTCGCGCACCGTCGGGTCGGCCAGCAGCGCCGCCTCCACTTCGCCCGGTTCGACGCGGTAGCCCCGGATCTTGACCTGGTCGTCGCGCCGGCCGAGGAACTCGACCGTCCCGTCGCCCTGGTAGCGCGCCAGGTCGCCGGTCCGGTACCAGCGCAGCCCCTCGTGCGTGACGAACCGGTCGGCGGTGCGCTCCGGGTCGCCCCGGTAGCCGTGCGCCACGCCGTCGCCGCCGATCCACAGCTCGCCGGGCACCCAGTCCGGGCAGTCCCGGCCGACCGCGTCGACCACGCGGCAGCGGACGCCGCGCAACGGCGTGCCGTAGGGCACCGCGTGCCAGTGCGCGGGCACCGGCAAGCTCACCTCGCACACCGTGGAGTGGATCGCGGTCTCCGTGGTGCCGCCCAACCCGACGAACCGGCAACCCGGCACCGCGTCGGCCAGCCGGGACGGCAGGTCCACGCCCACCCGGTCGCCGCCGAGCAGCACCAGCCGCAGCGAGTCGCCCAGCGGGACGCCGGAGGCGAGCAGCATGTCCAGCAACGCGGGCACGCAGTTGACGATCGTGACCCGGTGCGCGGCCACGAGTTCCGCCCAGGACGCGGCGTCGCGCCGGTCCTGCGGCACGGTCACCACCGCGCCGCCCACCGACAGCGGCGCGAACAGGTCGAACACCGAGAGGTCGAAGTCGAGCGCGGACAACGCGAGCGTCCGGTCCCCCGCGCCGATCCCGAACCGGTCGATCAGGTCGTCCACGGTGGACATGGCCGCGCGGTGCGGCACCTCGACGCCCTTCGGCTCGCCGGTCGAGCCGGACGTGAACAGCACGTAGGCCGTCTGCTCCTCGTCGCAGCGCACCGGGGCCGCCAGCGGCGGCGCGGCGCACGCCCGCGCGATGGTCACCGCGCCGTCGCCTTCGCCCAGCAGCACCCGGTAGCCCGCGACCGCGGCGATCCGCGCCGCACGGGCCGGCGGCTGCTCGACGCCGACCGGCACGTACGTCCCGCCCGCCGCGAGCACGCCGAGCACCGCCACGACCTGGTCCGCGCCCTTGGGCAGGGTCACGCCGACCGCGTCGCCGGGCCGCACGCCCCGGTCGACGAGCGTGGCGGCCACGCGCAGCGCGCGGTCGGCCAGCTCGCCGTAGGACAGCGGCTCGGCACCGGACAGCGCGGGCGCGTCGGGCGTGCGGGCCGCCTCGGCGAAGAACCCCTCGTGCAGCAGCCGCCCGGAGCGCGGGCCGTCCGTGGCGTTGGCCAGGGCGCGGCGCTCCCGCTGGGCGGCGGGCAGCAGATCGGGCACCGGCGAGGTCCACGCGTCCGGGCCGGCGGCCAGCGCGTGCACCAGGGCCGAGAACGCGGCGAACATCGCGTCCACCACGCCCTCGGCGAACTCGCCGTCGCGGGAGTCCCAGTTGACCAGCAGGCCGCCGTCGAGTTCGGTCACCTGGGCGTCCAGCAGCACCTGCGGGCCCTGCGAGATGATCCAGACCGCGTCGCCGAAGTGCCGCCGCACGCCCTGGTCGAACAGCTCGCCCAGGCTCAACGCGCTGGTGAACACCACGGGCGCGAGCACCTGCTCGCCGCGCAGCCGGGTCAGGTCGCGCAGCACCTCGACGCCGGAGTGGTCGGCGTGCGCGGCGTCGGCGTGCATCCGGGACTGGACCTGGCGGGCGCGCTCGGCGAACGTCGCGGGCCGCGACAGGTCGACCTCCAGCAGCACGGAGCTGGTGAAGTCGCCCACCACGTCGGCGACCTCCGGGTGCACCGGCTCGCGGTCGAACAGCGGGACGTTGAGCAGGAACCGGGGCGCGGCGCTCCAGTGCCCGATCGTCTCGGCGAACGCCGTGGCCACCGCCATCGCGGGCGTGATGCCGTGCGCGCGGGCCCGGTCGGCGAGCGCGGCGCGCTGCTGCGGGGACAGGGTCGTGGCACGGCGGGCGACGCGGGGCGTCCGCGGGGCGGGGCCGATCGCGGCGGGCAGGTCCGGCGCGCCCGGCAGGTCCGGCAGCCGGTCGCGCCACCACGCGGCGGCCTCGGCGGCGGCGGCGCGGCGGGCCTGCGGGCGGGCCGCGCGGTACTGGCGGTAGGTGTAGCCGGGCTCCGGCAGGGTCCGCCCCGCGTACAGCTCGGCCAGGTCGGCGAGCATGATCCGGTAGCTCACCGCGTCGGCGGCGACCATGTCCACGTCCAGGTGCAGCCGGGTGCGGCCCTCGGGCAGCAGGGTCAGCCCGGTCGCGAAGACCTCGCCGGCCTCGATGTCCAGCACCCGGTGGGAGTTCGCGTCCCGGACCGCCGCGAGCCGCGCGGCCCGCTCGTCCTCGGGGACCTCGCGCAGGTCGTGCACGGCCAGGCCGCGCCAGCCCGACGTGTCGGCGATCCGCTGCCGCCCGTCGTCGGTGACGACCACCCGCAGCATCGGGTGCCGCTCGACCAGCAGGCCGATCGCCGCCCGCAACCGCTGCGGGTCCACGCCGACGCCGTCGAACTCCGAGTACAGGTGCGCGGCGACGCCGCCCAGCCGGTGGCCGGCGGTCCGGCCGATCCAGTAGGCGTGCTGGAGCACGGCCAGGCCGAAGGTGTCGTCCGGGTCGGCCGGGTCGTCGGCGACCTCGGCTGCGGGGGCCTGCGGGGCCTGCGCCGAACGGCGCTCGGCGAGCAGCTTGGACCAGCCGTCCAAGGTCGGGTTCCCGGCCAGTTCGGCGAAGTTCACCTCGATGCCGGCCCGCCGCCAGGTGCTCACCAGCTTCATCAGCGCGATGGACTCCAGGCCCAGCTCGAAGAGGTTGGCGTCGGCGTCGATCGCGGCCGGTTCCTCCTCGGTCAGGTCGGCCGCGAGGTGCCGCAGGCCCGACAGGCTCAGGTCCGGACCGTCCGATGTGGACACTCGCACCTCCGGTGCCGACGCCGGGACCAGGAACCGGGAGATGCTGCGCAGCTTCTCGCGGGTCTCCTCCAGCTCCCGCTCGGGGGTGGACAGGCCGACGATCCCCGCGCCCGCGCGCAGCCACGTCCGGCCGTCCTGGGTGAACACGGTGCGCAGCACCAAAGCGGCGTCGAGGCCGCCGTCCGCGTCGATCGCCAGCACCGCGCCGCTGTAGAGGCCGCGCGGCTCCTCGTGGCGCGAGATCAGCTCGAACGCCTCGGGCTTCGGGATCCCGGACGCGGTGATCGCCGGGAACAGCGCGGCGAACGCGTGCCACGGACCGTTGCCCTCGGCCAGCCGGCCGCTCACCCGCGAGGCGAGGTGCTGGACGCTGCCGCGCTCCTTGACCGTCATGAACTCGTCCACGCCCACGGTTCCCGGGCGGCACATGGCGTGCAGCTCGTCCTGGGCGAGGCGGACGGAGATGGCGTGCTCGAAGACCTCCTTGGGGTCGCCGAGCAGCTCGACCCGGCCCGCCAGGTCGCTCGCCGGGTCGCCGACCAGGCTCCGGGTGCCCGCCAGCGGCTGGGTGGACACCCGGCCGTCGGCGGAGACCTCGACGACCGTCTCCGGGCTGAACCCGGTGGCCCGCAGGCCGCCCAGGTCCAGCAGGAACGACCGGGCGGGCGTGTTGCCGCGCCGACCCGCGACGTAGGTCGCGACCAGGTCGACCTCCAGCGGCACCGGCACGACCCGGGACAGGATGACCTTCTGCAACCGCTCGGCGCGGATGTCGGCGACCGCCGCCGCGACCACCTCGCGGTAGCGCGGGTCGTCGGCCTCGGCCAGGTCGACCCCGGTCTGCGGCGCGCCCCACCGGCCGGCCGGGTCGCCGAGCACCGCCGCGAGCCGGTCCAGCGCCCGCTCGTCGGGCGCGACCAGGTGTGCCCCGCCGCCGTCGAAGAGGACTTCCTCGGCGGGCACGACCAGGTGCAGCAGCGGGCCGTCGCCGGCGGCCTCGGGGGTGCCGTGCAGCAGGTGGGCCAGCTCGAACGCGGCCCAGCCGTAGGCCCTGCGCCACGGCACGGGCAGTTCCGCGAGCAGCGTCGAGACCTGCGCCGGCGGGTCGTCGGACAGCGCCACCTCGCGCACCAGCCCGCCGTGCGCGACGGTGATCCCGTGCCGGGTCAGGCGCAGCTCGGCGACCGCGCCGGCGGCGAACGCCCAGCGCCCGTCGCGCTCGTAGACCACGAACGGGCCCTCCGCCCGGCGCGCCAGGGTCGCGGCGGCGGTCAGCGGGTCGACCGGGCCGGTGTGGGCGCGGGAACGCCACTCGTGGACCGACATCGCGGTCACGCCCGGGAGTCGGCGGTCGAGTCCATCGCCGCGATCAGGCTCGCCGGGCGCATGTCGGTCCAGCGGCTCTCGATGTAGTCCAGGCAGCAGGCGCGGGTCGCGTTCGCGTGCACGACCGTCCACCCGGCGGGAACCTCGGCGAACACGGGCCACAGCGAGTACTGGCCCTCGTCGTTGACCAGGGCGTGGAATTCGCCGTTCTCGTCGTCGAAGGGGTTGCCGGACATGGCGGGGAACCTCCAGGGAAGGCCGCGTGGGCGCGCTCGACCGACCGGCCACCACGAGGTGACCGGCCGAAGGGATTCGGGAACGGGGTCGACTACCCGGCGCGCGCCGGTGTCACCACACCGCGGACGGGGTCGCCGAACGACGACGTGCGGTCACGCACCGCGACAACCTCCCGCAGTTAGGTTAGGCTAAATTTTCTTCTACTAGACTGTAGAAGAACGCCCCGGACTGTCAAGGGGGAGGATGATCGTCACACCGACCACCGGCGGAGAAGTCCCGCGACCGCAACGAAAACCGGCGGACGCCGGACAGCGCGGGTCGACGGCGCACCAGCGGTCACGCACCCGCCGGGGCAGCGCCTGACCCAGCACCTGACTCAGCGACTAACGCAGCGACTAACGCAGCGACGCGAACGTGAGCAGCTCGTGGAGGTCGTACACGCACTCGCCGGTCCACACCACGGTGCCGATCGCGAGCGCCACCGGCACCACGCCCGGCCAGCGGCGGCCTTCGCGCGGGACCATCAGCGCCGACACCCGCCGGGGAACCGCGCCGGGCGCGGACCCGAGCGCGGCCAGCGGGCCGTGCGCACCGCCGGCGCGCACCGCGCCCCGCTTCCCGGCGGCCAGCGCCGCGAACCCGATGGCGCGCGCCACGTGCCGACGGTCGCCCAGCTCCGCCGCCGCGACCTCGTCGGCCGCCCGCTCCGCCAGGAACGCGACCTTCCAGGCGACCGGCCAGAGCACCGGGTGGACGGTCGCGGCGAGCCGGGTGAGCCACACCAGGCGGTGGTGGTCGCCCGCGAGGTGCGCGCGCTCGTGCGCGACGACCGCGCCGCGCTGGTGCTCGTCGAGCAGGTCGACCATCCCGGTGGTCAGCACGATCCGGCCCGGGACGCTCCGCGTGCCCGGCAGCGCGAACGCGTCGACCCGCTCGTCGGCCACCGTCACCACGTCCCCGCGCGGCTCCAGCCAGTCCACCTCGGCCCGCACCGCGCGCAGCAGCCGACGCCGCCGCACCGCCTGGACCGCGACCGCCACCGCGGCCACGACCACCCACGCGAACGAACCCCAGGACACCCACGGCACGTGCGCGGTGTCGGCGACGACCACGTCGGCGGACCAGTCGCCCAGCGCGGCCACGGCCGGCAGCTCGGCCAGCGCCTTGAGCGCGAACACCACCAGGTTCACCGTGCCCGCCCACGCCGCCACGACGGCGGACCACGCGAACACCCGCACCGCGAGGTCGGGCCGCAACCGGTCGGCGAGCAGCCACGTGCCGAGCAGCACCAGGACCGGGGTCGCCAGGACGGACCAGGCGAAGTGGTCGAACATGCGTGCCCCTCCCGCGCGCGGAGCCACCAGTCTGCCACGCCCGGCCGGCGGCCCGGACCAGTCGTCGTACCATTCCCCCCGTGACCAGGGAGCCCGACGCGGTGGGAGAACCGCCTGCCCGACGCCAACCCGGGGCACTGGCCGCCGAGGTGCTCCAGGTCCTGGGCGACGCCGCCGAGGCCCTCACCCCGGCCGAGGTCCGCGACCGCGTCGACCCCTCGGGCGCGCTGTCCTACAGCACGGTCGTCACGACCCTGACCCGGCTGCACGAGAAGAACATGGCCACCCGCGTCCGGGACGGCCGGGCCTACCGCTACTCCACGACGGCCGACCCGTCGGCGCTGACCGCGTGGCGGATGGGCCGGCTGCTGGAGAGCGAGCCGGACCACGCGTCCGTGCTGACCAGGTTCGTCGGCGCGCTGGGCGAGGAGGACGAGCGGATCCTGCGCGACCTGCTGGGCAGGCTCGACGACTGACCGCGCGGCCGCTTGACAGCGGGCCACGGCGATCTTCTACAGTTTTGTAGAAGTCACCGGTCTCGGTCGAGCCGACTCCGCCAGCGCGAAGGAAACCGGACCATGCCGCTGAGAAGGGCGGGCTTCGAAGAGGCCGTCGAGTGGATCACCCGGCGCATCGAGGTCGGCGAGTGGCCGCTGAACTCCCGGATCCCCAGCCAGGAGGAACTGGCCGTCATCATGGGCCTGGGGCAGTCGTCGGTGCGCCAGGCGATCAAGGTGCTCTCCGCCAACGGGGTGCTGGAGAGCGCGCAAGGGCGCGGCACCTTCGTCCGGGCGCGCACCGCGGTCAACACCGTGCTGCGCGAACACCTGCGCGACCAACCCGTCGCCCACACCCTCGCGCTGCGCCGCTCGCTGGAGGCCGAAGCCGCCGCCCTGGCCGCCGCCAACCGCACCGAGGAACACCTGTCGATCCTCCGCGCGGCACTGGCCGCACCGCGCCAGGACTGCTGGACGGCGGTCTACCGCGCGGCGTCGGCCCGGACCGACGTCACCCCGGACGTCTTCCACACCACCGTCTTCGCCGCCGCCGGCAACCCCCTGCTGGCGGAGCTGCACCAGTGCGCCATCGCCGCGCTGCGCTACACGCGGATGGACCCCGCACTGCCCGAGCGGCGCGAGGCCGAACACCTGCGGATCTTCGCGGCCGTCGAAGCGGGCGACCCCCAGGCCGCCCGCCTGGCCGCCGCCGACCACGCCGACCGCGACGTCCCCGCCGACACCTGACCGACGGGCCCGCCGCCTACGGGTCCGGCCAGCCGAGCACGCCGAACGGGGATCCGGTGCGGTAGGCGTGGATGCCGGCGGCCGGGTACTCGATGATCCGGTGCGGCAGGCCGTCGAGCGGGAACCACTCGACGGCCGAGCACTTGTCCGGTTCCCGGTTGACCGGCGTGCCGGTCCACTCACGCGCTTCGAAGAACAGGCCCAGCCGGGGTTCGAGCCCGGACCCGGTGACGTGCAGGGTGTGGACCAGCCGCAGCACGGCGGGGTCGACCTCGACCCCGACCTCCTCGCGGACCTCCCGCGAGGCCGCGCGCGGGACCGATTCGCCGGCGTCGAGCTTGCCCGAGGGCAGGTGCCACCGTCCGTCGAACCGGGGATCGGCGTCGCGGCGGAGGGTCAGCAGGACGTGCACGTCGCGGACGAGCAGGACGTGGACGTCGATCAGGTGACGGTCGGTCATCGGTCCTCGATCGGCGGGCGCGGAACCCGACGAAGCCTATCCCCCGCCCGGGGTGTCCGGTACTCCCCGCCGCGACCCGGCGGCGAAGCGTCCACTGTGGACTCGCCACGGCCAGGTGACCACGGGGGGATCGGCGCGATGTCGCCGACCGGGTCGAACCACGGCGCGAACGTCGGCCAGGGCTACGGCACGGGTCGGCGGTCGGCGTCAGCGGTCGGCGGCGTGGGGCACGGCCGGGTGTCCGGAGAGCTGGGGCAGGTCGTGGCCCATGCGGTCGCGTTTCGCGGTCAGGTAGCCGATGTTGTGCTTGTTGGGCGGCATCAGCAGGGGCACCCGGGCGGTCACCGGGATGCCGTGGTCCTCCAGCGCCCGGACCTTGTCGGGGTTGTTGGACAGCAGCCGGACCGACCGGACCTTCAGGTGGCGCAGGACCAGCGCGGCCGGGCGGTAGTCGCGGGTGTCCACCGGCAGGCCCAGCTCGGTCGCGGAGTCGATGGTGTCCAGGCCGCACTCGTCCTGGAGCACGTGGGTGCGGACCTTCTCCACCAGGCCGATCCCCCGGCCCTCGTGGCCGCGCAGGTAGATCAGCAGGCCGCTGCCCTCGCGGACGACGGCGTCGAGCGCGGCGTCGAGCTGTTCGCCGCACTCGCAGCGCAGCGCGCCGAAGATGTCCCCCGTCATGCACTCCGAGTGGACGCGCGCCAGCACGTCCGCCCGCCTCCCGACCTTGCCGAACACCAACGCCATGTGCTCGTGCCCGTCCGCCCGGAACGCCACCGCCCGGAACGTGCCGCGGCGTGTCACCAGGTCCGATTCGGCGGTGTCGTCGTCACTGAAGACTGACTCGTACATGGGATCCCTTCGCCCACCCGACACCGGCCGGGCGTTTCACTACGCTCGGCCGGAGGTTGTGCCCGTAGCGCTCACCAGGAGGTCACCCTGTACAGCATCACCGTCCGCGACCACGTGATGGTCGCGCACAGCTTCCGCGGCGAGGTCTTCGGTCCGGCACAACGCCTGCATGGTGCAACGTTCCTCGTGGACGCCCGGTTCAAACGAAACGAACTCGATCGGGACAACATCGTGGTCGACATCGGACTGGCCACACAGGAACTCCGGGCGGTCCTGGCCGACCTGAACTACCGCAACCTCGACGAGGTGCCCGAGTTCGCCGGGATCAACACCTCGACCGAGTTCCTGGCCAGGCACGTCGCCGACCGGCTGGCCGACCGGGTGCACGCGGGCGCGCTCGGCGAGGGTGCCCGGGGGCTGTCCGGCATCGAGGTCTCGCTGCACGAGTCGCACGTGGCCTGGGCGAGCTACGAACGGGCGCTGTGACCGGGTACTTCGTCGTCCCGGACAGCAGCACGCCCAGCGGCGGCAACACCTACGACCGGCGGGCCCGCGGCGGCCTCCGGGAGGTGGTCGTGGCCGGTTCCTGGCCACGGCCGGACGGCGTGGCGCGCGCGGCGCTGCACCGGGCGCTGGCCGGGCTGCCCGACGGCGCGACCGCGCTGCTCGACGGCCTGGTGGCGTGCGGGGTGCCCGAGGTGGTCGCGCCGCACGCCGCGCGGTTGCGCCTCGCGGTGCTGGTGCACCTGCCGCTGGCCGACGAGACCGGGCTGGACCCGGCGGTCGCGGCGGCGCTGGACGCGGCCGAGCGGGCGTGCCTGCACGCCGTGCACGCGGTGGTGGCGACCGGCCGGGCGGCGGCGGAGCGGCTGGCGGCCCACCACGGGCTGGGGCGGGTGCACGTGGTCGCGCCGGGGGTCGACCCGGCGCCGCTCGCGACCGGCGCCGACGGGGTGTCGAGCCTGCTCTGCGTGGCGTCGGTGACCCCGCGCAAAGGCCACGACGTGCTGGTCGAGGCGTTGGCCCGGGTTTCCGGCGCGCGGTGGCGGTGCGTGTGCGTCGGGCCGCAGGACCCGGGCCACGCGGCGTCGGTGCGCGCCGCGATCGCCCGGCACCGGCTGGACGACCGGATCGCCCTGGTCGGGCCGCTGGTCGGGGCCGGGCTGGACGCGGCCTACGCGGCGGCCGACCTGTTCGTGCTGCCGTCGCGGGCCGAGACCTACGGGATGGTGGTGACCGAGGCGCTGGCGCGCGGGATCCCGGTCGTGGCCAGCGCCGTCCCGGACGCCTTGGGCGAGGGCGGGTGGTCGGTGCCGCCCGGCGACGCGGCCGCGCTGGCCGACGCGCTGCGCCGCTGGTTCACCTCCGCCCGGACCCGCGCCGACCTGCGCGAAGCCGCGCGCCGGCGGCGTGGCGAGCTGTCCACCTGGGACGCGACGACCCTCGGGCTGGAGCGGGTGCTGGCTAGTCTGCGGCCATGACCGAGCCTGGATTCGCCCCGGAGTGGCTGGCCCTGCGCGAACCGGCGGACGCCGCCGCCCGCTCCGCCGGACTGGCGGACCGGGTCCGCGAGATCGTGGTGAACCGGAACCCGGTCGTCATCCGTGACCTCGGGTGTGGCACGGGATCGATGGGACGATGGCTCTGCGCACGACTGGGCGGCGCGCAGCACTGGGTGCTGCACGACCGGGACCCCCGGCTGCTGGCCGTGGCGGGTGCGACGGTGACCGGGCCGGGCGTGACGGCGCGGACGCACGAGGGCGACCTGACCGCGCTGACCGCGTCGGACCTGCGGGGCGCGTCGCTGGTGACCGCGTCGGCCCTGCTCGACGTGCTCACCCGGGAGCAGGTGAACGGGTTGGCGGCGGCGTGCGTAGAAGCGGGTGTGCCCGCACTGCTGACCCTCTCCGTGGCCGGCCGCGTCGAACTCGACCCGGCCGACCCGCTCGACGCGCGGTTCCAGGACGCGTTCAACGCCCACCAGCGCCGGGGCGGACTGCTCGGGCCCGACGCGGCGCGGGCGGCCGAAGAGGCGTTCACGCGGCTCGGCGCGCGGGTCGAGACCGCGCGGAGCCCGTGGCGGCTGGGGCCCGGCCAGGCCGCGCTGACCGCCGAGTGGCTGCGCGGCTGGGTCGGCGCGGCGGTCGAGCAGGACCCCGCGCTGGCCGCCGACGCGCCCGACTACCTGCGGCGCAGGAGCGGTGGGGTGCGGGCCTCGGTGCACCACACGGACCTGCTCGCGGTGCCGTCGTGAGCCGGGTGTGGCCGTGGCTGCGGCTGGGCGCGGCGATCGGCATCCTGGCGGTCCTGGCGTGGCGGCTGGGGTCGGACGCCTTCGTGGACGGGCTGCGCGCGGTGCACTCGTCGGCGGTGGTCGCGGCGCTCGGGATCGGGCTGCTGACCACGGTGTGCAGCGCGTGGCGGTGGTGCGTGGTGGCGCGCGGCCTCGGGCTGCCGCTGACGCTGCGCGCGGCCGTGGCGGACTACTACCGGGGGCTGCTGCTCAACGCGGTGCTGCCCGCCGGCGTGCTCGGCGACGTGCACCGCGCGGTGCGCCACGGCCGGCGTTCCGGCGATGTCGGGCGGGGTGTGCGGGCGGTGGTGTTCGAGCGCTTCGCCGGGCAGGTCGTGCTGGTGCTGGTCGGGGTGGCGGTGCTGGCCGTGCGGCCGGTGGCGGTCGACGTCCGGCCCGGTGCCGTGGTCGGCGCGGCGGCCGTCCTGGTGGTCGGCGCGGTGCTCGCGAGCCGGGTGCCGAAGGTCCGGGGCGCGGTGGTCCGGACGTTGTCCGACGCGCGCGGCGCGCTGCTGACCCGGTACGCGCTGCCCAGGGTCGTCGCCCTGTCGGCGGTGACGGTGGCGGGGCACGTCGCGTTGTTCGTGGTCGCCGCGCGGGCGGCCGGTTCGACGGCGTCGCTCGGGCAGCTGGTCCCGCTGGTCGTGCTCGCGCTGCTGGTGATGGCGGTGCCGGTGAACGTCGGCGGGTTCGGGCCGCGCGAGGCGTTCCTGGCGGTGGCGTTCGGGTCGGCCGGGCTGGGCGCGGCGCAGGGGGTCACCACCGCCGTGGTCTACGGGGTGCTGGCGCTGGTCGCCGCGCTGCCCGGGGTGCTCGCCCTGATCCCCCGCTCAGAGCGCCGCGAGGTGCCCGGCGAACGCGGCGACCAGGCTCGCCAGCAGGTGCCTGCCCTTGTCGGCTGAGGCCCGCGACGGACGGCCGACCACGCCGGAGCCGGTGTACTGGCGCAGGCCGTGGGTCAGCAGGTGCGGGCGCTCGTCGGCCACGTGGTCGATCCGGGCCGGGCCGACCAGGTCGGGCCGGACGTGCAGCAGGATCGACGTCTCCAGCTCGCCGGCGTGCATGTCGGTCTGGCCCGAGGTCTCCAGGCCGGCGGCGGTGCGGGCGGTGTGCCAGTCGGACCGGCCCGGGAACAGCGACAGGCCCTCGTTCTCCTGCACGACGTTGGACAGCACGTAGTTGCCGCCGTGCGCGTTGACCACCACCAGCTTCGGCACGCCGGACCGGCGCAGCGACTCGGCGATGTCGGTGACCACGGCGTACAGGGTCCGGGCCGAGATGCTGACGGTGCCCGGCCAGGCGGCGTGCTCGTGCGAGCAGGAGACCGTGACCGGCGGCAGCAGCAGGACGGCGTGCCGGGCGGCGATCCCGCCCGCGATCGCGCAGGCCACGACGGTGTCGGTGATCAGCGGCAGGTGTGGGCCGTGCTGTTCGAAGCTGCCCACCGGCAGCACCGCGACCCGCGCGCCCTGGTCCCGGGCGTCGACCGTGGTGGTGCTGGGCAGGATGTCATCGGTCACCGGCCCGACCGTAGTCAATCCGGTGGCACAGCGCGGAGAGCGTGCCGTCCGCCAGCCGGGGCAGCACGTCGGGCAGGTCGTCGAACGGGCTCGAACCGGTGATCAGCGCGTCGAACACCGGGTCGGCGAGCAGGTCGAGGGCGAGCGCCAGGCGTTCGGCGTGGCTGCGGTCGGGGCGGGCGACCACACCGACCTGGCTGGCCCGCACGGTGAGCCGGCGGGAGTGGAAGTGCTCCCCCAGCGGGACGCCGACCCGCCGCGCGCCGTACCAGCTCAGCTCCACCACCGTCCCTTCCGCCGCCAGCAGCCCCAGGGACGTCTCCAGGCCCGCTTCCGACGCGCTGGCGTGCACCACCAGGTCGAGGCCGCCCACGGCCTCCTCAGGGGTCGCGAAGGCCACGCCGAGCGCGTCGGCGGTCGCGCGGCGGGCCGGGTCGAGGTCGACCAGCTGGACCCGCGCGCCGGGGAACCCGGCGAGCACGGCCGCGACCGCGCAGCCGACCATGCCGCCGCCGACCACCGCGATCCGGTCGCCGACCATCGGCCGGGCGTCCCACAGGGCGTTCACCGCGGTCTCGACCGTGCCGGCGAGCACCGCGCGCGCCGGCGGGACGGCGTCCGGGACGGGCGTGACGGCGTGCTCCGGCACCACGTACCGGGTCTGGTGCGGGTACAGGCAGAACACCGTGCGGCCCAGCAGCGCCGCCGGGCCGTGTTCGACCACCCCCACGTTGAGGTACCCGTACTTCACCGGGAACGGGAAATCGCCCTCCTGGAACGGCGCGCGCATCACCGCGTGCTGGTTGACCGGCACCGACCCCCGCAGGACCAGGGTCTCGGTGCCCCGGCTGACCGCGCTGTGCAGGGTGCGCACGACCAGCTCGCCCGGCCCGGGTTCGGGCAGCGGTCCGGACCGGATCGAGCAATTCCCGGCCGAGGTGAACCAAAGTGCCCGTGCGACGCGTGTCATCCGGCAACCTCCGAAAACGGGTCATGAGGGGCAACCGATGATCACACTTCAGCACACCGCCGCGCCGGCCGTGCCGGAACGGACCGCCTGGGCGGGCGCGCAGGTCCTGCTGCTGGGCGTGCTCGGCGGCACCGTCGGGCTCGGGCCGCTGGGCTGGGCGGTCGGCGTCGCCCACGCCCTGGCCACGTGGACGCTGCTGGCCGCCGCGATGCTGCGCGCCGGCGTCCGCTCCCCCGGGCCCGCCGACCGGGTCACGCTGGCCCGGGGCGTCCTGGTGGGCGGGGTGACCGCGCTCGTGGCCGACCGGGCGGGCGAGGACGTCCCGGTCGCGCTGCTGGTGGTGTTCGCCGCCGTGGCGCTGTCGCTGGACTTCGTGGACGGCCGGGTGGCCCGGGGCACCGGCACCGCCTCGCCGTTGGGTGCGCGGTTCGACATGGAGGTCGACGCGTTCCTGATCCTCGTGCTCAGCGTCCACGTGGCACTGGCGTCCGGGCCGTGGGTGCTGGCGATCGGGTTGATGCGTTACGCGTTCGTCGCGGCGTCGTGGGTCGCGCCGTGGCTGCGCGGGGAGCTTCCGCCGAGCTTCGCGCGCAAGGCCGTCGCGGCGGTGCAGGGTGTGCTGCTCGTCGTCGCCGCGTCCGGGGTCGTGCCGTTCGGGACTGTCCTGGTCGGGCTGGCGCTGGCCGCCCTCGTGTGGTCGTTCGGCCGCGATGTGGTGGGGCTGTGGCGCAACCGGGATCGGGTGGCCGCCGAGGCCGTCGCGGTGGAGGAGTACACCCATGTCTGAGCAGACCGCGCCCGTCCACTCCGGACCGGCCCGCGTGGGCGGGATCGTGTTGTGGGGCTTGCAGATCGCGCTGGCCGCCTACTTCGTCCACAGCGGGTACCTGCTGTTCGGCGACGGGTTGGTGAAGAAGTTCGACGAGATCGGGTTCGGGCAGTGGCTGCGCCACCTCACCGGCGCGGTGGAGATCGCGGGCGCGCTGGGGCTGCTGGTGCCCCGGCTGTGCGGGCTCGCCGCGCTCGGCCTGGTCGGGGTGATGGCGGGCGCGGCCGGCACGGAGTTGTTCCTGCCGGCCAAGGGCGACGCGAAGCTGCCGCTGATCCTCCTGGTCGCGGCGGCCGCGGTCGCGTTCCTCCGGCGCGACACGATCCGCGCCGCGCTCGCTCAGGTCGCGGCGCGCTTCGGGAAGTAGCGCAGCACCGCGACGTCGCCCAGCACCTCGACGCCGTCGAGGTGGAAGCGCCGGGCCGGGCCGCCGGGAAACGCCGCCGGGTGCACGAACCTCGGCGCGGCGGCCTGGCCGATCAGCATGGGCGCGACGGCCATCCGGATCTCGTCGGCCAGCCCGGCGGCCAGGAACGCGGTGTGCACGTGCCCGCCGCCCTCCACCATCAGCCTCGCCACGCCGCGCGCGCCGAGGTCGTCGAGCAGGGCGGCGAAGTCGACCACCGGGCCGAGCGAGGCGACCGACGCGAGGCCCGCCAGCGCGGCCGAGGCGACCGGGTAGCCGGCGTCGGCGGTGTAGACCCGCTTCTCGCCGCCGTGGTGCCAGAACTTCAGGTCCGGTGCGAGATCACCGGACCGGGTGACGGTGACCTTGAGCGGGTACTCGGGCAGTCCGGCCGCGACCCGCTCGGCCCGGCGTCGCGGGCAGTTCACCAGCAGGCGCGGGTTGTCGCGGCGGATCGTCTCCGCGCCCACCAGGATCGCGTCGTACTGCGCGCGCAGCCGGTCCACGTGGTCGAAGTCCTCGGCGTTGGACAGCGGGAACCGGTCCGCGCCGCGGTCGTCGATGTAGCCGTCGACGCTGACGGCGACGCTGAGCAGCACGTGCGGACGGGTCACCGGCCCACCGTACCGACCCCTGAACCGGACGGGCCGCCGATCCGTTCTCCCTTCGTGGTCGACGGGGAGGACGGGCGATGACGGGTGGCGCGTGGCGGCGGGTCGGGTGGTGGGCGGCCACCGGGTGCGCCGCGCTGCTGGTGGCGGTCGTCCTGCTCGCGCCGGACGACCTGGAGCGCTTCACCTGGTCGGCGTTCCTCCGGGTGCCGGTCGAGGCGCTGCTGGGCGTGATGGCGGTGCTGGTGCTGCCGGGGCGGTGGCGGTGGGTCGCGGCGTGGGCGGGCGGGGTGCTGCTGGGGCTGCTGGCCGTGCTCAAGGTGCTCGACATCGGGTTCGACGTGGTGCTGTACCGGCCGTTCGACCTGGTGCTGGACTGGCCGCTGCTGGGGCCGGCGGTGGATTTCGTGGCGGTGTCGGCGGGACCGGCGGGCGCGGTCGGCGTCGTCCTCGCGGCGGTGCTGGTGGCGCTCGGCCTGGTCGCGCTGGTGGCGGTGTCGGTGGTGCGGCTGGCGCGGCTGGCCGACCGGCGGCGGCTGCTCGCCACGCGGGTCGTGCTGGTGCTCTCGGCGGTGTGGATCACGCTGGCCGGGACGGGCGTGCCGGTGACCTCGACCAGTGCGGCGGAGTTCGTCTACAACCACGCGCGGAGGGTGCGCGACGGGCTGGGCGACCGGGAGGCGTTCGCGGCCGAGGCGGCGGTGGACGCGTTCCGCGACGTCCCGGGCGACCGGCTGCTGACCGCGTTGCGGGGCAAGAAGGTCGTGCTGGTGTTCGTGGAGAGCTACGGGCGCTGCGCGGTCGAAGACCCGGAACTGGGGCCGCCGGTGGCGCGGGTGCTCGACGAGGGCACCCGTCGGCTGGCGGCGGCCGGGTTCGCCGCGCGCAGCGGTTTCCTCACCTCGCCCACGGCCGGCGGCGGCAGCTGGCTGGCGCAGGCGACCCTGCTGTCCGGGCTGCGCATCGACAACCAGCAGCGCTACCGCAACCTGGTCGGCGGCGACCGGCTGACGCTGCCCGGGGCGTTCCGGGAGGCGGGCCTGCGGACGGTGGGCGTGATGCCGGGCATCACGCAGGCGTGGCCGGAAGGCGACTTCTTCGGCTACCGGCGGATCATGGCGGCGGCCGACCTCGGCTACCGGGGGCCGAGGTTCGGCTACGCGACCACGCCCGACCAGTTCACGCTGGCCGCGTTCGACCGGGCCGAGGGCACCTCGGCGGAGCCGGTGATGGCGACGGTCGCGCTGGTCGGCAGCCACGCGCCGTGGACGCCGGTGCCCGCGCCGGTGGACCCGGCGGAGCTGGGCGACGGCTCGGTGTACCGCTCGATGCCGTCCGGGCCGGGCACGCCGGAATCGATCTTCACCCGCGATCCGGCGGACGTGCGGGCGGACTACCGGCGGTCGATCGAGTACTCGCTGGGCGCGCTGGTGTCGTACGTGGCGGACCACCGCGACGACGACCTGGTGGTGGTGTTCCTCGGCGACCACCAGCCGGCCCAGATGGTCACCGGGTCCGGTGCGAGCCGGGACGTGCCGATCGGCGTCGTGGCCCGCGACCCGGCCGTGCTCGACCGCATCGCCGGCTGGGGCTGGGACCCCGGCCTGAAACCCGGCCCGGACGCCCCGGTCTGGCCGATGGACTCCTTCCGCGACCGCTTCCTGACCGCGTTCGGCCCCGACCGCACCCCGGCCCGGTGAGCCCGGCGGAGTGCGCAACCCGGCCCGACGGCGCGGGCCGACCGGGTCAGCCGCCGGGCAGCGGCGGGTTGCCGCGCGGGCGCAGGCGGCCGGTGGGCAGCGGCGGGGCCGGCAGGCGGTCGCCGGGGTAGCCGGTCACCTCGCCGAACCGGTCGGTCGCGGCCTGCCACTCGTCTCGGAACCGGACGATCTCGTCGTGGTCGCGGGCCACGAAGTTCCACCACATCACGATCTCCTCGCCGAACGGCACCCCGCCGAGCAGCATCACCCGGGCGGGCGACCGGGCGGGGTTGGCCAGGACGAGGGTGGCGGCGCGCGGGGCGGTGTAGCCGAGTTCGGCACCGGCCAGGCGGACGCCGGACAGCTCGACCTCGCCCTGGTCCACCAGCACCCCGTGCTCGTGGGACGGGTCGACGGCCAGCTCCAGGGTCGCGCCCGGGTCGAGCACGAGTTCCGCGCCGAGCAGCGGCGTGAAGGTGCGCACCGGGGACGTGTGGCCGGCCAGCGTGCCGAGGAACACCCGCGCGGTCGCGCCGGGCAGGGCGATCGGGTCCGGGCGGTGGTGCTGGAAGTCGCGGGGCGCCTCGCGGTGGGCGTCGGGCAGGGCGATCCACAGCTGGACGCCGTGCAGCACGGTGGTCTCCGGCAGGGACACCTCGGAGTGGCAGATGCCCCGGCCGCCGGTCATCAGGTTCAGCTCGCCCGGCCGCACGACGGCGTGCACGCCCAGGCTGTCGCGGTGCTCGATCTCGCCGCTGAACAGCCAGCTCGCGGTCTGCAACCCGGTGTGCGGGTGCGGCGCGACGTCCATCCCGCCGGTCACCGACACGTCTTCGGGGCCGTAGTGGTCGGCGAAGCACCACGCGCCGATCATGGACCGGGCGCGCTGCGGCAGCGTGCGGCGGACGGTCATCGCGCGCGGGCCGCCCAGCGGCACGGCCCGGGGTTCGAGGACCTCGACCTCCGACTCCGCGCCGGCCGTGGCGGCGCACACCACCTCGGCGGGGCTGGTCTCGGTGTTGCTCATCGGGTCGTCCTCGCTCGCCGCGTCACGCGGCCCACTGTAGTTGCGGCGGGAAACACCCCGCCGGACCTCCACCCGTCCCGGTCACGTCGCGCCGGCCCGTCGTCCGGCTTCAGCGCGCGCCGCCTCCGGGCGCGGTGTCTCCGTTGCGGCGGCGGCGACGGCGGGCGCGCGCCGACGGCCAGGCCGAGACCAGCACCGCCACCAGGGCGAGCACCCACCCGAGCCCCGGGCGGGTGGGCATCAGCGAACTCACCCCGCTGTCGGACAGCGGGTGCACGTCCGGGTAGCCGACGAACACGAACGTCGCGGCGGCCGCCGTGGCGAAGCACGCGGTGAGCCCGGCGACCACCGCCGGCGGCCGCCGGACCGCGATCACGTGCATGACCGCCGCGAGGCCCACGTAGAGCGGCCACCACGGCAGGCTCGTCACCCGGATCGAAACCTGTCCCGCCGACGCCCACGGCACCGCCAACGCCGCCACCGTGCACCCGCCCGCCACCGCCTGCCACACCCGTTGATCCACACCTCACGGTTTAGCAGGGCGGTCACCCGGTCCGCCGCACCGCGCCCCTCTCGTCCAGCAGGAAGGACAGCGCCGCCGCAGCGGGAAGCCGGGCGTCCGACGCGGGATCGGTGCGGGCCGCGACCATCCCGCTCACCGCGGCCGTGGCGACCGACGTGCCCTTCCAGGCGGCGTAGCCGTGGAACTCGGCGATGTCGTACCGCCGCCGCACCCGCCCGTCCAGGTAGGGGCCGACCGCCGCACCGGGCGCGGTGCACGTCACCCACGGCACCTGCGGGCTGTACGGCGCGAGCGTCCCGTCCGGGCCGTCGCCGCCGACCGCGACCACGCCGGGCAGCGCCGCCGGCCACGTCGCCGAGGTCCGCGTGATGTCGTGCCACAGTCCTTCCACCTGCCCGTGGTTGCCCGCCGCCGCGACCACGAGCATGTGCGGGCTGAGCCGCTCCACGGCCCGTTGCACCACCAGCGGCGGCCCGTGGTGCGCACGGCAACCCAGCGCCAGGTTCAGCACGTGGACCCCGTCCTCCAGGAACCGGGCCATCGCCGCGACGGTGTCCCACGCGGTGGCGCGGCCGTCCGAGTCCAGCACGTCCCGCACCACGACGGTGGCCTTGGGCGCGTGCGCCGCGATCACCCCGGTGATGAACGCGGCGTGCCCGTCCTCCCACGGGATCGGGTCGACGTCGTGCCGGTCGAACCCCGTTCCCGCGTCGGGCGTCTCGTAGTGCCCGGCCAGGTCGGGGTGCCGGTACAGCCGGGTGTCGAGCACCCCGACCCGCACCCCGGCACCGCCGTCCGGCCGCGCCTCGGGCACCGGGACCGGTCGGTCGGCGGGCTCCGGGTCGAAGTCCGCGGCCATCGACCGGGTCTGCGGGTAGGCGCCGAACTGGCCGCTGACGAACCGGTTCTTGCCCAGCACCGGGTGCCAGCCGCCGCAGTCCGCCGCGAACCGCCGGCGCAGCTCGAACAGCACCGGGTCGACGTCGACCACCGGCACCGGATCCGCGCCGGCCACGCGCGGGCGGTGCCACAGCCGCAACCGGGCCAGGTCGAACGCGGCCAGCTCGGACACCCGCAGCGAGTCGAGGTTCAGCGCCCCGACCGCCTCCTCCACCAGGTCGATCTCCCGCAGGTCGACGATCAGCTCGTCCGGCACGGTGGCGAGCGGTAGATCAGGGCGTAGGTCGTCCATGGCGATCCTCTCGCGGTTGGCGCGTCTGTGCGGTGTGGATGCCGCATCGTCCCCCTGAAATGCGCTGGCGGCCGGGATTTCCGGCGGGCAGTCTTGGCGGATGCCGCCGGACTCCGCCCTCCAGCAGGCGCACGACGCGGTCCGGTTGGCCGACCGGGACCCGGCCCGCGCGGCAGCCGCCGCCGAGCGGGCGCTGCTGCGCGCGGTGCGGGAACGCGACAGCGAGGCGTCCGCGCTGGCCGAGCAGGCGTGGGGGCACGCGCTCCAGCAGTGCGGCGAGGTCGGCTCGGCGATCCGGCACCTGCGCAGCTCGGTGCGGCACGGCGCGCGCGGCCGGCCCGAACTCGCCGCGGAAAGCCGCATGAAGCTCGCCTTCGCCTTGGCGCAGCACGGTGACACGCGGTCGGCGCTGCGCGAGATCGACGCGGCGCTCACCGTCCTCACCGGGCACGCCGGGGCGAAGGCGCGGGCGCAGCGGGCGGTGATCCGCTACCACGTGGGGCGGCTCGACGCGGCGTTCGAGGACTACCAGGCGGCGGAGGCGGTGCTGCGGCGCGGCGAGGACCGGTTGGCGCTGCAACGCGTGCTGCTCAACCGGGGCATCCTGCAAGCCGAGCGGCACGACTTCGACGCCGCCGAGCGCGACCTGGCCGAGGCGGGCGCGCTGGCCCGCGAGCTGGGCCGGCACCTGGTGGTCGGGATCGTCGCGGAGAACCTCGGGTTCGTCGCGGGGCTGCGCGGCGACGTCCCGGCGGCCCTGGCGCACCTCGACCACGCCGAGGAGGTGATCGGCCGGCACGGCGGGCAGACCGCCCCGGTGCTGCTGGACCGGGCCGAACTGCTGCTGTCGGTGGGCCTGGTGACCGAGGCCCGGTTCGCCGCGGAACGCGCCGCCGAGGCGTTCCGCCGGGAGAACCGCCGGCTGCGGGTGCCGGAGATGCTGCTGCTGCTCGCGCAGGCCGCGTTGCTGGAACGCGACTGGGCGACAGCCGCCGAGCACGGGACCGGCGCGCTGCGCGCGTTCACCCGGCAGAGCCGGCCGCAGTGGGCCGCGCTGGCCCGCTCCTGCGTGCTGCGCGCGGAACTGGGCGCGGAATCGGGTACCGCGCCGGGCACGGCCGCCCGACCGACCACCGTGCCGCAGGCGGAGGCGATGGTCGCGACGCTCGCCGCGAACGGCCGGCCGTCCGCCGCCGTGCAGGCCCGGCTGGACGCCGCCCGCCTCGCCGACCTCCGGGGCCGGCCCGCGCTCGCGGTCGGGCACCTGACCGAGGCGGCCCGCTCCCGCCGGCACGGCCCGGCGGCCCTGCGCGCCCGGGGCTGGTACGCGACGGCCCTGCTGCGCGAGCGGTCCGGCGACCCGCGCGGCGCGGCGTCCGCCGCCCGGACCGGCCTGCGGGTGCTCGACGAGCACCACGCCGCGCTCGGCGCGGGCGACCTGCGCGCCCACTCCGCCGCGCACCGCGCCGACCTGGTCGAGCTGGGCCTGCGGGTGGCGTTGGCGGGCGGCCGGGCCGGCGCGGTGTTCGAGTGGGCGGAACGCGGCCGGGCCAGCCGGCTGCTGCACCGCCCGGTCCGCCCGCCCGCCGACCCCGCGCTCGCCGAACTGCTCCCCCGGCTGCGCGCCACCACCGGCGAACTCGAACGGGCCCGCGCCGAGGGCACCCCGACCGCCCGGCTGGTCGCCCGCCAGGTCGGCCTGGAACGGCGGATCCGCGACCGCAGCCGCCTGCTCCGCGCCGAGTCCACGCCGGGCAGGCAGGTGTCGCCGGCCGAGCTGAGCGCGGTGCTGGGCGAGCGGGCCCTGGTGGAGTACGTCCAGGTCGACGGGCGGCTGCTGGCGCTGTCGCTGGTGGCGGGCCGGCTGCGCGCGCACCCGCTCGGCCCGGCCGCCGAGGTGGCCGACCTGCTGGACCGGGTGCCGTTCGCGCTGCGCCGCACCGGACCGCGCGCGGCGAAGCTGCTCCGCGACACCGCCGCCCGCCTGGAACGCCTGCTGCTGGACCCCGTCGAGGTCGGCGACCGGCCGCTGGTGGTGGTGCCGACCGGGGTCCTGCACAGCCTGCCGTGGTCGGTGCTGCCGTCGTGCGCGGGCCGCCCGGTCTCGGTGTCGCCGTCCGCCGCGCTGTGGCACCGGGCAGCGACCCGGCCGCCCGGCGACGGCGGCGTGGTGGTGGCCGGCGGTCCGGGGCTGCCCGGCGCGCGGGAGGAGGCGCTCGCCGTCGCGGCGGTGCACGGCGTCGGCGCGCTGGTGGACGAGGCGGCGACGGTGGACGCGGTGCTCGCCGCGCTGTCCGGCGCCCGGACCGCGCACCTGGCCGCGCACGGCGTGCTGACGTCGGACAACCCGCTGTTCTCGGCGCTGCGGCTGCACGACGGGCGGCTCATCGTGCACGACGTGCAGCAGTTGGCACAGGTGCCCGACACCGTGCTGCTGGCCGCGTGCGACGTAGGCCGGTCCGTCGTGTGCACCGGAGACGAACTGCTCGGCCTGGCCGCGACGTTCATCGAACGCGGCGCGGCCCGCGTGATCGCCTCCGTGGTCCCCGTACCGGACGCCGACACCAAGACCCTGATGACCGCCGTCCACCGCGGACTGGCCGCCGGCGAACCGCCCGCGCACGCCCTCGCCGCGGCCCAGCACGCCGTGGCCGCCGACAACCCGGCCGCCGCCGGCTTCGTGTGCGTCGGCGCGGGCTGACGCCACCCACCGCCCTCGCACCGGCAAACCGGCCGGCCGGTCGCGATCGTCGCCCGGAAACGGCCTCGGGCGCGGGTGATTGGGCCGAACGGGTCGTGCGCCGACGACCCGGTGCCGGGCGGTCCGGGACGTCGGCCGTGATCCGCCGCACGGGTCGGTGGGCCCGTGGTGTCCGGCATCGCGTTCGTGGTCGGCGGCCGGGTTGTGGTGGTTCCTGCTCACGCGCAGCGCCGACGCCCCGCAGACCCTCGACTCGGCCGCGAGCGTGTCCAGCCTGGTGGTCGGCGGTGGGCGCGGTCGGTGCGCCCGCGCCCTCGGGCAGTCTCGCGCCGGCCGCCGACGACCACCCGGCGGCGGCGCTGGTCGGCGCGGTCCGCCGGCTGCCGTCCGAGCAGTTGGTCGTGCCGGGGGAACCGGGCGCGCGGGCGCGAGTCCGTGCCGGCGATGCGGTTCACCGTCGGCCTGCTCGACTCGGCGGGCGCGGACGTGCCGGTCCCGGTGCTGCTGCCGGTCGCGGGCCGGGACCCCGACGTGGGCCTGTGGGACTGGCCGGCGCGACGGGTCCACCAGGAGTACCCGGACATGGTGACCTGACCACGCAGGACCCTGGCCGGACGCTCCCACCGCACACCCGCTTCAGCGAGGACCGCGCGCACCTTCCGGTCCCCACAGCCGACAACCGCACGGAGTTGCGGTCACTCGCCGCCGATGTCGCCGCGATCACGCTGCCATTCGCGGTGGACAGCGGGATCACCGTGGCACGCGACAGGAATACGCTGATCAGAAAGCCCGACCGCGCCAAAACCGAGCTGTGGTCGCTTGATCCGGCACCACGACGTCTCGTCACGCTGAGCGGACCGACCCTCGTCCGCTTCTCCGACGACGGTGGCGTCCTCTACGCCCCGTCCAAGCAGTTGCGTGATGGCCGAAGGTGGCTTCACCGAGGAGGAATGGGCGCGAAACGCGCCCGGTGAGGACTACCTCCGGACGTGCTGGTCGGCTGTGGCGCAACCTGGTGATCGTGGCGGGAAACCCTGTAGCTGCAACCCACACCCTGGCGGTTGTGATCAAGGGGACGCCGGTGGTTGGTTTTGAACGAACGTCGACGTGCAGGCAACTCTCGTGCAACACGACCGAGAAGGACCCTCACATGAGCATTGCCTTGGTGCGCAACCCGGGCGAAGGCAGGATCTACCACTACTACAACAACGTGAACGAGCAGGTCGTGTCGACCACCGAGACCAACGGCGCGGTCAGCGTCCTGCGCCTCACCGCGCGCCGCGACACCGCGCCACCCCTGCACAGCCACAGCCGCGAGGACGAGAGCTGGGTGGTCCTGTCCGGCCGCGTCCGCTTCTGGGTGGGCGCGAACACGCTCGCCGGGTGCGACGTGCACGACGCCGGGCCCGGTGCCTACGTCTACGGTCCCCGACTGGTCCCCCACACGTTCCAGCCCATCACGGACACCGCCGACGTCCTGGTGATCAACAACCCCGGAGCCATCGAGGGCTACTTCCAAGCCGTCGGTGCCGACGACGCGCGTCACGACTCCGAGCACGTCGACCTCCTGGCCCGCTACGGAGTGGTGCTCCTGGACGACCCGCCGCCCACCTGACGTCGACTCGAACGGCCCAGGCTCGACCCGGACGAGGTCGTGGGCGAGCCGGCCCGCGATCCGGCGATAGGCGCCAGTGCCCGTCCTCACGACAGAAGACCGCTTTCGCCCCAAGGCGGTCGGCGGCGTGTTCGGGCTGCCGGCGGAGAAGTGCCCGTCGACCCGGCCGCTACGAGGGCCGGGCGGCTGGGCGTGCACAACAGCGTGCTCTGCCGCGCTCGTCCTGGCCACGACCGCGTACGCCGAGTTTCACTTGAAGCGGGACCGGCGAGTCCGTGCAGTCGTGTTTCACCGCACGGTCCTCCACTCGACCGGCCCGACGGCCGGTTCGTCGCCACCGCGCTCGGAAGAACCGTCCACGGGGAAATCATGCCGCAGAAGCGAGTGCGGGCGTCGGATGGACGGCCGCTCCTCGCGCACACCGACGCGTCGAACCAATCCGTGTCGCGTGAAAGCGAGGCCCGCGAACATTGCGAGATGCGTCGCGACGAACCGCCACCCGCCCATTGACCCCGCACAAATGACCCCCGAACGATCACCTTCCGCTCTCGGCGCGTCACCCGGATGACCGCCCTCCACGTGCCACACTCGGGCCTCGACCGACCCGCCTACTCGATCAACCACCCGCGCAAACCCATTCCGGACTGATCACCACCACGGTCCGGCATCGGCATCCGGCCCAACCGGAGTACAGCGGGGTACCGCATCCTGGGACATGTATCTGCGAACCCCCTCGTCTTACCTCCTACACATCCGGCACGCGCTGTCACGAACCGGCGCACGTATCGCCCGAGTGGAGGAATCCGGCGAAATCCCGTCACCAGTACTCGACCAGCGAACAGCACATTCCGCAGTTCTGCGGAAATCGCGGGCCGCATTCTTCCTTCCACCGGCACAGGTGCGGTGCGCGGGATACAGTCGGATTCCCCCATTCGGGAGTCGACCTCACGTCAGAGGAGAACGGTGACCGAACTCCACGCCGCCGAGCCGACGTCGTCCGTCGAGGTCATGGACGAACTCGTGAAGCTGGTGCAGGACCTGACCGAGCGCCCCAGGTTCGGCGAACTGCCCGGCGGACGGCCGGGTGCCCGCGCCGGGGACGACCGGGGCATCCCCCTGGTCTGCCTGGTCCGCGAGCCCAGGTCGGCCGGGCTGCTCAAGGTCCTGCGCGCGCACCTGCGCGGTGCGTACCCGGGCCGGGTTCCGCACGCCTACCACCGGTTCCCCGACGCCGAGGAGGAAACCCCGTCGCCGGACCCGGTCGCGGCGGTGGGCGCGGTGCTGGCGGAGGTGGCGCGCGAGCTGTCCGGCGCGGCCAACGGGCGCTACGGGCGGCACGTGTTCCCGCGTTTCCGGCTCGTCTACTGGCTGATGAACCAGCGCGCCGAGGGCGGCGAGCACGAGTCGACCACGAGCCTGCTCACCCGGCTGCGCGAACGCGACCTGCGGGGCCGCAGCGAGGACGACCTGATCCCCCGGGAAGCGTTCGACACCGCCGCCGACGCCGCGCCGTGGTGGGCGCGCGTGGCGCTGAAGCTGTTGCCCTCGTTCCTGTTCCGGGCGAAGCTGCGCGGTCTGGTGCCGGGCCGGGAGTACCGGTGGCTGCTGCGCCAGCCCTACCTCGCGCCGCACGACCCCGGCACGTTCCTCGGTTTCGCCGAACGGCTCACCGGCACGCTCGCGCCCGGCCGGGGCGCGGAGCCGCACGAGGACACCGGCCAGCTCGCCAAGCTCCTGGTCAACGCGTTCCTGGAGGACGTGCGCCGGGGCTACCGCCGTTCGCTGTGGCGGGTCCGCTCGGCCCGGCGCACCGTCTACCCGGTGGTGCTGCTCGACGGCATCCGCCGCGACAACGGCGGCTACGCCCTGCTGAAGCTGATCAACGACGTGCGCAACGACACCGGGTCGTTCGACCCGCTGATCATCATCAGCGGCAGCGAGAAGGTGCCGCCCGACGCGGCGGCGGCCGACGAGCGGGCGCCGGCGTGGGTGGAGAACGCCGGGCGCGCCTACGAGACCTGGACCCGCAAGCTCGCCACCAACAGCCGGGCGCGCCGGCCCACGGCGTGGTTCCTGCCGCTGCGGGTGCCGCCGGTCGAGGTCGAGCCCGGCGAGGTGCCGCCGCTGGCGACGCTGACCGTGCGGCCGGCCCCGATCTGGTCGCGCACGTCGGTCCTCGCGGTGGTGGTCGTGCTCCTGCTGGGCGCGGTGGCGGCGGGCGGGTACTGGCGGATCACCACCGCCGCCGAGGAGAGCGACCGGCACTGCGGGTTGTCGCCGGGCGACTCCGACTTCGAGACGCTGACCAGGCTCGACCCGGCCGACTGCGTCGGCGTGAGCAGCAGGGCGATCCCCCTGCTCGACTCCGGGAGCAGCGCGCTCAGGGACCGCTTCATGCGCGTGCAGGACCAGATCGCCGAGCAGAACGAGGAGGTGGAGGAGGCCATCGGCGACAACCCGGAGCGGCCCTACGCGACGGTCGTCTACGTGTCGGCGATGAGCGGCCAGCCCGAGCTGCTGGCCACGAACACCGCCCGGCTCATGGGCGTGGCGGCGCGGCAGGCCCGGCTGCTGGACGACCGGGGCAACGGCCACCCGCTGATCCGGGTGCTGCTGGGCAACGCCGGCCGGTCCATGCAGTACGGCGACCAGCTGGTCGAGCACCTGAAGACCTGGATGCGCCGCGACCAGACGATCGTGGGCGTGCTCGGCCTGGCGCAGAGCCGCCAGACGACCCTCGACACGATCATCAAGCTGGACCGGCAGGGCCTGCCCACCGTCGCCGCCACCCTGTCGGCGAACCAGTTCCCCGGCAACTCGTCGCGGTACTTCCAGATCTCGCCGACGAACAACCGGGAGGCGCAGGTCGCCGTCGAGTACGCGAACCTGGAGTACAAGGACAAGCAAAAGGTCACGATCGTGCGTTCGGCGGACGACAAGGACCTCTACTCCGCCGACCTCGCCGAGAGCCTCCGCGCCCGGTTCACCGACCCGGCGCAGGAAAGGCCGAGGAAGGTGCTGGACGACCTGCGCTACCAGCCCACCACCGAGAAGGAGCACACCGACGCACGCGCCATCGGGCAGCAGCTCTGCGAGAGCACGGCGGACACGCTGGTCGTCTACGCGGGCCGGCCCGGCGAGTTCTCCGACCTCCTGGACGGCATCGACGGCACGTGCCCCAAGGACCTGACCCTGCTGGCCGGCGACGACGTCATGCGGCACGCCGCCGACGCGGACCTCCGCAGGAAGCACCCGGGCGTCCAGTACGACGTGCTGTCCTTCGCCGTCGGAGCCGAGTACTGCCAGGCGAAGGAGGACATCTACCGGAAGATGCAGCAGATCTTCAAGGCCGAGTGCGACGCCGACCAGCACTCGTTCGTCGACGGGCAGGCGACCCTGGCCTACGACGCCCTCGACCTCTACTCGCACGCCATGAAGGAGCTGTCCCCCGTCATCAGGCCGTCCTCCGGCGACCTGTGGAAGACGATCAGCGACATCGGCCGCCCGCCGGGCCGTCCCGACCGGAGCAGCCGGCCGGTGCTGGAGGGCAAGAGCGGGAAGATCAACTTCGAGGGTGGGCAGGTTCCGCGCCAGAAGCGGATCTCGGTGCTGCGCGTGACGCAGGGCGACCCTCCCGTGATCCGCGCGACCTGCGACGAGACCTGCGTCAAACCCGCTCCCTGACCGGTCCGGCCGTCGACGGCCGCGCTCCGTCCTCTGTGGACTTCGGCCGGGATCTCGTTGTGCCGTCAGGACAGCCGGTCCGGCAGGGGTGCCCGGGTGCGGTCCAGCCCGGCCGACAAGTCGCCCTGTTCGGCGGCGCGGATCATGACGTCCTCGGCGGTGAAGGTCAGGTCGGCGGGGTCGCGGCAGGCGTGCACCTCGTCCCAGGTGACCGGGGTGGACACGGTCGGGTGGGCGCGGCCGCGCAGCGAGTACGGGGCGATGGTCGTCTTGGCCGGGTTGTTCTGCGACCAGTCGAGCAGCACGCGGCCCTTGCGGTGCGCCTTGGCCATGACGGCGGTGACGGTGTCCGGGGTCTCGTCGGCCAGCCGGCGCGCCACCTGTTTCGCGTAGGCGGACGGCGCGGCGGCGTCACGGGTGTCGATGGCGGCGTAGAGCTGCAGGCCCTTGGACCCGGAGGTCTTGGCCAGCGCGGTCAGGCCGTCCCCGGCCAGCAGCGCGCGGACGCGTTCGGCGACGCGGCAGCAGTCCACGACCGTCGTGCCCTCGCCCGGGTCGAGGTCGACCACCAGCCGGTCCGGCAGGCGCGGTGTCCCGTCGGGGCCGACCGTCCACTGGGGAACGTGCAGTTCGAGCGCGGCCAGGTTCGCCACCCACACCAGCGACGGCAGGTCGTCGACCACCGGGTACTCGACCGGCTCGCCGGACCCGCGCGAACCGGTGCCGGCCAGCCGGACGGTGCGCAGCCAGTCGGGCGCTCCGGCCGGTGTGTTCTTGGCGAACCAGGACTGGCCGTCGACGCCGTCGGGCCAGCGCACGACGGTGACCGGCCGGCCCCGCAGGTGCGGCAGCAGCAGCGGGGCGATCGCGGTGTAGTAGTTGACGACCTCGCCCTTGGTGAAACCGTCCACCGGGTACAGCACCTTGTCCAGATTGGACAGTCGCAGCAGTCTTCCCTCGACCTGGACGGTGATCCGCCCGCCGTGCCCGGAGGACGGCTCCGCGGCGGCCGCCGAGCCGTCGGTCCCGTCCACGGCCCGGGCAGCGCGATTCGCGGAGCCGGGCAGCAGGACCTCGTCCGGCACGCGGTCCTCGCGCAGACCGCGCCACGCCGTGTGCCGCACCCGGCCGGCCCGGGTGAGGTTGCGGAACACGACCTCGCCGACCAGCCTCGGTTCGACCCACCGGGCACCGACCACGTCCTCACGCGGCGGATCGACGGCGAACGGGTGCGTCCCGCGCTCGACGGGCGCGAGCGCGGCCCGCAGGTCGGCGCGCTGGGCTCGGGTGAACCCGGTGCCCACGTCGCCGATGTAGACCAGGTCGCCGGTGACCGGGTCGTGCGCTCCGAGCAGCAGCCCGCCGACCAGGCCCGACAACCCGCTGCGGCCCGGCCGCCACCCGCACACCACCACCTCGGCGGTGTCGGTCACCGGGTGTTTGAGCCACGCGTCCGACCGCCGACCCGGCTGGTAGGTCGAGGTGCCGAGCTTCGCGACGAGACCCTCGTACCCCGCGTCGGCCGTGCGGCGCAGCAGGGTCTCGGGGGTGAGCCGGTCCGCGCGCAGCCGGTCGTGGTGGATGGCCCGGACGACGCCGACCCGGTACGGGTCCGGCATCGGCAGCTCCGCCAGCAGGCCGCGGCGTTCGTCGTAGGGCGCGCCCAGCAGCCCGGTCGCATCCAGGCGCAGCAGGTCGAAAGCCATGAACCGCACGTCCACCCGCTCGCCCGCGCCGCCCGCTCCGCCGCCGGGACGGGTCACGGCGAGCCGACGCCGATGCCGGCCGCGCCGTTCCTGCAACAGTCCGAAGTCGATCCGCCCGCTCTCGTCGTAGGCGACGATCTCCCCGTCGAGCACCCCGACCCGCCCGGCGAGCACCTCGGCGAGCGGGGCGACCAACTCGGCGAACTCCTCGGCCAGGTCCAGGCCGTTGCGGCTGGTCAGGGCCACCGTGCCGGCCGCGGCGACCCGCACCGCGCAGCGGTAGCCGTCCAACTTGTCCTCGTAGCGCCACCCCGACCCGGACGGCAACCGCCCCCCGTCCGACGTGGCCAGCATGGGCTCCACCCACGCCGGGACGCCCGACGCGGCCCCCTGGTCCGCAGTGGCGGCCATCGCGACCTCCGGCCCAGGTCGTCGGACGGGCTCCCGTGTGCCCGTGCACCCAGGCCGACGGTAACTCGTTCGGCCCAGCGAGGCTCGGCGACGTGAGCACACCGGCGCGCTCGACGGGCGTCAGCGCACAACCCGATCGCAACGTCGCCCGGGTCGAACCTACGATCGTGGGAATGGCACCGTCGGTTGCGAGCGTGCCGGACGCCGTGCGGGCGGCGTTCGGCGTCACGGAGGCCCCGGTCAGGTTGGCCGGCGGCAAGGGCGGGACGTGGCGGGCGGGCCGAC
Organism: Saccharothrix sp. NBAS 001; assembly: GCF_056640475.1. Taxonomy (NCBI): domain Bacteria; kingdom Bacillati; phylum Actinomycetota; class Actinomycetes; order Pseudonocardiales; family Pseudonocardiaceae; genus Saccharothrix; species Saccharothrix sp. NBAS 001. The sequence goes on from NZ_CM153251.1 coordinate 3,115,429, forward strand.
TGGTCCTCAAGCCGGTGGAGTTCCCGGCGGAAACGCTCTGGCGCGCCGAGGTGCTCGCCCGACTGCCCGACTCGACGCGGTTCCGGGTCGCCCGCCCGGTCCGGGCGTCGGACGGCGGCTGGGTGGCGCACGGCTGGGAGGCGACCCGACTCGTCGAGGGCGACCCGGACGTGCGCAGGCAGGACGACGTGCTGCGCGCCGGGATCGCCTTCCACGCGGCCATCGCGGACCAGCCCCGGCCGGCGTTCCTGGACCTCCGGGACGACCCGTGGGCCATCGGGGACCGCGTCGCCTGGGACGAACTCCCCGTCCGGGCGAGCCCGGCGGCCCTGGACCTGGTGACGCCGCTGGTCGCCGCCCGCCGCCCGGTCGACCTCGTCTCGCAGGTGGTGCACGGCGACCTGCCCGGCAACGTGCTGTTCGCGGACGGCCTGCCACCGGCGATCATCGACTGGCCCGCCTACTGGCGGCCGACGTCGTGGGCGTCGGCGGTCGCGGTCGCCGACGCGTTGTGCTGGTACGGCGCCTCACCCGACCTGGCCGCACGGTGGTCGCACCTGCCCGAGTGGGGCCAGATGCTGATCCGGGCCCTGGTCTACCGGATCACCACCCACGACACTGCCTTCGGGCCCGACGGGTGGACGCCCGACCAGGTCGAGGCGTACCGGCCGGTGGTCGACCTGGCCGTGGCCCACGCCGGGCGCTGAGCCGGGTCGGCACGCTCGCCGGAGGGCCCGGCAGGCGCGCCGATGCGTCCAACGCGGCCTTGTCGGGCAAGACCCCTTGTCCCCCGACAAGCTCAGCTCGACGGCTGCGGAGAACCGCGCGGCCAAACCCTCTTCGACCGGACCCCGCGAGGTCGGCGAGCGCGGCACCGGCCCGCTGGTCGTCGAGCCGGGCGAGGTGCGGGGCCGCCGACAGGCGTCCGCGGGTCGGCGTACTGGTGGGTCGGCGTCGCGACGGGACCTATCCCGTGGGCCGCTGGCGCTCGACGCCCGCGTGACGCCGCTCCAGCTCCGCGGCCAAGTCGTGCCAACGGTTGGCGAAGTACCGCGCCGCGTCGACCACCGCGTCCACGCAGTGCGCGGGCACGCTGTCCACGAGGCGGGCGGACAGGTCCAGGCCGACCGAGCTGACGTCGAGCAGGCGGAGCAGGCTGCGGCCCTGCTCGTTGTACCGCAGTGACGGATCGTTCTTGAGAATGCCCAGGCCGCGCGCCGGCCGGGTGGGAGGCGGCGGGGCGAGCGCGGTGGGTTCGTCGGCCCGCTTGCGGCGTCGCCCGCCCGCACCCGGCCTGGGCACCACGTCCTGGCCGAGTCGGAGGCGTTCGCGCACGTCCCTCGCCGTGGCGACGGCGATCCCCGCGCCCTGCGCGATCTCCCGCAGCGAGGCGCCCGGGTTGGCGGTGATCAGCTCGGCGGCGGCCCGCCGGCCCTTCGCCGGGTCCAGGGGGCGCACCCGCCCGTCCCGCCCGGTCCTGGTGTTCAACTGCGGCAGCGCCTCGCTTGAACGCCGGCGCAGCGCGCCCACCGCCTTGCCGCCCAGGCCCGTGATCGCCGCGATCGTCCGGTCGGACCACTGCGGGTGGGACAGCAGGATGCGGCGCGCCGCGTTGACCCGGTCGGCCCGCGACAGCGGCAGGCCGTGCGCGGCGTTGAGCCGGACGGCGAGCGCGAAGGCGTCGGCCTCGCCCCCGCTGAAGAACCGCACCAGGATGTGCGAGGCGCCGCGCAGCACCGACGCGCGCACCCGGTGCATCCCGTCGATGACGCGCATGGTGCCCTGGTGCACCGTGATCGGCGGGAACGGGGTCTCGGACTCCGCGAGCCGGTGCACGTGCCGGGGGTCCTCGCCCTCCGTGCGCGGCGAGTCCGCCGGGACCAGCACGGATATCGGGATCCGCTCCACCATCTCGTCGTGGACGTCGCCGCGCCGCGCGTACCGGCCGACCGCCGCGTCCCCGGCCTCACCGTCCGCCACGCCGTCGGTGCCGCTCTCCGACCGAATCGACATCCTCATCCTTTCAGAGCCCATGACCGCCGCAATCGACGACCGGGTCCGCACCCGGCAGAGATATCCGCAATAGCGCACTCGACCACGCCTGTCGGAAATGAGACGCAAACCACCCGGAGACCCTCTGTCGAAGACGACCGGGTCACCACGAATTCGGACGAACTCCGCAATCCGGCGCGCCGCGCCGGGCACCCCTGAATTGCCACCCGTCGGCACCCGAGGGAATTCCTTCCCACCGAGCAACCGGGTGCCGGGCGATCGGGTGCCGGCCGATCCGGTACCGGGCGCGGCCCCGCCCACCGGCCGCCGCCGACCAGGCCCACCACTGCGGACCGCGCCGGACGGGACGGGAACCACCCCCGAAGACAGCCACTCAGACCTCGGTGAACTGCTGTTTCTCCGACATCCGGGCCAGGACGGCCGGGGCCGGGCCGCTCGACCGGCAGCGTCATGCGAGTTCCCCTGGAAACGGTCGGATCAACGGATGGTTCGATCACCAACGTACCCAGCGGCCACTAATAGGGGCTTCCACTGGACGAGTGAGCCGACCGGTGATCGGACTCGTTCGACAGTGCCGAGCCGAAGTGATATACCGTTGTCCGGCCGCGCCACGTCACCAGGCAGCGGCCTCCCGGATTCGGGCGGCTTTTCCGCCGCGGTTTGCGCCGCGCGCAGTACACCCGAACGGTGGCTGCGGCCGACTCGCCGCCGCGGTCATGATTCGGCGGCGAATGCACTTCCGATTGCCGCGGTCGAACCCCGACCCGTGAACGCAGCGAAGGGCAGTCATGCACCCCGATCCCCGGAACGGTTCCCCAGTCCTCGACGGCCTCGACCTGTTCGTCGGCTGCCCCCTCCCCGCGACGGGGCCGACCACCGAACCCACCCCGCGCCCGCGCGAGGTGTGCGCCCTGGCGACCGACGTCCTGCGCGACTACGGCGCCACCGTGTTCTCCGCGCACGTCGTCGGGCCGTCCGGCGGGCGGAGCGCGCACTGCTCCCCCGAACGGGCCGGCGCGCTCGGCCTGCGCTGGATGTCCAAGTGCGACGCGTTCGTGCCGGTGCTGCCGGCGTCCGGCGAGGCCGAGCCGGCGGGGACCGGCTACCCGAACCTCGAACTGGGCTGGGCCACGGCCTTGGGCAGGCCCGTCGTGATCATCACCCGCCGGCCGGTGGTCGAGGCCGGCCACGTGCTCCAGGTGCTGCACCGGATCGGCGACGTCCAGGTGCTGGACCCGGACCGGTTCGCCCGCGCGCCGTTCCTGCTCGTCGAGTGCGTGCTGCGGGCGACCAGTCGGCAGCGGGAGGCGCTGCGCGCCGGCCGCGCGCCCTTCCCGTCCTGAGTGGACGGTCGCGGCGGTGTCCGCGCCCGGCCTCCGAGCGGTGTGTTCCGCGTCCTGACCAGGTCTGGAGTCTCATGCTCACCACTGGGCTGTACGAAGTGGACTGGCGCAACGACCCGAGGTACGCGGCCATCGTGCCCGCCGCGGTCCTCGTGGCCTGCGGGCCGGACGGCGCACCGACGTTCGTGCGCCAGAAGGGCGGCCCGTTCGCGGGCCGGTGGATGCTGCCCGGCGGTTCCATCGAACGCGGGGAGTTCGCGCGGGACGCCGCCGTGCGGGAACTGGCGGAGGAGACCGGCATCCACGTGCCGGTCGACGCCGTCGACGTGATCGGCGGCTACGAGATCATCGGCGCGACGGCCCCGTACCACGTGCTGATGTTCGCGTTCCGGGCGCGCGGCCACTACACGCTGCCGCCGGGGTTCGTCGGCGACAACGGGGGCGGGGTCGCGCAACTGCACCCGGACCGGCTCCGGGTGCACTCGACGGACCACCAGATCCTCGCCGACGCCGGGCTGGTGGACGTGCCGGCGGACGTGCTCGTCGAAACCCTGGTGCACGACCAGCTCCGGATCAGCACCCTGCGGTGAACCCCGGCCCGGCGGTGCCGGGTCCGGTCCGGCAGCGGCGGTGTCCCGATCGGGGACACCGCCGCACGTCGTGCTCCAGCCGGTCCTCTCAATACACGGAGAACTCGCCGGCGGCCAGGTCGTGCGACTCGTCGCCGCGCAACGCCGGGGCGAACATGCAGACCAGGCGCAGGTCCTCGTGCGGGCTCGCGACCAGCCAGTGCGGGTCGTGCTTGTCCAGGGCGTACATCACGCCCGGGGTGATCGGAAAACAGTGCCCCGCGGTGTCGACCACCTCCCCGGAACCCTCGATGCAGTAGCAGGCTTCGAGGTGGTTGCGGTACTCCAGGCGCGAGGTCGTGCCGGCCCGCACCAGCGTGTCGGTGAGCGTGTAGCCCATGCCGTCGGCCTCGATCAGGAATCTGCGGGACAGGCCGTTGCCCCATTCCACGGTCTTGGCCTCGTCGATGCTGCGAATGATCACGGTCAACTCCTTGCGGTTTGGGCGTGCGCGTAGGAGGGTGCGCCGACCGGTCCGGGCCGGCGGTCCGGGCCGTGCTTTTCCGCCCACGAAGGCGGGACGCGGTCCGTGGTGGCTGCGTGATTCGACGCAATCGAATGCGGAAGGGTTCACCGGTTCAGCACACCGGTCGACACGGCCCGGATCGCGCCCGACTCGGACGACGTCGATCCCGGAATCCGACCGGTGACGCTGTCACGCCGCGCGCGACGCGTCAAGACCGTTCAACTGCGGCACCGGCCAGACCCGGCGACCTGGACCAAGAACGCCCACCGGCAGCCGCGTTCCGATTCGCTGAGCCATCCAGGGAGCGTTCTTGCCCAACTCCGAACACGGCTGCTAACTTCGATCGAGGGGCCAGGATCGACCTGCCGCCGATTTACCCGGCGGCCGCGGTGAAATCGAAACTCCCCCGGCACGTGGACCGAGCCCGCAACGACGCACCGGCCGGTCGGATCGGCACTTCCCGGTCGCCGGATCGGCGATTCCCTCTTTCGCGGCAGCGCATTCCGCGCCGCGGACTCCACAACCGGCTATGAGGTGGGACGAGCAACGTGGGCATTTCCAAAACCGCTCTCGCGGATGTCAAGGTGTTCATCGGGGGACCGATCCAGCACGCGATCCTCCCCGAGGGCTTCCAGGAACGGCTGGAGTCGACCCTGCGCACCGCCATCGACGTGGTGCGCCGAGCGGGGGGCACGGTGTTCTCCGCGCACGTCGCCGAGAACTTCGGCGCGGACACCCCGCACTTCACCCCCAACCAGGTCGCCGTGCGCGATTTCGGCTGGATGCGGGCGTGCGACGTCTTCGTGCCGGTGCTGCCGGTGCTGGACGACCGGGGCCTGCTCCGGACCGACGGCACGCACATCGAGCTGGGCTGGGCCAGCGCGCTCGGCCGGCCGATCATCGGGATCACCGACCAGCCGTTCGCCGAATCGGCCAGCCACCTGCTCAAGGGGCTCGACCAGGTGGCCCGCGCCCGGTTCATCGACCTGGTCGAGTTCGTCGCCGAGCCCGCGCGCCTGGTCGACGCCGTCGCCGCCGCGCTCGAACCGGTCGCGGCCACCAGCGCGCGCTGAGAAGAGGAGGAACCCGTGTCCGGTGTGACCGTGCTCGGTCTGGAGCTGGCGAACCCGGTGGTCGTCGCGTCGGGGCTGCTCACCGACCAGGAGCGCAACATCCGCAAGCTGCTGGACGTGGGCGCGGGGGCGGTCGTCACCAAGACGATCCACCCGAACCCGCCGACGCACCTCGACGAGCGCATCGTCCGGCTGCCCAACGGCATGCTCAACAGCACCACCTACACCAAGCGCCCGGTCGACCGCTGGCTGCTCGCGCTGCGGAGGTTCGCGCAGGAGCGGCTCCCGGTGATCGCCTCGGTGCACGCCGACACCCCCGACGAACTCGCCGCGCTGGCCGCGCGGGTCGAGGGCACCGGGTGCGCGGCGCTGGAGCTGGGGATCTCGTGCCTGAACGAAGGCGACGGCCCGGTCGACACCCCGCAACGGGTGTTCGACTACACCAGCAAGACCCGCGCGGCCACCGGCCTGCCGTTCTCGGTCAAGCTCGCGAGCGGCGAGGGGCTGCGGGACCGGGCCGCCGCGGCGGCGTCGGGCGGGGCGGACGCCATCACCCTGAGCGACACGATCCCCGGCGCGTCGGTGGACCGCGCCACCGGCCGGCTCGAACTGGGCGGTGTCTACGGCTACTCCGGCCCGGCGATCAAGCCGCTGGTCCTGGCGTCCATCTGGGAGCTGCGCAACCACGGGTTCGCGTTGCCGATCTTCGGCTGCGGCGGCGTCACCTCCGGCGAGGACGTCCACGACTACCTCGCGGTCGGCTCGACCGCCGTGCAGGTGTACACGGCGCTGCACAACGACATGTACCGCACGCTGGACCAGATCGTCTCCGACGCGGTCGCGCTCGCCGGCGACCGCGACGCCCGGGTGTCGTCGTGACGCCCCGGTCCATCGCCCTCGGCCTGGCGGACCTGCGCAGCCCGGAGGTCGCCGACGGGGTGGACGGCCAGACGCTGGTGTGGCCGATCGGGGCGATCGAGCAGCACGGTCCGCACCTGCCGCTGTCGGTCGACCTGGTCATCGCCGAATCCCTGGCCCAGCAGATCGCCTACGAGCTGAACGGGCTGACGCTGCCCGTCCAGGCCGTCGGCGCGCGGTCGCTGCCCCAGAGCGGCGGCGGCCTGGCCTTCCCCGGCACGGTCTACGTGCGCGGCGGCGCGCTCATCGACTTCGTCGCCGACGCGGTGCGGTCGTTGTGCGCCCTGCCGTTCGGCAGGCTCGTGGTGGTCAACGGCCACTTCGAGAACGAGCCGTTCCTCTTCGAGGCCCTGGACCAGGTCGCGGGGTCGCCGCAGGCGCGCGGCAAGGAGTTCATCGCGGCGAGCTGGTGGTCCCTGGTGGACCAGGAGTGGCTGCACGAGCGCCTGCCGGACTTCCCCGGCTGGCACGCCGAGCACGCCGGGCTGACCGAGACGAGCCTGATGATGTTCCTGCAACCGGCGCTGGTCGCGGACCTGCGGCCGGACCACGACAACCCGCCGCCCGCCGGGATCTACCTGCACCCGGCCGACGTGGCGAGCAGCACCAACCGCGGCGTGCTGTCCTCGACGTCCGGAGCCGGGCCGGAACTCGGCCGGGACCTGTTCTGGCACGTGGTCTCGCAGGCCGTGGCGCTGGTGACCAAGGGCACCGGGCTCGTCCGCCCGGACCAGACCGACGCGGACCTGGCCGGACCGGACCTGGCCGACGCGGACCTGGCCGATGCGGACGGACACCGTTCGAAGGACCTGGTGTGAGCACCCACGAGGAAGTCCCGACGGTCTGCGTGTGCAACGCGATCGACACCCTGCACGACCTCGCGGCGCGCTCGGCGGACGCCGAGGAGCTGGTGGCGGAGTGCTACCCGCAGCAGGACCAGGCGCTCTACTGGGAGCCCCTCGACAAGCTGATCGTCACCTACGAGCCGATCCGGGACCTGGCCTGGCAAGCGGACTTCCTGGGCCTGGCGGACGTGGTCAACCTCAGCCCCGCGCGGACCAGCGGTTCGCTGTTCGCCGACCTGCTGGACGACGAGCGGCTGATCAAGGCGGTGGTCGACCACGCCGGCCCGGACCGCAGGCTCCGCCTGGTGCCGCACACGACGACGCCCGCGCTCTGGGAGTTCGTCACCGTGCTGGAGCGCGAGCACGGGATCCGGGTGGACCTCCCGGAGAGCACCGCCGACCAGGGTCTGCGCGACCTGCTGGACACCAAGACCGGGCTGCGCCGGCTGGCCGCCGACCTGGGCCTGACCACCGGGCCGTGCCGCATCCCCGACGGCGTGCACTGCGCCGACGCGGCCGAGGCGGTGCGGGCGGTCCAGGAGTTCCTCGACCGGGGCACGCCCTGCATCGTCAAGGCCGACCGGGGGGAGGCCAGTGTCGGGCTGCTCGTCTTCCGCCCCGGGCACGACCGCTCGACGATCGCCGAGGAGGTCCTGCGCAGCCCGTTCTACGGGGAGGACCCGGTGGTCGTGGAGGAGTTCGTCGACGGTGACACCACCTTTCCCGCCGTGGAGTACGTGGTGCCCGCGAATCCGGCCGAGCTGCCCCGCCTGTTCTCCGTGACCAGCATGCTGTTCGGCGCGGAGACCCGGGTGCAGGGCAACGTGACGGCCCGGGAGCTGGAATCGGAGCACTGGTACGACCCGCTGGTCGACGGCGGGCTGCGGATCGCCGCGGCAATACAGGCGCGCGGCTACCGGGGGCACTTCGGGATAGACGCGGTCGCCCGGGACCGCGAGGTATTCCTGCTCGACCTCAACGCCCGCCGCACCGGATCGACCCACTTGCACGAATTCGGCCGGCAAATAATCGGAACCGACTACCTGGACAGCCACGTGATCGGCCACTTCGACTACTACGAACTGCCCACCGACCTCACCGCCGACCAGGTGCGCGCCGCCTGGGGACCACTCGTCCGTTCCCCGAAAAATGCGGACTCCGGACTGCTCCCCGCCGAGTTGACCGGCTTGTCGCAGGGGAGGCTGAGCAGCCTGGTGTTCGCACCGGACCTGGTAGGGTTTCACGACGTGATCAACAAGGCTCGCGCCGCTTTGCGCGAACACCCAAGCGAACACAAGTGACGTCCGCCGTTTCCGCGGACCGGGGTGCGGCATATCGCTGGATGGTCCTGGCCACCGTCCTGTTCTGTTTCCTCCCCGCCGCGATCGACGTCACCATCCTCAACATCGCGGTCCCCTCGCTCAGCGCGCAAATGCGGATTTCCGCGCTGGAGATGCTGTGGATCGTCGACGTCTACTCACTCACCATGATCGGGCTCGTGCTGGTCACCGGACCGCTCGGCGACCGGATCGGGCACAAGCGGCTGCTGCTCGTCGGGCTCGCCGTGTTCGGGGCCGCGTCCGGGCTGTCCTCGCTGGCCACCAACCCGGCCGAGCTGATCGCCGGCCGGGTGGCGGTGGCCATCGGCTCGGCCATGATCATCCCGGCCACGCTCGCGGTCATCCGGCAGACCTTCCCCGCGGGCCGCGGGCACTCGATCGCCGTCGGCGCGTGGAGCGCGGTCGCCGCCGGGGCGTCCGCGCTGGGCCCGGTCGCCGGGGGGTTCCTGCTCAACCACTTCTGGTGGGGTTCGATCTTCCTGGTCAACGTCCCGATCGCGGTGATCGCGCTGCCGATCGTCGCCTTCCTGCTGCGCAACCAGGTGCCGGAGGTCAAGCAGCCGTGGGAGATGACCTCCCCGACGTTGGCCATCGTCGGCTCGATGGGCGTGGCCTACGGCTTCATCGCCCTCGCGCACGAGCAGGTGTCCCCGATCGAGGTCGCGGGCCCGGGGCTGCTCGGCGTCGTGGCGACCGTGCTCTTCGTGCGGCGGCAGTGGCGGATGCGCCACCCCATGCTCGACCTGAGCCTGTTCCGGGTTCCGCGCTTCCGGGCGGGTGCCGTGGCCTCGGTCCTGCCGGTGCTGGTGATGGTCGGGTTCGAGTTGCAGCTCGTGCAGTACCTGCAGTTCGCCCTGGGCCTGTCCCCGCGCGACGCGGCGATCGGCCTGCTGCCCATGCCCCTGGCGGCGCTCGTCGCGGGACCGGTCGCGGGCGCGATCGTGCCCCGGATCGGCGCCCGTGCGGGGGTCTGGGCCGGCCTGGCGCTGGCCGCGATCGGCTACGCCCTGGTCGCCACCGCCGCCGCCGGGCACCGCGAACTGCTGTTCGGCACCGGTCTCGTGCTGGTCGGCGCGGGCCACGGCGCGGTCCAGATGATCGCGTCCGACCTCATCATGACCGGGGCCAGTGCCGAGCAGGCCGGTGCCGCGGCGGCGGTCGAGTCGGTGTCGTTCGAGGCGGGCGCGGGCCTGGGCGTCGCCGTGATCGGCGCGTTCGCCGGACTGGCCTACCGGCACTACCTGCCCGACGACACCGCGACCGGGGTGTCGAACTCGATCGCCAAGGCGATCTCGGCGGCCGACGAGGTCGGCGGCGAAGCGGGCCGGGGCATCGCCGAGGCCGCGAAGGAGGCGTTCACCACGAGCTTCCAGGCGGTCGCCGTCGCGTGCGGGATCGCCGTCGTCGTCACCACCGCCGTGGCCGTGCCGAGGAAGGAGGGCGCGCGCCGGCGTCGGTTCTCCCGGTCGAGGTGATCAGCGCACCATCGTCGAACGGAGTGTGGAACATGACAGAGGAAGACCCTTACGCGACGCGCACCGGAGGCCCGTCGCGAGAGATCCCGAGGCACGACCGGATCGTCTACGGCAGCGCCGAGGACGGGCCGTTCGACGCGGCCGAACTCGCCCGGTACGAACGCGACGGGTTCACCGTCCTGCGCGGCGTGCTGGACCGGGACGAGGTCGCCGAGCTGATCGCCGAGGTGCGGCGGCTGACCCGGGCCGACCACCTGGCCGAGTCGGACCTGCGGATCGCCGAGGCCGACGGCGTCGCGGTGAAGTCCATCTTCCAGGTCCAGGCGGTCAGCGAGGTGGTGCGGGAACTGACCGAGGACCGCCGGTTCGTCGACCGGGCGCGGCAGATCCTGGGCTCGGAGGTCTACCTGCACCAGACCCGGGCCAACGTGAAGCCCGGCTTCACCGGCACCGACTTCTACTGGCACTCCGACTTCGAGACCTGGCACAGCGAGGACGGCATGCCGGGGATGCGCGCCCTGAGCGTCTCGATCGCGCTGACCGACAACTACGAGTACAACGGCCCGCTGATGGTGATGCCGGGTTCCCACGCGACGTTCGTCACCGGCATCGGCGAGACGCGGCGGGAGAACTACCGGACGTCGTTGCGCAACCAGGAAGTCGGCGTCCCCGACCAGGCGATGCTGACCGAACTCGCGGCCAGGCACGGGATCGTGCAGTTCACCGGGTCGGCGGGCGACGCGATCATGTTCGACTGCAACATCATGCACGGCTCGAACGCCAACATCACCCCGTTCGCGAGGTCGAACGTGTTCGTCGTCTACAACAGCGTCCACAACACACTGGTGGAGCCGTTCGGGTCGCAGGAGAGGCGTCCGGAATACCTGGGAGCCAGGGACTTCACGCCGATCGGGCAGATGTCCCGGCGATGACCGCGGCCGGACTCCGCGGGCTTTCCGGTCCACCCGGTCCGCGGACCGGGTCGGGCCGGGAGCGGCGGAGTCCGGCCGGATGCCCGGACCACCCCCGTCAGGACGCGGGCTGCCACCGGCCGAACGAGCCGTGCCGCTGCGCCTGGACGCTGGTGTACAGCCGCCCGTCCGGGCCGACCAGCAGCACGACCAGCCGGCCCGCCGAGTCGACCGCCGCCGCCGGGTGGTCCAGCGGCGTGCCGCCGATCCCGACCCACGCCCCGGACGCGTCCGTGGTCACCGTGCCGTCGTCGGCCCGGCCGACCACGACCACGTCGCCGTGCGCGGCCACCGCCGCCGGACCTCCCGGGCCGCCCGGCCCCGGCCCGCGCAGCGGGGCCGACCAGGACCCGCCGGAACGCGTCGAGCGCAGCACCTCGCCGGTGTCGGCCACCGGCACCACGACGGTCGTCGTCCCGCCGTCGCCGGCCACCGCGACCGGGGCACCGCCCGGCGCGACCGCCGGGAACGACTCGTCCCAGCGGCCCGCCCACCGCAGCACGGACTTGGCCGTGCTCGCGTACACCTCCGGCGCGCCGTCCGGGCCGGGCACGGCGCTCAACCCGTCGCGCACGTCCGCACCGCCGAGCCGGTCCCACCGCCCCCACCGGCCGTCGCCGTCCTGCTCGGCCCGGCTCACCCCGCCGCGCCCGTCGCGCACGAACAGCGCCAGCCGCCCGTCGCGGTGCGCGGCCACGGCCGGCACGCCCACCCGCGCGTCACCGGGGTCCGGGCTGCCCAGGCCCACCCACCCCCGGTCGTCGCGGCAGGTCAACTCCCGGTTGTCCAGCCGCCGCCCGCACACGGTGAGCCCGCCGACGCCCGCGCCGACCGCCAGGCCCGCCGCGAGCGGGCCGTCCGCGCGGTCCGGGTCGACGCCCTCCCACCGCTCCCCCGCCTGCCGCCAGCCGACCACGTCGCGGCCGCGCACGGCGAACGCGTGCAGCCGCCCGTCCCGCGCCCGGCCGACCCACGACGTGCCGCGATCCCACCGGTAGTACATCCGGCGCGGCCAGCGGTCGTACGCGGTCGGGCCGTGCGCGAGCTTGTCGTGCTTCTGGTACTCGCCGAAGTGGCCGATCTTGTCGTCCTGCTGCGCCGGGCTCAGGTTCACCGGGGCGCTCTCGGTGTTGTAGTCCCGGTAGCCGACCACCGACAGCGCCGGGTGGTCCGGCGAACGCCGGTGGACCTGGGCCGCCGCCTCGGCGAACCGGGCGCTCATCACGTGGTCGGGGTGGTCGTGCAACGGCTGCCAGAACGGGTAGTCCGGGTCCGGGTCGGAGTCCTGGGTGCGCAGCACGGTCGGCCGGAAGTCCGCCATCAGCCGGGCGAGCACGGTGATCAGGCCGTTGCCGGTGTAGTCGGACGGCTCGGACACCTGGCCGCCGGTCGGCACCAGCGTGTCGACCGACACCAGGCCGGCGCGGTCGCGCCACAGCCGGCTCAGCGCGCCCTTGCCGCCGGCCGCGCGCGGGTCGGCGTCCTCGGGCAGGTTCAGGAAGACCAGTTCCACCCTCGGCCGGGACTTCAGCGAGTACCGCTCGGCGGTGCGCCCGCCCGGCAGCGCCAGGGCCGAGCCGTCCCATTCGTCCGGCACGCCCGCCATCCGCGCGTACGCGGCGCGGGCCCCCCGCTGCCGGGCCGCCGAGTAGCCGTTGGCGTCCGGTTCCTCCGCCTCGCCCGCGGTGAGGAACACCGTCATCAGCCGGTTTCCGGAACGGACCCCGTCGCGGACATCCGGATTCATGAACAATAGATCGTCGTCGTGGTGGGCGACCACCTGCATGTACGCGACCTCGTCGAGCGCCGCGGGCGGTGCGGTAGGGTCGCCGCAGGCCACCAGTACCGCCAGCGTCGACGCCACGAGCAGTGCGAACGGCCGTGCACCCGCCATGGAACCAGTGCCCCCAAGTCGCATTCCACCCCTGCTGCGACCGACAGGCTACCGACAGGAAGGCGACAGCGCAGAAACCGGTGACCAACGCGACGCCGTGCAACGCGACGGCGATGTCGCGCGTCGTTGACAGGTGGGATTCCACGTCGTTTGAGTTCGATCGGCACGGCAGTGTCTTGAGGGGTTTCGAGGGGACTTGTGCGCATCTCGGTGGTGGTCCCGTGCTTCAACGAGGAAGCCGGGCTGGAAGATCTTTTCGCGGCGCTGATGCGCACGCTCCCGGCGGTGAGCGAGGATTTCGAGGTCCTGCTCGTCGACGACGGCAGCACGGACGGCACCCTGCCCCGGCTGCGCCTGCTCGCGGAACGTGACGGGCGCTTCAAATACCTGGCGCTGAGCCGGAACTTCGGCAAGGAGGCCGCCATGCTGGCGGGCCTCGGCCACGCGACCGGCGACCTCGTGGCGATCATGGACGCGGACCTCCAGCACCCGCCCGAGCTGCTGGAGCGGATGGTCGCCCTGATCGGCACCGGCTACGACCAGGTGATCGCCCGCCGCACCCGGCGCGGCGAGGCACCGCTGCGCAAGCTCGTGTCGAACGTGTACTACAAGCTGATCAACAAGGTCATCGACGTCGAACTCCAGAACGGCGTCGGCGATTTCCGGGTGCTCAGCCGGCGCGCGGTGCAGGCGCTGTTGTCGCTGGGCGAGTACAACCGGTTCTCCAAGGGCCTGTTCTCCTGGATCGGGTTCGACACCGCGGTCATCGACTACGACAACGTGGTGCGCCAGAACGGCAACAGCAGCTGGACGCTGCGCAAACTGCTCAACTACGGCATCGACGGAGTGGTGTCGTTCAACTCCAAACCGCTGCGCATCGCCATCTACCTCGGCGCGCTGGTCACCGCGATCGCCTTCGGGTACGCGATCTGGGTGCTGGTCAACGCCGTGTGGCACGGCGTCGACGTGCCCGGCTACGTCACGCTGATGTGCGGCGTGCTCGTCCTGGGCGGCCTGCAACTGCTGTTCCTGGGCGTGATCGGCGAGTACGTCGGCCGCATCTACTCCGAGGCCAAGCGCCGGCCGCACTTCCTGGTCAAGGAGTCCGCCGGCACCGGGCCGACGCCGGTCACCCTGCCGCTGGGCCGCGCGGTGGCCGAGCACGCGGTGGAGGTCATGGGCGACGTGGTGTCCGGACCGTTCACGGAGCGGACCACGCGGTGACCGCACGGCTCGGGCGGATCGTCCGCTTCGGACTCGTCGGCGTGGTCAACACCGGCGTCTACTACGGCCTGTACGTGCTGCTGCGCCTGGCGTTGCCGTACCTGGTGGCGCACGTGGCCGCGTTCGTGCTGGCCATGGTCGGGTCGTACTTCCTCAACTGCTACTTCACGTTCCGCACGAAGCCGTCGCTGCGGACGTTCCTGCTGTTCCCGCTGTCGAACGTGACCAACTTCGTGGTCACCACGGCGGGCCTGTACGCGCTGGTCACGTGGCTGCACGTGGACCAGGGGGTCGCGCCGCTGCTCGCGGCGGTGGTGGCGATCCCGTTCACGTTCATCGTCGCGCAGCTCGTGCTCCTGGGACGTCCCGGGACGGCGGCGCCCCGGGTCAAGGAAGAGGAACGGACGCCGTGACGACGCTCGTCCGACGATCGGCGCGGGGTCCGCTGGTCGCCTTCGGTGTTTGTGCCGCGGTGGTGCTGATCGCGCAGATCCCGTTCCTGCGCAACCGGCTGTTCTACGTGTGGGACGACAGCGCGGTCCAGTTCCTGCCCACCTGGCACGACCTGGGCGGGCGGCTGCTGGAGGGCGACTGGCCGCCGCTGCTGGACGTGGACAACTGGATGGGCGGCAACCTCGCCGCCGAAGCGCTGTTCGGCCTCTGGAACCCGGTCAACCTGGCGAACTTCGTGCTGGTCCACCAGTTCGAGGACCTCGCGGTGGCCGCGGTCGTGGTGAAGACCGAGTTCCTGGTGCTGCTGGCGCTGGGCGTCTACCTGCTGTGCCGGGAGTACGGCGCGGGGCGCGGACCGGCCGCGGTGATCGCGATCGCGCTGCCGTTCAGCGGGTTCACGCTCTACTACGACACCGCGACGTGGGCCGCCGGTCTGATGGCGTTCACCTGGTTGCCGTTCACCTGGTGGGCGGCGCGGCGGATGGCGCGCGGCGCGGGCAGCCCGCTGTGGGCGTTCCTGTTCGGGGCGCTCGCGGTGACCACCGGCAACCCCTACGGGCTGGTCGGCGTGTGCGTGGTGATGTCCGCGCTGCTGGTCGAGTCCTGGGTCAGGCACGACCGGCCGGCGCTGGTGCGGCTGCTCGTGGTGGGCGGGCTGGTGGCGCTGCTGGTGCCGCTGGTGTACCTGCCGCTGCTGGGCAGCTCGGCGGTGACCGTGCGGGCGGGCCAGGGCTTCGCCAGCGACGGCGTGCTGATGCCCCGGCTGTCGGAGCTGCTGAACCTGAGCATGGCCAGCCACCAGCCGATGATCCGCGGCTTCGGCCACAGCATCCGGATGATCACGCCGTCGGTGTACTTCGCGTGGTTCGTCCTGCCGCTGCTGCCGTGGCTGCACTGGAGCCGGCTGCGCGAGCGGTGGCGTCCGCTGGCCGGGGTGTTCGCGGTGGCGGCGGTCTACCTGCTGCTCGCGATCGGGCCGTCGAACATGTGGATGTTCCGGTTCCCGTTGCGGCACCTGGAGGTCGTGTACCTGGCGTCGGGCGTGCTGTTCGCGGTCCTGCTGACCGGCGGGCCCAGGCTGGACCACTTCCGGCGGCGGGTGCTGATCACCGCGGGCGCGCTGGCGCTCACCGCGTACCTGACGTTCTCGGCCGGGCCGTGGCAGTGGCGGCACCACGTGATCGCCCTCGGCCTGCTGGTGGTCGGCACCACGCTGGCGATCTGGCTGGCGCGCCGACGGGTGGTGGCGATGTACGGGGTGCTGGTGCTCGGCGTGGCCGCCGCGCTGGTGGCGCAGACGGCGTGGTTCCCGTTCAACGGCGACGTGGCGGAGCACAAGTTCCCCCGCTCGATCAACGAGCTGCGCGCGCAGCTCCCGCCGCACGAGGGCACCACGTTCCCGGTCGGCACCGTGCTGCCCGGCAACGTCGGGCTGGTCGCGGGGCTGTCGTCGGTCGGCTCGTACACCGGGTTGCAGTTCCGCGATTTCGCCAACGCGACCTGCATGGCCTACCACGGCGGCACGTGCGCGGGCAGCCTCGACCGGATCTTCGCGCCGACCGACCTCGACGGGCGCACCCTGGCCGACCTGATCCGGGTGCGCAGCGTCATCGTGGAGAACGAGATCCGCCCGGACGCCCAGCCGCCGGCCGGCTGGCGGGTGTCGTTCCGGTCGGACAAGGAGACGGTGCTCACCCGCGAGCAGCCGCTGCCGTGGCCGGACGGGCGGCTCTCGCACGCCACGGAAGGCGTCCGGGTCACCGAGAACGCCATGCCGGACGACCGGGACGAGTCGGTGCGGTTCACCAAGCCGCGCGGGCGGGCCGGGTCGCTGGTGTTCGCGCGGCTGGCGTGGCCGGGTTACCGGGCGGAGTTGGACGGGCGCGAGCTGGCCACCCGGCAGGGTCCGGCCGGGCTGCTCGTGGTCGACCTGCCGGCCGACGTCGACGGCGGGCAGGTCGCGATCCGCTGGACGCCGCCGGGACTGCCGCTGGGCAGCGTGCTCGCGGTGCTGGGTCTGTTGTGCGCGCTGGCCTACGCCGGGTTCCTCCGGTGGCGGGCCCGCACGCCCGCGCCGGTGCCGCAGGTCGACGCCGAGCGGGAACCGGCCAACGCGTAGCCGTTCCCGGGTGGCACCGGCGAACCCCTCGACCGCCGGTGCCGCCCGGTCGCGGTCGCCCTCGGGACGGCCGACCGGACGACCACCGTACGGGCCGTTCCCGGTGCCGGACCGCCGGCGGGTGCACCGGTTCTTGTCGTTCCGCGTACTCGTCCGGTCACGCGCAGTACCGTGGTGCGAACGGTACGGAGGCAGGTGACGAGTTGACCGACTTCGCCACGGATCCCGCCGGCACACCGCGGCAGCGCCTGGAGGAGTTCCAGAACGCCGCGTCGACCGCGTTCGCGCCGCTGGCCATCACCGCCAACGACCCCGGGTCGATGCGGGCGGCCATCCGCGCCGAGCACGTCGGCGGGCTGCTGGTCTCGGACCTGCGGACGTCGGCGCTGACGGTGCGCCGCGACCACCGGCGGATCAGCTCGACCGACAACGACGTGTACAAGGTGGCGTTGCAGGTCTCGGGCCGGATGGTGGTCGCGCAGGACGACCGGCGCAACGTGATGCTGCCCGGCGACATGGCCGTCTACGACACGACCCGGCCTTACACCCTCGTCCACAGCGACCCGGCGCTGCGCCCGCAGGACGACTTCCGGACCATCGTGGTCACCTGCCCCCGCGAGTACTTCGCCGCCGACGCCGACGCGCTGCGCCTGGCCGTCGCCACGCCCAAGGCGACCGGGCGGGGTGTGCGGCGGCTGGTGGCGGGCTTCTTCACCGGGTTGGCCGACGAACTCGACGTCGGGGTGGCGCACGGCGGGCAGCGGCTGGCCGACTCGCTGGTGGACATGATCGCGCTGGTGTTCACCGGCCGGGAGGCTCCGGTGGACGGCCGGGCGCCGCTGCTGGACCGGATGCTCGCCTACTGCGAGGCGAACCTGTCCGACCCCGACCTCTCCCCGCGCACGGTCGCGCGGGCGCACCGCGTCTCGGTGCGGTACGTGCACCGGCTGTTCACCGGGCAGGACCAGCCGCTGTCCTCGTGGATCCGGGCCCGGCGGCTGGACCGGCTCCGCCAGGACCTGGAGGACCCGCGCCTGGCGGGCCGCACGGTGGCCGCCCTCGCCGCCCGCTGGGGGCTGCTGGACGCCCCGCACGTCAGCCGGGCGTTCCGGGCCGCGTACGGGATCGGCCCGGCCGAGTACCGGCGGCACGCGCTGCGCACGCGCGCCGCCGTCGTCCCGGCGCTCAGGACAGCGGTGTCAGGATCGTCTTGAGGTCGCGCCGGCCCGCGATGCCGAGCTTGCGGTACACCCGCGACAGGTGGAACTCGACCGTGCGCACGGTGAGGTACTGCTCCTCGGCGATCTGCCGGTTGCTGCGCCCGGTGCGGGCCAGTTCGCCGATCTTGCGCTCCTGCCTGGTGAGCCCGCCCGCGCCGTCCAGGGTGGTCATCCTGGTCAGCGCGGCCTCGGCGCGGCCGGCGAACAGCCGGTAGCCGGTGCGCCGGGCGGTGTCGCGCACCTGCTCCAAGGTCACCCTGGCCTCGTCGTACCGGTCGTGCGTGCCCAGCGCCAGCGCCAGGTCGTAACGCGCGCCGAGGGACTCGCCGAGCGCGTGGTTGTCCTCCAGCACGGCCGCCGCGGCGCGCAACGCCTCCGGGTCCGAGCCCGCCACCACGGCCGCCGCGTGGGTCGCCAGGCCCACCAGCCGGGGGTTGCCCCAGCGCCGGGCCGCCGCCATCTCCTTGGACACCAGCGCGCGGGCCAGGTCGGTGCGGCCCAGCGCGTTCGCGCACACCGCCGCCTTGGACCGCCACGGGGAGACCGCCGGGTTGTTCACGCCCCAGCGGGCCAGCTCCCGGCCGCAGTCCAGGAAGTCCTCCAGGGCGCGCTCGAACTGGCCGAGCGCGAAGTGCAGCGCGCCGCGCGCCAGGAACAGCTCGGCGCGGTCCTGCACGCCGATCAGCCGGCCGCCGAAATCGTGCTCCAGCAGCAGGTCTTGCGCGCGGTCGAGTTCGCCCAGGTCGACCAGGGCGGCCACCAGCCAGGCGACCGCGACGCCGCGCACCTGCTCGCAGACGTTGTGCCGCAACGAACCCGTCAGCACCCGGGCCGCGCCCGCCGGGTCGCCCGCCAGCCACATCAGCCGGGCCATCAGCAGGGCGACCACGCCGCGCGTGTCGGCGGAACCGCCCGGCCCGGTCTCGCGCATGGCCCGCACGCACCGGTCCATCGCCTCGTCGAGCCGGTCGCCGTAGCCGAGGGCGAGCACGCCGCACCACAGCGCGCCCGCGCCGCGCCACCCCGGCAGGGCGAGCAGCCGCCGCGCGGTGGCCAGGGTCTGCGCCCGGTCGGTGCCCCGGTTGGCGAGCTGGACGGCCAGGATGGCCAGCCGCTGCTCCTCGGGGATGCCGGTGAGGTCGGCGCTCGCGCAGTCGGCGCTGTCCGGGGCTGGGCTGCCCGGCACGTAGACCAGGCCGCCCAGCTGCGGGCCGCGCGCGCCGGTCGGCGTGGCGAGCACCATCTCGATCACCTCGCGCACGATCTCGTCGGCCTCGCCCCAGCGCCCGCGTTCGACGAGTTCGGCCCGCGCCCGGCGCACCCGGTCCAGCGACGGGACCTGCCCGCCGGTTCCGGCGGGCAGCCCGCGCTCGACCGGTGCCGACGCGAGGCCGACCGGTTGGACGTCGTGCTTCACCACGTACCCCCCAAATTCCCCCGGCCGCGCGGTACCGGCCGGGGGTTCGCGTGTGTGGGACGACCTCGCCCGCCGCGCGTGCCAAGGGCCCGCACGGGCGTCGGCGGGCCGGCGCGGCCCGCCACGCCGGGGGCCGCCTCGGCGGGCGGTCAGGCCGGACGGAAGGTCAACAGGGACAGCCGGCCGGGTTCGGGCTCGGCGACCGGGGCGAACCCCGCGTCGGCGGCGAGCCTGGTCCAGTCCGACCACCCCCTTTCCCGACCGCCGAGAACGGCCATCATCTCGATATCCGACAGCTTACCGAGATCGGGTACGCCTGATCGGGTGAGAACGTGGTTGACGACCAGCAGGCGGGCCGCCGAGTCGTCGCCGATGGCCCGCCGAATGGTCGACAGCGCGCGCACCGCCGACGCGTCGTCCCAATTCTGCAACGAGCGCTTCACCAGGTAGGCGTCGAATCCCGACGGTATTTCCCGGAAGAAATCCGCCTCGATCGCGACCGCCCGGTCCGCGACCCCGTGCCGGTGGAATTCCTCGGCCGCGCCGGCCACCGCGAGCGGGTGGTCGCACACCGCGCCTTCCCGGCCGGGGTTGCGCCGCAGCAGTTCGGCCAGGAAGCTGCCGCGCCCGCCGCCGACGTCCGCGATCCGCCGGAACTCCAGCCCCTCGAACAGCGCGAAGGTGTCCGGGCCGTCGTTCTGCGCCATCGCCCGGTCGAACAGCCCGGAGGCCGCCGGGTCGGCGCGCAGGTGGTCGTAGAACGGCCCGCCGAAGGTGTGCTCGAACGCCGGCCGGCCGGTCCGCACGGTGTGCGCGACGTTCTCGTGCGGGCGCCACATCAGCGGGTCGGTGAAGAACAGGAACACGTCCCGGAACCCGCCCGCGTCCCCGGTCCGCAGCCCCTCGGCGGCCGGGGTGAGGGCGAACCGGCCGGCCGCGTCCTCGTCCAGCACGCCCGCCGACGCGACCGCCGCCAGCACCCGGCCGAGCCGGGACGCGTCCACGTCGAGCGCCTCGGCGAGTTCGGCGGCGGTGGCCGGCCCGGCCGCCAGGTGGTCCGGCACGCCGAGTTCCACGAATGCCCGGATGGCACCGAACGCCCATTTCAGGGCGGCCAGGTGCTGGACCAGTCCGCGCGGGTCGGCCAGTGCCGCACGGGGCAGCAGCGGCGCGTGACCCCGATCGTCCGATTGCTGTTCGCCACCCATTTCCGGTCTCCACTCCACTGGTTCCCGACAATCCGGATCCGAACCCTGAAAAACCCGCGCGGAACCACTCCGCGCGAACCCGGCACGACCTCGGCTCGAACTCAGTAGGACCGCACGTGCCCGCCGTCCACCCGGAGCACGGCACCGTTCACGTAATCCGCGAGCGGGCTCACCAGGTAGCCCACCGCGCCCGCCACCTCCGCCGGCGTCCCGTACCGCCCGATGTCGTTGGGCACCCACTCCTCCGCGGCCCGCCGCTCGATCCCGGCCAGGTCGGTGCCCCAGCCCCGGTCGGGGCCGATCCCGCGCAGCCAGTCCCGCATGTACTCGACCATGATCGCGCCCGGCGCGACCACGTTCGAGGTCACCCCGGTGCCCTTGAGGTCGCGGGCGAGGGAGACCGCGAGGTTGTGCCGCGCGGCCAGCGCGGCGGAGTACTGCGGCTGCATCGGCATGGGCTGCACCGCGAGCCCGCCGCCGACCTGGACCACCCGGCCCCAGCCGCGCTCCCGCATCCCGGGCACGAACGCGTGGATCATCCGCACCGCGGACACCACGTTCACCTGGTAGGACTTCGCCCACAGCTCGGGCGTCGCGGCGCTCCACGGGACCAGGTCGGTGCCGCCCGCGTTGTTCACCAGCACGTCGACCCCGCCGCCCTCGGCGACCGCGCGGACCACGGCCTGCGCGCCCTCGTCGGTGGCCAGGTCGCCGAGCGCCACGTCCACCCGGCGGCCGTGGTCGCGCAGCTTCTCCGCGAGCGCCTCGGCACGGGCCCGGTCGCGCCCGTGCACCACCACGTCCGCGCCCTCGGCGGCGAGCAGTTCCGCGATCGCCGCGCCGATCCCGGAACTCGACCCGGTGACCAGCGCGCGCCGGCCGGTCAATCGCAGATCCACGGACACCCCCGATTGTGTCGGATATCGATTTTCTCGGTTGTCGAACGGCCCCCGAGCGGTCGTGCCGCCGAATGCGGCGCGGGCCGGTCGAGGGCCGCGGTGGGCTATCCGCGAACGCGTTCCAGCAGTTCGTCGGTGATCGTCGCCAACCGCTCGGCGTCGGCCGGCGAGAACAGTCCGCCGCCCAGGCCGAGTTCGCTGTACATGTTGAACGCGCTCAACGGCTCTTTCGGCGGGTTGTCCAGCAGCCGGATGATCGGCGGCACGACCGCGGTGGCCGGTTTCGCCAATGCCTTCTGCTGTTCGATGTACGCCGCGGTCGGCGGGTCGAACTCGCCGACGAATCCGGTGGAGGTCGTGCCGGGGTGGAACAGGACGTAGCGGACCGGCCCGTCGCCGTAGCGCTGCGCGAAGGTCACGCCGTGCAGGTCGTCGAGCCGGCCGGTCATGAACATCGCGCGGACGCCGTCGTAGCCGCGCGCGCTCTGCAGGTCGTGCCACTCGACCGGGGTGTCGTGGCCGGGCCCGGCCACGTTGACGATCACCGGCCGGTCGGCCTTCTCCAGCGCCGGCCGCAGCCCGTACCCGAACAGCAGCCTGCTCAGGTAGAACAGGGCGAAGTTGTCCTCGAAGCCCTCGGCGGTGACCGACCGGTAGGTGCGGAAGAACCGCGCGCACAGCACCAGGCCGTCGATGCTCGGGTGGGCGTCGAGGATCGACTCGACCACCCGCCGGTTGTTCGACACCAGGCTCAGGTCGGCCCGGATGAACTCGACGCTGCCCGGTGCCGACTCCGCCGCGCGGACCAGCGCGTCGCCCTTGTCCTGGTTGGTCCCGAGCGCGACCACGTGGTCGCCCCGGGAGAACAGTTCGCGCGCCACGGCCGCACCGATGCCGTCACTGGCGCCCGTGATCACGTATGTCCTCGTCAAGCCATGCTCCCTGGTTATGGTTTCGGGTGGGTCGGGTTATTCCGGTGACCGCGGCACGCCTGTCTCAACGCAGCGCCTCGATGACCCGGGCGAACGCCGTCATCTCGGGTTCCAGGACGCTGAAGTAGCTGATTCCGAATCGCTTCCGCGCCTGGTGCAACTGCTCCGCGCATTCCTCCGGCGTGCCGACCAGCAATGACGGCAACTCGACCAGCTGGTCGGTGGTGAGGTCGAGATCATTCTGCCACACATCGGCGATCACGTGTTCACTGCCGGGCAGCAGAACCCGGTGCACCGGAATGTTCAGCTCGACCTCGTCGATTCGGTCACCGAGCAGTTCCCGGACGAATTCGACCCGCGCGGCCAGCTCGTCCACGCCGCCCAGCCGCAGGCCCTCGCCGTCGCGCACCCGGACCGTGCCGGTGAACGCCACGACGTCGGCGCGGGCGGCGGCCAGCCGGAGCACCCGGTCGCCTCGGCCGGCGATCAGCACCGGCGGTCCGGGCCGCGCCTTGAGCCGCTCGACGGTCCGCTCCAGGTGCGCGACCCGGTCCGCGGCGGAGGTCCACGGCAGGCCCGCCGCGTCGAACTGCCGCCGGTCGTAGCCCGCGCCCAGGCCGACCTCGACCCGGCCGCCGGAGTACCGGTCGATCGTCTCGACGTCGCGGGCCAGCACCTCCGGCTGGTAGAAGGTGGTGTTCAGGACGAGGGTCCCGATCCGCACCCGTTCGGTGGCCTCGGCCGCGAGCACCAGTGTGGGCAGCGGTGCGGGCATCCCGAGGTGGTCGGACACCGACACCACGTCGTAGCCCAGTTCCTCGGCCAGCTTCACCTTCCGCACCCAGTCGGCGCGTTCGACGGGGCTGAACAGGCACAGGCCGAAGCGGAACGGCCGGTCGTGGACAGCGGTCACGGGACTCACCTCTCGGGTTCAGCGCTGGTAGGGGCGTTCGGCGCGGGCGGCGCGCAGGGCCTGGCCCCACCACGCCAGGCGGTCGAGCAGCACCTTGGCGGCGATCGCGCTCTCCCCGCCGTCGCGGGGCGCGCCGTCCTGGAAGACGTTCCACACGTTGGTGAAGCTGACCGACTCGCGCACGGTCGTGGCGTGCAGTTCGGCGAACACGTGCCGCAGGTGCTCGACCGCGCGCAGGCCGCCGCTCATCCCGCCGTAGGACACGAACCCGACCGGTTTGGCGTTCCACTCGGCGTTGAACCAGTCGATCGCGTTCTTGAGCGCGGCGGGCGGCGCGTGGTTGTACTCGGGCGTGACGAGCACGAACGCGTCGGCGGCGGCCAGGCGCGCGCCCAGCGCGTCCCGGACGCGCGCGGTGGCCTCGTCGGGTTCGTGGCCGGGCGCGGGCAGCACCAGCGGCAACGGGTGGTCGAGCAGGTCGACGACCTCGACCCGGAAGTCCGGGTGGTGGCGGGCCTGGTCGGCGAACCACTCGGCGGCGGTGGGCGCGAACCTGGTGTCGCGGACGCTGCCGACGACCACCACGAGCGTGAGCGGGCTCATGACGGGACCTTTCCGGTGGTGGGGGCGCGGAGGCCGGTGAGCGCCACGACCGCGCCGACCGCCGCCGCCGAGGTGAGCAGCGCGGTCGCCGCCGGGACCGGCAGGAACGCCGCCAGGGGCAGGAACACGACCGAGCCGAACTGGACGAACGTCTGGTAGACCGGCACGGCGGCACCGCGCAGGTCGGCCGGCACGGTCGCCGTCGCCTGCACGTTGAGCGCCACGAACGACAGCACGAACCCCGCCTCGACCAGCAGCAGCACCGGCAGCACGCCGGTCGCGTACGGCTGCGGCCGCACGAGGTAGAAAGCGTTGCCCGCCAACGAGCACAGCGCGCCGGCCGCGATCAGCCGGCCGGTGCCGAACCGCCGCACCAGCCGGGCCCCGTGCGGCGCGGCGAACACCAGCGGCAGGCTGGCGGGCAGCAGCGCGACCGCGAGCAGCCAGGGCTCCACCTCCCGCAACTGCACGGTGACCAGCAGCAGCAGGCCGATGTAGGTCCCGTTCAGCACGAACGCGCCGACCCCGGCCCGCAGCAGCGAGCCGTCGCGCAGCACGGCCGACGACGCCGACGGCGGCGGCGCGCTCGCCGGCGCGCGCGGGATCACCCGCAGCCCGGCGGCGAACAGCACCAGCGCGATCGGCGCGGGGAACAGGAACGTCCAGTGCCAGCTGATGCCGGACAGCACCCCCGACAGCAGCAGGCCCACGGTGAACCCGGCCGCGCCGAACAGCGAGTACACCGAGACCGCGCGCCGCCGCGCCGGCCCGTCGAACACCGCCACGATGATCGCCAGGCCCGCGGGCGCGGTGAGCGCGGCGCAGAACCCCTTGACCACGCGGCTCGCGATCAGCACCTCGGGCGAGCCGGCCAGGCCGCCGACCACCGAGACCGCCGCGAACCCCAGCAGGGCGGCCAGGTAGACCTCGCGGCGGCCGAACCGGGCGGCCAGCCGGGGGCCGGGCACCAGCAGCAGGGCGAAGCCGAGCGCGAACCCGCTCATCACCCACTGCGCGCCGGCCGGCGGCAGGCCGAACTCCGCGCCGATCGGCGCGAGCGCGGGCAGCACCACCGCCACCTCGACGGCGTCGAGCAGCATGTTCCCGGACAGCACGAACAGCAGCGCCCAGGCCCGGCGGTCCCACCCCGTCCCCTCAGGCACGGGCGGGTTCCCGCGCGTTGAGCAGCGGCGCGAGCTGTTGGCTCGCCAGCTCGATGTGCCGGGTGACCAGGTCGTCCGGCATGGCCGCGACGGTCGCCCAGAACACCACGTGGCGCACCGGCAGCCCGTGGGTGCGTTCGCGGATCCGGTCGGCGGCCTCCTGCGGGGTCATGACCTCCAGCGCGCCCCACGGCCCGGTCTCGCGCCGGTCGCGGGACCCGCCGGGCTCCAGCAGCGGCGGCACCGGGTGGTCGGTGCCCTCGACCGACGCCCGGCGGTAGGTGTTCTGCTGGTGCGCCAGGTGCGGCGCGATCCGGGGCCACGCCGCGTCCGGGTCGTCGGCCAGCAGCACCGGCAGCAGGTCGGCGACCCGCGCGCTCGCCGGGTCGTGGCCGCCCTCGACCAGGCCCTCCCGGTAGTGCCCGAACATCTCCGGCGAGATGTGCAGCAGCCCCATGCCCAGCCGGCCCGCCAGCCGCGCGCCGCGCGGCCCGTAGAAACCGCCCCACAGCGGCACCGGGTCCTGCACCGGGCCGGGCGTGACGCCACCCTCGTCCCACAGCCGGCGCACCTCCCGGATCACCCGCTCGGTCTCCGCGAACTTGCGCCCGTGGTCCGCGCCGAACAGCTCGAACTCGGGCACCCGGTACCCCGCACCGAGCCCGAGTTCCAGCCGGCCGCCGCTGATCAGGTCGACCACCGCGGCCTCCTCGGCGAGCTGCGCCGGCTTGCGCAGCGCGGGCAGCACCACGGCCGTGCCGATCCGGGCGGTGCGGGTGCGGGCCGCCGCGGCCGCCGCGAACGTCAGCGGCTGCGGGAGGTAGCCGTCGTCGAACAGGTGGTGCTCGGTGAACCACACCCCACCCGCGCCGCGCAGGTCCGCCTCCTCGCACAGCTCCAGCGAGCGCGCGTAGTGGTCGGCCCACGGCCGGGCCCACCGGGCGGGGTTGCGCAGGTCGAAGAGGAATCCGACGTCCATCGTGGTCTCCATTTCAGTTCCGCCAGCCCCCGGCCCCGGCCGACCCGGGGGCGCGTTCCGGTCGCCGCCACCCGGCCCGCCTCGGCGCCCGGTCCACCGGGTCGGGCGGGTCGAGGGCCCGGCGCAGCACGGCGGCCAGCGCGGCGAGTTCCAGCAGGTCCGGCTCGCCCTTCTCCACCCGCAGCAGCGCGGGGCGCGGGCCGGTCACTGGGGCGGGTTCCCGTGCTTGCGGCGCGGCAGGTCCGCGTCCTTGGTCTCCAACATGGCGAACGCGCCGATCAGCGCCGGGCGGGTGTCGCGCGGGTCGATCACGTCGTCCACCAGGCCGCGCTCGGCGGCGTAGAACGGGTGCACCAGCTCCTCGCGGTACTGGTCGATCCGCTCCCGGCGGGTGCGCTCCGGGTCGTCGGCGGCGGCGATCTCCCGCCGGAACACCACGTCGGCGGCGGCTTCCGCGCCCATCACCGCGATCTCGTTGGTGGGCCACGCCAACGCGACGTCGGCACCGATGGAACGCGAGTCCATCACGATGTACGCGCCGCCGTAAGCCTTGCGCAGCACCACGGACACCCTGGGCACGGTCGCGTTGCAGTACGCGTAGAGCAGCTTCGCGCCGCGCCGGATGATGCCGTCGTGCTCCTGGTCCACGCCCGGCAGGAACCCCGGCACGTCGACCAGGGTCAGCAGCGGGATGTTGAAGGAGTCGCAGAACTGGACGAACCGCGCGCCCTTCTCGCTGGCCTTGATGTCGAGCACGCCGGCCAGCGCGGCGGGCTGGCTCGCGACGATCCCGACCGGCCGGCCGTCCAGCCGGGCGAACGCGCACACCAGGTTCGGGGCCCACAGCGCGTGCACTTCGAGCAGGTCGCCGTCGTCGACGATCTCCTCGATCACGTCCCGCACGTCGTAGGCGCGCGACGCGTCGACCGGGACGGTGTCCAGCAGCGCGGGGGCGCGCCGGTCGGCCGGGTCGTCCCCGCGCACCACGGGCGGCAGCTCGCGGTTGTTGGCGGGCAGCATGGACAGCAGCAGCCGCACGTCCGCCAGGCACGACTCCTCGTCCGGGTGGACGAAGTGCGCCACCCCGGACACGCCGCCGTGCACGTCCGCGCCGCCCAGGTCCTCCATCGAGACCTCTTCGCCGGTCACCGCCCGCACCACGTCCGGCCCGGTGATGAACATCTGCGAGACCTCGCGGACCGCGAACACGAAGTCGGTCAGCGCCGGCGAGTACGCCGCGCCGCCCGCGCACGGCCCGAGCATCACGCTGATCTGCGGGATCACCCCGGACGCCCGGACGTTGCGGCGGAAGATCCCGCCGTAGCCGGCCAGCGCCGACACGCCTTCCTGGATCCGCGCGCCCGCGCCGTCGTTGAGCGACACCAGCGGCGCGCCGGCCGAGACGGCGAGGTCCATCACCTTGTGGATCTTCTCCGCGTGCGCTTCGCCGAGCGCGCCGCCGAACACCCGGAAGTCGTGCGCGTAGACGAAGACGCGGCGACCTTCGACGGTGCCCCACCCGGTGACCACGCCGTCGCCGTGCGGGCGCTTGGCCTCCAGGCCGAACCCGGTGGCGCGGTGCCGGCGCAGCGGCTCGATCTCGGTGAAGCTGTCCTTGTCCAGCAGCAGCCCGATCCGCTCGTGCGCGGTGAGCTTGCCCTTGGCGTGCTGGCGTTGCGTGGCGCGCGGGTCGGCGCCGGTCCTGGTCAGCTCCTTGAGCGCGGTCAGCGCGTCGATCTGCTCGGCGAACCCGGTCGGTTCGCGGACGGTGGTCATGGTCTGCCTCCCCCACTGCGGTCGCGACGGGCGGTCAGCCGAGCAGCGTGCCGCCGCTGGCGTCGATGAACGCGCCGGTGATCCACCGGGCGTCGTCGGTGGCCAGGAACGCCACCACGTCGGCCACGTCGCGGGCCTTGCCGACCCGCTTGAAGGCCGACAGCTGCGCCATCGCCTCGACCGCCTCGGGGATGTCGAACACCGGGCTGCCGTTGTCGGTGATGCCGGGCGCGACCGTGTTCACGGTGATGCCGCGCGGCGCGAGGTGGCGGGCGAAGTGCAGGGTGATCTGCTCGATCGCGCCCTTGGTCATCGAGTACGCCACCTGCTCGGGGTTGGCGAACCGGGTCAGGCCGGAGGAGATGTTGACGATCCGGCCGCCGTCGGGCAGCAGCGCCAGCGCCCGCTGCACGATGAAGAACGGGGCCTTGGCGTTGACCGCGAACAGCCGGTCGAACTCCTCCGGGGTCACGTCCTCGGGCGCGACCCCGGCCGCGGTCTGCGCGCCCGCGTTGTTGACCACCACGTCCAGCGTGGTGCCGCCGGTCCGCTCGCGCAGGCCCTCCTCCAGGCCGAGGAACAACTCGTGCACGTCGCCCGGCTTGCCGAGTTCGGCGCGCACCGCGAACGCCCGGCCGCCGTCCTTCTCGATCAGCGCCACGGTCTCGTTCGCGGCGTCCTCGTTGGCCGCGTAGTGGACCGCGACCAGCGCGCCCTCCTCCGCGAGCCGTTGCGCGGTGGCCCGGCCGATGCCCCGGCTGGAGCCGGTGACCAGCGCGGTCTTCCCGTCGAGCTTGCCCATGGTGGTCTCCTCCAGGTCTGCGGTGGGCGGCCCGTCGAGGCCGCTGATCATGCGGGCCAGGTGCGCGCGGACGACGTCGAACCGCATGAGGTCGGCCACCACGTCGCGCAGCGGCTCCACCTCCGGCCCGCCGAGCAGCAGCAGCGACTGCGCCCGGATGTTGGTCAGCGTGCGCGCACCGACCGCGTGCCGGGCGGTGTCGTAGCGGGCCAGGTCCGGCCGCCCGGCCAGTGCCCCGAGCAGCCGGCCGCCGAGTTCGGCGGCGTCCTGGAGGCCCAGGTTGAGCGCCTGGCCGCCGACCGGCATCTGGCGGTGCGCGGCGTCGCCCGCGAGCAGCACCCGGCCGCGCCGGTAGTGCCGGGCCTGCCGGCTGGTGTCGTCGAACGCGTTGAGCCAGGTCGGTGTGCCGTGCGCGATGTCCTCGCCGGTCACGTGCCGCCAGGCGGCGGCGATCTCGGCGAAGTCCGGGGTGCGCGGTCGCGGGGCCGCGCCGAACACGTGGACCATCACCCGCGTGCTGCCGTCGGGCCAGCGCAGCGCGGTGGCCAGTCCGTTCGGGTGCCGCTCGAACCGCCGGTTCGGGATGTCCAGGCCCTCGACGTCGGCCCGCAGCATCTCCCGGGTCGCGTCCGCGCCGGGGAAGTCGAACCCGCCCAGCACGCGCACCGCGCTGTCCTCGCCGTCGCAGCCGACCAGGTAGGACGCGGTGATCCGGCGGCGTCGGCCGCCCTCGGCCACCTCGGCCTCGACCCCGTCGTCCACCTCGGTCAGGCCGAGCAGCTCCGCGCCCCGCCGCACCCGCGCGCCCGATTCCACGGCCCGCTCGTGCAGCACCCGTTCCAGCAGGGTCTGCGGGCACTTCCACTGGCCGGCGAACCGGTGCCCGGGGTCGGCCAGGGTCAGGTCCAGCGGCAGGCCGCCGAAGTGGCCGGGCCCGCCGCCGGGCAGCCGGCCGAGCCGGCCCAGCACGTCCCGCTCGGCCAGCACGTCCATGGTCCGGGCGTGCAGCGTCGAGGCGCGGGACTCGGTGGTGGGCGCGGCCAGCCGTTCCACGACGGTGACCCGCGCGCCGCCCGCGCACAGGTCGCCCGCCAGCAGCAGGCCGACCGGGCCCGCGCCCACCACCACGACGTCGGTGTCCATCCGCCTAGCGCCGCGCTTCCGCGTAGACCTTGGCGTGGCCCAGGGTCGCCCGGCTGTTGTTGCCCAGCGCGTCCCGGATGAACTGCCGCGCCTCGGGCACGCCCGCGTCCGGCCCGAGGACCGCGGCGATGTTGTCGGCGTTGAGGATCACGGTGTGCTGCGAACTCGCCGTGGTGACGCCGTCCTCGCCCTCCTCGAACGTCCAGTAGCCGGTGTGCAGGCTCATCAGGGCGGGCAGGGTGGTCTGCTTGTAGGCGATCTTCTGGTGCGGGAAGCAGACCCGGACCGACTCGGTGGTGTGCGACGAGCCGTCCTTGGTCAAGGTCTCCATGCGCAGCACCTGGAGGCCCGGGGTGTCCTCGGTCAGCGTCACCGACGCCACGTGCGGCAGGCGTTCCTGCCACCGCGCGGCGTCGTTGACGAAGTCGTAGACGTCCTTGGCCGAGCCGTCGATCCGCACGCTGTCCACAAAGGACAGCGTGAGTTCGGCGGTCCGGGTGGCCAGCTCCACGTTGGCCTTCAACGAGGGCAGCTCGGCGTTGCTGTTGCGGTCCACCGCCTCGTCGATCCACGCCAGCCCCTCGGGGTCGTCGTCGATCGCGCGGTAGGTGTGCAGCAGCCGCAGCCGGGTCTCGTCCTGGCCCAGCGGTTCGATGATCCACGTGCCGCTCATCTCGGCGATCGGCGGCGCGGACACCTCCTGGGTGAAGGTGATGCGCAGGTTCGCCGGGTCGAGCACGCGCCGCGACGCCCAGTTCTTCGGCTCGCCGTTGGCGGTGGCCCAGATCCGGATCCGCTCGTGGTCGCCGTCGCGCTCCAGGTAGTCGACGTAGACCGAGGGCGGGAACAGGCGCGGCCAGTTCTCCACCTCGGCCAGCAGCCGGTAGACGTCCTCGGGCGCGGCCTGCACGGTGATGCCGTGCTCGACCTCGCGGACGGGGTGGCCGGTCATGCGGGTCTCCTCACGAGAGTCGGGGGTCAGAAGTTGCCCAGGCCGCCGCAGACGTTGAGCGCCTGCGCGGTGATCGAACCGGCGATGTCCGAGGCCAGGTAGCCGACCAGGCCGGCGACCTCGTCGGGCGTGGAGTAGCGGCCGAGCGGGATCTTCGCCTGGAACTTCTCCAGGATCGCGTCCTCGGTGGTGTCGTAGGCCGCCGCGTACCCCTGCCGGACCCGCTGCGCCATCGGCGTTTCCACATAACCCGGGCACACCGCGTTCACCGTGATCCCGGTCGGCGCCAACTCGTTGCCCAACGCCTTGGTGAACCCCACGACACCGTGCTTCGACGCCGAGTACGGCGCACCCAGCACCACACCCTGCTTGCCCGCCGTCGACGCGATGTTGATGATCCGGCCGCGTTCCTTGGCCCGCATCCCGCCCGCGTTGAGCACCTCGCGGGTGACCAGGAAGACGCTGGTGAGGTTGGTGGCGATGACGTCGAGCCACAGGTCGTCGGCGATGTCGGCGGTGACCCCGCCACCGCTGCGACCCGCGTTGTTGACCAGCACGTCCACCGGACCGAACCGGTCCACCGCGGACTGGACGACGTTGGCGATGTCGTCCTTCTCCCGCACGTCACCGGTGATCCCGTCGACGTCCAGGCCCTCGCCCCGGAGGTCTTCGACGGTGCGCTCCAGCGCCTCCTCGCCCCGGGCGCAGAGGAACACCCGGTGCCCCTGCGCGCCGAGCTGCCGGGCCGAAGCCAGGCCGATACCGCTGGTCGCCCCGGTGACCAGGGCAACCCTGCCGTCGTTGGTCATGTCCACTCCCCCGGTGAGTTCAGACCGCGTGCGCGGCGAGGTGTGCGTTGACGAGGTCCACCAGCGCGGCGGGGGTGCGGGCCTCGGCCAGCGCCTCCTCGTCGAGCGTG
Source organism: Saccharothrix sp. NBAS 001 (assembly GCF_056640475.1). Lineage (NCBI taxonomy): Bacteria > Bacillati > Actinomycetota > Actinomycetes > Pseudonocardiales > Pseudonocardiaceae > Saccharothrix > Saccharothrix sp. NBAS 001. The sequence goes on from NZ_CM153251.1 coordinate 3,147,118, forward strand.
ATGCCGTACTCGCGCTCGATCCGGCCGCCGGTCTCCAGCAGCGCCAGCGACTCGTAGCCCAGCTCCTCGAAGTCGGCGGCGGCGATGTCGCCGTCGAGGTCGACGCCCTCGTCGGCGCCCGCGCCCTCGCGGAGGATCCGCTTGAGGTCTTCGATGGTGAATTCGACCGACATGGTCGTCCTTTCGTGTGGGTCAGCGCGCGGCGCGCACGACCATCGCCGAGTTGAAGCCGCCTTGGCCCCGGGCCACCACGAGCGCGGCGGACAGCTCCGCGCGGCGCGGCGCGCCGGTCACCAGGTCGAGTTCGTAGCGTTCGGAAGCGGAGGTGTGGACGGTCGGCGGGATCACGCCGTCCCGGATGGCCAGCAGCGCGGCGGACAGGTCCAGCGGCGCGGCCCCCGAGTACAGCCGGCCGGTGGCGGTCTTCGGCGCGGTCACCGGGACCGCGCGCGGCCCGAACACCTCGGCGACCGCCTCCGCCTCGGCCCGGTCCAGTTCCGGCACGGCCGCCGCGTCGGCGAACACCACGCCGATCTCGTCGGGTGTCGCGTCCGCGTCGGCCAGCGCCAGCTCGATCGCCTTGCGCAGCGTGGGCGCGCGGCCGCTGCCCGGCGCGGGGTCCACCGTGGACGCGTGGCCGGCGATCTCGCCGTAGACCCGGGTACCCCGCGCACGGGCGTGCTCCGCGTCCTCCAGCACCAGCAGCGCGCCGCCCTCGCCGGGGACGTGCCCGGCGGCGTGGTCGTCGAACGGCAGGTAGGCCCGCGTCGGGTCGTCCTGCTCGCTGAGCCGCCCGCCCGCCAGCTGCGCCACCCAGCCCCACGGGCAGATCGACGCGTCGACCGCGCCCGCCAGCACCACCGAGGTGCCCTTGCGGATCTGCCGGCGGGCCTGCGCCACCGCGTCCAGACCGCCCGCCTGGTCGGAGACGACCACGCTGCTCGGGCCGCGCAGCCCGTTGCGGATGGAGATCTGGCCGCTGTTGACCGCGTAGAACCAGGCGAAGGACTGGTAGGCGCTGACGTACTGGCCGCCCTTGCTCCACAACGCCTTCAGCTCGTTCTGGCCGAACTCGAACCCGCCGGAGTGGCTCGCGGTGATCACGCCGACGTCGTAGTCCGGCAGGTCGGCCGGCACCAGGTCGGCGTCGGCGAACGCCCAGTCCGCGCCGACCAGCGCGATCCGGGTCATCCGGTCGGTCTGCGGCAGCAGCCGGCCCGGCAGCAGGTCCTCGGCGGCGAAGTCGTGGATCTCGCCCGCCAGCCGGGCCGGGTACCGCGACGGGTCGAACCGGGTGATCCGGCCCAGCCCGCTCACCCCGGCCAGGGTGTTCGCCCAGTACCGCTCGACGCCCAGGCCGGTCGGGGCGGTGACGCCCAGCCCGGTCACCACGACCCGGGTCACCGGTCGCCCCGCTCGGGGTCGGCCAGCACGACCGCGCTCTGGAACCCGCCGAACCCGCTGCCCACCGACAGCACCGCGTCGGTCTTCCAGTCCCGCGCGACCAGCGGCACGTAGTCCAGGTCGCACTCCGGGTCGGGGGTGTGCAGGTTGGCCGTCGGCGGCACCACGTCGTGCTGCATGGCCAGCACCGACGCGGCCACCTCGATGGAACCGATCGCGCCCAGCGAGTGGCCCACCATGGACTTGATCGAGCTGACCGGCACGCGGTAGGCGTGCTCGCCGAGCGCGCGCTTGAACGCGGCGGTCTCGTGGCGGTCGTTCTGCTTGGTGCCCGAGCCGTGCGCGTTGACGTAGTCGACCTGGTCGGGGTCGAGCCGGGCCTCGGCCAGCGCCACCCGGATCGCCTCGGCCATCTCCCGGCCGTCCGGCCGCAGCCCGGTCATGTGGAACGCGTTGGAGCGGGTCGCGTAGCCCGCCACCTCGGCGTAGACCTTGGCACCGCGCCGGCGGGCGCTCTCCAGCTCCTCCAGCACGAACACCGCCGCGCCCTCGCCCATCACGAACCCGTTGCGGGAGGCGTCGAACGGGCGCGAGGCGTGCTCCGGGTCGTCGTTGCGCGGGGTGGTGGCCTTGATGGCGTCGAAGCAGGCCACGGTGATCGGCGAGATCGGCGCGTCGGTCGCACCCGCGACCATCACGTCCGCCGCGCCGTCCCGGATCACGTCGGCCGCGTACCCGATCGCGTCCAGGCCGGACGTGCAGCCGGTGGACACGACCGTGCTGGGCCCTTCCGCGCCCACCGCCCACGCCACCTCGGTCGCGAACGAGCTGGGCACCAGGTAGTTGTAGAGGTGCGGCACGGCGTACTCGTGGTCCACGAGGTCGAGCCGGCCGCCGTCGCTGACCGTCCGGTACTCGCGGTCGAGCCCGGTGGTCGCGCCGACCGCGCTGCCGATCGTCACGCCGACCCGGCCCGGGTCCAGCACCTGGAACTCCAGGCCGCTGTCCTCGATCGCCTCCCGCGCGGTGACCACCGCGAACTGGGCGGCCCGGTCCATCCGCCGGATCTCCTGCGGGGTCAGGCCGTGCGCCTCGGCGTCGAAGTCGACCTCGGCCGCCACCTGCGAGCGGAACGGCGAGGGGTCGAAGAACGAGATGCGGCGGGTCGCGGTGCGCCCGGCGGTCAGCAGGTCCCAGAAGCTCTTCACACCGGGTGTGCCGGGCGCGGTCACGCCCACCCCGGTGATCACCACGCGACGGGTCACGGTGTGCTCCAGTGGTAGAACCGGCTCGCCATCGCGTCGGCGGGCGAGCGCCAGGTCTGCGGGTCGTAGGCGTCGATGAACGGCTTGAGGTCCTGGCTGATCGCGACGAACCGCGGATCGGTCTTGGCCTCCTCGATCAGCTCGCCGCCGTTGTCCCCGTCGAAGTCCTGCAGGTGGAAGTACAGGCCCCGGTAGGAGAAGAGCTGCCGCCGGCGGGTGCCCATCCGGTGCGGCATCTCGGACTGGTCGAACGCGTGGAACAGGGCGGCGACGTCCTCCGCCGACTCCGGCCGCATTCGGGCCACGATCAGGGTGCTGTGCATGCTGTCTCCGTCAGGTCAGCCGGCCGGCCCGAACCAGCGGTCCAGGGCCGACGGCAGGTCGTGGTGGCTTCCGGGCGCGGCCCAGGCCACGTGGCCGTCGGGCCGGATCAGCACCGCCGAGGTGTCCCCGGCGGGCGTCGACAGCGGGGTCGCCGTGACGATGTCGATCCGGTCCGACCAGGGCGCCGCCCGGCGGCGCAGGACTGCGTTGTCCCCCAGGTCGAGCAGGACACCGCGGCCGGACCGCAGCAGCGCGGCGCTGTGCGTGCGGTGGCCGCCGCGGGTCAGTTCCAGGTGCGGCATCCGCAGGCCGAGCAGCGGGTTCGCGCCGCCGCCCACGTCGTAGCGGATGTCCAGGCCGCTCACCCGGGCGGCCAGGTGCGCCTGCACCTCCGGGTAGCGCAGCAGCTCGGCCAGCACCGCGCGGACCGGCGCGACCTCCGCGCCACCCAGGATGAACGCGCTCTGCGCGCGGGTGTTGGCCAGCAGCGCCTCGCCGACCGCGTGCCGCTCCTCGTGGTAGCTGTCCAGCAGCGACGGCGGCGCGGTGCCGCGCAGCACGGCGGCGAGCTTCCAGCCCAGGTTCACCGAGTCCTGGATGCCGGTGTTCATGCCCTGCCCGCCGGCGGGCAGGTGCACGTGGGCGGCGTCGCCCGCGAGCAGCACCCGGCCGCGCCGGTACTCGGTCACCAGGCGGGCGGCGTCGCCGAACGCGCTCACCCACACCGGTTCGGCGTGCGAGATGTCGGTGTCGGTGAGCCGCTTCCAGATGTCGGCGACCTCGGCGAACGCCGGCGGGCCGGACCGGCGGCGCGGCGGCGTGCCGCGTTCGCCGACGATGATCCGGTGCGTCCCGTCGGGCAGCCGGGCGGCCATCACCATCCCGCCGGGCACCTGCTCGCCGATCATCCTCGGCTCGATCTCCACCCCGCGCACGTCGGCCAGGAACAGCTCGGTGGTGGCGTCGGTGCCGGGGAAGTCGAACCCGGCGAGCTTGCGCACGGTGCTGCGGCCGCCGTCGCAGCCGACCAGGTAGCGGGCCCGCAGCGAGCGGCTGGTGCCCGCCACGGTGACGGTCACCCCGTCGGCGTCCTCGGTGAACCCGACGAACTCCACGCCGCGCCGGACGTCCACGCCCAGCCCGTGCGCCCAGCCCTCCAGCACGGCCTCGGTGGCGGACTGCGGCACGGTCTTGGCCGACTCGCGGACCGTGCCCAGCACGCCCAAGTCCAGCGGGATGCCGCCGAAGTGCCCGAACGTCCCGGTCTCGATCTCCCCGAACCTCGGCAGCAGGCCGCGTTGGTCGAACACCTCCGCGGTGCGGATGGTGAACCCGATGCCGCGCGACTCGCCGGTCCGCTCGGGCAGCCGGTCCAGCACGATCACGTCGATCCCGGCCAGGCGCAGTTCGCCGGCCAGCACGAGACCGGCGGGGCCTGCCCCCACGACGATCACCGAAGCGTCCATCAGTCCCTCCCCGGGCAGTTCGTGGACCGCACCGCTCAGTCGGCGATGCGGCAGAGCGCGGCACCGGCCGCGACGGCCGCGCCCACCTCGGCGGCCAGCTCGCGGACCCGGCCCGCCCGGTGCGCGACCAGGGGCTGTTCCATCTTCATCGCCTCCACGACGACCACCGGGTCGCCGATGTCGACGTGCTGCCCCTCCTCGACCGCGACCTTCACGACGGTGCCCTGCATCGGCGACACCAGGTGCTCGCCGCTCGGCGCGGCCCGCCGGGCGGCACGCGGTTTGCGCACCGCCGTGGCGACCCCGCCGCGCGGCGCGGGCACCGCGGCGGGCAGCGAGATCTCCAGGCGTCGCCGGTCGATCTCCACCACGACGGTCTCGCGCGGCGGCTCGGCGGTCGGCGCGGTCGCGTCCTCGTAGGGCGGGACGCGGTTGTCGAACCCGGTCTCGATCCAGCGCGTGTGGACGGTGAAGTCCTCGGCGAAGGCCGGGTCGGCCACCGCCGCGCGGTGGAACGGGATCGTGGTGGGCACCCCGTCCACCCGGAACTCGGCGAGCGCGCGGGCGGCCCGGCGCAGCGCCTGCTCGCGGGTCGCGCCGGTGACGATCAGCTTGGCCAGCAACGAGTCCCAGGCCGCGCCGACCACCGTGCCGGCGGCCACGCCCGCGTCCAGCCGGATCCCCGGGCCCGACGGCGGGTCGAACGCGGTGACCGTGCCCGGCGCGGGCAGGAAGCCCCGGCCGGGGTCCTCGCTGTTGATCCGGAACTCGACCGAGTGCCCGCGCGGCACCGGGTCCGGGTAGTCCAGCCGTTCCCCCCGGGCGATCCGGAACTGCTCGCGCACCAGGTCGATGCCGGTGACCTCCTCGGTGACCGGGTGCTCGACCTGGAGCCGGGTGTTGACCTCCAGGAACGAGATGGTGCCGTCCTCGGCCACCAGGAACTCGCAGGTGCCCGCGCCCACGTACCCGGCGCGCGCCAGGATCTCCTTGGACGCCCGGTAGAGTTCGGCGTTCTGCTCCTCGGTGAGGAACGGCGCGGGCGCCTCCTCGACCAGCTTCTGGTGCCGCCGCTGGAGCGAGCAGTCCCTTGTGGACACGACCACGACCGTCCCGTACCGGTCCGCCAGGCACTGCGTCTCCACGTGCCGAGGCCGGTCCAGGTAGCGCTCCACGAAGCACTCGCCCCGCCCGAACGCCGCCGTCGCCTCCCGCACCGCGCTGTCGAACAACTCCGGGATCTCCTCGGCCGTGCGGGCGACCTTCAGACCGCGTCCGCCGCCGCCGAACGCGGCCTTGATCGCGATCGGCAGGCCGTGCGCGGCGGCGAACGCGCCCGCCTCCGCCGCGCCCGCCACCGGCTCGGGCGTGCCGGCCACCAGCGGCGCGCCCGCCGCGCGGGCGATCCGGCGGGCCTCCACCTTGTCGCCGAGCGCGCGGACGGCGTCCGGGGGCGGCCCGATCCAGATCAGGCCCGCGTCCAGCACGGCCTGGGCGAACCCCGCGTTCTCGGACAGGAACCCGTAGCCGGGGTGCACCGCGTCCGCACCCGCCGCCCGAGCCGCCGCCAACACCTTGCCCACGTCGAGATAACTCGTCGCGGGCGTGTCACCGCCCAACGCGAACGCCTCGTCCGCCAGCCGCACGTGCGGCGCGTCCCGGTCCGGGTCGGCGTAGACCGCGACGCTCGCGATGCCCTCGTCGCGGCACGCGCGGACCACCCGCACCGCGATTTCGCCACGATTGGCGATCAGTACTTTTCGCACGGCAGAACCCCCATCTGACGCCCGAGAAAGACAATTCCCACCAGGACGGCCGCAACCGGCCGGCGCACGCGTTCACCGCGTGGCCGATCGACCGGCTCGACCCGAGCCGGTGGCGCGTGACCGTCGGAAGATCAGCCGGGTTCGTTCTCCGCCAGGTTTTCGGCGATCCGGCGCAGCACGTCGTTCGCGGCCAGGAACTCTTCCTGGGTGATTCCGCGCAGCTGTTTGCCGGCGTGCGCGTTGACCAGTGCTTCGGCGTTCTCGTGCGCGGTCGCGCCCGCCGCGGTGCGGGTGATCGCGTCCCCGTCGAGTTCGACCCAGCCGCGGGCCGCGAAATCCTCCACGACCGGCCGGTAGGACTGTTCGCGGTCGGCCACCAGGAACGGCCGGAACGCCTCGTCCACCTCGGCCACGGTCGGCACGCCGATGCTGATCGCGTGCAGCACCTGCCACTGCCGGCGGTCGAGCCCGACCTCGCGCAGCGCCCGCGTGGTGGCCGCGTCGAAGCCCTGGTGGAGCAGGAGCAGCCAGTAGCCGATCCGCTTGGTGGTGTTCTGCTGGAGCATCGGTTTTCCCCCAGTGGAAATTCTGCCCAGTGGAATGCACCCAATGGAATTCGCCCAGTGGAATGCGCCCAGTGGACTGCGTCCCGTGGAATGCGCCCGGTCGAGGTGCGGCGCCCGACCGGCGAGGTCTAGCGGGTGTGGCCCTTGTCGTACGGGATCACCCAGAACGTGGTGAGGGTGATCCGGGCGAACAGCCAGCGGCCGTCGACCCGGGCGTACTCGTCGTCGAACTTCCCGGCCACCAGGTGGCTCTCCCGGTCGAAGACCACCTTCTCCTCGAAGTAGCAGACGCCGGTCGCCCGGTCCCCCCGCACCTCGACGTCGTGGCCGTGCACGAACTGCTTGACCAGCACGCCCGAGGCGACCGGGCTGTCCGCCTCGATCCGCGCGGGCAGGCCGGCGAAGTACGCGGTGATCGCCTCCCGGCCGTCCGCCTTGCCGACCTCGCCGTAGTCGAGGTGGGCGTCCTCGGTGAACAGCGCGCCGATGCGCTCCCAGGCGTCGTCGTTGACCAGTCGGGGCAGCCCGTACCGCAGGGCGTTGAGCGCCCGCACGTCCTCCAGCTCGCCCACCCGGCGGGTGAGCAGTCGCACCTGAGTGGCCAGATCCGGTTCATCGGACACAGCCGCCCCCTTCATCCGATTTTTGCGGAGAACACCGATTTCGCGCTGCGGTGGAATGGATTCCCGGAGAAGGGCCCCCACCGCTTTCCCCGACACCGATGCTGGCACGGTCGCTCCGCCGGCGACAAGGGTCGGGCCGGGAACCTACGGGTGACCCGCAAACCGCAGTCGCGCCGTTGTGGCGCAGGCCACGCGACCGCCCCGGAAAAGCGGCGAACCCGCGGCGACGGGGTCGTCGCGGTATTGCGCGACCCCGAAGCCGCGGGCTCGTCCCGTCGGTGTCCGAGCTGTTCAGGCGCAGTCCGCGAGCGCGGTGCGCAGTTCCTCCCGCCCGGTGATACCGAGCTTGTCGTAGGCGCTGGAAAGGTGGAACTCCACGGTGCGCAGCGCCAGGAACAGTTTCGCGGCGATCTCCTTGTTGGAGTAGCCGGCGTTGGCCAGCCGGGCGATCCGGGCCTGTTGCCGGGTCAGCGTCGGGCGGCGCGGTGGCGCGAGGCCGACCAGCGCCCGTTCCGCCCGCGCGACCTGGTCCGCGGCACCGACCCGGCGGGCCAGCGCGCGGGCCTGGTCCAGCCGCTTGCGGGCCGCCGCCACGTCGCCGCGCGCGGCCAGCCGGACGCCCAGTTCGTAGTCGACCCGGGCCAGTTCGGGCCACGCCTGCGCGAGTTCCAGCAGTTCGCCCGCCTCGCCGAGCAGCTCGACCTGCTGGCCGTCCGGGTCGACGATCGCCACCGCCGACAGCGCCCGCCCCACGGTCCGCGACTCGCCCCACGCCACCGCCGCCGCGTACTCCTGCCGGGCCAGCGTGGACGCCAGCCCCCGCTGCCCGGTGGCGAACGCCCCCAGCGCCGCCTCGCTGCGCCACGGCAGCACCGCCGGGTTCGCCACGCCCCGGTCGGTCAGCTCGTGCCCGCACGCCAGGTAGTCCGCGACCGCGTCGGCGAACCGGCCCGACGCCGCCGCCAGCGCGCCGCGCGCGGCCAGCAGCACCGGGCGGCACGCCAGACCGGTGGCCAGCTCCCCGTCGAGGTCGTACTCGGCCGCCAGCGCCCGTGCCCGGTCCACCTCGCCGGACTCGGCCAGCAGCTCGACCGCCCAGCCGGCCGCGACGACCCGGATCGCGAACGCCGCGTCCGAGGCGGCCACCGCGACGAGCAGGTCGTGCGCCCGGTCGACGTCGCCGCACTGCCGGGCCAGCCGGGCGCGCAGCAGCGCGACCACGTCGGCGGTCTCCGGCCGGTCGGCGAGCCCCAGGCTGTACTCGTCGGCGGTCACCAGCTCGCCGCCGTAGATCAACGTCGACAACGCCCGCGCGACGCACAGCTCGTCGTGCCGGCACACGTCGTCCTCCAGCGCCTCCTCCGCGCACCGGACCGCGCCCACCCAGTCCCGGCCCGCCAGCAGCAGGCACACCGCCTGCTCGGCGGCGCACCGCGTCGGCGGGCGGGCCTCGACGACGGTGTGCCGCCGACTTCGCGCCAGGGGCAGGATGGCCTCGAACGGCGCTGCCACGCCTCCCGCCGACGGCGGTAGCCGTACCCCCGGATCACCCATTCCGCTCCCCCCTCGTACCAGTCTGGACGGCCGGCCGCGCCGCTCCCGGGTCGAGCCGGCCACTCACCCGATCGGTCACCCTCAGTCGGCCCCCTATTGCTCACCGTAGGTCCATCCGACCCCAACTTCCAGCGCCCCGCCGGTCCGCGACCGCTTGGTGGGAGCGCGGCCGGGACCTGCTAGGGCCGGTTCTCCGCCGGTTCGACCGGGCCGTGTGGTCTCGCTCTCAGGCCGGCCCGCGAAAGCACACCGCGACACCGAGCGCGGACTCGGCCGGCACCACCAGGTCACCCGAATCGGCTAGCACGAAAGGAATTCCGTGCGCTCGGAGGTGGCGCGCGGTGACCGATCGGTCGACCACGCCGACCGTGAACGCCACCAGCGCCGGCGACGCCACCGGCCGTTCGCCGGCCGGCCACCGGTCGGCGTCGGTGTCCGCGACCAGGGTGAGCCGGGCCGGGCCGAGCGGGAACACCCGGGCCGCGCCGGCGCGCACCGGCTCGACGTCGAGGTAGCGGGTGTACCGCCGCTCCACCTCGGCCAGCTCCGCGGCGGGGGCGCACAGCACGGCCTCCAGCAGCGCCACCGCGCCGTTGGGGTGCTCCGGCACGCGGGAACGCTGGATCCGCGGGTCGAGGTCGGCCACCACGCCGACGCGGCCCTCGGCCTCCAGCCCCGGCCGGTCCCCGTCGATCTCCAGGTACCGCACGGTTTCCACCACGCCCGGCCGCACCGGGCGGCGCACGGTGTGCACGCCGCCGTGCCGCACGCCCGCCTCGCCCAGGCGCGCGGCGGTGCCGTCGACGTCCGAGGAGGAGAACATCAGCACGTGCAGGCCCTCGAACCGCTCCAGGCACACCGCGAGGGCCGCGCCGGTCGCGGCGATCCGGTCGAGCAGCACGGGCAGCACGTCCGGCGGGGCGTGCAGCTCGACCAGTTCCGCGTCGGCGGGAACGCGCGCGCCCTCGCCCAGGACGGTCGCCACCTCCACGAAATCGCGGGCGAAGTCGGCGTGCGCGTTGGCCGCCCCGAACGGCACGGGCGCGGCGCCCTCGTGCGGCGCCATCGCCGGGTACGCGGGCGGCGGCACGGCGAAACCGAGGCGCCGGTACAGCTCCAGCGCCACGGCCATGTCCCGGACGACGTGCCCGACGTGGTGCAGGCCGGTGATGTCGGAACCCATGCTCGCCAACGTATCCCGACACCGCCCGCGCGTGCCGCGACCGGCAGGATCAGGACTGCGCGCAGGACTTGCGCAGGATCGTCCCCGACGTGCCCGCCAGCGTCACCGAGGACACCCGCGCGCCGCGCTCGTCGAGGTAGGTCGCGCCGAGCTTGACCCGCGCCGGGCCGACCTTGTCGGTGTTGGCGTTGACGATCACCGTGCCACAGGTGAAGTCGCGGCGGAACACGTTGGGCGACACCTGTCGGTACGCGCTGGACGCGGTGCCCAGGTCCCAGTCGTACATGACGCTGCGCGCGGTGGGGTCGCCGTAGTCGTCCGTGGTCTCCATCTCGGAGATCGCGGCCTGATCGCCCACCGCCATGAAGTAGCTGGCCATCGCGTAGCGCTGCGGCTTGTCCTGGCCGGGGCCGAAGTGCGGCTGGACCAGGGTGATCTTGCCGTTGGCCTCGTTGGCGGAGATCTCCGCGACCTGGCGGCTCCAGCCCTGGTCGTACTCGGGCAGCAGGTTCTTGTTGTCGAAGGCCAGCCACCACTCGTCGAAGCCGCCGTCGAGGTGCTGCATGTAGGCGTCCCACGCGCCGTTGTACAGGCGGGCGTTGGAGAGGTTCGCGACCGTCGTCAGGTTCGCCGCGGCGAAGCGGGCCTTCATGTTGGACAGCATCGACTTGTAGGCGCTCTGGAACTTCGCGTTCGTCGGGTACTTCGTCGGGCACACGCCGGAGTGGTAGGCGTCGCACGGGAACAGCGCGTTGTCCATGAACACGCCGTCGAACCCGGTCACCCGGGCGTCGGCGATCACGTTGGCGGCCCAGGCGTTCTGGTAGGAGGTGTTGCCGACGTCCATCTGCCAGTGCCCGGCGTACCCGCCGTACTCCAGGCGCTTGCCGCCCGGCCCGAGCAGGAACCAGTCGGGGTGGTCGTCGTCGGCGGCGCAGTAGCCGACCCCGGCGGGCAGGTACTTGTCGTCCACGCCGTTCTTGCACGCGTAGCTGCGGGTCGAGGAGAGGTCCTTGTAGACGTACACCTGGACGTCCGGATTGCTCGCCTTGAGCTTCTTGAGGATGCCGCCTTCCCAGGCGTTGAGCACCACGTACTTGTGCCGCTTGGCCTCGGTGGCCAGCATCGAATCGCCGACCGGCGTGCTGTTGAGGTGCAGCCAGAACGACTGCGCCTCCCCGACTCCGGTATAGCTGCCCGCTGGGTCGTCCATGCCGGGAGTATCCACCGCATTCGCGGTCGACCCGGGGGCGACCAGCAGCGCGGCCGTGACGCACACCACCGCGAGCACTCCGGTCATCCGCCCACGGGTCCGTCGCCCGCCCACTGCCTCGGATCGGATATTGGTCATGGTTCACCTCGCCGAACGCTCGCCACACGATTTCCGCGACCACCCGCGGCGAACGTGAGACTCTGTGCGCCTTTGCTGATGACGCAGGTCAGAGGGCATGGGCGCGTGTCGATCCTCACACCCCGGCGCACTGGACCCGCCTTGTCCACAGTAGAACGGATACCCGGGTGGACTTCCCCGGAACCGCCCGCGCGGCAATGCGGAAGCGGTTCCCACTTCAGTGGACAATCGCCGGGAAAGCGGTTTGAACCCGCGACCGGCCGGACCGGGCGGCCCGACTCGGAACAACACCTGGTGCGACGGGGTGCGCGAACTCCGGAGCCGATCGGCCGCGCACCGGGGCGGGCTACCCGGAGTTGACCGGGGATTGCGCGACAAGCGCCGGACTACCGCGTTCGGCCCACTGACGGTGATACCGAGAGCGGCCCACGACTTGGCCGCGAGGGCGAATATGCATGGCAAGGCGGGAACGGCCGCGTGAATGGCGCGTCGGCACCGGACGGGACGCCCCGGGGTTCCTCCCCGCCCGGTGATCGGGCGGGGAGGAACCCCGGGGTCCTTCCGGCTAGACCTGGCCCACCGCGTCCAACCACGCCCGCCGCGCCACGGTGCGGGTGAACTCGCGGACGTGCAGGCCCGCCCGCAGCCACGCGGTCGGGAACGCGTCGCCCGCGTCCCGCACCACCCGGCCGAACACGTCGCGCTCGCGGTCCCGGGAGGACAGCGCGAGATCGGCCAGGAGTTCGGCGGTGGTGGTGAGACCGTTGCGGGACAACGTGGTGACCTCGCGCGACGCCGACGCGACCGCCGCCACCGCCCGACCGCCCAGGGTCACCCGGTGCAGCACGTTCTCCAGCGGACGCAGCGGCGGGGGCACCCGGTCGGCCGGCTCGGGGCGCGGCGGCAGGTCCCGCGCGCCGCCCGCGACGTGCGAGCGTTGCAGCCGGTCCAGCCCCAGGTCGACGTGCCCGTGCAGGTCGGCGGGCAGCACCAGGTCGCCGGCGACGGCCAGCGCCACCGCCGTGCCCGGGTGGTCCGGCCGCAGCCGGGCCACGAACCGCAGGTCGACCCCGGCCGAGTCGGCCAGCACCCGCAGGTTCTCCCGCGCCCGGTCGTCGGCACCGACCAGGTCGAGCGTCCCGGACCCGGTCGCCACGCGCAGCGCGGTGCCCGCCGCGCCGAGCACCGCGCCCTCGACGAACAGCAGGTCCGCGCCCGCCGGGCGGTGGGTGTCCGGGCGGGTGCCGGCGTGGAACGCGCGGGCCACCTGCTCGGCCACCGGCTCGGCCCACAGCCGGGACAGCGGGTCGGCGTCCCACGCCGCACCCGACGCCCGCACCGCGCGCACCGCCTTGCCCGCGCCCAGCCTGCGGTCGGCGGAGGCCGTGCCGCCGGACAGCAGCAGGCCCACCCGCCCCAGTTCGCGGTGGCTGAGCCCGGACTCGCCGACCGCCACCGGACCGCCCGCGGCGGCCGTCACGCGTTCCGGTCCGCCCGGCATGATCGCCGGGACGGTCCACAGGCCGCCCGAGTCGTCCACCAGGTGCGTGACCACGCCGCTGTAGCCGGAGGTGGTGACCACCGCCTCGGTGCACAGCCCGTACAGCCGCAGCGAGCCGACCGGGCGGTACTCGCGGCGGGCCGTGCCGCGCAGTTCGGACGTCGCTTCCGGGCAGGTGCGCAGGTCGTGGCACAGCAGCAGCAGGTCGACCAGTTCTGCGGTGAGCACCTCGCGGTCGAACGTCGAATCGCCCGACCGCGCCCCGGCCAGCGCCGAGGCGATGCGCAGCCCGGCCGCCGACGCCCGGTGCAGGCCGGCCACCCGCGCGGTGTGCACGGCCCGCAGCAGTTCGGCCCGCACCACCGCGCCGCTGCCCTGCGCCCCCGCCCGCAGGACGGTCGCGCACGCCTCCCACAGCGCCGTGGCGGCGGCGCGTTCGCCGGCCACCACCGCGACCGGCGATTCGGGCAGGGCGTCGGCCACCCCGCCCGCCGATCCGGCACCGCCGCCCACCGGGCGGGGCGATGTCGAACCGGCGGCGTCGACGTCCGCCGTGCCGGGTGCGCCGGCCGGCGCTGTCGCGCCGCCCGTCGTCGCCGGTCCGCCGGTCTGGCCGTCGGCGGTCGGGTCGTCGGCGGTCGGGTCGTCCACAGGCGGGGCGTCGGCGATGGGAGCCGCCGCCACCGCCACGCCGCGGTGCAGGCACCGGGGCGCGAGCAGGCAGCTGCACACCAGGCCGTCGGGGTCGACCAGCGCCCCGCCGACGAGGGTCCAGGTCAGGGTGGTGTCGGCGTCCAGTTCGGCGCGGGCCGAGCCGTCCGACGACGTCACCTCCCACGCCGCCGCCTTGTCCAGCGCGGCGTCGATCCGCTTGCGCAGCCGGGGCGGGAGCGCGTCGAGCACGTCGGCCACCACGGCGGGGGCCACCGGGGGCAGGGTCATCCGCGCACCTTCTCCCCCACCCAGCGGGCCAGTTCCGACGGGCTCAGCGCGGCCACCGGCATCCCGGCCGCCACCAGCGCGCCCGCCACGGCCGTCGAGTACCGCGCGATGCCCTTGTCGTCCAGGCTCGCGCAGCCCAGCACGGTCACCCCGGACGCCACCAGTTCGCGCACCTGACCGACCAGCGACGACACCGGCCCTCCCTCCTCGAAGTCGCTGACCAGCACGACCATCGTCCGTTCCGGCACGGTCACCATCGAGCGGGCGTGCCGCAGCGCGCCCGCGATGTGCGTGCCACCGCCGACCCGCACCTCCAGCAGCAGCGACAGCGGATCGGCCACCCGGTCGCTGAGGTCGACCACCTCCGTGGAGAACGCCAGGAAGTGCGTCGACAGCGACGGCACCCCGGCGAAGACCGCGGCGGTGAGCGCCGACCAGACCGTCGAGGCCTCCATCGAGCCCGACACGTCCACCACGAGCACGAGCCGCCAGTCCATGGACCGCTTGCCCCTGGTGCGGAACACCGGGCGCTCGGGCACGACCAGCACGCGCCCGTCCTGGTCGCGGCGGGCCGTGGCCAGGTTGGCCCGCAAGGTGCGCGGCAGGTCGAGCTTCCCGCCGGGCCGACGGGTCGGCACCGGCAGCTGGATGCCGGTCAGCGCCGGGCGCACCCGGACGGCCAGCTGCGCGGTGAGTTCCCGGACCAGGCGTTGCACCAGCGGCCGCAGCCGGGCCAGCGCGTGCTCGGACAGCCCGCCGGCCAGCGACAGGACGGTGCGCAGCAGGTCCACCGACGGGCGCACCGACGCCGCGTCGATCTCCAGCGCGGCCTCCAGCCGGCCGCCCTCGGCCGCCGCGGCCAGGACCTCTTCCCGGACCCGGTCCCCGAACAGCGCGACCAGTTCGTCCGACCACTCCCGGACGTCCGGGAACGGCGAGGACAGGTCCGCGCCGAGACCGCCGCCGGCCGCCGCGCCCTCGCCCCGGTCGCGGCCGTACAGCTCGTCCAGGGCGGCGGCGTACCGCGCTCCCCCGGCCGGCCGGTCGCCACGCGCGCCGAGGACCAGCCGCCAGCGCACGGCGGTGGTCAGCGAACCGGGGTCGGGAACGCCGTCCGCGACCGCAGCCGGTTCCGGCGCTGTCGGTTCCGGCGCTGTCGGTTCCGGCGCTGTCGGTCCGGGAGCAGCCGGTGCGGGAGGTGTCGGTCCGGGTTCCGCGAGTGCACCGTCCGGTGTGGACAGCGCGGGACGGGCGAGGTTGTGGTGGCGCAGTGCTTCCGCGGCCGCCTGCTCGGCGTCCAGCCAGCCGGCGAGCAGCTCCGGGTCCGGGGCTCCGGCGGCGTCCACCCGGTCGCCGGTGCGCTGCTCGACCACCGCCAGGACGCGCGCCCGCGCGGCCGGGCCGACGGAGGTGAACGCTCCCCGCAACGCGGGCAGGCGTTGCAGGAAGTCCTTGTCCCCCAGCGCTTCCACCCGGGTCAACAGCGGCTCCAGGGCTTCGGTCGTCTCCAGCAGCGGGGTCGCCGCCGCCAGCACGCCGGTCAGGCCCTGTCGGAGCACCAGCCGGCGTTCCGGCGTGGTGGCGGTGTCGATCCAGGACGCGATGCGCTCGCCCAGCTCGGCGGGTGTCGTGAGCCCGAGCAGGACCCGCGCCGCTCCCGCCGCGCCCGCGATCATCGGCACGCCCTCGTCGGCCAGCTGCCGCAAGGTCGCCGACAGCCGGATGCCGGTGCCGTGCGCGTCGTGCCGCTGGCCCAGCTCGACCAGGGCGTGCGCGTCCGCCGGGTCCTCGGAGCCCGCCAGACCCGCCACCTGGGCGACGGCCGCCGTCTCCAGCTCCCGGGCGAGCAGCGGGTGCTCGTCGAGCACGCCGGAGGGGGTGCCGGGCACGTGGCCCGCGCGCAGCCGGTCCAGCAGGTCCAGGCCCGCGAGCAGGTCGCGCAGCGTCCCGGCGGACGGCAGCACCGTCCCGACGTCCGCCAGCACCTCGCCGACCAGTTCGGGCAGGCCGCACGCGGCGGCGTCCGCCAGGTCGGCCAGCACGTCCGCCGGCGTGTGGCCGCCGGCCCGCTCGCGGTCCGCGCGCCGGGCCCGCAGCCGCCCGAGGGCGGCCTGCGGGAGCGTCGCGCCCCACAGCCCGGCCACCGGCAGCGTGGCGGCCGTCGACGGGGTCCACGTCGCGGTCCAGCGGGTGGTCAGCGCGTCACCGCCGCCGACGCCCGTGGTCGCGGTCCGCTCGGCGTAGGGAACACCGAGCACACCCAGGCGCCGCAGGGTGATCTCGCGGCGCGCGTCCAGGTCCGAGCGCAGCGGGTCCAGGCGGAGCACCGCCGGTTCCCGCGCGTCCGGGCCGGGCAGCCGGAGTTCGGCCAGCAGCGCCTCGACCGCCGGGGCCAGGCCGGAACGCGGTGTGCCCGGCGCGAGCGCGCCCGACCGCCGGCCGACCAGCACGTCGCCGGCGGCGCGGGCGACGACCCGGCCGCGCCCGAGCGGTTCGGCGTGGGTCAGCACGCTCTGCACCGCCTCCACCACCTCGCCGCGCCCCGGCGCGGGCAGCCCCCGCAGCCGGGCCAGGTCGACGGCCAGCCGCAGCGCCTCGCGGGCCTCGCCGGGACCGGCCGGGTGGCCCAGTTCGCGCACCCGCGAGCAGATCCGGACGATCACCGACGCGGCGGCGACCTCGACCGCGGCCGGATCGCCCCCCGCCTCCAGGACCGCCTGCTGCCACTCCGGGTCGCGGATGCCCGCCGGGTAGCCGGACCGCTCGTCCAGCAGCGCGAAGCCGTACGGCACGAGGGAGGTCACCACGCCGTCGTCGGCCGGCGGGTCCTCCGGCGCGGCCGGGCCCTCCAGCAGCGCGGCCGCGTGGAACGAGCCGACCACGGCGGCGACCCGGCGGCCGTCCGCACGGGCCACGGCGCGCCTCATCCACTCCTCGCGCCGCAGGTCGTACGGGTCCACGCCGGAGCCGCCGGACGCGTCGCGGCGCAGCGCCCAGCCGACCAGCAGCGCCGCCCGCCGGACCGCCTCGGCGGCCTGCCCGGGGGCGGACGCCTCCACCAGGCGGTCCCACAGGTCGTCGCCGTCGCGCCCGGTGACCGCCCGGCGCAGGGCGTCGGCCAGCGGCGAGGCACCCGGGCCGGAGCCCTGGTGGCCGCCGGCGCGGGCCGCGAGCGGCAGGTCGCACGGGCGGACCTCGACGCCGTTGCGGTAGGCCCAGCGGATCGCGGCGAGTTCGGGCGAGAAGTCGGCGAACGGGTAGAACGCCAGGCTCCCGCCGTCCTTGCGGGCCCCGGACAGCGCGACCGGCGCGGTGAGCCGCGGGTCCGCGAGGTGCGGCAGCCACTCGCCGAGTTCCTCGGGAAGCTCGATCAGCAGCACCTCGGGATCGGCCGCGGCGAGCAGTTCGGGCATCACGGCGGCCAGCGCCGGCGAGTGGTGCCGCACGCCGATCAGGAACGGCTCGCGGTGGCCGGCGAGCCGTTCGGCGACCGCCAGGTCGTCTTGCGGCGCACCGCCGACGAACGACCCGGACGCCGGGCCGTCGGCGGTGGCGGACACCGCCGGCGCGGGATCGCGCGCGGGCGGGCGGGCCGCCGACGCGGGGTTCGCGTCGGCGGCCCGCAGGCCGTCGTGGGCCGGGGCGGGGTCAGGCGTCGAGGACGTCACGGAGTTCCCACAGCCGTCGCCAGGTGCGCGCGCCGGACTCGGCGCGCCGGCGCACCGCGCCGTCCCAGTAGCCCAGCAGCCGGGCCGCGTCGCCGGGGTCGTCCTTGCGGACCACGCCCAGCAGGTGGCCGGGCAGCAGCGACAACGGGTCGCGGTCGCCGGGGAAGTAGGCGTCCGCCAGGCCCAGCGAGGTCGCCACCGAGACCGCCTCGGCGGTGCTCATCACGGTGGACGGCCGCTCGACCGCCCAGCCCTCCTCGGACACCCCGTTGCGCAGGTCGCGGAACGCCGTGACCAGCACCTCCAGCACCACGTCGTCCACCGCGAACGGCGCTTGGACGCGGTCCAGCGCCGCCGTCGCCTGGCGCCGGACCAGGTCGGTCTCGGCGGCCAGGTCGCCGATGGGGCCGACCGCCTCGAAGTTGAACCGGCGCTTGAGGGCGGCCGACATCTCCGACACGCCCCGGTCGCGCAGGTTCGCCGTCGCGATCACGGTGAAGCCCGGCGCGGCGTGCACCGTCGCCCCGTCCGTGCCGGACAGCTCCGGCACCGCGATCCGCCGGTCGGACAGGATGGACACCAGGGCGTCCTGCACCTCCGGCAGGCAGCGGGTGACCTCTTCCACGCGCACCACCCCGCCGGTCCGCATCGCGGTCAGCACGGGCGAGGGGACCAGTGCCCGTGGGCTCGGCCCCTCGGCGAGCAGCATGGCGTAGTTCCAGCCGTAGCGCAGCTGGTCCTCCGTCGTGCCGGCGGTGCCCTGCACCACGAGCTGGCTGCTGCCGCACACGGCGGCGGCGAGCAGCTCGGACAGCATCGACTTCGCCGTGCCGGGCTCACCGACCAGCAGCAGGCCGCGCTCGCCCGCCAGGGTCACCACCGCGCGCTCCACCAGCGCGCGCTCCCCGACGAACTTGGCGCCGATCACCAGCCGGGTCGGCAGGCCCGCCACCGGCGCGGGCAGCGCCAGCGCGTCGCCCCCGCTGCCGGTGATGAACATGACGACCGCGCGCGGGGTGAGCCGCCAGCCGGGCGGCTTGCGGCCGTCGTCGTAGGCGGCCAGGAACGCCAGCTCCTCGGCGTGCGCGTCCTCGGCCGGGTCGATCTGCCGTGCGGCGGTCACCTGCGTCCTCCGGTCTTGAGCTCTTCGTAGGCGGGCGCGTCGCCGTCGAGCACGCGCCGCCAGGCACGGGCGAACAGGTCGGCGACGGGTTCCCGGGGCACCACGACGCCGGCCGGGTGGCGGGTGAAGCCGAACATCGGCGCCTTCCACGACTCCAGCGGCAGGTGCGGGCCGGGCAGCGGGAGCCACCCGCCGGGCAGGAACAGCGAGCGGCCCGCGCGGGCCCGCTTCGCGGTCAGCACCAGGTCGGTCTCGGCCAGCTCGGCCCGCGCCTTGCGCAGCCGCGCGGGCTTCCAGCCGGTCCACCGGGCCACGTTCGCGTCGGTCGGGTCGGGCAGCGACAGCAGCTGGAGGTAGAGCGCGGCGGCGTCCTCGCCGAGGCCGGTCTTCCCGGCCACCTCGGCGACCAGCTCCTGGGCCGGCACCTGGTGGTAGGCCTCCGGGTCGCCGGTGGGCGGCACCGCGCAGGCGGCGGCCACGCCCTCGTCGGCGAGCAGGTCCAGCGCCCGGCCGACGTCCTGCGAGTTGGTGATCTCGACCAGGGCGGCGAACACGTCGCGGTCCTCCGGCCCGACCAGGCCCGGACGCACCACCACCCGGCAGTACCCCTCGTAGGTGCCGAGCAGGTGCAGCCAGCCCTTGTGGTCGGCGGCCGCGTCCACGACGGGCAGGTCCACCCCGAGCAGCGCGTGCAGCGACTCGTGCGAGACCCAGCCGCCCAGGTCGATCGCGAACCCCGGGTCGGCCACCCGCTGCCGGGCCAGCGCCAGCGCCCCGGGCAGGTTGGCCCGCAGCGGCGAGCCCGCCGGCAGCCGGTGGGCCAGCCACAGCAGGACGTCCGGCACCGCCTTCAGCGTCGACTCGGTGAAGCCGGACCAGTTGCGGGTCTCCAGGGCGGTGCCCTTGACCCGCATGTCGGCGTCCTCGGTGAGCCACGCCGTGGTGGTCGGGTTGAGCACGCCGGTCACGTACTCGCCCGAGGTGGACTGCGGCAGCAGTTTCGCCGCGTCGGCCAGCACGTCGTCCGGGGTCGGGTCGCGCCGGCCCTTCTCGGCCACCCACACCTCGGCGACCGCCGCCGCGTCCGGGCCGGTGGTCCACAGGTCGGCCGGGTCGGCGGGCACCGAGGCGGCCAGCAGGCGGCGGCGGAAGTCGCCGTGCAGCGGGCCCAGCCGCTCCTTGGCCGTCTTCGCGCCGGCCGCCGACAGGTCGAGCAGCTTGCGGTGCGCGGTGCTCAGGTAGGAGGCGTCCCACCGGTCGATGCCGACCATGCCGGCCAGCAGCACGACCGACTCGGCGGTGCCCAGCCCGGTCGCCGAGGCCAGCACCGGCACCGACTCGGGGCGCCACGGCGCGGGGCCGCGTTCGGCCAGCACCGCCAGGAACCGGTCGACCCGGTCCCGGCCGAACGCCGGGCGGATCTCCTCGGCGTACTCGACCTGCCACTTGCGCGGCAGGTCGAACGTGCCGGGGGTGCGGGTGAACTGCACGCCGTCGTAGCGGTTGGGCGCGTCGCGCCGCCACTGCTCGGCGAACACCGCGACGAACCCGTCCTTGACCGGGGTGACCCGGTTGACGGGCTTCGCCTCGCCGTCCGGCACGAGCACGCCGACCGTGCGCCAGTGGCCGGTGCCGTCGACCAGGCCGCTGTCCGCGACCGACCGCAGCACCAGCGCCGCCGCCGCGCGGACCTCGTCCGGGGTGAGCGGGGACGCCGCGCGGTGCGCGACCGCGCCCAGCACCGGCAGCAGGCCGAACCAGTCGGTGTTGCCCGCCTCGGGCAGCGCGCTGCCCTGGGGCTTCGGCTGCGCCGCCGCCGAGGCCAGCGCGGCGAGCAGTTCGGGCAGCGCGGTGCGCAGGGTGGTGCGGCTGGACCGCCGGTCGCCGAACCAGTTCAGCGCGGCGGCCACGTCGTCCTCGCTCACCGCCGGCCCGGCCGGGGTGAAGATCGACGTGTCGACCCGGCGCGCGCCCTGCGCGATCTCGGCGTAGCCCCGGTACCCGCGCAGCAGCCCGGCGGCCCGCCGGACCACGTCCAGCACGCCCGCGAGCAGCGCGGGGTCGGTCAGGCCGGGCAGCGCCGAGGCGACGGCGGCCGCCAGGTCGTCGCGCTCGCCGCGGACCAGCGCGAGCAGCCGCTTGCGGCGGCTCGGCTTCTCGCCGTCCTCGGCCAGGGCCGCTTCGAGCATCTTGTCCACGGCCTTGCGCGTCACGGCGCGCAGCGCGGCGGAACCGGCCTCGTCACGCGGCCGCAGCAGGTGCCACCAGTGCAGCGGCGGCACCATCGGCGTGCCCGCGGCGTACTTCTCGTGCCGGTTGCCGACCCGGACCGTGCCGAGCAGGACGCCCTCGTCGTCGAGCAGGTTCACCGTCTCGTCGTCGGCGTCGAGCACCAGCCGGCCACCCGGCAGGTCGAGCACGCCGGACGGCCGGCGCGCGCCCTTGGGCAGCCGGACCCGGCGACCGTCGACACCCTCCCCCAGCCAGGAGCCGTCGGCCTCCCGGCGCACCCGCCAGCCGTGCAGCCCGTCGGCCGCGCCGAGCGGGCTGCCCTGCGTCGCCGCGACGGCCGGGCGCAGGTCGCACCGCCCGAGTTCGAGCTTCGCGCCGTCGGCGGCGAAGTCCTCCAGGAACCGGGGCAGGCTGGAGCGGCCGACCTCGCCGGTCGCCGGGTCGACCTCGCCCCAGCGCCACTCGTTGTCGCGGTAGAGGTAGGTCCACAGCGACGTGCCGTCGCCGAAGGCCCGGTGCCCCTGGCGGGCCTGGGTGTCGCCCGGCCGCACGGCCCGCCGCCCGGCGAACCGGGACCCGTCGGGCAGGCCGATCGACGGCACGTCGAGGTCGCGCCGGTAGTACGGGCTCGTCCCGGGGTCCGGGTCGAAGACGTGGTCGGGCGCGTCGCTCCAGTACGCCCGGCCGGCGTCCTCGCCGTGCCAGCGGACCAGCAGCTTCCCGTCGAACCACCCGGCGTTGGGGCTGTAGCCCCAGGAGTGCCGGTCGTCGGCCGGGATGCGCGCGACGTGCTCGGCGAGCACCCCGTCCGGACCGGCCACCACGAACGTCTCGCCGCGCCGCAGCACCAGCGCGGGCCAGCCCTCGCCGGCCATCCCGGTGTCCTCGTCCTTCACCGGCTGCCCGGCCGACAGGCGGGCGACCGCCTCCTCCAGCGCGGGCCAGCCCAGCTCGTCGAGCAGGCCGGTGCGCAGCGTGTGGTGCAGGGCGGCGGCGACGTCGGTCGCGGCCACCGCGTCGGCGGCCTCGGGCACGTCGGCGAACGCCTCGGGCAGCCGGACCACGGTCAGCGCGTTCAGGTGGTCGCCCAGCGCGGGCAGGCCGGCGGCGGACTGCCCGGTCTTGCGGGTGATCCAGTCGCGCAGCGCGACGCGCAGGCCGGGCACGGACACCGTGGCGGCGAGCACCTCGACGGAGACGACGCCCTTGCGCGCGGTGTTGCGGAAGTAGTCGACCAGGCCGTTGCCCAGGCCCCGGCCGAGGAACTCGTCCTGGGCGAGCGCCGCGAGGTCGCGCACGCCCTCGCCCTCGTCGGACAGCCAGTCCGACACGTTCATGGTGACCTCGGCGCGGTCGACCGGCTTGATCGGCACGCGGTGCGCCACCAGCAGGTCCAGCAGGTCCAGCTCGTCCTGACGCCAGCCGACCAGGGCGCGCACCGGCACGCCGTCGGCGGCCAGCCGGGGCGCCATCGCTTCGACCAGGTCCAGCACGACCTTCGACCGGCCGGTCGCGCGCCAGCCGCTGTCGCGGACCGAGATCACCGACGCGAGCCACTGCGCGGCGTCCACCGCGCTGCCGGGCTCGATCAGGTCGCGGTCGGCGCCGCACGCGGTCAGGATGCCGATCCAGGTGTCCAGCGCGGAGACCGACGCGGGCACGAAGGTCAGCAGGCGGGCCCGGATTTCCTCGTCCCGCTTCGCCAGCCCCACCAGGGATTCCCGGTAGGACTTCCAGAACGCCACGCCCGCGCGGCTGACCGAGGCGCTGTCCAGCACCGCGCGCAGCAGCCGCTCGTCCTCTTCCTTCAGGTCGCGCTTCGCGGCCTTGGCCAGCCGGCGCAGGTCTTCGGGCATCCCGGTGTACGGGGGCAGGCCGCCTCGGGTGCGCTCCACGCACAGCGTCACGAACAGCTCGTACGCCGGGCCCGGCTCGTACTTGCGGGCCAGGCCCTTGGAGTGCGCGGACAGCGCCTTGGCGGTCAGCGCGCCGGCGAACGCGAACTCCAGGAACACCTCGCGGATGCGCTCCGGGTCGACCGCCAGGTCGTGCACCTCCTCCGCCTCGCGCGCCTTGCCGAACATGCTCGCGGCGTAGGTGTCGTTGCCGTGCTGGAGGAAGATCCGGCCGGCCTGCTCGTAGAACGTGGGCAGGAAGTGCGGCGCGGAGCGGCCGAGCATCTCGCCCAGCGCGGTGAAGCCGTCCTTGGCCGCGCCGGCCCGGGACTTCGCGGTGCGGGCCAGCCGCTCGACGTCCTTGACCAGGTTGAGCGCGTGGTGGGCGTTGGCCGGGTCGTTGACCAGCGCCCAGGCCGGGAAGCCCAGCGCCTCGCGCCGGCCGGTGCCCACCCCGGCCACCTGCTCCGGCGCGTCGAACCCGAGGTACTCGCAGGTCAAGTCCTCGGCGCGGCCGAGGACGGCGGGCACCAGGCGGACCACGACCCGGTCCTGCAGGGCGGAGTGCCGGTACCGGCGGGCGGTGATCGTGTCGCGGTCCTCGCCCTCCGCGGTCGTGCCCGGCAGCACCGCGCCCGCGCCGATGAGCGCCTTCTCGTCGTGCTCGCTCACTGGGCCACCACTTCCTCGACGACGCGCCCGGCGTGGATCGCCGAGGCCATGCGCATTCCCTCGGACCAGGCGACCGGTCCGACCTCCGACAGGGGCAGGCCGACCCCGTTGTCCAGGGTCCAGTGCAGCTCCCCGGTCCAGCTCTCGCCCTCGGGGTAGTCCGAGCCGATCCAGTACCGCGCCTCGACCACCCGGCCGCCCTCGAACGCCGAGTAGACCGCCTCGCCGCCGCGCACCGGGTAGCCGAGCGTGCGGCACCGGCCCAGCGCGTGGTTGAGCTGCTCGAACTTGCCGCCGGAGAAATCGTCCACAGAGGTCTTGCCCGCCGCGTGCGGCCGGCGCGGGAAGGTCTGCCGGAACAGCTGCTGCGCCTTCTGCTCGACGCCCAGCTCCGCGCCGAACTCGCGCAGCTCCTCCAGGTCCTCCAACAGCACCGGGTGCGGAATGGACACCGCCGCCGGCCGCAGCCGCACGGTGTCACCGTCCAAAGTGACCACACCCAGGCCGCGCTCGGTGTCCGCGTCGCGCAGGAACCCGACCTCGCCGTCGGCCACGACCACCAGGTCGCGCAGCGCCGCGGCCCACGCCTCGTCCGGCCACACCTCGGCGATCAGCGCGGAGGGCACGGGCAGCGACCGCACCATCCAGCCGTCCACAGCGGACAGGCACTCCGCCTCGTGCCGCGCCAGCCACTCCACGAGTTGGCGCAGCTGCACCACTTGCGGATCGTCCTTGATGGACGCGGGCACCGAGGACAGCAGTTTGCCCTTGCCGTTGCGGGCCTGGACGCGTCCACCCTCCCCAAGCCGCACCTGGTACCCGGACGCGGCGTCCAGCCAGCCCACGTTTCCTCCTGCGAGATGTCGTGATCGAGTTGATGCGCGGAGGCTAACGACGAGCACCGACAAAAGCCGCGTACCAGCCGTTTCGCAACCCCGCCGTGATCACCGGCGGGGCTCGCGGCAGCGCCGCGCGCGGGTTCGACGCACCCACGGGGCGAACGGTTTCGTCGGGAACCGCCGCGATCTCCGGCGGCGTGGCCGACTTCGGCGGCCCGCGCCTGGCGCGCCCGCCCACGCCGAGACACCGCACGAGGGGCCGCCGATTCCGCCGCGCGAATGGAATCCCGGGACGTCCGACCCGTTCCCTTTGTGTCCTGAATCGACAATTCCGATCTTTCCGCAGCTTTGCGGAAACCATTGCGGACCGGCTGCCGGGAGAATCTCCCGGACGAATTGAGACAGGCTCCGCCCGACCGAGTGAACCGCAGCCGCCGAAGATCGCGAATGAGCCCCGGACCGACCCCGGGAACCAGCCCTCACCAGTCAAGATCGCCAAGCATTCCATCCAGCCGACCGAGGTGACCCGTCACTCGCACCCGCGCCACCAGCGTGAATCCCGACCACCGGTAAACGCATGTGCACCTGCACGTGCAAATGCACGCCCACCAACCACTTGCCCGATCTCCGGACACCCATTCCGGAATTTGATGCGGTCGCCCCGCATAGGCCATTCTGCGCGGATGGACAACGCACCACCCGTACACGGAACCTGGGTGGCACCCGCGGACCCCACGACGCTCCCCAAAGCCCTGCGGGGGATGCGCGCCTACCTCCCCAACCCCATACCCACCGACCTCCTGCTGCCCACCCGCACGCACCGTGCGCTGGCCGAGGCCGAGCACGCGTTGGGCAGCCTCAACGAGAGCGCGCAACGGGTCGCGGACCGCTCCACCCTCGTGCTGTGCGGTCGCATCCGCGACGCGCGCAGCTCCGGCGCGCTGGCCGGCGAGGACGCCGACCTCGTGGAAGCGCTGATGTTCCACCTGCTGGCCCGCCGCGCGCCCGACGACCGCGCCGCCCTGGCCGAACTGCTCGGCCGGTACCCGATCGGCCGGTTCATCCTCGCCTCCGCGCACGGCACCGAACGGGTCGCCGCGGGCGCGCCGATCGACCCGGTGCTGCTCGGCGAGATCAGCGCCATCCTCACCCGCTCGCACTCGACCGGGCTGCGCCGGCACCAGGGCTGGCTGGGCGGGCGCACCGCCGACGACGCCTACCTGCTCACCACCCCGCCGGGCGCGCCGCTGCGGGCCGCGCTGGCCGCGTGGGCCGACGGCGTGCGCGCGCCGGGCCCGCTGTCCCGCGTGGCCCGGATCGCCCTCGCCCACCTGCACCTGGAACTGCTCCAGCCCTACCCCGAGGCCAACGGGCACGTGGCACGGCTGTTCAGCTCGCTGGAGATGGTGCGCACGGGACTGCTGCGCGACCAGATCCTGCCCATGTCGTTCTGGCTCGACACGCACCACCACGAGTACCACGAGCGGATCCGGGCGGTGGTGCACGGCGGGCCGCTGCACGAGTGGATCCGGTTCTACGCCGACGGCCTGCGCGCGCAGGCGCTCGCCCAGGTCAGCCTGGTGGACGAGCTGGACCGGCTGCGGCGCGCGCACCTGGCCGTCGCGCCGAAGCCGCCGAGCCTCCACCGGGTCGCGGGCGACCTGGTGACCACGCCGATGCTGACCCACCGGACGCTGGTCGACCGGTACGGGATCACCGTCAAGACGGCCACCCAGGTCACCCGCCGGCTGGTCGAACTCGGCGTCCTCACCAGCCTGGACGACCGGCTGTACAACAAGGTCTTCGTGTGCCGGCCGGTGGTCCGGCTGCTCACCACGGAACGGCCGGTCGAGCAGTCCGAACGCGACGGCGCGGTGTTCGGGTGACCGTCAGCGCTTCAGGTCGGCGCGTAATCGGCGGATCCGCTCGGCGGCGGACTCGTCCACGTCGACCAGCAGGCTCAACGCCTGGTCCAGCCGCCGCAGCGCCACCGCGTGCTCCCCCAACGCCCACAGCGCGCGCCCGAAGTGCTCCAGCACCGAGGACCGTTCGAGCGGCGGAGCGCCGGGAAGGCCGTCGTAGAGCCGCAGCGCCTGCTCGAACTGCTCGGTCGCGGCTTCCGGCCGGCGGGACTCCAGCAGCGTCACGCCGGTCGCCGCGGACACCCGGGCCGAACCCTGCCGGTCGCCCTGCTCCAGGTAGTCCGCCGCGAGTTCGCGGTAGCAGTCCAACGCGAAGTGCGGCCGACCCCAGCGCCGGTAGATCCCGGCCCGCCGCCACAGCGCGTCGGCGATCCCGAACGGCGCGCCGATCCGCCTGCGGGTCCGCGACTCGCGGATCCCGTGCAGTTCGGCGGTGACGAAGTCGCCCGCGTCCGCGAACCACCGCGCCGCCGCCGCGAGCAGCCCGGCCAGGGTTTCCGGCCGGCGGGTCTCGATCGCCGAGTCCGCGCCCCACCGGGACACCTCGTGCGCCCACGCCAGGTCGCCCTCCGGCGCCGGCAGCGCCCAGACCCGGGCGGCCACCGCCACCGCCAGGTCGTGGCGGCCCGACCGGCCGCACGCCCGGACCGCGGCCGCGAGCAGGTCGCGGTGCGCGGCGAACCACGCCGAGGCGGCGGCCCGGCCGACGAACCCGACGGCGGGCAGCACCAGCCGGGCCGGTTCGTGGTCGAACCCGCGCAGGGCGCCCCCGAGGGCCTCGCGACAGGTGTCCAGCGCGACCAGGAAGTCGTCGCCGATCCGCCGGGCCACCCGCACCGCGCGGTCCTCCCCCGGCCGGGCGACCAGGGCCGGCGCGGGCCGCACCGCGAACCGGCCGTCGCCGACCGCCCGCAGCGCGCCGCGCGGCTCCGCCGCCGCGAGGCGGGCCAGCACCCCGTCGATCCGCCACAGGTCGACATCGGCCGCGACCGCCAGCACCCGCACCGGCAGCACGTCCGTCCCGAGGACCTGGAACGCGCGCAGCAGATCGCCCCGGACCGCCGGACCGTCCGACCCTCGACCCACCCGCAACCACTCCCCAGCCGTCCCGTGCCGCCTTCCGATCCGCCATCCGGCCCGATCATGCAGCCTTCCGACGACCCGTGGTGCGCCGATCCGCCGGCCCCGCACCCGCACCGGCCGTGACCAGCGGCTCCGATCGGCCCGCCGGCCCGTCGAGGCCCGAACTTCAGCCATCCGGGCTACCCGGTCACGGCGTCGGCGCCCGCCGGGAGGCCGCCGGGTGGGATGATCGGCGGGCGATGACGGGGGGATCACGTGGCGGACTACCCGGACGTGCCGGAGGAGATCCTGGCGCAGGTGCGGGCGCGGTGCCTGGCGCTGCCGGAGGTGTGCGAGGAGCGGGCCTGGCGGGGCACCCGGTGGCGGGTCGGCAAGCGGGGCTTCGCGCACCTGCTGGAGGTCGACGGCGGCAAACCCGCGTCCTACGCCGAGGCGTCGGGGGTGGACTCGGGTAGCGTGTTGACCTTCCGCGCCGCCGGGCCGGAACTGGTCGCGTTGAGCGTCGCTCCGCACCCCTTCTTCAAGCCCCGGTGGTCGGCGCACGTCGTCGGGCTGCTCCTCGACGCCGACACCGACTGGGACGAGGTCGGCGAGCTGCTCGTGGAGAGCTTCTGCGCGTCCGCGCCGAAGAGGCTCGCCGACCGGGTCGACCGGCCGGCCTGACCACCCGTCCGCCTGCTCGACGTCCCCCGGGTCGAAATCGGGTCGACGCGGCGCGGCCCGCGACGCGACGATCCGATCTACGAGGAGGTGGGGCGGATGACCCGCGGACTGCTGCTGCTGGACGTGGACGGCCCGTTGAACCCGTACGCCGCGAGACCGCATCGACGCCCGCCGGGCTACCGGACGTTCCGGCACACCGCGAACGGCCGCTGGTACTCGGGCAAGGCCGCCCGCGAGCACCGGGGGCTGCGGGTGTGGCTCAACCCGGAGCACGGGCCGATGCTGCGCGCGCCGGCCGAGGAGACCGGGCTGGAGCCGGCGTGGGCCACCACGTGGATGCACCTGGCCAACGAGCTGGTCGGCCCGGTGCTCGGCCTGCCCGAGCTGCCGGTGGTCGAGTTCCCGGAGCGCGACCTCGTGCCCGGCCAGGGGTGGCGGGCGGACGGGGGCTGGAAGTGGCCGGCGTTCGCGGGCGACCGGCCGCCGGCGTGGCTGGACGACGAGCTGGACGGCTGGACCGACGCCCGGGTGGAGTTCGAGGCGGGGCGGACGGCGCCGACGCTGCTCTGCGCGGTCGACCCGGGTCGCGGTCTCGGCGCCGCGCACCTCGCCGAGGTGCGCGGGTGGGTCCGCGACGGCACGGCCGCCGAGCACCGCGACCGGTGAGGCTACGGCCGTAGACTCACGGCCGGGTACCGGGCGGTGCCGGAAAACGGCGGCCGCTACGCCGGACGGTGGACGCCGACACGTACGGTGGGCACCGGGAGTGTTGTGACGCACAGAGCAGGAGAACCGATGGCCGAGCGATCCCGGGCGAAGAGCGGTCGCGTGCTGCGGACCGAGCAGATCTCACCCGACATGGTGCGGGTCGTGCTCGGCGGGGACGGGTTGGCCGAGCTGGCGGTGGGTCCGTTCACCGACAGCTACGTCAAGCTCCAGTTCCCGCAGGAGGACGTGGCCTACCCCGAGCCGTTCGACCCGACGGCGATCCGCGAGACGATGCCGCGCGAGCAGTGGCCGCGCACCCGCACGTACACGATCCGCCGTTGGGATGAACAGGCCCGCGAACTGTGGATCGACTTCGTCACGCACGGTGACTCGGGTGTGGCGGGGCCGT
Source organism: Saccharothrix sp. NBAS 001 (assembly GCF_056640475.1). Taxonomy (NCBI): domain Bacteria; kingdom Bacillati; phylum Actinomycetota; class Actinomycetes; order Pseudonocardiales; family Pseudonocardiaceae; genus Saccharothrix; species Saccharothrix sp. NBAS 001. The sequence continues at coordinate 3,176,277 of NZ_CM153251.1, forward strand.
GGGCCAAGAAGGCCCAGCCCGGCGACGTGCTGCACTTCTCCGGCCCCGGCGGTGGCTACGCGCCGGACCCGACCGCGGACTGGCACCTGCTGGCCGGTGACGAGAGCGCGTGGCCCGCCATCGCCGCGGCCCTGGACGCGCTGCCCGCCGACGCCGTGGTGCGGGTGTTCGCCGAGGTCGAGGGCCCGGCCGACGAGCAGGACGCGCCCTTCGACGTGGTGTGGCTGCACCGCGCCGGCGGCCCGCGCGGCGAGGCCGTGGTGGCGGCGGTGCGCGAGCTGGAGTTCCCGCCCGGCCGGGCGCACGTGTTCGTGCACGGCGAGGCGAACATGGTCAAGGGCCTGCGCGGCCACCTGCGGATCGACCGCGGGCTGGAGCGCGACCAGCTGTCCATCTCGGGCTACTGGCGGCTGGGCAAGGACGAGGACGGGTGGCAGTCGACCAAGACCGACTGGAACCGGCAGGTCGAGCAGGAGCAGGAGGGCCGGGCGTGAGCGAACCGGTCAAGGGCCCGGCGAGCTACTTCCCGTCGATCGAGAAGAAGTACGGCGAGCCGATCGCGCACTGGCGGGAGCTGATCCGGTCCTCGCCGCTGACCAAGCACATGGAACTGGTCGCGTGGCTGAAGTCCGAGCACGGCCTGGGCCACGGCCACGCCAACGCCCTGGTCGCCCACACGCTCGCCGAAGGCGCGTGACCGGCCGGTAGCGGTGGACCGGGGGCGGATCCCGTCGAGGCCGGCGGGATCCGGGGAGGGGGAGGCGCGGTGCCCAGGCACGTCCTGACCGGCACGCCGGGCTCCGGCAAGACCGCGGTCCTGCGGCGGCTGGAGGTCGACGGCCACCGCGTGGTGGAGGAGGCGGCCACCGACGTGATCGCCCTGCGCCAGGCCGAGGGCTGTGCGCAGCCCTGGCAGGACGACGGGTTCATCGACCGCGTGCTGGAGCTGCAGGCCCGCCGCGAACGCCCGGCGGACGCCTTCTTCGACCGCTCCCCGGTCTGCACGCTGGCCCTGAGCCGCTTCCTCGGCCGCCCGCCGACCCCGCTGCTGACCGCCGAACTCGACCGGGTCGTCACGGCCGGCGTCTACCACCGGACCGTGTTCTTCGTCCGCACCCAGGGGTTCGTCGTGCCCACCGCCGCCCGCCGGATCAGCTACCAGGACGCGGTGGAGTTCGAGCGCGTCCACGAACGCGCCTACCGCGAACTCGGCTTCGACCTGGTCGAGGTCCCGCCGGGCCCGGTGGCCGAACGCGCCGCCCTGGTCGTGGCGGCGGCCGGCGGCGCCCTCACGCCGCACCGGTCGGGGTGACCAGGCCGGTCTCGTAGGCGACGATCACCGCCTGCACCCGGTCGCGCAGGTCGAGCTTGGCCAGGATCCGGGCGACGTGCGTCTTCACCGTCGCCTCGGACAGGTGCAGCCGCGCGGCCAGTTCCGCGTTGCTCAACCCCTGCGCCAGCAGCCGCAGCACCTCCAGTTCGCGCGGCGTGAGCGAGGCCAGGTCCCGGTGCACGACCCCGGAGTCGCGGTGCGCGAAGCGCTCCACGAGCCGCCGGGTGATGGTCGGCGCGAGCAGGGCGTCACCGGCGCGGACCATGCGGATAGCGGCAACCAGGTGCTCCGGCGTCACGTCCTTGAGCAGGAACCCGCTCGCGCCCGCCGACAGCGCCGCGTACACGTAGTGGTCCAGGTCGAACGTGGTCAGGATGACCACCCGGGGCTCCCCCGGCGCTCCGGTGAGGATGCGGCGGGTCGCCTCCAGGCCGTCCAGCTCGGGCATCCGGATGTCCATCAGCACCACGTCGGGCCGTGTGCGGCGGACCGCGTCCACGGCCTGCGCGCCGTTGGTCGCCTCGCCGACGACGTCGAGGCCGTCCGCGGTGAGGATCATCCGGAAACCGGTGCGCACCAGCAGTTGGTCGTCCGCGATCACCACGCGGGTCACGACGCCTCCAGGGGGATCAGTGCGGTGACCCGGAACCCGCCCGCGGCCGGCGGTCCGGCCCGCAGGGTGCCACCGTAGACGCTGAGCCGTTCGCGCAGCCCGATCAGGCCCCGGCCGCTGCCGGCGGGCCCGCCGGGACCGCCCCCGGTGTCGGTGACCTCCACCTTCAGCCGGTCGGGCCGGTACTCCACGAGCACCGACGCGGACGCGCCGGCCGCGTGCTTCACGGTGTTGGTCAACGCTTCCTGCACCACCCGGTAGGCGGTCAGCTCGATCCCGGACGGCAGGGCGCGCGGCGTGCCGACGACCGCCACCCGCACCGGCACGCCGGTGCCGCGCACCCGTTCCACCAGCGCCGCCACCTGGTCCAGGCCCGGCTGCGGGGCCAGCGGGTCGGCCGCCTCGTCGGCGGAGGTGAGCAGGCCCATCACGTGCCGCAGCTCGGACATCGCCGCCCGCCCGCCGGCCTCGACCGCGAGCAGCGCCTCCCGGGCCTGGTCTGGGTCGGCGGCCATGACCTTGCGGGCCGCGCCCGCCTGGATGACCATCACGCTCACGTTGTGGGTCACCACGTCGTGCAGTTCGCGGGCGATCCGGGCGCGTTCGTGCTCGACCGCGCGGCGCAGCGCCTCGGCCTGCTCCTGCTCCAGCGCCGACATCTGCGCCAGCCCTTCGTCGGTGCGCAGCTTCCAGGTGCGCATCCCGTTCGCGGCGAACGCGATCGGCACCACGATCAGCAGCGCGACGTACTGCTGGGGCACGGCCGGCAGCCGCGAGTCGCCGAGCGCGTTCGCCGCCACCGCCGCCGCGACCACGCCGAGCAGCGTCGCCACCCGGTAAGGCGAGTAGACGGCGGCGCTGTAGACGGCGATCACGACGGCGTAGAAGGTCAGCCGGGCCTCGTCGCCGGAAGCGAGCACGGTCATCGCGGTCACGATCCACAGCACGGCCAGCGGGTAGCGCCGGCGCGCGGTCAGCGACACCGACGCGACCAGCGCGATCAGCACCGGCCCGACGGGTTCCTCCGCGTGCTCGGGCAGCAGCAGCGGGAACCCGATCAGGGGCGGCTGCGGGAAACCGGGCTCGGGCACGTCCACGCCGCTGACCGCGTACTCGATCGACAGCACGGCGACGAGCAGCGCGAACAGCACGTCGAACACCCGGTTGCGGGTGGTCGGCCGGGGCTGCGGCCCGGACGCCCGGGACAGCGCCGTCCACCCGGCCGCCGCCCGGTCCACCAGCCACCTCTGCACCGGGCCATTCTCACCGACCCCGGCACCACCGGGCATCGGCACCGCAGGCGGTTCGGCCGCTCCCCCGGACTACGCCGCAGGGATGACAACGCCGGCCGTCATCCCCGTGCGGTAGCGGAAACCGCTCCGCCGACCGACGCGGCCCGACCCGTCCCGCTCCTAGCTTCGACCGCGCCCACCAACGGCTCGGACCACGGGAGAAACGCATGACCACGCCGGTGATCGAACTGCGCGACGTGAGCCGCAGGTACGACGGCGGACCACCCGCCCTGCACGGGGCGTCGCTGACCGTCCGGCCGGGCGAGGCCGTCGCGGTGCTCGGGCCGTCCGGCAGCGGCAAGTCGACCCTGCTCAACCTGATCGCGGGCCTGGACCGGCCGGACGAGGGCACGGTGACCGTCGACGGGGTGCGGGTCGACCGGCTGGGCGAGGCCGCCGCCGCCCGCTACCGGCGGGCCCGGGTCGGGCTGGTGTTCCAGTTCTTCAACCTGCTCGACGACCTGACCGTGGCGGACAACGTGGCGCTGCCCGCCCAGCTCGCGGGCACCTCCCGCGCCCGGGCGCGGCGGCGCTCGGCGGAACTGCTCGCGGCGCTGGGCGTGGACCGGCACGCCGACGCCTACCCGGGCCGGCTGTCCGGCGGCGAGCGGCAGCGGGTCGCGGTGGCCCGCGCCCTGGTGAACCGGCCGGCGCTGCTGCTGGCCGACGAGCCGACCGGGGCGCTGGACTCGGCGTCCGGCGAGGACGTCGGCGCCCTGCTGTCCGGGCTGAACGCCGAGGGCCAGACGCTGGTCGTGGTCACCCACGACCTGGAGCTGGCCAAGTCGTGCACGAACCGCACGATCCGGATCGTGGACGGGCACGTCACCGAGGAGGACGCCCGATGAGCGCGCTGGGCCGCGTGGTGCGCTCCGGGGTGGGGCGGCGGCGCGTGCAGGTGGCGGTGATCGGTCTGGCCACGACGATGGCGGTGACGGCGTCCGTGCTCGGCGGGTCGCTGCTGGTGGCGGCCGGCGAACCGTTCGACACGTCGTTCGTCGAGCAGCGCGGCGCGCACGTCACCGCCCGCTACTCGACCGAACCCCGCGTCCCGGCGGTGCCGGGGGTGACCGCGACGGCCGGCCCGTTCCCGACCACGACCGCCACGCCCGAGGCGGTCGGCGTGGACAGCGCGCCGCTGGCGCTGGTGGGCCGCGCCGACCCCGGCGGACCGGTGGACGCGGTCACCGTGTCGGCCGGGCGGTGGGTGTCCGGGCCCGGCGAGATCGTGCTGGCCGCCGGGGGTGCGGGCGCGGAGTTCCTGCTGGGCAGGCGGATCGGGTTCCCCGAGCTGGGCGCCACGCTGACCGTGGTCGGCGTGGCGCGCTCGGTCGGCCGGTCCGCCGAGGCGTGGGTGCTGCCGGCCGCGCTGCCCTCGCCCGAGGGCTACCAGGTGCTCTACCGGCTCGCCGCCGCCGACACCACCGACCGGGTCGACGCCGGGATCGCCGCGATCAAGGCCGCCGGGCCCGGGGTGGCGGAGGCCCGGTCGTGGCTGGTGGTGCGGCTGGAGGTGGTGCGCGAGGCGGCCGTGTTCGTGCCGTTCCTGGTCGCCTTCGGGGTGCTCGGGCTGGTGATGTCGGTGCTGGTGGTCGGCAACGTGGTGGCGGGCGCGGTCGCGTCGGGCACCCGCCGGATCGGGATCCTCAAAGCGCTCGGGTTCACCCCGGCGCAGGTCGTGTGGGCCTACCTGGCGCAGGCGCTGATCCCGGCGGCGGCCGGCACCGCGCTCGGCCTGGTCGCCGGGAACCTGCTGGCGATCCCGGTGCTGGCGGACGCCGCCGAGGCGCTGGGCGCGCCGGTGCGGCCGGTCGACCCCCTGGTGGACGCCGTGGTGGTGGCCGGCGCGCTGGGCGTGGTCGCGGCGGCCGGGCTGGCGGCGGCGTGGCGGGCCGGGCGGCTGCGCACCGTCGACGCGATCGCGGTCGGCCGCACGCCCCGGCCGGGCCGGGGCCGCCGCGCCGCCCGGCTGTTCGCGCGGCTGCCGCTGCCCCGCCCGGTCGGCCTGGGCCTGACCCGCCCGTTCGCCCGGCCCGCGCGCGCCGCGGGCCTGGTCGCGGCGGTGGTGTTCGGGACGACGGCGGTCACCTTCGCGATCGGGCTCGGGACGTCGCTGAGCGCGGTGCAGACCGCCCGCACCCCCGACGCGGCGGACGCCGTGATCGGCGGACGCGGCCCCGCGGGACTGGCTCCCCCGCCCGAACCCCGCGCGCCGGGCGGCACCCCGCCGGCGAGCGCGCGGCAGGTGGACGCCGTCGCGGTGGCGTCCGCGATCGACGCGCAGCCCGGCACGGCGGCCTACTACGGCATCGGCCGCACCCGCACGTCCGTACCGGGGGTGCCCGGGGCGGTGGTGGCGCTCGGGTTCTCCGGCGACACCTCGCACAGCGGCTACCAGCTGATCTCCGGGACGTGGTTCCACGGGCCGGGCGAAGCCGTCGTGCCGTCCACGATGCTGTTCGCCACCGGCAAACGGCTCGGCGACACCCTGACGGTCGAGGACCGGGGCCGGGCGCTGGAGTTCCGGATCGTCGGCGAGGTGTTCGACACCCGCAACGACGGCCACCAGCTCCTCGCCGACGCGGCGGCGTTCACCGACCTCGCACCCACCAGCTACCACATCGCCACCCGCCCGGGCACCGACCCGACCGCCTACCTCGACGGGCTCAACGCCGCGCTGGAGCCGCTGGGCTCCGCGGCCCGGCCGGGCCGCGACACCGGGTTCAGCGACACGCTGGCCCTGATCGGCGGGCTCACCGCGATCCTGACCACGATGCTGGTCGTGGTCGCCGGGCTGGGCGTGCTCAACACGGTGGTGCTCGACACCCGCGAACGGGTGCGCGACCTCGGTGTCCACAAGGCACTGGGCATGACGCCCCGGCAGACCGTGGCGCTGGTGGTGTGCTCGGTCGTGCCTGCCGGGCTCGTCGGCGGGGCGATCGGCGTGCCGGTCGGGGTGGCCCTGCACGAGGCGATCCTGCCCGCCATGGGCGAGGGCGCGGGCACCGCGCTGCCGGCCTCGGCCTACGCGGCCTACCAGCCGGCCGAACTCGCGCTGTTCGTGCTCGGCGGCCTGCTGATCGCGGTCCTCGGGTCGCTGCTGCCCGCCGGGTGGGCCGCGCGCACCCGCACCGCGAACGCGCTGCGCGCCGAGTGAACGACGGTGCCGGGCACCCCCGCCCGGCACCGTCCACAAAGGACTCGCCGGATATTCGATCGCCGCGCGCGCCGTCGCTGGGGCAGCATGTACGGGTAACAGCCGCTGACACGTCCTGGAGGGCGACAGATGGCCGTGCCCGGAATCTCCGGCGCCGATCGAGGATCCCCTACCCGCAGGAAGGCGATGCTGCTGGCGCTGCGCCGCTACAGCCGGGAGTTGGCGCGCCAGCGGCGCACCTCCGTCCCCGGCCTGCTGCTGCCCGCGCTGGGCAACACCGCGATGCTCTACCTCGCCCCGCTGGTGGTCGCCTCCCTGGTCGGCGCGCTGGCCGGCGGCGCGTCCGGCGACCTGGCGACCGTCCTGCCCTACGTGCTCGGCTTCGCCGGGCTGCTGCTGCTCGCCGAAGTCCTGTGGCGGATCGGCCTGCACTGCCTCAACCGCACCGACGGCCGGGGCATCGAGCGGCTGTGCGTGGACGGCATGGAAGAACTGCTGGCCAAGGACGCGGCGTTCTTCCACGACAACTTCGCCGGCTCGCTGACCAAACGCGTGCTCAGCTTCTCGTCCCGGTTCGAGGAGTTCGTCGACACCCTGGCGTTCTCGGTGATCGCGAACGTCGTGCCGCTCGCGTTCGCCTCGGTGGTGCTGTGGCAGTACGACCCGCTGCTGGTCGCGATCCTGGTCGGCCTGATCGCGATCACCGGCCTGGTCATCGCGCCGCTCGTGCGCCGCCGGCAGAAACTGGTGGACGACCGGGAGGCCGCCATCGCCCGGGTGTCCGGCCACGTCGCCGACACCCTGACCAACATGGAGACCGTCCGCGCGTTCGCCGCCGAACGCCGCGAGGCCGCCGAGCACCGGGCCCGCGTCGCCGAGCAGCGCACGCTGATGCTGCGGTCCTGGGACTACGGCAACCTGCGCATCGACACGGTGGTCGCGCCCATGTCGGTGCTCACCAACGCGCTGGGCCTGCTGGTCGCGGTCGGCCTGAGCGACGGCCGGCTGGGCGTCGAGGCGATCATGGTCACCTTCGCCTACTTCTCCAACGCCACCCGGATCATGTTCGAGTTCAACCAGGTCTACCGCCGGCTGGAAAGCTCGCTCACCGAAGCCGCCCAGTTCACCGAACTGCTGCTGGAGCCGCCCACGGTGCTCGACCCGCCGACGCCGGAGCCGTTGCGGCCCAAGGGCGCCGACGTCCGGTTCGACCGGGTCACCTTCGCGCACAGCGCCGGCCGCCCGCTGTTCGACGGCCTGGAACTCGACATCCCCAGCGGCCACCGGGTCGGCCTGGTCGGCCGCTCCGGCGGCGGCAAGACCACGCTCACCCGCCTGCTGCTGCGGCTCATGGACGTCGACGGCGGCCGCATCCTGGTCGGCGGCCAGGACATCGCGGGCCTGCGCCAGGAAGACCTGCGCAGCCTGATCGCCTACGTGCCCCAGGAACCCGCCATGTTCCACCGGACGCTGCGCGAGAACATCGCGTTCGCCCGCCCCGGCGCGACCGAGGCCGACATCCGGCGCGCCGCCGAAGCCGCGCACGTCGCGGACTTCGCCGACGACCTGCCCGACGGCTTCGACACCCTGGTCGGCGAGCGCGGCGTGAAGCTGTCCGGCGGCCAGCGGCAGCGGGTGGCCCTGGCCCGCGCGATCCTGCGCGACGCCCCGATCCTGCTGCTCGACGAGGCGACCAGCGCGCTGGACTCGGAGAACGAGGTCCTGGTCCAGGAAGCCCTGTGGCGGCTGATGGAGGACCGCACCGCGCTCGTCGTCGCCCACCGGTTGAGCACCGTCGTGCGCATGGACCGGCTGATCGTGCTCGACGAAGGCCGCGTGCTGGAACAGGGCACGCACGACGAACTGCTGCGCGCACGCGGCCCGTACTCCCGCCTGTGGCACCACCAGTCGGGCGGCTTCCTCGCCGACGACGACAAGCTGACCGACGCCGTCACGTGAGCGACGCGGACGGGCCCGGCCGCGCGGTCGCCGCGCTGACCGCCGAACAGGCGGCCGGCACGGCGACCCCGCTGGTCCCGGCGCTGGTGGACGGGCTGTTCGTCAAGGACGAGTCGGCCCGGCCGACCGGCAGCATCAAGCACGGGTTCGCGCGCAGCCTGTTCCTCGACGGGCCGGCACGCGGCCTGATCACCGAGAGCACCCCGCTCGTCGACGCGGCCAGCGGCAACATCGCCGTGGCCGAGGCCTACTTCGCCCGCCTGCTCGGGTTGCCGTTCACCGCCGTCGTGCCCGCGCGCACCCCGGCCGCCAAGCGGGCCCGGATCGAGGAGCACGGCGGCGTGTGCGTCCCGGTGGACCCGCCACTCGCGGTGTACGACCGGGCCCGCGACCTGGCCGCAGGCGGCCACTACCTCGACCACCTGAACCGGCTCGGACCCGCGACCGACGCGCACGAGCCGTCGGAGCTGGTGGTCGAGATCCTGCGCGAGGTGCCCGAGCCCGCGTGGATCGTGCTCGGCGTCGGCACCGGCGCGAGTTCCCGCGTGGTCGGCCGGCACCTGCGGCGGCTCGGAGCCGCCACCCGGGTGGCCGTGGTCGACCCGGAGAACTCGGCCTACTTCCCCGGCTGGGTCACCGACAGCCCCGACTACGGCACCGGGATGCCGTCCCGCGTCGAGGGCATCGGGCGGCCCCGGATCGAGCCCCCGTTCGACCCCTCGGTGGTCGACCTGGTGATCCCGGTGCCGGACGCGGCCGCCGTCGCGGCGATGCGGCACCTGGCGGCGGCGGGCCTGCGGGCCGGCCCGTCGACCGGTGCCGCGCTGTGGGGAGCGTGCCAACTGCTGCACCGGACGGGACCGGCAGGGCCGGTCGTGCTGCGCGATGGGACGTCGGAAGAAGAAGCGGGTATCCGGGTGGGCCGTGGCCGGGATCGCGGTCGCGATCATCGTGCTGGCGCAACTGCCGAGGTTGGTCGCCGAACACCCCGTCCCGTTCGCCGTGGGCGCCGGCCTGCTGGCGTCGGTCGGCACCGCCGGCGGCATCTGGTGGTGGCGCGATCGTGCGGCACAACGACGTCTCCAGGCCGAACGAGACCGCCTGATCACGGTGACGGACGGTATGACCGGCCCCGAGTTCGAACACTGGACAGCTCGCTTACTGCGCCGATCGGGTTGCAGGGACGTGCACGTAGTCGGCCGGTCGGGTGACGCGGGCGCGGACGTGGTCGCGAGAAGCCCCTCGGGTGCCCGAATAGTCGTGCAATGCAAACGCTACAACCCGGAAACCGCAAAAGTAAGCAGTCCGGACGTACAACGCTTCGCCGGCACCGCCCGAGCCGTGCACGGTGCCCACCACGCCCTGATCATCACCACGACGACCTACACCAAACCGGCGCGCGAAATAGCCGACGCAACCGGCATAACCCTGATCGATCGCACCCAACTAGCCGAATGGGCCAGAACCGGAACCGCGCCACCCACCACCGGCCTACCACCTGTACCCCTCCCCCGACCTTAAACCCCGCTCCCCCGCCTCCGCTCCCCCGCCTCCGCTCCCCCGCCTCCGCTCCCCAGCCTCCCGCTCCCCAGCCTCCCGCTCCGGGCTCCGGGCTATTGCACCCCGCAGATCCCGCACCAACACCCCATTCGACGCCGACAACCGAACAGCGCCAGCAACCCACCCACAGCTACCGCAGACCGACCCGAGCCGCTCCGGACCGACGCCTCGACATTCCCCGATAACGGCCAAGCGCGAAACTCCCGACCAGAACGGATTGCCGCGCCGGAACGGACCCATCGGCTAGACTGTCCCCCATCGGCCACTCGCCCCCTGCTTTCTTCGCAGGTTGTCGCCGAATCAGGTGAAGAAGCGATTTCATGACAACCTGATCACGGGTTCAAAGCATGAGCCTAAATAGGCACGGAGGCGACTCTGGCGACCTACAACTCCGAGGTGCCAGCGGTCCAAACCCGCGAACCACCCCGCGAACCACGATGCCCAAGCCACAGCAATGCGATCCCGCTCCGAACGCGCACACGGCGGCGCACACCAGGCACCAGGCACGGCGGGAGCGCGCCGGGGCTCACCACGCCGCGCGCCGCAGTGCGCGGTCGCCCGCATAGCACGGCGCAGCCGCTCGCACGGCACGCCGCTGGGCAGGTGCGCGCCAGGCGATCGCGAAGGCGGTCCTGGCTGTCAGTCCCCGCCAATCAGTCCGGGCCGTCAGTCCCCACCGGGCGGCCCCACCGGGGTCGCGGTCGGCGGTCGCGGTCGGCGGTCGCGGGTGATGGTCGTGGGTGATGGTCGTGGGTGATGGTCGTGGGTGATGGTCTCCGGTGACGGCGGTCGAGGCTGTGACGAGGGTGCGGCAGGGTATGTGAGCGGGCGCAGCGTCGGCGCGAGATCCGGCGCTGAGGGGTGTGGGGCCAGGCATGTGGGCCAACGATGCGGGGCCAGGGATGCGGAGCAGCGTGGTGGGCGCAGGCGTGGACCGGGGTCAGGTGGGTGGCAGCACGGTTCGGCAGGCCAGGTGGAGGGCCAGGCGCTCGTCGCGATGTGAGAGGTCGACGCCCAGGTCCTGTTCGATTCGTGCGATGCGGGATGCCACGGTGTTGCGGTGGACGCCGAGGGTTGCGGCTGTCTCGGCGATGGAGGACTCGGCGTCCAGGTAGGTGGCCAGGGTCCGCACCGCCTCTGGCGACAGGCCGGCCAGCAGTGCGCGGGCGGCGGGTTCGAACGTGTCGGTGCGGGTCCATTCCAGCAGGAGTTGGGCCATGCCCAACTGGTCGACGTGCAGGAAGTTGCCGCCTTCGGTGCGGGTCGCGGCCAGGTGGGCGGCGTCGGTGGCCTCGCCGACGGTTTTCGCGAGGCCGTCGGAACGTGCGTGTGGCCGGCCGACGCCCATGTGCGCGTGCACGGTTCGGCGCAGGTCGCGTTGTGCCGCGCGCAGGCTGACGCCCAGGGCGCGCACGCGGGCTGCGGTGGGTTCCTGGTCGAACGTGGTCCAGGCGGTCCAGCCGTCGCCGTGTTCCACGACCACGGCTTCGACCCCGGCGGCGCGCAGGGCGGTTGCCACGTCGGGGCGACGCGCCACCGTGTCCACTGTGGACGGTACGCCGATCCGGATGCCGACGTGCCACCCGCCCAACGGCCAGCCGGCGTCGGCGGTTCGGCGACGCAGGTCGGCGGTGGGCTCGCCGTCCAGGCGGAGGAGGTCGCCCAGGAGGGCGGTCCGGGATCGCGCGTCGCGTTCGAGTTCCAGGCGGTTGGCCAGCAGCCACCGTTGGACCGCGCCGGACGCCAGCGCCAGTGCGGGCGGTATGACGTCGGCGCGGGCGGTGGCCGCGCCGCGCAGCTCGGCGACCAGCCAGAGGCTCGGGCGGGGTCGGGGCGGTGCGGCGGGGTGGGGTGGGTGTGCCGGGAGGTTCGGGTGCGCCGGGGCGTTCGGGTGGGGAGGCAGGTTCGGGTGGGGAGGCAGGGTCGGGTGCGCCGGCGGCGACGGGTGGGGCAACAGGACGGGGTGGGCCAGCAGGACGGTGTCCGGGGCGTCGATGCGTTGCGGGACCGGCTCGTGCACGCGCACGGGCGCGGCGATCGGGGCACCGGCCAGCGGGTCGCCCCGGTCGTCCAGGAGGGCTACCGGCACGTCGAGCCGGTCTTGCAGGGTCGTGACGATCTCCTCCGGCGTGCGCAGCCGCGAGTCCAGGGCCCGCTGCACGGCCAGGACCAGCTCGGCGCGGGCCAGGTCCGGGGCGGCCAGGGTCAGGCGGGCGGCCACCAGGAGGTCCAGCGGTTCGGACCGGGTGGACAGCAGGGGGACGCCCAGCCGGTCGGCCAGCAGGCGGGTGGCGTGCAGCGGGGTGTCGGGGCCGGACAGGAGGACGCCCGCGCCGGCCGCGTCGGCGATGCGGCGGAGCAGGGCGTCGATCCGCCAGTCCCCCGGTGCCGGCGGCCGGGCCAGGACGACGAGTTCACCGGGCGCGATCGGGTGGTCGGGGGTGAGGTCGAGCGCCGGGCGCACCGACCGCACCTGCCGCTCGACGCCCTCGCCACCGGCCAGCAGGGTGGTTCCGGCCCATTCCGGCAGGGCCAGCAGCCCGCGCACGGTGGTCACGCGGGCACCGGGTCGCTGTCGATGCCGAACGCCCTGGGCTCGACCACCGGCAGGTGCCGGGGGTCGTGCCAGAACGCGGGCCCGGCCAGCCGCGCCACGACGACCTCCGCGCCTTGCCGCACGTGGTAGCACGAGATCGGCGCGCCGGTCCGGCGGTCGCGCACGGTCAGCACGTCGGGCGTGCCCGCGACGGGCGCGCCGTCGCGCAACGCCAGCAGGTACTCGTTCTCCATCTCCAGGCGCAGCAACGCGCCGGTCCCGTGGTCCCGGACGGTGACGCTGCCCCGGCCGAAGCCCGGTCCGTGCCGGCGGGCGACTTCGACCACGCGGCCGGTGGCGAGGACGTCTCCGGCGTCCGCCCGCCGGCCGAGGTCCAGCGCGCCGCCGACGCTGCCGACGACCGCGCACGCGGGCAGTTCGGCCGCGCGGATCGGGTGCAGGGCGAGCACCGCCCACCCGCCGATCACGGTCAGGAACCCGCGTACGGCGCGTTCGACGTCCGACGGCGAGCCGCCGGCGAGCACCAGGACCTGTCCGCCGGGTGCGGCGAGCGCGGCGGGCGCGACGCCGCGCCCGGCGGCGGCCGTGGTGAGCTGGTCGAGCCGGGGCAGGCCGCGCCCGGCGAGGTCGGCGTCGACGTAGGGCAGGTCGAGGTCGTCGGCGGCGAGCAGCGGGAGCAGTCCGTTGAGGCCGCCGATCTCGATGGTCATCAGCGCGCCCGCGCGGTCGCCGGTCCACCGCTCGACGGCCGCCACGGCGGTGCGGAACTCCTCGCCGCCGGGTGGTTTCTCGGACAGCACGGCGGTCGCGCCGACGACGCCGACGGGCACGACCGGGGTGTCCGGCGGCAGGTCGTCGGGCGGGGTGACGGTGAGGCGGCGGCCGGCCGCGAGCCGTCGGCGCAGCACGGTGGCCGCCCACACGGTGTCGCCGCCGCCGCCGGAGCCGAGCAGGGTGGCGCCCAGTTCCAGCGCGGCGACGTCGTCCCGGTCGATGCGCATGTGGACAGTCTCGCCCATGTCCGGCGAGTCCGGGTCGGTCCGGCGCGGGCCGGGGTCGGGCAGGTGCACGGCGGAAGTGGTCAGCGCAGGGCGTAGCCGCCGTCCGGGTAGAGGGTCGAGCCGGTGGTGTAGCGGTTGCCGAACAGGTAGAGGACGGCGTCGGCCACCTCGGCCTCGGTGCCGACCCGGTGCAGCAGGGTGTCCCGCTCGTACTGCCCGAACGCCGCCGCGCGCGCCTCTTCGGGCCGCTGGGACCACAGGTTGCCGGCGGTGGTGCCGGGTGAGATGACGTTCACCCGGACCGGTGCGAGTTCGACGGCCAGGCCCCGGCCGAGTCCTTCGACGGCGGCGTTGCACGCCACGTACGCGGGTGCGGCGGCGGGTGGCCGGACGCTCGCCGCGCCGGCCATGAGCACGATCGAGCCGTCCTGGGCGAGTTTCGGCGCGGCGTGCTTGACCGCGTAGTACTGGCCCCAGAACTTGGAGGTGAACGGGCTTTCCGCGTCTTCGTCGGTGAGCGCGAGCATCGGCCCGACCCGGTAGGTCGCGGCGGTGGTGAACAGGTGGTCGACCTGGTTCACCTCGGCGAAGAACGCGGCGAGCGAGGCTTGGTCGCCGGTGTCGACGACGTGGTGGCGCGCGGCGACGCCGAGTTCGCGGGTGGCGGCGGCGAGGGTGGTCTCGGTGCGCCCGCCGAGCACGACTCGCGCGCCGGCCGCGACGGAGCGCCGGGCCACTTCGAGGCCGATGCCGGTACCGCCGCCGATGACGACGACGGTCCGGCCGTCGAGCGTGCCCATCTGTCCTCCTGGGTGGTTCACGCCGTGACCCGGACCGGGTCGTGGTCGTAGCCGAAGTAGCGGGGGCCGGCCAGGGCCAGGCCCTCGGGGGTGTGCCAGCGCGGGTCGGCGGGCGCGGCGATCACCGCGACGCGCTGCCCGAACCGGAGGCTCTCGGTGGTCACCGCCTCGCCGGATTCGCGGTCCAGCACGCAGATCAGGTCGGGTACGGACACCTGGACGACGCCGTCGCGCTCGGCGACCAGGTGTTCGTTCTGGAACCTGAGCACCAGTGACGACCCGGCGTCACCGTCCATTCCGGACAGTCGGGCGTCGCCGCGCGCGAACCCGGAGGCGGTGCGCCGGCGCACGTCGACCACCTTGCCGGAGAACAGCTCGCGCCCGCCGAGCCGGGTCACCAGGGCGGCGACGGGGTCGGCGTGGGCGGCGCGTGCGGTGCGGACGAGTTCGCCGAGTTCGACGCACAGCGACAGGGTTGCGGGCACGAGCGCCTCGCGGGCCTGGCGGCCGGTCATGGCGAACGAGGCGATCATCGCCGAGCACCCCATGTCGATGGTGGCGCTGCGGGCGAGCCGTTCGGCCCAGAGGTTGTCGACGGTGTCCAGGACGCCTTTGTTGCCCTTGTCGTCGGCGATGGCCATCGGGGTGGCGCGCACCCCGTAGAGGGTGGGCAGGACCATCTGGATCTCCGGGAACGCCCGGCCCATGCCGTCGGCGTCCAGCAGCGGCAGGCCGAGTTGCGCGGCGGCGGCGACCGGGATCAGCGAGTTGACGCCGCCGGCTTCGGCGCAGGCGATGTGGGTGAGTTCGCGGCCGAGGTAGCCGGCGAGGGTCCGGGCGGCGGTGGCGATCTCGTCGGTGGACGGCAGTTTTTCCACCATCACGGTGGGTGCGCCCATCATCGCGACCGGCAGCACGGTGGCGTCGTCGGGCAGGTCGTCCAGCGTGACCAGGGGCACGGGGCCGTGGGCGCGGACCGCCGAGGCGGCCAGCAGCCGGCCGATGTACGGGTCGCCGCCGCCGCCCGTGCCCAGGACGGCCGCTCCGCGCGCGAGGTCGGCCAGGTCGGTTTCGGTGATCTCCCGCATGTCTCAGCTCCCCATCTGGAGGTCGCCGACCGCCTTGACCCGGATCCGGGTGGCGTTGCCCGGCAGGTAGGGGATCGGGACCTCGTCGAAGTCGACGATGTCCACTGTGGACGGTCGGGCGCCGGCCGCGACGGCGCGGTCCACCGCTTCCTGCTTGGCCTCGTCCACGACGGCGTCGCGGCGGCCGGGTTCGATCGCGTACACCCGGTCGACCTCGCCGCCGACCTGGGCGATGGCCGCGCCGATCGCGTTGGCCACCGCGTGGTGGTCCGGCCGGCGGACCGCGCCGACGCCGGGGAACTCGTCGGGCAGCAGGATCGACCCGCCGCCGACCGCGACGACCGGCAGCGGCTCGGCGGAGGTCCGCATCCGCTCGACGGCGTCGGCCGTGTCGGCGGCGATCCGCTCCAGCGCGGCCCGGACGAGGTCGGGGTCCAGGTGCGCGACCAGGCTCTTGTCGCCGATGTCGGCGCGTCCGGCGGCGACCGCGAGGTCGGTGGCGGTGAGCGTGTCGCCGCCGAACACCAGGGCTTTCGCGGTGAGCTGGTAGCCGACCGAGTCGGGGCCGACGGTGACCCGCGCGGGCCCGCCGCGCACCAGGCTGCCGCCGCCGACGCCGACCGAGAGCACGTCGGGCATCCGGAAGTTGGTGCGGATGCCGGCGACGCTGACCTCGGTGGTGGCCTCGCGCGGGAACCCCTGGTTGAGCACGCCGACGTCGCTGGTGGTGCCGCCGACGTCGACCACCGCGCAGGTGTCCAGGCCCGACAGCACGGCCGCGCCGCGCATCGAGTTGGTGGGCCCGGACGCGAACGTGGCGACCGGGTAGCGGCGGGCGAAGTCGACGTCCATCAGGGTGCCGTCGTTCTGGCTGAGGTAGAGCGGCGCGGTGATGCCCGCGCCGGCGACCGAGGCCGCGAGCCCGTCCACGATGCCGGCCGCCAGTTCGCGCAGGGCGGCGTTGACGATGGTGGCGTTCTCCCGTTCCAGCAGGCCGATCCGGCCGATCTCGTGGGACAGCGAGATGGCCACGTCGGGCAGCTCGGCGGCGATGATCTCCGCCGCGCGGATCTCGAACTCGGCGTTGACCGGGGAGAACACCGAGGTGATGGCGACGCTGCGGATGCCGGCGCGGCCCATGTCGTCGGCGGCCGCGCGCAGTTCGGCCTCGTCGAGTTCGGCGATGTGGCGGCCGTCGAACTCGTGGCCGCCGTGCACCGGGTAGCCGCGTCCGCTGATGGCGGTGACCAGCCGGTCGGGCCAGTCGACCATGGGCGGCAGGGAGGAGCCGGCGGGCAGGCTGAGCCGGACGGCCGCGGTCGGGGCCAGCCGGCGGGCTTCGACCAGGGCGTTGATGAAGTGGGTGGTGCCGATCATCACGGCGCGCACGGCGGCCGGGTCGAACGGGTGCTGCCGGTGCAGCCCGTCGATCGCGGCGACGATGCCGGAGGTGACGTCGGGGGTGGTGCCGGTCTTGACGGCGGCGAGCACGGCGGTGTCGCCGGGGGTGTCGCCGGGGGTGCCGGCCAGAAGGACGGCGTCGGTGTTCGTGCCGCCGACGTCGATGCCGATGCGCACGGGCGGGCCTCCGGTTTCTGCGGGTTGCGGATCAGTGCGTGGGTGCGGGCGGCGCGTCGTCGGTGCGGCTGCGGCCGATCCCGCGCACCAGGCCGAGCCGGCCCGCGACGACGTAGAGCA
Source organism: Saccharothrix sp. NBAS 001 (assembly GCF_056640475.1). Lineage (NCBI taxonomy): Bacteria > Bacillati > Actinomycetota > Actinomycetes > Pseudonocardiales > Pseudonocardiaceae > Saccharothrix > Saccharothrix sp. NBAS 001. The sequence continues at coordinate 3,193,335 of NZ_CM153251.1, forward strand.
CGAAGGCGACCACCAGCGAGTTCACGCTGCCCAGGCCGACTTCGACGAACCGGCCGACCAGGGCCGAGGCGACCCAGACGACCAGCGTCGCGGGCACCCACAGCGGCGCTTCGGGCGGCAGGGTGCCGGCGGCGCGGGCGGCGTCGAGGTCGCCGCGCCAGCGCCGGACGACGAAGTACTCGGCGACCATGATCCCGGCGATCGGCGGGAACGCGACGCCGAGCACGATCAGGAACTCGGTGAACCCGTCGAGGATCCCGGCCGCCGCGAGCACGCTGCCGACCAGGCCGACCAGGGCGGTGGCCAGGCCCCGGTCGACGTGCCTGCCGAACACCGTGCCGACGAAGTTGACCAGGCCCAGGCCGGACGAGTACAGGTTCCAGTCGTTGATCTTGAGGGTGCCGGCGACCACGACCAGCACGCCGACCCAGCCGACCGACGAGGTGACGATCAGGGTGACGTCGGCGGTGCCGACGGCGTGCGCGAGCAGCACCCCGGACAGGCCGATGACGTACTCGCCGAGCGTGACGCCGACCAGGGTCTGCTTGACCACGTCCCGCGCGGAGCGGTTGAACCGGGTCATGTCCGGGGTGATCAGCGCGCCGACGATGAACCCGCCGGCGACCAGCGTGGTGCCCTGCAGCAGGCTCAGCTGCGGGCCCGGCGGCGCGGAGGTCGCCAGCGCGCCCAGGTCGTGCCGGGACAGCTCGCTGATCACCGACCAGCCGACCAGCACCAGGAACGCGGGCACGGTCAGGTAGGCGGTCCACGCCATCGAGTGGAAGCCGCGCAGCACGATCGCGGTGACGACCAGCCCGAACACCAGTGCCCAACCCCATTCGGGCAGTCCACCGACCAGGGCGGACAGCCCGCGCGCCGACACGGCGGTCTGGATGCCGAACCACCCGATCAGGCTGATCCCGATGGCCAGCCCGATCACCGCCGACCCGGCGCGGCCGAACCCGGTCCAGCGGGTGAGCACCGAGGTGGACAGTCCTTCGCGGACGCCGATGATCCCGACGAACACGGCGACGACCTCCAGGATGACCGCGCCCAGGGTGAGGGCGAGGAAGGCGTCACCGAAGGACATGCCGAAGCCGAGGGTCGAGCCGAGCAGGAACTGGCTGAGCGCGGACATCTGGCCGAACCGCTGCACGGCGATCGACCACCACGGGTAGCGGGCGTGCCGGGGCACCCTGGTCGACGCGTAGTCGTCGACAGCGACGGACGAGGCCATGCCAACCCCCTTGATCTGCGGGAGGAGCGATTAGCCGGTAACCGTAAGAGCAGTTCGTGGCCGCGTCAGTGTGCAGAGAGCACAGGTGGGGTCCGCCGGCTGTGGACTGTGCACAGTCGGCGGGCGCGCGTTCACCGCACGCGGGAGCGGCCGTCACCCGGTGTGGCGGAAGGTGCCCGGGTCGGGGGTCAGGGCGTGGCGAGCCGGGTCGTGGCCACGCCGACGCGTGCGCCGCCGGCGGGCGGACCGGTCTCGGCCAGGGCGGCGACCCGGCCGACGAACTCGTCGTGCAGCCGCGTGAGCTGCGCGTCGTCCAGGGTCGTCATGTCGTAGTAGCTCGGCACGGCGGCGGCCCAGAGCTGTTCGGGGGTGCCGGTCAGCTCCAGGTCGACCTCCTGCCAGGAGACCGGCGCGAAACCGACGCCGGTCAGCAGCCCGTCGAGCCCTTCGCGGCTGCGGGCGCGCCGGTCGCCCAGGGGCGGGACCCGCCGCTCCGGCGGCACCGCCGCGAAGTACGGCCGGGCCAGTGACAGGAACAGGTCGAGCACGCCGCCCGGGACCGGGCCGACGCCGACCGCGACCGCGAGCCGCCCGCCCGGCACCAGCACCCGGGCCGCCTCGGCGACGACCCGGTCGACGTCGGACATCAGCATGAGCGCGAGGTGCGACACGACCGCGTCGAACGAGCCGTCCGCGAACGGCAGCTCCTGGGCGCGTCCGACGCGCAGGTCGGCGTCGGCCAGTCCGGGCCGCCGGCGCGCCAGGGCCAGCTCGCCCTCGGACAGGTCGATCCCGGCCAGCAGGTCCGCGCCGGGCAGCAGCGCGAGCAGCGTGCCGTCGGCGCAGCCCAGGTCGAGCACCCGCCGGGCGCCGGCCACGTGGTCGGCCACGACCTGGTAGCTGGTGCGCCCGTCGGCCGCCGGGTTCGCCAGGACGCTGCTCGCCATCGTGCCGGGCGTCCGGTCGTGGTAGGCGCGCAGGAACGCTTGGCCCGCAGGAACTCCACCCGTGCCGGTCATGCTGCCACGCTAGCGCAACCCCTCGCCCCGCTACGGCGTCGCGCCGGGCGTCGGGCGCTGCGGCGGCGGGTCGGCCAGCGCGGTGCGCATGGTGTCGCGCAGGCGGTCCAGGAAGTCCTCGACCAGGTCCAGCTGGCCGGGTGGGCACTGGGCGACCAGGGCGTCGAGGTGGCCGGCGAGCGGGCCGAAGAACCGGCGGGCGGGCGCCTCGATGTCGGGGCTGCTGCGCAGGGTGACCACGCGCCGGTCGGTGTGCTCGCGGGTGCGCACGACGTGGCCGAGCTTCTCCAGCCGGTTGAGCAGGTTGGTGGTCGCCCCGGTGGTCAGCGACAGGCGTTCGCTGAGCCTGGTCGGGGTCAGCGGGGTGCCCTGGTCCTCGGCGTAGAGGATCTCGGCGAGTGCGGTGGCGTCGGTGGAGTGCAGGCCGAGCCAGTGCGCGAACCGGCCGGTGAACTCGGTGTAGTTCGCGCCGAACGACCGCAGCCCGTCCAGCAGTCGCGCGGCGCGCTCGCCGGCCTCGTCCATCGCCACTCCCCTTGATCGCGTGCGTTGACAACCTACCGACCCTCAATCTAGCTTCACAGTGAAGCCACTTCAGCATGAAGCCAACTTGGGGGAGTTCTCGTGCGCCACTTCGCCGCCACCGACCGCCGCCTCACCGGGACCGGTCCGGACCGCCCCGGGCCGCACGCCGGGCCCGTCGTCCGCGCCGAAGCACCGGCCGGCGGGCCGGTCTGGATCGTCACCGACGCCGAACTGGCCCGCGAGGTGCTCGCGGACCCGCGCATCGTCAAAGACCCGGCCGCCGCGCCGTGGGACCCGCGCCGGGCCGGGCTGGAGCGGACCGCCGCCGAACAACCGTCCCTGACCACGCTCGACGGCCCCGAGCACGCCCGCCTGCGCCGCGCCCACGCCCCGCTGCTGAGCGCGAAACGCGTGGCGGAGAACGCCGACCGCGTCCACGCCACCGCCCGCCGGCTGCTCGCCGAGCTGCCCCGCGAGGTCGACCTGATGGCCGAGTTCACCACCCGCTACCCGCTGACCGTGCTGCTCGACCTGCTCGGCATCCCCCTGGTGCAGGTCGACCGGGCCGCCGCCGCGTGCCGGCTGCTGGTCCAGGGCGACCCGGCGGTCGCGATCGCCGAACTCGAAGCCGTCGCCGACCACGGGGTGGACGGGGCCGGCCTGGCCGCCGGGCTGCGCGACCGCGTCCCGCCCGGCACCACCCGGGCCGAACTGCGCTACCACCTGTTCAGCCTGATCTTCGCCGGTCAGCTCACCACCGACGCGGCGCTGGGGTCCACCGTCGCGCACGCGCTCGCCGAGCGGCCCTCCGCCGCCGCCGAAGCCGACTTCGTCCGGGACGTCCTGCGCCGGCACCCGCCCGCCCCGTACTCGCTGTGGCGCTTCACCACCACCGCGCTCGACCTGGCCGGCGAGCACCTGCCCGCGCGCTCCCCCGTGCTGGTCGACATCGCGGCGGTCAACGCCGACCCGGCCCGCGCCGACGACCTGACCTTCGGCGCGGGCCCCCACTTCTGCGTCGGCGCCCAGCTCGCGCTGCTGGAACTGCGCGCGGTCGTCGCCGTGCTGCGCGAGGACTACCCGCAGGCGCGCCTGGCCGTGCCGCCGGCCGAACTCCGGCACACCGGCCCCGGCGGGATCATGGGCAGCCGGCTCACCGCGCTCCCCGTGGTGCTGGAGCGGGGCCGGACCGGGAGGAGGTAGAGGTCAGGCGGTGACGAACACGTCCTCCTGCGCCGACTCGCACGCCGCCAGCAGCGCACCGCGCAGCACCGCCTCACCGCCCAAAGCGCTCGGCCGCACCTCGGTCGTGACGGGTGAGGCCGCCGCCAGCCGGTCGGCCACCCGGGACGCCAGCTCCTCGCCGCCCGCGCGGCCGACCTCGCCCCCCAGCACCACGCACCCCGGGTCGAGGACGGCCGCGATCGACGCCGCGCCCACCGCTACCCGGTCGGCGAGGGCGTCCAGGAACCCGGCCGCACCGGCCGCGACCGCCTCGCGCACCGCCGCCGCGCCCGCCAGGTCCGCCGACGACGGCACGATCCCGTGTCCGGCCGCCAGCTCCGCGATCGCCGAGGAGGAGGCCAGGCCGTGGAACCCGCCGCCGGTCGGCCACGGCCGGCCGGGTACCGGCAGGAAGCCGAGTTCGCCCGCCCCGCCGGACGCGCCCCGGTGCAGGCCGCCGCCGACCACCAGCGCCGCGCCCGTGCCGTGGCCGAGCCAGAGCAGGGCGAACGTGTCGAGGTCGCGGGTCGCGCCCAGGCGGTGCTCGGCGACCGCGGCCACGCTGGTCTCGTTCTCCACCAGCAGCCGGCCGTCGAGGCGGGCGCGCAGCTCGGCCAGCACCTCGCCGTGCCAGCGGGGCAGGCCGGCGGTGCCGCGCAGCCCGCCGGTGCGCGGGTCGACCACGCCCGGCACGCCGATGCCCACCGAGTGCAGCGTCGGCGCGCCCGCCTCGAACGCGGTGTCGGTGAGCAGGGTGAGCGTCCGGGCCACCGCGTGCTCGGTCGTCGTCGCCGGGCCGATCGGGGTCGACGCCTCGGCCAGCACCTCGCCGAGCAGGTCGGCCACCACGACGGACACGCTGTGCGTGCGGACGTCCAGCGCGGCCACGTGCGCGCGGGTCCGGACGATGCCGTAGAGCTGGGCGTTCGGGCCGCGCCGCCGCACGTCGGCCTCGCCGACCACGGTGACCAGGCCCGCGTCGCCGAGGCGGCGGACCAGGTCGGCGATGGTCGGGCGGGACAGGCCGGTGAGCCGGGTGAGGTCGCCGGCCGTCAACGGGCCGGACCGCAGGAGGCGCAGCGCCTCCCGGTCGTTGATCGCACGAGCGGCGCTCGGTGATGCGGGCATACCGGGGATCTTCGCAGACCGGAACCCGACACCCTTTCTTTCAGGAAACCTTCCTGATAATTTCGGCAACCGTCGCCCGGCCACCCGCCCGGCACCGCGAAACCGGCCACGGCGGTCCGGGCGACCGGAAGTCGCCCGGTCGAGGGATCGGTCAGCGGGTATCCGGCAGGCAGCGGGCCGGCGGCGACCGGCGGCGCGGCGTCACGGCCACGGGCACGCGACGCCGCCGGGGACGGGAAGTCGGCACTCGGGGAGGGTGGGCACGTGGGCGAGACAGTGGTGGAGGGCGACGCACCGACCGTGCGGCGCGCCAGGTTCGCGATCGCGGCGGTGTTCCTGGTGCACGGCGCGGTGCTCGGGTCGTTCGCCACGCGGGTCCCGTGGATCCAGGAGCACGCCTCGCTCGGCGCGGGCCAACTGGGGCTCGCGCTGGCGTTCCCGGCGATCGGCTCGGCGCTGGTCATGCCGTTCGCCGCCCGGCTCGGCCACCGGTTCGGCAGCAAGGCGACGCTGCGCGGCCTGCTCGCGCTGTGGACGCTGGCGCTGACCTTGCCCGCGCTGGCCCCGAACCTGCTCACGCTGTGCGCGGCGCTGTTCGTGTTCGGCGCGTGCGCGGGCACCTCCGACGTGACGATGAACGCCATCGGCGTGGAGGTCGAGCAGCGGCTGGGCCGCTCGATCATGTCCGGCCTGCACGGGATGTGGAGCGTCGGCGCGCTGCTCGGCTCGGCCGCCGGCACCGCCGCCGCGCACTTCGAGGTGCCCGCCCCGCTGCACCACCTGGTCGCGGCCCTGGTGCTGACCGCCGCCGGGCTCGTGGCGACCCGGCGCGTGCTCGACGTGCGCCCCGCGCACGACGAGGAGCCGCCGCCGAGGTTCACCCTGCCGCCGAAGTCCGCGCTGCTGATCGGCGCGGTCGGGTTCTGCGCGGTGTTCGCCGAGGGCGCGAGCCTGGACTGGTCGGCGGTCTACCTGCGCGACGTGCTGGGCACCTCGGCCGGCGTGGCGGCGGCCTCGACCACCGGGTTCGCGCTGACCATGGCGGTGGCCCGGATCGCGGGCGACGCCGTGGTCGACCGGATCGGCGCGGTGCGCGCAGTCCGGCTCGGCGGGCTGGTCGCCGCGGCGGGCGGCGTGCTGGTGGTCCTGGCACCGGGCCCGCTGCCCGCGATCGGCGGCTTCGGCCTGCTGGGGCTGGGCATCGCGGTCGTGGTGCCGCTGGCGTTCGCCGCCGCCGGCCGCAGCGGGGCCAACCCGAGCCGGGCGATCGCGGGCGTCGCGACCGTCACCTACACCTCCAGCCTGGTCGCCCCGTCGCTGATCGGCGGGATCGCCCAGGCGACCTCGCTGACCGTGTCGTTCATCGTGGTCACCGCGCTGGCGTGCGGCCTGGTCGCGTTCGCCGGCGTGCTGCGCCCGGCGAACGGGGCGAAATGACCGCGCGACACCGCTGACCGCGCGTCGGCGGCCCCGGTGCGGCCGGGTGGCGGTCCGGACTCGCCGCGCGCGACCCGCCGGGGCGTGGCCGGCCGGTCCGTCGACGGCTGGGCCGCCACGCCGACCGGCCCCGTCGTCCCGCATGGCCGGACGTCGGCATCGCGCGGACACCCTGTCGACGAGCGGCGGAGGCCGGGCGCACCCGCCGCCGGCCCCCGGGCGGGGCGGCGGCGGGCGGGGGCGGTCAGGCGAGCTGGAGTTCCGGGCGGTACAGGTCGATCCAGTGGTACAGGTCGAGCAGCCGGTCCAGGCCGACCCGGTCGGTCGGCTCCATGGCCGCCGCGTCCACTTCGGACACCCGGTGCACCCACGCCCGGTCGACCAGGTCGAACACCGCGTGGCCCGGCTCGGCCAGCACCTCCTTGGCCTGCTGCTGCAACGCCGCCGCGTAGGCGGGGTCCTGCGTCGACGGGTAGGGGCTCTTGACCCGGTCGCGCACCGACGCGGGCAGGACGTGCTCGGTGGCGTGCCGCAGCAGGCTCTTCTCCCGGCCGTCGAACGTCTTGAGCGCCCACGGCGTGTTGTACACGTACTCGACCAGCCGGTGGTCGCAGAACGGCACCCGCACCTCCAGGCCGACCGCCATGGACGCGCGGTCCTTGCGGTCCAACAGGATTCGCACGAACCGGGTCAGGTGCAGGTGGCAGACCACGCGCATCCGGGCCTCGCGCGCGGACTCGCCGTCGAGCGGCTCGACCTCGGCCACCGCCGTCCGGTACTGGTCGCCGATGTAGTCCCGCAACCCCAGGCGGCGCACCAGGCCCTTGTCGTACATGGCGGTCCGGTTGTTCATCAGCACGTTGCGGAACGCCAGCCACGGGAAGGTGTCCGCGTCGGCCGACTCGTCGTGGAACCACCGGTAGCCGCCGAACACCTCGTCGGCCGACTCGCCGGACAGCGCCACCGTCGACTGCGCGCGGATCGCCTTGAACAGCAGGTAGAGCGACACGTCCATGTCGCCCATGCCGACCGGGATGTCCCGCGCGGTGATCATCGCGCGGCGCGAGACCGGGTCGGTCAGGTCCGACGGGTCGAGCACGACGTCCTCGTGCGCCGACCCGACCAGGCCCGCGACGTCGCGGACGTAGGGCGAGTCGGGGGTGGGCCGCATGTCGTCGGCCCGGAAGTTCTCCTCCTGGCCGGTGAAGTCCACCGAGAAGGTGCGCACCCGCTCGCCCTGGCCGGCCAGGTGCGCGGCGGCCAGCCCGGTGACGGCGCTGGAGTCCAGGCCGCCGGACAGCAGCACGCAGCGCGGCACGTCGGCGACCAGCTGGCGGTGCACGATGTCGGTCATCAGCTCGCGGACGCGGGCGACGGTGGTGTCCCGGTCGTCGGTGTGCGGGCGGGCTTCCAGCCGCCAGTAGGTGCGGGCGCGGACACCGCCGCGGTCGACGGTGACGATCGCGCCCGGCGGGACCTCGACGACGTCCTTCCACAGCGACCAGCCGGGCTTCTTGGTGTGCGCCACCAGTTCGCGCAGCCCGTCGGTGTCCACCACGCGCCGGGCCAGCGGGTTGGCCAGGATCGCCTTGGGCTCCGAGCCGAACAGCACGCCGTCGCGGGTCTGCTGGTAGTAGAACGGCTTGATCCCCATCCGGTCGCGGATCATCACCAGCTTGTCGTCGCGCTCGTCCCAGATCGCGAACGCGTACATGCCGTTGAGGTGGTCCACGACGGCGTCGCCCCACTGGAGGTAGCCGTGCAGCACGACCTCGGTGTCGCTGTCGGTCTCCCAGACGTGGCCCAGCCGGGAGAGTTCGTCGCGCAGCTCGGTGAAGTTGTAGGTCTCGCCGCTGTAGACCAGGGCGACCTCGCCGCCGGGCGTGCGCACGGACATCGGCTGCCGCCCGCCCGGCAGGTCGATGATCGCGAGCCGGCGGTGCCCCAGGGCGACGTGGTCGCGCACCCACGTGCCGGAGTCGTCGGGCCCCCGGCAGGCCATGGTCCCGGTCATGGCGTCGACGGTGTCCTGCCGCCGCGCCAGGTCGACGTCGTAGGAAACCCATCCGGTGATACCGCACATAGCGGACCTCCCCGCAACTACTTAGCAAGGACAACTATCCTCTACCGCGATGTAACACCCAGTAGTGACGTTTGTCTGCCCGAATTGCACGCTCCGTCCCCGTTTGATTACGGACTGTCGCGCACGTCACTTCGGTAGGTCCGCACGCGCCGAGGTCCGCCGGACCACCCGGTGCACGCGGCGCAGCCGAGGCGGGCCACCACCCCCGCTCGACGCGGAACTCCGCCGGCTGCGGTGTGGCTCAGGCCGGGACGACGTCCGCGACCACGCACACCACGTTGTCCGGACCGCCGTTGCCGTTGGCGAGGTCCACCAGGCGGCGGGTCGCCCGGTCCGGGTCGGGTGCTTCGAGCAGCACGTCCCGCAGGTCGTCACGGGCCACGACGGTGTGCAGGCCGTCGGAGCACAGCAGGTACCGGTCGCCGGGCAGGGCGTCGTGCGGCGCCAGGTCCGGCTCCACCTCGCGCCGCCCGTCCAGCGCGCGCACCAGCAGCGACCGGTGCGGGTGGCTGACCGCCTCCTCCTCGGTCAGCCGGCCCTCGGCGATCAGCGACCGCACGGCCGTGTGGTCGTGCGTGATCCGGAACAGCTCGCCACCGCGCAGCAGGTACACCCGCGCGTCGCCGACGTGCACCAGGCCGAGCCGGGAGCCGGACAGCACCAGCGCGGTCAGCGTCGTCCCGCTGCACCCCTCCCCCGCAGCCACGAAACCGCCCACGGCGGTACCGGCCCGGCGCACCGCGTCGGCCAGGCTGTTCAACAGCTCCCCCGCCGGGATGGCGGTGTCCAGCCGGGCGATCACGTCGATGGCCGCCGTGCTCGCAGGCTCGCCGCGCGCGCCGAAGCCGTCCGCGACGGCCGGCAGGTGCTCGCCCGCGTACCCCCGGTCCTGGTTCGACTCGCGGACGAGTCCCCGGTCGGTGCGCAGCGCGTACCGCAGTGCCACGGTCATGGTGGGTTCCTCCCCTGACAGCTGGGCCACGAGGAAGGCGGCGAGATCGCGCCGGGTCGCGGTGTCGGCCTCGACCCGCGCCCAGTAGGCGCGCACGTCGGCCGCCGCCCCGGCCCGGTCCAGCGCGCAGACCGCCCGGATCCGGGCCAGTGGCATCCCCAGCCGGCGCAGCCACGCCACCAGGCGCGCCCGCTCCAGCTGGTCGGGCGCGTAGAACCGGTAGCCCGAACGCGGGTCCACCCGGGCCGGCATCAGCAGGCCCAGCTCGTCGTAGAGCCGCAGCGCCTTCGGCGACAGCCTGGACGCCCGCGCGAACTCCCCGATGGTGAGCAGTTCCACCACCCCGCTCCCTTCCTCCGGCCGGGCACCTCGCCCGGCTGCCACCACCGTCCGGCTTCCCCGTGGGTGAAGGTCAAACCCGCCCGTTCCCGGCCCGCTCGTGGGGCACGCCCCTCGGTGGCGTGGCCGCCGGGTTGTTCGGGTTCGCCTTTGCGGCCCGGTCACAGCAGTCGGGTCCCGGTTTCGGCCCTGGCCGGGCCGGTCGTCCGCGAGGGCCGGTTCGGTGTCGGGGATGTCGAGCGGGGGTGGTGCGTTCGTCGGCCTCGGCTCCGGTCGGGGCGTAGACGACGGCCCTCCCGGGGTGCGGACCGGGTACGGCCGCCGTCCCCGGGGAACCGGCGGGGAGTGAGAGGCGCGGTAGCCGTACCGGGCGCACCCGGCCAGGTCGGAGCGTCTCGCGGTCTCGCGGGAACGCCCGCACTCTGCGGGGGTGGATCGACCAGCCGCACGTCGTCCGTCCCCAGGGCCGCGTCGACGGCCAGGCCCCCGGTCACCGTCCCGACCGGCTCCGCGGAATGCCGTGACCGCGTGTGGCAGCCGGACCGGCCGGACAGGTGACGGAACAGGTGCCCGAGGCGGGCGCGGGCGTGGCGCAGCCGGCGGGCCCCGGAGGTGAACCCGGGCAGCATCACCGCCGGGCGACCCGTTCCGCGTCGGTCAACCGGGGCCGCAGCCCGACCCCCGGACGCCACAGGGCCAGGTGCGGCGCGGCCTTCAGCAGGTCGCCGGCCCTGACGCGGAGTGCGGTCGCGAGCGTGTCACTGCTGGCCGTCACCACCCGCACATCGACACCCCCGCCCATGCCTCCAGGCGCCTACCCCTCGGAATCAATCCTCTGGCCGGCGGTCACCGGCAGCCACTCGCGCGCGGCCGAGACCAGCGACGCCACCCCGATCTCCAACGTCGGGCTGATCACCGGGGCGTAGAGCGGCGAGTGGTTCGCGGGCAGGCCGGCGGCCATCTCGCGCATGGTGCCCGCCGACGTCGCGCCCGCGAACGCCGCCGGGTCCGCGCCGCCCAGCAGCCAGTACACCAGCGGCACGCCGGCCGCCGTGGCGAACACGCCCACGTCCTCGCTGCCGGTCACCGGGCCGGGGTCGACCACGCGCGGGTCGGTCACCACCCGGGCCAGCGCGGCCCGGGTGCGCGCCGCCGCGTCCGGGTCGTTGACCACGGCCGGGTAGCCGGACACGAACGTGATCTCCGGGTCGCGGGTCGCGCCGGACGCCGCCGCCTCGGCCCGCACGATCCGGTCGATCGCGGCGAGCACCCGGTCCCGGACCGCCGGGGTGTAGGTGCGCACGCTCAGCAGCAGCTCGGCCGAGTCCGGGATGATGTTGGCGACCGTGCCGGCCTTGATCGCGCCGACCGTGACCACGGCCGTGTCCAGGCCGGACACCTCCCGCGACACCACGGTCTGCAACCGCAGCACGGTGGCCGCCGCCATCACCACCGGGTCCACCGCCGCCTCCGGCCGCGAGCCGTGCCCGCCCTCGCCGTAGAGGGTGACCTTGATGGTGTCGGCGGCGGCGAACGCCGGCCCGGGCCGCAGCCCGATCAGGCCCGCCGGGATCGGCGCGACGTGCTGGCCGAGCACCACGTCCGGCGTGCCGACCCGGTCGAACAGGCCGTCGTCCACCATCCCCTGCGCGCCGCCGCCCAGCTCCTCGGCCGGCTGGAACACCGCGAGCACGGTGCCCCGCCAGGTCTCGCGCGACTCGGCGAGCTGCCGCGCCGCGCCGACCAGGCACGTCACGTGCACGTCGTGGCCGCAGGCGTGCATCACCGGGACCTGGTGGCCGTCCTTGTCGACGACCACCGTGCTGGCGTACGGGAGCCCGGTGCGCTCGGCGACGGGCAGCGCGTCCATGTCGGCGCGCAGCAGGGCGGTGGGGCCGTCGCCGTTGCGCAGCACGCCCGCCACGCCCGTGACACCGATCCCCTCGGTGGTCTCGAACCCGGCGGCGCGAAGCTCCCGCGCGGCGATGCCGGCCGTGCGCGTCTCGGCGAAACCGAGTTCCGGGTGCTGGTGCAGGTCGCGGTAAAGGTCGTCGAGGTTCACGCTGATCACTATCAGCGTCGCGCGCCCGCCGGGCAACACGCCGGGGCGGGCGTGCCCGTCAGCTCTGCGCGACCGGTTCGCCGGCCGGTTCCGCGGCGGTCTCGTCCTTCTTCCGGGTGTCCTTGGTGGCCACGTACCCGATCGCGGCCGCGAGCAACGACACCGCGCCGAGCACCGGCCACACCGAGTGGCCCAGCTGGAGGAACAGGAAGCCGCCGACGATCGGCCCGGCCGCCGCGCCCAGGCCGTAGACGAACTGGAAGCTGCCGATGTAGCGGCCCTTGAGGTGCGCGGGCGCGACCAGGCCGGGGTAGGAGAACACCACCGGGCCGCCGATGATCTCGGCCAGCGTCCACAGCAGGGTGCCGGCGATGATCACCGCCGGGCCCAGCGGCAGGCCGTAGGCGGCCACGCCCAGGCCGAGCAGCACGAAGCAGGTCGCCACGACCAGCTTGGCGGGCAGGTTCTGGGTGGTCTTGGTGATCACCAGCTCGAACAGGATGACCACCGCGCCGTTGAGGGCGACCGCGAAGGTGTACCAGAACACCGGCACGCCGGAGTTCGCCACGTCCAGCGGCAGCGTCACCAGGTACTGCACGTAGACCAGGCCGTTGATGAACACGACCAGCAGGAACGCCAGGTAGCGCCGGTCCTTGACCACGTCGGCGTAGCTGCCGGCCGGCTTGGGCGCGTCCGCGTCCTCGACGCCCCGGATGCGCTTCTCCGCCGCCTTGGAGGGCAGCGCGAAGTGCGCCAGCACCGCGTACCCGGCGGCCACCAGGGCTTCGCCCCAGAACAGCAGGTGGTAGCTGTCGCCGCCGAACCGGTAGAGGCCGAAGCCGATCAGCGGCGCGGCCGTGGTGCCCAGGTTCAGGCCGAACCGGTACATCGCGAAGACCATGACCTGGCGGTCGTCGTCGGTCAGCTCCGACAGCAGCGTCGCCGACGCCGGCCGGTAGACCTGGCCGATCGCGCCGACCAGGGCGATCGCCACGATCAGCAGCGGGTAGGAGGGCAGGTAGAGCAGGGCCGCGATGAGCGCCGCCGAGCCCGCCATGCTCAGCACGGTGGAGTTGCGCGCGCCCAGGCGGTCGGCCAGCGCGCCGCCGATCAGCACGCCGACCACGCTGCCCACGCCGTACACGCCCAGCGCGGTCGCGGCCTGGCCCGCGGAGTAGCCGGTGGCCGTCAGGTACAGCACCAGGAAGATGTTGAGGAAGCCGCCGACCTTGTTGACGAAGACGCCGCCCAGCACCGCCTTCACCGCCGTCGGCGACTCGACGAACGTGGCCCGGATGCCGGCTGACTTGTTCTGCGTTGCCATCACTTCACATCTCTCGGGGGTTGCAGGGGGTTTCAGGCGGGCGTGACGTCGAACGCGGCCTCGGCCGCGTCCAGCCGGTCGGCGACCTGCTCGCGGGTCTCGCCGGTGGCGACGGCGAACGCGATGCGGCCCCAGACCGTGCCCTTGGGCGGCGGCGAGACGACGGCGCCGGGCTTGGCGACCACCACCGCTCGCTCGATCCCCTCGGGCAGCGCATTCTCCGCGAAACCGAGCGATCCGATGGTGGTGTCTTCTTCGGACACATAGAAGAACCGAATGCCGGCCACCCCGTTCCTGGTCCGCGCCAGGTCGACCGGCCGCCCGGTCGCCGCGGCGGCGGCCACCAGGCCGGGGTCGACGCCGGTGGCCAGCGACCCCAGGAACGGGATCAGGTCGCCGCCCAGCCGGCCGTTGACCTCGATCACCTTCGGGCCGGCGGCGGTGAGCATGAACTCCGAGTGCGTGACGCCGTCGGTGAAGCCGAGCGCCTCGTGGGTGCGCTGCAACGCCTTGAGCAGCGCCGGGTCGGACAGCAGCGGGTCGGCGGCGGACACGAAGTGGCCGACCTCCTCGGCGTAGGGCGGGTAGCCGACGACCTTGCGGCCCACGAACAGCGGGGTCACCTCGCCGTCGCGCACCACCGAGTCGACGCTGATCTCCTCGCCGGCCACGAACTCCTCGACCAGGACCGGCTGGTCGGTGTCGAACACCACCGGCTCGGGCCCCTCGGCGGCCGCGGTGAACGCGAAGTTCGCGCGCAGCTGCGCCTCGTCCGCCACCTTGATCACGCCCAGGCTCGCGCCGAGCCCGCGCGGCTTGAGGATCGCCGGGTAGCCGACGACGGCCGCCGCCGCGACGGCGTCCCGCACCGTCTTGACCGGGATCGACCGGGGCTGCGGCACGCCCGCGGCGTCCAGGGCGGCCCGGGTCTGCCCCTTGTCCCGCAACCGCCACACCACCTCCGGGTCGCCGTTGCGGACGCCGAGCGCCTGCGCGACGAACGACGCGGCGTGGATGCGCGCCTCGTCCCAGCACAGGACGCCGGCGACGGTGTCGCGCGCGGCGACCGCCCGCGCGGCCTCGGCCATCGCGGGGCCGTCCATGGTGTCGGGCAGCACGGTCCAGCCGGCCGCGTACTCCTTCTCCCAGTCGGGTTCCGCGTTCAGGAACAGGTGCACGCGGTACTCGGCGCCGATCGAGCGCAGCAGGTACTCGCGGTAGGTCCGCATGCCGGTGGCGACCACCAGCAGCAGCGGGCGGGTGTCCTCGGTGCCGGTCATGACCCGGTGCCTCATTTCTCGTTGCCGCTCAAGGGTTTCCCGACCGCGATGCCGGAAGCGGCCGGCGCGGCGGGGCAGAGTGTCCGAAGTGGACTGTCGTGGCGGGCCGGTGGTGGCACCGGCCGGCCGCCGCGCCCGGAGTCCGGCCGGGCGCGGCGGCGGGGGGGGTCAGCCCTCGTCGGCGTAGTACCAGTTCTCCGGGTTGATCATCCCGTACGGGTTGACCGGGCCGAAGCCGCGCAGCGAGTTCGCCACCTCGAACAGCCGGATCGGGAAGTTCGGCGTGAAGATCACCGGGACCTGCTCGGCGATGTAGTCCTGGTACTCGTAGAGCACGTCCAGGTCGTCACTGGTGACCGTGCGCTCGATCAGCTCGTCGGCCTTCGGGTCGGTGTAGAACCCGAAGTTGCCGCCCGCGCCGGTGGAGAACAGGATCTCGCCGGTCGGGTGGTGGTAGGCCCAGCCGCCGTTCCAGCAGCACATCTCCCACAGGCAAGGGGTTTCCTCGGTCGCCTTGCACGGCGCGTCCTCGGCGACCAGGACCGATCCGTACACCTCCTGGAGCCGCAGCTCGATGCCCGCCTCGGCGGCCGCGTCGCGGAACCCCTCCATGACGCGGGTCAGCGCGGGGCGGCCCTCGACGTAGCGCATCAGGATCGTCAGCTCGGTGCCCGCCGGGATGCCCTCCCCCGCCTCGCCCGGCCCGGTGCCGGGCCGCACGCACACCGCCGGCGTCCGGCTGGTGTCCCAGCCGTTGGCCTCCAGCAGCCGCTTGGCGTGCCCCGGGTCGAACGGCAGCGGCCACGCGCCCTCGCGCTGGCGCGGCGAGACGTAGTCGGTCTTCGGGTACATCGGCACCGGGCCGTTCTGCCGGTAGGCGTAGCCCTGGTAGATGTCCCGCACGGCGGTGTCCTGGTCCAGTGCGCTCTGCAACGCCTGCCGCAGGTAGGTCTGCGCGAACATCTTGCCGACCACGGTGGGGTTGTTGTAGTTCAACGAGATGTACCGGATGCAGAACGCGGTCTGCGGGTACATCGTGTAGTGGTCCGCCAACGGGTTCGGCCCGCCGACCACCGGGTCCACCGCGGGCTCGGTGGCGAAGCTCAGCGGCAGGTAGCCGACCTGGATGCCGTGCTCGGAGTCGGGCCCGGCCTGGAGCATCCGGTACTGCTCCTCGTCGGAGAACGTCGGCACCTGGCGGAACTCGTCCAGGTACGGCTTGTTCGGCCCGGAGTAGTGCTCGTTGGGGACGAACGTGACGATGCCCTCCAGCGTGTAGCTCTTGAGCCGCCACGGCCCGCTCACCACGCTCCAGATCGGGCTGTCGGCCCACTTGGTGCGGTGCGCGTTGCCCTCGTCCACGATGTCGCCCTGCTGCGCCATCAGGTACTCGTAGACCGCTTCGACGTCGGCGAGGTCGCCCGACGCGTCGGCCGGCCCGGCCTCGGTGCGGTCCCACGACCGGGGCAGCGGGGTGATGGTGCTGAGCTGGTTGTGCAGCACCCAGTGCTTGGAGTAGACCTTGTCGAAGGTGAAGAACACCTTGTCCTCGGCCAGCTTCCCGTACGCGGTCAGGTTGTCCGGGAAGTAGCCGGGCACGTACTCGCCGTACCGCGCGCCCTTGACCTTCATCAGGTTGACCCAGAACAGCACGTTGTCCGCGCAGACCGTCTCGCCGTTGGACCACCGCCACGGCTTGACCGTGACGGTGACGGTCAGCCCGTCCTCGCTCCACTGCGGCGGTTCGCCGATGCTCTGGGTGTAGTCGACGTTCGGCGTGCCGTCGCTGCCGAAGTAGTACAGCGTGCGGTACATCAGCGCCTGGAACTCCAGGATGTTGCGGGTGCCCATGCGCTCGGCGGGGGTGAACGGGAAGATCACGGCGGGCGGGAAGCCCGGCGCGCACGCCCAGGTCACCACGCCGCCCTTGCGGGGCGCGCCCGGCGCGGGCGCGATCGCGGTGCTCGCGGAAGTCATGGTGTCCTCGTCCTCAGCTCGCCGGGATTTCCTCGATCACGGACACGCCGCTGGAGGCGTGCGAGCCGAACCGCTCCCACACCTCGTCCAGCCGGATGCGCCCGTCGGACAGCACGTTGGGCGTGCTGCGGCAGTGCCCGGAGACGACCTCGCCGCCGTCGAGGACCATGCAGTAGGCGAAGTCCAGCGAGCCGTCGGGCCCGGCGGTCCCGGTGAGCGCGCCCCGACGGGCCTTGCCGCCCAGGAACTCGCCCCACAGCAGGTCGCCGTCCTGGTGGTAGACCGCCACCCGGCTCTCCTCCGGCGCGCCGTCGGCGACCGGCCGGAACCTCTTGCCGTTGTAGTTGATCACTTCTCCTGCGCTCCCCAATGCGTTGTCGTGGTGCCTCGGCGGCCCGGCGCCGCGCGGTGGGGCGCGGCGCCGGGCGGGTGGTCAGCGGAACTCGACCCGGATCTTCGAGGCGTAGTCGGTCATCAGCTCGAACGCGTCCCGCTCGGAGGTCCCGGTGGTGCCCAGGAAACCGAGGATGGTGTTGCCGTCGGGCGGGCGCTTGATCTCGTCGCCGGGCCGGGCGGTGATCTTGAGCAGGAACACCCGCTCCGACCCGGCCACCTCCTCCGGCACCACGACGTGGTCCACCACGCCGGCCCCGGAGATCAGGCACATGGCGGTGACGTGGGTGCCGGTCGGCCGGAAGTGCCGCACGTCCGGCCGCCGCCCGGCCCCGATGTCGACCACCGCCGCGATCGGGTCGTGCCCGGCGGTGATCCGGGCGATCAGGTCCAGCCCGCCGCCGCCGACCCGCGCGGCGATCTCCAGCAGGTACGGCCTGCCCCGGTGGAACCGGACTTCGGCGTGCATCACGCTGCGCCGCAGGCCCTGCGCGAGCGCGCCGGCCTTGACCACCTCGTGCACGGCGGCCAGGTCCTCCGGGCTCATCGACGTCGGCGCGTGGTGCACGTCGTCGTCGAACGTCCCGCCCTCGGCGGTGATCCGGTCCACCACCGAGCCCAGGTACACCTCGCCGTCCCAGGAGACGGCCTCCATCAGGTACTCCTTGCCGTCCAGGAACGACTCGACCAGCAGCCCGTTGGGCCCCAGGTCGACGCCCTCGGCCTCGGAGTTGGCCCAGAACAGGTCCCGGATGCCGGCCTCGGCCTGCCCGTAGTGCTCGACCAGCTGGTCCTCGTCGTCGCACTTGAACACGAAGTGGCTGCCCGCGCCGAGCGTGGGCTTGACGATCACCGGGTAGCCGAACTCGCGGGCCGCGTCCTTGGCCTGCGCCAGTTCCGTGACGTACCGGAAGCCGGGGATCGGCGCGCCGGCCCTCTCGTGCGCCTGGCGCATCAACAGCTTGTTGCGGCTGTTGAGCGCGGCCTCCACGCCGATGCCGGGCAGGCCCAGCGCCTCGGCGATCGCCGCGACGGCGACCACGGCCGCCTCCGAGAAGGTGATGACACCGGCGAAGTCCTCCACCGCGTGCCACTGCTTCGCGGTGGCGATCATGTCCTCGATGTCCTTGGTGCCCACCAGCCGGTAGCGGTCGGCGGGCCAGAAGTCCTCGGTGCCCTCGCCGTTGAGGACGTACAGCTCCGCGCCCAGCGCCTCCACCTGCTCGTAGCGGGAGTGGTAGTACTGGAGGTACTGGCGGGTTTCCACGGTCAGCAGCTTCACGGCCGGCCTCCTAGCGTGCGCCGTCGAGCGCCGGCCGCAAACCGGTCGGCGCGGTGGTGGCGGGCAGGCGCGGGAAGCCGAACAGCGGGACGCTCTCCGCCCGCGCCGAGCCCAGGGACAGGTCGACGCCCGAGGCGCGCAGCGCGTCCGCGACGTCGACCAGGATCGGCCCGGCGCACGCCAGCAGCGTGCGGGCCTCCAGCAGCAGGTCGCCGGGCGCGACCGGCGAGTGCCCGTTGCGCTTGCCGTCCACCGACCCGGCCAGCGCGCGCAACCGGCCGAGCTGGGTGATCACCGTCTCGGCGGCGCGGCCCAGGCTGTAGTTGGGCAGCTCGTAGCACAGCCGGAACCGGTCGAGCATCGCCGCCGAGCGGCGCCGGCCGTCCTCGGTGGTCTTCGGGACGCCGGACACGCCGACCACCGCCAGCGACACCGCGTCCGCCAGCGCGTTCCACGGCTCGATCAGCCGCCGGGTGGTGACCGCGTGCAGCGCCTCGCGGCTGAAGTTGGTGCGCTGGAACTCCGGCGCGGTCAGCGCCAGGTAGAACCGGACCAGGTCGCGCGGCACCTCGGCGAGCAGGTCCGCGCTCCAGATCAGGTGGTTGCGGCTGGTGGAGAACTTCTCGCCGTCCAGGTCGTAGAACTCGTTGCAGACGTTGGACTCCGGCGTGGTGTACCGGTCGCCGTGCGCCATCAGCATCACCAGGTCGACCAGGCCCCAGTGGTAGACGTTGTCGAAGCCGTGGAAGTACACCAGTTCGGCGTCGGACTCGCGGCGCCACAGCTGGTCGGTGTCGCCGGCGGGCAGGCCGAGCTGCCCGGCCGCCCACCACGTGCTGTAGATCGACGCGGGCATCGCCTCGATCCACGGGTACAGGACCTGGTCGGGCGTCTCCGGGAACGGGGCCGCGATGCCCCACGTGCCGGGGAAGGTGACCGGCACGTCCGGCAGCGGGCGGGCCAGCAGCTCGCCGACGAGCTGCTTGGCGTGCGGCCGCCAGCGCGGGGTGCGCGCGGCGTAGTAGCTGGTGAGCCGCTCCCGGTACTCCTCCATGGGCAGCACCAGGATGGTCTGCTCGCGGTAGACCACCGGGTCGGCCGGGTCGAGGGTGTACTTCGGGTCGACCAGCTCGTCGAAGTTGTTGGGGTGCCCGCAGTTCTCGCACGCGCCGCCGCAACTGCCCGCCAGGCACACCGGGCAGGTGCCCGTCACCAGGCCGTCGTAGAGGAACCGGCCCGCGTTCTTGGCGTAGGGCAGGCGGACCGTGCGCAGCCGGAACCGGCCGGCGGCGTGCAGGTCGGCCACGTAGTCCAGGACCGTGCGGCGGTAGCGGTCGTCGATCGGCGGCAGGCCGGGCATCAGCGTGCCCATGGCGGTCAGCGAGCGCCCGATCGCGGCGGTGGAGGTCTCCACCAGGTCGGCGGGCGTGGTGCCCCGGCGGTGCGCGGTGGACACGACGTAGCTCTGGCTGTCGTCGGTGCACGTCGTGTACACCACCTCGCGGCCGTTGGCGCGCAGGTAGCGGGCGTAGACGTCGCCGGACAGGTACGGGCCCGCCATGTGCCCGACGTGCAGGTCGCCGTTGGGGGTGGGGGTCGCGGCGACCACGATCGCCGGACGGGAGCGGCCGGTCACGCGGACTCCTCGTGGCGGGCGGAGAACTTCCCGGTCAGCTCGGCGTCCCACCAGATCGCGTAGAACTCGAAGTCGGTGTCGCCGCGGTTGACCACCTGGTGCCGCTCGTGCGGCGTGAAGTGCACGATGTCGCCCGCCACGAACGGCGTCTCGCCGGCCGCGGTGAGGATGTGCGACTCGCCGGACATCGCCACCCAGATCTCGTACTCGTGGTGGCCGTGCGCGCCGGACTCCGCGCCCGGGCGCACCACGCACCAGGAGCCTTCGAACGGCGCGTTCACCAGCGACCACGGCATCAGCCGCTGGGCCACCAGGCCGTTGTCGGGCTTGAGGTTGGCCCGGTCGAGCTTGCGGATCTCCATCATCGTCGTGATTCCTTCGCGGTCGGTGGCTCAGGCGGGGTGGGGCACGGTGGCGAGCAGGTCCGCGGCCGAGCGCGGCACGCCCTCCGGCGCGGTCGCGGCGCGACTGTCCGGAGTGGACGCCGGGCGGCCGGCCAGCAGGTCGCCGACGATCTCGCCGGACCGGATCGCGAGCACGCTGATCAGCGAGTCGGCGATGCCGTGGGTGGACTCGTTCACGCCCTGGAGGTAGACCCGGGCCTCGACCGACCCGGGCAGCGTCATCCGGTAGTTGCGGGTGACGGTGAAGTCGTCCACGCCGACCGCCGCGGCCAGCGCGCGGGTCATCGCGGGCATCCGCTTGACGAACCCGGTGCCCAGCATGACCAGGTCGCAGCGCAGCTCGTCGGTCTCGCCGGACTTGCGGTCCAGCAGGGTCAGCACGACCTCGTCGCCGTCGAGCCGGGCGTCGGCGATCTCGGCCATGGCGATCATCCGCAGCCGCTCGGTGCCGGTCAGCTTCTCCAGGTAGATCGTCCGGTACAGGTTCTCCAGCATGGCCGGCGCGAGACCCGCGTAGTTGGTGCGGTGCATCTCCCCGAGCAGCTGCTCGCGGGCGGCGGGCCGGGCCGCGTTGAAGGTGTCCACGAAGGACGGGTAGAACAGCTCGTTGGTGAACTTGCTGCTCTCGTAGCCGTTCAGGCCGATCGAGCGCATCACCATGGTGACCTGGGCGTGGGGGAAGCCCTGGTGGGTGGACCAGGCCATCTCCGCCGCGCTCTGCGCGCCGCCGACCACGACGACGCGGTGCGCCGCGCCGGTGTCCAGCCCGCCGACCCGGTCCAGGAACTCGGTGCTGTGCACGACCCGCTCGCGCGGCAGCGCGGCGAACTGCTCGGGCACGTGGGCGTCGCGGCCCGCGCCGACCACCAGGTCGCGGCAGCGCACCGTGCCGCCGTCGGCGAAGCGCACCAGCCAGCCGGTGACCCGGCCCGCCACCACGTCGCCCGGCTCGACGCCGACCACGCGGCGGCCGTGCTCGACCCGCACCGAGGACAGCGAGCGCGCCACCCAGGCCAGGTAGTCGGAGATCTCCAGCCGGTAGGGCGTGAAGGTGCCGAGGTTGATGAACTCGTCCAGCCTGCCGATCGAGTGCAGGTAGTTGACGAACGAGAACTCGCTGCGCGGGTTGCGCAAGGTCACCAGGTCCTTCAGGAAGGACACCTGGCTCTGCGACCAGGGCAGCAGCATCCCCCGCTGCCAGGCCACGGTCTCGTGCTGCTCGACGACGAGCGTGCGGGCGGCGAGGTCGGGCGCGAGTTCCTCCAGCGCCACGGCCAGCGCCAGGTTCGCCGGCCCCGCGCCGATGGCCAGCAGCTCTACATCCCGGTGGTCCAACGCATTCTCCCAAACCTTGAAGTGGGTGGCTCCGCGACGGCGACGCCACGCGCGACGGACCGCGCATTGCCCCGGTAGGGAGGGAATTCGGGTCCGCCGCCGCCGGAAAGAATTCCGGGCGAGGAAGTCGGAAAAAGCCGGATCGGCTTGCCGGTGGAACCGTAGGTGACCGGACGACAACCGACAAGGTGTTCCGGAAACACCCCGAATCGGCCCGATACGGGAACCCTATCGACTCGGGAATCGACCTTTTCCGGGCAGCCGGAAACCCGACCGGAGGGCATTTCGCCCCCGGCCGGGAAAATCCGGCGGACCGGTCAGGACAGCGCCAGCACCCCACCCGCCGCGATCCGGCTCGCGGCCACCGCGGTCTTCGCCGCGCCGCCGCTGCCACCGGTGAAGGTGAACAGGCCCGGCGCGACCGGGCGCAGCCGCAGGCCGGCCGGCGCGTGGTAGCAGTCGGAGGAGGCCACGACCCGTTCCGCCGCCGGAACGCCCGCCGTGACGCCGAATCTTCGCCGGACCTCGGCGCGCACCCGGTCGGACAGCCCGTGGTCGGGCCGCACGTCCTCGGGCCGCACGTCCCAGCGGTCGCAGCCGAGCCCCAGCAGGAACGTCCCGTCGCCGCGCGGTCTGCCGTACAGGCCGGTGTCCTCGTCCACGAACGCGCCCAGGCCGGGCAGGTCGACCCGGTACACGCCGTACTGGATCTGCTTGGTGCGCAACGTCCCGCCGTGCTCGACCAGGCCCGGCGTCCACGCTCCGGCGGCCACGACCAGCGCGTCGTACTCCCGCCCGCGCCCGTCCGACGTGCGCAGGGCGGGGCCGTCGAGTACCTCGGCGACCGCGGTGCGCAGCACGTGCACCCCGTGCTCGACCGCCCACGCCACCGCGCTGTCGCGCAGCCGCGCGGGCGAGAGGTGGCCGGCGTGCCGTTCGACCACGCCCACCGCGTCGTCGCGCAGGTCGCGGTAGCCGAACCGGCGGCGCAGCCCCGCCGCGTCCACGACCTCGGCCGACCCGGGCAGCCGCGCGTCGACCACCCGCACCGCCTCGGCCGGGTCGGCGCCGCGCGGCACCAGGTAGGACGAGCCGATCTCGCGGTACCCGCTCCACTCGCGCAGCCGGGCGTCGGCGCGCACCTCGGCCAGGCTGTCGGCCGCGTCCCGGGCCGCCGCCGGATCGACCTCGAACCCGCGCACCAGCCCGCCGGACACCGAGGAGGCGTCGGGCACCGACCGGTCCCGGGCCAGCAGCTCCACCCGCACCCGGTCGGACGCCTCCCGCAGCCGCCACGCCAACAACGCGCCCGCGAGACCCCCGCCGATCACCCCGACCCTCATGCCGACCGGTCCGCCCGGTTCGACCGGAAATTCCCGGGAGTGCTGCCGAAAGCGTGTCCGATTCGCTTTGGCGGCAAATCAGACAATGTGCGGCGGGTTGTTTCGCCGACCGACATGGTGCGCACCCCGGACTCTCTCGTTGCTGGGTCACGCAGATAGTAGGCACCGGCCGGGCCATGTCAACGAGCCATTCCAAGTGAGACGTGGTTCCTCATAACCAACGCTTATGAGGAGGCCGTCGGGCAGGTTTCCGGGCCACCGGACACCGCCGATCGGCCGCTCGCCGACGGTAGCCGGCCGATCACCCGCTAGCCGACCGTGACCGACCAATTACGCGTGTGCACCAGGTAGCAGAACTCGTCGAGCAGTTTCGCCAGCGACCGGCCGGGCCGGTCGAGCAGGGCGAGCAGCCCGGGTTCGTCCGTTCCGGACTCGGCGAGCAGGTCGAGCGCCCAACCCCGGCCCAGCGCCAGGTGCGCGGCGTAGGCGGCCCGGTCGCGGGCGCCGTGCAGCTTCTGCGCGATCAGGTCGTCCCACGGCATCAAGCTGTTGGGGCGCAAGGCGAACAGCAGCTTGGACGCGGCGGTCGGGCCGAGTGAGCGGGTGGTCGCGGCCGGGGTCGCGGCCAAGTCGCCGAAGCACTCGCCGAGCGCGGCGATCCGTGCGTCGGTCAACTCGCCGATCCGGGTCTCCACAGTGGGCAGTGCGTCCCGCCGGCGTGCCCACCACGCGGCCAGGCCGGTGTCGAACACCTGCGGCTCGCCGGGCTTCGGGTAGCGGATGCGGCAGCCCCACGCGTTGAGCCAGCGGTGGACGGCTTCGCGGTGCGCGGGCAGCGCCAGGTCGATCGCCGGGGCGGTGGCCGCGAGCAGCGCCGTCCACGACCTGTCCGGCTGGGAGAAGCCGCCGAACTCGACGACGGCGGCCCGAAGGGTGCTCAGATCCGGTTTCACAACGGGGCAGACTAGCCCGGCCCGCCGGGCTTACGATCCCGTGCCGTGACCACGAATCTCGCCCACCTCGCCAAGCTGACCAGCGTCGAAGACGGCTACCGCCACTACCCCAAGGAGGTCCTCGCGCTGCCCGAGCACGACGTGGTGCTGTCGGACTCCCACCTCAAGTGGTACGAGGTCCGCAAGGCCGACGCCGTGGTCGACCCCGACGTGCGGGCGCAGGGCCACCGGTTCCTGGTGGACCAGGTCGCCGCCGGCGACCTCGCGGTCTCCGGCGACCTGGGTTTCGTGGTGCACCACCTGTGCGGCGAGTCGTTCCACTTCGTCATCGTCGCCACCTGGCGCAACAACAACGAGATGTGGCTGAGCGTCTACTACCGCGAGGTCACCCAGCACGAGGGGTTCCAGAAGCTGGAGCAGGGGCCGCACCTGCAAGTGGTGTGCGTCTGGGAACTCGGCGCGGTGCTGCACGAGCGCGCCGCGTGGTCGCGCTTCCTGTACTCCGAGCGCGACGACGCGGCCAAGGCCGCCTACCTGGCCGACCGCTTCAACGGCACGGTGTAGGCCGGGTCCGCCCCGCGACCGGCGCTTCCTCGCGGGTCGCGGGGCGGACCCGCGTTCAGGGCGCGTCGGCGGCGTCCGGTCGGCCGGACGCCGCCGACGCGCTTCGGCAATCCGCAGTGCTCCGCGTGGCGCTGTTGTGGATCTCGCGGTGGAACGCGGGTGGGCGACCGCCGCGTGATACCGGCCCGGCCTTCCCGATCGCCGCTGCGGCGACAACGGTTCCGCCCTAGCCGGCCGGCTCCGCCTCGTCCGGCGACCACGGGCCTTGCAGCGGTCCCGGCG
This sequence comes from Saccharothrix sp. NBAS 001, assembly GCF_056640475.1. Taxonomy (NCBI): domain Bacteria; kingdom Bacillati; phylum Actinomycetota; class Actinomycetes; order Pseudonocardiales; family Pseudonocardiaceae; genus Saccharothrix; species Saccharothrix sp. NBAS 001. Next base: position 3,218,114 of record NZ_CM153251.1, read on the forward strand.
CGACCGGTTCCTGGACCAGGGGTGTGGTCGGGGTGGTGTTGTGGTGCAGGCGGAACACGTCGAACCGGTTGTAGTGGCCGATGATGTCGTGCATCTGCTTGGGCTGGATGCAGCGGGCCAGGTCGATCTCGGCGTAGACGATGCCCTCCCGGTCGATCAGCGGCTCGGTGACGGGGTTGCCGTCCGGGCCGAAGATGCCCGACAGGGCGCTGTTCGGGCGGCGCATCCGCTGCGCGGTCTCCACGTCGTCGCCCGCCGCGACCTCGATCATCTCGTCGGTGATCGTGGAGCAGGCGACGATGGAGAACAGCTTGCCCTCGAACGCGTGCGCGGCGGTGCGGATCGCGATCGCCTGGGCCATGTCGTAGTCGGCGGGCGCGACCGGCAGCGCGATGTAGTTGGCGGCGTGCACGAGTTCCCCTTGTGCCAGCAGGGAGAACCGGGCCAGCGTGTTGGTGTTCTCGCCGCACGCCAGGACGCCGAGCGGGCCGATCGGGGTCCGGTGCACGACGACCGTGCTGCCGTCGCCGGGCGTCCAGGTGAGCTTCTCCGCCCAGGTGGGCACGAGTTTGCGGTGCCGGCCGATCAGCGAGCCGTCCGGGCCGATGGTGAGCACGGTGTTGTAGAGCACGCCCAGGCTGTGCCGGCCGCGTTCGTTGACGCCGATCACGACCGTCGTGCCGGTGGCCGCCGCGGCGGCGCGCAACGCGTCGACGTGCGGTCCGGGCACGTCCACCGACGCGCGGTAGAGCCGTTCGTACAGCGGGGACCCGGCGACCGGGTTCATCGTCCAGTTCCAGTACGGGTACCCGGCGACGAACACCTCCGGGAACACCACCAGCTCCGCGCCCCGGCCGGCGGCCTCGTGGATGATCGACGCGGCCTTCGCGACCGTGGCCGCCGGGTCGAGGTACACCGGGGCGGCCTGCACGGCGGCGGCGGTGAAGCACGGGAAGTCGTCCATGTTCCTTCTCCTCGCTAGCGGCCGGGCAGCCAGCGCTGGTGCACGGGTTCGGGTTCGGCGGGGCGCAGCGACAGCGACGGCCGCGCCCGGCCGGCCGAGGGCGGTTTCGCGCGGCCGGCGGCGTGGATCGGCGGCCAGGGCGCGCCGGGACCGGTGTAGTCCAGTTCGGCCGCCGCGTGCAGGGTCCACGCCGGGTCGTGCAGGTGCGCGCGGCCGACGGCGACCAGGTCCGCCCGGCCGGCCAGCAGCACGGAGTTCGCGTCGTCGTAGCCGGAGATGCCGCCGACGGCGATCGTCGCGACGCCGGTCGCGGCACGGATCCGCGCGGCGAACGGGGTCTGGTAGCCGCGCCCGTACGCCGGCCGCTCGTGCGGCACGACCTCGCCGCTGGACACGTCGACGGCGTCCACGCCGTGCTCGGCGAACGCGGCGGCGATCCGCACCGCGTCCTCGACGGTCGTGCCGCCGGGCGCCCAGTCGACCGCCGAGATCCTGGCCAGCAGCGGTTTGCGCCACACCGCGCGGACGGCGTCGAGCACGGCGAGCGGGAACGCGAGCCGCCCGGCGAGTCCGCCGCCGTAGCGGTCGGTGCGCTCGTTGGTCAGCGGCGACAGGAACGTGGACAGCAGGAACCCGTGCCCCGCCTGGATCTCCAGCACGTCGAACCCGGCGGCGTCGGCGCGCGCGGCGGCCGCGGCGAACTCCCCGACCAGCACGTGCAGCTCGCCCTCGGTCAGCTCGCGGGGAGCGGGCAGCCCCCGGTAGGCGATCGGCGACGGCGCGACGGTCGGCCAGCCGTCCTCCAGCGCCGCGCCCAGCGACCCGGCCCCGGGCACGGCGGTCGAGCCCTTGCGGCCGGAGTGGTTGAGCTGCACCCCCACCAGCGCGCCGCTGTTGTCGTGCACCGCGTCGGTGACGCGCCGCCACGCGGCCACCTGCTCGTCGGTGTAGAGCCCGGGGCACGCCGGCGTCACGCGGCCCTCGGCGCTGACCGCCGTCATGCCGGCGAGCACCAGGCCGCTGCCGCCCAACGCTTTCCCGGCCACGTGCAGCAGTTCCGCGTCGCCGGGCACGCCGTCCACCGCCCGGTAGAGCGCGACCGGCGCGGACACCACCCGGTTGCGCAAGGTCGTGCCGCCGAGCGGGAACGGCTGGAACAGCGGCGGGGTCGGCACGTCCTGGCCGGTGTCGAACCAGCGGTCCAGCTCGGCGATGTTCTCGGGGTCGCGCAGCCGCAGGTTGTCGTAGGTGACCCGGCGGCTGCGGGTGAGCAGGTTGAACGCGAACTGCTCGGGCTCCTGGCCCACCGCGTGGTCGATGGTCTCGAACCACTCCAGGCTGGCCTGCGCGGCCCGCTGGGTGGACTCCACGACCGGGCGGCGCTCGGCCTCGTAGCGCTCCAGGGCGGTGCCGATCGGGTCGGCGGTCTCCAGCGCGGCGGCCAGCGCGAGCGCGTCCTCCATGGCGAGCTTGGTGCCCGAGCCGATGGAGAAGTGGGCGGTGTGCGCGGCGTCGCCGAGCAGCACCAGGTTGTCGTGCCGCCACGTCGCGTTGCGCACGGTGGTGAACCGGACCCACTTGGAGTTGTTGGTCAGCAGCGAGTGCCCGTCGAGGAAGTCGCCGAGCAGCGCGGCGCACCGGGCCACGCTCTCCTCGTCGCTGCGGCCCGGCGGGAGGTCGCGGCCCAGCCCGGCGAACCCGGCGGCGCGCCAGGTGGCCTCGGTCAGCTCCACGATGAACGTGCTGCGCTCGGCGCTGAACGGGTAGGCGTGCACCTGGAGCGGGCCGTGCGGGGTCTCGCGCACGAGGAACGTGAACGCCTCCAGCACGCGGTCGGTGGCCAGCCACATGTACCGGCAGTTGCGCTCGTCCAGCGACGGCCGGAACACGTCGGCGTACTTGGCCCGGGTCGCCGAGTTCACCCCGTCGGCGGCGACCACCAGGTCGTGGTCGCGGCGCAGCTCGTCGGCGTCCGGCGCGAGGGTGGAGAACCGCAGGTCCACGCCGAGTTCCGCGCAGCGCCGGCGCAGCAGCTGCAGCAGCCGCTTGCGCTCGATCGCGGCGAACCCGTGGCCGCCGGAGGTCCGCACGGTGTCGCGGTAGTGGATGTCGATGTCGCTCCACCGGGCGAACTCGGCCTCCATGGCGGCGGCGATGACCGGGTCCGCGCCCGCGATGCCGTCCAGGGTCTCGTCGGAGAACACCACGCCGAAGCCGAACGTGTCGTCGGCCGCGTTGCGCTCCCAGACGGTGATCTCCCGCGCGGGGTCCAGCCGCTTGGCCAGGGCGGCGAAGTACAGCCCGCCGGGGCCGCCGCCGATGATCGCGATCCTCATCGGTCACCCGCCCGCACCGCGCCGGCCAGGGCCGCGCGCACGTCGTCGGGCCACGGCGTGGCGCCCGGCGCGCCCGGTTCGACGTGCGCGACGACCAGCGCGCCCTCGGCGGCCACGCCGGACTCGCCGTGCACGGTGAACTCGTAGTGCAGCGAGGTCCGGCCGACCCGGACCACGCGGAGCCGGGTGCGCACGGTCTCGCCGAACCACAGCCGGGCCCGGTAGTCGACCTCGTGCCGGACGCGCGGCGAACGCCCGAACAGCCGGGCCAGTCCCAGTCCGCGCAGCAGTTCCGCCTCGGCGTGCTCCACCCAGCGCAGGATCGCGGAGTGGTGCTGGTGCCCGGCGGCATCGGTGTCGTGCCACTCGACGCGGCGCTCGATCGTCACCTCGGGCCGGGAATCCGGTGTCGCCATAGCTGCCCCTCCAGGACTCTTGACACCGCGAACGGTATTGCGCGATCGTGACGTTCGTCAAGACAACGAGATATCGCGCAGAGTGGCGAGGAGCTGCCATGACGACCTACAGCGACGACGTGCTTGGCCGCGCTCGCGTGACCGACAACGCCGACCTGCACGCCTACTACGAGAAGCTGGAGCGCCTCGACGCGGGCGCCCTGTGGACCGTCGCGAACAAGATCGAGCCGTGGTACCCGCAGCCGCAGTCCGTGCCGGTGAAGTGGAGCTACCAGGAGCTGCGACCGCTGGTGATGGAAGCGCTGCGGCTGGTCAGCGGCGACGACGCGGGCCGCCGCGTGGTCGCGCTGTACAACCCGCTGCGCCGCGACATCGCCGCGACCGTGGGCCTGCTCTACAGCGGCCTGCAGATCATGGGCCCCGGCGAGTCGATGACCGCGCACCGGCACCAGGCCGCCGCGCTCCGCTTCGTCATCGAGGGCACCGGCGCGTGGACCATCGTCGACGGCCAGAAGCTCAAGGTGGGGCCCCGGGACTTCGCGATCACGCCCAACTGGACGTGGCACGAGCACGGCAACGAGGGCATCGAGGGCACCGACGGGCCGGTCATCTGGCAGGACGGCCTGGACATCCCGCTGGTCAACGCCCTGGACGCGCCGTTCTACGAGGTGCACCCGGACGTCTACCAGAAGCAGGAGGGGATCACGAACTCCTCCCTGCACGTCTACGGCGCGGGCCAGCTGCGGCCCTTCGGCGACACGTGGCACAAGAACCACTCGCCGCTGCTCGCCTACCCGTGGGAGACCACCTACGAGGCGCTGCTCAACGCCGCCAAGGCGACCGACGGCTCCCCGTACGACGGCATCATCATGGAGTACAGCAACCCGCTGACCGGCGGCTCGGTCATGCCCACGATGAGCGCCCACATGCAGTTGCTGCGGGCGGGCGAGTCGACGCTGGCGCACCGCCAGGTCGGTTCCAAGATCTACACCGCGGCCAAGGGCAGCGGCACCTCGATCGTGGCCGGGCAGCGCATCGACTGGACCGAGGGCGACATCTTCTGCGTCCCCTCCTGGGCGTGGCACGAGCACGCCAACGCCAGCCGGTCCGACGACGCCTGCCTGTTCTCCTTCAACGACTTCCCGGTCATGCGTGCCCTCGGGTTCTTCCGCGAAGAGGCCTACTCGGACAACGACGGCCACCAGCCGGTCGCCTGACCACCCGGAAACCGACGCCGGACAACCGTTCCAGAAGAGACGTTCCAGAAACGGATCACCCATGCTGCTGGTCACCTTCTCCACCGAGGGCGGTCCCCGCCGCCTCGGCGTGCAACGGGAGTCCGACGTGGTCGACGTCGGCGCGCTGGCCGCCGCGCGGTCCGCGCCGGCACCCGGCACGCTGCTCGACGTGGTCGAGCGCGACGCGGCGGACGCCGTCGCGGCCCTGCTCGACGGGCCGCTCCCGGACGGCGTCGCGCACCCGCTGGACACCGTGGCGCTGCACGCCCCGCTGCGGCCCGGCAAGATCATCGCGGTCGGCCTCAACTACACCGAGCACGTCGCCGAGTCCGCCCGCGCCCTGGACACCGCCCAGGAGCTGCCGCAGCGGCCGGTGCTGTTCGCCAAGCCCGCCACCGCCGTCATCGGCCCGGAGGAGGCGATCGAGCACAACGGCCACCTCACCCAGCAGCTCGACTGGGAGTGCGAACTGGCCGTGGTGATCGGCAAGACCGCCAAGCGGGTCCCGGCCGAACGCGCGCTGGAGCACGTGTTCGGCTACAGCGTGCTCAACGACATCAGCGCGCGCGACCAGCGCCGGGGCGGCCTGTGGTTCTACTCCAAGGGCCAGGACACCTACGCGCCGTTCGGCCCGGCGGTGCGCACCGCCGACGAGATCCCCGACCCGCACGCGCTGGAGCTGTCGCTGAAGGTCAACGGCGAGGTGCGGCAGAAGTCCAGCACCCGGTACATGCTGTTCCGGATCCCGGAGCTGATCGCCGACATCAGCGCCGGCATCACCCTGGAACCCGGTGACGTGATCGCCACCGGCACGCCCGCCGGCGTCGGCGCGGGCCGCACGCCGCAGGTGTGGCTGTGGCCCGGCGACGTGGTGGAGGCGACCGTCGAGCGGATCGGCACGCTGCGCAACCCGGTGGTGGACGTCCGGTGAGGACCTTCCGGATCGGGCAGATCGTGCCCAGCTCCAACGTGACCATGGAAACCGAGATCCCGGCCATCTTCCGGGCCCGCGAGGCGGTCGCGCCCGAGCGGTTCACGTTCCACTCCAGCAGGATGCGCATGAAACACGTGCGCAAGGAGGAACTGGCCGCCATGGACGCCGACTCGGGCCGCTGCGCCGCCGAACTGTCCGACGCGCGGGTGGACGTCCTCGGGTACGCCTGCCTGGTCGCCATCATGAGCCTCGGGCAGGGCTACCACCGCACGTCCGAGCGCAACCTGGGCGCGATCGCCGCCGAGAACGGCGCGCCCGCACCTGTCGTGACCAGCGCCGGAGCCCTGGTCGACGCGCTGCACCTGATCGGCGCGCGGTCCATCACGGTGGTGTGCCCGTACCTCAAGCCGCTCACCGAGACGGTGGTCGACTACATCCGCGACGAAGGGGTGGAGGTCGCCGACTACACCGCGCTGGAGATCCCGGACAACCTCGAAGTGGCCGCGCACGACCCGAAGAACCTCGTGCCCATCGCCGCGGCGCTGGACTACCGGGACGCGGACGCGATCGTGCTGTCCGCGTGCGTGCAGATGCCGTCGCTGGAGACCGTCGAGATCGTCGAGCAGGAACTCGGCAAACCCGTGCTGTCCGCGTCGATCGCGACCGCGCACCAGCTCATGCGCGCGCTCGACCTGCCCGCCCACGCACCCGGCGCGGGCACCCTCCTGGCCGGCGGCTACGCCGACGCGCCGTTCCGCACCTGACGCACCCGCCGTGCGCCCGCCCCCTTGGCCCAGCGTCCCGACACTCCGGGAAGGAGTGCTGCCGATGCACAGATCCGCCCACGTCGACACGTTCTGCCGGGATCACCTCCCGCCGCCGGAGCAGCAGCCGGACTTCGTGTTCGACCTTCCCGAACTGCACTACCCGGACCGCCTCAACTGCGCCGAGGTCCTGCTGGACGACGCGATCCGCCGGTTCGGCGCGGACCGCCCGTGCCTGCGCACCGACGACGAGACCTGGACCTACGGCGACCTGGCCGCGCGCAGCGACCGGATCGCGCACGTGCTGGTCGACGACTTCGGCCTGCGGCCCGGAAACCGGGTGATGCTGCGCGGGCCGAACAACCCGTGGACGGTCGCCGCGTGGTTCGCCGTGGTGAAGGCGGGCGGTGTCGCGGTGACCGTGATGCCGTTGCTGCGCGCCAAGGAGATCGCCGAACTGGTCGACCTCACCGCCACCGGGCTGGTGCTGTCCGACCACCGGTTCGCGGCCGACCTGCCCGAGGGCGTGCCGAGCCTGCTCTACGGCGGGGCCGGACCCGACGACCTGGTCGCGCGCTCGGCGACCAAACCGGACACCTTCACCGCCGTGGACACCGCGTCCGACGACGTGGCGCTGCTCGCGCCGACCTCCGGGACGACCGGGCGGCCCAAGGCCACCATGCACTACCACCGGGACGTGCTGGCGTGCGCCGACACGTTCGCCCGGCACGTCCTCAAGCCCGAGGCCGACGACGTGTTCACCGGGACGCCGCCGATCGGCTTCACCTTCGGCCTGGGCGGGCTGGTGGTGTTCCCGATGCGGTTCGGCGCGTCCTCGTTCCTGGTCGAGCGCGCCACCCCGGGGGAACTCGCCGACGTCGTCGCCCGGCACGGCGTGACCGTGCTGTTCACCGCGCCGACCGCGTACAAGGCCATGCTGGCGGCGGGGAAGGCGGCGCAGCTGTCCGGGCTGCGGCGGTGCGTGTCGGCGGGCGAGCACCTGCCACCGTCCACCTGGGAGCACTTCCACCGGGAGACCGGGCTGCGGATCATCAACGGCATCGGCGGCACCGAGCTGCTGCACATCTTCATCTCCGCCGCCGACGACGACATCCGGCCCGGCGCGACCGGCAAGGCCGTGCCCGGGTTCCGGGCCGTCGTGCTGGACGAGGACGGCAACCCCGCGCCCGACGGCGTGCCCGGCCGGCTCGCGGTGAAGGGCCCCACCGGGTGCCGCTACCTCGCCGACCCGCGCCAGCTCGACTACGTGCGCGACGGCTGGAACCTGACCGGCGACACCTACGTACGCGACGCCGAGGGCTACTTCTGGTTCCAGGCCCGCAACGACGACATGATCATCTCGTCCGGCTACAACATCGCCGGGCCGGAGGTGGAGGCGGCGCTGCTGGACCACCCGGACGTCGCCGAGACCGCCGTGGTCGGCGCGCCCGACCCGGACCGCGGCGCGATCGCGCACGCGTTCGTGGTGCTGCGGGCGGGCGCGTCGGCCGACCCGGCGAAAGCGGCCGAACTCCAGGCGTTCGTCAAGTCGGTGATCGCGCCGTACAAGTACCCGAGGCGGGTCGAGTTCGTGGCCGAGCTGCCCAAGACGCCCAGCGGGAAGGTGCAGCGGTTCAAGCTGCGGGCGCGGGTGCGGGAGCAGGCCCCGGACGTGGCCGGGGCCCCGGCGCAGCACGGGATCACCGCCGGTGACGCACTGATACCGTGACGCCGTGACGACGGGATCGGGCGAGGTCGGGTTCGCCGACGGGGACAGCTACGCGAAGGCGGCCCAGCCCCGGCAGTTCATCGTGACGCTGTACGGCCTGTTCTCCCGCGACCACGGCGGCTGGCTGTCGGTCGCCTCGGTGGTCGGCCTGCTCGGCGAACTCGACATCGACGAGGCCGCGGTCCGGTCGTCGATCTCCCGGCTCAAGCGGCGCGACGTGCTCCAGGCGGAGCGGCGGGGCGGGGCGGCCGGGTACGCCCTGTCGCCCGCCGGCCTGGCCATCCTGGACGAGGGCGACCACCGGATCTTCCGGCGCAAGCGGGCGACCCTGGCCGACGGCTGGCTGCTCGCGGTGTTCTCGGTGCCCGAGTCCGAACGGCACAAGCGGCACCTGCTGCGCTCCCAGCTCAGCCGGCTGGGGTTCGGCACCGCCGCGCCGGGCGTCTGGATCGCGCCCGCGCACCTGCACGAGCCCACCGCCGACATCCTGCGCAGCCAGGACCTGCACGGCTACGCCGACCTGTTCCGGGCCGACCACCTGGCGTTCGGCGACCTGGCCGGCAAGGTCCGCCGGTGGTGGGACCTCGACCAGCTCGAAGGGCTGTACTCGGCGTTCCTGACCGAGCACGGCCCGTCGCTGGAGCGGTGGCGGGGCCTGCCGTCCCCGGGCGCGGGCGCGGCCGGCGAGCGGGCGGCGTTCGCCGACTACGTCCGGCTGCTCACCGACTGGCGGCGACTGCCCTACCTGGACCCCGGCCTGCCCGAGGAGCTGCTGCCGCCGGAGTGGATCGGCATCCGCGCCGCGGACCTGTTCTTCAGCCTCCAGGACCGGTTGGAGGGCGCCGCCCGGGGGTACGGCGAGCGGACGGTCTCCGGCTGAGCGCTACTGCACCGACGCCGGCCGGCGCAGGGCTTTCCAGACCGTCCACACCAGATCGACCAGCAGGACGACCGCCCAGATCCGGCCCGCGCCATAGATGAACGCCTCCGCCCCGTCGCGCGGGACCCGGCCGAGCAGCACCGTGCCGAGATCGCGGGTGACCAGGTCGCGCACCCACGACAGGTCGTAGTACGCCAGCACGGCCTGCGTGCCGGCGAACAGGGCCGCGTCCACCGCGAGACCGGTCCACCGCTTGGCCTCCCCCTCGCCCGTCGCCTCCTCGGCCCACGCGTCCTCGGCGGACACCTGGTCGGCGGGCACCGGATCGGCGGGCACCGGGTCCTCGGCGGGCGGCGGGAACTCGGCGACGCCGAGCCGCCGCACGGCCCGGGGCACGACGACCGCGCCCGCCAGGATGACGCCCCCGGCCACCAGGCACGCCACCGCCCAGTTCGCGCCGTCGTAGAGCACGCCCGCCGCGAGGCTGCCGACCAGCCCGCCGACCAGGCACGCGGACTCGTAGACCCCCATGCCGCGACCGACCCGGGCACCGGATGCCTCGGCGATCACCGCCTGCTGGACCGGTATCACCGCCGCCCACGCGAGCCCGCTGAGCACCCACAGGCCGGCGATCACGTACGGGCCCGGCGCCCACGACAGGCTCACCGCGAACGCGCAACTGGCCAGGGACGCGGCCGTCAGCACCCGCGAGCGCCCGAACCGGACGACGTAGCGGTGCAGGTACCCCGCCGCCACGCTCATCGCGATGGCTCCCGGCAGGAACACGTAGGCGATCTGGACGACCTCCAGGCCGAACCCGCGTTGCAGGTGCAGCAGGAGCAGCAGCGAGACGGCCGCCTCGGCGGCCATCGTCATCGCGACCGCGAACAGCATCGGCCGCAGCCGCCGGCCGACCTCGCCCAGTCCCCCGGCCGCGCCCAGTCCCCCGGCCGCGTCCCGGCGGCCCCCGACGGGCCCGGGGCGTTTCGGCGCGGTCACCAGGAACCCGGCGGCGAGCAGGCAGGCCGCCGCGCACAGCCAGAACAGCCCGCCGAAGCCGATCACGCCGAGCAGCGCCAACCCGAGCACGAACGCGACCCACGACCCGGTCTCCTCGGCCCCGAGCAGCCTCGGGAACACCCCGGAGTCCTCGTCCAGCCGCTCGCCGACCATGGCGCGCACGCTCACCCACAGCAGCGCGCCGCCCGCGCCGCCGACCGCCGCCGCCCCGTAGGCCACGACCACGTCGCCCGCCACCGCGTACCCGGCGCACGACACCGCGTAGAGCAGCGCGCCGCTCGCGGCCACGCACCGGCGCTCGTACCGGTCGGCGAGCACCCCGGCGACCGGCCGGACCAGCACCGACACCGCCATCTCCAGCGCCGTGAGCACACCGACCCCGGTGGCGCCCAATCCGAGCGACGCCCCGGCCCACAGCGGCAGCACGAAGTCGATCAGCTCGTTCGGCCCGTTGGTCAACGTGGCCGCCCACAGCGCCCGCCGCTCCCGCCGACGACGCACGACCCCCGCGGTCGTCACCTGGTCCCCCCAAACTCCGAACACCGTTCGATCTACTCCGAACGGTATACTGGGTTTCGTCATGAACGCAAAGAACCAGGCGCTCGAACTGCTCTGGGGTGACGGCCGGCGGCCCAGCAGGGGCCCGCAGCGCGGCCTGACGGCGGACCGCATCGTCGCCGCGGCGATCGAGGTCGCCGAGGCCGAGGGCCTGGCCGCGCTGTCCATGCGCCGGATCGCGACCGCGCTCGGCGTCGGCACCGCCTCGCTCTACACCTACGTGCCGGGCAAAGCCGAGCTGGAAGCCCTGATGCTGGACGCGATCGGCGCGCAGGACACCCTGCCGGACGAGTGGCCGGGCGACTGGCGGGCCAAGCTCGAAGCCTGGGCGCGCGCCGACTGGGTGGCCTTCCGGGCGCACCCGTGGATCCTGCGGCTGGTGGCCACCGCGGCGACGCCCGGCCCGAACATGCTGCGCTGGCTGGACTCCGCGCTCGCGGCGCTGGAGGGCACCGGGCTGACCGAGGCCGAGAAGATGGCCGTGGTCGAGTCGATCGACGCCTACGTGCGCGGCCTCGCGCGCCAGCACGCGGAGGACGAGCAGGCCGGCACCCGCTCGCCGGACGAGACCGCCGAGCGGAACCGGGCGCTGGGCGAACTGGTCGACTTCACCCGGTACCCCAGCCTGCTGCGGGCGCTCCAGGCGGGCGTGTCCCCGTGGGCGGGCGACCAGTTCGAGTTCGGCCTGCAACGCCTCCTCGACGGCGTCGAGGCGCTGGTGGCGTCCCGGCGGGGCTGACCGGGGCGGCGGTCAGCGGCGCAGCGCGGCGCGGACCCGGCCGACCACCGCGCTCTCCTCCCGGCCCACCTCGCCGTCCGCCGACGCGACCCGCTCGCACATCCCGACCACGGCGAGCACGAACGCGTCGGCCTCCTCCGGGGACCGCGCGGCCAGCAACGCCACCGACCCGCGCAACGCCGCCAGCACGCCGGCCTCCACGTCCTCGACCGATCCCGCCGGCAGCTGCGGCGCGCCCGAGTCGACGGCGGCGCGCACCCCCGGCGGCAGGGCCGCCATCGCCCGGATGCCCGCGTGGCTCTCCTGGTCCAGCGCGCCTTCCTCGGCCACCGACACGAGCACCATCGCGCCGTAGACCGCCGTGCGCAGAGTCCGGCTCTCCTCGTCCGTGTATCCGCTCATGGGGCAACCCTACGTTCCGGATGATCACCGGCCGTCAGCCGGGCGTCGCCCGGCGGCGGACCGGAGCGGGCCCCTCAGCCCGCCGACGCGAGCAATTCGGCGACCGTGAGGAAGCGGTAGCCCTGTCCGCTCAGCCGGTCGATGAGCGGGCCGATCGCGTCCCTGGTCGTCGCGCGACCCGGGTACATGCCGTGCAGCAGCACGATCGAACCCGGCCGGACCTGCTCGGCGGTCCGCCGCGCCAACTCCGCGCCGGTGGCGGGCTGCTCGCCGGCGGAGTCGGTCTCCACGTCCCACGTGATCGTCTTGCGGCCGTGCTCGGACAGGTAGTGCGGCAGGGTGACCAGCTTCTTGCCGTTGGGCGGGCGGAAGGTGATCTCGCCGGTGTAGCCGGTGGCGCGGATCCGCTCGTCGGTCTTCTCGACCTCCTCGGCCACGAAGGACGGCGTCACGAACACCATCCGCTCGTGCGAGTACGAGTGGTTGCCGATCTCGTGGCCCGCGCGGGCGATCGCCTCGCCCAGTTCCGGGTGCGCGGCGAGTTCGCGGCCGGTCAGGTAGAACGTGGCGCGCACGCCCTTGACCGCCAGCACGTCGAGCATCGGCCGGGTGCCCGCCGGGTCGGGGCCGTCGTCGAAGGTCAGCGCGACCACCTTCCGCCCGGTCTCCACCCGGTTCACGATCTCGCCGAACAGCTGGAAGGTCCGCGCGTTGGCCAGCGCCGTCAGCCCGACCCCGCACAACGGCACCAGCACGACCACGGCCACCAGGACCACCGTCCACCGACGTGCCCTCGGGGTGCGGGGTAGCAGTCGCATCGGGCCATCCTGGCGGATCACGATCCGTGACCGCGCCCGGTGCTCCGCGCACAATCGTTCAAGACCCGGCGGGCCGCCGGCGGCTAGAACTCCGGCGTGGTCGAACTCGGATTCATCGGACTGGGCGTCATGGGACAGCCCATGGCCCTCAACCTCGCCCGCGCGGGCGTCCCGCTCACCGTCTGGAACCGCACCGCCGACCGGTCCGGCCCGCTCGCCGACGCGGGCGCGCACGTCGCCGACGGGCCCGACGAGGTGTTCACGCAGGCCGACGTCGTGTTCCTGATGCTCGCCGACGAGGCGGCCGTGGACGCGGTGCTCGATCGCGGCGGTGCGCGGTTCGGCGCGCGCTGTCGCGGGCGGACGGTCGTGCAGATGGGCACGATGCCCGCCGACTACTCGGACGCGCTCGGCCGCGACGTGGCCGGCGCGGGCGGCGCCTACGTCGAGGCGCCGGTGTCCGGTTCGCGCGGGCCGGCCGAGCAGGGCGCGCTGGTCGCGATGGTGTCCGGCGCGGACGCCGACGTGGCCCGGGTCCGGCCGCTGCTCGCGCCGATGTGCGCCGAGGTGGTCGACTGCGGGCCGGTGCCGGGCGCGCTGCTGATGAAGTTCGCGGTCAACCTGTTCCTGATCACCATGGTCACCGGCCTGGCCGAGGCGTACCGGTTCGCCGAGGCGAACGCGCTGGACCCGGCCGTGCTGACCCGCATCCTCGACGCCGGCCCGATGGCGTCCTCGGTGTCGCGGGCCAAGGCGGCGAAGCTGCTGGCGGGCGAGTTCGCCGTGCAGGCCGCCGCCACCGACGTGCTGAAGAACAACCGGCTGATCGCCGAGGCCGCCCGCGCGGCCGGCGTCGCGTCACCGCTGCTGGACGTCTGCCACGCGCTGTTCGGCGAGACCGTCGCGCTCGGCCACGGGAAGGAGGACATGGCCGCCGTGGTGCACGCCATCCGCGCGCGCACGTGACCCGCCACCCCGGCGGGCTCCGCGCTCCCCGCCGCGCACGGCCGCGATCCACACCGCCGGCGTCACCCCGTAGGCGCGCTTGAACATCCGGGTGAGGTGGCTCTGGTCGGCGAAGCCCACGGCCACCGCCGCCTCCGCCGGCGGCGCGCCCGCGCCCATCAGCCGCCGGGCCGCGTCGAGCCGGCGCATCGTGCGGAACCGGGTCGGGCTGGTGCCGAACGCGGCCCGGAACTGGCGGGCCACCGCCCACCGGTCCAGTCCGGACACCCGCTCGAAGTCGGCGGCGCGGTGGCGGTGCGCGAAGTCGTCCGACAGCAGCGCCCGCACCCGGCGCACCGCGTCCAGGTCGAGCCTGCCCCGGCCCGGCGCGGGCTCGGCGGAGTGCGCGCGCAGCAGGTCCGCGACCGCCGCGGTGATCTCGGCGGCCTCCACCTCGTCCAGGGGGTCGTCGATGTGCCGCAACCAGTTCGCCACGGCCGCGCCCACCCGGTCCGGTCGGATCACCGGATCGGCGACGAACGGCAGCGGCCTGCCGCCGAGCGCGTCCTGCACCAGGTTCGGGTCGAGGTAGAGGATCCGGTAGCCGAACCCGAGTTCGGTGCCCGCCGCGCCGTCGTGCGGCTCGTCGGGGTGCAGGACGTGCCACTCCCCCGGCAGGCAGTGCCGCTGCTCGCCCCGGTAGCGGAAGGTCTGCACGCCCGCCAGCGTCACGCCGATCGCGTACGTGTCGTGCCGGTGCGGCTCGAACGCCGTGCCGACCAGCGCCGCCTCCATCCGCTCGATGCCGGCCGCACCGCCGCCGAACCTCAACCGCGCGGCATGTCCGATACCCGACATCAGGGGGGTCTTCTGCCCCGACACCGCGAAATTACGCATAGCAGCCTCCCGATGCGGGTCAGACTAGGCGAGGTGTCGACCGTGGCGTCGACTTCCCATCCGACGCCATCCCCGGCGTGGCTCCCCTGATCGGGCCACAGGTCCCTGGACGACGGTGTCCCCCGGCCGTGTCCGAGCGGTCGTCACGCGGCCGTGCGGGCTCCACCGCACGGCTCGCGGTCCAGCCGATCGTCATCCGGAAGAGGTTGATTGTGTCCACGTTCGTCGTGCTGCTCGTCCTCGGCGCGGGGCTGCTGGTCGGTACCCGCCTCAACAGCGCCAGCGAGGCCCACGCCTACTTCTCCCACTCCCGCAGCCGCCTCGGCCGCAACTTCGGCGAGTGGATGCGGCAACTCGTCCGCGCCACGGTGGGGGTGATCGGTCTGCTGGTACTCCTCTACCTGGTGTTCTTCCAGTTACCCGTGACCTGATCCGACGGCACCTGCCGGAAGTCCCGTGCCGGGGCGGGCTCGCGCCGCCCGGCGCGGGTATCCGGCGAGGCGGTCCGGCCCTCTTCAGGGATGAGGCCCGGACCGCCGCACGCCGCCGCCCGGCGTGCGGCGGGGCGGGGCGGAGAGGAGGAGCACGGGCCCGACTTGGCTTCGCACGAGGGAGAAGTCACAGTCGTCGGATGATCCGCGCCGGGTTGCCCGCCGCGAGCACGTGGTCCGGCACGTCGCGGACCACCACGCTGCCGGCGCCGATGACGGTGTTCTCGCCGATGCTCACACCCGGGCAGACGATGACACCGCCGCCGAGCCAGGCGTTGTCGCCGATGGCGATCGGCGCCGGCCGTTCCCAGCCGGCGCGACGGCGTTCGTGGTCCCGCACCGGGTGCAGCGCGGTGAGCAGCTGGGCGCGGGGTCCGATGCGGACGTCGTCGGCGATCGTGATCCGGGCGTCGTCCATGAAGATGGCGTCGTTGTTGACGAAGCTGTTCGCCCCGATGGTGATCAGCGAACCGTAGCTGCACTGGAACCGGGGCAGCACAACGGATCCGGGGCCGAACCCGGCGAACAGGTCGGCCAGGATCCTACGGCGTTCGGCGTCGTCGTCCGCTCCCGTCGCGTTGAACCGGTCGAGCGCGCGCCCGCAGTCGCGGCGCTCCTCGGCCAGGTCCGGCTCGTCCAGGTACCACTCGCCCCGCGACATCCGTTCCTTCTGCTCACCCACGCGGCCGTCCCCTCCGGAGCGAAAGCACCCACCCGACGATTCGACGATACGGTGGGAGGACGTCCGCTGATCACCGACGAACGGCGGGCGGCCCGTCAGGACGGGTCGTGGACGGCGGCGACCCGGTGCGCCACCTCGTCGTACGGGCCGATCGCGACGACCACGCCACCGTCGAGGACGACGACGGTGTCGGCGAGCCGCACGGTGGTGTCGCGGTGGGCGATCACCAGCAGCGCGCACTCGGCGGAGACCTGCCCGACGGTGCGGGCGAACGCGGCTTCGTTCGCGGCGTCGAGGTGGGCCGTCGGCTCGTCGAGCAGGAGCAGGCGGGGGCGCGGCAGCAGGGCGCGGGCGATGGCCAGGCGCTGCCGCTCGCCGCCGGAGATCATGCCGCCGTGCTCGCCCACCGGGGTGTCCAGGCCGTCGGGCAGCCGGTCGACCAGCCCGGTCAGGTTGGCCATCGCGAGCACCCGGTGGATGTCCCGCTCGGACGCGTCGGGTACGGCGTAGGCGACGTTCTCGCGCAGGGTGCCGTGCAGGACGGGCGAGGTCTGCTCGACCAGGCCCAGCAACGCCCTGGCCCGCGCGGTGGTCAGGTCGGCGTGCAGGTCGCGGCCGTCGAGCAGGATGGTGCCCCGGTCCGGGTCGTAGAACCGCTCGACCAGCGCGAACAGCGTGGACTTGCCCGCGCCGGAGCCGCCGACCAGCGCCACGTGGCCGCGCTGCGGGACGGTGAAGGTGACGCCGCGCAGGACCGGCCGGTCGGGCCGGTAGCCGAACCAGACGTCGCGCAGTTCGAGCGCCGGGCGCGGGCCGTCCGGGACGGTGCCCCCGGTCGGCGGGCCGGCGGGCGCGCCCCGGCCGGCCGGGTGGTCGGTCTCCACCGGCAGCTCGGTCAGGTCGTGCACCCGCTGGAGCGCGGCCAGTCCTCTTTGGAGGGTGGCGGCGATCTCGAAGAGGCCGGCCGCCGGCAGCGCGAGGTAGCTGACGTAGAGCAGGAACGCCACCAGCTCGGCGAGGGTCAGGTGGCCCTCGGCGACCCGCGTGCCGCCGACCACCAGCACCACGATGAGCGAGCCGTGCGCGGACAGCGTGACGGCGGGGCCGGCGACCGAGTCCAGCCGGGCGGCCCGCAGGTTCTGCCGGTAGCTGCGGCGCGCGCACTCGGCGATCCGCTCCTTCTCCCGGTCCTCGGCCCGCATCGCGCGGACAGTGCGGATGGCGGTCAGCGCGCGTTCCAGCTCGGCCGACATCCGGCCCAGGTCGTCCTGCGCGCTGCCGGTGGCGTCCCGGATGCCGCTGAGCACGAACAGGGTCACCCCGCCGATGCCGCCGACCACGACCGCGACGATCAGGAACAGCAGCGGGTCCAGCCACAGCATCGCCGCCATCCCGCCGACCACGACGAACACCCCGGACACCAGGTCGACCAGGTCGTAGGCGATCGCGTCGCGCAGCAGCGTGGTGTCGGTGGTGGCGCGGGCCAGCAGGTCGCCGACCCGGTGCCGGTCGTAGAGCCGCATCGGCAGCCGCAGCAGGCGGTCGACCAGGCGGATCCGCAGGTCGAGCACGACGCCCGCGCCGGCCCGCTCCAGCCAGTACCGCCCGAGGGTGTCGATCACCGCCGCCGCCACGAACACCACCGCGAGCAGCGCGAGCAGCCACCCGACCGGGCCGCCGGTGGACACCGACTCGATGGTCCGCATCGCCACCAGCGGCTGGACCAGGCCCAGCGCGGCGCCGAGCAGGGTCAGCGAGAGGGCGACGGCGATGCCGCGGCGGTGGCCCCGGGTGGCCGCGAGCAGGTGGCGCGGCCCCACGCGGGTGGGCGGCGGCCCGTCCGGCGCGGACGCGGGTGCGTGGTCGGTCGGTGCGACGACCGTCATCGGCGGTGGTCCTGTCCGTCGGGGGCGGTTCAGCGGCCGGCCGGGCCGCCCCGGACCGGTGCGCGGGCGGTCCCGGCGTGCGGGACGGTCATCAGCACGTGCAGGCGCTCGGTGCCCGGCGGTTCGCCGACCGGGCGGCCCTCGGCCTCGACCCAGGCGTGCGCGGCGAACGGCGCGGTGCGCACCCCGACCCGCCACGTCGGCCAGGCGCCGCCGAGCCGGCACAGCAGGGCGGTGGCGATCGAGCGCGGCAGGCAGCCCGCCCCCGCGCAGCGCAGGCTGACCGCCGTCACGGTGTCGCGGGCGGCTTCCGCCTCGGCGTAGCTCGCCGGTCGGGCCCGGGAGCGCACGACCGCCAGCACCGACCTGATCCACCGGGGCGGCAGCGCGGACAGCCCGCGCGCCACCACCGTCACGGCCCAGCCGACCGCCCGGCGGCCGGCGCCCGCCCGCCGGGTCCGGGCGGGCAGCGCGGCGGGAGTGGTCACCGGGGCACCGCCAGTCCGGCCGAGCGCAGGTGCTCCACGACCTCGGCGACGTCCGCGCCCACGCTCGACGCCTCGCAGCCGTCCAGCTTCAGCAGCACCTCGACGGCGTCGCGCCGGTCGCCGCCGTCGAGCATGGTGCGCAGCACCGCCGAGCCCGTGGTGTTGAGCTGCCAGTAGCGCCCGGTGCGCTCGTCGAGCAGCACCGCGCCGTCCTCGGTCTCGGTCAGGGACACGTGGTCCGCGAGCCGCAGTGTCATCCGGGCACTCCAGTCAGGAGGGTCGTGGGGAAGCCGGTGTGCTCCAGGTCCCGCAGCCAGCGCTCGCAGCCGATGGTCTGCTCGACCATGATCGGCGTGGCGTCGGCGAGCCAGATCCCGGTCAGCTCCGCCCGCAGCCGGTCGACGTCGACCAGGCCGAGGGCGGCCAGCCGGGAGTCCTCGCACAGGGCGAGCAGGTCCGCGCGGTAGCGGGGCAGGGCGGCGTACTCCGGCGTGGTGCCGCCCTTGGTGGCGCGCGACCGCGACCGCTCCGGGACGACGCCGCGCAGGGCCTCGGCCAGCAGCGGTTTGTAGCGCCACGGGGTGGTGCGCTCCTCCGGCCGCACGGCCAGGCACGCCTCCACCACGCGGTCGTCCAGGAACGGCGCGGCCACCGGGAGTCCGTGCGCCGCGGCGGCGATGGCGGAACCGCGGACCACCCGGCCGCTGTGGCGCGCCAGCCGCACGTTGTCCTCCAGCGCGCCGCCACGCGCGCCCGGGTCCACGTCGGCGGCGGCCCGGTGCAGCAGTTCCCGGGCGGCGTCCACGGCGTCCGGGGTCGCCCACGGGGGCAGCCGCAAGCTGTCCCGGCGGCGGTCCTCCGGCGTGGTGAGCGCACGTGCCCGCGCCAGCAGGACGCGCCGCTCGTCACGCGGTGCGGTGAGCAACCACCGCACGTGCGCCCACGACCAGTTGCGCAGCGCCTGGTGGCCGCGCACGTGCGCGTAGGCCAGCCTCGGGTCACGGCGGAGGAGTTCCGGCAGGTAGCTCCACGGCGCGTGCAGCACCTCGTCGCCGCCTTCGCCGGACAGGTGCAGGTGGGAGCCGTGCGCGGTCAGCAGGCGGGAACGTGCGACGTCCTCGGCACGCACGTGGGTGTCCGGGTACGGCTCGTCCCGGGCCGCCGCCCGGTCGAGGATCCCGCTGTAGGGCCCGGGGAGGTCGTCGTCGGTCACGACGACGCGCCGCACCGAGGGCAGCCCGGCGGCGGCGATCGCGGCCCACCGGCCGTCGTCGTCGGCCGGATCCGGGCTGACGACGGTGAACGCGGGCAGCCGGCCCACCTTGGCGGCGGCCAGCGAGCACACCGCGGTCGAGTCGACGCCGCCGGACAGGTCGGCGCTGACCACCGGCCTCGACGCCACCCGCGCGGCCACCGCGCCGGTCAGCGCCGCGCGCAGCACGGGCGCTCCCCGGCGCAGCGACGACGTCGGCTCGGGTGGACGCCACCAGCGCACGGTCCGCGCCCGCCCGCGCCGGGACAGCAGCAGGCAGTGGTCCTCGGGCACCGCCGCGACCCCGTGCCACAGCGGCACCCCGGCCACGGCCGGCGGTGCCTGCGGGAACATCAGGCACGACGCCAGCCGCCGTTCGTCGACCCCGGAGCCGGCCAGCCGGGCGAGCACGTCGGCGCGGTCGGCGGCCACCTCCACCCCGCCGACGCGGGCGTGGAACACCCGTCGCACGCCGAAGGCCGTGCCCTGCGCGCGGACCGCGCCGTCGACGCTGGCGACCAGGTGGAAGCTGCCCGCCAGGGAGCGCGCCACCGGGTCGAGGTCGAGCGGGTGGGTGGTGCGCCGCGCGATGGCCCCGATCTCGTCGGCCGACGCCGGGCAGCAGCCCAGCACGGCCACCCGGGTCCGCCCGGCGGTGCCCACGAGCAGGTCGCGCGGGTCCCAGCGGCCGACCAGCCACGGCCGCCCGGAGGGGTGGTCGAGCTTCCGGGCGACCGTGAACGGGCCCGTGCACAGCGACGCGAACGCGGCGAGGGCGCCCTCGTCGTCGGGCAGGACGACGAACCACTCCTCGCCGCGAGCGCGATCGGGAGAACTCGTGCTCACCGCACCTTCCCCTCGGTCACCCGCCGGCACCGCGACCGGTCAGCGCTGCCGGCCGCGACGGGAGTCCCGCCGGGGTCCGCCGAGGCCGAGGGTCGGTCCGGAGAACGCGCCGACCCGCACCAGCTGCGGCTTGGTGTAGCTCGCCGGCTTGGTTCGCATGGCCAAAGTCCTTTCACCGAGGCAGTTCCGGGACATCACCGTGGCACACGGTGGTGATCGGCAGAACCACCTGCCGGACCGTCCACACCTTCGTGCGGTGCGTTCACCGTGAAGTGCCCACCAGCTCCCGTTCCATGACCGAACGCGAAGATCGAGGCAGCCTTAAGGGTCAGAACTCCCCCTGCCGTGCGGTGGGTGACGACCGGGGCCCGCACGAGTCGGTACCGGGCGCTCCCGGCCGGCCGGCGGTCGCGCCGCACCCGCCGACATCGGTCCACAGTGGACAGGCGCTCAGGAGTCCGCGACGGGGAACTTCGCCACCCACCGCCGCTGCCACGGGGTTTCGACCGCGCTGCGGTGGTAGTGCTCCCTGGTCCACGCGACGGCGTCGGCCGGGGCGACGCCGGAGAGCACGGCCAAGCACGCGAGGACCGTGCCGGTGCGCCCCACGCCCCCGTTGCACGCCACCTCGACGGCCTCGCCGGACCGGGCCCGGTCGTGCAGGGCGCGGATCCGGCGGACCGCCAGGTCCCGGTCGCGCGGGAGCCGGAAGTCCGGCCAGTCCAGCCATTCGCGCGGCCAGGCCAGGCCGTCGTCGTGCAGCGCGCGCAGCCGGTCCGTGCCGAGGTAGAGGCCGTAGCCGGGGACGGGGCCCGCCGGGCGCGGCCGGCGCAGACCCCGGCCCCGGACCAGCGTGCCGTCGGGCAGTTCGGTGGCCCCGGTCAGCGGTGGGGCGCTCATCCGGTCACCGCCCGGCGCCTGCGGTGGTTGGCCACGTTGACCCGGTTCCCGCACAGGTCGGGCGTGCAGTACCGGCGGCGGCCGGCCCGGCTGGCGTCGACGAACACGCCCCGGCAGCCCGGCGCGGCGCACGCGCGGAACCGGTCGTGGCCCAGCGAGCGGACCACGCCCAGCAGCGCCACGCCGACGACCGCCGCGAGCCGGTCGGCCAGCGGCGCGCCCGGTCTCGTCGGGACGTGCCACTGCCAGCGCCGCTCGGCGTCGCGGCGCAGGACGGGCCCGAGCCCGGCCCGGCCGATCAGCACGCCCGCGCCCGCGACGGCCTGCTCCTCGGTCTCGGTCTCCACGATGCCGCGCACGTCGAAGCGCAGCAGCCGGACCGCGAAGACGTCGTCGGCGGTGGGCGTCGCGCCGGCGATCCCGTGCCGGGCGAGCAGGTCGGCCAGGGCCGCCGGGTCCGGCAGCGCGTCGACGCCCCGGACCGTGGGCGACGTGGTGACCAGGTCGGTCGCCAACGCCGCCCCGGCCGGGTAGTCGCCGATGGACACGTCCACGAACACCCCTCCCAGTAATCTTTCTGGGAGGACTATAACCCTTACCGATCGATCTTCGCGACCGTCAGCGCGCGGTGAGGAACCGGTCGACCGGCAGCGCCCGGTCCACGATCCGCACCTCGCCGAGCCAGCCGTGGAACGACTTCTCCACGATCCGGTCGTACGCGTACGCGCCGACCAGCCACGGGTCGTTCGCCGTGGCGATGCCGGTGGCCGGCGTCGACGGGTTGCGCAGCAGCTCGGAGCCCTCGACGTAGAGCTTGGTGCGCCGGCCGTCGTTGACCACGGCGACGTGCCACCAGGTGTCCTCGGCCATCTCGTGGCCCCAGTTGGTGGACATCTCGTTGCGGTTCTTCGGGAACACCGCCCACTGCAACCCGCCGCCGCCCGCGACGTTCAGCGTGCACAGCGGCTCTTTCGGGTCGTCGCCGGTCTTGCCGGCCGCCGCGCCGGGCGCGAGCTTGGTCAGCAGGCCGCACCACGGGTGGTTGAAACCCGCGGGCAGCTTGATGAACGCCTCGACGGTGTAGCCGCGCTCGAAGGTCATCCGGTTCATCGGGGCTTTGTCCACCGTGGACAGGTAGCCCTCCTTGCCGAAGAACCTGCTGGCGCGGCTGGGCGAATCGCGGTGGTGGTCGGTGGTCGCGGTGAGCGTGCCGACCTGGCGCAGGTCGTTGCCGTTGCCGGACAGGTCCTTGAGCGAGTCGGCCCGCCAGTACGCGACCGTGCCGGGCACGAGCAGCTGCCGCACCGGCCGCTCCGGGCGGACCGGGACCGGCGCGAAACCGGCGAACCGCTTCTCGAAGTCGATCGGCACGCTGAACCGGTCGGCGTCGCCGGTCAGCTCGACCTCCCTGCGCTCCAACGTGTTCAGCGACCGCTTGCCGGCCAGCCACGGCGAGTACGTGCGCACGTCGATGGTGTTGCGGGCCAGGTCGAACTCGTAGAGCCGGATCATCGCGCTGCCGCCGTAGTAGCGGTCCTGGTAGTTCGTGATGTGCACGTGGACGTCGTTGCCGGCGGCGTTGGTCAGCACCGACCGGGCGGGCGGCCAGAAGTGGCCGTTGAGGGTCAGGAAGATCTGGTCGTGGTCCTTGACCAGGTTCTCCCACAGCCGGCGGCCGTAGTCCGACAGCTCGGCCTTGCCCCCGTCGCCCGCGTAGACGAACTCGTGCGTGGTCAGCACGGCCGGCAGCTTGGGGTGCTTGGCCAGCACGTCGCGGGCCCACGCGAAGCCCTTGTCCGACATCCGCCAGTCCAGGGCGAGCACCAGCCACTCCCGGCCGGCCGCGCGGAACACGTGGCAGCTGTTGTAGCCGTCGGGGCTCGCGCCGCGGAAGGTCGGCGACTCGCGGAACCGGCGCGGCCCGAACTCGTCCAGGTACGGCGTGCGCCCGCGCTGGTCGTCGGTGCGCGAGTCGAGGTCGTGGTTGCCGGCCAGCACGCTGTACCCGACCCGCCGCCGGTCCAGCGCCCGCAACGACCGGCCGACGTCCTCGATCTCGCTCTTGAGGCCGTTCTCGGTGAGGTCGCCCAGGTGCGCGGTGAACACGATGTTGTCCGCCGAGGTCCGGTTGACCAGGTGCCGCAGCGCGGCGTCGAGCGGCTCGGCGTTGCCGCGATCGCGGTCGAACAGGTACTGGGTGTCCGGGATGACCGCGATGGCGAACCGGTCGCGGTCGGCGTCCGGGCGGGTGGACCGGGTCTCGGGCTCGGCGGAGGCCGGTGCGGCGGCGGTCGTCGCGACCAGCGTGCCGGCGGCGGCGGCCCCGGTACCCAGCAGAAACGTGCGGCGGGTGGTCATGGGCCGGGACAGTAGGCAGGCTCCGCCAACGGGCGGCGAACCGGACATGAACCTTCCTCACTAACTGCCGGTCGCCTTTCGCGCCACCCACGCCCGTTACCTTTTTGTTATCACCCGGAGGTATTGGAGAGGACCGAACGGCACACGTGTCAGGCGGGGACGGGGGAAGGTGTCACCGCGAGACAGGAGGGGCTTAGTGGCGATCCAGTTCATCCGAAGGCGGCTGGGCGCACCACGGGCGGGGGGAACCGACTACGAGACCGCGGCGAAGCTGCGGGTGCCGGCCGAGCTGCTCGACCGGCACGAAGGGCGCGTGCTCGACCCGGACCGGGTCGAGGCGTCCGGCGGGACCCCGCCGCGGTCGACGGCGTACCGGCCGAGGGTGCTGCTCATCCCCGACGACGTGCTGTGCGACGGCACCGCGATGGACGCGGTGCGGGGCGTGCTCAACGACGCCGGGTACGACTTGGCGGTCCCCGGGACCGGGGGCGGCGGGAGCGCACGGCCGGTCGTGCTGCGCGCGCTGGCCGGGCGCGACCACGACGTCGACTCGTGGGCCGCGCTGCAACGGCTGCGGGCCGCGGCCGGCGACGCGCTCGACCACGACCTGGTGCGGCGGATCTCGTTGGAGCACCTGGTGTTCAGCGCGGTCACCATCACCGGCACGCCGTGGGACACCAACAGCGACCAGGTGGACGGCTCCTACCGCCGCTCACCGTCCGGCTCGTCGCGCGTGCCGGTCGCGATGGCCGCCGCGCCGCCGCGCCGGGCCGAACTCGGCGAGCGGCTCACCCGGCGGCCCGTGGTGGCGCTGCTGGACTCCGGCATCGGGCCGCACCCGTGGTTCGGCATCGCCGACCGGTCCGCGCCGCCGCCGGCCGACGGCTTCATCTCCGTGCTGGACGAGGCCCAGCGGGCGATCCGGGACCAGGCGGTCGCCGAGCCGTCCCTGCTGGACTACTGGGACAGCCCGGTCGTCTCGGACCACCTGATCCGCGACGTCGACAGCAACACCGGGCACGGCACGTTCATCGCGGGCATCATCCGGCAGGCCGCGCCGAGCGCCGACGTGCTCGCCGTGCGGGTCATGCACAGCGACGGCGTCGCCTACGGCTCGGACGTGATCGCCGCGCTGGAGGAGATCTCCCGCCGGGTCGACCGGGCCCGGCGCGAGGACCGGCCGGCGGACATGGTCGACGTCGTGTCGCTGTCGCTGGGCTACCTCGACGAGTCGCCGGCCGACGCCGTCTACACCACGCACCTGGCCGAGGTCGTGCGCCGGCTCACCGAGCAGGGCGTGCTGGTGCTGGCCGCGTCCGGCAACAACTCCACCAGCAGGCGGTTCTACCCGGCGGCGTTCGCCGACCTGCCGGACCTGCCCGGCGCGGGCCCCGGCGTGATCAGCGTGGGGGCGTTGAACCCCAACGCCACCAAGGCGGGCTTCTCCAACGACGGCGCGTGGGTCACCTGCTGGGCCACCGGCGCGGGCGTGGTGAGCACGTTCCCCACCGACGTGAGCGGGCCGCGCCAGCCGGAACTGGCCGACGCGCACCGCAGCGGCCTGGACCCGGACGACTTCCGCAGCGGGTTCGCGGTGTGGGACGGCACCTCCTTCGCCACCCCGCTGGCCGCGGCGGCGGTGGCGAACGCGCTGATCGACGTGGCGGCGGCGGACACCGGGCTGAGCCTGGCCGCGGTCGACCAGGAGACGGTGATCAAGCGGGCGTGGGCGGCGCTGGAGCGCTGCTATGAGCAGTACGAGGTCTGACCGCCGGCAGGCGGACGGCAAGCCCTTCGACGACTACGAGGGGCTTGCCGGCCTGTTCGAGTCCGCCCGGGACGGCGACCGGGCGGCGCTCGGCCGGATCGTGGAGGTGCTGACCCCGGTGCTGTGGCAGGTGGCGCGGGCCCAGGGCCTGGACCGCGAGCGGGCCGCCGACGCGGTGCAGACCGCGTGGCTGCGGCTGCTCGGCTCGATGGCCGACATCCAGTCGCCGCGCGCGCTGACCGCGTGGCTGGTGACGGTGACCAAGCGGGCGTCGTGGAGCCTGCGCGACGAACAGCGCGGCCACGACCTGATCGGCGTCGCGCCCGACGACCAACTGCCCGACCCCGGTCCGCGACCGGACGAGGAGGCGGTGTTCGCCGACCGGCGGATCCGCCTGTGGGAGGCGGTCGGCAAGCTCTCGCACCGCTGCCGCGAACTGCTGCGTGTGGTGGCCTTCGTCGGCCGCGCCGAGTACTCCGAGATCAGCGCCGCGCTCGGGATGCCGCGCGGCAGCATCGGCCCCACTCGCGGCCGGTGCCTGGCCCAGCTGCGCAAACAGCTCCTCGCCGACCAAGAGGGGAGCTGGCGGTGACCCCGACCGACCCGGACAGCCCGCGCGGCGAACTCGACGAGCTGGACTCGCTCGTGCTGCGCGAGGTCCGGTGGATGTACGAGTCGCTCGACCCGGTGCCCGGCGACCTGGTCGACCTGGTGCGGTTCGCCGTGCAGCTGGAGGAGGTCGACGTCGAGGTGGTGCGGATCGCCGAGCACCACGAACTCGCCGGCGCGCGCGGCGACGTGCGGTCCCGGCTGATCACGTTCACCGGGGAGACGCTCGACTTCCTGGTCAACGTGCAGGCGCGGGGCGACGGCACGGTGCGCATCGACGGGTGGATCTCGCCGCCGGCCGCGCACCCGGTGGAGGTGCGCACCGCGGCCGGCCCGCTGCGGACCCGCTCCGACGAGGAAGGCCGGTTCTCGCTGGACAGCGTGCCCTCGGGCCTGATGCAGTTCGTGATCCGACCAGAAGGGCGGACCGGTGCCGTAAGCACACCGACAATGACACTATAGGCCCGGTGAGCGACCGTGTGCGGACACTGCATGAGCGCGCGATCGAGGAGATCAACAGCGGTCGGCCCGCGGTAGGGGCGCGTCGGCTCCGGGACGCGCTGCGGCTCGCCGAGGCGACCCCGTCGCAGACCGCGCGGATGCTCGGCACGCTGGCCGCCGCCGAGGTGGCGCAGGGCAACACCGACCGCGCGCTGGAGCTGCTGGACGACGCCGAGCAGGTGGTGGCGCCGGACGACCGGCACCTGCTGCTGTCCCAGCGGGCCCTGGTGTTCCTGATGACCGGCCGGCTGGACGACGCGCTGGCGCTGTTCGACGACACGATCCAGCGGTTGCGGCGCACCGACAAGCAGGCGGCGCTGGCCCGGGTGCTGCTCAACCGGGGGATGCTGCACCAGATCGCGGGCCGGGTGCGGCTCGCGCTGGCCGACCTCGACCTGTGCGCCCGGATCGGCGGTTCGCTCGGAGCCGACGACGGGATGCCGCGCACGGTCGCGAAAGCGGTGCACGGCCGGGGCCAGTGCCGGGTGCTGACCGGTGACATCCCGGGCGCGCTGCGGGACTTCGACATCGCCGCCGAGGTCTACGCCGCGCAGGGCCAGGGGATGCTCGCGGTGCTGGCGGGCGACCGGGCGCGGGCGCTGCTCGCGGCGGGGCTGCCCAGCGAGGCGGCCACCGAGCTGGACACCTTCCTGCGGCAGGTCCCCGCGCTGCGGATGGGCCACGAGCACGCCGAGGCCGAGCTGACCATGGCGCGGGCGAAGCTCGCCGCCGGGGACCCGGGCGACGCGCGGCGGTGGGCGGCCCGCGCCCGGCTGCACTTCCGGCGGCGGCGCAACGACACCTGGGCCGGGGTCGCCGAACTCGCCGAGCTGCGCGCCGACTTCACCGCCGGCCGGGGCACGGTCCGGGTGGCCCGCGCCGCGTCCCGGCTGGCCGGGCGGCTGCGGTCGCTGGGCCTGCGCAACGACGCCGACGAGGCGGCGCTGCTGGCCGCGCGGGCGTACGTCGCGTGCGGCCGGCTGCCCGCCGCGCGCGGCGAGCTGGCCGGGCGGGACCGGCCGGGCGCGCCGCTGGCCAACCGGCTGCTGCGCCGGCTCGCGCTGGCCGAACTCGGGTCCGCCGAGGGCGACCGGCGGCGCACGTTCACCGAGGCGCACGCCGGCCTGGAGCTGCTGCGCGAGCACCGCGCCCGGTTCGGCAGCCTCGACCTGCAGACCGGCACCACGTCGCTGGGCGGCGAGCTGGCCCGGGTCGGTCTGGCGGCGGCGCTGGAGAACGGCCGGCCGGAGGTCGTCTACCGCTGGCTGGAACGCTCCCGCGCGCAGGCGTTCCGGTTCCCGCCGGTCCGCACGCCCGCCGACGGGCAGACCGTGGACGCGGTCGCCGAGCTGCGCCAGGCCGCCACCGAGGTGCGCACCGCCGAGCTGCGCGGCAGCCAGGACCTCGACGCGCTGCGCCGGGCCCGGCACATCGAGCGCGAGATCCGGGCCAAGGGCTGGCGCACCGACGGCTCCGGCGAACGGCACGCCGAGGTCGGGTTCGCCGAGGTCAAGGCGGAACTGGCGGACGCGGACGCGGCCATGGTGGTGTTCCTGACCCACGGCGACCGGCTGCTGGCCCAGGTGATCGGCGACCGGCAGGCCGACCTGCTCGGGCTGGGCGACCCGGGGACCGTGTTCGAGGCCATCGCCCGGCTGCGCAGCGACCTCGACGCCGCGTGCGGGCGCAGCCTGCCCGCCACCATCGAACGGGTCATCCACACCTCGATCCGGCGACAGCTGGCGATCGTCACCGACCACGTGCTCACCCCGCTGCTCGACGCGGTCGGCGACCGCGACCTGGTGCTGGTGCCCACCGGGGCGCTGTCCGCGATGCCGTGGAGCCTGCTCGACGCGCTGCGCGGCCGCCCGGTCACGGTGACCCCGTCGCCGTCCGCCTGGGTGGCCGCGAAACGCGCCGTCCGGCCGCCCGGACCGGTGCTGCTGGTCGGCGGCCCCAACCTCGCGCACTCCTCGGACGAGGTGCACCGGCTGGCCCGGATCTACCCGCACAGCACCGTGCTGGACGGCCCGGACGCGACCGTGGCCAACACGCTGCACGCGGTCAACCGCAGCGGCCTGGCGCACTTCGCCTCGCACGGCCACCACGAGCAGGAGAACGTCCTGTTCTCCCGGCTCGACCTGGTCGACGGGCCGCTGATGGCCCACGACGTGCACCAGCTCGCGGCCGTGCCCGACCACGTCGTGCTGTCCTCGTGCGACATCGGGCAGGCGGTCGTGCGGACCGGCGACGAGATCCTCGGTTTCACCGCCGCGCTGCTCTACAGCGGCAGCCGCACCGTGGTCTCCAGCGTCGCCCGCGTGGACGACCACGCCGCCGTGGACGTCATGACCTCCTACCACCACGCGCTGACCCGGGGCGTCCCGCCGGGCAAGGCGCTGGCCGAGGCCACCGAGGACCAGTGGCTGATGCCGTTCGTCTGCCACGGCTGGGGCGGCTGACCGCCGGTCACCCGTCGCCGGTCCGGCGCAGGTGGTCGAGCACCCGCCGGCCACGGGCGGACAGGCGGTAGCCGGTCTCCAGGCTCTCGGTGAGGCCCCGCGACTTCAGCGCGCGCACGTCCGACTTGAACTTCGGCACCTCGCGCCCCACCTCGGCGGCCAGGTCCGCCGCCCGCACGCCGGGCCGGTCGGCGATCAGGCCGAGCACGTCGGCGGTCCACGCGCCGCGCCCGCTGCGCGCGTCCAGCCGGCGCAGCCCGGCCGCCACCTCGGCCAG
Source organism: Saccharothrix sp. NBAS 001 (assembly GCF_056640475.1). Classification (NCBI taxonomy): domain Bacteria; kingdom Bacillati; phylum Actinomycetota; class Actinomycetes; order Pseudonocardiales; family Pseudonocardiaceae; genus Saccharothrix; species Saccharothrix sp. NBAS 001. Next base: position 3,247,274 of record NZ_CM153251.1, read on the forward strand.
CTCGGCGGCGGACAGGTCGTCGGCGGCGCGCAGCGCCACCCTGGGTTCCTCCCCCACGTGCCGCACCTCGACCCGGTAGAGCAGCCGGTCCTCCCCCGCCCGCAGGCTGCCCTCGAACGCCGCGCGGTCGGCGAACCCGGCGCGGGCGAGGTCGGCGTCCGGCACGTCGGCCGGTCGCACCACCGCCACCTCGCCGATGCCGACCACGCCGGCGGCCGTGGTGATCCGCGCGCCGGGCCGCACGTCGGGCCGCCGCCACCGCCGGAACGCCAGGTCGATCCGGCCGGCGACGATCCCGTCCAGCACCGCCATCGAGAACTGCACCGAATCCCCCGATCCACAGTGGACGGTCCGCCGGCGGGGCGCGGTGCCCGCGCGGCAACCGGAACGGTAGCCCCTGCCGACCGGCGCGGCGACCTCGCGGCGTGCGCTAAAATCACGGCACGGCAAGGAGTTCGGGACCGGACCTGGACCACCGCCGGCGCTCCCCGGAGCGCGGGGCCCGGCCCCGCGCCGCCGCTCCCGCGATCCCGCCGCGCCGTCCGCTCGCGGACCGCCGGCCGAAGGGCACCAGTGACCATCTACTCCCAGCACCCGAGTCGCGGGAAGATCCAGGTGCTCGCCACCTACCGCGGCCCCGAGGGCACCGTGTCGTCCACGGTGACCAGCCTCGACGACACCGAACTGGCGCAACCGGTGGTCGACGCGCTCAACCGGATCTCCGCCTGCGCCACCGTGCCGGTCAGCGTGCCCGACACGCGCGGCGACCGGTTCGCCTACTACCCCGACGAGCACCTGGCCGCGCTCACCGACCCGAGCGCCCGCCGGGACCTGCTCACCGGGGCGCACAGCCTCTGGTACGAGTACGTGAAGGCGCTGCTGCACGATTCCCTGCTCTACCTGGACGAGTGCACCGAGCGCGTGCCGGACCCGGTCCGGGTGGCGATCAACGCCGAGCTGGAGGCCGAGGCGCGCTGGCTGCGCGAGGCGTTGGCCGAGTTCACCGACGGGATCGAGCCGACCGACGCGCGGGACCGGCGGATCTGGGACTTCGAAGGGCCGTTCGTGTCCTTCGGCGACGTGGAGGGGCTCAGCGGCGAGACGCGCCGGCGGCTGGACGAGGTGGAGCGGGACCTGTCGGTCGAGGAGATCCGCACCGGGGCCGCCGACCTGCGGCTGCTCCTCGACGCCTACACCCGGTGCACCAACGACGAGGCGCAACTGCTCGCCGAGGACTTCTCGATCACCGACGACCCCGCCGAGGAGGGCCAGGACGGCTACTTCCTCGCCGTGGAGGCCCCGGTGCCCGACGCCGTGCACGGCCGGACCGAGTGGCGGGTGGAGGTCTGCCGGTGGATCGCGGACGACCCGGACGACGAGGACAGCGCCGCCACCGGCGAGCCCGTGCTGGGCTCCTACCGCCCGAGCCCGCCCTCGGCCGCCGAACTCGCCGAGCTGCTCACCCGCAGCGGCGGGAGCGCGGAGCAGCTGGCCCGCTGGGCGGGCACGCCGGTCGGCTCGGTGCTGGACGGCACGTCCTTCGTGGTGACCAGGCGGTACGAGGACTGAGACCGCTCCCGGGCCGCCGCGCCGCAGGCCGGGTGCGGTGACGACGGCGTGCGCGCAGGGCCAAATGGCGGACGCGTCGGCACAAGGGCGGTCGGGCCGGCGGTCCGTATGCTGGCCGACCAACCCCTGCTGTGGTCCGGAGGCGCTGAACCATGACCATCCACCGTGACCTGCTGATCGCCGGCTCCGACGTGCCCGCGACGTCAGGCCGCACCGTCGACGACGTCAACCCCTTCACCGGCGAGGTGTACGCGACCGTCGCCGCCGCCGGCCCCGAGGACGTGGCCGCGGCGGTGGCCGCCGCCGACGCCGCGTTCGCCGACTGGGCCGCGGTCCGGCCGTTCGCCCGGCGCAAGGTCCTGCTCGACGCCGCCGACCTGCTCGACGCCCGGGCCGAGCAGGCCGCGGAGCTGATGGCGGGCGAGGCCGGCGGCACCAGGCGGTGGGCGATGTTCAACGTCTTCCTCGCCGCCAACATCCTGCGCGAGGCCGCGGCGTCGGTCACCGCGCCGCTGGGCGAGGTGCTCTCCGCGCAGGAGCCCGGCGCGCTCGGCCTGGCCGTGCGGGAGCCGGTCGGCGTGGTGGCGGCGTTCGCGCCGTGGAACGCCCCGCTGATCTTGGGCGTGCGGGCGTTCGCCGCGCCGATCGCGGCCGGCAACACCGTGGTGCTCAAGCCCAGCGAGGAGGCGCCGCTGGCGTCCGGGCTGTTCCTGGCCGACGTGCTGCGCGACGCCGGACTGCCCGCCGGGGTGCTCAACGTGGTCACCAACGACCCGGCGGACGCCGCCGAGGTCGCCGAGGCGCTGATCGCCGACCCCCGGGTGCGGGTGGTCAACTTCACCGGGTCCACGGGTGTCGGCCGGATCATCGGCACGCACGCCGCCCGCCACCTCAAGCCCGCGGTGCTCGAACTGGGCGGCAAGAACGCGATCATCGTGCTGGACGACGCGGACCTGGGCCACGCGGTGGACGCGGCGGTGTTCGGGGTGTTCATGAACTCCGGGCAGATCTGCATGTCCGGCGACCGGGTGCTGGTGCACGAGCGGATCGCGGCGGAGTTCACCGAGCGGTTCGTGGCGAAGATCGCCTCGCTCCCGCACGGCGACCCGACCGACCCGGACACCGTGATCGGCCCGCTGGTCAACACCCGCTCCGCGCAGCGGGTCGCGGCGCTCGTGCGCGACGCGCGGGAGAAGGGCGCGACCGTGCTGACCGGTGGCGAGGAGCCGGTGGGCGCGCTGCACCGGGCGACCGTGCTGACCGGCGTGACCACGGACATGGAACTGCACTACGGCGAGGCGTTCGGGCCGGTGTGCGTGCTGGAGACGTTCGCCACCGACGACGAGGCCGTGGCCCGCGCCAACGACACCGACCACGGCCTGACCTGCGGCATCCTCACCGAGAACGGCACCAGGGGCCTGTCGGTGGCCCGCCGGGTCAAGACCGGGATCGTGCACGTCAACGACCAGTCCGTGGGCGACGAGCCGCAGGCCCCGTTCGGCGGCGTGAAGTCCAGCGGCTACGGGCGCTTCGGCGGCCGGTGGGGCGCCGAGGCGTTCACCACGACCCGCTGGATCACGCTGGCCACCGAACACGCGCACTACCCGTTCTAGGTGTACTTGGTCATGAGGTTGGTGACTGGACGCGGCTGATGGGTGGCTGCCCTTCGAGTGCGGTGTGACCGCGTTCAGTGTCGCGGGAGACCGGGTGGTTCCCGGCGTTGTCGGTCGGGACACCGTGCGGGCGGGGACGCCGGGTGCGGCGACGACCCGGTCCTCACCGCACCCGGACGCCTCGCCCATGACCAGGCCGACACACCGTCACCAACGTGTCGACCAGGTACGGCCAGGTCCCGAAGCCCGCGCGCGGACGTGCGGCGGGGTGGCGGTGCCGGGTCGCGACGACCGGCAGCGGCACCCCGCCCCTACTCGCCGAGGCGGGTGGCCAGCGCTTCCTCCACGACCGGCGTCAGGGTGGTCACGAAGCTGCGGCCGAGGTGGTTGTGGTCGCCGTAGATGTAGACGTTGCCCACGGCGGGCGTGCACTGGCGGGCGTCGCAGAAGTAGTCGCCGAAGTCGGCGAACCGGATGCCGGCGGGCACGTCCGGGAGCCGGTCGTACGGCGGCGGCCCGTAGACCTCGGCGCGGGGGACGCTGCACTTGGCGAAGTCCAGGCCGTTGATCTCCAGGCACTCCGCCGGCGAGATGTCGAACCGGGGGTTGTCCCGGATGCCGAGCATCGGCAGGCCCGCCGCGTCGAGCTTGCGCCACTGCTCGACGAACCCGGGCGGGGTCTGCTCGGTGAGCCCCTGGCGGACGTTGCGGGTGGCGTTGACGACCACCAGGTCCGGTTTCGACTCCAGGATCCTGGGCAGCACGGCGTCCGCCCACTGCGGGCAGTACACCGGCTCGGTGGGCTCGACGTAGGACTCCGTGGACAGCGGGCAGCCGCCCTTGAGGTAGGTGGTGAACTCCCAGTCCCGCTTCTTGGCGATGGCCTCGAACGCGGGCAGGTAGGAGTGCATGTGCGAGTCGCCGACCACGACGATCCGCTTCACGGGCTCGTTGTCGCCGCGGTAGGTGCAGGTGTAGACCTCGTCGTTGGTGCCGACGTTGAGGCATTCCGGGCCGACCGCGCCGACCTCGTCGCGCAGTACCTCCAGCGGCGGCACGATCGGCGCGTCGGGCGAGCCCTCGTACTCGAAGCCGGGCCGGTGCGCGAGCGCGCCGGGGTGGTCCGGGTCGGGCGCGAACGAGTACGAGTCGACCCGGTGCTGCGTGACGACCTGCCAGGTGCCGGCGGTCACCAGCACGGGCACCATCAGCAGCAGGCCGAACCGGTAGGCGCCCCAGGGCTTGGCCACCCCGATCGCCGAGCGGCGCACCGGCTGCTCGACGAAGTGGTAGGTCAGCACGGCCAGCACGGCGGACGCGCCGATGATCAGCGCGCCGTCCGGGAAGTCGACGGACTGCTGCCGGGTCGCGACCAGGAACAGCACCAGCACCGGCCAGTGCCACAGGTACAGCGAGTAGCTCACGTCGCCGACGTACTTCAGCGCGCCCGAGCCGAGCACCCGGTCGACGCCGACCGCGCTGCCGCTGGTGCCCGCCAGGATCACCGCCGCGCCGCACAGCGTCGGCCACAACGCCAGGTAGCCGGGGAACACCGCGCCGACCTGGAGCACCAGGCCGCACGCGACCAGCCCGGCGATGCCGACCCAGCCGAGCGCGAGCCGGACCGCGCGGGCGAGCACCACCCGGTCGGCGAAGAAGGCGAGCAGGCCGCCCAGCGCGAACTCCCACGCCCGGGTCAGCGAGTGGAAGTACGCCAGCGGCTGGTCGACGGTGGTCAGCGCGATGGAGAACACCAGCGACTCGACCAGCACCGACGCCAGGAACCAGGCCAGCACCCGGCGCACGCCCCACCCGGTGGCCCGGCCGAGCAGCAGCGCGCCGGCCGCGAGCAGCGGCCACACCACGAAGAACTGGCCCTGGATGGACAGCGACCAGAAGTGCTGCACCACGCTGGCCGAGTTGTGCTGGGCGAAGTAGTCCGCCGAGTCCGCCGCGAGCTGCCAGTTCTCCAGGTAGAGGGCCGCCGCGACGACTTCGCGGATGGTCTGGAACCAGCGGCTGCCGGGCAGCAGCAGGAAGCTCGCGACCAGCACCACCAGCAGCACGGTCAGCGCCGCCGGGAACAGCCGCTTGATCATCCGCCCCCACAGCGGCCGGAACGCGATCCGCCCCTTGTCCACCGCGCGCAGGAGCTGGCCGGTGACCAGGAACCCGGAGATGACGAAGAACACGTCCACGCCGCCGGAGACCCGGCCCAGCCACACGTGGTAGACGACCACGAGGACGACCGCCACGGCGCGCAGGCCCTGGATCTCCGGCCGGAAGCGCGCGCCCGCGGCGGAGAACCGCACGGTCGGCGTCGAGTCCGCGCGCGAGGACTGGGCAACACTCAAGATCGGCTCCGAACAGCTGCTGGCTCGCGTCGCCGATCCCGGGTTTCGCCGACGCCCCCCGTGCCTCGCCCGGACGAGCGAGGTCGGGGCGACGATACCCGAGGTGCCGTGACCTGATCGGCCGAACGTCGCAAGTGTTGTACCGGCCACCGGCGCCACCGCCCCGTCCCCCGCCGGTCCGGGGAATCGCAGGCGCGTGGGCCTGATCGCGGAGTTCGGCGACCACACCCGCCATGTCGTGCTACGGTTTCACGTGTAAGAAAGTTCTGACACGTGAAGGGATGGCCTGAACATGACGCGGCCGACCGGTGACGACCTGGTCGAGGTCCTGGCCGCCCTCGCCAACCCGCTGCGGCTGCGGATCGTCGCGACGCTCGCGGGCGGCCGGGACTACGTCAGCCACCTGGCCCGCGAGATCGGCATCAGCCGTCCCCTGCTGCACATGCACCTCCAGCGGCTGGAGGCCGCCGGCCTGGTGGTCGGCACGCTCGAACTCTCCGAGGACGGCAAAGCCATGAAGTACTACGAGGTCGCCGAGTTCGACCTGCGCCTCACCGCCTCGACGCTCGCCGAGGCGGCCCAGACCCTCACGGACCCGGAGAAGGGTCCCGGACGCAAGGAGCGTTCCTGATGCCACTCAGCGCGGAGGGGTCCACGACCTGGCCCGACGCGGTCCTCACCATCGGGCTGCTGTTCCTGGCCATGGTCACCGCCCTGTTCCTGTTCCAGAGCTTCCTGGACATCCGCAAGACCAAGATCAAGGCCGACCAGGAGGAGCACCTGCGGCAGCTGGTGGGCCGCTACGAGCAGCTCGCCGAGAAGACCCTCGACGCCCAGCAGCGCACCGCGGCGGACGTGGCCGAACTGCGCACCCGGGCGGCGTCCATCGAGCAGATCCTGCGGACCGTCGAATGAAGGCCGCGGTGCACGGCGCGTACGGCGGCCCGGACGTGCTGGAGCTGACCGACCTCCCCACGCCGACCCCCGGCTCTGGCGAGGTGCTGGTCCAGGTGCGGGCGGCGGCGCTGAACTACGCGGACTGGCTGTTCCTCACCGGCACGCCCTACGCGCTGCGGCTGGCGGCGGGCCTGCGGCGGCCGAGGAACCCGGTGCGCGGCGTCGACCTGGCCGGCGTGGTCGAGGCGGTGGGTCCGGGCGTGACCGGGCCGCGCGTCGGCGACGAGGTGGTCGGGCAGGGCGACGGCGCGTTCGCCGAGTACGCCGTGGCGAAGGCGGCGAACCTGGTCGCCAAGCCCGCGAACCTCACCTTCGAGCAGGCGGCGGCGCTGCCGATGGCCGGGCTCGCCGCGCTGCACGGGCTGCGCGCGGCGAAGGTCGGGGCCGGGGACCGGGTGCTGGTCAACGGCGCGGCGGGCGGCGTCGGGTCGTTCGCGGTGCAGCTGGCCCGGCACCGGGGCTGCGTGGTCACGGCGGTGTGCGGCGGCTCCGACGAACTGCTGCGGTCGGTCGGCGTGGACGACGTGATCGACTACCGGACCCGGGACTTCACCCGGGAGGACGCGCGCTACGACGTGATCTTCGACAACGTCGCCAACCACTCGCTCACCGACCTGTGCCGGGTGCTGACCAGGCACGGCACGCTGCTGCCCAACAGCGGGCGCGGCGGCCGGTGGCTGGGCAGCCTGCCCCGGATCGTCCGGGGCGCGGTGATGTCGTTGCTGGTCAGCCAGCGGGTGAAGGTCTACGTCTCGACCATCGACCCGGCCGACCTCGCCGAACTCGTCGGGCTGGCCGAGTCCGGCGCGGTCGTGCCGCTGGTGGGCCGGACCTATCCCCTGGCGCAGGTCGCCGACGCGTTCGCGCACCTCGGCACGGGCCACGCCAGGGGCAAGGTCGTCATCACCGGGTGAGCGGTCAGGGCCTGGTCACCGGGCCCGGCACCTGGTGCAGGTACGAGCCGGGCCAGTCGATCGCGTCGCGCGGCGGGTCCTGCGGCCGCCACGGCACGAAGTTCGCCGCGTCGTCCACGCTGCCGCTGCCGTCGTAGCGGGCGCGCACCGGGTACGGGAACACCGGCCGGGTCCGGGTGACGGTGCCGTCGGCGGCCCGCGCGGCGGCGATCACGCGGTCCGGCGCGATCCCGTCCTCGGTCCAGCGGACCAGTTCGGGCAGCGGGTCGAAGGTGTCCAGGGTGTCGCCGCCGGCGCAGTGGTACATCGCGGGGACCATGAACACCCGGGCCCACTGCCGGGTGGCGGCGGGGCCGCCGTTGCGCCGGCCGAGCCGGTCGTAGTAGTCGAGCAGGCCGGCGGGCGGGACGGCCTGGTCGTTCCAGCCCTGCCAGAGGATCAGCCTGCCGCCGGACCGGCGGAACGGCCCGAGGTCGAGGCCGAGCGCGTTGGCCCGCGAGCCCTCGGCGGTCAGCCGGCGCAGCTCCCCGGTGGTGAACCGGAAGTCCGCGACCGAGCTGTGCGGCGTGCCGATCGGGTAGCCCATGTGGCGCAGGTAGTTCTCGGCGAGCAGGAACGCGATCGACCCGCCGAACCCCGGCAGCGGGGTGAGCCAGCCCGCCCAGGCCAGTTCCGACCCCCGCTCCTGGTTGCCCGGGTAGAGCCGGCGGCCCTGCTCGTCGACCGGGCCCCCGTAGAGCCTGCGCACCGTCTCGACCTGGGCCGGGGTGAGGCAGTCCGGGCCGTCGACGCCCTCCGGGCACCGGGTGGTGGCCGGGTCGAAGTCGCACCGGCGCGGGTCTTCGAGCTGGCCGTCCACCAGGCCGTCGAGGCCGTCGCAGCGGGCCAGCACGGCGGCGTGCAGGGCCGGCAGCCGGGCGTCGGTCAGGATCGGCTGCCCGGCCGGGTCGGTGTTGGTCCTGGCCAGCCACGCCTGGTCCAGGGCCAGCGCGGAGAAGTAGGCGGCGGGCGCGGCGGCGATGACGCCGTCGAAGTCGTCCGGGTGGCGCTGGGCGAGCAGCAGCGCCTCCCGGCCGCCGTTGGAGCAGCCCTCGAAGTAGGAGGTGCGCGGCGGCGCGCCGTAGTACTCGGCGATCAGCCGCTTCGCGGCCAGCGACACGACGTGCGGGGCGCGGAAGGCCCAGTCGTCCCGGGCGGCCTGGTCGTCGGCCGCCCACCGGCCGTCCGCCGAGGGGAACGGGCCGTCGCCGACGTGCCCGTCGTCGGTGGTGGCGACCGCGAAGTCGCCGGGTTCGGGCGTGCAGGGCCGGATGCCCGGGGCCGCGACCTCGCCGCAGAACCCGCCGCAGCCGGTCTGGAGGTAGCGGCCGGAGTAGGTGGTGGGCAGCTTGAGCCGGAACCGGACCTCGGGGTCGACGCGGCCGCGCACGTCGCAGTGCTCGGGCTCGACGCCGGCCGGCACCGGGGTCGCCTGCTCGACGTGGACCCCGGTGCCGGGCACCGGGTGGTCGCCGACCAGATCGGCGCAGCTCCGCACCGGGCGCGGCGGCCGGTCCGCCGGCTCCGCACCGGCCGGACCGACCGCTGTCAGCGTCGACACCGCCATCGCCAGCGTCGCGAGGAACGTGCGTGTTTTCATCGTCCACCCCCGTAGTCGATTCGGTGACGCGCACGTGTAGGAGTAACCCTTGGTGAAGGCCCCCTGACGCACAGTCAATCACAGGGGTACGACAGCGCCGGCGTGATCGGGACCGGCCCGCACCCGGCGGACGTGCCCACCGGGTCGCGCTACCCGGCCAGCCGGTTGGCCTGTTCGGTGAGGTGGCGGCGCTCCGGGGCGCTGGTCGCGCGCCGGGCGGCCGCCCGGTAGGCCGTGGACGCCGCCGCGCGGTCGCCGCTCTGTTCGAGCAGGTGCGCGCGGACGGCGTGCAGGCGGTGGTGGTCGGCGAGGCGCTTGTCCCGGGCCAGGTCCTCCAGCAGGTCCAGCGCCGCGCGCGGGCCGTGCACGACACCGACCGCGACCGCGCGGTTGAGCGAGGTCATCGGGTTGGGCGCGGCCAGTTCCAGCAGGTCGTAGAGGGCCAGGACCTGCGGCCAGTCGGTGTCCTGCGCGCTGGGTGCCTCGGTGTGCACGGCGGCGATCGCGGCTTGGAGCTGGTACGGGCCGACCTGTCCGCGCGGCAGGGTCCGGCTGATCAGCTCCAGGCCCTCGGCGACCAGGTCCCGGTCCCACCGGGCGCGGTCCTGCTCGGCCAGCGGCACGACGCCGCCGTCCGGGGTGCTGCGGGCCGGGCGGCGGGCGTCGGTGAGCAGCATGAGCGCCAGCAGGCCCGCCACCTCCGCGTCGTCGGGCAGGAGACCGGCCAGCCAGCGGGTCAGCCGGATGGCCTCGTCGGACAGCGCGGGCGCGGTCAGGTCCGCGCCGTCGGTGGTGGTGTAGCCCTCGTTGAACACCAGGTACAGCACGTGCAGCACGGCCCGCAGGCGTTCGGCGCGGTCCTTCGGCGACAGGGCGCCGAACCCCGTCCCCCTGATCGTCTGCTTGGCGCGGCTGATCCGCTGCGCCATGGTGCTCTCCGGCACCAGGAACGCGGCCGCGATCTGCGCGGTGGTCAGCCCGCCGACCGCGCGCAGGGTCAGCGCCACCCGGCTGGGGTCCGACAGGTCCGGGTGGCAGCACAGGAACACCAGCGCCAACGAGTCGTCGCGGTCGTGGTCGGCGTCGGCGGGCCGGGCGAGCAGCTCGGCCTGCGGGGTCACCGCCAGTTCGCGCCGGCGGCGGGCCTGCTCGGTGCGCAGGTGGTCCACGAACCGCCGCGCGGCGACCGTGATCAGCCAGCCGCGCGGGTTGTCCGGCAACCCGGCCGGCCACTGGCCGGCGGCGTCCAGCAACGCCTCCTGCACCGCGTCCTCGCACGCGTCGAACTGCCCGTACCGGCGCACGAGCACGCCGAGCACCTGCGGCGCGAGTTCGCGCAGCAGGTCCTCGACGCCGCTCGCCCCGTTCACGACCGCACCGTCACGACCGCGCCGTCACGGTTGGGGCGACTCGTGCAGGATCGGCCACAGCTCCACCGGGTCGACGTCGGCGAACGGGATGTCGGCGGCGATCTCGCGGGCGCGTTCCTCGCTGTCCACGTCCAGCAGGTAGAAGCTGGCGATGTACTCCTTGGACTCGATGTAGGGCCCGTCGGTCACCACCGCGACGCCGTTCTCCCGGCGGATCAGCTTCGCGGTGACCGCGTCGCCCAGCCCGTACGCGCCGAGCAGTTCGCCGCTCTCCCGGTACCTGGTGTTGAACGCCTCCTGCCGGGCGATCGCCTCGGGCCACTCCTCGGCCGGGAACGAGTCCCACTTCTCCTGGTTGCCGTAGATCATCAGCAGGTACTTCACGTCGGCCGTCCTCTCGGTCCGCACACCCCCGCGGCGTGCTGTCGACTCCCGGTCGGAGCACGCCTCGGCGTTCTCGACACCGCCGCCGGAGAAACTCCGGAGAAGTTTCCCCCGCCCGGATGTCGAGCGCCGCCCGGTCGGCGACGACCACTGGTCGACCCACCCGGAGCCAAAACCAGGGAGCGACCATGACCACCACCGACGTCCGACCCATCTGGCTGGTCGGAGCACTCGCCGGGCTCGCCGGCGCCGCGATCGCGGAAGTCTACGGCCTGCTCGCGCGGCTGGTCGGCGTGCCGATGGAAGCCGGCGGCACCGGTGCCGCGACGGCCGAGCCGATCACCGTCGGCATGTTCGCGATGGGCACCCTGATCTGCACGTTCTGGGGCACGCTGCTCGCCCTCGCGCTGGGCCGGTGGGCGCGCCGCGCGCCGGCCCGGACCTGGACGCGGGTCACCGTGGCGCTGACCGCCCTGTCGATGGCGGGGCCGCTGACGGCGGGAGCCACCGCGTGGTCGACCAAGGTGATGCTGATGATCTCGCACGTCGTCGTGGCGGCCGTGGTCATCCCGCTGGTGGCGCGGCGTCTCCGGTCCGTGCGGCGGCCTGCTCCGGGAACCGCGCCGAGCCCCGCCTGAACGCGGCGGCCAACGCCCGCTGGGGACACCCGCTGTGGACGTCCGGTGTGGACGTCCGGTGTGGTCTTGCCGCCCAGTCGGGTGGGCCCGGCGGCGCGGGCCCACCCGACCTGCCCTCCCCGGGACTAGGCGGACACGCCGGTGAGCGCGACGAGCCCGATGTCGATGCGGTCGGCGGTGCTGCCGAACACCACCTTCAGGGACAGCGCCGGCGAGCCGGGCAGCAGTGCGGGCCGGCGGTGAACTTGGCGGTGGCCGGGCCGGAGGGCCCGTTCGCGGTGGCACCCAGCGGGCTGTAGCGGGCCTTGACGGTGCCGGCCGCCGTGCCGACGGCGGAGTCGGCGACCAGCGCGCCGGTCACCAGTCCGGCGATCGCGAGCGCGGCGACGGCGAGCGAGGACGGCGTGCGTCTCGTGCGGAACGTGGACATCTGCGGGCTCCTGGGCTCGATTGGCTCGTACACGTGGGTTCCGGTAATCGATGGAGGTTCGGCTGTCGGGCGAGGTGGAGCCGCGGGCGTCCGGGCGGGTGGTGCAGGTCGAGGCGCTGATCGCCCGCGTCTGAAGCGGCGACCCGCCGGCGGCGGTCCGCAACGTCCTCTACTCGTACCTGAGCCGGTTGCGCCGGTCGTTGCGGGAGGTGTCGGACGGGACGGCCGTGCGGATCGAGCACCGGCACGCCGGCTACGTCCTGGACGTCGACCCGGACCTGGTGGACCTGCACCGGTTCCGCCAGCTGGTCGGGTGCGGCGACGACCCGGGCGCGGCCGACGAGGTGCGGGCCGGGGCGTTGGCCGAAGCCCTGGCCCTGTGGCGGGGAGCGCCGCCGGCGGGCCTGCCCGGCGAGTGGGCCGCGCGGGTCCGCGACGGCTGGGAACGGCGGTGCGGTGGGCTCGGGTCGAGCTGCGGCTGGGCAGACCGGCGGGCCTGGTCGCGGCGTTGCCGGACCTGGCCGTCGAGTACCCGCTCGCCGAGCCGGTGGAGGCGCTGCTGATGCGCGCGCCGCACGAGGTCGGCCGCAGCGCGGAGGCGCTGTGCCGCTACGCCGACGTCCGGCGGCGGCCGGCCGACGAACTCGGCGCCGACCCCGGTCCCGAACTGCGTGCCCTGCACCAGGCCGTGCTGCGGGGGGTGGCGGTTCAAGGAACCGGAGGCGGCCGTCCTGGAGAGTTCGAACACCCGCTACGGCCGGGACGTCACCGAGTTCGACCGACTCCTCGAACCCTGACGCACCGCGCGACCACTTCACCGTCCGGGTGACACCTTGCTCGCCCGTTCGTGAGCGGCCCCGGTCACACCCGGTTGCCGACCCTGGTTTGAGTCGTCTAGACTCAAACCATGTTCACGAGGGAAGAGGCACTCGACCTGGTCGACGGGGCGACCCCGACGGGGCTGTTCGGACCGGCCGACCCGGACCGGCGGACGGAGGCGCGGCGGCGGTACCGGGGGCTGGCCGCCGCCCTGCACCCCGACCGGGTCGCCGCCGACGACCTCCGGGCGCACGCCGCGTCGGCCGACCTGACCCGCCTCTACCACGAGTGGCAGAACACCGGGCCGGTCGTGCTGCGCACCGGGCGCGGCACCTACCGGGTGGCCGCGCGGCACGCCGTGGGCAGCGTCGCCAACGTCTACCGCACCGACGGCCGGCCCGTGGTGAAGATCGTGCGCAACCCGGCGCTGAACCCGTTGCTGCGCGCCGAATGGGACGCGTTGCGCGCCCTGGAGCGGTTCACCGACGAGCACGACTGGCTGCGCCCCTACTACCCGCGCCTGGTGGACACCGGGGACGCGGGCCGGGGCGAGCGGGCGTTCACCGTGCTGGAACCGCTGGTGGACGGGTTCGTGACGCTCGCCGACGTGCGGCGGGCGTTCCCGGACGGGCTGGACGGGCGCGACTACGCGTGGATGCACCGCAGGCTGCTGCGGGCCGTCGCGGGCGCGCACCGGGTCGGGCTGGTGCACGGGGCGATCGTCGCCGACAACGTGCTGGTGCACCCCGAGCAGCACGGGATCGTGCTGGCCGGGTGGTCGTTCGCGGTCGCCGACGGGCAGCCCCCGCTGGCCACCGCGAAGACGGTCGACTACCCGCCGGAGGTCGCGGCGGGCCGGCCGCTCACCGCCGCCACCGACGTCCACATGGCACACACGCTGATGCTGGACGTGCTGGGGCGCAACGAGTCCCGGCAACGGATGTTCGCCACCGGCTGCACGCAGGACGATCCGGCACGCCGCCCGGACGCGGCGGACCTGATCGACGAGTACGACGACCTCCTCCACGAACTCCACGGCGCGCGGGTCTTCCGCCCGTTCGCGCTGCCGAACACGACAGGAGCCTGACATGGGACACGGCAAGTGGGACGACAACGCCTACGCGGCGGCCAAGACCTTCCGCGCGGCCAAGGGGATCGACGATTTCGGCTACACGGCCAAGCTTCGCGCGCAGCCCAGTGACAAGTGGACGGCGGACCCGTCGATGAACCCGCTCGGGGTCACCGCGCGGGAGTGCCGGGACTCGGCCGACCACGCCGACTCGACGCCGATCGCGGTGCTGTTCGACGTGACCGGCTCGATGGGCCAGGTGCCCAAGATCATGCAGCGCAAGCTCGGCAAGCTGCACGGCCTGTTGCAGCGCAAGGGCTACCTCGCCGACCCGCAGCTGATGTTCGGCGGCATCGGCGACGCCGACAGCGACCGGGTGCCGTTGCAGGTGGGGCAGTTCGAGTCGGACAACCGGATGGACGAGCAGCTGCGCACGATCTTCCTGGAGGGCAACGGCGGCGGGCAGAAGAGCGAGTCCTACGAGCTGGCCGCGTACTTCGTGGCCCGGCACGTGGTCACCGACGCGTGGCAGAAGCGGGGCCGCAAGGGCTACCTGTTCCTGATCGGCGACGAGCTGAACAAGCCCCGGCTGGAGGCCCGGCACATCCGCCGGATCATCGGCGACGACGTGCGCCAGGACATCGACCCGGCGTCGGTGTACCGGGAGCTGAGCCGCAAGTGGCACGTCTACTTCGTGCTGCCGAACCAGTCGTCGTACTACGACGACCCGCAGATCGCCGAGCACTGGCGGGACCTGCTGGGCCAGAACTTCCTCAAGCTCGACGACCCGGGCGCGGTGTGCGAGCTGATCGCGGCCACCATCGGGATGGAGGAGCGGGTGGTCGACCTGGACCAGGCGCTGGTGGACCTGGCCGAGGTCGGGTCCACCGCCGAGCGGGACGCGGTCGGCAAGGCGCTGGTCCAGGTCGGGTCGACGGCCTTGGCCACCTCGACCTCGGCGCTCCCGCCCGGCCTCGACGGGCCGGACGACGTCACCCTGTCGTGAGCACCGGGGAGCCGGGGCACGTCGTCGTGGTCGGGCTGGGGTTCGGCGACGAGGGCAAGGGCGCGGTGGTCGACGCGCTGTGCCGGGACGGGTCGGTGTCGGCGGTCGTGCGGTTCAACGGCGGCGCGCAGGCCGCGCACAACGTCGTCGCCGACGGCCGGCACCACACGTTCAGCCAGTTCGGGTCGGGCACGCTCGCGGGTGTGCCCACCCTGCTGTCGCGGCACGTGCTGGTGGAGCCGATCGCGCTGGCGACCGAGTCGCGGGAGCTGGCCGCGCTGGGCGTGGCCGACCCGCTGGGGCTGGTGTCGGTCGACGCCCGCGCGCTGCTCACCACGCCGTTGCACGTGGCGGCCAACCGGGCCCGGGAGGACGCGCGCGGCGCGGGGCGGCACGGGTCGTGCGGCAAGGGCATCGGCGAGACGGTCTGGTACTCGCTGCTCGCCGGCGCCCGGCCCGGGGACGTGGTGGAGCACCAGGAAGTCCTGGGCACGCCCGGCGACGCGCCCCGGGTCGGGGACTGCGCGTCGCCCGCGGTGTTGCGGCGCAAGCTCGACGCGCTGGCCCGGTTCTACGCGCCGCTGGTCGGCGACGGGTTCCAGGTGGCGGAGTTGGTGGCGCTGTACCGGGCGTTCGCGGACGCGGTGCGCGTGGTCGACGGCGACGAGGTGGGCCGGCTGGCCGATCGCGGGCGGGTGGTGTTCGAGGGGGCGCAGGGGGTGCTGCTGGACGAGAACCACGGGTTCCACCCGCACACCACCTGGTCCACGGTGACCCCGCGCAACGCCCGCGACCTGCTGGGCGGACGCCCGGCGCGGGTGCTCGGGGTGACCCGCACCTACCAGACCCGGCACGGCGCGGGCCCGCTGCCGACCGAGAACGCGGCGGTGGCGGCCCGGTTGCCGGAGCGGCACAACGGGACCGGCGCGTACCAGGGGGCGTGGCGGGCCGGGCACCTCGACGCGGTGCTGCTGCGGTACGCGATCGGGCTGTGCGGGGTGGACGCGCTGGCCGTCACGCACCTGGACGCGCGGGACCTGTCGGTCGCCTCCGCGTACCGGGTCGGGCGCCGGCTGGTGCCCCGGTTGACGTCGGGGGTCGTGCCGGCGGGGTCGGTGCCGGTGCTGGAGCCGCTGCGCGATCCGGTGGCGTGGCTGGCGCGGGCGACCGGGCTGCCGGTGGAGGTCGAGGGGCGCGGGCCGGACCGCGCGGACTACCGCGTGCGCGTGCCGGTCGCGGGCTGAGGTGCGGGAGAATCCCGCGCATGGCGAGGATCGAGTCGACGTTGGTGTCGGTGGACGTGCTCACCCTGCGGTTCGACGCGCGGGCGCGGACCGTGCTGCTGGCCGTCGCGCCGCGCGAGGCCGACCCGTTCGCCGGGGCCTTGGCGCTGCCGGGTGTGCTGCTGGGGCGCGGTGAGCGGCTGCGCGACGCGGCGCTGCGGGCGGTGACCGGCAAGCTGGGCGTGGACGGGTCGGCGGTGACCGCGACCGGGCAGTTGGCGACCTTCGACGAGCCCTCGCGCGACCCGCGCGGGCCGACGCTGTCGATCGCGCTGTGGGCGGCGGTGAACCCCGAGGCGTCGGCGGCGGGCCCGACCTGGGCGCGGCTGGACGCGGTGCCGGCGCTGGCGTTCGACCACGACCGGATCGTCGCGGACTGCCGGCCGATGCTGGCCGACCGGCTGTGGCGGGACGTGCCGTTCACCGCGGGCCTGCTGGGGCGGGAGTTCACCACCGCGCAGGCCCTCGACGTGACCGAGGCGTTGACCGGCGACCGGCCCTACCCGGCCAACCTGGGCCGCACGATGGACCGCGTGCCCGGCCTGGAGCGCACCGAGCAGCACGCGGCGGCGCTGCCCAAGGGCGGCCGGCCGCCGCTGGTCTGGCGCTGGAGGCCCACCGGCTGACCCCGCTCCCGGCGAGGTCGGCCGGTGGTCGGGGTCAGGGCAGGGTGGGCAGGTAGCGGGGCGCCCGGCGGGCGTGGGTGAGCTGTTCGAACGCCGCCGCGAACCGCAGGACCTTCGCGTCGGCGCGGTGGCCCGCCATGAAGGACACGCCGATCGGCAGCGGCCCGGCGAAGCCCGCCGGCACCGAGGCGTTCGGGTAGCCCGCCGCCGCGGCCGGGGTCGAGGTGCCCAGCACGTAGGCGTCGCCGGCGGCGTAGTCGGTCTTCCAGGCCGGCGAGTTGGTCGGCGCCATGATCACGTCCAGGCGCTGCCCGGCCAGCACCTCGTCGATCGACCGCCGGGCCAGCGTGGTCGCGGTGCGGCGCTGCTCCTGGTAGGCCGGGTCGGTCGGCGGCGGCGCGTCGCGGGCCGCCAGGAACAGCTCCTGGCCGAACCGGCTCAGCTCGACCGGGTCCCGCTCGTTGAACGCGATCAGGTCGGCCACCGTCCGGAACCGGCCGGGCCGGGTGGCCAGGTACCGCTCCAGGTCGTGCTTGAACTCGACGGTCAGCGCCGGGAACTCGACCGCGTCGATCCGGTCCTGGTAGGGCAGTTCCACGTCGACCACGGTCGCCCCGGCCCGCCGCAGCGCCTCGACCGACCGCTGCACGACCTGGTCCGCTTCCGGGCTCGCGCCGGTCCTGCGCCACACGCCGATGCGCGCGCCGCGCAGCGTGTTCCCGGCCGCCGAGACGGCCGTGGCGTAGTCGCCGCCGCCCAGCGCGGACAGCAGGATCGCGGCGTCCACCACGTGCCGCGCCATCGGCCCGGCGGTGTCCTGCCGCGTCGACAGCGGCACCACTCCCCGGCCGCTGACCACGCCGAGCGTCGGCTTGAGGCCGACCACGCCGTTCTGCCCGGCCGGGCAGACGATGGACCCGTCGGTCTCGGTGCCGACCGCGACCTGGGCCAGCGAGGCGGCGACCGCCGCGCCGGAGCCCGAGGACGAGCCGCACGGGTTGCGGTCCAGCACGTGCGGGTTGTTGGTCTGGCCGCCCACCGCCGACCAGCCGGACGTGGAGCGCGTGGACCGGAAGTTGGCCCACTCCGACAGGTTCGCCTTGCCGAGGATCACCGCGCCCGCGTCGCGCAGCCGGGTGACCAGCTCGGCGTCCTGGCGCGGCGGCACGCCCAGCGCGCGCGACCCGGCGGTGCTCGCCAGGCCCTTGGTGTCGATGTTGTCCTTCAGCAGCACGGGGATGCCGTCCAGCGGGCCGCGCGGGTGGCCCTTCGCGCGCCGCCGGTCGCTGGCCGCGGCCTGGTCGAGCGCGGTGGGGTCGAGCGCGAGCACGGACCGGACCTCGCCGTCCACGTCGTGGATCCGGCGCAGGTAGGCCCTGGTCAGGTCGACGGAGGTCAGGGTGCCCGCGTCCATCCGGCGGACCAGCTGCGGGATGGTGGCCGCGTCCAGGTCCAGGACCGGCGCGGCCTGGGCGGGCGGCGCGACGAGGAGCACGGCGAGCGCCGCCGCGAGCAGTGATCGCATGGGCTCCAGTCCAGACCTGTCTCCGGCGGCGGTAAACCCGCCATTGGTCGGTGCGTGCGGTCCGGATTCCGGGTGACGTGGACGGAGGCCCGTCGCGACGGCGGCGCGCGGCGAGGTGGTCAGGCTCGCCGCGGCCGTGTCGCCGGTCGGCGCGACGGGCCTCCGGGGGCGGGCGGCGGGGGTTGCGCGCCCCGCCGCCGAGTCGGTTCGGGATCGAGCCCACCAGCCGGGGCGCGGCCGTGCCTCACCTGAGGAGGGTGATGCCGGCCGGGCCGGCCACCCGGTTCGGTTGAAGATCAGCCGCAGGTGGACGACCACGATCGACACCGCCCGGACGAGAGGAGTCCACATGCGACACCACGCACCCTCGCCCGGCTCCGGGGCCACGACCGCGGCCGCCGGATCCCTCTTCCCCTTGGCACCGCGCGGTTCCCCGCCCCGGGACCCGCGACCCGACCGCCTTCGGGCCGCGCCCCCGGGGCCGCGGTGCAGCGTCGAATCAGGAGACGACAGACCATGCCGGAACACGAGCACACCGCAGCGCCCGACGCGGCCCCGGCCTCGCCGCCGGTCGCGCCGCCGAAGCTGCGGGCGCCCGCCACCGCACCCGCGCCGGTCCCCCGCGACCGGCTGCTCGACGCGCTCGACGAGCACACCTCGGGCGCGCACCGACCGCCGCCGCTGACCGTGGTGTGCGCGCCGGCGGGAGCGGGCAAGACGACGCTGCTGGCGTTGTGGGCCCGCAGACTCGCCGAGCGGCGGGCCGTCGACCCGCTCGCGCCGTTCCCGGCGTGGGTGACGCTGGACGCGCACGACAACGAGCCGGCCCACCTGTGGTCGGCGGTGCGCGAGGCGTTGGCGGCGGCCGGCTGCGCGGGCCTGCCCGCCGCCGGCGACGGCTTCCCGGAATCGCTGATCGCCGCGTCCGACACCGTCACCGCCCCGGTCTGCCTGGTGCTGGACGACGCCCACGAGCTGACCGGGCCGGACGCGGTGCGCGGCCTGGCGCTGCTGGCCCGGCACACCCCCGACCGGCTGCGGCTGGTGATCGCCTCGCGCACCCCGCCGCCGCTGCACCTGTCCCGGCTGCGCGTGGAGGGCCGGCTGCGCGAGGTGCACGCGGTGGAACTGGCGTTCACCGCGGCGGAGGCGGCGGTGCTGCTGGGCAACCACGGCATCGAGCTGGCCCCAGACGAGCTGGACGTGCTGCTGCGGCACACCGAGGGGTGGGCGGTCGGCCTGCGGCTGGCCGCGATGTCGCTGACCACCCGGGGCCGCCCGGCGTTCCCGGCCGACGACCGGACCGTGGCCGACTACCTCAACGAGGAGGTGCTCGACCACCACCCCGAGCACGTGCGCCGGTTCCTGCTGTCCACCAGCGTGTGCGACGCGGTCACCCCGGACCTGGCGACCGCGCTGTCCGACCGGTGCGACTCCGGCGAGATCCTCGACCGGCTGGACCGGGCCAACGCCCTGGTCAGCCGGGTCGACGAGCCCGGCCAGTGGTACCGGGTGCACCCGGTGCTGCGCGCGTTCCTGGGCGGCGAGCTGGCCCGTACCCGGCCGTCGGCGCGGCGCCGGCTGCACCGGGTGGCCGCCGAGTGGCACCGCGACCACGGCCGGCCGCTGACCGCGCTGGAGCACGCGCTGTCCGCCGACCACCGGGACCTGGCGGGCGACCTGGTCGAGCAGACCGGCCTGGGCGTGGTGCTGCGCGGCGACGGCGACCGGCTGCACGAGCTGCTCGGCAGGCTGCCCGGCCACCTGCTGGCCCGACCGGGCGTGGCGCTGGTCGCCGCGACCGCCGCGCTGGAGGAGTGCGACGTGCCGGCGGCCGACCGGGCGCTGGAGCGGATGGACGACTCGCCCCGGCTGCTGCGCTCGGAGGTGCTGCGCGCCTTCCACGCCGGGGTCCTGGTGCAGCGCGGCCGGTTCCCGGACCCGCCGCCCGCGCAGGACGGGCTGGGCCGCCCGCCGGTGGGCCGCAGCGGCGACGGCGACCTGGACGTGCTGGCGCTGCTCAGCCACGGCGTCGCCACCCTGCGGCGCGGCGCGCACACCTCCGCCGAGGAGGGCCTGCGCCGGGCCCTGGACCTGGCGCTGCGCGGCGGCCTGGACTACGCGGCGCTGCACTGCCAAGTGCAGTTGGCGGTGATCGCGGCGGCCCGGGGCGAGCTGCCGCTGGTCGAGGAACGGGCCCGGCGCGCGGTCGAGTTCGCCGCCGAACGCCGCTGGGCGGGCCGGCCGGCGGTGGTGATGGCCTACGTCCTGCTGGGGCTGCGCAGCCACCTGCGCTACGACCGGGAACGGGCCGCGCGGTTCGCCCGGCTGGCCGTCGACCACCTGCCGGAGGGCGCGGACACGACCACCGCGCTCGCGGCGCTGAGCCTGCACGCGGTGGTGGCGTTCGACGACGCCGACGACCCGCACGCCGTGGTGGCGAAGCTGCGCGGGCGGTGGGGCGCGGTGGACGACCGGTCGGTGGCCGCTCCCCTGCTGGCCTACGTCGCGCCCACCGCGCAGCGGATGGCCTTGCGGGTCGGCGAACTCGGCTGGGCCGTCGAACTCGCCGAACGGGCGTCCGCCGCGCTGGGCGCGGGCGGCGAGACGGCCCTGCTGCAGGCGGTCGTGCAGGCGCACCGGGCGCGCTCCGGGCAGGCGCGCCGGCTGCTGGAACCGTTGCTGCGCGGGGAACTGCGGACCGTCGCGGCCACCACGCCGGTCGACGCGTGGCTGCTGGAGGCGGTGCTGGTGGACCGGGCCGGCGACCGGCACCGGGCGCACGAGGCGCTGGCGAAGGCGCTCGCCCTGGCCGAGCCGATCGGCGTGGTGCGGCCGTTCGTCAACGCGGGCGCGCCGGTGCGCGACCTGCTGGGCGTGGGCGTCGGCCGGTTCGGGCGGCTGGACCGGTTCGCCGGTTCGGTGATGCCCGCGCTGCCCGCGCAGGCGTCCGGGCACGTGGACCCGCTGACCAACCGCGAGCTGGACCTGCTGGTGGAACTGCCCTCGATGCGCACCACCGAGGAGATCGCCGACTCGATGTACGTGTCGGTCAACACCGTGAAGACCCACCTGCGCGGCATCTACCGCAAGTTGGGCGTCAGCCAGCGGCGCGACGCCGTGGTCGTGGCGCGGCAGCGCGGCCTCCTCTGAGCGCGTCGGGACGACGAGGTCCCGACCACGCGCCGCGCACGTCCGGTCACCCGCGGTGGGCGAGGCGCGGTGGTGCGCGGGCCGAGGACGGTACGTGTCGACCGTGACGCGAAGGAGGAACCATGGACTCGTTCCGGCTCGACGACGTGTTGGCGGCGGTGGTGCGCGGCCTGCGCCGGGAAGTGCCCGGCCTGGTGGGCGCCGACATCGCCGTGCTGTATCCGTCCCGGCCGCACCACCGGCCGGTGGTGCTCGCCGGGCACGGCGCGGGCGGCGCGATCCAGGACGTGCAGTCCCGGGTGCTCTGCGGACCGACCAGGGACGCCGCCGCGCGCGGCAAGCCCGTGGTCGCCACCGACCTGTGGCACGACCCCCGGTGGCCGAAGCTCGACCTGGACCGGGCGTGCCGGATGTTCCCCCGGCGGCGCGGCGCGCTGCGGGAGGTGCGCGGCGCGACGGCGGTGCCCGGCCTGCGCGACGACGGCGGCCTGGTCGTGATCACCGCCTACGCCGCCCGGCCGCCCGACGACGCCACCCTGGACGTGCTGTCCCGGTACGAGCGGCTGCTGGCGGCGGCGATCGCCACCGTGTCGGCCGCCACCGGCACCGAGGAGCGCACCCGGCGGGTGCTGGCCGTGCTGCGCCGGCGGGACCTGGTGGAACAGGCCAAAGGCATCGTGATGGCCCGCTGCCGCACCGACGCGGACACCGCGTGGGCGCTGCTGCACGAGGTCAGCGAGCGCGCCGGTGCCGCGCTGCCGGCGGTCGCGGCGGAACTGGTGGACGAGGTGGTGGACCGCCCGTGCCCGTTCGGGGCGCGCGCGGTGGGCGAACCGAAGGCGCGGCGGATCGCCCGGGAACTCTGGACCGCGATCGGCCCCGACCCGGACCGCCCCGCCGCACCGGTCCCGCACGCCCACGACGAGGACGACCGGGACGCGCCCCGGGCCGACCTCGACGAGCCCGCCACCGACGGCGCGGGTCTGGTCGGCGACCTGGCCGCCGGCGTCACCTCGGCGGTGGCCGCCGAACGCCGCTGAGGCCGGCCGCGATCAGGCGCGGTCGAGCAGGGGCGCGAACACCGTCCGCCAGTTGCCCGGCACCGCGGCGGCCAAGTGCGCCAGGTAGCGGCCGACGACCAGTTCGGCGTCCGGCCCGGTGAGGTCGAGGCAGCGGTCCACCGCGTTCCAGTCGCCGTCCGGGTCCAGGCCGAGGCGGCGCAGCGCGGCGACCACCTCGGCGTCCTCGAACAGCGAGTCGTCCCACCCGCTCGCCGCGCCCAGCAGGTAGCGCAGGTGGTAGCCGGGCGACTCGGCGCGCAGGCCCGCCGAGTCGAACGCGGCGAGCGCGGGATCGCCGGTCAGCGCCGACCCGGAGTCCGCGTACGCCACGAGGTCCGCCCAGTACTGCTCGTCGTGCGGCCCGTCGGTCTGCGCCAGGTGGCGGGCCGCGAAGGCGGCCATCGCCGCCGGGTCGTCCACCAGCGGCGAGACCACCAGGTCGCTGCCGTAGTCGAACCCGAAGTAGTAGCGACGGCCGTCGACCGTCAACGACTCGATACCGGCGACGTGCCCGACACGTCCGTCCAGGGGCAGGAGATCCACCCGCGCATGATCGCAGGAAACCAAGGGCGACTGTCAGCGAACGCACAGGCTGCCCTCAGCATGCGAACGGACCATCGGAGGCAGAGCACAGTCGCCGCGCATCGGAGGGCCGCCATGACCGTCCTCGACCACCTGGTCCGTCGACCCGAGGTCCCGACCACCGGCTGGGCCACCGCCCAGGGCAGGCGGCGGGAGCCCGCCGACGCCGCCGCCGCGCGCACCGCCGGGAGCCGGTTCGCGATCGCCGTCGCGGACGGCGTCGGCGACACCCCCGAAGCGGCGCAGGCCGCCCGGCTCGCCGCGGAGGTCGCGGTGGACGAGGGGTGGGGCGCGGACGTGGCCGGTGTCCCGCCGGCGGTGCGCCACGCCCTGGCCCGGACCAGCCCGACCGTGCCGATCAGCAGGCTCCCCGACCAGGCGACGGCCGTGATCCCGGTGACCGACGCCCACGCGGGCGACACGACGTACGCGGTCGCGGCGGGCGACCGCGCGCACGGCTGGTCGGTGGTGTGGGTCGGCGACTGCCGGGCGTACTGGGTGCCCCTGGTGCCGGACACCCCGGCCGGGCGCGGCCCCGCCGTGCCGCTCACCGCCGACCACACGATCGGCCAGTACCTGAGGGAACGCGGCGTGCACGCCAACCCGGGCCTGGACCGGGTGGTCACCACGACCGGGCGCAAGGGCGTGCCCGGCTACGCCGCCGGACCGCGCGGCGCGGGCCGGCTCGTGCTGCTCACCAACGGGGTGCACACCGTGCTCGACGCCGAGGCGATCGCCCGGATCGGCGGCGCCCCGGGCGACCCGGCGGAGGCGGCCCGGCTGCTGGTCGCCGCCGCGATGGACGCGGGCGGCACCGACAACGCCGCAGCGGCGGTCGCCGACCTGCGCTGAACCCCGATCGGGCGACCCTCCCCACAGCTCCCTCGACAGCCCGCCGATACCGGCCCGCGACACGGCCACCCGACCCGGACACCGCGCACCGAACCGGTCATCCCGGGCCGGGTGGCCGCGCGCCGCCGCCGGCCCGCACCCCGAAGTCATCGGCGGCATCCGCCGACACACCCACCCGGCCGGGCGCTATCACCTCCCCGAGGGCAGGATGGCCCGCAGCACAGGTTGGTGGAGGTGGGGATGTCCGAGAGTTCCGCGCTGGTCGCAGCAGACGCCCGGGAAGGGGGTCTGACCAGTGCCCAGGTCGCCGAACGGGTCGCCGACGGCCGGACGAACGCGGTCGGCGCGCAGACCAGCCGCAGCACGGCCCAGATCATCCGGGCCAACGTCGTCACCCCGTTCAACGGCCTGCTGCTCGCCCTGTTCATCGTCATCCTCACCACCGGGCGCTGGCAGAACGGCCTGTTCGGGCTGGTGATCGTCGCCAACACGGCCATCGGCGTGTTCCAGGAGCTGCGCGCCAAGCGCACCCTCGACCGGCTCGCCGTGCTCAACGCGCCGCACGCCCGCGTGGTGCGCGACGGCACCACCTCCGAGATCGAGGTGGCCGGCGTCGTCGCCGACGACCTCGTCGAGCTGCGCACCGGCGACCAGGTCGTCGCCGACGGCACGGTCACCGCCTCGACCGGGCTGGAGATCGACGAGTCGCTGCTCACCGGCGAGTCCGACCCGATCCACAAGGGGATCGGCGACGAGGTCCGCTCCGGCTCGATCGTGGTCGCCGGCACCGGCCGGTTCCAGGCCACGCACGTCGGCGCGGACGCCTACGCCACCCGGCTCACCGCCGAGGCCCGCCAGTTCACCGTCGTGCGCTCCGAACTGGTCGCGGGCACGAACAAGCTGCTGCGCTGGATCTCGCTGATGATGCTCGTGGTCGCGCCGCTGCTGCTGTGGAGCCAGTTCCGCGTCCCGGACACCGACGGCTGGCAGGACGCCGCCACCGGCGCGGTCGCCGCGCTCGTCGGCATGGTCCCCGAAGGTCTGGTGCTGCTGACCAGCCTCGCGTTCATGATCGCCGCGATCTCCCTGGCCCGCAAGCAGACCCTGGTCCAGGAGCTGCCCGCCGTCGAGGTGCTGGCGCGCGTGGACACCGTGTGCCTGGACAAGACCGGCACGCTCACCCACGGCGACATCGTGTTCGACCGGCTGGTCACCGCCCAGGACGACGACCCGGACGTCCGCGAGGCGCTCGCCCTGTGCGCGGCGGCCCCCGACGCCAACGCCACCTCCACCGCGCTGGCCGCCGAGTTCACCGATCCCGCGTGGACCAACGCCGGCGGCATCCCGTTCTCCTCCGCCCGCAAGTGGTCCGCCGTCGTCGCCGAGGGTCACGGCACGTGGGTGCTCGGCGCGCCCGAGATGGTGTTCGCCGACCCCGGCGACAACCCGCTGCTGGCCACCGCCGCCGACATCGCCGGCGAAGGACGCCGCGTGCTGGTCCTCGCGCACACCCCCTCGCCGGTCGACGGCACCGACCTGCCCGCCGGCCTCACCGCCCGCGCGCTGGTCGTGCTCGCCGAGCACATCCGCGACGACGCCGCCGACACCCTGCGCTACTTCACCGAGCAGGGCGTCGCGCTCAAGGTGATCTCCGGCGACAACCCGCGCACCGTCGGCGCGGTCGCCGTCCAGGTCGGGCTGCCCGGCATCAGCCACGCCACCGAGGCCGTCGACGCCCGCACCCTGCCCGAGGACCCCGACGAACTCGCCGACGTGCTGGAGCACAACGCCGTGTTCGGCCGCGTCACGCCCCAGCAGAAGCGCGCCATCGTCGGCGCGCTGCAACGGCGCGGCCACGTCGTGGCGATGACCGGCGACGGCGTCAACGACGCCATGGCGCTCAAGGACTCCGACATCGGCGTCGCGATGGGCAACGGGGCCGCCGCCACCCGCGCGGTCGCCCAGCTCGTCCTGCTCGACAGCCGGTTCGCGCACCTGCCCGACGTGGTCGCCGAGGGCCGCCGGGTGATCGCCAACATCGAACGGGCCGCGAACCTGTTCCTGGTCAAGAACGTCTACTCGCTCGTCCTCGCGCTGATCGTGGTCGCCACCTCGCTGGCCTACCCGCTGGCCCCGATCCAGCTGACCCTGATCTCGGCCACCACCATCGGCATCCCGGGCTTCATCCTCGCCCTCGCGCCCAACCGCCGCCGCTACGTCCCCGGCTTCCTGGGCCGCGTGCTGCGCCTCGCGGTGCCGACCGGCGCGGTGATCGGCCTGGCCGCGTTCGCCGGCTACCTCACCATCCGGGGTCTCGAACCCGACGCCGGGCGCCCGGCCGCCCAGACGGTGGCCACGATCGTGGTCGCCATCGCCTCGCTCTGGACGCTCTCGCTGCTCGCCCGGCCGTTCACCGCCTGGAAGATCGCGCTGATCGCCGCGCTCGCGGGCGCGTTCGCGCTCATCCTCGCCATCCCGGTGCTCGGCAACGGCATCTTCCTGCTCGACGTGACGCCGCAGCGCCTGGTCGTCGGTGCCGCCATCGGCGCAGCCGCGGCGCTGCTCGTGGAGATCATCGGGCGGGTCATCCTCCGCCCGGTCCAGGACGCCACGACCGCGTAACCCGCCGGGCCGTGCCGCCGCAGCCCTCTTCCCGGGGGCTGCGGCGGTGCGCCACCACCGACCGCGCGGCAGACCCGTCACAGCAAACTTTCACTCCACACTGAAGCTATAGAGTGGAATATTCCGCCAATAGATCAGGCGCTTTCCCGCTCACCCGGAATTTCTGGACAAGGTGAGGAATCATCGCCAAAAATGCCCGACGTGGGCCTTCGACCTGGACGAACAACCGAACGGACGACAATCGCGGCCGATCCGGTTGACACGAATGGACCAGTCGACCTCGCTTTCCCCACATCCAGCGGGTACGGCATGATCCAACGACGGTGGGCGCCGCCGCTGCCGTGCCAGGCCGACCACCACCACCCAGGCGACACCGCGGAGTTCATCGATGAGTGCGAACGGCCCCCGCCCGACCTCGGGCAGGGCCTGGCTCGGTTACCTCACCGCCGGGCTGGTGGCGATCGCCTGCTACTACGCCATCCCCCGGGAGGGCTTCGGCGTCGCCGCCCGCGTCGTCATGTACTGCCTGACCAGCACGTCGGCGGCGATCGCCGTGCTGTGGACGGCGCTGCGGCTGCGCACCGCCGCCCGGCTGCCGTGGCTGCTGCTCGGGTTGAGCCAGGTCGTGTACTCGATCGCGGACTGCACCTTCTACATCAACCACTACCTGCTCGGCCTGACCGGCTACCCGTCCCTGGCCGACGTGTTCTACCTCGGCCACTACCCGCTCGCGGTGGCCGCGCTGCTGCTGCTCATCCGCCGCCGCACGCCCGGCCGCGACGTGCAGAGCGCGCTGGACGCCTCGGTGCTGGCGGTGGTCGCCGCGATGCTGTCGTGGCTGTACCTGATCGGCCCGCGCGCCCGCCTCGACCAGCCGGGGCTGGTGACCGCGGCCTCGGTCGCCTACCCGGTGATGGACCTGGCGATGCTCGCCGTGGCGATCCGGCTGTTCCTGGGCACCGGCAAGAAGTCCGGTTCGTTCGCGCTGCTCGCGGTCAACCTGCTGGCCATCCTCACCGCCGACACGCTCTACGTGGTGCAGCAGCTCAACGGCACCTACCACGCGGGCAACTTCCTGGACGCGATCTGGCTGGGCGGCAACCTGGCGCTGGGCGCGGCGGCGCTGCACCCCACCCGGTCCGCCGTCGCGGAGCCGACCGCGGTGCGCGAGAACGTGCTGGGGCCCGGCCGGATCGCCGCGCTGTGCGCCGCCGCCCTCACCGCGCCCGCGATGCTGGTCGTGCAGCACGCGACCGGCAACTTCCACGACATCCCGGTGGTCGCGGCGGCGTGCGCGATGCTGTTCGTGCTGGTGATCGCGCGCCTGGCGGTGCTGGTGGCGGACCAGCGGCGGCTGGCCATCACCGACGCGCTGACCGGCCTGCACACCCGGCGGTTCTTCGTCGCCCAGCTCCCGATCGAGGTCGAGCGGGCCCGCCGCGCGGGCGGTTCGGTGGCGGTGTTCATCGCCGACGTCGACCGGTTCAAGTCCATCAACGACGGGCACGGCCACCCGGCGGGCGACCAGGTGCTGGTGGAGATCGCGGACCGGCTGCGCCGCGCGGCGCGGGCCGGCGACGTGGTGGCGCGCTACGGCGGCGAGGAGTTCGCACTGCTGGTGCCCGGTGCGAGCCCGGCCGAGCTGGCCGCCATCGCGCAGCGGTTGCGCGACCGCGTGGCGGGCAGCCCGATCGAGGTGAGCGGCCCGGTGTGGCTCACCGCGACGGTCTCGGTCGGCGCGGCCTGCTACCCCGAGCACGCCGGCGACCCGGCCGAGGTGATCGCCGCCGCCGACCGCTCGCTGTACGCGGCCAAGCTGTCCGGCCGGGACCGCGCGGTGGTCGGCGCGGTCCGGCCCGACTGCGACCCGACGATGCTCGACCACCTGTGCCGGGTGGCCGACCAGGTGGACGTGAAGCTGTCCGCGCCGCACAACAGCCGCGCGGTCGGCCGGTGGAGCCGCCTGCTCGCGGCCGAACTGGGCCACGACGAGCACGCCGTGAAGGTCGCGGGCCTGGCGGGCCGGCTGCACGACATCGGCAAGATCGTGGTGCCGGAGGCGGTGCTGACCAAGCCGTCCGCGCTGGACCGCGAGGAGTGGCAGCTGATGCGCGCGCACGCCGACCACGGCTTCCGGCTGGCCGACACCGTGCCGGGTTTCTACCCGGTGGCGCAGGCGATCCGGCAGCACCACGAGCGCTACGACGGCAGCGGCTACCCGCAGGGCCTGGCGGGCGGCGCGATCCGCTGGGAGGCGCGGCTGGTCGCGGTGTGCGACGTGTGGGCGGCGATGCTGACCGACCGGCCGCACCGCCGCGCGCTGACCGTCGAGGCGGCCCGCGACGAACTGCGCGCCGGGCGCGGTTCGCGCTACGACCCGGACGTCGTGGACCTGTTCCTGGACCTGCACGCGGCGGGCCGGATCGATTCGCCCACCGCGGGCCGGGTCGTGGGCTAGCGCCGGGTGGCGCGGAACGTCGACCCGGGGTGATCGGCTCGGTGGGTCGACGGGTCAGGGCGGTTCGGCGCGCGCCGGACACCGTGGCCGAGGCGCAGTGGGACGGCTCCACCGGGACCGGCTCGCTCCAGGTGTCGAGCACCCCGGACCTGACCGCCTTGGACGGGAATGGCCGGACCACTTCCGAGAAGTAGGACGATCACCGGCGGCCGGACCGACGGCACGGCGCCCGTGGGCGACCGGAGTTCGCGCGGTGCCGGAGCCGGCCGGAGGTGCCAGGGCCTGTCCTCAAGCCCGATGGTAAGCGTGGCCAGGTCGATCACGCCTCGGTAGGGCACGGCGGTCTGGTCGAAGCGGGTCGCGATGGCCCTAGCTCGCGCTCAGGTCGGCCAGCGTGTTCCAGAACATCAACTCGTAGCCCTGGAGCAGGCGCACGAACTCGATCGCCCCGTGGAACGACACCCCCGCGTCGATCCCGGCCTGCACCGCCGCCAACCCCTGCTGCTCCAGCTCGGGCGCGGGTGTGCCGAAGAAGTCGAAGAACGCGCGGGCGTCCTCGTCGAAGCCGTAGTGGTCGCGCAGCGCCGTCGCGATCGCCGCGCAGTACTCGCCGAACGCGGCGAAGTTCGTCAGCATCGCCACCGCCGCGACGGCGGGCTCCGCGTTGAGCGCCAGCCACGCCACGTAGGCCGCGTACGCCTGGCAGCCCGGCTTCGGCCGGTAGGCGCGCACCGCGTCCTGGTCGAACCCGGCGGCCGCCGCGAGCGGGGTCAGCAGCGGCAGGGCGAGGGCTTCGCCCTGGGACAGGCTGGTGAAGAAGCCGCGCCCGGCGGGCTCGTCGGCGCGGGCGGCCAGGGTGAGGAAGGCGCGCCAGTCCCCCGGCACGATCCGGCTCTCCTCGGCGGCCAGCGCGCCGACCACCGCGACGGGCACCCGGCCCGCCGTGATCAGCGGGACGAACCGGTTCTCGCCGTGGTCGTCCGCGACTTCCCGCCGGATCCGGTCGAGCAGTTCCTGCGCCGAGTGGGTCATCGCTCGCTCTCCCCTGCACACCGTGGCACGCGTCCAAACCAGCGTAGGTGAAGATCGTTCCCCCGGGACCGCACACCCCGTAGGGTGTCCGCATGATCGGTGTCGGACCGCTGGAACCGGACGACCGCCCCGCCTGGGCCGAACTCTTCCTGGGCTACAACGAGTTCTACGGCCGGTCGCTGCCGCCCGATTCCCTCGACCGCGCGTGGCGGGAGTTCCAGCTCGGACGCCGGATGCACGCGCTGGGCGCGCGGCTGGACGGGAGCCTGGTCGGCATCGCGCACTTCCTGGTGCACGCCAGCACGACCTCGCCCGACGCCTGCTACCTCCAGGACCTGTTCACCTCGCCGGCGGCGCGCGGCCGGGGCGTCGGGCGGGCGCTGATCGGCGCGGTCGAGGAGTGGGCGCGCGCGCAGGAGTGCTCCCGGGTCTACTGGCACACCAAAGAGGACAACCGCACCGCGCGCGTGCTCTACGACCAGGTCGCCGAGAACCGGGGCTTCATCCACTACGTGATCCCCTTGTAGCCGAACAAGATCACGACGGGCACGCGCCCGGAGCCGTCCGACCGGGCACACCGCCGATCGGCGGTCGCGACGGCCTGGTGGTGCGGCGGGGCCGGGATCCGGGTGCCTGGGGTGCACCGGCTCGACCGGGCCCCGCCGCGGACTGGACGGACCCTCCCCCGGGGCCGTCTGCGTCCGGGCCGCGCACGGCCCGCGCACCACTGTCCGGCACCCCGCTTGAGAAATCCTTGAATCTTGCGCAACCGCCACGTCAGTCGGTCCGCAGGCCGCGCAGCAGCGGCAGGTACACGTCGTCCACCAGTTCGGCGATGGTCGCCTCGTCCAGGGTCTGCCCGCAGGTGATGTACTCGTTGCGCACCAGGTCCAGCGGCGCGCGCAACGCGCGGTGCGGCAGCGTGACGGGCGGCAGTTCGCCGCGTTCGACCGCGCGTTCCACGATCGCGCGCACGGTGTCGGTCAGCGGCGAGGGCTGGGTCAGCCGCGAGCGCAGCAGGTCGGCCACCTCGGGGTGGCGGAACGCCTCGGCCATCACGCCGGCGATCATCTCGGTCATCATGCTCCCGGTCCGCCGCGAGATGCGGGCGAACAGGACTAGCATGTCGGTGCGCAGTGCCCCGGTGTCGGGGACGCCCCGGGACACCGGTACCCGCTGGTTCCACGCGGCCAGGGCGAGTTCGGCGCGGTTCTTCCAGCGGCGGTACAGCACGGGCTTGCTGGTGCCGGCGCGGGCGGCGACGCCCTCGACGGTGAACCGGGCGTAGCCGAGTTCGCTCAGCTCCGCCCAGGCCGCGTCGAGGATGGCCTGCTCCAGGGCAGCCCCCCGGCGGCGGGACTTCGGCTCCGACACCCTACTCCTAAGATACGTTGCGTTTCTTATCCAACAGGTCTACCGTGCCCTACACTAAGACACTATTCGTTTCTTATGGGGGGAAACGTTGCTAAATCGCCTACTTCGGACATACCTCCGTCCGTACCGGCGTGAGCTGACCATCGTGCTGGTGCTCCAGTTGATCGGCTCGGTGGCGTCGCTGTACCTGCCCAGCCTCAACGCCGACATCATCGACTTCGGCATCGCGCGCGGGGACAACGCCTACATCCTGTCGACCGGCGGGTGGATGCTCGCCGTCACGCTGGTGCAGATCCTCTGCTCGGGCGGCGCGGTCTACTACAGCGCGCGCACCGCCATGGCGTTCGGCCGGGACGTGCGCTCGGCGGTGTTCCACCGGGTCGGCGAGTTCTCCGCCCGCGAGGTCAACGCGTTCGGGCCGTCGTCGCTGATCACCCGCACCACCAACGACGTGCAGCAGGTGCAGCTGCTGGTGGTGATGGTGTGCACGATCCTGGTCACCGCGCCGATCGTCTGCGCCGCCGGCATCGTGATGGCGCTGCGCGAGGACGTCGGGCTGTCCTGGCTGCTCGCGGTGTGCGTGCCGGCCATGATCATCGGGATCGGCCTGATCGTGATCCGGATGGTGCCGCAGTTCCGGCTCATGCAGGAGCGCATCGACGCGGTCAACCGGGTGCTGCGCGAGCAGCTGTCCGGCATCCGGGTCGTCCGCGCGTTCGTCCGGGAACCCGCCGAGACCGCGCGGTTCGCCGACGCCAACGGCGCGCTCACCGACACCGCGCTGCGGGTCGGCCGGCTGCAGGCGCTGATCTTCCCGATCGTCATGCTGATGTTCAACGGGTCCAGCGTCGCGGTGATGTGGTTCGGCGCGGGCCGGCTGGACACCGGGGAGATGCAGATCGGCGCGCTCACCGCGTTCCTCAGCTACCTGGTGCAGATCCTGCTGTCGGTCATGATGGCGACCTTCATCTCCATGATGGTGCCGCGCGCGGCGGTGTGCGCGGAGCGGATCAACGAGGTGCTCGACACCGACTCGTCGGTGGTCCCGCCCGTCGCCCCGGTGCGCGAGCTGCCCGGCCGGGCGTCGGTGGAGTTCCGGCACGCCGAGTTCCGCTACCCGGGCGCGGCCGAGCCGGTGCTGCGGGACATCTCGTTCACCGCCGAGGCCGGCCGCACCACGGCCGTCATCGGCAGCACCGGCGCGGGCAAGACCACGCTGCTCTCGCTGATCCCCCGGCTGATCGACGTGACCGGCGGCGAGGTCCGGGTCAACGGCGCGGACGTGCGCGAACTCGACCCGGACGTGCTGTGCGACCGGCTCGGCCTGGTGCCGCAGCGGCCGTACCTGTTCACCGGCACGGTCGCGAGCAACCTGCGCTACGGCAAACCGGACGCGACCGACGACGAGCTGTGGGCGGCCCTGGAGATCGCCCAGGCGCGCGACTTCGTCGAGCAGATGGGCGGCCTGGAGTCGGCCATCGCCCAGGGCGGCACGAACGTCTCGGGCGGCCAGCGGCAGCGGCTGTCCATCGCGCGGGCGCTGGTACGGCGTCCGGACGTGTACCTGTTCGACGACGCGTTCTCCGCGCTCGACCTCGCGACCGACGCCCGGCTGCGCGCCGCGCTGCGGCCGCACACCTCGAAATCGGTGGTGATCGTCGTCGCGCAGCGCGTGTCCACCATCATCGACGCCGAGCGGATCGTGGTCCTGGACAACGGATCCGTCGTCGGCGTCGGCACCCACCACGAACTGCTGGACACCTGCCCCACCTACGTGGAGATCGTCCAGTCGCAGCTTACTTCGGAGCAGGCCGCATGAGCGCACCCACCACGAACCGGCCCACGCCCGCGCGGATGGGCGGCGGGATGCCCGGCATGGGCATCCCGATGGGCAAAGCGGAGAACTTCGGGCCGTCCGCGAAGCGGCTGGTCCGCCGGATGCGCGGGGAGCGCGTCGCGCTGACCGCCGTGCTGGCCCTCGGCGTGGTCAGCGTCGCGCTGTCGGTGGCGGGCCCGAAGATCCTCGGGCACGCCACGGACATCATCTTCGAGGGCGTGCTGCGGCGCTTGCGGCACGAGCCCGGCGGCGTCGACTTCACCGCCCTGGGCCAGGTGCTGGCCTGGGTGTCGGGCCTGTACCTGGCGTCGTCGGTGTTCGGCTGGGTGCAGGGCCGCATCCTCAACAAGGTGGTGCAGCGGTTCGTCTACAAGCTGCGCGCCGAGGTCGAGGAGAAGCTGCACCGGCTGCCGCTGCGCTACTTCGACGGGCAGCCGCGCGGCGAGCTGCTGTCCCGGGTCACCAACGACATCGACAACGTCTCGACCACCCTCCAGCAGACGTTGAGCCAGCTGCTCACCGCGCTGCTGACGGTGATCGGCGTGCTGGTGATGATGGTGACCATCTCGCCGCTGCTGGCGCTGATCGCGCTGGCCCTGATCCCGCTGTCGGTGCTGGCCACCGGCCGGATCCGGAAGCGGTCGCAGAAGCTGTTCATCGCGCAGTGGAAGCACACCGGGCAGCTCAACGCGCACATCGAGGAGTCGTTCACCGGCCACCAGCTGGTCAAGGTGTTCGGCCGGCAGCGCGAGTCGGAGGAGGAGTTCCGCCGCCGCAACGACGAGCTGCTGGAGTCGTCGCTGGGCGCGCAGTTCATCTCCGGCCTGATCATGCCGCTGATGATGTTCCTGTCCAACATCAGCTACGTGGCGGTGGCCGTGGTGGGCGGGCTGCGCATCACCTCCGGCGCGATGACGCTGGGCGAGGTGCAGGCGTTCATCCAGTACTCGCGCCAGTTCTCCCAGCCGCTGACCCAGGTGGCGTCGATGGCGAACCTGATGCAGTCCGGGGTGGCCTCCGCCGAGCGGGTGTTCGAGCTGCTCGACGCCGAGGAGGAGCAGCCGGACCCGGCCGAGGCCGTGGTGCCCGGCGAGCGGCGCGGCCGGGTCGAGTTCCACGACGTGGCCTTCTCCTACGTCCCGGAGCAGCCGCTGATCCGGGACCTGTCGCTGGTCGCCGAGCCAGGCCACACCATCGCGATCGTCGGCCCGACCGGCGCGGGCAAGACCACGCTGGTCAACCTGATCATGCGGTTCTACGAGCTGGACGCGGGCCGGATCACCCTCGACGGCGTGGACATCACCGCGATGCGCCGCCAGGACCTGCGGGCGCAGACCGGCATGGTGCTCCAGGACACCTGGCTGTTCGGCGGCACGATCCGGGACAACATCGCCTACGGCAACCCGGACGCCACCGAGGAGCAGATCCTGGCCGCCGCCCGCGCCACCTACGTGGACCGGTTCGTGCGGACCCTGCCCGAGGGCTACGACACGGTCATCGACGAGGAGGGCTCGAACGTCAGCGCGGGCGAGAAGCAGCTGATCACCATCGCCCGCGCGTTCCTGGCCGACCCGTCGCTGCTGATCCTGGACGAGGCGACCAGCTCGGTGGACACCCGCACCGAGTCGCTGGTGCAGCACGCGATGGCCGCGCTGCGCTCCTCGCGCACCAGCTTCGTCATCGCGCACCGGCTGTCCACCATCCGCGACGCCGACCTCATCCTGGTGATGGAGTCGGGCCGGATCGTGGAGCAGGGCACGCACGACGAGCTGATCGCGAAGGACGGCGCGTACCAGCGCCTGTACTCGGCGCAGTTCGCCGCGGTGTGAGCCCGCGGCACGTCCCCCCGGCCACCCGCCGGGGGGCGTGCCCGCCGGCGGGTGGCCCCGGTTCAGCCGTCGTGGTGGCGGCGCGCGGCCAGCACCTCTTCGGTGTGGTCGCCCACCCACTCCAGCAGGACCCGCACCCGCGCGGTGAGCTGACCGCCCAGCGGGGTCAGCGAGTAGGTGACCTTCGGCGGCGTGGACGGCTCCACCTCGCGGTGCAGCAGGCCGTCGCGGACCAGCTCGCGCAGGTTCTGCGACAGCACCTTCTCGCTGATCCCG
The DNA here is from genome assembly GCF_056640475.1 of Saccharothrix sp. NBAS 001. NCBI lineage: Bacteria > Bacillati > Actinomycetota > Actinomycetes > Pseudonocardiales > Pseudonocardiaceae > Saccharothrix > Saccharothrix sp. NBAS 001. The sequence continues at coordinate 3,282,546 of NZ_CM153251.1, forward strand.
CCGATCCGGTCGCGCACCGCGTGGAACCGCAGCGGCCCCTCGGCCAGCACGCCGAGGATCAGCACGCCCCACCGGTTGGACACGTGCCGGTACAGCTCCCACCCCGGGCAGTCCCTGTGGAACCGGTCACGTCGGGACCCGCCTGCCTGCACGCCTACCTCCACGACGTGAGCTTACGTCGGAGTAAGCCCTTACCGGCCGGCTCCGCCGAACCTACGGTCGCCCTCACCGGACGAGGAGGAAACGGTGGCAGAGGGCAGGGTTCTGGTGACCGGGGCGACCGGGAACGTCGGCGGCCAGGTGGTGCGGCAACTGCTCGCCGCCGGGCTCGCCCCGCGCGCGCTCACCCGGCGCGACGCGGAGTTCCCGGACGGGGTCGAGGTCGTGCGGGGCGACCAGGCGACGCCGGAGGCGGTGCGGGCGGCGTCCGAGGGCGTGGACGCGGTGTTCCTGATGTGGGCCTCCCCCGACACGGCGGCGGCGTCGGCGGTCGCGCGGGCGATCGCCGGGAACGCGTCCCGCGTGGTGCTGCTGTCCACGGGTGCGGTGGACGACGGGCTCGTCGAGCAGACCAACCCGATCGCCCGCTTCCACGCCGAGGTGGAACGGGCCGTCGCGGAGTCCGGCGTGCGGTGGACGTTCCTGCGCGCGCACGGTTTCGCGGCCAACGCCCGCGCCTGGGCCGGGCAGGTCCGGGCCGGGGACGAGGTGCGCGGCGCGCACGGGCGGGCGGCGCACACCCTGGTGCACGAGGCCGACCTCGCCGCCGTCGCGGTGCGGGCGCTGACCGAGGACGGCCACGACGGCGCCAAGTACCACCTCACCGGCCCGGAACTGCTGACCCGGGCGGAGCAGGTGCGGCTCATCGGCGAGGCCGTCGGCCGGCCGCTGCGCTGGCGCGAGGTCGCCCCGGAGGACGACCGCACGTACGCCGGGCTGCTGCCCGACGACCTGGCCCGGCAGGTGGTCGCCGGGCTCGCCGCGCTGGTCGACCACCCGACGCCCCCGACGTCCACTGTGGAGGACGTGACGCACGCGCCCGCGCGGACGTTCCGGGAGTGGCTGGCCGACCACCGCGACGACTTCCGCTGACCGCCGGCGGGGCGACAGCGCACCGGCCGGTGCGCGGTCGCCCTTCCGGGGCAACGCTTTTCCGCCCGCTGATGGGATAGCCTCGCGGTCTTGAGCGACGGGAGGCGCAGCCATGTCCATCGACGTCCAGCAGCCCCGTTCCTACGACCTGGTCGGCAACGCGATCCAGATCGCCGGTGTCGCCGGCGGCGCGTTCGAAGCCGCTTTCAACTACCGCGTGCACGAGGGCCACGATGAGGTCACCGGATCCTTCATGGCCGGTGACGGGACGGGCGGCCACGGGCAGTTCCAGCTCTCCGTCGACGTGTCGACGGCGTCCTTCACCCTCGACCGGCTGTTCGTGGAGGTCTACTGGATCTCGCCGAAGGACGGCGAGGAACTCGACAAGGTGATCGTGCCGGTGGTGTGGGGGCCGCGGATCCTGCCCGGCTACCGGGTCTACCAGGAGCACACCGTGCAGCCCGGCGAGACCTTGTGGGGCCTCGCCGTGCGGTACTACGGCAACGGCAACCTCTACCACCGGTTGGTGGCGGCGAACCCGCGGACCGTCACCGACCCGAACGCCATCCGGCCCGGCGACGTCATCCGGGTGCCCCAGTCCTGAGCGCGCGGCGTCGACCGGCGACACCCCGCCACCCGTTGCCGGCGAACAGCGCGAGCAGGGTCACCACGTACGGCGCGGCGTCCGTGGCCTGCGCACCAGGGATCTCGGGGACATGTTCCGGATCCCAAGTGCGCCCGACCGGCCGTCCCAGGTGCTGGGAACCCCTACCCGCGTGCCGAAGTGCTCACGAAACCCACCGCGGCGAGCACCACGAGGCACCCGAGCAGTTGCGGCGCGCTCGGCCGTTCGCCCAGCAGTCCGATGCCCAGCAGGATCGCCGAGACGGGCTGCATCAGCATCAGCGTCGCGCCGGTCGCGCTCGACATCCGGGGCAGCGCGGAGGAGATCAGCAGCCAGCCGACGATCTGCCCGACCAGCGCGAGCGCGAGCAGCCAGCCCAGCGCCGGCCAGCCGGGCGCGAGGTCCAGCTTCCCGGTCGGCACGCCGAACGCCACCGCGACCACCCCGGCCGACACCGTCGCCAGCAGCAGCGTGTGCTCCCGGCTGCCGGGGCCCGAGCTGTGCCGGATCAGCACCAGGTAGCCGGCGAACCCGATCCCCGCGCCGAGCGCGAGCACCGCGCCCAGCACCGGGTCGGAGCCGAACGCCGGCGTGCCGGCCAGCCCGCCCGCGAGCACGATCCCGCCCAGCAGCACCGGCACCGCGACCACGAACCGCTTCGACGGGCGTTCGCGGAACACCAGGTAGGCCACCACCGGCACGATCACCACCTGCACCGACAGCAGCACGGTCGCGATGCCCGCGCCGACCATCGGGATGGCGTCGCCCCACAGCACGAAGTCCACGCCCAGGCCGAGGCCGGCCAGCAGCGGCAGCAGGATCCGCCGGGTGGCCGTGCCGCGCCGCCGCTCCCACACCACCAGGGCCGCCAGCACCGGCAGGGAGTACAGGCAGCGCCAGAACGCGCTGGTCGCGCCCGTGGTCCCGGAGACCTTGATGAACACCGAGGACAGCGCGATGCAGAAGCTGCCCGCCAGCGCGAGCAGCGCCGGGTCCACCTGCCGCCGGGCGGGCGCGACGGTGGCGGGACGGGCTTCGGTCGTGGTCACCGGCCCAGCGTGCGCGGTTGCAACTATCAAGGACAAGCGATTGTTCGTCAGCGGATTCCGGTAGCATCCCTACTGTGTTCGGTTTGGAGCGGATGCGCGCCCTGCACGCCGTCGCGACCCACGGGACGGTCGCCGCGGCGGCGTCCGCGCTGCACGTCACACCGTCCGGGGTCTCCCAGCAGTTGGCGAAGCTGGAGCGCGAGGCCGGGCAGCGCCTGCTGGAGCCGCACGGCCGCACGGTCCGGCTGACCACCGCCGGGCACGTGCTGGCCGCCCACGCCGAGGGCATCCTCGCCCGCGTCGAGCAAGCCCGCGCGGACCTCGAACTGCTCCGCGACGACATCACCGGCCCGCTGCGCATCGGCGCGATCCCGACCAGCGTGCACGCCCTGCTGCCGCCCGTGCTGGCCGTGCTGCGCGCCCAGCACCCCGGGCTGGCGGTGACCCTGGACGAGGGCGAGGCCGAGCAGACCCTGCCCCGGGTGCTCGACGGCCGGCTGGACCTGGCGGTGGTGGAGAGCTGGGAGCACCGGCCCGTCGTCGTGCCGCCCGGGGTGTCGCGGACGACCCTGCTGCACGACGTGGCCGACCTCGTGCTGCCCGCCACCCACCGGCTGGCCCACCGCAAGGCCGTCGACCTGGCCGAGGTGGACGACATCCCGTGGATCGCGTGGTCCGCCGGGTCGAGCTGCCACGGCTGGCTGGAGCACGTGCTGCGGCAGTACGGCAGGCAGGGCCGGATCAGCTGCACGGTCGGCAGCTACCCCACCCAGCTCGCCCTCGTGGCGGGCAACGTGGGCGCGGCCGTCGTGCCCCGGCTCGGACGCGACGCCGTGCCCGACGGCGTCCGCGTCCTGACCACCCGGCCCGCCCTGAACCGCACGATCCACGCCGTCCACCGGGCCGAGGACGGCGAGCGCGGCGCGATCCGCGCGTGCGTGGACGCCCTGGCCGCCGCCTCCGCCCGGTTCGAGCACCTCGCCTACCGGTGAGGCGGCCGGCGGCTCTCCGGGTAGTCGACGTACCCCTCCGCGCCGCCCTGGTAGTAGGTCGCCGGGTCGCCCGCCGCCAACTCGTGCCCCAGCGCGAACCGCGCCACCAGGTCCGGGTTCGCGATGTAGTGCTTGGCGTAGGAGACCGCGTCGGCGGCCCCGGCCGCCACGATCGCGTCGCCCGAGGCCCGGTCGAACCCGAGGTTCGCGATCACCGGCCCGCCGAACGCCCGCCGGAACCGCTCGAACACCGCGAACTCCGGTGGCCCGGCGGGGAGTTCGGGCCCGCGCACGTGCAGGTAGGCCAACGCGCGCTCGCCCAGCGCCCGCGCGTGCTCCTCGTAGGCGACCACAGTGGACTCGTCCCCCGCGAACCCCTCCCCCTCCGCCCAGTACGGCGACACCCGCACCCCGACCCGGCCGGCGCCCCACACCGCGCCCACCGCGTCGACGACCTCGAACAGCAGCCGCCCGCCCCGGTGGCCGTCGGTCCGGGAGTTGGTCCGGGCGTTGAGGAAGCGGGGCAGCAGGAACGCGCCCACCGCGTGCACCTCGACACCGTCGAACCCGGCGAGCCGGGCCCGGGACGCGGCCGACGCGAAATCGGCCACCACGTCCCCGATGTCCCCGGTGGACATCTCGTGCGGCGCCGCCGCGCCGGCGTGCCACAGCTGCGCGACGATCCGCCCGCCCAGCGCGTGCACGACGTCGGTCACCCACCGCCACCCGGCCACCTGGTCGTCGGAGTACACCCCCGGCACACCGGGGAACCCCACCGCCCGCTCGCCGACCCACGTCCCCTCGGTGACGATCAGCCCGGCGGTCGCCCGCTGCCCGTAGTACTGCGCGTGCAACCCGGTCGGCACGAGCCCGTCGCCCGCCCGCGCCCGCGTCACCGGGGCCATGACCACCCGGTTGGGCAGCCGCAACTGCCCCAGTCCGACTGGCGTCAGCAGTGGTCGGGTGGTTGTGATGTCGGTCATCGGTACGCGTCTCCTGTCACTTCGCCCGGGTCCGGGCCGTCGTGACAGTCGACGCGGCACGACGGGGAAAGGTGACCCATGGACGAGTTGGCGGACCTGTTCGAGACCCATCGGCGCGGGCTGCACGCGGTCGCCTACCGGATGCTCGGGTCGGCGGGCGAGGCCGAGGACGCGGTGCAGGAGGCGTGGCTGCGGCTGAGCCGGGTCGACGCGGGCGAGGTCGACAACCTGGCCGCGTGGCTGCGGACGGTCGTGTCCCGGGTGTGCCTGGACGTGCTGCGCGCCCGCAAGGCCCGGCCCGAGCGGCCGGTGGGGCAGGTGCCGGACCGGCCCTCGGGCGCCGACCCGGAGCAGGAGGCGCTGCTGGCCGAGTCGGTGGGGCGGGCGCTGCTGGTCGTGCTGGACGCGCTCGCGCCGGCCGAGCGGGTGGCGTTCGTGCTGCACGACCTGTTCGCGGTGCCGTTCGACGAGATCGCGCCGATCGTCGGCCGGACCACGGTGACCGCGAAGAAGCTCGCCAGCCGGGCCCGGCAGCGGATCAAGGGCACACCCCGGCTGCCCGAGGCCGAGGTCACCGCGCACCGGCGGGTGGTGGAGGCGTTCCTGGCCGCCGCGCGGACCGGCGACCTGGCCGGGCTGCTCGCCGTGCTCGCGCCGGACGTGGTGCGGGTCGCCGACCCGGCGACCGTGCCGCCGGGCACGCCGGTCGTGGTGCGCGGCGCGCACACCGTCGCCGAGGAGGCCGTCCTGCTGTCCGCCAAGTCCCGCCACGCCTCGCCGGCGCTGGTCGACGGTGCGGTGGGCGCGGTCGTCGCGCCGTTCGGGCGGCTCGTGCTGGCGCTGGCGATCGAGGTGGCCGACGGCCGGGTCGCGCGGTTCGAGGTGATCGCCGACCCGCGCCGGCTCGCCCGGTTGGAGATCGCCGTCCCCGCCTGGCGCGAGACCGCCTGACGTGAGGGATCCGCACATCCCTCGCGGGAGTGATTCGCGCGGCCGGACGTCGAAGTGCGTTGCGCCGCATGAACCACCGCCGACCGGGCGCGATCCCGGTGGGACCGCGCCGGCGCGGGCAACAGGTCGGAAACTTCCGCACCGTTCCGCTCCGGCGCGGCGGACCCGGTCAATAGCATGGGAGCGTGAGTGATTCGTCCCGTCCGCCGGCGAAATCCGTCGTCGTGAGCCTGTTCGCGGTCGCCGCGACCGCTGTCGTGGCGGCGTCGGTGCTGACCGTCGTCGCCGTGGCGAAAGCCGGCCCGAGTCGCGGCAGCGCCGCCGAGTCGGGCGAACGGCCCTCCCCCACGCCGCGCGAGACCGGGCAGCCCCGGGCCACCGGGCTGCCGCTGTGCCTGGTCGGCTCCTGGGTTTCGGTCGAGGAGCAGGCGATGGTCAAGTTCTACAACGACGTCGACCCGATCCTGTTCTCCAGCAGCGGCCGGCGCTACGAGTTCCGCCCCGACGGGACCGGCACCGAGCGGCAGGACAACGTGACGCTCGTGGGCAGCTACCAGGGCAACGAGTTGAAGATCGTGGCCAACGGGACCAACGAGTTCAAGTGGAAGGCGACCGACAAGCAGGTCACCTACCTGGCCCGGACCAACACCAGCATCACGTACTCCTTCTACGACCAGCGGGGGCTGCTCGCCACCCAGCCGCAGGAGGCCAAGCAGGACCTCAACGAGGTGGACGACTACGCGTGCGAGGGAACCCAGGCCGCGGAGACGAACCCCTCCGGCTACCGGGCGCGCTGGGCGCGCACCGACGGAAGTGGAGTGTACGGCTGATGGCGCGGATGAAGGCTCTGCTCGGCGTGGCCGCGCTGCTGGCGTTGACGCCGCTGCCCGCCGGGGCCGCGCAGCCGTCCAGTCCGGAGGAGCGCGCCGCCGCGGTCGCCCGGCCGGCCATCGTGTACATCTCGGTCACCTGGCACGGCTGGGTGCGCGACAAGAAGACCGGCGAGGTGTTCGGCGGCACCGCCGGGTACGAGGTCAAGACCTCGTGCAGCGGCGCGATCATCAGCCCGGACGGGTTCGTCGCCACGGCCAGCCACTGCGTCCACACCGGACCGATGGGCGGCGGCGGTGCGCTGTTCGACGCCGCCATCGCGGACCTGACCAAGGCCGGCCGGGTGCGCGACGTGAACAAGGCGCGGCAGCAGTTCGCCGAGAACGGCCTCGCCGAGGGCTTCAACCCGGACAGCCCGGTGGACCGGCTGATCCAGGTGGAGCGCATGGAGAAGCGCGACAACGAGCAGGTGCGCGACGTCGCGCCGGCCACGGTGGTCGACCTGGTCGCGCCGGGCGACGGCGACGTGGCGGTGCTCAAGATCCCGCGCGCGAACCTGCCCTCCCTCGAAGTCCGCCAGGACCAGACCCCGGTCGGCACGCCGATCCTGGCCATCGGCTACCCCGGCTCGACGGACAAGACGGTCGACCCGAGCCTGGAGCCCAGCAACAAGAACGGCCAGATCTCCGCCAAGCGCACCCAGGGCGGGCGGCCCTTCTACGAGTTCAGCGCCGCCGCCACGCACGGCATGAGCGGCGGGCCGGTGGTCGACATGAGCGGCGGCGTGGTCGGCCTGATCAGCCAGGGCACGCCGGGCGAGACCCAGTCGTTCAACTTCGCCGCGTCCTCGCAGACGCTGTCCGACGTGGCGAAGGGCAAGGAGATCCAGGTCGGGATCGGGCAGCACGACGAGGACTACCGGACCGGGCTGGACCGCTTCTTCGAGGGCGACTACGACGGCGCGGCCACCTACTTCGCCGCCGCCCTGGCCGGTTCGCCGGGCAACCAGCAGGCCGCCGACTACCTCAAGCAGGCCACCGACAAGGGCGGCGTGCCGGGCAGCTCGCCGACCACGCTCCTGGTGATCTTCGCGATCGTCTGCGGCTGCGTCGCCGTGGCCACCGCGACCGCGGGCACCGCCATCGTGCTGAGCCGCCGCAAGCGCGCCGCCGCGCTCGCCGCACCGGCCGGGTACGCCGCGCCGCCCGCCGGGAACGCGCCGGCGACCCCGGCCGGCGGGTACCCCACCGCGACCCCGCCGGGCGGGCAGCCCCCGGCCGGGTACCCCGCCACTCCCGGCGGCGGGTACCCGAGGGTGTCGCCGTGGGCCGGCTCCGCGCCGCAGACCCCGCCGCACAAGCCGACGGCCGTGCTGCCGCAACCGTTCCCGACCGCCCAGGCCCCGGTCCCGCGGCCCACGCTGCGCGAGACCCCGCCCGCCGCGCCGCAGCCGACGCTCCAGGCCGCACCCCCGCCGCCCGCGCAGAGCCCGGCCGGACCGGACCACAACGCGCCGGCGACGCCGGACGGGCACCCGACCGTCACCCGACACGTCAAGGCGCCCGCTGCGGAGGACGCACCCACGGTGTCCACCTCCGCCCCGGACCTCTCGGCGCTACCAGTTGTTCTCGGCGCTGATCCACAGCGCGACGGCCAGCGCGATGCCGACCAGGTTGACCGGCGAGAAGGAAGCACCGCCGCTGATCACCAGTCCGATGACCAGACTCAGCCCCGTTCCCGCCACGTAGAGCCGGGGACCCCACTTGCGGGTCAGCCAGGCGCCGACCAGGGCGACGACGGCGACCAGGCTCATCACGGTGATGAACGCCGCGAGCCGTAGTTCGTCGTCGCCCCAGTCCCGGCCGTGGTCGATCTCGTCGACCATGCCGACCACGCCGAGCACCAGGGCGAAGACGTTGGCCAGGGACATCAGCACCAGCAGCACGACCACGCCCGCGCCCTTCCGGGGGCGCGGGCGGGCGTCGGGCAGTCCGGAATGGGCCTGGGACATGGCGAAGTCCTTTCACGACAGCGCGAAAGCCGCACCCCGAACAAGTCCGGAAATGGAATTCCGGACCTGATTCCCGGGTGCCGCAGGGGTTTTCTCGTTGGCGTGAAGACTATTGACCGGCGGGTGATTCCGGCGACCCCTCCGGGGGCGGAAAGTTCCGATTGCGCGCGATGCGCTCCACGTCGGCCAGATCGGCGGAGGTGACCAGCCGGACCTCCGCCGCGCGCCGGGCCACCGCGAACCGGATGTTCTGCAAGCGTCCCACGTGCGGTGCCAGGAACGGGTCGTCCGACACGCCGAACGCGATCGCCGAAATGGCCCGGATCGCGTCGTCGACCCGTTGCGGGCGCTGGAGGTTCCAGGTGTAGCCGTGCCACTGCCGCACGCGTTCGTAGATCTCCCGGTTCGACGGCGGGCGCGGGTAGTCGTCGCTGCCCGCCAGCCACGGCTCGCACAGCGCGAGCGCCACGAACCAGTCGCGGCCGCCGCGCACCAGGCCCGGCCCCTTCTCGGTGTCCAGGCCCTCCGGCAGGTCGGACAGCACCTCCGGGTCGGTCTCCACGTCGATGTTCACCACGAGGTCGGCGAAGCCCTGCCCGTTCTGCCGGCCGAGCAGCAGCACGAGCTGGTTCTCGCCCCGGTCCAGCAGCGCCGACATCGCGCGCGCCAGGATCACCCGGCGCGCGCCGCCGGGCGCGTCGAACAGGCTCGACAGCTGGGCCTCGCCCGCGCCCAGCCAGTGCAGCATCACCGTGTTCTCGCCGACCACCAGCTCGCCGACCAGCCGGGACACGTGCGCCGCGCAGTCCGGCAGGGTCAGCGCGATCCGGCCCGGCCCCGGTGTCGCGGCGGCGTGCGGGGCCCGACCGAACAACAGGGACTCGCCCGGCCGCAACACGACCGAAGCCATCCCGGAACCCCGCACCACCACGCGCTGCATCGCACCCTCTCCTCAGTTGGGGCAGGACGGCGGCGAGCCGCGGTCCTGCCCCAACGCGTTCCACTCCTCGGCCAGCGAGCCCCGGTCCAGCGAACCGCACAGCACCTTGACCCCGTTGCCGGTGTCCAGGTCCCACACCCTGGTGACGCCGTCCGCACCGCCACTGGCCAGCCGCGTGCCGGTCGTGTCGAACGCCACGTCGTTGAGCTGGTCCTCGTGCCGGTCCATCCGCGCCAGCGGCCGCAGGTTGACCGCGTCCCACACCCGGACGACGGTGTCCTGGCCCGCCGTGGCGATCATCTTGCCGTCCGGACTGTAGGCGACGCGACGCACGGTCGAATCACTGCCGGTCAAGGTGCCCACCTGGGCGCCGTCGCGGACCCGCCACAGCCGGACCAGGCGGTCGGACCCGGCGGTGGCCAGGGTGGTGCCGTCGGGGCTGAACTCGGCGTCGATCGCGATCCCCTCGTGACCCCCCAGGATGGTCATCTCCGCGCCGGGGTCGACCAGGTTCCACAGGCCGACCTTGCCCGCGGACAGCGTCACGGCCAGCGTCTTCCCGTCCGGGCTGAACGCGATCCCGTTGGGGTAGTTGGACTTGACCTCTTCGGAGGTGTTGCTGCTGTTGCGCGGGTTGTCCCGGGTGGGCCGGCGCTGCGGCGACTCGGCCAGGTTCGAGGCGTCGAGCAGCAGCAGCTCGTCGCGGTCCTCGTCCGACTTGACCGGGGCGCGCCCGCCGACCGCGATCCGCTGCCCGTCCGGGCTGAACCGGACGGCGGTGAACACCGTGCCGGGCCGGCTGAACCGGCGCAGCTCGCGGCCCTCGGCGCTCCACAGGACCACCGCGCCGTCCTCGCCGACCGTGACCAGCTCGGTGCCGTCCGGCTTGAACGCCACGTCGTAGGCCGCGCCCTTGTGCGCCTGCACCCGTTTGACCAGGTCGCCCTTGGCGCTGTCCCACACGTGCAGCACGCCGGCCCCGTCCACGGAGGCCAGCAGGTCGCCGCCGGGCTGGAACTTGGTGCCGATGACGGCCGCGGACCGGTCGCCGAGCACGGTCCGCAGCAGCGACCAGACGGTGATCTCGCCCGCCGAGTCCGCGCCGATCAGGGTGTGCCCGTCGCCGGACACCGCGACCCCGTAGGTGGTCACCGAGCGGGTGGCCAGCCGGGCGACCAGTGCCCCGTTGTGCGGGTCCCAGACGTAGACGCTGGTGCCGATGCCGCTGCCGACCACGGTCGAGCCGGAGGGGCTCCAGGTGACGGCGCTCAGCCCGCCCTCGGACGTGGTCAGGTTGAGCCGGGTGGTCCACGAGGTGGTGTCCCACAGCCGGAGCGCGCCGTCCATGGCGACGCTGGCCAGCGTGGTGCCGTCGGGGCTGAACGACATCGCCGAGACCATGTTGGTGTGCCCGGCGAGGGTGGCCACCAGCGCGCCGTCGGCGACCCGGTGCACCTCCACCTTGTCCTGGTCGGTGGTGGCGACCAGCCTGCTGTCGGCGCTGTAGGCCAGGAAGATCGACGGGGACGCCTGGAACGAGGTGATCTCGCTCCACGTGGCGGTGTCCCAGATGACGACGCCCTTGTCCATCAGGGCGGCGACGGTCCGGCCGTCCTTGGCCATCGCCACGTCGATGCCGGTGCCGGGCAGGCGCTTGACCATCTTGCGCTCCTCGACGTCCCAGATGGTCACCGCCTTCTGGGTGGGGTTGGCGACCGCGACCAGCTTGCCGTCGCCGGACATCGACACGGTCCGGTACCAGCCGCCGGAGCCGTCCAGCTCGGTGATCTGCCGGCGGCCGGGCACGTCGAACAGCCGCAGCTTGCCGTCCCGGCTGCCGGTGACGGCCAGGGTCGCGTCGCCGTTCATCGCCAGCGACGAGATGATGCCCTCGTTCGCGTCGATCCGGCCCCGGTAGCTGTCGGACTGGGCGGACAGCAGCGCGCTGCGGCTCTCCACGGTCTGCCCGGCCTGCCACGAGCCGAGCGCGAACAGCGCGCCGCGCCGGGGGTCGACGCCCCGGGTGGTGGCCGCCTCGGCGGCGAGCTGGCGGGACAGGTTGAGCTGCCGGGCGGCGTTGGCCTGGTCGCGCTGGTCGTTCGCGTCCTGCTGGAGCTTGATCGTCACCACCACCATGGCGGAGGCGACCAGCAGCAGCACGCTCAGCGAAGCGACCAGCACCCGCAGCCGGCGGGTGCGCTGCCGGGCGGCGAGCTGGCCCGCGTGCTCGGCGGCGTTGGAGCGGAACAGGAACTCCTGCTCGACGGGCTGGAGCCGGACCCGGTCGCGGGCGGTGTCCAGCCACGACGTGAGCGACGCCAGCCGCACGCCCCGGTAGAGGTCGTCGCCGAGCTGGCCGGACTCGGCCCACACCCGCACCGCGTCGGCGAACCGGCGGTGCTGGATCAGGCCCGCGCGGTCCTCGTCGATCCAGCCGCGCAGCCGGGGCCACGCGGTCAGCAGCGCCTCGTGGCTCAGCCGCGCGCCGGAGCCGTCCACGGTGACCAGGCGGGCGGTGATCAGGTGGTCCACGATCGCGGGAGCGGGCAGCTCGCGCGGGTCGACCCGGCGGCGCACGGCGGTGCCGTCGTCGAACACGGTCACCATGCGCAGCATCGTGTCCCGCAGGTACTGCCGGCCCAGCGGGTCGAGCCGGTCGTGGATCTCCTCGGCGGTGCGCGAGACCGCGCCGTCGATCCCGCCGACCCGCCGGTACGCGGCGAGGGTCAGCACGTTGCCCTCGCGGTGGTTCCACGTCTCGCGCAGGGCGTGCGCGAGCCGGGGCAGCGCGCCGGGGTCGTAGCCGATCTCGCCGCGCACGCCCAGGTCGGCGATGAGCCGCTCGGGCAGGCCGGGCTCGATCTCCAGGCCCGCGTCCCGGGCCGGGGTGACGATCGCCTGGCGCAGCTCGGTGGCGTCCATCGGGCCGAGCAGCACCGGCGCGGTCAGCGCGGGCCGCAGCGCGGCCAGTTCGATGCACCGGTCGACCAGGTCGGCGCGGACCGCGAGCACCACGATCGCCGGGGCGGCCGAGGTGAGCGCGGTGGCGTAGGCGACCCGGTCGGCCTCGGGGGTGCCGTAGGTGAACAGCTCCTCGAACTGGTCGACCAGGATGACCGGGCGCGAGGTCGTCGCGCCGACCGACCGGGCGCACAGCGCGCCGAACCGGTCGGGCGTCTCGCGGATCACCCGCGCCCACTCCTCCGCGCCGACCTGGGACCGGGCCGCCATCGCCAGGGCCAGGCCGCGGACGGGGTCCGGGCCGGGGGTGAGCACGATCTGCGGCCACTCCGCGTCGGACGCCTCGCCCGCGAGCGCGGGCAGCAGGCCGGCGCGCAGCACCGAGGACTTGCCCGAGCCGGACGCGCCGACCACCACCACCGGCTCGCCGCCGTCGACCTGCTCGGCCAGCCGCACCAGCAGGTCGGACACGACGTGGTCGCGCCCGTGGAACATGTCCGCGTCGGCCCGCTCGAACCCGCTCAGGCCCGGGTACGGGCAGACCGGGGCCTGCCCGAGCCGCCGGGTGGCGGGCCGGCGCGCGCCGGAGGCCCGGACGATCGCCTTGACGATCCGGGCCTGGTCGCGCTCCTTGGACGGGCCGACCAGGGTGGGCTTGGCCGACCGGGCGGTGTCGCCGGAGTAGGCGGCCTCCTCGGCGGCGGTGAGCATCGCGGTCACCGTCTCGAACCGGCGGGCGGGCTCCTTGGCCAGGCCGCGCAGCACCACGGCGTCCAGCGCCGGGGTGATCGTCGGCACGAACACCGACGGCGCGGGCGGCGGTTGCAGCAGGTGCGCGGCGACCTTGGCGGCCATGTCGTCCATCGGGTACGGCAGCCGCCCGGTCAGGCACTCGAACAGCACGCAGGCCAGCGAGTACTGGTCCGCGCGGCCGTCCACGAGGCCGCGCGAGAGCCGTTCGGGGGCCATGTAGTCCCACGACCCGATCAGGTCGCCGGACTGGGTGAGCACGGTCGCGTCCGACGAGGTCTCCCGGGCGATCCCGAAGTCCGCCAGGTACGCCTTGCCCGCGCCGTCGACCATGATGTTGGACGGCTTGACGTCCCGGTGCACCAGGCCGCCCTCGTGCGCGGCGTCCAGCGCCCGCGCCACCTGGCGCAGGATCGCCAGCGCGCGGTCCTGGTCGACCGAGCCCTGGCCGAGCATCCGGCGCAGGTCGACCCCGTCGATCAGCACCATGTCCAGGTAGAGCTGGCCGTCGATCTCGCCGAAGGCGTTGACCGGCACGATGTTCGGGTGGCTCAACGCGGCCGCGAGCCGTGACTCGCGCTGGAAGCGGGCCCGGAACTCGGGGTCGGTGCCCGAGGACGGCAGCTTCTTGAGCGCGATGATCCGGTCGTTGACCGTGTCGTAGGCCCGGTACACCACGCCCATGCCGCCCTGGCCCAGCATCCCGAGGATGCGGTACGGCCCGAAGTCCGGTAATTCGGCCCGGTGATCCGCTGCCATCAACGCCCCCTGTCTCGCGGTCGCACTACCCTACTGAGACACTTCGAGGGGGTTTCGGGTTCCCTGCTACTGGGCGGTCATCGGGGTGATCGCGCCGGCCGCCGCCAAAGCGCGGTGCAACGCCAGCTCGGAAGTAGCGCCTTCGGCCAACAGGATGCCGGTGCAGCCGCGCTGGTCGTCCAGGTGGGTGATCAGGTCGCCGGGCCGCGCGGTCGGGTACCACTGCGGCGACCCGGGAAGATCACCCAGTCGGTCGAGTCCGGACCAGCCGCGCAGCACGCCCGGCCGGTCGGGGTAGAGCAGCACGAAGCCGACCGCCGGGCCGCCGCGCGCGGCGAGCACCGGCTCGCGGCCCAGCGCCAGCGAGACCATCGCGGTGTAGACGTTCGTGCCCAGGGCGCGGCACAGCGCCTCGCCGACCAGCGCGCCGCCGATCCGGGCGTTGACCTCCACGACCTGCGGCCCGTCCGAGGTGAGCACGAACTCGGTGTGCGCGAACCCCTCGCGCAGGCCGGCGGCGGCCAGCACGTCGCCGATCCACGGCCCGAGGTCGTCCGGGAGCGCCACCGGGAACGCGGCGGCCTCCTCGCGCCGCCGGGGTTCGGGCGAGAGCTGGCGGCTGAACACGCCCAGCAGCCGGGTGCGGCCGTCCCAGGTCAGGGTCTCCGCGCTGTAGAGCGGGCCGGCGAAGTACGGTTCCGCGATCAGCGCGCCCCGCAACGCGGTGGTCGCCGCCGCGCCGAGCGCGCGGGCGAGTTCGGCGCGGTCGCGGACCACCCAGACCGCGCGGGACGACGTGCCGGACGAGTCCTTCACGACCAGCGGCAGGCCCAGCTCGTCGGCCACGTCCGGGGTGGCGGGCAGCGCGCGGCCCTTGCTCAGGCCCCGGTCGTGCAGCAGCGCCCGCACGGCGGCCTTGTCACGCAGCACGCGCACGGCGGCCGGGTCGGGTCCGGGCAGGCCGAGCCGGGCCGCGAGGTCCGCGCCGGGCACCGCCCAGGTGTCGGTGGAGCTGATCAGGCCGGCCAGGTCCGGCACGTCGCGCAGCGCCCGCTCGCAGGCGGTCACGTCGGTGGTGTCGACGTCCACCACGCGCGGTCGGCACCGGCTCAGCTCGTGGGCGTAGATCGACCGGTCGCCGGTCAGCAGGCACAGCTCGTGGCCCGCGTCCCGGGCGGCGTCGGCGAGCCGGCCCAGGCCGAAGGTGAGGGCTTCCAGCAGCACGATCGTCACGACACGCGGTCCTTCCGGCGGAGTTGGGCGGGCACCAGGACGCGGTGCTCGCGACGCCGCCAGTCCATCGCGGACCACGGCGGGGCCAGGTCGTCCAGCGAGTCGATCTCGACCGGCGCGAGGCCCGCCGGGTCGAGGGCCTCGCGGTGCCGGGCGAACACCCGCGCGGTGTACCGGTGGCCGGTGTCCGCGCCGATCACCAGGTGGGTGCGCGCCGGGTCGCGGGCGGCCTCCCAGCCCGCGACCAGGTGGGCGGCCCCGGTGGACAGGCCGGCGAACACGGCGTGCTCGCGCAGCAGGCCCACGGTGGCGGCCATCGCGTGCTGGAAGTCCAGCCAGTGCACGCGGTCGTAGAGGTCGTGCCGGACGTTGTCGAACGGGATGGCGCTGCCGATGCCCGCGATGATGGCGTCCGGGTCGGTGAACCGCTCGCTGCCGAACGTGACGCTGCCGAACGGCTGCACGCCCACCAGCCGCACGTCCGGGTCCTCGGTGCGCAGCTCGCGGGCCAGTCCGCCGGTCGACGCGCCGGTCCCGACGCTGCCCACCACGGCCAGCGGCCCGGCGGGCAGGGCCGCGCGCACCAGCCCGGCCAGCTCGGCGTACCCGAGGTAGTGCACCGGGTCGTGGTACTGGCGCATCCAGTGCATGTCCGGGTGCAGGTCGAGCAGTTCGCGCACGCGGGCGACCCGGCGGTGCTGGTCCAGCCGCAGGTCGTCGGAGGGCGGCATCTGGTCGACCGTCACGCCCAGGACCTCCAGCTGCGCCCGCATGGTCGCGTCGACGGTGGTGGACGCCACGATGTGGCAGCGCAGCCCGTACCGGTGGCAGGCCATGGCCAGCGCGAGCGCGTAGATGCCGCTGGAGCTGTCCACCAGCGTCTGTCCTTTTCGGACCGTCCCGTCGGCGAGCAGGGACCGCACCGCGCCCAGCGCCGCGTACACCTTCAGCGTCTCGAACCGGACCAGCACGACGTTGGGGGTCAACCGGATCAGCGCGGGAGTCTTCACCGCGTCGGTGACGTGCTCGTGCACGATCACCGCGCTCACCGGCCGATCGAGCGCAGGTACCCGGCCAGCGACTCGGCGCCGTGCGCGTTGCGCGGGCCGCTGACCAGGTCGCCGTAGGAGATGACGTGGAACCGGCGGTCGCGCACGGCGGGGGTGCGGGCCAGTTGCGGCGCGGACTCCAGGAACGCGATCTTGTCCTGCGCGGGCTGGTCGGCGTAGTCGACCACCACGATCACCTCGGGCTCGGACTTGACGACGGCCTCCCAGCCGACCGCGCCCCAGCCGTCCTCCAGGTCGGCGAACACGTTCACGCCGCCGGCCGCGGCGATGATCTCGTTCGGGGCGGCGTGCCTGCCGGAGGTGAACGGCTGGTCGGTGCCGGAGTCGTAGACGAACACCCGGACCGGCGGCCCGTCCCCGGGCGCGCCCGCCCGGACGGTCTCGAACCGGGTCTGCAACTCCCGCACCAGTTCGTCGGCGCGCGGCCGGACGCCGAAGATGTCGCCGAGGTTGCGCAGGTCGGTGTAGAGCGCCTCGACCGGTGTCGCGTCGGCCTTCGAGGTCGGGTACTCCCAGCAGGTCTCGGTGTGCAGGTAGCTGCGGATGCCGAGCTGGTCGAGCAGCTTCGGGGTGATGCCGCGCTCCTCGCTGAACCCGGAGTTCCAGCCCGCGATCACCCAGTCGGCCTTGGCCTCGACCAGGATCTCCTTGGTGACCCGCGAGGTGCCCAGCCGGGCGACCCTGGCGTAGTCGTCCTTCCACGGCGAGCCCGCGATCGACGGGTCGCCCAGGGAGTTCATGACGTAGCCGCGCATCCGGTCGGCCAGGCCGAGCGCGAACATCTTCTCGGTGCCGGACACGTCGTAGGAGACGGCGCGCTGCGGCCTCGGGTAGGTGACCCGGGCGCCGCAGTTGGTCACCGTGGCGGGGCCGGACGCCGTGCCGCCCTGGTCGGGTCGCCCCGGCGCGGCGGGTTCCACCTGCGCCCCGCAGGAGGCCAGCAGCACGGTGGCGGCCAGCAGGGCGGTGGTGCGGAACAGGGTCATGGCGTGGTCCCCTCGGAAGTCGTGCCGTCGACGGGCACGTCGTAGAGCAGTTGCGGAACGCCGGTCACCGGGTGGGCGACCGGGGTGACGTCGACGCCGAACACGTCGCGGACGGTGTCGGTGGTCAGCACCTCGGCGGGCTTGCCGCACGCGACGAGTTCGCCGCGGCGCAGCAGCGCGATCCGGTGGCAGACGGCGGCGGCCAGGTTCAGGTCGTGCAGGGCGACCAGCACGGTCAGCCCGCAGTCGCGCAGGAACCGCAGCAGCTCGACCTGGTGCCGCACGTCGAGGTGGTTGGTGGGCTCGTCGAGCACCAGCACGGCGGGTTCCTGCACCAGGGCCCGCGCCACCAGCACGCGCTGCCGCTCGCCGCCGGACAGGGTGAGCACGCCGCGCTGCCCGAGGTGCGTGATGTCCATGCGCCGCAACGCTTCCCGGCACAGCTCCCGTTCGCGCGCGGAGAGCCGGAGGTTGCCGCGCTGGTGCGGCGCGCGGCCCAGCGCCACCACCTCCTCGACGGTGAAGTCCAGGTCGGCCCGGCTGTCCTGGGTGAGCGCGGCGATGTGCCGCGCGGTGTCCCGCAACGCCTGGCCGGACAGGTCCGCGCCGTCGAGCAGCACGGCCCCGGACGACGGTTCCAGCGCCCGGTACACGCACCGCAGCGCGGTCGACTTGCCGCTGCCGTTGGGGCCGAGCAGCCCGACGACCTCGCCCGCGCCGACGTCGAGGCTCAGCGCGTGCACGAGCCTGGCCCCGGTGACCTCCACCGAGACCTCGTGCAGCGACAGGGGCAGCGGCCGCATCACCGGCCTCCGAACGCGTAGCCGCGCCGGCGCATCACCACGAGGAACACCGGCACGCCGATCAACGCGGTGATCACGCCCAGCGGCAGTTCCTCGGGCGCGAACAGGGTCCGGGCGACCAGGTCGACCCACACCAGGAAGCACGCGCCCGCCAGGGGCGCGATGGCGAGCACCCGGCGGTGCCCCGAGCCGACCGCCATCCGCACCACGTGCGGCAGCACCAGCCCGACGAAACCGATCGCGCCGCTCACCGCGACCAGCAGCCCGGTCACCACGGCGGTCAGCCCGAACAGCCACCGCCGCAACCGGTCCGCGTCGGTGCCCAGGCTGGCGGCGGTCTCGTCGCCCATCGACAGCACGTCCAGCGTGGTCCCGTTGCGCAGCAACACGACCACCGCCACCACCACGGCGACACCGGCCAGCGGCAACGACGCCCAGGTGGCCGCGCCGAGGCTGCCCAGCAGCCAGAACAGCACGGTCTGCGCGGCCTGTCCGTTGGGCGACAAGAACACCAGCACGCTCATCACCGCCTGGAAGGCGTAGGCCAAGGCGACCCCGGTCAGCACCAGCCGCAGCGGGGTCAGCCCCAGTCGGCTGCGCGCCGCCAGGTACACCAGCGCGGTCGCGCCCAGCGCCCCGAGGAACGCCGCCGTCGACAGCGCCAGCACGCCGAGCGACGCGAACAGCCCGAACACCACCACCGCGGTCGCCCCGACCGACGCCCCGGACGAGATCCCCAGCACGAACGGATCGGCCAACGCGTTGCGCACCAACGCCTGCACCGCCACCCCGACGACGCTCAGCCCGGCGCCGACCACGGCCGCCAGCAGCACGCGGGGCGCGCGGACGTGCCAGACGATCGAGTAGTCGGTGACCTGGTCCTCCCGGATCGTGCCGCCCGTGACCGCTTTCCCCAGGTATTCCAGGACATCGGGCAACGGCACGGTCGTCGGCCCGAGCGCGATCCCGACCACCGCGGACACGGCGAGCACCGCGCACAGCACCGCCACGGGTGCGACCAGGCCGCCCGGGGCGCGCTCCGGCCCGGGTTCGGCGAGCAGGCCCACCCCGGCCTCAGCCAGCCCGGACGCCGCGCACGACCAGCCGCCGCGCGTGGTTGTCGTAGGGGGACGCGTCGAACCCGCCGAAGCACTCGACCTCGACGAACCCGGCCGCCTCGAACAGCGCCCGCAGCTCGGCGGCGCTGTAGAGCGCGCACAGGATCGTCTTCTGCCGCACGACCTCGCCGCGCACCAGCGTCCAGTCGGTGCGCAGCCGGGTCCAGTCGTCCAGGACGGTGTCGCGCATGAACACCGTGCCGCCGTCGACGTCCACCGCCTGCGGGCGGCCGACCCACGACGCCAGCACCTCCTTGCCGAGCACGTCGACCACCAGCCGCCCGCCGGGCGCGAGGCTCCGCAAGGCGTTGCGCAGCACGGCGAGGTTGTCGCCGGGGTCGGTGAAGTACCCGAACGACGTGTACATGTTGACCACCAGGTCGTAGCGGTCCGGCTCGACGTGCTCCAGCATGTCGGCGTGCACGAACCGGGCCCGCACACCGGCCCGCGCGCACGCCGCGCGAGCGCGGTGGAGCATGGCCGCGCTCAGGTCGACGCCGGTCACGTCCGCACCGGCCCGTGCGAACGGCACGACGTGCACCGCCGGTCCGCACGCCAGGTCCAGCACCCGCGCGCCGGGCGCGACCTTGAGCAGCGGCGAGGAGGCGACCAGTTCGGCGGCCTCGTCCTCGCGGCGGGCGGGGAACATGACGTCGGCGAACCCCACCCAGAGGTCGTCGTCCTCGTACCAGTGCATGGCCCTCCGCCCGTGCGCGACACCGTTCCCGGTGTACGAGTCGGGAGGAGGGGCCGGTCAGTTCCCGGCGGTCACGAATATTTCGGCTTCCCGCACCATCATCGCCGCGACCAGCGCCGACAACGTGATCACGCCGAAGGCCACGGCCGCGCCGGGGTAGCCCGCGACGCCGAGCCCGACGCCGCCCAGCGCCGCACCGGCGAACGTGCCGACGCTCATCGCCGCGCCGTTGACGCCCAGCGCCGCACCGCGCGCGCCGCCGCTGCGCCGGACCAGCAACGTGACGACGCACGCGGCGGCGGCCGCGTGACCGGCCCCCAGCAACGAGGTCAGCACCAGCGCGAGCCCCAGCCAGGGCGCGAAGAAGACCGCCACGACGGCGACCAGGGCGAGCGCCAACGACCCCACCAGCAGCCGGCGCGCGGACACCCGGTCCGCGCCGAGCAGCCGTCCGGACAGCAGGTTGCCGAGGAAGAACGACGTGCCGCTGAGCGTCCAGACCAGCGCGAACTCCCCCGGTGTCAACCGGAACCGCTCGTCGTAGAACGCCGCCAGGTAGGACAGGTACCCCATGAACGCGGCGGTGCGCAGCATCGCCACCGCGAACACCGGCCGCAGCCCGGCGAGTTCGCGGAACGCCGCCAGGTACCCGGTGTTCGCCCGGCCCTGCGGCGCGGCACCGGGTGTGCGGAACAGCGCGACCGCCAGCACGCCGGACAGCACCGCGATCGCGACCAGGTCGCCCCGCCACCCCCACAGCACGGCGGGCAGCGCGACGACCGGCGCGGCCAGCATCGCCGTCAGCGACTGGGTCGCGGTCACCAGGGTCGCCGCCCGCCCGGCGACCGGGCCGTGGCCGAACCGGTCGGCCGCCGCCGCGCCCAGCGCCGGGTTGAGCACCGCCATGGCCGTGCCGACCAGCAGGCAGAACACCACCAGCGCGGCGAACCCGCCCAGCGCGCCGACCGCCGCCGCGATCCCGAGCACCACCAGCCCGACCGCCGCCGCGCGCAGCCGGGCCACCCGGTCCAGCAGCGGGGCGAGCAGCGCGCCGACCGCGAGCGCGGCCAGGCCACCGAGCCCGCGCAGGCCGCCGACCACGGCGACGTCGCCGCCGGTGTCCCGCGCGATCGGCACCAGGAACGTGCTGAACACCGTGAACGGCAACAGGGTCACCGCCGAGGCGAGCAGCACCGGCCACAACCGCCGGGCCATCGCCAGGTCGCCGACCGGCCGCTGCGGGCCCTCCTCGCTCACCACGATCAACTCCCCCGCTCCGCCGGGAACTTTCGCACACCGCCGGCCGACTCGTCTTCAGCGACGGCTCCCCTACCGGATCGGCGGTCCCGATGACCCGCGCGTACCCGTTCCGCCCGCCCGAGCGGCTCGACCTGGAGCCGGAGTACGCCGACCTGCGGGCGCGCGAGCCGGTCAGCCGGGTGCGCCTGCCCTACGGCGGGGAGGCGTGGCTGGCGGTGCGGCACGACGACGTGCGGCTGGTGCTGTCCGACCCGAGGTTCAGCCGGGCCGCGCTGCTGGGCCGGGACGTGCCGCGCACGTCGCCACGCCGGCTCACCGACGCCACCCTGCACACCATGGACCCGCCGGACCACAGCCGGCTGCGCGGGCTGGTGGCGGCGGCGTTCGCGCCCCGCCGGGTGGCCGCGCTGTCCGCGATCGCGCAGCGCGCCACCGACGAGCTGATCGACCGGATCGAGGCGCAGGGACCGCCCGCGGACCTGGTGGCGGGCCTGGCGGTGCCGCTGCCGGTCACCGTGATCTGCCACATGCTCGGGGTGCCGGTGGCCGACCAGGACCGGTTCGCCGAGTGGATCGACGTGGCGCTGGCGACGACCGCGTTCCCGCCGGAGGAGATCCACGCGGCGTTCGCCCGGCTGAAGGACTACCTGGCGGCGCTGGTCGCGGCCCGCCGCGCGGAGCCCTCCGACGACCTGCTGGGCGCGCTGGTCGCGGCCCGCGACGGGGAGGGGCGGCTGGGCGAGGACGAACTGGTCGTGCTGGGCGTGACCCTGCTCTACGCGGGGCTGGAGACGACCTCCAACCACATCGGCAACTTCGCCTACAACCTGCTCACCCACCCCGATCAGCTGCGGGCGGTGCGGGACGACCCGGGCCTGCTGGACCGGGCGGTGGAGGAGCTGTTGCGGTTCACGCCCACGGTGACCTCGGCCGGGTTCACCCGGATCGCCACCGAGGACGTGCCGCTGGGCGGGGTGGTGGTGCGCGCGGGCGAGGCGGTGCTGGTGCAGCTCGACGCGGCGAACCGGGACGCGGCGGTGTTCGCCGAGCCGGACGCGCTGGACGTGACCCGCGCGGCCAACCCGCACCTGGCGTTCGGGTTCGGCCCCCACTTCTGCGTGGCCGCCCGGCTGGCCAAGGCCGAGCTGCGGATCGCGATCGGCACGCTGCTGCGCCGGCTGCCGGGTGTGCGGCTGGCCGTGCCGGCGGACGGGCTGCCGTGGCGGCGGGGCCGGATGGTGCGCGGTCTGGACGCGCTGCCGGTCACCTGGTGAGCGGTGCCTCGAAGTGCCCCAGCCAGGTCGTGAGCAGCCGTTCCAGGTGGTGCGCGTCGGCCGGGTCCAGGGCGTCGAGCAGGCGGCGCTCGTTGGCCATGTGCTCGGTGAACGCCTGGTCGATGACGCGCTTGCCCGCGTCGGTCAGCGCCACGACGCGGCGGCGGCCGTCGGCGGCGGCGGCCCGGCGGGTGACCAGGCCGTCGCGTTCGAGGCGGTCGATGCGCTTGGTGATGGCCCCGGTGGTGACCATGGTGTGCAGGGCGAGTTCGCCGGGCGCGCGCTCGTAGGGCGCGCCGGCGCGGCGTAGCGCGGCGAGCACGTCGAACTCGCCTTCGCCAAGGCCGTGCCGCCGGTAGACCACGGCCAGCTGCTCGGTCAGCGCGGCGGCGAGCCGGTGCAGCCGGCCGATGACGCCCTGCGGCGAGACGTCCAGCTCCGGTCGTTCGCGCGCCCACTCGGCCTGGATCCGGGCCACGTGGTCCTGGTGTCCGCTCACCCCACGACAATATACCTTCCACGGAAGCTATATTGCTTCCATGGAAGCTACCACCCGGTGGGCGCTGGTCACCGCGGTCGCGCCGATCGCCTGGGGATCGACCTACTACGTCACCCACCAGTTCCTGCCCGCCGACCAGCCGCTGTGGGGCTCGGCCCTGCGCGCGCTGCCCGCCGGCCTGCTCCTGCTGGCGGTCCGCCGGGAACGGCCGCGCGGCGACTGGTGGTGGCGCGCGGCCGTGCTGGGCACGCTCAACATGGGCGCGTTCTTCGCGCTGGTCTACGTCTCCGCGCAACTGCTGCCGACCAGCCTCGCGGCCACGATCATGGCCGTCTCGCCGGCCGCGATGATGGCGGTGGCCTGGCTCGCGCTCGCCGAGCGGCCGCGCGCGCTGTCGGTGGTGGGCGCGGTGGTCGGCATCGGCGGCGTGGTGCTGATGCTGGTGACCGGGATCGGCGCGGTGGACCCGCTGGGCGTGGCCGCGTCGGCCGCCGCCATGCTCCTGTCGGCAACCGGGCACGTGCTGACCAAGAAGTGGGCGACCGACGCCGACGTGCTGTCGGTGACGTCGTGGCAGCTGATCGCCGGCGGGCTGGTGCTGACCGTTGCCGCGGTGGTGGTCGAGGGCGGCCCGCCACCGCTGACCGCGAGCGGCGCGGCCGCGTTCGGCTACGTCTCGGTGATCGCCACGGCGGTCGCGTTCAGCGCCTGGTTCACCGGGCTGCGGCACCTCGACGCCGGCACGGTCGGGCTGATCGGCCTGCTCAACCCGGTGACCGGCGTGGTGCTCGGGATGGCCGTGGCGGGCGAGCCGCTGACCGCGCGGCAGGGCTTCGGGCTCGCGCTGGTGCTCGTCGGCGTGCTGCTCGGCCAACCCGCCGCGCGCCGGTTCCTGGGCCGGCGGGAGTCGAGGCCCGTTCCACGCGCCTGAGCACCCGGACCCCTTGCCGTTGACTCCGCCGGACGGCGTGTTTATAACTGTCCCGACCACGGGTGTGTGCCGCGACACTCGACCCCTTGCCCGGAAGGGT
The DNA here is from genome assembly GCF_056640475.1 of Saccharothrix sp. NBAS 001. Lineage (NCBI taxonomy): Bacteria > Bacillati > Actinomycetota > Actinomycetes > Pseudonocardiales > Pseudonocardiaceae > Saccharothrix > Saccharothrix sp. NBAS 001. The sequence goes on from NZ_CM153251.1 coordinate 3,306,461, forward strand.
GTCCTCGGCATGAGGAAACGTCTCGCAGCGGCGGTCGTCGCGGTCGTCTGCGCCACCGCCCCCGCCGCACCGGCCCAGGCCGCGGCGGCCGGCGTGACCGCGCGGTTCAGCCAGGACTCGGTGTGGAGCACCGGGTACGGCGGCAAGTTCACCCTGACGAACACCGGCGACGCCGACAGCACCGGCTGGGTGGTCGAGTTCGACCTCCCGTCCGGTTCGGCGGTCACCAACTCGTGGAACTCGGTGCCCACCCGGACCGGTCAGCACTTCCGGTTCGCCAACGCCGGGTCCAACGGGAGGATCCGCCCCGGCGGCACGGCGGGATTCGGCTTCAACGTCACCGGGCTCGGCGTGCCCACCGGGTGCACCGTCGACGGCGCGCCGTGCGCGGGCGGCGGCCCGGCCCCCGACACCGACGCGCCGAGCACGCCCGGCCTGCCGCTCGCGACCGGTGCCACGTCGAGTTCGATCTCGTTGCTGTGGCAAGCCTCCACGGACGACGTCGGGGTCGCCGAGTACCAGGTGCTGCACGGCTCGACCGTGGTCGCCACCTCCACCACGACCTCGGCGACGGTCGGCGCGCTCACCCCCGACACCGCCTACGCCTTCACCGTCCGCGCCCGCGACGCGGCGGGCAACACCTCCCCGGCCAGTTCCCCGGTCGCCGCCCGGACCGCCCCGGCCGCCGGCGGGTCCACTGTGGACGTCTCCACGGCGGCGCAGCTCCAGGCCGCGCTCGCCGCCGCCGCGCCCGGCCGGACCATCCGGCTCGCGGCGGGCGTGTACCGGGGTTCGTTCGTCGCCACCCGGCCCGGCACGTCCGCCGCGCCGATCACGCTCACCGGCCCGGCCGACGCCGTGCTGGTCAACGACGGCCCGTCCGGCGACGCGCCGGGCTGCCCGGCACCGACCCCGGGCTGGGACCCCGGCTACGGCCTGTGGCTCTACGACGCCCCGTACTGGAACCTGACCGGGTTCACCGTGCGGGAGTCCAAGAAGGGGATCGTCGCCGACAACTCGCACCACACGGTGATCTCGCGGGTGTCCGTGCACCACGTGGACGAGGAGGGCGTGCACTTCCGGCGCTCGTCGGCGGACAGCGTGCTGCGCGACTCGACCGTCACCGACACCGGGCTGGCGCAGCCCGGCTACGGCGAGGGCGTCTACCTCGGGTCGGCGAACTCCAACTGGGCCTGTCACGGCAACTCCGGCGGCGTCGACCGCAGCGACCGGGTGCAGGTGCTGGGCAACCGGATCGGGCCGAACGTCGCGGCCGAGCCGATCGACGTCAAGGAGGGCACGTTCGACGGCGTGATCCGCGGCAACGCGTTCGACGGCAGGGGGATCTCCGGGCAGAACTCCGCCGACTCGTGGATCGACGTGAAGGGCGTGGGCTACCGGATCGAGGGCAACACCGGCACCTTCGGCTCCCCCGGCACGTTCGCCAACGGCTACGAGACGCACAACCCGGCCACCACCCCGTCGTTCGCCAACGGGTGCGGGAACGTGTGGCGCGACAACCGCTCGGACCTCGGCGGCGTCGGCCAGTACGCCATCAAGATCACCTCGGTGTCGAAGTGCGCCGCCCTGCCGAACGTGGTGCACGCGTCCAACACGGTGACCCGCGCGCTCAACGGGCTGACCAACGGCCCGGTCACGCCGTGACGCCCCGGCCGCCGCCCGACGCCGGCGAAGCGGGGACGTCCGGTCCCCCTCGTGCCGGGACGCCGAGGAGTCCCGGGTTGGTCCGTTTCGGGGCACGCCGACCGCGGACCGGGCGCTAGCTTGGTGGTCATGGCGCATATCGACTTCGGCGTGGACGAGTCCCTGTTCCCCGGCATCTCCGGCCCGATGCGGTTCCGGCCGGAGACCGCCGGACCGCTCAACCAGCTGGCCGAGACCCTGCTGCGCGCGCCGCACTCCCTGCCGCAGGGCGAGCGCGAACTCATCGCCGCGTACGTGTCCGGGCTCAACGAGTGCGCGTTCTGCTGCGAGTCGCACTCGGCGTTCGCCGCCGCCCAGCTCGACGACGGGCTGGCGCTGGTCAAGGAGGTCCGCAAGGACCCGTACGGCGCGCCCATCTCGGACAAGCTCCGGGCGCTGCTCAAGATCGCCGCGGCGGTGCGGGAGTCCGGCCGCAAGGTCACCACGCTGCTGGTGGACGAGGCCCGCGCCGAGGGCGCGACGGACCTGGAGATCCACGACACGGTGCTGATCGCGGCGGCGTTCTCGATGTACAACCGGTACGTGGACGGTCTCGCCACGCTCGCGCCCGAGGACCCGGCGGTCTACAAGGAGGCGGCGCAGCGGATCGTCGAGCACGGCTACGTCGCCACGCTCACCGACTCGCCCGCCCCGTAGCGGTCCGCGGGCGGTGCCGGCCTCCGGACCGGCACCGCCCGGGTTTCACCAGCCGAGCGGGACCACCTCGGCGGCCGAGGTCCACGGCCCCCGGTCGCCCGCCTCGCTCAACGCCCGCAGCCGGACGTACCGGGCGGCGACCGGCCACAGCCGGACCGTCTTGGCCGCCGCGTCGTCGGCGAACGCGCCGGCGGCGACCGCGCCGCCCCAGTTCGCGCCGTCCTGGCTGACGTGGACCTCGTACCGGCCGATCCGGCCGTTGACGCCGCCGTCCTGGCGCGGCAGGTAGGTCAGCCCGGTCACGGTCCGCGCGCGCCCGAGGTCGAGCCGCACCTCGTGCGGCAGCGGGTCGGTGCCGCCGGACCACCTGGTGTGCCACATGGTGTCCGGCCGGCCGTCGGCCGCGTTCGCGCCGGCCCCGTTCGGACCGCTCTCCTGGCTGTCCACGTGGTCGACCGCGCAGTCCAGCCGTCCCGACCCCATCACCGGGTCGCTGGTGCTCTCCGCGCCGGTCTCCACGTGCCCGGCGAACCGCCGCGCGAAGCCGTCCGGGCCGGTCGCGGTCAGGTCGTACCAGCCGTTCATGCCGCCGCCCACGGAGAACCAGTCCTCCGCGCCGCCGCCCGGCGGCACGGTGTAGGTCCACGGCCCGCCGCCCCGGTTGTCCGTCCGCACGGTGAGCGTGCAGGGCTTGCCGCCGGTGTTGGTCATGGTCAGCCAGACCACGCCGTCGCCCTGGCGCAGCACCACCTCGGGGTTGGCGTTGCCGGACGTGGTCGCGGTGACCCGGTTGCCCGCGAACCGCCGCAGGAAACCGTTGGGGCCCAGCACGTCGAGGTCGTACGCGCCGGTCGGCGCGCCCGCCTGCCAGTAGTCGGCGAGGGATTTGCCGGCCTCGACCGTGTAGCGCCACGGGCCGTCGGTGCGGAACGCGTTGGCGTAGACGTAGAAGTGCGCGCCGGCCGTGCCGGTGTTGCGGAAGTCGATCCAGAACCTGTCCGACGCCACCCGCCCGGACACCGTGAGCCGGTACGGCAGCGGCCGCGCGGTGCGCACGCCGGTCTCCACCACCGGCATGGTCTGCGCGGCGGGGGGTTTCGGCGAGGTCGGGCGGCTTCCCCCGGTCGGCACGGGCGTGGGCAGCGGCGGGTAGGCGGTGTTCGGGGCGGCGGTGTCCAAGGCGGCGGTCAGGTCGCCGCACACCGCGCGCCGCCACGGCGAGATGTTCGGCTCGGCGACCCCGGTCCACTTCTCCAGGAACCGCAGCACGGAGGTGTGGTCGTAGACCTCGGAGCACACCTTGCCGCCCCGGCTCCACGGCGAGACGACCAGCAGCGGAACGCGTTGCCCCAGGCCGATGGGCAGCCCGCCGTAGATCTCGTCGGTCGTCGCGGCCGTGGACAGGCCGTCCGAGGTGGACACCGGCGGCGCGGGCTGCGGGACGTGGTCGAAGAACCCGTCGTTCTCGTCGTAGTTGAGCAGGAACACCGTCCGGTTCCACACCTCGGGCTTGGTCGCCAGCGCGTCGAGCACCTGCTTGACCAGCTCGGCCCCGGTGTTGGGCCCCCAGTCGGGGTGCTCGCTCTGCGATTCCGGCGCGACCACCCACGACACGGCCGGGAGCCGGCCCGCGTTCACGTCCGCGCGGAACGCGGAGGCGAGCTGACCGGGGCGGCGACGGGCCAGGCCGCGGTCGTAGAGGGCGCGTTCGGCGGCGGTGAGCGTCGCGACGCCCTGGTCGAGCTGGGCCAGCAGTTCGTCCCGGCGGGCCGGGGCCGCCGAGGTGACGTCGTAGTAGAAGTACTCCAGCTTGGTGAACGGCCGGCCCGCCGAGTCCTTGGTCCTGGCCAGCGCCTTGCGGCCGACGGCGAGGAAGGTGGCGAAGTAGTCCAGCGAGTTGTCGCCGTAGTTGTCCCACTCCTGGTAGACCTGCCACGACCGGCCCGCGAGCTGGAGGCGTTCGGCGTAGCTGGTCCACGTGTAGCCGGTGTGGCCGGGGTTCTGCCAGCTGTCGTTGCCGATGGCGCGCTTGGTGGTGCTGCCGGGCTCGTAGCCGATCGTGCCGGAGAACAGGTAGAACCGGTTCGGGTTGGTGGGTCCCGCCTCGGAGCAGTGGTAGGCGTCGCAGACGGTGAACGCGTCGGCCAGCGCGTGGTAGAACGGCAGACCCGCCCGGTCCAGGTAGGTCATGGTGCGGACGCCCTTCTGCGGGATCCACTGGTCGTGCCGGCCGTTGTTCCACGCGGCGTGCCCGTCGGCCCAGCCGTGCGGGGTGCCGGACATGAACTCGTCGCCGATCCGGTAGGGCAGCACCTCGCCCGCGCCGTCGGGCTGGCGGAACACCGGTTTTCCGTTGGGCAGGGTGATGGCGGTGGGGTCGGCGAAGCCGCGCACGCCGCGCAGGGTGCCGAAGTAGTGGTCGAACGACCGGTTCTCCTGCATGAAGACGACCACGTGCTCGATCGTCTCCAGACCGCCGGTCGGCGCCTCCATCGCCAACGCCCGCTGGAGGCTCACCGGCAACAACGCGAGACCGGAGCCGGCGGCGGCCGCTTTGAGCAGGTCACGACGCTTCATCACATCTCCTCGTCCAGGCGTGGGGCGGCGCGGGGCGATGCTGACTGCGCGAAGTTAAGCAGAAGTGACTTCTATCGAGCAATAGTGCGCATAGTTGGTGACATCTTGTGCCGGCCGCCCCGGTGCGCGGCGGACCGGGCGCTCACCCGGCCGCCGGCACGGGCACCCAGCTCGGCAGCGGGCCCACCTCGAACGGCCGGCGCACGGTCCGCCGCGCGATCCGCCACCGGCCGTCGTGCCGGCGGTACTCGTCCAGGTAGGTGCCCCCGCCGGTCACCCACGTGTCGTCGGCCAGCCGGACGTGCACGATCACGTCGCTGCGACCGGACGCCGCACCCCGCTGCACGCCGTCGAGGTCGACCACGTGGTTGACCGTGCCGTGCTGCATGAACCGGAACGCCCGCCACTGCCGCTGGACGGCCGCGCAGATCGCCTCCACGCCGCTGAACACGTGCTCGGGCTCGGGGCTGGTTGCCCACACCGCGTCCGGCGTCCACACCGCGCGCCACAGGTCCAGGTCGCGGTGGTCCGCGCCCACGCAGTACTCGCCCACCAGCCTGCGCAGCGCCAGTTCGGCCTCGACCCGCTCCAGCCGGGCGATCACGTCGCGATCGTCGCTCATGACGACCACTCTGCCCGGCCGGGCGGCGGCCCCGGGCCGGATCGCCGAAGTCAGGCGACCTCGGCCGGCGGCACCCGCACGGCCACGAACTCCGACTTGCGGCGCAGCCGGAAGCCCAGCGACTCGTAGAGCCGGATCGCGTTGGTGTTGTCCGCCGTCGCGTGCATCATCGGCTGCTCGCCGCGCGCCCGGATCCCGGCCGCCAGGGCCAGCACCAGCCGGGTCGCGAGGCCCTGCCCCCGGTACTCCGCGTCCGTGCACACCGCGCTGATCTCGGTCCACCCCGGCGGGTGCATCCGCTCGCCGGCCATCGCGACCAGCCGGCCCTCCCGCCGGATCCCCAGGTAGGTGCCCAGCTCGATGGTCCGCTCCCGGAACGGGCCGGGCTTGGCGCGCTCCACCAGCTCCAGCATCTCCGGCACGTCCGAGGCGGTCAGCCGGACCGCCTCCGGGTCCTCGGCGGCCCGCACGCCGTCGTCCACCAGCTGCACGCCCGCGCCGCGGAACTCGACCTCCCAGCCGACCGGCGGGACGATGCCGGTCGGGCTGCTCAGCCCGGTCACCCCGCCGGGCCCGACCAGGGCGGCGACGTCGTCCCACACCCGCTCGTCCGGCTCGGGCGGCAGCGCCAGGAACGGCGCGACGTCCGACTGGTAGCGCACCACCTGCCCGTGCCGCTCGGCGAAGCGGGCGTGCGCGCCGGTCAACGACGCCCACGCCGGGTGGTCCAGTGATGCCGACATGCGCGGGCCCCCAGGTCACAGCGGTTCGTAAACGGCCGAATCATCCGTTCGACCGCAACCCGCTGTCCACCGCCTCCCACATCCTGAACACGCCGGTCCGCACGGGTACCGTCCGCCGTGGACGGTTCAGCCGAGCGCGCGCCGCACGCCCGCGGCGATCTCCAGGTCTTCCCGCGCCCGCACCACCACGACGGCGGCCGACGACCCGTCGGCGCTGATCACCTCGTCGCCCGACCGTCCCGCGTTGCGCCGCGCGTCCAGCTCGACGCCCAGGAACCCGAGGCCCTCGACGGCCCGCCCGCGCACGACCGCGTCGTGCTCGCCCACTCCCCCGGTGAACACCAGCACGTCCAGCCCGCCCAGCGAGGCCGCCATCGCCGCGATCCCCTGCCGCAGCCGGTGCACGAACACCTCCACGGCCAGCGCCGCCTCGGGCGTGCCCGCGCGGTGGACGTCCCGCAGGTCCGCGCTCCCGGACAGGCCGAGCAGGCCGGACCGGTGCTCCAGGTCGTCCTCCAGCTCCGCCGCCGACAGCTTCCCGTTGCGCAGCAACCACACCAGCAGCCCGGGGTCGACGTCCCCGCTGCGGGTCGCCATCACCAGCCCGGCCAACGGCGTGAAGCCCATCGTGGTGTCCACCGACCGGCCGTCCCGCACGGCGGCGAGCGAGCAGCCCGCGCCCAGGTGGCACGTCACCACCCGCGAACCGCCGGCCAGCCCGGTGGCGCGGCGGGACGCGTAGGCGTGGGACAGTCCGTGGAAGCCGTAGCGCCGGACCGCCCACTCGTCCCGCCACCGCGCCGGCACCGCGTACGTGGTCGCGAAGCCCGGCATGGTGTGGTGGAACGCGGTGTCGAAGCACGCGACCTGCGGCACGTCCGGCAGCAGCGCGGCGACCGCGTCGATCCCGGCCAGCGCGCGCGGCTGGTGCAGCGGCGCCAGGTCGGTGAGGCGTTCGACCGCTGCCCGGGTCCCGGCGTCGAGCACCACCGGCCCGGCGAAGTCCGGGCCGCCGTGCACCACCCGGTGGCCCACGGCGGCCACGTCCGGCGCGTCGGCGAGGAACTCGGCCACGCCGCCGGTCCCGTCCCAGCGCTCCAGGTGTTCCTGGGCCACCACGTCGTCCCCGTCCAGCACGGACAGCTTCAGGCTCGACGAACCGGCGTTCACCACCAGCACGCGCATCAGTACGGCCAGGCCCAGTCGCGGACCTCGGGCAGGTCCTCGCCGTGCTCCCGGATGTAGGAGTGGTGCCGGGTCCGCTGGTCCTGCATCCGCTGGCGCACCCCGGCGGCGCGCGGCCCCAGGCCGGGCACCCGGTCGATCACGTCGATCACCAGCCGGTAGCGGTCCATGTCGTTGAGCACCAGCATGTCGAACGGCGTGGTCGTGGTGCCCTCCTCCTTGTAGCCGCGCACGTGCAGGTTGGCGTGGTTGGTGCGCCGGTAGGTCAGCCGGTGGATCAGCCACGGGTACCCGTGGTAGGCGAAGATCACCGGCCGGTCGGCCGTGAACAGGGCGTCGAACTCGCGGTCCGGCATCCCGTGCGGGTGCTCGGTCTCCGGTTGCAACCGCATCAGGTCGACCACGTTGACCACCCGCACCCGCAGCTCCGGCAGGTGCTCGCGGAGCAGCGCGGTCGCCGCCATGACCTCCAGCGTCGGCGCGTCGCCCGCGCACGCCAGCACCACGTCCGGCTCGGCGTCCGCCGTGCCCGCCCAGTCCCAGATGCCCGCGCCGCGCGCGCAGTGCAGCGCCGCCTCCTGCGGGCCGAGCCAGTCCGGGGTGAGGTTCTTGCCCGACACGATCACGTTGACGTAGTCGCGGCTGCGCAGGCAGTGGTCGGCGATCGAGAGCAGCGTGTTGGTGTCCGGCGGCAGGTAGACCCGGACCACCTCGGCCTTCTTGTTCATCACGTGGTCGATGAACCCCGGGTCCTGGTGCGAGAACCCGTTGTGGTCCTGCCGCCACACGTGCGAGGACAGCAGGTAGTTCAACGACGCCACCGGCCGCCGCCACGGCAGCCGCCGGCTCGTGCCCAGCCACTTGGCGTGCTGGTTGAACATCGAGTCCACGATGTGGATGAACGCCTCGTAGCAGTTGAACAGGCCGTGCCGCCCGGTGAGCAGGTAGCCCTCCAGGAAGCCCTGGCACATGTGCTCGGAGAGCACCTCGACCACCCGGCCGGTGCGGGCCAGGTGCTCGTCGACCGGCAGCACCTCGGCCTGCCACTGCTTGTCGGTCGCCTCGTACACCGCGTCCAGCCGGTTGGACGCGGTCTCGTCCGGCCCGAACAGCCGGAAGTTCTCCTGCCCGGCGTTGAGTTCCACGACGTCGCGCAGCATCCGGCCCAGCACGCGGGTCGGCTCGGAGGTCGTGGTGCCGTGCTCGGTCACCTCGACGCTGTGCGCGGCGACCCCGGGCAGCCGCAGTTCGCGCAGCAGCAGGCCGCCATTGGCGTGCGGGGTCGACCCCATCCGGCGGGTGCCGCCGGGCGCGAGCGCGAGCAGCTCGGGCTTCGGGCTGCCGTCCGCGTCGAACAGCTCCTCCGGCCGGTAGGACCGCAGCCACGCCTCCAGCTGCCGCAGGTGCTCCGGGTTGTCCCGCACGCCCGCGAGCGGCACCTGGTGGGCCCGCCACGTGCCTTCCACCGGCAGGCCGTCCACCTCGGCCGGGCCCGTCCAGCCTTTCGGGCTGCGCAGCACGATCATCGGCCAGCGCGGGCGTTCCCGGTCCGCCCCGGCGGCCGCGGTCTTGATCCGGTGGATCTCGTCCAGCACGCCGTCGAGCACCTCGGCCATCCGCGCGTGCATCGCCGCCGGGTCGTCGCCCTCCACGTAGGACGGCGCGTAGCCGTAGCCGCGCAGCAGCGCGTCCAGCTCCTCGTGCGGGATCCGCGCCAGCACGGTCGGGTTGGCGATCTTGTAGCCGTTGAGGTGCAGGATCGGCAGGACCACGCCGTCGCGCGCCGGGTCGAGGAACTTGTTGCCGTGCCAACTGGCCGCCAGCGGGCCGGTCTCCGCCTCGCCGTCGCCGACCACGCACGCCACCAGCAGGTCCGGGTTGTCGAACGCCGCGCCGAACGCGTGCGCCAGCGAGTACCCCAGCTCCCCGCCCTCGTGGATGGAACCCGGCACCTCGGGCGCGACGTGGCTGGGCACCCCGCCGGGGAAGGAGAACTGCCGGAACAGCCGGCGCATCCCGTGCTCGTCGCGCGGCACGTCCGGGTAGTTCTCCGGGTAGGAGCCCTCCAGCCAGGTGTTGGCCAGCAGCGCCGGACCGCCGTGCCCCGGGCCGGTCACGAACAGCACGTCCAGCTCGCGCTCCAGGATCACCCGGTTGAGGTGGGCGTAGAGGAAGTTCAGGCCCGGCGTGGTGCCCCAGTGGCCCAGCAGCCGGGGCTTGATGTGCTCCGCCGTCAGCGGTTCCGCCAGCAGCGGGTTGTCCAACAGGTAGATCTGACCGGCCGACAGGTAGTTCGCGGCGCGCCAGTAGGCGTCGACCAGTGACAGGTCCGTCATCCGGAGCCCTCTCCCCTGGGTTTCGGTTGTCTCGGGTTCACGCTCCGCCGCGGGCTACCCGGTGCGGGCCCGGCCCACGCGCGGTCGGTCAGTCGGTCGCGGGCGGTCGGACCACGGCCAGCGGGCACGGCGCGTGGTGCACCAGGGTCTGGCTGACCGAGCCCAGCAGCATCCCCTTGAACCCGCCGCGACCCCGGCTGCCGACCACGAGCAGTTGCGCCCGCTCGGCGAGCTTGAGCAGGGCGCGCGCGGGCCGGTCCTGCACCACCAGCCGGTCGACCTCGACGTCCGGGAACTTCTCCTGCCACCCGGCCAGCCGCTCGGCGAGCAGCACGCGCTCCTCCTGCTCGATCCGCTCCCAGTCCACCGCGAGCGGACCGCCGAACGCGCCGTCCACCACGAAGTCGTTGCCGGCCAGCACCGCGACCAGCGGCACCTCGCGCATCGACGCCGCCTCGAAGGCGAACGCCACGGCCCGTTCGCTCGCGGGCGAGCCGTCCACGCCGACCACGACCGGCCCGTCCTCGGGCACGGTCTCGCGCACCACGACCACCGGGCACTCGCCGTGCGCGGACACCGCCACCGCGACCGACCCGACCAGCAGGCCGGTGAACCCGCCGAGCCCGCGCGACCCGAGCACCACCGCGCGGGCGCGCTTGGACTCCCAGAGCATCGCCCCGGCCGCGCCGGAGTGCTCCAGCGCCACGGACACCTCGATCCCGGGTGCCGCGGCGCGCGCGGCGGCCTCCGCCTCGGCCAGCCACTGCCGGCCCTGCTCCTCCAGCGCCTCGCGCACCTCCTGCCCGGTCACGACGATCTCCGGGTAGCCCCGGCCGGGCACCAGGTAGGCGTGCACCAGCTTGACCGGCACGTGGTGCCGGGCGGCCTCCTCGGCGGCCCACTTCACCGCCGACAAGGCCGACGCCGAACCGTCCACACCGACCACGATCGGAACGCTCATGAACCCAATCCTTTCCGAAGACGGCGGAACGCGCGCGTCGACAACCCCGACGCTAGGCGGGCGCCCGCCGGTCGGCAGTGGTCCTAGGTCCCGGTCGGTCGAGGACCAAGGACCGCGTCCCGCCCGTGCCCCGGATGGCCTAATGGACGGCGGAAGGAGTGGGGATGAACTGGTACTGCGGATCGGACTGGGACCTGACGCTGCACGCCGCGGCCGGGGTGCTCGCCGTCACCTCGGCGACCGCGCTCGCGGTGGTGGCGCTGAGGCGGCCACGCCCGACCGGGCGACACGCGCGCCGGTGACACCCCATACCCTGGTCGTGGAGGCGTGGATGGCTGAGGTGGGCGCGAAGGTGTTCCTCGTGGACGACCACGAGGTGGTCCGGGTCGGGGTCCGGGAGCTGTTGAACAGCGCGGACGACCTGGACGTGGTCGGCGAGGCGGGGTCGGTGGCCGAGGCGCTGGCCCGGGTGCCGGGCAGCGGGGCCGACGTGGCCGTGCTGGACGTGCGGCTGCCCGACGGCAACGGCATCGAGCTGTGCCGCGAGCTGCGCTCCCGGCTGCCCGACCTCAAGTGCCTGATGCTGACCTCGTTCACCGACGACGAGGCGCTGTTCGACGCGATCATGGCCGGCGCGTCCGGGTTCGTGCTCAAGCGGATCCTGGGCACCGACCTGGTCTCGGCCGTGCGCACGGTCGCGGGCGGCGAGTCGCTGCTGGACGCCCGCTCGACCTCCGCGCTGCTCAACCGCATCCGGCGGGAGCGCGAGCAGGGCGACCCGGTGCGGATGCTCACCGAGCAGGAGCGGGTCGTGCTCGACCACATCGGGCGCGGCCTGACCAACCGGCAGATCGCCGAGGAGATGTTCCTCGCCGAGAAGACAATCAAGAACTACGTCTCGCACCTGCTGGCCAAGCTGGGTCTGGAACGCCGCACCCAGGCCGCCGTGCTGGCCACCCGCCTGCGCAAGCCCGACCCGTCGACCAGGGAGAACGGCTGACCCGGGCGCACGACACCGCCGGGTCGTCCGGCACGGTGCGCATGACCCGATCGGGGTCACCCGTGCGCTGGTCGCGACCCGCCGGAGGTTGGGCGCGTGGTCCCGCCGGGACGCCTCGGACTCGGCTCCCGGGTGGCGGCGGAAGTCGCCACCCGGACGGTGCACGCGGTCACGTGCAGGCCATCGCGCCGTTCTGCCGCCCCCGCAGGACCGCGGTGGATCCCGCACCGCCGGGCGGTCCGCGCCCTATGGTGTGAGGATGGGGATTGCTTGGAGCAGAACGATTCTGGCCGACGAGCAGCGGCTGTCCGAAGCGGAACTGGCGCAGCGGACCGAGAAGCCCGCGTTCGGTGAGGTGACGACCGAGCACCTGGTGTCGTGCCTGTGGTCGGCGGACCGGGGGTGGCACGACGCCGAGGTGCTGCCCTACCGGCCGCTGCCGATGGATCCGGCGATGGCCGGGCTGCACTACGGGCAGATCGTGTTCGAGGGGCTCAAGGCGTACCGGCAGCCGGACGGCGCGGTCGCCGCGTTCCGCCCGGTCGAGCACGCCGAGCGGTTCCGGCGGTCCGCGGCGCGGCTGGCGATGCCGGAGCCGCCCGTGGAGCTGTTCCTGGAGTCGCTGGCCGAACTCGTGGCCGCCGACCGCCGCTGGGTGCCCGCCGACGACACCCGGAGCCTCTACCTGCGGCCCATCCTGTACGGCACGGACGCGAACCTCGCGCTGCGGCCCGCCACCACGTACCGCTTGCTGGTGCTGGCGCTGGTGACCGAGAACTTCTTCGGCACCGACGCGCCGCCGGTCGCGGTGTGGGCGGGCAGCCGGTACGCGCGGGCGTCGGCGGGCGGCACCGGGGAGGCGAAGTGCGCGGGCAACTACGCCGGAGCGTTCGCCGCCCAGGTGGAGGCCACCGAGCACGGCTGCCGCCAGGTCGTCTGGCTGGACGCCGCCGAGCACCGGTGGGTCGAGGAGATGGGCGCGATGAACGTGTTCTTCTGCTACGGCGACCGCCTGGTGACGCCGCCGCTGTCCGGCACGCTGCTGCCCGGCATCACCCGCGCCTCGGTGCTCGCCCTCGCCGCCGACCTCGGGCTGGCCGTCGAGGAACGCCGGGTGTCCCTGGAGGACTGGCGGACCGACGCCACCTCCGGCGCGATGACCGAGGCGTTCGCCTGCGGCACCGCCGCCGTGGTGACGCCGATCGGCCGGGTGGTCGAGCGCTCCGGCGAGTTCGCCGTGGGCACCGGGCCGGTGGCGGCCCGACTGCTGGCCGCGCTGACCGACGTGCAGCGCGGCCGGGTCGAGGACGTGCGCGGCTGGCGGTACCGGCTGGCCGGGTGAGGCGGCGCGGTCGCGCGGTCAGCCCGCCGAGGCGACCGCGCGACCGCGATAGACCTCGAACCGCTCGCGGATCTCCGCGGCCCGGCCCTCCGCCTCGTCCAGCCGCATGGTCCGGCACTCGTAGCCCAGTTCGGCGGTCAGCACGGCCATCGAGGACGGTTCGAAGTGGGTGGTGCCGTCCGCGTCGATGGCGTCGATGCCGTCGCGCACCTGCCCGCTGAGGTTGACCGCGACGGCCTCCTCCAGCGACACGGCGTCCGGCAGCGCGGTCCGGATGCGACCGCCCTCGATCGCCACCGGGTAGCCGCCGACCAGCCCGCCCGGTCCGGGCGCGTGCACCAGGGCGTCGCGGCGGTCGGCGAGCGGGACCAGCACGCTCAGCGCGGACGCGGCGGTCATCGCCTGGCCGGGCATCCCGCCGGTCCGGCGGTACTCCAGCGGCAGGCGCTTGAGCAGCGACGCGGTGTCCACCCGGTCGGTCACGTCCTCGCCGCCGGAGCCGATGGTCAGCGCCATCCCGGCCTGGCCGGGGTCGCCCGCGCGGGACAGCCGGTGCGACACGTAGTGGTGCGCCACCAGCCGGACGTCGACCTCGGGCACCGGCACGCCGAGCAGGTCGGCGGCGGCGACCCGGATGCCGGGCACGTTGTTGGCCACGTTGCCGATGCCGACGTCCGGCGACAGGCCGGCCGACTTCAGGACCGGGTGCACGGCGTCGGGGTAGGCGGCGTTCACCACGACCGCGCGGGTGCCCGACCGCCGGACCGCCCGCATCGCCTTGTGCACGGGCACCAGGTGCATCGGCAGCCACGGCCCGTAGTTGGCCGCGCGCAGCCGGTCGAACGCCGCGCCGGGCAGCGTGGTGATCACCCACCAGGACTGGAAGCTCGCGGCCAGGAACAGCACGTCCGGGTCGAAGGCCGCGATGCACTCGGCGGTCCGGTCGAGGTCGTTCAGGTCGGTCGTCGCGTGGTCGACCACCGGGTGGTGGCCGCGCTGCAACGCGCTGAACCGGCTGAGGTTCGCCGCGCGCAGCGTCGTGTCCTCGTCGCGGCCCACCAGCCGCACGTGCCGGTCGCCCGGTCCGTGCGCGAGTTCGTGGAACACCCGGCGACCCAGGTCGCCCGCACCCAGCACCATCACCTTGCTCATGACAGTCTCCCCCCGTGCACCAGGTCCGGCAGGGCGTGCATCGACGAGAACGTCGGCACGCCCTCGCGGTGCGGCGCCCGCACCGGGACCACGTTGAACTGCAACACCTTCATGCCCGCCGACAGGGCGGCGTCCACCCCGACCCGGCTGTCCTCCACCACCAGGCACCGGCCGGCGTCCACGCCCTGGTCGCGGGCCGCCCACAGGAACAGGCCCGGGTCGGGCTTCCACGCGCCGACCTCGTAGGCCGAGTACAGCCGGCCGTCGAAGTGGTCGACGATCCCGCAGTCGGACAGCCGCTGCTCGATCAGCTCCAGCGGGCTGTTGGACGCCACGCACATGTCCACGCCGATGCGCGCCAGCGCCTCCCGGACGCCGGGCACCGGGTCCAGCGTCGGGCCGATCAGCTCGCGGCACTTGGCCCGCACGATCGCCACGGCGTCCGGCGGCGGCGGGCGGTGCGCCATCTCCTCCAGCAGGTCGATGCACTCCTGCACCTTCTTGCCGGAGAACAGCTTCTGCGCCTCGCGGTGCTCCAGGTGCACGCCCATCAGCGCGCCCAGGTGCGCCAGTGCGCCGTCCTCGGCGTCCTGGGTGTCCACCAGCACCCCGTCCAGGTCCAGGATCAGCAGGTCCACCCCGGAGTCGTGCTCATCGGTAGTCAATCCAGTCCACCTCCTCGATCGCGGCGATCGTCCGCGCCAACTGGTCGTGGTCGTCCACGTGGCCGAGCACGGACGCCGCGTGGCTGCGGGTGCCCATCCGCCAGTCGACCGACGCGCCGGGCGCGGTCAGCACGGCGATCCGGTCGACGTGCGGGGTGCGCCGCAGCCGGCCGACGCCGTGCAGGGACCGCACCTCGGTCGCCCACAGCGGCGGGATCACGACGTAGTGGAACGCGATCGGCCCGTCGTAGCGCGGTTCCAGGTCGAACTCCGCACCGACGGCGGACCGCACCGCCACCGCCGCCGGGTCCGATGTGGACGATCGGACCGCGAGGTCGTCGACCCACGCCCCGAGCCGCCCGTTGACCTCGATGACCCGGGGGCCTTGCGCGGTGAGCTTGATCTCCACGTCCGCCAGGCCCCGCCGGATGCCCAGCGCGCGCACCGCGCGGCACGCCAGGTCCTCGACCTCGCGGACCTCGTCGGCGGGCACGACGGACCGCCCGCCGTAGCCGCCGCGTTCCCGGAACGGTTCGGCCAGCGCGAACTTGCTCGTCACGAACACCGGCCGCACCAGGTCGCCGGTCGCCACGCAGTCCACCGCGATGTAGTCCGCCCACGGCCCCGCGGTGGGCCGGCCGACGAGGACTTCCTCCAGCAGCACCGATTCCTCGGTCTCCAGGGCCTGCGCGACCCACCGCCGGCACTCCTCGGGCGTGTGCACGACGGTCGTGTTGCGGCTGCCCGCGCCCAGCACGGGTTTGATGATCGCGGGCACGCCGACGTGCGCGACGGCCTCGTCCACCTGGTCGACCGAGGTCAGCGTCCGGAACCGGATCGACTCCAGGCCAGCTTCGGCGAACCGCGCGCGCTGCCGGTCCTTGCGGGTGATGGCGTCGATGTCGGTCGCCGAGTGGTAGGGCAGGCCGAGGGCCTCGGCGAGCGCGACGGTGGGCGCGAGCCGGTGCTCGCTGAACGTCACGATCCCGTCCGGCCGCAGGGCCTTGAGGTCGGTGACGGCGTCGGCCGGCACGACCGCGCCGAGCATCTCCAGCGTGGGCGCCATGTCCCGGCAGTGCGCGGAGTCTGCGACCGCGAACACCACCTCGCAGTCGATCTGCGCGGCGGCCGCGGCGATCCGGGTCGGGGCGAGGCTCCCGGTGTCGTAGACCACGACGAGCTTCACCCGAGCACCTCCGTGAGCTTGGCGCGGTCGGTCTTGCCGTTGTCGTTGAGCGGCAGGGTGTCCAGGTGCCGGACCCGGTCGGGCACCATGTGCGCGGGCACCTGGTCGCGCAGCCACCGGTCGAGGTCCGGTCCGGGCAGCGGTTTGCCGGTGTACCCGGCCCACAGCCGGGTCTCGCCGGCCACCGCGACCGCGACCACGCCGGCCGCGACGATGTCGGGGTGGCGGTACAGCGCGGCCTCGACCTCGCCCAGCTCGACCCGGTGGCCCATGATCTTCACCTGGTGGTCGAGCCGGCCCCGGTGCACCATCTCCGCGCCCTCCCACCGGACGCGGTCCCCGGTGCGGTACCAGAGGTCACGGGTCGGCGGGGTCGGGCTGTCGTGCACGACGGCCGGCGAGCCCTGCTCGTAGCGCACGAACCGGCCGGCGTTCTCGCGCGGGTCCAGGTAGCCGTCGAACCGCTGCGGCCCGCGCAGGCAGAGTTCGCCGTCGTCGGCCGGCAGGCCGTCCTCGCCGAGGATCACGCCCTCCGACGTCGGGTACATCCGCCCGATCGGGACGGTCGCGCCGTTCGCCCACGCGTCCCGGTCGTCGAACGGCACCTCGTACTCGGTGCAGGTGATGGTGACCTCGGTCGGTCCGTACAGGTTGTGGAACCGGCTGCGCGGCGCGACCTCGTGCCACATCTGCGCGTCCTGCACGGTGACCGGCTCGGCCCCGAACAGGCCGTGCCGCACCGTGGTCACCTGCCCGCGCGGCAGGTTGCCGACCTGCTCGGCGACCCGGATCACCGAGGGCACCGAGAACCAGTGCGTCAACCGGTTGCGGTCGATGAAGTCCACCGGCCGGTAGAGGTCCTCCTTGTCGGGCACCACGAGCGTCGCGCCCGCGCCCCACGTGACGAACATGTCGAACGTCGAGGCGTCGAACGTCAGCCCGAACACCTGGGAGAGCCGGGAACCCTCGTCCACCTCGTAGCGCTCGATGTTGTAGCCCACGTACGGCGCGATCCCGCGCTGGAGGATCGGCACGCCCTTGGGCTGCCCGGTCGAGCCGGACGTGAACAGCACGTACGCTTCGAGTTCGGGATCCTCCGGCACGTCGGGCAGCACGCCGTCCCCGTTGGCGTCCAACGGGATCACGGTGGGCCGGAACCTCTTGGGCAGCGCGGAGAACACGTCCGCGCCGGGGTCGACCAGGGCGACCCGCACCCCGGCCCGCTGGGCGATGTCGAGGTTGCGGTCACGCGGGTACTCGGGGTTGAGCGGCAGCACGCCCGCGCCGACCCGCTGGATCGCCAGCCACCCCGCGTAGGCGGTGAACTTCTTGGTCGTCACCAACGCGACCCGGGTCGGCGTCGGTCCCGGCACGGCGGTGAGGGCCTTGGCCAGGGCCAGCGCCCGCGCCTCCAGCTCGGCGTAGGTCCACTGCTGCCCGCCGATCACCAGCGCGGTCCGGTCGGGGAACTTCCGCGCCGCCGCGTCGAACCACTCGTAGAGCGTCACCGCTTGCCTCCCGGGTGCCGTGCGACCCACGTCCGCTCCAGGTTCGCCACCAGGTCGGGGCTGTGCAGCAGCCGCGCCTGCTCCAGGGCGTACCAGGACATGTACTCCCGGAACCGGGGTTCCGGTTCCTCGAACCGGCGCAGCATCCGCCGGTTGGCCAGTACCGCCGGGTCGGCCAAGGCGTCCGCCGCGGCGGAGGTCCGGGCGGACAGCGCGGCGGCGTCCACCACCTCGTCGCACAAGCACGCGGCCTCCGGGGCGTCGGCGTCCACCCGCCGGTCCCGGAAGATCATCTGGCGGGCCAGCCTGGGCCCGGACGCGCCGGGCAGCCGCAGGTTCGCCGCGCCGGGGATGATCCCCTCGCGCAGCGCGGGCAGCGTGAAGTACGCGCCGCGCTCGGCGATGACGTGGTCGAACACCAGCAGCAGCTGCGCGCCGCCGCCGATGGCGAACGTGTCCACCACCGCGATCCACGGCTTCTCCACCGGGTCGGGCAGCCAGTCGTCCCGGTCGGTGACCAGGCCGCGCACGATCTTGTTGATGTAGCCCAGTTCCCGGCTCAGGAAGAAGTCCAGCAGGGAGATCTCGCCCTGGTAGAGCCGGGTGAGGTTGATGCCCGCGCCGAACACCCGGCGGCCCCGGTAGCGCGGGTGCTCCATGGCGCCGCCGCGCAGCACGCCCACGGCGGTTGCGTCGTCGAGCAGGACCAGGTCGACCGCGACCTCCAGCGCGGCCACCACGACGTCGTCCTCGGCGTTGAGGTACGGCAGGTTCTTCAGGTCGATCTCCGAGACGCCGTCCTCCCGCCGCACGGTGACGACGCCGAGGTCGGCGAACCCGGTGGCGCGGAAGGCGGGCAGCGCCACCATCGCCTGCGGCGTGGGCCGGCGCATCGCCTCGGTGAGCCGGTCGCCGGCGGTCGCGTCGCGCAGCAGGCCCCAGAAGAAGATCCCGAGGTCGACCTCGCGCCCCTCCTTCTCCGCCTGGGGCAGCACGCGTTCGCGTTCCTGCTGGGCCTTGGTCGGCACCAGCCCCGGCCACAGCTCCGTGGCCTGGTCGACCAGGTCGTGCAGGCGCAGCGGCGCGCGGCCGGCGTCGGTCAGCTCGCCGTGCACCTTGCCCGCGTGCAGCTCGATGAACCTGCGGCGCACCGTGCGCGCCGCGTTGGTCACCGCGTCGGCGGACCGGCGCTGGTCGGGGTCGCGCTGCGCCTTGGGCGGCAACGCGGCCAGTTCGTCCTCCACCCGGGACAGGAACGCGGTCGCGGTCGTGCCGTCCCGGTCGAAGCCACGACCGAGCGCGGGCGTGTCGTCGATGAACACTGTCGGATTCCCCCATGTGCTCCGGCGTTACCGGTGTTGTCGGGCCTTCCCGCGCGCTCGCAGCGCCTCCTGCCGGGCCCGGCCGCGTTCGGCGGCGTCCGGCGCGGCCTGCTCGGCCGTGCCGGCCAGGTGCTCGGCCATGGCCCGCACGGTCGGGTGCCGGAACAGGTCGGTGACGCCGACCTGCCGGTCGAACGCGACCCGCAACTGCTCGCACAGCCGCACGAGCAGCAGCGAGTTCCCGCCCGCGTCGAAGAAGTTCTCCCGCACGCCGACCGTCCGCCCCAGCACGGAGGTCCACGCCCGCGTGACGGTCCGCTCGGTCTCGGTCAGCGGGAGTTCCTCGCCCGCCTGCTCCGGCGTCCCGGCGAGCAGCCGCAGCACGCCGTCCCGGTCGGGTTTCCCGCTGGGCAGCACGGGAAGCGCGTCCACCGGCCGCACGGTCGACGGCACGGTGTGCCGGGGCAGCCGCCGGGCCGGCCAGTCCCGCAGGTCCGGGGCGGTCATCCCCTGCCGCACGACGGCCACGGCCACCACGCCGTCCTCGCCGTCGAACGCGTGCGCCCGCCGCACGGCCGGGTGCGCGAGCAGCACCGACTCGACCGCCGCCAGGTCGACCCGGCCGCTGCGCCGCACCACGTGCACCGTGCCGTCGGGGTCGCGGCGCGCGAGGTCGCCGGTGGCGAAGATCCGCCGGCGCGGGTCGAACGGGTCCGGGCGGAACCGCAGCGCGGTGGCCGCCGGGTCGTCCAGGTAGCCGCGCGCCAGGCCGTGGCCGCCGATGTGCAGATCGCCGACGCAGCCGGGCGGCACCGGCCGGAGCCGGTCGTCCAGCACGTAGGCCAGCACGCCGTCGAGCGGTCGGCCGTCGACCAGCGCCACCGACGTCTCGGCGGTGGCGTAGAGGTCGACGAAGTCCAGGTGGGGCAACGCCGACACCAGCGACGCGGGCGGGGTCGCGCCGGTCGTGACGATCGTGCGCACCGCGTCCGGCAGACGTCCGGCGACGTGCTGCTCGGCGATCGAAGCCGGGGTGTCGAACAGGGTCGTGCCCGCGCCGAGCGCGCCACCGGTGGTCAGGGGTGCGAGGATCTCGAACACCGTGGCGGCCCACGCGAGCGGCCCGGCCATCGGCCAGGACGCGATGCCCTGCCAGCGCAACGAGTTCGCGAACGCCTGGTGCTCCACGACGACCGCTTGCGGGTCGTCGCCCGCCGTGGGCAGCACGAACGCGGCGTCGGCCGGGGTCACCGCAGTGGTGACCGGTCGCGCGGGCCACCGTTGCAGGCGCACCACCGGCACCGACGCCGACGAGAGCACCGGTTCGGACCGCTCGTCGGCCAGCACGACCGCGAGCCCGTACTGCTCGGCCATGGCCCGCAACAGGTACGCGGGCAGCGCGGGATCGAGCGGCACGCACACGCCGCCGGCCTTGAGCACGCCGAGGATCGCGGCGGGCACCATCGCGGACCTCGCCGCGCACACCCCGACCCGGACCTCCGGCCCCACCCCGAAATCACCGAGCCGACCGGCGACGCCGCAGGCCACCTCGTCCAGTTCGCGGTAGGTCCACCGCTGGTCGGCGTCCACGGCGAGGGCGTCCGGCCGCTCGGCCACCCGCTCGGCGAACAGGTCGTGCACGCACCGCCGCACCGGCGGCGGCAGCTCGGCGCGCTGGTCGACCCCGGCCGATCGCAGCTCGGACACCCGCAGTTCGGGGTCGTCGCCCACGTGCCGCAGCACGACCTCCAGCCGCGCCAACATCGAGTCCACGATGGACTCGTCGAACAGGTCGACCCGGTAGTCGACGGCGGCTTCCAGGCCCTGCGGGGTCTCGGTGAGCACGAACGTCAGCTCGACCTTCAGGCTCTCCAACCGCATGTCCCGCCGGGTGAACGTGGTTCCGCCGACGACCTGCGGCGCGGGTGCCACGCTGTGCGTGAACATCACCTGGAACACCGGGTGGTGGCTGGGATCGCGGACCACGGCGAGCGCGCTCAGCACGTCCTCCAGCGGCAGGTCGGGGTGTTCGTGCGCGTCGAGGACGTCGTTGCGGACCTGGCGCACGACCTCGGTGAAGGTCGGGTCGTCGTGGAACCCGGTGCGCAGCACCACCGGTTTGACCAGGTACCCGATCAGCCCGGCGTGCGCGGTGGAGTCCCGCCCGGACAACGCCATGCCCATCAGCACGTCGTCGTTGCCGTAGTGGGCCAGCACGACGTCGCACGCGGCCTTGAGCGCCATGTACGGCGTCGCCCGGACCCGGCGGGCGACCTGGCGGACGCGGTCCACCACCTCGGAGGGGATCAGCCGGGTCCGGCGCGCTCCCCGGTGGTCGGTGGCCATCGGCCTCGGCCCGGCCGTCGGCAGGTCGACCACCGCCGGAGCCCCGGCGAGCCGGCGGGTCCAGTACTCGCGGTCGTCACCGGCCGCCGGCAGGTCGCCGAACCGCACCGGCAGGTCGGGCAGCTCGCCGCCGCCGTAGAGGGTGACCAGCTCGGTCATGAACACGTCGAGCGACAGGCCGTCGATGACGATGTGGTGCACGTTGACCACCAGCCGGTGCCGGTCCGGCGCGAGGCGCAGCAGCAGCACCTCGAACGGCGGTCCGGCGGCCAGGTCGAACGGCCGCTGCCCGAACCGGTCGCCGTCCTCCTCGACACCGTCCACAACGGACAGTTCGACCGGGGTGGCCGGCTCGACGACGTGCATCCCGTCCGCCACGCGGGAGCGCAGCGGCTCGTGCCGGGCGACGATCGCGGTCAGGCACCGCCCGAGCAGGTCCACGTCCAGCGGGCCGGCGACGTCCACCGCGAAGGGGTGGTTGAAGAACGGGTCGCCGGGCCGGATCCGCGACAGCGTCCACAACCGTGCGGCGGCCGGTGACAGGGGGAACCGGTCAGTGCTCATGAGTCGCCTCCAGCCGGGGAGCACGGCGCGCGGGGAGCGCGAACACCAAGGCGCACAGCAGCAGCGCCACGCCCGCGTAGACGATCGAGTCGGCGACGCCGACCCACGAGGCGGTCAGGCCGCCCAGGGCCACCCCGATGACCATGCTGGAGGTCATCACCGAGTTGAGCAGCCCGACGCCGCGGCCCCGCAGCACCTCGGGCAGGTCGCGCAGGACGGTGTTCGCGATCGGCACCTGGAACAGGCTCGACCCGAGCCCGGCGATCAGGCACCAGGTCACCACGGCCGTGATGCCGAACTGGCCGCGCGCCCACTCGGTCGGCGCGAGCACCACCAGCGAGACGCCGAACAGCGCCACCGTGGCCGGCAGCAGCCCGCGCACCTGGTACCGGCGGACCAGCATCGGCCCGAACAGCGCGCCGAGCACCGCACCCGCCCCGAACAGGGCGTGCGCCAGCCCGTACTCGGCGGCCGGCAGCCCGAACACGGTCAGCAGCTGGGCGTTGAAGTTCGTGGTGAACAGGCCCAGCACGATCATCATCGGCACCAGGAAGGCGAACAGGAACCGCAGCGTCGGCACCTTCAGCACCTCGCGCAGCCCTTCGCGCAGCGCCGCCCAGTACCGCTGCGGCTCGCCGGCGGCGACCGGCACCGCCTTGAGCACCTTCATGCTGCCCAGCAGCAGCGCCGACACCACGAACGTGCCCGCGTTGATCATCAGCACCACCGGCACGCTGCCGATCGCGATCAGCACGCCGCCCAACGCCGGACCGACCAGGTTCAGCGTGTGGTTGGTGCTCTGGAACAGCGCCACGGCGGACGGGATGCTGTGCGAGCCCACGATGGCCGGGATCGCGGCGATCCGCGCCGTCTCGAAGAACGTCTTGCCCAGGCCCTCCAGGAAGATCAGCCCGAGCAGCAGCCAGGACGAGTGCAGCGCCGGGATCATCGCCAGCACGATCGCCACCCGCGCCAGGTCGGAGCCGACCAGCAGCACCCGCTTGGGCAGCCGGTCGGTCAGCGGGCCCGCGAACACGCCCAGCACGCCCGTCGGCAGCAGTTGCGCGATGATCACCAGCGCGATCAGCGCCGTCGGCGCGTCGGTCAGCGTCGCGGCGACGTAGATCAGCGTGATCCGCGCCATCGCGTCACCGAGGAACGACGCCACCACCGCCAGCCAGTAGCGCAGGTAGGTGCTGTCCTTGAGAAGCTCAAACATCCGATGCCACCTCGTGCAACACGGCCGCCAGGTGCCGCACCAGCGGGGGCCGCATCACGGTGTAGTGATTGCCGGGGGATTCGCGCACGTCGAGGTCGCGGGCCAGCGAGTGCCAGGTCCGGAACGCGCCCCGGTCCTCCTGCTCCGCGTGGATCAGCGTCACCTTCCCGCGCAGCGGCCCCGGGCGGTAGGCCCACAGCAGGCGCAGGTTCGCGATCCACATCTCCAGCACGGCGCCGATCTGCTCGCGCCCCGCGTCCGGCGGCAGGTAGTCACCCGCCCGCGCCACGGCCAGCAGGTACTCCAGGTGCTCCTCGTCGGACATGGCCCGCAGGTCCTCGATCGTGCGCCTGCCGTCGAGGTAGTCCCACTGGAGGTTGGCCGCCACGGCCTCGACGATCTCCGCCCGATCGGGTTCGGGGCCGTCCTCCAGGTCCGGCGGGTGCGACTCGATCAGCACCACCGACACCTGTTCGCCCTGCTCCTCCAGCACCTGCGCGACGGCGTAGGCGTTCGACCCGCCGTAGCACCAGCCGGCCAGCTCGTACGGGCCTTCGGGCTGGGCCTCGCGGACCAGCGCGGCGTAGGCGCGGGCGCGCTCCTCGAAGGTGGCGAACGGCGACCGCCCGTCGCGCGGCGGCGGCGACCCCAGCGCGTACAGCGGGCGCTCGGCCGGTTCGAGCAGCTTGGTGAACGGCATGTAGCACACCACCTCGCTGCCGGCGGGGTGGGCGAAGAACAGCGGCGGCACGCCGGGAGCGCCGGCGCGCAGCTCGATCAGGTGCGCCCGCTCCTCGTCCCGGTAGCCCTCGCGCAGCATCCGCGCGAACCGCTCGACCGTGGCGCCCTGGAAGATCGCGGCCATCGGCAGGACCCGGCCGAACCGGCGTTCGATCTCGGCGATGAGCCGCAGCACCAGCAGCGAGTGGCCGCCGAGGTCGAAGAACCGGTCGTGCAGGCCGATCGGCCCGGTGCCCAGCACCTCCTCCCAGACCCGCGCCACCTCCAGCTCCACCGGGTCGCGCGGGGCCGCGTAGTCCTCGCCGCGTTCCACCGACGGCGCGGGCAGCGCGCGGCGGTCCACCTTGCCGCTGGTGGTCAGCGCGAACCTGGCGACCGGCACGACCGCGCTGGGCACCATGTAGTCGGGCAACGATTCGCGCACCAGCGCGCGCAGCTCGGCCGTGCGCAGCTCCGGCCGGTCGGTCTCCACGTAGCCGACCAGCCGCCGGTCGCCGGGCCGGTCCTCGCGGAGCACCGCGACGGCGCGCCGCACGTCCGGGTGGTCGGCCAGCCGGGCCTCCACCTCGCCCAGTTCGATCCGGTAGCCGCGCAGCTTGACCTGGTCGTCGTCGCGGCCCAGGAACACCAGGCTGCCGTCGGCGCGCTGCCGGACGCGGTCGCCGGTGCGGTAGAGCCGCGCACCCGGCCGGCCGGACAGGTGGTCGGGCACGAACCGCTCGGCGGTGGCCGCCGGGCGGCCCCGGTAGCCGCGCACCACCCCGTCGCCGCCGAGGAACAGCTCGCCCGGCACGCCGACGGGGACCGGCGCGAACCGCTCGTCCAGCACGTACGCCCGCGTGTTGGCCAACGGCGTGCCGATCGAGATCACGCCGTCGGCCAGCCGCCACGCGGTGGACCAGATGGTCGTCTCGGTCGGCCCGTACACGTTCCAGGTGCGGCCCGGGGCCAGCCGGTCGGCCAGCGCGCGCGGCAGGGCCTCGCCGCCGACCACGACCCGCAGCTGTTCGCCGTGCCGCCAGCCGGCTTCGACCAGCAGGTGCCAGGTCGCCGGGGTCGCCTGCACGACGGTCGCGCCGACGTCGGCCAGCAGGGCGGCCAGCGCGCGGCCGTCCTGCGCCTGCTCCTTGGTCACCACGACGCACCGCGCGCCGGTCACCAGCGGCCCGAACAGCTCCAGGCCCGCGATGTCGAACGAGACCGACGTGACGGCGGCGAGCACGTCGGCGGGCCCGAGCCCGATCTCGCCGGTCATCGCCAGCAGCAGGTTGACCACGCCCCGGTGCGGGACCTCGACGCCCTTGGGCCGCCCGGTCGACCCGGACGTGTAGATCACGTACGCCAGGCGCTCGTCGTCGGCCTCGGGCCGCCGGTAGGCGCCGGTGCCCGGCGGCAGCTCCGACAGCACGATCCGCGCGCCCGCGTCCTCGACCATCCCGGCGCGCCGGCGCTCCGGGTGGTCCGGGTCCAGCGGCAGGTAGGCCGCGCCGGACATCAGCACGCCCAGCAGCGCCACCACCAGGTCGCACGACCTCGGCAGGCACACCGCGACCACGGCGTCCGGGCCCGCACCCCGTTCCTGGAGGACGCCCGCGACCCGTTGCGCCGCCTCGACCAGTTCGCGGTAGGTCAGGCTCGCCGGCCCGCACGACACGGCGACCGCGTCCGGCGTCCGCGCCGCCTGCCGCCGCACCAGTTCCTCGACCGTCACCGCCGGTTCGCGGCCGACCTCCGTGCGGTTCCACTCCACCAGCTGCCGGCGCGCCGCCGCCTCGTCCACGAGGGACAGTTCCGCGACCGGGCGGGCCGGCTCCGCGACGGCCTGTTCGAGCAGCCGGGTCAGCTGACCGGCCAGCCGGACGATCGTCTCCTGGTCGAACAGGTCGGTGTTGTACTCCAGCAGGCCGAGGAACGCGTTGCCGCCCAACGCCTCGTCGTCGAAGAAGCCCAGCGTGACGTCGTCCTTGGCGGTGTGGTTGTCCAGCAGCAGCGATTCCTGGGTCAGGCCGGGCAGCTCGCCGCGCTGCTCGTGGTGGAAGTCCACGAAGATGAACGTGGTCTGGTAGATCGGGTTGCGGCTGGGGTCGCGGTCGACGTCGAGTTCGTCCAGCAGCACGCCGAACGGGATGTCGTTGTGGTCGAACCCGCCGTACATGGTGGCGCGCGCGGACTTCACCAGCTCGCGGAAGCCCTCGCCCGGCTCGACCCGGACGCGCAGCGGCAGCATGGTGAGGAAGTAGCCGACCAGCGGCTCGGTCTCCGGTCGGCTGCGGGTGGACGACGTGGTGGCCACGATGATGTCGCGCTGACCGGTGAGCCGGTGCAGCAGCAACTGCCACGCCGCCATCAGCGCCACGTTCACGGTCACCGACTCCGCGCGGGCGAACTCGCGGACGGCGGCGGTGAGTCCGGCGGTGAGCCGGAACTGGTGGCGCGCGCCGTTGAAGGTCTGCACGGGCGGGCGCGGCCGGTCGGTCGGCAGCTCCAGCACCAGTTCCGCGCCCGCGAGGTGCTCGGTCCAGTACGGCAGGTGGCGCTTCGCGACCTCGTCCCGGATCCACCCCGGCTGCCACTCGGCGTAGTCGCCGTACTGGATCGGCAGTTCCGGCAGGTCCGGCGCGCGGCCCGAGGTGAACGCCGTGTAGTACTCGACCAGTTCGTCCGCGAAGATGCCCAGCGACGCCCGGTCCCAGACCAGGTGGTCGATCGAGCCGACCATCAGGTGGTCGCGCTCCCCCAGCCGGTAGAGCACGACCCGGAACAGCGGGCCGGTCGCGATGTCGAACGGCACCCGGATCTCGTCCTCCGCGAGCCGCAGCGCCTCCTGCTCGTCGGCCACCTCGACCTGCCGGACGGGCACGTCGACCCGGTCGTGCACGACCGCCACCGGCACGCCGTCGGCGAGTTCGTAGGTGGTGCGCAGCGATTCGTGCCGCTGGGCGAACGCGGTGATCGAGCGCCGCAACGCGGTCACGTCCAGCTCGCCGCGCAGGCGGGTGGCGAAGAAGATGTTGTAGGCGGGGTCGGTCGGGTCGAACTGGTGGATCAGCCAGATCCGCTCCTGGTCGAGCGTGAGCCGGTGGGTGCGGCCCGGTGCGCGGCGCGCGATGCCCGGCCGCGCGGCCGGGTCGCGGCGCATCCGCTGGTCGAGCAGCGCCCGCTGGGCCGGGGTCAGGCGGGCCAGCCGGTCCGACAGGTCGGTCACGTCCGGGCTCCTCGGTAGCGGTCCTTGAGTTCGGTCAGGTGGTGCAGCCCGGCCAGCACGGTCTCCGGTGCCAGGCCGAAGTCGACCAGGCACGCGGCCTCGTCCACGCCGAGGTCCACCAGGTCCTCGACCAGCGATTCGCCCTTGTCCGGGGTGCCCAGCAGGGCGAGGCTCTCGAAGTAGCGGTCGAACGTCGTCGCCAGCATCGCCTCGCGGCCCGCGTCGTCGAGCCGGTTGTACTGGCTGTCGAAGTTGCCCTGCTGCGCCAGGAACGTGCGCAGGTAGGCGATCAGCGGGCCGCGCACCCGCTCGCGCACCTCGTCCTCGTCCGCGCCCAGGAAGGTGTGCACCATGGCGGTGACCCGGCCGTCGGCGTGCCCGGCCTCCTTGAGCGCCTCCCGGTAGGCGGTGATCTTGTCCCGCAGGTCGGCGGGCCGCTGGGCGACCAGGCCGGTCAGCACGTTGGCGCCGATCCGACCGGCCCGGACGAACGTGTCGACGCTGCCCTGCGAGGAGATCCACAGCGGCAGCCGGGGTTGCCGGGGCCGGGGCAGCGTGCGCACCGGCACGCCGTCCACGTCGACCGCCTCCCCCGCCCACAACCGCTGGACGGTCTCGATCGCGTCGAACATGTCGTCCTTGCGGCTGGCGTAGCGCTCCCGCCCACCGGGCGCGATCACGAAGTCGTCGGGGTGCCAGCCGGACGCGCACGCGATCGCGACCCGGCCGTCGGACAGGTTGTCCACCACCGACCACTCCTCGGCGATGCGCACCGGGTGGTGCAGCGGCACGGCGACGCTGCCCGCGCGGATCTGGATCCGCTCGGTGCGCACCGCGATGGCGGCGGCCAGCACGGACGGGTTCGGGTACAGGCCGCCGAAGTCCACGAAGTGGCGTTCGGGCACCCAGATCCCGGAGTAGCCGTTGCGGTCGGCGTACTCGGCGCTGTCCAGCAGCAGCCGGTAGTTGCCCGGCCCCTGCGCCGAACCGTCGCCGGAGAAGAAGAACAGGCTGAACTCCATGGTGCTGGAGCCGCGCCGGGTGCGCCGGGGCGCTCGGGCGGGCGGTTTCACGGTCGGCGCGGCGACCTCGCGGTCGCGCATGGCCTGTTCCAGCGCCGCGCGCCGGGCCGGGCTCAGCGACGACATCCGCTCGCGCAACCGGTGCAGGCGTTCGTCAGACACCGGATTCTCCGTTCAGCCGGGCCTCGACCTCGTCCGGGGACAGGTTCTCGATCTCCCGCAGCAGCGCGTCGAACTCGTCCAACCCGATCGCCTCCGCCCGGTGCGCCCGGATCGCGGACGCGAGCGCGGTCACCGTGGGCGCTTCGAAGATCGCGCTCATCGGCAGGTCGCCGTGCACCTGGCGCAGCCGCGACACGATCTGGATGGCGAACAGCGAGTTGCCGCCCAGCTCGTAGAAGTCGTCGTCCGGGTCGATCCGGGGCACGCCCAGGGTCTCCCGCCAGATCGTGGCCACGCCGCGCGCCACCTCGTCGTCCGGCCACACCCGCGCCGGGTCCCAGTCGGCGTCCGCGTCGGTGTCGCCGCCCAGGGCGGCCACGAACGCCGACGCGGTCAGCTCGTCCTTCTCCGCCAAGGAGTCGCTGAAGTCCACGGTGGACACCACCAGCCGGGGCAGGCCGGCCGCCAGCGCGGCGCGGGCCAGCACGACGCCCTCGTGCGCGGTGATGCCCTCGGCCAGGCGCTGCCGGCGGAACCGCTCGCGCACCTCGGGCAGGTCGGCCATCTGCCGTTCCAGCCAGTCGTCCCACGACCACTGCGCCCAGTCGACCACCAGCCGGCCGCGCGCGGGCGCGAAGGCGTCCAGGAACGCCGCCGACGCGCAGTTCGCCACCTGGCCGAACCCGCCCAGCACGCCGGTGGTCGACGAGCACAGCAGCACGAAGTCCGCGTCCGGCAGGGCTTCGTCGATCTCCAGCACCGCCGCCACGTGCGCGGCCAGCACCTCTTCGGCCTGCTCCCTGGTCTTGAGCGCGATCAGGCCCGCGCCCCGGACGTCGGCCGCGTGCACCACGCCCCGGATGTCGTGCCGGCGGGCCAGCTCGGCGATCCGGCCGGGCTCGGCGGTGACGACCTTCGCGCCGGCCCGCGTCATGTCCTCGGCGAAGGCGCGGCCGAGTTCGCCGTCCACGCCGGTCACCAGGTAGGTCGCGCCCTTCTGCCACGCCCGCGCGTCCGGCAGCGCGACCGGCGCGTAGGACCGGGTCCAGCGCTGCTCGCCGCGCAGCGCCACCTGGTCCTCGCGCTGCGGCCCGGACAGCTCGGCCAGCAGCTGGTCCACCAGCCGCCACAGGTCCTCGCCGCTGCGGGGCAGCGTCACGTCGACGCTGTGGCAGGTCACGTTGCCGTACTCCTGGGCGAGGACCGTCGCCGCGCCCAGCACGGTCGCGCGCTCCGGCAGGATGACCGGGCCGACGTCCTGGAGGTCGTTGGTCAGCACGTCGATGCGCACCGGGTCCGGGCCGAGCCCGCGCGCCAGGTCCAGCAGGCTGTGGAAGCCGTCGTCCTGGCTGGTGCGGTAGCGGGTCGCCGCGTCGGCTCCGCTGTCGGCCCGGATGCTCCAGGCGTGCACCACGCGGTCGGGCCGGACGTCCGGCAGGTCGCCGCCGGGCGGCACCACGGTGACCTCGCCGGGCAGTTCGGCGGCCAGCGCCTCGGCCACGCCGAGCGCGTCGGCCAGCACCAGCCACTTGGCGGGGGCGGGCTTGCCGCGCGAGGCCCGCGAGGGCAGCCAGACCGGGGCCGAGGTCCACCGCGCCGGCGCGCGGCGCGGGGTCGACGTGGCCGGGGTGACCAGGTGTTCGCGCCGCTGGAACGGGTAGGTCGGCAGCGGCACGCGCAACCGGCGCTCGCCGGCGTGCAGCGCGGCCCAGTCGACCTCGCCGCCGTGCTCCCAGACCTTCGCGACCGCCTCCAGCACCGTGCGGTCCTCCGGCTCGCCGCGACGCAGCGTCACGGCGGTGGCCGGGCGGGCCGGGTGGGCCCGGGACAGTCCACTGAGGACACTACCCGGCCCGACCTCGACCAGGACCGACGCCCCGCGCGCGACGACGGCGCCCAGCCCGTCGGCGAACCGCACCGGCTGCCGGGTGTGCGACACCCAGTACTCCGGGTCGACGGCCTGTTCGTCGGTGATCCACGTACCGGTCACGTTCGACACGAACGGCAGCCGGGGCTTGGCCAGGACGGCGTCGCGCAGCGCCGCGCGGAGCCCGGGCAGCGCCGGGTCGACCATCGCGGTGTGGAAGGCGTGCGAGGTCGGCACGTCCTTGACCACCAACCCCCTGGCCTCGAACAGCGAGCGGGCTTCGGCGACGGCGTCCCCGGGGCCCGCGACCACGCAACTGCCGGGCGCGTTGACGGCGGCGACCTCGACCCCGCCCAGCCCCGCCAGCGCGGCGGACACCTCGGCCTCGTCCAGCGGCACCGCCACCATCCGGCCGGGCGGCAGGTCCTGCATCAACGCCGCCCTGGTCGCCACCACGCGCAGCGCGTCGGGCAGGTCGAACACCCCGGCCAGGCACGCGGCGACCAGTTCGCCGAGGCTGTGCCCGATCAGCGCGTCGGGCCGCACGCCCCACGACTCCAGCAGCTTCGCCATCGCGTAGTCGACGCTGAACACGGTCGGCTGGGTGCGCAGCGTGGACCGCAGGTCCTCGCCTCGGAACGCCACCTCGCGCACGTCCCAGCCCAGGTGCGGGCGCAGCAGTTCGGCGCACTCGTCCAACGCGGCGCGGAACACCGGTTCGTCGCGGTGCAGCTGCTCGCCCATCCCGGTGTGCTGGCTTCCCTGACCGGGCAGCAGGAACACCACCGAGGGCTCGCCGGCCTCCGTCCGGCGCGGACTCCCCAGCGCGGCTTCGGCGCTCTCCCGGCTGTCCGCCACGACGGCCCGGCGGTGCGTGAACGCGGCCCGCCCGACCTGGAGGGTGTAGGCGGTGTCGGCCAGGTCCGCAGCGGTCGGGTCCGCGCCGGCGAGGTGCCCGGCCAGCCGCCGTGACGCCTCGTCCAGGGCGGTCGCGGTCCGCGCGGACAGCGGCAGCACGTGCAGGCGTCGTCGCGGTTCGTCGGCGCGCCGCGCCGGAGCGGCCTGCAGCACCACGTGGGCGTTCGTGCCGCCGATGCCGAAGGAGCTGACACCGGCCCGCCGGGGGTGCGCGGCCGAGGGCCACGGCACCGGTTCGGCGGTGACCCGGAACGGCATCGCGTCCAGCTCCGGGTTCGGCCGGCGGAAGTGCGCGGTCGGCGGGATGACCCCGTTCTCCAGCGCCAGCGCGACCTTGATCAGCCCGGTGACGCCCGCGGCGGCGTCCAGGTGGCCCACGTTGCCCTTGACCGACCCGAGCACGCCCGGCTCGACCCGCGACCCGAACACCTCGGCCAGCGCGCGGGCCTCGATCGGGTCGCCCAGCGGGGTCGCGGTGCCGTGCGCCTCCACGTACTGGACGGTGTCGCGGTCCACTCCCGCGACGGCGAGCGCCTCGTCCAGCACGGCGACCTGCCCGGCGGTGGACGGCGCGGTGAAGCCGATCTTCGCCGAACCGTCGTTGTTGACCGCCGAACCCAGGATCACCGCGTGCACGTGGTCGCCGTCGCGCACCGCGTCGGCCAGCCGCTTGAGCACCACGACGGCCACCCCGTCGCCGGACGCGGTGCCGGTGGCGTCGGCGTCGAACGGCCGGCAGTGCCCGTCGGTGGAGTGGATGCCGCCCTCCTCGTGGAGGTGGCCGCGCGGCCCGAGCAGCCGGACCGCCGCGCCGCCGGCGATCGCGAGATCGCACTCCAGGGTCAGCAGGCTCTGGCCCGCGAGGTGCACCGCGACCAGCGACGAGGAGCACGCCGTCTGCACGGTCAGGCTCGGCCCGGACAGGTTGAGCTTGTAGGACACGCGCAGCGCGGCCATGCCGGGATCGTTGCCGATCCGGACCTGCATCGGGTGCGCGAACCCGTTGTCCGCCAGGCGTTCGGTGAGGTACGTGCTGTGCGAGACCCCGGCGAACACCCCGGTCCGCTCGACCGGCACCGGGTGCCCGGCGCGTTCCAGGGCCTCCCACGAGCACTCCAGCAGCAGCCGCTGCTGGGGGTCGGTGAGGTCGGCCTCGCTGCGGGTGAGGCCGAAGAACTCCGCGTCGAACAGCCCGAAATCGGCCAGCGCGTGCGAGCTGTGCACGTAGGACGGGTCGTCCACCAGGTCCTTCGGGACGCCCGCGGCGAGCAGCTCGTCCGCGGTGTAGTGGCTCACGCCCTCGTCGCCGGCGACCAGCATCGACCAGAACCGGTCGAGGTCCGGCGCGCCGGGGAAGCGCCCGCTCATCCCGACGATGGCGACGCCGTCGAGTTCGTCGTTCATGACCTGCGCTCCAAAGCCTTGGCGCACGAGCGGATCGTGGTCTCGTCCAGGATCAGCCGCAGTGACGCGGGCACCCCGAGCCGCTCGCGCATCGTCGCGGCGACCTGGGTGGCCAGCAGCGACTGCCCGCCCAGGTCGAAGAAGTCGTCGTCCAGACCGATGTCGTCCACCCACAGGGCCTGCGCCCAGATCTCCGCGATCGCCTTCTCCAGCGGTGTCGCGGGCGCGGCGAACGGCTCGGCCAGGTCGGGGCGCGCGCCGTCGGGCTCCGGCAGCGCGTCGCGGTCGACCTTCCCGTTGGCGGTCAACGGGAAGGCGTCGAGTTCGACGAACACCGCCGGCACCATGTACCCGGGCAGCGTCCGCTTCAGGTGCTCGCGCAGGTCCGGCGCGGGCTCGCCGAGCAGGTACGCCACCAGCCGCCGGTCGCCGGACTGGTCCGGCAGGGCCGTGACCACGGCGTCCTTCACCCCGCCGTGCGCGCGCAGCGCGGCCTCCACCTCGCCGGGTTCGATGCGGTGGCCCCGGACCTTCACCTGGTGGTCGACCCGCCCGGTGTACTGGAGGTCGTCGCCCACCGCGCGGGCCGTGTCGCCGGAGCGGTAGACCCGCTGACCGGGCCGGTCGGGGTCGGGCAGGTAGCGCTGCGCGGTGAGCCCCGGACGCCCCAGGTAGCCGCGCGTGACGCCGGTCCCGCCGACGTGGATCTCCCGCTGCGCCAACGTGATCGACTGGGTGGGCAGGGCGCCGCCGATCATGCTGCCCGGCGCGGTGTCCAGGTCGGCGGCGGTGACCACCCGGAACGTCGAGTGCACCGTGGTCTCGGTGATGCCGTACATGTTGACCAGCAACGGCTTCCGGTCGCCGTGCCGGGCGAACCAGGGGCGCAGCGACGCGAACTTCAACTCCTCGCCCGCGAACACCACGACCCGCACGGCCAGGCCCGTGGTGTCGAGGTCGACCAGCCGGCCGAACGCCGCCGGGGTCTGGTTGAGGACGGTGACGCGCTCGGCGCGCAGCAGGTCGCGGAACTCCTCGGGCGAGCGCTTCACCTCGTCCGGGACGATCACCAGCGTGCCGCCGTGCAGCAGCGCGCCCCACATCTCCCACACCGAGACGTCGAACGCGGCGGAGGCGAACATCGTCCACACGTCGCGCGGCACGAACCCGAACAGGTCGCGGGTCGCGGTGAGCAGGCCGAGGACGTTGCGGTGCTCCACCATCACGCCCTTGGGCCGGCCGGTGGAACCGCTGGTGTACATGACGTAGGCGAGGTTGTCGGCGGCGAGCCCGTCGACCTCGGGCGGCGTGCCCGGCCCGTCGGCGACGTCGGGCGCGACCACGTGCTCCACGTCGAGGTCCGCCGACCCGTCGCCGACCAGCACGCGCACCCCGGCGTCGGCGGCCATCGCGGCCAGCCGGTCGGCCGGGTGCGCGGGGTCCAGCGGCAGGTAGCAGCCGCCCGCCTTGAGGGTCGCCAGCAGGGCGACCACCAGCCAGGTCGAGCGGCGCACGCACACCGCGACCGGCACTTCCGGCCCGACCCCCAACCCGCGCAGGCGGTGGGCCAGCCGGTTCGCCCGCAGGTCCAGCTCCCGGTAGGTCAACCGGTCCGCGCCCGAGACCACCGCGACGGCGTCGCCGCGCGGTCCCACCTGCCGCTCGAACCATCGGTGGATGCAGTCGCTGTCGACCGACAAGGTGCATCCTTTCTGCGCTGTCGCGCCAGGAGAAACACGGCCGGAATCCGGGTGCGGGCCACCGGACCGGCACCCCGGAGACCATCCGGGAAAGGTCTTTGATTGCGCTTTGAACAAAAGTCGAGAACGCACGCGGAATTGCCCGGCGCGACACGCGGCGGACGGGTGTGGTGAAGCTCTGCGACTACCCGGCGATCCGGGCGCGCACTCCGGCCGGGCGCATGTCGACCCAGACCCGGTCGATGTGCGCCAGGCAGTCTTCCTTGGTACCGGCCATGCCGGCCTCGGCCCAGCCAGGCGGAAGCTCCCCGCCGGCGGGCCAGATCGAGTACTGCTCGGCGTCGTTCACGACGACGCGATACGTGGACTCCCCCATTTTTCCCCCTTCGCGGCCGTCACCCGGATGTCACCGTCGAGCCCCCGCTCGACGCAGCCGCGTGATTTGCCCCGCACACCGGACTGTGCCCCACGCACACAGCCCACGTCAACCCGCCGAAGAGCCCCGGTCGAGTTCGTACGGGAATACGAATGCACAGGTCAATGAACCGCGATCACGGATTCCGCATCCCATGTCCTGATGATCCGACGCGCAGTCGGCAGCACCGCGAGCAGCCCGTTCGCCGGGAACCGGCCCCCGATCACGCCGCCCCCTGCCGCCGTTCACCTCGGTCCTGACCGGCCGAACGGCCGCCGCGCCCCCGGATCGGGCCGCGGCACCGGGCGGCTGCGGGCCGCACCGGAACGAACCGGTTCCCGGAGCGTGCGGCCGAACGCGCCGCCGGCCCACCCCGGGCCGGTCACCCGGAGTGAGCCGCTCGATCGTGTGAATTGTCCGGAAAGCGTTCCCCCGCACCGATGTTCGCGAGTCCACTCGGGCCGGCTCGCGCGCTGCGGGAACCGATCGCGGCCGGGCGGTGTAGAGGGTGCGCAAGCTCGACAGGTTCGGAAGGGGAGGCCCGGTGGCGGGGGACGCGGAGTTGGTCGATCAGGCGCGCGAGGGTGATCCACGGGCGTACGAGTTGCTCGTCCGCCCTTACCTGCCCTCGGCCCGGCGCACCGCCGCACTGGTCGCGGGCCACGCGGACGCCGACGACATCGTGCAGAACGCGTTGCTGAAGGCCCATTCGACGTTGGACCGGTTCGCCGGCGACGGGTCGTTCCGCCCGTGGCTGTTGAGCATCGTGACCCGCGAAGCGCTCAACGCCCTGCGGTCGGCCCGCCGCCGGAGCGGTCTGGCGGCCCGGCTGGGGGTGTCCTCCTCGGCGGACGTGACGGGGAGGCCGTCCGCCGAGGAGGACGTGGTCGCGGCCGAGCGTCGGGACGCGGTCCGGGCCGCGCTGCGCGAACTGCCCGGGCGGTACCGGGAGGTGGTGGTGTGCCGCTACCTGTTGGACCTGTCCGAAGCGGAGACCGCGGCGACCCTGCGGATCGCTCCGGGCACCGTGAAGAGCCGGTTGTCCCGGGCGTTGGCGCGGCTGCGGGCGTCGCCGACCGTGGACCGGGTGCGGGCGGGCGGACTGGCCTGCGCGCCGGGCGTCGACCCCGGCGAGCAGCGGCTGTGGGCGCACGTCGGCGACGTCCACCTCGCGGCCGGCGTCGGCGTCACGGCGGGCGTGGACCGGTTCCGGCCGGCCTTGGCCGCCGTTTCCGGCGCGCTGCTGGTCGCGGTGGTCGCGGCGGTCCTGATCACCACCCCGGCCGGCACGTCGTCCGTGCCGACCGTCCTCCCGTCGCCGCTGCCGGCACCGGCGGGACGGCCCGCGGCCACCCCGGGGCTCCCGAGGCCGGTCGAGCCGCCCGACCGACCCGCGCCCGCCGGCACGCCGGCGACCGGCACTCACCGGCCGTGACCCCGCCGAGCGGCCGGTCAGGGCAGCGGGACCTGCCAGGCCAGGCGGGTGCCGCCGGTCGTGTCGGGGGTGACCGAGAGGGTCCCGCCCAGGACCGCCGCCCGCTGTTCGAGGTTGTGCAGGCCGCTGCGGGCGACCTGGTCGGGCAGGCCGACACCGTTGTCGACCACCGTCACGGTCAGGCGGTCGGCGGCTTCCACCGTCACGGTCAACTCCGTCGCCCGCGCGTGCCGCACCACGTTGCTCACCGCTTCGCGCACCACCGCCTCGGCGTGCTCGGCGATCTCGTCGGGCACCGAGTTGTCCACCGTGCCGGTCATCCGGACGGTCGGCGTGACGGCCGCGGCCGAGGTCACCTCGGACACCAGGTCGAGCAGCCGGCGGCGCAGGCCCGGCGCGTCGTCGGACGCCTGGAGGTCGAAGATCGTCGTGCGGATCTCCAGCACGGTCTCGTCCAACTGGCCCACGGCCCGTTCGACGCGCTCCCGGATGCGCGGCTGCTGGATGGACGCCAGCGCGCCCTGCAGGCTCATGCCGGTGGCGAACAGCCGCTGGATCACGTGGTCGTGCAGGTCGCGGGCGATCCGGTCGCGGTCCTCCAGCACGTCCACCAGCCGCCGGGCGCGCTGGTTCTCGGCGAACTCCAGCGCCACGGCCGCCTGGTCGGCGAACGACGCCAGCAGCGGCACCTGGTCCGCACCGAACTGGCTGCTGCCCTTGTCCCGCGCGGCCAGCAGCACGCCGTTGACCGTCGACCCGGTGCGCAGCGGCACCACGACGCCCGGCCCGACGGCCACCGGCCGCTCCCCCAGGCGTCCGCCCAGGTCCTCGACCAGCATCGGGGTGCTGGCTTCCAGGACCTCGCCGGCGACCGTGCCGCGAGCCGCGAGCACCGCGCCGACCAGCCCCTCCACGTGCGCCCCGGCGCCGGAGGCGATGCGCAGCCGCCCGCCGTCCTCGGCCAGCACGATCAGCGACATCGACGCCGCCGACAGCTCACGGGTGCGCAGCGTGATCAGGTGCAGCGCGTCCTCCGCCGACGCACCGCCCAACAGCACCGAGTTGATCTCCGCGGCGGCCTCCAGCCACCGCTCGCGCATCCGCGACCGCTCGAACAGCCGCGCGTTCTCGATCGCCACGCCGGCCGCCGCGGCCAGCGCCGACAGGACCACCTCGTCGTCGGGGGTGAAGTCCGCGCCGTCGGTCTTCTCGGTCATGTAGAGGTTGCCGAACACCTCGTCGCGCACCCGCACCGGCACCCCCAGGAAGCTGTGCATCGGCGGGTGGTTGGCCGGGAAGCCCACGGACAGCTCGTGCCTGGTCAGGTCGTGCAGGCGGATCACCCGGGGGTCCTTGATCAGCAGGCCGAGCAGGCCCTTGCCCTCCGGCAGGTGGCCCATCGTCGCCCGCGTCGCCTCGTCGATGCCGACGTAGACGAACTCCGAGAGGTCGTCACGGGTGCCCAGGACGCCCAGCGCGCCGTAACGCGCGCCGACCAGCTCGACGGCGACCTGCACGATCCGCTGCAACGTCGAGTCCAGCTCCAGGCCCGCCCCGACGGCCAGCACGGCGTCGAGCAGCCGCTGCATCTTGTCCCGGGTAGAGCCGATCTCGGTCAGGCGCTCGCGCATCTCGTCCAGCAGCTCGTCCAGCCGCAGACCGCTGAGCAGGCGCTGGGGCACGTCCTCGGATCCGACCACGGACCGTAGCGTTCCACGGCCGCAGCGCACCGCCAAGTCCGCTCGTCCCGGCTTGTCAGGGACCTTCGGCCGTGTGGGCGGGCCGCGCCGGGCCGGACAGTGGACGTCGGTGGTGCGAGCACGGAGGTGTCGGCTATGGACGAGGTGACCGGGGTGCTCGGGCTGGACCCGGACGGCGTCGTCGAGGTGCTGACGACCGCCACCCTGGCCCCCTCGGTGCACAACACGCAGCCGTGGCGGTTCCGGCTGGCGCCGGACCGGATCGAGCTGCACCCCGACCCGACCCGCCGGCTGCCCGCGACCGACCCGGACGACCGCGAGCTGCGGCTGGCGTGCGGGGCGGCGCTGTTCAACCTGCGGCTGGCGTTGCAGGCGCGCGGCATCCGCCCGATGGTGTCGCTGCTGCCCGATTCCGGCGTGGCCGAGGTGCGGCGGGGCGGGCGGTACCCGGTGGACGAGGAGACCCGGACGCTGCTCGCCGCCGTGCCCGCGCGGCGGACCGACCGCAAGCCGTTCCACGACGTGCCGGTGCCGGTCGCGCACCGGCGGGCGCTGGTCCGCGCGGCCGAGCGGGAACGGGCCTGGCTGCACGTCGTGGCCGACCACGACGAGCGGTTCCGGTTGCGGCGGATGGTGGCGCGGGCGCACCGGGCGCAGTCCGCCGACCCCGGCGTGCGGGCCGAACTCGCCGCGTGGACCGGTGACCGGCCGCACGACGGCGGGGTGCCCGCCGAATCGGCCGGGATCCGCCCCGCGCCGCAGGACGAGTGGGCGCTGCGCGACTTCCGGGCCGGGGAGCGCGGGCCCGGCAAGGACTACGAGTCCGACCCGCTGGTGGTCGTGCTGTGCTCGTTCTACGACGGCCCGCTGGGCGAGTGGCAGGCGGGCCAGGCGTTGCAGCGGGTGCTGCTGACCGCCACCGCGCTCGGGCTGTCGGTGTCGTTCATGTCCCAGCCGATCGAGGTGCGGCCGGTGCGCGACGAACTGCGCCGCGCGCTGGGCGGGATGGTGGTGCCGCAGGCGGTGCTGCGGATCGGGTTCGGCTCGCCGGTCCCGCCGACGCCCCGGCGGGCGGTGCGCGACCTGCTGATGGAGCCCGCCGTGCGGTGAGCCCGCGCCGTCCCGTCGCACCCGGTCCAGTTGATCTACCCTGGGCCGATGGCACGGACACGCCTTTACCGGCACGGTGTGCTGGAGGCCGAGGGGCTCCCGGTCCGCGAGGTGGCCCGCCACCTGCACGACGAGGGCGTCCTGATGTGGATCGACCTGTGCGGACCGTCGCCGGACGACCTCGCCGCGCTCGCCGAGGACCTGGGCCTACACGCGCTGGCCGTCGAGGACGCGCTGCAGGCTCACGAGCGCCCCAAGCTGCACCAGTACGACACGCACATGTTCCTGTCCGCCTACGCGGTGCGGCTGGACGAGCCGACCGGGCGGCTGGAGCACGCCGAGCTGTCCGCGTTCGTGACCAGGCAGGCGCTGGTGACCGTGCGGGACGACGACCGGTTCGACATCGGCCGGGTCGTCGCCAGGTGGGACGAGTCGCCCCACCTGGCCGGGAGCGGTGTCGGGTACCTGGCGCACGGGCTGCTCGACTGCGTGGTGGACAGCCACTTCGAGGCCGTGCAGGCGCTGGACGAGCACATCGAGCGCCTGGAGGACCAGGTGTTCGACGTCCGCCCGGACGACGTCGACATGCAGCGGCGGACGTTGGCGCTGCGCAGGTCGCTGGTCACGCTGCGCCGGGTGGTGCTGCCGATGCGCGAGGTCGTCAACGGGCTGATGCACCGTGACCACGACCTGGTCGACGGCGCGCTGATGCCCTACTTCCAGGACGTCTACGACCACGTGCTGCGGGCGGGCGAGTGGACCGAGTCGCTGCGCGAGATGGTCGCGAGCATCCGGGAGACCCGGCTCAACATCCAGGGCAACCGGCTCAACCTGATCATGAAGAAGGTCACCGGGTGGGCGGCGATCATCGCGGTGCCGACCGCCGTCACCGGGTTCTACGGGCAGAACGTGCCCTACCCCGGTTCCGGCGAGGTGTGGGGCTTCTGGGTGTCCACGGCGGCGATGGTGCTGATGTCCGGCGGGTTGTACGTGACGTTCAAGCGACGGGATTGGCTGTGACGTGCGCGCGCCGCCGGCGGGGCCGCGATGGTTGATTTCAAGGGTTGGTGGTCGTAGGCGGTCAGCGAGCGCATGATCGGCTGGCCGGTGTGGTCGTTGTGCCGGATGGCTGCGGTGGGGGCGAGGACGCGTTGCGGGACGCGGGCGATCACTCCCGCGGGTGTGCGTCCGCCGTGTCGTTCGAGGTCGAGTCGGGCGTTGAGGGTCTGGTCGATCGACTCGACGGTCTGGCGCAGCGGCTTGGGTCGGTGTCGAGGATGTCGAGCGGGGTGGTGCGTTCGTCGGCCTCGGCTCCGGTCAGGGCGTAGGCGACCGGCAGACCTCCCGGGGTGCGGACCAGGTGGAGGCGTGGCCCCGGAACCGGCGGGAATGGCCGGCGCAGTAGCCGTACCGGGCCCATCCGGCCAGGTCCGGGCGTTTCGTGGTCTCGCGGGACCGACCGCATTCCACCGGGGAGGAGTCGACCACCCACACGTCGTCGGTCCACAGCGCGGTGTCGACCGCCAGGACCCTGATCACGACCTTGAGCAGGCCGGACGCCTTGCACAGCCGCTTGTTGCAGCCGGGTTGGCCGGGCAGGTATCGGAACAGGCGCCCCAGGCGGGTGCGGGCGTGGCACCGCCACCTGGCCTCGGAGGTGAACCCGAGCAGTGCCCGCATCACCGCCCGGGGCGACCAGCTCCGCATCGGTCAACCCGGGTCGGATGCCGACCCGGACTCCACGGGGCCAGGTGCGGCGCGGCCTTCAGCAGATCGCCGGTCCTGACGTGCGGTCGCGCGGGTGTCGATGCCGGTCGTCACAACCCGCACATCGACACCCCCGCCCCCTGTCTCCAGGCGCCTACCCCTTGGAATCAATCATCTGAGCGGGGACCGGGTCCGCGACGGGCCGGCGGCGTTCGGGATCCGGGCCCGGTCGGTGCCCACGCGCTGGTCGGGTTCGGCGACTTCCACTGGGTGGTCGACGGCCGGTGGTTCGCGACCATGGCCGATCTGGCGCACAAGCTGCACTGGGGGACCGGGTCGTCGCCGCGCCGGCCGTTCTGCGCGCGGCGGCGGCGCCCGCGCGGCCCGTGGAGGTCGCCGTGGACAGGTAGGACGGTCTGGAGTCGGTGCCGGCCGGGTTCGACCGGCCGGCCGGGCTGGTCCGCCGGGCGGCGGGCGGTGGTCACACACGGCGAGCCGCACCCCGGCACGATCTGCGGCGGTACGCGGAGACCACCGGGCACGTGCCGGACGTCGACGCGCTCGCGCTGTACTGGCTGCGGTGGGCGCTGGTGGACGTGGCGGGGTTCGCGTCGTGGTTCCACGGGCCGCGCGGGACCTCCGAGGACGCGTCGACGGCGTGGCGCGGTCTGGTCCGGACGCTCGACCACCTGTAGGCGTCACACGATGTGCGCCTCCGGCCGGATCGGCGCGTCGCCGGCGAACCGCTTCGCCGACAGCGGCGTCACGTCCACGAACGGGGCTCGCCCCAGGTGCAGGTCGCGCAGCACCTCGCCGACGGCCGGTGCCTGGAGGAACCCGTGGCCGGAGAACCCGGTGGCGTACAGGAAGTTCGACGGCGAGTCGGCCCGGCCGATCAGCGCGTTGTGGTCCGGGGTCACCTCGTACAGGCCCGCCCAGCCCCGGTGCACGCCCGCGTCGAGCAGGCGCGGCGCGCGGCGGGCCATGGCGTCGGTGAGGGCGGGCAGCCACCGCGGCGAGTAGTCGAGGTGGAAACCGGGCTCCTGCGCCGGGTCGGACATGCCCAGCAGCA
This sequence comes from Saccharothrix sp. NBAS 001, assembly GCF_056640475.1. NCBI lineage: Bacteria > Bacillati > Actinomycetota > Actinomycetes > Pseudonocardiales > Pseudonocardiaceae > Saccharothrix > Saccharothrix sp. NBAS 001. The sequence goes on from NZ_CM153251.1 coordinate 3,348,008, forward strand.
GGCCCCGGCCCTCCCGGTGGAAGTAGAACGAGGTGCCGAAGTCGATGGTCATCGGCAGCCGGTCGGGCAGGTCCGGGATCGGGGCGGTGACCAGCACCTGCCGCCGCACCGGGGTGACCGGCAGGTCCACGCCGGCCAGCGCGCCGACCCCGGCCGACCACGCCCCGGCCGCGCAGACCACGGTGCCGGCGCGGATCGGGCCGCGGTCGGTGCGCACCGTGCGGACCTCGTCGCCCACCACCTCCAGGCCGGCCACCGACGTGCCGGTGAACAGCCGCGCGCCCAGCCCGCGCGCGGCGACGGCGTAGCCCAGGACGACCGACTCGGGCGTGCAGTGGCCGTCGTCCGGCGAGAACGCGGCGGCCACCACGTCGTCCACCTCGACCAGCGGCGACAGCTCCCGCGCGGTGCGCGGGTCGACCATCCGGCTGGGCACGCCGAGGCGGTTCTGGAGCACGACGTGGCGTTCGAAGGCCGCCGCGTCGTCGTGGTCGGTGAGCAGGAACAGGTAGCCGACCCGGTGCAGGTCGATCTCCTGCCCCGGGCGGGTCCGGAACCGGGCGAACGCCTCCAGGCTGCGCGCGCCGAGCCGGATGTTCAGCTCGTCGGAGAACTGGGCGCGCACCCCGCCGGCCGCCTTGCAGGTCGAGCCGGACCCGAGTTGGGCCCGTTCCAGCAGCACGACGTCGGACACCCCGGCCTCGGCCAGGTGGAACGCGGCGCTGACCCCGACGACCCCGCCGCCGATGATCACCACGGACGCCTCGCTCGGCAATTCGGCCACCGCGACCCCCTCTCCCCCGGCCCGCCCATCGTGGATCACCGGACCCGCCCGCGTCGAGCGCCGCGATCCCCCTCGCCCCGGGACCGGCCGGCGGGGACAATCGGGTCGGTGACGCCACGGGTCCACCTGCGGGAGATCACCGACGACAACCGGACCGAGGTGCGCCGGGTGCGGGTGCGCCGCCGGCAGCGGCGGTTCGTGGACTCGGTGTCCGAGTCGCTGGCCGAGGCGGCGGCGACGCCCGAGGCCGCGCCCTGGTGCCGGGCGGCGTACGCGGACGACGTGCCGGTCGGGTTCGTGATGCTGAGCTGGAACGCGCCGCCCCGGCCCGGCGTGCTCGGGCCGTACTGCCTGTGGCGGCTGCTGATCGACCGCCGCCACCAGCGGCACGGGTACGGGCGCGAGGCGCTGCGGCAGGTGATCGACCTGGTCCGGGCCGACGGCGCGGCCGAGCTGCTGACCAGCTACCAGCCCGGCGTCGGCGAGCCGCTGCCGTTCTACCGGCGGTTCGGCTTCGAGCCGACCGGCGAGGTGGACGACGGCGAGGTCGTGCTGCGGCTGAACCTGACCCGGCCCACCGGGTGAGCCGGAGGTGGCCGCGCCGGCGCGGTTCGGGCAGCGCCGGCCTCGCGAAGCCGTCCAGCGCGCCCGGCAGGTACGGGAAGATCGCGGTGCACCCGTCGGCCGCCCCGCGCCGGTGCCACTCCTCGACGTGGTCGGCGATCTCCTCCGGCGGGCCGACCAGCGTGCCCGCGTCGTCGCCGATCTCGGCCGCCGGCTCGCGCACGGTCGGCCCGCGCCCTCCGGCACACCTCGGCCTGGCCGCTGCGGGACGGTTGGACTCCGGCAGGTCCGGCAGCGGCCCGTCCAGCGGGTGGTCGACCAGCGACACCCCGCCGAACTGGTGCCCCAGGTGCGCCGCCGCCACCTGCGGCGGCAGCAACGTCCGCAGCGCCGCCGGATGTCGGCCGCGAACTCGACCGCCCGGTCCAGGTTGCGCTGCCCGGAGAACACCACGGCGGCGACCCGCGCCGCGAACCGCCTGCCGTCCTCGGACGCGCCGGCCCGCACGACCACCGGCCGTCCGGCCCAGTCCGTGCCCCACAGGTCGACCACCAGCACGAACTCGTCGGTGCGGTCCGGTCGCCGGGGATCGGCTGCCGGCCGGCCCGGCCGCGCGAGAGGTGGTCCAGCGAGGCGAACTCGCGGGCGGTGTGGAACGGCTGGTGCCCGGCCGTGCGCGCCGCGCCGACCAGGCCGATCCGCCGGGTGGTGCTGGACAGCGCGGACAGCGGTGTCAGCGGTTCGACCGGTTCGGCGTCGCCGACCGGGTACGCGTCGAACCCGGCGTGCGTCGCGAAGTCCGGTCGACGGCCGGCGCGGCCGGCCCGAGGAACCCGGTCACCGGGTCCACCCCAGTTCCGGCGCGATCTTCGCGGCCAGCACGTCCAGCCGGTGCTGGGCCTGGTCGAGCGTGGAGCTCTCGGCCTGGACGGCGGCGATCAGGTGCGTGTCGAACACCGGGTCGGCGCGCAGCGACGCCACGATCTCCTCCGGCGCGCCGTACTGGACGTTCATCAGCCGCAGGAGTTCGTGCACGTCGATCCGGTCGTGCGGGGCCCAGCCGGCGGCGACGTGCAGCGGCAGGTAGCGGGCCACGTCCGGGGCCAGTTCGGCGGCGGCGGTCGCCTTGTCGGCGGCGGGGAACACCCCGCGCACGGCCGCCGCCCGGGGTCGGGTGGGGCCCGCGTCGAGGTAGTGGCGGGCCAGGTCGCGCTGCACCGGGTCGGCCGGGCCGACGCCGAGCAGCAGCCCGCGCCCGGCCCGCGCGCCCCGCCGCACGACCTCCGCGCGCAGGCTGGACTCCCACAGCCGGCCGGCCAGGTCGTGCGGGGCGAGCAGGTCGGTCAGGGCGGCCAGGTTCCGGTCGTAGTCGGCGTGCCGGTGCGCCACGTCCCGCCCGAACGCGGCGAACTCGGCCGGCACCGGCGCGCCGCTGCCCAGGCCGAGTTCCAGCCGGCCACCGGACAGCTCGTCGAGCGCGAGCGCGTCGCGGGCCAGCCGTGCCGGGTCCTCCAGCGGCAGCACGGTCACCGCCGTGCCCAGCCGGATCCGGCTGGTCCGCTCGGCCACCGCGGCCAGCAGCACCAGCGGCGAGGGCAGCCGGCCGTGCTCGGGCCCGAGGTGGTGCTGGGCGACCCAGCCGGACTCGTAGCCCAGTTCCTCGGCGGCCACGAACAGCTCCACCAGGCCGCGGTAGAGGGTGCCGGCGGGCACGCCCTCGCCGTGCACGTGGGTCAGGAACCCCAGGTGGAAGGTCATCGCCGCCACCCCAGCGCGGGCGCGATCACCGTCGCCACCCGGCTCAGCTCCTCGACCGCCGCGTCCACGTCGACCAGGGTGACCACCGGCAGGAACCAGCTGTCCGCGTTGAGCAGGTCGACCAGGCCCGGTTCGGGCACCGCGAACCGGGGCCGGCGGGCGGCCTGCGCGTAGGCCAGGGCGATGTGCCGGTCGGCGGTGAGCAGACCGTCGCCGTCCCGGCCGACCCGGGCCGCGTCGCCGGTGTCCGCCGCCCGCCGCCAGATCCGCTCCGCCAGCGCCGGCGCGGTCGGCTGCCCCGCCTCGCCGCGCAGGGCGGCGCGCACCGCGTCCGGTTCGTCCACGCCCAGTTCCAGCAGCCCGCCGCTGAACGCGTCCAGCACGGCCGCGTCCTCGGCCAGCCGCAACGGGTGCGCGAAGGTCGCCGCCACCGCGCCCAGCCGCAGCCCCGGAGCCCGCACGGCCGCCGCGCCCAGGAACACCAGCGGCGACGCCAGGTGCGCGCCGATCCAGCCGCCGTCGAAGCCGAGCCGGCTCGCGGCGGCGAAGACGTCCAGCAGCTTGCGCGGATCGGTGTCCCCGCGCAGGTGGAACCCCAGCTTGAACGTGCTCACCCGGCCTCCTCGGGAAGTCGCGGCACGGCGTCGAGCAGCGCCCTGGTGCGCGGGTGCCGTGGGTCGCGCAGGATCACTCCGGTCACGCCCTCCTCCACCACCCGCCCGTGCTCTATCACCGCCAGCCGGTCGCAGAGCCGCTGCACCACGCCGATGTCGTGCGACACCAGCACCAGCGACAGCCCGAACTCCGCGGTCAGCCCGGCCACCAGGTCGATCACCTGCGACCGTACCGCCGCGTCCAGCGCGGCGAACGGCTCGTCGGCCACCAGCACCTTCGGGTTCGGCGCGAGCGCGCGGGCCAGCGCGATCCGCTGCCGCTGGCCGCCGGAGAACTCGTGCGGGTAGCGGGTCGCCGCGTCGGGGTCCAGCCCCACCGCCGCCAGCACCTGCGCGACCCGGGCGTCGTGGTCGCCGGGGACGTCCAGGCACTCCAGGGGTTCCGCGACGATCTCGCGCACCACGTGCCGGGGGTTCAACGAGCTGAACGGGTCCTGGAGCACCACCTGCACCTCGCGCCGGAACCACGTCAGGTCGCGGCCGACGACCTCCCGGCCCCGGTAGCGGACGGTGCCCGCGTCCGGCCGGTCCAGCGCCAGCAGGAGCCGCAGCAGCGTGGACTTGCCGGACCCGGACTCGCCGACGATGCCGAGCCGGCCGCCTTCGGCCAGCGACAGGCTCACGTCCCGCACGGCGTGCCGGAACCCGGCCCGTTCGAACACCTTGCGGCGGGGCAGCCGGAACGACCGGCTCACCCCGTCGGCGGCCAGCAGCGTCACGAGACCTCCCCGCGCCGGAACGACCCGGCGCGGGCGAGCGCCACCAGCTCCCGGGTCGACGGGTGCGCCGGGGAGCGCAGCACGTCGGCGAGCACGCCCTGCTCCAGCAGCCGGCCGCCGCCCAGCACCAGCACCCGGTGCACGACCTGGGCCAGCACCGCGAGGTCGTGGGTGATGAACAGCAGCGCGGTGCCCTCGTCGGCGACGAGTTCGCGCAGCAGCCGCAGGATCCCGGCCTGCACGGTCACGTCCAGCGCGGTGGTCGGCTCGTCGGCCAGCAGCAGCGCCGGACGGCAGGCCAGCGCGATCGCGATGCCCACCCGCTGCCGCTGCCCGCCCGACAGCTGGTGCGGGAACGCGCGCACGGCGTGCTCCGGGTCGGGCAGGCCGACCTTGTCCGCGAGCCGCACCGCCTCCGCGCGCGCCGCCTTGCGGGACAGCCCCCGGTGCGCGCGCAACGGCTCGGTGATCTGCCTGCCCACCCGCATCAACGGGTTGAGCGCGGTCCGGGGTTCCTGGAACACCATGGCGATCCGCGCGCCGCGCACCGCCGACAGCTCCCGGTCGCCGCGCCCGAGCAGCTCGACCCCGTCGAGCCGGACGCTGCCCGACACCGCCATGCCCTCGGGCAGCAGCCCCAGCAGGGCCAAGGCCGTCAACGACTTCCCGGAACCGGAACCGCCGATCAGCCCGACCCGCTCCCCGGCGTCCAGCGCGAAACCCACGTCGTCGAGCAGGGTCCGCGCGCCGGACCGCACGGTGAGGCCGGCGACCTCCAGCAGGCTCACCGGGAGGTCACCAGCCTCGGGTCGGACGCGTCCCGCAGCGCGTCGCCGAGCAGGTTGAACCCGAGCACGGTGATCGCCACGGCCAGGCCCGGCCAGATCACCAGCAGCGGCCGGGCCGCGATGTACGCCTGCTGCTCGTGCAGCATCCCGCCCCACGACGGCGAGGACGGCGAGGCGCCGTAGCCGAGGTAGGTCAGCGCGGCCTCGGCCAGCACCGCCAGCGCCATCACCAGCGACAGCTGCACGATCAGCGTGGGCGCGACGGTCGGCAGCAGGTGCCGCCGCACGATCCGCCCGGTCCGCGCGCCCGACGCCCGTGCCGCCAGCACGAAATCGCTGCCCAGCGCGGAGGCCAGCTCCGCCCGCGCGACCCGCGCGACGCCGACGCCGAACCCGATGCCGATCGCCGCCACCACCGTCGCCGCCGAACTCCCGTAGACCGCTGCCAGCACCATCGCCAGCAGCAGCGTCGGGAACGCCACCAGGACGTCGACCAACCCCACCGCCGAGGCGGCCACCGGGCGCGGCGCGAGGACCGCCGTCAACGACAGCAGCAGGCCCACCGCCGCCGCGACCGCCGCCGACGCCACCGCCGTGACCAGCGTGCCGCCCGCGCCCGCCAGCAACTGGCTGAACTGGTCGTGCCCGATCCGGTCGGTGCCCAGCAGGTGCCCCTGCTGGAACGGGAGCAGCCACGCCCGCCCCGGATCGGCGGCGCGCGGGTCGAACGGCGTCCACCACCACGACACCACCCCGCCGGTGGCCAGCAGGGCCAGGACGACGACCCCGAAGACGCCGCCGGGCTTGCGCAGCACCGCGCGGATCACCGGGGGTCCCGCAGCCGGGGATCGATCAGCCGGTGCGCCACGTCGACCGCGAAGCCGATCAGCAGCACCGCCGCCACCACCAGGAACACCTCGCCCTGCACCTTCACCAGGTCGCGGTTGCCCACGTCGGTCACCAGCATCGAGCCCACCCCGGGCAGGGTGAACACCCGCTCGACCACCACCGCGCCGACCACCAGCGCCGCCAACTGCAACCCGAGCACCGACACCACCGGCAGCGCCGCGTTGCGGAAACCGTGCCGCCGCAACGCCTGCGCCCGCGTCAAACCCTTGGCGCGCGCGGTCCGCACGTAGTCGGCGTGCAGCACGCCCAGCACCGCGGACCGCACGAACCGCAGCAGCACCGCGCCTTCGGTCAGGCCCAGCGCGATCCACGGCAGCACCAGGCTCCGCGCCGCCGCTCCGGGATCACGCCAGCCGTCGACCGGGAACCCCTGCGCCGGCAGCCAGCCCAGCTGCACCGAGAACACCAGCACCAGCACCAAGCCCAGCCACAGCGTCGGCACGGCGATCCCCAGCTGCGCCAAGGCGCTGATCGCGGTGCCGGCGAACGAACGCGACCGCAGCGCCGCCCACGTCCCGAACGGCACGGCGACCGCCAGCGCCACCACGACCGCACCGGCCGTCAACGGGGCCGTCACCTGGAGCTTGCGCCCCAGTTCCGCGCCCACCGACGTGCCGTTGAGCTGCGAGCGGCCGAAATCCCCGTGCAGCACACCGGACAGCCACGTCCCGTACTGCACGTGCACCGGCCGGTCGAGCCCCAGGTCCGCGCGGATCGCGGCGAGCTGCCCGGGATCGGCCTGGAGGCCGCCGATCGTGGCGGCCACGTCGCCGGGCAGCAGCCGCAACAGCACGAACACCAGCGCACTGGCCGCCGCGAGCGACAGCACCAGCAGCCCGGTCCGCCGCAGCAGGAACCAGGTCACTTGGCCACCGCGAGCGACGAGAGGTCGTAGCGGTTGGTGGTCTCCGCCTTCGGGACGCCGTAGACGCCCTTGCGCACCACCGTGTGCGTCTGGTTGAGGAACAGCCAGTCGGTGGCGGCGTCCTCGGAGATCTTGCGCGCCACCCGCTTGAGCAGGCCGTCCCGCTCGCCGTCGCCCGACGCGGTCCGCGCCTGCGCGTACCACTGCCGGACCTGCGGGTCGTCGTAGCCGAAGTAGTAGCCGGGCTTGCTGTAGTTCACCAGGTCCCGCGCCTCGGCGTGGTCAACCAGGCTGAGCTGGAAGTCCTTGTCCCGGAACACCTGCGAGAGCCAGGTCTGGAACTCCACCTGCTTGACGACCAGCGTGATCCCGACCTCCTTCAGGTTCGAGACCAGGACGTCGCCGATCGCCCGCGAGTAGACCGACGGCACGGTCAGGGTGAGTTCCAGGCCGTTCGGGAAACCCGCGCCGGCGAGGAGCTTGCGGGCGTTGTCGGGATCGTGCGCGTCGATCGCGGTCAGGTCTTCGTACCAGGGGTCCTGCGGCGGGACCGCGCTGCCGATCGCGGTGCCCGCGCCGACCGCCTTGATCACGTCCTGCTTGTCGATCGCCTGCCGGATCGCGCGCCGCACGTCGGGGTTGGTGAACGGCGCGCGGGTCCCGTTGAACGCCAACGTGAACTTGTCCGTCGTGGTGCCGCGCAGGACCGTGTACCCGTCGCCGGTGAACGGCTGGAGCAGCGTCGGGTCGGCCGCCGTCTGGACGTCGGTCTCGCCGGTCTGCTGGGCGTTGTTGGCGGCGTTGGGTTCCGGGATGTAGTGGAACACCACCTTCGCCACCTTGGGCCGGGCGCCCCAGTAGTCGTTGTTGCGGCTCAACGTGATCGTCGAGCCCCGGTTCCACCGGGTCAGCGTGAACGGGCCGGAGCCGTTGGCGCTGCCCGCGAGCGAGGCGAAGTCCGTGCCCTTGCGGTAGACCGCACCGCCGCGCTGGGTCAGGTTCCACAGCAGGAACGTGTCGCGTTCCTTCAGGGTGACCACGACCGTCGCCGGGTCGGGCGCGGCGACCGACGCGACGGACGCGAACTCGGCCGCGAAGACGGCTTTCGAGCCGGGCGCGGCCTGCTGCTCCAGCGACCACGCGACGTCCGCCGACGTGAGCGGCGTGCCGTCGTGGAACTTCGCGCCGGACACCAGGTGGAAGGTGTAGGTCAGGCCGTCGGGCGACACCTCGTGCGAGGACGCCAGCCGGGGCACGATCCTGTCGTTGTCGTCGGTGTCGACCGACAGCAGGCCCTCGTAGACGTTGTCCAGCAGCACTTGGTCGAGCGCCGCGCCGGCGGTGGAGAACAGGTCGAGCCCGGTGGGTTCCAGCACCAGCCGGACGTCGACCTCGGCGTCCAGGTCGAGCCGGTCGTCCGGCGGCGTGGCCTCCTGGCTCGCGGCGACCGCGCCGGGGTCGACCGCCCCGCCGGTGCCGCAGGCCGCGATGGACAGGCACACCGCGATCAGGGCAGCCGGGATCCGGGCAAGGCGTCGCATGGTTCTCCTCGGTACGGCGTCAGCCGCGGGTGTGCGCGGCGACGAAATCGGCGAAGACGCGGTGCACTTCGTCGCGGTCGACCTCGTTCAGGATGTTGTGGCGGTCCTCGGGGAAGACCGCCAGGCGCGCGTTCGGCAGCACGTCGGCGGCGCGGGCGGCGCTCGCGGCGGGAGCGAGGTCGTCCTGCTCGCCGTGCAGCAGCAGCACCGGCAGGTCCAGGCGCGGCACCACGGCGTGCGTGCGGGGTGCGGCCTCGGTCAGCGCCCGCAAGGTCTCCCGGCGCAGCCCGCCCTGCCAGGTCAGCGGATCGTCGCGGATCTGCTGGGCGTAGCCGGTGTGCCGGGTCATCTCGCCGGGGTCCTTGCGCAGCTCCCACGGGTCGACCCCGGAAGCCAGCAGGGCTTCCAGCGGTGACGCCTCGGGGAGCAGCGACGCGCCCGTCAAGACCAGCGCGACCGGGGCCTTCTCCTTGCCCAGCAGGCGTTCCCCGGTCAGCAGCGTCGCCACGGTCGCGCCCAGCGAGTGGCCCGCGAGCACCACCGGCAGGCCGGGGTGCGCGGCGCGGGCCAGGTCCAGCGAGGTCTCCGCGTCGTCCACCAGGTCGTCCACCGAGCCGACCAGGACCCGTTCGCCCTCGCTGCGGCCGTGCCCGGCGTGGTCGTGCGCCCAGAACGCGAACCCGGCGCCCGTCAACGCCGCCGCGAGCGGCTCGTAGCTGCCGATGTGCTCCCCGAGGCCGTGCAGGAAGACGACCACGGCGTCCGGTTCGGCGGGACCCCACTGTCCGAAGTGGACTTTTCCGGTGCGGCCCGCGAACTCACCCATCGGCCAGACCCCGACCCAGGTCGGCGATCAGGTCGCCGACGCCCTCGATGCCCACCGACAGCCGGACGAGGCCCGGTGTCACGCCGGCGGCCACCTGCTGCTCCGGGGTGAGCTGCGCGTGCGTGGTCGACGCCGGGTGGATCACCAGGCTGCGCACGTCGCCGATGTTCGCCAAGTGGCTGAACAGCTCCAGCCGGTCCACGAACCGGCGGCCCGCCGCCAGGCCGCCCGCCAGCTCGAACGAGACGATCGCGCCGACGCCCAGCGGGTGGTAGCGCTTGGCCGCGTCGTGCCACGGGCTGCCGGGCAGCCCGGCGTAGTGCACCTCCGTCACCTGCGGCTGCTCGACGAGCCACTCGGCGACCGCCCGCGCGTTGGCCACGTGCCGGTCCAGCCGCAACGACAGCGTCTCGATCCCCTGCAACAGCAGGAAGCTGTTGAACGGCGACACCGCCGGACCGAGGTCGCGCACCAGCCTGGTGCGCAGCCGCAGGCTGTAGCCCACGTCGCCGAACTCCTGCCCGAACACCAGGCCGTGGTAGCTCGGGTCGGGCCGGTTGAGCTGCGGCCAGCGGGCCGGGTCGGCGGTGAAGTCGAACCGGCCGCCGTCGACCACGACGCCGCCGATGCCGGTGCCGTGCCCGGACAGGAACTTGGTGGTGGAGTGCACGACGACGTCCGCGCCGTGCTCGATCGGCCGCGACAGGTACGGCGTCGGCACGGTGTTGTCCACCACCAGCGGCACGCCGGCCGCGTGCGCCACGTCCGCGACCGCCGCCACGTCCAGCACGTCGCCGCGCGGGTTCCCGACGGTCTCCGCGTAGAGGGCCTTGGTGTTCGGCCGGATCGCGGACCGCCACGCGGCCAGGTCGTCCGGGTCGCGCACGAAGTCCACCGCGATGCCCAGGTCGGCGAACGTGTGCGCGAGCAGGTTGTACGTGCCCCCGTACAGCGCGGCGGAGGACACCACGTGGTCGCCGGCGCGCGCGATGTTCAACAGCGCCAACGTGGTCGCCGCCTGGCCGCTGGCCACGGCGACCGCCGCGACCCCGCCCTCCAGGTCGGCGATCCGCTCCTCCACGACCAGCGTGGTCGGGTTGGACAGCCGGGTGTAGGCGTGGCTCTCCAGGTCCCGCAGGGCGAACACCTCGGCGGCGTGGTCCGCGCCCTCGAACGCGAACGACGTCGTCTGGTAGATCGGGGTGGCCCGCGCCCCGGTCGCCGGGTCGGGCCGCGCGCCCGCGTGGACCTGCCGCGTCTCGAACGACCAGCCGCTCATCCCCGGTCCGCCACGACGTCGGCCCACCAGCGCCGCGCGACCTCCGGGTGCGACCGCAGCCAGCCGACCACCGCGTTGTCGCCGAACGCCGCGTGCAGCGGGTTGTCCGCCTCCTGGCTCACCCCGCGCGCCCGCGCGGCCAGTTCCGCGGGCAGCTCCAGCGGCTCGACCACGGCGTCCAGCCGGGGCCCGAGGAAGAACGGCACGGAGTACCGCTCGACGCCGGCGGGCGGGCTGACCACCCGGTGCCGGGTCGCGGTCAGGTACCCCCGGGTCGCGATCTCCAGCATCTCGCCGATGTTGAACACGAAACTGCCGGGGACCGGTGTCGCGTCGATCCACCCGCCGTCCGCCGCCTGCACCTGGAGCCCGCCGACGTCGTCCTGCTGCAGCAGCGCCAGGTAGCCGTAGTCCTTGTGCGCGCCCACGCCCTGGTCGGCGTCGTCGGCCGGGCGGCCGGGGTAGCGGACGATCTTCACGTGCGTCGACGCCTCGTCGTCGAACCACGTGTCGAAGTAGCCCTCGTCCTGGCCCAGCGCGGCGGCGAGCGCGCGCAGCACCTCTCGGCTGACCCGCAGCGCCTCGGCCTGCCACGCCAACGTCGTCTCGCGCAGCGCGGGCAGGCCGGCGGGCCACTGGTTGGGCCCGATCAGCCGCCGCCACAGCGGATCGCCCGGACCGACCTCCGGCGCGGCCCGCTCGGGGCCGATGTCGAGCTGCTCGCGCCAGTCCGGCGCGCCCCCGGTGTACTCGTGCCCGGTGCGGGTGTAGCCGCGGAACTGGGGCGAGTGGACGTTCTCGACGGCCAGCCGGGTTTCCAGCGGCAGCGCGAAGAACTCGCGCGCGGCGACGAAGATCCCCGACGTCAGCTCGTCCGGCACGCCGTGCCCGACGACATAGAAGAACCCCACCTCGTGCGCCGCGCGGCGCAGGTCCGCGAGGAACGCGGCGCGGTCGGCGGCGGGGTCGCGGAAGCGGGAGATGTCGATCAACGGCAGCGCGGGAGCGGTCGAGGGACTCACGAACCCGAGCGTAGGGCGATCCGACCTGGCGAAACGCGCTTCCCACATCCCGGACACGCTTGCACGTTCGGGTGAACCGGGTGCACGGACGGTTCCTGCCGGGTCCTCGCGCCGGAGGTTCCCCGGCGACCGCGCGGCCGCCGGGGAACGCGGGGCTCAGGAGCCGAGGTGGTCCCAGGGGTTGGCCGGCTGGTCGTCGATCGCGGTCCAGAACCGGCTGGGGTCGCCGGCGGCCCACCAGCCCCAGCCGCCCCGGCCGTCGTGGAACTCGGCCATCCGCCAGCCCGCGCCGAACTGGGCCGCGCACAGCGCGTTCGCGGCGGCGAGCGAGGTCAACGACGTGCCGACGACCGGTGTGGTGATCCGCGCTTCGCCACGCGCCCACCCGTTGTAGTAGTCGGCGGGGTTGATCCCGCTCGGCACCTCCCGCCCGTCCTGGAGCAGGCACAGCACCGGCAGCTTCGAGGTGACCGGGGTGTCGCCCCGGTAGGCGTCGGTCTTCTTGTCCGACGTCCAGTCGACCAGGTCGCGGTTCCACTCCTGGGCCCGCTTGGTCCACGTCATCGCGCGGCCGGTGGTGGTGTTCCACGGGTTCGCGGGCTGGTCGTTGATGTAGGTCCAGACCCGGTTCAGGTCGCCGACCGCCCACCAGGACCAGCCGCCGCCACCGTCGTGGTGCTCACCCATCCGCCACCCCGCGCCGAACCGGCTGGCGCAGTACCCGTCCGCGGCCGCCCGGCTGTACAACGCGTACCCGGACACCGGCGGCGTCAGCCGGACTTCGCCGCCGCTCCACCCCTCGTGGTAGGTCGGGGTGATCCCCGGCGGCACCGGCAGTTGCGATTTCCGCAGGCACAGCACGGGCAACGAGCTGTCGCACGGCGTGTCGCCGCGATAGGCATTCGTGTGGACGTCGGACCCGACGATGGTCAGATCGCGGTCCCACAATTTGTTCCGGACCGTCCAGGTGACGCCCGTGCACTCTTCCGCAGCCGTGGCACCGGCCTGCTCCGCTTGCGCCACACCAGGGAAAACCGTGGCGGTGACGAGCAGGAGAGCCCACCCGAACGACGATCTTCGACTCACGACGCACTCCTTGGTAGATTCCAATGCGAGGGAGCAATCATCGTTTCCACAACGTATTCGTGATTTCGTCGGGCAACAACCGCCGACCGCATGAACGCGCACTTCCGCCGTTGTGCGGCTATTCCACGACAACACCGGGAAACCATTCGGACGCACCACCCGGTGCCCGGCGGGAGGACGAACGCGCGATGCCGGCGGGCGTTGCGGAGGGCCGGCCGAGGTGCGGCGCGCGGGTCCGGGCGAGGTGGTCGCGCGGCGGTCGGTCGAACCGCCCGCCCCGATCGCCGCCGAATCCGGTCCGCCACTCGGCCGACGACGAACGGCGGCGGCTGCGCGGCGTGCCGACCAAGACCCGGAGCCGACACCCCGGCGCGGGGCCGGAACCCGGCCCGGTGCGGGCGCGGGCGGCCCGGCCGGACTGTGACGATCACTCGTCTTTCCGGGCCTTTCCCGGGGGATTCGCTGACTTTCCGTGGCTTTCCCTACCCCACAGTGACTTTGTTCCCTCCCACGGAGGCCCGCGCCGTGTGACGCTGCACGGGTGGACAACAACCTCTACTGGCTCCGGCGCGCGATCGCGGAGCACGTCTCGCCGCTCGCGTCGGAGTGGGCTCCGGTGCTGTGGTCCGCCGAGCGGGCCTGTTGCTGCCTGGCCAAGCCGGCCGTCGTCGTGCTGGTGACCCTGCCCGACGACCCGGCCCGGCCGGTCGACCTGCTGCTGTGCCGCTACCACCACGAGCGGTCGCGCAAGGCGCTCGCCGGGTCCGTGGTCTACGACGCGGGCGACGCGGCGCACTGCCCGCCCCAGTCGCACCGCTGACCAGACGACCGCTACCCGCGTTCGCCTCCGACCAGCCCCACCACCGGTGACGGAGTGCCGCCGTGAGCGCTGCGCGCGACCACGATCGCGCCCGGCGCGGCGACCAGGAACGACTCCAGCCGCCCGCCCGAGCCGTCCACCCGGACCGGCACGCCGGCCGCCGGCGAGCCGTCGAAGTCCTGGAGCACCACCGTCATCTCGCGGCCGTTGTCGGCGCACTCGCGGACGTAGGTGGTGGCGGTGGTGACGTCCGCCGTGCGGTCCTGGCACGCGCTCGGGTCGAGCGGCCGGGTCGTGCCGGTCGCCGGGTCGAGGCTGTGCACCTCCTTGACGGTGGGCCCGTCCTGAACCTCCAGCAGCACCCGGGGCCCGACGTCGACGCGCACGACCCAGCGCGGATCCGGCTGGTAGAGCAGCTTTCCGGTCTCCGCGTCGAACAACGCCCGGGTGACCGCACCCGGTGCCGCCCGGGTGGAGAGCAACTGCGCCCAGACCACCGCACCGTCCGGGGCGCCGGCGAGGTGGACGTCCAACCGGCGGCCGTCGGCCCGGCCGAGCCGGACCTCGTGGTGCCACCGCTCCGCGCCGGTGGTCTCGTCCAGCGCCACCAGCCGGGCGGCGTCCGGGCACTCGACGGCGGTGAGCACCGTGGTCTTGCCGCGCACGGCCCGGGTGAACGGCGCGGTGCAGCCCTCCGGCGGGGTCCAGCGCCACTTCTCGTCGCCGGTCGCCAGGTCGTAGCCGGTGAGCACGTCCTGGTCCCGCAGCGCCAGCACGGCCGTGCCGGGGACCACGGCCCCGATCTCCGCCAGCACCGACGGGACGACCTTCTCGAACCGCACGGCCCCCGTGTCGGCGTCCAGCGCCACCAGCAACTGGCTGCGGGTGTCGAGCACCGACCGGAACGCCGCGACGACCACCCGGCCGTCCTTCGACGCGGTCAGCGCGGCCACGTGCGCGCCCCGCCGGGTGTAGCGCCACTGCTCGTCGCCGTCCGAACCGTCCAGCGCCGCGACGACCCCGCCGCCGACCCCGACCACCACGCCGTGCCCGGCCGCCACCACCGCCGCGACGTCGGCCGGCGGCTGCCACGCCCACTGCCGGCCGGTCAGCCGCTCGGCGACCGGCGGCGGCGCGAAACCCCGCTCGTCGCGGGTGGTGGACCGGACGATCAGCGCGTCCGCCCCGACCGGCGCGAGCACCGCGGCGGCCACCGCGACGACCGCCGCCAGCGCGCCGACCGGCCGCAACCGCCAGCTGTCCGACAGCCCGGTGCCGATCGCGACGGCCAGCGCGCCCACCGCCAGCACCGGCAGGCGCGGCCCGGTCAGCCCCGCGCCGAGGTCGGGCACCAGGATCCGCAGCACCAGCGCCAGGGCGGCCACCGCGCCCAGCACGGCGGCGATCCGCGCGACCTTCGACCGGGCGAACCCCAAGGCGGCCACCGCGACCACGGCCGCCGCCAGGCCGATGACCGGCCCGTCCACCGGTTCCGATCGCGCGGCACCGCCCGGCAGGAGGGGTGCGGCGACGGCCGCCGCCGCACCGACGAGCGTCAAGTAACGCAGCATGTGTGGGAACCTCCGCCGCTCAGACGGAAGATCGGCACCGCGCGTTCCGTCCCGGACGTGAACTCCCGGTGCCGCGCTTCACCCCCCGAAGTGAGCGTTCGTCCAGTTCAGCACGGCGGTGCGGTAGTCGGCGGCGTTGGGCGCGTAGCCGAGGGTGTGGCCCGCGCGCGGGAGCAGGAACGCGTCCACGGGGGTGCCCGGCGAGAAAAACGGCTCCTCGGCGTCGAGCAACCGCGTGCGGTCTTCGCACCGCGACGCGCAGAACAGCGAGTCGACCTGGCCGTCCACCAGGAGGACCGGCACGGTGATCCGCCGCGTGAGCGGGCTCAGGAACGCCTCGGTCACCAGGTCGGGCACGAGGGTCGCGGGGAACTGGTCCTTGGTCGCCTCGTCCGCCGCGAGCACCGCCGGGTCGACCACGCCCGGGTCGTGGAACACGTTGCGCGCGCCCGACATCGTGGTGACGTAGCCGGGGTCGCCGCCGCGCGCGGCCAGCACCGGGTCGAGCACCGCCGGGCGGAGGCCCTCCACGAAGACCCGCGCCACCTCCGGGAGGTCCACCGAGTGGCTGAACCCGGTCAGCACCACGCCGTCCACGTCGCCGTAGGTGGTCGCCTCGACCACCGCCAGCCCCGCGCCCATCGAGTGCCCGACCAGCACGACCCGGTCGAAGCGGTGGCCGAGGACGCCCCCGGACCGGAGCCCGCCGACCACCTGGTGCACCACCGAGGCCTGGCCGGTGCCGGTGACCAGGGTGCTCAGCGGCTGCGAGCTGTCGCCCGAGCCGATGCCGTCCACCGCGAACGTCGCCACCCCGCGCCGCGCCAGGTCCCGCTGGTAGGAGAACCGGCCGCGGTCGAAGGGCAGGTCCCAGTAGTGCCGGTTGTAGGTCGCGCCGTGGACCAGGAGTTGCACGGTGTCGGGTGCGGCTCCGGCGGGCAGGCAGAGCTGGCCGTGCACGGTCTGGGCGAACAGGCCCAGCGACACCGGCAGGTCGGTCTCGGCGCACGCGACGGCGGGGCCGGCGTGCGCGGGCGGGGTGAACAGGCTCGCGGAGAGCAGGAGCGAGGCGGCCAAGGCGCGGAGTCGCACGGCGAATCCTCTCGGGGATTGCGTGGTGGGGACAAGGAGGGTGGCGAGCACGCTACAACCGTTGCAGCGGCGTCCACTTTCAGGGAATGGCGATCACCTGGTCGAGTGGCGGCACTCCCTCGGCCGACGACGGCCCGGCGAGCGACCCTCATTGTCCACAGAGGACTTCGAGGCCCACCGCCACCGGCCGACCGGCAGACGGTGATCACACCGATCGCGGACCGGTCCGGTGTGACGACCGGGTCAGGCGAGGGGGCGAACGCCATCGGGCTCCGCCGTGCCGCTCCCCCGGTGAGTCGGGTCAACGTGCGCAGGCAGGCATTCCCGTTGTGCTCCAACGGGAACTCCGGCAGGCCGGGCGGCGTCACGCCGGGCCTTCCGGTCAGGAACCCGGCGAGCGGACCACCACCCGCGCGGGCCGCCGCACGACGTGCAGCGTGCCGGTCTCGTCGAACCGGCCGTGGTCGCCGGTCCGCACCCAGCCGCCGGGCAGCCGGGGCGAGGGCGCGCCGACGTGGCACAGCGGGGTCATCGGGCCCAGGGCGCAGATCTCGCCGTCGACCACTCGGATGTCGGCGACGGCGGGATCGGGCCGGCCCACGCCGCGCTCCGGGGTCGTGGTGTGGCAGCTGACGCCGTCCGACGAACCGTGGACGTCGACCACGTCGACGCCGAACACGTTCCGGCACGCCCGCAACACCGGCAACGGCAGCACGTCGCCGCCGGCCACCACCGCCCGCAGCGACGAAGTGTCCACAGTGGACGCCATCGCGGCCATCCGGGCCAGCATCGCGGGCACGCCGAACACGTGCGTGGGCCGTTGGCCGGCGATCATCCGCAGCGCGGCGGCGGCGTCGAACCTGCGCAGCAGCAACACCGTGCCGCCGAACCGGCACAACGTGACCGCCGCACCGAACGACCCGAACACCGACGACAGCGGCACCAGCACCAGGTCCCGCCACACCGCCGTGTCCCGGTGCACGGCCCGCACGTAGTTGCCCTGGCCGCCGGCGATCGCGTTGTGCGAGTAGGCCACCATCGTCGGCGCGGCCTCGCCCCCGGCCGACACCAGGATCCGCGCCGGGGCCTCCGGGTCGACCTCGACCGGCTGCCAGGCCGGGCCCCTGGCCGTCACCGGCAGCACCTTCCGCAGGTCCGGCAAGCCTTGCGGGGCGGGCGAATCGGTGATCAGCGCGCCGG
This sequence comes from Saccharothrix sp. NBAS 001, assembly GCF_056640475.1. Taxonomy (NCBI): domain Bacteria; kingdom Bacillati; phylum Actinomycetota; class Actinomycetes; order Pseudonocardiales; family Pseudonocardiaceae; genus Saccharothrix; species Saccharothrix sp. NBAS 001. The sequence goes on from NZ_CM153251.1 coordinate 3,365,506, forward strand.
CCCGGGACCGGCCGAGCAGGCTGACCGCGTCCGCCAGGCCGCCCGCGAAGGGCAGCGCCACCGCGCCGATCGCCGCGACGGCCAGTTCGCCGATCACCGCGTCGCGGCTGTTGGGCACCCGCACGCCGACGATGTCCGCGGGCCCGAACCCGTGCAGGGCACCGGCCAGCCGGCGCACCTCGGCGTCCAGCGACGCGTAGTCCAGCGAGCCCCGGTCGTCCACCACGGCGGTGCGCCGGGGGTGCCGCGCGACCCGTTCCCGGAACAGTGAGTACAGGTCGCGGTCCGGGCAGTGGCCGGCCGCCACCCAGGCCCGGCGGGACGCCTCGGGCACCAGGTCGCGCAACTCGACGCCGTTGGAGGAACACCAGGTCATCGCGGGAACCCCCGGAGCGAAGCGGAGAACACCCACCCGTACCGGCGCGGTGCCGTGAGGTCGGTGCGCACTGGCGCGGTCGGAGCGGGTTCGGCGCCCCGGCCGGACACCGGCCCCCGCCGGACTCCACCCGACGACCACCGGGACGAGCCGCCCAACGGCTCGGCCGACCGCGACGCGATCCCGTGCGCCGCCGTCACAACCGCCGCCCGTGCACCGAGTAGAACACGCACGACGACGCCCGGAACGCGGGATCGGCCAGCACCGCGCGCACCCGGTGCAGGTCCTCGTCGGTCATCCCGGCCTCGACCAGCCGGTCCCGCAGGTGGTGGGTGTGGTGCGCGAGCAGCCGGACGGCGGGCGAGTCGGCGCGCCACGGCTGGGTCACCGGCACCGGGTCGACGTCGACCAGGCCCGCCTCGACCATCGACGCGGCCACCTTGCGGCCCCACTCGCCGTCCGCCCCGGCCGCCGCGAACACCCGATCCCGCGCCGCGACGAACTCCGCGTACCGCCGGGCGGCGTCCTCGTCCGGCGCGACCAGGACCGGTGCGTAGCTCCTGTCGAACTCGTCGACCTGCAACCAGCCGCCGGGTCTGAGCGACAGCGCGAGCTTGCGCAGCACCGCTTCCCGCTCGGGCAGGTGGGCCAGCACGAGCCGGGCGTGCACCAGGTCGAACTCGCCCTCGGGCAACGGGTCGCGCACGATGTCGTGCCGCCGCACGGACAACCCCGGCGCCGGTGGCACGTGCCTCGGGTCGAGGTCGGTGGCCAGCACCGATCCGCAGCGGTGCGCGAGCCACTGGGCCACGCTGCCGCCGCCGGCGCCGACCTCCAGGCACCGCCAGCCCTTGCGCACACCGGTCTGCCCGAGCCGGGCCAGCGTGATCGGGTCGTAGGCGGCGGACAGGCAGCGGAACTGCTCGGTGGTGTGCGGGCCGCGCTCGGCGACGACCGTCACGTCCGCCGCGCGGTGCCGACCCCCGGGCGGGCGGCCCGGCCGTGCCGCCGCAGCGGATGTCGTGGCTCGCTCGGGCACGGCGTCGAACCGCCGGCCCGGCGGCGGCGCGGTCGCCGACCGGTGCGCGGCGGCCTCACCGGGCAACGTGCCCGTGTCGTGCGGTTTCACACGCTCTCCTTCGCGGCTTCGGCGAGCACGCGGGCGGCGGCCCGGCGGCCGGAGCGCACCGCCGACTCGCCGCACGGCATGACCCCGACCCAGTCGCCCGCGTAGTCCACGACCCCGCTGGGCCGCGCGGCGAACGCGGCGCGCAGCGACACCGCGCGCGGCGTCGCCTCCGGCAGCCCGTACCGGAACCGGCGCACGACCGCGTCCCGGGTCGCCGCCCGCAGCCCCGGCACGAACTCCTCGCCCGCGGTGGCCAGGATGTCCGCCACGTCCGCGTCCGACGCCTCCAGCAGCCGGTGGGCGACGTTCGGGTGCGCGACCAGCGTGACCAGGCCCCGTCCGGCGGGTGCCCGGTCCGGGTGCTTGAGGTGGTCGAACACGATCGTCGACAGCGTCCGGCTGGCCACCCCGGGCACCAGGACCAGGAAGGTCCTGGCGGCCGGCCGCCGGTCCAGCACCAGGTGCACCTGCACCACGGGCGCGAAGTTCGACGCCTCCAGGAACGGCCGCTCGTGCGCCGGCGGGTTCGGGTAGACCCGCCGGGCGAGCGGCGCGGGCACCGCCAGCACCACCGAACGCGCGCGCAGTTCGTTGCCGCCGAAGGAGATCCGGGCCGACTTCGGCTCCGCGACGACCTCGCGGACCGGGCCGGCGGTGGTGACGTCGACCCGTTCGGCGAGCAGCCGCACCAAGGTGTCCGCGCCGTCGCGGTGGGTGCGCCACCCCGACGACGGCCCGACCGACGACAGCAGCGCCAGCAACGGCCCGGCCGACGAGCGCGCCGGGTCCCAGCCGCAGAACCCGGAGACCACCGGCTGGCACAGGTAGTCCAGCAGGTCGGAGTGGTGCCGCGCGGCGAACGCGGCGACCGTCTCGGCGGAGGCGTCCTCGGGCCGGTCGAACTCGTGCCGGCCGCGCAGCAGCCCGACCAGGTCCAGCCGGGCCCGCGCGGACAGGCCCGCCCCGGTCAGCAGCCCGAGCGGGTGGCCGAGACCCGGCCGGACCCGGCCGTCGCGCCACACGCCGAGCCGGCGGCCGATCCTCGGCACGTCGGCCCGCGCCACGCCGAGGTCGGCGAGCAGCGACCAGGTGGCGTCGTGGCCGCGCTCGGGGATCACCTGCGCGCCGGAGTCGATGAGGAACCCGTCGTGGTGCAGCGTCGCCATCCGGCCGCCGATCCGGTCGGACGCCTCCAGCACGTGCACCTCGCGCCCGGCCTTGGCCAGTTCGTGCGCGGCGGTGAGCCCGGCGACGCCCGCGCCGACCACCACCACGTCGACGTCCGGGGTCATCGCAGGTTCACCGCCGCGGGCGCGCCGGCCGGCGTGTCCGGGGTGTGGTCGGCACGGCCGTCGACGGCGTCGGGCGTCGTCGGCCGGACGCACGCCACCGCGCGGCCCGGGGCCGCGAGCGCGGTCAGCACGGGTCCTCGGACGTCATGGCATCTCCTCGGGACAGCGCGAACCGGCACACCTCGTCGGCGACGTGCTCGACCTGGGCGTCGGTCAGCTGGGGGTGGACGGGCAGGGCGAGCTGCCGGCGGCACGCCAAGGACGCCGAGGGCCAGTCGCGGCCGGGCGCGGCGTGCCGCGCGAACGCGGGCTGGTAGGGCAGCGGTGTCGGGTAGTGGACGTGGCTGTCGACGCCGCGCGCCGCCAGGTGGTCGCGCAGCGCGTCACGGCGTTCGACGAGCAGCGAGTAGACGTGGAAGCAGCGGCCCTCCCGACCGGGCGGCGGCGCCACCACGCCGGGCAGGCCGGTGAAGCGCCCGGTGTAGTAGTCGCCGATCCGGGCCCGCCGCTCCAGCCGCTCGGGCAGCCCGGCCAGCCGGTGCAGCTGGAACGCCGCCATGATCTCGTCGAACCGGCTGTTGTAGCCGACCCGGTGGTGCCGGAAGCGGGTCGTGCCGTCCTGGCCGTGGTTGCGCAGCATCCGCACCACGCGGCCCAGCGCCGGGTCGCCGGTCACCACCATGCCGCCCTCGCCGGGCATCCCGAAGGTCTCGGCGCGGGCGAAGGAGAACACGCCCGCGTCGCCCCAGGTGCCCGCCGCCCGGCCGCCCAGCACGCCGCCCAGGCCGGCCGCCGAGTCCTCCAGCAGCCGCGCGCCCGCCCCGGTGGCGATCCGGCGCAGCGCGGGCATGTCGGCCATCGCCGAGAACACGTGCGCGGGCATGATCACCCTGGTCCGCCCGGTGACCAGCTCCGCCACGTCCCCCGGGTCGACGACCGCCGTCGACGGGTCGACGTCGGCGAACACCGGCGTCGCGCCGCGCAGCACGGGCGTGGCGGCCAGTGGCGCGCCACCGCAGGCGGGGACGATCACCTCGTCGCCGGGGCCGACGTCCATCGCGTCCAGCAGGAGGGTCAGCGCGGAGGTGCCGCTGCCGCAGGCGACGGCGTCGGCCGCGCCCACCGAGTCGCGGATCGCGGCCTCCAGCGCCGCGGTGCGCGGGCCGAGGATGAACCGCTGGTCGGGTGCCCGGCCGATCTCCTCGACCAGGTCGAGCAGCACCTCCTGGTCGTCGTCGAACACCTCCGGCGGGCAGAACGGGACCGTCACGCGCGCCTGCCCGCGTAGAACGCCTCGACCTCCGCGCACACCACGTCGACGTCGGCGTCGGCCAGGTCCGGGTAGAGCGGCAGCGCGACCGCGCGCCGGCACGCCGCCTCCGCCTCGGGGAAGTCGCCGGGCCGGTGCCCGAGGTCGGCGAAGCACGGCTGGAGGTGCAGCGGCGTCGGGTAGTAGACCTCGGTGCCGACGCCGCGCGAGGCGAGGTGCGCGGCCAGCTCGTCGCGCCGCTCGACCTCGACCACGTAGACGTAGAACACCCCGCGCACGCCCGGCCGCACGGACGGCAGCCGACGCACCCCGGGCACACCGGCCAGCCGCTCGGTGTAGCGGTGGGCGAGCACCGCGCGGCGGTGGATGTCGGCGTCCAGCCGGTCGAGCTTGGTCAGCAGCACGGCGGCCTGGATGTCGTCCATCCTGCTGTTCACCCCCGGCAGCCCGGTCGTGGTGGCGATGCCGGGGACGTTGTCCAGGGTCCGGCCGAAGCGGCCGTGGTGGCGCAGCGCACCGACCGTCTCGGCGATCGCCGGTTCGTTGGTGAGCACCGCGCCCGCGTCGCCGAGCGCGCCCAACGTCTTGGTGGGGAAGAAGGACAGCACTCCGCCGACGCCGAGCAGCCCGGCGTGCACGCCGCCGTGGCGCACGCCGATGGCCTCCGCGCTGTCCTCCACGACGGTGAGGCCGCGGGCCTCGGCGACGGCGTCGAGGGCGGCCATGTCGGCGGTGTGCCAGAACAGGTGCGCCGGCAGCACGAACCGGGTGGCCGGTCCGGCGACGGCGGCCACCGACGCCGCGCTCAGGCCGTAGCCCTCCGGGTCGATGTCGGCGAACACCGGGCGCCCGCCGGCCAGCACCACCGAGGACGCGGTGGCCACGAAGGAGAACGCGGGCACCACCACCTCCTCGCCGGGGCGCAGCCCGCACGCCCTGAGCAGCAGCACCAGCGCATCCGTGCCACTGTTGACGCCGACCACGTGCCGGGCCCCGGTGTAGCGCGCCAAGGCGCTTTCCAACTCGGCCACCCCGGCACCCGGTGAATACCTGCCGTTCCGGATCGCCCGGACAATGTTCTTCCGCGTTATCGGCCACTGTCGGGAAAAGGTGGCGGATTGCGTGAAGAATGGGACTGGCAGCGTACTCACCTCCGCTGTCGAAGCTCGGTTCGGAGCGTAGGACAGGGGCTCTGGGGCACGCTCGCACGCACGGGAGTTCACTCTTCCTGGTCAACTACGGCGGACTCCGTTGACAGCACGGGCCAAGTCGTACAACGTCGTTATCGATCAAATTCGGTCGCTTTATTCGTACGTCTTGCGAACACGCCGACGAACACAGGGGCTCAATGGTGCGGACACTTGTCGTGGGACTCGGCCGGGCCGGCGCGGAACTGCACCTGCCGGTGCTCGTCCGGGCGCGGGCCGCGGCCCGCCGGCTGTTCGGCGAGCACCCGGTGGTCGCCTGCGACCCGCGCCGCGTGCTGAGCGACCGGCCCGGCCTGGTGACGGCGAACAGCGTCGCCGAGGCCGCGGCGCTGGTCGACCCGGCGGACACCGTCGCCCACGTCTGCACACCGCCCACCGTGCGCACGGAGGTGATCGGCGAACTCGCCGAACGCGGCTTCCGCCACCTGATCGTGGAGAAGCCGCTGGCCGCCGACACCGACGACCTGGCCCGGATCATCCGGCTGCGCCGCAAGCACGGCCTGCGCATCGCGGTGGTCGAGCCGTGGCTGACCAGCGCGCTCACCGGGCGGCTGACCGACCTGGTGCGCGGCGGCACGTTGGGCGAGCCGAAGTCGATCGCGATCGTGCAGAACAAGCCGCGCTTCCGCCGCTCGCTGGCCCGGCCCAGCCACCCGACGGCGTTCGACGTGGAGCTGCCGCACGGCGTGGGCCTCGCGCTGCGCCTGGCCGGCAACGCCCGGGTCACCCACGCGGCCGGCTTCGACCTGGTGGTGGGCGACGTGCTGGTGCCCCGGATGGGCGGCGCGCGGGTCGGCCTGCGGCACAACAGCGGGGTGCGCACCGAGATCAGCTCCGACCTCACCTCGCCGGTCCGGGAACGCCGGATCACGGTGAAGTTCGAGCTGGGCACGGCCGTCGGCCACTACGCGGTCAGCGCCGACGACGACCACTCCCAGCTGTCGGTGACCCGCAACGGCCACCGCGAGCACCAGGTGCTGCGCGACGATTCGCTCACCGAGTGGATGATCCGCGCCTACCAGCTGTTCCGGGGCGTCGGCGACCAGCACGCGCGGGGTTTCGCGTTCGCCACCGACGTCGTCCAGCTGCTGTCGGTGGCCAAGAACATCTGCGCCGAGCCGGTCGTCGCGTCCTCGCGCGCGGAAGTCCCGGTGGTCGCCCATGCCCGCTGACCACGCCGGTCGCGAGCACCACCCGGTGCTGGCCGGGATCACCGACGAGGCCGCGCCGGACCTGCCCGGCCAGCTCGCCGTGCTGGCCGAACTCGGCTGGTCGGCGATCGAGCTGCGCACCGTCGACGCGGTCCCGGTCGCCGCGCTGTCCGACCGCCGGTTCACCGAGGTCGCCAAGGCGCTGTCCGACCACGGCGTGCGGGTGGTCTGCCTGGCGTCGCGGATCGGCGGCTGGGCGCGCCCGGTGGCCACGCCGTTCGAGCACGACCTGGCCGAACTCGACACGCTCGTGCGGCGCTGCGGCGAACTGGGCACCCGCTACATCCGGATCATGTCCTACCCCAACTCCGGCCTGCCGCAGCGCCGCTGGCGGGACCGGGTGATCGCCCGCATCGGCGTGCTCGCCGAGGCCGCCGAGGCGGCGGGCGTGGTGCTGCTGCACGAGAACTGCTCCGGCTGGGCGGGCACCAGCGCCGAGCGGGCGCTGGAGCTGCTCGACGAGGTGCGCAGCCCGGCCCTGAAACTGCTGTTCGACACCGGCAACGGCGTGGCCCACGGCTACGACGGCCTCGCCCTGCTGGAGAAGGTCTTGCCGCACGTGGTCCACGTGCACGTCAAGGACGCGGTCGGCGACCGCTTCGTGCCACCGGGGCAGGGTGCCGCGAGGGTCGCCGACTGCGTGAAACTTCTGCGGGACAACGGTTACCAGGGCGCGTGGTCGCTCGAACCGCACGTCTCGCTGCTGCCGCACGTGGCCGGCGCGCCCGCCGCGGACGCCGCCGCGGCCTTCGTCGCGGCGGGCCGGGCGATGGCCCGCCTGCTGCGGTGATCGCGGCCGACCGGGACCTGCTGCTCGGGCTGCTGCGGCTGCCCACGGCGGGTCCGCTGGAGACCGGCGCGGAGGTCCACCTCTGGGACGCGATGCACGCCTACCAGGCCGCCGCGCACGACATCGGCTTCACCACCGCGCACCTCGCGCCCGCCCGGCCCGAGGACGTGGACCGGCCCGACGTGCCGGCCGCCGTCCGCGAGGCGGTCGCCCGGGACCCGGGTTTCCTGGCCCGTCAGCCGAACCTGGTGCTGCGCCTGGGCGACGCGGAGCCGACCGTGATGTTCAACGTGCACCTGGACACCGTCGCGCCGTTCGAGCCCGCCGGGTTCGACGGGACGAGGTTCCACGGCCGGGGCGCGATCGACGCCAAGGGCCCGGCGGTCGCCCTGCTCGCCGGGATCCGGCGGGCGGCGGCCGACCCGGCGGTGCGCGGGGTGAGCGTGCTGGTGCAGGCGGTGTCCGGCGAGGAGGGCGGCGCGATGGGCGTGTTCGGCACCCGCCCGCTGGTCGAGGCGGGCTACCACGGCCGGCTCAACGTGTTCTGCGAGCCGACCGGGCTGCGCTACCTGCCGCGCTGCACGGCCGCGATGACCGCGGCGGTCGTGGTGGCGGGCGAGGACGCCATCGACGACCAGCCGCACGCCGGGCACAACGCGTCGGTGCTGCTCGGGTTCCTGGCGCAGCACCTGGCCGGTGCGCTGGTCCGGGTGCCGGACGGCCAGGTGTGCGTGGCGGGCCTGCACACCGGCCGCATGCACAACCGGGTCTACGGCTCGGGCGAGCTGCTGCTCAACCTGTCCTACGGCAGCGTCGAGTCGGCCCGGGTGCTGGGTGCCGCGCTGGAGCGGGCGCTGGTCGACGGGCTGGCCGAGTTCACCCGCAAGTTCCGCGCCGTCCCGCCGTTCCACCGCACCGCCGTGGACGCCGCCGCCATCACCCGCCTGGTGTGGCGCAAGCACGGCCTGCCCGCGCTGCCCGCCCGGGAGGTGCCGCTGCTCGACGCCGTCGTGCCCCGGTGGCCGGCGGACCTGCCCGCGTTCACCTGCGACGCGATCTGGCTGGCCGACGTGCCCGACAGCCGCACCGTCGTGCTCGGTCCCGGCTCGCTGGACGCCAACAACGCGCACGCGCGCGGCGAGCACGCCGACGTCGAGGACCTCGACCGGTTCTCCGAGGTGGTGCGCGAGGTCGTCGTGCGGTTCGCCCGGAACGGAGGAACATGACCGCCGTGCCCTTCCCGACGTTGCCGACCGCCGCCGAGCCGCCACGCCGCCGCGACCTGCCCCCGCCGCACCTGCCGCCGCCGGCCGCCCGCCCGCCGACGCAGGCGGCCGGGCGCGACCCGTCCCGGCCGCTCGGGCGGCTCGGCGGACCGCCCGAAACGCGCGCCTGCCGGGGTTTCGGGCCCGGCCCGCGGACCGCCGGGTGATCCGGGTCGGCGTGGTCGGGCTGGGCGTGGTCTCGAAGTTCTACCTGGCCGCGATCGCGCGCTCCCCCGACTTCCGGCTCGAAGCGGTGTGCGACGCGGACCGCGAGGCGCTGGCCGGCCACCGGGTCCGCGACTACCTGCACCACCGCGCGATGCTCGCGGACGGCGACTTGGACGCGGTGGTGGTGACCGCGCCGAACAACGCGCACGCCTCGGTCGGGCGGGACGTGCTCGACGCCGGGCTGCCGCTGTGCGTGGAGAAGCCGCTGGCCACCACGCTCGCCGAGGGGATGGCCCTGGCCACCCGGGGCGGGCTGGTGTTCACCGCGTTCCACCGCCGCTACAACGCCAACGTCCGGGCGCTGCGCGCGCGGCTGGCGGGCGCGCCGCCGGTCGAGTCGCTGACCGTGCGCTACCTGGAGCGGATCGAGGACCACGTGGGCCGGGACCGCTGGTACCTGGACATGGCGCGCAACGGCGGCGGGTGCGTGGCCGACAACGGGCCGAACGCGCTGGACCTGGCCCGGCTGTTCCTCGGGCCGTTGACGTTCGAGTCGGCGAAGATCGTCCGGGACGCCGACGGCGTGGACCGGCAGGCGCTGCTGCACGTGCGCGGGTCGGCGCCGGCGGTCGTCGAGCTGGACTGGTCGTTCCCCGGCGAGGCCAAGGACGTGGAGGCGCGGCTGGTCGACGGCACGGTGCTGCGCGCCGACCTGCTGGCCGGGTACCGGGAGTTCAAGGGTTCGCTGTGGCACGAGTACGAGGGCGTGCTGGCCGACTTCGCCCGGGTGGTCCGGGCCGGTGGCCGGCCGGACGGCGGCCTGGCCGCGCTGTCGCTGGTGGACGAGGTGTACCGGCGTGAGGGCTCGTAGCGCGCGACCCGCCCCGGTTGCGCCGCACGGGCCCTGTGGCACCAGGGCCTGTGCGGCGCAACCTCGCATGGCGGGAGGGCCCGGGGTGCACCGGGGCCTGTCGCCGGGTCGGTGGGGTCAGCCCCGCAGGTAGACGTCCAGCGCGCCGAAGTGGAACCCCTTCACCGCGGCGACCAGTTCGTCCGCGGTGAGGGCGCCGCCGCGGTCGTGGTCGATGGCGCGCAACGCCCACTCGGCCGGGGACCGGTCGACGTCGACCTCCGCCGGCCGGCGGGTGAACTCGGCGCGGCCGACCTCGCCGTCGCCGTCGGTGTCCGCGAGGTCGAGGATCGCCTCGACGGTCGGGCGCACCGCGCGGCCGAACGCCGCGTCACCGCCCTGGAACACCTCGGCTTCCACCACCTGGAGGAACCGCTGCCGGTCGAGGGCGCCCTGCGGGCCGACCCCCGCGCGCTCGGCCAGGTGGTCGTACATGCGCCCGAAGGACTCCAGCACCCGGCGGCCCTTGGGCGAGTGCGGGGATTCCCCGAACACCCGGAGCACCCGGTGCGCCGCGCCGTCCAGGTCGGACCGCTCGATCCGCCCGTCACCGTCGAGGTCCCACTCGTCGAACCGCGCTTCCAGTCGGTCGTTCCTGATGGCCCTGGCCATTGCTGCGCACCCCTCCGCGAACGCGATGTGCGTGGCACCCGGTCGGGGGCCTGCTCGCCCGGTGGACTACAGGCGCTGGACCTCCCCGCCCGGCACGCGACCCGTGACGTCGAGCAGCAGCCGCGCGTTCCCGGCCAGGTGGCCCAGGTCGTAACCGCGGTGCGGGACGAGCAGGACGGTCGCGTCCGACTCGCGCAGCGCGGCGTCCAGGTCCGGCACGGGCGGGCCGAGTTGCGGCACCTCGCCCGCGACCGGGTCGTGGTAGGAGATCCGCGCGCCGAGCGCGGTCAGCCCGGCGGCGATCCGGAGCGCGGCCGACTCCCGGGTGTCGGGCACGTCCGCCTTGTAGGCCACGCCCAGCAGCAGCACGCTCGCCCCGGCGACGCGTTTGCCGTCACCGGCCAGCAACCGCGTCACCCGGTCCACCAGGTAGCCGGGCATGTTCCGGTCGACCTCGCGGGCGGCCTCCACGACCGACAGGCGAGTGCCCTCGCGACGCGCTTTGTCCAGCAGGTAGCGGGGGTCGATGGGGATGCAGTGGCCGCCGACCCCCGGCCCCGGGGTGAACGGCGCGAACCCGAACGGCTTGGTCGCCGCGCAGTGCAGCACGTCCCACACGTCCAGGCCGAGCTGGTCGCAGAACACGGCCATCTCGTTGACCAGCGCGATGTTCACGTACCGGTAGGTGTTCTCCAGCAGCTTGGCCATCTCCGCCTCGCGGGTGCCCTTGGCCACCACGACGGTGTCCACGAAGCGGCCGTAGAACGCGGCGCAGTGCTTGGCGCACAACGGGGTGTGCCCGCTGACCACCTTCGGCGTGTTGTGGATGCGGTGCCGCCGGTTGCCGGGGTCGATCCGCTCCGGCGAGTACGCCAGCGGGAAGTCGTCGCCGGCGACGAGGCCGTGCCGCTCCAGGATGGGCCGCACCACCTCGTCGGTGGTGCCGGGGAAGCTGGTGGACTCCAGCACGACGAGCGTGCCGGGCCTCAGGTGGTCGGACACGGTCGCGGTCGCGGCGCGCACGGCGGCGAGGTCCGGATTGCCGTCCGGGCCGAGCCCGGTGGGCACGCAGATGACGACGGTGTCGGCACCGGCGATCGCGGACGGGTCGGTGGTGGCCCGGAAGCCGGTCGCGAGCATCGCCCGCAGCTGGGCCGGCGACACGTCCGGAACGTGCGAGAGACCTGCTTGAAGACCGTCGCGGACTGTCGGCGAAATGTCGTACCCGACGACCGACAGGCCCGCGGCGCTCGCCGCGGCCGCCAGGGGAAGTCCAACGTAGCCGACTCCCACGACGACGAGATCGACGGACACGTGCGCCCTTTCCACCACATCGGAATGTGTTGTGCCCCAAGGTTTCCCAGTCGGTATCACACGCGGGGCGAGGCCGCGGCGGGCGGTACGTGGGCGCGCGGCGCGGCCGGGGTCGCAACCCCGGGACGGCGCGGGCCGCCGTGGACGGTCGAACGTTTCATCCCAAACCTCCGCGGGGAACAGCCAGCCGGAGAGAACATCGCTCTCCGCAAGCTAACAGTCACCCAGAGCTAGAAGCAGGGACGGCTCGGAACACCACCCGCGCAGGTTGCCGCCCAGGCACCAGGTTCATCCGGATGGCAGCGACCGGTCCGTCGAAGGTGGTGATCCGTGGTTGCACGTGCACGAATTCACAAGGTCGAGGGATTCTCGCCAGTCGACTTCCGCGAACGTGCGGACAGGTCGAACGCGCGGCGTGACCACACTGGACAGAACCGCACAACTGCGGTCACCGTACGCGACTCGGGTCGGCGTGTCAGCGCACCGCGAAGGTCGTCCTGGGCTCGGCGACGTGACCGGCCCGCACCGGTTGCGGGAGAGCGTGCCCACGCAGGTCGTGATCACCCTCGTCACCGGGTGGCACGCGCCGGGGTTCGCGGTGCCGATCGTCGCGGCGGGCCCGTCCGGGATCAGCGGCGACTGCGGTCAGGCCGCGTCGCCGGACGGCGCGACCCGGTGGCAGACCACCCGGTGGATCACGCTGCTGTCACCGACGCTGGTGTTCCTCAACCCGATGACCGTCGTGCTGTCCGCGCAGCGGACTTTCCCACTGCCGGGCCGTCCGACCGGATGACCTTCCACGACGACCGATTGGTCCACTGTGGACGTTGTGCTGGACGGACCGGTGGGCGGCCCGTCGCGGTCGCGCGCCGCCCAGGGGCCACGTGCTGTCCGTGTCGCCGGTGCCGAGGCCGCTCTTGCTGGACAACTACGCCGACGCCGCCCACGCGCGATGGATCCGACTTCGATGAGGGGTAATACCCTGGATGGGGGAACCTGCCTCGACAGCTCGATCGGCGATCTGCCCGGCCTGGCGGGCGGATTCACCTGTGGCGGTGGACAGCGGCGTTCGGAGCAGGCTGCCCCATCCGGTCCCGGGTTTGATCGTGATGGATTCCGCTCAGGACAACACGTTCCCGTGGGACGGCACCGCGCCCCCGTGGGTCCGACGTACCGCCGGAGGTGGACTGGAGGGCCGGAGGTCGGTCACGAGGTGGCGCAGCCCGGCGGTGCTGATGATCCGCCGGGTGCGCCGGACGTAGCCTTCCAGGTCGCGCAGCCCCATCGGCAGTGGCAACGGGCAGGCCGCCGCTCCGATCCGGCTCGCCGACAGAACTCCTTGCGGGAACGCGGTGTTGTTCTGGCACAGTACGCCGACGACGTCCCGCGCGCCGGCGGCGAGCAGTGCGCCCCCATTCGCGTCGAGGTCTCCCGCCGTGCGCTGTAGGCGATCCGCTCCCCTCCAACGGGAAACGTGACGGTCCGGTCAGGTGCGCGGGACGCCGCCGCGTCGAACCACTCGCGCACCGTCGACAACACCGACAGCTCCTGGACAGCTCGGCGGGATGGCCGGTTCGGCCGTATGCGCCGGCACCTGCGCCGGTTTCACCGCGCGGCCTGACTCCCGATCGCACTGTTTCGGCGTGAACCGTTGTGCGGCAAAGAAGTCACGCATCACCAGAGGCCGCCGCGCACCGGCCGCCACGCGCCGGTGTCGAGCGGTTCGACGCCGCGCGGCGGACCCCGTTCACGGCGCGGCACCGTCCCGATGAGGAGTTCGGCATTCCGCACGATGTCGCATATGCCGGACGACAGGCCCGAACGCCGGGTCGCCGGGCGGTGACGCACCGTCCACCGCGAACCGTCGACCGCAGCCACCCGCGCGAAATGACCGGGGTGGACAACGAACCCGGGCCGACACCCACCAGCCCGGGATCTCGACTCGAACCCGATCGTTCAGGCCCGATTCAGGCCGCGGCCACCTCTCCCCCGAACGGTGGGTCATCGCAGGGCGGTTCACCGCACGGGCAGACGCGCCACGGGATGATCCACAGTGGACGACGTGACCAAGACCGGTGCCGGAGCCTGTCCGTGCTTTGCGCCGACCCCACACGCCCCGCACCGCCGGCCCGTTGCACCGGACCCCCGATCGATCCGGACAGGCCGGAGCACCGCCGTGCGCCGATCGGATCGGCGAGCTGACCACGTTGCCGGACAAGGGGATCACCGAGGGCATCGGAATGCGCCGACCTGCGAGGCCGCTGTGGAGGCGAAGGCGCACTACTCCGATGGCAAGCCGGTCGCCTACGGCAACCGCACGTGCCCGGTCGAGTCGTTCGGGTGACCGCCGGGGTCGAGGCGGGCCGCGAGCCCGCCCCGGTTCAGCCCGCAGGCGTCTGGAAGACCACCATCGGCACCTGGGGGCGCGGCTTGGCCGGCGCGGTGGCCTGCTCGGGAGCCGGGGCCTCGGCGGTCGGCACGGCGGACTTCGGCGACTCCGGTGCCTCGAACGAGGCCGCCCACGCCTTCGAGTCCTCCGCGCTCTCGGTGGCCGACCGGCGACCGTCCGAGGTCTGCACGGCCGCGTCCCACGCCGCGTCGGCCTGGGCGTCGGCGGCCTCGGGCGCGTCCATCGCGGTCGCCCACGCGGAATCGGCCCGGTCGGAGACCACCTCGGCCGCGGTGGCGGGCTGGGGCTCGACGGTGAGCTGCTGCTGCACCCGGGTGATCCAGAGCAGCCACATGGCCTCGTCCCGGTGCCCCCGGAACTCCGCCTTCAACCCCGACAACGCGCCCCGCACCCTGGCCCTGAGCACCTGGTCGTCACGCACCGCCGCCCACACGGCACGCGTTGTGCCGTCCGTGACGCGCACATGCGCTCGCACCTGTTCGCCCAACTCGTCCGCTGAAAGCGCGGACCAAGCGGTGACGATTCTCCGGCCACTGGTCATGCCGCACATCCTGTCCGATCGACGCGCCGGACGCCGCGTCGACACGGAGTAAGAAATATCTCGTGCCGATGCGTATCCGGCGGTGCCCGAAAGGGACCGCGACCGTCAACGCCCGGTTCCCGCGGGCATCGACAGTCCCAACTCCTCTTGCCTCACTTTGACCGTCGAGTTCGGATCGGCCCCTTCGTAGACCACTTTCTCGACTGCCTCCATCATGCCATCCCGGATTCGCCGGCACCCACCACCGGGCGAGGACGCGCGCGCCTCCGGGGTGCCGGCCGGGCCGGGTCCGGTCTGATCAGCGGGTTCCCCGCGACCCTGGCCCGCACTGGCGGGAGTCGACCTCCGCAGAGCCCGCGATCTGAGTGTCTGCGCTGGTCAGCACCTTGATCAGGATCTACTCGGCGGGCTGCCCGCGAACCCGGGAACCGGGGCCGACCGGAGGTCCCGGCCACCTGCCGAGCACCTCGGCCGGGGCTGTCCCGACTGCCGGGATCGGCGCGACCGCAGGTTCGCCCACCGAGCCGAGGGCCTCGCGGGCGACCGGCATCACCCCGCCACCCTCGAACCGGGCAAGTCCGTCATCCGTAGCGCTTCGGCACGGACATCTCCCCGGCTCATAGGCGGTTCGTCCAGGTCAGGCCCGGCGGACCGGACGGGAGTACCCGGCGGTTTCGCGCCCGACGCGGGTCGCCGGGGCGGTCCGACGATGGGTGCGCGGGCGGTGAGCAGGACGATCCGGACCAAAACGGATAACCTCTTCAGTGGAGCGCTCCGGGGTTTCCCAGGAATCGGGCGTGGTGGCGGATCTGCCGGAAATCGGGGTGGTCCGGCACCCGGTCCGGGAATTCGGCCGTGGTGGCCACTCCGGGACCGCCGACCCGGGGTTTCCGACAGGGTGCGGCGCATCCGGGCAGTCGCGGCGCCCTTCGGGGTCGGGCGCGAACTCGCGCGCCGCGCACGGCCACTCGCCCATGACGGCGAGCAGGTCGGTGCCTCGACCGCCGCCTGCCACGGCGAGCGCCTCCACGACGCTCAAGTCCACTGTGGATGGTTCGCGGAGCCCGGCATTCGCAACGGGCAACCGGCCGACGTCCGTAATCACCTATCGCGCCGCCTCGGTCGGTTGACGCGGTTCGCCGGGCTCGACGATTGCAGGTGCCGGAACTCCACCACGAACTCCGCACGCAGGGGGCGTCGGCGACGACCCTGCCGGCACCGGACGAATTCCAGGTGAACCACGACCGGAGGCGACTCGGCGGGTGGGCGTCAGCCCAGCGCGGCGCGCACTCGGCGCAGCGTGTCGGCCCGGTCGGTGTGCCGGATCGCCGTCCACCCCCGGTCGCGCGCCGCCGCGCAGTTCACCTCCAGGTCGTCGATCAGCAGGCACTGCGCCGGCGCGGCGTCGAACGCGCGTTCCGCCAGCGCGTACACCTCGGGCTGCGGCTTGCGCACCCCGACCTGGTGGGAGTTGACCACCCGGGCGAACCGGACACCGGCCGGGATCATCGCCGCCCGGTGCGGTTCCCACTCGGCGATGGTGTTGGTGAGCAGTCCCAGCGGCCGGTCGCCGGCCACCGCCACCAGGCCGTCGTACAGCTCCCGGTCGAACGCCCGCCCGGCGTGCCAGTGCACGCCCAGCTCGCCCAGGTCCACCCGCGACACCAGGGGGCGGAGTTCGGCGTCGACCAGCCGACCCCACTCGCGTTGCGTCACCAGCCCCAGTTCGAGCAGCTCCAGCAGCCCGCGCGGGCCGGCGACCCGCTTGATCGCCCCCAGCAACGCGTCGACCGGCACGCCGGCCGCCGCCGCGACCCTCGCCAGATCCTCCTCGACCGGGGGCGTGAGCACGCCGCCGAAGTCGGTCCACACGACCCGAATCCCCGCCACGGAACCATTCGTAGCACGTCCCGGCGCGCGCCCCGGGCGGCGCGGCTGGTTCCGGCCGCCCGAATTGCCCCGTCCGTGCGCGCCCGCGGTCGGCGCGGGCGCGCACGGACGGGGTCACCCGGCGAGCGCCCCCAGCGCGCCCGCCGGCGTGGCGGACGCCGTCGCGGCATCCGCCTGGTCCCGATCGCGGCCGACCGCCGCCGGGCGGCGGGCCGGGCACACGGGCAACGCCAGGGTGTCGACCTTCCCGTTGGGGGACAACGGGAAGGTCGCCGCCCGGCACAGGTGGCCGGGCAGCGCGGCGGGGTGGCGTCGGCCGCCCCTCGGTGCCCTCGGCACACGCCGTCGGCGTCCACCGTGCCCGGGCCACCGGTCCGGCACAGGCGGATCGGGTGGCCGTCGATCGACGCGGTGACGAACTTCTCGGCGACTCCGCGGTTCGCGCGCGACGGCGTCCCGAGGCACGCCGACCGGCACCGGGGCCGCCGCGTCCGGGTGTTCCCGGGTTCGGGAGACGTCGTGGGTCACGCGGTCCTCGCCAGCGCGCCCCGCAGCGTGCCGTGCGCGCGGACGTGGTCGATCAACGCCGTGCGCTTCCAGCCGTTGCGGCGGATCGGCGGGCCCGGGATGTCGAGTTTGCGCACCAGGTAGTCGATGTGGGCGTCGACGGCGCGCGGGCTCATCCGGAGGCGGGCGGCGATGTCCGCGGAGGTCGGCACGAACGGCCCGGTGCCGTCGCACAGGGCGGCGAGCACCGCGTAGTACCGGGCGTCCGGGTCGAGCTGCCGCACGTCCGGCCGGATCGCCGGGCAGCGCGGCGGGCTCGGCACGGGGCGGGCGGCGGCCGAGGCGAACACCGTCACCGACAGCCCGCCCGGCCGCCGGTCCGGGGTCGCGATCGCCATGTCGAACGCGAACGGCTGCCGTTCGCCGGGCCGCACCGCGACGGCCTCGCCCGGGTGGTCGACGTCGGCCACGAACAGCGGCTCCCGGTCGGACAGGTTGGCCACCCACCACACCGCGCCGTCGGCGTCCACCGCGCCCCGGAAGTCGACCCGCGAGCCGGGCCCGCCGGAGATCGGCAGGTCCCACCGGCACCGGCCGCACCCGCAGGTGCCGAACGTGCTCGTGCCGCCCACCGGCACCTCGACCCGTCTCGGGCTCCGGCCGCGTTCGACCGGACCCTGCACCGTCACACCAGTCACCGCACTCCCCCAGGAGATCACCCGATGAGCCGCTGGACAGCCACCGGCGGTCTCAGCCCGTCAACCGTCGCGCCACCGCACGAATACGGGAATGGGCACAACTACCCACTGACCCGCCGGCCGCGAGGCGCCCTCGGGGCCGGCGGCTCAGCAGCCGGCCGGTGCGGGCGAGTCGGCGAGCAGGCCCAGGGCCTGGGCGCGCAGCACGGTGGACAGCCGGTCGGCGGTGCCGAGCTTGCGGTACAGGTGTTGCAGGTGCCGGTGGACGGTGCGCGGCGAGATGTCCATCCGGCGGGCGATGGCCTCCGCGGTGAGGCCCTGCGCCAACACCGCCAGCACGGTGTGCTCGCGGTCGGTCAGGCCGTGGTCGGCGACCGGTGCCCAGCTGCCCGCGACGCGTTCGAACAGGCCCGGTTCGCACCCGTCGAGCAGGTCCCGCGCCCGGTCGCGTTCCGCGCGCTCCTGCCGTGCGCACCCGGAGAGGTGGTAGAGCGCCGAGGCCATCAACCTGGCCCGGCCGGCGTGCACCCGGTTGCCGATCCGCTCGAACGACTCGGCCGCCTGGACGGCCTCGACCGCCGCCGCTTCCGGGTCGGTCCGCCGCAGCGCGCCCACCTGGGCGAGGTTCGCGTACCCCCGGCGCAGGTCGGCGGGCAGCTCCCGGGCCAGGTCGCCGGTCCGCTCGGCCCACCGCACGGCGTCGGGCACCCGGTGCCGCGCGCCCTCGGCCAGCGCGACCAGGCTGCACCACTCGACGGCGGCCAGCGGGTCGGCCGGCGGCACGTCCACCGCGAGCAGGTGCGCGGCGCACCGGTCGGGGTCGTCGGCGTGCAGGTGGGCCAGCGCGAGGGCGACGTGCGCGCGGCTCTCCACGCCCTCGGTGACGGCCCGCTCGGCGAGCCGGAGCCCTTCGGCCGCCTCGCCGCGCCACACCGCGATCCGGGCCAGCCCGGCCAGCGGCAGGCACTGGGAGGCCCCGGCCAGCTCGGCGGCCTCGGCGGCGTCGGTGAAGCACTCGGCGGCCTCGGCCAGCCGGCCCAGCCGTTCCAGGGCCTCGCCGCGGGCCAGCCACAGCTGCGGCAGCAGGTCGTCGCGGTCGGTGGTGCGGGCGACCTGGATCGCCCGGTCCAGGTGCCGGACGGCGTCGGGCAGGCGTTCCTGCGCGGTTTCCGCGCGGCCCAGCCACAGCAGGGACTCCGGCGGGCAGTCGGCCGGCCGGTCGGCCAGCGCCGCCGCCTCGTCCAGCAGCGCCGGGCGGTGCGGCGGCTTGCCCAGCCGGACGCCCAGCGCCAGGGCCAGCACGGCGTCGTCGCCCACGACGCGGGCGGCGGCCAGCACCTCGTCGGCACGCCGCGCGCTCACCGCCGGGTCGGTGGCCAGGCCCAGTTCCAGCAGCACCCGGCCGCGCGGTCCGCCCGGGTCGTGGCGCAGATCGCGCAGCAGGTCGCGGGCCGCGACGTGCCGTCCGCAGGCCCGCTGCACCAGCGCGGCGCGCAACGCGATCTCCGCCCGGTCGGCCGGGCGGCCCGCCAGCAGGCTCCGCACCGCGTCCAGGTGCGCTTCCGGGCGTCCCGCCGCGCGGGACGCGGCGGCCAGCCGGCGCAGCAGCCGCAGCCGGGCCGTGCCGCTCGCGCGCGGCGACAGGCGCAGCGCCTCGGTCAGCCAGTGCGCGGCGATCGCGGGCGCGATGCCGGCCGCAGCCTCGGCGGCGCGCACGAGATCGGCCACGGCGGTCAGGTCGCCTTCCCGGGCGGCGCGCGCCACCTGGTGGGCGCGGACCGCGACGGGCACGCCCTCGTCCCGCAGCGCCTGTGCGGCACGGGCGTGCGCGGCCCGCAGCCACTCCGCGTCCGCACCGTCGTAGACCGCCCGGCGCAGGCGCGCGTGGCGGTGGTCCGGTTCGCCGTCCTCGACGCCGAGCACGCCCCGGCCCGCCAGCCGGACCAGGGCGGCGCGGGTCTCGTGCAGGGTCCGCCCGGCCACAGCCGCGACCAGGTGCGGTTCGGTGTCGCCGAGCACGGCCACCGCCTGCGCGACCCGCAGGTCCCCGGGCTCGACCGGGGTCGGGTCCGGCGCGGCGGGCGGCAGGACGACCTCATCGGCGTCGGCGAACGCGGCCGGGCAGGAACCCGGGACGTGCGCGGCGACGACCGTGAGGCGGGCCTGCGGCGGGTGGCGCAGCAGGTGGCCGAGCAGTTCCAGCGAGCCCGCGTCGGCCAGGTGCGCGTCGTCCAGCAGCACCAGCAGGCCCGCCGGTCCGGCCGCCGACGCCACCAGCTCGCCGACCGTGCGGTAGAGGCGGTGGCGTTCGGCGGAGGGCACCGCGGAGCGGCCCGGACCCGGCTCCAGGAACGAGTGGAAGACCGCGCGCAGCAGCAGGAACGCGGTGCGCACGGCCGGGTCGGGCACGTCGGCGGGACGGCGCAGCGCGTCGCGGAGCGCGCCGAAGGGCACCATCCGGCCGGTGTCCGTGCCCCGGGCGGCGAGCACCGGCACGCCGTCCCGGCGCGCGCGGCGGGCGAACGCGCCGAGCAGCCACGACTTGCCCGCGCCGGCCCCTCCGACGACGCGCACCCGCCGTGGTCCGCCGCCCGGCTCCGGCAGGTCCGCCGCCCGGTCCGGTGCGTCCCGGACCCCGACCGGTTCCCCAGTGGTCATGGCCCCTCCCCTCGACAAGGAGGGCCACGGCCGCGCGGCGGATACGGACGGTGGCTAAACGGTCGCTAAGCGGTGCCCCGACAGCGGAGTCCACACCAAGTTCCACCCCGGTCGTGCCACCCAATCGACCTCCCGGTTCCCGCCCACCGCCGCCGGGCGGGCCGTGAGAGCCGACTGGTGGCGCGGCGTGAACGCCCGTTGGCGGACGGGGACGGCCCACTGCTGTCGTTCGCGGCGGACCTGCGCAGACTGCGGGACGAGGCCGGCGGACCGACCTACCGGGAACTCGGCGCGCGGGCGCACTACTCCACAGCGACGCTGTCCGACGCGGCGGGCGGGCGGAAGCTGCCCATGCTCGCCGTCACGCAGGGCTACGTGCGGGCGTGCGGCGACGTGGACGCGTGGACCGAGCGGTGGCACGAGGTGGCGGCCGAACTCGCGCCCCCGCCGCAGGACGACTCCGACGACGGGCCCTACGTGGGGCTGGGCGCGTTCCAGCCGGCGGACGCGGACCGGTTCTTCAGCCGGGACCGGCTGCTCGGCGAGCTGCGCGAGCGGCTGGACCGGCGGCCCGCGCTGGTGGTGTTCGGCGCTTCGGGCGCGGGCAAATCGTCGCTGCTGCGGGCCGGCCTGGCCACCGGCGCGGACGGCCCGGTGGTGCTGTTCACGCCAGGCGCGCCGCCGTGGGAGGAGTGCGCGGTCGGCCTGGCCCGGCTCGGCCTGGGCACGCCGGGACAGCTGCCGGCCGACCCGCGCGGCCTGCTCCGGCTGGTCCGCCGGCTCGACCGGCCGCTGGTCGTGGTGGACCAGTTCGAGGAGGTGTTCACGCTGTGCGCGAACCGGCGCGAGCGCTCCGCGTTCATCACCGGCCTGGTCACCGCCGCCGAGCACGCCCGGGTCGTGCTGGGCGTGCGGGCC
Source organism: Saccharothrix sp. NBAS 001 (assembly GCF_056640475.1). Taxonomy (NCBI): domain Bacteria; kingdom Bacillati; phylum Actinomycetota; class Actinomycetes; order Pseudonocardiales; family Pseudonocardiaceae; genus Saccharothrix; species Saccharothrix sp. NBAS 001. The sequence continues at coordinate 3,386,673 of NZ_CM153251.1, forward strand.
GACTTCCACGCGCATTGCGCGGCGAGCCCGGAGTTGGCGGACGTGCTGCGGGACGGCACGCCGACAATCGGCCCGATGACCCACCGACGAGTTGCGCGAGGCGATCACGGTCGAGAACGCGCTGGTGTCCCGGCTGGTAGGCGACGCCGGCGGCCAGGCCGCGGGGTGCTGCCGCTGGTGTCGCACGCACTGCGCGAGACGTGGCGGCGCAGGCGCGGCAACGCGCTCACACCGGCCGGCTACGAGTCGGCGGGCGGCCTGGACCGGGCGGTGGCCAACACCGCCGAGACGGCCTACACCGCACTCGAACCGGACCGCCGGGCCCTGGTCCGGCAGGTGCTCCTGCGGCTCACCGCCCTGGGCGAGGGCACCGACCGGGTCCACCCGGCGCAGGCGTTTCCCGGGCGGGTGGCATGGGCACCATGTGCTCATGTCTTCAGCGCACAAGCCGGCCGCCGGGATGGGCACCGAGACCTTCGGCGACGTGGTCGTGCTCCGGGTGGTCGGCGACGTCGACCTGGCCAACAGCGACCAGTTGCGGGACCTCGGCGTGAGCGTGCTCGACGGCGGCGCGGCGGCGGTCGTGCTCGACCTGTCCGCGGTCACGTTCTTCGCCTCGTCGGGCATCGCGGTGCTCGCCCACCTGCACGGCCACAACACCGGCAGCGGCAGGCGCCCGATCCACGTCGCGGCCGCCGAGGGCGTGCGGCGGACGCTGGAGCTGACCGCGATGAACACCCTCCTGCCGCTGCACGAGACCGCCGAGCGGGCCGTGGCCGCCGCCGGGGAGGACGCCGCGCGCTCCCGGTGAAGACCGGCCGGAGCCCCCCTCCCCGAGGTGTTCCCCTTTGGCCGGCCGCCGCGTGATGCCCCAGGCATCGCCGAGCGGACCATGGTGCGACCTGCCGGACCCGTGCACAACGCCGCACCCTGGCGGTCCGGACAGGGTGTTGCTTACCGGGTTCCGGCAAGCGGCGGTCTCAGCGGTCGAGCAGCCGACCGCTGAGCACCGCGACCTGGAGCGTCAGCGCCTGGACGGGGTCGTCCACGCAGAACCCGGTCAGCTCCCGCACCCGGTGCACGCCGTCCGGGCAGGTCGAGGCGGGTGGCGACGTCCACGGCGTCGCGCGCCTGCTCGAACGACCGCACCGGTCCGCCAGGCCCGCCGGGCGACCGGCCGACGCCGACCCGCCCTCCCGATCCGCCCAGCGCCGCCCCGGCCTGCCGGGCGAACTCCTCGACCAGCCCGACGAGGGTGTCCGGCGCGATGCACACCAGCAGGCCGTCCTTCGCGGTGCCCAGGACGTCGCGGCTGTCGACGCGGTGCCGCAGCGCGGTCTCGGACCTGCCGGACCACCGGATCGCCGTCCACCGTCGGCTCGGCCACGACGTTGCGCCCGGCGAGGCGGGACCCGAAGCGCTGCGCCCGTTCCGCGAGTTGGCCCGGCCGGCAGGTCGTCGACGAACTCGCGCCGGAACGACTCCTCGCGCCGCACCGCCCAGCGCCGCGCATGGACAAGCCGCGCTCGGCGGCCCGCGCGCCGAACGCCCGCCGCGCGGCGATGTGGTCGGGCCCCAGCACCCCGCCGGTCGCGCCGACCTCGACCAGGGCCTCCAGGTAGCCGTCGAGCAGGTCGGCCGGCACGCCGGCCGCGTCCCGACTCGCCCGCCGCGCGATGCCCGCCTGGTCGGACGCCGCGCCTCGCGCGGCCGTGGAGCGCTTGATCCCTGCCGTGCGCCCGGGTTCGCACGCGGCTCAGGCCGGTTCGTCCTCCTCCTGCTCCACCACGGGCAGGTCGTCGGCCCAGAGCAGGTGGCGCACCACGGGCGGGGCGACGGCGAGGTCCCGCGCGGTGCGCTCCACCTCGACCTCCGTGCCGGTGCCGCGTTCGAGGTGCTGGCGCAGGTGCTCCTGCCAGGTGGCGACGGTGAAGGTCTCCAGGTAGACGTCGGGGTCCTCGGAATCGCGGAACAGGCCCCACAGCGTCGCGCCCGTGCGCCTGCGGGAGCGGCCGACCTTGCGCATGGCCGCCACGAACGCCGCCGCCCGCGCGCCGTCGACCCGCCACTGCACGGTCACCAGCACCGGCCCGCGCCCGACGTCGGCGATCTCCGGCGGCGCGTCCCACAGGCTCGCCGGGGACGTGTCGAGCTGCCGCTCGGTCAGCGGCAGCGCGCGCGCCGCCACGGCCACCACCAGCACCATCGCCGCGGCCGGCAGGACCATCGCGCCGCGCACCCCGAGCACGTCGGCGACCACGCCCCACACCAGCGCGCCGACGGCCTGCCCGCCCATGAACACCAGTTGGTAGTAGGCCAGCGCGCGAGCCCGGGTCCACGCCGGCAGCAGCACCTGCGCGGTGGCGTTGAGCGTGGACAGCACCGCGATCCACGACGCCCCGGCGACCAGCATCGCGGGCACCGCGACCACCGCCGACGAGGTGAGCCCGGCCGCCGCGATCGCCACCGCGTACGCGACCGTGGCGAGGGTGATCAGCAGGTTCTTCCCGGTGCGCCGCAACAGCCGGGGCACGACGAACGCGCCGGCGATCGCCCCGGTGCCGACGCTGCCCAGCAGCACGCCGTACCCGCCCGCGTCCAACCCGAGCGGACCACGCGCGACGGCGGGCAGCAACGCCCACAACGCGCTGCCGAACACGACGAACAGCACCGAGCGCACCAGCACGCGCCGGAACAGCGGCGCGCTGCGCACGTACCGCGCGCCCGTCCGCACGGCGGTCACCACGTGCTCCGCGCCCAGCGGCCGGTGGTCGGAGGGCCGCCGCCACCGCCACAGCACCAGCAGCACACCGAGGAACGACACGGTGTTGAAGGCGAACGCGGCCTCCGGCCCGGCCGCCGCGATCAGCGCACCGCCCAGCGCGGGCCCGATGGCCCGGCCGACGTTCATGTTCACGCCGTTGAGCAGCGCCGCGCGCGCGATCTCGTCGCGCGGCACCAACTCCGGCTGGATCGCCTGGAACGACGGCATGGCCAGCGCCTGCCCCACGCCCATGAGCGCGATCAGCGTCAGCAACGACACCGGGGTGGCCCCGCCCGCCGCGGTGAGCACGGCCAGCCCGGCCGCGCCGGCGAGCATCAGCGACTGGCCGGCGATCAGCACGTTGCGCCGGTCGAGGATGTCGCCCACCGCGCCGGACGGCACGACCAGCAGGAACACCGGGACGGTGGTGGCGGCCTGCACCAGCGCCACTTCCAGGGCACCGCCGCCCAGGTCGCCCATCAGCCACTGCGCGCCCACGGTCTGCGCCCAGGTGCCGATGTTGGAGGCGAACTGCGCCAGCCACAGCGCGCGGTAGGCCCGCCGCCGCAACGGTGCCCACGCCGAATCGCCGCCCATGCGATGGCCCTCCGGTAGCTCCTGGTCGTGCGTGCCGGCCGGGACAGTCATACACCCGCGACGATCTCCCGACCTGCCGGAACGCGACCCGGGGCCGGCCGCGTCAGCCCTGGTCGGGCGCCGCGGCCGGTCTGCCGGCGGCGTCGGCGCGCTCGGCCAGCGCCTCCTCGACCGAGGACACCACCGTCACCACCTGGTTGAGCGCGGTGGTCCACAGCAGGCGGATCAGCCTGTGGTCCTCGGCGACCACCACGACCAGCTCGCGGCCCGCCTCGTGCAGCTGGTGGTGGGCGCGGATCAGCGCGGACAGGCCCACCGAGGCCAGGAAGCCGGCCGCGTCGAGGTCGACGGCGACCAGGTCGGCCCCGGTGTCGGCGGCCAGCGCCACGCCCTCGTCCAGCCCGTCGTCGAGGGCCTGCACGGTGGCCTGGTCGATGTCGCCACCGACCGTCACCCGGACCACGCGCCCGTCGGCGACGCTGTCGACCCGCGCCCAGGACGACGGGCCGGGCTCGGGTGGGCTCGGCTCGGTGACTGGTTGTGCGGCGTTGTCGCCCACGATCGCTCCTCGTGACATGTCGGTCGGGTGGACGGTCTGGGGAGATCTTGTCCTCGCGCCGGGGGCTCGACACCGTCAGCGGACCGGTTTCCCGCTTCCGGCCCTGGAAGAACCACCCTTCGGCGGGACGCGTTCCGAGCAGCACGACGTGCGCGCGAGCACCTCCCTCGTCCGTGGACCCGGTTACCCACCAAGCGGCCGAACAATCCGCACGTTCACCTGACCGTGGGTGTGCGGCGCGAGGACCGGGGTACCCGACCGCCACACCCGACCGGCCACCCCGGGCCCCGACCGCCCACGGGCGGGCGTCTCGGCACGGCCGTCGGCGACCAGGCGCGGAGGTCGAGCCTTGTCCGATGAACGCCCGGCCTTCCCGTCGCGGTCGCTGCTCGCCGCGGCGGCGGCCCTGCCCGGCGCGTACCTGGGCGTGGCCGACCTGCTCGGCCTGCCACACCCGCACCTGCCCGACGCGGTGGCCGCCGCCGTGTTCGGCATCGCGATCGTCGGAGCCGCGTTCGTGCTCTCGTGGGCGGCCGAAGCGGCGCAGGTGGACGTGAGCGCCGGCGTGGCGATCGCGCTGCTGGCGCTCGTGGCCGTGCTCCCGGAGTACGCCGTCGACCTGGTGTTCACCGTCCAGGCGGGCCAGGAGTACGCGCAGCAGGGCACGTGCGCGCCACCACCGGGCCAGGCCGACCCGTGCTCGCTCGCGCTGGCGAACATGACCGGCGCGAACCGGGTGCTGGTCGGCATCGGCTGGCCGCTGGTGGTGCTCGTGGCCGCCGTCGCGGTGCGGCGCGCGAAGCACGACAGCACGTCCACCCACCGGGGCCGGGTGGTGCTCCCGCCGGTGATGTCGGCCGAGGTCGTGTTCCTCGGCATCGCCACCCTGTACTCGCTGAGCCTGCCGCTGCGGTCGTCGCTGACCGTGCTGGACGGGGCGGTGCTGGTGGCCGTGTTCGTCGGGTACGTGTGGCGGCTGGCCAAGGCCCCCGTCGAGGAACCGCACCTGCTGGGCGTGTCGGCGTGGGTGGGCGGCAAGGCCCGCCACGCCAGGCGGTGGTGGGTGGTCGGGATGTTCACGGCGGCCGGCCTGGTGATCCTGGCCACCGCCGAGCACTTCGCGACCAGCCTGGTGCGGGCCGGCACCGGCCTGGGCGTGGACGAGTTCCTGCTGGTCCAGTGGGTGGCACCGCTGGCGAGCGAATCGCCGGAGCTGATCGTGGCCTGCCTCTACGCGGCCCGCCTGACCGCGTCGCAGTCGCTGGGCACCCTGCTGTCCAGCAAGGTCAACCAGTGGACGCTGCTGGTCGGCACCGTCCCGGCGGTGTTCGCGCTGTCCGGCGGCGGCGGGCACGGGCTGCCCCTCGACGACCACCAGCGGCTGGAACTGCTGATCACCGCCGCCCAGTCGCTGTTCGCCGTCAGCATCCTGACCGACCTGGCGCTCACCACGTCCGGCGCGGTGACCCTGTTCGCGCTGTTCGCCGTCCAGTTCACGGCGAGCATCGCGCTCCCGGCGCAGGCCAACAGGTTCGTCGTCATCGGCCTGTCCGCGCTCTACCTCGTGCTCGCCCTCGGCCTGCTCGGCCGCCACCGCCGCGCCGCCCTGCGCACCGTGCGCGACGGCCTGCGCACCCCGTTCTCCGAGCTGGCGCGACGGTCCTGAACCGGACGTGGTCCCCGGAAGACGACGGGCTCCCCCACGACGTCCCCTCAAGGGGTCACGTAGCGGGATGGTCCGGTTCCTCATGCGGGCCGGGCGTGTTCGGTGCGGGCCGTCGCGGGGTGTGCGGAGGGCGTGATCACGTCGGGGTTGCCCTGGTGGCCGCCGTCGGCCGTGACGGGTCGGCCGTCGAGCATGTCGGCGATGCCGGAGTCGCGGTGGACGGTGCCGTCGTTGCGGTTGCCGGGTTGCGGTTGCCGGGTTGCGGTTGCCGGGTTGCGGTTGCCGGGTTGCGGTTCGCCGGTGGCGATCACGAGGCGGGCGTCGGCGTCGATGGCGACCTGCGGGTTCGTGGAGTGGCAATGGTTCTTCGACCGGGCGGCCAGGCGGTGGTCGCGGGTGGGCACCAGGGTGCCGTCCACTGCACCCGATCATGATCCACGATCCGTCCCGACGACCCCACCACCGAGTCACGTGACAGCGCTTGGCGTGTCCGGACATGCACGACGTGCTCGACTACTCCCGGCCCGGACCGTTCACCAGCCTGCACCCGGCACAGCTCCCGCTGATCGCGGACCTGCCGGACCGGCGGCGAGGCGTGGGCCCGCTACCGGCGGGGCCTGGTGGACGGGCGGAGGTTCGGGGTGTCCGGGGTCGACCACGCGTGGGGTCCGGCCGAGATCAGCGGCAACGCCGTCCGCGACCTCGCCGCGCTCTGCAAGCGGGAAGTGCTGCCGTGGGACGAGCGGGGTCGGATGACCGCCGCCTACGAGGGCCGGACGGGCCCGGACTACGACCTGCTCGTGGACGAGGTCGCCGACGTCTGCGCCCAGGACGACCCGCGGGCGCTGACCCGCCTGTTCGCCAGGCAGGACCTGGCCTGCGCGATCGCGTGAGCGCGGCGGCCGGCCGCTCGCTAAGGTCGAGGTGTGCCCGAGTTGATCGCACCCACCACCACGCTGCACCGCGCCTGGCTCGACGCGCACGCCGAGTGGGGGCCGGGCCTGCACGAGGACGGTTTCGGGCTGGCGGCGACCGACGAGGTCGAGACGCCGGACGGGTTCGCGGCCTGGGTGGCCCGGCTGGCCGCCGAGTCGGGCCGCGCCACGTGCCGGTGGATCGTCGAGGACGGCCGGGTGCTCGGCGGGATCGCGCTGCGGCACGAGTTCGACGACCACGTGCGCTGGGCCGGGCACATCGGCTTCGGCGTCCGGCCGACCGCGCGCCGGCGGGGGCTGGCCGGGTGGGCGCTGGGGCGGATGCTGGACGAGGCGCGGCGGGTCGGGCTCGACCGGGTGCTGGTGGTCTGCGCGACCGGCAACGTCGCCTCGGCCGCCACGATCGAGCGGGCCGGGGGTGTCTTCGAGGAGGTCCGGGACACCGAGTACGGCCCGGTGCGCCGGTACTGGATCGAGATCGCCGAACCCGGCACGTGACCGGGCGCCCGGCACCCGCGACGGGCACCGGGCGCACCGGAGGGGGTCAGCGGTCGCCGCGGACCGTCCGGCGGATCCAGTCGGCGTGGGCGGGCACGTTGCTGTACAGACCGGGTCCGTTCGCGCAGACCGCGTCCGCGTCACCGGGGCCGGAGGTGGTGCCGATCAGCTCCCACCGGCCACCCGCGCCGCGCCGGACCTGCGGCCCGCCGGAGTCGCCGACGCACGCCATGGCGTTCGGCACCCGGCTGATCGTGCACAGCCGCGTCGGGTCCGCGTAGCCGGGCGAGCACTCCGCTTCCGCGCCCCGGCGGGTGTCGAGCTGCTGGAGCCGGTCGGGGAACACCGCCTTGGTGATGTCGACGGTGTCCAGCGTGGTGCCGAAGCCGAGCAGCCGGGTCGGGGTGCCGGGCGCGCCCGGCCCGTCGGCGATCCGGATCGGCCGCTGCGGGACCGGGCGGTCCAGGCGCACCAGCGCGATGTCGTTCCGGTTCGGCTGCCCCAGCCGGTAGCCGGGGTGCCGCACCACGTGGTCGATGGCGCGGACCGCGCCGCCGGAGGTCCGCCGGTCGCTGCCGACGCGCACGATCCCGTCCGGCACCGCGCCGGTGCCCTCCGGGTCGACGCAGTGCGCCGCCGTCACGACCCAGCGCGGGTGGATCAGCGCCGCCCCGCAGACGCCCCCGACACCGCCCAACGCGGGCACGGACTCCGGGATCGAGGCCATGAACGAATAGCGCTCGGTGGACTCCTTCCCGTTGACGACGGCCTGGGCGCTGCTGGACATCGCCGTCGCGCAGAACCCGACCACGAGTGCGACACCGGCCGCCCGCATCAGGTTTCGGCGCACGGCGTTCATTTTCGGCATGCTCGTCCTTCGTCCGGAAAATCGATCAGGACGAGCATGTCCGTGCACTGTGGACGGACGCCATCAGGGCAACCGGTCGGTGCGCGGTGGTGGCCGCGCGACCCCGGTGGTGGTGCCGGCACCACCTCGACGCCCGGCGGCCGGACGCGTCGTGGTCGGCAAACGATCACCCAATCCGCCCGCTCCCGACAAGGTTGCGTTAACCCGGGTGTGCCACCGTCACGGCATGACCGTCGGTGACCAGGCCAACACCAGCGCCACCCAGTCCGGGCCCGACCGGGGGCAGCGGTTCCACGCGCTGATGGCGGCCGTCGTCCGCCGGTTGCCGTTCGGCCTGGCGCGGATCGTCCCGGCGAGCCTGCTGGGCTTCGCGGTGATCAACGGCTTCACGTTCGGCGTCGACCTGCTGCTGCTCACGCTGCTGCACAGCGTGCTGGGGCTGCCGGTGGCGGTCAGCTTCACGGTCGCCTACGTCCTGGCGTTCGGGCTGAGCTTCGTGCTCAACCGCGCGATGAACTTCCGCTCGCACGCCCCGGTCGGCCCGCAGGCCGTGCGGTACGCGGTCGCCGTCCTGATCAACTACCTGGCGTTCATCCTCGGCGTCGGCAGCGGGCTCGCGGCGCTGGGCGTGCAGTACCACCTGTCGCGCGTGCTCGCCGGGATGTGCGAGGCCGTCTACATGTACTGCGTGATGCGCTGGGTCATCTTCCGCGACGCCGACGCGCGCTGACGCCGCCCGGCCGGGGACGTCCGGACGGGTGAATCCGGTGGGCCGGGTGGCCGGTCCCACCGCCGTCACCTAGCGTCCACAAGGGAATCCGGGCGTGCGCGGGAGGCCGTTGTGGACCGAAACCTGGTGGCGCGGATCGGCTCGGGAGTCGCGTGCGCGGCGCTGATCGCGGGCTGCACCCCCGCCGACACCGCGAGTACCGGCAACGGCCGGTCGACCACGATCGAGGCGTCGGCGTCGCCGGCGGCGAGTTCGCTGGAGCAGGGCTACGAGCAGGTCGTGCACGACACCCTGCCGTCGGTCGTGCAGATCAACACCGAGGGAGGCCTGGGCTCGGGCGTGCTCTACGACGACAAGGGCCACATCGTCACCAACGCGCACGTCGTCGGCACCGAAACCCGGTTCCAGGTGTCGTTCGCCAACGACGGCACCCCGCACTCGGCGACGCTGGTCGCCAGCCACCCGCCGGAGGACCTGGCGGTGATCAAGGTGGACGGGTCGCTGCCGTCGTCGCCCGCGAAGTTCGGCGATTCCGGGCAGTTGCGGGTCGGCCAGCTCGTGCTCGCGATGGGCAACCCGCTCGGCCTGTCGAGCAGCGTGTCCAACGGCATCGTCTCGGCCCTGGGCCGCACGGTCGCCGAACCCGGCAGCGCCGCCTCACCCGGCACGACCATCGCGGACATGATCCAGACCTCCGCCGCGATCAACCCCGGCAACAGCGGCGGCGCGCTGGTGGACATGTCGGGCGCGGTCATCGGCATCCCGACCCTGGCCGCCACCGACCAGCAGCTGGGCGGGGCCGCGCCCGGCATCGGGTTCGCGATCTCGGTCAACACCGTCAAGCGCATCGCCGACCAGATCATCCGCGACGGCAAGGTGACCGAGTCCGGCCGGGCCGCGCTGGGCATCACCGGCCGCACGGTCATCGACCGCAACCGCAAGGACGTCGGGGTCGGCGTGGTCTCGGTGGTGCCGGGCGGGGCGGCGCAGCAGGCGGGTCTGCGCGCGGGCGACGTGATCACGAAGGTGGGCAGCTCCGACACCCCGACCATCGCCGACCTGAACCGGGTGCTCGCGTCCCGCAAGCCGGGTGAGCGGGCCACGGTGACGGTGTTGCGCGGCAACGACACCAGCAAGGTCGACGTCACCCTGGGCGAGCTGTAGCGGGTCCGCTGTGGACCGATCGCGGCGGGGAGGCCCGCCCGGCGCTCACGCGGTGACCTCCCGCACGCGCTCGCGCAGCCAGCGGTGCGCCGGGTCGGCGTCGAACCGGGCGTGCCACAGCAGCGACACCGTCACCTCCGGTGCGGGGAACGGCAGCTCGAACCGGTGCATCCCGGCCCGCAGGGTCTCGGTGTAGCGCTCCGGCACGGTGGCGACCAGGTCGGACGCGCGGGCCAGCGCCAGCGCCGCGCCGAACCCCTCCACGACGGTCACCACGTCCCGCCGCCCGCCGGGCTGGAACGCCACGTCCACCAGCCCTTCGGTGAGCCCGCGCCGGGAGACGTGCACGTGGCGCGCCGCCGCGTACCGGGCCGCCGTCACCGTCCCGGTGCTCAACGGGTGTTCACCGCGCACGACCCCGATGAACCGGTCGGTGAACAGGGGCGCGTCGAGCACGTCCGGCAGCAGGGGCCGGTCGACCACGCCCGTCTCCAGGTCGATCTCGTCGGCGCGCAACGCCCCGGCGGCCTGCGCCGACTTCTGGAGGAATCGCAGCCGCACGCCGGGCGCCACCGCGCCGACCACGGCCACCAGGGCGGGACCGAACCGCTCCACGAACCCGTCGCTCGCCCGCAGCGAGAACGACCGCTCCAGCGTCGCCAGGTCCAGCCGGGCGGCGGGCCGCAGCACCTCCTCGGCCTCCCGGACCAGGCCGCGCACCCGGTCGCGCAACTCGATGGCGCGCGGCGTGGGGACCAGCCCGCGACCGGCCCGCACGAGCAGCGGGTCACCGGTCGCCCGGCGCAGCCGGGCCAGCGCGCGGCTCATCGCCGACGGGCTGAGCGCGAGCCGTTCGCCGGCCCGCGTGACGCTGCCCTCGTCGAGCAGCACGTCCAGCGTGACCAGCAGGTTCAGGTCGGGTCGGGCCATGCCTCCAGGCTGCCACACCTGGCGTCCGGTGCACATGTTCATTGCCATCTTTGCGCCTTCCGCCGGCCCACCTCGGGACTTAGCGTCGAAGCGCCCCCTTCGACCCGAGGAGTCCTGTTGACACCGACGACCGTTCCCGCGAAGTCCCGGAGCCGGGCGCCGGCCGCGCTGGCGCTGTGCACGGTGCTGCCCTCGCTGGGCACGAGCATCGCCAACGTCGGCCTGCCGGACATCGCCACCGCGCTCGACGCGTCGTTCGGCGAGGTCCAGTGGGTGGTGATCGCCTACCTGCTGGCCGTCACCACGGTGATCGTCGGCGCGGGCCGACTCGGCGACCTGGTCGGCCGCCGCAGGCTGCTGCTCGGCGGCACCGCCGTGTTCACCCTCGCCACGCTGCTGTGCGGTCTCGCCCCGAACCTGCCGGCCCTGGTCGCCGCGCGGGCGGTCCAGGGCGTCGGCGCGGCGGCCATGATGGCGCTGACCATGGCCCTGGTCGGCGAGACCGTGGCCCCGGACCGCACCGGCCGGGTCATGGGGCTGCTCGGCACGATGTCCGCGGTCGGCACCGCGCTGGGGCCCACCCTCGGCGGCTTCCTGGTCGCGGGCTTCGGGTGGCGGGCGATCTTCCTGGTCGGCGTGCCGCTCGGCGCCCTCGCGCTGGTGCTGGTCGTCCGGGCGCTGCCCGCCTCCGCGCCGGCTCCCGGGCCCCGCCGGTTCGACCTCGCGGGCACGGCGCTGCTGGCCGGCACCCTGGGCGCGTACGCGCTGGCGATGACGGTCGACGGCGGCACGCCCGGCCTGGTCGTCGCCGCCGTCGGGCTGGTGCTGTTCGTCGTGGTCGAGCGCCGGGTCCCGGCACCGCTGCTGTCCTTGTCGATGCTGCGCGACCTCGGGTTCACCGCGAGCCTCGCCACCAACGCCCTGGTCTCGACGGTCGTGATGACCACGTTCGTGGTCGGGCCGTTCCACCTGGCGCGGGCGCTCGGCCTGGCCCCGGCGCTGGTGGGCCTGGTGATGTCCGCCGGACCGGTGGTGGCCGCCCTGGCCGGGATCCCGGCGGGCCGCGCCGCCGACCGCTTCGGCACCGCGACGACGGTGGTCGTCGGGCTCGGCGGCGTGATCGCCGGTACCGCCGCACTGGCCGTGACGCCCACCTCGGCCGGTGTCCTGGGGTACGTGCTGCCGCTCGTGGTCGTGACGGCCGGCTACGCGTTGTTCCAGGCGGCCAACAACACCGCCGTCATGAAGGACGTCACCGCGAGCCGGCGCGGCCTGGTCTCGGGGACGTTGAACCTGTCCCGGAACCTGGGTTTCATCACCGGCGCGTCGGTCATGGGCGCGATCTTCGCCTCGGTCGCCGGCGATGTCGCCACGGCGTCCGCGGCGGACGTGACCCGGGCGACGCACTGGACGTTCGCGATCGCCTCGGCGGGCGTGGCGTTCGGTCTGGCCGTGGTCGTCGGGGCGCGGCTGCGGTCGCGCCGGACGTGAACGCCGGTCGGCGACGAGGTCGGCCGGGTCGCGGCGGGGGTTGCACCGGGAGTCACCTCATCGCGTGGGGTGGACCACCGGTATGCGCGAAGTGGAGCGGGGCGCGCGGGCCTAGCGTGGCGGTGGATCCGGACTCGGGAGGGGTGGCGGTGGACGGCGCGCGCGAGGGGACGACCGTGGTGGTCGTGGGTGCGGGGGTGGCGGGGCTGACCGTGGCGAACCTGTCGCACCGCAACGGGATCGGCTGCGTGGTGCTCGAACGGCGCACGCGGGGGCACGTCGAGGGGCGGCAGCGGGCCGGGATCGTCGACCACGCCGCCGAGCAGGTCTACCTGCGGGCCGGGCTGGGCGACCGGCTGATGGCGGGCGCGCCCCGGTCGGGCCTGCTGGAGTTCCGGGTCGACGGGGTATCCCGGATGTTCGACGTCGACGCGCACTCGGACGGGCGGGCGGGTCGGCTGATCCCCCAGCAACTGCTGGTGCGGCGGCTCATCTCGACGTTCCTGGAGGACGGCGGCGACCTGCGGTTCGCGGCGGCCGACGTGACGCCGCACGACGTGGACGGCGACCGGCCGCACGTCACCTACCGCGACGCGGACGGCGTGGCGCACCGGGTCGACGCGGACTACGTGGCCGGCTGCGACGGGTTCCACGGGGTGAGCCGGGCGAGCGTCCCGCCCGAAGCCCTCACCACCTACCGGCACGCCGACGACGTCGGGTGGTTCACCGTGCTGGCCGATTCGCCGCCGCCGGCCCACCCGCTGCTCGCGCTGAGCCCGCACGGGTTCGCCGCGCACTTCGGGCGCGGTCCGGGAGCCAGCCGCTTCTACCTCCAGTGCGCGCCGGGCGACGACCTGGCGGAGTGGACCGACCAGCGGGTGTGGGAGCAGTTGCGGCTGCGGCTGACCGACGACTGGCTGACCGACGGCCCGATCGTGGAGAAAGCGGTGATCGACGTGCGCAGCTTCGTGGTCGACCCGATGGCGCACGGGAGGCTGTTCCTGGTCGGCGACGCCGCGCACATCGTGCCTCCCATGGGCGGCAAGGGGATGAACCTGGCGATCGCCGACGCGGACGTGCTGGCGCGCGCGTTGTCCGCCGCGGTGCGCGAGGACGACACCGGCCCGCTGCGCGCGTACTCCGCGACCTGCCTGCGCCGGGTGTGGCACGACCAGGAGTTCTCCCGGTGGTTGAGCGACGTCGTGTTCCACGGCGCGGACGTGGCCACCGCCGGGCCGTTCCGGTGGCGGCTCGCGCGGGCCCGGCTCGACCGGCTGTTCACCTCCCCCGCCGCCGCACGGGCCTTCGCCGCGTCGATGGCGGGCACGGCGTAACCGGGATTTGTGGGGTGATCGACCGTCACGGGCAGCCGCCGCCGGTCCCTAACCTGCACTCACCGGCGCTCTCGGGGGCCGGAGGGGATGAACCACAGTCAGGGGAGGACTACGAGATGCGGTTCAACGACATCGGGCGGCGCGCGGCGGTCGTCGTCGCGGCCGGGGCGGTCGCGACGGGTCTGCTGGGCGGCTCGGCCGCGGCGGCGGGCGACCCGGCGGGGGACGTCGAGGTGTACGGCAACGCGCCGTCGTGCGTGACGGTGTGGGTCACCAAGGGCACGATCACGCAGACCGGGCACGCCCGCAACGACTGCGGCCGGTCGCTCAACCTGAAGATCATCTGGGCGAACGGGTCGGACGGCTCGTGCTCCACCGTGCGGGCCGGCTGGACGCTCACCAGCAAGGTGGCCAAGGTCCCGCGCCGGTTCGACGGCGCGAGCACCTGCTGACGCGAGGGGGGACGACGGGCCGGCTCCCGCTCCGGGGGCCGGCCCGTCGGCGTACCGCAACCCTTGCCGGCACGGGACTTCCGGCAGGGGTCACAGTGCCTCGTGCTCGTCGCCCTCCTCGTCGAGCAGGCGGTAGGCGGGCGAGAGCCCGGTCAGCGCCGCGCTCAGCCGGGCGAGCACCTCCGGTGGCCGGACTCGAACGCGGCGCGCATGGCGTCGAGGTCCGGCACGCGCCTCGCGTACAGCACCGGTCCGCCGCACACGAAGAACGTGCCGCCGGACGCGTCCCCGGCCACCGGCCGGAGTTCGCCCGCCCGGCCGCGTGCGGTCAGGGGTTGATCGCCAGGAACAGGAACGCCGCGAGCAGCACCAGGTGGACGCTGCCCTGCATCCGGGTCGCCCGACCGGGCACCACGGTGAGGACGCTGACCACGACGGTGAGCCCGAGCAGCACCATCTGCGTCGCCCCGAGGCCCAGCGACAGCGGCCCGTCCAGCCACACCGACGCGAGCGCGATGGCCGGGATGGTCAGCCCGATGCTGGCCATGGCCGAGCCGTAGGCCAGGTTGAGGCTGATCTGCACCCGGTCGCGGCGGGCGGCCCGGCCGGCGGCCAACGTCTCCGGCAGCAGCACCAGCAGCGCGATCACCACGCCGACGAACGAGGGCGGGAACCCGGCCGCCTTCACCCCGGCCTCGATGGCGGGCGACTCGACCTTCGCCAGGCCCACCACCACGACCAGCGCGACCATCAGCAGCGCCAGGCTGATCCAGGTCTCCTTGGTCGAGGGCGGTGACGCGTGCTCCTCGGCGTCCGGCTCGCCCTCGGCGGTGACCGGGAGGAAGAAGTCGCGGTGCCGCACGGTCTGGGTCAGCACGAACGTGGTGTACAGCGCGAGCGAGGCCACGGCCGCGAAGGCGAGCTGCGAGGCGGAGAACTCCGGGCCGGGGGTGCTGGCGGTGAACGTCGGCAGCACCAGGCACAGCGTGGCCAGCGTCGCCACGGTGGCCAGCGCCGCGCCGCTGCCCTCCGGGTTGAACAGCGTCACGCCGTAGCGGAACGCGCCGACCAGCAGCGAGAACCCGACGATGCCGTTGGTGGTGATCATGACGGCGGCGAACACCGTGTCGCGGGCCAGCGACGCGGTGTCCGGCCCGCCGGAGATCATCATCGTCACGATCAGCGCGACCTCGATCACCGTCACGGCGACCGCGAGCACCAGCGACCCGAACGGCTCGCCGACGCGGTGCGCGACCACCTCGGCGTGGTGCACGGCCGCGAGCACGGTGCCCGCGAGCACCACCGCGACGATGGTCACCAGCACCGCGCCCAGATCACGCCCCCAGGCCAGGGCCAGCACCACCGCACCCAACACCGGGACCACTTCGGTCCAGGACACCTGCCGCAGGCGAGACACAGCGATCATCCGCCAACCCTGACACCATCCGCCGGACCTCGCACGTCGCGCGCGGTACCACGGGCGCGTGGCGGCCGCAGGTCTACACCGTAGACCAGGCAGGTATACGCTGTAGACATGACCGAGGGGACCACGGCCGAGCGAATGGCGTCGGCGGCACTGGCGATCCTGCTGGCCGAAGGGGCGCAGGCCGTGACGATGCGCCGGGTGGCGGCCGACGTCGGCGTGACCGCGATGGCCACCTACCGCCACTACCCCAACCGCGAAGCCCTGCTGCGCACCGCCGTGGACAGCGCTGTAGCGGAGATCACCCGGGACTGGGGCCGGGGGCACGAGGGCCTGGACTTCGCCGCCCGGCTCGACCGGCTGACCGACGACTTCCTGGACTTCGCGCTGGGCCGGCCGAACCTCTACCGGTACGTGGTCACCGAGCGGCGCGAGCGGGCGCGGCGGTTCCCGGAGGACTTCCGCGCCGGCGGGTCGCCGTCGTTCCGGCCGGTGTTCGAGGCGGTCGAGCAGGCCGTCCGGGACGGCGTGCTGCGCGCCGACGACCCGCTGGAGGCCACGCTCGCCCTCACCACGCCGGTGATGGGCCTGGTGCAGCTCTACCACGGCGACCGGATCTCCATGTCCGACAACGAGTTCCGCGCGTTGTGCAAGCGGACGACCGGGAGGGTGCTCGATGGACTCCGGGCGTGAACCGGCGTGGCGCGTCGCGGCGGCCGTGACGTGCGCGGCGGTGTTGTTCTTCTTCGGCACGGGGTTCGCCCCGGTGGCCGCGTTGACGTGGCTCGCGCCGTTACCCGTGCTGCTGGTCGCGACCCGGTTGCCGGCGTGGGCCGCGATCGCCGCCGCGTTCCTCGCCTACCTGCTGGGAACGGCCAACAGCTGGGGGTTCCAGCTGCGTTCGCACGACGAGCCGCTGTGGCCGGTCGGGGTCGCGATCGACGTGGGGATGGCGGTGGTGTTCACGCTCGCGGTGTGGACGTTCCGCCACCACGTCCGTCGTGGACGGCCGCTGGTGGCCGCGTTGACGGCTCCCGCCGTGTGGACCGGGGCGCTGTACCTGGTGTCGGTGGCCAACCCGATGGGCCTGATGGGGACGTTCGCCAACCACCAGGCGGACGTGCCGGTCGTGGTGCAGGTCGCCGCCGTCGCCGGGATGTGGGGCGTCGAGTTCCTGGTGGTGCTGCTGCCCGCCGCGCTCGCGACCGCCGGCGACCGGCGTTCGGTCGCGGTCGCACTCGGGATCGTGGTCGTGGTCCTGGGTGCGGGCGCGCTGCGCCTGGCCGGGGACGACGCGCCCACCGTGAAAGTGGCGGCGATCGCCACCAACCAGCGGATCTGGGCACCGGACCTGGCGACCGCCGAGGGCCGCGACCTGGCCGCCGCCTACGCCGCGCGGATCCGGAGCCTGCCCGAGGGCGTGCGCGCGGTCGTGCTGCCGGAGCAGTCGTTCCGCTCGACCGAAGCCCGCCCGGCGGTCCTCGCGGAGACGATCGGCCAGGCCGCCGGGGCGCGCGGCATCGACGTCGTGGTCGGCTTCGCCCACCGCAGCGGGGACGTGAAGTTCAACTACGCCTTGACGTTCCCGGCGGGCGGCGGCGACCCGTCGCGGTACCTGAAGCACCACGACGCGGTCAGCCCGCCGGGCCGCGACCTCGTGTTCCTGCCCGACGGCCGCACGGGCGTGGCGATCTGCTTCGACGTCAACTTCCCCGACCCGAGCCGCTCCTACGCCGCCGCCGGGGCCCGCCTGCTCGCCGTCCCGGCGTCCGACGAGGACGACAACGGGTGGCAGCACAGCAGGATGGCGCTGCTGCGCGGGGTGGAGAACGGCCAGGCGGTGATCTGGTCGGGCCGGACCGGGGCACTGATGATCGCCGACGACCGGGGCCGGGTGCTCGCCGACGCCCACACCGGCGGTCCGGGGCCGTTCACCACGATCGTCGCCGACGTCCCGGTCGGTTCCGGTGCGACCCCGTACACGCGGTTCGGCGACTGGTTCGCCCACCTGTGCCTGGCGATCGCGCTGGGAGGGCTGCTCCTGCCGCCGAGGGGCGTCCTGCGGCGGAGGGGTGCCGCCGACCGCGACTCGTAACGCTCCTGCCGGGAAGCGCCGTGCGGGCCGCGCCGGCACCGCTCGGCGCGCGGTTCGCCGCGACCGCCCGGCACGCCCGGACCTCAGTCGGCGAAGATCGCGGCGAGCCGTGGCAGGCGGCGGCGGGTCTCGTCCTCGTCCTCCGGGTCCCACTGCTCCCCCGCCGGCTGCTCCGGGCGGTCCATGGCCTCCAACGCCGCGTCCAACACCGCGTCCAACGAGTCCGTCTCGCCCCGGACGGCCCGGTACGCGTCCTTGACCAGGTAGCCCAGGGCCTCGAAGCCGATCCAGCCCTTGCCGCCGTTGCCCATGCCGACCACCACGGGCAGGTCGGCGAGCGTGTCCGGGTCGGCGACGGCGCGGGTGAACGTCTCCCGCCCGAGCAGGATCAGCCCGTCGCGGAAGTCCATGAACCCGTCGTCACCGCAGCCGCCTTCGACCAGGTAGGCGGCGTTCCACAGGTCGGTGCGGTAGGCGGAGTCCGTCACTTCGACGTGCGTCACGGCGAAGTCGGCGATCTCCTCGGCCGGCAGGGCGGCGAGGACCTCGACCACGGCCTGCGGCAACGGGTCGTCCGCGCCGTCGCGGTCGTCCGCCCGGTCGCCGACGGCGGCCCGCGCCCGGTCGATGATGCCCCACCACGTGTCGATTTCCATGGCGGCGATCCTACGTTCGACCCCCGACAGTCCCGCGACCTTCCGCGCTCCGCGTCGCGGACCGGCGGCGTGCCACGTGACGACGAGTAACCGTCCTGTGTGGACGGACGCGCCGGTCACCGCCCCGAGTTTCAGAAGGGCAGCGTGAACGCCCAGAGGATGCGGACGGGGTGCTTGGGCGGCCCGTCCTGCGCGTCGCCGGCGATGCCCGCCGCGACGATCCGGTCCAGGGTGTCCATCCCGTGCACGACCCGGCCGAAAACGCTGTACACCGGCGGGATGTCGGCGTGCGAGTGCACGATGAAGAACTCGCTGCCGTTGGTGCCCGGACCCTGGTTGCCCATCGCGATGGTGCCGCGCGGGTAGGTCTCGGCGCCGGTCACCTCGTCGTCGAACCTGTAGCCGGGTCCGCCTTCCTCCTGGCGGTAGATGTCCCCGCACTGCAACACGCCCAGGCGCGCGGAGTTGGTGAGGCGGAAGCACTGGGTGTTGTTGTAGAAGAGGTTCCGCACGAGGTGCTCGAAGTTGTGCGCCGCGCAGGCGGCGACCGACCGGTCCAGCCGGACCACGACCGTGCCGTAATTGGTGTGCAGCACGGAGGTCGCGGAGCCCCTGGTCGGCGCGGTGGCGCGCGGCGGGCGGACCGGCTTGGCCGCCGGGTTGTCCGGGGTCGGGGTGAACGCGCAGTGCTTCACCGGCCCGGATTCCGCGGGAGCGGCACCCGCGGTCGGTGCCACGACGCCGAGGAGTGCGGTCAGCAGGATGACGGCGGAGACGGCATACCTTCCCATGCGCCGAGGCTAGCGCCCCTCGACCGGGCGTGGGCCGCGCGAACCCGAACCACCGGGAAAGCACTGTGGTTTGTACCACAATTCGACAGTCGTCTCAATGTCATGTTGATCACCGATGCCGGCGGCCAGTTGCCCTATGGCCGCGATCGCCGGCGTGGAGCAGGCTGCGAGTACCGCAATGTCCTTGGGGGGACACCGAAACGTGTCGCTTGCGTCCTTCTTCGTCTGCGGTGAGCCAGTTCGCCTATCGAGAGGACGACTGTCGCAATGCCGTCTCCTTCTTCACCGCCCGCTCCTCCACCGTCCCGGTTACGCCGTTCGCCGGCGCGCCGGGTCGTCGTCGCGCTGCTCGCCCTGGGCGCGTTGCTGACCTCCGTCGCACCCGCCACCGCGAACGTGCCGACCGCTCCATCCACAGTGGACAAGGCTGCCAAGGTCGCCCGGCCGGACTCGCCGACCAGCGGCCGGCTGGTGCCCGCGCTGCGCGGTGACGCGGCACGGGCGGTCGCCGGGTCCGAACTCGACCAGAAGTTCCGCAAGCGCGGCGAAGCCCGTCACGCCACCCGCGCGAGCGGACCGGCCCAGGCCGGGAACCCCGTCGGCGCCACGAGCATCCCGCCGTGGAGCGGGGCGCTGCACGCCGTGTGGGGCGCGTTCCCGAACGTCAACTCCGACGGCGCGATCGCCACGCACACCATCAACCCCGGGATCACGATCCCGCCCGGCAACCCGGACGTGGTGTACGCGCCGACGCTGGACCCCAGCGGCAAGACCTGCATCGAGGTCACCACGTTCTACTGGCGGGGCGGCAACGGCGTCGGCGCGTGGGACTGGTGCGCCGCCTCGCCCGGCTTCGCCGCGGTGGCCTGGATGGACGCCGCCTTCCTCAGCGCCTACTCCGACACCCACCTCGGCCCGCCCGCCTACACGATCAAGGACGTCCAGACCGACCCCGTCACGAACTCGTGGACGGCCTACCTGTTCAACTACTCCACCGGGTACTGGGACGCGCTGTTCACCAGCGCCGACGCCGGCAAGCTCACCAACCCCGGCGGCGGGTGGAGCATGTTCGAGGTCTACACCGAGTACAACTCGGCGACCGGGGAGGGCTACTACTGCGCGGAGACCTCGGGCACCCTGTTCGCGGCGGCCGGGATCTCGATCAACGTCGGCGGCACCTGGAGCCTGCTGACCACCGCCAACTCGTCGGTGACGCCGCCGGGCAGCGTGTCCAGCGCCAGTCTCGGGTGCGGCGGGCTGTCGTTCTCGCTGCCGTCGGCCAACGACTACTGGCAGGTGACGAACTAGCCCGCGGCGGCTCGGCGGCGCGGGGCCGCCGAGCCGCGCGGGGCTACGGAGTGGCGTAACGGGCCGTGCCGGACGCGTCGTCCGCCGGCACGCGCCGGAAACCGCACTTCTCCAACACCCTGATCGACGCGGGGTTCGCCGGGTCCGCGGTGGCGTGGACCCGGCGGACGCCCGGCGCGGCCGACGCGAACGCCGCCAGGCACCGCGTCGCCTCGGACGCGAACCCGCGCCCGCGCCGGGACGCGACGACGCCGTACCCGATCTCGACCGCCTCGTCGCGCGGCGGCCAGAACAGCCCGATCGACCCGACGACCAGGCCGGTGGCGCGTTCGACGATCAGGCGGTGCCCGTACGGGCCGTACCAGCCGGGGTGCTCGGCGAACAGCCCGGCGATCACGAGGTCGCCCTCGGCGGGGAAGTCCGCCGCCCAGTGCGGCGAACGCGCGCCCGCCACCACCGCGTCGACGTCCTCGGGCGTCCACGGGCGCAGGATCAGGCGGTCGGTGGTCAGATCGGCCACCGCGAAGTGGGACATGGGAATGCTCCTGGTCGGTTGAACGACCCGGTGCGCGCTAGAAGGGCGCGGACCGGACGAGGGCACGCTGAAAACGGCTGTGGACAGCCATGTTCATCAACCCC
This sequence comes from Saccharothrix sp. NBAS 001, assembly GCF_056640475.1. NCBI lineage: Bacteria > Bacillati > Actinomycetota > Actinomycetes > Pseudonocardiales > Pseudonocardiaceae > Saccharothrix > Saccharothrix sp. NBAS 001. Next base: position 3,407,573 of record NZ_CM153251.1, read on the forward strand.
CTGGTCGCCGACCACCGGGCGCACTCGCGCCGTCGATCAAGCCTAGCCCCCCGCACCCCCGCCGGGCCGCCGTCGCCACGTCGGTGTCGAGACCGACCGCCGCGATTGGTTAGGGTAGGCATACTTCAGTCCGAGTCAACCGAGGGAGGACTGGGTGAGCCGACCTGGTTCCCCGGACGACGGCGGCGTCCTGCGCCGGTCCGTGCTCGCCCAGCGCGGCCGGATCGCCGCGACCTCCGCGCTGTTCATCGGCCACCAGGGCGGCGAGGCGCTGGTGCCGCTGCTGATCGGCGTGGTGCTGGACCGGGCGATCACCACCGGCGACCCGGGCGCGCTGGCGTTCTGGCTGGTGGTGCTCGCGGCGGACTTCCTGGTGCTGTCGTCGTGCTACCGCTTCGGCGCGCGGGTCGGCCTGCTGGCCGGGGTGCGCGCGGACCGGGCGCTGCGGCTCGCGCTGGCCGGGCGCGTGCTGGACGGCCGGGGCGGCGCGGACCGGGACCTGCCGCCGGGCGCGCTGGTGAGCATCGCCACAGCCGACGTGCGGCGCACCGCGATGGTGAACTACCTGCTCCCGCACGGCATCGCGGCCGTCGTGGGCGTGGTGGTGGCCGGTGTCGCGCTGCTGCTCGTGTCCGTTCCCCTGGGGCTGCTGATCCTGCTCGGGACGCCCCCGGTGATGCTGCTGGTGCGGGCGCTGAGCGGTCCGCTGGAACGGCGGGCGTCGGCGCAGCAGGAGCAGGCCGCGCAGGCGGCGGGCGTCGGCACCGATCTGGTGCGCGGGGTGCGGGTGGTCAAGGGGCTGGGCGCGGAGCGCGCGGGCGTGACCCGGTACCGGGCGGTGAGCCGGGCGTCGCTGGCCGCGACCCTGCACACCAGCCGGGCCGAAGCGGGCTACTCGGGCGCGGTGATCGCGGTGAACGGGGTGTTCCTCGCGGTGGTGGCGCTGGTCGGCGGCGGGCTCGCGGCGGCCGGCGAGATCACCGTGGGCAACCTGGTCTCGGCGGTCGGCCTGGCGCAGTTCCTGCTGGGCCCGCTGGGCACGCTGGGCGAGATCACCGCCTCGGTCGCGGCCGGCCGCGCGTCGGCCACCCGGATCGCCAAGGTGCTCGACGCCGCGCCCGCCGTGACCGGTGGCGCGGACGCGCTCGGCCCGGTGGCCGGGCGGGTCGACCTGGCCTCGGTCACCGGCGGCCGGCTGGCCGGGCTGGACCTGGCGGTGCCGGCGGGCGAACTGGTGTGCGTGGTGACCGCCGACCCGGCCGAGGCGACCGCGCTGCGCCGGTTCCTGGGCCGCGAGGCCGACCCGGACGGCGGGCGGCTCACCCTCGACGGGACGCCGCTGACCGACATCGCGCCGGACGCGCTGCGCGCGGCCGTGCTGGTCTCCCCGCACGACGCGGACCTGTTCGAGGGCACCGTGGAGGACAACGTCCTGGCCGGTGGCGGCGGCGACGTGGGCGTGGCCGTGCGCGCGGCGCAGGTCGACCGGATGTCCGCCGCGCTGCCCGACGGGCTCGCCACGACCGTGACCGAGCGCGGGCGTTCGCTGTCGGGCGGGCAGCGGCAGCGCGTCGCGCTCGCCCGCGCGCTGCACGCCGATCCCCCGGTGCTCGTGCTGCACGACCCGACCACGGCGGTGGACGCGGTCACCGAGGCCGCCATCGCCGCCGGGGTGCGCGAGGTCCGCGCCGGCCGCACCACCATCGTCCTGTGCAGCAGCCCCGCGCTGCTCGCCGTCGCCGACCGGGTCGTCTACGTCGAAGGCGGCGTGGTCACCGCGTCCGGCGACCACGCCGAACTGCTGCGCACCCACGAGCGCTACCGGGAGCTGATCCTGTCGTGACCGCCCTGCTCCCCATCGCCACCTCGAAGCGGACGCGGGCGCTGCTGGTCCGGCTGATCGCCGCGCACCGCTGGTCGGCGCTCGGCGCGGCGGTGTGCCTGCTGGGCGCGGCCGGCGTGAGCATGTTCACCGCCCGCCTGCTCGGCCGCGTGGTGGACCTCGCGGTGGCCGGCGGGTCGATCACGGTGACCGTGCTGCAACTCGTGGCGATCGCGCTGGCCCAGGGCACCTTGGCGTACGTGGGCCTGCGCGCCACCTCCCGGCTGGGCGAGCAGGTGCTGGCGGCGCTGCGGGAGGACTTCGTCGCGCACGCGCTGGGCCTGCCGCTGGAGCGCATCGAGCAGGGCGGGTCGGGCGACCTGACGTCCCGGATCACCGAGGACGTGGCGATGGTCAGCACCGCGCTGCGCGAGGCGGTGCCCGAGTTCGTGCAGTCCGCGCTGGTGATCGCGTTGACCGTGGTCGGGCTGACCGCGCTGGACTGGCGGTTCGGCGCGGCGGCGCTGCTCGCCGTGCCCATCCAGGCGTGGACGTCCCGCTGGTACCTGGGCCGCTCGGCACCGCTCTACGCGGCCCGGCGGGAGGCGGCCGGCGGCGAGCAGCAGCAACTGCTGGACTCGTTGAGCGGCGCGGTGACCGTGCGGGCGTTCCGGCTGGGCGCGGACCACGTCGGGCGGGTCGCCCGGCGGGTGGACCGCAGCGTCGAGATGGCCGTGGCGGTGACCAGGGTGCAGACCCGGTTCTTCGGCCGGCTCAACCTGGCCGAGGTGGTCGGCCTGGGCGCGGTGCTGATCGCGGGGTTCCTGCTGGTGCGCGGCGAGGTGGCGACGATCGGCGCGGCGAGCGCGGCGGCGCTGTACTTCGCGAACCTGTTCACCCCGATCAACGGCGTGCTGTTCCTGCTCGACACCCTCCAGTCGGCGACCGCGAGCCTGGCCCGGCTGGTCGGCGTGGTGGAGATGCCGGTCGAGGCGCGCCCCGGCCGGGGCGACCGCCCGTCCGACGGGTCGGTGAAGGCGGTCGGCCTGCGCTACGCCTACCTGCCGGGTCACGACGTCCTGCACGGCGTCGAACTCGACGTCCCGACCGGGGCCACGGTGGCGCTGGTGGGCGGCAGCGGCGGCGGCAAGACCACCCTCGCCAAGCTCCTGGCCGGCGTGCACGAACCGACCGGCGGCGCGGTGCGGATCGGCGGCGTGGCGCTGGAGGACATCGACGCCGACACCATGCGCACGACGGTCGCGCTGGTGACGCAGGAGGTCCACGTCTTCGCCGGCACCCTCGCCGAAGACCTCCGCCTGGTCCGCCCCGAGGCCGGCGAACCCGAACTCCGGGCCGCGCTGGACGCCGTGGGCGCGGCCGACTGGGTGCGGGCCCTGCCGGACGGGCTGGACACCGTCGTCGGCGACGGCGGCCACGACCTGACCGTGGTGCAGGCCCAACAACTGGCCCTGGCCCGCCTGCTCCTGCTCGACCCGCTGGTGGCGATCCTGGACGAGGCGACCGCCGAGGCGGGCAGCAGCGGCGCCCGCCTGCTGGAGAAGGCGACCACGCGGGTGCTCCGCGACCGGACGGCGATCGTCGTGGCACACCGCCTGACCCAGGCGGCGACGGCGGACCTGATCGTGGTGCTCGACCAAGGCCGGGTCGTGGAACACGGCACCCACCGCGACCTCGTCGCGGCCGGCGGCCACTACGCGCAACTGTGGGCGGCGTGGACGGCAGGCCGCACCTGACACCGGTCGGACTCCCGCGCGCGAGCCCACAGCGGTCGTCCGCTCAAGTCCACAGTGGACGCAGGAGGCCGGCGCGCTCCTGCGTCCCGGCGTGGCGTCGACCCGACGTCCCCGCCCCGCGCCGGGTTCAGTACTGGGGACCCTGGAGGAAGTACCAGCCCCAGTCGCGGTGGTAGCACCCGTACCCGGTCGGGACCACCAGCGTCTGATCGGCACCGACCTGCTCGCGCACGGCGTTGCACGCCTCCATCGTCTCCCAGTACCCGCTCTCCTGGAAGATCACCTTCGGCGCGGCCGAAGCGACCGCGCCGGAGACCAGGGAACCCACCGCGGCCACGGCCAACGCCGCCGCTGCGATCGCACGTCGAGACATGAGCACTCCGATCGTGTCGAGGTCTCCGGATCTTAAGTTCGCCCTCGGCACCACCAAAAGGCTCCAGTCGAGCGCGGACCGCTCGGCCCCAACCCGGTGTCAGCCGTCCGGCCGCTTCCGGTTCCGCCCGCGCGCCGGGGCTTGACCTGGTGCGCGCTCCAGTTCGTAGCGTCCGGCCATGACGACGACACTGATCACCGGCGCCAACAAGGGTCTCGGCTTCGAGACCGCACGGCGGCTCGTCGCGGCGGGTCACACCGTCTACATCGGAAGCCGCGACGCCGAACGCGGACGCCGGGCGGCCGAACGCGCGGGGGCCCGGACGGTTCGGCTCGACACCACCGACGACGCGTCCGTGGAGGCCGCGGTGCGGGCCGTCGCGGCCGGCGGCGGGCTGGACGTGCTGATCAACAACGCCGGTGTCGCCGAGGAGTGGCGCGCCGGCGACGTGGTCGGGGCCGAGGACCTGACGGCCGAGCTGATGCGGCGGACGTTCGAGACGAACGTCTTCGGGACCGTGCGCGTCACCCGCGCTTTCCTGCCGCTGCTGGCACGTTCCGCCGCGCCGGTCGTGGTCAACGTCAGCAGCGGCCTGGCGTCGCTGACCCGCGTCAGCACGCCGGGCAGCCACGCCTACCGCTATCCCGGGGTCGCGTACCCGGCGTCGAAGGCCGCCGTCAATATGATCACCGTGCAGTACGCGAAAGCGTTCCCGGGAATGCGGATCAACGCGGTCGAGCCCGGGTTCACCAGGACCGACCTGAACGGGAACCGCGGCACGCGGACCGTCGAGCAGGGTGCCGAGATCATCGTGCGGATGGCGCAGGTGGGTCCCGACGGCCCCACCGGGGGCTACTTCGACGCCACGGGCACCCTGCCCTGGTAGCGCCGGGGCCCGGGGTCACGGGATCGCGGCCTCGACGTCGGCGAGCTGGGCGGCGAGGAGCTGCTCGAAGGCGACGTCGCGATCGGCCCCGAGGGGTCGGACGTCCCGGGCGAAGTGGGCCAGCGCGGGGAAGCGGTCGGGGTCGGCGCCGAGCACCGCGACGCGGAACTGCTCCAGACCCTGCTCCTGCTCCACCGGGGTGAGGGCGCGGCCCCCGGCCTCGGCGGCGATCAACGCGGCGACCAGGACCGCGAGCCGGTGGTAGCGCACCGGGACCTGCTCGTCGGGCACGCCCGCCGAGCGCAGCGCCTGCAACACCTCTTCCATGACCAGCCGGGAACCCGCGCCGCCCGAGGCGTAACGCCCCCAGATGGCGGCGAGCTGGGGCTGCCGCCCGAAAGCCTCCCGCAGGCGCAGCGCCGTGGCGGTGATGCGCTGCTTCCAGTCGCCCTCGGGCCGGTAGCCGTCCATGGCGGCCACGAGGATTCGGTCCGCGACCGCGCGCAGCAGTTCGGTCTTGTTGCGGAAGTGCCGGTAGAGGCTGGAGGAATCGGTCCCGAGCGCGGCGGCGAGCTTGCGCACGCTGAACGACTCGGCATCGCTCGTGCGCAGCATTTCCGCCGCCGTGTCCAGGATGTCCTCGGTCGACCAACGCCTGCGGCCCGTCATCCCGCTCCTCTCGCCGACCCCAGCATAGCCTATGCACTTGCTGATGCACGCACCGCGTGCATAATGAGGACATCCAACCCCCGAAGCACTTCGAGAGGACTCGTTCCGTGACGAACCCGTTGGACCGCACCGCATCGGCCCCGACAACGCTGGACCCGGCGGCGCTGGACGCCGCGTTGGAGGAGGTCCGCCGCGCCGGGATGCCGGGCCTGTTCGCCGAGGTGCGCGCCGGCGACCAGGTCTGGCGCGGTGCCGCCGGCGTCGCCGACGTGACCACCGGCCGCCCCGTCACCGCCGACCTGCGGCACCGCGTCGGCAGCGTCACCAAGACCTTCACCGCCGTCGCGGTGCTCCAGCAGGTCGAGCACGGCCGGATCGGGCTCGACACGCCGATCGGCGACCACCTCCCCCGGCTGGTCCCCGGCGCGCGCGGTGCCGCGATCACGGTCCGGATGCTGCTCGACCACACCAGCGGGCTCGCCGAGTACCTCCCGTACGCCTACCCGTCCCTCAAGGCGTACCCCGACCTGGCGAACACCGGCCCGGAGAGCCTGGACGACCTCCGGTTCACCCGCTTCGACCCCGTCGACCTGATCGCGATGGGCGTCGCCGCGCCCGCGACCGGCACCCCGGGCAGCACTCCGGGCTGCTACTCCAACACCAACTACCTGCTCCTCGGCGAACTCCTGACACAGGTGACCGGCACACCGGCCGACGAGTGCATCACCCGCGACGTCATCGAGCGCGCCGGGCTCCGGGACACCGCGCTGCCCACCGGACCGCACGTCGACGGGCCGCACTCGCGGCTCTACGAGGCGTGGTTCGGCAAGATCGACCCGCCGCGCGACTACAGCGTCTACGACATGTCGTGGGTGGGGCCGTCGGCGTCGTTGATCTCGACCGTCGCGGACCTCAACCGCTTCTACCGCGCGCTGTTCGCGGGCGAACTCGTCGGTCCGGCCGCGCTGGCGCAGATGCGGCGGACCGTCCGGATCATCTCCCAGGAGGGCAGGGTGATCGATTACGGCCTCGGCCTGCACCCGGTGGGGGCACCCGGCAAACCCACGTTCTGGGGCCACGGCGGCACGGTGTGGGGCGGCGGGACGCTGTCGCTGATCCGCGCCGACGGCGAGCGGCAGCTGTCGGTCGCGGTGAACCTGCAACGGTGGAACGGGCTCGACTCCTCGGGCCGGCCGCAGCCCCACCCCGTCGATCACGCGCTCGCGGCCCTCCACCAGGTGGCGATGTACGGCGCGGCATGACCGGCCGCCCCGGCGGCAGCGCGTCGGCGAGGTCCACGTACCGTCACGGCGCATGCCGCTCTTACCCGTCCTGCACAAGCGTTTCGCGTGGTACTGGGAAGTTCCGCTGATCGTCGCCGGGTATTTCGCGTTCGGCCTGGCCCGTGCGGGCGTCGACCGCGGCGACCCGGCGGCGACCGCCAACGCGCTGCAAGTCCAGCGCCTGGAGCAGTTCCTCCACATCGCGATCGAGCAGCCGCTCAACCACGCGGTGCTCGACCTCCCCGCCGCGATCCACCTGACCGGCTACTTCTACCGCCTCAGCGTGCCGGCCGTGCCGCTCGTGCTGATCTGGCTCTACATCGCCCGGCGAACCCACTACGGGCACCTGCGGACCGTCCTGGTGGTGATCATGCTCTTGGACGTCCTGCTCGTGTTCCTCTACCCGGAGGCCCCTCCCCGCTTCGCCCAACCCGGGATCGTCGACTACATGGCCACGCACGACATCCTCTTCGGAGCCGACTCGCGCGTGCCCCGGCCGGGCGTGAACCTGTTGGCCGCCATGCCGAGCATGCACGTCGCGTGGACGACCTGGTGCGCCTACGCCCTGTGGACGGCCCTGCGCACCCGATCCGCCTGGCTGGTCTGGCTCTACCCCGCCCTCACCGCGTTCGTCGTCCTCGTCACCGGGCACCACTACGTCGTGGACGTCGTGGCCGGCGTCGCCCTGGTCGCGATCGTGGCCGGGGCGACCCGACATCGTCAGCCGCAGGACGAACTCGCGGCACGGAAGGGTTGACCGCGTGGAACGGGACGTGCGGTTGTCGTTCGGGGCGGCGGCGGACGCCTACGCCGAGCACCGCCCGGACTACGCGCCGGACGCGGTGCGCTGGGCGCTGGAACCCGCGCCCGGCCGGAAGGTGCTCGACCTCGGCGCCGGCACCGGCAAGCTCACCGGCACCCTGGTGGCGCTCGGCATCGAGGTCGTCGCGGTCGAACCCGATCCCGCGATGCGGGCCGGGCTGCACCGCGCCCTGCCCGACGTCCGCGCCCTGCCGGGCAGCGCCGAGGCGATCCCGCTGCCGGACGCGTCCGTCGACGCCGTGCTGGCCGGGAACGCCCTGCACTGGTTCGACATGGCCGTCGCGGGACCCGAGATCGCCCGGGTCCTCACGCCCGGCGGCGTCCTGGCCGGACTGTGGAACGTCGTGGACGACCGGGTCGGCTGGGTCGCCGGGCTCGAACAGGTCGGCACCGACGCGGTCATCGGCCCCCGTGACACGCTGGGCAGTTGGCGCGCCGCGACGGCCACCGCGCACCTGCCCGGTCCCGGCCCGCTCCCCCGCTTCGGCGCGCCTGAACAGGCCGAGTTCCCGCACGGGCAGCGCCGCACCGCGGACTCCCTCGTCGCGACCCTCGCGACGCGCGCGGGCGTGCTGGTCATGCCGGACCGGGAACGGGAGGCCACGCTCGCCCGGATCCGCGCGTTCCTCGCCGACACCCCGGAGACCGCCGACGGGGAGTTCACCCTGCCGCTGCTGACCGGTGTCCTGCGCGTCCGACAACGGTGAACACCGCCGCCGGGCGAGCGGACCGAAAGTCGCGCCGCCGGTAGCCGAAGGGCTCGTGTCCCGGCGGGAGGGTGCCGGATACGGTCGGATCGTCGTTGTGGGAAGGGCTTTCGGGAGTTCGTCGGCGTGTCCGGTGGTCGGTTGTGACGGGCGCGCACGGAGACGTCGGGCTCGCGGGGATGTCGGCCGAGCGGTCGGGGTCCCGGCACCCGGTGGTCGCCGCCGCCACGGTCTCGGCGCGCGGAACGACGGCGGCGAGCGTGGGTGCGCCGCTCGACGCGGACTACGAGATCGGCTCGATCTCCAAAGGTGTCACCGGTCTGCTGTACGTCGACGCGCTCGAACGCGGGGAGATCCGCCCGTCGACCACGCTCGGCGAACTGCTGCCGCTGGGTGCGACCCCGGCGGCCGGCGTGCCGCTCGCCTCGATCAGCACCCACCGGTCGGGGCCGCCGAGCCTGCCCGCGTCGGCCTCGCCGGGTGCTACCTCCCCGCGACGCCGGACGACCTGCGGCCCGGTGCGCTGATCGGCACGACCCGGTCGGGGCGGGCGCGGGCCGGTGAAGCGCTCGGGCCGGCCGGCGGCTCCGCGCGACCGTCCAGGACGTGGCCCGGCTCGCCGCCGCGCTGCTCGACCGCGCCGCCGGCACCGCCGTCGTCCTGCTGTCCGCGACCGCCGTCCCGGTGGACCGGCACGGGTTCGCCCTGCTCGCACGGCTGACCGAGGACGAAGGCCGCTGACGGCGACCGGCCCGTGGCCCACCCGCACGGAGGTCACGCTGCGCAATCTGCCAATCGGGTGTTCACCCGGTCGGGTTGGTGCGAACGGCGGCGGGCGGTGGGACCATCGGAGGCGGACGGCGAGGCGCTCGTGTCGGCGGGGAGTGACGACACCGAGCTGTGCCGGAACACCGACGCCGAATGGACACCGCCTGGTGGATCCGCACGGCCTTCGACGGGATCACCTCCGGGGCCGCACGTGCCGGGAGCCGGCAGGGCCGTGCGGGCGGCGCCGTCCGCTGAATCGGCAACAAGGGGGAAACATGAGGACGACAACGAGAATCGCGGCTGTGCTGACGACGGTGGCCGCGACCGGGGTGCTGGTCGCCGGGACCGCTTCGGCCGAGGCCGCAGCCGCTGCGCCGTGGTGGGGAGACCCGGCGAGCTGCAGCAACCCGACCACGGCGGTGCAGCGGACGGTGGACGGCCGGATCGTGCAGGTCCGCACGGGCAACTGCGGCGGCCAGCAGTACGGCTGGGGCCGGATCCTCAACTACAACGGTCCGGAGTTCATCCGCTTCGAGGTCGACCTGAACGGCGACCGGGTCGCGGACGACTTCTCCACCTACACCGCGAGCCAGCGCAACTACACGCAGGCGTACCCGACCAGCACGAGCCCGGACCGCGCCTTCCGGGCGTGCTACGTGGCCGACCCGAACGGGACCTGCACCGCGGACAACTCCACCGTCTGGTGGTGACCCGCGACGCCCGCACGGGCGTGACCGAACCGATTGTCCGGTAGCAGCCGGGCGTGCGGCGGTCTCGACGGACCGGACAACCATCGAGCCGCCGCACGCCCGGCCGCGTTCGGCACCACTGTTCGCCTTGGCGCACAACGACAAGCGCCGCGCGCGGAATCATCGGCCGGACCTGTCGGGAAAGGACCCCGCCAGTCCTCGGTCGACCCGGCCCGGTGGCCACCGCCCGTGGCGACCGGCCTTTGTGGATGGGGGCCGCGCCGAGCGCACGACACACCACGGCGGCCGGAGGGTACGCTCCTCCGCGCTGCCACCAGGGGGTCATGTCGTGCGGTTCGCGATCCTGGGGCCGTTGCGGGTCGACCGCGACGGCGTCGAGGTCCCGGTCGGCGGGCCGCGTCGACGCGACCTGCTGACGCTGTTGCTGTTGCGCCCGAACGAGGTGCACACCGCCGACTGGCTGACCGACGCCCTGTGGGACGGCCGGCCGCCCGCCAGCGCCGCGGTGACCCTGCGGACCTACGTGGCGGGACTGCGGCGCGCCCTCGAACCGGGTCGCGGCCACCGCGCGCCGGCCGACCTGCTGCGCGGCCACACCGGCGGCTACGAACTGGCCGTGCCGCCCGACTCCGTGGACGCCGCCCGCTTCACCGCCCTCGCCGACGACGCGGCGACGGCCCTGGCGGCCGGTGACGCCCCGCTCGCCGAACACCGCTACCGCGAGGCCCTGGCCCTGTGGCGGGGCGACGTGGCGGTCGACCTCGCCGCCGTGCGCGCCGACCTCACCGCGCTGGTCGAGGCGCGCCTGGTCGCCGAGGAAGGGCTCGCCACCGCGTCCGTGGCCCTGGGCAGGCACCACGAAGTCCTCGCCGACCTGCGGCGCTTGGTGACCGAGCACCCCGAGCGGGAGCACGCGCGCGGCCAGTTGATGCTCGCCCTCTACCGCGCCGGCCGGCAGACCGAGGCGCTGGCGGTCTACGACGAGGGCCGCCGGGTGCTGCTCGACGAGCACGGCGTGACGCCCGCCGAGCCGTTGCGCGCCCTGCACCGGCGCATCCTGGCCCAGGACGTGCCGGAGGTCGCCGCCGCGCCCCGGGCCGTCGGGCCGCCGGTCCCGCGCGCCGCCGCCGGGGTCGACGGGACGCGGATCGTGGGCCGTGAGCGGGAACTCGCGCTGCTGGACGGGGTGCTGGTCGCGGCCCGGCACGCGGGCGGGCGGTTCGTGGCGGTGGTCGGCGAGCCGGGCATCGGGAAGACGAGCCTGGCCCGGGTCGTCGGGGCGCGCGCCGCGGCGGCCGGCACACCGGTCGTGTGGGCGCGGTGCCCGGACATCGGGCAGACGCCGCCGTTCTGGCTGTGGACGCAGGTGGTCCGCGCGCTGTCGCCGGACGGTGTGGTGCCCGCGCTGGCCGGGTTCACCGGTCCGTTCGCCCCGGACCGCACCGACCGCGTCGATCCGGCCGCCCGCTTCCGCGCCTACGACGCCGTGGCCGCGCTCGTCCACACGGCGGCTTCGGACAACGGCTTGGTGCTGGTCCTGGACGACCTGCACGCCGCCGACCCCGATTCGCTGCTGCTCCTGCGCTACCTGGCGCCCGTCCTGCACACGTCGCGGACGCTGGTGGTCGCGACCCTGCGCCCGTACGAGCACGATCCGGACCTGGTCGCCGCGCTGGCCGACGTGGCGCGCTCCCCCGGCCACCGCCGCGTGCACCCCGCCGGGCTCGACGCCGACGCCGTCGCCGACCTGGTGCGCGAGCACACCGGCACCACCCCGACGGCCGCCGCCGTGGCCCGGCTGGTCACCCGGACCGGCGGCAACCCGTTCTTCCTCACCGAGCTGCTGACCTCGCCGGAGGACCCGCCGCCGAGCATCCGGGACACCGTCCGCCGCCGCCTGCACGCCCTGGACGAGGCCACCCGGGACTGCCTGGACCTGCTCAGCGTCGCGGGCCGGGACCTGGACGTGGCCGCCGTGGGCACGCCCTCCCCCGCCGCCGACCACCTGGTCACCGAGACCGCGCCGGGCGTCGTCGGCTTCCGGCACCCGCTGTTCGCCGAGGCCGCGTACGCGGACCTCTCGCCGACCCGGCGCGCCGCGCTGCACGCCCGGCTGGCCGACACCGCCCGCGACCTGCTCACCCCGGCGGAACTGGCCCACCACTACGGCCGGGCGCGGGACCGCCGGGCCGACCACCTGCACTGGACGTGGGAAGCCGCCGAGGACGCCACCGGCCGGCTCGCCTTCGAGGACGCGCTGGCCCACCTGGACCGGGCGGCGGCGCTGCTGCTCACCGACCCGGCCGGGGAGCTGGCCGCGCAGCTGCGCCGGATGGCCCTGCTGCAGATCACCGTCGGCGTCGGCAGCGACGCCGTGGCCGTGGCCGCGGCGCGCGCCCACCACCTGCTGACCAGGCTGAGCCGGGACCCCGCCGACCTGGCCACCACCCTGTGGACGCTCGGCGAGCTGGCCTGCAACCGCGCCGAGTTCCCGCTGGCCACCGACCTCGCCACCCGGCTGCTCGCCCTGGACGGCGGCCCGCTCACCAGGACCGCCGCCCACTACCTGCTCGGCGTCACCGCCTACTTCGCGGGCCGGCTCGCGGACGCCGAAACCCACCTCACCACCGCCGTCGACCACCTCGACGAACGCCTGCTGCGCGGCCAGACCGGCCGCACGCCGACGCTGGCCGTCCACGAGTTCCGCGCGCTCGTGCGGTCGCTGCGCGGTGTGGACGCGCGAGGGGACCTGGCCGCCGCACGTGCCCTGGCCGAGCGGACCGGCGACCCGTACGGCCGGGCCAACGCGGAGCTGTTCACCGGGTGGGCGGCGCTCCAGGAGCACGACGTGCCCACCGTCGAGCGGGCCGCCGCCGAGTGCCGCCGGATCGGCGTCCGGGGGCACATGGCGCACTTCGTCACCACCGGCGACTTCTTCGCCGAGTGGGTGGCGCTGCGCCGGGGCGACGCGGCCCGGTCGGCGGCCGTGCGCGCCGCCGCCGACGGCATCTACCGGCTGGGCCTGCGCTCGACCCGGACGATCACGATCGCGGCCGTCGCCGACGCCCACCTGGTCGCCGGCCTGCACGAGCGGGCCGCAGCGCTCGCCGACGAGGGCCTGGACACCGCCCGGGCCGTGGGCGAGCACGTCCTGAGCGCCGAGTTGCACCGCGTGCGCGGGCTGGCCTCGGGCGACGCGGACGACCTCGCCGCCGGCCGCCGGATCGCCCGGGCGCAGGGCGCGCACCTGCTGCTGGCCCGCTTCCCCTAGCTCGGGTTCCCCCCTCCGGGAGGTCGGTCCGCACCCCGGTCGATCAGGGGTGAGGCCCTGGGTCGATCAGTCCTCTGCCACCGCCGCAACCGCGGGCAGTCCTCCACGTGAGATCGAACCGGACCACGTGCGACCAGCGCCTCCACCGGAACCTCCACACGATTTCCACAGCCCTGCGCTGCGATGGGTCGCGGACAGCACAACGGAGGGGAACCCATGTACGACGTCGTGGTCATCGGGTGCGGGCCGGTCGGCGCGCTCACCGCCAACCTGCTGGGCGCACGGGGCGTGCGCACCCTGGTCGTCGAGCGGAGCACCGAGCCGCACGGGCAGCCGCGCGCGTTCTCGTGCGACGACGAGGCCCTGCGCATCTACCAGCAGGCCGGCCTGCGCCGGGAGGTCGAGCGCGACACGTACCCGCCCGGCCGGGCCGAGTACGTCAACGCCAGGGGCCGGGTGTTCGCCGAGATCGCCCTGGACGAGATCGATTTCGGGCTCGGCGCGCGTCCGCTGCACTTCTTCGACCAGCCGAGGCTCGAAGCGGTGCTGCGCCGGGGGCTGGACCGGTTCCCGCACGTCACGCTGCGCACCGGCACCGAGTCGACCGGCCTGACCCGGCACGACGACCACGTGACCGTCACCCTCGACGGCGGCGAGCGGGTCGACGCCCGGTACGTGCTTGGCGCGGACGGGGCGCGCAGCACCACCCGCGCCGCCGCCGGGATCCCGCTCGCCGGGACCTCGGACACCGAACTGTGGCTGGCCGTCTCCGGCGTCGTGGAACCGGGCGCGACCCGCGTCGACGCCACCCGGTTCGTGTGCGACTGGCGACGGCCCGCGTTCGTGTCGCCCGGGGCGTTCGACACGCACCGGATGGAGTTCATGCTCCTCGACGGCGAGGACCCGGCGGCCATGACGGACCCGGCCACCATCCGCCGGCTGATCGCGCCGTACGTGGACCCGGACCGGTTCCGGGTCACCCGCGCCGTCGTCTACACCTTCCACCACCTGGTCGCGGAGCGCTGGCGCGACGGCCGGGTGTTCCTGCTCGGCGACGCGGCGCACCAGATGCCGCCGTTCCTGGGCCAGGGCCTGTGCAGCGGGCTGCGCGACGCGGCGAACCTGACGTGGCGGATCGCGCAGGTGCTGCGCGGCCACGCCGATGACGCGCTGCTGGACGGCTACCAGGCCGAGCGCCGCCCGCACACCGAGGCGATGGCGCTGACCAGCGTGCGGCTGGGCCGGGTGTTCCTGGTCCGCAACCGGTTCGGGGCGGCCGTCCGGGACGCCGTGCTGCGCGCGGTGCAGACCGTGCCCCGGGTCCGCCGCGCGATCCGGCACTTCGAGTTCAAGCCCCGTCCCGCGCTGCCGGACCGGCGGGGCGCGGTCGGCACGATGTTCCCCCAGCCCGACGTGGCCGTCGGCGGCACGCGGGTGCCGCTGGACGACGTGCTGGGCGCGGAGTTCGCGGTGGTCGGCCCCGGTGTGGACGCGGCCACCGCGATCGGCTGGCGCGGCCCGGTCGCCCGCTTCGTGCGGGTCGTGCCGCCGGGCGCGGCCGTCGCCGACATCACCACCGTGGAGGACGTGGACGGCACGCTCGCCGCGTGGTTCGCCGAGCACGGCACGGACGTCGTGGTGCTGCGCCCGGACCGGTTCGTGCACGCCACCGAGGTCGGCAACCGGGATCGCGCCGCAGCACATTGACCCCTCTGTCCACAGTGGATGTCAGGAGGTCTCGGACGGGTGGTCAGGGGTGTCGGCGGATGTGGTCCAGGATCGCGTCGGCGATGGTGTGGTGCACGGCGGCAGGCAGGGAGTGGCCCATCCCCGGGATCTCCAGCAGCGTCGCGTCCGGGAGCAGCGCGGTGAGGTGGCGGCCGAAACCGGGCGGGTAGAACGGGTCCAGCCCGCCCTGCACCACCAGCACCGGCGTGGTCACCCGGCGCAGGTCGTCGGCACCGCGCGGCAGTGGCTCAGCGCCCAGCCGGACGTGCGCGGTGCTCGGCGCGAACGTCCCGGCGTGCGCGATGGCGCGTGCCTCCAGCCGCCGGTACTCCGCCTCGTCGAAGGGCAGCCCGCCGCCGTGCAGCTCGCGCCACAACGCGACCCGCCGCGCCAGTTCGGACTCCTCGTCCGCGCCCGGCACGGCGAGCGCGATCAGGCGTTCGAGCCGTTCGCCCGCCGGCGGCGGCGCTTCCTCCGTGGTGCCCATGTCCAGCGCCCCGGTGTGCATCAGCGTCAGGGAGCGCAGCCGGTCGGGGTGGTCGACGGCGAGCAACTGGCCGATGAGCCCGCCCATCGACATCCCGACGACGTGCGCCCGCTCGACGCCGTGCCCGTCGAGCACCGCGACGGCGTCGCGCGCGAGGTCGCCCATGCCGTAGTCGCCGGCGTCGGCCTTGGTCGAGCGGCCGGTGTCGCGGTGGTCGTACCGGATGACCCGGCACCCGCCGGCCACCAGCAGCGCCACGAACTCGTCGGGCCACCCGTGGGCCGGGGCGTTGGCCCCCATGACCAGCAGGACCGGCACACCGCCGGCCTCCCCCAGCACCTCGCTCCACAGCTCGACCGAACCTGACGCGACCAGCCGTTCCACCACGACGTCCCCCTCCTGATCAACCGAACGCACCGTACCCGACCGTCCTCCGGGCGGCACCCGAGCCCGTTTGTCCATTATGGACTACGTGCTGTGCTACCCCGGTAGCACAGCGCACGTGGGTGCTACCGGGGTAGTGCGTGGATTCGGCTCTCCGGTAAGACGACTCGGAACACGCGCGAACCTAGCGTCATCTCCAGCCACAGCAACGACCATCAGGCTGGAGTCGGGGAATGGTTCAGGTGCGTGCGGGGAACGCCCGGTTCGACTTGCGGAGGGTGGCCGCCGCGTCGTGGCCGGTCGCGCTGTTCGCGGTTTTCGGCGTGGCGGCGGTGTTCCTGGACGTTCCGGTCGGCATCGACAGTTCGGTCTACCGGTCGGGCGCGGTGGCCGTGCTCACCGGTGAACCGCTGTACGGGGTGCTGCCCGCGACTCCTTCGTGGTCGCCGGCGCTGCCCTTCACCTACCCCCCGATCGCGGCGTTGTCGTTCGTACCGCTGACCATCCTGCCGGCGCAGTTGGCGTGGGCCGCGATCGCGGCGGCCTCGGCGGCGGCGCTGCGGGTGGTGCTGCGGCACACCTGGGGTCCGTCGCTGGTGCCGTTCGTGCTGGTGTTCAGCCTCGAACCGGTGTGGCGGACGATCGGGTTCGGCCAGGTCAACCTCCTGCTGATGGCGGCGGTCGTGGTCGACGTGCTGGTGCTGCGCGGATCGCGGGCCTCGGGCGTCCTGACGGGCGTCGCCGCCGCGATCAAGCTCACGCCGCTGATCTTCGTGGTCCACCTGCTGGTCACCGGACGCCGCAAGGACGCGGCGCGGGCCGTGGTCACGTTCGTCGGTCTGCAGGTGGCGGGCCTGGTCCTGCTGCCCGCCGATTCGCTGCGGTACTGGGGATCGGCGCTCGTGGAGGGCAACCACGCGACCGGCAACGGGTGGCTCACCAACCAGTCCGTGTTCGGCGCGGTCCAACGGCTCAGCGGCGGCGCGCAGTGGGCTCCCGTGGTGTCGGTCGTGCTCGCCGCGTGCTGCGTGGTCGCGGGCATCGCGCTGGCCAGGGTCGCCCACCGGCAGGGCCAGGGCCTGCTCGCCCTGCTCGCCACCGCCTTCGCCGGGCTGCTGGCCAGCCCGATCTCGTGGTCGCACCACTGGGTGTGGGTCGTCCCGCTCGCGGGCCTGCTGATCGGCCGGAACCGCGTGGCGCTGGGCGTGCTGTGGGTGGTCTTCACGTGCTGGGTCGCGGTCGTGCCGGTCGACGCGGCGACCTCCGGTTCGTCGTTCCTGGACAACGTGTACGTGCTGGCCGGGCTGGTGGGCGGCGTCGCGGCCCTGGTGCTCACCCGCGCCGAGGCGCTGAGGTACCGTCGTGGACGGGTCACCGCGGAGCCCGGGGAACCGGTCCGTTCGTCGGGACGGAGCTGATCATGTCCTTCCGAGAGGCCGAGATGTCGCGGACCCCCGAAGATTCGTTGCCGGACAGCGCTTTCGCACGCGCCGTCCGCAGGTTCCCGGCCGTGGTGGGCGAGGTGTTCCTGTCGTCGCGCCGGGCGGAGTGGCCCGACCGGCGTCGCACCTGGCCGGCGTTCGTGTCGGCGGTGTGCGTCGTCCTGGTGGACGTGGCCCTGCCGATCGCGGTCTACGGCTCCGCCACGTGGTTCGGGCTGACCGCTCTGCTGATCACGGCCGCGACGGTGCTGCCGGTGGTCGTCTCGATCGTCTATCCACTGTGGGCGTGGCGGTGGGTCGTCGTCCTGCTGGCCCTGACGCCCTTCGTGCCCGGCGACCACGCACGGCCGTCGGGTTGGCCGTGGACGGCGGGGCTGCTCCTCGCCGCCGCGACCGTCCTGTACGTGGTGGCGTGCAACAGCGGTCAGGCCGTGCTCGGGTGGGTCCTGCCGATCACCATGGGCGTCGTCTGGTGGCACCTGCGCGACGGCGCGCACCTCGTGCTGGTCGGTGCCGTCGTGCTGGGGCTGCTGACGCTCGGCAGCACGAAGCGGTCGCGGCTCATCGCCGAGGAGGGCCGCCGGGAACAGCAACGGCTGCGCATGGCGGAGGAGGTGCGCGCGGCCACTCTGGAGGAACGCGCGCTGATCGCGCGTGAACTGCACGACGTGGTGGCGCATCATATGTCCGTGCTGGTGTTGAGAGCGGGCTCCGCGCACTACCGGTTCGCCGACCTGCCCGACGACCTGCGCGAGGAGTTCGGGGCGATCCGGGACACCGCGCGCGAGGGCCTGACCGAGATGCGGCGGCTGCTGGGCGTGCTGCGCGGTGCCGACGGCCGGCCGGAGACCGCGCCGCAGCCCGGGTCCGCGCAGGTGGCCGAACTGGTGGACCGGGTGCGCGACGCGGGGGTGGCGGTGACGTTGGACGTGCGGGGCGAGCTGGACTCCGTGCCGGGCGGGATCGCGCTGTCGGCCTACCGGATCGTGCAGGAGGCGCTGAGCAACGCCGTCCGGCACGCGCCCGGCGCGGCCGTGGACGTGCGGGTCGAGGTCGACGCGCACGACCTGCGGCTGCTGGTGGCCGACAACGGCCCCGGGCAGGCGCGGCCGGCGGCGGACGACGGGCGCGCCCGGCACGGCCTGCTGGGGATGCGCGAACGGGTCGCCGCGCTGGGCGGGGTCCTGCGCGCCGGGCCGGGCGAACACGGCGGGTTCGTCGTGGCGGCCACGCTGCCGCTGGGCGGGGAGTAGCCGGTGGACACCAGCGTGCTGATCGTCGACGACCAGGTCATGGTGCGGCAGAGCTTCCACGCGGTGCTGACCGCGCAACCCGGCATCACCGTGGTCGGCGAGGCCGGGACCGGCGCGGACGCGGTGCGCGCGTGCGCGCGGCACCGGCCCGACGTGGTGCTGATGGACGTCCGGATGCCGGTGATGGACGGCCTGGAGGCCACCCGGCGGATCCTGGACGACCCGGACGCCGGCACCGTGCGGGTGCTGATGCTGACCACGTTCGACGTGGACGAGTACGTCTACGGCGCGCTGCGGGCGGGCGCGAGCGGCTTCCTGCTCAAGGACGCGCCGCTCGACGACCTCGTCAACGCGGTGCGCGTGGTCGCGGCGGGCAACTCGCTGTTCGCCCCCACCGTGACCCGGCGGCTGATCGCGGAGTTCGCGGGCCGCCGAACGGGCGCGGTCGACACCCGGCACGCCGACCGCCTCACCCCGCAGGAGCGCAAGGTCCTGCGGCTGGTGGCGCGCGGCCTGTCCAACGCCGAGATCGCCGACGCCCTGGTGATCGTGGAGCAGACGGCGAAGACCCACGTCAGCCGGGTCTTCGCGAAGCTCGGCGTCCGCGACCGCGCGCAGGCCGTCGTGGCGGCCTACGAGATGGGCATCGTCGTGCCGGGCG
This sequence comes from Saccharothrix sp. NBAS 001, assembly GCF_056640475.1. Classification (NCBI taxonomy): domain Bacteria; kingdom Bacillati; phylum Actinomycetota; class Actinomycetes; order Pseudonocardiales; family Pseudonocardiaceae; genus Saccharothrix; species Saccharothrix sp. NBAS 001. The sequence goes on from NZ_CM153251.1 coordinate 3,426,596, forward strand.
AGTGAGCCCGAGCCCTGGCCCGATCCCGGTGATCGGGCGCGGTGATCGGGCGCGGTGATCGGGCGCGGTGATCGGGCGCGGTGGTCAAGCGGCGATCGGCGGTCAGACGCGGGGCAGCCAGGCGGCGACCTCGGCCAGCGCGTCGAGGGTGTCGTGGTCGAACCCGCTGCCCGGGAGGTTCTCCGCTTCGGCGAAGGTCACCGTGGCACCGTCCCGGTCGCTGCCGTAGCGCAGGCCGGTGAACTCGACGTCCGCCAGTTCCAGCACCGCCGCCCCGAGCGGGCGGATGTCGCCGCTGCCGTGCCGGTCCATCACCGTCTTCAGGCGTCGGGCGGCACCGGCATCGGCCATCCCCGTCCACACCACCGACACGACCGCCGTGTTCCCGGCGTCGTCGACCAGCGCGAACACCACCCGTTCCAGCGATGTGCACCGGGTGCGCAGGAAGAACTCCCGCACCTCGCCGAACGACACCGCCACGCACTCCGCCCGCTGCCGCACCGACCGCCGCAGCTGACGCACCTTCATCGAGCGCCACGACCCGTCCGCGTCCCCCTTGCGCGCGGACTTCTGCCCCTCGCTCCGCCGCGCCCGCAGCGACGAACCCGAGGAACCACGCCCGGCACCGGCGACCTCTCCCGCCACCTCCCCGGCCACCTCCCCGGCCGCACCGCCCACTGCCGACACCCCGCCCGAGGCGAACACGCCTAACGCAAGCGCACCCGCCGCCACTGCGGTACCCGCGCCGCCCTTGCCCCGGATCGGCCTGACCCGCCCCTGCGGGTCGGTGTAGAAGCCCGACATCGCCCACCCTCCACTGACTGGACCGAACGGACGCGTATCCGTTCGTGCGCACACAGTAACGAGGGGGACCGACAATCCTCGTCCGTCGATCGGTCCGCCCGCCCTCTCAGCGTGTTTCGCCGCCCTGCGGTGTGCAGTGGCGTTCCCCGGTGCCGCGCAGGACGCACGCCTGCACAGCCGTGCGATCGACCGCAGCGACCATGTGAGTGGGCACGTACAGGGCAGCGGTGGTGCTGTCGGGGACGACGGCGCGCTCATGGTGACCGCTGCGGTCGAGCACCTCGACCTGATCACCGGTCGCCGCCCGGGACACCCGCGCCCACGCCGCGCCGCACTGCTCGCTGCGGCGCAGTTCCAGGATGGTCTCCCCGGACTGCAACTCGGCGAGGGTCGCGGCGTCGACGTCGCACGCGGTGGCGTGCGGGTCCGCTCCGACGCACCGCTCGGCGCGGCAGGCGACCGAGTAGCCCGCTTCCCTGGCGGTCGGCGCGGTCGACGGCCTCACCAGCACGAAGAGGGCCACCAGCACGGCGACCGCCGCTGCGACCGCCGCCGCCCTGCGGATCCACTGGTTCCGCGGCGGCACCGGGGGCCGTGCGGGCACCGGATCGCCCCCCGGTGACGCGGCGCGCCCGCTCCACGCGGCTTCGGCCCGTTCCCACAGCGCCGTCACCCGGTCGACCGGTTCCCCGGTCAGGCGCGCGAGCGCCACGGCGGCATCACGGGGCGGCAGCGCCACCCCGTTGAGGTACCGGTCCCAGGACGACTTGCTGTGCCTGCTCCGGACCGCGAGTGCCGCCAGGCTCAGCCCGGAGCGGTCTTTCAGCGCCCTGAGCAGGCGCACCAGGTGGGCGACCTCGGGCGCGAGGGCGTCCGGCAGCGGACGCCGGGACCGCGTCACCCGCGCAGCCGGGTCCACGTCCGAGGTCCCACCTTGCCGTCCACCACCAGCCCGGCCGACTGCTGCAACCGCTTGACCGCCTGTTCGGTGCGCTCACCGAACAGCCCGTCGATCCGTCCCGGGTCGAGGTCCTGGCGCTTGAGCAGGCACTGCACCTCGACCACGTCCGGACCGCCCGCGTTGAGCACGACCAGGTGCTCCGACGTGGCGCTGTGCCCGGCGTACCAGCGCCCGTCACGCATCGCGTACTCGCAGCCGCGTCCCTGCGGCATCTCCGCGACGGCACCCGTCGAGGTCGGCGCGTCGTCCGATCGGCTCGCCACCACCAGCCACCACACGCCGGCCGCGACCACGAGCACGAAGGCCGCCGCGGCGATCGCCACGGACCTCCACCGCCCGCCGCCCTGCGGCGCGGGCTCGGCAGCATCCGGCTGCTTCGCCGCCGGGGCCTGGTCCGCCAGTTCCCACAGGGCCGACAGCCGCGCCCGGTCCGCCCCGGCCAGCGCGCCCAACGCCTCGACGGCCTCAAGGGGCACCGGCGTGCGCCCGTTCAGGTACCGGTCCCACGACGAGCGGCTGTACGGGGTTTTCCGGGCCAGCGTCCCCAAGGTGATCCCGAGTTCGTCCTTGACTTCCCGCAGTCGCACGATCAATTCCCGCCGGGCGGGACTGAGATCCGTTGCCAGTGGTTGCCACTGAGCCATGGCTCCCCCCATTTTTGCGCTTTGACCTCTGCTGAATTCCCCGGACCCATCCAACACCCGCCGCACTCGGCAGCGGGAGTCCTGACAACCGAATGGCGGAGTGTTGCCACACCCTGTCCCGCCGTCCCGCGAATGCGCCGTCCCGCGACGGGTTCATGCAGGTCAGGTGCCGGGAAGTCCCGCTTCTCACCGCGCCCGGGCGCATTCCTTCCACCACCCTGACCACCGGGTACAGCCTGAGTGAGCGCTTCCGGCGGAGTACGCCGCGACCACGGGGAATCGATGCGCGAACCGCGCACTCGCCCCGATGGCCGGCGAAAAGGCATCACGTCGTGGACCTGTCTCGTCCGTCTTGACAACGACCAGGTGCACCGCCGGGTACCGGCGCAAACCAGGCCGCCGCCCGGCGGCCGTCGAGAAGGAGGGAAAATGCCAAGCAGCACAAGGAAGGCGCTCGCGGGTGTGTTCGCGGGTCTGCTCCTCGCACTCGCCGTGGCCGGCGGGACGGCCGAAGCGGCGACGAGCCTCACCACGACCGCCATCGGGGCCTCGACGCCCGCCGACCCGCCGGCGAACGGCGAGGACGAGGGTTCGCCCGGCGAACTCACCGACAGCCCGGAGGAGGCCGCCGGCGACGACTCGGCCCACCGCGACCCCGCCTACCTGGAGAAGCGGATCCAGCGGGCCGCGCTGGCCGAGGTCGGTGTCGGCGAACCCACCGGGTGCGACAACAAGTACTGGTGGTACGGCCACCGTCCGGCCCCGTGCGGCAACGACATCAGCGGACCGTGGTACACGGCCGCAACGACATCGACACGGTCGAAGGCAACGCCGGCCGAGGCCCGAACAACAAGGTCGTGCACCGGAAGCACGTGCACCCGTCCACCAGGGGTGTCGCCGGTTATGTGAGGCCCCGCAAGTAGTCCCCGCGCGGACGGGCCGGTTCCGAGGGCGTTCTCGGAACCGGCCCCCGCGCCACTGGTCGGCCGATGATGCGCCACCGGGACAGTCGCCCTCCGCAGCCGCCGACCGGACCGGACCGGGGATCCTTGCGCTGCGCGAAAACCGGGTTCAGGACGACGTCGTCGCGGTGGTGGCGGTGAGCCAGGATTCGCACGCGATGAGGTCTTCGAGCGCGTGGTGCGCCGTGGGCACGAACGGGGCCAGTTCGAGCACTCTGCGCAGACCGGCCGGCGTGACCAGGCCGTGGTCGGCGAGCGCGGACCGGGCGAACAGCTCGCGGATCGCGGGCAGGTTGCGGTGCAGGCCGCTGACGGCCTCCGGGCCGAAATCGGCTTTGGTGGACCGGTTGCGGATCACCTCGGGCAGGATGCCGCGCACCGCCTCGCTCAGCAGTTGCTTGTAGCGCCACGGCGTCGACCGCTGGTGGACCTGCACCGACAGCACGGCGGAGACCACGGCGTCGTCCAGGTACGGCAGGTCGAGGTGGACCCCCTGCTCGGCGTGCAGCGCGGTCAGCTGCCGGTAGCCGGCGGCGGTGGACCGGATCGCGAGCAGCGCCTGGTGCTGGCCCTGGTCTTCGGCCAGCGGGACGGCCTGTTCGGCGGTGCGGCGCAACGCGGCGCGGACGGCGGTGACCGCTTCCGGCGTGGCACAGGCGTGCGCCCGCAGCGGTTCGAGGCCCCAGCCGAGGGCGGGGTGCCGCGTCGGGACGGGCGGGCCGGTCAGGTGTTCCGCCTGGGACCGCCACCACTGCCGGACGCTGCCGGGCCGGGCCAGCCCGCGCACGGTCGCGGGCAGGGCCCAGCGGCCCAGCGACGTGTAGGCGCGGACGCGGCGCAACGCGCCCAGGGGCTGCCGGCGCAGCAGGCGCGCGAGGTAGCCGTGCGGTGGCAGGAACAGCTCGTCGCCGCCGTGGCCGGTCATGTGGTGGCGCGAGCCGCGTTCGGCCAGCACCCGGGCGATGTGGCGTTCCTGGGCGTCGGTGCGGGCGCAGGCGGTCGGCTGGTCGGCGTCGATCCCCCGCGCCGGGTCGGTGTAGAGGGCCGGCAGCTCGGCCGGGTCGAGCACGAGGTGCCGCGCGTCGGGCAGCGCGCCGATGGCGTGGCCGGCGAACACCGCGTCGTCGTTGTGCGGGTCGGTGTCGGCGACGCGGACGGTCGTCAGGTCGGGGGTGCGGTGGTGCGTGGCGAGGAAGCACAACGAGGTCGAGTCCAGACCTCCGGACAGGTCCGCGCTGAGCTTGTCGGGCCGCACGGCGATCGCCCGCACCAGGGCTTCGCGCACCGCTTCGGCACCGGCTTCCAGCGGCGCGGCGGGGTCGGGCGGGGTCCACCAGCGCTCCACCCGTGCGTTGCGCTGACCGAGCACCACGCAGTGACCGGGTGGCACGGCGGTCACGCCGCACCACATGCTGCGGTCGCCCAGCGGGGCCGGGACGCTGTCGCCGCAGACCACCCGGACCGCCAGCGCCTCGGCGTCGACACCGGCCCCGGTGAGGGAGGCGAGCAGGTCGGCGCGGTCGGCGGCGATCGGCACCCCCCGCACGGTGGCGTGCACGACGACGCGGAGACCGGCGAGCGTGCCCTGCACCCGGACCCGGCCGTCGACCGCGGCGATCAGGTGGGCGCTGCCCGGCAACGCGCGCGCGACCCGGTCGACGTCGCCGATCGACCGGACCAGGCCGGCGAGTTCGACCAGCCGCGCCGGGTGGACCGGGCAGTACCCGACCACCACCAGGCGCACCGCGCCGACGACCGCCGACGCGATCGGCTCGGGCGCTCCCCACCGCACCACCAGCGGGCGGCCGGAGCGGTGCCACGCCACCGGGACACCGCCGGACGACGTCCCCACCACCTGGCCGGCGGCGGGGACGTCGGACAAGACGACGAAACCACGCATCCCGGTGTCAGTGGTGCCGACGGCGCCGACGGTCGTGGCCGTGCGGCCCATGGCCCATGGTGTCCTTGGCGAACGTCCCGACCTCGACGAGCAGCGGACGCTGGTACGGCCGCAAGGGCTTCGTCGGCGTCACATCCTTGGTGGTAGCCACAATCAACCTCCGATGTCGCGGAGCCCGTCCACAACGGACGGATCCCGGGACCATCGTCGGGCACCGCCGGCACCACCACCAGGACACCCGTGCCGATCCACCCTCCCGAACCGGGCGTGTCCGCCGTTGGCACCGCGACGACCCCACCCGGTCACCAGGACCGACCCCCGACCGAGCGACCGGCCCCCACCGGGACACCCCGAACGTGACGCCCGATCCCCCGGCCGGCCGGGCAGGTGCGGCTTCGGGCTCAGGCCACCGGATCGGCGTGGACGGGGCTCCCGGCGGGCACGACGGCTTCCGCGCCCCGGACGCGGTCGCGCACCAGGGCCGTGGCGGCGGCCACGACGTAGAGCCCGGCGGCCAGGATGCCCAGCGACGGCACGAGGTAGTAGTACAGGGCCTCCGACGGGTAGGCGAACCTGAGCGGCAGCACCAGGGCGATCGTCGCGGTCGCGAGCCACGACGCGGCGACCCCCAGCCCGAGTCCCGCGCGCTGCCGCACCAGGACCAGCGCCACGGCGACCGCCAGCCCGGTCGCGGCGGCCAGCAGCACGTCGGTCCGCTGCTGCTCGGCCACGTTGTCCAGGGTGGCGGGCTCGACGAGCCACAACCGCGTTCCCGACACCACGACCACGACCGCGGCCGTCACCGCGAGCAGCCTCAGCCGGATGCCCTTGCTCCACCACCAGATCCCGGCGGCGGCGACGAGCTGACCTGTCAGCAGCCACCAGGACGGGACCAGCACCAGGTGTTCCAGGAACACTTCCCAGCCGACGCCGAGCATCACCGCCGACGCCTGGACCGAGGTGATCGCCCCGATGAACAGGACCGCGACCAGCGTTGCCGCCCATCCCGGCACCGGCCCGCCGCCGTACCGCCGGCGCACGGCGGCCACGCCCGCGCACAGCGCCGACGTGCCGACCAATGCGACCGGGAGGACGACCCACCACGAGGCGGTGGTGGCGTCCTTCCACGGCAGGCCGTCCTCGGTCAGCGCGAGGGCGAGCCCCACCAGCGCCCCGACCGGCAGGCCGAGCGCGTCCACCAGGCGGGTGCGCCACGGGCGCCGGTCGTCCGCGCCCGCCGCCCGCCAGACGGCGGTGCCCCAGGCGTACCCGAGCAGACCGCCGGGGATCAGCGCGACCGCGAGGCTGGACAACGTGATCGACAGGTTCGGGTCCTCGACACCGCTGAACAGCGGCGTGAGGTAGGACGTCCCGACCAGCAGGACGTTGCCCGCCAACGCGCCGAAGGCGAGCCCTTCGACGCCCCGGGCCTGCCCGAGGTGTCCGGGGTCGCGCACCACGGCGAGCCGTCGGGCGAACGACGGGTGCAGGGCCGACAGCCGCCGTGCCCTCGACGCCGCCACGTCGCGTCCCCGGCCCAGGAGCGCGAGCAACGCGAGGCGGTGCTCGACGTCGCGCGTCGACAACAGGTCGGCTTCGTGCTCGCGCGAACGCAGCACGCTGCGGGACACGAACCACACCAACGCCAGCAGCAGCGCGGACCGGATCGCGTAGTCCCGGTAGTACTCGTTCCAGAAGTTGTGGGTGGTGCCCGACAACAGGTCCACCGCCAGGCTGATCGCGGGCGGGAGGGCCAGGATCACCGGGGTCGCCCACCACACCCCCCGGGTCAGCCAGACCCGGCCGGCGTCGCCCGCGACCACGTGGGCGCACTCGTGGCGCAGCAAGGCGTTCGCCTCTTCCGGCGGCAGCGCCATGATCCCGTTGGGCAGCACGATCCGCGCCCTGCGCCGGATCCGCACGGTGAACGCCTCACGGGCCGCCGAGGCGAACTCGACCAGCGGGACCTCCCGGCCGCCCATCGACCGCACGGCCTCCGCTGCGGCCCGCTGCCAGCGCTCGCCCGCCGGACGGACCCGGCCGAGCCGCCGGTACATCCGGGCGGGCAGCAGGCGCAACAGCCCGACACCGACGAGCACCGCCCCCAGGCCGCCGCCGAGCGAGCACAGCACCCGCAGCCGTTCCACCCCCGCGATGCACAGCCCGAAGGTGTTGTCCGCCGGATCGCGCCCTGCCGACTGCGCAAGGCACGCCTGCACCACCGGGACCCAGCCACGGTAGAAATGGTTGTACAGCAGGTTTCCGGCGACGATCGCCGCCACGACCGGAACCCCGATCAGCAGCGCGTAACGCGCGCGGGTCGGTCCCGTCGATCTCGGTAACCCGGGCTCGGTCACGTCGAGGGCCCGCCCGCCGGGCGGTCGTCCGCCGAATGGCCTTGCGCCGTCCGGTCTTCGGCCGGTTTGCCCGTGACGAGTTCCGCCACGACGTGCCGCGCGACCGAACGCGCGGTCTCCTCGTCCGCGCCCACGACGACCAGGTTCACCGTGATCGTCGTGATGACCTGGCCGCTCTCGACGTCGTCGAGGCCCACCCGGGCACCTTCGCCGTCACGGCGTCGTGCCCAGACCCGTTTGAGCCACTGCCGGACGGAGTCCACCACGCCTTCGGTGGCCTTCTCGACCAGCACGCCGGCGACCATGCCCGCAGCGGTGAGCACGTAGGGGGTGACCGCCGCCAACTCGATCCCGATCCCGACCGGGGCCCTCAACCGCACCCCGCGCACCGTGCCGTCCGGATCGGCCGCGTAGTCGACCAGGATGTCCTCGAACGCCTCCGATTCCGAGTCGAAGTGCTCGCGCACCACCGCACGCGCCAGCTCCACCGCCTCGCCGGACAGGGCCTGGGCCGGAGCGGGCACCTCGCGCTGGGTCATCGACATCCTCCACCGGGGTCGGCGAACGAAGACCGGAAATTCCGCATGCGGTCGAATTCGAGGAGCCGAATTCGAAACACTCTCCCAGAGAGCCGCATTCCGCGCCACGGTCCACGGGTGGCGTACCGCCCGCAGCGGCACGCCCGGCCGCCGTGCAGTTGGTCCGCCGGAGTGCGGTCCTTCACCCCATCGTCACCCGCCGTGCGCTCACGACACCGAAGATCGGGCGGTGATCCGCACCGCCGTCGCCGCAGCGACCGTCTTCCTGCTGGTGGGCTGCACCGCCCAGCCGCGCCCGGACTGGCGCGCGGACCCGGAAGGTCCCGCTGTGGAGCAGACGACCGGGCAACCGACGACCACGCGCGCCGCCAAGCCGGCACCGTCCGCGACGACCTCCGCCGCGCGCAGGCCCACCACCACGACGACCACCCCGCCGCCCGGCCCGTGCCTGCTCAAGGACCTGCGCCCGCAGGACGGCGACCCGCGCTGGCACAAGCGGTGGGTGGACGCCAGCCTGGACCGCCCCGCCGAGCAAGGCGTCGTGGAGTACGAAATCCGGATGATCAACCTCCGCAACGAGTCGTGCACCATCGGCGGTCGGGTCGACATCCGGTTCGAGAACGCGCGGGTGCAGCTGGTCCAGCTGCCCGGCCCGACACCGGAACTCCTGCTCACCACCGACGACGCCGCCGCGTTCACGGTCCACTACGACTACTGCCCGTACGAGAAGCAGGACTACCGGATGAAGCTGCCGGACGGTCAAGACGCCGGGCACCGGTGGCTGCCGGCGTGCCCGTCGGCCCGCGTCACCATCACGCCGCTCAAACTCGAAAAGGTCGACTGACGATTTCCGGACCGCACCCGCCGGATAGGTGTGCACATGGGCGTGCTGCGGCGGCGCTCGCCGGGCGACGTCCGGGAGCCGGCGGCGACCGTCGAACCGCCGCGTTGATCCCGGAGACCGGGGTGGCGAAGTGGGAGCCGGCCGAGCACCCCGCGCTGCGACCCGACCCTGCCGCTGAACGCGCCGTGCCGGAGCTGTTGACGGCAAACGAGTACAGCCTGAGCACCGCCGCCGCGAGCAATCCGGCCCTCGCCGAGCACCCCGCCCGCGAACGGCTCGCCACCCGCGCGGCTGCATGACGCACCGCCTGCGGACGCCGGGCGCGACCTGACCACGCCAAGGGCGACCGTGACCGTCCGTGCCGATACCGGCACGCCCAGTGCCGCACACGGTCGCAAAGGCGTGCGGTGGCAGGAATTCCGGCCGTGATTTCCGTCCTTCGCCGGGTTCCGCAGCGCTTTCGTTCTCGTAGACTGCCCGCCCGGACCGAACCGACCCCCGGGGTCAGGATCTGGGGAGCACGATGACAGCCGAAACGCACGCTGCGGCGACCGCTGCCGCGCCTGCGACGAACTCCCCTGCGCCGAGAAGGGCGTTCCGGAGCGACATCCAGGCGCTGCGCACCGTCGCGGTGCTGGCCGTCGTGCTCAACCACCTGTGGCCGACCCGGCTGACCGGCGGTTACGTCGGCGTGGACGTCTTCTTCGTGATCTCCGGCTTCCTGATCAGCTCCCACCTCGACCGGGAGATCGTGCGCACCGGCCGGGTCCGCCTGGCCCGGTTCTACGCGCGCCGGATCCGCCGACTGCTGCCCGCCGCGTTCCTGGTGCTGGGCGTCAGCCTCGTCGCGGCCTACCTCCTGCTGCCGTACGGGCGCTGGGAGAGCAACGTCCACGAGGCGCTGGCCAGCGCGTTGTACGCGGAGAACTGGCTGCTGGCGGTGAACTCGGTCGACTACTCCGCGTTCACGGCGGTCGCGAGCCTGTCCCAGCACTACTGGTCGCTGTCCGTGGAGGAGCAGTTCTACCTGCTGTGGCCGTTGTTGCTGGTGTGGTTGTTCAAGATCAAGCAGCGCAAGGCCCAGATCATCGGCGTCTGCGCGGTGGGCGCGGCCTCGCTCGCCTTCTGCGTCTACTTCACCGAGGTCGCCAAGAGCCAGGCGTACTTCGTCACCCCCGCCCGGGTGTGGGAGTTCGCGATCGGGGCGCTGATCGCGTTCGGCGGGGCGCGGCTCGCGCTGCCCCGCGTCGCCGCCGGGCTCGCCGCGTTCGCGGGCCTGGTGATGATCGTCGGCTCGGCCGTGCTGTTCGACCACCACACGGCGTTCCCCGGCTTCCTCGCGCTGGTGCCGACCGTGGGCACGGCGCTGGTGATCCTCGCGGGCACCGGGGGCGGGCGCCAGTGGCACACCCCGCTGTCGGCCTCGGCACCGGTGCAGTTCCTCGGCGACATCAGCTACTCCCTGTACCTGTGGCACTGGCCGCTCATCGTCCTCGCGCCGTTCGCGTTCGCGGGCACCCTGGACGAGGGCCGGCTGACCTTCGCCCACCGGCTGGGGGTCCTGGGGGCCGCGATCGGGCTGGCCTGGCTGTCGAAGGTGCTGGTCGAGCAGCGCGGCATCACCTGGGCGCCGCTGGCGGACAGCACCCGCCGGACGTTCGCCGCGATGGTCGCCGGGATCCTCGCCGTCGGCCTGGTCTCGGGCGGCCTGCTGTGGACCTACCACCGGCACGTCGCCCACGCGGCCGAGGAACTCGCCGCGCAGGCGCTGACCGAGTGCCACGGCGCGGCCGCGCTGTTCCCCGGGCGGACCTGCCCGGACCCGTTCGGGCCCGCCAAGACCACCGAACTCGGCCCGGCCAACGCGCCCTGGGGTGCGGGCGCGGGCTCGTGCACGGCCGTCGACCGGCACGTGGTGGCCGGTCGCAACACCACCTCCCGGTGCGACTTCAGCGGTGGCAGCCCCGATCCGGCCGAGGTGTGGCTGGTCGGGGACTCGCACGGCGAGCAGTGGCAGGCCCCGCTGCTCGACCTGGCGCGCGAGCGCAAGTGGGTGCTCAACATGAGCCTGCTGGGCGGCTGCCCGTTCGCGAAGGTCCCGTTCGTCGGCTACCAGGGCGTCGACTCGCCCGAGGAGGCCAAGCGCTGCACGGACTGGGTCGCCGAGGTGGCCTCGGAGGTCACCCGGTCCACCCCCGACACCGTCTTCATGTCCTTCTACGCCCGCCAGCAGCTCGCCCGCGACAACTCGGGCCGCACCCAGGCCGAGTACTACCGCGACGGCCTCGACCCGTACTGGAAGCAGTGGACCGACCAGGGTGCCGAGGTGGTCGTGCTGGGCGACCCGCCGCTCAACGGCGAGGTCCGGGCGCTGGACTGCATCGGGCTCAACCCGCGCAACCCGGCGGTGTGCGCGGTGGACCGGATCCGCGCCCAGCCCGTCGACCCGTTGGCGGAGGCCGCGCGGTCGACCGGGAACACCCGGGTCACCTACGTCGACACCACCGACTACTTCTGCGACGAGCGCAAGTGCTACGGCGTGGTCGGCGGCGTGGTCGTCTACTACGACGGCAACCACCTCAACCGCGAGTTCAGCCGCACCCTGCGGCCCGTCATCGCCGAAGCGCTCGGAGCCGCACCCCGGTAGCTACCTCGTCGCACCCTCCTGCGCGACCACGCGGACGAGGGTGTCGACGAGTTCGTCGGCCGTGGTGAGCCACTTGTCCGCAGCGAGGTGGCCGCTGAGTTCCATGCCCGCGATGCCGTGGGCACCGGCCAGCAGCAGGGCACCGCGGTGCCGTGCGTCCCGCTCCCCCACCAGGCCCGCGACGACGGCCAGGAACTCGTCCTGGAACCGTTCGGCCGCGCGGACGGCCGCAGCCGGGTCGCCCTCCGGCCCGCACAGCTGACGCCGGACGCGCTCGAACCCGTCGCCGCGTTCCCCGGGAGCGCGTCCGGGCCGCCGGAACAGCAGTTGGTACAGGTGCGGCCGGTCCTGGCCGACGCCGATGAGGGCGCGCAGGGCGCCGCGCAGCTTCTCGGCGGGCGAGAGGGCCGGGTCGGTCCGCAGGGCGTGCACCCGGTCGCCGATCCCTTCCCAGCTCTCCGCCGCGACGGCGGTGAGCAGGCTGTCCTTGTCCGCGAAGTGCCGGTACGGCGCTCCCCGCGTCACGCCCGCCCGCGCGCCCACCTCGCGCACGGTGACCGCTTCGGGCCCGCCGAGGTCGAGCAGTTCGGCCGCCGCGTCGAGCAGCGCGCGGCGGGTGGCGGCGGCGGACTCCGCACGGGTGACCATGACGCCCAGCATACAGTTGACGATGTCATCTGAACTGGTAGCGTCAGTGAGGTGACAACGTCATCCGAAAATCGGGACTTGATCGTCGTGACCGGGGCCTCCACCGGCCTGGGCGCGGCCACCGCCCGCGAACTCGCCCGCCGGGGTTTCCACGTCCTGGCCGGCGTGCGACGCGAACGTGACGCCGACGCCGTCCGGGCCGCCGGCGTCGAGCCGGTCATCCTCGACATCACCGACGCCGGGCACGTGGCGGCGCTCGCCGCACGGGTCGCCGACGGCCCCGGCCCGCTGCGCGCGGTGGTCAACAACGCGGGCATCCAGGTGAACGGGCCGGTCGAAGCCCTGCCGATGGCGCAGTGGCGGCGGGTGTTCGAGGTCAACCTGTTCGGCCACGTCGCCGTCACCCGGGCACTCCTGCCCGCCCTGCTGCGCAGCCGGGGGCGCGTGATCAACATCAGCTCGATCGGCGGCAAGGTCGCCATGGCCACCTACGGCGCGTACGCCGGCGCGAAGTTCGCCCTGGAGGCGGTCAGCGACTCGCTGCGCCGGGAGGTCGCGCCGCTGGGCGTCCAGGTCGTCGTGGTCGAGCCCGGCGGCATCCGCACGGAGATGGCCGCCCGGGGCATCTCGACGGCGCAAGACCTCGCGACCCGGATGACACCGGAGCAGGACGAGCGCTACGGCGACCTGGTCCGGGCGACCAACACCCTGATGGCCTCGGGCACCGCGTCGGGCGTGACGGCCGACGCCGCCGCCCGCGTCGTCGCGAAGGCCGTAACGGCCCGCAAGCCGCGCACCCGCTACACCATCGGCCGGGACGCCGCCCTGATCACCCGCCTGGCCCGGGTCCTGCCGGACCGCGCGCTCGACCTCGCCGCCGCCGCCAACCTCCGCCGGCACCACCCGAGGGGAGCCGCACCCGCGCACGGCGGATGACCGGGGTTTCGAACTGCCTTACGCGACGGGGTATTCCGCGTGGATCTCGCCGTCGAACAACCTCCAGTAGAACGCGTTCATCCTCGCGGCGGCGGGCGCGTGGCGGGCCAGGATCCCGGCCACGACCGGCGGCACGTCGTCCGGGACGTGCCCGGCGGCGCACCGGCGGACGTACTCGTTGCGGGCGACCGGGCCGCCGCTCCCGGGCACCCGCACGCCGCAGACGTCGGTCACCAGCCAGTTGACCAGGCGCATGGCGGCGTACTCGGCGTCGTGGCCGGCGTGGCGGCCGACGAAGTCGCGTTCGTCGGCCGACAGGTCGAAGTGCGGCGAGGTCACCAGCCCGAAGTCGGCGAGACAGATCCGGTCCCCGTCGGTGCGCATGTTGCCGAGGTGCCCGTCCATGTGCAGCAGCCCGCGCTCGCGCAGGAACGTCACGATGTGCGCGAACTGCCGCTCGACGTCGGCGGCCTTGCCCACCGGGTCCTCGCGCAGCCAGTCCTCCAGCGGGCGCGGGACGTACTCGCAGAACAGCACCAGGCTGTGCGACGCGGCGACGAGCGCTTCGAGCCGGGCGCGCACCTCCGGGCTCCCGCCGAGCGCGGCGACGACCGCGTCCGTGTCGGCGTGCTCGGCCGCGACCGGCGAACGGCCAGGCAGCACCCGCCAGTGGTGCAGCAGCGGGAACGAGCGGGTCTCGCCGGCCAGCACGGCGTCGGTGAGGATCCGGTTGGCCGCCAGCTCGCGCCACGCGTTGAACCCCGGCGTGACCACGCCGTACTGGCAGTACGCGGGCAGGTCGAACAGGTTCGCGGTGGACTCCGGGTGGGCCAGTTCCCGGTCGGTCAACGGGATCTGCTTGACGAACACCGGCACGCCGTCGACCTCCAGGACCGCCGACCCGCCGCCCGCACCCGCGTCGTTGGCCCGGCCCGCGTCCACGAGCGCGGCCAGCTCGACGTCGTCGCACGAAGCCAGGAAAGCCGACAGTTCGCGGTGGCGGGTGTTCGCGGTAGTCGTCATGACACCACAGTGCCGGCGACCTGGTGGAGTTCGGGCGCGGCCCGCATCGGGCGCACCGGATTCGGGGCACCGCACAGGGGTGCGGCGACTATCCTCGGCCGGCACGAGGAGGTGCGGTGATCGCGCTTGCGACGAGATCACCGCAGGTGTTTCCGTCGACCAGAGGGGAGCCGGACGTGAGCTTCTCCGGCCACACGCGCCGAGCCGGCGACCGCACCGTGCCGCTGCCGCACCGGGTGACGGCGTTGCGGTCGTCCGTCCGCGCGTTCCCCGCCGCTCCCTACGCCGAGACGCTGCAGTACCTGCGGCAGGTGGCCGGGCCGTTCGAGCAGGACGAGCAGGCGCTGGACGCGGCCTTGGAGCTGCTCATCCTGCTGCGCAACCGGTGGACGGCCCAACGTGAGACCTACGCCGCCGCGCGTCGCACCGAGAAGCAGCGCGGTGTCCGCACACCGCACGAGAGCACGGCGTCGGACGGCACCGACGAACTGGACCTGTCCCGACTCCACACGTCGTTCGACCCGCCGGCGGGCGACGACGTGAAGTCGTAGCGGCACTTCGCGACGAAAGGACGCCCGGTGAAGGCGATCGTGGACGGCAAGGGCTTCAAGCTTGGCCTGTTCGGGGCGAACTGCTCGTCGGGCATGGCCGCGACCTCGGTCCCCGAGCGGTGGTCCGGGAGTTGGGCGGACAACCTGCGGCTCGCGGTCCGGGCCGACGACGTCGGCATCGACTTCCTGCTGCCCGCCGCCCGCTGGAAGGGCTACGGCGGGCGCGGCGGCTTCCACGACGAAGCCCTCGACCCGACGACGTCGGGCGCCGGGCTCCTGGCCCGGACCAGCCGCCTGGTCGTGTTCTCCACGCTCCACACCGCCTTCCACCACCCGGTCGGCGCGGCCAAGCAACTGGCCACGCTCGACCAGATCGGCCAGGGGCGGGCCGGGATCAACATCGTGGCGGGCTGGCACAAACCCGAGTACGACGCCTTCGGCACCGAACTGCCCGACAGCCACGACGACCGCTACGCGCTGGCCCAGGAGTGGTGGGACGTCGTGCGGACCATCTGGGCACACCAGGGCCCCTTCGACCACGACGGCCGGTTCTTCCGCCTCCGCGACGTCGAGGGGCTGCCCGGCCCGTACGACGGTCCGCTCCCGGTGATCAACGCGGGTTTGTCGGACCAGGGGCGCGGCTTCGCCACCCGCAACGCCGACATCGCGTTCACCATCGTCGCGGGTCCGGAGGACGGCGAGGTGGTCGTGCGCGGGCTGGCCGAGCGGGCACGGCGGCAGCACGGCCGGGCGGTCGGCGTGTTCACACCGGCCCACGTGGTGTGCCGCCCGACCCGCCGCGAAGCCGAGGACTACCTGCACCACTACGCCCACGACCACGCGGACTGGGAAGCGGTCGACAACCTCATGCGCCTGCAAGGGCTGCACGCGAAGTCCTTCACGCCGGAGATGCTCGCCACCTTCCGGAGCCGGTTCGCCGCCGGCCACGGGACGTGCCCGCTGATCGGGAGCCCCGACGACGTCGCGGCGCAGATCGCGCGCTTCCACCAGGCCGGGTTCGCCGGGATGGCGCTGAGCTTCGTCGACTACTTCACCGAGCTGGGCTACTTCGCCCAGGAGGTGCTCCCCCGCCTGCACGCCCGGGGCGTCCGCACCTGAGCCGGCGGCCCGTCGTGCGTCGCAGCGCGCCCCGGGTGGGTGCGGACCGACGTGGTCGACTCCCGGCGGGAAGGGCTAGCTGTACTGCCCGGTGAGGTTGGGGACGCGGTGGGCTGGTGGTCGGCCGCCCGGTGCGGTGTGGCTGCGGTGGTGATTGCAGGTGTGCTGCCGGCGCGGCAGTGCCGTCCGGCGTTCGGTTTCGGACAGGTGGGGCCGGTGGGGGCGGGTGCGTTGGTGGGTGATGCCGCCGGCGGCGAGGGGGTCGCGCCACAGGCGTGGGCGGTGGCACGAGCCGGCTGTGGTCGTCCACGGCGTTGTGCGGGTAGGAGCAGCCCGGGTTCGGGCGACCGTGGACCGTGCGGGGCCGGGCGGGGTCGCGGTGGGCGGAGCTGTTGCGGCCGCCGGTCGTCCACGACGCACCGGGCCGGGCGCGGCCTGCCGGTCGGGGTCGGTGGTGCGTCAGCGTGGGCCACGAGGGCCTCCGTCGGCCGGTGCAGGACGTCGCAATCCACACCGAACCCGGAGGCCCTCCCTCATCCCGAGATCATCCGACCGGGGCGTCGGACCGTTCACAACCTCCCAAGGCAGTACACCTAGTCCTTGCGGGCCTGGCAGGCGCGCAACGCCCACTCCTGCCGGCCGTACTCGTCGCGGAAGACCCGGTAGCAGGCCGTGATGGAGGTCGATTCGCAGGCTTCGTGGGCGATCCACGGGTCCGCGTCGTTGCCGACCGCGATGTCCATGCATTCGCCGAAGCCGCGTGGTGCGGTGGTCGCGGCGGCCACCTGGGGTACCAGGACGCCGGCGACCACCAGCGCCAACCCGACCAGCGAACTCCGTGCCACGAGTGCCTTCACCCTGTCCTCCAGAACGTCGTGCCTGCTCGGAACCACGCGACGAGTAGACGCAACTCCCGTGCGCCCCGCCATCGGTGGGGGCGGAATCACCTGCCCCGGTGGCCGAGGTCGCCGCGAGGGGGGACGTCGCGCGGGCCGGGATCACGCACCGTGTCGACGGCCGGCCGGGGGTCAGTCCTGCTCGGCGTTGCGCAGCCAGGAGACCGAGGCGACGACCATGCACACGGTGGTGATGAGCAGCGCCCAGAAGAAGACGATGAAGTCGCTGAGCGTGCCCACCGGCGGGGTGTTGGGCATGGAGTTGCGGATGCCGGGGACGGCGAACAGCAGTGCGGCCAGCGAGGCCAGGGTGGGGAAGCCGACCTTCTTCAGCGAGACGGCGCGGGCGACCATGCCGACGGTGACCACGACGAGCATGAACAGCACGCACATCAGCCCGATGGCGAACACCATGACCGACACCGACCGGTGGGCCTGGATGTCGAGCAGGATGCTGCCGTCGCGCGAGTCGGGCCGCATGCTGGAGGTGACGTGCCAGTCGTGCAGCGACGCCTGGAACACCAAGGCGGCGGGGACGGGTCGGCGGGCGTCGTCGAAGACGCTGATCTCCAGCGGGATGTCGTGGCCGTCGAACGGGTACAGCGAGGTGTCGCCGCTCGCGGTGAGCCTCAGGTCGTGCAACGGCATCCGCCGCCCGGCCTCGTAGGTCTCCACGGGTTCGGAGCCGATGTCGTCGATCTCGATCTGGACCGTCCGGGTCAACGAGCCGTCCGGGGCCCGCAACGCGCCCTCCGGCCGGTAGGCGAGCCGCACCTGGTAGGCGCCCCGGATCGGGTCCACGTCCAGCACGCTCGCCTCGATGACCAACCGGTCCGGGCCGGCGGAACTGCCCGGCGTGTAGGAGATCCGGCTCCCGTCGCCGGTGCTGCTGAAGGTCACCAGCATCACCGCGTAGGCGATGGTCATCACCACCAGCGCCGTGATCACCAGCACGACGCGCGACCGCCGCTTCGACGGTGCCTGCCCGGGCGGTTCGGACGACGTGGCCTGGCGGGGAACGGACGGCGTGGAACGACTGGTGTCGGCGGTCATGCCCGTCACGAGTAGCGGGACGCCTGGGCCGTCGCCACCCGGTTCCTCCTTGCGGGACCGCCGGTTCACAAGATCGGGCGACGCGGGGCGGTCGAATCGGGTTGCGGGCGGCGGGGCCGGGCTCCGATGCTCTGGCGATGGGCGTGTTGGACGCGATCGCGGCTCGGGTCGCGCAAGGCTCGACCGTGCGGTTCCGGCCGAGCGGCTCCTCCATGGTGCCGTTGATCCGCAGCCGCCAGGAGGTGACCGTCGCGCCGGTCGACCCGGCCCGGGTCGAGGTGGGCGACATCGTGCTCGCCAGGGTCGCCGGCGCGACCTACCTGCACCTCGTCGTCGCGGTCGACGGCCACCGGGTCCAGATCGGCAACAACCGCGGCCGGATCAACGGGTGGACCGACCACGGCCGCGTCTTCGGCCTCTGCCTGGAAGTCGACGGCGTCCCCCGCCGCAACACCGCTGGCAAGGTGCGCCCCGGCACCTCGTGAACCGGCCCGACCGGGGCCACGACCCGGCTCAACACCTGGTCAGGACCAAAACCTGAAGTTACCTTCGCGTACACACCGGGGTCCTCGGGACGTCACCGCCGGTCACCTCGAACGTCCTACCTTCGGCCGGTTCGTGCCGGTGTGATGAATGTGGGTGTTCGATGGATCGCAGGTCGTTCTTGTTGTCGACGGGTGGCGCGGTGGCCGCGACCACCGTCCTGGGCTCCCCGGCCGAAGCCGCCGGGCGGGATCCGCTGGGCACGCCCGTGCGGTTCAACATCATCAGCGACATCCAGGGCGACCTGGCCGATTTCGGCAAGGCGCTGGACGACATCAACGCGATCAACCCGCGCAGCGCCGGCCTCGGCGTGGCCGGGGACATCACCCCGCGCGGCTACGACTTCGAGTACGCCCAGGTGCGGTCGGTGCTCGACAAGCACCCGCACCCGAGGAACGTGGCGTGGGCCATCGGCAACCACGAGTTCTACGTGCCGAAGTGGCGCGACCCGGACACCCTCGCGCAGGACACCTGGCCCAACGGCACCACCGAGGACTCGCTGTTCCGCGGCTTCTACAACTTCGCCCGGCGCAACACGGTCTACTCCGAGACCTCGTTCGGCGGGGTGCCGGTGCTGTGCCTGGGCACCGAGCGCTACGCCAAGTACCACGACCCGAAGCTGTGGGACGAGGTGTGGCTCAGCGACCAGCAGTTCTCCTGGCTGGAGCAGCGGCTGGCGTACTGGGACCGGTGGCGCAAGCCGGTGATGGTGCTGACCCACCACCCGTTGCCCAACACGGTCTCCGGCACCCGCAACAAGCTCTACCTCGGCGACTACCTCCAGGCCGACCGGCTGCTCGCGGTGCTCGGCAAGTACCGGGACGTCTTCCTGTTCTCCGGGCACACCCACTGGGACCTCACCCTGTCGGACTGGGTGGTGCGCCGGGTCGTCCCGGGCAGCGGCAACCTCGAAGGCTTCACCGTGGTCAACACCGGCGCCGTGCAGACCGGCTGGGTGGACGACGGGAAGGGCGGCGAGGTCTCCCTGGGCGGCAGCTTCAACCAGGGCCTCCAGGTCGAGGTGTACCGCCGCGCCGTGGTGATCAAGGCGCGGGACTTCACCACCGGCACGTGGCTGAAGCAGACCACCGTCCCGCTGCGCGACAGCCTCTGACCACGGCCGGGACGGGCGCGGGCTACCTCGTCCAGCGGGGCACGGCGGCGGTGTCCGCCGGGCTGTCGGCGGTCAGCGGCGGCAGCACGCCGCGCACCGCCGCCAGCTGGGCGGCGGAGAGGCAGAACACCCGGCGTCCGGCGGCCTCCGCCCACGCGGTGAGCGCCCCGTGCGGCAACTCGCGGTCGGAGGCGGCCAGGATCACGTTCCCGGCCTGCCCGCCCAGCAGCAGGCCCGCCTGGGCGAGCAGCACGACGTGCGGGAACACCGAGGTGAGCGACGCCACGGCGCGCAGCGGCACGGTCATGTCCGGCGCGGACCACATGTTGCCCAGGTAGAGGCCGCCGGGGCGGAGCACCCGGGCGATCTCGCGCAGGAACTCGACGGCGGCGAGGTGGAGCGTCGGGGTGCCGCCCCGGAAGACGTCCACGACCACCACGTCGGCGGCGCGGTCGGGGGTCCGCACGATCCCGGCTTCGCCGTCCTCGACCCGCACCCGGAGGTCCGCGACCGCCGCCAGGTCGAGGTGCTCGCGCACGAGGTCGACCAACGGGCCGTCCAGTTCGTAGACCACCTGGGGCGAGCCCGGACGGGTCGCGGCCAGGTACCGCGCGATCGTGAACCCGCCCCCGCCGACCTGCACGGCCGACACCGGCACCCCGGCGGGCCAGTGCAGGTCCAGCACCCGGGCCGCCCACTCGGTGTACGGCAGGCGCAGGCACGTCGGGTGGGCCGGATCCACATAGGACTGGAGTGCGCCGTCGACCGTGAGCAGCCACCCGGTCGGGTGATAGGGAGCCGGGGCCAGCCGCGCCACGCCGAACCTCACCTGGCGTTCCACGGCCTCGCGGGATTCCACGCGGCAACCCTAGACGCCGGCCGACCGCCGGACCTCCCGGCCGGGCGAGGCGCGAGCCGCCGGCTGTGGGGTCGCGCACTCCGGGGCGGACCCGCCGGGTAGTTGAGGAATCAACCAGCGGGTCGGGGCGTTCCACCGGACGTGAAGAAAATCGGATTCCTGTCCTTCGGGCACTGGTCCGACAGCCCGCACTCGCGGACGAGGACGGCCTCGGACGCGTTGTTGCAGGCCGTCGACCTCGCCGTGGCCGCGGAAGAACTCGGCGTGGACGGCGCGCACTTCCGCGTGCACCACTTCGCCCAGCAGCACGGCTCGCCGTTCCCGCTGCTGGCCGCGATCGGCGCCAAGACCGAACGCATCGAGATCGGCACCGGCGTGATCGACATGCGCTACGAGAACCCCATGTACATGGCCGAGGACGCCGGCGCGGCGGACCTCATCTCCGGCGGCCGGCTCCAGCTCGGGCTGTCCCGGGGATCGCCCGAGCAGGTGATCGACGGCTGGCGCTACTTCGGCTACCAGCCGGCCGAGGGCGAGACCGACGCCGACATGGCCCGCAAGCACACCGAGGTGCTGCTGAGCGTGCTGGAGGGCAAGGGCTTCGCCCAGCCCAACCCCCGGCCGATGTTCCCCAACCCGCCGGGGCTGCTGCGCGTCGAACCGCACTCGCCGGGGCTGCGCGACCGGATCTGGTGGGGCGCGGGCTCCAACGCCACCGCCGTCTGGGCGGCCGAGCAGGGCATGCACCTGATGAGTTCGACGCTGAAGAACGACGAGGGCGGCGCGCCGTTCCACGTCCAGCAGGCCGAGCAGATCCGGGCGTTCCGCAAGGCGTGGTCGGACGCGGGGTGGCCGCACCAGCCGCGCGTCTCGGTCTCGCGCAGCATCTTCGCGCTGACCTCGGACCTCGACCGCGCCTACTTCGGCCACGACAGCGGCAGCACCGACAAGATCGGCTACATCGACGCCGACACCAAGGCGATCTTCGGCCGCACCTACGCCGCCGAACCCGACGTCCTGGTCGGGCAGCTGGCCGAGGACGAGGCGATCGCCGAGGCCGACACGCTGCTGCTGACCGTGCCCAACCAGCTCGGCGTCGAGTACAACACCCACGTGCTCGACAGCATCCTGACCCACGTCGCCCCGGCGCTCGGCTGGCGCTGACCCGGCCGCGGCACGGCCGAGGACGTCCCCGGACCCGTCCCGGCCGGTGCCGGAGCCGACCGGCACCTCACCCGTCCGCGTCGGCCGGCGGTCGCGCGTCGAGAACTCCGACGAAGGCCCCGGCCACGCGGGCGACGGCGCGGTCGTCGTCGTGGGCCAGTCCGCGCAGGACTTCCCGCGCGGCGGCCCCCGGCAGTTCGACCAACGCCTGGACCAGCCGTATCCGCGTCGCCGAGTCGGCGGTGCCGGCGGCGATCGCCTCGACCAGCGCGGCCAGGATCCCGCTCGCGGCCCCGGGGTCGCCGGACAGCGCGCCCAGCACCTCCGCCGCCTCGACGTCGTGGAAGCCCTCGACCACCATGCCGACCAGCGTCGGCACGGCCGCCGGCACGCCACGCCCGCCCAACGCCAGGGCGGCGTGTCCGCGCACCGCCCGGTCCGGGTCCCCGAGCGCGTCGGCGAGAACGGCGGTCACGCCCGGCGCGTCGACCACCTCGGCGATCGCCAGCACCGCGCGCCGCCGCACGTCGACGTCCGCCGACCGCACGCCGGCGGCCAGCGTCGCCACCGCGTCGTCGCCCGATCGGGCGAGGGCCCAGCGCAGCGCGCCCGCGACGTGGGGGTCGGCTTCGGCCAGGACCGCCCCGGCCAGCAGCTCGGCGGGCACCGGCACGTCCTCCGGCCCGCCCAGGACGGCCTGCTGCCGGCGCGCGGCGCTGGTCGAGTTCAGGCCCTGCATGAGTTCCACCACGCGCAGGACGCCCTGCCAGCCGGTGGGCGCCGACGCGTCGATCGCGCGCAGCCGGTCGAGCAGCTCCCGCTCCCGCGCCAGGCGGTCCTCCGCCCACCGGATCAGGTCGCCGACCAGGGCGGACGGCGTGAAGGCCGGGTCCTCCAACGCGCGCGCGACCTGTTTGAGCGAGAGCCCGAGCGACCGCAGGCTCTCCACGTGGAAGATCCTGCGGACGTCCTCGGCGGAGTACTCGCGATAGCCGCCGACGGTGCGCCCGGTCGGGCGCACCAGGCCGAGGGCGTCGTAGTGCCGCAGCATCCGGGTGCTCACCCCCGAGCGCCGGGACACGTCGCCGATCAGCAACCCGCGACCTCCGACCCGGTGGTCGGCGCGGGCTCGGCGGCTCGTCGCGGACCCAGGGCGACGATCCGCGTCGCCTCGTGCACGGCCGCGTCGAAACCGGTCTCCGGGTCCTGCAGGAGCAGTTCGGTGGCACGGGCGTGCGTGGCCACCGCCGGGTCGGGGTGCGCGGCGGCCTTCGCCAAGGCCGGCTCGACCACGCCACCGAGGTCGACCAGGGCCCGGCTCAGGCTCAGCCGCACGGTGCGGTCGCCCCGGCCGAACTGGGTGACCAGCTCGTCGGCCAGGTCCGCCTCGCGCTCCGCCGGCACCAGGGCGACGGCGACCCGCCACGCGGTCCGCGCGACCTCGTCGTCCGGGTCGCGCAGCATGTCGCGGGTGATCCACGCCCACGCGCTCCGGTCGCCGATCTTGGACAGCGTGTGCAGCGCCTGGGCGCGGGCCCGGGCGTGCGCGGAGTCCAGTTCCCGGCGGAGCCGGGGCAGGGCGACCTCCGGCGGGAGCCGGGTCAGCGCCCAGGACAGCATGTCCCGCACGAAGAAGTCCGGCTCGACCCCGCACCGCTCGACGAGGGTCTCCAGGAAGCCGGGGTCGGGGTTCGAGCCCGCCGCCAGCGCCGCCTGGAGCCGTACCGACGAGTCCTCGGCGCCCAGGGCGTCGATCACGCGGGTGTGGTGCGGGGTTCCGCCTGTCGTGTTCATCGGGACCACCTCCTGCACCCAATGGACACCTTGTCACAGTGTCAAGGTCAAGCCCGTGACCGGCGACTCGGAGGTCGGCCCGGTGCGGGAGCACGGTGGTGGCAAGGCGTGCGGCTGATCGGGTGGTCGAGGTCGGAGTGCGCCGCACGCCGGCCGGAGGCGGGCATCCTGGACGGACCGAGTGCGGGGAGGGGCGCGATGGCCTACACGGCGGGTGCGGCGAAAGTGGACCTGACACCTCCGCTGACGATCCCGTACGCGGGCGGCATCCCCCGGCACTCGCCGTACTTCGGCGTCCACGACGCGCTGTACGCCCGCGCCGTCGCGTTCGGCGAGGCCGACGGCGAGACGGTCATCGTGGTCGCCGTGGACGCGTTGGGCATCAACAACCACGTCCTCGGCCCCGGCAGGCACTTCACCGACGAGGTGCGGGCCGCGGTCGAAGAGGCGACCGGAGTGCCGCCCACGCACGTGATGATCGCCAGTTCGCACACCCACTCCAGCCCGGAGACCGCCGACGTGCGCCCGCTGCTCGACACCCCCGGCGCGGACGTGTGGCTCGCGGGGTTCGCCGGCTCCCTGGTCGACGCCGCGGTCCAGGCGTTCGAGGACCGCCGTCCGGTCACCGCCCGGCGCGGCACGGGCGAGGTCATGCGCGGCACCCTGTCCGCGAACCGGAACGCCTGGGCGTACCCGGACCCGGCCGCCGCGCCGGACGACCCGGAGCTGGACGTGCTGGTGCTGGAAGCGCCGGGCTGGAGCGCGGTGCTCTACAACTTCGCCTCGCACCCGGTGATCGTGCAGGTGCAGCCCTACGCCTCCGCCGACTACCCCGGCGTCACCTCGGACTTCGTCGAGCGCAACGTGCCCGACTGCCGCGCGGCGCTGTTCCTCCAGGGGGCCTGCGGCAACCTGGGGCCGCCGCCCGACCCGCTGACCAACGAGGACGACGGCGCGTGGCGGTCGCCGTTCGACGCGGAGTACGAACTGGTGCCCGAGAACGTCCGCGACGCGTTCGCGCACGCCGAGCGGGTGGGCCTGGCGCTGGGCATGAAGGTGGTCGAGGTCGCCCGGGACGCGGCCGTGGTCGTGTCCGGCCCGGTTTCCGCCCGGTCGCAGCGGCGCGACGTCGCGTCCCGCGAGCTGCCCGACCGCGCGCCGTACCAGGCCGAACTGGACGCCCGTCGGCAGGCGGTGGCCGACGCGGTGGCCTCCGGCGCGCCCCGGGCCACCGTCGTCGCACTCACCGAGCAGGCGCAGAACACCGAGGAGGAGCTGGTCGCCATCGACCGGGGCACCGACCCGGTCACCTCCGAGGTGCAGGTGCTGCGCCTGGGTGACGTGGCGCTCGCCGGGCTGCCGGGCGAGCCGTTCGTGGAACTCGGGCTGAGCCTGAAAGGCCGGTCGGACGACGAGCGGCGGGTGCTCACCGTGGGGTACGCCAACGACTTCCTCGGGTACCTGACCGACCCGGACGCCTGGGACCTGCCGATCTACGAGGTCAGCCTGGGCACGTGGACCCGGATCGGCCGGTTCGGCGGCACCGAGCTGACCGGGCTGGCCGCCGAGCTGGTCGACCGGCTCTGGTCCTCGGGCCCGCGCGCCGGGCGGTAGTCTCCGACAGGTCGGTGGACTGGCGGGGGGTGGGTGTGGCGACGGAGCCCGAGGTGGCCAACCCCTTCGCCATCCCGGGCTGGGAGCACTCGCCGATGCGGCCGCTGCGGCCGTGGGACCGGAAAGCGCACCGCGACTACTACGTCGACGTCGGCGGTACCGATTCCGCGTTCCACGAGTTCCAGCGGGAGATGGGCGATTTCCAGGGCACGGTCCGGGACGGCCGGTACGTCCTGGTGGTCGGCGACTCCGGCACCGGGAAGACCGCCCTGGTCAACCGCTGCGCGGGCTGGGTCGCCGACGCGCTGCCCGACCGGCGCTTCCGGCCGGCCGTGCTGGACCTGAGCGGGTACCTGCCCGCAGACCGGCAATCGACCGTCCAGCACCGGATCGAGGTGGTCGCGGACGTGCTGCTCGACCACGTCCTCTCCCGAGGGCTGGTCGATCCGGGAGCCGTGGAGTCGCTGAGCGAACGCCCGGGGTACGCCGGCCGGCTGCTGCGCCACCTGGGCGACCTGATGGACGACGACGTGGTGCTGGTCGTGATCCTGCCGAGCCCCGTGGACCTCGGCGAAGAGGTCGTCCAGTACTGCGGGCCGTTGCGGAGCGCGCGAGTGCTGTTCTTCGCGGAGTCCTCGTTCCTCGACCGGTCGGGCGTCGAGGACATCGTGCGCCGCACGGAGGTCTGGGGCCCGCCCGTCGTCCTCCAGGTCGGCGACCTGAAACCTGGTGACGTCGAGCAGTTCGTGGACGACCGGCTGTCCCGGCGGCGCGACGGGATCAGGTACCCCGCTTTGGAGGCCGACGCCATCACCCTGCTGGGCAACCTCTGCCGAAATGTCGGGATGCTCCAGCGGCTTCTCCACCGGACCTACGAAAACCGGTTGCGCACGGCCCGGACCACACCCGGCGACGAGGGCACCGTGACGGCGAACGACATCCGTGAAGTGATCCTGGAAGCGTACCGGTCACCCGCTGACGGGCGCTTGTGAACGGCACGGAGCCCGCGCGGCGCGGCAACCCGTTCCCGGCCACCGCCGTCGCCGGTTCGTTCACCGCCGCGACGGTCCTGTCCTCCGCGCTCCAGCGCGTTTCCGACATCCTCGACGAGTACGTCGCCGACCCGCGCCGAGGCGTCGTCGTGGCCGTCACCGGTGCCGTGGGCAGCGGCAAGACCCACCTGGCGAACGAGTTGGCGACGTGGGTCGCGGACCGCCTGCCGGACGGCCTCGTCACGCGGGTCGACGCGCGCAACGGGTTCTCGTCGCTGTGCGGCAGCGTGCTCGACGCGATGGAGGTGGACGGGCTCCGCGCCCAGATCGACGGCTACTACCGGGACGTCGTGGTCGAACTCCTCCGGGAGAGCGACCTCGCCGACCTGGCCCCGCCGGACGACGCCGACGTCAGGAAGCTGGTGACCACGACCGGCCTGCCCGAATCGACGTTGTGGGCCGAGGTGAACCGCAAGGTCGCCGACGTCACCGGGGACGCCGAACTCGGCCGCCTGATCGGGCAGTTGGCCCACCGGGGCACGGTGGAACAGGTGTGGACCTGGATTCGCGAGACGGCGCTCGACGGGCGACCGGCGGCGACCGGCCCCGACGCCGAGCCCGTGCACACGGACGAGAAGGCGTTGCGGACGCTCGGCACCCTCACCCGCATGGTGACCGGGCGCGGGCGGGGTTTCGCGCTGATCGTGGACGAAGCCGACCGCCTGTTCTCGGCGACGAGCCCCGACACGGACATCGGCCCGTTCCAGGAGTTGCTGGAGTGCTTCGCGCGGACCGGGGCCTTCGTGGTGATGTGCGGGGCGTCCGACTACCTCCGGGCCATCCCGCACGCGACGAGGGACCGCATCGGCCACTCCGTCACCGTCGATCCGATGAGCCGCGCGGAAACCCGTGAACTGACCAGGAAGGTCCTCGACCCGGGACCCGATGCCGACCTCGCACCCTTCACCGAGTCCACTGTGGACCGCTTGCACGAGGCGTCGGGCGGCAACCCGCGCAGGTTCCTCCGCCTGTGCCACTACCTCTACGCCGTCGCCGGAACCCGGACAGCCCAACCCACCGGGGTCGTGACCGACGAGGTGTTGGCGGAAGCCGTCCGCCGAGCCGTCCTCTCCGTCGAGCCCGAGGAGGCGGCGGCGCAACCCCGGCGGTCGGTGGACGACGAGATCCTGCTGCGGCTGGACGCCATCGAACGTCGACTGGCGCAACTGGCACCCCTCGACCGGGACTCCCGCGCCGACACGCGCCGGAACAGAACCCGCCGGTCCAGGTGAACCCCGGTCCCGGCGACCGGACCGGACTCGGCCACTCCGTCGAGCGTCCGCCGTGCCCACCTCGCCGTGCCCACCTCGCCGCGCCCACCTCGTCGCGCGCGGAGAGCGCGTGGATCGAACGCGCGCCGGACCGCCAGGTCCGGACCTCGGATCAGCAATCCGGTGCCTTGCCACTCGGCCGGCCCTCCCAGTCGTGCGTGCCCCCGGCAAGACTCGGCGAACATCTGCACCGTTTGCCCAGGATATTCGTGCAGATCTGGAATGTACCCCCAGCAAGAGTCCGGCGACATCTGTGCGGGGTGGTAGGCGGTGTGAGCTGCGGGTGTCTGCGGTGGTGGATCTCTCGGGTGAGAGCTAGTCGCCGGTGGAGGGTGTTGGGGCGGGGTCGTCTGGTGTTGGCCGGGCGGCCCCGCTGGTTGTGGGTACTGCGGGTGGGTGGGGTTTATGCGGGACCGTGACTTGCGGCTCTGTCTGGGTTGTTGGGTCTGGTATCTGTCAGGGCATGAGAGCGTTGAGGCTGACCACGAGCTGTAACAAGACTGACTGTCCGGCGGTGTATCTGGCCGATGATGGGTCGGTGCTGGCCCAGGGTGTCCCGGTGGATGGGGTGGAGGGTGTGACGTTGGGTCCGGGGGAGATCGCCGTGCGGTTGCCCCGTGAGGTCCTGTTGGAGGCGGTGCGCGGGTTGGAAGGGCACCCGGTCGCGTGAGCGCCCTTGATGGGGAGATGTTCTGGTCGTTGTTTGAGGGGTTCGGGCGGACTGCGTGGCGGTGGGAAACTCAACCCACCTACACGATCCCCGATGAGCAAGCCGACCTCGCCCGGTTCCTCGCTGGGGAGCCCGAACCGCCGGGGCACAACGCCGATTGGCACGAGCAGATCCGGGCATGGCGTCAGGTGGGCAAGCGGATCAGCCGGGTACGGGTGGTGTCGGAGCCACTAACGGACTATCAGCGCTACCAACTCGCTTGGAGCATCCCCGGCAACGTGGCGGCGGGTGAGGAGGTCCGCATCCTCTACCCGGACGATGCCGCCGAGATCGCGTTGCCGCAACAGGACTTTTGGATCTTCGATGACCGTACCGTGGTGTTCTTGAACTTTGATCCCCAGGGCCGGTTGGTGGATCGGGAGTTGGTGGAGCGCCCGGACCTTGACCTGATGCTGTTGTGGCGGGACGCTGCGGTGACACGTTCGGTGCCGTTGCGGGATTGGATGGATGCTCGAACCTGACCGCCTGCCGAAGGATCGCCTCGATCTGGCTAGTGGGCTACGAGGGTTGCGGCGGGCGGCGGGTCTCTCCGGGGAGAGGCTAGCCGCCCGAATTGCCATGTCCCAAGCCAAAATCAGCCGCATCGAAACCGGCAAAACCGTACCCACCGTCGCCGATGTAGACCGCATCCTGATCGGCCTGGGTGTAGCGGCGGAGGTACGGGAGCAGTTTCTCGACCTTGCTCGGGTGGCGTCGGTAGGCTACAAATCTATGCGCGCTTACGCGGAAACCGGACTATGGCGGGCGCAAGAAGAAATCACCGCGCTCATCCGCTCCTCCACCACCATCCGCCAATTCCTCCCCGTCATCCCCTCCGGACTATTGCAGACACCCGAGTACGCGCGCCACGTCCTCACACCCGCCATCCCCGGCGACGTCGCGTGGGATATCGACAAGGCAGTACAAGCACGCCTGAGGACACAGGAAACCCTGCACGACACCAACCGCCGGTTTCACTTTCTGCTCACCGAAAACGCCCTACGCTGGCCCTGCGCACCCGCCCACATCCTCGCCGCACAATGCGCCCACATCGCACAGGTCGCAGCACTACCCAACGTCGAGTTAAGCATCATCCCCGCAGCGGCCCCGATCGGCGCGGTGCCCATGAACTTCTTCGTGATCTACGATCAACGACTCGTCGCCGTCGAGCTATTCTCCGGCGAAGTCGTCTTCCGCGACCCCCAAGACATCACCTACCACCACAACATCTACAACTACTTCACCACCCACGCCACCGCCGGTGATGGCGCTATCGCGCTCCTACACCAGGTAGCAGACCAAATTATGCCAAACCCCGACTGAAACTAGCTGACAACTGAGGCAAACCCTATCGTAGGACCAGAATCGCTAGATCTGGCCACAAAAACACGGTAACTGGCGACATAGGTCGCCGCAAGCTAACCGCTGCGGATAGCTCGCGACAGCGCGGCAAAACGTAGCGCCCCCTAGTAGTTTCACTCCGGTGACTCACGCCTGCCGACAGCGAGCATTCACACAATGCCTACCAACACCAAAAACGTTCCAACCGTGCCGGTACCCCGCCGACGAAGCCGCCGCCAACCGGTCAACCCGCAACCTGGCAGCCAAGGAGAAAGCAACGAAATCAAGGTAACAGTTTACCTGCCCATCAACGAAGCACGTGCACTCGCCGAAGCAACATGGACCAACACCTCGTCGTGGGAACAGGTACGAATCAACACCAGCGACACTGCAATAAAGAAAGTACGTGACGCGGCAAGACGTGCGATGGATAAGGCAGATTAGCGCGCGACATGCGAAATTCAGTCTAGGCCGACAGCGCCATGCGCTCGCCGAACCTCGCGTCAAACAATACTGGGCCATCTATTTAAGCGCGATGATCCCGGCCCGAAGCAAGGTAAATACTACCTCGACGACCTGTTCATCGGTCACTCCTGGGTGTCGTCCCATCAATTGGCCAACCGAAACATCCTTTGACGAAAGGATCGTGTCGATGATGGGTTTGATTTCTTGCGCGAACGACCATCGTCGCCCTAGGGCTGCCAAAGTCAGGGTCGTTCCCTCGACGGACGTGGTTGCCCTCGGTGCGGTGAGTGCGATTCTCGCATCCTTGTTTGCAGCTACTGAATTTGTGTCTAGAATGTCCGGAAACCTGAACATAGGGAATCCGCGACTGACTCCATCTGAGTAAAGGAAGAAGTCATCTAGGAGCTCATCTGAAGCCATCAACTTGCTCCACTTTTCCCTGAATCTTGCCAGGTATGCGCTGCGCGTCGCGTTGTCCGTGAATCTGGGGATACGTTCGCGGAAAAAAGGGTCTTCCATCGCCCGATCAGTCAGCCAGGAAAGAGCATCGAGTGCAGTATCAGGAACGACACCAACCACGAGATGCAGCGTGGGTTCTCCTATGGAGGTAACTGAATGCCACCAGCCGTGAGGAAGGTATAGTACGTCGCCCGCTACAACTTCAAATTCGGCCACAGGTGATTCGGTCGGTCGTGGAGCTTCTTCGCTGTCACGTACCTGCGGCCACTGGCGCGTGGGTTTGAACAATTGCCAGTACTTGCGTCCACACAGTTGTATAGCGAAGGTATCATGACTGTCCCAGTGGGGCCTAAAACCTGGAATCGGCATCCAACTGGCATACAGATTTGCTGACGCACGCGCTCTCAACTCAGAGGATACTGCTGCGGTCAACTGGCGCACAGGTTCATGGGCTTGTTCTATACCATTGAAGGTGATAGTGGCACCATCTCGCACGTGACCTAACAGAAGGCTTGCGATAATGCGTCGATAGGTGCTCCCGCGTGAGGTTGTAACTTGTTCAGTGTAGCTGTCTGCACTAATGGCTTCTCCCTGACGGGAAAGGCGCATTCGGGGATGATCAAAGCGATGGTTCTCTAGAAGATGAGTCAAGGTCTCCCAGCCTGCGAGCTGACCGAAGCGTCCTTCTTCTCCTGGATAAAGCATCCAAGATTTGCCGTACGTTGTGCGAGCAAAATCCTGTATCCCCTGAGGGGAAATTAGGTCCCCTAGATGCAGGCTCGTCAATTTCCCTCTATTCGGTAAAGGTTACGTTTCCGCCGCCGCCGGAATCACTATCGTCGCTGGGGTCGTTAACGCTAAGCCAAACTTGGGGCACCAGAAGGGGGGCTATTTCAGCGAGCAGACTATGGCTCGGTAGCCGAGCGGATAAATCGTGGTGATCATTGGTGTGACTCTCAATGCTCATGGTTGCCTTTCTGCTTTTGCGGTGCACGGGCGTGCTAGCTAGCGAACATGTAAGTTCCTTCTACCTGCCGGCTTTGGGAAAGTTGTGAGAGGCGGTTGTTTCAAAGAATTCCTCAATACTTTCCGCGATCGTCCGCCCTGTGTTCGACGTTGCAATCTGATGTTCGCGCATCTTGGACTGAAATGCCTTCAGGCGGAATCCAACCCAATCAACACGGAGTGCAGGGGGAAGGTTTAGAACTGGTTCCAACGCCTCACTGACGCCGTCATCGTCGCCTTTGAGCAACCGAGCGTGGCCTACGTCGATTCGAGCTGAAGCTTCATTTCCCACTGCCCGTAGTTCTGCCGGCCCCTCCACGTAAAGTTGGACAGCCTCTAGCGCATTCATCTCCGCGCCATGTGCGTCACCGAGTTCGAGATGAGTGGCAGCCGATATCTGGAGAAGTTTAGCTCGCGAAAAGCTGAACACTCCGCCGAGTTGATCAAAGAACTCGCTGTCCCCTCGCGACGATTCGTGCGCATTGAGAGCTTTTGCGAGTGCTGCCCTTGCCTCACCTGAACGAGCTGTCGTTGCGTAGAAAAGAGCCATCCCGTTCAATAGAAACGACCGTGCTATTGGCTCGGTAGCCCAGGCCATAGTTGACTCGGCCATATCCAGGGCACGCTGCGGACGATTTCCCCAATACGCCAATGAAGCCTGCATCGTGCGCGCGGTCAGGCGCAACGAGTTGTGCCCGATTATTTCCGCGTACGCCCCGCTCGCACGAGCCTGTTCAACAGCAGCATGAGATAGCCCGACACTGGCACTCGTCTCAGCCATAAGCGCGCATATCACGGACGCCAAGTAGTAGAGGTGGTTGATTTGCCTGGGGTATTGCCCTCTTTCCAAAAGGCGGTAAATGCGATCGCGGGCTTGGACCTCGTCAGGAAAGATGGTCAGCGGATCGGTGTAAAGTTGTTCCTTGGCAAGCCGCCCAACTTCAGCAGTCACCTCATCAAGGGTAATTTCTGGCATAAAGTGCCCCTGTGCCTCTTCTGCGTGTCGTCGCGACTCGCGTGCCGCCGAAATGACCAGTTCGGAGACCGATCTTATCGTGTCGTGCGGATCGTGCGTAGTCCTGGAAAATCTCACTTCATTCGTTTGGGTTTGAATCAATTTCGGATTAGATTGAACCTTCCCATCGCCAGCCCACGCCTGCAATGCAACTTTCTCGTGCCGAGAGTAGTTTGCGAAATCAACCTGATCCACAAGCGCGGAAGCCGAAGTGCCGAAAACCTGTGCCAGAATGGATATCGCGCTGATCCCAGGTTTCGTGCCGCCATTCGGCCAACTCTCAAAGTCGCTAATTCGCTTGTCGGTCATAGGCGCTCTAGGGTCGTCGAGAAGTTCGTTGTAGCGTGCGGCTACTTCTCCTTGGGTCCAGCCGTAAGTGTGTCGCCACGCTTGACGCGGCCTGAAGCCCCAGCGGCGTGCCATCTCAGCAGCGATCTGATCAGGCGCGCAGCCCTGAGCCTGCATCTCCCTGCGTAGGCAGTCCCGCGCTGCCTTGGTACCCGGTGGCTCATTGCGTGCCATCCGCATCGCCCCTTGTTGCCCTTGCGGCTGGTGGAGGTTCCAGGGTAGGGCTGCTGTGGGGTGTGTGGGTCCGCATGTTTGGGGAGTTACTTCCCGGTAGGGGTGTGTTGTGCCTGGTTGGAGTAGGTGTGTGACTTGGGGTGATCCTCCGAATGGTTGACCGGGTGTTGTGGGGGTGTGGTTGGAGATCCTTGATTCCAGGCCGCAGCGGGCGGCGGGCTCGGGCGGGTGGCGGCTAGTCGGTCCGGGGTGGCATGGAATTGGGGTGGTGTTGGTGTTTTTGGTTGTGGTGTTGGGGTGTGTGGTGTTGGTGGTGGTGGGTGGCATGGTGGGGTGGTCGTTGGCGTTGGCGGGTTTGGCGGCGCGGTCGCGCCGTCAGGCGGTGGTGCAGCGTAGGTTGAATTCGGATTTGTACGTATTGGCGCAGGATCGTGCGGATTTGGCGCGTGAGCGTTCTGGTTTTGGTGACTGATTGTGTTGTGTGGCTTTGGGTTTGTGGGCTGGTGTGGTGATGTGGTTGGGCTGTTTGGGTTTTAGGTGTTGTCTGGGTCTTCCGATCAAGCCTGGGTTTTGTTTGTGATGCGAGGGGAGTTATTTATTTCAAGGAAAGGGATGTGAATGTTTTGGTTACTTTGGTGTCTGTTGAGGAGTTTCAGGAGCGGTTGGCGCGTTTGGGTGCGCTGGGAGAGTTGTTGCCGGATTTTGTGGCTACGCCGGGTGGTACGTGGTTGTATCGCCAGATCTTGACCGAGGTTGATGAAGTCGCGGTGATTGCGTGGGAGTATTGGATCGAGGCTGTGAAGGCTCGGGCGGAGTTGCGTAACCGTTGCGGTGCAACGGAATCTGGCGAGAGCGGCGGGGATCAGGTCTGACCGCCGGCCAGCGGCGTCGCCGCTGGGGTCGTCTGCGAGTATCAATTGTCCGGTGTGGACGCTTCTATCATGTTATACGCCAACGGTTTTCCGTGGTTGTTGGTGTGCTTGTGGTGTGGGCTCAACTGGTGGCGTACCGGGTTGTGGCGGCGGTAACGCGGCGGTTGTGTCGATTGTGGACAGTCTGCGGCCGTTGGTTGGTTGATGCTGCGGGTTGGTTGTGGTTTACCGTCCCGCGCGTGTTTTTCCGTTGGCTGGGTAGGCAATTGGATAGGTTGGGTTGGTGGTTGCCGCGGGGGCTGTGGCGTTTGTTGCGTTATAGCTGGTGTGGCTTTTGGTGGCTCGTATCGTCGGTGGCGCGGTATGTGTCGGGTTTTCGGGATTATTCCGGTGTGATTGGTGAGGCTGAGGGGTTGGTGAAGCCTCGCCGGGTGAAGTTGTTGCGGGAGCAGTGGCGACGGGCGATCAGGCACCGCCTCACCGGCGTACTGCTGGTGGTTGGTGTGCTGGTGGTGGGTGTCCGGGCGACGGTCGTCGTCTACGGTGAGAGTTCCCTGTGGGGGCTGGGATTTGTCGCCCTGATGGTGTGCGCGGGGGTGGGTCGGATTGTGCGCCCGGCCCCGCCGTTGGAACCGGGCGCGGAGCTGCCGGTGGGGGTTGGCCTAGATGAGCCGTTCCCGTTGGCTGATGCGCATACCCGTGGTGAGGTCGCCGAGTGTGTGCGGCGGGCGGTGGTGGCTGAGGGTGTGGTGCTGCGGCTGGTTGGTGAGGCCCATCGCCAGCCGTGGGGGTGGCAGGTTCCGGTGGTGCTGCGTACGGGTACTCCGGCTGATCTGGTGGCTCGTTTGGGTGAGCTGGAGACTGTGTTGGATCTTCGGTCGGGTGGGGTGTTGGCGACACCGGATCGGGAGCGGCGGGCGCGGGTGGTGTTGCGGTTGGTGGCGCGGGACCCGTTCGCCACCATGCCTCCCGCACCGCAACGATCACCGGGGTCACTGTCCATTGTGGATGCGCACATGGTGGGTTCACGGATGGATGGATTGCCGCTTGCGCTTCGTTTGAATGGTGCTCATGTGGTGGTGATCGGTACCAGTGGCGCGGGCAAGTCGATGACGTTGCGGGTGCTGGGGGATGTGGTGACGGCGTGCCGGGATGCGGTGTGCTGGGACCTGGCCCCCGTCGGCGTCGGCCTGGACGCCTACGGGGCGGCGATTAGCCGCCGGGAACGCACCCCGGCGGGCATTGAGGCCGCGTTGCAGACGGCGATCGGCTACGCGGCGGCCCGCCCGCTGTTGGCTGCTGAGACGGGGATGGGTGACGAGTGGCAACCGAGCCCTACCGGTCCGGCGGTTGTGGTGATCATTGATGAGTATCCGAAGTTGTCGCCACGGGCTAAGGAGCTGGCCGCGACTTTGTTGGGGGTGGGTCGGAAGGCGCGGGTGTCGGTGGTGTTGGCGTCGAGTGATGCGACCTCGGATGTGTTGGGTCGGGCGATCGCGGACACCACGGCGATCCGGGTCATGCTCCCGTCCCGTCATGCGGATGTGCGGCTGGTGTTCGGGCCTCGCATGATCGCCGAAGGGTGGCGGCCTGACCGGCTCCACCCGGCCATCGATGAGACCACCCCGGAGGATGCCGGGTGCTGCTACGTCTCCGCCCCGAGCATTCGGGAACCGATCCTGTGCAAGATCACCCCACTGACCTCGGCGCAAGCCCACGAACGCGGCCAAGCCCGTGCGGCAACAGGTGGGGTGCGGGTGGTTGATGCGGCGACCGTGCAGCGCGCAGCGCTGCTACACGGCACGACCGGTAGCCCCGATACAACTGTGGATCATGCAGCGATCGCGGCGATTCTGTTTGCCTTCCGCGACGATTCCCGGCTGTGGACCGAACATCTCCTTTCCCGCCTAGTCAGTTATGACGGCCGTTACCGGGGTTGGGCGGCAAGCGATCTTGCATCGGCGCTACGTCCGCTCGGGGTTACTCCGGTGCAGATTCGGCGCGGTAGCACCAACAAACGCGGCTATGACCGGTATGCGATCGAGACCGCCTATCAGGGGTGGCTGTCATGACCACCACCCACCCGCTACACACCCGCTACACGCCATCATCCTGTAGCGGCTGTAGCGGGTCGTGTAGCAGTGCGCAGCGGCCCTGTAGCAGCAGCAATAGGGGCTGTGACCTGGGATGTAGCACGGTAGCGGCGGTAGCCGCCGGGATAGGGGGTGAGGCGCGAACACCCGCCCACAACACGGTCACCACCTATCAGGCTTTTACGGCCGCTACTGGCGCTTGGGTCACGGTTGGCGGTAGTGGGGGAGTGGTTCGCGCGATGCTGTGAGCCCCTCCCCCACTACCGGCGATCCGAAAGATTTCCTGCCACCGCACCAAAAACCTTTGGGTGTCACTCGTGAGCAGCTAGTCACGAGCGAGGTGTACGAGTATCGTCAACGGCTCACCCACGGCCAAACTTTCACCTATCACGTGGAAATCTGCTGGGTCACCGGATCACCCCACCAAACCGCCGCATTCGCCGACGTACTACGGGAATTGCTGCGATGGGTGATCAACGATCAAGCGGAAGAGCAAGACGAAACCCTAGGCGGTGACCACACATGACCACCCAGAACACTTCACCCCTGATGCCCCTCAACCCATCCGGCACGCCACCGTCGGTATCGGGTCCATCGGGGCTGTCGGATTATGCGATCGGTCCGATGCGGATGTCGAACCGCATGTTGGGCGAAAACGTCCGCGTCGCGATCCTCGCCCGAACCTCTACCGATGATCGGCAAGACCCCCGTCAGTCGATCATCCGTCAGGTAGGAAGCTGCACAAGCGCACTACCCGCAGCGTGGGTAGTGACCTGCCACTTCTACGACGTCGAGTCCGGGCGTAAGGCCCTGTCCGAGCGCGGCCAGCGGGGGCAGGTTGTGAACCCGGAGCAGGAGTACAGCATTCCGGTGCCCCGTGACGGGGGAATCAATGACCTGTTGATTGAGGCGCAGAGTCCGCGTCGCCGGTTTGATGTCGTGATCTGTGAAGGCGTCTCGCGTGTCGCCCGTAAAGCCTATGAAGGCTTGTCGGTTGAGCGTGAGCTCGAAACCGCCGAAGTACCCCTATTGGCCTCCGATGAGCCGATCAACCTTGACGGACGCCGCGCCTCACAGATTCTGCACCGGCGTGTCAATCAGGGCATGGCGGAATACGAAGTCGTTCACGCCCTGGAACTGTCCTGGGGTGGACTGTGCACCCATGCGCGTGAGGGCTGGAACGTCGGTAAACCACCGTACGGGTATCGGGCGAAAGCCTTTCGGCACCCCAACGCCGCGAAAGCAGACAAGGGCCTGCGGAAGTCCAAACTCGAACCTGACGACCAGCGTGCGTTGACGGTGACCCAGATCGCGCATTGGCGCTACTACGATGATCTCGGCTACGCGGAGATTGTTGACCGCCTCAACGCCGACCCCCAGCAATACCCAGTCCCGCAACCAGCGGGCGGACTGCGAGCACGAGGCGCATGGGGAAAATCTAGTGTCGCTGACCTTCTCCGCAACCCGAAATACACCGGACACATGGTCTACAACCGGCGCGCGTCCCGATCCCGCAACGGCAAAGTCAACCCACCCGAATTCTGGGTCTGGTCACCCGAACCCGTCCACCAACCCCTCATTCCTAAATGGATGTTCGATGAGTTGACCGCGCGCCGCAACGCAAAACGCCGTGTCCGGCAAGGCGACACCCTCAACCCCCACCCCGAAACCAAAACCACCTATCTGTTCCGCAGCATGATTTTCTGTCCGTGTGGTCGGCGTTTGCACGGCAACACCCGCCCAACCATGACCTACTACACCTGCTACCCGCGCAGCAACAACCGTGGACGCATGGACAAGGCCACCGTTCATGAGGGCAGTACCTACGTTCGGGAAGACACCCTTCTTGATCAGGTTCGGGCGGTGTACGCCGAACGGATCTTCGGGCCGGACCGGCGAGACATCCTCGCTGAGCACATCCGCAGCACCGACGACCGCACCACCCGCGAACGCACCCAAGAGCGTGAGCGGCTACAACGCGCCCTCGCCGACATCACCAGGCGGCAGAACAACCTCATGCGGCAAGCCCAAGACCAAGACGACCCCAGCAGCCCCTACGCACGCGGCCTAGCGGCCAGCTACAGCGAACTCGACGCCGAGCACACCGCCACCCGCGCAGCCCTCGAACAACTCGACCAAGCCGACCAGGACGCGCCCTACCAACCCAGTATGGACGATCTTGCCCTACTCGACGCCCTGCCCCTGCTTCCGCAAGGACTCGCACGGGTTCCGGTGGATCACCTCCGACGGTTGTTCACCGCAACCAGTCTCACCGTGCACCTACACCCCGACCGCCAACAAGCCAACGTCACGATCACGATCAACGCCGACCACCTACCGGCGATCACCCACACCACCCAGACGATCACCAACACCAGTGACGCAGAAGGGGCCGCACCCAACCCAGGCACGGCCCCCACACACTGCACAGATCTACAACGTGCCCCCGGCAGGAGTCGAACCTGCACACCCTCGCGGATACACGGGTTTGAGCCGTGCGCGTCTGCCGTTCCGCCACAGGGGCCGTGCCACCGGCCGAGCGGCCGGTGGCGGTGCGTTCGCGAGCCTCTTCCGGGACTCGAACCCGGTCCTCCCGCTTACGAGGCGGGTGCTCCTCCTGTCGAGCTGAAGAGGCAGTGGGGGCCAAGCCCCTTCTCGTAGCGCGTACGGGGGTCGAACCCGCGTCACCGGGGTGAAAGCCCGGTATCCGTTCCACTGGACCAACGCGCTGTGCGGGACACACCCGGCGGCGTGTCCTCCGGCTCCGGGCTCACCCCCGGAGTGCCGGACCTGGTGGTGGAGGCCGGAGTCGAACCGACAACGCCCCGAGGGGCACCCGGTTTACAGCCGGGGTGGGCACCACAGCCCGTCTCCACCAAGTAGGTGTCACCGAGAGGGCCGAGCCGTCCGGGATGCGACGGCCGCCCTCCCCCACCCCCGCCCGGCCGCACCGCGACCGGAACACCGGGCATGGATCGATCTGCTCCCTGTGGAATTGTCGACGAACGCGCCGGACCGTTCCGAGGCGAACGGTCGGCGGCCGGCAGTGACGGAAGGAGTCGAACCCTCGGGCAACGGTTTTGGAGGCCGTTCCGCTTCCCAAGCACGTCACCAGGGAAATGATTCTCAGGCACGAAAAAGAGAAGCCGCCCGGATCGGTTCCCCGATGGGCGGCTCCCTGGCCACTGGACCCGAGTCGGGTCAGGGCGGGGAGTCCGCGCAGCTCAAGCCGCGTTCATACCACGTCGAGACAATGCCGTACCGACTTGAGGACGAGTAGCCGGCAACGATCGCGGTGCGCTCCCACAAGCGCTGCGACCCTCGCTTCCCCGTGCTCGTCATGACTCCGGCCCCTCATCTCGTGGTGTGCGGCAAGCTTGCACCCGGAACCCCTGCCACCGCAATGCGTTTATTGCCCTTTCGCCGAGCGACACGGCCGAACGCGGGTATTCCGCCGGCCTCGCGTGGAGCAGGTGCACTCACCCGACGTCGAGCCCGCGCAGCCAGTCGTCGCGTTCGGACAGCGCGTAGTAGAGGTCGAGCGAGAGGCAGTCGGACAGCTCGAACCCGTCCGGACGCTTCCGGTGGGTGCGCAGGACGTACTCGGCCGCGTCCGCCGCGTTGAACACCCGCACCGCGAACGGCAGCGCGGTCCGCTCGGCCGGCGTGAGCGGGCGGACCCGCTCGTACTCGGCGAGCACGTCCCGCATGACCGCCACGTCGAACCAGTCGCGGTCGCCCTTGGCCCACTGGGTGAGCACCGCGGCGAGGTCGAACACGAACGGCCCGGCGTAGGACTCGTCGAAGTCCAGCAGCGCGGACACCGCCGGGCCGTCGTCGCCTTGCCGGACCAGGATGTTGCCCGCGTCGTAGTCGTGGTGCACCGCGCCGGACGGCAGTCGCGCCGCGCGCAGTCCGGCCAGGCCCGCCAGCAGTTCGCGCAGGTGCTCGGCGAGCCGGACCGCGCCGTGCTTCCCGCCCAGGCCCGGGTCGGTCGCGAGGGCGTCCAGCAGGGTGCGCAGACGGCCTTCGTCGGACCGGGAGCGCGTGCCGCCGGTGAAGCCGGGCGTGGCAACGTGCAGGCGGGCGGCCAGGGCCGCGACCAGGTTGGGGCTCTCCGGCCGTGCCGGGTCGATCGGCGTGCCCCGCGCGAACTCGAACAGCACGGCGTGCACGGTGCCGGCGGTGACCCGCCGATCACCGGCCGAGGTGCGCACGACCGCCGGAACGGGGAATCCGGAGCCCACCAGGTGGTCGATCAGGTCGAGTTCGAAATCGATCTCATCGGAGGCGGTGACGCCGTAGCAGCGCAGTACCCGCCGCTTCTCCCCCGAACCGACGAAGTAGGTGACGTTGTCCGCTCCCTGGTTGGCGAGCGCGGTGTCCTCCCCCGCCAACCGGTAGTGCTCAAGCAGAGTGGCCACAACGTCGTTTCCGATCACCGTGCCAACCCTAGGGCAGTCATGCGCCCCGGACTATCCGGATGCCGACGGGAAACCCCGTCCCACGGCCGAGTCCGATTCAGTCCTGAGTGGACGGTCGCCGCAGACCCGAGGGTGACGTGCCCGCCCGACCACGGCCAGCTCGGCGCGGTCGGGCGGGCGGGCGAACGGGTTTCACGCGTAGTCGGGCAGCGCGCGGGCCACGTCGTGCGTCGAGGGCATCGCGGCCACTTCCCGGGCCATGGCCTCGGCCGCAGCCAGTACGGCCTGGTCGGTGAGCAGGCGTCGGGCCTTGGTGGCGATCAGCTCGGCGGTGAGGTCCGCTGCGAGGATCTGGTCACCCAGCCCGGCGGCGGTCACCGTGTCGGCGTTGCTGAACTGGTCGGCCCCTTGGGGCAGCACGAGGTGCGGGACGCCCGTGGCGAAGGTGCCCATCGTGGCACCCGCACCGCCGTGGTGCACCACGAGATCCGTGTGCGGCAGGAGGTCCGCCTGGGGCAGCCACGGCTGGACCACCACGTTGTCCGGCACGTCGCCCAGCGCGGCGACCTCGACGCTCGGGCCGGTCGACACGAACACCTTCACGTCCAGGGTGGCCAGGCCCGCGATCGCGGTGCGCAGCACGCTCGCGTCACCGAACGCGGTGCCCAACGTCAGGTACACCAACGGATCCCGGTGTTCGCGCACCCACGACGGCAGTTCGCCGGGCTCGGAGAACGGCACCGGCCGCAGCGGGACGACGTGGGTCGGCGAGACCGGGAACTCCGGGTCCTGCACCGAAGGCGGGCAGATGTCGAGGTAGGGGTTGCCCAGCGGCATGAGGTCGCCGTCGGGCAGGTCGACGCCGAGGTCGGCGGCGACCTCCGCCAGGTTTCTGCGCATCGCCTCCGGAGGTCCTGTGGGCCGCCACATCCGGCCGAACGAGTGGCACACCGCGGGCACGTCCGCGACCTTCGCGGCCAACCCCGCGCCCGGGTTGGCCAGTTCGTGCACCACCAGGTCGGGCTTGCGGTCGACGATGATCGGTGCCAGGTCAGCGGCGTAGCTGCGCGGCAGGATCGAGCCGAACACCTTCGAGACCCGTTCCGGCCGGAAGTCGGGCGACTTGCGGGCGGCCGGGCCCGCGTTGGCGAGTTCGAACGCGGCGAGCATGTCCATGCCGCCGGCGACGTGGTCGATGCCGTACCTGGTCACCGCGCTCGCGAACGGGGCCGTGGTCACGAACGTGACGTCGTGGCCGACCTCGTGGGCGGCGATCGCGAGCGGCAGGAGGGGGAAGGTGTGCCCGTGTGAGCCGAGGCTTGAGAAGAGGATTCGCACCGGGCAGAACGTAGTGAATCCCGTTTTCGGCAGAAGGTGACCCCTGCTCGGTTCCTGCGGATGGAGCAGGCGGCACGTCGGGTCGGCCGACGCGCCGCCGGAGGCCCCCGAATAGGTCTGGACCACCGTGCCGATCGGCGGTGTGGCCGACCGGCGCGGGCGGGCACGATGACCGTCGTACCCGCCCAGGAGGACCACATGCGCAGCATCACCGCCGGCCTGGCCGCCATCGTCGTCCTGCTCCTCGCGCCCGGCGCGGCGCAGGCCACGAACTGGATCACGGTCGGCCCGTACCCGACCAAGGAGTCCTGCCAGCCCGACAAGGAGCGCTACAACCGCCTCTACCCGGCGTGGGGCTGCTACCAGCGCGACGACGGCTGGTACTTCCAGTACAACCGGGTCTAGGCCCGACCCCGGCGCGGTCCAGGACGGTCGAGCCCTAGTCCAGGCAGAACTCGTTGCCCTCCGGGTCGGTCATCACGATGAACCCGAACCCCATCGGCGGCTCGGGCTCGAACCGGCGCACCCGCCCGGCCCCGAGCGCGACCAGCCGTTCGCACTCCGCCTCCAGGGCGGCCATCCGCTCGTCACCGGTGAGCCCGGGAGCCGCCCGGACGTCGAGGTGCACGCGGTTCTTCGCGGTCTTGCCCTCCGGGACCTGCTGGAAGAAGATGCGCGGCCCGTGCCCCTCGGGGTCCTCGATGGCCGAACGGGAGTTGCGCTGGTCCTCCGGCACGCCGATGCGGGCCAGGAAGTCGTCCCACGCGGCCAGCGCGTCGGCGCCCTCGGGCAACTCGACCCCGGGCGGCCCGGGGTGGACGTAGCCGAGCACCTCGCGCCAGAAGGTGGACAGGGCGCGCGGGTCGTGGGCGTCGAAGGTGACCTGCACGTGGCGGCTCATCGGAGTTGCTCCGTTCCTCGGTGGTGTGTCCGGGCCACCATTACACCTATCGCGGACATCCGCTGTCCGCGATAGCCGGCCGATCCGCCGTGTCGGGCTTGCGAACCAGCAGTTGGCCCTGCTGGAACCGCTCGCCTTCGTGCGGCGCGCGCCGCATTCGGCCGACCTCCACGAACCCGGCGTCGTGCAGCAGTTCCGCGAGCCGGTCCGGCGACCAGCGATAGGCGGGCGTGACCTTGTGGTCGAATTCCTGCGGCCGCGCATCGTCGCCGGCGAAGAAACCGAGCATCAGGTGGCCACCCGGTGCCAGCACTCTCCGGAACTCGGCGAACACGTCGGGCAGTTGCCCAGGCGGCAGGTGGATGATCGAGTAGAAGGCGAGAATGCCGCCCAGAACCCCGTCCGCGAGGTCCAGGGCGGCCATCGAACCTTGGTCGAATCGCAGGTCCGGATGTGCCCGGCGGCCCAGGGCGACCATCTCGGGCGAGATGTCGATGCCGAAAGCGGTCAGCCCGAGGGAGTGCAGGTGCGCGGTCACGTGGCCGGGCCCGCACCCGATGTCCGCGACCGGCCCGGCGTCCCGGGCCCGCACGAGTTCGGCGAACGCGGACAGCAGCGCGCGTTCCATCGGCAAGGTGTCGAGCACGTTGCTGAAAAGCTCCGCGTAGAGGGTCGCGACAGCGTCGTAGGCAGCCCCGACATCGCGCGGGCCGGAGGGTTCGGTCACGGCGGAAACCATAGCCG
This sequence comes from Saccharothrix sp. NBAS 001, assembly GCF_056640475.1. Taxonomy (NCBI): domain Bacteria; kingdom Bacillati; phylum Actinomycetota; class Actinomycetes; order Pseudonocardiales; family Pseudonocardiaceae; genus Saccharothrix; species Saccharothrix sp. NBAS 001. The sequence goes on from NZ_CM153251.1 coordinate 3,469,779, forward strand.
GCGGCCGACGTCCGGGGTGTCGGAGCCGCCGGGCGGATAGCGCGCCACGATTACCAGTGCGAACGAAATACCGGCGGCCACCCGGCGACCGGCGGTCGGTTGCTAGCGTGACGCCGTGTCTGAGCGAGAGCACACCGGGCGAATCCTCGACGGCCGGTTCGAGCTGCTGGAGAGGTTGGGCAGCGGTGGGATGGGGACGGTCTGGCGCGCCCTCGACCTGGGGCTGCACCGCGAGGTCGCCATCAAGGAGGTCCGCCCGGTAGACGCCGAGCAGATCGAGGGCAACCCCACCATGGCCGCGCAGCTGCGGGAGCGCGTGCTGCGCGAGTCCCGCGCGCTGGCCCGGTTGCAGCACCCCAACGTCGTGTCGATCTACCAGATCATCGAGTCGACCGACTCGCTGTACCCGTGGATCGTCATGGAGCTGGTCCGAGGCACGTCGCTGGACGCGCGCCTGGCCGAGGGCGTGCTCAGCCCGGCCGAGGCGGCGCGGGTCGGCCGGGACGTGCTCGCGGCGCTGCGCTCGGCCCACTCCGCCGGCGTCATGCACCGCGACGTCAAGCCGGGCAACGTGCTGCTGCGGACCGACGGCAGCGCCGTGCTCACCGACTTCGGCATCGCCGCGCTCCAGGGCTCGACCCAGCTGACCGCGACCGGTGACGTCATCGGCTCCCCGGAGTACATCGCCCCGGAGCGCCTGCGCGGCGACGAGACGCACACCGCGTCGGACATCTGGTCGCTCGCGATGCTGCTGTACGTGGCCGTCGAGGGCAACCACCCGATGCGCCGCGCCACCACGATGGCGACCCTCGCCGCGGTGATGACCGAGCCGGTCCCGCCGCCGCGACGCGCGGGCGCCCTGGCCCCGGCGCTCAACGCGGCCCTCCGCAACGACCCGGCCGAACGGCCCAGCGGCGAGGTGCTGGACCAGATGTTCGCCGCCGCCGAACGCGATTCGGCCCCGCGCCTCGGACCGCCCACCCCCGCCGGGTTCCCCGTCACAGGCCCGCCCAGCGGCCCGCTGCCGCAGCAGGGATACGCCGCCCAGTGGCCGTCCGGACCGACCCCGCCACCGGTCGGCGGACCGCACCACTACGGCGGTCCGCAGTCCTACCCGACCCCGCTGCCGAAGGCGCGCAAGCGAACCGGTGCCCTGGTCCTCTCGTTGGTCGGGGTGGCGTTGATCTTCGCGACCACGCTGCTGGTGATCCGCATGAAGGACGCGGACAACTCGGCGAACCCCGGCGGCAACTCGACGACCACGTCGGTGCCCACCCAGCCGAACACCGCCCTGCCCACCGGCCCGACGACGACCACCACCGCAGCCGCCGCCGCGACGAAGGACGACCTGCTCACGCCCGCCGGAGCGCGGAAGGCGGCCGGGGCGTTCAGCGAAGTCATGGGTGGCAGCAAGGTGTCGGAGCTGACGGTGTGGCCGGAGCGCGCGACGGCGTCCGCTCCGACGGCGGCGGTCGCGCACGGGTTCGACAACTTCGAGTACAAGGGCGGCAAAGCGACCCGGACGGGCCCGGACGGGGTCGACGCCGACCGCGCGGTGCTCGACATGAACGAGGTGAACTGGGACGCGCTGCCCGCGCTGTTCGACCGGGCGAACGCGGAACTGGGCGTCCCGAAGCCGACCATGCGGTACCTGATCATCGACACCGACATCATCGACGGGTCGGCGTCGGTGAAGGTGTACCTGGTCGACGACTACGGCGGCGCGTACCTGCGGGCGAACCTGAAGGGCGAGGTCCAGAAGACCTACCCGCGCGACAAGTGACCGGGTCGTCGGGAGTCGTGCTGGTGTCTTGAGGTGGGCAGGAGGGTGGGGGTGCTTTCTCCGGGGCCTGCTTGGCCGTTCGGGTCGGTGAGAGGTCAGGGATGTCTCGCGGGTCGTCGCGCGATGTGTGCGGCGACGGCGCGTTCCACGACGCGCGCCCGGATCGTTCCCTCGGCAAGGTTGCGGCCGGAGGTCTTGGCGTTGGCCACGTGGTTGCCCAGGTAGGCGTCGAGGAACGGGCAGGACACGCAGTTCGCCGCCATCCGCAGTTCCGCCGTCGATGCCGGCGGGTCGTGCCCGGCGTTGGCGAAGATCTCGCGCAGCGGGGTGGTGAACGCGTCGGTCAGGCGGGTTTGCGCTGGTCAGGTAGAGGATCGCGCGGGCGGTGTGCTCGTTGGGCGACGAGAACTGGATCAGACCGGACTGACCAACGACCGGTCGAACAATCGGGCAGCGCCAAGACGGTGGTCTCGTAGTCGACGTCGTAGCTCGTGGCTCGCGTGCCGGTCGCTGACCGTCCCCGTCGAAGGACGACCGAAACCCGACCTCTGGACTCTCAACCACACCCACCGAGCGGCGCTCATTCCCAGGGTGATCCAAAAACGAGACCGCCATGCACCGAATCAATTCCGCCCCGTCGCCCTGTAAACTCACAGGTCAACAAGTGTCTTCCCCGCGCGAGCGGGGGTAGTCCTGTCAGCCGTAGTTCGACCGGCCAGCGCGTAGATCGTCGCCACGCCGGCGCATGTGGTCCGTCAGCGGGCAGAGTCTGGCTGGTGACGTCTACCGATCGGTGAACACGGCCTCGGCGGCGACCTCACCGGGATCCCTCAAGGTCGCGCAACGTACGCGCCGCAGCCAAACACCCGGCCCTGTCTCACGCGAACTCCGAGTACAGGTTTCGCCACTTCCCCGCCGGCCGATCATCGCCGCACGGTAGGTCGCCCTGCGCCCCGGCCCGCCTCCACGGCAAGACCGGGGCGCAAGGGACAGGGCTCAATCAGTAGCGCCACGCCGCCGACGGAGCAGGAAAGCCCCACCCGCCAACAGGAGTACGGCGCTCGACCCACCCACGATCAACGGTGCGGAGGGTGACGTGTCCGCCGTCTCCTTGCCCGCGGCGCTGTAGCCGCTGGAGAAGCCCTTCTTGTCGTACTCCGACCCGGACAGCTTGTCGGCGTACCGGGTCTTGAGCAGCTTCTGGTACTCGCTCAACGACATCGACGCCCGGTCGCCGAGACCTTCCCGCGCCTGGTCGTTGAGGGGCGACACGGTGAGGAGCTTGAGCTGGTACCAGCCGCGGATCTGAGGTTCGCTGAACGCCAGGCTCCCCGGCTCGGCCTTGCCGGCGAACGTCGCGTCGCTGTCGCCGTCGCGCACGGCCGCCAGGTGCCAGCCGCCGCCCTCGGTGGGCGCGAGCAGGACGGTGGCCTGACGGTCGTTGACCGGCGTGTTCAGCGACGACACCAGGTGGCTCAGCCGGAACGCCTCGGTGGCGACGGGTCGGGACGTGCCCGCGACGAAGCCGGGCGTGATCTCGTTGACCGCCAACGGGTCCTTGAGCGTGAAGACCGGCAGGCCCTCGCACGGGTCTTCCTTCTCGGGGATGGTCTGCGGCGTTCCGGGCCCGCCCTCGGGCACCGGCACGCTCAGGAACCGGCACACGGCTTCGCGCACGGCGGGCGACTTCACGGCGGCGAGGGCGGCCGGGTAGTCGGGGATGTCGGCCGACACGTCCTGGGTCGGGGTCGCGTGGACGGGACCGCCGAAGCACAGCAGGGCGGACGCGCCCAGTGCCAGGACGGCCGCCAGGCGGGAGAGGCGCGAGGTGGTGCGCTCGCCGGACGGTGGAGTTTCGCGCATGTCGCCTGCCTTAACGGGAGATGCCGATCCGGGAGTGGGTCCACTTGAACGAGCTGTTGCTGACGTAGTCGTTGTAGTTCCACCACGTGTAGGTGGTGGTGTCCGGCCAGGGGTCGGCCACGCCGATGGTGTTGTTCGCGGTGTCGAAGCCGTAGACGACGTTCATGTGGCCACCGCCGGAGGACCACCCGATGCGCGCACCGAGCGGGCGGGACGCCTTGACGTCGGTGTAGATCTGGTTGAACGACGCCGCGCTGTTCAGACCCGAGCCGGTGCGCGTCATGCCCAGGCTGCTCCAGCCCTTGGCCATGTCGTCGAGCGTCGCGGGCTGGTTGTTGCAGCCGTAGTAGGGCTGGGCCCGGCTGCAGAAATCGGCTTGGGTGCTGCCGAAACCCTGGTACTTGGCGATCGTCAGGCCGGAGGCGACCCAGCACCACTGGGTCTTCTCCTGCTTCTGCATGGCGATGTTGTCGTATCCCGCTTCGGCTTGGGCGACGCCCCCGCCGGCCACGAGCAGCCCGCACGCTGTCAGCGCGATGGCCGACACCGCGGTCGAGAACTTGAACCTGCCCATACTTTCTGCCTTCCCGTGTACACGTGGAGTGCCGGGCGATCTGCATTGACATGACAGCGCGAAATGCCGTCGCCACGCAGACCCAAGCAGGAAATGTGCCGGGAAGAGTGAACTCCATGTTTGGTGCGGAACCGGACGTCCAGGGGTCCGTGCCGAGGGGTGTCGAACATCAACTACCGCGCGCCCGACATGTCCCTACTTTCGCGGCGTGCGCCACGATCGTTGCAGCGCCACACTCTTTACGGTATCGCCGATCGCAGGAGGGTGACGATCCGCGATCGGGCAACGCGACCGCGTCATGGGCTTTAACACTGCGAGGTGAACGCGGGTCGCTTTGGCGGCGGATGAAATGGCAGACCGGAACGTATTTCGAGGCCGTCTATTTTACAGCGCTCCGCGAGCCCGGACAACGTGAGGGGCTCTCCCGCGTGCTGACGTCGACCGGTCACCACACGGTGCGGGGCGTCGTCGCCCTCGCCGCCGTCGGGATGGGCAGCTCGGGCGATTCGGCGGGCGCGCAGCGGGTGCCGTCGGCAGGTGGGCGCAGCGAGATCAGGTAGCGGTCCGCCGCGTTGCGCACGCAGTCCGTCCGGAGGTAGGAACCGTGGCCCCAACCCTCGTAGGTGAGCAGCACGGTCGTGCCCCGGGTCTGGCGGTGGAACGACTTCGCCCAGCCGTAGCCGGTCGACGGGTCGTGCAGGTTGTTCAGCATCAGGATCTTCGGCGCGCCGTCGAGGTTCGGGCGGCGCTGCGGGTTGGTCGCGTCGGGCAGGCCGACGCAGCCGTGCACGACCTGGTGGCCGAGGAACGCGCGGGACATCTTCGGCGCGATCTCGCCGGACCGGCGCAGCAGGCTCGTGTACTCGCGCAGCGAGCGCGGCCGGATCTGCCAGTCCTGGCAGAACGTCGGCAGGAACGCGAACGGCACCGTCTCCTCGGCCGCCACGGCCGCCCGCGCCGTCGCGGGAGCGGTCCGCGCGCGGGCGACCAGCCACTCCGCGAGCTGGGTCCAGCTCGGGTCGTAGAAGGACAGCAACGCGTAGTCGATGATCTGCTCCGCCGCCACCGGGCGCGTGGGATCGCCGGGCTCGGAGATCTCGCCCCGGTCGGCGCGGGCGATCAGGTCGTCCCAGAACGCGCCGACGTCCTGGCCGTGCAACGCGCAGGAAACCGCTTTACCGCACCACTTCACGAACTCGCGGAACGAATCCTCGGCGGCGGTCGCGGTGCCCTCGTTGAACGTCCACGCGTCGAGGCTGTGGTCCAGGTTGGAGTCGTTGACCATGGCGCGGAGGTCGCGGCCGTGGCGCTCGGCGTACAGCTGGCCGATCAACGTGCCGTAGGACAGGCCGTAGTAGCTGATCTTCCGCTCGCCCAGAGCGCGGCGGATGGCGTCCACGTCCTCGACCACCGACGCGGAGTCGACGTGGTCGAAGATCGGGCCGCTGCGCGCGCGGCAGTCGGCGGCGAGGTCGCGGTTGTAGCGGCCCAGCGCCTGGAAGCCCGCCTGCGTCGTCGGGTACGTCGACGGACGGCGGGCGATCAGGTCGGCGGAGCAGGTGACCGGCTCGCTGCGGCCGATGCCGCGCGGGTCGAAGCCGACGATGTCGAACCGCTCCCGCAGCTGCGGGCTGAACCACTGGGGCGCGGCGAACGCGAACTCGACACCGGAGGGTCCGGGCCCGCCGGGGTGGATCACCAGGCTGCCGACGCGCTTGGCCGGGTCGGTCGCCTTGCGCCTGGCCAGGGCGAGGTCGAACTTCGCGCCGCGCGGCCGGGACCAGTCGACGGGCAGCCGCAGCGTGCCGCACTCGACCTCGGGGAGTTCCGGGCACGGGGTCCACTCGACGGCAGCGGGCCGGAAGTCGTCCGGCGCGGCGGAAGCCGGCGTCGTCGTCCCCGAGACGAGCGCGAGCACGGCGGCCAGGCCACCGAGCACCCGAGATGTCGCTCCCACAAGTTCCTCCTGGACTCCCCGCCGCCCATTGGGGTCAGCGAAGTGTTCAGGAGTGCGAACGGGGACGCAATCGGCCCAACGGGCTCACTCTCAGGTGTGAGCCGCCACGCTCGACGCCCTCCACCAGCACGCGTTCACCAGTCGGTCCACCAGCGCCTTCGGGAACTCCCCCGGCGTGGTGCCGATCTCGAACCGGCCGGTGCCGTCCTCGATCAGGAACGAAGTCAGGTCCGGGGCGGCGAGCGCGTCGACGGCGAGTCCGCCGGCCGTGAAGGTGAGGTGCCAGTTCCAGCTCGGCCGGGGGTCGGGTTCCTCGGCGGGTTCCTCTGCCGGTTCGACGTCCGCCGCCAAGTCGAGGCCCGCCGACGACGCCCGCGCACGCGCCTCTGCGACGACGGCCATCAGCCGCGCCCGGTTCGCCCGCCACGGGCTCCGGTCCGATCCGGACATCCCACCAACCTCCCCTCGGCTCCGGACCGACCGTAGAGCACACCGGACGGCCGGGTGGACCCGGGCTCGACGGGTCCACCCGGCCGTCCGGCTACTTCAGCGCGTACGCGCGGATGATCGTCTGCTCCACCGAGTTCCCGTCCCGGTCGTTCGCCGACGCCCGCAGCGACACGTACTTCGCGCCCGGCGGGTGCAGCACGGCCGCCATCCAGCGGTCGCCGGTCCGCAGCAGCGGGACGGGCCGCCACGACGCGCCGTCGTCGTAGGACACCTGCACCGACGTGTTCACGTCGCCGGGCTGCGCGGAACCGTTGCGCTGCACGTACACCGGGAACGCGAACGGACGTCCGGCGGCGGTGCGGTTCCGCTCGTCCAGCAGGGGCGCGAACCGCACGACCAGCAGCGGCAGCGCGGCCGGGTCGCCGGCCACCGTGTCCGACCCGAACGTCCAGGTGGCGCCGACCCGCGTGGACAGCTCCGACACGACGTCCCGCGCCGCCTCGGTGTGCAGCCGGAACGCGCCCTTGCCGGCGGGCACGTCGGTGTTCAGCCCGGTGGAGGCCACGTCGGCGATCAACGTCCCGTCGCGGTGCAGCGTGGTCCGGGCTGTGCCGGTCCACGAGAACCCGTAGTGGTTGGGGTCCTGGTCGGTGAACAGCGGCACGCCCACGCTCACCGCGTCGCCCTCCCGCGCCGCCCAGCGGTACGGCCGCGTGGGCACGAACGGCACGGCCGGGCCGAACACCGCCTGGTTCCACCCCGTCCCGGCCTGGCCGCGCGGTGCGAACCGACGAGGTGCCGCGTCGCTCTGGGACGCCGCCGGGTACGTCCACGGGTTGTCGTCCTGCGCGAAGCCGCCGTACCAGTCGACGCCCGGCGTGTACCGCTCCACCAGCCGCAGTGGCAGCGGACCGCCGGCCACCTGGTCGCGGAACCCGAACTGCCCCTCACCGGACGCGGCGACCCTCGACTCCACCCGCGCCAGGTCCCGGTCGGCGTGCCGGAAATCCAGCGCCACCGGGACCCCACCGTCCTTTGTGGACGACACGTGGTACTGGTACGGACTGCCGACGAACGTGCCGCCGCCGTCCGGTTCGGCCAGCGTGCCCTGCACGGTGAACTGCGCCCGGCCCGGCGACGACGTCTTCGAGGGCACGTAGAACTGGGTGCCGAAGTCCCGCGAGGTCGACCCGCTGCCGGTGCTGCCCCAGTCGGTCCGCATCGTCAGGAACGTCTCGGCCCGCCCGACCGCCGCACCGGCCTGGTCGACCCGGATCGTGATCCGCCTGCCCTCCCGGGCGTCGAAGTCGAGTTCCACCGGCCGGTCGACCACCAGCCTCGGCTCGACCACCATGGTCCGGCGGTCCTCGCCCGCGCGCTGGACCCAGCCGTCGAAGTAGTACTCCCCCTTCGGCAGCCGCGTGCGGACCACGCCGGAGGCGTCGTACGGCACGTAGGCGCGGGACTGGGCGATGCTGACGAACCGGGCCCAGTAGTCCGGGGTCGCCTCGCCCGCCGGGTCCCGGACGGTGAGCTTGACGTCGTAGCTCTCGACCTCCTTGGTGACGGCCAGCGGCGTGCGGACGACGGTGTCGCCGCCGGTCGCGACCAGCGCGCCGCTGTAGATGCCGTCCGGGCCGGCCGACGACGTCCGCACGGCCACCCGCACGTCGGCGGACGTGCCGGGGGCCACGACGACCTCGGCGGGCGTGACGGTGACCATGCCTGCCGGCGCGGGGTTCCCGGCCGGGTCGGTGAACCCGGCCGCGAACGTCAGCGGCACGGGGTCGGCGCCGTCGTTGCGGTAGGACACCGTCCGCTCGATCACCGGGTCGTCGTCGTGCGGCCAGAGCGCGGTGCCCAGGCTCAGCGACCCCGGCGACGACCACACGGTCTGACGGGAAGCGCGGGCGACGTCGACCCGGCCCGCACCCTGCTCGAACACCGACAGCGCCGGGTTCGGCTTCGCGCTGCCCATCAGCGCGCCCTTGAGCTGCTGCGCGGTCCAGTCCGGGTGCTGGGCGGCCAGGATCGCCGCCGCGCCCGCGACGTGCGGGGTGGCCATCGACGTGCCGGACAACGCGACGTGGGTGGCGTCCACCGGCTCGCCGATGGCGCCGTTCTTCGCCTTCGCGGCCACGATCCCCACGCCCGGTGCGGTGATGTCCGGTTTGATCGCGTCGTCCTGCCGGCGCGGGCCGCGCGAGGAGAACCCGGCGAGCCGGTCGTCCCGGTCGACCGCGCCCACGGTGAGCGCCGCGTCGGCCGCCGCCGGGCTGCCGATCGTCTGGCCGTCCGGCCCGCTGTTGCCCGCCGCGACCACGAACAGCACGTCGTGCTCGGCGCTGATCCGGTTGAGCGCCGTCGACATCGGGTCGCTGCCGTCGGTCGGCCACGAGTCGCCCAGGCTGAGGTTCACCACGTCGGCGTGCGCTTCGGCGGCCCACTGCATCCCGGCGATGATGCCGGACTCCCGACCACCGCCGGTGTCGCCGAGCACCTTGCCGACCAGCAGCGCGCTGTCCGGGGCGACGCCCCGGTAGCGGCCCGAGCCGGTGATGGTCGCGGCGACGTGCGTGCCGTGGCCGACCCGGTCGTCGGTGGAACCGCTGCCGCTGAAGTCCTTCGCCTCCACGACCGCGCCCGCGAGATCCGGGTGGGTCGCGTCGATTCCGCTGTCGAGCACGGCGACGGTCGCGCCGCGCCCGGTGTACCCGGCCTGCCACGCCTCGGGCGCGCCGACCTGGGGCACGCTGCGGTCCAGCGACGCGCGCACCGGGCCGTCCAACCACACCTTGTCCACGCCGGCCGTGCGCGCGCCGGACCAGAACCCGGCGTCCTTCGGGACCTCCAGCGCGTAGCCGCCGATGCCGGGCAGGTCCAGCGCGCGGGCCGACCGCGTGCCGGAGGAGGTGACGATCAGCGGCGTGACGGCGCTGGACCGGTCGTCGTAGCCGGCCCGGATCAGCCCGGTGACGTCGAACAGCCGCTCGTCCAACCGCCCGGACCGGACGTCGGCGGCGGCGTCGGACGGCACGACGTGCAGGTCACCCCGCTCGTCCCGGTACTGCCAGAACACCACGCCGGCGCGACCCCGCACCTGCGCCCGCCCGTCGCGCACCTCGACCCGGTCGCCGGTCACCAACGTGACCACCCCGTCCGGGCCCACTGCGGGCGGCTGTCCTGCGGCGGTGGCGGTGCTGGTGGCGGCGGTCGACATCGACGTCGCCATCAGCACCGCCACCAGGAGCGTTGTGCTCCTGCGGGCCATGGGTCACTCCCCGGTTCACCGTGACGACGCCTGACCGCCGCCACTTCCCTACGACAGGGGAAACTCCCGAGGAGGCGCTGCTGTTGAATCCCGGCCGGAATTGCCCCGGAACGGCCGCACCGCCGACCGTCGCGGGGCCCCTGGGGGGCCGGGTCGGCGGCGGCGTGCCGGGGCCGGGTTCAGCGCACGGCGGCCAGGTCGTCCAGCACCGCCGTGCCCATCGTGCCCGGATCCCGTTCGGCCCGGTGCACCGCGTCGACCACCGCGCCCACGTGCGGGACCGCGACTCCGTGCCGGGCGGCCAGGTCGAGCACCGGGCCGAGGATGTGGTCCACCTCGGTCTGGCGGTGGTGGATCGCCAGGTCCCGCCACACACCCGTGCGGGTCTGCTGGTGGGACACCCAGTAGGTGATCTGCGCCTGCCAGGCCGCTTCCACGGCGGCCGGGTCCTGCGAGCCCCCGGTGAACAGGGTGGGGTCGAAGCCGTCCACGGGTTCGCAGCGCACACCCGCCGCCTCGGCGACCCGGACGACCTCGGCGACCAGGCGGCCGAACAGCGGGCGGTGCCTCGGGAGGGCCAGCAGGACCGGGACGTCCTCGTCGGCCACGGCGGTCGCGAAGTACACCGCCGCGATCGCCGTCTTGGACCACAGGCAGCCGAAGATGTTGTCGGTGACCTCGGTGGGGTGGAACCCGGCGAGCAGCCGGGCCAGGCCGCCCACCCGCTCGCCGGCCGCTCCGCCGATCTCGCCGATCCGGAAGGTGCCCGGCCCGCCGTAGACGATGTGGCCCGGCCCCTCGTAGAAGCCGCCGAACGTGACCAGTGCGCCGACCGTCCGCTGCGGACCGATGGCCTCCGCGATCGGGTACTCCTCCAGCCCGTTCTGCAACGACACCACGTACCCGTCGTCGGCGAGCAGGGGTGTGATCACCTTCAGGGCGTCCTGCGTGTGGCGCGATTTCACGGCCAGCAGCACGGTCCGCAGCGGCTCGTCCAGCAGGTCCGGGCGCACCGCGCGCGGCCGTGCGACGAACTCCGCCTCGCCGGTGATCCGCAGCCCGTCGGCGTTGATCGCGGCCACGTGCTCGGCGTTGGCGTCGACCAGGACCACGTCGTGCCCGGCCCGGTGCAGGTGGGCCCCGACCAGGCCGCCGATGGCGCCCGCGCCCACGATGTGGATGGTCATTTCAGGTCCCTCGTCAACGGTAGGTGCGGGCGGCCGGTGTGCGAGCCGCCGCTGACGTCCACGATCGCCCCGGTGGTCCACGACGAGCGGTCGGACAGCAGGAACGCGCACGCCTCGGCGATGTCGGCCGGGTCGCCGGTGCGGCGCAGCGGGGTGGCCGCGAGGGTCTGCGCGAAGTAGTCGGGCACGTCCGGGGTGTCCGGGCGGATCACCTCGTCGAGCACCAGGCCGGGCGCGACGGCGTTCACCCGGATGCCGTGCGGACCGCCTTCGATCGCGCTGACGTGCGTGAACATCTCGACCGCGGCCTTGGAGGAGCAGTAGTGCCCGCCGCCGGCGCGGGCCGAGCGGGCCGCGCCCGAGGAGACCACGACGATCGAGCCGGGCGTGCCGCGCGGGATCCAGCGCCGGAACAGTTCGCCGGTGATCAGCGCGACCGCCCGGACGTTCACCGCGAACACGCGGTCCCACTCCGCCGCGGTCATCTCGGCGACCGGCAGGTTCGGGTAGACGCCGTGCGCGAACACGACCCCGTCGAGCGGTCCCGCCGCCTCCGCGCGTGCCACGACGGAGGTCGGGTCCGGGTCGGCGAGGTCGGCCCGGACGTCCACGTCGCCGGTCCGGTCCTGGGTGACCACGTGCGCGCCCCGCTCGGCGAGCAGCGCGGCCGCGGCCCGCCCGATCCGGCCCGCCGCGCCGGTGACCAGGTAGCGTGCCGGTCCGGTCATCCGAGCACCTCCTCCAGGAACGACACGACCTGGCGCAGGCTCACCGCGACGCGGTTGCGCTCGCGCAGCAGCCGGGAGTGCAGGAACCGGAACTCCGCGCCGGCGGGGTCCAGCGCGGCCAGCCGCGGCGCGTCGGCCAGGCCGGGCAGGCCGCCGACGAACAGCGCCGGGTCGTGCCGGAACCGGTCTCCGCGCGTGTAGTCCAGCGGCACGAGCAGGCGCGACAGCCGGTGCACGACCGAGTTGAACCAGTCGGTGTCCTCCGAGTCCCGTTCCGCCCACAGGTTCGCGGCCAGGTCACGGGCCCGCAGCGCGCGTTCGACGGCGACCGACAGGTCCAGTCGCCCGCCCGAGGCGGTCTGGAGTTCGCGCAGCCGGTCGACCAGCGCGTCGCAGGTCGGCGTGAAGTCCAGCGGCAGCGCGGGGTCGGTGAGCAGCCGCCACACCGCGTGCAGGTAGATGCGGGTGTCGCGGGCCAGCAGCTCGGGGTCGATCTTGTCCAGCGTGTCCTCGGGGGTGTGCCACCACCAGCCGGTGCCGTTGCCCTTGCGCGGGCCGCCGCCGAACACCGCAGCCTGGGCGTTGAGCAGCGACGGGTCGATCGGCTGCTCGCTCATGTTGGCGAAGATGGCGGGCACGCCGATGCCCCAGAACGACTGGTCGCCGGCGCGGTGCATCCGGCGGCCCGCCCACTCCTGCCCCGCCTGGGCGTCGAGCGCCTCCCGGGCCAGCTCGCCGAGTTCGGCGGCGGAGGTGGCGTCGGCGACCACGGTGTTGCCGTTGCCGCCGGTCGAGTCGATGTTGACGTGGACGACCGCGCGCGCCTCCAGCTCCTCCCAGTGGTGGTCGGCGTACCAGGCCGAACCGGAGTAGCGGCCCTGGGAGTGCCCGGACCAGAACGCCAGCCGCAGCCCCCGCCGCCACCGGTCGCGGTGCGCGACGGCGATCCGGGCGACCTCGACCATGGTCGCGTTCGCGGTCCCGTTGTCCATCAGGCCGTGGTGCCAGGTGTCGTGGTGGCCGGTGAAGAAGACGAACGGCTCGTCGTCGCCCACCAGGTCGGCGATCAGGATCGGGGTCGGCCGCCAGCCGGTGTCGATCTCGGTGTGCACGGTGACCTCGCCGCCCGCCGCCGCCACCTCGCGCAGGCGGACGCCGTCGGTCGCGCCGACCGAGCACACCGCCGTGCCGGGCAGCTCGTGCACCGTGTCGTCGCCGGGACTGCCCCAGACCGGGGACACGCACATCTCGTGCAGCTTGTCGTGCGGGCTGACGTGCACCTGCGCGATCGCGCCGTGCCGCCCGGCCTCGATGGTCTGGTCCGGGCCCGGCACGCCGTCGACGAGCACCACGCACCCGGCGACGTCCAGGCCGTCGTAGTCGGCGGCGGTTCCCCGGCCCACGGCCACCAGGCGGCCGGTCAGCCCGGCGCGGTGGGTGGACTGGGAGAACGACACGGCCAGCGCGGTGAGCGATTCGCCCGCGACCTCCACCCGGGCCGACACCGGGAGGCTGATGTAGGCGTCGTGGCTGATCAGCCGGGTGGTGAAGCCCAGTTCGTCGAGTTGGCCGCGCACGTAGGCGAGGCTGTCCAGCTCCTCGGGGGTGCCCGCGTGCTTGGTCCAGCGCGCCATCGGCGTCAGCACGGCCATCAGGCGCTCGGCGGAGACCTCGTCGGTCACCCGGAGCACGTCGGCGAGCGCCCCGGTGCGGTCGTCGGCCGCGGTCCTCGCGGTGTCCGCGAGCGCGACCGGGCCGCTGTCGATTGTCTCGGTGTTGTCCACTGCGGATGGTCCTCTCGGGTTCACAGGGCGGCGGCGCTGCCCGCGCGGCGCGGTCCGGCGCAGCCGAACAGCCGGTCGTCGGCCCCGCGCCAGCTCATCTGGAACGAGCCCAGGTGCCAGTCGTAGGCGGGCAGCGGGGACATCAGCAGGCCGAGCGAGGTCACGCCCCGGGTGACCTCGTCGGGGACCCGGCTCTCCATGGAGAACTGGTAGTCGTCGCGCAGCGGGTAGAGCCGGGGCGCGTCCTCGGCGGCGTAGGGGTCCATGCCGTAGTCCAGGATGTTCGACAGCACCTGGGGCACCGTGCAGTAGACGCTGCCCGGCGAGCCCAGGCCCAGCACGGGCCGGCCGTCCTTGAGGACCAGGGTGTTGCCGATGGCGCAGCGCATCCGGCCGCCGCCGGTGAACCAGCCGCCGAGCCACATGTCCATGCTGTTGACGCCGTTGCTGCCGATCATCGGCACGCCGCCGATCACCTCGCCCGGGATGCCCGAGCCCTGCAACGTGTTCATCGACTGCACCCAGTTGCCGTACTGGTCCACGATCGACAGCTCGCAGCTGCCGGCGGACTGCGCGGGCTTGGCCGGGGGCAGCTGCCCGATCGCGGCCAGCCGCGCCGCTCCCCCGGTCACCTCGACGTGCCTGGTGAGGTCGGCGGTGGGCCTGCTGCGGCGGATCAGCTCGGCCACCATCGCGTGGAACTCGCGCGACATCAGCACTTCGGTCGGGTTGTCGAAGATCCTCGGGTCGTTGAGGAGGTTGGCCTCCTTGTCGGCCCGGCGCAGCGCGTGCGCGAGGTAGTACAGCGCGTCGGCGGACTCGGTGTAGTGGCCCAGCGAGGTGATGTCGAGTTCGTCGAGGATGCCCAGCACCATCGAGCAGAACACGGCCTGGCGTTCCGGCGGCGAGAGCTGCACGATCTCGTGCCCGCGGTGCTCGTAGCGCAGTCCGGTGCCCCACTCGGCCTTCGACACCGCCATGTGCTCCGCGGTGATCGGCCAGCCCAGTTCGTTGGCCCGACGCCGGAAGTCCTGCGCCCAGCCGCCGGTGATGAAGTAGTCCGGGCCCTCCTCGGCCAGCCGCACCATCGTGCGGTGCAGTTCCGGCTTGGGCCACCGGTCGCCGACCTGCGGCAGGTGGCCGCCGGGCGCGAAGTGGGCGCGGCCGGACGGGGTGTAGAGGAAGAAGTCGTAGGACTGGGCCATCACCAGGTGCTCGAACGAGTCGACCACGTGGCCGACCTCGGCCCAGTGCACCGCCGGCGCGCACAGCTCCGCCCAGGGTCGGGTGGCGAAGCGCTCGTAGAGGGCCTTCATGCCCGGCATGAAACCGGGGATCACCGCGTACGGCCCGGCGCCGCTCGCCGAGTACTGGCTGCGCGGCGGCGGGACCCGGTGGAACGGCGGCAGGTCCGGCGCGATCGTGCCGTGGCTGTTCAGCTCGTGCACCGTCCCGGTCTCGGCCTCCCAGAACAGCATGGTGAACATGCCGGCGTGGTTGGTCAGGTCCTGCTGCACGACGGCCTGGACGAGCGACCCGGCGATGACCGCGTCCACCGCCGTCCCGCCGCCGGACAGGACGTCGCGCATGGTGTCGGTGACGATCGGGTGCTGGCTGGAGCACACCGCCCGTCCGCCCGACACCGGGGTCTTGGGTCCAACGCGGCCGTCGGTCACCTGACGACTCCTTCCTGGTCGAGCCCGAGCACCGAGCCCACGAGGCGTGCGGTGTACTCGTGCCCGGGGTTGTCGAGAACGTCGCCCGTGCGGCCTTGTTCGACGATCTCGCCCCGGTAGAGCACCAGGACGCGATCGGTCATCTGCCGGACGACGGACAGTTCGTGGGTGATGAACAACATGCTCATCCGGTACCGCTCGCGCAGTTCGCGCAGCAGCGTGAGGATCTCCGCGCGGACCGACACGTCCAGCGCGGCCACCGGTTCGTCGCAGATCAGCAGCCGGGGCCGCAGCGCGACGGCGCGCGCGATCGCGATCCGCTGGCGTTCGCCGCCGGAGAGCTGCGCGGGGCGACGCCGGGCGTGCTGCTCGGTGAGGCCGACCTGGGTGAGCAGCTCGGCGGTCTCGGCCCGGTGGTCGGCGGTGCGGTCGCGGGTGGTGATCGCCTCCCGCAGGGTCGCGCCGATGGTGCGGGCGGGGTTCAGCGACGAGTACGGGTCCTGGAACACCACCTGCACGAGGTGGGCGACGCCGCGTTCCTCGGCCCGGCCCAGCCGCCGGTAGTCGGCCAGGTCGAGCCCGCCCAGTTCGATGCCGCCGGAGTCCGGGTGGACCAGGCCGAGCAGCGACCGGGCGATGGTGGTCTTGCCGGAGCCGGACTCGCCGACCAGGCCGACCGACTCGTGCACCCCGACGTCGAAGGACACCCCCTTCAACGCCTCGGTGCGCTGGTTGGCCGCGGACCGGTCCCGGTAGGACTTGCGCAGTTCGCGAACGGTGAGCAGGACACCGGGGACGGCGACGTCGGCGTCCCCGGTGTCCTGTCCCTCCTCCTCTGCCGCACCGAGGAGATCCGGGGCGATCTCGTCGGACCGCAGGCAGGCGGTCGTGTGGCCGGGGGTGCTGACCCGCAGCGCGGGCCGCTGTGACCGGCAGTCGTCCACGGCCCACGCGCAGCGGGAGGCGAACCCGCACTGGCCGCCGACGGAGTCCGCCGGGGGCACCCGGCCGGGGATGGACCGCATCAGCTCGACCCGGCGGTCGACCGGCAGGTGCGAACCGAGCAGCCCGGCGGTGTAGGGGTGCCGGGGCTCGCGCCGCAGTTCTTCGGCCGGCGCCTGCTCGACCAGGCTCCCGGCGTACATGACCATGATCCGGTCGCACACCGAGAACGCGACGCCGAGGTCGTGGGTGACCAGCACCAGGGCCATCCCGCGCCGCCGGCGCAGCCGGTCGAGCAGGGCCAGCACCTGCGCCTGCGTGGTGGCGTCCAGCGCGGTGGTCGGCTCGTCGGCGATGAGCAGCTCCGGGTCGCCGGCCAGCGCCGCCGCCAGCGCGACCCGCTGCCGCATCCCGCCGGAGAGCTGGAACGGGTAGCGGTGCGCCGTCCGCTCGGGGTCCAGGCCGACCTCCTCCAGCCGCCCGTGCACCTCCGCGCGCAGCTTGGCGCGGTCGCGCCGGATCTCGGCCGGCAGGCCCTCCGCCACGTGCGCGAACGCGGTCTGCACGGGGTTGAGCATGGAGAACGGGTCCTGCATCAGCAGGCTGATCCGACCGCCGCGCACCGCTCGCAGCTCGCGCTCGGGCAGGCCGAGCAGCTCCCACCCGTCGAAGGTCACCGACCCGGTCGCGTCGACGCCGCGCGGGAGCAGGCCGACCAGCGAGCGGACGGTGAGCGACTTGCCGCTGCCCGACTCGCCGACGATGCCGACCGACGTGCCCGCCGCGACCGAGAACGCCACGTCCCGCACCAGCCGACGACCCTGGTGGCTGATTTCCACGTTGTCCACCGTGAGCAGACTCATCGTGCCTCCCGCCGTGCGGTGAGCCGGTCGTAGACGCTGTCCCCCAGCACGGTCGCGGAGACCGCGGTGAGGATGATCATCACGGCCGGTGCCAGCGACAGCCACGGCTCGGACAGGATCTGCTCGCGGCCGTCGGCGATCATCACGCCCCACTCGGCGCTGCCCGGCTCGCCGCCGATGCCCAGGAACGCCAAGGCGGAGAAGGCGATCAGGGCGACCACGAAGTCCAGCAGGAAGGTGGCCACCACCGTCGGCACGATGTTGGGCAGGATGTGCCGGAACATCACCGTGCGCGCGGGCAGCCGCAGGCTCTGCGCCGCCTCCACGTACGGCAGTCCACTTTGGACGCTCGCCGCGCTGCGGATCATCCGGATCGCGGTCGGCACCGACAGCAGCGCCAGCACCAGCACGGTGACCGCGTAGCCGCCCGAGGAGATGCCGACCACGACGATGGCCACCAGCAGCGCGGGCAGCGCGTACATCACGTCCACCAGCCGGCTGATCACCGCGTCCACCCGGCCCCGGTAGTAGGCCGCCGCCAGGCCGAGGCAGACGCCCACCGCGACCGCGACCAGCGCCACCGTGAGCGGGCCGACCACCGCCACCCGGGCGCCGGAGATCACCCGGGACAGCACGTCCCGGCCCAGGTCGTCGGTGCCCAGCCAGTGCTGCGCGCCGGGCCCGCTGGAGCTGAGCATCAGGTCCTGCGCGTTGGGCGGGTACGGCGCGAGCAGGTCGCCGGTCACCACGCAGACCAGGATCACCGCCAGCGGCACGGCCGCGACGATCGCGGGTGCTCCCGGGCGCGTCACGACGCCACCTGCCGGGCCCGGATGCGCGGGTCGAGCAGACCGGTGAGCACGTCCACCGCCAGGTTGACCAGGATGACGAACGCCGCGGCCACCATGGCGATGCCCTGCACCATCGGGATGTCCTTGGTGTTGACCGAAACCACCAGCAACGACCCGACGCCGGGCAGCGAGAACACCGTCTCCACCAGCACCGCGCCGGACAGCGCGGCGATCAGCACCACCCCGGACGAGGTCACGATCGGCACCGCCGCGTTGCGCAGCGCGTACTTGACCAGCACACGTCCCGGCGCCACCCCCCTCGCCCGCGCGAAGGTGATGTAGTCCTGGTCCATCACGTCGAGCATCGCCGCCCTCGTCTGCCGCAGCACGATCGCCATCAGCGCGGCGGCCAACGAGACCGCCGGCAGCACCAGGTGCCACACGCCGTCCGCGAAGCCGTCGCCCGGACCGAACACGGGGAACCAGTCGAGCAGGACCCCGAACACGTACACCAGCAACAACCCCACCGCGAACGGCGGCGCGCTCATCCCGAACGCGGCCGCCGTCGACACCACGCGGTCGGTGGCGGCACCGCGCCGCAGGCCGGCCGCCGCGCCGAGCGGGATGCCGACCAGCACCACCAGCAGCAGCGCGAACAGCGCGAGCTGGAACGACATCGGCAGGGCCTGGCCCAGCGCGTCGAGCACGTCCTCGCCCGAGCGCACGGAGGTGCCCAGGTCGAACCGGACCGCCGAGGCCAGCCACCGCCCGTACTGCACCAGGAACGGGTCGTCCAAGTGGTACTTGGCGGTCGTCGCCTCGATCAGCTCCGGCGTGGTCGGCGCGGTGCCCATCAGCGTCGCCAGCAGCGACCCCGGTGCCAGCGCGAGCAGGCTGAACACCAGGAACGACACCAGCAGCAGCATCGCGACCATCGCGGCGAGGCGTCGGGCCAGGAACCTGGTCATGGCGTCACGCCGTCGCCCGGACGCGGAGGATCCAGGTGCCGTCGAGGATGTCGGACTGGTCGACCGGTTCCGAGAAGGTGAACCCCTTGCCGAGCGCGACCACGAAGTTCGGCGCGTACAGCGGGATGTAGGGCAGCTGCTCGGCGACCTGGCCGAGCACCGACCGGGTGGCCGCCCACCGCGCGTCGCGGTCGACCGAGCCGGTGAGCGCCTTGACGTCCTCCTCGATCTTCGGGGTGGTCCAGTTGGCCAGGTTCAGGCCCGGCGCGGCGATGCCCGCCTGCCCCACCACCCGGGGCAGCACCGCGTTCGGGTCGGGGATGGTGGCGATCAGCTGCATCGACTGGATGCCCGGGGTGTCGTGCGCGAACACCCGCTTCGCCCACACCTCGGGCGATTCCGGCTTCGGCGTGATCGTGACGCCGAGTTCCTTCATGTTCTCCTGGAGGTTGAGGATCGTCGGCTCCGCCCACGGCGAGCTGGTGGTGTAGGGGATGGTCACCTCGAACCCGCCCGGCGTCGCGGACTGGGCCAGTTCGGACTTCGCCTTGGCCTTGTCCAGGTCGTACTGCGGCAGGGTTTCCAGGAAGCCCTTGGCCGTGTCGGCGGACCCGGCGACGCTCTCCAGCAGGGTCTGCGGCACCAGGCCGCGCAGCACCACGCCGTTGGCCCCGTAGACCGCGCGGGACACACCCTGCCGGTCGATCGAGTAGGCGACCGCGCGCCGCGCGTGGATGTCGTTGAACGGCGGCTGCGACGTGTCCAGCGTCAGGTAGCTGGTCACGTTGGCGGGCAGCTGGACGGTCTGCGCCCCGGAGATGCCGTTCCACTGCGCGATCTGCTTGACGTTGGTGACCTGGGCGCCGTTGATCGAGTTCGAGCGCATCGCCAGCTGGCCGGTGTTGTCGTCCTTGATCGGGACGAACGAGACGGCCTTGGCCTTGGTCGGGTTGTTCGGGTACTTGGCGTTGCGCTCCAACAGGATCTTGTCCGGGCCGCTGGACTTGAACACGTACGGCCCGGTGCCCACGGGCAGCCCGGACGACGTGCCCAGCCCCGCGCCGGCCGCCTCGGCGACCTTCTTCGACTGCACGTAGGAGATCACCGCGAGGTTGTCGCGCGCCGTGGGGTCGGCGAACTTCAGCTTGACCGTGACCGTCGTCGGCGCGGTCGCGGTGATGCTGTCGATGCTCTTGACCCGCCCGGCGGTCTGCGCGCCGGCCTTGGCGTCGGTCACGTGCTGCAGGCTCCACACCACGTCGTCGGCGGTCAGCGCGGTGCCGTCGGAGAACTGCGTGCCGGGCGCGAGTTCGTAGACGATGGACGTCGGGTCGGGCTGGCTGACCTTGGCCGCGAGCGCGGGGCGGAACGTGCCGTCGTTCGACACCCGTTCCAGCGGTTCGGTCACCAGGCTGATGACCTGCTGGGTGTTGACCGTCGCGTCCTTGGCCAGGTCCAGCGACACCGGGAGCTGCTGCAACGCCCAGACGAAGCTGTCGAACTCGGTCTCCACGCCGGCCGCGGCGGTGGTGCCGGGACCGTCGCCACCGCCCGCGCACGCCGTCACGAGCAGGCCCGCGACCGCCGCCGCGGCGGCGATCTTCCGTCTGCGCTTGTCGAGAATCGTCATTGTTTCTCCTTCTGCGGCACTACTCGCCGGACGGGCCGGGCACTTCGACGGGGAGGAAGGCCCGTTTGAGGGTCCGGATGTTGATCGACACCCGGGTGCCGCGCACACCCGGCAGGTTGCCGAGCACCTCGCTGCGGAACCGGAACAGGTCGGCCTGGGCGGGCATGATCAGCTCCACCAGCAGGTCGCTGTCCCCTGCGGTGGCCGCCACGTACCGCACCTCCGGACGCGCCACCAGCGCCCGCACCGCGCCCGCCAGGGCGGAAGGCGCGAGGTCGACCCAGACGAACGCCTGGACGTGGAAGCCGAGTAACTCGGCGTCCACCAGCGTCATCGGGTGCAGCCGACCGGCCGCGATGAGCGCGTCGGTGCGGCGGCGCACCGCGGATTCGCTCAACCCGGTCGCCTGGGCCAGGTCGGCGAAGCTCATCCGGCCGTCGACCCGCAGCAGTTCCGCGATGGACTCCTCCACCGGGTCCAGCGGCAGCGGCTCGTCGTCCGCCGCCAGGTCCAGCAGCGGCAGGCGCACGCCGGGGATGTCGGCGACCAGCGAGTGACTCCAGTCCACAGTGGACTTGAACTCGCGCAGCACCGGTTCCGACATCGACTCGAACGTGGCGTCGACCCCGGTGAGCGTGTCCAGCAGGATCGTCGCCAGGTCCGACGTGGACGGGGTGATGAACTCCGCGAGCAGCCCGTGGCGCCCGGTCAGCACGGCGACCATGCGCACGTCCGCCCTGGCGACCAGGTGGTCGGCCAGCGTCCGCAGCGACTTGTTGGTGACCGCGAAGTACACCGTCACCGGGAACCCCTGCCCGGTGCGGATCGAGTCCACCACGACGGTCGTGCGCAACGCGCCGGACGTGGTCAGCGCCCGGACCCGGCGGGCCACCGTGGACTCGGAGCTGTCCACGGCCTTGGCCAGGTCACGCCAACTCACCCGGGGGTTGGCCTGGAGGGCCGCGGCCAACCGCGCGTCCAGGGACGCGTGCTCCCACCACCCGCCGGGCGTCGGACCGTCTGGTGAACTCATGCGAGCACCGTACGCAGCATGACGGTATCCGTCCATACTCGACACCAAGTTGATGAGATCCGCACCTGACCGCCGTCTCCGTGACGTTCTCGGCGCGCGGTGGCGGCCGCGCGGCGGGTCGGGCGCGCCGCCGGCGACCACCGCGACGGCAGCGGTGCGCACGGGCACCGGCCGGCGACCACGGGGACCCGGACCGGTGCGCGGGACATCCCCGCGCACC
The DNA here is from genome assembly GCF_056640475.1 of Saccharothrix sp. NBAS 001. Taxonomy (NCBI): domain Bacteria; kingdom Bacillati; phylum Actinomycetota; class Actinomycetes; order Pseudonocardiales; family Pseudonocardiaceae; genus Saccharothrix; species Saccharothrix sp. NBAS 001. The sequence continues at coordinate 3,491,499 of NZ_CM153251.1, forward strand.
ATTCGGCCGGACCGGAACACCCCGCCCGTCGACCAGCGCATTCAATTACGGACTCGCGGAAACTCCCGGACGGGGCGACCCGCCGGAAACCGTCACAACGCACTGCATCGGACACCGACACTCGACTGGAATTGTTGCAAATAATGTGAAATTCCTGGCCCCGGAACAGCCTCTCACTCGATCGGCGGCTATCGCGGCAAAGGCCGGGGCGGGGACCGTTGTCCCGTTGCCCGAAGCGCCGGGGAGGGCGCGGGAGCGGGATTCCCGATCCAATCGGTGCGCTTGCACCTCGGCAATCGATCGATAGGTGAAGCATGAGCGCGATAGCGAAGCTGTGCACGTTGGCCATTGCCGTTTTCGCGGTGTTGGCGGGCCTGACGGGCGTTTCGTCCGCAGCGGGGGCGGGCGATTCCCCGATCCAGCGCCCGACCTCGGACGTGGGCGCGCCGGCCTACGGCCCGATCCACACCAGGCTGAACAACCGATGTCTCGACGCGGACGCCAACACGCTGCCCAACAACGGCACGAAGGTGCAGCTCTGGGACTGCAACGGGACGAGCCAGCAGGGGTGGGGTCTCCAGGCCATCGGCGGCAACTGGTTCTACATCCACATCGAGTGGTCGGACAAGTGCCTCGACGCGGACGCCAACAACGGCGGCAACGGCACCACGGTCCAGATCTGGGACTGCAACAACTCCCCCCAGCAGAGGTGGCACCTGACCTCCGACGGTGCCACGGCGAGGTTCACCAACGGACTGACCGGCGCCCGCTGCCTGGACGCGGACGCCAACAACGGGGGCAACGGCACCAGGGTCCAACTGTGGGACTGCAACAATTCCGCCCAACAGGGCTGGTGGTGACCGGGCAGGTGACCGGGAGCGCCGGGGCCGACCCCCGGCGCTCGCCCCGTCGTTTCCGCCGTCGATTCGCCGGTTGCGGCGGCACAACCGGGCACCGTGGAAGAATGGTGAACCATGACCAGACTTCCCGGAGTCCCCCGCACCGGCACCGCACCGCGTTCGTCCCGGGTCTGATGACGGGCGAGCAGACCGCACGGCGGATCGACGTCGGCCGACTTCCCGAAGAACTCGTGGCGCTGATCGACGCGCTCGGTCCCGGCGAGGACGTGCTCATCACGCGCGACGGCAGGCCGATCGCGACGATATCCGGCGAATCCGGCCCGTTCCACACCGCCGGCGTCGTCGATCCCGGACGCCGGGAGGGCCAGGCCGCCGAACACCCGTCACCGGTCTACGAGAACGTGACGGTCGTGGCCACCGCGATGAAGTTGTCGGCCTCCGCCCGCGCCTCGCTGTCCGCCCGACTCGGCCCGGACTACGTGGTGCTGGACATGAACGCGGCCCCCGACAGCGCCGACGTAGTGCTGATCCCGGCGGTCAGCCCCCAGCTGATCGCGATCCTGCGCTCGCGGTTCCCGAAAGCCCGCGTGGTCATCGCGGAAATCGAGGACGAGGAACTCGGCATCAGCTACCTCGGCCCGGTCCGGCGCCTCCTCGACGCCGGTGCCGACCTGTACGTGCCACCCACCACGGTGCCGCGCCTCGCCCGGCAACTGGACCACGCCATGACCGAACTGCGCCAGATCACCGGCCGCACCACGACACCCCTGACCATCGAAGCGCCGCGCCCGCCCGCCGAGGACGACTGACCCGCCCGCACGCGGGTCCGGGCTCACGCGTCATCGTCGTCGTCATCGTCGAGGTCGTCGGAGTCCTCCGCGCCCAACAGGTCGACCGCGCTCAACGGCGTGGCGGCCGGCGCGGACCCGGCGACCGCGCCCAGCGGCCCGCCGCCCGGCAGGGACGACTGCTTCTCGCCGAAGTCGATCGCGAAGGGCGTGTCGGACAGGCCGTTCGCGATCACCGCGGTGGCCTTCGCCATGATGTCGGCGACGTTGCCCCGGCTGACCAGACCGTTCTCCAGCAACGAGTTGAGCAGCCCGCGCGCGCCCTCGAAGTCCAGCCGGCGCTGCTGCATGAACAGCGCGATGACCTCGTTGACCTGGTTGGGGTTGGCGGCCAGCTTCAGCCCGATCAGGTTCATCTCGTCGTTCTTGATGGCGTCGGCGTAGAACTCCATCTCCGCCCGCTTCATCGCCAGCTCGTGCTCCTGCTGCTGCCGCTGCCGCTGCAGCTCGAACGCCGCGCGCTGGGCCTCCAGGTCCAGCTTCGCCCGCTGCTCGGCCGCGCGCAGGTCGAGGTCCGCCTGGGTCGCCTCGTTCTCCCGCCGCCGCGCCGCGAGCGCGCGGGTGTGCTCCTTGCGCCGGCGCACCTCGGCCGCCGTGCTGTCGTCCAGGCTGAGCGCCACACCGCAGTCCAGCAGCTTCACGCCCTGGGACAGCGTCTGCTTGCCGGCGAACCCGAAGACCTGGTGCACCTCCTGCTCGGCGGTGGCGACCTCCTCGATCGCGTGCTGGACCGTGATCTCCCGCAGCTTCTTGGTCACGTAGGACTTCACGATGAACTCGATGTCGGTCAGGTTCGTCTTCACCGCCTCGACCGGGTCGCTGATCTGCCACGACGCGGTGACGTGCGCGACGAAGCTGTACGCCCGCTCGGCGCTGGGCACCCGCAGCGCCAGGTTGCGGTTGACCACCGAGGTGTCCACCAGGAACACCGCGCGCAGGCCCGCGCCGTCGCCCAGGCCGAGCTGGTGGGTCAGGTGGTGGTACTTGCCGTGCCGGTCCAGGTAGACCGTCGCCTGGTCGGACCGGGGTACCGGCCGCTTCTTCAGCAGCTCCGAGTACTTCAGGTCCACCCGGGTCACCAACGGCGTGGTGTGGCTGGGGTTCCGGTTGATCACGGTCGGTTCTCCTCTTCGTCCAGTGCGGCGAGCAGGTCGGCGACGGCGTCGCGGGGCCCGTTGCGCGCGCGGGCCCAGTCCTCCAGGTAGAAGCGGAGCGTCACCGGGTCGCCGGTGCCGCGCACAAGGTCGGCGAACAGCCTGCCCAGCGGCGCGCGCTGGGTGGGGTCGCGCTGCGCGGTCTTCACCCAGCGGCGGAACACGTCGAGCATCTCGTGCAGGTAGAACGGGGCTTCCAGGGCTCGGGCGACGAGCGTGACGACCGCCTCGCGCCGGGTCACCCGGCGCGGGCCGACGGCCACCCGGTCCGCCCGCGCGGTGCCGCGCCGGTCGACCTCGGCCACCCACAGCAGGCCCGGCCACGGCTCGGTGCTGCCGTCCTCGGACACCTGGAGGTAGACGCTGAGCTGCACCACGCAGATCAGCGCGGTGGCCCGGGCCGCGGGCTTCGTCGACACCGACCACTTGATCAGCTCGCCGAGCACCGCGTCCAGCTTGTCGTGCTCCACCACCAGGTTCGTGATGGCGTCGGCGATGGCGATCACCATGGCCGGGGTCTCGGTGTCGGAGGCCTTGCGCAGCCGCTTGAGCGACTCGGCCGTCGTCATGATCGGCAGCACGCCCAGCACCGCGACCGCCGCGACCCGCCGACCGGTCACCCGGGCGCCCTGGAGCCACTGGTCGATCATGCGGGCCAGCAGCGGCTGCAACTCGGGCTGCATCGCGGGCAGCCGCAACGCGCCGATCACCGCGTGGCGCTCCCACGCGCCGTTCTCGTCGGCCCAGCGCTCGATGACGTACCGGCGGGTGTGCTCGAACGCCGACAGGCTCAGCAGCCCGACCGCGACGCCGACCCGGAAGCGCACGTTGCGGTCCGGCGAGCTGCCCTGCTCGCACAGCCAGTCGCGCACCACGGCGTGCGCCTCCGGGTACTCCAGCCAGATGTGTTCGAGCACCCGGCGCGGCCGGTGCGGGTCGCGGTAGCGGACCACCTCGACGGCGAGGCTGCCCAGGTCGCCGTCCTCCAGCCGGGTGGTGATCTCGGCTTCCATCTGCTCGGCCAGCGACAGCGTGCGCACCGCGAACACCTTGCGGGCCCGGTCCCGGAAATCGGGCACCTCGGCCGCCTGGATGGCCTTGGCGAGCTTCGTCGCGTTCTCCGCGACGGTGGCCAGCGGCAGGCCGTCGAAGACCGCGAGCCCGATCGCGAACGCCCGGTGGTCGTTGTCGGTCAGCCCCTCGAACCACTCGCGGAAACCCGACTCGGCGTGCGCGGTGTAGCGCTGCCGGACGTCGGCCACCTCGCGCTCGCCGAGCACCACCTGGCACAGGCCGCGCCCGAACTCGGCCAAGTCGTGCGCGCGCAGCGACCGGCCCACGACCTCCTCGACCAGTTCGGCGAACTCGGCGAAGTCGGCGAGGTCCTGCCGGGGTTTGCCCGCCCGGCGCAGCCCGTCCCGGAAGTGGCTGTGCACCAGCTCCCGGTCGTCCACCCGCGCCGCGCAGTCGACCAGGAACTCGTCGATCTCGCGGTCCCGCAACGGGGTGTGCGCGGAGACCAGGACGACCATCCGCGCGCCCGCCGCGTCCAGCCGCCGCTTCCACTGGTCGAGCACGAACGCCGACAGCGACGCCGCCTGCCCGACGTCCAGCGCCTCCAGCAGGTAGCCGTGGTCGACGGCCAGTTCGATCGGGGTGGACGGCACGCGCAGGTCGATGTCCGGGCTGAGCTTCTCCACGCCCCGGGCGCACTCCCGGCCCAGCAGGTGCAGCGCGGTGGCGGTGCGCCCCCAGCCGGAGGAGGCGCGCAGCAGCAGGATCCGGTTGTCCCGCAACCGCTCCTTCAGGTCGCGGTAGTTCTCCGGGGCCACGTAGGTGGCGGTGATCGAGTCCAGCGCGTCGCGCGCGATGGGGCCGGTGGGCACCGAGCCGTGCCCGCCGGGTCCGCGCGTCGAGCCGGCTTCGACCAGGCCGATCGTGTTGGCCAGGAACACGTTGCCGACGGTGCCGCGCTCGCCGAGCAGAGCGGCGACCGCGTCCTCCAGCGCACGGCTGTTCTGGTGCAGGTGGCGCGCCTTGGAGGGGTCGGTCGCGGTCGCCTTCGCGTTCTGGGCGTCCTCCTCGGGCGGGTCCGGCGCCGGGTCGGGCTTGGCGTCCTCCGGCTTCGCCTCGGCCGCCTCGGACTCGGGTTCCCGCTCCTCGTCGGCGGGCCGCTCGTCGCTCACCGCCCGCTCCCGAAGTAGCTGCGCGCGTCGATGGACGGCACCGACTGGGCGTTGACCACCGTGCCGATCGAGTTCCCGGTGAACGTCACGGCCACGCCGGCGGCGGCGTCCGGCGCGGCGGCTTCCGGCTCGGCGGCGGGCAGCGGCGGCGTCACGTACCCCGGCACGCGGGCCCACACCCGGCCGGTCGGCTCGTCCAGCGCGCGGTACGCGTCCGGGCGCAGCCCCCGGAACCCCTGGCGGACCACCGACCGGTAGACCTCGTCGGTGACCAGCAGGACCGCCTGCCCGTGCTCCGCCAGGCGCAGCACCTCCCGACCCCGCTCCGCCTCCGCCGCGCGGAACGCCGTCGTCATCGCCTCGCCGACCCAGCCGTGGCCGTCGCGCGAGACGAGTCCGAAGTGGACGGCGATGCGCAGCCGGGTCCACTCGGCCCGACCGCGCACGGCGTTGTGCGCGGCCAGTTCGCCCAGCACGGCCTCCACGAGGGTGTCCAGCACCGGCAGCACCTCGCAGTCGAACACGACGAGCACCCCGTCGCCGAGGTCGTCGATCCGGTGCGGCACCTCGTCGAACCCGGCCGCGCTCATCGCACGGCCCAGCGCGCCGTAGAGCGCGGCGCGCAACTCGGCCTTCTCCGGGTCGGTCCGGTCGCTCGAACGCTCCACGTCGACGACGAGGATCGAGCGGCTGACGGGTTGGATCTCCATGTCACCTGCTCCTCTGCGGTTGGTCTGCTCTGCCTCGCACCCCGGGCAACTCGCCGCGCGCGCAGACCGCGTCGAGCACGGCCGCGATGCCGTGCGCCACGACCGCGTCCCGCACCAGCCGGTAGCCCGCGCCGTACACCGGGTCCGCCGACTTCAGGGCGGCGTCGCGCAGCGCGTCGGCGAACGGGACGCGCTGCCGCTTGAGCCACGCGCCCGCGAACAGCTCGCACACGCCCTCCTCGACCACCGGCGGCAGCATCCGCGCACCGCGCTGGAACAGCCACGCGTGCCCTATCTCGTGCGCCACCGTCGCGCCGAAGTGCACCGGGGTGAGGCCGCGCGCGATCTCTATGCCGAGCACGCTGCTCTCCTCCTGCGAGGTCCTGGTGTGCGTGCGCCCGAGGCACAACGTGCTCGGGTCGGCGTTGATCGACTCCGGGTCGACGAGGGTCACCTTCACCCGCCGTTGCAGCCGGATGCCCAGCGCCGCCACGTCTTCGCGCACGCGCGGGATGTGGGCGCGGGCGGTCACCTGGTCCTCCACCGCCTGCCGCCGGCACGTGGGGCAGCGCACCGTGGACGCGGTGAACGCGGCCCAGCCGCCTTCCCCGACGTGGCGGGGCCGCCCGCACAGCGCGCACACGCCGTCCTGGGGGTGGCGGGCGCAGGTGGCCTCGCCTTGGAGGGACACCGCGTAGCGGCCCGTCGGCGGCCGGCGGCACACCGTGCACAGATCGGCGGACATGCTCAGCCCACCGGGATCCAGCGCCGGGTGCGCGGGTCCCGCCGCCACCCTCCGGTCACCTGCGCCGGTGGCGGTTCCGCCGGCGATCCGGGCGGCAGCAGCAGCGAGTCGAAGTACCGGCCCCACTCCTGCGCGCCGGGCCGCAGCGCGGGATCGTCGCCCAGCGCGGCGCGCAGCAGCCGCGTGCCCTCGTCGGGCAGCACGCCCTCCAGCCGCGCCGGGTCGCGGGTGGTCGACGCGAACGGGCCGGGGGTGAGGCAGCGCAGCACGAACAGCCCGAACTTGTAGCGGTCGGTGGGCTGGTTCAGGGTGTCCTCGGGCGGTTCCCAGTCCGGCGCGTTGAGCTGGCGCACCACCGCGACCGCGCCCTTGATCCGGATCGCATCGCAGTCGACCAGCATCACGCACGGCCGCCGCACCAGCTGGAACACCGCGTTCTTCGGGTTGATGTCGCCGACCACCAGGTCCGCGCGGTGCAGCAGGTGCAGCGCGAGCGCGAAGTCCCGGCACACCAGCAGCCGGCCCGCCAGGCCCGGTACCGGCATCCCCAGCCGCAGCGACCGCTCCGGGTCCACGAACAGGTGCTGCACCTCCCGCAGGGACCTGGCCGGCGCACCGCTGGGCATGAGCCGGTCCTCGAAGTACCACTCGGGGATCAGCCGCATGAGCACGCCGAGCACGACGCCGTGCTCCTCGACCGTGCGCACCGGCCACGCGGTCGACAGGTCGAGCCGCAGCCGGGTGTCCTCGTCCATGCGCAACCGGCGGCGGACCACCGAGGCCAGCCCGTGCGGCGGTGCGTGCCCGGCCTTGTACTGCTTGTAGACCAAGGGCCCCGGCACGTCGGGCAACGCCGCGTGCGGCACGCTGAACACCCTCGCCTGGCCGCCGGACCCGAGCAGCGCGCCCAACGGCCCGATCTCGGCGAGGGTGACGGCGTGCTCGGTCACGCGCGCGCCACCGGCCAGAACGCGACCGCGGTGCGGTCGTCGTCGAAGCTCTTGCGGGCGAAGCCCACCTGGGCGGCGAAGTCCAGCGCCGAGGCGGGCGGCGCGGCCCACGCGTCGGCGAGGAACGCGCCGACCGCGCCGGTGCCGTGCCCGAGCGGGTCCCCGACGCCGTCGGTGACGACGATCAGCACCTCCCCCGGCGCGATGGTGGTCCGCACCGGGACCGGGTCGGCGGCCAGCGGCACCGGCAGCGCGTGCACCGAGCCCGTGTACAGGTCCGCCCCGTCGTTCTTCACCGCCGCCTGCGGTTCCCACCGGCCGCCCTCGCGCAGCACCCACGCCGAGGTGTCCCCGATCGACACCAGGTGCACCGGGTGCGCGCCGTCGACCGGCCGGAGGTCGACCACGGCGTACAGGACGGTGGTCGCCAGGTGGTCGGCGACCTCGCGCAGGTCGGCGTCCTCGCGGCCCAGCATGTCGCGGCCCCGCCGCTCGATCCGGTTCGCGACGCCCCGCACGAACGTGCCCCACGGGAACCGCTCCGGTTCCGCCGACGCCAGCGCCGACGCCAGCTTCTCGGTCGCCCACCGGGCCGCGAGGATCGCGGCCTTGTGCGACATCGGACCGGACGACACCCCGTCGGCGACGCCGATGACGAAGTAGCGGCCGTCGTCGGTGCGCCGGATGCCGTACTCGTCCTGCCGCACGCGCCCGTAGTGCCGGTGCGACAACCCGCGCACGCTCGCCGCGCGCACCTCGGCGATCGGCTTCTTCGGCCCGTCCAGCAGCGCGAAGCCGTCCAGCACGGTGTCCCGGCGGTCCCAGCCGGCCGGGTCCGGCACCGGGACGACCTTGGCCGCCGCCCGGCCCGGGTCGCCGACCTCGTAGGGCCGCACCTCGCCGCGCCAGTCCGGCGCGGGCGCGGCGGGCGGGTCGGCCACGGGTTCGGTCGTGGTCTCCATCAGACGAAGTCGTCCGACGAGTGCGCGGTGATGCCGGCCGGCAGGTCGTTGCGGTCGGGCAGCAGCAGCCCGGAACCGCCCTGCGCCATGCTCTGCCCGGAGGCCAGCATGCTGGAGATCAGGACCTCGGCGATGGCCGCGATGGCGTCGGCCGGGTTCTGGCCCTGCCCCATCAGGTACAGCTGCATGGCCTTGGGTCCCGAGGCCGGGTGGATGAGGGTGGCCAGCGTCGCCGGGTCGGCCTCGTCCACGCCGCAGGGCACCAGGTTCGGGTAGGTCGGGAAGTTCTCGGTGAGGTCGCGGAACGCCGCGCGCCACTCGTCGGCGTGGTCGGTGGGGATGCCGTCGCTGACGAAGAACACCGCCGGGCGGTGGACCATGAAGCCGTCCGCCTTGAGCTGCTTGACGTTGCTCTCGATCTCCGAGCGCAGCAGGCGGAACGCGGCGGCGTAGGAGGTCGCGCCGCGCACGGCGAGCGAGGGCAGGGTCACGTTGTCGTCGAGCAGGTCGCACAGCGGCAACCGGACCTGGGCGTCGCTGCCGAAGTCGATCACGCCGAAGCGGACCTTGTCCGACAGGATCGGCGCGTCGGCCAGCGCGTCGACCACCTGGGGCATGATCATGTTGGCCTGCTTGAGCTTGTCCCCGCTCATCGACAGCGAGACGTCGATGACGAGGTAGAACGGCAGGAGTTTGGCCTTGTCGCTCTCCACCTGGGAGTCTCCGTTCAGGGGTTGGGGCCGGTCGACGGCGTGCCGTTGACGCGCGCGCCGTGCGTGGGGGGAATCCGGACGGGCGGGAACCGCAGGGTGTCGGCGGCGTCCGCCGAAGGCCCGCCGGGCGCGGCGGAACCGTTGGGGGGTGCGGAGTTCGGGACGGTGCCCGGCACCACCAGGCCCGCCGAGCCGTTCGGGGTGGACGCGGCGGCGCCGCGCGGGCCGAAGGACGTGGCGCCGAACGGGGGCGTGCCGGTCGTCGGGTGGGACGGGCCGATCCTGGGCATCGGCGTGGTCGATTCGGGGTCGCCGGACCCCGCGTGCTGCCGGTACCAGCGGTGCAGCTCCTCCTTGGTGCGCTGCTCGGCCACCTTGCCCCACACGTCGATGGCGCTCGTCGCCATCTTCAACTGCTGGTCGGCCACGAGCTGGGTGGTGCGCGCGTGCGCGGTGGTCTGCGCGGCCAGCCGCTGGCGCTCGACGTCGGCCTGCTGGTCGGCGCGCGCCTCGGCGATGTCCCGGTCGCGGTCGGCCCACACCTTGTCGTCGTCGTCCGCGCCGTCGTCCGCGCGCCGCACCATCCGGTCGTAGAGCGTCTCCGGTCCCAGGCCCGACAGCAGCTTCGCGATCACCGGCAGCAGTTCGATGCAGAGGAACAGCAGGAACAGCGCCATGTGCGCCTGCGACCCGCTCTGCCGCCCGGCGGTGATCCGGTCCAGCGCCTCCAGCCGGGCGAGCAGGCCGGTGTCGGCCACCGTCGCGGAGTTGCCGCGCTTCTCCAGGTCCCCGCGCTCGGTGCGCAGCCGCTGGAGTTCGGCCTGCACCTGCGGCAGGCGGTTGCGGGCCTGCTCGGTCAGGTTGACCGCGCCGCTCTCCAGCCGACCGGTGACCTTCGCGGTGATGTCGTCCAGCTCCCGCTGCGCCTTGTCGCGCACGGTGCGGGCGTCGTCGGCGAGCCGCTTCTTCTGCCGGTACGACTCGCCGTCGCCGGGCACGCCGGTGCCGCACTTCCCGTCGAACTCGCACTGCGCCAGCGCGTTGGCGTCCAGGAACGCCTTCTCGGCGGTGTCCAGCTTGGACTTCGCGGCCTTGACGTCCGGGTCGTCGGACACCGTCGCGGTCGCCTGCCCGGAGACCACCGCCAGCAGCCGGGTCTCCTCGCCCTCCAGCTCGGTGATCTTGCGGTACGCCTCGTCGTACCGGCCCTGGTTGGCCTTGGTCGTCTCGGCCTGCATGGCGATCAGCTCGGAGTTGATCTCCGGCTCGAAGATCCTGAGCACCAGCGGCATCGAGATGATCGCGCCGATCACCGCGGCGAGCGCGATCCGGGGCAGCGCCGCGAGGATGTTCAGGAACAGCCCGTTGGCCCTGGTCATGGTGACGATCAGCAGCCGGTCCAGGTTGAAGATCACCACGCCCCAGGCCAGTCCGGCCCCCGCCGCCGCGTAGGCCGGCAGCTCCAGGATCGAGTGCAGGGCGAAGAACGCCGAGACGGCGGCGACGGTGGAGGTGCTGAGCAGGACACCGCCCATCGCGGCGTGCTTGTTCACGTCGCCGGGACTCTTCTGCAACACCGACATGCGGGCGCCGGCGAGTCTGGCGAGCGCCAGGGAAAGGCTCATCGGCCATCTCTTCCACGATCGGGGCCGCCCACGTCGAGGTTGAGGGCGGGCGTGTCGGACAACATCGCGTTCAGGTCGAGCGGGAACCGCGCGAGCCACGGGGCGGGCAGCTGCGGCAGCGGGACCACGTGCCCGCCGATGCCGGGCAGCGGCGGCAACGCGGCGACGACGGCGTGCGCGGCCGGACCGGGCACCGGCAGCAGCGGAGCGGCCGCGCCCCGACCCGGCCACGGGATCTCCGGCAGCGGGACCGGCAGCGACACCACCTCCGGCGCGGGCAGGACGGTCACCGGCCCGACCTCGCGCCGGTCCTCGCCGAGGTCGTTGAGCGCGCGCACCTCGATCGGGCCGGACGCGTCGGGGGTCACCGCCGTGCGGCCCCGCCCGGGGCGGCCGTCCACCCGGGCGGTCCGCGCGCCGGTGGTGATCTCGACGTGCCGGGCCTCCTGGGCCTCCCACTCCACGACCACCGGCTGCGCGGACAGGACGAGCGCCCGGTCCAGCCGCACCGCGCCGAGCACCGGCGGCGCGGCGGCCTGGCCGAGCACCCGTCGCAGGTAGCGGACCCACTCGGCGGCGGCCGGGCGGACGTTCTGGTCCCGGCCGAGCGCGCTGCGCAGCAGGTCCATGCCCTCGGCGTCGAGCACGCCCGCCGCGGCGGCCGGGTCCGTCGAGGTGGAGGAGAAGTGACCGGGCGTGAGGCACCGCAGCACGAACAGGCCGAGCTTGTACAGGTCGGTGGCGCGGTTGAGCACGCCGCCCTCGGGCGGCACCCAGTCGGGCGCGTCGAGCTGCCGCGTCCGGGACACCACGCCGCTCGGCCGGACGGCGTCGCAGTCCAGGAACATCACCATGGGCTCGGCGTCGAGCCGGAAGACCTCGTTCTTGGGGTTCACGTCCCCGAAGACGATCTTCAGCCGGTCGTGCAGGAACGCCAGCGCGGCGGCGAAGTCCCGGCAGATCCGCAGCCGCTGCTCCGGGGTCGGCACCGGTCTGCCGACGCGCAGGGCGCGCGCCTCGTCGATGAACAGGTTCTGCACCTCGCGCAGGACGCGCCGCTCGCCGGAGTTGCGCTGCACGAGGTCGAAGAACGGCCCGGGGATGCGCGGCATGAGCACGCCGACCGCCTGCTCCCCGGTCACCACGACGCGCACCGGCCACGCGGTCATCGCGTCGAGCCGGGCGCGCAGGTCGTCGGGCAGCGCGGTGCGCGCGGCCACGACGCGGCGCAGCGCCTCGGGCTGGGCGTGCACCGCGCGGTAGTGCTTGAACACCAGTTCGCCGCGCACGTCGGGCAGCCGGAACCCGGGCAGGTCGTACACCGTCGCCTCACCGCCACGGCCCAGCCGGGCACCCGGCGTGCCCAGGTCGGCGTGGTCCACGGATATGGAGGGGTCCGGACCGGAATTGCCCATGTCGTACCTCTTCAGCGGCCGTCGCTTAATCGTCCGAGCACGGGAACCCATTGCCTCGGGCCACAGCACGTCGGTCATCGACGGTCCCGTGCGGTCATCGAGCAATCAACTGGGCGGCGACGCTACCGCAATCGGGGCGGCGAGAATGCGGCTACGCGACGGGCTATCCGCAAAATTAGTGACAACCCGCGCGGCAAATCCGGAGAATACCGGGTTTCGCCGATCCACTGTTACCCGCGATCACACCCACGACATGGGAAAACGGCCTGAAAGGGGCTCATGTATAACGATTCGAACTCCGCGACTCGCCGACGGCGGGCCCACCCCCGATGGCGGTAACCGCTGACCGAACGTAAGCGCCCGGCCCGGCGCAATCCGTAACGCCGAAGTCGGACGGGTCGATATGCGCGTTCCGGCCGATCGGGTGCTTGCACCTTCAACGATTCTGCGGAACGGAAGCCATCAGTTGACAGGAAGTGCCGGCGCGAATAGGGGACGCCGGATCGGCGGCCCGGTTCAGCGGGCGTTGTAGTGGGCCTGGATCCGGGCCGCGGTCAGCGCCCCGGGGTAGAGCGCGACCTCGTCCAGCACGCCCTTGAACGGCTTGTCCGCCGGAGTGCCGTCCGGCCCGGCGAACGACAGGCGGGAGGCCGGGACGGTGAGCCCCGGCACGCGCAGCGGCGAGACCGGGCTCGGCTTGCCGTTGACGAACACCTGCGCGGAGGTCTCCGACACCGTGATGGCGACGTGCTGCCACGAGCCGTTGGTCAGGTAGCCCGAGCCGAGGGCCATCAGCTGGGTGGACGAGTTCTGCAGCAGGCCGATCTCGCCGCCGCGCAGCACGATCCGGTAGGTCGCCGCGCCGTTGGCCGCCACGAACTGGAACAGCGTGCTCTCCGAGGACGTGTAGTCGGCCTTGACGAACGCCTCCCACGTGAACACCGAGGGCACCGCGCGCACCGTCGTGGTCGCGAACCCCAGGCCGGTGTTCGACGGGAAGGCCACCGCCTTCTCCCCCGGTTCCGAGGTCAGCGCGCCGGGTGCCCCGTACTGCGGCGTGCCCCGGTACTCGGCGTGCCGGTTGTTGCCCGACGAGTCCGCGGCCCTCGGGCCGGCGGCGTCGTCGAGGCGGTAGTAGTACTGCGGCTGGTCGGCCAGCACGGCCGCCGGGTACCCGCTCAGCGCGGCGGTCCGCCAGCTCGCGGCGGTCGTGGTGGTGTCGGTGAAACCGGCCCGCGCCGTGGTCACGCCGACCGCGACCAGCACGACCAGCGCCGTCCCGGCGGCCACGGCCTGCCTGGCCGAACGCGGCCCCGGGCCGAACGCGCCGGCCGTGAGCAGCGACAGCGCGCCCGCCGTGGCGACGAGCGGCAGCCAGCGGCCCTCGCCGACCCAGGTGAGCGGGTAGCCGACCCACGGCACCCGCAGCCGCGCCAGGCCCAGCACGTCGTCGGCCGGGACCGGGGTGGGGTCCGGGTCGGCGTTCGCGTCGCCCTTGGTCGTCAACGTCCGGTCGGTGTTCACCGTGAGCACGCGGTGCAGGACCCTGCGGTCGTTCGGGCCGGGGTCGGTGAACAGGACGACCTGCCCGGCCGCGACCTCCTGCCCGGCGATCGGCGACGCCGCCACGACGTCGCCCCGGTCGACGCGCGGGGCCATCGAACCCGACACCACGGCGGTGCTGTGCCAGCCGATCAGCGGCGGCACCAGCGACCACAGCACGAGGCCGACCACGACGCCGAGCACCGCGCGGCAGACCGCCCGCCCGACCACGGCGGGCCAGGTGTCGGGGGTCTGCCGCGCGGTGCTCTCGCGGTGTCGGATGGTTCGGCCTCGCCTGTTCGGGGGACGGTCAGGACGTGGTCTCGGCGGCCCAGGTGAAGGTGACCCCGGTGTTCTTGCCCATCAGGCCGGTGGTGTCGCCGGTGGGGGCGAAGTTGTAGGCGATCCGGAAGGTCTTGGTGACCGAGCCCGGCGTCTGGTAGCCGAGCACGCCGTTGGAGTACGAGCCGATCGCGTCGAACGCGGCCAGCGTGCCGCTCCACTGCGCGTTCTGGTCCGGCGTGAAGGACGCGCCGGAGCCCGTGCCGCGCTGGATGTTCAGGGTGATGTTCTGCGCCAGGCTACCGGTCGGCTCGACCGGGGAGGTGGCGAACAGCCGGATGTCCGAGGCGTAGTCACCCGTGTAGGTGACAACGACGTCCTTGCTGCCCCCGGTGTTCGGCGCGAGCTTGTCGACCGCGAACACGGCCGTGCCCTCGTGGTCGTTGGTGAGGTTGATCGTGCCGGTGCTCCACGAGTTCGACTGGGTCGACGTCTGCGCGGTGAACGCGGCCTGCGACGCGAACAGCACGAGCACCCCGGACAGCAGGATTCCCAGCGGTGCCGCCGCGTAGCGGACGATGGCCTTGGTTCGCGTCGACTTCGTCATCACACTCTTTCCCTCCGAGGACCGGCGAAGCTCATCCTAAGTGGAGGAACACGCGGCGAAGCCGGTTCGTAGGCCAGGTCACCGGTGACGCGGCACACCGTGCTCCGGAACACTACGCCGCAGCTTTCCTTACATGATCACGAATTCACGGCAGAAGTCGATCTACAGTGGACGGTGACACCGCCAGGGTGCGCGTCGTCCACGGGCCGCCGGGCGACGTGCCGCGCCCAGCCCGAAAGGGCGGAACAAGATGCCCTTCCGGGCGGCCTTGCGGCAGTGGTCCGCCTGCCCGCGCGGGTCCACGGTGAGGGTGCGCGGGTGTGTCACGCACGGGGGAGGAATCGTGTGGAGGAATGCGCGGGGCGGGCAGCGCGGTGATCCGGACCGGTCGAAGGCGCGCGACGAGGCGAGCGCCCCGTTGCGGAGTCGGATCGGGAATCGGGCGTTCACGATCGTCGTGCAGCGCGGTCTGCTGGGGGATTCGTACCGCCTCCAGGTGAAGCGGGCGAAGTTCATGGCCGTTCTCGCGAGCACGCCCGAAGGGCAGCACGCGCTGAAGGTGCAGGACGACCACGGCATCACGTTGTCGTGGGTCGACGGCGGCGCGGCGTCCTACGACGGCGGTTCCCGCTGCACCCTGAACCTCAAGCTGGACGCGGCGAGTCTGGCCGGCTACTTCGTCCACGAGATGTACCACGTCGAGCGCAAGAAATCCGGTGCCTCGCCCGATGCCGACGCCTCGCCCGACGAGGAGCGGTACGTCGACCGCATGGTGGACGAGGAGGTCGAGGGCACGGTGCTGGGCTTCCAGAGCCGGATCGGCCGGTCCGGTCCCGCCATGCCCGGCGAGGAGTTCTACCGGTCGGCCTATCGGGATGCGGAGAAGAAAGCGTCGGAAGGCGGTGCGGACGCCGCTGCGGCCGAAGAAGCGGCACGTGAGGCCGGGCGTCGCACGGTCAAGCAGCTCATCCGGCCGTCCGACGGGTCGTGGCCACGCATCGCGCCGAACACGTTCGAGTCCTACGAGATGTACTACCGGCGGGTCTGGCGCAAGTCGCGCGCCGTTCGACGCTGAGACCGCCCGCCCCGCAGGCCACCCGACCCGGACTGGCCCACGTCGACGTTCCCGGGGACGTTCGGGGCCCGCCCGCTGGGCCGATGCGCACCCCGGGGTTCGGCCGGGTCGGCGCTCCGGGCGGGTGCGGGCGCTGCCGATGACCAGGTGAGGTCCTTACTTCGTCGGGGAGGCGTCATGGGGCACCCGCTCATCGTCGCGTTGGCCGTGCTCGGACTGGGGGCGGGTGGCGCGCCACCGGCCGGCGCGATCGACATCGTCGCGTGCGACACGCCCAGCCTGGTCAAGGCGATCTCGGACGCGAACGCGAAGGGCGGGTTCACGAAGCTGTGGCTCGCCGAAGGCTGCACCTACACGTTGACCGCGCCCGCGTCGGTCGGCGAGCACGGGCCCAACGGGCTGCCGATCGTCACCGGCCAGATCGACTTCCAGGTCGCGCGGGCGGTGATCACCCGCGCGCCGACCGCGCCCCGGTTCCGGATCTTCGAGATCGCCAGGGGTGGCGCGGTCGCCATCACCGGGTCCGGTCGGATCAGCGGCGGGCACACGCCCGACGGCGCGCCGGGGCAGCCCGGTGGCGACGGCGGCGGCGTCTACAACGCGGGGTCGTTCGCGATGAGCCTGTACTCCGGGGTGATGTACAACCAGACCGGCGCGGGCGGCGACGGCGGCCCGGCCGCGCCCGGCGGGCGGGGCGGCCGGGGCGGCGGCATCTTCAACGACGGCGGCTCGGTGGCGTTCGCCAAGGCCAGCGTGTCGAACAACGCGACCGGCAAGGGCGGTGACGGTTCGGTCGGCGGCGTCGGCGGTGACGGCGGCGGCATCGCGAGCGTCGGCGGCACCATTCGGAGCCACCTCGGCTACGTCGAGCACAACACCACGGGTGCCGCCGGGAACGGGCCCGGCGGGCGGGGCGGGCGCGGCGGCGGCATCGCGACGTCCGGGTCGTACGAGCCGACGGCGAGCACGGTGGGCGACAACGTCACCGGCGCCGGTGGGCCGCTCGGGCGCAGCGGCGACGGCGGCGGGCTCGCGCTGCTCTGGGCCGGGTCGTCCGCTCCCGCGGCGCACTACACCGCCGACCAGACCAGGGTGAGCGGCAACTCGACCGGTCCGGCCGCGTCCGACGCGCAGCGCGGCCCCGGCGGCGGGCTCTACGTCGAGTGGAACTCGACGGCCCCGGTCCCGATCACCCTGAACAACGGCTCGGGGGTGGTGGGCAACAAACCCGTCGACTGCGCTCCGGTCGTGGTGCCCGGCTGCGGCCCCTGAGGTCGCGACACGGTCGTGCGCGTCCGCAGGAGCACCGTGAAGCGGCACAATCGCGGTCGTGGCCGATGATCCCAGACCTGAGCGGTGGTCCGAGGTGCGCCAGACGGCGCACGCCTCGGACCACGGCGTCATCGTGCAGACGGCGCGCGACTTCATCGCCCACTTCCACGACGGGAAGGACGACGCGGTCCCGGAAGAGGTGGTGCGGCAACGGCACCGCGCGCACTTCGGCGTCGCCGGCCGCGGTGTCGACCACGTGGCCGATCGCGGCGACTACTTCACCGCCCGCGTGCCCGCCCTGGAGCAGTTGACGGCCTGGTTGGGCGCGGAGGTCCACGACCGCCGGGCGCGGGTGGTCACCGGGCTGCCCGGGTCGGGCAAGTCCGCCGTGCTGGGCAGGTTGCTGCTGCTCACCGAGGTGGCGCTGGACGTCGTGCCGCTGCACGCGCGGCGCGCCACCGCCGAGTCGTTGGCCCGCCACCTCGCCTGGGCGATCGGCCGTCCCGGCGCGGACCGGCACGAGTTGCTCGGCGCGCTGGCCGAGCGCGCCCGGCCCGTCATGGTCCTGGTGGACGCGTTGGACGAGGCCGGCACGGCGGGCGACCCGGCCGAGGGCGAACGGATCGGGCGCGACCTGCTGCACCCGCTGACGACCATGCCGGCGGTCCGGCTGGTGGTGGGTGCCCGTGCGCCCTCGATGCCCGCCCTCGGCCACGCCGTGGTCGTCATCGACCTGGACTCGCCCGACCACGTCCGGCCCGACGACGTCGCCGAGTACGCCTGCGCCGTGCTGCTCGACGCCCAGGACCCGGACAGCCGCTCGCCCTACCGCGACGACGCCCGCCGGGCCCGGCCGGTCGCCGAGGCGATCGCGGCCCGCGCGGGCACCTCGTTCCTCGTGGCCCGGATGACCGCGCGGGCCCTGGTCCAAGGGCAGATCACGGTCGACACGACGAACCCGGGGTGGCGCGGGCACCTGCCGTCCGACGCCCGGCAGGCGTTCGCCGCCTACCTGGACCGCTTCGGCCCGCTGCGGTCCTCCGTGGAGCGGCTGATGCGCCCCCTGGCCTACGCGCAAGGAGCCGGGCTGCCCTGGTCCGGGGTGTGGGCGAACCTGGTCGAAGCGCTGTCCGGGTCGCGTGCACCGACGAAGACCTGCGCCGGTTGCACGACCACGCCGGTGCCTACCTCGTGGAGACGGAGGTGGCGGGCGAGGCGGTGTTCCGGCTGGTGCACGAGACGATGGCCGAGCACCTGCGCGCGGGCCGCGACCACCACGCCCAGCACACCATCACCGAGGCGCTGCTGGCCCAGGTCGCGACCGATCCGGCCACCGGCCGACGCCGCTGGGACACCGCGCACCGCTACACCCGCGACCACATCGCCACCCACGCCGCCGCGAGCGGCTCCGTGGACGCGCTCGTCGACGACTGCGACTACGTCGTCCACGCGAATCCCGACGAACTGCTCGTCGCGCTGCACACGGTCACCGGGGAACGCGGGCTCCTCACCCGCGCCGTCTACCGGGCCTCCGCCACGCTGCACCGCCGGCTGGCCCCGGAGCGCCGGCGTCTCGTGCCAGCCACCGACGCCGCCCGGTTCGGTGCCGACGCCCTGCGCCGCCGCCTCGCCGAAGATCTCGAATGGGCACCCCGGTGGGCCACCGGCCGACAAGTCGACCACGCGCTGCACGCGACCCTCGCCGGCGGCAAGGCCGTGGCGTGCACCGTGGTCGACGGCGAACCCGTCGCCGTCGTCTGCGGGTACAACGCCATCACCTCGTGGAACCTCGGAACCGGCGTCCTGCGCAACGACTTCGGCCACGACCGGGCCGGCGAGGTCGTCGCGTGCACGACGATCCGGGGCCGGCCCGTCGCGATCACCTCCGGCGCGGACTTCGCCGCGTACGTGTGGGACCTGACCACCGGCACGCTGCTGACGACGCTGGTCGGGCACACCGACACCGTGCACGCGATCGCGTGCGTCGAAGTCGACGGCGAACCGGTGGTCGTCACGGCCGGGGACGACCACACCGCACGGCTCTGGTACCCCGACACCGGGCTGCTGCGCGCCAAGCTCATCGGGCACGGGGACCTGATCCGCGCGCTGGCCGTCGGCACCGTCGACGGCGTGCCGGTCGTGGTCACCGGCAGTTGGGATCGCACCGCGCGCGTGTGGGACGCGGCGACCGGCGCGCTGCGGGCGGTCCTGTCCGGCGACTACCCGCAGGACGAGACCGGGCTGACCATGACGGAGATCATCAGCGCCTACCAGGACAAGGTGTACGGGGTGGCGTGCGCGGAGGTCGACGGCCGCGCGGTCGTCGTCACCGCCGGCGAGGACGAGCACGTCCGGGTGTGGGACCTCCGCGACGGCGGGCTGCTCGCCACGCTCGCCGGCCACGACGATCTGGTGCGCGACGTGGCGTGCACCTCGGTCGGGGGACGAGCGGTCGCCGTCACCACCAGCTCGGACGCCACCGCGATGGTCTGGGACCTGGCCGGCGGCACGCTGCGCGCCACCCTGCGGGGCCATGACGACAAGGTCTACGCCGTGGCGTGCACCTCGGTCGGCGGCAGGCCCGTCGCGGTCACGTCGAGCTTCGACAAGACGGTCCGGGTGTGGGACCTGGAGACCGGGCAACCCCGAGCGGTCTTGCGCGGGCACCACGAGTTCATCCACGCGGTGGCACCCGCCGTGGTCGACGGCCGCCCGGTCGTCGTCACGGCCGACCACACGGCGGCCAAGGTGTGGCATCTGACCGGTGCCGCGCCCTCGGCCACCGAAGACGGGCACCAGCACGACATCAACGGTGTCGCGGTCCTCGGTGCCCCCGACCGGTCCTTGATCGTCACCAGCAGCTTCGACACCACGGCGAGGGTGTGGGACCTCGCGACCGGGCGGCCCGTGCTCACCTACACCGGTCACCGCGCCGCACTCGCCTCCGTGGCGGGCGCGGAGGTCGACGGCCGCCTCCTCGCGGTCACGACCAGCTTCGACGGCACGGCCCGGGTGTGGGAGGCGACCACCGGGGAACCGGTGCTCACCTACACCGGCCACGTCAACTCGGTCCGGGCGGTGACCTGCACCGAGCTGGACGGCGTCGCGCTGGCGGTCACCACGGGGGCCGACCGGACCGTGCAGGTGTGGGAACTGCTCACCGGAGCGGTCCGCAGCCGGTTCACCGCCGGCTACGGTGTCGACGAGGCGGTGCGGTGCGCCGTCGTCGGCGGACGGCACGTGGTCATCACGACCGGCGGAGCGACCGCGCACGTGTGGGACACGCTGAGCGGCCGGCGGATCTTCACGTTGTCAGGCCACGCCGAGCACCTCACCGACCTAGCCACGGCCGCCGGCGGCGGCGACTCGCCGGTGGTCGTCACGACGAGCTACGACGGCACAGCCCGGATCTGGGACCTGGCCACCGGGGAGCCCAGGCTCACCTACCGGGAACACGACGGCGCGGTCGTCTCCGCCGCGTGCGCGGTCATCGACGGCACGCCGGTCGTGATCACCGCAGACCGCCACACCGTCCGGATCTGGCGGTCCGGCGACGGGGAAACCCTCGCCCGGTTCCACTACACGGGCCGACGCCAACAAACCCTCCGCGTCGGACCCGCCGGCGAGATCGTGCTGGCCTCGGGCTGGGACGTGGTCGTCCTCGACCGGCCGGCGACTGCCCGGAGCTAGGAGCTGTTTGAGGTTCGGATCCAGGTTCGCCGCGGTGGTGTGCTGGTTGGGGCTGGTAGGACACGGGTGTGGCGCGTTTTGATCTGACCGATGCCGAGTGGGCCCTGATCGAGCCGCACGTGCCGGTGGCGGCCACCGGGCCGTTGCCGCGTCGGGTGCGGGGACAGCTCAACGGGATCCCGTGGCGGTTCCGCACCGGGTCGGGCCGGCGTGACGTCCCGGAACGGTGCGGGCCCCGGGTGCTGAGGGTGGTGCGTCGCGGTCCGCGCCGGACGCGGGCACGTCCGCCGGTCGGGACCGTGTTGCCCTCCGGCGGCGTCGGAGGGCGCGGGCCGAGGCGGCCGGGCTCGGCCGGTCCCGGGGCGGGCTGAGCAGCAAGATCCACGCCGCGGTCGACGCCGCCGGGCTGCCTCTGGCGTTCGTGCCCACCCCCGGCCAGGCCGCCGACAGCCCCTGGTTCCGGACGGTGCTCGACCGGATCCGGGTTCCCGGCCCGACCGGTCGGCCTCGCACCCGTCTGGACGCGCCGGCCGCAGACAAGACGTACTCCTCCAAGGCCAACCGGACCTACCCGGAGGGCGGCCCGTGTCCTTCGACCCCACGCGCTACAAGCGGCGCAACACCATCGAACGCTGCTTCCAGAAATCAAGACACGGCAGGGCCTGGCCACCTGCTACGACAGGACACCACAGAGCTACGAGGCCGGACTGCACCTGCGAGCAGCGGTCATGTGGCTGAAGACCCTGACATCAACCACATGATCCGATACGGCACCCACAAGGCCCCGACTGGAATACCAATCCGCACCCGTTCCTGTGGGCCAGGACAGCCGAAGAGATCTTGGAGTCGATCGCCCGATTGTGTAGGCGGATTTCCGGCGGAGGACACTAGCCGGTGGGTCGGTCCGCCTCGGCCAGGCGGGCGTGGAGGCGTTCGCGGACCTGGTCCGGGGTGTAGGCGCGGCGGCGGCGTTCGGCGCGTGCGACCACCGCCCCGGTCGCGGCGACTCCGACGAACGCGGCCAGGCCGGCGAGCTTCCACCAACGCATGTGCCTAGGCTACCGCCCGTGGCGGGTATCCCCTTGGACGAAGCTCTCGACGCGACGCGCACCGGCGACGTGTGGGTGTTCCGCGGCCGCAGCGCCGCCGACCGCGCGATCCAGGCGTTGACCAACAGCCCGGTCAACCACGTCGGCATGTCGGTGGTGATCGACGACCTGCCGCCGTTGATGTGGCACGCCGAACTGGGCCGGTCGCTGCCCGACATGTGGTCCGGGCGGCAACAGCGCGGCGCGCAGTTGCACGACCTCCGCGAGGCCGTCCTGACCTGGGCGCGCAAGTACGGCCAGCGCGCCTGGCTGCGTCAACTGGAACACCCGGTGGGGCGTGAGGCGGAGGACGCCGTCCTGCGCACGATCGCCCGGATGGACGGCACGCCGTTCCCCTCCACGGCCCGGCTCGCGTCACGCTGGCTGCGCGGTCGCGTGCCCCTGCGCAAACGGTCGGACGCGGCGCTGGAGACCGCCTATTGCGCGGAGGTCGTCGCCGTCACCTACCAGGCGATGGGCCTGCTCCCCGCCGACCGCGACCCGAACTGGTACGACCCCGGCCGCTTCTGGAGCGGCGACGAACTGGAGCTGTCGGCGGGAGCCCGGCTCGGCGACGAGATCGCGGTCGCGATCCCGACGGGCTGACCGGCCACGGCTCGGTTCGGGATCGGCCGGAACACGGGGCCGTGACACGGGCTAACGCGGGACGGGAACCGGGCGATCAGCGGTTGAGGTGATCGCATGGAGAACCGACTCCTGCCGCAGGACGGGCCGAAGCGCGTGACCGCCATCCTCTCCACCTACGCCGCCGTGTTCGGCCTGTTCGCCGCGTTCCAGCAGTTCTTCGAGCCGTTCACCGCCGACAAGGTGTGGGCGTTGGTGACGGCCGTCGTCGCCGCCGCGGTGCTCGGCGCGGTGATCCTGGGGTACGTGCTGGTCGGGAAACGCCCCAGCCGGCGCAAGGTGGCCGCGTCGGTGGTGGTCGTGCTGGCCGTGATCGTGTTCGTCGGCGGCGTCCTGATGGGCACGCTCCTGCAGGCACCGCGCGCGGGCGGGTTGTCCTCGACGACCGGCACCACGTCGACGCCCGCGCCGTCCGCCGCTTCCGCCACCACCGGTCCGGGCGCGGTCACCGGCACCTCGCCCGGCAGTCCGACCGGCACCGTCGCGGGCCCGACGACGCCGGGCCCGACGCACGAGCCGACGCGGACCCCGCCCCCTGCCACGACGACCCCCGAACCGGCCCCGCCTCCCCCGCCGACGCAACACCCGAACTTCGCCATCACCTCGCCGGACACCGTGACGTTCTGCACGGACGTCCGAGGCGTCGGCGACCGACCGGCCGAAGGCGCGGCGATGATGCTGGTCCGCCAGGTCAACAGCGAGAACGTGTACTCCGAGCAGGCCGTGGCCTTTCACGGCGACGGCACGTGGACCGCGGACAACGTCACCGTGGGCAACCCCGGCGAGGAGAACGACTACCTGCTGACCGTCCAGGCGATGACGACCGCCGAAGTCGACTGGTACCAGGAGAGGTACCGGAACTCGCAGGAGTCGATCGGGCTCCCGGCCAAAGGCCGCCCGGTGACCACCAAGCAGGTCCACCGGTCGAACGCCGGGAACACGTGCTGATCGGTCACCGCCGCCACGACCCGGTGGTCGTCAGCGGTCGGTGCGGCGGGCGGACGGGTCGGCGAGGGACGCCACCAGCGCGTCCCAGTCCGCGGAGTGGCACGACCAGCGGACCAGCGGGAGCTTGCGCCGGCTGCCGTCACGACCGACCGCGACCAATCGGGTGCCGACGGGCTCCAGGCGCTTGTAGGGGTAGTCCTTCGGGGGTCGCCCGAGGATCAACAGCCGGACCGCGTCGGGCAGCACCACGAAGTAGGGGCGCACGAAGTACGCCCAGCCGATCAGGATCGCGACCACGCCCGCCGGTATCGCGGCGCTGAAACTGCCCACGGCGGTCACCCAGATCCCGAGGGTGAGCACGCCGATCCCGAGCAGGAGCACGAACCAGGCGATGACCGGGCTGTAGCGGACCTTCATGCGCACCTCTTCCGAAACGGTGGTCGAAGGTCCGCGAGGGTAGGGGAAGCCGCCTGCCCGCGTGGGCGGTTCGCCGGAGGTTCGGCGCGATGACGCACAGCCCGCTCACCGCGTCGTCGGATGGCCCGCCGGACCGCCTGTGGACCGTTCGGGGGATGCGCCGGCCCACGCCCGCCACCTCGGACCGGCCGGTCAGGCATGCCGCCGAAGAGTCCACAGTGGACGTTTTCACAGTCGCTTTCGCCTTGCAGGGGCCGGAACGGCGCAAAGCACCACGCGCGAGCTATATTTGCTATATTCTGAATATGGTAAATCTGGATGGGGTGCTGCGCCGGGACGACGCGGTGCTGCGCTACCGCGACCTCGCGGGCGGGCGGCGTCCGGTCGTGTTCACGCACGGGGCCGGGATGGACCACCGGATGTTCGACGTGCCGACGCGCGCCCTGAACGAGGCCGGGCACCGGGTGGTCGGCTGGGACCTGCGCGGCCACGGCGAGTCCACCCTCGCGGCGGGGTCCCGGTTCACCGCGAGCGCCGCGCTCGACGACCTGGTCTCGCTGCTGGACCACCTCGACCTGGAGCGGCCGGTCCTGGTCGGGCACTCGCTGGGCGGCAACCTCTCGCAGGCGCTCGTCCACCGCCTGCCCCGCCGGGTGCACGGGCTGATCGTGGTGGACGCGACGTGGAACACCGGGCCGCTCAACCGCGCCGAACGGTTCCTGCTCCGGCTCGCCGCGCCGGCCCTGGCACTCGTGCCCGCCTCCCGGCTGCCGGGGCTGATGGCCCGCGCCTCGGCGGTGACGCGGGCCGGCGTCGCGGAGTCGGAGGCGACGTTCGCGCGCATGCCCAAGCAGGTCTTCCTGGACGTGTGGCGGGCGACCGCGTCCCTGGTCGACCCGGAGCCCGGCTACCGCACACCGGTGCCGCTGGGACTCCTGCGCGGCGAACGCGACCGCACGGGCAACATCGCCACCGCGATGCCCCGCTGGGCCGTCGCCGAAGGAGTCACCGAGCACGTCATCCCCGGCGCGGGGCACAACGTGACCCTGGACGCCCCCGACGCGACCGCCGCCGTGATCGGCGAACTCGTCGGCCAGTGGGAGGTCACGGCATGACCGCGCACCACGACCGAGCCGCGTTCGTCGCGGCGCTGGGCGACCTGCTCGCATCGTGGCACCTGCCGCGCGCGACCGGCCGCGTGTACGGGCAACTGCTGCTCAACGCCGACCCGACCTCCCTGGACGCCCTCGGCGACGCGCTCGAACTCAGCAAGGGCGCGGTGAGCACGGCCGTCCGCGAACTCGTCTCGTGGGGGCTGGCCCGCACCATCCCGCAACCGGGCAGCCGCCGCCTGCTCGTGGAAGCGGCGGGCGGCTTCGACCAACTGCTGGCCGCGTCCCACGCGCGAACCCGGGCTTTCGTCCGGGTACTGCGCGACGGCACCCGCCTCGCCGACGACGACCACGCCCGAGCCCGGCTCACCGAGGTCGCCGACTTCTTCACCTCCTACGTGAACGCCGGCGACGCGATGCTCCACGACCGCACATCGCGCAACGACGCCGCAGAGGGCGCCCGGCGTCGGCCCCGGTGATCGTTCCGATCCACTGTGGACGATCATGGTGGCGGATCGGCGACTGCCTTGCTTCCCCGGCGGTTCGGACGGCGGCGGTCGTGCCGCCAGGTCGCTTGTTCGCTTGTGGACGGTGTGGTCCGTACGATGGTGGGAACGCCGCCGAGCGACGAGGAGGTCGCCCGCCGGCGGGAGCAAGGAGCGCGGTCATGACGCACGAGGGTGTGCTGGGACGCTACTCGGTGCTGCGCGACGCCGAGTTGGACGCGTTTCGCGCCGCGGTCTCCCGTGTACTGACCCCGCACCGGCTCACGCCGCTCGGCCGGCCCGACCAGGCGGTCCGCAGCGGTGTCGCGGTCGCGCCGCTGGGGCCGCTGTCGCTGATCTACGGGCAGCACGCGGGCGCGGAACTCGGCGCCTGGCTGACCGACCAGGTCGACTACTACGACGTCAACATGTCGTGGGGCGGCCAGAACCGGATCACCTGCGGCGTGGACGAGGTCGTCGTGGACCGGTCCACGGCCGGGATCATCTCGCCGCCCACGCGGGCCCGGATGCACCTGAGCACGGAGTACCGGCAGCTCCACGTCCGCGTCGAACGGCACGCCCTGGAACGTCACCTGGAGGAGTTGCTGGGTCGCCCGGTGGTGGCCCCGATCCGGTTCAAGGCCGCCATGGACCTGCGCCGGCCCGCGGCGGCGTCGTGGGCGCGAGCCGTCCGGCTGCTCGTGCGCGACCTCGACTCGACGTCCGGGCTGTCCGGCCAACCGGGCGGGACGAATCCGTGGGCCGCGTTCCTGATGACCGGGCTGCTGGTGGCGCAGCCGCACAACTACAGCGAGCAACTGGCGTCGGGGCGGGACGGCGCCCTGCGCCCCGCGCCGCTCAAGCGGGCGCTCGACCTGGTCGAGTCGCGGCCCGAGACGGACCTGTCGGTCGAGCGGATCGCCGCGCACGTGGGGGTGAGCCCCCGCTCGCTCCAGCGCCACTTCCGCGACCACGTCGGGGTGCCGCCCCGCGAGTACGTCCAGCAGGTGCGCCTCGCGCGGGTCCGCGAGGACCTGCTGGCGGCTGACCCGGCGAGCGGGGTGACCGTCGCGGACGTGGCCCTGCGCTGGGGGTTCGGCCACGTGCCGAGGTTCGCCGGCGCGTACCGGGACCGGTACGGGGAGTTGCCGTCCGCGACGCTGCGCAAGCGCCCGACGTGACCCGGCCGGAGACCACCGACACAGTCCTGTCGCGCACCGGATCGCCCTGTCGCGAACCGGATCGGCGCGACTGACCTGCGCGTTTACCGTCCTCTCCCAACAACGGCGCAGGTGTGGGTCGATGGGAGACAGCTGGATGAACCACGAGTACGACGTAGCGATCGTCGGTTACGGCCCGTCAGGTCTGGTCCTGGCCTCCGCCCTGGGCAAGGCGGGGCACTCGGTCGTGGTGTTCGAGCGCTGGCCGGGCCTGTACGGGCAGCCCCGGCTCACGCACGTCGACGGCGAGACCGCGCGGATCGTCCAGGCGGTCGGCGACCTCGACCACGCCCTGCGGGACGCCTGGCCGATCCCGGACTACCGCTACTTCAACGGTGCCGGCGAGCAGCTGCTCGAACTCGACTGGCGCGGGACGTCGTGCGGCCACCCGGCCCACATCTCCATGTACCAGCCCGACATCGAGGACGCGATCGACCGGCACGTCCGCGCCTGCGGAACCGTCGAGGTGAACCAGGGCTGGGCGGTGGTCAACCTCCGCGCCCACGACGACGGTGTCGAGGTGACCGCCCGACCGTGGACGCAGTCGCGCACCGGGCAGTGGTCGCACGCGGGCGACGAGCGCACCGTCACGGCGAAGTACCTCGTCGGCGCGGACGGCGCGAACAGCTTCGTGCGGGCCACGCTGGGTGTGGAGCGCAGCGACCTCGGGATCGACGACCGGTGGCTCAACATCGACACCGAACGCCTGCGCCCCCTGCCCGAGCACCTCGGCCGGCTCACCCAGCACTGCGATCCCGTCCGAGGGCACATGCACATGCCCATCGGCCGCAGCCGGCAGCGCTTCGAACTGGCCGTCCTGCCCGGCGAGGACGCCTCGGCGTTCGAGGACCCGGGCTTCGCCTGGACCTGGCTGCGCGACCAGCACGGGCTCGGCCCCGACGACGTGAAGATCCTGCGCCAGGTCGTCTACGGCTTCCAGGCGCGCATCGCCGAGCGCTGGCGGATCGGCCGGGTGTTCCTGGCCGGCGACGCCGCGCACACCACACCGCCGTACATGGGGCAGGGCGCGTGCTCGGGGATGCGCGACGGCATCACGCTGGGCTGGAAGCTCGACCTGGTGCTGCGCGGGCTCGCCGACGACGACCTGCTCGACACCTACGAGACCGAACGCCGGCCGCACGCGACCGCCATCGTCGAGTTCTCCACCGCGCTGGGCAGGGTCGCCAACACCCACGACCCGGTCGCCGCGGCCGCGCGCGACCAGGCGTTCCGCGACGGCACCGCACCGCCGCCACCACCGTTCCCGACGATCGTCGCGGGCGTCGTCCACCAGGGCGCGGCGGGCCTGCCGACCTCGCGGGCCGGGACCCTGGCACCGCAGGGCGTGGTCGGCAAGGACGGCGTGACGGGCCTGTTCGACGACGTCGTCGGCCGGGGCTTCAGCGTGGTCGCCGCGGCCGACCCGAGCACCGTGCTGACCTCGGCGCAGCGGGCCTTCCTCGCCGAACTCGACGCCACCGTGGCGAGCCTGGCGCCCGGAGACCCCGGTGCGGTGCAGGACGTCGAGGGGACCTACGCCGGGTTCCTGCGGGACAACGGGGTGGAGGCGTTCATCGGCCGGCCCGATTTCCACCTGTTCTGGGCCGGTGCCCTCGCGGACCTCCCCGGAGCCGTCGACGACCTGCGCGCTCGCCTGTGCTGGACGTCGCGCAACGCGGAGGTCCCGGCATGAGCCCCTCGACGGACCTCCCTCCCGCCGACGTGCTGTGGCGGGCCATGTCGCCGACCCGGATGCTGGACTACGGCCTCGACTACGCCGACGTCCTCGGCCTCCGGCACCTGACCGGATCCGGCACGCCGTGGGACGTCGCCGCCGAGAGCTTGGCGGAGCGGCACCTGGAGCGGGCGGAGGTCGCCGCGCGGGCGGGTCGGCGGGCGACGGCGGTCGAGGCGTACCGGTCGGCCGCCTGCTGCTTCCTGTTCGCCCAGATGGCCTACAACTTCGACGAGCCGCGCAAGCTGGGGCTCTACGCGCGGCTCGTCGGCGCTTTCGGTGCCGCCGGGGCGTTGTCGCAGCCGCAGTGGGAACGCCGGGAACTCCCCTTCGCGGACGGTCGCCTGACCGGCTGGCTGATCTCGCCGCCGGGGCCGGTGCTCGGCACGGTCGTCGTCTTCGGCGGCCAGAGCGGCTGGGGCCCGGCCTACGTCAAGCAGGCCGACGCGCTGAACCGGCGCGGCGTGGCCGCGCTGCTCGCCGAAGGTCCGGGCCAGGGCGAAACCCGGTTCGGCGGGGGCGTGCTGCTGGACGTGGACGTCCGGGCCGCGTACGGCACGTTCGTCGAGCACGTCGTCTCGCGAGGTCTCGGGCCGGTCGGGCTGTGGGGCAACAGCAACGGCGGCCTCTACGCCGCCACCACGGCCGCCGCGGACCGGCGAGTCGCCGCCGTGTGCGTGAACGGGGCGCCCGCGTTCCCCCGCCTGCTCGACTTCCGCTCCTACGAGGAGCAGGCCGCCGCGATGCTGGGCACCACCGACCGGGCCCTCATCCAGCGGAACTTCGACCGGATCGCGTTGCGGGCCGACGACCGCATCCACTGCCCGGTGCTGGTGCTGCACGGCGGGCGGGACCCGCTGGTCGCGTTGGCCGACCAGCAGCCGTTCCTGGACGCCGCGACGCACGACGACGTGACGCTGCGGGTGTGGGACGACGGCGAGCACACGATCTACAACCACTCCGCCGAGCGGACCGCGTACGTCGCCGACTGGTTCGCCGACCGGTTCGCGAAGCACGACTGAGAGGCGGACGGCGATGGACGTCGACGAACACACCGCACTGGCAGCGGTCATCGAGAGCTTCCAGGGCACACCGGACCCGCGACTGAGGCAGATCCTGACCACGGTGGCCGGCCACCTGCACGCCGCCGTGCGCGAGCTGCGGCCGACCCACGAGGAGTGGGAGCGGGCGATCGGGTTCCTGACCGCCGTCGGGCACAAGTGCGACGACACCCGCCAGGAATTCGTGCTGCTCTCCGACGTGCTGGGGATCTCGATGCTGGTCGAGACCCTCAACGGCGACCGGCACGGCACCGACGGGACCGTGCTCGGCCCGTTCCACATGGTCGAATCACCGCCGCGCGAACTGGGCGACTCCATCGACCTGATCGGCACCGGCACCCCGTGCGTGATCACCGGAACGGTCGCCGACGTCGACGGCGTGCCGCTCGCGGGTGCCGTCGTCGACATCTGGCAGTGCGACGAGAACGGTTTCTACGACGTGCAGCAGCCGGACCGGCAACCACCCGGGAACGGTCGCGGCCTGTTCCACGCCGACCAGGAGGGCCGGTTCCGGTTCCGCACCGTGGTGCCGAGCCACTACCCGATCCCGACCGACGGTCCGGTCGGCCGGCTGCTCGAAGCCACCCTGCGCCACCCGTACCGGCCGGCCCACGTGCACGTGATCGCGCGCGCACCCGGCCATCAGGAGCTGACCACCCACATGTTCGTCGCCGACAGCCCGTACATCGACAGCGACGCGGTGTTCGCCGTGAAGCGGAGCCTCGTCGTGGAGTTCGCCGAGTCGAACGACCCGGCGGAGGCCGCGCGCCACGGCGTCGGCACGCCATTCCGGCACGCGCACTTCGACATCCGACTCCCACCGGCGCAGGCCCCGGCATGACCCCTCGTCGGTTCGTGTACGACGCCCTCCCGATGCGCGTCGTGTTCGGCTCCGGGAGCATCGCCGAGCTTCCCGCCGAATCCGCCCGGCTGGGATCGCGCCGCGTGCTCGTGCTGTCCACGCCGCACCAGAGGGACCTGGCGGAACGCGCCGCCGGCCTGCTCGCCGGGTCGGCGGCGGGCATCTTCGACCAGGCCCGCGCACACGTGCCGGTGGACGTGGTGGCCGCCGCCGCCGACGTCGCCGAGAGCCTGGGCGTGGACGGCTGCGTCGCGGTCGGGGGTGGGTCGACCATCGGTCTGGGCAAGGCTTTGGCGCTGCGGTCGGGGCTGCCGGTCCTCGCCGTGCCGACGACCTACGCGGGCTCGGAGATGACGCCGATCTGGGGCCTGACCGACAACGCGCGCAAGCGGACCGGCCGCGACCGCGCCGTCCTGCCGCGCACCGTCCTGTACGACCCCGATCTGACGATGTCCCTGCCGCCCGCGATGTCCGCGACCAGCGGCCTGAACGCGCTCGCGCACGCCGTGGAGGCGTTGTACGCGCCCGACGGTTCACCGGTGGTCGACGTGATGGCCGAGCAGGGGGTGCGCGCCTTGGCGTCCGCCCTGCCCGCCATCGGCGAAGACCCATCGGACCCGCAGGCCCGCGCGCTGGCGCTGCAGGGCGCTTGGTTGTGCGGGGCGTGCCTGGGCGCGACCACG
The DNA here is from genome assembly GCF_056640475.1 of Saccharothrix sp. NBAS 001. Classification (NCBI taxonomy): domain Bacteria; kingdom Bacillati; phylum Actinomycetota; class Actinomycetes; order Pseudonocardiales; family Pseudonocardiaceae; genus Saccharothrix; species Saccharothrix sp. NBAS 001. Next base: position 3,522,391 of record NZ_CM153251.1, read on the forward strand.
ATGGGCCTGCACCACAAGCTGTGCCACGTTCTCGGCGGGCAGTTGGACCTGCCTCACGCGCAGACCCATTCGATCCTCCTGCCGCACGTGGCCGCGTTCAACCTGCCCGCGGCACCGCGGGCACGGGCCGTCCTGGAGCGCGCGGTGGACGGCGACCCCGTTGCCGCGCTGGACGCACTGGCCGACCGGCTCGGCACGCCACGCCGGCTGTCCGAACTCGGGGTCGGCACGTCCGACCTGCCCGCCGTGGTCGAGGAGGTGGTGGCCAACCCGTACGCCAACCCCCGCCCGGTCGACCGGGCGGCGCTGCAACGGCTGCTGGCGGCAGCGCTGTGAACGCCCGGTCCGGCGTCGTGTCCGAGCGGTCGCACGATCTCCGCGATGCCGGGGTCGACCGTCGTGCCATGCTGCCCCGGTGGCTTATCCGGCGTTGATCGCACTCGCGTGCCTGGACGGGATGTCCGCCGGCCGACGACGTGGCGCCATCGCGGCGTTGGCCGGCCTCGACCCGTTCGCGCTGGTCGAACTCGCCGAGCGGGGCGACGTACCGGTCGACGTTCGGGCCGACCTCGTGCGCGCGGCGCCCGATTTCCTGCTCGACCGGGTGATGGGCGCGTTGTCCTGGGCGGACGAGCTGTTCGACGCCGCTGTCGAGCAGCACGGCGCGACGCCCGGCCTGGTGGTGTCGGGCGCGGCGCACGGCCGGCGGGCCGACGCGGTCGAACTGGCCGGACGCCTCCGGCCGGCCGACGCGGCGGACCTCCAGTACCGCTGGGAGCGCGAACTCGGCGAGCCGCTGCCGCCGGACGTGCGCTCGGCGCTGGTGCGTGCCGTGCTCTCGGCCGAGGAGCCGGCGCCGGACGAGTCGGGCACGGACGAATCGGGCACGGAACAGTGGGAACGCGATCAGTCCATCGAGCAACTCCAGGCCGCGTACGAGGTGCGGGCCGGCCGGGTGTGGCGGCTGCTGGAGCCTGAACCGGGGCTGTGGCTCCGGCACGCGCAGGACCCCGATCACGGCGACGCGGTGCGGCACGTTCTGCTGGAGCGTGCGGACGAGCTGCCCGACGAGGTCCTGGTGGCGTGCCTGCCCGTCATCACCGCCGAGTACCTGCGGCGGGTCGACCCGGGCGTGCGCCTCGCCGGTGTCCGGCTCCGCGAGGTCGCGCAGTGGGTGCGGCGCCGCCCCCGGATCCGCGACCTCGCGGCGGAGCACCTGGAGCGAGTGGTCCGGGAAGTGGTGGAAGACGGCTGGCAGGCCGCGGGACGGGGTTCACTCGGGCCGGACTGGAAACAGCTCGCGGCCCTAGCCGAACTCGGTTCCGATCCCGCCCACCTGGCCTCGGCGGTGGCCGCGCTCGGTGCGGCGCAGGCGCCGAACCACGGTCGTGCCGACCGGGCGCGCGACGCGGAGTGGTACCTGGAGCGGGCGCGGGCCGTGGCGGCGTTGGCCGCCAACCCCCACGTGCCGGCCGGCACGATCCTCGCCGTGCTGCCGTCGCTGGACGAGCAGGCGTTGGAGGTGCTGCTCCCGCACGGCGATCCGGCCTTGGACCAAGCCGCCCGCGAACGCCTCGAACGGTTGCGCGCGGAGCGGGTCGCCCGTGAGCCGGTGATGGTGGACGTTCCCGCCGACGACGAGTTGGCCCGGCTCCCGCAACCGGCGGAGGAGCTGCGCAAGCACGTGCGGCACCTGCGTGGGCCGGCCGCGCAACGGGACCACACCTGCGCGGGGTTGCTGAGGTCGCGCTTCACCACCGCCGACGTCCTCCGCCGGCTGCCCACCGTCCTCGTGCTGGAGAGCGCGGAGCAGGCCGACCAGGTCGCCCGGTTGATCGCCACGGCGTGCGGCGACGATCTCCGGCGTTGGCAGGGCCTGTCCACGCTGAAGGACAGCCCACCCGGACGCAAGACCACCTTCGGGGAGTGGCTGGACGCGCTCGCCGGATCGTGAGCGGGACACCGCTGCCCCACGGATCGCGCACCGGTGCCGGGTTGGTCCACAGTGGACCGGCCCGGCACCGGCGCGAGACGGTGGATCAGGGGTTGTTCGTGCGGTAGTGCTCGCCCGTCACGGTCATGGTCTGGCCCTTGTAGTTGCGCAGCAGCAGGCCGTCGTCGGTCACCTCGTGGTACGGCTGGGTGATCGGGATCTTGCCGATGCGGGTCGTCAGCACGTACTGCGGCACGCCGAAGCCCGTCATGTGGCCCTGGAGACCTTCCATGATCTCCCAGCCCTTCTCGACCGACGTCATGAAGTGGGACACGCCCGTGACGTTGTCGCAGTGGTACAGGTAGTACGGGCGGACGCGGATGCGCAGCAGCTCGGTCATCAGCTTGCGCATCGTGGGCACGTCGTCGTTGATCCCCTTGAGCAGCACCGTCTGGTTGCCCACCGGCACGCCGTGGCGCAGCAGGCGGTCCACGGCGGCGGAGGCTTCGGGGGTGATCTCGCGCGGGTGGTTGAAGTGGGTGTTCAGCCACACCGGGTGGTGGCGGGCCAGCATCTCGCAGAACTCGTCGGTGATCCGCTGCGGCAGCAGCACCGGGAAGCGGGAGCCGATGCGGATGATCTCCACGCTCGGGATGGCGCGCAGGCCGGAGATGATGCTCTCCAGCTTCTCGTCCCGGTAGGACAGCGGGTCGCCGCCGGTGAGCAGCACGTCGCGGATCTCCGGGTGTTCGGCGATGTAGCGCAGGTCCTCCTCGTAGTCGCCGCCCTCGTTGTCGCGGAAGTACGTGCCCTCCACGTCGGTGGTGTGGAACTTGCGGGTGCAGTGCCGGCAGTACACCGGGCACGACTCGGTGACCAGCAGGATCACCCGGTCCGGGTACTTGTGCACGACGCGGTTGGTCTTGCGGTAGAACATGTCGCCGACCGGGTCGACGTCGGCGTCCGGGAACTCCAGCAGTTCGCCCTGCGACGGCACGGCCTGCAGGCGGATCGGGCACAGCGGGTCTTCCGGGTCCATCAGCGAGGCGTAGTACGGCGTCACGCTCCACCGGTACTTGCCCGCCGAGCCGCTGATCGCCGCTTCCTCCTCGGGGCTGACCTTCACCCATTCCCGGAGCTTGTCGACGTTGGTCACGCGGTGGCGCATGTGCCAGCGCCAGTCCGACCACTCCTCGGCGGACGGCGAGCCCGGCGCCGTGGTGGGCGCCACGAATGACTGGGACATGTGTGCTCCGTTGCTCAGAGGGTCACGGGCGGCTGCTGAAGGCGACGTTCGCGCTTGACCACCGCGGGCTCCCGGTCGCCCTCGGTCCGGGTGGACGCGAGCACCGCGGCAAGCTCCGCCACGGTCCCGGTCTCGAACAGCTGGCGGACGGGCAGACCGCACTCCAGGTCCGCCCGGATGCGGGCGACGACCTTGGTGGCGAGCAGCGAGTGCCCGCCGAGGGCGAAGAAGTTGTCGTGCACGCCGACGCGGTCCACCTGGAGGAGTTCCCGCCAGATCGCCGCGACGGCCGCTTCCAGCTCGGTGCGCGGCGGCACGTGGTGGTCCGCGCCGCGCGACGGCTCGGGCAGCGCCGCCCGGTCGACCTTGCCGCTGCGGTTGAGCGGCAGCTCGGGCAGGAACACCACGGTGCCGGGCACCATGTAGTCGGGCAGTTCGGCGCGCAGGTGCGTCCGCAACGCCTCGGCGTCGGGAGCGGCGGCGTCCGGACTGCCGGGATCCGACGTTGCGGGGTCCGGGGTTCCGGGATCCGGGGTTCCGGGATCTGGGGTGGCGACGACGTAGGCCACCAGGTGGGTGCCGATGGCGGCGTCCTGGCGGGCGACGACGATCGCGTCCGCCACGTGCGGGTGGGCCAGCAGCACGGCCTCGATCTCGCCCGGCTCGACGCGGAACCCGCGCAGCTGCACCTGCGCGTCCAGCCGTCCCAGGTACTCCAGTTCGCCGCCGGGCAGCCAGCGCACCAGGTCCCCGGTGCGGTACAGGCGTCCGCCGGAGCCGAACGGGTCGGGCACGAACCGGTCCGCCGTCAGGTCGGGACGCCCCGCGTAGCCCTGGGCGACGCCCGCGCCGCCGATGTGCAGGTCGCCGGGCACGCCGACGCCGACCGGGTTGAGGTGACGGTCCAGCACGTGCACGCGGGTGTTGGGCACCGGGACGCCGATGGGCGGCACGCGGGTGCCCTCCGGCGGGATGGTGGCGGAGGTGGTGACGACCGTGGCCTCGGCCGGGCCGTAGAGGTTGAGCAGGGTGAACGGCGCGTCCGGGCGGGGCCGCTTGCGCAGGGCGTCACCGCCGGTCGTGAGCACCCGCAACGGGCTGCCGGCGGGCCAGGGCACGTCCAGCGCCAGCTCGCACAGCGGCGTCGGCAGGAACGACACCGTGATGCCGTGGTCGGCCAGCCACCGGACGGCGTGCTCGCCGGACGCCGCCGTGTCCGGGTCCGCCAGGTGCAACTGCGCGCCGACGGTGAGCGTCGCCCAGATCTCCAGCACGGACACGTCGAACGCGGTACCCGCGACCTGCGACACCCGGTCGTCCGGGGTGAGCCCGCAGTCGGCGTTGTACCAGTCGATCCGGGCGAGCAGCCCGCCGTGGTCGAGTTGCACGCCCTTGGGCCGGCCGGTGGAACCGGAGGTGTGGATGACGTAGGCGGTGTCCTGCGGGCCGACGACCACGCGCGGTGCGGGCGCGGCGGGGTGGTCGGCGTCGATCTCCAGCACGGTCGGGTGGTCGACCAGGGCTCGGGTCTCCGGCGTGACGAGCACGGCGGCCGGGCGGGACAGGCCCAGCACGTGGCCGATGCGGGCGGGCGGGAACGCCGCGTCCACCGGCGTGTACGCGCCGCCCGCGCGCATCGCGGCCAGCGAGCCGACCACGTAGTCCACGCCGCGCGGGGCGCACACCACCACCCGGTCGCCGCGGCCGACGCCGAGCGCGGCCAGTCGGGCGGCGAGGCGGTCGGCGCGGTCGTTCAGCTCCCCGTAGGTCACCGTCCGGTCGCCGTGCACGAGGGCGGCCGCGTCGGGCCGGGCTGCGGCGACCCGCTCGTGCACCAGGCCCGGCCCGGGGTCGACCCGGCGGGGTGCGCCGAACGTCGCGGTGACCAGGGCGCGTTCGGCGGCGGGCAGCAGGTCCAGCTCGTGCAGGCGCGCGTCGGGGGTGCGCGCGATCGACCGCAGCAGCGTCTCCCACCGGGCCAGCAGCAGCCGCGCGGTCGCCTCGTCGAACAGGTCGGCGGCGTACTGGAGGTCGCTGTGCAGGCCGTCCTCCCCGGTCAGCACGACCAGGGTGAGGTCGAACATGGCCGCGTTGTCCTCGCCGCGCACCTGCGCCACCCGCAGACCGGGCAGCGCCAGCTCCGCCCAGCCGCCGTCCTGGTAGTCGAACAGCACCTGGAACAGCGGCGAGTGGCTGGGCGAGCGCTCCACCCGCAGCAGGTCCACGACCTGCTCGAACGGCAGGTCCTGATGGGCGTAGGCACCCAGGACGCCGTCCCGGACGCGGCCGACCAGGTCGCCGAACGACGGGTCGCCGGACACGTCGGTGCGCAGCGCCAGGGTGTTGACGAACAGGCCGATGACGTTCTCGGTCTCCGGTGTGGCGCGGTTGGCGGTGGTGCCGCCGACGACCAGGTCCTCCCGGCCGGTGTGCCGGGCCAGCAGGGCGTTGAACGCGGCGAACAGCACCAGGTAGAGCGTCACGCCGTGGTGCTCGGCGACCGCGCGCAGGTCGCGCACCAGCCCGGGTTCCAGCCGGGCGGCGAGGCTGCCGCCCTTCGTGCCGCGCACCGCCGGGCGCGGCCGGTCGGTGGGCAGCTCCAGGAGGCCGGGCGCGTCGGCGAGGACGGCCGACCAGTAGTCGTGCAGGCGGGTCAGCTCGGCGTCCCGCAGCGCGGCCCGCTGCCAGCGGCTGTAGTCGGCGTACTGGATGGCGGGCGGTGGCGGCACGGGGACGTCGAGGCCGGTCTCCCGGGCGTAGCAGGCGCTCAGCTCGCGGAAGAACAGGTCCTGCGACCAGCCGTCGAACACCAGGTGGTGCCAGGTGAACGCGAGCAGGTGGCGCTGCGGGCCGACGCGGTGCAGGGTGGCGCGCAGCAGCGGTCCGGCGGCGAGGTCGAACGGCAGGTCCGCGTCCCGCCAGGCGGCGGCCCGTGCCGACTCGCCGGACAGCGCGTCCACAATGGACAGCTTGAGGTCGGCTACGGGCGCGATCCGTTGCAACGGAACGCCGTCCACGACCACGACCGTCGTGCGCAGCGCCTCGTGGCGGGCCACGACGGCGTTGAGGGCGCGTTCCAGCGCGTCGGGGCGCAGCGGGCCCTCGACGTCGAGCAGTTCGGCGATGTTGTAGGCGGCGCTGTCGGGTTCGAGCTGGTCGAGGAACCACAGGCGCTGCTGCGCGAACGACAGCGGCACCTCGGCGGACGCCGGCTCGGACTCGATGGCCGGCGGGCCGCCCTCGGGCAGCAGCACGTCGATGTGCGCCGCCAAGTCCTTGAGCACCGGGAACTTGAGCATCTGCCGGACGGTGACCCGGACCTTCCACTTGCGGCGCACGCGCACCACGACCTTGGTCGCGAGCATGGAGTCCCCGCCGCCGCCCCGGAAGAAGTGCTGTTCCCGGCCGACCCGGGCCAGGCCGAGCACCTCCTGCCACATCTCGGCCAGCGCCCACTCGGTCGGCGTCGCGGGCTCCACGTGGTCCTCTGCGGACGGTCCGGTCCGCGCCGCCGCGTCGAGCGCGCGCACCGCGCCGTCCCGCAGCAGCCGCACCCGCTTGCCGTCCGCGAACCCCGGCACGCCGACCGGGACGGGCTTGCCGTAACGGTCGCGCAGCACCACCTCGACCCCGTCCACGGTGGCCGTGGCCTCGGCCTCGTCGGCCAGCACCAGCTCGCCCACGCGGGTCGACGGTTGCGCCAGCAGCGCGTCGAGCACGACCCGGTAGTGGCGGGCCAGCGCCTCGACCGTGGGCGCGTCGAACAGGTCGGTGGCGTACTCGAAGCGGCAGTCCACGGCGTCGCCCTCGTACTCCACGGCGAACTCGACGTCGAACTTCGCGGTGTCGTTGTCCAGCGACCGCAGCGTCACGGCCAGGCCCGCCATCTCCGGCGGCGCGGTGGCCTCGTTGACCGAGCACATCACCTGGAAGACCGGGTTCATGCCCGGATCGCGCCGGGCGTCCAACGCGTCGACCACCCGGTCGAACGGGACGTGCTGGTGGGTCAGCGCGTCCAGGGTCTCGGCGCTCACCCGTCCGGCGACCTCGGCCAGCGTCGGGTCGTCGGACAGGTCCAGCCGCAGCGCGACGGTGTTGGCGAAGAACCCGACCGCGCTCTCCCAGTCCGCGCGGGTCCGGTTGACCACCGGCACGCCCACGACCACCCGGTCCTCGCCGCTGTAGCGGTGCAGCAGCACCGCCAAGGCGGTCGTCACCCCGGTGAACAGGGACGTGCCGCCCAAGCGGGCGCGCAGGTCCGGCGGCACCGGAACGGGCACCGACGCGCCCCGCGTGCCCGCGTCGGCCGAGCGCGGGCGGTCCGCCGGGATGCTCGCCTCGCCGAGTTCGCCGGACAGGCGTTGCTTCCAGTGCGCGAGCTGCCCGGCGAACAGCGACCCGCCCGCCTGCCCCGCCTCCCACGCCGCGTAGTCCGCGTACTGGGCGGCGGGCGGCAACCCGGGGTCGCGCCCCTGGACGCGGGCCGTGTAGAGCACGCCGAGTTCGCGGAACAGCACGCCCTCCGACCAGCCGTCGGTGGCGATGTGGTGCAGGTTGACCACCAAGCGGTGGTCCTGCCCGCCGGTGCGCAGCAGCAGGGCGCGCACCAGCGGCTCGCCGTCGAGCCGGAACGGCCGGGCCGCCGCGTCGGCCACCAGGCGGTCCGCCGAGCCGGGGTCGTCGCGCAGGTCGACGGTCTCGCGGTGCGGTGCGGGCGCGGGCGCGATCACCTGGAACACCTCGTCGTCCACGACCTCGAACGTGGTGCGCAGCGCTTCGTGCCGGGCCACCAGGTCGTCCAGGGCGCCCCACAGGGCCGCCGTGTCCAGGTCGCCGTGCAAGGTCAGCACGAAGGCGACGTTGTAGGCGGAGTTGGGGCCGTTGAGCTGGTCGAGGAACCACAGGCGCTGCTGCGCGGCGGACGTCGGCAGCCGGCCCGACCGCTCGGCGGGCCCGGCCTCCCGGTCCGCCGCGTCGGGCGCGGTGGTGAGCATCCGCCGCAGTAGCTCTCGCCTGGCTTGCGCGACGCTGTCGACCATCGTGATTCCCATCCGTCCCGGGGCAGGCGTCGGCCGGCGTCGCGGAAACAATTCCCGACACCGCCCGCGCGCAAACCGACTCGACCGACCCGACGACGGAATTCCCGACCGATACCGGACCGGCTACTCAATTCACCCGATCGGTTCGCCGAACACCCGATCGGACCACCGCCGAGTTACCGCGGCGGACACCCCAGCGTCATCGCTCCCCTAGTGCCGACAACTGCCCTCCAGGCCACTACAGCAGTCACCCCAGAGGTTGTCAAGGCGTCTACCGACGGCCTTTTACCCCGTACCGACGACCATTTCGGGGCGTTGCGCGCGGCCCGGCGATCAGTTACGTTGCGAGCAGGAGACAGAAATCGGACCGCTTTGTTCGATGATGTTCCGCTATCGCATTCCCGGCTATTCGGCGCACTGGGGGCCGCGTCCGGGGGACGCCGTCCGGGGGTATTCGAGGGGGGCCGGGCATGTACGACGCCGTCGTGGTCGGGGCGCGCTGCGCGGGCGCCTCGACGGCGCTGCTGCTCGCCCGCCGGGGCCACCGGGTGCTGCTGCTGGACCGGGCGCGGTTCCCGGCGGACACCATGTCCACCCTCTACATCCACCAGCCCGGCGTCGCCCGCCTGGCGCGCTGGGGCGTGCTGGACCGGGTGATCGCCTCCGGCGCCCCGCCGCTGACCGCGGTGCACCACCACGTGGCCGACGTGCGGCTGGCCGGCCCCGCGCCCGCGCTCGGCGACGTGACGGCCACCTACGGGCCGCGCCGGCAGGTGCTCGACCAGATCCTGGTCGACGCCGCGGCCGCCGCCGGCGCGGAGTTCGCCGACGGCCACCCGGTCGTGGACGTGCTCGCCGAGGGCGACCGGGTGACCGGGGTGCGGTTCCGCTCCCCCGACGGCTCCGAGGGCACCGCCCGCGCCCGCCTGGTCGTCGGCGCGGACGGCATGCGCTCCCGGGTCGCCGACCTGGTCGGCGCCCGGACCTCGGTCGAAGACCCCCGCCTGAGCTGCGTCTACTACTCGCGCTGGGCCGGTCTGGACACCGGGTTCGGCTTCCACGAGCGCACCGGCCGCTGGATCGCCACCATCCCGACCCACGACGGCGAGACGATGCTGGCCACCTACTTCCCGCAGGCCGAGTTCGACCGGGTGCGCGCCGACCCGCGCGCGGCCCACCTCGACGCCGTCGCCACCACCGCCCCCGAGGTGTTCGAGCAGCTCGCCCGGGGCGAGCAGGCGGACCGGCTGGTCGGCACGGGCGACCAGCGCAACTTCTTCCGGCAGGCCGCCGGCCCCGGCTGGGCGCTGGTCGGCGACGCCGGGCACCACCTGGACACGATCAGCGCCCAGGGCATCACCAACGCGTTCACCCAGGCCGAGCTGCTCGCCGACGCGGTCGGCGGCGCGCTGGACGACCCGGCGCGGCTCGACGCGGCCCTGGCCGACTTCGCCGAACGCCGCGACGACGCGCTGGCCGAGGGCTACCAGGCGACGCTGTCGCTGGCCCGGCTGGAGGTCACCGAGTCGCGGCTGGCGCTGCTGCGGGCGCTCGCGCGCAGCCCCGAGCTGACGGCCGGCTACTTCGCCGTCTCCGCCGGGCTGCTGGCGATGGAGGACCTGCTCGACGACGAACTGCTCGACCTGATCTGACACGACCCGGGGAGGCGAAGTGGCTGCGGTACCGCGCGGGGACACGCCCGCCGCCGATGTGGTCGGGGTCGGGTTCGGCCCGTCGAACCTGGCGCTGGCCGTGGCGCTGGAGGAGGCGGGCACGCTGTCCGCCGACTTCTACGAGCGCCAACCCCGGTTCGGCTGGCACCGGGGGATGCTCATCGACGGGGCGACCATGCAGGTGTCGTTCCTCAAGGACCTGGTGTCCATGCGCAACCCGGCGAGCCGGCACAGCTTCGTGGCCTACCTGCACGCCAAGGGCAGGCTGCCGCAGTTCATCAACGCCAAGACGCTCTACCCGCTGCGGGTGGAGTTCCACGACTACCTGGAGTGGGTGGCCGGGCACTTCGCCGACGCGGTGACCTACGGCAGCGAGATCGTCGGCCTGGAGCCGGTGACCCGCGACGGCGCGGTGACCGACCTGGACGTGGTGGTCCGCCGCGACGGGCGCACCACCGTCCGGCGCGCCCGCAACGTGGTGATCGCCACCGGCCTGGTCCCCCACGTGCCGGCGGACCTGACCTGCGGCGACCGCGTGTGGCACAGCAGCGAGCTGCTGCACCGCGTGGACGACCTGCGGGCGCGCGGGGTGCGCAAGGTGGCGGTCGTCGGGGCGGGGCAGAGCGCCGCCGAGGTGACCGGGTACCTGCACCACAGCCTGCCCGGCGCCGAGGTGATCGCGGTGTTCTCCCGCTTCGGCTACAGCGTGGCCGACGACAGCCCGTTCACCAACGGCGTGTTCGACCCCGAGGCGGTGGACCTGTTCTACGACTCGCCGCCGTCGGTGCGGGCCGCGCTGATGGCCTACCACGGCAACACGAACTACTCGGTCGTGGACGCCGACCTGTCGCTTGAGCTGTACCGGCGGCGCTACCTGGAGCAGGTGACCGGGGCGTCCCGGCTGCGGGTGGTCAACGTGTCGCGGGTGCGGTCGGTGCGCACCACCGGGGACGAGGTGTCGTTGCAGGTGGAGTACCTGCCGACGGGTGTGGTGGGCACGCTCGCGGTGGACGCGGCGGTGTACGCGACGGGCTACCGGCCCGCCGACCCCGGCCCCCTGCTGCGCGGCCTGGCGAAGCTGGACGACGCGGGCCGCCCGGTGCTCGACCGCGACTACCGGGTGGTCACCTCCGACTCGGTGCGCTGCGGCATCTACCTCCAGGGCGCGGTGGCCGAGCCGTCGCACGGCCTGTCCGCCGGGCTGCTGTCCACCACGGCCGTCCGGGCGGGCGAGATCGTCCGCTCGATCCTCGACCAGCCGGTCTAGGAGGCCGCCGGATGCACGTGCCACCGATGTACCGCGCCGACGACGACCGGTGGCCGCGCGCCATCGTCCGCGACTACCCGCTGGCCACCCTGGTCAGCAACGGCCCGCGCACGCCGTTCGCCACCCACCTGCCGGTGGTGACCGCGCCGGGCAGCCCGGAGCACGGCGACCTGGCCGGCACCACCCTGTGGGGCCACCTCAACCGCGCCAACGCGCACTGGCGCGCGCTGGCCGACGGCACCCCGGCGGTGCTGATCTTCACCGGACCGCACGCCTACATCACGCCCGCGCTCTACCGCACCACGCCCGCCGCGCCCACCTGGGACTTCGTGTCGGTGCACGTGCACGGCCGGGTGGAGCCGATCCCGGACCGCGGGGTGACCATGGCCGTGGTGAAGCTGACCGCCGAGGTGTTCGAGAAGTCCTTCGGCGCGGGCTGGTCCAACGACACCTCGCTGGACTACTTCGCGCGGATCCTGCCCGGCGTGGGGGCGTTCCGGTTCCACGTCGAGTCGGTGGACTCGATGTTCAAGCTCAGCCAGGAGAAGGCGCCCGACGTGCAGGCGCGGATCATGGCCGGCCTGCGCGCGACGCCCGGACCGGGCGTCGAGCTGTGCCGGATCATGCGGGAGCACGGCCTGGGCCGCGACGATGGAGAGGGCACATGACCGGACTGTGGGGCGGCCCGGCGGACCCGCCGTGCCTGCTGGCGTCGTTGGCCGGGCACGCCCGGTCGCCGCGCACGGCGGTGGTGGACGGCGACCGGTCGTTCAGCTACGCCGAGCTGCACGGCTGGGTCGGCGAGATCGCGCGCCTGCTGGACGAGAAGGGCGTGCGGCCCGGCGACCGGGTGGCCGTGACCGGCGCGCGCAGCGCGGAGGTGGTCGCCGCGTTCCTGGCCGTGGCCACCGTGGGCGCGACCTACGTGCCGCTGGACGCCTCCTACCCGCCGCGCCGGCTGGCGCACATGCTCGCCGACAGCGCGGCGTCGCTGGTGCTCAGCGCGGGTGACGCCTACTTCGCCTCGGCCGTGCCGATCCCGCCGGCCGGCGGCGGCGACCACCACCCGGCGGTGGCGTGCGCGGCGGACCTGCCGGTGTACGTGATCTACACGTCCGGCTCGACGGGCTGGCCCAAGGGCGTGGCGGTGCCGCACAGCTGCATCGACAACATGGCGCAGTGGCAGCGCACCCACTCGCCTCGCCCGGACCTGCGGACCGCGCAGTTCGCGCCGCTGAACTTCGACGTGTGGTTCCAGGAGGTGCTGGGCACGCTCGGCGGCGGCGGAACGCTGCTGATCGTGCCCGAGGAGCTGCGGCAGGACCCGTTCGAGCTGCTGGACTGGCTGGTCGAGCACCGGGTCGAGCGGCTGTTCCTGCCCAACGTCGCGCTGAACATGCTGGCCACCGCCGCGTCCGCCGAGGAACCGGTCCCGGACCTGGCGCTGGTCGAGATCAACACCGCCGGCGAGCAACTGCTGTGCACGCCGGCGATCCGGGCCCTGTTCGCCCGCCTGCCGGGGTGCCGGCTGACCAACCACTACGGGCAGAGCGAGTCGGCGATGGTCAGCGCGCACGTGCTGACCGGGCCGAGTTCGTCGTGGCCGGCGCTGCCGCCGATCGGCGTGCCGCTGCCCGGCACCGAACTGCTGGTCGACCCGACCGACCCGGCCGTGCCCGAGGTCGGCGAGCTGCTGGTGGCCGGGCTGCCGGTGTCGCTGGGCTACCTCAACCAGCCGGACCTCAACGCCCGGCGCTACGTCGAGGTGCCCGCGACGCCGCACGGCCACACCCGGCTGTTCCGCACCGGCGACCTGGTCCGGGTGGAGGGGGGCGTGGTGCAGTTCCTCAGCCGGATCGACCACGACGTGAAGATCCGGGGTTACCGGGTCAACCCGCTGGAGGTCGACTCGTGGCTGCTCGAACAGCCCGGCGTGGCCGCGGCGGTGTGCGTCGTGGTGGAGGCGGGCGAGGGCGCGCGCGGCCTGCGCGCGGCCGTGACGCCGAAGCCGGGCGCGGAACTGGACGTGGCCGGGCTGCTCACCGCGCTGGACGCCGTGCTGCCGTCGCACTCGGTGCCGCAGTCCATCACCGTGCTGCCCGAACTGCCCCGGACCCCCAGCGGCAAGGTCGACCGGGACGCGGTGGCCCGAGGGATCGCCGCCGCCATCTGACCCCGGGTCCCGGCCGGCGCGACGTGCTCGCGCCGGCCGGGACGTCCGGTCAGGTGGTGGGCAGCTCGGTCGGGATCTCCTTCACCGAGCGGATCCGGGTGCACGCGATGTAGACGCCCGAGCTGAGGATCCCCAGCGAGCCGATGACCAGGGCCGTCGTCGCGCTGAGCACCTCGCCGACCACGCCGCCGAGCAGCGCGCCCGCCGGGCACACGCCCATCACGATCATCCGGATCGAGGCGTTCATCCGCCCCTGGAGCGCGTCCGGCGTGACCGCGCTGCGGTAGCTGCGCTGGTTGACGTTGTAGACGATGACCATCACCGCGTCCACGAAGTGCATGACGATGATCAGCACCACCGCCGCCGGCCTGGGCACCAGCGTGGCCACCGGGATGAGCAGGGACGCGCCGCCGGCCAGCCACTGCGTGACGACCAGCAGCCTGCCCAGCGGCATCAGCCGCGACACCCAGCCCGAGATCACCGCGCCGACCACGCCGCCCACCCCGGACGAGGACAGGATGAGGCCGATGTAGATCGGCTCCAGGTCGAGCGTGCGGGTGATGAAGATCAGGAACACCGGCTCGATGAAGAACGTGAACAGGTTGAACAGCAGCGCCGTGATGGCCAGCGTGCGCACGATCGGGTTCCCGAAGACGAACCGCAGGCCCTCGCCGATCTCGCGCCAGAAGTCGGCCTTGGTGCCGTCGGCCTGCTCGTCGTCCTCGTCGTCGTCCGGCACGGCGTCCTCGCGGACCCGGATGCGCTGCGTGAACAGACCCGACAGCGCGTAGGCGACGGTGTTGAACAGCAGCGCGAACGGGGCGGAGAACACCTGCACCAGCGCGCCGCCGACCGCCTCGCCCGCCATCCGCGAGGCGTTGTTGCTGATCTCCAGCTTGCCGTTGCCCTCGACCAGGTCCTTGCGCGCCACCACGCTGGGCAGGAACGACGACGCGCCGACGTCGGCGACCACCGTCGCCGCGCCCACCAGCACCGAGATGGCCAGCAGGAAGGTCAGGTCGAGCATCCCGAGCAGGCTGGCCAGCGGGATCAGCAGCAGCAGCGCGCCGCGCACCAGGTCCGCGCCGACGATGATCCGCCGCTTGGGCAGCCGGTCCAGCCACACCCCGGCGAACAGGCTGATCACCAGGTAGGGCAGGAACGTCACCGCCGACAGCACGCCCATCTCGAACACGCTCACGTCCAGCGTCAGCGCCGCGATCAGCGGGATGACGCCGGCGGTGATCTCGGCCGCGAACAGCGAGAGCGTCTGGCCGAGCCACAGGTTGCGGAAGTCCGCCTGCCGGAACAGTCCGCCGATCCGCCCGCTCATCTACCGCGCCTTTCGGGGTGGGAACCGCGCGCCAGGACCCTGGTCGCGCCGGAACTCGTCGACCCAGAACCCGAACGCGGGGTCGACCGAGCCAACATAGTCGGCGAGCCCGTTGACGTCCTCGGCGCCTTCCGGGTCGGGCTCGTCCCGCAACTGCGGCAGTTGCGTCATGAGGTACATCGCGCTTTCCGAATAACCGGCGTCGGTCCACCGCCGCCAGGCCGCGTCGCGATCCGATTCCTGGTCGGCGAATAAATCTTCCCGACGGGTTCGCGGCGGAATGTCCGCGGCCGTCCCGTCGACCCGGAGTCCGATCCGCTTTCCGGACGCGTAGAGCACGCCGATGCCTTTTCGCACGCAGAACGTGAGCGCCTGCGCGACGGTGTCCACAATCGGTTCGCCGCGGTCGTTGAGGGAGGTGTTGCACAGGATCGGGACGCCGGTCTCGGCGTGGAACGCGGTCATCGCCCGGTGCAGCAGCGGGTTCACCCGCTCGGTCACGGTCTGGTGCCGGGCGGTGCCGTCGAGGTGCAGGATCGCGGGCACCCGGTCGCGCACCTCGGGGCGCACCAGGACCGCCTCCAGCATGTACGGCGACGGCCGGTCGCTCGCGAACCACTCCCCCGCCGCGTCCTCCAGCACCACCGGCGCGACCGGCCGCCACCACTGGCGCTGCTTGTGCTCGTTGAGCAGCTGCTTGGTCTTCATCGACCGGGGGTCGCCGAGCAGGCTGCGGTGGCACAGGGCGCGCGGCCCGATCTCGGCCGCGCCGTCGACCCAGGCCAGCGGCGCGCGGGTGACGTCGACGACGAACTGCCCGGGCGAGAAGTCCGACACGTCCAGCACCCACGGCGCGAACTCGGCGAGCGCCTCGTCCAGGTCGTCGGCGAGCGCCCCCCGGTAGGCGTCGCCCAGGTCGTGCCGGGCGGTGTCGAACACGCCCTCGCCGTAGAAGCCGAGCAGGCCCAGGCCGTAGGACTGGCCCGAGTCGTTGGCGCACGGCGGGGTGAGCAGGCCCCGGAAGCCGAACGTGTCGAGCAGGTGGGTGTTGGTGGGGCAGTTCAGCGCGAAGCCGCCGCTCATCGACAGGTACGCGGTGGTCGGGTCCACCCCGCCGAGATCGCACAGCCTGCGCACGTTGCGCGCGGCGATCAGCTCGCACGCCCGCTGCACGTGCTTCATCACCGCGCTCTGGTGGTGCTCCTCCACCGTGAACGCGGGGTCGAGGTCGCGCCCGGCGAGCTGGTCGCCGGCCGCCTTGACCATCGCGCCCACGAACGGCACGGCCTCGGACACCGGGTGCACCCGCCCGCCGTAGAGGTTGAGCGCGGTGACGCCCTCGACGTCGAACACGATCTCGGTGGCGCACGCGGTGGCCAGCGCCATCAGCGTGCCCGGTTCCTTGCCGAACAGCTGCTCCGCCGCCGAGTACAGCGGGGCCGGGGATTCCACCGGCGCGTAGGTGATCTCGCCGCGCACGGACACCGCGCCCGCGTACCAGTACGGCTTGGCGTCCTGCTCCAGCACGAAGTCGGGCGCGGCGTCCACGGCCATCGCGACGATCGTGCCCTCGCGGAACGCCGTGCCGTCCATGAGCAGCCCGCTGAACAGGTGCGCCAGCGCGTGCACGGCGTAGTCCTCGGCACCGGCCGGGATCGGCAGGTCGCGGGCGGACGGCAGGCCGGGCGTGCCCCACGTGGTGCCGATGTCGGCGAGCGTGAGCCCCTCCTGCGCGAGGAGTCCACTGAGGACGGTCTCGGCGCGTTCGGCGGTGTAGAGCGGCCAGTAGTGGTGCTTCTGCCCGCTGAACCGCTCGACCTCCCACAGCCGCACCAGTTCGACCTCGTCGGCGGTGCGCCGCCACAGGCTGACGTTCTGGTCGTGTCGGGGTTGCAGCACCGCGAGCGGGCCCGGCGGTGTCAGGTAGCAGGACAGGACGTACTCGCTCACCGCGTCCCCCCGGTTCGGGCCAGTGACTTGGTCATGGTCTGCTCCAGTTCGACGAGCAGGTTCTGGGGTGCGGACAGGAACGCGTGGTGCCCGCCGTCGAGCACCGGGGCGGAGAACCCGGCGTCGGGGGCGTACTCGCGCCAGCCGCCCATCTGGTCGGGCCGGATCTCGACGTCGGCCGACCACCCGATGGCGCACACGTCCGAGGGCAGCGGCAGCGGGGCGTCGAGCCGGTAGTGCCGGTTGGCCGCGATGTCGTCGCGCAGCACGCCCAGACCCAGTTCGATCATGTCCGGGTCCGGCCGGCCGCCCATCGCGCGGGTCAGTTCGCCCAGTTCCACGCCGAGTTCGGCATCGGTCATGGACAGGAACCGGCCGAACGGCCCGTCGTGCGGCGCGACCTGGGAGGACATGAACAGCACCGCCGGCGTCGGCCCGCCCGTGCGCGCCAGGTGCGCGGCCGTGGCGAACGCGGCCAGCGCGCCGCCGCAGTGCCCGAAGAACGCGAACGGCCGGTCCAGGTAGGGCAGCAGCGCGGGCACGGCCTGCGCGGCGAGGTCCGGGTAGTCGCCGTAGTGCGGCTCCCGGATGCGGTTCTCCCGCCCCGGCGGCTGCACCGCGCACACCTCCAGCGCGCCCACGCGGGCAGGCCAGCGGGCGAACATCGACGCGCCCAGACCGGAGTACGGGAAGCAGAACAGGCGGGCGGCGGCAGCCGGGTCCGGCTTGCGCAGCAGCCACTTACCGCGCCGAGGCGGTGGCGACATCGGCGTACCTCCTCAGCTCGTCGGCGGCACCGGGCCGCAGGACCGCGCGGACCGGCAGGTTCCGGATGCCCGCGACGAAGTTGGACCTCAGGTGCGCGACCGGCCCGGCGGTCTCGAACCGCTCGACCAGCCGCACCACCTCGCCGAACAGCAGGCGCAGCGCGATGCGGGCCAGCGGCGCGCCGATGCAGTAGTGCGGCCCGAAACCGAAGGCCACGTGCCGGTTGGGGGTGCGCGCCACGTCGAACCGGTACGGGTCGGCGAAGGCCCGGTGGTCGCGGTTCGCCGAGCCCAGCCACGCCACGACGGCCTCGCCGGCGTGGACGGGCCGCCCGGACAGCTCGGTGTCCGCCACGGCGTAGCGCATGAAGTGGTTCGCGGGCGACGACCACCGCAGCCCCTCCTCCACGGCGACCGCGACCTGCCGCTCGTCACCGGTCAGCCGCGCGTACTCGGCGGGGTGCTCCGCGAACGCCAGCACGGTGGCGGCCACGGCGTGCGGGGTGGTGACGTTCGCGCCCAGCAGCAGGCTGTAGCAGTTGAAGACGATCTCGTCGACGCGCATCCGCCGCCCGCCGACCGCCATGCCCTTGAGGAAGCCCACCAGGTCGTCGCGCTCGCCCCGGCGGTGCACCTGCTCGGCGAAGTACTCGAACAGCTCGTGGTGGGCGGCGACCAGCGAACCGTGCCCGGCCTCCGCGCCGAACAGCGGGTCCTCGGGGGCGATGGCCATGGTGGTGAGCCGGGTCAGCTCCGGCCAGTCCGCCTCGGGCAGGCCCATCAGCGCCCCGGTGAACGCCATCGGGAACCCCGCGAAGTCCTCGGCCACGTCCCACGGCTGCCCGCCGGCCATCGGCGCGAGCAGCCGCAGCGCCACCTCCAGCACGGACGGGTGCCGCGAGCGCAACGCCGTGAACGACAGGACCTTCGCCATCGGCTCCCGCATCGCGGTGTGCACCGGCGGGTCGCTGGCGGCCATCATCTTGTCGCCCGCCGGGTCCACGCCGCCCAGGATCGACAGCAGCGTGCCGCGCCGGGAGGTGAACCTGGTGTGGTCGCGCAGCACGACGCTCACGTCCGCGTGCCGGGTGACCGACGCGAACGACCGGCCGTCGTCCAGGGTCTGCCGGTGCACGGGCGCGCGCTCCCGCATGGCGTGCCACACCGGGTGCGGGTCGCCGTCGGAGTAGGTGCGCGGGTCGAACAGGTCGACCGCGTCGAGGTCGACGTCCTCCCAGCCCGCCGGGGCGCTGAGTCTCATCGCGGCTCCTCCAGCCCGGTCAGGTGCTCCGCCAGCTCCGCGACGGTCGGGTTCTCGTAGAACGTGCGGGCCCGCACGAACAGGCCGCGCTCGTTGCCGATCTCGGCGGTGATCAGGGTGGCGAGCAGCGAGTGGCCGCCCAGTTCGAAGAAGTCGTCGTCCACGCCCACCGCGTCCAGCTCCAGCACGTCGGCCCACAGCTGCGCCAGCCACGACTCGTCCGGCCCCTCGGGTGCCCGGTAGTCGGCGTCCACCCCGGAGCGGGTGCGCACGGGCGTCGCGACGAGCGCGGCCCGGTCGAGCTTCCCGTTGGGCGTCAAGGGGAGCGCCGGCAGCCGGGTGAACGTCGCGGGCACCAGGTGCCGGGGCAGCCGGGCAGCCAGGTCGCGGCGCAGTTCGGGCACCGACACCGGGTTCTCGCTGGTGTAGAACGCGGCCAGCCGGCGGCCGCCGGAGCGGTCGGGCTGGGCGACCACGGCGGCGTCGGCGACGTCCGGGTCGGCGAGCAGCGCCGCCTCGACCTCGCCCGGCTCGATCCGGAAGCCGCGCACCTTGAGCTGGCCGTCCACCCGGCCGACGAACTCCAGCGCCCCGTCGGGCAGCCGGCGCGCCAGGTCGCCCGTGCGGTACATCCGGCCGCCGGGGGTGGTCGGGTCGGGCCGGAACCGGTCGGCGGTCGCGCCGGGCCGGTTCAGGTAGCCGTGCGCCAGGCCCGCGCCCGACGCGTACAGCTCGCCCACCTCGCCGTCGGGCACCGGCCGCAGGTCGTCGTCGAGCAGGTGGACCCGGCCGCCCCGGATCGGCGTGCCGACGGGCACGGTCGGCGTGGTGAGCGGGGCGGTGACGCGGTGGCAGCAGGTGAACGTGGTGTTCTCGGTCGGGCCGTACCCGTTGACCAGCGCGGTCTCCGGCAGGCCGGCCACGAATCGGTCCACGTGGGGCGGTGAGAGCACGTCGCCGCCCGCGAGCAGCGTCCGCAGGCCCTTCAGGTCGGCCAAGGCCGCGTCCACGACCTGGTGGAACAGCCCGGCGGTCAACCACGCCACGGTGACCCGCGCGTCGCGGACGAACGCGCCCAGCTCGGCGGGGGCGAGGTCGCCGGGCGGCGCGACGGCCAGGGTCGCGCCGTTGAGCAGCGGGCCCCACAGCTCCAGCGTGGAGGCGTCGAACGCGACCGGCGCGTACTGGAGGAACACGTCGTCGGGCGCGATGTCGAGGAAGTCCGGCCCGGACACCAGCCGGGCCACGGCCCGGTGCGGCACGCAGACGCCCTTCGGCGTCCCGGTCGAGCCCGAGGTGTAGGCGATGTAGGCCAGGTCGTCCGGCCCGACCGGCACGTCCTCGCCGCGCGGGCCGGACGCGGCCAGGTCGGCCTCGGCCAGCGGCAGCGCGCCCGAATCGGCCAGCAGCGCTTCCCGGCGGGCGGGCGGGTCGTGCGGGTCGAGACCGAGGTAGCAGCCGCCCGCGCGGACCACCGCCAGCAGCGCGACCACCAGGGCGGGTGAGCGTTGCAGGGCCACCGCCACCGGTTGCCCGCGCCGCAGCCCGCGCGCCCGCAGCGCGCCGGCCAGCCGTGCGGACGCGTCGTCCAGCTCGGCGTAGGTCAGCGTGCCGCCGGCACCGGTCACGGCGACCCGGTCGGGCCCGGCCGCGACCTGGCGGGCGAACAGCTCCGGGATCGTCGTCATGTCACACCCCTTCGCCATCGAGGGCCGTCCAGCGCGCCGACGCGGTGGCGACCAGTTCGCCGCTCGGCCCGTAGACGCTGGTCAGGTTCACGGCGGTGCGGCCCGCCCGTTCCGCGCGGCGGGCCACCACCACGTGCGGCTGCCCCGCGCGCGGCGGCGCGAGGACGTCGGCGGTCATCCGGGTGAGCACCATCGGCTCGGCGCGCGGGTCGCTCGCCCACCCGCCGGGGCAGTCCAGCACGCCCCACAGCACCTCGGTGGTGGTCTCCCCCGGCACCCACCCGCAGGCCGCGGTGTCCGCCCGGCCGGCGACCGGTCCGGGCGCGAGGCGCAGCCCGTCCGGCCGGTCCTGGCCGCACACGAAGCACGTCGGGAACGGGTGGGCGCGGTGCCCGAGGAACCCCCGGGACGCCTCGGCCGCCTCCGCGGGCGTCACCGGGTCCACCACGTCGATCGGACCGTTCGAGCCGGACACGGTCGCCACGACCTCGTCGCCGAGCCACAGGTGGGCGCGGCGCGGCCCGGGTTCCAGGCGCATCGGGGTGTCCAGCGGCGGCGGGGCGATGAGCGTGACCACGGCCCGGCCGGCCGCAGGCGGCGCGAGCCCGGCCAGCAGGCCGCACACCCAGCCGCCCTGCCCGGACGCGGGCGGGCCGTTGAACCTCGCGGGCACCCGGACCTCCATCAGGCACCGACCTTCCACGGCAGGCACGTGTCCGCCACGCACAGGGACGTGTGCGTGGACACCGCCGGCGACAGTTCACGCAGCCGTGAGCGCACGTAGGCCACCTTCGCCTCCCGCAACGGATCGCTGTCCGCGACCAGCACGCCGATCACCGTGCCGCTGTGCGCGAGCACCAGGCCCAGCGCGTCGGCGTCGCGGTGGATCCGCCGCACCTGCTCCAGCAGCGGACGCGGCCGGACCTTCGTGCTCAGCTCGGCGCTGCGCGTGGACACCGCGCCCACGGCCGGCAGGTCGTGCGCGCGCACCGCGCCGGTCAGCACGCCCAGCAGTTCGGCGTACTCCTGCCGGTCGCGGTCGGTGTACGGCTTGGGGATGCGGTTGTGCCGCACGGTGTCCACCTGGCCGCCCTCGTCGACGGCGACGATGGTCAGCGCGGGCAGGCAGCCCAGCCGTTCCCGCAGCCGCACCTCGCGGTGGTAGTAGGCGACGATCCCCTCGTACATCACGCCGTCGGTGGGCTCGATGTGCCGCAGGAACGTCTCGATCGCGCCCGCGTCCAGCGGTTGCCCCAGCGCCGCGCCGACCGCGCGGGCGGTGGCCACCAGGTCCGCCGACGAGCTGGCCAGGCCCTTGCCCTCGGGCAGCCGGCTGGTCAGGTCCAGCACGCCGCCGCCCCGGTGGCCGCGCTCGCGCAGCATCCGCTCCACCAGCCGGCGCGACTTCTCCTTGGTGGGCGGTGCGACCACGACCGGGTCGTGCTCGCCGGTCAGCTCGAAGCTGGCCGTGGAGAACTCCGCGATCGGCAGCGTCACCAGGAAGTCGCGCTCCTCCTCGGGCAGCACGCCCTGGAGCAGCTCCCCGAACGTGCCGCAGGCGCGGCCGTGTCCGACACCCGTCACGTCCGTCCCCCCACCCTCGCGTCGAGCACGTCGGCCACCTCGGCGACGTGTGGCAGGCGGACCAGGTCGAAGTGCCCGGCGGGCAGGTCGTGGACGCTGAACCGCCCGTGCACCGTCCGCGCCCAGCGCGCCGCCGCGCCGTGCTCCCGGTTCTCGAAGCCCTGCACGAAGAACGCGTCGCCGGGGTACGCGCCGGGCCGGTGCGCGACGTGCGCCCGCACGTTCGCCTCGTACACGGCGAGCAGCCCGTGGTGCGCGACGTCGCCCAGCTCGGCGCGCAGCGCGGCGGCCACGTCCACCTGCTCCGGGTCGTACTGGCCGGGGAACGACGGGTCCACCATGCCCAGCACGGTGACCCGCTCCGGTGCCCGCACGGCCATCTCGTGCGCCACGACCGCGCCGAAGGACCACCCGACCAGGTGGAATCGCGGCACGTCGGCCAGCAGCGCCAGGTACTGCCCGGCCAGCTCCGCCACGGTCGGTTTCGGCGCGGCGGCCCCGGAGATGCCGAGCACGGGTCGCCGGGCGTCGATCGCGGCCACCAGGTCCCGGTAGCCGGCGAGGGTGCCCGCGGCGGGGTGCACCAGCACCACCGGCACGCCGTCGCCCGCGCGCAGTTCGCGCAGCCTCGGCACGTCGTCGGTGCCGGCGCCCGCGTCGGGTGCCAGCAGCGCGGCCAGCGACCGGACCGTGCCGCCGTCGAGCAGGTCGTTGACCGGCAGGGCCCGCCCGAACGCCTTGCGCACGGCGGTGAGCAGTCTGAGCGCCTTGAGGGAGTGCCCGCCCAGTTCGGCGAACGTGTCCAGCACACCGACCTCGGTGGTGCCCAGGACCTCGCACCACAACTCCAGCAGCACCCGTTCGGTCTCGGTCGCCGGCTCGACCCGCCCCGCCTGGGGCACCTCGTGCACGGTCAGCGCGCCGCGGTCGACCTTCCCGTTGCGCGACAGCGGGATCGCGTCCACGGTCCGCCACACGCCGGGCACCAGGTAGGCGGGCAGCCGCTCGGCCAGGTGGGCGCGCAGGGCCGCGTGGTCGGCGTCGCCGACGACGAACGCGACGAGCGCGCCGTCCCGGGCGACGACCGCGCAGTCCCGCACACCGTCCACACCGGACAGTGCGGCTTCGACCTCGCCGGGCTCGACCCGGAAGCCCCGGATCTTGACCTGGTCGTCCACCCGGCCCAGGTACTCCAGTTCGCCGCCGGGCAGGTGCCGGGCCAGGTCGCCGGTCCGGTAGAGGCCGCCCGCGAACCGCTCGGCGGTCAGTCCCGGCTGGTTGCGGTAGCCGTCGGCGAGCCCCGTGCCGCCGATGTGCAGCTCGCCCGCGACCCCGATCGGCACCGGGCGGCGGCGCGCGTCGAGCACGTGCAGCGTCACGTTGGCGATGGGCCGGCCGATCGGCACGACCGCGCGCCCGTCGTCGCGGCAGCGCCAGTGGCTGACGTCGACGGCGGCCTCCGTCGGGCCGTAGAGGTTGACCAGTTCGGCGTCCCCGAGGGCCAGGACGCGCTGCTGGAGGTCGTGCGGCAGGGCCTCGCCGCTGGCGAACACCCGGCGCAGCCCGGCGAGCCCGGCGGGTTCGGCGTCCAGGAACGCCCTCAGCATCGACGGCACGAAGTGCGCGACCGTCACGCCCTCGGACCGGATCAGCCCGGCGAGGTAGGCCGGGTCGCGGTGCCCGTCCGGCTTCGCCACGACCAGGCACGCGCCGGTCATCAGCGGCCAGAAGAACTCCCACACCGACACGTCGAACGAGTACGGCGTCTTCTGCGCCACCCGGTCCCCCGGGCCGATCGGGTACGCCTCCTGCATCCACAGCAGCCGGTTCGCGATGGCCCGGTGCGACACGACCACGCCCTTGGGCCGCCCGGTCGAGCCGGAGGTGAAGATCAGGTACGCCGGGTCGGCGGGCGTCACGGCCACGTCCGGCGGCGTCGCGGGCCCGTCCTCGGGGACCTCCAGCCGCACCGCGCCGTCGAGGTCCCGGTCCGCCAGCACGAGCACCGGCCCGGCCTCCGCGACCAGCTCCGCGATCCGCGCCGGCGGCAGGTCCGGGTCCAGCGGCAGGTACCCGCCGCCCGCCCGCAGCACCGCGTGCAGCGCGACGACCAGCACGTCCGACCGGCGGGCGCTGACCCCGACGAACCGGCCCGGCCGCACGCCCCGCTCGACCAGCCGGTGCGCGAGCCGGTTGGCGCGCGCGTCGAACTCGGCGTAGGTGAGCGTGCCGCCCGCGAACCGCACCGCGGGCGCGTCCGGGTGGTCGCGGCTGGTGAGCAGGTGCAGCACGTGCGGTCGGTCGTAGTGGCGGGTGGTGGCGTTCCACTCGGCGAGCCGGGCGTGCTCGGCCGGCGGCAGCAGGTCCGCCTCGGCGTGCGGCCCGTCCGGGTCGGTGGCCATCGCGCGCAGCACGGCCTCGTAGTAGCCCCGGATGCGGTCCACCCGGTCGACGTCGAGCCGGGTGCGGTCGTGGCGCAGGCCGAGCGCGAACCGGCCCGTGTCGGCGTCGCGGTAGAACTCCGCGCCGAACGGGAAGTTCGTCGGCACCAGGCTGTCCTCGTCCACCACCGCCAGCTCCGAGGCGTCCGGCGCGCCGCGCGAGACGTGGAAGTGGGTGTAGTTGAAGAACGTCTCGAACAGCGGCGCGCCGCCGTTCTCGCGCTGCACCTCGGCCAGCGGGAAGCGGCGGTTCGGCTGGATCGCCACGTCCTCGGCGGCCACCCGGCGGACCAGGTCCGCCCAACTCCGGTCGGCCGCGCCGCCCCCGCCCACGTCCAGCCGGAACGGCACGGTGTTGAGGAACAGCCCGATCACCCGGTCGCTGTCGGGTTCCTCGCCGCGCCCGTTGTAGACCACGCCGGTCACCACGTCGTCGCGCCCGGACACCAGCGCCATGACCCGCAGGTGCGCGGCGAGCAGCACGACCCGCACCGGGACCTTGAGCCGGCTCGCCAGCGCCACCAGCGCGTCGCCCAGGTCGGGCAGGTCGGCCTCGGCCATCACCATGTCCGGCTTGCCGCGCGCGGGGCCGCCCAGCGGCAGCGCGCCCGCCGTCGCGTCGCCCAGCCGCTCGGCCCAGAACGCGCGCTGCCCGGCATCGGCGAGCGCGGCCCGTTCCAGGGCGACGTAGGAGCGGAAACGGGCGCGCGGCGGTGGCGGGACCTCGCGGTCGTGCCCGAGCCGGCGGACGTAGAGGTTGAGCAGTTCGGCGAACAGGGACCGGCCGCTCCAGCCGTCCATGACCGCGTGGTGCTCCACGATCCACAGCTGCGCCTCGTCGTCGGCGCGGCGCTGCACGTGGAAGCGGACCAGCGGCGGTGCCGTCCAGTCCAGCGGACGGGCGCGCTCGGCGCGGAACCGTCGGGAGACGGCGGTTTCCACGTCGGTGCCGCGCACGTCCTCGAACGTGACGGGCGCGGGCACGCCGGCGTGCACGAGCTGCACCGGTTCGCTGAAACCCGCGATGGCGAAGGAGGTCCGCAGCACCTCGTGCCGCTCCAGGACCTCCGCCACGGCCCCGCGCCACGCCTCTTCCGAGTACTCGCCGCGCAGGTGGTAGGTCGCCACGTTGTGGTACAGCTGCTCGGACTCCGAGGACTCGCTGTGGTAGAGCATCCCGGCCTGGAGCGCGGTCAACGGGTAGGCGTCCACGAGGTCGGGTCCGACGAGTTCGCGGTCCGCCGGGGCGAGCAGGTCCAGCCGGGCGGCGCTCGCGGTCTCCGGCACCACGTCGGTCACCAGCGGCGCGAGGTCGCGGATCGTCTGGCACAGCACCAGATCGGTGATCTTGACGCCCAGCCCCCGTTCGCGGGCGTGGGCCAGCAGTTGCACGCTGCGGATCGAGTCGCCGCCGATCTCGAAGTAGTTGTCGTCGATGCCGACCGCGTCGCGGCCCAGCACGGTCGCCCAGATCTCGGCCAGCGCGACCTCCACGGCGGTGGTCGGCGGCGCGTACGGCGCGGGCTCGTCCCAGTCGTCGGCGACCGCGGCGCCCGCCGGATCGGTCGCCACCGGCGCGTCCGGGTCGTCGGCGGCGGCCCGCAGCACCTCGCGGTAGCGCTCGGCCAGCGCGGCGACCTCCTCGGCGGTGAACAGGTCCGCCCGGTACTCCACACCCGCTTCCAGCCGGTCGGGGAGTTCGTTGACCTCCAACGAGATCGGGAACTTCGCGGTGTCGGAGTCGAGCAGCTCGGGCGCGAACTCCACCCCCGCCGCCGACCGGCGGCCGTCGCCGAGGTCGTTGTAGGTGAACAGCACCTGGAACACCGGGTGGCGGTCGGCCGCGCGCGGCGGTTTCACCTCCTCCACGACCAGTTCGAACGGCACGTCCTGGTGCGCGAAGGCGTCCAGAGTGGACGATCGGACCCGCTCCAGCAGGCCGCGGAAGGTCAGCGGGCCGGCCAGGCTCGTCCGGATCGCGAGCGTGCTGACCAGGAAGCCCACCGTGCCGTCGAACTCGGGCCGGGCGCGGTTCGCGGAGGCCGTGCCCACGATCACGTCGTCGCCGAGCCGTTCGCGCAGCACGACCGTGAACGCGGCCAGCAGCACCATGAACAGCGACGCGCCGGACCCGGCGGCCAGGGCGCGCAGCCGGGCCACCGCGTCGGCCGGCAGGTCGAACGGCAGGCTCGCCCCCGACTGCGCGGGCGCGGCGGTCCGCCCGGTCGGCAGCACCGGCAGCGGGTGCGCCAGCGCCCGCCGCCAGAAGTCCAGCTGGGCGGCGGCGGCCGGGCCGGTCAGCCACTCGTCCTGCCAGCCCGCGTAGTCGGCGTACTGGAAATCCGGCTCGGGCAGCACCGGCTCGCCGCCGGTCGCGTACGCGCCGTAGGCCGTCACGACCTCGTCCAGCACCAGGTTGGCCGACCAGCCGTCGCAGACGATGTGGTGCATGGTGAGCAGCAGCGCGGTGCCGTCGTCGCCGTGGTGCAGCGCGGCGCGGAACAGCGGGCCGCGTTCCAGGTCGAACGGCCGGGCCGCCTCCCGGCGCGCCCAGTCGGCCACCGCGCCGCCCGTGCCGACCGTGAACTCCACGTCCGCCTCCGGCGTGACGACCTGGAGCAGCCGCCCGTCCGAAAGCGCGAAGCGGGTGCGCAACGCCTCGTGCCGGGCGACGCTGAACGCCACCGCGCGGCGCAGCGCCGCCACGTCCACCTCGCCGCCGAGCCGGTAGCACAGCGGCACGTGGTAGGTCGGCTCGTCGCCGAGCACCTGCTGCACGAAGAACAGCTGGTACTGCGCCCGGGACGCGGGGAACAGGTAGACGCCCGTGCCGGTGGTCATCGCCCGGGCCCCTCTCGCAGCACGTCGCCGGCGATCGCCACCGCCCGCTCCACGTCCTCGCGGGTCACCCCGGAGTGGGTGACCGCGCGCACCCGGCCGTGCCCGAGTTCGGCCAGCGCGAGGCCCTTCGCGGCGGCGGCGGCGACGAACGCCTGCCAGGTGAACCGCTCGTCCACGACCCGGAACATCACGATGTTCGTCTCGACGTCGGGGTAGGCCAGCTCGATCCCGTCGACCTGGGCGAGCCCCGCCGCGAGCAGCCGGGCGTGCTCGTGGTCCTCGGCGAGCCGCGCGTGCTCCCGGATCGCCACGATCCCGGCCGCCGCGACGACGCCCGCCTGCCGCATCCCGCCGCCGAGCATCTTGCGCAGCCGGCGCACCCGTCCGATGAACTCCGCCGAACCGGCGGTGATCGACCCGATGGGCGCGCCCAGGCCCTTGGAGAGGCAGAACTGCGTCGAATCGGCGTGCGCGACGATGTCGGCCACCGGCACGCCCGAGGCGACGGCGGCGTTGAACAGCCGCGCCCCGTCCAGGTGCACGGCGACGCCGCGTTCGTCGGCGAACCGGCGCACCGCCGCGAGGTAGTCGTCCGGCAGGACCCGGCCGCCGCACCGGTTGTGCGTGTTCTCCAGGCACAGCAGGGCGGGCAGCGCGAACTGGGGGTCCTCCGGGTCGTCGGGGAAGCCCCGCGCGAGGTCGTCGAGCGCGAGCGTGCCGCGCGGGCCGGTCCGGACCGGTTCCAGGACCACGCCGCCGAGCACGGACGGTCCGCCCGCCTCGTAGACGTAGATGTCGCTCTCGTCGCCGGCCAGCACCTTCGCGCCGCGGCCGGCGTGGGCCAGGATCGCCGCGAGGTTGGCCATCGTGCCGCTGGGCATCAGGCACGCCGCCTGCTTGCCGGTGACGTCGGCGGCCAGCTCCTCCAGTTCGCGCACGGTCGGGTCCTCGCCGTACACGTCGTCGCCCAGCGGCGCGTCGACCATCGCCTTGAGCATGTCCGGCGTCGGCAGGGTGAAGGTGTCGCTGCGCAGTTCGATCACCGGGCGTCCTCCAGACGGATGCCGATGCGGTCCAGGGCGCCGTCGAGCGCGGTGTCCACTTCGGACGGCGAGGTGCCGACGGCGATGACGTACCCGAGGCGGTCGTAGGCGTTGGCGGGCGGGCGCACCGGGGCTCCCGGACGGGCGGTGACGGTGACCCGTTCAACGCCGGGCACGGCCTGCGCCGCGTCGACGCCCGCGACCTCCGCGAGCACGCCCTCGGCCGGGGCGAGCAGGAACGCGATGCCGGCGTGGCCGGCGCGGGCCGGCGTGAGGTCGGGGCGCAGCCCGGCGGCCACCCGCACCTGCTGCTCCAGCAGCTCCACCCCGGTGGCCAGCCGGATCAGCTCGGGGATCATGCCGCCGGCCGGCCTCGGGTTGATCTCGACCACCGCCGGGCCGTCCGGGCCGAACCGGATCTCGGTGTGGGTCGCGCCGAGCACCACGCCCGCCGCCGCGACGGCCCGCCGCGCGGTGTCCACGACCTCGTCGGCCACGTCCGGGGGCAGCGGGGCCGGGAACAGGTGGCGGTGCTCCACGAAGCGCGGGCCGGGCGTGACGGACTTGCGCGTCACGCCCACCCGGTGCGTGTCGCCGTTCCAGCCGAACAGCTCGACGCTGTACTCCTCGCCCGCGAGGTGCTGCTCCACCAGCACCGACCGCGCGGTGGGCAGGTCGCGCACGTTCGTGCGCACGGCCAGGATGCGTTCCGCCTGTGCCGCGACGGTGTGCGCGTCGTGGCAGAGCAGCACCTCGTTGGAGCCGGAGTCGTCCACCGGCTTGACCACGCACGGCAGACCCACCAGGGCGACCGCGTCGGCCACCGCGTCCGGCGACACCGGCTCGTGCAGCACGGCGAACCGGGGCTGCCGCACCCCCGCCTGCGCCAGCCTGGCCCGCAGCAACGACTTGTCGCGGCACGTGCGCACCGCGTCGACCGGGTTGCGCGGCAGGCCGAGCCACGTCGCCAGGTCCGCCACGGCGGGCGCGTAGAAGTCGCTGGTGCTCGTGACACCCGCCAGCTCGTCGCGGCGGAACCGCTCCTGGATCGCCGCGCGCAGCGCGACCGGCGAGTTCGTGTCGCACTCCAACACCTCGGCACCGGTGTCGGCCAGGCCCGCGTACCGGGAGGGCTTGCTGGTCAGCAGCACGGGGGTGAGACCGAGGCCCGGGGCGAGGTCGAGCGCGAGCATCCCGGTGCCGGTGGTGTTGGCCTCCACGAACAGCAGGTGCCGGTCGAGGTCCGCGCCGCTCTTGTTGGCCGACCGCGACCACCCGGTGACGGTCGTGCCGTAGTCGACCGGCTCCGGCGTCCGCGCCACCGGCAGCCCGGTCAGGCCCGAGGAGGCCCAGAACTCGTCGCTGTAGACGGTGTCGGCGTACCGGTCGCCCCGGTCGGGGAAGATGCCCACGATCCGGGTGCCCGGCTCGGCCCGCGACGCCACGTCGGTGAGCACCCGGTAGACCGAGCCGGAGGTGTTGCCCGCGAAGATCTGCTGCTCGGCGGCCAGGGCGCGGGCCGCGGCGAACGCCTCGTGGTCGTTGAGCCAGTGCACCTCGTCGATCAGGCCCCGGTCGAGGTTCTGCGGCAGCAGGCTGTTGCCCAGGCCGCTCTGCAACCGGCGCGGCTCGTCGGGCTGGTCGAACAGCGCGCTGCCCACGCAGTCCACGCCCACCACGACCAGGTCCGGCAGGCTCTCCCGCAGCGCCCGCGACGACCCGCACAGCGAGCCGCCGCTGCCCACCGAGCCCACCAGCACGTCGATCGGGCCGACGTCGGCCAGGATCTCGGCGGCCAGCGCGCGGTAGGCGGCCGGGTTGTCCGGGTTGCTGTACTGGCGGGGCCAGAACGCGCCGGGCAGCTCCGCCATCAGCTGCTCCAGGCGCTCGATCCGGGCGCTCTGCCAGCCGTGCGACGTCATCTTCTCCACGACGTGCACCCGGCACCCCAACGCGCGCAGCTTCGCCAGCGTCATGCGGTCGATGCGCGGGTCGGTGACGATGTGCACCGGGTGTCCCAGCGCGGTGCCGACCAGCGCCACCCCGAGCGCCATCGTGCCCGACGAGCTCTCCACGATGTGCGCGCCGTCGGGCAGCGCGCCCAGCCGCTTGGCCTCGGCGACGATGTTCGCGGCGACCCGGTCCTTCATCCCGAACAGGTTCTGCAGTTCCAGCTTGGCGTAGACCGCCACGCCCTCGGGCGCGGGCACGCGCAGCCGCACCAGCGGCGTGTGGCCGATCGCGTCGGTGATGCCGTCGAAGAGCATGGCCTGCCCGTCCCCCCGATGTCCGCGCTACCTGATGTCGTGTACCCGGTCGAGCTTTTCCCGCCGCAGCGCCCATTGCGCGCCCTGCCGGTCCCGTTCGCCCGCCTGCGCCGCGAGTTCGGCGGCCACGGCGTCGGGGTGCGCGGAACCGGTGGTGCGCGTGGCGCGCAGGTTCGCGTCCACGTCGAACGCCTCGGTCAGCAACGCGACCGGGTCGGCGACGGCGTGGCCCTCGTCGGCCGCGAGCCGGGCCAGCAGGCCGCCGTCCGGGCGCGCCGGCGGCAGCCCGGCGTCCAGCGCGGCCACCACGTAGCGCCCGGCCAGCACCTGCGCCCGCCGCCACGGCACGTCGGCGCGCAGCGTGAGCAGCGTCGCCAGGGTGAACCCGCCCAGGTACTCCCGCTCGCACGCGGCCCGCATCCGGTCGGCGCGGAAGGTCAGCCCGGCCAGCACGGCGGTGAGCAGCCGGATCGTGGACCGGGCGGCGTCCAGGGCGTCGTAGAACTGCGCACCGGCCTCTTTGGAGACCTCGACCAGGTTCGTGTACGGGGTGCCGCGCTGGCCCAGCGCCACGTCCACGTGGCACGAGGTCAGGTGGGCGGTGCGGCCCCGGATGCGTTCCAGGACCGGGAAGTTCTTCTTCTGCGGCATCGCCGAGGAGATGCCGCAGAACTCGTCGGGCAGGTCGGCGAACCCGAGGCTGCCGCCCGTCCAGTTGATCAGGTCGGTGGCGAACCGGCTCAGCGTCACGCCGAACACCGACAGCTCGGCGGTGATCTCCGCGACGAACCCGCGCGAGGCCACGTCGGTCAGCGCGCTGCGGCCCGGCGCGGTGAACCCGAGCAGCGCGGCCATCCGGTCCCGGTCCCACGGCAGGTGCTGCCCGGTCATCGCGCCCGCGCCCAGCGGGCAGCCGTCCACGCCGTCGAACGTGGCCAGCAGCCGCCGCCCGGTGTGCAGCAGCCGTTCGCCCAGCGCCGCCAGGTGGAACCCCGGCGTGGACACCTGCGCCGCCTGGTGGTGGGTGTAGCCGGGCATCGGCGTGTCCAGGTGGCGCGCGGCCACCCGGTGGGCCGCCTCGGCCAGGCCGAGCAGGTCGACGCCGAGCGCGGCCAGCCGGTCGCGGGCGAACATCAGCTGCGCGCACGCCTGGAGGTCGTTGCGGCTGCGGTCGACGTGCCAGGCCGGGACGGGCACGGCGACGCCGGACTCCACGTGCCGCTCCAGGGCGAACGCGATGTCGGACAGGTTCGCCGCCGGATCGGCGGCCAGCGCCTGCGGCCGCACCTCGCCGAGCAGCCGCAGCACGTCGTCGGCCTGCTCGGCGGACAGCAGGCCCATCCGCCGGTACTCCAGCGCGAGCACCCGTTCCACCGCGAGGTAGTACGGCAGCAGGTGCCGGACCTCACGCTCGAACTGGGGCCGCAGCACCTCCTCGTCGAGCAGGTCGGCGGGCCCGGCGGACAGCCTGCCGGTCAACGCCGTCACGGCGCGCCCTCCGCCATCTTCAGCCGCAGGCTCAGCGGGCGCAGGTCGGTCCACACCTCGGAGATCCGCGCCAGGCACTCCTCCTTGGTGCCGGTGGTGCCCTCCTCGTGCCACCCGGCGGGCACGTCCCGGTCGGCGGGCCACACCGAGTACTGCTCCTCGGCGTTGAGCACGACCCGGTAGGCGCGGGTGTCCTCGTCATCGCGTTCGGGCATGGTGGCGGCTCCTCACGGTGTCGGGCGGTCGGCGGGCCCGAGCAGGGCCGCGACCTCTTCGGCGGACATGTCGTCGATCCGGGCCACGAGCAGGGCCTCGACCTCCTCGGCCAGTTCGGCGACCGTGGGGCGGCTGAACACCGTGCGCACCGACAGGTCCACGCCGAAGCGCTGCCGGACGCGCGCGGACAGCCGGGTGGCCAGCAGCGAGTGCCCGCCGAGGTCGAAGAAGTCGTCGTCGGCCCCGACCACCCGCACGCCCAGCAGCTCGCGCCACATCGCGGCGATCGCCTCCTGGGCCGGGCCCTCGCAGGGCACGTAGGCGGCGTCGCCCGCGCGGTCGCGGTCCGGTTCGGGCAACGCCGAGCGGTCGACCTTGCCGTTGCTGTTGAGCGGGAACGCGTCGAGCACGAGCACCGCGGAGGGCACCATGTGGCCGGGCAGCCACTGCGCCGCCAGGTCCCGCAGCGCCGCCGGGTCGGGGGGCCGCGCGGGATCGGCGGGCGTGGCGTAGCCGACGAGCTGGTCCGCCTCCCCGATGCGGCGCAGCAGCACCACGGCGTCGCGCACGAGCGGGGCGCGGCGCAGCGCCGACTCGACCTCGCCGAGTTCGACCCGCATCCCCCGGATCTTGACCTGGTGGTCGTCGCGGCCG
Organism: Saccharothrix sp. NBAS 001; assembly: GCF_056640475.1. NCBI lineage: Bacteria > Bacillati > Actinomycetota > Actinomycetes > Pseudonocardiales > Pseudonocardiaceae > Saccharothrix > Saccharothrix sp. NBAS 001. Next base: position 3,555,255 of record NZ_CM153251.1, read on the forward strand.
ACGAACTCGACCGTCCCGTCCGGACGGCGCAGGCCCCGGTCCCCGGTGCGGTACACGCGCTGCCCCGGCGTGAACGGGTCCGGGCCGAACGCCTTCGCGGTCGCCACCGGGTCGCCGGTGTAGCCGCGAGCCAGGCCCAGCCCCCCGATGTACAGCTCGCCCACCGCCCCGACGGGGAGTTCGCGCAGATCGGCGTCGAGCACGTACACCCGGTTGTTGTGCATCGGCAGGCCCACCGAGACCGGCCCGGTGGCGGCGGTGTCGGCCGGGCCGCAGGTGTGGTTGGTCGAGTCGATGGACACCTCGGTCGCGCCCCACGTGTTGTGCAGCCGCACGCCCGGCAGCAGCGCGAGGAAGCGCGCCACCGTCGTGGCGGGCAGCGCCTCGCCGCTGGAGGTGACGTCCCGCAGCGCCGACAGGTCGCGGACGGGGCCCGACTCGATCTCGTCCAGCAGCATCGTCAGCATGCTCGGCACGACCTGGAGGTAGACCGAGCGGTACGCCTGGAGGGCGTCCAGGATCGCCCTCGGGTCGCGGTGCGCGCCGGGGTCCAGCAGCGCCACCCGCGCGCCGACCGTCAACGGCCACAACAGTTCCAGCGCGGCGTCGTCGAACGTCAGGGTCGTCTTGTGCAGCACCGCGTCCTCGGGCCGCAGCCGGTGGGTGCGCTGCGACCACGTCATCCGGTTCACCCAGCCGTCGTGCGTGCTCGCCACCCCCTTGGGCACGCCGGTCGAGCCGGAGGTGAAGTAGACCGAGACGAGGTTGTCCCCGCACGCGCCGCGATCGGGACCGGCCGGCTCGGGGCGTGCCTCGGGCGGGAGGGCCGTCACGTCGGCGGGCAGCAGGGCGCGGTAGCCGTCGTCGGCCACGCACACGCGGGCGTTCGCGCCGGCGGTGATCTGCGCGATCCGGCCGGGCGGCAGTTCGGGGTCCAGCGGCAGGTAGGCCGCGCCGGCCTTGAGGATCGCGAGCAGGCCGACGACCATCCCGAACGAGCGGTCGACGCACAACCCGACCACGTCGTCCACGGCGACGCCGGACTCGACCAGCCGGTGCGCCAGGCCGTTGGCGCGGGCGTCGAGCTGCGCGTAGGTCAGCTCGGCCGCGCCGTGCACGACGGCCGGCCGGTCGCCGCGGTCCCGCACCCGGTCCGCCACGAGTTCGTGCAGCCCCCGCCCGGCCGGAAAGGGCGAATCGGTGTCGTTCCATTCCCCAGGCACGATCAAGTCTCCCCAGACGCGATCAAGTCGGTCGTGCACCACGACCGCGGCGGGCCGGTCGGTGGCGCGCCTTCCCGGATGCCGACAATGTGATCAGCCGGCGCGGATTCCGCACCGACCGGACGGTCCCTGCCCAGCAGCCGCCACGCCGATTTACGACAACTGCGGCCGATCACTTCCTAGCACAGGGTCCGACGCCCCGCAATCACCTCCGACCCCCGCCCGGGTTGCACCCCAACGCACTCTTGCGCAGGTCCGGGGGACCGTGTACCCGAAGACACACTACTTTCGGATGTTTGACCGACGGGGCGCGTCATGCATACTGGCCAGGACGTGACGTGTGCGAAATTCGGGGGTAAAGGCGTGCGCCCGGCCGATCCGGAAGAAATACGAAAGTCGTTCGTCAACTGTTCCAAGGGCGAGACGAAAAAACTGTCGCTGCCCGCGGACTTCGCGACGACCGACTGGGCGGTCACCGATTTCCTGGGGTGGACCGATCCGCGCGCGGTCAACAACGCCTACCTCGTGCTGCCGCGCGGCGACGGGATCGTGGGCCTGGCGCTGCGCGCGAACCCCCCGCGCGCGGGGACGTTCCGCAAGTCGGTGTGCGCGTTCTGCCTGACCACGCACGCCGTGTCGGACGTGGCGCTGTTCGCCGCCCCGAAGGCCGGTGCGGCGGGCCGCAACGGCGACACGATCGGCACCTACGCGTGCGCCGACCTGGCCTGCTCCGCCTACGTCCGGCGCAGGCGCAAGCCGGCCGTGCCGCAACCGGCGGAGACGATCGGCGAGGACGAGCGCATCGCCCGGATGATCGGCAACATCGGCCAGTTCGTGGACAAGGTGCTCACCACGCAATCACATCGGTAATCCGCATACCGGCTATTCGGGGGGATCACGTGCCGAACGAGGCTGTCCGGAGCACCGAACGGATCGCGCCGCTGTCCCCGGCCCAGCACGGCATCTGGTTCACCGAACAATTCACCGGGCCGTCCAGCCTCTATCACATCACGTTCGCGCACCGGCTGCGCGGACCACTGGCCGCCGACCGGCTCGACGGCGCGTTGTCGGCATTGACCCGACGGCATGAAACTTTGCGCACCCGGATCGGTCCGATCGCCGACGAACCGCGACAGCGCGTGTTGTCCGCAGCCCCCATATCCCCCGATCGGGTTGATTTGGCGGGACATTCGGACCCGGCCGCAGCGGCGGACCGCGCAATCGCCGCGCACCTGGAGCGGCCATTCCGGCTGGACACCGAAGATCCGTTCCGGGTGCTGCTGATCCGATTGGCACCCGATGATCACATCTTTTCCGCCGCGCTGCACCACCTGTGCGCGGACGGCCTGTCGCTGCCGGTGTTCTGCGCCGACCTGGCCGCTTTCTACCGGGGCGACGAACCGCCCGCGCTGCCGCTGGGCTACCTCGACGTGGTCGAACAGCGGCTCACCCGACCACCGGACCCCGCCGCCCTGGACCGCTGGCGGCAGCGGCTGCGCGGCGCGCCCCCGCTGGACCTGCCGACCGACCGGCCCCGCCCCCGCATCCGGTCGGCCGAGGGCGGGCGCGTGCCGATGACCGTCGAACCCGGACTCGTGGCACAGGCCCGCGACTACGCGCGGCGGCACGGCGCGACCCTGTTCATGGTGCTGCTGGCCAACTTCTTCGCCGTGCTGGCACAGCGCGGCGGGCAGCAGGACCTCTCCGTGGGCGTGCCGCTGTCCGGTCGGGAGAGCCCGGACGAAGAGTCGATGATCGGACTGTTCACCAACACCGTGGTGATGCGCGTGGACCTCTCCGGCGCGCCCGGGTTCCCGGAGCTGCTGCGCCGCGTGCGCTCGGTCGCGTTCGACGCCTACGACGACGGCGACGTGCCGTTCCAGGACGTGGTGACGGCGGTGGCCCCACCACGCGACCTGTCGCGCACCCCGCTGTTCCAGGCGGTGTTCACCGTGCAGGACTTCGCCGAGGACGACCTGCGGCTCCCCGGAGTCGACGCGACACCGCTCCCGCTGCCCGGCCGCACGAGCGAGTTCGAGCTGGAGCTGGAGCTGGCCTGGGACGGCGCCGGGCTGACCGGGTTCGCCCAGTACGCCGCCGACCTGTTCGACCACGCCACGATCGAAGCGCTGGCCGGCGAGTACCTGACGGCCCTGCGCACCCACCTGGAGGACGCCCGGTGAGCATCACCGCCGAACTCGCCCGCGTCGCCGCCGCCACCCCCGACGCCCTCGCCCTGGTCGACCGCGACCGCGAGCTGACCTTCCGCGGCCTGGTGTCCGAACTCGACCGGATCGCGGGCGGCCTGGGTCCGCTGCCGCGCGGCGCGCGGGTGGCCGTGCTGGCCGAACGCCACTGGACCACCGTCGCCGGCGCGCTGGGCGTCCTGCACGCGGGCGGCGCGTACCTGCCGCTGTCCCCGGCGGACCCGCCGAGCCGACTTCGTTCGGCCGTAGCGGCGGCCGGCGCGACCGCCGTGCTCGGCCGCGCGGCGTCCCTGGCGGCGCTGCCGGACCTGGGCGTGCCCGCCCTGCCGTTCGAAGACCTGTCCGGCACGGGCGGCGCGACGACCGGACCGCAGGACCTGGCGTACCTGATGTACACCTCCGGGTCCACCGGTGCCCCGAAGGGCGTCCTGGTGCCCCACCGCGCGGTGCTGGCCGCCGGGACGTCACTACGGGCCCGCTACGGGATCGTCCCGTCCGACCGCGTGCTGAACCTGACGTCGCTCATCTGGGACACCAGCGGCGAAGAGATCTACCCGACCCTGTTCGGCGGTGCCGCCGTGGTCACCGACGAGCGGACCGCGCAGGCGTCCATCGACACCCTGTTCGCGGTCGTGGCCGAGCGCCGGGTCACCGTGATCAACCTGGCGACCGCGCTGTGGAACGAGATGGCCGACCACGTCCTCACCACCGGCACGACCCCGCCGCCGTGCCTGCGGCTGGTGGTGATCGGCGGCGAGGAGGCGCGTGCCCGCACCGTGCGGCAGTGGTGCGAACGCGTCGACGCGGAGCTGATCAACGCCTACGGCCAGACCGAGACCGTCATGGTCACGCACGCCGCGGACATCGGCGGTGCCGTGGGCCGGGCCCTGCACGACGACGACGTGGTCCCGATCGGCCACTCCTTGCCGCACATCGAGGAAGTGCTGACGCCGCGGGACAACGACACCGCCGAACTCCGCATCGGCGGCCCCACCGTCGCCTGGGGCTACCACGACCGCCCGGACCTGACCGCCGACCGGTTCGTGCCGAGCCCGCGCGGACGCCTGTACCGGACCGGCGACCTGGTGCGGACCGGTCCCGGCGGGCTGACCTTCGTCGGCCGGGTCGACCGGCAGGTGAAGATCCGGGGCGTGCGCGTGGAACCCGCCGAGGTGGAACGGGCCATGATGCGCTGCCCCGGCGTGGCGGCGGTGGCGGTCTTCGCGGTCGGCGACGAGCACCCGAACCTGATCGGCGTCTACGTCCCCTCCGAGACCACCCCGGCCGCACCCGACGAGGTGATCGCGCACCTGCGCGCCCACCTGCCCCCTGCCCTGCTCCCCCACCGCGTGGCGCGGCGCGCCGCCCTCCCCCTGACCGCGACCGGCAAGGTGGACCGGTCCGCGCTGCACGACCTCTACCGCCCGGACACCGTCGCCGCGCGCGACGACGACGGCACGACCGTCGACCTGGTCACCGCCGCCTACCAGGAAGTCCTGGGCGCGCCGACGGACCCGGACTCGTCCTACTTCGAGCTGGGCGGCGACTCGCTGCTGGCCGTCCGCCTGATCTCCCGCCTGCACCAGCGGACCGCCACCCGCATCACCGTCCGCGACGTCTTCGAGCACCCGACGCCGCGCCTGCTGGCCAAGCGCCTGGAGTCCGGCTGACCGGGCGGCGGTCGGCTCAGAAGCGGTCGGCGTGCTCGGCCACCCACTGCGCGAACGTGCGGGCCGGGCGGCCGGTCACCCGCTCGACGGTGTCCACCACGCGGCTCGCCTCGGCGGGCGGGTCGGCGTGCCAGCCCACGACGTACTCGGCGTCCTGGAGGGAGACCCCGTCGTCCAGCAGGCGCTTGACCGCCTGCTCGTGGGTCAGCTCGACGAACGCGATGTCCCGGCGGAGGGCTTCGGCGAGGATCGCGATCCGCTCCCGCGTGGTGAACGTCTCCGGCCCGGTGAGGTTGTACGCCTGGCCCGAATGCCCGTCCTCCAGCAGCGCGGTGACCGCGACCGCGCCGATGTCGGCCTCGTGCACCACCGCGGCGGGCAGGTCGTAGGGCTCGCGGACCACGCCCTCGGCGCGGATCGAGTCGACCCACGTCAGCGCGTTGGACATGAACTCCTGCGGCTCCAGCCGAGTCCACTGCACCCCGGACTCGGCCATGGCCTGTTCGACGGGCCCCACGTACCCGCCCCACACGACGGTCATCCGGCGCACCCCCGCGTCGACGGCGCGTTCGACCAGTTCGGCGCCGACGTCGGCGAGCCCGGCCGTCACGGTGATGTGCAGCCGGGTGACGCCGTCGAGCGCGTCGGCCAAGGTCGCGGGCGCGGTGTGCGTGCCCTCGACCAGTTCCACGCCCGCGGGAAGTCTCGAACGGGCGGAGGCGGGGTCGCGGGTGAGGGCGCGCACGCGCTCACCTCGGCGCAGGAGTCCGGAAACAACGTGGCGGCCGGTGTTCCCGGTGGCCCCCGTTACCAAGACGGTCATCTTCGATTTCCCTTCGTCCAGGCCATGGTGGACTCTCGACTGGAGTGGAGGTCAAGGCGCGGAGTCCTCAGAGGAGCGCGGCGATCGCGGGGCCGAACGCGGCCCCCAGCAGGTAGGTGAGGTTGAACAGGCCCATCGCCGCCGGGCGGTGCGAGCGGGCGGCGTCGACGGCGCGGACGGCGTAGACGCCCTGGCCCGAGGCCGCCGCGAGGGACGCCGAAGCCTGCGCGACCAGCAGCACGGCCGGGGCGACGCTCGTGCCGGTGAGCACCAGCGCGATGGCGGCGAGCGCCGGGAACAACACCACCACCGCGCGGAACGGCGTCCTCGCCGTCACGGCGACCACCACGTAGGACACCAGTCCGCCGAACAGCAGCGGCCACAGGATGGCGAACCCGACTTCGCCGCTGGTCCAACCGGAATCCCCGGTCAGTCGCGGCGGGAGCACGTACATCAGCCCGAAGTTGACCACCGCCAGCGCGAACGCCAGTCCGGACGCGAGCAGGAACACCGGCGTCCGCAGCAGTGCGAGGGGCACGAACCCGTCCGGCCGCGACCGCAGGTTCGCGGCCAGCAGAACCACGATGACGACGACCGCGACGCCGGCGGGCAGCCAGGCGTGCGGCACGAACACCAGCGCGGTGACCAGCGCGGTCACCAGGACCGCGCCGACGGGGTCGAAACGCGCCGGCGCGAGCGGTGCCCCGGGGGCCGACCGCAGCACCGCCGGCACGGCGAGCAGGCTGAGCGCGGGCAGCGCCGGCGCGAACTGCCAGCCCAGCGCGTCGCCGACCAGGTCGCCGATCAGCGGCGACGCCGAGCCGACCACCGCGAGCGAGGACGTGACCAGGCCCATCGCCCGCGCCGAGCCGGCGAGGCTCATGGCGGTCGTGGTGAACCCGGCGGTGCCGAGCCCCTGCAACGCGCTGCCCGCGATCAGGACGGGCAGCCACGCGACCGTCGCCACCGCGACCGCGCCCGTCAGCACCAGCGCGGTGCAGGTGAGCAGCGCGGCCCGGACGCCCCGGTGGCTCTGCAACCCGGCGAGCAGCGGGGTGCCGACGGCGATGCCCCAGCCGAACGCCGTCACGATCCACGTCACCGCGGCGGTCCCGGTGCCGAGCGCGGCGGCCGCGTCCGGCAGGACCAGGGACGGCCCGGCGATGCCGAACGAGAGCGGACCGGCCAGCAGGGCCAGCCACGGCCCCGGGATCCGGGCGCTCACCGGGTGCCGCCCGTCGTCGTCAGGGGGTCCGGCGGGGTCGGGAGACCCGGGTCGAGCGGGAGGGGCAGCGCGTTCATGCCGTTCAGCGTGGTCCGGGCGGGCCCGCGCCGAATCGGTAGGGTTTCGGTACCGGGGTACTGGGATTCGGCCTACGTACCTCACTCACGGTCACGGGGGGCCGGCGTGTTGTACGGCAGGGCCGGCGAGCAGGCGGCGGTCGAGGCGCTGCTCGCGGCGGCCCGGGCCGGTCGCAGCGGCGCGCTGGTGCTGCGCGGGGAAGCGGGCATCGGGAAGTCCGCGCTGCTGAGGTGGGCGGCCGACGCCGCCACCGGGCTGCGGGTGCTGTGGGTGCGCGGGATCGAGGCCGAGGCCGATCTCGCGTTCGGCGGTCTGGTCCAGTTGCTGTGGCCGGTGCAGGACCGGCTCGCCGCGCTGCCCGGCCCGCAGGCGGAGGCGTTGCGCGCGGTGCTGGACCCGGGCCGCACCGGCGGGCAGGACCGGTTCGTGTCCGGGCTCGCCGTGCTCACGCTGCTCGCCGACGTCGCCGAGGACGGCCCGGTGCTGTGCCTGGTGGACGACGCGCACTGGCTCGACCGCGCGACCGCCGACGCGTTGCTGTTCGCGGCCCGGCGGCTGGCCGCGGAACGCGTCGCCGTGCTGTTCGGCGCGCGGGACACCGGTTTCGCCGCGCCGGACCTGCCGGAGCTGCGCCCGGCCCGGCTCGACGCGGCGGACGCCGCGCGCCTGCTCGCCGAGCGCGGGCCGGCACCGCCGTCCCCGGCGCAGGTGATCGCGGAGTCGGCGGGCAACCCGCTGGCGCTGCTCGAATTCGCCGCCGCCCAACAGGAGCACCACGTCGCCGCCGGGCCGCTGCCGGTGGCCGAGCGCGTGCTGGCCGGCTTCCGCGCGCAGATCGGCGCGCTGCCCGAGCGGACCCGGCTGATGATGCTGCTCGCCGCGGCCGAGGGACGCGGGCACCTGCCGACGCTGCTCGGTGCCGCCGACCTCCTCGGCGTGGGCCTGGCCGACCTGGCGCAGGCCGAGACGGCGCGACTGCTCGACGTCGTCGGGACGACGATCACCTTCCGGCACCCGCTGATCGGCACGGCCGCCTACCAGGGTGCCGTGCTCGCGCGCCGGGTCGAGGTCCACCAGGCGCTCGCCGCGTCCACTTCGGACGCCGACTGCCGGGTCCGGCACCTCGCCGCGGCCACCACCGCCCCCGACGAGCGGGTCGCCGCCGAGATCGTGCGCTCGGCCGAACGCGCACGGGCGCGCACGGCGTTCGCCGCGTCCGCCGGGCTGTACCGGCAGGCCGCGCAGCTCACCGTCGACGACGGCGTGCGGGCCGGGCGGTTGGCGGAGGCGGCGGCGCTGGCGTCGGCCGCCGGGAACCTGCGGCAGGCCGCCGACCTGGCCCGGCAGGCGCAGCCGCTGACCGGGGACGCCAAGGCGCGCGCGGGCCTGGCGCAGGTGCGGGCGGCCGTGGAGTTCGAACTCGGGGACGGGCGCGAGGCCGCCCGCCTGCTCGTCGCGCACACCCGGTCCGCCGAACCGGCGCGGGCGGTGGAGATGGCGCGCACCGCGGCGCGGTACGCCTGGTTCTGCGGCGACCGGGCGACGGTGCACGACGCGAACGACGCGCTGGCCGGCGGCGATCCGCTGGTGCGGGGCCTGGCCGCGCTGGTGGACGACGATTTCGCGACCGGGTTGCCGCTGCTGGCCGAGTACGTCGCGCGGGCGCCGGGTTCCGACCCCGGCCGGACCTACTGCGCGATGATCCTCGGCGACGACGCGACGACCAGGGAACTCGCGTCCGCCGAGGTGGCGCGCTGCCGGCGGGAGGGGCTGATCGGCGTGCTGCCGCAGGTGCTCCAGGACCTCGCGGGCGCGCAGGTCTCGGCCGGGCTGCACCGGGACGCGGCCGCGTCGGTGGCCGAAGCGGTGCGGATCTCCCGGGACACCGGGTCGCACCGGCGGCTCCCCCGGCTCAACGCGGTGCTCGCCCGGACGGCGGCGATCGAGGGCGACGAGCGGCGGTGCCGGGAGCTGACCGAGGTGCCGCCCGACGCCGGCGGTGTGGCGAGCACGGCCGCCCTCGCCCTGCTCGATCTCGGCCTGGGCCGGTACGAGTCCACTGTGGACCGACTGGGAGCCGTGCTGCGCGGCCCGCTCGGGTACACCACGGCGGCGATCGTGGCGGTGCCCGACCAGCTCGAAGCCGCCGTGCGACTGGGCGATCCGGGCCGGGCCGAACCCGCCTTCCGCCGGTTCGCGGCGTGGGCGCGGGCAGGCGGGCTGCCCTGGGCCAAGGCGGTCGTGGCGCGCTGCCTCGCCGTGCTGGAGAACGACGAGGCGCAGTTCCTGCACGCCCTGGAGTTGCACTCGACCGGTGAACGGCCTTTCGAACGGGCGCGCACGGAACTGCTCTACGGCGAGTGGCTACGCCGAGCCAAGCGCCGCAGCGACGCGCGGGTTCCGCTGCGCTCGGCGGCGGAGATCTTCTCGCGGCTGCACGCGAAGCCGTGGAGCGATCGCGCCCGGGCCGAACTCGACGCCACCGGCGACTCCGGCCCGACCGCCGCCCCCACCGCCGACGACCCGCTGGATCGCCTCACCCCGCAGGAACTCCAGGTGATCCGGTTGGCGGCGGAGGGCGGCACGAGCCGGGAGATCGCCGCACAGCTGTTCCTCAGCCCGCGCACGGTCGAGCACCACCTGTACCGGGCGTACCCGAAGCTCGGCGTGCGGTCACGGCGCGAGCTGTCCCGGTTGGACCTCGACCAGCCGTCCTGCCCCGGGAGGTTGTGAAGGGTCCGACATCGGCCTGGCCGCCGACACCTTCGCCGCCGGAGCTGCCCGGAGGGGCAGCAGGCGGCGCCGACACTCGACCCGTGGGCTCTGCTCGCGCCGTAGGGCGGCCAACCACCCGCCGGCCGCGTCCCCAACCTCACCGGGCAGTACAGCCAGCGGCCGTCCGCGTGCCCGGCGCACGACCACCGGGAGCGGGTGGCGGCCCGGGGGTGCCGCCACCCGCGCTCCCGTCGGCTCATCCCTCCAGGTCGAGGCGGTCGGCCAGGCCGGCGGCGGTGAACGCCGCCACCAGCTCCTCGCGCCCTTCGGAGAAGTGGCTCCAGCTGTTGTAGTGCACCGGGACGACGCGGCGCGCGCCGAGGATCCGGGTGGCCTCGGCGGCCGACGCGCTGTCCAGGACGAGCGGCGCGTTGTCGAACACGACCGGGATGCGCGGCGCGCCGGCGAACAGGATCGCCGTGTCGACCGAGGGGAAGCGCTCGGCGACCTGCCCAACCACGTCGAGCGAGGCGTTGTCCCCGCTGACGTAGACCGTGGGCAGGTCGGGTGCGGTCAGGACGAAGCCGACGACCTGGCCGGTGACGGGCTCGACCTCCTCGCGGGTGCCGGGACCGTGCACGGCGGGCGCCGCCGTGACGGTGACGGTGCCGCCGTCGGGCCGGGTCAGCTCGACGGTCTCCCAGTCCGCCAGGCCCTTCGCGCCCTCGCCCAGCCGCTGCCCGCCGCCGGGGGTGGTCAAGGTGAGCGGGACGTCGGCGAGCAGGGCGCGGCCGGCGTTGTCGAGGTTGTCCGGGTGCTCGTCGTGGGACAGCAGGACGACGTCGACGCGGCCCAGTTCGGCCGGGGTGGCCGAGGCGGGTGCGGTCTTGGCCAGCTCCCGGCCGGTGCCCTGCCCGTAGGTGCCGGGCCCGTCGAAGGTCGGGTCGGTGAGGAAGGTCAGGCCGCCGTAGGTGAACAGGGCGGTCGGGCCGCCGAACACGCGGACGGGGAACTGCTCGGTGGTCGTCACGGGTCTCGATCTCCTCACGGATGGATGGTTTCTATCCGTGAGGAGACGCTAGTGTTTCTCACGGATGAGCGCAAGCTCTACCATGAGCACATGCACGAGGACGTCGAAGCCGCACCCCCACCCGCGCCGGGCGCGGAGCAGTACGCGGCGCTGGACTTCGCCAACAGCGCGCCGGCGCTGCCCGGCGGCCGGTTCACCGACCTGCTCGGCGCGCCCGCGTCCGCCGACCGGTGGCTGGCCGACCACGACCTCGCGCCCGAGCACGCGGGCCTCGCCGAGATGTGCACCTCCCAGCTGCGCGCGCTGCGCGAACAGGTCCGCTCGCTGTTCGCCGCGCGGGTCGCCGGCGTGCCCGCCCTGCCCACGGCGGTCGCCGCCGTCAACGACGCGCTCACCCGCGTCCCGACCGCCGCGCTGCTCCTGTGGGACGAGAAGACCGGCCCGCACCGCGCGTCGCCGCACCCGGTCAACCAGATCCTCGACCACGCGCTGGCCGCGCTGGCGGCCAACGCGGCAGACCTGCTCACCGGCCCGGACGCCGAGCGCCTGACCGCGTGCGGCTCCCCGCCCTGCAACCGCTTCCTGCTGCGCCACGGCCGCCGCCACTGGTGCTCGACCCGCTGCGGCGACCGCGCACGGGCGGCCCGCGCCTACGCCCGCCGCTCCCGCCCGGCGGAGGACTAGGCACGACCGCGACCCCGGACCCCTCGGGCCGTGGCGGCTACGTTGGCCGAGGCTCGACGACGATCGTCGCAACGACAACGGCCGGGGGGTTGTGGTGCCGAGAGCCGAGCGTCCGCTGGACGCCGAGGGGTCCGCGCTGACCGAGTTCGCGGGCGGTCTGCGGCGGCTGCGGGAACGGGCGGGCGGCCCGTCCTACCGCGAACTGGCCGGGCGGGCGCACTTCTCGGCGTCGTCGCTCGCGGAGGCCGCCGGCGGCCGCAAGCTGCCGACGCTGGAGGTGGCGCTGGCCTACGTGCGCGCGTGCGGCGGCGACCCGGACGAGTGGGAGGCCCGGTGGCGGGGCGTGGCGGCGGAGGTCGTCGGGACGGCCCGGCACGCCGCGCCCTACGTCGGGCTGGCGGCCTTCGGCGAGGGCGACGCCGCCCGGTTCTTCGGCCGGGACGCCCTGGTCGCCGACCTGTGCTCGCTGGTGGCCACACGGCGGGCCGTGGTGGTCATCGGGCCGTCCGGGTCCGGGAAGTCGTCGCTGCTGCACGCGGGGCTCGTGCACGCGCGCGGGACGCGGCCGACCGTCGTGATCACGCCCGGCCACCGCCCGTTGCCCCGGCTGGCCGCGATCACCGGGCAGCCCGGCGAACTGGTGGTCGTCGACCAGTTCGAGGAGCTGTTCACCCTCTGCCAGGACCAGGACGAGCGCGCCCGGTTCGTGGCGGCGCTGCTGGAGCACCACGTCGTGATCGGGGTGCGCGCGGACTTCTACGGCCACTGCGCCCAACACCCGGAACTGGTGGCCGTGCTGCGCGACGGCCAGTTACCGGTCGGTCCGCTGACCGCCGACGAACTGCGCGTGGTGATCACCGGACCGGCCGCCGCCGCCGGGTACCGGCTGGACAACCAGTTGGTGCCCGCCGTCGTCGCGGACGCCGTCGGCAGGCCCGGCGTGCTCCCGCTGCTCTCGCACGCCCTGCTGGAGACCTGGCGGCGTCGGCGCGGAACCCTGCTCACCCTCGCCGGCTACCGGCAGGCGGGCGGCATCGCCGACGCGATCGCGCGCACCGCCGAGGCCGCCTACGACACGCTCCCGCCCGAGCGGCGGCAGCTCACCCGCGACGTGTTCGTCCGGCTGGTCGCGCTCGGCGACGGCACCGAGGACACCAAGCGCCGGCTCAACCGCGGCGAACTCGACCCGGACACCGCGCCCGTGCTGGAACACCTGGCCCGCGCGCGGCTGGTCACGCTCGACCGGACCGGCGTGGAGATCACCCACGAAGCGCTCGTGCGCTGCTGGCCGCGCATGCGGGACTGGCTGGCCGACGACCGCGACGGGCTGCGCCGGCACCGGGAGCTGACCGACGCGACCGACGCCTGGGAGGCGCACGACCTCGACCCCGGCTCGCTCTACCGGGGCACCCGGCTCGCGCTGGCCCGTGAACTGCCCCGGCTCACCGCCCGCGAACGCGCGTTCGTGGACGCCGGGGTGGCCCTCGAACTCGCCGAGCAGACCACCGTGCGACGCCGGACCAGGCGCATGCGGTACCTGGTCGCCACGCTGGTGGCGCTGCTGGTCGTCAGCACGGTCGCGACCGCTTACGCGGTGCGGGCGCACAGTGCGGTGACCGCGCAGCGCAACGTCGCGCTGTCGCAGAAGGTCGCCGCGGAAGCCGTCGGGCTGCGCACCGCGAACCCGGCCTTGGCCGCGCAGCTGAGCTTGAGCGCCTACCGCCTGGCACCCACCCCCGAAGCCCGTGACGGGCTGCTGAGCACGCTCGCGACCACCGTGGCGGGACACCGCGACTACGTCAACGCGGTGCTGTTCACCCCGGACGGCAAACACCTCGTGACCGGCGGCAAGGACCGGACCGTGCGGGTGTGGGGATCGGCGGGCGAGCCCGGCACCGTGCTGGAAACCGGCCACGACGGCACCGTCTTCTCCGTCGCCCTCGACCGGGCCGGGACCCGCGTGGCCACCGGCAGCGGCGACCGGACCGTCCAGCTGTGGGACCTGCCGTCCGGCACGAAGCTCGCCACGCTGCGCGGGCACACCGACGCGGTGTGGTCGGTGGCGTTCAGCCCGGACGGCCGCACCGTCGCGTCCGGCAGCTGGGACCACACCGTCCGGCTGTGGGACGCGGCGACCGGCGCGGAGATGGCCGTGCTGGGCGGGTTCGCCCTCAACGTCAAACCCGTCGCGTTCAGCCCGGACGGCCGGCTGCTGGCTGCGGGCAGCGACGACCGGACCGTGCGCGTGTGGGACGTGAGCCGGCCGGGGCAGCCCGTCGAGGTGGCCGTCCTGTCCGGGCACGGCGACTTCGTGACGACGACCGCGTTCAGCCCTGACGGGCAACTGTTGGCCACCGGCGGCGACGACCGCACCGTGCGGCTGTGGAACGTGCGGGACTTCCAGCCCGCCACCGTGCTGACCGGTCACGACGACGTGGTCCTGTCGGTGGCGTTCAGCCCCGACGGCCGCACCCTCGCCTCTACCGCAACCGATCGCACGGTGCGCCTGTGGGACGTGGACAGCCGTACCGAACGCGCGGTGCTGACCGGTCACGTGGGCGCGGTGACCTCGGTGGCGTTCGCCCCGGACGGGACCATGGCCACCGGCAGCACCGACCGGACCGCGCACATCTGGGACCTCGACGTCGCCGACGCGGCGACCCTCGCCTGCCGGGCCACGCCCCGGATCACCGCCACCGAGTGGGACAAGCACCTCCAGGGCATCGATTTCCAGCCGCCCTGCTAACGCCGGGGCGCGGTCGCGCGACCTGACCATCAGTCGCTGCTGCCGCGGAGGTCGACATGAGGCGCTTGCTCGCCGTTGTGCTGGTCGCGTTGGTGTGGTCGGGTCTGTTACCGGCCATCGCTTCGGCGGGTCCCGGGTGGCGGTGGGACGCCACCCACTCGCCGCAGTGCCTGTCCGTGACGGAGGTCGGCGAACTGACGTTCACGTTCTCCTGGCAGCTCGACGCGGACGTGGCGTGCCGGGGCGGTGGCCGTCGGCTGGAGTGGTTCTCGTTCGGCTTCACCTCCACCGACTCGAACGCCCCGTGGAACGAAACCCGTTCCCTGGCACGGGAGACCTCGTACACGGTGACCTTTCCGGCGCACGGCGACTACGCGGTGCACGTGTGGGCCGAGGACGAGGCCGCCACGTTCTTCAACTGGGTGGACGGCACCCTCACCACCCAGGACAGCGGCCTGCCCGACGCCACCCCCGAGGTCACCGTGACCGGCACTTCGGTGCGGCTCAGGGCGTCGAACCCGGTCAACGGCGCGTCGCAGTTCAACTGGAGCGTGCAGCCGGAGGGCGGCGCGCCGGTGGCGCAACCGTCCGGTGCCGACGTGACCCTGACGCTCCCGCCGGGCCACTACACCGCGTCCCTGTCGGTCTGCCGCCTCGCCTCGCCGTCGCCGTTGTGCCGGGTGGAGGCCCGTGTCCGCGCCTTCTCGGTGACCGCCGACCTCGCTTTCGACGTGACCCGGGTCGACCCGCTGACCCGGAAGTTCACCGTGCGCATCCCCTGGAACTCCGACTACACCTGGACCGTGGACGGCACCCCGATCGGTACCACCTCCGAGGTCACCTGGACCGCGCCGCGAGCCGGCAACTACCAGGTGGCGGTCGGCGCGGACGGCCTGGTGGCGGACCGCACCGTGTCCATCGGCTTCGGCATCCACACCGACGACACCGCGGCCAACGACCTGATCCGCGGCGAAGCCACCGACGCCGCCTGCGACCCCGTCGACACCGTGCTGAAGGTCGAGTCCCGGATCGACGTGTGGGCCTCGCTGACGACCTCGGCGTCCGAAAGCCTGGTGGACCGGCCGCAACCGGGCCTGATCGCCACGGTCGGCCTGCTGCCGCCGAAGGCCGTGGCGACGTGGGCGGGCGGCTGCTTCGACGCCGTGCCGCAGAGCTTCCAGGTCCGCGTGGACATCGCGGACGACCGCGCGCTGACCGCGACGGCGTTGAGCGGCTTCCTCAAGACGATCACCACCGGCACCATCGACGTCGACGCCCTGGGCAAGGCCGTGGCCGCCTGGGACAACGCCTCCCGGTGGCCCCTGCCGGAATCGCGCGCGGCGGTGGCCGAGCTGACCAAGGTGCTGCGCGGCAACGGCGACCTGCCCCGCGCGACGGGCCACATCTGGAAAGCCCTGACCACCGAACCGGAAGCCACCCGGCTCCGCGCACTGGTGACCGACACGGGCGCGGCCATCCCGAAGATCGGCGACCTGGTCCAGCTGGCCGCGGCCGTGGCCGAGACGTGGCAGGGCACCGTCGACAACCCCTACGAACTGGGCGACCGCGTGTCCGTCGTGGCGCTGGGCAACGCCAAGTCCCGTGTGGAACGCCAACACGCCAAGGCTCAGGACGGCGTCGCGGCCGCCACCGACACCGTGGACAAGCGCAGAGCGCGGATCTCCGCGGTCAACGGCCAGATCACGTCCCACGACGTCGACCTCCAGGCAACCCAGGCCAAGAAGATCGCGCTGACCTGCAACGTGGAGATCCCGCTCTGCCGACAGCAGCACAACCGCCTCCAGACCAGGATCGACCAGATCCGGTCCGCCCTCGACAAGCTCCGCTCGACCACCCTGCCCGACGCCGAAACCCGCCTGAGCAAAGCCCTCAACGCCCTCACCGCCGCCCAGGACAACGTCGACGCGCTGGCCAAAGCGGTGCGCTGCTTCGACTACATCACGGGCTTCGCGGGCCAGCTCAAATCCCTCATCGACCTGAGCGCCCTGCTCTACAAGGGCCGACGGATCGGCGCATCCACGTTCTCCACCACCCGCTGACCGCCTACCGGCGTTCGGGCAGCCTGCCGACGCCCCGATCGCACAGCCCGTCGAACTCCGCACGGCGCGGACCGGTGGCCCGGTTCCGGAAGGGGATTCCGGTTTCGAAGCCGGCGCTGGACGACCAGCTCCGCGACGGGCCGTTCGACGTCTCGGCTCGGACCCACGACGTCGCAGTCACACGGTGGCGCACGTCCGCAGAGGCGGAGAAATCCGCCCCGACGTACCTGCCGGGTCGCCGTGCGATGTCCGGTCCGGGTGCAACCGGTGGCTGGGACCGCACGTCCAAGCCGCATGAACAGACAGGTGAAGCTGATCGTGGCCGCCGTCGTGCTCCTGGCCCTGCCGTTCGTGATCTTCCTGGGCAGCCGCAGCGTCGTGCGGGTCGACGGTGTGGTCGTGAAGGACGAGAGCATCAACTTCCTCGCGCCGATCGTGGCCGTGATCGCGCTCGGCATCGCCTGGAAGTTGGCTTTCCAGTGGGAAACCGAGGACGACCGGCAGACGAGGTGGAAGGTGGCCGCCGGGCTCATCGCGGTGGCTGCGGTCGTCCAAGGCGTGTTGGGGTTCGTGTAAGTCGGTCACGGCAGGACGGCGGGCAGACGCGCACCGCCGTCCTCGTCACCGGTTCTCCGCCCGGGTGCCGCCGAGGTACCGCGATCAGGGGCAGGCTTCCCAGTGGTGGACGAACCAGCGCGCGCCGACACCGGTGTCGTTGATCCGGGTCGGGTACTGGTTCGCGTTCAGGAAGTGCCCGGCCGAGTTGAACAGCACGGTCTGGCTGTAGTTGTTGTTGTGCAACGAGCCGACGCTGGCGTTGAACGGCGCGCTCAGCGTGACCGGGCCGCACTTCGAGCGGGCGAGCCGCACGCCTTCGTAGCCGGTGTCGTCCCACAGGCACGACGAGCCGGACGGGCAGTCCGGATCAGCTTGGGCGCGCACCGGTTCGGTCAACGCGCGGGCGGCCTTCTCGCCGGGCAAGGGCAGCGTCAGCACCATTCCGCCGTCCTGGTACTCGATCTGGTTGATCCCGATCTGCTTGCCGCCGTCGTAGTCGGCGAGGTGCCGGTCCACCTGCGACTGGAGCGTGGCCAGTTGTGCCTGGCTGTAGCTCGGCACCGGAACCTGCTCGCGCACGGCCACGGCCGGTGTCGCGGTGACGCTCGGACTCGTCCAGCCCACTCCCGCCGACACCATTGCCACGACGGCCGCGATCCGGGAAATCCTGCGCATGGGAGTACCTCCGAGAGTTCCTGGTGGATGTCGACTCCGGCGCGCGCCGCCGGACGCAGAATGCCGGCCCGCCGAACCGGCCCACAACCAGCGCCGACGTGCGCTTTCCACCGCACATCGGCAATCAACAGCGCCATTCCACGCCGGCCACGGGCAAAGATGGGTATTCCCGGCAGTCCCGTTCGCCGGTTCGGGCCAGGCTCGGTCCCACCGCGCGAACCACCCGGTCGGCCGCGCGGACGCCGGCGGCGACCGAGATCCACACCCCCCGATCGGGTAGCACCGATACCCAACCCCTGTTTCCAGCGATGCTATCCATGATAACGTCACGCCAGTAGCACTGGAAACATCGATACAGGGGGTTCGGCGACATGTCGGAGAAGCTGCGCATCATCGGAGTCGAGGAGCACGTGGTCCTCCCGGTCCTGCTCGACGCGTGGGCGAGGGCGGGCGTCCAGCCACACGGCTACGGCGCCGACCACCCGGTCACCCGACGCCTGGGCGAGGTCGGGGACAGCCGCCTCGCCGACATGGACGAGCAGGGCATCGACGTCGCCGTGCTGTCCCTGTCCACACCGGGCGTGCAGAACCTCCCGGCGGCCGAGGCGGTGGGCGTCGCCCGCGCGGCCAACGACGCCCTCGCCGAGATCGTCGCCGCCAACCCCTCGCGGTTCCAGGCGTTCGCGGCCATCCCGACGTCCGCGCCCGAAGCCGCCGCGGCGGAGTTGGAGCGCGCGGTCACCCGGCTCGGCCTGCGCGGCGCGATGCTCTACGGCCGCACCGGCGACAAACTCGCCGACGCACCGGAGTTCGACGACCTCTACGCAGCCGCCGAACAGCTGCGCGTCCCGCTGCACTTCCACCCGCAGGCCCCGGTCCAGGCCGTCCAGCGGGCCTACTACTCGGGGCTGCCCGAGGGCGTCGGTCCGGCGTTGGCGACCGCCGGGCTCGGCTGGTACTACGACCTCGGCGTGCAGTACCTGAGAATGATCTTCTCCGGGGTGTTCGACCGCCACCCCGGCCTGCAGGTGATCGCCGGCCACTGGGGCGAGGTGGTCCTGTTCTACCTCGACCACATCGGTGTCGTGCAGGGCGTGGCCGGGCTGCGCCGGCCGCCGGCCGACTACTTCCGGCAGAACTTCTGGGTCGCGGGCAGCGGCACCGTCAGCGAGCGGTACCTGCGGTGGACGGCCGAGGTCGTCGGAACCGACCGCATGCTCTACTCCACCGACTACCCCTACTCCTTCGGCACCCGGCCGGGCGGCTTCCCCCACCTGGACACCAGCGGCGGCGCGGCCCGCTCCTTCCTAGAACACGCGCCGTTCACCGAAGAGGAGAAGGCCGCCATCGGGTCCGGGAACTGGGAACGGCTGACCGGCCACCTCACGCCCCCACCACCCTCACCGACCACCCTGGCCCGCGCATGACCACCGCCCGCCGCATCCCGGCGCACCGCCCCGCACCCCACACGCCCGCCGGCCAGGCACCCGCCGGGACCGCACAGCCCGAACACCGGTTCCCAGTCTCCCGAGTCAGGAGTTCTGTTGACATGTGGGCTGGTTGGATGGCCGTGCGGGCGACCGAAGGCCGAGTTGATGTTGCGCGAGGAAGAGCGGGCAACTTTGGAGGGCTGGGTGCGGCGTGGGTAGACGCCGCAGGCGTGGGCGTTGCGGTGCCGGATCGTGTTGCCCTGTGCGGAAGGTGCGACGAACAAGGACGTGGTCGCACGGTGTCCGCCGAACAGGTGGTCGAGGTGGTGCGCCGAACGCTGGAGGAGCGCCGCGTCGACGCCACGCACTGGTCGACCCGGTCGATGGCCGGACATGCCGGGCGGTCGCAGTCGGCGGTGTCGCGGATCTGGCGGGCGTTGGGCCTGCAACCGCACCGCGCCGAGCCGTTCGCGTTGTCCGCCGATCCGTACTTCGTGGACAAGGTGCACGACGTGGTCGGCCTCTACCTCGACCCGCCGGAACGCGCCCTGGTGTTCCGCGTCGACGAGAAGTCGCGGATCCAGGCACCGGACCGGTCCCGGCCGGTGCTGCCGATTATTCCGGCGGTCCCCGAACGGCAGACCTCCGACCACGTCGGGCACGGCACCACGACCCTGTTCGCCGCGTTGGAAGTGGCCACCGGCAAAGTGATCTGCTCACTCGACCGTCGTCACCGCACGGAGGAGTTCAAGGCGTTTCTGTCCATACTGGACAAAGAGGTTCCGGCAGGGCCGGACGTGCACCTGGTCTGCGACAACCACGCCACCCACAAGACCCCGGCGGTCACACGCCGGCTGATCTCGCATCACCGGTTCCACCTGCACTTCACCGACCGGCTCGTCCTGGCTCAACCTGGTCGAACGCCGGTTCGCCGAGCTGATCACCAAGCGACTCCGACGAGGCGTCCGCACCTCGGTCGCGGCACCGGAGGCCGACATCCGCGACTGGATCGCCACCTGGAACAGCGATCCGAAGCCCTACGTCCGGATCCGGACCGCCGACCAGATCCTCGAACGCCTCGCCGGATGTCTGAACAGAATTCCCAACTCAGGAGACTGGTGTGGGCCCGGTCAGTCGCCGCTGCCGCTCGGCGAGCCGTCCGCCGGGGTCGGGTCGCGCTCCAGGTCGGTGCTCAGCGCCTGGTAGACCGACGGGCGGTAGCGGTGCAGCCACCAGGCCACCGCCAGGCCCGCCACCGCGACGAGCGGCAGCAGCCACGGCAACCGGGCGATGACGGGGTTGTCCGAACCCGCCAGCGTGGAGAAGTTCGCGATCGCCAGCGCCACGATGACGGCCAAGCCGAGCGCGCCCAGTCCGGGTGCGAGCACCGTGCGCACGAACCGGCCGTCGCCGACCCTGCGGAAGTGGACCACGATCGCCACCGCCGCGAGGAACTGGAGCACGAGGATGCCGAGCGTGCCGATCCCGGTCATGCTCGCGGTCAGCGCGGTCACCGGGTCGAGGCCGGCCAGCCGGAAGCCCAGCGCGACCAGCGAGGCGAACAGCAGCTGCACGACCGCCGCGCGCCGAGGCACGCCGGTGCCGGGGTGGGTGCGGCCCAACTGCCGGGGCAGCACGCCCACCCGCCCCAGCGCGTAGAGGTAGCGGGTGGCCGAGTTGTGCAGCGCCAGCAGCGCGGCGAACAGGCTGACGACCAGCAGCACGGTCATCACCTTGGTCAACGCCTCGCCCAGGTACTCCCGCGCCACGGAGAAGACCAGGTCCCCGGTCGAGAGGTGCGCGAGGGCGACGTCCTGGGCCTGCGCGACGCCGATCGCGCTGACCACGGCCCAGGTGGTGAACGCGGCGAAGATCCCGATGAACCCGATCGCGAGGTAGGTCGCCCTGGGGATCGTCCGGTGCGGGTCTTTCGCCTCCTCGCCGAACAGCGCCGTGGCCTCGAACCCGATGAACGCGTTCGCGGCGAACAACAGGGCCAGCCCGCCCGCGCCCTGCGCCACCACCGAGGGGTCGAACACCGACAGCGAGAAGCCGTGCCGGACCAGCACGCTGAAGTCCAGCAACAGCAGGATCGAGACCTCCAGGACGAGGCAGACCGCGAGCACCCGGGCGCTCACGCCGATGCCCCGCCGGCCGAGCAGGAACACCAGCAGCACCGACAGCGCGCTCCACACGATCCAGTCGAGGTCCGGCCCGAACACCTCCGCGATCCCGGTCGAGGTGAAGAACCCGCTGGTGCCGATCGCGCCGGCGACGAAGCAGTTGTAGCCCAGCATCGCGATGAACCCCGCGACCAGACCGAAGGCCCTGCCCAACCCGCGCACGACGAACGCGTAGAACCCACCGGCGTTGGTGAGGCTCTTCGACATCTGCGCGTAGCCCACGGCGAACAGCAACAACACGACCGTCGCCGCGATGAACGCCACGACCATGCCGCCGCCGTTGCCGAGCGCGATGCCGAGGGCCGCGATCACGACCATCCCGGTCAACGGTGCGACGGCGGCCAGCACGAGAAAGACGATGCCGGGCACTCCGAGCACGTTGCGGGCCAATGCCGTCTCGTCCCGAGACTCGCTGCGACTCATGGCTGGCGAGTATCCAACCGGCGACCGAGGCCGAACTTGCCGCAGCGCGCACACGTCTTGCACCTACGCGACCCGCGCACGGCACCCGCCGGGCCGCGTCTCAAAACTGACGTGATCGCCGGTCGTCGGGTCCGTCAATCGAGTGGTGCAACTCGGAGTTGGGGAGGGTTGCTTGCGGCCGGCGGCCAGGCGGCCGTCGAAGGCGATCTCGAAGGCGTTCAACGCCGGCTTCCACCGCTTCATCCAGCGTTCGCGGCCGGTGTCGGTCGGGTCCAGACTCATCACCGCGAGGCAGACGCACTTGAGCGCGGCCTGCTCGTTGGGGAAGTGGCCTCGGGCTTTGACCGCGCGGCGGATCCGGGCGTTGACCGACTCGATGGCGTTGGTCGAGCACCACCCGCCGGATCTCGACGTCGAAGGCGAGGAAGGGCACGAACTCGGCCCAGGCGTTGTCCCAGAGCCGGACGATGCCGGACAGCAGGTGCCCCGGGCGTCGGCGAACTCGGCGAAGCGCTCCTTCGCCGCGGCTTCCGTCGGGGCCGCGTGGACCGGTTGGAGTGTCCTGGCGATGGCGCCCCAGTGCCGGCGTCCGGCGTAGCGGAAGCTGTTGCGCAGCAGGTGCACAGATGCAGGTCTGTACGACGGTGCGCGGCCAGACGGCGGTGACCGCGTCGGGCAGGCCGGTCAGCCCGTCGCAGACCAGCATGAGCACGTCGGCGACGTCGCGGTTGCGCAGCTCGGTGAGCACGGTCTTCGAGCGGGTGCCGTTACGCGAATTGCCCGTCCCGCGACCGGCCGATCGCGCTTGTCGTAGCCCAGATGACCGGTGATCTCACCCTCCAGCGCCGACTCCAGCAGCCGCTTCGTCAACTGCTGGAGCACCCCGCCCTCACCGGTCGGCTTCAGCCCACCGGCGCGGGCCCGGCTGACCAGCTCGTCGACCAGCTGCTCGTCCAGGCCCTCCAGGGCGGTCTCGGGCTTGGCGTCCCGACGTTCTCCACGCCGTACATCATCTCGGGCATCAGGTGCGCATCCTTGATCAGGAGTTACGCCACTCGTTTTACAGTCCCGTGTCGTCGCCACCGACGAGGCGGAATCTCCGGTAGGCGGGTGGGATGAAGTGGTCCTGGCGATGTGTGGGTGTTGACCAGGTCGTCGTAGACCTCGTGGGGTGTCCGTCGGTCGAGGGTCTGGCGGGGGCGTCCAGGGGCTGTGCAGGGTCGCAGAAGTAGACCGGCATCCCGGTGCGCATCGTGGTGCGTTCGACCAGGGTGGCGATCCGGGAGGCGTTGCCGCGTCCGATGATGAGGTCGCCTTCCCGGAAGCCGGGACGGCGCGGTCGTCGGCCTCTTTCGGCCGGTCGCTGATGTGGACCATGTTCTTGACGTACTGGCGGGCGGTCGCGGGCCGGGTGCGGTCGACCCGGTGGAGGCGGCCCTGGCGCAGCGCGAGCTTGAGTTGGGTGCGCAGCCCGCCTGGAAGATCGTCTCGTGCGACACGCGCATCTCCGGATCGTCCGGGCGGTCCAAGGGCAGCCGACGGCCGATCTGATGCGGCGACCGTTTCTCCCGAAGTCCGGCGTTCACCGCGTCGTGCGGGCGGGCCGACGATTCCAGTTACGCAGCCCGGGCCGCCGGCGGATGTCGGCGACCCGGCACTGCGCGCGCACGGCCCGACAAGCACGACGGCCGCCGTTCGCGGCGATCTCCCGCCCCACCGTCGAATGATGCCGACCGAGAAGCGCTGCCGGGAAACGGGTCGAACAACTACCGTTCCGGCTCGACTCCCGGGAGATCAGCTCCCGCTCCTCGAACGACAACAACGGGCCACCGGCCATGCGACAACCCCCACCACTCGACGGACCGGGGCCATCTCGACTGTCGCCAAGACCGCACGACACCACCGTGGTTTGGCAGCCATGCACAACCGCAGTACCGGAGACCTCGTGGCCGGGCGTGGCAGCAGCGGGGCGGTTGGACCTGGCCGACGCGCAGTGGACCCTGTTGCGGCCGTTGTCGTCCTTCGATCGTTGTCGTCCTTCGATCGCAGGCCGAGCCGCCCGACACGGGCCCGACGATGGCGGACGACCACCCGCCTTCGACACCGAGGTCTACCAACAGCGCCACGCCGTCGAATGCGGCCTCAGCCTGCTCGGAAAACCCCCTGGCCGCGCCACATCTGAACCACGGCCCAGACCGAGGAGTGGCGTTCTGCCGAGCCACTCCTCGGACCGCAGGTGCCGTCCCCGGCACAGCTCGGGTCGGGGACGGCACGTACGGGCCTGGGCCGTGTCCGGTTCAACAGGTCCGGGTCGTCAGCTGCCGGACAGGATCTCGACGTACCCGTCGGTTCCGTTCACCCGGATGCGCTGCCCGTCCTTGATCAGGTGGGTCGCGCGTTCCACCCCCACGACGGCCGGCAGCCCGTACTCCCGTGCGACCACCGCCCCGTGGGTCATCAGGCCCCCGACCTCCGTCACCAGGCCCGCGATCGCGACGAACAGGGGCGACCAACTGGGGTCCGTGTGCGCCGTGACCAGGATGTCGCCCGGTTCGACGTCGGCGGTCGCCATGTCCAGGATGACCCGCGCCCGTCCCTCGACCGTCCCGGCGGACACCGGCAGGCCGACCAGCGCACCGGGTGGCAGGTCGTCGCGCCGGTACGTCCCGGAGACGGCCTCGCCGTCCGAGGTGAGCACCCGGGGCGGGGTGAGCGCTTGGTACGACTTGAAGTCGTCCTTGCGCCGACCGAGGAGTTCGTGGTCGACCTGGTTGGTGCGCACGACTTCCCGGAGTTCCTGGAACCTCAGGAAGAACACGTCCTCCCGCTCGGCGAGCACGCCGGCCCGCACCAGGCGGTCGGCCTCCGCCAGCAGGGCCTGCTTGTAGACGAAGTAGCGGCTCACCATCCCGTACTTCGGGTACTCCCGGTACCCGATGTAGGTCCGGACGAGGTCGATCTTCCGCTTGGTCTCCTCGGCAGGCTGTTCCCCGTCCGGCAGGTCCCGCAGGCGCTCCAGCAGTTCCCGCTCCTTCTGCAACGCTTCTTGGCGCCCTTGCTCGAAGCGGCGCGCGGCTTCGCCGGGCGCGAAGTTCTTGACGTTGGCGAGGATCATCGGCAGCAGCGTGGTGGGGCGTTCGCTCCAGCGCGGCCTCGTGACGTCGATCTCGCCGACGCAGCGCATGCCGTACTTGTCCAGGTAGGCCAGGATGGCGTCACGTGCTTCCCGGCCGCCCTCGACCTCCGCCAGGTCGTCCAGGAAGTCCTCGTCCCGGGCTTCTCGCAGCACGGCGACGACGTCCGGGTGGGGGCGGACCACGTCCGCGACGTCGAGGAGCGCGAGCCCCATCTCCGAGGTGACGTTGTGGGGCACGGACTGCGTGAGCGTGTCGGCCGCGTTCTTCTCCCCCAGCCAGTCCTCCAGGTGCTCGTTGAGCCACCACGTCGCCTGCATCGCCGACATGAACACCTGGTGGCTCTGCGGGTCGAACAGGATTCGCCGCAACTCCTCGACGTCGGCCAGGATGAAGTCGAGCAGCTCCGTCCCGGATTTCGTCCGGATGTCGCGCTTCACCGCCGCGATGGAAGCCTCGCTGCGCCCGATCAGCTCGGTGACGAGAGCCGGATCGGTCTCGATCGTGACCGGTGCGACGCCGGGGACGGGGTCGCCGGGCGGCTGGTCCGGGAGCGGCGGCGCGATGAAGCCGGCGCGCTCCACGACGGTCCGCAACGCGTCCTCCATCAGCGGGTCGGACTTCCCCGCGACGTCCAGGAAGCCGGCGCGGCTCGCGGGTGCCGCGAGCAGCCGGGTGACGTCGACGAACAGCCGCCCGCCGGCCTCGGCCATGGGCCGGGGAGTGGTCAGCTGCCACAGGGAGAGCCCCAGCGGCTTCATGGCGTCGGTCATCATCTGCTGGTGGCCGACGGAGACGTAGACGTGGTTGTCCTCGTCCCCGGCCTCGGGGATGGGGAACAGCGTGGTGATCGGCCGGCTCTGGACGATCCGGAAGCCGTCTTCGACCAGGCACCACTCGACGTCCTGGGGGCGGCCGAAGTGCGCTTCGATCCGACGACCGAGCCGCACGAGCCGCACGACCTGCTCCTCCGTCAGCACCGGCTGCTCCCGCCGCGCGGGCTCGACCGCCTCTTCCCGGATCCCGCCGGCCGGCGAGGCGACGAGCGCGGACTCCTTGGTGGCGACCGCTTGCGCAACGACCTCGTCGTCGCGCACCTGGTAGGCGTCCGCGTTCACCAGGCCGGAGACCAGGGCCTCGCCCAGCCCGTAGACCGCCTCCACTGCGGCGACCTTGCGGTTGGACGTGACGGGGTCGGCCGTGAACAGCACTCCGGCCGCGAGCGGGAAGACCATCTGCTGCACGACCACGGCCATGTGGACCTTGCGGTGGTCGAAGCCGTTGCGCAGCCGGTAGGTCACGGCCCGCTCGGTGAACAGCGACGCCCAGCACCGGCTGACGTGCCGGAGGATCGCCTCCGGGCCCACGACGTTCAGGTAGGTGTCCTGCTGGCCCGCGAAGGAGGCCGTCGGCAGGTCCTCCGCCGTCGCGCTCGACCGGACGGCGTACGCGGCCCGCTCGTCGAGCCGGCCGAGGGCTTCGGTGATCGCCGCCGCCACGTCGTCGGAGACCTCGGTCGCTTCGAGGACCTGCCGGATCTCCGCGCTCCGCGCGCGGATCGCCTCCCGGTCGTCCGGGTTCAGCAGGGCCAGTCGATCCAGCCGCTCGCCGATCGACGGCGACTCCTCCACGATGCGCCGGAAGGCGTCCGTGGTCACGCAGAACCCGGCCGGCACGCGGACGCCCTCGATCCGCGACAGCTCGCCGAGCTGCGCCCCCTTGCCGCCGACGACAGCGACCCGCGTCCGGTCGACCTCCTGGAGACCGAGCACGTAGCTGCCCATCCGTTCACCCTTCCCGTTCACCCTGTCGGGCCTTTCTCGTTCCTCGTCGCCCAGCCGACCCTCGGGCCCGTTCTCATGTGGTGACAGCGCGGGTACCGACCCCTCATTTCCGCAGCTTCCGGTTTCGGCTGGAGATTCTGCGACACGACCGGGGTCTTGCCGCAAGACCCCCTCTGTGCTATATGTTAAAAGTGGCGGGGAGTGCGTTGACTCCTTGCCTTTTCTTTTGTCGTCCTCCGCTCCCCGTGGCCTCCGTCCGCTGCGAACCGAACCGGTATCGACGCCACGCCATCATGGCCGCCGTTGGCGGATTCCGCTGATTCGGCGTGGCACGCGCGGCAGCGCGGCCCGGGGCAACGGCTAGGACCCGTCCTGCGGATCTTCACCTGGAGGATCCGTCCCCTGCGTGACGCCGTGCGGGTACTCGGGTGGGTGTGGGCCTTGTCGGCGATCACCCGCCCGACCCGCACCCGCCGTCCGCCGACAGCAGACCCGCGGCGTCGACGGCCGGGCGGAGTCCGGTGGTCGGTCCTCCGCGGGAGCGTCCGGGACACTCCCCCGTCGACGGCGAGGGCGTCGGTCCAGTCCGCGCAGCCCCCTGTTTCCCGGCGTCCCGAGGGAGTCGTCATTGACGACCACACACCATCATCCGCACACGATCACGAGAAAGATCCGCAGGACACGCCCCAGTCGGTCGGCCTCCGGCGCACGGCGAATACGCGAACTGCCCGCCCGCATCACTTCCGACGCGGGCGGGCATATCTGTCGCAGACCTGGATCAGCTCTTCTTCGACCGGCGCTTTCGGCTCACGAGCGTGAGTGCCACGCCCGCGGCGAGTGCCAGGACACCGGCCAGGATCACCCACGGCAGGCCGGAGACACCGGTTTCGGCCAGGGAGTCCGGCGGGTTCGGCTTGGACGGTGCGGGGGTCGTCGTCGGCGTGGTCGTCGGCGGCGTCGTGGTCGGCTGCGGCTGCGGGATGTACACGCCGGCGTCGATCGTGTGGTCGACCTCGCCCGGGTTGGCCGGTGCCGTGACGGGCGCGAACCCGTTGCACAGCAGGCCGGTCGTCGGCGGCTCCACGTTGGAGTCGTGCACCCGGTCGTCACCCACCACCGGGAGCGTGAACCGCAGGTCGGCAGCGGGCGGCTGGCTCGGCACCTTGGCGGTGTCCGCCGTGCAGACGTTGAACTGCACCGTGTACTTCGCGCCCGGCGTGAGTTCGTAGGCCGCGCCGACACCGCCGAAGTAGTACTCGCCGGCCGCATCGGTCTTGGTGGTGGCGACCTGCTTGCCGGTGGAGTCCAGCAGGTTGATCGTCGCGGCCGGCAGTCGCACGTCCGCCGGGTCCTGGACGCCGTTGTGGTCGCCGTCGAACCACACCAGGTTGCCGATCTGGATCGGCGCGTTCGCCGCCTGGTAGGCGATCGCCCCGAGCCCGCCGGCCTTGCCGAAGCCGTTCTGGTTCGAGCCGACGAACTCGTAGGCGTTGGCCGCCGGGTTGTTGCCGGGGCCCTCGCCGCTGGTGATGCCGTAGTAGCCGGTCCCGCCCGTCGCGACGTTGACGGTCGGGTCCATCTGCGTGCTGACGACCCACTGCTGCTGCGGGATGTAGGCGACCGCGCCCTGTGCGGATTCCTGGTGCGCGGCAAGCCCTGCGGGGCCCTGCTGGGAGAAGTAGTCGCCCGGGAAGTACTCGACCACGCTCGCGGCCTGCCCGCCGTCGTTGAGGGTGCCCGCGTGGTCGGGGCAGGCCCCGGTGCCTTCCCAGGAGTACCCGCCGGCGGGGTTGACGCAGGCCATGTTGATGTCACCGCCGGAGAACCCGTTCTCGGTGGTGTTGTCGCCCGGTCGCGGGTCGAGCGAACCCCAGCCGACCACGTCCATGAACCGGTCGCGGAAGCCGAGGATCATCGACCCGTCACGCGCGAAGGCCAGGCTCGCCAGTTGCGGCTGCGGGTCGATCAGCGCGCCGCCGCCGGTGTCGTGCTTGTCCCAGGAGGCCAGGTCGGAGTTCCACGGGTTCCAGCCGTTGGTCTGGCCGGGGATGGATCGTCCCGCGAGGACCTGACCGCGCTCGCTGGTCAGCGTCCGGGTCAGCACGGTGGTGAACTGCGTGCCGTTGTAGGCGTAGACAACGGCTTTCAGGTCCGCGCGGTTCTGCGTGCTCTCCGCGCTGCACACACCACCGACGTACAGGGTGTTGTCGTGCGCGAGCAGGGAGAACGGCCGCCAGTCGGCGGACGCCGCGCAGCCCGGGTCCGGGATCGGCACCGTGGCACGGGGTTCCGCGGCGGTGGCCGCGGTGGCGTCGAAGGCGACCAGGGTCTTGGTCAGCAGGTTCACCGCGTAGAGCGTGGTGCCGTCCTCCGACAGGGTCAGGCCGCCGATGCTCTCCTTGCCGGGAGCCTGGGTGAACCCGGGGTCCTTGATCGTGTTGGCCGTGTCGTGCGGCGTCACCGCGGCGCCGGGCACCTTCGCGAACAGGGTCGGCGCGCCGCCGCCGTCGACGGGCACGGTGTAGATCGCGTCGCCGCCGTCCGGGCCGTACAGGGCGTGCCGCCGGGCGAAAGCGCTCTGGAACAGGCGTTTGCGGTACTTGTCGTAGGCCAGGCCGAACGTCGTGCCGACCTGGGCCTGGGTGGCCAGCGTGGTCGGGCACGCGACGGACCCGGGGCACGTGCCGCGGGTGTTGATCCCGAACGCCACCAACGCCCTGGTGTCCGTGCCGGTGCCGCCGTTCTGCACCGGCACGAAGTACCGGGAATCCGGCAGGGTGTAGTGGTCGGGGTTCCAGACACCGGTGATCACCGAGTCGTTCTTGCCCGCCGACACGTCCACGAAGGTCGTGAAGCTGTCGAAGTGGTTCTCGGCGGTCGAGGCGGGCGCGGCCCGGAGATAACCGTTGTAGGGCTCGGGAACCGTGACGTCGACGCGGTAGTGCCCGCCGGCCAGCTCCGACGACGGCGGCACCACGACCTTGCCGGCGACGTCGGTGGTCCCGGTGACGTGGTGGCCTTCGCGGTCGGAGACGTCCACGCGCATGCCGCGCTGCGGCACGTCCATCGTCGTGTTGATCACGCCGGTGCCGAAGAAGTCGCGCAACACCTGGACGGTCAGCGTGCCGTCCGTCGTGGACGAGGCGGCGGTCCCGGCCGTCACCCCGGTGATGGCGCTGCTCGCCAGCAGCAGACCGGCCAGCCCCACTCGTGCCGGCCGACCGAACGGCCTCCGGGTTGTCCGGCTCATCCGCCATCTCCTCGCACCGTCGTCGTGAGCCGTCACAGGAAACCAGAACGACGTGTCCGGGTGCGCCCGATGATCGGGTGAATCAGGGGGTGAATCAGGGGGCCTGTTAGTGTCCCGCCGCGTGCCGAGCATGCGAGCCCAGCGACGTCTCCCGCAGCGGCGGTGGGTGCGTCGCCGCTGGGTGGTGGTCCTCATCGGCTTCGTGGCCGTCGCCGTGCTCGGGGTGGCGGCGTTCCTGATCGTCGACGCCCGCTCCGAGCCCTCCGGTCCGCGCGCCCTGACCTCGGACGAGGTGAACCGGCTGGCGATCACCCGGTTCCGCAACTACGAGGCCGGGGGGCGCGCGGTGACGATCACCGTGCCGACCACGGCCGGGGGACTCGTCATCACCGGATCGGTCGACTACCGGGCGAAGCTCGGCTACGCGGTGGTGCGCGGCACCGGGCGCGACGCGTCCGGCGATGGGCTGATCCAGTGGAACACCACCACTGTGCTCGTCCACCCGATGACCGACGCCCCGGCGGAAGCGCCCGCGACGCCGCCCGGCTCCGGTTGGCACAGCCGGCCGTTGCGGACCTCCGGCAGTTCGCTGGACAGCTCGCTGCTCATCGCGCTCAGCCTGGGCAGCGACCGGCCGGACAACGCCGAACTGCTGCCGCAGAACGGTGCCGCCTGGGTGGGCCGGGACGAGGTGGGCGGCCGGCAGGTCGACGTGATGAGCGGACCGGCGGCTCGCGGCAAGCCCGGCACCACCGGGAACGTCCGCTACTGGGTCGACTCGGACGGCACCATGCACCGCGTCCGGGCCGACGTGGACTCCGAGCCGCAGCCGGTGGTCGTGGACTTCGACGCCCGGCAGTACGTCGCGGTCCAGCCCCTACCCGGAATCGCCCCGGCGCGGTAGCCGCTCAGGACGTCCGCACCAGCGCGCCCTCGGCCAGCAGGGATACGGGCGGCAGCGTGATCTTCGCGAGGTCCGGCAGCACCACGACGGCCGGGACGGCGGTGGCCCCGCTCGTGGTGGCGTTCGGCAGCTGGGGCTGCGCGGCGGGCGCGGCCACGTCGGTGAACGGGATGCCGCGCGGTGGCTTCGGGCTCGTCCACGTGCCGGACGGCGACTTCTCCCCGGACGGGCACGCCGCGGTCTGCCCGAGCTGAGCGGGCACGGTGGTCGTGAGTTCGTTGCCGCGCAGGCAGTTCCCCTGCCCCCGGGTCGCGGTGGGGAACGTCCAGCCGACGTCGACGCCGTTGGCCGTGAAGGTGTTGTCCACGATCTGGTTGCCGTTGGGCGGCAGGTCGGCGGTGGCGGTGATCACCAGGCCGGCGTTGGCGTTGCCGTCGATCCGGTTGCGCACGACCTGGTTGCCGCTGCCGCCGTCGATGCCGACGCCGATCCCCCAGCCGCCGTCGGCCTGTTCGGGCGTCGACGCCTGCTGGTTGGCCGCGATCAGGTTGCCGGCGACGACGGCGTCCTGCTGCGGGAGCAGCTTCTCCTGGTGGTCGGAGTTGGTGGTGAGCCCGACCCGGTTGCCGGTGAACCGGTTGCCCACCACGTACATCTCGCCGCCGGCGTTGGTGCCCTCGTAGCCGACCGCGTTGAGTTCGGCGATGTTGTCGCGCACCACGATCCGGCACGGCTTGCACTGTCCGACGTAGATCCCCGAGTCGGCCGACCCGGAGGCGTACGAGTGCTCGATGACGCCGTCCTGGGCGGAGAACGCGTAGATGCCGTACAGGCCGTTGCGGGTGGCCGTCACGTGGGAGACCAGGAACGACTTCAGGAAGGTGACCGGTTCGTCGCCGGTGTCGTAGCCGCCCTGGCCCGGCGTCCCGGCGGCCGCCTTCGCCGAACCGGTGACCAGGACCCCGTTCTGCGTGTTGTTCCGGACGGTCAGGTTCTCCACGGCCACCCCGGGCGCGGTGACGACGATGCCGTTGGGCTGCCGCAACTGCCCGTCGATGACGACGGTGTCGCGGGACTCGCCGCGCAGCGTGATCCGCTCCCGGTCGACCTTGACCGACTCGTGGTAGACGCCGGGTGCCACCAGCACGAGGTCGTCGGGCTCGGCCAGGGCCACCGCGGCGGAGATCGTCGGCGCGTCGGCCGGCACCCGGATGGTCACGTGCGCACCGGCCGGTCGTGTGCCGCTCCCCGATCCGCCATCGCCTGCGCCACAACCGGCGAGCACCAGCGCCGGCACCGCCACGATCACGGCAAGCCCGAAACGAAGCATGCGCCCAGTCTGGCACGGCCACCGGATTCGCCTGTGGTAGGGCGAATCTGGCACTCTCCACACCGTGCGCCGAGCCGAAGACCACCCGTCCCGCCGCGCGTTCCTCGGCGTCGGCGCCGGTGTGCTGGCCGCCGGTCTCACCGCGGCGTGCGAACCGGGTGCCGCCCGATCGGACCAGCACGACGCCCCCGACGCCGCCGTATCGCCGACGGGCCCGCACCAGGCGGGCATCACGCTCCCCCGCGAGCCCCAGCCGAACCTGTTGGTGGTGGTCGCCGACGTGGCCGACGGGGTGGCCGTCGGCCCGCTGCTCGCCGAACTCGGCGAGGCCGTCCGCACCCTCACGGCGGGGACCGACGCGCGGCTGCTGGGTCTGTCGCCGGGCGATCTCACCGTGACGGTCGGGATCGGCCCCCGGCTGGTGCGCCTGGTCGACCCCGCGCTGCCGGGCGCGGCGGACCTGCCGCAGTTCTCCCGCGAGCAGGTCGCCCCGCAGGCACGCGGTGGCGACCTGATGGTGCAGATCTGCGCCCGCGACCCGCTCGTCCTGTCGATCGTCGCGGCGGCGCTGCTGGGCCAGGCCGGTGAACGGGCGCACGAGCGCTGGCGGCAGTCCGGGCGACGCGGTTCGACCATTCCGGTGAACCAGGACCTCACCGCGCCACGGAACGTGTTCGGCTTCGTCGACGGGATCGTGGGCCCGCAGACCGACGCCCAGCGGCAGCGGGATCTGTGGCTGGCCGGGCCGGCTCCGGTCGCCGGCGGCACGATCGCCGTGGTCCGGCGGATGGAACTCGACCTGCCCCGGTTCGCCGCGCTGCCCGTGGCCGCCCAGGAAGCCGTCTTCGGCCGACGCCGGGACACCGGCGCGCCCCTCTCCGGCGGCACCGTCGCCGCCGACCCGGACCTCGGCGCCAAGACGCCGGACGGGCGCTACCTGATCCCGGCGGACGCCCACCTGCGCCGCGCGCACTCCAGTGTGGCCGGTGTCGGTCTGATGCTGCGCCGCTCCTACAGCATCGACGAACCCGTGCCGGGTCTGCTGTTCGTCAGCTTCCAGAACGACATCAGGACCTTCACCACCACGCTGACCCGGATGGACAACGGCGACGCGCTGTTGGCGTTCACCACCACCACCGCCAGTGCGACTTTCCTCGTCCTCCCCGGTTTCGACGAGCGGCACCCGCTGGGTTCCACGCTGTTCCGTTAGAGCACGCCGAGTTCGTGGGCCCGCATCAGCGCGCCTTCACGGCTGGAGGCGTCGAGCTTGCGGTAGGCGCTCTTGACCTGAGTGCGCACGGTGTTGACCGACACGACGAGTTTGCGCGCGACTTCCCCGAGGGTCAGGCCGGCGTCCAGTTCGGCGAGCACCACCTGCTCCCGGTTGGTCAGCTCCACCAGCTCGACCCGGTCCGGGAACACCGGCCGGGCGCGGGCCAGGCGCTGCGCCGCCTCGTCGGTCAACGGGAGGTCGCCCAGCCGGATCACCTCGTCGCGGTCGGCGGGCGACAACGTGGCCAGCGAGAGCACCTCGTCCGGCGTGCGCACGCGGCGGACCAGGACCAGCGACCGGCGCGCCTCGCCCTCGTCGCCCATGCGCAGCGCGGCGATCGCCTTGAGCAGCAGCATCTGCCGGACGTCCCGACGTGACGTGGTCTCGTGCCAGGACGTGCGCGAGGCCATCGCGCGGACCGCCTCGTACTCGCCGTTGAGCAGCCGCAGCCGGGCGGCGGGCAGCGCCGACCACGAGCCGTGCGGATCCGTCTCCTTGATCAACCGCAGCGCGCGGGTGGCCTGCCCGGTGGCGATCAGCAGCTCGACGTGGGCGCGTCGGACCACCCGGACGGCGGTGCCCTGCCCGACGACCTCGGGCGCGTGGCCGAGCGGGAGCGTGCCCAGGTGGGCCAGCGACGTCGCCGGGTCGCCCAGGTGCAGCCCGTGCGCGAACACCAGCGCCGCGACGAAGGGCCAGACCTCAAGCTGCCGGGTGCCGTCCCCGGTGACCTCCAGGCGGTCCACGAGGCCCGCCTCGTCGTAGCGGTCCAGCGCGTCCCAGCCCTCGGCGATCGTCCCGCCGACGGTGAGCAGGAAGCGGACCCGCTCGGAGGGCGACTCGAAGCAGCGCATCCGGTCGAGCCACTGGTGGGCGAGGGTGCCGTGGCCGAGGTGCGCGAAGGTCATGGCGAGGTTCGCGGCGGCGTTGAGGGCGGTGGCCGCCGTCTGCGGCTCGACCGTGGCGCGCTCGTAGGCCTGGCGGTACAACTCCACCGCGGCCGGGAAGTCGGCCATCAGCGAGCGCGTCAGACCTCGTTGCAGGGCAAGCCATCCGGGACGGGGCTCCACGTCGCAGCCGGGTAACGAGCCCAGGTGCGCGGCGCGGGCGGTGAGGCGCTCGCCCAACTCCTCGGCCTCGGCGCTCGCGCCGCGCATCCGCAGCCCGATCATCGCCGCCGTGCCGACCGTGACGAGGGTCGCCGCCGACGTCTCGCCCTCGATGTCCATGGTCGCCGCCAGGCGGGTGCCGAGTTCGGTGTAGTGGCGCAGATAGGGCCGCAGGTCGCCGGAGTGGGGCTGGTTCATCGCGTAGTAGGCGCTGATCCAGGAGATCATCAGGCGCGGGCGGGCGTGCAGCTCCTCGTCCGGCACCTGGCCGAGCACGAGCAGCAGCCGACCGGCGAGGTCGCCGTCCACCGCGAGGATGTGCCGGTCGCACAGGGCTTCGAGCGCGGCCCAGTCGCGGTCCTCGGCGATCCTGGCGAGCGTCTCGGGCAGGTCGGCCACGGACGGGCGAACGGGTTGCGTTCGATGCGGCACCGTCTCCGCCCCCCAAAGACCAGGCCGATGGATCTCATTCGCAAGCATGCGGCGCCCGGTTTTCCCCGCCTCGCACTCGTGTGGACAAGCCATCACCTTTGCACTTGGACACAACAGCCGTCATGCCCGACAACCGGGTGAACTTGACCACCTCCAGGTGAACGGGCCACCTCGAAGATCGAGCACCCCTCATAACCCCCCGGTACGGCGACCCGAAGGTACCGCCGTCGACCGTCGTGTCCGCACCGATCGGGTTTGCCGACCGGTCTTGTCCCCGGTGGACCATTCCGGCCGGACACCGGATTCCCGACGCCGCCCGCGAGCGGCGGGCGTGGTGGAACCGCCGGCGGCGCGGTGCCGCCGGCGGTCGTCCGCGACCGCCCTCGCAGCGGCCCCGCGTCACGCGGATTCGAAGTACCAGAACTGGTTCAGGAACCCGTTGTAGGTCCACAACTGGACCTTGGTGCCGCTGCCGCGCCCGTGAACGTCCCACAGCAGGTTCGGGTACTGCACGCTCCAGATCGCGTATCCCGGCCTCTCCGGCACGGTCTGGACCCGCCACCGCTGGCCGGGGCTGCCGTCGCACTGCGCGCGCTCCAGCGACGCGCCCTGGCCCCACCGACCGTCCACGCACCAGTAGTCGCTCGTGCGGATCTCGGCCGTGCCCTCGGGGTACAGCACGTAGTGGAACCTCTGGTTGGCTTGTCCGTTGCAGTTCCACGCCTGCACCCAGGGCCCGGCCCCGCCCGCGTAGACGTCCAGGCACCGGTTGTCGTGCTCCACGTGGATCACGGCCCCGGCGAGCGCATTGACGTCCGCACCGGCCCGACCGCCGGCCACGACCACGGCCGCGAACCCGAGCACCAGCACCCCGATAAATCGGAAAACCCGTCTCATCAGGTTTCTCCCCCCATTCGGAATCTCCCTCATTCGGCCGAGCGAAGCCGTCTGCGCCCCGGACCCGAATGACGTTCCCAGGTGCGGATGACACGGCCCTTGCACCGACCTTGCACCACAAGGGAGAACCCGCCCGCAATTGTGCGGCCCTGATCGGCCTTATGGCGTCGCAAGACCCCGCTGCGGGTAATTCCGGCCGAAATCGGCGTCGAACCGTTACCGCGACGCCCGCCCGCGTTCACCGGGCGGGCATAGTGCTGGAGCGGCACACCGCCGCAGCAGGGGCGCCACTGGAGGAAACGTTGGCCACCGAGCCACTGTTGAAGATCAGGATGCCCACACCCCGCCCCTCCCGCACCCCGGTGCTCGCGTTCGGGCTGGCCGGGCTGATCATCGTGGCGGTCACCGCGCTGCTGGCCGGTACGACGCAACCGGCCCAACCGGTGACCGTCATCCGGGGCAAGGCCGGCTCGAAGATCGACTTCTTCCGCGACGACGAGGTGAAGCAGATCCTCAAGCGCAAGAACATCGAGGTCCGCGTGGGCAACTCCGGTTCGCGCGAGATCGCCACGCACGACATCGACCAGGAGGACTTCGCGTTCCCGTCCGGGCAGCCGGCGACCGAGATGATCATGAAAACCCGGCGGCAGGGCGGCAAGTACGCCGAGCCGATCGACCCCTTCGTCAGCCCCATCGTGCTGGCCACCTACCGCCCGTACGCGCAGGCGCTGGAAACCGCCGGGATCGCGAAGCCGATGAACCCGACCACGCCGGACCCGCTCTACTACGAACTCGACGTCGGCAAGTTCGTCGCGCTGACCGAGCAGGGCAAGCGGTGGAACGACATCGGCATCGCCAAGTACGGCATCCAGAACAACAACATCGTCCTCGCCCACACCTCCGACGTGTGCAAGTCCAACTCCGGTGGCACGTACCAGGGCCTGATCGCCTTCGCGAAGACCGGCAGCAGGGTCATGACCGCCGAGAGCGAGGCGGTCGCGATCGGCGAGTCGCTGCGGGACGCGTACCGGCAGCAGGGCACGCCCACGCCCGACCGGGTCCCGTTCTACCTGTCACCGGAGGGCAAGCGGATCTCGCCGATCGTGGTGATCTACGAGCACCAGTACCTCGCCCACCAGCTGCGCCGGCCCCAGGGGCAGCCCGACCTCGACCGGGTGCTGCTCTACCCTGCCGACCACTTCGAGAGCCAGCCGTCGTTCATCGCGCTCACCGAGAACGGGGCCAAGCTCGGCGAACTGCTGCGCACCGACCCCGAACTGCGCAAGCGGGCCGCCGAGCTGGGGTTCCGGGTGCTCGACCCGGGCCTGGCCACGGCCAGCCCGGTGCTGGCCGGGCGGCTCGCCGAGCACGGGCTGGAGGCACCGTCGACGGACAACGACTTCACCCGCGCGTACCTGCCGACGCTGGATGTGTTCGAGAAGTTCATCACGACCGTGGGCGGGTGCACGTGACGCGGCCCGGCACGCGCCGGCTCGCGCTGGCCTGCGCGGTGCTCATGGTGGCGTCGGCGTGCACGTCCGACCCCGCGCCGCACACCACCCTCTCGGTGCTCGCCTCCTCCGAGCTGAGCGACATGCGCCCGCTGCTGGACGAGCTGCGCCGGGAGACCGGCATCGAACTCGTCGTCGAGCACCGGGGCACGATCGACGCCACCGACGCGCTCGACCCCGGCGCCTACCGGCACGACATCGCCTGGCTGTCCACCGACCGCTACTTCGAGCTGAAGCTCAAGCAGCGCGGCTACACCGGGGAGCGCCCGCTCAGCGGCAGGTTCATGTTCTCGCCGCTGGCGGTGGGGGTGAAGCCGAAGGTCGCCGAGCTGCTGCGGACCTCGACCGCCGACGGGCAGCTGTCCTGGGCGGACCTGGCCGACCGGTCGGCGGCCGGCATGGTCCGCTTCGGCATGGCGGACCCGAGGCACGCGGGCAGCGGGCTGTCCGCGCTGATCGGGGTGGCGACGGCGGCGGCGGACACCGGCGGGGCGCTGCGCGAGGAGGAGATCACCTGCGACCGGCTGCGCGGCTTCTTCACCGGGCGCACCCTCACCGAGGACACCTCGCGCAAGCTCGCGGACAGCTACGCCGCCGACCAGGGCTCGGCGGACGCGCTGATCAACTACGAGTCGGTGCTGATGTCGCTGAACGCGAGCGGGCGGCTGCACGAGCCGCTGGAGATCCTCTACCCGCGCGACGGCATCATCCTGGCCGACTACCCGATGCTGCTGCTCGACCCGGCCAAGCGGGACAGCTTCGACAAGGTCTTGTCGTGGTTCCAGTCCGACCGGGTGCAGCGCGAGATCATGGAGCGCACGCTGCGCCGCCCGTTGAGCGACCGGGTGCCGCGCGACGGGCGGTTCCGCGAACTGGGCGCGAACACCCTGTACTTCCCCGAGCGCAAGGAGACCATCGACCGGCTCGCCGCCACCTACGCGGACCCGTTGTCCCGCAACCCCTCGTACGTGATCTTCGCGCTCGACTTCTCCACCTCGATGCGGGGTCGGCGGATCGCCGAGCTGCGGGCCGCGATCGCCGGGCTCAGTGGAGCCGACCCGTCCACGTCGGGCAAGTTCACCCGGTTCTACCGGGGCGAGAAGTTCACCGTCCTGCGCTTCGGCGGCCAGGTGATCGACGAGCGGGACTTCACGATCTCCGGCCAGGGCGACCTCGACGCCATCCGCGACCACATCGCCACCGACCGGTTCGAGGACGCGACCGGCGTGTGGTCGGCGCTGGAGGCCGCCTACCGGAAGGCCGCCGCCGTCACCGCCGCCGACGCCGACCAGCCGGTCACCATCGTGCTGATGACCGACGGCGAGAACAACACCGGCCTCGGCCTGGAGGAGTTCCTGCGCAACAACGAGGCACGGCCGGCCGCCGCGAAAGCCGTGCACACCTACACCGTCCGCTTCGGCGAGGCCGACCCCCGGGAACTGGACCAGGCGGCGAAAGCCACCGGCGGGCGCATGGTCGACGCGAACGCGACATCCCTTTCCGAGGCGTTCAAGGAGATCCGTGGCTGTCGATAGCGCGCTGTTGTGGAGTCTCGCCGGCCTGGGGGTCGGCTCGGTGGTCGTCGCCAC
The DNA here is from genome assembly GCF_056640475.1 of Saccharothrix sp. NBAS 001. Taxonomy (NCBI): domain Bacteria; kingdom Bacillati; phylum Actinomycetota; class Actinomycetes; order Pseudonocardiales; family Pseudonocardiaceae; genus Saccharothrix; species Saccharothrix sp. NBAS 001. The sequence goes on from NZ_CM153251.1 coordinate 3,594,198, forward strand.
GGTGTTGGGCCTGCGCCGCAGGCGGAGCAGGCCCGAACAACCCGGCGTGATCGGCGACCACGAGGTGCTGATGTACCTCAACGAGACCATCGTCATGGACGTCCTCCAGTACCGGGGCAACGTCCCGGCGCTCAAGCAGCAGGTGGAGCGCTACACCCGCGACACCGCCGAGGGGCGGGCCGAGGCGAAGTCCCGCTGGTTCAGCTTCAGCGGCAGCCGGGGCCACGAGAACCAGACCACCCGCGTCTTCGAGGCCGTGGAGGAGCCCATCACGGCCATCCGCAAGGTCGTGGAGGCGTTGGAGGCGGCCGACGCCATCGTCTACGCGGACCTCCACAAGGGCGAGGTGCACGCGCACCGCAGCCTCGACGGCGGCACCGTCGACCAGGCGAACCTGAGCGACATCACCATGTTCCTGTCGGTCACGGGCCCGTTCGAGTCCTACGAGGAACGCGACGGCTCCGACAAGGACTACCTGCGCCTGCGAGCGCCCTACCCCGGCGGCAACGCCCACGTCCGGATCAAGATCGCCCGCAGCGGGCTGCGGGAGAACGACGTGGTGCTGGAGCGCAACGCCGCGTTCCGGGGCCGGGTGCTCGGCAAGGTCGAGAACTGGGACGAGCCCAACCGGGTGCTCAAGATGTGGGCCATGGCGATCTTCCGCTGACCGGCCGGTGCGCACCGATCCGGACCCCGGGGCTCCCGGCGCGCCGACTACGTGTGAGGGTGATGTCGGATGCTGGACTACGGCCTCGACATGTCCGCCGTGGAGCGCGACCTCGCGCTGCCCGACCTGGTGGCGGAAGGGGACGAACTCGACGACCTGGTCTCGGCGCACGCCGACTGGTCCCAGCCCACGCCGGCCGCCGGGTGGACGATCGCCCACCAGATCGCCCACCTCGCCGCCGCCGACGCGAACGTGCTCATCGCCCTCCGGACCCCGGAGGCGTTCGACGCGGTGCTGAAGCGGACCGAAGCCGCGGGTAGCGGGCACGCCGACCGCGAAGCCGGCGCGGGAGCCGCCCAACCGCGCCCGGTGCTGCTCGAACGGTGGCGCGCCGGTCGCGCCGAGGTGGCGGCGGCGCTCCGCGACACTGCGTGGGGCCAGGGGTTTCCGTGGTACGGCTCGCAACTGACCCCGGCGCTCATGGTGCCGCTGCGGCTGATGGAAACCTGGGCGCACGGACAGGACGTCCACGACACCCTGGGCGTCCCGCACCGTCCGACCGGCCGGCTCCGGCACGTGGCCACGCTGGGGGTGGCGGGACGGGGACTGTCGTTCCACGCGGCCCAGTCGCCCCCTCCGGCCGAGCCGTTCCGCGTCGAGCTGACCGGCCCGGACGGCGAAGACTGGGCGTGGGGCCCGGAGGACGCCGCGCAACGGGTCCGGGGCAGCGCCGTCGACTTCTGCCTCCGGGTCACCCGACGCAGGCCGCTGACCGCGACCGACCTCACCGCGACCGGGGAAGACGCGCGGAAGTGGCTGGAAATCGCGCGCGTCTTCCTCTGAAAGAGCCGATCTTCCTCGACCTGGGCTGTGGCGGCACGCGTCGTCACGCGGCCGGTCACCGGGCCGGGCGGTCCGCCGACCCGATGGCACCGGGCTCGGCGGCACCGGCCTCGACAGCGGGGACGGCGCGGAGGGTGGCGGCGCGGGTGTACCAGCTGTCGAAGAGGTCGCGGTAGTGCCCGGTGCGCGGTGACCGGTCGTCCGGGGACAGCCGGTCGTAGAACTCGAACGGACGGATCCGACCGGTCTCGGTCCACTGCAGGTACGAGGCGTACACGGTGCCGTCACCGAAGCGGAAGCCGTGCACCACGGGGACGCAGGCGTAGGACTTCAGCTCGACGGTGATCCCCCGCCGACGCAGGTCGTCGGCCTCCTGCTCGACGAACGACCGGATTCGCGCCGTGCTGCGCCGGGCCTCCTCCGCCCACTCGGCGGGCAGCTCGCCGGACCTCGCGACGAAGTCCGGGTCGAGGCACAGCAACGTGATGTGCCAGCCGGTCGGGCGGTCGGGCGCGGTCAGCCACCCGGCGAGCACCGGCCAGCTGGTGTTCAACGTCAGGCCGAGCACGGCGAGCCTGCGGTGCCGTCGACGGATCGCGTCGTCGCCCAACGCGGACAGCACCTCGGTCATCGAGTGCGTGCCCGCCTCGCGTTCGGCACCGGTCAGCTTGGACCGCAGCTCCCGGACCTCGCGCCCCAGCTGGTAGACGGCGATGGTGGTGATCTCCAGCATCACCCCGATCAGCGCGACCAGCCCCGGCAGCTCAAGACGCCCGATGTAGCGCTCCAGCACCATCCTGGTCGGCTCGATCGTGACGAGGATCAGGTAGACGCCGGCGAGCAGCGCCACCGCGGTCACGGTGATCTCCCAGATCTGCCGGATCCGCGTGGACACCCGCGCCCGCTCGCGCTTCCTCCGGCTCACCACGCGTCCACCCCTGCCGACCGCACAGGTAACCGGGTTCCCCCGCCAGGCTGGTTCACACACCCATCCTGCCGGATCGGCGGTCCCGCCGGCCGGCCCGGGGTGGTGCTCGGGCTTGCCTTGACGTCGACGGCAGGTTCTAGCGTCGCCACCGTGAGGTTCGCGATCAGTTACAGCACGGCCTACTTCGGCGTCGACCCCGATCGGATCACGGCGTACGCGCGGCACGCCGAGGAGTGCGGGTTCGAGGCGTTCTACCTGCCGGAGCACATCGCGGTGCACCCCGGCGCGGAGGTCGGCGGCCACCGGATCCCGCCCGGACTGCCCTACGCCGATCCCGTCGACTGCCTGAGCTTCGTCGCCGCGTCGACGAGCCGGATCCTGCTGGGCACGGGGGTGCTGCTGCTGCCGTACCACCACCCGGTGGTGCTGGCCAAGCGCCTGGCGACGGTCGACGTGCTGTCCCGGGGGCGGATGCGGTTGCTGACCGTCGGGTTGGGCGTGCTGCCCGGGGAGGCCGAGGCGGTCGGGGTCGACTTCGCCACTCGCGGCCGGCGCGCCGACGAGGCGATCGACGTGCTGCGGCTGCTCTGGGCGGGCGGCGAGGACGGGGTCGACTTCGCGGGCGAGTTCTTCGCTTTCCGGAACCTGTGCAGCTTCCCCAAGCCGTACGGCGTCACGCGGCTTCCCGTCCACGTCGGCGGGTCCAGCCGCGCCGCCGCGCGCCGGGCGGGACTGCGCGGCGACGGGTACTTCCCCGGCGGCGTGCCGACTCCCGACGAGCGGGCGGTCCAACTGGACCTCGCCCGGTCCACCGCGGCCGCCGCCGGCCGCGACCCGGACGCGCTGGAGTACACGCGTTGGGGTTCGCTCGACATGTCCCACGAGCAGGTGGAAGACCTGGCCGCACAGGGCGTGACCCGCATCGTGGTCACCGCGACCAGCCCCGACCCCGGCGAGCAGCAGGACCAGTTGTCCGCGTTCGCCGAGCGGTTCGCCTTGGGCGGCACGGCGCCCGCCGGGCCGTCCGCGTGACAGGTCGCTGTGCAACGCGGTGCGCCGCCGGCGGGGGTGTCCCCCGCCGGCGGCGATTCTCACCAGGTCAGCGCAGCCTGCCGTCCGCGTGGCCGGTGGGGATGGCGAACCACTCGTGCCAACCGCCGTTCGTGGGGATCGAGCCGGACCAGAACGTGGAGACCACGTAGCCGTCCGGCGCGGTCGTGAACAACTGCGGCTGACCGTTCAGGGTGATGACCGAGACGGCCCCGGTCGCGCCCGCCTTGCCGTTCGCGTACCCGGTCGGGATGGCGAACCACTCGCGCCAACCGCCGTTCGTCGGGATCGACGGCGACCAGAACGTCGAGATCACCTGACCGTCAGGGGCAGTGGCGAACAACTGCGGCTGACCGTTGATCACCGTCGCCGTGACCGTGCCGTTGGCCGAGGACTTGCCGTTCGCATAGCCCGTGGGGATGGCGAACCAGTCGTGCCAACCACCGTTGGTCGGGATCGACGGCGACCAGAACGTGGAGATGACCTGGCCGTCCGGCGCGGTCGAGAACAACTGCGGCTGACCGTTGATCGTCGTCGCGGTCACGGAGGCGTTCGCCGCGGTCTTGCCGTTCGCGTAACCGGTCGGGATCGCGAACCAGTCGTGCCAACCGCCATTGGTCGGGATCGAACCCGACCAGAACGTGGAAACCACTTGGCCATCAGGAGCGGTCGAGAACAACTGCGGCTGACCGTTGATCACCGTCGCGGTGATGCTCGCGTTGGCCGCGGTCTTGCCGTTCGCGTACCCCGTGGGGATCGCGAACCACTCGCGCCAGCCCCCGTTCGTCGGGATCGACGGCGACCAGAACGTCGAGATCACCTGACCGTCAGGCGCAGTCGAGAACAACTGCGGCTGACCGTTGATCGTCGTCGCCGTCACGGTCGCATTCGCCGCCGTCTTCCCGTTCGCGTAACCGGTCGGGATGACGAACCAGTCGTGCCAACCACCGTTGGTCGGGATCGACGGGGACCAGAACGTGGAGATCACCTGGCCGTCAGGGGCTGTGGTGAACAGCTGCATCTGGCCGTTGATCTTCGTGAACGTCACCGACGCGTTGGCCGACGTCTTCCCGTTCGCGTAACCCGTGGGGATCGCGAACCACTCGTGCCAACCACCGTTGGTCGGGATCGAGCCCGACCAGAACGTCGACACGACGTGACCATCCGGCGCGATACCGAACAACTGCGAACCGTCCGACGTCGTGACCACCGAACGCACACCCGCCGGGGTCGACGGGGGCGTGCCCCACAGCAGGTTGGCGATCCGCACCGCGTCCGCCGCTTCCACGCCGTACCGGTAGCGATACTGCGACGCGGGCCGCTGCACGTCCGCGGCGACGTCGCCGATCGGCGCGGAGTTCCAGGAACCGTTCGGGTAGAACGCGGCCATCACGTTCAGGAACTGACCGGTCGCGTACGGCGGGTCGGTCCGCTGGGTGAACGAGCCCCACGAGGCGCGCTGCTGGAACAGCCCGACCGAGTCCAGGTCGCCGCCGTCGAGGTTGGCCATGCTGGCCTCGACGATGATGGTGGACACGGCGATGGCCGCCGCCCTTTCGTTGTACCCCTTGCCCTTCACCGCCTCCACCACGGCACGGGCGCAGGACATGTTGTAGCCGTTGAGGTTCCCGCGCATCTTGTTGGTCAGCTGGGGGTTCAGGGTGGCGGCGTTCGCCGCGTCCTGGGCGGTGGGGCCGCCGGGCACGCACGGCAGCGGGTTGAACGCGGCGTCGACCTGCTGCGGCCACACCTCGTCCGGGTCGACGGCCGGGGCGGCGTTCGCCGTCCCGGTGAACACCAGGGCGATTCCGTTGACCAGCGCGGCCAACGCCAGGGCGGTGGACAGGGCGCGACGTGTGCGCACGGGCCTCGTGCTCCTCGCTCGGTCGGTCGTTTCCCGGCGCGCCATCAGATCCGCACCTTGCCGTTGTCGTAGCCGGTGGGGATGGAGAACCACTCGCGCCAACCGCCGTTGGTCGGGATCGACGGGGACCAGAACGTGGAGATCACCTGGCCGTCGGACGCCGCGGTGAACAGCTGCGGCTGGCCGTTGAGCGTGATCATGCCGACCCGCGCGGTGCCGGCCGCCTTGCCGTTGGCGTAGCCGGTGGGGATCGCGAACCAGTCGTGCCAACCACCGTTGGTCGGGATCGAGGCCGACCAGAAGGTCGAGATCACGTGACCGTCCGGTGCGGTGGCGAACAGCTGGACCTGGCCGTTGATCACCGTCGTGGTGATCGAGCCGTTGGCCGACACCTTGCCGTTCGCGTACCCCGTGGGGATCGCGAACCACTCGCGCCAGCCACCGTTCGTCGGGATCGAACCCGACCAGAACGTGGAGATCACCTGGCCGTCCGGCGCGGTCGTGAACAGCTGCGGCTGACCGTTCAGGGTGGTGGCGGTGACGGTCGCGTTGGCTGCTGCCTTGCCGTTCGCGTACCCGGTCGGGATGGCGAACCACTCGCGCCAACCGCCGTTCGTCGGGATCGACGGCGACCAGAACGTCGAGATCACCTGACCGTCCGGCGCAGTGGCGAACAACTGCGGCTGACCGTTGATCACCGTCGCGGTGACCGTGCCGTTGGCCGAGGACTTGCCGTTCGCGTAACCCGTGGGGATGGCGAACCAGTCGTGCCAACCACCGTTCGTGGGAATCGAGCCGGACCAGAAGGTGGAGATGACCTGGCCGTCCGGCGCGGTCGAGAACAGTTGCGGCTGACCGTTGATCGTCGTCGCCGTGACGGTCGCGTTCGCCGCCGTCTTGCCGTTCGCATAGCCCGTGGGGATCGCGAACCAGTCGTGCCAACCACCGTTCGTGGGAATCGACGGGGACCAGAACGTGGAGATCACCTGGCCGTCAGGGGCTGTGGTGAACAGCTGCATCTGGCCGTTGATCTTCGTGAACGTCACCGACGCGTTGGCCGACGTCTTCCCGTTCGCGTAACCCGTGGGGATCGCGAACCACTCGTGCCAACCACCGTTCGTCGGGATCGAGCCCGACCAGAACGTCGACACGACGTGACCATCCGGCGCGATACCGAACAACTGCGAACCGTCGGAAGTCGTGACCACCGAACGAACGCCGGCCGGAGTCGACGGCCCGTCGTCCACGATGTTGTTGTAGCGCAACGGCCGGTAGTTGCCGTTGACCAGCTTCGAACGGGTCCAGGTGCTGGCGATCGCGCCCGGGTCGGGGCCCTCGATGCCGGTGTAGGAGGTCTGCTCGTACACGTTGGCCGCGGTGTGGCTGCTGTCGGTCCAGCTCACGAACAGCACGATGTGGTTGTTCACGTCGTTGATCGCGTCGCCCGGTGCCAGGTCGTCCAGGCTGTTGAGCCAGGTGCCGTAGCTGGGCAGCGTGAACGTGGTCGGCGAGCCCATGCCGGACGGCGACAACCCCCACGCCATCGACACGAACCCGGAGCAGTCACGGCGGTAGGTGCCGTACTGGTTGGTGTAGGCCGCCAACTGGGTGTACTTGACGTTCACGTCCACCCAGCTGCGGGCCCTGGTCAGCACTTCGCTGCGGGTCAGGGTCGCGCTCGCCTGGAAGTCCGCCTGGGTCGCCTGCACCTGGCCGACTCCCGGCGCTTCCGGTGGGAACGGCCTCGTGTCGGCCGACGCGGGAACGGTCGCCGAACCCAGTCCCAGCCCGACGACCACCGCGCCTATCAGCAACGCCCGTCTGCCGAGCGCCGCCCTTGTCTGCCTGATCATCTCGTCCCCCTCGTAGTTCCTGCGGTGACAGGAACGAGAGTCCGCGATGCGGCTTCAGATCACCTGCAAAGCGGTGGGGTGCGGGGAGGGTGCTCCCTAGAGGTTTCCTGCAAGCGGGCCGGACACGTGCGCCCGCCAGGTGTCCGGGGTGAAGGCGGCCAGCTCGTGCTCCTCCCGCACGCCCGCCTCGGCGGCGAGCCGGACCGACTGCGCCCACTGGTCGGCGGCCGCGCGCGGGTCGTGCGCGCTGGTGGCCGCGGCCAGGTCGCGCAGGGTGCGGGCTTCCCACGGGGCCAGGCGGAGTTCCCGCCACTGCTCCAGCGCGGCGGTCAGCAGTTCGCGGGCCCGGTCGAGGTCCCCCTCGGCCAGGGCGAGTTCGCCCAGCGTGCGGGTCATCAGGGCCGCGCCGAAGCGGTCGTTGTGCCGTTCGCAGACGTCCAGGCAGGTGGTCAAGGTCGCCGCCGCGCCGTCCGCGCGCCCGCGCCGCAGGTCCGCCTTCACCAGGGACTGCGCCGCGTAGGTCGCGGCCAGCACGTCGTCGATGCCGGTCAGCAGGGCGTGCGCCTGACCGCTCAGCTCGGCGGCGGCGTCCGGGTCGCCGGCGGCCCGCCGGCACAGGCTCAGGCCGCGCACGGTCAGGGCTTCGCCCCGCCGGTCGCCCAGTTCCCGGTAGAGGTCCACGCAGCGGTGCAGGGTCAGCGCGGCGGCGGCCAGCTCGCCCTGGTCGCGCAGGATCGCGCCCAGGCCGTACTCGGCGGCGGCCACGACCGGCGGATCGCCCAGCCGGACCGCTTCGACCAGGCTCTCCCGCGCCTGCCCCAGACGTCCCTGGTCGCGGTACACGGTGCCGATGCCCAGGTGCGCCACCGCTTCGACCGCCGTCGCGCCCACCGCCCGCGCCAGCTCCAGGGCGCTCTCGAAGTGCCCGAGGGAGGCGGGGAAGTCGTCGCGCTCGTAGAAGAGCTGCCCGAGGCCCGCCCGGACCGTCGCCTCGGCGGTCCGGTTGCCGGAGCGGACGGTCGCCGCCAAGGCCGCGCGGTGGGTGCGCTGCCAGCCGTCGAACTCGTTGCGCACCGCGAATGGCGAGGACAGCATGGCCGCGATCAGGATCGTGCTCGGCTCGTCCACGCCCAGTTCGTGGCCGCGTTCCACGGCGCGCACGATGGTCTTCGTCTCCGCCGCCAGCCAGGCGGCCGGGCTCCGCTCGGCGTCGGCGGTCAGGCGGTCGTCCACCTCCAGCGCGACCTCCGGCACCGGGGTCAGCCCGACGGTGACCCGGGGCAGGTGCGACGCGCTGACGCCCACCAGCGCCATCCAGGTCAGCAACGCCCGGCTCAGGGCCGCCGACACCACGTCCGCCGGCTCGTGCCGCTCGGCCTGCTCCGCGCCGAACAGCTGCACCAGGTCGTGGAACGCGTAGCGGATGCGGCCCAGCGGGTCCACGCCCACGACGTCGAGCAGGCGCAGGTCCACCAGTTCCTCGACCACGTCCTCGGCTTCGTCCAACGAGGTGTCCAGCAGCGGGGCGGCCAGCCAGGAACCGAAGTCCGGCAGGTCCAGCATGGTCAGCAGGTGGAACGCCCGGCGCTGCCCGGCGTCCAGTTCCGCGTAGCCCAGTTCCAGGCTCGCGCGCAGCGCCTGGTCGCCGACGGCCAGTTCGTCCAGTCTTCGGTGCTCGTGCGAGAGCCGGGACGCCAGCGTCGCCAACGGCCAGTGCGACCGGGCCAGCAGCTTCGCCCCGGCCAGCCGGATGGCCAGCGGGATGCCGCCGCACAGCCACGCGATCCGCTCCGCCACCTCCGGTTCGGCGGCCACCCGGTCGTCGCCGACGATGCGGCGCAGCATCTCCACCGACGCGGTCGGCGACAGCAGTTCCAGCTCCACCGGCACCGCGCCCGCGATGCCGGTCAGCCTCGACCGGCTGGTGATCAGCACCAGGCAGCGGTCGGACGCGGGTAACAGGCGGCGGACCTGCTGCTCGGCGCGGACGTCGTCGAGCACGATGATCAGCCGCCGGTCGGCGGTGGTCATCCGGTACAGCTCGGCGCGCTCGTCCGCGCTGTCCGGGAGGTCGGTGCCCGGCACGCCCAGCGCGCGCAGGAAGCGCCCCAGCAGTTCCGCGCTGTCCACCGTCCGGCCCGCCTCGCGCAGGTTCACGAACAGCTGGCCGTCCGGGTAGCTGCGGGCCAGCGCGTGCGCGCAGTGCACGGCCAGGGTCGACTTGCCCGCGCCGCCCACACCGGAGATCACCACGATCGGCACCGCCGGGCGGTTCGTCGTGCCCGCCAGGGTCAGCACCCGGTCGACCTGCTCCTGCCGTCCCACGAAATCCGCGAGACCGGGCGGCAGCTGGTTCGGCGCACGCCCCGGCGCGCTCTGCGGCGGCTCCCGCAACACGGTCCCCACGGGCTGCTCGGCTGCCGCCAGGTGCCCGCCGGTGCCCGGCTGCGCTCCGGGCGCGGGCTGGTCGGTGGTCGCCTGCGTGCGGCCTGGGGTGGTGAGCGCGACCTCCGCCCGGCGGCGGGCCACGGTGCCGTCGAGGATCCGCGCGTGCAGCTGCCGCAACGCCGGCCCCGGCTCCACCCCGAGTTCGGCCACCAGGTGCTCGCGGCCGTCCCGGAACACCGCCAGGGCGTCGGCCCGCCGCCCGCTCAGGTACAGCGCTTCCATGAGCAGCTTGCGCGCCTCCTCGCGGGCCGGGTGCGCCGCCGTCAGCGAGGTCATCCGGGACACCACGGCGGCGAGCTGGCCCAGCGCGAGCCGGCAGCGGGCCAGGCCCTCCTCGGCGGCGAGGCGGTCGTCCTCCAGCGCGGCGGCCCGCACCCGGGCGAAACGCGCCGGGACGCCGTCGAACGCGGGGCCGCGCCACAGCGCCAGGGCGTGCCGGTAGGACCCGGCCGCCGCCGTCTCGTCGCCGGTCCGCTCGGCCCGCCGGGCGTCGCCGAGGTGGCCGGCGAAGCGCACCAGGTCCACTTCGGCGACGTCGAGCGCGTAGCCGGGAGCGCGGGTGGCCAGCGCGTGGTGTTCGCCGACGGCGGCGAAGCTCCGGCGCAGCCCGGCGACGTAGGTGTGCACCAGCGCGGCGGCGGTCTGCGGTGGGCGGTCGTCCCAGACGAGGTCGATCAGGCGCTCGACGGACACCACCCGGCCCGGTTCCAGCAGCAGGGCCGCCAGCAGGGTCCGCGGCTTCGGTCCGCCCAGGTTCGCCGCGACGGCACCCGCCACTGCCTCCACGGGTCCCAACGCGTTGACTCGCATGCACTCCCCCCGGATGTCCACGTTTCAAGTATTCCTCGGAGTCAACCCGTAATCCTTGAGGTCAACGCCGTGATCCGCCGTCTGCCGACAACGACGAGGCCGGGCGTCTTCGGTGCTCCGCACCGTTGTCCAGGCCGGTGGATCCGACCGGCGGCGACTTCTCCTTCCCCGCGCGCGAAAGACCCTGCGCGGTCCACGTAATCAGGTTTCGCGGGGGTGGTCCACGACGAGCAGCACCGCGTCGAGGATTCGGTCGAGGTCGCCGGGGCCGAGTTCACGGCCCAGCGTGCGATTCAACCGGCCCAGCCACTCGGTCAGTTCGCCGGACAGTTCGTCGGGGGCGCGGTGCAGGCGCGCGGCGATCGCGTGCAGGGCCTTGCGGAATCGCGGCTCCCGGCTGAACCGGACCAGGTCGGCGGAGGGGTGCGCGGGACCGTCGCCCTCGGCGGCCGGCACGAAGTCGATCAGCAGCCGGGTGCCGAACGCGTTCGCGAGGCGGGCGAGCGTGGACGCGGTCGGGTTGCCGCGCCCGTTCTCCAGGTTGGAGATGTAAGGCACGGACAGCCCCGCCTCCACCGCCACCGAGGCGACGGTGCGGCCCGAGGCGTCGCGGAGCGCGCGGAGCCGGGTGCCGAGGGTCGTGAAGTTCATGATCACCGACTATTCTGACAGTCAGGGTTGGTCCTGAAGTTTTTCTGTCAGAATAGTCCAGGGGGTAGGGACCGGTGTCGAGCGCCTTACAAGTCCGTGACTTCCGCCTGCTGTGGGCGGCGCGGCTGGTCAGCACGATGGGGCAGTGGCTGCTGGTCATCGCCATCCCCGCGCACGTGTTCGCGATGACCGGATCGCTGGTGGCCACCGGCCTCACCCTGTTCGCGGAGTTCCTGCCGCCGCTGGTGCTCGGGCCGCTGGCGGGCGTCGTCGGCGACCGGTTCGACCGCCGGCGGATCATGCTCGCCACGGACCTGCTGCGCGCGGGCGCGATCGCGCTCATGCTGCTGGTGCGCGAGCCCGGCATGCTGTGGCTGATCTACGCGGCCCTGGTGGTGGAGAGCACCGGCACCGTGCTGTTCCGCCCCGCCCTGCAAGCCCACCTGCCCGCCGTGCTGGGCACCGGCAAGCTGCTGACCAGTGCCAACTCGCTCAACGCGGTCACCGACGGCGTCGTGCGACTGGTCGGCGCGTCGACCGGCGCGGTGCTGCTCACCGCCGCCGGGTCCGACGTGCTGATCTGCCTGGACGTGGCGGGCTACCTGCTGTCGACGTCGCTGGTGCTGTTCACCGGCAGGAGGACCGCACCACGTGAGCGCGCGGCGGTCACGGTCGCCGGGATCGTCGCCGAACTGCGCGAGGGGTTGGGTTTCGTCCGCGCCGACCCGACAGCGCGGTCGCTGCTGGTGGTCAACTCGGTCTTCCTCGCGGCCAACGCGTCGCTGACCGCGCTGCTCGTGCCGTTCGGCATCACCTACCTGGGCGGCACCGAACCCACCGGAGTCGTGCTGTCGGCGCTCGGCGTCGGGTTCCTGCTCGGTGCACCCCTGGTCAGGCTCCTGGTGGACCGAGTGCAGCCCGGCAGGCTGACGGCGACGGCCCTGGTGCTGACCTCGACCGGCTACCTCGGCCTGTTCCTGTCGACGTCGCTGGTCACCGCGGTGCCGGCGGCCGTGGTGGTCGGCGTGTTCGGGTCGATGTGCCTGGTGGTGCCGATGACGACGCTGCAACGCGTGGTGCCCAACGCGATCCTGAGCCGCGTCATGGGCGCGTTCTTCACCGGCGAGGCGCTGGCCACCCTGATCGGTGCGCTGCTCGGCCCCGTGCTGGCCGGCGGTGCCGGGCTGATGCCGGCGCTGCTGGCGGCGTGCGCGCTGACGTTGGGCGCGGGCGTGCTGAGCCTGCTGCTGGTGCCCCCGGTCGCGGGCTGACCGGATCGTCGTGCCGCGCCGGGATCACCTGGTGCGCGTCACCGATCGGACGAGGACGGCGGCCACCGTCGCGTTCGGGGTCTTGGACGGGCCGGGAAACGGGCCGGGCCCTCACCGGACGCACCGGCGAGGGCCCCGGGCGCGTTCGTCAGAAGCCGCACCAGTAGTAGCTGCCCTGCGCCGCCGGCGACGTGGGGTGGTTGAGGTCCAGCAGGTCGTTGCGCACCCAGCCGCGGACCCCGGTCCGCAGGTTCTCCAGGTAGGTCCAGCGGGCGTTGGTGCCGCTCTCCACCGTGTAGCAGTAGTAGCGGACGTCGTCGGTCGGCTGGATCGCGCCCGGCGAACTGCAACTGGTCGAGGAACCACTGCGCTGGTTGGCCGCCCCGCCGTCCGCCGCGTCGACGACGACCCGGTTCTCCCGGTTCGGCCCCTCCGTGCCGCACGAGGCGTGCAGGACGCCGACCGAACCCGAGGCCCCTTGCGGGGTCGCGCTCGCCGGTGCCCCCGAGGCGATGCCGACCACGACGAACGCGGCCACCATCGCAGCCCCCAGGGTCTTTCGCATGACAATCTCCTCCGCGTCGGGACTTTCGCCGGGACGACCGATGCCCTTCGACTTGTGCGGCACCACGGTCTTCCCCTCTGTTGATGCGTGTGGCACAGCGTGGCGAGCCGGGGTTGCCGTTTCGTTGCCGGCCGCGCTGCCCGGCGGGTGGTCAACGCGTTGACCGGCGGGTGTCGATCTTGACCGCAGGGTGCGGGCAGGTGGCTCGCCGCGCGGCGCGAGCGGGGGCCTGACCTGCCCGCGACAACGGTGAGCTGCGCCGGAGCCACCGTCACCAGGTCTGTCCACAGTGGACAGTCAGGTGGCGCGCCGGCCCCGCTGCGGGAAGTCCGGCCGGCCTTTTCGCGTCAAGGGCGTTCCGGTTCTCGACGCATCCGACGGATCTCGGCGCAGTCGGACGCGGGCCTCCGGTGGTTGGCTCGGGAAAGGTTCGATCCGTCGTTGTCCGATCCCGTCGGCGAAAGTTGGTCGAAGTGTCCACAGCACGGCAGGGGAAGCGAGGGCGCGACTCGGCGGAGAACGAGAAGTTCCCGCAGCGGATACTTCTCGTCCTGAGGGTGGTGCAACGGGGAAACGGCACGCTGCGGCTGACCGACGTGGCACGGGAGACCCGGATACCGCTCAGCACCGCGCACCGCCTGCTGGCCCAGCTGGGTGCCCAGGACCTGGTGGCCAGGCGCGGCGGCCGTTATCGGCCGGGTGCCGCGCTGAAAGAACTGGAGAAGCCGGTCGGGACGAACCGCAGGGCGGCTTTGCGCACGGCCCTGAAACCGCTGCTGGTGGGCATCCACGAGAAGACCCGGTACGTCGTCGGCCTGGCGGACGCGGGAACCAGGAACGTGGAGTTCATCGACGTCGTCTACCGGTGGCAGTATTGCGCGGTGATGCCTCGGATAGAGGAGGAAACGCCGCTGAGCGCGAGCGCTGCGGGCAAAGTGCTGATGGCGTACGACCCGGCGTTGACGGTCGACTTGGCGGAGCGGATCGGCGATGCCGACGACTCGTTGCTCCTGGCGTTGCGCACCGAGCTTCCGGAGATCCGACGCCGGGGATTGGCGCACAGCTGTTGCGACGAGGCGAAGGGGATATCGGCGGTGGCGGCACCCGTGTTCGGCACCGACGGCCGGCCCGTGGCGGCGTTGAGCATCGGCGCGTACCGGGACCAGTTCGACGTGCTTGCCGCGTCCGGGTTGGTGCGGCAGGCCGCCGCGCACGCGCACACGGTCATCCAGCGGTACGCGGCGGCCTGACCGGCCGGTCCGGCGGGCGTCTGCCGAGGTGGATCAGGAGCCCGGTCGCGGCGGGTTCACGATCGCGGCGGGCGGCTCCCGGCACGACCGGTGACGTCGGGCCGACCGCTCCCGGCGGTCGTCAAGCCGGTGCGGAAGGCGAGGACCACCAACTGCACCCGGTCGCGGGCGTCGAGCTTGGTGAGCAGGCTGCGCACGTGGGCCTTGGCGGTACCCGGGCTGATGTGCAGGTGGTCGGCGATCTCGCCGTTGGTCAGCCCCCGGGCCACCAGGACCAGCACCTCCCGCTCCCTGGCGGTGATGGGCAACGCGGGCGACGGAGCGGCGGGTGGCGCGGCGGCAGGCGTCGGGCGTGCGGCGAACTCGGCGATGAGCCTGCGGGTGATCCCCGGTGCCAGCAGTGCGTCGCCGGCGGCGACCACCCGGATCGCCGCGAGCAGGTCCAGCGGCGGGGTGTCCTTGAGCAGGAACCCGCGGGCACCGGCGCGGAGCGCGGCGTGGACGTGCTCGTCGAGGTCGAACGTGGTCAGGACCAGCACCCGGGCGGCCGTGTCGGCGGTGACCAGGCCGGTGGCGGTCACGCCGTCCATCTCGGGCATCCGGACGTCCATGAGCACGACGTCGGGCCGCAGGTCACGCGCCAGTTCCACCGCGCGGACACCGGTGGCGGCCTCGCCGACGACGGCCAGGTCCTCGGCGGAGTCCACGATCCCGCACAGGCCCGCGCGCACCAGGTGCTGGTCGTCCGCGACGACGACCCGGATCGTCACTCGTCGTCCCCGATCGGGAACCGCGCTGTGACGCGGAATCCGCCACCCGGGACGGGCGCGGCGCGCAGGGTGCCGCCGTGCGCGGCGAGGCGTTCGCGCATGCCGGTGAGGCCGTGGCCCGCGATCACCGGGGCGGCACCCGCGCCGCCGTCCTCGACCTCGACGCGCAGTTCCCGGTCGCCGGAGGCGATCGTGAGCCGGCACGAATCCGCTCCCGCGTGCTTGACCACGTTCGTGAGCGCTTCCTGCACGACCCGGTAGGCCGACACGTCCAGCCCGGCGGGCAGCTCCAGGCTCCCGGTGGCGGTGACGTCGACCCGCACCCCGGCCCGCGCGGTCCGCTCCAACAGCCGCGACAGGTTCCCGAGGCCCGGCGGGTCGGTCTCGCTGCCGGGGTGCTCGCGCAGGACGCCGAGCAGCCTGCGCAGTTCGACCAGGGTCTCCCGCCCGGTGGTCTCGATGACGCCGAGCGCGGTGCGCGCCTGCTCGGGCCGGCTGCCGATCACCAGGTGCGCGTACCCCGCCTGCACGGTGATCACGCTCATGCTGTGCGCGACCACGTCGTGCAGGTCGCGGGCGATGCGCAGGCGCTGGGCGTTCGCGACGCCCCGCGCCCGCTCGACCTCCGCGAGCGCGCGGTGGACCCGCTCGGCGGTGTAGGCGCGGTGCCGGCCGACCGCCAGCCCGACGACCCAGGCGAGCCCCATCACCAGCACCGGGATCACCGCTCCCGCAGTGGTTTCCCGGATCACGACGCCCGAGACGGCGATCGCGAGCACCGCGGCGGCGACCGGCGGACGCCGTGCGACGGCGACGGAGTAGAGGACGAGCACCCACCCGAACAGGCCCGCCCACGGGGGGAGCACGGCGGCGGCGACCAACGCGGCGGCGACCAGCGGCCACCGACCGCGCAGCGCCACCGCCACCCCAGGCACCACCGCGCAGAGCACCCCGACCGGCCCGACCTGCCAGAGCACCAGGGCGATCCCGTCCGGACTGAGCCGGAACGTCGCATGTGGACCGCTGTCGGCGAACTGGAGCGCGACAAGGGCCACGGCGTACCCGAACCCGGCCGCGCCGTCGAGCCATCGGGCGATCGCGCTGGAACGCATGGCCGCAGCGTAGGGCGCGACGACGTGCGCGGCCATCAGCCCACAGGCGTACTCCCCGGGGCACCCTGCGGCCGGATTGACACGGCCGCAGGAGGACGACCGGCCACCCGGTCCCACGGCATCGTGACCTCCACACCCCGACCACAGGAGGTCTCGTGAAAACCCCTGCCCGCCTGGCAACCCTGGCCGCAGCCCTGGTGCTGGCGGCGAGTTCGGCGGACGTCGCCGCCGCCGACCCGCTCCAGCTCACCCTGCCGCCGCCGACCGGCCCGCACGCCGTGGGCAGCACGTCGCTGCACCTGGTCGACCGGTCGCGCACCGACCCGTTGAGCGACCCGCCCGCTCCTCGTGAGCTGATGATCAGCCTCTGGTACCCCGCCGGGGACACCGCCGGGCACCCCGCGGTCCCCTGGCTCCCTCCGGCCGCGGCCGCGCAGTACTTGCGCGACAACGGTTTGGCCCCCGGCGACCTCCGCGTGCCCGACACGCACGGCCACGACGGCGCTCCCGTGGCGCGGTGCGGGAGGAGGCTGCCCGTCGTCGTCTACTCCCCCGGCAACGACTCGTTCCGCTCGGCCAACACCGTGGTGGTCGAGGAACTGGCGAGCCGGGGCTACCTGGTCGTCACGATCGACCACACCCACGACGCCCTCGTCGAGTTCCCCGGCGGCCGGGTGAGCACCCCGGTCCACGACGGACCGGACACCGGAGCGCTGATCGCCGACGCGCGGGTGGCCGACGTCCGCTTCGTCCTCGACCAACTGGCGGTCCTGGACCGGGGCGGCAACCCCGACGCCGAAGGCCACCCGCTCCCCGCCGGCCTGCGCGGCGCGCCGGACCTGGGCCGGATCGGCATGTTCGGCTACTCGGCGGGCGCGGCCACGACCGCCACCACCCTGTTCCAGGACCGGCGGGTGCGGGCGGGCATCGGCGTGGACGGCCCCGTCACCGGCCCGGTGGTCACCGCCGGCCTCGACCGGCCCTACCTGCTGATGGACGGCCGGGCGACCCGCGCGGCCCTGCCCGACCTGCGGACGTTCTGGTCGAACCTGCGCGGCTGGAAGCGCGACATCGCGCTGACCGGCGCGGCGCACTCGACCTACGGCGACTTCGCCGTCGTCCTCCCGCAGGCCGCGCCGCTGCTCGGCCTGAGCCAGGAGGACGTCGAGGCCGAGATCGGCACGGTGGCCCCGGTCCGGGCGGTCGCGGTCCAGCGGGCCTACCCGACCGCCTTCTTCGACCGGCACCTGCGCGACACCGGCCACCTGCTCGACGGCCCGTCCCCGCGATTCCCGGAAGTCGTCTTCATCCCCTGACCCGCCGGTGGAAGCGCGCCGCCGAGCGGGGTTCAGGCACGGCTGACCGGCAGGCCGCCGTGGTGGGCGATCATGTCCGGGAACGCACCCGGCACGTCCAGCGCACCGCTCGGCGTCGAGCAGGTGGCCGAACGGTCGCGTGGCCGGCACGTGCCAGGTCCTGGAGCCGGCGCAGGTCGTCCTCGGTCTGGTCGAGCAGCGCCGGCCCCAGCGCGCGGATCCGCTCCAGCGCCGCGAGCACGCCGCGCACCGAGCCCATGAGGACGAACGGCGTGACGCCGTCGTGTGCGCCGGGCCGACGTGGAGCAGCCGTGTCCCGCGACGCAGCTCGGCCACACGTCGGGGCGCTTCTCCCCCGGCCGTGACCGGTGGAGCAGGGCTTGGCACGCGGCGGGCAGGCTCGGCGTGACTTCGAACCCGGCGAGGTCGCGGCCCGTCCTCGCCGGTCACGTCATGGCGAGCGACTGCGCGATGGCGCGGAACGCGGGCACCTGGTCGGGGTAGTTCGCCGGGTCGAAATCGCCGCAGATCAGGATGTACCCGTCGTAGGAGAACAGGACCACCGCCCACGTGGTGTAAAGCCCGTAGCCGATCAGCTCGAACCCGCTGTGCCCGGCGATGGCGACCTCGGTCACCGACGTGGCGGTGGGCGTGGTCGGCAGCTTGCCGAACCGCTCCACGGCGACCGCCCGGCGCTCGTCGACCGGGATCGTGCGCATCCCGGTGATCGGCGCGGCGACCACCTTCGGCACGCCCATGACGTCGGTGCCGTCGAGGCTGAGCCAGATCGCGTCGGTCCGGGGCAGCCGCTGGTAGCCCGGTGCCGGGGTGAGTTCGATGCCCAGCCCGACCTCGCCGCTCCAGCGGGCGTCGCGGAGCGTGATCAGCAGGTCCGCCGCCGACACCGGGTCGCCCGGCTCGACGTTGCCGACCAGCATCACCAGCCGGCCGCCCGCCACGAACTCGACGACCGCCTTGCCGAAGGTGACCCCGTCCACCACCTGCTCACCGGTCGAGGCGACCGCCGGGTGGCCGGCCACGCTGATGCGCAGCGGAGCGTCGAACCTCATGCCCTGCTCGGCGAGCCGGGGGCCGGAGTAGGCGGCGGCGACCTCGTCCAGCACCGCGGCGACCGTCTTGCCGTCCGGCACCTGCGAGGTGATGACGACCACGGAGGTCCGGCTGCCCGCGCGGGCCAGGCCGGGCAGGTTCGCGTCGACCTCCATGCCCTTGGGCGGGCGCAATGCCACCTCGGTACCGGGGATCACCACGAAACCGTCGCCCTGCTCCGCGGCGGCGGGGGCCTCGGGCGCGGCCGAGGTGGTGGGTGCCGAGGTGGACGGCGCGGTGGTGGACGGCGCGGTGGTCGCCGACGAGGTGGCGGCGGTCGGCGTGCCGGTCACGCCGCACGCGGCCGTCAGCGACAGCGAGAGCAGGGCAGCGGGCAGAGCGGGCAGTCTTCGTGGTGACGACATCCGGATTTCCCCCAAGGCGGCGAGCGTCCGTTGTGGACGGCAGCGTGACGCTACCCGGGAATGATCTCCGAAAGCCGGCGGATAGACCCTCTCGTGACCGGAAGGCCCGCGCGGCCGGTGCCTACCGCTCGACCCGGACCTTGTCGGCCTGGAGCCCCTTCTGGCCCTCGACGACCTCGAAGCTGACCCGCTGGCCCTCCTGGAGGGACTTGAACCCGCTCGTCTCGATCGCGCGGAAGTGCACGAACAGCTCGGGACCGGACTCCGGGGTGACGAACCCGTAGCCCTTCTCGTCGTTGAACCACTTCACGGTGCCGTTCTGGCGCTCGGACATGTTTCTCCCGGGAGGTGTCTCGTCGGCGGCCGAGAGGCCCGGGACCGAGTCTGGTGCACCGGTGGCGGGTCCGCAGGGGCGTCGAGCCGACGATCACCCGAAGGGTGTCCGCCCCGCGAACAGGAGGGCGAACAGCGGATCCGGTGCCGCTCGCGCGTTCGGGCGGCACCCGGACGGGTGGTCCGGCCGGGCGTTGCCGCCGGACCGTCGACGGGTTCCGCCGGTGCACCGCCGACCGCGCGTCCAAGATGTCCGGGTCGACCCGGGAATTGATCACCGGGGCGCGGTCGTCAACTGTTGAGACGTACGTCCGGTGGCGCGCTTCGGAAATCCGCACGGAAGGCGTGTCAACCACTTCCGGCTACTGGGCGCGCGGCGCGGCGGCCTGGGGAAATCCGGTTTCACCGACCAATCGAAAAGTCGCCCTCCGAGATATTCGACTATTACCCGGCGGACTCGTGGACGCCGGTAGTTTCATGGGAAAGCTTGACAGCCACAGGGGTCTCCACCAGTCTCGGAACGGGCCGGCTGGGGTTGGCCCGGGTTGAACTGGGGTTGCGTCCGCGATGTCCTCGGCGTCTGCCGCGGGGCACCGTGCGAAGTGTGCTGAAAAGGTCCTTTTCCGGTCGGGGTCCACCTGGTCGTGCGGTCACGCGACGTTGTCGCGGGGCCGATCGACCGTGGGCGGAAAAAGAGGAGTGGGGATGACGGTCGGCAGTGCGGTGCCCGTTCGCGGAGTCGGTTCGGCGTTCGAGCCGGTCGGCAGCGCGGTGGACGACAGGAATGTGCTGGGGCGGGTCGTGTTCGACGACCGGGGTGCCCAACCCGGAATTGCCGACGGGGTGCCCACGGTCGTGGTGCCGATGGGCGGCCGATTCCAGGAGGTGTTCACGTCGAGGTTGCCGGTACGTTCCGGTATCGACGGTCGGCTGGTCTACGCGGAGGACGGTGAGCGGTTGTTCTGCGCGGTCCGGATCGACCGTCGCGGGGTGTACCGGGACGCGGTGCGCATCGCCTACGACTCCGCGTTCGAGTTGATCACGCGCCTGGGCTACCCGCAGGTGCTGCGCATGTGGAACCTGGTCGGCGGGATCGTGGACGACAACGCCGACGGGCTGGAGATCTACCGGGACTTCTGCGTGGGCCGGGCCGAGGCGTTCGACACGTGGTCGGGGCGGGTCGGGCGCATCCCGGCCGCCACCGGCATCGGCACCCGGGGGCCGGACGTGTACCTGTACTTCCTCGCCGGGACGCCCGCCGCGGAGCCGGTGCACCTGGAGAACCCGCACCAGACGCCCGCCTACGAGTACCCGGACGAGTACGGGCCCAAGTCGCCGAGCTTCGCCCGCGCGACCTACGTGGACGGGACCCTCTACGTGTCCGGCACGGCCAGCATCATCGGCGACGAGACCGTGCGCCAGGGCGACGTGCTCGGGCAGACCGAGGTGACGCTCGACAACATCACCAACCTGATCGGGGCGGAGAACCTGCGCCGGCACGGCCTGTCCGGCGGCTTCACCCTCGCCGACCTCGACCTGGTGAAGGTCTACGTCCGCGACGAGGCCGACATCCCGCTGGTGCGGGCCCGCTGCGAGCAGGTGCTGAGCCCGGACGCGGACGTGGTCTACCTCAACGTCGACGTGTGCCGGCGCGACCTGCTGGTCGAGATCGAGGGGATCGTCCGGTGACCGCGAACCTGGCCGGGTACCTGGCGCTGCGCGCGTCCGAGAACGGCTGGAACCCCCGCCCCGCCTACTACGCCGGCGACGAGGTCCACACGTTCGAGGACGTGCACCGGGGTGCGGCGCGGTTCGCCGCCGGGCTCGCCGCCCGAGGTCTGGGGCGCGGCGGCCGGGTGCTGCTGGCCCTGCCCGACGGCATCGACGCGGTGTGGGCGTTCCTCGGCGCGGCCCGGCTGGGCGCGGTGGCCGTGCCGGTCAACTCGACGCTGCACCCGGAGGAGATCGCGCTGGCCACCCGCGTCACCGAGCCGGACCTGGTGGTCGCCGAAGCCGACCTGGCGGGGCTGTTCGACGCGGTGGTCGACCCGGCGGAGCTGCGGGCGGTGCGGGAACAGGCCCCGGTCGCCGAGGTCACCGCCGACGACCCGGCGTACGCGGTGTTCACCTCGGGCACCACCGGGGACCCGAAGCTGTGCTTCCACACCCACGGCGACCCCGGCGTGTACGAGCGGGCGATCGGCGAGGTCGTCGGCATCACGCCGCGGGACGTCACCTTCTCCGTCTCCCGCCTGTACTTCTCCTACGGGCTGGGCAACTCGGTGCTGTTCCCGCTGCACCGGGGCGGCGCGACCGTGCTGTCCCGCGAACGCGCCACCGAGGACGAGGCGCTGCGCCTGGTGCGGCGTCACGGCGTCACCGTCCTCTACGGCCAGCCCAGCTTCTTCGCCCGCCTGCTGCGCCACGCCGACCACGCGGCGCTGTCCGGGCTGCGGCTCGCGCTCGTCGCGGGCGAGGTGCTGCCCGAGTCGCTGGAGGCGCGGCTGCGGGAGGTGCTGGGAGAGCGGCTGCTCAACATCTTCGGCACCACGGAGATCGGGCACGCGCTGGTCGCCAACGCGCTCGGTGCGAGCCGCGACGGCACGATCGGCCGCATCCTGCCGCCCTACCGGCTGCGGGTCGTGGACGACGACGGCGACGAGGTCGCGCCGGACGTGGAAGGCAGGCTGGAGGTGGCCGGGCCGTCGATCGCGCTCGGTTCGCGACGCGGTGGCGACGGGCCGCTGCGCGCGACGGGCTGGTACGCGACGGGAGACGCCGCGACCGTGGACGACGACGGTTTCGTGCGGCTGCACGGGAGGCTGGACGACATCGAGATCGTCGGCGGCCAGAACGTGCACCCCACGGAGATCGAGGACCTGCTCATGCAACACCCCGACGTGCAGGAGGCCGGGGTGTGCTCGACCCGGAGGGAGACCGGTGTGACGACCTTGCGCGCGTTCGTCGCGCTCAAGGGCGACGGCTGCTCACCGGACCGGGTGCGCGCCGAACTCCTCGCCACAGCAAAGGAAAAGCTCACGTGGTACAAGGTCCCGGAGGACGTGGTGTTCGTAACCGCCCTGCCCCGCACACCGACGGGGAAGCTGCGCCGGCGCGAGGTCCGCGCGATGGCGGCGGCCCGGTGAGCACCGTCGAAGAGTCCAAAGTGGACGTCAAGGCCGTGGCCGCCGTGGTCGTCACCATGGTGTTGTGGGCGTCGGCGTTCGTCGGCATCCGCTACGCCGGTGCGCACTACGAACCCGGCTCCCTGGCGCTGGGCCGGCTGCTCGTCGGCGCGATCGCGCTGAGCGCGATCGCCGTCGCCAAGGGCGTGCAGGTGCCGCCGCGCGCGGCGTGGCCCGGCCTGCTCGGGTCGGGGGTGTTCTGGTTCGCGCTCTACATGGTGGCGTTGAACTGGGGCGAGCGGCACACCGACGCGGGCACGGCGGCGCTGGTCATCGGCATCGGCCCGATCCTGGCCGCGATCCTCGCGGGCGTCGTGCTCAAGGAACGACTCGGGGTCCGGCTGGTGATCGGCCTGGTGATCGCGTTCGCGGGGGCCGCGGCGGTCGGCCTGTCCGGCGGGACGGGGTCGTCCACCACGGCGGGCGTGCTGCTGTGCCTGCTCGCCGCCGCCGGGTACGCGGTGGGCGTGGTGTTGCAGAAGCCCGCCCTCGCGCACGCGTCGGCGTTGCAGGCCACCACGTTCGGCTGCGTCGTCGGCGCGGTGGCCTGCCTGCCGTTCGCGGGGCAGCTCCTGGACGACGTGGCCGAAGCGCCCGCCTCGGCCACGCTGTCCGTGGTGTACCTGGGCCTGCTGCCCACGGCGCTGGCGTTCTACACGTGGGCCTACGCGTTGTCCCGCACCACGACCGGCAAGCTCGGCGCGACGACCTACGCCGTCCCGGCCATCGTCGTGCTGCTGTCGTGGCTGCTGCTCGACGAGGTGCCCGGCCTGGTGGCCGTGCTGGGCGGCGCGCTGTGCCTGGTCGGCGTCGCGGTGTCCCGGACGAAGCCCTCCGCCCCACGAACCCGACAGGAACGCACATGACCGCGCGAGTCCTGCCCCCACGTGACCTGACCGCGCCGGAGACGCTGGGGCTGCTGCCCACGTCCGGCAAGCTGGTGGCGGACCTGCCGGTGCCCCCGGGGCACGGGATCGCCGCGCACCGCGAGGCCGTGCGCCGGGTCCTCGACGGCGAGGACGACCGGGTGCTGGCCGTCGTCGGCCCGTGCTCGATCCACGACCCGGTGGCGGGCCTGGAGTACGCGCGCGGGCTGGCCGCCGCTTCCGCGCGGTGGGCCGGCGACCTGCTGGTGGTCCTGCGCGCGTACCTGGAGAAGCCGCGTTCGGTGGTCGGCTGGAAGGGCCTGGTGCACGACCCGGCGCTGGACGGCAGCGGCGACGTCGCCGAAGGGCTGCGGCTGGGGCGGGCGTTCCTGCTCGACGCGGCCGGCACCGGTCTGCCGCTGGCCGCCGAGTTCGTCGACCCGCTGGTCGCGCCGTACCTGGCGGACGTGATCGGCTACGGGGCGATCGGCGCCCGCACGGTGGCCAGCCAGCCGCACCGGCAGCTCGCGTCCTGGCTGCCGATGCCCGTGGGCCTCAAGAACGCCGTGGACGGCGATGTCGGCGTCGCCGTCGACGCGATCCGCAGCGCCACCGCGCGGCACGTGTTCCCCGGCGTCGACCACGACGGCGCGCCGGTCGTGCAGCAGGGCGCGGGCAACGCGCAGGCGCACCTCATCCTGCGCGGCGGCGCGACCGGCACCAACTACGACGCCGAATCCGTCGGGCGGGCACTGGCCCGGCTGCGCTCGGCGGGTCTGCCGGAACGGGTCGTGGTCGACGCGTCGCACGGCAACAGCGGCAAGGACCACCGTCGCCAGCCCGGTGTCGTGGCCGACCTGGCCGGTCAGATCGCGCGGGGGCAACGGGGGCTCGTGGGCGTGATGGTGGAGTCGTTCCTGCACGAGGGTCGACAGGACGCTCCGGTGCGCTACGGCGTCAGCATCACCGACTCCTGCCTGGCCCTGCCCGAGACCGTCGACGTGCTGGACACGTTGGCCGCGGCGGTGCGCGCCCGGCGCGGGTAGCGACAGGCCGCCCGGACGCGCGCGGCGCGTCCGGGCGGCTCGCGCCGTCGTGGTCCCGCTCCGGTGAACCGGTCGCCGAGTGGTCGGTGCGGGATGAGTTGCGATGTGGACTTTTCTTTTGCCACAGCGTGTTCTGGTAACGCCGCCCGTTTGGTATGGTCCTTGCCGCGACGGGTGGTGACCGGGCGATGTCGCGCGGGCCCGAATCAACTGCGGCACCTGTCCTGGCTGCGGTCGGCGTCGGTCGGGCGCGGGCGCTTCCTCGGGATTGCCGGTCGTATCACGGATCGGCGACGCGCAACTCGGCGTGCGGTCGTCCGCGCGGTTCCCGCAGAACAACGCGGTGGGCCACCGATTCGGTCGAACCCGAAGCCCACCGCGTGCAGGATCCCCGCCACCACCGCCCGTCACCCGCCCGCCTGCGGCACGGACAACGCAGAAAAGTCCTGTGTGGACACATGTGCGCACGGTCGTCCCACACGTCTTGTCCGACGTCATGAGCCATCGCACTCAGGGAACGGTCACTGTCCTGACAGGACCGGAGTCGCGAACTCCGCGCTAGGCGTCCCTTTTGGCGGCGAAGTGGACCGCTATCGCACGGAGGATCTCGTTGGCCTCCCGCAGTTGGCGCACCTCTCTTTCGAGGCGGGCGACCCGGCGGGCGACCGCGCCGGAGTCTCTGCGGTTGACGCCGAACGAGCTACTGCGCATGAGGGACACGGCACTCCTTCAGTCGGACAACGGATGCGGTCGCCATCGGCAACAACCCGACGCTACCGACCGTCGATGTCACCGCACGTCCCCCTCCGGTAGGACATGTGCCCTACTTCGGCCTCTTTCCCGGCCACCCGGCGCAACGCGTGATTCCAACACCGCCCGCATACCGCGTGACGTGCCTCGGACACCGAGCGCTCGGCAGCCCTGTTTCGGACCTGATTCAAACACGTGGAGCGCCGGGCGGTTCTCCAGCAGTCTCGCAACCGTCATGGCACGACCCGACGATCGAGCCAGGAAGGGGAGTCTCTTGTTGAAGCTGAAGTTGGAGGACGACGACGTCACCGCTGTCGAAGCCGTCGTCGACGAGTTGCGCGCGCGGTTCGACAGCGTGGAGACCGAGGAGTTCCAGGCGATCGCCCGCCTCCACGCCGAGGAGTTGCCCAGACGGCTGCGGGCCACGCTGCACGAGTTCCGCGACCGCGAACCGGCCGGCGCGATCGTCGTGTCCGGGTTCCCGGTCCGCCAGGACGCGATCGGGCCGACGCCGGAGCACTGGAGACGGGCGCTCGCCCCCTCCCCCACCGTGCGCGAGGACATCGCGTTCTACCTGATCGCCTCCGTGCTGGGGGAACCGATCGCCTGGGCGACGCAGCAGGAGGGCCGCATCATGCACGACGTGGCCCCCATCAAGGGCCACGAGCACGAGCAGATCGGCTCCGGCAGCGCCGAGGTCCTGGTGTGGCACACCGAGGACGCCTACCACCCGCTGCGCACCGACTACCTCGGCCTGCTGTGCCTGCGCAACCCCGACGGCGTCGAGACCACCATGCTGGACGTCTCCGAGGTCGAACTGGGCGAGCAGACCGTCCGCGCCCTGCGCGAGGAGCAGTTCTTCATCCTGCCCGACCACTCGCACCGGGGTGCGCCGGTCGCGGAGGACGACCCGAAGGTGGCCGCGCTGCGCGCCCGCAGCCACGCCCAGGTGGAGCAGGCCCTGTCCGACCCGAAGCCGGTCGCGGTGCTGTTCGGCGCGGAGGACTCGCCGTACCTGCGGCTGGACCCCCACTTCATGGCCCCCGACCACGGGCCCGAGCAGGAACGCGCGCTCGGCGCGGTGTGCTCGGCGATCGACGCCGCCATGGGCGGTGCCGTGCTGTCCCCCGGCGACATGATCTTCATCGACAACTACCGGGTCGTGCACGGCCGCCAGCCGTTCCACGCCCGCTTCGACGGGGCCGACCGCTGGCTGCGCCGCCTCAACGTCACCCGTGATCTGCGCAAGTCACGTGCCAACCGGCTCACGGCCGGCTCGCGGGTCATCTACTGACGGCCCGGCACGCCACCTTCACCCACTCACACCCAGAGGTGTCCGTGACCAAGATGACCACGTCGCCCGGCGGACTCGCCGACGTCAACCTCACCGAACTGGAGTTCCTGGCCCTCAACAGCACCTACAACCTGTCCGACGGCCACGCCCGGCAGGAACTCACCCCCGGCCAGGCGAAGATCGTCGGCGACCTGCCCTCGCTGTGGCTGGAAGCGCTGGACCAGCCGGTCGAGGAGACCGAGCGGGACGCCCAGCGGGCGTACCTGGAGCTGCTGGGCCAGCGCTCCTACCCGCGTGAACGGGTGCTGAGCTGCTACTCGTCCTCGGTCGCGATGGAGATCTTCGCCAGGGCGCTGGCGACCACCGCGGACACCATCGGCCTCATCCACCCGACGTTCGACAACATCCCGGACATCCTGCGCGGCGTCGGGATGGAACTGGTGCCGGTGCCGGAGGAGGTGCTGCACGGCGGCGACCTCGACCCGGCGCTGCTCGACCGGCTCGGCTGCCTGTTCGTCACCACCCCGAACAACCCGACCGGCGTGGTCCTGTCGCCGGAGCGGCTGCGCGCGCTGGCGGCGCAGTGCGCCGAGCACGACGTGGTGCTGACCTTGGATACCTCGTTCCGGGGGTTCGACCCGGACGCCCACTACGACCACTACGAGATCCTGGAGAGCAGCGGCTGCCGCTGGGTCGTCATCGAGGACACCGGCAAGCTGTGGCCGACCCTGGAGCTGAAGATCGGGTTCCTGGTCCGGTCGGAGAACGTCGGCCTGCCGGTGGCCAAGGTGTACTCCGACATCCTGCTGGGCGTGTCCCCGCTGGTGATGCTCATGGTGCGGCGGCTGGCCGAGGACGCCGCCGACGGCGGCCTGGCCGACCTGCACCGGCTGATCGCGGACAACCGCGCGCTGCTGCGCGACGCGCTGGCCGACGTGCCGGGCGCGGCGGTCATGGACCCGCACTCCCGGGCCAGCGTCGAACGGGTCCTGCTCACCTCGCGGACGGCCGGGGACGTGTGGCAGGCGCTGCGCGCCCACAACGTCTACACGTTGCCCTGCCAGAAGTTCCACTGGGCGAACCCGACCGAGGGCGAACGCTCGCTGCGGATCGCGCTCTCCCGGCCGCCGGCGTCGGTCGAGGCGGCGGCGCTGGCGCTGCGGCACGTGCTGCTGGACGGATGACGGCTCCCGGCGCGGAGGCGGCGGGAGTGGCGGACACCGCGGGCCCCCTTTCCCACGCCGACCGGTGGCACGCCGGGATCGTGCAGACGGTCTCCCCGCCTTCGGTGGTCGACCTCGGCCCCGGCTACCTGGACCCGGCGCTGCTGCCGGTGGACCTGGTGGCGGACGGCTACGCCAGGGCCCTGGCCGAGTTCGGCGCCGCGGCGCTGAGCTACGGCGAGGACCAGGGCGTGGTCGCCCTGCGCGAACTGCTGGCGGCCCGGATCCACGCGGCCGACGGCGTGCCGTGCGGGGCCGGGCAGGTGGTGGTCACCTCCGGCACGTCGCAGGCCCTGTACCTGGTCGCGACGGCGCTGGCCGAACGCGGCCAGGTCGCCGTGGTCCAGCAGACCTCCTACGACTTCGGCCGCAAGGTGCTCACCGACTGCGGCCTGCGCACCGCCACCGCGGCGGCGGACGGCTCCGGCATGATCCCGGAGGCGTTGGACGAGGTGCTCGGCGCGTGCCGCTCGGCCGGTGCCACGCCCGCGCTGGTCTACCTCAACCCCACCTTCCACAACCCGAGCGGAGCGGTCGCGCCGGTCGCGCGGCGCAGGGCGCTGCTGGCCGTGGCGCGCCGGCACGGCGTGCTGGTGGTCGAGGACGACCCCTACGTCGAACTCGCCCTGGACGACCGGCCGGTGCCGTGCTCGATGGCCGGGCTCGCGGACTACGACGGCGTGGTCCGGCTGGGCAGCTTCTCCAAGACGGTCGGGCCGGGCCTGCGGCTGGGCTACCTGGTGGCCTCCGCCGGGCTGGCCGCGCGGCTGGCCGGGCTGGGCGTGTTCGTCAGCGGCGGCGGGCTGAACCACCTCGGCTCGCTGGCCATGACCGTGCTCCTGCGCGACGGCGACTACGACCGGCACCTGGGCTGGTTGCGCGACCGGTTGCGCGAGCGCCGGGACGCCGTGGTCACCGCGTTGCGGCGCGACGCGGACCCCCGGACGTCCTTCACCACGCCCGGCGGCGGCTTCTTCGTCTGGCTCGAAGCGCCGGTGGAGGACGAGGCCGACCTGCTCGACGCGGCCGGGCGGGCGGGGGTCCGGGTGGCCGCCGGGTCGAGGTTCGGGCGGACCTCGAACCCCGCCGTCCGCCTGGCCTACAGCTTCAACTCCCCCGACCGGCTCGCGACGGCGGCCGGCGCGCTGGCCCGCGCCCTGGGGCCGGCCCTGACCGGCACACCCGACGGAAGGAACCGATCATGACCACCGACGCGGTCGTCGACACCGATCTGCGGGGCTACAGCCTGCCGCTGTCCCCGTCCGGCACGTCGTCGATGCTCACGCCGCCACCGTGGCACTTCTCCGGCCAGGTCGTGATGGTGGAGTACCGGGTGGACCCGGAGGTCGCCGCGCGCTTCCTGCCCGCCGGTCTCGACCCCGGTGCCGACCCCGGTGCCGCGGCGGCGGTGTGGGCGCGCTGGCAGTGGTGCTCCGAGTCCGGCGAGGAGCTGGCCGACCCGGCGCGCAGCCAGTTCAACGAGTTCCTGATCCTGCTGGGCTGCGAGCACGGCGGTTCGACCATGGCGCGCTGCCCGTACGCCTGGGTGGACAGCCCGGTGTCCCTGGTGCGCGGGTGGGTGCAGGGGATGCCGAAGCAGTTCGGGTCCATCCACCTGACGGTCCCGATGAGCGTGGGCCGGGCCGCGCCCCGGGAGTCCGGCGCGGGCGATTTCCACGGTGTGGCGTCGGTCTTCGGCCAACGCGTCGCGCGCGCCTCGGTGCACGTCGAGGAGCGGGTGGACCGCCTGCCCCGGCTGCACGACGTGCCGCTGGTGCACACGCGCGCGTTCCCCTCGTGGGCGACGGAGGAGCCCGCCGGCCGCGAACTGGTCGCCTCGATCGTGGACGGCGTCGAGTTCTCCGACGTCGGGGCGGGGCCGGCGGAACTGGAGTTGTACGACGTGCTCGACGGCGACTTCGCCCGCCTCCGGCCCGTCGAGGTCGGTCGGGGTTACACCTTCTCCTACGCCGAGACGCTGCGCGGCGGACGCCCGCTGGCCACCCGCCCGCCCGGCCAGTCGCATTGATGTCGGCTGTCCGGCGCAATATTTCAACTTCCGCACTAATGCGATTTCATACAAAATCGACCATCTGGAGCAGGACCGCCTACCGGTCGGCCCACGACCACCGGCGGTGTTCGACACCGGATATTTCCACCAGCACGAAATTCGCAGGCCGGAGCCACCCCGGTAAAACCGCAACATGATACGTGGCAATTACGGTGGCACCTTGGTAGGCTCCATGTCCGGACGCAGCGGGTCCTGCATCCGGACGTGGCGGAATGTGCGGCCCACAGACCCGGGCGGGGGGCGCGTACGACGCTGTCCCCCGCGCCGGCGACTGGATTCCCGCACGCGGAACCAGATGGGGGACAGGTGCTGATATATTTTTCGGTCGAGGATCTGGTTCGATTACGGATTGTGGCCACAATAGGACCGGCCGGGGAAAGTGTTTTCGCCCTCGACCACTTCGGGCGCAACCGCGACGAACCGTTCGGCCGGTGGCGGCGGCTGGTGCGCGAAGGACTGGGCAACCGCATCGGCGAGGTGGAGCGGTTGCTGGGCGAGCACTACACGACGGCCGAACTGCTGGCCCTGGTGGGACAGGGCGCCGAACGGCCGACCGCCGGGTGGCCCGCGGACTCGGCCCGCAAGCGCGCCCGGGCCACTTTGTTCGAGTTCTGCAACGTGGCGGTGGGGCCTTACTGGCAGCGGACCCTGGCGCACCTGGAGGCGGAGCGGGACGTCCGGGGCCGGATCATGGCCACCAGCGGCGCGGGCTGGCTGCTGGACACGCTGCACCCCAAGGTCCGCTGGCGGCCCCCGGTGCTGGAGCTGATCGGCAGCACCGGCCCGGACGTGCACCTCGGCGGGCGCGGGCTGCTGCTGAGCCCGTCGATGTTCCTGACCAGGCAACCCTGCCACTTCATCGACGCGCCGCCGGGCGCCGGACCACCCACGCTCATCTTCTCCACCGCGCCCGACCACCGGGTGTTCACCGGGCTCGACGGCGACGAGGACGGACCGGCGCTCGGTGCGCTGATCGGGCACACGCGGGCCGCCGCCCTCCAGGCGCTGACCGACGGCTGCACCACCAGCGAGCTGGCCTACCGCCTCAACATGTCGTTGGCCAGCGCCAGCAAGCACGCCACCGTGCTGCGCAGCGCCGGCCTCATCGCGACCAGGCGGTACCGCAATACCGCCCTGCACAACCTGACCTCGCTCGGCTTGGCGCTGCTGACCAACCGCACTATCGCCGGGCAGACCCCGGTCTTCGCGCGCACGGCGACCGCGAATGGCCGGACCGCTTCGTGAGCGGTCCGGCGCCGCTGTTTCACCAATAGCTCAAACAGGTGTGCCCGGCGTCGCCGGAAAACGATAATCGAAGCAGCCGAACCCGTTTCCGCCGATCGCTCGACGAGCGCGCGATCAACGGCGGCACCGCCCCGCGGCGCGCCTCGGGTCCACCGACCCGGTGTGGGCCGGCACTCGCGCCGCGCCGGAAATCCGTCCGATCCAGACGGTTTTCCGCGCGGGCCGCCGGGGTTGCCGGGCCGGCCCGACGGCGTTGATATTCCATCCGAACTCGGCGGTGTCCGTGCCCGCCGCTTGGGGGTTGCTGTGACCGGACCGTGGCGGAGTAGCCGACTGGACGAGTTGTTCGCCGCGCAGGCGACGAGGACGCCGGACCGCACCGCACTGGTGTTCGAGGGCCACCCGACGAGCTACGCCGAACTCGACGCGCGGGCCGACCGGCTCGCCCGGCTGCTGGCCGCGCGCGGCGCGGGCCCCGGAGGGCTGGTGGCGCTGCTGCTCCCCCGGTCGGCCGACGTGGTCGTGGCGATCCTGGCCGTGCTCAAGACCGGTGCCGGCTACGTGCCGGTCGACCCGGCCTACCCGGCGGACCGCATCGCGCACATCCTCGGCGACGCCCGGCCCGCGCTCACCGTCACCACCGGCGCGGTGGCCCGGGAGTCGGTGGTCGCCGACGCGACCTGGCTGGCGCTCGACGACCCGGACACCGTCGCGGCGCTGGACCGCGCGGACGACCGCCCGCTCACCCCGGCGGGCGACGCGGACTCCCCCGCCTACGTCATCTACACCTCGGGCTCCACCGGGCGGCCCAAGGGCGTCGTCGTCCCGCACCGCAACGTGGTGCGCCTGTTCACCACCACCGCCGGGTGGTTCGGGTTCGGCGAGGACGACGTGTGGTCGCTGTTCCACTCGTTCGCCTTCGACTTCTCGGTCTGGGAGCTGTGGGGCGCCCTGCTGCATGGCGGCCGGCTGGTCGTCGTGCCCACCGCCGTCACCAGGTCGCCGCACGACTTCCTGCGGTTGCTGGTGGACGAGCGGGTCACCGTGCTGAACCAGACGCCCTCGGCGTTCTACCAGTTGATGCGGGCCGACCGCGAGCACCCGGACCTGCGCGGCGGGTTGTGCCTGCGGTGGGCGGTGTTCGGCGGCGAGGCGCTGGACCTCGGCAAGCTGGACGAGTGGTACGCCGCGCACCCGGACGACGCGCCGACGCTGGTCAACATGTACGGCATCACCGAGACCACGGTGCACGCCTCGTTCGTCGCGCTCGACCGGGCGACCGCCGCCACCGCCGCCGGCAGCGAGATCGGCGTGCCGCTGCCGGACTCGGGGTTCCACGTCCTGGACGACGAACTGCGCCCGGTCCCGGTGGGGGTGGCCGGGGAGCTGTACGTCACCGGGCCGGGCCTGGCGCGCAACTACGCCAACCGGCCGGACCTGACCGCCGAGCGGTTCGTGGCGTGCCCGTTCGGCGCGCCGGGCGAGCGGATGTACCGGTCGGGCGACGTGGTGCGGCGCACGGCCGGCGGCGGCATGGAGTACTCCGACCGGGCCGACGACCAGGTGAAGGTGCGCGGCTTCCGGGTGGAGCTGGACGAGGTGGCGAGTGCGCTCGACCGGACGCCCTCGGTCGACCAGGCGGCGGTCGCGCTGCGGGAGGACGGGTCCGGTGAGCGCAGGCTCGTCGCCTACGTCGTGCCCGCGCCCGGCGACCGGCCGACCCCGTCGTTCCTGCGCGCGGTCGCCGCCGAGGCGCTGCCCGACTACATGGTGCCGACCGCCTTCGTCCTGCTCGACCGCTTTCCCCTGACCACCAACGGGAAGCTCGACCGCACGGCGCTGCCCGCGCCGACCCGGCGGGACAGCGTGGACGGCGAGTTCGTCGCCGCGCGCGACGACACCGAGCGCGCGCTCGCCGAGATCTGGGCCGAGGTGCTCGGCCTGAGGGAGGTCGGGGTCACCGACGACCTGTTCGACCTGGGCGCCGATTCCCTGTCGGTGGTGCGGGCGCTGTCGCGGGTGCGGGCGCGGACGGGCGTCGAACTGGCGGCGGGAGCGGTGTTCGAGCGCAGGACGGTCGCCGCGCTCGCGGCGGGCGGCGGCGCGGGCGCCGGGCGGGCGTCCGGCATCGCGCCCGTGCCCCGTGGCGCGACCGTCCCGCTCTCCGCCACCCAGCGGCGGTTCTGGTTCGCCCAGGAGTCCGATCCGGACAGCGTCGACTACAACGTCCACTTCGGACTGAGGCTGCACGGCGAACTGGACGTGGCCGCCCTCGGGCGGGCGCTCACCGCCGTCGTGGCCCGCCACGAACCATTGCGCACCACGGTGTCCGACGCGGGTGGCGACCCCGTCGCGGTGATCGCCCCCGCCGACGCGGTGTCGGTCGCGCCGACGTTCGTCGACCTGTCCGCCAAGCCCTCCGCGTGGCGGGAGGAGGAACTCAGGCTGCTGCTGCACGCCGAAGTGGGCAGACCGTTCGACCTGCGCCACGACCTCCTCCTGCGCGCGCTGCTGGTGCGCCTGTCGGCGGGCGAGCACGTCCTGGTCGTCGGCGTGCACCACATGGCCACCGACGGCTGGTCGGCCGGGGTGCTGCTGGACGACCTCGACTCGTTCTACCGGGGTGTCGCGCCCGCCCCGCTCCCGATCGGCTACGCCGACTACACCGCGTGGCACCACGACCGGCTCGCCGAGCCCGCCACCGAGGCGGCCGTGGCGCACTGGCGGGAACGCCTGGCCGGGCTCCAGCCGCTGCGGCTGCCCACCGACCGCCCCCGGCCGCCCGTGCGCGCCTGGGCGGGCGCGGTCCACCGGTTCACCCTCGACGCCGCCGACCTCGCCGCGCTGCGCGACCTCGGGTCGCACGGCGACGCCACGCTGTTCATGACCCTGGTGGCCGGCTGCGGGGTGCTGTTCGCGCGGTACTCGGGCCGGCAGGACGTGGCGGTCGGCACGGTCGTCGCCGATCGCGACCACCCGGACCTGGAACGGCTCGTCGGCGCGTTCATCAACACCGTCGTGCTGCGGACCCCGGTGGACGACTCCCGGTCGTTCCGGGACCTGCTCGGCGACGTGCGCGACACCGTGCTGGACGCCTTCGCCCACCAGCGGGTCCCCTTCGACCGGCTGGTCGACGCGCTGGGCGTCGAACGGGACCCCGGCACGCCGCCGCTGGTGCAGGTCATGGTGGTGCTCCAGAACGCGCCCGCCGGCACCCGCGCGCTCGGGGACCTGCGCGCGCAGCAGCTGGCCCTGCCCCGCCCCGCGTCGGTCTGCGACCTGACCGTGGAGTTCACCCAGCGCGACGACGTGCTCGACGTGGCGGTGGAGTACGCCACCGACCTGTTCGACGCCGACACCGTCGAGCGCCTGTCCGAACACCTGCGCGTGCTGCTGCGCGGCGTGGCGCGGGCTCCCGAGGTGCCGCTGCACCGCGTCCCGATGATCGGGCAGGCGGAGCGGGGGCGACTGCTCACCGGCTGGAACGACACCGCGACGGCGGTCACCGGCGACCGGTGCGCGCACCACCGCGTCCGCGCGCAGGCCGCCCGCCGGCCCGACGCCGTCGCGGTGCGCGCCGGCGACCGGGTGCTGACCTACGCCGACCTGGACGGCCGGGCCAACCGCCTGGCGCACGAGTTGCGCGCGCTCGGCGCGGGCCGGGGCGGCCTGGTCGTGCTGTGCCTGGACCGCACGCCGGAGCTGCTCGTCGCCATGCTCGCCGTGCTCAAGGCCGGTGCGGCGTACGTGCCCGTCGCCACCGGCATCCCCACCGCGCGGCTGCGCCACGTCGTGGAGGAGACCGGTGCGGTCGTCGTGGTGACGGCCGCCGCCCGCGCCGCCGAGGTCGCCGCCGCGGCGCCCGGCACCGCCGCCGTGCTCGACCTCGACCGGGACCGCGCCCGGGTCTCCGCCCGACCGGCGACCGACCCGGAGGTGGCGGTCCACCCCGACGACTTGGCCTACGTGATCCACACCTCCGGCTCCACCGGGACGCCCAAGGGCGTGATGATCTCGCACAGCTCGCTGGTCGACCTGTGCGAGTGGCTGGTGGACGCCCACGGGGTCGGCCCCGACGACCGCTCGTGCACGGTGGCCGGGCTCGGCTTCGACGCCGTGGTGGTCGACACCTGGCCGTACCTGTGCGCGGGAGCCCGCGTGGACCTGCCCGACCAGGACACCGTGGACGACCCCGCCGCCCTGGTCGACTGGTTCGCCCGGATGGGCACCACGATCTGCCTGCTGCCCACGCCGCGACTCGACGCGGTCCTGGACGAGCCGGGGATCACCGGCACCGCGTTGCGCGTGCTGTTCGCCGGCGGCGACGTGCTGCACCGCCGGCCCGACCCCGCGCTGCCGTTGCGGCTGGTGAACCTCTACGGCCCGACCGAGTCCACCGTGGTCGCCACCGGCGCGCCGGTGGAGCCGGCCGGCCGGGCCGCCGGGCCGCCGCCGATCGGGCACCCGGTGGCCAACCTGCGCGCCTACGTGCTGGACGGGCACCTCCAGCCGGTGCCGGTCGGCGTCGTCGGCGAACTCCACCTGGCGGGCCACGGCCTGGCGCGGGGCTACCACCGGCGGCCGGACCTCACCGCCGAGCGGTTCGTGGCGTGCCCGTTCGGCGTTGCCGGCGAGCGGATGTACCGGACCGGCGACCTGGTGCGCCGGCGTGCCGACGGCGCGCTGGTGTTCGTCGGCCGGGCGGACGAACAGGTCAAGATCCGGGGCCTGCGCATCGAACTCGGCGAGGTCGAGGGCGTGCTCGGCGGGCACCCCTCGGTCTCCCAGGCCGTCGTGGTGGTCCGCGGGACGGCGTCGGGTTCGCGGCGGCTGGCCGCCTACGTCCTGGCCGCCGGGGGCCCGGCGGCACCCGCCGGGCCGGAAGCGGCCGACCTCGCCGCGTTCGCCGGGCGGCACCTGCCGCACTACATGGTGCCCTCGTCGTTCACCGTGCTCGACGCGTTCCCCATGACGCCGAACGGGAAGGTGGACCGCGCCGCGCTGCCGCTGCCGGTCGCGCCGCCCGCCGCGAGCGCGTCCGAGGAGCCCTCGACGCCCGTCGCGCGCACCCTGGCCGGGATCTGGGCGCGCGCGGTCGGGCTCGACCGGGTCGGTGCCGACGACAACTTCTTCGCCATCGGCGGCGACTCGATCCTGAGCCTGCGCGTGGTGTCCGAGGCCCGCCGCGCCGGGCTCCGGATGCGGTCGCAGGACCTGTTCCGCTTCCAGACGGTGCGCGAACTGGCCGAGCACGTCGAGGTCGTCGGCGGCGGCGAGGCGGTCGAGGACCGGGGCGCGGTCGTCGGCGAGGCCCCGCTCACGCCGATCCAGCGGTGGTTCTTCGCGCACCGGCCGCCGTCGTCGACCTTCGCGCAGTTCGTCGAGGTCGAGCTGCGCCACGACGTCGACGTGACCGCCCTGGGCACGGCGCTGGCCGCGCTGGTCGAGCACCACGACGCCCTGCGGACGCGGATCCTCGACACCGACGGCGGCCCCGTCCAGCACTACCCGCCGGTCCCGCCGCAACCGCCCTCGGCGCTGCGCGTGGTGGACCTGTCGGACTTGGCCGCCGAGGACGCCGGCCCGGCGTTCGACCGGGAGGCCCAGGCCGCGCACGACGCCGTGCGACCGGGTTCGGGACCGCTGTTCCGCGCGGTGCTGGCGCACCTGCCCGGCGGCGCGGCGCGGCTGCTGCTGACCGCGCACCACATGGTGGTGGACGGCGTCTCGTGGCGCATCCTGCTGGAGGACCTGGAAACGGCCTACGACCAGGCGGGCCGGGGAGCCCCGGTCGCGCTCGGTGCCAAGACCACGGCCTTCCGGGACTGGGCGCGGAAGCTGGCCGGCCTCGTCGCCGACGGCGGCTTCGACCACCAGGTCGACTTCTGGCGCGCGGCGGAGACCGACGGGGCGCGGCACCCGCTCCCGATCGACGGGCGGCCGGACGACGTGATCTCGTCCACCCGCACGTTCCGGGTCCGGCTGGACCGGGCCACGACCGGTGCCCTGCTGCACGACGTGCCGCCGGTGTACCGCACGGAGGTCAACGACGTCCTGCTCACCGCGCTGGGCCGGGCCCTGTCCGGGTGGACCGGCCGGGAGCGCGTGCTGGTGGCGCTGGAGGGCCACGGGCGCGAGGAGATCCTCGACGGCGTCGACCTCACCCGCACGGTCGGCTGGTTCACCTCCTACGCGCCCGTCGCCCTGGAGGTCGACGCGTCCGCCGGGTGGGGTGAGCGGCTGAAGTCGGTGAAGGAGCAACTGCGCGCCGTGCCCGGTCGCGGGCTCGGCTACGGCGCGCTGCGCTACGTGCGGGGCGAACCGGCGCTGGCGGACGACGCGCTGCCCCGGATCAGCTTCAACTACCTCGGCCGGTTCGACCCGGCCGCCGGCGCTCTGTGCCGCGAGGTCTCCCGGATCGGCCTGCGGGAGGACCCGGCCGCCGTGCGCACGCACCTGATCGACGTCGTCGGGCAGGTGCGCGACGGCGTCCTGGAGTTCGACTGGTCCTACGGGGCGCACGCGCACGACGAAGGTTCGCTGCGGCGGCTGGCCGAGGAGTTCACCGCCGGCCTGGCGGAGATCGCCGCGCACTGCGCGCTGCCCGCCTCGGGCGGCCGGACGCCGGCGGACTTCCCCGGCTGCGGCCTGGACCAGGCCACCCTGGACGACCTCGTGGGGACCGGCCGGTCGGTGGCCGACGTCTACCCGCTCACGCCCGCGCAGAGCGGGCTGCTCTACCACTCGCTGCGCGACCCGCACCACAACACCTACCTCGAACAGCTCTGGTTCGACCTCGACCACATCGCCGACCTCGACGCCCTCGCCTCGGCGTGGCAGCGGCTGGCGGACCGCACGCCGGTGCTGCGCACGGCGTTGCGGTGGACCGGTTTGCCGGAGCCGGTGCAGGTGGTGCACACCGGGGTCGCGCTGCCGGTGAGCCGGCTGGACTGGCGCGGGCTGGACGGCCCCGGCGTGGTCCGGGCGCGCGAGGACCACCTGCGCCGCGACCGGCGGCAGGGCCTGGACCTGACCACCGCGCCGTTGACCCGGCTGGCGCTGGCCGACCTGGGCGACGACCGCGTGCACGTGATCTGGACCTTCCACCACAGCGTGCTCGACGGCTGGAGCACCGTGCAGCTGCTGGCCGAGCTGCTGGCCGACTACGACGCGACGACCGGCGGGCCGGCGTTCGCCCCGCGCCCGCGCCGCCCCTTCGCCGACCACGTCCGCCGGCTGCGCGACCAGGACCTGTCCGAGGCGCGGCGGTTCTGGAGCGCGGAACTGGCCGGGTTCGAGTCGCCGACGCCGCTGCCCTACGACCGGCTCCGGTCCGCCGACGGCGAGCCCGGCCTGCCGGCGGAGCTGCGGCTGCGCCTGTCGCCGGAGACCACCGCCCGCCTCTACGACGCCGCGAGATCGGCGCGGGTCACGGTCAACACCCTGGTCGAGGGCGTGTGGGCGGTGCTGCTGGCCCGCTTCGGCGGCGAGCCGGACGTCTGCTTCGGCGCCACCGCGGCCGGTCGCCCCACCGACCTGGAGGGAGCGGACCGGATGATCGGGCTGTTCATCAACACCCTGCCGGTGCGGCTGCGGGTCGACCCGGCCGCGCGGCTGGACGACTGGCTGCGCGCCGCCCAGCGCGCCCAGGCCGAGGCGCGCCGGCACGACCAGGTGGCGCTGGCCCAGGTCCAGTCGTGGGGCGACCTGCGCGAGGGCACCACCCTGTTCGACAGCATGGTGGCCTTCGAGAACTACCCGGTCGACCCGGAGTCCGCCGCCCGCCACGGCCTGCGGCTGCGGGAGCTGGGCGCGAGCAACTCGTCGAGCTACCCGCTCACCGCCGTCGTCTACGCCGACGAGACGTTCTCGCTGCTGCTGCACTACGACACCGACCTGTTCGACGCGACCACGGTCGAGCGGCTGGCCGAACACCTGCGGATGCTGTTCGAGGCCGTCGCCGAGAGCACCGACCGCACGCTGGGGCAGCTACCCGCGCTCACCCCGGCCGAATCGCGCGCCGTCCTGGGCGACTGGGCCGCGACCGCCGAACAGACCCGCGACGACCGCCGCGTCGA
Source organism: Saccharothrix sp. NBAS 001 (assembly GCF_056640475.1). Taxonomy (NCBI): domain Bacteria; kingdom Bacillati; phylum Actinomycetota; class Actinomycetes; order Pseudonocardiales; family Pseudonocardiaceae; genus Saccharothrix; species Saccharothrix sp. NBAS 001. Next base: position 3,633,162 of record NZ_CM153251.1, read on the forward strand.
GGACGTCGTCCGGGAGCGGACGCGCCTCGCGCCGGAGTCGACGGCGGTCGAGCACGCCGGGGCGCGGCTGTCCTACGGGGAGCTGGACGCGCGGGCGAACCGGTTGGCCAACCACCTGCTCGCGACCGGCGTGCGCCGGGGCGACGTGGTCGCGATCGCGGTGGAGCGCGGGCTGGAGATGCCCGTGGCGATCATGGGCGCGCTCAAGGCGGGCGCGACCTACCTGCCGCTGGACCCCGAGTACCCGACGCCCCGGCTGGACGCGATGCTCGCCGACGCCCGGCCCGTCGTCCTGCTCACCCAGGACTCGCTCGCCGGCCGGTTCACCGCGCCCGGTGGCGCGGTCGTGCTGCTGGACCGCGACGCGCCCGCGATCTCCGCCCGGCCCGCGACCGCGCCGAGCGGCGTGGGCGCGCCGGGCGACCCCGCCTACCTGATGTACACCTCGGGATCGACCGGGCGGCCCAAGGGCGTGCTGGTCGAGCACCGCTCGCTGGTCGGCTTCGCCGAGGCCGTCGGCGCGCGGCTCGGGCTGCGGCCGGGCGCGCGGGCGTTGCAGTTCTACCCGCTGAGCTTCGACGGCGGGGTGTGGGACCTGTTCACCGCGCTGGTCACGGGTGCCACGGCGGTGGTCCCGCGCCCGGACGTGCGGCACAACCCGGCGCTGCTGACCGAGCAGCTCCGCCAGGACGCGATCACCACCGTGATCCTGCCGCCGGCGGTGCTCGCGACCCTCGACCCGGCCGACGTGCCGGGGCTGGTCGCGGTCGCCTCGGGTGGCGACGTGCTGCCGCCCGAGCTGGCCAGGGCGTGGTCGCCGGGCCGGTCGCTGTTCAACGCCTACGGGCCGACCGAGGCCACCGTGGCCGTCGCGACGCACCTGGTCGACCCCGACCGCGTCCTGCGCAGCGTCCCGCTGGGCCGCCCGCTGGCGGGCGTGCGGTGCCACGTGCTCGACCGCGCGCTGGTGCCGACGCCGATCGGCGTGCCCGGCGAACTCTACGTCGGGGGGCGGTGCCTGGCGCGCGGCTACCACCTCCGGCCGGACCTGACCGCGGCGGCCTTCGTCGCCGATCCGTTCGGCCCGCCCGGCGGGCGCCTGTACCGCACCGGCGACGTGGTCCGCTGGACCTCGGACGGCCGGTTGGAGTTCGTCGGGCGCACCGACCACCAGGTGAAGATCCGCGGCTACCGGGTCGAGGTGGCCGAGATCGAGAACGCCCTGCGCGCGCTGCCGGAGGTGGCCGAGGCGGTGGTGGTGGCGCGTGCCGACGACAGCGGCCACAAGCGGCTGATCGCCTACGTCGTGGCCCGCCCCGGTGCCACCGCGCCGCACGAGGAGCTGCGCGAACGGCTGGCCGAGGTGCTGCCGCACTTCATGGTGCCGTCGGCGTTCGCGACGCTCGACGCCCTGCCGCTGAGCCCGACCGGCAAGGTGGACGCCCGGCAGCTGCCCGCCCCGGTGTGGGGCGACCGGGACGCCGAGCACGTGGCCCCCCGCGACCCGACCGAGCAGGAGCTGGCCGGGATCTGGGCGGAACTGCTCGACGTCGAGCGCGTCGGCGTGCACGACGACTTCTTCGCCCTGGGCGGGGACTCGGTGACCAGCCTCCGGCTCCTGTCCCGGGTGAGCCGGGCCTTCGGAGCGGCGGTGGCGGCGCGGGACTTCTTCGACTCGCCGACCGTCGCCGGGCTGGCCGACCACCTGCGCGAGGCCATCCTCGCCGAGCTGGAGCAGGAGGAGTCGGCCCGCACCTGAGCACCGCCCCGCCCGCCCGCGACGAGCCCCGGAGACGTCCGTGAAAACTCCTCCCAGCCACGCCGAACGCATCGCAGCACTGCCCGCCGACCTCCGTGAACGGCTGCACCAACGGCTCACCGCCGGGGCGCGCGGCGCGGCGGACGGCGTCGTCCGGGCCGCCGACGGCGCGCCGCTGCGGCTCTCGCCGGGCCAGCAGCGGCTCTGGTTCCTGCACGAGGTGGACCCGGACGGCGTGGAGTACAACGCCGCCAAGGTGCTGCGGCTGCGCGGCGGGCTCGACCTCGCGGCGCTCAAGGGCGCGATCGGCGACCTCGTGGCCCGGCACGAGGTGCTGCGCACCACGTTCAGGTCCGAGGACGGGCGCGCGGAACCGGTCGTGCACCCGGCGGCGGACGTGCCGGTGCCCGTCGTGGACCTGTCCGCGCCGGCCGGCGGCGACGTGGCGCAGGAGGTCGACCGGCACCTCCTCGCGGAACTCACCCGGCCGTTCGACCTGCGCCGGGGCCCGGTGCTGCGGGCGGTCGTGCTCCGGACCGGCCCGGCGGAGCACTACCTCGTCATCGGCGTGCACCACATCGCGGTCGACGGCTGGTCGGTCGGCGTCATGACCTCGGAGCTGGCGGTCGCCTACAGCGCGCGGGCCCGGGGCGACCGGGCCGCGCTGCCCCACCTGCCGATCCGCTACACCGACTTCGCCGCGTGGCAGGTGGAACGGGCGCGCGGCGCGGCGGCGCGGCGCGGTGCCGCCCACTGGGCGGACCGGCTGGCCGGGCTGGAACCGCTCGACCCGCCCACCGACCGGCCGCGCCCGCCGGTCCGCTCCGCCGCCGGCTCGCGCCACCGCTTCACCGTCCCGGGCGCGTCGGCGGCCCGGCTCGCCGAGGTGGCCGGGGCGAACGGCGCGACGCTGTTCATGGGGCTGGTGGCGGTCTCGAAGGTGCTGCTGGCGCGCTGGACCGGACGCCGGGACATCGCCGTGACGACCGCCGTGGCCGGGCGGGACCAGGTCGAGACCGAGGGCCTGGTGGGGTTCTTCGTCAACACGCTCGTGCTGCGCACGGACGTCGACGAGTCCGGCACGTTCGCCGACGTGCTGCGCGCGGTGCGGTCGACCACCCTGGACGCCTTCGCGCACGCCGACGTCCCGTTCCACCACGTCGTGGAGGCGCTGCGGCTGGAGCGCGACCCGAGCAGGCCCACGCCGACCGAGGTGGCGGTGACGTTGCAGAACGCGCCGAGGCCGCCGGCCGGGATGCACGGGCTGGTGGTGGACGACGTCGCGCCGCCGCTCGTGGTGGCCAGCGCCGACCTCCAGTTCGACTTCGAGGAGCGCGCCGGCGAACTGGTCGGCCACCTGGGCTACGCCACCGACCTGTTCACCCCCTCGACCGCGGCGCGGATCGCGGAGCACCTGGTGGTGCTGCTCGACCGGCTGACCCGGTCGCCGCACGACGTGCTCGCCCGGATCGACGCGCTGCCCGACGCGGAGCGGCGCGCGCTGGCCGGGTTCGCGGTCACCGGTCCCGGCCGGGACCCGCGCACCGCACCGGACCTGTTCGCCGAGCAGGTGCGGCGCGCGCCCGACGCGCCCGCGCTGATCTCCGACGAGGGGACGCTGACCTACCGGCAGCTCGACCGGCGGGTGGACCGCCTGGCCCGGCTGCTGGTCGCCGGGGGCGCGGGCCCGGACCGCGTCGTGGCGATCGCCCTGCCCCGCTCCCCCGACCTCGTCGTCGCGCTGCTCGCCGTGCTGCGCGCGGGCGCGGCGTACCTGCCCGTCGACCCCGCCTACCCGCCGGAGCGGGTGCGGTACGTGGTCGCCGACGCCGCGCCCGTCCTGGCGGTCACGGCCCGCGCCCAGCGGGCGCTGTTCGCCGAGGGCACGCCGGTGCTGCTGCTGGACGACCCGGAGGTCGCCGGGGCGCTCGCGGCGGAGGGCGAGCTGCCGGGCGGGGCTCCGGTGCCCGCGCTGCGCCCCGACCACACCGCGTACGTGATCTACACCTCCGGGTCCACCGGCCGGCCGAAGGGCGTGCAGGTCACGCACGCCGGGCTGCACGGGCTGGTCGCGGCGCAGGCCGAGCGCTTCGGCACCGGGCCGGGCGCGCGGGTGTTGCAGTTCCCGTCGATCAGCTTCGACGCCGCCGTCGCCGACATCGGGATGTCGCTGCTGCGCGGCGGCGCGCTGGTGGTCGCGGCCCAGGACGACCTGCTGCCCGGCGCGCCCCTCACCGACGTCGTCAACCGCCACCGGGTCACGCACGTGACGCTGCCGCCGAGCGCCGTCGCCGCCCTGGACCCGGCGGCGCTGCCGGCGGGCATGACGCTCGTCGTGGCCGGGGAGGCCTGCCCGCCGGGCGTGGTGCGCGCCTGGTCGGCGGGTCGCCGGATGATCAACGCGTACGGGCCGACCGAGTCGACCGTGTGCGCGACCATGAGCGAGCCGCTGGTGGCCGCCGACGCGGAACTCGGCAACGTGCCCATCGGCCGCCCCCTGCCGGGTGTGCGGGTCGCGGTGCTGGACCGGTGGTTGCGCCCGGTGCCGGTGGGCGTGCCCGGCGAGGTGCACCTGTCCGGGGTCGCGCTCGCCCGGGGCTACCTGAACCGGCCCGACCTGACCGCGCCGAGGTTCGTCGCCGACCCGTTCGGCCCGCCGGGCGGCCGGATGTACCGCACCGGGGACCGCGCGCGGTGGCTGCCCGACGGCCGGCTGGACTACCTGGGCCGCGCCGACGACCAGGTCAAGGTGCGCGGGTACCGCATCGAGCCGGGCGAGGTCGAGGCCGTGCTGTCGCACCACCCCGGGGTCGGCGGTGTCGCGGTCGTGGTGAAGGAGGACGACCGGGGCACCCGGCGGCTGATCGCCTACGTGGTGGCCGCCCCGTCCGCCGGGACCGACCGGGCCGGGCTGCGCGAGTTCGCCAAGCGGCAGTTGCCCGAGCACATGGTGCCGGCGGTGTTCGTGGTGCTGCCGGAACTCCCGCTCACCCCCAACGGCAAGGTGGACCGCCGGGCGCTGCCGGACCCGACCGCGCAGGACGTGTCGACCGACGACCGGGTGGCCCCGCGCGACGACGTGGAGCGCACCCTGGCCGCGATCTGGGCCGACCTGCTCGGCCTGCCCGAGGTGGGGGTGCACGACAACTTCTTCGAGCTGGGCGGCGACTCCATCCTGGGGTTGCGGGTGGTGTCGCGGGCGCGCGACGCCGGGCTGGCGCTGACCGCGCGGCAGACCCTGCTGCGGCAGACCGTCGCGGAGCTGGCGGCGCACGCCCGGACGACCGCGCCGACGTCGCGGCCCGGTGCCGGCGAACCGGGCGAGGTGCCGCCGACCCCGATCCACCACTGGTTCTTCGACAACCTCGCGGACAGCCTCGACCGGTTCACCCAGACGATGGTGCTGGACCTGCGCGACGGGACGGACGAGGCGGCGCTGCGGACCGCGCTGGCGCACGTGACCGCCCGGCACGACGCCCTGCGGCTGCGCGCCGAGCGGCACGGTCCCGGGTGGCGGCTGCGGACCGTCGCGCGCGAGGACGGCCGGCTCGTCGAGCGGTTCGACCTGACCGCCGCCACCCCCGCCGACCAGGACAGCGCGGTGGCGGAGGCGGTAGCCCGCGCCTCGACCGGCTTCGACCTCGGGCGCGGCCCGCTGCTGCGCGCCCTGCTGTTCCGGTTCGGTCCCGGACGGCCGGACCGGCTGCACGTGGTCGTGCACCACCTGGCCGTGGACGGCGTGTCCTGGCGGATCCTGCTCGAAGACCTGGACCGGGCCTACCGGCAGGCGCTGGGCGGGCAGCGGCCCGACCTCGGACCGGCACCGACGTCGTTGCGGGACTGGGCGACCGGGCTGGCGGAGTTCACCGCGGCGGGCGGTTTCGCGGCCGAGGCCGGCCACTGGGCGGAGGTGGACGCCGCTGTCGCGGCCACCGCGCCGTTGCCCCGCGACGGCGACGGCCCCAACGTGGTCGGCGCGACCGCGACCACGACCGTGCGACTCGACGCCGGGCACACCGACGCGGTGCTGCGGACGGTGCACAGCGCGTACCGGACCAGGGTGGAGGACGTGCTGCTGGCCGCGCTGGGCCGGGTGCTCGGCCGGTGGGCCGGGACCGACCGGGTGGCCGTCGCGCTGGAGGGCCACGGCCGGGCGGGCGTGCTCGCCGACCTGGACCTGTCCGACACCGTCGGGTGGTTCACCACCATCCACCCCGTGGTGCTGTCGATACCCGCCCCGGGCGACCCCGACCCCGAGGACCCGGGGGGCTGGGGCCCGGTGCTCAAGGCGGTGAAGGAGCAGCTCCGCGCGGTACCCGGCCACGGCCTCGGCCACGGCGCCCTGCGTCACCCCGGCGGCGGCCCGGCCGACGCGCACCCCGAGGTCGGTTTCAACTACCTGGGCCGGCTCGACGTGGCCGGTGCCGACTCCGCGCTGGTGCTGGACGCCCGCGCCGGCGGCGGCGCGGAGCGCAGCCCGCACCAGGTGCGCCCGCACCTGATCGAGATCAACGGGGCGGCCACCGGCGGGCGGTTGGAGTTCCACTGGACCTACTCCACCGACCACCACCGGCCGGACACCGTCCGCCGGCTGGCCGACGGGTTCGCCGCCGCCCTGGTGGAGATCGCCGAGCACTGCGGCCGGCCCGGCGTGGGCGGCCACACCCCGTCGGACTTCCCGTTGGCGGGCCTGGACCAGGACACCGTCGACCGCCTGACCGGCGCTGCGCTGCCGGTCGAGGACGTCTACCCGCTCACGCCCGGCCAGAGCGGGATGCTGTTCCACACGCTGTCGGAACCCGGCCGCGACATCTACACCGGGCACTTCGGCGCCCGGCTCGACGGCGTCACCGACCCGGGAGCGCTGGGCCGGGCGTGGCAGCGCGTGGTGGACCGGACCCCGGCGCTGCGCAGCTCGGTGGCGTGGCAGGGCGTGCCGCAGCCCCTCCAGCTGGTGCACGGCGGGGTCGAGGTGCCGGTGACCCACCTCGACCTGCGCGCGCTGCCGGAGGCGGAGCGCCGCGACGAGGTGGCGGCGTTGTGGGAGCGCCGGTCCGAGGTGACCCTCGACCTCGCGCAGGCACCGCCGCTGCGGCTGACCGTCGTGCGGCTGACCGACCGGGACGTGCAGCTGTTCTGGACCACCCACCACATGTTCGTCGACGGGTGGAGCTTCACCGGGCTGATGTCCGACGTGCTGACCGAGTACGCCTCCGGCGGGACCGCCGCGCCCGTGCCACGCCCGCCGTACCGGAACTACCTGGAGTGGTTGGCCGGGCAGGACCGGGAGGAGACCGAGCGGTACTGGCGCGAGGTGCTGTCCGGGTTCACCGCGCCGACCCCGCTGCCTGCCGACCGCCCGGCGGTGCGCGCGCACGGCACCCGGTCCTCGCGCGAGCTGCGGACGTCGCTGCCGGCCGAGCGCACCGCCGAACTGGTCGCCACGGCCCGGCGCGAGCGGCTGACGTTGAGCACGGTGGTGCGCGGCGCGTGGGCCGTCCTGCTGTCCCGGCACAGCGGCGAGGCCGACGTGTGCTTCGGCGCGACCGCGTCGGGGCGGCCACCGGGCCTGCCGGGCGCGGAGTCGATCATCGGCCTGTTCGCCAACACCGTCCCGGTCCGGCTGCGCCTGGACGAGGACGCCCCGGTCGCGCAGTGGCTGCGCGCCACGCAGGCCGCCGCGTTCGACGCCCGCGCGCACGAGCACGCGGCGCTCAACCGCATCCAGCGGTGGAGCGGGGTGCCCGCCGGCACCTCCCTGTTCGACAGCATCGTGGTCTTCGAGAACCACCCCCAGGAGCACGCGGCGGCCGAGTCGGGGCTGCGGTTGGCGGAGTACCTGGGCGACGAGCACACGAACTACGCGCTCACCCTCACCGCCCAGCTGGTGGCCGGGGAGCTGGTGCTGGCGCTGGGCTACGACCCGGCGCTGTTCGACGACGCCACCGTCCGGCGGCTGTCCGGCCGGCTGCGCACGGTCGTGGAGGCCATCGCCTCGGCACCGGACGCCGCCGTGGCCGACCTGCCGCTGCTCACCGACGACGAGCGGGCGGAGCTGGCGGCCTGGGAAGGCCCGGTCGTCCCGTTCCCGCCCGCCCGGTGCCTGCACCACCTCGTCGCCGAGCAGGCGCGGCGCACGCCCGACGCCACGGCGGTGGCCTGCGGCGCGGAGCGGCTCACCTACGCCGAGTTCGACGCCGCGGCGAACCGGCTGGCCCACCACCTGATCTCGCTGGGCGTCGGCGCGGGTTCGATCGTCGGCGTGTGCGCGGACCGGGGCGTCGACGTGGTGGTGGCGCTGCTGGCCGTGCTCAAGGCCGGTGGCGCGTTCCTGCCGCTGGACCCGGCCCACCCGGTGGAGCGGCTGCGGATGATGCTGGCCGACGCCGACGTGGCCGTCCTGGTGACCGAGGAGGCGCTGCTCGACCGCTTCGCCGACCGGCGCGGGCCGGTGACGTGCCTGGACCGCGACCGGGCCGTGGTCGCCGGCCTGCCGGCGCGGGCGCCGGACGTGCCGACGACGCCGGACGACCTGGCGTACGTGGTCTACACGTCGGGCACCACCGGCCGGCCCAAGGGCGTCATGGTGGAGCACCGGCACATGCACCACATGCTGCGCGCCTGGGACCACCGCTACGGGCTGACCGCGCTGCGGCCCCGGGTGCTCTCGGTGTCCAGCCTGGCGGTCGACCTGTTCTTCGCGGACGTGCTGCTCGCGACCGCGTTCGGCGGGGCGGTGGTGGTGTGCCCGCAGGAGGACGTCGCCGACCAGGTGGCCCTCGCGGACCTGGTGCTGGAGTCCCGGGCGAACCTGCTGGTGACCGTGCCGGTGCTGGCGCAGGCGCTGTTCGCGGAATTCGCCTTCCGGGGGGTGCGCCCGCGATCGCTGCGGCTGCTGATGGTCGGCTCCGAGGGCTGGCCCCTCGACTCCGCCGCCGAGGTGCTCAACGGTGTCGAGCCGGGCACCGTCGTGGTCAACGCCTACGGCTCCACCGAGACCACGGTGGACTCGGTCGTCTTCCAGCTCGGCGTGGACCCGCTCGGCGACGCGCCCTTCGTGCCGATCGGCAGGCCGCTGGCGAACACCCCGATCAGGGTGCTCGACGCGCGGATGCGGCCGGTGCCGGTCGGCGTCGTCGGCGAGTGCTTCATCGGTGGCGACGGGGTTTCCCGGGGCTACCGGGAGCGCCCCGAGCTGACCGCGCAGCGGTTCCTGCGCGACCCGTTCACCGCCGACCCGGGCGCCCGGCTGTACCGCACCGGGGACCTGGTGCGCCGGCGGGCCGACGGCAACCTGGAGTGGGTCGCCCGGGTGGACGACCAGGTCAAGATCCGCGGCTTCCGGGTCGAACTCGGCGAGGTGGAGGCGGCCATCGCGGCGCACCCCGGCGTCCTGGCCGCCGCGGCGGCGACCCGCGTCGACGCGCGCGGCTCCACCCGCCTGGTCGGCTACCTGGTGCCGCGCGGCGACGACGTGCCGGAGCCGGACGAGCTGCGCGAGTTCGTCGCGGCGGGCCTGCCCGCGCCCGCCGTGCCGTCGGCGTTCGTGGTGCTCGACCGGATGCCGACGACGACCAGCGGCACGATCGACCGGCGGGCCCTGCCCGCGCCGACCACCCTCGTCGGCACCGACGCGACCACGCCGCACGTCGCGCCGCGCACCACCGCCGAGCACGTCCTCGCGCGCATCTGGGCGGAGGTGCTGGAGGTCGACCCGGTGGGCGTGCACGACAACTTCTTCGCCCTCGGCGGCGACTCGGTGCTCAGCATCCGGGTGATCTCGCGCGTGCGGGCCGCGTTCGGCACGGCCCTGTCACCGCGCCGGCTGTTCGACACCCCGACCGTGGCCGAGCTGGCCCGGACCCTGGAGGCCGACGACGCACCGGCCGCGACCGGATCGGACGACCTGCGCCCGGTGGACCGCACCGCCCCGCTCGCGCCGTCGTCGGCCCAGCAGCGGCTGTGGTTCCACACCGAGTTCGACCCGGGCAGCGCCGAGTACAACATCGTGACGGTCCTGCGGCTGTCCGGCGAGGTGGTCGTGCCGGCGCTGCGCACGGCGATGGCCGCCGTGGTGGCCCGGCACGAGACGCTGCGGACCACGTTCGACGCGCCGGACGGCGTGCCGGTGCAGGTGATCGCGGAGCCGACGCCGGCCGAGCGGTACCCGCTGCCCGTGGTCGACCTGTCGCACCTGCACGGCGAGGAGCGCGAGCGGGTGCTGCGCGAGCACCTGCGGGCCGCCGCCGACACGCCCTTCGACCTGCGCCGCGGCCCGGTCCACCGGGCGGTGCTGCTGCGGCTGGACGCCGCCGAGCACGTGTTCTCCCTGGTGGTGCACCACATCGCGACGGACGGCTGGTCGATGACCGTGCTGACCGAGGAGCTGAGCGCCTGCTACGACGCGGCGCTGCGCGACGAACCCCCGGCGCTGCCGACGCCGGCGTCGTCCTACGCCGACTACGCGGCCTGGCAACTTCGTCGGCTGGAGCACCCCGACACGGCGGCGCACCTGGCGTACTGGCAGGAGCGGCTGGCCGGGCTGCGGCCGCTGGACCTGCCGACCGACCACCCGTTCCCCGAGGTGCGCGACCCGGCCGGGGCGATGCGGCTGGTCGAGGTGGGGCCGCCGGTGGTCGCCGCGCTGCGGCGGCTGGCGGCCGCGCGCGACGCCACGCTGTTCATGGCGCTGGTGGCGGCGGTCCAGGTGCTGCTGGCCCGCTACACCGGGCGGGAGGACGTCGTGGTCGGCACCGCCACCTCCGGCCGGCCCAGGCAGGAGGTGGAGGACGTGGTCGGGCTGTTCGTCAACACGGTGGCGCTGCGCTGCCCGGTGGACGGGTCGCGGGGCTTCGGCGAGCACCTCGGCCGGGTCCGCGAGGTGGTGCTGGAGGCGTTCGCGCACGACGAGGTGCCGTTCGACCGGGTGATCGACCACCTGGCGCTGGAGCGCGACCCGAGCCGCAACGCCCTGGTCGACGTGTTCGTCGGGCTGGAGGTCGAGCGTCCGGCCCGGCAGCGGTGGTCCGGGCTGCGGGCGGAACCCGTCGCGTTCGTGCCGGACCGGGTGAGCCACGACCTGAGCTTCGACTTCGTGGAGCGCAACGGCAGGCTGCTCGCCGCCATCGGCTACGGCACCGCGTTGTTCGAACCGGAGTCCGTCGAGCGCATCGCCCAGGACCTGCTCGTCGTGCTGGCCGCGGCCGCCGACGAGGGCCCGGACGGCACCGTGATCGACGGGATCGAGCTGGTCGCGGCGGCGGGGATGCGGCGCTCCACCGCCGACAACGCGCGCGCCGAGCAGGCGGGCGCGCCGGAGATCGGCCCGCACGTGGCGCCCCGCACCCCGGCCGAGGCGACGCTGTCCGCGATCTGGGCCGAGGTGCTGGGGCTGGACCGGGTCGGCGTGGACGACAACTTCTTCCAGCTGGGCGGCGATTCGCTGCTCAGCCTCCAGGTGGTGCACCAGGCGCGCCGCGCCGGGCTGCTGGTGGCGACCAAAGACCTGTTCCGGCACCAGACGATCCGCGGCATCGCCGCGGCCGCGGCGGGGACGACCGCGCCGGTCGCGGCCCTCGGCCCGGTGACCGGCGAGGCCCCGCTGACCCCGATCCAGCGGGACTACTTCAGCCGGGATCCGCTGGCACCACACCACTTCACCCAGTCGACGTTCGTGGAACTGCGGGCCGGCGTGGACGAACCGGCCCTGCGCGAGGCGCTGACCGACCTGCTGGTCCACCACGACGCGCTGCGCACCCGGTTCACCCCCGACGGCCAGCACTTCGCCGCGCCGGACCGGGTCGACGTGCTCACCAGGCTGCACGTAGACCCGGCGGACCGGGCGGCGGTGGACGAGGCGGCGAGCCGGGCGGACGCCGGGTTCGACCTGGCGGGCGGCCCCCTGGTGCGGGCGCTGCTGTTCGACGCCGGGAACGGCGCCCGCGCCAGGCTGTTCGTCACCGCCCACCACCTCGTGGTGGACGCGGTGTCCTGGCGGATCCTCCTGGAGGACTTGGAAACGGCCTACCGGCAACGGCTGGCGGGCTCGCCGGTCCGGCTGCCGGCGCGCACCGGCTCGGTGCGGGACTGGGCGCACCGCCTGCGACGCCACGTGGCCGGAGGCGGGTTCGCCGACGAGTTCCCGCACTGGTCGGGCCTGCGGTCGGCACCGCTGCCGGTGGACCTGCCGGGGGTGGCCACGGTCGGCTCGACGCGCACGGTCGAGGTCGAACTCGCCGAGCACGACACCGGGCTGCTGGTCGACCGGTCGGCGGCGGTGCTGCGCACCCCGCCCGCCACGGTGCTGCTGGCCTGCCTCGCGCGGGCGTTGACCGAGTGGAGCGGTGGCGACCGCGTCGTGGTGGACGTCGAGGGCCACGGCCGCCAGGACCTGTTCGACGACGTCGACCTGTCGCGGACGGTGGGGTGGTTCACCACCGTGCACCCGGTCGCCCTGGTGGTTCCGCCGGAGACCGGTGTGGCCGGGCTGGTGGCGGCGGTGCGCCGGCAGACCCGCGCGGTGCCGGGCAAGGGCCTGGGGTACCAGGCGCTGCGGCACCTCCCCGGCCCGAGCGGGCTGCACGGGACTCCCGACGTGGGCGGCCAGGCGCTGTTCAACTACCACGGTCGGGCCGACGACGCGGCGCGCAACGCCGCCGGCACGCTCTACCACGCCTTCCTCGACCCGATCGGCCGGGAACGCGACCCGGCGGAACGGCTCGACCACGTGCTGGAGGTCGTCGGCGCGGTCCACGCCGGGAAGCTGCGCTTCACCTGGTACTACTCGGCGGACGTGCACCACCGGTCCACGGTGCAGCGCGTCGCCGCCCGGTTCCGGGACGCCGTCGAGGCGGTCGCGGCGCACCTCGGGGAGCACTCGTGAACGCCGACGAACTGCGCACCGCCCTGGTGCGCGCGACCACCCGGCACCAGGTTCCGGGCGCGCAGGTCGCCGTCCTCACCGGCGGCCGGCTGCTGACCGCGGCCGTCGGCGAGCGGGAAGCCGGCGTCGCGGTCACCGACGCGACCCCGTTCCCGCTCGGCTCGGTCACCAAGCCGTTCACCGCCGCGCTCGCGATGACGCTCGTCGCCGACGGCGACGTCGACCTGGACGAGCCGCTGCGCGAGCACCTGCCGGAGTTCGGGGCGGGACGCGTGGTGACGTTGCGCGCCCTGCTCAGCCACACCGGCGGGCTGGCGTCGAACGCGTCGCCGGCGCACCGGGAACCCACCCGCCGCCGGTGGATCGCCGCGCACTGCGGCGAGGAGCACCTCGAACACGCGCCCGGCACGGCGTTCTCCTACTCCAACATCGGCTACCTCGTCGTGGGGCGCCTGGTGGAGGCGCTGCTCGACCTGACCTGGCACGAGGCCGTCGGTTCCGTGCTGCTGGACCCCTTCGGCGTCGAACCGTCCTTCGTGGACGAATCCGGGACGGCGGGGCCCCGGCCGGTGGCGCACGGGCACAACGTGCGGCCGGGCCGGATCGTGCCGGTGCGGGAGCAGGACGTGCCCGCCGTGGAGGCGCCCAACGGCGGCCTGGCGCTGAGCGCGGCCGACCTCGCGGCGTTCGCGGCCGCCTTCCTGCCGGGACGGGAACCGCCCGCTCCCCTGCCCTCGCCGGGTTTCGCGGCGATGTGCCACGACCAGCTCGACGCCCTCGGCACGGGCCCGCACGGCCTGGCCGACGGGTGGGGGCTGGGGTGGGCGCGCTACGGCGGCCCCGGCGAGTGGTGGGGCCACGACGGCAGCGGCGACGGCACCGCCTGCCACGTGCGGCTGCACCCCCGGACGGGCACGGTGGTCGCGCTGACCGCCAACGCGTCCTCCGGCCACGCGCTGTGGGCCGAGTTCGCCGGCGTGCTGCGCTCGGCCGGGCTGCCCGCCGGCGAGCCGCCGCCGCCCCCGGTCACCGAGGCGGTGCCGCTGCCCGCCGACTGCCGGGGCACCTACCGCAACGGCGATTCCGAGTACGTCGTGGAGCAGGACGGCGGCGGTGCGCGGCTGGTCGCCGACGGCCGCCCCTTCACCCTGTGCTGCGGACCGGACCTGCGGTTCGACCTGAGGGACCCGCAGGCCCCGGAACCCGGCTACCGGGGCCGGTTCCTGCGCCGGCTCGCGGGCGAGGTCGACCGCCTCCAGATCTCCGGCAGGCTCGCCCGGCGCGTCGGATCGGACCGGTGATCGCGGTGGGCCAGGTCGTTCCCGACACCGTCGACGCCGCGGTCGTGCCGCTGTCGCGCAACCGCCACTACAACATCCTCTGGTCGGCGCAGCTGCTGTCCGAGCTGGCGGTGGAGATCGTCGCCATCGCGATCCCGCTGCTGGTCCTCGCGAAGTCCGGTTCGCCGTGGCAGCTCGGGCTGGCGGCGGCGCTGATGGCGGCGGCGAGCCTGGTCGCGGCGGTGCCCGCCGGGGTCGTCGCGGACCGGTGGGACCGCCGCCGCGTCATGCTGCTGTGCCAGCTCGGCCGGATCGCCGCGGTGACCAGCCTCGTCGTCGCCCTGCTCCTCGACGCCTACAGCTTTCCGCACGTGCTGGCCGTCGTGCTGGTGGAAGGTGTGCTGGGCTCGGTGTTCGACCCGGCGGAGCACGCGGCGCTGCCCCAGGTGGTGCCCGCCTCCCAGCTGTCCGCCGCCATCGCGCGCAACACCGCCCGCCCCTACGTGGCGACGCTGCTCGGCCCGGCGCTGGCCGGGTTGATGTTCGCGCTGCACCCGGTCCACGCGTTCACCGCCGACGCCGTGATGCTGCTGACCGCGTTCACGGCGCTGCTGTTCCTGCGCCTGCCCGCACGACGTCCCGCGGCACCCGTCGACGACGACCCCGCCGACGACGCCTCCGACGACGGCGCCGACGAACCGGGCAACGGCGCGGCGGGCGACCTCGTGGAGGGCCTGCGGTGGGTGCTGGGGAACAAGGTCGTGCGCACCACCCTGATCTGGGTGACGACCACCAACCTGGTCTTCGCCGCGCTGGTGGTGCTCGTCCTGGTGATGTCCGGCGAGGACGACGTCGGCCCGGCCGAACTCGGCCTCACCATGACCTGCTTCGGCGCGGGCGGGCTGCTCGGCGGCCTGATCGCCGGCCGCCTGCACGACCGCCTGCCGCCGCCCGTGGTGGTGCTCGGGTTCTCCTGGGCCGTCGTCGCCACCACGGCGGCGATGGCCGTGGTGCCCACCGGGTTGCCGCTGGGCGTGCTGCTGGGCGTCGGCGCGTTCCTCGCGCCCGTCGCGAACACCACCGTGCTGACCTACCAGATGACCACCACCCCGGACCGGCTGCGCGGCCGGCTCAGCGGAGTGGTCGGCCTGTGCGCGGGCGGCGCCGGGGTCCTGGGCCCGCTGTTCGGCGGCGTCCTGATCTCCGCCACCGGCGGGGGCGGCACCGCGGTGGCGGTGTGCGCCGCCGCCTTCGCGCTGATCGCGCTGGGCACGACGCTGAGCCCGACCATGCGCCGGTTCCCGGCCCCCGACCGCTCCACCACCACTGACCGGCAAGTCGAGGACAGCTGAGGAGACACGATGAGCACGAACCCCTTCGACGACCAGGACGGTCGGTTCCTGGTGCTGGTCAACGACGAGGAGCAGCACTCGCTGTGGCCCGAGTTCGCCGAGGTGCCGGCGGGCTGGACGGTGGCGCTGCCCGCCGGGGACCGGCAGGCGGCGCTGGACCACATCACCCGGAGCTGGACCGACATGCGGCCCAAGAGCCTGCGCGAGGCAACGGGATGACCGCGTGCGCGGAGTCGTAGCGCACCCGTGCGGGCATCACCCCGCGTGGCAGGATGACGGTTCGTGACGACTCGCTTGCTCATCGCGGACGACCAGGAGATGGTCCGCCGCGGTCTGCGCAGGATCGTGGAGCACGAACCCGACATGGAGGTCGTCGGCGAGGCGGCGGACGGGATCACCGCGCTGGAACTGGCCCGCGAGCTGCGTCCGGACGTGGCCCTGGTCGACATCCGGATGCCGGGCATGGACGGCCTGGAGCTGACCCGCAGGCTGGCCGGGCCCGGCGCGCGGACGCCCGTGCGCGTCGTGGTGGTGACGACGTTCGACCTCGACGAGTACGTGTACCCCGCGCTGCGCAACGGCGCCTCGGGGTTCCTGCTCAAGCGCTCCGGCCCGGCCCTGCTGGTCGAGGCCGTCCGCGCGGCGATGTCCGGCGACAGCCTGATCAGCCCGTCGATCACGGTGCGCCTGCTCAGGCACGTCACCGGGCACCGCGCGGAACGCACGCCGCCCGGCGAGGCGCTGACCGAGCGGGAGTTGGAGGTCGTCGCCAAGGTGGCCGAGGGCAAGACCAACGCGGGCATCGCCGCGGACCTGTTCATCTCGCCGGGCACCGTCAAGACGCACGTGGCCAACGTCCAGCGCAAGCTCGACGTCCGCAACCGCGTCGGCATCGCCGTGCGCGCGTGGGAACTGGGCCTGGTGCAGGAGCAGCCCGGCAGGCGGTGAGCCGGCACGCGCCGCGGCCGACCGGTCGGACCGGTCGGCCGCGGGGTGCGATGAGGTGCTGGGGGGTGGGTCACCTCATCGCCGTGCGCCGTCACGGAGGGAGTGTGCAACGGCGACAACGCACAGCAGGACGGCCGTCAGCCCGGCCACGACCAGCGGGTGCGGGCCGGCCGGAAGCCCGCCTTCCCGGACCGCGCCCATGAAGTCGAGCAGGGACAAGCCGCTCACCGTGGAGTACCACAGCGGCAGGTAGACCGCCTGGAACAACCGGTGCCCCCGGCTGAGCAGGCCCAGGGCCAGCGCCAGGCCGGCGATGAACAACGCGCCGACGACCATGGCCGCCACGCCCGGACCGTCACCGGCCAAGACCATGCGCGCCAACGGTCCGACGCCGCACACGAGGGTGAACAGCACCCCCGCCAGCCACTCCGCGACGATCCGGCGGCCGGCCGACGGGTAGGACCCCAGGATCGCCTGCACCTCCGACTCGTACCGCTGCGAACCGAGCCTGGACCAGATCAGCACCGGCCAGATCCACGCCGCGGGCAGCACCGTCGACGTCACCGCGTCCACCGGCAGCACGAGCGCCGCGGCGGTGATCACGGCGGTGCCCAGCCACCACCACCGCCGGATCCCCAGCACCAGCACCCGGATCTCGCCGGCGAGCAGCCGGAGCGTGGACACCGCGCGCACCGTCACGACCGTGGTGGGCAGCCCCCGGTAGGGCGCGGACCGGGTCGCGCCCGGTTCCGGGACCGGCGGCGCGGCCACCGGGGCCGGTGCCCGCCCGGCCGAGGGGTCGAACCGGGCGAACCACAGCGCGGGCAGCAGCACCAGCGGCAGCGCGAGGAGCGCGAACACCACCCGGCTCGCCACGAACGCCCCGTCCACCTCGAACCCGTTCCAGAGGAACGTGCGCAGCGGGGTGTCGAGCTTGGTCAGCCCGAGGCTGAACTCCACGCCGGGGGCCGACCCCGCCGCTTCCTTCGCGGCCTGCAACGACTCCACGATCCGGTGGACGCCGAGACCGCCCAGCGGCAGGCCCGGCTGCTGGCCGACCGTCGCCGCGACCAGCCACACGAAGAACCACACGACGTTGCCGACACCGGTGCGCAGCACCGGCACGGTCTCGAACAGCAGCGCCGCGCCGGCGGTCAGCGCGACCACCGGGAGGGTGATCAGCAGGAACGGCTTCACCAGCGCCGGCACGTCGATCGAGGTCACCTCGCCTCGGCCCCACTGCATCACGACCGCCATGACGACCAGGACGCCGACCACGGACCCGAGCACCAGCAGGTTGCCGAGGAACTTGCCGAGCAGGTAGGTGGAGGTGCGCAGCGGGGTCGCCGCGAGCAGGACGCCCACCCCGGTGCTCTCGTCCCGCGCGACGGCGTTGCGCACGACGTAGAACCCGCCGAGCATCAACCACATCGCGGCGGCCAGCGCGGTCGTCGCACCGAGGTAGGCGCTGTTGTAGACACCCCGGTACCCGCCGACGTCCACGACCACCCACTGGGCGTCGGCGGCGGGGGCGGCGATGTAGCCCAGCGCCACGGCGGCGACCAGCACCGCCAGGTAGGCGGGCCGCCGGACCCGGTCCAGGAAGTCGCCCACGGCGAGCCGGGGCGCGGCCGACAGGGTCACGGGGCCACCACCCTGGCCGACTGCGGGACCGCGCCGGTGGACTCGCGGACGAGTCCGAGGTAGGCGTCCTCCAGGTTCGGCATCACCCGCTCCGCGTCGGAGTAGGGCTGCGACCGCGCCAGCAGCCGGACCCGCACGCCGCGCGGCGTGCGCACGGTGCGGCCCACGGCGTAGCGCGCCTGCACCGCGGCGACCTGCGTCGAGGGCACCACCACCTCCCACACCAGCCCGGTCACCCCGCCGAGCAGGTCCTCCGGCGTGCCGCGACCGCACAGCCGGCCGTTCGCCACGACCGCGATGTCACCGGCGACCGCCTCGATGTCGGACACGATGTGCGTGGACAGCAGCACGACCCGGTCGGCGGCCAGGTCGCCGAGCAGGTTGCCGAACCGCAGCCGCTCCTCGGGGTCGAGGCCGGCGGTCGGTTCGTCCACGATGAGCACGCGCGGGTCGGTGAGCAGGGTCTGCGCGATGCCCACCCGGCGCAGCATGCCCCCCGAGTACTTGCCCAGCGGTCGCTTCACCGCGTCGGTCAGGTTCACCAGCTCGATCAGCTCGTCGACGCGGGCGCGGGCGGCCCGCGCCGGGACGCCCTTGGCGGCGGCCAGGTAGGACAGGAACTCCCGCGAGGTCAGGTTCGGGTACACGCCGAAGTCCTGGGGCAGGTAGCCCAGCACGCGGCGCAGGACGTCCGGGTCGGCCACGACGTCCGCGCCGTCGAAGACCACCCGGCCGGAGGTCGGGCGGGTGACCGTCGCCGCGATGCGCATCAGCGACGACTTCCCCGCGCCGTTGGGCCCCAGCAGGCCGATCACGCCCGGCTCCAGCCGCATCGTGATGCCGTCGACGGCGAGCTTCCCGCCGCGGTAGACCTTGCTGACTTCGATGAGTTCAAGCATTGGATCAGGAAGCCTTCCGGACGATTACTTCGCCGTCGTAGGAGCCGACCGACACGGACCGCTCGCTGCTCGGGTCGCTGGTGAGCGCGGTGCCTTGCGCGCCGTCGATGCGGTAGGTCTCCGGTCCCGGGGGCAGCACCACCTCGACGTTGCCGGAGGCCCGCACGTCGACCCTGGTGGGCGGCGCGGCGAACGCCACCGAGACGTTGGCGTCGGCGGTCGCCTCGACCACCAGTTCGGCCGTCTTGGCCTGGGAGACCTTGATGTTGCCGCCCACGCTGTTGAGCCGCAGGGGTCCGCTGTGGCCGTCCACCCGGACCGCGCCGTCGTAGGTCGTCTGCACCGACAAGGCGCTGGACAGGCCCGTGGTCTCCAACACCCCGCCGGATGCCTTGACCTCGACCGACACCCCCTCGGGCACCTTGACGACGTGCGCGCCCTCGCACGAGCTGACCAGCGCGGTGCAGTTCACGCTCAGCTTCAGGGTCGACCCGCTGGAGGACCACTCCGCGTTGCCCGGCTTGGTGGCGCTCCCGGACAGCACCCGGTCCACCTGGACCGCCCGGCCGGCTTTGCCCGTCTCCAGGCGCACCGTGGCCTCGTTCGCCTCGACGGTGAGCCGGTCACCGGTGAGTTCGAAGCTCATCGTGTCGCTGCGCGACCCCGTGGCGGTACAGCCACCGGTCACCAGTACGACGCCGACGGCCGCACACACCACCCAACCACGCACTCGCACCACGTTCCCTCCCCCGCGCTCCGATCAGGGGTACAGGTTCGCGGGCGGGGCGCGGCGGGCACATCTCCCGATCGGGAGATATCGGCGGGGTTTCCTACCGCCGGCGGGCGCGGGAGGGCAGCGGCAGCGTCGCGGTCACGTGCCAGCCCGCGCCGTCGGGGCCGGCGGTCACCGTGCCGCCGATCGCGGAGACCCGTTCCCGCAGGCCGATCAGGCCGGAGCCGCCGGAGTGCCTGCTCGCCGGGCGCAGCGACTGGGCGCCGTCGTCGGTGATCGACACCTCCAGCGCCCGGTCGTCCGCGCGGGCCACCCGCACCACGACGGCGGTCGCGCGGGCGGCGTGGCGGCGCACGTTGGTCAACGCCTCCAGCACGACGTGGTAGGCCGTGGTGGAGACCGGGCCGGGGACCACGTCGACCAGGTCCCGGTCGAGGTCCAGCCGGGCCGGCGCGCTCCCGGTGACGGCGAACCGGTCGATCAGCTCCGGCAGGTCCGCGAGCCCCGGCGGCTGCCTGCCGGAGGGCTCGGCGGGGTCGGTCGGGTCGCGCAACGCCTGGAGCGTGTCGTCCATCAGGTCGAGCGCACGCCGGCCCGCGTCGTCCAGGCGGGCCAGCAGTTCGTCCACCTGCTCCCGGTCCAGCTCACCGATCCGGGCGGCCTGCACCTCCAGCACCATGCCGGTGACCTCGTGGGCGACGAAGTCGTGCAGGTTCCTGGCCACCTCCAGGCGCTGCTCCCGGCGCGCCTGCCGGACCGCCGCCACCCGCCGGTTGTCCGACGACCTCAGGTAGAGCCCGACCGCCCCGGCCAGCATGGTGGGGAACAGGACCAGCAGGCAGATCAGGACCACCTGCTCGGCGGTGTCGCCGGGCATCCGGAGGACGGCGCCCACCGGGGCGGCGGGCAGGGCCACCGCCACCAGCGCGCCCACCGCGACCGCCTGGCGCACCGGCGCGAACCGGACCACGCGGACCAGCAGCACCAGCAGCGCCCCGATCCCGAAGGCGGCCCAGGCGAGCAGCGGCTGGTAGGGCCCGGGGTAGCCGATGTCGAGCGCCAGCGAGGCGCAGGCGGCCACCGCCGCAGCGGCACCGACCCGCCCCGGCGACCACGGCAGCACCGCGATCGCGGCCACCAGGGCGGTCACCCCGGCGACCAGGAGGGAAGTGGGGGGACCGAACAGCGCGGGCGCGACCAGCAGCACCACGACGACCGCGCACCACCCACGACGCCGTGAGGTGCGCAGGGCGTTCTTCGGCCGCCGGAGGCTGATCGGGACGAGGCTCGGCACCCGCTCCACACTAGGGTCCGCACGCCCGGCGATCCGGCACACGCGCCAGGATCACCGGTTTGGCGCGACGTCCGGAGCCCCCCTCCGAACGGCCCAGTCGTCGGCCGGTCGCGGCCCGGCCCGCGGCCGAGCCCCCTCGCCTGGGGTCCGACGCCGTCCTAAGAGGACACGTTCGGGTGGTCAAGTGCCTGGCCGGCGTGTGGGTCCGTCACCCGATCGCCGGATGGCGCGATGCTCCCGCCGTGATAACGAAAGCACCCTTCGACCCATCGGGCACCTGCGGGATACCCGAGGTCGACGTCGCCGCAGCGCAAGTGCGGCGGCTGCACGAAGAACTGGCGCGGTTGACGGCGGCGACGATCGAAGCCGAGGCCGCGTACCTCGGCAGCGTCGCCCGCGCACACGCCGGCGGCCGGTTGGACCGGCACGGCCTGCTGGCCGCCTACGACCAGGTCAGGGCGAGGGCGCAGAGCGCCGTCCCGACCGGCGCGCGCGCCGTCCCGGAGGACGGAATCTGGCTCGGGCAGACCGGTTTCCACGGCCTGCGCCGCGCCGGCGGCTACCCCGGCACGGGGGCCCGGGTGGCGTTCGTGCTGTTCGGCGACGGCGGCCTGCCGGTGTTCATCGGCTACACCAGCCAGTTCTACCGGCGCGTCCACAACCTCGACCGCGAGGGCCTGACCTGGCGCTCGTGGCGGGCCGAGTTCTGCGCCGACCGCGAGGACTTCAGCCGGGTGCGCCACCGGTTCGTCGCCCGCTACGGCGAGCCCGACAGCGCCGCCCACCCGGCCCGCCCACTCGCGGAGCGCCACGTCGTCCACGGCCTCCGCCGCGGTGCCGCCTACGGAGAACCCCGCCGGAGCGGCCTGCGGCGCGAAGACCCCGACGAGGTCACCGACCACCACGACCCCGCCACCACCAGGCCGAACCACCCGACCGGACCCGGGAGGTACGCGCCCTGACCGAGCAGGACCCGCCCCGCTGACGCCCGGTTCGGCCTGCCGCGTCCGCCCGATCGCGCCGGACACCGGCCGTCGGGGGCCGGCAGGCCGAACCTCCGGTCCCCTGGTGCCGCCGGAGCGGCACGGCCCGAGCGGTGGGGCGGGCCGGAGCACGCTGGGCGTCACGGACCGGTGCGCTCCACACCGGACAGACCCGGTGCCGGCGCACGGGCCGCGAGCGGGTCACGGACCGACGTCATGCCGCCTGGGGTGTGCCGCGCAGGAACGTGACGACGTCGTCCCTGCCGTCGCCGTTGAAGTCGCCGACGTCGGGAACTTCGGCGGCCACCGAGAAGAAGTCGTGCCACAGCACACCGGTACCCACGAACCCGGAACCGTTGGACAACGCCACATACACGTCACCGCCGGTACCACGGAGGAACGTGACCACGTCGTCCTTCCCGTCGCCGTTGAAGTCGCCGACGTCGGGGACCTCGGCGGCCACCGAGAAGAAGTCGTGCCACAGCACACCGGTACCCACGAACCCGGAACCGTTGGACAACGCCACGAACACGTCACCGCCGTTGCCGCGCAAGAACGTGACCACGTCGTCCCTGCCGTCGCCGTTGAAGTCCCCGACGTCGGGAACCTCGCCGCTCGCCGAGAAGAAGTCGTGCCAGACCGAACTCGGGCCGAACGAGCTGCCCGTGGACAGCGCCACCCACACGTCCGCCGCGGTGCCCTGGGTGAACGTGGCGATGTCGTCGCGCCCGTCACCGTTGAAGTCGCCGATCTTCGGCACCTCGGCACCGACCGAGAAGAAGTCGTGCCACAGCACACCGGTACCCACGAACCCGGAACCGTTGGACAGCGCCACGAACACGTCGCCCGTGGTGCCCCGGGCGAAGGCGGCGATGTCGTCACGCCCGTCGCCGTTGAAGTCGCCGACCAGCGGGGTCTCCACGCCCGCCGCGAAGAAGTCGTGCCACTTCTCCCCGGTGCCCGTGAAACTCCCGCCGGTCGACAGCGCCACGAACACGTCCGCCGCGTCGCCGCGCGTGAACGTGGCGACGTCGTCGCGCCCGTCACCGTTGAAGTCACCGGTCAGCGGCACTTCGCCGCCGATGCCGAACCAGTCGTGCCACTTCCACCCGCTCTGCGCGAACCGCGCGCCGTCGGACAGCGAGACGTACACGTCCCCGGTCGAGTCGTCGGCGTGTGCGGCCGGTGTCACGGCCAGTCCGGCGATCGCCACCGCGCCGGCCAGCAGCGCGGTCGTTCTCCTGAACATGGGTTCCCCTCTCGTCACAACACCCCGGCACCGGGACACCGGCACCGGTCGCACGGCGGTGAACACCGCGGTTCTGGACGTGGCCGGGCGGTACCGCGCACGGTTACCGGGCAGGTCGGTGATGTCGACTCCGGCCGTGACCGACCCTAGTCACCGCGCCGAAGCCGTCGCGACCGCCTTCCGCCGCAACACCAGCGCCACCGGCCGGTGCGACCGGAAATGCCGTGCGGCGCAACAGGATTGTCTCGGCCACCGCACGATCCACGTGGTGTACCAACGTTGTTCGCCGGGTGGCCATCGGGTGCGCCGCACGCGCGGGCGCACCGCTCGATGTCCGGTGCGGTTGGCCCGGATCGGTGTCCACGGGGGGAAATCGCGCCCCGGAGGAAGCTCCGAGGATTCCTCGGCTCGCCGTCGGGCGGCCGGTGGCAGACCCTAGTTCAGGCAGCAGAGGCTGGCGTACAGGTCCTGCAACGCCTGGGACGGTTCCAGCGCGAGTTCCGCCACCAGGTGTTCGCGCAGGCGTTCGTAGGCGCGCCGCGCCCGGGTCACCTCGCCCGAGCGGGACAGCGCGATCATGTACTGGGCGCTGATGTTCTCGTGCCCGGGGTGCCGGGCGGTCAGGAACCCCAGCTCCTCCAACAGGTCGTCGTGCCTGCCCAGCCTGAGGTCCGCCTCGATCCGCTGCTCCAGCGCGCCCAGGCGCGCCTCCGCCAGCTCCGCGCGGTGCGCCGAGGTCAGCGGACCGAGGCGGACGTCCGCGCCCGCTTCGCCGTGCCACAGCCGCAAAGCCTCCGCGAAGCGCGACGACGCCTTCACGTCCTCCCCCTGGCGCACCGCGTGCCGCGCCTCGTCGGCGAGCCTGCGGAACACCAGGTGGTCCACGCAGTCCGGGGACGCCGCGAACAGGTAGCCGCGATTGTGGGTGACCAGGCCGTGATCGGCGTCCGGCAGCCTGCGCAGGGCCCGCCGGATCTGCAGCACGTAGGTCTGCAACGTCGACAGCGCCGTCTTCGGCAGCGCTTCGCCCCACAACTCCTCGATGCAGTCGTCCACCGTGACGATCGAATTGACCCGTAAGAGGAACAACAGCAGCAATTGGCGGCACTTCGGTGCGCTCGGCAGCACCAACGCGCCCTCGTGGACTACCGACAGCGGTCCAAGCACACGAATCTGCACGATTTCCCCCCGGTGACCGACACGCGGTACGACGGACCGGCGAGGCCCGCGCTCGCAAGGGGTTCCAGAAAGCGACGTCGGATCGGTTTTCCCACCGGTACCGGACTTCGAGTCCGGCTGCCCCCACCCGTGAGTGTAGCCGAGCACCGCTAGTCCGATGCGGTGACGTGATGCCAACTCGTCTCGCTCAGTTCCTCAGCGGCCGGTGCGATGGTGGGTCCACCGGCGTCCGAGGGAGAACCGTGCGCCGGGTGCGCCTACCACGATTCCAATCCATTGGAGAATGCGATGGCGACGACGTCCTCGATCGGAAAGGCCGTGCGCCTGGGCAGGTTGTCCCGACCCGGCGACGGCAGATACCTGTTCGTGCCGCTGGACCACTCGGTGTCCGACGGGCCGATCGCGAGCGCGGCGGCCGTCGACCGGCTCGTGCGCCTGTTGTGCGCCGGCGGCGTGGACGGCGTCGTCGTGCACAAGGGCCGCGCCCGCTTCGTCGCGCCGCTGCTCGACAGCCGCCACGCCCTCCTCGTGCACCTGAGCGCGAGCACCGCCCGCGCTCGCGACACCACCGCGAAGGTGCTCGTCGGCGACGTCGAGGAAGCCGTGGCGCTCGGTGCCGACGCGGTGAGCGTGCACGTGAACCTGGGCTCGGACACCGAATCCGACCAGCTCCGCGACCTCGGCGTGGTCGGCGCGGCGTGCGACCGCTGGGGCGTGCCGCTGCTCGCGATGGTCTACCCGCGCGGACCGCGGATCACCGCGCCCGCCGGCGGCGAACTCGTCGCGCACGCCGTCTCGGTGGCCACGGACCTGGGCGCGGACATCGTGAAGACGGTGCTCGCCGTGCCGGTCGACGAGATGGCCGACGTCGTGGCGAGCACCCACCTGCCGGTCGTCGTCGCCGGCGGCCCACTCGGCGGCACGGTGGAGGACTTCGCGCGCGCCGCCATGGCGGTCGGGTGCCGCGGGCTCGCGGTCGGCCGCCGGGTGTTCACCGACCCCGATCCCGAACGCGTCGTCCGCGCGCTCAACGCCACCGTGCACGGCGAGAACCGCGCGCCCGTACCCATCCCCCACGCAGAAATGGTTGGTGTGTCGTGAAACTCGCCTGGATCGACCTGCGCTCCGTGCCCGCCGAACGCCTGGAGGCCGTGGTCGACGCCGCGCTGCACGCCCGGGTGGACGCGCTGGTCGCCGACGATCCCGCCGTGCTCGCCCCACTCCCCCCGACCGTGCGGAAGGTGCTCACCGCGCCGGCCGGGAAGCCCTTCGACACCAACGGGAGGGCTCCGGGCCCCGACACCCCGGACGACGGGTCCGCCACCGTCACGCTGGTCGAGGCGCGCACGCCCGACGAGGTCGACGCGTTGACCGCCGCCGGACCGGACGCCGCCGCGTTCGTGCACGTCCGCGACGACGCCTCGCTGCGCCTGGCGTGCCAGGCCGCCTCGTCGTTGCCGCACACCGTCGTGCGCTTCCAGGACCCCACCAAGATCCCGCTGGAGATCGTGATCGCCGCCGCCGACTCCGCGCCCGGCGCGCTGATCTGCCACGCCGACGACCTCGAAGAGGCGGGCATCGTGGTGGACGTCCTGGAGAAGGGCTCGGAGGGCGTGCTGCTCGCGCCGAGGTCGGCGGCGGACGTGTTCGGGCTCGTCCGGCTGTTGCGCGGGACCACCCCGCCGCTGGCGCTGTCGAAGTTGACGATCCGGTCCATCCGGCACCAGGGGCTGGGCGACCGGGTGTGCGTCGACACCTGCACGCACTTCGAGCCCGACGAGGGCCTGCTCGTCGGCTCCTACTCGTCCGGCTTCATCCTGTGTTGCAGCGAGACGCACCCGTTGCCGTACATGCCGACGCGGCCGTTCCGGATCAACGCGGGCGCGCTGCACTCCTACGTCTACGGCGCGGACAACCGGACCAACTACCTCAGCGAGTTGCAGGCCGGCAGCACGGTCCTCGGCGTCAACGTCGACGGCGGCACGCGGCGGATCGTCGTCGGGCGCGCCAAGCTCGAATCGCGGCCGCTGCTGAGCATCGACGCCGAGTCCGAGGACGGCGTCCGGGTCAACCTGATCGTGCAGGACGACTGGCACGTGCGGGTGCTCGGCCCCGGCGGCTCGGTGCTCAACGTGACCGAGCTGAAGGAGGGCGACCAAGTCCTCGGCTACCTGGCGACCGGTCAGCGGCACGTCGGCTGGCCGGTCGGGGAGTTCTGCCTGGAGCGCTAGGGAGAGGACGGCGATGGCCGCGGACTGGTGGGGCGCGGACCTGCTCGGCTCGGGACCGGACTCGGCCCCGTGGGCGCACGGCCGCAACCCGGTGACCAAAGGCGTGCTGCGGGCCGAGGTCGCGCGCTGCGCCGCGCTGCTGGCCGTGCAGGGCGTCCGCGCGGGCAGCACCGTGCTGGTGCAGGGCGTCGCGAGTTTCACCCAGCTGTGGGCGGTGTTCGCGCTGTGGTCGCTGGGCGCGCAGGTCGTGCTCGCCGAACCGGGGGTGCGCCGGGCCGCCGTGGACGCGGCGACGGCCGGCCGGCCGGTGTTCCGGTTGTCGTTCGGGCCGGAGCCGCACGTCCGCGAGGTGTTCCGGGACGAGTGCGGCGTGATCCTGCGGCACGACCGGGCGGGTCGGCCGGCGACCACCGGGCACTGCCTGGTCCAGCTGTCCTCCGGCACGACCGGCGAGGTCCGCGCGGTCGGCCGGACCGCGACGTCGCTGCGGGCCGAACTGGCGCGCTCGGCGCTCGTGCCGGGGTTGCCGGGCCGGGGCGACCGGGTGCTGCTGCTTGAACCGCCCGCCCGGTCGTTCGCGCTGGTCGGCGGGGTGCTGCACGCGTTGGCGGTGGGCGCGGTCGTGCTGTTCGCGCCCGCCGCGCCGGCCGACGCGGACGTCGTGCTGGGCAACCCGCAGCACTTCGCCGCGCTGGCGGGCGCGCCGGCCGGGCGGCGCGGCCCCCGGGTCGCGGTGTCCGGCGGCGACGCGCTGCCGCACGCCGTGGCCCTGCGGTTCGCCGAACGGCACGGCGTGCGCGTCGGGCAGGCGTACGGCACCACCGAGACCGGGCTCATCGCGGCCGACCCGCTCGGCGTGCACGCGCCCGGCGTGGGCCCGCCGACGCCGGGGTTGCGGACCAGGGTGGTCGACGGCGGGCTCCAGGTGTGGCTGCCCGACCCGCCCCACCTGGACGCCGACCGGCGCGACGCGGACGGCTGGTTCGCCACGAACGACCTGGTGTGGCGCGATCCGCAGTACGGGGTGCTCCGGCTGCGCGGGCGCGCGGGCCGGGCCGGCGCGGTCGGCCGGGACGTCGACCTGCTCGCGATCGAGCACGTCCTGCGCGAGCACAGCGAGGTCCGGGAGGCCGTCGTCGTGGCCGACCGGGGCGTGGAGGCGCACGTCGCCGGCTCCCCCGCGCTCGACGAGCGGGAACTCGCGGCGTGGTGCCGCAGCCGGCTCGGCCCGGCGCCGCCGATCCGGGTGCACCTGCTGCGGGCGCTGCCGCGCACCACCAACGGCAAGGCGGTGCGCCACCCCGGCGTGCTGCGCGCCGCCGCCCGACCTTGACCACCACTCCCTGGGGGCACTCATGCTCGACCGGTACGCGACCGAAAGGCGGCGGTGGCACGCGGTGCTCGACCGCGACCCCGACGCCGACGGGTGGTTCTTCTACTCGGTGCGCACGACGGGCGTCTACAGCAGGCCGTCGTGCGTGTCGCGGCCCGCACGGCCGGAGAACGTGCGCTTCCACCGGACCGCCGCGGACGCCGAGCGGGCGGGTTTCCGGGCGTGCCTGCGGTGCCGCCCGAGGCAGCCGGCCGTCGACCCGCGGCACGTCGCGGCGGTCGCGCGGGCGTGCGCGCTGGCCGAGCGGGGCGGTGCGCCGCCGGCGCTGCGCGACCTGGCCGACGTGGCGGGGTTCAGCCGGTTCCACTTCCATCGGGTGTTCAAGGCCGTCACGGGCGTCACGCCGCACGCCTACCTGGCCGCTCGGCGCGCCGAGCGGGTCCGGGCGGCGCTGGCCCGCGCGGACACCGTCACCGACGCCCTGTACGGCGCGGGTTTCGGCTCGAACGGCCACTTCTACACCAGCGCGGGCGACATCCTCGGCATGACGCCGGGCAGCTTCCGGTCGGGCGGGGCGGGCGCGGTGATCCGGCACTGCGTGCTCACCCGGGAGACCGGACGGCTGCTGGTCGGCGTCGCGGAGCGGGGTGTGTGCGCGGTCTTCCCGGGCCGGCGCGACGCCGGGCCGGAGGAGCTGGTGCACCGGCTCGCCACGACGTTCGACCGGGCGGTGCTGGCGTCGGCGGACCCCGGCCTGCGGGCCCGGGTCGAGGCCGGTGTCCGCGCGGCGGAGCGGCACGCGCCGGCCGCCGGGCTGCCCGCCGAGATCCGCGCGGCGGCCGTGGACGCGCGGGTGCGGTCCGCGCTCGCGCGGGTCGTCCCGCCGTCGGGCGGCGCGTGACGGCGCGGTCACAGCCGCGTCCCGCCGCTCGCGTCCACCACCTGGCCGGTCACCCACCCGCCGTCCGGCCCGACCAGGAACGCGACCACGGCCGCCACGTCGTCGGGGCGGCCGAACCGGCCCAGCGCGGTCTGCGCGGCGATCTCCGCCGCCGCGACGGGGTCGTCGCGCAGCACCGCCGCGTTGGGGTCGGTGTCCGTCCAGCCGGGCGCGACGGCGTTGACCGTGATGCCGCGCGGCCCCAGTTCCTTGGCCAGCACCTTGGTGAACACGTCGACCGCGCCCTTGGTCGCGGCGTAGGCGATCGCGTCGGTGAGCGCGAGCCGGGTGACCGCCGACGACAGCGTCACCACCCGCGCGCCCGGTCGGAGTCGCGGGAGTGCCTGCTGGGTCAGGAAGAACGGCGTGCGCAGGTTCACCGCGACCATCCGGTCGAAGTCGGCGCGGGTCGCGTCCGGGAACGCGCCGGGCAGCGTGGTGCCGACGTTGTTGACCAGCACGTCGAGCGCCGGGTCCCGGCCGTCGTCGGCGCACGCGCGGTCGAACGCGGCCCAGAACTCGCCGACGCCGTCGTCCGCCCCGTCGCCCAGGACCGCGCGGAACGCGAACGCGCGCCCGCCCGCGTCCTCGACCGTCCGGACCACGTCGCGCGCGGCGTCCGCGCGGTGGGCGTAGTGGACGGCGACGGCGACGCCGTCCGCGCCCAGCCGGCGGGCGACGGCCGCGCCGATGCCTCGGCTGGCCCCGGTGACCAGGGCGGTGCGTGTGCTCACGCCGGGCTCCCTTCCCTCTTCAGGCGGAGGTGGACGAACATGGTCACGACGACGAGTGCCGCGCCGACCGCGAGCGCGCCCACCCGGCCGCCCGCGAGCACGGCCGCCGGCGGTGCCGAGGCGGTCGCGCCCCAGGCCGCGGCGACGCCGGCGAACACCGGGATGCCCAGGGCGCTGCCGGTCTGCAGGCTCATGCTGGTCAACCCGGTCGCCGCGCCGTGGTCGCCGTCCGGCACGCCGGTCGTGCCGATCACGAGGTAGGCCACGAGGCTGTGCGCGTGCGCCAGGAACGCGACCGCCATCGCGGCGGTCGTGTGCGCCACGCCGAGCGCGCTGCCGGGCACCAGGGCCAGTGAGCCGAACGCGACGGCCTGCGCCGCCACCGACCACACCAGCACCCGGTGCGCGCCGACCCGGGCCATCGCGCGTGGCGCGAGCAGGCCGCCGAGGACGAGCGACGTGCCGGCTCCCGCGAGCAGCAACCCGGTGGCGAGGGCGGACAACCCCTGCACGCGTTGCAGGTGCAGGGTGCTCGACAAGGACATGGCGGTGGCGCAGGCGACGACCGCGAAACCGGCCACGTTCGCCGCCTGCACCGCAGGCGCGCGCAGCAGCCGCACCGGTACCAGCGGGTCGGCCGATCTCCTCTCCACGTAGGGGAAGGCGACCAGGCAGAGCACTCCGACGACACCGGGCAGCACCGCCGAGGACCACCCGGTGCGGTCGGCGGTCGTCACGGCGTGGACGACGGCGGGCAACCCGGCGGTCACCACCACCGCACCGGGGACGTCGAGCCGGCGCCGGGCGGGCGGCGCACCGCTGCGCACCAACGCGAACGCGCCGATCAGCAGCACCGCGCCGGCGGGCACTCCGGCGAAGAACGTCCAGCGCCAGCCCGCGAACTCGGCCAGCAGCCCGCCCGCCACCGCGCCCGCCGTGAACCCGCCGCCGATCAGCGCGCCGTTCAACCCCAGCGCGCGGTCCCGCCGAGGCCCCGCCGGGAACAGGTCGGTGAGCAACGCCAACCCCGCCGGCGCGGCGAGCGCGGTGCCGACGCCCTGCGCCGCCCGCGCGGCCACCAGCACCCCGGCCGACCCGGCGAACCCGCCGGCCAGCGACGCCGCCGTCAACAGCGCCAACCCCGCCACGAACACCCGCCGGCGGCCGACCACGTCGGCCAACCGTCCGAACAGGACGCTCAGGCCGGCGGCGGGCAGCGCGTACGCCGCGTTGACCCACGACATCGTGCCCACGTCCAGCCCCAGGTCGGCCACCACGGCGGGCAGCGCGACGGTGAGCACGCTGAAGTCCGCCGCCACCAGGAACTGCGCGCCGAGCAGGACCAGCACCAGCGGTCGCGACACCGGCGACCGGGTGACCCGCATGCGTGTTCCCTCCGCCGCCGTCCCGAACCGGTGCCGACCGTAGGGACTCCGGACGCCGCCGTGCGCCCGGTTTCTTGCTCCCGTCTCCCGATCACCGCAGCAACATGACGATCGCTCGGCCGCGCTCACCGCGAATAGCGTGCCGGTGCGGCGGATTCCCCGGCCCGGAAGGACAACGCATGGACCTCACCGGAACCCACCGGTCGGCGGCGCGTCGGCTGGCGCTCGCCCTCGCGCCGGGCCTCGGCGCCGGCAACTTCTTCTGGCACGCCTGCCGGGTCGCCGGGTCCGCCGGCCTCGACCGGCCGCTGCTGCACCGGGTCGAGCCGGCGGGCAAGCGGAGCTGGACGTTGCGCGAGCTGCGCGACGAGGTGAGCCGGTACGCGGCTTTCCACGCGGCGCACGGCGCGCGCCCCGGTTCCCGGATCGGCGTCTACACCGCCGACGGGCTGGCCGGGCTCCTGCACCACGTCGCGATCACGGCGCTCGGCGGCGCGACCGTGCTGGCGAACCCGTCGATGGCACCGGAGGTCGCCGAACGCTACTTCGCCCGCACCGAGACGACGTTCGTCGTCGCCGACCGGCAGCGGCTGGCCGCGGTGGCCGGGCTGGACGTGAAGTCGGTGGACGTCCAGGAGGTCGACGCGCCGGCCCGGTTGCCCCGGCTGCACCGGCACTCCCCCGGCGACCTGGTGCTGGTCTCGCACTCGTCCGGGACCACCGGCGAGCCGAAGCCGACCGGGTTCGGGCACCGGTCGTTCTTCATCGGCAAGCGGGAACGGCTGTGGAACTTCCCGTCGCTGCGGTCGGACCGGCTGCTCTCGGCGCTGCCGCAGAGCCATTCCGCGGGCATCAGCTACGTGAGCCTGGCGATCCTGCTCGGCCTGCCGACGCTGATGGTGGACGACTCGTCGGGCGACGCGCTGGCGGCCGCGATCAACGGCTTCGAACCGACCGTCGTGATCGGTTTCCCGATCACGCTGGCAGGTCTGGACCCGGCCGCCGTCCAGGACCGCGCGGCGAACCGGGTGCACACCTGGATGGGCATGGGCGACGCCTCCCACGAACGGCACATCCGGCCGCTGGTGGAGTTGGGCGGGCGGTACGTCGACGGGCTCGGCTCGTCGGAGATGGGCATGGTGCTGTTCCGGGTCGCGCACACCCGCGACACCGACAACTACGGCCGGCTGATCGGCAAACCGGTCAAGGTGGTCCGCAGCGCGGCGGCCCTGGACCCGGCCGGCCGGCCGCTGCCGCCCGGCCGCGCCGGGTTGCTGGGCGTGCGCACGCCGAGCGTGACGCCCGGGTACGTCAACGACCCCGGGCTGGACGACATCTCGCGGCTCGGCGGGTACTTCCTGACCGGCGACGTGGTGCGCCGGACCGAGGCCGGCGACTTCTACCACCTCGACCGCACGCCCGACGTGATCGACGCCGAGGGCGGACCGGTCTACAGCCTGCCGCTGGAGGAGGTCGTGCTGCTGAGCACCGGCGCGTTCGACGCGGCCGTGTTCGCCGTGGCCGACCCGGACGCACCGGACCGCGCCGCGCCCGCCGGCGTGGTGCTGTTCGCCGGGCGGCGCGCGGCCGACGCCGACACGCTGCTGGCCGACTGCAACGAGGCCCTGGTGGCCGCCGGGCTGACGCCGTTGCGCGCGCTGGTCGTGGCGGCGGACCGCGCCGGGCTGCCGGTCGGCGTCACCGGCAAGGTGCTCAAGCGGGTGCTGCGCGAACGGCACGCCGGACTGCTCTCCGAACCGCCCCGCCCCGACGTCGCGGTGGCCCGATGACCTCCCCCGACCGGGTCGTCGTCGACCTGCTCACCGGCACGTGGCGGGCGCAGGCGCTGCACGCCGCCGCCGAACTCGGGCTGGCGGACGGGATCGCGGCGGGCCACCGCACCCCGGCCGACCTGGCGCGCTGGGCCGGTGCCGACCCGAGGTCGGTGCGCCGCCTGATGCGCCTGCTGGTGCACGCCGGGGTCTTCACCGACGGCACGTCGGGCTACGGGCTCACCGAGGTGTCGCAGCGGTTGCGCGCCGACGAGCCCGGCTCCCTGCGGGCGCTGTGCCGGCTCTACGGCGGCGAGTTCCACCGGGCGTGGGCGTCGGTCACCGAGGCGGTGCGCACCGGGGGCTCCGGGTTCGAGGTCGCGTTCGGCCGTTCGCTGCACGCGCACCTGGCCACCGAACCCGGAGCGGGCGGGCGGTTCCTGGACGCGATGGCGGCGGGCAGCTCGTTCTTCGCCGAGGTGCCCGACGCGTTCGACTTCTCGGCGGCGCGCACGGCGGTCGACCTGGCGGGCGGCGCGGGCGCGTTGCTCGCGGCCGTGCTGCGCCGGTACCCGCAGCTGCGCGGCACGGTCGTGGAGCTGGCGCACATGGCCCCCACGGCCCGCGCCGCGCTGGCGGAGTTCGGCGACCGGCAGGACGTGCTCGTCGGCGACGTCTTCCGGGACCGGCCGCCGGACGCGGACGTGTACCTGCTGTCGCGGGTGCTCCAGGACTGGGACGACGCGGCGTGCGCGCGGCTGCTGGCCCGCTGCCGCGAGGCGATGGCGCCGGACGCCCGGTTGCTGGTCGTGGAACGGGTGGTCGCGCCGGACGCGGCGCTCGCGCTCGCGTGGGACCTGCACCTGCTGGTCGTCGC
The DNA here is from genome assembly GCF_056640475.1 of Saccharothrix sp. NBAS 001. Classification (NCBI taxonomy): domain Bacteria; kingdom Bacillati; phylum Actinomycetota; class Actinomycetes; order Pseudonocardiales; family Pseudonocardiaceae; genus Saccharothrix; species Saccharothrix sp. NBAS 001. The sequence goes on from NZ_CM153251.1 coordinate 3,666,636, forward strand.
GGGCGGGTCCGAGCGGACCCGGCCGGAGTACGACGCGCTGTTCGCCGCCGCCGGGCTGCGGGTGGAGCGGACGGCGGCGCTCGCGTTGGAGACGACGCTGTTCGTGGTCGCGCCGGTGTGAGGTCCGGGGACGAGAGGGGGTCGGCGGTGGACGCCGGGCACGTGGCCGTGGTCGGGCTCGGGCCGAGGGGCCTTTCGGTGCTGGAGCGGCTGTGCGCCAACGCGCCGGGCCTGCTCGCGGGCCGGGCGCTGCGGGTGACGGTGGTGGACCCGCACGTGGGCCGGGGCGGCCGGGTGTGGCGGCGGGACCAGGACCCGGCGCTGCTGATGAACACCGTGGCGTGCCAGGTGAGCATGTTCGTGGACGACAGCGTCGAGTGCGCCGGGCCCGTCGTGCCGGGACCCTCGCTCTACGAGTGGGCGCGGGCGCGGCCCGACCTGCCCGCGTGGGCCGCCGCCGAGGCGCGGGCGCTCGGCCCGGACGACTACCCGTCGCGCGCGCTCTACGGGTGCTACCTGCGGTGGGTGCTCGACCGGGTGCTGCGGACCGCGCCCGTCCGGGTCGAGCTGCACGGCGCGACGGCGCTCGACCTGCGCACCGCGCCGGACGGCTCCCAGGAACTCGTGCTCGACGACGGCACGGTGGTGACCGGCGTCGACTCGGTGGTCCTGGTGCAGGGCCACCTGCCCACCGCGCCGACGCCGTGGGAACGCGCGGCGGCGGACTTCGCCGCGCGCACCGGCACGCGGTACGTGCCGCCGGGCAACCCGGCCGACCTCGACCTGTCCGGTGTGCGCCCGGGGGAACCCGTGCTGCTCAACGGGTTGGGGTTGACGTTCTTCGACCACCTCGCGCTGCTGACCACGGGTCGCGGCGGCCGGTTCAAGCGGTCGGCCGACGACCGGTTGGCCTACCTGCCCTCCGGGCAGGAGCCGGAGCTGGTGGCCGGTTCCCGGCGCGGCGTGCCTTACCAGGCGCGGGGCGAGAACCAGAAGGGTGCGGCCGGGCGGCACACCCCGCTGTTCCTCACCCCGGCGACGGCGTCCCGGCTGCGCCGGGGCCCCGCCGACTTCCGGCGCGACGTGTGGCCGCTGATCGACCTGGAGGTGCGCTCGGTCTACTACCCCGCGCTGGCCGGGAAACCCGGCGCGGACGAGGCCGTCCGCCGGTTCGCGGCCACCGCGGCGGGCCAGGTCGTGCCGCCGCCGGACGACCCGTTCGCGGTGGTCGAGTCGGCCGCGGAACGGCGGCTGCGCGCGGACCTGGGGGTCGTGGACCTGCCGCGCTGGGACTGGGCGCGGGTGGCCGTGCCGTACGGGACGGCGGAGCTGGTGTCCGGCCCGGCGTTCCGGGCGTGGCTGCGTAGGCACCTGGGCGAGGACGTGCGCGAGGCCCGGCGCGGCAACGTCGACAGCCCGCTCAAGGCCGCGCTCGACGTGCTCCGCGACCTGCGCAACGAGATCCGCCTGGTGGTCGACCACGGCGGGCTCTCCGGCCAGTCCTACCGCGACGACCTGCGCGGCTGGTACACCCCGCTCAACGCCTACCTGTCGATCGGGCCGCCCGCGCGCCGGGTGGAGGAGCTGGTGGCGCTGGTCGACGCGGGCGTGGTGCGGCTGCTCGGGCCGGGCCTCGCGGTGCGCCTCGACGCGGACGCCGGCGTGTTCCGGGCCCGCTCGACGCTGGTGCCCGGCGACGAGGTCGCCGCCACCACCCTGGTCGAGGCCCGGCTGGCGGAAGGGGACCTGCACACCACCACGGATCCGCTGCTGCGCGCGCTGGCCGCGCGCGGCGACGTCGGCGCGCACCGCATCCACGGCCCGGCGTCCTCGGTGTACGCGACCGGCGGCCTGGCCGTGACGACGCGGCCGTACCGCGTGGTCGACGCGGCCGGTCGCGCGCACCCGGGCCGGTTCGCGTTCGGCGTGCCCACCGAAACCGTCCACTGGGTCACCGCGGCGGGCATCCGGCCGTGGGTGAACTCGGTGATCCTGTCCGACGCCGACGCGGTGGCACGGGCTGCCGTCGAGCACGCGCTGAGCCACCCGCGCACCCGGTGACACCGACACAACGAGGGAGAACAGCATGGTCGTGCGGCGCGGCGAGGTCTACGAGAACCCCGCCTGCAAGGAACGGGTCGTGATCAGGGTCGGCAACGACGAGACCAACGGCGAGCGCATCCAGTGGGACCTCTACCTCGAACCGGGCGGTGCCGTGGTCGGCGAGCACTACCACCCGTCGATCGAGGAGCGGTTCACGTTGCTGCGCGGGCGGCTCGGCCTGCGCATGGCCGGTCGCACCCAGATCTTCGACCGGGTCGGGCAGAGCGCGCTGGCGCCCGCGTACACGCCGCACTACTGGTGGAACGCCGGCGACGAGGAGGCGCGGATCCTGGTCGAGGTGCGCGGCGCGGCGGACCGGTTCGAGCAGATGGTGTTCCGCCAGCTGTTCCACCTCGCGCAGGACGGCCGGACCAACGCCCAGGGCATGCCCAACCTGTGGCAGACGGTGGTGACGTCGCTGGAGTTCGAGGACGTCATGCGGTTCAGCCGGCCGCCGTGGGCGGTGCAGCGGTTGGCGTTCCGGGCGCTCGCGCCGGTCGCGCGGCTGCTCGGCTACCGCGGCTACGACCCGTCGTACCAGGACCGGAAGCCGGCGGAGATCACCGAGCCGGAGCCGCTGCCGGCGGGCGTCGCGCAGGACGCGGGCAGGTGAGGCCGCGCGGCCGTCACGCGCCGACGGCCGCGCGCAACACGGCGGCCGGGTCCTGCGGGACCCGGTCGCCACGCCACGCCACGTGCCGGTCCGGCCGCACCAGCGCGAGGTCGCGGCCGTAGAGGTCGCGGACCACGTCCTGCGGGACGTCCAGCGCCGTCAAGGGGATCCCGTGCCGCCGGGCCGCCGCCGTGAACAGCCCCCGGTCCGTCGCGCCGCCCATCCGCAGCAACGTGAACCCGACGCCGAACCGGTCGTGCAGCGACCCGCCGTCCAGCCACGCGTGCGGCGCGCGGCCACCGGGCACGCCGGAGGGCTCGTAGACGTCGAACCGGTCGGGCGGCGGCACGTCGTCCGGTTCGGCCAGGACCACGGGCGAGCCGTCGTAGCGCGCGCCGAGCTGCCCGCCCAGCGTGTCGACCGTGCCCCGGCCGTACGCGGCGAGCAGCGCGCCGACCTCCGCCCGGACCGCCGCGCCCACCGGCGAGTCCGCCTCCAGCGCGGCCGGTCGCGGGATCGCGCCCAGGCCCTCGTTGAGCCGCCTGGCCGCCGCCGTGTTGCGCACCGCCACGGGCCGGCGTTCGAGTTCGTAGGAGGCCACCAGGCCGGGGCCGGCCCACCCGCGCACGGCGGCGGCGAGCTTCCACGCCAGGTTCACCACGTCGTCCGCGCCGGTGTTCATGCCGAAGCCGCCGTTGGGCGTGAACAGGTGCGCCGCGTCGCCCGCGAGCAGCACCCGGCCCACGCCGAACCGCTCGGCGACCAGCGCCGCGCCCGGCGTCCAGGCGCGCGAGCCCACCACCTCCACCGGCCACGGCCGGCCCACCGCCCGCCGCACGAGGTCGGCCAGCGCGCCGCCGCCCGCCCCGGCCGGGTCGACCGAGCTGGTCAGCAGGAAGAACTCGTCCGCGCCGTCGAGCGCGATCAGGTTGAGCGCCAGCTCGTCGTTGAACACCCAGTTGCTCCAGGCCCGGCGTTCGCGCAGCACGTCGGCGGTGAACCCGGGCAACCGCAGGTGGGCCGCGACCGCCGTGCGCCCCAGCACGTCCTGGTCGATCGAGCCGGGGCCGCGGTACCGGATGCCGAGCCCGCGCCGCACCGTGCTGCGCCCTCCGTCGCAGCCGACCGCGTAGGCCGCGCGCAGCACGCCCTCCCCCGCGTCCGACACCCACCGGGCGGTGACCCCGGACTCGTCCTGCGACACGGACGTGACCGTTGAGCCGTACCGGATCCGCACCCTCGGCCGGGACGCGGCCCGCTCGGCGAGCAGCCGTTCGACGTACACCTGGTTGGCCCGGTGCAGCGGTTCCGGCACCTGGTCGGCGGGCGACGCCTCGGCCTGCTCGCGCTGCGAGGGGTGCGGCAGGTCGGCCAGCACGAACCCGGTGTAGCGGGTGGCGAACCCGATGCCGGTCGGGTGGTCCCACGGCAGCCCGAGGCGGCGCACCCGGTCGGCCAGGCCGAGCGTCCGGTAGTGCTCCATCGTGCGGGCGTTGTGCGTGCTGCCCCGGGGGTGCGGGTGGGGGCCGGGCTCGCTGTCGAACACCACCGACGACACGCCGTGCCGGTCGAGGAACAGCGCGAGCAGCAGCCCGACCGGGCCGCCGCCGACGATCGCGACCGAGGTGTCCACGGCAGGTCTCCGTTCAGTCGGGCAACCGCACCGATTGCCGGTGGTGGAACACGTTTCGCGGGTCGTAGACCGCCTTGACCCGTTGCAGGCGCGGGTAGTTCCCCTTGTAGTAGAGGTCGTGCCACGGCACGCCGGACCTGTTGTATCGCGGGTCGGACAGGTCCGCGTCGGCGTAGTTCAGGTAGCAGCCGTCGGTCACGTCGCCGGGCGTCGGGACGCCGCCGGTCGCCGAGTAGATGCCCGCGTAGAAGTCCCGCAGCCACGTCACGTACCGCTCGTCGTCGGCGGCGTCGTTCCACAGCACCTGCCAGTACACCTTGAAGGCGCTGTCCCGGTGCGGGAACGCGGTCGCGTCGGGGGCCACGGCGTTGACCCGGCCGCCGAACGAGCTGAGCGTGACCTGCGCGGTGGGGTTGGCGATCGTGTCGGAGGAAAGCCCGCGCCACAACGCGTCCAGGTGCGCCTGCGGGAAGTTCTTGCGCATGTAGGCGGATTTGAACTCGCCGCGCAACGTCGGGTCGTTGAGCACGCCGTTGGTCAACCCCATGAACCGCATCGCCCGTAACCACGGCACCCGGCGTGCGGCGAAGAACTGCGGCATCGGGTTGCGCTCGCCCATCGGCGTGACGAGCGGTTCCGGCCGGACCCCGGCCGCGCCGACGACCGCCTCGACGTAGTCCTCCAGCAGGCGCTCGGCGTCCGGCGCGGTCGCGTCCATCTGCGTGGTCAACCCGATGGCCCCGTTGGAGCGGTGGTTCAGCTCCAGGTAGCTGCACAGGCCCTCGTAGGGGTCGCCCGGCGCGCGGTGCGCCACGTGCCACGCGCCGTACGCGCGGGCCAGGGCGGTGAACCGGTCCGCCGTCATGTCCTTCCACGGCAAGGAGATCGCCTTGATCAGCACGTGTTGCGGCGGCTTGACCAGGAGTTGCCCCGGTGTGCTGCCGGACGCGCCGGGCGCGCGGAACCAGAACCTGGTCACCACGCCGAAGTTGCCGCCACCGCCGCCGGTGTGGGCCCACCAGAGGTCGCGGTTCGGGTCGCCGGGATCACGGGTGGCGACCACGACCCGCACCCCGCCGGCCGCATCCACCACGACGACCTCGACGGCGTGCAGGTGATCGATGCTCAGGCCCTCCTTGCGGCACAGGAGTCCCCAGCCGCCGCCCGGGACGTGGCCGCCGACGCCGACCGCGTGGCAGATGCCCGCCGGGATCGTGACGCCCCACTGCTCGTACATGACCTCGTAGACGTCCAGCAGCGTCGCGCCCGCCTCGACCGCGACCGCCGAGCGCGCCGGGTCGAAGTACACCCGGTTCATCCGCGCGGTGTCGATGATCAGCTTCACGGTCTCGTCGTGCGCGAAGTCCTCGTAGCAGTGGCCGCCGCCCCGGACGGTGACCCGCACGCCCGTCCGCACGGCCTCCTTGACCGCCGTGACCACGTGCTCGGTCGTGGTCACCAGGTGCACCGAGTCCGGCCGGGCCTGCCACCGCTGGTTGTGGCCGCTGACCAGGTCCGGGTACTGCGGGTCGGTCGGCCGCACCACCGTCGCCGGGTCCGGAGTGGCCGGGCCCGGCGTGGCCGGGCCCGGAGAAGCCGCCGCTCCCGGCGTTCCGACGAGCGCGCCGCCGCCGGCCGCCGCCGCGCCGACCAGGAAGCCACGCCTGCCGACCGTTCCGGGGTGGTGCGTCATCGGGGAGCCTTCCGTCGGGGAACCGGGCCACGACCGATCCTCCCGACGTCGGCTGAGCATTCCCTGGAGAACGCCAGGTGATCGTCCGACCACCGACGGTGGCGTCAGTTCGCGCGCACCGACTGCCCGTGGCGGAACACCTCCAGCGGGTCCCACGCGGCCTTGATCCGTTGCAGCCGCGCGTAGTTCTCCTTGAAGTACAAGGTGTGCCACGGGACGCCGGACCGGTTCCGGGCCGGGTCGCCCAGGTCGACGTCGGCGTAGTTGACGTAGCAGCCGTCGGTCACGTCGCCGGGCGTCGGGACACCGCCCGTCGCCGCGTACACGTCCTCGTAGCAACCCCGGATCCACGCGAGGTTCGCGGCGTCGTGCGCCTCGTCGTCCCACTGCACGTACCAGATGATGTTGTAGACGGCGTCCCGGTGCGCGTACGCGGTCGCGGTCGGCGCGACGGCCCCGATCCTGCCGCCGAACGAGTGCAGCTGCACCATCGCGGTCGGGTTGCCGCCGGTCGGCGCGGCCAGGTGCCGGTGCAGCGCGGCGATGTGCGTCGACGGCATCCGCCGGCGCAGGAACGACGACTTGTAGTCCATCCGCCGGCTCGGGTCGTTCAGCGCCCCGTCGGTCGTGCCGAACCACCGCGCGGACTGCAACCACGGCATCGCGCGCACCTCCTGGGTCATCGGCGCGGCCACGCCGCGTCCCATCGCCTGGAGGAACCCGGTGAGCGCGGCCCGTGCCGCCTCGTCCGCCTGCACCGCCAACGTGATCCGCCCGTTCGCCCGGTGGTTGAGGCTCAGCAGCGCGCACAGCCCCGTCTCGGGACCGGCGGGTGCGGCGTGTTCTTCGTGCCAGCGGCCGAAGTTGTCGACGAGCGCGGTGAAATCGGCCGCGTCGAGCCGGTCCCAGGACCACGACGCGGTCGCCACCAGGACCCGGGCCGGTGGCGTCGGCAACAGCGCGGCGGGCGGCCCCTGCGCGCCCGGAGTCCGGAACCAGTACCGCGTCACCACGCCGAAACCGCCCGCTCCGCCGCCGGTGTGCGCCCACCACAGGTCGTGGTTCGGGTCGGCGGGGTCCCGGCTCGCCACCACCGCGCGCGCCGCGCCGGCCGCGTCGACCACCACGACCTCCAGCGCGTCGAGGTGGTCGACCGCCAGTCCGTGCGCCCGCGACAGCAGGCCCCAGCCGCCGCCCGGGACGTGCCCGCCGACGCCGACCGTGAAGCAGATCCCGGCGGGCACGACCACACCCCACCGCCGGTACATCGTCTCGTAGAGGTCCAGGATCCGGGCCCCCGGCCGCACCTCGAACGCGCCGCGCCGCTCGTCGAACCGCACACCGCCCAGCTCCGACAGGTCCAGCACGGCGGCCACGCCGGGCCGGTAGACGAAGTCCTCGAAGCAGTGCCCGCCGCTGCGCACCGAGAGCCGCTCGCCCGCCCGGACCGCGCGACCGACCGCGTCGACCACGTCCTGCGTCGACGCGGCCAGGTGCACCCGCGCCGGCGACCCGACCCACCGCTGGTTCAAGCCCCGGACCAGGTCCGGGTAGCGCGCGTCCGCCGGTGTCACGGTCGTCGGCGTGCCGGTCGACGGCGGCGCGGTCGGCGCGGCCTCGGCGACGCCCGCGAACGCGACCCCGCCCGCCACCCCGGACGCGCCCGCGAGGAACGCCCGCCTGCTCGCGCCCACGGCCCTCAGCCCCGGCCGGTGAACGCGGGCGCGACCTCGTCGGCGAACAGCCGCAGCGCCCGCTCGCCCCACGCCAGGTCGGACAGCCCCGGGTTCACCTGGAGGCTGACGGTGATGTCGGACCCGAACGCCTCCCCGATCTCGGCGATCTGCTCGCGCACCTGCGCGGGCGTGCCGACGAGGACCTTGTTCTCCGCCACCGCCGTGCCGAAGTCGTACCCGGCCACCTGCTCCAGCACCTTCTCGTACCCCGGGTAGGCCGCGGACCGGGTGGTGGACCAGGACGCGAACGCCCGGACCATCTCGTCCACGTAGGAGCGCTCGATCCGCTCGCCCGCCGCGACCGCCTCCGCCCGGTCCTCGGCGAGGTAGCAGCTGTACTTGACCTGGACGCGCCCGCCGCCCTCCGGGTGCCCGGCGGCCCGCCACGCCGACCGGTACCGGTCGAGCATGTCCCGCACCTGCTCGGCGGTCGTGATCAGGTGCACGAGCTGGAGGTGGTGGCCCGCCGCGCCGGCCGCCGCGCAGGACTCCGGGCTCGTCGCCGAGGCCACGAAGATCGGCGGGTGGGGGCGCTGCACGGGCCGCGGCAGCAACGTGATCGGCCCGAACGTGTAGAACTCGCCCTTCCACTCCACGTCCTCTTCGGTCCACAGCCGCCGGCACGCCTCGACGCCCTCGGCGAACCGGGCCCGGCTCTGGTCCATCGGCACCTCGAACCACGCGAACTCGTCGGGCAGGAACGCCCGCGCGAACCCGACGTCCAACCGGCCGTCGCTGAGGTTGTCCAGCATCGCCAACTTGCCCGCGAGCTTCACCGGGTGGGAGAACGCCGGGATCACCGCGCCGGTGGTGATCCGGATCCGCTCGGTGCGCGCCGCCACGGCCGCGAGCAGCGTCACCGGGTCCGGGCAGTAGCCGCCGTACGAGGATCCGTAGTGCTCCACCGTCTGCACGTGCTCGTAGCCGAGTTCGTCCCCGAGCGCGCTCAACGCGAGCACGTCGCGGTAGTAGTCCCCGGCGCTCTTGGCCGACGGGGGGAAGACCGGGAAGAAGTTCAGGCCGAATTCCATCGTTGCTCCCAGCTCGGTGCGGTGTCGGCGGATGCGGCCACGAGGTCGAGCGACAGGCGGAACGGGCCGTCCACCGTGGCGTCGGCGTCCTGGCTGGACGAGAGGATGTCGTAGTAGAGCCGCCGGAGGCGGGGCGAGGGCGGCTGGCGGTGTTCGCGCGCGAGGTGCTCGCGCAGCCAGTGGAACGCGTTCAGCGCGTCCGCCCGACGCCACGACCGGCTCAGCGCGGTCATCAGCTGCGCGGTGAACACCTCGCGGCCGGGGTGCCGGTGCACCAGGGCGGTCGTCTCCGCGATCAGCTCGTGGTGGCGGCCCAGCCGCAGGTCGACGTCGACCCGCTCGGCCAGCACGGCGAGCCGCCGCTCCTCCAGCGCCAGCGCGCTCGGCGCGAGCAGCGGGCCGAGCGCGACGTCACCGAGCGCCGGGCCGCGCCACACCGCCAGCGCGCCGGCCAGCAGCCGGGACGCCGATTCCAGCCGCCCTTCGGCGAGGGCCCGCCGGCCGGCCTCCACGCTCAGCTCGAAGGCGTGCGTGTCCAGTTCCGCCTGCGCGCAGCGGAACACGTAGCCGCGACCGTTGGTGGTCAGCCGGCGGGTGGGCGGGTTCGCCGACCGGGGCGCCTCCAGCGCCTTGCGCAGCTGGGTCACGTGGGTGTGCACGGCGGCCGGACCGCTGCGCGGCGGCGTGGTGCCCCAGACCTCCTCCATGAGCGAGGAGACGGTCACCACCCGGTTGTGGTTGACGATCAGCAGCGCCAGCATCTGGCGCTGCTTGGCTGCCGACGGCACGTGCGAGCGCCCGTCGCTGATGAGCTGGAGCGGACCGAGGACCTCGAATCGCACGGTTTCCCTTTCTCGACGCGGCGGACCGCGTCATGGCGGTTGGACGGCGCGCTCCTGGTTGGGCGGCTCCTGGTCAGGCGGCTCCTGGTTCGGGGGCGTGCGGTCGGGCGGTCAGGTGCCGACGTCCGCCATGCCCCGCCCGGGGTAGCGGTGGCCGGCGGCGGGCATCGCCTCGGCCAGTTCGGCGAGTTCGGCCGCGCCCAGTTCGAGGGACGCCGCCGCGACGTTCTGCGCCAGGTGCCCGCCGCGCGACGTGCCGGGGATCGGCACCGCCGACGGGTGCCGGGCGAGCAGCCAGGCGAGCGAGACCTGGGCGGGCGTCACGCCGAGCCGGTGGGCGATGCGCGCCACCCGGTGGGCCGCCGTCAGGTTCGCGTCGAGGTTGTCGCCCTGGAACCGGGGGTCGGTGCGCCGGTAGTCGTCGGGGGCGAGTTCCCGCAGCCGCTCGCCCCCGCCGGCCAGCAGGCCCCGGCCGAACGGCGAGTACGCGACGACACCGATGCCGAGTTCGTCGCACACGGGCACGACCTCGTCCTCGATCTCGCGCTCGAACAGCGACCACTCGGTCTGCACGGCGGTCACGGGGTGCACGGCGTGCGCGCGGCGGATCGTCCCGGCGCCCACCTCGGAGAGCCCGACGTGCCGCACCTTCCCGGCCCGCACGAACTCGGCCATGACCCCCATCGTGTCCTCGACGGGGACGTCCGGGCTCCGGCGGTGCACGAAGTACAGGTCGATCACGTCGACGCCCAGCCTGCGCAGCGAGCCTTCGAGCGCGCGCCGCGCGTAGGCCGGGCTGGAGTCGACGTCGAGGCCGCCGTCCGCGCGGTGGCCGTGGATGCCGAACTTGGTCGCGAGGACGACCTCGTCGCGCCGGCCGGCGATCGCCTTGCCGACCAGCTCCTCGTTGTGCCCGCGACCGTAGAAGTCGGCGGTGTCCAGGAGGGTGACACCCAGGTCCAGCGCCCGGTGCACCAGTGCCGTGGAATTCTTGTCGTCGACCGGTCCGTAGACCGGGGAGAGGGGCAGGCAGCCCAATCCCACCTCGGCCACCGCCAAGGTCCGCAATAACCGGTTCCGCATACTCCCAAGCTACCGGCCACGACCTGAGGTTCCGCTTCAGAAATTCCGCCGGCGGAAATCGGACGACGACCTCCCGACGGCTCGCGGGCAACCCCGGACGGCCGAGCGGTGAATACGCGGCGCATTCGAGGGGTCGGCGAGGTCGCCGTCACGCGGCGTCACACGGTCTTGATCGTCCCGCCGTCGAGGACGTAGTCGACGCCGGTGATGTTCCCGGCGAGGTCGGACGCGAGGAACAGGGTCAGCGCGGCGACCTCGTCGGCCTCGCTGAACCGGCCGGTGAGGATGCCCAGCGCGCCCGGCACGACCTCGTCCACGGCCTGCTCCGGCGTGGTGCCCGCGGCACCCGCGACGACGTGCGCGAAGCCGCCGGGCGCGGTCCAGAACGGGGTGCGGACGGGGCCGGGCGAGATCGCGTTGACCCGGACGCCGCTGGGCGCCAGCTCGATCGCGAGCGACTTGTTGAGGTTGGTCAGGGCGGCCTTCGCGGCGCTGTAGTGCGCGATCGCCGGGTCGGGCAGCTTGGCGTTGATCGAGCTGATGTTGACGATGGTGCCCCGGCGGGCGGTCAGGAACGGGATGGCCGCGCGCGAGGCGCGCACCGCGCTGAAGAACGTGATGTCGAAGATGCGCTGCCAGGCGTCGTCGCCGATCTGCTCGAAGGTCGGGCCGGGCTCGCTCGCGCCGACGTTGTTGACCAGGATGTCGATGCCGCCGTGCGCCTCCTCGGCGGCGGCGATCAGCTCGGCCGGGCCGGTCGGCGTGGACAGGTCGGCCGGGATGACCGTGACGCCCTGCTCGTCACGCAGTTGGGCTACCTCGTCGGTCACGGTGCGTGCACCGACAACGACCAGCGCCTCCTCCGCGGCCAACGCGCGGGCGATGGCCAACCCAATTCCCTTGCTACCGCCGGTGACTACTGCGACTTTGCCCTTGAGTGAGAGATCCATACCGCTCATTATGCCCAGGGTGACCAATCGGATCCACCGGCACTTCTTTTGCGAATAGTGCAACCGAAACGTGCCGGCCGGTGTTGCGGGGGCCAATCGGGGCTTTTTTCCGGACGAGTGCAACCGAATCGGGCCGGTCGGTGTTCCACTGGACATGCGCGACTGGACTGGGGACGGTGTCCCCGTGGAGACCACCACACCGGACGCCCTGTCGCGCGCCCTCGTCACGGACCTGGACGAGGGTTTCGCCGACCTGGTGCGCGCCTACCAGGACGTCGTGTACTCGGTCGCGCTGCGGATGACCGGGCGCGGCCAGGACGCCGAGGACCTCACCTCGGAGGCGTTCCTGCGGGCCTACGGCGCGCTGCTCGGCTACGAGCGGGCCCGGATCCTGGACCTGCGGCCGAGGGCGTGGCTGGTGACGATCGTGCTGAACCTGTGGCGCAACAGCGTGCGCGACGCGTCGCGGACGCCGCGCCAGGCCCCGCTGGAGGACCTGCCGGACCTGCCGGCGCGCGGACCGAGCGTCGAAGAGGTGGTCGAGGGCGGCGAGACGCGGCGGGAGCTGGACGAGTTCCTCGCCCTGCTGCCGCACGCCCAGCGCGCGGCGGTCGTGCTGCGGCACGTCGTGGGATTGCCGGTGGCGGAGATCGCCGAGGTCATGCACGTGCCGGTCGGCACCGTGAAGTCCCACGTGTCGCGCGGGTTGCGCCGGCTGCGGGTGCTGCGCGACGACTACATCGGACCTGCCGCCTCGGTGCCGCTGCCCGTGGCGGCGCAGGCGGTCGGAAGGGGTCAGCGATGACGGTCAACGGCCACGACCCGCTGGTCTCCGCCCTCGCCGGGCTGGCCACCCGCGCACCCCGGGACCTGGTCGGGGTGATCTTCACCGGGTGGACGCGGGTGCCGGGTCCGCTGGAGGACGTGTACGTCGCGTTCTCCGAGGCGGGGGTGAGCTACCTGCGCACCGCGTCGGCGGTGGACGGCGACGAGGGTTTCAAGGCCGCGTTCCGGGCGGCGTTGCGCCGACCGCTGCGCCGGGTGGACGCCGTGCCCGCCGGCCTGCTGCCCGCGCTGCGCAACCGGTCGGGCGCCCGGGGCCCCCGCCTGGACCTGCGCGGCCTCACCGACTTCGACCGCGCCGTGCTGGCCGCCATCAGGCGCATCCCGGCGGGCCAGGTGCGCCCGCACGCCTGGATCGCCCGCGAGGTCGGCCACCCGACGGCGGTGCGCGCGGTGGCCGCGACCCTGTCCCGCAACCCGGTGCCCCTGCTGGTGCCGTGCCACCGGGTGGTGCGCGCGGACGGCGGCATCGGCCGGTACGTGCTGGGCCCGGAGGTGAAGGAATCGCTGCTGCGGGCGGAGCACGTCGACCTCGACCGGGTGCGCGCGCTGGCCAGGGCCAGGGTGTTCTACCTCGGCAGCGACACGACCGGGATCGTGTGCTTCCCGACGTGCGCCCACGCCCGGCGGATCACCCCGCCCCACCGCAGGGGCTTCCGCACCATCGCCGACGCGGGCGAGGCGGGCTACCGCCCGTGCCTGCACTGCCGTCCCGGCGTCCTGGACCGGACCGCATGACCGCCCGCGACGCGGAGCGGGGCCGGACCGCGACCGGCCCGGCCGCGCTCGACGTGGAGGTGGCCGCCGTGCTGCGGCTGCTGCGCCGGGCGCGCGCGGCCGTCGTCAACGTCGGGTCCGGCCGCGCGGAGCCGGACCTGCGGCGCGCCGAGGCGTTCGCCGCGGCGTGGGAGGAAGCGGGCGGGCACGTCGGCGTGGTCGTGTCGTGGCCGCGCGAGGCCGCCTCGTGGCTGCGCCCGGCCTGCCGGCTCGCCGGGGGTTCGCCGGACGCGTGGGTCGTCGCCGACAGCCCCGTCGGCTGGTCCGGGCTCGGCCGCAGGCTGGTGGCGACGCGCTGGCGGGCCACCCGCACGGTGGCCTTCCCGGGGTTGGCCGACCCGGCCCTGCCGTCCCTCGCCGGCGGCGAGGCGTCCGAAGGGCTGCGCGGCGTCACGACCACCGGCGAGGACTGGGTCTTCCTCGACGGAGAACTGCGCGTAGGCACGAGATCGGAGGGTTCATGCGCACCCACCCCACCCCGTTCGGCCCGCTGACGCTGGCCGCGTCGACCACGGGCCTCACCGTGTGCTCGTTCGCCGACCAGGAGGACTGCGCCCGCCGGTACCCGGAGACCGAGGCCGACCAGTCGGTGCTCGACCGCGCGCAGGCCGAACTGGACGAGTACTTCGCCGGCGAGCGCACGACGTTCTCGGTCCCGGTCGACCTGCGGCACGCGAGCCCGCTGCACCGGAAGGTGCTCAAGGGCCTGGACGCCGTGGGCTACGGGCAGACCACGTCCTACGGCCGGCTGGCCCGGTCGCTGGGGCTGTCCGGCGCGGGCGCGCGCACGGTGGGCGGCGCGATGGCCGCCAACCCGGTGCTGGTCGTGGTGCCGTGCCACCGCGTCCTCGGCGCCGACGGCGCGCTGGTCGGCTACGCGGGCGGCCTGCCGGCCAAGCGCGGACTCCTCGACCTGGAGTCCGCGTCCGACCTGCTGGCGTTGGAGTTCTGACTCACGGCGCGTTGTGGAAGATGAGCCCGAGCACGTTGCGCTGTCCACTGTGGACTGCGCTGACCCCGTGCCGCATCGCCACCCGGCGGTCGCCGCGCGCGCCGGGAACGGGCCGGTGGCGCACCGGGAACACGATCCCGTCGCCCAACCCGGGCCGCAGGACCACGGGCCGGGACTGCTGGCGCGGCCGGTTCTCGACGAACACGCTCTCACCGCCGGTGAAGTCGACATCCGGCCGGTTGAGCATGACCGCGACCTGGAGCGGGAACGTCAGCTCGCCGTAGACGTCCTGGTGCAGGCAGTTGTAGCCGCCCTCCTGGTACCGCAGCACCAGCGGCGTGGGCTTGTGCTGGCCGTGCTCGGCGCACTCGCGCACCAGCTCGGGCAACGTCGCGGGCCACGTGCGCTCGCCCAACCGCGCGGCCCACCGGTTCGCCACCCAGGCCAGCGGCGGGTAGAGCGCTTCCCGCAGTCGCGCCACCGGATCGGGCAACGGATCGGCGAAGTAGCGGTACTTCCCCTCGCCGAACGCGTGCCGCGCCATCACGATCGTGCTGCGGAACAACTCGTCCCGGTCGAACATCGCCACGACCTCCGCGCACGCGTCCGCGTCGAGCAATCCCGGTATCCGAGCGCACCCGTTGCGGTCGAGTTCCTCCGTGATCGCCTCGATCCCGCCGAACGGCGGCGGCGCCTCGCCCGCTCCGAAGTCGAGTTCGAGACTGTCCGGTGACGGCATACGTGCACTCCTCGCGTCGAGTGGTCCTCATGGAGGAACACCGGACCGACGTCGGAGGTTGCGCCGGACGGTCGACCTGCGCGAAGCGACCACCGGAGGTCGTGGGCACCTGCCGGACTCCGCGCTCCCCCGTCGAGGTCGGACCGCCGAGGACCCGTCCGGGTCAGCTCGGCCACACGGGCTCGACCTCGGGCTCGACCTCGGGCTCGACCTCGGGCTCGACCTCGGGCTCGACCTCGGGTTCGAAGAGCGCCGCGTAGAGCGACACCTCGGCCCGTCCCGGGACGACGGCCAGCCGGACCGACGTCTTCAGGTGCTCGACGGGCACGAGCCGGAACCCGTGCGACACCACCACTTCCAGCACCCGCGACTCGAACCTCCCGGTGGGGGGCGAGATCGGCTCCCCGGTGCCGGAGCCGTCCTCGTCCAGCCCCAGCACGACCGCGTACGGGCCGACCATCGACAGCTTGACGATCAGCAACCGACGTCCGCGCACGAAGTAGGTGAAGGCCACCTCGTAGTTGACGTCCGTGTCGTCCTCGACCGCGCCGACCGCGGACAGGCCGAGCAGGAGCGCCCCGTGCGGATCCCGGTCCAACGCCTCCAGCGCGAACCCGCGCCGCGGCGCTGCGAGATCCCCGTACGCCCGACGCAAATCCGCGTCGTACAGCGCGCGGATCGAGTCGGCGCTGCTCCGCTTCCCCATCGGCACCCCCGCCCCTCGGGATCAGCGTGGAACCTACCCCCGCTGCCGGTCACCTGCACGCGGACCGGCTGAAGCGCAAGCAGGCAGGCAGGCTAGTTTGCCCGGATGAGCCTTCTCGATGACGTGGCCGAGCGCGACGGCTGGCGGTGCTGGGTGTGCGACGAACCGGTGGACCCCGACATGTCGGTGAACGACCCGCGCGGGCCCAGCGTCGACAGCCGGACCGCCGACCGCAAGGCCAAGGTCGCCGAGCGGCTCGCGCACCGCGGGTGCAACACCCGCAAGGGCGCGGTCAAGGTGGTCATCGCCTGGCCGGACCGCCTGCACGTGGCCGATCCCGCGCCGCTGATCACCGTCGCCGGGAGGCTGGAGCGCAAGGGGGGCCGCGAGATGGTCGCCCGCTGCCCGACCGAGCAGGACGCCCGGGACGCGGCGGACTGGCTGGTCGACCGGTTCTCCCGGCTGACCCCGGACCTGCCGGTGACCGCCGACGTCGAGGCGGGCGGCGGCCAGTTCCTCGTCGTCCTGGCCACGGGCCGCCGCTGACCTCGAACACGCGCCCACGTCGCGCCGACCGTGGCCACGAGCTCCGCCCCGGAGACGGTCGAGCGACTTCGGGTGGTGGTCCCCCTGAGGAACCGGGCAGGGTTCCGGTCCTTCGCGGGGATGATGTGCCGCGTTGCCCGGGTCCCGGACGATCTTCCCGTGCGAGTACAACGAAGAACCTTAGTGAGAACGGTCGCGGTGGTCGCGACCATCGCCGCCGCGGGGATCACGGCCACCGGCCCGGCGTCCGCGTCGGGCGACCGCCATCGGGTACGCGCCGCGCTGGACGCCCTGGTCACCGGGAACGACCTGCCCGGCGGCGAGGTCGTGTGGCGCGACCGGCGCGGTCCGCTGAAGGCGGTGACGGCCGGGGTCGGCGACGTGGTGACGCGCCGCCCGTACCCGGCCGGCGCGTCGGTGCGGATCGGCAGCAGCACCAAGACGTTCGTGGCCACCGTGGTCCTCCAACTGGTGGCCGAAGGCCGGGTCGGGCTGGACGAGCCGGTCGAGCGGTACATGCCCGGGGTGATCCACCCGGTCCTCGCCCCGGACGGGACGTCCACCGGCAACACCGGCCAGGACATCACGGTCCGGCAGCTGCTCCAGCACCGCAGCGGGCTGCCCGAGTACGAGAACAGGCTCCGGGCGAAGTACGGGCCGGACGTCATGTACCGGTTCTTCACCACCGCCGAGCTGCTGGACACCGCGCTGGCCCACGACCGCGTGTTCCCTCCCGGCACGAAGTACAGCTACACCAACACGAACTACCTCATGGCCGGGGTGCTCATCGAGAAGGTGACCGGCCGGCCGTGGCACCAGGAGGTCGACCGGCGGATCATCCGCCCGCTCGGCCTGCACGACACCTACCTGCCCGCCGACCGCGAGCACACCCTCCGCGGCCCCCACCCGCGCCTGTACCTCCCGTTGAACGGCGAGAGGTTCTTCGACGTGACCGAGACCGACGTGTCGTGGGCCCCGGCGGCGGGCGGGCTGGTGTCGACGGGTGCGGACGTCACCCGGTTCCTGCGGGCGTTGCTGCACGGCAGGCTGCTCCCGCCGGCGCAGCTCGCCGAGATGCGCCGGACCGTGCCGGTGCCCAACCGGCCGGGGGTCGAGTACGGGCTGGGGATCTACCGGTTCCCGCTGCCCGCCGAGTGCGGTGGTGCCTACTGGGGCCACCTCGGCGGCACGTTCGGGTCGACCTCGGTGTCCGGCGCGACCGAGGACGGCCGGGCGGCGATGGTGGCGGTCGACTACTTCCCGGTCGAACCCCGGGACGACCAGTTCGCCGTCATGCGGGCGGCCCTGTGCCGACGCTGACCCGGACCGCGTCGGCGACCGCCTCGGCTGTCGGGCCGTCCGCGCGCAGCTCCTGACGGACCGGCGCACGACACTCCTTCGTGGACGGTCACCTCGGCCGCAGCCGTGCGGCACGGCTGCGGCCGGTGGCCGCCGGAGCGGTCGCGTGGAATGCGAACCTCGTTGTACAGAGCGATATTCCGGACAGCTTCGGAATTGCGGGGCCATGGTGCGAACAGCGGATTGCCCGGTCTCGCCGCGCCCGGACAGACTGGATCACGGCATCGACACCGACCGACAGGGGTTGCTGTGCGAAACAGGAGAACCTTCCGCCTGGCGACTGCGCTGGCCCTCGCGCTGTCGGCGCTGGCGTTCGCGACGCCGGCCCAGGCGGCACCGAAGACCGCGGCACCCGTGCCGTTCTACCGGATCGTGAGTCCCACCACCGGCGACCACTACTACACCACCGACTGGATCGAGGTCGTCTCCCAGGTCGGGCACGGCGGCTACAAGTTCGAGAACTCCTCCGTCCGGGTGTTCGAGGTGCAGGAGCCCGGCACCATCCCGCTGTACCGGCTGTACCTGGGCGCGAAGCGCGACTACTACCAGACCACGAGCTGGCAGGAAGTCGTCGACTCCACCGAGAACAGGGGCTACGAGTACCGGGGCATCGACGCGTACGTGTACCCGGCGGACTCCACCCAGGGCGTTCCCTACTACCGCCTCTTCCACCCCGACCTCGGCGACAACTACAACGTCACCAGCCAGGGCGAGGTGCTGCTCGCCATCGGCGAGTGGGGCTACCTCTACCGGGGGATCATCGCCCGGGTCATCATCGTCTGACGACCCGGCCGACCTCTCCACGGGCCCGCGCGCGACCGAGGGCACCGGATGTCCACTGTGGATCACGGCCGCGCCGGCGGGGTCAGGTGCGGTCGGCGAGGGCGAGCAGCATCGGCCACACGCCGGGCAGCAGGAGCGTTCCCGCCACGACGCACGTCGGCAGGACCAGGAACTGCTCGACCGGGCCGCCGGTGCGGAAGCGCAGCAGGCGGGGCGGCCGGATCTCGTACCAGGTCTCCCCCGCGATCGGGATCGGCCACAGGAACGGGCAGCCCGACAGGGTCAGCGCGTCGCCGAGGCAGTGCGTCAGGCACCCCGCCGCGACCGCCCACCCGATCCACCCCGCGACGGCGGCCAACTCCTGCTCCGGCGTCCCGTTGGCGAACCACAGCAGCCCGACGAGCGCGACCCCGGCGAACACCCAGTCGCCGAGCGCGTCCACCGCGAGCAGCACCGCGAGCGCGAGGACCACGCCGACCGCCCACGGGCCCATCGAGCCGGTCGCCCAGTTGATCCACCAGCCGAGCAGACCGGCGAACGCCAGCGTGTGGGTGGCGTGCCGGTGCTCCCCGGACACCGGCTCGTCGCGCGGCCCCTTGGTGAGCTGGTAGAGGCCGCGCGACGCGCCCTGGGCCAGGACCGACAGCAGCCAGGTGAGGGGACCGACCAGCCGGGAGGCGCGCGAAGCGGGGTGGTCGAGGTCCGGGATGAGCGCGGACCCCGCCGTGACCGTGGCGACCACGACGGCCTGGGGCAGGGTGTGGGCACCCAGCAGCGGGGCGAGGGCGAGCCCGGCGCACCACCCGGTCGCGGCGTGGGTTCTGCCGAGCATCACGATCCCCGGGACGACGACGCGCCCGGCCGTCGACCCGGCCCGGGCCGGCAGCCGGGCGATCCCGGACGGCCCGCACGATCTCCACTCACCACACCGGAACCTCCCCCGTGATCATCTGCTCCCGATCTACCCGGTACGGCCCGCGCCGAACCAACCCCACCTGCGGGCCTCGGCGCAAGACCTCCGCCGGAGCGGCGGGACATCGGACTCACGGAGGTGGCCCGACGCCGTCCCCGCGGCAGCCACCGCCACCCTCCGACCACCTCCGCCACGGCCCCGGTTCGACCGGATGACGGATCGCCGCCGACCGTTTGCCGCGACAGCCGAGGCCGGCACCCGTCCCGCTCCTGCCACCGGGCGTGGCGACGACGTTCCCGGCGCACCGAACTTCCCGGACAGCAAGCCCCTCACCTGCGAAGATCCCCGCAGCGGCGGAGGTACGCCGCCGCGTGACCCCTGAGGGGGGAGCATGAGATCGTCCGGAAGACCCCGGCGCGTCGCGCGCGTCGGGCTGGTGCTCGGCGCCCTGGTCGGCGGACTCGACGGCGGTGGGCGACTGCGCCAAGCCGCGCGCGCTCGAACTGTGGACCGCCGAGCCGCACGGCCCGATCAGCTGGGCGTTCCAGCCGCGCGAGCTGGTCAAGGCCCCCGCCCCGGCCGGCTCCACGCCGTGCACCGATCCCCGGCTGGTGTGGGACCTGGGCGAGATCGTCGAGAACGCCGTCACCGAGGGCCGCACGTCGCTGACCCTGGTCGCCCGCATCGGCCGCGACCACCAGGGCGACGTCGCCCACGGCCGCAGCCTGGGGATCGGCCCCGGGCTGGAAGTCACCTTCAACACCCCGCCGGGCACGCCCACCGGGCTCGCGCTGGACGACAGGCCGTGCGGCGCGGAGACCGTCACCGCGTCGCGCCAACCGTTCGCCAGTGCCCTGGCGTCCGACCCGGACCCCGGCGGCATCGACGGCCGACTGGCGTTCCGGCCGCTCGACGCGCCGGCCGAGCGCGTCGAGCACCCCGTCTACGGCGGCGGTGGCTCGCTGGGCGGCTACTTCCCGGCGGACGTGGTGCGCGACGGCCGGAAGTTCGCCTTCGCCGCCCGCGCCGAGGACGGCCACGCCGACTCCGCGTGGTCCGCGCCCTGCGTGTTCACCGCCGACTTCACCGCGCCCGCCAACGCCCCGGCCGTGACCTCCCCGGTGTACCGGGAGGACGCCGGCCCGCCCAGTGACGGCGGCGAGGGCGTCCCGGGCGAGTTCACCTTCGACGCCGGCGGCGACCAGGACGTGGTGGCGTTCGAGTACTCCGGCCACGCCGTGGGCAGCGGTCGCGTCTCCGCCGACCGGCCCGGCGGCACGGCGCGGATCACCACCACCCCGACCACCGACGGTCCGGTGTCCATCGAGGTCACCGGCGTCGACCGGGCCGGCAACCGCTCGCCGGTCCGCTCCTACCGGTACTGGATCCGCACCACGGCGCCGTACGTGCGGATGCCGCTGTTCGACCTGGGGGTGCCCTGGGACGTGGTGTTCACCGCGACCCAGGACGGCGCGACCTCGTTCGACTACCGGCTGGACGACGGCCCGGAGCGGACGGTGCCGGTCGACGCCGACCGCACGGGCCGGGTGGCGCTGACCTTCCTCGCCGGCCGGCGGGAGCACTCGCTCGCGGTGTGGACCGTCGACGCCGGCGGGGCCAAGTCGGGCATCGCCGACGAGGACATCTACGTCGAGCAGTACGAGCCGATCGTCGGCACGGACGCCTACGACCCGTTCGTCGGTGACCGGGTCGTGGTCACCGCGGCGAGCCTGCGGGACCGCCCCGACGTGGTGGCCTACGTCTTCCAGGTCCGCGACGGCGCGGAGGTGACGGTCCCGGTCGACGCGAACGGCGGCGCGACCTACGAGTACACCGTCACCGCCCCCGGCTCCCACCTCGTCCGCGCGGCCGGCGTCACCAGCACCGGCATCCGGTCGGGCTGGGGCGAGGACTGGTTCGAGGCCACGGCCCACGCACCGACCGTGGTCGGCACCGACTACCCGTCGGGGCAGGAGGCCGGCGGGCCCGGCGTCGAGGGCTCGTTCACGTTCTCGTCGCCGCGCCTGCCGGTGACGTCCTACCGGTACCGGTTCGACGGCGGCGAGGAGCACACCGTGGCAGCGGGCCCGGACGGCACCGCGACCGTCCGGTGGACGCCGAAGGCACCGGGACCGGGCACCCTGCGGGTGATCGGCGTGTCCGCGAGCGGTTTCGACAGCGAACCCGAGTACCGCTCGTTCGCGGTCAAGGCGCTGCCGCCGACGTCGACCAGCCCGCAGTACCCCGAGGGCGGGCCGTCGACGGGCCAGGTGGGCCGGCCGGTCGAGTTCGTCGCGACCCCGCACGTGGCCGGGTCGCACGAGGTGGTCCGGAGCGTCGGCTCCACCGAGTTCGTCGCGCCGGTCGGGCCGGACGGCACGGCGCGGTTCACCCACGTCCCGCAGTCGCAGGGCAACCTCGTGGTTCGGGTGTCGAGCCGCACGCCTGTGTGCCTCGAACGGCCGGCGCCTTTGTCCGGCCCGGTCACGGGGCGGCGGGCCGCTCCGGCGGTGGCTGGGGTTGGAGCGATTTCCACGTGAGTTCGGGTAATGCGCCACTGGTGATGCCGAGATCCGCACGGGCCTGGTCGTAGAACGCGTTGCGCAGGCGCATGGCATCGCGGTAGGCGTTCATGAACGCGGTCGCGTCGGGGTGGTCTTCGCGCAGGATGTGCTCCAAGCGCCACACCTGCTCGCTCCACGCCCGTGCGGCGGAGATCGTCGCGGGCTCGCCGAGCAGCAGGACGGTCTCCCACCGCGCGGCCCGCTGGGTCTCGGCCTCGGCCAGCGCCGTCAGCGGGGATTCGAGGTCGAGCGGCTGTCCCGTGGACAGCAGCCCGTTGGTCTCCGCGATCCGCCGGCACAGCCGGACCATGTGCTTGACCGCGTCGGCGTACTCGGAGTACGCGAGGAGGCGTTTGTCATCCCACCGCGTGGCCTGCGCGCGCCGCCAACGGGTCCGCTCGGTGGTGGAGGTGATGACGAACGTGGCGGCCGAGCCGAGCAGCACGCCGACGATGGTCAACACCTGCGCGACGATCGGGTTCACGGATCGAAGCCTGCCGGCTCACCGGGCGCCGCACGCGGAAATCGGCCGACGACCGTGCAAGTACAAATGGCGTGGAATAGGAGGTGGGGTGCCGGACCCGACGTCGAGCGGGTCACCGGCCGACGTGCGGCCGGACGCCTCGACCGGCGACCCGCTCTGTCGTGTCAGCTGCGGTGGACCGGCCGCACGACGGATCCCGTCACCACGCGGAGGGACGGGATCCCCACCAACGTCGCACGCTCAGGAGGAGCGGCGCTCGGAAGGATCGGGGTACACGTCGTTGACGCCGTCAAGGGCTTCGTACATGTCGTCGAGCGAGAGCTGCGGTGCGTTGGGGGTGGGTGTCCAGGTGTGGGTCGCCACGTAGTAGCCGGACAACTCCTCGTCCTGGTCGACCTGGACTTTCCGGGACTGCAACAGGCTGGATAAGTGACTCATCTTCCATCTCCTCGACTCGGTGTCCGGTGAGCCGGCCACGCCCGCTTCGCCGGAATTCGCCATTCCGCTCATAATGTCGCCCATCCGCATCATGATCACATTCGTGGCACAACTCGTAGCGGATGGTAGCACGAGAAAAGGCCGGTGTACACGCTAGTTGACATTCTTCGTCAGAAGGTGTGAATACTCCCACGTTCGAATGAAGCACTGATAACTGATTCGCGCGGCGTTGAGCAGCGCCAGGGCCACCGTGATCGCCCAGCCGAGATCGGTGACCCCGAGCAGTGAATTGCCGCCGGGGACGGCCACCCAACCGGTACCCTCGCCGCCGGTCTTGTGCAGCAGGAAAAGCGCGCTGCCGACCAGGGACAGCACGGCGGACGCGATGAGGCAGACCCGCGCGGAAAGCGTCCCCTCCAACAACTTCCGGGACGGCGCGTCGAAGCCCAGCCAGGTGGCCGCCAGAGCGGGAAAAGCGAGCAGGAACGCCGGCGCGTCGGTGTCCGGAGCGCTCGTCCGCGAGTTCACGTAACCGACCAGCCAGAGGATCGCGAACGCGGCGACGGCGGTCACCGCCGCCCGCATCACCGACCCGGGCGGCACTTCGAAGAAGCGCAGGCGGATGAGCGGCCTCTCGCCGGCCTCAAGGGCCGGCAGGTAGCGGCAGTAGAAGTGGGCGTGGGGTTGTCCGAGGCGCCTGCGGAAGCGGCAGTGCGGGGGTGTGGGCGCCTTTTCCGCCCGACGTCCCACCACGCCGTCGAGGCCGACCGTTTCCTGGAGCGCGAGGTAGAGGTCGTCAGGGGCGTGTACGTGCAGGTGGTAGCTCTCGCAGGTGGCCGCGTTGGCGATGTCGAGGTGCAGCGCGACGGGCCGCGCGCCGACGAGCAACCGGAAGTAGCCGCCCACCGACCGGTTCTTCCCGGCCGACGGCCCGCTCAGCTTCACCTCGGGCGTCAGGGTCAGCTGGTACTTGAACCGGTGGCGCTTGGCGACCGGCCCGTCGACCGAGGCCACGATGGCGAAGTTCATGCTCAACTGCCGCACGAAGAGGCCGGCCAGGTCGCGCGTGCTCGGGCTCGCGACCACCAGCTTCTCGATCGCCTCGGCCCCGCTGAAGTCGGGGGGCGCGGGGTTGCGGGTGTCGTGGCGGTGCACGATGCACTGCAACGCCAGCAGCTCCGCTTCCGCCGTGCCCGCCGGCAGCTCCTCGCCCAGGGGCAGCCGGTGGGTGCTGAGCAGCAGGACGTGCAGCACCTCGGCCGCCAGGCTGAGGTACTGGCGGTACGAGAGCCACTGCGTCTCGTCGCTGTTGCCCTCGTAGATGTGGAAATCGTCCAGCAGGTCGCCCTTCTTGTTGATGACGACCGGCAGGTAGACGTGCTCCTTGTGATTCCTGCCCAGCAAGCGCTTCGGGATGTCGATGTCGACCGTGGTCAGCTTCTTGAGGGTGCGGCGTTCCGGCGTGTACTCCTCCACGATCCGGCGGCGGAACTGCTCGGGTCGCACCACGGCGGCGGCGAAGATCACCGCCTCGTGGGGCTTCAGCTCGGCCGGCTTGCGCACTTCTTCGCGCAGCGACCGGGCCCGGTCCGCGGGCACCTGGTGGAACTCGAACGGCTTGGCCGGCTTGGCCAGGAACGGACGCCGGTGGAAGACCTCGGTGTGCAGGCGCAGCAGCACCACGGAGGCGATGACCAGCAGGGCGAGTATCGGCCATCCGTCGCCCGCGTGGGCCGTCACCGAGGAAACGACCAGCGCGTCGCCGATGGCCAAGAATAAGAGGATCACTATCGACATCCACTTGAACACGCTTCTCAACGCCCACACCCCGGTCGGTCGCAGCGGCACTTTCCGTTTTGCTGCCTGTCGGCACGCGACCCGGAGGTGTTAGCCGCCCGATTGCCCGCCACCTGAGTGGAGTAGCCCGCTTTAGGGCATTGACCGGAACGTGGCCCAGCCGATTCGCGACCGTGACCGGAAATCGAGGTTCGCGCGGACCGGCCGCAATAAGTGGATCGGCCGGGCATCGAACGCCGTCCGCACATCGGCGGAATTGATTGATCCACACTTCCCGGACCGCGGGCGCGGGCCTTCCGGTGGCGTCACCGGAAGGCCCGCGCGTGATCGGTCGGCCGCCGTTATTCCACGATCGTGAAGTTGTACGAACGGACGGTGGACGTCGACCCGTCCGCGTAGCGCGCCGTGACGCGCAGGACGTAACCGGCGTAGGAGGGCGGGGCGTAGGTGATGCTCGCCGCGCCGCCCACGGCCGCCACGGTGTACTCGGTCCCCCGCCGGCGGTTGATGTCGAAGCGGTAGGTGTACTCCACCACCTCGGCCCGGCCGGTGAAGGTGAACGTGCCCGGCGTGCCCGGCACCGCCGGGTAGAAGCCCTCCGGGTACTCGGCCGACACCACCGACGGCTGGTCGACGACCTCGAACCGGTAGGTCGTGGCGGCGGACACCGCGCCCGCTGCCATCCGGCTGGTCACCACGATCGACTGGTCACCGGCGTGCGCCGGGGTGAAGCGGACCGTCGCGGTGCCGTCCGGGCCGACCGGCACGGTCGTCGTGGCACCGTCCACTGTGTACTGGAACTCCACCGCGCCCGGCCGGTTCGCGGTGAACGTGAGCGCGCCCTCGCGCCACGGCGAGGTCTGCCCCGCCGGGAAGTCCGCCGAGGTGACACCGGGGTTGTCCACCACCCGGAACTGGTGGGTCGTGTGGCTCGACTCCGCGCCCGACGCGGTCCGGCTGGTCACCTTCAGGTACTGGTCACCGGCGTGCGTCGGCGTCAAGCGGACCGTCGCGGTGCCGTCCGGGCCGACCGGCACGGTCATCGCGACACCGTCCACTGTGTACTGGAACTCCACCGCGCCCGGCTGGTTGGCGCTGAACGTGAGCGCGCCCTCGCGCCACGGGCGCCCCTGCCCGTACGGGAAGTCCGCCGAGGTGACGTCCGGGTTGTCGTGCACCGACCACCCTGCCGAGCCCACCGCCGTCCAGGTGCCGGCAGCGTTGCGGGCACGGGCGCGCAGCACCAGGTTCCCGGTGCGGTCGGCGGTGTGCGCGACGGTGGTGACGCCGCCGGCGTCGGCCGCGACGGTGTACTTCACCGAAGGCGCGTGGTCGAACCAGTACTCGTACTCGGTCGGCGAC
This sequence comes from Saccharothrix sp. NBAS 001, assembly GCF_056640475.1. Lineage (NCBI taxonomy): Bacteria > Bacillati > Actinomycetota > Actinomycetes > Pseudonocardiales > Pseudonocardiaceae > Saccharothrix > Saccharothrix sp. NBAS 001. The sequence goes on from NZ_CM153251.1 coordinate 3,692,583, forward strand.
ACCATGCCGGTGGCGAAGGTGAACGTGGCCGGACGGGCGGGCGAGTCGCCGACGATCCCGATGCGCGGTGCCGCGCCGTCGACGTGGATCTCCACGGACCGCGTCTCCGACACCGCTCCGGCGGCGTTAGTGCTGCGCACCCGCAGCGCGGTGACGGAGTTCGCGTCGGTGTCGACCGGCGACCAGGTGAAGCTGCCCGTGCCGTCCGCCCCGGCGGGCACGGTCACCGGCGTCGAGTCCGGGCCGTTCCAGCGGGAGAACCAGTAGGTGTACGACACCGCACCCGTCTGACGCGGCTGGAGCGCGAACCGGACCGACGACCCGACGAGCACCGCGCCCTCGCGGGTGACCACCGGCGCGTTGTCCACCGTGAACCGGTACTCGCGTTCGGGCGAGGAGACACCGTCGGCGGACGTGCTGCGGACCTTGAGCACGTTGTGCCCACCGTGGGACGGCGTGTAGGTGATGCGCGCCTTGCGGTTCGCGTCGGCCACGACCGTCGTCTCCGGACCGTCGTCCACGCGGTAGGTGTAGCTCGCCACGGAGGTCAGGTTCGAGGAGAAGTCGAACCAGCCGGGCACGCCCACACCACCGCTGGGGTTGACGCCCTGGTCCGAGTACAGGTCCGAGAACACGAACGGCCGGTTCTCCAGGACCTCGAACGAGTACGACTCGCCCGACTGCGAACGGTTGCCCGCGCGGTCCACGGCGTTCACCGTGACGTAGTCGTAGCCCGACCGGGCCGGGGTGTAGGTGATCGTCGCCGGACCACCGGGCACGGCGGGGACGACCGTGGACCACTGCGTCGCGTCCATGAACCGGTACTCGTACGCGACGACGTCGTCCGAGGTCGTGGTGAAGGTGAAGGCACCGGGCACGCCGTAGCCGCCGCCGCGCGTCGAGCCGCGCGGGTAGACCGGGGAGGACGTGGTCGGCGCTGCGGGCTTGGTGCGGTCGATCGTGAAGTAGCACGGCGTGGTTTCGGCGGAGGCGGCGGTGCCGTCGAGGGCCCGCACCGTCCACGCGTGCGTGCCGTCCACGGCCAACGCCCAGTCGTTGGCCTGTGCGACGACCGTGCCGTCCGCGCCGGCGGGCGCTTGGAGCGTCTCCCGCGCGGCGGGGTCCGCGACCGGCCAGTGCGCGAACTCGGCGGTCAGCGCGTCGCCCGGGTCGGGATCGCTCAGCCGCGCGGTGAGCACGAGGCGTTGCGCGTCGTTGAGCCGCTCGGGGTTGAGGTAGGTGCCCGGCGCGGTCGCCGCGCAGCCCGGGTCGGGCGCGATCCGGTGGCCGGTCGGCGTCGCGGGCGGGCGGTTGTGGGTGACCACGAGCTTGAGGTCGTCGGCGACGGCTCGGCCGTAGGCCCGGTCGGGTTCGTGGGCGCGCGGCACGCGCAGTCCCAGGGTGATCGAGTCGTCGCCGCGCCGCACGGCCGCGGTGATCGCGGCGGTGAGGTCGGCGTCGACCGACGCCGGGCACTGGCCGTCGACCGGGCCGGCGGTGGCCAGGAGTTCCCGTTCGCGCGGTGGGAGCAGCCACGACGAGCGCGCGGTGAGCGCGTCGGTCCGCCACACCTGGAGGGAGCGGACGGCGCAGCTCGCCGCACGGGTCTCCCGGCCGGAGAGCGCGGCGGACAGCACGGTGGCTCCGTCGAACGCGGTGAGGTCGAAGCGGAAGTACGAACGGCTGACGTGCCACCCGTTGCCCGCGCCGATCGGCGCGTCGCCCTGGTGGCCGAGGTGCGCGCGCAGTGGCGTGGCGCGGTCCACGTATCCCCACTGTGCCCGGGTGACGGTGGTGGTCGGCACGTGGTCGTCGGCCGCCGCCGGCGCGGCGGCGAAGACGGTGAGCGCGGTGCTCAGCAACCCCGTCACGCCGACCGCGAGCACGGTTCTTCGCCAGGTCGTCATGGGTTCTCCCCTGATCTCGGGTCCACTGGGGGAAGATCATGACAACGGGACCGCCGGTTCACGCCGTGGTTTTCACCGAACGTCCACAACACCGGCCGGCGGGCGGCCTCGGCTCCGGGCTCCGGGGTCCGTCCGGCCGGGTGTTCACGGTGTGGAGCCGAGGGCGCACAGCGCGGCGATCCCCGGCGGGTGGTCGGGTTCGCGGTCGGTCCTCCACTCCCACGGCGCGACGAGCCCCGGCGGGACGAGGTCGAGCCCGGCGAGCCACGTGGCGATGGTCGCGGGCGGTCGCGGGATCCGCGGGGGCAGCGCGGTCTCGGGGTGTCCGGTCTCGGGGTGTCCGGCGTCGGGGTGGGTCGTCGTGACGTGGGTCAGGGCGATGGCGCTCCCCGGCGCGACGGCGTCGAGGTAGCCGCCGAGGACGCCGCCGGGGTCCTCGGCGAGGGTGTCGAGGATGTCGACGGCGAGGATGCCGACCGGGCGGTCGAGGTCGAGCAGGCGCCGGGTCCGGGGGTGCCCCAGGACGGTGCCCGGTCGGCGCAGGTCGGCCTCGACCACGGTGGCGGTGGCGGTGTCGTCGAGGATGAGGCGGGTGTGGGCGACGGTGGTGGGGTCGTTGTCGACGTAGACGACGGGGATGGTCCGGTCGTGGGCGTGGGCGACGTGGTGGGTGGGGGTGGTGGTCGGCAGCCCGGACCCGAGGTCGAGGAACTGCCGGATCCCGGTCGTGATCATGTGCCCGGTCGCGCGGTGCAGGAACGCGCGGTTGTGGCGCAGCAGGTCGCGCAGGCCGGGCCGGTGGCCGAGGGCGAGGTCCGCGGCGTCGCGGTCGAGGGCGGTGTTGAGGGTTCCGCCGAGCAGCCAGTCGTGGATGCGGGCGGCGTTGGGGTGGTCGAAGTCGGGCGGTGCGGGTCTGTCCGGGTCCTGGGGCACGGTCGGTCCTCCGGGGCGCGGTGTGCTGGCGACGGTCGGGTCGCTCCTCCATGGTCGCGGTGTGCGGCCGGTGGCGGGACGTGGTGGCCGGTCTGGTCTGCCGTGGTTCCGGTTCGTTTCACCCTGCCGGCGTCCTCGGGTATCGCGAGGGTGGTGTCTTTAGTACAGGGCACATCGCATATGGGCACATTCGGGTGAACCTGCCGTGTCGGGCACGGACATCGGAGCGTCGGGGGACCCGTAGTGGGTGTGCGCCCATCACGGGCGTGCCTGGTCCCGCTGCGAGAGGGTTGAGTGTTGCTGCCCCAGGAAACGATCACGGTGGGTCTCCGCCGGTGTGCGGTGGTGAGGTCGACAGGTCCGCGGGTCTGTCGGCGCGCCGCCCGGCCGGGCCGGGGTGCCCGCCGTGCGGCGACCGGCCCCGGTGCTCCCGGGTCGGTCGCGAACGGCCGCCGTCGGCCGGTGACGGCACCGGGCGACGGCTGTGGTGCACGGCGGACACCGCCGCGGGTGGTTGCCGGCGCGGGGACGGGCCGGGGCGACAGTCCGTGACGCGTGCTCGCCCGCAGGGCCCCGACGACGAGGCCCGCGCAACGCAGGAGTTCGATCGGTTCTTCCGGGCGCACGTCGACGCCGTCCGACGGCACATCCGCTGGCTGGACCAGGACGTGGACGACGAGGCGGTCGCCGACGACGCGTTCCTCACGACGTGGCAGCAGTGGCGGTCCCTGGAGGACCCGAGGAAGTTCGTGTACGCCGCGGCCCGCCACGGTGTCCTCAATGGACGGAGGAAGGCCAAGAGGCAGGCGGTCCCGGTGGACCCGGACGACGGGCACGTCGCGATGGTGCCGCCGACGGCGGACGGGTACGCGCGGTGGGAACTGCTCGAAGCCCTCGACGAGGTCGAGTTGCTGCCTCGGCACCTGCGCAACGCGCTCAAGCTCGACGCGTTCGGGTTAAGCACCGCGGAGATCGCCGAGGAGATCGGGTGCAGCAAGAGGACGGTGTCGACCTATCTGTCGGAAGCACGTCAACGGCTGACCACCGACGACGGCGACGACCGCGCGGGTGGGAAGGGCCGTTCGGGGGGCCGTGGTCCGGGGGGACGACAGAACAGGGGTGACGTGTGATGTGGCGGCGGGTCGCGTACAGGATTCCGGGTACCAGGGCCTACAGGAAGTGGCGGACCGTGCGGGCGGCGCTGCGGTGGCGTGCGCGGTCGGGGCCGCCCGCGCCGAGCAGCGCGGAGGACAAGGACGCCGCCCTGCAACGGATTCTCGCGCGGGCGGCGCGGGAGCGGGAGGACGCGGCCGAGTCCGCAACCGCGCCGGGTCCGGAGGGCGGCGCGGAGCCGGCCACGGCCCAGGCGGTGCGGCGGTGGGCGCGGGCGCTGGGGTCCAACAGCGCCCTGGTGCAGTCGACCGGCGAGGTGGAGGCGCTGCTGACGAGCTTCGCCGAATCGCTGGAGCGGCAGGCGACCGGCGGCAACCCCGGGCAGTGGCCCGCGCAGCGGATCGGGCGGGAACTCGCGCTCGGGCTGAAGGTCACCGCCCACTCGTTCCAGGACATGCTCGAACTGGTGGTGCCGTGGCTGGAGACGCTGCGCGGCGCGGGCGTCGGCCGGCGCGCGAGCGTCCTGGCCGGTCTCGCCGGCGGCTTCGGGGACGGCGCCCGCGAACGGGCGTTGGACGAACAGCTGTTCATGGCCAAGGCGTGGGCGGCGGTGCCGCGACGGCCCGCCGCGACGGCACCGGCACGCCCCGGGTCCGCGAGCCCCCCGGCGTCGGGTCCCGGCTCGGCGGTGGACCGCGCCCGGCCGGCGTGCGTGCTGGACCGCACGGGTGCCGTCCTGCACGCCAACGCCGCGCTGTACGCGATCCTGCGGCTGCCGACCGGCCGGCAGGAGCGCTTCGACTTCCACCGCCACCTGGCGCGCGACCGCGACCGGGCGACGCTGGAACGGGTGCTGGCCGACGCCGAAGCCGACGGCACGCGCGACGCCGACGTGACGCTGACCGGCCCGGACGGGCAGGTCGCGGCCGAGGTCGCGATCACCGCGACGCGGCAGGCGGACGGCACGTTCCACGTGGTCCTGCACGACGTCACCGCGGAACGCATGTGGCGGCAGGCGTTGCTGCCCGACAACGACCACGACGAGGTCACGCGGCTGCCGGAACAGCGCAACTTCCTGCACCGCGTCCAGGCCGCGATCGACAGGGCCGACCGCAGCGCCACGCTGGGGCTGTGCACGCTGCGGTTGCGCGAGCTGGGCACGCTCACCCGGCTGTACGGGCCCGACGTCCGCGACCGGATCGCCACGACCGTCGCCGCCCGCATCACCGCCGCCGTCGTGGACATGCCGACGGCGGCGGTCGTCGGCAGGCTCGACCGGGACACCTTCTCCGTCCTGGTCACCGACCGGCACGGCTGGCACGGCGTCACCGACACCGTGCGCCGCCTGGTGGCGTGGGTGTCGGAACCGATGTGGATCGACGGCCAGGAACTGGTGCTGTCCCCGGCGGCCGGGGTGGCCGAGGTCCGGCGGGGCACGAACGCGGGCCAGCTGCTGGCCCAGGCCCAGGTGGCGCTGCACTCGGACAGCACGTCCCGGCCGCGCTGGCGGGTGGTGCGCGCCGGCATGGGCAACACCGAGGTCGCGCACCTGCTCGCCGGGCTGCCCGACGCGCTGGAACGCGACGAGATCGTGGTCGCCTACACCCCCATCGTCCGCCTCAGCGACGGGCTCGTGGTCGGCGCGGAGGCCAGCACGTGGTGGCAGCGCCCCGACGGCACCCGCCGGCAGGTCGACGACCTGGTGGCGTTGGCCGACGACATCGGGCTGGCCCTGCGGTGGGGCCCGTGGATCCTGCACCGGGTGCTGAACCAGGCGGCCCGCTGGCGCCGGGCGCTGGGCGAGGCGGCGCCCCGCATCACCGTCAACGTGCCCCGCCGCCTCGCCCGCGACCGGGACCTGATCGGCCACGTGAAATCGGCCCTGACCGCGGCCGGGGTGTCCGGCTCGCAGCTCATGCTCGGGATGACCCACGGCGCGGTCGCCGACGAGCACGGCCGCCCCCAGGAGAACCTCGTCCAGCTGGGCGGCATCCCGGTCCCGGTCGCGCTGGAAGGGCTCGGCATCGACTCCGCCCGCTACGACACCCTGACCAGGCTCCCCCTGGCCTCGGTGGTCATCCCGCCCCAGCTGACCCAGGCGCTGGACGGTCCCCCCACCGAGGCCAGCAGGCGGTCCGTGGCCAAGCACCTCATCCGGATGGGCAGATCGGTCAGCCGCGAGGTCACCGTCCAGGGGGTGTCCACCACCGTCCAACGCGACACCGCGCTGGACCTCGCCGCGACCTACGGGCAGGGCGACCTGTACGGCGGCCCCCAGACCCCCGAGGACATCGAACACCTCGTCACCGACCGGCCGATCGCCGTGTGACCGCCCGCCGACCCCGGCCGGTACCCGCCGCCACCGGCCGGTCGCGGCAGCCACCCCACCTCCCCCGACGACTCCGGAGACCTCCTCCCATGGCCCACCGACCACCCGACGCCACGCCACCGGCCGCCTCCACCGCCAACCAGGCCACCGGCGACCACACGGCGCTGCTGCTCCAGATCGGCACCGTCAACGGCCCCGTCGCCGTCCACGGCGAGCCCGCCCTGCCCGCCACCGGCCTGGTGTCCACCGCGCCGCCCGTCGAACGGGCACCCGGCCCGCTGCACGGCCGCGACCCCCTCCTGGACACCCTCACCGACACGGTCCTGCGCCACGACGGCACCACCATCGCCCTGCACGGCTGCGGCGGCAGCGGCAAGACCGCGCTCGCCCTCGCCCTGGCCGCACGGCTGGCCGACCACGGCCAGGTGCGCGTGTGGTGGGTCGACGCCACCACCGACCGGACCCTCTCGGCGGGCTTCCGCGAGATCGCCCTCGACGCGGGCGCACCCGTCGACCAGGTGATCGCCGCCTGGTCGGGCACCCGCTCGCCGATCGGCGTCCTGTCCGACGCCCTCGCCGCCACACCCCTGCACACGCTCGTGGTCCTGGACAACGCCGACGACACCCGCACCGTCACGCCGTGGCTGCCCGCCCTGCGCCGGCACGCCGGGACGGTGCTGATCACCACCCGCGACGGCCAGCCCGACACCTGGCCGCCCGACACCCGGCTGCACCACCTCGGCCCGCTGGCCGACCGGCACGCCGCCGACATGCTGTGCGCGCTCGCGCCCGACGCCGGAACCCGCGACCAGGCCCTGCGGCTGGGCCGCACCCTGGGCGGGCTGCCGCTGGCCTTACACCTCGCCGGCCGCTACCTGGCCGCCGCCGCCCGCCGCCCGCCCGTGTCCGGCGTCGACCTGCCGCTGGACTTCGACCACTACCGCCACGTGTTCGCCACCCAGTTCCCCCACGTCGACCACCTGCACCGGCTCGGCGGCCGGCTGGACGACCGCACCCTGCTCACCCGGACCTGGGAACTCACCCTCGACCTGCTGACCGACCTGGGCCTGCCGCACGCCCGCCCGCTGCTGCGCTGGCTCGCGGGCTTCGCCCCCGCACCGCTGCCCAGCACCGTCGTCAACGCCGACATCCTGGCCCGCTCGCCGAAGTTCCCGGCGGTCACCGGCATCGACGTCGTGCGCACCGTCGCCGCCCTCAACGACTTCGGGCTGCTGGACGAGACCACGTTCCACGACCCGCGCGCGTCCACCGCCTCCACCCGCTGCCTGCTCCTGCACCCGGTGATCCGCGAGGCCAACCGCCACCAGCCCGACCTGGACGACGCGCCGCACCCCTACCTCGCGCTGTGCGTCGCGGTCCTCGACGGGGCCACCACCCACCTCACCGTCACCGACCCCGCCCACCTGTCGCACTGGGCCGCGCTCGCCCCGCACTGCGAACACATCGTCGACCACATCGCCCGCCGCGACGACCTGCCCGACACCTGGGAGCTGCTCGCCACCAAGCTCACCCGCACCATAGCCGTGCTGGCCCACCTCACCGGGGCCCACGCCCGCGCCCACACCCTGTTCGCCCACGTGCTCGACACCCGCCGACGCCACCTCGGCGACCACCACCCCGACGTCCTGACCCTGCACCGCGACATCGCCTGGCTGCGCTTCACCCGCAACCCGCGCACCACCCCCGACCACACCCGGCGCAGCCACACCGAGTTCACCGACCTCGTGCGGCGGTGCGCCGCCCACCTCGGCGACCACCACCCGCTCACCCAGTCCTGCCGATTCGACCTCGCCTGGATCACCGCCGCCGCCACGCCCCACGCCCACCCCGACGTGGTCGACGGGTTCCGCGCCGTCGTCCACGCCGAACGACAAGCCCTGGGCCACAACGACCTCAGCGGCCTCGCCGCGCAGACCACCCTCGTCGCCCGGCTGTGGCACCACGCCCACGAGACCCGGCGGCCGACCGACCTCGACACCCTCGACGCCGAGTTCCGCCACCTGCTCGCCATCCTGACCGAGATCGGGCGCCACCCGGAGGTCCACGACGCGCTGCCGATCCCCTACGAGCAGCTCACGACCACGACGGCCACCATGTACCAGCGGTTCCGCCAATGGCGACAACACCCGGCCACCACGTAGGCCCGGCCCGACGTCGGACGGCAGGACGCACACCGTCCACAGTGGACACCAGCGGCCGACGAGGAACCGAAGCCCGAGCCCGGTCCCGACGGTCCGGCTCGCCACGCGGTCGGTGAACCGGGCAAGGCCCGGCCGGGTCGAAGCCCACCGACGAGGGCGGGGTGCTCCGGCAGTCGACCAAGAGGCTGCCGGAATCGGCCAGGCAGGCGAGTTCACCGACCACCCGGGCTACGACAGGCACGATCCGGCCTGTCGCGGGACGGGGTGGGCGCGAAGTACCGGCCGCACGTGCCCACCGAGCTGGGCGACCGCGCGGTCGAGGCCGGGGGCCGTTTCCCTGCGAGCGGGCCGTACTTCCTTTCCTACGAGTGGATTCCGGTACCGGTGAGGTTGGCGCTGTGCGACTCCGCCAGCTCCGCCAGGACTTCGACGAAGCGGGTGCGCAAGGCCGCGCAGTCGTCCTCGGAGTCGCCGATGAAGGTTGCGCCGATCTTGCCGAAGGGCCGCAACGCCGTCCACAGGTGCGGGACGACGCCGCGAGCGCGTTGCGGGTCGAAGCGGAGGTCGGGCGTGGTCTCCAGCCGGGCGATCAGCGCCTCCGGCGGGATCGCCCGGTAGGCGGGGTCGATCAGCCCGTCGGTCGACTCGTAGGCGACCGGCGATCCCAGGTGGGTGAGCGTGCCGTCGGGGTGCCAGGTGCCCGACACCAGGGCGCGGACCGTCCGGTTGGGGTGGGTGGTCCCGGTCTGCCGCAGGTTGATCTCCAGCGCGCGCAGGTCCCAGTCGCCGGGGGCGGTCTCCAGCGCGAGGAAGTCGACGCCGACGTGGCCCCGGACGCCGGCCTCCACCAGTTCCCCCACCACCGCCCTGGACATCTCGATGATCGGCGAGCGGTACTCGGCGGCGGCGGGGAAGCGGCCGCCGGTGAAGTCGAGTTCCCCGCCCATGACCTGGTCGTGGGTGCCCAGCAGGCGGACGTCGACCCGCCCCTTCGAGCGGTCGACGAAGAACAGCGTGCTGGGCGTGCGGACCCGGCCTTCGCCCGGCGGTCGCACGAACTGCTCCAGGATCGCGCCCTCGACCGTGACGTGGTGCAGGAAGTCCGCGCGGGAGATGTTCTTGGCCATCGGCACGAGCCGGTTCTCCAGCTCGGCCAGGACGGCGGCGGGGTCCTCGGCGTCGACGGTGAGGGCCGCGTTCCCGTGCCCCGTGCCGAAACCCTCGTTGATCTTCACCAGCCAGTGCCGGGCGCCGTGCCGCCGGAACAGGCCGGCCGCCTGGGCGGCCAGCTCGGCGAGGTCGCGGACGACCTGGTACGTGCCCGGCGGGTGGGCGACGCCCGCCGACCGGAACGCCCGCCGGCTGCCCTCCTTGGTCCCCCACGCCAAGGTCGCGCTCGGCGTCTCGACCAGCCCCAGCCCCAGGGCGTCGGCGACGGCGTCCATCCGCGCGCTGGACTGGTAGCAGGACAGGTCGTCCACCCGCTGCCCGCGCGCGCGGGCAGCGGCGACCAGTTCGCGGAGCCGGGCCAGGACGTGCGGCCGGGCGAGCAGCTTCTCGCTCAGGTGGACTTCGGCGTCGTCGTCGATCCCGACCAGCAGGTGCCGCTGACGGCGGTCCGCGATGGCCGGGTCGCTGCCCGGACGCAGGCCGAGCAGGTGGCGCACCACCGGATCGGGCACCGGCGGTGCCTGGAGCATGACCAGCGCGAGGTTCGGGTCCTGGGCGACGGCCAGCGACTCCCAGAGGCCGCGCGCCCCGGACAGCCAGCGCCCGACGCCGTGCGACATCTCCTCGCGGGTGAACTCCTGGGAGGGGCAGCACACCCGCAGCGCGAGTTCCGGCCGGCCGGCCAGGTAGCGGTCGAACCGGTCGATGCGGTCGAGGACGTCGTCGTCGAACATGCTCGGTGGATTCTCCTCGCTCCGGCGCGCCCGGGAAAGGCTCACATGAGGCGGACACCGGTGCCGAGTCCGGATTGGTCGATGGTGCCGGAATCTCCCGCGAGCGGGCAAGCTCGCGTCCGACCCAAGATCACCGACCACCCGAACGGGTGACTGATTGATCTATTGGGCTACTACTGTTGAACGTCGCCTCGCGCGCTGCCCGAAAATCGGTACCACAGGTAGGAGACTTCCTGGGCGAATCCGCGGGACTGGAGGACATCTGTGGGACACCCGTTCTTCGTGATGACCGAGGACACCTTCCACGCGAGCTACCTGGTGAGCGATTGGCTGGAGGCGTTCTCCGGGGACGCGGACTTCGGCGGGATCGTGCTGCGCGAGCAACCGCTGCCGGCGGAGCTGACCTCGGCCCGCGAGGACTTCCACCGCCGCCACCGGGCGAAGACGGAGTTGGACTCCGCCGGGTGGCGGGAACTGCTCGACCTCTACCCCGGCCTGACCGCCACCGAGCGCGCCATGATCGGCGAGTTCGGCGTCCCGGCGCGCAGCGTGGCGCACTCGCCGGACACGATCTTCATCGGGCCGCCGAACGGGCCCGGCGCGCAGAAGTGGCTCACCCGCCAGTGCGAGACCGCGCGGCCTTACGTATTCATCTTCGTGGACAAGGTCCTCGCGCCCTGGTGGATCGACCTCACCGGCTCCCGAGTCCTCAATGGACACTCGGCGGTCCTGCCGCACGCCCGAGGCATCTACTCCATCGAGCAGATAGCCGCCGCCCAGGACGCCGTGCTGTTCGGCGAAGCGGCAGGGGCCTCGGTGCACTACATCGACACCGGCGTGGACACCGGGCCGATCGTGCGGGTGGAGAAGCTCCGGGACCCGTTCGGGTTCGACTCCGTCTGGAGCTGCAAGGCCCACGCGTTCAAGCTCACCTTCGACCTGCTGGTCGACGCGGCGCGGGATCTCGGCAGGCGGCCGGGTGCCGAGCCGGCGGGGGTCGTGCCCGCGCCCTCGTCGCACGGCGCGGCGGAGTTCGTGCGGGCGGGCTTCCGCGAGGACCGGCACGCCGCCGCCGAGCAGGGCTACCTCGCCATGCGGGCGGCGGCGGGCGGCGCCGGGCGTTAGCCGCGGGCCGCCCGGACCGGCGCCCCTCAGTCCGCGAGCTTGATCCGCACCCTGCGGTTCTGCCTGCCTTTGTTGTCCACCTTCACCACGGTGACCCGCCCGATCTGCGCGGTCGAGGCCACGTGCGTCCCGCCGTCGGCCTGGACGTCGAGCCCGACGATGTCGACCACCCTCAGTTCCGGGTCGTCGCCGGGCGGCGCGACGTTGGCGGTGCGGATCAGGCCGGGGTCGGTGAGCACCTCCTGCCGCTCGACGAAGCGGACGTCGATCCGCCGGTCGCGCTCGATCTCGGCGTTCACGGCGTCCTCCAGGGCCTGCTTGAAGCCCTCGACGACGGACGGGAGGTTGAAGTCCATCCGGGCTTCGCCGGGCTCCATGTTGCCCCCGGTGACGTTGGCCCCGAAGTCGCGGAACACCGTGCCGCACAACACGTGCAAGGCCGAGTGGGTGCGCATGAGGCGGCTGCGGCGCTCGTCGTCCAGCGCGCCCTGCACCGCCGTGCCCGCGGGTGGGACCGGGTCGCCCGGCATCGGCAGCAGAAAGAAATCTTCACCCTTTCGGGTACCGACTATTCGAGTGGAGACGCCCTGCCACAACAACACGCCGTGATCGGGCGGTTGACCGCCGCCACCCGGGTAGAACGCCGAGCGGTCGAGCACGATTCCGGCTTCCGGATCGGCGGGGTCGGACCACAGCACAGTGCAGTCCCATTCCCGAACCGTGGAATCCGCCCAATCGAGGCGATAGCTGCGGCCGTGGTGCGTTACTCCCATGCGCACATCGTATTGCACCTACTGCGCACCACTCATTTCCGCCAAGACCTCCTCGCGGCTGCGCCTGCCCCAGGCCATCGCCGACCAGCGGGTGCCCGGGGTGGTCGCGTCCTCGACCGGGACGGGCGCGTCCGGCACCGCCCGCGCGGCCAGGCCCTCCCCCGCCAGCCACGCGTCGTCGTAGACCGTGTCCAGGTACCGGTACCCCTCGTCGGGCAGCAGCACGGCGGTCAGCGCGTCCGGGTGCTCCCGGGCGTACCACCGGGCGGCCAGGTAGGCGGCCCCGCTGGTGGGGCCCATGAACAAGGCGTGCTCGCGGTGCAGTTCCCGGGTGGCGCGGAACGCCTCGGCGGCGGTGCACCAGTGCACGCTGTCGAACACCGCGTGGTCGAGGTTGGGCGGCAGCAGGCTGTTGCCCAGGCCGCGCAGCACCCTCGGGCCGTCCGGTTGTCCGAACAGGACGCTGTTGTGGGAGTCCACGCCGATCGCGGTGCACTCGGGCACCACCGAGCGCAGCAGCCGGGTCGTGCCGCACATCGAGCCGCCCGAGCCGACCGGCCCCACCAGGCAGTCCACCTGCCCGAGGGTTTCCGCCAGCACCTCGGCCACCAGCGCGTAGGAGCGCGGGTTGTCCGGGTTGCTGTACTGCTCGGGGCAGTACGTCGAGGGCAGTTCGCGGCGGATCTCGGCGACCCGCCGCAACCGCGCGGACTGGTAGCCGCCCGCGTGCGTCGAGGCCGACACCCGCTCCACCACCGCGCCCAGGTCGGTGAGCCTGCGCAGCAGCCGTTCGTCCACCGCCGGGTCGCTGACCAGGATCAGCCGCCGCCCGATCCGCGCGGTCTGCATGGCCAGCGCCAGGCCGAACGTGCCCGAGGTGGTCTCCACGACCACCGTCTCCGGCTCCAGCAACCCCTGCTCCTGCGCCCGGTTCAGGATGTAGCGCGCCGGGATCATCTTCATGAGCGTGAAGCACAGCCCGTAGAGGTTGTCCGCGAGCCTGACGACCTTGGGGGTCTGGTAGGCGGCCGTGGCATCGGGAAAGCCGGCGGCCATCACGCGTCCAGCACGCCGGTCACCGGCAGCCCCGCCGCCCGCACCCGCGCCTGCGCCGAGGCCACCCGGGAGGCCAGGCCCGGCCGCGCGGGGTCGAAGATCAGCCCCGCCACGGTCCCGCTGTGCGCGACCTGCACACCCGCCGCGCCGGTCTCGGCCGCCACGTCGAGCAGCAGGTCGAAGGCGCGGTTGGGCAGGTGGCGCTGGTTGATGCGGGCGCTGGCCGTCGCGACCCGGCCCAGCAGCCCGACGTCGCCGACCGCGAGCGCCCGCCGCAGGGCACCGCGCAGGACGCCGAACACGGCCAGCTCGTTCTCGTCGTACCGGGCGGGCTCGTGGGCGAGGGTGTCGACCGGGTTGCCGGGGTCGGTGTCGCACCCGACGACGACCATGCGCGGCAACGCCGACCCGAAGGACTCCACCACCGCGCCCTTGCGGTGCGCGAACAGCACGACCCGGTCCACGATCATGATCGAGTCGCAGGCGCCCTCGGTCTGCGCCGCCAGCCGGGCCACCTCGCCCTCGGTGAGCACGGTGCCGCAGCTGTCCGCGACGGCCCGGACGGCCGCGGTGACGTCGCTGGTCGAGGACCCCATGCCCAGACCGCGCGGGACGTCGCTGACCACCACGACCCGGCCACCCGCGAGTCCGGGCGACAGCGTGCGCAGCGTCAGGTCGACCGCCCGGCCGACCTTCTCGTAGCCGGGTCCGGGCAGCTCCACCCCGGCACCGGTGCCGGGGTGGAACTCGACCCGGCTGCCCAGCTCGGGGTAGGGCAGCGTCACCAGGGCGCGCACGAGGCCGTCACCGTGGCGGAAGGTGCCTTGCAGGAGTTCACCGTGGTGGGCGTGCGCCGCGCCGATACCCACCCGGCGCTGTCGCTCGGGCGGTCGGCGGGCGGCACGCCGATGCGTTGAAGACAGCAAACCTTCCCCCTAGGGCGTGATCGGGCGGGGTGGCCTGGCGCGTGACCCACCGGGGCGGCACCCGCCCCTGCTGCCCGCCTCCGGTCCGCACCGCGCCGGCGGGCGCGCAGACCGGGCGGGCGCCGGGAGGTTCGTGAAAAGGGTCGCGGATCGGCGGCCGGGCGGAGTCGTCACGATTCCCCCGTCAAGAGGTCCGACACCAGCAGCGGATGGACGCGAGCATTATTCGGCGACTTGAGCGGAGAAGGCGTCCAGAACAACCAAAACATGGGGGGCCACCGATTGACAATCCCCCTTCCAGGGGACGTGCCCACAAACCGAAGAGTGATTGCAAACGCGCCGATCCCGCCCGCGACGATCTCACCGAAGTACCGACGTCTCCGCCGACAGACCCGCCGTATCGACAACGGCTCCGCGGCCCCGCCGAGATCGCGGAACCGCGCGGATCCCGGTGTCGATACGGTTTTCCGCAGGAAATGCGCGACGGTCCCGACAGGTGCGCGTCGACACCTCGCCGGTGAGTCCTCAGTGGACTGCTCGACGCGCGCGAACCGCCCGCGACGGCGGCGCTCAACAGGCCGGGGCGTACGCGGTGCCCGGCAGGAGTTGCCGCCACTCCTCCTCGGTGACGCGGTTCTCGGCGGTGGCGCAGATCCAGCGGATCGTGGCCTCGGGGTCGGTGCGCCAGAACCGCACCTTCCCGTCCCGGCTCCCCGCCGCGACGACGGAGCCGTCCGGGCCGTACTGGACGGACATCACCGCGCCGGAGGCCGTGACCGACGCGGTGCGTTCCGGTCCGGCCGGGTCGGCGAGGTCCCGGAGCCACACCGTGCCGTCCGCGCTGCCCGCGGCGAGTTCGTCGCGGGTCGGGTGGAACGCCAGTCGGTCGACGTCGGCTACCGGGCCGTGCAGCGGTTCGCCGATGGCCGCGGGCCGGTCGGCCGGCCCGGTGCGTCGACGGCGTAGAGGTAGGCGTTGCCGTCGTCGCTGCCCGTCGCCATCAGCGCGCCGTCGGGGCTGAAGTGGACTTCGTTGAGCGCGACGCCGTCCCGCCGATCCCCGGAGTGGTCGACAAACCTCGTCGTCCGCCGTCAGATCGCCCTCGCGCAGGAGCCGGCCGCAGCTCGCGGCGACCGGCAGAGCGACCGGCCCGACAGCGCGTCACGGCCACGGAAACGTCCTGACGTCCCGAGGTCCTGACGTCCGCGCCGCCGGGCTGTCTCACGCGACCGCGCGTACGCACAGGCACACCGAGGGCAGCGCCACCCGGCCATCCGGGACGACGTGCCGTGCGGCGGCCTCCGCCAGCACCCGGTGCACGGCCGGCAGGTCGTCGTCGCCGAACCGGCCGCGCAGTCGGGGCGGCAGCACGTCGAGGGTGAACCTGGCGAAGGCGTCGGGCGAGTCGAGGCGGAAGTCCACGACGTGCTCCTCCACCTCGACGTCGTGGAACCCGGCGGCCTCCACCGCGCCGCGCAGGAGGCCGGCGTCGGCCAGGGCGAACGGGCCGGGCCCGCCGGACGGCGGCGGGTCGAGGGCGAGGTGGCGGGACAGCGTGGCGAAGCCCAGGGCGATCATCGGCACCGAGGCGGGCGGTCCCCACACGGCGGCGGCCAGCACCCCGTGCCGCACGAGCGCGGAACGCAGCGCCCGGAGCGTCGCGACGGGGTCGGCGGTGAGCGGCAGCGCCCAGCGGCTCAGCACGACGTCGTGGCCGCCGGGCGCCACGTCGACGTCGCCGATCGCGAACTCCACCCCGGCCCGACCGGCGGCGCGCGCGCGGGCGGACTCGACCATCACGGGCGACAGGTCGACGCCCAGGACGTGCCCGGCCGGTCCGACCCGGTCGGCCGCGGTGAGCGCGGGTTCGCCCAACCCGGTGCCGAAGTCGAGCACGGAGTGGCCGGGGCGCACCCCGCCCCGGCGGACCAGCAGCGCGGAGGTCGCCGACGCCGCGCGCTCGAAGTCGTCGCTCCACGTCGCCCAGCCCGCGCTGACGGCGTCCCAGACGGCGGTCTGCTCCTGCCGGACGCGGTCCGATTCGTCGGTCGTGATGGGCATGGGTGGCACCTCTCCGCCCCGGGACCCGGTCCCGGGGCCGGTCTCAGAGGAAGCGGGTGGTGGGGTGTTCGGTGGTCCAGGAACCGGGGCGCACGGTCTCCAGCGCGCGCACGACCGCGTCCACGTCGTCGGCGGTGTTGTAGACGCCGAACGACAGCCGCACCGTGCCGACCAGGCCCAGCACGTCGAGGAACGTGCTGGCGCAGTGCACGCCGGCGCGGACGGCCACGCCGTGCCGGTCCAGGTGCCCGCCCACGTCGTAGGGGTGGATGCCGTCCACGACGAACGACACGATGCCGCTGGGCGTCTCCTCCGGCGCGCCGACGACCCGCACGCCGGGCAGCTCCCCCAGCCGCCGCACGGCCAGCCGCACCAGGCCCTCGTCGTGCGCGCGCACCGCGTCCCACCCGAGCCCGGCGAGGTAGTGCAGCCCGGCGACCAGCCCGACCGCGCCGGCGACGTTCGGCGTGCCGGCCTCCAGCCGGTTCGGCACCGGCACGTAGGACACCGGCTCGGTGGCGCTGACCCCCTTCACCGTGCCGCCGCCGACGCGCGCCGGGCGGAGTTCGGCGAGCAGGTCGCGCTTGCCGTACAGGACGCCGGTGCCCATCGGGCCGTAGGTCTTGTGCGCCGAGAAGCAGTAGAAGTCCGCGTCGAGCGCCCGGACGTCCACCGGGTGGTGGGGCACGGCCTGCGCGCCGTCCAGCAGCGCCAGGGCACCGTGGCGGTGGGCCTCGGCGACGAGGTCGGCGACCGGGTTGACCGTGCCCAGCACGTTGGACACGTGCGACACGGCGACCAGCCGCACGCGCGGCCCGAGCAGCGCCGCGAACGCCTCGCGGTCGACCCGGCCCCGACCGTCGACCGGGGCGACCAGGAGGCGGGCGCCGACCTCCTCGGTCAGCCTGCGCCACGGCAGCAGGTTGCTGTTGTGCTCCATGCCGGACACCAGCACGGCGTCGCCCGGTCCGACGAGGCGGCGCGCGAGGCCGTCGACCACCGCGTTCACCGAGTCCGTGGTGCCGCCGGTGAACACGACCTCGTCGGGGTGGCGGGCGTTGAGCGCGGTCTGGACGTCGGCCCGCGCCGCCTCGTACACGTCGGTGGAGAGCCTGCCCAGCTCGTGGTAGCCACGGCCCACGTTGCTGTTGGCCGTCGTGTAGTACCGCACGATCGCATCCAGCACAGCCTGCGGCTTGTGCGTGGTGGCGGCGTTGTCCAGGTACGCGCCGCCGCGCGTGGCCAGGATCGGGAAGTCGGCGCGCACCGACGCGGGCAGCGCCGCGCCGGTGACACCGTGGTCCGCGACGTAGGTCATCGGGGCTCCTCCTCGGACAGGCTGATGAAGGCGTCGACGTGGTGCCGGGGGAACGCGAAGACCTTCTGCGGCGCGTACGGCCGGCGCGCCGGGTCCACGTGGCCGGGTTCGCCGCGTCCGGGCACGCGGCCGTCGACGCGCAGGTGCGGGCCGTCGAAGAACCAGCAGATCTGGCCGATCTGCTCGGCCAGCAGCACCGGGTGCACGCGTTCGGGGTACATCGCCAGGTGGCAGCGGGTCGCCCGGAACTCGCCGCGCGGCCCGAACGCGTTGCCGTGCATCACGTGGCCGAACACGTCGTGCACCGTGCGGAAGACGTCGTTGTGGGTCAGCTCCACGCCGTCCTCCACGACGCCGGAGGGCGTGCGCAGCGGGTGGAAGCCGGTCGTCGGGCCGGGACCGTGCCCGGCGGAGGTGAGGTACACGTGCAGGACCCCGGTCTCGCGCACGTGGCGCACCAGGTGCCGTGAATCCCGGTAGGGCTGGGTGGTGCCCGACCAGGGGCGCACCCGCACCCCGGCGGCCCGGATCGCCCGGTACTGCGCGAGGTTCTCCCGCTTCAGCAGTGCGTAGCGGTCTTCCAGGTCGGCGTTCCAGGCGCACATCGGGGCGGCCTCGAACAGGTCGGCCACCTCGCGGCAGAACCGCTCGACCGGCCGCAGCGGCAACCGCCCGAACTCCGCCATCGACACGGCGGGCAGGTCCGCACGACCGTCGACGTAGGACTGCGCCACGGCGACGAGGTCCTGGGCGGTGTCGCGCTGCTGGGCCAACGATCCCTCCTGCATCACCTCAGGATGGCATCTGTTTTTCAAGTAAACCGTAGCACGATCGACAACCGCACAGGGTTCGCCGCCGACTCCGGAGCGCGACGGCGCGGGGATCGGCGCAGGCCGGGGAAACGGCACGCCGCCCCGAAACCCGGCTGAGGGCGCGCGAAACCCGCCCAGGGTGGGGTGTCCGGCGGCGTCAGACCCCGGCGGGGCGCACGGGGGTGCCGGTCTCCAGGCCGAGCAGGTCGCAGCAGCGGACGACCGCGTCCATCTCGCCCTCCAGCACGAGCCGGCCGGTCACCATCGCCATGAGCGGGGTGAGGCGGTGCGCGCCGATCTGCACGAACGTGGCCGCGTCGGTCTTGGCCCGCATGACCGGGCCGTCCGCCGCGCCCTTCACCGCACGCGCGCGGCCGTCGGACACGTCGATGTGGAACACCTGGTCGTCCACTTGGAACTCGTAGCGCTCGTCCAGGCCGGCCACGCGCGCCTGGTCCAGCATGGCCTCGACGGCGAGGAAGCCCCAGTGCGGGCGCACGGCGTCCTCCGCGTCCAGGTCGCCGACGAACTCCAGGCCCCAGCGGGCCAGGCCCAGCACCACCGGCCGCAGCTCCTCGCCGACCGGGGTGAGTTCGTAGGCCAGCTGCGAGCCGGTGCCGCGCAGGTCCACCTGCCCCACGACGCCGCGCGCGACGAGGAACTTCAAGCGCTCGGCGAGCAGGTTCGTGCCCAGCCCGGGCAGGTTCGCCAGGATGTCGCTGTACCGCGCGGGCCCCATGAGCAGCTCGCGGATGATCAGCAGCGTCCAACGCTCACCGACGACGTCGAGGCCCGACGCGAGGCCGCAGTACTGCTGGTAGGTCCGCTTGGTGCCCATGGCTTCACCCCTTCGACACCCACTATCCTAACCGATAGCGGACGGGTGGACGTCCCGACCAGGCCCACGTCAGCCCCCGCTCCCGAACAAGCCCTTCACCAACACCGGCTTCGCCGCCTCCTGGAAGTCGACGTCGGGGTCGAGGTCGCGAATGGTCCCTTCGATGACCAGTAGCGACAGCAGGGGGAAGATGAGTTCCGGGGCGGCGTGCACGCCGTGCCGGCGCTGGAGGTCGAACATCTCGGCGGCGAACTCGACCAGGCTGAACTCCTTGGCCGACTGGCCGTGGCTGCGCTCGACCAGGTCGGCCATCCGCGCCAGGAACCCCGGCACGTCGGCGTCGGGCCGCAGCCCCGCCGCGCTCTCCACCACGATCTCGGCCGCCCGGTCGCCGCGCCCGATCGCCATGTTCATGAAGAACTCGGCGAACAGCCGGCGCAGCGTGTCCGAGAGCCGCACGCTGAACCCGGCGTCGAGCACCACCACCTGCCCCCCGGTGGTGAAGTACAGGTTGCCGGGGTGCATGTCGCAGTGCACGAAGCCGTCGACGAACAGCATCTGGTAGATCGCGGTGAGCCCGGAGACGCCGAACCGCTTGCGCGCCGCCGGGGTGCAGCGGGCGGCGGTGCCGGTGTCCAGGCCGGGGATGAACTCCATGACGATGCACCGGGGCCGCGAGGCGTCGCAGAACACCTGGGGCACCCACACCCTGGGCACGGCCGCCAGGTTCGCCCGCAGCCGCACCAGCGCGTCGGCCTCGCGTTCGAAGTCGAGCTGGCCGAGCACCGCCCCGGCCACGTGGTCGACCACGTCGGTGACCGGCACCCCGGCGAACAGCGGGAGCCGGGCCACCAGGGCCGCGCCGCGCCGCATGAGCGCCAGGTCGAGCGCCATCACCCGGGCCACGCCGGGGCGGCGGAGCTTGAGCGCCGCCTCGCGGCCGGAGCGGAGCCTGGCCCGGTACACGCACGCCACGCTGCCACTGGCCACCGGCGTGCGGTCGATGTCGGCGAACAGCGCCGGCAGCTCGTCGCCGAACGCCTCGGCGAGCGCCCGGTCGGTCTGCGCCCGCCCCATCGGGGGCACGTCGTCCTGCAGCACGGCCAACTCCGCGCACAGCGCGGGCGTCAGCACGTCGCGCCGCGTGCCCAGCACCTGACCGGCCTTGACGAACGTGGGCCCGAGCCGGATGAGCAACGCGGTCACCCGGCGGTAGAAGTGCCGCAGCCCGGCCTCGCGGCCGGACGCCGCGGCGCGCACGAGGCCCACCACAAGCGCGGGCACCAGCACGGCCAGGACGATCGCGCCCACCCGCACCGCGCGCGCCGCCGCGCCGAGGCGGGTGGGCGCGCCCTCGTCGGACCGGTCCATGGTCGCTCCCGCCTGGTCAGGCCCGGCTCAGGCCCGGGACCTCGATCGCGCGCAGCTGGAAGGTCGTGTAGTCGCAGTACCAGATCCAACTCCCGTCCCAGGTCAGCCCGGTGGGGTTGCCCGCGACGTCGTAGCTGGCGACCTCGCGCCGCTGGGCGATGTCGACCAGGTTGATGGTCCCGGCGCGGTGGTCGGCGTAGGCGAGGTAGTGGTCGGAGACGGTCAGGCCGGCCGGCGGGCGCGACACCGGGATGGCGTCGATCAGCTCACCGCTGTCGACGTTGCGCAGTTCGAGCACCCGCAGGTCCTCGTAGCCCAGCCAGAGGCCGTCGCGGGCCGCTTCCAGGCCGCACAGCACGTTGCCGGGGCGCGGGTTGGGTATCTCGACCACGGACTCCCCGGTGACCGGGTCGAGGACGCGCAGCGCGCGGCGCTCGCCGACCACCTGCACGAGGTTGCCGGACAACGTGGTGAGGTCGGTGCGGACCTCCGGGCACGGCAGGCGGCGCTCGACCTCGCCGCTGGCCGGGTCGAGGGCCATGACCTGGTTGGACACGGCCTCGGAGAACCACAGGAACTCGCCGGACCAGGTGAGCCCGCACAGCTTGAGCGCGCGGACGGGGATGTCGCGGACGGTGCCGACCGAAATGGGCATCAGGCGCTCCTTCGCCGGGAGATGGCGCAGTCCAGGCGCCACCCGGTGACGTCCCGGACCGAGGTGGACCTCGGTGGAGCGGTCAACTCGACGCGCACCTCGTCGCCGGGCAGGACGGGCGTGTGCCGGACCGGCGAGATCCACACCGCCCAGTTGCAGCCCGGGTAGGAGGGGAAGTTGGACAGGGTGACGCCGTCGGCCAGTTCCGCGCTGAAGTGGCCCATGACCGCGTGCAGCTCGCCCGCCCGGCGCACGACGAGACCGCGCGAACCGGTCGGCCTGCCGGAGCGGCTCGCGCCGACCTCGCTGGTGGCGACCACGACGTGCGGGCTGAGCAGGACGGGGTCGCGCTGGAAGAAGTGCAGCTGGGGTCCGGGGGCCACGGCGTCGCGCACCGCGCCGAGCCGGTAGCCCAGGTAGTCGTCGCGCCACACGCCCCAGCCCTCGTCGTCGTACTGGACGGCGGTGAGGTGGGTGGTGAGCCGGCGCGGCACGACCCGGCCACCGGGCGCGAGGTTGCGCCGGACCACGGCGGAGACGACCTCGACCATCTCCTCCTCCGGCCCGAGGTTGCCCATCAGCTCGGCGACCACGACGTCGGCCTTGCGGGGCAGGCGGACCACGCGGGCGTCCCCCTGCACGACGGTGAGCCGGCCGCCGAGGTCGTTGTCCGCGGCGATCCGCTCGGCCAGCGCCGCCATCTGCGGGTCGGCCTCCACGGCGTAGACGTGCCCCGCGCCGTGCCGGAGGGCGAGCACGGACAGCACGAGCGTGCCCGCGCCGACGTCCACGACGACGTCGCCGGGTCGCACGGCCTGCGCGAGCGCGCGGTCGTAGGCGTCGAGGCGTGGTCGGTCCGCGAGCATCACCTGGTGCATGACGAGGAGCCGGGCATCCACGTGCGCCTCCCTCGGTCGCCGGGCAGGACGCTTGGGCGTCGCCCGCCGGAGCGGACGACGCTCAACCGAACTCACTATCCGAATTTAAACCACTACTGTCGGAGCCCGCAACCGGGCGAACGGGGGGCGGGTCAGATGTTGACCGCCGCCGTCTCGCCGACGTGCGCGTCGCGCATGGCGAGCTGCACGCCCGTCAGCCGCGCCTTGACCTCGTTGTCGACCGACACCAGCGGCGAGTCGACGCCGTCCATCCGCAGCTCGGTGCCGGTCGCCTCCACGTCGCGCAGCTTGCCCGCGACGTGCACGGAGTTGTCGGCGTAGAGCGTGCCCTGCGGCGTGCACAGCTCGAAGTTGGTGTCGATGTGCAGGTCGCTCGGGAAGGTGACGCGGCTCAGGCCGTCCTCGGTGCCGTCGCCCAGGGTGCCGCCCGACACGCGCGGCCAGCTCGCCCGCAGCATGACCCGGCCGCCCAGCTCGGCGCAGTGGCCGCTGACCGCCACGCGGGACAGCTGCGCCAGCACGCCCGGACCCTCGTGGTGCTTCTCCGGGCCGAACAGCAGGATCTCGGCGCCGGCGGCCTTGCGGTAGTCGCCGCCCAGGTCGACCCGGACCGTCTTGCCGCCGACCTCCAGCTCCAGCCTGCCCTCCAGGGTGACCTGCATGATCAGCGACGGGTCGACCAGCATCGACATGCAGGGGCCCGCGCTCGGCGCGAAGAAGACCTCCGGCGTGATGCCGACGGGCTCGTTCTCGTCGTTGGCCGGGTACCACGCCTCGGGCAGCGTGGTGCCGCGCGCGACGTTCGGCGCCGGCATGACGTCGAACGGGCCGTCGCCGCGCGGGCGGCCCAGGTACGGACCGGTGAGCGGCTTCTTGAACGGCGGCACGTTGTCCACGATGCCGTAGATGTCGATGACGTTGCGGTGCGCCAGGCGCAGCGTGCTGCTCTCCAGGATGCCGAAGCGGCGGATGTAGAACTCCGCGGGGAAGTTCTTGCCCGGCACGATCTGCTTCACGTGGCCCGAGTTGGGCAGGAACGGGTTGGACAGCACCTGGAGGCGGTCGTCCAGCTCGTAGCTGTAGCCCTTGATGCCGACCTCGGGCGCGCTGATCAGCTCGGTCTCGAACGAGGCGTAGCCCTTCTCGTCCACCCGGTGCTCGAAGCCCGGCATGGGCCACTTGTTCAGCTGCACGAACCCGGAGAGGTTGATCGTCTCCCGCCGGCCCGCGTAGTAGTCGTCGCCGAACACCACCGTCGCCGCGGCGAGGATGTGCGGGCGGATCGGCTTGGGCTCCAGGTTCAGGGACTCGTAGTTCTCCTTGGAGAAACTCAATCCAGACACCTCCAGCGTCTGTCGCGTTGGGACCGCCGGAACCCGTCGCCGTGATCGGCAGGCGGAGCGGTCACTCAAGCTGCACCCAAAATGCTATATTTTTTTTAAGTATTGTCAACACGGGGAGGTGGCCGAAGTGCGCCGGCACCCGCACGGGTGCCGCAGGAGTCGGTGGGATGAGGCCATCCGCGCGTCCCGGATCCGCCGCACGGCGGAACGACCGACGTGCGCGGCACGGTCGGGTGGGGTGGCTCCGCTACCGCGATCGGTGAGTCAGGCCAGGCCGAGCATCCGCGTGCACCGCTGGATCGCGTCGGGGTGCCCCTCGATCGTCACCTTGCCGGTCGCGATGGCGGTGAACGGCGTGAGCAGCCGTGCGCCGATGCGGACGAACGTCTCCGGGCCGCTGGTGACCACGAGGTCCGGGTCCTGGGCGTTGCCCCGGGAGAAGCGCGCCTCCCCCGCCTTGACCTCGATCAGGAACGCCTGGTCGCCGACCCGGAACTCGTAGACCTCGTCGACGTCGGGCACCAGGTCCCGCTCCACCATCGCCTGGACCGCGAGGAAGGCCCACTTCGCGCGCACGGCACCGTCGCTGTCGTCCTCGCCGAGGAACGTCATGCCCCAGCGGGCCAGCGCCAGCACCGGGCCGCGCAGCTCCCGGCCGCGCTCGGTGAGCTGGTAGAGCTTGCCGCGCCCGTCGCCCGGCACCGGGAGCTGCTCGATCACCCCGTGCTCGACCAGCGTCCGCAGCCGCTCGGCGAGCAGGTTCGGCCCGATGCCCGGCAGGTTGTCGATCATCTCGCTGAACCGGGCGGGGCTGACCAGCAGCTCGCGCACGACGAGCAGGGTCCAGCGCTCGCCGATGACGTTCAAGCCGGCCGCGAGCCCGCAGAACTGCCCGTAGTCCCGCTTGCCCGCGACCACCACGCCACCCACTCCTCCGCCGGCCGATACGTACTGACCAGCGTAGCAATCGGCGTGCCGGGGGAACGCCCCGTCCGCCGCCCGGCGGGGCGGCGCCGCCCTCAGTCGGCGGTGGGCACGAGGACTTCCGACGAGCGGCCGGCGAAGGTGAACACCTCCGTCCCCGGGTCCTCGCCCTCGACGTCGGTGATGATGATCTGGCCCGGCTGGATCTCGCCGAACAGGATCTTCTCCGACAGCTGGTCCTCGATCTCCCGCTGGATCGTCCGACGCAACGGACGCGCACCCAGCACCGGGTCGAACCCCCGCTTGGCCAACAACATCTTCGCCCGATCGGTCAACTCGATCGCCATGTCCTTGTTCTTCAGCTGCGCCTCGACCCGCGCGATCATCAGATCCACCATCCTGATGATCTCGTCCTGCGTCAACTGGTGGAACACGATGATGTCGTCGATCCGGTTCAGGAACTCCGGCCTGAAGTGCTTCTTCAGCTCGTCGTTGACCTTGTTCTTCATCCGCTCGTAGTTCGACGCCGTGTCCTGCCCCGACGTGAACCCCAACCCCACGGCCTTCGAGATGTCCGACGTACCCAGGTTCGACGTGAAAATGATCACCGTGTTCTTGAAGTCCACCGTCCGACCCTGACCATCGGTCAACCGGCCGTCCTCCAACACCTGCAACAGCGTGTTGTAGACCTCCTGGTGCGCCTTCTCGATCTCGTCGAACAACACCACCGAGAACGGCTTGCGCCGCACCTTCTCCGTGAGCTGCCCGCCCTCCTCGTACCCCACATACCCCGGAGGCGCACCGAACAACCGCGACGCCGTGTACCGGTCGTGGAACTCGCCCATGTCGATCTGGATCAGCGCGTCGTCCTCACCGAACAGGAACTGCGCCAACGCCTTCGACAACTCCGTCTTGCCCACACCCGACGGCCCCGCGAAGATGAACGACCCCGACGGCCGCTTCGGATCCTTCAACCCCGCCCGCGTCCGACGGATCGCCTGCGACACCGCCTTCACCGCGTCCACCTGGCCGATGATCCGCTTGTGCAGCTCGTCCTCCATCCGGAGCAGACGCGTCGTCTCCTCCTCGGTGAGCTTGAACACCGGGATCCCCGTCCAGTTCGCCAACACCTCGGCGATCTGCTCGTCGTCCACCTCGGCGACCACGTCCAGGTCGCCGTCCTTCCACTGCTTCTCCCGCTCCGCCTTGCGACCCAACAACTGCTTCTCCGAATCACGCAGCTTCGCCGCCCGCTCGAAGTCCTGCGCGTCGATCGCCGACTCCTTCTCCCGACGCACGTCCGCGATCTTCTCGTCGAACTCCCGCAGATCCGGCGGCGCGGTCATCCGACGGATCCGCATCCGCGCCCCCGCCTCGTCGATCAGGTCGATCGCCTTGTCCGGCAGGAACCGGTCGTTGATGTACCGGTCCGCCAACGTCGCCGCCGCCACCAACGCCGAATCCGTGATCGACACCCGGTGATGCGCCTCGTACCGGTCCCGCAGACCCTTCAGGATCTCGATCGTGTGCTCCAACGACGGCTCACCGACCTGGATCGGCTGGAACCGCCGCTCCAACGCCGGATCCTTCTCCACGTACTTGCGGTACTCGTCCAACGTCGTCGCGCCGATCGTCTGCAACTCGCCCCGCGCCAACATCGGCTTCAGGATCGACGCCGCGTCGATCGCACCCTCCGCCGCACCCGCCCCCACCAACGTGTGGATCTCGTCGATGAACAGGATGATGTCCCCACGCGTCCGGATCTCCTTGAGCACCTTCTTCAGACGCTCCTCGAAATCACCCCGGTACCGCGACCCCGCCACCAACGAACCCAGGTCCAACGTGTACAGCTGCTTGTCCTTCAACGTCTCGGGCACCTCGCCCTTGACCACCATCTGCGCCAGACCCTCGACCACCGCCGTCTTGCCCACACCCGGCTCGCCGATCAACACCGGGTTGTTCTTGGTGCGCCGCGACAGCACCTGCATCACCCGCTCGATCTCCTTGGTGCGCCCGATCACCGGGTCCAGCTTCCCCTCCCGCGCACTCGCGGTCAGATTGCGCCCGAACTGATCCAACACCAACGACGACGACGGCGTGCCCTCACCACGACCACCCGACTCCGCCGTCTCCTTGCTCGTCGAATACCCCGACAACAACTGCAGCACCTGCTGGCGGACACGGTTCAGATCCGCGCCCAGCTTCACCAGGACCTGCGCCGCCACACCCTCGCCCTCACGGATCAGGCCCAACAGGATGTGCTCCGTGCCGATGTAGTTGTGACCGAGCTGAAGCGCCTCCCGCAACGACAGCTCAAGCACCTTCTTGGCGCGCGGCGTGAAGGGGATGTGACCCGACGGGGCCTGCTGACCCTGACCGATGATCTCCTCGACCTGCTGGCGGACGCCCTCCAGCGCGATCCCCAACGACTCCAACGCCTTCGCGGCGACACCCTCACCCTCATGGATCAACCCCAAGAGGATGTGTTCGGTGCCGATGTAGTTGTGGTTGAGCATCCGGGCCTCTTCCTGGGCCAGGACAACCACCCGCCTCGCGCGGTCGGTGAACCTCTCGAACATTCGCACTCCCTCCAGAGACAGACCCCCGTTTACTACTGTATCGTATAGTTATCCCAGTGACGGGTTGAGTCTCGACCCGAGTCGGGCGCACCTGGAGGCACCGATGGCACAGGTCCACGACGAAGCGTCCTACCTCGCGCACCTGGCCTCGGTGGGGTCGGCGGTGCACTCGATCGCGCGCGAACCCGACCCGGCGGACCTCCGGCCGGAGCCGGAGCCCCCTCAGCCCCCGGCCACCCGCTCGGCGGACAGCAGCAGGTAGCCGGGCTCCCCGACCGCCAGGCACTCCTCGAACACCGCGACGAACGCGTCCAGCATCCCGGCCCCGTAGATCGGTTCCAGGTCGGCGCGCTGCCGCTGCACGGCGAGCACCATCTCGCGGTGGTGGCGGTCGGTCGCACGGGTGATGTCGAGGTACTCGGTGACGTGGAACCCGGCCGTGCGCAGCAGCGGCGGGTAGTCCTCGACCAGGAGCAGCTCGCTGTTGAGGGCCAGCCTGCGGTACGCCTCCACGGCCGCCAGCCGGCGGCCCGCCAGGGGCCGCTTCGCGAAGAAGTCGGTCAGCACGAAGCGCCCGCCGGCCCGCAGCACGCGTCCCAGCTGCCCGAACACCCGGGGCAGGTCGGGCATGTGCACGATCGACTCGATGGCGAGCACCGCGTCGAACGAGTCGTCCGGGAACGGCAGCTCCAGCGCGTCGGCCACCTCGAAGGCCGCCAGGTCGGCGACGCCCTCGTCGTGCGCCCGGCGACGTGCCGCGTCCACCAGGGCCGGGCTGGTCGCCACCCCGACCACGGTGGCGCCGGTGGCCCGGACGAGCCGGACCGCAGGCATGCCGAGCCCGCACCCCAGGTCGAGGACGCGACTGCCCGGCCCCACGCCCAGCCGTTCGACCATCAGGTCGGTCAGCCGGTCGGTGGCCTCTTGCACGCTGCTCGGGTCCTCCGGCGAGTCCCAGTAGCCCAGGTGGACGTTGACCCCGACCAGGCGGGTGATCAACGGGATCGCGTTCTGGTAGAACTCGACGACCTCTTCCTTGGTCGGCGTGTACGGGGCGACCATGCGGAACCTCCTGTGCGGTAGCGGAAACCGGTCGACGGGCGAGGGCTCAGACGTCCCGGCGGTGCGCGGTCATCGGCAGCGAGTCCACCGGCATGGTGACCGCCGGCTTGGGCCGCGGCGTGCTGCCGGGCACGGGCACCAGCCGCCAGCGCGCGGCGACGGTCGCCAGGCAGAGGATCATCTCGACCCACGAGAACCGCTCCCCCACGCAGCCGTGCACGCCCGTGCCGAACGGCGTGAACGCGCCGCGCGGCACCGCGTCGGAGCGCTCGGGCGACCAGCGGTCGGGGTCGTACCGCCCGGGGTCGGCGTGGATGGCGGGGTTGTGGTTGAGCGCGTGGAAGCTGTAGAGCACCGGCGCGCCCGCCGGGATGCGGTAGCCGCCGAGTTCGACCTCCGCCGTGGTCATCCGGCTCTGGAAGTAGCCCTGGGTCCGGTACCGCAGGGTCTCGGTGAGCACCTGGCGGGTGTAGGGCAGCCGGGGCAGGTCCGCGTACCCGGCGGGCGCGCCCGCGAGCACCCCGTCCACCTCCTCGTGCAGCCGCCGTTCCAGCTCGGGCCGGATGGCGAGTTCGTGGAACGTCCAGGCGAGCGTGTTGCCGATGGTCGTGCTGCCGGCGATGAAGAACGTCATCACCTCGTCGTGCAGCTGCCGGTCGCTCATGGCGGGCTCGCCGTGCTCGTCGCGGGCGAGCACCAGGGTGGACAACAGGTCACCGTGGTCGACGCCGCCGGCGCGGTAGGCGGCGACCACCTCGGCGATGGCGTGCCGCAGGTACGCGGCGGACCGCCGGTACCGGCGGTTCGCGGGCGTCGGCAGCCCGGTGAGCAGTCCGGTCGCGTCGGTCACCCGCCGGAACAGGCCGCCGAGGACGACCGCGGTGGCCGCGGTGAAGCGCGCCCGGTCCAGTGCGGCGCCCTCGGCGAAGATCACCCCGGTGATGTTGGCCAGGGCGAGCTGGTCCATCTCCCACTCCACGGCGAGTTGCCGGCCGTCGTGCCACGACCGCGTGCGCGCCGCCACCCCCGCGCTCACCGACGACGCGTAGTGGGCGATCCGGTCGCGGTGGAAGGCCGGCTGGACGAGGGCGCGCTGCCTGCGGTGGAACTCCCCGTCGGAGATGCCCAGGCCGTTGCCGAACAGCTGCCGGAACCGCTCGGCGATCGGACCACCCCGGCCGAACACCTCGGGCCGGCGCATGACCTCGCGCATCAGCCGGTGGTCGTTGACCACGTACATGGGGGTGCGGCCGAGCCGGATCAGGGTGATCGGCTCGCCGGACTGCAGCGACAGGAAGAAGTCGCCGGGGTCCCGCTTCATCCGCAGGGCGTGCCCGAGCAGCGGCAGGCCACCGGGTGCGGTCCCGGCGACCCGGAGGGTGCTGGTCATCGTTCCCCCTCGGGACAGGACGGCGCCGCACCGCCACACCGGCGGGGGCCAATCTCGGGAGAGTATCGCCTGTGCCGGTATTCTGCTATAACTTGTTCAAGTAAGTATCGGGCACTGGCTGCCCGCCCCCGCGTCCGGGCAGGGCGCACGTGTCCACTTCGGACAACTACTCGGGAGGCGGTCCGATGGTCGACGAGCTGAGGCGGCGGAAACTGGCGAGGGTGCACGGTTCGTTCGACGCGGACCACGACGGCGTGATCGACGAGCTGGACATCACCGCCCTGGCCCAGGTCTGGTGCGAGACCTACGACCTGGCACCGCACTCGGAGCACTGGCGCAACGTGCACCGCCACGCGCACCGGCTGTTCCGGGCGATGCCGAGCAAGCCGAACGACGAGGGGGTCGATCAGGTCAGCCTCGAAGACTGGGTGGCCTGGGCGGACGCCCCCGGGTTCGCCGAGTTCGTCGAGGTGTCCGCGATCCCGTTCAGCATCGCGGTGTTCACCGCGGCGGACAAGGACGAGGACGGCCGCCTCACCGAGGAGGAGATGATGGCCGCGCAGGTGCGGGGCGGCATGTCCGAGGAGGAGGCCCACCGGACGTTCGACCTGCTCGACACCGACGACGACGGGTACGTCACGACGGAGGAGTACGTCGTGGCGGCCAGGGCCTTCTACCTCAGCGACGACCCCGAGGAGCCCGGCAACTCCCTCGCGGGCGACGTGTGAGCACCGCACCACCCACCCGCTCACCGGCTCCGCACCAGGTGGGCTACCAGTAAGTCAACCGTTCGACGTGAGAGGCGACCGGGCGTCCGCGCCCGGTCACCCGGAGCACCACACCCGATTTCGGCGGCCCGACCGCGGCCGCCGATTTCCGCACCCGGATTCCGACCGCGCATTTCCGGCAATCACGTCCGACGGCGGCAATCACGTCCGACGGCGACGGCGGCAATCACGTCCGACGGCGGAGCGCGCATCCGAATTCCACCCGAGGGCGACCTGGTCGCCCGATCAGCGCTTCCGCCGCACGGCACCCGAAAAGGCGACCCGGCGGAATTGCGCTACTCCGCTCCCGGGACGCCGTCGGGGTGCCGGTCCGCGACCAGGGTCAGCACGACGTCGTGCTCCAGCAGCGCCTTGGCGGCGGCGATGGCCTCGGTGAACCCGCCCATCGAGCCGATCGCCCAGGCCACGACCTCGTCGGCGTCGTCCCCGCCGAACCCGGTCTCCTCCAGCTCGACCAGGGTCGTGCCCGCCGACCTGGCCGTGAACCGCAGCTCGAACGTCGTGGGCAGCGGCCCGTTGCGCCACTCGGCCACGAACCGGCGGTCCTGCTCGAACTCCTTCACCCGGACC
This sequence comes from Saccharothrix sp. NBAS 001, assembly GCF_056640475.1. Taxonomy (NCBI): domain Bacteria; kingdom Bacillati; phylum Actinomycetota; class Actinomycetes; order Pseudonocardiales; family Pseudonocardiaceae; genus Saccharothrix; species Saccharothrix sp. NBAS 001. The sequence continues at coordinate 3,723,421 of NZ_CM153251.1, forward strand.
TGCGCGGAGACGCCGTACATCCCCCACGTCCAGCGCAGCTCCGCGCCGGCGGCCACCGGCCCGGTGCTCTCGGTGAACCAGAACCTCGTCGTGACGGCGGGGTCGGTGAATGCGCGGAACACCTCGGCGACGGGTTTGCGGATCAGCATCGCCGTGGCCACGACCGGGGGATTTTCGAGACGGGAACTGCCCACGGGGCTTCTCCTCCTGCGTTGTCCGCGATCCGCCTGGAGGCTACCGCAGGTGGACAGCGGCGAACCATCGCCACGATCCGATTCACCCCGATCGGGCAAGTGCGGCGCCGTTTCCCGAGTTCACCGCGCCGCGCTCGCGCCGGCGAAGTGGTTGACTACGATAAGATATGGTTCCCGTCGGCGGCGGAGCCGGGACGAAGTGCCCGTGGAGTGGTCGCGCCGCCGGAGGTGGTCCGCGTGTCAGCTCACGAATTCGATCGGGAGTCCAGGTGACCGCTCAGGAACGCAAGACCGACTACGACGTCGTGGTCGTCGGCGGTGGTGCCGCCGGGCTCGGCGGCGCGCTCATGCTCGCGCGCGCACGGCACTCGGTCCTGCTGGTGGACAGCGGGCAGCCGCGCAACGCGCCGGCCGCCCACATGCACGGCTTCCCCACCCGTGACGGCGCGTCGCCGGCGGAGTTCGTCGCGGCGGGCCGGGAGGAGCTGCGCGGGTACGGCGTGGAGCTGGTCGACGCGCGGGCCCGATCGGCCTCGGCGACCGACGACGGCGTCCTGGTCGAACTCGACGGCGGACGCGCGGTGCACGGGCGCAGGCTGCTGGCCGCGACCGGGCTGCACGACGAACTGCCCGAGCTGCCGGGTCTCGCCGAGCGCTGGGGCCGGGACGTGCTGCACTGCCCGTACTGCCACGGCTGGGAGGTCCGCGACCAGCGGATCGCGGTGCTGTCCACCGGTCCTTTCGCGGTGCACCAGGCGATGCTGTTCAGCCAGTGGACCTCGGACCTGCGCCTGCTGCTGCACACCGGTCCCGAGCCCTCCGGGACCGAGGCCGAGGAGCTGGCCGCGCGCGGGGTGGAGATCACGCCGGGCGAGGTCGAGCGCCTGGAGGTGGTGGACGACCGGCTCACCGGCGTCCGGCTGCGCTCCGGGGAGACCATCGCCGTGCGGGCGCTGGTGGCCGGCCCCCGGTTCGCCGCGCGGGCGGACGTGCTGCGCACCCTCGGATTGGTGCCCACCCCGTGGCCCGGGGACGTCGGCGACTACATCGCCGCGGGCGCGGACGGCCGCACGGAGGTGCCGAACGTGTGGGTCGCGGGCAACGTCACCAACCCGGCCGCGCTGATCCTGGGCGCGGCGGCGGCGGGCGCCCAGGCCGCCGTGGCGATCATCGACGACCTGCTCGCCGAGGACACCCGCCGCGCCGTCGAGGCCAGGCGGGCGGGCGCCGCGCCGGCGCGGTAGCCACGCGGCCGGTCAGGGGGCGGCGGGCGCGACCCGGCCGGTCTCCAGCAGGGACTTCATGCCGGCCATCAGGCCGCGCCAGCCCCCGCTGCCCTCCAGCTGCCCGCTGATGGCCTGGTACATCAGGCTGCCCGGCTCGAAGTCGTCGTGGGTGATGGTGAGCAGGACCGCCCGCTCGTCGTCCTGCGGCACGAGGTCGAAGGCCACCTTGGACGGCCGTTCCCGGGTGCGCAGGGCCAGTTCCTCGTCGGACCAGCCGAACAGGACGGCGTGCGACCGCTGGAAGCGGTGCCAGGTGTAGGCGAGCCTGCGGTGGGGCGCGGACTCCAGCACCACCTGTCCGACGTCCTCGGCAGGCCCTCCGGGCGCGTACTGCCACAGCACCGCCGAGCCCACCCGCCAGTCGGATTCGAAGGCCATGCCGAACCAGTAGAGGCGGGTCAGCTCCGGTTCGGTCAGCCCCCGCCAGACCTCGGCCGGTGTGGCGTCGATGCGGATCGTGTAGACGAACTCGGGGCCGCCCATGACGGTCACGCTCCCATTCTCCGGGGTCCGCTCGGGCGCGGCACCGGATCGTCGATACTCACTATCTGTTCCTATAGCAATGTATCGACACCAGGAGGGCCTGACCAGAGCCCGGTGCCGGGTGCGACCCCCTCGCCCGGACGTCGTACCCGGCACCGGGCGGGGCGATCAGACGCGGCCCGCCAGCACGTTGCCCGCGCTGTCGGCTTCGGTGCCGTGGAAGAACTCGCGCAACGCCGCCGCGTGCTCCTGCGCGGTGACGAACCCGTCGCCGTCGGAGTCGAGGCGCTGGAACAACTCCAGCGCCTCCACCTGCCCGACCCCGGCGACGGTCTGGAGGGTCATCCACTCGCTGAGCCCCACCCGGCCGTCGTGGTCGACGTCGCCGAGTTCGAAGGTCGCCTGGCCCAGCGGGATGGCCACGTCGGCCACGAAGTCGGCGTCCTCGTGCCTGGACACCCACTCCTGCTTGCCGATCGCCCGGTCGGCGTCCCCGTCCGCGCCGGCGAGGAGCGACTGCCACAACCTGTTGGCGGCGTCGGTGACCTCGCGCCACTGCCGGGAACCGGGGGTCACGCCGAAACCGACGCACCACCCCTGGACGAGCCGGTCGACGTCCGACTGCGTGATCACGCCGTCCCCGTCGGCGTCGTACCGGTCGAAGTGCTGTTCGTACTTGCGCCGTTGAAGTTCCGTGGCCATCCCGGGCTCCTCGTGGTCTCGCCGTCCGGTCCGCGAGCGCGGTCCTGGGTATGGCTTACCCGTGCGCCCTCGACCCGTCATTGCCCTGACCAGTTAGGAAAAAAGCCCGATCGAGCAGGTGTCGGCCCTGGTGGACGTCCTCTCCGTGTGCCCTCCCCGCGAACTGCGGCCCGGCGTGAGTCACGCGATCGGCGATCCGCCGGAATGCGGGTGCGGCCGGTCCGCCGGAGGTGTCCGGCACACCGGTCGACCCCGGGTCACCCGGGGTCGGGCGACCCGGCCCCGCCGGCGTCCCCGTCGGCCAGCCACAGGTTCGTCAGGTCACCGTTGAGCACCGGGTAGGGCAGCCAGTTGCGGACCCGCGTCGAGTGGAACCAGTACTGGTGTGCGAACAGCACCGGGACGATCGCGCCGTCCCGCAGGACCTCCGCCTCCACCGCGCGGAACAGCTCGCCGGCCCGCTCCTCGTCGGCCGAGGTCAGCGCCGCGGTGAGCAGCTCGTTGACCCGCTCGCTGCGGTAGCGGCCGAAGTTCGAGCCCCAGTCGCCGTCGGCCGGCACGTCGCGGCTGTCGAACAGCGGTTGCAGGTAGGTGCGCGCGTTGTTGCCGTACCAGTCCGGTTCCCAGCCGGTGAGCGCCAGCTCCCAGTCGCCGGTCCGCGCGGAGTCCGCCGAGGAGAAGAACTCCGAGAACAGCTGGTTGATCGACGCCGGGACGAGTTCCACCCGGATGCCGGCCCTGGCCAGCGAGTCGCGCACCGCCTCGGCGGTGGCCGGGTGGATGTCGCGGTCGCGGAAGACCAGCCGCAGCGCCAACCCGTCCGGGTAGCCCGCCCGCGCCAGCAGCTCCCGGGCGCGCTCCGGGTCGCCCCGGCCGCCGGCGGTGCCGTGCGGCCGGGTCTCGCGGTGCGCCAGGCACAGCGGCGGCAGCACCTGGTCGGCGATGTCGTTGAGCCGGGGGCCGCCCCACACCCGCGACACCGCGGCCTTGTCCAGCGCGTAGTGCAGGGCGGTGCGGACCTCCCGCTTGCCGGTCGCGCCGTCCTGGGCGGGACTGGCGAAGTTGATCACCAGGTACGGGCTGAACAGGCCCGCCGGGCAGACCTCCAGCCTCGGGTCGTCGGTCGCGAGCAGGTCGGGCAGCTCCTCGGTGAGCGGCTGGACGTCCCACAGCATGTCGGCCTCGCCGGCGGCCACGAGGTCGTGCGCCGCCCGCTCGTCGAGGCCCTCGCGGACCACGACGGCGTCGACGTGCGCGGCGCGCAGGTCGTCGGTCGCCGGGTCCCACGCCGGGTTGCGGCGCAGCTCGATCCGGACGCCGGGCACGCGTTCGACCACCCGGTAGGGGCCGTTGGCGATGACGGCCCGGTCGAACCCGGGACTGCCCGGCACGAACTCCAGGTACTCCACGGGCGCGGGCGTCGCGAACGGCAGCGCCAGCATGTTGAGGAAGTCGGACATCGGGTACCGGGTGGTGAAGCGGACCTCGGTGTCGTCCAGCGCCACGACGCCGGCGACCGGGGTGTGCTCCAGGCGTTGCGCGACGGCCTCGGCGGTGCCCGGCGCGGCGGCCAGCGCGTCGCGGAACTCGGCCAGGCCCTGGACGGCGTTGAGGTAGTAGGCCAGGCCGGGGCTGGGGGCCAGTGGGTGCGCGAGCCTCTTGATCCCGCGCACCACGTCGTGCGCGGTGATCGGGCGCGGTCCGCCCGGGGCGTCCCACCGCACGCCCTCGCGCAGCGTGAACGCGTACACCGTGCCGCCGCCGGTCACCCGGCCGTTGGCGGCGGTCGGCACCTCGACCGCGAGATCGGCGACCAGCCTGCCCGCCTCCTCCCGGTCCCGGCTCGCGACGTACCCGACGAGCTGCCGGGTGAACGCGCGCAGGATGCCCCTGGTGACCGTGTGGTAGGCCAGCGCCGGGTCGAGGTGGTCGACGTCCCCGGCCCCCACCATGGTCAGCGTGCCCCCGCGCCGGGGCGTCGTGCGCCCGGCCACGTCGTGGGGCAGGTCGAGCGTCTCCCGTCGCACCACGGACGCCACTCCTCCCGGTCGATGTGGTTCGGCGGAGCCCGTCACCCGGTGACGGGTACCGCGCCCAGCGCGGCGCCCAGCGCGGCGATGTGCTCCGGTGTGCTGCCGCAGCAGCCGCCGAGCACCCGCGCGTCGTAGTCGACCCGCCAGCGGCCCAGTCGGGCGGCGAATTCGTCCGGTGCCACGGCCGTGGGCGGCGTGCGGTCGTCGTGCCCCGCCGGGCCGGCCCCGTCGCGCTGCTCCAGGTTCGGGTAGGCGCCGATCACCCCGGCGCAGTTCGCGCGCAGCGCTTCCAGGCAGCGCTCGGTGCGGTCGGGCGACGTGCAGTTGACCAGCACGGCTTCCGCGCCCTCGCCCTCGGCGACCCGGGCCGCCTCGCCCAGGTCCTCGCCCGACAGCAGCTTCGCGTCGTCGCCGCAGACGAAGGCGACCCACGCGCGGGCGCCGACCGCGCGGGCCGCGCCCAGCGCGATGCGCGCCTCCCGCACGGTGTTCATCGTCTCGACGAGCAGGAGGTCCACCCGGGCCCGCACCAGCTCGGTGGCCAGCCAGAGGTGCTCCTCGCGCAGTTCGTCGTCCGAGGGCACCAGGTCCGGCCGGTAGCAGTCCTCGACCGGCGCGACGGACGCGGCCACCAGGGCGTCCGGTCGTTCGGCGGCCTGCCGCGCGGCCTGCGCGACCCCGACCGCGGCGTGCACCATCCACCCCAGACCCGCGGCGTCCAAGCCGTTGGCGCGCAACGCCCGCAGGTTGCAGCGCATCGTGGCGGCGGTGATCACCCGCGCGCCCGCCGCCAGGTACCGCTCGTGCACCCCGCCGAGCACCCTCCGGTTCGCGTCGGTCAGCAGGGCCTTCGTGGTCCACCACGGCGGTCGCACGGGGAGCCCGCCCCGCTGGACCTCCGTCGCCAGGCCGCCGTCGAGCAGCGTCGTCCCGTCCACCCCGCTCAGCTCCTCTCCGCGCACGCGGCCGCCGCGATCGCGGCGGACAGGTCCTCCACCAGGTCGGCCGGGTCCTCGATGCCGAGGGACAGCCGCACCAGGTTGTCCACGACCCCGGTCCGCAGCCGGGTCCGCCTGGGCACCGGGCGGTGGCTCATCGACGCCGGGCACTCGATGAACGACCGCACGCCGCCCAGGCTCACCGCGGCGGCGAACAGCTCCGTGCCGCGCATGAGGCGGTCCACGTCGCCCAGGTACTCGAAGCTGACGATCGAGCCGGGCGCCGACATCTGCCGCGCCGCCAAGGCGGCCTGGGGGTGGTCGGGCAGGCCCGGGTAGTGCACCGCGCCGACGGCGGGCGAGCCGACCAGCACGTCGACCACCGCCCGCGCGTTCGCCACCTGGCGCGCCATTCGCAGCGACAGGGTCTTCACGCCCCGGCGCACCAGGAAGCAGTCGAGCGCGCCGGGCACCCCGCCCACCACCGTCCGGTGCCGCACCAGCCGCTCGTGCAGCGCCGGGTCGTCCACCACCACCGCGCCGCCCAGCACGTCGGAGTGGCCCGAGATGAACTTGGTCGTGCTGTGCAGGCTGAGGTCCGCGCCGGCGGCGAGCGGTTGCTGGAGCGCCGGGCCCGCGAACGTGTTGTCCACCAGCAGGAGGCCGCCCCGGTGGTGCGCGGCCTCGGCGATCGCGGCGATGTCGGCGATCTTCATCAGCGGGTTGGTCGGGGTCTCCACCCACACCAGGTCCACGTGGTCGGACAAGGCGGCGGCGGCCTCGCCGGCGTCGGACAGGTCGACCTGCCGGACGTCCACCCCGGCCGCGCGGCACAGGTCGAACAGCGCGTGCGTGCCCCCGTATACGTCGTCCGAGGCGAGCACCCGGCCACCGGGCGGCACCAGCGACAGCACCGCCGCCGCGGCCGCCTGCCCGGACGCGAACGCCACCGCTCCCCGCGCGTCCTCCAACGCCGCGAGGCACGCCTCCAGGTCTTCCCGCGTCGGGTTCTCGCCGCGTCCGTAGAAGTACCGCGCCGGGTCCTGGTCGTACCGGTCGTAGGTGGCCGCGACGTGGATCGGCGGCACCACGTCGCCGGTGCCGAGCCGCGTCCGCAGGCCCTCGTGCACCAGCTTCGTGTCGAACCGCATCCGGCGGCTCACCGGGTCGTCGCCCGGCGGCGGCCCTCGGGCCGGGCGGGGCCGGACTCGGTGGCTGTCACGGGACCTCCCGCCATCGGGTGTGGGTGCGCCGGGCGTGCGCCGGGCTCGCGGCCGGACCGGGTTCGACCGGCGACGATCGTTCCGCCGCTCCCCCGACCGTATCAGTAGCTATTCCTTCTTAAAGCAGGTAAACGGGTGAACGGGACCGTCCTCAGCGGACACACCCTGACCCGACACCTCGGACCGCACCGCTTGCCCGGCCTCCCACCGGGCATTACATTTAGCAACGTATATCGAACCGGAGGTCTGATGGACGAACCGGAGGTACGCGCCTACCTGCGGTTCGGCCTGCGCCTGGGCAGGCTGGCCGACGGCGTGGTCGACTGCTGGTTCGGCGACCCGGCCCTGCGCCGCGAGGTGGAGGGCGAACCCCTCGCCCGGCCGGCGGACCTCGCCCGGGAGGCGACCGGGCTGCTCGCGCGCGTCGCCGACAGCGGCCTGGCCCCGGAGCGCAAGCGCTACCTGCGCGCGCACCTGGTGGCCATGAGGTGCGCCGCGCTGCGGATGTCCGGCGAGCCGGTGTCGTTCCACGACGAGGTGCGGGCCTACTTCCGGGTCGACGTCGCGATGGGCGACCAGGACCACTACGCCGAGGCGCACGACGAGCTGCGCGCGCTGCTGCCCGGCACCGGCGACCTGCGCGACCGGCTGGAGCGGTTCCACGAGGACAACACCGTCGGTCCCGAGCACCTCCAGCGCGCGGTGCAGGCGGTCTCCGACGCGCTGCGCTCCCGGGTCCGCGCCCGGCACGGGCTGCCGGAGCGCGAGCACGTCCGCTACCGGGTCGTGCACGAAAAGCCCTGGCACGCCTTCAACCGCTACCTGGGCGACTACCGCTCGGAGGTCATGCTCGACTCCCGGGCCGGCCGCAACCTCGGCGCGCTGCCGCTGCTGGCCACCCACGAGTCCTACCCCGGCCACCACACCGAGCACTGCCTGAAGGAAGCCGGGCTGGTCGCCGGCCGGGGCGCGGACGAGCACGCGCTGGTGCTGGTCAACACGCCCCGGTGCCTGGTCTCCGAGGGCATGGCCGAGGTGGCGCTGGACGCCTGCCTCGGCGACGGCTGGGGCGCGTGGACGTCGGCGGTCCTGGCCGAGCAGGGGGTGCGGGTGCAGGGCGAACGGGTCGAGGCGGTGATGCGCTCCTGGTGGAAGCTGATGGGCGCGCGCCAGGACGCCGCGATCATGCTGCACGACCGGGGCGCGTCGGCCGAGGAGGCCGCCGCGCACCTGGGCCGGTGGCTGCTGGTGCCCGAGCAGCGGGCCGGGCACATGGTCGAGTTCCTGACCGATCCGCTCTGGCGGGCCTACACCGTCGGCTACGTCGAGGGCAGGCGGCTGGTCGCGGCGTGGCTGGCCGCCCGGACCGACGACGAGAGCGCGGGCGACCGGTTCGACCGGCTGCTGCGGACCGCTTTCCTGCCCGACGACCTCCGGGTGCGGGCCGCGACCGGTTCACCCGGTCGGGGTGTGCGGGCGGTTGTGCCCACCACGCCGCTGTGGCAGCCTTTGGCCGCCGCCGGGCCGGTCGAGGACCGTGCCGCCGATGCGATCAGACCGTCCACTCGGGACGCCGCAGGAGGGCCGAGGACATGAGCGCGAACGAAGACCACGACTTCCCGCCGATCTGGCCGAAGGGCGCCGACCCGGAGTACGTCGCCGCGCGGACCGGACTGGCCAAGGCCGAGCGGGCGCTGCGGGACCGGGTGGAGGAGGTCGCCGCCGCCCGCCGGGCGATGCCGCCCGGCCCCGTGCTGGGCGAGTACGAACTGGCCGAGGACGGGCCGGGCGGCCCGGTCCGCACACCGCTGCGGGACCTGTTCGGCGAGCACGACACCCTGTTCACCTACCACCTGATGTTCGCGCCGGACGCCGAGGCGGCGTGTCCGATGTGCTCGCTGTGGGTCGACGGGCTGCGCGGCGTCACGGCGCACCTGGCCCAGCGCACGGCTTTCGTGGTGATCGCCAAGGCCCCGTTGGAGAAGCTGCGCGCGTGGGCGGCGCTGCGGGGCTGGGGCGGGCTGCGGATCCTGTCGAGCCACGGCACGACGTTCAACGCGGACATGAACGCCGAGCACCCCGACGGCGCGCAGCGCCCCATGGTGAGCGTGCTGCGCAAGGACGGCGACGCGGTGCGCCACTTCTACTCGTTGCCCGCCAACCACCTCGACGGCTCCGAGCGCGGCATCGACCTGCTCAGTCCGGTGTGGAACGTGCTCGACCTGCTTCCGCAGGGGCGGGGCGACTGGTACGCGGACAACGACTACGTGCTCGACGAGCGCGGCACCCGGACGGCCCCTTCCCAGTCCAATTGAAATTGATATAGCTTGGTGGACGTCCACGCCGTCGCACGGAGGGACCGACCGTGGCTTCCAGCACCGACCTCGCCACCGCCTCCTGGGAGCGGGTCCGGGAGATCTTCCCCCTCGACCCCGCGACCACGCACCTGAACACCGGCACGGTCGGCGCGACGCCGCACGAGGTCGTCGACACCTACGAGCGGGTCACCCGGGAGTGGACCGGCAGCCTGGCCAACATCTACCCGCCCACCCTGTACCCGGAGTACCGCGCGCGGATCGCCCGGGACTTCGGGGTGGACCAGGACGAGATGGTCATCTGCCACAACTCCACGGAGGGGATCTCCCGCATCATCGCGGGCCTGGACCTGGGGCCCGACGACGAGGTGCTGACCACCTCGCACGAGTGCTTCTCCGTGCTGTCGAACCTCAACCTCGCGCACAACCGGCACGGCGCGCGGATCACCATCGTCACGCCGCCCTCCGGCCCGGACGTCACCACCGAGCAGCTCGTGGCGCTGTTCGAGGACGCCATCACGCCGCGCACGTCGGTGATGGCGTTCGCCGCGACGACCCTCTACACCGGCACCCGGATGCCCGTCCGGGCGCTGTGCGACCTCGCCCAGCGGCACGGCATCGTCACCGTGGTCGACGGCGCGCTGCTGCCGGGCATGGTCGACGCCGACCTGCGCGCGCTCGGCGTCGACTTCATGTCGGGCTCCGGCTCGAAGTTCCAGTGCGGCCCGCTCGGCACCGGCCTGCTCTACGCGCGCAACAAGGTCTTCCCCGAGCACAACCCGCTGCCGCTGCCCGCCTTCTGGCCGGTGATCTCCACCTGGTACCCGCTCGTGGGCGACATGCCCAAGCGCACCCGGACCTCCGTCGAGACCGCCAACATCGGCGACTACCTGCAGAGCGCCGGCAGCGCGAACATCGGCCGCGCCGCCGCCCTGGCCAACGCGTGCGACATCTGGAACCGGATCGGCCGCCGGCGCATCGAGCAGCGGGTGCTGGAACTGGGCTGGTACGTCAAGCAGCGGGTGGTCGAGAACTTCGGCGAGCGGGCGCTGTACTCCCCGCTGGCCGACGCCGGCCTGCACGCGCCGATCGTGGCGTTCAAGCCGTTCCGCGCCCCCGAGGACGCCTGGAACATCAACAAGATCATGGAGTTCGTCGACCGCCTGGAGAGCGTGCACGGCATCTGGATCAGGTGGGTCGAGTTCGAGGTGCCCGGGTCGCCGCACATCCACTACGCGGCGCGGATCTGCACCCACCTGTTCAACCACCACGACGAGATCGACCGCGCGCTCAAGATCATGGTCCAGCTGGCCGACGAGTTGTCCTGACCCACCCGATCCTGGAGGTCACGAGCAGAATGAGCAGCACCGAACCGCGGCGCGGGGGCACTCTTCGGCTCTACGGGCCGGGCAGCATGGACCACGTCGACCCGGCGTCGGCCTACTACGCCCTGGGCCACCAGGTCATCCGGCTGTTCGCCCGGCAGCTGTTCACCTACCCGGCGGTCGCGGACCTGCGGGACTGGCGCGCGATCGCGCCGGTGCCGGACCTCGCGGTCGAGGTGCCGACGACCTACAACGCCGGGTTGACCGTGAACCACCTGACCTACACGATCCGGCTGCGCCCCGACGTGCTGTGGGACACCGCCCCGCCGCGCCCGGTCACCGCCCACGACGTCATCCGCGGCTTCAAGCGGATGTGCAACCCCGTGTGCGGCGCCGGTGCGATCCGGTACTTCACCAGCACCATCCGCGGCATGGCCGAGTTCGCCTCGGCGTACGCCGCCGCCGTCCCGCACGCCGACGCGACGCCGGCCGAACTCGCGGCGTTCCAGAACGGGCACGAGATCGACGGCATCCGCGCGCTCGACGACCGGACCCTGGTGTTCGAGCTGGTCCGGCCCGCCTCCGACTTCCTGAACATCCTGGCGATGCCGTTCGCCTCGGCGGCGCCGGTCGAGTACGACGGGCTGGTGCCCGACGGGCCCGACTTCCGCCGCGAGGTCCGCTCCAACGGCCCCTACCGGCTGGTGGACTACGACCACGGCAAGTTCCTGCGAATGGAGCGCAACCCGGTCTGGGCCAAGTCGAGCGACGCCGTGCGCAACCAGCACGTCGACGCGGTCGAGGTCACGATGGAGCACGCGGACCCGGCCGCGGTCCGCCGCAGGATCGTCTCCGACGAGGCCGACCTGTCCTGGGCCTCGCCGGTGACCGAGCCCTACGGGACCAACCCCACCCACCCGGGCAACGACCTCGGCTACGCGCTGAACCCCTACGTCGTGTTCAACACGGTGAGCCCGAACAACGGCGGCGCGCTGGCGCGGCCGGAGGTCCGGCGGGCGCTCGCGCACGCCCTGGACAAGATCGCGATCCTGGACATCTACGACGAACTCGCGGCGGGCACGGTGATGCGCCCAGCGCGGTCGGCGATCCCGCCGGGCAACGACGGGTACGTGCCCTTCGACCTGTACCCGACGCCCGGCGACCGCGGCGACCCGGACGCGTGCCGCCGGCTGCTGGCCGAGGCGGGCTACCCCGACGGTCTGGTGCTGACCTTCCTGCACCGCGACGTCGACGCGAACCCCGGCGTGGCCAAGTCCTTCGCCCGCGACCTGGAACGGGCCGGGGTCACCGTCGAGCTGCTGCCGCTGGGGCACGCCCACTACTACGCCTACCTCCAGGACCCGTCGCACGCCGAGGCGGGCAGCTGGGACCTGAGCGCGCCCTCGTGGACGCCCGACTGGTTCGGCGACAACGGGCGCTCGTTCCTCCAGCCGATGTTCCAGACCAACCGGACGCGGGGCACCAGCAACTACGGCTGCTACAGCAACCCGGCGGTGGACGACCTGATCGAGGAGGCCCTCGCCACCACCGACCACGAGCGGTCCTACCGGATGTGGCACGAGATCGACGTGCGGGTCATGCGGGACGCGGCGATCGTGCCGATCCTGGAGCACGCGCCGACCATCCCGCACCTGACCGGCAGGCGGATCCGCGACGCGATCCCGATGCCCACCATCGACCGGTGGTTCGACCTGTCCAACGTGTGGCTGGAGGAGGCGCCGTGACGACCGCTCCCACGACCGTCCCGGTGGTGCGCTCGCTGCCCTCGCCGGGCGCCTACCTGTGCGGCCTGACCTGGTCGGGCGGCGTGCTGTGGCACTCCGACCAGGACGCCGGGCGGATCTGGGCCGTCGACCCCCGGCGCGGCGAGGTGCTGCGGGAGCTGGAGTGCGGGCGCGTCCGCGCGGACCTGACCCACCACGACGGCGTGCTGTGCCAGGTCGGCGGCCGGCCCAAGCGGATCGTGCTGGTCGACCCGGTGTCGGGCGAGGTGGTGGGCACCAAGCCGGTGGACCCGCCCAGCGGGCGGCTGTGCGGGGTCGAGGCGGGCGCGGCGGGCGTGTGGATGTGCCTGCGCGAGCCGGCGGTGCTCCAGCTGCGCGACTTCGAGACGATGACCGTGCAGCGGGAGATCCCGGTCGTCGGGTCGCCGTCCGGTCTGACGTCGGTCAACCGGATGGTGGTGTACGCGGAGTTCGAGACCGGCCTGGTGCGCGTGGTGGACACCACCGCCGGGCAGATCATCGGCACCGCGCGGGTCGAGGGCAAGCCGACCGGGATGGCGTGGGACGGCTACAGCATCTGGTACTGCGACTTCGCCGCCCGCCGGCTCAAGGCGATCCGGCTGGACGACCTGCTCAACGGGCAGCGGTGGGGCTGACCCGTCACGACGGGTTGTTCCGGCCCCACCGGGCCAGCAGGGCCAGCGGCTCGTGCAGCCGGCGGCCGAGCGGGGTCAGCCGGTAGTCGCGACCCCGCTCCACCACACCGCTGCCGCACAGCGCGTCCAGCCGGTCGGCCAGCAGCTCGCGGTCCATGCCGGGGATGCCCGCCAGCAGCTCCTCCTCGTCCGCCGGGGCCACCAGCAGCTCGCGGACCACGAGCAGGCTCCACAGGTCGCCCACCACGTCCAGGCCGGCCGCCAGCGCGCAGAACTGGCGGTCGTCGTTTCCGCTCGGCACGGGCATCAGCTCCTCGACTCCCCGCGCGTCACGTCATCGCCCCCGCCTCGTAGGGGACCAGCGCCCTGGACAGCTCGTCCGGGACGCGGACCGGCAGCACCCCGTCCTCGGTGCGGCGCAGGCAGGACACGGCCTGCCGGCCCCGGGCCACCAGCCGGCCGTCGCGGCGGAACTCGTAGTCCATCTCCACCCGGTTGCCGCGCGAGCCGCGCAACCGCATGCCGATCTCGATCTCGTCCAGCGCGTAGGACTCCGCGAAGTACTCCATCGAGCAGGACACGGTGACCAGCGCGAGGCCGCCCGCGCGGACCTCGCGCAGCACGCCGGGCGCGTGGTCGGCCAGGAACGCCTCCCGGCAGTGGCCCTGCCAGTGCAGGTAGTGGGCGAAGTAGACGTTGCCCACGAGGTTGGTCTCGTCGAACATGACCCGGTGCCGGAAGATGTATTCCCGCACGTCAGCTCCTTCCCACCGCGACGGCGAGCACCGGCGACCCGAGGCCGTCGACCCGGGGCCGGGCCACCGCGGCGACGGCTCCCGGTGCGGAGAGCACGACGAGCCCGTCGTCGGTGACCTCGTCCACCTCCAGGGGCGCGGACCGGTCGACCCGCACCCCGGCCAGCGCGGCGCGCGCGGCGGCCACCCGGCAGGCGACCACCTCGACCGGTTCGTCCAGCTTGCCCTCGACGCAGGTGACCGTCTCGCCGTCGGCCCGCGCCGCCGCGCCGGGCCCGTCCGCGCCCCAGGCCACGCCGACCGGGTGGTCCGCGCGGGCGAGCAGCACGTGACCGCGACCGGTGGCGGCGGTCCAGCCGTCCGGTCCGGTCCGGTCCGCGCCCGCCAGGACCAGCTCGACCCGCCGGGCCACGCCCAGTTCGGCGATCCGCCGGCTGAGCAGCGGCCCGACGAGCGACACCGGCAGCGGCCGTTCCCACGACGCCGGGCCGACGGCGTGCAGCCGCAGACCGTCCCAGCGGGCCACGGCCGCACCCGCCGCGTCCACCACGTCCACGTCGAACACGTAGTCGTCGGCGGTGTGCGAGCGTTCCACGGCGTGCACGCGCAGCACACCGCGCGGCGCGCGCCACACGGTGAACCGGTCCGCGCCCACCGGCAGCGCCCGTCGGTGCGGCACGCACGCCAGCAGCACGTGCAGGGCGGCGTCGTGGGCGCCGGGGTCCCCGAGCAGCAGCCGCTGGCGGTGGAAGTCGGAGAACCAGGTGCTCTCCGGCTCGGCGCGGACGCGCGCGACGACCTCGAACGCGGACAGCCGCTGGTAGTCCAGCAGGCGGCGGAACCGCCCGCTGTGGAACAGCAGCGACCCGTAGAAGGGGTGCACCCCGTCGTGTTCGTGGTGGGGCGGGTCGTCGGCCGCCGCGAACCCCGGTCGGGCGGGGGCGGGGGCCGCCCCGCGCACCACGGCGGTGAAGCGGTCGGTCCCGAAGGCGTCGGACTCGTCGCGCAGGGCGACCCGCACGCCGTCGTCCGGGTGCCCGCAGGCCAGGGCGAGCACCCGCACGACGCGCGAACCGCGTTCCTCCACGGTGACCGGGCTGCGCAGGTCGACGTCGGCGAACTCCCACCGCTGCGGGCCGCCGGACACCGCGTCCACGGCCTGCGCCATGGCCTCCAGGCCGATCACGGCCGGCAGCACGGGCACGCCTTCCACGCGGTGCTCGTCCAGGTACGGGTCGTCGCCGAGGGACAGCGACGCCTCGACCACGGCCTCCACCCCGGCGACCCGGACCGGCAGGTCCTCGGTGAACCGCAGCGGTTCCGGCACCGGTCCGGCGACCGCGAGCGTCGGCCCGGCGGGGAACCGGCCGGCGAGCAGGAGCGTCACCGGGGCTTCGGGGTCGGCCAGCACCCGCAGCAGCGCGGGCGGGCCGTCCGCCGCGGTGACGGGGGTGATGCCGGTGGCGGTGAGGGCGTCGACCACGCCCATCCGCTCCCCCATGCCCAGCCCCGACCACAGCGACCACTCCAGCAGGTGGAAGCGGCACCCCGGGGTCGCCGCCGAGGCGCGTTCGACCTCGGCGCGCAACCAGTCGTTGGCCACGCAGTACTCGGCCTGGCCGGGCAGCCCCCGCCGACCGATGATCGAGCCGAAGCCGACCACCAGCCGCAGCGTCGGCGCGGCGGCGAGCAGCAGGCGCAGCCCGGTGACCTTGGGCTCCAGCGTCCGCCGCAACGACTCCGCGCTCACCGCGTCCATCCGCTGCGGGGTGTTGACGCCCGCGCCGTGCAGCAGGCCGCGCACGTGGCCGAGCGCGGCGGCGGCGGCCACCAGGCGCGCCACGTCGGCGGGATCGGTGACGTCGGCCCGCACGTAGTGGGCGGCGACGCCGTCCCCGAGCGCGTCGAGGACGCCGGGCGCGTCGACGGCGGAGCGGCCGACCAGGACCAGCGTGCAGCCGGTGCGCCGGGCCAGGGCCGCGCCGCACTCGGCGGTGATGCCCGCCACCCCGCCGGTGACCAGGCAGACGTCGCCGGGCCCGAGCGGCGGCTCGCCCGCCGGACCCGGCACCCGCAGGTGGGTGGCGACCCGCTCGGCGCGTCCCGCCGGGGTGATCCGCAGCTCCCGGTACCCCTCGGCGGCGATCAGGCACGGGTCCACGCGCTCGTCGTGGACCTCGACCACGGTGACCGCGCAGCCGGGCAGCTCCACGGCGGCGCTGCGGCCGGTGGCGGCGGCGGCCGGGTGGCCGGCGTGGGCGACCACGAGGCGCTCAGGCCGGTTCCGCGCGACCAGGGCGAGCACCCGGGCCACCTCCCCGGGCCCGGTGTCGGCCAGCCAGACCGCGAGGCCGGCACCCGGCAGCGGCGCGCGGTGCAGCCAGTGGCCGGGTGGCGCGTCCACCGCCCACTCGCCCGGGGGCGCGGGTGGCTCCACCGGGTCGAACGGCGTCCAGCGGTGCTCGAAGGCGCGCACCCAGCCCGCCAAGCCGGCGGGCAGCACGCCGGCGGCCTCCTCGACCGCGAGCGGCTGGGCGGCCAGGAGGTCGGCGACGTCGGCGACCGTGGCGTCCACGACCGACGACGCGACCCCCGGCGGGCGTCTGCCGAGCACGGCGGCGATGGCGGCCACCACCTGGACCACCTGGAGGGAGTTGAGGTGCAGGTCGCCGAGCAGGGTGCTGTCGGGCCGGATGCCCGCGGCGGGCAGCTCCAGCACGCGGCTCAGGTGCGCCCGCACCACCTCGACCGGGTCGGCGTCCGCCGCCGCGCGCCGCTGCGGCACGTCCTCCTCGGCGGGCCGGGGGCGCTGCTCGGGGACGTCGACGGCCGGCCGCCACCCGCCGGGCACGCCGGTCTCGCACGGGTTGGCGAGCAGCTCGACCGGCGCGTCCAGGCCGAGCGGGCGGTGCGGGCGGCCCGCGAACCACGCGTCGAGGTGGCCCGCGGCGCACGCCGCGAGCGCGGCCGTGGCCAGCGCGTGGCGCCGGGAATCACCGCTGTCCAGGGAGAACACCGGCACCCCGGGCACGGCGACCCGGGCCAGGTCGGTCAGCGTGGTGCCGGGACCGGCCTCCACGAGCAGGTCGCACCGCTCGGCGAGGGCGCGGACGGCCTCGGTGAACCGCACCGGTCGGGTCACCTGGTCGGTGAGCAGTCCGGCGAGGTCGGCGGTGGCGGCCAGCTCCCGGCCGGTGACGGTGGAGAACACCGGTCGGGCGGGCGGGGCGAACGCGATCCCGGCCAGCTCCGCGCGCAGCGGCTCCACCACGTCGTCCATGGCGTTGCTGTGGAACCCGTGCGAGACGCGCAGCGCGGTGGCCGCGATCCCCTCCCCGCGCGCCCGTGCCACGAGCCGTTCGACGTCGTCCACCCGCCCGGCCACCGCGGTCTGCTCCGGGCCGTTGAACCCGGCGACCTGGACGTCCAGGCCGTCCGCGAGGGCCGCGACCCGGTCGGGTCCGGCACCGACACCGGCCATGGTGGTCCCGGGCCGGCCGTAGCGGGCCATCACCCGGCCCCGGGCCACCGCGAGGTCCAGCGCGGTCGCCGGGTCCAGCGCGCCCGCCCACGCCAGCGCGCCGATCTCGCCGAGGCTGTGCCCGACCGCGCCGACCGGGCGGCAGCCGGAGGCGTCGAGCCACGCCAGGGCGGCGAGGGACTGGCGCACGATCGCGGGCTGGGCGACCGCCGTGTCCCGCGCGCCGTCCACGAGCCGGACCCCGCCCGCTGCGGGCACGTCGAGGTCGTCCGCCCACGCGCCGAGGTCGGCGCGGACCGGTGCCGCCTGGCCCGGCAGCAGCACGCCGACGCGGGCCGCCGCGCCCGACGCGAGCACGACGCCCGCCTTCTCGTCCAACGTGAACGCGCCGTTCCACGCGGCCAGGTGGTCGCGCGCGGCGGTGGCGGCGCGGTGCAGGCGGTCCGGCGTGCCGGCGACCAGCGCGCAGCGCACCGCGCCGAGGCCGTGCCGCCCGGCGTGCAGGGTGGCCGCCAGGTCGTGCACCTCGTCGGTGCTGAGCCGGGGGGCGAGGTCGGCGAGGACGCCCACCCGCTCCGCCAGCGCGGCCGGGTCGGGGGCGTCGAGCAGCACGATCGCGTGGCGCGGGGCGCGGCGGCCGAGCGCCACGACGCGGGGCGGCAACCCGGTGGCGGCCGTGGCGGGCCGGCCGCGCAGCACCACGTGGGCGTTGACGCCGCCGAAGCCCATGGCCGACACCGAGGCCAGCGGTGTGGCGGTGAGCCACGGCTCGGGTTCGCCGAGCAGCCGCAGCGGGGTCGTCGGGCGGCGCAGCAGCTCGTGCGGCGACTCCACGCCGGTGGTCGGCGGCAGCACCCGGTGGTGCACCGCGAGCGCGGCCTTGATCAGCCCGGCCGCCCCGGCCGCGGCCTTGGTGTGGCCGATGTTGGCCTTGACCGAGCCGAGCGCCGCACGGGCCGACCCGTCGCCGCGCACCCCGATCAGCGCGGTCAGCTCGACCTCGTCGCCGACCCTGGTCCCGGTGCCGTGCCCCTCGACCAGCTCGACCGCGTGCGGCGCGACGCCCGCCATCCGGTAGGCACGCGCCATCGCCAGCGACTGGCCGTGCGAGCGGGGCCGGGTCAGCCCTCCCGCGCCGTCCGACGAGGTGCCCCAGCCGGCCAGCACCGCGTAGGTGCGCAGCCCGGCGCGCTCGGCGTCGTCGGCGCGCATCAGGGCCACCACGCCGCAGCCCTCGCCGGGCAGGAACCCGGTGGGCGACTCGTCGTAGACCCGCATCTCGTCCACCGCCAGCGCGCCGGTCCGGGCGAAGCCGACCAGCTCGAACGGGTCGAGGCTGAGGTCCACGCCGCCCGCCAGCGCGAAGTCGAGGTCGCCTGCGAGCAGCGCGCGGCCGGCCGTCATCACCGAGATCAGGCTCGACGCGCAGGCACCGTCCACGGTGAAGCCGGCGCCGTGGAAGTCGAAGTGGTTGCACACCCGGCCGGCGATGGTGTTGGACAGCGCTCCCGCCAGCGTCTCGTCGTTGGGCACCGGGAACGGGTCGCGCACCAGGTCGCGCAGCAGGCCGACGACCTGCCCCGCCCGCTCGTCGTCGATCCCGGCGCCCGCGAGCGCGGCGGCGGCGGCGCGGTGGATGAACGGCCACCGCCCGCGCAACTGCGCGGCCCGGGAGAACTCGCCGGTCATCGTGTTGCCCAGCAGCACGCCCACCCGGTCCCGGTCCAGGCCCCGGCCGTCCGGGAACCCCGCGTCGGCCAGGGCGTCGGCGGCGGTCTCCAGGGCGAGCCAGTGGACCTGGTCCACCGCGCGGTGCAGCGGGCCCGGCACGCCGAACCGCTCCCGGTCGAACCGCCAGTCGCGCAGCAGGCCCGCGTGCGTCACGTAGGTGCGGTCGAGGTCGTCGGCCGAGCCCAGGTAGCCCTCGGACAGCCGGCCGCCGGGCAGCCGGCGGAAGCCCCGCCGCCGGCCCAGGACGGTCTCCCACAGCTGCGCGGGCGAGTCGGCGTCGGGGTAGCGGCACGCCAGGCCCACCACGGCCACCCCGGCGGAGCGGCTCATGACGCCACCGGGGCCACCGGATCGGCGGCGGCCGGCGCGTCGGCGGTCTTGCGCCGCGACGCGATCACGAGCACCACGGCCCGCAGCAGGCAGGTGATCACCAGGGCGAAGAAGAGGCCGAACGAGATCTCGTCCACCACGAGCAGCGCGTAGACGACCGCCGTGGTCACGCCGAAGACCACTTGGCCGCGCCGGGAGGACGGCGTGCTGCCCGGGTCGGTGATCATGTAGTTGGTGAACAGGATGAACGCCAGGCCCGTCATCGGGACCAGCGCGCCGAGCAGCGCGTGGTCGAGCAGCAGCCAGCGCAGCACGGCCTGGAGCACGAACGCGCCGACCCAGGCGAGGATCAGCGGCGACTTGCCGGTGAGCTTGGCGTTGAGCATCGTGCCCGCCATCAGCACGCCGAGGGGGATCAGCCAGTCCAGGGTGCCGGTGGTGAAGCTGGTGAAGTGGTAGGGCGGCGCGATGCCCACCCACGGGAACAGCACCAGGACCACGGCGATGCCGGTGTTCGACGGGTTGAGGACGTGGCGCAGCTTGCCGTCGACGCGCAGGCGCACCAGGTACTTGCTGCCGTTGCCCACCACGACGGCGAACACGTAGGGCCACAGCGAGGAGTTGCCCCACAGCAGCATCCCGCAGGCCAGGCCGGTGATGTGCGGCGGCAGCAGGAACACCGCGGCGGCGCGGAACCCGCCCAGGTAGGCGGCTCGCCGTCCGGTGGCCCACGCGTCCAGCGCCTCGAACAGCAGGGCGCTGGCGTAGCTGACCAGCACGGCGACGACCGGGGTGATCGGCGCCTGCTCGAAGCCGAGCACGGTGTGGCCGAGGACGTTGAACACGGTGATGGAGGCGGCGAAGCGGATCAGCGCCTTGACCCTGCGCTCGGCCGGGCTCAGGCCGGCGGGGGCGGCGGGCGCCCCGGCCGGCGCCCGCGTCGCGACCGCCGGTGCGCCTCGGTCGAGTTCGGGTCGCGTCGGGGTGGTCGTCATCGCACTTCCGCCGTTCCGTCGGTGTCGAGCAGGATGGTCGAGCGGCCGGGCCGCACCTGGACCCGCGCCTCGTGCTGCCCGGACGCGTCGCGCCAGTTCACGGTGGCGGGCACCGGGTCGCCGCCGGGCAGCGCGAAGTGCAGTTCGGGGGCCGACACGCCGGTGTGCCCGTTGGCCGGGTAGAGCTGGGCGCGCTGCGGCCGGTCGGGGTGGTGCAGCCGCACCTGCGCGCCGATCGCCGGGGTCACCGCGCCGCCGGGGCCCGCCGGGGCGGGGCGCACCAGGCGCAGCGCGGCGGAGGGCCCGGCGGCGGCGGTGTTGTGCAGCAGGACCGAGTTCTCCCACTGGTTGGCCACGACCACGTCGAGCCTGCCGTCACCGTCCACGTCGCCGAAGGCGAGCGCCCGGGTGTTGTCGTCGGCGGCCACCGCGCCGGTCTCCCGGGCGAGGTCGGTGTAGCGGCCGTCCGGGCCGCGCGCGTAGAACCGGTTGGGCTCGTGGCCGGACAGGTCGTCGCCCGGCCGGAAGTGCGGCCAGAACGCCGGGTGGTGCAGCAGTTCGTCGTTGCCCATGGCCAGTTCCTGCAACAGCGGCCACCGGTCGACCTCGCCCTTGAGGAACCCGTTGGCCTGCATGATCTCGTCCACGCCGTCGTTGTCGAAGTCGCCGGCGCGCACGTCCCAGCACCAGCCGGACCTGGACAGGCCCAGGGCCTCGGCGCGGTCCCGGAACGGCAGGCGGCCCGCCGCCAGGTCCGCCGGGGACCCGTCCGGGGCGAACGCGAAGTTGCTCTCGTGCAGGGCGAACGGCGTGGTGATGTTGCTGACCACGATCGTGGGCAGCGGCGCGTCGCGGTCGTAGGTGAACGTCACGCCCATGCCCTTGAAGGAGTCGTTGCCCAGCACCATCGACTTCGGCGTGGTCAGGTCGCGCTCGCCGCGGATCTCGGTGAGCTTCACGTGGCCGGGCGTGGACTCGTTGAGCATCAGCTGGTCGGGGCCGAAGTCGTTGGCCTGGTAGATCTCCGGCAGGCCGTCGCCGGTGAGGTCCTGAAGGCCGGTCGCCAGGGTCCAGGACAGGGCCGCGTCGCGGGTGAGCGCGGTGCCGGCGTCGGTCACGGCGGGCAGTTCGTCGGGGCGTCCGCTGGGTTTGGTCAGCAGCAGCCGGTTGGTGCCGCCGTTGCGGGCCAGCGCCATCGAGTCCTGCATCTGCATGCGGGTCTCGTCGCCCGCGTCCGGGTCGAGCACACGGGCGCCGTCGGGGAAGTAGTTGCCCACCAGGAGGTCGAGGTTGCCGTCACCGTCGACGTCGCCGACGTTGAGCGTCTCGGAGTTCCAGACCTGCATCGGGGAGACCAGTTCGACCGCCCGGTAGCCGGCGGGGGTGGGCACGCCGGGGCCCGCCGTGTTGAGGAAGACCACCGGCGAGCGGCCCCAGTAGTGGACTACGTGGTCGACGTCGCCGTCGGCGTCGATGTCGACGGGCACGCACCCCATGGGCGCCATCGTGCGGTCGTAGGCGAGGCCGGCGGGCACCAGCCGCACCGGCGGGTAACCGTCGCTATCGGACGGTCGGGCCGGGCGCAGCGTCACGGAGTCGTCGCGCGGGTCGACCAGGCAGAGGTCGCCGGGCCGCCCGGTGCCGCGCACGTCGGACAGGCCGGCCGCCGCGCCGACGGAGGAGATCCAGCCCCGGATGTCCCGCAGGCCGGGCGCGACGGCGCGTTCGGTGCGGGCGCCCGGCGGCACCTGGTTCACCACCTCGGCGGTGAAGCGGTAGCGGGCGGCCAGCGCACCCGCCTCGGCCCCGCCGAGCGCGGGCCGCACCACCATCAGGCTGGCTGCCGCGCACAGGACGACGATCACGGCGGTGACCAGCAACTGTCGTGCTTTGATCCGCATGGGCTTCGCACTCCCCCGGTCGAGTCAGCGGCGTGCGGCGACCAGTCCGCGCAGCCTTTCCTTCCACAGCAGGTACGAGCGGACGTCGGCCGAGGCGCGCAGGTCGGTCGCGGTGCTCTCGCTCCACCGGGCCGCGTCGTCGACCGCGACACCGAGCAGCCGCGTCGCGGCGCGCGCGGTGTGGGCGGGCACGATGCCCGACCGGTGCCGGGCGGCGGCGCCGAACACGACGCCCTGGCCGAAGTGGTCGTGGTGCGGCGCGGCGGCGGCCCCCAGGCGGTCGAGCACGTCGTCGTCGACGCCACCCGCGTAGGTGGCGGCCAGGCCGACACCGGCCCACAGGTGCGGGCGCGCGGGCTCGGCGGCCCGGGCGACCACGCCCGCGATGCCGTCCGGATCGGCGGACTCGGCGAACCACAGGGCGCGCCCGCAGCCGGCGAGCCGCGCCTCCCACTCCGGGCCGGGACGGCTCGCGGCGCGCCGGTGCAGCGCGCGCAGGCCACCGAAGAACACCTCGCCGAAGCCGGAGCCGTCCAGCGCCAGCCAGCGCAGCAGCGGGTCGTCGGGCAGGCGCGGCGCCGCCGCGATCCGCGCCGGGGTGAACAGCCAGCCCGCGCCGACGTGGATCAGGTGCACGTACCGGTCCCCGGGGCCGGCCAGCAGCCGGCGCACGGCCCGCGCCCGGCCCGCCGTGATCAGGTCGAGGATGCCCGCGTACATCGCCGCGCCCTCGTAGGCGAACCCGCGCTCCTCGTCCGGGATCCGCCCGTGCAGCTCGTCGTGCGGCGCCGCCCACCTCGCGGAGGCGAGGTTGAAACCACGCAGGAAACTGCGGGCGTGATCCTCCAGGACGCTCCGGGCGGCCGGTCGGTCGACCCGGAAACCACGTGCGCCGAAATCCGCGAGAAAGAGCGGCAGACGCAGCGGCGAACGCAATCGGGGCACGCTGCGAAGCGTTCCGCTTCGGTGGTATTCGCGCACTGCCGCCCCATCCATTTGGCAATGGTCTACGATTCACGCGGACCGTGCGGGCGTCTTGCGCCAAACACGGCCTCGACGCCGTCGTACCGTTTCTACCAGCATCGACGTGCCTCCTCAACCTGAGTCCGGAACTTCACACGTTTGCCGTAGAAGATCGTCCGGAGTCGCCGGACAGCAGGTGAGCGGCGGATAAGTTGAAGTAGGCAAAGGTTTGTCCACCCGGCAGGTAATAAGCCCCCGGGCAATCCGTGGACCATTCGCCGGATAGGTCGCGCGACCGGCCCGCGCGCGGTACCGGAAATCTATTGATTCCGTGCGGCGGAATCGCTTGTGCATGCGGTGTGGGGCCGCACCGCTGCGGCCACCGGCGGGTGCTCAGCCCCCGGGCCCGCGCACCTGACCGGCGCTCACCCGGCAGTCCCCCACCGTGCGACGTGCGCGTCGTGCGCGGCCAGTAATCGGCCACGTCTGCGGACGTCGAGCAGGCTCGACTCCAGCGAGGTGCGGGCCGCCGCCACGAGGTCGGCGACGTCGAAGCCGAGCCCGGCGCGGGCCACCCGGTACTCGCCGAGGGTGGACGAGCCGAACAGCACCGGGTCGTCGGAGCCCAGCACCACGGCCACGCCCGCGGCCCGCAAGCGGCGCACCGGGTGGTCGGCCAGGTCGGCGACCACCCCGGTGCGCAGGTTGCTCGTCGGGCAGATCTCCAGCACGGTGCCGCGCTCCACCAGTTCCGCGACCACGGCGGGGTCCTCGGCGGCGCGCACGCCGTGCCCGAGCCGGACCGGGTCGAACCGCAGCGCGTCACGCACCGCGTCGGCACCCGCCGACTCGCCGGCGTGCGGGACGAACGCGACGCCGCGGTCACGCGCCCACCGCACCGCCCGGCCGAACAGCGACGCGCTGCGGCCGGACTCGTCTCCACCGAGCCCGAGCGCCACCACACCGCGATCCCGGCCCCGCACGCACCACTCGGCGGTCAGCAGGCAGTCCTCTTCGGACAGGTCGCGCACGTGGTCCAGGACGAACCGCACGCTGATGCCGTGGTCGCGCCACGCGCGCCCGGCACCGTCCCAGAGCCCGTCGACCACCTCGTCGAACGGCATCCCCCGGTCGCGGTGGTGGGTGATCGCGGAGCAGGTGACCTCGGCGTGCACGACGCCCTGCGGCGCGAGGTCGTCGGCCAGCTCCGCCACCGCCCGGGAGAAGTCCCCGGGCTCGCGGAAGGCGTCGGTGCAGGACCGGTAGAGCTGCGCGAAGTGCCGGAAGTCGCGGAACCGGAAGCGTTCGGCGATCCACCGCCCGTCCAGGCCGGCGAACCCGCTGCCGTTGCGCCGGGACAGCTCCAGCAGCGTCGTCGGGCGCAACGCGCCCTCCAGGTGGACGTGCAGCTCGGCCTTCGGCAGATCCGCGACGAACAGCTCCACGTCGGGTGTCCAGGTGGGGTGATGCCGTGTGCGCATGGCGCCTGCCCCTCCGACGACGATCGGCTTCTGACCCATCGAGGCCCGTCAACCACTACCGTTTTTAGCACTTAATCCACGTGGCATACAAGGGCCTCAGCAGCTCACCACGCCTCCGGGGGGCCGGGTTCACGGAGTCGACCGGCCGCTGCCGCGCCGTCGCGGCGGCCACCTCCGGCGGGCGCGCGAAGCGCGAACCACCCCTCGGCCGCGACGTGGCCGGGGCGCCCGGGCCCCGCCCCGGCCACTCCACCGCCGCGAGTCGGGCCGCGCACCCGGCGGCAAGCCCGTCGCGGCGGCGGCGCCGACCCCGGCCCACGCCGTGACCAGGCGATCAGCGGTCGCACGGTTGGCGCACCGACGAGTGGCCCCGGCCGAGCCGGACCGGACGACGCCGGACATCCCGAGCATCGCGCCGGCGGCGAACGGCCGCAGCCGTACGAACCCCGGCACCACGACGGGCGTGGCGACGGTCGGCGGCGATGGCGACACCTGTCCTGCCGGGCCGCCCCGCCCGAGTCCCGCGGCCGCCCCGCGCCGCCGTGGCACCGCCCGGGGGCGTCGCACCGCAGCCGCGGACGTGAGCCACCCTCGGCGGATGTTCCCGCCATCACCTGGCCGATATGCTGTTACTTTAGTTTTTACTAGTGTCGTATCGGCGTGCGGCCGTGGGAGGAGTGGTGCCGGTGGATCAGGCGTTCCTCGCCCTGCCCCTGCGTCGGCTGGCGGACGCCGCCCTGGACCGCGCGCGGCTGCTCGGCGCACGGCACGCCGCCGTGCAGATCGTGCGGACCCGACGCGGGCACCTGCTGCTGCGCGACGCACGCACGGCGGCGTCCTCCGACACCGAGCAGACCGCGCTGTCCGTGCGGCTGTTCACCGCGCGGGGCCACGGTTTCGCGGCCACCTCCGTGCTGACGCCCGAGGCCGCCGCCGACGCCGCCGACCGCGCCCGGGAGGTCGCGCTGGCCGGCGAGCCGCTGGCCGGCGGCGTGGAGTTCGCCGACGAGCCCGTGCACCACGAGGCGGTGTGGGTGTCGGCGCACGACCTCGACCCGTTCGACGTCCCCGAGCCGGAACGCGCCGCCCTCCTCGCCGGCTGGAGCGCCGCCCTGCTCGCCGCCGCCCCGGTGTCCTCCGTGCTCGCCAAGTGCGTCGCGACCCGGGAGAACCGGTTCTACGCCGACCTCGCGGGCACCACGACCACCCAGCAAAGCGTGCGCGTGCACCCGCAGGTGCTGATCGCCGGCGCGCACCCCCGCACGGGGCACGTCGAGACGCTGCGGTCGTGCGGCCCACCGACCGCGCGCGGCTGGGAGTACCTGGGCGGCTCGGGCTGGGACTGGGCCGGCGAGGTGGCGGCCATGCCCGACCAGCTCGCCGCCAAGCTCCGCGCCCGACCCGTCGCCCCCGGCGCGTACGACCTGGTCATCGAGCCCTCCAACCTGTGGCTGACCGTGCACGAGTCGGTCGGCCACGCCACCGAGCTGGACCGCGCCCTCGGCCACGAGATCAGCTACGCGGGCACCACGTTCGCCACGCCGGACCTGCTCGGCTCGCTGCGCTACGGCTCGGAGCTGATGACGGTGACCGCCGACCGCACCGCGCCGCACGGCATGGCGACCACCGGCTACGACGACGAGGGCGTGGCCGCCCAGTCGTGGACCCTGGTCGAACGCGGCGTGCTGACCGGCTTCCAGGTGGACCGCTGCACGGCCGCCGCGATCGGCGCGGCGCGGTCCAACGGCTGCTCCTACGCCGAGTCGGCCTCGCACGTCCCGCTCCAGCGGATGCCGAACGTGTCGCTGGCGCCGTCGACCGCGCCGTGCTCCACCGAGGACCTGATCGGCCGGGTCGAGGACGGCATCCACCTGGCGGGTTCGGCGAGCTGGTCGATCGACTCGACCCGGTCCACGTTCCAGTTCACCGCCCAGCGCTGCCGGCGCATCCGCGCGGGCAGGCTCGCCGAACCGCTGTCCGGGGTCGCCTACCACTCGTCCACCACGGACTTCTGGGCGTCGCTCGCCGGGCTCGGCGACGAGACCACGGTGACCGCCTTCGGCGCGGACCTCTGCGGCAAGGGACGGCCCGCGCAGGCAGCCGCCGCGAGCCACGCCTGCCCGTCGGCGCTGTTCAGCCGGGTGCCGGTGCGCCACGTGGGCGGAGCGGGCGCGTGATCCCCGCGCACCAGGCGGCCGACCGGGTCCTGGCGGCCGGGCGGCCGGGCGACCAGGTGGCCGTCGTGGTGGACGAGACGACGCACGCGCACCTGCGCTGGGCGGGGCCGACCGCGACCAGGGCCGGCCACGTGCTCGACCGGCGGGTGCACGTCGTCGTGATCACGCCCGGGCGCACCGCCGCCGTGGTGGCCGCGAGCGGCGACCTCGACGCCCGCGCCCTGCGCGACCTGGTGGACGCCGCGTCGTCGGCCGCGCGCCGGGCCGGGGCGGAGAGCGGGGTCGAGCCGTTGCCGCCACCGGACCTGCCGGCGGCGGCGGACTGGGACGCCCCGGCGGCCACCGCGCCACCGGCCGTGCTCGGCGGGCCGGCCGCCGCGATCGCCGAGGCCGCGCGGGAGTTCGCCGCGCGGGGCCGCGTGCTGCACGGCTACGCCGAGCACGAGGTGCGCACGACGCTGCTGGGCACGACGGCGGGCGCGCGGCTGCGACACGTGCAGCCGGCCGCCGTGGTCGACCTGACGGCCCGCGACGCCGTCGCGCCCGCCTCGGCGTGGGCCGGGGTCGAGGTGTCCGACCTCGCCGACCTCGACCTGCCGGGGCTGCTCGACTCCCTGGCGCGCGGGCTGGACCGGGGGCGCAGGCGCATCCGGCTGCGGCCGGGCCGGCACGAGGTGCTGCTGCCGCCGTCGTGCACCGCCGACCTGCTGCGGCACCTGTACTGGTCCGCCGGTGCCGAGGACGCCGCCGCCGGGCGCGGCGCGTTCGGTGCACCCGGTGGCGGCACCCGGCTGGGCGAGCGGCTCGCCGCGCTGCCACTCACGCTGCGCAGCGATCCCCGGGAGCCCGGCCTGGAGTGCGACCCGTTCGTGGTCGCCCGCACGTCCGGCGCGGACACCTCCGTGGCGGACAACGGTCTCGCGCTCGGCCCCACCGACTGGATCGCCGACGGCGTCCTCAGCGCCCTGGTGCACACCAGGGCGTCGGCGCGGCGCACGGGCGGGCGGGTCACGCCGCGCATCGGGAACCTGGTGCTCGACGGGCCGCCGGGTGGGGCGTCGACGGCGGACATGGTCGCCGCGACCGGGCACGGCCTGCTGCCGACCTCGCTGTGGTACCTGCGCGAGGTCGACGGCCGCACGCTCCGGCTCACCGGCCTGACCAGGGACGGCGTACACGTGGTGCGCGACGGCGAGGTGGTCGGCTCGACCGACGACTTCCGCTTCAACGAGAGCCCGCTGCACCTGCTGGAGCGGGTCACCGAGGTGGGGCGGACCGAGGTCACCCTGCCCCGCGAGTGGGACGACGAGCGCACCCGCACGGCGATGCCCACGCTGCGGGTGGCCGATTTCACCGCGCTCGCGGCGGGCTCACCGGGATGAGCGCTCAAGCGCGCCCGACGCCCTGAGGCTCACCTCCGACCACAGGTCATTTCATTAAGTTATACCGATCTGCACCGGCGGGTGAGGCGGCGACCCCGTGGGAGGATCGCTGCGACGGCGGTGTCCGGCACGACCGCGCGGCACTACCGTCGGACGGGTGGCGACGACCGAACCGTGCCGGGCCTGCGGCGGCTCCACCGCGCCCTTCCTGGACCTGGGCCGCCAACCGCTGGCCGACTCGTTCCGCTCGCCGGGGGCTTGCGACGAGGAGTTCCGGCACGACCTGGTGGTCGGCCGGTGCACCTCCTGCACCATGGTCCAACTGCTCGCCGAGGTGCCCCGGGAACGGATGTTCCACTACGACTACCCATACCGGTCGTCCGGCTCGCAGGTGATGCGCGAGCACTTCTCGCGCACCGCCGCCGAGCTGGTCGCGGGCCGGGCGGACCCGTTCGTGGTGGAACTGGGCTGCAACGACGGCGTGCTGCTGCGCGCGTTGCGGGACCTGGGGGTGCGGCACCTGGGCTTCGAGCCGTCGGGCGCGGTGGCGCGGGTCGCCGAGGCGTCCGGCGTGCGGGTGCGGGCGGAGTTCTTCGAGGAGCGCACGGCGGCCGAGGTGCGGCGGGCGGACGGCCCGGCGGACGTGGTCTACGCGGCGAACACCTTGTGCCACATCCCGTACGTGGAGTCGGTGCTGCGCGGGGTGGACGCCGTGCTGGCCGACGACGGGGTGTTCGTCTTCGAAGACCCCTACCTGGGCGACATCCTGGCCAAGACCGCGTTCGACCAGATCTACGACGAGCACTTCTTCTACTTCACCGCGCGGTCGGTCGGCGGTCTGGCCCGGCGGTTCGGGCTGGAACTGGTGGACGTCCGGCGGCTGCCGGTGCACGGCGGCGAGGTCCGCTGCACGCTGGCCCGCGCCGGACGCCGGACCCCGACGCCCTCCGTCGCCGCGCTGCTGGCCGAGGAGGACGCGGCCCGCGTCGCCGATCCCGCGCGGCTGGCCGAGTTCGCGGCGGACGTGCGGCGGGTGCGGGACGACCTGGTCGCGTTGCTGACCCGGTTGCGGGCCGAGGGGCGCGAGGTGGTCGGGTACGGGGCGACGGCGAAGAGCGCCACGGTGACCAACTTCTGCGACATCGGGCCGGAGTTGGTGTCCTACGTGTGCGACACGACGCCGGCGAAACAAGGGCTGCTCACGCCCGGCAAGCACATCCCGGTCCACCCGGTCGAGCGGTTCGCGGCGTCCTACCCGGACTACGCGGTGCTGTTCGCGTGGAACCACGCCGAGGAGATCATGGCCAAGGAGCAGGGGTTCCGGGACGCGGGCGGCCGGTGGATCCACTACGTCCCGCGAGTGCGGGTGGTCTGACCGATGACGACGGTCTACCGGGGCGGGTACGCCGAGGTCTACGACCGGGTGATGCTGACGCGCGGCCGCGACCACGCCGCCCAGGCACGGGCGGTGGCGGCGCTGGTCCGCGCGCCCGAGCGGGCGGCGTTGCTGGACGTGGCGTGCGGGACGGGGCTGCACCTGGAGTTCCTCCGGGCGCGGTTCCGCGAGGTGAGCGGGCTCGACGCCGCGCCGGAGATGCTCGCCGCGGCGCGGGCGCGGGTGCCGGGACTGCGCACCCACCTCGCCGACCTGCGCGCCGTCGACCTGCCCGACCGGTTCGACGTGATCACGTGCCTGTTCGCGGTGGCGCACCTGGAGCCGACCGAGCTGGCCGCGACCGTGCGGCGGCTCGTCGGGCACCTGAGGCCGGCCGGGGTGCTGGTGGTCGAACCCTGGTACGCCCCGGAGGAGTTCGTCGACGGGTACGTCGCGCGGGACGTGGTCGACGGCCCGGACGGCGCGACGGTGCGGCTGTCGCACTCGACCCGCCTCGGGCCGTCCCGGATCCGCGTGGTGGTGCACTACGCCGAAGCGCACCGGGACAGCGGGCTGCGGCACTCGACGGAGACCGCGGAGCTGAGCCTGTTCACGCCCGGCGAGTTCGCGTCGGCGTTCGAGGCCGCCGGGTGCGTCGCGGAACGGGTCGACGCGCCGCCGTTCGCGTGGGGCCTGTGGGTGGCCCGTGCCTAGAGCGCCCGCGTCCAGGGTGCTCGTGCTGGGCGGCACGGGGTTCGTCGGCCGGCACGTGGCAACGGCCTTCGCCCGGCGCGGCGCGGAGATCGCGGTGGTCGCCCGCAACCCGACGGGCACCGCCCACCCGGCCGTCGCGTGCGACCTGACCGCCCTGTCCGACGCCGGTCTCCGCGCCCTGGTCGACGCCCACCGCCCGGACGTCGTGGTGGACTCCACGGGCAGCAGCTGGGGCCTGTCCGACGCCGAGATCACCGTCCGCTGCACCGACCTGCCCGAACGGCTCGTGGCCGCGCTCGCCGGCAGACCCGTGCGGCTGGTGCACCTCGGCTCGGTCCTGGAGCACGGCGACCCGCCCGCCACGCACTACGGCCGGGCGAAGGCGGCCGGGTCCGCCGCCGTGCTCTCCGGTGACCTCGACGCGGTGGTCCTGAGGATCGCCAACGCGGTCGGCCCCGGCCTGCCCGGCTCCAGCCTGCTGGGCCGGGTGGCGCGGGCGCTGCGCGCGGTCCCGCCGGTCGTCCGGGTCTTCCCGCTCACCGCCCGACGCGACTACGTCGACGTGCGGGACGTGGCGGACGCGGTCGTGGCGGCCTCGGTGGCGGACGCGGCCGGGCGGGCCGTCGACGTCGGTCGGGGTGTCGCGGTGCCGGTCCGCGACCTGGTCGAGCGGCTGGTCGAGATCAGCGGGACCGCCGCGACCGTGGTGGAGCGCGGTGCCGGCGGCTGGCGGTCCGCGGTGGACAGAACCGTGGCGGACACCGCCGCCGCGCGGGAGGTGCTGGGGTGGCGGGCGCGGCGGGACCTCGCCGGCGCGGTGCACGACTTCTGGCAGGGGGTGGTCCACCAGGACGTTCCAGGTTACTATATAAAATCTTAGCAAACTGGGGAGCGGGCAGATGACCTCCTTGTTCGCCCCGGACCACCGGGGCAGGGCGCTGGCGATCGCGGGCTCGGCGCTGACCAGCCCGGACGCGCCCGGCGCGCGGCGCTGGCTGTCCGGGCTCGACCCCCGGCTGCGCGCCGACGTGGTGCCGCTGGCCGACCTGCCCGGCTGGGTGCGCGACCCGCCGACCGGCGACCTGGGCCACCGCAGCGGCCGGTTCTTCACCGTGCAGGGCCTGCGCGTGCTGGTGCGCGGCGCGCCCGTCGAGCAGTGGAGCCAGCCCATCGTCAACCAGCCCGAGGTCGGCGTCCTGGGCCTGCTGGCCAAGGAGTTCGACGGGGTGCTGAAGTTCCTGGTGCAGGCCAAGGCGGAGCCGGGCAACCGCAACGGGCTGCAACTGTCGCCCACCGTGCAGGCCACCCGCAGCAACTACACCCGCGTGCACGGCGGCAAGGCCGTGCCGCTGCTGGACTTCTTCCGCGATCCCCCGCCGGACCGGCTGGTCGCCGACGTGCGGCAGTCCGAGCAGGGCGCGTGGTTCCTGCGCAAGCGCAACCGGAACATGGTGGTGCTGACCACCGAGGAGGTCGAGCCGCCGGAGGACTTCCGCTGGCTGACCCTGGGCGAGCTGCACGCCCTGCTGGCCCACGACGACCTGGTCAACATGGACACCCGGACGGTGCTGTCCTGCCTGCCGTTCACCGGTCCCGGGCTGGCCGCCGAACTCGGCGCGACCGGCTCGGACTTCCGCGCCGCGCTCATCCGCTCGTGCGGCGAGGACGAGTGGGCCCGGCACACCGACGACGACCTGCTGATGTGGATCACCGGCGCGCGCACCCGGCACGAGGTGCACACCCGGCAGGTTCCGCTGGACGGGCTGCCCGGCTGGCGGCGCACCGACGAGCGGATCAGCCACGAGAGCGGCCGGTTCTTCGACGTGGTCGGCGTGGACGTGCACGCGCGGCGGCGCGAGGTCGCCCGGTGGTCGCAGCCGATGATCCGGCCGCACGGCGAGGGCGTGGTGGCGTTCCTGGCGCAACGCATCCACGGCGTGCTGCACGTCCTCGCGCACGCGCGGGTGGAGCCGGGTTTCGTCGACGTCATCGAACTCGCGCCGACCGTCCAGTGCACCCCGGCCTCGCTGGAGGCGCTGCCCGCGCGGGCCCGCCCGCCGTTCCTGGACGAAGTGCTCGCCGCCGACCCCGGGCGCATCCGCTACCAGGCCACGCTGTCCGAGGAGGGCGGCCGGTTCCACCACGCCCGCAACCGCTACCTCGTCGTGGAGACCGACACCCACCCGGCCGACGCCGAGTCCCCCGACCACCGCTGGGTCGCGCTGCGCCAGCTCGCGAACCTGGTGCGGCACAGCCACTACGTCAACGTCCAGGCCCGCAGTCTGCTGGCCTGCCTGCACAGCCGGTTCGGGGCCGCCCGATGACCACCCGGGTCTGGGCCTACCTCGACGAGTACGAGACCGAACGCGACGACCTGCTCGACGCCGTGGACACCGTCTTCCGCTCCGGCCGGCTGATCCTCGGCGACAGCGTGCGCGGGTTCGAGGCCGAGTACGCCGCCTACCTGGGCGTCCGGCACTGCGCGGGGGTCGACAACGGCACGAACGCACTGGTGCTCGCGTTGCGGGCGCTCGGCGTCGGCCGGGGCGACGAGGTCGTCACGGTGTCCAACACGGCCGCGCCGACCGTGGTGGCGATCGACCAGGTGGGGGCGCGGCCGGTGTTCGTGGACGTTCGCGCCGACGACCACCTGATGGACGTGACGCAGGTCGAGGACGCGATCACCGAGCGGACCCGGTGCCTGCTGCCGGTTCACCTGTTCGGGCAGTGCGTGGACATGGCACCGCTGACCGAGATCGCGCGCAGGCACGGTGTGCCGGTCCTGGAGGACTGCGCCCAGGCACACGGCGCGCGCCACCACGGCCGGCGGGCCGGGGCGATGGGCTCCGCCGCCGCGTTCTCCTTCTACCCCACCAAGGTGCTCGGCGCGTACGGCGACGGCGGGGCGGTCGTCACCGACGACGACGCGGTGGACGCGGCGTTGCGCCGGCTGCGCTACTACGGCATGGCGGACCGCTACTACGTGGTGGACACGCCGGGCCACAACAGCCGGTTGGACGAGGTGCAGGCCGAGATCCTGCGACGCCGGCTGCGTCGGCTCGACGGCTACCTGGAGGCCCGCCGGCGGATCGCCCGGCGCTACGACGAAGCGTTGCGGGACACCGGTCTCGTGCTGCCGAGTGTCAACCCGGGCAACGAACACGCGTACTACCTCTACGTGGTGCGGCACCCGCGCCG
Organism: Saccharothrix sp. NBAS 001; assembly: GCF_056640475.1. Lineage (NCBI taxonomy): Bacteria > Bacillati > Actinomycetota > Actinomycetes > Pseudonocardiales > Pseudonocardiaceae > Saccharothrix > Saccharothrix sp. NBAS 001. Next base: position 3,756,804 of record NZ_CM153251.1, read on the forward strand.
CGACGAAGTCCTGGAACGCCTGCGGGCGCAGGACATCGACCTCACCGTCAGCTACCCGTGGCCCGTGCACACGATGTCCGGGTTCGCCCACCTGGGTTACCGGCGGGGTGCGCTGCCGGTCACCGAGCGCCTCGCCGACGAGGTGTTCTCGCTGCCGATGTACCCGTCGTTGCCGGAAAGCGTTCAGGACCGGGTGGTGCGGGCGCTGCGGCGATTGCCCGCGTGACGGCGGATCACTACATTCGTCCACACCGTTCCCGCGTCACCGGAGTTGGCCGCGACACCACGGATCCGGACTGGGGTGGCCCCATGCGCGTGATCTTCCTGCCCGCACCCGCCGTCGGGCACGCCTTCCCGCTCGTGCCGCTCGCCTGGGCGTTCCGCCTGGCGGGCCACGACCCGGTGTTCGCGACCGGCGGCGACGGGCTGGCCGTCGGCCGGGCCGGCCTGCCGGTGCTGGACGCGCTGCCGGGCCGCGGCACCGCGGAGCTGCTGGCCGGGTTCGCCGAGACGGTGCCGCACCTGTTCGCCCCGCTGGAGGGCGACCCGGTCGCCGCGATGAACGCCCGCAAGCCGGAGATCGTCGCCGCCTGGGACCCGCTGGTGGACGCGCACCTCGAAGTGGCCCGGCGGATCCGGCCCGACCTGGTGGTCTACGACCCGATCTTCGCGGTCGGCGCGGTGGTGGCCGCCGCGCTGGACGTCCCGGCCGTCGCGCACGCGGTGACGATCTCGCGCTACGACGCCGACCTGGTGCGCGCGATGCCCGGTGCCGTGTCGTTGCGCCGGCACGGGCTGGACGCGCCCCGCCGGGTCCGCACGATCGACGTCGCGCCACCCAGCCTGGCCGAGGGCGTCGCGCCGGACCTGCTGATGCGGTACGTGCCCTACAACGGCTCCGGAGTCCTGCCGGACTGGCTGCTGAGCCCGCCCGCCGGGGCGCGGGTGGCCGTCACGTGCGGCTCGACGTACGGGACGCGCGCGTTCCTCGGGCGGATGGCGCGGGTCGCCGCCGGCACCCCGGACGTGGAATACGTGCTGACCCTGGGCAACGCCCCCGTCGACGCGCCCGTCGACCTGCCCGGGAACGTGCGGCTCACCGGGTGGGTGCCGCTCAACGCCCTGCTGCGCACGTGCTCTGCGGCGATCCACCACGGCGGCGACGGAACGCTGCTGACCTGCTGCGCGTACGGCGTGCCGCAACTGGTGCTGCCGAGCGCGCCGGACGAGGTGGTGAACGCGAAGCTGATGCTGGGCCGGGGCGCGGCGCACGTGCTGTGGTCCGAAGAGGACTTGGCCGGCGCGGCGGTGCGGGACCTGCTCCACGACACCGGGCTGCGCGGGGTCGCCCGCGACCTGCGGGCGGAGCTGACCGCCATGCCCTCCCCCGCCGAGGTCGTCGCCCGATTGGGCTGAGTCATTCGGGTGGACCTATCGCGACCGTCCCGGAACTACAAGACTTTGTAGCGATCGTCGCGACGACGGAAGGGCGGCCGATGTCCGCGAGGGACGCGTCACGGGTCGAGGAGATAGGCGAGGTCTACGATCGGATGGCCGAGCTGATCGAGGTGCTCGGCGGCAACATCCACGTCGGGTACTGGCTGGACGAGGACGACCCGACGCCGTTCCTGGAGGCCATCAACCGGACCACCGACGTGGTGGCCGAGCGGCTGGGCCTGCGCCACGGGCAGCGGCTGCTCGACGTCGGCTGCGGCGCGGCGGTGCCCGCCATCCGGATCGGCCAGCGCTGGGACGTCGAGATCACCGGTCTCACCAACAGCCGGTGGCAGGTGGCGGAGGGCACCAGACGGGTGAAAGCCGCCGGGCTCAAGTCGCAGGTGCGGATCGAGTTCGGCGACGCCGCCGCGCTGCCCTACCCGGACGGCTCGTTCGACGCGGTGCTGGCGTTCCAGTCGTTGCAGCACACCGAGGACAGCGGCCCGTGGATCCGCGAGATGGTGCGCGTGGCGCGGCCCGGCGGACGGGTGGTGCTGACCGAGTTCACCGAGGAGGCCCCGCTGACCGAAGACGAGCTGGAGATCGGCAGGCAGGGCGGCATGGAACGCCCGCGACCAGCCGAAACGGTGCTCGACGTGGTGCGCGGGAGCGGCTTGGAGATCGACGACGTGCTGTCCTGCGGCGCGCACGTCCGGCGCTCCTACCCCGAGTACTTCCGACGCCTGGAACGCCTCCGGCCGCACCTGGTGGAGGTGCTCGGCGAGGAGGCGGTGGACCGGCAGCGGGAGGCCATGGGCAGGCTGCTGCCGATCTACCGGGACAAGATCGGATACCTGGTCGTCACCGGCCACCGCCCCTCTTCCGGGTGATCCCGCGCGATTGACATGCAGCCGGAAGGGTGCCTATCGTTTGTCGGGCTCGACCGCACCTCATCTCCGTACGGGGCAGCACGTGCCCGCTCGCGCTGCCCCTCCCGCTCCCGCTCCCACTCGCCACGAGCCCGTGAGGAACCAGCGATGGCAGAGCAGACGACCGATCCCGACCAGGTTCGGCCCGCCGAGGGCGCACCCGTTCCGCCCAGGCTGTGGCTCAGCCTGATCGCGATGGCGCTGGCCGCCATGATGCTCGGCGTGGACGCGATGGTGGTGACCGTCGCCAACCCGACGATCAGCGGCGAACTCGACACCGACCTGGCCGAACTCCAGTGGGTCACCACCGGCTACATGCTCGCCTACGCCGCGCTGCTGGTCGCGGCGGGCAAGGTGGGCGACCGGATCGGGCACCGCAAGGTGTTCATCACCGGGATCGTCGGGTTCATGATCACCTCGGTGCTGGTCGGCCTGTCCGGCGACATCGCGTCGTTGATCGCGTGGCGCGTGCTCCAGGGCGCGAGCGGCGCGATGCTGATGCCGTCCGCGCTGGCCATCCTGCGGCTGACGTTCCCGCCGGACAAGCTCAAGGTCGCGGTCGGCGTGTTCATCGGCGCGTTCGCGCTGTCCTCGGCGGGCGGTCCGTTCTTCGGCGGCCTGATCGTGCAGTACGCGGGCTGGCGCTGGGCGTTCTACATCAACGTCTTCGCGGGCGCGATCACGTTGCTGGCGGCCGTCACGCTCATCCGCGCGGTACCGCCCGCAGGCGCGAAGCGCGGCCTGGACCTGCCCGGCATCGGTCTGCTGTCGGTGGCGCTGGCGGCGTTGGTGCTGGGCATCAACCAGGTGTCGACCGACGGGTGGGGCGGCGTCCTGCCGATCGTCTGCTTCGTGGTCGCGGCGGTGTTCATCACCGCGCTGGTGCTGCGCGAGCGGTCCGCGCCGGAACCGCTGCTGCCGCCGAAGCTCTTCCGGTCGCGGACGTTCGTGGCCGGCAACCTGATCCTGCTGGTCGGCTCCGGGCTGATGTTCTCGGTCTGGTTCTACCTCTCGCTTTTCCTCCAGAACGTCCAGGGCGCGAGTCCACTGGAGACCGGCCTGAAACTGCTGCCCATCCCGGCCGCCGGCATCGTCGTCGCGCCGCTGAGCGGGGTGCTGAACCAGAAGTTCGGACCGCGCCTGCCGCTCGGTCTCGGCCTGCTGATGTGCGTGATCAGCCTGTTCGGACTGGCGCAGGTGGAGGTGACCGACGGCTACGGCGCGGTGTGGCCGTTCCTGGTCACGCTCGGCATGGCGATGAGCCTGGTCGTCCCGGTCGGCACCGAGGCCGTGGTGAGCAGCGCGCCCAAGAGCCTGGCCGGTGTCGCGTCCGGCGTCGGCGAGACGATGGACAGCCTCGGGCCGGCGCTCGGCGTGGCGTCGCTGGGCACCGCGCTGACCCTGGTGGTGCAGAGCGACTGGCCGCGCAGGCTGTCCGACGCGGGCGCGCCCGCCGAGGTCGTGGCCGGCGCGAAGGACTCGGCGACCGCCGTGGCGCAGGGCGCGCCGCCGCAGGGGCTCGCGCCCGAACTCGCCCGGATCGCCCACGAGACCTACACCGGCGGCCTGCACACCGTCCTGATCGGCTCGCTGGTCGTGGTGCTGGTGTTCCTGCCGCTGATCTGGCTGATCCGGCCGACCGACCCGGACGCGGCCGACGCCGAGGACGACACCGCCGAGGACACCGCGAGCGGGCAGAGCGAACCGAGCAGCAGCGCGGAGGAGGCGGCCAGATGACCGAGGAGCTGCGACGGGCCAAGCTGGAGAAGGCGTACTACTCGATCGACGTCGACCGCGACGGCGTCATCGACGAACTCGACGTCACCGCACTGGCGCAGGGCTGGTGCGAGACCTACGACCTGGCACCCCGGTCGGAGCACTGGCGGCGGATCCACTTCCACGCCCACCAGCTGTTCCGGGAGATGCCCGGCACGGTCGACGACGAGGGCGTCAAGCGGGTCACCGTCGAGGACTGGGTGAAGTGGGGCCACGACCCGGGTTTCGCCGAGTTCGTGGAGCGGTCCGCGATCCCGTTCAGCATCGCGGTGTTCACCGCCGCCGACAAGGACGGCGACGGCCGGATCACCCATGCGGAGATGATGGCCGCCCAGATCCGCGGCGGCATGACCGAGGAGGAGACCGCCAAGGCGTTCGCCGTGCTCGACACCGACCAGGACGGCTACGTCACCACCGACGAGTACATCGCGGCCGCACGGGTGTTCTACCTCAGCGACTCCCCCGCCGAGCCGGCCAACACCATCGCCGGTGACCTCTGAGGGTCCGCGCGGCCGGGACGCCCGGACCGCGCGATCGGTCCACTGTGGACGCCGGGCGCTAGCCGTGCCAGACGCGCGACGAGCCGATGGTCTGGCCGTGCGCGAGGTCCTGGAGGGTGACCTGGACGCGCCACGGGTCCAGGCGCAGCACCTCGAACTTCGGGTCGTCCGCGCCCAGTGCCCACAGCGCGTGGGGGTCGAAGCCCTGGCGTCGCGCCTCGGCGGAGACCACGTCCCACACGTGCCGCTTGTCCGGGCCGTCCTCCACCCAGGTCGCGCGGCAGTCGGCGAAGACCGCGTCGTGCTCGTTCGTCCAGTAGCCGCAGGAGACGTAGGGGTTGCGGGCGAGGTGCGCGGTCTTGGTGGGCGAGCGGCGGGTGCTGACCCAGCCGACGGGCCGGTCGCCGTCGGTCTCCCAGGTGACCCGCAGGACGCGGGTGCGGGGACGGCCCTGGGCGTCCACCGTGGCGACGGTGCACCAGCCGATGGCGGAGGTCAGCCGGGCGAAGTCGGCGCGGAGTTCGGCGAACGGGGTCTCGACGCTGAACAAGGTGGAGGTCATTCGGGGATCGTAACGAGCCCCGATCGACAATCGCTATGCTTTACTAAAGCATTCACCACAACGGCGCAGCGTGGACGAACCTCCAGCACCCCGAGAATCCCCTGAAAGAGTATGGAAAACAACCGCTCTCCGGGTGCCGACCAGTTTCGCCCGTGCTAGCATTTCCAAATAGAATAATCAACCAAATCGTGAAAGGATTTCCCATGTCCACCAAGGTCCTGCACCTCGAAGAGATTCCGGAAATGGAAGCGGGCATGCTCATCCGCAAACCCGCCGGCGAGGTGTTCGACGCCATCGTCAACCCCGAGGTGACCACGAAGTTCTGGTTCACCGACAGCACCGGCCCGCTGGCACCGGGCGCGAAGGTCACCTGGACGTGGGAGATGTACGACATGTCGTCGCCGGTGGTGGTGCACGAGTACGACCAGGACCGCAGGCTGGTCCTCGAATGGGGCGACGAGCCCGCCACGACGAAGCTGGAGTGGACGTTCGACGACCGGGGCGACGGGACGACGTTCCTGAACGTGAAGGAGACCGGCTACAGCGGGGACACCGGCGACGAGGTGGTCGGCTGGGTGGTGGGCTCGATGGGCGGGTTCACGCAGGCGCTGGCGGGCCTGAAGGCGTGGCTGGAGCACGGGATCCAGCTGAACCTCACCGCCGACCGCTTCCCGGACGGCCACCCCGCCTGACCGGCACCGCGCCCGACCGGCACCGCGCGGAGTCCACGGCGCTGGTGCCACGGCACCGGGTCCACTGCTGTGCCACGGCACAGCAGTGGACCGCACACCCGGACCCGGGCCTTCCCGGCCGAACCCGCAGCGCCCCGGCGGAGGTCGGAGCGGTGCGGGCCGGGAGGCGGCTACCAGGCGGCCGGCAGGGGGTCGCCGGTTTCCAGCATGGTCTTGATATTGGAGATCAGTTCGGGCCAGCCGCCGCTGCCGGGGAGCCGGCCGCTGATGGCTTCGTACATCACGCTGCCCGGGTCGAAGTCGTCGTGGGTGACGGTGAGGCGCACCGCTTTCACCGCCGCGTCACCGGGGGCGGGTTCGATCTCGAAGGTCACCTTCGAACGGCGTTCCGTGCGCAGCTCGGCGAACTTCTCCTCGCTCCACCCGAAGTGCTCGGCGTGCTCCGGCTGGAACAGGTGCCAGCTGTAGGACAGCCGCGTGTACGGCTCGGCCTCCAGCACCACCTGCTCCAGGTCCTTCGCCTCCTCCGTCGGCGCGTCCTGCCACCGCACGGGCGACCCGACCTGCCAGTCGGACTCCAACGCCACCCCCGACCAGTAGCGGCGGGTGAACGCCGGGTCGGTCAGGGCCTGCCAGAGGCGTTCCGGCGTGGTGTTGATGTAGGTCGTGTAGACGAACTCGGGGTTGCCCATGGGCACGTGCTCCGATTCCAGTGTTCGCTTGAGGTCATCGAGGGTGCGCACCCGTTCCCGCGCGTACTGCCCGATCCAGCGGTCCGCGATGGCGTTGATCGGTGCCGCGTTGAGGAAGTGCAGCTTCTCCCGGCCACGCCACATCGTCGTCACCAGGTTCGCCGCCTCCAGGACGGACAGGTGCTTGCTCACCGACTGCCGGGCCATGTCCAGCCCCGCGCACAGCTCGCGCAGGCTCTGGCCGTTGCGGGTGTTCAGACTGTCGAGCATCCGGCGGCGGCTGACGTCCGCCAGGGCCTTGAACACCTCGTCCATCGCACACCACCCGGGACATGCAGTCTCTTGGCTGCATGAATAGTAGGTAGGCGGATCATCGCATGTCAATCCGTCCGCACCGCCCGTACAGGTGTGCGAACAGCACGAGATCCGCGCCCGCGGCCACGGCTGCGCCCGGTGGTGCCCGGGTCCTGACCGGACTGAAGACCGGCTTCGCTGACGCCCCAAGGCTTTCCGCGAAAGCAGACCACCCACGTCCGGACGTTCGAGCAGCCGGGTCAGTCGCGTCCGCAGCGCGCGTCGATGACCGCCCGCGCATCGCCCGGCAACGTCGTCGGGTCGTCGAAGAAGCGCCGGGACTGGCAGACGCGCACGAGTCCGTCCCACACCTCGCGGTACAGGAGGGGATCCGCCTGGAGGCGTTCCGCCTGGCGCGAGGTCAACGGGAACTTGTAGTTGCCGTCCCAGTGGCCCTGCCCGACGTCGAGGTCGAGCAGGTGCGCCTCGCCGCGCCGGACGATCGCGGGTGCCCAGTTCCAGTCGGAGCCCCGGGGTCGGTGGATCTCCTCGTCGTCGTCCTGAAGCCGGAGGAAGACCGCCCGGTCGCCGGTCGCCCCCTCCACGAGCAACGACGACAGGGTGATCCACACCACCGTGCCGTCCTGAACGCCGATGTGCGTGGCGGTCCAGCGGTTCGCGGGAGGCGCGGCCGGGAAGTCCCACGCCACGGCCCGTGCGGTGCCGGGGTCGTAGCGCGCGACCGAACTCGGCAGCGGGCGGACCTCGTGGATGCCGCCCAACGCGTCGATCACCGTCCGGACCTCGTCGCTGTCGACCGGTCGGCCCAGCGCGTTCGCGAAGCTCTCACGCCGAGCCGTCCCGAGCGGCTGCTCCGCCTTCGGGCGTTTCGCCTTTGTCCGCTTCGACTTCGTCACGACCTCGTCCTCTCCACGGCCGGCACGACACCGTCCGGCCTTCGCCCCCACGGCTCAGTGTGCCGCGCGCGTCGCCGCCGCGAGTGCCGAGCCGGTGAGCGAGTCCTGACGTGCGGCGAGGTCTGCGGGTGTGCCCTCGAAGACGAGCCGGCCGCCCTCGGACCCCGCGCCGGGCCCGATGTCGATGACGTGGTCGGCGCGGGCGACCACGCGCATGTTGTGCTCCACCACGACGAAGGTCGCGCCCTGGTCCACGAGGTCGTCGAAGAGGGTGTTGATGGTGTCGACGTCGTCGGGATGCAGGCCCGTGGTCGGCTCGTCCAGCACGATCCGGTCGGCCCGGTCGCGCTGCGGGTCGCTGAGGTGGCGGGCCAGCAGCAGTCGCTGCTTCTCGCCGCCGGAGAGGGTGTCGAGCGAGCGGCCCACCGCCATGTAGCCGAGTCCCGTGCGCCGCACCCACGACATCGCGTTCGCGATCGCCGCGTCGTCGGCGAACAGCGCCGCGATCTCGGCGGGGACTGCGGCGAGCACGTCCGCGATGGACATGCCGTCCAGCCGCACGGACAGGGCGGTGTCGTTGAAGCGCAGCCCACCGCATTCGTCGCATGGCGTCGAGACGTCGTCCAGGAACGCCAGCTCGGTGGTGATGTGCCCTTTGCCCTTGCAGGTCGGGCACGCGCCGCGACCGTTGAAGCTGAACCACGACGGGTCGAGCCCCGAGGCCGCGCCGAACGCGCCGCGGACGGCCTCGGCGACGCCCAGCACGGTCAACGACATCGACCGGACCCCGCCGCGCAACGGCTCCTGGCCGACGACCGTGAACCCGGGGTGCTGTCGCGGCAGCTCGATCGTCGCGAACGAACTCTTCCCGGAACCGGCGACCCCGGTCACCGCGGTGAGCACGCCGAGCGGCACGTCCACGTCGAATCCGGTCAGGTTGTGCGAACGGGCATCGGCCACCCGCACGGTGCCGCGCGCCGGCCGGGGCGCCGGCCGGACGTGGAGGGGCTCGGCGAGCAGCCGACCGGTGATCGTCCCGCTGTCGCGCAGGCCGTGCGGTGTGCCCTCGAACTCGATCCGGCCGCCGTCCGCGCCCGCGCCGGGGCCGAGGTCGACCACGTGGTCGGCGACGGCGATCACCTGCGGGTGGTGCTCCACGACCAGGATCGTGTTGCCGCGGTCGCGCAGCCGCTTGAGCAGCGCCACCAGGCGCTGGATGTCGGCGGGGTGGAGCCCGGTGCTCGGCTCGTCGAAGACGTAGGTGACGTCGGTGAGGGCGCTGCCGAGGTGCCGCACGATCTTCACCCGCTGCGCCTCGCCGCCCGACAGCGTCGAGGATTCGCGGTCGAGGGTGAGGTACCCGAGGCCGACCGAGAGCAGGGCGTCCAGGACGTGCCGGACGCCGTCCAGGGCCGGGGCCACGCGCGGGTCGGCGAATTCTTCGAGCATGCCGCGCAGGTCCGAGACGGGCATCCGCGTCCAGTCGACGATCGACCGCCCGTCGACGAGGCTGGCCCGCGCCGCCGCGTTCAGGCGCGAACCCCGGCAGTCGGGGCACCGGTGCGTGGTGACCACCTGTTCGAGTTCGGCGCGGACGGTGGCGGACATCTTGGCGCGCCCCTGCTTGAAGTAGACGTCGCGCATCCTGGTGATCACCCCGTCGAAGCGGGCGGTCTTCGGGAACCTCGGGTCGGGGTTCTCCAGCTTGAGCCGGTCGGCGTGGAGGAAGAGGTCCATCTCCTCGGGCGTGTAGTCCTTCAGCGGTTTCGACCGGTCGAACAGGCCGGAGTAGGCGAAGCGCTTCCACCGGTACACGCCCGGCCGGAAGATGCTGAAGCGCACCGGTCCCTCGTCGATGTTCTTCTCCGGGTCGATGAGTTCGTCGACGTCGATGTCGAAGACGGTGCCGAGCCCCTCGCAGGTCGGGCACATCCCGGAGGGGTCGTTGAACGAGTAGGCGGGGGAATAGCCCGCCGACGGCTCGCCGATGCGGGAGAACACCAGCCGCAGGAGCGGCGCGAGATCGGTGGCGGTGGCGACGGTGGAGCGCGAGTTGCCGGTGAACCGGCGCTGGTCGATGAGGACGGTGAAGGTCAGGCCGTCCATCGCCTGCACGTCGGGCGCGGGCATCTGCGGCAGCCGGGCCCGGATGAACGTCGAATAGGAGTCGTTGACGAGCCTCTGCGACTCCGCGGCGATGGTGTCGAGCACGAGCGACGACTTCCCGGAACCGGACACCCCGGTGAAGACGGTCAGCAGGTGCTTGGGCACTTTCAGGGAGACGTCGCGGAGATTGTTCGTGCGGGCTCCGGTGACGACGATCGGTGCGCTGCCGGCGGGATCGACTGAGGCCATGTCCGAACGCTACCGGGAGCAGCGGAATGGCCGCCACGCGCGAACAACGAGTACGGCCCGCACGCCGTGCGGAATGGCTTTGGGCGATGAACGTCCGGCACAACGGGTGATTCCGCCTCCGTTCTGCCACACTGCTTTCACCTGGGCGGCGGACATCCTCCTCCGAGGGGTGAACCGGGTTGCCGAGGTCCGCGACCCGCGACTTGGCTTCGACCCGGACGCACCACCACGGGAGGACCACCATGACGCGCCAACTCGACCCGACCTCGCCGGAGACCGAGCCCGACCGGGACGACCTGCGCCGGCTCGCGCGCATCCCGGACGAGGAGCAGCGCGGGCTCGCCTACCGCGACCTGCTCCGGCGCAGCGGCCGGTCCGAGGAGATCACCGACCTGTCGATCGCGGAGAACGCCCTGCTCTACCCGCTGTTGACCGAACGGATCTTCCAGAAGCTCCCGCACCCCCTGCCGGAGAAGTCGACCCGGTACGTCTCGCCCCAGGCCACCGGGCAGATCATCACCGCCATGGCCGGGCACTTCCAGCACTCGTTCGGCGTGCGGCACGTCGATCCGAAGACCGTCTACGCCACGGCCGGGGTGTCGTCCGCGTTGGAGATCATCGCGCTGGCCCTGCAGAACCCCACGGTCGACGGCGCGGTGCCGGTGCCGCGCGGTGACACCGGTCCCGTGCCGCGCGGCAGCAACGTGCTCATCCCGGCGCCGTACTGGCAGGGCTTCAACTGGTCGTTCGAGGAGGTCCCCGGCCTCAAGTGCGTGCCGGTGCGCACCTACAAGGAGGGCAACGCGTCCCGGCAGGACACCTTCGAACTGACCGTGGACGACCTGGAGGGCGCGTACGCGGCCTGTGCGCAGCCGCCGAGGCTGCTCGTGCTCACCAATCCCCACAACCCCCTGGGCGTCAACTATCCCCGGGATCTGCTGAACGCGATCTACGACTGGGCGTTGGCCAAGTCGCCGCAGATGCACATCATCTCCGACGAGATCTACCGCCACTCCCAGTTGGCCCACACGACCGACCCGTTCGTCAGCGCGCTGGAACTGGCGGAGCAGCACCAGGCCGTGGACCGCGTCCACGTCGTGTGGGGCTTCGCCAAGGACTTCGGCCTCTCCGGGTTCCGCTCCGGTTTCATCGTCTCCCAGTCGGACGCCGTGCAGCGCGCCATGACCGAGGACACCTCGGACCCGTGGGAACGCCGACGCCCGCTGTCGTGGTTCAGCCAGTTCGACTCGCTCAAGCAGTTCTACCTCGACCCCGTGACCGCCCTGGATCCCCAGGCGTGGAGCGAACTCATGGCCGAGTACTCCAGCCGCCTCCAGGAGTCCTTCGACGCCGTCAGCGCGACGCTGGACAGGTACGGCATCAAGTACTTCCGGCCGCAGGGCACGAACAGCACCCAGTTCTTCTGGCTCGACCTGCGCGAGTTCCTGCTCGGCGCCCCGCCGGCCGAAGGCCCGGAAACGGTCCTGTTCGGCGACGACCCCGACGACGCGGAACAGCGCCTGGCGACCTACATCCTCAAGGAGGCGAAGGTCAAACTGCTCACCGGGGCCACCATGTACCAGATGCAGCCCCAGGGCTTCTACCGCCTGTGCTTCACCGCCGAGCGCCTCGACGCTCTCCGGCCCGCCGTGGAACGGCTCTGCCTCGCGCTGAGGAAGCTCGACTCCTGACCGGGTCGCGGCCGTCCGGCGGACCGTCCACAAAGGAGTGGGCAGCGCCGCCGGACGGCACGACCGGGGCTCGGCGGTCGTGACCTCCGGCTCAGCCCGCGGAAACGACCGTGCCGAAGGACAATCCCCGGCTCGGCGTCACCAGGTCCGTCGACTCGCCGGTGAGCGGCTGTTGGGCGAAACACCCGCCGCTGCGGCCGTCCACGACGTAGGGACCGAGCAGGACGGGTGCCGACACCGACGTCGACTCCTCGGTGTCGATCTTCCAGTAGTGCGCGGTCCAGAGGTCGGGCACCACGAGTTCCTGGACGACGTACCCGCCTTCGGTGACGGCGCGTTCGACCACCCCGCGCCACTCCCCCGCAGTGCGGGACGGTCCGAACACGACGCCCTGGGAGCCGTAGAGGTTCGCGGGCTTGACGACCGCGTGGTCCTGCTGCCCGACCGCCCACTCCACCGGGTCCACGACCTCGTCGCCCCGCGCCACGAGCCCGGGGCGCAACCGCGCCAGCCACGGAACGTGTTCGACGAGGTCCCGCTGCGCGGCCGTCAACGCGGGATCGCACCGGAGATCGGCCAACAATGCCTTGCTGGTGAACAGTTGTGACACGTAGGAGCCGAACAGCACGGTCTCGCCGGCCCGCTCCAGCGCCCGGAAGAGATCGCCGTGCTCGGCGAGCGATCTGGGCGTCGCCATGTAGTAGCGGATCGCCGCGCCGTACCGCTTGCCGCCCCACACCAGCGCCGAGTCGGCCACGGCCGCCTCCTCGACCGGCACGAAATCACACGGCACGCCTTGGGACGCGAAGTAGTCCGCCTCTTCGTGGAAGGCCCGCAACGATCCTTCGTCACCGGTACTGGCCAGGCCCAGCAGCGCCAGCGGCCTGCTCTCCGACGCGTGCGCGCGGACCCACGCCAGCCGCGCGGCGAACAACGACGGGGCGCTCAGGTCGTGCCGCTCCCGCATCTCCCGCCCGACATCGGTGCGCAGCAGCGCATCGGACAGCACGGGAGTGGCGCTCGCGCCGTTGAGGCAGGTCCCGAAGTTGAGTTCGAGGAAGCGCGGGCTTCCCCGCTCGACCAGCACGTCCGCGCGTCGACAGCCGAGCGCGCGCACGTCGGCCACCGCGGCCGGGAGGAACCAGCGCTCGTCGGCCGGCAACCCGGCGATGTCGCACAACCGCGCCAGGTCGCCGTCGCAGGCGGCCAGGGCGTGCGAGACGAGCAGGTCCTGCAACCGGCTGCCGATGTCGTGCAGTCCTGTCAGCGCGGCGGATTCCACGGCGAACGGTTGAAGCGGGATGTGCCCGCCGTTGCGCCAGATGCCCAGTTGCTCCGCGCCGACGCGCACACGGGACGCGTGTGCCGCCAGCTGTGCCGCAGACAACCCGGCAAGCCGCTCGGACCAGTCCTGGTGTGCGTATCCGGTGGCGAGTGGCGACGGCGTGCTCATCGGACCCTTCCTGCGGGCTCACACGGGATGATCGACTCTTGCGAGGCTAGCACGCGATACCACGCCTATTACCCGGTGTGATCGGCGAGGAGGTCGCACGTGACGAGAAGTGCGGACCCGAGGTCGGAGTCCACTGTGGACAGAGCGCTCTTCCCGGCCTGGCAGGCGATGCGATCACCGCGTCTGACGCGCGGGTGGTCGACGTGGTCGGGCGCGGCGGCGTGCCCGGGTTCCGGGAGACACCTCACGGCGTCCGCCGACAGGCGGTGTACCGCTAGCCTGCGGGGATGGGGCGTGACGATCGACTGCCGGACGACGGCGGGGAGTACCGGCTGGTGCAGCCGGAGAAGGCCGGTGGCCGGTTCACCATGTACGTGATCGGCGTGGGGATGGCGGCGTCGGCCACGGCCGTCGCCAAGATGGCGGTCGACGAGGACCCGCCGCTGTCGTGGTGGATGTACGTCCTGGTCTTCGGGTTGATGGCCTTCCTGGGAGTGGCCGGGGTGGGGGTGGTGATCGCCACCGCCCGGACCGCCCGACGGGTGTCGCGGCTGACCGCCGCCGGTCACCCGGGCGTCGCCCGGGTGGTCGAGGCGGGCCCGCACGACGACGGGGAGCAGGAGATCACCAAGGCGGTCCTGTCGATCGGCGCTCCCGGCGTGCCCGCGTTCGAGGTGACCTTGTACAGCCACCACCCCCGGTACCGGACCGGCGTGGAGATCCCGATCCTGATCGACGCCGCCCGCAGGGTGTACCTGATCCTGGACTGAGCGAGCCGAAGCACCCGCCGACCGGCCGCGACGACGAGAACGCCGCCACCGTCCCGGGAAGCGGCGTCCTCGTCCTTCCCCGCCCCCGGCCCCGGGTCACGAGTCCCGGGGTCGGCGGACTACCGGGCCCGGCCTAGTTGTACGGGCGCCACATGTACGCGCCGTTCTCGGCGCAGCCCCACTGGATGACCCAGGCACCGGGGTTCGTCTTGCCCCCGCCGACGGCCACGCACCGGCCGCTGTGCACGTTCCTGAGCTGGTAGGCACCCGAGAAGATCGGCAGGGTCGCCGGTATCAGGGTGAAGACCTGGTCGGACGTGCCGCCGCAGTTGTAGACGAAAGCCGCGGCCCCGTCGTCGGACGACCCGCCCCAGATGGACAGGCACTGGCCGTTGTACTCGTTGACGAGCTGGTAGTCGTTCCCGCCGACGTTGGCCGCGTAGAAGGGAGCGGTGACGTCCGTGGCGCAGTTCTGCTGGTACGCCGCGCCCTTCTGCCTCGGCGCGTAGGCCAGGCACAGCCCGCTGCCGGCGTTGGCCCACCGGTAGGTTCCGTTGGCGATCGAGCCGGTGATCGAGACCCCGCCCGAGGTGTCCGGTCCGTGCGCGGTTGCGGCGGCGTACGCCGGAGCGCCGGTCAAGACCGTGGTGAGAGCCAGTGCGACGGTCAGCGTCGCGCCAAGACGGGTGACGAGACCACGTCTACGTCGGGTTGCGATGAGCATTCGAACTCCTTCGCCGCGTGCCACTTCCCAGAAAAGGGCAGGCACCTTCCCATGAATGTCCGTTGAAAAACTTCGCGCCGGCCACACCGTCCGGTCGGGCACTGCGCGACACATTGCCCCCGACGGCTGCGAGTACCGTTCGCATTCCCTCCGTCGGCGAGCTTAATCAGAATCGTGGAGAATCCGGGCGCTTGTCAAGATCCGACAAACCCGCAGGTCCGCCGGTCGGCGCGCACGCCGGGACAACCGATATGTCACCTCGATCCCGTTTTGCGGATTTCCGCGGAAGCGGATCGGGATACGGCATTCGCGTCCGGCCGCTCGCACCCGGCCGCGTCTCGGAGAGGGCCGATTCCGCGCCCGCGCACGGCCGCTCCCCGGACGTGGCGAGGCGCGCGCAGGAACAGCCCTCGGGCAGGTGGCGGCACCGCGCGGCGGAGAGCGGCGGGCGCACTGTCCGTTCGCAGCAGCCGATGGGACCGAAAGGTCGCCGAAATAGGTCGGGCCGCACCACCGCGCTTATCAATCGGGCGAGCGCCTTCGGCCGCGCCGAATTCCAGGCCGGGTGAAATGACCGGGTCGGCCGGGGGCATTCGTTGACACCGCGACCGGGGCGTCGACATGATGGCGGCAGTGCTGACCGCACGTTCGCTACCGAGCGGCCGGAACCGGGCACGCGCGCGGTTTTCCTGGAGTGGAAGGCTTCCCCATTGAATGACGATCGACCGGTGGACCACGCATTCTACGCGGCGCATCGCCAATTCTTCGAGGCCACCGGGCCGGAGACCCCGTGCCTGCTCCTCGACCTGGACCTCGTCACCGCCCGCTACCGCGAACTGCGGGCCGGTCTGCCCGACGCCGCCGTCTACTACGCGGTGAAGGCGAACGCCGAGCCGGAACTGTTGCGGCACCTGGTCGCACTCGGGTGCGGCTTCGACGTGGCCAGCGTCGGCGAGGTCGACGCCTGCCTGGCCGCCGGCGCAGACCCGGCGTCGATCTCGTTCGGCAACACGGTGAAGAAGGAATCGGCGATCCGCTACGCGCACGAGCGCGGCGTCCGCCTCTACTCGATCGACTCCGCGGCGGAGTTGGAGAAGGTCGCGCGGGCCGCGCCCGGCGCGGAGGTGTGCTGCCGCTTCATCGTCCGGACGACCGGCGCGCAGTGGCCGATCAGCCGGAAGTTCGGCTGCACCGAGGAGGACGCGGTCGAGATGCTGCGCACCGCGGTGTCGCTCGGGCTCAAGCCGCGCGGCACCACGTTCCACGTCGGGTCGCAGCAGCGCGAACCGGACAGCTGGGCGACGGGAATCGCCACCGCCGCACGCGTCGCGACCAAGCTGGCCACCGACGGGATCGAACTCGACCTGCTCAACCTCGGCGGCGGGCTGCCGGTCCGCTACGAGGCGACCGTGCCCGCGCTGGGAAGCTACTTCGCGGCGATCGACCGGGCCGTCGCGGAGTCCTTCCCGACCCGGCCCGCGCTGATCGTCGAACCGGGTCGGTACCTGCCCGGTGACGCCGGGATGATCCGGTCCGAGGTCGTGCTGGTCACCGAGCGGGAGAACGGCCTGCGCTGGGTCTACCTCGACGTGGGCCGGTACAACGGCCTGATCGAGACCGACGACGAGGCCATCGCGTTCCCCGTGGTGGCGGTCCGCGCAGACGGCCGGTTCACCGGCGAAGAGGCCCCGGTGGTGCTCGCGGGGCCGACGTGCGACAGCACCGACGTCCTCTACGAGCGCACCCCGGTGTCGCTGCCGGTCGACCTGCGGCCGGGCGACCACGTCGACATCCTCGCGACCGGTGCCTACACGACGCCGTACGCGTCCGTCGGGTTCAACGGCTTCCCGCCGCTGCCCACCCACTGCTTCGGCGCAGCGGCCGGCTGAGCCCGTGGCGCCACGACGAAACTCCGTTCGGAAGGAGCTGCTGATGTCCGACGAGTACACCTGGGCGTTCGACGGGAAGCGCTACCGGATGCACCGCTTCCCGGAGGAGGTCGAGCGCGGCATCAAGGAAATCAACCGCAGCGACAACTGGCACGCCGCGCTGGCGTGGCTGGAGGACGTCGTCTGGATGGCCCTGTGCGCCTGGTTGTGCCTGGGCGTCTCCTACTGGTTCTACCCGTTGGCGGTGCTCGTGATCGGCGCGCGCCAGCGCGGGCTGTCGACCATCCTGCACGACTGCGCGCACGGCATCGGCGCGTCGAACCGCAAGGTGCAGATGTTCGTCGGCACGGTGCTCACCGCGTACCCGATCTTCCAGCAGCACTACGCGTACAAGATTTCGCACGTCTTCACGCACCACCCCAAGCTGGGCAACCCCGAGGGCGACCCGGACCTGAAGTTCTTCATCGAGCAGCGGGCCTACGAGATGTCCTCGCCGCGCGCGTACGTGCTCCGCACGGTCATCATGCCGTTGTTCGGCACGCAGACGTGGGCGTACCTGAAGTACCTGGTGCGTAACCGGTACCGGCTGCTCAAGCAGGGCCGCCTGCGGGCGGCCGACGCACCGCAGAACCCGATCGTCAAGCGCAAGCAGGTGCTCGACCGAATCGGCTTCTGGGTGTTCTGGACGACCGTCGTGTCGGTGTGCGCGGCGCAGGGCTGGACGCTCGAACTGCTGTTGTTCTGGGTGGTCCCCTACCTGACCAGCTTCCAGATCCTGGGCTGGTACATCGAGCTGTCCGAGCACACGCCGCTGGTGAGGGACTCCAACGTGGACCTCTACATGACCCGCAACCGCAAGAGCCGCACGTGGGAGAAGTTCCTCACCGGCATCCACAACGACAACTACCACCTCGAACACCACCTCGACCCGCGCACGCCGTTCTGGCGCCTCGGTCAGGCGCGGCAGGTGCGGCTGGCCGACCCGGCCTACGCGGCGGTGGACCGGCAGCTCGGCGGCCTGTTCACGAAGGGGCCCGAGGGGCAGCAGAGCGCGATCAGCGCCATCGTGGAGTCGATGACGTACAAGCCGGAGCAGCCGCATGTCGCTGCCTGAGCGCCCGGGACCGACCGACAAGGTCTACCGGCGGGTCGAATCGGGCGTCATGCACGGGGGCGCGGGGCTGCGGATGGGCCTGACCGACCCGGTGGTGACACCCATCTTCCAGACCGCGGCGTACGAGCTGCCCGACGTGGGCACGGCCGCGGACATCTTCGACCTGCGCGTGGACGGCCACGCCTACACCCGGTTGAACAACCCCACGTGCGACGTGCTGGAGGCCAGGATGGCCGCCGTGGACGAGGCCCCGGCGGCGTTGGCCGTCTCCTCCGGCCAAGCGGCGATCACCCTGGCGCTGCTCAACATGTGCCAGGCGGGCGACAACCTGGTCAGCTCCAACGAGCTGTACGGCGGCACGTGGAACCTGCTGGCCAACACCTTCGCCCGGTTCGGCATCGAGACCCGGTTCGTGAGCCCGGACAAGCCCGGCAACTTCGCCGACGCCACCGACGCGCGGACCCGGTGCTACTTCGGCGAGACCCTGCCCAACCCCAAGCTGCGGCTGTTCCCGGTCGAGGAGGTCGCCGCGATCGCCGAGGAGGTCGGGCTGCCGCTGGTGCTGGACAACACCATGCTCCCGCTGGTGTGCCGGCCGCTGGACCTCGGCGCGCACATCCTGGTCTACTCGGCGACCAAGTACATCGGCGGCCACGGCAGCGCGCTGGGCGGCCTGATCGTGGACTCCAACCGGTTCGACTGGGCGCGGCACGCCGAGCGGCACCCGCTGCTCACCACGCCGGACCCCGCGCACGGCAACGTGGTGTGGACCGAGACGGGCGGCGGCCTGGGCAGTTCGCTCGGGCGCAGCCCGTTCCTGCTCAAGGCCCGCGAGACGCTGCTGCGGGACCTCGGGCCGTGCCTGAGCCCGTTCAACGCGTTCCTGCTCATCCAGGGCATCGAGACGCTGCCGCTGAGGATGCGGGCGCACGGCGAGAACGCCGAAGCGGTCGCGCGGTACCTGGTCGACCAGCCGTCGGTGGTGTCGGTCCGCCACCCCGCCTTCGGCGACGCCGAGGAGGTGGCCCGGTTGCGGCGCTACACCGGCGGCAACGGCGGTCCGCTGGTGCAGTTCGAGCTGGCGGGCGGGCTGACCGCCGGTACGCGCTTCATCGAGGCGCTGCGGATGATCTCGCACGTGACCAACATCGGCGACGTGCGTTCGATGGCCACCCACCCGGCGTCCACCACGCACGCGCAACTGCCCCCGGACGACCAGGTCGCCGCCGGTGTCTCGCCCGGCTCCATCCGGCTGTCCATCGGCCTGGAACACCTCGACGACATCATCGACGACCTCGCGGGCGCGCTGGCGGTGGCCGGGTGACCGGCCGGCCGCTGGTCGCCCTCGCGGCGGCGTCCGAGCAGGTGGAGGGCGTGCCGCACGTGGCGGTGCGCGAGGTGTACGTCCGGGCGTTGGAGCGGGTGTCGGGCTGCGCGGTCGTGGTGGTCGGCGGGCCGGCCCCGGACCTGGCGCACGTGGTGGACCGGTTCGACGGCGTGGTGTTCGGCGGCCACCAGAGCAACGTGCTGCCCCAGTGGTACGGCGGCGGGCCGGCCCTGGGCCAGGCGGACCGCCACCGCGACGAGTTGGCGCTGGAGGTCATCCCCGCCGCGCTGCGGGCAGGCGTGCCGGTGCTCGGGGTCTGCCGGGGTTTGCAGGAGTTGAACGTCGCGCTCGGCGGCAGCTTGCGCGACGTCCCGGGGCACGCGGAGGATCTCACGCTGTCCAGGGACGAGCAGTACCTTCCCGCGCACCCGGTGCGGCTGACCGCCGGCGGTGTGCTGCGCGGGCTGCTCGGCGCGCCGAGCGTGGAGGTGAACTCCTTGCACCACCAGGCGATCGACCGGCTCTCCCCCGGCCTCCGGGTGGAGGCGGTCGCGCCCGACGGCGTGGTGGAGGCGGTCTCGACCGTCGGCCCGTCGTTCTGCCTCGCCGTGCAGTGGCACCCCGAGTGGTACGCGGAAACCGATGCCGTGTCGGTGGCGCTGTTCACGGGGTTCGCCGCCGCCGTTGCGGCGCGCGCGGCGCAACGCGTCGCCGTGTAGATGATCGATTCCAAGGGTTGGTGGTCGTAGGCGGTCAGGGCCAGGATGCGTCGCAGGACCCGGACGGCGGCCCCGGCGGGTGTGCGTCCGCCGTGTCGTTCGAGGTCGGGTTGTGCCTTGAAGGTCCGGTCGACGTGGCCGACAGTCCGGCGCGATTGTCCGAACAGTCGTGCGCCGGGCCGTGGCCTGGTCGGCGTGCGGGATGCCGGGCCCGAGCGACGCGAGGCCCTCCCGGGACCGGCCGCGTTCCACCGGTACGGAATCGGCCACCCACGTCGCCGGACCACAACGCGGCACCGGCCGCCGGAAACCCGACCACCGCCCCGACCAGGCCGACGGCCCCGCACAGCCACTCGTCGCAGCCCGGCCGTCGGGGCAGTGGGCCTTGTCGGCGATCACGCGTCCATCATCTGCATACGATCCTGAGAGATCCGGGTCGCGACGCACTACGACAGGCTCGCTGCGAGGGACACACCGAGGCCGAACTGGTGCGACTACGGGGAAAGCGGCTCCCGCACCCGGAGGTCGACGGCGGCGACCACGAGGAACAGCGCGGCGACGACCGCCAGTACGAGCATCAGGCCGTCCGGCGGCAGCAGGTTCAACGCGGTGCTGCCGACCGCCGGGCCGACCAGGCTGCCCAACGCCCACAGCACCGTGGCACCCGCGTTCGCGTCGATCAGGTCGCCTTCGGCGAAGTCCCGGCCGATGCGCACCAGCCCGAACGTGTACACGCCGCCCGCCGCGCCGCCCAGCACCACCAGGGCCGGCCACATCGCGGCGGGCACGGCCAGCAGCAGCGGCATGCCCAGCGCCGCCAGCAACACCACCACCCCGCACCCCAGGTGGAGCAGTCGGCGGTCGACGCGGTCCGACCACCACCCCAGCGGCACCTGGAGCAGGGCGTCGCCGGTGAACACCGCGCCCACCATGAGCACCGCGATCGCCTCCGGGTGGCCGTAGGACATGCCGTACAACGGCAACAGGGCCAGCACCGCGCTGTCGAAGAACGAGAACATCAGCACCGCCAACGCGATCGTCGGTGCCGACCGCGCGAACACCACGATCCGGCTCGGGTTGCCCGCGCGGAACGCGTCGACCTCGCAGGAGCCGGCGGCCAGCAGGAGGACGCCCGGCACGTGGGCCAGCACGGCGATCAGCAGCGACCACTGCGCGGCCGAGCCGAACAGGGCGATCAACCCCGGCCCGGCCACCTGGCACAGCGTGAAAACCGAGGTGTACAAAGCGATCCAGCGCCCGCGAGTGGCCTCCGCCGTGATCGCGTTGATCCAGGTCTCCCCCAGCACCAGCAGCAACCCGGCGAACCCGCCCGCGAGGAATCGGAGCACCAGCCACGCCGGGACGCTGTCGGTCGGCGCGAGCAGCCCGGTGCTCACCGCCGATCCGACGATCCCGACGACCAGCAGCGGTTTGACCCGCCACCGCCGCGTCAGCGGCCCCAGGGAGACCGCCGCGACGAGGATCCCCACGGCGGGCAGCACCGCGGCCGTGCCGATCAATGCCGCCGACCCGCCGGCCGCGCTCAGCCGCAACGAGACCAGCGGGACGGTCAGGCCGGTGACCAGGCCGACGACGGCGACGGTGCAGATGGCGGCGACGGGTTCCCAGCGCCTGCTCAGCACGGACCGCTCCGCGGCGCGACCAGGTGCGGGTGGACGTCACGCTGCGGCGAGGCCGCACCCGGCACCACGTCGGCGTCGCAGCGGATCGGGTCCGCGTCGGAGGGTTGCGGGAGGAACACGTTCACGGCGTGGCCGGTCACCGTTTCGAACCTACTGGCTCGGCGGGTGCCAGGCACCCTCATTCGGACGCAAGATCACTCCGGCGTCCTCAGTAGTCCTTGGCGTACTTCATGCTCAGGCCACCGAACGCGCTGACGAAGTCGTAGTAGCTGCTCGCCAGGTTCCGGCACAGCGTGCGCCTGGACGTCGAGTAGGCGTTGCACGTGTAGTCGCGCAGGGTGGTGAAGAAGACCGCGTCCACCGCGCCCTTCTTCGACTTGTCCCACTGCCTGGTCTTGAGGTAGGTGATCCCGTAGCCGTAGTCGTGCATGTCGCAGGCGACCCGGAAGTCGAACCCGCCGGGCTTCTGCAGGGCGGGCGCGGTGCAGTGGTCGTCGGTCACGCCCACGACGGCCTTGTTGCCGGGCGTGCGCCGCCAACTGGGCTGGATTTTCCGGCCCCCGTAGGACATCGGCACGGGACCCGCCCAGCACCCGTCGCGCCCCCACAGGTACTGCGAGGCGTACTTGCAGTGCGGCTGGAGGGCGGCGGTCGGGGGCTTGGTGGCCGTCTTCAGCTTGCCCGCGGCGCTGTAGGTCAGGTTCCACAGCCCGTCCGGCGGGGTGTCCAGCCGGGTGATGTTGCCGGTCGCGTCGTAGGTGTAGGTGCTCGTGGCCACGGGTTCGCCGTCGAGCCGGCGCAGGTCGTCCACCCGGCGCAGCCTCTTGCCGCTGTCGTAGGAGTACGCCACGACGACGGCCGGGGGCGGGTCGCCGGCGGCGTCGTACTCCACGTCCTTGAGCTGCCCGGCGACGTCGCCCAGCGCGCTGCCGGTGGCGGTGGTCGCCGTCGCGTACCAGAAGGTCGCGGTGTCCCCCGCAGGGGAGGTGAGCCGGGCGACCCGGCCCTGGGCGTCGTAGCCGACCGTGGTCGTGCCCGCCTCGGGGTGGGTGGTCGCCGTGATCAGGTGGTCCGCGCCGACTTTGCGCCAGGTGCGGGAGCTTGCCGCCGCATCGGCGGCTTTCTCGGTGAACGTGCCGTCGGCGTCGCGGACCACGGTGCCGCCGTCCGACGCGGTGAACGTGCCCGGCCTGGCCGGGTCGGCGAGGTAGCGGTCGGAGGAACTGCCGCTGGTGCGGTTGATCTGGAGGTAGCCGTTGGCGCTGAAGTCCTTCAGCCGGTCGCCGAGCACGCCGCCGAGCGGTTCCAGCCGCCAGTTCGGGCCGAGCACCCGTTCGTTGGGGTTGGTGACGTCGACGCGCTGTCCCGCGCTGTGGCTGCGGGTGGTGACCAGCCCCGGCTCGAACACGTCGGTGCCGCCGGTCAGCCACACGCCGGTGTCCGGCTCGACCCGGCCCGGCCACTGGTCGGCCGGCGCGGGCCCCGGCTCGGCCGGGTCGTCGCCCTCGCCGGGCGTGAACGGGGTCTCGGTGGTCACCCGCAAGGTGGGCGGGTCGCCCAGGCCCTCCCCGTTCTCGGTGGAGGTGAACACGCGGTAGTTGCGCGTCGCGCTCTCGGCCGGGGCGAGCAGGACCAGGCCGTGGTTCTTGGCGGTCCCGGCGGCCCACGCGGCGACGATGGCGGTGACGTCCCAGCTCATCCGCCCGCTGCCGCACGAGCCGTGCTGCGAGCCCTCGGTGCTGAGCACCGCGTCGGTGGCGCTGTTGGACGGCTGCGGCGTCCACGTCTGCGTCGCCGGGTCCCAGAAGTCGGTGACCGGCCGCACCTGGATGCCCGCGCCGACCGCCGGCCCGCAGCCGGGCGCGTCGACGTTGGTCAGCGTCAGCACGGCCTTGACCGGCGCGCGCAGCCCCCTGGTGTCGAACCGCAGGTAGGCCCTGGACTTCTCGCCGTCCGCCTCGGTCCCGGCCTTCAGGTACCCGCCGGAGGCGTTGTTGCCGTCGAACACGGAGTCCACGTCGGTGTCGGCGACCGGCGGCAGGTCCACGTCGACCGCCTGGGCCGGACGGGTGTGCGGGACGGCACCCGCCTGGATCGTCCCGCCTGCCAGCGCCAGGACGACCAGGGGCACCGCCAGGAGTCTCGTTCCGGTTCGCATCGCATTCCCCCCGCGAGTGGTGTCAGGACAGTTCCGGGCCAGCGTGGTCGACGGCTTGTGGGCAGGACTTGAGGAATCCTTGGACGCCGGGATCGGCCGGCGGGCCGGCGGACGTGGAAAGCCGTGCGGCGGGGCCGGCGGCTGAGTAGCCTGGCGGCCGCGAGGAGGTTCGGTGGGGGCGATCAGGTTCAGCCTGCTGGGGCAGATCGAGGCGTGGCTCGGCCCGAACGCGGTGGATCTGGGGCACCAGAAGCAGCGGTACGTGCTCGCGGCGCTGCTCGTGGACGCGGACCGCGTGGTGCCCCTGACCCGGATCCTGGACCGGCTCTGGGGCGAGGATCCGCCGCGCGGGGCGCAGAACACGTTGCACAGCTACCTTTCGCGGCTGCGCCGCGCGCTCGCGCCGCACTCGGACCACGTGATCGTCGAGCGGCACCCGGGCGGTTACGTCGCCCGGGTCGACCCCGATGTCGTGGACGTGCACCGGTTCCGCCGTCTGGTCGCCCAGGCCAAGGCGACCGGACACCCCGGTGACGCGGCGGACGTGCTGGCGCAGGCGTTGGGCCTGTGGCGCGGCGAACCGTTCAGCGGGGCGGAGAGCGCGTGGTTCGCCGCCCAGCGCGCCACCCTGCAGCGTGAGCACGCCGCCGCCCAGCTCGGTCTGTGCGACCTGCTGCTGCGATGCGGGCGGGACGCCGACGCGCTCGCCGTCGCGTCGGCCCGTTCGGCCGAGGACCCGTTGGACGAACGGGTCGCGGGCCAGGTGGCGCTCGCCCTGCACCGGCTCGGCCGCACCGCCGACGCGCTCGCCTGCCTCGACCGCACCCGGCGGTCGCTGGTCGAGGAGTTGGGCGTCGATCCCGGGGCCGCGCTGGTCGAGCTGCGCCGGCGGGTGCTGGCCGCCGACCCGGAACTGCTGCGGGTCGAGGCCGGCGCGGCCGGCGAGGAGCCCGCCGAGACCATCACGTGGTCCGCTCCGGCGACCCTGCCGCCGGACGTGCACGACTTCACCGACCGGGCCGGGCAGTCCGCGGCGCTGGTCGAGCGGTTGATCACCGGCGGGCGGGTGGTCGCGGTCCTGGGCATGGGCGGGATCGGCAAGAGTTCGCTCGCCCGGCACGTCGCGCACCGGGTCGCCGACCGCTTCCCGGACGGGCAGCTCTGGGTGGACCTCGGCCACGCCGCGCCCGGTGACGTGCTGGCCCGGCTGCTGCGGGTGCTCGGTGTCCCGGACCGCGCCATCCCCGCCGACCACGCCGAGCGCGGCGACGTCTTCCGCACCCTGCTGCGCGGCCGGACGGTGCTGATCGTGCTGGACAACGCCACGACGGCCGGTCAGGTCTACCCGCTGCTGCCGGGCTCGGGCGGGTGCGCGGTGCTGGTCACCAGCCGTGCCAAGCCGACCGGCGCGGAAGGCGTCGAGTGGGTGGAGCTGGACGTGTTCACCACCGACGAGGGCGTGGCGCTGCTGGCCAAGCTCGTCGGCGCGCAGCGCGTCGCGGCCGAGCCGGCCGCCGCCGAGCGGATCGTGGTGCTGTGCGGCGGGTTGCCGCTGGCGGTGCGGATCGCCGGGGCGCGGCTGGCCGCGCGGCGCACGTGGCGGCTGGACCACCTGGTGGGGCAGCTCAGCGACGAGCGCCGCCGGCTCGACCGGCTCGCGGTCGGCGACCTGGAGGTGCGCGCGTCGTTCGCGATGAGCTACGCCGGGCTGGCCGGGCCCGCCCGGCGGCTGCTGCGCCTGCTCGGGCTGGTCGCGGTGCCGGACTTCCCGCCGTGGGTGGTGGCCGTGCTGCTCGAACTCCCGCTGGACGAGGCGGTCGGGCACGCCGAGGAACTGGTCGACGCCCACCTGCTGACCGTGTCCGAGGTCGACCCGGTGGGCCAGTACCGGTACCGCTGCCACGACCTCATCCGGCTGTTCGCGGCCGAGCGCGCGGAAGCCGAGGAGGCCCCCGCCGACCGCGACCGCGCCGTCGAGCGGGCGCTCGGCGGCTGGCTGGCGCTGGCCGAGCGGCTGACCGGGTTCGTGCCCGGCCCCTGCTACGCCCGGATCAGCGGCGGCGCGCACCGCCCGCCGGTCGACGACCTGGTGCCCGACCTGTCGCCGGAGTGGTCGGACACCTGGTTCGACGCGGAGCGGCCGGCGTTGACCGCCGCCGTGCGCCAGGCGTGCCGCGCGGGGCTGACCGACCTCGCGTTCGACCTCGCCGGGTGCCTGGAGAAGTACTTCGACCTGCGCGGCATGTACTCGGACTGGCTCGCGCTCAACCGTGAGGTGCTCGACGTGTGCGTCGAGCACGGCAACCGGCTCGGCGAGGCGGTGATGCGGCGCGGGCTGCTCGACGTGACCACCTGGATCGCGAACGGGCCGGGCGAGGCGATGGACCGGATGCGCGTGGAGGCGCTCGCGCTGTGGGACCTGTTCGTCGAACTCGGCCACGACGCGGGAGCCTCGGACGTCGCGGTGATGCACTCGTGGTCGGAGACCGCGGCGGGCAGGCACGCCGAGGCCGTCGCCACGGCCGAAGCCGCGCTGGCCCTGGCCGAGCGCGCGAACCACGTCGGCGGGTCGGCGCGCGCCGAACTCGCCCTGGCCGTAGCGCACTTCGACAACCGCCAAGTCGCCGTCGCCGTCCAGCACGCCGAACGGGCGCTGGTCCACGCGCGCGAGCTGGGGAACCCGCGCTGGGAGGCCACCGCGCTCCAGTTCGCGGGCATCGGGTACCGGGAAGCCGGGGAGTTCGAGGTCAGCAGGCACATGCTGGACCAGTCGCTGGCCATCGCCCGCGCCTACCGCGACTCCTACACCGAGGTGTTGACGCTGCTCGCATCCGCGCGCCTGCACCTGCGCGCCGACCTCGAACGGGCGCGCGCCGACGCGGAGCGCTCGCTGTCGCTGAGCCGCCGCCACCGGATGACCCACCACACGGCGGAGGGGTTGGAACTGCTGGGACTCCTGGCGCTGGCGGAGGACCGGCCGCACGACGCGGTGGTCCACCTGGAGGAGTCCGTCGCGCTGTGGCGCACCAGGGGCTGGCACTCCTACCAGGCCGCCGCCCTGGAATCGCTGGGCCGCGCCTACGAGCAGGTCGACCCGGTCGCCGCGCGGCGTGCGTTCGCCGAGGCGCGCGAGGTGTACCTGCGCATCGGCGACACCGACCGGGCGGCCCGGATCCGCACGTGATCGGCGGATTCCAGGATCGCCCAATGGACGTCCACGGCGGGCCCCCGAGCATTGGTGGCGTCGGCCGACGGACGGCCACGCAACACAAGGGGGATGCGGCAGTGATGTCACGGATCACCAAGGCGCTCACGCTCGTCGCGGCGCTGTTCGCCCTCACCACGGGCACTTCGGTCGCCACCGCGCAGGGCCAGGCCGCCGACGGCGTCCAGGCGCAGGCGTCGCTGGGCGCCAAGATCGCCTCCATCGCGGAGCGCGAGCTGAAGAACAAGGACCGCAACCACGAGGAAGGCGCGAAGAACTGCAACTTCTACAGCGGCCAGGTCGGGTCCGGTTCGACGGCGGGCTGCAAGAAGGGGTGGCGGGCCGAGGCGTGGTGCGCGGACTTCCTGAAGTACGTGTGGAAGCAGGCCGGTGCCAAGACCTCCGGCGTCACGCCGGCGGCGGCGAGCCTCTACAAGTACGGCAAGACCAACAAGACCTGGAACTCCGGGTCGAGCATCAAGGGCGTCAAGGTGGGTGACGCCGTGGTGTACAACCTGAACAGCGGCGGCACCTGGGCCGGCCACGTGGGCATCGTGACGAAGGTGAACACCGGCTCCGGCAAGATCACGGTGATCTCAGGCAACAGCGGCACGGGCTCCAAATACGTCGACGACCGCACGTTCACCCCGGACGGCACCGTCTCGGGGTACGCGTCCCCGGTCTCCTGATCCCGGCGATCCGGTGAATCGGCGTCACGGCCACGGTCGTGACGCCGATTCGGCGCGCCCGTCGCGCACGCCGCGACCGCCGGCCAAGTTCACATTGAGTTGGCGTGTCGGCTCTGCCACTGCTGCATAGTGTTCCCCGATCGTCCTGCGCGCGAGTTGGTCCCGACCGACGAGCCGTGGGCACGGATCGGGCCGTTGATCCCGGTGCGCCCGAGGCGTTTCCGCCACCC
Source organism: Saccharothrix sp. NBAS 001 (assembly GCF_056640475.1). NCBI lineage: Bacteria > Bacillati > Actinomycetota > Actinomycetes > Pseudonocardiales > Pseudonocardiaceae > Saccharothrix > Saccharothrix sp. NBAS 001. The sequence continues at coordinate 3,784,570 of NZ_CM153251.1, forward strand.
GGGACGCCGGCGTGCCGACGACCGGGCGGCGTCGGAGCGGCATCCTGTACGTGGTGCGTACCGGGGTCGGCTGGAACCGGCTGCCCACCGCGTTGTCCGGCGCGTCGGGTGCGACGTGTCGACGCCGTCCAGCCGATCCGAGGCACGACCGGCAGGCCACGTGGTCGACCTCGCCGGCTCCACGCCCACCACGGCCACGACCACGACCACGAGAAGTACCGCCGCCCGGTCCGCGCCCGCAGGCTGAACGGGCGACTGTTCCGCGGACTGCGGGTCCGGACCGTCCGCAGCGCGGTAGAACTGCGGTTCATCGACGCACCGCGCGGCTTGTCGGAGGTTGGCATGGCGGACCCGGGTCGGCGGGCGCTGCACCGGACGATGGTCGTGGTCGACATCGAGGGATTCGGCTCCCCCACCCGGACAGTCCCCGATCAGGTCGCCATCCGCGCCGGCATGTACCAGGCGTTGGCCGAGGCGATGGCCGAGGCCGGGGTGTCGTGGGATTCCTCCTACCACGAGGACCACGGGGACGGCGTGTTCGTGCTGGTCCCGCCGGAGATTCCGAAGGCGTCGCTGGTGGAGGTGCTGCCGGCGGCGCTGGCGGGGGCACTGCGCCGGTACAACACCACGCGCGAGGGCGGCGCGCGGGTGCGGCTGCGGCTGGCCCTGCACTCCGGCGAAGTCGCCTTCGACGGGCGCGGTGCCACGTCCAACGCGGTCACCGTCGCGTTCCGGCTGCTCGACTCCGCCCCTCTTCGCCAAGCCCTGCACGACTCGCCGGACCCGGTCGCGACGATCGTGTCCCGGCAACTGTTCGACGACGTCGTCCCGCACTCCAGGACGCTGGACCCCGCCGCGTTCCGACAGGTCGACGTCATGGTGAAGGACACCTACGACTCCGCGTGGATCGCCCTGCCCGATTCGCTCGTCCGCCAAGTCGAGGACACGGACCGGTCCGCCGGCATCTACCAGGTGATGGTCTACACCTCCGGCGACGACGGCACGGCCGTCCGCGACGCGCTGGTCGAACTGCTGGAAACCCGAGGCGACGCGATCACGGCCGCGCGGGAGCCCCGACGCGGGTCGTGGTTCCAGCAGCTGTTCGCCCGGCAGAACGACCCGGACGCCACGAAGGGCCTGGCCGAGGCCGTCACCGCCGCCGTGGCCAACGAGTTGAGGTCGGACGCCGTCGAGACCGTCGTGCAGGGGCGCGACATCACCATCGACGTCCACCCGCCGGACCCGACAGGCGAGGAGCGGACCGCCCACGCCATCGCGCGCCTGCTCGACGCCTGCCGGGGCCATGAGGACGTGGTCGTCTACACCCGCCACTTCATCCTGATCAAGATCGGCCCGCAGGTCACCGCCTGGGCACCCACCGACGACGAGTGCCACGTCCTCGACTCACACCCCGAACTGCTGCACTCGCCGCGTGAACTGCCGGCCGCGATCGCCGCCGCCCTGCCGCGCCAACACACCGACAGACGTGCCCGCTAGGGTCACGCGGCGCACTTGTTCTGCTCCGGCACCAGCGCGGCCCGCACCTCGCGGCTCAGTTCCCCGCTGCGCACCAGCGCGGTCGCCTTCTCCACGTCGGGCGTCAGGTAGCGGTCGTCGACCACCGGGTCGACGTGCCGGCGTACCGCGTCGTGCAGCCGCTTCGTGCCCGCGCCCAACGGGAACGCGGCCATCTTGTCCTTGATCAGGTCGATGCCCTGCGCGGCCATCATGACGTGCACGGCCAGCACCGTTTCCAGGCGGTCGAGGTTGTCGTGCAGGGCGCGCACCGAGGCCATCGCCATCGTGTTGTGGTCCTCCTGGCCGAACTTCGCCGGGCGGGACAGCGTGCCGGCGGGAGTGGCCAGCCGCTGCATCTCCGGCACCAGCGCCACCGCCACGGTCTGCGCCTGGATCAGGCCCGAGTTCAGGCCGGGCTTGCCGCCCGCGAGGTTGGGCGGCAGGCCGTAGCTCCACTTGTCGGCGAGCAGCCGCGCGGACAGCTCCTGGGACAGCACGCCCAGATCGGCGGTCTGGGCGTTGAGCGAGTCGATCTCGTGGCCGAGCAGCGCGGCGTCCCAGTTGCCGCCCATGACGAACTCGTAGCGGCCGTCCTTCTCGAACAGCAACGGGTTGGACGTCGACGCGTTCGCCTCGCGCTCGATGTGGCCGTGCGCGTCGGCCAGCCGTTGGCGCAGCGCGCCCATGATGTGCGGGGCGGCGCGCACCGAGACCGCGTCCTGGATGCGCGGGTCGGGCTCGCCGCTCGCCTTGCGCCCCTCGTCGGTCATCCACCCGGTGCCGCAGATCAACAACCTGGTCACCCGCGCCGCCTCGACCTCGGCGGGGATGCGGCGCTCGTCGTGGGTTCGGGGGTCGAAGGCACCCTGTTCGGCGCGGGTGGCCTCCAGGAACAACGCGAACGCCGCGTCGTGGACGTCGGCGAGGTGCTCGGCCCGCACCACGGCGTCGACGTACCGCGCGGTCAGCACGCTGCTGCCGCTGATCAGCGGCAGCGCCTCGCCCTGTTCGAGCTGGAACGCCGGTGGCAGCCCGGCCTGGGCGAGCAGTTCGGGCGCGGAGCCCTCCCGGCCCTGGAAGCGGGCGGGCGCCGGTTCACCGGTGAGCACCAGGCCCGCCGCCGCCATCGGCTGGAGGTCACCGGTGCCCAGCGAGCCGATCTCCGGCATCCGGGGCGTGATCCCGGCGTTGACCAGGTCCAGGATGCGGTCGACGAACTCCGGCCGCACGCCCATCCTGCCGCGCGCCATGGTGTTGGCCCGCAGCACCAGCGCCAGCCGGGCGACCCGGTCGGACAGGGCCGGGCCGACGCCGGCGGCGTGCGAGCGCAGCACGCGCCGCTGGAACTCCAACCGGTCCTCGGGGGGCAGCGGGTCGCCCTTCAACGGGCCCAGCGCCTGGTTCCACCCGTACACCCGTTGCCCGGCAGCCAACGCGGCCTCGGCGCCCTGCCGGGCGCGGACCAGCTCCTGCCGGGACCGCTGCCCCAGCCGCACCTGGACGTCGTCGGCTTCCAGCACCTCCACCAACCGGTCCCAGCCCAGCGATTCGCCGTCCAGCTCCAGCACGGCGGTCCGGTGCTCCAACCGGACCGACTGCCGGTCCGCGATCGCGCCGGGCGCGGCGGTGGCGCTCGACAGCGTCGCCGCACCGAGCACGCCCACGACCAGGAGCCGCCACGGGAACGTCATTCGTTCTCCTGCCTCGTGCCGCGGCACAACCCGCGGCCGGAAGTCGACTGTCCACAGGGGACGGCGACGCGCGCCGCCGGTCTCGGGCCGCCGTCCGGACGACCGCCAGGTCATCCTCGCACCGCCGCACGTGCCGACGGGCGTCCGGCGCGCCCGAACCGAGCCATCGGGTGAGCCGGCGACCCGACGTGACGCTCCACAAGGGACGGACCGTCACCGGCACGGCCGATCGTCACCTCGTCGAGGAGCGCGGTCGGAGGGCGGGTGGTGCGGTGGCCGTGACCACCGCACCACCCGCCGTCACCGCGGTCCCGCGCCGGCGTCGGGAGAGGTGCGGAGTACCCCTCCCGACGCCGGCGACCCACGGGGTCGGGTTGTCACGTCAGGGGATACGGCCCTTCGCCGGTCAGCGGCGTCACCTTGAGCGAGCCGCAGGACGGTCCGGACACCTGGTCCCCGGTGGGCAGGTCGAACGTGGAGTGGTGCAGCGGACAGGTGATGCGGAGCTTGCGGTCGTTGACGTAGCCGAACAGCAGCCTGCCCTTGCGGTGCGGGCACTCGGCCTGGGTGAGGAACCGGTGTTCCCGCACCTCGACCAGCAGCAGGTCGGCGTTGAGCTGGCGCACGGACACGCCGGGACTCCGGGCGGGCAGCGGTCGCACGGAGGGCACCGCGGCCACCGCCGCGACCGCGCCGGGTGCCGCCGCGACCGGCTCGGCGTCGGTGCTCACGCGACCTCCTTCGCCCGCGCGACGGCGGCGTCGACCGCCTCGCCGACCACCGCGCTGGTCAGCTCGACCCCGGCCCACACCTTCCGCAGGTCGACACCGCGCTCCTGGTCCAGCTCCCGGATGGCGGTCTGCATCTGCTTGCTGTGGAAGGCGTCGATGTAGAGGTGTTCGGTGTAGTACCGGTCCTGCACCAGCCCGAGCCGCTTGCCGGCCGCGCCGAAGCTGCGGAACGCGTACAGCACGCTCGACTCGAAGTAGGCGTAGGCCCCGAGGAAGTAGTCCGGTTGCGGTGCGCGGGCCGCCAGCCAGTAGAACAGGTTGACGAACCCGAGCAGCTCGTCCGCCGCCCGGTCGACGTGGTGGGCCAGGTCGGTGGGCAGCTCCAGCTCCTCCAACAGCTTCCGGTACAGACCGGCGTGCTCCTGGTCGTCGTTGCCGCAGCCGAACTCGTCGATCAGGATCCGGAACACCGCCATCCGCGACCGCGACGGCAGCCTGGGGATGATCGCCAGCAACGACTGCGACTCGATGAGCCCGTCCACCGCGAACTGGGAGACGATCTCCTTGAACTGCGCCAGGTTCGCCTCCTCGGCGATGAACAGGTCACCCGGGCTCGGATTGCCCTCTTCGGCCGCCAGCCGCTCCCCGAGCGCCTTCACCAGCTCCGCCCGCGAGGCGAAGTCGGGTGCCGCCGCCTCCCGTTCGTCGGCGCGCCGCTGGAAGGACTCCCGTTCCAGCCGGCGCATCTCGGCGTACTCGGCCGCCGTGGGCACCGAGCGGTTGAGCTGGTAGAGCCTGCGCGCCACGCTCATGACGCCACCGCCCGCTCGGGCAGGACCCCGGCCGTCGTGATGACGCCCCGGCGGACCAGCTCCTCCTTCAACGGCCGGTACCACTGCTCGTCGAACAGCCCGTACGCCCGGCAGGCGTCGTTGATCCGGTCCTGCAGCTCCGGCCGGGGATCGGCGAGCATCTCGTTGCACAGCCCCGGTTCCAGGTTCAGCAGCGGGCCGATGAACCCGGCGATGCCGGTCACCCGGACCAGCAGGTTCTCCCAGCCCTCGAACACCGGGACGCCGGTGCCCGCGCCGGCCACGGCGGTGGTGAACTCCGCCGAACCGCTGGACTCCTTGATGCCGACGACGCCCGGCAGCCGGCAGATCCGCAGCAGGGTGTCCAGCTCGATCCGGTTGCCGGACACGGCCTCCTCGTTGTAGAGGAAGATCCGGACGCCGACCGCCTCGCGGATGGTCCGGAAGTGCCCGAAGATCTCGTCCTGGGTCACGTCCTGCCCGTACGGGGTGGTGACGACGATCGCGTCGACCCCGAGGTCCACCGCCACCTTGGCCCGCGCCACGACCTCGGCCGTGGTGGGGAGCTGGATGCCCGACAGCACCGGCAGCCCGCGGGAGTGCGTGCGGGTGGACGACACCACGTCCACCCACTGCCGTTCCGACAGCTTCCAGCCCTCGCCGGTGCTCAGGGCGGGCATCAGCCCGTCGACCCGGTCGGCCAGCGAGCCGATCAGCCGGTCGATGTCGGACGCCGACACCTCGCCGTGCGCGTCCAGCGGTGTGACGAGGGGGACGATCGTGCCGCGCAGGCTCATGCCGCACCTCGCACGCGCAGCGCCAGCGACCGCTCGTAGAGGTCTTCCAGCTCCTGCGGGAACGCCGACTCGACGTCGGGCAGCTCACCCAGCGGCAGGTCGGTCCGGGCGGTCAGCTCGGGGTCGACCGTGAACAGGGTGCCGGCGCGGTTGAGCGCGAACGCCACGGTCAGGCGGTGGCGCGGCGAGAGGCCGGCGGAACCCGCGACGTCCAGGCCGCGCCGGAGGTCGTCGTCGGTGTAGCCGATCCGGTCGATCCGCATCTCGGTGTGCAGGACGTCCATGAACGGGTAGTAGGCGTCCTGCTCGGCGCGGCTGTAGCCCCACACCAGGTCGTCGCACGCGCCGACCTGCTCCAGCGGCATCACGGCCCCGGTCTCCAGGTGGCGGACGAAGAACGCCTTGCCCCGCCGCCGCGTCGACTCGTCCGCGCTGTTCATCGCCATGAACAGCGCGGCGTCGATGATCGCTTCACCACTCATTGCGGGTCAGCACCTCACGCATGGCGGTCATGGCGTCGGCGAACATCTCGGGGTCGCGGGCCAGCGCCAGGCGCACGTAGCGCTCGCCCTTGACCGGCTCGTTCCAGAAGAAGTAGGTGCCGGGCAGCACGTAGACGTCGTTCTCCAGCAGCTTGCGCTGCAAGCCGGTCGCGGTCAGGTTCGCCGGCTTGACGCGGAACCACGCCACGCTGACGTTCACCACCGGCTCGATGTACTCCAGCACGTCGCCGTCGAGCACGACCTTGGCCAGCCGCCGGTTCTCGGTGATGACGTTGCGCACCGAGGCGAAGCCGTCCTCGACCGAGTCCTCGACGTAGCCGGCCAGGAAGTTGAGCACGAACGGCGAGACGTTGAGCAGCACGCTCGTGTGGAGGTTGTAGACCTCCTCGCGGATGTCGTCGCTCGGCGTGATCATCGCGCACTTGGCGTCCTGGACCGGCCAGGTCTTGCCGGTGTCCTCGATCGCCAGGTAGGTCACGCCGGAGCTTTCGAGTAACTCGTAGATGTCGAATCGCCCGATTCGCCGGTCCGCGAGGGCGAACGCGGCGAAGCACTGGTCGATCAGCAGCACTTTGTCGTGGTCGACGCAGTAGCGCACGACTTCCGCGAAGCCGCTGCGGCCGTCTTTGAGCAGGCTGAACCCGGTGGGATTGTTGGGATCGACCAGGAACAGCGCGTCGGTCCGCACGTTGCGGACCAGGTTGTCGTAGATGTCCGAAACTTCGTGCAGGTTCGACTCGTCGATCGGGCGCACGTCGACCTGCATGTTCTTGAGCAGGTCCACGAGGTTGTCGAAGCACGGCTCGACCAGCGTGACCGAGATCGAGCGGTTCTTGAGGAACATCGCGGCGACCATGGTCGAGATGCTCGCCGCGTAGGAGATCATGGTCTTGCCCAGCGCCGCGGCGCCGGGCTGGCGGTGCAGCCGGAAGAAGGCTTCGATGAACCGCTGCTCGTAGTGGGACTGCAGGCCCTGCTCGGCCTCGTACCACAGCTCGGGCAGGCTGCCGACGATCTTCTCCTGGCTGGTGGACTGCCGCTGGTGGGTGTGCGCGTCCGCGAGGTTGAACCGGGTCTTCAGGGCCTCGATCTCGTGCTGGGTGAGGTCGACGAAGTCGCTGATGTCCGGCCTGGCCGTGGTGGTGTCCGCACTGGTGCTCGTCAAGGGGTACTCCCGGGTTTGTTTTCGACGGGGCAGGCACCGGGATTCGACGTGTGCCGGTCGAACGCGTGCTTACCGGAATCAATTCGACCGACGATTGTTCAGGTACGCCGTCGCCCGGTGTTCGACGTCCGAACCTTTCGCCTCGGCGGCAATAGCCACGGTAGCCACCTTAACCGCACAGATTTCATAACGGTCGGCTAACGATCCGTTTCTTGACGAAAAACCCCTGCTCCGGGCCCCGGCCGGGGCCGCGCGCTATTCTATTCAGCGCATCGCTTTTCCCTATGGGTGCGGACATGCGAAATCCCGACCTGGGGGGCCGGGATTGTTTCGCGGGAACCGCGGTCGGCACGAGGTCGCGGACCTCGTGCCGGGTTATGCCGCCGAGCGTTTCACGAGTTCGGACACGACTTCGGGTTCGTCCCGGTCGACCACCGGCCAGCCGGTGCCGTAAGCGCCGTGCCAGCCCACGCCGATGCCCGGGTTGGCGTGGTCGGAACCGTCCGGGAGGAACAGGTGCGGGCTGCAGTCGACGGTCTCGGTGGCGGAGATCGCGGCCTGCTCGGCCAGCGCGCGGCGGGCCCGGCCGTCGTCCAGCGCCGCCGCGAGCGCGGCCACGTCGACCGCGCCCGTGCCCGCCGCGACGTCGAGGATCACGTGGTAGTTGGCGATGCACCGGGACTGCGCCCAGAAAGCCTTGCGCAGCGCCAGGTCGAGCTGCTCGGACGCGGCGAACCCCTGCTCCTTGGCGGCCTGCACGGCTTCCAGCGCGAGCAGCGTGCTGGACGGGTAGAGCCAGTCCTTGTCCTGCCACAGCTGCCACCCGGCGTCCGGTTCGAGGCTCGCGATCCGGCCGACCTCGCTGTCGGTGCCGGTGCGCGGGCTGGGCGCCTTGTTCAGCAGTTCCAACGGGAACGCGCGGTGGTCGAACGAGACCCGGCCGTCCAGGCCGAGTTCGCGGCGCGCCTTGTGCAGCCGGTGCACCGTGACGTTGGCGAACGAGCACCAGATGTCGGAGAAGACGACGACGACACCGGGCGGGGGCGTCAGATCCTGTGCGGTCACAGCGTTCCTTCGGTGAGTTCGGTCTCCCGGCCGGCGGCGACCGCGGCGATCTCCGCCTCGTGCCGCTCCAGCACGGCCTCGACCTCGACGTCCTCCGGCGGCAGCCACGGTGTCATCGAGGGGATCTTGCGCATGGCGTCGAGCAGGGCGTCCGTGCGACCGGCGGCGATCGGCCCGTGCGCGCTGAGCACGGTCTTCGGGCCGATCGCGCGGATCAGGTCGAGCACCCTGTCGAACTTCTCCTGGTCCACCAACGAGGTCCACGGCGCGTTGGCGCGGGTGAACAGGGCCAGGCCGTCGTAGTAGTCGTTCTCCGCGACGTCCTGGGCGTGCGCGGCGAACTCCGGCAGCACCGAGCCGAAGCTGTCGGCGCTGAACAGGATCTCCAGCTTCTCGTCGTACACCGCGATCGTCGACGGCGCGTCGTACGCGGGCGGGCGCAGCACGGTGATCCGCCGGTCGCCCAGGTCCAGCGAGCGGCCCGGGTTGACCGCCCGGACCCGGTGCCGGGGCACGTTCCAGTACTCGGCGAGGCGGTCCACCGAGAGCTGGTTGGTCACCAGCGTCGCGTTGGGGGCCGCCGCCAGGATCTCGCGCAGGCTGCCGACGTGGTCGCGGTCGTCGTGGGTGACCACGATCCACCGGAGGTCCCGGGGGTCGACGAGGTTCCACAGCTCCTGGTCGAACCGGCCCGCGTCGATCGGCAGGCCGGCGTCGATCAGGACGGGTTCGCGCGCCCGGACGAGGTAGGCGTGCACGGGCAGCACGCCCGCGCCGGCGATGGGCAGTCGGGAAGGCAGCACGAACACGTCGGGCGCGGCGGAGTAGGGCGTCAGCACTGCGTCTCACTTCCGGTGGGAGCGGAGGGCCGGGGCTACTTGGCGAGCTGGACCAGCACGGAGCCGGCGACGAGCAGGGCGACGCCGGCCAGCCGCGCGGGGGTCAGCCGCCGGCGCGGCAGGCGGAACAGCCCGTACTGGTCGACCACCGCCGAGGCGAACTGCTGACCGGTGACGGTGAACGCCACCGTGGTCGCCGCGCCGATCTCGGGGATGAGCAGGAAGGTGACCGTCACGTAGGCGGCGGCGCAGGCCCCGCCGAGCCAGCCCCACCACGGCATGGCCTTGAGCCCGTCGAGCTTCGGCCTGGGCGTCCGGCCGGTCGAGACGAGGACGGCGAGCACGATCGCGATGGAGGCCACGGCGACGATGAAGCTCACCGACGCCACCGCGAACGGCGCGCCGAGGTCGGCCCGGAGCTTGGCGTTGATCGCGCCCTGCACCGGCAGGACGCCGCCCGCGACGACGCCGAGCACGATCCAGCCCGACTGGGTGGCCAGGGCCGGGCGGGTGTCCTCCGGCGTCGCGGTGCCGGGTCCGGCCTTGACCGCCTGGTTCTGCCCGCGCACCACCACGGAGATGCCGACGACGACGGCGGCCACGCCGACCACGATCAGCAGGTTGAGCGGCACCTGCCGGACCCCGATCAGGCCGCCCAGGTCGAGCAGGAGGGAGGCCAGCATCTGGCCGGTCACCCACAGGCCGACCGTGGTCAGCGCGCCCAGCCGGGGGATCAGCAGGATGCCGCTGGTGATGTAGAGGGGGCTGGCCAGGCCGCCCAGCAGGTGCCACCAGGTCGCGTCGGCCACACCGCCCAGCGCGCCGAGGCCGCCGGTCAGCGCCGCCACCACGAGCAGCAGCACCGCGGCGACCGAGAGCTGGAGGGTCGACGCGCCGTAGGGGGTGCCCACGGCACGGTTGAGCTGGAGGTTCACCGATGCCTGCACCGCGAGGAGGGTGCCGACCAACAGCGCCGATGCCAGGAGGGCGAGGTACATGCCGGCATGGTAGCGATGAAGTGGACACGGTGTCCACTTATCTCCGGCCGTAGGATGTGCGCATGTCGACGGAGGTCTTGTTCGGCGGAGCCGGCCACCCCCGGGAGCGGGCCGACGCCGCGCGCAACCGCGCGAAGGTGCTGGCCGCGGCCGAACGGGTCTTCGCGGAGGCGGGCGGCACGACCGGGGTCACGATGGACGACGTCGCCCGCGCGGCCGGCGTCGGGCGCGCCACCCTGTACCGGCGCTACCCGGACACGATCGCGATCGCCCAGGCCCTGCTCGACACGCACGAAGCCGAGATCCAGGGCCGGATCCTGCGCGGCGAGCCACCGCTGGGTCCCGGCGCGGCACCGCGCGACCGGCTGGCCGCGTTCTACGCCGCGATGGTCGACCTGCTGGAGCGGCACCTGCACCTGGTGCTGGGCGCGGAGACCGGACCCGCGCGGTTCCGGACCGGTGTGTACGCCTTCTGGCGGCGGCACGTGGAGGTGCTGCTCGGCCCGGCCGCGCCCAAGGCGGCGGTCGACGCGCTCATGGCACCGCTGGCACCCGAGTTGTACGAGTACCAGCGCAAGGTTCGCGGCCTCACCCCGGCGGAGATCACCGAGAGCCTCGTCTGGCTGAGCGCGCGCTGCTGCGGTCCGCAGGACTCCTGAACCGGCTGACGCGCGCGGTGTCGGGCACGACGACGGCGGAACTCCCGGCGTGGACGGCCGAAGCGCGGTCCACGCCGGGAGTTCCGCTCTTCGCGCGGAGGTCGTCACTCGTCCCGGACGCAGGCGCTGGCCACGTAGCCGTCGCGGGTGGCGTTGCTGTCCAGGTCGACCGGGATCCAGCCGTTGGCGTTGCTCGCGCCGCAGGCGGTGTACCGCCCGCCGGTCTCGACCGGGAAGCAGGATAGTCGGGTGCCGCGGTTGACCGTGGCGACGATCCTGGAGTTGGTGTCGCGAGCGGCTCGCACGCGCAGGCCGTTGACGTTGGAGATGACCCAGCCGTAGCCGGCGCAGCGCGCCGCCGCGATGGTGGTCCGGTCGGCGGAGGGCTGGAGGCCGCCTGCGGGACCGGGCTCGGCGGTGGCGACGCCGCCGAGCGTCGTCGCACCGCCGAACAGGGCGGCCGCCAGGGTGATCACGGACAGTGTCTTGTTCATCGTCGTCACCTTTTGTCAGATGGTGGTTTGCGCTGCCGCCCGTGCGCCGGCACACGGGCGGCAGCGTGACTGCGGTCGCGACACGCTGGGACTTCCGTCGTGGTCCTCGTCCTGCCTGGCTGACGTATCCGGATGGTTGGACTGTCGCGGACCGATCGTGTGAATCGCTGGCAGGAGTTCTGCAGGTCCCTGGTCAGGGCGCTATGCCTGTCGCGGGAGGGTTCGCGTCGAGGGGGTGGGGTCGTGGCGGTGGTGGTGCGCCTGCTGGGGGAGGTGGGGGTGGAGCTGGACGGGCGGGCGGTGGACCTTGGCCATCCCCGGCAGCGGTGCGTGTTGGCGGCGCTGGCCGTGGACGCGGGCCGGGTGGTGCCGGTGGACCGGGTGGTCGGGCGGGTGTGGGGGGCGGACCCGGCGTGCCGGTCGCGGGCCACGTTGCACGGCTACGTCTCCCGGCTGCGGCGGGCACTGGCCCCTGTGGACGGCGTGGCGATCGTGCGCCGTTCGGGCGGGTACGCGCTGATGGCCGACCCGAACGGTCCGGTGGTCGACCTGCACCGCTTCCGGGGGTTGTGCGCCCGTGCCCGCAACGGCGGCACGGCGGCCGTCGGGTGGTTGACCGAGGCGCTGGCGCTGTGGCGCGGAGACGCGCTGACCGGTGTGGACGGCGAGTGGGCGCAGGACGAGCGCGACCGGTTGGGCCAGGAGCGGCTGGCCGCCGAGCACGACCTCGCCGACGCCCGGCTCGGCGCGGGCGAAGGCGTGGAACTGGTGGCCGAGCTGTCGGCCCGGGTGGCGCGGTTCCCGGCGGACGAGCGGGTGGCGGGCCAGTACCTGCTGGCCCTGCACCGCGCCGGGCGCACCACCGACGCCCTGGAGCACTACCGGCGGGTCCGCGCACGGCTGGTCGAGGAGCTGGGCACCGAACCCGGTGCCGCTCTCCAGACCCTGCACCGCCGGGTGCTGGTGGCGGACCCCGCGCTCGACGCGACCCCCGCAGCGGCACCGGAGGTCGGCACGCCGACCGTGGTCCCCCGCCAACTGCCGGCGGCCCCCGCGACGTTCGTCGGCCGACGAGGTGAGCTGGACCGCTTGGACGCCGCCCCGGAACCGGGCACGGCGGGCACCCTCGTGTCGGTCGTCGCGGGCGCGGGCGGCATCGGCAAGACGTGGCTCGCGCTGCACTGGGCCCACCGGCACGCCGAGCGGTTCCCCGACGGGCAGCTGTTCGTCGACCTGCGCGGCTTCGGCCCCGAGGGCGAGCCGATGACGCCGACGGGGGCGCTGCGCGGGTTCCTTGAGGCGCTGGGCGTGCGACCCGACCGCGTGCCGGTCGAACCCCACTCCCGAACCGCCCTGTTCCGCAGCCTGGTCGCGGACCGGCGGATGCTGCTGATCCTGGACAACGCCTCGGACACCGCCCAGATCACCCCCCTGCTGCCCGGCGGCGGCTCGTGCGCGGTGGTGGTGACCAGCCGCAGCAGCCTCCCGGGCCTGATCGCGGGACACGCCTGCCGGCACCTGTCGCTGGACGTGCTGTCGGTGCCCGAATCCCGTGCCCTGCTGACCGATCGCCTCGGCGCCGCCCGGGTCGCGGCCGAGCCCGCGGCGGTGGCGGAGCTGATCGACCTGTGCGCCGGATTCCCGCTGGCGCTGGGCATCGTGGCCGGGCGCGCCCACACCCGCCCCGGACTGCGGTTGGCCGCGCTCGCCGCCGAGCTGCGCGACCTGGGCCTGGACGCGTTGGACGACGACGAACCCGCCGCCAGCCTGCCCACCGTCCTGTCCTGGTCGTGCCACGCCCTCACTCCGGACCAGGCCGCCGCGTTCGCCCTGGTGGGCCTGGCGCCCGGCCCCGACATCGGCCTGCCGGCCGCCGCCGCGCTCACCGGACTGCCCCCGGACCGGACCACGACGGTGCTGCGGGGACTGGACCGGGCGTCGTTGACCGCCTCGGACGCCCGGGGCAGGCACCGGATGCACGACCTGGTCCGCGCCTACGCCGCCGGCACCGCCGAGGACCTGCTGCCGGAGGGCGAGGGGGCTTGCGCCCTCCGCCGGGTGGTGGACTTCTACCTGCACACCGCCCACACCGCCGACCGGCTGCTGGACCCGTACCGCGTGCCGATCCGACTCGCTCCCCCCGCCGCCGGCTGCCGCCCCCACCCGCTGCCCGACGCCGTCGCGGCCCTGAGCTGGTTCGACGCGGAGCACCCCTGCCTGCGCGCCGCCCAGCACACCGCCGCCACCCAGTCCCGCCACCAGGCCGTGTGGGATTTCGCCTGGGTCTTGAACACCTTCCAGTTGCGGCGCGGACTGCTGCGCGACCAACTCGACGTCTGGGCGCTCGGACTCGCCGCGGCCGAGCACCTCGACCCCGCCGCCAGGATGATCGCCCACCGGATCCTGGGCTGCACCCGCGCCGAGTCGGGGCAGCACGACGAAGCGGTCGAACACCTGCGCAAATCCCTCGTCCTGGCCGAACACCACCACGACCACACCAACCAGGCCCACACCCACCTCCAACTCGCCCAGGCGTGCGGACACCGGGCCGACCACCGGCGAGCCCTGCGGCACGCCACCCGGGCACTGCACCTCTACCGCGACCTGGACCACCCGACGTGGGAGGCCGACGCGCTCAACGCCGTGGCGCTGCACGCCGCCCGACTCGGCGACCACCAGCGTGCCCGCGAGCACTGCCAGGCCGCGCTCGCCGTGTTCTCCCGCCACCCCGAGCCGATCGGCGAAGCGGAAACGCTGGACACCCTCGGCTACACCGCCCACCACACCGGTCACCACCACAGCGCCGCCCGGTACTACCAGCAGGCCCTCGCCCTCTGGCGGGACAACAACGTCACCAACTCCGCCGCCAACACCCTCACCCGACTCGGCGACGCCTACTCCGCGCTCGGCCGCCACGACCTCGCCCACACCGTCTGGCGGGAAGCGCTGGAGCACTACCAGATGCAGCAACGACACGAGAACGCCGAACAGGTGCGACAACGCCTCGACTCCCCCAGCACCCCCGCACTCGACTAAGGCCTGTCCTGTAAGGGTCATCAGAGCCACAAGATGATGGCGGCGATGGTGAGTTCGGCCTGGTAGTAGGCAGCTCGCTTCGCGTATCTGGTGGCCAGGCCCCGGAACTGCTTGAGCCGGTCGAAACAGCGTTCGACCACGTTGTGTTGCGGGTTGTCGCCGGCCTGGCCGGCGGTGAGCAGCACACGCATCGGCAGACCACGTCCGTCTACCGCGAGGTGGATCCTGGTGCTCAGCCCGCCGCAGGACCGGCCGAGGGCCGACGGGCCCGCACGACGCCGGAGTCCACGCCGACCACCCACTCGACGTCACCGACGGAGTCGTCCTTGACGACCACCACCCGACACCGGCGGCGGCAACGGCTCGATCGCCGCCCACGCCCGATCCGTCGACTCACCACGACCAACCACCGCACACAAATTTCAGACGACCTGATCAGCGGCATACAGGACATCGCCCAGCCCGCTTCAAGTCCACTGTGGACTATAAGCTCGGACCGTCCTCACGCCTTGACCTCCCACGTGAACCCGGTCGTCGCGGCGTGGTCCGTGCCGTTGGTGACCACCACGGTCACCATCTTCGCGGCGGCGGCTGCGCCCGTCGTGCCCGTGATCTCTCCCGACGCCGCGTCGTACACGAGCCCGTCCGGCAGGCCGATCACGGTGAAGTGCAGCGTGCCGGGGCCTTTCGCGGCGACCTTGACCGGCTGGATCGTGGTGGTGGGCTTGGAGATCTGGTCGGCGGGCTTCTCCACGGTCAGCGCGGGCGCGGTGTCGGCGGCCGGGGCGGGGGCGGGTGCCCGCAGCGCCTCCAACGTCTTGCCCGCCAGGCCCGCGTAGGCGGCGGCGAGGTCGACGAACCGGGCGTTCGCCGCGTTCGCGGGTGCGGACATCCGGCCGGGTGCGAGGTCGGTGTCCGACGCCTGGATCAGGAAGGTCAGCGTGATCATGTCCGACCAGCGGCGGAAGACGATGTCGCGTTCGATCGTCTGCAACGGGTTCACCAGGCCCGCGACCGCCAGCGCGGCCACCGTGACACCGGCGGCGGCGATCACCTTCGCCGGTTCGGCGGCGGTGGCGATCGCGTAGATCGTGGCGAGGGTGCCCAGTGTGATCGCCGCAGCGAGCACCACCAGCCCCCACGTGCGGCTCTTGGCCGCCGGCGCGTCCCAGAACGAGATGTTCGCTGCGGCACCGCGCAAAGCGGCGTTGAGCGCCCGGATCGCGGCGACCAGCTCGGTCTCCTCCTGCTTCCGGACGTCGTCGGGCACGCGGTCGGGCAGGGCTACCTGCGGGATCGGCATCGCTACCTCCTCGGGAGGCACGGCGGGGTGGTACTGGTGGGTCGCGTCGATCACGGCCGTCGTTAGCCCGGCCATTCACCCGTTGGAGTGATATTCGGGCAGACAGGTCGAAACCACCGGTTCTCGGCCCCACCGGAAGCGACTGGTTTGAAGGCGCGCCGACCGGGCACCCATGGGACACGTGACGGTCGAACGGACCGCACCACGAATTTGGTGGCAGAGAGGACCGGAATGGGCGCCGACGACAAACTCGATGCGAAGGCCGACGAGCTGAAGGGCAAGGTCAAGCAGGGCGTGGGCAACGCCACGAATGACCACGAACTCCAGGCCGAAGGCAAGGCGGACGAGGCCAAGGGCGACCTCAAGCAAGCAGCCGAGAAGGTGAAGGACATCTTCAAGGACTGATCCGCGGCTCCGGTCGACAAGTGTCGAGGCCCACGTCCCGCAAAGGGACGTGGGCCTCTTCCGCCGGGCAAACCCGCGACTACCGGGAATCCCATTCCGCCCACCCCGGTAACATCCGCGCCCATGAACGACGGTCGACTGCCGCTGGACCACCCCGACTGGAAGACCCTGTCGCACCGGGGAGGTCTCGACGGGGAGGTCGACGTCCCCACCGAACTGCGCGCCCTGCTCGCCGACCCCGGTGACGAAGCCCGGTACGGCGGGTTCTGGCCCTACCTGTGCTCGGAGGACACCACGTGGCCCGCCGCCTACGCGGCGACGCCGTACCTGGTGGACCACGCCGCCGCCGTGCCCGCGCACCGCCGGGCCGGACGCGTCGCCGTGCTCGGGCTGATCGTCACCCACTCCGGTCCGGAGTCCTGCCCCGCCGAACTGCGCGACGCCCACACCGCGGCCGTGGACCGGGCGCTGCGACTCGCCACCGAGACCGTGGCGGTCACCTCCGGCGACGACCTGCGCTGGACGCTGTCCGCGCTCGCCGCCCTGCGGGGTGCTACCCTGCTCGCCGAGGTCCTGGCGAACTTGCAGTGCCCCGAGTGCGGGGAGGAGATCCCCGTCGACGCGGCCTCCTGAAGTTCGGGCGGCGCGGCACGGCCGATCGACCGACCTCCGACTCCTCAGTCCTCAGTGGACATTTGGTGCCGACCGGTGGTGGGTTCACGCGGGCGAACCCACCCGTCGAAGTCCAGCGGTCGCGGCACGGCCCCCAGGGAAACCCTCGCGGCACCGGGCGCTCGCAACTCCAACCGGAACCGGGTGCACAGCAGATGTGCCAGCAGCACCAGCTGAACACTCCCCAGCCCGGCACCGATGCACGCGGTGGGCGCCCACCCGAACGGCACGTAGTAGTGACCGCCGGGCGGGCGGTGGGCCGCTCCCGCCGACCACCGGTGCGGGTCGAACGTGTCCGGGTCGGCCCAGTGCCGTTCGTCGTGGTTGACCAGGAACGGGCTCACCAGGTAGTGCTGCCCCACGGCGAGCCGGTTGTCGCGGACCGTCAGGGGAACCCGGGCGCTGCGGGTCATCAGCAGCGGTGCCGACCACATCCGCAGGACTTCCTTCACGAACTGGTGCGCGATCGGCGCGGACCGGGTGCCGGTCCGGTACAGCTGGTCGACGGAACCGGCCGCGAACTCCTCGGTCAGGGTGGCCGCCCACTCCGGGCGTGTCGCCAGTTCGTACATCAGGCAGCTGGCAGCAGCGCCCGGTGGCCCGGCGATCGCGGTCAGGACCGTCGTCACCGCCTCCAACGCCCGGTCCGGGCCGAGCGAGGGCAGCAGTTCGTCCACGATGGGCTGCGTGAGGTCGACGCGCGCCCGCCCGCCGCGCGCCCGGCGGCGCATCTCCTTGCGCACGACCCGACCGGTGTGCAGCTGGGCGAGGACGGCCTGCCACTGCTGCCGGCGGGTCTGACCACCGGGGCCCGCGTCCAGTCGGGTCAGCTTCGCGATCGCGTCGCGACTGAGCCACGACTGGTCCGAAGTGGACAATCCGTCGAGCACCACCGGAACCAACGCGCGGAACATCACCTCGTGCGACAGCCACACGAGATCCACGTGCTGGTCGCGGCGTTCGTCCAGGATCGCGGCCATGCGGTCGGCCAGCGCGCGCACCCGGTCCTGCCCGCCGAGCACCCGCATCTGGGACAGCCACAGGGAACGCACCCGCCGCCACGACACAGCCGGACTGCGGCGGCCGCGGATCCGGTCGACGAACCGGTCGGGCAGCGTCAGATCGGCGAAGTTCTCGGCGTTGGCCCGGCTCGCCGCGTCCGCGTCGAACACCATCAGCCGCCGGTCGCCGTGCCAGAACACCCCGTCGTGCTCGGCGTTGGGGGCGCGCAGGTTCGCCAGCAGGTCCGGGTCGTCGCGACCGATCATCATGTGCCTCCCCGAAGAGGTGGGGAGCGTGGGGCCACGCTCCCCACCCGCACCGATCAGATGTGGTGGTAGACGTACCAGCGGTACTGGGAATCACTCTTGCGAATGTTGAGCGCCACCAGCGCGGCGTGGATGATCCTGGCCATGTTCACCTCCCTGAGCCCGTGCGGCTTCCGTTCGTACGAAGGGTGAAATCCGGTGGGGCGAGCGCGGCTGCGACGTGCGGTCGGTGCCGGTGGACCTCGATCCGCCACCGCCGCACCGGCGGCAGCACCCGCAGGACGTCCTCGACCACCTGCACGGCGAAGCCCGCGGCCACGCAGGTGTGCGCGCCCCAGCCGAACGGGATGAACGCCTCCGCGCCGCCCGGCGGCATACCCGCCGACCACCGCTCCGGGCGGAACTCCTCGGGGTCGGGCCAGAAGCGGCTGTCCCGGTGCAGCAGGTAGCTGCACACGACCACCTCGTCGGACGGCGTGACCTCGGTTCCGGCCACCCGGTGGGGTTCGGCGGGCGTGCGGCCGAAGTTCCAGGCCACCGGCCAGAGCCGCAACGCCTCCCGCACCACGCCGGCCAGGTCGCCGCCCGCTCCGGGCTCGGTGGCCCGCAGGTACACCGACCAGCCCAGCAGGAACCCGGTGGAACCCGTGACCGCGAACAGGAAGGACAGGAACACCTCCGCCAGCTGCACCAGCACCGTGCGCGAGGAGCCCTCCGGCGCGGCGGCGGCGAGCACGTCCAGCAGGTCGACCGGTGCCCGCACGTCCCGACCGCGCCGCCGGGACAACTCGGCGACCAGCGCCCGGCGGACCCTGCCCCGCAGCACCGCCCGCGACAACACCGACCGCCGGTCTCGCGCACCCGCCAGGACCGCGTGCCGGACCACCTGGTCGACCAGCCCGCGCAGCACGCCTTCCGATACCAGAACGTCGCGGAAATACTTGTACAGCAACAGGTTCCCGGCGTCCGGCCATCGGCTGACCGGTCCGATCTCCCGCTCGGCGATCGCCGCCACCCCGTCCCGCCGGGCGGTCCAGTGATCGCGCAGGAGGGTCCGCGCCACCCGGCCGATCTCCTGCTGCGTCGAACGCGGGCCGAGAAGCCCTTTGCCGGTAAGGAAGAAGTCCGAGTGCTCCCGGTAACGCGACCCGGTGTTGGCCAGCACGGCTTTCGCCTCGGCCGGCTCGCCGACGTAGAGCACACCCGGCCCGCGTCGGAAGATCGGCCCGTGACGGGCCCGAAGATCGTCGAGCGTCTCCAGTTCGTCCACGTTCTCGCCCCGTCCGGCCGGTATTCCACGGACCACAGCAGCTTCGCCCCGCCCGTGCCGTCCGGGCAAGCCACCGAATGGCCGGGCCGCTTCTGGGATCTGCCGTGCACCCGGTACTCCGACGACGGATCGCGCTCGTGCCGCCCGTTCCCCGCTCCCCCGGCCGACGACGACCGAGCGTGACGGATCGGATCCACATTTTTCGGGTCCGGGTTTCCGCGTCGCAGTCCGCTATCCGGCGAGCGCCGACAGCGAGCGCCCGTCACATTTTCCGCAGACACCGCAATTTTCGTGGCCCGCTATTCCGACCCCTCGACGGGACAACGTTACTACTCCGAACGAGTGAACCGTGGGGGTTGAGTAACCGCAGCTCAGGGCCGGTGTGGAAATTGGGCCAAGATCGGTAACGCCGATCGGCGCAATTCCGATCTGCGAAGTGGTTCGCCGACACACGGCCCACCGCTCGACGCGGCACCCAATTCCGCCCGCGTGAGGTCTCATCGAGTTTTGCCCGGAAACGGAGGCTGCGGCGACGATGGGTGACGGTCTCTCCGCGTACTTGTCGATTTTCCTGGTCGGGCTGGACGGCCTGAGTCGCTCGTTCGTCCTGCTCGGTCTGGTGCTCGCGGCCGGCAACGCGCTCCGGTTCCTGATCGGTCGGCCCGCCGCTGCGGTCGGCGCCCACGGCGCGCCGCTGCCCCGGGGCCACCGACCCTTGCCGGCGGCGCTGGTGCGTGGTGGCGAACCGAGTCTGTGGTGGCCGTTCCTGCTGGTGTGGCTGGGGTTCTGGCTCGGGTCCGGGGCCACCGTGTGGATGCTGCTCGTGCTGGCCCTGGTGCTGGTCGCGGTGGGTCTCGGTCTGCACCTGTTGCGGGCGGCGCACGCGCGGTGGCAGGACGAGGTCGTGTCCGGGCCCGCGCTGGCGGTGCTGCTGCTGACCGGCGTTCTCGTCCTGTTCGGACTGCTGCTCACGGTCCGCCTCGAAGTCGTGCCCATCCCTTCGGTCGCGTTTCGCGACGCGGTAGGCGGGGAGGCGCTCGGAAACGCGCTGACCAAGGCGATCCTGCCCGCCGCCGTCCTCGTGGCGGTGCTCGCCCTGCTCGCCCGGGGCGGACGCGGGCGGGTGTCGTTCGTCCGGCCGAAGCACGCCAGGTGGCACATCGGTGCGCTCGTCGTGGTGTTCGCGCTGTTCGCGGCACCGCTGCTGGGCGGCAACCAGCTCACCTTCGCCGGGTTCGCCACGCCCGAGTACGGGAAGATCGCCTACCTCGCCGTGCTCGCGATGATGCTCGCCGACCACGCCTACGGGTTCCGGATCCGACGGCCCCGGTTGCGCGACGCACGCGGTGACTTCCGGCACGCGGTCACCGTCCGCCGGCACCTGCTGTACCCGTTCGCGCTGTTCGGCGTGGTGGGCTTCGCGTCCGCGCTCAAGCACGACATCGGGCCGCTGATCCCGGTGTTCGCCGGGACTGTGACGATGGTGTGGCTCGTGGTGCGCGCCGAGGTGTCGCAATCGCTCGACGTGAGCCGACGCCGGGGCGTGGCGCGGTCGGCCGCCGTCCTGCGGACCACGGTGACCTTCACCCGGCCGATGATCGTGCCGCTGCTGGTGCTGGGCGGTCTGGGCCTGCTGGTGATGGTGTCCACCTCCTACATCACCGCGCGGTGGGACACGCAGCAGAACCCGTGGATCTACAACTGGGCGCAGGCGTGCCTGGACCCGCCCGACCGGACGCCCCTGCCCGCCGTCCCGGACGGCACGGCGGCCTGCCAGGAGTCGCTGGGCGGCGAGTTCGCCGGCACCCACTCGCAGATCGCCCAGTCGCTGGCCACCATCGCCGACGGCGGCCTGTGGGGGCGCGGGCTCTCCGACACGACCTCGGGCCGGCTGCCCGCGGGCAGCTCGGACCTGGTGCTCGCGGTGATCTGGAGCAAGCTCGGCGGCATCACCGTGCTGCTGCTCAGCGCGCTGTCGGCACTGCTGGCCGCCGCCCTGGTCCGGCTGTGCCGCACGACGGGCAGGACGGCCTCGTCGGAACGGCTGTTCATCGGCGGGTTCGCGGGAATGCTGCTGGCGCAGTTCCTGTTCGTGCTGGCCGCCACGGTCAACGCGGTGCCGCACTCCGGCATCACCGCGCCGTTCCTGTCCTACGGCGCGCAGTCCACGGTGGCGCTGGGGTTCGGCGTGATCACCGCGGTCGCGCTGCACTACCGGGCGGCCCCTGGACCGACCCCCGTGCCCGAGCACCGGGCCCCGTTCCCGGGGGTCCGCTCGGGTGTCCCACTGCTGGCCTTCCTGACCTGCGTGATGCTCACCTGGGGCGTGACGGTCTGGCCCTACACCGGGCTGGCCGAGAACCGGCCGTTCTGCGCCACGACGTCGCCCCTGGTGGACGCCGCGCAGTGCTCCACGGACCGGATCGCGCACGGCCGCACGACGGTGCGGCTCGTCGTCGGGGGCCAGGCCCAGTACGTGCGCACCGGCATCACCCCGAGCTGGGAGCCCGTCGGACAGCCCACCATCGCGCTGGACGACCTCGCCGGGATCGTCGACGGCAGCGCGTTGAACGGCGTGCTGTCCAGCGGTTCCGGGACGTCGCTCGCCGACCGGCTGGGGCCGGCCGACGCCGCCGGCCGCGCGCCCGGCTCGGTCGAGCTGACGGTGGATCCCGCCATCCAGTCCGCCGCGGCGACGGCATTGCGGTCGGACGCGAACGGGGCCGGACCGCTCGCCGGTGGTCTGGTCGTGCTCGACGCGCGGAGCGGGCACGTGCTCGCCTCGGCCAGCGCCCCGACGGAGACCGCGCGCCCGGAGTCCGAGATCGAGGACACCCAGCAGACGCGGGACTTCATCAAGGCGCACAAGGACTACTACCACCGCCGCCCGGACGGGACGCCCGACGAGAGCCGCAAGTGCGACACCGACGCCCCGACGCCCGAGGAGCGGTCGGACTGCGTCCGCTGGGGTCTGCGCGCCGAACCGCCGGCGCGGTCCGAGGCGGACCTGCGCCGGTACGTCACCGGGGTCGACGGCGCGACGGCACCCGGCCCGACGGTCAACCGCGCGCTGGGCAAGCGGTACGGCCTCGGCTCGACGTTCAAGGTCGTCATCGCGGCGGCCTACCTGCGCGGACCGGGCCGGACGGCGGACGACCTGATCCCCTCGCCGCCGGTCGTCTCGCTCGGCGGCAACCTGATCGACAACTACGAGCCGGGCTACTGCCCCGGCACGACGGGCGCGGCCAAGATCACGCTGCGGCAGGCGCTCGCCGTCTCGTGCAACACCGCGTTCGTGCAGTTGGCGAGCGACCTCAAGTGGCCGGTGATCGAGGAGACCGCCCGCGCGCTCGGGTTCTCCCCCGCGCGGCCGCAGCCCGGGACCGCGTGGCTGGCGGGGGTGACGGCGGGCGTCGACTCCGTGGTGCCGCAGGGACTCGCGGCGACCGACATCGGCAACGCGGTGCTCGGCGGCGGCGAGGTGGAGGGCACGCCGTTGCAGATGGCGGTCGTGCTGGCCGCGGTCGCCAACGGCGGCACCGCGGTCCAGCCGTCGCTGGTGGCCGCCGTGACCGACGCGAACGGCGGGGCCCGGCGGACCATCACCGGCGAGAGCCGCCCGGTGCTCACCCCGGAGCAGGCCGGCCAGCTGCAATCGGCGCTCTCGGCAACCACCACGGGCGGGACCGCCACCGGCCTCGCCGCGGCCGACAGCCGCGTCCTCTGGGTCAAGACCGGCACGCACGCGCTGGTCGAGGACGGCGAAGCGGTGCCCGCCCAGCAGTTCGTCCGGCAGATCGCCTGGCTGGTGGGCGCATTCCAGACCGCGCGGGGGCCGGTCTCGTTCGCGGTCGCGGTCGAGACGCACGACGAGTCGGCCGGCGCGCGCCGGGTCCGCTGGTTGGCGCAGCAGGCGATCGACAAGATCACGGAGGTGCGCGGATGACCGCGAAACCCGATCCCCGCTTCGAGGAGGCGGTGCGGATCGAAGCCACCACGCGGTTCCACCACTTCCTGGTGCGCCACACCCCGCCGCGCGGCGGGCTGCTCCTGGTCAAGGTCAAGGTGGTGACCTCGCGCTCGCTGTCCGAGCCGGTGCGGGCCAGGATCCGCGAGTCGTTGGAGGACGTGCGGGCCAACCACCGGGACATCCGCACCAGGGTCACCTTCACCGTCGACGCGGACGTGCCCCGCGGCCACGAGGTGCGGTGCGAGCCGGTGGTGACCAGCCGCGAGGAGCACGTCGAACCGCCGCCGGAGTTCGACGACGACCAGTCCGAACTGCTGGTGCTGAGCTGGGGCGCGCTGCGGTTCGAGTTCGTGCTCCCGGCGAGCCCGACCTGGCTGCCGTTCGGCCGCCCGCACACCAGGGACGACTACGGGCCGGGCGTGGTGCTGCCCCGGTCGCTGCTGGCCGTGCCGTCGGGTCGGCTGCTCGACTTCCGGTACCACAACGGCGGGCTCGAACTGCGCCGGTTCCAGGACGGCCCGAACATCGCCGTGGCGGTCGACGACCACCTGCTGCTCGTCGGGCAGGCCGGGCACCTGGTGGGCCGCCGGGGTCGGATCACCTACACCGACGTCACCACCGGCCTGGGCTGCGTGCTCGACTTCGAGTTGCAGGACTGGCTGATGGGCGGGCCGAGCGCGCCGGGTGCGCCCGACCACTTGGACGGCGCGCCGCACCCCGCCCTGCACGAGTCGGGCCGGGTCCTGCTGGTCGAGCCGCCGCGCACGGCGGCCAAGCCGGAGGAACGGCTGTTCCCGGTGCCGTCGAGCAGCCCGGAGCGGCCGATGCGGCACCTGGTCACCCACGTGCTGT
This sequence comes from Saccharothrix sp. NBAS 001, assembly GCF_056640475.1. Taxonomy (NCBI): domain Bacteria; kingdom Bacillati; phylum Actinomycetota; class Actinomycetes; order Pseudonocardiales; family Pseudonocardiaceae; genus Saccharothrix; species Saccharothrix sp. NBAS 001. The sequence continues at coordinate 3,808,618 of NZ_CM153251.1, forward strand.
ACTCCGAGGCGTCCGACCGGGACCGGCCGGACAACCGCTGGCACGTCAAGCTGTACCGCTGCGCGACCCCGCAGCACGCCGCCCAGCTGCGGCGGTACCTGCGCACGCAGGCCGTGCTCATCGAGCAGGTCAACGCCTCGGTCGGCGGCACCGCGCAAGCACCTCCGTGGGTGGTCACGCCGGTGCACGTGCTGTCCGGGCGCAGCGGCTCGACCGGTCCGCAGCAGCCGACCGATCTGCTGATCCCCGAGCGGGACGTGGTGTCCGACCCGGAGAACCGGCTCTCGGCGTGGTTCGGCGTGGCCGACCAGCCGCAGCCGGCGTGCTTCGTGCTGGTGGTGTCGCCGCTGCTGGCCCCGGTCGGCTGGCCGGGCTCGGACCTGCGCAGCTCCGCGCCCGGCGTGGAGCAGCTCCCCGAACTGCGCACCCTGGCGCTGGGCGTGGACGCCTGCCACGACCGCGACATCGCCCACTGCGACATCAAGCCGGCCAACGTCTGCCGCTACCTCACCGCCGACAACAGGGGCGGCTACGTGCTGATCGACGGCGACTCGGTCGCCCGCGCCACCGCACAGCTCCCCGAGCTGCGGTTCAGCGCCGCTTACGCCTCGCCGGAGGTGCTCGGCCAGCGGCACCGGCTGCGCGCGCCCGGGCGCGAGGGGCCGGAGATCGACCTGCGCGAGCACGACCGGTTCGGGTTCGCCCTGGTGGCGCTCACCGCGATCGCGGGCGAGGACCGGGTCACCCCGATGCTGACCCAGGACGAGGACGGCCGGCGCACGGTCGATTCGCCGGACCTGGTCGCCGGCGCCCTGGCGAGCTACTGGCCGGAGCACTGGCGCCCGTTCGCGGCCGAGCTGGCGGCCCCGTTCCGGCCGAACGCGCTGGGCGGCGACGACTGGAGCGCGACCGGCTGGATAGACCGGCTCCAAGCGCTCATCGCGCCCGCGCCCACCGCGCGAGCCCCCGGAGTGGGGACGCACCTGCCGCCGCGACCGGTCGGCGCGCACGCCCGGCACGTGGAGGAGATCCGCGCCGAAGTGCGTGCCGGGCCCATCGGGCACAAGTGGCGGGTCGCCGCGGTCGCCCAGGCCGTCCAACGGCACCGGTTGACCGTGGCCAGGCAGGCGTACTGGCGCGAGGTCGCCCTGTTCGGGCTGCTGCCGATGGCGATCCCGGTGGTCCTGTTGTCCAGCCTGCTGCTGTGGAGGTGAAGTCGTGCGGTACCGCGAGATCCGGCCCGGCGCGTTGCGGGGCGAGGTGGAACGGGTGTGCCCGCCGCCGGAGTTCGACGAGTCCGTCCGGCACGTGATCGGCGACTGGGTGCTGTGGGAGGAGCCGACGGCCACGCTGGCCCGCCGGGAGGCCGAGCCGTGCGTGCACGCCTACCTGGAGCAGGCCGCCGCGGTCGGCACCCGGCACGGCAGGGCGTTCGCCGGGCGCGTGCTGCTGCCGGTCACCGCGGCCCTGATGGTCCTGTTCTTCGTCCTGCTGGCCCTGCGCTGAATGGAAACGTGCAGATGACCTGGTCCCTCAACCTCAACCAACTCACGCGCTGTCCGGCGTGCGACGACGACCTCGGCGTCCCCCCGACGCGCGCGCAGGACGGCAGCTGGCGGCGGCCCAGCCTGCTGCTGGAGGTGTGCGGCAACGAGCGCGGCGCGATGCAGTGGCGGCTGAGTTCGTTCGACAACGTCGTGGACGCCCAGTCCAAGGGGTACCACCGGTCGCGTCCCGGCTGGGTGTACCGGATGTGCGGGGACGGCCACGTGTTCCTCGACCACATCAGGACGACCGGCGAGAGCGTCGGCACGGAGTGGAAGGTCGACGACTTCGACGCCTCCGCCACGATCGGCGGTGTCGCGGCGGGCAAGAGCTACCTGATCCTGCGGACCCTGCACCAGCAGCTGTCGGCGAGCGGCCTGCCGCACATGACCCGGCCCGACCGCCCGGTGCAGGTGAACAACCACACCGCGGACTGGCTGGAGGACACCCCGCTGCAGGTGCTGCTCCAGAACTACCGCAACACCGAGGAGCGGGGGTTGCCACTCGACCCGACTGTGCTGAGCACGACGGTGCCGTTCCACTTCCTCAGCGCCAACGTCTCGCCCGAGGTCGTGCCGGCGGTGCTGGAGCTCCAGGAGAAGCTGGGCGGCGAGGGGCACCTGGACCGGCTGTCGTGGGGCCGGCGGATCCGCCAGCCGATCCTGTGCCGGTACGAGATCAGCGGCCGGCGGGTGCTCGCCGCGATCGCCGACCTGGCCGGCGAGCAGTTCCACAACTCGGCGCTGGAGGACGACCACCAGCAGCGGCTGCTGCGCAACTACGGCACGCTCACCTGGGTGATCGACCCGGCGATCGCGAAGGCGTTCACCGCGTTCATCCCCGCCGAGGCCGCCGAGGACACCATCGCGGCCAGCATCCGCCCCGACGACCGGGTCAACAGCGACCTCCAAGGCGTGCTGAAGCACCGCAGCGCGGTGCAGCGCCGGGTCGCGCGGACGCTCGCGCAGGAGTCGAGCCCGCTGGCGGCCAACGTCGGTTCGGGCCAGCACATGCTGGTGTGCATCACCAAGATGGACCTGGTCCACCTGGCGCTGGGTCGGGGACGGCGGCTGGACGAACTCGGCGCGCCCGGGTCGGTCGTGGAGGGCACCGCCCGCTACCTCGCGGAGGTCGCGATCAAGGTCGACGGCCCGAACCACGGGCTGGTCGAGGCCGCAGCGCTGCACTCGGTCCTCGCCCCCATCGCGCGCACCCGCCACGAGCCGAAGTTGTTCGAGGCGACCGCGCGCCAGTTCGCCACCGCGATCGTGGACCACCACTCCGAGTACGCGGCGTGGTGGAACCTCGTGCACGTGGGCGGCGGCGCGGTGATCGAGGTCGCGGCGGGCGAGCACTCGTCGGTGCTGCCCGCGGGCCGGATCGTGCTGCCCTCGCTGGACGCGCACATCGCGGGCGCGCTCACCCCGGGGCAGTCGGCGGTGCTGCGCACCCGCGACCTGGTGATGTCCGCGCTGGGGTGCGGCATCGCGTACGCGCTCGGGTTCGAGAAGCGCGTCGGGGCGATGCTCGGCCAGCGGTGGCGCGACGTGCGGTTCTTCCTGTGCTCCCCGCTGGAGCACGCGCCCGTCCGGGTCTCCCGGACCAGCGAGCTGATCGAGCCCCGGGACACCGACGCGGTCTTCCCCGACGTCGACGAGACCTCAGCGGCGCTGACCCAGCTGCTGCTCTGCCTGCTGCGGAGGATGCGGCCGTGACCGAACACGTCGTCGTCGAGTGGGGTGGCCAGTCGGGTGGCGGTTTCGTGCAGTACGCCGACCCGTTGCGGGGCGCGCCGCCGGACCCCGCCTTCGTGAAGGCCGCGCGCGGGCTCCAGGACGACCTGGTGCACCAGCCGCCGGAGGACGCGCGCGACAACGACCGGTTCCCGGTGTGGGGGTTGCAGCACGTCGACGTCGAGCAGCACGGCCCGCACTGGTGCTTCACCGTGCAGGGCCGGGGCGGCGCGTTCGGGCGGGCGGGCGGTTGCCAGTTCCTGTTCGTCCCCGGCACCGCCGACCCGGCCGAGGTCTGGACGGCCGGCGCGGCGCTGGTCGGGGCGGACGGCCGGATCGGCCACCGCCCGCACGGCGGCGTGCTGCCCCCGGTGGCCGCCGAGCGGTTCGTGGGCCCGCTCACCGCGCTGGTCGAGCGCCGCCACCGGGTCGTGGTCGACGGCGACCCGGCCGAGGTCGCGGCGGTGATCGGCGGCCTGGTCGCGGTGCTGCCCGCCGCCGTGGTCGGTGACCACGTCTGGCTGACCTTCCCGCTGATCACCCCCGTCCTCGACCCCCGGCCCAGCGTCACCGGGCGGTGGCCCGCCGAGCTGGCGGACACCCCCAACGCGCGCCGGGTCGTGCGCTGGCTGGAGGGCACCTCCGACGAGCCGCCGCACGACCTGCCACCCCGTGCGGACGAAGCGATCAGGTGGCTCGCGCACCTGGCCGCGGCAGGCCGGCGCACGCCGGAGCACCGCGCGCTGCCGTCGCTGCGGGCGTTGCTCGACGTGGTCGTCCGGGACGAGTTGGCGATCACCGCGGCGGACGTCGGCGGACTGGTCCGGGCGCACGACCGGCGGTTGCGCGACGGCACCAACCCCGGACTGGTGCGCGAGTGGGCCACCGCGCACCCCGACGCCGTGATCGACGAACTGCTCCGGCCGCTGCCGTCGTGGTTGGAGCAGGCGCTGTCCGCCGGGTTGTGGGAGGCGTGGTCGGCCGCCGGGGAGGGGCGCAACCCGGCCAGGTTCCCACCCGCGCCCGCGCCCGCCGGGTGGCACACCCGGCTCGGCGAGCTGGTCCGCGCGCGGTACCCGGTGCGGGAGGACCTGCTGCGGTTCGTCCGCGACGAGCTGGTCGCCCCCGGCAAGCCGCTCGGCTCGGCGGAGCTGGTACACCGGCACCAGGACTGGTTGGCCCGACTGGGGATCTCGCCCGACGACCCTTCGACCGGTGTCTTCCCGGTGCCCACCAACGCGATCGTGGCGGCGTTGGCGCAGACCGGGCGGATCTCCGAGGTCCACCGGGAGTTCCTGCGGTGCGCACCGGACCCGGTCGAGGCCATCCGGTCGGTGCTCGCCCACCTGCCCGTGGTCACCCCGGCGCACGCCCTCGCGCTGATGGCGGTGCCGAGTCAGGACGACGACGTGCGCCGGGTCCTGGAGACCGCGCTCGACCGCACCGACCCCCGTGCCGAACCGGCTGCGGACTGGCTCGGCGCACTGCTGTCCACGGCCAGGTCGCAGCGGGTCAAGGCCACCGTCCTGCCTGTCGGCTACCACCACCTGCGCCGGCTGGCCGCGGGACCGCTGCCCACCGCGTTCCTCTCGCCGGTGCTGCGGTACTGGGGCGAGACGGACCAGGACGACATCGTCAGCGGCGTGCTGCTGGACGCCGCCGCCGAGTTGCAGCCCCGACAACGCCACCGAGAACCCGATCCGGTACCGCCGCAAGAGGTGTGGACCCCGATCGCCGAGGCACGACCGCCGGCACAGCACACCGCGCCCGCCGAGCACGAGCCCTTCGCCGATGACGCGGAGCTGTCGGTGCCCCCGTGGGCCGCGACGACGCTGGTGGCGATCTTCGCGGTCGTGGTGCTCTACCTGCTGGTCAGTTCCGTTCTCGGCCGGTTGGGGACGTGATGGCCGACTCGCCGTCGGCGGCCGGGCAGGTGGCCGCACTGGGTCGGGCCGCCATGGCCAAGCTCGACGAGGTCGCCGGGGTCTCCGCGGCGAACCGGCCCCCGCACCTCGCGCAGCTCGACGGCGTGCTGGCGGTCGCGGGGCAGCAGGCGCTGCGGATCGAGCTGAACCCGGCCGCCGCCGACCGCGACGCCGACCTGTGGCGTCTGCGCGAACCGGGCTACCTGCGCGCGATCTGCGAGCACCCTCCGACGCCCGCGAACAACGTCCTGGTGTTGCTGCCGGTCGTGCTCACCTGGTCCGCGCTGGGCGCTGCGGAGCTGCGCTACACCCTGTCCGACACCTCGGCCGACACCGGCTCGCGCCCGTCGTTCTTCGCCGACTGGCTGGCCCAGCCGTGGTACTTCGGACCGGTCGCGCTGTCGTTGTCGATCGTCGGCACGGTGCTGTGGATCATGCTCAACCACCGCCGGGCCTCGGCCGCGCAGCACCGCGCCGACGAGATCGACCGCATCGCGCACCAGTTGGAGGTCGACCTGCTGCCGCACGTGGCGGTCCTGCGGGCGCGGATCGCCGGCGGCACCCCGGAGGAGCAGACCCGGCAGGCGGCCGCGACCCTGGCCGACGCCGCGCAGCGGCTGGGCGACGCGTCCGGCAGGCTCGCCGACGCCTCGGCGGTGGTCGACCGGCTCGGCGCGGTGGCCCGGGACCTGGCGGACTCGCTGCCCGAACTCACCCGCCAGGTCGACGGCTTCACCGCCGCACAGCACCGGTTCGGCGAACAGGCGAGCCGGGTCGTCACCGCGGTGGCACCGCTGGAGAACGTGATCGCCGACGTCGGCGCAGCCGCCGGGCTGGCGCGCGAAGCGTCCGCCCGTTCGGAAGACGCGGTGCGGCAGGCGTCCTCGCACGCGTCGCAGGCGTACGAGCTGGCCGCGCGCAACACCGCGCACCGGGAACTGCTGGAGGAGGCGCAGAAGCCCTTCTCCGCCGCGGCCGATTCGGTCGCCGGGGCGGCCGACAGGTTCCAGTCCACCGCGACCACGTTGCAGGAGACCGCCGGCAAGCTGCGCGAGACCATCCGCGAGGTGAACTGGCTCGTGATGGTGGCCGACGGGCTGCGGCACCCCGACGAACACCCCGACCAGGCGCCATGAGGGCCCGCCGGCAACCGGTGAGCGCGCTGGGGGTGGCCGGATGGCTGTTCGCCGAACTGGCGCTGCTGCTGGTCATCGTCGTGATGGGCGCGGAACAGCCGACCACCGCCCGCGTCACCTCGACGGCTCCGCCGCCGAGCCCGGAGCCGACCGCCGTCGCGCCGGAAGGGCTCTCGCTGACCACGGAGTCGTTCACCATGGCGGTCGACGCCTCGGGCGGCGGAGTGGTCGAGGAGTTCCGGCGGCGGCTCGACGAGAAGGTCGGTCCGGGCGCCAGGGTCGGGCTGATCCTCGTGTTCGGCGTGTCCCGCGACCCGTCCGTGCCGACGCGGGGGACCCTGGTGTCCCAGCAGTTGAAGGACTTGGTGGTGCCCGCCGACCTGCCACAGCTGCGGACCATGACCGACATGCGGGCCTACCTCGGTTCCGAGGGTGCGCCGGGCGACGCGAAGGTCGAACTCTTCCTGCTCAACGGCGGCCGGTGATGCCGCGACACCCACCGGACGTCGCGGTGGTGGACGGTTCGGGCGCCGGACGGGCCGCAGCGGTGTGCGGATCGTTGGAGCGCGAGGGGTTGTCGGCGGTCTCGGTGTCGGCGCTGGAGCTGGCGGCCTACCCGTCGGCGTGCGCGGCCCTGCTGATGCCGGCGGACTCCCTGCCGGACGCGGCCCACCACGTGCTCTCGGTGGTGGCCTCGCTGCGCGACCGCGTCCGCGCCCGGATCGTCGTCGCCTGGCACGTACCGCACCGGTCGAGATCGGGGCTCGCCGCCGGCGGCGGGAACAGCGCGCCCCTGCTGCTCGGCACCGGCTGGCAACGGGAACTGCGCCACCACGCCTCCCCCGCCGACGCCGTCCGGTGCCGCGATCGACAGGTGCGCCGCCTCATGGCACCGCGACTGGTCGGCGGGAAGTCGGTGGCGAAGTTCTGCGCCGACGTGGCCGTCCTCGACCCGTCGGCGTTGCACGACATCACCGCGCAGGTGGCCGAGTACGGCGAAGAGGAGCGGTTGTTCTGGCCACCGCCGGATTCGGTCACCCAGGCAGTCCTGCTCCGAAGCGGCCAGGAGCGGTAGCCCCCACGTGCCCGAGGCCAGGACGTAGGTGCTGCCGGTGTGTCCCGCGTCGGCCGATCGATAGTGTGCGGGCTGGACGTGAGCCGGCCATCACGGTTCGTGGCATCGGGTACATGATGGGTTGTAGCGTGCGTAAGTGACTGACGTGATCATCCTTCACGGAGCCTGGCACCAACCCGCCCATTACGCCGAACTCGCCGATCTGCTGCGGGCCCGGGGTCTGGCCGTGGAGGTGCCCGACCTCTACGGACTGTCGCTCGCCGAGAGCACCGCGAAGGTCGAGGCCGTCGTGTCGGGCTCGTCGGAGCCGCCGGTGGTCGTGGGGCATTCGTTCGGAGGCGTCACCGCCGGGACGGTGCGTGGTGCTTCGGCGCTGATCTTCCTCAACAGCTGGATCCTCGACGTCGAGGAATCCCCCGCCAAGCTGCTCGCGGACGCCCCTGGCGAGTCTGGTGAGGGGTTGCTCGTGCTGCCGGACGCGGACGGGCGGCTGCGCGTGGACCCGGACGATGCCCGAGTGAAGTTCTACGGCGACGTCGACGAACCGGCGGCCACGCGCGCGGTGGAGTTGCTGCGGCCGGAACCACCGTCGATCTTCGGTGCCACGCCGACTCGGGTGAGTTGGCGGGACACCCCTTCGACCTACCTGCGCGGGCAGCGGGACCGGACCATCGCGACTCCGCTTCCGGACCTCTTCGCCGGGCGCTGCGCCCGCACGGAGACGTGGGACACCAGCCACTCGCCCTACCTGAGCCGCCCGGCGGCCGTGGCCGACCTGATCCAGCGCGTCCGAACGGGTGCCGGAGGCTGAGCCTGGACCGAGGTGCGCCTGCCGGCCTCGGGTGGTCGGGCTCGGGAGAGCGATCGCGGGGCACTGGGGAGGACGTGCCGGTCGTTCGTCACACTGGTCCTCATGCGACGTCTTTTCCTGCTGTTCCTGGCGGTGTCCCTGCTCGCGGGTTGTGCCACGCCCGAGGCGGACGACCTGACCCTCGGGGAGAGGCAGATGCCGGAGCGGTTCAACGAGTTCCACCAGCGGTTGAAGCGGGAGGGGTTCAGCGGGGTCGTGGAGATCCGCTGGCACAACGAGAAGCACCTCTCCGAGGCGTACGGCGAGGCCGACCCCGTCGTGAAGCGGCCCAACACCTCGGACACCCGGTTCCCGATCGGCGAGGCGACCGGGATGTTCACCGCCGTCGCCGTGCTCCTGTTGGTGCGCAAGGGAAAGCTCGGGTTGAACGACCCGGTGTGCGCACACCTGCCGGAGTGCGTGCCCGGGTGGCAGGCGATCACCGTGGAGCAACTGCTCCTGCACACCTCCGGGATCCCGGACCACGCCACCGAGGACCCGGCGGTGCTGTCGGCCGTCGGACCGTCCCAGCTCGACATGGTGCGCCACTTGCAAAGCCTCCCGCTCGTGCGCGAGCCGGGGTCGTCGTGGTTCTTGGGCAACTCCGGTGATGTGGTCCTGGGCGCGGTGATCGAGCACGTCACCGGTGAGCGGTACGGACAACACGTCAAGCGCGTCCTGTTCGACCCGTTGGGCATGACCGCCACCACCGCCGACCCGGACGCCGTCGACCCGGCCCTGCGCGCGGTCGGCCCGACGACCGGGGACACCGCCGCGCCCCCGGCCCGCCACGCCGACCGCGCGCTCCTGTCCACCGGGCCGGATCTGGTGCGGTGGGGCGGTTTCCTGATCTCCGGCGACACGGACGTCGCGGATGTCACGGGCTTCGACCTGTTGGGGAAGGAGAACATCACGAAGGTGGCCACCGATGCCGCCGGCACCGGGCAGGGTTACGGCTTCCGTACCAAAGGCGAGAGCGTGTTCACGACCATCTGGCAAACCGGCTCGATTCCGGGATTCCCCTTCTACTTCGGCGTTTCCTCGGCCGACCAGGCGGTCGTCGTCCTGCTCGGCAACCGTTCAGCACCCGACGTCACCGAGTTGGGCAGGACCATGATGACCACGATCAGGAAATGACGGTATGTGTCGAAGTCGCACCGCCATGTCGCCGTAGCCGGTGCGCGGCAAAGAAGACGGTCCCGAGAGTTGTCCGTTCGACCCGCTGATCGGGTTCACGGACCACTGTGGATCAGCGGGGCCCACTGGGTCGGGTTGTCCGGGAAGGTGTCGCGGAGTTCGAGGGCCACGTCCCGCAGGACGGTCGCCGCGTCGTCGGCGGTGGCCAGGGCACGGTGGAAGCTGCGGGCCGCGAGGCCGCCGACGCTGTCGTTGAGCGGCCACAGGGTGGCGATCACGTGCCGGAAGCCGGCAAGTTGGAACGCCGCGCCCACGTGGAGGACCTCGTCGGCGTAGCGCGTGCCGTGGTTGCCCGTCGAGCAGGCCGACAGGTAGGCCAGTTCCGCGTCGTGCAGGCGCAGCGCGCCGATCTCGGGCAGGCGCAGGGTCCGGTCGTGCAGCACCAGGCCGCTGTCGGCCTGGGTCACCAGGTCCACCACGGCGTGGCAGGCGAAGTGGGCGGAGGTGGCGTGCGGCAGGGCCGCCAGGACTTCGGCGGCGGTCGCGGTGGGTCCGGTGAGGTGACGGCCCTTCAGGGAGTCCGCTTCGCGCCTGGCGGCGGGCAGCGGGGGCATGTCCTCCTTCTCCGGCACGGAGACCACGAGCCGGTCCTGCTCGGCCAGCACGGTTCCGGTGGGGGTGCGGAGCGCGCGCAGCGATGTCGTGTAGGACGACACCAGCAGGTCGAGGGCACCTTCGCCGTCCGCCGGTCCGGCCGCGTGCAAGGGCAGGAGGCCGAGGACGCCGGTCGGCAGCCACCACACGCGGTGGGGTTCGCTCGCGCGCAAGGCATCGACCACCGGTTTCACGACGCTGTCCCAGAGCCAGCTCAGGATGTCGCGCACCACGTCGTCCGTGTCCGGCTCGTAGTCCTCCACGCCGGCGAACATCTCCGCGACGCGCCGTTCCGCCTCTTCCTGCCGCAGGTCCGGCAGGGCGATGACGACCGGGTCGGCGTCGGAGCGCAGCAGCACCGCGTCGCAGCGGTGCCGGCTGGTGTTGACCAGGACCGCCGTTCCACCGGCCGGGACGCGCCGCAGGTCGTCCGGCCTGATCGGCACGCCGAAGTCCGCCAGCCCCGGTACCTCGTGGATGTCGCCGATCAACGCGTCGTACTGCGCCCACCAGCGCTTGCGCTCGTCGGTCGGGAAGCCCGGCGTGTTGAGCCGTTCGCACACCCAGTGGAAGCGGTCGGCGAGGTGCGGGGCGTGCTCGCGCAGCGCGGTCAGGTCGACGCGGGTGCTCGCCTGGCCGGCCAGGAGCACGCCGCGGCCGAGTTCGGCGGCCTGGAACGCCCCCACGGGGTCGTCGATGGCGCAGTGCGCGGCCACGGCGTCGCCGACGAGACCGCCGCGCGTGCCGATGCGGTGCTGCTGATCGGCCCAGCCGGCCTCGCGGGGCGCGACGGAGGACAGCAGCGCGACGGCCGCGTCGAGCAGTTCGACGGCCAGGTGGGCGTGCCCGGTGGTCCGGGCCAGGACGCCGGCCGAGTGGTGGGCGGCGACGCGGTCGAGCGGCGACGCGCCCGGTGCGTCGACCACCTCCGCCACCAGGCGCGGCACGTCCACCTCGCCGCGCCCGAGCAGCACGCGCTCGGTGTGGGCGGCGCAGAGGTCGGCCACGATCCGCAGCCTGCCGGGGGCGTCGGCCGGGCTGTTCGCGAGGGCGCGCTCGCCCAGGTCCACAGCGGTCTCCACGTCGGCGGCGGCACCCGAGAGGTGGTACCGGTCGAGGTGCGCGACGGCCGACTCCGCCTGCCACAGCGGCACGTCCGGGTGTTCGCCGGGGCTGCGGGCGAGGGCCGCCGCCAGCAGGTCCACGGCCCGGTCCAGGTCGGCGACGTCGCCGTGCGCGCGGTGCCGCGCCCAGTGGGCGGCGGCGAGCCTGGCCCACCGCGCGGCGAGGGCGACGTCGTCGTCCGCGGTCGCAGACACCGCCCGTTCACCGAGGTCGACGGCGCGGTCCAGGTCGGCCGGGTCGGCGGTGAGCAGGTGGTGGCGTTCGTGGGCGTGGCCGAGCAGGGACAGCCACCCGGCGGGGCACGGGTCGGTGTCCGCCACGACGTCCGTGCCCAGGGCGATGGCCCGGGTCAGGTCCGTGACGACGCCCCGGAACGCGTACCGGGTGAGCAGCGCGGCCGCGAGCGCCATCACCCGCTGCCCCCGGTCCGGGTGCCCTTCGGGGGTGGCCGCGACGGCCCAGCCGGCGATCGTGACGGCGCGCGCCAGGTCGGACTCGGAGCCGGTGGCCGAGTGCCGCCGGTGCAGCGCCTCGGTCAGCGCGGCGGTGACCTCACGGCGTTCCCGGTCCTCGTCGGGCAGTGCCCGCAGGGCGCGTTCGTCCAGTTCCACGGCCTGGTGGAGGTGGGTGACGTCGCCGGTGCGGGCGTAGCGGCGCAGGAGGATGGCGGACGCGCACGCCACGTGGGTGCCGTGGTCGGGGTGCTCCGGCGTGGAGCGCGCGATCAGCCGCTCGCCCAGTCCGGTGGCGCGGCGCAGGTCGTCGTCCGACCCGGTCCGGTCGTGCCGGCGGAGCAGGGCGGCGGCGAGCGCGGTCGGCGCGGCCGTGTCGTCCGGGTCGCGCAGCGCCCGCTCGCCCAGCTCGACGGCGCGGTCGAGGTGGCGGGGGTCGCCCGTGTGGTCGTGGTGTCGCCGGTAGGCCGAGGAGAGGATCAGCAGGCTGTCGGCGTCGGGCGGCGCGTGTTCGAGGGCGCGCTCGAACAGCTGGACGGCGAGGTGCAGCGCTTCGAGGTCGCCGTAGAGCAGGTAGCCGGACCAGTAGGACGTGGCGAGTTCCGTCCACGCGCGCACGGCGTGCGGGCCGCCGTTGCCGACGGCGTCCACCGCGGACTCCCCGGTGATGATCGCGGCATCGAGGTCGTCCGGGTCGTGGCCGCGTTCGTGGCGCAGCCGGTACGCGCGCCCGAGGGCGGCGGCCCCGCCGGCGTCGACGACGTGCCGGGCGCTCTCCAGCAGCGCGATGGCCGCGTCCAGCAGTGCCGGGCCGTCGTCGGTCGGCGTGGCGGCCAGCAGGGCGGTGCCGAGTTCGGCCTGGGCGCGGGGGTCGGTGAACCGGCCGACGACGGGGCGCAGGTCGGGCGGTACCAGGAGCGCGTCGTCGGCGACCGGCTCCAGGCACAGGACCGCCTTGGCCAACTCGGTGGGGCGCAGCGCGGTCGGGGCGTGCCCGTGGCGGACGTGGTGGAACGCGCCCAGCGCCGCGCGGGCCCGCGTCACCCGGGCCGCCATGGTGCTCGACGCCGTGCCGAGGTCGACCTGTTCCACCAGCTCCCACAGCTCCGCCGCAGCGGCGTCCGCGCCGGCGGCGAACAGCGGGCACTCGTCGCGGGTGGCCCGGAACCGCGCCACCAGGTCGACCAGCGCCCGCGTCAACTCCTCCACCGCACTCCCCTCACCACCGCACGTCCACGCGCACCACGCGCGGCAGGTCCGCGTCACGGCCGCCCAGGGCGACCAGCAGATCCCCTTCCGGCCGGGGCGCGAGCGCCACGGTCCCGTCCCGCCCCGGCGTCGGCAGGCGCGCGAGCACGTGGCCGGATTCGGCGTCCCACAACAGGGTTTCCGCGCTGCCGGACGCCGCGACCACGACCCGCAGGTCCGGCAGCACGGCCAGGGCGACGGCTCCGGTCGCCCCGGCGGGGGCCTGCGCGGACCCGACGACCTCCCCCGTGCGGACGTCCCACACCTGCACGACTGGCCCCGCCACGACGGCGAGCCGGACGGAGCGGTCCACCAGGACGGCGATCGCGACACCGGCCCGCACGACGACGGCCGGGTCGTGCGGGAGGGCGAACTCCAGCACCTCGCCTTCGCTCTCCCAGCGGCGCGTCGCGGGGTCGAACGCCAGCAGCCACACGTCGATCGCGGTCGCGTCCACGCCCTCGCTGCACACGGCCACGCAGACGCGCCCGTCCGGCAGCACGGCGGCGGCGACGGACCACACCGGGTTGACGCCGGGTTCGCCGACCCTCAGCACCGCCAACCGCCGCCCGCTCTGGGCGTTCCAGACGCCCGCCGTCGCGTCCTCGGCCCCGGTCACGACGAGCGGCGGCGCGCCCACCGGGAACAGCCACGCCAACGCGTTCACCGTCGCGTCGCAATCGAGTTCTTCGAGCGGGTCGCCCTCGCGGGCAGACCAGAGCCGGGCGACGCCGTCCTGCCCTCCGGTCGCCAGCACGACGTGGCCGTTGGCGAGGACGTCGAGGGCGACCGACAGCACCCGCTCGTCGTGCCCGACGATCGTGCGGACCACGCGGCCGTCGCGGGCGCTCCACACGCGGGCCACGTCGTCGTGGGCGGTCACGAGCAGTTCGCGGCCATCCGGCAGGACGGCCAGCGCCACGGCGTTCACGCCCCGGTCGCCGACGACGTCGGCCCAGGGCGGTGTGACGTCCTCGACCAGGACCCGCGCGGGCGGCCAGTGCCGCGGCGCGGCGGTCATCCCGGACACCGGCCCCTCGGGCACCCTCGGCTCGGTCGTCGCGGGCCACCGCACGCGGGGCGGCAGGCCGTAGTCCTGCTTGTGCTGGGCGAGATCGTCGTCGTGGACGAGCGTGCCGTCGCCCAGGACCGTCATGCCGGGCGGTGCCGTCGAACTCCGGCCGACCTTGACGGTCTCGACGTCGCTGGAGAGGTAGGGCAGTTCGTCGTCGAGGTGTTCGTGGACGAGGTCGAGGTAGTGCGCTTCGGCCGCCGCGTAGTCCGGGTGGTCGACGACCTCCCAGTTCGCCCCCTCGTCCACCGCCTCCCAGACGGCGTGGCGCGGCGAGCCGTCGACCGGGTCGTCGTAGGTGATGACCTCGATGGACCCGCCCAGCAGTGGATGCGCTTGCGTACCGCGCTTCCGGGTGCCCCGCGCGATTGCCGCGAGATACCGGTCCCACCGGCTCGTCGCGTGCTCGCCCCAGCTTCCCTGGAGGCCGCCCCGGTAGGTCGAGAAGAGAATTCGTGAGCCGTCCTCACGGCACATTGTCCGGAACGGCCCGTCATCGACCCCGGTCTGCTCCCAGGTGGTGTCGGGGTGGTCTTCGGCCACGTCGCGGAACGCGGTCCACGCGGCGTTCTTGTCCGGGAAGGCACGGGCCCCGAAGCCCGAGTGCCACAGGTACCACCGGCCGTCGGCCAGGGTGCCGAACTGCACGTGGACCGGGTCGTGCAGCGGGCGTCGACTTCGGCCGACCCACTGCGCCACCGGTGCGCGCCCCGGTCCGGGGGTCACCGAAATTCCGCGCGGCGGGCTCACCGGCGACGCCGCGCGAATTCGCCAAGCCGATCGGGCACGCGCCCAGAATGGATCGGCATTCGACCGGCGCGCCGGGATCGCCGACCGCGCACTTCGGGAATCCGCAACCTTTCCGCAGTCCTGCGGAAATGCCGATTAGGTGCGACGTCGGCGATTGTGATAGGGATCGAAAGGTGACAGAGGACGTCCGCACTTATCTCGACGTGCCGTTCCCGGAGAAGGATCGGGCCAAGGCGCTGGGCGCGAAGTGGGACGCCGGGCGCAGGCGCTGGTGGGTCGACCTGGACGAGGTGTCCCGCGACGCGGTGGCGGCGTGGCTGCCCGCCGTCGCACCGCGCCGCTCCCCCGGCACCGCCGCCGTGTCGGTGAGCCTGCTGGGGCTCACCGCCGGGTGCTGGAAGTGCCACCGGCCGACGACCTCCGTCGTCGGGTTCCTGCCGGTGAAGTCCAAGGACGTCGACAACATGCTGGTGTGCCGCGACGAGGACGTCCTGCGCCACACGCTGGGGCTGCTCACCGACGACGTGCGCGCCGCCACGTCCACCGGCGTGGTGAAGTCGCGCTACAGCCACACGGAGAAGCGCTCCTACCTCGCCAACGGCTGCTTCCACTGCGACGCGCTGCTCGGCAACTTCCACATCTACTACCGCGAACTGCGCGAGGCGATCGCACGCGACGAGCTGGTGACGATCGCGCGCGGCGCGGTGGGCTGGTCGGCGATCCGCGATTTCCTCGTCCCGGACAACACGTGGGCCGGCGCGGTGCTGCACTACGACCCGCTCGCGTCGTTCTTCGACGGGCGGCTCCACGGGCCGTTGAACGGCAAGTCGTGGGAATTCGACCTCAGCGAGTGGCAGCCTCCCCTGGGCGGACGACCACGATGACCGACGACCCGGCGGGTCGCGCCGCCCGTTCCCCCGAGGAGGACCAGTGCTGACCGGCGAATCGGTGGACGACACGGTGCTCACCCTCGGCGACGTCCGGGAGTGGAGGCTGCCCGAACGCCGGTGGCCCCTGGTCCACGACCGTCTCGAACGCATCGCCGCCGCCGCGCGCGCCGGCGACGGGTCGGCGCTGGCGAGGGCGACCGCCGCCCTGCAACTGCTCTCGCCCGTCCGCGCCACGCGCCTCGGCACCGAGCCGGTCGTGCCGCCGCCGCCCGGCGTCGACGAACTGGTCAACGAGACCGTGGACAGCCTGCGCGGGAGCGCCCGTCGCGGCGAGGAGGGCGATGTCCGCGCCGAGGACTGACCAGGAACTCGTCGTCCACGCCTTCGCGCCGTTGCGCGGCGAACACGCCGAACGGGGCCGGGCCGGGCTCCTGGACCTCTGGCGGCGGGCCGGGGACCTGCTCGGCACCACGTCCCCGGTCCCGGGCACCGACCTGCCGCCGGCACCGCCCGACGTGGTGGTCGTCGGCGGGCCGGAAGGGCTCTGCGCCGCGCAGAACGCGGCCGTCGACATCCAGTTGGTCATGCGACGGGTGCACGACGTGCTGGCCCTGTCCGTGCTCTTCGCCGCGCCCGACGCGCAGGGCCTGGCGTCCGGGGTGCCGCCCGGGTGGATCGAGTTCGACCGCTGGTGGGACGAGATCGCGGGCTCGGACACCGGCGGCCTGCTGGGCGTCGCGTCGATCCACCAGGCCGCCGGGCCGATCGCGCGCGACGCGCTGCCGAGAGGTCTGCGCGGGAGCGTCGACTGGAGCCGCGAGCACCGGCGGGGCGACCTCGTGCTGTGGGAACCGCCGCGCGACGTCACGCCGGTCCGCCGCCTGGTGGTGAGCGCCCCGGCCGACCAGGACGCCGAGTTGAGCGCCTGGACGTGGAGCCGGGGTGACGTGGCGATGCCGCCGCTGGGCCGCTACCTCCTCCAGGCGGCGAAGCTGCGGCACCACGTCCGGGTGTGGCGGGACGACGAGAACTGGTTGACGCAGCTGCGCAACCAGGTAGACGAGCACGTGGGCGAACTGCTGTCCGCGCACCCGCGCACCGGGGCGGCCGGCGACCTCCACAGCGACGAGGCCGGGCTCGTCGTCGCCGCCGACCGGGTCGAGCGGATGCGCGCGTCGGTGGCGGTCAGCCGCGCCAACCTGACCGCCCTGCAAGGCGAACCGCTGCCCGCCGACGTCGGCCTGGCCGACTGGTTCCTGGCCCAGCTGAGCCAGGAGGGCACGCGGCTGGACCGCAGCCGCGTGCTCGCCCGTGACGTGCGGCAACTCTCCGCGCCGCCCGCGCGGGTCGCCGCCGCGGCACGGCCGGAGCCCAACGCCATCCGGCTGGGCTTCATGCTCGACGTCGTCCAGTACAGCGCCCGCAGCACGCCCGAGATGGACCGCCTGCAGCAACGGGTAGCCGACCTGGTGAACGCGGTCCTGGGTGCCCTCGGCCTGACGCTCGCCGACTGCGACCACCAGGGCACCGGGGACGGGCTGGTGGTGTTCCTGCCGCCCCACGTCGACGTACAGCACGCGGTGCCCGGCCTGCTGCGGGACACGACCACCAGGCTGCGGCTCGACAACGACACCTACCGCGACCGGCTGCGCGTCCGGATGGCGCTCGACGTCGGCCCGGTGGGGCTCGCCGCCCTCGGCTTCAGCGGGCGGATCGCCTCGGTGATGGGCCGACTGCTGGACAGCGCGCCGCTGCGGGCGGCCGTGGTCGACCACCCGCGGGCCGACCTCGTCGCGCTGGTGTCCGACCGCCTGCACGGCTACGTCGTCGGCGAGGGCGTCCCGGGGGTCGCGGCCGAGGAGTTCGACCGGGTCGACGTCACCGTCAAGAGCTTCCACGCCGAGGCGTGGCTGTGGACCTCGACCGACCGGGGAAAGGCACCATGAAGGACCTCAAGAAACGACTCACCCACCCCTCGTTCTGGCTCGTGTTCGGCCTGCCGTGGCCGGATTCGGCTGCCAAGGCGACCATGGCGGAGGCCGCGTTCGCGTTCGCCCCCGGCACGTTGTCGGGCCGACGGGTCACCAAGGACGTCGACGACCTCGCCGGGTTCGCCGAGGTGTACGCCAAAGAGCACCCGGACCAGCGCGCCGTGTGGTTCTCCGACGTCACGCGGTGGCTCGACACCAAAGGGCACACGTGGGCGACGCTCGGGGTCGACTGGGAGTCCGCGCTCCAGGACGTGGTGGAGGCACCGATCCTCGGCCTGTTCATGACCGTCAGCCGGCGCGCGTACGCCCACCTGGTCGACACCGCGAAGGTGCACGTCGTCCACCACGCCGACGGGAGGCGTGAGCGGCTCACCGGCGAGGAGCGGGAAGCCGTTCGCAAGGCCCTGGAACGGCAGCTGTCGAACGACTGGCCCCGATACGTCGGGGAGATGGTGCGGAGCGGCCGGCTGACCATCCGCTGAGCCGGCGGATCCTCTTCCAAGGCGGCCGGATGCGCTGGGGCGAAAGGAGTTTCGCCCCGGTGATCGCGCCCTTTCCCGTTGCGGTCGTGCCGATTGCCCGCGTCATTGTGTCCATAGTGGACGCCACCGGGCGGTCACGGTCGCGCGGATCGTGGACCCCGGTGCCGTCGTCCTGTCCCGTCGGTCCGGCCGGATTCCGGCCGACCTATGCCACGTCGCGTGGCCTTCCTTGCCACCGGGCCCGAAACACGGGATACCTGGAGTGGAAGATCCCCACGCCCGGCGGACCCGCGGGTCGGTCGTGGCGCAACGACGGACACGTCATCCGGTCCGGGCAACGTCGCCCGACCCCGCCGACGGTGGGCGACGAGGAGGAGCCGATGAGCGCCGGCCGGATCGCGCTGTGGTGCCGCAGGATCGGCGGGGACCCCCGGCCCCACCGGATCGTCTGGTTGGCCGAACGGGTCCGGGCGGGCGGCGGATCACTCGTTCTCCGGCCGCCCGGTGCCGGGGGCAGCACGGAGGCCGGGCAATTCGCGTGCTGCTCGGCCGACGACGAGTCGATCACCGGCTGCGCCGTGGCGCGTCAGCTCGTCGGTTGCCGACTGCTCCAAGTGGTTCATCGGCTCCACCACCTCCCGGTACCGGGAGCGGCGGCCGAACGGAGACACCCGGCCCGATTACCCGGCGTCGACGTCGCCGCCGGGACCACACCGGACTTCCTCGTCGGCGCGCCGCTGTCCGCCCGGGTGGAAGCACTCGTCCGCCGGTCGCGGTCCGCGCACCGGGTGCCGGCTGCCGGTGCGCCGGCCGGGCGCACTCCGGAACACCGGACGGCCGACGAACGGGCCGGCGGGCACCCGCCCACCACCACCGCACGCGGGAGCGGGTTCACGGGCGGCGCGCTGGTCGAGCGGGACGAGGTGCACGCCGCCACGGCGGACGCGGGAGCCTCCGCACGGGCCGGGCGGGGCCGGTGGGTGCTGTTCAGCGCGCTGCCGGGCCTGGGACGCACCGCGTTGCTGGACGAGGTGGTCCGCGAGGAATCGGCACGCGGCGCGATGGCCGTGCGGCGGGCCGGCGGTGCGCGCGAGGAGGCCGGCTTTCCGTTCGCCCTGGTGCGGCAACTCTTCCCGGCGGCTCGGGAGGAGATCCCGTTCACCTGCGAGTCGCCCGCCGCCGAACAGCGGACGTTCCACCACCTCCTCGGCGAACTCGCGCGCGACGCCCGCCACCGGCCGCAGTTGATCGCCGTCGACGACCTGCACGAGGCCGACGAACCGTCCCGGCGCTGGATCTGCTACCTGGCGCGCCGGCTGGCGGACTTGCCGGTCCTCGTCGTGCTCACCGCCGGTGCCGGGAGCGCTGTCGGCCCGCTACCCGAGGCCACCGGGACCGCGCTGCGGCTGCGCCCGCTCAGCCCGGCCGCCGTCGACCGGCTCGCCGGCCCCCACGCGCCCCTGGCCGGGGCCGACGGCAACCCGGCCCTCGTCCACGCGCTGCTCGCCGACGCCGCCGACCCGTCGGACCCGAGCCGCTTCCGCGCGACGATCGCCGGGTGGATCCAGTCCCGCGCCGACCCGGTCGTGCGCGGCCTGTGCCTCGCGCTCGCCGTTACCGCGCAGCACTCCCCGCACCGCGGCCCGGCCCTGTTGCGCGAAGTGGCCACCGTGTGCCCGGAGTTCCGGGTCCCGCCGCCGGGCGCCGACCACCTCGCCCGCGTCCTGTCCGCGCAGCCCGCCCGCGAGACCGTCCTCGCCGCCGCCGACCCCGTCGAGCTGGCACGCCTGCGCAGCCGCTTCGCGCGCACGCTCAACGGGCGCGGAGCACCCGCCGCGACCGTCGCCGCCCACCTCCTGCACCTCGACCCTCCCGGAGAGCAGTGGATGACCCACTGCCTGGAGGACGCCGCCGAGGAAGCGCTCCGCGAAGGCCGCACGGCCGAGGCCATCCCGTTCCTCCGCCACGCGCTCAACGGCCCCCTCGGTCCCGGACGCCGCGCCGACCTCACCGTCCGCCTGGGCGCGCTGGAACTGCCGCACAACGCCGAAGCCGGCGTCCGCCACCTGCGCGCCGCGCTGGAACTGCACGCCGACCCCGGTGACCGCGCCGCCGTCGTGCCCGCCCTCGGCGCGGCCCTCGTCGCACAGGGGCGGACGGAGACGGCGATGCGTGTCCTGCACCAGGAGAGCCGGACGGCGGACGACGCCGGGTGCGCCGAGGCGCTGCACGCCGTCGCGGCCCTCATCGCCTCCCACGACGCCGTCGCGTGGCGCGACTCCGTGGCACGGCTGCGGGAGCTGACGGGGTCCGCTCCCGCAGCGGTCGAGCCGCTCATGCGCGCCCTGGTCGCCGAGTACGACGCCGGGGCGGGGCGGCTCTCGGCCGCCGGGGCGCTCGACCTGGTGCTGCCGAGGCTCGCCGCGCCGGAGCCGGTCGACCCGAGAATCCGGACGAGCTGGCTCGGCAGCGCGGCCACCCTGTTGCAGTGGGCCGACCGGCTCGACGACGCCCGAGGCATCGCCGACGCGTGCCTCCCCGCGCCGCCCGCGCTGCCGGACCCGACCGACGCCGGTCACCAGTGCCTGACCAGCGTCCGGGCCGAGGCCGCCCTGTGGGCCGGTGAGTTCGGCCGCGTCCTGGCGGAGAACACCCCGCTGCTGGACGCCTGCACCGAACAGGGCATCCGCCTGCCCCACCTCACGGCCATGGTCGCCCTCGCCCGGTACGAACTCGGCGAGCCGGACATCGCGTGGCGGCTGTTGGCGCGCAGCGGGGGCGAGGCCGCGAACAGCTCGTGGGAGTGGAACGAAATCCGCTACGCGCAAGGGGTCTTGCACGCGCACGGGGGCGATCACCAGGCGGCGCTCGACGCCTTCCTGGCGTGCGGGGCCGGCCAGACCAAGCGGGACTTCGTCAGCCCGGCGGCCACGCCGTGGCGCTCCGGCGCGGCGTTGGCCCTGGCCGGGCTCGGCCGACCGGTGGAAGGCCGGGAACTCGCGGAGGAGGAGTTGGCGCACGCCCGCACGTGGGGCACCCCGCGCGCCATCGGTCGCGCGCTGCGGGCCCACGCCGCCACCGTCGGCAGCAAGCAGGCTCGGGAATCGCTGACCGAGTCGGTGGCCCTGCTGCGGACGGCACCCGCGCCCGTGGAGTTGATCGAGTCGCTGATGGACCTGGGCCGGGCCCGGATTCTGGCCCGCAACGGCCGCAACGGCCGCGCCGACCTGCTGGAGGCGCACTCGCTGGCACTCCGGCTGGCGGACCGGTCGTCCACCGGGCGGGCCCGCCTGGTCGACGCGACCCGGGACGCCTTGTCCGCGAACGCCACGGCGGCGACGCGCCGGGCCGCCGCCGGCGGCACCCCGCTGAGCCCGTCGGAGCAGCGGATCGTCCACCTCGCCACGCAAGGCCGGACGAACGCGCAGATCTGCGCCGAACTCCACCTGTCCCGACGCACGGTGGAGACCCACCTCACCAACGCCTACCGCAAACTCGGCGTCACCCGCCGCACGCAGTTGACGGCACGGTTGAGCGAGCCCGACCCGGCGTGACCGCCGACCGGGACACCGCCCCGGGGACAGGTCGTGGTTTTCCACGATGCCCGTGATTCCGCCTGCCCGGCACAGTGAGTCGTGCCCGGTACCGCGTGAAACCACCACTCACCGGGCGGAATCGGAAGGTCCCACCGATGCTCCCGCTCGCCCTCCGGCGCTCCCCCGGGCTCGCCGGCCCCCGACCGCCGCCGGCCCGACGCCCGCTCAGCGGTCACCACGTCCACGACCACGACCCGGACCACGGCCGCACACGAGGACGGCACCGGCCTCAGCCGTGTCGGCCGTGGCCCGGTGAGCCGCGAGCACTGCTCGATCCCGGCCGTCATTCCCATTCGCCGCCGGAAGGCGGCAACTTCGACGAGAGGTGGCAGTTCCGATGAACACGAAGCGCTCCCTTCGACCCTCCGGCTCGAACGCACCCCGCGCTGTGGCCAAGTGCCTGTTGGGTGCCGCGCTGGCACTGGCCGGCACCGTCGCCCTGGTCCCCGCGGCGCACGCCGCTCAAGGCGCACCGTCGACCGACCCGGCCGCCGTACGACCGGCCGCCGCCCGCAGCACCGTGGTGTACCTGCAGAACAGGACCGGCGGCCCGCTCTGGGAGGACTGGAGTTCGCTCAGCCACGGCGTCTGGACGCACACGCCCCCGGGCGGCATCGGGAACGGTGAGAACGGCTTCTGGCAGAGCGAATCGGACGGCTTCATGACCGGCACCGAGGGCGAAGCCGGGTACGCCATCCCCCGCGTCGGCACCGTGGTGGTGCGCTGGAACAACCCGTACTGGGGCTCCAACAGCTACTCCTGCGACGCGCCCCCCACTGTCGCCTGCGCGTACACCGGCGGCAGCGGCAACAACGCGACGGTGAAGTTCATCGTCTACAGCGGGTAGTTGTATCGGCCGCTGCTCCCCGCGCGCCTGCTACCGGGTTGCCGACTTCGTCAGGGCGACATGGTGCAGGCGCGCGGGGAGCAGCGCGAACAGTCCCCGTACCCGCCGAAAGCCTCGTTCACGCAAGCGGGAAGCGTTGGCAGGGCAAGGGATCGAAGGGTGCCGCGTTGGTCATGTGGTTGTCGTTGTTGCGCCACGTCCGCGCGCACGGCGAGCGCGGCCACGAGTCCGGCGCTCATCAGGGACCAGCACGCCCCAGAACCCCAACGTGACCCGGCTGAACACGCCCCAGGTCTGCCCGACGGGTATCACGACGACCACCGGGGCCCGGCAGGGCGGACCAGAGCAGGAATCCCCGCCGCTGCCGGACCGGTTCGGTGCCCACCACCGTCCACAGTGGCGGGTTGTCACGTCCGGTGACCACCCCGATGCTCGCCGCGGTTGCGAGACGGCCCGGTGTCGGATCGCCACCGGGCCGGGCCTTCTCTTCTTCACCGAAGCTCATTCGGTGCGATTTCCGAACACCCCACCACCGCACCGCCCGCCCGGCGCGGACGACATCTCGACAAGCACGACGCGGCGTCACCCATCGCCCGTTCGGTGGTGTCGGACCGGTGGTGACTAACGGAACAGTCGGTGGTGCGCGTCCCCGGGTGATCTCCCCACCCGGCGATACGCCGAAAGCGAGCACAAGACACGCGGCAGGGCAACGGCACTTACGCCACTTGCCCGATTGCCTCTTTCGCCATGGGCTGCGAACCTGGCGAGAACTGGGGTCCATCTGGGGTTGTATTCGCCATTAGGGGGAAATGTGCGAGGCAAATCTGCTATTCCACCCGAGTTAGACATCCGCGCGAGCACGGTGCCGAACGTTCGGACGGCGTAGACCAGTCGTGACCTACTTCAAGATACTCGGCCCTTTAGAGGTCGTGCAGGACGACGAGTTGGTCGATCTCGGCGGCACCCGGCAGCGGGCCGCGCTCGGGCTCCTGCTGCTCAACCGCAACCGCGTCGTGGCGAGCAGCCACATGGTGGACTCGCTGTGGCCCAAGGACAAGGTGCCGCTGTCGGCCCGGAAGATCGTGCAGAACTCGGTCTGGCGGCTGCGCAGGGCGCTGTCGGCCAACGGCAGCGGTTCGGCCGTGCTGCTCAGCCAGCCGCCCGGTTACATGCTGCGCGTCGAACCCGGGCAGACCGACGTGCAGGACTTCCACCACAAGGTCGAGGCGGGCCGCGCCCGGTTCGCCGAGGGCGACCTGGTCGCGGCGTCCCGGCTGCTCCGGCAGGCGCTGGAACTCTGGCGCGGGCCCGCGCTGGCCGACCTGGTCGAGTCCGGCATCCACTGGCCCGAGCTGACCCCCGTGCAGAACGCCAGGCTGGACGCCCTCGAAGACTACTTCGAGGTCGAGCTGTGCCGGGGGCACCACCAGCAGGTCCTGGCCGAACTCCAGCGCACGGTCGCCACCGAGCCGTTGCGCGAGCGCCTGTGCGGGCAGCTGATGCTGGCGCTGTACCGCAGCGGCAGGCAGACCGACGCGCTCAACGCCTACTACACCGTGCGCACCACCCTGGTCGAGAAGGTCGGCCTGGAACCGAGTCCGGCGCTGCGCTCGCTGCAACAGGCGATCCTCACCCACGACCCGGGGCTGATCCCGGTCGGGATGCAGCAGCAGATCGAGCTGCGGATGTCCGGTCTCCCCCACGACCAGGCCGACGAGCAGCCCCGGCCCGCCCCCGTCCGCCCGGCACCGCCGACGCCCAGACCTCCGGTCGAGCCGGAGCCGGACGTGCCCGAGGACACCGGGATCGTGCCGCCGCCGCCCGTGCACGCGCTGTGCAGCATGGTGGCCGAGCGCCGCAACGTCAGCGCGCTCATCGTGCGCTGCCAGGGCATGGGCAACACGGCGCTGGAGAACGCCGCGTCCGAGATCCGCGACCAGGTCGAGTCGTTCGGCGGCACCGTCGCGGCCTCCATCGGGTCGATCTGGCTGGCGCTGTTCGGCGTGCCCGACTCCGCCGCCGACGACGCCGAACGCGCCGTCCTCGCCGCGTTGACCATCCGCGACGTCCTCGGCTTGCCCGACTCCGCCTGCGACGAGCCCCCCATCGCCGTGCGCGTCGCGGTCGCCACCGGCGAGGTCCTGGTGCGCTACCACGCCGACAACGACAGCGCGCCGTCGGTGAGCGGCGTCCTGCTCGACGAGTGCCACGGGCTGCTCTCGCAGACCCCCGTCGGCGAGATCCGGGTGTGCGAGAACACCAGGCGCGCCACCGAGCCCGCCATCACCTACTTCCGGGTCGAATCCACCTTCAGCTGGCAGGTCGGCGGGCTCCGGCAGGAGTACCTGGCGCTCCAGGACCTGCCGGTGGTCGACCGCGAGCACGACCTGGAGGTGCTGCGCGGCCTCCTGCACCGCACCAGGCACCTGCGCGCGGCCCACCTGGTGACCGTGCTCGGCGACCCCGGTATCGGCAAGACCCGGTTCGTGCTGGAGTTCGAGCGCCGGGTGGCCGCGGCCGCCGAACCGGTGCGGGTCCTGGTCGGCCGTGCGCGGCTGTTCGTGGAGGACACGCTCACCGAGGTGCTCAACGACCTGCTGTGCTCCTACTGCGGCGTCGACCCGGACGGCCCCGCCGAGGCGGTGCGGGCCGAACTCGTCGACGCGGTGGAGCGGCTCGTGCAGTCCGAGGACGAGCGGCACCGGCTGCTGGTCTGCCTGGCCGGCCTGGGCGACCCGGAGCGGGAGCGCCCGGAGGTGCCGGCCGCCGAGGTGCTGCGCGCGTGGCGGCACCTGCTGGGCCAGATCGCGCTGAGCGGTCCGGTCGTCGTGGTCGTGGAGGACCTGCACGTGGCGGACGACCGGCTGGTCGACTTCGTCGAGGACCTGCCGAGGTCGTTGGCCGGCCTGCCGGTGCTGGTGGTGGTCACCGCGCGGCCGGACCTGGTCACCCGCCGCCCGATGTGGGGTTCACGGCTGCGGCACGCGCTGACGATGAACCTGGAGGCCATCTCCGACACCGCGATCGACCGGCTGCTGGAGTTCCTGCGCGGCGGCCGGGACCGGGGGGTCGACCGGGCGGCCAGGGGGCCGGCCGGGAGCCTGCTCGCCGACCTGGGCGACGACTCGGACGCGCGGCGCAGGCGGGTGCGGCAGGTGCTGGCGTCCGGTTCGTCGTTGCTGCGCGGGCAGCGGCACGCGGGCGGCGGCGCCTCCGATCAGGCCACCGCCGCCCGGCTGGTGTACTGCGAGATCACCGAGATACCCGCACCGGCAGGCGGCGCGGGCAGATGATCTGGTGGGGGTTCTCCCACTCCACGCCGCCCGAGGGGTCGACGCCGATCTTCGAGTAGCGGTCGAGCAGCACGTTCAGCGCGATCCGGCCCTCCAGCCGCGCCAGCGGCGCGCCGAGGCAGAAGTGGATGCCCTGGCCGAACACCAGGTGCCCGCCGGTGTTGCGGTGGATGTCGAAGCGGTCCGGGTCGGGGAACTTGCTGCCATCGCGGTTGGCCGCGCCGATCCACGGCGTCACGAGCTGGTTCGCGGCGACCGGGTGCCCGCCGATCTCGGTGTCGGTGGTGGTGACCCGCACCAGGCGCGGGAACGGCGGGTACATCCGCAGCGCCTCCTCCAGCGCGTTGGGCACCAGGTCGCGGTTCGCGCGGATCTCGGCCAGCGCCTGCGGGTGCTGGTCCAGGAGGATGACCGCGGTGCAGATCAGCGACATCGTGGTGGCGTGCCCGGCGAACATGACCAGCCCGGTGACGCCGATCATCTCGCCGTCGGTGAGCGGCTCGCCGTCGATGGTGGCGTTGGCCAGCCTGCTCATCACGTCGTCGCGCGGGTGCTGCCTGCGGTCGCGCACGTGCCGCAGGAAGTACTCGCCCATCTCGTGCAGCGCCGGCCCCACCTCGGTCTCCAGCAGGTCCGGGGGCACGGTGGCGGCGTCGAGCGCGCCGATCGCGTCGCCCCACCCCCGGAACATCGGCTCGTCCTCGATGGGCAGGCCGAGCACGTCGGCGATCACGGTGATCGGCAGCGGGAAGGCGAGCGCCTCGACCAGGTCGAAGGAGTCCTGGTCGGCGACCTGGTCCAGCAGGGTGGCGGTGATCAGCTCGATGCGCTCGGACAGGTTCGCGACCGCGCGCGGGGTGAACACCTGGCTGATGACCGTGCGCAGCTTGCGGTGCCGGGGCGGGTCCGTGGTGACCAGGTTGCCCTCGTCGAAGCGGTCGAGTTCGAAGTGCGGCTCGTTGAACTTCCTCGCCGTCTCCGAGGAGAACGTCTTGGTGTCGGCGAGGATCCGGGCGATGTCCGCATATCCGAATACCTCCACCCCGTGGTCGCCGCCGTGACCGACCGGCCGTGTGTCAAGCATTTCGCGGAACCACGAGAACAGCGACTCGACTGGTTCCATGGTGGTGCCGATGGGCGCGCTCATGCCCAAAAGCCTAGCTGCGGCCCGGGGTGGTCGTGCGGACAATTTTCGATTGCGACAATGCCCCGGGAGAAACACGGACAGCGGTGACCGGAATTCCGGCCACCGCTATTCCGCGCAGATCTCGCGTAGACCGTGCCGAGACCGTCCGGAGAGCGGAGTTCCCGGCCCGCGAGTGGTCACCGCATGCCGAGTCCGCGATACGACTCGCGGTTCACCTTCGGCACGAAGATCCGTTCCTCGGCGCTGGCCGCCGCGGCTTCCGGACCGGACAGCGTCGGCGAGCCGGCGACCCGCAGACCGTCCTCGATCGCGCCGTCGATGTAGCCGTTCCACCCGTTGGCGATGTCGCTGCCGGCGAACTTGATCCGCCCGTGCGGCTGCTGGAGCTTCGCGTGCAGCTTGATGAGCTGGTACGGCTGCCGGTACCCGCCGGTGCCCAGGGCGTACGGGTCCTTGTAGAAGCTGGTCGCGGTGTAGTCGCGCATCTTGGCGGTCGGGAGCACGGTCCGCACGGCCCGCTCCACCGCGTCACCGTCGGTTTCGTCGAAGGTGGTGTCGACGCTGAAGGCGACCACCGGCTGGTCGTCGTTGAACCGGCCGATGTAGCAGAACGGGTACCCCCGGCCCTCGGGCGCCTCGGCCACGAACCGGTCCGTGGGGCTGGACAGGTCGATCCACAGCTTCTTCTCCTGCGTCACGCCCATTCCGGCCGTCGTCGCCTCGCGGTGGGCGGAGGGCAGCGCCGGGCTGAACGAGATCGTGCGCCAGACGTTCACCGGCACGGCCATGATCACCTCGGGCGCGGTGAACGACTCGCCCGAGCGCGTCGTCACGGTCACCTGGCGGGCGTTCTGGGTCACCGACTTCACCGGCGAGTTGAGCTTGAGGACCGGCTTGGCGTCGGCGAGCATCGCGTTCACCAACGACACCGTGCCCAGTGCGGGGCGGTAGGTGTTGACGCCGTGGAACGCCTCGAACGTGCCGCCCGACAACGCCCACCACTGCTGGATGTGGGTCAGCGCGCCGCGCTTGCTCGTCCCGCCGTACAACGAGGTCCAGCTGGTCAGCAGGATCTCGTCCTCCAGCGGCAAGGCCATCTGGTCGAGCCGGTCCCGCAGCGAGAAGCCGTCGTACCGGGCGACCAGGTCGGGGCGGCGCAACGGTTTGAAGGGTTCCGGGAAGATCCGGGTCGAGCCTTCGAAGAACCTGGTGAACAACGCCTTCTGCCGGACGTAGGCCACGGCCGGGTCGAGTTCCTCGAAGCCGGTGAGGGTGGGCATCAGCGCCCTGGTGACGCCGGCGTCGGCCATGATCGGCAACTCGTAGCGGTTCAACTCCCGCCACACGTGGGGCTGTAATC
The DNA here is from genome assembly GCF_056640475.1 of Saccharothrix sp. NBAS 001. Lineage (NCBI taxonomy): Bacteria > Bacillati > Actinomycetota > Actinomycetes > Pseudonocardiales > Pseudonocardiaceae > Saccharothrix > Saccharothrix sp. NBAS 001. Next base: position 3,836,926 of record NZ_CM153251.1, read on the forward strand.
GGTCGACCCACGTGCCACCGCGCTCGATCAGGTGGCCCCGCCAGGTGTCGGTCCAGGTACGGCCGCCCACCCGGTTGCGCGCCTCCAGCAGCAGGACGCGCTTTCCCTTGGCGCGCAACTCACGCGTCGCGGTGACGCCGGCGACCCCGGCGCCCACGACGATGACGTCGAACTTCCGCCGGCCGGGGTCCTGGGCCTGCTCGGCGACGGCGACGGCGGTCGTCGCCGAGCCCGCCACCGCCGCCCCGGTGATCGCGAGACCACCCGCGACACCGGCCTTGAGCAGGCTGCGCCGCGACGGACCCCGGTGCTCGGTTGGTGTGGATTCCACGTTGTCGGTCACTGACCCTCGTTTCCTTCCGGAGGACTCGTCGCGGAAACCGCGGATTGTCCGCCGCCGAACCGCGGACGCGACGCCGCGCGAGCGACGGTTCGGCACGCGATTGATCGGACACAGCGGTGCCGCGACCACGACTCGTTGATTTGTCGAGTGGTGCGCCGGGGCTGAGCCGGGATGTGCGCACGCGGTGCGGGCGCGTCCACCGTTGACGGGTTCAATGACCCTCGGCGACCTGTGACGGGGTGGTCCGGATGATGCCGAACCGCATTCGGGTGATTGCGGCCCACAGTAGCGGACGGGGCGCGGGCGACGACCGGCGGAACTTGGCCGTGACCTAAAAGTTACCTGCCCCGAATACCGCTTCGGACTTCCGATGAAAGATTCGGGCAGTCGATTGACGGGGAACGCCGGGAGACCACCGGCGCATTACGGCGGCCAGTCCGGGAAGTGATTGGCGGAGCCGGGCGAACCGCCGGGACGGGCGGTGCCCGGGGCGTGGGGGAAACGCGGACAGCGGTGACCGGAATTCCGGCCACCGCCATTCCCCGCAGACCTCGCGTAGACCGTGCCGAGACCGTCCGGAGAGCGGAGTTCCCGGCCCGCGAGTGGTCACCGCATGCCGAGTCCCCGGTACAGCTCGCGGTTCACCTTCGGCACGAAGATCCGTTCCTCGGCACTGGCCGCCGCGGCCGCCGGGCCCGACAGCGTCGGCGAACCCGCGACCCGCAGACCGTCCTCGATCGCGCCGTCGATGTAGCCGTTCCAGCCGTTGGCGATGTCGGCGCCCGCGAACTTGACCCGGCCGTGCGGCTGCTGGAGCCTCGCGTGCAGCCTGATGAGCTGGAGCGGCTGGCGGTACGCGCCGGCACCGAGGGAGAACGGGTCCACGTGCCAGTTGGTCGCGACGTAGTCGCGCATCTCGGCGCTCGGGATCACCCTGCGCACGGCCCGCTCCACCGCGTTGCGGTCGGTGACGTCGAACTCGGGGTCGACGCTGAAGGCGACCACCGGCTGGCCGTCGTTGAACCGGCCCATGTAGCAGAGCGGGTAGCCCAGGCCCTCGGGCGCCTCGGCGACGAACTTGTCCGTCGGGTTGGACAGGTCGATCCACAGCTTTTTCTCGTGCGGCACACCGACCCCGGCCGTGGTCGCCTCGCGGTGGGCGGAGGGCAGCGCCGGGCTGAACGAGATCGTGCGCCAGACGTTCACCGGCACGGCCACGATCACCTCCGGCGCGGTGTAGACCTCGCCCGCCTGCGTGGTGACCTTGACCTCGCCGGGGGTCTGCGTGATCGCCTTGACCGGCGAGTTGAGCTTGAGGACCGGCTTGGCCTCGGCGAGCATCGCGTTCAACAACGACACCGTGCCCAGCGCCGGGCGGTAGGTGTTGACGCCGTGGAAGCCCTCGAACGTGCCACCGGACAACGCCCACCACTGCTGGATGAGCGTCAGCGCGCCGCGCCTGCTGGTCCCGCCGTACAACGAGGTCCAACTGGTCAGCAGGATCTCGTCGGCCGGCGACAGGGCCATCTGGTCGAGCCGGTCGCGCAACGAGAAGCCGTCGTACCGGGCGACCAGGTCGGGACGCCGCAACGGCTTGAACGGCTCCGGGAAGATCCGGGTCGAGTCCTCGAAGAACCTGGTGAACAGCTCCTTCTGCCGGACGTAGGCCACGGCCGGGTCGTACTCGCCGAACCCGGAGATCGTGGGCATGAACGCCCTGGTCACCCCGGCGTCGGCCATGATCGGCAACTGGTAGCGGTTCAACTCCCGCCACACGTGGGGCTGTAATCGGTCGACCCACGTGCCACCGCGCTCGATCATGTGACCCTGCCAGGTGTCGGTCCACGTCCGACCGCCCACCCGGTTGCGCGCCTCCAGCAGCAGGACGCGCTTGCCCTTGGCCCGCAACTCACGCGTGGCCGTGACGCCGGCCATCCCGGCGCCCACGACGATGACGTCGAAGTGCTGCTGCGGGCGCGGGCCGCCCCGGGCCTCGTCGGCGACGGCGGTCGTCGCCGAGGACGCCACCGCCGCCCCGGTGATCGCGAGACCACCCGCGAGGCCGGCCTTGAGCAGGCTGCGCCTCGGCAGGCCCCCGCCCTCGGGCCGACCGGATTCCATCTCATGGGTCATTGCCCCTGGTTTCCTTCCCTGAGAACTGGTAACGGAAATAGCCGATGATCGGTCGCCGGACTATGGACGCAGCGCTGCCACACGTGCGATAGTTGGACGTAATCGATCGGACACGCCGCGTGATGCGGCCTTGTCCCCGGTTGGTCGTCGGGCTTTGTGCGTGCCGACATTTGTTCGTCATGGGCGCATGGTTGTCCCCCGAGCGCCCATTGGCAGCTTCGTCACCTTGGGCGACTACCAGGGGTGGCAACCCCGTGAAGTCGTCGTGCATTCGAGTGACTGCGGCCAGGCTAGCGCACGGAGCGCATTCGGCGGCACGCCCTGATCGGCCGTGATCGAACCGTTATATCACCCGTTCACGCTTCGTGCACGCCGATCGACAGCGCGGGATGAACCGCTGCGGCCCATTCACGGGCGATGTTCGGAGCACGTTCGGGAAATCAATTCACGAGCAACGCCGAATAGCGGTCGACCCGTTTTCCGCCTTTCGGAGGCGGGTACGGGGTCGACCGCTGGCGCGAGCCTCGCCCCGCGGCGCGCAGGGTGCCGTGCGCGCCGCAGGGGAAGGCTCAGGCGGAAGGCTTGCGGAACACCTCGACCATCGCGGCGTAGCTGGCGGGCCCGTGGCCCTCGGCGATCGCGCGCTTGCCCAACGCCGTGATGAGCGCGGGCCACTCGGTGTTGACGCCGAGTTCCCGGCTCTCGTCGAGCAGGTGGTCCATCGCGTCGACGTGCGTGTCGATGGTGGAGTCCTCGGCGGGCCAGTCGCCCGAGTCGATCTGCACGGCGTAGGCGTCGATGAAGCCCAGCGTCATCTCGGCGAGCGCCTTGGCCAGCGGCAGGTACTCGGTGGCCTTCACACCCGCCGTGCCCAGCAGCGCGACACCGTGCAGGAAGCTGTTCTCGACGCCCCACATCATGGTGAGCAGCGAGACGTCGTGGAGCGCCGCGAGACCGTGGTCCTCACCCAGGTACTTGGTCCCCACGGGGGCCAGCGCCTTGAGGGTCTCCTCGTGCTGCTCGAAGGCCGCCCTCGGCCCGGAGTACAGCAGGATGGCCTCGTCGGTGGCGATCCCCGGCGGGATGGCCATGATCGCGCTGTCGACGTACGCGCCGACGTTGTGCTCCACCGCCCACTTCGACGCGCCTCGGGCCTGCGACGAGCTGGCGCTGGTCATGTTGACCAGCGTGCGGCCCGCCAGCGAACCCACCACCGGGTCGAGCAGTTCGTGCACCGCGTCGTAGTCCGAGACGCAGATGACGACCAGCGGGCTCGCCTCGACGGCGTCCTCGACCGAGGCGGCCAGGACCGCGCCGGCGGCCACCAGCTCGTCGGCCTTGGCGGCCGAGCGGTTCCACACGGTGGTCGGGTGCCCGTTCCCGAGGAACGCGGCGGCCAATGCCTGACCCATCAGGCCCAGACCGATGACAGTGACCGGCGCCTGGGCGGCATTGGGATTGGACATCACATTCACTCCTGTTCGGTCCGCGTCGGTTCCGGTGACGCGGCGTGGTTGTCGTGTGTGCATCACGATTTCACCGGCCCGGGAGGCTGGACCAGCAGCGGATCTGACCTTCTTCGAACGATTCCTGCCGTACACTCGCGATCATGGGTCCGGGTGTAGTCGCGATCGCCGTGATCAACGGCACCGACATGCAGGTGTGCGAGGTATACGAGACCGCCATCGCGAACGCGGTCTTCGGTGATCCGCAACCCGACCTGGCCGATCCCTGGTACGACGTGAAACTGTGCACGGCGGTGGAGAACGAGCCGTCGGGGCGCGGTTTCTCGGTGCGCACCGAGTACGGGCTCGACGACCTGGTCGTCGCCGACACCGTGATCGTGCCGTCGGTCCCGGACGACGTGCTCCAGGGCCGAGGCCCGCTGCCGGCGGACTTCGTGGCGGCGCTGCGCGAGGCGGCCGCGGCCGGCGCGCGCATGGTGTCGTTGTGCAGCGGGGCTTTCGCCCTGGCGGAAGCGGGCCTGCTCGACGGCCGCCGGGCCACCTCGCACTGGATGCACACCGCCGAGCTGGCCAGGCGCCACCCGAAGGTCGAGGTGGAGGACGCCGTGCTCTACGTAGACGACGGCGACGTCCTCACCAGTGCGGGCATGACCGCGGGGCTGGACCTGTGCCTGCACCTGGTGAGCCGCGACCTGGGCGCGTACGTGGCGGGCCAGCTGGCCCGCCGGATGGTCGTGGCGGGCCACCGCCCCGGTGGGCAGGCGCAGTTCGTGGACCTGTCCGTGCCCGAGGGCGACGACGACACCCTGGCGATGGCGATGGACTGGGCCGCGGGCAACCTCGACCAGCCGCTGTCGGTGGACCTGATGGCCAGGCGCGCGGGCATGAGCGCCCGCACGTTCTTCCGCAAGTTCCAGGCCACCACCGGGCTCACCCCGCTCAAGTGGCTGCTCAACCAGCGCCTGTCCCGCGCCCAGAGCCTGCTGGAGACCACCGACCTGCCGATCGAGCGGGTCAGCGAGGCCAGCGGCCTGGGCACCGCGACCAACCTGCGCAGGCACTTCACCGCGCACGTCGGCGTCACGCCCACCGACTACCGGCACTCGCTGGGTGCCGGCGCCCGCGCCCGCAGGGCCGCCGAGCGGGGCGCCGATCCGCTCGCGCGGTGGTCGGCGCCCGCTTCCCGTCAGGGCTTCGGGGGCACCGGGAAAGAACTCTCGGCCGGCCAAGGACCGTTGCCCGCGTAGGCGTTGTCGATCACGTAGCGCCAGCCGCCGTCCTCGCCGCGCTGGAGCACGTCGACCGCCAGGCCGCTGAGCTTCTCCGGCTTGCCGTCCCGGGTGGTGTCCATCTCCCACTCCACCACCACCATGGCGCTGTCGCCGTTGACCAGCTGCTGGAGCACGGTCGCCTCGACGGTCGCGTTGCGGGTCTTGATGAAGTTCTCGACGTAGTCCCGGCGCGCCTGGCCCTGGACCGGCTTCCCGGGCTCCCACATCCCCACGGCGTCGTCGACGTACAAGGCGTTGACGGCGTCGACATCGCCCGCGTTGAACGCCACGTTGAACATTTCCTGGTGCGTGTCGATGTCATTGGCCAGGTCGTGTTTCTTGGAGGCCATGGTGAGCCCACTCCCGTTCTTCGTCGGGTCGGATTGTCCTCGGCGCGATGTCGGGCAACGCCGAGTCGAACGCTACCGGCGGTCGGACACCGGTCGGCCGCAGTCAGGTAACCGCCGCCGCGCGCCGCGCGCGGCGGCGGCGATTACCCGGTTGACACCACGTGGAGATCCCCGGCCGGCGGTCGTCCGGCCGGGCGGTCACCTCCCCGGCGCGGGGAAGTAACCCTTGCGGACGAAGAAGTCCGCGTACCTGCCGAACAGCGCCCGGTCGATGGGCGGGCACTCGATCCCGGTGCCCGCCAACGCCTTCTCCGAGTCCGAGACATCCATCGGCGGGTAGGTCGGCACCGCGCCCTCGGAGTTGAGTTCCTCGAACGAGTCGAACAGCGGCGTGACCGCGTTGTCCCGGTCGGCGGCGACGGTCGCGCGCCAGGCGTCCCAACCGGTCTCGGGCAGTTCGTACCCGAACGCCCGCAGGTGCTCCACGAGGTCGCCGAACGACTGGGACTGCTCGTTGAACAGGTGGAAGGTGCCGTTCGCCGAGGACTCGCGGCCGGCCAGCGCGGTGATGGCCGCGCTGACGTAGTCCACCGGGACCAGGTGCACCCGCCCGGTCAGCCGGTCCGGGACCGCGCCCGCCTGGAGCAGGCCCTTGAGGCTGAGCCAGACGAAGTCCTTGGTCTGGCACGCGCCGCTGTCGCGGTCGCCGCACACCACGTCGACCCGGTAGACCGACACCGGGACGCCGCGGCTGCGGGCGATCCCGAGCACGCCCTCGGCCACCCACTTGCTCTGGAGATAACCGTTGCGCAGCAAGTGCGCCGGACCTGTGGGGGCGGTGACGCCCACCGGCTCGTCGTCCTCCGACGCGGCGAACACGCCGGTGGTCGACACGTAGTGCACCGGGACCGTGCGGTGGCGCGCGGCCAGCCGCAGCACCTCGACGGTGCCGTTCACGTTGGACGCCTTCAGGTCGGTGTACGGGCGCACCCAGCTCACCGTCGCCCCGGCGTGGAAGACGGCGTCGACGCGGCGGGCGAGGTCGTCGAACAGCTCCTCGCCCAGACCGAGGCGGTGGGCGGTGAGGTCGCCGACGTGGACGACGACCCGGGCGGGGTCGATCCGATCGGCCACCTCGTACCACTCCAGGTTCTCCCCCAGCCTGCGCTCCGCGTCGGCCTGGTCCGCGCCGCGCACCAGGCAGTGCACGACGGCGTCGGTGCGGCGCAGGAGGTCGCGCAGCAGGAACGCCCCGAGGAACCCGGTGGCGCCGGTCAGCAGGACCTCGCGGGGATCGGTGGCGACGGTGACCACGGTGTCGGCGGCGACCACGTCGTCGTCCAGCGCCACCTCGCTCACGAAGTCCACGCCGGCGACGGCCTCGTCGTCACCGGTGGCCGCCGCGCGCACGGTGGTGCGGAGGAACTCGGTGAGCGCGGCGGGCGTCGGGTGCTCGAACACCAGCGAGGCGGGCAGCCGGGTGCCGGTGTGCGCGGCCAGGCGGTTGCGCAGTTCCACCGAGCTGAGCGAGTCGAAGCCGAGATCGGCGAACGGCCGGTGCGCGCCGATCGCGGAGGCGTCGGCGTGGCCCAGCACGGCCGCGACCTCGGCCCGGACCAGCTCGTCCACGATCTCCCGCTGCCGCTGCTCGGGCTGCCCGGCCAGCCGCCGGTGCAGCGGCTCGGGTTCGCCCGCGCCCCGCGTGGCCCGTCGGGACGTGATCCTGGCCAGGGCGGTGAACAGCAGCGGCACCGCGGCGGGGCGGGCGGCCAGGGCGCGCAGGTCCAGCGGCGTCACCACGGGCGCGGGCCGGCCGGACCGCAGTGCGGCGTCGAACAGGCCGAGGCCGTCGTCCGGGGTGATCGGCAGCAGCCCGGTGCGGGCGATGCGCTTGAGGTCGGCGTCGCCGAGGTTGCCGCCCATGCCGCCGGCGTGCGCCCACAGGCCCCACACCAGCGAGGTGGCCACCAGCCCGGCGCCCGCCCGGTGCGCGGCCAGCGTGTCGAGGAAGGTGTTCGCCGCGGCGTAGGCGCCCTGGCCCGAGCCGCCGATGACGCCGGCGACCGAGGAGAACAGCACGAACGCCGACAGGTCCGCGCCCTCGGTCAGCTCGTGCAGGTTCCACGCGGCGTGCACCTTGGGCCGCAACACCCTGGCGACGTGGTCGGCGTCCAGAGAGTCGATCATGCCGTCGTCCAGGACGCCGGCCGTGTGCACGACCCCGGTGAGCGGGTGCGCGGCGGGCACGGACGCCAGCACGGCGGCTAGCGAGTCCCGGTCGGCGGCGTCGCACGCGGTGATCGTCACCCGCGCGCCGAGGGCGGCCAGCTCGTCGGCCAGCTCGCCCGCGCCCGGCGCGGCCGGGCCGCTGCGGCTGATCAGCAGCAGGTCGGTGACGCCGTGCGCGCGGACGAGGTGGCGGGCGAACAACGCGCCCAGCGCGCCGGTGCCGCCGGTGATCAGGACCGTGCCGCCCGGTCGCCACGGCGGCGCCGCGCGCCCCGGTGCGAGCCGGGCCAGCCTCGGCACGGCGACCGAGCCCGCGCGCACGGCCAGTTGCGCCTCGCCGGTGGCGATCGCGGCGGGCAGCACCGACAGCGACGCCGGGTCGTCGTCGATGTCGATCAGCCGGAACCGGCCGGGCATCTCCGACTGGGCCGAGCGCAGCAGGCCCCAGACCCCGGCCGAGGCCAGGTCGACCGGCGTGTCGTCGGCGTCGATCGCGCGCCGGGTCAGCACGACCAGCGGGACGTCCGGAGAGCGCTCGTCGTCGTTCCAGGCGCGCACCAGGTCCAGCGCCCGCACGACGGCGGCCTGCGCCCGGTCGGCGACCGTGCCCGGCGCGCCGTCCCGCGCGGCCGACAGCACCGGCGCGACCAGGCCGGTGAACGTCCCGGCGGCGGACAGCGCCTCGTCGATCCCGGCGAACCGCAGCGGCCACGGCAGGCTGCCGCCGGCGGTCTCCAGCACGGCCAGTCCGTCCGGGCCGGGCAGCGCCGCCGGGATGACCGGGGTCCACGCCACCCGGAACAGCGCGTCGCCCGGACGGGCCAGTGCGGTGCCGACCTCGTCCTTGCTCGCGCGTCGGGTGACCACGCCCGCCGCGCGGGCCAGCGGCGCGCCCGACGCGTCGGCCAGCAGCACCGACACCGCGCCGTCCTCGCCCGGGGTGAGCCGCACCCTGGCGGCGGTCGCGCCGACCGCGTGCACGGTCACGCCGCGCCACTCGTCCACGACGCCGGGCTGCCCGGTGAGCAGCGCCGAGGGGTGCAGCGCGGCGTCGAGCAGCGCGGGGTGCACGCTGAACCCGTCCGCCTTGCCGCCGGCGGGCAGCCGCACCTCCGCGAACAGCTCCCCGTCGCGCCGCCACGCGGCCACCAGGCCGGCGAAGGTCGGGCCGAGGTCGAACCCGGCGTCGGCCCGGTGCTGGAGCAGCAGGTCGACGTCCAGCGGCTCGGCACCGGCCGGCGGCCACTCGCCCAGGTCTCGCGGTGCGCTCCACCGGGGGCTGAGCACGCCGGTCGCGGCGAGCGTCCACACCGGGCGGTCCTCGTCCGCGCCGGTGTGCACGCCGATCCGCCGCCGGCCCTCGCCGTCCGGCGCGTCCACGGTGAGCTGCACGCGCAGCCTGGCCCGTTCGGGCAGCACCACCTGCTCGCGCACCACCAGCTCGTCCACCTGCGGGCAGCCGACCTCGTCCCCGGCCCGCACCGCCATCTCCAGCAGCACCGAGGACGGCACGACCTGGCCGCCGAACAGGCGGTGCTCGCCCAGCCACGGCGCGACGGACGTCGACAGCGCGCCGGACAGCAGCACCTCGTCCCGCCCGGCGACCTCGACCGGGGCCTCCAGCAGCGGGTGGTGCGACCCCGGCCCGGTCGGCTCGTCGCCGCGCAGCGCGGCGGGTTCCAGCCAGTAGCGCCGACGCTGGAAGGCGTAGCCGGGCAGCGGGCCCGCCACCGCGCCGGACGGGGCCAGGTAGGCGGCCCAGTCGACCGCGACCCCGGCCGCCCACAGCCGGCTCACCCCGTCGAGCAGTTCCAGCGGCTCGTAGCTGCCGGTCCGGGTGCCGGCGACCGCCGTGACCCGGGCCCCGCCGTCGAGGGCTTCGCCCACCAGCGCGGTCAGCGCGGCTCCCGGGCCGACCTCCAGCGTCGCGGTGACGCCGTGGTCGGCGAGGCGGCGCACGGCGTCGAGGAAGCGGACCGGCCTGCGCACCTGGTCGATCCAGTAGTCGGGCGAGCGCAGCGCCTCCGGGTCGGCGACCTCGCCGGTGACCGTGGAGATGATCGGGATGGTCGGCGCGGCGAAGCCGGCCGCGCGCACGACCTCGCCGAACTCGGCGAGCATCGGCTCCATCAGCGGCGAGTGGAAGGCGTGGCTGACCGCGAGCCGCTTGGTCGAGCGGCCCCAGGACGCCACGGTGGCGGCGATCCCGGTGACCACGTCCTCGTCGCCGGAGACCACCACGGCCGACGGCCCGTTGACCGCGGCGATGCCGACGCGGCTCTCGTAGCCCGCCAGCAGCGGCTCGACCTCGGCCGGGGTGACCCGCAGCGCGACCATCACCCCGCCGGCGGGCAGCCGCTGCATCAGCCGGCCCCGCGCGGCGACCACGGCGGCGGCGTCGGGCAGCGACAGCACGCCGGCCAGGTGCGCGGCGGCCAGTTCGCCGATGGAGTGGCCGACCAGCACGTCCGGCCGCAGCCCCCACGACAGCACCAGCCGCGCGGTCGCCACCTCGAAGGCGAACAGCGCCGGTTGGGCGTAGCCGGTCTCGCCGAGCCGGTCGCCGTCGGCGATCACCTGCCGCAGCGGGCGGTCCAGGTGCGGGTCCACGGCCGCGCACACCTCGTCGAACGCCTCGGCGAACGCCGGGAACGCCGAGCGCAGCTCCAGGCCCATGCCGACGCGCTGGGAGCCCTGGCCGGTGAACAGCAGCCCGAGCCCGCCCCGGCCGGCGGCCAGGACCGGGACCGCCTCCTCGTCCCTGGCCAGCGCGCGCAGCCCGGTGAGCAGGCCCTCGCGGTCGACGCCCACCACGACCGCGCGGTGGTCCAGCGCGGCGCGGGTGGTGGCCAGCGACCGCGCGATCCGCTCGGCCGACAGGTCCGGGTTCCGCTCGACGAACGACAGCAGCCGCTGCGCCTGAGCCCTGGTCGCGCGCGGGGTCTTCGCCGACAGCGGCCACGGCACCACCGGCAGCGGCGTCTCCGGCCCCTCCTCCACGACGGCGTCGGGCACCTGCTCCAGGATCACGTGCGCGTTGGTGCCGCTGACGCCGAAGGACGACACGCCCGCGCGGCGCGGCCGGCCCGTCTCCGGCCACGGCCGCTGCTCGGTGAGCAGCTCGATGCCGCCGCCCTCCCAGTCGACCAGCGGGGTGGGCCGGTCGACGTGCAGCGTCCGGGGCAGCACCCCGTGCCGGATCGCCTGCACCACCTTGATGACGCCGCCGATGCCGGACGCCGCCACCGCGTGGCCGATGTTGGACTTGAGCGAGCCCAGCCACAGCGGCCGGTCCGCGTCGTGCGCGGCGCCATAGGTGGCCAGCAGCGCCTGCGCCTCGATCGGGTCGCCCAGCCTGGTCCCGGTGCCGTGCGCCTCCACCGCGTCGACGTCGGCCGCGCTCAGCCGCGCCTCGGCCAGCGCCCGGCGGATGACCCGCTCCTGGGACGGGCCGTTGGGCGCGGCGAGCCCGTTGGACGCCCCGTCCTGGTTGACCGCCGAGCCGCGCAGCACCGCGAGCACCCGGTGGCCGTTGCGCCGGGCGTCGGACAGCCGTTCCAGCAGGACCAGGCCGACGCCCTCGGACCAGATGGTGCCGTCGGCCGCCGCGGCGAAGGACTTGCACCGGCCGTCGGCGGCGAGGCCGCGCTGGCGGGAGAAGTCCACGAACCCGCCGGGGGTGGCGTTGATCGTCACGCCGCCCGCCAGCGCCAGGGTCGACTCGCCCGAGCGCACGGACTGCGCGGCGATGTGCAGCGCGACCAGCGACGACGAGCACGCGGTGTCGACGGTGACCGCCGGCCCCTCGAACCCGAACGAGTACGCCACGCGGCCGGACACCACACTGGTGAGCTTGCCGGTGAGCAGGTAGCCCTCCAGCTCGGCCGGTCCGCGCAGGCCCAGGTAGCTCTGCTCGCCCGCGCCGACGAACACGCCGACCTCGGCGCCCTTGAGCCCGGTCGGGTCGATGCCGGCCGCCTCGAAGGTCTCCCACGCGGTTTCCAGCACCACCCGCTGCTGGGGGTCCATCGACACCGCCTCGCGCGGCGAGATCCCGAAGAACTCCGCGTCGAACTCGGTGGCCCCGTCGAGGAACCCGCCCGAGCGGGTGTAGGTCGTGCCGGGCGTCTCCGGGTCCTCGTCGAACAGCCGGTCCAGGTCCCAGCCCCGGTCGGTCGGGAACTCCGAGATCGCGTCCTGGCCGTCGAGCACGAGCTGCCACAGGTCGTCGGCCGAGGCGACCCCGCCGGGGTAGCGGCAGGCCATGCCCACGACGGCCACCGGCTCCTGCCGCCCGGACTCCAGCTCGGTGATGCGCTGTCGCGCCTTGTGCAGGTCCGCCGTGACCCACTTGAGGTACTCGGCGAGCTTCTTCTCATCCGCCATGGTCTTCTCCCAGCCTCTCGTCAGGACGTGTCAGCTGTCGGCTCGGCCGAGTTGGTCGTCGATGAACGCCAGCAGCTCCGCGGTGGACGCGTCCTCGATGTCCGCGTCCTGCGCGGTGGCGGGGACCCCGGGGCCGTGCCACGCCTCCATCCAGCGGGAGAGGATCGTCTGGAGGCGCACGGTGATCGAGTCCCGGTGCTCGTCGTCCTCGCCGACGGCGGACAGCACTTCCTCCAGCTTGTCCAGCTCGGCGAGGGTCGGTGAGGTGAGCGCCGCCGCGGTGCCGTCGGGGGCGATCAGGTCGAGCACGAACGCCGTGAGCGCGCTGGGCGTCGGGTGGTCGAACACGATCGTGGCGGGCAGCCGCGCGCCCACCGCCGCGCCGAGCCGGTTGCGCAGCTCGACCGCGGTCAGCGAGTCGAAGCCCAGTTCCTGGAAGGGCCGGTCGGGGTCGACGGCCTCCGCGTCGCGCAGGCCCAGCACCACCGCCACCTGGCCGGCGACCACCCGCAGGACGGTCGCCCCGTGCTGCTCGGCGGCCAGGCCGGCCAGCCGCTCGGCCAGCGGCGCCCCGTCGCCCTCCCCCGCCCGCGCGGCCCGCGCGGCGGGCGGGACCAGGCCGCGCAGCAACGGGGCCACGTCGCCGCCGGAGCGCAGGGCGTCCAGGTCGAGCGGGGTCGCGGTCAGCGCGGCGTCGGGCAGACCCAGCGCGGCGTCGAGCACGGCCAGCCCGTGCGCCACCCCGACCGGGGCGAACCCGTCGCGGCGCAGGCGGTTGAGGTCGGCCTCGGTCACCCCGGCGCTGATGCCGCCGTCGACCTGCCACAGGCCCCAGCCCAGCGCGGTCGCCCGCAGGCCGTCGGCCGCGCGGTGGCGGGCCAGGCCGTCCAGGAACGCGTTGGCCGCCGCGTAGTTGCCCTGCCCCGGACCGCCGAGCACGCCGGGGAGCGCGGAGAACAGGACGAACGCGGACAGCGGCGTGTTCCGGGTCAGCTCGTGCAGGTGCCAGGCTCCATCCACTTTGGACCGGAGCACGCGCTCCAGCCGGGCGGGCTCCAGCGCGGACACCGGGCCGCCGTCGAGCACCCCGGCCGCGTGCACCACGGCGGTCAGCGGGTGCTCGGCCGGGATGGCGGCCAGCACCTCGGCGAGCGCGTCGCGGTCGGCGACGTCGCACGCGACGATCTGCGCGGACGCGCCGTGCCCGGCCAACGCCCGCCGCAGCTGCTCGGCGCCCGCAGCGTCCACACCGGACCGACTGACCAGCAGCAGGCGGCGCACGCCGTGCTCGACCACGAGGTGGCGGGCGACCTCCGAGCCCAGCGCGCCGGTACCGCCGGTGATCAGGACCGTGCCCGAGGTGGGCCAGCCGCCGTCGGCCGGGGCACCGCCGACCCGGCCGAGGCGGGGCGCGAGGACCGCGCCGCCGCGCACGGCGACGGCGGGTTCGTCGGTGTCGAGGAGCGCCGCCAGCAGCGCCGGGTCGGCGGTCCCGGTGTCGCTGTCCACCAGGACGATCCGGCCCGGGTTCTCCAGCTGCGCCGAGCGGACCAGGCCCCACAGCGCGGCGGTGGCCGGGTCGCAGAGGTCGGATCCGGCGGCGACGACGGCGTCCCGGGTGAGCACCACCAGCCGGGTCTCGGTCGGCCGCCGGTCGGCCGTCCACGCGCGCAGCGACGCCAGCACGTCCGACGTGACCGCGTGGGTCCGCGCCGCGAGGTCGTCGCCCGGTTCGGCTTCGACGTGCAGCAGCAGCACGTCGGCGGGCACGCCGGATTCGGCGAAGGCGGCGATGTCGTCGAACACCGGCAGGTCGGTCCGAGAGCCGCCGACAGCGGCCCAGGTGCCCCCGGGCGGGCCGGGGGTCAGCGGCAGCGGGACCCACTCCAGGCGGTGCAGCGAGCGGATCGGGCCGGGACCGCCGACCACGTCGGCGGGCGTCCGGTCGCGCCAGGTGACCGAGTCCACGGTGGCGACCAGGCCGCCGTCGGCGTCGGTCAGCAGCACCGACGCGCCGTTCTCCCCGGTCGGTGTGACCACCGCCCGCACCGCCGCGGCTCCGGTGGCGTGCAGCCGGAACCCGCGCCACGCCGAAGCGAGGTGGCCCCGGGTGACGCCCGCGAGCGCCAGAACCTCGTGCAGCAGGGTCGGGTGCAGCCCGAACCCGCCCGCGCCGCGGGTGTGCTCCTCGGCGAGCCGCACCTCGACCGCATCGGCGTCGGCGCGCCGCGCCGGGCCCACCGCCGCCGGCTCGGCGGTCAGCACACCGCCGGCCACCTTGACCCACTCGTCGTCGGCGACCTCGGCGTGCACGGACACCGCACGCGCGCCGTCCTCGTCCGCCTCGCCGACGCGGGCCTGCACGGACACGGCGCCGGACTCCGGCACGGCCGGCTCGGCCGACACCGCCAGTTCGGCCACCACCGGGCAGCCGACCTCGCGCCCGGCCCGCGCGGCCGCCTCCACCAGCGCCGACGCGGGCAGCACCGCGGTGTCGGACACCGTGTGCCCGGCCAGCCACGGGTGCGTCCCCAGCGAGACCTCGCCGGTGAACAGCACCTCGTCCGTCTCGGCCAACCGGACGGCCGCACCCAGCAGCGGGTGGTCGCCCGGCCGGGGGCCGAACGCCGCCGGTGCGCCCGCGGACTCCAGCCAGTAGCGCTCGCGCTGGAACGGGTACGTGGGCAGGTCGACGACCTTCGCCCCGGTGCCGGCGAAGAACGCCGCCCAGTCCACCCGCACGCCCCTGGTGTGCAGCAGGCCCAGCGCCCCGACCAGGGTCCTCGGCTCGTCGTGGCCGTTGCGCATCGCCGGGATCGGCACCGCGCGCTCCACGCAGGCCGCGGCCATCGCGGAGAGCACGCCGTCCGGGCCCAGCTCCATCAGCGTGCCGACGCCTTCGGCCTCCAGCCTGCGCACGCCGTCGACGAACCGCACGGGCAGGCGGACGTGGTCCACCCAGTAGTCGGCGGTGGCCCACCGGTCGCCGGACTCGACCTCGCCGGTCACCGTCGACACGATCCGGATGGTCGGGCGGTGGAAGGTCAGCCCTTCGGCGACCGCCCGGAACTCCGCCAGCATCGGCTCCATCCTCGGCGAGTGCGAGGCGCGGCTGATGGCCAGCCGCTTGGTGTTGCGCCCGCGCGCCTTCCAGATCGCGGCGACGGCCTCCGCGGCGTCGGTGTCGCCGGAGACGACCACCGACTGCGGGCTGTTGATGGTGCCGATGACCGCCCGGCCGGACTCCGGCAGCGTCTCGGCGACCTCCTGCTCCGTGGCCTGGATCGCGATCATCGCGCCGCCCTCGGGCAGCCCGCGCATGAGCCGGCCGCGCGCGGTGACCAGCGTGGCCGCGTCCGGCAGCGACAGCACCCCGGCGACGTGCGCGGCGATCAGCTCGCCGGTGGAGTGGCCGATCAGGAAGTCCGGGTGCACGCCCCACGCCGCGAGCTGGCGGAACAGCGCGACGCCCACGGCGAACAGCGCGGCCAGCGTGTAGTCGATCTGGTCCAGCTCGTCACCGGTCTCGACGACCTCCCGCAACGGCCGGGGCAGGCCCTTGTCCAGCTCGTCGGCCACCTCGTGGAAGGTGTCCCGGAACACCGGGAACGCCTCGCAGAGCTGCGCGGCCATGCCCACGCGCTGCGCGCCGCCGCCGGTGAACATGAACGCGGTCAGGCCCTCGGCGCGGGTACCGCGCACCGCTTCGGGGCCGTCGGCGGCCAGCTCGGACAGGCCGTGCAGCAGCTCCTCGCGGTCGGCGGCCACGACCACGCCGCGGTGCGCGAGGGCGGACCGCGTGGTGGCCAGGGACAGGGCGACGTCGAGCCGGTCGACGTCGCCCTCGGCGAGCAGCTCGCCGATCCGGGCCGCGTGGGCGCGCAGGCCCGCGACCGAGTTGCCGGACAGCAGCCACGGCAGCACCGGCGGCCGGACCTCGGCGACCGGGTCCGGGGCGGCGGTGTGGACCGGGGCCACCTGCTCGATGATCACGTGCGCGTTCGTGCCGCTGATGCCGAACGACGACACCGCCGCCCGGCGCGGCCCGCTCCCCGACGCCCACTCCCGCTGCTCGGTCAGCAGCGCGAGCGCGCCTGACGACCAGTCCACGTGCGGGGACGGCGTCCCGGCGTGCAGCGTGCGCGGCAGGGTCCCGTGCCGCATCGCCTCGACCATCTTGATCACGCCGCCGACCCCGGCCGCCGCCTGGGAGTGGCCGATGTTGGACTTGAGCGAGCCCAGCCACAGCGGCCGGTCCGCGTCGTGCGCGGTCCCGTAGGTGGCCAGCAGCGCCTGCGCCTCGATCGGGTCGCCCAGCGGGGTGCCGGTGCCGTGCGCCTCCACGACGTCGACGTCGGCCGGGTCCAGGCCCGCGTTCGCCAGCGCCTGCCGGATCACGCGCTCCTGCGACGGCCCGTTGGGCGCGGTGAGCCCGTTGGACGCCCCGTCCTGGTTGATCGCGGACCCGCGCAGCACCGCGAGCACCCGGTGGCCGTTGCGCCGGGCGTCGGACAGCCGTTCCAGCAGGACCAGGCCGACGCCCTCGCTCCACACCGTGCCGTCGGCGTCGGCGGAGAACGACTTGCAGCGGCCGGAGGGCGACAGCCCGCGCTGCCTGCTGAACTCGACGAACGAGCCGGGCCCGGCCATCACCGTGACCCCGCCCGCCAGCACCAGGTCGGACTCGCCCGACCGCAGCGCCTGCCCGGCCAGGTGCAGGGCCACCAGCGAGGACGAGCACGCGGTGTCGACGGTGACCGCCGGGCCTTCCAGCCCGTAGGTGTAGGCCAGGCGACCGGAGATCACGCTGGAGGTGTTGCCCACCAACAGGAATCCCTCGAACTCGGGCGGCACGGACGACAGGTGCGCGGCGTAGTCGTCGTACATCGCGCCGACGAACACGCCGGTGTTGCTGCCGCGCAGGGTCGCCGGGTCGATCGCGGCGCTCTCGAAGGCGTTCCACGCCGTCTCCAGCAGCAACCGCTGCTGCGGGTCGGTCGCGGTGGCCTCGCGCGGGGAGATGCCGAAGAAGTCCCGGTCGAACAGGTCGGCGTCGTGCAGGAACCCGCCTTCCCTGAGGTAGGAGGTGCCGATCGCCTCCGGGTCGGGGTCGTAGAGCCCGTCGAGGTCCCAGCCCCGGTTGGTCGGGAACCCGCTGATGGCGTCGGTCCCCTCGGCGACCAGCCGCCACAGGTCGGCGGGCGAGCGGACCCCGCCCGGGTAGTGGCAGGCCATGCCGATGATCGCGATCGGGTCGTCGTCGGCGACGGTGACCCGGACCGCGGCGCGGGCCGCGTCGGCACCGCCCAGCCGGCCCAGCAGGTACCGGGCCAGCGCCAGCGGGCTCGGGTGGTCGAACACGACGGTGGACGGCAGTCGCACCCCCGTCGCGGCACCGAGTTCGTTGCGCAGCTCGACCGAGGTCAGGGAGTCGAAGCCCTGGTCCTTGAACGCCCGGGTCGGCTCGACGGCCGAGCCCGCGGTGTGGCCCAGCGCCAGCGCCGCCGTGCTCCGCACCAGGTCCAGCACGGCGGGTTCCCGCTCGGCCTCGGGCAGCGCGGCGATCCGCGCGGCCCAGCCGTCCGGGGTGGCCCGGCGGTCCGCCCGCGCGGGCCGGACCAGGCCGTGCCACAGCTTCGGCCGCTCGCCGCCGGCTGCCAGGTCCAGCGCGGCGGGCACGACCAGCGGGTCGGCCGAGCCGAGCACCTCGTCGAACATCGCCAGGCCGCGCGCCGGGGTCAGCGGGACCACGCCGGCGCGGGACCAGCGCTGCACGTCCGCCTCGGACAGGGCCGCGCCCATGCCCTCCGCGTCCGCGCCCCACAGGCCCCAGGCCGCCGAGGTCGCGGCCGACCCGTCGGCGGCCCGGCGGGCCGCCAGCGCGTCGAGGTAGGTGTTCGCGGCGGCGTAGTTGGCCTGCCCCGCCGTGCCCACGATCCCGGAGACCGAGGAGAACAGGACGAACGCGGCCAGGTCGTCGTCGGCGGTCAGCGCGTGCAGGTTCCACGCGCCGTCGACCTTGGGCCGCAGCACGGTCGTGAGCTGCTCGGCGGTCAGCGCGGTGATCGTGGCGTCGTCCAGGACGCCGGCGGTGTGCACGGCGGCGGTGAGCGGGTGCTCGGCCGGCACCAGCGCCAGGGCGGCGGCGAGCGCGTCCTGGTCGGCGACGTCGGCGGCGGCGACCCGGACCTGCGCGCCCGACGCCGTCAGGTCCTCGACCAGCGCGGCGCAGCCGGGGCTGTCCTCGCCGCGCCGGCTGACCAGCAGCAGGTGCCGCACGCCGTGCTCGGCGACCAGGTGCCGGGCCACCAGGGCGCCCAGCCCGCCGGTGCCGCCGGTGATCACGACGGTGCCGTCGCGGTCGAGCGCCCGGCCGGCCCGGTCGGGCGCGACCTTGGACAGCCGGGCGGCGTGCAGCCGGCCCGAGCGGATGGCGACCTGCGGTTCCCCGCTCGCCGCCGCCGCGAGCACGAGGGCGTCGTCCGAGCCGTCGGTGTCGACCAGCACCAGGCGGCCGGGGTGCTCGGCCTGCGCCGAGCGGACCAGGCCCCACACCGGCGCGTGCGCCAGGTCGTCGACCCGGTCGCCGGGCCGGGCGGCGACCGCGCCGCTGGTCACCAGCGCCAGCGTGGCGTCGGCGAACCGCTCGTCGGCGAGCCACTCCCGCACCAGCTCCAGGGCCCGTGCGGTGGCCGCGTGCGCGGCGGCCGGGGAGTCGCCGCCGCCGGACAGCGCGGCGACGACGACGTCGGCGCGTCCGGTGCCGGTCGACGTGGCCGCCAGGTCGGCCCGGGTGAGCGCGGCGGTGTCGGGCGTCGCGATCGCCGACCAGGTCACCCCGAACAGCGAGGTGCCCCTGCCCGCCTTGCCGATCACCGCGCGGGAGACCCCGCGCAGGGTCAGGGATTCGACGGTGACCACCGGCGCGCCGGTGGTGTCGGTCAGCTCCAGCGCGACGGCGTCGGGGCCGGCCGGCGACACCCGGACCCGCGCGGCGGTGGCCCCGCCGGCGTGCAGGGTGACGCCCTCCCAGGCGAACGGCAGCCGGATCTCGTCGCGGTCGCCCGCCGCGCCGGGCAGCAGCGGGTGCAGCGCCGCGTCGAACAGCGCGGGGTGCAGTCCGAACCGGTCGTCGTGGTCGGCGTCCGGCAGCGCGATCTCGGCCAGGACGTCCGATCCCGCCCGCCACACCGAGCGCAGCCCCCGGAACACCGGGCCGTAGCCGTAGCCGAGCGCGGCCAGCGCCGGGTAGGCGTCGTCGACCGGCTCGGCGACCGCGCCCGCCGGCGGCCAGGCCGCCCCGGTCGCGGCGGGGCGTTCCCGGGCGGGTCCCAGCAGGCCCGAGGTGTGCTCGGTCCAGGCGGTCGGGTCGTCGCCGGTCGGTCGCGAGTGGACGGTGAACCGGCGCGCGCCGGTGTCGTCCGGCGCGGAGACCCTGACCTGCACCCGCACCTGCTCGCCCTCGGGCAGCGGCAGCGGGGCCTCCAGCGTCAGCTCCGCGACCCGCTCGGCGCCCGTGTGCGCGCAGGCGGCGAACGCCAGCTCCAGGAACGCGGTCGCGGGCAGGAGCGTGACGCCCTCGATGGCGTGGTCGGCCAGCCACGGGTGCGTCCTGGTCGACAGCACGCCGGTCAGCACCGCGCTCCCGTCGTCCGCCACGTCGACCACGCCGCCGAGCAGCGGGTGCCCGGCCGGGTCGAGGCCCAGACCGCGCGCGTCGGTGCGCGCGGTCGCGGTCAGCCAGAAGTGCTCGCGGCGGAACGCGTAGGTCGGCAGGTCGGCGGGCACGGCGTCCGGGAAGAACGGGGCGAGGTCGACCTCGGGGCCGGCCGCGTGCACGGCCGCCAGGCCCGCGACGAAGGTGTCGACCTCCGGCCGGTCCGCGCGGGCCAGCGGCACGGCGGTCGCGGTGACGCCGGCCGCTTCGACGGTCTCCCGGGCCGGCGCGGTGAGCACCGCGTCCGGGCCGATCTCGACGAGCACCGTCGCGCCCAGGCCGGTCGCGGTCAGCACGGCGTCGTGGAACCGCACCGCCGAGCGGATCTGGTCGACCCAGTAGTCGGCGGTCGTGATCAGTTCCGGTGCCACGACCGCGCCGGTGACGGTGGAGACGACCGGGATGACGGGCGGGTGGAACGTCAGGCCCTCGGCGACCGCGCGGAACTCGTCGAGGACGCCGTCCATGTGCGGCGAGTGGAACGCGTGGCTGACGCGCAGCGCGCGCACCCGGTGACCGTCGTCCTTCCACTGCCCGCCGACGCGGTGCACGACCTCCGCGTCACCGGCGATCACCACCGCCCTCGGGCCGTTCACCGCGGCGATGTCGACCAGCCCGGCGTGCTCGGCGATCGAGGCGGCGACCGCGTCCGGGTCGGCCTCGATCGCGACCATCGCGCCGTCCGACCGGGCGGACTGCATCAGCCTGCCCCGCGCGGCGACCAGCGTCGCGGCGTCCTCGGCGGAGAGCACCCCGGCCACGTGCGCGGCGGCCAGCTCGCCGATCGAGTGCCCGGTCACCAGGTCCGGCCGCACGCCGTGGTGCGCGGCCAGCCGGTACAGCGCCACCTCGACGGCGAACAGCGCGGGCTGGGTGCAACCGGTCCGGTCCAGGTCTTCGCCGCTGTCGACCACCTCGCGCAGCGGGCGGTCCAGGTGCGGGTCGAGGTGCGCGGCGATCTCGTCGAACGCCTCGGCGAACACCGGGAACGCGGCGCGGAGTTCGCGGCCCATGCCGACCCGCTGGGCGCCCTGGCCGGTGAACATCAGCAGGGTCTTGCCGGTCGACGCCGTGCCGCGCACCACGGTGGGCGAGGCGTCGCCGGCCGCGAGCGCGGCCAGCCCGTCGAGCCGGTCGTGCGCGGTCGGGCCGAGCACGACCGCGCGGTGGGCGAACGGGGTGCGGGTGGTCGCCAGCGCGAGGCCGATGTCGGCCGGGTGCGCGTCCGGCCGGTCGAGCACGAACTCGCGCAGCCGCGCGGCCTGGGCGCGCAGGCCCTCGCCGCTCGGCGCGGACAGCACCCAGGGCGCCCTCGACGCGTCACCGCCGCCCGGCCGGTCGGCGACCGGCTCCACCTCGATGACGGCGTGCGCGTTGGTGCCGCTGATCCCGAACGACGAGACCGCCGCGCGGCGCGGCTGCCCGGTCTCCGGCCAGGCGCGGTTCGCGGTGACCAGCGAGACCGCGCCCGACGACCAGTCCACGTGCGGGGTCGGCGCGTCGACGTGCAGGGTGGCCGGGACGACGCCGTGGCGCATCGCCTGCACCAGCTTGATCAGGCCGCCGACCCCGGCCGCCGCCTGGGCGTGGCCGATGTTGGACTTGAGCGAGCCGAGCAGCACCGGCTCCCGCCCGCCCCGGTCGACGCCGTAGGTGGCCAGCAGCGCCGCCGCCTCGATCGGGTCGCCCAGGCCGGTGCCGGTGCCGTGCGCCTCGACCACGTCGACGTCCGCGCCGGTCAGCCGGGCGTCGGCGAGGGCGTCGCGGATCACCCGCCGCTGCGCCAGACCGCTCGGTGCGGTCAGGCCGTTGGACGCGCCGTCGGAGTTGACCGCCGAGCCGCGCACCACGGCGAGCACCGCGTGCCCGTTGCGGCGGGCGTCGGACAGCCGCTCGACCACGAGCACGCCCACGCCCTCGCCCCACGCGGTGCCGTCGGCGGCGGCGGCGAACGACTTGCAGCGGCCGTCGGGCGCCAATCCCTGCTGCCGGGAGAACTCCAGGAACATGCCCGGCGTCGACATCACCGCCACACCGCCCGCGATCGCCAGCGACGTCTCGCCCCGGCGCAGCGACTGGACGGCCAGGTGCAGCGCCACCAACGACGACGAGCACGCGGTGTCGACCGTGACGGCGGGGCCGAGCAGGCCCAGCTGGTAGGCGATGCGGCCGGACATGACGCTGGCCGTGCCGCCGGTCAGCAGGTGCCCCTCCACGTTCGCCGGCGCGTCGTGCATCCGGGGGCCGTAGTCGAACGTCGTCGCGCCGATGAAGACCCCGGTGCGGGAGCCGCGCAGGTCGCGAGGGAGCAGCCCGGCCCGCTCCAGCGCCTCCCACGAGGTCTCCAGCAGCAGCCGTTGCTGGGGGTCCATCGCCTGCGCCTCACGCGGCGAGATGCCGAAGAACCCGGCGTCGAAGCGGCCCGCGTCGTGCAGGAACCCGCCCTCGCCCACCGAACTCCGGCCGGCCGCGCCGGGATCGGGGTCCACCAGGTCCTCGGCCCAGCCCCGGTCGGTGGGGAACCCGGAGATGGCGTCGCCGTTGCCGACCACCAGCCGCCACAGGTCCTCGGGCGAGGCGACCCCGCCGGGGTAGCGGCACGCCATCCCGACGATCGCGATCGGCTCGGCGTCCGACCCGGCGGCGGCGAGTTCGCCCACCTCGACGTCCCCGCCGCCCAGCCGGGCTTCGAGGTGCGCGGCCAGCGCGGCGGGCGTGGGGTGGTCGAACAGGGTGCTCGACGGCAGGCTCAGCCCGGTCGCCTCGGCCAGGCCGTCGCCGAGTTCCACCGTCATCAGCGAGCTGAAACCCAGGTCGCGGAACGGCAGGTCGACCTCGACCGCCTGGCCGGGGGCCAGGCCCAGGACGGCGGCGACGTGCGCGGTCACCAGGTCGGCGACGCGGGCGGCCGGGCCGACGACCGGGCGCGGGGCGGGCTCGCGGCCGACGCGCGGCGCGGCGGCGGTCGGGCTCTCGGCCGGGCCGTCGGTGACCCAGTGGTGCTCGCGCTGGAAGGCGTAGGTGGGCAGGTCGACCCGGCGTGCCCCGGTGCCCGCGAACACCTGGTCCCACGCCAACTCGGCCCCGGACACGACCAGCCGGGCGACGGCCGCCATCACCGTGCGGTCCGCCGGTTTGTCCTTGCGCAGCACCGGTTCGGCCCGCACCGCCGACCGGTCGACGACGCTGTCGGCGACCAGGGCCGAGCACACGCCGTCCGGACCGAACTCGACGACCGTGCGCACCCCGGCCGCTTCCAGGGCGCGCGCGGCGTCGGCGAAGCGGACGGTCGCGCGGACCTGCTCCACCCAGTAGCGAGGGGAAACCAGCAGTCCGGCGGGGGCGACCTGCCCGGTCACCGTGGACACGAGCGGGATCCGCGGCGGGTGGAACTCCAGGCCGGACACGACCTCGTGGAAGGCGTCGAGCATCGCGTCCATGCGGCGGGAGTGGAAGGCGTGGCTCACCGCGAGTCGCTTGGTCTTGTGCCCGGCCTGCCGCAGCCGCGCGGCGGCGTCGAGCACGGCGTCCTCGTCACCGGAGATCACGACCGCCTCCGGACCGTTGACGGCGGCGATCGCCACCGCGTCGGAGAGGTGTTCGGCGACCTGCTGCTCCGTCGCCCCGACGGCCACCATCGCGCCGCCGTCGGGCAGCGCCTGCATCAGGCGTCCGCGCGCGGTGACGAGGGTGGCGGCGTCGGCCGTCGACAGCACGCCCGCGACGTGGGCGGCGGCGACCTCGCCGACGGAGTGGCCCAGCACGAAGTCCGGTCGCAGGTTCCACGACTCGAACAGCCGGAACAGCGCCACCTCGACGGCGAACAGCGCGGGCTGGGTGTAACCGGTCCGGTCCAGGTCTTCGCCGCTCTCGATCACCTCGCGCAGCGGGCGGTCCAGGTGGGGGTCGATGAGCGCCACGACCTCGTCGAAAGACCGCGCGTAGACCGGGAACCCGGCGTGCAGCTCCATGCCCATGCCGACCCGCTGGGCACCCTGGCCGGTGAACACGGCCGCGATCGCGCCCTTCGACGCGACGCCCGTGAGGAGCCCGGGTGCGGGGGCGTCGGCCGCCAGCGCGCCCAGACCGGCGACCAGCTCGGCGCGGTCGGCGGCGACGACGGCGGCGCGGTGGGCGAACCGGGTGCGCGTGGTCAGGGCGGACCACCCGACCGACGCGACGTCGGCGGCGCCCGCCTCGACCGCGACCCGCAACCGCTCGGCCTGCGCGCGCAGCGCCTGCGGGGTCCGGCCGGAGACGACCACCGGCAGCGGCGTCGCGACGCGGGGCCCGGCGTGGTCGGCGAGGTCGGCGGTCGGTGCCTCCGCGACGACGACGTGGCAGTTGGTGCCGCCCATGCCGAAGGAGCTGACCCCCGCGACGAGCCTGCGGTCCGGGTGCGGCCAGGGCGAGTGGCCGGTGACCACGGAGAGGTTGAGCCGGTCGAACGGGATGGCCGGGTTCGGCGTCTCGAAGTTGAGGCTCGCGGGCAGCTCCCGGTTGCTGATCGCCAGCACGGTCTTCACCAGGCCGGTGATGCCCGCAGCGGCCTCCAGGTGCCCGACGTTGGTCTTCACCGAGCCGACGACCAGCGGGTCGCCGGACCGCTTGAGCGCGCCGATCGAGGCACCCAGCGCGGCGGCCTCGACCGGGTCGCCCACCGGCGTCCCGGTCCCGTGCAGCTCGACGTACTGCACGTCGTCGGGTGACACGCCCGCCCTGCGGTGCGCCGCCCGCACCACCTGCTCCTGCGCGAGCGCGCTCGGCACCGTCAGCCCCGAGGTCGCGCCGTCGTTGTTCACCGCGCTGCCCAGCAGCACGCCGTACACCCGGTCGCCGTCGGCGAGGGCCGCGCGCAGCGGCTTGAGCACGACCACGGCAGCGCCTTCGCCGCGCGCGTAGCCGTTGGCCTTGGCGTCGAAGGTGTGGCAGCGGCCGTCCGGCGACAGGCCGCCGAACCGCTCCGCGCCGAGCACGGTCTCGGCCAGGATGTTGAGGTTCACGCCGGCGGCCAGGGCGAGCGTGGAGTCCCCCGAGTGCAGGGACTCGCAGGCCAGGTGCACCGCCACCAGCGACGACGACTGGCTGGTGTCGACGGTCAGGCTCGCGCCGCGCAGGCCCAGGGCGTAGGAGACGCGGTTGGCGATCACGCCGCGGTGCACGCCCGCGTTGGTGTGCTGGGTGATCGCGGACGCGCCTTGCCGGTAGACCAGGGCGGCGTAGTCCTCGCGCCCGGTGCCGACGTAGACCGAGGTCGAACTGCCCTCCAGGTCGGCGGCGACGATCCCGGCGTCCTCCAGCGCCGACCAGGCCAGCTCCAGCACCAGGCGCTGCTGCGGGTCCATCACCCGAGCCTCGCGCGGCGAGACGCCGAAGAAGGCGGCGTCGAAATCGGCCACGGAGTCCAGGAAGCCGCCTCTGCGCACCGGGGCGCCGGCGTCGGCGGAGATCGGTTCCCAGCGGTGCGCGGGCATGTCGGTCAGCGCGTCGCGGCCGGACCTCAACAGGTCCCAGAACGCGGCGACGTCACCTGCCCCGGGGAGCAGGCAGGACATCCCGATGACCGCGGTCGCGTTTTCTTCCTGGGTGTCGCGGAGATGCTGTCCACTCGGCATGGAAACCGTGCCCTTCGCTTACCGGAAATCGGGCTCTTGCCCTGGAGGGGAACCCCGTCGACATTAGGTGCGAAACCACGGCCGGCGATCAACGGGCAGTCTTGGACCGGTAATGACCGGTATTGACCGATGGATTACCCGGTTTTTCCGGTGAGATCCCGCCGGACACCCGGCGAATTACCGCCGAAAACCGCCCCCATCCCTCGGCCTGCGAGCCATTACCGGAGGTAGACCACGGGGAGATGGCGATTGCCCGGACGTTGGTACGGTCGCCCCGGTAACCTCACGTGGATAGGGGACGAAGATGAACCCAGTGGTCGACAAGCCCGAGTTGGCCGAGCCGTACATGTTCGCGTGGCTGGCCTCGCTGGGACTCGGTGTCGAATACACCAGGTCGAAGAAGGATTCCCTCTACTACCGCGACGCCGATGGTGCCGAGGTCGAGGTGCTGGACCTCGTCGGCGGCTACGGGTCGACCATTCTGGGGCACAACAACCCGGAGATCGTCGAGTACGCGAAAGCGCTGCTGGACAGCGGCAGCCCGATCCACGCGCAGTTTTCCCGGCACCCTTACGCGAACGACCTCGCGTGGACGCTGAACACCATCGCGCACCGCGAGTTCGACACCGCCGAGAACTACTCGGTGATCTTCGCCAACAGCGGGGCCGAGGCCAACGAGGTCGCCATCAAGCACGCCGAGATGGACCGCGTGCTCAAGATCGGGGAGGCGCTGGCCGAGGTCGAGGCGAACATCGAGGACGCCCTCGCGGCCAGGGTCGCCGGCGCGACCGTGGACGCGTCCCCGTTGACGGGGTCGGACCTCGACGAGGTGGTCGCCGCCCTGCGCGCGGCCAACGCCGAGCGCGCCGCCACGCCGCCGGTCTACCTGGCTCCCATCGGCTCGTTCCACGGCAAGCTCGCGGGCAGCATCCAGCTCACCCACAACCACAGCTACCGCACGCCGTTCACCGCCATGGCCGCGCAGTGCCGGTTCGTGCCGCTGGACGAGCCGGACGCGGTCTCCGCCGTGATCGCCGCCGAGAGCCGGACCCTGCTCGACCTCGCCGTCGACGGCGACGTCATCCGGGTCGTCACGCGTCCGCTGCCCGTGATCAGCGCGTTCATCCTGGAGCCCATCCAGGGTGAAGCGGGCATCCACGTTTTGGACACCGACGCCGTCGCCCGTGTGCGCGGGCTGCTGGACGCCGCCGGCATCCCGGTCATCGTGGACGAGGTGCAGAGCGGCATGGGCCGCTCCGGCGCGTTCTTCGCCGCGTCCCACCTGGGGCTGCGCGGCGACTACATCACCCTGGCCAAGAGCCTGGGCGGCGGTGTCGCCAAGGCGGCGGTGACGATGATCCGGTCGTCGCTCTACCGCAGCGACTTCGAGCTGGTGCACACCTCGACGTACGCCAAGGACAGCTTCTCCACGCTGGTCGCCCTGCGCACCGTGGAGCTGCTGGAGGCGGACGGCGGCGCGGCGTACCGGCTGGCGGCCCGGAAGGGCGACAAGCTGCTCACCATGCTGCGCGGGCTGCGCGCCGACTTCGGCGACGTCGTCAAGGAGGTGCGCGGCAAGGGGTTGATGACGGGTCTGGAGTTCCACGACCTGTCCGGCTCGGACTCCGACATCCTCGCCGAGCAGGCCCGCAGCGGCCTGATCGGCTACATGTTCTCCGGGTACCTCCTGCGCGAGCACAACCTGCGGGTGTTCCCCACGGCCAGTGCCACCAGCACCCTGCGCTTCGAGCCCTCGGTGCACATCACCGACGAGGAGATCGCCCGCGCGGAGGCGGGCCTGCGCGCGCTGGCGGCCCTGATCCGGGCCGAGGACGGCAAGACCCTGCTCGGCTGACCCGTGATCTCCGGCGGGCCGCCACCGGGCCGCCGGAGGTCAAGCCGTGCCCACGCTCATCCCGCGTCCACGCGACTTGGGGCAGAACCACAAAGGGCCGTGTTCATCGGTGATGAACACGGCACCTCGCCGTCCGGGGTGCGAAGAGGCGGATCAGTTGACCTTGTCGCCGTAGACGTGGTCGACCTTGATCGTGATCAGGATGCGGCGGTCGGAGACCATGACCTCCCGGTACTCGTCCCAGTCCGGGTGCTCGCCCGCGGCGGTGCGGTAGTAGTGGACCATGGCCTCGACCTCGGGCCCGTTCGGGTCGGTCGCCGGACCGGCCAGGGTGACGCTGCCCTCGGCGGTGGCCCACGACCAGCCGTCGGCGCTGACGACCTCCAGCGCGGCGCGCGGATCCCGGCGCAGGTTCAGGATCTTGGCGGTCCCCTCGTTCGTCACCACGAGGATCTCACCGGCGTTCCGGTCGTAGGCGGGCGTCACGTGGGACAGCTGCGGCAGGCCGTTCCGCTTGATCGTCGCGAGAACACCGAGGCGGCTTTCCGCGAGCAGGTCGTGCGGGTCGAAGGAGGAACCAGTCATGTGGGGATTATGGCGGGTCGCATATGTGAGGCGGTCTCGGCACGGTCTTCATCTTCTCTTGGTCACATCGCCGCAGCATCGCCGCTTCCCCCGCAACAGTGCGGTGCTCCGGCCTCGTCCGCGCCGTGACGGCCGGCGCGCACACCACGCTCCACTATGGACAGAGGGGACACCGACCGCGGTCCGGCGGGCCGGTATGGTCGGACCGCGCACGATCTTGCCCCTTGCGGAGGTTGGGCGGGGCGAGGTCGGGTGGGACCATGACGGAGGCCCGGTTCGCCGGGGTTCGCGGTGTGCGATGCGGGGTGGAATGTGGCGGGCAGGGTGGTCTACGCGGGATTCGAGCTGCAATTCCCACTGGGAGGGATCAGACTGCTGACGCAGCACGTCTCGCTGCTCGTCGCGGCCGGGGTGGAGGCGTACCGCTGGTCGCCCACACCCGGCTTCCGCTACTCCTGGTTCGAGGACGACGTGCCCACGCTGTCCGGCGCCGAGATCGACCTGACGGCGGAGGACGTGCTGGTGATCCCCGAGGTCGCGGTGCTGCCGGACCGCGACCCGGCGCCGGGCGGGCGCAAGGTGGTCTTCGTGCAGGGGCACTTCCTGACCTTCCTGCCCTGCCCCGACGTCGACACCTATCCCGGCTGGAGCGCGCCGCACGCGCTGTGGACCGTGTCGCACGACGGCGTCGACGTGCTCTCCCGCGCCGTCCCGCACCTGCCGCCGCCGCGCCTGGTCCCCAACCCCGTCGACGCGCGGCTGTTCCACCCGGAGGCGAAGACGCCCAGCATCGCGTGGATGTCGCGCAAGCGACCGGCGGAAAGCGCGCTGCTGCGGCAGATCCTGCGCAACGACCCGCGCAGCGCGGGCGTGGAACTGCGGGACATCCACGGCCTCAGCCACGAAGAGGTCGCCCGGGTGCTGGCCGACACGTCGGTGTTCATCGCGCTCGGCGCGCCGGAGGGCGAGGGCTTCGGGATGCCCATCGCCGAGGCGTTGGCCGCCGGCTGCCTGGTCACCGGCTACGGCCTCGGCGGCGGCGACGAGCTGTTCGAGGCCCCGTCCGCGTGGCAGGTGCCCAGCCCGCGCACGGTCGAGCTGGCCGACCGCGCACTGGACCTCGTGCGGCTGCCCGAGGCCGAGCAGCAGCGGCTGCGCACCGAAGGCCGCCAGTGGCTGGTCTCCCGGTACAACGCCGAGGCGACCACGGACGCGCTGCTCGCCGCAGTGGACGCGGTGCGCGCGGAACCCGCCGTCGCCACCCGGGCCGTCCACCCGCACGCGTGGGACGCCGAGATCATGCGCCTGATGGCCCCGTACGCGGCGGCCATGCAAGCCGCCGCCCCTCCGGACCGCGCCTGACCGCACGACCTCCGCCATCCGGCCCGACCACCTCACGACGGGAACCTGTGCCGCACATGCCTTCCCCACGCAGGATCGCGAACAGGCAGGTCTACGACACCGCGGGGAAGGCCGCGGGGCGGCCGTTGCGGGAGGTCTTCGCCGAGATGTACCAGACCTCCGCCTGGACGTTCGGCGAGCAGGACGGGTTCGGCGTGACCACGTCCCGGTCCGGGTGGGGCTCCGACCTGGTCCAGACGTCCGCGCTGCGCGCCGAGCTGCCCGGGCTCGTGGCCGACCTCGGCGTCCGGACCTTCCTCGACGTGCCGTGCGGCGACTTCTTCTGGATGTCCACTGTGGACCTGCCGGTCGAGTCCTACCTCGGCGCGGACATCGTGCCGGAGGTGGTCGAGCGCAACCGGGAGGCGTTCACCCGGCCCGGCCGCGAGTTCGCGGTCCTCGACCTGGCCCGGGACCCGCTCCCCCGGGTCGACCTGGTCTTCACCCGGGACTGCCTGGTGCACCTGGCCGACGCCGACGTCCACCGCGCGCTGGCGAACGTCAAGCGCAGCGGTGCCCGGTACCTCGCCGCGACCACCTTCACCGACCGGGGCCGCAGCGCCGACATCCAGACGGGCGCCTGGCGTCCGCTCAACCTGACGGCGGCACCCTTCGAGCTGCCCGAGCCCGTGCGCCTGGTCAACGAGCGGTGCTCGGAGGTGTACGTGGTCGAGCAGGACGGCGAAGAGGTCGAATTCCGCTTTCCCGACAAGTCGATCGGCGTGTGGCGGGTGTCGGACCTGTGACCGCTCTCCACCGCGCCGCCCCGTCGGCCGCTATGTGTCCGATGTGGAGCAATGAACCTGCCCGGTGACGGCATCGGCGGGACGAGCGCGGCAGGAGGAGGACAGGGAACCGACACCAGGTCAACGGATCCGCAGTCGTCAGGCCAGGAACACGTAACCCTCGATGCGGATGCGGGCGTAGCCGGCGCTGTCGGCGGACGCGATGCCGTCCGCGCTCGCGGCGCTGAAGTTGTCGCCTCGGCCGCCGTGCCAGTACGTGTACAGCGGAACCGTGCCGGGTACCGGCGTCGAGTACACGTACCCCTCGGTCTGGATGAACTGGTAGCCGGCGGCGATCGCGTCGTTCTGGCCGGCCGTGGTCGCGGTGGTGAAGTTGTCGCCCCGGCCGGCGCTCCAGTACAGCCACAACGGTTTCGTCCCGGGGATCTGGCTGCTCTCGACCAGGGCCTCGGAGCGGAC
The DNA here is from genome assembly GCF_056640475.1 of Saccharothrix sp. NBAS 001. Taxonomy (NCBI): domain Bacteria; kingdom Bacillati; phylum Actinomycetota; class Actinomycetes; order Pseudonocardiales; family Pseudonocardiaceae; genus Saccharothrix; species Saccharothrix sp. NBAS 001. The sequence goes on from NZ_CM153251.1 coordinate 3,867,482, forward strand.
CCGGCGGTAACCGGCCGCCACCGCGCTGTTGTCGCCGGACACGGTGCCGGACGCGTAGTTGTCCTGTCTGTCGCCCTGCCACCAGGTGCTGAGGGTGGTTCGGCCCGCTGCGGACACGCCTTCCGCAGCCGCCTGCACGGTCGAGATGCCGGTGAGCGCCACGCTCCCCACCAGAGAAAGAACGATTGCCGCAATACCTGGTTTGCGCACGGACGTACCCTTTCGATCGAGTGCCGGCCGGTCATGGACGGCCAGGAGTGGACAGAGCCTCGACAGATCGCCTGCACGAACGGGACCACGATGTCCCCACGGTGGAACCAGGCCCGAATGGGAAATGGTCACGACGCCGTCCGGGATCCCACCCGAACCGGGAACCGCGTTCGTCGCAACGCGTCTTCGACCTGATCCGCGCCCTACGTCGGCGCGCACCCGATCGTGCCGGCTCGACGCACCACGGGAAGCGGGGTCCCGGTGATTTCACTCGTCCGCCGGAGCACGATTTCCGGGGTAACCCCGATCGGCTCACGAACGCCTTCGGCCGCTCGGCGGCCGGCTGCTCCGTCCGCGCTTCACGGTTTCGGCCACCGTCGAGGCGACCGGTCGAGGCCGCCGCAACGACACCTCCCCGGTCAGCCGGAACCCGCCGCCGGTCGCGCCGGTGACACCGACTTGATCCGCTCCACCCTGAACTGACGATCGGCCTCGCGCAGGTGGCACCACGCCAACAGGAACGGCCCATCCCACCCGGTCGGGGTGATGGCGCGCTGCGAGGACTGGCCCTTGCCGTCCACGTAGTCGATCAGCACGTCCGCCCCCTGGTCGATGGCCGCCGCCAACAACTCCACCGCCGTGGTCGACAACTCCCGGTTGCGCGACCGCACGATCTGCGTCGTGGGCGGCTCCTCCGCGTCCGGGTCCGGGAGGTACGCGGCGGCCTGCTCGACCTCGTCCGCCGGCGCGGCCACGCGCGCCTTCCGCCGCCGGACCACGACACTTCCCGACGACGGGTCCTCGACCACCGCGAACCCCTCTTCGTGCAGTTGCGCGACCACCTCCGCCGGTGCCGTCGCACTGCCCGCCACGGTCGGTGCCAGCTCGACGAACCCGGGTAACCGCAGCACTTCCGCGATGACCTCCGGCTCGGCCACCACGCAGCAGCCCACCTCCCGCACCCGCACCTGTCCCCGCCCGCGCTCCCCCAACAACGCCCGCAGCGCCCACGGCACGCTGTGCCGCGTCAGCTCCTCCAGCGCCGCCAGCAGGGATTCGCCGGTCCAACCCCGGGCGAAGGCCGCCCGGACACTGGCCGGGGTGAACTGCCACACGCGCGCCCCGTCCTCCACCGCGCTCTCCGCCGTGGCCTTCAACAACTTCGCGGCCTCGACCGTCAACTGCCCGAACACCACCACCTTCAGGTCGTCGAGCACCTCGACCTCGCACTGCATCGGCACCACCACGTCGGACACCGAGGCTTCCAGCGCGTCGACCTTCCCGGCGGACAACAACACCTTCCCGCACACGCTCAGCGCGTCCCCCGACACCACCCCCAACATCCGCGCCTCGGCCACGACCTCGCCGACGTGCTGGTGCACATCAGGGCAGAACCAGTAAGCGGCGGCCACGACCCCCTTGACGGACAACCCGTCCCGTGCGGCCCGCAACACCGCCCACCGGGCCGCCCGAGCGCGCGTCGACTCGACCTTCGACACCGCCGCGTCCCGCCGCGCGGTCGGGGCGTGGCGCAGCGAGAACCAGGCCCACGCCAACTCCGCCCACTGCCGGGCAGGTGTCGCCTCCCGCCACCGCTCGTCCGCGCGGTCACCTCGAAGGCCGACCCGATCTGCGTCAACAACCCGGCCTCGAACAGCAGGTCCAGCAGCAGCAACAGGTAGTCGTCGCCCAGCCCGAACTCCGCGCCGAGCCGCGTCCGCTCCTTCGGCCCCACCCCGCCCTTGCGCAGCCCGACGATCGGACCGCTCGTGTCCAGCAGCGCGTAGGCCGACCGCAGCAGGTGCTGCACCGACGACCGCAGATCACCGTCCGAAGCACGCCGGCCGGGCTCGACCTCGGGCCGCCCGGTCACCTTCGCCCGGCCTTGGGCCTGCTTCCACCGCTCCAGGACCGGCGGCACGAGGCGCACGGCATCTCCGGACGGCCACGCCACCCCGACCCGCCGCAGCTCGCTCAACGCCGCGCGGACCGCGTCCCGGTCGCCCTCGGCCTCCTCCGCAACGGCGTCGACGGTGGCTCCGGCCCCCAACCTGGCCGCCGCCTGTCCCGCCGCCACCGCGTCCCGGCTCACCAGGCGCACCGCGGCCAAGGACCCGCAGTCGCTCAACCGCTCCGCAAGCGCCTCGGGCGTGTCCGGAACCGGTGCCGCCCACGCCTCCGGCCGGATCCGCAGCATCTCCGCGCGTTCCACCCCGTCCATCCGGTCGAGGTACGCGGCGAACGAACCGTTGTCCATGCCGGGAATTCTGCCCAGGGCCGCAGCGGTCCGGAAAGCGGCTGGTCGCCGTCGCGGAGGTCGGTCGGGAAGTGCGGCGAACCCGTCAGTAGCGCACAGTCCAGCGGTACGAACGCGAGCACTCCTCGAAGTCCCCGGAGTGGGCGATGACCACACCGGAGTTGTTCAGGTCCACCGCCTTCGACCGGAGGTTCGTCGGCGTGCGCAGGTCGATGAGGGTGCCCACGTGCCAGTGGAACGGGTGGATGCCGGTGCTCGTCTCCTGCCATCCGGCGACGTCGCCCCGGTCGTTCACCGCCACCGCCTCGCTCGCCCCGGTGGTGCCGAGGTCCACCAGCTGCCCGTCACGCCAGAGCGCGGCTTCGCGCACTCCGTCGACAACCCGCCAGCCGACGACGTCACCGCGTTCGTTGATCGCGCGGGCGTTGATCGCGCGGGCGTTGTCCGCGACACCCGCGCGATCACCGGGCAGCGTGGTCACGCCGTTGCCGGTCCAGATCACCGCACGGGTCGTGTTCTGCTGCGCCGGCGACCGCGTACCGGCGACCGAGGCGGCGGTGCCGTCCCGGGGAGTGAGCGAACCCGCTGTCGTGCCCTTGCTGTTGACCACCCGGTGGTCCACCCGGGAAGCCTTGGGCAGCGGCAGGTCCGCGAGCTTGCCGTTGCGCCACGCGGCGGCGCGGGTGTTGCCGTCGCCGGGGCCGTCGCGGTGCGAGTACCCCACCGGGACGACCCCGGAATCGTTGATGTCGCGGGCCGAGGTGGGGACCGTCGAACTCTGCGGGGTCCGATCGACCTGCTTGCCGTTCTCCCAGGCACCGAGCCCGTAGATCAGCGCGCCGGCGGACTTGAAGACCGAGAGGGTCAGCACGTCGCCGCGCCCGTTGCTGCCGAGCGCGGCGTTGTTGCCGACGTAGACGGGGTTCGAGGGTCCGTCCCAGCGGACCGCGTCGGCGCGGTGCGCCTTGGACTGGCCGGCCCCCGCCGGCTGGTTCAACCACTTGCGATCCGTTCAGCGTCATGGCGCGCCGGCGGGTGGCAGCCCCAAAGGTCCACAGTGGATTCTTCCGAGGTCCGTTCTTGTTGTCGGCGCAGCGACATTCACCGTCGGCTCGACTCGCGGCGAACGGCAGGCACGCGACAGACGTCGGGTAGCGTCGACAGCGCGAGCGGCACCGTCCTGATTGGACTTCACCGCCGCGCGGACCACCTGGCCGGCCGGAAGGTCCGGAGCCGGAGTCTTGTGGTCGACACCCCCGAACGGATGCACCGAGACCGCCCGGTGGCGACGCGTGTGGTTGGTCCTTGTGGTGGGACTTGCACGCCGATGGAGCGGTTCGACTCTTCCATGACGATGATGCCGTCGAACGCCGGGGTGCCGGCGTTGCGAAGAGAGGAAGAGGAATGCTCACGATCATTCTTCGGCAGGTCGGCCCGCCCGAGGCCGGTGGGCTCCGGTGAGCGACGACGAGACCGCGTACGCGGAGTTCTTCACGCGGTGGTACCCGAAAATGCTCGCGATCGGGCTGAAGGCCGGTGCCGACCGCGCGGACGCCGAGGACGCCGCAGGAGCGGTTGCCATGTCCGTCTGGCGGTCGCGACCCCTCTGGGCCTCGGTGACGTGCGAGGATGCCTATCTGCGTACCGCCGTCTCCAACGAACTGGCCAAGGTCGCCCGCAGGCAGCACACCCGCCGCACCCGCGAGAGACGGTGGACCCTGACCACGCGGTGGTCCCAGCAGCCCCGATCCGTCACCGACGCCTTCGACCACGGACGTGAACTGGAGGCCGTGCTCCAGTGCCTGACGATCCCATCCGACCGGCAGCGGCAGGTCCTGGCCGGGTTGTGGCGACAGCACGACGCCGCCGAGGTCGCCGCTGAACTGGGCCTCCGCCCCGCGACCGTCCGGAGTCAGCGCCGACACGCCCGCCGCGACCTGGCGCCGTTCCTCGCCGGTGAAGGGCACGAGCACCGGCGGTGGATGCGGGCTGGGCAACGCCTGCACGAGGAGTTCAACCGGGGCGGAAACCGCGTGGCGAGTCCGCGTCGGGTCATCGGCGACGCGTGGACGCTGCTGCGGCACACCGGCCTGACCCCCGACCGCGGCACGCAGGTGGAGGTGCTCGACCGCGACGAGCTGGCACACCGCCGACGGAGTTCCCCGATGCCCACCGGATCCCCTGTCCTCGCCGAACTGGTCGACTTGGCCGCGCGCAACGACCTGCTCGCCGTCGTGCTCGACTCCCGCTACACCGTGCTGCACCGGGGCGGGCACCGCGACGCGATGGCCGCCGCCGACCGGCTCGGGTTCGTCGACGGCGCGTGCTGGGACCTGGAGCACGCCGGCGCGACGGCGGTCGGTCTCGCCCGGTTCCTCGGCGCGCCGGTCGCGGTGAACCGCTGGGAGCACTACTTCCCCGACCAGCACGGCATGTGCTGCGCGGCCCTGCCCGTCCCGGTCGCCGACCACCGGCACATCACGATCAACCTCACCGCCACGTCCGATTCGCTGACCGCCGTACCCCACGCCGTCCACCGGATGCTCCACGCACTCGCCGTCCGCCTGCGCCACCACATCGGGCCCCAGGAGGAACCACCGCGCCCCACCACCGGCTCGGGCCGGGACTCGACTTGACGACGTGAGGAGCACGATCCCGATCGCGCTCCTCACCAAGCCGCCGGTCCGAAGCGGCAACGCATCCGGCCGCATCCGCATTAGTGCGGGTGCACGCCCGGTTGGTCTCTCTAGTGTCTCCCGGTGACCGGAATCCACCAGTGGGGCGCGGCCGAGGGCGGTTCGACCGTCATCCAGGCCGGTCGGGACGTCAACCTCGGCGGACCTGCCGACCCCGATCCGGAGGTCGCCGCCGTGGCGGCCGCCACCGAGGCCCTCTGGTACGAGGCCGAGTCCACCTGGGACCTCTCCCCCGACGCACCCGTCAGGATCGCCTGGGGGCAACAGGCGCCGCAATTGCTGTCCGCCGACGTCGTCACCCGCCTGTACGACGAGGTGTACGACCGCGCCGCGGCAGGTGTCGCGGTCGTGATGGGCGCACCCGGCATCGGCAAGTCGTCGGTCATGCACCTCCTGCTGCGCGAGGCGTTGCGCCGCCGCCGCAAGCGGTCGCTGGACGAGCGCGGCGATCCCCTCCCGGTGCCGGTGTGGCTCACGCTCGGCGACTGGGACCCGGTGAAGGAAACCCTCGCCGACTACGCCGCGCGCGTCGTCGGCGCGATGCTGCGACCCCGGTGGCACCGGATCTCCGCGCCCGGCGGGCGACTGGTGCACCGCAGGCGGGTGGCGCTGTTCCTCGACGGGCTCGACGAGATGCCCGAGGGTCGGCGTGGCCACGCGGTCGAGCAGATCACCAAGCTCGGCCGCACCCTCCGGGTCGTGGTCACCACCCGGCCCCGCAAACGCGCGCCGCGCGACGCCGAGCGGTTCGCGAACGCCGAGCTGATCCGCCTGCACCCGGTGGACGTGCGCGCGGCCGCCGACTTCCTGGTCCGCGACGGCGGCACCACCTCGCCGAGGCTGCGGGACCTGGCCGAGCACGTCCGGGCCGACCCGCACGGCGTGCTCGCCAAGACGCTCACCACGCCCTTGACCATCGGCTTGGCGCGCGACGCCTTCGGCGGCACCGGGACCGATCGCGTGGGCCTGGCCGAACTCACCGCCGCCGGGACGCAGAGCCGCGTCGTCTCCCTGCTGGCGGGCCTGTTCCTCGACCGCGCGTACTCCACCGATGGCCGACCCGGACGTCTGCGCCGCAAGCGCCAGGAACGCCGCAACGCCCGCGAGCGCGCTTTCGCGGCGTGGATCGCGCGGAGCATGAACGCGAGCCACGACCTCACCTGGTGGCGCATCCCGACCTGGATTCCGCTCGACGCGCTCCGCGTCCGGTGCGCCTTCGCGATCACCGCCGCCGTCGGGCTGATGATGGCCGTGGGCGCGCCCCTGGCCGACGTGCCCGCGCCCTGGTCCATCCACCTGTGGCCCGTCGGGCTCACCGCGCTCTACGCGGACTGGCAGGTCAAGCGCGCCGCCGGCCGGCCACCGGCGAGGCTCGTGCTGCCCCGCCCGTCCGCGCGGGCGTTCCGGCAGATGCTCGTGGGCAGCCTGATCGCGGGTGCCGCCGGCGGATTCCTGCTGAGCTTCGGCTTCGGCGTCCGCCTCGGGGCGGCGAGCGGCGCGACCATCGCCGTCCTGGGGCTGCTCGGGTCCGGTTTGTACCGGGGCGCGCCGGGCGGGCTGCTCAGGTCGGCGACGTCGCCGCTGGCCCACTCGTCGACGCTGAACCCGGTGGACGCCTGCCGCGCCGACCGGCGCCGCACCGCCACCACGGCGATCGGCGGCACGATCCTGGGCGGCGTGGCGTTCGGGCTGCTGGGCACGTCGGCCGACCTGGCCGGCGGCTGCGCGCTGTGGGGTGCCGGGATCGGGTTCGCGATCGGCTGCGTCGGCGGCCTGGGGCCGGGCGCGCTGCTCCCGTTCGCCCGACCCGACCTGCCGGGCTTCCGCCGGTCCACCGCGCCGCTGCCCACCCTCAAGAAGGCGGTGGCGCGGAAGGTGCTGCGACAGGCGGGCGTGCTGTACCAGTTCCGGCACGCCGCGATCCAGGAACACCTGTGCTCCTGGACACCTGAGGAGTGAGATCGGCGGCGCACACGACGCGAACCGCGCCGACCACCGCCCGGATGGCGCCCCGCCTGGGAGGATGGCGGGATGTGCGGTGAGGCGGACGCCCTGCTGTGGACCGACCGGCCACCGAGGTCGGCGGAGGAGGGCGGCGATCGATGGACGCGGTAGCTCACGTTCTGGACTCGCCGGCACCGTTGAGCGCTCGCGCCCAGGCGTTCCTGGCCCGCTGCGCCGGGCGGGTGGCGGTGGACACCGGGCCGGACGACGACCGGTGCCGGGCCGAGATGCGCGCCGCGTTCGGTGACAGCGACGAACACGCGCTGCGCGCGCTGCGTTCGGTGCAGCAACGGTATTCGGGGCTGAGCTACGCCAGCCCGTTGCGCGGGAAGATCGTGTTCGGGCCGGTGCTCGAAACCGACACGGGCACCGACCGCGTGGAGTTTTGGTACGCGGTCACGGACGAGCGCCCGGACGGGGTGTCCAGCGGCACCCTGCTCCCGGACGGCACGCTGCTGTTCGGGCTGTTCGACGTGGACCTGCCGGCGTTCCCGTCCCTCGACCACTTCCTGGAGTGCGACGCGCTGCTGGACCACGCCGTCCGCCGGGAACCGCTGTCCACCGAGCACCCGGAGAGCGCAGCCGACCACGTGGCGGAGCTGCGCCGCCGTCACCCGTCGCTGCGCAGGCTGGAACGGGAAAGCGGTTTCCACACCGAGTGGTGGAGCGACGGCGACCTGCTGATCCTCCGCGACTCGCTGCACGCGGAGTCGACGGCCCGGGTGCCGGAGGTCAACCGCGCCAAGGCCGTCGTGCGGACGTGGCGCGTGGCCGCACGGTGATCAAGGGCCGGCCACGAAGGTCCGGGAGAAGGTCGGCGGGTGGGACGACCCCACGAACGGCTCCAGCGGCTTCCGCGAGGTCCACGGCAGGCTGAGGGTCCCGGCACCGTAGGGCAGGGTGAGCGTGATGGTCCGGGGAACCCATGGGTCGACCCCGGTGTTCGAGGCCGGTCCGGTGAACATGACGTCGACGTGTGCCTGCTGCCCTGCGGCGAGCGGGAGCGGTGGCCCGGGTGGGGCCACGACCTGGCGCAGCCGGTACTGGGCTTCGTGCTCGGCGTCCGGCGTGCCCGTCACGCCGACGTCGGGCAGGTTGTCGAGGGTGCAGGTCGGACCGGACTTGTTGGTGACGACCAGCCGGACGGTGTCCTCGGTGGGCGCGGTGCCGTAGCCGAAGTCGAGGTTGCCGGATTGGCAGGGGCCGTCGCCCGAGGCCGGTCGGTCGGCCGGGGTCCCGGACGGCGTGGTCGTGGGAGCCGGTGTCCCGGCGGGCGCGGCACTGGCCGGCTGCGCGGGCGGGGCACCGGGACACGGGGCCGCGTAGGGGATGTCGGGGGCGTGCTGCTGCCACTGGTGCGCGGTGAGGGTGTTGCCGGTGGCCGCGCAGAGGTCACCGATGACCTGCTCGTCGTCCAGGTACCACATGCGGATGGTGCCGTCCCGGTTGACCGCCGCGAGGGTGTGGCCGTCGGCGCTGAACACCACGCCGACGATCCCGCTGACGTACTGCCGGGTGGTGATGAACTGGTCGACCTTGTTGACGTTGCTCGACAACGGGCGTCCCATCCGCCTCGGGTCGGTCGGGTCGCCCACGTCCCACAGTTGGACCGCGCCGTCCGACGTGCCGACGGCGAGGGTGCGCCCGTCCGGGCTGAGCCCGGTCGGCAAGCCGGGCAGGGTCGAGTCCGTGCCCTCGACGGCGGCCTTGCCCAGGCGCGAGGGGTGGGACGGATCCGTCACGCGCCAGATCTCCACTCCGGGCTCCGGTTTGCCCACGGGGACCAGGAGGACACCGGCGTCGCGGTCGAACACAGGGAGGTCGATCGCGTCGACGGGGATGGTGGCGAGGCGCGCCGGAGTGTCCGGTGTGGACACGTCCCAGATCCCCGTTTCCTCGCCGGTCGTCGCGAGCAGTCGGCTGTCCGGGCTGAACACGGCGCGTCCGCCGGGGATCGGCGTCGCCCGGGGCGCGGGTCGGGCGGGGTCGGTCAAGTCCCACAACGCCGTCGATCCCGCGCTCGTCACGGCCAAGGTGCGGCCGTCCGGGCTGTAGGCCGGGGACGTCGGCCGGCCGTCCGACCCACCGGGGATCGCGGCCGGCGGCCCGAGGGCCGTCGGACGGCGGGGGTCGGCGGTCGACCAGACGCCGACGCCCGCGCCGGTGACGGCGGCGAGCCCGCCCGAGGAACTCAGCGCCAGCCCGAGGATGCCCTCGGTTTCCGTGGAGGGTAGGGCGAACCGCACCGGGTCGAGCGGGCCGGACAGGCTCCAGATGTTCGCGGTGGTCGACCGGGTCCGGGTGGCCGCGACGTTGCGGCCGTCGCTGGTGACCACGATGTCGTCGATCTCGCTGGACTCGACGTCGGGTTGGACCCGGTACCGGGCGGGCAGCCGCCACACCACCAGCGTGCCGACGCTGTCCAGCACGGCGACGCCACGCCCGTCCGGGCCGACCGTCAGGCCGGTGACCCCGGCCGCTTCCCCTTGCCTGGCAAGGCTCAGCGGCGGCGTCAGCGAGGTCGGCCGCGCGCCGGACCGGGTGTTCCACAACGTCACGGTTCCGTCCCGGTTGCCGGCCGCCAGCAGGTTGCCGTCCGGGCCGAACGCGGTCGCGGCGACCGATCCGGACAGCGCGGTGTTGGGCACGGGTGCGGGGTAGCCGGGCTTGAACACGTCGTCGAGCCGCCAGAAGGCGTTGTTGCCCCTGGTGTCCGTGACGGAGACCGCGGAGCCGTCCGGGCGCAACGCCAGGACGTTGCCGGTCGTGCCGCTCGCACCGGGAACCGGGGTGGCCTTCAGCGCGGCGACCGGGCCGGTCAGGTCCCAGATGTCGACCGCGCCGCTGCCGCGCCCGACGCTGAGCGTGTGGCCGTCGACGCCGAAGACCAGCGACACCACCGGGCCGGGCACCGGCGGGCTCGTGCCGATCCGCACCGGGGCGGCGGGCTCGTCCAGCGACCAGACGGAGAACGTGCCGTCGAGGCCGCCGGTCGCGAGCCGGTGGCCGGGCGGGTCGAAGGACAGCGCCGTGACCGGGCCGCCGGGAACGGACGCCGACGCCACGGGCCGCGCGGCGGTGGCCACGTCCCACAGGTCCACCCCGGCCGCGCCGCCGACGGCCAACGTCCGGCCGTCCGGCGCGAACGAGACCGGTGCGGCCGTCCCGCCGCTCGCCTTCGCGGCCCCGAACCGCAGCGGTTCGCCCGGCGCGGAGAGATCCCACAGGCCGACCTGGTCCTGCCGGAGCCCGGTCCTGGCCAGCAGTCGGCCATCCGGGCTCAGCGCCAGGGCTCCGTCGTTGCGGTCGGCCGCCGTCGAGGACGCCGTCACGACCACGTTGAGCGGCGTGTTCCCGTCGTTGAGCAGGTTGGTGTAGGCCAACTCCGACGTCGGGTCCGCCCGCCGCGCGGCCACGTCGAACTGGGCCGCCAGGGACGGGTCGCCCCCGCGCAGCCGGTCGGCGATCGTGCTGAGCCGGTTCGACCGCGCGGCGGCCTCGGAGGTGTCGACCTGGTGCTGGAGGGTGAGGACCACCGTGCTCGCCACGCCGGCGAGCAGGACGGTCGCCGCGGACACGACCGCCGTCATGGTGCGGCGGCGCCGCCGCACCCGTTGCCACAGGTGGTCGAAGCCGACCCCGAGCAGGCCCGCCGCCGTCCTGACCACCATCCGCCGGTCCGGTCGGCGGGTCCCCCGGCCGTCGAGCCACCCGAAGTCGTGCCGTCGTCCGCCCGGCGGGGTCAGCGCCGGGGGGAAGTCCACCTCCCAGTCCGGTTCGCCGACCGCGACCACCAGGACGCGATCGAGGCCCTGCTCCCCCACGAACCGCGCCACCTCCTCGTCCACCCACTCCGACCGGACCGCGGCGGGCGAGGTGACCAGCAGGAGGAATTCCGAGTTGTCCACGCTGTCGTACAAGGTGCGACGCAGGTCCGGCGAACCCGCCAACTCGTCCTTGTCCCGGAAGATCGGCCGCAACCGCGTCACCCCGTTGCGGCGCAACGCCCTCGGCACGTGGAAACGCTCCAGCCTGCGGTGCAGGGACCGCACCCACTCCTCGTCCTTGCGGGAGTACGACAGGAACGCGCGGTAGCGCCTGCCACCGGGTAGACCAGTCATGAGCCCACTCCAATGCGACCCGATCCGAGCAGCGTGGAAAGCCGGCCACCCTGTGGTCGTCGGCCGCCGCAGGACCGTTACGCCCCACGGGCCTGTCGACGTCGGACGATCGGAGGTCGACCGGTCGGCGCAACGCCGCCCGAACCCGGGGCCGCGTCGAGGTCTGGAACACCGGGGACCCGCGCGGTGGGGCGGTCGGGTGATTGCCCGGGGTGCGGCTGGCCCTTCGGTCGCCCCGCTCGGCACAATGGTCGCGTGAGCTTCCGCCGTCCGCGTCCCGCCACCGTCGTGGCGCTGTTCGCGGTCGCCGGGGCGTCGCAGATCGCGGCCGGGTTCGACGGCGAGCCGACGGCGTTCCAGATCGTCATGACCGTCCTGCACACGCTGGTCGCGGGCGGGGCCGCCGGGTGGATGGCGCTGCCGGAGATCCCGAGACGACCTCGCCGTCGACCCGAAGCGGACCAGCCGAGGGCCGGCACCGCGTGGATGGCGCTGTCGCGAAAACGCGAACCGGGCCTGCGCAGGCCGACGGCGAGCTGGTTGCCGCCCGGTGACGCGTGGACGCCGTTGCCGGCGGAGGGGAACCAGAGCCGGTGGGGGCCGAAAGCGAATGGGCCGCCGGCCGGTGATGCCCAGAAAAAGGCGATAGGCGCGCCAGTTCAGCGTGCCCGAAAACAGCTGATCCCGACGAATTAGGGCCGGCGCGGGAGTGACGGTCATTCTGCGGACAGCGGGCATTGCCGCAAAAGGGCCGAGGATCTCGGTTATTGGACGTCCGGGGCAAGTTCGGTGTCCCTCCACCGCCGGACCTCCGCCGCCCGCGGTGAGCCGATCCGGTCGAACCGTGCGGCGCAGTCGTCCGCGAGCCGTACGGCCTCGGCTCGATCGCCACCCGCTGCGCCGGCGCGCGCCAGCCCGAACGCGGCCAGAGCGGCGACCTCGTCCTGACCGGTGCGGTCCGCGCCGCTGAACGCCGCGAGGTACAGGTCTCGCGCGGCCACCGCCCCGTGCTCCGCCTCCTCGGCCTCGGCGAGCCGCAGCCGCAACCGCGCCAGCAACGCGGGTTCGGTCCGGGCGAGCCGGGACGCGCGTTCCAAGCCCTCCCGTGCCGCCGCGATCCGGCCGGCCGCGAGGTCGAACTCGGCCAACGCCTCCAGCGAATCCACCAGGCACGTGCGGACCATGATCCGTTCGGCGATGGCCAGGCTCTCCCGCAGCAGCGGCTCCGCCGCGCCCGAGTCGCCTCCGGCCAGTTCCAGCCTGCCGAGTTCGCGCAGCACGTCGCAGAGCTTCTCCGGCCGGTCCTGCTCCTTGGCCAGCTCCCACGCCTCGACCAGGCGCGCGCGGGCGTAGTCGGGCAGGGCGGTGCGGGCGGCGACCCGGCCGAGGTTGAGCACGATCGGCATCCGCTCGTGGTAGCCGAGCTGGTCCGCGCGCTCCAGCGCCTCCACGAGCAGCTGTCGGGCGCGCGGGTAGTGTCCACTTTGGAACGCGAGCCAGCCCAGCCCGTGCAGCGCGTCCACCTCCGCGCTGCCCTGGTGCACCTCGCGCGCGATGGCGAGGCACTCCTCGAAGTGCCCCCGCGCGGTGGGGTACTCGCCCGCCTGCACGCTCATCCAACCCGCGACCTGGAGCACGTCGGCGAGCCGGGCGCCGTCCTCGCCCTGCCGCGCCAGTTCCAGCGCCCGCTGGAGGTGGCTGTGCGAATCCGCGTGCCGGCCCTGCAACCCGGCGACCCAGCCGAGTCCCTGCAACGGCGCGATGGCCTCCTCGCCGGACGCGCCGACCAGGGCGTCGGCGAAGTGCCGCCGGGCGTGTTCGAGGTTGCCGCGCATGCCCGCGCTCCAGCCGAGCCGCACCATCAGTTCCACGATCTCGCCGGTCAGGTCCGCCTGCTGGGCCAGGCGCAGGCCGTCCACGAGGTAGCGCCCGCCTTCGCGCAGTTCGCCCTGCTCCATCACGGCGCTGCCCAGCCGGACGAGGGTGCGCGCCTCGGACGCGGTGTCGTTGATCGTCCGGGCCGCCGACAGCGCGTGCCGCAGGTGCTTTTCCGCCACGGAGTACAGGCCCCGCAGCGCGAGGTGCCCGTACACCTCGTCGACGCCCGCCAGCAGGGTCTCGTGCATACCGTGCCGGTGGGCGTGTTCGAGTGCGTGCAGGACCGTCCCGAACTCCCGATCCACTTCCTCCGGTGTCATGACGCCCTCCTGTGCGAACAAGACCGTGGCCAGACGTCGTTCAGCGGCACCTGAGCCCCCCTCGCCTCCGGCGTAGTCGTGCACGACCTGGTGCATCGAGTACCTGTTGTCCGGCAACGACTCGACCAGGCCCGCGCGCACGACCTCGGCCACCGCCTCCCGGTCCGGCACCACCGACCACGCGCGGGATACCGTGAAGCTCTCGGGTTTGGCGGGGAACGCCGCGAGGTCGCGCAGCGCCTGCCTGGCCGCGCCGGACAGCCTCCCGTAGCCGACGTCCAGAGTGGCCTGCAACGAGACCGGCACCCCGGCGGGCAGGCTCGGGTGCGCCGCCGCCGGGGCCTCACGCCTGGTCAACGCCAGCCGCGCCCCCGCCGCGCGCAGCCGGTCCAGCGCCTCCACGACCCGGAAATCGCCCTCCACCGCGTCCAGGCGCAGCCGGTGGCCGATCAGCGTGAGCGCCAGCGGCAGACCGCCGACCAGGCCCACCATCCGGGCGGTGGCCGCCGGATCACCGGCCACGGCCCGGGGTGCCAGCGCGGACAGCAGGGCCACGCCGTCGCGCACCGACAGCTCGCCGACCTTGACCACGACGTCACCGAACTCCGCCGCCACCCCGGGCAGCCGGGTCGTGAGCACGTGCGCGCACGCCGGCCCGCCGAGCTGGAACGCCAGGGCGTGGTCGGCGTCCCAGGCGTCGTCGATCACCAGCAGGTAGCGGCCCGCGGCGATCACCGGGTGCAGCGCCTCCACCCAGCCGCGCACTCCCGGTTCGCGCACGTCCTCCAGCCGCAGGCCCACCGCGGCACCCCACACCGACAACTGCCGCTGCACCTCGGCCCGCGCGCCGAGACCCGCCCACAGCACGCCGTCCGGGAACCGCTCCCGCACCGTCTCGTCGTAGGCGAGGCTCAGCGCCAACGCGGTCTTGCCCGCGCCCGGCATGCCCCACAACGCCACCGATCCGCCCGGTGCCAGCTCGTGGAGACGATCACGCAGGCCGTCGCGCCCGACCAGGAGCACGGACGAGCGGGTGGGCGCCAGGAACACCGGCGGGCGCGCGGCTTCGTGCAGGTGCACCGCGTCGATGTGCCCCGCCTGCACGACGTTCACCGCCGACCCGCTGAACTCGTTGACCTGGCCCGTCATCGCCGGCTCCCCGGTTCGAAGTCCCCGCCTCACCCGGACCATCGCGAAGTCCAGCACACCGTTAGGCCGTTTCGACCCGTGTCACCCACATGTAGGCGCACACCGCCCGAACGGCGTAGTTCTTTTGCCCAAACGGGCGGACGCCGCTGCACACAGAGACAAACGCACGACACTCTCGCGCGTGACCACCGCCGCGCACAATGGCCGCATGGCGCACGGCTTCGTGGAGAAGGCATCTCGACAAACTCCCACCCCACAACGAGATGCGCGCCCGCACCACCCACGTGCGGGCGACTTCTCGCCGACCGCGATCCGTTCGCTGCAACGGCTCGCGGGCAACGCCGCGGTCACCCGCACGGTGCAGCGGGACCCGGCCAACGCCCTGCCCACGACGACCTCGCCGCCCCCGCGCGACCTGCGCTGCCCGGTGTCCACCACCCTGCCGCCGGAGACCTCGCCCGCCGTCGTCTTCAACGCGGGCGGTGCCGCCATCGACAGCGAGGTCGCCAAGGTGATCACCGGGTTCGTCGCGCTCTGGAACAGGATCCGGACCACGAAACGCGGCGGTGTCGGTGATGCGCTGCTCGTGGACGGCTTCAGCAGCACCACCGGACCGGCGGACCGCAACTGGCGGCTGGCGTGCGCGCGCGCCGAGTCGGTGCGGGCGGCGCTCGTGGCCAGGATGACCGCGCAGGGATTCCCGTTGCCCGCCATCGACATCCGGGCCCACGCGCCCACCGCCGCGTTCAGCCCGACCCCGATCCGCAACCAGCGCGCCGTGATCACCCCCGCCGACCTGACCGACTACCGGGGCACCGTGACCCACGACCGGGGCGACGGGGCGTCGACCACCCCGGCGCTGTTCCCCGGCCTCGGAGCGCGCAAGCGGTTGTTGCTCAGCGCGGGCGGCAACCTCCTGGACCTCGCCGTCGCCATGGTCGAAACCGAGACCCTCGGCACCGACGACCGGTTCTACCCGCGCGGCGACGGCAAGCAGTTCGACGGTGCCAACTGGGGCATCTTCAAGCAGAACTGGCGCAACATCAGAACATCGAGCGCGTTTCCCGCGAACGCGACCGGCCGCGGGCTGGACCCGGCCGACTGGGAGCGCGGCGAAGTCCTCAACACCGATCTCGCCCTGGACGTCCGCGTGCTGCACGCGAGCCAGGCGACCCTCGGCGTCGACGCCTGGTTCGCCTCGCACCGCCAGGGCAAGACGGGCGAAGAAGCATTCCTGACCGCAGCACGGGGCCAGTCGCTCGACCCGGCACACCTCAGGGCCATGGCGCAGATCACGAACTACGAGCAGGCCGTGGGTTTCGTGGTCGGGCAGCTGAAAGCCGACCCGCTGCTCCAGACCGACAACCGCAAGTTCTTCGTGCAGGTCGAGGCGATCTGACCCGGAAGTCCTGTGGACGCCGGGAAAACGACGTGTTCTCGGAAGTATTGGGGGACGCGGTCGGACATCTCGTCCTGTTCGCCCCGTTTGTCGATTCCGCGCCCGCTGATCGGCCGCCGACAACGCTGCGGTACCGCACACGCGCATCAACTTCCCCGCCCCTTCTGGTGATACTCATCATGTTGGGGGCGATTCGATTTGGGGGAGTTGCCGTGTTGACCGAGTTCAGCACCGAAGGTCTGCCCGCGTCCGACAGGTTCGACAGCTGGGTCGAGTCCGGCGCGCGGTCGCTGACGCCGACGCTGGTGCGGAGTGCCGAAGCGACCGATTTCCGCGCCTCGATGCGCACCCTGACGCTGGGGGACGTGGTGATCTCCGCGCTGGCCTACCCGACCGTGCACGTCCGGAGGCCGCCTCGGCTGATCCGCCGTTCCGACCCCGAGGCGTACCAGCTCAACCTCGTCCTCGGGGGCGAAGCGGTGGTGTGGCAGGCGGACCGGCGGGCGCACCTGGGCGTCGAGGAGTTCACGCTGTACGACACCTCCCGCCCGATGTCGGCCCAGCGCCTGTGCTCGCCCGCCGCCCCGTCCCTGCTCGTCCAGGTGCCCCGGGCGCGGCTCCCGTTGTCGCCGAACGCGGTCAGCAGGCTGACCGCCGTCACGTTCAGCGCGCGGCGGGGGCTGGGCGCGTCGCTCGCCCGCTGGCTGCGCGACACCATGCAGCGCGCGCACGAGTTCACCCCGGCCGACGTGCCGGTGCTGGCCTCGGTCACCGTCGACCTGCTCGCGGCCGTGCTCGCCGAGCCGCTGGCGGCGCAGGACAGGCTCACCCCGGAGTGCAGGCTGCGGGCGCTGCGGCTGGCCGCCGAGGACCACGTGGACCGCCACCTCGCCGACCCGGCGCTGACCCCCGCGACGGTGGCGGCGGCGCTGCACATCTCGACGCGCCGGTTGCAGCAGCTGTTCGGCGTGGAGAACACCGGCCCGGCGACGTGGATCCGGCACCGCCGGCTCGAACGCTGCCGCCGCGACCTGGCCGACCCGCGCCTGGACGCCCTGCCCGCGCACCGCGTCGCCGCCCGGTGGGGCTTCCCGAGCCCGGCGCACTTCACCCGGCTGTTCCGCGCGACCTACGGCGTGACCCCGGGCGAGTACCGCCGGCAACAGGCCCGCTGATGCGCGAATGGGCAAGCGCCGTGCGCGTTCGGGCAACGCCGCGACGGATTCACCGTGCAACCTGGAAGTCGGATCACACGGTTCTGGGGAGGACAACGATGAAATTGCTGTCGTCACGCCCGTCAGCGGGCGGGTCTCGCCGTTCCCTGCGGCGCGCCGGTGTCGCGCTGCTGGCCGTCGTCGCGTTGTCGGTGGCCGCCGCGCCGGCCGGGTACGCGTCCACAGTGGACAAAGCCCCGGCGGAGGGCGTCACGCCCTCGCCGACGGCACCGGCCAGCGGGAAGCTCGTGCCCGCCCTGCGCGGCGAGGCCGCCAGAGCGGCGACGGGACCGCTGGTGAACGACCGGTTCCGCGCACTGGGCGAGGCCCGCCACACCGGCCGCGCCGACGCGCCGGTGCGCACCGCGAGCGTCACCCCGTGGGCGGGCACGCTGCACGCCGACTGGGGCGCGTTCCCGAACGTCGCCTCCGAAGGCGCGCAGGCCACCCACTACATCAACCCGAACGTGCACCTCTCGGCGAGCAACCCCGACGTCGTCTACGCCCCGACGCTCGACCCGAGCGGCAAGACCTGCATCGAGGTGACGACGATCTACTTCGCCGGCGGCAACGGCGTCGGAGCGTGGGACTGGTGCGCCGCGACGCCCGCCTTCGCCACCATCTCGTGGGTGGACGCCACGTTCGTCAGCACCTACACCACGACGATCCTCGGGAAGCGCGTCTACACGGTGAAGGACGTGCAGACCAACGCGGTGACCAACTCGTGGACCGCCTACCTGTACAACTACTCCACCGGCACGTGGGACGCGCTGCACACCAGCGCCGACCCGGCCAAGCTCAGCCAGACCCACGGCGGGTGGGACATGTTCGAGGTCTACACCCAGTACAACTCCGCCACCGGCCAGGGCTACTACTGCACCGAGGTGACCGGGGCGCGGTTCGAGGCCACCCAGATCCAGATCAGGGTCGGCGGCACGTGGAGCAACCTGACCACCGCGAACTCCTCGGTGACGCCACCGTCCAGCGTGTCGAGCAGCGACTTCGGCTGCGACAACCTGACGATCACCCTGCCCGTGGCCAACAGCCACTGGAAGGTCGTGGCCTGACCGGTCGCGAGCACCGCCCGGTCGATCATCCGTCCACTGTGGATGGTTGGTCGGCCGGGCGGTGCCCTCGTTACCTCTTTCGTGTTTCCTGATCGTGGAGGTGTGGTCGTCGGGTCCGGTGGCATCGAGGGTCCGCCGGCAGGGACACGGCCGTCGGTGGGCGGGGTCTGGTCGTCACGTGGGTGCCGGCGCTCGACGCCCGACCGTCGACCACCCGGGACGAACGGTCGGCATGGTGGACGGGCAGCGCTGCCGGTCACGGTCGCCCGCGCCGCCGGGCACCGGGTCGCCCACCCGCCCGGCACCGCAACACTCGACCGGCCCGACGACCGGCCACCAGGCAGCGGCGCAGATCCCGTCCCGTCACAGCCGAGGTCGAAGGGGATACCCGACGCCCACCCTCCCACCGGCGTCCCGACCTCCCCGCCCGGCATCGGGGCCGGGAACACCCCTGGGCAGTGGTCGCCGAACGCGGTCAGGAGCGGTCCGGGAGCCGGTCGAGGTAGAGCAGGACGGCGAGCACCCGGCGGTGGTCCTCGTCTGAGTCGGCCAGGCCGAGCTTGGCCAGGATCGACCCGACGTGGGTCTCCACGGTGCGCTCGGCGAGCCGCAGCCGGCGGGCGAGGCCGACGTTGGTCCGCCCTTCCGCCATCAGCGCGAGCACCTCGTGCTCCCGGGCGGTGAGCCTGGACAGCGGGTCGTCGCGGCGGCGCGCGCCCAGCAGCCGGGACACGATCTCCGGGTCCAGCGCCGATCCGCCGGCCGCGACCCGGCGCAGCGCTTCGAGGAAGTCCTCGACGTCGAACACCCGGTCCTTGAGCAGGTACCCGAATCCCCCGGAGGACACCAGTTCGAGGGAGTGCCGGGTCTCGACGTGCTGGGAGAGCAGGACGATGCCCAGCCCCGGGTGGGCCCGCCGGACCTGCCGCGCGGCGCGCGCGCCGTCGTCGGTCAGGTCGGGCGGCATCCGGATGTCGGCGATCACCAGGTCCGGTCCGGTGGCGTCGACGGCGGCCACGAGCGCCGGCGCGTCGATGGCCTTGGCCACGACCTCGTGCCCGGCGTCGGCCAGCAGCCGGGCGAGCCCCTCCCGGAACAGCGTCGAGTCCTCGCCGATCACCACGCGCACGGCAGCACCGCCTCGACCACCGTGCCGCCACCCCGTGGGCTGGACAGGCTCAGCACACCACCGGCGGCGCGGACCCGGTCGGTCAGGCCGGCCAGGCCCGCGCCGGGACGGGGCCGCGCGCCGCCGATGCCGTCGTCGCTGACGCGGACCGTCACCTGCCCGCCCGCGACTTCCACGCCCAGCGCGACGGTGGTCGCGCGGGCGTGCTTGACCGCGTTGGTCATCGCTTCGCCGGCGACGTAGTAGGCGGTGGTCGCCACGTCGTCGGGCAGGTCGTCGGCGCACACCCGCAGCGTGACCGGGATCGGCAGCCCGGCGGCGAGCGTGCTCAACGCGTGCCCGAGCCCGTCGTCCAGGCTGGAGGGCCGCAGGCCGTTGGCGATCCGGCGCAGCTCCGCGACGGCGGTGCCCAGCTCGGCGACCGACTGGTCGAGCAGCCCGTCGACGTCGACGGTCCCGTCGTCGAGGTGGCGCTGGGCCAGCCGCAACGCCATGCCGAGCGACACCAGCCGCTGTTGTGCGCCGTCGTGGAGATCGCGTTCGAGGCGACGCCGCTCCTGGTAGCCCGCGTGCAGCAGTCGGCTCTGGCTCGACCGGACCTCCCGCAACGCGCGGTTGACCTCGCTGCGCAGCCGCACGACCTCCACCAGCAGGGCACCGGCGGTCGCCACCTCGGTCAGCAGGTCCCGGGTGCCGGTGGCACCGCCGATCAGCCCGCCGATGTCCTGCCCGCCCAGTCGGACCGGCGCGAAGTGGCCGTCCGCCGGGTCCGCGTGGCGACCGGCCACGTCGAAGAGGCCGTCCTGGCCCGGCAGCCGGTACACCACGCGGAGATCCGGGTCGTGCAACGCGGTGCGCAGGACCGCCTCCAACTGCTCGGGAAGCGCGGTCCCGGCGTGGGTCCGCCGGTGCAGGTCGTCGATCGCGGCGAGGGCCGCGCTGCGGGCGGGGTAGAGCCACCGGTCCACGTGGCGTTGCAGCCCTCGGCGCAACGGCGCGAGCACCGCCGCGCACACGGCGGTGGCCGTGGCCGCGCCGACCGGCGACGTCCCGCCCGTGCGCAGGCCGACGACGAACGACACGCCGGTGTAGAGGCCGAGCAGCACGGCGGTGACCAGACCGTAGGTCACCGTGGCGCTGAGGGCCTTGTCGACGTCGTAGAGGTCGTGGCGCAGCACCGCGATCGCCGTGGCGGTCGGGATGGCCACGTACATCGCGATCAGTCCGAACTGGACCAGGTCGGGGTTGCCGAACAGCAGGTAGCCGGCCCAGCACAGCAACAAGGTCACCGGCAGGGAGAGCGCGCCGAGCGCGAACCACTTCAGCTGCGCGCGGCGGACGTGCTCGGTGCTGCGGCGGTAGCGGACGACCATGGCGGTGGCGGACAGGACGAGCAGGCCCAGGAACACGAACGGAAGCCCGTTGTCCAGGACCACGATGATCGTGCGGACGGGTTCGCCCGGTCCAGCCGGCGCGTGCGCGACGTCGCGGAACGGGCCGGGGTCGAATGACTCGGCTGCGGTGTACAAGGGGGCGACCACCAGCAGCCCGGCCACCACCCACCGCCAACGCCGGCCCGGCAACGTCCCGTCCGGGAAGCACAACATGAGCAACGCGGGCGGCACGTAGAGGAACATCCAGTCGGCGGCCACCAAGGCGAGCGACAGGTCCGAGACCGGCAGCAGCCCCGGGCCGCTCCGGACGACCACGGCGTACAACTCGCCGAAGCCCTCCCAGACCGCGGCCATCCCGACCAGCACGAGCAGCACGCCGACCGGGTTTCCCGCCCGTCGGTTGGCGATCAGCACGCCCAACCCCGCTGACGTGAGCGCCGGCAGGGCGATGGCGGCGAAGTGCGCGGCGGCGCCGAGATCGCCGGAGGCCATGGCCACCACGGCCCCGCCGACGACCATCGCCGCGACCACGGCGGCCACGACCGGAGCGGGGCGGCGAGGCCGGTGCACCCGACCACCGTAGGGGGCCGGAGGCGTGCGCTTCTCCGTACCAGTACGGAGAAGCGCACCCGTGCCGGCTCGGATCCGCCGCCCGGCCGCCGACCCGAGACTGGGAGCCGGTCGGAGCGGGGATCTCCGATCACGCGACGGGGGCCGTGCCGGGCATCCGGTCCGCCTACCGCAGATGAAGAGAGGAAACGCCTTGATGAACCAACAAGGGAACAGTGGGAGAACAGGAAGACGGAGAGCGGGGATCATGGCCGTCGCGGCCGTGGCCGCGCTCTCGATCACCACCGTGGCCGGGCCGGTCGCGTCGGCCGACCCGAAGAAGCCGGCCGATCCCCCCGTCGCCGCGCCGACCTTCGGCATCAAGGCCCAGGACGTCGCGCCGGCCCCCAAACCGCTGACGCTCGCCGACAAGAAGACCCACACCACCCGGCACGACCCCACCCCCGGCGGGTCCGACCCCCGGATCGCCTCGCGACCGGCCAACGACGACTTCGACTGGGCCACCGCACTGGTCGGCAACTCCGGGTCCCTCGCCGGAACCAACCAGGAGGCCACCGCCGAACCCGGAGAACCCGCCGCCGGCGAAGTCTCCGTCTGGTACAAGTGGACGCCCTCCGCCTCCGGCAACGCCCAGATCACGGTCAACCAGCACGGCTTCGACTCGGAACTCGACGTCTACACCGGCTACTCCGCGACCGGCCTGACCTCCGTGGCGCACAACGACGACGCCAACGGCACCCTCCAGTCCGAGGTCGAACTCACCGTCACGGCCGGAACCCCCTACCGCATCCGGGTCGACGGCCACGCCTCCGCCACCGGCGCGTTCCGGCTCAGCTACGGCGTCAACCGGCCCGCCGGCGACGACTTCACCGCCCCGAAGGTGCTCACCGGCACGGTCGGGCAGGTCTACACCGACACCACGGCCGCCACCGGCGAAGCCGGGGAGCCGGCCCCGATCCACGCCGCCGCCGACGCCTCCATCTGGCACTCGTGGACCGCGCCCGAGACCGGCACCGCCCGCGTCTCCACCGCCGGGTCGGCCATCGACACCACGCTGGCCGCCTTCACCGGTTCCGCGCTGGCGGCCCTCACCCAGATCGCGGCCAACGACGACACCAACGGCTCACTCCAGTCCCAGATCACCTTCCCGGTGACCGCCGGCGTCGTCTACCGCATCCAGGCCGGCGGCTACGCCGGACAGCGGGGCTCGCTGGTGCTCGCCTACGCCGTCAACCCCCCGGCCAACGACCTGTTCGCCACGGCCCAGACCATCGCCGGCACCTCCGGCGCGGTGACCTCGTCCAACACCAGGGCCCTGGGCGAGCCGGGCGAGCCCTACCTCGGGTCCGCGCCCGACAGCAGCATCTGGTACCGCTGGACCCCGGCCAATTCGGGCACCTTCCAGTTCCGCACCTGCGGCTCCACCTACGACACCGTGCTCACCATCGCCACCGGGTCGAGCATCACCGGGCTGAACACCGTGGTCACCAACGACGACTCCAACTGCGGCCTGCAATCGGTCGTCAACCTCAACGTCACCGCCGGGGTCACCTACCAGATCTGGATCGACGGGTACTCCTCCACCTCCCGAGGCACCACCCAGCTCAGCTGGAACTGACACCACCCGCGACGCGGGGCGGCAGCCCACACGGCCGCCGCCCCGCACCGCCGACCGGGCAGACCCGCGGTCCCGGTGTCAGCAGGCCTTGACGATGACCGAGTGGGCCTTGGGGCTGAGGTCCTGGATCCGCACGTTCCGGTTGCCGGCGGGCACGCGGACCTGGTAGCTGCCCGGGTCGACCGGGTAGGCGAAGTACGAGCCCGCCGGGGCGGCCGAGGTGCCCGCGATCATCGACCCGTCGGTGCGGTGGATCGTGGTGGAGACCGCCTTGCCGCAGTTGTTGGAGATGTAGATCTTGCCCTTGGTCGCGGCCGTGGCGGAACCCGCGCAGAGGACCGGGATCAGCAGCCCTGCGGTGGCCAGACCGGTGAGAACGCGCCGGGTGGTCGTCATGGTGCTCCTCCGAGTGTTGTGAGTCGGCCGCAAGGTAGCCGCCGGGGCCCGCGCGCACTGCCGGTCGAACGACCGACACCCGCCGTCCTCCTGGCGGGCATCGGCGACACCTCTCACCCAGAATGGGATAGGACGTCCGGTACGAACGCACCCACAAGACCCCGGAGATCGAGGTCGACTGCCGGCGGGCCGGTGCGGCGCTACAGTCCAGCAGGCCGGCCGCCCCGCACGAAGACGAGGTCCACTCATGGCCGATCACCCCGTCGACCGGCCCAGGAGCCCCGTCCTCATCGAACTGTGCCTGCTCCTGCGCGATTTCCTCGGCGATTCCGACCTCGATGCCCGACTCGCCGACCTGACCGACGCCGACCTCTACCGGCACATCGCGTTCGCGGCGTCCCTCCAGCACTCCGGCCGCGACTTCACCGCACGGCCCGCGCCGGAACTCGACCACGTCGCCGCCGCCGTCCTGCGACGCCTGTCGACCGGATCTCTCGGGGACACCTCGCTGCGGTCGCCCCAGGTCCGGTACGCGACGGACGCGACACCGCGCGCGGTCCAGGTCGCCGACGGGCCCGCAGGCCCCGACAAACCGGTCGGGGCGTTGTGGACCTCGTCCACCCTCCCCGACGGCACCAGCATGTGGCAGTGGGGCGAACTGGCGGAGTCCGGCCCGGACCGACCGCTGTCCACCGTCACGTTCGACCCGGCGGACGTCCGGCTGTTCACCATCGACTCGCCCGCCGACTACGGGCGGCTGGTTACCCGCTACCCGCGCACGTCGGACGGGCGCGCGCAGGTGTGCTGGACCCGCGCCGCCGAAGACCTCGACGCCGTGCACCTGACCGTGCCCGGCCTCCTCACGGCGCACCACGTCCCGGTCGGAACACCGCACGGCACCGCGATCCTCACCGGGTGGGACGCCGAATCCACCGCGTGGCTGCACCTGCCGTCCCACCTGCGGACGACCCCGGCGGCCCGGTCAGCCGCTCAGGTGCCGGAAGCTCGTCCTGTCCACTCCGGACGGGGAGGTGCCGGCCCGGACACCGGCTCGATCGGCGACGATCCCGCCGAGCCGAGCGCGCGGGCGCGGCGGTTCCTGGCGTCGCAGCCCCGGTCGTCGCCGACCGCGCACGACCCCGACCGGTACGTCTGCACCGACCTCGACGGTCGACCGGTGCCGGGTCCGGACGGCGGCGCGGCCCGGCTGCTGCGGTTCTTCGCCCGCTTCGGCGGGCTCGACATCCCCACCGAGAGACCTGTCACCAGCGGCCGGTACCGGTTCACCTCGTCGGCCGAATCCGGCTGGGAACAGGTCGAGTCGGGAGACTGGGTGGCCAGGGTCGGCGACGTGGAGGGGTGGGAGCTGACGCTGGGGTGGTCGACCGGGCGCATCGGGCTCGACGTCGTGCACCCGGAGGCGTGGATCGCGGACTCGGCGGTCGGGTTGATCGAGTCGGCCGCGCTGGGGCAGGAGATCCACCGGGACGGGTCGTGGCGGGAAGCGGTGCCGGTGGCCGGCCGAGGTCCCGGCTGGGGGCTGGAGATCGAGGTCGACCGGTTCGTCGGCGTGGTCGCGGAGGTCCCGGTGGCCTCGTCTCCGTGGAACCGCTGGTTCCTGGACGACGACGTGGCCGTGCACTCCTGGCGTGAGACCTACAACGTGGAACGCCACCCGGTGGTCATGGCCTGGTACCGGAACCCGCGAGGGCGGCGGCGCATCGAGGCGGTGGCCGGGCTGCTGCGCGCGGACTGACCAGCGTCCGGACTCCAGGCCGCGGTACCGGCGACGGCGTCCATTCGGCACCGGCCAAGCTTGTGATTTGAGCGGTTCGGCGCGGTGTGGTTCCCCTCTGGTGGTGTGCCGGTCGGCTGTGAGCCTCGTCTGTGGCCGGGATGCGTCCGACGTCGAATCGTTGTGCCGCCGCACGGTTGTTCGATCCGGGAGGGTGTCCTGGTCCCGGTCGGGCGGGTTTGGGCAGCGCTGCCGGGCGGGCGGTGGTCGGGTGGATGTTGCGGAACCCGCGTCGGAGGCGGACCGGGGTGGGCCGGGCGGGTTCGGCGGGGCGTTCCCAGGGGTGGCGCAGGTCGGCGGCCGGCGGCCGGGCCAGGCGGAGTCGGGCGTGGGCGGCCGGGACGGGCCGGGTCCACCGGTCGGCGGACCCGGGTCGTCACAGCCGGGGCCTGGTCCACCCGAGCGTCTGCTTGAGCAGGCGAAACGGGCGCTCGACATCGAACCTGCGCTGGAACGGCTGCCGGCCGCGGTCGACTTCGGCCGGGGTGGTGTCGACGTGCGAGCACCACAGCCGGACCGGCTTGTTCACCCCGCCGGAGGGCGGGTGCTCGACGGTCAGCCGGATCACGGTGCCTTCGATGATCGGCAGTGCCCCCTCGTGGCGGGGTCGGGCGGCGCAGCACCCGATCGGAGCGCATCCTTCCCGGGATCCGCACCCCGGTGCTCGTCCTTCCCACGTCCGCAGGTGTGGCAGAACGCCCGGTCCGGGCAGGTGTTGCCGTCGGCCGCAGCCACGGCGAGACGTCCACCGCCGGCACCAGGCGGCCGATCGCCGCACGGGGCGAGGGCAGCTCCGCCGGCGCGGTCCGCAACCGGGACAACCGCCCCCACTCCCGCTCGGGTGAGAGGTCGCGCACACCGATCACGCGGCCCTTGGTCGAAGATCCATCTGTCGCAAGAGGATCATCACCCTGGGGCTGCACCCATGATCAACCGGGGTACCCGCCAACGGCCGAACCGCTTGAACCACAAGCCAAGTCCTTGTCGCGAAACGACTTACGCTGATGAGCGGATGGTGGCCGGGTCCCGCGTCCGGTTTCGTGGCGTGGGACGCTACCGGGAAGTGCCGCCGGAGGAGAGGATCCGTTCGATGGACGAAAGACGTGTCGTGGTGGCCGGGCGGGAAGTGGCGTACGGCGAGTCGGCCGGCACCGGGCAGCCGGTGGTGCTGGTGCACGGCAACTCGTCCTCCGCCCGTACCTGGCGTGCGTTGATGGACGGCCCCTTCGGCGAGCGGTTCCGTTGCCTGGCCCTGGATCTGCCGGGGCACGGCCGTTCCGCGCCCGCCGTGGACGCCGACGGCTACTCCCTGCCCGGCTACGCCGACGTCCTCGTCGAGTTCGTGGCCGCGACCGGCGCCGAAGGGGCCGTCGTCGTCGGGTGGAGCCTGGGCGGGCACATCGTGCTGGAGGCGGCGGCCCGGCTGGCCGACGCCGCCGGGCTGGTGATCTTCGGGACGCCGCCGGTCGCGACGGCGCAGCGGTTCGGGGAGGCGTTCCTCCCGAGCCCGGCGCTCAACGTCGGCTTCACCGCCGAGGTGGACGCCGAGGCCGCCCGGTCCTACGCCGCGAGTTTCCTCGCGCCGGGCTCGACGTTCCCGACGGCCGGGTTCGTCGCCGACATCCTGGCCACCGACGGTGCCGCCCGCGCCGGGCTGCTGGCCGGCATCGGCGCGGGCCGGTTCACCGACGAGGAGAGGATCGTCGCCGAGCTGTCCCGGCCGCTGGCGGTGCTGCACGGCGAGGGCGAGCAGCTCGTCAGCCTGGACTACCTGCGCAAGGTCGCCATGCCGACGTTGTGGCGAGGGGAGGTGCAGGTGTTGCCGGGCGTCGGCCACGCGCCGCACGAAGAAGCGCCCGAGGAGTTCGCCGCCGTGCTGACCCGGTTCATCACCGACCGGACCGGTGGGTGAGATCGCTGCGACTCCGGCCGCGGGCACCGCGTAACCCGGGCGCGTACTTGTCTGGTGTCGGTGACGTGGGGAGGCCGGACGGTGCAGGGTGGGACAGCGATTACCTGCGCGGCGTAGGTCGCGGGAGCACGAGCGGGAGGCGGGTGACGCGCCGGTGCCGTTGCGCGCCGTGGACGGCGACGCCTACTCCGACTGGGAGGCGATCTACCGGGACAACGTGGAACGCGTGTACCGGTTGGTGTTCGCCAAGGTGGGGAACCGGGCGGACGCCGAGGACCTGACCACGGAGGTGTTCCTGACCGCGTTGCGGCCGTTGCGGGTCACGGCGAGCGTCGGCGAGGTGCGGGCGTACCTGCTGGCCACCGTGCGCACGGTGTTGGCCGGGCACTGGCGGCGGACGCTGGGGCGGCAGGTCACGACGCTGGACGACGAGCGGGAGCTGCCGTCCGTCGAGCGCGGTGGGGACGATTTGCGCGCGTTCGAGCGGATCGAGCAGATCGAGCAGATCCTCGCCGCGTTGCCCGAGCGGTACCGGCGCATCCTGCAACTGCGGTTCCTGCGGGCGTGTTCGATCAAGGAGGCGGCGGCGGAGTTGGGCATCACCGCGGGCAACGCGAAGGTGTTGCAGCACCGGGCGCTGCGCGAGGCGGCGACCGTGGCGGAGAGGATGGGGATGTGAGCAGCCGTGCAGCGCGGCGGTTCGTGGAGGACCTGCTGGCCGGACGCCGTCCCCGCCCGTTCGCGGCGGCCGAGGACGACGAGGCCGAGTTGCGGACCGCGATCCTGCTGCGCGCCGCGCGTGCCGGTGACGGGGCTCCGGGCGAGGAGTTCGTGGTCGGGCTGCGCGAGCGGCTGGCCCGCGAACTCGACGGCGTCGAGTCGGCCGAACCCGGCGGCGGGCGGCGGCGGTTCATCGGGATCGCCGCGGCGGCCGCGGCGGCGGCTGCGGGCGGCGCGGCCGTGGACCACGTCCTCACCGGGTCCGCCGCCGCGCCCGGCACCGACGGCCCGCGAACCCTCGTCCCGGACGAAGGCGAGTGGCACGCCGTGGCCGCCGCCGAGGAGCTGCCCGACGGCGCGGTGCGACCGTTCGACGTGGGCGCGGTGGCGGGGTTCGTGCGGCGTGACGGGGGCCGGGTGGCGGCGGTGTCGGGGACGTGCACCCACCTGGGCTGCCGGCTGGCCCTGGACGCGCCGGCCCGCCGGCTGAACTGCCCGTGCCACCTCACCTGCTTCGCCGTGGACGGCGCGGTCGTGTCCCACGAGCTGCCCGCCGCGCCGCCCGCCCTGCCCGAGGTGCTCGTCCGCGAATCCGGTGGTGCCGTGGAGGTCTTCGTGCCGCCGAGGTCCACGTAACCCCACCGCGTACCTATGGGTATGAAGAAACCCATTGGGGTGCAACGGTTACTGGTCGGCACAGCGGCGGTGTGCTGCCTCGCCGCGTGCGCGTCGCCCGCCGACCCGCACGCGGGGATGCCGTCCGCACCGGAACGCTCGGGCACTTCCGCGGCGGCCCCGCCGGTCGCCGCCGACGCGGTGTCCATAAAGGACTTCGCGTTCGCCCCGGCGGAGGTCGACGTCAAGGTGGGCACGACGGTCACGTGGGAGAACACCGACCAGGACCCGCACACCGTGACCAGCACGGGCGGCTCCGGGCCGCTGCGCTCACCGGTGCTCGACAAGGGCGACCGCTTCCAGTTCACGTTCGACACCGCCGGCCGCTTCGAGTACCTGTGCACCATCCACCCGTTCATGACCGGCGTCGTGGCGGTGACGCCGTGACCGGCCCGGGCACGACCGAGGAGAGCACCGGTCCCGAGGGCATGACCCGGCGGCAACTGCTGCGCCACACCGCGTGGTTCGGCGCGGCCGTCGTGCTGACGGTGGTCGGCGGCGAGGTCGTCAGCCACGTCGCCGGACCGGGCGACGTCACCGCCGACGCCGATCCCCACGCGCTGAGGTTCGTCCAGGTCAGCGACAGCCACCTGGGCTTCCGAGGCCCGGCGAACACCGCCGTGGAGGACTCCTTCCAGCACGCCCTCGACCAGGTCAACGCGCTGCCGGCGCGGCCCGACTTCGTGATGCACACCGGCGACCTGACGCACCTGTCCACCCCCGCGCAGTTCGACCAGGTCAAGCAGATGATGAGCGGGCTGCGCACCGGCCAGGTGCTGACCGTGCCCGGCGAGCACGACTCGATCGACGACGCGGGCCGCAACTACCGCGCCACCTTCGGCCGGGGCACCGCGGGCGACGGCTGGTACAGCTTCGACCTCAAGGGCGTGCACTTCCTGTCCTTGGTGAACACCTTGAACCTGGAGAAGCTCGGCCACCTCGGGACCGACCAGCTGGAGTTCGTCCGCAAGGACGTGGCGGGGCTGGCCTCGGACACCCCGATCGTGGTGTTCAGCCACATCCCGCTGTTCGCGATGTACCCGCAGTGGGGCTGGGGCACCGACGACGCCACCCAGGCGCTGGCCCTGCTGCGCCGGTTCTCGTCGGTGACCTGCCTCAACGGGCACGTCCACCAGCTGTTCACCAAGACCGAGGGCAACGTGACCTTCCACAGCGCCACCACCACGGCGTACCCGCTGCCCGCGCCCGGCACGCAACCCGCGCCCGCTCCCCTGGTGCTGCCGGCCGGAAAGCTGGGCGAGGCGCTGGGCATCCGCGAGGTCGCCTACCGGCCGGGCGAGCCGGGGCTCGCGGTGAAGGACGTGAGGCTGGCATGACGCGCACGCTGTGGTGGCGGCTGCCGGCGGCGGCCGCGCTGGCCACGAGTGGCTGGGTGCACGCCGAACTCTACGTCCACGGCTACCGCGCCATCCCGCTCGTCGGACCGGCGTTCCTGCTCCAGGCCGCCGGGGCGTTCGCGGTCGCGCTGCTGCTGCCCGTCACCGACAGCCCGGTGCCCCGGCTCGGCGCGGCGGCGTTGGCGGTCTGCTCGATCATCGGGTTCTCGCTGTCGCGCAGCACCGGGATCGGCGGGTTCGTCGAACGCGGCTTCCAGCCCGCGCCGCAGGCGTTGATCAGCGTGCTCGCCGAAGTCGCCGTCCTGGTGCTGCTGGCCGTCCCGATGCTCGCGCGACGCTGATCGGCGGCGCGCCGGGCCCGCGTGGTCGCCTCCTGGCCACTCGCGGGCGCCCGCCCCGCCCCCGTCTCCCATGGCGGGGCGGGCCTCCGGCCAAGCCGGGGACCGGCGGCATCCGCTGACCGCGCGTGACCACGTTTTCACCGCTGAGCGCAGCAAGGACACCCGTCCGTGGCTGCCCGACGTGGGTCAATGGCTTCATGCGCCGACTCCTGCTCTGCTTGGCCGCCCTGCTCCTGCTCACCCCGGCCGCGCACGCGGCGGACGACGACCCGTACGACTACGTCCGGATCGGCAGCGTGGGCAAGCCCGCCCTGGTGCTCAGCGCGGGCGACGGCGGCCTGGTGACGCTGCGCCCGGAGAACGGCGAAATCGGCCAGCGGTGGCGGATCTTCCCCACGAGCCCCGACCCGTACGTCACGGTGCCCGTCAAGCCGGCCGTCGACTGCCTGACGGGCTACGAGCCGCAGGACGTCCGGACGCTGCGCTGCATCGGCACCCGGACCCAGACCTGGGCGAAGCGCACCCGGCCGAAAGGCGCGTTCGTCCTGGAGAACGTCGGCCACGCCAACACGTGCCTGACCGCGACCCGGGCCTTGGCCCGCGTCGAACTCGCCCCGTGCGACGGCAGCCGCGACCAGCTCTGGACCGCCGTCGCGGGCAGCCGCTGAGACAGCGCCGGGCGGGCGTCACCCGGCCTGGTCGGGCAGGTGGGTGCGGATGGCGGTGAGCAGGGTGCGGGCGCGCAGGGAGAGCAGGCTGAACGAGCCGGCGTCGCCGAGGCCGTGGGTGGTCTCGCACAGGCCGTTGAGGAACAGCGGGGGGACGTCCGGGGTTCTCGGCGGCACGAAGTAGTCGCGGTCGACGCTGAGCACGCCCCGGTCGTCGACGGCCAGGTGCTCGACGACGTCGGAGAGCACCGGGGGGTGGGCTTCCTGGTTCTCCCGCGGGCCCAGGTCGCGGTAGCCGGTCGCGAGGACCACCAGGTCGCAGGTCAGTTCGGTGTGCTCGCCGGTGGTCGACTCGCGCAGCGCCAGGCGCACCGCGTCGCCCGCTTCGATGTCCCGGACCTCGCTGTTGCGGTGCAGGACCAGGCGGGGGTCGCCGTCGATGCCGTCCTCGTAGCGCCGCACGTACAGGCTTTCCAGCACGTCCTGGTCGACCGACGAGTAGTTGCTGGACCGGAGTTGGTTGTCCAGCAGGGCTTTGTTCTCCCGCGACGCCGCGTAGTAGTAGTCGGTGTGCTCCGGGAAGTACGCCTCTTCGGAGAACGGGCTGGTGTCCTTGAGCCGGAAGCCGAAGCCCCGCGTGACGATGTGCACGCAGTCGCCCGCGTCGTGCAGGTCCAGTGACACCTCCGCCGCGCTCTGGCTGGCACCGAGCACCACCGCGCGCAGCGGGCCGTCGTGGTGGCGGCGCAGTTTCTCCAGCCGCCACAGGTACTCGCTGCTGTGGAACACCCGGTCCCCCAACTGCTCGGCGAAGGGCGCCGGCACGTAGGGCGAGCGCCCGGTGCCGACGACGAGCGCGCGGGCGTGGAAACGGCCGCCCTGCGCGGTCTCCACGACGTAGTGCCCGTCGGCGATCGCCACGCGTACGACCCGGCTGTCGTACCGGACCGAATCGGCCAGCTGGTCGGCCACCCACCGCACGTAGCGGGCGTAGTCGCGGCGCAGGGGGAAGTGCGTGGGCACGTTGAGGAACGCCAGCAGCCGGTCGGTCTCGTGCAGGTAGTTGAGGAACGTGAAGCGGCTGCGCGGGTCGCGCAGGGTGGCCAGGTCGCGGCTGGGGTGGTGCTGGGTGTCCGCGCCGCGCAACAACATGCCGGGCTGCCACGCGGCTTCCGAGCGGCTTTCCAGGAACACGCACCGCAGGTCCGGTGCCTCCTCGTGCAGGGCGGCGGCGAGCGCGATCCCGCCGGGACCGAAGCCGATGCCGACCACGTCGAACAGTTCTCCGGTGCGCACTGCGGGCCTCCAGTCGAAGGGGGACAACGGGATCAGACCGACGCGGGCGCGACGGTGTCCAGCACGACCTCGCCGACCAGGTCGCCGACCTCGGACCAGTCGGCGAGCGGCATCGTCAGCGGGGGCAGGAGTTTCAGCACCCGGCCGGCGCCCGCGGTCTCGGCCACGACCCCGGCGCGGAACAGCGCCGCGCGGACCCGTTCGGCCAGGTCCGGGTCGGCGAACCGGAGGCCGCTGAAGGCCCCGCGACCCGCGACCTCGGCGACGCCCGCCGGCAGACCGGCCACGATCCGGCGCAGCAGCGCGGGGATCTCGTCGGCGAGCCGGGCGGCGTGCGCGACGAACGCCGGGTCGTCCCACAGGTCCAGCGCGGCCGTGCCCGCGACGAAGGCCAGGTTGTTGCCCCGGAAGGTCCCGTTGTGCTCGCCGGGCGCCCACCGGTCGTGCTCGCGCCGGATCAGCAGGGCGGCCACCGGCAGGCCCATGCCGCTCAACGACTTCGACAGGCACACCAGGTCCGGCCGCAGGTCGGGTGCCGGGTCGAAGCCGAAGAACGTGCCGGTGCGCCCGCACCCGGCCTGGATCTCGTCGGCGACGACGAGCGCGCCCACCGCGTCCGCGTACGCCCGCACGGCGGTCAGCCACGGCCCGCTCGCGACGGTGAGCCCGCCCTCGCCCTGCACGGTCTCCAGCAGCACGGCGGCCGGCGGTGGCGCGTCCTGGAGCGCCGGGACGTCGTCGTGGGGCAGGATCGTCACGTCCCGCAGCGGCACGCCCGCCGCGCCGCGCAGCAGCGGCGAGCTGGTGGCGGCCAGCGCGCCCAGCGACGCGCCGTGGAACCCGCCCCGGAACGCGATCACACCGGTGCGCCCGGTCGCCTTGCGGGCCGGCTTCAGGGCGGCTTCGACGGCGAGCGTGCCCGCCGGGCCGGGGAACTGCACCACGTGGTCGGCCATGCCGCGCGGCACGAGCACGGTGTCGGCGAACCGGCGCAGGAACTCCGCTTTGGCGGTGGTGTGCAGGTCCAGCGACTGCACCGGGCCGCCCGAGGTGAGGTAGTCGACCACCCGCCGCACCATCTCCGGCGGGTTGTGGCCGTAGTTCAGCGCGCCCGCGCCGCACAGCAGGTCGACGTAACGCCGCCCGTCGACGTCCCACAGGTGGTGTCCGGCGGCGCGGGCGAACACCGCCGGGAAGGCGCGGCAGTAGCTGCGGACGTTCGACTCGTACCGGTCGAACACGTCGAGGTCCACCGCGCTGCCCGCCGGTCCGGGCGTCACGGGAGCAACCGCACGGGCAGGCTCCGCAGGCCGCTGAGCATGGTGGAGTAGACCGGGGCCGGCGCGCCGGCCGGTTCGAGCGCGCGCACGTGCTCGCGCAGGGCGGTGAGCAGCGCGGCGATCTCGACCCGGCCCAGGTGCGCGCCGAGGCAGTAGTGCGGGCCGTGCCCCAGCGACAGGTGCCGGTTCGGGGTGCGGGCGAGGTCGAACGTGTCGGGTGCGGCGAACACCGCCTCGTCGCGGTTGGCCGAGGAGTTCCACACCGTGACGATGTCGCCGGCCGCGACGGGCGTGCCGGCCAGCGCGGTGTCGACCGCGGCGGTCCGTCCGAAGTGGATGGCCGGGGTGGTCCAGCGCAGCACCTCGTCCACGGCGGTGGCCACGTCCGCCGTGCCGTCGCGCAGCGCCCGCCACTGGCCGGGGTGGTCCAGGAAGGCCCGCACCGCGCCGGTCATCGCCAGCCGCGCGGTCTCGTCGCCGCCCAGGATGAGGCTGTAGCAGTTGGCCACGACCTCGTCGGTGGTCAGCGGCACGCCGTCGACGGTGCCCGCGACGAGCACGCTCACCGCGTCGGACCCGGGTCGGGCGCGCCGCTCGGCGGCCAGCTTCTCGAAGTAGCCCAGGATGTCGTTGCGGGCTTCCCACACGTCGACGGGCGACTGCTCGGCGGTGTCGGAGCCCAGCGCGACCCCGGTCAGCGCCAGCAGGTGCGGCCGGTCGGCGACGGGCACGCCGAGCAGGTCGCAGATCACCGCCAGGGGCAGCGGCGCGGCGACGTCCTCGGCGAAATCGCACGCACCCCGCTCGACGGCCGCCGCGACGAGTGCGCGGGCGTGCTCGGCGACCCGCTCGACCGCGCCGGCCAGCCGCCGGGGCGCGAACGCCTCCATCAGCACCCGGCGCAGGTCGCGGTGCCGGCGGCCGTCGGTGACCGCGGCCATCACGCCGCTCGCGGAGTCGCCGCCCGTCAGCAGCGAGGCCAGCACGTTGCCCCGGGCGGAGGAGAACCGGTTCGGGTCGAGGTAGACCTCGGTCGCCTCGGCGTGGCGGCTCACGACCCAGAACCCGGGCCGGTCGGCGATCGGCCGGTGCCACCACACGGGTGCGGTGGCGCGCAGTTCCCGCCACACCTGCGACAGGTCGTGCTCGGCGTGCAGCACCGGGTCGGCCAGGTCGAGGCCCGCGACCGCCGGGGTCATCGGGCCAGCACGCTTGCGTCGGCCGGCCGGTGGTCGCGGGAGCGGCGCAAATCGGCGAACGCGAACACGCGTTGCAGCCAGCGGTCCCGGCCGTCGTAGCGCGGGGTGAACTCCGACCGGCCGTGCAGGGTCACCCGGTTGTCCACGACGGCGAGGTCGCCGGGCCGCAGCCGGGTCCGGTCGTGCCGCCGGGCGACGGCCGCCGCGAGTTCGGCCAGCGCGGCCCGGCCCGCGTCGGTGGCCGCGCTGGTGGCGACCTCGTCGAAGCACAGGTCCGGGTCGGCCGGGTCGCCGGTGAGCACGGCGTGGTCGCGGTGGCGGCCGGAGCCGCCGAACGAGGGCGGCGCGAGGGTGGTGAACTCGGGGCGGGCCAACGCCGCGCGCGCGTCGGCGGTCAGGTCCGGCAGCACCCGCCGCGCGCAGCAGGTGCGCAGTTCGGCGACCGCGTCGTGGTCCTGGCGCAGGCACAGCAGCAGCACGAAGTCCGGGCGGTGCGGGTGGAACGCGTTCTCGGTGTGGAAGGTCAGTTCGACCGAGCCGGTGTTGCCCTGCACGGTCTCCTGGCCGGGCACCGGCACCACGTCGTGCACCAGCGCGCCGGTCTTCTCGGCGGCGAACGAGCCCGGGTCGCCCAGGCCGTGCGCGACGAGCAGCAGCAGCGCGGCCGGCAGCGAGGGGGTGCGCTGCGCGGAGCCCGCCGCGCTCGGGGTGTCCGGCACGTCCCCCAGCGGGAGCCCGCCGACCAGCAGCCGGCCGTCCGGCCCGGAGTCCCGGCGGAACTCGCGGACCAGCCGGCGCAGCGGGACCGGCGCGTCCTCCCAGCCGGCGCGCGCGGCGGCGATCCACCCGGGGTCGTCCACGCTCGTGGTCGCGCTGTCCACCAGGGAGCGCGCGAGCAGGCCGAACGCCACCACGTCGGCGGTGGCGAGCGTGGTGGTGCTCATCGACCCATCGCCTCGATCAGGCTCGCCGGGCGCAGGTCGGTCCACTCGCGTTCGACGTGCGCGAGGCAGTCGGCGCGGCCGGCCGGGCCGAACTCGGTGGTCCACCCGGCGGGCACGGCGGCGAACGCGGGCCACAGCGACCGCTGGTCCTCCGCGTTGACCAGTACCAGGTAGACGCCGTCGGGGTCGTCGAAGGGGTTGGTCACGGCGTTGTCCTCTCCTGACGGTGCAGCCGGCCGGTCAGCAGCCGGCCGATGACGGCGGCGGGCCGGTCGGCGAGCATGCCGTTGTGGGTGGCGGCCACCGGGTGCACGTCGATCCGGCCGGTGACGTGGGGTCGCCACAGCAGCGGGTCGCGCGGCGACTCGCCCGGGTCGAGCCGGGTCGCCCGGCAGAACACCAGGTCGCCGGTGAACGTCCGGGGCACGTGCCCGGCGGCGAGCGCGCTGTTGCCGACGAACACGTCCCGGGCGGCGACGAGCCGGTCGTGGTCGAGGCCCGCGAGTTCGGCCGGCGGCGCGACCCCGGCGAGCAGTTCGGCTTCCGGGCGGTCCGGGGTGCCGGGGTCGCGCGGGTAGGTGTCGAGCAGCGCGAGCAGGGCGACCTCGTGCCCGGCTTCCTGGAGCCGCACGGCCAGTTCGTGCGCCACGAGGCCGCCGAACGACCAGCCGACGAGCCGGTAGGGGCCGCTCGGCCGGACCTCGCGGACCAGGTCGAGGTAGTGGGCGGCGAGCGCGCCGAGGTCGGCCGGGCGCGGGGTGCGCCCGTCCAGGCCCGGGGCCTGCACCCCGTAGACCGGCCAGCGCGGGTCCAGGTGCCGGCTCAGCCCGGCGTAGGCCCAGCTCAGCCCGCCCAGCGGGGGCAGGCAGAACACCGGGACGCCGGGGCCGGTGCGCAGCGGCAGCAGCGGTGCCGCCGGGTCGCCGGCGGTGCGGCGCTCGGCCAGGCCCGCGACGGTGGGCGTGTCGAACAGCGCGCGGACGGTCGGCGCCCAGCCGAGTTCGGCGCGGACCCGGCCGACCAGCCTGGTGGCGAGCAGGGAGTGGCCGCCCAGCGCGAAGAAGTCGTCGTCCACGCCGACCTCGGGCACGCCCAGCACCTCGGCGAACAGCCGGCACAGCGCGCGTTCGTCGGCGGTGGCGGGCGCCCGGCCGGTCGGGGCGTGCGGCGGCGGCGCGGGCAGCGCGGCCCGGTCCAGCTTGCCGGTGGTGGTCGTGGGGAACGCGGGCAGCACCACGACCGCCGACGGCACGAGGTGTCCGGGCAGGTGGGCGGCGACCCCGGCGCGGGCGGCGCGGGGGTCGACCTCGCCGGTGACGTAGCCGACGAGCGCGTCGTCCCGCAGCACCACGACCGCGTCGCGCACGCCGGGCTGCGCGGCGAGCGCGGCCTGCACCTCGCCCGGCTCGACCCGGACACCGCGCACCTTGACCTGCTGGTCGGCGCGCCCGGCGAAGTGCAGGACGCCGTGGCGGTCCAGCCGGGCCAGGTCGCCGGTCCGGTACATCCGCCCGCCGGGGCGCGCCGGGTCGGCGACGAACCGGCGCGCGGTCAGGCCCGGGTCGCCCGCGTAGCCCCGGGCGACCGGCGTGCCCGCCACGTACAGCTCGCCGACGACGCCGGGCGGCACCGGGCGCAGGCGGGCGTCGAGCACGTAGGCGTGGGCGCCGTCGACGGGCCCGCCCAGCGGGACCAGCGGGTGCTCGTCGTCGTCGGGTTGCCACGCGGTCGCGTCGCAGGTCAGTTCGGTGGAGCCGTACTTGTAGCGGGCGGGGAAGCCGAACGTGGCGGTGAACCGGTCGTGCAGGTCGCGGGTGAGGGCTTCGCCGCCGACGAACACGTGCCGCAGCGTCGCCAGGTCGGCCGGGTCGGCGGTGGCGAGCAGCACGGCCAGCATCGACGGCACGAAGTGCGCGGCGGTGATCCGGTGGCGGGCGACCAGCGCGGCCAGGTGCTCGGCGTCGCGGTGGCCGCCCGGCTCCACGACGACGGTGGTCGCGCCGGTCTGCAGCGGCCAGAAGAACTCCCACACGGCCACGGTGAACCCGACCGGGGTCTTGTGCAGCACCCGGTCGTCCGGGGTCAGCCGGTAGGTGCGCTGGAGCCAGCGCAGGTGGTTGACCACCGAGTCGTGCTGGACGACCACGCCCTTGGGGGTGCCGGTCGAGCCGGAGGTGAACACCACGCACGCCGGGTGCCCGGGGCGCAGCGGCGCGGTGCGGTCGGCGTCGGTGGGCGCGGTGTCGGGTTGTCCGGCGGCGTCGGCCGGGTCCAGCACGGGCCGGCCCGGCACCAGGTGCGGGCGGTCGGTCACCACCAGCCGCGCGTGGGCGACCAGGGCGGGCAGCCTCGGGTCGTCGAGGTCCGGCGAGACGTACGCGCCACCGGCCTTGACCACCGCGTGCGCGGCCACCAGCAGTTCGGCCGAGCGGGGCAGGACGAGCGCCACCACCGACTCGGGTCCGATCCCCCGGCCGATCAGCAGGTGCGCCAGCCGGTTGGCGCGGCGGTCGAACTCGCGGTAGGTGATCGCGGTGGTGCCGTCGAGCACGGCGACCGCGTCCGGGTGCGCGGCCACCGCGCGTTCGAACTCCTCGACCAGCGTGCCCGGCCGGGGGTCGGCGGCGGGTCCGGCGACCGCGCCGGTCTCGCCGGGCAGCAGCACGTCCAGCGCGCCGATCGGGGTGGTCGGGTCGGCGGTGGCCTGGTCGAGCAGCCGGCGCAGCCGGGCCGCGATCCCGGCGGCGGTGTCCCGGTCGAACAGCGCGGTGGCGTACTGCACCTCGCCGTCGACGCCGGCGGGCAGGCCCTGCGCGTCGAACCGCTCGGTGAGGCTGAACGACAGGTCGAACTTGGCGGCGGGCAGGTCGGCGGCGACCGGCGTCGCGGTCAGGCCGGGCAGCGCGAACACCGCCTCGGCGTTGTTGCGGAACGACAGCGCCACCTGGAACAGCGGGTGCCGGCCGGGCGCGCGGTCCGGGCCGGCCGCCTCGACCAGCCACTCGAACGGCAGCTCCTGGTGCGCGTAGGCGTCCAGCGCGGTGGCCCGGACCCGGCCGAGCAGGTCGGCGAACGCGGGGTCGCCCGAGGTGTCGGTGCGCAGCACCAGCGTGTTGAGGAACAGGCCGACGACGCCGTCCAGCGCGTCGTCCACCCGGCCCGCGACCGGTGTGCCGACCGGGATGTCGGTGCCCGCGCCCAGCGCGGTCAGCAGGGCCGCGATGCCGGCTTGCAGCACCATGAACACCGTCGCCGCGTGCTGTTCGGCGACCGCCGCCAGCGCGCGGTGCGCCGCCGCGTCGAACTCCAGCGGCACGGCCGCGCCCGCGCTCGTCGCGGTCGCGGGCCGGGGCCGGTCGACCGGCAGCGCCAACTCCTGGGGCAGCCCGGCCAGCACGTCGCGCCAGTGCGCCGCCTGCCGGCCGCCGAAGCTCGTCGGGTCGTCGGCCGCGCCCAGCACCTCCTGCTGCCACCGGGCGTAGTCGGCGTAGCGGACGGGCAGGTCCGCCCACTGCGGGCGCTCGCCGAACAGCCGGGCGCGGTAGGCGGCGGCGAGGTCGGCGGCGAGCACCCGCATCGACTCGGCGTCGCCGGCGATGTGGTGCAGCAGCACCAGCAGCACGCTCTCCCGGGGTCCGGCGCGCAGCACCCGGACCCGCACCGGGACCTCGCCGGCCAGGTCGAACGGGCGGGCGACCTCGGCCGCGACCCGGTCGGCCACCTCGTCGGGCCGCACGTCGAGCACCTCGGCGACGCCGTCCGCGCCGGGCCGGACGACCTGGTGCGGCCCGGCGTCGTCCTCGGCGAACACGGTGCGCAGGACGTCGTGCCGGCGCACCACGTCGGCGACCGCCGACACCAGCGCGTCGGTGTCGAGCACGCCGTGCAGCCGCAGCGCCAGCGGGATGGTGTAGGTGGGTGACGGGCCCTCGAAGCGGTGCAGGAACCACAGCCTGCGCTGGGCGGACGACAGCGGCACCCGGTCGGCCGGCGGCAGCGCGACCACCCCCGGGCGGGCCGCGTCGAGCCGGTCCAGCCGGGCGGCCAGGCCGGCGACGGTGCGCGCCTCGAACACGTCGCGGGCGGGCAGTTCGACGCCGAGCACCGCGCGGGCCCGGCTGACCAGCCGGGTGACCCGCAGCGAATGGCCGCCCAGGGCGAAGAAGTCGTCGTCCACGGACACCGCCGGCACGCCCAGCACCTCCACGAACAGCCGGGCGAGCACCTCCTCGCGCGGCGACCGGGGGCCTCGGCCGCGTCCGGCGTCCGGGACCGGCGCGGGCAGCGCGCGGTGGTCGAGCTTGCCGTTGGGGGTGGTCGGCAGCGCGTCCAGGACGATGATCGCGGACGGCACGGCGTAGTGCGGCAGGGTGCTCTCCAGCACCGCGCGCAGCCGGTCGCGGTCCGGCCGGCGGCCGGGGCGGGGCACCGCGTAGGCGAGCAGCACCCGCTCGCCGCCGGCGTCCTCGCGCACCGCCACGACGGCCTGGCGGACGTCCGGGTCGGCGGTCAGCGCCGCCTCGACCTCGCCCGGCTCGATCCGGAACCCGCGGACCTTGACCTGGGCGTCGGCCCGCCCGACGAACTCCAGCAGCCCCTCGGCGTCGTGCCGGACGAGGTCGCCGGTCCGGTAGGCGCGCGCGCCGGGCGGGCCGAACGGGTCGGCCACGAACCGCTCGGCGGTCGCGCCGGGCAGCCCGAGGTACCCGCGCGCCACGCCCGCGCCCGCCAGGTACAGCTCGCCGGTCACGCCCGGCGGCACCGGGTTCAGCCGGGCGTCGAGCACGTAGGCGCGCCGCCCGGCGAGCGGGCGGCCGATCGGGACGGTGCCGCCGGGCACCCCGGTGACCCGGTGGGCGGTGGCGAACGTGGTGGTCTCGGTCGGCCCGTACCCGTTCACCGGGGCCACGCCGGCGGCGAGCGCCCGGCGGACCGCGTCGGGCGAGGCGGCCTCGCCGCCGGTCCACACCTCGCGCAGCCCGGCCAGCACCGCCGGGTCCTCCTCGGCCAGCACGGTGAACAGCGCGGCGGTGAGGAACGCGGCGGTGACCTTCTCGTCCACCAGGAGGCGGCGCAGCGCGGCCGGGTCCGGTTCGCCGGGCGGCGCGACGACGACCCGGCCGCCGGACAGCAGCGGCGTCCACAGCTCGTAGGTCGAGGCGTCGAACGCGTGCGGGGACCGCAGCAGGACCCGTTCGTGGGCCCCGCCCCGCCAGGTCGGGTCGGTGGCCAGCGCCACGACGTCCCGGTGCGTCACCGCGACGCCCTTGGGCGTGCCGGTCGAGCCCGAGGTGTACATGACGTACGCGAGCTGGTCGGGGTGGGCGGGCGCGTCGGGGCCCGCCGGGTCGGGCGTCGGCGCGGGTGGGGTCCGGCCGAGGTGGATGGCGGGCAGGCCGTGGTCGACGCCGTCGTCGGTCACCACGGCGACCGCCGCCGTGTCGGCGAGGATGCGCTCCAGCAGGGCGTCGGGGTGCCGGGTGTCCAGCGGCACGTACGCGCCGCCCGCGCGCAGGACCGCGAGGGTGGCCACGACCAGGTCCGCCGACCGGGCCACCCGCAGCGCCACGGCGGACTCGGGCCGCACGCCCAGGGCGCGCAGCCGCGCGGCCAGCCGGCCGGAGGCGGCGTCGAGGTCGGCGTAGGTGAGGGCGTGCCCGCCGGCGACCACCGCGATCGCGTCCGGGTCGGCGGCGACCCGGTCGGCGAACAGGCCGGTGACGGTGTGCCCCGCCGGGTCGCGGGTGTCGCCCTGCCAGTCGTGCAGCACGCGGCGGCGCTCGTCGGCGGAGAGCACGTCGAGCCGGCTCAGCGGGGTGTCCGGCGCGGCCCGCACGGCGGACAGCAGGCGGACCAGGCGGGCCGCGAGGGCTTCGACCGTGGCGCGGTCGAACAGGTCCGCGGCGAACTCCAGCGTGGCCGCCACCGCGTCGTCCGGGGCCTGGACGAACGTGAGCGAGAGGTCGAACTTCGCCGACGGCGAGGCCAGGGGGTGCGGTGTCGCGGTCACGCCGGGCAGGTCGAGCGCCGTGGGCCCGCCGGTGTTGTCCAGGCCGACGGTCGCCTGCACGATCGGCTGCCGCGCCGTGGAGCGCTCCGGGTTCAGCTCCTCCACCAGGCGTTCGTAGGGCACGTCCTGGTGGGCGTAGGCGTCCAGGTCGACCGCGCGGACGCGGGCCAGCAGTTCGGCGAAGGTCGGGTCGCCGGACAGGTCCACCCGCAGCACCAGCGTGTTCACGAACAGGCCGACCACGTCGCGGGTGGCCTCGTCGGTGCGGCCGGCGACCGGCGCGCCCAGCACGATGTCGGTGCCCGCGCCGTGCTTGCCGAGCAGGGCCGCGAACGCGGCGTGCAGCACCATGAACAGGGTGGCCCCGTGCGCGCGGGCCAGGGCGGTCAGCCGCGCCGCGCCCGGCACGGCGAACGCGACCACGTCGCCCCGGTGCGAGGCGACGGCGGGGCGCGGCCGGTCGGTGGGCAGCGCCAGCTCGGCGGGCGCGTCGGCCAGCAGGTCCACCCAGTGCGCCAGTTGGCGGGAGAGCGCGCTGCCGGGGTCGCGGTCCGAGCCGAGCACGTGCCGCTGCCACAGCGTGAGGTCGGCGTACTGGACGGCGGGCGGCGGGAGGTCGGGTGCCAGGCCCGCGCGGCGCGCGGTGTAGGCGGTGGACAGGTCGCGGGCCAGGGTCGTCATGGACACCGCGTCGCCCGCGATGTGGTGCAGCACCAGGACGAGCAGCAGATCGTCGGCGCGGCGCACCAGGCGGGCGCGGAACGGCGGTTCGGCGGCCAGGTCGAACCGGTGCCCGACCACGTCGGCGACCGCCGAGTCCGAGTCGTCCACGACCTCGGCCGGCGGGCCGGCGGCGTGCACGACCTGGTGACCGTCCCGGTAGGTGGTGCGCAGGGTTTCGTGCCGGCCGACCACGTCGGCGATCGCCGAGGTCAGCGCCGCGACGTCCACGGCACCGGTCAGCCGCAGCGCGACCGGCACGTTGTAGGTGGCCGACGGGCCGTCCAACTGGTGCAGGAACCACAGGCGTTCCTGGGCGAACGACAGCGGCAGCCGCTCGGGTCGGGGCAGCGCGCGGAACGGCTCGGCGCGCCGGCCGCCGGTCACCGAGGCGGCGAGCCCGGCGGCGGTCGGGGTGTCGAACACCCGGCGCAGGTCCACGTCCGCGCCGGTGGCCGCGCGGATCCGGTTGACCAGCGCGGTGGCCAGCAGGGAGTGCCCGCCCAGCGCGAAGAAGTCGTCGTCGGGGCCGACCCCGGGCACGCCCAGCACGTCGGCGAACAGCCCGCACAGCAGCTCCTCGACCTGGTCGCGCGGGGCGCGGCCGGCGGGCGCGGTGGGCGCGGGCAGCGCGGCGCGGTCGAGTTTGCCGTTGCGGGTCAACGGGATCGCGTCCAGCTCGACGACCGCCGAGGGCACCAGGTGGGCGGGCAGCACGGCGGCCAGCGCCGCCCGGACGTCGGGCAGCACGCCGTCGGCCACCACGTAGGCGACCAGCG
The DNA here is from genome assembly GCF_056640475.1 of Saccharothrix sp. NBAS 001. Lineage (NCBI taxonomy): Bacteria > Bacillati > Actinomycetota > Actinomycetes > Pseudonocardiales > Pseudonocardiaceae > Saccharothrix > Saccharothrix sp. NBAS 001. The sequence continues at coordinate 3,910,601 of NZ_CM153251.1, forward strand.
CCTGCTCCCGGACGACGACCGCGGCCCGCCGCACGCCCGCCAGGGCGGTCAGCGCGGCCTCGACCTCGCCCGGCTCGACCCGGTACCCGCGCACCTTGACCTGCTCGTCCACCCGGCCGCCGAACTCCAGCACGCCGGCGGAGGTCCACCGGGCGCGGTCGCCGACCCGGTACATCCGCTCCCCCGGCCCGCCGTGCGGGTCGGCCACGAACCGCTCGGCGGTCGCGCCGGGCAGTCCGGCGTACCCGCGCGCCAGGCCGGGACCGGCCAGGTACAGCTCGCCCCAGACGCCGTCGGGCACCGGCCGCAGCCGCTCGTCCAGGACGTACGCGCGCGCGTCGGGCAGCGGCCGGCCGATCGGCACGGGACCCGAGGCGTCGGGCGGCACGACGTGCGCGACGCAGCCCACGGTGGCCTCGGTGGGCCCGTACTCGTTGACCACCAGCGCGTCCGGGTGGCGCGCCCGCCACCGGGCCAACGCCGCGCCGTCGAGCGCCTCGCCGCCGACGACCAGGGTCCGCGCGGACACCCCGTCGAGCAGGGGCAGGTGGCTGGGCGTGACCTTGAGCAGGTCCGGCGCGCCGGCCAGGGCGCCCAACCGCACCCGCCCGCCGGTGGTCAGCGGGGTGAACAGCACGGTCACCGGCATGTCGAAGGCGGGCGAGGTGTGCACCAGGGCCTCACCGGAGGCCGCCGGGTACAGCTGCGCCGCCGTGCGCAGGTAGCCGGCCAGCGCCACGTGCTCGACCACCACGCCCTTGGGCCGGCCGGTCGAGCCGGACGTGGAGATCACGTACGCGGCCGAGCGCGGGTGCACCGCGATCCCAGGCCGGTGGTCGGGTTGGCCGGCCAGGGCGGGGACCTCGGTGAGCACCAGCCGCGCGCCGGCCGCGAGCGACGCCACCCGCGCGGGCGGGTCGGCGTGGTCGATCGGCAGGTAGGCCGCGCCGGACTTGAGCACGCCGAGCAGCGCCACCACCAGGTCCGCCGAGAGCGGCAGCACGACGGCGACCACGTCACCCGGCCCGACGCCGTGCCCGGCGAGGTGGTGGGCGAGCCGGTTGGCCCGCCGGTCGAGTTCGGCGTAGCGCAGCGAGGTGCCGGCGGAGAGCACGGCGACCGCGTCCGGCGTACGGTCGACCTGCGCTTCGACCAGGTCGACGACGAGCGCGTCGGACCGGTCGCGGGCCGTGGCGTTGCGGGCCGCCGTCACGGCGAGTTCGGCGGGGGTGGGCGGCGCCAGGTCGCGCACCGGTCGGGACGGGTCGGCGACGGCGTCCGCGAGCAGCCGCGCGAACCGCCCGGCCAGCGCCTCGACGGTGCCGGGGTCGAACAGGTCGGTGGCGTACTCCACGACCCCGGTCCAGCCGGTCGCGGTCTCCTCCAGCAGCAGCGAGAGGTCGAACTTCGCCCGGTGCGCGGGCAGGTCCACCAGCGACACGGCCAGGCCCGGCAGCGAGGGCGCGGCGCTGGGCGGGTTGACCGCGAGCATCACCTGGAACACCGGGTGCCACGCCCGGGAGCGGGTCGGGTTGAGCACCTCCACGAGCTGTTCGAACGGTGTGCCGGCGTGCGCGTAGGCGGCCAGGTCGGCGGCGCGCACGCGGGCCAGCAGTTCGGCGAACGTCGGGTCGCCGGACAGGTCGGCGCGCAGCGCGAGCGTGGTGGCGAACAGGCCGACGAGGTCTTCGGCCGCGCGGTCCGGGCGTCCTTCCACGGGCGTGCCGATCACCACGTCGGTCCCCGCGCCGGAGCGGCTCAGCAGCGCCGCCAGGGCGGCGTGCAGCACCATGAACTCGCTGGCGCCCCGCTCCCGGCCCAGCTCCGCCACGGCCGCGCGCAGCCCGGCGGGCACCGTGAACCGGTGGGTCGCGCCCCGGTGCGACGGCGTCGCGGGGCTCGGCCGGTCGGCGGGCAGGGTGGTCCGCTCGGGTGCGCCGGCGAGCGCGGCGGTCCAGAACGGGATGTCGTCGTCGGGCAGTTCCCGTTGCCACAGCGCGAAGTCCGCGTACTGGACGGGCAGCGGCGGCCGGTCCGGGGCGTGCCCGGCCAGGCGGGCGGCGTACGCGGCGGCGAGGTCCGCCGCCAGCACGCGCAGGGACGTCCCGTCGCCCGCGATGTGGTGCACCACCAGCACGAGCACGTGCTCGCGGTCGCCGGCCCGCAACAGCGTCGCGTGCACCGGGTGCTCCGCGCCGATGTCGAACACCCGGTCCGCCGCGCGGTCCAGGGCGGCGGCCGAGTGCTCCTCGACGGTGAACGGGGGCTCGCCGGCCAGCAGCACCTGGTGCGGCCCGTCCGCGTCGGCGGCGATCACCGTGCGCAGAACTTCGTGCCGTGCCACGACATCGCCGAACGCCGCCCGCAGCGCGGCCACGTCGAGTTCGCCGGCCAGGTGCAGCGCGACCGGGATGGTGTAGCTCGCGGACGGCCCGTCCAGCCGGTCCAGGAACCACATCCGCTGCTGCGCGGCCGAGAGCGGGACGCGCGCCGGCCGGGGCCGGGCGGCCAGCGGCGGCCGGGCGGGCGCGGTGTCGGCGAGCAGCCCGGCGACGCCGACCACGGTCGGGTGCTCGAACACGTCCCGGACGGACAGTTCGGCGTCGAACACCTCGCGCACCCGGTTGACCAGCCGGACGGCCAGCAGCGAGTGCCCGCCGGACCGGAAGAAGTCCTGCTCCGCGCCGACCTCGGGCACGCCCAGGACGTCGGCGAACACCTCGGCCACCCGGGTTTCCAGGCCCGGCGCGGGCGCGCGGCCCGGACCGGTCACGTCCGGCGCGGGCAGGGCGCGCCGGTCGAGCTTGCCGTTGACGGTGCGCGGCAACGAGTCGAGCACCACGAACGCGGAGGGCACCGAGTAGTCCGGCAGCGCCCGCGCGGCGGCCGTCCGCAGGGTCTCGACGTCCACCTCCGCCTCGGGCACGACGTAGGCGACCAGGCGCTTGTCGCCCGGCCGGTCCTCGCGCACCACGACGGCCGCGTGCGCGATCCCCGGCACGGCGGTGAGCACGGCCTCGACCTCGCCGGGTTCGATCCGGAACCCGCGGATCTTGGCCTGGTCGTCCACCCGGCCGGCGAACTCCAGCAGGCCGGCGGGCGTCCACCGGGCCAGGTCGCCGGTCCGGTACATCCGGCTGCCCGCCGGGCCCTCCGGGTCGGCGACGAACCGGCCCGAGGTCAGCCCCGGCCGGCCGTGGTAGCCGCGGGTGACCAGCTCGCCCGCGATGTACAGCTCGCCGACCACGCCGATCGGGGCGGGGCGCAGCCGGTCGTCCAGGACGCGGGCGGCGGTGTTCCACGCGGGCGTGCCGATGGTGACGACACCGGGCGGCACGGTGTCGCCGGGCGCGACCCGGAACACCGTGCAGCCCACCGTGGTCTCGGTGGGCCCGTACTCGTTGAGGACGGTCGCGCCGGGGTGCGCGGCCCGCCACACGGCGAGCGTGTCGGAGGGCAGCGACTCGCCGCCGAGCACGAGCTGGTGGCGGGGCGAGAACTCGTCGGGCACCTCGCCCAGCAGCGGCAGGTGGCTGGGGGTGGCCTTGACGAAGTCGGGCCGCCCGACCGAGCCCTGCGGACCGGCCGCGCCCCAGCCGACCAGTTCCACCGAGCCGCCGGAGATCAGCGGGCCCCACAGCCCGGTGGCGGTCAGGTCGAACGCGACCGGCGAGTGCACCAGCGCCCGCCCGCGCAGGCCGTCGTACTCGTGCGCGGCCCAGGCCAGGTAGGCGACCAGGGAGCGGTGCTCGACCACGACGGCCTTGGGCCGGCCGGTCGAGCCGGAGGTGAAGATCACGAACGCGGCGTTGCCCGGCCGCGCCCGCCCGACCTCGCCGGTGCCGCTGTCCAGCGGCGACACCACGGGGATCGCGCCCGCGCGGTCGGCGAACTCCGGGGTGGTGATCACCGCGACCGGCGCGATGTCGTCGAGCATGAACGCCAGCCGCCGCGCCGGGTGGCCGAGGTCCAGCGGCAGGTAGGCCGCGCCGGACTTGAGCACGGCCAGCAACGCCACCGGGACCAGTTCGGAGGTGGGCAGCAGCACGGCCACGAACCGCTCCGGGCCCGCGCCCAGCTCGGCCAGCCGCCGGGCCAGCGCGGTGGCGCGCGCGTCCAGGTCCCGGTAGGACAGCGTGGTCGCGCCGAACACCACGGCCGGTGCGTCCGGGTGCAGCGCCACCCGCGCCTCGACCAGGTCGGTGAGCGTGCCCGGGGGCAGCTCGTGCGCGGTGTCGTTCCAGCGCGCCACGAGCGCCCGCTCGGCGTCGCCGACCACGTCCAGGTCGCCGACCCGCCGCTGCGGCTCGGCCGCCACCGACGCCAGCACGTCCACCAAGCGCGCGACGAGCCGCCGCGCGGTGGCCGGGTCGAACAGGTCGGTCGCGAACTCCAGCAGCCCGGACAGCCCGCCCGCGCGCTGCTCGGTGAGGAAGAACGCCAGGTCGAACTTGGCGGTGGCGGAGGTCAGCGGCACCACCCGGCCGGTCACCCCGGGCAGGTCCACGGCCAGCTCGTAGATCTCCTGCTGGTCGGCGTCGGCCCAGTTGAGCTGGACCTGGAACAGCGGGTGCCGGCTGGTCGAGCGGGCCGGGTTCACCGCCTCCACCACGCGCTCGAACGGCACGTCCTGGTGCGCGTACGCGGCCAGGTCCACCGCGCGCACGCGGCCCAGCAGCTCGGCGAAGCTCGGGTCGCCGGACAGGTCGACCCGCAGCACCAGGCTGTTGACGAAGAACCCGACGAGCCGGGCCAGCGCCTCGTCCGGCCGGTTGGCGACCGGCGAGCCGATCACCACGTCGTCGCCCGCGCCCGAGCGGTGCAGCAGCGCGGCGAGGGCGGCGTGCACGACCATGAACAAGGTGACGTGGTGGGTGCGGGCGAGGTCGACCAGCCCCCGGTGGACCTCGGCGGGCACCGCGAACTCCACCGTCGCGCCCCGGTAGGACGAGACGGCGGGGCGCGGCCGGTCGGTCGGCAGCCCGTGCTGCTCGGGCATCCCGGCCAGCACGGAGGTCCAGTGCGCCAGCCCGTCCGCCAGCCGCCCGGCCGCCGCGTCGCGCTGCCACACCGCGTAGTCGGCGTACTGGACCTCCAGCGCCGCCCACGGCGGGCGCCCGCCGCCCGCGCGGGCCGCGTAGGCGGTGGTGAAGTCGTCGGCCAGCGGGAACATCGAGGCCGCGTCGCCGGCGATGTGGTGCAGCACGATCAGCAGCACGTGCTCGCCGCCGCCGAGGTCGAACAGGGTGGCCCGGATCGGCGCCTCGGCGGACAGGTCGAACGGGGTGCCGACGACCTCGGCCAGCGCCGCGTCGACGCCGGCCGCGTCCAGGCCGTCGGCGCGCACGGTGGTCAGCGGCGGGATGGCGGGCAGCAGGACCTGGCACGGCCCGTGCCCGTCCTCGGTGACGACCGTGCGCAGCGCCTCGTGCCGCGCGCCGACGTCGTCCAGCGCGGCGGCCAGCGCCGCCACGTCCAGCTCGCCGGACAGCCGCAGCGCGATCGGCAGGTTGTAGGTCGCCGACGGCCCCTCCAGCCGGTGCAGGAACCACAGCCGCTCCTGGGCGTGCGAGAGCGGCACCCGGTCACCGGCCGGCCTCGGGGTCACGGCGGGCCGCCGGGCCGCCGCGCCGTCGAGGCGTTCGGCGATCGCGGCGGGGGTCGAGTGGTCGAACAGGGTGGCGAGTTCGACCTCGACGCCGAACGTGGCGCGGATCCGGTTGGCCAGCCGCGCGACCGACAGCGAGTGGCCGCCCAGCGCGAAGAAGTCGTCGTCGGCGAACACCCCGGGCACACCGGTCACCTCGGCGAACAGCGCGCACAGGAGTTCTTCGCGGGGACCGGCGGGCGCGCGCCCGGTCAGCGGCGCGAAGTCCGGCGCGGGCAGCGCGGCGCGGTCCAGCTTGCCGCTGGGGGTCTGCGGGAACGCGGGCAGCTCCAGCACCAGCGGCGGCACCATGTGCGCGGGCAGCGTGGCGGCGAGCCGGTCGCGCAGCTCGGCGTGGTCGACCGGCGCGGCGAGCACCACGTAGCCGACCAGCCGCTGGTCGTGCACCGCGGCGGCGGCGCGCGCCACGCCGGGGTGCCCGGCCATCACGGACTCGATCTCGCCCAGTTCGATCCGCTGGCCGCGCAGCTTGACCTGGTCGTCGGCGCGGCCGAAGTACTCCAGTTCGCCGCCGGTGGTCCAGCGCACCAGGTCCCCGGTGCGGTAGAGCCGCTCGCCGGGCGCGCCGAACGGGTCGGCGACGAACCGCTGCGCGGTCAGCGCGGGCCGGTCGAGGTAGCCCCGGGCCAGCTGCACGCCGCCCAGGTACAGCTCGCCCCGGACGCCGGGCGGCACCGGCGCGAGCCGGGCGTCCAGCACGTACGCGCGGGTGTTCGCGACCGGGCCGCCGATCAGCACCACGCCGGGTTCGGCGGGCGTGGTCCAGCGGGTGACGTCGATCGCGGCCTCGGTCGGCCCGTAGGCGTTGGTCAACACGGCGGTGGACTCGCGGTGGAACCGGCGGATCAGCTCGGCGGGCATCACCTCGTCGCCGGACTCGACGTACCGCACGGACGCGGGCAATGGGGCTTCGGCGAGGAACGCGGCCAGCCGGGTCGCGCCGAGGTGCGCGACGGTGACCGACTCGCGGTGCATCAGCCGCGACAGGTAGACCGGGTCGCGGTGCCCGCCGGGCTTCGGCACGACCAGCGCCGCGCCGCGCGACAGCGTCCAGAACACCTCCCACACCGAGACGTCGAACCCGGTGGGGGTCGCCTGGAGCACCCGGTCGGCCGGGCCGAGCGGGTAGTCCCGCTGCATCCAGTTGAACCGGTTGGCCATCGCCGCGTAGGTGTTGACCGTCCCCTTGGGACGGCCGGTGGAGCCGGAGGTGTAGATGATGTACGAGCCGTTGTCGCCGTGCGCGAGGACGCCGAGGTTCGCCGACGACTCGTCGGGCGCGTCGACCGGGATCCGCTCGAACCCCTCGACGTCGACCCGCGCCATCAGCAGCGCCGCGCCGGAGTCGGCCAGCAGGTAGGCGATCCGGTCCGGCGGGTAGCCGGTGTCGACCGGGACGTAGGACGCGCCGGCCTTGATCACCGCCCACAGCGCGACGACCAGGTCCACCGAGTACGGCAGCATGACCGCGATCCGCGACTCGGGCCCGATCCCGCGCCGGCGCAGCGCCCGCGCCAGCCGGTTGACCCGGCCGTTGAACTCGCCGTAGGTGACCCGCTCGTCCTCGAAGACCACCGCGACGCCGGCCGGGTCCTGCGCCTCCAGCAGCTCCACGATCGACGGTTCGTCCCAGCTCGCGGCGGTGTCGTTCCACGCGTGCAGCACCTGGCGGCGCTCCCGCGCCGACAGCACGTCCACTTCGGACACCCGGCGGCCGGGGTCGGCGGTGACGGCGGCCAGCACCCGCAGGAACCGCTCGGCGAACGACTCGGCGGTGCTCCGGTCGTACAGGTCGGTGGCGTACTCCAGCCGGCAGCGCAGCCGGTCGCCGTCGACCACGCAGTCGAAGTGCACGTCGAACTTCGAGGTGGCCGTGGTGACCGGGTCGACGTCCGCGTGCGCGCCGGGCAGTTCCAGGTCGGCGTCGGAGAAGTCCAGCAACGCCACCATGACCTGGAAGAACACGTGCCGGGACCGGGACCGCTCGGGCTTGAGCTGCTCCACCAGCCGCTCGAAGGGCACGTCCTGGGCGGCGTAGGCGGACAGCCCGGTGTCCCGGACCCGGTCGAGCAGCTCGGTGAACGCCGGGTCCCCGGAGGTGTCGAAGCGGTAGACGACGGTGTTGATGAACACGCCGACGACCCGGTCCAGCACCGAGTCGGCGCGGTTGGCGACCGCGCCGCCGATCGGCACGTCCTCGCCCGCGCCCAGCTTGGTCAGCAGCAGCGCCACAGCCGCCTGGAGCACCATGAACGGGGTGCTGCCGGTGCGCCCGGCGAGGTCGAGCACCGCCGCGTACAGCTCGGGCGGCACCTCGAACGGCACGTGCGCGCCCGCGTGCGTGGCGACCGCCGGGCGTGGCCGGTCGGTCGGGAACGTGACCTCCTGCGGCAGCCCGGCGAGCCGTTCCCGCCAGTGCTCGACCTGGCGGTCCAGCTCGGCGGCGAGCGTGCCGCGCTGCCACAGCGCGAAGTCCGCGTACTGCACGTCCAGCGGCGGGTAGCGCGGCGGGCGGCCGGCCAGCCGCGCGGTGTAGGCGGCGGTGAGGTCGTCGGCCAGCGGGCGCATGGACGAGCCGTCGGTGGCGATGTGGTGCACCACGAGCAGCAGCACGGCCGTCTCGGGCCCGGTGCGGAACAGGGTGGCGCGCACCGGCAGGTCGGCGGTCAGGTCGAACGGCCGCGCGGCGGGCCCGGTCAGGTCGGGGTCGGGGCCGTCGAGGACCTCCAGCGCCGGTCCGCCGCCGGGCGGCAGCACGACCTGGTGCGGCCCGTCCGCGTCCTCCGGGTACACGGTGCGCAGCGGCTCGTGCCGGTCCACGACGTCGGCGAGCGCGGCGGCCAGCGCCCCGGCGTCGACGGGGCCGGCCAGCCGGATCGCCAGCGGGATGTTGTAGGTGCCGGAACCGCCCTGGAGGCGCTGGAGGAACCACATCCGTTCCTGGGTGAACGACAGCGGCACCCGGTCCGGGCGCGGCGCGGCGACCACCCCGGCCACGTCGGGGGCGGACGCGGCGAGCCGGGCGGCGAGCCCGGCGGCGGTGGGCGCGGCGAACACGTCGCGCAGCGTCAGCCGCAGGCCGAACTCGTCGCGCACCCGGTGGGCCAGCCGGATCATCAGGATCGACGTGCCGCCGTGGGCGAAGAACCCGTCGTCGGCGGCCAGGTCGGGCACGCCGAGCACCTCGGCGGCCAGGTCGCGCAGGCGTTGTTCCTGCGGGGTGCCGGCGGGCGCGGGCAGGGGCTCGACGGCGGCGGGGGTCGTGGTGAGCGCCCGGTCCCCCGGCGTGACCAGCGCGCCCAGCGGCACGTCGAAGTCGTGCGCGACCCGGGTGGCCAGCGCGACCAGCCGGTCCGCGAGCGCGGCGGCGGTCGGGCCGTCGATGCGGCCGGTGAGGTGCGCGAACCGCAGCCGCAGCGCCGGTTCCGGGAACACCGAGAGGGTCAGCGGGTAGTGCGACCGCTCGACCAGGTCGGCCCGGATCCGGCGGCCGGCCGGTGGCGCGGGGTAGTTCTCGAACGCCAGCACGGTGTCGAACAGGTCGCCGCCCCGGGTCAGGTCGGCCAGCCCGACCTGGTGGTGGTCGGCCAGGTCGGCCTGCCGCCGGCGCAGGTCGTGCAGCAGGTCGGCGAACGACCGCGCCGGGTCCAGCCGGGCGCGCACCGGCAGCGTGTTGATGAACAGGCCGATCATGGACTCCACGCCGGGCAGCTCGGCGGGCCGGCCGGACACCGTCGCGCCGAACACCACGTCGTCGCGTCCGGTCGCGCCGCTGAGCACCAACGCCCACAACGCCTGCACGACGGTGTTGAGGGTGGTGCCGCGCGAGCGCGCGAGGGCGGTGATCGCGGCCGTGACGTCCTCGGGCACGGCCACCTCGTGCACGGCGTGGCCCGGTCCGCCGGCGGCGGGCGCGAGCAGCGTCGGCCCGGTCAGGCCGTCGAGTTCGGCCCGCCAACGGGCGACCGACCGCGCCCGGTCCTGCCGGGCCGACCAGGCGAGGTAGTCGCGGTAGCGGGGCGCGGGCGGCAGGTCGACGCCGTCGTGCAGCGCGAACAGCTCGTGCACCAGCAGCGGCAGCGACCAGCCGTCGAGCAGGAGGTGGTGGTGGGTGACCACCAGCCGGTCGCCGAGCACGGTGAACCGCAGCAGCGGCGGGCGCACCACGCTGAACCCGCGCGCCCGGTCGGCGGCCAGGAACCGCGCCAGGTCCTCCCCGGCGTCCCGCACGGCGACCACCGCCCCGGTGGCGGCGGGCACGACCTGCACGGGCGCGCCGTGCGAGCGGCTGCGGAAGCCGGCGCGCAGGTTGGGGTGCCGGCGCAGCAACGCGGTCGCGGCGGCGCGCAGTCGGTCCACGTCGACCCCGCCTTCGACGCGCAGGACGAGCTGGCCGACGTACGGGTCCTCCTCCTCGTACAGGGCCAGGAACAGCAGCCCTTCCTGGAGCGGGGCCAGCGGCAGCACGTCGACCGCGCCGGGGAACCGGTCGAGTTCGTCCTGGCCGATCTCGACCAGCGGCACGTCCGAGGGGGTCAGCCCGCCGGCCGTCCGCCCGGCGAGGTCGTGCAGCGCGGCCACCCAGCGGTCGGCCAGCGCGCGCACCGGGGCGTCGTCGAGCAGGGTGCCGGGGAACGTCCACGCGGCGGTCAGCGCGCCGTCCCGGACGTGCGCGTCGATCTCCAGCCGGTGCGCGAACGGCAGCGCGTCGTCGGCGAGCAGCGCGACCGGCTCGACGCCGGGTTCGTCGGCGAACGCCCAGCCGGGCGGGTCGATCCGGCCCAGGTAGGTGAAGCCGATCGGCGGCGCGGTCGGGCGCGCGGGCCGGCGCAGGTCCTCCTTGGTGCGCTTGAGCTGCTGCTCGGCGAGGTCGAGGCGGACCGGCACGATCCGGGTGAACCAGCCGACCGTCGTGCTCACGTCCAGACCGGGCACCTGGTCGCGGCCGTGCCGCTCGACGTCGACGGCCAGCGGTTCGCCGACCGCGCGGACCAGCGCGGCGAGCAGCACGTCCTCGGCGGTGCCCCGCACCGCTGCGGGCAGCGCGGTGACCAGGGTGTCGGTGAGGTCGGCGGACAGCGTGACGGTGATCGTCCGGGCGGTGCCGCGCACGTCGACGGCCGGGTCCGGCGGCCGGTCGCCGATCGTCCACTCCGGACTCGCGACCGGTTCGCCCGGTTCCTCGGCGGGCAGTGCGGCAGCCCAGCGCCGCCACGACGCGCCGGCGGGCGAGAGCCGCGCGGGCCGGCCCTCGCCGAGCGCGGCGAGCGCTTCGGCCAGGTCGGGCAGCAGCACCCGCCAGGACACGCCGTCGACCACGAGGTGGTGCAGCACCAGCAGCAACCGGCCCGGTTCCGCGCCCCGGTCGAACCACACGACCCGGCCGACGACCCCGTCGCGGGGTGCCAGCGCGCTCCGGGCGGCCTCCCGCTCGGCGGCGACGTCGACGCCTCGGACCACCCAGTCCGCCGCCGACACCGCGCCCACCGGGCGCACGGTCGAGCCGCGCAGCCGCAGCGCGTCGTGCCGGTCCAGCACCGCCTGCCAGGCGGCCGTCAGCCGGGCGAGGTCCAGCCCGGGTTCGGCGACCAGCAGCACGGACTGGGCGAACCCGTCGGTCGGGCCGCCGAGCCCGGCCAGCCACCTCGCCATCGGCGTGGCCGGCACCTCGCCGACCGGGTCGTCCACCTCGACCACCGCGCGGCCCGCCACCTCGGCGAGCGCGGCGACGGTGGGGTGGTCGAGCACGTCGCGGGCGGCGAGCAGCAGTCCCGCCGCGCGGGCGCGGCCGACCAGGCGGATGGCGTGGATGCTGTCCGCGCCCGCCGCGAACAGGTCGTCCTCGACGCCCAGGTCCGGCCGGTCGAGCAGGTCGGCGAGCAGGTCGCGCAGCACGCGCTCGGTGCCGGTGCGCGGGTCTCGCCCGGTGGGGGCGTCCGGCGCGGGCAACGCGCGCCGGTCCAGCTTCCCGTTGGGCGTCAACGGGATCTCGGGCACGGTGAGCACGGCGGCGGGCACCAGGAACGCGGGCAGCCGGGCGGCCAGCCACGCCCTCGGCTCGGCCCGCGGCGCGCCGGTCAGGTAGCCGACGAGGTGGGTGCCGCCGGTGGCGGTGCGCCGGGCGACCACGACCGCGCGGTCGACGCCGGGCAGCCCGGCCAGCACCGCCTGCACCTCGCCGGGCTCGACCCGCTGGCCGTTGACCTTGACCTGGTCGTCGGCCCGGCCCGCGTACTCCAGCACGCCGTCGGCGCGCCGCCGGGCCAGGTCGCCGGTCCGGTACATCCGGGAGCCCGCCGGGCCGTGCGGGTCGGCCACGAACCGCTCGGCGGTGCCGGTGGGCAGGTCGAGGTAGCCCCGGGCCAGCTGCACGCCCGCCAGGTACAGCTCGCCGACCGCGCCGGCCGGTGCGGGGGCGAGCGCGGCGTCCAGCACGTAGGCCGCCGCACCCGCGACGGGCGTGCCGATCGGCACCGCGCCGGAGTCGTCGCACTCCCACGCCGTCGCGTCGATCGACGCCTCGGTGGGCCCGTAGTAGTTGAACAGGCGCGCCGAGGTCGCCGCGCGGCAGCGGCGGACCAGCTCCGGCGGCAGGGCTTCGCCGCTGGACACCAGCAGCCGCAGCGAGTCCGGGAACGCGCCGTCGGCCAGGAACACGGCGAGCAGCGACGGCACGAAGTGCGCGACGGTGACCCGCTCGGCGGCGAGCAGGGCGGTCAGCGCGGCCGGGTCGCGGTGCGCGCCCGGTTCGGCCACGACCAGGGTCGCGCCGCAGGTCAGGGGCAGCAGCAGCTCCCACACCGAGACGTCGAACCCGATGGGGGTCTTGTGCAGCACGCGGTCGGCGGCGGTGGTCCCGTGCCGCTCGCGCATCCCGGCCAGCCGGTTGGCCAGGCCGTCGTGCGTGATCACGACGCCCTTGGGCGTGCCGGTCGAGCCCGAGGTGTGCAGGACGTAGGCGGCGTCGGCACCGAGCACCCCGGCGTCGAACGGCGTGGCGTCCTCGTCGGGGAACTCGCCGGTGGCGGTGGTGATCGTGAACGCCGCGCCCGCCGTGAGCCGGTCGACCCGGTGCGCGGGCAGGTCGGGCTCCACCGGCAGGTAGGCCGCGCCGGCCTTGAGCACGCCGAGCAGCGCCACCACCAGTTCCACCGAGCGCGGCAGCGCCACGGCGACCCGGGATCCGACGCCGACCCCGGCCAGGCGCAGCCCCCGGGCGACCCGGTCCGACCGGGATGCCAGCTCCCCGTAGGTGATCCGCGCGCCCGCGAACACCACCGCCTCGGCGGCCGGGTCCTGCGCCCGCACCGCCGCCAGGACCGGGCGGGCGTCCGGCGGGGGCGTGCCGGCGTGCCACCTGCGCTCGGCGTCGGTGGACGGGTCCAGGCCGCCGATCGGGCGGTCCGGCTCCCGGGTCGCGGCGGCGAGCAGCCGCACGTACCGGTCGCGGTGGCCGGCCAGGCTCTCCGGCGTGAACCGGCCGGGGTGCCCGTTGAACGTCAGCCGCAGGCCGTCGGCCGGGCTCGCGTCCAGCACCAGGTCGCGCACCGGCCCGGACGCCAGGTGCCGCACCTGCGCGTCGACCCGGCCCGCCCGCACCCGGTCGACGGCGAAGGGCAGCACGTTGACCGCCGGGCCGGACACGTCCCGGTGCGCCCGGCCGACCGGGAACCGCTGGTGCCGGGTCACGTCCGGCAGCCGCTCGGCGACCTGCGCGCACAGCTGCGCGAAGGTGTCGGACGGGCGTACGCGCAGCCGCAGCGGCACGTCGTTGACCTGCATGGACGGCGTGCGCAGGGCGTGCGGGCCGAGCCGGGCGGCCATGAACAGCCGGACCACGACGTCGGTCGCCCCGGTGGCGCGGTGGGTGTGCGCGGCCATCGCCGCGATCACCGGCACGGACCAGCGCCCGGTGTGCGGCGCGTCGGGCACCAGCGCGGTCGCGCCGGGCAGGCTGCGCGCCGGACCGGTCGCGCCGGTCCCGAGGTCGGCGGGTTCCGGCGGGTCGGCCAGCGCCGCCGCCCAGTGCGCGCGGTCCCGTTCGAAGCGCGGCGACGCGGTGTAGCCGGCCTCCTCGGCGAGCACGTCGGCCAGCGCGCCGAACCCGGCCGGCGGGGGCTGTTCACCGGCCTGCAGCGCGGTGTAGACCTGCCAGATCCTCTTGCCGTACAACGACAGCGCGTACGCGTCGAGCAGCACGTGGTGGTAGCGGAAGTACAGCCAGTGCCGGCGCGGGCCCAGCCGCAGCAGCACGTGCCGGAACAGCCGCTCGTCGGTGACCGCGAGCGGCGCCGCCTGGTCGGCGTCGACGAACGCCCGCGCGGCGGTCTCGTCCGCGACCTCCACGACCTCCAGGTCCCCGGCGAGGTCGGTCACGGTCTGGGTCGGCGGGTCGAGGGTGAACCGCACCCGCAGCGCCTCGGTGTCGGCCACCGCGCGGCGCACGGCCGCCGCCAGCAGGGCGGCGTCGACCTCGTCGGGCACGTCGAAGTAGACGCCGCAGGTGAACAGGGCGCCGCCGGGCGCGAGCCGCTCGGCGACCAGGACGTCGTGCTGCGCGGCGGTCAGCGGGAGCGCGGTCACGACGCGGCCCGCTTCCCGATCAGCTCGACCAGCGCGGCGGCCAGGGCGTCGATCGTCGGGTGGTCCCACGCCAGCGCCGGGTCCAGCACCAGGTCGTAGCGGTCCTCCAGGTCGGCGGACAGGGCGAGCGCGGTCAGCGAGTCCAGCCCGTACTCGGTGAGTTCCACCCCCGGGTCGACGTCCTCGGGCGCGCGCTGGAGGTAGGTCGCCACGCGCTCGACCAACCACGCGCGGACGTCTCGTGGGTCGTCGGCCATCGGGCTTCTCCTCCGGGTGCGGGGTCAGACGGCGAGCGTGCGGGCGGTCAGTCCGAAGGACCGGCCGGTGCGGTGGCGGTCGAGCAGTTCGGCGAGCAGCGCGTCGGCCACCGGTTCGGGCAGCGGCGCGCGGGGGTGGTCGGCGCGGTGCAGGGCGGCGCGCGGCCACACCGGGTCGGCGAGGAAGCCGTCCGGTTCGGTGGCGTGCACCCGCCGCCACGCGGTGCGGGCGAGCAGCCGGACGTACCGGGTGGTCAGGTCGTAGTGCGCGGGCGGCGCGTCCACGCCCAGCGCGGCGGGCGGCAGCGGCGCGCAGGCGGCGGCGAGGTCGGCCAGTTCGGCGCGGTCGGCGTCGTCGGTCGCGGTGGTCCACGGGTCGCGTCCGCTCGCGTGCAGGGCGAACCCGTCGAACGCGGCCGGCGGCAGGCCCGCGCGCAGGTCGAACAAGCCGTCGGGCACCGGCGCGGGCCTGCTCGTCCAGCCCCGGGCGGCCAGTCGCGGCAACTGCGGCAGCAGCGTGGACTGGCAGGCGGCCCGCGCGACGTGGCCGAACCCGACCGGGGCCAGGTCGCGCAGCAGCTTGCCGAACAACGCGCGCGGTCCGCCGCGCAGGTAGAAGTGCGCGCCGAGCAGGTCGGCGAGCCGGTCCGCCGCGTCGAGCAGCAGGCGCGGCACGGCGATCTTGACCGCCGCCGAGTACAGGCTCGCGGCCTCGGGCGCGAGGTGCAGGGCGCGCAACCCGACCGCGGCGAGCACCTCCGCGCGCAGCAGGTCGGCGAACACCCCGGCGAGCACGGACCGGACGTGCGGCAGGTCCAGCGCGACCCCGCCGTACAGCCGGCGGGCGGACAGGTGGTCGAGCGTGACGCGCAGGGCGGTGTCGAGCACCCCGGTGGCCATGGCGGGCAACGCGGTCCTGGTGACCTGGAAGGCTTTCAGCGCGATCTCCAGGCCGGTGCCGGTCCGCCCGAGCACGGCCGTCGCGGGCACCGGCAGGTCGGTGGCCTCCAGGCCGCCGAGCAGCACGCCGCGCATCCCGGCGGTGGCGGCGCGCGGCAGGTCCACCGCGCCGGGCAGGCTCGCCCGGTCGAGCAGCAACAGCGAGTGGGACCGGGGGCCGGGTCGCGGGTCGGTGCGCGCGAACAGCACCAGGGCACGCGCCCGGCCGAGGTTGGCCACGACCTCCTTGCGGCCGGTCAGCCGCAGCCCGCCGGCGGCCGGCGTGGCCGCGAACCCGGCATTCGCCAGGTCGTTGCCGTGCGCGGTCTCGTGGAACGCCGCCGCGATCCGCCCGCCGGGCAACAGCACCCCGGCGGCGTGCTCGGCGTGCCCGTCCTCCCCCGCCGCCCAGACGGTGGCCGCCGCGATGAACGAGCCGACGCCGTAGCCCAGTCCCAGCGCGGGATCGCGGCGGTACACCGAGCGCAGGACCTCCACGAGGTGGTCGAACCGGTCGAGCCGGCCGCCGTGCGCGACGGGCACGAACTCCGCGTTGAGCCCGTAGCCGGTCAGCGCCGCCTCTCCGGCCGCCCACGGCCGGGCGCTCTCGTCGGCGGCCAGGACTTCCTCCGCCACCTCGGCCGGCGGGCCGAGCAGGCGTTCCAGCGCGTCGGCGCGGGCGGGCGCGGTCATCGCGCCACGTCCAGCAGCGGGCCGCCGTGCCCGGGTAACGCACGGGCCACGGCGTCGGCCAAGTCGTCGTCGGGCCGTTCCAGCAGGTGCGCCAGGCACGCCCGCACCCACCGCGCTTCCGTCCACAGTGGACTATCGGCGCGGTCGACACCCTCAAGCCACAGGGAAAGGCACGCCGCCGCCGCGTACAGCGCTTCGTAGCGCTCGGCCAGCGGGTAGGCCGACGCGGGCAGGCCACCCGCGACCGGGACGAAGTCGAGGGCCTGCGCGCGGACCCCGTCCACGGCCGCCAGGAGCGGCCCGGTCAGCGAGATCAGGCCGGGCGGTGCGAGCGGGTGGGCGCGCACCCGCTCGACGGTCTCCGGCAGGGCCTGCACCAGGCTGCACCCGGTGGCCGAGACCAGCGCGAGCCGGTCGCGGTCGAACGCGGGCAGGGGCCCGGCCTGGGCGGCGCGCAGCCCGGCCGCGTCGGTCCGCCGCCGGTCGAGCGCGCGGCCCAGCCTGGGCAGCTGGTTGAGCAGCAGCGTCCGGTTGACCACCGTGCTGCCGTCGAAGATCCCGACCACCCGGTGGTCGCGCTCGACCTTCGCGAACCCGTCCGGTTCGACCAGGAAACCCCGGGCCCCCAGCAGTTCCGCGAGCAGCCCCAACGCCTCCTGGACCGCCGTGGGCACGAACGCCTTCGCGATCGCGGAGACCACGCCGAGTTCACCGGGCAGGGCGTGCACCGAGCGGGCGGCGTGCACCGCGACCGCCTCGGCCGCCAGCACCAGGGTGGCCGCGCGGCCCAGCGCGCGGCGGGCGTGCGGCAGGTCGGCGAGCGGGCGGCCCTGCACCCGCCGCCCGGCCACGAAGTCGCGGGCCAGGCGCAGCGCGTGGTCGGCCGCGCCCAGCGACAGCGAGGTGCACGCGATCCTGGTGATCTGCAACGCCTTCAGCACGATCGGCAGGCCGTCGCCGGGCCCGCCGACCAGTCCGGACCCGGGCACCGGGGCGGCGTGCAACGCGAACCCGCTGATGTCCGCGCCCCGGATGCCGTGCGTGCGGGCCTTGGGCAGGCACCGCCAGGCGTCCGCCGACCGCCGGCGGTCCACCAGGAACAGGCCGAACCCGCGCCCCCCGCCGGCCGGGTCGGTGCGGGCCAGCACGCACGCCAGGTCCGCCCGGCTGCCGTTGTTGATCGGCCACTTCGCGCCGTCGACCCGCCACCCCGGCCCCACCGGGGTGGCGGCGACCTCGCCGGCGAGCAGGTCCGCGCCGTGGTCCGCCTCGGTCAGCGCCAGGCACACCGTCGCGCCCGACCGCACCCGCTCGGCCAGCTCCGCGACCTGCGCCGGCGTGCCCCCGACCCACACCGGGGTCGAGCCCAGGAACGTCTTGCCGTGCGCGATCGCCACCGTGAGGTCGCGCCGGGCGACCGCGCGCAGCAACCGGACCGCGTGCGGGAAGTCGGTGTCGGGCCCGAGGACGTAGTGCGCGGCGAGCCCGACCCGGTCGAGCACGTCCACGGCGGCGGCCGGGAACTCCTCGCGGTCGTCGGCCGCCGCGAGCACGGCGGGCGACCACGCGCCGGGGTGCTCGTCGAGCGCCCGTTCCAGGTCGGCGAGCGTGGTCACGCGACCACCGGCCGGTCCGCGTCGGGCGGGCGTCGGTCCAGGGCGTCGGCCAGGTACTGCGCGCGGGTCGCGACCCGTTCGACCTTGCCGCTGGTGGTGCGGCGCACCGCGCCCGGCCGGACCAGCGCGACCGCGCCGACGGCCACGCCGAACTCGCGGGACACCGTCCGCTTCACCCCGGCCGCGACCGCCCGGACCAGGTCCGGGTCGCGGTGCCCGTGCATCTCGTGCACCACCACGACGGTCTCGTCCTCGTCGTGGCCCGCGGTGAAGACCGCGCCGTGCAGGCCGGCCAGCTCCGGGTGGGCGGCGCGGAGTTCGTCCTCCACGTCCTGCGGGTGCAGCGTGCGCCCGTGCAGCACGATGACCTCCTTGCGCCGCCCGGTGACGAACAGGTCGCCGTCGAGCAGGCCGCCCAGGTCGCCGGTGCGCAGGAACGGCCCGCGCCCGTCGGCGGTGCGCGCCCCGAACGCGGCGGCGGTGGCGGCCTCGTCGCCCCAGTAGCTGGCCGCGACACCCGGTCCCCGCAGCCAGATCTCGCCGATCCGGCCGGGGCCCAGGTCCGCGCCCGAGGCGGGGTCCACCACCAGCAGCTCGCCCGTGCGGACCGCGCCGCAGCCGACCAGTTCCCGGGCGGGCGCGCCGGGTTCGGCGCGGCGCAGCACGTCGCGCTCCAGCGCGGTGGCGTCGACCGGGACCGGCACCGGGACCCGGTCGGGCGTGCAGGTGACCAGGAGCGTCGCCTCGGCGAGGCCGTAGGAGGGCACCATCGCCTCGGGGCGGAAGCCGGCGCGGGCGAACCGCGCGCAGAACCGTTCGACCGTGCCCGCGCGGACGGGTTCGGAGCCGTTGACGACCCCGACCACGCGGGAGAGGTCCAGGTCGGCGAGCTGCTCGTCGGTGACCCGGCGGCAGCACAGGTCGAAGCCGAAGTCCGGGGACGCGGTCGCCCGCACGTCCAGCCGGTCGAGCAGCCGCAGCCACAGGTGCGGCCGGCGCAGGAACGCGACCGGGGCGAGCTGCACGTACCCGCCGCCGCGCAGCACGCCCGGCAGCAGCAGCCCGATCAGGCCCATGTCGTGGTGCAGCGGGATCCACCCGCCGAACCGGTCGCCCGCGCCGACGCCGTGCGCCGCGACGATCGAGTCCACGTTGGACAGCAGGTTGCCCTGGCCGACCACGACACCCTTCGGCGCGCCGGTCGAGCCCGAGGTGTACTGCAGCAGCGCCGGCACGTCGAGGTCGACGGGGTGCACCGGGCCGGGGTCGCCGTCGTCCGCGTCGGTGGCGTGCAGCGGCGCCCGCACGCCCTCCTGCGCGGCCCACGTCCGGACCGAGGGCTCGGTGGCGGTGTCGGCCAGCAGTGCCCGGACCCCGGCGTCGCGGGCGATGCCGGCGAGCCTGCGCCGCTCGTGCGCGAACCGTCCGGGCGGGGGCGCGGGCACCGCCACGACGCCCGCGCGCAGGCAGCCCAGGAACGCCGCGGCGAACTCCGGCGCGGTGGCCGACAGGAGCAGCGCGCGATCACCCGGAGCGAGGCGCGCGGTCAGCCAGGCAGCCGTGCGGCGGACCCGCAGATCGAGTTCGGAGTAGGACTCCGAAAACAGTTCGGGCGAGTTCGACAAATCGGTCACGAAGGTCACTGCCGAGTCGTCCGGGTGCCTGTCGAGGCGATCTAGGAAAAGTCTCGACAATGCATTGAGTGGCACATTCGAGCCCACGGTCGACCCCCTTCCACCGGGACGTGACGGTACCTCCGCAAAGCCCGCACAACGATGTGGCGCAGATCACATATTCCCCGTCGAAGTGCCCGGAGAGAGCCACCGACAACGGCGCTACGAGCACAGATGTGGACTCGACCGGCCATTCGGGACGGATCGTCGCCACTTCGGCACCCTGCTACATTGCCCCACGTCAGCACCAGAGAGAGCGCTACCACGAAATAGCCCCGGAGCAAAAGGGGCGACGCTGCAAATTTCGCGTTAACGGCGCGGAAGACTCGGTGGACGACGGAGGCAGGGGTGGCACAGCGGGACGCGGAGTCGATGGTGGTGGTCCGCGAATTGCACAAGTCGTTCACCGGAGTGGCAGCTCTGAACGGAGTAGACCTGCGGCTCGAAACGGGCGAAGTGGGCGCCCTGCTCGGTCCGAACGGAGCAGGGAAGACCACCTTGGTGCGGATTCTGGCCACGCTGCTCCGACCGGATTCCGGGTACGTCCGGGTGGCCGGGTGGAATGTCCTCGGCGAACCGGACGAAGTACGTGCGGCAATCGGGCTCACCGGGCAGAACTCGATGGTCGACGGGATGCTCACCGGCCGGGAGAACCTGCTGCTGGTCGCCCGGCTGCGCGGCGCGCGCGGGCAGGCCGCGCGCACCGCGGCCGACGACCTGCTGGACCGGTTCCGGCTCACCGACGCGGCCCGCCGACCGGCCGGCGGCTACTCCGGCGGGATGCGCCGCCGGCTCGACCTCGCCGCGGCGCTGGTCGGCGGACCCCGGCTGGTGGTGCTGGACGAGCCGACCACCGGGCTCGACCCGGAGAGCCGTCTCGACACGTGGGACGCGGTCGCCGACCTGACCGCGCGGGGCACCACCGTGCTGCTGACGACCCAGTACCTCGACGAGGCCGACCGGCTGGCCGACCGGATCACCGTGCTCGACGGCGGCCGGGTCGTCGCGGCCGGTACCGCCGACGAGCTGAAGTCCGCCGCCGGGGTCAGCCGGGTGGTGCTGTGCGTGGCCGAGGACCACCAGCTCGGGCCCGCCGCGCGGGTCGCCGGCCGGGCGTCGGGCTCGCCGCCCGAGGTGGACCGGCGGGCGCGCCGGGTCGAGGTGGCGGTGACCGACGGGCAGGCCGCGATCGGCCGGGTGCTGGCCGGGCTGACCGCCGAGGGCGTCGAGGTGCTGGAGATCGGGCTGCGCCGGGCCACCCTGGACGACGTGTTCCTGGGGCTGACCGCCGGGAAGCGCCGGAGGGCCGGGTGACCGCGCTGCTGCGGGTCGGTCGCCAGGCCGCCGACCTGACCTGGCGCAACCTGCTGCACCTGCGGCGCACGCCGACCGCGCTCGCGTCCAGCCTGCTGGAACCGGTGCTGTTCGCCGGGCTGATCGGCTTCGTGTTCGGCGGCAGCCTCGGCGGCGCGGCCTACCGCGAGTACCTGGTGGCGGGCCTGCTCACCCAGGCCGTCGTGTTCACCGCGTCGTTCACCACCATCGGGCTGGCCCGCGACCTGCACGAAGGCGTCGTGGACCGGTTCCGCGCGCTGCCGATCGCCCGGATCTCGCTGCTGCTGGCCCGGACCACCTCCGACCTGACCACGTGCCTGGCCAGCGTCACGGTCACCACGGCGTGCGGGCTGGTGCTCGGCTGGCGGCCGCACACCGGGTTCCTGCCGGTGCTCGCCGGGTACCTGCTGGTGCTGCTGTACGCGTTCACCGTGTCGTGGATCGGCGTGTTCGTCGCGCTGATCACGCCGAACGTCCAGGTGGCCGGCAGCCTCGGCCTGCTGTGGCTGTTCCCGGTGACGTTCGTGTCCTCCGGGTTCGTGGCCACCCCGACGCTGCCCGGCCCGCTGGCGGCGGTGGCCGAGTGGAACCCGGTCACCGCCCTGGCCAACGCGCTGCGCGCGCTGTTCGGCAACGCCGCGCCGCCGGGGTTCCCGCCGCAGCGGGGCTGGCCGGCCGAGCACCCGGTGACGCACGCCGTGCTGTGCGCCGCCGTGCTGCTGCTGGTGTTCACCACCTTGTCGACGTGGCGCTACCGCGTGCGGACGAGCCGATGATCCGCACGGGACAGGAGCAGGGATGGACGTGACGTTGGTGTGCCTGCCGTTCGCCGGCGCGGGCGCGTCGTTCTTCCGGCCGTGGGCCGGTGCCGCACGCGGCGCGCTGGACGTGCGACCGCTCCAGCTGCCCGGCCGCGAGGAGCTGATCGACGAGGAGCCGTTCCAGGACGTGCCCACGGCGGTGCGCGCGCTGGCCGACGAGCTGCTGGACTCGCTGCCGCCGGGTGCCCGGGTGGCGCTGTTCGGGCACAGCCTCGGCGCGGTGCTGGCCTACGAACTGGCGCACCGGCTGGTCGCGGCCCCCGGTGTCGAGGTCGTCGGGCTGTTCGCGAGCGGGTCACCGGAACCGGGGCGCGGGCGCGAGCAGCGGGCCACCGGGCTGTCCGACGACGAGTTCCTGGTCCGCGTCGCGGAGTTCGCGGGCTACCGGCACGAGGCGTTGCGGGACCCGGAGATGCGGGAGATGGCGCTGCCCGCGCTGCGCGCCGACGTGCGGATGCACGAGGACTACGCGCCGGGCACCGACCGGCCGCTGCCGGTGCCGATCACCGCGCTGCGCGGCGAGGAGGACGACCTGGTCTCGGTGGCGGACGCGTCGGGGTGGTCCGCCGTCGCGGGCGCGGGATTCGAGCTGGCGGAGTTCCCCGGCGGGCACATGTACCTGACGTCGACCGGTCCCGCACTCGTGCGGCTGATCGCGTCGACCGTCCTGTGAGGACACTGCCGGTGAGGAGACTGCCGTGCGCCTGAGCGACAAGGTGGTGCTGGTGACCGGCGCGGCGCGGGGGCTGGGCCGGGTGAGCGCGGTGGCGTGCGCCGAGCAGGGCGCGGACCTCGTGCTGCTCGACGTCTGCGCCGACCTCCCCGGCGTCGGCTACCCGCTGGGCACCCCCGGCCAGCTCGACCACACCGCCGAGCTGTGCCGGGCGGCCGGCGCGGCGGTGCTGACGGTGGTCGCGGACGTGCGTGACACCCCGTCCCTGCGCGCGGCCGTGGCCTCGGCGCACGACCGCTTCGGGCGGGTCGACGTGGCGGTCAACAACGCGGGCATCGCCGCGCCGTCCGGCAAACCGGTGCACGAGATCGAAGAGGACGAGTGGGCGCTGATGCTCGACGTCGACCTGTCCGGCGCGTTCCGGGTGATCCGCGAGGTCGGCGCGGCGATGTGCGCACGGCGGTCGGGCAGCATCGTGAACATCGCGTCCACCGCCGGCCTGGTCGGCTACCGGCGGTTCGCCGGCTACGTCGCGGCCAAGCACGGGCTGGTCGGCCTCACCAAGGCCGCCGCGCTGGACTTCGCGCCGATGAAGGTGCGGGTCAACGCGGTGTGCCCGGGGTCGGTGCGCGACGACCGGCAGGCGGAGGGGCGGATGCTCGCCGAGATCGCCCGGTCGCTGGAGGTGCCGGTGGAGGAGCACGAGGACGCGTTCACCGCCGCGCAGCCGATGAACGCGCTGGTCGAGCCGTCCGACGTGGCGATGGCCGTGGTGTACCTCGCGGCCGACGAGTCCCGCCAGGTGACCGGGTCGGTGCTGACCGTCGACGGCGGGTTCAGCGCCCGATGAGCCACCCGACGCCCGCGGCCTGCCACGCGCTGCTGATCACCGACCCGGGACCGGTCGACGGCTGCTGGGTGGTGGACGTGCCCGCCCCCGCCGACCACCCGATCGCGGCCCGCCGGCGGGCCACCGAACTCGCCCGGCCGACCACCGACGTCCGCCGCGTGCTGCTGCGCCACGCCGACCGCTCCGAACTGGTCGTGGTGGCCCGCCGGGACTTCCGGGTCGACGAACTTCCCGCCGTGGAAACTTTTCCGGAACCTACATGGTCCACAGTGGACTGGGGGCTCGGCGGCGGCTCCGGCACCGGCACGCACGCGCTGCCGCTGGCCGACCTCGGCGACCACGCCACCTGGTCCGCCGCGTTGGCCACCACCCTGCGCCACTACTCCCCCGACACGCCCGGCGGCGCAGTGGGCCTCCTGTTCACCGGCAGTCCCATCGCAGGTGCCTACACTCCTTGTCTGGCACCGGTTTTCCCGCTGACGATCTCGGTGTTCGAGGACGCCCACGGGCGGTGGCTGCGCTGCGACCACGCCCGCTCGCACGTGTCGGACGAGATCGCCGCCCAGTTCCTCCGACACCTCGACCACGTACGGCGGCAGACGGCCGGGAACGCGGCGGAGGTCGTGCTGCTCGACACCGAGGAACGCGCCCGCGTGCGGGCCCTCGGCCGTGGCCCGGCGTCGACCACCACGCCGGACACGATCCCCGGCGCGTTCGACCGCGTCGCGCGGGCCCGGCCCGACGCGGTGGCGCTGACCGACCGGCGCCGGTCCCTGACCTACCGGGAACTCGACCAGCGGTCCGACGAGGTCGCGCGCGGACTGCGGGCTCGCGGCGTGACCGGCGGGGACCGCGTGGGGGTCTGCCTGCCCCGCACGGCGGAGTTCGTGGTGACCGCGCTGGGCGTGCTCAAGGCAGGCGCGGCATACGTCCCGCTCGACCCGGCGTACCCCGCCGAACGGCTCACCTATACGGCGGAGGACGCCGCCGTGCGGGTACTCGTGACGACCGACGACACCGCGCCCACCGAGGACACCGCGCCCACCGAGGACGCCCGACCGTGGCCTCCCGCCTCCCCCGCCGACCCCGCCTACGTCATCTACACCTCCGGCTCGACCGGTCGCCCGAAAGGCGTCGTCGTCCCGCACCGCAACGTGATCGCCCTGGTCGACGCGACCCGGGACGAGTACGGACTCGGCCCCGACGACGTGTGGACGTGGTTCCACTCGGGCGCGTTCGACTTCTCGGTGTGGGAGATCTGGGTCTGCCTGCTGACCGGCGGACGCCTCGCCGTCGTGCCGCACGAGGTGTCGCGCGACCCCGAGCGGTTCCGCGATCTCCTGGTGTCCCAAGGGGTCACGGTCCTCAGCCAGACCCCTTCGGCGTTCACCCAGCTCCTCGACGTCGACCACACCGACGTGACCGCCCGGCTGGTCGTGTTCGGCGGCGAACGGCTGGACGCCCGGCTGCTGCTGCCGTGGCTGGACCGCCACCCGAAGTGCCGCACGGTCAACATGTTCGGCATCACCGAGACCACCGTCCACGTCACCGCGCTCACCGTCACCAGGGCGCACGCCCTCGCGGGTACCCGTTCGGTGGGCCGTCCCCTGCCGGGGTGGGAGATCCACGTGGTCGACACCGCGGGCGAACCGGTCCCGCCGGGGGTGCCGGGCGAGATCGTGGTGGGCGGCGTCGGCGTCGCGGACGGCTACCTCAACCGGGCGGACCTCACCGCCGAACGGTTCCAGCGCACCGGCTCCGGCGTCGTCTACCGCAGCGGCGACCGGGGCAGGCTGCTGCCCAATGGCGAACTGGAGCACCTCGGCCGGCTCGACAACCAGGTGAAGCTGCGGGGTTTCCGGATCGAACCGGACGAGATCCAGGCCGTCCTGGTGGAGGACCCCGCGGTGCGCGCCGCCGCCGTGGTGCTGCTCCAGGAAGATCCGGACGACCCGGCGACCGCCCGCTTGGACGCGTACGTCGTCCTGGGCTCCGGCGACGCGGCGGCGGTGCGACGACGGGCGCGGTCCCTGCTGCCCGAACACATGGTGCCCGCGACCGTCACCGCCGTGCCGGAACTCCCGTTGACCCCGAACGGAAAGCTGGACGCGTCGCGCCTGCCCGCCCCGTCAGCCCCGCCGGCCCCGCGGTCCGACCCGCACGGCGACGACCTGGCCGGGAAGCTGACGTCGATCTGGAGCGCGGTGCTGGGCACCGACGTGGGGTTGGACGACAACTTCTTCGAGCTGGGGGGCAACTCGCTGTTCGCCGTGCGGATCGGGGCCGCGATGAAGGCCTCCGGCCTGCCCAAGATCCCGCTGCGCGACATCTACCGCCACCTCACCATCCGTCGGCTGCTGACGACGTTGCCCGAAGCGGCGACCTGAACAGGAACCGCCCCCCTTGCACGACGTCGGTCAGGCCGGAGCCCAGAGGCCCACCACGTTCGGCGGCTCCCACCCGGCGATCGCGGTGTGCGACTGGATGCACCGGTAGAGCCGCCCGCCGTAGCCCACGATCTGCCCTGCGGTGTACGTGGTCCCGGCGGCCCACGGCGTGACCGTGACCGTCGTCGTGGTGGTGGGGTTCAACGCCTCGGCCGCCGGGGCCGGCACGAGGCGCTGGAGCGACGTGGCGGCGGACGCGGGCTCGACGCCGGAGCCGTAACCCCAGACGAGGGTCGCCCCGCCCGCCACCGCCAACACGGCCATGACTCGCGCCGCTCGATGCTGGACCTTCACCGTGAGTTCCTCCTCGCGCAAGGGCTTGCGATCGACCTCGCCCACGTTCGCGGACCCGGACAACCCACGTCAATGGGTCTAGACCATTGGAGGAAACACGTCACCCGACCGGCCCGTGGTCCGGCGGCTCCCGGTGACGCCACCGAGAACCGCCGGACGCGTCGAGTCACTGTCGGAGGAACGACACCGCGCCCACCCCGCCGAAGTTCCGGAACTCCCGTGCCCCCAAAGTATCTGCCACCAAACAGAACCGGTTTCGAGCGCGCACCAAGGCCGCCACCCCGACGAAGTTCCGGCACGACAGTCCATTGAGGTCGTACCGCCCGTCCGGAGTCTTCGGTATGGGGCCGGAAGAAGCATCCGGAACGGCGATCCCGGCGGCGTTTCGCGCAGTGCCACAAGGGAATCCACTCGATAGGGAATCCTGATCGCGCGGCATTGTAGACGGTGCCGCGCCTGACTACGCTCACGGTGTCCTTGTGCCACAAAGGAAAAGGGGAAAAGCCTTGTCCAAGACCAAGATCGTCTCCGGCCTTCTCGCCGCGGTGCTCTCCACCGGCCTCATGCTCGGCACGGCCTCGACGGCGAGCGCCGCCTGCGACGGCGAGGTGTTCTCGTTCAGCCACATGGTCGAGGGCACCAGCATCGCCGTCTACTTCGGCAACGCCGGCGGCACCTACTACGGCTCCTTCCGGGGCGCGCGCTTCACCCGCTGCTGGTAGGACCACGCGAAAAGGTGCGGGGCCGGTACCGGCCCCGCACCCAAAATCCCTACACAGCAAGCATTTCTTCAGCCCACCAGAACGCCAAAGCCCCAACAGGCCGATGATCAGGCCACTGTGGACAGATTTGCCCGAGCGATCACCGCCACCGCTCCCCTGCGGTCAGACCGGCACCGCGACCTCCGGCCCCGACCGAGGCGCGACCGTCCGAACACCTTTCACGAGCAGGTAGCCGACCATCCACACCTCGGCGAGCGTCGGTGCCGCCAAGGCGATCGGCGTGAGCACCGGTCCGAGCCCGTCGTCCGACAGGGCGAGCGCGGCGGCCTGGACGAGGTAGCCGAAGCAACCGGCGATCAGCAGCACGCTCAACGGTCGGGGGAACAGCCCGGACCGCCGGACGAGCACACCGAGCGGGAACAGCCACAGCCCGAAGAACACCTGCGCGATCTGGAACCCGGCCGCGTGGAGGTCGAGGAACAGCGGCACCAGGCCGACGGGTTGCGCCGCGTCCCTGGCGACGAGCAGCGCGCCGACGTGGTTGACCAGGTTGACGCTCATGACGCCGACCGCGACGGCGACCAGGGTGACCATGGCCGACGCGGTCTGCCGCCCCACGTGCCCCAGCAGCCGGGACAGCGCCAGCGCCAGCAGCATGAAGGACGCGAGGTGCACCAGGTCGGCCAGCAGCCCGAACCGGAACAGGGTCGAGTTCGCGACAACGGCGGCGGCCGTGGCGGCGGCGTCGCCGGCGACCACGACGGATGACCGCACGTACAGGGCGAACACGCTGAACACCGCCACGAACAGGTAGAGCACCCCCGCCACCCGCGCCAACCGGACCGGCCCCTCCGCGCCGCCCACCACGGCACCAGTCGACAGCCCCACGGCGACCCCTCCTCGCGGCAACGTTCGTACTAAGTACGACATACTTAGTACGGTAGGTTGTCCCGGAGGCGTCCGTCAACCACGGAGGAGATGTCGATGCCAGGCCGCGGACCCGACTCCGCACGTCCGCAGCTGAGTCGGGAGCGGGTCCTGCGGGCCGCGGTGGACCTGGCCGACGAGGCGGGCATCGCCGCGCTGACGATCCGCGCGCTGGCCGAGCGGCTCCAGGTCAAACCGATGTCGATCTACCACTACGTGGCGGGCAAGGAGGAGATCCTCGACGCGATCTCCGACCTCGTCGCGGGGCAGATCGACGTCCCCGCCCCCGGCGACGACTGGCAGGCCGAGATCCGCCGGTGGGCGGCCTCGGCCAGGCACACCCTGGTCCGCCACCCGTGGGCCGTCGTCCTGATGCAGTCCCGCCTGACCCCGGGCCCGGCGACGCTGCGCCACCACGACGCCGTGATCGGCACGCTGCGCCACGCGGGCTTCTCACTCCCGATGGTCGCCCACGCGTTCGCGGCGTTGGACAGCTACATCCAGGGCTTCGCCCTGCAGGAGTCGAGCCTCCCGTTCGACGCCGAGACCGTCGCGGCCACGGCCGACGCCTTCCTGGCCCACTTCCCGACCGAGGACTACCCACACCTCGCCGAGTTCACCGCGCAGCACGTGCTGCGCCCCGGTTACGACTTCGGTGACGAGTTCGAGGTGGGCCTGACCTTCGTCATCGACGGCCTGGCCCGCCTCGACGCCGCGCACTGAGCCCGCGACGCCCCGGTGCCGGCGGTAGGCCCGTCCGCGTGGTCCGCAGCGGCGAGATCCGGCTCATCCGTCCTGCCGGGGTTGTTGCGTGCTGCTGACTTTCCGCTCGAAGAGGCTCATCGGCCAACGTGTGTGTGACGAATCGCCGACGTGCTCGAATCCCGCCTTCTCGTAGTACCGGCGCAGTGCCGGGTTGCCGGCCGTGGCCAGGCGCACGTACTGCCGGTCGTGTTCGGCAGCTTTGCCGGCAACCCAGTCGATGAGCCGGTAACCGAGCGCGGCCCCGCTCGCGCGACGTGCGACCGCGAACCTGGAGATGTAGTAGGCCGGTGCTGTGTCCGAACCCCAGAGTCCGGCCTCGTCTTCGGTGACGACGAGCGTGGCGACGGGATGTCGGACCTGTTCGACCAAAAGCACTTCGCCCACGGCGATCTGCGCCTGGACGGCACCGGCCGGGAAGCGTGGCGGCCACTGTTCGATGCCGCGACCGCGAAGCCAGGCCGCGGCGTCGGACAGGAGGTCGAGCACGACGTCCTCCTCGCCCGGTCGGGCAGGCCGGATGAGGGCCTCGCCGAACAGGGGCTCGGGGCGGGAAAGGATGGCCATGGGTCGATGATGCCCCGAACGGCTCCCGCCAGTCGATTGCCGGATGCGGCCGCACAGCAGGGTCACGCCGGGCACGCCCCCACGATCGCCACGGCCACCCGCCCCGCCGTGCCGGAGTCACGACGGGACCGTTCGGCGCAGCACGGCCGGCACAACGGAAAGCGCAACCGGTACTGCGAATGCTTTCCAAGCAGTACTCCGCCACCACGCCGCTAAACTGTTAACCGACTGCGAGACGCACATCACACGTCAACACCCGAAGAGACGCTGCCTGCGCGTTCAGCGACACCGACAGTCGATTCCGAAGGTATTCCTTCACGGACGAAATAAAGTTCCGACGATACCTCGGTAATCGACTGTTAGCGTCGGACCCGATGGTGCCGCCCGCATCGGACCAGCCAAAACGGGCACCCCGAGGAGATCCCGCATGACGACTCCCCCGCACGTCCTCGCCACCTCCGCAGCAGCGGTGTGACCTCCGCCTTGCCTCCGAGAACGCGCGGAACGGATTCACGTACCCGAGTCGCGGTGCCGGTCGGCGGCAAGTCCGACATTTGAAGGGAATGACTTTGCCGAATTTCTCGCGCGCTCTCGCCACCACTGCGGCCGCCGGTGCCGTGGCCCTCACCATCGGCACAGCCCCGGCCCAGGCCACCCCGAGCCTGGTCTACCTGTACACCAGCACTCTGGCCATCTGCCAGCAGATCGGTGACGGCGGTGTCGCCAACGACGTGTTCTCCCGGTACGAGTGCAGGAGTGGCGTTGCCGGCTACAGCCCTCCTGGTCGAACCGAGCACGGCTTCGATCACCGACGTGCCCGTCTTCACCTCGACGCAATCGACGTGCGAAGCAGTCGGCACCAACGGCAAGAACAACGGCGTCTGGTCGTCGTACCGGTGCCAGATCGGCATCGTCGGCTACACCTTGCTGGTGAGCCGCTAGGCAACGCCCTGGCACCAGGTCAGAGGCTGCCTGATCGTCCTTCCGCCGCCGGCTCAAGCACCACCGCCCGGCCCCGTGCCGACCACATCCGTCAAGGTGCCACGTCACGACACCGGGCCGAGGAAGACCTCCAACACCAAGGAGACCGGAAATGTCGAACCTCTCGCGCGCTGTCGCCACCATCGCGACTGTCGGTGCCGCGGCCCTGACCTTGGGCGCGGGCCCGGCCCAGGCCGAGCCGAACAGGGTCCACCTGATCACCTCCACCAATGCGGTCTGCACGCAGATCGGCACCACCGGCGTCGCCAACGGCGTGTTCGTCAGCTACGAGTGCAAGAGCGGCGTGGGGGGTTACAGCACCCTGGTCGACCCGACCATCACCTCGTTGACCGACGTGCCGGTGTGGACCTCCACGTTGACCAACTGCAATACCGTCGGCAACAACGGCAAGACCAACGGTGCCTGGTCGTCCTACCTGTGTCAGCTCGGCATCGCCGGCTACACCCTGCTGGTCAGCCGCTAGACGAACGAGTCGTCGGGCGATACGGAATCCGACCCGACGATGGTGTGCTCGCGGTGCACAGCGGCGCGCCGCGAGCACACCATCGTCCAGGCGTTCGGCGATCTCGCTCGGACGGCGTTCGACGCGTATTCCTCCGCACTCCGCCTCGGCACGGCTCAGCCGCCTTCCGGGGTGATGTGGCCGCTTCCGCGCGGAGAATGCCGTGATTCACCGCAGCACGGAGATGAACGAGCCGGACCGGAACAGGGCCGTGCGAAGCTCCCCGACGCGCGGTGTTCGTGGTGATGACGGCGTGCCGGGTCGGCCCGCATCCATCGAGGTGGGACGGACGCAGGCAGCACTGCGGGGATCGAGGCGGAAATGTCCATTCCCACCTGGACTCCCGGGCCGGCGGGCACGCCGACGCAAGTGGTCGAGAACCAGCGGCAGTACTACGACCCGCGCTGGGACGGCGGGCGTTGCGGAACTCGGTCACCGCGATGGTCGAGGACATGAACAGCCGCTGGGCCAACCGGTTCGCGGGCGTGGCGGTCTCGTCGTCCCGATCGGAAGGCCGCGCTCACCCGCACCAACCTCGTCGAGTTCAACGGCACCCACGACAACGGCGCGCTCGGCGCTTGGCGGGCCGACTGGCTCCCGGCGATCCTCGGCGGCACCGAGGACAGCTTTCCGCAGCCGCCCTCGCGGGTCGGGTGATCACGGCGGGCGACCATCCCCGCAGCAAGACGATCGTCAGTGGTGGGGCGATCGCCGGTTCGGGCGAGGGACTGCCTGCCGGGCCGGGCCACGCCCGCACCCCTCGCCGGGACGCGGCTCGACGTGCACTTGCCGAGCCCGGCCGCAGTCGGTGGTCGGGGCACCGCACTGTGGCCGGGAGGTCCGGTCAGTTCCGGCGAAGGACCAGGGTTCCGGTACCCCGGCCGTCGAACACCGGGTCCAGCTCGGGGGCGAACGCGACCTTGCCCTCCGGGGTCACGGTGAACCGGTGGAATTTTCCGGTCGGAGTGGTCACCAGGTGATCGCCCGGGAGGAGCAGGAAGTGTTGCGGTTCCCGGGCGCTCATCGTCGGCTTGACGCCGTGCACCCCGAAGGTCGCGAACGACGTCGCCGTGGCGTCGAAGCCGATGCGCACGCCGTGGACGACGAGCGTCGTGGCGTCACGTTTCTCAACGATGTGCCGGACGGCGTCGGGATAGGTGAGCGAGCCGTCGACGTTGAGCGTGAAGGCCACGCCGGTTGCCGTGGCTCCGCCGATCGAATGCGCGCCGGGCAGGAGGTACCAGGTCTTCACCGTCGTGCGGGGGACCGTGCCCACGTAGCCCAACGAGTAGGTCGGGTAGGACACGTCGGTCGCGTCGATGGTCACCCCCTTGCCGCGCACGGTCAGGGTGTTGCCGTGGCCGGTGAGGTAGGCCGCGTACTTCGGATCAGGGGTCGGCGTGCCGTCCAGGCCGACGCTGAACGGGACCTTCACCGACGAGGTCATGGCCAGTTCGTGCAGCCCGGGAAGCAACCTCCACGTCTTCACCTTCTGCTGACCCGCCTGGCCGACCCAGAACAGACCGTAGTCGGGGTACGACGCCCCGGTCACGTCGACCACCACATCCCGACCATGGAACTCCAGCACATTCCCGCCACGCACGACGGCAAGCGGACCGGGCAGACTCACGTCCCCGACCACCCCGTCGAGTCCGACCCGGAAACGCACCGACACCTCGGACGTCATGGTGATCGTGTACTCCCCCGGCATCAAACGCCACGTCCGAGGCTCCGTCGTCTTGTTGTTGCTCTCGACATGCAGAAGATTGAGCAAGGTGTAGGACGTATCGCGGAGATCGACCGTCACCGGCAACCCACGCAACGTCAACGTGGCGGAACCGCTACCACTCAAGACCTTCCCGTACTTGACGTCGTAGTCGACAGTGCCGGCTTCGCCGACCGTGAATTGCAGTGCCGCCGAAGGCGTCATGCTCAGCTCGTGCAGGCCGGGAAGGAGCTTCCAGGTCTTCACCTTGTCCTTGCCCGCCATGCCAAGCCACAAGAAGTTGTAGTCGGAGTAGGACGTCCCGGTCACGTCGACCACCACCTCCCGACCATGGAACTCCAGCACATTCCCACCGCGCACCACCACAAGCGGACCAGGAACACCGACGTCCCCCACCACCCCGTCAGGACCGACCCGGAAACGCACGGACACCTTGGACGTCATGGTGATCGTGTGCTCTCCCGGCATCAGACGCCACGTCCGAGGCGCCGTCGTCTTGTTGTTGCTCTCGACGTGCAACAAGTTGACGGCGACGTACGAAGTATCCCGGAGATCGATCGTCACCGGTGCCCCGAGCAGCGTCAACGTGTCGGAGCCACGCCCACCCAGCACCTTCTGATACGTGGCATCATAATCAACAGTCCCCGCCGGGCCGACGGTGAACTGCACCGTCACCGACGAGTTCATGGCCATCTCGTGCAGGCCGGGGATCAGCCTCCACGTCTTCACCTTCTGCTTGTCCGCCCTACCCAGCCACAAGAGGGTGTAGTCGGGGTAGGAGGTCCCGGAGAAGTCGATCACCACATCCCGACCGTGGAACTCCAGGACGTTCCCGCCACGCACCACCGCAAACGGGCCGGGAATGCCGACATCCCCCACCACCCCGTCCAGACCGACCTGGAAATTCACCAACACCTTCGTCGTCGGCGCGACAACGTGCTCCCCCGGCATCAGACGCCACGTCCGAGGCGCCGTCGTCTGGTTGCCACTCTCGACGTAGTGGAGGTTGAACATGGTGTAGGACGTATCGCGGAGATCGAACGTCACCGGCAACCCGTGCAGGGTCAACGTGCCGGAACCACTACCGCCCAAAACCCTCCGGTACTTGGCGTCATAATCGACGGCGCCGGTCAGGCCGACCGTGAAGAACTGCCTCACCACGCCCGAGAGCACCGCGTGCGCACCTGGCATCAGCTTTGCGGTGTACGACTTCGCCGTGACCGAAGCCACGCCCGAAATTCCTGTCGTGGGGTAGTCGGCACCCGACGCGTCGACCGTGACGGGGAGGCCGCGAACCTGGAGTCGATCGGTGCCACGTCCTCCGAACGCACGATCAAGCCCTCCGCCGTAGGTGACGTGACCATCGTCGTCGACCTTGAACGGCTGCATCGCGCCGCTGCTCGCCGATACCTTGTAGGCACCCGGCACCAACTTCCACTGATGCTTCTTCGGCACGCCGCCGCGGATACCGGCCACGCCCATGGTCGGGTAGTCGGTGTCGGAAGCGTCCACGGTGACCGGAAGACCCTGCAATGACAGCTTTCTCGTGCCCTTCCCCTTGAGGACGCGGTCGTACCGGGAGTCGTACGAGACGTTCCCGGCGGAGTCGAGCGAGAATTCGACCTCCTGGCCGGACGAGGTGCGCAACTTGTGGCCACCACGGGCGAGGTCGACCTGGTGGACGCGGTCCCGGTCCAGTTGGTCGGCGAAGCCGGCGATGAAGAAGTACGGGTAGGACGTGTCGGACACGTCGAAGGCGACGGTCACGAATCCGCCCGCCGGCGTGGTCGTCGTAGTCGACGGCGCGGTGGTCGCCGTCGTGGGCCGCGCGGTGGCGGAGGGGGACGCCTGCGGCGAGGTGACCGGCGACTTCGTGGTCGGGTGCACGACCGGAGGAATGGACGTCGCGGCGGGCGCGGTCGGGTTCGGGGCCGTGACCGGGCTGTCGACGGGTCCGGGTGGTTGCGCCGGGGTCGTCGAAGGCGCGAACGCGGTCGTGGCACCGGCCCCGGGCGACGTGGTCGAGGTCTGGACGACCGGTTCGTCCACCGCCTCGGCTGTCGTGCCGGACTGGGAGGAGACGGCCAACAGGCCCACGGCGACCGACACCACCGCACCCACGGCGACGCGGAGGACGGCAGGGTTCTGCGTCACGAACGTGGTCACGTGGCGCAGCCCTTCATGGCGGCTCGTCCACGATCCCAGCAAGGCGCTCAGGCGGCCGGGCTGCCGGGTCGGTTGCCCGGCCGCGGCGATCACGGGTCGGGCCGCCAGCGCCGTCGACGACAGGGCGGAGGTGGACGACTGCACCAACGTGCGCCCGTCGCGTGCTTGACCGAGCCACCCGATCACGGTGCGCCGCCGGTCGTCTTCCTCCGGCGTGATCAACGCCGGGGGCAGCGCCCAGCGCGCGAGGACGCGGGCGTCGTGGGCACGTTCGCCGCACGCGTCGCAGCCCGTCGTGTGCCCCAGGACTTTGCCGACCTGCTTGGGGTTGAGCACGAGTGCGCGCCCGGCCACCAACTGGTCGGCGGTGAGCAGGTCCTCCAGCATCGCCGCGAGGTCGCCGCAGCGGGCCGCGCCGGTCCGCGCGACCACGAGCGCGGGGATCGCCTTGAGGACTTCGCCGCGCGCCCGGTTCAACTGGCGGTCGACCCGGGCCGGTGTCATGTCGAGTTCGGCGGCCAGCTCGGCGGCGGTGATCTTGCGCTTCTCGCGCACGCTCAACTGCATGTGCGCGGTGAACACGCGGCGCAGCCCTTGGCCGATGCAGTCGACGGCGGCCCGCATGGTCGCCCACAACTCCCGTTTGCCGAGCAGGAATTCCAAGTCGGTCGGGGTGCTCGGAAGGTCGTCGCCGCCGTCGAGTTCCCAGTCCGGTTCCTCCTCCGGGGTGGCGATCTCGGCGGGCGGCTCGTCGCCGGTGTGGTTGGTCCGCGTCCGTCTGAGTTCCTCGTAGTGCTGTTTGAGCAGGTTCGCGGCGATGCCGCGCAACCAGCCGTTGAGCGAGGCGACCTCGGTGTTGCCGTCCGACAGACCTTCCATGGCGCGGACGAAGACCTCGTTGACGTAGGCGTCGGCTTCGCCGGGGTCGCGCAACTTCGCGAGGAAGTACGGCTTCAGGCGGTCCGTGCACCTGTCGTACAGGGCGAGCTGCGCGGACTGGTCGCGCCCGCGCAGCTGTTCGACCAGCTCGGACTCCTCGTACGGGATCATCACCGCACCCCCCTCTGCTGCTTGCGCGCACGGCTCGCGGGCCGTGCAGGTACAGC
Organism: Saccharothrix sp. NBAS 001; assembly: GCF_056640475.1. Classification (NCBI taxonomy): domain Bacteria; kingdom Bacillati; phylum Actinomycetota; class Actinomycetes; order Pseudonocardiales; family Pseudonocardiaceae; genus Saccharothrix; species Saccharothrix sp. NBAS 001. The sequence goes on from NZ_CM153251.1 coordinate 3,945,930, forward strand.
GAACAACCACTCCCGAGTCGGCTGTCCGCACTTGCGCGGTGAGTGGGCGACGATCGGCCCAGAGGCGCTGTGCGCGGCGGCCGGGCCGAGCCGTCGGCCACCCTGGCACGCCTGACCCGAGGACTTGCCGCGAGGTGCGCCGGGCGAACCCCGGCCGCCGGCGGGAACCCGCTCCATCAGTGCCAGGTCTCCCCCCTGGCCTGCAACCGCTACCGGGAACCGGTGGTCGTCCACTACTCCTCCGTGGGGTCGTCGGGACCGTGTCGGGGATGAGTGGGACGCGTCGCCGAAACCTCCCCGGTTCCGACCAAGATCTTTTCCGGCGTCGCCCCCGAACGCCGCCGGCGGCTGCTGCGGACCGGAGAAGCTCAGTGGGCGCGGACCCGAAAACCTCCCCGCTTTCGGCTCATGTCCTTCGCCACACTTCTTTCCCGGTTCGTTCCGGGGAGGTCCCGGCGGTTCCCGCCACTCGTCCGCTGTCCGCGGCGATCCGCGCCGCGACAACGGAAAAGGGTGAGCATCCATGCGCATCAACAAGTTCACGCCGAGCGCGCTGCTCGTCGGCCTCGTGATGGCGGTCCTGTCCACTTGCGGGATCCCCGCGACGGCGACCGCGTTGCCGTGCCCGACGGTCAGTTGCGTCATGGCCGGCTAGGCACGGGGGCACCACGCGTTGCCGGGGCTGCTGCGATCAGCCCCGGCAACGCCGCTCCCGCACGTCCGCCGGCCGCGCGAACGGGCCGCCGACACCATTGCACCGCGGGCCCGCCGGCAGCCGGCACAAGCCTGTACGGACGCTTGAAATGATCTTCACGACAGGCCACTGTTGGCGTGTGGAGATCCGGTTGCTCGGCCCGGTCGAGGTGGTGCCGGCAGGTCGCCCGGTCTCCGCCGGGTCGCCGAAGCAGTGCTGCGTGCTGGCGGTGCTCGCGTTCGAGGCCAACCGCGTCGTGCCGGTGGAGACGATCATCGACCGGGTGTGGAACCACGATCCGCCGCCGAACGCCCGCGGCATGGTGCAGACCTACGTGAGCCGGCTGCGCCGGGTGCTCACCGGCGACTCCGCGACCATCGCCCACCGCTCGGGCGGCTACCTGCTCGCCGTCGACCCCGACGCGGTCGACCTGCACCGGTTCCACCGCCACCTGGTGGAAGGCTCGGTGCGGGAAGCGCTCGAACTGTGGCGTGGTGTGCCGTTGTCGGGGGTACGTGGCGACTGGGCCGCGCACATGCGCGACGCGGTGGAGGGACGGCGGACCGACGCCCGACGCCGGCTGCTCACCGCGCGCATGGACGCCGGGGACCGCGACGTGCTCGCCGAACTCGATGAGCTGCTGGTCGTGAGCCCGCTGGACGAAGAACTGGTCGGGCTTCGGATGCTCGCGCTGCACCGAGCCGGCAGGCAGGCGGAAGCGCTGGCCTGCTACCGCGAGGTGTACGCCCGCCTGCTCGAAGAAATGGGAGACGAGCCGGGTGCGGAACTCCAAGAGCTGCACCAACGGCTGCTGCGCCGCGATCCCGCGCTGAAAGGCACGATCGGCGCGCACGAACCGGAAACCGTTGTGGAGAAACACCGTTCCCCCGGCGACGCGGTGGTGCCGAGGCACCTTCCCCCGAGCACTCCTCACTTCGTCGGTCGGGCCGATGCGCTGGGCCTGCTCGACGCACTGCTCGAAGACAAGACCGGCGTGGTCATCGCCGCGGTCGGTGGCATGGCCGGCGTCGGCAAGACGACCTTGGCCGTGCACTGGGCGCGCTCCGTCGCCGACCGGTTCCCGGACGGTCAGCTCTACCTTGACCTGCGCGGGTTCGACGACACGAACGACCCGATGAGCGTCGGCGAGGCCACCCGCTTCCTGCTCGACGCGTTCGACACGCCACCGGCGCGGATCCCGTCGACGGCCGAGGGCCGGGCGGCACTGCTGCGCAGCCTGCTCGCCGAGCGCGCGGTGGTGATGGTGCTGGACAACGCGCGTGACAGCGACCAGGTGCGGCCGCTGCTGCCGAGCGGACGCGGCTGCCTGGCGCTGGTCACCAGCCGGAACCTGCTGGTCGACCTGATCGCCTACGAGGGCGCCGTCCCGGTGAACCTGGAGGTGCTCAGCGACGGGGAGACGGCCCGGCTGCTGACCCGCAGGCTCGGGCGCGACCGGGTCGACGCCGAGCCGGACGCGTTGTCCGACCTCGTCCGGCACACCGCCCGGCTGCCGCTGGCCGCGTCGGTGCTGGCGGCACGCGCACAACTGCGCCCGACGTTCCCGCTCGGCGTCCTCGCCTCCGAACTGCGCGACCAGCGGTCGCTGCTGGACTCGCTCGACGTGCGCGACGTCTTCGGCTGGTCGTACCGCCAGTTGTCCGAGCCCGCCGCCCGCATGTTCCGCCTGCTCGGCGTCCACCCCGGACCGGACGTGCCGCCGGCGGTGGCCGCGGAGCTGGCGGAAGTGCCGGCGGCGGCGGCCTACCTGATCCTCGGCGAACTCACCGACGCCCACTTGCTCGCCGAGCACACGCCGGGCCGGTTCCGGTTCCACGACCTGCTCCGCGTCTACTCACGGGCGTTGGCCGAAGATCACGGCCCGGAGCGCGATCGCGCGGTGCGCCGCGTGCTCGACCACCACCTCAGGACCGCGTACGCGGCCGATCGGCTGCTGGACCCGCATCGCGACCCGTTGGAACTACCCGTGGCCCCGGCCCTGGTCACCGACGCCGCCCAGGCGCGCGAGTGGATGGTGAACGAGCACGCCGCGTTGCGGGGCGCGATCGCACTGGCCGCGAACAGCGGGCACTTCGCGCACGCGTGGCAACTGTTCTGGTGCATCCAGACGTTCCTGCAATCGAGCGGGCGGTGGGCCGACCTCGTGGATCTCGGCGAAATCGCCCTCGCCTCGGCCAATGCCCTGGGGCACACCACCGGCCAGGCGCTGGCACACCGCGGCCTGGCGCTGGCCCAAGCCTGGCAGAGCGACTACAGCGACGCCGAACGCAACTTCCACCGGGCGTTGGTACTGCACCGCACTGACGGCGATCTCGTCCGGCAGGCCAGGACGCACCTGGAGATCGACTGGATGTACCACCGCAGTGCGCGTCCCCGCAAGGCCTTGGAGCACGCGCTGCACGCGCTCGCGCTCTACAGGTCGGCGCGCCACCGGGCCGGTGAGGCGGGCGCTCTCAACGACGTCGGCTGGTCCCTGGTCGAACTCGGCGAGCCCGAGGAAGCCCTGGTGCACTGCGACGAAGCGCTTCGCCTGCACCGCGAGCTGGGCAACCGCTACGGCCAGGCCGCGACGTGGCACAGCATCGGCTACGCCCGCCACCACCTCCACCACCACCACGCGGGGATCGCGGCGTACCGGTCCGCGCTGGAGTGCTACCGCGAACTGGGCCGCCGGTACGACCAGGCCGTCACGCTGGACCACCTGGGCGACACCCTCCACGCGACGCACGACGTGGCGGCGGCGTCGGAGTGCTGGCACGAGTCCCTGGCCATCCTGGAGCAGCTCCGGCACCCCGGCGCGGCCGACGTGCGCGGGAAGCTGGAGCCGGCCGGTAGTCGGCTCCGCCGGTAGCAGGGCCCGGCCGGGTCGGCACGGTCCCGGCACGAGCACGTCCGCGGTTTCCAGAACTCTGCAAACTTCTTGCCGGGGCCCTGGGGTGCACTGGTCCGGCCGCTCCCTGCGGCCGAAGAACCGCCGCCGTGTCCGCGTGTGAAAGGTGGTTTCCCCGATGGCCGGATTCGCCCGCCGTACCCAGGCGGTGTTGATCGCATTCCTGCTGCTGTCCGGCTTGATGCCCGCTGTGGCCCAAGCCTCGCTGTACCCGCCGAAGGTCTCCATCGTGAACCGGCTCACCAACAAGTGCCTTGAGATCGACAACGGGGGCACCCATGGGGCGATCGGGCTCCAGTGGGATTGCCACCGTGGCCCGCACCAGGTGTGGCGCATCCACGGGCTGGGCAACGGCTACGTCAGGCTGGTGGTCGAGCACAGCGGCCTTTGCCTCCAAGGCGGCAACCTCGGCGAGGTGGTCCGCACCTACACCTGCGACATCGCGGAGACCTACCAGCAGTGGGCCCAGGTGGACCGGGGCTGGCTGGGCTACAAGTTCCAGAACCGCCGCACCGGTTGGTGGCTGGAAGTCCAGGAGGCGAGCGGCGATCTCGGCAAGCCGGTCCTCACGTGGTTCGAACACGCGGGCTTGCACCAGATCTGGCCGGTGATCGCGATCTAGAGCCTTCCCGGACCACGACCACCCCGACTGACAGGCCGAGCGGGTCGACCACGTGCGGATGTGCGTGGTCGACCCGGTTTCGGCCTTCGACCCGACCCACCGCGAAGGAAGATTCCGCCACCGGCGAACCCGCCCCGTACAACGCCTCCGCAGACGCCTCGCTCTGGCACAGCTGGACCGCACCCGAGACCGGCCCCGCCCGCGTCTCCACCGCCGGGTCGGACTACGACACCACCGTCGCCGCCTTCACCGGGTCCTCACTGGCCGCCCTCACCCAGATCGCCACCAACGACGACTCCGACTGCGGCCTGCAATCGGTCATCAACCTGACCGTCACCGCGGGCGTCACCTACCAGATCCGGCTCGACGGATACGTCTCCACCTCCCGAGGTGCCATCCAACTCGGCTGGAGCCGACACCCCACGACACTGCGCACCCACACCACCCGTCGGCGCGGGGCAGCGGCCCACGCGGCCACCGCCCCGCGCCGACGACCGAACGGGTGGAGATCGACCAGACGGGTGCCGGATCGTCAGAGGAGGTCGGCGACCTTCTTCGCCGTCGCCTTCGCGGACGCCGGGTTCTGGCCGGTGACCAGGTTGCCGTCGACCACCGCGTACGACACGAACGGCAGCTTCGCCTTCTCGTAGAGCGCGCCGCGCTTCTTCATCTCCTCCTCGGCGTTGTAGGGCACGAGTTCGTCCACCTTCGCGAGCACTTCCTCCCGCCAGGCGAAGCCGGTGAGCCTGCGTCCCGCGACGAGGTGGGAGCCGTCGGACAGCCTGGTGTCGAGCAGACCGCAGTAGCCGTGGCACACGGAGGAGACGATGCCGCCGCGTTCGAAGATCTCGCGGGTGATCCGCTGGAGCCCCTCGCTGCCGGGGAAGTCGTACATCACCGCGTGGCCGCCGGTGAAGTAGATCGCGTCGTAGTCGGCCGCGTCGACCTCGTCGGGAGCGGCCGTGTTCTCCAGCAGTGCCGTACGTGCCGGATCGGCGCGCCACGCCTTGGCGGACTTGTCGTAGTTCGGGAACTTCAACGACCGGGGTTCGAGGGGTGACGGGCCGCCCTTCGGGCTGACGATCGTCTGTTCGAAACCGCGCTCCTCGAAGACGTGGAACGCGTGGGTGAGTTCGGACAGCCACAGGCCGGTGAGGTGGGACGGGTCGTCGTAGTGCCCGACGTTGGTGACGACGTTCAGGATGCGCTTGGCCATGCCGTGCCCTTCCCGGTGTGACGTGTGTCCGACCGCCTTCACGAGCCGGGCCGGTTCCGACCCGTCCTGGCATTCTCGGGCCGCCCGCCGTCGTGGGCGACCCGAGGCGCGACCCGGGCACCCGATGGGTCCACGGCGGGCGGGCGAGCCCCGTTCGGGCGGGTGACGTCGGCCCGGACGTCGATCACCCCGCCGACGTGGACGCCCGCCAGTTCTCGTGCAGCGAGGAGAACCTGCCCCCCTCCGCGATCAGCGCCCCGGGCGGGCCGTCCTCGACCACGCGGCCCGCGTCGAGCACGAGCACGCGGTCCGCCATCAGGACCGTGGACAGGCGGTGGGCGATGACCAGGGTGGTCCGGCCGCCGAGCACGGTGGCCAGGGCGTGCTGGACCTTCTGCTCGCTCGACCGGTCCAGCCTCGACGTCGCCTCGTCGAGCACCAGGACGGCCGGGTCCGCCAGGAACACGCGGGCGAAGCCGATCAGCTGGCGGCGGCCGGCGGACAGCCGGGCGCCGTGCCGGCCGACCTCGGTCTCGTAGCCCTGCGGCAGGGCCGCGATGTACTCGTGCAGCCCCACCGCCCGCGCGGCGCGCCGGATCGCCGCCGGGTCGGTCACGCCCAGCCCGATGTTCTCCGCGATCGTCCCGGAGAACAGGTGGTTCTCCTGGGTCACCAGCACGACCCGCGCGCGGAGGTCCGCCTCGGCGAGGTCGCGCAGGTCGATGCCGTCGAGCGACACCGCGCCGCCGGTCGGGTCGTGGAAGCGGGCGATCAGCTTGGCCACCGTCGTCTTGCCCGCGCCGGTCGCGCCGACCAGCGCCACCGTCCGGCCCGGTACGAACTCCAGGTTCACGCGGGAGAGCACGAACGGCGCATCGGGGCCGTAGCGGAACGACACGGCGTCGAAGACCACGCGGCCCTCCGCGGCCCGGCGGTCCGCCGGGCGGGCGGGGTGGTCGGGTTCGGCGACGGTGGGCTGGTGCCGCAGCAGGCCGGCGATCTTCTCCATCGCGGCCGCGGCCGACGAGTAGGTGTTGGTGAACGTGGCCAACTCGTCCAACGGGTCGTGCAGCTTGCGCAGGTACAGCAGGAACGCGGTCAGCACGCCCAGTTCCAGGCTGCCGTCCGCGACCCGCAGCACGCCGATCGCGAGGACCGCCGCCAGCGTCAGGTTGCCGAAGAGCCGGACCCCGGCGGTGTAGAAGGCGACGATGTCGAGTGTTTCGGTGTTGGTGCGGCGGTAGTCGTCGTTGAGCCGTGCCATCGCGTCGTTGTTGCGGTCGTGCGCGCGGAACGCCTGCACCACCGGCAGCGCGTTCATCGTGTCCACGATGTGCGCGGTGATCCTGGCGATCGAGGCGCGGGTGCCCCGGTAGGAGGGTGCGGAGCGCTTGCGGTACCACCGGGTGAGCAGCACCAGCGGCACGAAGCTCAGCGGCACGACCAGGCCCATGGCCGGGTCCAGCCACAGCAGCACGGCGGTGATGCCGACCGTGGACAGCAGCGTGGTCAGCAGGCCGTCCAGGCTGGACTCCACGAGGTCGTCCACGGCGTCCACGTCGGCGGTCAGCCGGGAGATCACCGTGCCGGAGGGGTAGGTGTCGTGGAAGCCGACCGACAGGCCCAGGACGTGGTCGAAGATCCGCCGCCGCAGGTCGACCAGCAGTCCCTGGCCCAGCCGCCCGGCCACGGTGAAGAACCAGTAGCGGACCCCCGAGGCGGCGACCGCGCAGAGCAGGTAGCCCGCCGTGCACCAGACGAGCAGCGCCGGCGCGCCCCCGGTCGCCTCGCCGATGCCCCGGTCGATGGCCAGGCCCACCAGCAGCGGCCCGGCGAGGGCCAGGACGTTCTCCAGCACCAGGATGGCGAACACGCCCGCGACCGCGCCCAGCCGGGGCCGGGCGAGTTCGCGGACCAGCGCGGCGGAACCGGAGCGCAACTCCTTGCGGGTGGCGGGGTCGAGGTCGGCGGGATCGCCGACGGTGGTCGGCGCGGTCACGAGTTCACCTTCCCGGGCGTGGACAGCGTGCGGTACTGGGCGTTGGTGGCCAGCAGCTCCTGGTGCGTGCCGACCGCCGCGACGCGGCCGTGCGTGAGCAGCACGACCCGGTCGGCCATCCGGGCGGTGTTGGGGCGGTGGGCGACGACGAACGTGGTCACGCCGCGCAGTTCTTCGCGCAGCGCGTTCTCCACGGCGTTCTCGGTGTGGACGTCGAGCGCGGACAGCGGGTCGTCCATCACCAGCACGGCCGGCCGCGCCAGCAGCGCCCGCGCCAGCGCGATGCGCTGGCGCTGCCCGCCGGACAGGGTCAGGCCCTGCTCGCCCAGCGGCGCGTCGAGCCCGCCGGGCAGCGCGCGCACGAACTCCTGCGCGCCGGCCACGCCCAGCACCCGCCACAGCTCGGCGTCGGGAGTGCCGGGCGCGCCCAGCACGAGGTTGTCGCGCACCGATCCCGACGACAGCAGCGGGTCGTCGAAGACGGTGGCGACCACACCCCGCAGGTCGGTCAGCCGCAGGTCCCGGACGTCGACGCCGTCGAGCGCGACCCGGCCGCCGGTGACGTCGGCGAGCCGGGGCACGAGCGCGGCCAGCACCGACTTGCCGGACCCCGTCGCCCCGGTGAGCACCACGAACTCACCCGGCCGCACCGTCAGGTCGACGCCGCGCAGCACCGGTTCGGTGCTGCCCAGGGGCGTGAACCGGACGTCGTCGAAGCGCAGTTCGCCGCGCACGGGCCGGGGCAGCGCGACGGGGTGCGGCGGGTCGGCGACCGTGACGGCCGCGTCGCGCAGCTCCCAGTACCGGTCGCAGGCGGCCCCGGTGGTGCTGGTCTCGGCCAGGGCCCACCCGATGCACTCGACCGGCCAGCGCAGGTAGCCGGCGACGACGATCGCGGACACCAGGGTGCCGACGGTGAGGTCGCCGTCGACGATGCCGAGCACGCCGACCGTGACGAGCCCGGCGATGCCGATCTCGGGCAGCATCAGCAGGACGGCCGCCAGCTTGCCGTTCAGGCCGATGGCGCGCAGCCGGGTGCGCCGCAGCGCGCGGGCCTGCCGCAGGAACTGCTCGCGCCGCGCGCCGGTGCGCCCCAGGCCCTTGAGCATCGGCAGCCCGAGGATGCTCTCCTCGGCGGTGGCGGCCAGGTCGCCGGTCTGGTCGAGCACGGCGCGGGCCACGAGCTTGTAGCGCATCTCGTACAGGAAGGCCAGCAGCACGATCGGCACCGCGCACGCCCCGGTGACCACGGCCAGCAGCGGGTCGAGGTACCAGAGCACGGCCAGGCCGACCGCCAGCGTGACGCAGTTGACCACCAGGAAGACCGCCGCGAACGCCAGGTACTTGCGCACCACGACCAGGTCGCCGACGGCCCGGGACAGCAGCTGGCCGGACCTGCGCCCGGCGTGGAAGGCCAGCGGCAGGCGTTGCAGGTGGCCGAACAGGTCGGCCCGCATCGCCGCCTCCACCTCGACGGTCGGCCGCGCGACGAGCCGGCGGCGCGCGTGGAACAGCAGCGCCTCCAGCACGCCCAGCACGGCCACCACCACGACCAGCCGCAACGCCGCCGGTACGTCCGAAGTGGACAATGGTCCGTCGACGATCTGCCGGATCACCAACGGGATCGCGAGCCCGCACAGCATCGCGCACGCGGTGGCGGCGAGCGCGCCCAGCATGGGCAGCCGCACCGGGCGCAGGTAGGGGCCGAGCCGGGCCAGCGCCCGCACGGACGACATCCGTCGCGGTGCACCGCCGTCCGGGGCGTCGGGCATGTCGATGTCCTCCTTTGTGGACGCACGGCGAAGGTCTCCGCCGCGCGTCACGGCGAAGTCTGCTCCGATCGGGCGGAGTAGTCCGCCGCGGCCGGTCGGGCCGCTGCGCGGCGGTGATCGACCCGGCTAGTTTGGCGTCGTGCTACCGAATCTGGACGTCATCAACTCCGAAGACTCCTACGCCGCCCACCGCAACGACCCCGCGTTGTGGGAGCCGTGGGGCCGGCACGCCCTCGACCTCGCGGGCCTGCCCCAACCGAAAGTGTTGCGCATCCCCGGAGAGAGCACCTACCCGGTGGTGGTGGGCGACAACGGTTACGTGGTCAAGCTCTACGGACGGCACTGGAGCGGCCCGGACAGCCACGCGGCGGAGCACGACGCGTACCAGGTGCTGGCCGGGCAGGGCCTCCCCGTGCCCGGCATCGCGGGTTCGGGTGAACTCCGACCGGGTGACCCGGACTGGCCGTGGCCGTTCCTGGTGCTGCACGCCGCCACCGGCCGCACCTGGCGGGCCTCGGTCGACGCGGGTCTCGTCCGGGAGTCGCAACTGGACCTGGCCCGGCGGATCGGGGTCGCGGTGCGCGCGCTGGCCGCGGTTCCGCTCACCGGTCGGGTGAACCTCTCGCCCGATCGCTCGAACTTCCTGGACCTGCTGCGCACCCGTCGGGCGGAGACCGTCGCCGACCACCGGGAGTGGGGCTACCTCTCGCCGGAGCTGCTCGACCGCGTGGAGGCGCTGCTGCCGGAGCCGGAGCGGCTGGTCGACGGCACGCCGACCGAGTTCGTGCACGGCGACCTGCACGGCACGAACATCTTCGTCGACACCGAGCGGCCCGAGGTCACCGGCCTGATCGACTTCACCGACGTCTACGCGGGCGACCTGCGCTACGGGCTGGTCCAGCTGCACCTCAACGCCTTCCGGGCGGACCGCGAACTGCTCGCGGCGGCGCTGGACGGGATGGAGGTGCGGCGGGAGCCCGGTTTCACCCGCGACATGCTGGCCTACACCTTCCTGCACGACTTCGAGGTGCTGGAGGAGACCCCGCTGGACCTCAAGGGGATCACCGACCCGGACGAGCTGGCCGAGCTGCTCTGGGGCCTGCCGTAGCCGACGCACGCGACCCTCACCGGTCCCGCGCGGCGCGGAACCGGTGGGCGTCGCCGATCATCGCGGTCAGCGACGGCCGGGTCGGCCGCCAGCCCAGCTCCGCGCCGATCAGGCCGCACGCCGCGACCAGCACGGCCGGGTCGCCCGGTCGGCGGTCGGCGAACACGGCGGGCACCGGCGCGCCGACCACCGACGCCACCGCGTCCAGCACCTCCAGCACGCTGAAGCCCACGCCGTTGCCCAGGTTGTAGACGCGGTGCCGGCCGGGCTGTGCCCCGGCCAGCGCCGCGACGTGCGCGTCGGCGATGTCGGCGACGTGGACGTAGTCCCGCACGCACGTCCCGTCCGGTGTCGGGTAGTCCTTGCCGTAGACGGTGAACGACGGCCGCACGCCGAGCGCCGCCTCCAGCGCGATGGGCAGGATGTGCGACTCGGGGTGGTGCCGCTCGCCGTACCGGCCGACCGCGCCGGCGGCGTTGAAGTACCGCAGGCTCACCGCGGCGAGCCGGTAGGCCGGGGCGTAGGCGGACAGCGCCTGGTCGACGGCGAGCTTGGACGCGCCGTAGGGGTTGGTCGGCACGGTCGGGGCGTCCTCGGCGATGGGGATCGTCTCCGGCTGGCCGTAGACCGCGGCGGTCGAGGAGACCACGATCTTCGGCACGCCCGCCGCGACGACCGCGTCGAGCAGCAGCAGGCTCTCCGCGGTGTTGCCCCGCCAGTAGCGCGCCGGGTCGCGCACCGAGTCGTCGATCAGCGACCGGGCGGCGAGGTGCACCACGCCGTCGAACGGCCCGTCGTGGTGCAGCAGGTCGGCGGCGGCGGCCATGGTGCCGCGCACGAAGCGGGCGCCCTCGGGCACCGCGTCGGCGTGGCCGCTGGACAGGTCGTCGACGACCACCACCGCGTGCCCGTCCTCGACCAGCCGGTTCGTGACGACGCTGCCGATGTAGCCGGCCCCACCGGTCACCAGGATGCGCACGGACGTCCCCTCTCCAAGATCCAGTCGACGGCTTCGCCCAGGTCCGCCGACACGACGTCGGCCACGCTCGGCGTGCCGGGTGGCCCGAGCCGCACCGTCCGCGTGCCCGCCGCACGGCCGGCGAGCACGTCGGTCTCCACGTCGCCGACCATCACCGCGGTCTCCAGCCGGATCGCCGGGTAGTCCCGCGCGGCCTGCCGGAGCATTCCGGGCTGCGGCTTCCGGCAAGCGCACCGGCCGATTTCGTGCGCACACCAGTAGATGGCGTCCAGATGTGCGCCGTGCGCGCCGAGGAGGTTTTCCAGCCGGCGGTGCACCGCGTGCAGGTCGGCTGTTTTCAGCAACCCGCGGGCGATGCCCCGCTGATTTGTCACGACGACCACCGGAATACCCGCCTGATTCAGCCTGCGCACCCCGCCCACCGCCTCGGGTATCAGTTCCAGCTGAGCCGGGTCGGCGATGTACGTGCCGGTAGGAGGCTTCTTGTTGACGGTCCCGTCGCGGTCGACGAAGACCGCCGAATAGCCATTCATGCCGACCCCCGAAGGCCGGGGCCAATTGGGTTGGCAACTCCCGGAACGATCTCAAAGCTAGCGATCCGACACCCCTGCGGTAAGCGGCCGATCGGGCGACGGGAGCGCTTTTGCGATACTTGCCGACCTGTTAGCATCGGCCTGGGGGCGAGCGCCCCCGGGACAGTTTCCGCCATTGCGGAATTCTCCGGACCCGCCGTGGGGGCCACCTCCCGGTGCGCGGTCCGTCGAAAGCACTCGAAAGCGAGGTTGGAATGAGTTCCGCCGACCGGCCGAGGATCCTCATCGTCTCGGCCAACGAGTCCGCGCCCTGGGGGCCGAGCGAGACGAACTGGGCGCTCGCCGCCGCCCACTGGCGGCGCGAGGGCGCGGAGGTCCACGTCAGCGTGAAGGGGTGGCGGCCCACGCCGCCGCAGCTCGCCGAGGTCGAGGCCGCCGGGTGCGTCGTGCACCGCCGCTGGGACGCCGAGCCGTTCGACCTGCGCGACCCGTGGGAGCTGCCGTGGTCGGAACGGCGGCTGAGCACGCTGGAGCAGGTGCGCCCGGACCTGGTGCTCGTCTCGCAGGGCGACAACTACGAGGGCCTGGGGTGGATGGAGGAGTGCGCCGCGCGCGGGATCGCCTACGTGGCCTACTCGAACTCCGCGGCCGACTTCGAGTGGTGCTCCGACGACGTGGCCGACCGGCTCGCGAAGGGCTACGCGGGCGCGCGCTCGTCGATGTTCGTCTCCCGGCGCAACCTGGAGCTGACCGAACGGCAGGTCGGCGGCCGGATCGCCAACGCCGAGGTGGTGCGCTGCCACTTCAAGGTGCCCTACGACGCCGCCCCGCCGTGGCCCGCCGACGCGGAGCCGGTGCGCCTGGCCTGCCCGGCGCGGCTCGACGTCGTCGGGAAGGGCCAGGACGTGCTGTTCGACGTGCTGGCCCAGCCCAAGTGGCGGGAGCGGCCGGTGTCGGTGTCGCTGTTCGGCGCGGGCCAGCACGAACGGCTGCTGCGGGCGCTGGCCGCCGACCTGGGCCTGGACAACGTCCACTTCGCCGGCTACGTCGAGGACATCGAGGAGATCTGGCGCACCCACCACGCCCTGGTGCTGTGCTCGCGGGCCGAAGGGCTGCCCACGGTCATCATCGAGGCCATGCTGTGCGGCCGGCCGGTGATCGTCAGCGACGTGGCGGGCAACGCCGAGCTGGTCACCGACGGCGAGACGGGTTTCGTCGCCGCCGCGCCGGTCCCGGTGTGCCTGGACGAGGCGATGGAACGCGCGTGGCAGGCGCGTGGGCGGTGGCCGGAGATGGGCGCGCTGGCCACCGCGGCGGTGCGCCGGGAGATCCCACCGGACCCGATCGAACGGCTGGTGCGCCGGCTGGGCTCGCTGGTGCCGTGACGTGCCGGTGCGGCCGGGCACCGGCCCGGCCGCACCTCGGTCGACCTCGGAGATCACCCGGCGGCCCGCACGGCGACCCGGATCACGCCGGGGCCGGGGGCGGTCGCGACCCCGAACGCCTTGTCCGCGTCGGACAGGTCGAACACGTCGGTCACCACGCGCTCGGTGCGCAGGGCGCCGTCCGCGACCAGCCTCACCGCGTGCTCGAAGTGCGGCCCCGGGCCCATCACCCCGATGACGCTGAGCAGCTTGAGCGGCCACAGCGCCGACGGCGCGGTGAGCGCCTTGTCCATCCGGTAGCCGACCAGCCCGACCCGGCCGCCGGGCCGGACCAGGTCGAGGGCGGCGCGCACCGCCTCCGGCTCGCCGGAGGCCTCCAGCACCACGTCCGGCAGCCCCGCCGGACCGGCCCGCTCGATCCACCCGGCCACCGCGTCCGGGTCCGACAGCGCCTCGCGCGCCCCGAGGTCCCGGGCCGTGGCCGCCCGCTCGGCGACCGGGTCCACGGCGAGCACGACCCGCCCGCCGCCCGCCGACGCGGCCTGGAGCAGCGTGAGGCCGATGCCGCCGCACCCGAGCACGGCGACCGTCTCGCCCGGCTTGAGGTCGACCCGCGCCAACGCGTGCAGCGCGACCGCCAGCGGCTCGACCTGGGTGGCGGCGAGCAGGTCGACGTGCTCGGGCAGCGGGTGCAGGTTCGCGACCGGCACGGCGATGTAGTCGGCGCACGCGCCGGGGTCGGTGAACCCGAACTCGCGCAGGTCCGGGCACATCACGCCCTGCGCGGCCCGGCACCACGGGCACCGGCCGCACGGCAACGCGAGGTTGCCCACCACCGGCTGCCCCTCGGCCAGCGCGCCGCCCCGGGCGGAGACCACGTGCCCGCTCCACTCGTGGCCGGGCACGGCCGGGAACGCGGTGCCGTGCCAGGCGTTGTGGAACAGCGACACGTCACTGCCGCAGATCGAGTTGTAGGCGACCCGGACCAGCGCCCAGTCCTCGGGCACCTCCGGTTCGGGCACGTCGTGCACCGCGATCCGGCCCGGACCGCTCAGGACGGCTGCTCGCATGGCAATCCCCTCTCGTCGCTGTCAGCTCGGGTCGGGCAGGTCGCGCAACGCCTGCGTGACGTAGTGGAAGACGACGCTGTGCAACGCCTCGGCGAGCCCGACGTCCTTGGTCGGGGCGTTGACCTCGACGTCGGCCAGCGCCCGCAGCGCGCCGCCGTCGGCGGCGGTCACCGCGATCACGCGCAGGCCCGCCTGCCGGGCGTGGTTCGCCGCGGCGACCACGTTCGGGCTGGTGCCGGAACAGCTGATCACCAGCAGCCGGTCCCCGGGTCGGGCCAGCTTGCGCAGCGGTTCCACGAACACCCGGTCGTATCCTTCGTCGTTGGCGTACGCGGTCAGCATCGAGACGTTGTCGGTGAGCGCGATCGCGCGCAGCGGGGGGTTGTCGGGCGCGGTGGTGCCCTTGAGCAGGTCCTGGGCCAGGTGGGAGGCGGCCGAGGCGCTGCCCCCGTTCCCGGCCAGGAACACCGCGCACCCCAGGCGGCGCACGCGGTGCAGTTCCAGCACGAGCCCGTGCACGGCGGCGGCCATCGACTCCAGCAGCGGCGACGCGCTGGTCACGTAGTCCGCCCAGCTGAAGCCCCGCAGGGCGGAAGGATCGGTCCGGGTCTGTTCCATGTTCGTCGCTCCTGTGTGAGAGGACCGCGGTCAGCCCACGAAGTCCTCTTCGACGTCGTGGTCCACGTAGCCCTGACCGCGCAGGTCTCCGGTCTCCCCGTCGAGTTCGCGCCAGTCGGCGAGGTAGGTGGGCCCGTAGCCGTACGCGAGCAGGGTGCGCGCGCCGGGAGTGCGCTTGCGCCGGGTGCCGTGCATCAGTGCTTCGTTGAGCAGCAGCAGGTCGCCGGCCGCGACGTGCACGTCGGTCAGGGTGGGGAACCCCGAGTCGATCAGCGACGTGCGCTCGCCCCGTTCGGCCCTCGGCCGCAGCAGCGGGAAGTTCGCCTTGTGCGAGCCCTGGATGTAGCAGAACGCGCCGTCGTCGGGTCCGGTGATGTCGCTGAGGTAGATCAGCGTCTTGACGTAGGGGACGAACAGCTTGCCGTCGTGGTAGGTGTGGGTGATCGACAGGTCCCGCCCGACCGGTCCGCGTTCCAGGTCCAGCAGCTCGGAGTTGCCGCCGTGCAGGTACAGGACGCTGTCCTGACCCCGCCGCAGCGCGTAGCCCTCCAGCAGCCGCAACGGCTGGTTGACCACGTCGCGGACCGGCCCGACGAGCCGGTCGTCCAGCGCGAGGGCGGCGAACAGCTCGCTGTCGCCGCGGATGTCGTCGAAGCGCTCGGTGTTGGCGAACTCCGAGCGGCGCGGCGTCAGCCGGTCGAGTTCGGCGCGGTACGCGGCCACCTCCTCCGGGTCGAACGCGCCGCGCACGACGAGCAGACCCGTGGTGTCGAACAGGTAGAGCTGTTCCGGTGACAGCGCGTGCGTCTGGGCATGCGTCTGGGCGTGCGTCTGGGCGTGCGTCGAGGTGGTGTGCGGTTGCGCGGTCATGGCGTCACCTTCCCGGTCGACGTGGTCGCGGTGTCCAGGGCGCGTTTGAGGACGTCCACGACGCGGTCGACGTCCTCGACGGACATTCGGGTGTGCAGCGGCAGGCACACGTGCCGTGCGCAGACCTGTTCGGCGACCGGGAACTCCCCGGGCGGCACCCGGCCCGCGAACACCGGCTGGAGGTGCAGGGGCAGCTCGTAGATCTCGCCGCCGAGTCGGACGTCCTGCTCCTGCATCGCCGTGCGCAGGCGTTCCCGGTCGACTTCCTCGTCCAGCAGGAGCACGTACTTGTACCAGCTCGCCCGCTCGTGCGTCGGCAGCAACGGGCGCACGTGCGGCAGGCCGTCCAACGCCTCGGTGTAGCGGTGGGCGAGCACACCCCGCTTGTCCACAAAGGACTCGGCGCGCGCCAGGTGCGCCCGGCCGACGGCGGCGTGCAGCTCGCTGAGCCGGGCGTTGTCGCCCAACAACGTGTGGTAGCTGCGCCACATCGAGGGCTTGCCCAGGTTGCGGTACACCCGCAGGTCGCGGGCCAGGTCGTCGTCGTCGGTGATCACCGCCCCGCCCTCGGCCGAGGTGAGCACCTTGGTGGCGAAGAAGGAGAAGGCCCCCGCGCGACCCCAGGTGCCGGCGTGCCGACCGTCGACCCTGCTGCCGTGCGCGTGCGCGCAGTCCTCGAACAGCCACAGCCCCCGCCGCGCGCACCACTCCGCGATGTCGGGTGTCGCCGGGCTGATGATCCCGCCCATGTGCACCAGCAGGACGCCCACGGTGTCCGGGGTGGCCGCGCGGCTCAACGTGTCCACCGAGGGCGCGAGCGTGTCCGCGTCGACGTCCACCAGCCTGGTCCGCAGGCCCGCCAGGATCGGCGCGACGGCGGTGGCGTAGAAGGTGTTGGCGGGCACCAGGACTTCGCCGGTGGTCTCGCCGGACAGCGCCCGCACCCCGCACACCAGCGCGGCCGTGCCGGTGGAGACCGCGACCGCGTGCCGGCTGCCGGTGAACCGGGCGAACTCCTCCTCGAACGCGGCCACCACGCGACCCTGGGCGAGCTGCCCGGTCCGCAACGAATCGCCGATGGAGCCCAGCACGGCCGCGATGTCGTCCTCGGTGAAATCGACCGCCACCGGTCCGATGCTCATCGGCCCACCGCCTCCTCCAGTGCCGCGATCTCCCGGCGCAGCCCCTCGTCCAGCGAGATCCGGGGGACCCAGCCCAGCTCGCGGCGCGCCTTGGCGGTGGACACGAACCGTTGCGCGTAGCGGAGTTCACCGGCCCGGGTCGGTTCCTCGCGGTAGGTGATCGGGATGCCGCCGAACAGGTCCGACACCCGGCGGGCCAGCTCGCCCGTCGTCACGATCTCGCCGCCCTCCAGGTTGTAGACCTGGTCGGCGGCGACCGGCTGGGCCGCCCGCACGAACGCGTCGGCCAGGTCGTGCACGTGCAGGAACGCCCGGCGCTCGGTGCCGTCGCCGTAGACGGTCAGCGGTCCGCCGGCGCGCGCGGCCCGCAGGAACGCCGAGACCACCAGCCCCGGCCACATGCCGGGGCCGTAGATCGGGCTGTACCGCAGCACGGTGGACGACAGTCCGCGCAACTGGGCGAAATCGCGCGCCAGCAACTCCTTGGTGATCATGCTGGTGGTGTAGAAGTGGCCCGCGCCGGTCGGGAGGAAGGGCTCGTCCTCGTCGATCGCCTCCTCGCGCATCGCGTTGTACACCCAGCAACTGCCGGCGAGCACGACCCGCGACGCGCCGAAGTCGGCGGCGGCCTCCAGCACGATCGAGGTGCCGACCACGTTGGTGTGCATGGCCAAGGTCGGTTGGGCGAGCGCGACCCTGGCGTCGGCCACGCCCGCCAGGTGGGCGACGTGGTCGGGCCGCCAGTCGTCGAAGACCTCCCGCACGCGGTCGCGGTCGACCAGGTCGAGCGCGACGCCCGGTTCGGGGTCCTCGGGCGTCCACTTGGTGTCCACGACCAGCACGTGGTGGCCGGACTCGCGGAAGCGCCGCGCGACGTGGCTGCCGATGAAACCCGAGCCGCCGGTGACCAGGACGCGCATTCAGGCCCCCTCCCGAGGTGCGGCCGTCGCGGCGACCAGGTCGGTCCACCGGTTGCGGTCGCCGACCGCGCAGCCGTCGTCGGCGTCGGGCTCGGCGTGCAGCAGGCGCAGGAAGCCCTGGTCGACCAGGTCTTCGGTGGGCCGGCGCTGGAGGTCGCGGAAGTCGCGACGGGTGCGCTGCCGGTGCGGCATCCGCAACCCGGCGCTGCCCAGGCAGTTTCGGCAGGCCAGCAGCGGTTCGGTGCTCTCCAGGTAGGCGGCCAGCCGGTCCACCAGGTCCGGCTCGTCGTCGAGCTTGAGCCCGTCGGCCCACGGGTCCTCGGGCGAGCCGATCACGCGCGGCAGGAAGATCGACTGCGGGCACTTGAAGAAGTGGCCCTCGTAGAGGGTGTGGCAGCGCCACACGTGCGCGATCTGGCACGTCCGGTAGATGTCGCGGACCAGGTCGTCGTCGCGGCTGCCGTCCTCGGAGTAGGAGTACCGGAAGTGCGAGTAGTACGACAGCGACAGCCGGGTGCCGTTGCGCTCGGCCCGCTCCCGCACCGCGGCCATCTTGTCCGGCGGCAGCTCCTGGTTCGGGTAGACCGAGACCTCGACCTCGTCGACCTCGGCCCAGAACTCGTCGCCCATCCTGGGCAGCAGCAGACCGTTGGTGCACACCACCGTGCGCGGCGCGATGCCCGAGTCGCGCACGGCCCGCAGGATCGCCGGCAGCTCCGGGTGCAGCAGCGGTTCGCCGCCGAGGACCTTCACGAAGCTCGCCCGGAACGACCGGGCCAGCCTCGCCAGGTCCTCGGTCACCTGCCGCACGTCGGCCAGCGACCGGCGGAACACCGGCGACAGGTGGCTGCACGAGGCGCAGCCCAGGTTGCAGTGGTAGGCCACGTTCAGCTCCAGCCCCTCGGGGGTCAGCAGCCGGCCGTCGACCACGTCATACGGCATGGGTTCCTCCTCCGCCGCTCCACGAGAAGGTCTCGTCGAACGGCTGGTCGAACCGGTTCGAGTACCCGCCCAGGTAGTAGCGGAGGGTGGCTCTCCCGGTGCAGGCAACGGGTTCTCCCTTGGCGCGCAGCGCGGCGGCCAGCTTGTCGTCCTCGCCGATCCGGGCGGCCGCGTCCTGCTCGCTGAACCGGTCGCTGAACGGCGTCTCCGCCAGCAGGGCGCGGGCGAACAGGAATTCACTGGTGTCGATCGAGACCACGCCGTCGGGGTGGCCGGCCGGGTCGAGGCGGTCGCGCCGGATGCTGGACCCCGGCGTGACCACGCCCAGCGCCGCCATCCGGTCGTACTGGGCGCGCGCCGCCTCGGCCTCGGACTCCCAGGGGTCGCGCGGGTCCAGGAAGTCCGAACCGTCGGGGTTGAGCATCCGCAGCCACGAGTGCGCGACCCGGCTCCCGGTCCGCCGCACGCAGTCCAGCAGCGTGGACAGGTGGTCGGGGGTCCACTCGTTGTCGTCGTCCAGGAAGGCGATCCAGTCGGCTTGGCTGATCCGCACGGCGAGGTTGCGCAGCCGCGAGGACCGGCCGGGTCCCGACACCTCGCCCGGTTGCCGGGACACGGTCATCCAGCGCAGGTTCGGCGGGAGCACGGGCTGCGCCCGGATGAACGCGTGCGTGTCCGGGCAGTCGTCCACGACGACCAGGTGCTCGTAGCGCTCCGCGATGTCCTGGGCGAGTACCGATTCGGCCGCCCGCAACAACAAGTGCGGACGCCCGCGCGTGATCGTCACGACGGTGACGGCCACGCCGTCCACGGGGCTCACACCGGCAACCAGGACACGCGGCTGCCTTCGTGGTCGAACCCGAACGGCAGCTCCCGACACCCTTCGGCGGTCAGCGCGCGGCGCACCCGCTCACGGCCGTCCGCGCGGCAGAACACCAGCAGGAAGCCGCCGCCGCCGGACCCGAGCAGCTTGCCGCCGGTCGCCCCGCTGCGCATCGCCAGGTCGTAGAGCGCGGCCACGCGCGGCGGGCAGATCCGGCTGCTGAAGCGCGACTTGATCTTCCAGTGCTCGTCGATGAGCGGCCCCACGGCGTCCACCTCCCCGCTCGTCAGCGCCCCGGTCATCTCGTCGGCGATGTCCCGGATCCGGTCGAGCCCCGAGACGACCTCGCGGTCGCCGTGCAGGGTCCGGTCGTTCTGCTCGGCCAGCACCTCGGCGGCGTCCCGGCTGATGCCGCTGTGGAACAGCAGCAGCCGCGATTGCAGCTCCGCCGCCGTCTCCGGTGCGACCGCCGGGGCCTCCACCCGGACCTCGCCCTCGGGCGGGAAGTGCAGCACCCGCAACCCGCCGAACGCGGCGAGGTAGTGGTCCTGCTTGCCGACCGGGCGGCGCAGGTCCCGGATCTCGATGTCGGCCGCGGTCTCGGCCATGTCCCGAGTGGACAGTCCCACACCGGCGGACGCGGCGTGGGCGAACGCGACGGTGAACGCGCCGGACCCGCCCAGCCCGCTGCCGCTGGGCGCGTCGCCGAAGGACGCGACCTGGAGGTTGCCCTCCGGGCCGAACCGGCGCAGGCAGGCCCGCGCCAGCGGGTCGGGGTGGTCGACCGGGTCGCCTTGGCGCACGCGCCCCTCGAACGCCGTGCGGACCGCGCCGGTGAACTCCCGGGGGTAGACCGCCACGCCGACGTACCGGTCGATCGCGACGCCGACCACCATGCCGCCCCGGCGCGTGGCGTAGCTGGGCAGGTCGGTGCCGCCGCCGCCGAGCGAGACCCGCAGCGGGGCGCGGGCGAGCGCGAACTTGGCGGTGCCGCTCATGCTCCGCACCCGCCGCCGCAGTGCCTGCCGCCCTCCAGCAGGCCCGCCACCTCCTCGCGCACCACGGCTTTGGGCACGGGCGTGAGGTAGCGGGTCGCCGCGCCCGCCGGCACGCCCAGGCCCGCCAGCAGCACCATCGGCACCTCCGACCGGTCGTGGCGGTGGTAGCCGCGCTTGTTGTCGAACTCGACGTGGTGCATCACGGCGTCGACCTCCAGCTCACGGACCAGGCAGCGGCAGACGCCCGCGGTGGCGACGAGTTCTTCGTGCGGGTCGACGATCGACCCGTCGGCCAACCCGGTGCGCACGGCGATCCGCGCCGCGGCGAGCATGCCGAGGGCGATCGCCTCGCCGTGCCGCAGCGGACCGTCGGACCGGGGCCTGCCCGCAGCGGCCAGTTCCAGGGCGTGCCCGACGGTGTGGCCGTACTCCAGCAGCACGCCCGCGTGCTTCTCGTACGGGTCGTCCTCCAGCAGCGCGCCCTTGACCTCGATGCTCAGCTCGAACACCCGCGCCAGGTCGTCACGGCTGTAGTCGGCCGCCGGGCGCAGCAGGCCGCGCAGCTCGGGGATCTGGGCGGGGGCCAGCGCGAGCGCGTTCTTGATCGTCTCGCAGACACCGGAGCGCTGGTCGCGGCGGGGACCGGCGGCGACCACGTCCAGGTCCACGACGATGATCTCCGGGCTGTGGTAGAGCCCCACGGTGTTCTTCGCGTGCCGCGTGTTGACCGCCTGCTTGGCCGAGAGCACCGAGTCGCACGCGGCGATCGTGCTGGTCGGGAAGTGCGCGAGGCGCACGCCCCGGAACAGCAGGCCCGCCAGCAGCCCCGCGGTGTTGCCGGGCACGCCGCCGCCCGCCGCGACCACGACCGAGCGCCGGGTGATGCCGAAGTCCAGCGCGTCCCCGATGTGCCGGGACAGCGTCTGCAACGTCTTGTGCTCCTCCCCCGGCGGCTGGGACAGCAGCAGCGTCGGCGCGGCGGTCTCCAACCGCGCCGCGAGCCGGGCGGCGGCGACACCGCGCACGTTGTCGTCGGTCACCACCACGTACCGGTCGGCGTCGAGGTGGGCGAGCAGGTCCGGCGCGTCGTCGAACAGCCCCCGCCCGACCAGGGCGCGGACCTTCTTGTCCATCAGCAGGAACTCGCGCTCCGGGGACGGCGCGGTCCCGGTGGCGGGCTCGGAGACGGTCATCGGTTCGCCTCCAGCGCCTTGATGCGGCGCGCGGCGACCTCGACCGCGCTGGGCGAGAAGTCGTTGCAGCGCCACGTCCGGCCGGTCACCTCGGCGGCGATCGCGGTGGAACCGATGCCCGCGAACGGGTCCACGACCGTGCCGTCGGGTCCGGTGAGCAGGGTGATGAAGTACAGCGGCAGGGACACCGGGTAGCGGTCGGCGTCGGGTTGCGCGGCCGTGGTCGCGCAGTGCTCGACCCGGTCGCCCGTGCGCCCTTCCAGGTAGTCCAGGTCGAGCGGGTGCTCGCCGGGTGCCAGGAAGTTGCCGAACGGGTGGGTCAGC
Organism: Saccharothrix sp. NBAS 001; assembly: GCF_056640475.1. Lineage (NCBI taxonomy): Bacteria > Bacillati > Actinomycetota > Actinomycetes > Pseudonocardiales > Pseudonocardiaceae > Saccharothrix > Saccharothrix sp. NBAS 001. The sequence continues at coordinate 3,968,049 of NZ_CM153251.1, forward strand.
GCGTTCTGGAAAGCGGTCACCCGCCGGGTGTCCACCGGCACCTCGGGAGTGCGGGCGAGCCAGAACCACGTGCTGACGCAGTCGTGCAGCCGGGTGTGGCCGTGCTCCACCAGGTCGGGGCGGGGCGTGAGCAGGTCCGGGTTGTACCAGTAGAACTCCTGCAACAGGAACCAGTTCTCCTCCTGGAGCAGCCGGGCGATCGCCGCGTAGTGCTGGACGGTGCGCACCGGGCGGTCGGTCGCCCAGGTGGCGCCCAGTTCGAGCACGACGCTGCCGCCGGGCGCGAGCACCCGCTCGAACTCGCGGGCGTAGCCGGTGATCCAGTCGCCGAAGCGGCCGGACGCGGGTTCGGCGGCGTCGAAGGTGTAGGGCCCGGTGAACCAGGGCGAGGTGATGACGAGGTCGACGCTGCCTGCCGGCAGCCCGCGCAGGAACTCGGTGGCGTCACCGCGGGTCAGTCGGCCCAGGTCGGTCCGGGCGGCGGTGATGAGGGTCTGGGTGTCGTCGATGGTCACCGATGCGGCCTTTCCTCTTGACTGCGGATCGGGGTGCGGCGGCACGCGGGTACGGCGGCTCAGTCCCCGGCGCGGTCGTCACGGGCGCGCACCAGCGCGTCGATCACGGACGCCATCCGGGCCGGTCCCGCGAGGAACACGCGGTGCGGCAGCACGACGGCGTCGGCCGCGGCCGTCCGCGCGACCGGCAGGTCGAAGCGGGTCGGGTCGAGCGCCGGGCGCCGCTCCGCGCGGGCCCACCCGGAGGTCAGCGGCTGGTAGAGCACGTTGCGGTCGAGCGAGTCGTCGATCGGCTCGACGGCCACGTCCAGCTCGCGCGCCAGGCGTGCGGCGACCCGGTGCTTGGCGTTCGCGCCGAACACGGCCGGGTCCAGGCGCAGGCAGTACTGGTAGGCGGCGTCCTCGGTGAGGGCGTCCGGGCGGACGACGGGCCGCACCCCGTCGACGCCGGCCAGCAGGCGCTCCAACTCCCGCGTCGCCTCCCGGCGCACGGCGTTCTGCCCGTCGAGCAGGTCCAGGCCGTCCACCGCGACGGCGGCGGCGAACTCGCCCATGCAGTAGTTGTAGCCCTGCACGCCGGGCAGTTCCTCCAACTCCAACTCGCCCACCGGCGTGCCCGTCCGCCGCCGGCGGCCGTCCACGCGCTTGCGGAACAGGCGGCCGGCCAGTTCCTCGTCGGAGGTGACGGCGACACCGCCCTCCCCCGAGGTGAGCAACTTGGTCTGTTGCAGGCTGAACGCGCCGACCGCGCCGAACGACCCGAGCCGCCGCCCGCGCCACCGCGCACCGTGCACGTGGGAGCAGTCCTCCAGCACCGGGATGTCGTGCCGGGCGGCCAGGGGCAGCAGCGCGTCCAGGTCGACGGCGGACCCGTGCAGGTGCACGGCCATGATCGCGCGGGTCCGCCCGGTGATCGCGGCTTCTACCGCGGGCACCGCGAGGCACAGCGTGTCGGGGTCGATGTCGGCCAGGACCGGCACCGCGCCGACCCGGAGCACCGCCGACGCGCAGGCCACCCAGGTCAGCCCCGGCACGATCACCTCGTCGCCCGCGCCGACCCCGAGCGCTTCCAGCGCGATCGTCAGCGCGGCGGACCCGTTGCAGGTGGGCACGGCGTAGCCGGTGCCGATGAACCGGGCGAACTCCTCGGCGAACCTGCGCTCCCACGACTCGTCGCCGGTGAAGGCACCGCTGACCGCCCACCGGCCCGACCTCAGCGCGGCCAGGAGGAACTCCTCGGTGCGGGCGGAGTGCTGCGGCCAGGGCGGCCACCCGCCCGGCGCCGAGCGCACTGCGCGTTTGCTGCCACGAACGTCGCCGACCTGCGTCATGAACGCCTCCGACCTGTTTGGAGCAGGTTTTGACGAACAACGGAAAGGAACAGCAGGGCCGACCACCAGGTTCGCATCGGAAATGCGCTGCGGGCACGTGGACAAATGCGGAGGTCGAACTCCCGATCCGCAGTTCGGAGAACCGACGGACTTTGTTGCCACTCACTTGCAACAACCATCCCGATCGTAGGATGGGTCACTGTCGGTGTCAAGGAGACGACGGTGCGTCAAAGTACGGCCGTCTTGAGACACTCTCATAGGCCATCCCGGCCCCTATGTCAAACCACCACACTCGAATGGCCGTCGAAGCCGTTCCGCCGGAGATTCCGGGTCGCTTGGCTTGAGAAACCCGACATCTCCGACAAGCGGCTACGCACTCGGCGGCGCTCCGGGCTATTTTGTCCGCTTTGTTCGCGGCCGGTTTCCGAATCGATGTGGACGCCGTCCGCTGAATTCCCGGCCACCGCTCCGGGAAACGTCGGGGGGAATTGCCGCACCGGCCGCGACCACCTCGTCAAGGCCGCACCGCGCCACTGCGCGGCGGCGGACGGTGTTCTTCCAGTCGATACGCGCCGGCGAATGGCGGCCCCACCGGGCCCGGATCGCGCAACCCGTCGAACGACGACCCGATCCGACGCGCCGGACCGCCGAAAACACGGACCCGCCCGCACCGGGAACAGGTGCGGGCGGGTCCGGGAATGCGGTCAGACGGTGATGGACCAGCTGTCGACGGTGCCGGTGTCGAAGCGGTAGACGTCGCGGACGCTGAGTTTCCAGGTCCCGTTCTTCGCCTCCGATGACAGGTTCACGGTGTAAGTGGCCCGCACGTCGTCGGCCGCGTCACCCGCCGACGACGCCTTGAGGACGTAGGTGCTGCCGTCCGGGGCGACCAGGTCGACGGCGAGGTCGCCGCGATAGGTGTGGGCGATCGCGACCTCGACCGACGCCGTCGCGGAGGCCGCGCCGTCGCAGCCGGAGACGGTGATCGGGCTGGTGACCGCCGCGCCGGCGTCGGGCACGGCGACGTCGGTGCCGTTGGTCTGCCGGGCGCAGCCCGGACCGGGGCCGCCGGCGGTGATCTCCTTGGTGTAGAGCAACTTGTTCGGCGACCCGGTGCCCGGGTCGCCGACCTTGCCGGGGGTGGCGAGGTCGGTGAGCGCCTTGGCCACCTCGGCGGGCGACGCGGTCGGGTGGCCTTGCAGGTACAGGGCGGCGGCGCCGGTCACGTGCGGCGTGGCCATCGAGGTGCCGGAGTTGCCGGCGGTGCCGTTGTCGCTGCTGTGCGACAGCGACGTGATGTTCCCGCCGGGGGCGTAGATGTCCACGCAGGTGCCGACGTTGGAGAAGCTCGACCGGCGGTCGCCCTGGTCGATCGAGGCGACGGTGATCGCCTCGGGCACCCGCGCCGGGCTGTAGTCGCACGCGCTCGCGCCGTTGTTGTTGCCCGCCGCCACGGCGTAGACGAAACCCGCCCGGATCGACGCCCGGATCTGCTCGTCGCCGATGCCGGTCTCGAACTGGCCGATGCTGATGTTGACCACGGCGGGCTTGACGCCGTTGGCGGTGATCCACTCGACGGCGTCGCTGAGCAGCGAGTCCGGGCCGTTGTTGTCGCAGCCCAGCACGCGCAGCGCGACGAGCTTCGCCTTCTTGGCCACGCCGTAGGTCTTGCCGACCGCCGTGCCGGAGGTGTGCGTGCCGTGGCCGTTGCAGTCGGAGGCGTCGTTGTCCTTGTCGAGGAAGTCGTAGCCGTGACGGGCCCGGCCCTCGAAGTCCTGGTGCGAGATGCGGACACCGCTGTCCACGCTGTACACGGTGACGCCCTCGCCGGTGGCGTTGTACTCGTACTTGCGGTCCACCGCCGTGTCGCGCTGGTCGACGCGGTCCAGGCCCCAGGTCGGGTTGGCCTGCACGTCCGCGCCGCGCATCTTCCCGTCCTGGTAGACCGTGCGCACGGCCGGATCGGCGGCGAGCCTGCGGGCCTGCTCCTCGGTCATGCCGTGCACCGAGTAGCCGCGAGTGGTGACCTTGTAGGTCGAGGCGATCGTGCCGCCGTAGGTCGCCACCAGCGACCCGGACACCGACTCGACCGCCGCGGCACTGGCGCCCGAGTCCTTGAGCACCACGATGTACTGGCCCTTGTAGTGCTCCTTGGCCTGCACGACGGTGCCGAGCGCGGGTGCCGCCGCTGCGGGCACGACCGCGCCCACGGCCGCCAGACCGGCGCACGCGACACCCACCGCGAACGCGGCGAGACCTGTTCTCCGACTCATCATTCCTGAACTCCCTCGTATGAGCGGGCGAGAAGGCAGGGAAAGCTCCGCTCGGAGACCCACCATGCGACAGCCGGCCGGGTTGGAGAATCCCGCGCCATATTTGTAGGGATACCCATTCAAAATTCCGGAATGATGCGCGGAACAGATCTTCTCAGCCCGCCGTGCGCGCGGGTAACGTGCGGTCGTGGCGCAACCAGACCTCCCCCCGGTGCGCAGGCCGACGTCGATCTTCGTCGGTCGCGCCACCGAACTCGCCGAGCTGGCGGGCACGGTGGCCCGTCCGCCCGCCGTGGTGCTGCTGGAGGGCGAGGCCGGGGTGGGCAAGACCCGGTTGATCCGGGAACTGCTGCGGCTGCCGCACGTCGCCGACCGCACGGTGCTGTACGGCGCGTGCCAACCGTTGCGGACCCCGCTGCCGTACGGGCCGGTGGTGGACATCCTGCGCGAGAACGGGTCCCGGCTGGACCGGTTCACCGGTCCGCTGCCCTCGGTCATGGGCGCGCTGCGCCCGCTGCTGCCGGAACTGGCCGCGATGCTGCCGCCGGAGCCCGAGCGCGGCGACGCGGCGGTCGAGCGGTACCGGGTCTTCCGCGCCGTGCGCGAGTTCCTCGCCGCCCTGGGGCCCGTTGTCCTGGTGGTGGAAGACCTGCACTGGGCGGACGAGGGCACCCACGACCTGCTGAGGTTCCTGGCCGGGCAGCCGACCGCGCAGCTGTCGGCGGTGCTGAGCTACCGCCGTGAGGAGCACCGGGTCGGCGGGGCGATGCTGTTGCCCGGCTCGGGTTACCGGCTGCTCGCCGACGGCCGCAACTCGTTGCTGCGCCTGCGTCCGCTGGGTCCGGGCCCCGTCGGCAAGCTCGCCGCCGACCTGCTCGGCACGACGGGCGTGCCGGAGGACTTCGCGCTCGAACTGCACCACCGCACCGCCGGGATTCCGTTCGTGATCGAGGAGGTCCTGCGCGAGGTCCGCGACGCGGGCGACCCGCTGCGGCCACGGGTGCTCGACCTGGTGGACATCCCGGTCCTGCTGCGCGACACCATGTCCGACCGGCTCGCCCGGCTCGGGCCGACGGTCGGCGCGGTCGTGCACGCCGCCGCCGTGCTGGACCTGCCGGCCACCGAACAGGACCTCGCGGCCGTCACCGGCCTGCCCGCGCGCCGGGTCGGCAACGCGCTGATCCGGGCGCTCGCCGCCGCCGTGCTGCACGAGACGAGCGGAACGGGCACACCCCGGTACGCCCTGCGCCACCCGCTGGCCCGGCAGGCCGTCTACGTCTCGATCCCCGGTCCCCAGCGGCGCAGGCTGCACGCGCGCGCGGCCGAACTGCTCGGTGCCACGCCCGACCCGCCGGTCGTGCGGCTGGCCCACCACCACCGGCGCGCGGGCGACCTGGCCAACTGGGCCCGCAAGACCCTGGCCGCCGTCGACCACGCCACCGAGGTCGGCGACACGGCGCTCGCGCTGCAACTGCTGGAGGACGCGCTCGTCGACGACGCGCTGCCCGCCCGTGCCCGCAACACCCTCGCGGTGCGGCTGAGCCGGGTGGCGCTCAACGGGATCGCGCACACCAGCACGGTCGAGCGGCTGTGGTCGGTGCTGCGCGACGAGGCGCTGGGCCGGTCGGCGCGCGCGGAGGTGCGGCTCAACCTGGGCCGGTTGCTGATCAACCAGGCCGGCCGGATCGAACTGGGCCAGAACGAGATCGAGACGGCCATCGTCGACCTGCGCGACCGGCCCGCGCTCGCGCTGCGCGGCATGGCGGTGCTGACGCTGCCCAGCTTCGGCACCCGCCCGGTCGGGTTCCACCTGCGCTGGCTGGCCGAGGCGGTGCGCACGGTCGAGGGCGTGGACGACCCGGAGCTGGTCGCGTCGGTGCGGGCCAACCAGGTGACCACGCTCGCGCAGGTGGGCGACCCGGCGCTGTGGGCGGCGGTCGCGGCCCTGCCCGAACCCGGGCGCTCGGCCCGGGTCCGGCGTCAGCTGAGCCGGGCGTACAACAACCTCGCCGACGCGGCGGCCTGGACAGGGCACTACGGCATCGCGCGCGAGTACCTGCGCACCGGCGGCGCGGTGCTGGCCGACGCCGACGTGCCGTTCCTGTCCATGCTCAGCACCGGGACCGGGCTGCGCCTGGACGCCGCCACCGGCCGCTGGGAGGCGCTGCCCGCGGCCGCCGCACTGCTGATCGAGCAGGCGGGCGACATGCCGTTCCTGGCGTGCGACGCGTGGATCGCGCTGGCCTGGCTGGCGATGGCCCGCGACGACCGGGACCTGGCCGAGCGGCACCTCGACGACGCCTTGGCCGCCGCCCCGGAGAACGCGCCGGTGTCCGCCTCGGTCGCCGCGTGCCGGGTCGCGATCTCCCTGGCCAGGGGCGATGTCGCCGCCGCTGCCGTGGGCGCGGAGCGCGCGCTGGCCCAGACGCGGCGCAAGGGCGTGTGGGTGTGGGCGTCCGACCTCGCTCCCCAGGCCACCCGGGCCTTCGTCCGCGCGGGCCGCGAGGAGCACGCACGGCGGTTGGTGGCCGAGTACGAGGAGGGGATCGCGGGCCGGGACGCGCCGCTCGCGGCCGCCGGTGCCGAGATGTGCCACGCGGTGCTGGCCGCCGCCTGCGGTGACCACCACGCCGCGCTGGTGCGCCTCGTCCGCGCGGCCGAGCGCTACGACGCCCTCCCCCACCCGCACGCCGGCGCGTCCGCGCGCGAAGCGGCGGCACGCGCCGCGCTGGAGCTGGACGACACCGGCACCGCGACCGTCCAGCTCGACCTGGCCCGCAGCGCGTTCGCCCGGCTGGGGGCCGAGCGCGACGCGGCGCGGTGCGGGCGGCTGGCCCGCCGGTTCCGGCGCGGGACCCCGCGCGGCCGCAAGAGCTACGGCGACGACCTGTCCCCCCGGGAGCGCGAGGTGGTCGAACTCGTGGCGGCGGGGCGGACCAACCGGCAGATCGCCGAGCAGCTGTACCTCTCGCCGCGCACGGTGGAGCACCACGTGGCCAAGGCGATGCGCAAGCTGGGCTTGCGCTCGCGCGCGGCGTTCGTCGCCGAATCGACCGGAACCGCCGACTGAAGTCCACTGTGGACACGCGGGTGGACCGGGTGGGGGCCCTGCGTGCCCCACCCGGTCCGGTCGCGACCCGCTAGCGCGTGGCCACGGTGAGCGTGAAGTCGGCCGAACCCGACTTGCCGCCGCCGGTGGCCGTGACCTTGATCTTGTAGGTGCCCGGCGTCGCCGCGAACGACGCGGTCAGGAACAGCATCGAGGACTGGCCGCCGCTGATCGTCGCGGGCAGCAGCTGCGCGGTGACCCCGGACGGGACGCCCTCGGTGGACAGCGACACCGACCCGCTCGCCCCGGCGACCCGGATCGTCGGGAACAGCGAGCCGCCCGGTCGGAGCGAGCCCGAGGCGGGCGAGAGCGACACGGTCAGCCCGCCGGGCTGCTGCCCGCCGTCGCCGATGGTCACGGTCAGCGTGGTCTGCTTGCCGACCGGGCCCGACGTGCCGGTCACCGTGACCCGGTACTCCCCCTTGGGCGTGCCCGCCGAGGTGGTGATCGTGAGCTTGCCGGTGCCGCCGGCGGTGATCGTCGTCGGCTGGAACACCGCCTCGGCGCCCTGCGGCAGACCGCTCGCCGACAGGGTGATCTCGGGCGGGGTGCCCCCGACGACCTCGCTGGTGACGTTGGTGGACGCCGACTTGCCGGGATCGATCTTGAGCGCGGCCGGGCTCACGCCGAGCCCGAACTCGTTGCCGGGACCGCCCTCGCCCACGACCAGGGTGACCGTCGCCTGCTTGGTCGCCGACGCGGTCTTGCCCGTGACGGTCACCGGGTAGCGGCCGTCGGGCGTGCCCGCCGCCGCGGTGAACGAGAGCTTCGCGGCCTCACCGGTCCTGATCGACGCGGGCTGGAACACCGCCTCCACACCGGAGGGCTGGCCCGACGCGGACAGCGTGACGTCCTCCGGCGTCGCGCCGGCGGTGGTGGTGACGCCGACCGAGGTGCTCGACCCGGCCGCCACCCGCACCGACGTCGGGTCGACCGCGATGCCGAACTCGGCGGGCTGGGTCGCGCCGACCTTCTCCTTGACCCAGTCACCCATCTCGTTGTCGAGCCTGCTCCAGATGCCGTACCACTTGAAGTCGGAGCGGCTCCAGGACGCGAGGCCGACGAGCTTGCCGTTGACCACCAGCGGGCCACCGCTGTCGCCGGGCAGGATCGTGGTGCGGCCGTCGGAGTAGCCCGCGCAGATCATGGTCGCGGCCTTGAAGCCCGCACCGACGCCCTGGCAGGCGCTCGCGCCGTCGACGATCGGGAAGCTCTGCTTGTCCAGCGAGACGTCCGCCGGGTTGTCGTCGTGGGTCTTCTTGCCGTAGCCCAGGCTCAGCCCCTGGTCGCCGACCTTCCAGATGCCCGCGTCCGCCGAGGTCGCGAACTTGGCCCACTTGTCCGGCGGGAGCGGGATGTCCTCGTTGGTCGTGACCACCGCGACGTCGTAGCCCTGGTCGAAGTTGACGTAGCGCGGGTGCAGGTCGTAGGACTTGACCGTCAACGTCGTGCCGGTGCCGACGTTGAGGTCGTCGAGCCCGTAGTTGAAGGTCTTGGTGCCCTCCAAGCCCGCGCAGTGCGCCGCGATGACGATGGACCGCTTGCCCACCACCGACCCGGTGCACGACTGGCCCTTGGGGCGGGTGCCGCCCTGGCGCAGCGCGGCGATCACCGGCGGGTACTCGGACAGGGTGGCGTCCTGTCCTTTGTAGATGAACGCCGAGGCGTCACCGGGCGGCGGCGACGGGGTGTCGCCCTCGAAGGTCGCGGCGGTCCGGACCGGTGCCGGGGCCGGGGCCGCGACGGCGACGACGGCCAGCGCGCTCACCGCGACGCCCGCCAGCGCCGCCGCGATCCGCGTGGAACGCTTGCGGTTGAACATGGTCGACCTCTCCACGGTGGTCACGGGGTCAGCGTCCAGGAGGTGATGGAGCCGGTGTCGTAGCGGTAGACGTCCGTGACGCGCAGCTTCCACGTGCCGTTCTTCGCCTCGCCCGAGGCGTTCACCGTGTAGGTGGTGTGGATGCCGTTCGCGTCACCGAGTCCGCCGGCCTTGCGCAGGCTCAGCACCGCGCCCGACGGGCCGACCAGGTCGACGGCGAGGTCGGCGGTGAACGTGTGGTCGATGTCGACCTTCACCGAGGTCGACGCCGACGCGTTGCCGGTGCAGTTCGCCATGGTCACCGGCGAGTCGGCCGAACCGGCGTCCGGGATCGCCACCGCGCCGGAACCGGTCTGCGGCGCGCAGGTGCCCGGGTTCGGGCCGCCGCCGAACTCCTTGACGTAGAGCAGCTTGTTGGGCGAGCCCTTGGGGTCGGCGACCTTGTCCGGTGTGGACGCCGCCAGCAGGGCCTGGGTGACCTGCGAGGGCGTGCTGCCGGGCTTGGCCGTCAGGTACAGCGCCGCCGCGCCCGCGACGTGCGGGGTGGCCATCGAGGTGCCCGACATCTGCCCGGACCCGCCGTTCTGCAACGTCGAGGTGATGTTGGTGCCGGGGGCGAACAGGTCGACGCAGCTGCCGTAGTTCGAGCCCTGGCCGTTGGTCCACAGCGACCGCTTGTCGGCGTTGTCGACCGCGCCGACGGTGATCGCGCTGGGCGTGCGGGCGGGGCTGGTCTGGCAGGCGTCGCCGTTGTTGTTGCCGGCGGCGATGGTCGCGGTGATGCCCTTGGCCACGACCTTGGCCACCGCGTCGTCCACCGACGAGTTGCTGCTGCCGCCCAGGCTCGCGGTCATCACCGAGTTGGCGCCCGCGTTGGCCGCGACCCAGTCGAAACCGCCGATGATCTGGGACCACTGGCCGCTGCTCTGGCAGTCGAGCACCCGCACGGCGACGATCTTGGCCTTCTTGGCCACCCCGTAGGTGGCGCTGCCGACCGTGCCGGCGACGTGCGTGCCGTGCCCGTGGCAGTCGGAGGCGTCGTTGTCGTTGTCGATGAAGTCGCGTCCGGAGGTGACCCGGCCGCCGAAGTCCGGGTGCGGGCGGTAGACACCGGTGTCGACGACGTAGACCGTCGCGCCGTCACCGTCGTTGGGGTAGGCGTACTTGTTGTCCACCGGCAGGGAGCGCTGGTCGATGCGGTCCAGTCCCCAGGTGGGGTTGGCCTGCTCGCCGACGGCGCGCGCGGTGCCGTCCTGCTCGACGTAGGCGACGGCCGGGTCCGCCGCCAGCCGCCGGGCGCGGTCCTCCGACATGGCGACGGAGAAACCGCGGATCGTGGCGGTGTAGGTGAGCTTGCGGGTCCCGCCGTAGCGGCCCGCGAGATCGGTGGAGACCGCGTCCACCGACGACGCCCCCGCGCCGGAGTCCTTGAGCACCACGATGTAGCTGCCCGCCACCGAACCCTGAGCCCCCGCGCTGCGAATCGTGCCCTCGGCGGGTGCCGCTGCGGCGGGTGCCACCGCGGCGACGAGCGCGGTGCCCGCCGCGGCGGCCACCACCGCCAGCGCACGCCTCGAATACCTGTAACCCATGAAATCTCTCCTTGTTCGCGCCCACGGCAGCACCGGGGACTGCCGGCCGCGAGGCAGGGAGGAGAAGGAGCGGCCGGCGCCGATCACCCTCCCCGAGCACCCACGCGGAGGGGAATGCGCGCGCAATTAAGTGGCGATACCCATTAAATCCCCACGCGGTATCGAGTCCGGGCGCGGAGGGCAGGCCCGGTGTCGGGCCGGTCCCGGGCCCCGCACCGGCAGGCGTGCGCGGCGATGGCGGCATCCTGCCTGGGGGACAAGGCGTTCAAGGGACCGAACCGACCCACCCCGGGAACCCGCGTGCCGGAAATGCGCCGGCAGAGGGGATGTTCCCGACACCCACCACCGCGTGCTCGTGTACGGTCCCGGGAAAATCCGGCAGATCGGTCGGCACTCGCCGGTGGGAGTATCCAGGATGAGTTCGCAGGTCGACGTCTACACCGGGTACCTGAGCCGTGCCGCCTGGTCGATGGCCCGGGTGGTGCTGGAGCGCGCGGAGAACCGGGTGGACCTGGTGGTCGAGGCGGTGTCGGCGGGCGACCCGACACGGCTCCAGCTCAGGTTCCTCGGTGTCACCGGGCTGGAGTTGCGGCAGCAGTGGGACAACTTCCCGCTCGGTCTCCAGGTCGTGGACATGACGGCCGACGGCTGGGAAGGCGTTCGGTACCGGGTGACCGATCCCGAGTACGACATCCTCGCGCTGTGGTGCGCGGAGTTCGAGGTCGGCACTCCCCCACCTGCCGGTGGGTGAATCGCGACGAGCGCCGCCGCCAGTACCTCCTCCGGTAGCACGTCGACGAACTCGTCGGCTCCCTCCAGCTGACCACGCACGCCATTCACGCGCGAGCGGGCTTCGGCGCACGGCCCCGACCGCCGCACGCCGAAGCCCGCTGCCCGGTGATCACCGGTCTTCGGCTGCCACGTCCCAGATGCCGGCGATGAAGTGGCCCGCCAACTTGGCGGTCACGATGGCCTGCTCCAGGTCCGAGCCCTTGGCGAGGGCCTCCTCGGTCATCCTGATCGCCCCGTCCAAAGCCTTGTCGGGACGCTTCTCGTACTTGGAGATGAAGTCCAGCAGTTCCTGCCGCACCCCGGCCTGCTCCTTCAGAGCGGGCGTCATCAGCACGCAGAACCGGTGCCACAGCGAGGTGTCGAGGTAGAGCAGGAGTCCGATGGCGGCCGGGTCGCAGCTCTCGAACAGCCACGTGATGAACCCGACGTAGCCCAAGGTGACCGGGTCTACGAGCTGCCCGGGGAACTCCTCCAGCCCGGTGCCGTAGGCCACGGCGGCGGCGTGGGCCAGCCGCTGGTCGTCGCGGAACATCGGGATCATTTCCATGATGTAGTCGGCGGTCACGTGGCTGGAGGCGAACCTGGCGGCGCCGACCGTGATCGGTCCCGCCAGGTAGACCAACGCGTTGTCCTCGATCTCCAGCAACCTGCGGATGTTGTCGTCGGTCAGCTTCCCCTGCTGCGTCCTCTTGACGAACGGGTTGTCCTCGGAGATGTATTTCATGGAGGCGACGATCTCGTCGGCGACCTGCTGCACGGAGAACTTGTCCGGGCTCTGCCGGCTCGCCTGTTCGCGCACGTCCGAAACGGTCATCAGTATTCTCCTCTGTGGTGGGACGACACCGGCCGACGCGCACCGCGAGGGCCGCGATCACCGTTTCCCGAATGATCACCGGAAGGGCCGGAAGATTCGCGTCGAACTCGACTGCGCCCGGTGCCGACGGTGTTCGTCTCGCCCAGTATGTCCGGGCAAATGCGCTGGTCAAGCCGAACTTCCGTGACGTGGAAGCCGGATGGACCACCGAAAGCCGACGCCCTACCGTTCCGGGCAACACCAGGCGGAAGGAGCACGTGACCATGGCCGGCGAGCGCAACCTGGACCACCGGAATGCCGTCTCCAAGTGGAACGAGACGGCGACTTCCTACCCCCGGCACTCGGCGTTGCACAGAATCTTCGAAAAGCAGGTCGGCCGCGGCCCGGAATCGCCCGCCGTCAGCAGGGGGGACGTCACGCTGTCCTACCGGGAACTGGATCGGCGGGCCAACGCGGTCGCCCACCGGCTGCACCGGGCGGGCGTGGCCGCCGGTGACCGCGTCGGGGTCGCCGCGCGGGTCTCGATCGAGGCCGTCACCGCGATCCTCGGCGTGCTCAAGGCGGGCGGGGTGTACGTGCCGCTCGACCCCGCCCACCCGCGGGCACGCCTGTCGGGGATGTGCGATCAGACCGGGGTCGGGGTGATCGTGGACGGCCTGGACGACGTGCTGCCGGAGTCGCTGGAGCGCGACCGGGTCTCCTGGCACGTGGAGCCGTCCGACGAACAGGAGTCGCCGCCGGAGGTCACCGAGCGCGAAGGCCGCGATCCCGCGTACATCATGTTCACCTCGGGCACCACGGGGAAGCCCAAGGCGGTCAGCGTGCCGCACCGCGCCCCCGCGAGAGTGGTGGTCGGCTGGGACGGGCTCGTCGTCGGGCCCGAGGACACCTGGTTGGCCGCCGCCGGCCTGGCGTTCGACCTGTCCTGCATGGAGATCTTCGGCGCGCTGCTCAACGGCGCGCGCCTGGTGCTGCTCGACCCGCACACCGCGCTGTCGCCCAACCTGCTCGCCGAGCGGATCGAAGCCGAGCGGGCCACCGTCCTGATGCTCAGCGCCGGGGTGTTCAACGAGGTCGGCTCCTACCGGCCGGACATGTTCGCCCGGCTGCGCTACCTGGTCTCCTGCGCCGACGTGATGAACCCGGCGGTGGCCAGGTCCGTGCTGGCGAAGGGGAGGCCGCGGCACCTGGTCAACATGTGCGGTCCGACCGAGACCGGGATCATCTGCACCTGGCACGTGGTCGAGGACGTGGAGCCGGGCACCACCGTGCCGATCGGCCGGCCGGCCCCGAACACCACCAACTACGTCGTCCGGCCGGACGGCGAACTGGCCGACGTGGGCGAGGCCGGTGAGCTGTGGTCGGGCGGCGACGGCCTGGCCGTGGGCTACCACGGTGACCCGGACCGGACCGACGAGCGGTTCGTCCCGAACCCGTTCCCCGACTTGGCGACCTCCGACGTGCGGCTGTTCCGCACCGGCGACAAGGTCCGGTGGCTGGCGGACGGCTCGGTCGAGTTCCTCGGTCGCGTCGACCGCCAGGTGAAGCTCAACGGCTACCGGGTCGAGCTGGGCGAGGTCGAGGCCGTCCTGTCGACCCACCCCGAGGTCCGCGCGGCCGTCGCCGACGTCCGGCCCTCGCCGTCCGGGCACGACCGGCTGGCCGCGTGGGTCGTGCCGGTCACCGGGTCCGCCCCGCGCGAGTCCGGGGGCGGGGAGCGCGAGCGGTTCGCCGAGCGGGTGGGCGACTACGTTCGCGACCGGCTGCCGAGGTTCATGGTGCCCGCCGACCTGTGCGTGCTGGACGAGCTGCCGCTCAACCGCAACGGCAAGCCGGACCGGTCCCGGCTCCGGGTCGAGAGCCCGGCGACGCCGTCGTCCGATGCCGGGACCGAACTGGAAACCACGACCGAGCGGGCCGTGGCCGAGGTGTGGGGGGACCTGCTGTCGGTGCCGCCGCTGGGGCCGGACGACAGCTTCTTCGTCCGGGGTGGACAGTCGATCCAGCTGGTGCGCGCGGTGGCCTCCGTGCAGGACGGGCTGGACCTCCCGGTCGAGAAAGCCCCCGAGCTGATCAACGCGATGCTCGAAACCCCCACGGTGCGGGAGTTCGCGCAGGCCGTCGACCAGGTCAACACCGACGCCCCCGACGAGCACCGGGAGACCACCCGGCTCGACCTGTGGGCCGAGACGCGGTTGGACGACCTGCTCGACTTCGGGCGTCCTCTGGCGGGAGACCTCCTCGACCCCCGGCACGTGCTGCTCACCGGCCCCACGGGATTCCTCGGCCCGTTCCTGCTCGACCGCTTGCTGCGGCACACGAATGCCACGATCCACTGCCTCGTCCGCGCGGAGCACCGGGCCGCGGCGCAAGCCCGCCTGTCGTCGAGCCTCCGCCGCTACGGCCTGTCCGCCGACCACCCGGGTTCCCGCGTGGTCGCCCACGCCGGCGACCTGTCCCAGGCCGATTTCGGGTTGCCGGAGCAGGACTTCGACGCACTGTGCCGGACGGTGCAGCTGGTCGTGCACAACGGGGCGCACGTCAACTTCGTCTACCCCTACGCCGCTTTGCGGGCCGCCAACGTCGACAGCATGCACACCATCCTCCGCCTGGCCACGACCCACAGCCGCAAGGCGGTGCACTTCGTGTCCAGCATCAGCACCTTGTCCGGGGCCGGCCGAGGTGGTGTCGTCGCCGAGGACGACCCGTTGCAGGAACCGGACAACATCACGATGGGCTACCCGCAGACCAAGTGGGTGGCGGAAACCCTGCTGAGCCGGGCTTTCCAGCGGGGCCTGCCGGGCAGCATCCACCGGCCGTACGAGATCAGCGGCACCACCGACTCCGGGCTCTGGAACACCGGGACCCAGATGACCGCGCTGCTGAAGACCGTGGCGGAAACGGGCGTGGCGCCGGACGCGCGGTTCCCGCTGAACCTCGTCCCGGTCGACTTCGTCGCCGACGCGCTGGTCCACCTGATCCGCCACCAGGAACCCGACGGTCGGGTGTACCACGTGACCAACGGCGAACCCGCCGACTCGTACCTGCTCATCGACCGGATGCGCGCCCGTGGCCGGTCGATCGCCGAACTCCCCTACCAGGAGTGGGTTCAGGAGTGCGTCCGCGAGTCCTCCGAAGACCCGGAGTTCCCGCTGACGCCGTTCCTGCCCACCTTGACCTCGGGAAGCGAGCACCTCGCCGGGCAGGTGCCGCCGCATGGCAGGCACAACTTCGCAACCGCGATCGCCGACGGTGGTCCGCAGTGCCCGCCGGTCGACGCGGACCTGGTCGACCGCTACCTGGACTACCTGGAGCGCTGCGGGTACATCGTCTGAGCCCGTGGCCCGACGTCCCGCCGAGAGCGGTCGGTTCGAGGCTGGGCACCTCTCCGGGCACCGGTGCGGCGGAGGCCGTCCGAGCATCCATCCACATGATCGACCCCAGTCAGGAAGGGCAAGCCGGTGAGCAGGAACAGGGACGACAGAGGCCCGACGCAGGAGTCGCCGTCGCGACAGCCCGAGCCGGACCGTGAAGAATCCATTGTAGACAGCCGCGGGCGTGTGTCCGTCGATGACGTGCGGTCGCTGTGGTGCGAGGTCCTGGGCGTTTCCTCGGTCGGCGTCGACGTGCCCTTCTTCGACGCCGGCGGGACGTCGCTGCTCGCGATCAAGGTCCACAAGCTGCTGACCGACCGGCACGGCGTCGAACTCGACATCGCCGCGCTGTTCGAGCACCCCACCATCCGGCAGCTCGCCGAGCACATCGGGGCGCAGGAGCCCCAGGCGTCGCCGAGCGGCGAGGACGACGGCCCGATCCCCGCCGACCCGATCCCCACCGGCGCGACCACGATCGCCATCGTCGGCATGGCCGGGCGCTTTCCCGGCGCGGCGGACATCGATGAGCTGTGGGAACTGCTCGACGGGTGCCAGGAAGGGCTGACGCGCGACCCGTCGGCGGACGAACGCGAACACGGCGGGGCACGGGAGGTGGGCGTCCTCGGTCGGCCGCAGTCGGAGGACGAGTTCGACGCGGCCCTCTTCGGCTACCCTCCCGCCTTCGCGCGCGAACTCGATCCGCAGCAGGGGTTCTTCCTCGAAACGGTCTGGGAGGCACTCGAACACGCCGGATATGCCCCGACCTCCCTGGAGGGACGGGTCGGCGTGTTCGGCGGGGCCAGCGTCGCCTACCGCTGGCTGGACGTCTTCCACACCGCGGACGACGATGACGTGGCCAAGCACCGCGCGGAGTTCTCCAACCCCATGCAGCTTCTCAGCGCGCACACCGCGTACAAGCTCGGCCTGCGCGGACCGGCGTTGACCGTCAGCACAGCGTGTTCCACGTCGTTGGTAGCGGTGCACATGGCGTGCCGGAGCCTGCTGACCGACGAGTGCTCGCTCGCCGTGGCCGGCGGAGTCAGCCTGCTGCCGCCCGGCACGACCTCCTACGTCTACGAAGAGGGCGGCATCCTGTCCCCGGACGGTCATTGCCGACCGTTCGATGTGGACAGTCGTGGCACCGTGCCCGCCGGTGGTGCCGGGGTCGTGGTGCTCAAGCGCCTTGAGGACGCGGTGGCCGACGGCGACACCGTGCACGCGGTGATCCGAGGTTCGGCCGTGAACAACGACGGCGACCGCAAGCCCGGGTTCACCTCGCCGAGCGTCGAAGGGCAGATCGACGTCCTCACCGCAGCCCATGAGGCCGCGGGCGTCAGCCCCGGCGAGATCGACTACGTCCAGGCGCACGGAACGGCGACCCCGTTGGGCGATGCCATGGAGGTGCGTGCGCTTGCCCGGGTCTTCGACGACTCGGCCGCGCCCCGTGCGAACGAGTGCGCGCTCGGCTCGGTCAAGGGCAACCTGGGGCACATGGACGTGGCGTCCGGTGTCGTCGGGTTGATCTCCACCGTCCTGGCCATGCGGCACAAGCGGATTCCCGGGGTCCTGCACTTCACCCGGCCCCAACCGGACCTCAAGCTCGACCAGTCGCCGTTCCACG
This sequence comes from Saccharothrix sp. NBAS 001, assembly GCF_056640475.1. Taxonomy (NCBI): domain Bacteria; kingdom Bacillati; phylum Actinomycetota; class Actinomycetes; order Pseudonocardiales; family Pseudonocardiaceae; genus Saccharothrix; species Saccharothrix sp. NBAS 001. Next base: position 3,985,292 of record NZ_CM153251.1, read on the forward strand.
TCAACGCGGCCACGATCGACTGGACGCCGCCGGAGGGCGCGGTGCGCCGGGCGGGCGTCAGCGCGTTCGGCATAGGCGGGACGAACGCGCACGTCGTGGTCGAGGAAGCGCCACGTCCGCGCTTCCTTCCCGAGCCGGTGTCGCGCCCGCAGGTCCTCCCGCTCTCCAACCGCGAGCCCTCGGCGTTGGATCGTGACTGCGCACGTCATTCCGAGCACCTGTGGAACGTGGCCGACCAGGTCTCCCTGTCCGACGTGGCCTACACGCTCCAGCTGGGCCGGGACGCGTTCGCCCACCGGAAGGCCGTGGTCTGCGAGACGCCACGGGCTGCGGTCGAACTGTTGACCGCGAAGGAAAGCGAGGACGTGTTCACCGGGCTGGCCGGTGAACCGAAGGTCGCGTTCCTCTTCCCCGGCGGCGGATCACAACACCACGGCATGGGGCACGAGCTGTACGACGCCGAACCGGCGTACCGCAGCGCTTTCGACGAGTGCGTGAACCTGTTCGACGCGGCCCTGGACAGCGACTTGCGTTCGCTGATCTTCACGGCCGAAGCCGCCGACGTGCCCGAGGGCCAGGGCTTGTCGCGCCCCTCGCTGAACCTGGCCGGCATCGTCGTCACCGAGGTCGCGCTGGTGGCCCTGCTGCGTTCCTGGGGCGTGGTCCCGTCGATGCTGCTCGGGCACAGCCTCGGCGAGTGCGTCGCCGCTCACGTCGCGGGCGTGCTGACGCTACCCGACCTGGTCGACCTCGTCGTGCTGCGCGGGCGGCTGTTCGACGACCTGCCGCCGGCGGCCTCGCTCGTGATCGGGCTCGGCGAGGACGAGGTCAACCCCCTGCTGGGCGAACAGCTCTCCCTGGCGTGCGTCAACAGCGCCAAGAACTGCGTGGTCTCCGGGCCGGCGGAGGACATCGACCGGTTGGAGCGCGACCTGGACCGCGACGGCGTTCGCGTGAGTCGGCTGGCCTTCGCCTCCGGAGCGCACTCCAAGGCCCTGACGCCGGTACTCGGCGAGTTCGAGGAGCACGGCGCGAAACTGGCGCAGCGCAAACCCGCGATCCCTTTGGTGTCCGGGATGACCGGCGCGTGGATGGACCCGACCCGGGCCCCGGACGCCGGCTACTGGGCCAAGCACCTGCGCAACACGGTCCGCCTGGCCGACAGCCTGACCACCCTGCTGGACGACCCCGCGATCGCGCTGGTCCAGGTCGGTCCGGGGCAGACGCTCACCCGGGCGGCGCTGCTGCACCCCGACTGCGGCGGCGAACGGCTGGTGGCCACCACGTTGCTGCCGGACGCTCCGGAGGCCCACCTGATGGCCCGCCTGCTGGCCCGCTTGTGGTGCCACGGCGTGGAAATCGACTGGAACGCCGTCCACCGCGACGCGCGCCAGAGGGTTCCGCTGCCGACCTCCTCGTTCACCCGGACGCCCCGGGAACCACGTCGGAACAACGCCGTGCCGGTCACGACGACCGGTAACGGGGACGGGACCGCCCAGGTGCTGGAGGACCTGTGGTGCGAGCTGCTCGGGGTGGACGCGGTCGCGCCGGAGGACGACTTCTTCCGATCAGGCGGCGACTCGCACCTGGCCGTCTCCTTCAGCCGCAAGATCCAGGAGCGGACCGGCACGCGGATGCCCGTGCACGCCCTGCTGGAGAACTCGACCTTCCGGGCCCTGGCTGCCGCGGTGAAGCCCGCCGGGGAGGCGGACCCACTGCTGATCACGTTGCGCGCCAACAACTCCACCCGGGCACCGCTGTACCTGGTCCAGCCACTGGGCGGCACCGCCTACTCCTACCGGGAACTGGTCGGGCACCTCGCCCGGGACCGGAGCGTGTACGGCTTCCGCGCGTGCGGGCTCGAACCAGGGGAACCCGTCCTGAACACGATCCCCGACATCGCGGCACGCAACGTGGCCGAACTCCTCGCCGACCGGCCGACCGGCCCGTACGTGCTCGGCGGTCACTCGGCCGGTGGCCTCGTCGCCCACGAGATGGCGGGTCAGCTCGCCCAGGCGGGCCACCAGGTCCCGCTGGTGATCATGATCGACAGCCCGTCCCCGGAGCAGCGCCAGGACCTCGCCGACCCCGACGACGTCTTCGCCTCCCTCGACAGGTTCCGCGAGACCGCGCCGCGCGCCTGGCACGCGATGCGCGACGTGCTGGAGCACGAACCGCGCGGCCGCGAGGTCATGGTGGCGACGGTCGAGGCGATCCGCCGACACCGGCCGGTGCGCGTGCCGTCCGCCCTGCTGTACTTGCGGGCTCTCGACCAGGACCACGACGGCCCGCCCCCGGAGGACTACTGGGAAGGACTGTGCCACGGTGGGTTCACCGCGCACACGATGCCCGGCAACCACCTGACGGTCGTAGAGCCGCCGCACGTCCGGGCCGTCGCCGAAGTGATCGACAAGGCCCTGGACCACGCCGGGCAGTCGCCCGTTCCTTCCGGCGTGGCCACGCCGGAAGTCGTCGTGCGGACGCCGTCGGGGTTGCTGGTCGAAGGACTGACCGTCGAACAGACGGCGGAACTCGTCTCCCGCGTCGGAGGTGTCGCCGACGGGGGCGGCGTTCCCCAGGACGACGGACCGCACGGGAGGGCCGGGTCATGACGGAATCGACGCTGGTGGAGGAGTTCAGGGCGCAATCCGTCGCCGAGAACATCGCGGTGCGCAGCCATGACCGCAGCCTCACCTACGCCCGACTCGACCAGGAGTCCGACGCGCTCGCACGGACGCTTCGCGCCAAGGGCGTGGGGCCGGAGACGGCGGTGGCCCTGCTGGTGGAGACCTCGGTCGACTACGTCGTCGCCGTGCTCGCGGTCGTGAAGGCCGGCGGTTACTACGTGCCGGTCCGGGCGAGCGACCCTCCCGCGCGCACGGCGGCCATGTTGAGCGCGCTCGACGCGCTGGTGATGCTGACCGACCGCGCCAACCTCGCGCAGGCGCAGGAATCGGGCATCGCAGTGGTGCTGGTCGACGACAGGGCGGAGGAGGTGGGCTCGCGGACCGCGTCGCCGGAGCCGTCCGTCGAGTCGCTCGCCTACGTCATCCACACGTCCGGATCGACCGGCACGCCGAAGGCCGTGGGCGCCACACACCGTGCTGTCAAGGAGTTCGCGCGCAGCCGCGCGTGGCGAACCCGAGGGCGACGCCGGGTCCTGCTGCACTCGCCCCACGCCTTCGACGCCTCGACCTACGAGCTGTGGGTCCCGTTGCTCAACGGCTGGGAGATCGTCGTCCCCGACCAACCGTTCTACGGCATGGACCCGGCGGCGTTCGAGCGTGCGATCACCGGGCACGGGGTGACCGACGTGTTCCTCACCGCCGCCCTCTTCGCCGCCTTCGCGGAGATCCGGCCGGACTGCCTGGCCGGCGCGCAGGAGGTGTGGTTCGGTGGCGAAGCCGCCTCGGCCCCGGCCGTGCGGCGGGTGGTCGAGCACTGCCCGAACCTGAGGCTGGTCAACGTCTACGGCCCGACCGAGACCACCACGTTCGCCACGTTCCACCCGATACCGACCGACGAACCCGTGCCCGACCGGGTCCCCATCGGCGAGGCGATGCCCGAGATGGGCGCGCTGGTGCTGGACGGCAAGCTCTCCCCCACACCGGAAGGCGAAACCGGCGAACTCTACCTCTCCGGGGCCGGCCTGTCCCGGGGCTACCTGGGCAATGCCGCAGCGACCGCGGAGCGGTTCGTCGCAGACCCCTCAGGCCCGCCCGGCACCCGCATGTACCGCACGGGAGACCTCGTCCGCCGAGGGCCCGCCGGGTTGGAGTTCCTCGGCCGAGTCGACGGCATGGTCAAGCTGCGCGGCTTCCGGATCGAACTCGGCGAGATCGACACGGCGCTGACGGGGTGCGCGGACATCGCGCAAGTGGCCACCGTCGTCCGCACCAACCCGGTCGGCACCGAACAACTGGTCGCCTTCGCCCGGCCGACCGGCGACCACATCGACCGTGCCGCGGTGCGCGCCCGGTTGGCGGACACGCTGCCCGACTACATGCTCCCCAGCCAGATCGTCGAAGTCGACGCGCTTCCGCTCAACCCGAACGGCAAGATCGACCGCGCCGCCCTGGAAAGCCGTGACCTCGACGGGGAAACCGCGGTGCCGGAAGCCATTCCCCCCACCGAGGCGGGGCGGGAGATCACCGCGATCTGGGAAGAAGTCCTCGGTCGGACCAACGCGGGGATGAACGACTCCTTCTTCGAAGCGGGCGGCGACTCCATCCGGGCCATGATGGTGGTGCACCGGCTGCGGCAGCGCCACGACGTGAGCCTTTCCGTGCGGGCGATCCTGGAGGCCGGCACGCTGGGCGGTCTGCACGCCCTGGTGGAGGCCGCGCCGGACCCGGCCCGCGCGACGCGACCCCTGCCGCCCGATCCGCACGCCGAGCCCGTGCTGACGGTCGGACAGCACGGAATGCTGCTGTACAGCCGTTTCAGCTCGGGTGACAACCTCTACACCGTGCCGTTCGTCCTCGACGTCCCGCACAGGCTGGACCCCGAGGCGCTACAGGCGGCCCTGGTCGACGTCGTGCAGCGGCACGAGCCCCTGCGCACCGTCTACCCGATGGACTCCGAAGGCACGTTCCGCCTTGTCGTCCGTGCACCGGAAGTCCCCTTCCAGACCCGCGCGGTGGCGGCCGATGCCGTCGAGGACAACATCGGACGGGCCGTGCGGACGGGATTCGACCTCGCCGGCGAACCACCCCTGCGCGCCACCCTCTTCGACGTGGACGGCCGGCGGAGCGTGCTGCTGTTGCTGATCCACCACATCGCGTGCGACGGCACCTCGATCGTCCCGCTGTTCGACGATCTGGCCGTCGCCTACCAAGCCCGCCGCACGGGAACCGCAGGGCTGCGGCCCACGCGGTGGCGGTTCAACGACTTCGCCCGCTGGGAGCAGGCTGCGATGGCGGATCCGGACGGCACGTTCGCGGACCAACTCGACTTCTGGCGACGTTCCCTCGACGGGCTGCCGGCCGAGCTGCCCCTCCCGGTCGACCGGCCCCGACCGGCACGGCCCTCGTACCGCAGCGGCGTGGTCTCCACGACCTGGCCGCCGGCGGTCCACCGGGCCGTGACCGAGTTGGGGCACCAGGAGAACAGCGGGCTGTTCGCGATCCTGCAAGCGGGACTCGCCGCCGTCCTCACGGACCTGTGCGGCGAAACCGACATCCCCATCGGCACGGTCACCGCCCACCGCCCCGACGCGGCCTGGGCCGACCTGGTCGGGTTCTTCGCCAACACGCTCGTGCTGCGCGTCGACTCCTCGGGGAAGCCGACGTTCCGCGAACTCGTCCGGCGCACGCGCGCCACCGTGCTGGACGCCTTGGACCACCAGGACGTCCTGTTCAGCAGGGTGGTCGAGGCGGTCAACCCGCCACGCCGGTACGGCCGCCACCCGCTGTTCCAGGTCGCGGCGGCCCTGCGGGACGCCGAGTGGTCGAGCGTCGGGTTCGACGGGGCGCGGGCGGACGTCCGCGTCGGGAGCGCCGGGGCCACGATGTTCGACCTGAAGTTCGAATTCACCGTCACGCACGGAGATCGCGCCGCACTCGGGTGCGTGCTCGAATACAGCGAGGAGATCTTCGACGCGAGCACCGCGAGCCGCATCCTGGACCGGCTGCGCGCGTTCCTGTCCGACGCCGTGCGCCGTCCCGACGACGAGATCGGCACGATCTCCCGACAGGACCGGTCATGACCAATCCCTTCGACGATCCCGAGGGCACGTTCCACGTGCTCGTCAACGACGAGGACCAGTACTCGCTGTGGCCGTCCGCCGTCGACGTGCCGAACGGTTGGCGCGTCGTCGTGGAGTGCCGTTCCCGGGACGAGTGCCTCGACCACGTGCGGACGAACTGGACCGACCTGCGTCCCGCGAGCTTCCGCCCCGAACCGTGAACCCGCCCGACTGGTCCGGCCGATCTTGTCGCGCCGCGGCGGTCAGGACTGGGCCAAGGCCCGCTCGATCGCCCGGCGGGCCCGGCCCGCGGCCGCCCGGTCGTGCTGGAGCTGCATGGCGGCGTTCAACGCCAGACCGGCGGCGATGATCTCGAACAGGGCCTGGTCGACGTCGAACCCGCCGGGCAGCTCACCGGTGTCCACGGCGGCGGCCAGGTCCGCGCGCAGCTGGTCCCGCCAGCGCGACCACACCTCCGCGACCGCGTCGCGGACCGGTCCGGGACGCCCGTCGTACTCGGTGAGCGCAGCGGTCATCAGGCAGCCGCCGGGCAGCAGCGGCGTTTCCAGGTAGTCCACGGAGTTGGCGCACACCGCGCGCAGCCGTCGCAGGCCGGCAGGCTCCGCCAGGGCGGGCTCGACCACCCGGTGCCAGAAGTCCACGAACGCCTTGTCGAGGGTGGAGATCTGGAGCGTCTCCTTGGTGCCGAAGTGCTTGTGCACGCCGGACTTGCTCATCTCCAGCTCCTCGGCGAGCCGACCGATGGTGATGCCGTCCAGCCCCTCCTCGGAGGCGATCTCGGCGGCACGGCCGAGGATCCGCCCCCTGGTGGCCAGCGCCTCGGCGGCGGAGCGTCGCGGTGACATGCCCCAAGGATAGCGTACGTGCGTTCGCTATTGATTTGGCGAACGCACGTACGCTAAATTCCGGTGCCGTCACCGAGACCGAGGAGCACGGGATGCGGGCACGACGACTGGGCTGGGCCGGACTGGAGCTGGAAGCGGCCGGCGAGCACCTGGTGATCGACTACGTGCAGGACCTGTCACCGCTGTTCACGGGCTGGAAACCGGGCGAGGGCCTGGCGGTGCCGAGCGGGCCCGTCACCGCCGCCCTGGTCACCCACCTGCACCGGGACCACACCGACGCGACCGCGCTCGCGGACGTGCTGCCCACGGGAGCGCCGGTCCTGCGACCGGCACCCGGCCACGGCGACGACGTGGACAACGTGACGACCCTGCCGGCCGAGCGCGAGCTGACCCGGCACCGGCTGGCCGCCGAGGTCGTGGACGCCTGGTCCACCCGTGAGATCGGGCCGTTCCGGGTGACCGCGGTTCCCGCCGTCGACGGGCTGGGCGACCCCCAGTTGAACTGGGTCGTGCAGGCCGACGGGCACCGGGTGTTCCACGGCGGCGACACCATGTTCCACGGCTACTGGTGGCTCGTCGCACGCCGGTTCAGCCCGTTCGACGCGGTGTTCCTGCCCGCCAACGGCCCGGTGGTCGACGCGCCGCACCTCCAGCCGCCGAGCCCGCTGCCCGCCGCGATGGACCCCGAACAGGCCGCTGCGGCGGCGGAGATCCTCGACGCCCGGTACGCCGTGCCGATGCACTACGAGGCGGAACAGCCGGACAAGATCGCGGGCTACGTCGAGGTCACCGACCCGGAGGGCGAGTTCCGGGTGCACGCCGGACGGCGTGCGCGCGTGCTGCCCGTCGGCCAATGGCTCGACCTGGCGGCCTGACGCACCGCCAGGCCGACGACAGGACGTTGGCAGCGCTCTACCCTCCGGACGAACGACTCCCGGTCAGCTTCCGGGTCTGCTCGCGGAGCACCTCCGCCGTCCGGGTCGCCCAGTCGGCGATGAGCAGCTGCTGTTCGGGGCTGTAACGGGCGGTCACCTCGCCCATCGCCGCGTCGAGGCCCGCGAAGGCACCTCCGAGCGCGCCACCCACCGCCGTGACCAGGACGCGCCGGCGGTCGTCCGGGTCGGGGTCGCGGCGGGCCAGGCCGGCCCGTTCCAGGCGGTCCACGACGCCCGTCACCGCGCCCGGCGTGAGGTTGATCCGCTTGGCGAGGTCGCCCGCCGTCATCGGCCCGTGGCGGCCGATGAGGGCGAGCGCGCGCTGGTCGACGGCGGTGACGCCGAGGTGCGCACCCACCGCTTCGTGGAACGCCACCACGGCGGTGCTCAGCTCACGTCCGAGGTCGCTCATGGCAAGCACTTTACCTCGCCTGATATTTTAGTACACTGAACTAAAAGGATCGACCAGGGGGGCAGCAGTGGGGATCTGGGGCGCGGAGCTGAAGCTGACGCTGGAGGTGCCGCGCTGGACGTGGCGGTTCTACCTGCGGCACCTGCCGTTGATCGCGGGGTTGTCGCTGGTGCCGTCCGTGCAGCGGCTGGTCGCGGTGAATTGGGGCATCCCCGGCGGGTGGGCGGCGGCGTCGGAGATCGCCGTCATGGCGGTGCGGGTCTTCCTCGTGCTGGCCGTCGGGTGGCTCGCGCTGCGCGGCGGGAAGGCGACGTGGGAACGTTTCACGGCGTTCGCGACGGCGCACTGGCGGAGCCTGGTGTGGCAGGGCGCGCTGCTGAGCATCGCGTTCCTGGTGTTCGACGTGGTGGCGGAGACCGTCGTCGGCGGGCTGCTGCCGGCGGAGGCCCGGCAGGGTTACCTGGCGGTGCTGCTGTTCGTGAAGAACCCGACGATCATCGCGTTGACGCTGGTGTGGTGGGTCGGTCTGGTCCGCCAAACCTCGTGGACGGCCCAGAACCAGCTCGTCACGACGTAGAGGCGCAGCCGTGCCCGGAACAGCCCGAAGACGGTGCGGCCGGAGTGCGCGGCGCAGGTCGCGGGCGCTGCCGCGCCTCCGGAACCGGCCAGTGGCCCGACTCCCCCGCCACCACCGGCGAGGCAGAAGAAGTAGACCGGTTCGGTTTCGGTGTCGTACCGCCGGATGAGGAGGAGTTCGGTTCGCAGGTAGCCGCCGCCGTCGTCGTAGACATAGGTGAAGCCGTCGGTCTGCCGGTGGACGGTGAAGTGCAGCCTCCACGCCTGGGCGCTGCCGACGCGGATCCCGCTTCGGACGCACGTCACGACCCGCCGGACGACACCTCCCGCCGTCATCCGACGGGACATGCCTTTCCTCGCCCGAGCGGTGCCGTCGACACCAAACCGGCACCGGCTCAGCCCAAGGGCACGCGAGAGACCATCCGTGATCGCCAGGGCGGCCCCGGGTTCCTGCCGTTCGCGCCGAGGCCGCCCATCGCTCGTTCAGCGGATCACCTGTCGCTCACCCGCGCCGCCACTGCTGGTGCGCGCCGCCGTTGCAGTCCCACAGTTGGACGGACGCGCCGACCCACCAGTTGGCCCCGGAGATCTCCAGGCACCGACCGGTCAACCGGGTGCGGATCTGCGAGCCGTCCCACCACCACTGCTGGGCGGTCCACTCGCGGTGGCAGTCGAACATGTTCACCGCCGCCCCGTTCTCGCCGTTCGACGCCACGACGTCGAGGCACTTTCCGTTGATGGCGTTGACGATCTGGCCGTTGGACATGTCGAACAGCTCGGACGGCCACCCGGAGCAGTCCCAGATGTTGACCAACGCCCCGTTCCCGGGATTGCCGTCCCGGACTTCGAGGCACCGGTTGTTGTAGTTGGACCTGATGTTCAACATCGTCGGCAGGTTCAACGCCGGCGCGGGCGCTGCGGCGGCCACGGGTTCCGCACCTGTCCGCCCCGAGGCCGCGGTGGGGAGGAGGAACGTGCCGGCGGCCAGGGCCGCCACGCCCACTGCCGCCAGAATTCGGCCCAGTCGTCCCATTGTCTGCTCCTGTCGTTGTTCCACTCGTCGCAGAATCGAGATCGCCGGACACCTCCGGAGAGCGAGCGGAGCCGGTCCGCGCCGTCACCGTGACGCGGACCGGAGGCCCGCCCGACCGGTGCGCCGCGATCGCGGTCGAAACCGACACCGGCGGCTCTCCGGAGGCATCCGCGCGAGGCGGGGTACCGTTCGGTCCACGGGTGCTCCGCCACCGCTTTCCCGGCCCTGCCCGGGAATTCGTGATGCGTCGGCCAGTGCACCGGACCGCTCGGGCAAGTTCTTTGCAGAATTCTTGAAATCACAGCTCGGCTTCGGGCAGCCCGACCCGGAGAACCGGCACGGCACGCGCGACCGTCGATCGGGTTCCGGCTGCCGGACCCGGTCGACGGCGCGCCTCGGCCGGCCGCACCTGCAACGGCTTGACCACGGCGAGGCTGCCGACAGTCGCACTCGGCCCAACGGGTGGCTGACGGTGTCCGTTCGGGTACCGGGAGCCTCCGATCGGCCTTGTTGTCGCTATCTTCGGGATGCCTGATCGCCGGACGGACAGGAGACCTGGATGGACCGCGCGTCTACGGGACACGAACCGGGATCGGACGACCAGAACGTGCTCGACCGGTTGGTTCGGCTGCTTCCCGAGGATCAGGCGTCAGGCGTCCGCGATTGGCTGTCCGGCCAGGGCGGCGCGGGCACCGATCCGGCGGTCCTGCTGGGCTCGCCGTCCCCCGTGGGCGGCGACATGCACCCCGCGCGGGACGGCGACCCGCAGGGCATCCGCAAGGTCGGGATCATCGGCGGCGGCACGGCCGGGCTGCTGGCCGCGTTGGCGCTGAAGCAGAAGCGGCCGTGGCTGGACGTCACGTTGCTGGAGTCCACGTCGATCCCGATCATCGGAGTGGGCGAGGCGACGACTCCCCACCTCACCGTCTTCCTGCACCACTACCTCGGGATCGACCCGGCGGAGTTCTACCAGGAGGTCAAGCCCACCTGGAAGCTCGGCATCAAGTTCGACTGGGGCCCGGCCGCCGAGCCGTTCATGGGCCCGTTCGACTGGACCACCGATTCCGTCGGCCTGGTCGGCTCGATCCGCGAGGGTGACGGCTCCCCCAACGACGTGTCGCTGGGTTCGGCGATGATGACGGCCGACCGGGTCCCGGTGTACGAGACCGGGAACGGCCCGCTGTCGCTGATGAAGTACATGCCCTTCGCCTACCACCTCGACAACGGCAGACTCGTCGCCTACCTCCACAAGGTGGCCAAGCGGCGCGGAATCCACCACGTCGAGGCGACTCTGGCGGACGTGGTGCTCGGCGGCGAGGAGTGGGTGGACCACGTCGTCACCACGGACGGCCGCGCGCTCTCGTTCGACCTCTACGTCGACTGCACCGGATTCCGCTCCCGGCTGCTCGGCCAGGCGCTCAAGACCCCGTTCACGAGCTTCGACAGCAGCCTGTTCACCGACTCGGCTGTCACCGGCAACACGCCGCACCACGGCGAGATCGTCCCCTACACCCAGTCGACGACCATGAACGCGGGCTGGTGCTGGCGAATCCCGACCCGCGAAGACGACCACCGCGGCTACGTCTACTCGTCGCGGTTCATCTCCGACGACGAAGCGGTCCACGAGTTCCAGACCCGCCACCCGGAGGCGACCGAACCGAAACTGGTGCGCTTCCGCACCGGACGTTACGAGAAGTGCTGGCGTGGCAACGTTGTGGCCGTCGGCAACTCCTACGGGTTCGTAGAGCCCTTGCAGTCCACGGGTTTGCTGGCGATCGTCATCGAGGTGACGACCCTGACGTCCGCCCTGCCGTCGTCGTGGGCCGATCCCCAACCACGGGAGCTGTGCAACGCCGAACTGGGGCGGAACTGGGACGATTTCCGCTGGCTGCTAGCCGTCCAGTACCGCTACAACAACCGCCTGGCCACGCCGTTCTGGCAAGCGTGCAACGAGACCACCGACGTCTCCGGAGTCCAGCCCGTGCTGGACGTCTACGCGGGCGGTGCCCCGCTCTACCGCCGCAACCACCTCGTCAAGGCCATGGCCGACCGATTCGCACCGGCCGCGCACGGCCTCGCCGCCATCGACCTGCTCCTGCTGGGCCAGCGAGTGCCGACCAGGCTGCTGGAACTCGGCGAGCCGATCGAGCGGTGGCAAGCCCGCAAGCGCGCCGCCGACTCGTTGGCGAAGCAGGCAATGCCGACCCGGACCGCCCTGGAGGCGTTCGACACGACACCCGAACTCAACCGGCAACTGCTCCACGACCCCGACAGCTGGGCCGGCCCCGCCGGCGCGCTCCAACTCGGCATCGCGTAGCCCGAACAACGTGTGCACCACCTGACTTTCACGGCCGCCGACGGCCGGCAGGTGCAGGCGGATAATGGTTTGCTCGCACGTGAGACGCTCTCGTCCGTGTTGACAGTGCGCATGAGCGACGTCGCGGCCGACGCGCTCGGAACCGGTGCCTGCCCACCGGCCGAACTCGCGCCCATGCTGCGCGAGCTTCTCCGCGACGGCGTCGTCCGTCGCGGCGAAGTCCTGCTGTTCGCGGGATACTCCGGCTGGGCCGACGAGCCCCCGGGCAGGTTCGCCGACCTGACCGGCTGGGAGTGCTTCGTCAGCAGCTTCCACCTCGACGACGCGGTGCCGGTCGAAGTCGGATCGACGGCGGATGGACAGCCGGTGATCTCCGAGGAAGACCAGGCGTTGATGCTCCGGCACGGACTCGGCTTCGCGTTGGAACTGGTCCGACTGGTGAACGAGCTGGACGAGCCGGTGGCAGTGCGTTGCATCATCGGCACGAACACCACCAACGGGACGTTCAGGTTCCATCGGGCGCGGCCGGGCGAGTCGTGGCTGAGCGCCGACCTCGATTCCCACGCTAGCGGCTGGCCTCTCCAGAAGCTGATCGTGGTCGACAGCGGTCCTGCGAGCCTCGGCGGCACTCCGTGGTGACGGCCGTATCGCAAGATCGTCAGCCTCCGACCAAAACACGACCACCCCACCACCCGCGCACACCCTCCGCCACCACAGCTTCGGATCGTGCCGCCAAAGCCGAGTCGGCGGAACTGATTCTGTCGGTGTTCTCCTCCGACGACGACGTGTTCGGCGGCGGGTCCGCGTTGTCGGAGTTACCGGCCTACCTCGGGGATGGACATCACGCCTTGGCCTCGTGCCCCGACGGCCACAGTCCGGCTGCACTCCGTCGCGTCCCACCTGACCTCGATCCGTTCGATGTGCAGCCGACTTCGGTCACACGGCCGACACCGGCTTGCACTCACCCTGCTCAACCGGATGTCCTTCCCGTCAACCGCGAAGTCGCGACTCGGTGCTCCCACCGGCTCTCCGCGTCGACGGTGCCGCGCCCGCACGGCGAGCCCCACTCCCACAACGACGGTATGCGGTGCGACGCCGGGCGGACTCGTGCCACGATCGACCGGTGACCACGAAGGAACCCCGGCTGCATCGGCGGATACGCCGCGACTTCCCTGAACCCGGCTCTGCCACGGAGATCATCCGACTGCTCGCGGAGGCCGATCTCCCGCACCTGAACGCCGAAGCCCTCGAACGCGTGCACGCCGCCGTCGTCCTGCTCGCCGGAGGGAACTTCGCACGATTTCGACACTTCCTCGCCGAGGCCACCATCGACTGGCGCGACGTGCTCGTGACAGCGGAGCTGGCGAACAAAGACTGGCCGACCCGGCTTGACGAGGAACTCGGTTTCGCCCCTCCTGACCCGCCGAACCGGAACCGCAAGTAGGGCAGATGTTGCACGGCACGGTCCAGTCACTACAACCCACCCGGACGCGCGCGCCACTTCCACCGAGCGCAGGTCCCAATCCGACTGGGGCACAGCGTGCCGCTGATCGCGGTGGCGATGCGCAGGGCGGGGTACCGCTTGGCGGTGGACGCGATCCCGGGGATCGCGGCCCTGGCGGCCGACGAGTGTGAACTCGAACGACAGCGAACGGCTGAAGACCTGGGGCGCGTCGGAGACCGCGAGGACGGACTTGAACCCGAGGCCGAAGCGCCCGATCTCGTCGCCGCGCTTGCCGCTCAGGTGCGCGTGGGAGATCGCGGTGGGGCCGCTCTTGGAGAACGACCGCCCGGAGTTGGCGCCGTACAGGACCTCGCATGCGGGATCGAGAACAATCTCGACCCGTCCCGAGGTATCCTGGCCGCCCGCCATCGCGTCGGCGGCGTTCTGCACTAGTTCGAGCAGGGTCCGGTTCGCGTACCAGCCGACCCGGAACGATTCCTCGTGGTTCGCGTGCTCGGAGATGAGCTGGGGATTTGCGCGGTACGACCCGACGGCTCTCTCGAAAAGAACTTCGATCTCGTGCTTCAAGTCGGTGTCCGGCCGCCACACCCGCTCGATGTTCACCGTTTTGCCCCCAAGGCTCATGCTCTTCCGACACCGACCCGCGAGGCGTGACCACACCGAAATTCACGGCGCGCTCGCACAGGAGCGTCCACAGCCCGACGTTGGCGCGGCGAATCAACGCCCTGCACGGTGGCCACGACTGAAGGTCCACCTGCGGCCATGTTGATCGGCTCCCTACTCGTGCGGCCCGTCGTCGTGTCGATCATCGATCGCAGATGGTGCCGGAACGGATCTTCACCCCGTCGACGGAGACCCGCTGCGCCCGACCCGAGTCGAGCGGGGAGCGTCCCGAAAATGCGTTGACCGGTGGTCGGCAGGGTGAACATCATGGCCGACATGCAGCAGTGACCAGTGACGTCCGGAGAGGCAGACGGCGGGTTCGAGCAACTCCCCGCCGCCCTCCGCCGTGCCGCCCGAAGCCCGCACCGCGTAACCGGTGCGGGCCGCCGCACACCCACTGGGTCCGAGGCGATGCACCCCACCACGCCTCCTGCATGAACACCGGAGACCACCGAAACCATGAGCGCCCTCCGCCATACCATCCTGCCCACCGAACGTGCGGGCTCAGGCAACAACCACCAGGCACTCTGGGTGGTCGACAACCTCGACCTGCCCGCCATCCACACACCAAGGGCACCCGTCCGCGAACGCATCCACGTCCCCCTGCCCGAACGCGATCGGCGACGGATGTTCGAGGGCGACGAACAGCCCCACGGCCCCTCGTCCGGGCGCGGACGGCACGCCGCCCGACAGGGCCGCGTGCGAGCCCGCCGAGAGCGACACCTGGGCACCGGGGCCCGGTACGCCGCGCTCCGCGCCCGGCTCCGAGGCCGGGGCCGCCGCCAACTCTGAACGGCCGTCACCGGCGCGCTCTTGGCACAACGCGCGCCGGTGACGCGCCGCGGCGACCGGAAGCCCTTCGAGGCGACCGACTTCAGGCGACCATCGTGCCGTCCAGGCGGGCCGACGCCGGTCCCGCCGGCGAGTACGGCCGGGAAGGTCGCTCCAATGCGGAGGCCGTCGGTCCAACTCGACCCGACCACGCCGTGCCCAACCGATGCGCACCATCACATCCCGGAGCATCGACATCCCCCAATCCCGATGCCGCTACACGGCGGTAGCCACAATGGGGACGATCCGCATTCGACACATCGCTGAACCCTCCGTCGACCGACACGTCGGTCGGCCCCTGCGGTCCTCCAACCCGCAACCAACGTCGCGCCCTGGACACCGAACAATGCGATGGGCGGCCGGTTCCGCCCGATCCCGGTACGCACCACGCACAGGATGCCCGCCAACGCCGCCTGATCGCCGGCACTCCTTCGTCGGATGGCGGTAGCGCCTAGCGCGCACCGGGATCAGCGACCGCAGACGAACCTACAAACCATCGGCCAAGACCTCCTCAAAACGGAATCACCTCTGCCGGTCACGAGAAGTCGACCTCGAACTCATCCTCCTGATCGACGGATTCGACCTCCGACGCATCCAACTCCCCCTCAGGCCCCTGGCCGTCTGGTGAAGGCCCGTCCAGGCCACCGTTGACCATCTCGGCACTGTCAGATTCGCCAAAGCCGAGACCCACTGTCATCGCCGGCGGCGTCACAAGCGCGGCGGTCAACCCCACCGTGTGCCAGTTCGTCTTCGGTGGAGCCACGCGGGGTGCGCGACGCCGGGGGAAATCCGGCGCGCCGCACAGTACCTTCACCAGGTTCACCGCGTTGCGCACGGCGTAAGCCCGCCAGGCGTTCGGTTCGCCGTCCTGGTCCACGACACCATCGGTGGCCGATTTGTCCGCCCCCGCACGGTCGGAAACACCGCGAGCCACCAGCACGTCGACGGCGTTCGTCCGACGATAGCCTGACAGCGCCGCGCCGCCCGCCTCCGTCTCCAATGCCGCCAGCTTGCGGTTGTGCCCGAGCAGCTCATCGCGGAACGCCGCAGAGGCGACGACCAGGTCGCTGGTCGCAACAGGAGCGACGTGGTAGCGCGGCGGGCGCACCGGACGAGCACCCCCGGCGATCCGGCACTCGGCGAGGCTGTCGGCAGCCCACTCTCGGACCCGCTCCCGGCCGGCGGTGCTGTGCTTGTAGTCGTGCAGGAAGCTGATGAGTGGATACGACGGCTTCCAGCTGGTGCCGGCCATCCTGAGCTGCCACCCGTCGTCGGTGGCCGAGGCGTCCACGACCTTACCCGCGTGGAGGTAGTTCTGGATCTCTTGTGCGAGTACTACGTCACCCAGCGCCACGTCGTCACTCAACGCCGCCGCAGTGCCGACCACCGCGACCATGGGTACGTCGAAGTTGTCCAACAACTCGTGCGTAGCCAGTGTCGCGTTCGACTGCCCCATTTCATAGATCACCGACAGCACGCCGGTGACGCCCGAATCGCCGAACCGGAACCGGTGGTAGAGGGTGCCCTCGATCCTCTTCTCGCCGGTCCGCTCCAGCTCGGGGAGCACGTACTCGAACTCCTCCTCCAGCGGCACGATCAGTCCCAGGTCGTGCTGCTCCATCAGTTCTTCCTCCCGTCGGACAGAGAGGCGGAGCCGACGATGCGCACGCCGAGCACAATCGCCGTGCCGAGTTCCACCACCGACGCCACGGCCAGGATCGGCGTCAAGGGTCCGGTGAGCCAGTAGCAGCCGATCGCCACCAGAACGGGCACCACGAACATCAGCAGATCGACCCCGAGCTGCAACGACTTGCGCAGCAGACGACCGGCACCCCTGCGGTGTTCGGTCTCCCAGCGGAGCACCGCCACCCCGCCGACCGTAAGGGCGAGCGCAGGCCCGAGTTCGTCACGCAAGTAGGTCCCGATCGCGGATACGAGTTCGTCGTTGACGAGATAGGTCCACCCGAGCACGACGCACACCGGTGGCAGGAGGAGGAGAAGCGCCGCCTGCGTTGCGCCGAGACTCGTCACCCCGATCGCGGTCAGAGCTGCGAAGGTGGCGTACATCAACCGGTCGCGCAGCACGATCCGCGCCTTCTGCTCGGCCTTGAGCATCTCGTACTCGGACATCAGCACCTCGCGGACCGAGTCGTCCACGGTGGACGCGGAACCGGCCATCGCCCTCACCCCTTCTCGATGTCGTCGAGTTCGGCGTCGATGTGCGCGGCCCACTTCAGATCGTGCTCGACGCCCTTCTTGCGGTCCGCCCGCTCCTCCGGGGGCAGGTTCGCCACGTCGTCCAGGTCTTCCCGGTCGCGGGCGATCAGCGCCTGTTCCTGCTGGGTGAGCAACTGCACGCCCGCGATGATCGCGTCGCGGTCGACCTCGGCCTGTTTCATCGCGTGGGGCAGGGCCTGCTCCCGAATCGCCTCCTCCACCGCCTCGTACGCCTGCTTCGCAGCAGCGATGGTGTCGATCCGCCTCCGGCGCCAAGCCCCGATCGCGCTGAACAGGCCGGCCGCGAGCCCCAGCGTGATCAGCACCGGCGGGCTCATCAAAGCGGCGCCGGCGACGGCGAGCGCGGAGCCGACCCCCTTGTGGGTGCTGTCGACCCGGTCCTTGGGACCGCCGGGCCGAACCTGTTCGCGGTACACCGCCATCGCGCCGAGGGACGCGGCCGGCTTGAGGTCCTCGACCTGGATTCGTGCGTGCGGTGCGAGGTACGCGCCCGACAGGTCGGGAAGCCTGCTCTGCATCTCGGCCGCGGTCAGCCACTGGTCGACACCGCGCGCGATCGGGTCGTCCTTCTTGCCCTCGGTCAACCCCACCGTGGCGCGCACCAGACGTGCCCTCGACTTTGTCCGCATGGTCATCAGCAGGCTCTCCGGCTCAGCGACCAGGACGTCGACCGCGGGCTTGATCGCCTTGGTCCTCATCGTGGCGAACCGGTCGCGGTAGTCCCTGCGCAGCAGTCGGATCCGGTCGTTCGCGAGTTCGGTGATCGCCTGCTGCGCGTTCACCGTCGCGGTGCGCAGGTTCTCCCGCCAGTTGTCGCCGTCACGCTTGACCCACCACAGAATGCGCTCCTCCCGTGCGCGGATCGGTCCGTCATCCAGGTCCCCGGCCTCCAGCAGGTCCAGCAGGTCCTCCAGCCTGGACCTGCTGGCGGCCACGACGGTCCTGGTCAGTCGCACCATGTCGCCGCGATGGATCTCGGCCACCCGGTCGACAACTTCCTCCGTGAGGCGCTTGCGGAGCTCGGAGATCCCAGTCAGGTCCAGTGCCTCCGTCGAGCACCCGGCGTCCAGCGCGAGCTTCGCGGCAACCGACACACCGATTACGTCGGTGAACCGCGCGGCGAGTTCGGCCGCTCGCTCGGCACCCACGACGGTGAACCAGGTGAGGGGGTCGGCAAGGCGAGCCAACTCCTCTTCCAGGTGCTCGTCCGCGCGGGTGGTCTCGTCGCGGCGGGTCTGCACGATCACGTACGTCCGGACTCGGTCGGCCGACTCGGCGAGGAACGCGAGTTCGTTCTTGTTGATCGGGCGATCGGGTTTGATGGCGAACAGCACCGCGTCCACGTCCTCCAGCGTGGCGATGGTGCGCCTGCGGTGCGCCGGGTCGAGTCCACCGACTCCAGGGGTGTCGATCAGCTGCAACCCGCTCGCGAGCAGCTCGGACTGCGTCGACGCCTCGGCACCGAGCACCCTGGCGTCACGGCCGTACTTCTCGCGCAGCACGTGCTCGCCGCGCGTGGTGAGGTGGACGGAGATGTCTTCGGCACCGACGAGTTGGTGAAAGTGAAACTCTCCGCCGTATAAGAGGTGCACGGTGGCAACGGTGCTGAGGCCGTGGCTCAGCACGACCGGCACGGACGACAGCGGTTCCTCTCCGGTCGGCAGTATCGATTCTCCCACCAGCGCGTTGATCAAGGTCGATTTGCCGACCGAGATCTCACCCACGACGGCGACCTTGGCGACCGGGTCGCGCCACCGGTCGGCCAGCGCTGCGAGCGGTGCCTGACTTGACGCACTGACCTGTCGTTTCTCCGCCAGTGTCAGGATTTCGGCGGCGGCACGGTCGATCCTGTCGGCGAACTCGTCGTTCATCTCATGCCTCCATGAGGTCGTGGACGGCGACTCGCGCAGGACGGATCAGTCCTACGCCGTCGCTGCGGAATCCAGGGGTGAGCAACTCGGCGACGTGGTCGACCTCAGGTGCGGCCGTCGTCGGCCTCACCTCCGCCAACTCGTGCTCAAGCGGGTCGTAGACGTCGCCGGGAGCCGGCCGGATCGGTACCACACCGGGAATTCGGCAGGCCGCTTCGAACAGCCGCCTCGCCAACTCGGGGTTGGTGACGAGGTCGGCGACGGCGAGCACCGCCTTGGTCGCGGAGACACCGTCGGCGGGAGTGGGTGCCTCCTCCCGTCCGGTGTCGACGGGAGGCTCGGGTTCCGGCGCGGGGGTCGCCTCGGCGGTCGGTGGCCCGGGGTCCACGGGTACGTCACGCGGTGCCGGATCGAGCGCGGTGGCCAGCTTCATCAGCACACGGCTGCTCACCACGCGCAGATCGACGAGCAGTTGTCGCATCACACACCCCTTTCCAGTGGGACGAAGCGCATCTGGTGCAGCAGTTGGAGGAGCAGCACAGCCACCTGGCGGGTGCGCGAGTCGGTTGTGGGGTCGACCCGAACCGCCTCACACCGCAGGCGCAGGCTCTCCGGCTCCCGGCACGTTCCCGTGCGCGCCAGCAGGGTGATGTCGACGCGCTGCGAGTCGTTGAACTGCTCACCGACGTCGGTGTGGCGAACCAGGCGCGCGGCCGCACGGCGGTGCAGGACCGCGAACTCCGGCGAGCCGGTGATCTCCGTCAACGCCGGCCGCAGCGCCGCCACCAGACCGCGGTCTGGTGCTCTGCTCAACCTGTGCAGTACGGCGACAGAGGTGAACAGTTCGGCGTCCTCCGCCAGATCCGCCAGCACAGCTTCCAGTTCCCCGATGCGGGATGCCCGCTCGAACAACGCGGCCACCTCGGCGGTCGTGGTCAGTCCCGCTGATTCGGCGAGCAGCCCCGGCAGTGACCTCGGCACTCCCACAACGGATTCCAGCACCGCGACGTCCTCATCCGGCAGTGCCTCTCCGATACGGCGCCAGTCCAGCCCCGCAGCAGCGAGCAGGTCCGGGCGGCCGCGTAGCCGCAGGAACGCCGATGCGACGCGGTCATCGACCTTGCCGGTGCGCACCGAGGCCGCCATCAACTGGTTGACACCTACATAGCGCAACGTGGTCGGCGCTTGGCCTCTCGACCGCCGTTCGAACGCCGGGACGTCCGCGATCTTGTCGATCTTCGTGGTGACCAGGACGATGTTGCCGACGAGGTCGAGTGGTCCCGAGGACATCACCCCGAGGTCGGAGACCATCTCGGCCCACCCCGCGCTGGACTCGCCGTCGACCAGCACGAGGTACGCCGCCGCCGCACCGGCCAGTTCAGCACCTCCCAGCAGCTCCTTCGTCTTGTCCGGGTTCTCCGAGCTGCTGTTGAGGCCGGGGGTGTCGCCGAGCACGATCCGGTCGGCGAGCGGGAAGTCGACCGCCACCGAACTGTGCGCCGGGTCCGCCAACTCCGCACCCACCAGGCCCGACCCGTGGAACCAGGTGACACCACTGGTCTTCTCCTGGTACGCGGTGTCCGCGAGGGCCCGCCCGACGAGCGCATTGAGCAGCGTCGACTTCCCGGTCGAGACGTCGCCCACGAGCAACACCCTCAGTGGCTGACGGCACTGCGCGACCACATCGGGCAGCAACGAAGTCCCCGCGAATCGGCCCTGGGCCAGCAGCAGTTCGCACTCGTGTGCGATCAAATCGGGCACAGTCGTCATGAATCCACCTCGGCGAGGTGGAGACGGTCCAGCACCCGGCCACGTCGGGCGTAGACGACGCCGGGGTCCGGGCTCGGGAACAGCGTGTCGGGCGACGCGGCCGCACCGTTGTCGCACAAGGCGATTTGTTCACCGGACAGCTCGTCGAAGGCGCGATACGCCCCGGCGGCCACGTCGCAAGCAATCAGCACCGGCTTCTTCGAGCCGTGCGGGTAGACGACCGCTCCCACCGACGGGAGCTGTCGTTTCCAGAGAAGTGAGAAGCCTGCGGAACTCATCGCGTAGGTCGTGGCCACCCCGTCGTCGGCGACGCAGACCAGTCCGTGCACTGGCTCGACAGCGAGATGCGCCTCGCCTCGCAACGGTATGGACGCGCGTTCACGGAGCGTCGGTGATTCAAACGCGACCAGCGCCTTGTCCGTGCGTGCCAGCAGCAGCGGCTCGTCGGTGAAGAACAACTCCCGCACCGGTTCGCGGAGGGGCAGGGAATGCCATTCCCAGTCACGGGTGTCGATCAGAACGCCACCGCGCTCCCCGGCCTGTGCCCAGGCGATCACCGAACCACGACACGTGAGGGCCGTGACTTCGCTGTCCGGCCGAGCGGGTGAGGCGCCAAGCCTGCCGAACACCACCCCTGGACGGATGTCGCCGCCGAGACCGAACTCGGACAGCGTGAACGCGGGTGACGGGCTCGCCATCAGGATCCGCCTGGTGGCCGGGTCTGCGGCGATCCGGGTGACCGGTGTCTGCGGGCCGCCCACGACTCCGGTCGTCACGGCACCGTCGGGGCGGTGTCGTTCCAGCATCGACGTCGCCGACAGCGCCACGACGCCACCTGGTGCCCCGACCGCGATGCCGTCCGGGCGCGAGAGCACAACGGCCCGCGAAGTCCTCGTGAACGGGCGACGTGCCCGCGGGGTCTCCTGGGGCCAGGGTAATGGCCGGCGCGGTGCACCGAGCGCCGCCGCACTGCTCACCGACTGCTCGGACAGGTCGGTGAACTCGGCATCCCAGTCTTCTCGCGCCAGGCTCTCGACTCGCCTGAGGAACTGCGGGACCCTCGCGGCACCACCGGTCAACACGACGCGGTCGACGCCGACAGCGCCGAGCGACTTCACCACGTCGGCGGCGACGGCGAGGCAGGATCCGACCAGCGGATCGATCGCCTCCTCGAAGTCCTCCAGGTGCAGTTCGACGTTGTAGTCGCCCAGCGTGAAGGTCGTCGAGTCCTCAGTGGACAGTTTGATCTTCGCACCGTTGGCCACGTCCGAGACCTTCTCGGCACGGACGGCGAGGTTGGATTCCAGTTCGGCCAGCGCCTCCGGGCCGGCCTGTCGCCGCACCAGCCGTAAGAGTCGCGCGGTGAAGTCGTCGCCGCCGCACAGCCTGCCTGCGGTCGCCAGCACTTCCGGCGCACCGTCCACGTCTGTGCGCAGCACCGCGAAGTCGAAGGTGGAGGCACCCAGGTCGAACACCGCGATGGTCCCACCCGGCCCCACCTGGGCGGCCGCGTGCCTGCCGGCCGCCTCCGCCTCGCTCATCAACCCGACCGAGCGCACACCGAGCGCCGCCGCAGCCTCGGTGAGAACCACCTTCTCCAAGTCTCCCCACATCACCGGGTGGGTGAGCACGACGTGCTCGGGCTCGCCGTGCTCTGTGCGCACTGCGGTCAGCACGTGATCGACAGCGGTGAGCACGCCCCGGGTGACCGGACGCGTGTCACCAATGGGAAATCGGATCTCGCGGTGCACGGGCTCGACTTCGGTGGCGAGGTTGATCAACTGCTTGAGTCCCGCGAAGTAGCGCGGAGCATCCCGCGCGCTGTTGCGGGCGAGCCACGCGACCTGGCCGGTGACCAGAGATCCATCACGTTGCAGGGCAAGGGAAGAAGACCACTGATCTTTGCTCCGGACGGCCAGGGGCGTGACCTCGGCGACGCTCCCGTCCCAGACCGCGGCCTTGGTCAGCGAGGCCCCGATGTCGATCGAAACGATCATGAAAACTCCCTCCGGGCAGGCTCCCGCCCGCCTGCGGGGCGGCGAGCCGGCCAGTGCCATCCAGTGATCGCCAGGACTTCGCCGGACGTTTCAACCTGCAGCCAGGAAGACTTATTGTCGATCTGACTTTATCAGCGACCAGGTTACTGTCAAGTCGACAATTAGGTACGCTGCAAGGGTGTCCCGTACCCAGCGCGAACGACCGCTCGTCCACGTCACCGTCGACCTGGTGATCCTCACGATCCGCGAACGCGCCTTGAACGTGCTCATCGTCGAGCGCGGCACGAGCCCGTTCGAGGGCCGACTCGCCCTGCCCGGTGGTTTCATGCGTGGACGCGAACGGCTGGACGAGGCGGCGGCACGAGAACTTCAAGAGGAAACCGGCCTCGACGGACTCCACCTGGAACAGGTCCGGGTGTACTCCGATCCCGACCGCGATCCGCGTGACCGTCGCGTGATCACCTGCTCATACCTGGCGATCGCTCCCGACCTGCCCGTCCCGGACGCCGGGTCCGACGCGCGCGACGCGCGGTGGCGGCCGGTCGGGGAGCTGCTCGCGGATCGGGACTCACTCGCCTTCGACCACAACGAGATCCTTTGCGACGCCGTCGAACAGGCCAGGATGAAGCTCCAGCACACGACGATCGCCACCAGCTTCTGCGAACCCGAGTTCACCATCGGAGACCTTCGGGAGGTCTACGAAGCCGTCTGGGGTGTAGTCCTCGATGCGCCGAACTTTCACCGCAAAGTGCGGGAGGTGCCGGGCTTCCTGGTCTCCACCGACCACAAGCGCGCCTCGACGTCCGGCCGTCCCGCCGCGCTCTACCGAGCGGGCCGGGTGACCGAACTCAGCCCCCCGATCCTCCGGCCGCACTGAACGGACGCCAAACGAGGCCCTCGCCCGACCGGTCACGGACGAGGGCCTCGGCGGAGGGGGCCAGTGCGTCGACCACGAACGTGGACGACGCACGTCGATCGACCGGGGACGAGCGAGACGTCTGTCGAGGAACAGCGTTGACGAAAGCCGGCCCGGCTTCGATGGTCAGCACGGCCCGGACATCGCTGCTTGTCCTCCGCGCCGTCCCGTGCTTTCAGGTCCACGCCGACGTCACGTTCGAGCTCGGGTGCGCACGTCTCCACCGAGCAGCCCGCGCCCCGGACCAGGATCACACCACGAGCCCGCCTGCTCGCTTCCGACTACATGGCTCGGGTCAACGCGAGAATCCGCCTGGCGGCCGATCCACGATCACAGGGCCTGCCACGATCCAGCATCCGCACGCTGGTCGCGTGGTGAGCGGATACCGGCGGAACCACCCAGACGGCGGCGATGGTCGGCAACCACCATCGGGCGTGCACCTCGTCAACGCCACGCCCTACCCAACACGATCGACGACAAGCTGGACCGGCTCCGCGCCGGAGGCTCGTGGCGACCCTGGGCTGATGATGACAGCCCGAGATCGGCCGCGACCAGCGAATCAGTGCTGGCTGATCACTCCTCGACGACTGGGTGGTCCTCGCGGGACCGGGCTAGACGTTGGTCGACACGACGGCTCAGTTCGACCGGATCACACTCGGCCAGGTGATCGCGGATCAGGCCGTGCACGAATCTGTACTGACGGCCGTCCTGGACCAGGAGGATCCGTTCGGCGGCGAACCTGAGCAGGGCAGTTCGACGCCAGGGCAGTTCGACGGCGGCCAGCGGTCTGGCGAAGGCCTCCGCCAGGCCATCGGCCATGGCGTCGAACGGCGGGGTGTTCGAGGCGAGCGCCGGGGCCGGGGCCATGCCGATGAGCAGGCCCGTGATCGGTCCCAGCACCGGAGGTCCGTCGACCTGGGCACCGCTGATCCACGCGAGTGCCAGGCCGATGCCTCCGCCCAGCAACGTGACCGCGACCATCCGGGCGCCCCACCACGTACCCGCGGGAATGTCGTGCAGGTACTCGATCGTCGGCCACGACGACCCGCAGGCGACGCCCACAGCGACGAACGCCACGCCGAGAACCAGTCCGGTCGCCATTCCGCCGAAGAGTTCCGACGACGGACCGGTCCGTATCATCGCCACTGCCGGTAGGGCGACCAGAACCACCCACAACGTCAGCGCGGACACCAGGTTGCCCACAGCCGCGCCGAACGCCAGCCCGTAGAATCCAGCGAACACCATGACGACGATCAAGACCAGCGCGTAGGCCAGGCCGGGCGGCAGAGTCGACGACAGGTTCTCGAACCAGCCGGCCGCGATCCAGGCCGGAGCGCCGACCACCAAGCCCGCGCCGGCACCGACCACGAGGTCTCGCCATCCGAACGCCGGGCGTGGGCCGACTGGCAGGTCGGACCAGACCGACGGGTCGGACATCCACAGCAGCACCGCCAGGCAGCCGACGGCCGCCACCGCGGGCCACACGCCATAGCGGAGGCCGACCACAGCGGCACCGGCCGCGCCCATCCCGATCAGCAGAGTCGGCACGACCCGGGTGTAGCTTTCGACGATCGTGTCCGTTCGGACGAAGGCCAACCACCCCAGCCGGTGCCCGAGGCGACTTCGGGTCGCCACGTCGCTCCACGTCTCCGTGGCGAGTCGGGCGAGGAACTTCAACGCGCGAATCACCTGCTGGTCGGTGAACGGCGCATCGGGTGTCCGCCGCCGCACCAACATCTCCACGACGTAGTCGTCGAACAGACGTCGGTGTTCCTGAGCTGCGGGAACACCGGTCGAGCGGGTTCGGCTGTAGGTGAGCGCCATGATGTTGAGCATCAACGGGGTGCGGACGAGGTCCCAAAGTGCTCTGTTGTGGTCGAGGGCGGCCTCCACGCCGTCGAGGGCGGGTCTGACCGAATCGAAGTAGTCGACCAGCCGTGGGCGGTCCAGGGGCTCGATGCGGATCGCCGAGTAGAGTTCCAGCTTGCTCCTCAGCCGGTCGTAGTCCCGAATCCGGCAGCACACGGCGATCTGGACCCCGAACTCCGCACGCAGTGCGTTGATCTCCTCCACGCACCGGCTGCGGTGCTCCGCCAAGACCTCGTCGAGTCCGTCGAGCAGGAGCGCGATCCGCTGGTTCTTCAGCCACGCCCAGACGTTGCCCGCCGGGATGCCGTACCGCTTGACGATCTGGTGGACGACCCACTCCCTGAACTTCACCGGCTCGCGGTCCTCCGCGCGGCGGCGGCTGAGCCCCGAAACGGACCACGAGGCGAGGTCGACCAGCACCGGCACGGGCTTGTCCGGATCCTCACGCGCGCTGGTGAGCAGTGCCAGGCACAGGTCGAGGAGCAGGGTGCTCTTGCCGGCACCGGGTGCGCCGAGGATCAGCAGTTCGTGGCGCTTGTCCTCGAACAACGCCGCCACTTGCCCGCTGCCGTAGCTGTCGACGCCGGGTTCGTCGATGTCGTCGACCCAGTCCAGCGGCCTGACGATCATGTCCGGCTCCACGGACAGGGCCAACTCGACCTGGACGCGGACGACCAACGAGTTGACCCGACGGCGCTCCGTCCACGCCCCGACCCGGTTGAGAGCGGCCGCGCGGTTCGCCGGGTGATTCCACTTGCCGGGTAATCGCGGCTCGCCGCGCTCACGCAGCCGTTCCCACGCTCCCAGGACCACCGTGAGCGCGGTGAGCGCCGCTACCGCAGGCCACAACCATTCCCGGAAGTCCCCCAGGAAGCCGGGCGCGGTCCCGCCGGTGCCGACGTTGATCGCGATGGGGAGCAGCACGAGGGTGGTCACAGAACCGATCGCGACCACGGCGATGACGCGCGCGTGCCACCAACCGGGCCTCCGCCCCACAGCCGCCTCCGTCAGATCGCGCGCACTTGGCTCCGCCTGTGATCGGACGATAGCGAGCTTGCCACCCGGGGTCCTTCACATCCCCCAGACCGGCTGTTCTCGACTTGTGCGAGGCCAACTCACTCTCGTGGTGGGGTCGACGTGCTGTCCGCCGACCGACGGCGGGCCGGGGTCGTGGCCAACTGCGTTCGCACGTGCTGGAAGTGTTCCGACGGCGCTGCCACGACGTGCGCGGAGGGCTCGACCACCAACTCCTCGCCGCCTTCGCGCCAACTGGCATCAATCGGCTCATGTTCAGCAGCCGGTGCTCCTGGAGCGGTCGGTCACGTTCGACCTGTCTCAGCCACCGGTCCGGCCGGGCCACGGCTCGACGTCCGCACCGTCACCAGCACAAGCAAGCAGAACCCGCACGCCGCAGGGAAATCCGGGGCGAACGACGCACGACCGGGCCGAACCGGCCAGACTCAAGCTGGGCCGTTCAGAGGTATCCCTCCACCCTGGACATCACCCTCGGGTCGCCGCATTTCCGCTCCCGGCTCTTTCGCCCGCAAGAGGGAGCTGACCTCGGCTGGTCGGCACCGGGCCCAGCCGGCGCTGCGCCCGGTGGCGGCACTGGACTCAGCGCACAGGTGAATGTACTGCGCCGCAAGGGTTCTTGCGGACACCCTGGGATGGCCGAAGCCGGTAACGGCGTGATCGTGCGGGCCGATCCCCGGCATGGACCGGGGTCATCAGAGGCCCTGTGGGGAGAGGCGGTACTTCAATGTTCCCATCCGATGCGGCACGGCACAGATCCGGTACGGCGGTGATCCGACTCCTGGCAGCGTTCCTGCTCGCCGCCGCGCTGGTCGTCACGCCGGTCTCCGGGCCGACGCCGGTCGCGTTCGCGGCTACGCCGACCGCTTTCACCGACCTCCCGACGACGGCGGTGGTCGGCGCGCCCTACACGTTCTCCGGCACCGTCACCGACGAAAGCCCGGTCGCGTCGGTCGACGTGTCGACCGACGGCGGCGTCACCTGGAAGCCGGCCGGTTGGCAGGCCGGGCAAACGGCGTGGAGCCACACCTTCACCCCGACTTCCTCGGGCACCGCGCAGCTGCGCGTCCGCGCGCTCGACGCCGCGCAGGCCGCAGTCGGCCAGGCGTCCGCCGAGACGAACATCGCGCCCCGGGTCTGCCCGTGTGGCGTGTGGACGGACGCCGACGTGCCCGGGACGGCCGACGCCGCCGACACGAACGCCGTCGAACTCGGCCTGAAGTGGCGCTCGACGACCAACGGCTACGTGCGCGGTGTCCGGTTCTACAAGGGCCCCGACAACTCCGGCACGCACACCGGCTCGCTGTGGTCGAGCGCCGGTGTCCTGCTGGCGACAGGCACGTTCCGCGGCGAGACCGCGAGCGGCTGGCAGACGCTGGTCTTCCCGGCACCCGTCGCGGTCAACGGCAACACCACCTACGTCGTCTCCTACCTCTCGCCCACCGGCCACTTCTCGGTCGACCAGGGTTACTTCGCCCAGTCGTCGCGCTACCTGGAACCGTTGACCGGCCTGCAAACCGGGGTCGACGGCGTCAACGGCGTGTACCGGTCCGGCGGGGGCTTCCCGATCACCGCCTCCACCGCCGCGAACTACTGGGTCGACGTCGTGTGGGCTCCCGAGCCCGGTGCCGACACCAGGGCACCCGATCTGGTCCGCACCACGCCGTCGACCGGTGCCGGCAGCGTCGCGCTCAACGGCCCGATCTCCGCCGCCTACGACGAGCCGGTCGTCGCGGCGACCACCGAGTTCACGCTGACCGGTCCGTCCGGCCCGGTCGCCGGTCGGATCACGTTGTCCGGCAACGGCAAGACCGCCGACTTCACGCCGACCTCGCCGCTCGCGGGCGGCACCGCGTTCACCGCGTCGGTGCGGGTGCGCGACGCGGCGGGCAACCAGACCGGCACGCACACCTGGCAGTTCCGCACCGGGTCGCCGCGCCCGGCGGCGTGCCCCTGCACGCTGTGGGACGACTTCGCGACGCCCGCCGTGCCCGCCTCCGACGACACCCGCGAGGTCGAACTCGGCAACCGGGTCCGGTTCGGCGGCAAGGGCGAGGTGCTCGGCGTCCGGTTCTACAAGGGGCCCGGCAACACCGGCACGCACACCGGTTCGTTCTGGACCACCACGGGCCTGCTGCTGGCCACCGGCACGTTCACCGACGAGACCGAGACCGGTTGGCAGACGCTGACGTTCGCCGAGCCGGTGACCGTCCTGGCCGGGACCGACTACGTGGTGACCTACCTGGCGCCCAACGGCCGTTACGCGGTCAACCAGAAGCACTTCCAGAGCCAGGCGACGACCTACGGCCCGATCACCGGGCTCGTCGACACCCCGACCAAACCCAACGGCCTGTTCCGCTACGGCGGCGGGTTCCCGACCACCGGCTACCTCTCGTCGAACTACTGGGTCGACGTGGTGTACCGCAACGGCCTCAACGGCGACACCACCAAGCCGACGCTCGACACCCGCACTCCCGCCCCGGGCGCGACGAACGTGGCGCTGGACGGGTCGTTGACCCTGGGGTTCAGCGAGGCCATCGACCCGGATTCGCTGGTCGTCACGGTGGCCGACGCGGGCTGGGGTGGCCTGACGGGCACCGCGACCCTTTCGGCGGACCAGAAGACCGCGACGTGGACGCCGGACGCCAGGCTCCAGCCCGGCAACGTGTACGGGGTCCAGGTGCAGGCCGCCGACGTCAACGGCAACAGCCTGGTTCCCGTCGCCGCCTGGAACTTCACCACCCAGGCCACGGTGTCGTGCCCGTGCTCGCTGTTCAGCGCCGCGACCGTGCCGACCATCCCGGCCGCGAACGACAGCGGCGCGTACGAACTGGGCCTGCGGTTCACCACCACGCGCGGCGGCTTGATCAGGGGTGTGCGGTTCTACAAGGGCCCCGGCAACACCGGCACGCACACCGGTTCGCTGTGGAACAGCGCGGGCCAGCGGATCGCGTCCGGCACGTTCACCAACGAGACCGAAACCGGTTGGCAGACGCTGACGTTCGCCGAGCCGGTGTCCATCGCGAGCAACACGATGTACACGGCCTCCTACACCGCGCCGAACGGGCACTACTCGGTGGACCACCAGTACTTCGAGCGACGGTGGCCCGGTGCGAACTCGCCGCCGCTGTCCACGACCGGCGGCGGCGCGGCCGGGGTGTTCACGCCCGGCGGCGGCTACCCCAGCAAGTCCATCGAGGGCAACCACTACTGGATCGACGTCGACTTCACGCTGCACGAGGACGTCACGCCTCCGGTCCACATCGGACACACGCCGACCAACGACAGCACGGACATCGCGCTGGACGGCTCGGTGTCGATCAGCTTCAACGAGCAGGTGAGCACCACCAACTCGTCGGTCGAGGTGAAGGACGCCCGTGACATGGTCATGCGGGGCAACCTCACCCTCGCCGACAACAACACCACGCTGGTCTGGAAACCGATCGCACCGCTGGTCCGGAGCACGAAGTTCACCGTGACCGTGCGCGGAGCGGACATCTACGAGAACAAGCAGACCGATGCCACCACGTGGTCCTACACCACGGCCAACCCGCCGTGTCCGTGTTCGCTGTACAGCGAGGCGGCGGTGCCGACAGTGCTGGAGACCGGCTACTACGGCGGCGTGGGCATCGGTGTGCGGGTGATCCCGAGCGTCGACGGCTTCATCACGGGCATCAAGTACTACCGGTCGCGGGCCAACCGCGGTCCGCACGGCGCGTACCTGTCGCTGTCGAGGAACATCCAGCTCGCTTCCGCCGGCTTCGCCAACGAGACGGCGGAGGGCTGGCAGACGGCGCGGTTCGCCAACCCGGTGCCGGTCACCGCCGGTACGACCTACATCGCCTGGTACGACATGCCGGAGGGCCGCTACTCCCAGATCCCGCAGTACTTCCGTTACGGGGGCACGGTGACACCCCAGCTGACCGCGCCGGGTGGTCCTGGTTCCGTCGGCAACGGCATGTGGGGCCGAATCCTGGGCTATCCGGACTTCCCGGGTGATCCCACGGGCGACAACATGTTCGTCGACGTGATCTTCACGACCTCGTAGTACGGGTGGGTGGCGTGGTTCTGGTCGCCGCGCCACCCCTCCCCGCAACGGCGGCACATCGGTCACGCGGGTATCGCAGGCGTGAACTCCCCATGGGCCGGTTTTTTGGCTTTGCCCATGGCGTTCAGACCGTCAACGGCGCACCCGATAGCGCAGGTGAAGCACCCGGTTGCCCTGAATCACCGCGTCGGGGTCCTCCAACAGGTGCTGCGCTTGGACCGACCCGAAGTAGCGCTTGCCGGACCCGAACACCACGGGCACGACGTCCATGCGCACCTCGTCGACCAGGCCCGCGGCGAGCACCTGGCCACCGACGTCGCCGGCGGCGACCTCCACAACGCGGTCACCCGCCAACTCCTGCGCCTTGGCCACGGCCGCCTCGACGCCGTCGACGAAGTGAAACGGTGCCTCGTGGTCCCAGCCCTCGGGCTCCGGCCGATGCGTCACGACGACCACGTGCTCGACCCCGCCGGGAGGCTTCCCGTCCCAGCCGTCCGTCAGGTCGAAGACGTGGCGGCCGACGATCGTCACCCCGATCTGGTCCCAGTACGGCCGGGTGTAGTCGAAGGACGTCTGCGACACCTTCAGCTGCCCGCTCCCGTCCAACGGGACGTCACCGCCGGACAGCCAGTCGAACAGCGGTCCGGGCTGGTCGTTCTCGTCCGCGACGAAGCCGTCCACCGACACCGAGCTGTACATGACCACTTTGCCCACGGGACGCTCCTTTGCTTTGGGTACCCCAAATTAGCGTGTCGTGCGCGTGCTCACCCGTGAACTGGGGGGATCTTCAGCCAGGGCATCTCCAACGGGTCCTCGCCCTGGTCGCGCTTCGCGATCCGCTCGTCCGACCACGACTCGTTCGCCGGCGGCCACTCCCCCTCGCGCCAAGCCCGGTAGACCAGGCTTCCCGGGTCCGAAACCCGGTAGGCGTCCCGCAACGCCACCACGCAGCGCTCCGCCAGAGCGGCGTACTCCGCCGTCAACGCTGGCAGCGGCAACGTGAAGGTCCAGTTCGGTGGGTCGAAGCCGGACGGTGCCACCCACCCCGCCTCGGCCACACCGCCGAACTCCGCCCAAGGAACGACCTCGGGCCCCGCCGCCTGGGCCTCCAGCTCGTGCTCACCGCCGGCGAACTGCACGTACCGCTTCCGGTCCCCCGGCAGGAAGACGATCAGGAACACCCGGTCGGCCACGTCCCGCAACGCCTCGGTGAGGCCCCGGCCGAACTCCGCCCACTCGGACATCGTCAGCAGTCCTCCTCCAGATCGGCCTCGACCTGTCGCGGGGTGCGGAAGGAGACCACCGTCGACTTCGCCGCCAGGGTGACGGTGACCTGGGAACTCCCGGGCAGGTTCCAGGTCGCGTCAGTCCGCGACCGGGCCCGCTTCAGGGACGGGCGGCCTTGCCTGGACACCCCTTCGCGCACCGTCAGCGTGAAGAGGTCGCCGAGCAGTGCCCGCGACTCCGCCGATTCCTCCCTGATCATGTCCGCGATCCAGAACTTCACCGACATCAGGGAATCGGCGCCCACCGTCGAGACGTCCGGCGGGGTGAGGCCGGAGACCGAGTTCACCAGGTACTCCCGACCGTCCTCGACCTCGACCTCCCAGCCGAAGCGGTCGATCGCCAAGAGGTGGGCTTCGGCGCGCGTGACCGGCCACGGCAGGCCGGCCCAGAAGTCGACTATCTCCCACACTTCGACCGGTGCCATCGCCTTCCACTGCATGGCCGATTTTAACGCGTGCGCACTTCAGGCTGAGGGGAGCCTCGGCGGTGACCGCAATGCCGAATGACGGAGTTCGGGGGCAGTCCCCCACCACGTCCACGGGAAGGGCAAGCTCATTGGTCTGGGATGTCCGAGCGCGAAATATGCGGGGAGCGTGCCGATGAGCGGATGGAACGGCAAGGCCCATCCCCTCCCGCGACAGCCGCATCCGTGCTTCTACGGCAGTGTCGACTGGCATTCGTGCGTGGAGATGTTCTGGGTGCTGGTGCGCCTGCTGCGCCACCACAGCGCTCTCGTACCGGCCTCGGAGATCCGCCACACGCCTGACGAGCACCTGACCGCCCAGGCGCTACCTCGATTGGCCGTTCGCAGGCTACCTCGCTGACAACGGCGACCGTGACCGACACGTCCGACGGGTTGATCGCCCACCTGCACGGGCTCAACCTCCATCGCGCCTGGTGTTGGCACCGGCTCGCGCAGGCCCTCTCCGCCGGCGACGACCGGATCCCCGCCATGCCGGGTACCGCGGAGGCCCACGCCCACGCCTCGCTGCCACAGGTCACCGGCGGCCCGTACGCCGTCGAACACTGCCTGGCCTACTACGCACTCCTCCTGCCCAGTTGAGAACACGCGCATCTGCCGGGGCGACAGGCTGGACGTCGTCGCACCGACGACAAACCGGTGCCGACTGGTGTTCGAACCGCACGAACCCCGATCTGGCCGGCTCGACCGCTTGGCCTGTCAGGCTGCGGCTCGTGGCCGGGTCGGGTCGGTCCAGAGCACGGCGTGCGTCCCGGACAGGGTGGACTGGTATCCCACGATGGCACCCCGGTTGTTGATCCCGTTGGCGACTCCGGTGGCGTTCCCCGGCAGGACTGCCAGCCTGTGCACGTTTCCGGCCTGGTCCCACCAGACGGGCGTGCCGAAGCTGCTACCGGACGTGCCGACGATCGTGCCCTTGTTGTTGATCCCGTGCGCTTCGTTCTGCTTGCCGTCGGGCAGGGCCTGCAGCACGGTGTACGTGCCGTCGGCGGCCCACCGAACCGCGTCATTGAGTTCGGAGATGCCGACGACCACGCCGTCGTCGTTGATCCCCGACACTTCCAGGCTGAAGCTGCCGTGTCCCAGGACGACCATCGTGCCATCGGGGGCCCACCGCACGGCCCGGGTTTCGAGGTCGGGGTAGGGAAGCCGGCCGGACGTCCCGGCGACCACGCCGCGATGGTTGATCGCCTTGGCCCCGTAGTCCCTGCCATCGGCACCGGGGGCGTCGGGGAGTTCGGTGACCGTGCCATCGGGGTCCCAGCGGACGGCGTGAGTGAACCCGTTCTCCCGGTACGACAAACCGGCGGCGGTGCCGTCGTTGTCGATCCCGTACGCCACGCCGCCGGTGTCGCCGGGCAAGGGGTCCAGCTCGGTGTACCGGCCGTCGCGGTCCCAGCGCACCGCTTGGCCGGGCGTCCCGTCCACCCAGCCCAGGGAGCCCGCGACCTCGCCGCGGTCGTTGACGCCGTTCGCACGGCTGTTGGTGGCGCCGCGCGGGACGTCAAGGGCGCTGATCACGCCGTTCCTGCCCCAGCGGACGGGGGTGGTGGTCCCGTCGAACGACCGCCCCACGACGAAGCCGGTGTCGCTGATTGCCGATGCAACGGTGTTGCGGGCACCGGGTAACTCCGCAAGAACCGTGATTCCCGGGACGGCACCGGCCGGGGGCGCGGTGCCGATGACCGTCGCCGCCACCAACGTGCCCACGACGGCCGCGTGGATGCGCATACTGGGCCCTTTCCGCCGTGCCTCGGCGATCGGAGGGCAACGACGGATGAAGTCCCGATGCCCGCCGAGACCGGCTGTCGACGAGTGCCCGGACCGAACGTCGAGCACGCCACCACCTTCGCGCCGGCCACGACGATGTCAACCGCCGTTCGCCTTTCGAGACCGGCGCACCCCAGGCCCGGAACCCGATAGTCCACTGTGGACGGTCCGGGTGTTCGCACCCGCGCAGGTCGCACCGCCGCGATCGGCCGGGATCAGCGGCGAAGAATATTGCCGCGGGAGCGGAAACTTCCGGTTCGCCGCCGAGGTCATTCCCGGTGATCCGGACACCCGGCGACGACGGATGCGCTAGCGTCGCCGGTCGAAACGTCGACTTCCACAACGCCTGAGTGAGGGGACGCCGTGCGCCGTGGACTGGTGGCAGCGATCGTGGTGGCCGTGGTGGCCGTGGCAGGTGTCGGATACCTGATTTTCAAGCCAGGGCCGTTCGAGCTGGCCGACTACGGCGAGATGTGCGAGTCCCCGAGAGGCTTTCCCGAGGCCGCTGCCTACGAGGGGCCGGAGGCGCACCCCGTCGAGATCGTGAACGAGGGGATGTCGATGCCGTCCGACGACCCCGAGCTGCTGATCTGGAGCCCGAGAGACCCGGCGAAGGTGCAGGTGGTCGCCTGCGTGACCCGGGTCGGCCGCAGTGGGCTGTACAAGCGCTGCAACTACACCGAGCAGGGCAACCCGGCCGGCCCGGTCGTGCGCACCATCGGCCTGTTTCGGGGCATCCACACCGTCGTGTTGTTCGAAGCGCGGTCGGGCAAGAAGCTCGGCGAGTACCGGGTCGAGGGCGACGGCTTCGTCGGGAACGTGATGAAGGAGACGAACGACCCGTGCCAGGGCTTCATCCGTGACGACGGCGCGGCCACCTACTCCGAGCAGGAGGGCAGCCTGAGTTCCGGCCAGCTCCGCGAGCTTCTCGGCCCGTGCGTGCTCAAAAAGTGCTGACCCGGCTTCGGGAAGGCGCAGCGGCAGCAGATCGCCGGCCGTACCGGGGCGCGATTCCGCAATTCACGAGATCAGCCGGGGTGAAATGACGAAGACTCGCCGGTGACTTACGCGCCACTTGTTCCGCAGCCCCCGTACTCGCCGCCGCTCATGCCGACCTCGTCTTTTCGCTACACGGTTGTAATGGGCACCGGGTAAGCCGTGAAATCGGTGGCCGAATTCACCGGGACCGGCTGCACGTACGAACTCCGACGGCACCCCGACGTCACTGGTGGGGTCACGGCGGCAGAAGTGCCCCCGCTGCGTCCTGACCGGTGGCGTGCTGTCGGATTGAAAGGCGACGGGGGCGGGCTCCCGCCCGGAGAGCCCGCCCCCGTCGTGGCCGCTTGGGCGGTCAGGTCAGTGGCCGTCGCCCAGGCCGGTCACGTTGTCGTGGTGGTTGCCGTCGTGGTGGTTGCCGTGGTGCCAGTCGCCGTGGTGCCAGTCGCTCCAAGCCGGGCCGGTCACGTCCAGGTCGACGTCCACTGTGGAGACGTTGTTGAACGAGTCGTCGATCCACACGAGGTTGTTGTTCGTCGTGCTGTTCGAGACCGAGTTGCCCTCACCGAAGACGACGTCGCCGGGATCGGCCTGCGCGGCCGTCCCGGACAAGGCGAAGGCGGCCAGGGACGCCGGAACGATCAGCAAAGCCCGTCGGATGATCGACATGCCGAACTCCTCACAGTGTCGTGGCGTCCGGTCGACGCCTGCCTTCGACGCTAGGAGCAGGACCGATCACTATCCGGTACTCCGCGACCCACGTACGGGGATCACCCCGCGTCGAACACGACCGGCAGGTCCGACGTCGTCCGCCACGTCCGGAGCCGCGTGCCCGCTCGGCACGGCCCGAATTCGACGCTGCCAAACCTGGATCGCCGACTTCCCCGCGTCCGGGTGAACGGACCCGGAACTCGGACACCGCTGGTAGTCGTTCGGAAACTTCTCGTGCGTCGACACGGGGGAACGATCAGAAGATCAGCACGAGCAACAGGACCACGGCCAGCACCACGGCGATCAGTGTCGGGATGGTGGCGGGCGACCGCCGGTGGTGAGCCTGCACGCTGGTGGTGCGGAACCAACTGTGCGGCACCCGACGACGATGACGACTGACCCAGGGCATGACCGCTCCCGTTGTGTCCGAAGGAGTTGGCGCACCGGCACCCCGGCACGACACCGTGCCAGGCAGGCACGATCACGCTTGTCATACCCCGCTGCAGCACACCCGACACCTACAACAGGGCATCGGCGACTCGGCACCGCGACATCCACATCGTGGGCCGACACGGTCGTGATCACCGGGCGTGACGCGGTTCTTTCCCGAAAGCCGACGACGGTCGTGGAAAACGGTGCCACCTTGACCACCCGGCCACCGAGACGTTCGCGGGTCCGCAACCACGGGTCGCTCGGCAAGCCGTCGTCACGCCGCCAAGCGAGGAAGTCTCTCATCGCCACCGACGGGTACTGGTCCTTCGAGGTCGGCCGGACCGGAACGACGAGCCGGTCCACTCCCCGCCGGCGCACCGAACCCCGAAGTGCGGCCAACGCCCCGGTCGCGGTCCCCTGCCCGCTCCGACCGCTCGTCACCTGGACGTCCAATGCCGCCACGCACGTCGGGACCCCGCCGTCGAGGACGACGAGGAAGTAGTCGGGCCGGCGGACGGCCAGACGTCTCGCCCCCGTCAACACCTCGAATGTCCTTTGTGGATAGTACTGTGTCACGGGCGTCGCAGGTCGTCCTGGTGACGTGGCGGTAGTGGTCGGTGTGCGCCGCGAGTTCGCCGAACGAACCGTTGCTGGACTACCACGTGACGAACCGACTACATTGCGTGATCGTGACTGGAGTTCGGGATCTCAAGTACCGTCAGTGGTTCAGGGGCGCGGACGTCGACGGCGACGGGGTGATCACCCGTCAGGACGTCCGGTTGATGGGCGAGCGCTACATCGCGGCCCGTGGTGCCGGGCCGGAGTCCGAGACCGCCCGCCGGCTGACCGACGGGCTGGACGCGTTCTGGACCGGCGTGATCGCGCCGATGGACCTGGACGGCGACGGGAAGGTCGACCTGCGGGAGATGACCGAGGGGTTCCGGCGGGCGTTGGCCGACCCCTCCCTGTACCCGCAGCAGGTCGGGCCGGTGGCCGATTGCTACTTCGACCTGGTGGACCTCGACGGGGACGACAGGGTCGACCAGGCCGAGTTCCAGCAGATCTTCGGCTTCGCGGGCAACGTGTCCCCCGACGACTGCGCCGCGGTCTTCGAGGCGTTGGACCTGGACGACTCGGGTGGGCTGGATCGCGCCGAGTTCCACCGGGCCGTGGCCGAGTTCTTCTACGGCGACGACCCGGACGCCCCCGCCACGCACCTGTTCGGCAGGCTCGCCGGCTGACCGCCCCTGGCCCGTCACCGCGGGCCTCCCACTCTGTGCGGCACAGCAGCCCCGGCACAGCGCGGACAACCGTTGTCCAGGATCAGCAAACCCGTCAGAGGCGGAGATGAGGCAACGATGGAACGACGCATGTCGGTCGCAACGCACTGGGGCAGCTTTGTCGCCGTGGTCGATTCCGGTCGGTTGGTGCGCATCGAGCCGAGGCACGACGACCCCGCACCGTCGCCGATCGGTCCCGGGATGGTGGTCGCCGCCGAAGACGGCGCGCGCGTGTTGCGCCCGGCGGTGCGCAGAGGCTGGCTGAACGGCGAGCCCCGCGCCGGCGGCACGTCCCGGGGCGCGGACACCTTCGTGGAGGTGAGCTGGGACCACGCGATCACGTTGGTGAGCGATGAACTCCGTCGTGTCCGCGCACAGCACGGAGACAGCGCGGTGTTCGGCGGGTCCTACGGCTGGGCGAGTGCGGGCAGGTTCCACCACGCGCAGGGGCAACTGCACCGGTTCCTCGCGCTGGGCGGCGGATACACCGACGCGCGCAACACCTACAGCTCCGCGGCGCTGGAGGTCGTCCTCCCCCACGTGATCGGCGGCCACCCGTGGAGCTACCAGTCCCGGATGCCGATGTGGGACGAGATAGCCGAGCACTGCGAACTCGTGGTCGCGTTCGGGGGGCTGGCCCTGAAGAACAGCCAGATCAACCCCGGCGGCCTGGCCAGGCACCAGACGCGGGACCTGCAACGCCGGTGCCGCGAAGCCGGGGTGCGGTTCGTGAACGTCAGCCCCATCCGCAGCGACACCGCCGACTTCCTCGACGCCGAGTGGCTGCCCGTCGTCCCCAACACCGACACCGCCGCGATGCTCGGCATCGCGCACACGATGCTGGTCAACGACTGGCACGACGAGGACTTCCTCCACCGGTGCTGCACCGGGTTCGACCGCTTCGCCTCCTACCTGGTCGGCCGGCACGACGGCATCCCGAAGGACGCCGCCTGGGCGGAGAAGATCACCGGCATCGGTCGGGACACGATCACCGATCTCGCCCGCCGCCTCACCAGCCGGCGTTCCCTCATCATGGTCAACTACGCGGTGCAGCGAGCCGACCACGGCGAACAACCGATCTGGATGTCCGTCGTGCTGGCGGCCATGGCGGGCTCGATGGGCCGGCCCGGCTGCGGCTGGGGCGCGGGCTACGCGACGATGGACGCGACGGGCGTCGCCAGGGACCGGCCCTTCGTCGCGACGATCCCCGCCGTCCCCAACCCCGTTGCGGACTTCATCCCCGTCGCCAGGATCGCCGACACCCTGCTGCACCCGGGCCGGACCATCGACTACGACGGCAGCCGCCTCACGTTGCCCGAACTTCGCCTGATCTACTGGTGCGGCGGGAATCCGTTCCACCACCACCAGGACCTGCACCGGTTGAGCCGCGCCTGGCAGTGCCCCGACACGGTGGTGGTCCACGAAGCCTGGTGGAACACGACGGCCAAGTTCGCCGACATCGTCCTGCCCGTCGCCACCGGCCTGGAACGCGACGACTTCGCCGCCGGGTTCTCCGACCCCCACATCGTCGCGATGCCGAAGGTCCGCGAGCCGGCGGGCGAGTCCCGCACCGACCACCGGATCTTCGCCGACCTGGCCTCACGCCTCGGTTACGAGCAGGAGTTCACGGAGTCGCGCTCGGAGACCGAGTGGGTCCGGCACCTCTACGAACAGACCAGGGCCAAGCTCGGCGACGAGGCCGCCCTGCCGGGCTTCGACGACTTCTGGCGGACCTCCACCGCCGAGCTGCCCGCCGCGACCGGACCGTTCCCCGGCGGTTTCGAGGCCCTTCGGGCGGATCCGGAACGCTTCCCCTTGTCGACGCCGTCGGGTCGGATCGAGATCTTCTCCGAGGAGATCGACTCGTTCGGCTACGACGACTGCGCCGGACACCCGACCTGGTTCGAACCCGCGGAGTGGCTCGGCGGCGACCTGTCCGAGCGGTTCCCGCTGCACCTGATCTCGAACCAGCCCGCCTCGCGCCTGCACAGCCAGTACGACAACGGCGGCCACAGCCTCGACTCGAAGATCCACGGTCGCGAACCCCTGACGATCAACCCGTCGGACGCCGCGCCGCGCGGCATCGAGAACGGCACGATCGTCCGCGTCCACAACGACCGGGGCAGCTGCCTGGCCGGCGCGATCCTGTCCGACGACGTCATGCCGGGCGTCGTGCAACTGTCCACCGGGGCGTGGTGGGACCCGGTGCAGCCGGGCCTGAACGGGACGCTGGACCGCCACGGCAACCCGAACGTCCTCACCGCCGACCGGCCCTGCTCACGACTGTCCCAAGGCCCCAGCGCCCACACCACCCTGGTCGAGGTCGAACGCTACGACGAACCCCTGCCCGACCTGCTCGCCTTCACGCCACCACGACTCGAACCCTGAGCCGACCTCCGGACCGGAGAACCCCCTCCTGGCACCATGATCGCCTGCGGTGTTCAGCGGGTCCGACGTGAAGAGGACTGGACGGATGACATCCGAGAGCGTCGAGCCGGCGCCGGTGATCCTGGTGAGCGGCCCTGCCGGGGCGGGCAAGACGACGATCGTCGACCACTTGGCGAGGACCATCGGCAGACCTGCGGTCCACGTCTCGCTGGACGACGTGCGAGACCTGGTGAAGTGCCGGTACGCCAACCGGAGGACGGTTGGACGGAGCTTGCCGGGCGTCAGTACGAACTCGCCCGCGCGGGTTGCGCGAACCTCGCTCGGCTGTACACGGCGGACGGGTACCTGTGCTTCGTCGACGACGCGGTCTTCCCCGACTGGCCCGAGGTGGGTCTGGAGCGGTGGCGGGCCGAGCTGAGCGATCGGCGGGTGGGTTTCGCCGTCTTCCTGCCGAGCTTGGCAGCGCTGGTCGAGCGCAACCCCGCCCGCAGCGGGACCCGCCGGCTCTCGGACCAGACGCTCGGGGTCATCCACGACCGGATGCTGGGCTGGCGTGATCGCGGGGTTCCCGTGATCGACAACACGGACCTGGCGGTGCCCGAGGCCGCGCGGGAACTGGAGCGGCTCGTGCTGTCCGGCGAGGTCTTCGGGGCACTCTCGTGACCGACGCGCCGATCGGGCCCGAGGGATTCGGGATCGGCCGCACCACACAGACAGACCTTGTGGCCGTCGAGGAGGAGCCGGCATGTTCGACCGCGTACGGGCGGACGACATGATTCGGGGAACCGATGCTCCTTAACCTTGTGACGGCGGCCGCGCTCGCCGCCGCCGTGGTGTCGCCGGCGGCACCGAACCTCGCGTCCGACTGCTCGGCGAGCGGAAGCCGCGAGATCCCCGGCGGCTACGAGGCGACCCTCTACTGCTCCGGGTGGATGGGCTTCATCAGCGGGCACGGGACGACCCTCACCGATGCGGCCGTCGAAGCCCAAGAGCTGGTCAACCTCAACCTGCGCACCGGCGAGCACTGCTCCGGCCACGGCTCCCGGGTCGTCGCGGGCGGCTACGAGGACACGCTGTGGTGCCCCGGACCTCGCGGCTGGGTTGACGGTCTGGGCAGCACCCTGACCGCAGCAGCGCGAGCCGCCCGAGCCCTGGCGAGCTCGGGCTGAGGATGACGGATGCCCGGGTCGCGGCGGGGCCGCAGCCCGGTCGCGCCGAGCGGTGCGGCCGATCGGTTCGGCGGGCCGGGGCGGGCCGGCGGATTCGAGCCGACCGTGCGGGCGGGTGACATCGGGTCGGCTACCTTCGACGTGGTCGGCGCTGCGCACCGCCAAGGCTGAGGCACAGGGGCGAGGAACTTGCACTTACCGCGCGGTCCTCTCGGTTGGTGGCTGGTCGCCACCGGCTTGCTCGTCCTGTCGGTCGGGTTGGCGGTGCGGGCGGTGTTCGCCTCCGACGACACGACGTTCAACCGCGTGGTGGGCTGGGCGAACATCGTCGCCTGCGTCCTCGGCGCGGTGGGCGTGGTGCTGGTGTTGGCGCTGCGCTCGGACGAGACACCGGTGGAGGACTCGCTGGCTGCCCGGGTGCTCGACCTGGAGCGCGCCCAGCTCGCCCGGCTGCTGGGCACCGACCAGCCGGACACCGTGCGGATCGACGTCACGTTCGAGCGCGACCTCGTCCGGTACCGGGGTGGTGGCGGGGCGGGCTCGCTGGACACGGTGCTCGACTACTACCGCGCGCTGCCCGCCGGGCGGCTCG
This sequence comes from Saccharothrix sp. NBAS 001, assembly GCF_056640475.1. Taxonomy (NCBI): domain Bacteria; kingdom Bacillati; phylum Actinomycetota; class Actinomycetes; order Pseudonocardiales; family Pseudonocardiaceae; genus Saccharothrix; species Saccharothrix sp. NBAS 001. The sequence continues at coordinate 4,026,923 of NZ_CM153251.1, forward strand.
TCGTGGTCGGCGAGCCGGGGGCGGGCAAGACCGTGCTGGCGCTGCACCTGCTGGTCGCGCTGCTGGCGGAACGGACCGACGGTCCCGTGCCGATCCGGTTCGGCCTCGCCGGGTACGACCCGGGGGTGCCGCTCGACGAGTGGCTGGCCCGGCAGCTCGTCGAGCGCTTCCGACTGCGGCCGGCCGTCGCCGCCGACCTGGTGCGGAGGCGGCGGGTGCTCCCGGTGCTCGACGGCCTCGACGAGATGGACGACGACGAGCCGGTCCGCGCGGCTGTGGCCGTGCGGCGGTTCAACGACTACTTCGCCGGCACCGGCCGCGCGCCGCTGCTGGTGACGTGCCGGTACGAGCCGCACGCCAGACTGGCCAAGACCCTGCTGGACGCGGTCGCGGTCGAGATCCAGCCGCTGTCCACGGCGCAGGTCTCGTCCTACCTCCGGGCGCAGTTGCGCGACGTGGACGAGGAGGCGGCCTGGGTCGGCGTGCTCGACGACCCGGTGCGCATGGCCGCGTTGAGCGCCGCGCTGCCGACGCCGTGGCGGCTGACGCTGGCCGTGACCGCGTTCCGGGACGGACTCGACCCGCACGAGCTGACCAGGCCGCCGCACCGGGTCACCGAGGTGTTGCTGGACAGGTTCGTGCCGGCCGCCACCCGCCTGCGCGGCGCCGGCCGGTACCCGATCGACCAGGTCTCGGGAACGCTCCGGTTGATCGCCGGGCACCTCGCGCGGCAGGGCCGTGACGGGCGGTCGGGTGTCGACCTGTTCCTCCACGAGTGGTGGTCGGCGGTGGGTTCGGGTCGGGTCCGGCACGCCCACGCGGCGCTCACGGCGGTCGCCGCCGGCTCCGCCGTGTCGACGGCCCTCGCCGACCCGCCCGGCCGTGCCCCGGGCGGCCTGCTGGGCCTCTACGGACCGTTGGCGTTGTTCTGCCTGCTGTCGGCGGTGCGGAACCTGCGGGAAGAGGCGGTGCCGCCCCGGACCTTCCTGCTGGGGTACCAGCAGCGCCCGCGGCAGCGGCGCAGGGTGCTCAGGTTCACGCTCCTCCTCTCGCCCCTGCCCGTCCTCACGACGGCCGCCTACCTCATCACCGGCGAGGGCGAGTTGCCCATGGTGGTGGGCTGGTTCGCGTTCACCATTCCCGCGGGGATCCTGGTCGGGTCGTCGTGGGGGTACGGGGACGTGCCGAGCCCCCGTGACGTGATCCGCAACGACCTGCGCAGCTGCGTCCCGCCCGCAGCGCTGAACGCCGTCCTGTACGGGTTCGTGATCCACGGCGGCCCCGACCGCGTGACGTCGCTCGTGGACGGAGCCGTGCTGTCCACGGCCATCGTGGCGATGCTCTGGCAGGTGTGGATCAGGTACGCGCTGGCGGTGGCGATCGGTCGGGCGCGGTTCGGCACCCCGCTGCGCTTCGGCCAATTCCTCGACTGGGCCTGCGATGCGGGCCTGTTGCGCGTGGCAGGCAACGCCTACCAGTTCCGGCACCGCGAGCTTCAACTCTGGTCGGAACGCCCGGTGAAGGCGACGGCGACGGCTCCGTCCGGCAGGCGCTAGCCCGCGCCCGGCCCTCGCCGAACAAGTTCAGGCGACGAGTTTGTCGGTGAGGGCTTGGGCGAAGGTGCGGGAGTCCAGCGTGTCCAGGTCTTCCACCGGACCGGTGATGTCGATCGCGAGCCGGACGACCTTGTCCTGCTTTGCCAGGATCGCGGTGTGGACGGTGTGCCGGTCGGCGTTGTTGAACTGGGACTCCGTCGACACCACGTTGGTCACGTAGTACGCGAAGCGGTCGTCCACGAACGGCTTGGTCGACCCCAGGTTGTCGCTGCGGAAGTAGTGCTCCCCCACCGGACCCGGTGCCACCCAGTAGTCGTCGTAACCCCGGTGACACCCGGACACGGCACGCGCCTGCCCCACTGCCTCCCGGCCCGTGACACCTTGGTAGACCGCCGCGTACTGGGTGATCGTGGCCCGCTGGCCGCGGTGGGACCAGGTCCACCTCGCGGTGATCCCGGCGACCGCCTGGCGGTCCGACGGGAGATCCAGGCACTCCACCAGTTTCTTCACCCCCACCACCGGCGAGCCGTCCCTGGCCAGCCCCCTGAGTCCGGTGACCTCGTCGCCCAACACCAGCTTCGCCGCTACGGCGGCCGGATCGACCGTGGACGCGACCGGCCTGCCGGACACCCCGGTGCACGCCGACAACACGAGTAGGGCAAGCACCACTACGACAGCTCTCACGATCCCCCTCATCGCCCGTCTGGCGAGCACCCTACGTGGGCACTTCCCCGCCAAACCGGCAGAATTCCACACCGCGACGAATTCGATATCGCTCGGAGATCCCGTGCCGACCGGGGTGATCCTGGTCGGGGGCGAACGCGGCGACGCGGACGAGGGCCTCGACCTTGAGGCCGCCCGGTGGCGGCGGGATCGTCGGCCCCGGCCGCCGCCGCGTCGGTGGCCCCGACGACGACGGCGGCCAGGAGTGTTCCGCGCCGCAGGATCAGACAGTGACGGGCAGGGGTTCGCCGAGCGGTGCCCAACGCAGTTCCGGCCGACCGGCGAACGCCCGTTCGATGGCGGCGCGCGGTTCCCGGAAGTGCTGCCAGCCCTCGTAGTGCACCGGGATCGCGGTGTGCGGGGCGAACGCCTCGCACAGCCGGACCGCCTGGCGCGCGGTCATCGAGTAGCGGATCGGGCCGGTGATCGGGAACCGGACCCCGCCGAGGTGCAGCAGGGCGGTACCGACGCGGAAGCGGTCGGCGACCTCCCGGACTCCCCGGAACGGCACGGTGTCGCCGGTGCACCAGAACGCGCCGTGCCGCTGCCCCTCCCAGCGCAGCGCGAAGCCCACCACGTCGCCGACGATCGGCACGCTGAACGGCGGCCCGTGCCGGCAGGGCGTCGCGGTGACCTCGATGTCGGGCCGGCCGGGTCGGGTCAACCTGACGGTGTCCCAGGCGCGCACCCCACGGGCACCGCGTCCGAGGCGGCGCGCGCCGGACACGGTGGTCACCACGGTCTCCGCCTCGGCCAGGAGGGCACGGCCGGCGTCGTCGAGGTTGTCGCCGTGGTGGTCGTGGGTGAGCAGGACGGCGTCGACCGCGCCGAGTCCGCCGGCCGGGATCGCCGGGCCGGTCAGCTTGCGGGAGGACGTGCCCCAGCCGAACCGGTACCGGCGGCCCGGCGGGTCGAAGGTCGGATCGGTGAGCAGCCGCCACCCGCCGAACTCGATCAACGTGGTCGGACCGCCGACGTGGGTGATCCGGACCTCGGTCACCGGGCGTGCCGCAGGGCCCAGTCGAGCACGTGGTCCGCGATCTCCTCCCAGCCCCGCTGGGCCGGCAGCAGGTGCGCGTAGCCGGGGTACTCCTCGATCTCGGTGACGGTGTCCGACTTGTAGTGCTTGGCGTTGGACTGCTGCACGGCGGGCGGCATGATGTGGTCCTCGCCGCCGGAGACGAACAGCAGCGGGGCGCGGCCGTCGTTGTAGTAGTCGACCCAGACGTCCTGGTGGCCCGGCTGGAAGTTGGCCAGCACGCCACCCCACACGATGCCACCGTTGACCGGGATCGCGTAGCGCTCGTAGAGCGCGCGGGACTCCTCCTCGGTGAACGTGTTGGTGAACGCGTAGTTCCACTGCTCGAAGGAGATCGGCACCGCCCGGTGCCGGTTGGCCGGGTTCTTGAACACCGGGAACGTCGACTTCAGCTGCGACAGCGGCACCACGCGCACACCCTCGGTCGGCGCCGAGTTCAGCGCGACGCCGACCGCGCCCAGCCCTCGGTCCAGCAGCAGCTGCGTGAACGCGCCGCCGGCCGAGTGCCCGATGAGGATCGGCGGCGAGTCGAGTCCGCCGATCACCGACGACAGGTGCTCGATGATCCTCGGGACGGTCAGGTCCGCGATGGGCGTCGGGTCGGCGTTCAGGGCCTCGACCTCGACCTCCAGCCCGGGGTAGGCGGGGGCGAGGACCTTGTACCCCTTCTTCTCGTAGTGCGTGATCCAGTGCTCCCAGCTGCGCGGGGTCACCCAGAAGCCGTGGATCAGGACGATGGTGTCGGGCGCGGTCATCACAGGCTCCTGAGGAAGGTGAGCAGGTCTTCGCCGAGCTGCTGCTTGTGGGTGTCGGTGATGCCGTGCGGCGCCCCGGGGTAGACGGTGAGCGTGGCGTCCCCGATCCGGGCGGCGGAGGCTTCGCCGCCGACGTGGAACGGCACGACCTGGTCGTCGTCGCCGTGGATCACCAAGGTCGGCACGTCGAAGGCGTCGAGGTCCGCGCGGAAGTCCGTGGCGGAGAAGGCGGCGATGGACTCGTAGGCGTTGCGGTGCCCGGCTTCCAGGCCCTGCCTCCAGAACGCGTCGCGCACCCCCTGCGACACGTCCGCGCCGGGCCGGTTGTCGCCGAAGAACGGGCCGTCGGCCAGGTCCCGGTAGAGCTGGGAGCGGTCGGCGAGCGAGCCGGCGCGGATGCCGTCGAACACGTCGACCGGCACGCCGCCCGGGTTGTCCTCGGTGAGCAGCATGAACGGCGGCACGGCGGACACCAGCACCACCTGCGCGACCCGGGCGGTGCCGTGCCGGCCGACGTAGCGGGCCACCTCTCCCCCGCCGGTGGAGAACCCGACCAGCGTCACGTCGTGCAGGTCGAGGGTGTCGACCAGGGTGGCGAGGTCGTCGGCGTAGGTGTCCATGTCGTTGCCGGCCCAGGTCTGGGTGGACCGGCCGTGGCCGCGACGGTCGTGGGCGATCGCCCGGAAGCCGTTGCCCGCCAGGAACAGCTGCTGGGCCTCCCAGCTGTCGGAGTTCAGCGGCCACCCGTGGCTGAGCACCACCGGCCGGCCCTCGCCCCAGTCCTTGTAGAAGATCCGGGCACCATCGGCGGCCGTCACGTGCGGCATGGGAACGCTCCTCTCGGCTGTCCGGCAGGACTTGTCCATCGTGTTCGGCGGGCGTGGTCGTTCGAACCCCGCGAAGCGCGTAGTCATGAGGATCGCTCAGTCGCCCAACGCCTGGGCGAGCCGCCGCCGCGAGGTCACGTCGAGCTTCCGGAAGACCTTCCGCAGGTGGTAGTCGACGGTGCTCGCGCTGATGAACAGCCGGTCGGCGATCTCGGTGTTCGTGGCACCTCCGGCGGCGAGGGTGGCGATCGCGAGTTCCTGCGGGGTCAGGCCGTTCGGCGTGCCGGCGGACCGGCGGCGCGCGGTCTCCCCGGTCGCGGCCAGCTCCTGGGCGGCCCGCGCGGCGAACCCCGCGGCACCTATCCGGTCGAACAGCTCCGACGCCGTGCGCAGGTGCTCACGGGCGTCACGGCGGCGTTTGCACCGACGCAGCCACTCCCCGTACAGCAGGTGGGCGCGGGCGAGGTCGGCACGGGCCGGGGTCGCCGACAGCAGCTCGATCGCGCGCAGGTAGAGCGGTTCGGCACTGCCGACCGGCGCGAGCAGCGCCTGGGCGCGGGCGAGCACCCCTCTGGCCCACGGCGTGCCGGCGGCGGTCGCCCGGCCGGTCAGCGTGTTCAGCGCGGACGCGGCGAGGACCCGGTCACCGCTGCGCACCGCGGCCTCCACCAGGTCGGGCAGCACCCGCGAGTGCAGCCCGGTCGGGTCCGTCCCGATCATCCGGTGGGCGATCGCCCGCGCGCCCGCGTAGTCGCCGCGCCCCAGCGCCAGGAACATCAGGCCGGCCCGGGAGATGGACTCCACCGAACCCGAGCCCAGCCAGGTGCCGGCCGCCAGCGCCCCGTGGAGCACGTCGGGCAGGCCCTCGTCCTGGGCGCGCCAGCCCAGCAGCTCGGGGTGCCGGTAGATCGCCCACAGCTCGTCGGTGCCGCCGATGGCGCGCCGGACCTCGTGGCACTGGACCAGCAGGTCGGCGGCGGCGCCCAGCTCGCCCAGGTGGGTCTCGACCATGGCCGCGCAGTACAGGGCGATGTCCAGCTGGCGCAGGGCACCGGTCCGGCGGGCGATGTCGGCCGCCCGGCGGACCACCGCCCGGTGCAGGTCCGCGTCCCACAGCAGCAGGCACAGCGACGCCCCGGTCAGGTACCGGCGCAGCACCTGGTCCTCGGGGGTCTCCGGGTCCACGAGCTGCTCGACCGCCTGCCGGATGCGGGGCACGGCGCGTTCGTGGCCCTCGTCCACCAGCACGGCGAACGCGCGCACCAGCGAGTCGGCGACGGTCGAGGTACCGGTGCGCGCCAGGACACCCCCGGCGACCTTGGCGATCTCGGCGGGTGTGGTGTCGCGCAGCAGGTGCTCGGCGCGGATGGTGTGCTCGATCGTCTCCAGCATCGCCTCTCGGGCCAGCTCCGGCGCCCGCTCGTCGAACGCGAGCGCGGCCCGCAGGCACAGCGTCGCCCCCAGCGCGAAGGCGCCTTCGCCGCCCAGCATCACCAGCGCGCTCGCCCGCACCAGCAACGCCCGGCCCCGCACGACGTCGTCGGCCGGATCGGTGGCCACGCCGTCCAGCAACGTCATGGCCTGCAACGGCGCGCCGGCGGTCACCGCGGCCTCGGCCGCCGCCAGCAGCAGGTCCGCCCGCCCCGCGCCAGCCAGCTCGGCCGCCCTGGTCAGGAACCGGACGCGGGCCGCGTAGCCGCCGCGCGCACCGGCCCGGTCCGCCGAGCGCAGCAGCTCGGCGGCCACCTCGTCGTCGGTGCCGACGCACGCGGCGGCCAGGTGCCACGCGCGCCGGTCCGCGTCCTGCGGGCGGTCGGTCACGGCCGCCAGCGCGGCGTGCACCTGCCGCCGCCGCACACCGGTCGCCCCGCCGTACACCGCCGACCGCACCAGCGGGTGGCGGAACCGGACGGTGGTCCCGACCGACAGCAGCCGGACCGCCTCGGCGGGCTCGCTCGCGCCGTGGTCCACGCCCAGCCCGGTGGCCGCCGCGGCGATGTAGGCGAGGTCCCCGCCGGGCTCGGCCGCCGCGAGCAGCAGCCAGACCCTGGTCGGTCCGGGCAGCCCGGCGACCCGTCGCCGGTAGTGCTCCTCCAACCGGCTGCCGACGGGCAGCGGGTCCGGCAGCGACGTCCCGCCGCCGAGCTGGTCCGCGGACAGCTCACGCCCCAGGTCGGTCAGCGCGAGCGGGTTGCCCGCCGCCGCCGCCACGATCCGCGCCGCCACCACGCCGTCCAGCGGTCCGGTCACCACCGACCGGAGCAGCTCCACCCCGTCGGCCTCGGGCAGGCCCGCCACCTCCACGACGGGCAGCCCGGCGAGCCCGTCCACGACGCCCCGCGCCGCGAACACCAGGCCCACGCCCTCCGCGTGCAGGCGGCGTCCGACGAAGGCCAGCACCCCCAACGACTCCTCGTCCAGCCACTGGGCGTCGTCCACGCAGCACAGCACCGGCCCGCCCTCGGCGACCTTCGCCAGCAGCGTCAGCGCCGCCAACCCGACCAGGAACCGGTCGGGAGGCGGCCCGTCGTCCAGCCCGAGCGCCACCCGCAGCGCGCCGCGCCGGTCCGGCGGCAGGTCCCCCACCGCACCGGACAGCGGGACCAGCAGCCGGTGCAGACCCGCGAACGGGAACCCGGCCTCGGACTCGACCCCGGACACCCGGACCACCCGCGCGAGCCCGGCCGCACCCGCCACGTAGTCGAGCAGGGCGGTCTTGCCGATCCCCGCATCGCCGCGCAGCACCAGCACGCCGCTGAGGCCGGCGGGTAACGCCCCGACCACCTCGTCGAGTGCCGAACGCTCGCCGTTCCGGCCCTTGAGCACCGTTACCACGCGAGAACGGTAGGGACGGAGTAGATCATGGGACGAGGCTGTGCGTGCACTGCGCGCGGCCCACTGTGCACACTGGTCGGAAGCGTGCGCGAAGGCGGAGGCGATGACCTACATCCTCGACACTGCGGACCTGCCGACCCGGGACCGGTTCGAAGCGGTGCACACGGCGATGGCGCACGCCTCCGCGCCCTGCCACGTCATCCACGAGGACCCCGACCGGGACGTGCACGTCCGGCTGGGCTTCTGGGACCTGGGCAGCAGCAACATCTTCACGGCCCACGCCACCGGTCTCCGCCTGCTGCGCACCGGGAAGCAGGCCAGGCAGGACACGATGCCGGTCGTCGCCCTCTCGGTGCAGCGGCTCGCTCCCGGACGCCACGAGCAGTTCGACCGACAGCAGGTCGTCGCGCCCGGCGAACTGATGGTCGTGGACCTGTCCGCGCCCTACGACTTCTCGTGGTCGGGCGTCGGCGGTGCCGGCTGCGTGCAGATCCCGATCGACCGGCTCGGGCTCCCCGTCGACGTCATCCGCCACGCCGTGGCCAACGTGCGGAGCAGCCCGCTCTACCGGGTGGTCACCGACCACGTCGCCCACCTGGCGGCCGACGCCGACCGGATCGGCACCGACCCCGGCGCGGCGGCCCTCAGCGCGGCGAACGTCGAACTGGCCCGCGCACTGCTGATCTCCGCCGGCCGAGCCGACCGGCACAGCCGCGCCGCCCTCGCCGAGACGCTGCTCACCCGGATCCGCGCCCACGTGCGCGCCCGGCTGACCGACCCCGACCTGCGCCCCGCCACGATCGCCGCCGAGCACCACATCTCGGTGCGCTACCTGTACAAGCTCTGCGCGCAGGCCGGGTTCAGCCTGGAGCAGTGGATCATCGACGAACGCCTCGACGGCGCCCGCGACGAACTCGCCCAACCGACCGGCCGACACCGGACGATCGCGATGACCGCCCGCCGCTGGGGATTCCACGACCCGACCCACTTCGCCCGCCGGTTCCGTGCCCGGTTCGGCCTGACACCGCGCGACTGGCGACGCATCTCCGGCGGCGACGAGTAACGAGCCGCAGGAGTGTCGATCAGCCCTGTGGAGCGATCCGGACCAGCGCTCGGCTTGCGCCTGTGGGAAGCCTGACATCGAAGAGGACGCACCTCAACCGGGTCGACTCTCAGCTGAAGGCTGCATCCACCCGAAACCTCCCAGCAGAGGACCCCGCGCGTCAACGCCGCTTGGTCCGCGCCCGCCACGATCCAGGCGGGCGCGGTCCCGTCACGTGATCTCCCGCCGCTGCCAACCGCTTCGCAACTCCTGCACCTTCTGCTGATCGGCGAAGTCCTCCCACTTGCGCCTGCGGCGGTCCCGTTGCCGGGCGATCCACTCGCGACCTTCGCGGGCCACGGCCTGCAGAATGTGCAGTGCGGTCTGCACACCGGAGGCATCCTGGGCGATCTCCCGGAGCCTGGCCTCGTCCTCGCTCTCGTCGGTCATGCCGCGGAAGTCGTCCACCAGCACGTGGATGAAGCTGCCGTTGACCAGCGACAGCTCCATCGCCTGCCGGAAGGTGAACTGGTCACCGGCCCGAACGTCGTCGACCACCCGCACGATGTGCCGGCGCTTGCCGGCGAACTGCACGCCAACCTCGTCCAGCTTGGCGTAGGCCAGCGCGTCGTAGCGGAACGACATGTCGTGCGGGTCGTGCACGTTGCCGGTGAAGAAGTCCAGTTGGTACTCGGTCTGATGCACGCCGCCATCGGTCAGGAGGAAGACCTTCACCCAGTACTCCGAGTACCGGACGGGCGCCATCCGATCCCGTGCGCGCAGCGCCCCCGGCGCGCCCTCGGTGAGTTCGACGTGGCAGATGATGTCCTTGCTGGACAGCTGGGTCCGGCGCATCGCGCGGCATTTGAGGTGCAGCACGTCAAACCGCAGCCAGTACGCGATCTCGTCATCGGACGGCCGGTCGGCCAACACGCGGAGCCAGTCGTGGTATGCGTGCTCCTCCTCGCGGATCTGCTGGTCGTACTCGGCTTGGAGGGCCGCGCGCAGCCGGAACTCCGCGAGCACGTCGGCCGCACCGAAGGCGCAGACGCCGAGTCCGATCGCGAACAGCACACCCGCACCCGGTTGCAGGAGGACCAGTCGCAAGCCGAACATCGCCGCGAGCACGAGGCCGACCGGCGGCAACACCTTGGCGTACCACTTGGTCTTGAGTTCCGTGCGGAAGCGGAGCAGCGCGCCCGCCTGCCACTGCGCCTTGATCCGGTTGGTGTGCCACTGGATCAACCACGTGAGTCCGGACGGCTCGGTCGTCGTGGCACCGTAGAGCCGGACGAACCAGTCGATCAGCGACACCCTGATCCCGGCGGTGTCGACGTCCCAGTCCTTCTGCGGCTCGTAGTAGACCGGGTTGACGTGGTGGCGGACCACGTGTGTCGGCGGACGCAGGGCGTCGAACGCGGCGTACACGCGCGCGGCGATCTCCTGCACCTTCCAATCGGGCACTTCGCGCGGCGGACCCGCGTTCCAGCCCTGGAACCACGTCTCCCGCTCGACGCGCCTGCCGTCGACCACCTTGGCCTGGACGCGGAACCAGGCGAACAGGAACACACCGCCGAGCATCGCCAGCGGGACGAACCACGCCGCAGCCGGGCCGGCGTCGGTGAGGACGTCGAAGAGGAGGCCAAAGCCCCATAACGCGACGATGCCACCGAGCACGGCCATGGCCCAGGCGCGGTAATCCGGTGGCGTCTTGGCCAGTACGGCGGGCAACGGCGGCGCGGGTTCCGGCTGGAAGTAGAGCCACACGCGGTGTTCGCGCCGCTCGTCCATGCGGTGATGTTCCGCGAGCGAGGCGATGGCCGCGTCGAGCGCGTCCTGGACCGCGCCGTCGAGGATCATGTCCAGGTGCCGGGCCATCTCCTGCTGTCGGGTGTCGGGCAGCGCTTGGAACGCCGTGGCGACGTCGGACAGCTCGACCTTGCTCGGCCCGGCCGCCCGGTCCTGCCGCTCGACGTAGGAGATCAGGTGTTCCATCACCCGCAGCGCCCGGCTGTACTCGTCAACGACTCCGGGTAGGGCGCGTGCGTCCCTCAGCGCGGAGACGATCTTCTTGAACTCGATGGGCGGCAGTTCGTTCAGCGTCCGGTCGCTCAGGATGGTGAGCACGAAATAGTAGTGGAATCTGGTGTTCACTGGCCCCGCCTGCCGCACCTGTTCGAGCAGCTGCTCGGCGACGCGCGGCTGGCCGCCGCGCAAGTAGGTCAGCGCGTTCTCGAACTTCACCCCGGGTGGTACGCCTGGGTTGTTGTTGTAGATCGACTGGTGGATGACGCCGCTGTTGACGCCGACCTGCGTCTGGACGTTGCCCCGGTTGTGGAAGCTGGTGTGGTTGGCGGTAGTCATTGGTCGCCCGCCAGACTGCCGAGTGCCAAGCGCAGGGCGGGCACGTTGCCGAGCAGTGCCCGCAGCCGGTCCAGGTCGTCCGGGTGACGGGCGTTGCGGATGCCGTCGAGCGTGACCATGGCGACGTTGAACAGCTCGGAGTCGACCTGACCGGTGTTGTGCGCGTGCACGACGGCGGCGGTGAGCGCCTCGATCCGTTCGCGTGGCAATGGGTCCCGGGCCGAGTGCACGAATCCGCTGTTGGTCCCGATCTGCGTACCGACGTTGCCGTAGTTGTGGAAGTTGTTGGCAGGTTCGCCCACTGGGCCGGCCTTTCCCTTGCTGCGGCGGGATTGTGGGAGAGCGGCGACGAGCGCGGCGGCGAACGCGGCGGCGTTGGCGGCAGCAACGGACTGCCAGCCCTGCGCGTCGGTGGCGTCCTTGTCGTCCACGTGGTCGCTGATGCCGCGCACGGTCATCGCCGGGGTGGCCATGTTCAGGTGTGCGGCATTGGCGACGCCGGCGCTCTCCATCTCGATCGCGACGGCGTCGTTGTAGTGGTGGTTGATCTGCTTGGCGAGCGGTGACTCGCTCGAGTTGAGCACCACTTCACCGGCCGCGACCGGCTCGAAGTGGACTCTCGGCGGGTTGGGGCACCAGTCCTCGGCCCGGGCGATCGAGCGGGCCAACTGCTCGACGTGGTACGGAGTTTCCCAGGCACGCGGATGGGCGTCGAAGCCCGTCGCCGACTGGCGGCCCCCGTGGTAGCCGTAGACGCGGCTGGCGACCACGACCTCACCGAGTTCGAGCCAGCTCCGCAGCCCGCCGGCGACGCCGACGAACAGCACCACGTCCGGGGTGAAGGTACCGATGGCGCGTTCGGTCAGGGTGGCGGCAACGGCGTTGCCCACGCCGGTGAGGGCGATGGCGGTCTCGTGACCGCCGATGGTGCCGACTTCGAACCGGGTGCCGGCCTCGTGCGGGTGGGACTCGATGTGCGAGAGGTGCGCGCGAACTGCCCGGTACTCCACTTCGAGCGCGGTGAGCATCACGATCATGTGTCGCTCCGTCGTCCGGATACCGTCCCGGACCGTAGTGGACCGGACGAGTTTACGTCAATATGACGGATACAGGCTTAACCTGGTCGGATGACGGAGTCGGAGTGGCAGATCCCGGATGTTGCGGTGGCCGTCGATCTTGCGGTGCTGACGGTGCGCGCGGACCAGTTGCAGATCCTGCTGGTGGAGCGGGGTATAGAGCCGTACTGGGGAGCGCTGGCGCTGCCGGGTGGCTTCCTGGAGTCCGCCGCGGAGGACATCGAGCACGCGGCTGTGCGGGAACTCGCCGAGGAGACCGGACTGGACGCGGGCAAGCTACACCTTGAACAGTTGCGCACCTACGGCACCCCCGACCGCGATCCGCGGCGGCGTGTGATCACCGTGTGTTACCTCGCCTTGGTGCCGAACCTGCCGGTACCCGTCGCGGGCGGCGACGCGGACACCGCCCGCTGGGTGCCGGTGGAGACCGCGTTGGCAGGCCGACTCGCGTTCGACCACGCCCGGATCATCACCGACGCCGTGGAGCGCGCCCGGTCGAAGCTGGAGTACACGACGCTCGCCACCGCGTTCTGCCCGCCCGAGTTCACCGTCACCGAGCTGCGTCGCGTCTACGAGATCGTGTGGGGCGAGGAACTCGAATCCCGCAACTTCCACCGCAAGGTGACCGGGGCAGAAGGATTCCTGGTGCGCACCGAGGAGCAGACGGCCCGCAACGGCGGGCGGCCCGCGCTGCTCTACCGCAGGGGCCCCGCTTCGCTGCTGCACCCGGCTTTGCTGCGTTCCAGGAGGTCTCTCGACACCGAAGGGGTGACCGCTTGAACACCGATCCCGTCGCCGCGCTGCACGCGGCGTTCAACTCGGCGCGGCTCTGGGAGGCCCGACACCGGCGGGCACCCACCGAAGAGACCTTCGGACCGTACTCACGAGCCGTGCGTCTCCAGCTCGCCTTGACCCCGGACGGGCATCCCACGAAGCCGATCGTGCTCGCCGAGCTGGCGACCGCTCTGGTGAGCATCCCTCAACTCGACATGGGAATTGTGGCGCAGGAGAGGCTGGACGAGGCCCTGGCCCTGGCCAACGCGGCCGTCCTGACGGTCAACGGACCGGCCACCCACCACACCCTAGTGGCCCGTGCCACGGTGCTGCGTCACATGTTCGAGGCGCGATCGACGAACGTCGAGGCGCTCGAAGGCGCCATCACCGACCTCCGGACCTGCCTGGACCTCATTGCGGAGGGCGACGCCACGAGCCTCGGACGGATCAGGAAAGAACTGGGGACCCTCTTGTACCACAGGCACCTCCACTCCGGGGTGCCAGGCGACCTGCTGACGGCCCTCGACCTCCTGCATCGTGCGCACGAGGACCTCGAAGCCGACCCCGTCGAGTCCATCGCGGCGTTGGGGAACTTCGCCGCAGCGGCGATGGTGGCGAACGAGATGACCGGGAACGACCGGTTCAGCCGTGACGGCCTCGCCGCCGCCCGCCGGGTCCTGGAGTTGCACGAGGACCTGGAAGACGGTGAGAGGAAGGCGTCCGCCTGCGAGAACGTCGCGCTCCACCTGGTGCGGAGGTTCGACCACACCAACGACAGCACGGCACTTGCCGACGCACTTCGCGCGTACGAGTCTGCGGTGCGGGCAACGCCGCACCGCGGACCGGACCGGGCCAGGAGGTTGTGCGGGCTCGCCTCGGCGCTCGCGTTGTCGTACCGGGTCACGGGCACGCGTGCGGACCTCGACCATGCGGTCGGACTCGCGCGTGAGGCCCGCGACGTGGTGCCGGCCGGGCACTACGTCCACGGACAGGTGCTGGCAGCGTTGGCGGCAGTGCTGAGGACGTACTTCCCGAAGGACAGGGACATCGCGCGGATGCGGGAGGCGGAGGCCCTCCTACGCGAAGCCGTGGCGGAAACGCCCACGACGAGTCCGGACTACCTCGTTCACCGGCTGAACCATGTGGGTGCGCTCTTGCACTGCTACGACGAGAGCCGTGACGCCGACCTGCTGGTGGTGGCGGACCGGGCCACTCGCGAGGTACTCGACCGGATGCCCGCCCACCACAGCGGCCACGCAGCGGCACTCCGGGCACGCGGAACGGTGACGCACCAACTCGCCCTGCTCGACCCCGCGGACCACGCGCTCGCCGCCGAGGCGCTGGACTGCATGGAATCTGCGGCATACAGGCCCGACGCACCCGACCGGCAGATCGACGCGGCGGCGAAAGCCGCGCTGGTGGCGTCCGGGATGAAACAGTGGGAGCGCAGCGCACGGCTGTCGGCCCACGCCGTGTCACTCCTACCCAGGCTGGCCTCCCGGCGGCTGTTCCGCTTCGACCAGGAGCGCCTGCTCGCGCGGTTCGGGGGTCTGGCGCGCGAGGCTTGCGCGTACGCGCTCGAAGCGGGCGACGAGCCAGGCGCGTTGGCAGTGCTGGAGCAAGGGCGGGAGATCCTCAACTCACAGATCCTGGAGAACCGCGACGACCTCGCGGAGTTGCGTGCCCTGCACCCGGAACTCGCCGCGCGGATGGACGCCTGTCGCACCCGGTTGAGCCCGGCGTCGCACGCCGGGACGGAACCCACCGCCGCCGAGCGGGACGAGATCCACGCCGCCGCCGGCCAGTGGGAGGCGTTGGTCGAGGAGGCGCGGCGACTTCCGGGATTCGAAGGGCTGTTCGCGACGATGCCCCACGACGACCTCATCGCCCTCGCGGACGGCGGGCCGATCGTCGTCGTCAACGTCGCTTCGTGGCGCACGGACGCATTGTTGGTGACCTCGGCCGGTCTGGAGGTCGTGGAGTTGCCGCACGCGGGCCTGGCCGATCTTCGCGAGCACTACCACCGGTTCACGTCGGCGACCGAACGCGAGGAGGGTTCGACCCCACAGGACATGGCGGACACGTTGGCGTGGTTGTGGGACGTAGTCGCAGAACCCGTGTTGGAGCGTTTGGGGTCAACCGGGGGAGCACGGCTGTGGTGGTCGCCGACCGGCCCGTTGGTCTTCCTGCCTCTTCACGCGGCGGGTCGACACCAGGAGACGAACGGTGCCGCACCGCAGACGGTAATGGACCACGTGATCTCCTCTTACACGCCCACCCTGCGGAGCCTGGCTCTCGCGCGCAACCGACCGGCGGCAGTGCCGGGGAACACCCGCCTCCTGGTCGTGGCCGTGCCGGATGTCCCGGACGAAGTGCGGCTCACGGCGGCAGTGCTGGAGGCGGAACACCTAACAGACCGGGCCGGGGCCGACGTGCTGAGCGACGAGCACGCGACCCGCGACGCCGTGCTCGACGCCCTGCCCCGCTACGAGTGCGTGCATTTCGCGTGCCACGCGGTGCAGGACGTGCGGATGCCGACGGCCGGCTCGCTGCTGCTGCACGACAACCTGACGGCACCGCTGACCGTGCGGGACATCGGTGAGCTGGACCTGTCCCGCGCAGAAATCGCCTTCCTGTCGGCGTGCGCCACCGGGCGCGGAGGCATCGCGCTGACCGAGGAGGCCATCCACTTGGCGTCCGCGTTCCGGCTCTCCGGATACCGGCACGTGATCGCCACCCTCTGGCAGGTTGGGGACTACGTCGCGTTGCGTTTCGTCAGAGCCGTGTACGAACGCATCCGCGACGAAGGCCCCTCGGCGACCGCTCGCGCAGTGCACGACGCGGTGCTGCTCCTCCGCGCGAAGTACCCGGACAGGCCGATGTTGTGGGCATCCCATTTCCACACGGGAGCTTGAGCGTCCCTTCGGCTTGACTCGTTCCCGTACCGGTCGGTAAGTACGAACACTGCGAACGCGGCTTCCCGCACCACGTGATCGGAGCGACCGCCGTGACTGTTTCCCTTGTGGCTACAGCGTTCGCGTCCCTGGTGGTGATCTCCGCCGCAGGCTGGGCGTCCCTGCGCATCGGGGCGCGGACACGACCGCCGAAGGCCCTCGGGTCGACGCGGGCCTACCTGTACCAACTGCCGGCGGGCGGCCCACTGCTGGGCATCGTCACCGGAGACCTGCGCAACGTGCGCTGCGCGGAGGTATGGGTCAACTCCGAGAACACCGCGATGAGGATGGCCCGCATCGACGAGTACTCGGTGTCGTCGATCATCCGATACGAAGGGGCGCGACGCGACGCCACCGGACGGGTCGTCCAGGACACGATCGCAACCGAACTGGACCACAAGGTCGGGACGCACCGCCCGGTACCTGCCGGCACGACAGTGGTCACCGGCGCGGGTGACCTGGTCCGCTTCGGCGTGCGGTACGTCGCCCACACGGCGGCCGTACAGGGCGAACCCGGCGCGGGCTACCGGCAGGTGAGGGAGGTCGGCCGGTGCGTGTCGGGCGCGCTCGCCGAGATCGACCGGATCGCCGGACCCGCACCGGTGAACTCGGTACTGTTCCCGCTGCTGGGCACCGGGCAGGGCGGTGGCGACCCGGGACCGACGGCGCTCGCGCTGGCCAGTGCCGCCCTCGACTACCTGACGGCGGCCGAAACCTCGGTCACGACGGTCTTCCTACTGGCGTACACCGACACCGACCTGGCCGCGTGCCGGGCCGCGTTCACCAGGTTGGGGCTGCGGCAGTTGCACGACAGAGCCGTGGCCGTCGTCCCGGCTGCGGACACGGGCTCACAGCCCTCACAATGGATGCCGAAGGTCTTGAAGGTCGGGGTGTCCGTGGACGTGGTCGGCTACGGGCGGCGCACCGCACCCGCACGGGACGAGGTGCAGCGGCGGCTGGTGCGCCTGCTGCGCGACGCTTTCGCCGAAGCCGACGTCGATCTCGATCGCGCTGAGCACGAGTGGCTGGGCGACGGCGCTTTCGTCTACTTGCCCCACGACGTCGACCTCAGCCGCGCCCTGGTCTCGCTCGTCGCCGCCGTCGAGCAACGGCTCCGGGAGGACAACCTGGCCCAGGACGACCGGGTGCGCCTGCGCATGGCGATCACCGCCGGCCTGGTAGGGCCGGCCGCGACCGGGTACTCGGGACCGCTCGCCGTCGACCTCGCACGCATGACCGACGCCGGCCCGCTCCGCGCGGCGGTCGTCGGCGAGCCCGATGCGGATCTGGTGGTCCTCCTGTCCGACTACCTGTACTCCCACGTCCTGCGCCTGGGGTACGGAGCGCCGCCGCCCTCGGCGTTCACCCAGGTGGACATCAGTTTGAAGGAGTTCAACGGGTCGGCCTGGCTGTGGATCCCCTTGGGGAGTAAGAGTTGCGGCTGATCGGTGCGTCACCGCGGGCCTGGACCGTCCGCCTGCTCGACCTGCTCGATCAGCACCACCACCAAGTCGCGCTGGTCGATGTCGATCGGCTCGGCGACCGTGTCGTTGTCGTCGCGTGGCACGCCCGCACGGCGCACCTCGCGATCGGGGCTCAAGGCCTCCAGCGCGTCGCACGCGCGCTCGATGGCCGCGGGGTCTCCGGACTCCCACGCCGTGGAGAGCGCGGCGAACGCCTGGTGGACGGCATCCCACCTCGAAGGGGCGCGGAACCGCCATTCGAGCGTGCCTTTGAGGACGTCGCGGACGTCCGTACGCAGTTGAGAGCCCATCTGCCTCCGATCCGGTGTGCGGGTTTGTCCGTGTGCGGCGACGATAACGGTCGGTCCTGCGTGCTCGTGCGGGTGATGGGAGGTGGACGCCATCGTGATCGACGACCAAGAGGTCATCCTGCACGCCTTCGCCCATGTGGGTGGCCGGGACTCCGAACGGGTGGTGGATCGTGTGCGCCGAGTGTGGGACAGGTGTGTGGCGTTGCTACAGCTGACGGAGCCGATCGGAACGGGGACGCTCGCGCTCCAGGACCCGAAGGGCCGCTGCCAGGCGTTCTGGCGGCGGGTCGACGAGATGGTGAACGTGTCGGTCCTGGTGGCCGCCCCCGGTGGCTCGTGGCCGGAGCACGATGCTCTGGTGGACCGCCTCCTCGCGGAGGACGAGGACGCTTTCCTGGGCACGGCCCGCCTATACGTCGGCACCCTGCGGGAGGGCACGCCGGACGCGCAGGTCAAGGCGTGGGAGGTGTTGGACGGCGAACTGGATGTCGGTGAACTGGTCAGCCACCGGCGCGGCGTCCGACGGCTCGTCGTCCTCGCCCGTCCGGGCGGTGAGGGGCTGCTCGGCGACTGGACGTGGGCGCAGGCGGAACCGGAATTGCCGCGTCTGGCTCGTTATCTGCTCCACACCGCAAAGGTGCGCGACCAACTCCACGTCCACACGGGGTGGCGGGGCGTGGACGTGCTGTGCCGGGAACTCTACGACGCGGGGACTGCGGTAGCAGACAACGTGCCCGATGCGTGGGCCGTGCTCCTCAGGCTGCGAACCGAGGTGGTCGACCGCGTCCGCAACCTGAAGTTCCTGCGCCGCAACGTGGAGAACGGCGAGGCCGACGCTGTCCGCTGGCTCGGCCGCGCGACGGGGGCGTTCGCGGCGGACCGCGCGCTCACGGGGTGGTTCCTCAAGCGGATCGACGACGACGTCCACTACCTGGAGGTCGCCGAGGAAGGAGCACGGCGCGTGGCCGAGCTCGCCCGAGAGGCCCGGGACCGAGTACCCGACCGGGCGGTTGAGGCCCCCGCTTTCGGGATCATCACCGCGCTCCCCGAGGAATTCGCGGCGATGCGGGCGCTGCTCGACGATCCCGCGCCGCACGTGGAGGGCGGCGACCGGACGACCTACTACGTCGGGAACGCGCCCAGCCTCGACCCCGCTCATCCGCACCGGGTGGCCTTGGTGCTGCTCGGGGATACCGGCAACAATGCCGCCGCCGATGCGTGCGCGAACCTGGCGCGCAGCTTTCCGTCGGTGAGTTGCGTGCTCATGACAGGTATCGCGGCCGGGGTGCCCGCGCCGCGGGAGCCGGTTCGCCATGTGCGGCTGGGCGACATCGTGGTCGGTGCGTGGGGCGTGGTGGACTACGACCATGTCACCAACACTCCGGAGGGCCGGGTACTGCGCCAAGCGCACCCCGTGCCGTCGTCGTTGCTGGTGCGCTACGCCAAGATGATGCAGGCGGACGAGTTGGCCGGGCAACGCCCGTGGGAGTGGTGGATAGAGCAGGGGATCGCCCGGTTGCCCGATTTCGCCCGCCCGGACGGCTGCCTCGACGTGGTCTACGCGACCGATGAAGCGGACGACGTCCACAGCCACCCCGACCCGCTGCTCAGCGGCCACCGCCTGGGGTGGCCGAAGGTCCACCACGGGAAGGTCGGCAGTGGTGACCGGTCGCTGCGCAGCATCGCCGCGCGGGACGCCATCGCGGCCGCGCACGACGTGATCGCGTTGGAGATGGAGGCCACGGGGGTGGGCAAGGCAGGGTTCTCCAACGGCTTGGACTGGCTGGTGATCCGGGGGATCAGCGACTATGGGGACCGGCGCACGGAGCGGACGTGGCGCAACTACGCGGCGCTGGTCGCTGCGGCGTACACGCGAGCCCTGCTCCGAACGTGCCCGCCCTTGAACGCCCGAGGCGGCCACAGCCGACGTGTGACGCGTGCCGGTGGCCGATGACGCGCTGGAACCGGTCAGCGTGGAAGGCCTCCTGCTCGCCCGCCACGAGAACGGAAACCCGGGGATGCTCGGCTGGGCAGCCGCCTGGCACACCAACGCGGAACGGCCTCGAAACCACACCGCGTGCAGGTCGAGTTCTCCTCGAAGATCAGCGCGATATCCTTGCCCACCAGGATCTTCGCTTCGGCACAAGCGAACTTGGCACGTGTTGGCGACTGGGCGAAGCCCCAGCGGTCGGCGACGGTCGTCCGGTCGGCAATCGATCTCCAGCAGTCAACACTGGCGTGAAGCGCACGTGGGTGGTCGGACGGGCGATCGTGGAGCCGGACTGCCTCGACACACCGTCGACCGATCCTCGACGGCCTGGCCAACGAGACAACCCGGCATCGGTCCATGCGCGGGCCAGGCTGCATGTCGGGTTTGACATCCACAAGCCGGTGACACTCGAATAACAACTGTGAATGGAGTACACCTGTTCCCCAGTCTATAGACCCGCAAAAGTACGGAAGGTTCGCCCTAAGGAGTGCGTGGCTGGTCAGACTGCCGGTACCGCCGCCCAATACGACGGCACCCGTTGGGCTGATCGGGGTTGGTCGGAGCCGTCACGCCCTGCTTTACTGGCAGACCGGAACAGTCGACTCGTCGGGGGCGACGCGGTGAGATCTCAACAAGGCGAAGCGTCACGAATCGACAGTGGTCTGGCGTCGGTGGACGACCGGTTTCCCACGAGACGAGCCGCGAACCAGCCTCGGTACCCACCCGGCGACGGTGCCCCGTTCAAGTCTTTCGGTCTGCGCTTCCTTCGCGACGCCGCGATCTCGGATCAGAGGGCGTTCCGGTACTCGCACGAACTCCAGGTAGCGGTGTTCGAAGGCACAGGTCAGGACACGGTTCTGGCCGGGACCTCAAGCGGCGGAACGGACCCGATGACCGGGGACGAGGAGATGGACTTCCACCAGCCCGACGACGATCCACCGTGACAGTCTTGATCATCAGCGGCGATGCCGATCCGACGACCAACCGCATCGTGCGTGAACTCGACAAGCGCTCGACGCCGGTGTTCCGGTGCGATGTCGGCTGGTTCCCCACAGGTCTGGTGCTCGATGCTGTGCTGGACGGTTCCCGTTGGCGTGGTTCGTTGAGCACGCCGCACCGCGTTGTCCGCCTTGAGGACATCCGGTCGGTTCTCTTCCGCGGGCCCACCAGCTTCACATTCGAAGCCGGGTTGCCACCAGCCGAACTCCGCCACGTGCGGCTTGAGGCGCGGTTGGGTCTGGGTGGCGTGTTGGCTTCCTTGCCGGTGCTCTGGTGCAACCACCCCGCCAAGCAGGCGGACGCGGGGTACAAGCCCTGGCAGCTGGTTGTCGCGGCGCAGTGTGGTTTCGCTGTCCCCCCGACGGTGGTGACGAATGCCCCCGAGGCCGTTCGGCGCTTCACCGACGACGTCCCGCGCATGGTGAGCAAGGTGCTCGGCGCCAACCGGATCGACGACGGCTCCGTGTCCCGGATCGCCTACACGCGCTTGCTGGAGGCGTCCGACCTGGTCGACCTGGACGGGGTCAGGATCACCGCCCACCTGTTCCAAGAGTGGTTGGACAAGTCGTACGAAGTGCGTGTCACCGCTGTCGGATCCGCGCTGTTCGCTGTCGCCATCCATGCGCACAACGCTGCCGCCCGCATCGACTGGCGCAGTGACTACGGAGCGCTTTCCTACACCGAGGTCGATCCACCGGAGGCGGTCGCGACGTCGGTTCGGAGGTTCCTGGAGGCGTTCGGCCTCAGCTTCGCCGCGTTCGACTTCGTCGTCACTTCCGACGGGCGCTGGCACTTCCTGGAGGCCAACCCAGCGGGCCAGTTCGGCTGGCTGGAGGATGCCGTCGGCCTGCCCATCAGCGCCGCCGTCGCCGGGCTCCTGGCCGGCACGTCGTGAACGGGGACCACTCGCAGTCGGCCCTCGCCACGGGTCCCGGAGGGGTCGTCCAGGCAGGACGTGACGTGGTGACGATCCACCAGTCCGGACCTGCCCCACGGCCCGAGCGCCCCCGACTGGTGTCGGTGGAGCCACCGTGGGACCGGGTCGACCACGAGGTCCGGGGACGAGCCGACCTGTTGGTCGAACTGACCGACCGAGTCGCGGACGAGGCTGGTCGGTTCGTCGTGCTGCACGGTGCCGGTGGCTACGGCAAGACGACACTGGCGCTGCACTTCGCGCACGCGCAGCACGCACGAGGTACCACCGTCTGGTGGGTGTCCGCTCACGACGAGCACTCCGTGATCGCCGGTATGAGGGAAGTCTGTTTCCGAATCGGTGTACCACCAGACCGGATCCAGGCGGCGCAGACGGGGCAGAGGTCGGCGCCGGACCTGTTGTGGAACAGCCTGGCGGCCTTCCCGCACCCGTGGTTGCTGGTCATCGACAACGCCGACGATCCCGAACTGGTCATCGCGCCGCGTGCCACCCGTCCCCTGGGACCGAGTTGGCTGCGCAGCACCGAGGGGTGCCACGGCTCGGTCCTGGTCACCAGTCGTGATGGAGGGCGGAACTCATGGGGACCGCGGGCCCTCCTGCTGCACGTGCCCGCCCTGAACCCCGACGACGGTGCCCGCATCCTGCTCGACCTCACCGGTCGGGACGACGGGCACTTCGACGCGGCTCGTGTCGTGGCAGCACGCTTGGGCGGCCTGCCCCTCGCGCTCCGATTGGCCGGTCTGCACTCGGCGATCATGGCCACCGCGCCCGCCTTGCCCGGGCTTCCCGCGATGCACACCTTCACCGACTACCTGACCGCCCTCGACGAGCGCTTCATGACAACGATCGAAGCCACGTCACCACACCATCGTAAACGCAGAGAGCCCCGTGAATTGATTACCGAAACCTGGGAACTGTCACTGGACGTGCTCCGCAGGGGCGGACAGGCACAAGCGCGTGCGCTTCTCCGGTTGCTTTCGTGCTTCGCGAACGACCCCATTCCGTATGAACTGCTCAACGCCCGCATCATGGCTGGCTCGCCGCTGTTCACCGGAATCACGCCGGAAAAGCTCCTCGCACTGCTCGACGGCTTGGCGGAGCTCGGTTTGACCGAGCACACCACCACGTCCGACCGACCGGGACATCCGCATCAGCCGGAACTGGTGCTGCACCCGGTGGTGCGCGAGAGCAACCGTCACCACCACGACGTCAAAGACGACCCGGTCCGCTACGTCGCGCTCTCCGCGGCACTGGTGGATTCGGCCACCCGCGACCTGGAGCACGAGGACTCCACGACGTGGCCGCGCTGGCAAGCCCTGGTGCCGCACTGCGCCAGTCCCCTGCACCTGTGGCCGGAGGCGTGGCTCGGGGCCGCACAGCACATCGGCTTGGTGCGGACCGCCGCCGCCGCCGTGCACCGAAGCGGGCGTTTCCTGTACCAGTGCGGGCTGTACGAGCAGGCCGAGCAGCAGCTGGGCACTGCCTTGACACCGCAGCACGAACTGCTCGGCGAGGACGACCCCGACACCCTCAGAACCCGTCTCGACCTGGCGTCGGTCCTCACCACCCAGGGCAAGTTCGACGCGGCCGAGGCCGAGTTCCACACAGTGCTAGCCACCCAGGCCAGAACTTTGGGATCGGCACATCCCGACACCCTCGACACCCGCAGCAGACTGGCCGTGGCGCTGCGCGCGCGGGACCGCCTCTCGGAAGCCGAAGTGGAGTTCCGCGCCGTGTTGACCGAACAGGTCCGGACGTTGGGGCGCGACCATCGCCAGACCCTGGACACCCGCAACCGCCTGGCCCACCTGCTGCACCTGCAGAGCCGCGTGGCCGAGGCGGAAGCGGAGTTCCGCGCGGTGCTGGCGGCACGGGAGGAACTGCTGGGCGAGCACCACCTCAACACGCTGGACTCGCGCAGCGAACTGGCGTCCTTGCTGCACGTCCGAGGTGACCTGCCCGCTGCGGAAGCCGAGTACGACCGGCTGCTCCGCGCCGAACGCATCGCACTGGGCGAAGACCACCCCAAGACCGTCGTCGCCTACAGCCACCTGGTCATGTTGCGTCACGACCAGGGCAAACTGGACGGGTTGGAAGCCCTCTACGATGCCGTCCTGGAGAAGCAGAGGCGCGTGCTGGGGCCAACCCACCTGCACACCCTCGCCACCCGCCACCGCCTGGCCAAGCTGCATTTCGAGCAGGCAAGGCTACAGACCGCCCAGAGCGAGTTCGAGCACGTGCTGCGGGAGAAGACCCGGGTCCTCGGTGAGCAGCACCACGCCACGCTCATCACCCGCGAGTACCTGGCACTGACCCTCGCTGCGCGCGGGCACACCGCGACCGCCGAGTCCGAGCTGAAGGAGCTGCTGGGCATCCGCCTGCGCACGATGGGAAAGGACCACCCCCTCACTTCGGCCACACAAGCCAATCTTCGCTCCGTCGGTGGAACACCGCTGCGAGAGGAGGACGACACGAACTCCTGTCGCTTGGCCGCGCGCCCACCGGAGAGGGATTGGCGTGTGGTGTGGGCGAAGGTCTCATCCGTGCACGGTCGTGTCACGCGCTGGCTGCCGTTGCAACAGCACTTGGACGATGCCGGAGCGGTCGCCGTCCGGCTGGTCAACGAGTGGTTGTCCACCCAGGTCGTGGCCCGGATCGCAGAGGAGTTGCCCGACGGGGTCGCGGGTGTGCCGGTGTTGGCGAGTTGGCTGGCGCGGGTGCACGACGTGGGCAAGGCCAGTCCGGCATTCGCCGTTCAGGCACGGATACCGGCAGATCAGGTACGTGAGGCCGGGTTGGTCGCCTCTGCGGAACTGTTGGCCCACCCTCGGCGGAGGCAGGTGAACCACGCGCTGGTCGGGCATCTGGCGGTCCGCGACTACCTGCTGGACCGATGGGGTCCTGAGTACGAGCTCGTCGCCGAGCAACTGGCCAGTGTCGTGGGCAGCCACCACGGAACTCCACCGGAGAGGTCGCAGCTGCGGGAAGCCGAGGGCCATCCGGACCTGGCTGGACGTGGGGTGTGGTCACAGGCTCGGCAGTTCTTCCTCGACCGGGCCTCGGCGGGGATCGACCTGGACCAGTACCGGGACTTGCGGTTGAGCAGGCCTGTTCTGGTGCTGTTGACGTCGATCGTCGTCCTGGCGGACTGGATCACCTCGGACGCCGGGCTGTTCCCGTTGTTGGACGGCGTCGAGGACCCCGTCGAGTTCGACCTGGTGCCACGGGTGGAGTCGGGCTGGACGAACCTCGGTCTGCCGCGTCGGTGGCAGGCCCGTTCGATGGGGCCGGATGTGGACGCCGCGTCGCGGGAGCGGTTCATCGGAGGATCCGAGGCGCGTGAGGTTCAGGTCGCGGCGGTGGAGGTGGCCTCGGCGCTGGCACGACCGGGGCTGATGATCGTCGAGGCGCCGATGGGATCGGGCAAGGTCAACGCGGCGTTGATGGCGGCCGAGGAGTTGGCGGCGAGGTCAGGAGCCGACGGCGTGTTTGTCGCGTTGCCGACCCAGGCGGTGAGCGATGCGATGTTCGAACAGGTACGGCGCTGGGTCGACGTGCTGCCAGGACGTTCCGGATCGACCCGGGTGACACTGGTCCACGAGGCGGTGTCGTTCGACGACGAGGTGTCGGAGGTAGAGCGTCAGTGGCTCAGCGGCCCCAGGAAGGGGCTGCTGGCCGCGTTCGTGGTCGGCACGATCGACCAGGTGCTGTTCGCCGGACTGAAGAGCAAGCACTTGATGCTGCGACACCTGGGACTGGCGGGCAAGGTCGTCGTGATCGACGATGCGCACGCCTACGACGAATTCATGACGCAGTATCTGCGGCGGGTGCTGCACTGGTTGGGCGCTTACAGGGTGCCGGTGGTACTGCTGGCGACGACGCTGACCGCTGAACGGCGTGCCGAGCTGCTGACTGCCTACGAGGGGCGACCGGTCGCCGTGCGGCGCGACCTGGGATATCCGGTGATCGTCGCATCGGGTGGTGTTCAGCGAGTGCTGCCGATGGCGTCGCAAGGGACGACCGTGGCACTGGACCGGTTGCCCGACGATCTGGAGACTCTGACCGCCTACTTGCGGGAACGCCTGCTGGAGGGCGGCTGTGCAGTCGTGATCCGCAATACCGTCGCGCGTGTGCAGGACACCGCAGCGCGGTTGAGCGGCGAGTTCGGAATAGAGAACGTCACGATCAGCCACTCGCGGTTCATAGCGTGCGATCGGCGGCGGATCGATTGGAGTCTGGAGCGGCGCTTCGGCAGGGAAGGCGAGCGCCCCGGCTTGCACATCGTCGTGGCATCGCAAGTGGTGGAGCAGTCCGTAGCCCTCGACTTCGATCTCGTGGTGACCGACCTGGCACCGGTGTACCCGCTGTTGCAGAGGTTGGGGAACGTGCACCGGCATGAGCGGGTCAGGCCTGCCTCGGTGGCACAGGCCCGGTGTGCTGTGGTCGGGGTCGAGGACTGGGGCTCGGAGCCGGTTCGGGCCATCAGCAGTTCGCGTCACGTCTACGACGAGCACTTGCTGCTGCGTTCAGCGGCATTGGTGTCGGATCGGCAGGACGTGGCGTTGCCGTCGGACATCGCGCCCTTGGTGCAGCACGCCTACGGTGCCCGCCCGGTAGGACCGTCGTCATGGCAGGAAGCGATGGAGGAGGCCGCTGCCAAGGCCGCCTGGCAAGCCGAACAGCGGGTGCAGGCGGCCCAGGCTTCGCTACTCGACCCAGTCGGGCCGAGCGGGCGGTCACTCGTCGACTGGATACGTCTCCAAGAGGGTGACGCCCAGGACATCATGCCTGATGCGCTACATGCCGGGGACGGTGCAGAACCGCTGGAGGTGCTGGTTCTTCAGCGGAATGCCCTGGGTGGCTTGTCGACGCCGAACTGGATCGAACACTGTGGCGACCAGCCGCTCACCGCGGATCAACTCGACGAACACGCGCAGGATCGGATGATCGCAGAGTGCACGCTGCGGCTGCCGGCGACGCTGAGCCACCCCGACGTCGTCCTCGACGTGATCGCTGCCCTGAAGGCCGACAGCGTCGCCGCGTTCAACGCGTCTCCCGCGCTGTCGGACCGCTTGGTCCTGATACTCGACGAGAACCGGAGCGCCGACATCCGACACGGCCGAGCCGACTTCCAGTTGTACTACAGCCTGCGGGAAGGACTGATTCAAGCGAACCGGTGAGCATCGGCGCGTTCAACTCGTTCTAGGCGGGACGTGCGGGCACGGCCCAACATCGTGTTCGGCACCGACCTGGACGGCGACGGCGGACTCGGCCCGACCGCACGGGAGCGGCCATCGCTTTCCAGCAGCAGGAAGGGCTGCGCGACAGCGGCGTCGTGGACGCCGGGACGTGGGATGCCCTCTTCACCGGGCAGGTCGAGAGGTCGCCCGCCGCACCGGAGATCGTCGGCGCAATGACCCGAGGTGTTCCTGGCGATCGCGGGCCAGGACGACGGCCGAGCCGGTCCTGCGAAGTTCACGGCGTTCCAGCGTGGCCACTCCCCCGACCTCACCGACGTTGACGCGCATGAGGCGTTTGCCCGCCTGGATCACGGAGGTGCAGGCCATCCCGCTCGGGGTTGCGCCGCGCCGTATGGCTGCCAGGAAAGTCCCGATCAAGCCAGCGAAACGTTGAGGTCGCTCCCCGCGGTCCTGCCACAACGACTCGCGGCGGACGCGCTTGACCGTTTCCGCCACTGGCACTGCCCGAAACGGTGCTGCGCCGACCCTGGGAGCTCCTCACACGTCGCCACGCCGTCAGATCCCGCCCAAGCTCCCCGAAGTGCCCACTCCGGAGCGTCGACCGACATGCCCTCGCCTCCGTCGACCTGCGGCCACGTGCAGTTGAGCGCGGCGGCGTCCTTCAGGAGTGGAATCGTGTGGTCTCGCCGAGTTCGGCGCGGGGCACGGTGACGTTGTTGGCCGGCGAGGAGTCGTCGGCGTAGCCGAAGGACACGCCGAGCAGGATCTTCCGGTTCTGGATGCCCAGTTCGGCGCGGATGGTGTCGGCGTAGAAGCTCAGCAGTCCCTGTGGGCAGCTGGCGATGCCGTATGCCGTCATCGCCAACATCAGCGTCTGCGCGTAGATGCCCACGTCGGCTGCCATGCGCACCTCCGCGTTAGGCGCGGTGAACAGCAGTGCGACGTGCGAAGCGCCGTAGAAGCGCAGGCTCCGGGCGTTGTACGCCTCGCGTGCCGCGCCGTCGTCGCGACCGATTCCCGCAGCCGCGTACAACCGCTCGCCCGCGTGCCGGCGTCGTTGCCCGTAAGTGCCCTGGTAGAGGTCTTCGCTGTAGGGGAAGTCCAGAGAGAGGTCGTTGCGCGCGTGTGCGGCTACCAGCGCCTCGCCGAGGCGGTGGCGGGCCTCGCCGCTGACGACCTCGACGTGCCAGGGCTGGGTGTTGGAGTTGGACGGAGCCGCCCCGGCCAGCGAGAAGACGGCCCGCAGGGTGTCCTCGGGCACGGTGTCGGGGCGGAACGCGCGGGTGGCGCGTCGTCCGCGAATCAGGTGTTCGGCGTATTCGGGCAGGTGGTCGGTGATCATGGCCTCACGTCCGCGTGGCGTCGCACCCCGAAGGTAAACGGTCCCGTTTACCTGGTGGGAACTGTAGCGGGCGGTCGGGCTCAGGTAAACGGTGACGTACACTTCACGGCATGGTCGAGCAGCCGGACACCGCCCGTCGTCGCGGGCGCGGAGGCCGGGAACGCATCCTGGCAGCGGCTGCGGCGCTGTTCGAGACGCAGGGGATCGCCACCACGGGCATGGAGCAGGTGGCGTCCACGGCACCGGTCTCCAAGCGCACCCTCTACCGGCACTTCCCCGCCAAAGACGAGCTGGTGGTGGCCTACCTGGCCCACCTCGCCGAGACCGGCCGCACGATCGGCCACGCGCTGGACCGACCGGACCTCTCCGCCAGGCAACGGCTCCTGGAGCTGTTCAGCGTGCCGGACGCCGGCGACGGGCCCGTCCGAGGCTGCCCGTTCGTCGACGCCGCCGCCGAGTTCCCGGACCCGGACAGCCCCGTGCACGCCTACACGCGCGAGCAGAAGCTGCTTTTCACCCAGCGCGTCATCGACCTGGCGCGCGAACTCGGCGCGGCCGATCCCGATGTCCTCGGCGAGCAACTGGCCATCCTCGCCGACGGAGCGGCCAGCAGGGCGATGGTGTTCAACGACCCCGAGCGCGGCCGCCACGCCCGGACAGCCGCAGAGGCACTGCTCGACGCCGCGACCGCCCGACCCGCCACCCGCCGCAGAAAGCCCGCTTGAGGGCGGCGTTCCTTACGCCACGGCCCGACATCACACGATGTCCGGCGCAGCGCCCCGATTCTGTTCGCCGCGCTCGACATCGCCACCAGGAAGGTGACCGCCTTCAACCTCGTCGAACCTGGTGGCACCTTCGACAACCGAGCAGGGCAACTGCCCGAGGAGTCAGCCGGTGCACACCAGGCGTTCGACACGTACTTGCGTCCGCGCGGACAGCACCGGGACACGCGCCACATCGTGAGCGACCACGAAAGCGGCGCTGCCCGGTGCACCGACGTCCGCTACCGGACCTTCCACCTGCTCTGACCTCACGCCCGTCGACCGTGGAATCCTGACGCGCAGCGTTGCGCTGTCCGCACCGATCCGGCACAGCCCCGGATGTGCAGCCCCGGATACTCGGTGGCCGTGGTTCTCTCAGCACTGCGGGCAGGTGGCCGCAGTGCGGTGGTCTTCGTCCCCCAAGAGAATCGCCGTGCTCAGGAATTCCGCCGGAGCCACACCGGGCACGCGCCGCGAAGCGCCCGCGATCGCGGCTCGACCGGCAGGTCGTCGAACGGCACGCCCTGCCGACTACCCCTGTTCGGCATCGACCGTGGTCGCGGGCTGGCTGCCGGGCCGGCGGCGGTTCTCGACCTTGATCCCGCACTTGCCGACCAGCGCGACACCAGCACCGATCGTGGTGACCACCGGAGCGGCCAGCACCGCGACCACCCCGAGAGCCACCGGCACCTCCAGCACCACGTCGTTCTTGCTGTCACGCACCACCACACGACGGTTGATGCCCTCGTTGACCAAGCCGCGAACGGCGTCGACCACGGCGTCCACGGCGGGACGGGGGGACTCGGGCTTGAATTCGCTCATGATTCTCCTCGAACTGCGGATGTCCCTTGACGCCTCCAGCATGCCCGTGGTCGGACATCCCGCCATCAGGGATCCCCCCGATCCCCTACCTGATTCGCCCCTCAGGGCGCCGCTCACCACTACTGGCCCCTGGACATGGCTCACCACGTTCGACGGCCGCGCGGCGGAATCCGTTGTGCAGGCCGGCCGCACAACGTCCGCTTCTGTCGATGACGCGCGCACGTGCGAAGATCCACGGCGTGGAGGCGCAGATCGTTTCGCGTGCGATGGCAGCAGTGACGGCACTGGCCGGAGAGCTGCACCTGCGGGTCGACGACGCGGTCGTGATCAACGATTCGAACATGCTGGCCCTGCACCTGTTGCCGTGCAACGTTTTCGCCCGCGTCGCAGTGGTGGGACACGAGGTGGCCGCGCTCGAAGTCGAGGTCGCCGGTCGACTCGCCGCGATCGCGAGCCCTGTCGCAGCGCTGGAATCCCGGGTCAAGCCACGGGTCTACGAACGCGACGGCTTCGCCGTGACCCTGTGGACCTACTACGACACCGTACCTGCTGACCTGGATTTCCCAGGCGCCTACGCGGACGCGCTCCAGCGCCTGCACGCCGGGATGCGAAGCGTCGACATCGCAACCCCGCACTTCCTGGACCGAGTCGCGGAGGCCGAACGGCTGGTCGCGCACCGGGATGCATCCCCCGCGCTCACCGAGACCGACCGGGATCTCCTCCTCGGCACGCTGCACAGCGCTCGTGAACGGATCCGCGGGCGCAGTGCCGCCGAGCAGTTGCTGCACGGCGAACCGCATCCCGGCAACCTCCTCAGCACCCGCGAGGGCCTGCTGTTCATCGACTTCGAGACGTGCTGCCGCGGCCCCGTCGAGTTCGACGTGGCCCACGCGCCGGAGGCGGTCGGCGCACGTTATCCGGGTGTCGATCAGATCCTGCTCGCGGAATGCCGACGGCTCGTGCTCGCGCTGGTCGCCGCCTGGCGTTGGGACGTCCGCGACGACTTCCCGGACGGGCACCGGCACGGCCGGAACATCCTGTCCCTGCTCCGCAAGGGTCCACCGTGGCCCGCACTCGGTGCTCTCGTCACCGATGCCGGCTAGCGGCGTACTGCGCGCGTAGGCGGTTTGGTCGCTACGTCTGGTTCACGGCCTGCTTGACGGTCTTGATCACCGGCGCGGTCTCCACGTGTGTGATGGCGGGCAGCATGGCCACCCGGCCGGTCAGGTACCGGTACAGCTCCCGTTGGTCCGCGCACACAACGCTCGCGTACAGGTTCGTCGGCCCGGTCGTGGCGGCGGCGAACGCGATCTCCGGGTGTCCGGCCAGCGCCGCGCCGGCCTCCTCCAGGTGCGTGGGGACGACCGAGAGCCAGAGCAGGGTTCGAGGACCGGCACCGAACAGGCGTTCGTCGACGTCGATGTCCAGGTACAGCACCCCGCGTTCACGCAGCTCGGTCATCCTGCGCCGGACCGTCGTCGGCGACCAGCCGGTCACCGCGGCCAACTGCTCGAACTCGGCCCGGCCATCGGCGGCGAGCGCGGCGAGGAGCCTGCGGTCCCCCTCATCGAGCCGCACCGGCCCGGGGCGGTGCGGCACCGGGAGCGGGCGCAGCCGCTCGATCGCCTCCTCGTCCAGCGAACCGAGCTTGGCGACCAGGCTGTCCGAGCCGCCGTAGAACACGTGCAGCACGGAGTGCGCGGTCACCCCCTCCACCCGTGGGGTGCGCGGGAGCTTGGCCAGCAGCAACGTCTCGCTGTCGGCGGCGCTCTCGGTGCGGACCGTGCAGGTGATCTCCGTGCCGCCGGAGGTGATGCTCACCCAGGACGTGTCGGGTCGCCGGGCCAACGCCTGCGCGACCGGGACCGACGCGGCCGGCGCGCAGCGCACCCGCAGGAACCACAGCACCGCGCCCAGCGCGGTCGGGTCGACCCCGCCGAGCACTCGCACCACCCCGGCCGACCGCAACCGGGCGTACCGGCGGGCGATGGTGCGATCCGACACGCCGAGGACCGCGCCGATCGTGCTGAACGGGGCCCGGCCGTTGATCTGCAGGGCGTGCACGAGCCGACGATCCAGCTCGTCGTAGTCGGATTCCACCGATCCGAAGGTAGCGAGCGTCGGATACCTGCGCAATCAAGCCGGTTTCTGGCGTGACCGCGTCGGACGGCCGAGCGTTGCTCTCGTCCCGATCGCCACGACCAAGGGGGAGCCATGGACACCGAAGTGCTCGTCGTCGGGGCCGGCCCGACCGGCTTGATGCTGGCCAACGAGCTGCGGGTTGCGGGAGTCCGCGCCGTGCTGGTCGACAAGCTGTCGCAGCGCAGCACGTTGTCGAAGGCGGGCGGCGTGCAGTCCCGCACGCAGGAGGCATTCGACCAGCGCGGGCTGCTGGAACCGTTGCTGGCCACCGGAAATCACCAGATCGGAACGGCCCACTTCGCCGGTATCGCGCTCCCGCTCACCACAGGCAGGCACCGGCTTCAGTGGCGGTCCATCCCGCAGGTGGTGATCGAGGGCTTTCTGGAGCAACACCTTGCCGCACAAGGCATCCACGTGCGGCGCGACCACGAGTTGACCGGCATCGACCAGGACGCGGACGGGGTCACCGCGACCTTCGCGAGTGGCGTTGTCATCCGCTCCCGCTACCTGGTCGCGGCCGACGGCGGCCACAGCACGGTCCGGTCGCTGCTCGGGGCGGAGTTCCCCGGCAGGCCGGGCACGAGGACCGTCATCGCCGCCGACGTGCGGTTGGGCGGCGACGACCAGCCGACACCGCACAACCGGAGCAGCGACGGGCACTGGGCGTCGGTGTTCCCGCTCGGCGCCGACGCCCAGGGCAGGCCGTTGCGCCGGCTCTCGCTGGGCGGACCGGGCCGGTCGCTGCCCAGGGAGGTCCCGGTCACCGAGGACGAGATCGCCGAGGGGCTGCGAGCCGTCTTCGGCTCCCGGGTGGAGCTGCTCGAACTGCGCTACGCCCGCCGCATCACCAACGCGGCCCGGCAGGCGGCGCAGTACCGGCACGGGCGGGTGTTCCTGGCGGGCGATGCCGCCCACGTCCACCTCCCGATCGGCGCACAGGGCATGAACACGGGCATACAGGACGCACTCAACCTCGGGTGGAAACTCGGTGCCGCGGTGCACGGCACAGCCTCCGCGCACCTGCTCGACACCTACCACGCCGAACGCCACCCGGTCGCCGCCGCCGTCCTGCGCAACGTCCAGGCGCAGAGCCTGCTGATGGACCAGGAAGGCACCTGCGACCCGGACCTGACCGCCGCCAGGGAAGTGTTCACCGCCCTGACGCAACTGCGGGACGTGCAGTACCACCTTGACGACATGCTGTCCGGGATGGGCATCCGCTACCGGATGCCGGGCGCCGGGGAACACCCGCTCGTCGGCCTTCCCGCACCGGATCTGGACCTCGGCCCCGTCCGGTCGCACGAGCTTCTGCGGCACGGGCACGGCGTGCTGATCGACCCGGCCGACAGGTTCGCCGAAGTCGCCGCCCCGTGGCGGGACCGGGTGGACCGCGCGGGTCGGGCCGCCGTCGCCGAGCCGATGCTCGTCCGGCCGGACGGCTACGTGTGCTGGGCAGGCGACCCGGGCGGCCTTCGACCGGCACTCGGACACTGGTTCGGCGAACCGCGCTGACCAACAGCGCTTTCGTTCCCGCTGCACGCGGTGACCTTTACGGCGCAACGGAAACGCATGGAATGTCCTTTTTGGACTATCCGGTGCCGGCGTCAACCGACCTGCGACGCGGGGCGCTCCGACCCGACCGGGTGCACGGACGGCGTGTCCACCACCTGCCGCGCCGCCA
Source organism: Saccharothrix sp. NBAS 001 (assembly GCF_056640475.1). Classification (NCBI taxonomy): domain Bacteria; kingdom Bacillati; phylum Actinomycetota; class Actinomycetes; order Pseudonocardiales; family Pseudonocardiaceae; genus Saccharothrix; species Saccharothrix sp. NBAS 001. Next base: position 4,060,514 of record NZ_CM153251.1, read on the forward strand.
GCCGGTGGAACAGGCCGCCGGTGTCGGCGAACAACTCGGCGAACGTGCCGGCCTGCACGACCCGGCCCCGGTCCAGGACGAAGATCCGGTCCGCGTCCCGCACGGTCGACAGCCGGTGCGCGACGACCACGCGGGTGGCGGCCGACCGGCGGGTGCCGGCGGTCACGATCTCCTGGGTCCGGTTGTCCAGCGCGCTGGTGGCCTCGTCGAAGAACAGCACCCTGGGCTTCGTCGCGAGCGCGCGGGCGATCAGCACGCGTTGGCGCTGCCCGACCGACAACGTGCCGCCCCCGAACGGCACCACGGTGTGCAGGCCCATCGGCAGCCGGCGGACGTCCTCCTCCAACCCCGCCAGCCGGACCGCCTCCCACACCGCCTCGACCGGCAACGGGTCGGCACCGCAGATGTTCTCGCGCAGCGTGCCGCCGAACAGCCGCCCGTCCTGGAGGACGACACCGCACTGGCGGCGCACCGCCCCCACGTCCAGCCCCGCCAAGTCCTGCCCGTCGTAGCGCACCGCCCCCGTGCCGGGACGTTCGAACCCCAGCAGCAGCCGCAGCAGGGTCGACTTGCCCGACCCGCTCGGACCGACGAGGGCGACGAACTCGCCGGGTCGGACGTGGAGGGAGACGTCGTCGAGCACGGGCGCGTCCGAGCCCGGGTAGCGGAACGTCACGTCGCGGACCTCGACCTCGCCGGCGAGTTCCACCTGCCGCGCCCCCGGCTCGCTCTCCGGCGACGCGGCGAGCACGTCGGACACCTCTTCGAGGCGGGGCAGCGCGGCGGCGACGTCGACCCCGGCCGCGCACAGCGTGATCGCCGCCTGCACCAGCAGCGCGAGCCCCGCGTTGGCGGTGAAGAACCGGTCGGCCGGCACCTGCCCGCTCAGCGGACCCGACAGCACCGCCAGCAGCACCAGCTGCGCGCTGATCGGCAACGCCGTGACCAGCGCCGCCAACCCCGCCTGGACCCGCCGCACGCCCTGCACGCCGGCCCGCGCCGCCACCGCGGCCTCCGCCCACCGGCTGAACGCGCGGGGTTCGGCGGCGGCGGTCTTGATCGTCGTGACGCCGGCCAGCACCTCGTCGGTGACCGAGGCGGCGCGGTGCTCGGCGGGCAGCGCGGCCCGCTGCCGCCGCACGACCGCCGCGCCGAGCGCGGCGCTCGCCAGCGCCGTGCCGGCGACCAGCCCGAGCCCGACCAGGGTGAGCCCGGACTCCACGACCAGCAGCAGCCCGACCCCGGCGCAGGCGGTGCACAACGCGAGCAGCGCCCTGGCGGGCACCCCGTCCAGGGCCTGCCGCGCGTGGGCGACGCCGAGGACCCGGTTCGCCAGCGCACCGCTGGTCGTCCCCCGGAAGAACCCGGTGGGCAGCCGGAGCAGCCGGTCCCACAGCGCCAGGTGGAGGTTCGCCTCGAACCGGTCCTCGAACCGCAGCGCCCGCAGGTTCAGCACGACCTCCAGCAGCGCCGCCGCGAGCGCGGTCGCCAGGTAGAGGACGACGTCCCAGGCCATGCCGCGCAGGTCGCCCCGGACGAGCCCGCCGAGGACCTGGCCGATGATCAGCGGGGTCGCCAGGTGGAGGACCGCGACGAGCGCACCGGCCACCAGCATCCCGCGCAGGTCGCGGCCGTTGCCGGTGAACCCCCGGCGCAGCAGGTCCCGCAGGCGGGTCCGCGCGGGCAGCGGCAGGTGCGGTACGGCGGCGCTGTCGGTGAACGCGGTCGCGCCGGCCGCGTCCACCGGTGTGCGCGCCCGGGTCAGGGGGTCGACCACGTGGTAGCGGCCGCGCGCGAACTCCAGCGGCACCGCGACGGGGTCGCCCGTCCCCTCGGTGCGCCGGCCGATCAGCGGTCCGACGTCGCGCCGCCACCAGCCCCGGTCCAGCCGGGTCCGGCGCAGGCGGATCCCGGACTGCCGCGCGTGCGCCCGCAGGGCCGCCCACGGGTCCGCCGACGTGCTCACCGCCGCCACCCGGTCACCGCGCGCAGCACGTCGCGGGGCTCGTCGCCGGTCCGGTCCACCGGGCCGGTGCGGGTGCCCAGGCCCAGTTCGCCCAGGGCGCGGTGGGCCGTCGTGGCGAGCGCGGACCGGTGGGCGCGCCGGCGTTCGGCGAGCGCGGCGAGGAGGCGTTCGTCGTCGGCCCGCGCCTCGTCCACGGCGGTCCGGGCCAGGCGGGTCAGGTGGCCGCCGACGACGTCGGTGAGCCCGCCGGAGCGCAGAACGTCCGCCGTGCCGCGGAGGTCGACGGCGCAGTCGTCCTCGGCGTGGATCCAGTCCCCCACCGCGAGCAGGACGGCGTCCCGCCCGGCGGTGACGACGTCGCCGCCGTTGACCCGGAACCAGCCGCCGGACCGCACCCAGAGCGGGTGTCGGGCGCACAGCGCGGACCGGCCGGCGGCGAGCGGGCCCGGCCGCAGCGGCTCGCTGTCGCGCGGCGGGTGCGCCGGTCGGGTCCGGTCGGACATCGCCTGCAGGGCCCGGTCCAGCGCCGGGCCGAGCGCGGCGGCCCACCCCGGGAACGCCGGGTCGTCGAGTTCCCGCAGCCGGCTGCCGGGCAGCGGTACCGCCTGGAGGTGCCGGCCGCCGGCCACCGTCGGCGGCAGGGCGCTGAACTCCGGGCACCGCGCCACGAACCGCCGGCGGGACTGCCCGCCGGCGGGCAGCTCCCACACCGCGAAGACGTCGACCGGGCCGCCCTCGACCAGGTGGGCGAGCCGCCGGCCGTCGAGTCGGCGCGGTCGCGCGGACGCCGCCGACGCCGAGGCGGTGAGCAGGTCCCAGCACGCCGGGGTGTCGTTCACGGCGTCACCTCCGGGTTCTCGTGGTGCCGGACGAGGTCGGCGTAGGCGCCGTCGCGGGCGAGCAGCTCGTCGTGCGTGCCGCGTTCGACCTCCCGGCCGTGCGCCAGCACGACGATCAGGTCGCAGTCGCGGACGGTGGCCAGCCGGTGGGCGATGATCAGGCAGGTCGCTCCGCGTCGCCGGATGTCGGCGTCGATGAGCTGCTCGGTCGCGGTGTCCAGGGCGCTGGTCGCCTCGTCGAGCACCAGCAGCCGGGGCCGGCGGGCCAGGGCGCGGGCGATGACCAGGCGTTGCCGCTGCCCGCCGGAGAAGTTCCGGCCGCCCTGGCGCACCGGGGCGTCCAGGCCGCCGGGCCGGCGGGTCACCTCGTGCAGGACCTGCGCGTCGGCCAGCGCGGCGAGGACGTCGTCGTCGCCGATGGTGGGGTCCCACAAGGTCACGTTGTCGCGCACCGTGCCCTGGAACAGCGCCCCGTCCGGGTCGACCACCGCCGTGGTCGCCGCCCGCAGGTCCGGGTCCAGGTCGGCGAGGTCGTACCCGTCGATCGTGACGCGCCCGCGCCACGGCCGGTGGAGCCCGGCGACCAGCCTGCCCACCGTCGACTTCCCGCTGCCGGAACCGCCGACGAGCGCGACCCGGGCACCGGGCGGCAGTTCCAGGGAGAAGTCGGCCAGCAGCGGCGCGGCCGAGAGGTTGTAGCCGAAGGTGACCGACTCGACCGCCACCCGGCCCTCCATCGGCACGTCCGTGACGGGGTCCGGCGGGGGCGGGGAAACCGGGTAGTGCTCGACGTCGAGCAGCCGCCGGACGTCGACGCCGACCTCCGCCACGCGGGCGCCGACCTCGCCCAGGTCGTCGATCGGCCGGTTCATCGCCGTGACCAGGCTCTGCACCGCGACGAGCAGGCCCACGGTCAGGGTGCCCGCCACGACCAGCCCGCTGCCGACGGCCAGCAGCACGGCGGTGGTCACCGCCATCACCAGCGTCGGGACCACGCCGAGCACGGCGGCCGGGACCCCGGCCCGCTGCCGGCCCCCGCTCACCGCGGCCTGGCGGGCGGCGAACTGCCGGAAGGCCAGATCCTCCTGCCCGTTCGCCTTCGTCGTCTCGATCATCGCGATGGTCGAGACGACGGTGGCGTACCAGCGGCTCCGCTCCGCCTGGACCCCGGCGACGGCGGCCGTGCGCATCCCCGACAACCACCGCAGCACCACGACGTTGAGCCCGGAGCACGCCGTGGCGCACAGCCCGAGCACCAAGTCGTACCAGCAGAGCAGGACGCCGTAGGCCAGCACCAGCGCGAGGTCGACGGCGGTCGCGGCGAGCCGCCTGGTGAACACCTCCGCCACCGCGTCGTTGGTCTCGACCCGGTGCGCGAGGTCGGCGGCCGACCGCTGGTCGAAGAACGCCTGCGGCAGGCGCAGCACGTGCCGGAAGAACCGGGCGGCCCCGCCGAGCGCGACGGCGGTCTCCGCCCGGACCAGCAGGAGCCGCTGCACGAGCGCCGCGACGAACGTGATCACCGTCGCGATCGCCAGCGCCGACACCAGTCCGGCCGCCACGCCGGTGTCGCCGCCGAGCAGCACCCGGTCCACGAACACCCGCGACAGCACCGGGAGCGCGATCCCCACCACCGCCACGAGCAGCCCGAGCAGCACGGTCAGCGGAACCACCGAGCCGAGGCCGCGCCACCGCCGGGCCACCGCCGCGAGCAGACCGAACCGGCGACCCTCGCGCCGGAACGCGGGCCCGGGCCCCAGGTCGATCGCGATACCGGTGAACGAGCGCTCGAACTCGTCCCACCGGACGGCCCGGGGCCCCAGCGCCGGGTCGTTCAACCGGACCCGGCGGCGGTCCATCCCCTCCAGCACCAGGAAGTGCTCGAACCGCCAGTAGAGGACGGCGGGCAGCCGCAGTCCGCCGAGGCCGGCGATCCCGCACTGCTTGCCCTTGGCGGTCAGCCCGTGCCGCCGGGCGGCCTTCACCACACCGGACGCGGTGGAGCCGTCCCGGCCGACCCCGCAGTCCCGGCGCAGCTCCTCCAGCGGGACGTGCCTGCCGTAGTGGGACAGCACGATGCCCAACGACGCCGCGCCGCACTCGGTCGCCTCCATCTGGATGAGCGTGGGCGTGCGGACCCGGCGGCGGGCGGGGCGCGCGGTCCGCTCGGCGACGGCGGTCACGAGAGCAGCCAGTCGACCGGGTGTTCGTCGGCGAGCGTGATGCGGGCCGTGACGACGACCTGCGAGTCCCACCGGTCCCGGGCGAGGTCACCGGTCGGGTCGACGGTGACCGCCACGACCGGGCCGGCGGCGAGGAAGGGCGTGACGTCGCGGGTCCGGCCGAGGAAGGCGCGCAGCGAATCGGCGGTCTCCGGGAACGCGCCGACCTCGCGCACCACACCGGTGGCGGAGCCGGGCGCGCCGGTCAGGTCGACCGGCATCCCGGCGCGCACCGACCGTGCCGCCGCAGCGGCGACGTAGACGACGGCGTGCACCCGGTCGTCGGGCGTGTCGAGCCGTTCGAGGTTCGCGACACCGGTCCCGGTCGCCACCCACTGGCCGGGCGAGACGAGCGTGCCGACCACGTACGCGGTCCAGGGCGAGCCGACGGTGAGCGTGCCGCCGTCGGCGTCGGTCAGCTCGTAGAGCGCCTGGCCCTGCTCCAGCCGTTCGCCGGAACGAGCCAGGACGGCGGTCACCAGGCCCGCGCGCGTAGCGTCCACTGTGGACACACCGGCGGCGCGGGTGAGCACACCGGGCGCGGAGACGGTCTTGGGCACCGTGCCGAAGACCGACCAGGCACCCGCGGCGACCACCACCGCGGTCAGGGCGAGCGCGGTCAGCCAGGCCGGCACCGGGGCGAGGTGCGCGACCTCGTCCAACTGCTCGGGCGACTCCAGCGATTCGAGCGCGCGTTTCCGGAACCTCACCGATTCCTCCTCGGTCGACCGGGACGCGGACCCGGTGCGAGAACGCGTACGGGCGCGCCGGGAGAAGATCCCGACGCGCCCGACCTGCGGTCTGCCTACGCGCGGGGGATGCGGCGACCGGCGCCCATCTCGATACCGCCCGCAACGGTGTCCAGGTCGGCGTCGTCGATCTCGATGGCGGCGATCTCGACGTCGTCGGAAGTCAGGTCGATCTGGGTGTTCGCCATTGTTCTTCTCCTCGGTCAGACGTGCTTCGGTCGAAGCCCATTGCGGATCCGGAGGTCGTCGTCCTCGCGGTGTCGCCTTTCGGCCACGGGAGAAACGTATGGGCCGGGTCGACCGGTCGACCATGCAGAAGCACCGGCAAAACGGAACTTCCACTTTTTCTGCCGGTCCCGATGAATGGAGCCCGACTTTCCGAAGAATGCGTATCGAGGCGCGGAACAGGAGATTAAAAGAAGATGTTCGACAGGTGCGGGCGGGCGAACCGGGGCCAGGTCCCCGGCGCGCCCGTCCGTCCCGGGGGTCGACCGCCTACATCACGGGCAGACGACGACCGTTGCCGTACTCGCCGGAGCCGCCCGCGACGGTGTCCAGGTCGGCGTCGTCGATCTCGATGGCGGCGATCTCGACGTCGTCGGAGGTCAGGTCGATCTGGTTGTTCGCCATTGTTCTTCCCCTCGGTCGGACGAGCTTCGGTCGAAGCTCGTGGCAAATCCGGAGTGCGACATCCTCGCGGTGCCGCCTTTCGGCTACGACCAGAATCTAATTGACCCGCCGACCACCCCACCACACAGAAAAGGAAGCAGGAATTCCGGCAGTACCGAGCAATTATTCCTTCTGCCGGTCCCGGACGACCCGACCCTGGTAGCCATTTCGCCCGGAATACTGGAAACGGCGCACCCGACTACTCTTTCCGGCGGCGACCACGGCCCCCTGCTCCATGGGTGCGCACGTCCACGGGACCGCTCCAGGTCACCGCTCGCGGTCGCCGCCGGGGGCGTGGAAGCCGGCGGCCTTGTGGGTGCCGTCGCAGAAGGGTTTGAGCGCGGACTTGCCGCACCGGCACAGAGCGACGGTGCCGCGTCCGGGGCTGATGAGTTCGCCGTCGTGGGTGCGCAGTTCGAAATCGCCGCGCACGAGCAGCGGGCCGTTCTCGTAGGAGGTGATGGTGGCGCGTTCGCTCATTCCGTGTGCTCCAAGACCTTGGTGTGCAATGCGGACAGTCCACGTGACCACCGGTCCAGGAGGGCCCGGCCGAACTCCGCTTCCACGGCCAGGCAGGCCGCAGCGCCGAAGAGCACGTCGTCCGCCGCGTCGGGGTGGGTCTTCGCGTAGGTGCCGCACAGGTCGTGCGCGGCGATCTGTTCGTGGACGGCGTCGGCCTCCACGTGTTCGTCGTAGAACCGGGTGGCCCGGGTGTCGCCGCCGAGGCGTCGCAACCCGTTGCCGTAACGGCGGTTGGGCAGCGACGAGGTCATCTCGAACGCGGCGAGGTGCCCGACCAGTGCGCCGGTGAGGTCCCGGTGCAGGCCGAACAGGGAGATGGTGTTGGTGACGGCGAGGGTCACCGCCGGCGCGCGGTCGACGTAGTGGCCGTAGGTGTCGTCGAGATCGAGGAAGCGCATGACGTCGTGGAAGAGTTCGGAGTGCATCCGCTCTACGAGTCCGCCGCCGTACTCATCGGCCTGGATCTCCACCAGGGCGGCCTTGGCGCGGCCTTCGAGGCGGGGAATGGCCCAGGAGTGGGGGTCGGCCTCCTTGAGGTGGTAGACCGAGCGCAGTGCCACGAACTCGCGGAACTCCTCCTGGGTGGCTTCGCGTTGCAGGTAGCCGGCCAGGGACGGCCCGTCGTCGGCGGCGACGAGGTCGGCCAGCGCGTCCGGCACCGCCTCGGGCTCGACCGCGGTCGTCGGTGCGAGCGCGCGCAGCCCGTCGAGGAACCGGTCCTCCAGTCCGCTGCGGAACGCGATCAGTTCCGGCGACCACTCCCACGAGTCGTCGACGTCGGCGAAACCCCGGTAGTGCAGCTCGTAGCAGGTCCAGAGGGCCAGTTGGAGATCTTCGTCGTGGACGACGTCGGCGGTCTGCACGTGGTCGGGCCACGGCGCGACATGGCGGCGCGGCCCGCGCAGCGCCTCGACCACCGCCGAACTCAGCGGTCCACGGGGCTGGGGCAGTCGCATGAGGCGCTCCTGGGGGACGGGGCTCGGGATCAGGAAATACCCCCGTTTGGCGCATCCGAAGCGTCCGCGTCCGGCAATCCATCTCACAGTGGGAGCTGCTGGAACAGGGGCGGTGACCAGGCAACACGTCCACTTCACGCGTTGAAGCGGCGTACGCTCCTCCCTCCTGTCCGGCCGATGCCCGGAGGAAGTGCGTCGGGGAGCTGTCGCTGCTCCGGTTGCGGTGGACAGTGGCCGGTGCGATGGTTGGAGGAGCGACCGCGATGGCGCATGTCCAGTGCGCCGAACTTTCGCGAAAGTGCCGCCCCGGCCCCTGGCGGCCTGTGTGCACGCCAGGCACGTCAAGGGGTTCGATGAACGGGGCAGTCCCGGTTGTCAGTCCTGAAGCGAAGCCTCATCGCGTGTCCTGACAGCGTTCGTCGTCAGGGTGCGATTCCGACCGTTCGAGAACTCGCCGCAATGTCCACAATGGACGAATATCCGCTCACAGAAGGCACACGCACATGACGCCGTCAACCGCCTCCCCGACGCAACCTCCCGAGACCCGACCAGGCAGCGATTTCGCCCGCCTGACCCGGGAAGTCAGGGACGCCGGCCTGCTGGACAAGCGACGTGGCTACTACGCGCTGCGGATGAGCCTCAACGTCCTGCTGCTCGCTGCGGGCGGACTGGTGTTCGCGCTGCTGGGAGACTCGTGGTGGCAGGTGCTGCTCGCGGTGTTCTTCGCCTTCGTGTCCACCCAGTTCGCGTTCATCGGCCACGACGCCGGGCACCGGCAGATCTTCCGCTCCCACCGCCACAACGACCTCGTCGGGCACCTGCACGGCAGCCTCACCGGGATCAGCTACCAGTGGTGGTTCGCCAAGCACAACCGCCACCACGCCAACCCCAACCACGAGGACCACGACCCGGACATCGAGATCCACGCCATCGCCTTCAGCCGCGCCCAGGCCGACGCCAAGCACGGCCTGTACCGGTGGATCACGAAGTACCAGGCGTTCCTCTTCTTCCCGCTCCTGCTGGCCGAAGCGGTCGTGCTGCGGATCTCCGGACTCCAGGCCCTGCGCGACCGGGAACTCCAGCGCCCCTGGCGGGAAGCCGCGTTGCAGGTGCTGCCGGCCGCCGGGTACCTGACGGCGTTGTTCCTCGTGCTGTCGCCGTGGCAGGCGATCGTGTTCATGGCGGTGCACCAGGGGCTGATGGGCGTCTACCTCGGCTGCTCCTTCGCGCCCAACCACAAGGGAATGCCCATCATCGCCAAGGGGCAACGGCTGGACCACCTGCGCAAGCAGGTCCTCACCTCGCGCAACGTCACCGGCGGACGCTGGGTCGACGCCCTGCTCGGCGGACTGAACCACCAGGTGGAACACCACCTGTTCCCCCACATGCCCCGCCCGAACCTCCGCCGCGCGCAGCCCATCGTCGAGGATTTCTGCGCCCGCCACGGCATCCCCTACAGCAAGGCCGGCCTGCGCTCGTCCTACGCCCAGGTCCTGCGCCACCTGCACGACGCGGGCGCGCCCTTGCGTGCCCCCTTGCGTGACGGTGCGGTGAAAGCGGCAACCTCCCGGAGTTGACCACCGGTCTCAGCCCTGCCGTGGCGGGTCGTCGGCAGGTGTGAGGCGGTCCCAGACGCGGTGTCGGCGCATCAAGGCCAACACCTGCTCGACCACCTCGGTCGGGCTGTCGTCGGTGATCACACCCGATCCGGTGCCGACGGCCGCGCTGCCCCACGCGCCGATCGCCTTGGCGTGGCGGTAGGTCTCGTCGACGAGGAGGTCGACACGCGGGTCGATCGGGGATCCGTTGCCCGCCCCCTCGTCACGCGCGGGCGGCGCGTCGGGCGCGGGCGGGGGTGTGGCGGCCAGCAGGAGGGCGTCGAACTCGACGGAACGGGCAGTGAGGAAGGTCCGCTGGGCGACGAGCCCGTCACCGAGGTCGCCGCCCCTGGCCGAGACGACCAGCGGCACGACACCGGCGGCGAAGAGCGCTTCACGGGCGACGCGCACGCCGTCGAAGCTGTCCGGGTCGTCGGCGTCCACGACGATTCCGACGGTCCGGCCGTCGACCGGCCACTCCTGCCCCAGCTGGGACAGCGCCGGGCTCGGTACGACCTCGGGCAGCTCGTGCGCCTCCGGCGCGGGCAGGCCGAGCCCGGCCGCGACCGCTGCGGACAACCGTTCGTCCACTTTGGCCAGCACCAGCAGTTCGCGTTCCTTGATCGCCTGTTCGTAGCACTTGCCCAGCTCGAAGGTGAGCGCGCGGATCACGTGCTCCTGCTCGACCGGGTCGAGGCTGTGGAAGAACAACCGGGGCTGGGTGAAGTGGTCGTCGAACGACGCCGCCGCCCGCCGGACCTTCGTGGCCTCGGCGACCCGTTGCGGCACCTCGACGAACGCCTTGTCGGCGGTGCCGGCGTGGAACGGGCAGCCGCCGTCGAGCGTGTTCGGCTTGTAGGGCGCGACACCTCCGTGCACGGCCTGCTGGTGGAACCCGTCGCGCAGCATGTCGTTGACCGGGGCGTGCGGGCGGTTGATCGGGATCTGGCTGAAGTTCGGCCCGCCCAGGCGGGTCAACTGCGTGTCGAGGTAGGAGAACAGCCGCGCGTGCAGCAGCGGGTCGTCGGTCACGTCGATGCCCGGGACCAGGTGGCCGGTGTGGAAGGCGACCTGTTCGGACTCGGCGAAGAAGTTGGTCGGGTTGCGGTCGAGCGTGAGGGTCCCGATCGGCTGCACGGGCGCGAGTTCCTCGGGCACCAGCTTGGTCGAGTCCAACAGGTCGATGCCGTCGAAGGTCTGTTCGGGCGTGTCCGGGAAGACCTGGACGCCCAACTCCCACTGCGGGAAGGCCCCGGACTCGATCGCGTCGTACAGGTCGCGCCGGTGGAAGTCCGGGTCCACGCCGCCGAGGAGCTGCGCCTCCTCCCACAGCAGGGAGTGCACGCCGAGCTTCGGCTTCCAGTGGAACTTCACCAGCACCGTCTCCTCGGCCTCGTTCACCAGCCGGAAGGTGTGGACGCCGAAGCCCTCCATGGTCCGGTACGAGCGCGGCACGCCGCGATCGGAGACGTGCCACAGCACGTGGTGGGTGGCCTCGGTGTGCTGGGAGACGAAGTCCCAGAACGTGTCGTGCGCGCTCTGCGCCTGCGGGATCTCCCGGTCCGGGTGCGGCTTCACCGCGTGGACGACGTCGGGGAACTTGATGCCGTCCTGGATGAAGAACACCGGGATGTTGTTGCCCACCAGGTCGAACGTGCCCTCCTGGGTGTAGAACTTCGTGGCGAACCCACGAGTGTCGCGCACGGTGTCGGCCGAACCGCGCGACCCCACGACGGTGGAGAACCGGACGAACACCGGCGTCGCCACGTCTTCTTTCAGGAACCCGGCTTTGCAGATGCCTTCGGCGGTTCCGTAGCCGACGAACACACCGTGAGCGCCGGCGCCCCGGGCGTGCACCACCCGCTCCGGGATGCGTTCGTGGTCGAAGTGCATGATCTTCTCGCGCAGGTGGTGGTCCTGCAACAACGTCGGACCGCGCTCCCCTGCCTTGAGCGAGTGGTCGGTGTCATGCAAGCGCACGCCCTGCGCCGTGGTCAGGAACGCGCCTTGCCGACTGTTCGCTGCCTTCGGGGCATCGGTCGGTGCGCCGGTCGGCGAGACCGTGTCCGGTGCGTCCTGATCGGACTTGGGCGGCAACGGCTCGCGCGGCTCCGTCGGCGGGACGAGCGAGGGCGGCTCGCTCGCGGGGGCTCCCGGAATCGCCCGCCCGGCCGTCTCCGCCGCCTTCTTCCCCGATTTCTTCGACGCGCTCACGACAACCTCCGCCGAGTTCTCGGACACCAGCGAACTTCTCTTCGTCCGGCGGCTACCCGAGAGCGTGCGGTCTACACCGGATCCCCGAATCCGATCGGCTACAACGAGAGCACGGAGAGTTACGCCGTGCTGCCGGCCGCGCCACCGCTGTCGGCTTCGGTGACCCGTGCACCGTGCACACCGAACCGAAGCCAAGCCCGCGTGACGCAAGCGGCGTGGGACAGGCCGACTCCGGTGCGATCGTCACCGAACGGGTGGTGGCCGGTCGGGGCAGGTCGGAACTGTTTCGGCGGTTCCCTACGAGGTATCCGAGCCCATACGCCGAAACGTTCGGCGACGCGCTTCCGGCGTGGCACAGGCGGTGCCCGCACAAGCGGGCCGTCTCCAGGAGTTCGCGATGACAGGTCCCTCCTGCCCTGCTCCCGGCACGCTCGTCACCTACCTCAACCCCGACTCGTTCGACACCGCTGTCTTCGTGCAGGGCCTCGTCGTGGGCGACCACGTGGTCGACCCGGACACGGCACGTGCCTGGGTGCCGGTCTCGCGACCCGGCCACTCGATGTCGGTAGTGGACACCGCGACCATCATCGAGGCTCAGCCACGCCGGGTCCGCTGACGGTATCGAGGCGGCCGGCCCGGGACGAGCCCTCCGGGTGCCCGAACCGGAGCGTCGGACACATCCGGTGCGCCCGAGGTGCTCCCCGCGTTCGACCCGACACGCCGTCGACAATCCTGGACGGTCACTCCAGCCGGATCCGCGTGTGACAACACCCGAACGGCGGAGTGGATCGCTGTGTGAGAGGCGACGCATCGGGGTAGTACCGGTCTGCCGGTATCTGCGCAGAGCACGGCAGGGTCGCCCGAGAGGGTGGCCCGGCCAGGTTCGACGCGGTGCGTTGAACAACCAGCGCGTGCGCTCCGGCCTGGTAGCGCGGTGCGGATCGGAATGGCGTACTGCGCAGTCCGATCCGCACCGCGCGTCACGACCCTCCGGCCCTCGACCAGGGCGGCGGCAGAGCGGATCAAGCGGGGTTCTCCACGACATCGGGCAGCCGGACGTCGGTCCACGGCTTCGCCCCCAGCGCACGGGCGACATAAGGTGCCAGACGGGCGGTCAGATCCTCCTGGATCCGTCCATCCGGCGGGGCCTGCATCCCGGTCGTGTGATGGCCGTCGAACACCTGGCGCACCCACCGGGCGATCTCCGAGGGCTCGGGCACGTTGTGCGCGCCGAAGTGCGCCTGGATCGCCAGCTCCTCACCGCTGTGCGTCTCCACCGCCACAGACCACCCGGTCAGCTCGTCCCAGACGAGCGCCACGTCACGATCCTGGTAGCCGGGGAGCCTGCCGTCCAACGCCAGGTAAGCGCTCCTCGGCCACTCCGGCTGAACGTAGGAACTCTCACCGGAGAGCCCCAGCTCCACGGCGACCACGCGGACGTAGCTCTGCAACGCCCGCATCAGGAAATCGTCGAAGTCCCACTCCACGCGCATCGCCCGCTTCCGTCCCGGAGACCGATGCGCCGACTGTTTGACGCCCTGACCACGTACCCGCTGGACGGGTTGTCCAAACGGGCTCGTTCACGGCCGGTCCGGTTCCTCGTCGGGTGCCGCTCGGCAGGGCCGCCGTGCACGCGATCGCGTCCTCGGCATTACGGTGACCTCCACAAGCGAGGAATGGACGGCACCATGAAGGCGGCATCAGGTCGGCCCCGCACCGCACAGCCGGCGGCCGAGGAGGACCTGCGGGACCTGTTCGGGCAGTCCGCTGCCCTGTTCGCCTCGCTGGCGGGGCCGGACCACGTGGTGGAGACGGCGAACCCGACGTTCTTCGCCGCGGTCGGCGGGGGCCGGGCGGGCGTCGGCGTCCCGCTGGCGGAGGTGATGCCCGAACTGGCCGGTCAGGGCTTCATCGCCCTGCTCGACCAGGTGTCGCGCACCGGCGAGGCCCACACCGGCCGCGACGTGCGGGTCGTGCTCGATGCCGGGCCGCCGGCGCGGGAGGCGTTCTTCGACTTCACCTGCGAGCCGCGCCACGACGCCGGGGGCGGGCTCGTCGGGATCCAGGTGATCGGGGTGGAGACCACCCAGGTCAAGCACACCCAGCGGCTGCTGGCCGAGCACCGGGCACTGCTGGAGCAGATCGCGCGGCAGGCTCCGCTGGGCGACGTCCTCGACGGGATGGCCCGCTGCATCGAGAACCTCGCCCCGCAGGAGGTGCTCGTCTCGGTGCTGCTCGCCGACCCGGACGGCCTGCACCTGCGCCACGGTGCCGCACCCGGCCTGCCCGACTTCTACAACGAGGCCATCGACGGGATCGCGACCGGCGAGGGCGTCGGGTCCTGCGGGACCGCCGCGCACCGGCGGGAACCGGTCGTCGTCACCGACATCGCCACCGACCCGTTCTGGGACGACTTCCGGGACCTCGCCGACCGCGCGGGCCTGGCCGCCTGCTGGTCGACGCCGATCCTCGCCCGCGACGGCACCCTGCTGGGCACCTTCGCCATGTACCACCGGGTACCGCAGGTTCCGCAGGGCTCCGACCTCGCCCTGGCGCGCGTCTTCGCCGGCACCGCCGCCCTGGCCATCGAACGCCACCACGGCGAACAGGCGCGCCGTGACGCCGAAGCCCGCGCCGAAGCCGCCCGCGCCGAGTTGGCGGAGGCGGTGCGCGCGGAGCAGAAACTGCGGGCCGAGGCCGAGCAACGAGCCGAGGCCGCAGCGGAGCTGTTCGACCGGATGCGCGCCGCCACCGCCGCTCAGGCCGCCGCACCGCACCCCGATCACTGCCAACTCGGCGGTTTCGAGGGGTGCACCGCGGCGGCGGACCTCAAGGTCGCCGACGCCTGGGGCGATTCGGCCTGGGGGTGCCACGACCACGCCGAGGAGGCCCTGCTCAGCGTGCGTTCGGCGTTCATCGCCAGCGAGGAGATGGGCGGCCTCGCCGCCTTCGTAGACCGCCGCCCCCGCCCGAGCACGACGCCCCGGACATCGCACACCGGATGAACTGCCGCCTCTGGCAGGCAGCCTGCCCGACCTGTTCGCCGCAGCGTCGTCGCACCAAGGCTCAACGGGTTGGAGCGTCGAGCAGTTCGGCGAGCAGGGCGCGGACCCGGCGGTCGATCTCGTCGCGAATCGGGCGCACGGCGTCGACGCCCTGTCCGGCGGGGTCGTCGAGTCGCCAATCGAGGTAGCGCTTGCCGGGGAAGACGGGGCAGGTGTCCCCGCAGCCCATGGTGATGACGACGTCGGCGGCACGGACGGCTTCGGTCGTGAGCGGTTTGGGGAACTCCCGCGACAGGTCGAGCCCGAGTTCGGCCATGGCTTCGACCACGGCGGGGTTGATCGTGTCGGCGGGCGCGGACCCGGCGGAGCGGACCACGACCCGGCCTCCGGCGTGGTGGTGCAGGAAGGCTGCGGCCATCTGGGAGCGGCCGGCGTTGTGGACGCAGACGAACAGCACCTCGGGCAGGTCGGACACGGGGGCTCCCTGGTTGGTGGCTTCGCGGTCGGGCGGTTCGGCGACGTGGGGGGCGGCGGGCATGGCGGGGCCTTCACACGGGGGTTCGGGTCAGCGTGACGACGATCTGAAACGGCGGCGCAGCGCCAAGGAGACGTAGACCAGGCCCACCAGCACGGGCACCTCGATCAGCGGGCCGACCACCCCGGCCAGCGCCTGGCCGCTGCTCGCGCCGAAGGTCGCGATGGCGACCGCGATGGCCAGTTCGAAGTTGTTGCCCGCGGCGGTGAACGCCAGCGTGGTGGTGCGTTCGTAGCCCAGGCCGATCGCCCGGCCCAGGGCGTGGGAACCGGCCCACATCAACGCGAAGTACAGCAGCAGCGGCAACGCGATCCGGGCGACGTCGAGCGGGCGGGAGGTGATCTGGTCGCCTTGCAGGGCGAACAGCACCACGATGGTGAACAGCAAGCCGTACAACGCGACCGGCCCGACCTTGGGCAGGAACCGGGTCTCGTACCACTCACGGCCCTTCGAGCGCTCGCCCAGGCGGCGCGTCAGGTAGCCCGCCACCAGCGGCACGCCGAGGAAGATCAGCACGCTCCGCGCGATCTGCCACCCCGACACCGCCAGGTCGGCGGTCGGCAGGCCGAGCCAGGCGGGCAGCACGGACAGGTAGAACCAGCCGAGCAGCCCGAAGGCGACGACCTGGAACACGGAGTTCAGCGCGACCAGCACGGCGGCGGCCTCCCGGTCGCCGCACGCCAGGTCGTTCCAGATGACCACCATCGCGATGCAGCGCGCCAGACCGACGATGATCAGGCCGGTGCGGTACTCGGGCAGGTCCGGCAGCAGCAGCCACGCCAACGCGAACATCAGCGCCGGACCCACCACCCAGTTCAACGCCAGGGAGGACCACAGCAGCCGGCGGTCGCCGGTGACGGTGCCCAGCCGGTCGTAGCGGACCTTGGCCAGCACCGGGTACATCATCACCAACAACCCGAGCGCGATCGGCAACGAGATCCCGTCCACCTCGACCGCGTTCAACACCCCGCCCACGCCCGGTGCCCACCGGCCCACGAGCAGGCCGACCACCATCGCGGCGCCGATCCACACCGGCAGCCACCGGTCCAGCACCGACATCCGGGCCGCCACCGGACCGGTCGACGCCGGGCCGTCGTCGGCGGTGGTCGTGGGTGACGCGGTCACCGCGCCACCCCGGCGGGGCGGGTGAGCAGCGCGGCGAGCCGGTCGGTGACCTCGGGCAGCAGCCAGTAGTAGACCCACGTGCCGCGCCGCTCGCAGTCGATCAAACCGGCCTGGCGCAACAGCTTCAGGTGGTGCGAGATGGTCGGCTGGGACAGCTCGAACGCCGGGGTCAGCTCGCACACGCACACCTCGCCGCCCGCGCGGGAGGCGATCATCGACAGCAGCCGCAGCCGCACCGGGTCGCCCAACGCCTTGAACACCGGTGCCAGCTCCGCCGCCTGCTCCGCCCCCAACGGCGCGGTCAGCAGCCCCGGACAGCACCCGTCGGACCGGGCGGGCGGCGTGACCGGCTCTTGTTTCGACATGCTTCTATATTGACAAGCTTCGATGCAGTGCGCAAGCTTGGATAGACAAACGTCGAATCAGAGGCACGAGAAGGGCCATCCCATGGGCGACCAGGCGACCGACCTGCGCGAGACCGTCCGGCAGCGCTACGCCGCCACGGCCGTCGCCGTCACCACCGGCGGCACGACATCCGGCTGCTGCGGGCCGTCCCCGGTCGAGGTGGACGCCAACTTCGGGTCCGGCCTCTACAGCGGGGCCGACCGCGACGCCCTGCCCGCCGACGCGGTCGCCGCGTCCCTGGGCTGCGGCAACCCCACCGCCGTCGCCGACCTGCGCGAGGGCGAGCGGGTCCTGGACCTCGGCTCCGGCGGCGGGATCGACGTGCTGCTCTCCGCCCGCCGCGTCGGGCCCACCGGCAAGGCGTACGGGGTGGACATGACCGAGGAGATGCTCGCCCTCGCCCTGGCCAACACCCGCAAGGCCGGTGCCACCAACGTCGAATTCCTCAAAGGCACGATCGAGGCCATCCCGCTGCCCGCCGACACGATCGACGTGGTGATCTCCAACTGCGTGGTCAACCTCTCGGTCGACAAGCCCGCCGTGTTCGCCGAGATGGCCCGCGTCCTGGTCCCCGGCGGCCGCATCGGCATCTCCGACGTCGTCGCCGCCGACCACCTCACCGCCGACCAGCGCGCCGAACGCGGCAGCTACGTCGGCTGCATCGCCGGAGCCCTCTCGTTCGCCGAATACCGCGACCACCTGGCCGCCGCCGGCTTCACCGACATCGAGATCACCCCCACCCACCAGGTCGCCGAGGACATGCACTCCGCGATCATCCGCGCCACCACGCCCGTCGAGGTCGCGGACCAGGCGTCGAGCGCGGCCCCGACCACCGGCGGATGCTGCGCCACCTGCTGACCAAGCGGCCCGGGGCGGGCGTCCCGCTCGCGGTGCGGGGCGATCGCCCGGAGGTGGCACGGATCGTGCGTCACCGCCTTGTGCGGTGGTCGGACTCCGCACCCGTACTCGATCAGGGGCGCACGGTCTCGGGGAAGCCCGTCCAGCGGAGGTCGGCGCGGAGGTGGCTCATGTCGTTGAACATGGTGACGGCGGGCGGGATTCCGGGCCGGTACTCGATGACGGTGAGCGCGGTGTTGGCGCTGTTGAGGCTGAGCCAGCGCACGGGCGGAGCGCCGAGGGCGTCGCGCACGAGCCAGGCGATGGGGTACGCGTGGGTGATGAGCACCTCGTGCACGTCTGTGTCGCCTTCGGGCGCGACGGCGAACCTCGCGGTGAGCGCTTGGGCGACCTCGTTCCCGGCGGCGGCTTCGGCGGTGTCGTAGCCGTCGAAGAACGGTATCCACGGTTGCGGGGTCTCCCCCTGGGACGGCACGTAGGGCACGTGGTCGATGAGTTCCGGAGCCTCGGCCACGGGCGCGTTCCCGCTGAGGAGGATGTTGAGCTGTTGCGCGCTGTCTGCGGCCCGTGGGAGTGGTGAGTGCCAGACGGCGGTGATGGGCAGGTGCGCCAAACGCTTGCCCAGCAGCCTGGCCTGCTCGCGGCCGGTGTCGGTGAGGTTGCCGAAGGCGTCGGCGTCGCCGTGCCGGGAGATGTAGAGGTATCTCGTCGCCATGTGCGGGTCGGGAGGCGCGTGTCTCCCGATCTCCTTCCTCGGAGTGGTCGTTCGGTCGGGTTCAGAGGACGGTGACGGTCCCGGCTGTTCCGTCGAGGGTGATCCGGTCGCCGTTCCGGATGGAGGTCGCGGCGTCCGCGACACCGAGCACGGCGGGGATCCCGTACTCCCGGGCGACGATCGCGGCATGGGAGAGGGCTCCGCCCGTCTCGGTGACGACACCGGAGGCGATGGTGAACAGCGGCGTCCAGGACGGGTCGGTGTACCGGCAGATCACGACCTCGCCACGGCGGACGGTCCGGAAGTCCGACGGGCCGCGCACGATGCGCGCCGTCGCGGTCACGTTCCCGTGGGAACCGGGGATCCCTTTCAACGCCCGGGACGGCGCGACCGCGTCGGGAACGGGGATCGCCGGGAGCGAGGCCGTGATGGGGCGGGATTGCAGGATCCACCACTCGCCGGCCGCGACCGCCCATTCGATGTCCTGCGGGCCGTCGAGCGTGGCGGCGATCCGGCTTCCCAGCCTCGCGAGGGTGGTTGCCGTGTCGTCGTCCAGGGTCCGCGCGGTTCGCGCTGCTTCCGCGACGACGCTCGTGACGACACCGCGACGCTCGTGGTCCAGGTCGACGCGGATCGCCTTCCCGCCGATCGTGCACCCGATGGAGCCGTCCGGTGCGACCTCGTAGGCGTCGGGAGTGACGGTTCCGCTCACGACGGCGATGCCCAGACCCCAGGACGCCTCGATGCGGGTCGGACCTCCCGGCTGCTGGGGGGTGAACATGACGCCCGACACCTCGGCCTCGATCACGCGCTGCACGAGCACCGCCATGTCGGGAGTGGAGCGTCGAGTGCTGCCGCCGGTCCGGTTCCAGTAGTCGGCCACTCGTGCCGCGCGGGCGGACGCCCGGCACACCGCTATGGCCTCGCACACGTCGTCGGCTCCCCGAACGCCGATGACGCTCTCGTACTGGCCCGCAGCGGAAGCCTGTGCCGTGTCCTCGTTCGCGGCCGACGAGCGCACCGCCACCACGGGGTCGCCCAGCCGTTCGAGTTCACGGGCCACCGCCGTGCGGAGCGCTTGCCCGGAGTCGGTGTGCTGTTCGCCGTCTGAGGTCACGACGACACCGTCAGGCACCGGCAGGCCATCGCGAAGAAGCGCCCCGAGCGTTGCCGCCTTGCCTCCGCAGCTCGACGGATTCGCGTCGGAGAGTCTTGTCAGCACCACGCCGCCCATCAACAAAACGTTGACAACATTGTGTTGAAGGTAGCAGGGTGGGCGGTATGGAGCGCAAGCACGACTTCGACCGGGCCCCGAGCGCCGATCAGGCGCAGGGCCAACGTGAGCGCGAGGCGCAGGACCGACTCGTGGAGCTGGGGGCCGGCCGGTTGGAGCCGCGTCCGTGGCGACCTGCTCCCGTGCCACCGACAGCGGTCGACCTCACGCAGTACGCGCTCTGGCGGTCGGCGGAACTCACCCGCGACGACCTCCTGAGCGCGCTGACGCTGCTCCCGGCGGCACGGGCGGAGGTCGAGGGAGTCGAGATCGGGCTGATCTTCACGGCCCGGGGCGAGGGTCTGACGTGGACGCAGATCGCGGAGGCCATGGGCTTCCACTCCCCCCAGGCGTGCCAGCAGTACGTCAACCGCCTGAGCGCGCGGCAGGACAAGCGGTCGTGACCCACCGGTCAGCCTCGGAGCTGCTCATCCTGCACGCGGTCCGACTCCTCGGCTTCGCGAACACCGCCGAGGTCGCCGAACGCGCCCGGACCGGCCCGGACGAGGCCCTGCGCGTGCTGCGCGAGGCGGAACGCCGGAATTGGGTGCAGCACGTCGAGTTCGCCGACCTCGGCGGCTGGTCGCTCACCGATTCCGGCAAGATCGAGAACGAGCGCCGGCTCGCGGTCGAACGCGACGGTGCCGACCCGGAGAACCGGATCGCGGCCGTCTACCGCGACTTCCTCCCGCTCAACGCCCGACTGCTCCGCGCGGTCACCGACTGGCAGATCAGACCAACCGGCCAGGACAGGTTCGCGTCCAACGACCACGTCGACACCGCCTGGGACGGGCGCGTCCTGACCGAACTCACCGCACTCGACAACGCTCTGCCCGCACTCGTCGCCCGTCTCGCAGGGGTGTTGGCCAGGTTCGCCGGCTACGACACCCGTTTCGCGACAGCCCTGCGACGGGCACAGGACGGACACCACGACTGGATCGACAAGACGAACATCGACTCCTGCCACCGCGTGTGGTTCCAACTCCACGAAGACCTCATCGCCACCCTCGGCATCGACCGGGGCACCGAGAACACCGCTGCGCCGTAACGATCTCTGGGCGAACCACCGCACCCACGGCCTTCGCCCACGGTCAGCGGCTTCACCAACGCCGGACCGCTGCGCCTCCACCGCTCTCCCCGACTCCCCTCGACGCCGCCATCGGACCGTTCGCTCTGCTCAGGACGGTGGTTCCCGCCGAAGCCCGCTCGTCGGCCATGCCGCTCCGGCAACCGAACCTCGGCACGAGTGAGCCGCATCCGGACGTGCCCGCAGAGACTGTGCGGCGGTGCGCGGACAGGTCGTCCGCGCACCGCCGTGTGGACCGGGTCAGCAGCCGGTGGTGGTGTCCGTGCTGTCGACGGTGCAGGTGTCGGTGCCGAGGCCGCCGTTGGCGGTGTCTCCGCCGATGCCGTCCTGGACGTCGATGCTGTCGTTGCCGAGCGAGCCGCTCATCGTGTCGGTGCCGTCGTGGTCGACCAGGACGTCGTTGCCGTTCTGTCCGTCGAGGTCGTCGTTGCCCGGCCCGCCGTAGATGTGGTCGTTGCCGTTGTCGAACAGGAACAGCAGCGAACCGAGCAGGGTTTCGCCGTAGTTGGTGTCGTCACCGGCCTCGCCGTAGAGGTAGTCCGCGCCGTTGCCGCCGCCGATGGAGTCGTTCCCGGCACCGGCGTACACC
Organism: Saccharothrix sp. NBAS 001; assembly: GCF_056640475.1. Taxonomy (NCBI): domain Bacteria; kingdom Bacillati; phylum Actinomycetota; class Actinomycetes; order Pseudonocardiales; family Pseudonocardiaceae; genus Saccharothrix; species Saccharothrix sp. NBAS 001. Next base: position 4,081,841 of record NZ_CM153251.1, read on the forward strand.
GTGTCGTCGCCGTTGCCCCCGTCGATCGTGTCGTCGCCGGCACCGCCGTAGATGGTGTCGTTGCCGTTGCCGCCGTTGATGGTGTCGTTGCCGCCGAGGCCGCAGATCACGTCGGAACCGTTGGTGCCGTTGAGGGTGTCGTTGCCGGGGGTGCCGACGACGGTGCAGCCGAGGGCGTTGTTCACCGTGGTGGACTCGGCGTCGGTGTTGTTGCCGGACACGGGGTCCGGCTCGGTGGCCGACGCGGTCGCGGTCGCGGTGACGGTGCCGGTCGTCGACGGGGTGACGGTGATGGTGGCGCTCGCCGAGCCGGAGGCGGCCACGGTCCCGAGGGCGCAGGTCGCGGTGAGGCCGCTGACGGTGCAGGAACCCTGCGACGCCGAGGCGGAGTCGAGCGTCGCGGCGGTGCCGCCGAGGGTGGTGGACACCGTGACGCCGGTGGCGGCGCTGGGCCCGGCGTTGGCCGCGGTGACGGTGTAGGTGTAGGGGGCCGCGCCCAGGGCGACCGGGTCGGCGGAGTCCGCCACTGTGACCGACACGTCCGCGTCGGCGTAGGTGTACCGGTCGGCGGTCGATGTCGCGCTGGTGCCGCCGACCGTGGTCACGGTGACGTCGACGGGCCCGACGGCGTGGGCCGGGGCGACCGCGGTGATCGAGGTCGGACCGACGACGGTGTACGACGTCGCGGCGGTTGTGCCGAATCGCACCGCCGTGGCGGCGGTGAACCCGGTTCCGGTGATGGTGACGGCGGTGCCGCCCGCGGTCGGGCCGCCGGACGGGGCCACGGCGGTGACGACCGGCGCGGCGACGTAGGTGTAGCGGTCGGCGGTGGTGACGGAGCTGGTGCCGCCTGCGGTGGTGACGGTGAGGTCGACCGCGCCCGGCGTGCCGGCGGGCGCGGTCGCGGTGACCGTCGAGTCGTCGACGACGGTGAACGAGGCGGCCGGGGTGGCACCGAAGGCCACCGCCGTGGTGCCGGTGAAGTTGGTGCCGGTGATCGTGACGAGGGTGCCGCCGGTCGAGGGGCCGGCCGCCGGGGTGACGCCGGTGATCACCGGCGCGGGGTCGAGGTAGGTGAACCGGTCGGCGGCCGAGGTCGTGCTCGTGCCGGTCGGGGCGGTGACGACGACGTCGACCGCGCCGGTCGCGTGCGCGGGGGCGGTCGCGGTGATCGTGGTGTCGTCGACCACCGTGAACACGGCGTTCGTCGTGCCGAACTTCACCGAGGTCGCGTGGGCCAGGCTGGTGCCGGTGATCGTGACGGCCGTGCCGCCCGAGGGCGGGCCGGTGGCCGGGCTGAGCGCGGTGACCCTGGGCTGGACCACGTTCGCGGTGGTCAGGCCGAAGGGCCCGGAGCCGACGCCGAAGGTGGCGGTGACGGTGTTGGTGGCCGTGTCGATCCGGGACACCGACGCCGCGCCGTTGTTGGCCGCGTATAGGGTCCCGCCGTCGGCGGTGACGGCCACCCGGCTCACGTTGCTGCCCACGGCGATGGTGGCGGCGACGGTGTTGGTGGCCGTGTCGACCACCGACACCGTGTCCGGGCCGATGTTCGCGACGTAGGCGCGGCTGCTGTCGGGGCTGACGACCACGCCCGACGGGATCGCCCCGACGGCGACGGTCGTGGTCAGCGTGTTGGTCGCGGTGTCGATCACGGCGACGGACGCGGAGCCGTAGCGGGCGACGTAGGCGGTGGTGCCGTTCGGGGCGATGGCAATTCCGGTGATCTGGTCGGAAGGCCCGCCGACGGTGGAGGTGGCGGTGACCGTCGCCGTCGCGAGGTCGACCACGGAGACGGTGCCCGCACCCAGGTTGGCCACGTAGGCCTTGGCGCTGTCGGGCGTGATCGCGACGGTGACCGGGATGGAGCCGACCCCGACGGTCGCGGTCACCGCGTTGGTGGCGGTGTCGATCACCGACACCGTGTTGGAGCCGGTGTTGGCGACCACGGCGCGGGACCCGTCCGGTGCGATCGCGATACCGAGGGGACTGGCCCCGACCGGGATGGTGGTCACGACGCTCGCCGCGGCCGTGTCGACCACCGCGACCCCGCCGCCGTTCCTGGTGACGTAGAGGAAATCGCCGTCCGGGGTCGCCGCGACCTCCAGCGGAGTCGCGCCGACGACGATCGTCCCGACCACTGCGGACGTGGCCGCGTCGTAGGCGGTCAGCGTGTTCGAGCCGCTGTTGGCGACGTAGACGAACGGATGCCGTTCGACCGCTGCGTTGGCCTGCTGGGCGCTCGCGGCGAGCAGACCTGCCGCCACCAGCGAGGCACCCACCGCCAGGGCGGTACCGCGAAGTCTTCCGCTTTGTCCGCGCGGCACCGGTAAAAGTGTTGTGTTCATACGGCCTTCCTCTGGGAAAGTCCACGCCTGCCCCGACCCCTGCGCGGCACGACAGGATGCATGGACACAACCGCGAAATTCGAACACGCGAGTGAAACCGCAATGTGCGGGCACAATCCCGCCTGCGGACGAGTGACCCGGAAAAGGTGAGACGCCGTCATCATGACGGCCCCGGTTCCGACGGACTACCGGATCCCGCGCGATTTCGGGAGAAGCGGGACGGCCGTGCGTCAGGTGATGGCGAGGGTGATCACGCCCGGCCGGCTGGTCAATCCGGGTGCCTGCAGGCAGTCGAGCAGGTTGACGGCGGGCCCGGTCACGACCATCACCGCCGTGGCACCCGCGAACAACCCGGAGGTGACGGAGCCGGTGAGGGTGACCACCGTCGAGCCGCCGACCGTGGTGACCGTCCGGTTGTAGGTGAAAACGCTGCTCTCACCGGTGTTCCACTGGAACGTGAGCACAGCGCTGTCGGACTCGACCAGGTCGAGGCACGACGCGGACCTGGTGGCCGTCCCCGCGCTGAGCCCTGCGGTCAACCCCGGTACGGCGGTGGACGCGCAGGGGGCGAGGACGTGCGAGAAGTGGATGGTCTGAACCGACGGCTGGAGAACGATCCCGGGCGAATAGGTGACGGTTTGCGTGCCGGTGCAAATCACACCGCCCGGGTCGGCGGCAGCGGCAGGTGCCGCGAAAAACCCCGCCACCACGGACGAAACCACCGCAAGGACAACGAATCTTCGCATCACACGCTCCTTCGATCACGATGGGAGGTGACGGTAGATTCCTATCACGAAAGACCCACCCGGAAACCCGCCATCCAGGTCTTCGGCACCGCACGTGGAACAACTCAGAGTAGGCACGAGGACCAGCTTCGATTCCGCGGCCAGCCATCCGCCGGCGAACCAATTCACCTGGCCAGGGCCGGCCCGCGATCAACCCGCAAACTGCGGTGGACACCCGCGCCGGTCGCGCGAATTCGCGCGATCCCCAGCGGACGGGAACTGCTTACTCGACCACACCGGCGCGCGGATGCCCGTGCACCCCGGGTCGGGGTGGTGCCGGCGCTGCCGGGGACCGGGCGTCAACCGGATCGCCGTGGCGGTGGACCGATCCTAGATTCCCTTGTAGACGAAGGAACCTGTGTGATGCGCCGTCGTGGACGGGGACCGCGGGTCCGGGAAGTGGAGGGGTTCGGGTGCGGTCGACGGCGAGGAAGTCGGTATCCGCTGTGGTGGTGGGCGTCGCGGCGCTCTGCCTGGTCGACCTGCGGAACGGGATGGACGGGGTTTCCTGCGGCGCATCGAGACCGTGAACCCGAACGACCGGCAGCCGACCACGGCGGGCTCCACCGCGCTCGCCGGGTCGAAACCCGCGCGGGACGCGTTCCTCGTGTCACGCCTGCGGGAGGCCGGCGCGGTGGTGCTGGGCAAGGCGAACCTGTCGATCTGGTCGAACTTCCGGGGCTCCGACGCCCTCGCGGGCTGGAGCGCGACCGGCGGCCAGACCCGCAACCCCAACGTGCTCGACCGCAGCCCGTGCGGCTCGTCCAGCGGCTCGGCCGCCGCAGCCGCCGCGAGCCTGGCCGTGGTGACCACCGACACCGACACCGACGGCTCGATGCTGTGCCCGGCCGCCGCCAACTCCACCGTGGGCATCCGCCCCTCGCTGGGCGTGGTGAGCCGCAGCGGCGTCGTACCCATCACCTCGCGCCACGACACCCCCGGGCACATCGCCCGCAACGTCACCGACGCCGCGCTCACGCTCTGGGCGATGCACGCCGCCGACCCCGACACCTCCCCCGCCGCCGGCGCGCTGCCCGCCGACCCGCGCGGCGTGCTCACCCGCGATACGTTGCGCGGCAAGCGAATCGGCGTCTGGTGCAAGGGCACACCGGCCCGGACCCCGACATCGACCGGGTCTTCGACGCCGCCGTGGCCCAGCTCCGCGACCTCGGTGCCACCGTGGTGGAAGGTGCCGACGTCCCGAGCACCGACGACATGGCCGCGAACCACCTGCTGCCGGCGGCCCTGACCGAGTTCAAGCACGACCTCAACGCCTACCTCGCCGCCACCCCCGGCACCCACCCCCAGGACCTGACCGGCCTGATCGACTACGGCGAGCAGCACGCCGACGTCGAACCGGCCAAGTCCGGCCGGGACCTGTTCGAACTCGCCGACCGGACCGACGGCGACATCACCGCCCCCACCTACCGCGCCCACCCCCACCCTCGAACACCAGGCCCCGGCGCGATCCCCTTCGCCACCTCGACCCGCAACACCTCCGCCGGCGGCTACCCCCACATCACCGTCCCGGCCGGGCACACCCGCAACGGCCTGCCCCTGGGCCTGTCCTTCATCGGCACCCGCTTCACCGACGCCCACCTCCTCGGCTACGCCTACGCCTACGAGCAGGCCACCCACGCCCGCAAAGCCCCCGCTACCTGCCGACTACCCGCCGACCCGACGCAAAACCCCCGCCACACGGGCACATTCGGCCTCGGCGGCGGACACGGACGTCGAGCGGCTCGACGGCGTCGGAGGTACCGGGGTGCCCGTCACCACGGCACGACTCCGGCGTCGTCGAAGAAACCACCGGTCGGTCCGTCGTCGGGCAGGGTCGCGAGGCGGATCGCGATCGCCGCACCCTGTTGTGGGGTGCGGACGCCCCGGAAGCCGTTGAGGTCGGTGGCGGTGAAACCGGGGCAGCCGGAGTTGACCAGGATGTTGGTGTCGCCCAATTCCTTGACGTACTGGACGGTGATGGCGTTGAGGAAGGTCTTCGACGCCGCGTACGCGGTGGGAACCGGGCCCAGGTCGACGCCGGGCGTGGTCTGCACGGCGAGCGAGCCCACGCTGCTGGACATGTTGACGATTCGCGGTGACGCCGAGCGGCGCAGCATGGGCAGCATCGCGTTGGTGACCCGGATGACGCCGATCACGTTGGTCTCCACGACAGCCCGCACCGTCGCGGGGTCGACCGTGGTGGACGTCTGCGGCAGATCGCCGGTGATCGCGGCATTGTTGACCAGGACGTCGAGCCCTCCGGCGTGGTCGGCGATCAGCTCCGCCGCAGCCGCGACGCCGGCGTCGTCGTCCACGTCGAGCGGCACGCCGAACGCGTCGGTCCCGGCCGCGCGCAACTCCGCCACTGCGGTGTCGCGTCGTCGGCGATCCCTCGCGCCCACCCCGATCCGCCAGCCGAGCGCACCCAGGCCCGCCGCGATCTCGTATCCGATTCCTTTGTTCGCACCGGTCACCAGCGCGATCGTCCGTCCACTCATGCCGTCGATCATGTTGCCGACCCGGGTGGCACGTCCAAGACCGATCGGGTGGGCGGCGATACCGCACGGGTATTGGTCGTGGTAGGCGCCGGCTACCATGACGTGGTGGAGACGCGGGAGTTGCGGTACTTCGTCGCCGTCGCCGAGGAGTTGCACTTCGGGCGGGCGGCGCAACGGCTCGCGATGGCGCAACCACCGCTCTCGCGGGCGATCCAGCAGCTGGAACGGCGGCTCGGGGTCGTGCTGCTGCACCGCGCCGCGCGCGCGATCACGTTGACCGAGGCCGGGTCGGTGCTCCTGCGGGAGGCCCGGCTCGCCCTCGAAGCGGTCGAAGCCGCCGAGCACCGCACCCGCCGCGCCGCCGCCGACCGGCCCGGTGTCGTGCTGGCCACCAAAGCCGGGGCGTCGAGCGAGCTGCTGTCGAAGCTGCTGGACGCCTACGCCGCCGCGCCCGGCGCTGTCGCCGTCGAGGTGGTGCTGTGCGGGCCCGGCGAGTCGGAACGCCTGCTGCGCAACGGACGTGCCGACGTCGCCCTGCTCCAACGGCCCTACGACACGGTGGCCGGATTCGACACCGAAGACCTGCACACCGAACAGCAGGTCGTGGTCCTGCCCGCGGGGCACCCCTTCGCCGACCGGTCCCACGTGTCGATGGCGGAGGTCGCCGCCCTGACCGACCTGCCCCTGCCGCGCTGGCCCCGACCGGACGGGAGCTATCCGGACGGCCCCGGCCCGCAGGTCCGCGACCACACCCAGTTGACCCAGCTGATCATGCTCGGGCGGGCCTGCGCGGTCATGCCCGAGTCGCTCCGAGCCCGGTTGCGCGACGATCACGCCATCGTGCCGGTGCCGGACGCGCCGGCCGTCACGACCGTCATCGCCTGGCCGCCGCACAGCAGATCACAGGGCGTCGCCGGCCTCGTCCGCACGGCGACACACCTCCAGCCGACGGTCTCCTCCGGGAACCCGGCCGCTTAGGGGCGGTCAGCGAGGTCGCGCAGGCCGGGATCGCGGTGTGACGGGTCGCGGGTGGGGTCGGCCGCAGGTCGTCAGGGGTCAGGACCTGGGCTGTTGTTCCCGGCCGGACGTGGTGGCGGCGGTGAGGTGGTGGTAGGTGTTGGTGCGCTGGAGCAGGCGGTCGAGGAAGGCGGGACGGTTGTCCAGGCGGAGGGTCGCGCCGGCGGCCGTCGCGGCGCGGCGGGTGGCCAGGAGCAGCGACAGGCCGTGCGAGTCGCAGTAGGTCAGGTTCGAGCAGTCCACCGCGATCACCGCCGGGTGGTGCGAGGTGAGCACCTGCCCCACCACGTCCAGGAGTTCCGCGCCCGAGTCGTAGACGAGGTCTCCGGACACGTCCACGTCCGCGCGGTCGGTGTCGGCGGAGACGAGGGTGCAGGTCAGGTTCTTCGCTGTGGTCATGCGGCGGGTCCTGGCTCGGTCTCGGGAGTTGTTCGGGCGATCGCGGTTCGGGCTTCGCGGAGCAGGCGGGTGGCGCGCGGGAAGTCGCGCAGTTCGGTGGCCAGCAGGTCGAGCGCCGGTCCGAGGAAACCGGTGGGCGCGCCGCGCACGGCCAGGATGTCGGCGGTCCACGTCAGGTAGCCCGTCAGCAGCGAGGGGTCGTCGGTGTAGAGCGCGGTGCCCAGGTAGTCGACGACGTGCGCCAAGTCCTCGGGGGTGTGGCCGGACCCGGGATCCGCCCCGTCCAGGCCCGCGTGCACGGACCGCACCAACCGGGTCGCGGAGCGCGTGACCAGGGTGTACTCCTGGTCGGCCAGGTGGGGCAGGTCGTCGATCGGCTGGTGGGCGTCCCGCCTGCGGATCGGCGTTCCCCCGGCCAGCAGGTCCGCCGCCGTTCGGGCGTCGGGCGCCCAGAGGTCCGCGCCCAGCAGGCGGGCGTAGCGGCCGTCGCGGCCGAACGCGCTGCCGCCGACCAGCACCGGCGTCCCGGCGGCCTGGCAGGCGGTGATGGTCGCGTGCGCGGTGGGCAGCCTCGGCGCGAGCGAGCCGGACAGCGCCACCGCCTCGGGACCGGTGGTGTGCAGGTGGGTGATCAGGTGCGGGGTGGGGATCTGCGCCCCGAGGTAGTCGACGCGGAAACCGCGCAGCGCCAGCACTTCCGCCAGCAGCCGGGCGGGCAGCGCGTGCCACTCGCCGTCCACGCAGGCCACCGCGATCCGCGCCCGGTGCGGCCGGGGGTACCGGACCGCCGCGCTCAGCTGCGCGATGACCCGTTCGTTGATCGCCGTGGCGGCGTGCTCCTGGGCGACGGTGAGCCGGTCGGCCGCCCACTCCGCGCCGACCTTGCGCTGCACGCCGCCGATCACGTCGAGCAGCACCGACTCCGGGTCCAGCCCGTCGTCCAAGGCGCTGCGCACGACGTGCCCGGCGGCGTGGTCGTCGCCCCTGACGACGGCGTCCCAGAGCGCGTCGCCGGCCTCCCGGGCCAGGTCCCTGGTAGCCGTCACGTGGTGTACCGCCCCCGGCCGTGCCCCCCGACGGCGGTCAGGTGCCGTCCGCGCGGGGCGGTGATCGCGAGCAGCGCGATGTCGTCGTGGCCGCCGTCCCCGAGCCACTCGGCGGCGACCATGTGCACGTGCTCGGCGACGGCCTCGGCGGGCATCCCCGCGCACGAGGCCAGCACGGTGCGCAGCCGCTCCTCGCCGAACATCTCACCGCCCAGCGGTCCGCCCACGGCCTCGGTGATGCCGTCGGTGTAGAGCAGGCAGGTCTCGCCGGGCGCGAGCACGACCTCGGCGGTGGTCGACGAGATGTCGGGCAGCACCCCGATCAGCGTGCCCGACGTGGGCACCTCCTCCACCACGCCGTTGGCCCGCACGACCAGCGGCGGCAGGTGCCCGCCGGAGGTCAGCCGCAGGCGCACCCCGGCGGCGGAGCGGGCCACCGACGCCAGCACGAGGGTGACGAAGCGGGTGGAGTGCCTGCTCAGCAGCGCGTCGTTGAGCAGCGACAACACCCGGGAGTGGTCGTCGGACATGGGCAGCAGCGCCTGCACGACGCCGCGCACCTTGCCCGTCATCACCGCCGCTTCCAACCCCTTGCCGCACACGTCGCCGAGCACCGCCAGCAGGTCGTCGGCCTCGACGCCCACCGGGTGGACGTCGTAGAAGTCGCCGCCGACCCGCTCGGTGTCCGACGCGGCGCGGTAGCGGCCCGCGAACTCGACGCCGTCGACCTGGCGCAGCACGGGCGGCAGCAGGTCGCGCGTCAGGATGTCGGTGATCGACGCCTGCGCGGCGAACAGCCGGGCGGCGGACATCGCGGAGCCGGCGCGCGCGGCGAACAGCCGGGCGAACACCTCTTCGTCCTCGGTGTAGGCCTGGTGCCGGCTGCGGCGCAGCAGCACCAGCGCGCCGGCGGGCACGCCGTGGCCGGGCAGCGGGGTCACCACGATCGACCCGATCTCGCCGAACTCCTCGGTGACCAGCCAGTCGGGCGCGGACCCGGGATCGATCCACCGCGACGGCACCGGCGGGAAGCCCTGCAACGCCTCGGCCAGGCCCGCCACCTCGTCGGGGTCGATCGCGAGCCGGTCGTGCACCGGGGTCCCGCCCCGGGTGCACCGGGTCACCGGGAACTCCCGGCCGCTGCCGGGCGCGATGACCAGGGCGGCGTCGGCGAGGTGGTCGGCGGCCAGTTGCGCGGTGAGCTGCCGGCACCGGTCCGGGTTGAGCGAGGTCAGCAGGGCGGAGGAGACCTTGCTCAGCAGGGCGGTGCGCTCGCGTTCGACGCGCAGCTGCTCCCGCGCCAGGTCGACGTCGGTGTGGTCGACCAGCCACCAGGTCACCGAGCCGTCGGCGTGGACGGCCGGGTGCGCCTCGAAGCTGCGCTGCCCGATCGTGCCGGTCGCCGGTCCGCGATCCCCGACGGTGAGCCCGTCGTGCGCGTCCGCCAGCCAGGCGGACCCCTCGCGCAGCGACGTACCGGGGAGGACTCCCGGGAGCAACCGTCTGGCCGCGGTGTTGACCGCGCTCACCGTGTCGCCGGAAACGACCACCCCGGGATAGGGGGCACCGTGCCAACCCATGTCCGCCGGGACGTCCTGCCGGACTGCGTGATCGGTCTCCACCAAAATGCACGGACGCCCGTGTCGGGGCCCTCCACCTCACAAAACTTTGGTTGTGTGACGACAACAATGGTAGTGCCTGGTCGTGGACACCGCACTCGCGGTCGATCTCCGCACCCCCGCCGGACCCGGAGACAACGTTGTCAGGGCAGGTCAGGCACCGTCCCGGACCGGCATCGGCGAGATCGTCGGCCGGGGTGACGGGGAGGTTCGCCCCTCGACTCGCGTCCAACGGGTGCAAGCCCGCTTTGCTACGGATTCCCCGGGCCGACCGCCTGTCACACTCCGGACAGGTCGAGCCTTCGGGGAGGGCGCGGGTGGAGATCCGGCTGTTGGACGGTGTCGGGATTCGCGGTGACCAGGGCGAACACAGGCTGAAAACACGGACGCAGGAGTGCATGCTGGCCGTGTTGGCCCTGTCCCCGGGCAAACCGGTGAGCGTCGGCAGCCTGATCGACTGCCTGTGGTCGCCCGACAACCCGGAACGCAGGCAGGCCAAGCAACCCGCGTCCACCATCCGCGCCTACGCCAAGCACATACGCGTTGCCCTGACCCACGCGGGCGGCGACGGCGCCTGGCTGGACGGCAGGTCACGTCCCGGGTTCTACGTGCTCGCCATCGACCCGATGCTGGTGGACTACCACCGGTTCCTGGCGTTGGCCGAGGCGGCCCGGCAGACCCGCGACCCGGACCGGTTCGAGGAGGCGTTCGCGCTGTGGCGGGGTACCCCGCTGGCCGGCCTCGGCGGCGACTGGGCCGACCGCCGCCGCGAGGACATGGCCACCCGGCACCGGGCGCTCAAAGAGCACCACCTGCAAGCCTTGCTGGACAACGGCCACGCCGACCGGGTGCTGGAGGAGTTGCACGTCCTGGTCGAGCACCACCCGACCGACGAGTTCCTGCTCCTCGGCGTCCGCGCCCTGTCCGCGCTCGGCCGCCACATCGCCGTCCCCGCCTGGACCGACCGCCTCACCACCCTGATGCGCCAGGTCTACGGCGCCGAACCCTCTGCGGGCACGCTTGCCCGCGCCCGCCAGTCCTCCCCGCCCGGCCGCCAGGCCGTGGTCGCGTTTCCGGGCCAGACGCCCACCCCCGTGCCGGCGGGCCCCGCTGCGGTGTCGGTGGAGAACGCCGTCCGGGAGCACCGGCAGGTGACGGACCGGGTGTTGAGCGAGGGGTTCACCGGGCGGGCGTGGGTGCTCGCGGAGATCGACGAGCGGCTGGCCGGGATGCCCGGCGGCTACGTCTGGGTCGCGGGGGACGCCGGGGTGGGGAAGACGGCGTTGGCGGCGTTCCTGGTGCGGGAGCGGGGGTGGGTGGGGCACTTCGCCGGGGTGAGCCGGGGCGCGACGGTGCGGGTCGGGTTGCAGAACCTGGTCGGCCAGTTGGTGCGGCGGTGGACCCTGGCGGACATCGCGCCGGGCGCGATGGTGCCGGAGTGGGCGTTCACCCCGGAGGGGTTCGACGTGGTGCTTCGCGCGGCGGCCGAACGGGCGCGGGCGGCGGGCGGCCCGTTGGTGTTGGTCGTCGACGGGGCGGACGAGGCCGAGATCGACGGGCAGCCGTGGGGACTGCCGTTCGTGCTGCCGGACGGGGTGTTCGTGGTGGGCACCTACCGGACCGGCCACCCGCCGCCGCGCGCAGGCGGCAACTCGGCCGTAGTGCGGCTGGCGGCCGACGATCCGCGCAACCGCCTGGACGTCGAGGCGCACCTGCGCGCGGTGCTGCCGCCGGAGCTGACCGACGACGGGGTCGTCGCCGCGCTGTCGAACCGGTGCCAGGGCGTCTGGGTGTACCTGCGCTACGCCGTCGAGGAACTGCGGAACGGGATTCGCGACGTGCGGGACCTGGCGACCCTGCCGTCGGGCCTGTCCCGCTACTACACCGACACCGTGGACCGCTGGAGCCGGAGCCCGGCCTGGGACGCCGGGCTGCTGCGGCTCTTGGGCGCGGTCGCCGTGATCGAGGAGCCGCTCGACGCCGCCGACCTCGCGCTGGCGGCCGACGCCGACGAGAACGCGGTCCGCCGCTGGTGCCACAGCACCCTTCGGCCGTTCCTCGCCGTGGAGCGCTCGGGGTCGACGGCCCGCAGGTTCGCCGTCCACCACACCAGCCTGCGGGAGTTCCTGAACGGCCGCCCGCTGGACGACCTCGGGTCCGAGGAGGACTGGCAGTGGAGCGAGACCCTCGGTGCGGCGGCGGCGACCGCACGGCACCGGATCGTGGACCACCACCTCGGCAGGTTCGGCGGGCTCGACGCCGGGTTGCCGCGACTGGCCGCCGACCACGACCTGCTGACGGCGGGGTCGGGATACCCGGTGCGGCACCTGGCGGGGCACCTGCTCGACGCCGGGCGGGTCGAGGAACTCCGCCGGCTGCTCACCGCGGAGGACCGGACCGGCAACCTGTGGTTCGCCGCCCACGAGCACGTCGACGCCGTCGACGACTACCTCGCCGACATCGCCGCCCTGCGGGCGCACCTCGCACGTGGCACCGACGAGGCGCTGGCGGCGGGCCGGTCCGTGCCGACGCTGGTGGGCGAGGTGCGGTGCGCACTCGCGGTCTCCTCGATCACCAGCCTCACCGCGAACATCCCGGCCGACCTGGTGGTCGCCCTGGTGCGGGCCGGGATGTGGACGCCGGCCCGGGCGGTCGCGCACGCCCGCAGGCTGCACGCGCCGCCGGCCAGGGCGCTGCTGCTCGCCGCACTGGTGCCGCTCCTGCCGGACGGCCTCCGCCCGTCGGCGGTCGCGTGGGCGCTGGCCGCTGCCCGTGATCCCGTCACCCACATCACCGGCGACGTGCTAACCCGGATCGCGCCGCACCTGACGGACGTGGCCGACGCGGTGTCGATCGCCTCCCGGGTGCGGCACGGCGGGTGGCGTGCCGCCGCGCAGGCGGCGATCGCGCGACGCCTGGACGGGCAGGCCAGGCGGAGGCTGCTCCAGGACGCGCTGGACTCGGCGACCTCCGTCGCCGGTGAGCACGACCGCGCGGAGGCCGTCCGGCGCATCCTGCCGGAACTGCCCGGTGATCTCGTCGATGACGCGGTGTCCGCCGCAGGCCGGACCACCCCGCCGCGCGAGGTGCCCCGGCCGCACGTCGGTGCTCTGCTGAGGCGCGCCACGGCGGACGGCGGCGAACCCGCGCGGGTCGACGAACTCGTCGCCCTCGTCCCGACCTGTTCCGACGACGAACTGGCCGAGGTGCTCGCCGGCGCGGCCCGGATCTCCGACCTCGACGCGCGGGCCGTCCTGCTGACGGCGGTCGCGGCCCGGCTGCCCGTCGGCGAACGGCCGCCGGTGCTCGCCGCCGCGCTGACCGCCGCCCGCACCATCGCCACCTCCCCCGCCCCCGACGACGACGCCTCCGCGGCGGCCGGTCGCCGGACCCGTGCCGGGGTGCTGGCCGGGTACGCGCTGCCCTACGAGCGCACCACCGCCGTGGGACACAGCCCTCCCCCGCCCCCCGACCGCACGCTCACCGAGATCCTGGCGATCGACGACCCGTTCCGCAGGGCGCGCGCGCTGGCTTCTGCCGCGCCGGGTCTGACCGCCGCCGAGGTGGAGGTGGCGCTTTCCGCCGCCGAACTCCTTCCCGAGGAGGCCCGGACGCGGGCGCTCACCGGCCTGGTGCCCGTCCTCGGCTCCGCCGCCCTGCTCGCACGGGCCGCGGCCGCGGCACCGAGCCGCGACCGGGGGTTGCTGGTCGCGGTGGTGACCCGCGCCGCAGCGGTCCTGCAAGGCCCGGATCTGGTCGTGCTGCTTCGCCGCACGATGCGGTCGGTCAGTCGGACGACGTGTCTTGCGCTGTTGGACAAGGCGGCCCCGAGGTTGGCCGAACTCGCCGGGCCCGGGTTTCCCGACGGCCTCGCGTCGGCGATCGCCGACGCGCGGCGCTGGTGGCCGTGAGGGAAGTCCTCTTGAGGACGGCGGTGGCGGGGCCGCCATTGAGCGCGGTACCGCAGGAAAATCCTGCGTGGGATATCGGTTCGGGCACGAACAGGGCGTCCCCGGGTGGGCAATTCCGAATTCGGGCAGTGGTTGTAGGGGGCGCGGACCGGGTGCCGGGCCAACCGGTTCCGAGTGCCGCACAGTGCGCCAGTCGGAGTCCGATCTTGAACATCCTCGCCAAGATCGCCCCATTGCGGGCGTTAACTCCGCAGATTTACGGCAAGGGCAATAATTCCAGGTCAGAGCCCCTACCGGACGGGCACTCGCGAGCGTTCCTCGCCGGGGGAACACAACGAGCCGATTGCCTAGGGCAAAAGCGTGATATCCACGCGGCGCTGTTGTCGGCCGGGCTAGAATCGCATTTGCGACGCACGGCGGGCGAGTGGGCCGGTGCGTGGCAGGGGTCGGGGGCGTTCGTGTGCCGGAAAGGTGACGGATGGTCATTGGAGAGGTCGGGGGGCTGAGGCCCGGTGATCCAAGGCGTTTGGGGCCTTACCGGGTTCTGGGCAGACTGGGATCAGGCGGGATGGGGACGGTATACCTGGCGGAGTCGTCCGGGGAACAGGTGGCCGTGAAGGTCATCCACTCGTCGCACGCGGCGGATCCCGTGTACCGCAAGCGGTTCACCCAGGAGATCGCGGCGGCGCGGGCGGTGCGCTCGGAGTACACCGCCGCGGTGGTCGACTCGCAGGTGGTGGGCGACCCGCTCTACGTGGCCACGGAGGTGGTCCGGGGGCAGCCGCTCGACCGGCTGGCGGTGCCCGGGAGGGGCCTGCCCGCCGAACGCGTGGTCTCGCTCGCCCGCGACACCGCGCGGGCGCTGCGCGACATCCACCGGGAAGGGCTGGTGCACCGCGATCTCAAGCCCTCCAACGTGATGGTCGGCGCGGCCCGCGCCGTGCTGATCGATTTCGGCATCGCGACCACCGTGGCCGACATCGGTCGCCTGACGAGCACCGGCAAGGTGATGGGAACCCTGCCCTACCAGGCCCCGGAACTGGTCAGGGGAGGCGGCGTCGCGTCGGTGAAGTCCGACGTCTTCGCCTGGGGTTGCGTGGTCTTCTACGCCGCGACCGGGCGAGGGCCGTTCGGCGACGGCGCGGCGGGCGAGGTGATCCCGGCCATCCTGGGCGCGGATCCCGACCTGCGCGCGGTGCCGGGCGAGGTGCGCGAGATGGTGGGGCTGGCGCTGTCGAAGCGGGACCGGGACCGGCCGGACGCCGACGAGGTGGCCGCCGAGCTGGAATCGGTGGCCGCGTCGGTGGTGGTCTGCGGCGCGTCCCACGGCGGTTACTCGGGCCGGCTGCGGAAACTGTTGGCGGAGAACGGCTTCGCCGTGCGGATCTCCACCGTTCCGGACACCCTCAACGGCGCGGGCGTGCTGCTGGTCCTGGTCACCGACCGGCCCCCGCCGGAGGTGGTCGACATGCGACTGGCCGCGGAGTGGCTCAACATCCCCGTCCGGCGGATCGTCGTCGCCGGTCCGCGGCAGCCGGACGCCTTCCTCGACGCGCGCGCCAACGCACTGCCCGGTCCCGCCCACCTCGCGCAACTGCGCGCCCTGGTGCGCACAGAGCCGCGCACGCACGACGCCACGAGCCCGGTGGACCGCACGGCCGCGCTCGTCGCGGCGGTGCGCACCGCGTTGCGGGCGGGCGATCTCGTCACGGCCGACCGGCTGACCACCGAGATGCTGCTGGCGGCGGCCGGGCGGTCGGACGAGGGGTGGATGACCCGGTCCCACGTCAGCCACGTCGGCACGGCGTTCCTGCACGAGTTCGCCCGGGTGTGGCACGAGGAAACCGGTGGCAGGCACGGTTTCCGCGCCCAGCGGGCGCTGGTGCCCGACAGCTCGCGCAACAGGATGTTCACCCTGGCCCGCGCCTTCGGGTGGAGTGGTCAGGGCTCCATCTCCGACGACTACGAGACGTGGGTGTCCGACCGCGTGGACGTCCCGGGGTTCTTCCCGACGCTGCGCCCGCCCGAGCGGTCCTACGGCTGGTACGACAACTGGAGCATGACGGTCACCGCGGTGCACGACCGGATCAGCGAGGAGCGGCACGATGGATGACATCACCGGGTACGTGCTGCCGGGGCTCTTGATCCTGGCCGGGCTGGGTTTCCTCGTGCTGGTCGTGCAGCAGGTCAAGCAGTCGCTCGTGAACGTTCCGCTGGGCCGGTTCGCCGTGGTGACCCGCAAGTACAGCTCGTTCCGGCTAGCCGATTCGCTCGCCCAGGCGGTGAACCGGCAGAGCGAGCTGCTGATCGGCGGTCGCATCTACTTCCGCCCGCGCCGGCTCTACCGGTGGGACGTCCAGGACATGATCAGCATCCCGGTGGACTCGATCGGGATCGTGCACGCCAAGATGGGCGGCTCGCTGGAGCACGGGCAGCCCATCGCCCGGCACGTCCCGTGCGACCACTTCCAGGACTTCGCGACGTTCCTCGACGAGGGCGGGCAGCAGGGCCCGCAGATCGAGATCCTCAACAGCGGCGGCCAGTACGCCATCCACCCCACCGTCTTCGAGGTGCGGATAGTCAAACGCACCTACGTCCCGCTGCGGACCATCGGCGTGGTGGTGGCCAAGGTGGGCGAGATCAT
The DNA here is from genome assembly GCF_056640475.1 of Saccharothrix sp. NBAS 001. Lineage (NCBI taxonomy): Bacteria > Bacillati > Actinomycetota > Actinomycetes > Pseudonocardiales > Pseudonocardiaceae > Saccharothrix > Saccharothrix sp. NBAS 001. Next base: position 4,098,108 of record NZ_CM153251.1, read on the forward strand.
GCCGTACGGCCACACCCTCGCCCGGCACGTCGACTGCGACTACTTCCAGAACGGGGTGAAGTTCCTCGAAGACGGCGGGCAGCAGGGCCCGCAGCAGGCGCTGCTGCCCGGCGGGGGCTACTACGCCATCAACACCGACATGTTCAACGTCCTCACCCAGAACCAGATTGACCTGGAGACGGTCCCGCTGTCCCACCACTACCTGGATCCGGAGGACCTGCGGCTGGTGTCGGTGGAGAGCGAGGAGACCGGGGTCGTCATCGTCACCGAAGGGCTGCACCCGGTCGACGCCGACGAGCCCGCGCCGAGGATCGAGGGCCACGAGAGCTTCCAGTTCCCGTGGATCTTCCTGGCCAACGGCGGGCAGTTCGGTCCGCAGGCCGAGGTGCTCCCGGGCGGCTCCACCTACGCGATCAACCCGTTCTTCGCCCGCGTGGTGCGGATTCCGTCACGGGAGCTGATCCTCTCCTGGGGCCGCAAGGACGTCAGCGCCGACCGCTACGACTCCGAACTGGACTTGATCGAGGTGACCCTGGACGGGTTCCACGTCTCGGTCGAGCTGACCCAGACCTTCGTCATCCCGCCGGAGACCGCGCCGCACCTGGTGAAGCGGTTCGGCGAGGACGACGAGGAGCACGGCACCGCGGGCGTGCGCAAGTCGGCCGCGGTGCAGCGGCTGGTCACCCGCCTGCTCGGGGTGGTCGTCAAGGGCTACTTCAACGAGGTGTCCAACAGCCACCTCGTCGAGGAGTTCATCAGCGACCAGAACCAGGTCCGCGCCGAGCTGAAGACCCTGGTCGAACAAGCGCTGCGGGAGCAGAACGTCTCGCCCCGGCTGACCACCATCGGCGCGATCAAGTTCCGGTCCGACGAGATGAACGAGGAGTTCCGGCACATCGCGAAGCTGCGGCAGCAGAGCAGGCAGCTCAGCCAGCAGTTGACCAACGCGGCGGTGGAGACGGACCTGAAGCGGGAGAGCATCAAGCAGGAGAAGCTGAAGCGGTCGGCCGAGCTGGAAGAGGACGTCCGCATCCTGGGCCGCGACCAGGTCGCCGCGGAGCGGATGGCCAGGATCGACGCGAGCCGCCAGGTTCCCCAGGTCTTCGTCGCGTCGGGCGACCCCGGGGTGCTCGACCTCCCCAGACGGGTGCGCGGCGTCGCCCAGCGCGAGGGGCAGGTTCCCCTGTGGGTGCTGGACACCGCGGACGTGCAGCCGCAGCCGGCCCAGCTCACCGAGGCCTACGACCGGGAGGAGCGAGAGCATGACGACCAGCGCTGACCGCCCCCGGCTGGGAATCGACCTCGGCACGACCGCCACGTGCGTCTGCGTGGTCGACGGCAGCGGGCAGGCCAGGGTGCTGGCCAACCGGGAGGGCGGCGCGACCACCCCGTCGGCGGTGTACCTCGGTGCGGACGGCACGGCGGTGGTGGGCGACCTCGCGCTCGACCAGCGCGCGCACGAGCCGGGGCGGGTGATCACCGAGATCAAGCGCGAGATCGGCGGCGACTACACCGTCGCGGTCCCCGGCGGGCACCTGCGGCCCGAGCAGATCTCGGCCCTCATCCTGCGGCAGGCCGTCGAGGACGCGCTGGAGGCGCTCGGTGCCGCGGTGCCCGCCGCCGGTCCGCTGGCCAGCGCCGTCGTCACGGTCCCCGCCTACTTCGGGACGGCGGAGCGGGCGCGCACCCGCGAGGCGGGCCGCATCGCGGGGCTGGAGGTGCTCGACCTGGTCAACGAACCGACGGCGGCGGCGCTGGCCAGCGGCCTGCGCGGCACCCCGGCCGGGCGGGCGGTCCTCGTCTACGACCTCGGCGGCGGCACCTTCGACGTCACCGTCGTGCTCATGTTCCCCGACGAGGTCCGGGTGGTGGCGACCGGCGGGGACGCCCGGCTCGGCGGCGCGGACTGGGACAGGGTGCTCGTGGACCTCGTCCTCGACCAGCTGGGCGAGTTCCCCGACGAGGAGGACCCCCGGACGTCTCCGCGCCTGATGGCGGGTCTGCTCGGGCAGGCCCAGGCGGTGAAGGTGGCGCTGTCGACCGCCACCGAGCAGATGCTGACCGTGCGGACCGCGCAGGGCCGCGTGCACCGCATGGTCATCTCCCGCAGCGACTACGAAACCGCCACCTCCGACCTGCTCGACCGCACCCTGGACTTCACCGGCGACCTGATCGAGCAGGCCCGCGCCGCCGGAGTGTCGAGGATCGACGACGTCCTGCTGGTCGGCGGGATGTCGCGGACGCCCGCCGTGGCCAGGAGGCTCGACGAGACGTTCCCGCACCTGCCCGCGCCACGGCTCGCGGCCGACGCGGAACTGGTGGTGGCCAAGGGTGCCGCCCAGGTCGCCGCGGGCGAGTCCCGCAGGGTGGTGGACGTGGCGTCCAAGGGCTACGGCGTGCTGATCGTGCGCGACGCCGCCCGCCCCTCCCTCGGCAGCGCGGTGCACTGGATCATCACCCCGAACACGCCGCTGCCCACCAGCGGGCGGCACACGTTGTGCACCGTGCGCGACGGGCAGACCGCGATGCGGGTCGCCGTGTACGAGTCCATGACGGACGTCCTCTCCGACGACGAGGCCGACCACGTCCGGCTCGACGAGCGCACCATGGAAGGGCTTCCGCAGGACGGCCGGCGCGGCGACCCGGTCGAACTGGACTTCTCCCTCGGTGCCGACGGGGTGCTGCGGATCGACGCCCGCGCGGCCAACGGCGCGCGGCTCGGGATCGAGACCCAGGTCCGCGGCCGCGACACCGACGTCGTCGCGCCGCTGCCCGGCCTGCGGCGGTGACATGGCCGAGACGGACCTTCCCGGCCTCCGCGCCGCCGACGTCCGCGCCTACCTCGACGACGTCGTCACGCCGGTCGAGACGGGGTGGTCGCCCCACCGGAACCTGTTCCGGGTGTACCGCCTGCCCGCCGACTGCACCGCCGACGAGATCGACTCGGCGCTGACCGCCGTCCCGGCGCTGTGGGGCGTTCCCGAACTGCGCGAGCACACCCAGGCCGTGGACCGGCTGCGGCGCGGGCACCCGACCGCCGTGCGGGTGCTGGGCGATCCCGGCGGGCGCTCGGTGCACCGGACCGCCGTGGCGGCGGAACGCACGGCCCTGGCCAAGGTGGTCGACCAGTTCCTGCGGTCCGCGCCGGGGATGCCGCCCACCGCCGTCGCCGCCCTCGTCCGGCAGTCGGCGGGCCGCTGGAGCCGTCCGGACGTCTTGGCCGCGCTCGAACAGCACCACGCCGTCGAGCGCGAGCCCGCGAGCCTGGGCATCACGCCGGACACGCCCCGGTCGCGCCGGATCGCCGCCGCGCTGGCCGACCTCGGGGTCCCCAGCCTCTGGGAGTACCTGACCGGCGCGTTGAACGGCGGCCCGGAGGTCCGCGCGGACGCGCTCCGGCACAGGCGCGCGCATCTGCGGACCCGGCGAGGAGCCGCTGTCGAGGCCGAGCTGACCGTGCTCAAGATCGTCGAACAGGCGCTGGACGAGCCCGACGGGCTGAGCCCGCTGCTGCGCCACGAGTTCCTCACCGAGCTGTCGGTGGCCGTGCTGCTGGGCTACCAGGAGGTCGGTTTCCTCGCGGCGGCCGACCCGCAGCGGTGCGTCGCGAGCGGCCTCCCGCGCGACCCCGACACGCTCGCCTACGCCCTCTGGTGCCGCCGCGTCCACCGGTCCGATTGGGAGTCCGACTACCGGCAGGCCATCGCCGACGGCAGGCTGCGAGCCGCGCTCGTGGTGCTGTCGAGCAGACCGCTGACCGGGGACTGGGAGCGCGTCCGGGACGAGTTGGCCGCGACCGTGGACCGGGTGGCCGCCGATCTCGCGGCCGCCCGCGAGTTGGAGGGCACCGCGCCGGAGGAGGCGGCTGCCCGCTACCTGGCAGCGGATCGCGAGCTGACGGACCCGGCGGTCAAGGAGGGCCTGCGCCGCTGCCCGGCCGTCGCGCCCGCCGAGGTCTCCGCGCGGGCGCACCACGACGCCGTCGTCATCACGTGGTCGGAGACGACGTCGACCGCGGGCCGCCTGACCTACCGGGTGAGCCGGGGCGCGACGGTGATCGCCCACGACACCGACGCCCTGACGCTGTCGGACGTGCCGCCCTCCGGCGTGCCGACGTCGTACGCGGTGCAGACCCTGCGCAACGGCGTCCCCGGCGGGCGGGCGCACACCGGCGAGGTCGTGCCGGCGCCCGAGGTGCTGGACCTGACGGCCGAGTCGACGGTGTTGGCGGTGCACGGCCGCTGGCGGCTGCCTCCCGGAGCGGTCGGGGCGTCGGTGACCAGGATCGCGCCTTCGGGCGAGATCGCGAAGGTCGCCACGCCCGACGGGACCGGGTTCGACGACACCGCCGTGGTGCCCGGTGTGCAGTACCGCTACCTCGTGCGCGCCCGCTACCCCGGCCGGGCCGGGAAGCCCGAGGACAGCGCGGGCTTGGTGGTCTGCGGCGAGTGCCCGGGAAACCCGCGCCAGGTCGACGACCTGCGGGCGGTGCTCTCGGGCGACACCGTGGAGCTGACCTGGAGCAGGCAGAGCGGCACTCCGCTGGTGGTCCGCGTCCCGCACGACGGGGTCGCGCCCGCGCCCCAGGTGCTCCGTGCCGCCGACGCGGTGGTCGCGGGCCGGGTGGTCGCGGTCGGCGACACCGGCCGGGCATCGGTCCCGCTGGCGGACCTGGCCGGGCAGCGGGTGCTCGTGCCGGTCACGGTGTCCGGCCCGCTCGCCGCCATCGGCCCGGCGGCGCGGGTGGCACCGCCGCTGGAACCGGTCGTCGGCCTGCACGCCAGGCGGTTCGGCCCGCAGGTGGTGCTGTCGTGGCAGTGGCCGATGTGGGCCAACGACGTGCGGGTGGTCTGGCGGCTGGACGGGCCGCCCACCGGGCCGCAGGACCCGCAGGCCACCGCGGTCGAGATCAGCAGGTCCGCGTACGCGGGCCGGGGCGCGCGGATCACCGCGACCCTGCCCGGCGAGCACTGGTTCGGGGTGTCGGTGGTGGACTCCGGCCGGTTCGGGCCGATGGTCACGGTGTGCTCGACCCGGCTGCGCGAGGTGCGCTACGACGTTCGGCGCGCGGCCTGGTGGCGGCGGGGCGAGCTGCTGGTGGCCGTGCACGGCCCGGAGCCCGCCCCCGACATCGCGGTCGTCGCCAAGTCCTGGTCGCGTCCGCTGGCCCCCGAGGACGGCCTGGAGGTCCTGCGGCTGCCCGCCCCCGGCCCGCCCGAGCCGGTCCGCCTCCGCGTGCCGCACCACCTGCGGCGGCCGGTGTTCCTCCGCGCGTTCTCCCTGGACGAGACCGTCGCGCTGGCCCACCCCGCCCCGCACCTCCTGGTCGTGCCCTGACCCGAGAGGAGACCGCCGTGCCGCTGCCGACCTGGAGCGTCCCGGGCAGGCGTGCCCCGGCCTGCCCCTACTGCCGGACCCGGACGCCGGGGCAGGCGTATCTGCGGCAGTGCGCTTCACGTTGCGGCGAGGCCGCGACCGACTTCCCGGTCTCCGCCGCGCGCCGGGGCCAGTGCCCGCACGGGCGTGCTCCGAAGGCCCGCCGGGTCTGCCCGGCGTGTGGGCAGGCCGTGCCGCGCGAGTACGTCGAGGGCCGCCCCAGGGTGGTCGCCGTGGTCGGGACGGCCGGGTCCGGCAAGAGCACCTGGGTGGCGTCGGTCGTCCGGCGGATCGCGAAAGGGCACCTGGACGACCGCTTCCCCGGCATGTCCCTGGACGTGCTCGGCGAAAGGAGCAGGCTCCGGCACGAGCGGGACCGCGTGCTGGTCGCCGAAACCGTCCTGCACCGCGACCCGGGGCCCGAGCCGCTGCTGGTCAGCCTGCGCGTCCGGCCGCGGGCACGGCCCGTGGTGATCGCGTTCCACGACAGCGCCGACGAAACCGCGGCGAACCTGGAGCACGCCGACGGCCTCGTCCTGGCCGTCGAACCCGGCGCAGTGCCCGACGACGCGGGGATCACCCGGCTCGCCGAAGCCGTGCGCGCCGCGCGCGGTCTGCGCCCCCACAACCGGATCGGCCTTCCCCTGGCCGTCGTGCTGACGAAGCTGGACACCGTGTGGGACATGGTCGACCCCGGTTCGCCGCTGCTGCGACCCGTGCCCCGGACGGCCGGCTACGCGGTGTCCGACGGCGTGGACGTCCACCACGAGACCATCGCCTGGCTCGGCCACTGGAACAGGATGGACCTCATCCGAGGGGTCCACACCGCCTTCCGGCGCCACCGCTACTTCGCCGCGACCGCACTCGGCGACCGCGCGGACGGCAGGCGGGAACCGGTGGCCTACCGGGTGGAGGATCCGCTGCTGTGGCTGCTCGCCGGGTTCGGCGCGATACCGACCTTCGCGGGCGTGGCGAGGACGACCACGTGATCGGCCAACTCCTCCGCTACCTGCTGTCGGCCGTGTTCGGGCTCGTGATCGCCGGGCCGGTCATCGCCGCCGCGCTCGCGCTGAGCCTGACGTCGGCGTTGGTCGCCGTCATCCGGGAAGCGCTCGACTGCCTCGCCTCCCGGGCGGACACCCGGCACCTGGCGCTGGACTCCTCGCCCGATCCCGCCGACCGGCGTTACCTGTCCGGCCCGGCCCTGCGCGACCACCGGCGTCTCGGCGTGGCCTGTTTCGTGGCGTTGCACCAACGCGGGTTGGCCCAGGTCGACGAGAGCTTCGCAGCCGACGGACTGCGCCGGGTGCGCCCGATCCGGGAGTCCCAGCTCGTCACCCGCTCGCCCGCGGTGCCCTTCCTCTCGTTCAGCGCGCGCGCCGGGTTCGCCATCGGCTACACGCTCGTGCTCGTCCTGCTGGCGACCACCTGGGTGGTGCAACTGGTGCTGCTCACCGTTGCAGCAACGGGTTTCCGGCTCCTGGCCGGCACGTTGTGGCTGTTCGAAAGGCTTTCCCTGGCGCTGAGGCGGATCACGACGGAGTGCGCCCACTGCCACACCCGACTCGCCCGCCCGGTGTTCGTCTGCCCCTGCGGTCGCGAGCACCACGCGCTCGTTCCGGGCGCGCAGGGCGTGTTCGTCCGAACCTGCCGCTGCGGCCGGCGTCTGCCCACGCTGCTGCTCACCGGCAAACGCGGTCTCTCCCCGCAGTGCGGCGGCTGCGGCGCTGCCCTCCCCTCCCCCACCCTGACGATGCCCACGCGTCACGTCCCCGTGGTCGGCGGCACCGGAGCCGGCAAGTCGGTATTCCTGCACACTGCGGTCGCCCGCATGAGGTCCGACCACGACGCCGTCCCGGCGGACCCGTTCACCGACAGCAGGCTGGCCGAAACCGGCGCCCTCCTGGCCGACGGCCTGTTCCCGCCGCGCACGCCGGTGAGCCAACCGGTCTCGCACACCCTGCACGTGCGCAACCGGCTCCTGCACCTGTACGACGCGGCAGGGGAGATCGTGCAGGACGCCGAGCGCATCGCCGACTCGGTCTTCCTCGCCCTGAGCGACGGCGTGGTCCTCGTGGTCGACCCGCTCGCCCTTCCCGCCGTCCGCTCCCGCGCCGACCCCGACGTCCTCGGCGCTTCACGCACGTCCTGCACCGACCCCAAGACCGTCCTCGACCTGCTCACCGAGACCCTCGCCGAGCACGACACCGCAACGCCGCGCCGCATCGCCGTCGTCGTCACCAAGGGCGACACCCTCCCCGGCCCCGCCCATCCCTACGCCGCCTGCCCACCAGACCGCCCCGCCGCGGTCCGCGCGTGGCTCATCGCCCACGGCCACGCCGACATCGTGCACTCCGCGGAACACCACTTCCCTTACGTCCGCTACTTCGTGGTCACCTACCTCACCTCCTCCGCCACCCTCCACGACGACCCGGCCGCCCCGATCCACTGGCTGCTGACCGGAACGACCCCATGACCTCCTCGACCGACCGCGGCCGCGCGGTGGCCCGCGTCCTGCTGCTCCTGTCGGCCCTCACCGCGGTCGGCCTGATGGCCCTCGCCGTCACCGCTTTCTTCTGACGACGAGGCGCGGAGCCCGGAAACCGGCTCTGTCAAACGAACCGCGCCGCCGCTGATCATGTGACGAATACTTTTCGCCGGCGTCGAAGTCCCCGGGCGATGCCGTCACTCACCGGCGGGGCCGTCCACCATTCGAGCGGAGAAACGGAACCCAGGGGAGTGACGTATCGGCCAGAGTGCCCTTCCTGTCGGGTATTGCGGCCAGACTAGGAACCTATGGCCGATGGCGGCGTCAGCAACGACATGGACGGCACGGTCCACGGCGCGTTGGTGCAGGCGGGCCGAATCGATCAGGTGGTGCTGCCGCCGATCCCGGAAGCGGCCGTGGTGGTGCCACGACAACTACCGGCCGCCGTTCCCGATTTCTGCGGGCGTGGTGCCCACGTCGCCGCTCTCGACGCCCTGCTGGCCGAATCGGAGCGCAACGCCGGCGCCGGGGCGGCGGTGGTGGCGTTGAACGGTTCGGCCGGGGCGGGGAAGTCGACGTTGGCGGTGTGGTGGGCGCACCGCGTCCAAGACCGTTTCCCGGGCGGCACGTTGTTCGTGAACCTGCGCGGCTACGGCCCGAGCGCCCCGTTGCCCCCGCAGGTCGTGCTGACGGACTTCCTGACCGCGCTGGGTATCGCGGAGCGACGGGTTCCCGAAGGCGTGGAGGCGCAGGGCGCGTTGTTCCGGTCACTGGTGACGGTCCGGCAGGTGTTGGTGGTGCTGGACAACGCCGGGACCGCCGAGCAGGTGCGTCCGCTGTTGCCCGGCGCGGCGGGGTCGCTGGCGTTGGTGACCAGTCGGGGCGCGCTGTCGGAGCTGGTGGTGCTGGAGGCGGTGCGGCGGGTCGCGGTGGACGTGTTCGACGCCGTGGACGCCGTGCGCCTGGTGGAGCGGATCGTGGGCGGCGAGCGGGCCGCCGCAGAGCCCGACGCGGTGGGCGAACTGGTCGGCGTGTGCGCGCGATTGCCGTTGGCGGTGCGGGTCGCGGCCACGCGCCTGGCGTCCCGCCCGTTCCTGTCGGTGGCCGACGTGGTGGAGGAGATCCGGGAGGAGCAGCGCGGCCTGGCCGGAGCGGACCGGTCGTGGCGGGGGTTGGGTGGGGTGCGGTCGGTGTTCGAGTGGTCCTACGCCCTGCTCGACCCGGTGCACGCGCGGGTGTTCCGGCTGGCGGGGTTGCACCCCGTGCCGGAGTTCGGGACGCACGCCGTCGCCGCCTTGGCCGCGCTGGATCTTCGTTCCGCGACTCGGGTCCTGGACGAGTTGGCGGAACAGCACCTGGTCGAGCAGGTGGCCCGTCATCGGTACCGGATGCACGATCTGTTGCACGACTACGCCGCCCATCGCGCGGGTTTGGACGAGACGCGCAAGGCGCGGGAGGAGGCGGTGACGCGTTTGCTGGGGTGGTATGCCGCAGTGGCGGACCGGGCAGATCGTCTCGTGTACCCGGTGTCGGCCCGGCTGGTGGTGGATCTTCCCGTCGTGCAGTCACCGGTGCGCGACCGGGCGGAGGCGTTGCAGTGGTTGCGGTCGGAGCGCGTGGTGTTGTCGGCCGCACAACGCATGGCCGTGGATCACGGCATGCACGCGGTGGTGATCGCATTGGCGTTGGCGTCACGTCACCTGGGGTTGGGACCTCGGGCGTGGTGGCGGGAGGAACTGGAGGCGAAATCACGCGGGATCGAGGCCGCCCGGGTGTCGGAGGACGGCGCGGCTGAAGCGTTCCTGCGGGTTCTGCGTGGGCACAGTCACCGGAGTTCGGGCGATCAAGCGGCGGCGGAAGCCGACTTCCAGAACGTGGTGCGGGCGGCGGCCCGGTCCGGCGATCGCGTCCTGCACCGGCGGGCGTTGGCCGGGTTGGCGAGCCTGCGCGAGGCACAGGGACGTCACGACGAGGCTGCGGAACTCTACTTGGCGATGTGGCAGGCGACGAGGCAGGAGGGCGACTCCGGGGCCGAGGCCATCGCGTTGGGAAACCTGTGCCTGGTGAACGTGGTGCGGGGGCGTTTCGAAGAGGCGCTGGACTACGCGCAACGGGCGTGGGAATTGCGCAGCCGCACCGGGAATCCGTTGATCACCGCCTACGCCGAGGACGACGTGGCGCTCGCGCGGCAGGGACTGGGTGAGCACGACACCGCGATCGGGTTGTGGGAGAAGGTTGTCGACGTCTACGCGCGGCACAGCGGCACGGAACCGCACCTGGCCACGGCGCTGGAAGCGATGGCCGTCTCGCTGTCCGCCACCGGCCGGGACGACCGGGCTGCGCACAACCTGCGGCAGGCCGCCGTGATCCTGGCGGGTCTGGACGACCCGCGCGCCGACCTGGTCCGGCGGCGTGCCGACGAGCTGGCACCGGCACGCGCCGACGGGTCCGGTCAGGCGTCGGGCCGCCCGCAGGCGGGGCAGTCCGGCTCCGGTACCGGCGATTCGTAGAACGTGCTGTGCTGCAACGTGATGAGGTTGTACCCGAACTGGCGGTTCGTCCGCAGCCGGGGAATCCCGGTGATCAGGCTCATCACGGCGTGGCCGGCCAGGTGTCCCGAGATCCCCGCCGACACGGCGTTCACCGCGTGCGTCCCGGTTGTCCCGCTCGTGTCCGGCCACGGGGTCGACGGCGGTGCCGCGAGCTGTTCGCGTGCGGCGGCGGTGCGTGCGCAGTCGTAGCAGGGTCCGCTGCCGGGCACGAACAACCCCACCCCCGCCCTGGGCCCGTGATAGCCGCCGTGGACCCAGGCGGTGCCGGTGTCCAGGCACGCCCGGTTGGTCCACGAACGGATCTCGTGAGGCGTGTCGGCGGCCATCAGCAGCACGTCGCACCCCGTGGCCAACCGTCGCAACGTCCCCACTCCGTCGACGGAGGTCCGCTCGCCGGTGACCTCGACCTCGCCGTTGTGCCGGCGCAGCACTTCGACCGCGACGTCGACCTTGGCGCGGCCGAGGTCGTTCTCGGTGTACAGGACCTGCCGGTTGAGGTTGGACAGCTCCACCAGGTCCGGTTCGACCAGGTGCAACCACCCCACCCCGGACTGGGCGAGCGCGAGGGCCGCGGTGCTGCCGACCCCGCCGACACCGACGACCGTGACCCGCGCCTGCCGCAGCGCCAACTGCGCGTGCCACCCGGTGGTGCGCGGAGCGGTGTCCATCCACCGCCACAACCCCCGGCTTCGCGCGAACCGCTCCCGCTGGGCCTCGGAGAGCGCCTCCGGCAGCGGTTCGTCGGCGTCCTCCAGGTAGCCGGCGGCGGCCAGCGTGTCGACCGCGTCGTAGACCGTGCGGGGCGGTACGTCGGGGTGGAGGTGGACCAGGTCGGCGACCACCTGGTCCAGCACGCGCGTCCCGTCGAGAAGGGTGAGCAGCGTCCACACCGTGCCGTCCGGGTCCGGGATCGTCGCGGCGACTCCCGGCAGGGAACCGCCGATCTGCACCAGGTCTTCGCCGTGGCGGACGGGCAGGTGCTCGTACTTGATACGTGGGCGGTGCATCACACTTCTCCTGTCACATCAGGTCATGCCTCATTCGTCGTCTTCGGGTCACACGGGATCCGATCCACCGTGACCGCGATGAAAGTGATGATCATGTATTCACCCCCCTCCCTGCCGGTCAAGGGGGAAGGGCAAGCACGGACGCTGCGGCTGCGACTCGTCCGGCACCGGGACGTGGAATCGAGACGGGCTCATCCCCGGCCCTCCTCTCCTGTGACGGCCGGCGGGAAGCCGGCCGAGAAGAGGATGCGGCGCACCCGGGAACAGAACCGGGGACAACCGACGGGACAAGACCGGGACAACGACTGATCCGAACGGGTGGTCTCGTATCCCCGACCCCTGTCTGCGGTCCGCCCGGCGACCGGGCGTTCCGCCGCGCCGCGGAGTCGGTCGTGCGCCGGATCACGCACCCCGCCCTACCAATCGCGTGGCCGAACTATGGCGGCGTGCATGCACTTTATCCGGTGTCGGCGGGAATTCAGCGGCCCTCCAGTCGGGGACCCGACAATGGCGCGGTCGTCCCCCGAGTAGAAGGAGAATCCCGCATGAGACGCAGAACAGCGGTCCTGCTCGCAGCCGCGTCGGCCTTGGTCGTCCAGATGGCCGTCGCGCCGGTCATCGCTTCGGCAGCGGCGGATCGGGCTCCGCAGCTCCGTTCGCTCGCGGCTGCCCGCGCTGCCGAGCCCGTGGCGTACACCATCCGCAACGCGTACAGCGGGAAATGCCTGGAGATCGGCGGGTGGGCGACCAACGACGGCGCACCCGCACAGCAGTGGGAGTGCCTCCAGGGGACCAACCAGGCGTGGTTCCTGGACTGGCACCTCGACGGCACCGTGTCCCTGCGCAACGGCAACAGCGACAAGTGCCTCGAAGCCGCGGGCGGCGCCACCTACAACGGCGCGCCTGTCGTGCAATGGACCTGCAACCACGGCACCAGCCAGCGCTGGACCGGATACCAGGCCGCGAACGATTCGGTCCGCTTCGTCAACGCCACCAGCGGCAAGGTGCTGGAGGTGCGGAACTGGGCCACCACGAACGGGGCCGAGGTCGGCCAGTGGGAGTGGCTCGACTACCCCAGCCAGCGCTGGACCTGACCGGCCACAGCGCTCTCCCGACCGACAGTCGCCTTCCTTCTTCGGCGTTGCAGACAGCCGGTCGGAGTGCCGACTTGGTGAGGCTGTGCGGGTTTCCGCTCCCGCTGCCAGTTCGACGGGGGCGGGCGGTTGTCGGCGCGGGCACGCTTGGCCGTGGGGACCACGTTGTCAGGTATCACGGGACAGTGCCGCCTGCGGTCGTGGCGGGCTCAGGCGCGCGTGGTCGCGCTTGCTCCCCCACTGCGACTACGCCTCGCCACCGGTCAGACCCAACACATCTTTGATCTTTTCGTTTCGAAGCGACACATGCTGTTCAGCAACGATCCCACCACTCCCGAAGATCTTCATCAGCTCAACCGACACCTCTTCGTCAAGCAAAGAAGCGTTCGCCTCGATCATCCGATCGATGCTGTCCATGATCTGCGGAAGCGCGAGATTCCCCATTGCTCCCTCCAACTCCGGGGAAGCACCGTCGTCCTCGATACGAGCATTTCCCAGCACTCTCACCTGATCGGCGACGAACGCCGCAGCGGCCAGAAGCGCAAGAAGACGCCCCCGCGCCTCCTCACTGCTCATGCTCGTTTCGTCCCCGTTGAGCACCACATCGACCCGACTGCCAGTCGTACTCTTTTCGGCGCTGTCGCCCCACTTGAAATTGAAGCCTTTCAGCCGACTCTTGATGCGCGGCGCAGCCTTCACGACAGCAATGGCCCCAACTACGCCCACGGCAATTCCCACTGCCACCAAGAGCGCCTTTCCCAACAAATCTTGCCCGTCTTCTTCACCGTCAGGGAGCAGCGTGGCATGCGTTTCCAGAATATTTGTACCATCGCCGCGCACAAGGGGGCTGAACCCACCGGAAGTTCGTGATTGCGAGAGATGCGTTCCGCCTGGACGCCCCACCCACATTTTCTCCCAGACCATCTCGTCCGGTTCATCGAAGGCCATGCATCCACAGTACTGCGGCTACCGACGCTTTGACAGCGGGTACAGGTGCCACTCCCGGGTCCTCCGGATCCTCGCCCCATTGCAGACGGACTCAGATTTCGACATGCCCACTTGGCAGGGAACACCGGCTGCGCGACCACTTGAGCAAGCCTCGAAAACAGCCAGAGCAGCGGTCCACCGGTAACGGGAGGCAGCCGACAGCGATGCAGGCGGTATGCCGATGACCGACCTGACGACAGTGGTGTTGCCACTCTGGGCGGTGCCCTACCGCCCTCGCCGGGAAAGCGTCGACGACCACGAGATCAAGATCCGGGAGCAGTGGTGGCGCAGAGCGATCGGCGCACGTGGGCTGCCCGGCACACCACCGGTCGGGCCGGCGCTCACCCGCGCCGACGTGTGGGCACGGGCCGACGATGTGTTCACGTTGCTGTGGCACGCCCTGGCCTGGGGTTCGGGCAGGCACCTGCGGCAGAACGCACGCAGGTTGGACAGCATCGCCGCCGACGTCCCACGCGCCGAGGAACTCCTGATCGAGGCCGCGGGCAAGTCGCGGCACGATGCCGCCGGCGCGTACGCGGTGCTCTGGCCCGGCAACCGCAGCGCGATCCGGGCGCTGGGCCCGTCGTTCCTCACGAAGTTCCTCTACTTCGCCGGAGGAGGCGACCCGAAGCACCCGTGCCTCATCCTCGACCGGGTCGTGGCAACCGCACTGCGCGACCACTGCGGCTGGACCTCGCTGGATCCCGCCGGCTCCTGGCCGGCCCACACCTACCAGCGCTACTGCGACGTGCTGGCCCGGTGGGCCCGGGAGCACCACTGCGCACGCGACGAGATCGAGCGCACTCTCTTCGACGGCGTTCCGGAGGACCGACTGTGATCATCACCTGTCCGAAGTGCTTCAGCGCCGACGACGTGCGGCCGCCCCTCAGGCTGCCCGACGGCCTGCTGCAGTACCTCTGCACGAACCGGCAAGCACACGACGACCACGAGTGGTTCACCACGAGCCATCAGGTCCAACCCCCGGGGCAAGTGAGCGAAGGCGTGACCGACGACCTCCTCGAACCGCTCGCCCGCTGCGTCGATCCCGACGACCCCTTCCTCGAATACGGCATCGTCGAGCACCGCCTGCGCACGCTCTTCCCCGACTTGTTCGCCGCGCACGTGGCCGAGCGGGGACACTACATGTTGGGTTCCCACGCCTACACCGCCTCCAGCGTGCGCTTCGGGGTCGCCCTCGGCCGACTGGAACGCATGGGCAGCCTCGTCAGCCAGTACGGACCCGCGACAGGTGCCTGGCACTACAACGGCCAGGTCACCTACTGGGCGGCCAAGGCCACGCCGCTGGATCGACGGCGCAAGACCTGGATCGAGTACTGCGCGGAAATCGGCCGCTCACCCCACTGGACCGACGACGACCGAGCCGGTCTCGTCATCCCCGGGTAACCCTTTGTCGCGAAGACAGCGACCGCACGCGGAACGGTCGACCAGAATCGGCCCGCCCGTGTTCTCCCCACGCCTGCGGACCGACTCCGACCATCACACGGACGACCGCCCGGTCGGATCAGCCAGAAGTCGACGGAGTGGGGCGACGTCGCCCCGTCCCCAGAACGGTGTCGAGTTGTAGTCGACGACATAGGCCAGACCGGCGTCGTCGACGACGAGATCGACAGCGCCGTAGTCGATCCGGCAGTGCTCGGCGAACCTCCCCACCGTGGTCCGAACCGATTGCGGCACCGAGCCGGGTGCCATCACGAGCGAACCGTCCGGCGGGATTCTGGCCACCTTGCGATGGTCTTGGTGCGCGAAGAACACCACGGATCCGGCGAGCAGGATCGCCCGGAACCTCTGGCCGGCGGTGTTCGACACGTAGTTTTCAACGATCAGTTCCGGGTCCGTCCAGACCTCGTCGCCGACTTCCCGACGCCGGAGCACAACGTAGTCGGCAGCCTTGGACGCACCGTCGCCCGGCCCGATGCGCTCGCCTTGCTCCCGACGCCGCGCCAACAGGTCCGGCACACCACCGTGGTTCCGGTTCGTCTTGACGATCACCAGGTCGTCCGGACCGCCGTGCCGGCGGGTCACCGTGACCGGCAGGCCGATCCGGGCGCAGGACGCCTGCACCCATCGTTTGGAAATGTCGATGACATCGTGGTTGAGCACGGTGAGGTCGCGGGCTCGCAGACCGGCGGTGAGTTCGCCGCGCTCCTCCGGTAGTCCAGCCGCCCAAGTCAGGTCGACGTGGAAGACGAAAACCGAGATGCCCGGCGGAACAGCGTCCAGCACGTCCGCCGCCGTGTCGCCATGCCGCGCCACCAGGCGGGTCGCCTCCGGCAGCAGTCGCTCGATCAGGTAGCCGGACCAGGAACTGTGGTCGTAGACGACGACCGCACACCCACCGGCACCGTAGATGGACATGGATACATCATGTGCCAACGGAAGCCTGTGTGACACCGGCAGTAGAACGCTCTGTGGATGCCGGCCCCACCGGAGTGCGATCTGCACACACCTACCTTGGCCTGTGTTGTTCCGGGTTCGCAGAGCGGCTTCCATCTCGCGCCACGGGGCATGGCTCGCCGACGCCCCGCGCGCCTCGTCACGATCGAGGCCGGTCGTGGGCTGGAGCGCAACGACCCTGTTCCAGGAGACGGCGTTCCACGAGAAGGAACGATCTTGGCCGGAACAGGGTCGTTGCGCTACCGCATGATCGCTTCTGAACAGCGTTCCAGGGCTGTGCCGTGAGCCCCTGCCCGGCCCGCCGCCAGGTGCTTCAGCGGACTCTCATCGGCCGGGTGAAGCGACCGGTTCGACTACTCGATCCGAGCCCCCGCGTTCGCCCCGGGCCTGACGGAGGCCGTGGTGGCGCGAGCCTCGTTGTCCGCGCCATTGTCGTCGCCCTGCCAGCTGTAGCCGGACACCTCGGCGCGGACTCGGAACGTCACCTGGCCGGACGCCGCGTCCTCCGGCCGATAGGTGTAGGCGAACGGGAACTCGGTGATGCCGGTCGGCGTGGCCGGCACACGTTGCGTGAGACGGCCGATCTCCTTCTCGCCCTCCCCGTTCGCGCCGACGCGGTAGAAGATGACGGTGACGTCGTCCTCACTGCGGGTGTTGGCCACGAAAGCCTTGACGGACTTGGTCTGGCCGGCCCGTGCCGACTGCGGCACCGCCAGCCCGGTCACCGACACGTCGTGCGTCCGGACCTTCAACGTCCGCACGCCTGTGCCGGTGCGGCCGTCGGGGGTCGTGACCGTGGTCGTGACGCGGTAGTCGCCGTCCTTGGTGAACCGGTGCGTCACTTGCCGGTCGGTCACCGGGATGACCGTGCCGTCACCGAGGTCGATGGTGCCGTGGGCGACGGGCTGGTTGATCGGATCGCCCGACGACGCGCCCAGGGTCGTGTCGCGGAGCACGTTCGGGACCTCCGGCCACGTGCTCGTGTTCGGAAGGATGTCAGGGGCGGTCCGCAGGCTGACCTGGAACCCACTGGTCGCCTGCGGGGAGGCGGCCATCCTGATCAAGTAGCTCTCGTTCGCGGCCGCGTGGAACACCGCGCTCGAATACCGGGCCGAGCAGTCTATTTCGGACAGATCGTCGGCCCGGTGGACGCTGATCGTCTGCTCCGAGCCGACCTGGACGAACTTGGCACGCGTGGGCGTGTAGCGGTACCAGACCGACCGGGTTGCTTCAGGAGCGCAGCTCGGCGGTACTTCGCCCTGCTCGGCCGTGGCTCGGGTGAGATCGGCCTGGTGGTCGCCGGGCACGTTCGTCACCGTGGCCGTTGCCCGGTTGTCGTTGGGCTCCGGGGTGGTCTCGCTCAGTGCGAACGAAACCGGGCCGCCGGCGCTCGCGTCGTACTCGACCAGCATGAAGTAGTACGTGGTGCCCGCCTTGGCGTGCACCGTGTAGTTCCCGTTCTGGATGCAGGCACTCGGTTCCAGGGCGAGCGCGCCGCGCTGTCCTGTGTAGACGGCCAGCAGGGTGCCCCACTTGCCGGTGCGTGCCGTCACCCGCAACAGTCCGTCGCGCTGCGCGGTGTACTTCTGCCACGAGGAACCCTCACCCCAGAAGTAGCAGGGGTTCGGGTCGTCGGCGGCTTTGCCGGATCCGTTGGTGTCGATCGTCGTGGTGAACGGCAGCGAGGTGATCTCGGCGGCGGAGTCGAAGTCGTCGCCGGCCGGTGACGCGTGGGCGGCGGGTGCCAGCGCCACGACCACGGCCAACGCGATGGCCGTCAAGCTTGCGCGTCTGAACATGGTTCCCCCTGGTCAGTTCCCGAGAGCGGTGGCGGTGGCCGCCGGGTGGACGGTCGTGGCGGTGGAGATCACCTCGTTGTCCAGCGGCAGCGCGTCCCGCGCCGGGTAAGGCAATGAGACGACGGCGCGGAAAGTCGCCTTGCCCCTGGCTGCGTCCTCAGGTGTGAACGTGTAGGCGAAAGGGAAGGTGACCTTGCGCGTCGGGTGCGCCGGCACGTCCAGCTTCAGCAGGCCGACCTCCTGCCAACCCCAAGCGTTGTACCTGTAGAGCACGACCGTGACGTCCTTCTCCAGGTAGCGGGTGTTCGACACCTGTACGGATATCTGCTTCTGCTGCCCCGCCCGCGCCGAGGACGGCGTGGAGAACCTGGCGATTCCGACGTCGTGCGTCCGCACCACGACGGAGGTCGTGGCGGTGGCGACACGACCGTCCTGGGAGGTCGAGCGGACCGTCACGGTGTAGTTGCCGTCCTTGGCGTAGCGGTGAACCGCCTGCTTCTCGGTGCTCGGCGGCACGCTCGTGCCGTCGCCGAAGTCCCACTCCGCCGTGACCGGCTGGTCGAAGTCATTGTTGTGGTACAGCCTGAAGTCGATGTCCTCGAAGGTCGACCAGTCACCGGACGCGGTGGGACGGACCGTCGTCGTCAGCGGTGGTGCCTCCTCCAGCACCAAGGAGGCATCGGTGGAGGTGTAGAAGCTGTACTGCAACTGCAAGTGGTAGGTCGTGCCCGCCACCAACCGGAACGCCTTGCCGTTCCAGTAGTGGCCCTCCGTGCACCCGAGCGACCGCAGCTCCGGCAGGGACGAGCCTTCGTAGACGGACAGGACGGGGCCGATGCTGTCCGCCCTCACGCGGGCGAGGACGGACTCCGTACGAGTCGGCGTGTAACTGAACCAGACGGTAGGCGCGCCTTCTCGAACACCGGCGCACTTCGTCGCCCAGGGCTCATCCGGTTCGGCGCCGGCCAGCGTGAAATCGGGCTGTGGAGCGCTGAACGGCAACGACGTCACCCTCTGCGCGTCGGCGAAGTTGTCGTTGGCCACCGGTGCCATCCGCTGCACGCTCAAGTTCAACCGCGCTCCGCGACCGCCGTACCCGTCGGCGGCCATGAAGTAGTACTTCTGGCCGGCGGTCACCCGCAGCGTCAGCGGGCCTCCGGGGTTGCTGCACCCGAGAGACCTCAGATCACCGCGACTGCCGACGAGCACCGACAGCTTCACGTCGCGGTCGCTGCCGTCAGTGGAGATGCGGACGATCCCGTTCTCGGCAGCGGTGTGGTGGAACCAAACGGATCCTTCCGCGGGCCACCCCACGCAGTTGGTCGGGTCGTCGAGCGCTCTCGTGGCCTCGGTCCTGTCCACCTGCGCGGTGAACGGCAGTGCCGTGATCGGCGTCGATGTGTCGATGTCATCGTTGTCCGGCGGTGCCGCGTGTGCCACGCCCGGCACCAGCGTCCCCAACAACACGGCCACGACGACCGCGAACGATCTCAACAGAGGCATGCGAAAGCTCCCCCTAGGTCCCCAGCGCCCCCACACCTCCGTGGAGGCGTCCACTTTCTGAATCCGTTCGAGGCCAGGATGTGTTGCACCCCTCGACGCGAATTGCGCCGTTCAGCCCACCGCCGTTGGGCGTGAGCTGCTCACCATGTCGGCTCGCCCAACGGCCCATCCACCACCCTGTTGACGACTGTCGCGCCGCCCGGGACATCCCGTTCCGCTGCCCCGACGCACGTCCGCGCGTTACCAGGCGATAGCAGGCGAGCCTCTGCTCTCCGAGCCGGCCGGCGGCGGTCAGAGGTGGTCGTGGCCTGGGCTGGGCACCGAGGGCGGCAGCCGAACTCCCCACACCAAGCCCTTGTCGCCGATGTTCAACCAGATTGGCGTTGCGCTCGCGTACAGGCTCAGAACCGCGAGCAACGCCCACCCGACGAAGCTGTGCTCGGACACCTCGCGTGGGTCGTCGCGGAGGTAGTGGATCTCCATGGTGTCGCCGGGCCGCTTGTCGTCGTCGGTGTCGATCTCGACCCACGCGGGCAGACTGCCGCCGTCCGGGCCGCGGTAGCTCAGGAGCACCCGGTCCGTCATGGCCCACACGTGCTCGCGCGCAACGATCGTGGCCTGGACCTGCACGCTGCCCGTACCCCACTGCCACGCGCGCACGGCGAAGACCAAGGCCAAGGTCCCGAACACCAGCAGGCAGATCAGGGTCGCCGCGATCCACCCCCGGGTGATTCCGCGCAGCGCGCGCTCCACCACCCTCTGGAAGACGCCCTGCCGGCTGGCCGGAGGCCCCGTCATATCACCGCGCTCCATGACCACCCCACCCCCTCGTCCCAACATTGTGTCCGACGTGCGGGCAAATTCGAATCCGCCGAACGTCGCCAGCGTGCCTGTTCGGCATGCTGTCGCTGCGGCGGGGTAGCGCCCGGCGCGTCCCCCCAGCTCGTGATCATGGACAGGATCGCGTTCCCCTGCCGGGCGACCGCCGGAAGCCGTCAACTCCAGGGGAGGCAACGGCTTCCGGGCTGTCGCGCCGACCCGCACGGCACTGCTACCGGCCCAGGTTGCCTACCGATTGCAGTCGGGGGTCGGTGTCGGACGATCAGAGACCCTTGATCCGTTCGACGAGTTCGTCGCGGTACTCCCGCACCGCCGGCAACTCCGGTTCGTCACCGGTCGCCCGCTTCAACGCGCCTTCCAGGATCTTCAGCCCCTGGCGCTCGTCGCCGTGCGCATCCGCCTGCCTCGCGGCGTTCTCCATGGCTTTGGCGAGCTTGGTCTGCGCGTCGGGTTCCTTGGTGGCCTTGTTGATCCGGATCCAGTTGCCTCCCGGATCGACGACGGTGAACCCGGTGTACCGGTCGTTGCGCAGCCGTGGCCGGGTCATGCGAGGGATGCCGGAGAAGAGCAGTTTTCCGTGCACCGCCCGCATCCCCGCCGCGAAGGCCTCGAACAGCTCGCCGGGGTCCGCCACGATGACCAGGCACGTGCTGTACGACTGCGCCGGGTCGTAGTCGTCCATCCCGAAGAAGTGCAGGTTGAGGTCTTCCCGCCGCACCGCGATGTGCGGGTTCGGCCGCGTCTGCCGGTAGGTGATCTCGAAGCCGAGCATCTCGTAGAACGACGCGATCTCGTCGATGGAAGGACAGGGCAGGAGCGGAATGGTCAGTTCGTTCGCCACCGCCCGAAGCTACGCCCGGACCTGTCGAAACGACACCGAGCTATTTGCTCGTGCGAACACACCGTGACGGATCGACCCGAACCGGGGCGCAGGAGATCATTTAATTCTCACTGAAATAATAGTAAGAATAATAGTAGCCTCCCGGAACGTCCCACAGGATCAGATCGACAGGTCCACCCAGGACAGACTTGTGATCCACAATGGACAATCCAGCGGCCGGCGACGTGCCGCCCGTACGGGCGTGTCGCCTCCGCGACGCACACTCGGGTGTCGACAGGGGCAGACACCGCTTCCCCGCTGTCCACCCGTCCCGGCGGTTGCGTCCAGTGTCGACCGAGTCACGCTGCAAACATGCGTGCAGACCCGCAGCGCCTCGCAGTGCCGGTACGTCCGGCTTCAGTCGGTGCGACGCCACGTGTGCGACGTCCGGCGTTGCTCGCCCTCCAACGTGCGGCAGGCAACCGCGCGGTGACCGCAGCTGTGCAGCGCTACCGCGGTGGGACGGTCCAAAGCGACCCCATCGCAGCCCAGGCGCGCAGCCGCATGCAGCGTTCCACGGCGAACTTCGCAGTCGTCTACGTCGCCGATGGCAACTCCGTCACCACCACCAGGCAGTTCACCAGTTGGAGTGAATTCGGCGTACCCGGAGCGGCCGGGCACGCCGAGCGGATCGCCGTCAGCGCGGCGAACGCCGCCGGATACGGGCTCACCATCGGCGGTGTCGGGCCACCGGTTCTCACGGCACCCGACGACACAAGCCGCAAACGCATTCTCTCCGTCTACACCGAACTCGCCCCGTGCACGGCCTGTCAGAGTTGGCTGGAGAACCACCTGCACGGCGAGGTCCTGGTGACGTGGACCGCCCACTACCAAGCCAAAGGCTCGTTGGCCGCCCACTCGTCCGCCCTGTGGCACTCCCGCAACGACAAGATCGCCGTGCTCGCCGATCTCAAACAGCACGCCGAGGACAACGGGCTGCTGGAGGAGTGGACCGAGGTCCACAAGTACATCGTCGACACCCCGATCCACGGTGACATCGCGACCTCGTACGCGACCGGGCCCGCCGTCCAGCGCTGGGTGGACGAAGTCCGAGGCAACTGGCGACGAGCACTGGACGGTCTGCGGCGGAGGATCACCGACAGCAGGCAGGCGGCCGCGAAGTCAGCCCCCATACCTGCTGCCATCGGCCCTGCACCCCACCTCCTCGGATCCCCCGCACCGGTCGACGTCCGACCAACCGCCCCCTCGGACCACCCACGTCCCGCAACCATCGGACCCGCCCCGACCGGACCCGGCCCACGGCCTGTCGCCCCCGCGACTCCGGCGGCACGTCCCGGCACGCACGTAGCCCCCGCAACCACCACCACGACCACGCGCACCGGGCGAGCCACGACCACGGACCAGACCGGAAAGACGGTGACCAAGGAGGTGACCAAGCGGCGCAACGGGATCACCGTGACCACGACAACCACCACGACCCCGAACGGCACGACGATCACGCACACCGTCAAGGACCGTCCGACGCACCCCACGCCGACGATCAGCAAGCCTCGCCGAACCGCGACGTCGACCACCAAGCGCCGGGGAGCCTCACCCGCCAAGGAGACCTGTCCGGCATGCCGGCAGAAGGTCGAGTACGACAACGACGGCCCGAAACGGCACAAGATCCGGAAAGGACAAGAGGGCGCAGGCCAATTCTGCCCAGGAGGACAGGGCTACCGGGGCCTTGAGTTCCACTGAACCCGCACCCCGATCCGACACCGCTTGCGGCGTCCCGCTGCACCGGAGGCCGCGCTCGGAATGGGCACTCGATCAGCCCGCATACGCGACGAATCCCCCTGGCGCAGTAGCTGCGCACACCGCCGGCCGGTCCGGACCGTCCTCTCGGGGCGGCCCGGACGCCAGCCGAGGTGGGTCAGCCGATCTGCTCGAAGTAGACCGAGGCCACCCACTGCTGCCTGCGCAACTCGGTACCGCTCTCCGAGCGGATCGAGGCGACCGGGCTGTCCTCGCACTCGGGGTCGGTGAACAGGTGGGCGTCGTACCGCCGGGTCAGGTTCGCCGCCGACAACGTCGGAGTGGGCTGGTCGAGGGTCACACACCCCGGCTGGGCGTTGACCTGCTGGTAGAAACCCTGCTGGTTGCGCTCGGCGTACAGCCGCAAGAACGGTGCGGGCGCGACGGCCACCGCCGGAACGGAACCGATCACCACCGCCGCGACCGCGACGACGGCGGGAAGCACAACGCGGGACAGCTTGTTCACCTTGGAATCCCTCTCTCATCGGACACCTTCAAGCCGGCCCACCATCACACCGGGCGCGGCCGGTCGCGCGTGGAAACCCCCAAGTTCCCACGCGCAGGTGATGTGTCTCGTCGGAATGGACACCCGAATACATCGAAGGCATTTGACGAGTCCGACTTCCGAGCACCCGGCGGGGTTCCTCCCGGGCAGGTGCCACCGGGAGGAACCCGAGTCCGCTGCCCCGTGCGACAAGTGCGGGGGTCGCGGGTGCGGCCGGACCTCAGCTCGTGGGCGGCTCCTCCCAGACGGCCAGCCAGACGTCGTTCTCCGCGCCGTCGGGCGAGCAGGTGTACTGGACGAGCGCGTTGCCCAGCCCGGCGCCGTACTGGACGTTGAGGCACTTGCCGCTGTTCTTGTTGACGAACTGGTAGCCGATGGCCTTGCGGGTCAACTTCCACAGCTCGTTGGGCGCGGTGCCGCAGGTCGCCTGGACGACCGGCGCGTCGTTGGCGGTACTGGGGCCCTTGACGTTCAGGCACTTTCCGCTGTTGACGGATCTGAACCTGTAGTACCCGTCAAGGGACGACTGCATCGTCCACCGCTGGTTCTTGTTGCCGGTCCACTGCCACAGGACCACGGGTGCCCCGTCGGCCTGCGAGGACTGCGTGACGTCGGCGACCAGGTCGGCGTGGGCGGCCAGTCGCACCGTCGCCTCCCCGATCTCCGCGCCGCCCGCCTGCGCCGGGGCGCCGGCGGCCATCACGGTTCCGACCGCGACCGCAGCGCACGCCAACATTGCCCGTCGTGATGGGATCATTCCGATTCTCCTCTTCGACGAATGTCCGTCTGGACAATTCCGGCGGCTGTCCGCGCCACCGGATCCAAAGAGGACTCTAGGCTCAATGGAGCATTTGTACATGCGCCAAACGGATTACTGTCGCCACCCGGATGCCCGCCGGACGCAGGTGAGCTGTACTCAGGAATACGCAGACGAGAGCATGCGTCGACTTTCCACCCAATGGCGAATACCGCTGCGGGGCAGCGCACCCGACACGGCGAAAGGGTCGAACGCCGGACCGGCGCGTCGCGTCCGCCTTCTCCTGTCCGCGAAGCGCTTGCGGACCGCGGGCCGGACCGGCTGTTCACCGGCCCGGTCGGACTCGGCCACCCGGTCGGGCCGGAACGGGCTGCGCCGGCCGGCGTGCGGCGTGCTGGTCCCGTCGTACGCGAGCCCGCTGGTGCGATTGGGAGAAACGTCCGCGGATTCCAGACCGGCGGTCCACCGCTCGGATTCCGAGGAGTCGGCGCGGTGATTTCCGGTCTCACTCGGATGGCGGTGCTCCGCCTTGCCGGGCACCTGCAAGGTGGAGTGCGGTCGGCCCCCGGAAACGCATTCCGGGAGACTTCCGCACGCACCGCCTAAAAACCCGCCAGGAGGATCCGGGAATGACCGCCAGCCCGCGGACCGGCGACGCGTTCGGCGAGGTGCTGCGCGCCGCGCTCGCCGAGCACCGGGGCATCGCGCCGGTGCCGTCGATCGGCGCGCGGTCGCCGATACCGGTGCTGGAGATCGTCGAGCGGGACGACGGGTTCGTCCGCGGCGGGCCGGCGGCGTGGTACCTGGCCGGACCGGACAAGTGGTGGCCGTGCGAGCAGAAGGCGTTGGAACGGATGGAGGGCCGGTCCTGGACGTGGGTGCCGGCGCGGGCCGGGTGACCCTGGCGCTCCAAGAGCGGGGCGTGGACGTGACCGCGCTGGACCCCTCCCCCGGCGCGGTCGAGGTGGCCCGCGAGCTGGGCGTCCGGACGCAGGTCCAGGCCACCACCACGCGGTACGCCGGATCCGGCGAGCGGTACGACACGTTGGTGCTGTTCGGCAACAACCTCGGGTTGCTCGGGCCGCGCGACCACGCGCCCGGGTTCCTGGCCGAGCTGGCCGCGCTGGCCCGGCCGGGCGCGCGGATCGTGGCGCAGGGCACCGACCCGCACCACACCGACGACCCGCTGCACCTGGCCTACCAGGAGCGCAACCGGGAGCGCGGTGAGCTGCCGGGGCTGCTGCGGCAACGGGTGCGGCACCGGGACGTGGTGGGCGACTACATGCGGTACCTGATGTGCTCGGCCGAGGAGCTGGCGGAGCTGGTGCACGGCACCGGGTGGGAACTGGTGGACGTGGACGAGCAGGACCCGCCGCTCCTGGTGGCCACGCTCGCGTTCACGGGCTGAGCCGTGCCGCACATCGCCGTCTACGGCCGGGAAAAGCACCTGGGTGCCGTCCGGGACGTGCTCCACGAACGCCTGGTGGAATGCCTGGTGACCGCCTGGGAAATCGCGCCGGACCAGGTTTTCGTCCGGTTCATCGGACTGGCCGACGCGGACTTCCGCTATTCCGACTCCTACAGCGAGCGGTTCACCTACATCGAGCTGATGGCCTTCGAGGGCCGGCCGGTCGCACGCCGCCGGGAATTCCTCCGGCTGCTGTACGAACGTCTCCCCGCCGCGTGCGGCATCCCGCCCGCCGACCTGGAGATCATGATGCACGAGACGCCCCGCCACGACGGCGGTGTCGGGGGCGGCCCGGCCTGACCCCGCTCCCCCGCGACGGTCAGCGGGCGGAGAGTTCGAAGATCGCGCTGTGGGCGATTTCCAGCGGGTGGATGCCGGTCAGCCGCCACGCGGTCCGGTCGATCACCGCGCGCCACTCCGCCACCGACGGGATGTGCTGGCCCATCAACGCGTGCGTGTACTCGAAGCCGAGGGTGAAGATCGGCGTGTCCGGCACGGTGAGGCGCTCCGAGCGGTAGGTGTCGCCGAGCAGGAACGTGCTCGCGTCCGGGAATGCCCGCCGGATCCCGTCCAGCGCCCGCACGCAGGACTGCGCCGGCCACAGGTCGTGGCCGAGGAAGAACGAGAACACCAGGTCGTAGCCGGGGAACCGGCCGGGGTCCAGGTCGGCGATGTCGCCCGCCACGATCTCCACCCGGTCCGCGACCCCCGCCTCGGCGACCGCCGTCCGGGCGACCCGCACCGCGTCCGGGTTCAGCTCCACTCCCAGGAACCGCCCGCCCGGCCGGGTCGCGGCCAGCTTGATCAGCCGGTCGGCGCTGCCGCAGCCGAGGTCGGCGACGTCGCCGAACGCGCGCCCGGCCAGCACCGCCTCGAACCCGGGGTCGACGAACCGGGTGCCGTAGTCGCGGCCCGCGCGGGCGATCGCGGCACCGTCGCGCAGGCTGCCGGCGGGCACCTCGGGTTCGGCCCGGGACAGCCCGGCGGCGTCGGCCAGCATCCGGCCGTAACCGCCGATCAACCACAGGAAATAGCCCTTGTTGCGCCACACGTCGTCGAAGGCCGGCCCACGGGTCAGGTGGTCGTCGCGCCGGGCCACCACGCCGAGGTGGGCGAGGACCGAGGCGATGGCCCGCACCGGCTGCACGAGCAGCCCCCGCGCTGCGGCGAACGCCTCGGGTTCGACGGCGGTCGAGCCGGCAAGTTCTTGCAGCAGACCGAGTTCGAAGGCCGCGGCGATGGCGGACGAGGCGACGGTGCCGTTGAACGCCTCCCGCGCGGTCAGCGGCCTGGTTTCGGTGAGGGTGTCCGCGTGCGAAGTGGTGTCCTGGGTGCTCACGGTCGTCCGGCTCCTGCCTGGTGGTCTTGGGATCGGTCGAGTACTCGGCCGAGGTCGTGCAGGAAAGCGGACATCTGCTCGGGTGTGCCGACCGAGACCCGCAGGTGGTCGGCCAGTCCCATGTCGGCGGTGTCGCGCACGAGCGTTCCGGTCGACCGCCGCAGCGCCTCGGCGACCCGCGAGGCGATACCGGGCAGCCGCACCAGCACGAAGTTGGTCCTCGACGGGACGTACTCGACGTCGAGGTCGTCCAGGCCGTGGCACAACAGCGCTCTCGCGGCCTGGTTGCGGCGGCGGGTGATGTCGAGGAACTCCCGGTCCGCCAACGCGCCCACGGCCGCCGCCTGGGCGAACCTGTTGACGTGGAAGGGGAAAGCGTCCTGCAAGGCGTCGACGCGGGCGACCACGTCCGGGTCTCCGACCAGGTAGCCGACCCGCAGCGCGCCCAGTCCGTACGCCTTGGAGAACGTCCGCATCACGCACACGGCGCGCCCGGTGGCGGCGTGCCGCATCGCCGACGCGAACTCCTCCTCCGGGACGTACTCCGCGTACGCCTCGTCGAACACGACGACCGCGTCGTGGCGTCGGGCCGCCGCGCACAGGGCCTGCACCTCGCGCGCGGACAGGACGGACCCGGTGGGGTTGTGCGGGTTGCAGACGAACACGAGCCCCAGCCCGCGCGCGATCCCGTCGACCAGCAGGTCGGTGTCGACGTGGTAGCCGCGCGGTGGGAGTTCGAGGTAGGGCACGCCGACGGCGCGCAGGCTCTTCGGGTAGCTGCGGAAGGTCAGGCCGGTGACGGCCGCCGGTCGCGGGTCGGCGCGGCGGGCCAGCGCGAGCATCAGGATGATCTCGTCGGTCCCGTTGCCCACCGCCACCCGGTCCTCGCCGACCTGGTGGTGCCGCGCGATGGCCCCGACGAGGTCGGTGTGCGCGGGATCCGGGTACCGGTTGATGTTGCGCAATTCGGCTTCCGCCGCCGCGACGGCGTCCGGGCTGGCGCCCAGCGGATTCTCGTTGAGGTGTAAACGACCGGCGTGCTCGGTGCGTGTTGTGGAGTGGGTGCGCAAAACTGTCCCCCGGACTGGATGGCGGAAGGAATTTCCGTGGTCCGCAGCCGGTCCGACCGGCCGCGACACTCGTGCGGGCGTGCCGGTGCGGCAGGTTTTTCCGCTCGGCTGGAAATTGGCTGGAAGGAGGCTCCCGGGCGTCACGCCGGGGTTGTGTGAATGGCCTCGTGAGGGCGATTCTGCCTGGTCAAGAGGCTGGCGGTGGTGCTGGTCGACCGGCGGAGGGCGTTGTTCGCCAGGCTCTCCCGAATGCGCTGCCAAGTCAACCAGCGGCCCCGTGGTCCATCAATAGCCTATATGTGTGACGGGGCGACCGAAGCGGTAATTGGCGGTGCCCGCGGCTCGTTTTCGGAAAGTTCGGCGACCGACTGTTCCGGGTGGTGGAGAGGTGCCGGCCGAAGTAGTATCGGCCTGTGGTGTCATTTTCGCAGTTGATCGCCTTCGTTCTCACGTCGGCGCTCATCGCCGTCGTCCCGGGCCCCAGCGTGCTGTTCCTGGTGGGCCGCGCGCTCGCGCACGGCCGGCGGGTCGCGCTGGCCACCGCCGTCGGCGACCAGGCGGGCACGCTCGTCCTGGCGGTCGGGGTGGCGGTCGGTCTCGGCACGGTCCTGGAGCAGTCGGTCCTGGTCTACACGGTCGTGAAGTTCGCGGGCGTGGCCTACCTGGTGTACCTCGGGGTGAAGGCGCTGGTGCGGCGGACCTCCGACATCGGGCACGACCGGGCGACCGGGGTCCGGGGCACCCGCCGGGCGGTGCTGGACGGGTTCCTGGTCGGTGTCGCGAACCCGAAGACGGTGTTGTTCCTGACGGCGGTGATCCCCCAGTTCGTCGACCTGCCGCGCGGTGGCGTGCCGACGCAGATGCTGGTGCTGGGCACCATCTTCTCGGTCATCACGTTCCTGGCGGGCATCGCGTGGGGCCTCGCGGCGGGCGGTGTCCGCACGTGGTTCGCCAAGTCGCCCAAGAGGATCCAGGCGGTGGCCAGGGCCGGCGGGCTCACCATGATCGGGGTCGGGGTGGGCGTCGCGCTCAACGGCCGGGGAGCCTGAGCGGAGGGCGTGCCGCCCTGGTCGCGTCCGGGTCGGACGGGGCTGCGGGCGACCGGGGGTGTCGGCGCAGGCGGCCAGAGGCCCTGGTCCCGATGCCGGGCATCGGGACCGGGACCCGGCGAGAAGGCGACCTGTTTGCGTTGCGGCAGAACGGTTCCCAGGCTGCCGGCCAGGCGGAGGAGCGCGGTGTCGACTGTTCATCGCGCGTCCATGCGCCCCCTGGCGTGGCCCCTGTGTCAGGCGTCGGGATTCAGGTGCTCCCGCGCCCAGGTGTCGAAGCGGGTGAGCGGGATGCCGAGATCCTCGGCGTGGTGCGGACGGGCCGGTTGGCCGGCCACGTTGAGCCATTCGTGCGAAGCGCCCATCGGCGGCATCCCGGCGGCGAGGGCTTCCCGCTCGGTCATGTCCGGCGCGGACAGCCGCGTGCCCAGGGTGCGGGAGAGGACTTCGGCGATCTCGGTCATCGAGAGGTGGTCGCCCGCCAGCTCCAGCTCGACCCCGTCGAAGTTCTCCGGTGCGGTGATGGCCGCCGCCGCGGCTCGGCCGATGTCCTCCACCGCGATGAGGGACAGCCGGGTGTCCGGGTGCAGGACGCTCACCAGGCCGCCGTCGATGCCGCGCGGGAACAGGAATCCCATCGACGGGAGGAAGTTCTCCATGAAGAAGGCCGGCTTGACCAGCGTCCAGTGGGGGAAGCCGGCGGAGCGGACCCGGTCCTGGATCGCGGCCTTGGCACCGAGGGTGGGTTCCATCGAGGTCCAGCGCCCTTCGGCCCAGCCGGGAGCCGAGGTGTGCTGCCCCGCGCCGCTGACGGAGGTGTGCACGAACTGCGGCACTCCGGCGGACTTCGCGGCCTCGACGAGGTTGACGCCCTGGGTCACCTCCCCGGCGAAGTCGAAGCCCGTCGCCGTCGCGGCGGGCATCTGCACGGAGAAGACGGCGCGGGCACCCTCGGCGGCCCGGACCAGCGACTCGCGGTCGTGGAGGTCTCCGGTGACCAGCTCGACGCCGAGCGCCTCGACGGCCCTGGCCCGGTCGGTGGCCGGGTCACGCACCAGGGCGCGGACGGGAACCCCCGCGGCGAGCAGGGCGCGGGCCGTGGCACCGCCCTGCCGTCCGGTGACTCCGGTGACCAGGACGGGCGCGACCCCAGGGGACTCTCCGGAACCTGCGGGTGCTGCGGACATGGCGTCTCTCCGAACCACTCGACACTTAAACGGCGGGGCCCGCCGTTTTCAGTCCGCTACGATATGGCGGCCCCCGCCACTTGGCAAGCTCGGAGATGACGCCATGCCGGACAGCCGGCGCGCCGACGCCCGGCGCAACCACGCCCGCATCCTCGCCGTGGCCGAGGCGGAAGTCGCCGCGCGTGGTGCCGACGCCTCCCTGGAACAGATCGCCCGCACCGCCGGAGTCGGCTCGGCGACCGTGCGCCGGCACTTCCCCACCCGTCGCGCGCTGCTGGAGGCGGTCTCCCGGGAACGGATCGAGGCCCTGTGCGTCCGCGCCCACGAGCTGGCCGACGAGCACGACAGCCGGGAAGCGCTGCTGGCGTGGTTGAGCGACGTCGTGGCGTACTGCGTCTCCGCCCGGGGACTGGCGGCGGCACTGGCCTACGACGGTGCCGAACCCGACCCCGTCCACGAGAACAGCTGCTCGGCGAAGCTGGAGGAGGCGGCGGACCCGCTGCTGCGCCGCGCCGCACAGGACGGCGCGGTGGCACCGGACGTCACCGTCAACGACCTGATCACGCTGGCGGTCGGCATCGTCCTGGCCACCGAACACCACCCCGGCCCCGCCGCCCGTGCGAACCGCCTTTTCCGATTGGCCGTGGCAGGACTGAGCCCGCAGACCTGACCGAGGCCGACTGCCGCCCGCGACTCGGGCCACCACCGGGCCCCGGCGGCGTCGCAGCCGCGCGGGCCGCTTCGACACCTTCGGCTCGCGCTTGTCGCGCCGGGGCGACGAGGTCGTCCGAGGCCCTGAACGCCCTCTTCCGTCACGTCGGGTGGACGACCTCGGCGGACACGCAGCGGAAGCAACTGGTCGCGACCTTGTTCCCGAGGGCGGCGAGGTGGCGGTGGATGTACTGGACGTCGACGATCATCGGCGGGTAGAGCGCCTCCGCCCGCAACCAGTACGCCTCCGCCTCGGCCGACTTGCCGTTCGCCAAGGCGACGTGCGCCAGCCCTTCCAGGCTGCGCGCCTCCTGACGGCTCAGGGAATTCGCCCGGGAACGCTCCTCCGCCAGGTCGAACACCTTGTGCGCGTGCTCCAGGTCACCGGCCGCGAGAGCCGACTCGCCGACGGCGTTGAGCACCTCGCACTCCAGCTTCGGCAGCCCCAGCTGCCGCGCCAGCGTCAGCGACCGGCGGCCGAGGTCGAGGGACTCGTCCAGGTCGCCCAGCGTCCTCCGCACGGCGCTCAGCCCCAGCAGGCCGATGGCTTCGCCGTGCAGGAAGTTCTCGGCGGTGCTCATCTCCCGGATCCTCTGGAACACCGCCATCGCCGCCTCGTGGTCCCCGCGCCAGTGCAGCACCAGACCGACGCTCCACGTCGTCAGCGGGGCCGCGTGGGGGAAGCCGCCGCGCGCCGTGATCGCCAACGACTTCTGGAGGTAGTCGAGCGCCTCGTCGTAGCGCCCCAGGTCGCGGTTGATGACGCCCAGGTTGTTCGAGATGGCCGCGGCGAGCACCGCGCCGGTGTCCTTGCCGGTCAGCTCCTCGGCCGCGAGGAAGGTCTCGCGCGCCTCGTCCAGGCGGTCCTCGGCCAGGTGGAGCCTGCCGAGGTCCACCAGCTGCGCCGCTTGGCCCGCCTGATCCCCGAGCCGCCGGCTGAGGGCCAGCGCCTCCACGAGGTACGTCGAGGCCTCGGCCACCGTCCGGTGTTCCCGGCACACCGCCGCGAGACCTTGCAGGCACGCCGACTCCCCCGAGAGGTCGCCGGTCACCCGCGCCGCGCGGACGCCCTTCTCGAACAGCGTGTACGCCCCGGCCCCGTAGTTGCGCAGCTTGAGCAGCGGCTGGAGCACGCACGGGAACTGCCACGCGTGATCGTGCCAGCCGTGGTCGGCGGCGTACGCGGCGACCGCGAGGAGGTTGTGGTACTCGGCGTCGAGCACGTCCACGGCCTCCACCGTGCTCCGCACCGGTCTGATCTCCTGCGGCGTCCA
Organism: Saccharothrix sp. NBAS 001; assembly: GCF_056640475.1. Lineage (NCBI taxonomy): Bacteria > Bacillati > Actinomycetota > Actinomycetes > Pseudonocardiales > Pseudonocardiaceae > Saccharothrix > Saccharothrix sp. NBAS 001. Next base: position 4,130,167 of record NZ_CM153251.1, read on the forward strand.
CTTCGTCCGGAGGTCGCCGCGGAAGATCCGGTTCTCCATTCCGGCGGACCACTCCCGCACGGCGCACAGGTAGTAGTCGAACAGGCGGTGCCGGGCCTGGGTCAGCTCCTCGCCGTCGTCGACCTCCGACGCGATCTGCGCCGCGCAGTCGCGGACCAGGTCGTGGAAGTAGTACCGGCCGGCTTTGTCCTGCTTGAGCAGGTTGTCGTCGAACAGCTCGTCCAGGTCCCCCTCGACCTGGTCCACCGAGCCGCCGACCAGCGCGGCGGCGACGTGCGCCTCGAAGTCGCCGCCGGGGATCAGGCTGAGCAGTCGGAACAGGCGTTGCCGCTCGGGCGGAAGGTAGCGGTACGAGACGCGCAGGACCGCCATCACGCTGCGGTCGCCGGTCTGGAGGAACTGGCGGCGCTGGTTCTGGTCGCGCAGGCGGCCAACCAGGTCGGCGACCGTCCAGCTCGCCCGGTCCCGCAGCCGCGCCGCCGCGATACGGATCGCGAGGGGGAGCCGTCCGCACAGCTCGACGGCCTCGGCCACCTCCTCCTCGGCGCCGCGAGTGCGCGAATCACCGACGACCTGGGTGAACATCGTCCTGCCTTCGTCGAGCGACAGCACGTCCAACGAGAGGCTCCGGGCACCTTCCAGCGCGCTCAGCTTGCGGCGGCTGGTCACCACGACGAGCGCGTCCGACGTGCCCGGCAGGAGCGGGCGCACGTGCGTGGCGTCGACGGCGTTGTCCAGGATCAGCAGGACCCGCTTTCCGGCCAGGCGCGAACGCCACAGCGCGCTGCGCCCGCGAAGGTCGGCGGGCAGCAACTCCAAGGGCACGCCGCTGTCGCGGAGCAACGCGTCCAGCGCCTGCTCCGGCTGGAGCGGGGGCAGACCGGGGCTGAACCCGTGCAGGTCCACGAAGTACTGGCCGTCCGGGTAGTTCCTCGCGAGCTGGTGCCCGAGGTGCACCGCGAGGGTCGTCTTGCCGACCCCGCCCATGCCGTTGATGGCGGAGATCACCAGGGCCTCGGGCATGGTGCCGTCGGGCCCGCCGGCCAACTGCGCCAGTTCCTTCGCCCGGCCGGAGAAGTCCGGGATGTCGCGCGGGAGGAACGCGTGCGGTGCCGGGGTCTCCTCGGGGGAGGCGGTCACCGGAGCGCTGTCTCCGCCGCGGAGGATCGCCTCGTGCCGGCCGCGCAGGCGTGGGCCCGGGTCCGAGCCGAGTTCCTCGGCGAGCACCCGCCTGCCTTCGTCGAACACCGCGAGCGCCTCGGCTTGGCGACCGCTCATCTCCAGCGCCCGCATGAGCAGTTCCCGCGAGGTTTCCCGGAGCGGGTGGTCGGCGACCATGCGGCGCAGGTCGCCGATGACCGCGGCGGTGTCCCCCACGTCGAGCCGCCAGGACGTGGACGTCTCCAGCGCGGCCGCCCGCTGCTCCTCCAGACCGGCCGCGGCCGCCTCGATGACCGGCCCGGTCAGCCCCTCCAGCGCCGTCCCGCGCCAGAGCGCCAGCGCCGTGTCGAGCACCCGCACCGCGTCGGCGGTGCGGCCGGCGGTCCGGAGGTTTTCGGCGCGCCGCACGCCCTCCCGGAAGTGGTGCAGGTCCAGGGCTCCCTCGCCGAGATCGAGGCGGTACCCGGTCTCGACCCGAACGATCCTCACGTCCTCCCGCACCGCCGAGAGCGTCGTGCGCAAGCTGCCGATCGCGTTGTGGATCTGCTGCCTGGCGGTGCGGGGCGATTCCTCCCACAGCTCGCGCTCCAGCTGGGACACCGCCACCGACCGGTTCGCGCCGAGCAGGAGCAGGGCCAGCAGTTTGCGTTGCCGGACACCGGAGATCCTCAACGCCTCACCGTCGGCGCGCACCTCCAGAGGGCCCAGGATGTGGACGATCACCTACCAGACCACCTTACGTACGAACGTGATGTCGATCGGAACCCGGTGACGGCCGACCACGCCGAACATCACGCACGTGATCGGATCCGCTCACCGGTTTACCACGAGTAGTCGCCTGGTAGCGACCGAGTAGCGGCCACGGTTACCTTCGACGGCGGCCCGCATCGGGGGGTGCGGACCTCAACCGGAGTAGTCGCACATGGGGGAAAGTCATGCGAGAACTGACCATTGGTCTCGTCGTGTCCGCGTTTGTCGTGACGGGCCTGATCGTCGCCGGAGGCCTGGCCGGAGGGGCTCCGGGCAGTGGTTCGACCACTCCCACGACCACGATCACCGAGGTACCCAACGCCTCCAACCACGACTGGTGACCGAGGTCCGACCCACGTCACCTCGGGGCGGGCCGTCGACGGCGGAGGCCGCCCGCCTTCGCGGCTTCGTCGTCATGGCGCTGGTGCTGGCAACCAGCTTCGGCGTCACGCACGTCGTCCACCACGCCCCGGCCCTGCTCGCCACCTCGGTGGCGAGCAGGGCCGGCGCCTACCTCGTGCTCTGGCCCCAGCGGTGGAACTTCTTCACGCGTTTGGACGAGGAGCAGTTCGTCGCCTACCGGGTAGGCGACGACCGGAGCCTCCTCCCGGTCCACCGGCGGGACGAAGGCGCGTCGCTGCTCGGGCTCGACCGCCTGCGGGACGCCCGGTTGAGCACTGTCCGGCGGATCGCGACGCGGATTCCGGACCGCCACTGGCAACCGTGCCCGCCACGGGGCGATTGCGCGGGCACGACCGATCTCGCACGCGCGCTCGTCATCGACGACCTGCCCTGCCAGGTCGACCTGGCCGGCCGCCTCGTCATCGCCGCGGAACGGGCGTCCGCACCGGCGCGGTGGGAACTCCCGGAAACGCCGCGACAGGTCGTGCGGCTCGCGGTGGTCGACGTGCGGTGCGCCCGGTGAACCGGGCTCAGCGGTGGTTGTCCCAGGCCGTTTCGCGGTGTGAGCCAAGGGGGTGGTCGCTCTCGATCGGACGCACGCTGGTGGCGGCCGCCCAGGCGGGTCTGCTGCTGGCGAACCAGGACGCCACGCTGTTCGTCGTCCGGGACGCGGTACCGGACGGAGTGCGGTGCGACGGCGTCCGCGGTGCCGGGCTCTGGTGCGTCGCCGGCGGTGGGCTCGCCACCGGCGTGGCGGTGGCGACGCTGGTCGCGGTGCTGTCCGGCTTCCGCCCGCGCTGGACGTGCATCCCGCACTGGTACGTGTCCTTCAGCCTGACCACGGGCATGTCGTTGAGCAACGGCGGCGATCGCGTCGCGATGGTCGCGGCGATGCTGTTCGTCCCGTTGTGCCTCGGCGACACCCGGACGTGGCAGTGGAGTCCCGTCACGGCACCGCAGTCGCCGTGGTGGCAGGGCGCTTCGTTCGCGGCCCACTGGGCGCTGCGGGTCCAGCTCGCCACGATCTACCTGTCTGCCGTCCTGACCAAGCTCACTGATCCGTTGTGGCGACAGGGCAGCGCGATGTGGGTGATCATGGCGGACCCCTACTTCGGGTTCCCCCGGGTGTTGCGCGACCTCATCACCTGGTTCGCGGCGTCGTTCTGGCCGGTGGCGCTGCTCACGTGGGGGGTCATGGCCCTCCAGGTGTCACTGGTCGGCGCACTGCTGGGCGGTCCCCGGCTGCGGCGGGCAGGATTGGTGGCGGGCACGGCGCTGCACCTGTCGATAGCGGCGTTGCTGGGCCTGCCCGACTTCGGCATGATCATGATCGGTGTCCTGGTCGTCGGCGCCTCGTCGGGAGTCGTGCGCCGCAGCGAGGGTGGGAGGTCCGGGTGGGCGGTGTGGTCGTCGAGCGGTTCGAGCCGGGGAGCGCGGGACCGGCGGATCTCCGTTCGTACTACCGGGTCGTCGCGGACTGCCAGGTCTTCGACCGGCCCGACGAACCCCGGTTGACCTACGACAACGTCATCGGCCGCCTCGACACCCCCTTCCCCGGCCTCGGCCCGGCCGTCCACTGGCTCGCCCGGGACCAGGACCGGGTGGTGGGGGTGGCGAAGGCGCACTTCCCGACCGACGAGGAGAACGCGGCGCTCGCGGTGGTCGACGTGCAGGTGGATCCGGCACACCGCCGCTGCGGCGTCGGCACGGCCCTGCTCTCCACGATCGCGGCCCTGTGCCGGGCACGGGGGCGTCGGCTGATCGAGATCGCGAAGGTGGAGCCCGGCAGCCCCGCGGAGCCGTGGGCGACCGCGCTGGGGTTCCGGACGGTCCGCTCGATCGTCGTCCAGACGCTGTCGACCGCGCAGGCGGACCGCGCGCGGTGGGAGGTCGACCCGCCGAGCGGCTACCGCGTGGAGCGGTGGGAGGACGCCGCACCGGAGCACCTGGTCGACTCCTACTCGGCCGCACGGGAGGCCATCCACGACGCTCCGCTGGAGGACAGCGGGTTCCGCAGCCCGACGTGGACGGTGGCCAAGGTGCGGCGGCACGAGGACGAGCTGCGTTCGCAGGGGATCCGGCACCGCGTCGTGGTCGCGGTCCACGAGGGTACCGGCGAGGTGGTGGCCGTCACCGAGATGATGGTCCCGCCGCACCGCCGGAACTGGGGGTACCAGGGCGACACCGCCGTGCTCGCCGCGCACCGGGGGCACGGGCTCGGCGTGGCGGTCAAATCGGCGATGGCGCGGTGGGTCGTGGCCGACCACCCCGAGGTCGAGCGGTTCCAGACCACCACGGGCCTGGAGAACACGCACATGATCCGGGTGAACCACGCCCTCGGCTTCACCACGGACCGAACCCTGCTCACCATGAACCGCGACACCGACCGACTGCCCTGACAAGACGCACCGGGGCCGACGAAGCGCGCTCGGCGATCCACGACGCGCCGGACGTCCTCCCTCCACAATGGACCGGAGGGCGGGTGCGCGACCACGCGGCCGGACTCCGGACAAGAACGTCGAACTGCGGGACCACGGGCCGGGGTGCACCGCGGCGCGCGGGGCGATCGCGGTCGTCATACCACCCGATCGGCGGACCACGGCGGACAACGTCCCTGGTAGCGCACGCCCGCTCCCCCGGCGAGTAGCGCTTCGGTAGTCGCCGGGTACCGGGTGGCATTACGTTGGACGACGGCCCGCAGACCGACGCATGGAAGGCACCGTGACCGCTCCTTCGCACCCTCTGCAACCGACCTGGCTGGAGATCGCCACCGGCAAGTCCGTCGGCGAGTACCACAAGCGGCTCCCCGAACCCGACCCCGGCGACCTCGCGCACAGACCGCGCCGCGCGCTCGAACTCGTGGTGGAACAGGCCGTGCGCAACCCGCCGTGCTACGTCGGTTTCACCGGGGGCAGGGACTCGTCCGCCCTCCTCGCGCTCGCGACGGCGGTGGCGAAGCGGTCGGGTTCACCACCGCCCATCGCACTGACGCTGCGCTTCCGGGACGTGCCCACCTCCGACGAGACCGAGTGGCAGGAACTGGTCGTCCGCGCGGTCGGCGTCCAGGACTGGGTGAAGGTCGACCTCTGGCGCAGCGACGGTGAATTCGACCTGATCGGTCCACGGGCCCAGGGGATCATCGACCGGCACGGTCTGCTGTGGCCGCCCAACGTCCTGATCTTCTCCCGCCTCTTCGAGGAGGCGCGAGGCGGATCGGTGATCACGGGGTTCGACGCCGACGGGCTGTTCGGCCGGTGGCCCTCGGTGCGGATCGGCGACATCGTCGCGCGCCGGAGGCGTCCCACGCGGGAAGACCTGCCGCACCTGATCCGGTCGGCGACACCCCGCGCCCGGCGGGAGCGCGAACTCGTCCGGGCGTCGCTGCGGACGATCACCGACAAGTCGGCCCCGCGACTTCTCGGGACCGCCACCCCGACCGTGTGGGCGGTGCCGTGGTTGCGCCCCGACGCGCGCGAGTACTTCATCAGGCTCCAAGCGGCGGACTCGGTCCGCGCGCCGCTCGCCTGGGACCAGTGGGTGCGCTGGTGGGCCAAGCGCCGTTACGTGGCCATGTTCCGGTGGTCGCTGGAAGCCGTGTCGGCGGGGGCCCGCCTGTACCACCCGTTCATGGACCCGGCCTTCCTGCACTCGCTGGCGAGGCACGGCGGCAGCACCGGCTACGGGGACCGGCAGGCGATCATGCGCGCGCTGTTCACCGACCTGCTGCCCGAGCGGCTGCTGGCGAGGACGACGAAAGCCGCGACGTTCGCACGCCTGTGCTGGTCGGACCAGTCGCTCGCGTTCGTCGACGAGTGGGACGGGAGCGGGGTGGACGAGGCGCTCGTGGACCCGGAGCAGCTCGTCCGGGAATGGCGGCGCCCGCACCCCCACGAGGGGAGCGCGCTCCTGCTCCAGGCGGCGTGGGCGCACGGTCGGGCGAGGACGGGCTGAGCGTCCGCCCCGGGTTCCCCGGGCCGCCGGGGCGGGCGGCCGGGGAACCCGGACGGCTCAGGCGGGTACGGTCCGGCGTTCCCCGACGGGGGTGTAGGTCCGCTCGGCCGGACCGGAGTAGAGCTGCCGGGGACGGCCGATCCGGGTGTCCGGGTCGGTGAGCATCTCCCGCCACTGGGCGATCCACCCCGGCAGGCGGCCGAGGGCGAACAACACCGTGAACATCTTGGTGGGGAAGCCCATCGCCTTGTAGATGATGCCCGTGTAGAAATCGACGTTGGGGTACAGCCTGCGCTGGACGAAGTAGTCGTCGGTGAGCGCGATCTCCTCCAGGCGCATCGCGATGTCCAACAGCGGATCGGGCTTGCTCAGGCGATCCAGCACTTCGCCGGCCGCTTTCTTGATGATCGCCGCCCGTGGGTCGTAGTTCCGGTAGACCGGGTGGCCGAAACCCATCAAGCGGACACCGTTCTCCTTTTTCTTCACCCTCTTCACGAATGCCTCGACATCGCCCCCGCCGTCCTCGATCGCCTGGAGCATCTCCAGCACCGCCTGATTGGCCCCGCCGTGCAGCGGGCCGAACAGCGCGTTGATGCCCGCCGAAACGGAGGCGAACAGGTTCGCGTTGCTCGATCCCACCAGTCGCACCGTGGAGGTGGAGCAGTTCTGCTCGTGATCGGCGTGCAGCACGAACAGCATTTCCAGCACTCGCGCCGCGATCGGGTCCGCCTCGAACGGCGTGGCGGGCACCCCGAACGTCATGCGCAGGAAGTTGGGCACGTACTCCAGCGCGTTGTCCGGGTAGAGCAGCGGCTGGCCGATCGACGTCTTGAACGCGTAGGAGGCGATGGTCGGCACCTTGGCCATCAGCCGGATGGTCGACATCTCGACGTGCTCCGGGTCGAACGGGTCGAGGCTGTCCTGGTAGAACGTGGACAGCGCGCTCACCCCGGCCGACAGCACGGCCATCGGGTGCGCGTCCCGGGGGAAGCCCGCGAAGAACCGCCGCATGTCCTCGTGCAGCATCGTGTGCACGCGCACCCGCTCCGCGAAGCCCGCCAGCTCGGCCCCGGTCGGCAGTTCGCCGTAGATGAGCAGGTAGGACACCTCCAAGAAGGAAGCGGTTTCCGCCAACTGCTCGATCGGGTAACCCCGGTAGCGCAGGACACCGGCGTCACCGTCGATGTAGGTGATGCCGGAAGCGCAGGACGCCGTATTGCGGAAGCCGGGGTCGAAGGCGACCGAACCTGTTTCCTGCAACAGTTTCGTGAGTCCGATCCCGGATGGGCCGGCTGTTGCCCCTCGCGATGCCAGGGGCAGCTTCCCGTCCCCGTGGTCGAGCACCCAGTCGTTCGTCACTGTTGCCTCACTCCTGATAGACACCGCCGCGTCGCGTGCGAATTCCAGGTTGAACAAAGGCATTCTCCCGCGCCGGCGACACCACCGGTACCCACTTCGGCGGGAAACGCAGTGATGCTCATGACGCCCGAATGGGTACATCGAGACAAGCGACGTAGACGTCGCACACGTTCGAGCCGGTCGGCACGGCCGGGATGCACTGGCCCAGGTCGGACAGCGGCCGGTGCGTGTCGTTCTCGGCCAGCACGTCCGCCCACCGGTAGCCGAGGTCGCGCAGGTCCCGGTGGGTCTCGTCGGTGACCCAGGCACCCATCGTCCCGGGCAGGTAGTCCTGCCCGTCGGTGGCCAGCGCGACGAAACCGGACGGGGCCAACCCGCGCAACTGCTCGGACATCGCGAAGGCCAGTTCCTGGCACCGGCCTCCCCGGCCGCCTCCCCGCACGCGCACGGTCACCTCGCCGGTGCCGACCACGCACAGCGGGACACCCGGCCTCCGGCGGCGGTGGTCCCTCAGGAGCCCGCCCAGCCGTTGCGCGAACCCGGCGGCGGTGCCCTGCACCCGCGAACCGAGGGACACGCACTCGTACCCGGCTTCCACCGCTCGCGCCACGCACGCTTCCAGCGCGGTCTCCGGTCCGCCGACCACGACGTTGGCGGACCGGGCATCCGGCCGGCTCGGGCGTCGCCGCGACCGGATCGCCGCCCGCACCCTGCCCTCCAACTCCGCGGGCAGGCCGGCCTCGGCCAAGGTCGCCGACGCCTGCGCCGCGTCGAAGAAGTCGGGCCGGGTCAGGCCGGAGCCGACGGCGGCGGCACCGACCTGGACGTTGTCGCACAGGATCAGCCCGGTCCACCGCGCGTCACCGAGCAGGGAGAGGACCGCACCGCCGTGCAGGCTCGATGCCGCCGCCCGCACCTGGTTGACCCGGGTGACGTCCAGCCCGGAGAGCACGAGCCGCTCGTGCAGGTCCGCCAGGTCCGCCGGGGACACCGGTGCCGCAGGAGCCGCGACCAGCGCCGAGGCACCGCCGGACACCGCGAAGACAACCCGCTCACGTGCGCCGAGGTCGCGCCCCACCAGGTACTCCCGCACCGCTCGACCGGCGGCGAGGCTCGCCGGCCCCGGCACCGGGTGGTCGCCGACCAGGTTTCGGCAGCCGGGCACCTCCGACCCGCTCCGGGCCGACACGACGACCCCGCCGGCGAACCGCCGGCCCGCGAAGTCGCGCACCGACCGCGCCATCTCCCCGGCCGCCTTGCCCACCGCCACCACGTGCACCGCCTCGGCGGCGCGGATCGGCGCGCCTGCCGGGCCCGTCAGCGCCGACGTGACGAGGGCGTCGGCCCGCACCGCCGGGAGGCACGCCACCGCGATGTCCTCGGCGTGGTCGCGCACCACGTGCCCCTGCTCCGTTGTCCGCACTCGTCCCCCTCGCACGGAAGTCCGCACTCGACCGTCACCTGGGCTGGGTGTCCACAACGGACAGATCCGCCGGACCGGAGTCGGCCCGCACCGCGAGCGGGTGGTCGCGCCGGCGCAGTGGGAGCGGCACGGCCTGTCCCGCGAGCTGCGACGCGTAGGCGGCGTGGATCATCTCCAGCGCCGCCGTCCCGTCCGCCCCGGAGCACAACGGCTCGCGCCCCTCCTCGACGGCGTCGAGGAAGTCCGCCGCCGCGAACCGGTGGTAGTCGCCGTAGGACGCGACGGGCTCGGTCCCGACCCGCTGCCACTGCGAGCGGCCGGGGAGGAAGGCGGGGTCCTCGCAGAGCCACACCGAGTGGTCGGCGTAAGGCGCCCGCAACACCAGGATTCCCTTGCTGCCGTGCAGTTCGAGCCGGTACGGCTGGCGGTCGCGCTCCTCCACGTGGCACCGCCAGGACTCGATCGTGCCGACGAGCCCTCCGGGGAAGGAGTACGCCGCCCAGATCCGGTCGCCGGCGACCAGGCCGCCGCCCTCCTCGCCGGGGCGGGCGTCGGCGGCGGTGACACCCCGGCCCCCTTCGGTCACGCGTGCGAAGCACGACAGCGGATCGGACGCCAAGCGGCGCATCAGATCGGCGAAGTGCACGCCGAGGATGAGGAAGTCCTGTCCCCCGCCCCGGTGGTCCCACTTGCACAGCGCGCGCAGGTGCTGCAACTCGCCTATCGCACCCTGCTCCAGCATCCGCAGGACGAGGCGGAATCGGGGTTCGTGCGCCGCCGGCAGCGCGGTGCCGAGCAGGACCCCGGCGTCACGGGCCGCGGCGACCATCCGGTCCGCCTCGGCCAGGGTCCGCGCGATCGGTTTCTCGCAGTACACGTGCGCGCCGGCGGCGATCGCGGCGAGCACCATCTCCTCGTGGCAGTCGGCGTGCCGGGGCGCGACCACCACGACGTCGGGTCGTTCGAGCGCCAGCATCTCGTGGTGGTCCGCGTAGCCGCGCGGCGCCCCGGTCCGCTCCTGGCACGCTCGCCGGCCGTCGTCGTCGGGGTCCGCCACCGCCACCACCTCGGCTCGCGGGTCGGCGGTGAAGGCGAGGTCGAGCTGGTGACCGTAGCCACCGGCGCCGGTGCGGCCGATCACCGCCACCCGCCTGCGCTTCGCGGTCACCGCGGCCACCTCCCGTGCTCGATGTCCCGCAGCTCGGCGAGTTGCGCGCGCAGGGACTCCTCCAGCGGACCGCGCTCGGCCCACTCCAGGTTCTCCGCGAGTTCGGGAACCGACCTGGGGCCGACCACGACCGTGTGGACCCGGTCGTCGCCGAGCAGCCAGCGCAGTCCCATCTCCGGCATGGACATCCCCGCCTCCCGAGCGATGCGCTGCGCGCGGGCGATGCGCTCCACGACGCCCGGCGGCACCGAGTCGCGCCGTTGCGCCCGCAGGCGGTCGGGCAGCTCCGGGTCCAGCGAGGTCAGCAAGCCCTGGCGGTAGGGCGCGCCGATGGCGACGCCCATGTCGTGTTGCGTCGCGGCCGGCAGCACCTCGTCCGCCGCCTCCTGCCAGACCACGTTGTAGTAGTGGACGTAGAGCATCGCGTCGAACAGGCCGGACCGGCAGAGCCCGGCGGCGACGCCCGGTTTGCGCACGGACAGCCCGATCGACTCGACCAGCCCCTCCTCCTTCAGCTCCGCCACCACGTCGATCACCGGACCGCTGGGTGCGTCGATGTCGTCCCACCACTCCGACCAGTCGGTCTCGTGGATCAGCAGCAGGGGCAGCCGGCTGATCCCGAGCAGCCGCAGCGAGTGCTCGAACTGCGCCCGGATCGCCGCGCGGTCCCGGTAGGCGTCCTCGCCGAACCGCGCCACGATGCTCTTCTCGAACCGGCCGACCTTGTCGATCAGGACCAGTCCGTCGTGGTCGACGCCGGCCAGCGCCTCACCGACGATCTGCTCGGCCTCGCCGAGTCCGTACATGGGCGCGGTGTCGATGGTGGTGACACCGGACCGCACCGCGTGCCGGACCACGTCGACGGCCTCCTGGTGCGGGACACGTCGGTCGGAGGTCAGGTGGTAGGTGCCGAGTCCGAGCGCGCCGACGGGGCGCTCGACCCTGCCGAACCTGCGGCGGTGCGCCGCGTGGTCGTTCATCGTGCGTCCTCCCGTGGAAGGGGTTCGGTGTCGGGTGCGGCCAGCGACGAACCGCCGTCCAACCGCAGGACCTGGCCGGTGAGGTAGCCGCTGGCCGGTGACGCCAGGAACGCGACCAGCGCGGCCACGTCGGACGGCGAGCCGGCCCGGCCCGCCGGGACCGTCGCGGCGTAGCGCCGCAGCGAGTCCTCGTCCCGCCGCCCGCCCCGGCGGACCCGGTCGGTGTCGACCTGGCTCGGCGCCACCGCGTTCGCGGTGACACCGTGCGGCCCGAGTTCGAGCGCCAGGTGCGCCACCAGCCCGTGCAGGCCGGCCTTCGCGGCGCTGTAGGCGGCGCTGCGGCCCCTGGCCCCGCGGAACGCGCTGCTCGACGAGATGAAGACCAGCCGTCCCCAGCCCGCGTGGCGCAGGTGCGGCGAGGCCGCCCGGCTGAGGAAGAACGCCGCGTCGAGGACGACCCCCAGGTCGGCGCGCCACGCGGCGGTGGCGAGGTCGGCGACGGGCGTGCGGGGCAACGACGCCGCCGCGTTGTGCACGACGATGTCCAGGCTGCCGTGGCGGTCCACGACGTCGCGCACCAGTCGGTCCACTGCGGACTCGTCGGAGACGTCGGCTTCCGCCGCCTGCAGGCGGTCGGCGCGCCCGACGAGCCGGGCCAGGGCCGCGCGGTGCCGCGGCAGGCCGTTCACCACGACGGTCGCGCCCCGCGCGGCCAGCTCCAGCGCGACGCCGGTGCCGCAACCGCCGCCGGCGGCACCGGTCACCAGCGCCACCTTGCCGTCCAGGTCCGGGTACCGGGTGGTGCTCATGCGAACCGGTACCCGCGTCGTTCCAGCTCCCCCGCCAGGTCGAACGGCGGGTAGGAGGTCCACGAGCCGCGCTCGGCCCGCTCGGCGGCCAGCTTGGCCGCCACGGCGTCCCGCACTTGCGCGACACGCGCCCGCGGCACGACCACGACGCCGTCGTCGTCGCCGATCAGCAGGTCGCCGGGCGTCACGAGGACCCCACCGCAGACGACCGGCACGTTGACCGCGCCGTGGTCGCCCCCGGCCGGGTAGTGGTAGTTGCGCGCCGTGACGCCCCGGCAGAAGGTCGGGAACCCGAGCGCCCGGATGCCCGCCGCGTCCCGGGTGCACCCGTCGATGACCGCGCCCGCCAGCGGTTTGGTCGTCATCCGCCGGGCCGTGCCGTCGCCGAAGCACGCGTAGTCGCGCACCCCGCCCGCGGCGACCACGAGCACGTCCCCGGGCCGGGCCAGGTCGATGGCCACGCGACGGACGGTGAGGTCCGGCCCGAGCGCGGTGACCGCCGGGCCGCAGAACCTCATGCCGGGCGAGAGCGGCCCGATGTCCACGTGCATCGCGCCGTGCTTGCCCAGCGCGTCCAGGACGATGCCGGTGTAGAAGTCCTCGAACTCCGCGACGACTTCCGGGTCGGGCCGGTCGATAGCGGTGACCACGAGACCACCGGACGCATACGGTTCCACGTTGTCGAATCCCCCTCGGTAGGCTCACCGTGCGAAGTGCACGCTCTTGATCGACATGAACTCCCTGATCCCGTTCGCGCCGCCCTCGCTGCCGAAGCCGGATCCGCCGCGCCCGCCCGCCGCCAACGGGATGCTGTCGATGCGGTGGTACGAGTTGACGTACACGGTGCCGACGTCCAGCGCGCTCCACAGCCGCTCCAGGCGCTCGACGTTGTTCGACCACAGACCGGCGGCCAAGCCGTACTCGGAGTCGTTCGCCAACTGCGCCGCTTCCTCGTCGTCCGCGAACGGCATCACCACGGCGATCGGCCCGAACAGCTCCCTGCGCCACATGGCGCTGTGCCGGCTCACGTCGGTGACCAGTGCGGGCCGCAGGAACGCGCCGGACCGGGTGGGCACGGCGACCTCCTCGCCGCCCGCGCAGAGCACGGCACCGTCCGCACCGGCGGCGCGCAGCTCCTCCAGCAACGTGTCGTGGTGCTGCCGGGAGCGGATCGCGCCCAGGTCGACGTCGGTGAACGGGTCGCCCACCACCAGGCGTTCCACAGCGGCCGCCACCTTCTCCACGACCTGCTCGTAGACCTTCTGCTGCACCAGGATCCGGCTACCCGAGGTGCAGACCGCACCCTGGTTGCGCACGAACCCCGCCACCAGGCCGGCCACCGCCCGGTCGCAGTCGGCGTCGTCGAGCACGATGTTGGCGCTCTTGCCGCCCAGTTCCAGGACGCACCGCGTCGGTCCCCGCGCGGCGGCCTCCATCAGGTCGCGGCCGGCTTCGGTGCTGCCGGTGAACGACACCACCGACACCCCGGGGTGCGCGGCGAGCTGCCGGGCCGTCTCCGCGCCGCCGTGCAGCACCGAGCCGACCTCCGGCGGCATCCCGGCCTCCCACAGCACCTCCACCAGCGCCTGCCCGGCGGCCGCGGCCAGCGGGGACGGCTTGAGCACGAACGAGCACCCGGCGGCGAGGGCGGCCCCGACCTTGAGCGCGGCCAGTTGCAGGGGGAGGTTCCACGGCGTGACGAGGGCCGCGACGCCGAGAGGCTCGGCGACCTCGAACCCCCACACCCCGGCCGAGTGGTCCGCCACGACCCGGGACGGGACGCCGGCGACCTCCACGGCGAACGTGGACAGCACGCGCGCCGCCGCTCGAACCTCGCGCTCGGCCTCCCGCAACGGTTTGCCGGTCTCCAAGGTGATCATCGGGGCGAGCTGCCCGGCGCGCGCCACCAGCAGCCGGGCCGCCTCGTCCAGCAGCGCCACGCGTCGCCGGACCTCGACCCGCCGCCAGTGGCGCAACCCGGCGGCGGCGACCTCCACCGCCGCGTCGACCACCGCCGCCTCCGGTTGCGGGAGCACGTAGAGAGGAGCGCCGTCGGGGGCGTCGACAACGGTCTCGCCGGGGGTGCCGGTCAACCGCCGCCCACCGATCAGGTTCGCCAAGTACCGCACCAGGCCACCGCCTCTGTCTCTGGGAAAGCTTCCGCACGACGTGCGTGGGGCCGCGTTGTGCACTACGGTGCGCCCCGGGCATCGGGAGATGCGAATACGCGGACCACCGGGCCACGCGCTTATCCGATCGTCTCGGACCCACGCGATTTCGGCAACCTCCCGTCCGACCGGAGCGGCCATTACCGTTCGTCGCCGAAACCGGCAAGGTTTCGTCGCACGAGATCGCCCGCCACTTCGCGCTTGACGCTCCGGAAGCGGCCGTGCCACGATGAAGGCGACCCACGGGACAATGGGTCCAATCGGAAAGCCCGGCACGTGTTCCGGCTTTCCGGCTCTCTTCGGCAATTCCTCTCCCACCCCGCTGGGTCGCTGCCGCTCGATCGAGCGCATATCCGATGGACGACCATGGAGGAAAAATGACCGGTTTCGAGGACATCCAGGACCTGACCGCCGCTCGGCTCGGCGAACTGCTGGAGGTCGAGGTCGGCCTGGGCAGCGGTGAGATGTTCATCGCGTTCGGTGCCAACCCGGAGCAGAACGACGGGATCGTCGGCTGGTAAGACCCGCCGTCGGCGGTAATCGGTTCACGTCGGGTGCCGTCGTTCGCGACGGCACCCGGCGGCACATCAGTCCGACCCAGTTCCGGCCGGAGGTGGCCAGTGTGAGACTTCGGGATCGAGTGCCCAAGGTGAATGGACACGGCACTCATCGGGAATACCCGGCCGCTGCGACGTTCGAGCGCGTGCGGCCGTACTTCGAGCGCGTCGGTATCACTCGGGTAGCGGACATCACCGGCCTGGACCGCATCGGCATACCGGTCTACAACGCCATCGTGCCGCGTGCCGAGAACTCCATCTCGGTGTACAGCGGAAAAGGCCCGACCGCGATCGACTCCAAGACCTCGGCGGTGATGGAGGCGTTCGAGCGCCACATCGGCAGGCTGCCGCTGCCGGTGGCGGTCACCGATTCGTACGCGAACCTGAGCCGCGGGCGGACCGCCGTGCTGCGACCGGCCGACCTGGCCCTCGAACTGGAGCCCGGGTACCGGGACGACGTCGCGGTCCAGTGGGTGGAGGGCCACGACCTCGTCGCCGACGAGGTGGTCCTGGTCCCGCACAGCGCGGTGTCGTTCGGCCGTGAACCGGGGGTGCCGCGCTGCTACCGCCTGGTCACCGCGAACGGCCTCGCGTCCGGGAACAACGTCGAGGAAGCCGTCTGCCACGCCCTGGCCGAACTCGTCGAGCGCGATGCCCTGACGCTGGCCGAACTCCAGGCCAGCCGCCTGCCGTACGTGCTGCTCAACGGCATCTCCTGCCCCGCCCAACCCGCCGACCGGGTCGCGTTCCTGCAGGACATGCACCCCGAGATCGACCCCGGGTCGCTCCCGCCCGACGCACGCCGCATGGTCGCGCTGTTCCAGGCTGCCGGGATCGAGCTGCGGCTGCGCTCGATCGCGTCCGACCTCGGCGTGCCCACGATCCTCGCGGCATCGCGCGAGGACGGCGATCCGGGCATCTCGAAGGTGCACGCCGGGATGGGCACCGGTCCGGATGCCGAGGTCGCGCTGATCCGGGCCATCACCGAATGCGCGCAGAGCCGCGCGGTCGACATCCAGGCCATGCGCGAGGACTTCGACCAGGCGGACGCCGACGTGCCGGACCACCGGCTGTTCGGGCGGCGGGTGTCCACGGTCGACCCGGATTCCTGGCCGTGGCGCTCCGGGAAGACGGTCGCGTTGGCCGACCTGGATTCCCGGCCGGCCGACGACATCGCCGACGACATCCGTTTCCTGGTGGACCGCGTGAAATCCGGCGGGATGTCCCGGGTGATCGCGGTGGACATCTCCCCCGCAGACCTGCCGGTGTCCGCCGCACGCGTTCTCGTGCCCGGACTGGAGTCGTGGGGATCGGACCGGTCCAAACTCGGCCCGCGCGCCTCGGCCGCCTGGAACCGCGCGTTGGAATCCTACCTGGAGCGGACCGGGTCGCTGTCCGCTCCGGCCCGGTGAAAGGAGGCGTGGATCTTGTCCGCTGTGGTTTTCGTGGGGCCCAGCCTGCCTGTCGGCGCCGGCCCCGCCCGGCTGGCCGCCCGGTTCCACCCGCCGATCCGCCGGGGCGACCTGGACGCGGTGCTCGACGCACCCGACCCGCCCGAGGTGATAGGCATCATCGACGGCGCTTTCTTGCAGAGCCTGTCGATATCGCCCAAAGAGGTGCTGCGGGCCATCGACCGCGGCGTCACCGTGCTCGGGTCGTCCAGCATGGGCGCGCTGCGCGCCGCGGAATGCGCCCGGTACGGCATGATCGGCATCGGCCGGGTCTTCGAGGAATACCACTCGGGCCGGCTGGACGCGGATGACGAAGTGGCCATCGTCTACGACCCGACGAATCATCGACCGCTGTCGGAACCGATGGTGAACCTGCGTTTCGCCATAGCGGCCGCCGTGCGCACGGGGGTGATCGGGGAACCTGTCGCGGGCCGTTTCCTGCACATCGCGAAGAAGCTGTACTTCCCGGACCGGACGGTGTCGAACGTGCTGAGCCTGCTGGTGCGGGAGTTCGACGCCGAGGTGTGCGGCCGGCTGCGCCGGTTCTTCGCCGAGGACGCGCCGGACGCCAAGCGCGAGGACGCGGAGGAGTTGCTGGCCGCCATCGCCGCCCGGTTCCCCCGGTACGCCGCCGCGGACTGAGGCGACGCCCGCCGAACCCCCACCTCGACCCGCTCCGTCCACAACGGACAGGACCGGGACCGGAGGTGGGGGTTTCGCCGTCAGAAGGTGGCGGCCCCGACGCCGACCCCCGCCATCCTCTCCCGAAGCCAGGCCGGGTAGGAGTCCGGGAAGCGGACGTCGAGCACGGCGGCGTGGCGCGGTTCGAGCACCACGCCGCCACCGCTGCGCCGGACGCGCCTGGACACCAGGTACGACAGGTAGCGGTTGATCTCGTAGGGGTCGTCGCGCCCGGCGCTGAAGAAGACGCCGAACTTGGTCGGCACGGCCTCCTGCCCCGTCTCGGAGCCCGACCTGGCCGGCACGGTGCTCGCGTGCAGCAGGCGGGCGTCCCAGAGCACCAGGTCGCCGGGCGCGCTCCTGATCCGGTGCGGCCGGTGGCGCGCGAACACCTTCTCGATCACCGACGGGACCGAGACGTCGACGCGCCCGTAACCGTCCAGCGCGGACCGGTGCGACCCCGGCACGACGTCCAGGCCCCCACCGGTCTCCTCCTCGTTCGCCTGGAGGTAGACCGCCCCCTGCACGTGCGCGAACCCGTCGGCCCAGACGTACTCCTTGCCCGCGCCGATGAACGCCCCGTCGAGGTGCCAACCCGTGTAGAGGTCCTTGCGCACCGTGAGGTTGGGGTAGACGCGACAGCCTTCGCCGAGCAGCGCCCTGAGCGCGGCGGCGACCTCGTCGCGGAACGGCAGAGCGGCCAGTCGAGGCGTCTCCAGGAACACCTGCGGGAGCATCTCCTCCTTGCCCTCCGCCGTGAGCAGCTCGCCGCACACCGCGCGCAGGGTGGCGACCTCCTCGGCGTCGAGGACCCCGGGTACGACGGTGTAGCCGTCCCGGTGGAATTGTTCGACGTTCGTGTCAAGAGCCATACCGGAACCCCGATTCTCGTGGATCAGCTCCACCCCGGCGACCCCGCGTGTCCGACCGATCGCGGATCAGCACCGGAGAGCAGCGTCAACAATTGCGCGGCAATGGCCACCTCGGTCCCGGACAGACCGGTCGAGAGGAACACCGACGGTCCGGGGGCGGCGCGCGGAACAGCCGCTCCGGCCAGCACGGTACCGAGTTCCAGCACCGGGAGCAATGCACCGATGTGCGGGGGTTCGTAGGCTTTCAACTGGGTGAGCGAATCGCACACGACCGTCGAAGCGCGGTCGAGCACCTCAATCGGCAGTTCACTTCCCGCTGTTGTTTTCGGACCCAGTGTCGTAATGTGCGAACAGGCCGCCAGCCACTCCGGTTCGACCACCGGGACGCGGCTGTCGGTCGCCAGGACGGCGATGTCCGCCCCCGTCGCGGCCGACCGGTTGTCCGGGAGCGCGGTGGCGACGAGACCGAGTTCCCGGCGGACCCGCTCGGCCAGCGCTTCCCGGTGCAGCGGGTTCGGGCTGCTCACGCGCACCTCGGAGATCGACCGCAGCGTGCTCAACGCGGAGATCTGCGCCCACGCCTGCGGACCGGAGCCGATGAGGGCGACGACCGGCGACCCGGGCGGCGCGAGCAGGTCGGCGGCGATGGCGCCGATCGCCCCCGTGCGGCGGACCCCGGTCTCGACGCCGACGGTGATCCCGATGACCGAACCCCGGTCGTCGTGCACGACGACGACCTGGTCGGCGTCGGTCGACGTTTCGTAGCCGCGGTAACCGAACCATTTCCCGTCGAGTTGCCCGGCGGTCAGGACCAGGGCACCGCGAGCCAATTCCGCGCTGATCCGCGCCGGCGCGGTCAATTCGCCGCGCCCGTGTGCGAGCAATACCTCCCGGGTGGCTTCCACGATCGAGGCCATGGGCACGCGGGCGATTTCCTCATCAGTGAGCACCAACGGTCTGCGCATACCTCCAAATTAACCCGGCAGCCATTCTCGGCCGACCCGGTGACCAACAAGGAGTGATCACGTGAGTCAACGTCGGGTACTCGTGCTCGGAGCCAACATCGGGGCTTACGTCGTGGTCAGGGCCCTGCGGCGGCACGCCGAGGTGGTGGGTGTGGCGGTGGAACCCGGCGACCCGCGGCCCGTGCGGCGTTCCAGGCACGTCGACTTCTGCGAACCGGTCGTGTCCTCACGGCACGCCGAGCGGTACGCCGACTCGGTGCTGGGCCTGGCCCGACGACGCGGGATCAGCCACGTGGTCCCCGTCAAGGAACGGGAGATGCTGGCGCTGTCGCCCTTCCGGGCGCGGTTCGCGGAGTGCGGGGTCGAGCTGTGCTGCTCCGATTTCGAGGCCGTGCGCGGGGTGTCGAGCAAGACCGGGGTGTTGGGGATGGCACGCGCGCACCGGGTGCCGGTGCCCTCGTTCGTGCGGCTGCCGGCCGGGCTCGACCGCCGCGCGGCCGAGGTCAACCCGTTCGGCTACCCGGTGGTGGTGAAGGGCGAGTTCTCCTCGGGTGCGCTGGGTGTCCGGCTGGCCGACGACCCGGACGGACTCGACGCCGCGGTGGCGGAGATCCGGGCGCAGGGCACCGATGTCGCGCTGCACGAGTACGTTCCCGGCGGCTCGGAACCGTCGCTGACCGCGTTCCTCGACCGCGACGGGCGGGTTCTGCGGCAGATCTGGCTGCGGAAGCTGCGGTACGCGGGACCCTCGCACTCCTGCTGCGTGGTCACCACCGAGCCGCCACCCGGCTCGGACCGGTTGCTGTCGTTCCTCCGCTCGGTCGGGCTGCGCGGACCTGTGGGGGTCCAGATGAAGTCGTCCGCGAGGACCGGGGAGGACGTCCTCATCGAGGTGAACCCGCGCCTCGGGCAGAACGCCCGCATCCTCACCCGGATCTGCGCGCGGGCGGGCGTCGACTTCGGCGAGGTGTTCCTCGCCTGCTTCGACGGCACCACCGCGCCCGCCGCCGCGCCGACCACCGCGCCGACGGTGCCCGCCGGGATGGTCGGCCTGTCGCTGCCCGAGGACCTCATCGCCTTCGCCAAGTTCCTCGGCGCGCTCAGGCGGACGGACCACCGGCCGGACAACCCCGTTCCCCGCGTGTCGGCCTACCTGCGTTCGTACTACGAGAGCTACCGGCGGCGGCCGGTCCTGGACATCGCCTCCACGGCGCTGCTCGACGACGCCCGGTTCGCCGTCCCGGCCGTCCTGCGCGCCGCCGTCCGACTGGCCCGCGAACCGTATCGGCTGGTGCCATACGGAAGCGTGGACCACCTGACCCCGGATCGGAGCACGAGCCGCGCCGCACGCGGCCCGGCTGGAGAGGACCGACTGGCATGACCACGACCCCGTCCGACCGCGACTTCCGCCTGCTGTGGACCGGGAACGCGCTGGACAAGACAGGATCCGCGCTGCAACTGGGCACGATCCCGCTGATCGCGGTCTTCGTGCTGGACAGCACGTCCTGGCAGATGGGGATGTTGAACGCGGCCGGCACGCTGGCCTTCCTCGTGCTGGGCCTGCCCATCGGCGCTTTGGTGGACCGGACGCGCCGACGCGGGCTCATGCAGACCGCCGGGCTGGTGCGCGCCGCGCTCCTGCTCGGCCTCCTGGTCGCGTCCACCCTCGGTTGGCTGGACTTCACCCTGCTGCTGGTGGCCACGACCGCCGTCGGCGTGCTGACCGTCGTCTACGACGTCGCGGCCCCCGCCTACCTCCCGAGCCTGGTCGGCAGGCAGAACCTGGTCCGGTACAACGCGAAGATCTACTCCGTGCAGGCCCTGGCGAACTCGTCGGGGCACGCGGTGAGCGGCGCGCTCGCACAACTGATCGGGAGCATGAACGCGATCCTCGCCGGCGTGATCGCCTTCTTCGGCTCGTCCGGGGTGCTTTCGCTGATCCGCACCGAAGAGGCCCACCCCGCCGCCGGCAGGTCGTCGCGGTTGGGTGCGGAGATCCGGGAGGGCGTCCGGTACGTCTTCACCGACCGCCTGCTGCGCCCGACGTTGGCGTGCAGCGCCACGTTCACGTTCTTCCGCAACGTGGCGATGACGGTGCTGGCGTTGTTCCTGGCGCGCGAGTTGGGGCTGACGCCGCTGTGGGCGGGCGGGCTGATCTCCCTGTTCGGCATCGGCGGCGTGGTCGGGTCGCTCACCGCGACGTGGTGGTTCCGGACGTTCGGGGAGCTGCGCGCGATGTGGGTGGTGCTCCTCGTCTGCCAGCCGATGATGGCGCTCGTCGCGCTCGCCGGACCGGGCGCGGGCCTCTTGCTGCCGGCCTTGGGCGCGCTGGGGTGCGGGTACGGCGGTCAGGTGTACAACGTCGGGCAGATCAGCATCCGGCAGCAGGTGCTCGAAGACCGGCTGATGGGCCGGGTGAACGCATCGATCCGCTTCGTCACCTGGGGTGTGCTGCCGATCGGTGCCGCGGCAGGCGGTGCGCTGGGCGAGCTGATCGGGCTCCGGGCCACCCTCTGGGTCTCGGCGGTGGGTGGGGTGGCCGCGGTCGGCTGGCTGCTGGGGCCGCTGCGGGGACTGCACCGCCTGGCAGACCTCCCGGAGGACCCGCCCGGCCCTGGCCGGTGACGCGGCCCGCCACCGACGGCAGCGGGCCGGTCGTGCGCGTCCGGGATGCGCACCGAGATCCGCGCGGGTGCGGTGGTCTTGCCGGCGAGACGGTGAGCGGTGCGCACGGGCCTCGCGTCTCGCCGGCAAGACGGTCGTGGACGACCGGTCCCCGCTGCCGCTGCGGTCAGTTCCCCGCCGAGTCGGTCTCGGCGCTGTCGCGGCTCGGGGTGAGCCCGGCCGCGGCGTCCAGCGCGCGGATCACCCACGCCTCGAAGTCGACCTCCGCCCCGCCCGCCGCCTCTTTCCACCGCTCGATGGCCTGCTGCGGCACGCTCATCCGCAGCAGGTGCGAGTCGGAGGGCCGGGAAGAGGGCGTGCGGCTCTCCCGCAGGCTCATGCGCAACCGGTTGCGCGACCACCCGGAGTGCTCGGCGAGGTCGAGCCAGCGGTCCTGCTCCTCGGGCGGCAGGGACGCCACCTCCAGGTGGTGGTGGAAGCTCAGCCGGACCCGCCGGCGCGACTGCTCGAACGCCCGCGCCACCCACGCGTAGTTGCGCAGCGTCTGGTAGTCGAGGTCGACGGCCTCGATCGCCCGCTGGTACCGGTCCGCGTACCGCGTCCGCCCGTAGACCAGCCAGTCGCCCAGGTGCCACGCGGACGCGCTGACCACGCGCGTGATCCGCTGCCCCACCACCTGCCACGCCTCGAACGAGACCTGGGCCGGGAACTCCAGCCCCACCGCCGTCGTCGTGATCCCCTGCCCGGTGCCGGCTCGCGCACCGGGTGGCCGGACGTTCCGCCGATGCTGCGGCGTCCTGGTCAGATCACGAGCCTGCGTCCCCGCGTCCATCGCACCCCCTTGAACGTCGTCACCGGCCTGGTGTGAGGTCGGCAGGAGACATTCATCCACATGGCCCTACCCGCAGAAGATCGGTGCACTACTCGCACAGACATTCGAACGCGGCACCACGCCGGACCGTCGACCTTCCCGGCGCGGCACGAAGCGGTTCGACCGCACCGGGTGCGCGGTCGTCCTCGCCGGTGTGGCGAGGCGTCTTCTCGGGCCCGGCTGGTCGCAGGTTCCAGGTGGAATCGAATTTCTGTTGAGGCGCAACAGGTTTCGACCGTTTCGCGGTCGTGGTGGATCATCGGCCGGTCGAGACTGGGGACGACGACCGACGAGAGGGGTGTTGATGCGTCGGCAGGTTTCCCTGGTCGGGGTGCTCACGTTGGCCATCGGCGTGGCCGTCGTGCCGTCGGCGGCGGCCGTGCCGGACGTGCACGTCCCGTGTGACACGCCGAGTCTGATCAAGGCGATCGGGAACGCCAACGCCGCCGCCGGCGAGGTCCGGTTGTCGCTGGCGAGCAGGTGCGTCTACCGGGTCGACGGGGCGATCGGGGACAACGGGTTCCCGGTCGTGACCGGGAAGGTCGAGCTGGTCGGCGCGGAGACGACGATCACCCGCCACCCGGCCGCGCCGCGCTTCCGGTTCTTCCAGGTGGCGGCGGGCGCGCGGTTGGGGCTCGAAGGGCTCACGATCAGTGGTGGGCACACGCGCGACGGCGACGCGCCGGGGAGGTCCGGCGGTGACGGCGGCGCGATCCTCAACGACGGAGAGCTGCGGGTCGGTCGGAGCACGTTGGCCGGGAACCGCACCGGGGACGGCGCGACCGGCGCGCAGGACGGCGTCGGCGGCAAGGGCGGGTTCGGCGGCGCGATCTTCAGCGCGGGCACGCTGCTGCAAGTCTCGAAATCGGTGTTGAAGGACAACGTGACCGGGCGTGGCGGGTGGGGTGGCGACGGGCACCGCGGCACGGACGACGCCGTCGAGGCGGACGCGCGGGTGGGCGCGCCCGGCGGTGAAGGCGGCTGGGGCGGCGGTGGCGGCGCGATCGCGAACTTCGCCGGGGTGTTCGAGCTGCTGCTCTCCTCCGTCGACAACAACCGGACCGGTGCCGGTGGGCCGGGTGGCGCGGGTGGTCGCGGTGGCGACAACGCGAACGGGCCGGGCGGTGCCGGCGGTGACCTCGGCGCGGGCGGCAACGGCGGGGCGGGCGGGGCGGTCGACGTCAACGACAGCGAGGTGCGGATCCACGGCAGCCAGGCGTCCGGGAACGTCACCGGCGACGGCGGCCCGGCGGGTCGGGGCGGCGACGGCGGCAGCAGTGGCAACGGGGGCAAGGGCGGCACCGGCGGCGGTCGGCACGGCAAGTACGCGCCGAAGGGCGGCGACGGCGGATCGGGTGGCGCGGTGGCGATCCGGCCCGGCACGCCCGGTCAGCGCTCCGTCGACGTGCTCGACCTGACCACGACGGGCAACCGGACCGGCAACGGCGGGGACGGCGCACGGGGCGGCGACGGCGGATCGCCCACGGGCAGGGCGGGCAACGGCGCGGACGGCGGGAAGGGCGGCGACGGCGGCGGGGTCGTCCTGGTGAAGGGCCTGTTCAAGGCGTTCGACTCGATCAGCAGCCGGTACGACGGCAACCTGACCGGCGTCGGCGGCCGGGGCGGCGACGGGGCCGACGGCGTGCCGGGGGCCGGCCAGGGCCTCGGTGGGTTCGGCGGGCGAGGCGGTCACGGCGGCGGCCTCTTCGTCGCGCGGGCGAACCCCGCGAGCCTGCTCAACGACAGCTTCCTGCACAACGCCACCGGGGCCGGCGGTCCGGGCGGCCGGTCGCCCGCACCCGACACGCCCGACGGCGGCGCAGGGCAGCGGGGCATGGGCGGCGGCATCGAGGTCGAGTCGAGCGCGTCGGTGGTCGGCCTCTCCAACGTGTACTTCGACCGGAACGAACCGAACAACTGCGGTGGTGTGCCGGGCTGCTGACGTGGTGCGTGGCGGCCCGGGGCCGCGAGGTCGGGGCAGCACCGGGTTGCCGGCACCAGGACTACGCCAACCACCTATCGCCTGTCCGCCGCCCCTCGCGAACACCAGGTGCCGACCCGATACGCCACCGGCCGCCCCGACCTGCCGACCGTCACGACCTGACGCGGTATCGGATTCCCGAGGCGGCCGAGGCGGCCGAGGCGCGGAGCGCGGTGGTTCGTTCGCGAGCGGCGACGGATGCCCGCCCCGTACCGGGCACCGGCCGGCCCACCCCGCCGGCCGACCGGAGCACCTGACCCGCCGACCCCACAGGATCGGTTACGCGACAACGTCCAGGGGGACCGACCAGGCGTCGTAGGAGTAGACCCAGTCACCGGTGCCGGAACTCTTGAGCCACTCGTTGCTGCGGGAGCCGACCTGCACGCGGGCAGTCCGAGGCAGGCGCGCGGCCTCGTAGATCGCCAGCGCCTCCTCCGCCTCCTCCGGTTCGCGCGATGCCAGTGCACGGGCGAGCACCACGGCGTCCTCGATCGCCATGCCGGCACCTTGGGCCATGAACGGCATCATCGGGTGACAGGCGTCGCCGAGCAGGGTCCGGGTGTTCACCGACCACCTTCTCAACGGGTCCCGGACGTAGAGCGCCGACTTCAGCACCTCGTCGCACGCGTCGAGCAGGGCTCGCGCCTCCGGGTGGAAGTCGCGGTACGCCGCACGCAGCTCCACGACGTCGCCCGGGGCGGTCCAGGACTCCTCCCGCCACGTCTCCTGGGGCCGGGTGGCGAAGACGAAGATGTCCTTGCCCCGGTTCAGCGGGAAGGTGACGATCTGCGTCGCCGGGTCCGGGCCCCACCACTTGGTGAAGGCACCCTTGTTCGGCACGTCGACGCGCTCGGCCGGGACGACCGCGCGGTAGGCCACCACTCCGGTGAACTCCGGTTGCAGGGCACCGAACATCGCCTGCCGGACGACGGAGTGGATCCCGTCCGCGCCGATCAGGACGTCGACGGTGGCCGAGCGCCCGCCGGTGAACTCGACGACGGTGCGGTCCCCGTCGTCGCGCACCCCGGAGACCGGCGTGCCGAGGTGGACGACCTCGCCCGGCAGGGCGTCCTCCAGCGCCTGGAGCAGGTCCGCCCGGTGCATGGTCAGCTGCGGCGAGCCGTACTGCCTTTCGGCGGTGTCGGCCATCTCCAGCCGGGACGTCTCCTCCCCCGTGCCCCAGGTCCGGCTGATCCGGTGCGTGGGCCGCGCGGCGGTCTCGCGCAGCGCCTCCCGCAGGCCCAGGCCGTCCAGCGCCCGGACGGCGTTGGGGGTGAGGTTGATGTCCGCGCCCACGCGGGCGAACTTGGGCGCCTGCTCGAAGACCACCACTTCGCGGCCGAGCTTGCGCAGCGCGATGGCCGCGGAGAGTCCCCCGATGCCGGCTCCGACGATTCCGATGACCTGCGAGTCCATGTCGTGTTCCTTCTGCTCCTGCGTCCGTTGGTCTGTCGGCCGGCTCGCCGCACCGGGCCGGTGCCGTCAAGGTGCTTGCGCGACACCGCTTCGCACCGGCGTGGCCGGGATCTGCTCCGGGGACGGCACCAGGGCGACCACGCTCTCCTCCGGCAGTCGCAGGCGCACCTCGCGGCCGGCACCGAGTGCGGCGGGGTCGAGCCGGGAGCGCACGGTGAGCCGCCCGACGCCCGTCTCCACCTGGTACAGGAAGTGCCCGCCCAGGTAGTGGGTGTCGAGGACCACGCCGGTCAGGACGTTCGCGCCGCGAAGAGGGGCGGTCGCGTCGGCGGGTTGCAGCATGATCGCATCCGGCCGGACGCCCAGCGTCAGCTCCGTCGCCACCGCGTGGTCCCCGGTCGCCAGGCGGAGCACTTGGCCGCCGACCGTCACCTCCACCCCGTCCGAGTCGCTCGCGACCACCCGCGCCGACCGGACGAGGTTCATCCGGTCGAGGAACGTGGCGATGAACTCCGACTCCGGCCGGTTGTACAGCTCGGCGGGCGAACCCTCCTGGAGGACCCGGCCGCCGCTCATGACGGCGACGCGATCGGCGAGCATCATCGCCTCCTCCTGGTCGTGGGTGACCAGCAGGCAGGTGATGCCCGTTCGGCGCGACAGTTCCTTCAGCTCCACCCGCAGGTCCATCCGCAGGCCGGCGTCCAGGTTGGACAGGGGTTCGTCGAGCAGCAGGATCTTCGGCCTCAGGGCCAGCGCCCGAGCCAGCGCCACCCGCTGCTGCTGGCCGCCGGAGAGCTGCGTGACCTTGCGGTCGGCCTGCTCCTCCAGGCGGAACAGCCTCAACACGTCCTCGACCTGGGCGGCGACCTCCGCCTTGGGCAGGCGACGGACACCCCGGCGCAGCGGGAAGGCGATGTTCTGCCGGATGGTCATGTGCGGCCACAGCGCGTAGGACTGGAACACCATCGCCTGCGGTCGCTCCTCCGGGCCGACCCAGACGTCCGGGGACCGGCCGAAGACGGGGGAACCGTCGATGCGCACCGTGCCGCCGTCCGGCCGCTCCAGCCCCGCCACGATGCGCAACGTCGTCGTCTTGCCGCAGCCCGACGCGCCGAGGAGCACGAAGAACTCGCCCGGCCGCACCGACAGGGAGATGTCCCGCAGGGCCGTCACGCGGCCACGGCCCTGCGCGAAGGACTTGGAGACCGCGTCCAGTTCGATCATCATTCGTTCTCCTAGAAGGACTGGCGGCGGGCGACGCGGACGAAGGCGACCAGGAGGATCGCGATCAACCCCAGCTGCACCACCCCGAGGGCGGCGGACAGGGAGGTCTCGCCCGAGGAGCTGTAACCGAAGATGCGGGTGGACATCACGCCCGTCCCGCCCCTGGACAGGATCACCGTGATGGTCAGCTCGCGAACCGTGAGCAGCGCGATCCAGAACCAGGCGAAGATCAGGCTGCCCCGGATGACGGGGAAGACCACCGACACGAAGGCCCGGCCGCGCCGCACCCCCGACACCCACGCCGCCTCCTCCAGCTCGCTGTGGACCTGGAGCATGGTGCCGTGGACGGTGCGGTAGGCCGTCGCCACGAGGCGGGACGCCACCGCGATGGCGATGAACGCGGCCGAGCCGTACAGCGGCAACCACCGGTAGGTGGCCAACCCGAGGTAGAGGAACGACACGGCGAGCACGATCGACGGCACCGCCAGGCTCACCATGATCAGCGCGTCGAGCCACCGCCGGCCGCGCAACCTGGTGCGGACGACGAGCCACGCGGCGCAGGTGGCCAGCCCCACGGCCACCGTGGGGACGACGGCCACCAGCAGCGCCGTCGGGGGCAGCACTTCGGCCAGGTCGTAGGCGGCATCGGCGTAGGCCGCGAAGGACAGCTGCGCGAGCGCCTCGGAGGACGGGGGCTGGAGGTATGGCACGAGCGAGGCCCACACCAACATCAACACCGGCAGGGCCACGCCCACCAGCGCGTACAGGCCGATGAACGCGTACGCGAGCCTCCGGGCCGCGCGGGTGAGCCGGATGGGTTCCCGTGCGGCTCGTTTCCCGGTGACGGTCGCCATGCTCCCGGCGCGCCGGGTCGCCCGGTGGTAGCCGATCATGATGAGACCGATCGCCACCGCCATGCCGACGCCGATGGCCGCCGCGTTGCCGTACTCGGGCACGCCGGTCGTCCCCTGGGAGTACTGGTAGATGAGCGTCGACAGCACCGTGATCCCGGCCGGGAGGCCGAGCATCCCGGCGTAGTCGAAGATCTCGACCGCGACGACGAAGAAGAACACCGCGACACCGGCGACCGCGGGCCCGGTGATCGGGAGCAGCAGCCGCACGGCCGCGCGCCACCGGGGCACCCCGTGCACCGCCGCGGCTTCCTCGATGGTGAAGTCGACGACCCGGAACGTGGGGACGAGCATGAAGAACGCCGGGCCGGCGAAGTCGAGGCCCTGGAGCAGGATGATCCAGGTCAGGCTGTAGACGTTGGTCAGCTCGCCGACGCCGAACGTGTCCCGCCACCAGGTGTTGATGATCCCGTTGTTGGGGTTGAGCATGAAGATGTAGCCGAGCGCCACCAGGAACCCGGGGATCGCCATCTTCGCCGCGGCCAGGAAGAGGATGATCGACTTGCCCCGTACGTCGGTCCGGGAGTAGAGCCAGGCGAGCGGCACCGCGATGACGAGCATGACGGCCACGCTGCCGACGCCGAGGACCACGGTCCGGACCAGGATCTCGCCCAGTCCGCCGGAGGACAGGACGGTGCGGAAGTTGTCGAGCGACCGGTCGCCGCCGAAACCGCCCGCGGGGCCGAAGGCCGCCCACGACAACCCGGCGAGCGGCACGACCAGCACGACGCAGAGGAGCCCGACCAGCAGACCCACCACGATCAGCGGGACGTCACGGCCCCGGCCGCCCGCTCGGGCCCGCCGGGGACCGGCGGGCTCGGGCGGGGTCGGCGGTGCGGAGCCCGCGTCCGTCGGGACGGTACCGGTGCTCATCGCCTCAGGACCTGCGCGATCTGCTGGTTGACGGCGTCGGACTCGTTCATCCACCAGGCGAGGTCCGCGGTCATGACGCCACCGGCCAGTTCGGCGAGCTGGTGCAGGTCGGTGCCCGGTGTGGTGTAGCGGGACCAGTCGAGGATCTCGTACGCCAGGGTGCGGCCCCGCTCGGTGGCGTTCATCCAGTAGATCAGCAGTTGCGCGGCTGCCGGGTTCGCGGCCCCCTTGATGACCACGGCACCTCGCGGAACCACGGGGATCTTCACCGGTGCGTACGCGACCGGCGCGCCGGAGGTGCGCTGGGACTGGCCGATCCGGATGCCGAAGCCGATCGGGAACTCCCCGCTGGCCACCTGGGTGCGGATGGCGGCCGGTGCCGCGGCCAGCGACACCCGGCCGGGCTCCAGCAGGCGGCGGACGTACGCGACCGCCTCGTCCGCGCCCATGCCCGCCGCGAGCGGGCTGAACACGTCCGGGAGGGGCGCGGTGACGAGCTTGCCGCGCCACCGGTCGTCGAGCAGGTCCTCCATCGACCGCGGAGCCTTGGACCGGTCGCCGACCGACGACGTGTTGTAGGTGACCGCGCGGGCGACCTCGGCGACGTACAAGGCGTTGTAGTCCGCCCAGACGTCCTTGGCCTCGATCCCGTCCAGCTTGCCCCAGTCGACGCTCAGCGCGAGGCCCTCCGCGTTGAGCTGCTTGACCGGCATCGGGGTCGTCGCGATCACGTCGATGGAGGGCGGGACCTGAGACCGCGCTTCCTGGACGATCTTGTTGACGTACACCGGATCCGGTTCGCCGCTGACGAACGAGATCTCCAGCTTGGCGCCGGTGTCCTCGCGCAGCGCGCGGGCGAGGCGACCGGCGTCGGCGGGGGTCCGCGCGTCCGTGCTGACGAACAGCCGGACCCGCCCTTCCGCGCTCGCCCGCTCGGCGAGCGCGCGGACCGAGTCCGGCAGGCTGTGACCGCCCGCCGACTCGCCGCCGGGCCCGCTGGAGCAGGCGGGCAGCAGACTGCCGGCGCCGAGCGCTGCCATGCCCTGCAGCACGGTACGACGACTGAATGGTCTGTTTCCGACAGTCATGCCGGTCTCCCTGGTGTGAACCTCGAATGGTGGGGGGCGAACGGGGGGACGAACTCCGCCTGCTACAACTCGACCCGGTTCAGCCGGGTGGACAGCTCGTTGAACTCGCGGCAACCGGAGTCGGTGGCGGCGACCACCCCGCCGACGACGGCACCGCGGCGGCCCACCCTGGCGTCGGGCTGGAGGGAGAACGTCATCCCCGGCTTGATCTCGAAGTCCAGCAGCGCGTCGCCGTGGCCGTCGGCGTGGGGGAAGGACTCGGCGAAGTCCTCGACGTGGTCACGGATCCCCAACCCGGACCCGCCGCCGGACAGCAGGGGGTTGAGCGAGGCGAACTGCGGCGTCAGGTGCCACATGCCGGCCTCCCGGACCGGTGCCTCCATGGCGGCGCAGACCTCGGCGAAGGCCGCGCCCGGACGAACCGCCCGCACGCCGGCCTCGTAGGCGGCGCGGGCGACTTCCGCGCAGCGCAAGGTCTCGGCGGGCACCTCGCCGAGCGTGAAGCTCATGTTGACGTGGGTGTTCAGCTCGGCGTAGTTGGGGAAGATCTCCGCCCACACCATGTCCGCCTCGCCCAGGGTCCGGGCGGTCTCGGGTCGCGTCAGCCAGGTGGGTTCGCCCCACGCGTAGTTGTCGAAGCCCGTCTGGAAGAGCATCCAGGTCACCCGCATGCCCTTGCGGAGCATGGTCGAGACGCCTTCGGCGTACAGCTCGATCTCGCTGACGCCGGGCCGGGCGAGCGCCATCATCGCCTCGATGGCCGCCTCGCCGGCGGCTGCGGCGGTGGCGATGTGCTCCAGGTCTTCGGCGCTCTTCTGCGCCATGACCAGGCCGTAGTCACGGGTGACGTCGACCAGCGTGGCGTCGGGCAGGGCCGCGCTGACCGCGTCCCACACCGGCTTCGACACCCAGCCGCCGGGGTAGAAGGGCGAGCCCCAACCGGCGCCGATGACGCCGAGCTTCCCGCGCCCCAGGTTCTTCTCCCGGGCGATCTCGGGCAGCAGCTGCGGCCCCGACCCGACCCGGATGTCGTCGATCCAGGTCTCCTGGTTGCGCTCGCGGGTCAGCTGGTGCTGAGCGGCCACCTGGGCGGCGAAGGCGACCATCGCCGGATCACCCTGTCGGGGGATTACGAAATGCTGGTAGCGCCGGTCGCGGAACAGGTACTGGCCCGCGTCGTAGCGGTCGCTGCGGTCCGCGCCGAAGACGAGCAACCCGTCCAATCCGTGCGCATCCATGAACTCGTCGGCCCGCCGCCGGCGGTAGTCCCGCTCGCTTTCCTGTTCGGCGACCGGTGATACCCGCGAGGGCTGGGGCACGTCCGTGCCGGCTGTGCTGTGCAAGATTTCTCCCTTCACGCCCGGTGACCGGGCGTACGCGCTGATGGCGTCAGGTGGCTGTTCGGTTTCGAACAGCGAGGTCGTCCGGGGCGACAGGTTGCGAAGAATGGCTGGAGGCCATCCGCAACTCGGCTCTGTGATCCCACTTACTCCGGCGAACTCTAACCAGAGACACCTTGGCCCTGCAAGGGTTAGGGCTAAGAATCTTGTAGCTGAAGCATTCTGGGCCGATGGCCGGCCACGCCACGTTTCGGCACCTCAGAGGGGTGGGCGAGGTGCCCGGCGCGGCGGCCCGCGATGAGCCGGGACCGTCATCGCGGTGGACCGGCAGGGCAATGAACGGCTCGACCTCGGGGGCCACGGCGACGCCGGGCGAGGTCGGCCGGGTGACGGCCCGGGAACAGATAGTGGCCGGACGTGGACGCTGCGAACATCGGCGCGTCTTCTGCGTGCTCGCCCGACTGCATCAGGTCGAACGCAGCGCCGTGCGAAACCAGCGTGCCCGGAACAGCATCATTGTTGCCGATCGACGCGCTCTCGAAACCGCGTCGATCGGCACCGAGTTCGGGCAGGTGACGTTTCGGATCGACAAGCTCACAGCGTGATGTCGACCTGAAGAAGATCCAGGAGGTGCACAAGAAGCACATCGGCCTCGACACCGGAAGATTTCCGGCCTTACGGCGTCAGAGCGCGAACAATTCGTGACCCTGTTGCGCACTCGCCGGGCGTCGCCGTTCCGCGCGCGGGGCGAGCCCTCGGCCGGGGTCGCCAGACGGGTTCACGCCGACGACCGGAATGGCGCGGCAGCGCCTTCCCCGGCCTTCCCCGCCTCAGGACTCCGCGCCGTCCTCGCCGTGCGGCGAGGTCTCCACCGCCTGTTGCGAGACGTGCAGCCTGCCCAGCAGCCGAGCGAGGGTCTCGCGTTCGTCCGGGGCCAGCCCGTCGAGCATCTGGCTGAGGTTGCGGAAGTGGACGTCGGCGGCGCGGTCGACCAGCGCCAGGCCGGCCGGGGTCAGCTCCACGTAGACCATCCGGTTGTCGTCGGCGTCGCGCTCGCGACGGACGTAGCCTTCCTCCTCCAGCCGCCTGACCCGCAGGGTCAGCCCCCCGGTGGTCACCAGCGTCCGCCGGGCGAGTTCACCGGCGCTGAGCCGGTGGGCCGGCCCGCTGCGGCGCAGGGCGGCCAGCACGTCGAAGCCCGGCTCGTTGGTGCCGAGATCGGTGAACCACGAGTTGATCGCGGCGCGGTAGTGCAAGAAGCTGCGGTGCAGTCGGCCGAAGACCTCCATCGCGGAGACGTCCAAGTCGGGACGGACCTCCGCCCACTGGCCGATGATGTCGTCGACACCGTCCCGTGGCGTCGAGATGGAGGTGGAAGTCATTCAGATCCTTCGGGTTCGACGGGCGGACATCCCAGCAGAAGAAGTATTCGCGCAAAGCTTCTGAGTGGCAAGTCTCCTGGTTCGGTGCGGTCCACCCCCGGCCGAGGCGCACGGTCAAGCCCCGTCGCGCGTCGGAACGTGGACGGGCGGGGTGAAGGTGCGCGGCTGCGGCTCGATCGCCGTCACGTCGACCTCGATCAGCACGGGTCGGCGCACGGCCACCGCCTCGCGCAGCGCCGCCTCGAACCCGTCCACCCGCCGGATCAGCCGGTAGGGCATGCCCATCGCGCCCGCCAGCAGGCGGAAGTCCGGTGTGTGCAGGTCGACGGCGGTGACGTCGAAACCGTTGGCCCGCTGCATGTTGCGCAGCACGCCGTACCCGCCGTCGTTGAAGACCAGGACCACGCACCAGGCCCCGACTCCGGCCAGGGACGCCAACTCTCCCAGGTGCACCGACAGCCCGCCGTCGCCGGCGAGCACGACCGTGGGGGTGTCGGGCCGGCCCACCGCCGCGCCGATGCCCATCGCCAGCCCCTGCCCGATGCCGCCGCCGAGCGGGAAGATGTTCGAACCGCGCTCGTAGAACTCCAGCAGCCGGTTGCCCCACTGGCTCGACGGGATCGTCACGTCCCGCGCCACCACCGCCCGGCGGGGCAGGACGGCGCGCAGGCCCCGGCAGATCTCGGCGTAGCCGCCGATGGCGGCGAACAGGTCGGCCCGGACCCGCTCGCGCACCGCCGTGACGCGGGCGGTCCAGTCCGCGTCCGGCGAGCCGGCCGGCAGCCGTGCCAGCAGGTCGCGCAGGACCGGGGCGGCGTCGCCGACCAGGCCGACGTCGGCCGGGTAGACCCTCCCGACCGCGGCCGGGTCGAGGTCGAGTTGCACGTGCGGCTCGGGCAGCGCCAACCGGTAGGACCTGGTCTCGTTCGACCGGAAGTGCGTGCCGACGCCGAACAGGAGATCGGCGTCGGCGAGCAGCGGTGCGACCTCCGGCACGCCGGCGAAGTTCCCGATCACCAGCGGGTCGTCCTCGGGGATGACGGCCCGCCCGGAGTTGCTGGTCAGCACGGCCGCGCCCAGCCGGTGCGCGAGGCGGGCGAGTTCCCCGCCCGCGCCGGCCGCGCCCCCGCCGATCCAGAACACCGGCCGCTTCGCCCCGGCGAGCAGCGCGGCGGCGGCGTCGAGGGTCCCGCCGTCGGGGTGCGGCAGTGGCCGGACGACCGGCGCGGCCGGGCGCTGCCGGTCGGGCCGGGCGAGGTACTGCAGGTCCGAGGGCCATTCCACGCTGGCCGGGCCGCCGGGGTTGCCCCGCACCACCGCGAGGGCGTCCTCCAGCACAGCCTCGGCCTCGTCGGCGGCGTTCACCGTCGCGGCGAACGCCGAGATCGCCTCCAGCATCTTGCGCTGCCCGGGGAACTCGTGGATCACGCCCCGGGGAGCGGCGAGGTACTCGGAGTCGACCTGCCCGGTCAGGTGCAGGACCCGGCTGGAGGCGGTGAGCGCCTCGATCATCGAGCCCGCGGCGTTGCCCGCCCCGGTACCGGTGCTGGTGATGGCGACGCCGATGCCGCCGGTGGCGCGGGCGTAGCCGTCGGCGGCGTTCACCGCAGCCGCCTCGTGCCGCATCTCCACGAAGCGCAGGTCGCGCGCGACGGCCTCGACCAGCGGCAGGTTGTGCACGCTGAGCACGCCGAACGCGGTGTCGACGCCGTGCCGCTTCAGCACACCGACCAGCACGTCGCCGCCGGTCGGTTCACGGGGTGTGGTGGCGCTGATGGCTCTACCTTCTTTCGCGCGGTGGGGGGTGGTCGAGGTGCCGGTTCACCGGCCGGCCGCCGACGATCCGGCCGTTCAGACGTATCGGGCGACGCCGCCGCCGACGTCGACGACCGCACCGGTGCAGTAGCCCGACCGGGGCGAGAGCAGGGTGACGATCGGGAACGCGACCTCCTCGGCGCGGCCGAACCGGCCCAGGGCGATGCCCCGGTCGGCCGCGATCCCGGCACTCCACTCGTCGTAGCCCTGCCCGGTGCCCGCCGCCTGGTGACGCCGCCGCCACTGGCCGGTGTCGATCAACCCGAGGGCGACCGAGTTCACCCGGATCCCCTCGGGTCCGAGTTCCTGGGAGAGCGTGTGGGTGAGGTTCAGCAACGCCGCGCGGGCGGCCGAGGTGATCGCCAGCCGGGGTTCGGGCTGACGGGCGAGGATCGCGTTGACGACCACGACCGACGCCGCGTCGGAGTTCGCCAGGTGCTCGCGGGCCGCGCGGACGGTGTTCCAGGTGCCGAACACCTTGAGTTCCAGCTCCTCGCGGATCTGCTCGTCGGTGGTGTCGGTGATCGGGGCCATGAGCGAGCGGCCGGCGTTGGCGACCACGCCGTCCAGGCGACCGACCGCGGCGACGCCCTCGGCGACCATCGCCTCGACCGCGCGGCGGTCGGTCACGTCGCAGGCCACCGGGTGGACGCGGCCGGGGCCGGCCAGTCCGGCGGTCGCCTCCTCCAGCCGGTCCCGGTCCCGGGCACAGGCCACGACGTCCGCCCCCTCGGCGGCGAGCAGGCGCGTGGTGGCGAGGCCGACGCCCGAACTGGCGCCCGTCACGATCACGGCACGTCCGCTCAGTTGCAGGTCCACGGCATCCTCCTCGTCATCGCGAAACCACGAGCCCACCACCGACCGCCGGGACTCGCCCGGTGGTGGCGTCGGTGAGCCGGTTCATCCCCGCCCCCTCGGGTCCCGCACCGGGCGGTCCGCCCGGAAGTCGAGGACGGCGGCGGCGACCTCGACCGGTCGTTCGGTGAGCGCGGCGTGGCCCGCACCGGGGATCAGCACGAACCGGGCCCCCGGGATGCGCTCGGCGAGCAGGCGGGCCTCCGGCACACCGGTGACCTGGTCGTGCTCGCCGACCAGCACCAGGGTGGGAACGGTGAGCCCCGGCAGCAACGCGTCGGTATCGGTGGCCGCCATGAACTCCGCCGCCGCGCGGTAGCCGGGAAGGCGGACCCTGGCCATCTCCGCGCGCACCGCCTCCCGGACCGCCGGGTCGCAGCCGGGCGCGACCAGCTTTCCGGCCCGGGCGGCGGCGAACCGCTCCGCACCCTGCGCGGCGAACTCCCGCGGCCGCGAACGCATCGCCGCCGCCCGCTCCGCGGTGGTCGCCGAGCCCCGGCTGGAGTCGGCGAGCACGAGACCGCGCACCCGGTCGGGCCACCGGGCCGCGACCACGGTGCCGATCACGCCGCCCCACGAGGTGCCGAAGAGGTCGACCCGGTCCAGGCCCAGCTCGTCGAGCACCCGCACGACCAGGGCCGGGTGGTCCACCGGGCCGGGCGGGTCCGCCGACCCGCCGTAGCCGGGGGCGTCCCAGGCGAGGGCGCGCAGGCCGTGCGCGGCGAGCACGGCGGCGAGCGCCGCGCAGGAGCGGGCGTTGCCGCCGATGCCGTGCAGCAACAGGACCGGCGGCCCGTCGCCCACAGCGGTGAGGCGGATTTCTCCCGGGGTGTCCGCGCGGACCCTGATCCGTTCGGGCGCGACCGGTTCGGTCCGGGCCATGTCAGGCTTCCACCCCGAGCCCCGGCGGCACGTCGCCCGCCGCCTGCACGCCGAGGAAGTAGCCGTCCGGGGCGGTCACCCGGGCCCGGGCGCCGGGGTCCGGCACGCCCGCCATCGCCGACCGGACCGTCGTCGTCGGCGCTCCGGCGGTGCGCCACTGGTCCGACAGCTCCGGCGTCCGCTTCCAGATCCGGCACAGCCAGGCGTCCTCGTCGACCTGGACGACGTCGGAGGTGTACTCGCAGACCAGCTGGGCGGGGTCGGTGTAGTAGGAGAACGTGTTGTCCCCCGGGCCGTGCCGGCCCGGGCCCCACTTCGGCTCGATGCCGTGCACCTTCAGGTTGCCGATCCCGCGCATGAAGTGGTCGATCGAGGACATCTCGTAGGCGACGTGGTTGACCGACGTCCACGGCGCCTGGTTGAAGGCGATCACGTGGTGCTCCCGGTTGCACCGCAGGAACGCCATCTGGTGCTCCGACCAGTCCGAGATCCGCATGCCGAGGACCTGCGTGTAGAAGTCGGCGGCCAGGTCGATGTCGACGGTGTTGAGCACGACGTGGGCGAGCTTGCGCGGCAGGGCGGGACGGCCGTGCTCGTCCCGGCGCACCACGGCGTACCGGTCGGCGGCGAGTTCGACGACCCGGCCCTCCGGGTCGACCAGCGCCAGGCTGTAGCCGCCCTCGGGACCGTCGGTGTGCGCGGGCTCCCGCAGCAGCGGGACGCCCAGGCGCTCCAGCGCGCGGGCGGCGTCGTCGATCTCCCGGGGCGTGGCGACCGCGAAGGTGATCCCGCCCAGCGAGTTCTGTTCGGACTGTCGCAGTTGGAGGATGTGGTGCTCCTCGCCCGTGCCGCGCAGCCAGAACCGGTCGTGGTCGTCGTCGGTGAGGTCCAGGCCCCACACCTCGGCGTAGAAGTCCTTGGAGACGACCGGATCGGGCACGCCCAGGGCCACCGAGCGCAGACCGCGGAGTCGGACGACGGGGTTGTCGGCGTAGTGCATGGTTCCTCCCTGCTCAGAGGTCGGTCGAAGTCGAGGAGCCGCTCACGGGTGGGCGGAGCACGACGCCCCAGCGTGCCACCGTCCACTGTGCGGGGTCGTGCCGCGGGTCCGGGCCGGACGGGTGGTCGCGGGCGGGGACCCGTGCGGCCCCGCCCGCGAGGTTCCTCCCGGTGGCCGACCCGCGGTCGGTGGCCCTCGCGCCGCGAGTTCCGCTCA
Source organism: Saccharothrix sp. NBAS 001 (assembly GCF_056640475.1). Classification (NCBI taxonomy): domain Bacteria; kingdom Bacillati; phylum Actinomycetota; class Actinomycetes; order Pseudonocardiales; family Pseudonocardiaceae; genus Saccharothrix; species Saccharothrix sp. NBAS 001. Next base: position 4,167,343 of record NZ_CM153251.1, read on the forward strand.
GCGGGTGACCCCGTGCATCTCCGACGACGGCGGGTAGGTGGGCAGCTGCGGCTTGGGCGCTCCGATGACCACGCAGAACAGCGCGTCGGTGTCGCCGACGTTCGTCAGCGACCGGGGGACCCCCGCCGGCACGCGGATCAGGTCGCGGTACCCCAGCGTGCGGGTGGCCTTCTTGGTGCCGTCCTCGACGTCGTGCACCGCCACCTCAAGGGTGCCCTCCAGGACGTAGAAGACCTCTTCGACGTCGTGATGGGTGTGTTCCGGGCCGACCGCGCCCACGGGCAACCGCATGTTGGAGAAGGTGAAGTGCTCGGCGGCCAGCGTGCGGCCGTCGGACGAGTGGTCACCGGTGGCACCGGAGCCGATGTAGCGGATCTGCGCCCGCTTGAACCGGTCGCCGCCCTTGGCCGCCTGGAAGCCCAGGGTGTCCCAGTCCTCGTACCGGCTGGAGCCGGTGGCGATGCAGGAGTCGATGAGCGCCTCCAGGTCGCTCGCCCGCGTGGTGGTGTTCTGCTCGGTCATGTCGTTTCCCTTTCCTGTCGCTCAGTGGATCTCGTCGAGGCCGGCCCACGGCAGCGGCCGGCCGGTCACGTCCAGGTAGATGCTCTTCTGGTGCATGTAGGAGCGGATTCCGGCGCGGCCCTTCTCCACGCCGATCCCGCTCGCCTTCACGCCGGCGAACGGGGTGGAGATGCTGAACTGCTTGTAGGTGTTGACCCACACCGTTCCGGCCCGCACGGCGCGCGCCACCCGCCAGGCCCGGCGGTAGTCCTGGGTCCAGATCCCGCAGGCCAGTCCGTACGCGGTGGCGTTGGCCTGTGCGATCAGGTCGTCTTCGTCGTCGAACGGGAGCAGCACGGCGACCGGCCCGAAGATCTCCTCCTGGCAGATCGGGTCGTCGTTGCGGACGTCGGTGAGGATGGTCGGCAGGTAGTAGGCACCGGCGCGCCGCGCCTCGTCGTCGGGGACGCGTCCACCGCAGAGCACCCGCGCCCCCGCCGCCACCGCCTCGTCGACCATCGCCGCCACCGAGTCGCGGTGCGCGTGGTTGATCATCGGCGCGACCTGGGTGCGCGGGTCGTCGCCCGGACCGACGGTGAGCCGCTCGGTGGCCGTGACGAGCCGTTCGACCAGCTGGTCGTGCACGTCGCGGTGGACGAAGATCCGCGAGCCCGCGATGCAGCTCTGCCCGGTCGAGGAGAAGATGCCGAACAGCACGCCCGCGACCGCCTGGTCCAGGTCGGCGTCCGGGAACACGATCGTCGGCGACTTGCCGCCGAGTTCGAGGGTGACCGGCATGATCTTCCGGGCGGCGACCTCCCCCAGGTGCCGGCCGGTCGTCGTGCCTCCGGTGAAGGTCACCTTCCCGATGCCGGGGTGGGCGACGAGACGCTCCCCCACCGTGCGCCCGGGACCCGGGAGGACGGACAGCAGCCCGTCCGGCAACCCGGCCTCCTGGGCGATCCTGGCCAGCAGCAGGGTGACCCAGGGCGCCCACACCGGCGGCTTGGCGACGACGGCGTTGCCGGCGGCGAGCGCCGGCGCGATCTTCTGCGCGTCGCTCGCGATCGGCGAGTTCCAGGGGGTGATCGCCCCGACCACCCCGATCGGCTCCCAGGTGGCGAAGGTGAGGTAGGCGCCCCGGGACGGGGTGATGTCGCCGGTCAGCGTCTCCAGGCAGGCCGCGGTGTAGCGGAACGTGCCGGCCGCGCTCAGGCACAGGGCCCGGGTCTCGGCCCGGGTCTTGCCGGTGTCGAGGGTCTGGAGCGCGGAGACCAGGTCGGCGTGCTGTTCGAGCGCGTCCCCGATCCGGTACAGGACGCGGGCCCGCAGGTGGGGCAGCAGGTCCGCCCAGCCGGTCTCCCGCACGGCCGCGTGCCCGGCCTCGACCGCCCGGTCGACGTCGTCGGCCGTGGCACCGTGCAGCGTGGCGAACACCGAGCCGGTGGCCGGATCGACCGACTCGATCAGGTCGCCGGCACCGCGTTCCCAGCGGCCCGCCACGAAGATCTCGTCGACCAGGAGCCCCGGCAGCTCCCAGCGGGCCGCTCCGTCGCCGGCGGTCGCGACGGTACGCGGGAGCACCTGGGGCTGGTGGGTGGTCATGTCTCTCCTTCGATCCGGTGCGGGCGACCTGGCAGGGGCGCTGTTCAGGCGATCAGCGGCGGGTTGGCGGTCATGGCGCGCAGCATCCGCAGCAGCGCGTAGGGCACGATCGCGCTGGTGCGCGGGTTGTCGGCGCTGGGCCGGTTCTCCACCTGGAACAGGTAGCGCCCGTGCCGTCCGCGCGCTTCGATGCGGTGGGTCGTCAACGTCGCGCCCGGATCCGCCCGCAGCTCCACCACGACCCCGTCCGGGTCGCCCACGGCGAGGGCGAGCGCGCCGGCGACGTTGAGCACCTGCGGGAAAAGCCGTGCGGCCTCGGCGGAAGTGCCCCGGAAGACCGGTATCCCGGTGGTGGCCGACTCCAGCCGGGCGCGGTCGGCGTCGTCCATCCAGGACTGCACCAGGGCCTCCGGCCGCTTGGTCGTGGTCAGCAGGACCTCGTCGAACCCCTCGGACGACACGGCCGCCAGCAGGTCCAGGCCGCCGATGGCACCGGGCGTGCACCGCAACCGGCCGGGGCCCAGCAGGTCCAGCCGTTCTCGCAGAACCGGGTCCAGCAGCGCGCCGGTCGAGGTGACGATCAGGTCGCGGCCGGCGGCGAGGACCGGTCCGGCGGCATCGCGCACCGCCGCCGCGCCGGCGCACTCCACCACGACGTCGCAGATCTCGATCGCCTCCGCGAGAGAGCCCTGCCGCACGGGCGGCTCCTCCACCCGTGACCGGTTCACCAGCGCGACGAGCGCCGCGCCCTCGACCGCCCCGGCCACCAGCTCCCGGGCCACGACCTTGCCGATCGCCCCGTAGCCCAGCAGCGCCACGCGCAGCCCGCCCGTCCCGGCGCGGCCGGCCGGCGGCGCGGTGTTCGCACCTCCGCGACCCGTCATCGCCCCAGCCCACCGGAGCCGCAGGCGGCGAGAGCCGGGAGGACGGTTGCGGGCACCGCCGCGAGCACCTCACGAGGCTTCATCCAATCCCTCCAGTATCAGAATCTGAGCGCTAAGCTTTAGTCTGCGACAGGTCCCGCCCACTGTCAACGGCCGGTGGTCGAGGCCGTCCCGCCGGCGAGACAGCCGCTCCCGTCCACGCGACGACCAGTGCCGCGACCTCGGCGGCGTGCGCAGCGAGGTGGTCCACCACCGGTTCACGAAGCGCGGAACGCCCGCCGTTCGAGCGGACTCCTGCGGCTACCCCACCCGGATCTTCGCGAGTCCGTGCCGGGCGATCTGGTTTTCGACCAGCGCCGACAACGCTGCGGCGTGCCCCGCCTTGGCGGTCAGGCCATCAAGCCATCGCGCTGTTCCGGGCCAGTCGAGGGGAAGCCTGTGCTTGTCCCAGGAACCGGCGAGATCGGCCGCCAAGCGCAGCCCGTCGGCCACCAGGTCCGCCCTGCCGACGGCCGCCGGGACGAGGATGCCGTCCTCCACCTCCGGAACAGCGGGAGGAAGCCCTTTCTCCTGCCGACGAACAGCGACCGAGTGATATTCTCCGACGATTTCGTCCAGCGTCGGAGCCGCATCGAGCGACAACCCGCTCTGCACGCCCAGCCTGGCTGCGGCCGCCGGGAATTCGCTCGCGTGGCGCGTGAACGGAATGCTCTCCGGTTGCCCGGAAACGCTCAGCAGCCGTTGCCCGAGCGTGAGCGAGACCACGGGGAACTCCCTGGTGAGCGCGTGCACGTGCGCCGTGGGGTAGTACTCCTCGCCCGACCTGGTCCGGTCGAGGCAAATCCCCTGAACCACCGGCCCGATCCGACGGAGGAGCCGCAGGGAGCGCCAGCGGTCGAACCCCGGGAAAGCCGTGGCCCAATCCGACGTGACACGCCCTCCCGTCACCGCGCCAGGTTTCGTCACGGATTCACCTCGACCGCGGGCCACGCCCCGGCCCGCGCGTCGCGTCGTGATCGGCCCGCCATCGCCCGACATCCCTGCCGGGGTTCACCAGGAGCTCGCATTCGCAGATGATTCCCCGACGGTGCGCATCCTGACCATTCGGCCGTACCAACCCGCCCGTGGTCGGATCGGTCGCCGGCACCACCTGCACGCCCGCAGGCCGAACGACGTGCCGCGAAACCGTGGCGACGTGCGGCGCGGGCAGTGGAATGCTGTGCCGGCAGTGGAAAGCCGTGCGCCCGCCGCACGGACTCGTGATCACCGGAAGGACCCGTATGACCAGTCGTTTGGAGTGGATCACCGTCGACGCCCGCGAACCGAGGCCGCTCGCCGAGTTCTGGTGCGGCGTACTCGGGTACGTCGTGTACGCCGAGCGCGGGAACGTGGTGGAGATCGGCCCCGACCCGGAGCAGGCCGACGAGGAGCGCCTCGCCGAACTGCGCGACCGGCCGACCGTGCCCAGCCTGACGTTCGTGCGCGTGCCGGCGGAGAAGGCGGGCAAGAACCGGCTGCACTTCGAGATCACCCCCATCGACACCGACCAGGACACCGAACTGGAGCGCCTGGTCGGACTGGGAGCGACCAAGACCGACGTGGGGCAGGGCGCGGGCCGCTCGTGGGTCGTGCTGGCCGACCCGGAGGGCAACGAGTTCTGCCTGGCCCGCAGCCTCGCCCCGGGCGTGTTCTCGATCTGATTTGGTCGAGGGCCCCGTCCCGCCACCCGGGGAAGATCGTCGACGAGGAGTCCGAAGTGGACGATTCGGTCTCGCGAGGCGGTGCTGCTGGAACTGCTGGACCACTTCCCTCCGGAGTGGTTGACGGAACTGGCGGACGAGTTGGCCGCCGTCGGCTCCGGCACAACCTGCTTACCGGCGGACACCGTCGTGCCGGACCTCACCCTGCGCGGCGTTCGCTGTGGGCGACCGGGTGCCCGTTTCGGGTGGTGCCGCACGACAGTGCGGTGAATCCACGTCGCCGTGCCGCACCCGGGCGGGACGCTGGTGTCCTGCCGGGTCGCCGTCCTTCGTGGAACCGGGGCGACCCGGGAGACAGGCCGAACGGTTCCTTTCCGAACGGAGAAGGTCGCCATGACCCAGACGGTCGACACTGGTCGGTGGACCGACGGACTGTTGGACGAGATGCGCGGGATCGGCGATCCGGTGGCCGACCCGGCCATCGCCGAAACGTACGAACTGGGGCAGGAGCAGCAGGTCCGGCAGGCGCTGCTGGGTTTCGAGCGGAACCGGGACACCGCGCCCGCCGACCTGCCGCCGTTGCTGACCGACTACTTCCGGCGCACCGCCGTGCTGCCCGAATGGGCGGAGCCGGCGCTGATCGAACGCGGGCACGGGCTGCTCGGCCGGTACCAGGCGCACCTCACCACCACGCTGCTGTGCGCGTCCCTGCCGCTGTGCTACAGCTGCGGCAACGGCGCCGAGGTGCTGGGCCGGTCGCAACGGTTGACCTCCGGCGTCTACCGCAGGCTGATGGAGACCAGCCAGTTCATCCTCGACGTGCTGGACACCGGAGGTCTCGGGCCGACCGGCAACGGGTTGCGGTCGGCCCAGAAGATCCGCCTGCTGCACGCCACGATGCGCTACCACCTGGGCCGCGGCGGGGAGTGGGACACCGCCGCGTGGGGCGTGCCCGTCAACCAGGAGGACCTGGCCGGCACGCTGATGAGCTTCTCGGTGGTGATCGTGCGCGGGCTCAAGAAGCTCGGCGTCGACCTGCCCCGTGCGGACCGGGACGCCTACTTCCACATCTGGCGGGTGATCGGCCACATCCTCGGCGTGGACGACCGGGTCAACCCCTCCGGGTTCGACGACGGTTCCCGGCTGGTCGACGCGATCCTGGCGCGGCAGCAACGGACGTCCGACTCCGGGGTCTCGCTGACCAAGTCCCTGCTGGACTTCGTCCGCGAGACGCTGCCCGGTTCGGATCTGGCCGGCGTCGGCCCGACCCTGATCCGCCACCTGGCCGGCGACCAGGCCGCGGACGTCCTCCGGGTGCCGAAGGCGAATCCGCTGACCGGCTTCGCGCTCGCCTCCCAGTCACCGCTCAGCGGCGTGTACGGAAAGACCGGCGACACGGTGCCGCCCTTGGCGCGGCTGTCCAACGAGCTGGGGCTCGCGGTGTTCCGGCAGGGCCTGAAACTGACGAACAAGGGACGCCGCTACGAGTGGCAGGTCCCCACCGGTCTGGCGCCCACCACCTGACAGCGCCGAGCGAGAGTGCCCTGATCGGGGAGGAGCCGTGCCCCGGCGTCGGACGCCGAACCCGGGGAACCGCATCAGCCGTCCACGGCGACTTCGGTCGGATCGTCGGGGTTGTAGCGCACCGCGATGTCGGAGCGCAGCGCGGGCGGGGGGCCGTCGAAGTCGACGCCCTCCGCGTCGACGTGCGTGCCGTCGGGCATCGGTACGCGGACCGTCAGCTGGACCCATCCGTACTCGCCCTCCCAGGTGTCCACCACCTGCCCCAGGACCGGGATCCCGCGCAGCGCCAGGAACGCCCTTCGCCGCGCCAGGGCACGCGGTCCCGTCCACACCAGGATCATCGCGGAGAACATCAGCACACCGACGTAGGGCAGCACCTCGACCGACCATCGGGGCAGCAGCCCGATCCTGTCCAGGGCCGGGCTCCCGACCGCGATCAGCAGGGCGAGGCGCGGCACCAGGTACCAGAAACCTTCTCCACGACTGCGCCGATGCCCGGTCAGGATCGTGCCCAACGCCAGGACGACGGCCATCGCCGGTAGCGGGACCGGGTTGCTCAGATCGGTGAACAGCCAGACCGCGAGCCCGAACTGGAGGACGTCGAGCCTGCGGTAGCGCAACCACCTCACGATCACCATGTCACCAGTTCGGAACCGGGTGGGCAATCCACCGTACGGTCGGCGGGATCCGGCCTCGACCGTCCGCCCACACGCCTCCCCGCCTACCGCCCACCACGACTGTTGACACGCCGCCAGTACCGGCGATACCGCTTACGTTCGCGACAGCATCGCCGCAGCCAGGACGCGCCTCAGGCACTCCCCCACCTCTCCCGGCGAGGTGGCGGGGCCAGGCTCCGATGCCCCCAACCGGAAACCCGCCCCCTTGGCCCCGCCCCACCGCGATTCGCTGCCCGACGACACCGCCGTGCTTCCTGGCGAACCGCTCCACGCGGAGCGCGCCGGCTCGATCACACCGGCGACACCCCGACCGCCGAGCACCCCCCGTGCCCTCCCGGAAGCCGCACCCCCGGCGGCATCACCTGGCCCAGCGCCCCCGGACGACGCCGTCACGTCCGCCGACAAGACGTGTTGAGCGCGGACGCACCTCAGGACGCCGGGACGAGCGATCCAGGCCGACAGGCGGCCTGAAGGCGGCCGACCGCACCCGTACCCGCCCCGGGCCCGAACCGACCTTCCGGTACCGCCGTTCGAAGTCCGAACGCCCGGTGACCGCGATCGAGGTGTCGACCGTCGTGGTCGCCCACGGCAAGGCCCCCGCGCCGGCCCGTGCCCGGTCCACCCCGAGCCCGCAACGGACAGCACCCCGGGAAGGGCGAGCCCGGCCGGAGCAGTCAGGGTCTTCGCCCGCCCGAAGATCGAGCCGTCCAACGTGCTGCGGTACTCCAGCCGAGCGGCTCGGCGCTGATGACGAACCCGCGTGATCACGGTCGACTTCCCCCTGGAGTTCGTGGATGAGGCAACACTGCCGGCGGGCTCTACCCGCCCGGTACCGGCGCGCTACCGCCCCGGGCGCGATCGGCCGTTCCGCGCAGCCGATTCGCCTCTGCGGCAGCCCTCACCGCCACCCGGTACCGACGGGCTTGCGAACACCGCGACGAGGCAACCCGGTGCCTAGCAGAGCGCCCGGACGACCAGTGGTTTCCCGGCGGACGGGGTCGAGGCGGTCTCGCAGCGGAAGCACGTCGTGCGCTCGTCGCCCAGCGAGGCGAGGTGGGTGCGGGCGTAGCCGATGTCGGCCAGTCCGGCCGGGTAGGTCTCGACAGCGCGCTCCCAGCACCGCCGGGCACCCTCGACGTCGTCGCGCGCGAGCAACAGGTGGGCCGCCCCTTCCAGCGCACGGGCCCGGTACCGGATCGACTGATAGCGCTCGGCCATCTGGCCCACCTCCGCGAACACCCGCTGGGCCCGGTCGAAGTCGGTCAAGAGGAAGAACGCCTCGCCGAGGCAGCTGAGGGCTTCGAACTCGACCTCGCGGAAGCCGTACTCCCGCGCGATCCTCAACGCGCGCCGGCCGTGCTCCACAGAGGCCGTGAGGTCGCCCGACTGCCGGTACACGGAGGACATGCCCTGCAACGCCATCGCCTCGCTGAACGCGAACCGGTCCGCGGTGGCCTCGGCCAGCACCTGCTTGAACGTGCACAGAGCCACGTCGTGATCGCCGCGCAGGTGCAGCACGGTGCCCAGGACGCCTTCGGTGATCAGCCTGTCGCGCAACGAGTGCCCCGGCATCGCGAGTGCCCGGCGGAGGTGGTCGAGCGCCAGGTCGACGTCGCCGAGGTCCCGGCAGAGCACCCCGAGGTTGTTCACGACCGCGGAACGCAGGCGGGTTTCCGAGGACCCGATGAGCAGCCGGTCCGCCTCCAGGTACAGGTCACGCGCGTGCGGCAGGCGGTCCGTCCGGAACATCAGGTTACCGAGGTCGACGGTCTGGTGCGCTTCCCGATCGGTGTCGCCCACTCGTCTGATCAGTTCGAGCGCGCGGTCCAGGTGCCCGATCGCCTCGGTGACGGTCCGCTGCTCCTTGCAGGCGGCCGCAAGTCCCTGGAGGGAGATCGACTCACCGAACTCGTCGCCCGCCGCACGCGCGGCTTCGGCCGCGCCTTTGTAAAGCTCGTAGGCCTTTCCACCGAAGTTGCGCAGCTTCAGGTACGGGTGCAGCGTGCACACCAACTGCCATGCTTGCCGATACCGGCCGCGTTGCATGGCGAACAGCGCAGCCGCGGCGAGGTTGGTGAACTCGGCGCTCAGCGCGTCAACGGCCTCTTCGTAGGAACCGACCTCGCGGATCTCTCCCGGTACGTGGTCCACCTGGGGTGCGTGGCGGAAGATGCCGGGATCCAGACGTCCGCACCACGTGTGCGCCAAGTGGAGGTGGTAGTCGAGCAGCCGGTCCACGGCGGCGTGTTCTTCCTGCTCCGCAGCGACTTCCGTGAGCAACTGGCCCGCGCAGTCACCGATGAGGTCGTGCAGGTGGTAGCGCCCGGCGACGTTCTGCTTCAACAGGTTGTCGTCGAACAACGACTCCAGCGCGACCACCGCCTCCTCGACGTCGATCCCACCGAGCGCGGCGGCCGCGTACGCGTCGAAGTCCGCGCCCGGATGCAGGCTCAGCAGCCGGAAGAGGCGCTGTTGCGATGGCGTCAGGTAGCGGTACGACACCCTCAGCACCGCCATCACGCTCTGGCCGCCCGCCTGCAGGAACTGCGAACGCTGCTTCTGCGTCCTCAACCGGTTCACCAGGTCCGCGACCGTCCAGCTCGACCTGTCCCGCAGCCGCGCGGCGGCGATCCTGATCGCCAGTGGCAATCGCCCGCACAGCTCGACCACCGCTTCGACGGCGTCCGGCTCGTCTTCGGTGCGGTGCACGCCCGCCACGGTGGTGAACAGGGAAACCCCGTCTTCCGTGGTCATCACGTCCAACGAGAGCGGTATCGCGCCGTCCAGCGCGCTGAGCTTGCGGCGGCTGGTGACCACCACCAGCACGCCCGCGGTGCCGGGTAACAGGGGTTCCACCTGACCGGCATCGACGGCGTTGTCGAGCACGAGCAGCGCGCGCTGCCCGGCCATGCGCGAACGCCACAGCGCACTGCGCCGGTCCAGGTCCCCCGGCACGAGTTCGGGCGACACCCCGCTGTCGAGCAGCAACGCGTCGAGTGCCTGCTCGGGCGTGACCGGGTCCATCCCCGGGCTGAACCCGCGCAGGTCGATGAAGTACTGCCCGTCGGGGTACTCGCCCGCGACCCGGTGGGCGAGGTGGACCGCCAAGGTCGTCTTGCCCACCCCGCCCATGCCGTCGATGGCGGAGATCACCAGCGCGGTCGGCAGCGCGTTCTTGGTCCCCTCGACCAGCTCTACGAGTTCGGCGGCCCGCCCGGAGAAGTTCGTGGTGTCGTGCGGCAGGTAGGACCTGGTCGGACGCTGCCGCGCGGCGGCCTCCTCCAGTTCGTCGGCGGGCGGCGTGGCGGAGTCGGCGGTGCGGCTCAGGATCGCCGCGTGGATCTCGCGCAACCGCCGGCCCGGGTCGAGGCCCAGCTCGTCGGCGAGCAGCCGCTTGCCCTCGTCGTAGACGGCCAGCGCGTCCGGCTGCCGCCCGCTGCGGTGCAGCGTGAGCATCAGACTGCCGCGCAACGACTCCCGTATCGGGTGCTCGGCGACCAACTGCGTGAGTTCCCCGACCAGGGAGGCGGATTCCCCCGCCCGCAGGCGCAGGGCGAACAGTTCCTCCAGGCAGAGCAGCCGCTGTTCGTTCAGGTTCGCCGCCGCGCTCTCGATCGCGCTCCCGCCGAGGCCGGCGAAGGCGTCACCACGCCACACGGCGAGCGCGGATTGCAGCAGCTCCACGGCTTTCGCCAGTTGGCCCGACTGCTCGGCCCGCTTCGCTTCGCGCATCGCGGTGACGAACTGGTGGGTGTCCACGGCGTCGTCCGGTACGTCGAGCCGGTAGCCCAGCTCGGTCCGGACCAGCCGGACACCCCCGTCCTTGCCGCCGAGCGAACGGCGAACGGCACCGACCGCGTTGTGCACCTGCTGCTGCACCGACGTCGGCGGCTCGCTCCACAGCTCGTCGACCAGCCGGTCCACCGGCACCACCCGGCCGGGCTTGAGCAGGAGCAGGGCGAGGAGCTTCTGTTGGCGCGATCCCCCAATCCGGATGCGTTCGCCCGAGACGTACACCTCAAGCGGACCCAGAACCCGAAACTCCGCCGCCATGTCCCTCCCAGGCTCCCCACCCGCCGGGTCCGGTCTCACCCACGGCCGGGACCGGAGCGGTAGTTCGTTGGTCTACGGATGGTAGCATCGGATACACTCTCCGCTGCGCGCGTGGGGGCGCGGAGCGCGCGAATCCAGGGGGAACTGATGGGGCGTTCGTTCTTAGCCGGGTTGACTTTGGCACTGGTGGCACTGGCACTGCTGGTGGGCACCGCGATGTTCGCAGTGGAGCCGGTGGCCGAGCCGTCGGTCAACGCAGTGGTGCACACCGTCTTCGACGACAGCATGAAAGCGCACTGATGCCCCGAGGGCCTCACGGTGAGGCCTCGGACGCGGCTCGGGCGGTGCGCAGCGCCATCCTGACCGGAACCTTGCTGTTGGCCAGCTTGACCATCTCCGTGGTGGCGCAGCTCGACCTGGGCGGGGTGAGTGGCCGGTTGGCCGGATATCAGGTGCTGTGGCCGCAGAACTGGTGGTTCTTCACCGGTTTCCACCGGCCCACACCCACCGCGTACCGGATCGAGCCCGCCGCGGCGGATCTGGCTCCCAGCGACGAACGGCACAGCAGGGCCGAACGGCTGTGGGGGTTGAACCGGATCGACGACGTGCGGCAGACCGAGGCCAAACCGCTCGCCCGGCTCGTGCCCGACCGCTACTGGCAGACGTGTTCGCAGGAGCTGCTGACCGCGTGCGTGAACGAGCTGGACCGGGGTTTGTCCTACCGGGTGCGGAATCCGGCGCGCCGGCCGGCCGTGTGCGGGCCCACCGCGATAGCCGTCGAGATCGCGGTGGCGCCCGACCCCGGCCGGCTGCCGGACCGCCCGAGCCGGGTGGCTCAGGTCGCGTTCACGGAGGTGGAGTGCGCGGGGCGTTAGCGGGTCACGTGCGTTGGCTGCGGCACGTTGTCGAGCAGGCGGAACCGCGTGCGCGGTCGCTGGCGCTCGGCCGCACGCTGATCGCCGCCGTGCCGCTGGCCGCCCTGCTCGCCAACCCGGATTCCACGCTGTTCTCGGCCACCGCCGAGGCACCGCGCTGCGCGGGCGTGCGCGCGATGTCGTTGTGGTGCCTGATGGGACCGACCGACACCGGTCTGCTGCTCAGCCGGATCCTCTCGATCGCCGTCCTGGTGGTCGTCGTCTCCGGCTACCGCCCGCGGTGGACCTGCGTGCCGCACTGGTACATCGCGTTCAGCCTGAACGTGAGCGCATCCATCACCGACGGCGGCGACCGGATCTCGCAGATCGCGGCCATGCTGCTCATCCCGATCTGCCTGGGTGACGACAGGCGCTGGCAGTGGCCACCGCCGACAGCCCCGCTCGCGCCGCAGTGGCGCGGCAGCGCGTTCGCGGGCCTGATCGTGTTGAAGGCGCAGATCTTCGTCATCTACACCACTGCGGTCGTCACGAAGCTCAACGACCCGCTGTGGCGACAAGGCAGCGCCATGTACGTCGTGGTGCACGACCCCGACTACGGATTTCCCGCCCCGGTGCTGGCGTTGCTCAAGCCGGCGCTGAGTTCGTTCCCGGCGGCGGCCGCGGCCACCTGGTCCGTGATCGGGGTGCAGGCGGTCCTCGCGGTCGCGATCCTCGCGGGAGCGCGACTCCGCAGGGTCGTCCTGGTGCTCGGTGGCGGCCTCCACCTGGGCATAGCGCTGCTGATGAACCTGCCGGTCTTCGGGATGGCCATGATCGGGCTGCTGATCTGCGGCACGGTCGTGCTGAACCCGCCCGACGACGACGTCGACCCGGTCGCCGCCGACAGTCGGGTCGGGCCGACGACTACCCGCTGACGAGATCGCGGACGACCGCCCGCCCGACCAACCGCAGGAACTGCGCACGGCCTGCCGCATCAGGGTCGCCGAGGCCGTACACCACGTGCCTGCCCTCCTGCGGCAGCCGGGTGATCAGCGTGTCCTCGTTCAGCGCGACCAACTCGAACTCCTCGTCGGCCTCGTCCTCGTCCGTCGACGACACACGGACCCACGTGCGGCCGTCGGCGTCCACGTGCACCACCCATTCGCCGGCGGAGGACCGGTACGTTCCGACAGCCCGGTTCGCGTCGACGGGCTGGAGATTCTGCGGAGGAGCGGGAAGTTCGGGCTGGCGCACGCCCGCCAGCTCGTGCAGCAGGTGCCCGAAGACCTCGGTGAACACCGGGTACACGTCGCCGCCGTTGGTCAGCATCGCCACCGCGACACCGGCTTCGGGTACTACCCGCAGGAACGCACGTTGCCCCATCGTGTAGCCGCTGTGGCCTACCACGACAGGACCGCCGTAGTCGGGCATCGACCAGCCGAGGCCCCAATGGCCGTTGATCAACCCGGGCTCCGGCACCTCGACCTGGGGCTCTCGCATCGCGTCGTACTCCGACGTCGACAGGTGGTGCTGGACGAAGCAGAGCAGGTCACGCGCGCTCATCGCGAGCATCGCACCGACAGGAGCCGTGGAAGGCACGAGCGACCACTTCTTCACCGGCTCAAGCGGTCCGTCCGGCCGCACCAGCTCGTGCCCGACGGCGGGCAAGCCCAGAATCGCCTCGTCGACGCACGTCGCGGCGTGGGCCAGGCCGAGCGGGGTGATCAGGTGCTCGCGCAACGCACGGTTGTAAGGCTTCCGGCGCAGCACCTCCACCAGCCTGCCCAGCACCACGTAACCGCTGTTGCAGTACGAGAAACACTCACCGGGTGCGAAGAACTGGACGGCGTCGGCGAGGGTCTCGACGTACTTCCGCACCGCGTCGTCGTCGCGGCCGGTGTCCGTCCAGATGTCCCCGTCGAAACCTCCCGTGTGGCTCAGGAGTTGCCGAACGGTCACGGTCCGGCTCGCGACCTCGTCGGCGAGCCGGAACCCGTCGAGGTACTGGGACACCGGCCGGTCCAGGTCGACGGCCCCTTCGCGCACCAACTGCATCACCAGCGTCGCGGTCCACACCTTGGTGATCGAGCCGATCTGGAACAACGCGTCGCTGGTCACCGGCACGCCGGTGGCGAGGTTGAGCACACCGGTCGCGGCGTCGACGACCTCCCCGTCCACCAGCACCGCCACCTGGATCCCGGGCAGGCAGTTCCGAGCCGCAAGCTCTGGCAGCACCTCGCCGATCCACTCACCAACGGCTCGCGCCCGACCAGCCAATTCCCCGCTCCTCTACTCAGCGCCTCCCGCTCAATGCGCGCTTCCCCCCGAGACTACTGCGCCACACGCGCCCGGCAAGGACAAACCAGGCACGTCGATGTCGGTGCTGCCGACCTCACCGATGGCGGGACCGGCGCTGTCGTCCTGCGGCCCGGACCGCCGACAGGGACACGGCCACCCCGGGGACGGACCAACGGCACGACCGATGACCAGCGACTACCAGGTGTTCCCGAGCCTGGGCGTGGACAAGGGCGAACACCGCGCCGCGATCATGGACCCACCGGAAAGCGCTGCACGACAGACCGCTTCCCGAGGGCGAACCGAAGCAATGTCCGACAAGCGCGCCGCCCGATGCCGCCCGGTCACCGGGTGGCCTCCCTGCCCGATCTGGCGATGCGCCGCCTCGCCGACCGCCTCCGCAGCCTGCCCGCCGGCAACCACCCCGCACTCGAACGCGCCATCGGGCCAAGGCCCACCCACCCGGCCGTGCCGGAGATCCTGTCCCGCTGCCCGACCCACAGGGCACGGTCGAGACCAGATTGTCCGAACTGCTGTCCACACCGGACGCCAGACTCGCCAACGCCACGGGCGAGGCCGGCGCTGCCGGTCGACGCGGCATCGGACACACCTGGGTACTCCCCGATCGGATGGCAACCGGATCTGGCCGAGCGGTGCGGCGAGAGTCCTGTTAAGACGTTCCCGTGGGTGTGCAGTCGAAGAAGTCGTTGGCCTTCGCAGCGTGGATGTCCGCCTCGGTGGGGGTGACCGGGACAGTGCTGCTCGCTTCCTTGGCCGGAGCGGTACCGACTGCTGCGGTGCAGGCGGTGCCGGCCGAGGCGACGCTGGTGCGGTTGACCAACCAAGAGGTCCCGGCGATCGGGTTGTCGGCGTTCAGCGGTCGCTACGGCACGGCTGTCAGCCCGGCGATCGGAGTGGACGACAACGGGGACTTCAGCGACCCCGACGGCGTCCTGACCCGGATGACGATCTCGACGGACACCACCCGGACGTCCGCCCAGGCGTCCAAGACCTACGCCCAGGCCCAGTTGACCGGGCTGGAGGTGCTGCACAACCAGCGGGCGTTGATCAGGGTCGGGCAGGCGGTGGGAGGGGTGGCGTCGATGGACTCGTACGCGGAGTGCGAACCACCGCCGATCGGCCCGTTGGCGCTGGCCTACAACCGCACGGACGCGGCGGAGATCACCGTTCTGGGGCACCTGGTGACAGTGGGCGTCACGGAGGTCCCCGTCACCGGGGCCGAGCTGGGGGTGGCGGACATCGGGGCGAGCGTGCTCACCGTGACAGTCGCCCCGCATCAGGATCCGGCCGACCAGTCCCCACAGGCGACGGCCGAGGCGTGGCTGGACATCGAGGTGGACGGCAGGTTCTACGACACCTCCGGCACGCTGCTCTACGACGGCGATGTCACCGACATGCGGTTGGGCGAGGTGAGGGTGGAGTGCGAGAGTCCCCTCCCGACCACCACCACTACCACCACCACCACCACGACAACCGTCACGACGGATTCGTCCACCACCACGACCGGCGAGACCACGGTGCCGATCACCTCGACCGGGTCGACCACGACCGCGACCGGTGTCACGACCGTGCACTCCACGCCACCGACGGGGACGTCGATCGTGGGCACGTCACCAGCGCGAAACGGTCGCCGTGACGGAGAGTCGGCGCTGGCCGCCACCGGACTGGATCAGGGGTGGCCGCAGCTCGGCCTGGTCGGGCTGGCGCTCGTCGCCGTCGGACTGGCCGGGATCCTCGTGGCCCGACGTGGGTGGAAGCCGTAGCGGCGGCCCGGCACCGGCCGCCGCACGGCTCTCACGGGACGGTCGCGGAGCGGTCGAGGGGCTGTTTCGTCGCGTGGAGGCGGTTCAGCCGGTCAGGCCCGCCACGTTGGCGCGGTCCGCACCGAGTTGGACGTAGGTCCGCGCCCACTGCCGGTCGGGGTCGGCGGGCGGTTGCCCGTCGCAGAAGGGTTTGCGTCCGTGCGCCGTGTAGTAGCGCAGGAGGGGAAGCGTTTCGTCGGTGCGGCGCAGGTTCTCGTCGGTGTAGCGCGGTCCGGGCGGTGCGGGTTGGTGTTTCAGGCAGGTGATGTCGGCCGCGCCTTCGGTGTCGAAGATCGGGCCGGGGTCGGCCGTGGTGGTGCAGGCGGTGAGCAACGTGGCCGCGCACAGGGCGAGGGCGGTGGTGCGCATGGTGGCTCCTATCCGAGGGTGGCGCGCACGGTCAGCCCGAGGCCGACCAGCAGGACCAGGGCGGCGGTGACGGTGGGCAGGGCGGTGAAGCGGTCGCGGAGGCGTTCGGCGGCGGCGAGTCGGTCACGCAGCCGGACCAGGAGCAGGCCGACCGCGGTGAGGGTGGCGGCCATGCCGATCCCGTAGCCGATCACGAGCAGGACGCCGAACCAGGTCCGGCCGAGAGCGACGGCGCCGAGCAGCACCACCAACGCGGAAGGGCTGGGCACGAGTCCGCCCGCGACCCCCATGCCGACCAGACCTGCGCGGCCGACCCGATGCCCATGCCCATGTCCGTGGCCATGCCCATGTCCGTGGCCATGCCCATGTCCGTGGCCGTGCCCGTGCCCGTGGCCGACGACTGCGGGGTGTTTGGCGGCGCGCAGCGCGGAGCGCAGCAGAACCGCTCCGATCGTGGCCACCAGGAGGCCGCTGAGGACGCCCAGCACCCGCAGCAGCGACTCGCCCGCCAGGGTGCTGGTGGCGCTGATCACCAGGCCGATGACGAGAACGCCGAGGGTGTGGGTGAGGGTGACCGTCGCCCCGACCACGACGGCGTCGCGGGTGGTGCCCTCACGGCCCGCGAGGTAGGCGGCGATCACCGTCTTGCCGTGGCCGGGCAACGCCGCGTGGGACGCGCCGAGCAGCAGGGCCAGCAGCACGGCGAGCACGCCGACCAACGGGGTGAGGTGCTGTTCGCCGACCAGGTCGGTGAACGCGCGGGTCGCGGTGCCGAGCAGCGAGGTGCCGCCCGGTCCGGCGACCGCGCCCGACGCGGTGGAGGTGCCGGGTTCGACGCGCAGGCTGACCGACCGCACGTCGAGCGGGTCGGACAGCAGGTCGTCGGGGTAGGCGCGCAGGGTGTCGCTGGTGCTCGACGCCGGCACGGGGGGATCGACCAGCGCCGTGCCGTCGCCGACGGCGGTCATCTCGTGCCAGCCGACCCGGTCGCCCCGGTACGCGTCGCGCACGTCGAGCACCGCGCTCCGGTCGAGGTCGGCGGTCGCGGTGAACGAACAGGTCAGCCGGGTGGTGGCGAGCCCGGCTTCGCCGCCGGGAGACTCGACGTCGGCCGAACGGGCGGTCAGTGCCAGCGCGCCGCCGTCCACGCGCACGTCCATGTCTCGCCGCAGGACTTCGCACTCGCGGGAGGCGTAAGCGGGTTGGGCGGCGGGGTGTTCCTGGAGCGTGGGGATCTCGGCGAGGTCGATCACCGACACCAGGTCGACGCGGTCCGGGTGCACGGTGATCGCGTGGTGGTGGTTCACGGTGAAGTTGCCCAGCGGGTGCGCGGAGGCGACGGCCGGGGCCAGGACCAGGCCCAGTCCGGCGAGCAGCAG
Source organism: Saccharothrix sp. NBAS 001 (assembly GCF_056640475.1). Classification (NCBI taxonomy): domain Bacteria; kingdom Bacillati; phylum Actinomycetota; class Actinomycetes; order Pseudonocardiales; family Pseudonocardiaceae; genus Saccharothrix; species Saccharothrix sp. NBAS 001. The sequence continues at coordinate 4,185,007 of NZ_CM153251.1, forward strand.
CACCGCGACAGCCCTCATCGCAGGCCCGCCAGTGCCGCGCGGGCGGCAGGGGCGTCGACGGGAGAGAAGTGCGGGTTGATCGTCAACGCCCGGTCGAGGGCGGTCACGGCCTCGTCGGTGCGGCCCAGGCCGGCGAGGATCACGCCCCGGTGGAAGGCGAAGGCGGCGTTGCGCCACCCGGTGCGTCCGGCGAGGTCGGCGTACTCGACGGCTTCGGCGTCGTGACCGTTCAGGTGCAGCGCCCAGGCCAGGGCGTCGGCGACCAGCGGGTGGTTGCGGCGACTCCACTCCTGACGTGCCGCGGCCAGCGCGGTCGCCGGGTCTCCCCGGTCCGCGGCGACCGCGGACCGGGTCAGGTCGTCGTTGCTCCCCGCGTTCGCGAGCAGTCGTTCCTGGGTGGTCAGCAGCTCGAACTGCCGCGAGGCGTCCCCGGTGCGTCCGGTCGCGCGCAGGAGGTTGGCGTACTCGTGGACGTACTGCGGTGCCGGGACGCGCGCGACGACGTCGGCGTACCCGGCCAGTGCCTCCTCCAGCAGGCCGCGCGCGGCGGCCGCCTTGGCGCGGCCCTGCACCAGCGGGACGTCGTGCGGGTCGACGAGCAGTCCCCGTTCGTACTGGTCGGTGGCTTCGTCCAGGTCGCCGTTGTCGAAGGCGAGTTCGCCGAGGTGGTAGCGGATGAACAACACCTCGGCAGGTGTCGACGCGGCGTCGAGCGCGCGGACGAGTGCGGCGCGGGCGGACTCGACCTCGCCGCGTTGTTCGAAGTCGTAGGCGGCGCGGGTGAAGGCGGGGACGCCGGGTTCCAGGTCCACCATGTGCTGCACGGCGGCGCGCGCGTCGTCGGTGCGGCCGAGCTGGGTCAGGGCGTCGGCCAGGACGCCGTAGACCTCGGCGGTGTCCGGCAGCGCGAGGCGGGCCTGCTCGGCGTGGTCGCGGGCGGCGGCGAAGTCGTGGCGCGCGTTGGCCAGCGAGCCCAGGCCGATGTGGGCGGCCCCGTTGTGGTCTGGCCGGTAGCGCAACGACGTGTCCAGCGCGCCCTGCGCTTTGGCGTAGTAGGCGGGGTCCCCCGTCAGGCGCGCCTGTTCCACGTAGGCCGCGCCGAGTCGTGCCCACGTCTCGGCGTCCTCGGGGACGCGGCGCAGGCGCTCCTGCGCGGCCGACACCGTGCGCGCCACGCCGCCGCGCGCGACGGGTGTGGACGGCGACGCGGGCGGGTCGTCGCGACGGGACGCCGTCACCGTCGTCACCAGCAGCACGACGCCCGAGGCGATCACCAGCAAGGCCAAGATCCTGCGCCTGGTCATGACACTCCAAAAGGGAGGGTGCGGCAGGCGAGCCGCAGCGGACGCACCTGCCGCGAGTGGTGCTAGGACATTGCCGGAACAGTCCACTGAGGACGCCTGCGCAACAGCCAGGCACCGGTACCGATCAGCAGTGCGGCGAACGCCGCGTTGAGCACGAGCCCGGCCGGGAGACCTCCGCCGCCATCACCGCCGCCACCGCCACCGGCAGGCGGGACAGCCCCGCCGGCCGTGGAGTTGACCGCCGTGTTGTGCGGCAACGCCACGTACGGGAACGTCGCGCCGAACGCCTTGTCGTTGGCGTTCACCTTGTCCCCGGCCGCCAGCGCGGGCACGATGCCGGTGACCGCCGCGCCCTCCAGCGCCTGCACGCCGATGTCCACGACGTCGTCGGTCAGGCGTCGCCCGTTCGGGTAGCCCTGGAGGTCGTTGGCGAGCACGCCCAACCGGTTCGGCGTCGCCGTGGGCGGCACGGACACGTTGAGCCGCAACTGCTCGGACGGCGTGAACCGCCGGGGGTTGACGTCCGCGTTGTTCAGCTGCGAGTTCAAGTCGGCCTTGATCGGCCCGCCCAGCTTGGTCGTGATCCCGGTCAGGAAGATCTCGACCAGGTCGTTGCGCGGTGTCGCGGGCGCGGGCAGGCCGTAGATCGCCTGGATCAGCCTGGGCACCTCCGGGTCGGTCACCCGGTTCACCAACTCGGGGACCTTGCCGTCCCGGTCGGGTGTCAACGCGTTGAACCTGTCCTTCAGCGCCGCGGGCACCACCACCTCGTTGACCAGCGGGTTGCCCAGTCGCGACACCTGCACGAACGGGCCGAACGCGCGCGATTCCCCGGGGCTCAGGGCCATGGACTGCCGCTCGGTGTCGCTCCACACCCCGATGACCGGGTTGCGCGCCGCGTCGCCCTTGAGCGCCAGCTGGGACTTGGGGACCTGCAACGCGATGGTGTTGACGTTGTACCCGGCCAGGGTGTCCTGCCCTACCTCGGACAGGTTGCCGCCGTAGAGCAGGTCGAACACCCGCAGGTCGAGGAAGAACGCGTCGTCGGCCTGCCCGACGTAGCTCTTCCCGCCGCCCGGCACGTCGGTCACCGCCTGCGCGCGCAGCGTGCCGTAGTCCGGCATGGAGGCCGGGCCGGTGTTGGACGGGGCCACCTTCCCGGAGCGGATCAACTTGCGGTCGCGGCCGTCGGCGTCCCACAGCTCCAGCGTGTAGGACTGCCTGAACAGCAGGTTCTCGTCGTCCAACGACGTGACCGGGCCGTTGTCGTAGAGGAAGGTCGACTTCCCGCGCCGGTCGTCGGTGCGGAACGTCCACCGGTAGGTGAGGTCGGCGCGCGCGTCGCCGTCGTTGTCGATGTTGATGTCGTAGTGGGCGTCGGTCGCCCACGGGTAGAAGTTCGGCCCGCCGTTGGGCTCCTGGAACGGCGACCAGTTCGCCACCAACGTCACCATGTCGGGCTTGTCGGGGCTGACGAACGCGTACACGTCCGTGTTGTCCACCGCCGGATCACCGGCGATCAACGGCGCTTCCCGGTGGCTCGACGCACCGGCCGGCCCGGAACCACCGATCAAACCGGCGGCGAGCACCGTGCTCCCGACCGCGATCAGACTTACCGCCACGCGTCGTCGACGACGCGTGGGAGGAGGTGCTGACATGCTCCATCCCTTCGGATCGACACCTGTCCGGGGCGCAACCCGCCGCACGGACAGGACGCAACCGGTTCGGCAAGGGACGGGACACGGTTCACGGGTTCACTCGATCGCACACTTGCACTGTGGTGGCAATAGCAGGTCGGGTGCCGAACCAGCGGAGACCCACAGCCGCCGATCCCAGGCGAGGTCGGCGGGAGCAGCAGGCCCTCGGGCACCTCTCGACGTGTCGCCCACGCCGTCGACGACCGCCTGACGGCGGGGTCCCGCGAGACCAGCGCCGGTGGCCGTGACGAACTCATCACCGCCCAGACCACCTGACGCCGTCCTCCTGCGGGCGCGTACCTACGTCAACGCCAACCTGTCCGCGTTCCGGGTCCACTCGGTCGCCCAGGCGGCGCCGAGTCCGCCCTCCTTCACCAGGGTGGTGCCGTTGTCCAACAGGACACCGATCCGGTTGCCCGCCAACACGACGTCGGTCGCACCGCTCGGCCACTCGGTGACCCAGTCCGCGCCCAGCCCGCCTTCCTTCACCAGCACCGCACCGCTGTCCAACCGAATGCCGATCCGGTTGCGGGCCAGGGCGACGTCGGTCGCGTTCCCGGTCCACTCGGTGGCCCACGCCGCGCCGAGATCGCCCTCCTTCACCAGGACCGTGCCGTTGTCGAGCCGGATCCCGATCCGGTCACCGGCCAACGCCACGTCGGTCGCGCCACTGGGCCACTCGGTGACCCAGGCAGCGCTCAGCCCGCCTTCCTTCACCAACACCGCACCGCTGTCCAACCGAATGCCGATCCGATTACCGGCCAACACGACGTCGGTCGCACCGCTCGGCCACTCGGTGACCCAAGCGGTGCTGAGCCCGCCTTCCTTCACCAACACCGCACCGTTGTCCAGCCGAATGCCGATCCGGTCGCGGGCCAGGGCGACGTCGGTCGCGTTCCCGGTCCACTCGGCGACCCACGCCGCGCCGAGACCGCCCTCCTTCACCAGGACCGTGCCGTTGTCCAACCGGACACCGATCCGGTTGCCGGACAGGGCGACGTCGGTCGCGTTCCCAGTCCACTCGGTGGCCCACGCCGCGCCGAGACCGCCCTCCTTCACCAGCGCGGTGCCATCGGTCAACCGGACACCGATCCGGGCGTCGTACCGGGTGCGCAGGGTGAGGCCGTAAGCGTTCAGGATCGGGGTGAGCGGCTGGAAGTAGGTCGTGCCGCCGTCGCGGCAGTTGCCGCTCCCGCCGGACGTGACGCCCTGGGCCTGGTCACCCGTCATGAACGGCCCGCCGGAGTCACCGCCCTCGGCGCAGGCGCTGGTGCGGGTCAGGCCGAACACCGCGCCCTGCGGGTAGTTGACGGTCTGGTCGACCGCTTCGACGACACCGCACCGCACCCCGGTCGTGGACCCCGAGCGGCAGACCGAGGAGCCCACCAAGGCTTCCCGGGACCCGGCGACCGCGCCCAGACCACTCACCGCGGCCTGCGGCGACCAGTCGGACGTGGTGCGGACGTGGGAGTAGTCGTGGCCGGGGAACGAAGCACCGGACCAACTGCCGAGCGCGACCCCACCGGCCCCGGTGAGCGGCCCGGAGGTCAGGGTCCGGCAGTGCCCGGCGGAGACGAAACCCGGCTGCGCGGTCACGGCGTCCTCGACGGCGAAGCCCACCGAGCAGCGCGAGGAGCCGATGTAGTACGGGTCGGCGCCGTTGAGGTCGGAGAACAACGCGGGCCGCTGCCCGGAAGCCGCGAACGTCACCGCGCCGACGTCCACCCCGGCGTCGGCGACGAACCGCTGCGCGGCATCGAGCCGCCCGGGCTCGTGGACCACGACGACGCCGTTGCGCGGCAGGTCGACGTACCACCCCGAAATCGACGCCGGAACCGCTGCGGCAGCGCGGTCGAGGGCCGACTTGAGCCCCTTGAGCTGTTGTTCGGCGCGCCCGACCGGCACCGGTCGGGCGCCGGCATCGCGGACCGCCCGCGTGGCGTCCGGGGTGGTGACGCCGACCACGACTTGCCGACCGTCCCCCGATATCCAGGCACCGCCGAACCCGGACCCCAGGCGGGACCGCAGCACCTCTTCCGTCCGGGGTGCGGCGGCTTCCAGCGCCAGCCGGTCCGACATCCGATCCGGCGAGATCCCCACGTCGCGCCGCAGCGCGACGGCGACCGGGTCCGAAGGTTCGGCCGAAGCGCCCGTCGCGACGGCGACCGGAACGCCGCTCGCGAGCAGCAGTGCGACAAGAAGGCTGGTTGTTCGACGTTGGCGCATGTTCTCCCCTTGCTGGACAACCGTTCCGCACGTTTGCTTCATCGTGCCAAGAACGAACGGAGCGCCGACAGAACCAACACGGGTAACCCTGAATGCCTTGTCCCACCACAAGGTTCACCTGTACGGCTGTGTCGTCGGCGGTGTCCGGGCGCGCCCGTCCGGAGGTCTGCGCTGCGGCGAAGGCGGCCTCGTCGGACACCTCCGAGGATGCGGCGGTGCGGGCTCCACGCGCCCGTGCCCGAGCCGTTCACCGCCGATCCGCACGACCACGGGATCACCGTTCTCAATGGTCACCCGGGCGACCCATACGAAAATTGGTTGAACCAATCGGCAGATGACCGCAGCCGCGCGGCCTGCTGTGCTTGAGCGGGCCCGCACCGGGCCCGGCTGCGGCGAAAGGTGGAACTCCGTGAAGATCGGGAAGATGCTCGGTGTCGCGTCGGCGACGGCGCTGGCGATGACGGCCCTGGCCGGGCAGGCGTCGGCGCAGGACTCGCCGTTCTGGTCGTGCCGCAAGGTGCCGGCCGGCTACACCTACACGATGGTGCGCGCCGACCAGGGGTGCGAGCCCCTGTACTACGTCACGTTGCCCCGGACCGGGTTGTGGGCGTGCAAGGTGACCGCAGGATTCACCTACACCGCGACCCGCCCCAGTTCCAACTGCCGGCCCGACACCGACGTGCAGTACCTGCTGGCCGCCGTGTAGCCGCACCGTGCCCCACGGCCAAGCGGCCGTGGGGCACGGACGGCTCGTGCGAACGACGCTTGCCCTCCACCGTGGTGAAGAACAGCCAGAACGACTGTCACGCGATCCCCACCACTGCGGGGTAGAAGTCCAACAGCACCAGCCGGTCCCGCTCCGACCACGACTCGTAGCCCACTGAGCGGGGATCAGGTCAGGTCGCGGAGCCTGTCCAACACGTTGTCCGGGACGAACACCGCGTCCTCACCGACGTCGACCTGCCGGAGCTGGGCGCGAGTCGCCGCGTTCAGGACCAAGCCCTGCACGACGTAGCCCCCGTCCGTCCGGTACAGAGCAGGGCAACCGTCGCCAGAACCGCTTCCGTCGCCACTGTTGAGGTCTTTCCAGAGGAATTCGAGTTCCACCAGACCAATCCCTTCGTCCGGTCACCACGTTGGCGAGGTGACCCGATTTCACCGTGTCGCCCGGTGAGAGCCGCCGCAACGGCCAGACCACGAAGTTCACCCGCTCGGCCCCGGGGCTGTCGCAATCGACCGTGATGCCTCGATCCTGGCCCGCGAGCTGGGCCGACGGGCAGCCCTCAGCCCCCGGGCAACCTCGGCCAACGCCTCAAGAACACCGGCATCCACGCGACCCAGTTCTTACAGTTCGCGTTCAAGACGCGCTGCGACCTGCCGGTAACGACTGACCGGCACCAGGTGCACCCCGTCGAAGGCACCGCTGTCGCGGATGGCCAGGACCTGATCGCACGCGGCGGCCACCCCCGCGTCCCGGTCGCGTTCGACGTCGGCGACGAGCTGGTCGGGGATGTCGATGTCCGGGATCTTGGCGGCGAGGTCGCGTGCCATGTTCGCGCTGGCCAGCACCATCACCCCGGCGAAGACCGGTACGTCCAGCGAAACGCTCTCCCGCCAGCGCAGCAGGCTGTCCAGGGAGTAGCTGACCTGGACGAACACGAAGTCGGCCGTGGCCTTCCAAGCGGGCAGCGGGCGCAGCCCCGAGGTCACCCCGACCCGGAAGGGGCCACAGCCGTCGAACGTCGGCTCCTCGGCCGCGGCACGCGCTTCCTCGACCATGGCCCGCACCGTCAGCTCGCTGGTCCGCCCGCCCTCGGTCGGCTTGTCGCCGTAGACGAACAGGAACCGGTCGACCCCATACGCGGCGGCGGTCAGCAGATCCCGGCGAAAACCCAGCAGATTGCGGTCACGGGAGTTGAGGCAGGCGATCCCGCGCGCACCCATCGCCTGCACTTCGTGGGCAACCGCCACGCTCGACACCGTCGCCCGCCCGATGTGGTTGTCCGGGATCAGAAACGAGTCCGCCACCGGGTTCAGCACCCCGATCTGGTGACGCACCCGCGTCAGATCCGGACGGGTGGGCGGCTCGATCTCACAGACCAACTCAAAGCCGTGACTGGACATGCTCAGACCCTACCGACGCTGCCCAAGGCGGGCATTCAGAAAGTTCTGATCTCCGACGGTGCCATCAGCCCCACGACGGCATCCGCGAACTCACGCTGCGACGGCGGCGCACAGCCGTTGGGCGACTCGGCGGGTCCGCCGCGGTCCGCCGGAACTTTCCCCGTCGCCATCAGTGGCCTGGCACGATCACCCGCATGGGGATCAACGCGGGCGCCACGACCGTCGCGCCGGCCCAGGGGTTCCTGGGAGGCGGGGCGGTCGGCGCGTCACTGGCCTGCCTGGTCGTCGGCCTGATCGTCGAGAACGGCGCCCTGATCGGCACGGGTCTGGGCGTGCCCGCCGTCTGCGGGCTGTTCCTGCTGATCGCGGGTGCGCGGCGGCGATCGCGGGAGGGTGCGATCGCGCCCCGGGTGGCGCTCGCGATGATCGAGAGCCGCGACGTCACCGAGAGCGAGGAGCCGAGCAGCGACGTGTCGGTCCGCTTCGACCTCACGGTCGCGCCGGACGACGCGCCGGCGTACCGCGTCGAGGTCACGCAGGACGTCCACGTTGCCGACCTCGGCGACTACCGACCGGGAGGTGTCCTGGTCGTCCGCTACCCGCCGGACGAACCGTGGCGGGTGCGGATCGTGAAGCGACCGACACCCCAGTGGGAGCAGCGGGCGATCGACGCCCGGCTGGTCTCGGCGGCCGGGCCGGTCCTGGCGAGCGAGCCGGAGGAGCGCGGCTCCTGCCTCGTCACGCTCCTGGGACTGCTGCTCGGCGCGGCCGTCGTGGTCCTGCTGTTCCGCACGGACCTCATGGCGCACAACGCTTCCCCACCGCCTCCTTCCCCTCAGACGCACGACGTCCCCGACCAGTCGACGGTCGAGTTCGCTCGCGCGAGTGCACCGGCCGCGCAGTTCGGCACGACCGCGTCGGAGACGGACGCAGGGGGTCATGTCGTGCGCAGCACCCCCGCACGGTGACCCGCCGGCGGGTCGTCATCCCCGAATGATCAGGAGCGAAGACGCATGGACTGGCACGTGTGGCCGGCGCTGTGGTGCGGGGTGTTCGGCCTGGTGGCGCTGGTCGGCTACGCGCGGTCGTTGGCCGGGATGACGCGGGCGCAGCGTGAGGTCCGGGTCGTCGGTCGGGTCGAGCGGGTGCGCGAACCCCGGCACGGCAGCTCCCCCGGTGCCGGGATCGACGTGGTCGTGACCTACCGCGACCCGGCCACCGGGCAAGCGCGGACGGTGACGAACGACGACGAGAACGGCGAAACGATCACGGCGGCCTGGGTCGGTCGGGAGATCGGCGTCCGCTACCCACCCGGGAGGCCGCACGCCTACCGGCTCACCGCCTACCTGGACGACAGCGGGCGGGGGCTGGGTTGGCCGAGCTTCGCGGTCGTCCTGGTCTACGCCGGGCTGGTGACCTTCGCGGCGATCGGGTGGGCCTGGCCGTGGGCGCTGATCGGTGTCGGCGTCCCGGCGGCGATCCTCACCGCGTGCTACCTCCCCGGCGCGACGAGCGCCGCCCGCCGCCGCCTCGCCAGGCTGGACGCCATGTCCGCCGTCCCCGGCCGGGTCGTCGCCGTGCTCAAGCGCGTCAGCACCGAGGACGGCCACACGTCGACCCGTCTGGTGCCGGTGGTCGCCTTCACCACCCTCGACGGCACCGCCGTCACCGCCCACCTCCGCGCGGACCTGCCCGACCCCGCGCACTCCAACGGCCGCGCCGTCACGATCCACTACGCGCCCGACGACCCGGCGGTCTTCACCACGGACGTCGAGGCCGAGCGGCGCGCGCAGAAGGCGGACCCGGTCATCGTCGTGCTGATCCTCGTCGTCCTGGTGGGAATCGCCGTCGCGGGCGCGATCGCGCTGTGACGGCGGCGGTGGCGATGCCTCGCAGACCCGCCCGCCGATCGGGTCAGTACTGGTCGACGTTCAGCCGGTCCAGGTAGCGGTCGAGCAGTTCCGGGGTGAACTCCGGCTCGCGGATTCCACTCGGGACCAGGTGGTGCCGCAGGGTGTCGGTGCCCCACCGGTAAGTGTTCTGGTACAGCTCGACAGTGGACTGCCCCTCGTGCATGTCGTCGGTGAACATGCCGCGCAGCGGGTAGAGCGGGGCCGTGGGGTCGTTCTCCCACAACGAGACCCACTGCCGGTAGGGCAGCACGGCGAAGTCCTGGCCGCGATGGCGGCCGACGAGTTCGAAGAACTCCTTGAGGGTCATCGCCCGCTCAGGTGAGGGGACGAGGTTGAACCGACCGCCCAGCGCCTGCGGCCGCCGGGAGACCGCGGCGATGGACCGGGCCATGTAGTCGACCGTGGTCAACCCCTCGCGCAGCTCCCGCAAATCGGGGATGGCGTTCAGGGCGGTGCAGGTCTGCACGAGTCGTCCCCACCACTGGTAGTCCGCGCAGTGCCCGGTGCGGCTGTGGCAGGTCGCATAACCCAGGCGGAAGGTCATCAGCGGGAGGCCGTGATCGGCGGCCAGGTCCGCGATCTTCTCCATGACCCACTTGCTGCGCACGTAGCCCAGGTCGGTGCTGACGGCGGGCAGGTTCTGGTCGATGTCGTCGTCCTCCCGCATCAAGGTCTTGCCGGTGAACAGGTGCCCCCAGCTGAACACGGAGATGGTGGAGAGCAGGACCAGCGCCTTGGTCCGGCCCTCGGCGGCGAAGGCAATCACCTGTCGCAGCCCCTCCACGTTGTCGCGTTTCATGTAGGAGTAGGGCTGGATGAAGTTGACGGCGCTGGCCGAGTGGTAGACCACGTCGACCTGCTCGGTCAACCGCAGGTAGTCCTCGTCGGCGAGGCCCCAACGCGGTTCCGCCAGATCCGCGACGTGGACCGAGATCCGGTCGAAGTCGAGGTCGACCTGGTAGCGCCGGGCGACCCGGCGGAGCCGCTCGGTCGCGAGCGCGACGTCGGTGCCCCGGACGGGCAGGTGCAGGTGGGCGCGGGTGGTGGCCAGCAGCTCCGCGAGCAGGTGGATGCCGACGAACCCGGTGGCCCCGGTGAGCAGCACGTGCCGGGGACGTGCGAGCACCTCCGGGTCGAAGTGGCCGCTGACCGCGAAGCCGGGCGGCAGGTGGATGTCGCGTCGCAGCTCGTGCACGGGTTCGCCGTCACCGCCGCCCGCCTCGTCGCCGGCGCGGCGTTCCAGCTCGGCGGCGAGGGATCGCACGCTCGGGAACTCGTACACGTCGCGGATCCGGGTCTTCACCCCAACGCGCGCGGTGATCCGCTGGACGGTCGAGGCCGCCAGCATCGAGTTCCCGCCGACGTCGTCAAAGGTGTCGTCCGCGCTGAAGTGGTGGTGCCCGAGCACCTCCTGCCACACCGAGGCGATACCGCGCTCGACGTCGTTGTCGAAGCCGTCCTGGTCTTCCCCGGACGGCCGCCCGGTCGGCGCGAGGCGGTGCAGCGCGGCGTAGTCGGTCTTGCCGCTGGCCGCAGTGGGCAACTCCGCGAGCAGGCGGTAGACGGCCGGTCGCATGAAGTCCGGCAGTTCCCGCCGCAGGCCGGCGCGCACGTCGGTGACGAGACGGTCCTCCGCCTCGGACGGGTCGCCCGGCACCAGGAACGCGACGAGCCGCTTGTTCGCCGCCCCCTCGCCCTCGGCGACCACCGCCGCCATCTGAACCCGGGAGTTCTTCAGCAGCGCGGCTTCGACGTCGCCGGGCTCCACGCGGTAGCCCCGGATCTTGATCTGCTCGTCACGGCGGCCGACGAACTGGAGGGTGCCGTCGGGCAGCCGACGCGCCAGGTCGCCCGTGCGGTAGAGGCGTCGGTCGAGCCGCCTGCTGTACACGAACCGCCGGGCCGTGAGCTTCGGGCTGCCCAGGTAGCCGCGAGCCAGGCCGGCACCCGCGAGGCACAGCTCGCCCACGTCGCCCGGTGGCACGTCGTCAAGGACGTCGTCCAGCACGAACGCCTCGGTGTCGGCCACGGCAACGCCGATGGAGGACGGTTCGTGCTGGCTGTGCGGCGGAACCACGCGGTAAGTCGCGTAGATCGTCGCTTCCGTCGGTCCGTAGTAGTCGACCAGCTCGTACGGCAGGTGAGCGGTCTCCAACGGGTGCAGCTTCTCGCCGGCGCAGAACAAGTACCGCAGCCGCAGCGACGACGGCTGCGGCGCGTCGGCCAGCAGGGGCACCAGGGCCGTCGGCGCGTAGGCGTGGGTGAGGCCGTGCTCGGCGTAGAAGTCGAGCAGCGCAGCCGGTTCCGCGCGGACCTCCTCGTCGACGACGTGGAGCGTGGCCCCCGACCCCAGCGCCGACCAGATCTCCCACTGGGACACGTCGAAACCCACGCCGACCATCAGCGTGCTGCGGCAGCCGGGTCCCATCGCGAAGCGCTCGTTGTGCCACTCGATCAGCCGGGCCAGCGCCCGGTGCTCGGCCACGACCCCCTTCGGCTCTCCCGTGGTGCCGGAGGTGAAGATCACGTAGACGGCGTCGCCGCCCTGGATCTCCGCCGGTTCTGGTCGCACGTCGTGGTCCTGGCCGAGGATCGCCTGGACGTCCACCGCCGCACCGGTGTCCTCGTCACCGCACGCCGCCGCCAGCACCGCCTTGGGCCGGCACTGCGCGATCATGCTCTCGCGGCGCTCGGCCGGATACTCGGCGTCCACCGGGACGTAGGCGGCACCGCACTTGGACACGCCCACCGTCGCCGCGATCAGTTCGACAGAACGTTTACCCACCAGGGGAACCAGATCTCCCGACCCGACACCCCGGCGACTCAGCCAACCGGCGATCCGGTCGGCCGATTCGGCGAGTTCGCGATAGCTCACCGCCCTGCCGCGATCGACCACTGCGGTGTTGTCGGGATCTTTCCGGAGAGACTGCTCGAACATGTCGAGTACCAGGTTGCGGGACAAGACACTCCTCCTTCTGATGGTGGTGAAATCAGGGCTCACTACCCGCGTTCCCGGACCTGCCGGTGCGGAACCGCCTCACTGGCCGACTCACCCAAGCGGCTCCGGCACGGATGCGGGACCCGACTGGCGCTCCCGACCGACATCGGTGTCCTTGCTGACCCGAAGAAGTGCTTACGTGGCAAGGGTTTGGACAGGAAGCGCGGTTCACCACACAACGGTGGCTTGGAATCCCGCCGCGCACGGGCAGCTGCCGACCACGTGAAGATCTTCGACTCCACCGAGGTGCGTGATCCACACCTCCCGCGAGCCGGTGCTAGTGAGCGAGGAACGAATGCCGGGCCGCCGCCTCACGCCACGGCTGTGGCCACCACCCGTGACCAGAATCCGATCGTGTCGTCGCCCTGTTCGACGGTGACGGCCGGCTCCGGAATCATCCGCACGACGTTGCCGTGTGAACCGTGGTGCTACCCGGACCGGCCTCCCCGATCCAGCCGTGCGCTAGATTGGACACCCGGCGGGTGTTCAACACAGCAGCACCCCGACCCACGAGCCCCCGCCGCCGACCCACGGTCGCCGTGCGGGAGTACCGCCTGCCGAGGGATGCACAGCAGATGACACGTCACCAGGATGTCCCCGTCCCGGGGCTGGCCCACGAGTTGGCCGAAATGGCCCGGCTGGTCGAGGACGAGGAGCACCAGACCGTCGCACGCCGGTTCGTCGACCACCTGGTCGGCACCGTGCCCGGCTGTGACCTGGCCTTCCTCGTGATCACCAGCGACGACGGCTTCGAGATCGCCGTCACCACCGGACAACCCCCGCTGTCGGTCACGTCGGAGGAGGGTACGGTCGGCGACGGAGCGGCACCCGACGACCCGATCCGCGAGGTGCTCCGCTACCGCGAGCCCCGTCGCCTGGGCGACACCTCGGAGGACCGCCGCTGGCCGCTGTTCGCCTCCCGCCTGGCACTGCGGGGCTTTCGCAGCTGCCTGGTGCTTCCCCTGCCCACCGAGCGCTCCCCCACCTCGGCGCTGACCCTGTTGTCCCGCGAGCCGCACAGGTTCAACGACCACTCCTACGACGTCATCCTCCTGATCGCACTGCACGCCGGCATCGCGCTCGACAACGCAGACCTGCTCCACAACAGCAGAACGATGGTGCGGCACCTGACCACCGCGCTCGACACGCGTCACACCATCGGCCTGGCCCAGGGTCTGCTCATGCGCCACTTCTCCTGTGACACCGACGGCGGCTTCAGCCTGCTGCGCCAAGCCTCGCAGCACACCAACCGCAAGCTCCGCGACGTCGCGTCCGACTTCGTGGCAGCACACGAACGAGGCGAACTCCACCAAGCCCTGACCCTGCACCGCCTCACCGGCGACGAAGCGCCGGAGCCAGACGGCGTGCCGACCTGACCGCGAGGGCCGCCAAGCGCTCGGCCGTCCCCGGCATCAGGAGGATCGCGGACAGCGCTCAGAGGGCAGGACAGGAGTACTCCGACGACCCGGAGTACTCCTCGATCCGGTTGCGGCGCAACGGAGATCTGCCCGACGGGGCCGGAGTTCCGCGCCCTGCCGACACCTTGGCCGCTGGCTGTACGAGGCCAGGACGTTGGTGGTGCCGGTGTGGGGCCGGGTGGCTGGTGGTCGGTTTCCGGCGGTGGTGTGGGGTCGATGGTGGTTGTAGTGGGTTTTCCGGACGGCCGGGGTGTGGGTGGGTGTGGGCCTTGCGGGCACCGGGTACCGGGCACCGTGGTGTGTTCGGCGTGTTTCGTCTGGTCGCTGTCGTTGCCGTGGATCCGCCGCCCGCCGTTGTCGGGAGTCATCCCGGCGTTCGTGACGTCGGGGTGGGCCATGTGGTCGGGCCGGTGGGTGGTGATCCGTCGCGGTGTGCGGTTGTCGTTCCCGGTCGGGTGGAGGAGACGGCGGCGGTTCAGGCCCGGGTGGGCCGGGTGCGGGCCGACGGTGCGCTCCGAGACGGCCGTGCCTTCGGCGGCGGGTTCCGGGGGTGGTGCGGGGGGCCGACCGCTTGCGGTCCCGGCGCGGCCGCTCGATCCGGGCGGCCACCTCGGCGGGGGTGGTGGTGGGCTGACGGTGCGGGGCACTGGCGCGGTCGGCCGGACGGGCCTCGCCGGAGCGGCGATGGCGGTTGACCCATGTGGAGGCGCACTGCCGTGAGGTGCCGGTCTCGGCCGCGACGTGGGCGAGAGGGGCGGGTCCTACAGCGCCGGACCAGGCGGTGGCGGCCTTCGACGGACAGCGGGGCGTTACGGTGGAGCACGGACGGGTCTTTCTGCTCGGCGGATGTGGTGGTCGCACTTCCATCCTGCCGCCGAAAGACCCATCCCCACGTCTCAGCCCCAACAAACCGTCACCAACGTCATGACCCGCAACAGCTAGCTCGTGCGCGGCCTCTGTCCGGTGAGGATCGTCCCCGGCAACGGGTCGCGCACCACCAGGTCGATGGGCAGGACCACGTGCTGGGGATCGGCTTCGTGGTCGCCGCCGATCCGGTCGGCGAGCATCCGCATCGCCCGCACGCCCATCTTCTGTGACGGCAGCACCGCGGCGACGTTGGAGAACGGCATCAGGTGGTACGGGGCCTGGTCGTCCATGGCGGCGAACGAGATCCGCTCCACCGCAGTCGGGTCGACCATGATCAGGTCGTGCACGGCCGTGGTCAACACGCCCCCGTTGACGCACAGCAATGCCGTGGGCGGGTCGGCGGAGGTCAGCAGCTCGGACATGAGCTTGCGCCGCCGCTCCTCGTCCAGTCCCACGTAGTTGCGCAGCGCGGTCAACTGCGGCGACACGGGCACGTCGTGGTCGCGCAACGCGCGTAGGTGCCCGACCAGGCGGTCGCGCACGCTGGTGCTGCCGGGGTCGGACCAGAGCGTGGCGATCCGGCGGTGTCCGGCCCGCACGAGGTGGTCGGTCACCTGACGGCCGACCTCGTAGTTGTCCGGCACCACGACGTCCGTGGCCAGGTCTTGGCGGTAGCGGTCCACCATCACCACGGGGATTTTCCGACGGCCCAGTTCGGCGTAGACGTCGCCGTTGTCCTGCCCGTCGAACGGGTAGACGACGATGCCCTGGGCTCCTGTGTCGAGCGCCAGTTGAAGGGCACGCCGTTCGTCCGCCGCGCTCTCCACGGAGGTGGTGATGAACAGTCGGAAGCCCAGTTCGTGGCAGACGGAGTCGATCCCGCTGACGATCGCCGTGTGGTGTGGCCCGTTGCCGTCGACGTACCAGCCGTAAGGGCCTATGTAGGCGATCGTGCGGTCGCCCGAGGTGGTCGGGGGGCGGCTGGTCTCCTCGTTGACGAACGTGCCGAGGCCGCGCCGGCGCACCAGCAGGCCCTCGACGACCAGTTCGTTCAGCGCGCGCGCTGCCGTCGTCGTGGACACCCCGAACCGTTCGCACACCTCGCGTTGGGTTACGAACGGCTCGCCGTGGACGAACTCCCCCTTCGCGATGGCCTCGATCAGCTCGCGTTTGACGTGCCGGTACAGCGGGACACCGTCGTCGGCCGTGTTCATGACACCCCAACCAACCCTGTGGAGACGTTTGACGTGTCAAAGCGTAGCGCGTTTGGCGGCACACTGAATCGTCCTTGACGCTTTAAGGCGTAAAACGCTACTTTGGGGCCCGCTTTGACGTGGTAAGGGGGAGCCATGCGCAGTGGGGTACTGGCCTGTGTCGTCCTCGGGCTGTTAGGGGCGGTGGGATACCTGGCATACGGCCGGGACCCTGGTGGGGGCGATGGCGTCATACGCGTCGCCTACTGGCGGCAGATCGGGCAGAACCAGGAGTTCGACCGCCATCTGGAGCAGATGGCGAAGGAGTTTTCCGCGCAAAACCCGGGCGTGCGGGTCGCACTGTTGCCGATCCAGGCCGCCGAGGGCGACTACCACACCAAGCTGGCGCTGATGCAGGACTCGCCGTCCGGAGCACCCGACCTGGTCTACGAGGACTCGTTCCGGATCGAGGCCGACGTGGCCGCCAAGCGCCTCGCGCCGCTCACCGACCGGCTGGCGGCGTGGCCGGAGTGGCGGCAGTTCACCGAGTCCGTGAAGCCCGCGGTGACCGCGCGGGACGGGCAGGTCTACGCCGTGCCGGTCGGGACGGACACCCGGGCCCTGTGGTACGACCGCGAAGTCTTCGCGCGGGCCGGACTGCCGGCCGAGTGGCAGCCTCGCACCTGGGAGGACGTGCTCGCGGCGGCGCGTGCCGTGCGCGACCGGGTACCCGACACGGTGCCGCTGTACCTGGCCAACGGCAAGGCCAACGGCGAGGCGACCGCCATGCAGAGCTTCCAGATGCTGCTCGCCGGCACCGGGGACCGGCTCTACGACGCGGACCGGCAGCGCTGGGTGGCCGGGGCGGACGGGTTCCGCGACGCGCTCGGGTTCGTGGACACCGTGTACCGGGAGGGGCTGGGCGCGAAGCTGTCCGACGCGTTGAGCCCCACCTCGGAGAGCGTGCTCGCGACCGAGTGGTTCCCCGCGCACCGGATCGGCATCGCGCTGAACGGGTCGTGGCTGAAGGCCGTGTGGCAGCCCGGCAGCGCGAACGCCTGGCCGGGCTGGGAGCGTTCGGTGGGCATCGCGCCGATGCCCACCCGGGCGGGCCAACAGCCAGGCGCGGTCACCCTCTCCGGCGGGTGGACGTGGGCGATCCCGACGTCCGCGCCGGCACCGGACCTGGCGTGGAGGTTCCTCGCGTTCACCCAGACCACGAGGAACGCCACCTCGCTCACGCTCGCGCAGTCCACGTTGGCGGTGCGCGGGGACGTGGCGGCAGATCCGGCCTACCTCGCGGCCGGGCCGGTGCACGCGGCGTTCACCGACCTGACCCGGTACTCGACGTTCCGCCCCGCGCTGCCGGCCTACCCGCGGGTGTCCGTGCTGGTGCAGGAGGCGATGGAAGCCGTCACCACCGGGCTGCGCTCGCCGGGCGAGGCCGCCGCCGACTACGACGCCGCCCTGCCCGGTGTCGTCGACGGCGAGGTTGTCGCCAGATGAAGCAGGCCTCGCGCCGGGGTCTGCTCCCGGCGGGGCTGCTGTCGGCCCTGCTGCTCGGCGGACCGCTCGCGTACTGCTGCTACGCCGCGTTCACCGACATGGTGCTGACCGGGCGTGCGGGCACCTCGTTCACCGGGTTCGACAACTTCGCGGAAGCGTTGGCCGACCGGGATTTCCGGGATGCGGTCGCGGTCACGGCGGGGTTCGTCGGGGTGTCGGTCGCCGGCCAGAACGCGCTGGGGCTCGCGTTCGCGGCCACGTGCCGGCGCGCGAGCCGGGTGACGCGTCGGGTGGTGACGGGCGCGGTGTTCACCGCGTGGCTGGTGCCCGAGGTGGTCGCGGGTTACGTGATGCTCGCGTTCCTTCGCGAAGAGGGCACGTTGAGCGGCCTGCTGGGGCTGGCGGGTGTGCCGGCGCGGGACTGGTTGTTCAGCGCTCCCCTGCTCGCCGTGTCGCTGGCGAACGTGTGGCGGGGCACGGCGTTCTCGATGTTGGTGTACTCCGGGGCGCTCGCGGCGGTCGATCAGGACGTGCTGGAGGCGGCGACCGTGGACGGCGCGGGCTTCGTGCGCCGGTTCCGGCACATCACGCTGCCGTTGATCCGCCGTGCGGTGGCGACGAACCTGGCGTTGACGACGTCGTTGACGGTGGCGTCGTTCGGTCTGGTGTACGTGATGACGCGCGGCGGGCCCGGCAATCGGACCCGGACGTTGCCGATCTACCTGTACGAGCAGGCGTTCCAGCTGAGCCGGATCGGTTACGCCGCAGCCGTCGCGCTCGTGATGCTGTTGCTGGGCGGACTGCTGTCGGCGGTGCACCTGCGCGCTGGTCGTGCGGTGTGAGAACCCGCTGCGGGCAGGTCCGGGGTCTCGCCCTGTCGTCGGTGGCGCTGTTGTTCACGCTGCCGCTGGTGTGGCTGCTGACCGCCGCTTTCGACGCTCGCGCCGGGCTGCGGGTGGAGCTGCCGCGCGAACCGACGCTGGACAACTTCGCCGCCGTGCTCACCTCAAGGACGACGTTGCGACCACTGTTCAACAGCGTGGTGTTGTGCGGTTTCGGCACGGCGTTGACGTTGTTGTGCGCATCGATGGCGGCCTACCCGTTGTCACGTCGTCGATTCCGGATGCGACGGCCGTTCCTGCTGGCACTGTTGTTCGCGGCGGGGTTGCCGGTGACTGCGTTGCTGGTGCCGGTCTACGGCCTGTTCGCGCGGCTGCGGCTGACCGACACCATGAGTGGCACGGTGCTGTTCCTCGCAGCCACGTCGTTGCCGTCTGCGGTGTGGCTGGTGACCACCTACATCGACGCCGTGCCCCGGACGTTGGACGAGGCCGCGGCGGTGGACGGCGCGACGCCCTCGCAGGTGCTGTGGCAGGTGGTGCTTCCCGCCGCCAGGCCGGGGATCAGCGTGGTCGCGCTGCTCACCTTCACTTCGATGTGGGGCAACTTCTTCGTGCCTTTCACGCTGCTCCAGTCTCCGGCGAAACAACCGTTGCCGGTCAGCGTGTTCGAGTTCTTCTACCAGAACGGCCAAGCCGGTTACGGCCGGCTGGCCGCGTTCTCGCTGCTGTACACCGTGCCGGTGTTCGTGCTGCACCTCGCGCTGGGTCGCAGGGTCGAGGGTGCGCACGCGGTGGTCGGCGCGGTCAAGGGATGACAGACCGACCAGGGGGTTCGGAATGAGAGTGTTGTTCACCGTCGCGGCGTTGGTCGTCGCGACACTCGTAGTACCCGCACCCGCCGGCGCTTCCACGCCGGGCGCGGTGACCGCGTCGTCGTCCGCTCCCGGCAGCACGCCGGAGAAGGCGTTCGACGGCGACCTGAACACCGGGTGGCGAGCCGCGTCCGCAACTGGCGTGCAGTGGCTCCAGATGGACTTCGGCACGCCGCGCGCGGTGGCCGCCGTGCGGCAGACGTTCCCTGAGCGGGCGGTCTGGCGGTACCGCGTCGAAGGATCGGTGGACGGCGTGCGTTGGGCGACGCTGGTCGACCGCGCCGCAGGACAGGCCGGGAACACGTTCGCCGACGACGTGACCGGGACCTACCGGTACGTCCGCCTGTACACGACCACAAGCCTGGAGTTCGTGGTCGCGGGCGGTGAGACGAACATCGCGTTGGGCAAGGCGGTGACCGCGTCGTCCTCCTCGACCGATCACGGCCCGGAACGCGCCGTCGACGGCGACACCGGCACCAACTGGATCGCGGGGTCTTGGCAAACGCCGCAGTGGCTGCTGGTCGACCTCGGTGGCCCGAGTCTGGTCACCGCTGTGGAACAGGACTTCACCGACGTACAGACCTGGGGCTTCCGCATCGAAGGCCAGGACGCGGACGGCAGTTGGCACGCTCTGTCGACAGTCTCGGCTTCCGGCAGCCACTTCCGCACGGAGGTCGGCCGGACGTTGCGGCAGGTGCGGCTGACCGTGACGTCCGTGGTCGATTTCTGGGCGGCCAGCGCCGAGTTCAAGGTGATCGGATTCGAGAACGTCGCGCGTGGCAAGGCAGTCGAAGCCGACAGCGCGTCGCCCGCTCATCCGGCTTCGCTGGCCGTCGACGGAGATCCGCAGACGGCGTGGATCGCGGAGAACGCGGCCATGCCCCACACGGTGACCGTGGACCTGGGCGTCCCGACCGCACTGCGACGCATCGAACAGACCTTCGTGGACGAAGATGCATGGCGCTTCGTGGCCGAAGGGCTGGCCGATGACGGCAGCTGGACGGTGCTCACGCCGCCACCGGCCGGTCGCGGCCGGGTGTTCGGGTCCGATGTGAGCGGCGTGTACCGGTATGTTCGGCTGACCGTGCACGGCGGCTCGCACTGGGCGTGCAGCCAGGAGTTCGCCGTGTTCGGCACGCCGGTCGTGCGCGATCTCGCCCTGGGCACGCGTACCACGTCGTCCAGCCACGCTCCCGGTCACGAACCGGGCCGAGCGGTCGACGGCGACCCCGCCACGGCCTGGATCGCCTCCGGCAACGCGATGCCGCAGGAGCTGACCGTGGACCTGGGGCAGGACAGCCAGATCACCGGGGTTCGGCAGACCTTCGTCGACGACGCGAAGTGGCGGTTCCGGGTCGAGGGCTCGCGGGAGGGCGGGCCCTGGGAGACGCTGCTCGACGGTGCGGCAGGGCTGACCGGGCGGGTCTTCACCGGCACCGGCTCCGGGCAGTACCGCTACGTGCGGCTCACCGTGTCGGGCAGCACGGACGGGCGTTGGGCGTGCTCGAAGTCGTTGGAGGTGTTCGGCATCGGATCACCCCACCGAGCGCAGTGGTGGCAGCGGTCCTCCGGTGTGATGCGGTACTACCCGAAGTACTACGGGAACCGGCTCACCGACATCAAGAGCGAACTCGACTCGTTGCGGGCCAGTGGATACAGTGCGATCGAACTGATGGCCCCGTATGCCGGACCGGCCTCGCTCTACGCGGGCCTGGGCCCGACCGACAACTACTCGATCGACCCGTCGATCGGCACCATGGAGGACTTCCGCGATCTCGTGCGGACCGCGCACGGCAAAGGTCTGAAGGTGGTCTTCTTCGGCAACCTCGGCTACGCGCACGCCGAAGCCCCGTTCTTCCGCAAGGCCGAACGCGACTACCACGACGGCGTGGACAGCGTCGAGCGGCGCTGGTTCGACTTCCAACCCTCCGACGGGACGGCCAAGCCGCGATGGCACCACAGCGACATCGCGCAGGCCGACTACTACGGCTTCTGGGGCGGGTCGGCGCCGTCGTACAACTGGAACAGCCCCGAGTGGCGCGCGGAGGCCAGGAACATCCTCAAGTTCTGGGCTGAACTGGGTGTGGACGGCATCGCACTCGACGATCCGCGCAACTACCACTACATCGACAGCGCGCGCAGCAACGAGGTCATCGCCGCCACCCTCGGCAACTACGGGATCATGACCAACCCGGAGGGCGTGAAGGGGCGCGAAGAGTACGCGGGCTGGGTGCGCGATCTCGGCTACAACGTCATGCACGACATCAGCGTCTCCCCGTGGGGAACCGGTGCCGTCAAAGGTCTGCTGACGGACGCCATTCGCGGGCAATCGCCGAACAACGTCGACTACGAACTCAAGTTCTCCCGGGACGCGGTCAACGCCGTCGGCGGCGTCACCCTCACCGCGCCGCAGTGGGAAAGCGACGGTGCCGGACCGTGGCCGGACGCGAGTCCATCGGAACGCCTGCTGGAGATCGCGAACATCACCACCCTGGGCACGTTGTTCTACCTGCACAACGGAATGCACACGGTCCTGCCGCACGTGCAGAAGATCCCGAACTGGCCCACCGCCGACCAGCGGCGACTGAGCGACCTCGTCGTCGCCCAGAGCGCCCACCGGGCGTTGGCCCCGTCCGGCCTGCGGGTCCGCTTGCACACCAACGACGACCAGAAGTTCTACGCCTACGTGCGGACCAGCCGCGACGGTTCGAACAAAGCCCTCGTGGTGCTGAACTTCCAGGCGACCGCACAACAGGTCACGATCGACCTGACCGGGTCCGGCATCCCCGCGCAGACACCGGTCGACCTGCTCGGCGACGGTCCGGCCGACCCGATCACCGGCGCGTCGCACACGCTCGACCTGCCCGCGCGGGGATACGCGGTGTTCGCCCTGTCGGGCACGAACTGAAGGAGGCACAGTGCGGTTCCTGGCTCTGGGACCGGTGGAGGCCGTCGTCGGGACGCGTCCGGCGAAACTCGGCGGCCCGAAGCCGAAGGCGCTGATCGCCGCGTTGCTCGCCGAGCCGCGCCGGGTCGTACCGGTGGAGCGCCTGGTGAGCCTGGTGTGGGACGGCGAGCCGCCGGAGTCCGCCATGGCGATGGTGCACAGCTACGTGTCGGTGTTGCGGCGCGCGGTCGGACCCGACGTGCTCCTGACGCGCGCTCCGGGCTATCTGCTCGACGTCGGGCCGCAGGACAACGACGTCGAGGTCTTCCGCGACCTCGTCGGCCGGGCACGGGCGGCCCGTGACGACGCCGACCACGCGTTGGCGGCCAGGTACTACGACCAGGGGCTGGCGCTCTGGCGCGGTCCCGCTTTCGACGGCGTGGCCGCGCCGTTCGCGGAACACCTGCGTAGTGGCCTGGAGGAGTTGCGGCTGGCCGCGGAAGCAGGTCGAGCGCACGCCGAACTCGCACTGGGCAGGCAAGAGGAGTTGGTGCCACGGCTGTTCGCGCTGGTGGCGGCGCACCCGATGCGGGAGTCGTTGATCACGCTGCTGATGGACGCGCTGCACCGGTCCGGGCGGCAGGCCGACGCGCTCGCCGTCTACACCGCGGCACGCCGCAGGCTGATCGACGAACTCGGGGTCGAGCCGGGGCCGGAGCTGCGGGCGCACCACGCGCTCGTGCTGGGCGGCGTGCGCCCCGTGCAGGGGACGGCCGGCGGTCCGAACCAGCTCCCGCCCGCCATCCCGGATCTCCTGGGCAGGCAGCGGGAGTTGGCCGAGATCCTGCACGTGCTGCGGGCCCGGCGTGGTGCGATGGCGTCGACGGTGGTGTTGACGGGTGTCGGTGGCGTGGGCAAGACGACGTTGGCCGTGCACGCCGCCCACGTACTCCGCGCGGAGTTCCCGGACGGGCAGCTGTTCGCCGATCTGCGCGGTGCCACCGTCGGACAGGTGATGGGCCGGTTCCTGTTGGCGCTCGGCGTGGCGCGCGCCGACCTGCCCGCCGACCCGGACGAACGCGTGGAGCTGTACCGGATGCGGGCGGCGGGCCGTCGCCTCGTCGTCGTCCTCGACGACGCACGTGACGACCAGGAGCTGCGGAAGTTGTTCCCCGGCACCGGGAGCTGCGCGGTCCTGGTCACCAGCAGGCAGCGGCTCAGCGGGGTGGAGGGGGTCGAGCCGGTCGAGCTGACGCCGTTCGACGACCGGCTCTCCGCCCGGATGCTGGCCAGGATCGTCGGCACGGCCAGGGTTTCCGCCGAACCCGCCGCCACGGCGGCCGTGCTGCGGGCGTGTGAAGGACTGCCGCTGGTGCTCCGGGTGGCCGGCGCGAAGCTCCTCGCCCGACCGCACTGGTCCGTGCGGCTGCTGGCGGACCGGCTCGCCGATCCCGACCGCGTGCTGGGCGAGCTGGCCGCCGGCGGGCTGGAGGTGCGGGCCGGGATCCGGCGTGCGTACGAGGATCTCGACGCCTTGGAACAGCGAGTGTTCCGGCGGGTCGCGGAGTGCGGCCTGGCCGACCCGGTGCCGTGGGTCGCCGAGCGGTTGCGGCTGCCGGTGCCGGTGGTCGAGGAAGCGGTGGAGGGTCTGGTCGACCACCGGCTGCTGGACGTGTCCGGTGTGGACGGATCAGGAACGGTGCACTACCGGATGAGCGGCCTGGTGCGGGCGTTCGGCGCCGCCCTGGCCGACGAGCCGCTTTCGGTGTGACGTGGAGCGGGGCGGGTGGCCATCGTCGGCCACCCGCCCCGTTTTGTTTGTGGTGTCAGGTTTTGAGGCCGTTGCCCCAGGTGTCGTGGTGGGCGGTGTGGTTGTCGTCGAGCCACCAGTGGGCGAGGTTGGTGGCGGTGTCGCGGGCGAACACGGTGGGCCGCCCGGTGTAGAGGATCGCGGTGGGGTCGCCGGCGAGCCCGCCGGCCCAGGAGTCGCGTCCGGTGGGCGCGCCCGGCCGGTACCACCAGTGCGAGAGGTTCCCGTCGACGTCACGGGCGTAGACGGTGAGTTCGTCGCCGTTGAACACCAGCGCGGAGGGGTCCCCGGCGACCCCGCCGCCCCACGAGTCCCGCCGCGCGGTGCCGCCGTCGTCGAGCCACCAGTGGTGCAGGGAACCGTCGACCGAACGCGCGAACACGGTCAACCGGCCCAGGTGCAGCAGCGCGGCCGGGTCCCCGGCCACCCCGGACCCCCACGAGTCGCGTCCGGTGGGCGCGCCCGGCCGGTACCACCAGTGCGAGAGGTTCCCGTCGACGTCACGGGCGAACACCGTGAGTTCCTCGCCGTCCCCGTACACGGTCACCGACGGGTCCCCGGCGACCCCGCCGCCCCACGAGTCCCGCCGCGCCACGCCGCCGTCGTCGAGCCACCAGTGCGACAGACTCCCGTCCGTGCCCCGGGCGAACACCGTCAACCGGCCCTTGTACACGGCCACCGCAGGATCCCCCGCGACCCCGCCGCCCCACGAATCCCGCCGCGCGGTGCCGCCGTCGTCGAGCCACCAGTGGTGCAGGGAACCGTCGACCGAACGCGCGAACACCGTCAACCGGCCCTCGTACACGATCGCCACCGGCCGCCCCGCCACACCCCCGCCCCACGAATCCCGATGCGTCGGCTCACCCGGCACATACCACCAGTGCTGCAACGAATCGTCCGTACCCTGACCGAAGAACGTCAACTGCCCCCGAAAATCCACCGCAGACGCACCAACGTTGACGCCCTGCTGCGGCTGGGGATCTTCCTGGATCAGGTTGTAGCGGTAGGGCAGGAACCTCGTGTCGTTGCCGAAGTACGGGTACGGCACCTGGCGGTGCACCGTCTGCGGCGGGGTCTGTTCGTAGGCCCAGTAGGCGGTGTGGGAGTCGTCGACCCATCGCTCGAAGATCGCGACGTGGCCGTTGTCACCGCCTGTTCCCGGACCTCCGTTCATCATCACGTCGCCGGCACGCAGCTCCTCCTTGCCGATGCGGTGCGACACGTCCGGCAGGGTTACCGTCGACAGCGAGGTGTCGAGGTTCCAGGCCATCGACACGTAGCCGGAGCAGTCGGCGCGCCAGCCGTTGTGCCAGTTGTTCTGGCTGTACGGGATGGGCGGGTTGAACCACCCCTGGGCTCTCGCGATCACCTCGCTGCGGGTGATCGGTGCCGCGTTCACGACGACGTCGGCGACCGCGGTGGCGTTCAGTTCCGGGCCTTGGCCCCCGTACACCGGTGCCGCGTGCGCCGTCGGGCTCAACAGGGCCAGCGTGGTTGCCGCTCCTATCGCGGCTACCAAGAGTTTCCTCATGGTCGTGCTCCCCTTCCGGGTTGGACTGGGCACAACGATGGGGGGCGCACCTTCGAAACTCCTTCGAGCCGGCGCGAAGGAGTTTCACAGGACGAGTTCCTAGCTTCCGACGTGGAACCACAGTGACACGGAGGAATCATGCGTATGAGATGGCTCATGGTCTTGCTGGCGACAGCGGCCGTCCTGGGCCCCACGACCGGCGCGGCCGCCACGGGTGACGTGGTGAACCAGGACCGAGTGCGCGACTCTGCCTGGCAGAGTGCGGGAATCGGCACGCTCGGCTTCCAAGAGGACTTCATCGCCGCAGTCGCCCCTGCGGCACAGGACGTGCAGCGGAACTACCGGGTGCCCGCCTCGGTCGGCATCGCCCAGGGGCTGCACGAGTCGAACTGGGGCCGCAGCACCTTGGCGGTCAACGACAAGAACTACTTCGGCATCAAGTGCGTCGGGACGGATCCCGGACCGATCGCCATCGGTTGCAACGACTACCCGACGCAGGAGTGCGACGCGAGCGGTTGCCACACGGTCACCGCGTGGTTCCGGGTGTATGCGTCTGTCGGCGACTCGTTCGCCGACTACGGCCGCCTGCTGTCGACGGCGAGCCGGTACGCGCCCGCGTTCCAGTACGTCAACGACCCGGACCAGTTCATCCGCGAAGTGCACCGGGCCGGGTACGCCACCGACCCGACCTACTCCGACAAGATCATCCGCTACATGCGGGACTACGACCTCTACCGTTTCAACGATCTCGGACCGGGCACGCCCGCCACGCCGAACGTTGGTGCGTCTGCGGTGGATTTTCGGGGGCAGTTGACGTTCTTCGGTCAGGGTACGGACGATTCGTTGCAGCACTGGTGGTATGTGCCGGGTGAGCCGACGCATCGGGATTCGTGGGGCGGGGGTGTGGCGGGGCGGCCGGTGGCGATCGTGTACGAGGGCCGGTTGACGGTGTTCGCGCGTTCGGTCGACGGTTCCCTGCACCACTGGTGGCTCGACGACGGCGGCACCGCGCGGCGGGATTCGTGGGGCGGCGGGGTCGCGGGGGATCCTGCGGTGGCCGTGTACAAGGGCCGGTTGACGGTGTTCGCCCGGGGCACGGACGGGAGTCTGTCGCACTGGTGGCTCGACGACGGCGGCACCGCGCGGCGGGACTCGTGGGGCGGCGGGGTCGCCGGGGACCCCTCCGCGCTGGTGTTCAACGGCGACGAACTCACCGTCTACGCCCGTGACGTCGACGGGAACCTCTCGCACTGGTGGTACCGGCCGGGCGCGCCCACCGGACGCGACTCCTGGGCCGGCGGGCTCGCCGGCGACCCCACCGCGATCCTCTACACCGGGCGGCCCACCGTGTTCGCCCGCGACACCGCCACCAACCTCGCCCACTGGTGGCTCGACGACAACCACACCGCCCACCACGACACCTGGGGCAACGGCCTCAAAACCTGACACCACAAACAAAACGGCCGAGCCCGCTTCACCGAGGACGGTGGAGTGGGCTCGGCCGCGTCGTGCACGGTCGGAAATCCCGAACGCCGCCCGAAACCGGTGGCCGAGGTGGAGCACCCGCCGGCATGATCGAAACCGCGATGATGGCGGGACATCCGGCCGCGCACGGCATCTGGTCCGTGTCCGGGGCGAGACGCTGATCCCGATCCTGGCGCATGAGGCGGCGGACGGGCAGCGGACGTCCGTCAGATGACGGTCGGCTACGGATGGCGGCGGCAGGTATCGCGGGTGGCCCGCAAACCCACATCTACCAGGGAGATGCGTTCACGTGGATGTCTACGAGGCGGTCACGAGCCGGCGTGCGGTCCGCAGGTTCACCGACCGGGAAGTCCCGAGGGAGGCGCTGGAGCGCGTGCTGACCGCCGCGGCGTGGTCGCCGTCCGGCTCGAACCTCCAGCCGTGGCGTTCCTACGTGCTGACCGGCGAACCGCTGGCCGAACTCAAAAAACGCGCGGGCGAACGCGCGACGGCCGGCGACCCGTGGGACGAGCCGCAGTACCGGATGTACCCGGAGGACCTGAAGTCCCCCTACCACGAGCGCCGGTCCGACTTCGGCGACAAGCGCTACGGCGCGCTGGGGATCTCCCGCGACGACTGGGAGGCGCGCCAAAAAGCCGTCACCGAGAACTGGCAGTGCTTCGGCGCGCCCGCAGCCCTGTTCTGCTACATCGACCGCGGCATGGGCCGGCCCCAGTGGTCGGACGTCGGCATGTACCTCCAGACCATCATGCTGCTGCTGCGCGCCGAAGGGCTGCACAGCTGCGCGCAGATGGCGTGGTCGGTCTACCACACGACCGTCGCGGAGATCCTGTCCCCGCCCGACGGCGTCATCCTCTACTGCGGCATGTCGATCGGCTACGAGGACCCCGGCGTCGAGAGCACTCGTGTGGGCAGGGCACCGCTGGACGAGACCGTCACGTTCGTCCACGCCCTCAACGGCCGGTCTGGCCGATAAGGCAAGGCATCCGCATTGACACTTGTGCAGTGACCAAGTTTACTGACCCGGACACTTGGTCACTGCACAAGAGTGCGAGGTGGTCGTGCCGGACGCGAAAGCGCCGACTCCGGCCCGGGTCTGGTCGACGCCGCCCCGCACGCCCGCACCTGCCAGATCCCGAGGAAGACCCCGAGAACCGAGGAGACCGGCCATGCCCGGAAAGACCTGGCTCATCACCGGCGCGTCCAGGGGATTCGGTCGCCTCTGGACGGAGGCGGCCCTCGAACGCGGCGACCGCGTCGCCGCGCTCAGCCGATCCGCCACCGCGTTCGACGAGCTGGTCGCCGAATACGGGGACGCCGTCCTCCCCCTCCGGGCCGACGTCACCGACCGGGCCACCGTCGTCGCCGCCGTCGAGCAGGCGGTCGCCCGCTTCGAGCGGCTCGACGTCGTGGTGAACAACGCGGGCTACGGCCTGTTCGGCATGGTGGAGGAGGTGACCGAACAACAGGCCCGCGACCAGATCGAGGTCAACCTGTTCGGCCCGCTGTGGATCACCCAGGCCGTCCTGCCGCACCTGCGCGCCCGAGGCGGCGGCCACATCGTCCAGGTGTCGTCCATCGCCGGGGTGCTCTCCCTGCCCGGTCTCGGGCTCTACCACGCCTCCAAGTTCGGGCTGGAGGGCTTCACCGCGAGCCTGGCCGCCGAGGTGGCGGGCTTCGGGATCAAGGTCACGCTGGTCGAGCCCGCCGGCTACGCCACCGATTGGGCCGGTCCGTCCGCCGTCCACGCCGAACGATCCCCGACCTACGACGCCTGCCGCGCCTCGATGTCCCGCCCGGCGGCCAAGCGCGGCGACCCCGCCGCCACCCGGGCCGCGATCCTGCGGGTCGTGGACGCCGAGGAGCCGCCCCTGCGGGTCTTCTTCGGGGAGGGCCCGCTCGCGGTGATCCGGAAGGAGTACGCCGGCCGCATCACCGAGTGGGAAGCCTGGGACGAGGTGTCCCGGGCGGCGTACGGCGCTTGATCCGTACGATGACCATGAACGCGGGAGCAGTAGGGGGCATCCGATGCGCTGGACCCAGGACGACGTCATCGCCGCCGCGTTCACCACCCTGGAGGAGGAGGGCCTGGAGCGGCTCTCCCTCCGTGGCGTCGCGCGCACCCTGGGTGCCCACCTCAACTCCGTGAGCTGGCAGGTCAAGACCAAGCAGGCCCTGATCGAGACGATGGCCGACACCATCATCGGCTCGGTCCGCACCGCCGACCTGCCCGCCGACCCGGTGGAGCGCGTCCGCACCGTCGCCGCCCGGTACCGGACGGCGATGCTGGCCCACCGCGACGGCGGCCGTCTGGTCGCCGGCACGTTCAACGGCACCGGGAAGACCCTCCGCGTGGCCGACGTCGTCGTCGGCGCACTCCTGGAAGCCGGCCACCCGAAGGCCGACGCCGCGCGGCTGTGCTGGTCGATCGTCTACCTCACGCTCGGACTGACCCAGGAGCAG
Organism: Saccharothrix sp. NBAS 001; assembly: GCF_056640475.1. Lineage (NCBI taxonomy): Bacteria > Bacillati > Actinomycetota > Actinomycetes > Pseudonocardiales > Pseudonocardiaceae > Saccharothrix > Saccharothrix sp. NBAS 001. The sequence continues at coordinate 4,214,143 of NZ_CM153251.1, forward strand.
CAGACCCCCACGGGACGCCCGCAGGGCGAGGTCACCGAGCCCCTCGACGCCGACGCGTACCCGGCGCTGGCGGCGGTCGGGATGGACGTCATGGTGGACGACTCCTACGACGCCCGCTTCGACTACGGGATCGCACGGCTGCTGGGAACCGCGCCGGCCCGCCGTCGACCTGGCGGACGGTGACCGGTTCGGGCGAGGCAGAGGCACAGGGCCGGCGTCCTGGATCGGAGTCGTGTCCTGACCGAATCGGGACCGACTCGGGCCGGCCACGTATCGCCCGGGTGGCGATTCCCGAGCGCGATTCGTCGTCATCGCGTCCGCAACCCCGTTGTGCGCCGGCGGAATCCGGGCGTGCGACGGAGGAGGGCTGTGGTCACCGGACGAGAACGTAGCCGTCGTCGGGGCGGTGGTCGCGGGAGCGGCGGAGGTCGGTGACGGCGAAGGTGCGCTGCACCCAGCGGTCGGCTCCGTCGTAGCGGGGGCGGAAGGGGGTCCGGCCGTGCACGGTGACCCGGTTGTCGACGATCGCCATGTCACCGGGTGCCAGTCGCGTGGTGCGGGCCGCGGTGTCGAAGGCGCGGGCGAGTTCGGCCAACGCGGCCTCGGCGCGCGGGGTGACCGGCGCGGAGGCGATCTGGGCCATCCTGATGTCGGGGTCGTCGGCCGCTCCGAACAGCACCGGTTGTGGTGTGCGGGCGGTGTCGTCGGCTCCGAAGGAGGGTGGTGGTCGGAGGATGAACTCGGGTGCGGACAGCACCTCACGGGTGGCGTCGGGCAGCAGCGGCAGCACTTCGCGCAGGCAGGCGGTGCGCAGGCCCGCAGTGCGGTCGTGGTCGGCGCGCAGGCACAGCAGCAGCACGTGATCGGGTTCGTGGGGGTGGAAGGCGTTCTCGTTGTGGAAGGTCAGCAGCGCCGACCCGGCGTTGCCGGAGAAGTTCTCCCTGCCCGGCACGGGAACGACGTCCTGCACGAGCGCCCCGGACTTCTCGGCCAGGTACGCGACCGGGTCACCGAGCCCGCAGGCCAACATCGCGAGCACCGCCGCCGCGACGGTGGGTTCGCGCTGCACCGAGTCCGGTGTGGACGGTGTGGCGGGCAGCGCCGCGTCGTCGATCGGGAGCCCGTGGAGCACCAACACCCCCTGGGTGCCCGAGTGACGCCGGAACCGGCGCACCGCGCGACGCAGGGGCAGCGGGGCCTCGTCCCAGGCGTCCCGGGTGCGAGCCACCCACTCCGGCGCGCCCACCTGGTACCGGCCGTCGGAGCACAGGTCACGCGCCAAGCGTTCCACCTGAGCGGTGTCGGGTGGCGCAAGCTCCAGCTCGCTGGTCACGGTGGCGGCGGGCTCGGGCATCGGCGTCGGCTCCCTGGATTCGGCGCGGTCGGCTGGTTCGGATCAGTGCCGCAGGCCGGCCACGGCGTCGGCGACGTAGTGATCACCGAAACGGAGCAGTGGCGCGTACTGGGCCGCTCGCCGGTGACGCATCAGCCGCAGCTCCCCCACCGCGTTGTCCGGGCCGTCGGGCAACTGGGCGATCGAGCGTTGCAGGTGCACCATCGAATAGGCGAGTGTGACGTGCCGTTCGCCGTCGATCAGATCGGCTTCGAGCAACGCGTCACGGGCTGCGGCGAGTTGCGGATCGCGGGCGGCCAACTGCTCGTAGGGATCGGGCAACACGACGAGCAGATCCTTCATCGCGGCACGAAACGTCTTGTAGCCACGGTGTTGCCGTCCGCTCAACGGACGCGCCACCTCCGGCGGTTGCATGGAGGGGCGCACCGCAGCGGTGTAGTACTCGACCGGGATAGTGCTCGCGTGCGTCATGGCCGCAGGGAAGCCGCGCACGAACGTCGTCGCGTCCCCGAGCCTCCGCAGAGCGGCTTGGACCGCGCCGTGGCGCAGATGGTGCACGGCGTCGGTCACCGCGACCGCCGCGCAGATGTTGAACAGCACGTGCACCTGGTGGCCGATGATCCACCGCGCCGTCCACCGCTCTTCCAGTGACGTCCCGTCGACTGCCGGCGTGTCGACCACCGGCACGTCGAGTCGGGTATCCGAGGCGGTGGCGCCTGTGAGGTCGAGCACGGCCTGCGCCATCCCTGCGACCTCGACGGCCAGGTCGGCACCCGACAGCGGCGCATCGCACAGGTCCACCAGGCCACGCCGCACTATCGAGGCCCCGTGCAGGGCGGCCTGGTCGTCGGACAGGTCCACCTCGCGCACGCGGAAGAACGACTCGCTGATCGACCCGGCCGGCAGGTCCTCGCCGACGACCGCCGCGCCCTGGGCGGACAGCGCCGCCACCAACCCGTCCGCGACCGCCGCCGCCCGCCGCAGGGCGGCGGTGCGCTCCACCGGACCGGCGTGCGTCGGCACCGCGATCAACGCGGCGGTGACCCGCTGCGCCAGGACGCGGACCGGAAGGCCGAAATCGGGGACGGCCCCGCCGGGTCGAGGGTCCCTGAACACCGCGACAGGCGGATGCGGTGCGGTCGTTGATGCGTCCACGACTTGGAGTGTTCCGTCCGACAGACCGCGCAGGATCCACCAATCGGGTAGGACGACCGAACTGCGGCCGAAGCCCTCCTTGGTGCCTCACACCGACCCGCGAGCCCGCCGGCCAGTCGGGAACCGCCGCCCCGCCGGTACGCCAAGTGAACGAGTCCGCACGCGCCCGACGAAGTCCACGGAAACGGGCCACAACCGCGGCTTCCGCACGCACCCGGCCGAACCGCCCGGGTTCCACGAAGTGGTGCGCCGTCGCCGGCGCTGCCGTTCGTCGCCCTGTCTGGGAGCCATGTCGTTCACGACAACGGACGCGGTGGTGGACGGGTCAGGTCACCAGTCCACTGTGGCCACGGTGTAGTGGCAGGTGTTGGCCAGCAGGTAGGAGCCGTCGTCGTGCCGGAAAGGCGATATCGAGTCGCGGACCGCAGCACGGACCGGCTCCCACCCGGAATAGCCGATCGCCTGCGCTGCCGGGCCCGTGGACAGCAGACCCCGCAGGGCGGTGTCCAGGTCCGGGTACCACCAGGGACAGGACACGACCCGGTAGCGCGTGGGTGCCAGCCCCGCCTCGACGAGCACGCCCCGGAGTCGTTCCGGGTCCGCGAGTTCCCCCGCCGGGTCCGCCGTCGGGGGCATCAGCCCACCCAGGTCGAGCAGGTAGACGATCGCGTCGCACTCCTCGGGCGGGCCCCACGTCGCCACCACGATCCGCCCTCCCCGCCGAGTGACCCGGACCGCCTCGGCCACCGCGTGCACGGGCCTCCGCGCGAAGTGCAGGCTGTTGAACGCGGTCACCACCGCGAACTCCCCGTCCGGAAACGGCATCCGTTCCAGGTCCGCGACCACGAACCGCCCGTCCGGCACTGCCTCGCGGGCGTGCCGGACGAACGCGGCGCTGGCGTCCAAGCCGCTCACCACCGCGCCCCGCGCGTGCGCCATCCGGGCGAACTCACCCGCCCCGCAGCCGACATCCAGCACCCGCACACCAGTCCACGGCCCCGCCTCGTCCAACACCGCGGCGCAGACGGGCCGGGCGGTGTGCTGTTGGACCACCGCCCAGTCCTCCGCGCGGGTCCCCCACAGCGTCCCGTTGTCCTCTGCCACTCCCATGACGCGGTGTCAGCCCCCCGCGACCGCGGTGAACAACTCCACCCGGTCGTCCTCGGCCAGCACCAGATCGCCCCGGGGCCGGGCGAGGAACTCACCGTTGAGGCTGACCCGGTGCGCCGAGCGCAGCTGCCCGGTGTTGCCCAGCAGAAGCCGTTTCATCTGGGGGAAGCGGGTCGCCAGCCCGGTGACCGCGCCCTCCAGCGTCGTCGCCGGAATCGACACCGTCCGCTGGTTGCCCGCCGAACGCAGGAGCATCCCGTTCAACTCGAACACCACGACCCTCACCCATCCTCTCCCTCGTCCTGACCACCACGCCCGCCCCCAGGTTGACCTCCAGGACGTCCTGCGTACCCGCGAGCAGCACCAACCCCGCGAAGTCGCGGAGGTACCGGCCCAGGTCCGGCGTCCCGTAAAACGCGTGTCCCCCCAACACGTTCAGCGCCCGGTCCAGGACGAACCGGACCTGTTCCACCGCGAAGTGCTTGGCCGCCGCGATCACCGGGTCGAACACCGGCTCCTCCCGACCCGACGCCGCCAAGGCCAACGCGCGGTGCACCATCGCCCACGCCGACTCGATCGCGATGTACATGCGCCCCAACGACGCCTGCACGCTGGACAACTCCGCGACGGGCTCGCCGTACCGCACCGTGCCCGACGTCCGGACCGCGCACTCCTCCAGCACCGCCTGGGCACGTCCCAGCGGTCCGCAGGGAATCCACAGCCGCTGCCGTTGCAGGAACCGCTGCGCGTGGGCGAGGGCATCGGACGGCACGAGGACACGCCACGCCGGCAGCACGACGTCCTCGAACGTCACCGACGCCGGACCGGCGGTGCGCATCCCCGTCGGGTCGGCCGGCGTGACCGTGACGCCGGGGTCGTCCGGCTCCACCAGGCACGCCAGCAGGTCCCCGTCATCGTCGGCGGCGTAGACCAGGAACACCCCGCTCATCACACCGCCGGTGACGTAGGACTTGTGGCCCGACAGGACATATCCGCTCCCACGAGGCCGCAGCACCGTCGTGAACGAGAACGCGTCGGCGCCCTCGGTGTAGGCGAAGCCGGCACCCATCTGCCCCTGCGCGATGGGCTTCGCGTAGCGGTCGATCAGGTCGTCGCGCCCCGACTCGCAGATCAGCCTGGCGATGTCGATCTTGCAGTTGAGGATCAGCGGCAGGGCGGAGTCCGCGCACAGGTAGCCGATCTGCTCCAGCACCACGCCCCAGGTCGGTTCGTCGGCCGCCCGACCCCCCACCCGCTCCGGCAGGCCGAGCGCGAGCAGGCCGGTAGACCCGAGTTCCGCCAGCAGGTCCGCGGGCGCGGTCGTGCCGCTCCGGTCCCGGTCGACCACCGAGGCCCCGATCTCGGCGAGCAGATCACCCCACCGGGACCGCACCACCGCAGCCACCTCGCGCCGCCGATCGGTTGGATCGGTCATGCCTTCTCCCCTTTTTCAGGCACCAAGTACGAGCAGCGCAATCGGCAACAACTTCTGCGGACACGAAGTGCCGACTTCGACGATCCGGACGCCTCGACCAAGCCCCTCGATCGACCCGAATCCCCAGGACTCCAGATATCGCACAACACAACCGACGCGTTTACGCCGGAGTCGCCGCAGAACGTTGCACAGGTTAATTGCAGTGCACCCGCGAACGCACTGGAAACCCATCGGACCCGTCACCGGAAGGTCGCTACACAATACACCTCCAACCAGCTCGAACCACGATCTCAACGCTGTCCAGGCTCTTGGCGGGCACACGAGCATCAGGTGCCGACCGGGCCCCTCGTCGAGTGTCCATCGCACTTCAGAGCGGGTGCACCTACCACGGTGTCCCATTGTCGGAGACCGACACAATCCTCCATCCGGGTGTACCGAACCAGTGGTCTCCACCACTTCATGATCAATGTCCGCCACGACACACCGCTATCAGCACCGGAGGTTTCCCAGACCGCAAATATGGCAAATTCCGCCCGACGAAGAACCACCGACCCGACGCCTGTGCGTTACGGCACAACACCGGCACGCGCCGCACCACGCCAACTAGAACGCACCGGTCGACTTGTTCCGCGAGCAACTGGGCAAGGTGTTCCGCAGCGCGGCCCGACTATGGCCATCTCGTTGTCCGACGTGTACTCCGCAGTACTGCGAGCACGCTTTCACCGGCCGGTCGGCGGCAGTTCGGAAACTGTCTTCACCGCCCTGGCCACAACGACTCGGCCGGTCCTGAGCGGAGTCGAACCGGACGGCGAAGCCGACGGAGTTCCACGGAATGCGGCGACCGTGGCCGATCCTCCGGAAGCGGGGCCGTATCAGCACACCGACGCCGACCGGCCCTGGCAGAACACCGACCGCGCACGCCCTGCGCGCCGTCGCCGGTGCGGACTCGTGCAGGTGAGACGCCGGTGAACCCGTGCGACGCGGCCCTGCTCGCCGGCTACACCGCCGGGGTGACCGCCGTGACGAGACAGTTGGCGCGCTCGCCCATGGACTTCGTGGCCGTCAGCACCGGGATCGGCCTCCGGGGTTGGACCGAGGCGGCCGAGGGTTGGGGGCTGCGCCCGAGACTGTTGGCCTGGTTGAGGCGGGCGACGCACCTGGCCCGAGGGCACAAGGCGAAGGCCGCGGTGCGCGCCGCGGGTTGGCCGAGACCTGGTCGCCGGGCTCGCAGAGCAACGCCGAACTGCTGGACCACCTCATCCGGTCCGATGTGGATGGTCGGCGGATCGCCGTGCAGCAGCACAGTGGACCGTCCCCGCACTTCACCCGTGTGCTGTGGCCCGCACAGGCGCGGATTGGCGCACTGGTCCGGCAGTCGACGCTGACGCTGGTGGCGCACGGCACGTGCGATCCTGCGGGCGCGGCAGTGGTCGAGGAGATCGCCGACGCCGTGCGCGCCCGAGTGGACGCCGGGGTTCGGGTCGAGTTCGCGGACGTCTGCGGGCCCGACCTGACCACCGCACTGCGCGGGTTGGCCGGCCCGGCGGTCGTGGTGCCCGCGTTCCTGGCCGCCGGGTACCACGTACGGATGGACCTGCCTCAGGTCATGGCGAGCGGAACGGCGGGCGTGGTCGTGGCCGAGCCGATCGGCCCCGCACTGGCGCGGACGGCGCGGGAGGGGCGGACCGAAGCCGGACGGCGGCCGGGGACGCGGTCGTACCGGCCGCCGCCGGATCGTCCGATCCACGCACGTTGGCCGAAACCGCCGCGACGGCGGCCGAGTTGGATGCGCGGGTCGGCTGGATCGCGAGCACTGCGCCGCCGGCCGGCTCGGCGGTGGCGCGGACGCCGTGCTCCTCCGCCAAAGACAGGCACACGGCCTCGGCCAAGTCGCGTAGTCCACCACCGCGCTCCACTTCTCGGGCTGGCCCGCATCGTTAGCGCGGTCGTTCCCACGAGCGCGTGCCGATCGTGCCGGCGCACCGGGCGAGGCCGTTCGGCGGCAGCCGGTGTGCACCGGCGCGCTGGCTTGACTCCATCGGATTCGCCCCGCCGGGTTGCCACTCCGATGCTGTTGTCGCCGAGACCAGATCACCGACTGCCGCGACGACTTGGGGGTCGTCGTGGCGGCCCGGCTGCTACGCGGGGGCGGTCGTGCCGACCCTGGGCACCGGACCGGTCCGACCGCTCAACCCGGGACCAGCACCGCCGCATCGGGTTGGCGAAGTGTCGCGAAGGAGCCCGTGATGGCGCCCTTGTCCAGCTCGACTATGACGACCTGCTGGGTGTCGAGCAGGGAGATGTAGGCGATCGGCTTGGTCGCGTGAAACGTGGCCCCGGACGGCCGGCCCGCCAGAGCCGTCGTCCAGATCGGCCGGAACCCGGTGCTGATCAAGGAGATCTTCCGGTTGGCCACGTCGGTCACCAGCAGTTGATCATCGGAGACCGGGTACACCCGCAGCGGGTCGCCGGCGACCGTGACCTGGTCCTTGATCTTCAGGGTGCGCGCGTCCATCGCGATGACAGCCGGCGTCTTGCGCGCACCCACGTACAGCGTCCGCTCGTCGGTGCTCAGACAGATGCTCTCCGGCGACTGTCCGGGCGTCGCGAGGAGAGGTCGCACCGAGCCGTCGTGCGGGCGGACCAGGCTGACCGTGTGCGAAAGCAGTCCGGTGACGTACGCCCGCTCGCCGTCGCGGGTGAGGGCGAACAGGTGGGTCTTGATCCCGCCGGTGTCGACCGCGCGCGAGGGCTCGGTGGCGGTCGCCGGCGCGTCGAACCCCAGCAGGACGCCCTTCTCCTCGCTCAACGCGTACAGCCGGTCGCTACCGTCCATCCCCACGCCGTGAACGCGGTTGAACGGCGACACCTGGATCGTCCGGACCAGCTTCCGCGCCCGCAGGTCCACGACGAAGACCGCAGCCCCGCCCTGCCCGATGACCGAGGAGAACTCGACGCCGTAGTGGCCGACATAGGCGAACTTGCGCTCGGCGTCGGCGACCACCTCATGCGGAAAATCACCGAGCACGACTTCGGACAGCCGCCGCCCCGTGTCGACGTCGAAGAACGCCAGGCGGCGGTCGCCCTTCTCCACCAGTGCCAACACGTCACCACCGGCCGCAGCGGCGCGTGCCGGACGCGGCGCTGCCTGCGCCGTGCCGAACTGGGCCGGTGCCCCAGCAGCCGCCACCACCGTCCCCGCTGCCTTGATCACACCTCGTCGACTGATCACGTTTCCCTCTCGGGTTTCACGGTTGCCGGCTTCAGCCTTTTGTCGTACTGCCCCGCACCCCGACCCGCCCGTCGGACGGCGGAGAGCCCGCACGCATGTTCTCGCGCTTTGCCAGGCGGCGCACCGCTCGTCACCCGGTCGTCGGCGAACTCCGCACTCGACGTCCGGCCGGTTCCGTGACGTCACCGGCCTCCCGCCGTGGATCTTTCCGGTGACGGCGGGCAGGATCTGGCCACGTTCAGCGCCGGTCCGGCGGCGATGATCTCCACCAGCGCCTAATCGCCGAACCCGCCGAGAGTTCACCGTCGTCCACCGCTGCGGTGGGGCACCTGCTGGTCCTGGCCGGCGCCCACGTGCGATGTGCGACTCCACCTCCGGCGCGGTAGGCGGCCAACGCGTCCAAGGTGGCTCGGCCAAATCGTTGCAGGGCAGTGTGCTAGCGCGGAACACCGTCGACCGGAGTCGTGGTGCTAGTCCACGACTTCCGGTGTCCAGCTATGGCGCAGGTTGTCGTCGCGTTTGACCAGGAAGCGGCCCAGGACGGTGTAGTCGATCTCCGTGCCCATCATGCAGCGGTAGGCGTCTTCGGGGGTGCAGACGATCGGTTCGCCGCGGATGTTGAAGCTGGTGTTCACCAGGACCGGGACGCCGGTGAGTTCGCCGAACTTCTTGATGAGGCGGTAGTAGAGCGGGTTCTGGGGTTCTCGCACCGTTTGCAGCCGGCCGCTTCCGTCGACGTGGGTGACGGCGGGGATGCGTGCGCGGTGCTCCTGCTTCACGGGGTAGACCATGAGCATGTAGTCGGTCGGCTCCGGCACGGGCGAGTCGCAGTCGAAGAACTCCTCCGCGTCGTCCGCGCACACCACCGGGGCGAAGGGGCGGAACTGCTCGCGGTGCTTCACCTTGAGGTTCAGGACGTCGCGCATGCCGTCGCGCAACGGGCTCGCCAGGATGCTGCGGTTGCCGAGGGCGCGCGGGCCCCACTCCATCCGGCCGTGGAACCAGCCGACGACGTGCTCGCCGGCGAGGAGGTCCGCGACTTCGGCCAGGAGGTCGTCGTCGGTGGCGAACTCCTTGTGGGCGATTCCCCCCGATTCGAGGAACCGGCGGATCGCGTCGGAGGAGTACGCGGGACCGTACGACGAGTGGACCACGTGTTCGCGCGGGGCGGCCGGGTCCACGAGGTGTTGGGTGTACTTGGCGGCCCCGACGACCGTTCCGCTGTCGCCGGCGGAGGGCTGGATGAACACGTCCTCGAAACCGGTGCGGGAGAGGATCTTGCCGTTGACGACGCTGTTGAGCGCGACGCCGCCGGCGAAGCAGAGCCGTCGTTCGCCGGTCTTCTCCCGCACCGCGCCCAAGAGGTTGAGTACGAGGTCCTCGGTGCACAGCTGGAGCGCGGCGGCGAGGTTCGCGTGGTCGTCGGTGATCGGGCCGTCCTTGGCGTTGGGGCGCAGGCGAAGGAGACCCGCCATCTGCTCGGAGTACGCCTTCGACTCGAAATCGTCATGACCGAAGTACCGCATGTCCAGGGCGAAACTGCCGTCCTCGTGGAGCGCGAACGCGTCCCGCAGCCTGGTGTAGTAGGGGTTGCGGGCCCGGTCCACCTCCCCGTACGGCGCGAGGCCCATGACCTTGTACTCGTGATCGTTCGCACGGAAGCCGAGGAACACTGTCAACGCGGTGTAGAGCAGACCGATGGAGTGCGGGAAGCCGACGCACTCCCGCATCACCAGGGTGCTGCCGGCACCGGTGCCGTACGACGTCGTCACCCGCTCCCCCACCCCGTCGACGGTGACCACGGCCGCGCGGTCGAAGCCGCTGACGAAGAAGCTGCTCGCCGCGTGGCAGACGTGGTGGTCGAGGAAGACGACGCGGTGGGGCAGGCCGGTCCTGCGGGTGAACTCGGCCTGGATCCGGTCCCTCGACTTGACCTCGCGCCACACCTGCCGGATCCGCTCGGCGGTCGCGGGGCTCGGCGGCCTGCGCCGGAGGGTGTCCTGGATCCTCTCCCACTTGGCGGCCGGGTCCTCGTAGAAGACGACGAGGTCGATCTCCTCGCCGCTCGCGGCGTCGCGGCAGTACCGGATCGCGTGTTCGGGGAATCCGGGGTCGTGCTTGCTGCGGGTGAACCTCTCCTCGTCGGCCGCGGCGACCAGGCGGCCGTTCTCGACCAGGCAGGCGGAACTGTCGTGGAAGTAGCACGAGAACGCCAGGATCGTCGGATTCCGCACGGGAGCCAGCTCCGGCGGCGAGAAGGCGTACGGCTGCCAGGTCGAAGCGCGCAACGATCGTCCTCCGTCCGCAGTCAGTAGAGCGTGTAGTGGTCCACCGGCAACGGATCCAGCCTCGGCGGCTCCTCGCTGCCGGGGACCGCCGCACGCGCGGTGCCGGCTTCGGGGCGTCCGGCCCGCACGATGGCGGCGATCTCGTCCGCGATCATCCGGTTGGCGTCCCCGACGGGGTGGCAGTAGTCGACGAAGTAGCGCGAGTCGTCCTCGGTGCGGTCGAGGTCGACCCGGACCGTCGGGACCTCCAGCGCTTCCACGATCTCGGCCAGCGCCACCAGGTGGGGGCGCTTGATCCGGGGGAGCACGAAGTCCTTCTCCCGGGCCTCCGCGAGCACGGCGATCCGCAGGTCCGATCGCCCCTCCACGCCCATCCCGAGCGACCACAGGTCTCGCGCCTCGTCGAGGAGGCGGTAGGCGGGACTCGCGGTCGGCTGCCGGTGGTGGACCAGGTTCTCGCCGCGCACCCGCGTGGCCGGTTCCCAGTACAGGGGCGTGACCGGCTCGATCACGACGGGGACCGCACCGGCCTCGCGGCACGTCCGGACGATGTGGCCCAGCGCCGCGCGGTAGTCGCCCGGCAGCGACCTGGTGACGACCGCGATGCCCTGCTCGGCGTGACCGGTCGAGTCGGCGAACGAGTCGACGTCGATGCCGAGCCAGTCCTTGTCCTGCCTGCTGAGGTCCCACACGGAATCGTTGTTGCCGTAGTAGGCCGTGACCCAGTGGACCTCGACGCCGTCGCGCTGGAGCCGGTCGAGCAGGCGCTTGAGCCGACGACCGCCCTGGAGCGCCGTGTGCGCGGGGACGCCGGCGTTGACCACGAGGTAGTCCGAGCCCACCACGTCGCGCAGGAGGTCGGAATAGGTGCGGTACTGGAAGAAGGCGGACAGCAGCGGCTCGTTCCGGGCGCGCAACTCCCTGTTGCGGGTGACGACGTCGCTGTCCCAGCCCGACGTGGACGAGTCGCCGATGTTGAGGATGACCGGCTTCCCCGAGTGCTTCGCCTCCGCGACGACGTCGTCCGCGGAAAGGGGGCCGTGCTCGCCGAGGAACTCCTGCCCGGCGGGCATGGTGTGGCCTTCGAAGGGATCGGCGACCAGCGGCAGCTCGGCGGCCTGGGCGGCGATGACCGGGTTCGGGAAGTGCACTTCGTCGTTCGTCACGTCAGCCCGCCCCCGACGTCGGCGCAACGGCCGGGCGCACAGGACGGCCGGTCCGCCCGGTGCCGTCGCCTCCGGTCGTCCCGACGGGATCGACATCTCCGGCTGTGCGCGATCTGCACCTGGACCACCAATCCTCGAACGCTTGACCGGATGAGAAGATCCGGTCGAGTGCCGGGACGCCACTTCGACACACGGATTTCGGGGTGCTCCACTCGATCGAGCGACACGACCGTGTCCGGTGCCGAACACCCGGTCGCCATGCCGCCGGCCCTGGTGCGCGCCGCGCTTGGCTGGTGGGTTCGCCGACCACCACCTGTTGTGCCATGGGCCAAACGGGTTCAACACCGTCGACCCCGATTTGTGCGGATCCGGAATGGGTCGAGGGCCATTCGCGGGTCGGCCACGTCCGACACCACAAGCCGGGAGTGCCCGCCTGACGACCGCTGGTCGGCGAGGGGTCCGTCGCGCCGTCACGGGGCGGGCGTCGGGACCGGTCGAGGTGCCATGTCGGGTTTCGGGCTACGGGATTGCGGATTGGTTGAACCAATCGGCTGATGGTCGGGCGTCGACCCACCTGCTGTGCTGTAGCGGGCCCGCGACGGGTCCACCACAGCGGCGGAAGGCGGAGTCGTGCGGATCGGACGAGTGCTCGGAGTCTTGTTGTCGGCGGTGTTCTCGCTCGCCGTGGCGGCCACGCCCGCTACGGCGGACCAGGGGCGGTGGTCGTGCGGCAGCGTGCCGGCCGGATACACCTACATCACGGTGCGCGCCGACATCTGGTGCGAACCGCTGTTCTACATCCGGCTGCCCGAAACCGGCCTGTGGGCGTGCACCGTCCCCGCCGGCTTCACCTACACCGCGACCCGCGAGAGCAGCGACTGCTTCGCGCCCAGGATCAAGTACCTGCTCGCTGCCTTGTGACCCGCGCTCACACGCCGACCGGGACGGTGCGCGCCGGGCAAGGGCAGCGCGCACGCGCGCCGATCAATACCAGCAAGCCCCCGCCCACCCTCGCCGCGTCCCGGCACCAACGGTCTGGTGCCGGGACGCGGCCTTCCCGCCGGCGTGTGCGGTGTTGCCAGAGCAGTCCGCAGTGGCCGCGCTCGGGCGGCGACTGCGGACAACCTCCGGGTTGAGCGCTCCCCCACGGGACAGACGCACGGACGCGCAGGACTCGACACCCTCCGCCACCGCATCCTCCTGCCCCCACAGACGCTCCACGTCACCGCCGACTACGGACGCCACAGCCAAGCACCGGACCCTCGAACCCGTCCCGGGCTTGCGGAACGCCACGTGCTTGCCGCCCCTGCACGTGACCTCAGGTCGCGGTGGGGCTGCGCGGGAAGGGTGTGGGTGTCAGCGGGACCGGCCATCGGCGGTAGCCGCGGTCGGCGTACACGAGCGGAACGCGGTCGGATTGGGTGATTCGAGTGACTTCACCGAACACCACGACGTGGCTGCCGGTCGGGACCGTGCTCGTGGTGCGGCAGTCCGCCACCGCGTGCGTGTCGCGGTGCAGGTGTGGTCCGGCCGCACGCTCGTCGTGCCGCCAGTCGATGCGGTCGAAGCGGTCCACGGCGGCCGAGGCGAACAGTTCCGCGACCGGCCCGGCCGCGTCGTCGAGCAGGTTCACCGCGAACGCCCCGTGCCGCCGGACGGCTGCGAGTGTCGGGCTGGCAGCGCGCAGGCAGACCAGCAGGGTCGGGGGCTCCATGGTGACCGCGCACAACGACGAACACGTCATGCCCCGCGGCCTGCCATCGTGATCGGTCGTCGTGACCACCGCCACGCCGGTCGGGAATCCTCGCATCATCGTCCGGAACCCGTCGGCCAGGTCGAGTGCTGTCATCGCGTCGGACATGGCGGCCTCAGCGCATTCTGGAGAAGTACTCGTGCTGGGTCGGGAGGGTGTCCACGAGCCGCTGCGCAGTCGCCCGGATCGAGGCGAACTCCGCCCGCGCGGCGCGGTCGTCGGCCAGCGCCAGGGCGGGCGAGGGCCGGACCGGGATCGCACCGGCGCCGAGCAGGATGCACATGTACGAGTAGGGCGGTAGCCCGTGATAGTACGGGAACACGTTCTCGCTGTCGGGCAGCTGCACCTGCCACTGCTCGATCCGCTCGGCCAACGAGTCCGGGATCGCCCGGGTCTTGGTGTCCCGCCAGTACTGCGTGTCGTTGCGCGCGGCGCCTTTGTAGTGCAGCACGAGGAACTCCCGCACACCGTCCATGACGTTGGCCACGGCCGCGTTGTACCGCTCCCGCAGCCGGGGGTGCCAGTCCGCCGCCGGGAAGTGCTTCACCAACTGCTCGATGGCGTGGTGGATGAAGAAGATCCCGGTGGACTCCAGCGGCTCGACGAACCCGCTGGACAGCCCGATGGCCACGCAGTTGGCCCGCCACGACTCGGCGCTGCGACCGATGCGCATCCGGATGTGGTTGGCCTCCACATCGGCCGCCTCCGGCCCGACGAACGCGCGCAGGGTGCGTTCGGCCTCCTCCGGCGAGCAATAGTCACTTGCGTAGACGTAGCCGGTGCCGATTCGGCCGAACAGCGGGATCGTCCAGATCCAGCCCGCCTCCTGGGCCGTCGCGGTGGTGCACGGCCTGATGCCGCGCTCCTGCATGTCCAACGGCACCTGCAGCGCAACAGCACTGTCGTTGGGCAAAGTGTCCTGATAGGACTCGAACGGGACCCCCAGGGCCTTGTTCAGCAGCAGCCCGCGGAAGCCCGTGCAGTCGATGAACAGGTCACCCTCCAGTGTGCCGTGCTCCTTGGTCACCACGTGGTCGATCCAGCCACGCGCGTCCAGTTGCACGTCCACCACCTGGTCCACCACGTGCCGCACGCCGCGCTCGACGGAGTAGCGGGTGAGGTACTTCGCCAGCAACGCCGCCTCGAAGTGGTACGCGTAGGGGAACTGCGTGCGGCCTTGGTGCTCGGACATCGTGACCGAGGCAGCGCTCTCAGCGTCGGAGTACTGCTCCTCCTCGAACAGCGTCCCGTCCAGCCGACGTGGGCTGCGCCCCGCGTCGCACAGCGAGGCGATGACGAAGCAGTCCTTGTCGAACCGGTCGGTGGGGCCGTGTTGCAGCCACCAGTCGGTCAGGGGGAACCCGCCGACCGACTTGATCTGCTCGAACGGGTGGTAGAAGTGGTGGCCCGGACGCCGCCAGTCCTCGAACCGGACGGCGAGCTTGTAGGTCGCGTTGCACGCCGACATCCAGTCCTCTTCCTTGAGCCCCAGGAACTGGAAGAAGTGGCGGATGTCGCTGAAGGTCGCCTCGCCGACGCCGATCGTGCCGATCGCGTCGGACTCCACGAGAGTGACGGTGATGCGTTCGCCGAACGCGGCTTTGAGGTAGGACGCGGTCATCCAACCGGCCGTACCACCGCCGACGATGACGACGCGGTCGGGGTTGCGCGGGGTCATGGAAATTCCTCCGGTACACGGGGAGCGGTCGCGCTATTCCGCGACTTCCAGACAGACGTCACCGAACACGGTGCATTGGCAGGCCAAGCGGTGGTCGGAATCCACGCCGAGCACGTCGAGGACGTCCAGTTCGTCGTCACGGGGCGGGCTCAGGTGTTCTCCACCCGATGTCACGCGGATGACGCAAGCACCGCATTGCGCGGCACGGCAGCCGAATACGACGGGGGTCGGGTGGGTGTCGCACAACTGTTGCAGAGTGGTGCCCGCCGGGACCTCGAAAGGCACACCGGCGATGGTCACCTCGGTCATCGCCGGTCGCCGCGACTGGCCGCGGCGGCTGGGCTGTCCGGCAGCACGGGCTCGGCCAGGTCGCCGGTCGCGTTCGTGTCCGCGACGAGCGCGCCCATCTCCGCCATGAATTTCCCGTAGTTGTCCTGCTCGTCGGCGAAGATGCGGCCGGTGGTCGTGCCGCCCTTGATGACCTGGCCGCCCAGGTGCTGGTGCATCTTCCGGAAGAGGCCGAAGAGTTCGACGCAGCCGAGGTAGGCGGCGCCCAGCTCCGCATCGCCACTCGCGGTGACCCAGGTCTTCACCGCGGGCTGCCGGTTGTAGATCATGCGGAAATAGCTCTTCCAGTGCTCGGGCACGAATCGCAGGTTGTTCGCACGCGCGGCGACGACGCCCTCGTGCCGGTAGTTCACGTGGAACAGCGCGTCGAGCATCAGCATGAATGGCAGTTGGTAGCCGGACGCGACGCCATTCACCTCGTCGCCGACCCAGCCGAACGTGAGCTGCAATCGGCGGAACTGGTGCGCGTCAATGCGCGGGATCAACATCTTGGTGTACGTGTAGACGTTGCGCAGCGTGGCGCGGACCATGGTCAACGCGAGCGTGCCGCCGGCCCGGTCGTCGATCGCCGCGCACTCCAGCGCGTAGGCGCCCCATGCGTACAACGGCGCGCCGAACGCCTCCACGGCGAAGAACGACCGGTACAGGTCCAGTTCGCTCTGGTTGCCGTCGTTGAGCCAGAACGGGTGGCGCATCCGATCCAGCGACACCAGGTCCCGGTAGGTGACCGGTTCGTCCTCGGCCGCGTCGTCGAGCTGCCAGGCCATCATCGTCATCACGATCTGGCTGAACCTCGGGATCGCGCCGACCTTGTCGGTGACGAGCACCAGCAACTCGTGCAACGGCTCGGGCATGGCGCTGGCCCCGACCGCCGGCGCGTCCTCCGGATTGCCCTGCCGCCACATGTGGTTGAGGTAGATCAACGGGACCAGCAGCGCTTCGAGTTTGCCCGGGGGCAGCGGCTGCGCGTACTGCCACAGCACGTCCACCGGTGGGAACTGCCCGACCTCGGCCTTGAACCAGGACCGGAACTCGGCCTGGTCGTGTCGCACGATCTCGGCGCCCGCCTCGCGGCACATGTCCACGACCCGGCCCAGCGGCCCCTCGAACCGGAACACCGGCGGGCTGGCCTGGAGGAATCCCGTCTCGGTCGAGACGAGCGACGCGGTCGCCGCCAGCGGCCCCAGGGTGTCGTAGTCGGGCAGGACACCGCCGGGCGGTGCCAGCGCGAGCACACCCTCCGAGCGCCGAGCGCTCTCCAGGACCAGCAGCGGGACCTCCAGCGGGCGGGCGCCCAGTACCGGCTGCGCCGCCTGTGCGACCTCGGGCGACAACCGCGACAATGGCACCGTTTCGCGCCTATCGGACATCGGGTGAGTGATCACGTGAAATTCGCGCACTGTTCCCCCAGATCGAGAAGCCGTCGTCAGACGACGGACTCGGTATTGTGCGCCGTGACCACCAGCCAATGCCCGGCGTCACGGCACAGGACGAACGTGAAGATCCCGCGGCGGGTGCCGGCTGCCGCCCCGTCGGGCCCGCGGGCGCCGATCATCTCCCAGCTGTAGTGCGCCACTGCGACGTCCTCTCGGAGCAATCGGACGTCCAGGTCGAGAGTCCGCACCGAACTTTCGGCGAACCGTTGCGCATGGCGGGCCGACTGGTCCGCGAACATCGCTTCCCGACCGCGCAGTCGCCGCCCGACGACGTCGACGAAATCCGCATCCTCGGCGAACACCGAGAAATGCCTGACTATGTCGTGATCGTTCCACCCGGACGCGAAGGTCTCGATCACCTTCGCGACTTCTGACGCAACCAAGGCGCCGCCCCCATTCCACGCGACCATTCCATCGCCGATCCCGTGACTTCTTATTCGAGATATACACGGCCCTTACCAGTTTGCCAAACTATTCGCGGCGACCTGTACCGGCATCCGCCGAATTCCAGCACCGCAAATCTACGGATGGCGGTTGACAGCCGCACCGGGGTGTGGGCAACAGCCGATAATGGGCTTCGTGGCGCACTTCGTCCGTCGGCATACCCGAGGTCGAACGCGCTGCCCCGACGATCGCGCCCGCCTCGCCGGGCCGTTACCCGCGGCGACGGGAAGATCCAACGGCTCGCGGTGGTGGGGCAGGGTGTTGAGAGCGCTTCGGGCGTCCGAACACGCTCAATTCGCATCCGATGGCGTGTGCCTTACGGTATGAGGATCACCGGAAGGTGCGTGCGACTCGACCGGCCACGACGTGATCTCGCGGCGTCCGTGGCCACGGTCGCGGGTGCGGTCCCCGACGGCGTTGTCGGGCCAGGGCAAGGATTTGAACTGGGCGGACCGCGTCGGCTGGTTGCCCTTCGCCGCGGTCATCAGATGGGTGCCGTGGGCGGCGATCTGCCGGGCGTGGCCGGCTTGGGAGTGCAGGGCGTCGGCGACGAACACCACACGATCCAGGAGCCCACGACCCTGCGGACAGCGTCGAGAAGCCGTTGTCGAGGCGGGCGCCGCGCAGGGTTCTGCCGTCCACGGCGATTGACGTGAACAGCCGCTACATCGTTGCGCTGGAAGGGATGCGATCGAAACCGAACCGGGTAACGGGCAGGGCCGTCGAGATCGTGCAGCCAGTCGCTGATCGCCGCGAAGGACGACGCCCCGGCCAGGACCGCGCAGACCACCGTGCTCACCATCGGTGACAGGACCCCCTGTGCGTGAACGGCTTCCGACAGGATCGGCAACACCTTCATCGGCGAAGGCTGGAGTCTCAGCCGACGTGGTGGCCGAGCCTCCTGTTTTGTCGAGCAGGTAGGTCCCTTCGACGAGGTTGTCGGTCAACGCCGCCGCCTGCCGGTGCGGGCCCGCCGCCGCGAGCGCGTCGCCGGACAGGTCGAGCAGGTGGGCGCGCACGGCGCGTTCCCGTTGGCGCGTCAGGCGTTCCCCGTCGAGTCGGTAGCGCCGGTCGAGGTCGTCGAGGAGGGCGAGCCCCCTGGCCGGTCCGTACGCGCGCGCCACGGCCACCACCCGGCCCAACCGCACCGGACCGGTGGGGTTCACCTTCTCCAGCCACAGGTACAGCACCGCGATCTGCACCCGGTCGGTCTCCGGTGTCACGGCGACGGCGTGCACGGCCGCGATCGCCGCCTGGAGCTGGTACGGGCCGACCTCGCGCCGGCCCCAGACCCCGTCGACCAGATCGGTGCCCTCGCGGATGAGGTCGGCGTCCCACCGGCAGCGGTCCTGATCGTCCAGTGACACCAGCTCGCGGTCACGGCCGGCGCGCGGCCCGCCGCGATCCGGTGAGCAGCATCAGCGCGAGCAGGCCGGTCACCTCGGCGTGCTTGGGCAGGTTGTCGTGCGGCACGCGGGTGAGCCGGATGGCCTCTCGGGTCAGGTCGACCCGGGCCGGTTCGTCGCCGGCGGTCGCCGTGCAGCCCTCGTTGAAGATCAGGTAGAGCACCTGCGCCACGGCGGCCACCAGGCTGTCCCGGTCGGCGTCGGTCGGCGGGGTGAAGCGCGCGCCCGCGCGGGCCAGTTGCTGCTTGGCGCGGCTGATCCGGGTGCCCGTCGTGGCCTCGGTCGTCCCGTGCGCGATCTCGCCGGTCTTCAAGCCGCCCACCGCCCGCAGGGTGAGCGCCACCGGGGAGGTGGTGCTCAGCGCCGGGTGGCAGCACAGCAGCAGGAGAGTGGGGCTGTCGTCGGTGTCCGGCGGCGGGTCGCCCTGGCGGGAGGGCTCGCGCAGGACGAGTTCGGCCATCCCGGCGGTCCGTTCGCGACGCCGGACCTGGTCGGAGCGGAGCAGGTCGACCACCTTCCGGTACGCGATCCGGATCAGCCGGCTGCGGGGTCCTCCGGCACGCCGTCGGCGGTCTTGCGGACGGTGGTGCCGACCGCAGGGTGGCCGAGCCCTTCGCTGGTGACGAACAGGCTCACCGCAGGGCGTGGTGCGATTGTCAGGGGGCACTACGTCACCTACGTCAGGGCGGGCTCAAGTGCCGTGCGCGGCTCTGGAGGGTCCAGGGCAGTGTCACCAGCCGGGGGCCGGTGTCGCTGCGGAGCATGGCCTGGTCACGAGAGCCGACCAACTCGGCCAACGACAGTCCTCCGGCGGGCAGGGCGATCTGACAGTCGACGACGGCGGGCAGGGCACGGAAGTCGTCGTGCAACGCGACCAGCGAACGCCGGTCAGGCAGCAGCGGCAGGTGAATGACGATGTCCAGGTCGCTGGACGTGGTAACCACATCGGCACGGGTAGCCAGGTGGTACCCCACGCTCCCGGTCGGCCCCCAGGACAGCTCGCGGCCGCCCAAAATCGCCCGGACGGCGCGCAGGGTCCGGATCGCGGGCAGCTCAGGCAAGTCACCGACACGCGTGACGAGGTCCTCCGGGCGGCGGACCGAGACGACGGTGGTGGCGGGGATCCGCGTGGCGAGGCGCTGCGACCGACGCCACCCCCGGACGCCGATCGGAACTTCGTCCACAGTGGACATTTCTCGGCGCACCACCGCCCAAGGCATCACGGCCAAGGCGGCACTTGCCCAGTGTGGCGTGCCTGCCGGGAGCGCCGGGAGCGCCAGCCGCACCAGGTCGTGCGGCCTCAGTTCCACTGGCGTTCCATCAGCTCACGAACTCGTTTCGACGGCGGTGACGGCAGGCGTGCCGGGTCCAGGCGCGCCCGCCGCACGGCGTCGGCCAGCGCCTCCCGCACTGCGCCGAGGTCGGCCGGGGTGGGGCGGTCGGGGTTCTCCGCGGTCAGCAGGGCGTCGGTGAACCCCAGTTCGGCCCAGTCGCGGATCCGGTGGCTCAGCGGCGGCACCGTGCGCGCCAGCTCGTCGAGCTGCCCGGTGGTCCGGGCGGTGATGCGGGCCGCCGCGTCGGTGCCCATGGCGTGCACGTGGACGCCGGGGTCGTCGAGCGCCAGGATCTTCGTCGCCTGGAGGCCGTGGGCCAGGAACCCACCGGACATCGCCGCCCCGACCACCAGGGCGATCACCGGGTGACCGGCCACCCTTGCCCCGTGGTAGGCGTCGATCACCGAGGCGATGGCCTGGTGCAGCCCGGCCGTCTCCTCGGCCAGGCCGTACGCCTGTCCCGGCGTGTCGACCACGGCGATGATCGCTCGCTTGCGCGCCGCGCCGGCGTCGTCGGCCATCACCTGGCGGACGGTGGCGGCCAGCGCCGAGCACTCCGCCAGGCCGACCTCTCCTCGACGCGCGCGGGGGAACGGGTTCCCGGGGTCGGGCACGACCGCCAGGTAGGCCACGCCGTCCGCGTCGCCGCGCAGGACGGACGGGACGACCGCGTGGGTCCGCGACGCCAGCGCGGTGAGCCAGGTCCGTCCCCGGCTGTCGACCGCCGGCCTCTCCTCCCCGACCGCCGGCGCTTCGGTCCGCGTGATGCGGCGGCTGCGCGGGTCGGTGTGGTCGGCGCGGAGTGCGGCACGCACCGCGTCCCGGAGCGCGCCGGCCGGGACCAGGGTGTCGGCGAGCCCTGCCGCGTGCCGGCCGGTGCCGCCCATGACCTGCCAGACCAGTGCTCGGTCTGCGGCGTCGAACTCGGTGACGCCGGCTTCCTGCTCGATGACGGCGGGCCCGTTGAGGCCGACCCGCGCCTGGGGCGTGACGACCAGGTGGCCGCACAGGCCGGCGATGATCCCGGCACCGCCGAACGCGCCGACGTCGCCCGCCACCACGCCCACCACCGGTGCCAGCGCCCGCAGGTCCAGCAGGGCCGAACAGATGTCGGCGACCGCCGCGAGCCCCAGGGTGGCCTCCTGGAGTCGGACTCCCCCGCTTTCCAGCAGGAGCACGGCGGCGGTCGGCCGCCCGGCCCGGCAGTCCCCGGCGGCCAGGTGCAGCGCCTGGTGGATCTTCGCGCCGGACACCTCGCCCAGTGCGCCGCCGAGAAAGCCCTGTTCGACGGCGGCGACCACGACGGCTTGCCCGTCGAGCGCGCCACGGGCGACCACCACGCCGTCGTCGGCCTGCGGCACGATCCCCTGCCGCACCAGCCACCGCGACTCCTGCCGGTCGAACGGACCGCACAGCACGCGGGCCGTGCCGGGGTCGAGCAGCGCTTCGACCCGAGCCCGTGCGGGCAGCTCCGCGAAGTCCCGGGTCCCGGTCACCCCGACACCGCCGCGTCGGCGACCTGCCGCAGCCTGAGCGCGACCACGCCCGGCGTGGCGCCGGAGTCGTTGATCTCCCAGCGGCCGAGCAACGGGGTGTCGGCGAAGAACCGGGTCAGCACCGCGTGCCAGAGATCGGCGGTGCCGTCGATCGAGGTGCGGACCCGGACCTCGGCGTGGTCGTCGGACCCGGGCCGGTCCAGCAGGACTTCCAGGTCGCCGGACGCCACGACGCCGACGTGCGCCCGCCGGTCCGGGACCCGGTCGGCCGGGAAGCGGAAGTTCAAGGTCTGCATGGGTGTCCTTCCCGGTTCGAACGTGTCGAGGAACAGCGCGGCGGCGAGCAGGTCGGCGCTGCCGCCCGGCGAGAGGCCCCGCCGCGCGGTGATGCGGTCGAGCCGGTCCAGTCGCCGCCGGCCCTCGGGTGTGCCGCAGCCGCCGGCGGCCAGCACGTCGCCGGCGGCCCGCTGCACGGCGGCCAGCCCGGCCGCGCCGCCGCGGTGCAGCAGGCAGGTGTCCGGCAGGACGGCCATCACGGCGATCAACGCGTCCAGCCGCGCGGTCTCCCCCACGCCACGCCGCAGCACCGGCAGCGCAATGGTGGTGACGTGCGGGAAGCCCGCGCACGCCTCGCCCGTGGCCCCGGCAACGCCGTACCGGGCACGGGCGAGCGCGCCGTGGGACCGATGCGCCTGCTGCGGCAGCCCGACGTCGGGCAGGCGCGCCAGGCGTGCGGCGAACCACGTCGGCCCGTGGGTCACGTCCGCCGCCACCCCGGCGGCCAGCAGGCCCAACGCCCAGATCGCGCCCCGATGGGTGTTCACGCCGCCGGTCACGTCGGCCATGCGCGACTCCCCGGCGCGGCCGACCGCCCCGAGCCGCGCCCGCAACCCGAGGCCCGGCGGCAGTTCCCGGCCCGCCACCGCGCACTCCTCGAACGTCGCGCGCAGGGCCTCGGCGGAGGCCAGCAGCGTCGCCAGGTCCATGTCCGCGTGCGCCCCGGAGCCCCGGCGGTCGACCAGGCCGGGTTTCGGGGTCAGCTCGGCTTCCGCCCGCAACGCCGCCACGGCGGCGTCGGCGATCCACTCCGGATCCCGCATCACCGGTCCCGGAACCGGGCGGGCGGGTCGTAGAGCCCGCCGGACCACTCGACCAGGTCGCCGATGCTGCGCGCGGCCAGCAACGACCGGTCGGCCAGCCGGACGTCGACCCCCAGGTCGGCGGGGAACGCGACCAGCCCGTCGCGCCGCAGCGCCTCCACCCGGCCCGCCGCACCTGCCCCGATCGGGGTCAGCCCGGCCACGGCGGCGAGCGCGGCCCGCCGGTCGGCGAGGCAGTGCGCCTTGTAGAGGTACGCGACGCCTTCTTCGGTGACCACGTGCGTCACGTCGTCGCCGTAGATCATCACCGGTGGCACGGGCATCGCGGCGGCCCGCCCGACCTCCTCCGCGTCCAGGCGCTCCACGAACGTGGGCGTGCCACCGGCCCGGAACGTCTGCGCGATCTGCACGACGAGTTTGCGCCCCCGCAACGCCGGTGCCTCGCCGTGCAGGAGGCTGAGCCAGGCCGGGGAGGCGTGCCTGCGCCCGCGCGGGTCGTGCCCCATGTTCGGCGCGCCGCCGAAGCCGGTCAGCCTGCCGCCGGTGACGGTGGAGGAGTTGCCGTCCCGGTCGATCTGGAGGGACGAGCCGATGAACAGGTCGGCCGCGTACTGCCCGACCAGCTGGCACAGCAGCCGGTTGGACCGCAAGGACCCGTCGCGGCCGGTGAAGAACACGTCCGGGCGGGCCGCCGTGTACCGCTCCATGCCGGGTTCACCCCCGAAGCTGTGCACCGACTCGACCCAGCCCGACTCGATGGCGGGGATCAGCGTGGGGTGCGGGTTGAGCGCCCAGTGCCGGGCGATGCGGCCCTTGAGCCCCAACGTTTGCCCGTAGGTGGGCAGGATCAGTTCGATCGCCGCGGTGTCCAGGCCGATCCCGTGGTTGAGCGTCACCACCTCGTGCCGCTCGTAGACGCCTCGCAGCGCGAGCATCGCCTTGAGCACGTGCACGTCGCCGATCCGGCGCGGGTCGCGGGTGAACAGCGGTTCGAGCGCGGCCGGGCGGTCGGCGGGCACCACCAGGTCGACCCAGTCGCCGGGGATGTCCACCCTGGGCAACTCGTCCACCACCCGGTCCGCCTGCACGACCACCACGCCGTCGCGGAACGCCGTCGCCTCGGCGAGGGTGGGCGTTTCCTCCGTGTTCGGTCCGGTGTAGAGGTTGCCGTCCCGGTCGGCGGCGACCGCGCACAGCAGGGCCACGTCCGGGGTGAGGTCGGTGAACATCCGGGCGTACAGCTCCACGTAGGTGTGGACGGCCCCGATCACCACGGTCCCGTCGGCGACCGACCTGGCCAGCCGGGCGGCCTGCGGTCCCGCGTAGGCCAGGTCCAGCCGCCGGGCGATCCCCGACTCGAACAGGTCCAGGTGCTCGGGGCGCGACAGCGAGGGGATCAGCAGGTGCAGCCCGGACAACGAGGTGCACCCGGCGAGCCCGCGCGCCAGGAAGTCCGCCTGCTTCTGGTTGTCGCCCTCCAGCACCACCCGGTCGCCCGGTCGCAGCACCGCGGTCAGCACCTCCACCAGCCGGTCGGCGTCGACGACCTTGCCGTCGACCCACTCGGCCGCCGCCGCGAGCCGGCCGCGCTTGGCGGTGCGACGGCGGTCCCACGTGCGGCTCATCTCGCCCTCCCTTCCCGACCAAGTCCGCCCAAAGCCAGCGGCCGGTTCCGGTGTTTCCCTGACACAGCAGGGGATGTTGTGGTGAGAGTCACTGATATTGGGCTACATTGGCCCCGTGAGTGACCGGAGCACGACATGACCCCGCTGGCCGCCGTCAAGGAGTTCATCCGCACGAGCGGCCTGGTGCCGGGCGACCGGCTGCCGCCCGAGCGCGACCTGGCCGAGCAGCTCGACCTGACCCGCAGCCAGGTCCGCACGGTGATGCGGCAACTCGTGGACGAGGGCGTGGTGTGGCGGCACGTCGGCCGCGGCACGTTCCTGGTGCCGGTGCTCGACGACGAGCGGCGCGACTCGGTGACCCGCTCCATCAACCCGCGCGAGCTGATCGACGCGCGCCTCGCGCTGGAGCCCCGCAACGCCCTGCTCGCCGCGCTGAGCGCGAGCGAGGAGGACCTGCTGACCATGGAGGAGGCGCTGGCCAACCAGCGCCGTGCCAGATCGCTCAAGGAATTCTCCCGGTGGGACGTGGAACTGCACCGCGCGATCGCCCGCGCGACCCGCAACACCCTGCTGGTCGACCTCTACCTGCTCATCAGCCCGTTGGAGCGGCCCGCGTGGGACATGCCGCGCCCCGTCCCGCTGACCTGGGACCGGTCCAAGGAGGCGCTGGAGGAGCACGTGCGGATCGTGGACGCGATCCGCGCCGGCGACGCCGAGGCCGCCGAGCGGTGGATGCGGCTGCACCTGGAGACCACGCACCGCCGCATCACGTCGAGCAGCTACCTGCCGGGCTGACCGATCCCGGCGAACGCCACGTACTTGGTCTCCAGGTACTCCTCGATCCCGGCCCGCGCGCCCTCCCGCCCGAAGCCGGACTCCTTGCGCCCGCCGAACGGCGCGTAGGCCGAGGACAGCAGGCCGGTGTTCACCCCGACCATGCCGACGTCGAGCCGTTCGGCGACCCGCCACACCCGGCCCACGTCCCGCCCGTAGACGTAGCCGGCCAGCCCGGAGCCGGTGGTGTTGGCCAGGTCCACCGCCGCGTCCTCGTCGGCGACCCGGAACACCGGGGCGAGCGGCCCGAAGGTCTCCTCCCGCGCCAGCAGCATGTCCGGGGTCGCGCCGGCGAGCACCGTGGGCTCGAAGAAGTTGCCGCCCAGCCGGTGCCGGCCACCGCCGGTGAGCACGGTCGCACCTCGCTCGACCGCGTCCCGCAGGTGCCGCTCGACCTTGCGCACGGCGTGCTCGTCGATCAACGGCCCCTGGTCGACCTC
This sequence comes from Saccharothrix sp. NBAS 001, assembly GCF_056640475.1. Lineage (NCBI taxonomy): Bacteria > Bacillati > Actinomycetota > Actinomycetes > Pseudonocardiales > Pseudonocardiaceae > Saccharothrix > Saccharothrix sp. NBAS 001. The sequence goes on from NZ_CM153251.1 coordinate 4,239,777, forward strand.
CGGGTCGAAGCCGTCGCCGACGCGCAGCGCCGCCACCGCGTCGGCGAGCTTGGCCACGAACTCGTCGGCCACCCGCTCCTGCACGATGATCCGGTTCGCGCACACGCAGGTCTGCCCGGTGTTGCGGAACTTCGAGTCCACGCAGCCCCGCACCGCCGCGTCCACGTCCGCGTCGTCCAGCACCAGGAACGGCGCGTTGCCACCGAGTTCCAGCGACAGCCGCTTGAGGGTCGCCGCCGACTGTCCCATGAGGACCTTCCCGACCGCCGTCGACCCGGTGAAGGACAGCTTGCGCACCCGCCGGTCCGCGCACAGCACCCGCCCGATCGACTCGGCGTCGCCGGTCACGACGGACAGCGCACCGGCCGGGAGCCCGGCCCGCACGGCGAGTTCCGCCAGCGCCAGCGCCGAGAACGGCGTGCCGGGCGCGGGTTTGACCACCACCGTGCAGCCGGCCGCCAGCGCGGGCGCGACCTTGCGGGTCACCATCGCCGCCGGGAAGTTCCACGGCGTGATGGCCGCGCACACCCCCACCGGTTCCTTGACCACGATCATCCGGCGGTCCGGGTCGTAGGTGGGGATCACCTCGCCGTAGGTCCGGGTCGCCTCTTCCGCGTACCAGGACACGAACGACGCGGCGTAGGCGATCTCCGCGACGGACTCGCGCAGCGGCTTGCCCTGCTCCGACGTCATGATGCGGGCCAAGTCCCGGCGGTGCTCCGAGATCAGGTCGTGCCACCGCCGGAGCACGGCCGCGCGTTCGTGCGCGGTGAGCGCCGACCAGTCCCGCAGCGCGCCGGCCGCGGCGTCGATCGCGCGCCGCACGTCGCGCTCGGGGAGGTCCGGGGTCGATCCGACGACCTCGCCCGTCGACGGGTTGCGGACGGTGGTCCCCGTCCCGGCCGACGGGATCCAGGCACCGGCGACCAGCGCGGCCTCGCGGAGCAGGCCGGGATCCGACAGCCCGGTCATCGCGGGCTCCTCTCCGGTGGTGGCTTGAGCTCGAACCGGAGCGGGGGCGACTCGCCGGTCGACCGCGCCCGCTCGTGCAGCCACGAGGCGAGGGCGAGGTCCTGCAAGGCCGAACCCGCCGACTTGTACATGGTCAGCCGCGAGGACGCGACGCGATCGGCGAGCGCGCCCGCGCACAGGTCGTGCAACGACGCCGTCCGGGAGCGGACGTCGACACCCGCCCGGCGGGCGGCGATGAGGTCGCCCGTCGACGCCACGACCTCGTCCGGGTCGTCCGCGACGATCAGGTCGCAGCGGGCGATCAGCTCCACCGGGACCTCCCGCTGCGCGGGCAGCGTCGACCCGATCGACAGCACCAGGGCACCGTCGTCGACCCGGTCGAAGGTCGGGGTCTCGTCCCGGGACCGGGCCGCGCCCACCACCAGGCTCGCGCCGGTGACGGCGGCCTCCGCCGACCCGACCGGCACGACGTCGATCCCGAGTTCGGCGGACGCCCGTTCGGCGAAGCGCACGCGGTTGGCGGCGGTGGGGCTGAACACCCGCGCCGAGCCCACCAGCCCGACCGAGGCCAGCGCGGCCACGTGCGTCCGCGCCTCCAGCCCGCTGCCCACGACCGCCACCTCGTGCCGACGTCCGGGGGTCAACCGGCTCGCCGCGAGCGCCGAGGTGGCGGCGGTCCGCCACGCCGTGATCGCCGAACCGTCCAGCAGGCACACCACTTCGCCGGTGCCCTGGTCGAACAGCACGACGACGAACGACACGGCCCGCCCCGGCGACCGCGCGAACAGCTTGGCCCCCATGACACCGCCGGTGGTGAGCACACCGGTGTGCGCCCGCAGCCACGCCCCGTCGTGCTCGGCGAACGACCGAGGCGGGAACGCCCTGGGCGCGGGCGGGGTCTCGTAGGCGTCGGCCATGGCCTCGATCGCGCCCGGCCAGTCCAAAAGGGACCGTGCCTGCTCGGCGGAGACGAACCTCGGTGTGGAGTGCGCCATCACGCCTCGATCACCGGCAGCAGCAACCAGCAGCCGCCCAGCACCAGCCGGTGCTCGGTCACCACCGGGTTGCAGGTGTGGTACCACACCGGTTCCTCGGTCTGGGTGTCCTGGCCGCGCACCTCCAGCCGCAGCCGGTGCCCCGGCCGGAACACCGTGGACGTCTCGCGCAGCTCGATGTCGTAGTCCTGGGGTTCGCCGACCGGCACCGGGTCGGTGCGGTCGTGCGGGTGGAACGGTTTGTACGGCTCGGACTTCTCCGGGTCGAGGGCCCGGTGCGACGCCCGCAGCCAGCCCTTCGTGACCACGGTCGAGGTGCCGTCTGGCGCGACGTCCCGCAGGCTGACGATCCAGGTGGCGTCCGGCTGGTCCAGCTCGGCCCGCAGCCGCAACGCGATCGGCCCGGTCACCTCCAGCGGCGCGGTGAGCGGCGGGGTGTCGAAGTCGAGGCCGGGCGAGAGCAGGCCGGGCCGGATCCACGGGTCGTTCTCGAACTCCGCCGTCGCACCCGAGGTGTCCGGCGCGCGGTCGAGCCCGCCGCCGGCCCTGAGGTGGAACCTGGTCCACGCGGTCCGCGCGAGCGGCCACTCGTACTCGTGGCGGGTCGCACCGGAACCCTTGACCAGCAGGGTGATCGGCGGCTCGGCCAGCATGCCGGTGTCGTTGCCCTTGAGCCAGTGGTCGTACCAGCGCAGGATGACGTCCTGGTGGTCCCGCCACGGCCGCATCGGCCCGGTGACCCACTCCGTCTCCATGATGATCATCTTCTTGGTCGAGGTGATGCCCCGCCACGCCTCGAAGGCGCCCGCGAGGTGGATCGGCCACCCGCTCCACCGCGCCATCAGCAACGCGGGCACCTCGATCCGGTCCAGCACGCGGTTGCCGGACCGCTCCCAGTAGTACGGCCCGTCGTGCGGCTCGATCAGGAAGTCGAACATCAGCGGGTTCTTGTTCTCGTACTTCAACTGGACGTGCAGGTACGGGCTGTCCTCGATCTCCGGCGTCGACAGCAGGGCGGCCCGCCGCCGCTCGATCTCGCCGTCCGGCAGGAAGTCGCGGATCAGCGGGCGCTGCGGCGCGACGCTCAGGTGCTCGAACCACTGGTGGAAGAAACCCTCGTCGAAGATCCCGCCGTGGTAGACCGAGTGCCGGTACCGGTCGGTGTACGCCTCGTACGGCGCGATGGCCTTGAGGTGCGGCGGCCGGGTGGCGGCCACCAGGTTCTGCACGACGCCGAAGTACGACATGCCGAGCATCCCGACGTTCCCGTCGCACCAGGGCTGTTCGGCGATCCACTCGATCAGGTCGTACCCGTCCAGCTGCTCCTTGCGGCCCTGGAAGTCGTACGTGCCACCGGAATCACCCGAGCCCCGCACGTCGGCGATCACGTGCGCGTAGCCCCGGCTGACGAAGTAACCGGTGTCGCCCGCCTCCTGGCCGCCGTTCCCGGTCCGCGAGCTGTGCGGGCGCTGGTTGTCCAGCACGCGCTGCACGTCCTTGCCGTAGGGCGAGTACGACAGCAGCGCGGGAAAGCCACCGCCGTCGGCCGGCCGGAAGACGTCGACCGCCAGCTCCACGCCGTCGCGCATCGGCACCCGCACACCGCGCTCGGCCACCAGGTCGTGGCGGGGCTGGGAGACGAGGTCGTGCCAATCCGTGGTCATCCTGGGTTCCTCTCACTCACCGTCGCGTCCAGAAGCACGAACGCGACCGTGCACGGCTCGTCGAAATCGTTGACCCACGCGTGGTTGTTCGCCTGCTGCACCAGCACGTCACCCGCCGACAGGACCACCTCGCCGTCGTCGAGCAGCAGCCGAATCCGACCGGTGAGCACGACCCCGTAGTCCAGCGACGCGGTGCGGTGGGTGAACGGGTGTCGCGCGCCGATCCCGGCGTCGCCGGCGATGCCCATCTCGGCCAGGATCGCATCCTGGTCCAATGTGGACTCACCGCGCAGCGGCGGGAACTCCACCACGCGGAAAGCACTGCCGCCCGGCGGTGGCGCGACACCGATCTCCACCGCGCCCCGGTCGTCCGGGGCGTCCACCCGGGCCGGGCTCTCCCCGGTCGTCCAGATCAAGGTCGACACAAGTCCGCCGGACGCGGCGCGGCGGCGCGAGTTGGTCGCCGCCGCGTCGTCCAGCACGACCGCGACGCCGTGCCGGTCGTGGCCGGTCACCACCCTGCGGATGCTCAACGCCCCTCCCCCAGGTACGCCGACACCGGTCCGTCGAGCGGCACGATGTCGGGCTCGGGCGCGCGGTCGTCCGCCGGGAGTTCGCTGTCCCAGTACACGTGCGCGAACCGCTCGGACCACACGCTCGGCTGCCAGTCGTCGTCCACGTAGTCGCCGTCGGCGGAGTACTCGACCCGGCCGCCGGCCGGGCACGGCGTGTAGTTGAAGATCATCGAAGACGCCCGGTGCCGGCCGATCCGGCTGGTGTCCGACCAGCCCGACCGCCGCATGTGGTTCGCGCCCGCCATCAGCTCGTCGATGCTCTCGACGGCGAAGGACAGGTGGCTGAACAGGGTGCGCGGCGCGCGGAACAGGAACAGGTTGTGGTGCTCGGAGCGGCCCGGCGCGCGGAGGAAGGCGCCCTTGTCGCGCAGCACGTCCGTGACCCGGAAGCCGAGGCGCTCGCGGTAGAAGTCGATGCCGGCCACCGCGTCCGGGGAACCGAACACGGCGTGGAAGATGATCTTCGGTCGGGCGCGGTCGTACCACTGCCGGCGGGCGTTGAACCGGCGCACGTCGGACGGTGCGTTCTCCGGCGAGCCGACCACCACCGGCTCGGTCCGCCGGTAGACCTGGAAACCGATCGCGATGCCCGCGTCGTCCCGCGTGTGCAGCACGCCGTCCGCAGACTCCGCGACCTCCCGGTCCCGGGCCAGTTCATCCCGCACGGCCACGAGGTCCTCGGGCGTGGGCACGCCCCACACCAGTTCCCGGGGACCGTCCCCGCCGAGGAACGGCGCGGGCAGCGCCGGGTCGTCCGCGCGCCGCAGTTCCACCCCGGAGCCCTCGGCGAGCGGGAACACGACGCGGCCGTCGCCCTCCGGCTCGGCGACGAGGCCGAGGTCGTGGAAGAACCTCGTGGCGGGTCGGAGGTCGCCGACTCCGTAGACGATGCGCGCGATGCCGTTGATGTTCACTGTCCGCTCCTCAGACTGGGTTCCGGCCGACGAAGAACGCGTGGTTGGGCTCCCGGGTGTCGGCGATCCCCGAGGCGACGACGCCTTGGCGCAGCGTCTCCATCTGCCGGTCGGACGCCTTCATCGTCGGCTGCCGCAGCGGTCCGCCGTTCATGCCGTTGAGCCAACCCTGGTACTTCCACAGCATCCGGTTGATCAGTCCGGTCTGCGGGACGTAGGTGCCCACCGCGGCGTTGGCGTTGCGGGCGGGCATGATCGACCAGTAGATGTCCATCGCGGTGTCCATGTCGCCTTCGCTCGCGGCGGCGAACATCCTGGGCATCGACGTGCCGTAGTACTCGAAGTTGCTGGTGCCGCTGTACTGGAACGGCACGTAGCTCATCAGCGGGATGATCTCCTTCTCCAGCGGGCAGGAGATCACCACCTCGTCCGACAGCCGGCGGTGCACGTCGAGCAGCCCGGCGGTCAGCGGCATCGCGCCCTCGGCCTTGATCGCCACGACGTTGGGCACGTCCCGGACCAGGTCCACCAGCATCACGGGGTCGATGTCGGCCGGGTGCAGCCGGCTGAAGTTCCACAGCGGCACCGGGAAGAGCATCACGCCGAGGTCCACGCCGTCGCAGAACGCCTTGGTGTAGTCGTACACCTCGGCGTTCGTCGTCGGGTAGAAGTTGGCCGGGTAGCCGAGCAGCGCGTAGTCCGCGCCCGCCGCCGAGGCGCGGTTCGCGACCTCGACGTTCTCCTCCAGCGTGTTGAACGCGGCGTGGAAGATGATGTGCAGCCGACCCTCCGCCTCGTCGGCGGCCCACGCGGTGAACCGCTCGTACTCGTCCACCGTGAGCGCGGTCTCGGCGCTGATCAGCGTGCCGCCGAAACCGAGTTCGATCGCGCGCCTGATGTCGTGCCGGATGCCCTTCTCGTTGAGGGAGCGGAGATCCGCGCTGTAGGACGCGATGGTGGTGTTCGCCGTGCCGCGCATGTGCCGGCGCGCCCACTCGCGCGCTTCGGCCTTGGCGTATCGGGGCATGGAAAAGGACCTTTCGGGTCGTCCGACCTGGGGCGGGGGTGGGGGTCAGGTCTCGTCGACCCAGGGCACGAGCCAGGACTCGACGGCCACGACGACGTAATAGAGGGCCATCGCCAGCACCGCGAGCACGGCGACGGCGGCGAACCCGAGCGCGGTGTCGGCCGTGCTGCCGGACACCACGACCAGGTAGCCCAACCCCTCGCTCGCACCGACGAACTCACCGATCACCGCGCCGATCGAGGCGAGGGTGATGGCGTTCTTCAGACCGACGAAGATGTGCGGCAGCGAAGCGGGCAGCCGGACCTTGAGGAACGCCTGCACGGGCGAGGTGTCCAGCGAGCGCAGCAGTTCGCGGTACTCGGCGGGCGCGGCTTTCATGCCCGCCGCCGCGGAGAGCACGATCGGGAAGAACGCCAGCAGCACGGCCATGATCACCTTCGGTGCCGGGCCGAAACCGGCCCACACCACCAGGATCGGCGCCACCGCGACCTTCGGGATCGCGTTGAACCCGAACAGCACCGGCGACAGCATCCGGTCCACCACGGCGGAGTACGCGATCGCCACCCCGAGCGGGACGCCGATCACCACGGCCAAGGCGAAGCCGAGCAGGATCTCGGTCAGCGTCACCCAGGTGTTGTCCAGGATCAGCTCCCGCTCGGACCACAGCCGGTCGACCACCAGACCGGGCGACGGCAGCAGCACCTCCGACCAGCCGGTGACGACGGTGAGCAGCCACCAGGCGACCAGGCACAGCGCGACCGCCAGCACCGGCAGGAGCACCTTCGGCAGACCCGACCACGTCGGCGCACCGACCCGATCCCGTTTCACGACAACGCCTCCGCCCGCCCGAAGAGCAGGTCGTGCAGGAGTTCCCGGCGCTCGGCCAGGTACCCGCTCTGCTCGCTGTGCCCGAGGCTGCGCGGGCGGGTGGCGTCGATGTCGACCACGCGGGCGACCCGCCCCGGTCGGGGCGACATCACCACCGTGCGGTCGGCGAGGAGCACCGCCTCGTCGATGGAGTGCGTCACGAAGACCACGGTCTTGCCCTGCCCGACGCAGATCCGCTGCAACTCCTCGGCCAGCTCCTCCCGGGTCAGGGCGTCGAGGGCGGCGAACGGCTCGTCCATCAGCAGGACGTCCGGGTCGTGGATGAGCGACCGGCACAGCGACACCCGCTGCTGCATCCCGCCCGACAGCTCGCCGGGCCGCCGGCGCTCGAACCCCGTCAACCCCACCAGTTCGAGCAACTCCACCGCGCGGTCGCGGTGCGCGCGCACGTCCCGGCGCATGATCTCGACCGGCAGCAGCACGTTGTCCAGCACGTTGCGCCACGGCAGCAACGCCGTCTTCTGGAACATGATCCCGACGTCCCGACGCGGCTTGTCCACAACCTCGCCGCCGATCCGCACCACACCCGAGGTGGGGCGCTCCAGGCCGGCGATCGTCTTGAGCAGCGTGGACTTCCCACACCCGGAACGGCCGAGCAACGTCACGAACTCCCCCGCCCGCACCCGCAGGCCGACCCGGTCCAACGCGTGCACCTGGTCGCCGGCGCGGGCGTACACCTTGGAGACGTCCTCGATGTCGATCACGGCGACACCTTCGCCCCGGCGCTGAACACGTCCTCGAACGACATCGCGCCCTTGAGCAGCCCGTCCTGGGCGAACGCGCCGAGCATCCGCTCCGCCCGGGTCCGGTCGACCGAGCCGACCGCGACGCCGTCCACCCGGACGAACGGGGCCAACGCCCGCAGCTCGGCGGCGGCCTGACCGGCGTCCTGGGCCGGCACGGCGTCGTGGAGCAGCTTCCCGGCCTCGTCGGGGTTGCTTACCGCGTAGTCCAGCCCCTTGATCAACGCCTTGGCGAAGCGATCCACCAGCGACGGGTTCTGCTCGATCAACGCGGTGCGCACCGACAGCAGCGACCCGTAGACGTCAGGCAGGTACTGCCGGAACGGCAACACGACCACGTCACCACCGACCGCCTTGCGGATCAGGCCCTCCGCGACGACGTACTGCCCGATCGCATCGACCGACCCGGCGGCGAGCAGTCCGGGGAGCTGGGTGGCAGTGGCGTTGACCTGCCGCACGGACCCGGGGTCGAACCCCGCCGCCCGGGCGAAGGAGCCGAACAGCGCCGGCACCTCCGAGTTGGGCAGTCCACCGATCGCCTTCCCCACCAGGTCCCCGGGCTGCCGGACACCGGACTTGGCGGTGGTCATGACCGAGGCCATGGTGTGCTGGTCGAGCGCGGCAACCGCCTTGATCCCGAGGTCCGGCTGACCGCTGACGGCCTGCGCCAACGACAGCGCGCCCAACGGCGCGAAGTCCGCCTTGCCGGCGGTCATCAGCTTGATGTTGTCCCCGGTGCCCTGCCCGGGGTTGATCGTCACGTCGATCCCGACGTCCCGGAAGTAGCCCTTCGCCTCGGCGACGTAGACCGCGGCCTCGCGGCCGAGCGTGCCGAAGGCCGTCATGTAGGTGACCGCGTCCCCGCCCCCTCCGGACGCGTCACCACAGGAAATCAAGCCCGAACCAACAAGCGCTACCGCGCCGACCACTGCGGCGACACGTCGGGTGCGTTCCACGAGTTTGGCCTCTCTGCCACCTGATGGAGTACCCGAGTTTCACCCAATGGACCACTCAATACAACCCAATCTCCAGAGAAATACAGATTGGGCGAGATTGGGTTAGCCCGACTGGTCTTTGCTCCCCAGCCCAAGCGGCCACCTCTACAAGACCTCCCGCACACGACGGCTCCGCGAAGGGCCTCACGGGCAGTGGCACCTCGGGGCGGTCCGGCTCGGACGGCGTCGGTGCCGCGCGTCTGCGTGGTCGTCTGCACGGATCCCTGCGGTCGCCGAGGGCACACCACAGCGATCGGGTTCGCGACCAACGGCATCAGGAGCGGCGCGGTGCGTCGCGAGCGCCGACTGCGCTCGACTGCGAAACCAAACCGGACGAGCCGGCGACCGGCCGGCGACTCGGTCAACCAGTCGGTGGCGGCGGCGGCTGAGCCGGCCTCCGGTCGTGGCACCTCAAGCGGCGTCACCGCCCATCGTGACCACGAGTGTCCGGCGACCGCCCGGCAGAAGCCGCAGGGCGTGCACTACAGCAGTACTGGACGATCTCCCGGGAACTGCAAGGGCGCAACCGATATCGCGTCACGCAGTGGTCCAACATTTCGGCAGTCCGGTGTTCGTGCTGGTCGTGGATCAATGGAGCCCGGCCTGCAATTGCGTACGATTCGATTCCGTGGCGAGATGGGCCGGGCGGCTGACGGGTGCCGCCGGACGTGTTTCCGTCTTCCCCTTTTGTCCGCGAGCGACGGGAGGCCACCGAGCGAGCCCGGTGGCCTCCCGTCGCGGTCGTGGTGGCCGATCAGCAGAAGTACTGCGCCAGCACGAATCCGTAGTACGGCGAGTCGATTTCCCACCACACGCCGTCGCGGTGGTTGATCACGTTGACGGTCTGGTTCCGGATCACGGTCCGTCCCGTCGGGCCTCCGCCGGGAGAGTACCGCACGTCGACGTCGTCCGCGCGGCACAATGTGCGGGCTTCCTGCACGTTGTACACCTCTGCGGAGGCCGTCCCGACCCCGATGGTCCCGACGGTCAGCGCCGCCAGCGCCGAGGCCACCGCGACCAGGGCCTTCACCTTTTTCATCGATCCGTTCCTTCCGGTCTGGCCCGAGTCGATCCGGGCCTGTTTCGGACCTGTCGCCTATTGACGCTAAGCCGTCCGACCGGTGGTTGAGCCGCCAATTTAGTAGGTTCCCGGCATTACCTGCGAAAGACCGAAGGAGTGTGGAAAACGCCTGACCCGCATATTCCGGACCGGGCTTCTTTTCGTGCAGGTTTCCAGGCGAGTTTTCCGAGCGGTCCCATCTCGATTGATATCGATTGTTTAACGGGCGGTGTTCGTGGCAACCCACCCGCCCGCCACCCCGGGCCTCGTCGGCTCGCGCAGTCCCGGGACGTGACCCGGCACTGCGGTGACCAGGGATGTGGGGTCACGGTCGGTGGGTGGTCCGTCCCACGTCAACGCGGACTCGGTGGCGTCCAGGAGGTAGCGCCGGCCGCGGACCGTGACGACTTCAATCCTCAGCATCATCCAGCCGGTGTCGGCGTGACCATCGTGCAGACGGGCTGCGGGCACGAGACCGGCCTGATCCTCACCGACCCCTCACGAGGACGGGTGATCGAACCGCACGCCGAGGACCACTGGGCACTCGGACCCGACTTCCTCACCTACTACGAGAACCGGCTGGACCGGAGCATCCACACCCTCACCGACCCGACGCACCGGACAGGACCGGGCCACACCGTGTGAACCATGCGGACTCGGAGGCGCGCTGCCCGACGACACCCTGCCTGTCCGCGTCTGCCCGACGCCGGTCCACGCCGCACGGCGTCCCGCGCCGTGGCGATCGCCGACCTGCCGGCGAGGTTCGTTCCGCCGCTGGTCCGGGCCGTCGACACCAGCGTGGACGATCTTCTGCGGGTCCGCCTTCGGCGCGGGCGTCGGCGGCCCACTGCTCGGACACGGACCGCATCGGCGGATCGGGCCCGGCGGTGGGTTCGTCGAGGAACCGACCGTGTGTCCAGCGGGTGGCAGAACGGGAGGAATCGCGGGAAATCACGGTCGAACAGCCGGACCGATTCGTCCTCAATGGACAGGCCGGCGTGCCGCGGCCGGTCAAAGGGGAATTGTTTCCGGGACGATGACAAACGCCTCGAACGTCGTTAGCGTCGTTGTCATGCCATGTTGCGAGTCCGGCCGGCGCGCGCTCCCGACCGTGGGCGCGGTGTGGGTATTCGCAGGTCAGCTACGGTTCGGGCGGTTCATCCACCGACTGGGCCCCACGTCGGGCGAAGCCACCACGAACGCGCGGATACCGCCCACCGGACAGCATGGCTGTGGAATGCACCACACAATAGGGTCAATGTGAATGAGTGGTGGTTTCCGTTGACCGCCCGGCGAAGACCGACACGCGCCGGTGACGACGCGGTTTTATGCGGTATCGCTCGTCCGGTGAGCGGGAGTGGCCGGGCTCGCTTTGCGCGGATGAGCGGACGGGCGCGGAGTGCGGTCCGGTTGGACGGGGCTGCGGGAGCCGCGCCGGGACGCGTGCCTGCGGCTACGGCGCACCGGGTGGCCCGGCTGCGGACCGGGCTCGTGCCGGTCTCGCGCGGCACCACGGCCGGCCGGGTGTTGGAGGACGTGGCCGCGCCCGGCCGCAGGACAGGAGGATCGGACGGGATGACCTCGGGACAAGCGCTCCGGGTCGCGTTGCTGGGACCGGTGCGCGCCTGGAGTGGTGCGCGTGAGGTCGTGCTCGGCTCTGCCCGCCAGCGCGGCGTGTTCGCCGTGCTGGCGCTGCGGCCGGGCGCGACCGTGCGGCGGGACGAGCTGATCAGGGCCGTGTGGGGCGACGATGCGCCGGCCACCGCCGAGGGCAGCGTCTACACCTACGTTTCCTTGCTGCGCAAGGCGTTGGAGCCGGAACGGCCGCGCGGCACGCCGGCGCGGCTGCTGGAGTCGGTCGGCGCGGGCTACCGGCTGGTGCTCGACCCGGCGGCGTCGGACGTCGCCGAGTTCGAGTCGCTGCGGCAGCGGGCGCGCCGAGAACTCGCCTCCGGCGCGCCGGAGGCGGCGTTGCGGTCGCTGGACGAGGCGTTGGCGCTGTGGCGGGGCAGCCCGATGACCGGGCTGGAGGGACCGTTCGTCCACGCGCAGCGGCTGCGGCTCGCCGAGGCCCGGACGGCGACGCGGGAGCTGTGGGCGGAGGCCGCGCTGGCCGCCGGGGCGCACCCGGAGGTGATCGCCGAACTCGGTGCGCTGGTCGCCGAGGAACCCCTGCGGGAGCGCGCGCGGGAGCTGCTGATGGCCGCGCTGCACCAGGCCGGGCGCGGCGCGGAGGCGCTGGAGGTGTTCCGCGAGGCCCGGCAGGTGCTGCGGGCCGAACTCGACGTCGAACCCGGCCCCGGGCTGCGCGCCGCGCACGAACGGGCGCTGGGCGCGGTGCCGGCGTCGCTCGCCCCCCGGCGGGAACTCGCGCCGGCCAGGCGGGCGGAGCCGGTGCTCCTCGGGCGGGCCGACGAGGTGGCGGCGGTGCTCGACGTGGTCGGCGACCTCGCCGCCGGGCGGGGCCGGGCGCTGTGGATCGAGGGCGAGATGGGCATCGGCAAGTCGGCCCTGCTCGACGTGGCGCTGGCGCGGGCGTCCGCCGCCGGGCACCAGCTGGCGCACGCCGTCGCCGACCAGCTCAGCGCCCGGCTCCCGCTCCAGTCCGCCGTGGACTGCCTGGGCGTCGACGTGGACTCGCCCGATCCCCGGCGGGCCGGGGTCGCGCGGGCGTTGCGGGACCGCAGGCCCGCCGCCGGGTCGGTCTTCGCCGCCGCCGACCCGACCGCGCAGGCCGCCGGCCGGCTGGCGGCCCTGGTGGAGCAGCTGTGCGCGGACGGTCCGCTCGTGCTGGCGCTGGACGACCTCCAGTGGGCCGACGACGACACCGTGGAGCTGTGGCGCAAGCTCGTCGCCGGCACCCGGCGGCTGCCCCTGCTGCTGATCGTCGCCGCGCGACCGGTGCCCCGGCGGCCGGGGGTGGCGCGGCTGCGGCGGGACGTGACGTCCGGCGGCGGCGCGGTGCTCGACCTGGCTCCGCTGACCGACTCCGCCGTGGCGGGGATCGTGGCCGGGCTGGTCGGCGGCGAGCCCGGCCCGGGACTGCGCCGGATCGCCGGGTGGGCGGGCGGCAACCCGCTCTACGCGCGGGAGGTGGCCGACACGCTGGTGCGCGAGCACGCCGTCCGGTTCGACACCGGGCTGGCGGACGTGTCGCCGGACGTGCTGGACCGCGCTCCGCCGTCGCTGGTGTCGGCGGTGACCGACCGGCTGGACTTCCTGTCCACGCCGACCCGGGAGGTGCTGCGGTTCGCGGCGCTGCTGGGCGGCGAGTTCGCGGTGGGCGACTTGGCGGTGGTGCTGGGCCGACCGGTGCCGGTGCTGCTGCCCGCGTTCACCGAGGCCATCGCGGCGGGCGTGCTGCGCGGGGCCGGGCCGCGCGTGGCGTTCCGGCACCCGCTGATCCGCCAGGCGCTCTACGACGGCACGTCGGCGGCCGTGCGCACGGCCCTGCACCAGCAGGCCGCCCAGGCGCTCGCCGCTGCCGGCGCGCCGGTCGAGCACGTGGCCGGGCAGCTGCTCGCCACGACGGACGGGATCGGGTCGTGGGCGGTCCCGTGGCTGGTGGCGCGCGCGCCGGCGCTGGTGCACCGGGCGCCGCTGGTGGCCGTCGAACTGCTGCACCGGGGCCTGCGCGGCGCGGACGACCCGGTGCTCACCGCGTACCTGGGCAACGCGCTGTTCCGGCTCGGCCACGACGCCGAGGCCGAGGAGCAGACCCGGCGCGCGCTGCCCCGCCTGCACGACCCGGACCGGATCGCCGAAGCGCGGTGGACGCTGGCTTACGTGCCGTTCCGCGCCTCACGCCCGCAGGACGCGTTGGCGGCGCTGGACGAGGCACTGGCCGACCCGGTGCTGACCGACGCCTGGCGGGCCCGGCTGCTGTCGCTGCTGGCGCTGGTGCAGCGGGCCGGGGTGGGCGACTTGGACGCGGCGGAGATCAGCGCGCGGCGGGCCATCGAGGCGGGCAGGCGCGGTGGTGATCCGTTCGCCGTCGGGCAGGCGTTGGAGGTGCTGTGGCAGGTCGCCGTGGTCCGCCGGGACTACGTGCGCGCGGTCGGGTACCTGGACCAGGCGTTGGAGGTCGTCGGCAGCGACCCGGGCCTCACCGACCTGCGGCTGGTGCTGCTCGACAACCGGGTGTTCACCCTCCAGTGCCTGGACCGGCTGGACGAGGCGACCGAGACGCTGCGGCTGGCGTTCGCCGCGACCGGACCGGGCACCCCCGTGGCGAGCCTGCACGTGGGCACCGCCGTGCACCGGTTCTGGCTGGGCGACTGGGACGACGCCGTGGCGCGGCTGGAGGGCGTCCTGGCCGAGGACCCGGAACTCACCGGGTTCGGGCTGCGCGAAGGCGGCCCGGTGCTGCTGCACGGGGTGCTCGCGCTGATCGCCGCGCACCGCGACGACGAAACCCGGTTGCGGGCGCACCTCGCGGCAGGCAGCGAGATTCCCCTGGTGACCGTCGCCTACCGGGAGAACTGCGACTTCCTGGTGGCGGCGACGGCGACGGCGGCCGTCCGCGAGGGGGACCACGCGGCGGCCGGCGAACTGCTCGGGCACCTGCTGGACACCGGGCACGCGGTCCAGACGACGTTGCGGCACCAGTGGCTGCCGGAGCTGGTGCGGATCGCGCTGCACCTGGGCGACCGCGCCACGGCGCGGGTTGCGGTCGAGGCGTGCGAGGACGAAGCGGGCCGGGAGACGTCGGTGGCGCGGGCAGCGGCGGCGGCGCGCCGTTGCCGCTGCCTGTTCGACGGCGACCCGGAGGGGCTGCTGGAGGTGGCCGCGCACTACCGGTCGGTCGGCCGGACCTACGAGCTGGCGCAGACCTTGGAGGACGCGGCGGACCTGCTCGACCGGCGGGGCCGCGCCGACGAGGGGGCGGGCACCCGCCGTGAGGCGGTGTCGCTCTACCGGGGGCTCGGGGCCGCCTGGGACGTCCGGCGGGTCAGCGGGCACCCCGCCTGATCGCACCGGGCCGGACCCGGTCCGGTGCACCCGGCCGGACCGGGCGGCACCGGGTCCGGCCCGTCCGGCGGGACGCCGATCACCCCGTCGTCCGACATCACCCACGCCGGCTCCCGGAACCCGGGCCGGACGTCGGGGCGGCGGCTGCGCACCGACCGCTCCACCATCCGCCGCAGTCGCGCCTCGTCCGGGAACGCGGTCACCTAGATCACCCCCTTGCGCAGGGCGTAGGCGACCGCGTGCGGCCGGTTGCGCAGGTTCAGCCTGCTGGTGATCCCGTAGAAGACGTTCTTGATCGTCCGCTCCGAGTAGGACAGCGTCGTGGCGATCTCGGCGGTGTCCAACCCGTCCGCCATCAGCCGCAGCACCTCCACCTCGCGGCCGGTCAGCCGGCCCCGTTCCGACGAGGGCGCCACCAGTTGGCGCTGCAACCGCCGCACGTGGTCCAGCAGTTCGGCCACCATGGCCGGCGGCATGACCCCGCCGCCGGCCGCGGCGGCCAGCACGCTGCGCAGCACCCGGTCGCCGGTCGCGCCCGCGCGCGGCAGGAACGCCACCACCCGGCACTCGACGGCGGTCAGCACGTCCGCCTCGCCGATCTCGTCGAGCACCAGCACCACGGGCACCCGCGCGTCCACCGCCGAGCGGCGCAGCCCGGCCACCACCTCGTCGGTCAACCTGCCCACCGCCACGACCGCCACGTCGGCGTCGCCCCACCGGTCCGCCTCGACCAGCGCGACCTCGGGGCACGACCCGAGGAAGCTGGTCAGACCCGCCCGGCTGAGGTGATCCGAGGACTGGACGACGACCCGAACTCGCTTCTCCACCACTGCCTCCCACAGTTCCGGATTGCCTCTCCGAGTGTCCGGGGCGCGGCTTCACGCTTTCTCAAACGCGTCTACACGGGTTCTTCAGACGCCCGCGCGCCCCCGGCCGGGGGCGCGCTGACCAGGGGTGACGGGTCAGGGACCGGTCAAGGGCGGCGGAAGAACTCGACCTCGCCCAGCGCGATGTGCCTGCCCTCGGTGAGGCCGGTGGCGGCGGCCACGGTGAGGCGGACCCGCACCACGTCGCTGATGCCGGTGTCGGTGCGCTGCGGGCCCGGCCGGTCGGCCAGGTTCACCGTGAGCGACTGCGTGCGGCTGTCCTGCGTGGTGACGACCACCTTCAACGCCGACGGCCGCGCCTGCGCGACGAACCCGTCCTCCTCCGCCGACCCGCCCGCGTGCACCACCAAGGACAACAACCGGAACGGGGTGGCGAAGGCGAACTCCACCTCGTCACCGACCGCCGGCGCGCCCCAGTAGCGATTCGACAGACCGTCCGCCGCGGCGGCGGCCGGGTGATCGGCGACCGAAGCGCTCGCGGTGACGCTCGTGGGCGCGACGGGTTCGGGGGTGGCGAGCCGGTCGCGCAGGTCCTCCCACAGCGCGAGGGCCTGCGGGTGGAACAGCCACGCCGCGATGACCAGCGCGACCACCACCAGCAGGGCGGCCAGCCGGCGCAGCCACCGCGAGCGGTCCCCGCGCCAGTGCCACCTGCGGCGGCGGGCGGCGGACCCCGCCGACGCCCCGGGGTGCAGCGGGGTGGCGCAGCGGCGGCAGAACCGCCGCCCCGGCGGGTTGGTGGTGCCGCAAGCCGGGCACGGCGGCCCGTCCACCGCCGCGTCGACGGCCGTCGTCGGCAGCGGGCGCTTCGCGTCGGGCCTGCCCGGCGCGACCGGCCCCAGATACCCCGAGGCCCGATCCCGCACCACACCTCCGGGCGGCGCACCCGGACCCGCGGCCACACCACCGGGCGGCGCGCTGCCGGCCGTGCCACCGGCCGACGCACCACCCGCCGTGCCGTCGACCGGCAGGCCGGCGTGCGCGCTCTCCGGGCCGGCGGGAGGACCCGGCGGCACGGCGGCCGACGGCCCGGCGGCCTCCCGGTCACGCGAACCCCAGCCCAGGTAGTTGCCGCAGTTGCCGCAGAAGTCGTCGGAGTCCCCGACCGGCGCACCGCACTGCGGGCACGACCGGGCCGTCACGGCTCCTCCCCCGGCAGCACCTCCACGGCGCACCGCACGTGCACCGGGCACACGGCGGCCACCAGCGCCTCCACCAGCTCGCGGTCCACCGCCCCGGTCCCGCGCACCCGCACCACGACGACCCGCACCGGCTCGCCGGGCAGCGCGGTGTCCGGCGTGGTCGACCACCGGACCCCCGGACCGTCGAGCACCTCCGCCCGCACGCCCAGCGACACCTCCAGCAGCTCACGCAGACCGACCGCCGTGCCCCGGCGGCGGTGCAGGTCCACGGCGCGGTGCACGACGTCCCGGCGGCGCGCGAGCGGCCACGCCGGGTCCAGGTCCGCCGCCACCCACGACGCCAACCAGGACACGAAGTCCTCCGGCGCGAGCGCCGGGTCCAGGTAGGCCGTCAGGTTGTCCACAGTGGACAGGATCGAGGACAGCACGGAGTCCAGCCCCGAGGTGAACCGCTGGGCGAAGTCGTCGGCGGCGTAGAGGCCGGGCAGCATCCGGCCGATCGGGTGCGTGCTCGGCAGCCCGGGGAGCGCGGCCCGGCTCATCGCGCGCCGACCGCGATCTGGTGCTGGTGCGAGAACACCAGCGCGTTCGGCGCGAGTTCCAGGTCCTCGACCGGCTCGCCGCGCGCCCCGGTGAGCGGGTTGGCCGGGAACAGCCGGACCTCCGCCACCGACGTCACGCCCGCGACCCGTTGCAGCACCGCGAAAACCTCGCCGTACCGCACCGGGTGCCCGAACTCCCAACCGGTGCCGTCCAAGCCGCCGCGCAACGGGTTGAGGTACCGGTAGAGCGCGTCCAGCGCCGCCCGGTGCACCCGGCCGTCCTCCGCCGCGGCGACCAGCCGGGCCACCACCGTGATCCCCTGGTAGCGCGGCGGTTCCACGACCAGGCGCGCACCCAGCAACCGGCGTTCGTCGAGCCGCCGCGCCACCGCCGCCACCACCTCCTCGGACGGCATGAGCTGCTCGAAGCGCAGCCGGTCGCCCTCGTCGGCGACCGCGTCGGGCACGAGCAGCACCCGCGCGCCGCCCGTCTCGCCGGCCACCGGCAGGCAGCGCACCCTGGCCAGCGACGGCACGGCCTGCCGCGCGATCAGCTCGTGGTCCCGGGCGGTCACCGCGCGGTCCCACACCCTCAGCTGGTGGGGAACCCGCACCTTCGCCTCGTCCACCGTCTCGGCGTCCGCGCCGCCGCTCGCGGCCTCCCGGTTCTCCACCTCCGACACGTACGGCTCGGAGCTGCGCAGCACGGAGATCGCGCCGCGCGCCACGTTGCCCGCCCGTCCGCCGCCGGTCCGGTAGCGCGGCACCAGCACCACCGCGCCCTTGGCCGGCACCGCGCCGTAGCGGCGCAGCGACCCGTCCGGCTCCCGCACGGCGGGCGCGAACCGGACCTCCCCGGCGGTCGCGTCCAGCACCACGTGCCGGTCGTCGGGTCCGGACGAGCCGAAGTCCTCCACGACCGACCAGTCGTGCCAGCCCGCGCCGTCCGACACCCGCACGACCACCGGCCGCCCGTCGGTCAGCACCGGGGCGGCGGGCAGCCGGAAGCCCTGGCCGGGCACCCCCGCCGACTCGCCCAGCACGGCGTCGAGTTCGACCTCGGCGTGCTCGACGGTCGTCGTGCCACCGATGGTGAACGCCTCGGCCTCGCGCACGGTCGGCGACTCGCGGTAGAACGGCTGGCCGGGCAGCGGTTCGACCACCCGGCAGCGCAGCCAGCCCGCGCGGTGGCCCGACACGACGGACGCGGTGTGCCCGGAGGGGACGTGCAACACCACCTCGCCCGGCCGGTTGAGCCCGCCGGTGCTGTCCTCGTCGGTGGCGCAGGCGACCCAGCCCCGGCCGTCCCACGCCTCCCACACCAGCGGCGGCTGGCGCGGGTCGACGCCGACGCCCTCGACCTGGCTGTCCAGCCGCAGCACCACGGCGCACCTCGGCACGGCGGCGGAGAGCCCGAACAGGGTGGCGTCGCCGACCTCCGGAGCGGCCTGGAAGCACGGGACGTCCTTGCCCTCGTCCAGGTCACGGGTGCGGTCGGCGTAGTCGCCGCGCGCCGACGTGGTGACCAGGCGCGTCAACGACGACGGCACCACGGGCAGGTCCGCGACGGTGGCGAACACGACCGGCTCGTCCGCGTCGCCGCCGGTCGCGACCTCGGTCCCGGCGGGCAGCAGCACGGTGTCCGGTTGGGGCGCGGACAGCCAGAACGTCACCTCGGCCTTCGCGGCGGTCGGCGGGAACAGCCGCACCCCCAGCAGGTTCAGGAACGCCAGGTAGTTCTTCTCCGGCACCCGGTTGAGCCGGTAGACCAGCTGGTCCACCATGTGCGCGAACGTCTCGATGAGCGTCACGCCGGGGTCGGACACGTTGTGGTCCGTCCACTCCGGACAGCTGTCCTGGACGTACCGCTTGGCCTCGTCGACCAGTTGCTGGAAGCGGCGGTCGTCCAGGTCGGGCGAGGGCAGCGCCATCAGCGCCCACCGCCTTCCTCGGACGGGATCGTGTAGAACGGGAACACCAGGTTGCGCCGGTCGTTGGTGGCGCGGACCGTGTAGCGCACGTCGATGTAGAGCGTGCCGACCTCGACCGAGTCGAACGCCACCACGACGTCGGTCGTCTCGATGCGCGGCTCCCACCGGTCCAGCGCGATGCGCACCTCGCGGGCGACGTCGCCGGCCGTCGCGTGGTCCGCCGACGCGAACACGTGCTCGTGGATGCCGCAGCCGAACTCGGGGCGCATCGGGCGCTCGCCGGGCGCGGTGCCCAGGATCAACCGGATCGCCTGCTGGATCTCCACGTCCCGCTCCACCATCCCGATGCCGCCCGTGGCGCCGACCCGCAGCGGGAAGCCCCATCCCCGGCCGATGAAGTCGGCGCTCACCGCAGACCTCCGATCAGCACGGTCTTCGCGCCGAGCACGACGGTGGCCTGGCAGACCGCGCGGTCCCCGACGACGGCCGCCGGGACACCGCCGATGAACACGCTCGGCGGCGGCGCGGGCCTGGGCAGCAGCACGTTGGACGGCCCCAGCAGCGGGTCGGGCATCTTCGGGCAGGCGTGCACGCTGCCGACCACGGCGGCGGGCACGCCCTCGACGAGCACGGTCAGCACCTTGGCCGCCAACACGGGCGACGCCGGCGGCCCGAGCGTGCCGCCGTGGGAGGTCTTGTCACCGGTCCGGGCTGCGAAAGGCATGTCGGCTCTCCTCGGGTAGTGGGTGGGTCGGGTGGTGGGTGGGGTGCCGGCCGGGTCAGTTGAGCCGGATGATCCGGCCCTTGACCTGGACCACCCCGTTGCGGGCGTCGATCGTGATGCCGGTGCCGTCGACCACCAGCGAGCTGAGCACCCCTCGGCCGCCCGGCCCGCGCACGGCGAGTTCCAGCCGGCCCCGGCTCTCGTCGACCTTCACCTCCAGCCGCCGGTCGCCGCTGGCCAGCCGGACGCCGGAGGCGCGCGGCCCGTCCATCAGCTCCAACCGGTTCCCCTTGCGGGACGACAGCGACCGGCGGTTGACCTTGCCGCTGCGGCGGTCCACCAGCGCCCGGTCGTGCCGCGAGGGCTTGTCCACCCCGTTGTAGAGACCTCCGAGCACATAAGGCCGGTCCAGGCTGCCCTGCTCGAACCCGACCAACACCTCGTCGTTGACGTCCGGGCTCAGCACCCCGCCGCCGCCGACCCCGCCGAACTGGACGGTGCGCACCCAGTCGGTGACGTACTTGTCATCCAGCCACGGGAACTTCAGCCGCACCCAGCCCCGCTGGCCGCCCTCCTCCTTGATGTCGGTGACGATCGCGGTCGCCAGGCCCGGCATCCGGGACGGCGCGGTCCCGCCCGCGACCAGGCCGGCCAGCGAGCGGTCGTGCGAGGCGCTGACCACGACGGTGGTCCGGTAGCCCTGACCCGGTTCCAGGACGTGGGTCACGGCGGTCGCGGTGTACCGGCCGCTGAACGCCTCGCCCGCACCGCCGAGCGCGATGGGCACGCCCGCGCGGAGCTTCGGGTTGCCCTCCGCGACGGCTTCCAGCTCGGCGTAGCCCGAGCTGATCGACGCCTCCAACGAGCGCGCGGCCATCGTCGCCTCCGCTTGCGTGGCGTAGGGGACGTCGGTGACCAGGTTCCGCGCCTTCGTGCGGAACGCCTGGTTCACCTTCATCGCCGACAGGCCGGGAACGGCCGTCTTGCTCGGGGTGTTGTTCCGCACCGCCACCAACGGCTTCTTGCGGGCCACGTCCCAGCCGCGCACCTGCACGCCGTTCGCGAGTTCGGCGCTGCTCAGCGCGGCCCGCAGCACCAGCAGGTTGCCGCCGAACCGGAGCAGGAACGGGCTCTTGCCGTCGGCGGTGGGCCGCGGTGCCCGCGCGGCGGGCTGGAGCTTGGTGAACTCCAGCCGCCCCCGCTCGTCGACCCGGACGACCGCACCGTGCTCGCGGGCCAGCCCCTGCAGGAAGTCCCAGTCGGACACACCCGGCTGGCTCAGGTGCTTGTAGGTGATCCGCGACGTCTCGACCCGACCGACCGCCAGGCCCGCGTTCCGGGCGACCTTCGCGATCACGGCGGACGCCGTCATGTTCCGGAACGCTTCCACCCGACGCCCCCGGAACAGCCGGTGCGCCCGGCTCATCGCCCGGAGCACGGTGAAGCTGCCGGTGCCGTCGACCTCCATCTCCACGGCGGTGATCTCGCCGGTGAACAGCAGTTCGCGCGCGGCGCCGCCGGTCGCCGACACCGAGACCTCCAACGGCGTGCCGATGGTGATCCCGGTCGTGGCCAGCAACGTCCGCTTGTCGTCGCGGTAGGTCAGCACGGCCGTGTCGGGCAGGCCGACGCTCTCGTCCACGACGCAGCTCTCCACCTCCCGGGTCACCGGGGCGTTCGCGACGACGGTCACGCCGGCGGCGAAGGACCGGGCGGCGGTCATCGGTCGGCCTCGCGGCGGTAGGACGTCGTCATCGGGTTCCTCCGGGTCTCCGGGCCGGCATCGTCGATGCCCGGCAGCAGCAGTTCCCCGCCCGGCACCAGCGCCAGCGGGTCGTCGATCCCGTTCGCCTCGGCGATGGCCCGCCACGCGCCGGGGTCGCCGTACTCCCGCCACGCGAGCTGCGGCAGGCTGTCGCCCGCGACCACGCGGTGCGTGCGGCGGGCTTCGTGCGACCCGGAAGTCGGGTTCTGGCCGGGGGTGTCGACCCCCGCCTCCTCGATCGACAGCGAGCACGTCGCGCGCAGCGGACGGCCGTCCACGTCGAACAGCGAGTAGTCGACCGACAGGCTCGACAGCACGCCGTCGAACGACACCGACTTGGCGGTGCCCCACTCGAAGCGGACCCACGGGCTCGCGGGCTTGTTGCTGCCGATGCTCTTCTTCGTCGGCACGCAGGCCACCATCAGCTTCTCCACGCCCGTCTCCACCGAGTTGTCGTGCGTCGCGGTGGCGTCGAGGAAGACCTCCACGCCCAGCGTGCGGGGCCCGCTGCCGACGAACTCGGGCAGCGACGCCTGGCCCGCCCTCCGCGAGGGTTGGCGACGCCACTCGACCGACTTGCGCAGCGCCAGCGTGCGCGGGTTGAACTGGAACGCGACGGTGGCCAGCTTCGCCCCGGGCTTCGCGCCGACGTCGGCCGGCGGTTCCATGATCACCAGGCGGGCCTTGACCAGGCTCGCCCCGGGTTTGCTTGCCACGACGTGACCTCTCTCCGGTCAGGAAGCCTCAAGGCCCTCGTGGGAGAACTCCAGGGTCTCCACCGCGGCCTGCGACCGGCTCGGGTCGAACGACGGCCCCTGCCACCGGATCGGGAGGACGCCGAGCACCTGCCACCGCACGATCGGCGTCAGGTCGGGGGCGAGCGCGACGATCTCGCCGTCCTTGCGCTCGGCCCGCTGGAGCACCTCGCCGAACCACTTGAGCACCTTCGCCGAGTCCGCCGTGACCGGCCGCGTCATGGTGATGTTCGTCCAGGTGATCCGTGACGGGAGCTGCCAGGTGAACCCGTTGTTGCCGCCCTCGGCGTACTGCTCGACCTCGACCTGCGCGCCCAGGCCGTCGCAGGTGTGGAAAGCGCCCAGGTCGTTGCCCGCCACGGACAGTTGGAAGAAGACGCTGCTGGCGAAGACGTCGTCGGTCATCGGTGGTCCCCAAGGTCGAAGGTGTCCGGGGTGGGTGGTCGCCCGCGTGGTCGGTCGGTCAGCGGCGCCGGTCGTGCAGGCGGCCGGCGCGCTCCCGGCCGGCGCGCAGTTCGGCGCGCAGCAGCCTGGCGATCGGTTCGACCAGCTTGCGGGCGAGGCCGTCCGCCTCGGCGGGTTCGAGGTCGTCGACGAACCGCTGTTCGGGGGTTCGCCGGTCCGTGCCGGGTTCGGTGGTGTTCGGGGTGGGGTCGTCGGGGGTGCCCGCGCCCGGCACGGGATCGGTGGCTTCGGTGGGCGGGGCGGTGTCCGGAGGTGTGGCGCCCCGGAGGTGCGGGGACGTGATCGGGGCGGGCGTCGCGCGGTTCCTGGACGAACTCGCCACGGCCGGGACCCTGGCGGACATGTCCCGCTGCACGGTCGGGTTGACGAGGTGGAACCCGGTCGGGCGGCTGCCCCCGGTGGTTCGGGCCGGTACGGCGGCCCGGCTCACCGGCACCACCGGAATGCCCGCCGAAGGTGCCCCCGGCGACCGGACGACCGGCGGGGTCACCGGCATCGCGGCCCTTGGTGTGCCGTGGTTGTGAGGCGGCAGGGGCGTCGGAGGGAGACTCTGCGGGGTCGTCGCCCGGACCGTCTGCGATGTCATCGGCGAGGTCGTCGTTGGTTGGGTCGACGGACGCACAACCGATGGTGCCGGAGCGTTCTTCGGTTGCGCGCGTTGCACTGGAGGGCCGGCTGGGCGTGGCGCGGCACTTGTGCGGGTGGGCGTTGTCCGCTCCGACGTGGCGGCTGTTGGCCGGAGGCGGTCGGACGACCACTGCGGCCGGACCACGGCTCGTCGCGGAGGAACGGCGGGAACGTCCTCGTCCACGCGCAGTTTCGGCGTCAACGGGCGGTTCCACAGCAGCCCTGCGGTTCGCTGGACCGTGGGGAGAACAGCGGAACGCGTGGTCGGAACGGCTCCAGCGCTGCTGTGCGCCACAGGCGTCTCCGTGCTGTGCCATGTCGGCGGCAGGCGGACCACGGGGACCGCTCGTGGTGCGGGTCGGGAGCCCTCGGCCCCGCCGCGCCGGGGCTCGACGGCCTCAACGGTCTCGGCGGTCCCGGCGGACGTCGCGATCCCGGTAGGAGTGGTGGTCTTTCGGCCAGTCGCAACGACTTCCGGTGTCGCGGTGGCGGGGATCGCCGTGATCTCCCGGCCCAGCCCGGTCCGGATTCGGTTCGGTCGCGCAGGTGAAGTGCCGCCGGCAGCTTTGCGCTGTACCGCAGCGGTGTCCGCTTCGGGTTGCGGCACAACGGAAGCGATCTCGGGGATCGACCGTCCGCCCCGAGATGCGGACCTCGGCGACACGACGTTTTGGGGCGGAGTGCTCGGGATCCCGGTGTTCGCCGACACCGCGGTCGCGGGCATCCGTGCCAGCGGCTCACCCAGCAGCGGGGCACCGGAAGGCCGCACAACGGGTGCGTGGCCGTCCACCGTGCTGGTGGTCGCCGACGTTCGCCGGAGGATCGGGGGCGCGTCGCCGTCCCGTGCCCCGGGTGGCACGATCGCGGGCCCGGTGGACGGAAGGCGCTGCACAGCAGGAGCTTTCGCCTCGACATCCGAACCCGGCCTCTTGCTCGTGATCGCACCACCGTTCAGGGGCGGCACGCCGGTCCGCACGACCGGAACCCGGCGGACGGGGAGGTCCGGCCGCACGGCCGTCGTCAACGGCGGTCCGATCGGATCGAGCCGCACCGCCGCCGACACCCCCCCGGCCCCTGCGGGGCGCTCCCCGACAGACCGCGACACCACTGCCGACGCACCGCCCACCACCTCCCGCACCCCGCCCGACACCCGCGCGACGCCCGACCGTGAGACCGGACCGGAGTCGGTCGGCGTCACCTTCCCGGCTGCGGTTCGAACTGCCCGCGCGGCCCCGAAGACCGGCTCACCCCTGAGCCGGTCTTCGGGGCGGCGATCCCGGGCCGCGCCGGACCTTCAGCACGCGCTGAGCCCCCCGCGACCGTGGACCGCAGCACAGGCAGCACAGGCAGCACGGACCCTCGGGAACTCGGCCGCTCCCCGCCCGAAGCCGGTCCGCTGGACGCTCGCCCGGTCGACGCCGGACTGTTCCCGTTCGTCGCCTCGGGCACGACCGACCGCGACACCGTCGGCACGGGACCAGCCGACGCCTTCGCGTTCCCGCCCGGGGTGACCGCGCCCGAGCCGGAGGAGAATCCAGCCGGGCCCGACCCCTTCCCCACCGGACCCGCAGAATCCCTCACCGGGCCAACAGACTCCCGCGCCGGGCCGGCAGACTCTCGCGCCGGGCTGTAGGACTCCCCCGTCAGACCGGCGGACTCCCCTGCCGGACCGGCGGAACCCCCGATCGGGCGGGCGGAACCACCCACCGCTCCGACGGATTTCCGCACCGCCCTCGTCGACTTCCCCACCGGGCGAGCGGACTCCCGGGCGGCCACCGATCGCGACACCGCCGGTGCAGGGCCGCGACCACCGGGACGCGTCCGCGCGACTCGCGCCGCACCGGAGGGTTCCGGCGACTCGTCCGCACCCGGACCGCCCGACCACCACACCACCGGCAACGTCCCCACCGCCCACGGGTAGCCGGGGGTGGCGGCGCGCTGCACGGCCACGCCGTGCAGCACCCCCGCCGGGGCGTCGGAGCTGACGGAGTGGCCCATCCCCGTTCCGAAGGTGTGGTCCTGCCAGGAGGCGAGCCCGTCGCGGAAGCCCAGGCCGTCACCGACCGCCGGCCCGCCCCGGCCGATCACCCCGACCGGCGGCGCAACCGCGCGCCAGCCGCCGTCCCACGCCGGGCGCCCGGACCCCGACGCGGCAGCGCCGGAACCACCGGACCCGCCGGTTCGACCGGACCGGCCGCGAAACCTGTCCCACCAGGACACGGTTCACCTCCCTTCGTTCACCCTCGTGTTGATCCGCGCGATCTGGTCGACCCAGCGCCTGCGCTCCTGGTGCTCCAGGTCGAGGATCTCCTCGCGCGGCCAGTGGAAGTGGTAGGCCACGTACGCGACCTCCTCCAGCAGCCGTTCGGCCGCGTACGTCACGATTCCCCCAGGCGGCCACCGGCGAGGTCCACCTCGAACGCCGTGCCGCACGACGGGCAGGACACACCGGCCCGGGTGTGGCCCTCGCTGTTGACCCGCCGGTAGAAGTCCTGGAGGAACGCGATGTCCGTCGCGTACATCTGCTCCACCACGCCGGGGTGGATCTCGGTGACCGCACCCAGCTCGGTGATCACCTGGCTGAGCAGCACGACGCTCAGGTAGCCGGGGTTCTCCTTGACCCGCAGGTCGATCTGCGGGCGGAGTTCGTCGCGCGCGGTCGCCAGGCGCATCTTGCCGTGCCGGTGCACCACGCCGTCGGCGTCGACGTACCCGCGCGGCAGTTCGAAGTCGAACACGGTGTGCAGCGGCGCGGACGTCGTCACCGAGCCGCGTTCCCGCTTCCCGTTCTGCTCGACCAGTTCGTCGAGCTGGTCCAGGCCGATCGTCCGCCGCCTCATTCGACCGTGATCTCCTCGAACACGAGCGTCACCTTCTCCGTCGCGGCGGTGGACTCGCCGGCCTTGAGCGAGGGGCCCTCCCACTTGCTGGCCCACGCGTTGGTGAGCTGCATGCGCCGGACCGTGTTGCCCTCGGAGTCCTTGACCTCGATGGTGACGTTCTGCCGGGCCGCGCTGACCGCGCCCTTCTCCAGGGTCTCCTTGAGCCACTTGGTGAACTCGGAACTCTGGTCGAGGCCCCGGGTGAGGGTGACCTCGCCGCCCTTCTGCGCGCCGGGCTGCTTGCGGATGAGCGGTTTGCCGGTGGAGGTCACCTGGAAGACGTCGACCACGTCCTCCTCCACGCTCAAACCGCTGATCTCCTGCAGCGACTCGACCATGAAGCCGCCGAGCTGCACGCCGAAGATGTGGGTGGAGAGAGCATCGCCTTCTGCCATGGGTTGGTTCGCCTTTCCGGTTCAGGTGCCCCGAGGGGCGTGGCTCACTCGTCGACCAGGCTGGTGCTGTCGGAGAACTGCGCGAGGCGGAAGACCACGAACTCGGCGGGCTTCACCGGCGCGACGCCGATCTCGCACACCACCTGCCCGAGGTCGATGGACTCCTGCGGGTTGTTCTCCCGGTCGCACTTGACGTAGAACGCCTCGGCGGGCGTCCGCCCGAACAGCGCGCCCTGACGCCACTGCTCGGTGAGGAACGCGGTGATGTTGCGCCGGATGCTGGACCACAGCCGGTCGTCGTTGGGCTCGAACACGACCCACTGGGTCCCGATGAGGATGGACTCCTCCAGGAAGTTGAACAGCCGGCGCACGTTGAGGTAGCGCCAGGCCGGGTCCGAGGACAGCGTGCGGGCGCCCCAGATCCGGATGCCTCGGCCGGGGAACGCGCGCACGCAGTTGACGCCGATCGGGTTGAGCAGGTCCTGCTCGCTCTTGCTCAGCGACGTCTCCAGGTCGACCGCGCCCCGGATCACCTCGTTGGCGGGTGCCTTGTGCACGCCCCGTTCGACGTCGTTGCGCGCCCACACCCCCGCGACGTGACCGGACGGCGGCACCATGATGTTGCGCCCGCCCGCCGGGTCGAACACCTTGATCCACGGGTAGTAGAGGGTGGCGTAGCGGGAGTCGTAGCCCGCTTCGTCCTGCCGCCACCCGCGCACCCGCTGCGCGGACAGGCCGGGCGGGGTGTCCAGCACGGCGACCCGGTCGCCCATCTGCTCGCAGTGCGAGATCATCGACAGCTGCACGGTCTTGACGCCTTCGAGGTCGATCAGGCCGCGCTGGTAGGCGGCCATCAGGTCCGGCGCGGCGACCATGGTGATCTCGTCGATGCTCTCCAGACCGCCGAACCCGGTGCGCGCCTCCGAGTCGCCGAGGTACTCCTGCGCGTCGACCACGGTGGGCAGCGCCGCCGCGCCGTCCGCGCCCGCCGGGGGCAGCGCCACGGTCTGCTTGTCCGGGCGGGCCAGCGCGCCGCTGGGCTGCTCGGTGACCGTGATCAGCTTGGAGCGCTCGGAAACCTGGGTCGCCACGTAGTTCTTGGCGTTCTTGCGGGTGGACGCGTCGTAGGTCTCCGCCACCCGGCCGCCTTGGCGGACCAGCAGCTTGAACCGGTCGTCGGCCGGGTTCTCGCCGTCGGCGTCGGCCACCTCGACGGTGATCTCGCCGTCGACGCCGGGCAGCGCGGCGATCCCCAGCCCGCCCAGCCTCACGGGGTTCGGTCGGGGCGGCTCGGGTTCCGAGCCGGACTGCGGTCCACCCACGCGCACCACGTAGGCCGCACCGCCGCCGTTGGCGAAGTAGCCGTAGACGGCGTGCGGCAGGAAAGCGCCCTCGGTGAAGCCGCCGAAGTTCTGCACGTACTGGTTCCAGTTCGCCACCAGGGTCGCCCGGTGGAAGGGGCCCACCTCGCTGAAGCCGATGAAGGCCGCCACGGCGGTGCCGACGCCCTCGATCGGCCGTGCGCCGGACTGGACCTCCTCCACGTACACGCCCGGTGAGAGGTACTGCGGCATGGTCACTCCCTGTCTGGTGTGCTCGTCCGCTTGTGTGCCAACAGCTTCCCGCGCGCGGGTGGCGCTGCGGGAGGTCCGGCGGCCCCGACCGGGGGCAGTCCCGTGCCCTTTGGGGAAACGCGGTCCACACCGGACCCGCGCGGTGTCATCGGGGTGCGGTGGACCACGGGCCGAATTCGTCGTCCTGCACCAGCCTGCCGAGCTTGCGGTACTCCTGGTGCACCGCGTCGACGACGTCGGCCATCGTCAGCGGGCGGTCGGCGGCGGCGGCCAGGTACGCGGCGGTCACCACGCAGGACCGGATCGACCCCCCGGCCAGTTCGAAGCGCTCGGCGCAGAACGCGAGGTCGAGGTCAGCGCCGCGGGGCACGGCCGCGCCGAGGCACCGGTCCCACAACGCCTCCCGCTGGTGCGCGTCGGGCAACGGGAACTCCGCGATGATGTCGATCCGCCGGGTGAACGCGTCGTCGACGTTGGACCGGAGGTTGGTGGTCAGCACGGCGATCCCGTCGAAGGACTCGACGCGCTGCAACAGGTACGCCGACTCGACGTTGGCGTAGCGGTCCCGCGCGTCCTTGACCTCGGAACGCTTGCCGAACACCGCGTCCGCCTCGTCGAACAGCAGCACGCCGTGCACGCCGGCGGCCTCGGTGAAGATCCGCTCCAGGTTCTTCTCCGTCTCGCCGATGTACTTGTCCACCACCGTCGACAGGTCGACCACGTACAGGTCCATGCCGAGTTCGGAGGCGACGACCTCGGCGGACATCGTCTTGCCGGTGCCGGATTCGCCGGCGAACAGCGCCACCACCCCGTGCCCCCGGCCGCCGCCGGGCCGCATCCGCCACTGCCCGAGCACCCGTTCCCGGTGCCGGGCCCGCAGGACGAGTTCGGCCAGCTGCCGCCGGGTCGGCTCCGGCAGCACCAGGTCGTCCCAGCCGACCGAGGGCGTGACCCGGCGGGCCAGCCGGTCCAGGCCGGCCCCGCTCTGCGCCCGCACACCGGCGCGCAGGTGCTCCACGGCCACCGGGCGGCCGTCCAGCACCGCCAAGCGGGTCGCGACGGACACCGCCCGCTCCACGTCGTCCGCGCCGAGCCGGAAGCCGCCGAGCGACGCCGGCAGCGCGGGCGCGGGCGGCGCGCCGGTCGCCTCGGTGAGGGCGCGGGCCCACAGGGTCGTGCGGTGGTCGGCGTCCAGCGGCGGCACCGGGACCGACACGGCGGGCCGGCCCGCCCAGCGCGGGTCCCAGTGCTGCCTGCCGTGCAGGACGAGCGGCACGTCACCCGCCAGCGCCACCACTTCGCGCAGCAGCCGGACGCGTTCGGGCACCAGCCGTTCGACCGGGCCCACCACGAGGCCCGCGCCGCGCAGCCGCGCTTCCCGCACCACCGCGCCCAGCGCGGGGCCGTCCCGGTCGGCGAGCGCGGCCACGTCGAGCACCGCGGCGGCCCGGCCGGCGGCGGCCAGCGCACCTTCCGCGGCACGGCCGCCGCCGCCATCGGCGTCGTGCAGGTGGACCAGGTCGACGCCGCCGCGCAGCGCCGCGCCGACCCGCCGGGCGAAGCCGTCCTCCGCAATCCCGGCCACGATGCGCACCAGGTCGGCCACGTCGCGGTCGAGCGCGTCGTCGCCGAGCAGGTGGCCGACGACGCGGTCGGGCACGCGCAGGACCCGTGACAGCGCGGGAGATTCCGGCTCCCGCACCTCGACCAGGCCGCCGGCGACGAGCGGGGAACCGGCCGCGAGCCGGAACCGGCCCCCGCCCGCCGGGGGCAGCCCGCACAGGTCCAGCGCCAGGCCGACGGTCGCGCGGCGGCGGGTGACGTCGTCGTTGAGGTAGCCGTAGAGGCGCTCCACCCGGCTGTCGACGTCCGGTGCCATGGCGATCAGCAGGAACTCGACGTCGAGGTGGTCGAGGTGGAAGTCCCGGGCGAGGACGAGCAGCCGGGGTCCGGGCGCGGGCACGGCGGCGGCGATCGCGTCGAGGTGGGGGTCCTCGGCCGGCGGGACCTGCGGCGCGCGCTGCTCCGCCAACGTCCGTCGGACCGCCTCCGGCGTCAAGTAGAGGCCCCGGAACGGGTCGTCCGGCGCCGGGTCGCCCGCCAGCCGGGCCTCCACCGCCAGCCGGACGCGCTGCTCGACCGCCGCCAGCCTGCCCCACAGGTAGACCAGGTCGGCGTCCCCGGCCGGCGCGGCGGCCCGTTCCCCGACCACGTCGGCGGTCATCGGATCGGCTCGCCGCGCCGACGCCGGGCCTGTGGTCGCGGGCGGTCCCTGGGCACCGAGAACCCCTCGCCGTCCGCCGTGGTGGGGCCGTCGTAGCGGAGCCTGCGCGCACCGGGCGGGGTGGGTTGCGCCCGGTCCTCGGTGCGCAGCACCACGCCCTCGGTCACCAGCGGGCCGGTCGGCGTCCACTCGCCCGCCAGCGGGGCGGTGACCTTGAGGGTGATGGCGGGTTTGAGCTCGCCGCCGAGCGCGGACCACACGTCGGGGGCCGCGCGACCCTCCGGTGCCGGCCCGGCGACCTGCATGCCGACCGCCAGGCCCAGTTCCGCCAGCGACCCGGTCAGCCACGGCGGCGCGAGCCGCTCGGCGCGCACCAGGCACGCCAACGCCTCCGACAGCAGCCGGTGCTCGTCCTGCGGCCGGTTGGTCCACGCGGTCACCAGGTACGACAGGTCGAACCAGCGCGCCGGGCCGCGCCACCCCCGCAGCTCGCCGTCGTCGTCGTGCACCTCGGTCTCGCCGCTGCTGCGCCGGGTGAGGTCCTCCCGGATGTCGTACAGGAACACGTTGACGGCGGGCGCGTTGCGCCGTGCCGTCCACTCCGTGGTGGGTGCCTCGAACGCCAGGTCGCCCCGGCTGCCGGGCACCCCGCCGGCGTCGAGCAGCCGGCGGATGCCTTCGTCGACCTCGTGGATCACGGATGCCTCCTCGTCGTCGCGGTCATCTGCGCCCCACCATGTCGGGCGGCCCGATGGTGCCCGCCACGACGAGGAACGGTGTGGTGGCGGCGCGGAACCCCGGGCCGGTCGCGGTGATGGTGCGCGGGCCGGTCGCGTCCTTGGGCAGGATCAGCAGCTGAGCGGTGAACCCGCCGTCGGGCCGGGGGAACGTCGGTGCCGAGGCGGCGGTGATGCCGGGCGACCAGGTGAGCCGGACCGGCGCGCCGGGCGGGAAGTCCAAGCCCCGCACCGAGGTCACGAAGCCGGGTTCGCCGATCGGCGGCACGGCCACGATGCGGGGCAGCAGGACCCGCATCGGCGCGGTGGCGGAGTTGTCGCCCGGGTCCGCGTCCGTGCCGCTGGTCCTGAGCACCCCGCCGACCGAGGTGGCCAGCGGCGCGTCGGGCGCGAAGACGACCTGCACGACCAGCGATCCGCCGGGTGCCAGGTCGGGCAGCGCGCAGCCGGCCGCCGAGCACCCCGGCGGCAGCGCCGACACCGGGACCCCTCGGGGCAGCGCGAAGTCCAGTCGCAGACCGGTCGCCAGCGCGCCGCCGCCGTTGCGGACGGTGTAGCTCGCGGTGGCGCGTCCGCCCACATAGGACGGATCAGGCTGCACGACGACGGCCACACCGGGCCCGGCGGGTGGGGGCGGTGGTGGTGGAGGAGGTGGCGGCGGAGGCGTGGGGGGCGTGGGCGGCACGGTCGTCCGGTCGCGCACCGGGATGTCGGTCCCCGCCGCGTTGTCCGCCGGCCGGACGTCCAGCACGTCGCCCGCCACCGACCACGTCACCCGCCGCCGGCCCGCCACGACGCCCACCAGTTCCACCGAGATCCGGACGGTCGCCCCGGCCTCCAACGAGCCCAGGTCGCAGCGCGGCCCGGAGGCGTCGCAGGAACCCCGGTCCGGGCGCACCACGTCCACCCGCAGTCCCTCGGGCACCGCAGCGGTCAGCACGGTGCCCGGCGACGTCCCGGGACCCCGGTTGGTCACCGTCACCGCCACGGTCGTCGTCGCCCCGGTCTCCACGTCCGGCACGGCGGGCGGCGCCTGCACCGCGAGGTCCACCGACGGCTGCCAGGCGGGCTCCTTCTGCCGGCCGGGCAGGTCGCGGGTGATCCGGTCGAGCCCGCCGGACCCGTCGAGCACCGCCAGTTCCTCCGGTGCGGCGGCGGGACCCGCCCGCCGGGTCGTGAGCACCAGCCGGTCGCCGCCCGGCGCGTAGGCCGCGTCGCGGGGCTGGAACGGCCCGGAGGGCGGCGCGGTCACCGGCGTCGAGCACGGACGCCCGCCCGGCGGGAGGACGACCCGGCACCCGCCGCCCGGCCACGACACCTCGACCAGCCCGTCGAACTCCCGGTTGAACACCAGCGCACCGCTGTCCGGGCGGAACGCCGCGCTGTCGTCGGTCACCTCGCAGTCGAACCCGCACACCGCCGCGGACAGGTCGCGCTGGACGTCCAACGACCCCGCCCGCGCCGTCCAGACGTGGTTGTCGCGCACCTCCTCGCCGTTGGGGCGGTTGAAGACCACGCCCCTGGTGAACGCGAGGGTCGTGCCGTCCGGCGACCACGCGGGCTGGGTGTCCTCCCGCTCGGCGACCTCCGGCGGCGGGTCCAGCCGCCCGACCACCGCCCCGGTCGCCGCGTCCACGACGACCACCCGGCTGGGCCCGCCCGGTCCGGGTCGCAGGCCGCCGGGCGAGCGCCGGGCGAAGGCGAGGAAACGGCCGTCCGGCGACCACGCCGGGTCGAACTCCCAGTCCGCCGGCCGCCGGTCGGCCACCGGCAGCCGGCGCGGGTCGCCACCGTCCGCGTCCACCAACCACAGCCGCTGCGCGCGCACGCCGTCGACGTCCTCGAACCGGGTCACCACGATGCGCCGGCCGTCGGGCGAGTAGGACTGCCGCTGGGTCCACGGGTCGAACCCCGCGCGCGGGCGGAACAGCCTGTTCGGGTCCTCGTCGACGCCGGGGTCCTCGCGCAGCACCTCGACCCCGAGGTCGCGCGGGTCCGCGCCGTCCGGCCGGACGTCCTGGAGGGTGGCGGCGTTGCGGACGGCGGCGGTCGTCCGCGACACCAGCAGCGCCGGCCGCCCGGCCACCGACCACGCCGGCGAGGACACCCGGCGGTCCTCGGCCAGCAGCAGGCCGGGCGCGGCCGGCACCGGCAGCCCGGTCCGGGTGCCGACCTGGTAGACCTTCTCCACGTTCGGGTCGGCCGGGCAGGAGCAGGTCTGGTCGTAGCTGAGGAACAGCAGCCCGTCCCCGTCCGGTTTCCACACCGGCCAGTGGCCGCGCCACCCGGCCTGGTCGCCGCCCAGCACCGGGACGCCGGCCCCCGTGCCGTCGAGCACCCGCAGCCGGGGCACGCCGGCCGTGGTCAGCGTGTAGGCGATCCGGCCGTCCACCGGGTTCCACGCGGGTTCCCCGGCCGCGCCGACGGGTTCGTCGGTGACCCGCACCGCCGCGCCGCCCGCCACCGGCTGCCGGTAGACCTGCTGCCCGCCGTCGCGGTCGGTGGCGAACGCGACCTGTGCGCCGTCGGGCGAGAACGAGGGCCACAACTCGTTCCCGGGGTCGTCGGTGAGCCGCCGGGCACCGACGCCGTCCACCCCGACGACCCACAGGTCGCGCTGCCCGTCCTCGGCCGAGTCGAACACGACCGACCGCAGGTCCGGCGAGAGCTGCGGGTGCCCGGCGTCGCGCCCGGACGTGAGCCGGCGGACCGAGCCGTCCGGCCCGCGCAAGTACACCTGGGGCCGGCGTTCGTCGCGCAGGCTGGTGAACACCACCAAGCCGCCGCGCGCCGAGACGTGGTCGTCGAAGTGCGCCGGGCCGCCTGTCACCGGCACGCTCGTCGCCGGCTGGTCGGGCAGCGGGTCGTCCACCACGCCGATCGAGCGGTGCGCGGTGCCGGCGAACGCGATGCGCCCACCGTCCGATTCGGCCTGCTGCGCCCGCGCCGGGGCCGGCGCGGCGCGCAGCACGACCACGACCCCGCACAGCGCGACCACGGCCGTGACAGCGGCGACAGCTCGGTTCCTCGCCCTGCTGGACAACGACAACACCTCCGGTTGCGGGCCTCGCGGACATCCTCGCCACGCCCGGCGACGCGGCGCGAGGTCCGCGCGGGCAGGGACGGGGCGGCCGGCGGGTGGGTTCGGGCAACCCGGCCTCAGATCAGGCCGTGCCGCATCACGTAGCCCACGGCGTGGGCGCGGTTGCGCAGGTTCAGCCGGGTGGTCACCTCGTGCAGGACGTTCTTGACCGTCCGCTCCGAGAACGACGTCTTGACGGCGATCTCGGTGGTGTCGAACCCTTCCGCGACCAGCCGCAACATGCTCACCTCGCGCGAGGTGAGCGTCGACAGGGTGGGTGCGTCGGGGTCCAGGACGGTGCGCTGCAACCGGCCGACGTGGTCCAGCAGCCTGCCCACCAGGTCGCCGGGCAGCACCGCCTCCCCCTTCGCCAGCGTCAGCACGGTCGCGACCAGGCGGTCCTGGTCGGCCTCGGCGCGCCGCACCACCGCCGACACCCCGCAGTCGACGGTGAGCTGCAACGCGTCCTGGTCGAACCGGCCCACGACCACACCGGTGCGGGTGGCGGACGACCGCCGCAGGCCGCGCAGCACGCGTGCCGCCGCGTCGTCCACCTCGTCCACCACGACCAGCGCCACGGCCGCGTGCCGCTGCTCTGCGACGGGGAGCACCTCGACCTCGGGTCGCGGGCGCAACTGGCAGACCACCCCGGTGCGCAGCACCGGGTCCTCGGCGTAGACGGCGACCGGGATTCTCGTCGTCATGCTGGGTCCCTTCCACGACGGCGGGCCGAACCGGCCCAGGTGGCACCATCGTGGTCCGCCGACGCGGCCCGGGGCGGGCGCGGAGGTCGAGTGGTGCACTGGTTTGCCCGCACACTGCCCTTTTCTCCCTGCCGGGCGGCGGTCCGGCGTCCCTACCGTTGCGTGGCGTGACCGCAACGACGGAATTCGGTCTCCCCACGGTGGTCGTGACGCCCGGCCAGGAGACCAGCACGACGATGACGGTGCGCAACGACAGCGACATCGTCGAGGCGTACGAGTTCGAGGTGGTCGGCGAGTGCGCGCCGTGGACCGGTGTCGAGCCCCGGCGGCTGTCGCTGTACCCCGGCACGTCGGGTCAGGTGACAGTCCTGCTGCGACCGCCGCGCTCCCCGGCGGTGCGCGCCGGCGAGGTGCCGCTGGGGGTGCGGGTGCTGCCCGCCGAACGACCCGAGTCGGTGGTGGTGACCGAGACGACGGTCGTCATCGAGCCGTTCTCCGCGCAACGCGCCGAACTCGTCCCGGAACGCCGCCGCGCCTGGCGCAGTGCCCGCTACCACGTGGAGCTGCACAACGGCGGCAACACCCCGGTCTCGGTGACGCTGACCGCGCCGGAGGCCGACGACCGCCTGACGCACACGGTGCCGAAGCGGCCCGCGACGGTGGAGCCGGGTGAGCGCGCGGAACTGGAACTGCGGGTGCGGGTCGGCAAGCTGCTCTGGTTCGGCAAACCCGAGCACTGGCCGCTGCGCCTGGACGTGGCGGCCGTCGCGGGCGACGACACCGCCCGGCACGAGCCGGAGGGCGAGCTGATCCAGCTGCCGGTGTTCCCCCGGTGGCTGCTGGCGCTGCTCGCCGCGTTGCTGGCGCTGGTGCTGATGTGGCTGCTGCTGGTGCGCCCCGCCGTGCGCAGCGCCGCGCGGGAAGCGGCGGACGGTCGCGCGCAGGAGATCGCCCAGGCCGAGCGCGAGCAGCCGGGCACCGGGCAGAACCCGGGCCGGGGGCAGGGCGACCAGGGGCAGGGCCAGAAACCCGGGCAGGGCCAAGGACAGGGCCAGGGCAACGTGGTGGGCGGCGGAACCCAGTTCTCCCGCACCATCGAGGTGCACACGGCCGGCGGCGGGCAGGGCGTGGGCACGGACACCGTGGCCGACCGCAAGGTCTTCCGGATCACCGACCTCGTGCTGGGCAACCACCAGGGCGACGAGGGCGTGCTCACCGTCGCGTTCGGCGACCGGACGCTCCCGCCGATCGCGCTGGAGACCTTCCGCAACCAGGACTACCACTGGGTGACGCCCATCGAGGTCCCGCAGGGCGCGGCCGTCACCGCGACGGTGAGCTGCACCAAGCCCGGCACACCCGCCAGCGGGCAGCAGGCTCCGGACTGCTTCCAGGTGGTCAACGTCAGCGGCGTGCTCGCGGACCTGCCGGAGGGCAACTGACCACCCGCGAGACGACCGGGCGCGGGCCGTCCGGCTCCGGGCGGTCGGACGGGAACGCCGGCCGGGTGATCCCGGCCGGCGTCGGCGGTTCAGGCCGACGGGACCGCGTTGCGCGCCACCACTTCCGCGAAGAACCGCCCGCTGTCCTTGACCGTCCGCCGTTGCGTGTCGAAGTCGACGTGGACCAGGCCGAACCGCTGCGTGTACCCCAGGGACCACTCGAAGTTGTCCAGCAGCGACCAGGCGAGGTAGCCGCGCACGTCCGCGCCGCGCGCGATCGCCGCGTGCACCGCGCGCAGGTGCTCGGCCAGGTAACGCGTCCGCCGGGTGTCGCGCACCCGGCCGTCCGGGTCCACCACGTCGGTGAACGCCGACCCGTTCTCCGACACCACGAGCGGCACGCCGCCGTAGTCGGCCAGCCACACCAGCAGTTCGGTCAGCGACTCCGGGTGCTGCTCCCACCCCATCGACGTCAACGGCCCGCGCGGCGGCAGCACGTCCACCCCGCGCAGACCGGGGAGCGCGCAGTTGCTCGGGATGTCGGGGTCGGACAGCGGCACCACGCGGTTGGGCGCGTAGTAGTTGACCCCGATCCAGTCCACGGGCGCGGCGACGACCTCCAGGTCGCCGTCCCGGATCGCCGGCTCCAGCGCGCGCAGGTGGGCGACGCCGTGGAGCACGTCGGCCGGATAACCCCGGCCCAGCACCGGGTCGAGGAAGAACCTGTTGTGCAGGCCGTCGAACCGGCGGGCGGCTTCGCGGTGCGCGTCGTCGGCCGAGTCGACCAGCGCGGGCGAGAGGTTCAGCACGAACGACAGCTTCTGCCGCGCCCCGCCGAGTTCCCGCAGCGCGCGCGTCGCCGTCCCGTGCGCCAGCAAGTGGTGGTGCGCCGCGACGAGAGCAGCGCCCGCGTCGCGCAGACCCGGGGCGTGCACACCGGTCCCGTAGCCGTGGAACGCGGAGCAGAGCGGCTCGTTGAGCGTCGTCCAGTCCACCACCCGGTCGCCCAGACGCCCGTGCACCACGCACGCGTAGTCGGTGAAGCGCCCGGCGATGTCCCGTGCGCCCCACCCGCCCACGTCCTGCAACGCCTGGGGCAGGTCCCAGTGGTAGAGCGTGACCAGCGGACGGATGCCGCGGTCGAGCAGGGCGTCCACCAGCCGGTCGTAGAACGCCAGCCCGCGCGGCTCCACGGTCCGCCCGTCCGGCATCACGCGCGGCCACGCCGTGGAGAACCGGTAGGCGGGCATCCCCAGCTCGCCCAGCAGCGCCACGTCCTCCAGGTGGCGCCGGTAGTGGTCGCAGGCCGGGTCCCCGCCCACGCCGCCCAGCACCGCGCCGGGCACCTCGGCGAAGGTGTCCCAGATGGACGGTCCACGGCCGTCCGCGCACACCGAGCCCTCGATCTGGTAGGCCGCCGTCGCGGCGCCCCACAGGAAGTCCGACGGGAAGACTTGTTCCACTTGCCACCTCACGGGTTGACCCGGCCCCGCAGGAGGCCGGCGACCAGTTTCCTCGACAGGAGCGCGAAAACCACGACGACCGGCAGCGTGCCGAGCACGGCGCCGGTCAGCACGAGGGGGTAGTCGGTGTAGTAGCCGCCCGCCAGGCGGGACAGCGCGACCTGCACCGTGGGCGACTCGACCGGGTCGAGCACCACGAGCGGCCAGAAGTAGTCGTTCCAGGCGGCCAGGAACGTCAGCATGGCCAGCACCAACGCGTGCGGGCGCAACGCGGGGAGAACGACGTGCCAGTAGGTCCCGGCCGGTGAGCAGCCGTCCACCCGGGCCGCGTCGACCTGCTCCCGGGACACCGCTTCCCGGCACGCCTGGCGCATCCAGAACACCCCGAACGCGCTCACCAGCCCCGGCACCACCACCGCCTCCAGCCGCCCGTACCAGCCGAGTTCCCCGACCAGCTCGAACAGCGGCACCACGCCGAGTTGCGCGGGCACCATCGCCGCGCCCAGGACGAGCCCGAACAGCACCCGCCTGCCCCGGAAGCGCAAGTGCGCGAACGCGAAACCCGCCATCGTCGACAGCAGGACGTTGGACGCGGTGACCGTGCCGGCCACGATCGCCGAGTTCACCAGCGCCGCGTGGAAGTCGGCCACCTCGAACACCCGGCGGACGTTGCGCCACAGCTCGCCCCCGGGCAGCAGCGGCGGCACCCGCGCGGACATGGCGGCGTTGTCGTGCGACGCCACGACGACCGCCCAGTACAGCGGGAACAGCGAGCCGACCAGGAGACCCGCGCGGGCGGCCGCCCCGAACACGCGGCGCACCCGTCACCCCCGCCCGACGAGCCGGCGCACCAGCAGGGCGTTGACCGCCGCGAACACCGCGCACAGCAGGAAGAGCACCCACGAGATGGTGGCGGCGTACCCGGCGTCGAAGCGCTCGAACCCGTGCTCGTACAAGTACATGACGAGGGTCTGGAACTGCCGGTCGTTGCCGCCGGTCCCGCCGCCGCCGACCAGGCCGCCGCCGAACAGGCGCGGCTCCGCGAACAGCTGGAGCCCGCCGATCGCCGACACCACCACCGTGAACAGCAAGGTGGGCCGGATGCCGGGCAGGGTCACCGACCGGAACGCCCGCAACCGCGACGCGCCGTCGAGCGCGGCGGCCTCGTACAACTCCCGGGGCACGGTCCGCATGGCCGCGAGGTAGATCAGCGCGTTGTAGCCGGTCCACCGCCAGATCACCATGATCGCGACGCCCAGGTGCGCCGACCACGCGTGCGCCTGCCAGTCCAGCGGGTCCGCGCCGAGCCACGACAGCACCCACGCCGCGAACCCCTGGTCACGCCCCAGCAACTGGGTGAACACCAGCGCGACCGCCACCACCGGAACCACGTTGGGCAGCAGCACGACCGCGTGCCACGCCGTGCGCGCGCGTCGCGGCCGGTCGAGCAGAACCGCGATCCCCAGCGCCGCGACGATTTGCGGCACGGTGGACACGACGAAGATGCTCGCGGTGTTGGCCAGCGCGTTGTAGAAGTGCGGATCGGCGAGCAGGTCGGCGTAGTTGGCCAGGCCGGTGAACCGGACCGGTCCGGTGAGCAGGTCCCAGCGGTGCAACGACATCCACGCCGTGCGCAGCAGCGGGTACAGGCCGAACACCGCGAACAGCAGGAAGAACGGGGCCACGAAGAGGTACGGCGTGATCCGCTCGCCCGCGCGGAGGGCGCGGCGGCTACCGGAGGGCGTCACGGGCTTCGCGGACTGCCTGCTCCCACGCCTGCTCGACGGTCTGCGCGCCGTCCTCGACGCGTCCGAGCGCCCGCCCGAACACCGGTCGCACCTCGGCGTCGCGCACGCCCCGGTGGTTGGGCCGCACGGTGTCGGAGGAGGCGGCGAACAGCCTGCCCAGCGGTGCCTCGCCGAAGTACGGGTCCTTGTGCTCCAGCACCGCGCGATCGTGGTACACCTCGGGTTGGCTGGGCAGTATGCCGTCGCGCACGAACAGCTTGCGCTGCTGTTCCGGGGCAGTGAGCCACTCCGCCAACCGGTACGCCTCCGGCTGGTGCGCGCCCTGCGCCGGCACCGTCAGGTAGGAGCCGCCCCAGTTGCCGCCGCCGCCCGGGATCGCGGTGACGTCCCACCGGCCCGCGCCGCCGGGGCCGGCCGCGTCCTTGATCTGGGCGAGCATCCACGCCGGGCAGGTGACGGTGGCGAAGCCGCCCTGGTTGAGCGCGGCGTTCCAGGGCTGCGTGAACGTGGCCACCTTCGCCGTGCGCCCCTTGGCCCCGAGCGCACCCGCGAGGCCGAACGCCCGCTTCACGTTGGGGTTCACGTCGGCGATGAACGAGTCGTCGGCCTTGGCGAAGTAGTTCTCCTCCGCCTGGTTGATCACCGCCGTGTAGACGGTGTTCACCGAGTCCGCGAACCGGGTGTCGGCGACGCGCCCGGCGAACAGGTCCGCGACGGCCGCGTAGTCCTCCCACGTCGGCCACAGGGCGGCGACCCGTTCCCGGTCGGTGGGCAGGCCGGCGCGCTCGAACAGGTCGCGCCGGTAGCACATGGCCAGGCCGCCCATGTCGGTCCCGAGGCCCAGCACGGACTTCCCGTCGTCGGACACGCCCTGCGCCCACTTCCACGGCGCCCAGCGCTCGCGCAGCCGGTCCGCGCCGAAGCGGGACAGATCGGCCAGCCGGTCGGTCGCCTGGCGCAGCCGGGGCATGTACTGCTCCTCGACCGCGACCACGTCGGCCGCGCCCCGCCCGGTCGCCAGGGCGGTGATCAAGCCCTTGTGGTGGGTCTCGTAGTCGGCGACCCGGCCGACGACCTCCACCTCCGGGTGCGCCCGCTCGTACTCCTCGAACAGCGGCCCGTAGCCGAACTCGCCGAACGTGGCCACGGTGAGCCGGAGCCGACCGCCCGCGCCCGCGCCGCCGCCGCACCCGGCGACCGCCAAGACCAGCACCACGACCAGGCACAGTGCTCGACCCGCCCGCTGCATCAGGACCCCCTCCGCACCCCTCCGAGTGCGCCCCATCGTCGTACCGGCACGACCGGCGGGACCGGGTCGCGCGCGGTGTCTGCCCTTCCTCACCCGATGGTTGCCCGAAAGGGCCGTTCACCCCGCGCGGGCCCGCCGGTTCCACTCGTCCAGCAGGGCGTCGATCCACGCCGCCAACAGCCCGGCGGTCACCGCGTCCCCGCACGCGAGGGCGAGCCGCAACTCGGCTCCGGCGCTGGTCAGCTCGCCGACCAGGTCCAGCGCCCGCAGTTCCGGCCCGGTCACGCGCGCCCCGACGCGATCCGGAACGCCTCGACGTACTTGGGCAACTCCACCAGCGCGCGCTCCCACGTGTCGGCGGCGATCTGCCCGACGAACACCGCGTCCACCGCGAGGCGGTCCACGTCCGGTCCGATCCCGCCGGTCCGGCGCAGCCACCGGGACAACTCCGCCCGGCGCACCCTGACGCGGATCACCTCCAGGGTGTGCTCCAGTTCGGCGACGACCCGGTCGGCCTGCTCCGGCGACATCACCAACCGCCCCTCCCTGGCCAGTTCGAGCAGCAGGTCGCCGACGAACACCTCGGGAGCGCCGTGCGCGTTCCGCTCGGATCGCATCTCCACCGCACCTCCGCACGGGACCGACGACGTGCCACGAGCCCATCACGTGGTGGCCGCGACGCCAAGGATCGCGGGCGGGTTCTGCCCCTCCGTACCCTCTCGCTGCCTGCGCCACCGGGCGTACCCGTGCTCCGGACGGGTGAGCGCCGGGAACGTCCCGCGCGCCCGGGGTGTTGGATGGTCGACGGGGCCGAGTGCGGGGGTGCGGGTGTCGACCACGTCTGCCGAGGGATTGCGGGTGAGCGTGCTGGGGCCGGTGCGCGCCTGGTCCGGCCCGGTCGAGCTGCCGCTCGGGCACGCCCGGCAGCGCGCGGTGTTCGCGGTGCTGGCGACCCGGGCGAACCAGGTGGTGTCGCGGCACGAGCTGGTCGACGCCGTGTGGGGCACCGAGCCGCCCGCGAGCGTCGTCGGCAGCCTGCACACCTACGTGTCCGGGTTGCGGCGCGTGCTGGGGGCGCACCGGGCGTCGCTCGAATCGCGGTCCACCGGGTACTCGCTGCGGCTGGCGGACGGCGCGGTGGACACCGACCTGTTCGTCCGGGCGCGCGACGAGGGCGGCCGGTTGTCGGCGGCGGGGCGGTGGGCCGAAGCGCGGGAGGCGCTCGGCGGCGCGCTGCGGCTGTGGCAGGGCACCGCCTACGCCGGCGTGTCCGGCCCGTTCGCCGAGCTGGAGCGGCAGCGGCTGGCCGAGCTGCGGCTGGCCGTCGCCGAGCAGCACGCCCGCGCGCGGCTGGAGCTGGGCGAGTACGCCGAGGTGGTCGCGGACCTGACGGGGCTGGTCGCCGAGCACCCGTGGCACGAGGCGTTGCGCGGCCTGGTGATGCTGGCGCTGCACCGCTCCGGCCGGCGGGCCGAGGCGCTGGAGGCGTACCGGGAGGCGCACCGCGCACTGGTGTCCGAGCAGGGGGTCGGGCCGGGTCCGGCGCTGCGGGAACTGCACCGGCGCATCCTGGCCGCCGCGCCGCGCGAGCGGGGGGCGCGCGAGCTGTTCTCCGTGCCGCCGCGCCTGGCGCGGGTGCGCGCGCCGGGCGGCGTGCTCGTCGGGCGGGACGAGGAGACGGCGCTGCTGCGCGAACTGGTGTCCGACGTGCTGGCCGGGCGCGGGACGGCCGTGTGGATCGAGGGCGAGGCGGGCATCGGCAAGTCCGCGCTGCTCGCGGTGGCGCTGGCGGACGCGGGCGAACGGGGCTGCCAAGTGGCCTGGACCGCCGCCGACGAGCTGGGCAGGCGTGACCCGCTGCACGTGGCCGCGGAGTGCCTGGCGGTGTGCGCCGACTCGCCGGACCCCCGGCGGGCGGAACTGGCGGCGCTGCTGCGCGGCGACTCCGGCGTGGACGACCCGGTCCCGGTCGCGCTGAACCTGCTGGCGGCGCTGGTGGACGAGGCGTGCGCGACCGGGCCCCTGCTGCTGGTCGTCGACGACCTGCACTGGGCCGACGACGCCAGCGTGCTGCTGTGGCACCGGCTGGCCACCGCGACCCGGCAGCTCCCGCTGCTGCTGGTGGCCGCGACCCGCGCGGACCCCGGCCGGCCGGAGCTGGCCAGGGTGCGCCGCGGCGTCGAGG
Source organism: Saccharothrix sp. NBAS 001 (assembly GCF_056640475.1). NCBI lineage: Bacteria > Bacillati > Actinomycetota > Actinomycetes > Pseudonocardiales > Pseudonocardiaceae > Saccharothrix > Saccharothrix sp. NBAS 001. The sequence continues at coordinate 4,283,101 of NZ_CM153251.1, forward strand.
CGCGCAACGGGCACGTGCTGGCGCTGAGCCCCCTCCCGCAGGCCGACGCGGAGGCGCTGCTCGCGAGCGTCGTGGGCGCGCCGCCCGGTACCGCGCTGCGCGAGCTGGCCCGCCGCACCGCGGGCAACCCGCTCTACCTGACCGAGGTGGCGCGCTCGCTGGTGCGCGGGTCCTCCGTGCGGGTGGTGGACGGTGTCGCCGACGTCGACCCGTCCGCCGTCGAGGAGGTGCCGCGTTCGCTGCTGACCGTCGTGGAGCGCACGCTCGACGTGCTGTCCGACGAGACGCGCGAGGTGCTCACGCTCGCGGCGCTGCTGGGCGCGGAGTTCCGGGTGGCGGAGCTGACGGCCGTCACCGGCCGCTCGCCGCTCGAACTGGTGGGCGCGCTGGAGGAGGCGTTGACCGCGACCGTGGTCGTGGAGGTGGGCGACGACCTGGCGTTCCGGCACCCGTACCTGCGGCAGGCGTTGCACGAGGGCGTGCCGGGCTCGGTGCGGGCGGCGCTGCACCGGCACACCGCCGAGGTGCTGGCCGGGATGGGGCTGCCGGCCGACCGGGTCGCCGGGCACCTGGTGGCCGAGGAGATCCCGCCGGACGGCTGGGTGGTGCGCTGGCTGGCCGAGCACCACGGCGCGGTGGCCGCCCGCGCGCCGGCGGTCGCCGCCGACCTGCTGCGCGCGGCCGTGGACACCGACCTGCCGACCCCGCGGCAGCGGGCGAGCCTGCTCGCCGCCCTGGCCAGGGTGCAGTTCCGGCTGGGCCGGTTGCCCGAGGCGGACGCGGAACGGGCGCAGGCGCTGACCGCCGACCCCGCGCAGGCCGCCGAGATGCGCCAGTTGCGGGCGGCGATCCGGCACCGGCGCGGCGACACCGCGACGGCCGTCGCCGTGCTGGGCGAGGCGCTGGCCGTACCGGGCGTGCCGGAGATCTGGCGGTTCCGGCACGTGGCGCTGCTGGCCGACTTCTCCCGCGGCGACCTGTCCGACCTCGACCAGGCGGAGCGCTCAGCGCGGCGGGCGCACGCGGACTCGGTGGCCGCGGGCGAGCCGCACGCGGTCGCGCAGGCGTCCCAGACGCTGTGGCTGGTGCACTCCGTCCGACGTGACCACGAACAGGCACTGCGCCACGTGGACGACGCGCTGTCCAACGTCGGCGACCGCCCCGCCCTGGCCGAACTGCGGCTGGACCTGCTGGACAACCGGGTGTTCAGCCTCCAGAACCTCGACCGCCTGCCCGAGGCCGAGGAGGCGGTGCGCACGGCGCGCCTGGTCGCCGCACGCCACCACCTGCCGACCGCGCTCCAGGTGACGGCGGCCGTGCACCACCACTGGACCGGCCGGTGGGACGAGGCGCTGGCCGAGCTGGACACGGTCACCGAGGACGGGCCCGGCAGCACGTTCTTCGGCCTGCGCGAACCCGGTCCCGCCGCACTGCTCGTGCGCGGCGTGGCGGCGCTCATCGCCGGGCACCGCGACGACCGGGCGGCCGCGACGGCGTGGCTGGGCGGCACCGACGCGCCCACGACCCCGGCGGAACGGGAGAACTGGGACTTCCACCTGGTCGCCTCGGCGCTGGCGGCCGAGCAGCGCGACCGCGTGGACGAGGCGGTCGCACGCCTGGAACCGCTGCTGCACCGGGACTACGCCCCGATGATGCTGCGCCACCAGTGGCTGCCCTACCTGATCCGGCTGGCGCTGACGGCGGGCGACCGCGCGACGGCGCTGCGGGCGCTCGCCGTCGGCGAGGACGAGGCGGCGAAGGAGGTGCTGCCCGCCCGCGCGTCCGCCGCACTCGCCCACTGCCGGAGCCTGATCTCCGGCGACCCGGACCCGGTGCTCGGTGCCGCGGCCCACTACCGCGAGGTGGGGCGGGTGCCGGAGTGCGCGGCGGCCTGGGAGGACGCGGGCGTGCTGCTGGCCGCCACCGGTCGCGCGGACGAGGCGTCGGCCGCGTTCGCCGAGGCGGTGGAGCTGTTCGGCGGCCTGTCCGCGCGCTGGGACGTCGTGCGCGCGCAGAACCGCCGCCGGGCGGCCGGAGTCCGGCGCACCGGACCGGACACCCGTTCCCCGGCCCGGACCGGGTGGCACCTGCTGTCCCCGCTGGAGGTCCGCATCGCCCGGATGGTCGCGGCGGGCCTGTCGAACCCGGACATCGCCGAGGAACTCGCCCTCCCGAGACGGACGGTGCAGTCGCACGTGTCGCGCCTGGCGGACAAGCTGCACACCGGTTCGCGCGCGGGCATCGCCGAGCACGTCCAAGCGAACAAGCCGCCACACGCCTGATCTCCCGGGACGGCCACGCCCGGGCACTGCCCTGTCACACCCCGAGCCTGCGCTCTTCGCATCCCGGTTGTGGGCAAGGTGAGGGCGTTGTCGTCCGATCCCAGGACTCCTCGCCGACGGACCGGCGGCTCACCTCATGGCGAGGGTGAGCGCTCCGGTGACCGTTTCGCGGTGTGTCTGGTGGAACGTGCGACCGGGACCGTACAGTCCGAAGTACCACATGCGGGTCGCGTTCGGCTTCCCGCGACGGTTGTAGTTCTCCAGGGTGACCACGTCGTCGCCGTCCTTGAGCACGACACCCGCGAAGTGGTACGCCCACGGCGGTTTGGCGCCCGACTCCCGGTCCGTCTCCTGTTCGGCCCGCGACCGGCCACGCGTGGAGTAGATCGCCAGCGCTTCGCCGACCCGTGCGTCCGCGGCCTCGTTGATGCCCAACCTGGCGTCCCGTTCCGGATCGGACCGGTCGTAGGGCCGGTAGCGCGACTTGGCGAGCATGGCCATGCTCTCCGCGGTGGTCGTGATGGTCTTCGCGCTCGCGTCCGACGGCTCCTGGTCGAACACCCCGGCGTCCTCCAGCCGGTCGACCAGGAGCTGTTGCAGAGCCGGGTACGTTTCGAGCTGATGGGACTCCATCGCCCTCAGCAGGGCGCTGATGTGCTCAGGCGGCATGCCCGCGCCGGTGAGCACGCCGCGGGCCTCCCTCATCGCGGGCCTGACCTCCCCCTCGTGCTTCTCCTCGATGTCGATGTCGATGTCGACGCCCCGCCAGCCGAACAGCAGGTACCCGCTGTCGTTGGGGAGGCGGCGGGCGAGGTTGCCGGGGGTCATGCCCGGTCGGGTGACCAGGCGGGGGTAGGAGGTCAGGCCGATGACGTCGTCCGGCTTCTGCTCGTGCTCCACGCGCTCCGCCCCGTCCTCGTCCGGGGCGAGCAGCACCTTGTCCAGCGACTTGCCCGTGACGACGCGGGCGACCTCGATGCACTGGTCCACGCTGAGCATGTCCTCGTCGCCGCGCTCCTGGCCGGCCGCCACGATCACCGGCTTCCACTTCAGGAGCCCACGACCGGCCAGCTCGCCGGGCACGTCCCCGTCCGCCGGCCGGAGCCGCACGGCCGCGCCCGATGCCGCGAGTTCCGCGTTCGCGTTGGCGATGACGGACTCCACGGCGTAGAGGTCCTTGGTCTGCGAACGCCTGCCGACCGCCACGTTCCCGTTCGTGGAGTAGATCCACGGGTTGCCGTCCGACCCGCTGTCGGAATCGCTCTCGCTCAGGGTGACGTTCTCCTCGATGTCCCTGTCGCTGAAGAACTCCTCCTCGCTCTTCTCACCGTCCCCCGGCGACGGGGCGCGCTCGGACGGGGCACGCTCCGAGGGCGCGCGCACTTCGTCCGCCACGTCTGCGCCACCGGGGCGTTCCACCACCGGGAGCACCTCGGCGTCCTCCTCCACGAGGCCCGGCGCGGGACCGACCGCCGAGGGGTCGGCTCCCTCGCCCAGGACGCGGGCCACCCGACGCGCCAGGCTGTTGACGTGCGCGCCGCGGAAGCTCTTGCTGCCGCCGGCCTTGGCGGTCTGCCAGTCCCGGGCGGCCTGCTGGACGGCGCGCAGCAGGTCCGGGTGGTGCGAGGACGGGTCGGCGGCCTCGGCGCGCCGCCACGCGTCGACGGCGGCGTCCACCCGTTGCAGCTCACCGGACCGCCCCGTGGTGAGCGCGAAGAAGGACTGGACCTTCCACCGGCGCGCCAGGTCGCGCAGGGCGAGCTGCGCGCCCGGCGGATCGCCTTGCGCCCGCTGGACGGCCGTTCCCGGTGCGCGCTGAACCGCGCCGGACGGTTCCGCCGCCGCGCGCTGCGCCGGTGCCCCGGCCCGTTCGGACATCACCCGGTGCGCGGTCCGCTCCGCCTCGCGCTCGAACCGGTCCGCCGGGTCCGACACGCTCAGGCCCGACCCGTTGTCCGTGCCCGACACCGGACCCGAGCGCTGCTGCATCACGTGCACGAGTTCGTGCGCGAGCGTGTGCCGGTCACCGCCGCCGTCCCCCATCACCACGTGGGTGCCCGACGTGTAGGCCCGCGCGCCGATCTCGGACGCCGAGCGCCGGGCCGCCGCGTCGGCGTGCACCCGCACGTCCGAGAAGTCCGCGCCCAGCCTGGACTCCATGTCGCCCCGGGTCGCCTCGTCCAGCGGCCGCCCCGACGAGCGCAGCACGTCCGGCACCGTCGAGCGCTGGAGGGCGGGGCCGTCCGCTGCCGCCTCGGGCCGGCCGGCCAGCAGCTGGGCGACGGCGGCGTTGCCGACGCTGCGTTGCAGCGCGTACACCCCGGCGGGCGTCACGTGGTCCAGCGATGCGGGCACGTCGGTGTCGCTGGTCGGCACTTGCCGCTGCTGCGGCGGTTCGGCCTGGTCCTTCTTGTCCTGACTGCGCATCAGCTCTCCACGGGACCGGGGGTGGGCACTCACCTGGATACCCGCGCAGGCCGTGCCACGACAGGACCTGGAGGGCAACGCACGGGCACACCGGTTGCCCCGAAACCGGTCGCCTCGGCGGCGTACCACGCCAACACCCGCAACACGATGCCGACGAATGGGCCGTACCCCGTCAGTAGCGCACCGTCCAGCGGTAGGCGCGCGACGGCGGACCGAACTGCTCGGCGGTGCCGATGACCACGCCGGCGTTGTTCAGGCCGCTCGCCTTCGACGGCAGGTCGTCCGGCGTGCGCAGGTCGGTCAAGGTGCCCGCGTGCCAGAAGAACGGCCGGATCCCGTCGGCCGTCGTGTGCCAACCCGCGACGTCGCCCCGGTCGTTGATCGCACGGGGGTTGTCCGCGACGCCCGCGTTGTCGCCGGGCAGGACGGTCACCGACGTGCCGGTCCAGACGACCGCGCGGGACGAACTCGGTTCGTCCGACCACCACGTGCCGGCCGGCACGTCGGACTCGTTGAGCGCCAACCCGTCGTAGGTGCCCGCCAGGCCCGCTGCGGGCAGCCGCGCGCACTTGGTGGCGGAACAGCGGAACGCGAAGTTCCCGGTGCCGTCGAGCGGGGTCGGCGAACCCGCCGTGGTCCCCTTGGTGTCGACCACCCGGTGGGCCACCCTGGTGGCCTTGGGGAACGGCAGGTCCGCGAACCGGCCGTTGCGCCAAGTGCCCCCGCGCGTGGTCTCGTACCCGCCGCCGTCCGAGTCGTGGCGGTACCCCACGGGGAGGACCCCGGAGTCGTTGACGTCCCGCGCCGAGAACGGGACGGTGAGGCGGCCCTGCTGCGACCGGTCGACCTCTTGGCCGTTCTCCCACACCGCGATCGAGTAGAGCAGCGGGCCGACCGTGTTCAACCTCAGGTAGGTCAGCACGTCGCCGCGCCCGTTGACGCCGATGCCGTAGGAACTGCCGACCCGGACCGGGTTCGCCGCCCCGTCCCAGCGGAGCGCGGCACCCCAAGCACTGGCGGCCGAGTGCACGGCCCCGACCGCCTGCCCGGCCTCGTTGACCGCCCACACCGGTGACGCGGGGTCCGTGGAGTCCACAATGGACCGATTCCCTGGGGCCCTCAGGAGCGGACGGTCCAGCGGAAGGCGCGCGAGAACGTCTGGAGGTCGCCGGAGTGGGCGATGATCACGCCCGCGTTGTTCAGCCCCACCGCTTGCGACTGGAGGTCCGTCGGCGTGCGCAACTCCGTGAGGACGCCGGCGCGCCAGTGGAAGGGACGGGTTCCGGTGCTCGTGCGCTGCCAGCCGACGACGTCGCCCCGGTCGTTCACCGCCACCGCCTCACCGGTGCCGGTCGCACCGAGGTCCACCAGCTGCCCGCCACGCCAGAGCGCGGGCTTGCGCACGCCGCCGACCTCGGACCAGCCGACGACGTCGCCGCGCTCGTTGATCGCGCGCGGGTTCGCCGCGACGCCCGTGTAGTCGCCGGGCAGGACGGTCACCGAGGTGCCGTTCCAGACGACCGCGCGGGACGAGTACGCCTGGCCCGGCCACCACGAACCGGCCACCGCGTCCGACTCGTTGAGCGCCTGCACCCGATAGGTGCCGCCGGAGCCCGCTGCGGGCAGCCGCGTGCACTTGCCGCCGGAACAGCGGAACGCGAAGTTCCCGGAGTTGTCGAGCGGGGTCAGCGAACCCGCCGTCGTGCCCTTCTGGTTCACCACCTGGTGATCCAGGTCGCCGCCCTTGGGCAGGGGCAGGTCGACGAGCGCGCCGTTGCGCCACGCCGCCGCACGGGAGTTGCCGCTGCTCCCGCTGTCGTCGCGGTGCCGGTACCCCACCGGGATGACCCCGGCGTCGTTGATGTCGCGCGCCGAGATCGGGATCGTGGTGCCACCGCCCGGAGTGCGGTCCACCACCTTGCCGTTCTCCCACGCGCCGAGGTGGTAGATCAGCGCGCCGGCCGACTTGAACACCGACGCCGTCACCGCGTCGCCGCGCCCGTTGACGCCCAGCGCGGCGTTGTTGCCGACGTACTTCGGGTTCGCGGGCCCGTCCCACAGGACGGCGTCGGACGGGTGGGACTTGGACTGCGAGGACCCGACCACCTGGCCGGCCTCGTTGATCGCCCACAGCCGGGCGGAGGGATCCCCGCTCGCCGGCAAAAGCTCCTCGAAGTCGAACTCGACCGACGCTTCCGCGCTCGGCACGACGAAGACCAACGTCGCGATCGCGGCCACAACGGACAACCAGCGCATGTGGTGCTCCCAATCCGGTCGGTGACGCGACACGTGGGCCCGTGGACAACGGTAGCGACGGAGCCGCGAGCAGTGGTCCCGCCGAGTGGTTCAACCGCCGACGATCCGTTCAGCGTCATGGCGAACTGACGATGGCAGCCATTTCACGTCCACAGTGGACATTCCGGGACACGCGGAATTCCATTGCCGGAAGCCGGATTCGCCGTCGACCCGACTCACCCGACCGGCGAACCGGACGGCCGTGACCAGGCCCGCACCGGCGAATTCCGTTCCGGGCGGCCAAGGACGCGGCACGGCCGGCCATGACCGACGAGGTGGACTGGAGTCCGCGACACCACCGACCCGCCGTCCGCGCGTCTCCCTTGGCCCGCCCACCCCGGGTGGACGCGATCACCGGCCCGACCGGACGGGCCGAGCACCCCCGCACCCACGCACTTCCCACCTTCCGGGGCCGGAGCGGGCGGGAGCATCCGGTTGACCCGCCGCCGACGAGACGTCGATCTTGTGCGGCCCGCAGGATCGCCCAGTCGCCACACGGTGATGACACCAGGATCAGTCTCGCAGTCGCGACTTCCCCCGAACCGCCCCCCTGACAGCACCGCTCCCCTGGCACCCGACTTTGAGGAACGATCGTTCTTGACTGATCGTTCCTCAAAAGTCTATGGTCGTGGCATGGGCAGGCGAAGGGCGTTCGACGAGGACGAGGTGGTGCGCGCCGCCGTGGGGTTGTTCGGCGGCCGCGCGTACGACGGGGTGTCCGTCGACGACCTCGTCACCCACCTCGGCGTGCACCGCAACAGCCTGTACAAGACGTTCGGCAGCAAGCACGGCCTCTACCTGGTCGCCCTGCGCCACCACATCGCCGACGACGTCCGCCCCCTGACCGAAGCGCTCGCCGCGGCAACGGATGCCGCGACCGCGCTGCGGCTCGTCACGTCGGCCGACCTCGGCCTGCTGCTGCTCGCGGCGGTCGAACGGGCACCGGCCGACGAGGAGGTGGCGGCCGAGGTCGCCGCGGCGCTGGCCGCCGTCGACCAGGCGATCGCCGACGCGCTCGGCATCTCCACCGATCTGGCCGCCGCCCTCACGGCCGCCGCGCTGGGCATCCTCCTGCGCGGCAGCCCCGACGGCGTCGGCACCGCGCTCTCCCAACGCCTCGATCCCCTGGGCTGACAAGGAAAACCGATATGGCACTGGTGCACGTCGACGGCGACGACCTCGTCGTCGTGATGGAGGGTCTCGACAAGCTCTGGGCCCTCAAGAGCAGGCTGACCATCCCCCTGGCCAACGTTCGCGGCGCGACCGCCGACCCCGGCATCTCCGCAGAGCCCAAGGGGCTCCGCGCACCGGGCACCCACCTGCCCGGAGTGATCACGGCGGGCACGTTCCACCTCGACGGCGAGAAGGTCTTCTGGGACGTGAAGGACCCGTCGAAGGCCGTTGTGCTCGAACTCGCCGACGAGCGCTACACCCGCCTGGTCCTCCAGGTCGACAACCCGCGCGAGACCGTCGCGCTGGTCGAGAACGCCCTGCGCCGAAGGGGATGAGCCGATGTTCTCCCGCCTGGCCGCCGTCGTGATGTCGTTGACCGTCGTGACCGCCGGCCCGGCCGAGGCGGCACCCCGTCCCGTGCCGGCCGCTGACCGCGAGGTCGTCTTCACCGTCGACGGGACGACGACGTACGGCACCCTGCACGTTCCCGCGCACCGCGCCGGACAGCGGTTGCGCGCCGCGCTGCTGCTGCCCGGCAGCGGACCCACCGACCGCGACGGCAACCAACCGACCGCGTCGCCGAACACCCTGGCGCAGGTGGCCGACGCGCTCGACGACGACCAGGTCGCCACGCTGCGCTTCGACAAGTACGGCACCGGCCGCACCGGGCTCGGCGCCTATCGCGATCACCCGGAGACGCTCGACTACCCGGCCTTCGTGCGTCAGGCGAAGGCCGCCTACGAGTCGTTGCGCGACCAACCGGAGACCGACCCGCACGCGCTGACCGTCGTCGGGCACAGCGAAGGCGCGATGACCGCGCTGCTGCTCGGCGGTACCGCCCGCCCGCGCCCGACCGGCCTGGCGCTGCTGCAACCGCAGGCGATCCGCCTGCTGGACCTGGTCGCGCTGCAACTGCACGCCCAAGTCGCCGAGGCGACCCGGCAGGGCTGGTTCACCCCGGATCAGCAGCACGCGATCGACGCGGCGATCGACGCCGCCGTCACCGCCCTGCGCGAACACCGACCGGTCGACACCACCGACCTGCCACCCGCAGTCGCACAGCTGTTCACGGCATTCCAGGGGCAGAGCAGCCGGTTCGTGGACAGCGACGACGCCGTCTACCCACCGGACACCGCCGCGGCCCTGCGGCCGGGGACCAGGGTGCTGCTGACCTGCGGCACGAACGACGTCCAAGTCCCTTGCGCCACAACGGACGCCCTGACCACCGCCCTCCGTCGCGCGCACGCCGCCGGACCGGGCCGGGTGCCACTGTCCGGAGTGGACCACCTGCTGCACGACGCCGACCACCCGAACACCCCCGCTACGGCCGTGCTCGACGCCCTGCACCGGTTCGCGAGGCGCTGAGGCAGTCCGAGGGTGGACCCCGAACCGCGTCCACGCAGTCCCAGCCGAAGAGTCACGTCGGGCGGGGTGTGGTGCCGCATCCGGTCCGGACGCAGGTTCCGGATGGCGAGAACCCGAAGGCGCGGAAGGGTCAGACGATGCCCCCGCCGTGCAGCCTCCGCTGCGGCCGAGGTGCGCGCCGAGGTGAGGCCCGCTACGGGGCGCCCGTAGCGGGCCCGAGCGCGTGCGGTGAAGCACGACGTCCTCGCCCATGAACCGCCAAGTCACCACCGGACCGACCCTGGTCGGTGGCACCACGGCCGTGTCCGGTGGCCGTCGCGATGGTCTTCCCGCTCTGCCTGTAGGCCAGGGCAGGGTGGTCGCGGGCGGTTGGCGGACCCGCGTCCTCGGTGGGGTGGAATGCGGTGGGGACGCGGCCTCGGGCATGCCGGGAACCGGTCGGAATCAGTGGGATGAGCGTCCCGGGTCGTGCCGTACGACCGTGTCATCCGGTCGTTGTGCCGCAGCCGCAACGGTTGTCGGTCCTGTGTGCGCCGGGCACGTGGTGGTCAAGGTGTTGACCGGTCGTGAGGCCGGTGAGGGTGACGGGTCCGTTGTGTGGCCGTATCGGGCGTTGACGCACTGAACTGCTCGGATGTGGCCCCGCCGGTGGAGGGGCCAGGCGGGGCGGGGCACTGTGTCGGCCTCTGCGGGGTGTCGTCGCTGTCACGTCCGCCTGGCTTGTAGACAACTCGGGCCCTCTCAGGGGGTTGGCGGGTCGGCCGTGCGGGCGTTCACTGGTTTTCAAGAGTTCCTCGCGGATTGGCGTCATCGGCGGTTTTCCGGGTGCGGTTCTCGAATTTTCCAGAAAGTGCCGTCGCGTTCCGACGGTTCCCCTTTCGCTGTGTTCAGGTCCTCGGCCGCCGAGTCGTGCTGTGCCGAGGGGCGAGGAGCGGTGTGATGACGATGATCACCGGTGGCGCGGTCGCGGCCGGGTCGACCGAGGGTGGGTTGGCCTGGCAGGTCCTGCGGGACACCCGCGCTGTGGTGGATCAGGGGTTGCGGGAGGCGGTCGACCGGTTGGGAGAGCCGACCCGCACGATCGCCGGGTACCACTTCGGGTGGTGGGACGCCGAGGGCCGACCCACCGGGACAGGTCGTTCGGGCAAGGCGATCCGACCGGCGTTGGTCCGGCTGTGCGCCCAGGCGGTGGGCGGTGCTCCGGAGACCGCCGGTCGCGGGGCGGTCGCGGTGGAGTTGGCGCACAACTTCACGCTGCTGCACGACGACGTGATGGACGGCGACGAGGTGCGTCATCATCGGCGCACGGTGTGGTCGGTGTTCGGGGTGCCCGCGGCGATCCTGACCGGTGACGCCCTGCTGGTGTCGGCCGTGCATGTGCTCGCCGAGGGACCGGCGCCACTGGCCACGCCGGCGGTGCGCGGGCTGGGTGAGGCGCTGATCGCGCTGGTCGCGGGCCAGGCCGCCGACATGGCCTTCGAACAGCGCGCCGACGTCGGGCTGGACGAGTGCGTCGCGATGGCCGGCAACAAGACCGGCGCGTTGCTGGGGTGCGCGTGCGCGGTGGGGGCGATGCTGGGGGACGCCGACCCGGCGCGGGTGCAGCGCCTGCACGGGTTCGGGTTCCACCTGGGGTTGGCCTTCCAGCTCGTCGACGACCTGCTGGGGATCTGGGGCGACCCCGGTGTGACGGGCAAGCCCCAGGGGGCGGATCTGCGGGTCGGGAAGAAATCCCTGCCGGTCGTGGCCGCGTTGAACGCGCCGGACGGGTTGGGTGACCGGTTCGCGGAGTTGTACCTGCGCGGCGAAGCCCTCACCGACGCGGAGGTGGTGATCGCGGCGGACCTGATCGACCGGGCCGGTGGACGCCGCTGGGTCCGCGAGGAGGCCGACCGGCAACTGGACGCCGCGCTGGTGTGCCTGCACGAGGCCGATCCCGCACCGGAGGCGGCCGGCTGCCTGGTCGCGTTGGCGCACCTGATCACCCACAGGGACCACTGATGGCCGCCCGGTGCGAGGCGGTGGAGCCTCGTGTGACCTCCACGATCGTTCCCGCCACCGTACCCCGGCAAGACCGGACCGCCGAGGTCTTGGTGGCCACCGAGATCCACCGCCCGGGGCAGGTCGTGGCGGCGTGTCCGGCGGCGGCGTTGTTGCTCGGGACGCTGCGACGTGCGGGCACGACCGCGACGTACGGGTCCTTGCGCCTGCAGCCGGGCGGTACGGCCCGGGCCGCGCTGGCCGACTGGGGCACGGACGAGCGAAACCGCACCGGGTTCGCCGTGGCGGCGGTCGGCGCGGACCCGGCGGCGTCGGAGGCGGCGAGGGCGGCGGTGGATGCCTGGTCACGGGTCGTGCGGCCCCGTCAGGTCCTGCTGGCCGCTCCTCGTTCGTTCTGCGCCGGGGTGGACCGGGCGATCGAGATCGTGCGGCGGCTGTTGGCCGCGCACGGTGGGCCGGTGTTCGTGCGCAAGCAGATCGTGCACAACGCCCACGTCGTGGCCGACCTGCAAAGCCAGGGCGCGGTGTTCGTCGACGACCTCGACCAGGTGCCGCACGGAGCCAGGGTGGTGTTCTCCGCGCACGGGGTCTCCCCGGCGGTGCACGACCAGGCCGAGGGCCGTGACCTGCGGGTGGTGGACGCGACGTGCCCGTTGGTGACCAAGGTCCACGTCGAGGCGCGTCGGTTCGCCGCCCGGGGCGACACCGTGGTGCTGATCGGGCACGCCGGGCACGAGGAGACCGACGGCACCCTGGGGCAGGTTCCCGAGCACACCGTGCTGGTGCAGACCGTCGACGACGTCGAGCGCCTGCGGGTCCACGACCCGGAGCGGGTGTCCTATCTGACCCAGACGACCCTGGCGGTGGACGAGACCGCAGCGGTGATCGCGGCACTGCGCCGCCGGTTCCCGGCGCTGCGGGGTCCCGCCACCCAGGACATCTGCTATGCCACCACCAACCGACAGCACGCCGTCGAGGCGATCGCCGAGGAGTCCGACCTGGTCCTGGTGATCGGCTCGGCCAACTCGTCGAACTCGGTGCGGCTGGTGGAGTTGTGCCGCAGGCGGGGCCGGTCGGCGCAGCTGATCGAGGACGTGACCGCGATCCGGCCCGACTGGCTGGCCGAGGCGACGGTGATCGGCCTGACCGCAGGGGCCTCCGCGCCACCGGAACTGGTCACCGAGGTGATCGCCGCGCTGGGTGGGCTGGGTCCGATCACGGTCACCGAACACGTGGTCACCACCGAGACGCTGCACTTCGCGTTACCCCGAACGGTGCACGCGTCATGAGCGCCCCCACCGCACCGGAGTTCCCGTGGTCGGGTCCGTGCACCTCGGCCGAGCTGCGCGACCTCGATCCCGCCGGGCTGGCGGGCCTGGCGGAGCGGATCCGGGAGTTCCTGATCGCCAAGGTTTCCGCCACCGGAGGGCACCTGGGCCCGAACCTGGGCGTCGTGGAGTTGACGATCGCACTGCACCGGGTGTTCGACTCACCCACCGACCGGATCCTGTTCGACGTCGGACACCAGGCCTACGTCCACAAGATCCTCACCGGACGGCACGCCGGTTTCGACGGCCTGCGCCGCTCGGGCGGGTTGTCGGGCTACCCGAGCCAGGCCGAGTCGGCCCACGACGTCATCGAGAACTCCCACGCCTCCACCGCCCTGTCCTACGCCGACGGCCTCGCCCGCGCCTACGCCCTGCGGGGGGACACCGCTCGGCGGGTCGTCGCGGTCGTGGGCGACGGCGCGTTGACCGGCGGCATGGCCTGGGAGGCGCTCAACAACATCGGCGGGGCGCCCGGCCGACCGGTCGTCATCGTGCTCAACGACAACGGCCGCTCCTACGCCCCCACCGTCGGCGGCCTGGCCCGCCACCTCGGCGCGCTGAGTCGGGGCGAGGGATCCGGTGCGACGGGCACCACCCTGTTCGACGCGGTGGGGGTGGCCTACCTCGGGCCGGTCGACGGGCACGACATCGCCGCGACCGAAGCGGCGCTGCGGCGGGCGGCGGGCCTGGGCCGCCCGGTCGTGGTGCACTGCGTGACGGTCAAGGGCAAGGGTTATCCCCCCGCCGAGGCCGACCTCGCCGACTGCCTGCACGCCGTCGGGACGATCGATCCGGTCACCGCCGCACCCGCGGCGTCCGCCCCCACGTGGACCGACGTGTTCGCCTCGCGGTTGTGCGCGGTGGGCGCCCGCCGGGGCGACGTGGTGGCGATCACCGCGGCGATGCCGGGTCCCACCGGCCTGTCCCGTTTCGGCGAGGCGTTTCCCGGGCGGATGATCGACGTCGGGATCAGCGAGCAGCACGCGGTCACGTGCGCCGCAGGACTGGCCCTCGGGGGTCTGCGCCCGGTGGTCGCGATCTACTCCACCTTCCTCAACCGCGCGTTCGACCAGGTCATGATGGACCTGGCACTGCACCGGCTGCCGGTCACCCTCGTGCTGGACCGCGCCGGGATCACCGGCCCCGACGGGCCCAGCCACCACGGCATGTGGGACCTGGCCGTGCTCTCGGCCGTGCCCGGACTGCGAGTGGCAGCGCCGCGCGACCCCGCCCGGCTGGCCGAACTGCTCGACGAGGCGATCGCCCACACCGGCGGCCCCACCGTGCTGCGCTTCCCCAAGGCCACCGTCGGACCCGACCTGCCCGCGTTGTCCCGCATGGACGGCATCGACCTCCTCTACCGCAGCCCCGGCCTGCCCCTGGACGTGCTGCTGGTCGCCGGCGGGGCCATGGCCGGCCCGTGCCTGGGGGCCACCGCCGCCCTGACCGAGCGGGGGATCGGCGTCACCGTGGCCGACCCCCGCTGGGTGCTCCCGATCAACCCCGCCCTGACCCACCTGGCCGCCCGGCACCGGATGGTGATCACCGTCGAGGACGCCCTGCGCACCAGCGGTTCCGGCACCGCGCTGCGCCAGGCGTGCTCCGACGCGGGCGTGGCCACCGCGGTCGGCAACCTCGGCCTGCCCCGGGCGTTCCTGGCCCACGGCAACCGGGGTGAGCTGCTGGCCGGCCACCACCTCACCCCGGAGGGCATCGCCGAGGCCGTGCTCGACGGACTGGCACGTCTCGACAACTCCCGGCCCGCCCGCACGGAAGGACACCGGCGATGACGACCCTGGACATCGGGATGCCCGCAGCCCCGACCCGATCGCCGGTCCGGCGTTCCTGCGGGCAGGTCATGGTCGGCGCGGTGCCGGTCGGCGGGGGCGCACCGGTGTCGGTGCAGTCCATGACCACCACCCCGACCGCCGACGTGGAGGCCACGCTGCGGCAGATCGCCGAGCTGACCGCGACCGGTTGTCAGATCGTCCGGGTCGCCGTGCCCTCCCAGGACGACGCCGACGCACTCCCGGTCATCGCGAGGAAGTCCCCGATCCCGGTGATCGCCGACATCCACTTCCAGCCCAAGTACGTCTTCGCCGCCATCGACGCCGGGTGCGCCGCCGTGCGCGTCAACCCGGGCAACATCAAGAAGTTCGACGACAAGATCGCCGAGATCGCCCGCGCGGCGACCGACGCCGGGACGCCGATCCGGATCGGCGTCAACGCGGGTTCCCTGGACCCCCGGCTGCTGGCCAAGCACGGCAAGGTCACCCCCGAGGCACTCGTCGAATCCGCCCTGTGGGAGTGCTCCCTGTTCGAGGAACACGGCTTCACCGACCTCAAGCTCAGCGTCAAGCACCACGACCCGATGACCGTGGTCGCCGCCTACCGGCAGTTGGCCGCGCGCTGCGACTACCCCCTGCACCTCGGGGTCACCGAGGCCGGCCCGCTGTTCCAGGGCACCGTCAAATCCGTGGCCGCCTTCAGCATCCTGCTCGCCGAGGGCATCGGCGACACCGTCCGGGTCTCGCTGTCGGCCCCACCGGTCGAGGAGGTCAAGGTCGGCATCGCGATCCTCGAATCCCTCGGGCTGCGGCCCCGCCGGCTCGAAATCGTCTCCTGCCCCTCCTGCGGACGCGCCCAGGTCGACGTCTACCGCCTCACCGAACAGGTCCAGGCCGCCTTCCACGACTTCCCCCACCCCCTGCGGGTCGCCGTCATGGGCTGCGTCGTCAACGGCCCCGGCGAAGCCCGCGAGGCCGACCTCGGCGTCAGCTCCGGCAACGGCAAGGGACAGATCTTCGTCAAGGGCCGCGTCGTCGCCACGGTCCCCGAACACCAGATCGTCGAGACCCTCCTCGAACACGCCCTCCGACTCACCGAACCCACCGGGACAGACGACACCGAGCCCGGAGCCCGGCCATGACGGGCAGGCCGGCCACGACGGCGTGCGACGACGCCGCCACCGGTCACCCGGCACCCATCGATCCCTCCCGGACACAGGAGCGACCATCATGACGAATCCGCTTCCCGTCGTCACACTGCCGCCGGCCGAAGACGTCCGCCGCGCACGGGCGAACAACCCCCTGATCAGGCACGTGTGGGACCCGGCCGCGCTCGGGCTGAACACGGGCCCGGGCTGCGCGGAGATACTGGACGGCCTGTCCATCGGCCCCGGGGGAACCCCGGAAGAACAGTTCGACGGGGCGTGGAACCCCGCCTCCCCGGACCCGGGCCTCGCCGCGATGACCTACATGGCGCTGCACCCCCACTACGTTCCCTTCGAGTCTCCCCGGGTGACCCGGTACCCCTTCGGGGACGACATGGCACGGCGGGCAGTGCGTGCGGGCACGTCCCACGAACTCATCACCAGCGCCATCGACACCCCCCTCGGGGCGATCGCGCTGGTCGCGGCGGCAGTCCTGCGGACGCTGCAGGCCCGACCGGCCGGACGGGTCCTGGAGGCGCTGAGCGCGGCCGGGGCCCGCAAAGGAGGAGAGGTCGATCGGCTGCTCCCGGAGTACTGCGAGCGCAACGCCGACACGCCCGAGGGCGCGGGCGCCATGGCCGCCCGTGACTTCTGGTCGTCCTGGTACTGCTGGTTGTGGATCCGCAGCCTGGACCCCGCCGCGCTCGACCTGATCGGCTCGGTCAGCTGCCTGGCGACCGCGATCGACTACCCCGACTTCGACGACGACGCCGGCGGCATCGGGGGCGTCGACATGTACCTGGCCGGGGCCAGCGAAGGTCTGACGTGCCTGGCCGGGAGAGCCGCGTCACAGTCCCTGCGCGACACCATGACCGCTACCGCGTTCATGCTCGCCAAGACCACGTTGCGCGTGGCCTCCGCCGCCATCACCGACCTGGACGGGTTCATCACCGCCGCCGGTGGCCCCCCGACGCACGCCGAGATCCTCCAGGCACGCCACTGGGATGGCGACGTGCCTCCCTCCTACCGGATGGCGTTCAACACACTCGGCTACGGGCACATGACCGACGACCTCGGAACCCCCCTGGGCGAGGGCACCTGCGACAAGATCAAACGCGCCCTCGACAACGTGTTCCACACCAACGACCTCCTCGACATCATCCCCGACTTCAACGTCGAGGAAACGCTCAACGCGCACGTCGTGGCCCTGGCCGTACGGGGCGGCAGCGCCGTGATCGGCGCCGGGGACGCTCTCGCGCGCCTGACCGACGACGCCCTGGAATGCGACTGCGACGCGATCGGCCACGAGGAGTGGGGCGAGACCTCGATGGGAAACCTCCTGTGGTACTTCATAGCCTCCCGATACGTCGTCAGGGCACACCTGGCGAGCCTCACCGCCGCAGGTGGCGCGATCCGCGACGCCTTCGCCCCCCACCCTCCCGGCGAAAGGCTCGAACGGGTGGCACGCACCGTCCTGGGCCCCGGGTACGCCCTCTACTCCCCGACGTGGGAACCGCTGTGGAGCCAGAACGACGCCGCTCCCCGCGACCCCGAAGCACCCTGGGCCGCCGAACTGGCCGACCGGGCCGTCGCACGCAGCCTCCTCGGCCCCAGGAACCGGTACCGCACCGACGACTGCCACGCCGCGGCCCGATCCGTCCTGGCCGACTGCGACCGCGCCCCCACCCAGGCAGACCTGCGTGCCCTGGCCGAGGGGTGGTGCCGCTTCTTCGACAGCGTCCTGGACGTGGCGGTCACCCATGACACGGCCCGCCGCCTGGCCGACACCGAGATGCGGCCGGTCATCGCCCGCATCTGGCAGCAGCACATCGTCGGGCACGACGACGCGCCGGACAGCATCGGGGACCGCCCCGACGAAAAGCTCTACATCGACTTCGACCACGCCATGAGGCGGACCTTCCTGCTGCCGCCCGCCCAAGGACTCGCCGTGCGACGCGCCACCCTCGGCGTGATCAGCAGTGCCGTCGAACTGAGCGGCATCAACCCCTACGGACGCCTGGCCGACGGCGTCGGCCGAATGCTCCTCGACGACGCCGGGACCTCCCGCCCCTGAGAACCCGACCAAGGCAAACCGGACCGACCCTGCGGTGGACACCAGTGCCGCCCGCACGCCGACCTCACCGGCCCACGGGCGGCGGTTCGGTCCACAACCGCAGGCACACTGCCATTGATCCTCCGACACCGTTGCCGGAGGATCAATGGACGGTATGACGACGTACGGGCCGCAGCAGGTATTCGTCGCCAACCGTCGGGGACCGCCGGCCTGGTCTGCGGGAACCCGATGCCGGAATCGAGCCCGGGTCGCTGAACCCGGAATCGAGGTGTCATGAGAGAAAGCTCCGCCCCACCAGTGGATCGCACACCCGCTCACGACGACGCGGACGCGCGCCCGACCGGCTCGGACCACGGACTGCGGGCGTTGCTGGCCGAGGCGGGCTGGAGCGGTGAGGCGCTGGCGCGCGCGGTGAACGCCGTGGGTGCCGAGTCGGGGCTGTCGTTGCGGTACCACCGCGCGGCGGTCGGCCGCTGGGCGTCGGGTTCCCGACCCCGCTCCCCGGTGCCCGAACTGATCGTCGAAGCCCTCACCCGTCGACTGGGGCGGCCGATCACCACCGCCGACACCGACTACGCCCCCTCGGCCCGCCCTGCGTCGCACGGAGATCCGTGGGCACGGTCGGCGACTTCGGCACCGCCCGCGGACCTCCACGCCTGCCCGGGTCCGGACGTGAGGGTCTACCGGTTGTCCAACCTCGCGGTCCCCGACTGGGAGCCCACGCGCGCCGCCTCCGGTGGTGCCACGCCGACCGCGGCGTCCCCGGGCCGAGTGGGGCCCGGCGAGATCGATCTCGCCGAGACGATGCTGCGGCTGTTCTCCGAGTCCGATCTCGCTCTCGGAGCGGGCACGACCCGCCCCACGCTGGCCGACTTCCTCGCCACCACGATCGACCCCTGGTTGCACGCCTCGACCACCGGCCCGACCCGCCAAGCCCTCTTCTCCGTCGCCGCCCGGCTGACCTACCTGCACGGGTTCTGCTGCTACGACGACCAACTCCACGGCCCGGCCCAACGGCACTACCTCACCGCGCTGCGACTGGCCGTCGAGGCGGACGACCCCCGCACCTACGCGATCACCCTGCGAGCGATGTCGGCGCAGGCGCACCACCTCGGCCACCACACCCAGGCACTCGACCTCGCCGAGTCCGCCCGCCACACCGACCCGACGACCCTTCCCGAGTCGACGCTGTCGTTCCTGGACGGTCAACTCGCCGTCGCCCACGCCGCCACCGGCGACCGCCACCACGCCCTGACCAACCTCCGAGCCGCCGAACGCCACCTCGACCGGGCCACCTCCACCACGCTCGCGGTAGGGGCCCATCACCGGGCCTCGCTCCAGTACCAACAAGCCGTCGTCCGCGCCCTGCTCGGCGACCGGGCCGGGGCCGTCAACGCCTTCCGGGGCTCCCTGCGCGACCGCCCGGCCACCGAACGCCGATCCCGGGTACTCACCCACGCCCACCTGGCCGAACTCCACTACCGCCACGGCCGGCTCGAACACGCCGTCGCCTCCTGGAACCAGTTCCTCGACGACTACCCCACCGTCCACAGCGCCCGTGTCCGCGCGGCCGTGTCCGGGATGCGGGTCCGACTGCGTCCACACACAAGGCACCCCGGCGTCCGCGCCCTACTACGACGGGCCACCGCGTCACGACCGATCGCCTGCGGCGTCCTCCACACCGAAGGACCCGAGACCACCGGCGACGCGCCGCCCCTCGCTCCCGCCACCGACCAGGCCGCCCACGACCCAACCGGCGGCCATCCGGCCGAGAATCCGTCCGTGAACCTGGCCGGGGCCGTCGCCGACCTCCGTGACGCCCTCGAAGCCACCGACCGGGCCCGTGCGAGATTGATCGACACCCTGCGCGCCCAACACCAAGCCGGCACCAGCGCCAACCAACTCGCCGAGGCCACCACCGGAGTCATGTCCCGACCCCTGGTCCTGAAAGCGCTCAAAAACCCGTGATCTCCGGGCTTTCCCGGGGAGACCACCGGCCGGTGGCGCAACCTGCCGACCGACGACGCCGACACCCGATCACGACACAGACCCGCTGGTGGTTCTCCAGCGCGAGTTCGGCGATGACCGTGGTCGCGGACGAGTTCTTCCAGACCGGCGCAGTGTTTCCGGAGTTCGAGGTGGTCGCGTCGGAGCCGCGTGAACACGTCGTTGTTCTCGCGGAAGCGGGCGTCGGCCCGCTGGTCGCGGGGCGGCAAGTTGCCGGAAGTGGTCGCGGGGGTCGGGGACGAGGAAGTCGTCCAGGAGGGTGCGCAGTTCGGCGGCGTGTGTCCGGGCACGGACGTCGCCCTCGGTGCCGCGTAGTCGGCAGAGGGCTTTGACTGGTCGAACACACAGGTCATGGCCTTGCCGGGATCGATCTGCCTCACGGTTCCAACGGACGTTTCGGCGTGGGACGGGCTCGTGGACACCGTCCCGAGCAGGACCAGCCAGTCACCGAGTCGGACGAAGATCCGGTACAGCAGTCGTAACGCCACACCTCGCGATCATGCCCAGCCCCGTCCAGCGGGCACGATCGCCGTAGTTCAGCATCCCGGTGCAGAGTTCCGACACCCCACAGGTATTCGCGTCGTGGTCCGGTCGGCGGCGCTGGTGACCTCGCCAGGTTCGGTCTCGTCGTCGGGACCGTAGAAGGCCCTCAACGCCACCGCGGTGTATTCCCTCCGGTGTATGTCTCGCGCCGGTTCGGGGCACGGGCAGTCCAGGTGTGCTCCTCGGTCAGGACGACGAATTCTCGGCGTGCGTCGGCTCGGGCACCGGTGCCGCGTCGGCGCGGGGCCGGCTTGAGTGGTTGGAGTTCGGTTCGGTGGGTTCGATGCGGGGTGTATCGGCGGTCGGGGGGTAGAACTGGCGGGCCCAGTGCCGGTAGCGGCCGATGGGTCCGTCGCCGCTGGCGAGCCGAGGGAATGCGAACGCGGTGTGGAAGTACCCGAGCCCCGCGAGGTCTGCGGGCTGGTCGATCACAAGCGCGCCTATCAGTGGATACCGGCGAAGGAGGACGCGGAAGTTGACGGTCAGGAACGGTCCGTCTTCCTGCGGGGGGGGGTGGACAGGTCGAGGGTCCGGGCCGGCAGGGGGCCGAACCCGGCGTCGGGCAGTGGGGGGATCTCCCAGCTCGGTGCTGCGCCGTCGTGGCTGTGCCATGCGAAGATCAGGCCGTTGACCTCGCTGACCGGGTGATGTGTGGGGCGGGCTTTCGGCGGTGGCCCGTAAGGCGTTTTGACGCACGCGCCGTCGGGTCCGAAGCTGAACTCGTGGAAGGCGCACACCAGGTTCTGGCCGTCGACCTTGCCGCCGGCACCGAGGTGTGCGCCCAGGTGAGGGCATTAGGGTCGCACGATGCGCGGTATCCCGTCCTGGCCGCGGTACAGGACGGCGTCCTCGTCGAAGAACGGCACACTGGCCACCTCGCCGGCCCGCAGCTCGGACGACAGGCCCAGGCAGAACCACCCGTCGGGGTAAGGCAGTGCGGGCGCGGTGATCGATCGCTCGACGGGTGCGGGTGCGGCGCGGCGCCCACGGCCGACCGGGCGCGACAGGGAGCGTCGGGAGAGGTCAGGCACGGAGATGTCCTTTCCGGTTGTAATGGTTCTCCTGTGCGGTTCGTTCACAAGTTCGTGGTGCGAAGTCGGGTCGGATCCGTTCGCGCGGGCCGTGGTGCCGTTGTCGAATTCGTCTGGCCCCCCGGCGGGGGTATCGGGTGGTGCGGAATGGAAGTCGATGTAGCCGTGCGTACGACCGCTCCCTCATCCCCTGTCGTTCCGGGGGCGGGAAGCGACCTCACCGCGATCACCTCGGCAAACGCTTTCCCTCTCCGAGGAGTCGCCGACCCCACAAGAACACGGTGTGCCCCGACAGGCCCGTCAGGGACGCCGCGCGACGACGAGTGCGTAGCCGAGTTCCGGAATGTCCGCCAAAGCGCGCAAGATCTCGGCCATACGTTCGAGAAGCCCGGAAACCTGGTGGTCGTCGAGTTCACGACTCCGGGCCTGAAGACCGTCGGCCAACAAGGTGTAGGTGCGCCGGGAATCCTCGCCCAGGTCGGTGCACTCTACGATGTCCAGCCCGGCACCTCCCAGCAACGCGCGGTAATCGGGTTCGGTGATGATGTCAGGGATGTTGAACAGCAGAGCCACCTCACTCAACGTGTCCCTGTCTGCGCCATCGACCGGTGCGTGCACCACGAGATCGGTCATGACAACGCGTCCTCCGGGCCGCAGGACGCGGGCGACGTGCCGCAGCGCCCGAGCACGGTCGGACATGTGGGCCAACGACTCGATCGCGACAGCGGCGTCGAACCGGTGATCGGGGTAGGGCAGGTCCATGGCGTCGACGCGCTCGAACCGCGCGCGGTCGGCCACACCGGCCTCGAGGGCGTGCCGGTTGGCCAGTTCGACCTGGTGACCGCTGACGGTGATACCGGTGACGCGCACGCCTCGGCGAACAGCCATCTGCACGGCGGGGACGCCGGTACCGCACCCGACGTCCAGGACGTGGTGACCGTCGGCGGCGTCGGTGCGGTCGATGACGAGATCGGTCAGGCGTCCCGTCGCCTCCCGCAGCGGCGTGTGGTCATCGGTGCCGTCCCAGAGACCGATGTGAATCGTGTCGCCGAGAAGCCGGGCATAGACCTCGGTGATCTGGTCACACATCCTGGCCACCCCGGCGGTGCTACCGGCGGAAGGCGGGGCGTCCAGAGCCTCGGGCATGACGTGGTCCCTTACGGTCGGAGCGCCCTCGGGTACGGACGCGCGAAGAACATCGACTACGTGCTCAACCGGTCACCGAACACACCGTGACGCCGCAACGGTGAGATCGCCCCCGGAAAGCGGCACGACGACCATTCCAGCCCGCAGCGCGCCAACGCCCGCACGAGAGAAGCACTGCCCCCGACGACGCGGGACCGCACTCCGGCGGGGCCACCTCTTCCCTCGTAGACGTCGCACACGATGACCGTCCGCCACCCAGGGGACACCAGCGATCCGGAACCCGGTACCACCACCGACCTCCGGATCTGTCACGCCCTCGCCCCCGCCGTGACGCTGCGGCCGCCCGCCATCGACCACCCACGCACACGAACAATCCGCAACGGGTGACTCCCCGCCTCACCCTCCCCCGCCGGTCAGAGGCGATACCAGAAGCACGCCCAACTCCCCCGTGCAAGGACCCGCTACCCGCACGACACCCACGACCACCGGTCAACACCTTGACCACCACGCGCCCGCCGGACACGAGACCGGCAACCGTCGCGGCACAACAACCGGATCGCACCCTCGCACGCCACGACCCGTGGCCTCCCCAACAACCGACAGCCCTCACCGCCCAACGTCCACCAGACGACCAACTCCTCCGACCCCCACTCCCGCTCCACGACCGCAGGTCGCACTCACGCCCCGCTGAACCGGGGTTGGCCGCAGCCGTACCGGGTGCCGAAGCCCCTGGTGACCCGGATCGGGGCCGTCACCGACCTCACGGTGGCCGGCGACGTCGCGCCGGTCGCGACCGGGGGCGGCGAACTGTCCGATGTGGATGGAGCGCTGCCCGAGTACGGCACCGAACCTTTCTACCGGCCCATCTCCTTCGCCGACAACTGCGCAGAGGGCCACTGGGAGTTGGACGGCACGCAGCGCTCCCACTGGCGGGGCACCGGCCTGCACGACTACGGCGACACCGTGGCGGGCAGCCAGGTCCTCAGCCCGCTCAGCGGCTTCCAGAGCGCCGGACTGCTCGACGCCCATGTCAACGACCGCCGCGACCTCGACCGCGCCGACGTCGCCGCGCAGCGTGCCGCCCTGTGGGCCACCGACGAGCCGTCCCAGCGCCTCGACGGGTTCTCGGCCCGCATCGGCCAACGCGTCCTGGGCAGCGGGCCGCGCCGGCCGTGGTCGACCGGTTCTGCCGCGCCGTAGTGCCGACCGACACCCCGGGGCACTCCGAACCGGCCCGGCCGGAACCGTTCGTCCCCGACGCGGACACCGGCATCGTCGAACCGGACCGCATCGTGCAGCTCACACCCCTGCTGCTCCAGCCCGCCCGGCTCGCGATGCGGTTCCTCGACGGCCCGAGGGAGGACGCCGAACTCGTCGCGGGCGGCAACCCGGTCGCCGCGTGGCTGCTGCACAACCGGGTCGACGCCGCGCCGGACTCCTACGTACCCGGCGGCGAGGAGCTGGGCGACCTGCGGGTGACCGGCACCGGCGCGGACCTCCAGGTGTCCTGGAACGCCCTGCCCGGCTCGCCGATGCTCACGCTGGACGACCAGGCCGACGTGGCACCGTACACGCACGAACTCCTCGCCGGCGTCGTACGCCAAGGTCCCGGCGGGTTCCGCGCGTTGATCGCCCACATCGAGGAGGCTCTTGTCGGGATCGACCCGGAGGTACCGGACGACCGGGCACCGGCCTACTTCGTCGGCCGGCCGATGGCGTCGGTCCGCGTCGGTATCGGTATCGAACTGCGCGACGCCACCCGCCTCGACGACGGGTTGATCGGCTACCCGCACGCCAGGGACGCCGACCGCTTCGAGACCGTGCTGCCCAGCGGCGGCGAGGACGACTGCCTGCGGCCGATCGACCGGGGTCAGCGGCTGAGGGTAGGCGCAGGCGGCACGACGACCGAGCTGACGCTGTCGTTCGACCCGCGTGGCGCGACCAGCACTGTCCGGGGTGCCGATGGACATGCCCGACGGAGTGTTCGGGAGACTGTGGCGGATGGACGTTCCGAGGTTGCAGTGCCCGACATGTGCGGTGCCCGGTGAGGACAGGTGCGTGGGGCCCGCAGGCCGGCCGCGTCACGACCACTTCCGTCGGCGCTTGGCATCCGCTGCCGTGCGGTGGGTCTGGCGCAGGATCCGGCGGCTCGACGCCGACGAGCGGCTGCGGCTCGGCGCGGCCATTCTCGCCGCCGGCGGCGACGAAAGCACCTCGCCGGACCGTATGCGATACGCACCGCTCCCTCCAGGTCTTGATCACGCGGTCGAGGTGCCGTCGATCGAGCTGGACTGGTCCGCCGTGGAGTACCGTTTGCGCGCTGCCTCGCACATCCTGTCGACGGCGGAGACGTTGTTACAGGGCCATGAGATCGGCATTCGGTTCACCACCCTGGGTCGCCAAGTCGGCGGGGTCCGCAGCGCTGTCAACCGCGGCTGGGAACTGTGCAACACGGCCTGCACGATGGACGGCCTGCGAGCACAGCACGGAATCGAACTGGACGAGTTGGCCGTCCACGTCGCGGTCCGTCACGCCGCACAGGTCGACCAGATCGTACGCACGCGCACTGCGGTGGCCCACGAGGTCGAGAGGTCGTGGACCGTGCAGTACCACCCGCACGGCGGGTTCGTCGCCCGTGACGACGAACCCGGACACGACCGCGCCCGCCCGGCGGTGTTGATCGGGGACGCGTCGACGCCGCTGGTCGCAGCCGACATGGTGGCCCAGTGGTTCACCGGCACGGCCACCGTACGAGCGCGTTTCGATCCCCCCGTGCCCATCGAGCCCGAGCTGGCCCCGATGGGCGACGACGCCGATCTCACCGACCGGTTGGACAGGGTCGAACAGATACTGGACGGCGGCGGCCCTTGCCACGAGCAGACCATCGCCGCCTGCCGCGAGGCCCGCAGCATCCTGCGGGCCGGTGACATCGCTTCGCTCCTCGCGCAACGCGCCGGGGTGCTCAACGCGAGCGATCCGCAACTGCCCGAGATCCGCGACCTGGCGACCGCCGCCACCGGGCACAACGACCACCATCGCGGCCGGCTGCACGGCGTGTGCTGGATCCCCACCCGGCTGGTCGTGTCCACCGGGACACCTGCGTGGGGCGACTTCGGCGGACACCGCCCGGAAGTACCCGCCGACATCGCCGCCGCGCTGGCCACCGATGTCGACCTCGACGTGTTCCTCAGGAGGTTCTTCGGCGGCGGCCCGATCCACCTGCGGCAGATCCCGGCCTGGGCGGGCCCTCTGTACGTGCGCAGCGCCGACGGCACCCACCGGATCCATACCGCCAGGATGCTCGACCTGCCCTGGCTGTGCGCCACGGTCAGCGCCTCGGTCCTGCCCATGCAGTTCAGGTTGCTCTCACTGTGCGCCAACGACGAAGACAACCCGCTGCGCTGGACCGACCCGGCCAATCACGCCCAACGCCTCAAACTGATCAACGGCTTGATCGAACGAAACATCCTCGACGCGGACGTAGTCGTGGACGATCCGTCCCGACCGTTGCAGACGACTTCGGTGGTGTGCCGCACTCTCCCGGCACCGTGGTTGATCCGCAATCCGCAGCTCGCCGTCAGGGTGAACGCGGTCTACGAGACCCGCTACCCGGGTGCCCTGGAACGGATCGGGATCCCCTTCGACGTGGGAACCAACGCCGAGAAGTGGATCGGCTGGCTGGCCGGATAGCCGGTGTGGCAGCAAGCGAGCCCAGGCGCGAGCCGACGTGGCGGCATCGGCACCGCCGCCGGGCCGACCGTGCGCCGTAGTCGAGGGCATCCAGACGTCCCCGCCCTCAGGGCCGATCCGCAGATGACTGCCATCCCTACGCGGTCCGGCCGCCGATCATGCCCGGCTGGGACGGCTACCCCCGTCGGCCGGTACATCGCAGAGGAGCTGGGCGTGCCCGTTGTCGTGGACAACGACGTCAACCTCGCGGCCCTGGGCGAAGCCGCCACCACCCCCGCCGAGAGCATGCCGCTGCTGTTCATCCGCATAGCGACCGGCATCGGTGCCGGGCTCGTGACCGCTGCAGCACCGCAGTGCTGACGGCGCTGCGGGCGACATCGGCCACAACCCGGTCGCAGGCCACGGCACGGTGCTCTGCGGCTGTGGGAAAACCGGGGTGCATCGAAGCCGTCGCGTCCTACAGCGCCATCCTCCGCGACCTCGGCCTGACCGAGACCACCGAGGACTACACCGGCGGCCCGCACACGCCGGCCCAACGCGTCGACCACGGCGACGCCACCGCGATGCACCGCATCCGCACACCGTTCGGCACCCGGTCTGCCAGACCGGACCGGTAGACCAGGTCTGGAGAGCGTCCCAGCAGGGTGGCGACGCGTCGCCGCGGCCGATGCCGAGCTTCCTCAGTACGGTCGCACAGCAACCACGCGGCCCGCGACGAATCCACTTCGGACAGCAACTCGCGGATCGCCTCGCACGCCTCTCAGCAACCCCGGAAATCGGCCCGCGCAGGTCCGTTCTCGACGAAACCACGCATGCCCGTGTCACGGTCCCGGGTGGCGAAGAGGTCGGTGAACAACGCCGTCTCCCACGTCAGCGCGCCCAAGAGGTCGCGGTCCGCGCCGCCGTCTATCGCCCGTTTCGCCGCACGCAGCGCCAATGCCGGACCTGACGTGAACCGCTGCGCCCACGCCCGCGCGGCGCCCGCGACCTCCTCGGTCGGCACGACCTCGTCGACCAGGCCGATGTCGAGAGCTTCGGCGGCGGTCATCGCCCGCCCGGTGAAGATCATGTCCTTGGCGATCGCCGGGCCCACGAGGCGTGGCAACCGCTGTGTGCCGCCCGCGCCCGGGATGACGCCCAGGTGGATCTCCGGCAGGCCGATCACAGCGTCGTCAGCCATGATCCGCCTGTCGGCGGCAAGCGCGAGTTCGCAGCCGCCACCGAGGGCGAACCCCTCGATCGCCGCCACCACGGGCTTGCCGATCTCCGCTACTGCGCGGAATGCGGCCTGGAGCAACGGTGCCCGCTCGCGCATCTCCGCGTGCGACATGGCGGCCATCTCCCGAATGTCCGCGCCGGCCGAGAACCGGCCGCCCGATCCGCGCAACACCACAGCACGCACGTCCTCGCGCGCCGAAGCCTCCTCCGCGACTCTGCGGAGCCGGTCCTGCGAGCGGGTGTCCAGCGCGTTGACCGGCGCCCGGTCGAGCACCACCGTGCCGATCCCACTCTCGACCACGAGCGCGATCGGCGTCCGCATTTCCTGTTTCATGCCCACAGCAGGCCTCCATTGACCTCCAGCACGTGTCCGTTGACGTACGAGCTGTCGTCAGCGGCCAGGAACACCGCTGCGGCA
Organism: Saccharothrix sp. NBAS 001; assembly: GCF_056640475.1. Lineage (NCBI taxonomy): Bacteria > Bacillati > Actinomycetota > Actinomycetes > Pseudonocardiales > Pseudonocardiaceae > Saccharothrix > Saccharothrix sp. NBAS 001. The sequence goes on from NZ_CM153251.1 coordinate 4,311,031, forward strand.
GCGGCCTCCTCGACCCGGCCCGGACGGCCCAGGGAGAACCTCCCTTTGTACTGCTGCCAGACCTTCTCGTTGTCCACGAGGGAACGACCCATGCCGTCGTCGAGGATGCCGGGAGCGAGACAGTTGACCAGGATGCCGTGCCGGCCGAGTTCGATCGCCGAGACCTTGGTCAGCGTCTCGATCGCGGACTTGGTCGCGCTGTAGCCTGCCGCGCCGACCGCGACGCGTCGCGACATGCTCGACGACACGGTGATGATCCGGCCGCCGCCGGCCGCGCGCATCGGCTCCACCGCAGCTCGGATGCAGTGGAAGGTGCCGCTGATGTTGGTGGTCAGCATCTCGTGCCAGCAGTCGACGGGAAGCCGCTCGACTCGGCCGTCGTAGTTCACACCCGCGTTGGCGACCATGACGTTCAGCCGCCCGTACTGAGTGACGACTCGGTCGACCAGGGCGTCGACGGAGTCGGCGTCGGTCACGTCCACCTCGTCGAACACCACCTTGCCGATACCAGGGTCCGCGAGGCGCACCTCCTCGGGCACGGCGCCTCGGGAGGCGCACACGACGACCGCGCCCTCCTGCGCGTACGCCCGGGCGACGGCCCACCCCAGCCCTCGGGTACCGCCTGTGACGATCGCGATCTTGTCCCCCAAACGCACAGTCCGCGCTCCGTTCAGATTCGGTCAGTACCAGGTGAGGACGGCCGCGCCGGCGGTCATCCCGCCGCCGACTGAGGCGAACAGCACACGCTCGCCCCGTTCCAGCGGGCGTTCGATCGCGCTGCGCCGCAGGGTCACCGGGATGGAAGCACCTCCGGTGTTGCCGTACTCGGGACCGGTGAGAGGAATCCGGCCGGCATCGATGCCCAACCGCTTGCCCAATTCCTCCAGCAGGCGCGGGTTCGCTTGGTGGAACACGAACCGGTCGATGTCGGCCAGGGCCGAGCCGCTCGCGGTGAGCACGTCGTCGATGGCGGCGGGCAAGGTGTCGAGGGCGTACCGCTTCACGTCGCGCCCTCGCATCCGGAACAGGTGGTCGCCCGCTGCGAGGCCTTCGGCAGTCAACGGACGCCGAGTGCCTCCGCCGACGACCTCGACCAGTTCGCGGTGCTCTCCGTGGGCGACGAGTCGGGACGCGTGCAACCCGTATCCGTCAGGCACGGCGCCCACCAACACCGCGCCCGCACCGTCGCCGAACAAGCTGACCGTACGCTGGTCGCCCCGGTCCATGATCGACGAGTACTTGTCCGCCGCGACCATGAGTACAGCCCGCGGGGTGCGCTCGACCAAGGCGCATGCCACGTCGAGTCCGTAGAGAAAGCCGCTGCACACCGCGTTCAGGTCGAAAGCGGGAACGCCCTGCAGCCCCAACTTGTGCTGCAGGCGTACCGCCGTAGCGGGCTGCGGCTGATCAGGCGTCGAGGTAGCGACTACTATCGCCGCGAGATCGTCGAGAGCGCCCGGTCGGGCGCGTACCAGGTCGAGCACCGCCCGGTGCGCGAGGTCCGAGGTCTGTTCCTCCTCCGTCGCGTACCTGCGAGCGGTGATGCCGGTGCGTTCCTCGATCCACGCCGGCGAGGCGCCGGTCCATTCGCTGATCGTGGCGTTGTCGATCACGCGGTCGGGCACGTGTGCGCCGACAGCGAGGATTCCTGCAGGCATGTTCCCCCCATGGATCGTGTTCGGACGCCTGGCAGGACGCCGGCTCCGATATGACGAGGCGTCAAGCGGTCGGACTCCACAGTGGCGTTTCCAGCGTCTCCACCAGTCCCGCGGTCCAGGTGAAACCCCCACCTACACCGATCAGCAGCACGCGATCGCCTGGGCGCAAGGCCCCGGACGAGGCCAGGTGGTCCAGTCCTGCGAATTGGTCACCCGCGCCGATGTGCCCGATCCGCCTGCCGTACTCCCAGGTGGTCTGCTCGACCCTCAACCCGAGCGGCTCCAAGCACTGCCGTTCGAGCAGGTGCGCGCCGAAGAACGGCATCACCACGTGCTCGACGTCGGCGACGTCAAGCTTGCCCTCCTCCAGCACCTGGTCCACAGCGCTGCGCAGCCCGTCGTTGTGCCGCTCCCAGACCTCTTCCTTGGGAAGGGTCCGCATGAACTCCTGTGCGCGGCGGTACAGGTCGACCGGGCGGTCCGCGTCGTGCTTGAACGGCCCGAACTCCTCGTCACCCCGGTGCAGACCCTCAAGGGTCGGATCCGTGGTGGTGCACAGGGAGACCAGGCGGGCAAAACCCCTGTCCCGCGACACCACAACCGCGCTGCCGCCGTCACCGAAGACCAATCCCGAGTCCGCACGCCAACGGTCGAACACCGGATCGCGCCAGCAGTCCGACGCGGTGACCACGGCGACGTCGGCGTCGGGACGGCCCCGCAGGTGCGAACAGGCCAACTCCAGGCCGGTCAGGCCGCCGTTGGAACCGTTGCGCACCTCCGAGATCAACGCGTTCGTCGCACCGAGGGAGCGCTGCACGTACGAGGTGGCATTCCACACGTCGATGCCGTTGTGCATCAGCACGGCGTAGAGCAGCAGGTCGGTCTCCCCAGGCACTCGGCCCGACCGCTCCAGCGCCTGCCGCGCGGCGGCCACGGCGAAGTCGGGCGACCGGACTTCCGGTCCGGCAACGGTGAGTGTCACCTGCCGGCTGCGCGCGGCCTCCTCCTGGTCGTAGCGCCCCTCGGCGATCGCGGCCTCCACCGTGACTTCCGGGGCGAAGCTCGATCCGGTGCCGGCGAGGTAGATGTCCTCCCAGCGCATGGCGTCCCCCTGTCAACGTGCGCCCGAGGCGCGGTTGTCCCAGCCGGCGGGCTCAGCGGCCCGACGGCGCACGTCGGTGTCGCGCTCATAAGGCAACGCGCCGTCCGGCAAGTTCAGCACCTCCATCGAGAGACCAAACGGCGCGGTGAAGTAGACCCAGCGGTCACCCGCGATCGGACCGTCGTGGATGTCCTGTGGCTCGCCGAGAACCTCCACACCGGGTTTTGCCCGCAGGTACTCCACGGCCGCGTCGACGTCGTCCACGTAGAAGGCCAAGTGGTGGCCACCCACGTCGCTGTTGCGCGGTCGGCGCGTCTCGGCGCCGGGCACGTGATACTCGAACAGCTCCAGGTTGTCGGTCGGCCCGAGCCTCAGCAGTGCCTGACGAATGACCCCCGCAGCGGGCACGTTGAGCTGGGTGGCCATGAACTCCGTGCCGAGTTCGACCGGGCCGATCCGGTAGAGCAACTCCGCGCCGATCACGTCGACGAAGAACTCGACGGCCTCGTCGAGGTCGGGCACGGTGAAAGCGATGTGGTCGACGTTGCGCGCACCGGGGATGCCCCGGCCGGACCCCCAGCTCTCGCACGGTCCGAAGCGGCGCCCCTCGACCTGGTCCTGGTAGGGCATCCGCTCAGGCACACCGTGAACTTCCATCTGCAGGCCCCACGGCGTGAGGAAGTAGATCCAGCGGTCGCCCGCGTTCGGCATGCCCTCTGGCATGACCTGGACCTCGCCGAGAATCTCCACACCGGGTTTTGCCCGCAGGTACTCCACGGCCGCGTCGACGTCGTCCACGTAGAAGGCCAAGTGGTGGCCACCGACGTCGCTGTTGCGCGGCTGCTCGGTGCGCTGGTCCGGCGCATCGTATTCGAACAGCTCGACGTTGCTGGTCGGGCCCAGTCGCAGCATCGCGATGTGCGCGGTGGCCCTGGGGTGAACGCCCAACTGACGGGTCATCCAGTCGCCCTCGGTGTCCTCGACAGGGCCGAGCCGGTAGGCGACTTCCGCGCCGAGCACGTCGACGAAGAACCCGACGGCCTCGTCGAGGTCCGGCACGGTGAAGGCGAAGTGGTCGACGTTGCGCGCGGTGGGGATACCGGTGCGGACGAAGTTCTCGGGCATGGTGGTCACGGCGGGAAGATCCTTCCGGTCGTTCCGATATCGGTTGTCAGACGGAGCCCGCGACAGCGGCGTTGGCGACGGCGGCGGTGAGCGAAAGCCCTCCGTCCACGACGACGGACTGGCCGGTCACGTAGCCCGCACCCCCACTCACCAGGTGCGCGACCAGCGCGGCGACCTCGCCGGGCGCCCCGGGCCTGCCGACCGGGATCGCCGGCCTGCTGATCTCGTCGGCGGAGGTGTGGGCGGGCACGCCATTCATCGGGGTGGCGGTCTCGCCGGGTGCGACGGCGTTGACGGTGATGCCGTGCTCGGCCAACTCCAGCGCCATGGTCTTGGTCGCCAGGCCGAGCGCCGCTTTCGCCGCGCAGTAAGCGGTGCCCCCGTCGATGGGGATGTGCTCGTGCACCGAGGTGATGTTCACGATCCGACCGCCTGCTCGCTGCCGGACCATGCGGCGGGCGGCCGCCGCTGCCAGCGCGATCGGCGCCAGCGCGTCGATGGTGAGCAGCCGCCGCAGATCTGCCACGGTCTCGTCGAGGATCGACGCACGCCGATTCACCCCGGCGTTGTTGACCAGCACGTCAACGCCACCGAGCAGGTCGAAGGCGTCTTCGCAGGCCTGGGTGGCCCTCTCCGGATCGGCCTGGTCGAGGTGCCACACCACGGCCTCGGCCCCCGATGCCTCCACCAGACGGGCGGTGCGCGCCGCGCCATCGGGATCGGTGCGGTAGCCGATGGCGATCGTTCGACCCGGAGCGGCGAGCGCCACGGCGCAGGCTTGGCCGATGCCCGAGCTGGCACCGGTCACGACGATGCGGCGAGGTGTCCAGGACATGGGGTCTCCCTGTGGTCGAGCAGGTTCATCGAACGGAACGGATCAACTTGGGACGCGGACGTCCAACAGCACCTTCGGCGCCCGGCGCGGCTTTTCGAGCAGGGCGAACGCCTCTCCGACCCGGGCGAGCGGCACCACGGAGTGCACAAGCGGCCGCGCGTCGAATACGCCCCGGCAGAACAGCTCGACCGCCTCCCCGTAATGGTCAAGACCGTGCCGGACACCTCGGACCACGAGGCCGTCCAGCACCACACGTCCTGCGTCCCAGCCGTCAACCCGCTCGGCGGGTACCCCGATCGCGGCCAGTCGTCCGCCCAGGTCGAGCAGGTCGAGCGCTGTCGACACCCCGGCAGCCGCACCGGATGCCTCGATGGCGGCGGAGTACGCTTGACGCGGCGCATCGCGGGGACCGAACGCATGTCGTGCACCGAGTTCGCGTCCGAGTTCGAGGGACTCGGGTTCGACGCCGACCAGGTCCACCACACCGGCTCGTTCGGCTGCGGCCTGCACCGCGAGCAACCCGATCGTGCCGCTGCCGACGACCGCGACCGAGTCCGTCCGGTCCAAGTCGATCGCGGCGAGACCTGCGAGCACCGTGACGGCCGGTTCGACCAATGTGGCCGCGTGGTCGTCCACGTCACGAGGCAGCACGGTGAGGGTGCGCGCGGGGACGCGGATGTACTCGGCGGCTGCCCCTTGCTGTCCGTACAGGCCGGTTTCGCGCATGGCACGGCACAGGTTGCGCCTTCCCCGGTGACACGCCGCGCAGAGACCGCAACTGATCATCGTCTGGCCGACCACACGCGTGCCCGGCGTGACGGCCCCACCGTCGCCGAGGCCCTCCACGGCGACTACGACTCCGGTCCACTCATGGCCGAAGACGTGGGGCAGCCGCGTACGCCCGTCGCGGACGTAGCTCGCGGTGCCGTGGAGCAACTCAAGATCCGTGCCGCACAGGCCGACGTGCGACACGCGCACGAGTGCCTCACCTGCGACGGGTTCAGGCACCGGTACCTCGATCAGATCGACTCTCCCCGGCGCGACGACGGCGGCGGCGCGCATGCTGCCGACCGGCCAATCACCGGGCAGCGCGGCGCGATCCGCCAGGCTCGCGTTCATCTCACGAGCTCCGGAACGCGGGGTGGGAGAGCTGCGGAACTCGCTTTCGGCCATGCCCGGACCAGCAGCAGGTCGACCCCGTCTCCGTCCGCGACCAGCACACCGGCCTCACCCGCCGGTACCAGGACGAGTGAACGCTCGCCCAGCGCCTGCTCACTCCGTGGCGCGCCGGCCGCACCGCCCCGGTGCATGACGGCAGTGCCGAGGACCACCAGCACCGCTTCGTCCACCTCGTCCACGAGCGTCAGGAGCGCCCCTGCCGCCAAGCTGAGAAAGTCGACGGACTCACATTCGCTGTACAACATCCCGCGCCGGGCCAGGCAGCGCCAGTCCGCCCGTAGGTCGCCTCCGAACCGCCGCACGGCGGTCGTGATGCCGGTGACGATCACGCCTCCTCCAACTGGTCCGGGACGGCGAGCGTGATGGTGAACAGCTCAACCGGTGCGCCCACCGCGTGAATGGTCACCGCACCGCCCAACGGCACGGTCACGCAGTGGCCGGCGACGACCTCCGCCTTGGCCGACTCCGAGGTGATCAGACCTTTGCCGGTGAGCACGAACAGGCTGTGCTCGGCGGTGTCGGACTCGAACCGCCGCTCGGCGCCCGGTTCGACCAGAACGACCTCGACCCGCCGCAGCGGCCCGCTGAACACCTGCGATGTGTCGAAGGCCGGCTCTCTCGCCATGTCGACCACCAGGGATTTACTCACCGGCACCTCTCCTTGCCTGGCGCACCGACCGGTCAAGACGGCGCTGGTTGCGGGGCTGAAGGTTTCGACGACCACCCAGTCGAGGTCGGTGTCGCCCGTATTGCGCAGACCGTGCGAGGTGCCCACACCTGTCAGTACCAGCGAACGCGGGCTCACCGGCTTGGGGATGCCGTTGAGCAGCATTTCCCCGCTGCCGCGCACGATGAAGTAGATTTCCTCGGTTCGCGTGTGCAGGTGCTCGCCGCTCATCCCACCCGGTGGCACGGAGGCCCACTCGACAGCCTCGCAGTGGGAAACCAGGTCGCGTCGACTGGCGAAGCACGTCCAGTGGGTCACTCCGGAGGCGCCGTGGACGCCATACACCTCCGAGGCGTCCTTCGTGGACGCTAAGAGCAACGCGGTCACCGGCCGGACTCCAAGTCGTGCAACGCCTTTGCCGCACCGGTGAGTTCGGCTTCGGTCAGGTCGTTGACAAACAACGCCGCCCCGATTCCCACGGGCAACGGCATGCGTTGCTGGCCGTCGCGGTGCGCCATGGTGCCGTAGAGAGCAGGTATCAGCACGTCGCCGGTGCACAAGGCGTGCCACGTCGGCAACCCGAGGTTGCGTATCAGGGCAAGTACCCGCTGCCGCTGCGCCGAGCTCAACAGGCCGCGGCGCTCGGCCAGCACCGTGCTCAGGGCCATGTCGACCGACACCGCCTCGCCGTGCAGCAGCTCCGGCAGAGCCCGCATTTCGATGCTGGGGCTGAACGCGTGGCCGTAGTCCACGACCCGCTCCAGCACCTGCTCCCAGAGGTTGGGCTGGAGTTCGACGAGCATGCCGTGCACAGCGCGCTCCAGCACTTGCACGGCCGGGTCGTGGGCCGGCATCGAGGTGCTCAGCCGCTGCTCGGGCGGGACGCCCTCCAGCGGGTCATCCTCGACTCCACCCTGGAAGCGGGTCGAAAGCAACTCGGCGCCGTGCAGTTCCAGCAACTCGAACAGCCCGATGTCCTTGATCAGCGCGATCTTGAGGATCTCGGCGAGCCCATTGGCGATGTGCCGGGTGTCGAGGGTTTGGAGGAACGACCGGTCGAGCAGGGTGCGATCAGCGGGGAAGTACGTACCGATCCGGTTCTTGTGCCCACCGAAGTTGACCCCGGTCTTCACCCCCACCCCCGCGTCGACCAGGCCGATCAACGTGGTGGGCACGCGGATGAACGGCGTTGCGCGCCGATACGTGCTGCTGACGAACCCGGCGATGTCCAACAGCACGCCTCCGCCGATCGCGATGAGCGGCTCACGTCGCCGGTCGACGCCGAAGCCGTCGAGTTCGGCGGCGAGCAGCTCCGCGGTTTCCAACGTCTTGTGCTGCTCACCCGAGGGCAGAACGCACACGTGGTGATCCACGTCGTTCCGCGTGAAGTACGCGCGGATACGGTCACCGTGGAGTCGGTCCACTTCGGAGTCGGTGACGATGAATCGGCGTAGGCCACCGCGTCTTTCGCTGCCTTCCAACAAGGTTGGGTTCACCGGGTCGAGAACCCCTTGACACAGATGTACTTCATAGCTGATCTTCTGGGTGGCGCTGATCGTCCAGTAGGAGATCGGACTGCCGACAGCGAGCAAACCCGTGGAAGGGCGCACGTCTGTGGATGCGTGATTCACGGCTCTCCTCGATGATGATGGTGCGAGCCGGCGGTCGCCGTCGACGCCAGCGATGCGCCCCGTGTACCGAGGCGGACTTGGGTCTTCGCTGGAACCCCCCAGCCGATTGACCACTGCCAGAGTGACGCGATAAGAATGTTCAGGCAAGTAGTTGGCAGCTCATCACCCGATCGGCGTAGCCTTCCGCCAATTTGCGATTCAGTGCAAGAAGCGGGCGTGAGGTGCACGTTTGCCTGGATTCCAGGCTATATGGGGATCTCCGCTTCGCTCGAAGACTGTATACATGCGACAACCCGTCTGGAATCTCGACACCCGGAAGAGTTCCAGTTTCATGCATGAACAAGTTCCTGCGCTACGCTCGGTCAACCGCATCAGGAAAGGGGGAGACATGCGAGCACTGGTCGTCAGCCAGTACGGCGGTCCCGAGGTGGTGGAGGTTCGGGACGTGCCGATCGAGCTACCGCGTTCCGGAGAAGTGCTCATCCGGGTTGCCGCAGTCGGCCTCAACCCGGTCGACCTCCAGTCCCGCGCCGGCGTCGTCCCGCAGGGCAACGGCGCTCCACCGTACGTGTGCGGCTGGGACGTATCGGGCACCGTGGCCGACGTCGGACCCGACGTCGTGGAATTCGCCCCGGGTGACCGGGTCTACGCGATGTCCGCGCAGGCCCCGACCGGCGTCGGCACCGCAGCGCAATTCGTCCGACTCGGTACCGGACTCATCGGCCGCGCACCCACTTCGGTCAGCCTGCTCGACGCCGCCTCGGTGCCACTGGCCGCACTGACCGCCGAACAGGCCCTGCAGCGGTTGGAACCGGTCGATGACGTGGGCACGCTGGTCGTAGTAGGCGCCGCCGGCGCCGTAGGGGCGTTCGCGGTCACCCTGGCCAAGCGGCGTGGCCTACGAGTGGTCGGTGTCGGGCGCCCCGGTGACGTGGACGAGATCCGGGCGCTGGGTGCCGATGAAGCCGTGGCCGGCACGGCCGAACTCCCGGTGGCCGGTGTGGACGCCGTGCTGGACGCGGCCGGCGTGCCGAAGTCCATCGCGTCGGTACGCGCCGGCGGTTGTTTCGTCACGATCACACCGCGCCGGGTTCCCGAGGCTGAACGGGATGTGCGGGTGATCGTTTCCTACGTGCAGCAGGACGGTCCGGCGCTGACCCGGATCGCCCGCTTGATCGACGACGGTGATCTGCCGGTGCGAGTGGCGAAGACCTTTCCCTTCGACCAGGCCGTCGCCGCGCACGAACTGTTCGAGGCCGGAGGGGTGCGGGGCAAGGTCCTGCTTGTGCCACCGCCCGTCGACACCGACGTTCAGTCGCCCGCCCGGTAGCGCAGGCGGGCGACGATGGGAGCGGTCATGTCATCCAGGGACGCGTCATCGAGCGCGGAGCTGATCTCCCGGCGGAAGTGCACCTTGGCCGACGTGACCGCCACGCGGCCGGCGTCGGTGATCCGGCTGAACACGCCCCGCTTGTCCTCCGCGCAGATGCACCGCTCAGCGAGGCCGCGCTGTTCGAGCCGAGCCACCAACCGGGTCAGCGATGACTGGTCGAGCCCGACCTCGGACGCCAGTGGAGACATGCGGACGCTGCCGAGGTCGGCCTCCGAAAGCACCATGAGCACGTTGAACTCCGAGATGGTCAGCTGCTGCTCGGCTTGCAGGACCTTCTCGGTTACTTCGTTCACCCGCGACGTCAGCAGCAACAGGCGTCGCCACATCTGGAGTTCGTCGCGGTCCCGGTTACGAGGCAGAGCCACGATGCTGTCCTTCCCGCTTGGACGTGACACGTCCCCTGGCTGGTGAGCCTAGCCCATCAGCCCTCCTTGCACCGACATGCACATTTCGACCACCTCTGCGAGGACGCCATGCCCCTTCCCCTGTTCGCGCTGATGCTGTGCGTGTTCAGCGTCGGCACCGCCGAGTATGTGATCAGCGGCATCCTGCCCGAACTCGCCTCCGATCTGGGCGTTTCGCTCAGCAGCGCGGGCCTGCTGATCACCGCGTACGCACTCGCCGTGGTCATCGGCGGCCCGGTGCTGACGGTGCTGACGACCCGCATCCGGCGCAGGCCGCTCATGCTCGGCCTCATGGCACTGTTCATCGTCGGCAACCTGCTGGCCGCAGTCGCGCCGAACTACGAAGTCCTCATGGCCGCGCGCGTACTCAGTGCGCTCACCCACTCCACGTTCTTCGCCGTGTCGATCGTCGTGGCCAGCGTGCTGGCGGCACCGGGCCGGCAGGCGTCGGCGCTGGCGAAGGTCGCGCTCGGCCTGAACCTGGCCACGGTGCTCGGCGTGCCGCTGGGCACGATCGTCGGCCAGCAGTACGGCTGGCGGGCCACGTTCCTCGCCGTGGCCGCGGTGAGCGCCGTCGCCACGGTCTTGGTGCTGCTCGCGGTGAAGGTGCCACCGATCGAATCCGCCGGTTCGGCGCGCAGCGAACTCAAGGTATTCGGCAACCGGGACGTGCAGCTCGCGATCCTGATGACCGCGCTGAGTCAGGCCGGGGTGTTCGTCGTCTTCACCTTCATCGCGCCGCTGCTCACCGACGTCACCGGATACACCGCGACCGCGGTGACCGTGTTGCTGCTGGTTTTCGGCGTCGGCTCGGCGGTCGGCAACCTGATCGGCGGCAAGCTGGCCGACCGGGCGTTGCTGCCGTCACTGGTATGGATGTTGGTCGCGCTGGTCGGCGTACTCGCACTGTTCTACTTCACGGCCGGCAACAAGGCACTCGCGGCCATCACGCTGTTTCTGTTCGGCGCGGCGGCATTCGCGATCATCCCGGGCTTGCAGGCCCGCATCCTCGGCGCGGCGACGGGCGCTCCGACGCTCGCGATCGCGGTGAACATCTCGGCATTCCAGATCGCCAACGCCACCGGCGCGTACCTGGGGGGCCAGGTCCTCGACCTGGGCTGGTCCGTGCGCTCCACCACCCTGGTCGGCTCGGCGGTCACCGTCACGGGCCTGGCGATGGCGGTCTACACGCTGATGCGAGAGCGCAGGCCACGCCCACGCACGTCGGAGGAGGGCACGGTCGTCGCGGAGAACGCCTGATCCCTGCGGGCGCGGATCCGGGCGGCCGGTGCCCGCAGGGTCCAGGCTCAGCGGACCGCGCCCGTCCGGGGATCGACGACGTCGGCGCTCAACGCCGCCAACAGGTCGAGTTCCTCGGCGACCGGACGCCGCCGCCGTTGGTCCCCGGTGTCGGTGTCCACGATGACGTGCGCGACGCCGAGGTCGGCCAATGCGTGGAAGTCCGAGCGCACCTGCTCGACCGTGCCCTGACCCGGAAATCTGGTGTGCTCCGGCAACGGCCGCTCGGTGAGGTCGAGCGCGATGCGAGGCGCGAGGTCCGGAACCGGCCGGTCGAACTCGGCGGCCAGGTTCGCCAGGACACCGCGGACCTGTGCCAGCGCCGGGATTCGCAGCCACAACGGGTGCCAGGCATCACCGAACCGCAGTGCGCGGCGCAGCGCCGCCGGGCTGTTACCGCCCACCCAGATCGGCGGCCGCTTCTCCGGGCGGGGCCCGGTGTGCACGCGGTGCCCGTCCAACTCCACCACGTCGGCGCTCCAAAGCTCCTCCAACGCCGCGAGCAATTCATCGGTGAGCTTCCCCCGCCGGTGGAACGGCACACCGAGCGCCTCGAACGCGAGCCGCGTCCACCCGACACCGACGCCGAGCACGAGCCGCCCGCCACTGAGTCGGTCGAGTGTCGCAGCCGTACGCGCGAGCAACAGCGGGTGCCTGTGCGGCGCGATGACCACTCCGGTGCCCAGGTGCAACGACGTCGTCTGGCCGGCCAACCAGGCGAGCGTGGCGAATGCTTCGTAGAACGGTGCGGGCGAGCGCTGGTGTGCGTCGTCGGTGAGCGCGACGTGGTCGGAGACGAGCAGAGTGTGGAACCCCAACTCTTCAGCTGTCCTTGCCCACCGCAGCAACACCTCCGGTGTCGTTGCCGGGCCGAAGTTGGGGAGGTTTACACCGAGCTTCACCGAAAGGGCTCCTTCAGGGCACGGACGACTCGCGGTTGGTCGAGCAATGCTTGCTTAAGCATGAGAGTAGCAATGAACCTGCCCTAATCGCATCGTGCATAACTTGTACGTACAATTACCTTGTCGACCGCAAGACAAGGCGAGAAGACACGCCCGGCTAGACAGCCGGCCCTGGAATCGACCGATCGAAGATCTGAGGGACAAGTGGTCGAGGTGGGAACGTGACCCCCTGTGGTGCTCGCCGCGACGCCGTCTCGCGCCGCGATCGCCAGGTACGCCGGAGGGCGGGGTGTACGTACGCCCCCGTGTTTCCGGCCGTTCGGTGGCGAAGAGGTCCCCACGGCCAGTGGCGGCGGTGATGTACTGGGTGGCACGCGTGGCCTGTCTCCTTTCGCCGGATGGGCGCGGAGTCCGGGCGGTCGGGTGACGGGGTGGCGGCCGTTCGGCGGGGTGGTGGTCATTTCCGGGTCGTATGAGCGGGCCACGAGGTCGCTATGACCGGACTGTGAGGATCGCCGTCCATCGTTTCGCGCATGATGCGATGGATCGTCGGGTCAAGCCAGAAGTACCGCCGCCTGGTCTTGGCGGTCGCGGTCGCCCTGCTCGTGTTCGGCTTCGTGCAGCTGCGCGACACGTCGGTCGACGCGCTGCCCGAGTTCGGGCCGGTCCGGGTCGACGTCCAGGTGGAGGCGCTCGGGTTGTCGGCCGAGGAGGTCGAGAACCTGATCACCAACCCCATCGAGAACGAGTTCTTCAACGGCATACCCTGGCTCGCCAAGCTCGAATCGCGGACCATCCCCGGGCTCACGTCGATGGAGATGACGTTCGAGCCCGGCACCGACCCGATCCGCGCCCGCCAGGTGGTGCAGGAGCGCCTGACCATGGCTCCGGCGCTGCCGCAGGCGTCGTCCAAGCCGCCGCTGGTGGTGCAGCCGCTGTCCAGCACCGGCCGGCTGATGATGATCGGGCTGTCGAGCAAGGACAAGTCGCTGATCGACATGTCGCTGCTCTCCCGGTGGACGATCGTGCCGCGCCTGCTCAGCGTGCCGGGCGTCGCGAACGTCGCCGTGTGGGGCTTCCGCGACCGGCAGTTGCAGGTGCAGGTCGACCCGTCCAAGCTGGCGCTCAACGCCGTCACGCTGGACCAGGTGCTGCGCACGTCGGCGAACGCCCTGTGGGTGTCGCCGCTGACCTTCGTGGAAGCGTCCACACCGGGTCTGGGCGGTTTCGTCGACACCGCCAACCAGCGCATCGAGATCCAGCACAACCAGCCGATCAAGTCGGCGGCCCAGCTCGGCGAGGTGACCGTGCAGGGTGCCGAGGAGCGGGGGTTGAAGCTCGCCGACGTGGCCACGATCGCCGAGGACCACCAGATCCTCATCGGTGACGCCGTGGTCGAGGACGAGCCGAGTCTGATGCTGGTGGTGGAGCGCTTCCCGGGCACCAGCGTCTCGGACGTCACCGCGCGGGTCGAGGGCGCGTTGAACGAGCTGCGGCCCGGGTTGGGTGGGATCCGCGTCGACACCACGGTGTACCGGCCGGCGACGTTCGTCGAGCGGATGACCGCGAACCTGACCCTGTCGCTGGTGCTGGGTGGCGTCCTGTTGCTGCTCCTGCTCGGCGCGTTCCTGTTCAGCTGGCGTTCGGCGTTGGTCAGCCTGGTGTCGATCGCGGCCTCGGTCGCCGTGACGGTGCTGGTGCTGTCGTGGTTCGGCGTGCCGCTGAACCTGATGACGTTGGCGGGGCTGGTGATGGCGCTCGCGGTCGTGGTCGACGACGCCGTCGTCGGGGTCGACAACGTGCGCCGGCGGTTGCGGGACCGGGGTGGGAGCGGTGTTTCCGACGTCATCGGCGGCGCGCTGCTGGAGGTGCGCGGGCCGCTGTTCGTGGCGGCGGTGATCTCCGCGGTGTCGGTCGCGCCGATCTTCGTGCTCGACGGTGTGCGGGGCGCGTTCCTCACGCCGGTCGCGGTCGGGTTCCTGGTCGCGACGTCGGTGTCGTTCATCGTCGCGCTGGTTCTCGCGCCTGTCCTCACGACCGTGCTGCTGTCGGGCGAGTCGTTGCGGCACAGGCCGTCGCCGGTCGCCGAGTGGCTGGAACGCGGCTATGCCTCGGTTCTGGCCCGGCTGTTGCGTGGTCGCGTCTGGGGATTCGCGGTGGTGGGGGTGCTGCTGGTCGTCGGGGTGGCGCTGCTGCCGCTGCTCGGCGGGCGGCCCTTGGCCCCGACGTTGCAGGAACGCGACCTGCTCATAGCGGTGGAGGCACCGCCGGGCACGTCACGGCCGGAGATGAACCGGATCAGCGCCGCGCTGACGCGTGAGCTGCGCCGGACGGAGGGCGTGCGGAACGTCGGCGCGCACTCGGGGCGGGCGCTGGCCTCCGACCAGGTCGTCAACATCAACTCCGGCGAGGTGTGGCTGAGCATGGCTCCCGAGGCCGACTACGCCAGGACGCTCGACGCCGTGCGCGGGGTGGTCGCCGGTTACCCAGGGCTGCGCACCGACGTGCTCACCTATTCCGACAAGCGGGTCCGCGAGGTCGTCACGCGCGGCAGCACGTCGGACTTGGTGGTCCGGGTCTACGGCAACGACTACGGGGTGCTCAACAGCAAGGCCGAGGAGGTGCAGGGCATCCTGCGCGGGATCAGCGGTGTCGCCTCCCCGCGCGTGAACAACACCCAGGTCGCGCCGACGATGGAGATCGAGGTGTCGGTGGCGAAGGCGGCGCGGTACGGGCTCAAACCCGGTGACGTGCGGCGGGCGTCCGCGACGCTGGTCGCCGCGACGGTGGCGGGCAACCTGTTCGAGGAGCAGAAGGTGTTCGAGGTCGTGGTGTGGGGCGCGCCGCAACTGCGGCAGGACCCGACCAGCGTGAAGAACCTGCTCATCGACGCCCCGACCGGCGGTCCGGACGGTGGTGCGACCCAGGTCAGGCTCAGCGACGTCGCCGATGTCCGGATCACCTCGAAGCCCGCGATGATCTGGCACGACCAGGTGTCCCGCAGCCTCGACGTGGTGGCCGACGTGAGCGGTCGGGGGCTGGACGAGGTGACCGCCGAGGTCAAGCAGAAGGTCGCGGGCGTCACCTTCCCCCGGGAGCACCACTTGGAGGTGCTCGGGGAGAGCAAGGCGCAGGCGTCCGCGGACTTCCAGGTCTGGACCTACGTGGTGGGCGGCGCGATCCTCGTCTTCTTCCTCTGCCAAGCGGGTCTGCGCAGCTGGCGGTTGGCGTCGCTGGCATACCTGCTGCTGCCGGCGTCGTTGACGGGCGGTGTGCTGGTCGCGGTCCTGCTGGGCGACCGGGTGTCGGTCGTCGCGCTGCTGGGGCTGCTCGCGGTGCTCGCCGTCGCCGTGCGCGGCAGCCTGCTGCAGGTCCGGCACCTCCAGGAGTCGGCCGCGCACGATCCGGACGGGGTCCTGCTCGGCGCGCGGCAGCGGTTCGCGCCGGCCGTGGCGGGGCTGTCGGGGGCCGGCCTGGCGCTCGTGCCGCCGGCGTTCTTCGGCGTCGTGTCCGGGCTGGAGGTCGCCATGCCGCTCGCCCTGATCGTCCTGGGCGGCCTGGCCACCACCGCGCTGGTGAACCTGTTCCTGCTGCCCGGTCTGTACTTGCGGTTCACGGCGAAGGAGAAGGCGGATGCCTAGCAGGCGATGGATCGCGGCGGCGCTGGTGGCGCTGGCCCTGGGACCGGCGGGATGCGCGGCCACGCCGAGCGCCGACAACCGGCCCGTGGAGCCACCCGCGAAGGTGGAACCGATCTCGGGCAAGGAGGTCAAGCGCGTGACGTTGACCGAGCGGGCACACCAGCGGGTCGGCGTGGAGACCGTGGCGATCACGGCGGGCGGGTCGGGGCTGGTGGTGCCCTACGCGGCCGTGATCTACAGCGCGGACGGCGGCACGTGGGTGTTCGTCGAGACCGGGTCGCGCAGCTACGCGCGGGAGAAGGTCGTGGTCGAGAACGTGGGCGGGGACAAGGGGACCGAGGCGTACCTGTCGTCCGGGCCGCCGGCCGGGACCAAGGTCGTGCGGACGGGCGTGGTCGAGCTGTACGGGGCCGAGCTAGGGGTCGGGAAGTAGTCCGTGAACGTCCACTCTGGACGATAGGAGTTTCGCGCCATGATGCGCTGGATCGTGCGGACCAGCTTGAAACTCCGCTTCCTCGTGGTGGTCGGGGCGTCGATGCTGATGTTCTTCGGCGTGCTGCAACTGCAGTCCACGCCCGTCGACGCCTTCCCCGAGTTCGCGCCGCCGAGGGTGGAGATCCAGACGATCTGCATCGGGCTGTCGGCCCGTGACGTGGAAGAACTCGTGTCGGTGCCGATGGAGCAGGGCCTCAACGGTGTCGAGGGGTTGACCGCCATGCGGTCGAAATCGGTCTCGCAGCTGTCGTCCATCGTGATGATCTTCAACCCGGGCACGGACCTGATGAAGGCGAGGCTGTTGATCCAGGAGCGCCTCAACGCCATCACGCCGCGCCTGCCGAGGTGGGCCAACCCGCCCTTCATGATCCAGCCGCTGTCCTCGACCAGCCGGGTGATGAAGATCGGGATCTCGCAGGACGACAAGTCCGACGCGGCCCACGTCGACATGGCGATGCAGGCGTACTGGACGATCCGGCCGCGGCTGATGCGGATCCCCGGCGTGGCCAACGCCGCCATCTGGGGCGACCGCTGGCACGTCAAGCAGGCGCTGGTCGACCCGGACCTGATGAAGCGGCACAACGTCACCATGCAGCAGGTGCTCGACTCCGCGGGCAACGCGGTGGACGTCGGGCAGCTGAAGTTCAAGGGCGGCTTCGAGGTCGGGACCGGCGGGTACGTCGACACCGCCAACAACCGGTTCCCGGTGCAGCACCAACTCCCCCGGCTCAACGGCCAGCAGCTCGCCGAGATCCCGATCGAGACCCCGCCCGGCGCGCCCGAGGTCTACCTCAAGGACGTGGCGGAGATCAGGGACGACGTGATGCCGCCGTCGTTGCTCACCGGCGACGCGGTCATCAACGACGGCCTCGGCATCATGATGATCATCGAGAAGCTGCCGTGGGGCAACACGTTGGAGGTCACGCACGGGGTCGAGCAGGCGCTCGCGGAGTTCGCGCCGGGGATGCGGGGGTTGCGGGTCGACACCGAGATCTTCCGGCCGGCCACGTTCATCGAGCAGTCCGTGGACAACCTCGGGCGCGCGATGTTGTTCGGGTTCGGCCTGGTCGTGCTGATCCTGATCTTCTTCCTGTTCGAGTGGCGGGTAGCGCTGATCAGCGCGATCACCATCCCGCTGTCGCTGGTGGCCGCCGGGCTCGTGCTGGACGCGACCGGCGCGACGATCAACGTGATGATCCTGGCCGGCCTGGTCATCGCGCTCGGCGTGCTGGTGGACGACGCCATCATCGACATCGAGAACATCGTCCGGCGAATACGGCAGCACAGACGGGAGGGCAGCGACAAGTCCACCGCGAGGATCGTGCTGGAGGCGTCGCTGGAGGTGCGCGGCCCGATCGTGCACGCCACGATGATCATCCTGGTGTCGATCGTGCCGGTGTTCATGCTCGGCGGCCTGACCGGGTCGTTCTTCCGGCCGCTGGCGTTCGCCTACGGCCTGTCGATCCTGGCCTCGCTGGTGGTGGCGCTGACCGTGATCCCCGCGCTGGCGCTCATGCTGCTGGCCAAGGCCCCGGTCGAACGGCACCACTCGCCGCTGGTGACGTGGCTGCAGCGCGGCTACACGGCGCTGCTGGCCAGGATCATCCCCCGACCGGGGGTCGCGTACTCGACCGTGGCCGTGGTGGTGGTGGCCGGGATCGTGACGCTCCCGTTGTTGGGCAACAACCTGCTGCCCGCGTTCAAGGAGCGGGACTTCCTGATGCACTGGGTGGCCCAGCCCGGGACGTCCCGGGAGGAGATGGTGCGCATCACCCAGCAGGTCAGCAAGGAACTGCGCGCGATACCCGGTGTCCGCAACTTCGGGGCGCACATCGGGCAGGGCACGCTCGCCGACGAGGTCGTCGGCATGAACTTCACCGAGAACTGGATCAGCATCTCCCCCGACGTGGACTACGACACCACCGTCGCGGCCGTCCAGCAGGTGGTCAACGGCTACCCCGGCCTCCAGCGCGACGTGCAGACCTACCTCAAGGAGCGCACCAAGGAGGTGTTGACCGGCGGCAGCGACGCGATCATCGTCCGCATCTACGGCGACGACCTGGAGGTGTTGCGGGAGAAGGCGAACGCGGTCAAGGAGAGCATCGTCGGGGTCGACGGGATCAAGGAAGCCCACGTCACGCTCCAGACCAACGTGCCGCAGGTGCACGTGGAGGTGGACCTCCAGAAGGCGTCGCGGTACGGCATCACACCGGGCGAGGTGCGGCGCACGGCGGCGGCGTTCATCTCCAGCGAGGAAGCCGGTGACATCTGGCGCAACGGCAAGAACACCGAGGTGCACGTGTGGAGCCACCCGAAGGCCCGGTACAGCGTCGAGGGCGTGCGGGCGCTGCTGATCGACGCCGCGGACGGCAGCAAGGTGCCGATCGGCGACCTCGCCGAGGTCAAGGTGGTCCCGTCACCGAACCAGATCCTGCGGGAGAACGGGTCGCGCCGCATCGACGTGGGCGCGAACGTGCAGGACGGCGCCGCGCTGGCCACCGTGGCGCAGGAGGTGGAGAAGCGGATGGCGCAGGTCCGGTACCCGGCCGGGTTCCACGCCGAACTGATCGGCGAGTACAAGGAGGCGCGGACGGCCCAGGACCGGTTGCTGCTGTTCTCCGGGGTCGCGGTGCTGGGCATCCTGTTCCTGCTCGCGACGGCCTTCAACAGTTGGCGGCTCGCGCTGCTGGTGCTGTTGACGTTGCCGATGGCGCTGGTCGGCGGCGTGCTGGGCGCACTGCTGACGGGCGGGATCCTCTCGCTCGGCTCCCTGGTCGGGTTCTTCACGGTGCTGGGCATCGCGGCGCGCAACGGCATCCTGATGATCAACCACTTCCAGCACCTGGAACGGGAGGAGGGGCAGCCCTTCGGCGAGGAGTTGGTGCTGCGCGGCGCGCTGGAACGCCTCGCCCCGATCCTGATGACCTCGCTGGCCGCCGGTCTCGCGCTGGTCCCGCTGGCCGTCGCGGGCGACCTGCCGGGCCACGAGATCGAGCACCCGATGGCGATCGTCATCATCGGCGGTCTGTTCACCTCGACGCTGCTGAACCTGTTCGTGACGCCGTCGCTCTACCTCAAGTTCGGCGGGCCGCGCCGGCGACGGCGACAGGCGGAACGGCCTGAACCCGAGCCCGCACCCGCGTAGCGCGTGAAGGCGGTCCCGTCGCCCCGGGGCCGCCTTCACGTTGTCGCGCGGGGCGTTCAGGCCGTGATGCGCAGCCGGCGGCGGACGAGGAGCACGACCACCCCGAGCACGACCGGGATCACCAACGCCACCGGCAACGCGCCGCCCGGGTCGAGGGTCTGGCGGCCGGTGATCTCGACGTGGATCGGCGGGCTCACGGCGAGCGGGCCCGATCCGTCGGGCAGCACCACGGCGTACACGTCGAACGTGCCGGCGTTGACGGCCTGGATGTCCCACGACACGGTCGTGCTCTCCCCCGGCCCCAACGGGTCCACCGACCGGGTCGGCCCGGCCGTCCAGTCCTCCAGGTCGACGTAGACGTCGTTCATCGACGCGACGTTGAGGTGCGCCACGAGTTTCCCGGTACTGTCGGCACTCTTGTTGGTCACCGTCGACCGGATGTTGATGTACGAACCGACGGGCTTCTCCACGCGCGCTCCGTCGACCGCCACCTCCACCGTCGCCGCCGCGACGCCGGGCACCCACAGGGCCAGGACCACCGCCGCGGCCAACGCGCCCACGCGCCTCATGCGGGTCCACCTCCTCCACTGAGCCGGACGATCCGGGGCCCCGCCACGGCCAGCGCGACGACCGCGCCGACCGCCGTGACCAGGGGCGAGATCAGGTACCCGAGGTCCTGCGTCCACGTGTGTCCCTTGAGCACCACCAGTTGCAGGTAGTGCATGCCCGCGGTCAGCGGGTTGACGCGCGTGAGCACCTCGCCGACCGCGCTGGTCGGCATCGCGGGCAGCTGGGTGGGTGCGAACAGGGCGAGCACCAGGAACAGCGACGCTCCGAGGCTGACCTTGTTCGCGCTCGACACCGCGCTGATCAACAGACCGATCGCGGCCATGGCGAACGCGAGCAACGTGCCCACGAGCATCCCGAGCAGGATCGCGCCGGCGGCGGCACCGACACCGTGGCCGAGGACCCCCAGGTAGGGCAGGCTGACCAGGAAGGTCCCGCCCCACAACGACATCGCCGCGGCCAGCTTGCCCTGCACGATCGCGCCGCGCGAGACCGGCGACAGCAGCAGGCTCTCGAACGTGCCGCGCTCGCGCTCCCCGCTGATCGCGTCGGCCGCGACGACCATGGTGATCAGCACACCGACCGCGACCGAGACCTGGAGCGTCAGGTTGACGGCTTCCCGCTGTTCGAGGAAGTTCAGGATCTGGTTGGTCGCGGCCAGGTAGGTCACGGCGCTGAGCAGCACGCTGTAGGCGAACAGCAGCACGGGTCCCCGGCCGCCGAACCACAGGTCACGGCTCTCCTGGCCGGCGATGACCCACCAGCCGGGCCGAGCCGGGCCCGCGTCCGGTTCGACGATCGTGGTCACGGCTGACCACCACCGGTGATCGTGAGGAACGCGTCGTTCAGGCGCACTCCCCCGACCTCGAAGGACAACACGGGCACGCCGGCGTCCAGCACGGCGGACAACGCCTCGTTCACACCCCCGGCGGCTTCGAAGACGACGGTGTTCGCGCGGTCGTCGGGGAGCAGCGCGACGCCGGGCACCGCCGCGAGCACCTCCCCGGCGCGCTCCACCTGGTCCGGCGGCACCCTGAGGTGGCCGACCCGGCGACCGGTGCCCGCCTCGGTCACGCCGGCGACGGTGTCGTGGACGACCACCTTGCCCTTGTCCAGGATCAGGACGGTCGAGCAGATCTCTTCGACTTCGGGGAGGGTGTGGGTGGACAACACCACCGTCGTGCCCCGACCCGACGCGATCGCCGCCACCAACCCCAGGATCTCCCGCTGCCCCGCCGGGTCCAACCCCGACGTCGGCTCGTCCAGGAACACCACCACCGGATCGTTCACCAACGCCCGCGCGATCCCCAACCGCTGCCGCATCCCCCTGCTGTACGACCCGATCCGCGACCCGCCCCGACCCGACAACCCCACCTGCTCCACCAACCCCGCCGCCACCCGCGCCGCCCGCCCACGCGACCGGCCGAACAACCGCGCGTGATACGCCAGGTACTCCACCCCCGTCTGGTGCGCCGGATACCCCGCGCTCTCCGGCAACACCCCGATCCGCGCCCGCACCTCCGCCGCCCTGCTCCCCGGCACCCCCGCCACCGAGAACTCCCCGCCCGAGGGCACCAACACCGTCGACAACAACCGGATCGTCGTCGTCTTCCCCGCACCGTTGGGCCCCAACAACCCGATCACCTCACCCACCCGCGCCGTGAAACTCACCGACTCCACCGCCGAACGCCCCCCGAACCACTTCGACAACCCACGAGCCTCAAGAGTCACACCCGACATGGCATCACCTCCACGATAGGAGCAATGCCCCGAGTGGATCGCACCCGGATTAGAGAACGATAAGAACACAAAATAGTCCGATTCATTGAGACGCTCATCCCGGCCGGGCCCGCGGAACGGCCGTTCGGTGGAGTTCCCGCCTCCTTCCAGCCGCTGCACGGGTGCCCGACGAAGTCGATATTCGGAGGTCCGAACCATCGCCGTCGACGCGCCGTCGGATCGGCGAAAACAGCACCGGCAGCGCACCGGGCACCGGATCACCGCCGGTCACGGCAATCCGCCGTCGGGTGGAGAGCACCTCGACGGCCGGGCGAACCGACTGCCGGTGAACGGGATCCGACGCCCGGACGACGACCCGCACCGCGCGAATACCGGCTGAGCCCTTTTCCCCGCCGGGTCCGTGTGCACACAATTGGGGCACATTCCAGCGGCGACACCCGGGCCACCGGAACAAAACTCCCGGTCCGGGAGATGACTGGAGCGAGAACCCTCTGGGAGGGGACCGCCGTGGAGTTCCGACTACTGGGTGCCGTGGAGGCCTGGTGCCACGAACAGCAACTCGACCTCGGGCCGCGCAAGCAGCGCTTCGTGTTCGCGGTGCTGGCCCTCAACGCGAATCAACTGGTCCCCGTGGACCGGTTGGTCGACCTGACCTGGCCGGCGCGGCCACCGCGCACCGCGTACCACGGGATCCACGTCATGGTCTCGCGCCTGCGACGCGCGATCGCGTCGGCCAGGACCGGGCTCGCCGACGTCGAGATCCTGACCCGGGGCTCGGCGTACGTGTTGAAGCTCGATCCCCTGTCGATCGACGTCCACCGGTTCCGGGCCCGCGTGGCCGACGCCCGGCGCAAGACCGACGACGAGGCGCGCGTGCACCTGCTGCGGCGGGCCCTCGCGCTGTGGCACGGTCCGCCGCTGGCCGACGTGGCGACCTCGGACGTGGCCACCAGGCTCTGCCAAGGTCTGGAGGACGCCCGGCTGAGCGCGCTTGAGGAGTGCCTCGACGCCGAACTGCGGCTGGGCAGGCACACCGCGGTCGTCGACGAGCTGGCCGACCTCGCGGCGCGGCACCCGTACCGGCAGGGGCTGCACGCGCAGTTGATGCTCGCGCTCTACCGGTGCGGCCGGGTGACCGACGCGCTGGAGACCTACCGCGCCGCCCGGAGCCGGCTGGCCGACGAGCAGGCGCTGGAACCCGAATCGCGGCTGAGCACCCTGCAGCGCGCCATCCTGCGCGCGGACCCGGCGCTCGACGCCCCCCGCGCACGGGAACCGGTGCGGATCCTGGCACCGCGACGGACCTCGCCGCCCGCCCGCACCGCGGACGTCGTCGTCGAGGCTCGTGGGTTGTCGAAGTGGTTCGGGGGGCGTTCGGCGGTGGAGTCGGTGAGTTTCACGGCGCGGGTGGGTGAGGTGATCGGGTTGTTGGGGCCCAACGGTGCGGGGAAGACGACGACGATCCGGTTGTTGTCGACGGTGTTGGTGCCCTCGGGCGGGGAGTTCTCGGTGGCGGGGGTGCCGGGGAGCAGGGCGGCGGAGGTGCGGGCGCGGATCGGGGTGTTGCCGGAGAGCGCGGGGTATCCGGCGCACCAGACGGGGGTGGAGTACCTGGCGTATCACGCGCGGTTGTTCGGCCGGTCGCGTGGGCGGGCGGCGCGGGTGGCGGCGGGGTTGGTGGAGCAGGTGGGGTTGTCGGGTCGGGGCGGGTCGCGGATCGGGTCGTACAGCAGGGGGATGCGGCAGCGGTTGGGGATCGCGCGGGCGTTGGTGAACGATCCGGTGGTGGTGTTCCTGGACGAGCCGACGTCGGGGTTGGACCCGGCGGGGCAGCGGGAGATCCTGGGGTTGGTGGCGGCGATCGCGTCGGGTCGGGGCACGACGGTGGTGTTGTCCACCCACACCCTCCCCGAAGTCGAAGAGATCTGCACCGGGGTGCTGGTGATGGAGCGGGGCCGGGTCGTCGCCGACCGGGTGCTGACGTGAAGCGGCACGGGCGGGTGCTGGTGGTGGAGGACGAGAAGTCCTTCGCGGACGCGCTCGCCGCCGGTCTGCGCACGGACGGGTTCGAGGTCGAGACGGCCGAGGACGGTCTGCTCGGCCTCGACGCGGTCCTGTCCCGGCCGTTCGACGTGGTGGTGCTCGACCTGATGCTGCCGGGCCTGGCCGGGCTCGACGTGTGCGCGCGGCTGCGCCGGGCCGGCGTCGAGGTGCCGGTGCTGGTGCTCACCGCGCGCGACGGGGAGCTGGACCAGTTGCGGGCGCTGCGGATCGGTGCGGACGACTACCTCACCAAGCCGTTCTCCTACCGGGTGCTGCTGGCTCGCCTGCACGTCCTGCTGCGCCGGTCCGGGCCGCGCCGGTCGGACGTGCTGGCGGCGGGCGACCTCGTGCTGGACCGGGTGGCCCGGCGCTGCCGCCGGGCCGACACCACCATCGAGCTGACCCCGCGCGAGTTCGCGCTGCTCGAACTGCTGATGTCGCGGCCGGGCCAGGTCGTGTCGAAGCGGTTCGCGATCGACGAGGTGTGGGACCCGGCGCTCCCGGTCCAGTCGAACGTGCTGGAGGTCTACATCGCGTACCTGCGCCGCAAGGTCGACCTGCCGTTCGGCCGGCACGCCATCGGCACCGTGCGCGGGTGCGGGTACCGCCTGGACCCCGGGGGCGGCTGAGTGCGCCGCCGCGGTGGGTGGGGTGTCCAGCTGCGGTTGACCGTGCTCGCGGTGCTGGTCGTGGGCCTGGGTCTGGTCCTGGGCGGTGTCGCCGTGGCGGTGCTGGTGCGCGAGGACCTGACCGGCGACGCCGAGGAGCAGGCCCTCTCCCGCGCCGAGTCGGCCGTGCCGCTGTTCGAGACCGGTCTGCCCGCCGTGCTGCCCGACCTGGTGCAGGTGGTCGACCGGGACGGGGCGGTGCCGGCGTCGAGCGAGGGGCTCGGCGGAACCCGGCTGCTCGCCCTGTGGCCGGACGCCGACGTGGTCACCGGCACGTCGCGGCTGCCGGACGGCGAGCGCTGCACCGTCGCCGGGGTGCGCGGCACGCTGGCGGGCCGTCCCGTCGCGGTGTACGCCGCGGCGTCGCTGGACCACGTCGAGGACGGTGTGACCGCCACCGTCCACGCCATGGCCGTGGTCGTGCCGCTGCTGATGGTCGCGGTGACCCTGGTGTCGTGGCTGCTGGTCGGCCGCGCCCTGCGGCCGATCGAGGCGATCCGCAGGCAGGTCTCGGAGATCACCGGGAGCCGGCTCGACCGGCGGGTGCCCGAGCCGCCGACCGACGACGAGGTGGGCCGGCTCGCCCGCACGATGAACGCGATGCTGGCCCGGATGCAGGGCGACCACGACCGCCGGCAGCGCTTCGCCGCGGACGCCGCGCACGAGCTGCGCAGCCCGCTGGCGGCGATCCTGGCGCAGTTGGAGATCGGCCTCACCCACCCGGACCGCACCGACTGGGTGCGGGTGGCGCAGGACCTGCACCGCGAGGGCGCGCGGCTGTCCGGGCTCACCGACGAACTGCTCGAACTGGCCCGGTCCGACGACGCCCCGGCCCCGACCGGCCGGGTGGACCTCGACGAGGTCGTGCTCGCCGAGATCGAGGCCGTCCGCTCGCGCGGCACCGTCGAGGTGCACCTGTCGCCGTTCTCGGCGGTCCGCCTGCACGGCGACCCCGGAGGGTTGCGGCGCGTCGTCCGCAACCTGGTGGACAACGCCGAACGGCACGCCCGGAGCACCGTCACCATCGGGTTGTGGCGGGGCGAGGACGGGTTCTGCGAACTGGTCGTCTCCGACGACGGCCCGGGGGTGCCG
Organism: Saccharothrix sp. NBAS 001; assembly: GCF_056640475.1. NCBI lineage: Bacteria > Bacillati > Actinomycetota > Actinomycetes > Pseudonocardiales > Pseudonocardiaceae > Saccharothrix > Saccharothrix sp. NBAS 001. The sequence goes on from NZ_CM153251.1 coordinate 4,336,617, forward strand.
AGAGCCGATCACGACCGGGTGTTCGACCGGTTCTTCCGGGTCCAGCCCGCCCGCGCCCGCAAGGACGGCGGCGCGGGGCTCGGCCTGGCGATCGTCCGCGACGTCGTCGAGCGCCACGGCGGCACGGTGCGGCTCGCCGACTCCCCGACCGGGGCGTCGTTCCACGTCCGGCTGCCCGTCGGGACGCTCTAGCCCGTGGCGGACCTCGTCCTCGGCGGGGACACCGGGAGTCCTCCCATGCCGGCCGCGTGGTGCGGTCACCTGCCGATCCGCACCGGCTCATCGGGTCGCGGCAGCTTGAGTCCTTTGTGGATGGCCGACCTCAGCGCGATCCGGGTGGCTCCGAGGGCGTAGCCCGCGAGCACGTCGGAGACGTAGTGCACCGACAGCGCCATCCGTGAAAGGCCGAAGTGGACCGCAGGCCCGGCAACCACATCACGCGGCCTCGGCGACTACCTCACCAAGACCCGCTTGGCCGCCGGGTCGTCGATCACCGACACGGGCGTGGAAGGTCATGAACCGCCGTCAGTCGCCCCGGCACTTGCCCCGGTGGATGACGACGAACCGGGTGTTGTTGCGGCAGTTGTACTGCCGGACTTCGCACTCGTTGGCGAACGTCCTCGTCCGCCCGGTGACGCTGTCGTGGGCGCAGACCGGGTCGGACACCGCCGGGCACAGGGGGCAGTTCGGCGCGGCAGGGGATGCCGCGACGACCACGGTCCGGGAATTGCCACCGGACACGGGCACCGAGGCCGACGCCGTGGGCGCGACCGACAGCACCGCGAACGCCGCCAGCGGCACCGCGAGCCACCGCCACCCGAGACCGCCTCGGACCGGATTCCCGTTGCCGTTCATACCTGCCTCCCGATCGGACACCGACGGCCCCGCACCGCCGTGCCAAGCCGAGGACAACACCACCGACACCTCCGGCGCGCTCCGGGCAATCCGATCGACGGAACCCGACCACCCGACAGGGCGGGTGAACCCCAATACCCGGCGACGTTCCGCCAGCGGGCGGGAACGACGTGCGGAGCTGATCGTCGCGGTCGGTACCGGCCCCACCGCACAGGCCGATGGACGTGTGCCCGCCGGCCCGAACCGGCTCTCCGCGGCGAGGTCAGGGTGATCGGTCAGCCTGGCCGCCAGGTCGACGTCTGGTGTCGGGGTGCCGCTTAACCGCCCAATCACCCCGGCCACGCCCCCTGGGTCCGGTTGACCGACAAGACCACCAACACCACCCGGCCCGGCTGCCCGCCTACTCGACCGGAAAACGGCGACGGACCGCACGACCTGTAGGCGATCGGCTCCGGTCGTCCGCACCGGGCCGGGGTGGGGCCGCCGGGCGAGGTCGGCCACAACGGCGGGAGGTCCGCAGCGAGTGCGGCAAGCACGGTGTTGCGCCACAGCCACGGTGTCTCGGCCCGCGAGCGTGTGGGCGGGCATCACCCCGACGATCCGCAGTAACGCGGTGCGCGGGGCGCACGCCCCCCTCCAGCATGAGACCCCACCCCACCCTCGGAGGCCGACCGTGTTGTCCGCTCTGCGCGTAGTCCTCGTCGTCGCCGCCGGCCTGCTGGCCGTCGTCGGCGTGATCGGACTGTTCACGGACGTCTCCAACAAGACCAACCCGACCATCACCCGCTCGGTCAGCTGCGGCAGCGTGCTCTCCCCGCTCGACCACGGCACCGGCGGGTTGGGCATCGTGTGCGAAGACGCGATCACGGCCCGCCGCGCCGGGGTGTTCGGCGCGCTGCTGCTCGGCGGCATCAGCGTCGGGGTCGTACTCGCCAACCGGTCACGCTCGACCGACACGACCGGCGACGCCACCCCGCCGGCCGCCTGACGACCCCGGGCATGGTCGGGTGGCCGGGCGTGCGGCGATCGCAGCCAACGTACTGATCATCGTCTGATGGGCGCGGTGCGGTCCGCACCCGGCGCACCTGGGCACCGAACGCGTGGCGCACGCCGATCTCGGGACCCACTCCAGCACCGCGACCAGGCCGGTGTCGGCGATGCCGACGCTCCCGACCGCCTTGGTCGGTTCCGGGTTGTCGAGGCGCGCCGCCACCGTGGCTCACCTGCCAACCTGCCGGGCAGCGCCGATGGGGGTCTTCCGCACGAGGCGTCACGTGCGGATCTCGGGGTCGACGACGTCGTAGCGCTCGTAGAGCTGGGACGTGCGCGCAGTTCGACTGGTCCAGCTCGATCCCCGCAGCAGCCGGCAGGCGTCGGGTCGTGGTGGTTGCCTGCGATCCCGTGGGGCTCGACGCCCGAGGCTGGCTCACACCTGAGCCAGATTGAGCCAAACTGAGCCGCCAGACCTTGATAGTGGCGTCATGGTGTGCCAAAGTAGGTGTCGTGGACCTGACGCCGTATGTGGACTCCCTTGGCCGTGAGCTGCTCGGGGTGGTCGATGCCGGGAGTTCCGAGCCGGCCGCGCACGTCGAGCGGTTGGCCGCGGGGATGGCGTCGGCGATCCGGCTCGCGCTGTTCGAGGTGCTGTCGGCCGCCGCCAACGAGATCACCCAGGAACTCGCGCCCGGCTCGGTCGAGCTGCGGCTGCGCGGTCGCAACCCGGAGTTCGTGGTCACGGCCCCGCCCGCGCCACCGGCGGGCGAGGACACGGCCGAGCGTGGCGCGGGCCCCGCCGCCGACGTCAACCTCGACGACGGCCCGTCGGTGCGGATCAACGTCCGGCTCCCGGAGCAGTTGAAGTCCGCGATCGAGGAGGCCGCCGGCCGCGAGGGTCGCTCGGTCAACGCCTGGCTCGTCGGGGTGGCTACGTCCGCTCTGCGCGGGGCGGATCGCAAGCCCTCCGCCGACCCGTTCGGCCTGGGCATCTCGCAGAACTTCACGGGCTGGGTCCGATGACCCGGCCGGATCACCCCTCACCCCGCTGACCTGCCGGGGTGTTCTTCCCGCCCATTCCGAGGGGACAGCCATGCCCAGTTTCGCCACGCCCGGCCCGATCTCGGCCACGATCGAACTCTCGGTCGGCAACATCGCGATCGTCGCGAGCGACCGGGCCGACACCGTCGTCGACGTCCGGCCCAGCGACCCGGACAACAAGTCCGACGTCGAGACCGCCGCCGCCACCCGCATCGACCACGTCGACGGTGTGCTCACGGTGCGCGGACCGAAGTCGCGGACGATCAGCTTCTCCCGCAAGACCAGGTCCGTCGACGTGGTCGTCGAACTGCCCACCGGCTCGCGGGTGCACGTCGACACGGCGGTCGGGGAGACCCGCGGCACCGGCGTGCTGGGCGAGTGCCGCGTCAAGAACTCCGTCGGCCAGGTCAACCTCCACCGAACCGGCCCGCTGCGCGTCGAATCGGGCGCCGGGGACGTGACCGTCGAGGCCGCGGGCGACGGCACCGAGATCTCCATCGGCAGCGGCCAGGTCCGCGTCGGCACGATCGGCGGCACCGCCGTCGTCAAGAACGCCAACGGCGACATCGACCTCGGCGAGGTCGAGGGAAGGCTGCGGGTGCGGTCGGCCGTCGGCGCCATCACCATCGGCCGGGCGGGCACCGACGTGGAGGCCACATCCGCCAACGGCAGCATCCGCGTCGGTGCGATCGCGCGTGGCCGGATCGACCTGAACTCGTCGATGGGCGGGATCGAGATCGGCATCGCCGAGGGCACCGCCGCCTGGCTCGACCTGAAGACCGGGTTCGGGCAGGTGCGGAACTCGCTGCACACCGGCGACGGCCCGGAGGAGTCCCAGAACCGGGCCGAGGTCCGCGCCAACACCACCTTCGGCGACATCTCCGTCCGCCGCGCTTGAGCGCTCGACGGGCGACCGGGCCGCGCCGAGGAGTTTCGACGATCGTGCCGAGCGGCGGGTGGTGCGGGGTGGACCACACGACCGTCGAGCAGCAGTGCCCGGACGACGTCGACCCCGACCAGTACGTTCCCCGCCGCCCTCCGGCACGCCCCCGGCCTCTCCGGCCCGACCCGCGTGGACGGCTCCCGACATCTCCATGAACAGCGGCCCGGCGCGGATCCTGGCCACGCCCCGCCGCCCCGGGCATCCGGAACACTCATCCTGAACACCACCGCTCTCATGGAGGGCCGATGCGCAAGATCGACACGTCCGAGCTGCTCATCAGTCGGTTGACCGTCCGGCGGGTGAGCCTGCTCGCCAAACGCCTGGAAGCGGTCTCCGCCGAGTGCCTCGACACCATGGCGGCGCAAGGCCCGCCGGTGGACCTGGTGGCCGCGTTCGTGCACCCGATCCCGGCGGTGATGCTCTGCGAGCTGCTCGGCGTGCGCCGCCCCGACCGCGCGACCTTCACACGACACGCCCGGACGATGTCGGCACCGGACAGCGCCCCGGAGGACGTGGGTGCCGCCTACGCCGCCTTGCAGCGGTACGTGCGCGAACTGGTACCGGCCAAGCGCGCCAACCCCACCGACGACGTGCTCAGCGAACTCACCGACACCGACCTGTGCGACGACGACGTCGGCGGCCTGGGCACGTTCCTGCTCGCCGCGGGTCTCGACTCGACCGCCAACCAGATCGCGCTCGGCACGTACCACCTGCTGTCGCGCCCGGACCAGCTCGCCGCTCTGCGCGCCGATCCCGGCCTGGTCGACCAGGCGGTGGAGAAGCAGTTGCGGCACTTGGCGATCACCCACAGCACCGGCCGGGCGGCGACCGTGGACGTCGAGTCCGGCGGGCGGCTGGTCCGGGAAGACAAGACCATGACCGTCGTCCTGCGGGCGGTCGACGGGAGCGCGGCGCGGTATCCCGATGTCGACCCGCTCGACCTGGACGGGTCCGCCACGTTCGGGCAAGGCGTCCACCAGCGCCTCGGCCAACGGCTGGCCCACATCGCGCTGCGGGCGGCCCTCCCCGCGCTGCTGACCAGGTTTCCCACGCTGCGGCTGGCGATCCCCGCCGAGGAGTCCCTGATCTGCCGCGGCCGCCACCTCTCCGGCGTGCGCCGACTCCAGGTGACCTGGGATCAAGATCTCCACGACGACCAGGTGACCGCAGCACACTTGTAGGCGCCGCAGTGGTCTTGGCCGTGGCGGCGACGGTCGCGGCCTGCCGCACCTGAACCCCGTCGACGACATCGGTAGGCAGGTGCGGGTCGATGTCCGCGTACTGCTGCGGCAGCCGCAGCAGTACGCCGCGATGATGATGGCGGACCGGACGGGTGACCGCTACCCCACCACCGACCCCGCCGAGCCCTGCAACAGGGCGACTCCGGCCGCGGCGAAGTTGCTCAGATCGGCCGTGGCCGCCTTGCCCTCCGGCGCACCCAGGCCGGCGATGGCGGTTGCCTCGTCGGCGAACTCCAACACGGCGACGAGGTGGTACGGCGAGCCGCCGCCGTAGCCGGGAGTGGGGCGGGAGACGGTGTAGCGCCGCAACCCGGGGATGGCGGCGACGAGCGGGGTGTGGACCTCGTCGTGGTACTTGTCGAAGGCCCCGACGTCGGTCGGGTGGTTGAAGAGCACCGTGATCTGGAACATGGTCGGTCTGCACCGCGCTTTCTGGTCGGCCCACGAGGTGGGCGGTGGATGTGGCGCTGGGACACTTCGCGCCGGTCTGCGCACCGGGGACGGCTACCCGGGTGTGGCGAGCACGCCTGCCGGGGCGAGGAAGTCCCTGCCCACGGCCTCGACACTCCCGCAGCCGATCATCGCCAGCGCCAGGTCGAGTTCGGCGAGCACGCACCGCAGGACGTGGTGCACGCCGCGCTGCCCGGCGACCGCCAAGCCGTACTGGTAGGGCCTGCCGTACAACACGGCGTCGGCACCGAGGGCCAGCGCCTTGACGACGTCCTTGCCGGTGCGGACACCGGAGTCCATCAGCACCGGGGTCGTCTCACCGACCGCAGCGCGCACCGCGGGCAGGCTGTCCAGGGCGGCCACCGCACCGTCCAGCTGGCGTCCGCCGTGGTTGGAGACGATCACTCCGTCCGCGCCGCCCGCCAGGGCGAGTCGGGCGTCCTCCGGGTGCAGGACACCCTTGACGAGAATGGGCAGCTCGGTCCGCTCGCGCAGCCAGGGCAGCCGGCTCCAGGTGAGGCCGGGGTTGCCGGAGACACTCGCCCAGTGCTTGACCGCGGCCTCGACGCCCGAGCCTGCCGGTAGCGCCGCCTGGAACACGGGATCACTGGTGTAGTTCGCGATGCCGACACCCTTGAGGAAGGGCAGGAAGCTGTTGTCGAGGTCGACCGGCCGGTACCCGAAGGTCGGGGCATCGACCGTGAGCACCAGTGCGGTGTAGCCGCTCGCCTCGGCCCGGCGGACCAGGGACAGCGCCAGCTCGTCGTCGGAAGGCCAGTAGAGCTGGAACCAGCGGGGTGCCGGACCCGCCGCCGCCGCGACGTCCTCCAGGCTGTGCGACGAGAACGAGGAGAGCACGAACGGCACGCCGGCGTCGGCCGCGCCGCGAACGCCGGCCAGCTCACCTTCCGGGTGGACGACGGTCTGCGCGGAGATGGGGGCCAGCAGGACGGGCACGGGCAGGCGTTGTCCCAGCAAGGACACCGAGAGGTCGCGGCGGGTCACCCCGCGCAACACCCGCGGTACCAGGCGCCAGCGGCCGAACGCCTCGCGGTTGGCACGCCTGGTCTCCCCCGTTCCGGCGTCACCGTCCACGAACCCGTGCACGACGGGGGGCAGCACCTCGCGGGCCGCCTCCGCCAGCGCCGTGAGGTCGGTCGGGAGCCGGTCGCCGCGACCTGCCAGGTACAGCTCGCGGACCAGTTCGGCGGGGGTGCCGCCAGTCGGCGCCGCCAGGTCGTCGTCGATGTACCGGGCGAGCAGGGAGGCGATCTCGGTGGTCCGCTCGGTCAGCCCGAAGTGGCCGCCGGAGTGGGTCTCCACGGCGTGCCCGGCACTCGTGTGGCGGCTCCAGCCTCGAACCAGATCGACGGAGTTCTTCGGATCCGCGTCGGCGACGAGCACCGTCAGCGGCGTCGTCAGCACGACGTCCCCCGAACACCGGTAGGCGCGCACCAGACGGCAGTCGGCGCGCGCGATGCGCAGCACTTCCGCGAGGAAGTCCTGGTCGCGGAGCATCACCTCGGGCACTCCCCCCAAGCGCCGCAATCCGTCTGCGATGACCTCGTCCGGGGTGTGGTCGAGGTCCGGTTCCTCCCAGTCCGCGGACGGCGGCCGGGCAGCGGAGACGAACAACCGCGCGACGGTGGTGGGATCGTGCCGCAGGAGGCGAGCCGCCTCGAAGGCGACCAGCGCCCCCATGCTGTGTCCGAGCAGGAACAGCGGGCGGTCGGCGTACGGGACCAGCGCGTCGGCCGATTTCGCGGCCAGTGCGGCGATGTCCTCGGCGAAGGGGTCAGCCCGGCGGTCCTCCCGGCCGGGGTACTGCACGGCGAGCAGTTCGACGTGCTCGGGCAGCGCGCCGGACAGGGCCTGGAACGCCCGCGCGGAGCCCGCCCCGTGCGGGTAGCAGACCAGCCGGGCGGTGCACCGCGGTCTGCGGTCGAACACGCGGATCCAGGTGTCGACGGCGGGCGGCTGTGGTGCCGTTCCCGCGCCGTAGACGTGTTCGATCATGACGTCCGCACCTCGTTCCCGGCCGTGGTGGCCAGCTCGTCGCGCAGGTGTTCAGCCAGCACGCGCGGGGTCTTCCAGTCGAAGATGAACGTGGCCGGGAGCTGGATCCCGAGGGCGTCCGTGAGGTGGTTGCGCAGCCCGACCGCGGCCAGCGAGTCCACGCCCGCGCGGTCGAAGGGGACGTCCGGGTCGATCGCCGCGCCCGAGGTGTGGCCGAGCACCTGCGCCATCAAGGCGAGGAGGTCGTCGAGGACGGAGCCCGCGCCGCTGCCCCGGGGCCGGGCGTCGGGCGTGGGGCGGGCCACCGGGCGCGCCTCGTACGCCGCGGTCAGGGCGGCGACGTCCCAGCGTCCCGCGACCACGACCGGCCGGTCCAGTCCGACCGCGGCGTCGAGGAGGGCCAGCCCCTGCTCGATCGGCATCGGCAGGACGCCGCGGCGGGACATGTGGGCGACCTGGGTGTCGGACAGCGTGCTCCCCATCCCGCCCGACACGTCCCACTGCCCCCACGTGACCGCCACACCGGGCAGGCCCACCGCGCGCCGCTCCTGCACCAGGCCCTCCATGAACGCGTTCGCGGCGGCGTACGCGCCCTGCCCCGCCGCGTTCAGGGTGCTCGCGACGGAGGAGAAGACGACGAACCCGGTCAGGTCCAGGCCCGCGGTCAGGTCGTGCAGGTTGAGGGTCGCGTCGACCTTCGGCCGCAACGACCGGTCGAGGCTCGCGGGCGTCAGACCGGTCACGACACCGTCTTCCAGCACCCCTGCGGCGTTGACCACGCCGCCGATCCGCACGCCGTCGCGGGCGAGTCCGTCGAGTGCGCCCGCCAATGCGTCACGATCCGCCGCGTCGCAGATCACCGGGCGGACGTCGGCGTCGAGGCCGCGCAGCCGCGCGATGGCGCGCGCCGCCTCGGGACCGGGAGCCTCGCGGCCGACCAGGACCACCTGCCGCACGCCGTGCCGCTCGACCAGGTGCCGGGCGACGATCCGACCGAGCCAGCCGAGACCGCCGACGATCAGCACCGCCCTCTCCGGGTCCCACGGTTGCCCGGCGCGCGGGACGTCTGCCGCAGGGGCCAGGACCGGCCGGTAGGCGGTGCCGCCGCGCACCGCGAGCTGCGGCTCACCGGTCGCCAGCGCGGCGGCCAGGCACTCGCGGGTCGCGGCGGTCCCGTCGAGGTCGACCAGGACGAAGCGGTCCGGGTGCTCGGCCTGGGCGGAGCGCAGCAGACCCCAGACGGCGCGGTGCGCCGGTCGCGGCTCGGGTGCGTGCTCGCCGTCCACCGTGACGGCACCACGGGTGACGACCACCAGACGGGTGCCCGCCCGCTGCGCGCTCCCGAGCACGAGCTGAACCGCCGCCAGCACGCGGTGCAGCGTCTCGTGCGCCGCGGCGGCCGTGGTGGGGAGGTCCGGGCAAGTCAGCACGATCGTGCGCGGGACGGCAGCCCCGGTGGCGAGGGCCGGGACGTCGTCGATGCCGCACTCGGTCCAGTCCTCGGACGCGATGACGGCACCCAGCGCGGGCAGCGGCGTCCAGTGCGGCAGGAACAAGCCCTCGGACTCGGCTGCCTCGACGCGGCCGGTGCGGGTGGTCGGTGCCAGGGTCACCGAACCGATGGAGACCAGCGGTGCGCCGTCCGGATCGACGACCTCGACGGCAACCGCGCCCTCCCGCGCGGACCACAGCCGAACTCGCACCCGGTCCGCGGCCACACCGCGAACGCGAACGTCGGTCCAAGTGCTCGGCCGAACGTCGCGACCCGCCGATCCGCCGGTACCCGCAGCGAGGTCCAGGGCGGCGTCGAGGAGCGCGGGGTGCAGGGTGTGCCCGGCGGGTCGGACTCCATCGGGCAGTGACACCTCGGTGTACGCGGCTGCGTCCCGGAGCGGCCCGTCCCACGGGTCACCGGCCGCGCTCGGCCCCGGGCGGGAGATGCTGCCGTGGGCGAGCCGGACCCAGTCCGACGACGCGGTGCCGTCCGCGCGGCGCGCGTGGACGGAGACGGCGCGGTCCGGTGCCGCGCCCGCATCGGCGACGAACACCCGCACCTCGAACTCCGCGCCCGAGGGCATGGCCGGCGGTGCGTCGAGGACCAGCCGGTCGATCCGGTCGAGGTCGATCGCGCGGGCGGCGCTGATCACCAGGTCGAGCAGGGCGGTGCCGGGCAGCAGCACCTCGTCGGCGTCGCGGTGGCCGGCCGGCCGGCCCGGGGCGGCACCGGAGAGCCTGCCGGTGAACAGCGTGCCGCCTGGTTCGGGCACCTCGGCCACGGCGGCCAGAACCGGGTGGTCGAGCCCGGTGAGGCCGGCCGACCGGACGTCCCCGGTCGGCTCGGGTCGATCGAGCCAGTAGCGGCGGCGCTGGAACGGGTAGGTCGGGAGCGGGATGCGACGGCCGCCGCGGCCCGCGAACACCGCGGCCCAGTCGACGTCGGCCCCCGTGGTGTGCAGCCGGGCGAGCGCGGTCAGCAGGGCGGTGGCTTCCGGCTGCCGGCGGCGCTGCGCCGGGACGAGCACCGGCGCGGCCCCGTCCGGGAAGCAACCCGCGGCCATCGCGGTGAGATCGCCCCTCGCCCCCACCTCCACGAACCGGACGCAGCCGAGGCCGAGCAGTGCTTGCACGCCGTCGTGGAAGCGGACCGGTTCGGCGGCGTGGCGGACCCAGTACTCGGGGTCGGCGAGCGCGCCCGGCCGGGTCGGCTGCCCGGTCAGGTCCGAGACCACCGTGAGCCGCGGCTCCCGGAAGTCCAGCCCCTTGACGACAGCCCGCAGCTCGTCGAGGGCGGGCTCGATCAGCGGGGAGTGGAAGGCGTGGCTGACCCGCAGCCAGGTGGCCCGGCCACCGGTGGCCTCGAACGCGGTGACGACCGCGGCCAGCACGTCCCGGTCGCCCGACAGCACCGTGGCGGTGGGCCCGTTGACCGCGGCGAGGGAGATGTGATCGGTGCGCCCCGCGATCAGCTCGGTGGCCGTCCCCTCGTCGGTTTGCAGCGCCACCATGGCTCCCCCGCTCGGGAGGGCCTCCATGCTGCGACCCCGGGCCGCAGCCAGCTCGGCCGCGTCGTCGAGGTCCAGCGCACCTGCGGCGTGCACCGCGGCGACCGCACCGATCGAGTGCCCCATGACGGCGTCGGGCGTGATCCCGCACGACTGGAGGAGGCGGAACAGCGCGACCTCGTAGGCGAGGAGCGCGGGCTGGGTGTACCTGGTGCGGTGCAGGAGGGCTGCGTCGGCGGAGCCCTCCGGGGCGAAGACGACCTCTCGCAGCGGTCGGTCGAGGTGCGGGGCGAGGGCGGCGCAGACATCGTCGAACGCGGCGGCGTAGGCCGGGAAGGCGTGGTAGAGCGCCTTGCCCATGCCTTCCAGCTGGGAGCCTTGCCCGGCGAAGAGGAAGGCGGTGCGCCCCTCCCCCGCCTTGCCGACCACAGAGCCGGGGCTGTCGGTGGTCGTGGCGAGGGCGCGCAGGCGGTCGAGCAGGTCGTCCTGCCCGGCCGGGAGCAGGACCGCGCGGTGCGGGAGGTGGCTGCGCGTGGTGGCGAGGGACGTGCCGAGGTCGAGCAGGTCGGGCGAATCGCCCGGGCCGGCGGTCACCAGGTCGGCGATGCGGGCGGCCTGTGCGCCCAGTGCGGCTTCGCTGCGTGCGGACAGGACGATCGGGGTGACCGGGAGACCGGGTGCGGTCGCGTCGGCGGGCCGGGCCGCCGAGTCCGCGGGTGCCTGCTCCAGGATGACGTGCGCGTTGGTGCCGCTGATCCCGAACGAGGACACCGCGGCCCGCCGGGGGTGCCCGTTGCGCGGCCACCCCTTCGCTTCGGTCAGCAGCTCCAGGCCCCCGGCCGACCAGTCCACGTGGGGTGTGGGCTCGTCCGCGTGCAGCGTCCTCGGCAGCACGCCGTTCCGCAGTGCCATCGTCATCTTGATGATGCCGCCCACGCCGGCGGCGGCCTGCGAATGGCCGATGTTGGACTTGAGCGACCCCAGGTAGAGCGGGTGGTCGGCCCGCCGGTGCGCGCCGTAGACGGCCATCAGGGCGTTCGCCTCGATCGGGTCGCCGAGCGGTGTGCCGGTGCCGTGCGCTTCGACCACGTCGACCTCGTCGGCGGAGACACCCGCCGCCGCGAGGGCCTGGGTGATGACCTGTTCCTGGGCGGACCGGCTCGGCGCGGTCAACCCGGCGCTGCCGCCGCTCTGGTTGATGGCCGAGCCGCGCAGGACGGCGAGGACCGGGTGCCCGAGGGCTCGGGCGTCCTCAAGGCGCTCGACGAGCAGCAGCCCGGCACCCTCCGACCAGCCGGTCCCGTTCGCGGACGCGGCGAAGGACCGGCAGCGCCCGTCGGCGGAGAGCCCGCCCTGGCGGCTGAACTCGATGAAGGGCATCGGCGTCGACATGACCGTCGCGCCACCGACCAGTGCCATGGTGCACTCGCCGCCGCGCAGCGCGGCGGCGGCGAGGTGCAGCGCGACGAGAGACGACGAGCAGGCGGTGTCGACCGTCAAGGTCGGCCCCTCGAACCCGAAGGCGTACGCGAGGCGCCCGGAGGCGACGCTGGCCGCGCTGCCGATGCCGAGGTAGCCCTCGTAGTCGGCCGGTGCGGGGGAAAGCCGGGCTCCGTAGTCGCTGTACATCGTGCCCACGAAGACGCCCGTGCGACTGCCGCGCAGGGTCGCCGGGTCGAGGCCGGCGCTCTCGAACGCCTCCCACGCGGTTTCGAGCAGCAGCCGCTGCTGCGGGTCCATCGCGTGGGCCTCGCGGGGCGACACCTCGAAGAACTCGGCGTCGAACTCCGTTGCCCCGCGCAGGAATCCACCTCCCCTGGCGTACGACGTCCCCGGTTGCCGGGGGTTCGCGTCGTGCAACGCGGACAGGTCCCAGCCGCGGTCGGTCGGGAACGGGCCGATGGCGTCGACGCCGTCGCCGACCAGGCGCCACAGGTCCTCGGGGGACGCGACGCCGCCCGGGTAGCGGCAGGCCATGCCGACGATGGCGATCGGTGCGTGTTCGCGTTGCGCCTGCCGCGCGGAGGCGGTCCGCAGTTGCTCGTTCTCCTTCAACGCGGCCCGGAGCGCATCGACGACCATCTCGTGGGACGGGCCCGTCATGGTGACTCTCCAACAGTTCGGCTCGGGGTTTGGTCGACCCGGCCCAGTGCCAGGCGGACCAGTTCGTCGGTCGTCATCGAGTCCACCGCGGAACGGGCACCCGGCCCGTCCGCCTGCCCGGCCTGGACAGCGGGCTCGGCCTCCGCGATGGCGAGATCAGCGGCGATGCGGGCCGCCAGGGCCCGCGGGCCGGCGTGATCGAAGATCAACGTCGGTGGCAGGGGTACACCGGTCACCTTGCTGAGCCGGTTGCGCAACTCCAGGGCGGTCAAGGAGTCGAAGCCCAGGTCCTGGAAGCGGCTGGTGGCCGCGACGCGCTCGGCGGTGGTGAGCCCGAGCACCACGGCGATCTCGGCCCGCACCGCTTCGAGGACGAGGTGCAGCTGTTCCGTGCGGGGTGCGGCGGCCAGCCTGCCGCGCAGACCGGCGGCGGGCTCGTCGGGGGTTCCCCCGGCTGCCGTCCTGCGCGGCGCCAACTCCCGCAGCACGGGCGAGGCGTGCTCCTGGTCGAGGCCGCCCAGGTCGAGGCGGGCGGGGACGAGGGCGGGGGCGGCGTCCACGGCGGCGACGTCGAACAGGGCGAGGCCCTCGGCGACGGGCAGGGTGGCCACCCCGAAGCGGGACAGTGCCCGCAAGCCGCCGTCGTCGAGGTCGCTGCCCAGACCGATCGCACCGCTTGAGCCGTCGTCGGTCCACGGCCCCCACGCCAACGACACCGCGGGCAGACCAGCGGCTCGGCGGCGGTGCGCCAGCGCGTCGAGCGCGGAGCTGGCCGCCGCGTAGTTGCCCTGGCCCATCGAGCCGAGCACACCGGCGATCGAGGAGAAGAGGACGAACGCGGACAGGTCCAGGTGCCGGGTCAGCTCGTGCAGGTGGATGGCGCCGTCCAGCTTGGGCCGGAGGACCGCGTCCAGGCGCTGCGGGGACAGGTCCTCGATGAGGCCGTCGTCCAGTACCCCCGCCGCGTGCAGCACCGCCGTCGGCGGTCGCTCAAGCCCGTCGAGCAGGGCGGCCACGGAGGAGCGGTCCGCGACGTCGCACGCCGCCACCGTCACGTGGACGCCGACGGCCTCCAGCTCCGCCACGAACTCCGACGCGCCCGGTGCGCCCGATCCGCGCCTGCCGGTGAGCACCAGCTGTCGCACGCCGTACCGGTCCGCCAAGTGCCGGGCGACGAGCCGCCCGAGGGTGCCCAGGCCCCCGGTGATCAGCACTCGGCTTTCCGCGTCGAACGGTGCGGTGCCGGTGGGTTGCGGCTGGTGCGGGACCAGCCGGGGCACCCGGAAGCCGCCGCGCCGGATCGCGACCTGGGGTTCGCCCGACTCGATCGCGAGGGCGACGCCGCGCACCGACTCCGGGCGTCCGTCGACGTCGATCACCGTGAACCGGCCGGGGCGTTCCGACTGCGCGACCCGGACCAGACCCCACACCGCCGCGCGGACCGGGTCCGGGCCGTCCCCATCGGACGCGGCAACCGCGTCCCGGGTCAGCACGACGAGCCGTCCGGCGTCGAACCGCTCGTCGCGGATCCAGCGATGGACCAGTGCGAGGAGTTCGTGCGGTCCCGTTCCGGTGGGCGGATCGGGCTCGGTCGACGCCGCGCCGAGGTCGAGGACGATGACCGCGGGCACGTCCGCGCCGTCGTCGACGGACCGGAGCAGTTCGTCGAGGTGCGCGTGGGCGCGGATCACCGCTCCGGTCGCGCGCAGGGCGTCGCGCAGGTCTCCGGTGTCAGGGCCGAGCACGGCCCAGCGGCCGGCCGGGGCTGCTGCGTCGAACGTCCGGCCGACCCATTCCAGCGCGTGCAACGCGGGGTGTGGGGCCGGTCGGCCGCCTCCCCGCGGCAGTTCGCGGAGCGCGACCTCGGTGCTGAGCACGGGTTCACCGGTCTCGTCGGCGACGAGCACGGTGCAGCTGTCGCCCGCGCGCCGGAGGCGGATGCGCAGCGTTTCGCCGACGTCGCCCGCCAGTACCAGGTCGCGCCACGCGAACGGCACCAGCAACCGGTCGTCGGCGATGGCGAGCAAGGGGTGCAGGGCGGCGTCGAGGACTGCGGGGTGCACCAGGTAGTCGTCGCCACGCACGTCGGCCGGGGCGACGACCTCGGCGTAGAGGTCGGCCCCGTGTCGCCACACCCGGCGCAGCCCCTGGAAGGCCGGACCGTATCCGTAGCCGCGCCCGGCCAGCCGGGAGTACAGGCCGTCGAGCCGGACCGGGGAGGCATCGGGCGGTGGCCAGGCGCGAAGACCGGTCGGCTCGACGCCTTCCGCGGCGGCCAAGGTGCCCGTGGCGTGCCGTGTCCAGTCCGCGCCCGACCGGGCGTAGAGCGCTACGGACCGGTGTCCGTCGCCGGCCGGGGAACCGACGATGAGCTGGACCGCGGTCGGCTGTCCGAGGAGGAGCGGCTGCTCCAGGGCGAGTTCGAGCACCTGCCCCGCGCCGGTGCGCCGTGCGGCGTGCAGCGCGAGTTCCGCAACGGCGGAACCGGGCAGCGTGACGGCCCCGGCGATGGCGTGGTCTGCGAGCCAGGGCTGCGTCTGCGGGTCGAGCCGCCCGGTGAACACGGTGCCGCGCCCGTCCGCCAGCTCCACGCCCCCGTCGAGCACGGGGTGCGCCGCGCCTGTGGTGCGCTCGACCGTTGCGCTCAGCCAGAACCGATCGCGCTGGTACGGGTAGGTCGGCAGGGCAACGGTGCGGCCGCCGCGGTGGAAGCGGCTCCAGTCGATCTCGGCACCGTCCGCGTAAGCCCGCGCCACGGCGGTGGTGAAGGTGAGGGTTTCGGGGTGGCGCGGACGGAGCACGGGCGTCGCGGTCGCGGTCTCGCCGTGGATCTCTCCGACCAAAGTGGACAGTGTGGCGTCCGGACCCAACTCGACGTAATGACCGACGCCCGCACGGGCGAGACGATCTACTCCGTCCGCGAACCGGACCGTGCCCCGCAACTGCGCCACCCAATAATCCGGACCGGCCAACTCCTTCGCGGTCGCGATCTCCCCGGTCACCGTCGACACCATAGGAACATCCGGGGCCGAAAAAGAAAGAGACGCCGCGATGTCGCCGAACTCCGCCAGAATCCCGTCCATGTGACCGGAATGGAACGCGTGACCGACCCGCAACCGGGACGTCGCACGCCCCCGACCCCGCCACCACCGGCCCAACTCGTCCGCCGCCCCGGCGTCCCCGCCCACCACCACCGACATCGGCCCGTTCACCGCGGCCACATCCAACCGCCCCGCATAGGGGACCAGACTCTCCCGGACCTCCTCCTCGCCCGCCCCGATCGCCACCATCACCCCGCCGGCCGGGACGGAACCCATCAACCGACCCCGATGCGCCACCAACGTGCACGCATCCGCCAAATCCAGCACACCCGCCACATGCGCCGCCGCGATCTCGCCGACCGAATGCCCCAACACGAAATCCGGCGCGAAACCCGAATCCAGCAACAGCCGGAACAACGCCGTCTCCAACGCGAACAACGCCGGCTGCGCGAACCGCGTCCCACCCAACAACGCCGCATCCGCACCACCCGGATCGGCGAAAACCAACCGCTTCAGCGACACCGGCAACAACGCGTCAAACCGACCACACACCTCGTCGAAAGCATCCGCGAACACCCGCTCCGCCCGATACAACCCACCACCCATACCCACCCGCTGACCACCCTGACCAGCGAACAGGAAAGCGGTGCGGGGCGGTTCGGTCGCGGTACCGGTCACCACGTTCGCCGCCGGTTCCCCGTTGCGGAGCGCGTCCAGACCGGCGATCAGGCCGGCGCGGTCGGCCGCGAGAACCACGGCGCGGTCGGTGAGGGCGGATCGGGCCGTGGCCAGCGAGTAGCCGATATCGAGATCCGCGCGACCGAGAGCGTCACCGCCGGGCGCTGCGGCACGGGGCAGCAGCTGCGCGGCCTGTGCGCGCAGTGCTTGCGGACCGCGTGCGGAGATCACCCACGGCAGCAGGTCGGGGATTTCGGCCGGTTCGGGTGCGACTGGCGTTTGGGGTGCCTGTTCCAGAATGACGTGGGCATTCGTACCACTCACACCGAAAGACGACACCGCCGCCCGCCTCGGCCGATCGACCACCGGCCACGGCCGCGCCTCCCGCAACAACGACACCGCACCCGCATCCCAATCAACACGCGAAGTCGGCACACCCACATGCAACGTACGCGGCAGAACACCATGCCGCATCGCCAGAACCATCTTCACCACACCACCGACCCCGGCAGCCGCCTGCGCATGACCGATATTCGACTTCAACGAACCCAAAAACACCGGCCGACCAGCAACCCGACCCTGCCCATAAGTCGCAACAACCGCCCCCGCCTCGATCGGATCCCCCAACCGCGTCCCCGTCCCATGCGCCTCCACCACATCAACATCACCCGAAACAAGCCCCGCCCGACCCAACGCATCCCGAATAACCCGCTCCTGCGACAACCCACTCGGCGCCGTCAAACCATTACTCGCACCATCCTGATTGACCGCAGACCCCCGCACCACCGCCAACACCTCACGCCCATGACGACGGGCATCGGACAAACGCTCCAACAACAACACACCCACACCCTCGGCCCACCCCGTACCACCCGCATCCTCCGCAAAAGCACGACACCGACCATCCACCGACAACCCACGCTGCCGACTGAACTCCACAAACGTCCCAGGACCCGACATCACCGTCACACCACCCGCCACCGCCAAATCACACTCACCCGACCGCAACGCCTGCGCCGCCAAATGCAACGCAACCAACGACGACGAACACGCCGTATCAACCGTGATCGCAGGACCCTTGAGGCCCAGGGTGTAGGAGACCCGACCGGAGACGACGCTCGGCGAGTTGCCGGTGTACCCGTACGCCTCGACGCTCGGCGGGGTGACGGGGAGGCGCGAGGTGTAGTCGCTGTACATGACGCCGCAGAAAACGCCGGTGCGGCTGCCGCGCAAGGTCGTCGGCGCGATGCCCGCGTTCTCCACGACCTCCCAGCTGGCCTCCAGCATGAGCCGCTGCTGCGGGTCCATGCCGAGGGCCTCGCGCGGGCTGATGCCGAAGAACTCCGCGTCGAACTGGTCCGCGTCGTACAGGAAGCCGCCGTGGCGCGTGTAGGACGTGCCGGCCTTGTCCGGGTCCGGGTCGTACAGCGCGGCGACGTCCCACCCTCGGTTCTCCGGGAACGGACCGATGGCGTCGACGCCCTCGGCGACGAGCCGCCACAGGTCGTCGGGGTCGCGGACGTCGCCGGGGTAGCGGCACGCCATCCCGACGATCACGACGGGATCGTCGGCCGGGCCGACCTCCGTCCGCCGCGGTGTGCCCGGCTCGGCAGCGGGCCCGCGGTCGAGGTGCGTCAAGAGGTGGTCGGCGAGCGCCGCCGGGGTGGGGTGGTCGAAGACCACCGTGGTGGACAGCCTGACGTCGGTGGCCGCACCGAGCGCGGTGCGCAGTTCGAGACTGGCAAGGGAATCGATGCCCAGTTCGCGGAAGGGCGCGTCGGCGGCGATCCGCGCCGCGTCCGGCAGCGCGAGCACGGCGGCCACCGAGGAACGGACCAGGGCCAGCGTTGTCCGGTGGCGTTCGGTCGCGGACAGCGCGGCGGTGCGCGCGGCCCATGAGCCGGCCGGTGCCGTCCGGGCCCGTGGGCGGTCGCGGAGCGCGAACGAACGCAGCAGCGCGGGCACGGTCGGTGCGGGGTCGCGGAGTGCTTCGAGGTCCAGCTCGACCGGGACGAGCAGGGGTTCGCCGGTCGCCAGTGCGGCGTCGAACAGCTCGACACCACGCTCCGCGCTCAGCGGCAGGACGCCGTTGACCCGCCACCGCGCGATGTCCGCGGCGGCGAGGTTCGCCGCCATCCCGCCCGTCGCGGCGTCCCACATCCCCCAGGCCAGCGCGGTGGCGGCCAGGCCGTGCGCCCGGCGGTGGTGCGCCAAGGCGTCGACGTACGCGTTGGCCGCGGCGTAGGCGCCCTGGCCGGGGCTGCCGAGCAGCCCGCCGATCGAGGAGAACAGCACGAACGCGGCGAGCGGCAGGTGCGCGGTGAGTTCGTGCAGGTGCCGGCCGCCGTCCGCCTTGGCGCTGAGCGCCCGGTCGACGGCGTCGGGGTCGAGGGTGCCCAGCGTGGCGTCGGCCAGGACGCCCGCGGTGTGCACCACGGCGGTCAGCGGGTGCTCTGGCGGCACGGCGGCCAGCACCTCGGCCAGGCTTGCCCGGTCGGTGACGTCGCAGGCGACGACGGTGGCCTCGGCGCCCAGCTCGGCGAGGCGGGCGACGAGGTCGGGTGCGTGGGCGCTGCGACTGCACAGCAGCAGGTGCCGAACGCCGTACCGGGCAGCGAGGTGCTGGGCGAAGAGGCTGCCGAGGGCACCGGTGCCGCCGGTGATCAGCACCGTGCCCGCCGGATCGAGTTCGGCGGCGGTGCCCGGCGCGGCGTGGGCGAGCCGGGGCGCGTGGAGAACGCCCTTGCGCAGTGCCACCGGGAGCCCGACATCGGTGATGTCGGGTAGCTGGGCCGGGTGGTCGCCATCGGTGTCCAGGAGCGCGAACCGGCCGGGGTGCTCGCTCGCCGCGGTGCGCAGCAGCCCGTGCACGGCGGCGGCGGGCAGGTCTCGGACGTCGTCGCCGGGGGTGGTGGCAACCGCCGCACGGGTCAGGAGGAGCAACGTCGTCGACTTCAGGCGCTCGTCGGCCAGGAAACGCTGCACGACGGCGAGCGCGTCGCGGACCGCGGTGCGGGTCGCGGCACCGTCGGCGACCCGGTCATCCGGCGTGCGGCAGGGCAGCACCAGCACGTCGGGAGCCGGTTCGCCCGCGTCCAGCGCAGTCGAAAGCGCGTCGAAGTCCCGGCGCGGCAGGCCCGGGAAGTCCGCGGTGCTCCCGAGCACGACCGCCCGGCGAGCGGTGCCCGTGCCGGGCAGGATCGGCTGCCACGCCACCCGGTAGAGGTGCTCGCGGGAGCGGTCGCGGGTCAAGTGCCCGCTGGTCGGTGCCGGGCGCAGCGTCACGGAGTCGATGGACAGGACGGGCTGCCCCGCCGGGTCGGTCGCGACCAATGAGGCGTTCTCGCCGTCGCCGCCGCCCACCCGCACCCGCAGTCGGGTGGCGCCGGAGGCGTGCAGGGTGACGCCGGTGTAGGCGAACGGCACGCGCAGTTCGCCGTCCTCGGGCCGCAGGCCGAGCAGGAGCACGTGCTGGGCCGCGTCGAGAAGGGCGGGGTGGATCCCGTAGGCCGCGGCTTCGGCGTGCGACTCCTCGGGCAGCTCCACGTCCGCGTACACGTCCGCGCCCGACCGCCAGGCGGCGCGCAGCCCGCGGAACGCCGGGCCGTAGGCGTAGCCCAGGTCGGCCAAGCGCTCGTACAGGCTGTCGAGTTCGAGCGGAAGCGCATCCGGTGGGCGCGGCTCGGACACCTCGCCAGGCACCCCGAGCGCGACCAGGACGCCCGATGCGTGCCGAACCCACGCGGGCGCGTTGCCCGCCGGATCGTCCGGGGCCGAGTGGATGGTGATCGCGCACTCGCCGGACTGGTCGGCGGGTCCCACCGCGACCTGCACGCGGACGCCCTCCTCGGGCAGCACCAGCGGCGCTTCCAGGAGCAGCTCGCGCAGCCCGGAGAGTCCGGCCCGGTCACCCGCCGCAACGGCAAGCTCCACGAAGGCCGTTCCGGGAAGCAGTGCGGAGCCCGCGATCACGTGCTGGGCGAGCCAGGGGTGCGTGCGCGCGGAGAGCCGCCCGGTGAACAGCAGTCCGGCACCGGTCGCCAGGCTGGTCAGACCGCCGAGCAACGGGTGATCGGCAGGCACGAGACCGACGCCCGCGGCGGTGCCCACCGGCGCGGGGGCGTTGAGCCAATAGCGTCGGCGCTGGAACGCGTAGGTAGGCAGGACGGTCCGCCGCGCGCCGGGGAACAGCCGCGCGTTGTCCGACCGGGAACCGTGCAGCATGAGCCTGGCCGCAGCCGTGGTGAAGGTGAGGGGTTCGGGGTGGCGGGGACGGAGCACGGGCGTCGCGGTCGCGGTGTCGCCGTGGATCTCTCCGACCAAAGTGGACAGTGTGGCGTCCGGACCCAACTCGACGTAATGACCGACGCCCGCACGGGCAAGGCGACCGACCCCGTCCGCGAACCGGACCGTGCCGCGCAACTGCGCCACCCAATAATCCGGACCGGCCAACTCCTTCGCGGTCGCGATCTCCCCGGTCACCGTCGACACCACCGGAATATCCGGGGCCGAAAAAGAAAGAGAAGCCGCGATGTCGCCGAACTCCGCCAGAATCCCGTCCATGTGACCGGAATGGAACGCGTGACCGACCCGCAACCGGGACGTCGCACGCCCCCGACCCCGCCACCACCGGCCCAACTCGTCCGCCGCCCCGGCGTCCCCGCCCACCACCACCGACATCGGCCCGTTCACCGCGGCCACATCCAACCGCCCCGCATAGGGGACCAGACTCTCCCGGACCTCCTCCTCGCCCGCCCCGATCGCGACCATCACCCCGCCGGACGGGACGGAACCCATCAACCGACCCCGATGCGCCACCAACGTGCACGCATCCGCCAAATCCAGCACACCCGCCACATGCGCCGCCGCGATCTCGCCGACCGAATGCCCCAACACGAAATCCGGCGCGAAACCCGAATCCAGCAACAGCCGGAACAACGCCGTCTCCAACGCGAACAACGCCGGCTGCGCGAACCGCGTCCCACCCAACAACGCCGCATCCGCACCACCCGGATCAGCGAAAACCAACCGCTTCAGCGACACCGGCAACAACGCGTCAAACCGACCACACACCTCGTCGAAAGCCTCCGCGAACACCCGCTCCGCCCGATACAACCCACCACCCATACCCACCCGCTGACCACCCTGACCAGCGAACAGGAAAGCAGTGGCACCGGGTTTCGCCGAGGCCACCGGGCCGGGGACCAACTGCGCGGAGGACGTGCCGCCCGCAAGTGCCTCAAGCCCCTGGAGGTACGCATCCCGGTCGTGGCCGACCACGGCGGCGGTGTGCGCGAACCGGGCAGGCCCGCTCGCGAGCGTGAGGCCGATGTCGGGTAGCTGGACCTCGGGGTTCGCGGAAACGAAGTCCCGCAGACGGGCGGCCTGCGCCCGCAGCGCGTCTTCGGTCCGACCGGAGAGCAACCACGGCCGCGGATTCCCCTCCTGCACCGCAACGGCCGGTGTCTGGGGTGCCTGTTCCAGAATGACGTGGGCATTCGTACCACTCACACCGAAAGACGACACCGCCGCCCGCCTCGGCCGATCGACCACCGGCCACGGCCGCGCCTCCCGCAACAACGACACCGCACCCGCATCCCAATCAACACGCGAAGTCGGCACACCCACATGCAACGTACGCGGCAGAACACCATGCCGCATCGCCAGAACCATCTTCACCACACCACCGACCCCGGCAGCCGCCTGCGCATGACCGATATTCGACTTCAACGAACCCAAAAACACCGGCCGACCCGCAACCCGACCCTGCCCATAAGTCGCGACAACCGCCCCCGCCTCGATCGGATCCCCCAACCGCGTCCCCGTCCCATGCGCCTCCACCACATCAACATCACCCGAAACAAGCCCCGCCCGACCCAACGCATCCCGAATAACCCGCTCCTGCGACAACCCACTCGGCGCCGTCAAACCATTACTCGCACCATCCTGATTGACCGCAGACCCCCGCACCACCGCCAACACCTCACGCCCATGACGACGGGCATCGGACAAACGCTCCAACAACAACACACCCACACCCTCGGCCCACCCCGTACCACCCGCATCCTCCGCAAAAGCACGACACCGACCATCCACCGACAACCCACGCTGCCGACTGAACTCCACAAACGTCCCAGGACCCGACATCACCGTCACACCACCCGCCACCGCCAAATCACACTCACCCGACCGCAACGCCTGCGCCGCCAAATGCAACGCAACCAACGACGACGAACACGCCGTATCAACCGTGATCGCGGGGCCGCGCAATCCGAACGTGTAGGCCACGCGGCCGGAGAGCACGCTGATGAACGTGCCGGTCAGCAGGTATCCCCCGGCAGTGTCGTCCGCCTCGGCCAGCCGTGGCCCGTACTCCTGGGCGAGCGCGCCGAAGTAGGTTCCCGTGTTGCTGTCGCGCAAGGCGGCCAGGTCCATGCCCGCCCGCTCGAACGCCTCCCACACCGTTTCCAGGGCCAGTCGCTGCTGGGGGTCCATGCCGAGGGCCTCGCGCGGGCTGATGCCGAAGAACTCCGCGTCGAACTGGTCCGCGTCGTGCAGGAAGCCGCCCTGGCGGGTGTAGGAGCGGCCGGGGCGTGCCGGATCGCTGTCGAAGAGGTCCTCCAGGGGCCACCCCCGGTTGACCGGGAAGTCGGAGATGACGTCCTTCTCGTCCATGACGAGCTGCCACAGTTCCTCCGGCGTGGTCACGCCACCGGGGAAGCGGCACGCCATCGAGACGATGGCGATGGGCTCGTGCGGGTCGAGGCCGCGGCGCGCGGTCGACGTCACCGCGTCCGTTGCGCCGCTCAGCCGGTCCGCGAGGTGCCGGGCGAGCCGCCGCGGGCTCGGGTGGTCGAACAGCAGGGTCAGCGGGAGCCGCATCCCGGTCGCGTCGACGAGCCGGTTGCGCAGCTCCACGGCGAGCATGGAGTCCAGGCCGATGGTGTGGAAGGCCACGTCGTCGAGTTCGGCGACCTCGTCGCGCCCCAGTACCACCGCGGTCTCGGCACGCACCAGCGCGAGCAGGCGGTCCGCGTCCGCGTCGGGGCTCCGTTCACCCGCGTCCGCAGGCCCACTGCGTTCAGGCGCAACGGGGGTGGGCAGGTCGGTCGGCGCCGCGTCCGCGCCGAAGGCGGGCCGCCAGTCCACCGCGGCACCGCTCGCGTGCAGACGCGCGAGCGATGCGAGGAAGTGCCGCGTGCCGGCCTTGCCGCGGCGCAGGGATTCCACCACGACCGCGGCCGAGTCCAGGTCGTCGAGCGTCTGCTGGAGCGCCATCGTCATGGCCGGGTGTGGGCTGATCTCGACGAAGGCGTGGTGGTCCGGCGCGAGCGCGTGCACGGCGTCCTCGAACCGCATCACGCCGCGCAGCGCGGTGAACCAGTACTCGGCGTCGAGTTCCGCGGTCTCGACGAACCCGCCCTTCACCGTCGAGTAGAAGGGCACGGTTCCCGCGCGGGGAGTGATCGGGGCGAGCCCGGTGAGCACCTCGTCGCGCAGTTGGTCCATCTGCGGGCCGTGGCCCGCGATGTCCACGAGAACGCGCTTCGCGTTCACCCCGGCCGCGTCGAACTCCCCGCGCAGCCGGTCGATGACGTCCGAGTCGCCCGCCAGGACCACCGACCGAGGTCCGTTGACCGCCGCGACGGCGAGCCGGTCGCCCCACTCGGCGAGCTTCTCCTGCAGGGACGCGAGCGGCGCCGACACGGCGAGCATGGCGCCCCGGCCCCGGATGCGGGTCATCGCCTTGCCCCACACGCTGACCAGCCGTGCCCCGTCCGCCAGCGACAACCCCCCGGAGACCACGCAGGCGGCGAACTCGCCGACGCTGAGCCCGACCACGGCCGTGGGCCGCACCCCGAACGACTGCCACAGCTCGGCGATGGCCACGTTCACCGCGAACAGGGCGGTCTGCGCGACGTCGTCCCGTTCGAGCGACGCGCTGCCGGGCAGCCCCCGCAGCACGTCTTCCAGCGACCAGTCGATGTGGGGGGCGAGGGCCAGTGCGGTCCGCTCGACGGACGCGCGGAACACGTCGGAGTCGTCGATCAGACCTGCCGCCATGCCGATCCACTGGGACCCCTGGCCGGGGAAGACGAAGACGATCCGGTCCCGCGCGGCGGCGAGGCCGCTGAGCCGGGTGTCGCTGCGCCCGCCGTCCGCCAGCGCCGCGAGTTCTCCGGTGAGCTGCCGGTCGTCCTCGGCCCACACGACGGTCCGCTGCCGCACCGCGGCCGGATCTGCCGCGTCGTGCGACGCCGCGAGCGACAGCCCGACGTCGCGGAGAGCCCGCTGGTTCTCCTGGAGGTGCTTGAGCAGTTGCCGTGCCCGCGCCCGTACGTCGTCGTGGGTCGCTCCGGAGACGAGCAGGGGGACCGTGGCGGTGCGAAAGGCGGTGGACACGAGGCCTCCGGGTCTGGGCGGGGCGAGCGGGCTACCAGGCGACGTGGAGCTGGGCGAGGCTGCGGGTCGCCATGCCGTCCGTCCAGCTGAACGGGGTGTCGACGTCGGCGAGGCGCAAGGTCGGGAAGCGCCGCAGGATGCGTTCGAGGACGACGCGCACCTGTAGCGTCGCCAGCGGCGCTCCCAGGCAGCGGTGCTCGCCGTGGCCGAACGTGAGGTGGGACGCGCCGCGACCGGAGGCGATGCGCATCGCCTCCGGATCGGTGAACACGTCGGCGTCGCGGTTGCCGTGCAGGAGTGCGACCATGACGCCTTCACCCGGCTGCACGGTGACGTCGCCGACCCGCACCGGCTCCGTGGCGACGCGCGGGAAGGCCAGCGGCGAGGACGGGTTCAGCCGGATCAGCTCCTCGACCGCGTTGCCGATCCGGTCGGGGTGTTCGATCAGCTCGTCGAACGCGGCGCGGTCGGTCAGCAGGGACAGGGTCGCGAGGCCGATCTGGCCCGCGGTGGTCTCGTACCCGGCCATCAGCAAGGTCAGGGCGAGGGTCAGCAGCTCGTTCGTGGACAGCTCACCCCGGTCGTGCACGGCCAGCAGGTCGGTGAGCAGGTCCTCCTGCGGATCGCGGCGCTTGTGCTCCAGCAGTTCGGTGACGTAGTCGATGAGCTTGATGCGGGAGCCGGCTTTGTCGCGCGAACTCGACGCGTCGATGTCGAACAGCACGTCGACCCAGCCGCCGAACTCGTCGCTGTCCTGCTCGGGGACGCCGAGCAGGTGGCACAGCACGGCCAGGGGAAGCGGCCGGGCGAGGTTCTCGACCAGGTCCGCGCCGTGACCGAGCCGATCGATCGCGTCGAGGCGCCGGTCGGCGAGTTCTTCGATGAACGTCCGCATCTTGGCGGTGCGGCCGGTGGTGAACGCGCCGCTGACCAGGCGCCGCAGCCGGGCGTGCGGGACGCCGTCCATGCTCATCATGGAATCCGCCGCGGGCTGGGCGTCGTTGAACTTCGGTGCCTCCGGCGCCAGCGCCGCGACCCGGCTGAACCTCTTGTCCGTGAGCACCGCACGCCCCAGCGCGTGGCCGCGCACCAACCACATGTCGTCGCCGGTCGGCGTCACCACGCGGGTGACGTCGCCCGGACCGGGCCGCATGAACCCGGGCAGGGGGCCCAGTCGGTCGGCCGTGTGCCGCGGCGGGGCGAGCAGTCCCGCTGCCCGGACGCGGCGCTCGACCTCCCGCAGCAGCTCGAACGGGCGGTTGAACGCGATCCGCACGTACTGCGCGCCGCGGGCGGGATCGGCGAAGGAGGGACCGCCCGGGACGACCAGGACCCCGGTGGCGTCGAGGAAATCGAGCACGAAGTCCTTGCTGTCGCGGTGCCCGCCGGTGAGCGGGCTGACGTCCGCGAGCAGGAAGCAACCTCCTTCGGCCGGGGTGATCTTCATGCCCATCCCGGTGAAGATCTCGACCGCCAGGTCGCGGCGACGAGCCATCCCGTGGGCCGCCGCCGTCAGGTCGGCGGACAGGGCCGCGAGACCGACCGCGATCTGGAGCGGGGCCGCCGTCCCGAGCGTGGTGAGTTCGTGCACGCGCCGCATCGCCCGGGTGCGGGCGGCGTCGGCCCGCAGGAACCCGAGCCGCCACCCGCTGATCGCGTAGCTCTTGGAGAGCGAACCGACGACGACGCTGCGGTCGGCGAGCCCGGGGACCTCGGCGACGGAGGTCATGACCCGACCGTCGAAGACGAAGTTGCTGTACACCTCGTCGCAGATGACCGTCGTGTCCCACCGCTCGGCCAGCTCGGCGACCTGGTCGAGTTCGGCGCGGTCCAGCACCCGCCCGGTCGGGTTGCCCGGTGAGTTCAGCAGTACCGCGCGGGTGCGGGAGTTGAACGCGGCGGCGAGGTCCGCCGGGTCGAAGCGCCAGTCGGGCGCGGACAACGGGACGAACCGCGCAATCGCACCGGCCAGCGTGATGGCCGCCTGGAACTGCTCGAAGCCCGGGTCGAGCAGGACGACCTCGTCGCCGGGGTCGACGAAGGACAGCAGGGCGACGCAGAGGGCTTCGGTGGCGCCGACGGTGACGGTCAGCTCGTTCTCGGGGTCGGTCGGGGCACGCAGGACCGTGTCCGCGATCTGCCGCCGAAGGGGCAGATCGCCCGCCGGGTGGATGTATTGGTTGTGCCCGGCGGACATCGCCTCGGCGGCCGCACCGATGATCCTCGAATCCGGCTCGGGATACCCGGGAGTACCCAGTGCCAGATCGATCGCACCGCGCTCACGGGCCAGCAGGAACAGGTCCACCAAACTATTCCCGCGCAGTGCCGATGCTCTTGCCGAGATATACGGCCGACGGGTCGTGGAAAGCGCCATCCGCCCCTCCTCCTGATCATCTCGGGTTTGTCGACGAGTCCGGTCCGACCTGCCCGTCGGCACCCCGATCAACTATTGGCGAGCAGCGCCACGTGAAGATACCCGCGCACCGGCAACCGGTGCCGCCGGGACGACGGGCGACCGTCCCGTCGGCGGGACACCCGGGTCGGTGGAAACCTTCACCGTCCCGGCAGTTCCCCCATGAGGTCGGCCACCTCGCGGTATCGACCGCAGGCACTGCCACCGAATGACCGGCGCACCCGTTCACGGACCTCTGCGGGCTGCTCCTGGCTGAGTTTGAACATGCCCTGGGCAGACGTCACTGTCACCCGGAAAGCACCCACCCCGGAAACGATCTCGCGGAAGTAGTCGACCGATTCAGACTGGTCCCAGCCTGCCCCGAACCGGCCCTCCAGAGCCAGCGCGGTGGCCATCACGACACCGAGCGTGTCCTCGCCCGGATCAATCTTCTCCACCACGCCGCACACGTGCACCGAGGTGAAGTTCCAGGTCGGCGCCGCGGGCGTCGTGTCGTACACGGCGGGCGAGACGTACGCGTGCGGCCCGGTGAACGCCAGCAGTATGGCCTTGTCCGCGTCCAACGCGCGCCAATGCGGGTTCGCGCGGTTCATGTGCCCGAGCAGCGTCACGCCGACCAGGTCGACCGGCTGTTCGACGGTCGACTCCGGGCACCCGATCACGGGAAGGTGCGTGGCGAACGGGCTCTCGCCGGGGTTGCCGTTGCTCATCGCGAGAGCCAGCGGGTTGGCGCGGATCAAACCCGCCATCCACGACGCGTCGGGTTCGCGGTATTGACTGGGTACGAACACGTGAAATCCCGCCTCTCACTGATAGCCGGCACGGCACCGGTCGACGCTCCGCGCGGCGGCCCGACCGTCCGCCGCGCGCATCGACCGGACACCGCACACGGAATCTGAAATGCTGTCCTGTCGACAGGACGGTGCACACCGGGACGGGCTCCCGCGAAGAGGCGGGCCGACGACCTCCGAGGACGATCCGCACATTAGCAAGTGCGCCGTTGAGAATACAGCACCGGCGGGCTACGATCCGCAAATTACGGCAGATCCGTGAAGCACGGTCAGGTCCCGTCGAACTGAATTCCTACTGCCGCAACCCAACGGGAGAAGGGCTTCATGAAAACCGATGCGCAAGAGATCTACGATGTGGTTGGCATCGGATTCGGTCCGTCCAACCTGTCGCTTGCCATTGCCCTGGAAGAACACCGGGCGAACCTCCGGGAACGGCCGGTTTCCGCCGCCTTCTTCGAGCGCCAACCCGCCTTCGGCTGGCACCGCAACATGCTGCTCCCGTCGACGACGATGCAGGTTTCCTTCTTGAAGGACCTGGCCACCTTCCGCAACCCGGAGTCACGATTCACGTTCGTCTCGTACCTGCACGCCGCCGGCCGGCTGGCGAGCTTCGTGAACAAGCAGGACTTCTACCCGACGCGCCAGGAGTTCCACCGGTACCTGGAATGGGCGGAGGCGAGTTTCACGGACCGCGTCTCCTACGGATCACAGGTCACCGGGGTCCGGCTGGCACCACCGACCACCGCCCGGTCCCCTCAGCACCTGCGGGTGGAGGTGCGCGACGGCACCGGCACCAGGGTGGTCAACGCGCGGAACGCCGTCATCTCCACGGGTCTGGCACCACGTATGCCCGACGGCGTGGAGCGCGACGAGCACGTCTGGCACAGCTCGGAGTTCCTGGAGCGGTTCCGGCAGAGCAGGTCCGATGAGCTCAAGCAGGTCGCGGTCGTCGGAGCGGGCCAGAGCGGGGCGGAGATCACCCGGTTCCTGTACGACCACCTGCCGCACGCGCGGATCTCCGCCATCATCCCGTCCTACGGCTACTCCATCGCCGACAGCACGCCCTTCGCCAACCAGGTGTTCGACCCCACCGCGGTCGACGACTACTACTTCGGCACCAACCGCACCCGCGAATCGTTCTGGCAGTACCACAAGAACACCAACTACTCCGTCGTGGACGACGAGGTCATCCGGGACCTGTACCACCGGGCCTACGACCAGGAGGTCCGCGGCGAGAGCCGCCTGCGGTTCCTCAACCTGACCAGGGTGCAGGAGATCAAGCGGGTCGGCGGGGAGACCCGGGTGTACTTGGAGTCGCTGCAGGACGACGGCCTCGTAGAGCTGGACGTCGACGCGATCGTCTTCGCCACGGGGTACGACGCGATGGATCCGAGCGGCCTGCTCGGCGACCTCGACCACCTCTGCCTGCGTGACGAGCGGGCGGGGCAGCACCAGGTCGGCCGCGACTACCGGCTGCTCACCACCTCCGAGTTGCAGTGCGGCATCTACCTCCAGGGCGGGACGGAGCACACCCACGGGCTCACCTCGTCCCTGCTCTCGAACATCGCCGTGCGCAGCGGTGAGATCGCGGACTCCATCATCCGCAGGTGCGCCGAGGAGGACCGGGTTGGCTCTCCGCGCGACTGAGCCCGCCGCGCCGCGTTCGAACGCAACCGCCCGGATCGACGGGGGTCGCCCGGGCCCGCGGGGCGCGGACCCGCACCACCGGGAACCACGGCATCCGGCCGGCTGGGGTGGCGAATCCGGACAGGGTCCCGCCGGCGGCCGCGAAGAACCCGGCACCCGGGACCAGCCCGAGGCCGACTCGCCGATCACCGCGATCGGCCACACCTCGTCGCCCCGGGCGTCCGGGGCGCTCCACTCCGAACACGACAACCCCAGGGACCTGTGATGACCGAATCCCTCCCCCTCCTGGCGGGACTGCCGATGACCCGGCCCGCGGGCCGCCCGTTCGACCCCCCGGAGGAGCTGGCGCGGCTCCGCGAGCGGAACCCGTTGTGCCGGATGGCTTTTCCCGACGGCCACGTCGGCTGGCTGGCGACCAGTCACGCACTGGTCCGCGCGGTGCTGGCGGACACGCGCTTCAGTTCGAGGTACGAACTGCTCCACTCTCCTCTGCCGGGCGATGCCGCCATGGAACGAACGCCGCCCGCCCCGCCCGGGCTGTTCATCGGGATGGACGCCCCCGAGCACACCCGCTACCGGAGTCTGCTCACCGGCAGGTTCACCGTCCGCCGGGTGCACAAGCTGACCCGACGCATCGAGGAGATCACCGCCGAGCACCTGGACGCCATGGAACGCCACGGCCCGTCGACCGATCTCGTGGACGCCTTCGCGGACCCCATCCCGGCGCTGGTGATCTGCGAACTGCTGGGCGTCTCCTTCGAGGATCAGGAGTTCTTCCAGTCCCAGGTGAAGAAGGTCAACGACACCGACGCCACACCGGAGGCGAAGCACGGCGCTTTCGCCGCCCTTCAGCACTACCTGCAGGAACTGGTCGTGGCCAAGCGCACGGCACCCACCGACGACATCCTCAGCGAGATCGCTGCCGGCGACCTCACCGACGAGGAACTCACCAACCTCGGCGTCCTGTTGCTGGGCGGCGGGTTCGACACCACCGCCAACATGCTCGCGCTGGGCACCTTCGCGCTCCTGCAGAACCCGGAGCAGCTCGCCGCGCTGCGCGCCGACCCGGCGCTCACCGACAACGCCGTCGAGGAACTGCTGCGCTACCTGTCCATCACCCACACCGGGATGCGGACCGCGCTGGAGGACGTCGAACTCGGTGGCCGACTGGTCAAGGCGGGCGACTGCGTCGCGCTCTCGGCGGTGGCGGCCAACCGCGACCCCGACAAGTTCCCCGACCCGGACCGCCTCGACCTGCGCAGGCACGCTGCCGGGCACGTCGCCTTCGGCCACGGCGTCCACCAGTGCCTGGGACAACAACTGGCCCGCATCGAGATGCGCGTGGCCCTTCCGGCGTTGATCAACAGGTTCCCCACCCTGCGACTCGCCGTCCCGGCGGGGGAAGTCCGGCTGCGCACCGACTCGGACATCTCCGGTGTGAACAGCCTCCCGGTCGCGTGGGACGTCCCGTGAGGCAGGGTGGATCCGGGCACCACCTCTGAGGCGACAACCCGCCTGGAACAGGACGGCATCGCGTTCGCCATCCTGTTCCAGGCGCACGTGGGCGTTGACGGGCAGGATCCGCTCGGGTCCTGGCCCTTCCCGGTCCGGGGCGCGGCACCGCGATCCGTTCGATCACGGGGACGAACCGCGGGCTCTCGCCACGCCGTCCGGCGGTGATCAGCAGCGCCGGTGGCCCTGTTCGCAGGCCAGGCGCGGCTTGCCGGTCCACCCGCCAAGGGGCGGTCCGGCCTGCGGCCGGGGACCGCCTCGGCGTCGGAACACGGGCCGGCCGGCGGTGCCGGAGTCAGACGGACGTGTACCGACCGCCCAGCGCCTCCTCGATCTCCAGGCAGCGCTGATAGTCCGGCAGGATGCCCATCTCCATGGCCTCGGCCAACGTCGGCGCCGCGTCGTCGCGCTCGGACAGGATCGGTTCGACGTCCTCCAGGAGGGGCAGCCCCAACGCCGGGTCCCGCGCGTCCAGTGCCAGCTCCTGCTCCTGCACGTAGCTCGCGGAGAGCATGTAGGACATCACGGTGTCGTCTTCGAGCACGACGAAGGCGTGCCCGAGCCCGATCGGGCAGTACACGGTTCGGAAGTGCACCTGGTCCATCCGCACGGTGTCCCAGAGGCCGAAGGTCGGTGAGCCCACTCTGACGTCGACGACGATGTCCAGCACCGCGCCGCGGGCGCAGTAGATGTACTTCGCCGTGCCCGGTGGTGTGGCGGTGAAGTGGATACCCCGCACCACGCCCCGTCGTGAGTGGCTGTGATTGGTCTGCGCCACGGGGAACAGGGGCCTGCCCACCGCCTCGGTGAACGCAGGCCCCTGGAAGGGCGAGACGAACAACCCGCGCTTGTCCTCGATCACCCGGGGGGTGAACTCCAACGCCCCCTCGACAGCGAGCTTGCGTGCCTTCATCGAATCCGGACTCCTCGACGCGGTTGACGGGACGTGGATCGCACTGGTCAGGTGGTGAGCGAACCGAGGAACGAGCGGGTGCGCGCGGCGTCGGCACCCGTCAAAAACTCCGCGGCCACGAAGTCGGTCACGCCGGCCTTGGCCAGTTCGTCGAGCTTGGTGCCGACGGCGTCCTCGTCGCCGATGAGCGCCAGGTCGGCGGGGCCCGCGACGCCCTCGCGGTCGATCATCGCCCGGTAGGACGGGAGCGATCCGTAGGTTCGGAACTCCGTCACCGCGCGCCGGTAGGCGTCGTCGGGGTGATCAGTCACGCCGACCGGCAGCACGCACACCACGCGCGGGGCGGGGCGGCCGACTGCCTGGGCGGCGGCGGTGAGGGTGGGCACGACGTGGTCCCGCACGGTGGCGGGCCCGGTCATCCACAGCACCGTGCCCTCGGTGCGCTGGGCCGCGAGCGTCAGCATCCGGGGACCGAGCGCGCCGAGCAGCACCGGCAGCCGCCCGTTGCCCGGCGTCGTCAGCCGCAGCCGCGTCTGCACGGTCGCGCCGCTGAACGACACCGCCCCCTCGTCGAGAAGGGGCAGGAGCACCGAGAGGTACTCGTCCATTCGCCGCAGCGGTCGCTCGTAGGAATGGCCCATGAGGTCTTCGGCGACGACCCGGTGCGACAGGCCGATGCCCAGCGTCAACCGGCCCGGGCCCGCCGCCAGTGCGGCCGTGCGAGCCTGCTGCGCCAGCGCGGCCGGGTGGTGGGCGAAGACCGGCACCACGGCCGTGCCCACCTCGACGTCCGGCACTCGGCTCGCCGCGACGGCGAGCGCCGTGAGCGCGTCCATGCCGAAGATGTGGGACATCCAGACGGAGGCCATCCCGTCGTCGTATGCGCGCCGCAGGTCGTCGATCAGCCGCGAGAGGGCGTCCGGTCCGTCGTGCTCGTTGAGCGTCACGCCGATGCGCACCATTACCTCCGTGGTCGTGGGCAGCAGGTGGTCACGGGGGTCACAAGCGCACGGGCAGCGCTTTGAGGTGGACGCCGTCACCGGGCCGGGCCACGAACTCCAGTTCGTCCCGCGGCACGGCGAGCCGGGGTGTCGCGCCGTTGAGGAACAACCCGTCGATGACGATCTCGGCTTCCATCCGGGCGAGCCCGGCGCCGATGCAGTAGTGGGGGCCGTGGCCGAATGCCAGGTGCCCCACGCCCGCGCCGAGCGTGCGGCCGACGTCGAGGCCGAGCGCGTCCTCGGGGTATTCGTGCGGATCGTGGTTGGCGGCCAGGATCCCCGGGATGACCGCCTCGCCGCGTTCGATGTGCACTCCGGCGAACTCCACGTCCTCGGTGGCGTACATCGGCGCGCCGACCGGGACCGACGAGGTGTGGCGCAGGAGCTCGGGCACGACCCGCGGGCCGAGGAGCCCGGGCTCGGCGCGCAGCCGGGTGAGCTGGTCGGGGTGGTCGAGCAGCGCCAGGACCGCGTCCGCGAGGAAGTGCGCCGCGGGCCCGACCCCGGTGTCGATCAGCACCAGCATGATCGCCACGATCTGCTGCTCGTCGAGATCGCCCTCGTCCTCGCTGATGCGCAGCAGCGCCGAGATCAGGTCGTCCGTGGGATTCGCACGTCGTAGTTCGACCAGGGACCGGCCGCGTTCGACCATGCTCTTGAACGCCGGGACGAGCCTGCCGGGTTCGCCGGAGATCGCGTCCAGCATCTGTTCGCGCACCTCGACCTGATCGACCTCCACGATGCCGAGCAATTCACAGATCACGGCGCACGCGAGCGGGTAGCAGAACTCGGAGATCAGTTCGACCTCGCCGCGCCCGGACAGCGATTCACGCAGCTCCCGGACCCGACCCTCCAAGCCGGACCGCAACGCATTGATCCGAGCGGGGGTGAACGCGCGGGTGATGATCCTCCGCATTCTCAGGTGCGCGGGCCCGTCGGACAACACCAGGATGCCGTTGTACTCGCCGAACTCCGGGGGCAGCCCGTACGCCTCGATCATCTGGTCGACGACGCTGGGCCCCTCCCGGTCCGCGAGCTTGGCGGCATCGCGGACGAACCGGGGGTCGCTCAGCAGCGTCTTCATCTCCGCGTAGCCGGTGACGAGCCACATCGGGGTCTCCACGTCCGGCAGCCGCACCCGCACGAGCGGTCCCTCCGCGCGCAGTGCACGATAGGCGGCGGCGGTGCCGACGAATTCCGAGGTAAGACTTGGAATGCGATCTGAAACCGACACGGCTGCGCCTCCACCGAGTTCCGCTGAACGCTGTTTGATCGACACCGTACGCCGCCCCGCAGCCCGCCTTCAACTCATCGGCAGCCGCCGGCGCACCCTTTACCAGAACAGCATGACAGGCCAGGGTCGACGGGTCACCGCTGTCCCGCCGACAGGACGGAAATTTGCCTCGCACCTCGTCCGGCAGGCCCATAATTAAACCTGACCCAAGATCGGCTTTGGCCGGCGTCCACTATTTTCCTGGGCGCCGAGTTCTGCACAAAATGGAGGAGCCGTGGTTCGACCCATGTCGCACACGTCGCGTCGCACGACCGGATACACCGATCGTCGGGTTGCGTTCTCATGAAAGGCATCGTGCTCGCGGGCGGGCGCGGGACCCGCCTCCAGCCCCTTACCCTGGTGAGCTCCAAGCAGCTCGCGCCGGTCTACGACAAGCCCATGATCTACTACCCCCTCTCGATGCTGATGCTCGCGGGCATCGACGACGTCCTGATCATCGTCCTGCCCACGGAGCTGGAGCAGTTCCGCGGACTGCTCGGCGACGGCAGCCACCTGGGGATGCGCATCACGTACGCGACCCAGGACGAGCCGCGGGGCATCGCGGATGCCTTCCGCGTCGGCGCCGACCACATCAAGGGCGAGGAGTGCGCCCTGATCCTGGGCGACAACCTGTTCCACGGTGCTCGGCTGCCGTCCCTGCTCCGCAAAACCGCGCGGGAGCTGCGCGGCTGCGTGCTGTTCGGGCACCAGGTCGCCGAGCCGCAGCACTTCGGCGTGGCGGAGGTCGACGCGAAGGGCAACCTCGTCTCCATCGAGGAGAAGCCCGAGCACCCGCGCTCCAACCTCGCGATCCCGGGTCTGTACTTCTTCGACGAGACCGTGAGCGAGATCGCCAAGGGTCTGCGGCCCTCCGCGCGCGGCGAACTGGAGATCACCGACGTCCTGCGCGCGTACCTGACCGAGGGGCGGGCCGATCTGGTGCGGCTCGGCCGGGGCGTCACCTGGCTGGACACCGGGACCCACGAATCACTGCTGGACGCGGGCAGGTTCGTCCGGGATGTCCAGTACCACCAGGGAATACGGCTCGGCTGCGTCGAGGAGGTCGCCATGTTCATGGGCCTCATCAGCACTGACGCCTGCCTGGCTCTCGGCGCCGGGATGTCGGCTTCCCCGTACGGCCAGTACGTCATGGAGAGCGCCCGCAGCCATCGTGACAACCCCGTGCCCCTGGAGCTTCTGGAGTACTGATGCGCCTGCTGGTCACCGACGCCGGGGCCATCGGTTCGGCGTGCGCGCGGATGCCTCACGACCGGCGGCACCCGATCGACGACGCCAAGACCCGCGGGGTGCTCGGCTGCCGCCCGCAGCGGGACTTCGAGTCCGGGCCCGCCGAGACGGTCGCCCGGAACCGGGAGCACCGCTCCTGGTCGGAGCCGGCCCAGGGCACCATCGCCTGACCTGCGCGCGTGGTCCAGTACGGCGACTGCCGTACTGGACCACGCACCACGACCCGCGAGAACCCGACCCGCCTGGGCGGCGTCCTGCAATTGGTCGATCAAGGCTTCTGGTGGTTCCGGTGCATCGCGAGGGCGTGGTGAGTCGACGGATCGGGCGTGCTCGGCGATCGGGCCGTTGCCGCCGCCGGTGGCCAGTGGTGGCCGGCGGTAGCGTGATCACCGGCAGGTGGTCGACGCGATCCCGCGGACCCGGAGCCGAGGCCCTCTCGGTCGCGGGCGAGGCGCACTCGCACGACTCCACCAGGAAGTCCATGCGCGAGAGGGGTTTGCGGTTCGTCTGCCCCGAACGGGCCGACCAGGTCGCCCGCCGCACGGCCAAGGGCTCGCACGGCGGGCGACCACCGGCGTTCGACACCGAGTTGTACAAGCGGCGCACTGTGAACTTGAGGTCCGCTCGGCGGGAGTCCGCATCGACGCCTGCCGAACCCGGCTGCGCCTAGGCCCCGTGGGGATCCGGCGCCGCCGTCCACTCGCCCTCGACCAGGACGCGCTGGGCCGCGCGGTCCAGGGTCGACAACACCCACTGCTCCAGGTTGGTGCCCGAGAGCTCGGCGGCCTGCCGCCACCGGTCGAAGTCGCCGCCGGGCAGGTCGAGCGTCGGGCTGCTGTTGTTCACGGCCGCGGCCGGCGCGGGCAACAGTTTCTGCCGAGCGGCGTTGACCGCGTTGCGGAGTTGTTTCGTCGTCCAGCCCTTGAGTTCCGCCTGGTCGAGCCACATGTCCTGCTCTTCGTTCGGCAGCGACGCAATCTCGGAGTGGTGCTGAAACGACAATTCCGCCCGTCGACGGTGGATCGGGAACCGCCGAGCCACCCAGGCGTAGTTGCGGAGCGTCTGATACTGCAAGCCCGCCGTCGCGACACCACGTTGATACCTGTCCGCGTAGCGCTCCTTGCCGTACACGAGCCAATCACCGAGCCACCACGATGAAGAGTTGACGATGCCGGAAAGGCGACGGCCGGCAAGTTCCCATTCGTCGAAGGAGAGTTTCGCCGGGATATGCAGACCCGTCTGCAGGGTCACTACTCTGCTTGGCGCCGCTTCGCTGTCCGACCGGTGCGTTCTCGTTGGTCCGAGTCGGGCGGCGGACAATCCGGAACCGTGCGTTAACGCCCTGGCATGACCCATGCCTCGATCCCCTTCCCCCCAAGGTGTTCCCTGTGTCGCATATTACTGGAATACATGTGCCTGTACAGGGTCTGGTGACGGGCCCCCGACGGGGTTCCCATGCGGGGCGGCATTCGCACCGGGCGACTCCGCGCTTGTGAATGTCGACGTCACAGCCCATCACGGGCGTCGGTCGGCGGGTCCGCTCATCCCGACCACCGCGCTGGTGGCGGGGTTGTCGGGCCCGGGTGGAACGCCCGCGGCGCGGGCGAACGACCCGGACCAGCGGCGATCAGTGCCCGCAATCGGACGAATGTACACGCCCGGATGCTGCGAGCACCTCGGGGAACTTCGATCTTGCCCGGTGCCGCCGATTTCGCGAGCCGGTGTCGCCGGAATTCGCGAAAACGGCCAGGTGATCCGCCGCTCCACCGACAACCCGGGATCGAACTCCGGTCGTTTGCGGGCGATGTCGGCCCGTTCGCCGGTGAAGTCGGCCGGCGTCAGATCTCGCACTCGTGCGGGGTTGGCTCGCGCGATGCGAACGCTGAACAGCCGAGCGGTTTCGCCCGAACTGCGCAGGCCGCAGGCAGCCTGGCCGACAGCGTCCGGTGACTTCGACGGCGGACCCGCCGACATCACCGGCAAAAGACACCGGCACGCCGACTGGACGGCCCACCGCGGCGGCCCGCGCGGAGTGCACCGCCGGTGTGCCGACGCACCGGCCGTGCACTCCGCGCGGTTGAGCACCGAATCGGTCCGAACGCCGATGGCGACATTCGGACCGGCAGTTCGACCACTGATGTCTCGTCAGCGGGACATTTGGCAACGCTAAGATCGCGTAAGGATTTGACCTGCGACTTGGCCGGTCGATCGTCGCGCGGTATCGACGGCGGGTGATCAACTCGGTCTGCACGCGGACAGGGGAGAGCCTGCGATCGACGCAGTCGCGGCAGACACCGGATAGCCGCCATCACACCTGGCCGCCGATCTGCAACAGGTTTTTGGCCGCAACGGATGTTCGGCTTGTCATTCGAAGGGTCGGGTTCAGCCGTCCGGTCGTACGGGCTCTGGACGAGGCTCGGCGCGGTCGGGACGAGCAGCACCTCCGGCGGCCTGTCGACGGTGGGCGGACGAACAACGCGGCGACCGAGTTCGGTGTTCGAGAAGTTCGGTGTCCGAGGAGTTCGGGGAAACGAAGCACCCCGTCGGCGGACGCCCGCCCTGCGGCGGTGCACCTCCCCACCGCCCGCTACGACCGGCCGGACGTGCCACCCGCGGGCATCGGCCACGACGGCAACGGAACTCCTGGTGGAACGGCGCTTCGACGACGTCCGATCCATCAGGAGTTCCTCGCGTCCGCACCGGACAGCCCCGCTTCGGCACCCGTTGGGAAACGGGCGCTCAGCAGCAACAGGTGTTCGACGGGCCGGCGCTGAGGCAACAGCGTGCGAGCGGTTCCACGACGTCCTGCCGCCCTGGCGTCACCCCTGGGCGTTCATGCACAGCAGAAGCGTTCGCGCCTGGATGCTGACGTAGTGGCTGTACTGGGTCAGCAAAGCCAGCTGGTCACGCGAGATCCAGTGGAAGTCGGGGGGCACGTCGAGCGGCGAGTCACCGTCATCGGCGTCGATGATGAGGTAGCGGCTCACCGCGTCCAGGAAGCGCCCGCCTTCCTCCGAGTGCAACGCGGAGTAGCGGATCCGGGCCGGGTCGACGTTCGTCACCACGTCGAGGAAGGGCGGCCGCTCCGATACCGGCAGGTGCGCGTAGTTGTCGGGGATGCACTGGACGGTCGGGCCCAGCTCCGCGTCGACGAAGCCGCCCTCCGCGCGCGCACGCACCAGCACGTGCGGCACGCCTTCGATGGTGCGGGTCAGGAAGGCGACGACGCCCTGCCCGCAGGGTTCGATCAGCGGCTGGGTCCACTGGCTGACCTCGCGGCTGCCCGCGCGCACCGACAGGGCCACGACGCGGAAGTAGCGATTCTCCTCGTGGACG
Source organism: Saccharothrix sp. NBAS 001 (assembly GCF_056640475.1). NCBI lineage: Bacteria > Bacillati > Actinomycetota > Actinomycetes > Pseudonocardiales > Pseudonocardiaceae > Saccharothrix > Saccharothrix sp. NBAS 001. The sequence continues at coordinate 4,375,517 of NZ_CM153251.1, forward strand.
ACCGAGGACGTTCCGCGCGACCAGCCCAGCACGTCGGCCAGGGGGATGCGTTCGCTGCGGATCTGGCTCATCGAACGCCGTGCGGCGAGCCAGGAGAGCACTTCCGTGTCGGAGTGCAGTGCGTACGACGCCCGGGACGGCCGCAGGCCGGCGAGCACCGAGCGGGCGTCCAGGTTCACCGTGTTGTCGTGGCGCAGCAGCTCGTGGATCTGGCCGAGCGTGAGCCAGCGGAAGTCCTCGTGGTCGGGCACCGGTCCCGTCGCCTGCACGATCATGTTGCGGTTGCGCTTGCGGTGGAACCACGCGCCGTGCTCGGACTGGAGCACGTCCGACAGGATCCGGCCCTGGGACGGGTCGGTGAAGTACTCCAGGTAGCGGACGTCCCCACCCTTGTGGACCTTGGTGTAGTTGCTGTACGTGGCCTGCACGGTCGGCGAGAGCTGCAGCAGCTCGGGTTCCGGGTTGCCCGGCTCCATCTTGGCCTGCATCAGGAAGTGCAGCACCCCGTCGAACTCCTGGGCCAGGATGCCCAGGATGCCGACCTCCGGCTGGACGATGATGGGCTGCAGCCACTCGGCGCTGCCGGGTTGCTCGCCGATGCTGACGCGCAGCCCCTCCACGGTGAAGAAACGTCCGCTGCGGTGGACGAGGTTCCCGGTTTCCGGGGTGAACGACCAGCCGTCGAGTTCCTCGAACGGAATCCGGTCCACCCCGAACGGGATCTCCTCGCGGCGTCGGTGCAGCCAGTCGCGCAGCTCGGCGACGGACTCCCCCGCCGACGCCGCCGCCGACCGGGCGACGAGGTCGGCCAGCGCCGCGTCCTCCCTGGCCTTGAGGGACCGTATGCGCGCAATGTCGGTCGCGGTCACCGGTGGCTCCCCACGAACTCGGTGATGGACGAGATCATGTAGTCGATCATCTCTTCGGTGAGGCCGGGGTAGACACCGACCCAGAACGTGTGCTCGGTGACGATGTCGCTGTTGGTCAGCTCGCCGGAGATCCGGTACTCGGCGCCCGCGTAGGCGGGCTGGCGCGTCAGGTTCCCGCCGAACAGCCTGCGCGTGCCGATCTTGCGGCTCTCCAGGTGGCTCACGAGTTCGGTGCGCCGGATGGGCGCGTCGGGGTCGACGGTGATGATGAAACCGAACCAGCTCGGGTCGCTGCCCGGTGTCGGCTCCGGCAGCAGCAGCCACGGCACGTCCGCGAGGCCCTCGCGCAACCGGCGCCAGTTGCGCCGCCGCGCCGCGCCGAACTCTTCGAGCTTGTCGAGCTGCGACAGGCCCAGCGCCGCCTGGATGTCGGTCGCCTTCAGGTTGTAGCCCACGTGGGAGAAGATGTACTTGTGGTCGTAGCCCGCGGGCAGCGTGCCCATCTGGTAGCCGAACCGCTTGCGGCAGGTGTCGCTCTCGCCGGGCTCGCACCAGCAGTCCCGTCCCCAGTCCCGCAGCGACTCCACGATGCGGGCCAGGACCATGTTCGAGGTCAGCACGCAACCGCCCTCCCCCATGGTGAGGTGGTGGGCCGGGTAGAAGCTGACCGTGGCGAGTTCGCCGAAGGTGCCGACGAGCCGGCCCTGGTACGTGGTGCCGACCGCGTCGCAGGAGTCCTCGATCAGGATCAGGTCGTGCTCGTCGGCGATCTGCGCCACCTCGGCGACCTCGAAGGGGTTGCCGAGGGCGTGCGCGATCATGATCGCCCGGGTGCGCGGACCGATGGCCTGCTCGACGCGTTCGGCGGTGGTGTTGTAGGTGCGCAGGTCGATGTCCACGAAGACGGGGACGAGACCGTTCTGCAGGATGGGGTTGACGGTCGTGGGGAAGCCCGCGGCCACCGTGATGACCTCGTCGCCGGGCACGAGCCTGCGGTCCCCCAGCTGGGGCGAGGTGAGGGCGGTGACGGCGAGCAGGTTCGCCGAGGAACCGGAGTTCGTCAGGTGCGCCTTGCGCCGCTGCATCGTGCGGGCGAACGCCGACTCGAACGCCCGCGACGACCGACCGGCCGCGATCCGCATGTCCAGGGCGGCCTCGACGATGGCTGCCCGGTCCTCCTCATCGAGCACCGCACCCGATGGCCAGATCTCCGTGACGCCGGGGATGAACCTCGTGTCGTCGGTAACCTCCTGGTGGTACTTCCGGACTTCTTCGAGGATGTGCGCGGCCCGTTCACTCATCGGTTGTCCTTTCCTTGGCCGCTCCCTGTGCACGATCGGCGCGGAGTGAGCATGACCGGCCGGGCTTAAGCCGAACTAGCCTGAACCTTGTTGCTCCACAATGGAGCCACCGACTGCTCGTCACGTGTCGCGGGCGACCTTCGAACCGGAGGTCGGGCTCCGCCAAGAGAAGTCCAAGGTCCACACAAGGCGGGGCGATGACGATCTCCAGGATTCTGCGCCCTGGAGGAGCCGACGTGCGCGACGACAGCGATCGCCGACCGGGAGAGTCCATGACGGGTACTCCCGACCGGCGATTCACCGAAGGATCCACCACCGACTCTTCGACCGCTTCGACGACCGGGCCCGAGTGGGATTCGGCGGGGGTCTTCCCCGGGCCGGATGTCGTGGAGTTGGTCGAACGCCGGGCGGCGGTGTCGCCGGATGCCGTGGCGGTGGTCGTCGACGACGTCGAACTCACCTACGCGCAGTTGACTTCCCGGGTCGGGAGGTTGGCGGCGGTGCTGGGCGACCGCGGCGTGGGCGCGGAGACGTTGGTGGGTCTGGCCCTGCCCCGCTCGGCGGACCTGGTCGTCGGCCTGCTGGGCATCCTGTCGGCGGGCGGCACCTACGTGCCGATCGATCCGAGGTACCCCAGCGCCCGGCTGGCCTTCATCCTCGCCGACGCCCGCCCCGAGCTGATCCTGACCAGCACCGACGCCGCGGGTGCCCTCCCCGCGACGGATACGCCGACGCTGCTGGTGGACGGGAACGGTCCCGGTCCCGGCACGGCCGGAGCACGGGCGAGGCCGACCGCACCGGATCCCGCACGGGCGGCGTACGTCATGTACACGTCGGGTTCGACCGGCACCCCGAAAGGCGTGATCATCACCCACCGCGACGTGGTGAACGGGATCTCGCACCTGGCCGGGATCGTCGGCATCGGCCCGGGTTCGAGAGTGCTGGCAGGCGCATCGGTCAACTTCGACGTCTCCGTGTTCGAGATCATCGCGACGCTCGCCGCCGGCGGAACCGTCGAGGTGGTGCGCGACATCACGGTGATCAGCGAACGCGGCGGCTGGTCCGGCGGTGTGATCAGCACCGTGCCCTCGGTCTTCGCCGAACTGCTCGACCAGGTCGGCGCGAAGATCCACGCGGACACCGTGGTATTCGCGGGCGAAGCCCTACCCGCCTGGCTGGTCGACCGCGTCCGCGGTGCGATCCCCGACGCCCGGGTGATCAACGCCTACGGCCAGACCGAATCGTTCTACGCCACCACGTTCACCGCACACGACACGTGGACCGGCACCGCGGGCGCACCCATCGGCACTCCCCTGCCGACCATGCGCGCCTACGTCCTCGGGCCCGGCCTGCGGCCCACCCCGCCCGGCGTCGTCGGAGAGCTGTACGTCGGCGGCCACCTCGCCCGCGGCTACCACCGCAGGCCCGGACTCACCGCGGAGCGGTTCGTCCCCGATCCCAACGGGCCGACCGGCGCCCGCATGTACCGCACCGGCGACCTCGCCCGCTGGAACGTCCACGGACAGCTGGAGTACGCGGGCCGCGAGGACGCCCAGACCAAGATCCGCGGATTCCGCGTCGAGCCCGCCGAAGTCGAAGCCGTGCTCACCGCCCACCCCGGCATCGCCCACGCCGTCGTCACCGCACGCACCCACCACGACCGCACCCGGCTCATCGGCTATGTCGTCCCCACCGGCGGCGACGAGCTGGGCGACCTCCGGGAGTACGCCTCGGGTCGGTTGCCGGACTTCATGGTGCCGTCGGCGTTCGTGACGCTGGATCGGCTTCCGCTGGCCCCCAACGGAAAGCTCGACCACGCAGCGCTGCCGGAACCGGGTTCCGGGGTGCGCGACCACGTATCCCCCGTCACCGAACAAGAGCAGCGGCTGTGCGCGCTGATCGCCGAGCTGCTCCAGGTCGAGCGGGTCGGGTTGAGCGACAACTTCCGCGCGCTGGGCGGCGACTCGCTCCTGGCCACCCGCCTCGCCAACCGGATCGGCAAGGAGATCGGGGTCCAGGTGCTCATCCGCGAGGTCTACGAGTCCGCGGACATCGCCGAACTGGCGCACACGGTGAAGAACGCACGACCTGCGGACCAGCCGCGTCTGCGCAGGATGAACAGGAGCGCCACGTGATGATCCCGCTGTCCTTCGCGCAGCGACGCCTGTGGTTCATCGACAGGTTCGAGGGCCCGTCCGCGCTGTACAACGTGCCGTTCCTGGTTCGGCTCACGGGTGAGCTGGACACCCAGGCGCTCACCGCCTCGGTGCGCGACCTGGTGGCGCGGCACGAGAGCCTGCGCACGCTCATCGTGGTGGACGGCGACGGTGTCCCCGCCCAGCAGGTGCTCCCGGTCGAGCAGGTGCGCCTCGACGTCCCGCTGGTCGAGGTGCCCGCCGACGGGCTCGACGACGCGGTGCGCGAGGCGTCCGGGGCCACGTTCCGGCTGTCCGAGGAGATCCCGGTCAGCGCCACCGTGTTCCGCACCGGTGCCCGGGAACACCACCTGCTGCTCCTGGTCCACCACATCGCCGCCGATGGCGAGTCCATCGGGCCGCTGGCGCGCGACCTGGCCGCGGCCTACACCGCGCGGCTCCTCGGCGCGGCGCCGGACTGGCCGGAACTGCCCGTCCAGTACGTCGACTACACGCTGTGGCAGCGCGAGCTGCTCGGGGCCGAGGACGATCCCGACAGCGTCCTGTCGCACCAGCTCGACCACTGGCGCGCCGCGCTGTCCGGCCTGCCGCAGCCCGTGCGCCTGCCGACCGACCGGCCCCGCCCCGCCGTGGCCGGCCGCCGCGGTGACGTCGTCGACGGCGTCCTCGACGGGGACCTGCTCGCCCGGGTCGAGGAGCTGGCCGAACGCGCCGGGGTGTCCACCCCCATGGTGCTCCAGGCAGCCCTCTCCGTCCTGCTGCAGCACCTCGGTGCGGGCGACGACGTCGCGATCGGTTCGACCGTCGCGGGCCGTCGCGACACCGATCTCGCCGATCTCGTCGGCTTCTTCGTCAACACGTGGGTCCTGCGCACCGACCTGTCGGGCACCCCGTCGTTCCACCAGGTCCTCGACCAGGTGCGGGATCGGGCGCTGGCCGCCTACGACAACCAGGACGCGCCCTTCGAACGGCTCGTGGAGGCGCTCAACCCCGAGCGCTCCACCGCCTACCACCCGCTGTTCCAGGTCATGTTCAGCTGGTCGACCGGAGCCAGGGTCCGGTTCGAGCTGCCGGGTGGCCTGCACGCCGACTTCGCGCCGCTGTGGACCTCGGTGGCCAAGTTCGACCTGGAGTTCACCTGTCTCGACGACCCGACCGAACCGGGGCTCTCGATCCACCTGGAGTACGCGACCGACCTGTTCGACCGGTCCACGGCCGAGCAGGTGCTGGCTCGGCTCCTCCGCCTCGTCGAGCAGTTGGTCGGCACGCCGACCCGGGCCGTCGCGCTGTCGGACGTGCTGCTGACGGGTGAGCGCGAGCTGGTGCTGGGCTCCTCCCGCTCGGACGACGAGCGCTCCGCGTCGAACGTCCCGGCGTTGTTCGAGCGCCGGGTGGCGACGTCGCCGGACGCGGTGGCGGTGGTGTGCGACGACGTCGAGCTGACCTACGCCGAGCTGGCGGCGCGCGTCGCGCGGTTGGCGCAGGAGCTGGTCGATCGCGGCGTCGGCGCGGAAACGCTGGTGGGCCTGGCGTTGCCGAGGTCGGTCGACCTGGTGGTGGGCCTGCTCGGGGTGTTGGCCGCGGGTGGCGCCTACGTGCCGATCGATCCGCGGTATCCGAGTGCGCGGCTGGCGCTCGTCCTCGCCGATTCCCGCCCGGAGCTGATCCTGACGACCGCCGATTCCGCGGGCGTGCTGTCGGCGGCGGATGCGCCGACGCTCCGGATCGAGGACGTCGATCCGGGCGCGGCCGGGTCGGGGGCGCGGCCGGTCCCGCCCGACCCCGCGCACGCGGCGTACGTGATGTACACGTCCGGTTCGAGCGGCACCCCGAAGGGTGTGGTCGTCACCCACCGGGACGTCGTGAACGGGGTGTCGCGCCTGGCCGAGGTCGTCGGCATCGGCCCGGGGACGAGGACGCTGGCGGGCGCTTCGGTCAACTTCGACGTGTCGGTGTTCGAGATCGTCACGACCCTGGCCGCCGGGGGAACCGTCGAGGTCGTGCGTGACGTCGCGGTGATCGGCGAGCGCGGTGGCTGGTCCGGCGGGGTGATCAGCTCGGTGCCGTCGGTGTTCGCCGAGCTGCTGGACCAGATGGGCGCGAAGATCCAGGCCGACGCCGTGGTCTTCGCCGGTGAGGCGTTGCCCGCCTGGTTGGTCCGGCGGGTGCGCGAGGCGATTCCCGGGGCGCGGGTGATCAACGCCTACGGTCAGACCGAGTCGTTCTACGCCACCGCGTTCACCGCCGACGACGACTGGGCGGGCACCGCGGGTGCGCCGATCGGTGCGGCACTGGGGCACATGCGCACCTACGTGCTGGGGCCCGGTCTGCAACCGGTGCCACCGGGCGTCGTCGGTGAGTTGTACGTGGCCGGGCACGTGGCGCGCGGCTACCTCGGCAAGCAGGCGCTCACCGCCGAACGGTTCGTCGCCGACCCCTACGGGCGGGCAGGCGCGCGGATGTACCGCACCGGCGACATGGCCCGCTGGGGCGCGGACGGGCAGTTGGAGTACGTCGGCCGCGACGACTCCCAGCTCAAGATCCGCGGGTTCCGCATCGAACCCGGCGAGGTCGAAGCCGTGCTGACCGACCACCCGGCCGTCGCGCAGGCCGTCGTGACGGCCCGCACCCACCACGACCGGACCCACCTGGTCGGCTACGTGGTCCCGACCGACCGGTGGGACGCCGGGCTCGGCACCGTGGACACCCTGAGCGACCTGAACGTCGACCTGACCGCGACGGTCTCCACGCGCGACCTGCGCAGGTTCGCCTCCTCCAGGCTGCCCGAGTTCATGGTGCCGTCCGTGTTCGTCATGCTCGACCGGTTCCCGTTGGCCCCCAACGGGAAGCTCGACTACGCCGCACTTCCGCGACCGGACTACGGCGGCACCGCCTACCGCGCCCCGCACACCCCGGCCGAAGAGGTGCTCGCCGACGTCTACGCCGACGTCCTCGGCCTGCCCGACGTCGGCGTCGACGACGACTTCTTCGCCGTCGGCGGTGACAGCATCCGCTCGATCCAGGTCGTTGCCCGGGCAAGGGCCCGCGGCGTCGTGGTCACCCCGCGACAGATCTTCGAGTGCCGCACCGTGGCCGAACTCGCCCGGTCCGCCGAACTCGGCGAGCAGGCGGACCCGATCCTCGCGGAGCCGGCGGACGGCGGCACCGGGTTCATGCCGCTGCTGCCCATCGGCCGCTACCTCATGTCGTTGGGCAGCGGGGTCGGCACCGGGATCGACCGGTTCACCATGACGATGACGGTCGACCTGCCGGCGGGCCTGCGGCGGGACGGGCTCGTCGCGACGCTCTCGGCGGTCTTCGACCGGCACGACATCCTGCGCGCCCGGCTGGTCACCGGCGTCGAGGTCGGGCTGGAGGTGGCCGGGCCCGGCACGATGGACGTGGACGCGCTCGTCCGGCGCGTCGTGAGCGACGGCAGCTGGGGCGAGACCTGGCGGCGGCAGGCGGCCACGGAGCTTGAGGACGCGGTGCGCCACCTGGACCTCGCGGGCGGTGTACTGGCACGGTTCGTGTGGTTCGACGCGGGCACCGACACGCCTGGGCGGCTGAGCATCGTGCTGCACCACTTCGCCGTCGACGGGGTGTCCTGGCGCCTCCTGCTGCCCGATCTCGCCGCCGCCTGGCAACAGGTCCGCGACGGGCGGACCCCGAAGTTGCCCGAGGTCACGACCTCCGTCCGGCGCTGGGCGCGGGGAGTCGTCGAGGCCGCGACCACGGAGCGGGCGGCCGAACTCCCGCTGTGGCGGCGCATCGTGTCCGGCCCCGACCCGGACCTCGGCCCGGTCCCGTTCGATCCGGCCGTGCACACCATGGCCACGGTCGAGCACGTCGAGTTCGAACTGCCGACCGGGATCACCCGGGCACTGCTGACCACCCTGCCCGCCACCTTCCGCTGCGGGGTCGACGACGGTCTGCTGACCGCGCTGGCGCTGGCCCTCGCGACCTGGCGGAAGCGGCGCGGCGTCCGCGAGTCCTCGGCGCTGGTCCGCCTGGAGGGCCACGGCCGGGAGGACGCCGTCGTTCCCGGCGCCGACCTCTCGCGCACCGTGGGCTGGTTCACCAGCATGTACCCGGTCCGCCTCGACGTGGCCGGAATCGACCTGGATCGGGCCCTCGCGGGCGATGCGGCCGCCGGAGCGGCGGTCAAGGCCGTCAAGGAGCAGCTGCGCGCCATTCCGGACAAGGGCGTCGGCTACGGCATGTTGCGCTACCTCAACCCCGAGACCGAAGCGGTCCTCCAGGAGTTGCCCGACGGGCAGATCACCTTCAACTACCTCGGCCGCTACACCGGTGCCGCCAACATGCCCGACGAGCTGCGCGGCCTGGGTTTCGCCCAGGTCGAGGGCACCACCATGCTCGTACCCGGGCTGGACGGGGACATGCGGGCCCTGGCCACCCTGGCGCTCACCGCGTACGTCACGGACACCGACGACGGCCCGCGCCTCGACGCCCGACTCGAGTTCCCGTCCGGTCTGCTGACCGGTGCCGACGTCCAGGAGCTGGCCGACCTGTGGCGCACCGCATTGCACGGTCTGGCGCGGCATTCCGCACAACGGGGCGCGGGCGGGCTCACGCCCTCGGACGTGCCGCTGGTCACCGTGCGCCAGGACGAACTCGACCGCTGGAAGGAGCAGCACCCGCGGTTGACCGACATCTGGCCGTTGACCGCGATGCAACGCGGGCTGCTGTTCCACACCGAGCTGGCCGGTGCGGCGTTCGACGCTTATCAGATGCAGCTCGTCTTCCACCTGGAAGGTGCCGTCGAGCCGCAGCGGATGCGCGCGGCCGGACAGGCGTTGCTCGACCGCCATCCCAACCTGCGGGCGGCGTTCGTCCTCGACGACGCCGGCGACCGGGTCCAGATCATCCAGGACGGCGTCGAACTGCCGTGGCGCGAGCTGGATCTCCGCCCGCTCGCGCAGGACGGGCGCGCGGACCGGCGGGACCGGTGCCTCGCGGAGGACCGCGCACCCTTCGACCTGGCCACCGCCCCGCTGGTGCGCATGTCGCTGATCAACTTCGCGGCCGACGAGTGGGATCTGGTCCTCACGACGCACCACGTCCTCTTCGACGGGTGGTCGGTGCCCCTGCTCATGCAGGACCTGCTCCGCCTGTACGGCTCCGCCGGGGACGCCACGGCCCTGCGCCGGGTGCGCCCCTACCGCGACTTCCTCGCCTGGCTCGCCACCCGGGACCGCGAAGCGACCACCCGCGCCTGGGCCGGGGAACTGGACGGCGTCGACGAGCCCACGCTCCTCGTGCCCGGCGCCTCCGCACCGGAGGGCGAACCCGCCGGGGTCGGCCAGGTGGAGGTGCCGCTCACCGCGGAGCGGTCCCGCGCGCTCTCCCGACGCGCGAGCGAGCTGGGCCTGACCCTCAACACCCTGGTCCAGGGGGCGTGGGCGGTGCTGCTCGCAGGTCTCACCGGGCGTCGGGACGTCCTGTTCGGCGCGACCGTGTCCGGGCGTCCGCCCCAGGTGGCGGGCGTCGACGAGATGGTCGGCATGTTCATCCACACCCTGCCGGTCCGCGTGCGGTGCACCCCCGGCCAGTCGCTCGGCGCGATCCTCGGCGACCTCCAGCAGCGGCAGAGCGCGCTGCTCGACCACCACCACCACGGCCTGCTCGACCTGCACCAGGCCACGGGACTGCGCACGCTGTTCGACACCCTGGTGGTCTTCGAGTCCTACCCGATCGACGGCGTCGGGCTGGCCGACGCGTACACCGCTGCCGGGATCCGCGTGTCCGGGATCAGCCCGCTCAGCAGCACGCACTACCCGCTGGTCGTGATGGCCTTCGCCGAGCCGCACCTGAAGCTCAGCCTCCAGTACCAGCACCACCTGCTCGACGCGGAGCAGACGGACGCCATCGCCCGGCGCCTCGGCCGGGTCCTCGCCCAGCTGGCCGACGACCCGTGGGTCCAGCTCGACGCCGTGGACCTGCTGGAGCCCGAGGAACGCACCAGGTTCCTGGTCGAGGTCAACGACACCGCCGCCGAAGTGCCCAAGCTGACCATCCCCGGCCTGTTCGAGCGGCAAGTGGCGAAGACGCCGGACACGATCGCGGTGCGGTGCGGCGCCATCACCCACACCTACGCGGAGCTGGACGCCCGCGCCAACCGGCTCGCCGACGCGCTGGCCGGGCACGGCGTGGGTCCGGAGACCGTGGTCGGCCTGGCGTTGCCGCGCTCGGCCGACCTGGTCACCGGCATCCTCGCCATCCTGAAGGCCGGTGGTGCCTACCTGCCGATCGACCCGGCGTACCCCGGCGCGCGCCTGGGCCACATCCTCGCCGGCGCCCGGCCACTGCTGGTCCTCACCGACGCGGGCACCGTCGAGGCGCTCCCCGGGACGGACGTCCCGGTCCTGCTCCTCGACGAGCTGGATCTCGCGACCGCCGACCCGGCGGAGCCGTCGAACGCCGGGCCGTCGAACGCGCTCCGACCGCAGCAGGCCGCGTACGTGATGTTCACGTCCGGCTCCACCGGCGCCCCGAAGGGGGTCGTCGTCAGCCACGCCAACGTGGTCAACGGGGTGACGTGGCTCGCCGAGCGGGTCGGCGTGGCGGCGGGCACCGAGGTGTTCGCGGCCGCGTCGATCAACTTCGACGTCTCCGTCTTCGAGATCGTCACGCCGCTGGCGCAGGGCGGCACCGTCGAGATCGCGCGGGACGCGCTCGTGCTCGCCGAGCGCGAGACCGTGTCGGCCGGTGTGATCAGCACGGTGCCGTCGGTGTTCGCCGAGCTGGGCGAGCGGGCGGCGGCCATCTCCGGGCTGACCACCGTCGTCTTCGCCGGTGAGGCGCTGCCCGGCACGCTCGTGAACCGCATCCGCGCGGTCCTGCCGGACGTTCGCGTCATCAACGCCTACGGGCAGACGGAGTCGTTCTACGCCACCACGTTCGCCGTCCCGACCGGGCAGGCCGGGAGCGGTGTCCCGATCGGGACACCGCTCGGGAACATGCGCGCCTACGTCCTGGGGCCGGGCCTCGCGCCGGTGCCGCCGGGGGTGGCGGGCGAGCTGTACGTCGCGGGGAACATCGCCCGCGGCTACCACGACCAGCCCGCGCTGACCGCCGAGCGGTTCGTCGCCGACCCGTTCGGACCGGCCGGGGCGCGCGCGTACCGCACCGGCGATCTGGCCCGCTGGACCGCCGACGGGCAGCTTGAGTACCTCGGCCGGGACGACGACCAGGTCAAGATCCGCGGCATCCGCGTCGAGCCGGCCGAGATCGAGCGCGCGCTGGCCGCGCACCCCGAGGTCGCCGAGTCCGTGGTCGTCGTGCGGGACGCCGGGGGCGCGGCGGACCACGCGGAGGCCAAGCAGCTGGTCGCCTACGTCGTGGTGCGCTCGGCCGACGAAGCGGTGGCGGGCTCGTTGCGCGGCTACCTCCAGGAACGCCTGCCCGCGCACCTGGTGCCCGCCGCCGTGGTCACCGTCGACGCCATGCCGCTGGCCGCCAACGGCAAGCTGGACCGCGCGGCGCTGCCCGCACCGGTCTTCGGCGGGGCGGCCGTCAAGGCCCCGCGCACCGCTCAGGAAGAGCTGCTGTGCGAGCTGTTCGCCGAGACGCTCGGCGTGCACCGGGTCGGCATCGACGACGACTTCTTCGCCCTCGGCGGGCACTCGATCCTGGCGACCAGGCTCGTCAACCGCATCCGCGTCGCCCTGCGCGTCGAGGTGGAGCTGCGGGCCGTGTTCACCAGCCCCACCGTGGCCGGGCTCGTGCGGCACCTGGACGTCGCCCCGGGCACGCGGGCTCCGCTGGTTCCGGTGGCGCCGCGACCGGACCGGCTCCCGCTGTCGTTCGCCCAGCAGCGGCTGTGGTTCCTGCACGAGTTCGAGGGCCGCGCGCCGACCTACAACATGCCGATCATCCTGCGGCTGTCCGGCCGGCTGGACGTCCGGGCCCTCGACGAGTCGGTGCACGACGTCGTCACCCGGCACGAGATCCTGCGCACGGTCTACCGGGAGGAGGACGGCCGCCCCTACCAGCACGTCCTCGCGCCGGAGGAGGCCCGCGTCGACCTGACGCCGCGGCCGGTGGACGGGGAGGCGGGTCTGGCCGAGGCGGTCGCCGCGGCGGCCCGCCACCCCTTCGACATCACCGCCGAGATTCCGCTGAAAGCGGTCCTGCTCGGCGTCGGCCCGGATGAGCACGTCCTCGTCCTGGTGCTCCACCACATCGCGGCGGACGGCTGGTCCGCGACACCGCTGGCCAAGGACCTGGCCACGGCCTACGCGGCCCGGGTCCGCGACGAGCCGCCGCGATGGGCGCCGTTGCCGTTGCAGTACGCCGACTACGCCCAGTGGCAGCGTGCCCTCCTCGGCGGCGGCGACGATCCGGGCAGCCTGTTCGGCAAGCAGTACCGCTACTGGTCGAAGCAACTGGCCCGACTCCCGGAGACGGTCACCGTCCCCGGCGACCGGCCGCGCCCGACCGAACTCGACCGCAGCGGGGACCTGCTCCGGTTCACCCTGCCCGCGACGCTGCACCGGGGGGTCGCCGACCTCGCCAGGAGCACCGGCACCACGCCGTTCATGGTGCTGCAGACCACGATGGCCGCGCTGCTGACCCGGCTCGGCGTCGGCACCGACATCGCCCTCGGCAGTGGTATCGCGGGCCGCGTCGACGAGAACCTCAACGACCTGATCGGCCTGTTCGTCAACGTGCAGGTGATGCGGACCGACACCTCGGGCGACCCGACCTTCGCCGAGCTGCTCGGCCAGGTGCGCCGGACCAGCCTGGCCGCGTACACCCACCAGGACATCCCGTTCGAGGCCCTGGTGGAGAAGCTCAACCCGGCGCGGTCGGCGTCGGCCAACCCCCTGTTCCAGGTCGCCCTGGTGCTGCAGAACACCGAGGACATCGACTTCACGCTGCCGGGGCTGCGGGTCGTCGGCGACGGTGTCGGCACCGGAACGTCCCGCTACGACCTCACCCTGAGCCTGAGCGAGACCTTCGCGGACCGCACCACGCCGGCGGGGATCCAGATCGCCGCCGAGTACTCCACCGTGCTGTTCGACGCGGCCACGATCGAGACGCTGATCGCCCGCTGGGAACGGCTCCTCACCGCCGCGATCGCGGACCCCGCGCAGCGCATCGGCGACGCCGACCTGCTCACCGCCGACGAGCACGGGCGGCTGCGCGCCGCCGAGCACGCGACCGGACCGGCGGTGCCGGTGTCCACCTTCCCCCGGCTGTTCCGGGAGCGGCTGCGGCAGGCTCCGTACGCGCCCGCCGTGGAGTCGGTCGATCAAGCCTGGTCGTACGAGGAGCTGAACGCACGGGCGAACCGGATCGCGCACTGGCTGATCGCCCGGGGCATCGGACCCGAGCAGTCGGTGGGGGTGGCCGTGCCGCGCGGCGCGGACCAGGTCGCGATGGCACTGGGCACGCTCAAGGCGGGCGCCGCCTACCTGCCCGTCGACCTGGACTACCCGGCCGACCGCGTCCGGTTCATGCTCGCCGACGCCGCCCCGGCCGTTCTGCTCACCACGTCGGGCGCCGAACTCCCGACGGACCTGACCACCGAGGTGGTGGCGGTCGACGCCCCCGAGGTGCGGTCGGCCTGGCAGGAGCACCCGGTCGCGGACCCGGCCCGGGACCCGCACCCCGACCACCCGGCGTACGTCATCTACACCTCCGGTTCGACCGGGCTGCCCAAGGGCGTCACCGTGACCCACGCGGGCGTGGCGGCGCTCAGCCACACCACGCGGGACCGCCTCGCGCTGACCCCGGACTCCCGGGTCCTCCAGGTCGCGGCGCCCAGCTTCGACGCGGCGTTCTGGGAGCTGGTGCAGGCCCTCACCACTGGCGCGAGCCTCGTGGTGCCGCCCGAACAGCGCGTGCTCGGCGACGACCTGGTCCGCACCCTGGCCGAACGCCGGATCACCCACGTCATGCTGCCGCCCAGCGTGCTCGCCGCGCTCCCGGAGGACGCCCCGCGCGCCCTGACCGAGCTGCGCACCGTCACTGTCGGCGGCGAGGTGTGCCCGCCCGCACTGGTCGCCGCGTGGTCTCCGGGACGTCGCTTCGTCAACGCCTACGGGCCCACCGAGACCACCGTGTGCGGCGCCGTCAGCGCCCCCCTCACCGGCAACCACACGCCGATCGGCACGGCCGTGGCAGGCAACCGGTTGCGGGTGCTCGACGAGCGACTCGCCCCCGTCCCGCCGGGCATCCCGGGCGAGCTGTACATCTCGGGTCCGAGCCTGGCTCGCGGCTACCTCAACCGCTCCGCGCTCACGGCGGCACGCTTCGTCGCCGACCCCCTCGGCCCCGTGGGCAGCCGGATGTACCGCACCGGCGACATCGTCCGGCAGGGCGCCGACGGGCAGCTCCACTACCTCAGCCGCAGCGACGACCAGGTCAAGATCAACGGGATGCGCATCGAGCCCGGCGAGATCGCGGCCACGCTGGACGGCCACCCGGACGTCGCCCAGTCGGTCGTCACCGTCCGCGAGACGGCGACCGGCGACCGGCGCCTGGTCGGCTACGTGGTGCCCGCGACGGCCGGCGGGCTCGACGCGGACGCGCTGCGCACCTTCCTCGCCGGGAAGCTGCCGGACTTCATGACGCCCGCGCTGTTCGTGCCCCTGGAAAGCCTGCCGCTGACCGCGAACGGAAAGCTCGACAAGGCCGCGCTGCCCGAGCCGGACACCACCGGCAGCACCTACCGCGCGCCCCGCACCGACGCGGAGCAGCGGCTCGCCGCCGTCTACGCCGAGATCCTCGGCCGGGACCGGGTCGGCGTCGACGACGACTTCTTCGCGCTCGGCGGCGACAGCATCCGCTCCATCCAGGTCGTCTCCCGCGCCCGCGCGCAGGGCATCCGGTTCACGCCGCGACTGATGTTCAAGCACCGGACCGTGGCCGCGCTCGCGGCAGCCGCGACGGTCGGCGACCGCGGCGGACCGCGCCGCCGCGAGCCCGCGGGCGGCGGCATCGGCTGGATGCCGCTGATGCCGGTGATGCGGCAGATGAGCGACCACGTCGGCGACCTCGACGGGTTCGTCATGTCCATGGTGGTCGACCTGCCCGCCGGGATCGACGAGACCGGTCTGGTGGCGACCTTGGCGGCGGTCGTGGACCACCACGACATGCTGCGGTCGCGCTTGCTGGTCCGCGCCGGGGAGCCCGGCCTGTCCACCGCCGAACCGGGCGCGGTCGACGTGGCCGCACTCGTCCGCCACCGGCCCTGCCCGGGCGACTGGGACGATCCCGAGTGGCGGCGGCAGGCGAAGGCGGAGGTCGCCGCCGCCGCTCGCGAGCTGGACGCGGCAGCGGGCCACGTGGCGCGCTTCATCTGGTGCGACCCGGGCCCGCACAGCTCCGGCCGGCTCGTGCTCGTCCTGCACCACCTCGTGGTCGACAGCGTCTCCTGGCGGATCCTCCTGCCCGATCTCGCCGAAGCCTGGGCCCGGGTCCGGGCGGGCCGCACGCCGCAGCTCGCCGAGGTGCCCACCACGATGCGCCGCTGGGCGCACGCGCTGGTCGAGGCAGCGGCGGCACCGGAGCGGGTGGCCGAACTCGCCATGTGGCGCAACGTGCTGGAAGGCCCCGATCCGCTGCTGGGCGCGCGTGCCCTCGACCCGGCCGTCGACGTGCGCGCCACCATCGACACCGTGCACGTCGACCTGGATCCACAGGTCACCGACGCGCTCGTCACGACGCTGCCCGCCGCCTTCCACAGCGGGGTCGACGAAGGCCTGCTCACGGCACTGGCCCTCGCCGTGACCGCGTGGCGGAGGTCGCGGGGCGTCGACGAGCCCTCGGCCCTGATCCGCCGGGAAGGGCACGGCCGGGAAGAGGCCGCGGTGCCCGTAACCGACACCACCCGCACGGTCGGCTGGTTCACCAGCGTCCACCCGGTCCGGCTGGACGTCGGCGGCCTGGACCTCGACGACGCCATCGCGGGCGGTCGCCACGCGGGAAGCGCCGTCAAGGCGGTCAAGGAGCAGCTCCACCCCATCCCGGACAAGGGCATCGGCTACGGCCTGCTGCGCTTCCTCAACCCGGCGACCGCCGCGGACCTCACGGCGACCGGGGACGGCCAGGTCCAGTTCAACTACCTGGGCCGGTTCGGCTCGGGCGGCCCGGCCACCCCGTCCACGGGCTGGACGATCTCCACCGACCTGGACGAACTCACGGTGGAGCCGACCACGCCCGCGCTGGCCGCACTGGACATCACCGCCTACACCGTCGACGGCCCGCAGGGGGCGCGGCTCAGCGCCGGGATCGCCTACCCCACCGGGCTGTTCACCCGCGCGGAGGTGCAGGAGTTCGCGGACCTGTGGCGGGCCGCCCTGGAAGGGCTGGCCAGGCACACCACGGCACCCGCCGCGGGCGGGCTGACCCCCTCCGACGTGCCGCTGGTCCGGGCGCGTCAGCGAGACCTGGACACGTGGGAGGAGCGCTACCCGGGCGTCACGGACGTCTGGCCGTTGACGTCGATGCAGTCCGGCCTGCTGTTCGAAAGCCAACTGGCGGGCGCCGACTTCGACGCCTACCAGGTGCAACTGACGTTCCACCTCACGGGGCACGTGGAGCCGGAACGGATGCGCGCGGCCGGTCAGGCCGTGCTCGACCGCTACGACAGCCTCCGCACCGCGTTCGTCGCCACGTCCGCCGGCGACCAGGTGCAGGTGCTGCTGGAGCGGGTCGAGCTGCCCTGGCAGTTCCTCGACTGGGGTGACCTGCCCGAGGCGGACCAGGAAGCGGCCCTGCGGGAGTTCCTCGCCGCGGACCAGTCCACCCACTTCGACCTGGCCGCTCCGCCGATGCTGCGGCTGACCTTGGTCAAGCGGGCGGCCGGGCGGCACGAGCTGGTGCTCACCGTCCACCACATCGTCTACGACGGCTGGTCCGGCGGCATCGTGCTGGCCGACCTGCTGCGCTTCTACACCACCCCCGGGGACGCCGGGCGGCTCAGCCGGGCGCGCCCGTACCGCGAGTTCCTCGACTGGATGTCCCGCCAGGACCGGGCGCGAGCGGCCGGGGCGTGGGCGGCCGAGCTGTCCGGTGTGGACGAGCCGACCCTGGTGGCACCGCAGGCGCGGTCGCAGACCACCGGCCGGTCGGTGCCCGTGCCCATCGACCTCGACCAGGACGTGGCGCGGCTGTTGGCGCAGCGCGCGGCCCAGCTCGGCATCACCCTCAACACCCTGGTCCAGGGGGCGTGGGCGATGCTCCTGGCAGGCCAGACCGGGCGACAGGACGTGGTGTTCGGCGCGACCGTCTCCGGCAGGCCGCCCCAGGTGACGGGCGTGGAGGAGATGGTGGGCCTGTTCATCAACACCCTGCCCGTCCGAGTGGTCATGACGCCCGGACAGCGGATCGCCGAGCTGTTGCCGGAACTCCAGGAGCGTCAGGCGGCGCTGATGGACCACCACCACTTCGCGCTCACCGATGTCCACCAGGCCACCGGTGTCGGGACGCTCTTCGACTCGGTGGTGGTGTTCGAGTCCTACCCGGCCGATGTCGACGGGATCAACGCGATGCAGCGCAGGTCGGGAGTCGCGATCACGGGTATCGAGGGCACCGCGAACGTGCACTACCCGCTCGCGCTGCTCGCCGAGGCGGACCCGGATCTGCGGCTGACCCTGGGGTACCACGACCACGTGTTCGACGCGGGCACCGCGCACCGGCTCGCGGAGCGCCTGCGCCGGATCCTGCACCACATCGCGGACGATCCGCAGCTGCCCGTCCGCTCGGTCGACGTCGTGTCACCGGCCGAGCGGGAGCAGTTGCTGACCGGCTTCAACAGCTTCGCCGCGGACTTCCCCGAGGGCGCCATCGCCGAGCTGTTCGAGCGGCGGGCGAGCCTGATCCCGGATGCCGTCGCGGTGGACTTCGGGACCGGCACGCTCACCTACCGGGAACTCGACGAGCAGGCCAACCGACTGGCCAGGGTCCTCGTGGCGCGGGGTGTGGTCCAGGAGTCGGTGGTCGGGCTCGCGCTGCGGCGGACGCCCGAGCACGTCGTCGCCGCGGTCGCCGTGATGAAGGCGGGCGGCCTCTACCTCCCCGTCGACTCGGACTTCCCGGCGGAGCGGCTCGCCCACATCCTGGCCGACGCCGGGCCCGCGGTGCTGGTGACCACCGAGGCGATCGCGGCGGAGCTGCCGGGGATCAGCTGCCCGCTCCTGGTCGTGGACGAGCCCGGCACCGCGCACGAGATCGCCGCCGCCCCGGCGGAGCCGCTCGCGGCGACCCGGGCCGTGCAGCCGGACCAACTCGCCTACGTGATGTACACCTCCGGGTCGACCGGCCGCCCGAAGGGGGTGGCCATCACCCAGCAGGCCGTGGTGATCCTCGTCGCCGACCGGGTCTTCGACGGGAGCCACCACGAGCGCGTGCTCATGCACAACACCCAGGCCTTCGACACCTCCACCTACGAGCTGTGGGTTCCGCTGCTGCGCGGCGGCACCATCGTCATCTCGCCGCCCGGACGACTGGACCCGGCCGGTGTCGCGCTCCAGATCGCCGAACGCGGGGTGACCGGTCTCGCCATGACGGCGGGTCTGTTCATGGCGTTCGCCGATGAGCGGCCCGAGGCGTTCGCGGGAGCGCACCAGGTGTGGACCGCGGGCGACGTGGTGAGCCCGTCCGCCGTGGAGCGGGTGCTCGGCGCGTGCCCGGGTCTGTCGGTCGTGAACGGCTACGGCCCGACCGAGACCACCGCGGCCACCTCCTACTACGCGATGACCGACACCGTGCGCCTCGGCGAGCTGGTCCCGATCGGGCACCCGATGGACAACACGCGCCTGTACGTGCTGGACGCGGCGCTGCGACCGGTGCCGGTGGGGGTCGCCGGCGAGCTGTACACCGGCGGGGACCGGCTGGCCCGGGGCTACCTGGGTCGCAACGACCTGACCGCCGAGCGGTTCGTGGCCAACCCCTTCGGCGAGCCCGGTGAGCGCATGTACCGCACCGGTGACGTGGTGAGCTGGACCGAGGACGGCCTGCTGCACTTCCACGGCCGGGCCGACAACCAGGTCAAGATCCGAGGCTATCGGGTCGAACCGGGCGAGGTCGAGGCGGTGCTGGCCACCCACCCCGGCGTCGCGCAGGCCGTGGTGGTCGCGCGGGACAGTACGGCAGGCAAGCGGTTGGTCGCGTACATCACCTCCGCCGACGACACCGGACCGACCGTGGACGAGCTGCGTGCCTTCGTCGCCGCGCAGTTGCCCGACCACATGGTGCCGTCCGCGTTCGGAGTCCTGGAGCAGATGCCGCTGGGCGCCACCGGCAAGGTGGACCGCGCCGCGCTGCCCGCGCCGGAGTTCACCAGCAGCGCCGCCTACCGCGCCCCGCGAACCGTGCGGGAGGAGTTGCTGGCGGCGGTGTACGCACAGCTCCTCGGCGTCGAGCGGGTCGGCATCGACGACAACTTCTTCGACCTCGGCGGGCATTCCCTGCTCGCCACGAAGGTCATCAGCCGGATCCGCACCGTGCTGAGCGTCGAGGTGCCGATCCGCATGGTGTTCCAGGCACCGACCGTGGCCGAACTGGCCGCACACCTGTCCGGCGACTCCGCCGCCACCGGCGACACCGACCCGTTCGGCGTGGTGCTCCCGCTCCGGACCGGGGGCCGCAAGGCACCGGTGTGGTTCATCCACCCCGGCTTCGGACTGTGCTGGTCCTACCTCGGCATGGCCGGCCGGCTCGGCGACCGGCCGGTGTACGGCATCCAGGCCCGCGGCTTCGACGGAGCCCCGCTGCCGACGAGCTTCGCCGCCATGGTCGCCGACTACACCGAGCAGATCCTGGCCGTGCAGCCCAGCGGCCCCTTCCAGCTCGCGGGGCACTCCCTCGGCGGACCCATCGCCCAGGCGATCGGCGCCGAACTCCAGCGCCGGGGACACGAGGTCCCGCTCGTGGTGCTGATGGACGCGGTGCCGAGCAGTTGGTTCGCGGCGCGGGCGGAGGCGCACCTCGATCGAACCGAGACGCGCGACTTCCTGGACGGCTACCTGCCGGGCGCCGCGGATGACGAGGTCCGCCGGACCATCGTCGAGAACGGCGCCACCGTCATGGTCGAGCACAGCCGGATGGTCAAGGAGTTCGCGCAGCCCACCTACCGCGGCACCGCGCTGTTCTTCAACGCGACCCAGAGCCCCGAGGCGCAACCCGAACTGTGGCAGCCCCACGTCGACGGTGACCTGATCGCGTACGACATCGACGCGGCGCACTTCGGCTTGACCGATCCGTTGCCCGCGGCCGGCATGTGCGCGATCATCGCCGGTCACCTCCGGGACTAGAGCCTGCCCTCGAAGTGGTGTCGGTTGGTCCGGTTCGATCTCGGGTTGTGGTGCGCGGGCGTGGGTTGGCCGACGGGCGGTGGCGGGTGGTCGAGTCGCTTCTTCCCGTCTCCGGGGGTGAAGGTCCGTCCTCGGTGGACGGTCCGCACGCGTTTGCGGCGATGGTCCCGGAACGGCGCCCCGTCCTCGTCGGCGGCCCGGCGACCGGGTCCGGGACGGCCGGCGACCAGGCCCAGCACGGTGCTCGCGGGCAAGGGCCGCGCCACCCGCTCCACCCGCGCCGCACTCCGACGGCGACACATCCCCGCCACCGGCGCCGCAGCCGGGACCTCCCGGGGTGGCTGTCCCGCCGACAGGACGCCGGACGCGTGATGCATTTCGCCCGGTATTGGCCGACCTGAGGTATGTTCGAGCCACGAAAGCAATTCGACGCGAAGCCTCGACGGTTCTCGAATTTCCAGGCCCGAACGGTACCGAGGTACGCACCGGAATCCCGTTAATTCCGTTCCGCTTTCACCACTGCCGTGACGAACAATCAGGAACCGGCCCCGGCGAACAACGCTTGAGATTGTGGGAGGTCGCAGTGCGATACGAGATCCTGGGACCGCTCCGGGTCATCGACGGACTGAACACGAGCACCATCAAGCCGCAGAAGGTGAAGTTCCTGCTGATCGCCCTGGTCATCCGCGCCGGGCAGGTCGTGAGCACGGACCAGCTCATCAAGGAGATCTGGGGCGAGGAGCCGCCGAAGAGCGCGACGGCGAGTCTCTACGTGTACATCTCGCAGATCCGCAAGTTGCTCCGCCACGCGGGGACGGCGGAGGGTCCGGTTCTCACCCGGCCGCCGGGATACGTGCTGACCCTGGGGGACGACAGCCTCGACCTCCACGACTTCACGCACCTGCTGAAGGAGGGCCGCGGCCACCTCAGGAGCAGGCGCTTCGAGGCGGCCGTGCGCGCGTTCGAGGGTGCACTCGCCCTCTGCCGCGGGCAGGCCGCGACAGCCCGCGGACCCATCCTCCAGGGCTTCCACATCTGGCTCCACGAGGCCGAACTGGAGTGCAAGGAGAGCTTGATGGACGCGCGCCTGGCCATGGGACGGCACCGCGAACTCGTCAGCGACCTCTACCTCCTGAGCACCGAGCACCCCATGCGGGAATCGTTCCACCGGCAGCTCATGCTGGCCCTGCACCGCAGCGGCTGCCGCAGCGACGCGCTGGCCGTGTACCAGCGGGTCCGCCAGACCCTCAGGGACGAACTGGGCGTCGAGCCCGGATCGGCGCTCAAGGACATCCAGCGGGTGATCCTCACGGACGAGGCGCCGGTCGGGACCCGAAGCGGTCGGTGAGCGCTTCCAGTTCCGGGACGACCCCGGCCGGCGTCGGCTGAGCCAGCAACTCCGCACGCAACCGCTCCGCCCCCTCACGGAACGCCGGATCGTCCAACAACCGCACCACGCTCTCCCGGATCCGCACACCACTCAGCTCCTCCGGCTCGTCACCGGCGATCCACAACCCCGCACCGGCCCGCTCCGTGCGCGGACCCCGCTCACCGATGTCCGGCACGACCCGACTGACCATCAGCTGGGGTACGCCATGCGCGATCGAGTCCAGGTACAGGCCCGGGCCACCGTGGTGGATCACCGCCGAGCACGACGGGACCACGACGTGCAGCGGTACGAACGTCACCATCCTCGTGTTGTCGGGAACGCGCCCGAGCATCTCCTGGAACCGCTCCGGCAGGGTGATGACCAGCTCGACGTCGAGGTCGGCGAGGGCGTCCACCATCTCCCGCAACTGCTCGACGGACAGCGCTTGGTGCCGCTCGGCGTGTTCGAGGCTCACGCCGAAGGTGGCCAGGACCCGACGCCTCGGCGAATCCGCCCGCAGCCAACCAGGCACCACCGCAGGCCCGTTGTACGGCACATACCCCACCGCAACCCGCGGCACGTCCTGCTCCAACAACATCGAACCCACCATCTGATCGACCGTGAAATGCCCCGTCACCATCTCCTCGGAAAACCCCACGCCATACTTCTGCGCCCACCCCCCGAGCCAATCCCCCAACGCGTCCTCACGACCCTGCGGCTCCTGCAACTCCCGCAACCGCAGGAAATGCCGACGCATCCGCCCGTCCACGTTGGCACCGAGCAGGAAACGTCCGTGCGCGGCACCCACCGCGGTGGCCGCGATCGAGCCGGCGTAGCTCACCGAGTCCCAGATCACCAGGTCGGGCCGCCACCACCGGCAGTACTCCACGAGGTCCTCGACCATCGAGTCGTTCATGGCCGCGTTGGTCATCCGCGACCCGCGGAACGCCCAGCGCAGACGCTCCCAGGTGAGTTCTTCCTCGCGGTTCTCGGACAGGTCGGTCAGCAGGTCGCCCCGCTCCGCGAGCTCCTGCACCTGCGCGAGCGCCGCGTCGTCCATCATCTCCTCCAGCTTGTCGAAGATGGACTGGTCGGATCCGACGGGAACCGCGGTCAGGCCGGCGCCCGCGATGACGTCCCGCAGCTCCGGCCCGCTCGCCACCCGGACCTCGTGTCCTGCCACGTGCATCGCCCAGGCCATGGGCGCGAGGAGGTTGAGGTGGCTGCGTACGGGGATGACGACGAACACGACGCGCATAGCGATCACTACCTCCGTGGGAAAGCCCGTCCGCACACCTTCGCCGACCTGGTCGAGCACCTGGCGGCGGATACCGTGTTCCAGACCTGTAAGGACATCCGCCCGTCCACTCGTCCGAACAGTCCAAGTAAGCAGCATCGGCCTTGAGGGGCGCTTGGCCGTTTCTTGCCCGGTCGAACCCGACCGCCTCGACGATTCCCGCGGCACCTTCTCCGCGACGACGAGGCGGGCACGGGTTCACGCCGTCAGCGGGTGCCCCAGCGCAGGTAGGTGACGGGCGGTTCGCGCACGGTCAGGTGGTGCAGGACCACGTCCTGACCGCAGACCTCGCGGAACGCAGCGGTTTCCCCCGGCCACTTGGGGTGGGCGAACTCGTCGAACGCGACGATGCTCCCCGTGGTGAGGTAGGGGAGGATGCTCTTGAGCACATCGCGCGTGGGCGCGTACAGATCCATGTCGAAGTAGGCCATCGCGATGACCGTCTGCGGGTTTTCCTCAAGGTACGCCGGGACTGTCTCGCGGGCGTCGCCCTCGATGACGAACGTGCGCTGCACGTGGCCGGTGGGTTCGCCGACCTCGTGCGCGGCCAGCACTTCGCGGAGGTGGTCGGGGTAGGCCGTGCCGAACCTCCCGACCACCGCGCTGGGGCTGACCTCGTCGACCGGGTCGACGTCGGGGAAGCCGGTGAAGGTGTCGAAACCGATGATCCGCCGCACGGAGTTGTAGGGCTCGTACACACCGCGCAGCGCGGTGAGCGTGGCCAGGTGCCTGCCGTGCAGCACCCCGAACTCCATGATCACACCGGGTACGTCGCGGACCTGGCGGTAGAGCTCGTCCATGCACAGCAGATCGCCCAGCTGGAGCCGACGCAGGTAGACCGGGAGGTTGTCGATCAAGTACTCGGGCGGGATCGGGGATTTGGACAGCAGCGTCGCCAACCGCTCACGTGCCTCGCGTTCGTTCCCCGACTCGTGCGGGACCAGGCGCGGGTCGGTGTAATTGGTGTCGGTCATGTCCGTCCTCATCTTCTGGTAGTGGTCTCCTGACAGCTCAACGAGATCGGTAGCGCTCCGCCATCCGCTCCAGCTCTCGGACGACCTGCCCGGGTGCGGGTTGGGCGGCCCACTCCCGGCGCAGCCGCTCGGCGCCATCTCGGAAACCGGGCTCACCCAGCAGCCGCACGACATCGTCGCGGAGCCGGGACCCCGTCATCTCGGCCTGCGGGATCCACAGCCCCGCCCCGGCCTTCTCCAGCAGCGGACCGCGCTCCTCGATGTCCGGACAGACCCGGCCGACCATGAGCTGCGGCACCAGGTGCGCGATCGCTTCCATGAACGACGGCGTCGATCCATTGTGGATCACCGCGGAGCACGAGGAGGTGATGACGCTCAGCGCGACGAACTCCACCAGCCTGGTGTTGTCGGGCACCGGCCCCAACTCCTGCTGGAGCTTCCGGGACAGCGTGACGACCAGCTCGACGTCCAGGTCGGCCATCGCGTCCACCATGTCCCGCAGCTGCCGGACCGACAGTGCCTGATAGGTCGCGCCCTGCTGCTGGCTCACCCCGAACGTGGCCAGGACCCTCGGTCGCCGCGGGTCCGCGCGGAGCCAGTCCGGCACGACGGCAGGCCCGTTGTAGGGGACGTAGCGCATGGGAACGACCGGAACCTCCTGCTCCAGGCGCATGGAACCCAGCATGTGGTCGACGGTGAAGTGCCCGGTGACCACCTCCTCGGAGAAGGACGCCCCGTACTTGCGCACCCATCCCCCCAACCAGTCCGCGAGCGCGTCCGGCCGGTCGCCGGGCGGTTGCTGCGCGCGCACCCGCAGGAAGTTGCGGCGGAACCTGGCGTCGAGATCCATTTCGGTGGGCATGCGCGCCTGGGCCGCGCCCACCACGGTGGCGGCGACCGAACCGGCGTAGCTCAGGTAGTTCCAGAGCACCAGATCGGGCTTCCACCACCGGCAGTACGCCACCAGGTCCTCGATCATCGAGTCGTTCATGATCTTCTGGATCTCGGTGAGGAACATGCTCAGCCACGGCAGGCGGTCCCAGGTGAGCTTCTCCTCGCGGTGCTCGGCGAAGTCGTAGAGCATGTCGTCCTGGTGCTCCAGGTTCGCCATGGCCTGCCGCGCCAGCGGGCTGTTCATCTGCGCCAACTTCTGCTGGAACGGCACGGCGGAGCCGACCGGAACCGCCGTCAGGCCCGAACCCGTGATGACGTCGGTCAGTTCCGGACCGCTGGCCACGCGCACTTCGTGCCCCGCCGTCTGAAGCGCCCAGCACAGGGGAACGGCGGGCTGGAAGTGCGTCCGCCAGGGGAATGTTACGTACAGAACGCGCATTTCCGTGCACCCCTCTGTCGAGACCGGCTCCCGGAGTTCATACCTGAACCACGCAGTTGGAGCACCCCTGTCCCGCCGACGGGACAGGGGTCAGGGCCAACTCAACCGCACTGTTCCGGTGTCCCCTGTCGCGACCGCCGATCCGACCGGCAGCATAGAGATGGACAACAGCGCGAACAATCATCAGGTTGCCCGCGAGAACCCCTGGCAGTATCGTCGGAAGGATCGCCGTGAATCAGCCCGAACTGTACGCCAGACTGGGGCGCAACGGGTTGACCGTGAGCCGACTCGCAGTGGGCACGGTCAATTTCGGCGGACGCGTCGAGGAATTCGATGCCTACCGTTTGATGGATTACGCGTTGGAACGTGGCATCAATCTGGTGGACACGGCCGACGCCTACGGGTGGCGGGTCCACCAGGGCTACACCGAAGAGGTCATCGGGCGCTGGATGCGCAAGGGTGGCACGCGCGACGACGTCGTGCTCGCCACCAAGGTCGGCTCACCGATGGGCGACGGCCCGAACGACCGCGGCCTGTCGGCGCGGCACATCATTTCCGCGTGCGAGGCTTCCCTGCGCAGGCTCGACACCGAGTGGATCGACCTCTACCAGCTGCACCGGATGGACCGTGCGGTCCCCTGGGACGAGATCTGGCGCGCCATGGACATCCTGGTCACCCAGGGGAAGGTGCGGTACATCGGCTCGTCCAACGCCGCGGGCTGGGACCTCGCCGCCGCCCAGGAACGCGCGACGCACCGCGGTGCGCCCGGGCTGGCCTCCGAGCAGTGCCTGTACAACCTGCTGGTACGGCACCCGGAGCTGGAGGTGATCCCGGCCGCCCGCGCCTACGACATCGGGGTGTTGGTGTGGTCTCCGCTGCACGGCGGGGCGCTGGGCGGGGCGTTGCGCAAGATCGCCGAGGGCACCGCCGTCAAGTCCGCCCAGGGGCGCGCCGTGCCCGTGCTGGAGGCGCACCGCCCGGTGATCGAGGAGTACGAGCGGTTCTGCGCCGACATCGACCGCGATCCCGCCGAGGTCGGCATGGCGTGGGTGTTGCAGCGCCCAGGCGTGACCTCCCTGGTCATCGGGCCTCGGACCCCGGAGCACGTCGACGGCGCGCTGCGCGCGCTGCACCAGCCGTTGTCCGATGTGGAGCTTGAGCGGCTCGACGCGCTTTTCCCCCCGGTCGGGCACGGCGGTCCCGCACCTGACGCCTGGCTCGACTGATCGCGCCGGGGGTGTGCCCGGCGATGCCGTGGCGATCACGGCGTGGAGGACGACCGCCGGCCGGGAGGCGCACACCGGCCAAGTGCGGCCCTTGGCTCGATCCTTCTGCCGCAAGGGGGAATGATCGAGCCGAGGGCCTCCCCCGTGATCGGCAAGTGCCCCGTGGACCACGCGGGCGCTGGAACTCGGCCTACCGGGGCGCCGCCGCACCCTGTTGCCGGTTGCGGTAGGCGCGCTGTTGGCACGCCCGTGAGCAGTACAGGCGGGGCCGCCCGGATTCGGCGCTGGGGACGGCTCCACCACACGTCGCGCACGCGCCGGGCCGCGCAGTTTCGTCACGATCGGCCGGTTGATCCCCCGTTTCGTCACGCACGACCCTGAGCACGCGGGGCGGGGTGGCCGAAGGACGGTCCTGGCCGCCGGTCCGTGACGAAATGCCGGCCATCAGGGGGAGGGCTGCGGCGATGCAGTCCAGGACCCGGTCCAGCCCGTAGCGAAACCGGTCGTCGTAGTCCAGCAGCAGCTGACCCGCCTCGGTCACGATCTTGGCGAAGATCGGGTACTCCCCGCTCGCCAGCAGCTCCTGGACGCGCGGGAGCATCCGCGACATGAACTCCACCTCGCTCAGACCGCTGCTGCGGATCTCCGCCGAGGCGATGACCTCCTCGCGGACGACACCCTCGACGTAGCTGTTCAGGATGGCCATGAGCGCCAGGTTCTCGTCGATGGAGACGTGGGGGTCGAGGGCGCCCATCACCCGCTCGATCAAGCGCAGCTGGTTGGGGCCGTGACCGGGCAGCACCCGGTTCACCGTGGCGATCCACGGGTGCCGCAGCCACATCGCCCGCGTCTGGTGCGCGTAGTGCGCCAGGTCGCTGCGCCAGTCCCCGGAGGGCAGGCCCGCGATGTCGATCTCGCCCATCAACCGGTCGGCCATCAGCTCGATGAGGTCGTCCCGGCTCGGGACGTACCGGTAGAGCGACATCGTGCCCGCGCCGATCTCGGCGGCGATCCGCCGCATGGTGGCGGCCTCCAGACCCTCGACGTCCGCGATCCGTATCGCGGCTTCGGTGATCTGGGCGCGGCTGTAGACCGGCTTGCGCCCGCGCGCGACGCGCTCGGGCCGCATCCAGATGCTCACGTACTCGGCGCCGGCCATGATCTCGTCACCTCCACAGTTGCGTACATGGTACCCGATGCCCTACCGTTCTCCCGAACGCGTACACGGTACCCATTGGAGTGACCATGACAGAACCGATCGTGGTCGCCGAGGGGCTGCACAAGTCCTTCGGCGACACCCATGCCTTAAGGGGCCTGGATTTGAGCGTCAGCCGCGGCAAGGTCTGCGGGATGCTGGGGCCGAACGGCGCGGGCAAGACCACCGCCATCCGGATCTTCGCGACCCTGTCGGATCCCGACAGCGGATACGCCAGGGTCGCGGGCTACGACGTCGTCCGCGACGCCGACAAGGTTCGCGGTCGGATCGGTCTTGCGGGCCAGTACGCGGCAGTGGACGAGAAGCTCAGCGGCCGCAACAACCTGGTGATGTTCGGGCGCCTCTACCACCTGTCCCGAGCCGACGCCCGGCGCCGGGCCGACGAACTGCTGGAGCGCTTCGGGCTGGTCGACGCCGCGGACCGCCCGGTCGCGGGCTACTCGGGCGGCATGCGGCGCCGCCTCGACCTGATCACGTGCCTCATCCAGCGTCCCGACGTGCTGTTCCTGGACGAGCCGACCACCGGCCTGGACCCGCGCAGCCGGGGCGAGATCTGGGAGAGCATCCGCGAACTCGTCGCCGGCGGGACCACCGTGCTGCTCACCACCCAGTACCTGGACGAGGCCGACCAGCTGGCCGACGAGATCATCGTCATCGACCACGGGCGGGTCATCGCCACGGGTACGCCCGACGAGCTCAAGGCCCTGGTCGGGGAGCAGCTGCAGGTCGTCATCGACGACCCTACCACCCTGGGTCGGGCCTCGACCGTGCTCGGCGAGCTGGCCGGGTCCTCTCCGACGACCGTCGGTGACGACCAGCTCAGCGTCGCGCTGCCCGGCGGCACGTACAAGCTCATCGACATCGTGCGCATGCTCGACCGCGCCGGAGTCGACGCCGCCGACGTGCGGTTGCGCCGCCCCACCCTCGACGAGGTGTTCCTGCGCCTCACCGACCAGAAGGAGCACGTGTGATGACCACCGGCACCTCACCGGCGGGCCGGCTGCGGTGGGCGTTCACCGACGGGTGGACGCTGATCGGGCGCGAACTGCTGCGGCTGCGCCAGGAGCCCGGGCAGATCATCGCGGCGCTGTCGTTCCCGGTCGTCATGGTCGTGCTGTTCGGCTACGTGTTCGGCAGTGCGATCCAGGTGCCGGGCGGTGGCGACTACCGCGAGTTCCTCATCCCCGGCCTCTTCGCGATGGTGACCTTCACGACGGTGCAGGGCGTCATGGGCCGGATGGCCAACGACGTCTCCCTCGGCGTGATGGACCGGTTCAAGTCCATGCCGATGGCGCGCCTCGCGGTGCCGTTCAGCCACACCGGCGCGGACTTCGTGTCCGGTGTGCTCCTCCTGGCCGCCATGGCGGGAACCGGCCTGCTGGTGGGCTGGTCGCCGCACCTGGGCCTGCTGCCCACGGTCGAGGGGTTCCTCTTGCTGCTGCTGATGCGGTACGCGCTGAGCTGGGTCGGCGTCTACGTGGGCCTGGTGGCGAAGAACGAGCAGATGGTCGCTCAACTGGCGGTGCTGTTCCTGCCGGTGACGATGCTGTCCAACGCCTTCGTCCCGACCGACGGCATGCCGACGTGGTTGCGGGTCGTGGCGGAGTGGAACCCGGTGAGCGCGTTGACGGCCGCCAGCCGCGAGTTGTTCGGCAACCCAGGGCTCGCGGCGTCCCCGGACCGGGCCTGGCCGATGGAACACCCCGTCGCGACCTCCCTGCTGTGGTCGGCCGTCCTGCTGCTGGTGCTCGCTCCGCTCTCCCTGCGCGCCTACTCGCGACGGGGGCGATGACCGTGCGGGTCGCCCGCGCGGGTAGGCGTGACGAAAGGTGGATCTGATGCGGGTTCTGGTCACCGGCGGAGCCGGGTTCATCGGGACGCGGGTGGCGGCGGCGCTGCTGGCCTCGGGGCACGAGGTCAGGGTGCTCGACGCGCTGCTGCCGAGTGTGCACTCCGGTCCGCCGGACCTCCCGCCCGACGTCGAGTTCGTCGAGGGCGACATCCGCGACGACGACGTGCTGCGGTCGGCGCTGCGGGACGTCGACGCGGTCAGCCACCACGCCGCGATGGTGGGGCGCGGGCGCGAGATCCGCGACGTCGCGGAGTTCTCGTCCTGCAACGACCTGGGCACCGCGAAACTGATCGTGGCGATGACCGAGGTCGGCGTGGACCGGCTCGTCCACGCGAGTTCGGTGGCGGTCTACGGGGAGGGCCGCTACCGGTGCGCCGAGCACGGGCTGGTGCGGCCCGGGCGCAGGCTCGTCGAGGATCTCCGGGCAGGCCGCTTCGAGCCGCGCTGCCCCGAGGGCCACCAAGCGGAGTTGACGGCCGAACCGATCGAGGAGACCGACTTCGTCGCGCCCGTGTACAGCGTCTACGCGGGTACGAAAGCGACGCAGGAGCACCTCATCGCCGCCTGGGCGACGGAGACCGGGTGCAGTGCCGTGGCGCTGCGCTACTTCTGCGTGTACGGACCCGACATGCCGTTCGACAGCCCGTACACGGGAGTTGCCGGGATCTTCCGGTCGGACGTCATCGCGGGACGCGCCCCGAGGGTCTACGAGGACGGGCGTTCGCTTCGTGACTACGTCCACGTCGACGACGTGGCATCGGCCAACGTCGCCGCGCTGGGTCGCGACGAGGCGGGCTTCCGCACGTACAACGTCTCGGGCGGCCGACCGCACACGGTCCACGAGGTCGCCGCGGCGCTGTCCACCGAGGTGGGCGGCCCGTCGCCGGTCGTGAGCGGTGAGTTCCGCGCCGCCGACGCCCGGCACGTGTTCGGCTCGCCCGCCCGACTGGCACGCGAGCTGGATTGGCGGCCGACCGTCGACTTCGCCTCCGGGATGCGGGAGTTCGCCGTCGCCCCGATGCGGGAGCGGGCCGTCCCCGCGGTCGGTTCGCCGATCCCAGCCCGGTTCTGACCCGGCCTCAGGACGTCGCCAGGTCGTGCAGGCGACGCCGCGGGTCGACAGCGATGTCCTGGAGCACCCGGCCCAGGAGTGCGGCCACCTGTTCCGCCCAAGGGCGGCGGAACAGGTGGCGCTGGTACTGCAGTCGCAGGCGCAGGTGGGCGCCGTCCGGGTAGGCGAAGACGGTCACCGGGAAGTGGCTCAGCGTGTGCAGGCCGATGTCGGTGACGGTGACGCCCGCCGCCTCGCCCGCCGCTGCGACGCGTTCGCGATCGAGGGGGAACGACTCGAAGGCGACCAGCGTGTCGGACAGGGCGGGCAGCCCGGCAGCCCGCTGGATCCCGGTGAACCCGTGGTGGTGGTGGCCGATCAGCGCGCCCTGCCGGTTCTGCAGGCCGGTCAGGACGTGGGCCACGTCGGCGTCCGGTGTGCACGAGACGCGCACCGCGACGGTGTTGACGAACGCGCCGACGATGGCCTCCACCCCGGGCAGCTCGGCCGGACGCCCGGCCGTCGCCGCCGCCAGCACCACGTCCTCACGACCGGTGAGGCGGCTCAGGACGATGGCCCAGGCGCCCTGCACCAGCGTGTTCAGCGTGACCCCCAGCCCGGCGGCGCGGCGCGGCAGCGAGCGGGCGGCGGGAGCGGGCAGCGGGACGTCGACGCGATCGACGTCCGCGCCGTTCACGGCCGGCGCGGCACCGGGCGCGAGCAACGTCGGCCCACTCAGCCCGGCCAGCTCCGCGGCCCACACGCGGGCGGACTCCCGGGGGTCCTGCCGGGCCAGCCAGGTCAGGTAGTCGCGGTAGCTGCGCGGCGGGGGCAGTGCCGTCGCGTCGCCCCGCCGGTCGTAGAGGTGCAGCAGGTCCTGGACGAGCAGCGACAGGCACCAGCCGTCGATGTTGGCGTGATGGGCGGTGATGACCAGCTCGTGGCGATCGGCGGCAAGGGTCAGCAGTGCCACGCGCAGCATCGGGGGCAGGCCCGGGTCGAGCCGCTGCGCGAGGTCGTCGGCCGCGAAGCGGTCGTGCTCCCGCTGCCGCACGAGCGGGTCGAGGCCGCTGAGGTCGCGGTGCAGCCACGGCAGTTCGACGTCGTCCACGACGAGCCGGACGAGGTCTCCGTCCGGGCCCGGCTCGTACGCCGCCCGCAACGCGGCGTGCCGGTCCACGACGGCCTGCGCGGCGACCCGCATCCGGGCGGGATCGACCGGACCGGACAGGCGCAGCGCGTACTGGACCTGGTACGTGTCGATCCCGGCACCGGCTTCCCGGCCCATCATCGAGTGCACGAGCAGACCCATCGGCGTCGGCGGCACCGGCCAGACGTCGGACAGGCCCGGGAAGCGGTCCGTCCAGTCGTCGAGTTCGTCCTGGTCGACGGCGACGAGCGGGACGTCCGACGGGGTCAGGCCGCCGGAGCCGGGTCGGGCGACGTGCCGGGCCAGCGCTTCGAGGGCCCGGTGCCACGTGTCGGCCAGGTCCCGCGCCCGCTCGGCCGGGAGGACGTCCTCCCGGCAGACGAACCGCGCCCCCAGGCGGAGACCGTCGGCGGAGTCGGTGACGGTCACCTCGACGTCGATCCCGCCGTCCGGGAACGAGCGCCGGCCCGGGTCCGGTTCCACGGGCTCGGCCGGCAGACCCTCGGCACCGAAGTACCCCCGGTAGCGCAACGAGATCTGCCCGCTCCCGTACCGCGCGAGGACGGCGGCGGTCGACGGGTTGAGGTGGCGCAGGAGTCCGTATCCGATGCCCCGGTCGGGGAGGCTCCGCACCTGCTCCTTGACGGTCTTGAGGATCTCGCCCGCTGCCGGTCCGCCCGCGAACGCCTCGTCCAGGTCGGCCTCCGCGATGTCCAAGCGGACCGGAGCGGTGCCGGTCAGCGGACCCACGGTGCGGGACAGGTCGGTGCCGGGCACCGCGGCTTCCGCCCGGCCCGGCACCTGGCTGCGGATCAGCAGCGGCAGCGCCCCTGCCGGGCGCCCGGCCCGCTGTTGCCCCACCACCTCCGTCACCGCCATGGCCAGGGCCGCGAGCAGGCCGTCCTCGACGCGGCAGCGGTAGGCGGCGGGGAGGTCGTTCAAGAGGGCCTCGGTGGTCGCGGCCGCCAGCCGGACACGGGTCTCGGACAGCGGGGGCGCGCCCTCCCCCGCCGTCTCCTCCACCGCCGTCCCCTCCGCGACCGGCCGACTGCGTGGCCCGAGCATCAGGACGGGAGGCTCGACGACTGCGCGCCACCGGTCGAGTTCGGCGACCCGTTCGGGGCGCGCCGCCTCCCGCACCAGTGCCCGCGCCCACCGGTGCACCGGAGTGGCCACCGGGGCCGGCACGGGGAGCCTGCCGTTCCGGATCTGCCGCCAGGCGGTCGCCAGATCGGAGATCAGGATGCGCCAGGAATCGTCGTCGACGACGAGGTCGTGCAGCACCACCAGGAGCTGCCCGGAACGGCCCGCCCCGGCGTCGAACCAGACGAACTGCGCCATGACACCCGCCGCCGGGTCCAGCCGTCGCGCGGCGGCGGCCAGCCCGGTCCGGAGCAGGCCGGGTCCGTCCTGCGCGCCCTCCCCCGGAGGGCCGACGCGACGGATCAGCGCGTCAACGTCCACGGTGCTCGGCGCGGCCACGACGAACCCGTCGCACTCGGCATCCGCCAGGCGGGCGCGCAGCATGTCGTGGTGGTCGATCACGGCGCGCACGCCCGAGGCGATCCGGGTCCGGTCCACGCCCGACGGCACTCCCAGCAACATCGCCTGAAACCGGGGCCGCGGACCGCTGTCGCGCGGCGGCCGGGTCGCCGGGAGGTGCGGCAGCCACCGCGCTCCCGCGTCCTCCGCCTCGTCGAACGGCGCGTCGGCGGAGCGCGGCGTCGCGGCGACCGCCTCGGCGAGGGTGGCCACCGTGCGGAGTTCGAAGATCTGCCGGGCGCCGACCTCCACCCCCCTGGCCCGGGCCGCGGCGATGACCCGCAGGGACTGGATGCTGTCCCCGCCGAGCGAGAAGAAGTCGTCGTCCACGCCGACCGGGCCCGCCGCGAGCACCTCGCCGAACGCCTCGGCGAGCGCGACCTCCACGGGGGAACCGGGCGGCCGGTACGCGGCACCGCGGAACTCGGGCCGGGGCAGCGCCGACCGGTCCACCTTGCCGTTCGGGGTCAGCGGCACCTCGTCGATGACGGTCACGGAGCCCGGCACCATGCCCTCCGGCAGCCGCGTGAGCAGGAACGAGCGCAACTCCGCGGCATCGAGCCCCCGCTCCAGGGTGAGCGAGCCCGTCGTGCCGTGCCGCTCCGCCCCGGCGTCGTCAGCGGGCACCGCGACCACGTAGGCGACCAACTGCCTGCCCCGGCCGTCCCCGCCGTCGTAGGCGGCGGCCACGGCCCTGCGGACCCGCGGGTGCGCCGCCAGGGCCGCCTCCACCTCGCCCAGCTCGATCCGCCTGCCCCGCACCTTGATCTGGTCGTCGCTGCGGCCCAGGTGCTCCAACTGCCCGTCCGCGCCGACCCGCACGACGTCCCCGGTGCGGTACATCCGTGCGCCCACCGGGCCGAACGGATCGGCCACGAACCGCGTCGCGGTCAGCGCCGTGCGCCCCAGGTACCCGCGAGCCAAGCCCGGACCGGCGAGGTACAGCTCGCCCGCACGTCCGTCGATCCGCGGTTCGAGCCGGTCGTCGAGCACGTACGTCCTGGCGTCCGTCATCGCCGTGCCGATCGGCACCGCACCGTTGACGAGGGGGCCGCTGAACGTGGCCCACACCGTGGCCTCGGTCGGCCCGTACGCGTTGATGAACGTCCGCCCAGGACCCCATTGGGTGACCAACGCCGGCGTGCACGCCTCGCCGCCGATCACCAGGACCCGCAGGCTGTCCAACGTCGCCGTGGCGCCCGGGGGCACGGTGTCCAGCACGCTGGGCGGCAGCGTCGCATGGGTGACCCCGTGCTCGGCCATCACCTCGGCCAGGTCGGCCCCGAGCAGGTAGTCCTGGTGCGGCACCACCAGCGCCGCCCCCGTGGTCAGCGCCAGCACCAGGTCCCACACCGACATGTCGAAACTCAACGAGGCGAACTGCAGCACCCGGGCACCCAGCGCACCCTCGGGACCACACGCGCGCAGAGCCTCGACCCGGAGCGCGGCGAGCCCCTCGTGCGTCACCGCGACGCCTTTGGGCCTGCCGGTCGAGCCCGAGGTGTAGATGACGTACGCGGTGTTCGCCGGGCGCAGCGTTGCCGACCGGTCCGCGTCGGTCGGATCCGTCGTCGACGCCCGCTGCCAGGCAGCGAGCGTCGACGGGGCGTCCACCGGCACGGTCTCCGCACGTGGGCGGGCGGGCAGCTGCCGGGCCAGGTCCAGGGTGGTCAGCACGATCGCGGGGTCCGCGTCGTCGGCCATGTGGGCGATCCGCTCCCGCGGGTAGCCCGGATCCCACGGCAGGTACGCCGCCCCCGCCTTGAGGATGCCGAGCAGCACCGCGATCAGCTCCCCGGAACGCGGCATCGCCACCGCCACGAGGTGCTCGACGCCGATCCCCCGACCGATCAGCCAGTGCGCGATCCGGTTCGCGCGGACGTTCAGCTCGTCGTAGGTCCAGTCGTGCCCGGCGGAAACGATCGCCGGTGCCCACGGCGTTTCCCGGACCTGCGCCTCGAACAGTTCCGGAAAGGTGGCCGGGGAAACGGTCGCGCCCGCGCCGGGTGGGACGACCGGGGCGGCTCCACCTCGTGGGTCGTTCACGGGTTCTCCCGATGTGTCACGCGCTATGCGGCCGGGCGCAGGTGGACGGGCAGGCTGCTGTAGCCGTGCAGGAAGTTGGAGTGGATCGGCTTGGCCTCGCCGTTCGGCACAGCCTCGGCGACGTGCGTGCGCAGTGCGACGAGCACCGCGGACAGCTCGGCGCGGCCCAGGAAGGCACCGGGGCAGAAGTGCGGCCCGTACCCGAACGACACGTGCCTGTTGGGGGTGCGGCCGAGGTCGAAGGTGCCGGGATCGGCGAAGACCGCCTCGTCGTAGTTGGCCGAGCTGGTCCACAGCGTCACGACGTCGCCTGCCCGCACGGTCCGGCCGCCGATCTCGACGTCCTGGAGGGCGCGCCGCCCGAAGTGCATGGCGGGAGAGACCCAGCGCAGCACCTCCTCGACCGCGACGTCCACGTCGACCTCGCCGGACTTCAGCCGGCGCCACTGCTGCGGGTGGTCGATCAGCTCGCGCATCCCGCAGATCATCGAGAGCCTGCTGGTCTCGTCGCCGCCGATGATGACGCTGTAGCAGTTGAGGATGATCTCCTGCTCGGTCAGCGGCTCGCCGTCGATCGTGCTCGTCGCCAGGACGCTCACCACGTCGTCGCGCGGGTCCGCGCGCCGCTCCTCGGCCAAGTCGGAGAAGTAGAAGAGCAGCTCGTTGCGGGCGACCAGCGCCTCCTCGGCGGGTTGGCCCTGTTCTTCGGTGCTCAGCGCCTCCTTCGTCAGGGACAGCAGGTAGTCCCGGTCGGCGGCGGGCACCCCGAGCAGGTCGGCGATGGTGGCCATCGGGATGTGCTCGGCGACGTCGCGGGCGAAGTCGCAGTCACCGCTCTCGACGGCGTGGCGGACCAGGCGGTCGGCGCGTTCCACCACCCCGGCGAGGACCGGCTCCAGCACCCTGGGTGCGAAGGCCTTCAGCACGATGTTGCGCAACTCGCGGTGCCGACGGCCGTCGGTGACCGCCAGCATCTTGCCCGCGGCGGAGTCGCCACCCTCCAGGAGCGTCGTCAGCACGTTGCCGCGTTCGGAGGTGAACCGCCGGTTGTCCCGGTAGACGCTCATGACGTCGTCATAGCGCGAGAGCACCCAGAATCCGGGCACGGCGTGGCCGGACACCTCGTGCCAGTGGACGGGGCTCTCCGCCCGGAACCGGCGCCACATGTCCACCAGTTCGTTACCGGGCACCAGGAAGGTCTGCGGGTCGGTGAGGTCGATGTCGTCGACGGTCGACGTGGTCATGGTCGGGTCCCCAAGGCAGGTCGGAATCGTTGGTGCGGCGGTCCTGTCACCAGGACACGGACACTGCCGCCTGAACTCATCGGGAGCGGTAGCGGTCGGTGAGCGCTTCCAGCTCCGGGACGACCCCGGCCGGCGTCGGCTGAGCCAGCAACTCCGCACGCAACCGCTCCGCCCCCTCACGGAACGCCGGATCGTCCAAGAGCCGCACCACGCTCTCCCGGATCCGCTCACCACTCAGCTCTTCCGGCTCGTCACCGGCGATCCACAACCCCGCACCGGCCCGCTCCGTGCGCGGACCCCGTTCACCGATGTCCGGACAGATGCGGGTGAGGATGAG
This sequence comes from Saccharothrix sp. NBAS 001, assembly GCF_056640475.1. Taxonomy (NCBI): domain Bacteria; kingdom Bacillati; phylum Actinomycetota; class Actinomycetes; order Pseudonocardiales; family Pseudonocardiaceae; genus Saccharothrix; species Saccharothrix sp. NBAS 001. The sequence continues at coordinate 4,412,766 of NZ_CM153251.1, forward strand.
CTGCGGTATCCCGTGGGCGACCGAGTCCAGGAACGCGGGAGCACCGCCGTGGTGGATGACCACCGCGCACGACGGGATGACCACGTGGAGCGGCACGAACTCCACCACTCTCGTGTTGTCGGGAATGCGCTCAAGTTCCTTGCTCAGCCTCTCGGGCAGTGTCACGACCAGTTCGATGTCGAGATCGGCGAGGGCATCGAGCATCCCCTGCAGGTTCTCGACGGAGATTTCCAGAGCTGACGGATCCTTTTCCAGGCTCACGCCGAAGGTGGCCAGGACCCGACGCCTCGGCGAATCCGCCCGCAGCCAACCAGGCACCACCGCAGGCCCGTTGTACGGCACATACCCCACCGCAACCCGCGGCACATCCTGCTCCAACAACATCGAACCCACCATCTGATCGACCGTGAAATGCCCCGTCACCATCTCCTCGGAAAACCCCACGCCATACTTCCCCGCCCACCCCCGAGCCAATCCCCCAACGCGTCCTCACGACCCTGCGGCTCCTGCAACTCCCGCAACCGCAGGAAATGCCGACGCATCCGGGCCGGTGCGTTCAGACCGATCGGCACGCGCGCGTGGGCCGCCCCGGTGACCGTGGCCGCGAGAGGACCCGTGTAGCTGAGGTAGTCCCACACCACCAGGTCGGGCTTCCACCACCGGCAGTACTCCACGAGGTCCTCGACCATCGAGTCGTTCATGGCCTTGAAGGTCTCGCTGAGGAACCGGTACAGCCACCGCAGGCGCTCCCAGGTCAGCTCCTCGTCGCGGTCCTCGCACACGTCCGCGATCAGGCCGTCCAGCCCGCCGCGTTCCTCCACCACCTTGCGCAGCGCCGCGGCCTGCGCCCGCTCCACCTTCTCGAAGGTGGGCTCGTCGGAGCCGACCGGGACCGAGGTCAGCCCCGTGCTGGTGACGAAGCCGGTCACCTCCGGGCCGCTGGCCACGCGCACCTCGTGACCAGCCGCCTGCAGTGCCCAGCCCAGCGGCACGAGGAGGTGGAGGTGGGTCCGCCACGGGATGCAGACGAACAAGACGCGCACGGTGCTACTCCTTCGTGGGTGGTGCCATCAGGGCTCTCCCGCCCGTCAGTCGGTGAGCAGGGTCAGCCTGCTGACGCCCAACACGTCGTCGGCAGGACGGAACCGCACCAGGTCGTCCGGGTCCGTGCGCAGCCGCGGGAACCGGTCCAGGAGGGCGTTCACCGCGATACGGCTCTCCAGGCGGGCCAGCGGCGCGCCGATGCAGAAGTGGATGCCGCGGCCGAAACCCATGTGCGGGTTGGGGGTGCGGTCGACGTCGAACTCCGTCGGGCGGGCGAACTGGCGCTCGTCCCGGTTGGCCGCGGCGAGCCAGAGCCGGACGAGCGACCCCTTGGGCACCCGGACCCCCGCCAGTTCCCCGTCGGCCACGGTGGCGCGGGAGGAACCCGCGATCGGGCTGAGGAACCGCATCGTCTCCTCGAACGCCCCCCGGGCGAGGCCCGGGTCCGCGCGCACCCGAGCCAGCTGGTGCGGGTGGGCGTCCAGGCACAGCAACAGGTTGCCGAGCGCCGCGCTGGTCGTGGAGTGCCCGGCGATGAGCAGCTCCCGGGCGAAGTTCACCACCGCGTTCTCGCTCAGCCGCTCACCGTCGACCTCCACCTCGATCATCCTGGTGAGCAGGTCCTCGCGGGGGTTCCTGCGTCGTTCGGCGACGTGTCCGCGCAAGTACTCCAGCAACTCCGGCACATGCCCCAGTGCCGCCGCCACGTCGATCTCGTCCCGTTGCGCCTCACCGATCTCGACCGGCACCTCGCCCGCGGCGGCGATCATCTCGTCGCCCCACTTCTTGAACAGTTCGCGGTCGCCGGGTGGCACCCCGAGCAGGTCGGCTATCACGATCACCGGCATCGGGTAGGACAGGTCCTCGACCAGGTCCAGGCGTCCCCGGTCGACCACCGCGTCGAGCAGTTCGTCGACGATCGTGGTGATCGCCTGCTCAAGACCCGCGACCGTCTGCGGGGTGAACGCGTAGCCCGCGGCTTTGCGCAGCTTCGTGTGCTTCGGCGGGTCCGCCTGCGTCAACGTCCCCTCGGTGAGCACCTCGTCCAGGCCGTCACCGCCGAGCAGCAGGGCCGCGACGTTGGCCGAGTAGGTCTTCGGGTCGCTGTAGACCTCGGCGCACTCGGCGTACCCGTACACGTGGACGACGCCGGTCTCGTCGATCTCGACCGGGGCCTTCGGGGACCAGCCGGTCCGCATCCAGAAGAACACCGGGTCCAGGCCCCAGCGATCGGCGAGTTCGGTCATGACGACTCCTGGGCCCGCATGGCGTCCCGCAGGCTCTTGGGCCGCAGGTCGGTCCAGTGCTCCTCGATGTAGGCGAGGCAACTGCCGCGGGACTCCGCGCTGAGGACGACCCGCCAGCCGTCCGGAACAGCGGCGAACGTCGGCCACAGGGAGTGCTGTTCCTCGTCGTTGACCAGGACGTGGAACGTCCCGTCCTCGTTGTCGAACGGGTTCGTGCTCATGCGGGCTCCCGGTTCTTGTGGGCCGCGGTCAGTCGCTCCACCTCGCCGACCGCTTCGGCGGGTGTCGGTTGCGCGAGCATCTCCAGGTGCAGTCGCCGGGCGCCTTCCCGGAACGAGGGATCGTCCAGGAGCTGGACCAGGAGTTCCCGGATCCGCGGTCCGTTCGTCTCGCGCGGCGGGAGCCAGCGCCCGGCCCCGGCCTTCTCCAACCGGGGACCGCGCTCCTCGATGTCGGGGATCACGCGGCCGACGATGAGCTGGGGGATCTCGTGGGCGATCGCGTCCAGGAACGCGGGGGCACCGCCGTGGTGGAGCACGACCGAGCACGACGGGATGATCGCGTGCAGCGGTACGAACTCCACCAGCCTGGTGTTCTCGGGCACCCGCTTGAGCTTCTCCTGGACGCGCTCGGGCAGCGTGACGACCAGCTCGATGTCGAGGTCGGCGACGGCGTCGAGCATCCCCTGCACCTGTCCCAGGCCGAGCGCCTGGTGATCCACGGCCAGTGCCCCGCTCATCCCGAAGGTGGCCAGCACCCGCCGCCGGGGCGGGTCGCGGCGGAGCCAGTCCGGCACGACGGCGGATCCGTTGTACGGCACGTAGCGGATCGCCACCTGCGGCACGGCCGACTCCAGCAGCATGGAGCCCACCATCTGCTCGACGGTGAAGTGCCCGGTGACCATGTCCTCGGAGAACGCGACCCCGTACTTCTCCGCCCAACCACCCAGCCAGTCCGCGAGCGCGTCGTGCCGGTCGTCCGGCGGCTGCTGGTCGCGCACCCGCACGAAGTGGCGGCGGAACCTGGCGTCCACATCCGTCGTGGTGGGTATGCGCGCGTGGGCGGCCCCCACTGCGGCAGCGGCCACCGAACCGGCGTAGCTCAGGTAGTCCCGAACCACCAGATCGGGTTTCCACCAGCGGCAGTACTCCACCAGGTCCTCGACCATCGAGTCGTTCATGACCTTGAGCGCCTCGGTGACGAAAGCGGTCAGCCAGGGCATGCGCTCCCAGGTGAGCATCTCCTCGCGGCTCTCGGCGAAGTCGAAGAGCAGTTCGTCCCGCCATCCGAGGCCTTCGAGGGCGTCCTGCATCTCCTGGCTGTAGAGCCCGTTGAGCTTCGCCATGACCGGCTCGTCGGAGCCCACGGGAACCGCCGTCAGACCCGCTGCGGTGATGGCGTCGGTCAACTCCGGCCCACTGGCCACCTGCACCTGGTGCCCAGCCGCCTGGAGCGCCCAGCCCAACGACACCAACCCGTTGAGATGGGTCTTCCAAGGGAAAGTTGCAAAGAGAACCCGCATCGCGGCCTTCACCTCCGTGGTCAACAGCAAGACCTTTGCCGCCGCACCTTGGGTGGACCTTGACCGCCCCTAGACGCCCCGCGCAGCCGCCCGACCGGACGGCGCAGAAGGCCGAGCCAAGTTCGGCCCTAGCTGCCCGGGGCAGGATCGCCGACGAGTCGTGCAACGCCAACGGAGCGGAGGGCCGGATGGCACGGAGTACTCGCGTCGGCGGGCCGGACCCGTACGGACAGGACGGTGCCCGCCGGTGAACGGATCCGTGACCGGCCGATCGGTCCTCGTGCTGGGTGCGACCGGCTACCTCGGGCAGCACATCTGCGCGGCGTTCGCCGCGGAGGAGGCCCAGGTGCTCGCGGTCAGCCGGAGCGCCCAGCGCGCGGGCGCCCCCTCCTGGGCCGGCGACCCCCGCGTCGAGACCTTGTCCCTGGACCTCGCCGAGGCGGACACCGCCACGCTGGCCCGCTTGTGCGCGACGTCCGAGGCGCAGGTCGTGGTGAATGCCGCGGGAACGGTCTGGCGCGGCACCTCGGACCAGATGCTCACGGTCAACGCCCATACGGTGCAGCGGCTGACGGCCGCCATCGCGGAGCTGCCCCAGCGGCCCCGCCTGATCCAGATCGGCACCGCCTACGAGTACGGCCCCGCCGGTCCCGACGACCTCATCGACGAGGACTGGCCACCGGCCCCGGTGACCGCCTACGGCCGCACCAAGCTGGCGGGCACCCGCGCCGTCCTGCACGCCGTCCGGGCCGGGCAAGTCGACGGGGTGGTGCTGCGCGCCTCGGTCACGTGCGGTCCGGGTGCCCCGCGGGGCAGCCTCCCCGGCAACGTCGCCGCCGATCTGACTGCCGGGTACGACGTGCTGCGCCTCGCGCCGCTGCTCGCCCACCGGGACATCCTGGACGTGCGCGACGTCGCCGACGCCGTCGTCGCGGCCGCCCGCGTTCCCGCGAACGTCTTCACCGGAGTGGGCCCCATCATCAACATCGCCAGAGGCGAGTCGGTCTCGGTCCGCGAGTTCGTCGAACTGATGATCACCTGCAGCGGCCGCTCCGTGCGCATCCTGGAGGAGGAGCCCGACGCGAACCGCTCAGGCACCTTGTGGCAACGCCTGGACGTCTCCCGTGCCCGCCAACTCCTCGGCTGGACGCCGCGCCGCTCACTGACGGAGTCCGTGCACGACCTCCTCACCGCCGCGGGGATGCCCGCCGTCGACTCGACACCGGGGTCGTTCCAGGCAGCGACCCGGTGGCGCGTCTCGGAGAGTTGACCCGACAACCGGTCTCGTGGGCTGATCGGCCGGGCCGATCCCGCACGTCGAGTGCGGGTGGTGGCCGTGGCCCGTCGACCGAGCGCGTTCGAGAGACCATCGTCGATGAAGGAGGGTCGGAAGCGTCAGCGGGCAACCAGGACCGCGAAGGATTCCGCTGCGGTTGCGGCGAGCGGAGTCGGAACCGGTCGGCGTACTGGCCGAGGAGGAATCCAGGCACGGTCGTAGCAAAATCCTGGAGCAGGTCCTGCAACTTCGGCGTCCCCTCGTGGTCCAACGCCGGCGGCGGCACGACCTTCCGCTGGACGGTGCCGACGTTGCCCTAGTCCAACTTGCCGCTCGCGCCCGCGACCGCGTTCTGGCCGCCGAGCACGTTGAACGCCTGGAGCAGTGCGGACGGGTGGCTCACCCCTGCCGCCGGCAGCGCGTTGGGCAGCGCCGGAGCGTGCCCGGCGCGATCCCCTGGCCGGTCGCCGAATGCCCCGACGCCGGCGGTTCCTGGTCGCCCCCGCCGACCACCGCCTCCTCAGAACAGGGACCGGGCTGCACACGGGACCTCCAGTCGACCCTTCAACGGCCGGACGCCCCACAGGGTCCGCGTCGGATGGAATGCCTGGCACGATCACGACGGTGGCCCCGCCGCTCTGCTCACCGGACGCTGGAGGGTCCTTACGGCACTTCACCACCAACCCACGCAAGATCGGCGACATCGTCAAAGCCGCCCTTACTCTCACCCATTTCGAGCACGGACGACCAGCCTGAACTCGCTGAGATCACCTCACTGTGCGGCAATTGGTCGACTTGGATCTGTTGCCGGTGTCGCTCTGGGCCGAGCGGGCGCACTACATCCGCCCCTTTAGATCATTTCGCATTCCGCGCTGTCTCCCGGTGGCAGCGGCTGCGTAGCATCCTGACCGATTGTTCCTGTTCGTTTCCCTGCACGGCACGGCCGGGAGGGCTCCTTGAGATCGTTCCTGTTGAATGCCGCGGCGTCGGTGTCGGCGGTAATCGCCGCAGCGGCGTTGGCGATGCCGGCGGTGGCCGGTGCGCAGACCGGTAGCGTGCGCGTGGCCGGGGGTGAGACCGTTACAGGCAGCTACATCGTGGTGCTCAAGCCGCAAGTCGCCCTGGCGACCACGGCTGCGGTGGGTTCGCTGACCGCGCGGTATGGCGGGGTGGCCACCGCGGTGTGGCAGCACGCCCTGCACGGCTTCGCGCTCAAGGCGGACGCCGCGACGGCGGCGAGGATCGCAAGCGACGCGCGGGTCGCTTACGTGCAGCAGGACGCGGTGATCAGGGCCGCCGCCACCCAGACCCCGACCCCGTCCTGGGGCCTGGACCGCGTCGACCAGCGCACTCTTCCACTGGACAACCGCTACACCTATGACACCACCGCGTCCGGCGTGCACGCCTACATCATCGACACCGGCATCCGCACCACGCACGTGGACTTCGGTGGCCGGGCGGTGTCCGCGGCGAACTTCACCGGCGACGGCATCGACACCGACTGCAACGGCCACGGTACCCATGTCGCCGGCACCGTCGGCGGTGCGAACGCGGGCGTGGCCAAGGGTGTGCGCCTGGTCGCGGTGAAAGTGCTGGGCTGCAACGGGTCCGGCAGCACCTCCGGTGTGATCGACGGCGTGGACTGGGTGACGCGCAACGCGGTGCGCCCCGCGGTGGCCAACATGAGCCTCGGCGGCGGCGCGTCACAGGCGTTGGACGACGCGGTCACCGCAGCGATCAACTCCGGGATCAGCTTCGTCGTCGCCTCGGGCAACTCCAACGCCAACGCGTGCGGCTCCTCACCCGGCCGCGTACCGGCCGCGCTGACCGTGAACTCCTCGGATGTCACCGATACCCGGGCGTCGAGCTCCAACTTCGGCGCCTGCACCGACCTGTTCGCCCCCGGCGTGAACATCACCTCGGACTGGAGCACCGGCGACACGGCGACCAACACGATCAGCGGCACCTCGATGGCCGCCCCGCACGTCGCCGGCGCGGTGGCGCTGCTGCTGTCGGCCGCCCCGAGCGCCACCCCGGCCCAAGTGGCCGAGGCGATCCTCGGCGCCGCCACCCCCAACGTGATCGTCAATCCCGGATCCGGCTCGCCCAACCGCCTGCTGTTCACCGGGACCAACACCACACCGTCACTGTTCTACCGGAACGGCGACGGTGCCGTGACCACCGGCAGTGTCGACAGCCAGGGCAACTGGACCACCCTGCAGAACTACTCCGGCAGCTTCAGCCCGAACTGGTCGCGCATCGCTCACGTCGGCGGGGACCGCGTTCTCTTCTACCGGAACGGCGACGGTGCCGTAACCACCGGAAGAATCGACAACCAAGGCAACTGGACCACCCTGCAGAACTACTCCGGCAGCTTCAGCCCGAACTGGACACACATCACCTACGTCGGAGAAGACCGCGTCCTCTTCTATAGGGCTGGCGACGGTGCCGTAACCACGGGAAGAATCGACAGCCAGGGCAACTGGACCGACCTACGCAACTACACCGGCAACTTCAGCCCCAACTGGACACACATCACCTACGTCGGCGGAGACCGCGTCCTCTTCTACCGGAACGGCGACGGTGCCGTAACCACCGGAAGAATCGACAACCAAGGCAACTGGACCGACCTACACAACTACACCGGCAGCTTCAGCCCCAACTGGACACACATCACCTACGTCGGAGAAGACCGCGTCCTCTTCTACCGGAACGGAGATGGCGCCGTGGTCACGGGCAGGGTCGACAGCCAGGGCAACTGGACCACCCTGCAGAACTACTCCGGCAGCTTCAGCCCGAACTGGTCGCGCATCGCTCACGTCGGCGGAGACCGCGTCCTCTTCTACCGGAACGGCGACGGTGCCGTAACCACCGGAAGAATCGACAACCAAGGCAACTGGACCGACCTACACAACTACACCGGCAGCTTCAGCCCCAACTGGACACACATCACGGGGCCGCAGAACTCCTGACGGCCGCGACAACCGCCCGGCAGACCCGCCTACAGGATTCCCGGAAGAGGATGGAGAATCCCCTCGGAGGCACCTCCCTCCTTTTCTGGGAACCCTGCAATTTCATCGGAACTGCAGCGCCGTGACTGTGGGGCCGGACGGGATCTGAAGGCCCGCCCGGCCCCAGCTCAACGCACTCAGGTCGCCCGGCTGCGTCGATCCGCTTGAGCAGGTCGGGGAACTCGCGGTGGCGTTCGCGGCGCCGGATCCGGTAGTGGATCTTCCCGATGGTCGGGTCGAGTGCGGCGAGCATGTGCGTCACGCCGTGACGTCGGTGTAGGTGGCTCGTGATCGGCGCGGTGACGTCGCCGGTCGCCAGGCATTGTCCTTGCGCGGCATCAGGTTCAGCGGCCCGAACTCGTCGACGCAGATCACGCGTCCGCGCTCGGGCGGGTGGTCGTAGCGGTCGAGGATCCGCTGCATCCTCGTGAGGAAGTCGGCGTCGGTGGATGCCTGCCAGGTGGGGGCTCCGTGCCGATGGAGGGAGCGCCCATTCGGCTTGGCGTCGGACAGAGTGTGTGAGGTTCTCCATGTCCGTTGCCCTGTGCGACTTTCTTTCCCTGGGCGCGGACTTCCCAGGGGGCGGCACGGGCGGTCAGCGGAACAGGCGGAAGAACCCGCGCACCTGTTTGACCAACGACTCCGGCTGCTCAAGCGCGGCGAAGTGACCACCATGCGGTAGCTCCTCGAACCAGCGCAGGTCGGTGAACCGCAGCGCGGCCTCCCGCCTCGACGGGTGGGCGGCAACGGGCACCACGGGACGAACGCCTACGGAATGCATCGGCGTCCTGGCCGAGCAGATGACAGGCGTGCGCTGAAACCTCAACGGGCGCGACCGATGTCCCGGTCCACATCCGAGCCGTGCAGCATGAGCGTGGTTTCCTCGATACGGCGGAAGCGCCCGTCGGGCGCGAACTCGCCGAAGACGTAGACCTCCGTGCGCACGGTCGATCCGTCCGTCTTGACGACCTCGACGGTGTGACGATCGGCGTAGTGGGCACCGTCGTACAGCTCGTCGCGCACCTCGACAGACCCTGCGGTCACGATCGTGCGCAGGTGGGCGATGTGCTCGACAAACCCCTCGCGGTCGGCCCACTCCCCGTCTGTCCGTTGGCGGTAGTCGGGGGCGAAGTGCCGGTCGGTGGCCTCGTACAGGTCGAGGCCGGGGGTGAACAACAGGTCAGTGAGGGCGGCACGGATACCGGTCCGGTTCATGGAGATCCTTTCGCAGTCACAGTCGATATGCGTGCGCCACGCACGCACTACGATGAAGCTAGCACATGATGCGTGCGCGGCGCACGGTAGTCTGCGGGGATGCAGAATGAGGTAGGAGGCGAGATCGCCGACGCACTGGGCGTGCTGCTCAGGCGCGCCACACGTGCCCGGCTGTACAAGACGCTGACCGCCGACATGGGCGAAGCGCTGGACGAACTGACCTACCCGGTCTTGAGCGCGGTGGCCAGGATCGGCCCCCGAAGCGCAGCCGACCTGGCCTCGGAGGTGGGCCTCGACCGCTCCGGCGTCACCCGCCGCGCCTCCAGACTGGAACAGGCCGGACTGGTCCGCCGCGAACCCGACCCCTTCGACCGGCGAGCGACCCTGCTGGTCCTCACCGAACAGGGCGAACGCGCGGTGGACGAGCTACGCCGCCGCCTGGCCGCCCACATCACCGCAAGCCTCACCGCCTGGCCGCCAGGCGAAGCCCGGACGTTCGCCCGCGGCCTGCGCCGGTTCATCACCGAAGGCCCCTTTGCATGAGCCGTTGTGCTGGTGACGGTGTGCACGTCGTGGCTGGTGACGCCGGCCGAGGGTTTGTCCGGGCATGCGGAAGGTGTGCTCGTGGGCGGTGATGTCCACGGCGAGGAGCCAAGTACGCACAGGGACCCGGCGCGGTGTCCGCAGGTGGCAGGGACGACGTGATCCCGCTGGGGACGTGCGGCCACGGGCGTTCGAGCGGACAACGCGGCCACATCGGGGTTCGCCGCAGATCCGCCTGACCATCCTTTATGGACTCACCGGGAGACCACAGGGGGATCGGAACGCGCCGTGGTCGAACCTTCGCCAGCCCGCACTCCCGCACGGACAGGGTCGGATCCGGTGGTTCATCGGCGAAACACGTGTCGGACGGGAGCGAGCGGAACGTGGGTCGTTACCTGGCGGGGTGGCGGTGTGCGGCGTCGAGCGTGGCTCGCAGGGCGGCTGCATCGACGGGCGGTTCGGTGTACGGGTGTGCGTATGCCGGAGTGTCACGGTCGAAGCGCCACGCCTCCGACAGCGGGCCCGTGTCCAAGGTGTCGTAGCCGAGCGCATCCAGGAAACCGGCGACGGTCTTCTTCGCCGATGGGTCGTTCCCCGCGATCGGCAGTGTCGAACGATCGACGGCACCACGAGGGCGGGCCAACTGCCCGAGGTGCTTGTAGTAGATGTTGTTCATCGCCTTCACCACGTGGGATTCCGGCAGGTGGAGCTGCAACAGCTCACCTGTGGTGGCGGTTTCGGATTCGAGGTCCGCCATGTCTCCGTCGCGTTCCGGGTAGTAGTTGGTGGTGTCGACGACCGTCTTTCCGCGCAGCGGTGCGACGGGGATCGTTTGGTACGCCTTGAACGGGATGGCGATCACCACGACGTCACCGGCCGTCGCGGCTTCGGTCGGGGTGGCGGTGCGGGCCCGAGGTCCCAGTGCACCGGCCAGTGCGGCCAGGGTTCCAGGGGGGCGACTGTTGCTCAGCAGCACGTCGTGACCTGCGGTGACGACCAGCCGTGCGACCGTGCCGCCGATCAGGCCGCTGCCGATGAGTCCAATCGTGGCCACGCCGGACCTCCTGGTCGTCAACCCGAACACGCACGATTCGAGTGCGCATCCCACCACTGTCGACGAACCTGGGCAGCATGGTCAACCAGACTTTTCCGATGCACCGGATCGCACAAATCGATCCATCGGAGCACCGATCGGGCGCGCATGTCGACTGGACGTCGGTGCCGGCGTGCCGAATAATCATGCACTGCCGCTGTCCGGTCACCAACTTCTCCCGTCCGCCCGCCGAATACCGCGCGGGACGGGAAGCTCGCGCGATCCGCGAAAGAGCGGACCGAACCGGGAGGAATGATGGCGAACCTCGACGAACCGTTCGGTGTCGGCGATCTGGTGCTGCCCAACCGGATCGTGATGGCGCCGATGACCAGGATGCAGTCTCCCGGCGGGGTGCCCGGCCCGGGGGTGGCGGAGTACTACGCCAGGCGGGCCGCCAACCAGGTGGGGCTGATCATCACCGAGGGCACCTACGTCGACCGGCCCGCCGCCGAGGCGTACGAGAACGTACCCCGGTTCCACGGCGACCGGGCTCTCGCCGGCTGGGCCCGGGTGGTGGAACGGGTGCACGAGGCGGGCGGGCGGATCATCCCGCAGCTGTGGCACTCCGGTGCCGCGCGCACGCTCGCCGAGCCGGCCGCCGAAGGCCCGTCCGGGGTGGGGCTCGACGGCGCGCCGGCGGGGCGGGCCATGTCCCAGCGGGACATCGACGACGCCGTGGCCGCCTTCGCCGACGGTGCGGCCACCGCCGAACGCCTGGGGTTCGACGGGGTCGAACTGCACGGCGCGCACGGCTACCTGATCGACGACTTCCTGTGGGGTCGAACCAATCGGCGCACCGACCGCTACGGCGGCGACCCGGCGTCCCGGGCGCGCTTCGCCGCCGAGGTCGTGCGGGCCGTGCGGGCGGCCGTCGGCCCCGGGTTCCCGGTCTTCTTCCGGCTCTCCCAGTGGAAGCTGTACAACTACGACGCCCGGATCGCGGAGACGCCGGACGAGCTGGCCGAGTTGCTCACCCCGCTGGCCGATGCCGGGGTCGACGTGTTCCACGCCTCCACCCGCCGCTACTGGCTGCCCGAGTTCGACCGCGGCGAGCTGAACCTCGCCGGCTGGGCGCGCAAGCTCACCGGCAAGGCCGCCGTCACGGTCGGCTCGGTCGGCATGGAGCAGCAGTACGGCGACGGCGGTGGGTTCGCCGAGGGGTTCACCGCGCGGTCCGGGGTCACCGGCATCGACGAGCTGCTGGACCGCTTGGCGCGCAACGAGTTCGACCTGGTCGCGGTGGGCAGGCCGTTGCTGGCCAACCCGGACTGGGCGGCGTTGGCGCTGCGCGGCGAGCTGGCGCGGGCGCTTCCCTACGACCCGGCCGTGCTCGCCACCCTCGCCTGACGGAGTGCCGCCCGCCGCCGGCGCTCACCCCTCCAACTCGCTGCGGACGATCTCGTGCCACTCGGCCGCCATGCGTCGGGCGGTGGTCTCGTCGAAGGCGTCGGCGTCGTACTTGAGGAACACCTTCCACCCCTCGCCGTCCCGGTAGACCTCCGCCGCGAGCGGGTACTCCCCCGCGTAGGGCAGGTCGTCGAACAGCCGCAGGTCCAGCTCGCCCGGGTCGGCCGGCGAGTCGTTGCCGAGCAGTTCGGCCCCGGCGAAGTTCTGGAACAGGAAGTTCGCCGACACCAGCGGCTCGCGGGCACCCACCGCGCGGGCGATCTCCGGCAGTGGGAAGCCACCGTGCTCGATGGCGGAAGCCACCTTGTGCCGCAACGATCCGAGCAGTTCCGGGAAGTCCCCGGTCACCGTGCAGCGGATCGGCAGGCAGTTCGCGAACTGGCCCACCACGTCCTGGAACCGCTCCTCGTAGCGGGCGGCGGTGGTCATGCCGACCGTCACGTCGTCCTGCCCGCTCGCGCGTTGCAGGAACCGCACGTAGGTGGCGAACAACGCGGTGGCGACGCTGACCCGGTGTTCCTTGGCCTTGTCCGCCAGCGCGACGGCCAGCGCCGGTGACAGCCGGGTCACCACCACTTCCACCCGCGACACCCGCGTCGGGTCGTACGGGCGGTCGTAGGGCAGCGAGAGGGTCGCACGCGGTCCGCCCAATTCACGCACCCAGTAGTCGCGGTGGCGGTGCCCCTGCGGGCCGGCGAGCAGCGCCCGTTCCCAGGCCACGAAGTCGCCGTAGTCGGCCCGGGGTCGGTTTTCCAGGCCCCGGTAGGCGTCCTTGAGCGTGCGGACCACGATCGCCGTCGACGTGCCGTCCATCAGGGTGTGGTGCGCGGTGATGAGCAACAGCCGTTGTCCGGCCAGGGATATCAGGTGCGACCGGACCAGTGGACCGGTCCCGAGGTCGAACGGCAGCTCGACCAGTTCGCGCAGGGCGGCCAGTTGCGCGGCGCGCGCGGGTGCCGTGATGGCGACGCGGTCGAACGACGGCGCCCGGTCGGGGTCGACCACCAGCTGCGGCACGCCGTCCCGCTCCTCGAAGACCGCGCCCAGCGCGGGGTGTATCCGCGACTGCGCCCGGATCGCCCGCTCCAGGGCCGCTTCGTCCAGGTCGCCGTGGATCTCGAACAGGAGGGGCAGGTTGTAGTGGGTCGACTCCGGCCGGTGCCGCTGGTCCCGGTACATGACCTCCTGGTTGCGCCCGAGGTCCCACCGCAGGCCCGCCGTGCGGGCGAAGTGGGCGCACAGCGCGTCGACGGTCTCGACCTCGAACAGCAGCGCGGTGGAGACGTCGTCGCCGAAGTCCGCGCGCAGGGCGTTGGTGAACCGGAGGACGAGGATCGAGTCCATGCCGTAGTCGGTGAGCGGGACGGAGGTGTCGATGCGCTCGGGCGGGATGCCCAGGACGGCGGCGGCCTTGCCCCGGATGGACTCCACGAGGTCCGACTCCGGCAGGTCCGACTCCGGCAGGTCCGGCTTCGCTGCGGGCTCGGGAACCGGTCCGGTGGTGGCGGGCTCCGGCCGGCCGGCCCGCACGACCGCTTGTCGGGCCACGCCGTCGCTCTCGGCCGCGATGATCTGCTGTCCCAGCGGCAACGCCCCCGGCAGCGGGAACACGACCGTCGGGAACCCCTCCCCCGCCAGCACGTCCCGCCAGCTGTCCGGGGACAGCGCGGGCGAACCCGGGATCCGGAGCGACCGGTCGTCGGACAACCACCAGCCCTCCAGCAGACCGAACGTCACGTGGCTGAACAGGTCGAAGGCGGACAGCTCGTTCAACAGCAGCCAACCGCCCGCTTTCAACGCGGCTTTGGCGTTGCGCAGGGTGTTGCGGGTGTCCCTGGTCGCGTGCAGCACGTTGGCGGCGATGACGAGGTCGAAGTCCCCCTCGGTGATGCCCTGCCCGGCGATCGGCCGTTCGACGTCGAGCAGCCGGTAGTCCAGGTACGGCACCCGGGGCCCGTACTCGGCGCGGGCGTGGTTGAGGAACGCCTTGGACAGGTCCGTGTAGACGTAGGTCCCGATGTTCTCCCGGTGCGGTTCGAGCGCGGCGAACAGACCTGCGCTGGTGCCGCCGGTCCCGGCACCGATCTCCAGGACCCTCAGCCGGGCACCCGGCTCCCGGCGCAGCCGCTCCGCGACGATCGTGGTGACCGCGTGGGCCAGGGCGTGGTTGAACAGGTCGGCGGCCCGGTTGTTCCGGTAGCACCCCTCCACCAGTTCCAGAGAACCGCGCGGGAACATGACGTCGGTGGCCGGGGTCCGGCCCGTGAGGACGTCCGGCAACGCCTTGAGCATGGCGGTCGCCAACCGCAGCTCGGCCGCGCGGTCGGCGTCGGTCGACCACAGCCGGCACTGCCGGTCCCACTGCCGGAGCACCTCGTCCGCCGGTTCGGCCGGCACCGGGTCGTTGTGCTTCGACCACTCGGCGTACGCGGGCCGGATCGCGGCCGGGTCGACCGTCGCCAGCTGCGCCGACAACACCCTGGCCAACCAGGGGTCCCGTTCGTCCCGACGCCACCGCACGACCTCGGCGACGAAGTCGGGCACGTCGTCCACCGCCCGCAGCAGCTCCCCGGGGACCCGTGACGGCGTCCGGTCGTGCACCGCGACCACGGTGTCCCGGTCGAAGTTCGGCAACGCGTTGCGCTCGTCGGTCTTGACGAACGCGAGCTGCCGCTGGTCACCGCCGAGCAGCGCGTCCAGGGCCGCGAACCCCTCCGGCGGCTCGATCGACACCAGCCCGACCCGGCTCAGCCGTTCCCGGTGGTACTCCGACGTGACGCTGCCCAGACTGCCCCACCAGCCCCAGTTCATCACCCGGACCGGGGTGTCCCAGCGCCGGCCGAGCGCGTGCGCGAACGCGTCGCTGAACGTGCACCCGGCCGCGTAGTTGCCCTGCCCGGCCGCCGTCGTGAACGACTGCATGGACGACAGCAGCACCGCGAAGTCCAGCACCTCCCCGTCGAAGACCTCGGCCATCGCGGTGGTGACGCCGACCTTCGCCGCCAGCGCCGCCCGCAGCGCGGTCTCGTCCATCCGCGCGAACGTGCTGTCCCGCAGCACCAACGCGGACTGGACGACCCCGTGGACGACCCCGTGGCGCTGCTTGACCTCCGCCACGGCGGCGCGCAGCGCGGCGGGGTCGGCGGCGTCGGCGCTGACGTAGTGGACGGTGCCGCGGCCCTCCACCGAGCGGAGCTTCTCCTCGATGGTCTCGTCGTGCGGGGTGCGACCGATCCACGTCACGTGCGCGCCGTGGTTGCGCACCACGTGCCGGGTCCACGCCGTGCCCAGGCCGCCGGCCCCGCCGATCACCACGTAGACCCCGCCCTCGCGGTACACCGGCCGTGCCGGGGCGTCGCACGGTGCCCACCGCCGCGCCAGCCACTGACCGGCCCGCCGGACCCGGCTGTCGTCCGGCGACCGCGCGGGCAGGGCCGTGAGGTCCGGGGGCCACCCGGTGCCGTCGAGGTCGACGCGGCGGACGCTCCACTGCCCGTACTCGCGGCCCAGGGAGCCGAACAGGCCGTGCAGTCCGGCGTGCGCCGGTTGGACCGGGTCGGTGGCGTGGGTGGCGAGCGCGCGGACCGTGACGAGCGTGATCCCCAGCGGCCGGGCGTCGTACCCGAGGGCGAGCAGCGCCTTGACCATGCGGAACGCGGCGACGACACCGTTCTCCTGGGCGGCGGTGTACCCGGCCGCGTCGGACGGTTCGAGCCCGGTCTCGGGCGCGGACCACACGAGGTGGTCCACCGGTCCCAGGTCGCGCAGAGCGGCCGTCGTCTCCTCGACGGACGCCGACGGCGGCAACGGCCAGGTCGACGTTCCGGGCAGCGGTGACGCCCCGACCACCAGCACCCGGTCACCGGCGGCCGGCACGGTCGCGTCGGAGGTGTCGACCACGTCCCACACGGGCGCGAAGAGCGCGGGTCCGGTGGACGCCAGAGGACGTTGGGCGTACCCGGTCAGCCGCACGCAGACCTCGCCGTCCGGGTCGACCAGGTCGATGTCCAGCCTGCCGATCGGCTCCGCGTCGACGCCGCGCACCACGGCCCACACCCGGGCCGGGCAGGGGCGGTGGAGGTCGAGCCGGTCCAACGCGAACGGCACGGCCGTGTGCCGCATCCCGGTGGGGTGGGCGGCCACCGCCGCCTGGATCGCCGAATCGAGCAGGGCGGGTGCCAGCGGTCCCGGCTGCGCGCCGGAGGGCAGCACCAGCTCCGCGACCACCACCCCGGTACCGACCCGCGCCTGCCGGATCGCCCGCAGCGTGGGGCCGTGGTCGATGCCCATGGTGACCAGCGCGTCGTGCACCCGCTCGCCGGACACCGCTTCCGGGCACGCCGAACGCAGTCCGGCGAGATCGACCGGTGCCGGGCGCGGCGCGTCGGACACCGCGATGGTGCCTTCGCAGCACGTGGTCCCGTCGGCGGTGATCTCGAAGCGGTGGCCGCCCCGGTCGGCGGCGCGCAGGTCGATCCGCACGTCGACCGGACCGTCCGACACGTCCAGCGGCCGCACCCACGTCACGTTGCTCATCCGCACCGGCAGGGCGCCGAACGCCCGGCGGGCGAGGTCGAGGTGCGCGACCGCGGGCAGGATGCGCCGGCCGCGCACCACGTGGTCGCGCAACAGGACGTCGTCGGGGGTCAGCGTCACCCGGTGGTCGTTCGCGGGCCAGTGCCGGTCCCGGGCGAAGGGGTAGGTGGGCAACGGGATGCGCCTCCCCCGGGCCTGCACCGGGACGTCGCCCGTGCGGGCCGGGGCCGTGCCGTCCAGTGCCTGGATCAGCTCGTCGCGGTCACGGACGACGCACGTGAACCGGCGCGGGAACGTCTGCCTGCCGACGGCCAGCGTGTGGGCGAGGTCGCCGAGGTCGATCGAGGCGTCGGCCCGGACGTGCGCTCCCAGTCGGCGCTTCTGCTCGGCCAGCTGGTCGTCGGTCCGCGCCGACAGCACCACCACGTGCTCCGCCCCTGGCACGGCGGTCCGCGCGACGGGCGGGGCCTCCTCGACCACGATGTGCGCGTTGGTCCCGCTGGCTCCGAACGAACTCACCACCCCGCAGCGCGGTCCGCCGTCGGGCACCTCCCAGTCGTGCGTGCGTTCGCTGACGTAGAACGGGCTCCCGCCGAGGGGGATCGCCTCGTTCGCGGCCTCGAAGTGCAGCGAAGCCGGGATTTTCCGGTGTTTGATCGCCAACAGCACCTTGAGCACCCCGGCGATGCCGGCCGCGAACTGGGTGTGCCCGATGTTGGTCTTCACCGACCCGAGCGCGCAGTACCCCACCTTGTCGGTGTGGGCGCGGAAGGCACGGGTGAGGGCCTGGAACTCGATGGGATCGCCGAGCCTGGTGCCGGTTCCGTGCGCCTCGACGAGGCCGATGCGCCCCGCGTCGACGCCGAACCGCCCGTACACGTCGCGGAGCAGGCTCTCCTGGGACGTCGAACTCGGCGCGGTGATCCCGTTCGTCGCGCCGTCCTGGTTGACGCCGACGGCCCGGATCACGCCGTGGACGTGGTCACCGTCCGCCACCGCGTCCGCCAGCCGTTTGAGCACCACGACCCCGACGCCCTCGCCGGGCACGAAACCGTCGGCGCGGTGGTCGAACGCACGGCAGCCGCCGGTCGGCGAGAGCATCCCGGCGCGCCCCGCGAGCCGGTACAGCCGTGGCGTGGACTGGACGAACACCCCGCCCGCCAGCGCCATCGCGGTCTCGCCGGACCACAAATCCTTGCACGCCAACTCGATGGCCACGAGCGAACTGGAGCAGGACGTGTCCACGGCCATCGCCGGGCCGTTGAGGTCGAGGAAGTAGGACACCCGGCTGGGGATGACCGAGGCCATGTTGCCCCACAAGGTCTGCGCCGGGGCGTCGTGGCCGAGCAGCGACTCGTAGTCGCCCGCCCACGCCCCGACGTAGACGCCGCACCTCTCGCGCCCCGCCGCGCCCGCGTAACCGGCGTCCTCCAGCGCCTTCCACGACTCCTCCAGCAGCAGCCGCTGTTGCGGGTCCATCACCGCAGCCTCGGTGCCGGAGATGCCGAAGAACATGGCGTCGAACTCGTCGATCCGGTCCAGGAAGCCACCTTTGGGACAGGCGCCCAGGTCGGCGGGGTCGAACCGGGTCGGCCCGGTGACCAGGTCGTCCCCGGCGGCCAGGTGCGCCCACAGCCGGTCCAGCGAGTCCGCGCCGGCGAATCGGCCGCTCATGCCGACCACCGCGATCGGGCCGTGCCCCTCGGTCCGTCCGGGGCCGGGGCGTGGGCTGTGCCGCGGTGCCGGGGCGCGTTCGACCGCGTCGGGGTGCTCGGTCAGCAGGTGTGCGGTCAGCCGGTCGGCCGTCGGGAAGTCGAACACCGCACTCGTGGGCAGGCTCAGCGTCAGCGCTTCGTTGAGCCGGTGCACGACGCGGACCGCCAGGATCGAGTCCAAGCCGTAGTCGGCGAACACCGCGCCGCCCTCGATCTCGGCGGCGTCCATCGCCAACGCACGGGCGATCGTCTCCCGGACCAGGTCGGGCACGGACGTGTCGGCCCGCACGACCTCCGGTTCCTCGGCCGGTGTCGGCGTGGCCCCGGTGAGGTCGCCGATCCAGAACCGGTCGCGGGCGAACGGGTACGTCGGCAGCGACACCACCCGGCGGGTCGCCCCGTGGTGCAGCCGCGCCCAGGCCACCTCGCCGCCGGCCGCCCACAAGGCGGCGAACCTGCCCGGCTTGCCGGCGGCGAGCCACCGCTGCGCGACCAGTTCCCGCAGGTCGTCGTCCCCGGTCAGCTCCGCGAGCAGGTCCCCCGTCGTCGCCGCGCTGCCCCGGTGACCGCGACCGGCCCGCAAGCCGGCCCGCAGCTCTTCCACCGACGAGACCGCGATCGCGTACCGCTCGGCCATCGCCTCCCGCCCGACCTGGAGCGTGTACGCCAGGTCGGCGAGGTCGGTGCCCGGGTTGCGGTCGAGGAACGCGGCGAGCCGGTCGACGGACGCGGCGAGCTGATCGGGGGTCCGTGCGGAGAGCACGACGACCTGCTCCGCGGCACCCGCGGGGCCACCGGTCTGCGGCCGGGTGTACTCCTCGACGACCAGGTGCGCGTTCGAGCCGCCCGCACCGAACGACGACACGGCCGCGATGCGCGGCCCGTCGGAGTGCCACGGACCCGCCTCGCGCCGCAACCGGAACGGGCTGCGCTCGAAGTCGATGTTCGGGTTGGTCCGCTCGGCGTGCAGGGTCGGCACCAACTCCCGGTGCCGCAGTTGGAGCAGGACCTTGGTCAACCCGGCCACCCCGGCGGCGGCTTCGAGGTGCCCGATGCCCGACTTGACCGAGCCGATCGCGCAGTAGCCCCGGTCCGCCGTGTCCCGCTCGAACGCGGCGGTGAGGCCGGCGATCTCGATCGGGTCGCCGAGTTCGGTGCCGGTCCCGTGCGCCTCGACGTAGCCGACCTGCCGGGCGGACACCCCGGCGCGGTCCAGCACCAGCCGGATCAGGTCCGCCTGGGCCGGCGGGCTCGGCACGGTGTAGCCACCGGTGCGCCCGCCGTGGTTGACCCCGGAGCCCCGGATCACGCCGAGCACCCGATCCCCGTCCGCCTCCGCCCGGGACAGCGGCTTGAGCAGCACGCACCCCACGCCCTCGCCCGGCACGAACCCGCGCCCGCCCTCTCCGAAGCTGCGGCAGCGCTCGTCGGGCGAGAGCATCCCGGAGGCGCACAGCTCGACGTAGTCCAGCGGGTGCGCGTAGAGGTTCACCCCGCCCGCGATCGCCGCGTCGCACGCACCGCGCCGGAGTTGTTCGCACGCCTCGTGGATCGCGGTGAGCGACGCCGAGCACATCGTGTCGACCGTCAGGCTCGGCCCGCGCAGGTCCAGCAGGAACGACACGCGTGCGCTCAGCGAGGCGAACGACAGTCCCGGCACCACCAACTCACCCGAAGGCAGCCGGCCCACCCCGTGCCGGGCGTGGCCGACCTTGGTGACGCCCGCGAACACCCCGACCCCGCCGCCGTGGCGCGCGGCCAGGCGCGTCCTCGGGTAGCCCGCGTCCTCCAGCACCTCCCACGCCGCCTGCACGAACAGCCGCTCCTGCGGGTCCATGGCGTAGGCCTCACGCGGGGCGATGCCGAAGAACCGGGGGTCGAACTCCGCGAAGTCGTCCAGGAACCCGCCCCACTTGCCGTAGCTGCGGCCGGTGGCGACGGCCGTGTCGCGATCCGGCTCGAAGAAGCCCTCCAACGGCCAGCGGTCCACCTCGCGGATGCAGTCGCGGCCCGCCTTCAGGTTGTCCCAGAAGCGGTCCAGGTCGGCCGCGCCCGGGTAGTGCCCGCTCAGCCCGATGACCGCGATCGGCTCGCCGGTGCCGGCGGGCCGCCCGGAGGGGGCCGGGCGCGGCTCCGCGCGCGGGGACGGCACCACAGCCGGGACGGCGAGCGCCACCGGGGCGGTCGGGGCCTGTCTGGTCGGTTCCGGCGCGGTGGCGAGGCGGGCCGCCACCGCCCGCAGGGTCGGCTGCTCGTAGAAGATCGTCGACGGGACGTCCGCACCGGTCCGGACCAGTTCCCGGTTGAGCTGGATGATCATGACCGAGTCCAGGCCCACGTCGACCAGTGGCCGATCGGCGTCGACGGCGTCCGGCGCGAGCCCGGTGACCCGGGCGAACAGGGTCAGCAGCCCGTCGAGCGCGGCGGGGTCGGCCACGACCCGCGCCGGCTCGGGCTTCGCGGGCCCGGGTGTCGCTTGCTCCGGCACCACCGGCAGGGGCGGTGCCGGGTCGGTTGCCGCCCCCGGCGGGGCGGCGGTGGTCCCGGCCCGTTCCGGGTCGCCGTGGTGGACCCACACCACGTCGGCCCCGGTGTTCCAGGCGTCGACCAGCGCCGTGAACCCGTCCTCGGTGGGCATCGGCGACAGGCCCCGGTCCCGCCACAGGTACGCCCGCGCGTCGTCGCCGACCCGCATCCCGCCGTCGGCCCACAACGGCCACGCGACCGACAGCGTGCGCCCACGACGACGCCCTTCCGCGACCTGCGAGTTCCGCTCGGCGGCGAACTGGTCGAGGAACGCGTTGGCGACCGCGTAGTCCGCCTGCCCGGGGTTGCCGGTGATCCCGGCGCCGGAGGAGAACGCCAGCACGAACTCCAGCGGGCAGTGCTCCGT
Organism: Saccharothrix sp. NBAS 001; assembly: GCF_056640475.1. Classification (NCBI taxonomy): domain Bacteria; kingdom Bacillati; phylum Actinomycetota; class Actinomycetes; order Pseudonocardiales; family Pseudonocardiaceae; genus Saccharothrix; species Saccharothrix sp. NBAS 001. The sequence goes on from NZ_CM153251.1 coordinate 4,434,268, forward strand.
CGCCCGGTCGAGGTGCACCAGGCCGTCGACCTTCGCGCCGAGCACGTCGGCCCAGCCCTCGGCGTTCTTGTCCCCGTACGGGCCGTCCCGCAGCACGCCCGCCGCGTGCACGATCCCGGTGATCTCCCCCGCCTCGGCGACGAGGTGCCGCACCTCCTCCCAGCGGGACACGTCGGCGCGCGCGTACCGCGCGTCCGCACCGGCCCGCCGCAGGTCGGCGAGCAGGGCTTCGACGCGGTCGTCCACCGGCGACCGGCCGACGAGCACGAGGGAGGCCCGGTGGGTGTCGGCGGCGATCCGACGGGCGGTCAGCGCGCCGAGACCGCCCGTGCCACCGGTGATCAGGTACACCCCGCCCGCGCGCCAGGGCGGGTCGCCGGCCTCGGGCGCGACCGCGGTCCAGCCGCGCGTGTGCCGGACACCCCCGCGGTAGACGACGAGGTCGTCCCCGGAAGGGGCGTTCTCCGCGAGGACGGCAGCGGCCTCGGCCCCGTCCGCCACGATCACCTGGCCGACGATCCCGGGGTTCTCCCTGCCCACGGACCGGAGCAGGCCGGTCGGTGCGACGCCGTCCGTGACGACCTGTACCAACGTCCGACCCCGGCGCACGTCGAGGTCGCGCACGGTCTCCAGCAACCGCCACGACAGGTCGCGGAACCGGCTCTCCGGCCGCCGCTTGTCCGTGGTGATCCGCACAGCACCGGGGACGTCGGCGTCGATCCCGCACAGCACGACCACCCGCCGGTCGTACCCGGCGTCCCCGGTCGCCTCCTGCGCCGTCCACTCCGGGGTGAGCAGCACCGTCCCGGTCCTCTTCCCGACGACCGGGAACCAGAACCGGTCGCGCGCGAACGGGTACCCGGGCAGCCGCACCCGCCGGGGCGGCGGCCCGTCGTGCAGCGAGCGCCAATCGACGCTGTCACCGCGCACCCACCGCGCGATCGGCCCTTCAGCCGAACCCCGCTCCCCGTCGGCGACGAACGCCGTCAACCGCTCGACCAGTTCGGCGCGGGACGAGACGACCCAGCCGACCCGTTCCGCCATCTCCTCCCGGCCGACCTGGAGGCTCCACGCGACGGACCCGAGCGACACCTCGCCCGCGCCCGCCAGGTGGGCCAGCAGGTCCCGCGCCCGTTCGGTCAGCTGTCGCGCGTTGCGCGCCGACAACGGCACCGCGAACGGCCCAGCCTCCTCGCCGACCTCCTCGCCGCCCCGGTACTCCTCGACCACCACGTGCGCGTTGACGCCGCCGAACCCGAAGCTGCTCACCCCGGCACGGCGCGGCGCACCGTCGCGCGAACGCGGCCAGGGTTCGTTCTCCCGCACGATGCGGAGCGGTCCGCCGTCGAGTTCGAGGTACGGGTTGACCTCCCCGACGTGCAGGGAAGCGGGCAGCACGCCGTGTTCGAGGGCGAGCAGCACCTTCATCAGCCCGGCGATGCCCGCAGCCGATTCCAGGTGGCCGATGTTGGTCTTGACCGAGCCGATGCCGCACCCGCCGTCGTCCCGGCGGCCCAGCCGGCGCAACGCCGTCCGCAGCGCGCGGACCTCCACCGGGTCGCCCAGGGCGGTTCCGGTGCCGTGCGCCTCGACGTAGCCGATGGTGTCCGGGTCGAGGTCGCCGACGGCCGCGACCACCAGCTCCGCCTGGGCGTCCGCGTTCGGGGCGGTGAGCGAGTTCGCCCGTCCGCCGTGGTTGCACGCGCTCCCCCGGAGCACACCGAGGATGGCGTCACCGTCGCGTTCCGCCGCCGACAGCGGTTTGAGCACGACCACGCCGACGCCCTCGCCGCGCACGTAGCCGTTCGCCCGGGCGTCGAAGGTCCGGCACAGGCCGTCCGGGCTGAGCATCCCCGCGCGGTGGGCGCTGACGAACGTGTCGGCGGCCAGCAGCACGTTCACCCCACCCGCCAACGCCATGTCGCAGGCCCCGGAGCGGATCGCCTCGATCGCGCGGTGCACCGCCACCAGCGAGCTGGAGCACGCCGTGTCGACCGGTTCGCTCGGGCCGCGCACGTCGAGCAGGTACGAGACGCGGTTCGCCAGGATCGAGTGGGTCGTCCCGGTCGAGGTGAACGCGTCCGGCGGCACGCCCAGCGCGGTCAGCCCGGTCGCGTAGTCGTTGCCCGTGACGCCGATGAACACCCCCGTGTTCGACGGCAGGTCGGCGGGCCGGTAAGCGCTGTCCTCCAGCGCCTGCCACACCGTTTCCAGCACGAGCCGGTGCTGCGGGTCCATCAGCTCGACCTCGCGCGGCAGCAGGCCGAAGAACGCCGCGTCGAAGGCGTCGACGTCGTCGAGCGCACCCATCCGCTTCGGGAAGTCCTGCGCCTCGACGCGCCGGCGGTGCTCGCCCGCGTACCGGTCCATCGGGAACTCCCCGACGGAGTCCCGGCCCGCGACCAGGTTGGCCCAGAACTCGGCCGGGTTCCCGGCACCGGGGAACCGGCCGGCGGCACCGACCACGGCGATCGGCGGCCGGAGATCGGCGTCGGCCCGCGGCCCGCCGGCACCGACGACGGCCCCGGGGCGGGGCGGGGCGGGCTCGACGGCGTCGACCGCGAGGGTCCCGGACTCGGCACCGAGCCGGTCCGCCACGTACGCGCCCAACGCCGCCAACGTGCTGACGTCGAAGAAGACCGCCGGGCTGATCTTGACGCCGAACCGCTCGTCGATCTCCTCCGCGAACCTCACCAGGGAGATCGAGTCGAAGCCGAAGGCGTCCAAACCGGTGGCCGGGTCCAGCTCGTCCGGCGCGAACTTGAGGATGCCCGCCGCGATCGACCGCAATCCGTCCACCACGGACGAATCCGCGCGCGGCGGTCCGGGCCGCGCCGCCGCCCGGCCGGCCGGTGCCGTACCGCCGACACCCCGCCCCAGCCCGGTCAGCTCCCCGACGACGGCACCGCCGTCGCCGACCAGCAGGACGCGATCGTCCTCGAACACCACCCGCTCGACCGGTGCCCCGGCCCGCACGTGGATCCGGTCGACGCGGTTGAGCGCGAACCCCGGCCAGTCCGGTTCCCCGGCGCGCCTGGCCTCCCACTGCACGCCCTGGGCGATCGCGGCGAGCACGGCCGGCTCGACGGTGGTGTTGCGCCGCACGTGGTCCTGCTCGAACCGGGGTCGCCCGAGGCTGAGCACGGTGTGGCCGTCCGAGGTGCGGAACACGCCGTCGACCGCGCCCGACTCGGGCCGGTAGACCAGGCCGCCCTCGGCCAGTTCGGCCAGGAACCGCTCCCCCGTGAGCACCTGCCGCAACCCCGTCGGGTCGAACCGCCCGGACGGCGCGGTCGCCGCCCGCACCGCGAACTCCGCAGCCGGCCCGGCCTCGGTCCGCACGGTGCCGCGCCCGTCGGCGAATTCGGTGACCAGGCGCCCGGTCGCGGACCAGTCGACCGGCCGCAGCACGCGGAGGTCGTGCACGGACGCCTCCGCCGCGAACCCGCTGACCTTCGCGGTGGCCAACGCGAGGTCGGCCACGAAGGTGGGCACGACGGCGACCGCCTTGTCCCGCCGGTAGGTGTAGTCGAGCAAGTCGCCGAGGTCGACGTCCGTGCCGTAACGCAGGCCCCGGACGTCGGATTCGTTGCGGCCCAGGAACGGGTGCAGGCGCTCCCGCAGCGCGAGCGGGGCCAGCACCGACGGCGCGCCCCCGGTCGGCTCGACCCAGCAGCGCACCTTCTCGAACGGGTACGCCGGCAGCGACACCCGCCGTGCCGAGGGCAGCAGATCCCAGTCGACACTCCCACCACCGACCCAGGTCGCCGCCGGCTCGTCGGCAGGCAGCTCCCGCCCGCCCTTCAGGTACCCGTCGACGGCCGCCAACGCCGTGCGCTTGTCCGCAGCGGTGAACGCCCAGCGGTGGGGCAGCTCGTTCTTGCCCACGCGCAGCGTGAAGGCGATGTCGGGGAGGTCGCCCTCCTCCGCACCGGCCAGGAAGTCGCGGAACGACGTCAGGTAGCGCCCGAGCGCCGCCTCGTTCATCGCGGAGAACACGAACACCTGCTCGCCGAACGGTTCCCGCCGCCGGGGGTGTCCGGGGTGCTCCTCGACGACGATGTGGGAGTTCATGCCGCCCGCGCCGATCGACGTGATGCCGGCCCGACGCGGGTGGGTGACCGGCCCGCCGTCGACCTCGGTCACCACCGGGTGCCAGTCGGACAGCGCCTGCTGCACCCGGAACGGCGTCGCGGCGAAGTCGATGTCCGGATTGGGCTCGGCGCTGTGCAGTGACGGCACCAGCTTGCGGTGGCGCAACTGGAGCAGCACCCTGGCCGTGCCGATCATGCCCGCCGCCGCGAGCAGGTGCCCCAGGTTGGCCTTGACGGACCCGAGCGCGCAGAACCCGGTGTCCGACGTGTACCGGCGGTAGGCGGACGTCAACGCGTGGACCTCGACGGGGTCGCCCAACGCCGTCCCCGAGCCGTGGCCCTCGACGTAGCCGATCGTCCTCGGGTCGACACCGGCGTCGTCGATCGCCTTCTCGATCGCACGTGCCTGCATGACCGGGTTGGGCACGGTGAAGCCGTTCCTGACCCCGGCGTTGGCCAGCGCGGTCCCCTTGATCACCGCGTACACGTGGTCGCCGTCGCGCTCGGCGTCCACCAGCGGCTTGAGCACGACCGCGCCGACGCCCTCGCCGAGGATCGTGCCGTCCACCCCGCGCCCGAAGCTGCGGATCACGTCGGAGGTGCCGGTGGTGAAGTGCTCCTGCGACGAGGTGATCAGGTTGTACGGGTGCAGCAGCAGGTTCACGCCGCCCGCGACCACCATCGCGCACTCGCCCGCCCGCAGCATCTGCACCGCCTGGTGCACGCAGGTCGAGGACGCCGAGCACATGGTGTCCACGAAGATCGACGGCCCGGTGAGGCCGTAGAAGTAGGACAGCATGTTCGGGATGGTCCCGGTGTAGCTGCCGGTCTGCGGCGACCCCCGGGTCAGGCTGTTCTGGAAGCCGTACAGGTTGTAGTGGTTGCTCATGGTCCCCACGAGCACGCCGACGTCGCCCTGGTAGCGGCGCTGGATGGTCTCCCGCGAGTAGCCCGCGTCCTCCAGGGCCTGGACACCGATCTGGAGGAACAGCCGGACCTCGGGGGACAACTGCTCGGCCTCGCGCTTGGAGACGCGGAAGTAGCGCGGGTCGAACTTGTCGATGTCGCGCAGGAACGTCCCGGTCCTGATCACGGTCTTGCCCGGGACGGACCGGTCGCTGTCGTAGGCGGCCCCGTGGTCCCAGCGCTCGGCCGGGACCTCCTCGAACGCGTGCCGGCCCTGCTCCAGCAGGTCCCACAGCTCGTCCATCGTGTCCGCACCGGGGTACCGCCCGGACACGCCGATGATCGCGATGTCGTGCCGGTCCCCGCGATCGCGCTCCCGGACCACGGCGGTGGCGGGTGCCGGCCCCGTCACCGGTGCCACCGGCTCCGTTTCCGCGACCGGTGCCGGTGCCGGTGGCGGTGACGACTCGCCCAGCAGGGCCACCAACTGCTCCCGACGCGTGGCCACGAAGTGCGCGGCCACGTCCGCGAGGTTCAGGTACTCGAAGAAGATGGTCTTGGACAGCGGCCCGAACCGCTGCTCCAGCTTGGCGGTGATGTCCAGGATGCTCAGCGAGTCGATGCCGTACTCGACCAGGTTCGTGGTCGGCCCGATGGTCGCGGGCTCGTGTCGCAGGGCTTCGGCGACCACTCCCCGGAGCAGGTCCTCGGTCCGCTCCAGCAGGTCGCCACCGCCGACCGGGCCGCCGGTCGCGTCCGGCACCGCCACCGGACCCCGTCGAACGTCCAGGCTCGCCTCCCCACCGAACGCGACGAGGACGTGCGCCGGGGCGTCGGCCGCCAGGCAGCGGTCGAAGACCCACAGCCCGGCTTCGGTCGGCAGCGCCTCCCAGCCGCGCTCACGGCGCATCGACTCGCGCGTGACCTCGTCCGAGGTCATCCCGCCGTCCGCCCACAGGGGCCAGCTCACCGACACGGTGGTGCCGCTGCGCTCCCCCGCGTCGACCAGCGACCGCCGGTGCCGGGCGAACGCGTCGAGGAACGCGTTGGCCGCCGCGTAGTCGGACTGGCCCGGGTTGCCGTAGACGCCCGCGACCGAGGAGAACAGCACGAAGAAGTCGAGGTCCAGGTGCCGGGTGGCGGCGTCGAGGTGCAGCGCGCCCCGGATCTTCGGCGCGGTGACGATCCGGACGTCGGCGAGGTCCTTGCGCAGGAGGTACTGGTCGCGCAGCACCCCGGCCGCGTGCACGATCCCGTCGAGCGACCCGTGGTCCCGCACGATCCGCGCGACGGCGGCCCGCACGGCTGCGGCGTCGGTGACGTCGACCGCCAGGTAGTGGGCGTCGAGGCCGGCGGCGCGCAGGGCGTCGACCGGACCGTGCTCCGCCCGGCCGCTGAGGACCAGCGTGGCCCCGGAACCGCCCAGGTGGCGCGCCAGGTGGTGCCCGATGCCGCCCAGCCCGCCGGTCACCCAGTACACCGCACCCGGACGCGGTCGTGGCGCGGCCGGAGCGAGGCTGATCCCGGCGGGCACGAGCACCTGCCGCGTACCGTCGGCGCGGTAGCGGACCTCGGAGTCCGGGGAGTCGTCGGCGCACTCGTCGGCCACGATCCGCGCGACCTGCCCGGGTGGGGCCGAATCCAGCCCTCCGACCCGGACCACCCGACCGGAGACCAGCGGGTTCTCCAGGGCGACCGTGCGGAACAGGCCCACCAGCGGCGCGTGGAAGTGCGCCGGCACCCGGTCGTCGACCGGCACCACGAACCGGTGCTCGCCCTCGGGCCGGTCCGCGAGCAGCCGCCGGACCTCCGCGAACGCCTGGTCCGTGACGGCGTCGATGCCGTCCGCCGGGTCGGCGGGCGCGATGCGCGACGGGGTGATCGAGTGCGCGGTGCGCGTCCCGCCGGGGTTCAGCGGCCGGTCGACCCACTGCGTGGTGGCCGTGACCACGGGCCGCTCGGCCGCTGCGGTGCGCTGGACCAACCCGCGCAGGCTCGCCGTGATCACACCCTCGCGGTCGCACACGTCGACGTCGAACACAGCGAGGGCACCGGGCCTGCGGCGGACCCATACCCGGGTCTCGGCCGGGCAGGCGCGGTACGCGCACAGCTCCGCCAGGGCGAAGGGCAGGACCGGGCCGGACGTTGCGCCCGTCAGCGCCGCGGAGAGCTGGAAGGCCGCGTCCAGGACGTTCGGCGGCAGCACGTGGCCGTCGGTCCCGGCGACCTCGACGCGGGCGAACGCTTCGTCCCGCCCCGTCCACACCTCGCGCAGGGCGCGCATGTCCGGCCCGTACTCCAGGCCCTGCGCGCGAAAGGACTCGTACATCCCGTCGACGTCGCGCGGTTCCGGGCAGGAGGCGCGCAGGGCGTCCAAGTCCAGCGGTGACGGTTCCGGCAGCGCGACGACCTCGGCGCGGCCGGTGGCGTGCACCGTCCCGCCGCAGCGGAACCCGAACGAGTCCCCGCCGTCCTCGAATCCGATGTGGACGGTCACCGGCTCGTCGACGACCAGCGGCCGGGTCCACGCGACATCGCGCAAGCGGACCACCCCGTCCCGGGACGTCCCCGCTGCCGCAGCGGCCCGTGCCAGCTCCAGGTACACCACGGCGGGCAGGACCCGCCGGCCGCGAACCCGGTGCGAAGCCAGGAACGGCTCGGCCCCGTCGAACTCGGCCGTGCCACCGGGGCCGCCCGCCGGGTCGCGCCGGATCAGCGGTCGCGCGGCGGCCGGCGCACCGGCTCGCGGCGTGCGGTACCAGTGCCGGTCCCGGGCGAACGGGTAGGTGGGCAGCCGCACGCGCCGGGCACCCCGCGAACCGCCCCAGTCGACCGAGCCGCCGCGCACCCACGCCTCCGCCGCCGCCAGCACGTCCGGCCCGGCCCCGGCGGGGTTGCGCACCTCACCCTCCGCGACCGAGCCCAGCGCGTCGACCAGTTGGTCCCGGTCCGCGACGACCAGCACCGCCCTGGCCGCCAACGCCTCCCGGCCGGTCTGGAACGTGTGGGCGACGTCCGCCGGCGACCGGTGCGGCACCAGCACGTGCTCCGGTGCCGCCACGTGGTCCCGCAGCAGCCCGGCCAGTTCGCGCAGCCGCTCCGGGTCCCGCGCCGAGAGCGGGACCACGTGCGGACCCGGCACCACCACGTCGGGCGCGTCGCCGAGGTGCTCCTCCAGCAGCACGTGCGCGTTGGTCCCGCCGAACCCGAACGAGCTGACCCCGGCCCGACGCGGCACGCCCGGAGCGCTCGCCCACGGCTGCGTGTCGCCGACGATGTAGAAGGGGCTGCCGTCCAGGTCGATGAGCCGGTTGCGCTGCCGGAAGCCCGCGGTCGCGGGCAGCACGCCGGCGGTCATCGCGGCGACCACCTTCACCACGCCCGCCACACCCGCCGCCGACTCCAGGTGGCCGATGTTGGTCTTGATCGAGCCGATGCCGGTCGTCCCGGGGGTCGGCGTGGTCCCGTTCGCCTCGTGCAGGTCCCGGAACGCGTGCTTGAGGCCGAGGACCTCGATCGGGTCGCCGACCGGGGTGCCCGGACCGTGGGCCTCGATGTAGCCCACGGTCTCCGGTGCCACACCGGCCCGGGTGTAGACGTCCCGGATGAGCGCGGCCTGCGCCGCCGGATTCGTCACGGTCAACGAGTTCGTCCGGCCGCCGTGGTTGGTTCCGACGCCCTTGATCACCGCGTGCACGTTGTCGCCGTCGGCCACGGCGGCGGCCAGCGGCTTGAGCACCAGCACCGCGCCGCCCTCGCCGCGCACGAACCCGTCGGCCGCCTGGTCGAAGGCGTGCGTCCGGCCCGTGGGCGAGAGCATCCCGGCCTTGCTGAACGCCACGAACAGCTTCGGCGACCAGCACAGGTTCACACCGCCGGCCAGCGCCAGGTCGCAGTCGCCGTTGCGCAGCGCGGAGACCGCCTCGTAGATCGAGACCAGAGAACTGGAGCACGCGGTGTCGTTGACGATGCTGGGCCCGTGGAAGTCGAAGAAGTAGGACACCCGGTTCGCGGCGATCGAGTACGAGGTGCCGGTCGGGAAGTAGGCGTCGGTCGGCACGTCGTCGCGTTCGATCAGCTCGGCGTAGTCGGCGTGGCACAGGCCCAGGAACACGCCCGTGCGGCTGCCCGCGAGCGCACCCGCCGGGTAGCCCGCGTCCTCGACGGCCTTCCACGCCAGCTCCAGCGCGAACCGCTGCTGCGGGTCCATCGTCTCCGCCTCGCGCGGGGAGATCGCGAAGAACGCCGCGTCGAAGCGGTCCGCGTCCGCCACGAACCCCGCCCAGACGCTCGCGGTCTTCTCCCCGCCGCGCGGGTCCCCGAGGTAGCGCTCCCGGGACCACCGCTCGGCGGGCACCTCGGTGATCAACGACCGGCCGGCCGCCAGGTGGTCGTACAGCTCGACCAGCGTCTGCGCACCGGGGAACCGCAGGGCCAACCCGATGATCGCGATGCCGTCGCCGCTCATCGGACCTCACCCGCGAGCTGCGCCGACCGCCGCCGGTCCACGACCACCCGGAGGTCGCGCAGGGGCGGCGGTGCGTCGTCCTCCCCCAGCACGAACCGCCGGTGCAGCAACGCCGTCGTCAGCAGGAAGACGAACGTCTGGTCCTCCTTCGTGCTGATCTGGTCCACTGGTGCCGACATGACCCGGCCCACGAGCTTGCGGGCGAAGCCCTGATCCAGAAAACCCATCCCGGCCAGCTCCCGTTCGGACAGCAGCAGTTCGAGGTAGTCCGGCCGGTGGTCCCGCAACGCGGCACTGCCCGGCGCGCGGTAGGGCTGTTTGGGGCGACTCGTCGTCCACGGCGGCAGCTCGGCGCGGAACGCGCTCTTCAGGATCGCCTTCTCGTCGCGGCCGTCGTCGAAGCGCAGGTTCACCGACGCCGCCGCCCGCACCACGGCCGGATCGAGGAACGGGCACCGGTTCTCCACGCCGTGCGCCAGCGCGACGCGTTCGCCTTGCGTGGACAACAGGAAACCGGGCAGCAGCGTCTTGTACTCCAACCACTGGGCCTTGTGCACCGCGGGCATGTCCGCGTAGCCGGTGGTGCCCGCGACGAGGTCGAGCAGGTCGGCGAACGGGTCGACGCGGTCGGCGAGCAGGCGCACCGCGAACCTGCCGTTCTGGTAACGCATCTCGTGCGAGAACAGGCCGGGCAGGTGTTCCACCGCGAACTGCTCGTACAAGCCGAGCAGGTGGGCCTGGTGCGCGGCACCGAAGTGCGCCAGCTCCGGGTGCAGACCGGCCAGGCCGGCGCGGCGTTCCCGGTCCGGCAGTTCGTGCCACCGCTCGCGCAGCAGGGTCTCGCGGAACAGCGAGTAGCCCAGGAACGCCTCGTCGGCACCCTCGCCGCTGAGGATCGTCTTCACGCCGGACTCGCGGACGTGCCGGGACAGCAGGAACATCGGCACGAACGAGGTGCGGAAGGTCGGTACTTCGGTGTGGTAGGTGGCGGCGGCCAGGTGGTCGGCGATGTCCGCGCCGGTGATGCGCAACTCGGTGTGCCAGGTGCCCAGGTGGTCGGCGACCAGCCGCTGGCTGTCGGACTCGTCGTAGCTCCTGTCCTGGAACGCCACGGAGAACGTGCGGACCCGGTGCGCGGACAGCCGGGTGGCCAGGCTCGTCACCGCCGAGGAGTCCAGCCCTCCGCTGAGGTACACGCCGACCTCGACGTCCGCGCGCAGGCGCAGCTCCACGGCCGCGCTCAGCGTCGTCCGGACGAACTCCACCGCGTCCGCCTCGGTGCCCGCGAAACCGGGCACGTCGAAGGTGAGGTCGTCGTAGGCGTGCACCGTTCGGCGGTCACCGGCGACCGTCAGCGCGGTGCCCATCGGCAGCTGGCGGATGCCGCGGAACGGCGTGCGGTCGGGCAGCGGCGTCCACACGGCGTACGTGGTGGCCAGTTCCCTCGGGTCGAACTCGAAACCGAAGCCCGGGAACGACCGGAACGCCTTCATCTCCGAGGCGAACAGGAAGTCGCCGCCGAAGTCGGCGTAGAACAGCGGGCGCTTGCCGTAGCGGTCACGCGCCAGCACGAGGTCGCCGGTCACCGAGTCGTGGATGGCGACCGCGAACGCGCCGTTGAAACGTTTGAAGCAGCCGGTTCCCCACTGCGCCCACGCCTGCAGCACCACCTCCGTGTCGGAGTGGTCGGTGCGGAACGGGCGACCGAGGCGCTCCAGCTCCGCGCGCAGCTCGACGTGGTTGTAGATCTCGCCGTTGAAGCAGGTCCAGTAGCGCTCTGCCGGGTCGGACATGGGTTGCGCCCCGTCCGCGAGGTCCAGGATCGCCAGCCGGACCGAACCCAGGGCGATGCCGTCGCCGAGGTAGTAGCCGGACTCGTCCGGGCCCCGGTGGCGGATCCGCGACAGCATCGAGGTGATCACCTCGGCGGTGGCGTCGGGGTGCAACGACGTCGAGCGGAAGCCGGCCAACCCGCACATGGCTCAGTCCCCCTAGTTCGCGGTGATCTTGTCGGTGACGAAGGCGTCGATCGCGGCCAGCGACACGAAGACGTTCATCAGGACGTCTTCCTCGGTGATCTCCACGGAGAACTCGTCCTCCAGGAACCTCATCATGGTCACGTAGCCGAACGAGTCGATGACGCCCGCCTTGAACAGGTCGGTGTCCGGTGTGATCGCCTCGTCGAACTCGAAGAGGAAGCGGTCCTCCAGGTACTGCCGGATCGTGTCCGTCGTCGTCGCCATCCGTCACACTCCCGCTCTGATCCTGCGCACCATGCCGGTGAGGGTCGTGCCGCCCACCTCGACGAACTCCGCGTCGTCGTGCTCGATCACCCAGCGGACGCTGTCGGTCCAGCGCACCGGGCTCACCAACTGCTCCGCGAGCAGCCGCGCCACCTCGCCCGGCCGGTGGGGGCGGGCCGTCACGTTGGAGACGACGGGCGTGACCGGTTCGGCGAAGTCGAACCCGGCCAGGAACTCCGCGAACCGCTCCCGGGCCGGTTCCATGTACCGGGAGTGGAAGGGCGCGCTGACCTTCAGCCGCGCGAAGCGGAGTCCCCGCCGTTCCAGGCACTCGTGCGCGGCGGCCAGCACCGGTGGCGTACCCGCGATGACGACCTGCGAGGGCGTGTTGAAGCCCGCGATGTCGACGCCGCGCACCCCGTCCTCGGCGAGGACGCCCAGCAGCTCCTCCGCCGGGATGTCCAGCACGGCGGTCATTCCGCCCGCGGCGGCGGCGGCCATCAGCTCACCACGCCGGGCGACCAGTCGCAGCCCGGTCTCGAAGTCGAAGACGCCGGCCGCCAGCAGGGCGTTGTACTCGCCCAGGCTGTGGCCGAGGCAGACCCGGGCGGACGGCTCCTCGCGGTGCTCCCGCTCGAACCAGCGCAGGGCGTTGACGACGAAGAGCGCCGGCTGGGTGCGGTCCGTGCGGGACAGCACCCCGTCCGGGTCCTGCGTGCACAGCAGGACGAGGTCGTACCCCAGCACGTCGGACGCGTACCGGACGAGCCCCGGGTAACGGGCGAACACCTCGGACCCCATCCCCTTGACCTGGCTGCCCTGTCCCGCGAAGACCACTGCAGGCACCGCGTCACGCTCCAGGCGTTCGAGTCCCGGTGCGGCCGCCGCACCGGGTGGATCGGGGTCACGCAGCCGAGCCCACACCCCGACCGGCCGCGAGGGCCGACCTGAGCACGTCCAGGAAAGCCCTTCCCCGGCCGCTGATGACCTGGTCGGGCATCGTCGCCACCCCGATGGACGACGTGGGCAGCTCGTCGGCTATCTGGACCGCCCGGAGCCGTCCGCCGTCCAACGTCGTCGTGTTCGACGCGCGTTGGTACATCAGCGAGAAGCCGACCCCGGCCGCCACCAGGCCGCGCATGGTCTCCACGCTGGTCGTGGTGACGAGCCGGGGCATCGGGACCCCGGCGTCGGCGAACAGCTTGTCCAGGTGGCGGAACACGGCCGGGATGTCCATGACGACCAGCGGCCGGGTGGCCAGCTCGGCCAGCGGGACCGCTCCCGCCCCGCCGAGCGGGTCGTCGTCGGCGAGCACGGCGTAGGGGGGCAGGTCGACCAGCGGGTGGAAACGGGCGTCGCCGGTCAGGTGGCCGTAGGTCACCACCAGCTCGCACCGGCCGTCCCGGAGGAACTCCACGAGCTGGTCGGCGGTCCCCTCGTGGACGTTGAGCCCCAGTGCCCCGTACCGCTCCCGCGTCGTGCGCAGGACCAGCGGCAGCAGGAACGGGGCGATGGTGAAGAAGAACCCGACGTCGAGCGGCCCCGCCGCATCGCCCGCCAGCGCGTGCCCCTGGGCCTTGAGGTCGCGGGCGAGCCCCAGGAGCGTGCGCGCCTCGCGCAGCAGGTGCCGGCCGCTCGCGGTGAGGGACACGCCGCGAGCGTGGTGGCGGTGCAGCAACTGCACGCCGAGTTGGCGCTCCAACCGCATCACCGCCGAGGAGATGGTCGACTGGGAGACGCGCAACTCGTCCGCCGCCTCCGAGATGTTCCCCAGGTCGGCGGACACGACGAAGTACATCAATTGCGCGAGGCTGAAGCCCAGACGATCGGTCATGGCACATCCCGAGAATTCCGCATTGCGGACCACAGGCACGCAACGGACCCCCACCTGGGGAGCCGGAAACGACCCGACTGGATATGGACTAATAGCTGATCCCACTATCACAAGCCGGTGCCGACTATACATCCCACAGATTGGTGCACCGGATGTGCAGTCGAACAGACACCATTCGAGTGAACATCCCACCACCTTGATTATGAACCTCCCGGGCCACACGTTCGCACGAAGTAGATGAGCCCATCGGCGTAGAACGTACCGGGCATTGCGTGCCCAACACCGCGAAGTAGACGAAGCAGGCCATACCGATCGAGTGAGATTCCACGTGGCGGTCACCGAACGGATTCGAACCGAGCCACCCGCGAACTTCTCCCGACAACGCGCTGTGACCTCGCCGCCAATGGCCGGACAACGACGGGACCAGCCGCCGCCACCCGATCCGGGCGCGGCGGTCGCGACCTTCCGACCAGCTGAGACAGTCGCCGACCGCTGGATTGAGCAGATCGATCCAGTGGATCGGCATATTCACCTTGACCGGATCCGAGCCGACCGCCAATAGTGGGCGACGGCGGAGTTCCCGTCGACCACCGACCTCCCGGTCGGCCACCGCCGGCGACCCGGTCGGGCGGCGGCCCGCCAATCCCGGAGGAAATCACGCATGGAGACACCGGAACGGTCCGCCCGGGCGAGTCGCCTTCCGTCGTTGACCGGAATGCGCTTCGTCGCGGCCTTCGCCGTCCTGGTCTCCCACCTGGACAGCCAGCTCACCGGGGTGTTCCACCCGGACCCGCCGTTCCGGGTGATCACCACCCTCGGGCCGGTCGGGGTGCAATTCTTCTTCGTGCTCAGCGGCTTCATCCTCACCTGGGTCGCCGACCCCCGGGACACCCCGCTGCTGTTCTGGCGGCGACGCCTGGTGAAGGTCTACCCGAACCACCTGGTGACGTTCGTCGCCGCCCGGTTCCTGATGGTCTTCGCCGGGGTGTCCGTCGTCGCGATCAACACGCTGCCGTCGCTGTTCCTGGTCGAGCCGTGGATCCCCTACCTGGACGCCATCGGCGGGTTCACCGGCACCAACGCGGTGAGCTGGAGCCTGGGCTGCGAGCTGTTCTTCTACTTCGCCTTCCCGTGGTGGATCCGCGTCGTCGAGCGCATCCGGCCGGAGCGGCTGTGGACGTGGGTGGGCGTGGTCGGCGCGGCCACCACCGCGGTGCCGTTCATCGCCCAACTGCTGCCGGGCGAGCCCTTCACGTCGTGGGACCCGACGTCCTCGGAGTGGCAGAGCTGGTTCGTCTACCTGTTCCCGGTGACCCGGATGCTGGAGTTCGTCCTCGGCATCCTCGTCGCGCGGGTGGTGCTCACCGGGAAGTGGGTCCGGGTCGGCATGCTGCCCGCGTTCCTGCTGCTGACCACCTGCGTGGTGGTCCAGTCGTTCCTGCCCGGCGTGTTCCACCTGCGGTTCGGGCCGACGGCCTGCGCCGTCGCCCTGCTGATCGCGGCGGCCGCGACCGCCGACCGGCACGGCCGGCGGACACCGTTCGGCGGCCGGACCATGGTGTGGCTCGGCGAGATCTCCTACGCCGTCTACCTCGTGCACTACCTGGTCATCCAGTACGGCCCGGTCGACGCCGTGCACGCGACGGGCGTGGTGACCGCGTCCCTGCCGACCAGGCTGGTGAACATCGTCGTGAGCATCGCGCTGTCCATCGCCCTCGGGGCCCTGCTCTACACGTTGGTGGAGCGCCCCGCCGTCCGCCGCTTCAGCCGCCCGCGCGGCCGCCCGGTGCCCGCCCCCCGCGAGCCCCTGGAGACCCGCGAGGCCGCGGAGAAGCCGGCGACCGAGACCGCCTGACCCCCGCGTTCCGACGCACCGAGACAGGGAGTTGAGCCCGAGTGAGCCCAATCGGCCCCACTACCGCGACCACCGACGAGCTGGCGGGCAAGAGGGCCGTCGTCACCGGCGGCAGCCGGGGCATCGGGGCGGCGATCGTGCGGAACTTCCTCGACGCCGGGGCACGAGTCGTCACCTCCGCCCGCGGCACGACCGAGGACACCCCGGCCGACGCCGAGTTCGTGAAAGCGGACCTGAGCACCCGCGACGGTGTGCGCACCCTGGCGGACGCCGCGCTGGAGCACCTGGGCGGGGTGGACATCGTGGTCAACAACGCCGGCGGCTGCCGCGCGTTCCCGACGGCGCTGGACCTCGAAGACGGCTGGCAGTACTCGATGGACATCAACTTCCTCGCCGCCGTCCGGCTCAACGCCGCGCTCGTCCCGTCCATGGTGGACGGTGGCGGCGGGGTGGTCGTGCACCTGTCCTCCGTCGCCACGATCTCCTCCCACCCGAGGCTGCTGCACTACGCCGCCGCCAAATCCGCGCTGGAGGTCTACAGCAAGGGGCTGGCGGTCCAACTGGCACCACGGGGCATCAGGGTCGTCGCGATCTCCCCCGGCCGGGTGCAGACCCCCGGCGCGGACGAGGCACTAACGACGATGAGCGGGCAGGAGAGCGACAACACCGGTCTGGACGAGGCCGCGTGGGCGGACGGCATCCCGATCGGCCGGATCGGTCTCCCGCGCGACATCGCCGACACGATCGGCTTCTTGGCATCCCCGCGCGCCGCGTTCATCACCGGCGTGAACCTCGTCGTCGACGGTGGGCAGAGCGCGGCGCTCTGACCCCGTCCCGCACCGGAAGGACGGACGCGATGACCGACACCGGCGACCGGACGTACACCTTCGGACCGGCCGAAGGACTCGACGTGGACCCGAGGCTCGTCGACCTGAGCCGCGACAGACCGGTGCTCCGCGTGCGCCTGCCCCACGGCGAGGGCGAAGCGTGGCTGGCCACCCGGCACGCGGACGTGAAGACGGTGCTGGGCGATCCCCGGTTCAGCCGGGCCGCCGCTTCGGGTCGTGACGTCCCTCGCGCGATCGCCGTCGAACTGCCGCCCACGACCATGCTGAGCATGGACCCGCCCCGGCACGGCCGACTGCGCCGCCCGGTGGCGACCGCGTTCACCCCGCGCCGGGTCGAGGCGCTGCGCCCGCGCGCCCGGCGGGTCGCCGACGACCTGCTGGACGCCGCGGTCGCCGGCGGACCGCCCGCCGACCTGGCCCGCACGCTGACCTGGCCGCTGCCGATCACGGTGATGAGCGAACTGCTCGGCGTGCCGGTCGCGGACCGGGAGCCCTTCACCGCGTGGGTCGACCAGTTGCTGGTGCTGTCCGACCCGGACCGGGCCAGGAGCGCCCGCGAACACCTCGACGACTACCTCCGGGGCCTGGTCGCGCTGCGCCGGACGCACCCCACCGAGGACCTGCTCGGCGACCTGGTCGCGACGCAGGGCGCGGCGCAGGATCCGCTGGACGACGACGAACTGGTCAGCCTCGCCGACAGCCTGCTGTCCGCCGGCTACGAGGCCACCGCGAGCCAGCTCGGGAACTTCGTCTACACGCTGCTGACCAACCCCGGGACGTGGCGGGAGTTGGTCGCCGATCCGACGCTCGTCCCGGCCGCCGTGGAGGAGCTGTCCCGGATCGTGCCGAGCAGCGCGTCCGCCGGCTTCACCCGGATCGCACTGGCCGACGTCGAGCTGGGTGGGCAGGTCGTGCGCGCCGGGGAGGCGGTGGTCGTCGAGTACGCCATGGCCAACCGGGACCCCGCCGTGTTCGACCGGCCGACGGAGATCGACTTCCACCGGGAGGCCAACCCGCACCTGGCGTTCGGCTACGGCGCGCACTTCTGCCTGGGTGCCCAGCTGGCCCGGATGCTGTTGGGGACCGTGCTGGAGACCCTGGTCCGCCGGTTGCCCGGGCTGCGGCTCGCGGTGCCCGCCGACCAGGTGCCGTGGCGGGCCGAACGCCTCATCCGAGGGGTGGCGGCGCTGCCGGTCACGTGGTGACGAACCGAGCGCGGAAGGGACGAGACGATGACCTCGACGGACGATGAAGTGCTCGACTACCCGTTCGGCCCCACCGAGCGGCTTGAGGTCGACCGGAGGCTGGCCGAGTTGTGCGCGCGGCAGCCGGTGCTGCGGGTGAGCCTGCCGTACGGCGGTGACGCCTGGCTGGTCACGCGACACGCGGACGCGAAGACGGTGCTGGGCGATCCCCGGTTCAGCCGGGAGGCCGCCGCGGGCGGCGACGTGCCCCGCACCGTCGCCGCCGGGCCGCCGAGCACGTCGATCCTGAGCATGGACCCTCCCAGGCACACACGGTTGCGCCGCAAGGTCGCCCGCGTGTTCACCGTGCGCCGGGTCGAAGCGCTGCGCACCCGCATCGAGCAGATCACCGACGACCTGCTCGACGCCATGGTCGCCGGCGGACCGCCCGCCGACCTGGCCCGCGCCCTGACCTGGCCGCTGCCGATCACGGTGGTGTGCGAACTCCTGGGTGTGCCGGTCGCGGACCGCGCGCGCTTCACCGTCTGGGTGGACGACCTGCTGATGCTGTCCGACCCGGAACAGGCCACGCGGGCACGGGGGAGGCTCAACGACTACCTGGCGGACCTCATCGCGCAGCGTCGCGCCGCGCCCACCGACGACCTGCTCAGCGATCTCGTCACCGCGCGGGACGACGACCCGTTGCGCGACGAGGAGGTGGTGGGCATCGGGGTGAGCCTGCTGTCGGCCGGCCACGAGGCGACCGCGAACCAGCTCGGGAACGTCGTCTACACCCTGCTGACCGACCCGGGCCTGTGGTGGGACCTGGTGGTGAGCCCCGATCTGGTGCCCGGCGCGGTCGAGGAGCTGTGCCGGTACATCCCGATCAGCGCGTCGGCGGGCTTCACCCGGATCGCCCTGGCCGACGTCGAGCTGGGTGGGCGGACCATCCGCGCCGGTGACGCGGTGGTCGTCGAGTTCGCCATGGCCAACCGGGACCCGGCGGTGTTCGACGAGCCCGAGCGGATCGACTTCCAGCGCGGGGCCAACCCGCACCTGGGGTTCGGGCACGGCGCGCACCACTGCCTCGGCGCGACGCTGGCCAGGGCGGAGCTGCGGGTCGTGGTCGGGTCCCTGACCGAACGGCTGCCCGGCCTGCACCTCGCGGTGCCGCCGGACGAGTTGCGCTGGCGGCCCGACCGCCTCATCCGCGGGGTGGAAGCGCTACCGGTCGCCTGGTGACGAGGGAGAGGCCCGGAGATGACCGAGACCGCACCGGCACGTGGCCTCGCCGAGGCCATCACCGCCGCCGACCGGGGCCGGGGGCTCGCCGAGACGATGGCGGCCGTCCTCACCCGCCACGGCGACCGCCCCGCCCTCGGCGAGCGCGCCCGGGACCGGGCGACAGGTCGCCTGCTCCCGAGGTTCGACACCATCAGCTACCGCGAGCTGTGGGGGCGCGTCCGCGCGGTCGCGAGCGCGTGGCACGACCCCGACTACCCGCTGCGCCCAGGCGACCGGATGTGCTTCCTGGGCTTCACCAGCACCGGGTACGCGACGCTCGACCTGGCGTGCATCCACGCGGGGGTCGTGCCCGTTCCACTCCAATCCGGCGCGCCACCGCCCCGGCTGGCGCCGATCATCGAGGAGACCGAGCCGCGCGTCCTGGCCTGCGGAGCGGAGAACCTCGACACCGCGGTGGAACTCGTGCTCGGGGCGGCGTCGATCCGGCGGCTGGTCGTGTTCGGGCACCACGCCCACACCCTCGAAGCGGCCCGGCGGCGGTTCACCGGAGCGGGCCGCCCGATCGTCGTCGAATCGCTGGACGCGCTGATCGAGCGGGGGCGGAGCCTGCCGCCGGCACCCCTGTTCACCGCGGACCGGGGAGACGACCTGTTGGCGTTGCTGCTCTACACGTCCGGCAGCACCGGGGAACCCAAGGGGGCGATGTACCCGCAACGCCTGGTCGGCACCGCGTGGTACGGGTTCACCTACGGCTCGACGGAGGGCGTCCCCGTGGTCGTCCACTACATGCCGATGAGCCACCTCGCCGGGCGCTACTCGTTGATGACCACGCTCGCCAACGGCGGTGTCGGTCACTTCACCGCCGAAAGCGACCTGTCGACCCTGTTCGAGGACATCGCCCTGGTCCGCCCCACGGAACTGACGTGGGTGCCGCGCGTGGTCGACATGCTCCACCAGCGGTACCGCAGCGAATTGGGACGCAGGGCGGGCGAACCCGGCGACGTCGACGCGGCGGTGAAGGCGGACCTCCGCGAGAACTTCCTGGGCGGCCGCGTCACCAAGGTCTTCGTCGGCACGGCACCGCTGTCGGCCGGGTTGGCGGAGTTCCTCGAATCGTGCCTGGGGGTCCGCGTGCACACCGGGCTGGGCTCCACCGAGGCCGGTGGCGTGCTGCTCGACTCGGTGGTGCAGCGCCCGCCGGTGATCGACTACAAGCTGGTCGACGTGCCGGAACTGGGCTACTTCCGCACCGACAAGCCGCATCCCCGGGGCGAACTGCTGCTCAAGACCTCGACCGCGATCCCCGGCTACTACCGGCGACCCGAACTGACCGCCGCCGTCTTCGACCGCGACGGCTACTACCGGACCGGCGACGTCATGGCCGAGATCGGCCCCGACCGGCTCGTGCACGTGGACCGCGTCACGGACACCCTGAAGCTGTCCCAGGGCGAGTTCGTCGCGGTGTCCAGGCTGGAAGCCGTCTTCGCCGGGAGCCCGCTGGTGCGGCAGGTGTACCTGTACGGCAACAGCGAGCGCGCCTACCTGCTCGCCGTGGTCGTCCCCACCCCGGAAGCCCTGGCCGGGACCGACTTCCGATCGCTCGGCCGGGAGATCCTCTCCTCGCTGCAACGGGTCGCGCACCGGGCCGGACTCGCCGCGTACGAGGTCCCCCGGGACGTCCTGGTCGAGCCCGAGCCGTTCAGCGCCCGGAACGGCCTGCTCGCGGAGAGCCACAAACCGCTGCGCCCCAGGTTGAAGGAGCGCTACGGCCCGGCGCTGGAGCGGTTGTACGCCGAGCGGGCCGACCAGCGGGACGCCCGGCTGCGCGAACTGCGCCGCGCCGGGCCGCGCCTGCCCCGGTCGGAGGTGATCCACCGGGCCGTGCGGGCCGTGCTGGGCGGCGCGGACGCCGACCTGCGCCCTGACGTCCGCTTCACCGACCTGGGAGGGGACTCGTTGTCCGCGTTGGCCTTCTCCACGCTCGTGCGGGAGGTCTGCGACGTCGAACTGCCGGTGGGCGTGATCGTCAGCCCGGCCAACGACCTGGCCGCGCTGGCGCGGTACGTCGAGGCCGGGGTCCAGCGGCCCACGTCCGCCTCGGTGCACGGCGCGGACCGCACCGAGGTGCGCGCGGCCGACCTCGCGCTGGAGAAGTTCGTGGACCCGGGCACGCTGGCCGCCGCGCGTTCCCTCCCCCCTCCGGACGGCCCGGTGCGGACCGTCCTGATCACCGGGGCGAACGGCTACCTCGGCCGGTTCCTGGTGCTGGAATGGGCGCGGCGGCTGGCCCCCGGCGGGGGCAGGCTGATCTGCCTGGTCCGGGGGAACGACGCGGAAGCGGCGGCGACCCGCCTCGAACGCGCCTTCGGCACCAGCGACGACCTCCGCCACCGCTACCGGGAAGCCGCCGGAGTGGTGGAGGTGCTCGCGGGTGACGTCGGCGAGCCGCGGCTGGGTTTGGCGGAGCGCACGTGGCGGCAGCTGGCCGACACCGTGGACCTGATCGTCCACTCGGCTGCCCAGGTGAACCACGTGCTGCCCTACGACCAGTTGTTCGGTCCGAACGTGGTCGGCACGGCCGAGGTCATCAGGTTGGCGCTCACCACGCGCATCAAGCCTGTCGCCTACGTGTCCACCACCGCCGTGCTCACCGGGGCGTCGACTCCGGACGAGGACACCGACATCCGCGCCACCTGCCCGTCCCGGAGGCTCGACCACGGGTACGCCAACGGCTATGCGGCCGGCAAGTGGGCGGGTGAGGTCCTGCTCCACGAGGCGCACGACCAGTTCGGCCTGCCGGCCACCGTGTTCCGATCAGGCACGATCCTCGCGCACCGCACGTACCCGGGTCAGCTGAACCCGTCCGACGTGCTCACCCGCCTGCTGCTGTGCCTCCTCGCCACCGGCACGGCACCGGGTTCGTTCCACCGAGGCAGACCCCAGCCCCACGACGGCCTGCCGGTCGACGTCACCGCCGCGGCGATAGCCGCTATCGGCACGCAGGACGGCTACCGGACCTACAACGTGCTCAACCCGCACGACGACGAAACCTCCCTGGACAAGGTCGTCGACTGGCTCATCGAGGCGGGGCACCCCGTCCAGCGGATCCACGACCACGGCGAATGGCTGGCCCGCATCACCACAGCGCTGCGCAACCTGCCGGAACAGCAGCGCGAACACTCCCTGCTCCCCCTGCTGGGTGCCTTCGCCCAACCGTGGGACGACACCCCACGAATCCCGGCCAAGCGCTTCCACAGCGCCGTCGGCGAGAACGTCCCGCACCTGTCGGCGGCCCTCGTCCACAAGTACGTCACCGACCTGCACCGACTCGGACTGCTCGTCCCCCGCACCGAGATGAGGCTCCACATGGACATCGACGACAAGGTCAGCGCGGGCCTGCGACTGTTGGAAGACAAGGACTTCACCGGCTTCCGCGCGATGTGCACCAGCACCGCCACCGTGTGGCAGAACGACGGCGAGGGCACGCGGACGATCGACGAGGCGATGGACCGGTTCGCCTCCTTCGCCGCTGCGGTCGAGTCGATCCGGTACGACCTGGTCCACCAGTTCCACAAGCCCGACGAGGTGATCCGCCAGCACGTCCTGCGCCTGGTCCTGGTCGACGGAACCGACGACGAGGTCCACGCCACCGCCTACTTCCGCTTCGCGGGCGGCCTGATCGACCGAATCGAGGAGTACGCCTATCCCGTCCCGAAGGAGTTGCAGCCCGAAGGGCGACCGGACCTTCCTGTCCATCCCGACCAGGCTCGCCGGGACCAATGACTCGATCCGGCACGACGGGTCGCGAGGCCGATGAGAAGACGCGGCCCGCCGACTACTCCGGCATCATCCAACGCAGAAACCCAGCGCCCAGAAGTCCGCCGAACCCGGTCGACGACGTCGCGGAGCCGCGCACCTGGGGTCGCCAGAGCTGCACGAGTCGGGCTGCGACACGGACGAAGAACGAACAGCGTCGACGTGACGGCCGCCTGCGGCCCAGGTGCGTGGGCCGCAGGCGAGGGCGGCGAAGTCCGGGCGGCCGCGGCACCGGGCGACGATCTCGCGGTCCGGCGCGAAGCCGATCGGCTCGTGACCGGGCTGCGGCCGGGTCGGGAAGCGGGAGGTCGGTGTGCGGCGTCCAGTGGTGGCGGGACGCCGTCGCCGTCACCATTCGCCCCATTGCTGGTAGGTGTTCCCCTCCTTCCAGGGTTCGGCGGTCACGGCGGAGGACTCCTGGTGCGCGGTAAGGGCGCGCGGCTGCTTGTCGATCTCGAAGACCTCGACCTTGGCGTAGTACGCCCATGACTGGTCGAGGTTGCCGGTGTCGCAGGGTTCGAGCGCGAGGGGTTTGTCCGCGTGGGCGGCGAGACAGGGACCGGCGTTGCTTCGCAGCAGACCGGTGTCCAGGTCCCATGTCCAGAGTTGGCCTGCCTGTCCGCTGCACGGTGCCGTGCGGACCGTCGACCCCGCAGGCTCCACGCACCAGTTGGACTTGCCGGTGTTCCTGAGCTCCTGCGTCTCCTCCTGCCGGGCGGGTCCGGCCGCGGCAGCCTGACCGGAGACCGCCACCATGGCCACCGCCGCCACGACCGAACGCGCGAACGTCGAACCGGACACGGCTGACTCCTTTCGTCACAACGACTGTTCCTCGTCCGGATCGTGCCGAAAGACGGCGGCGGAGGGGGAAGTCCGGTGAGGAACCACCCGGGTCCCGGCTGGCTTACCTCGCCGGTTCACTCGGCGGGGTGATCCTGGTGACGTGGTGCGGACGGCCATACCGGTGGTCGTGCCGCCGCACTGCACAAGGGCTCGGGCGGTGACCGCCGCAAGGCGGCGCGCTGCTCCGCACCTGACCCCGACTGCCTACTGCAGGCGGGTCGGTGTCCTCAGTGGACTCGATGGACCGTTGGCGGTGTCAGCCGATCCGGTCGACCACGTGACCCCCGGCCTGGCACACCCACACTGCGATCCCGTCCCGCAGTTCGGGGTGCTGACCGACCCGGTGCTGCGGGCACACCGGCCACACGACACCATCGCGCGACGCGATGAGCGACTGGACGGCGTCGGCGATCGAGACCAGGGCCGGCTCACGGGCCACCGCCCACACCTGGTCGTGGCCGACGGTGTTGTCCTGCGCGGGCATCTCCGGCCGGTGGCCGAGCGCCGCCTCAGCCTGGTCGAGTACCACCGGCACCAGTTCGGCCACCAGTTCCTGCCGCCGTTGCGCGGCCAGTTCCTCGACGTACCAGGCAGGTGCGCTCCCGTGGCTGTCGAACACCTCTTCCAGCCACGGGCGCACCAGCGGGTCGTGGACCTCGGACCCGAGCACGGGTTCGAGGTCCACGACCCAGGAACTCACCAGATCATTCCGACGTACCAATAACCGAACCTGCCGTAGAAGGTGAGCGTGCCGGACGCGGAGAACGTCATCCGGTCCCATGGTCCCAGATAACAGGTCCAGAAGCCCCAGCAGTGATACCCACCGCGAGCCCTGGAGGCCAGGTTGGAGTACCAGCTCCCGTGGAAGGTGTACATCCCCAGCTCCCCATGGGAGTAGCGGCCACCGCCGATGCGCCACCCGTTCGCGGAGAAGGAGTACCCGAACCCGGCGCGGATGTAGGCCCACGCCCACATGCCCCGGAACCGGAACCACCACTGCATCGAGCACCGATTCCCGTCGCACACCCGCTGCATGCCCGCGCACGCCGTCGCGGTGCACCTGCTGAACTGCCGTGACCACAACCTGCCGTCGAGGTCCTGGTTGTTGACCGGATCCTGGTTGGCGTAGTCGTAGGCGTTGGCGGATCCGCCCGCCACCGGATCGGTCTGCAAGAACCGGCCCAGCGACGGCGAGTACAGCCGGACCCCCATGAGCACCACGCCGCCGAGGGCCTCGGCCGAGCGCAGGTGCGTACCGAGGTAGCCGTACCGCGCGCCGGAGTTCTGGTTGCCGAACTCATCGGAGTTCTGCACCGCCGGTGCTTGCCCCGCGGTCAGCGGGAGGGCCACCACGACGTCGTCGTGCAGGTTGGTCAGCTGCAGCACGGTGCCCGCAGCGCCCGTGGTCGCGGCGAGCCCCTCCGCCGGCGCCAGCACGTTGCGCGTGATGTCGCCGTTGGAGTTCTCCACGATCCACCGGGGGCTGTCGCTGTCGCCGTCGTAGTGGTTGACCTTGGTGCCGGTCGGCTGCCACGTGCCGCCCACGTTCGACTCGGTCGCCGAGGTCCGCACCCGCGACCCGGTGTCCAGCGTCCAGGTCTGCCTGCGGTCGCCCGCCGTCACCCGCTGCACGAGGTCGTTGGCGTAGTAGGCGAACGTGGAGCCACCGGGGAGCGCGGTGGTGCGACCGAACGCGTCGTAGGCGACCCCCGTGTCGACCAAGCGGTCGGCCGAGTCGTGGGTGTGCGTCTTCTGCGTGCCGCCCGAGGTGGGGCAAGGTGCGTCCGGCAACGCCGCCGCCGTGGTCAACGACTTGCGGTTCGAGTGCTTGTCGAAGGTGTAGGTACGCCGCGTGCACACCGTGTCAGTGGTGTCGTCGACACCGGCGAGTCTGCCGACGGCGTCGTACTGGTAGACCTGCGACGACACGCGGCCCGGCGAACCGACATGACTGAGCCGTTCGCCGTGCACGGACAGGGTTACCGAGTCGCTCAGCACCACCGCCCCGTCGGAGTCGCGGGTGTAGACCCGCGACTCCGCCTGCCCGGTGGGATCGGCCGACTGCCGCATGGTGTAACCACCCGGCAGCCGCTGCTCGGAAACGGATCCGTTGGCGTCGTACCGGGTGCCGAACTGGCCCGCCACCGAGTCCGTCCGCCCCGTGGCGACCCCGCGGGGGTCGATGGACGTGTCGTAGCTGGACAGCGCGTTCGCCGGCGTGGACTCGGTCTCCCGGACCGGGCGGTTGAGCAGGTCGTACTCGGCGGTGGACACCCCGTTGTCGGCATCGGTGTAGGACACCTGGCGGCCCAGCTTGTCCTTGACCCGCGTGATGGTCCCGCCGGTTGTCGACGTCGTGGTGGTGACCGCCCCCGTCGCCGGGTCGTACCCGGTGGCCACGTCCGGGATTGCCGTACCCGCCGACCCGGTGATCGACACCAGGGTGACCCGGCCCGCCGGGTCGTGGGTCGTGGTCGCCGTGCGGGTGCTGCCGTTCGCGGTCTCGACGAGCTTGGTCACCTGACCGAACAGCCCGTACTCGGTGGTCTTCACCGGCAGTGCCGACGGGTTGGTGCCGCCGCCGGTGATGGCTCCGCCCGGACCGGTGGAGCACAGCAGCCCCGACCACTCCGGGCGTCCGGCGCACGGGCCGGTGCCGGTGCCGGTGTAGTAGGAGGTCACCGTCGTGCCCGCGTCGGTGCCGGTCGAGTCGGGCGCCAGGGTCTTGACCACCCTGCCCTGCGCGTCGTACTGCGTGGACGTGGTGATCGCCAGACCGCCGGGGTCCTGGGTGGTGGACGTGGCCACCCCCTTCGTCCAGTCGAACCCGGTCGCGGTGACCCGCGTGTCGGCGTGCAGCACGGGCTGTTCCCGCAGTTGGGCGCCGACGGTCACCGCGGTCACCTGGTCGCGGACGGTGGCCGAACCGTCGGTCGGCCTGCCCGTGTCGTACTCGGTGACGGTCCTGGTCCGCGCGGCGACGCGGCTGCCTGCCGCGGCCACCGTGGTCGTGCCGTCGACGAGCGCGTTCACCAGCCCGATGTGGTGCAGGGGCCCGAGTTCCTCGACCTTGCGGGTCCCGTCGGGGGAATAGGTGAAGCGGGAGGACAGCAGTTCCGCCCGTTCCGCGCTCGACAGGCCCGCGATGCCGAGCGCGGTGAGCCGGGCGTCGGTGGACATCGCCAGCGCCCGGTTCGCAGCGGTCAGGTCGCGCACCAGGTTGCCGAACTTGTCGTACTCGCTGGTCGTGATGTTGCCCGCGGGGTCGGCGGTGTTGACGCGCTCACCCGAGGGGTCGAGGTAGTACACCGTCGCCCGGCCGTAGCCGTTCGCGGGCAGGTCCGACCCGGTGGAGGAGGTGGGGACCGAGTCGGCGGGGAAGATCGCGGTCGCGTCGGTCGGTGCCTGGTGCTGGCCCCACGCCCGCACCTCGGTCGTGCCCAGTTGGCGCGGCGCCGCCGAACCGGTGGTCGGCACGCCGTAGACGAGGGTGGTGACCGAGGTGCCCGAGACGACGTCCCGGCTGCCCTGCTGGAGCGCGGGGCGTGTCACCTTGAGCAACATGCCGTCGCCCGAGGTCGCCGAGCCGCCCGCCGAGCCGTAGACGAAGGTCCACGGCAGCAGCCCCGGCGGGGTCAGCGTGGTGACCCGACCGGCGGCGTCGTAGTCGTAACCGGTTTTGAGGGCTGGGGAGATCCGCGGGTCCCACACCTCCCGAAGCCTGCCTTGGTCGTCGTAGGCGTACGCGGAGACGACCGTGGCGGTCGAAGCGGTCCCGCCGGGTGGGGTGGCCCACAGCGTCAACTGGCGCAGTTGCCCCGCGTAGTCGCCCAACGCGGAGCCGGTGGCGGTCGTCGCGGTCGCGTAGCCGAACTCCAGGACCCGACAGCCCTGGGTGGCCGGGTTGGCCTGGCAGGACGCCGCGGTCGCCGCACCCGGTGCGATGAGCCGCTTGGGCCTGGCGAGCGTGGTCCCGTTCACCACGACCTTCTCCGACACGACCACGGTGGTGCTGTCGGTGAGCCCGTTGACGAGCGAACTGGTCACCTGCCAGGTCGCCGCCGCCGCGTCCACCTTGCCGAACGTGGTGACCGTGCCGATGGTGTCGGTCAGGGTGAACCCGGTACCGAAGCCGCCGGTGAGCGTCAACGACTCCTCACCGATCTGCGGCACCCAGCCGGTGCTGGTCGCGTTCGCGGTGAACGACACCGCCGAGCCGTCCTCCAGGACGACGTCGAGCGCGGTGTCCGTGGTGCGGCGGATGTGGGTGTACTGCGACTTGCCCGACTCCGCGCTGATCCCGGACATCCACTCGTCACCGAGGATGGCCGCCTGCCCCTCCTGCGTGGACCCCGCGTGCGGTGCCCGAGAGTCGGCGGACCGGGTGAAGGAGAGGCCGAAGAAGGAGGCGTCGGTGCTTTCGAGGGAGTGGTTGCCGGTCAGCAGGTTGACCGCTCCCGGTCCGATCTCCTCGCTGGTGGCGCCGTCGGCGTCGCGGTCGACCACGAGCTTGAGCGGTTCGGTGGCGCCTTGGGCGCTGCCGGGGCCGGTGAAGTCCGCCTTGACCTGGATCGCGCCGTCCGGGGTGACCGTGTCGGTGGCGGTCCACACC
Source organism: Saccharothrix sp. NBAS 001 (assembly GCF_056640475.1). Taxonomy (NCBI): domain Bacteria; kingdom Bacillati; phylum Actinomycetota; class Actinomycetes; order Pseudonocardiales; family Pseudonocardiaceae; genus Saccharothrix; species Saccharothrix sp. NBAS 001. The sequence goes on from NZ_CM153251.1 coordinate 4,462,216, forward strand.
AGCGTCGGTGTCCGGCCCGCGGTCATCGCGACCGGCCACGAGGTGAGCGCTTGGCCGTCCTTGGTGACGTGGCCGGGCGTGACGGTCGTCCACGGGTCGGCGTCGGAGCGCCGCCAGAGCAGGGTCGCCTGGTCGTACTTGGTGTCCGCCTCCACGGCGACCGCGACACGTCGGGCGGTGTGCGTGCCGTCCGACGGGGTGTCGAAGCCGCCGGGTCCCGCGTGGAAGGTGTAGTTGACTGCCTCGGACCTGTTGTCCGCGCGGTCGACGGACCGGACTTTGAGCGTGTGGGTGCCGTCCTTGGGCGGGGTGGCGGTGAAGGACACCGTGCCGACTGCGCCGCCGGTGGGCACCTTGGTCCAGGTGTCACCGTCGAAGCTCCACTCCAGCCAGTGGTGGTCGGCTGCGGGCGGGGTGGCGGTGAACGTGCCGGGCTGCCCGCCGCCCTTGACCCACTGGGTCGACGGGTAGTCGGTGGAGTTCAAGCCGGTGGGCGCGGACGGGTTGGTCGTGTCGACGACGAACGAGGTGAACGGCGACCACGTGGTGCTCCAGTGGGTGCCGTCGAAGGCGGTCGTGCGGAACTTGTAGGTCTGCCCGTTGGTGAGCTTGCCCGCGGCGACGGTCGCGGTGGCGACCTGACCGGCGGGCACGTCGTTCACGACCTGCGTGTCGACAACCGCGCCCGCGCTGTTCTGCACCTCGAACGCTGTGCGAAGCGTGTCGTTGTCGGCGTCACCGGTGCGGACGCGCAGGGTCGGAGTGGTGGTGTTGACGCGGAACTCGCCACCGTAGCTGAAGAACGGCGGACCCGCCTGGGCGTCGGTGCCGTCCTTGGGCCGGTAGTTGTAGGTCACCTCCAGCGTCGGGATCTGGTTGGCCGCCGCGTTGCCGGAGTAGAAGCGCTTCCAGCCGGAGGTGTCGGCCTCGTTGCCCGCGCGCAGGCCCATGCTCGACTGCGGTCGTTGGGTGCCCGCCCAGTACCCGACCAGGCTGGTCACGTCCACGGTCGAGTAGCCGGGGTTGTTGCAGGTCCCGCCCGAGCGGCGGGTCTCGGTGGGGCTCGCGTGCCTGGTCAGCATCGCGGGCTGGTTGGTCCACCGGGTGGCGCTGGTCGCCTCGTCGGCCGCCCAGACCTGCCACTCCCTCTGGTCGCACGACCAGGAGTGGTAGTTGAACAGCCGCAGCTTGGCGTCGGTCACCAGCGCGCGGGAGATCGGCGCGGTGTTCCAGGTGATGAACGAGCGGGCCACCGTCTTCTTCGTGTGCGCCGCGTCGTCGTAGGTGCCCGGCCAGCCGATCTTCAGGTCGACCGAGCCGGACTCGTCGGTGGTGACGTCGGACTCGACGAAGGTGTCGAAGACGTTGCCCAGTCGGGTCGTGGACGGGTCGACGCGCACGGGGTAGGTGGTCGCCGGGTCGGCCAGGAACGCCGGGTCCGGGCTCAACCGCAGTTCGATGGTCCCGCCGCGCTGCTCGACAGCCATCCGCACCGGCGCGCGCCGAGTGTGCTCGCCGGAGCGTTCGTCCACAGTGGAGTCCCACATGACCGGCGCGGGCATCGTCGCGACCTGCCTGCCGGACTTGCGGTCGGTGAACGCGACGCCGCCTTCGGCCTGGGCGGTGGCGACGAGCCCTTCGGCCTTGAGCGGCAACGTGTAGCTCACCGGCCCGGCAGGCCGCTGCTTGATGTCGACGAACTGCTCGAACCCGTCCCTGGTCATCGAGACCACGACGTCGGCACCCGGCACGGCGTCGGGGTAGGTGGCGGTCGGCCCGTCCAGTCGCGGCGTGGGCAGCCCACCAGGCCATTGCAGGGTGATCGCTTCGGTGCCGGACCCGAGGGTGACCAGATCCCTGGCGGGTTCCGCGGCGCCGAGCGCCTTGGCACGGGTGCCACCGGCACCCGCCAGCCGAGCGCCGCGCGGGTGCGCGGACGCGGCCACGGAACCGTCACCCTGCGCGCGCAGGGTGAGGTCGACGTCGACCCACTTCCCGTCGCGCTGGAACCGCTGGGGTCCCGACGACAACTCCGAGGTCAACGTGCCCGACGGGTTGGCCCACGTGGTCGTCGACTCGGACCGCTCGGACAGCGCCTCGACCCGACGTCCGGACAGGCGGGCGGCGAGCCGGGCTGACGGGACGTCCGGAGCCTCGGTGACGCGCTTGGGCTGTACAACCGGTGCCGCAGCGGGTGCGGCCACAGCTGGTGTGACGGGGAGGACCGGCAGCAGCGGCGCGGTCAGCAACAGCGAAAGGGCGATGAGGGCGCGCGGGCGCGCGCCACCGCGAGGTGGTGACATGCAGAGACCCCCCAGGTCAGGCCGATCAGATCGGCTCAGCCAGACAAGCATCATCGCCGTACCACCCAGGGGCAATCCGCCAAAAGGTCCCGGGGCGGTGGACGCCGCCGGCCACCCGGGGACGGGACGCCGGCAGCTTCCTGTGGGGTGCCGAGCAGGTTTCGATGGCTCTGGTCTGGGCATTGCGCTGCTGCGGCGTCGTATTCGTTGATCAAGCGGCCGAGTATTGTTCGACGACGCATCGAGCCCGCGCCATGCGTTGGGACCGGGTGGTCTGGGCTGGGGGCGAGTCACGTTCGCGGACAAGGGGTTGGCGGAGGTCGGGACGAGTCGCCTGACCGGGTGGAACCGACCCGGTGAGTGCATCGGGTTCGGTGCGCCGGCGGCAGGTGTTGCCGAGGTGTCATTGGCAACTGCGGTCGACGGCGACGTCATCCAGTACATCCGCGCCACGCGCAAACGCACCGCACAACGGCCTGCCCCAGTTGCGCGATCTCCCCACGCCGCAACGCATGCCGCCGGATCGACGTCGTGGCTCCTCTCGTCTGGCCGACACAGCGGTACGCCCCTGAAAGGCTGGATGACGGACCGGACGGTCTCCTGTCGACGGGGACCGAAAGGCACGTTCCCGCGTCGCGGAAGGTCCGTTCGTGCAACGTGACAACCGTGATGAGCCCGGGCGTCGGCCCCTCAGAGGTTGCCGTATTCGTGCGGACTCCACTCGGGTTTCGACGCCTAGTTGTTGCGGGTCATGACGTTGGTGACGGTTTGTTGGGGCTGAGATGCGTCCGTGCTCCACCGTAACGCCCCGCTGCCCGTCGAACGCCGCCACCGCCTGGTCCGGCGCTGTAGAACCGCCCATCCCGCCCACGTCGCGACCGAGACCGGCACCTCACGGCAGCGCGCCTCCACATGGGTCAACCGCCATCGCCGCTCCGGCGAGGCCCGTCCGGCCGACCGCGCCGATGCCCCGCACCGTCAGCCCACCACCACCGCCGAGGTGGCCGCCCGGATCCAGCGGCCGCGCCGGGACCGCAAGCGGTCGGCCCCCGCACCACCCCGGAACCCGCCGCCGAAGGCACAGCCGCCTCGCCGCGCACCGTCGGCCCGCACCCGACCCACCCGGGCCTGAACCGCCACCGTCTCCTCCACCCGACCGGGAACCACAACCGCACACCGCGACAGATCACCACCCACCAGCCCGACCACCAGCCACCCGGCCCCACACCGGCACCACCAACGTCAAGACCTCGTACAGCCAGCCGAGCCGCGCAGCCCTCGACGGGCTGCGCGGCAACGATCGGACAAACCCCAAGGGGTCGTGCGGTGCCGACTCAGTGGATGAGGTGGTCGACGGGTGGGGCCTCGTGGTCGTGGGTCACCGTGGACACGGATTTGCCACCGTCGACCGGCAGGGTCACGCCGGTGATCCACGACGCCTGCGGCGAGAGCAGGAACGCCGCAGCAGCAGCGATGTCGGAGGGATCACCGATCCTGCGGAGCGGGTAACTGGCGGCGATCCGCTCGGCGGGGAGCCTGGTGAGGGAGTCCATGAACCCGGTGTCCACGAACGCCGGCGCGATGGCGTTCACCCGCACCTTCGGCGCGAGCTGATCGGCCAGGTCCTCGGTGAGCTTGCGCAACGCGGCCTTGGTGGCGCTGTAGGCGGCCAGGCGCAAGGTCGCGGACGCGGCCACGGTGTTGAGCATCAGCACCGAACCACCGTGGTCCTTCATCCACGCGTGCCAGGCGAGTTGGACGTAACCCAAGGCGCCCAGGACGTTGGTGTCGAACATCCGCCGGATCAGGTCCAGCTCGATGTCCACGGCCGGTGTGTTCAGGGCCGGGTTCACACCCGTGGTGTAGACCAACAGGTCCAGCCCACCTACCTCCAGGACCGAGTCGACGGCGACTTGTCGCTCCTCGGCCTTGCGGCTGTTGGCGGTCACGACTCGGACCGCGTTGCCGGTTTCGCGCTCGATGTCGTCCGCCGCTTCCGCCAACTGCTGGGCGTGTCGGGCGGTGATCGTCACCGAAACGCCGTTCCGGGCGAGTTCCAGTGCGATTTCCCGGCCGATTCCCCGACTCCCGGACACCACGAGCGCGCTCTTCCCGTGCAGCCCGAGGTTGCTCCCCCGTGCGGTGGATTCCTCCGACCGGTGGCGCCGATCGGCCGGGCCCGCCTGGGCGCCCACCGCGTCCCGGTTCCCCGGGCTCAACGCGGCACACCTTCCACGATGGACAGGAATCCCGGGCCGGCCTTCGACGTCACGCCGGTCAGGCGGAGGCCGGATTCCGCGAACAGCGCGGCGAACTCGGTCTCGGTGCGCACCCTCCCGGTGTAGGTGGCCAGCAGGATCAGGTCGATGCCTTTGCCGGCGTGCGGCGCGTTGCCGGTGGGTGGGACGCATTCCAGGGCGACCACGCGCGATTCGGGTTTCAAGGCACGGCGGATGCTGCTCAGGATGCGCACGCAATCCTCGTCGGCCCAGTCGTTGAGGATGTACTGGAGCACGTAGAGGTCCCCGTCCGGTGGAACCTCCTCGAAGAAGTTGCCCGACACGGCCTGCCAGCGGTCCGGGGCGTCGAGCGCATCGAGTTCGTGTTCGGCGATGACCGCAGCTTGGTCGAAGAGAACCCCGCGCAGGTCCGGCCGAATTCGCAACACCTCCAGCAGGAAACGCCCGCGACCGCCGCCGACGTCCACCACCAGTCCGCCCTCCGGGACGTGGTAGCTGTGGGCGAACCCGCGCGCCTCGGACTGGGACCACTGGCCCATACCGGCGTCGAACTCGGCGGCCACTGCGGGATCCTTGGCGTGCACTTCCCAGTACGAACTGCCGTACACGGTGTCGATGGCGGCCAGTCCGGTTCGGACACTGGCCACGATTTCGCCCGCCGGGCGCCAGAACGGGGGTTCGGTGATCATCAGCACGGCGTCGCGGACGGATGACGGCGAGTCGGTTCGCAGGGCTTGGGCGTGCGTCGTGATGCCGAAGCGGCCGTCGCCGTCCTCGTGGAACACGCCGCGAGTGGCGAGCAGGCGCAGGACACGGGTGAGCGCGCCGGGGTGGGTCTTCGTGCGGGCGGCCAACTCGTCGGGGGTGGCCGGGCCGTCGACGAGCTGGTCCGCGATGTTGGTCAGGGCAGCCGCGCGCAGTGCCGCCGAGTAGAGGTAGTCGAGGCTGGAGGAGAGCAGGAAGGCTGCCGATTCGTCGTGTGTCACGGTGTTCCTCTCGGCGGTACTTTCGGGCAGGTCCGGGTGCGGGCGGAAACACCGCCAGGGTTTCGGCGCGGCGGAACCGGCCGTCTCCGTCGACCGTCCGACGGGCCTCGGAGTGCAGGACCAGGAGAGCGCGCCGACCGTGCGCGGAGGAAGAGCACGAGCAGGGGAATGTGTTGTGTTCGAACGCTTTCCGCGCGCAACGAACCGAACGTCACGTAGTCGGGCGCTTGTCACCGCGTGATCCGGCTACGTGCTGTCACAACGGCCACGAGAATGGCGTAACAGCGTGGCGGGAGGTCGGAAAACCGGACGACCACCAACGAAGGTGAACAAGCCTCACCCTGTCGGGCGTACCTGCGCGGCGCTGCCACTGGATAGCATGGCGCGACAGGGAAACCGCTCGATCAAAGGCGATGCGGCGGCCATGGAACGGTGCCCGATCCTAGGGGCTGATAGCAGTGCCGAGTGCCTGTGGAAATGAAGCCCTTCGCACCCTGCTGAGGGAAGCGTGCTGGAACAGCGCCCAGTTCGCCCGCGCGATCGAGCACGCCGCACACGAGATCCAGGTGGACGTGGCCTGCGGGCGTTCCGTGGTGTCGCGCTGGCTCGCGGGTACACGCCCGCGCCGGCAGACCGAGCAGTTCGCACTGGAGGCACTGTCCCGACGACTGCGCCGGCCGGTCACGGCCCACCAGGCCGGATTCGCCGATGTGGACGATTCCGGAGAACCTTCGTCGATCCCGGAACGGCCATGGCTGGCCGAACCCGCGCACCTGCTGGAACTGCTGGCGCACGGGGACTCGACCGAACCCGGTCCCTACCGCGCCACTGCCTTGGTCGTGCCGGACTGGAGCGAGCTGGAATCGCTACCCCACAACGGGTTCGCGACTCCCACCCCGCACCCGGGTGCGATCGGGGCCGCCGAGTGCGATGCGCTCTCGGCCGCTGTGGAGTTCTTCCACCGCACGGCCTCGGACACCGGGGGCACCCACCTGCGCAGTGCGCTCAACGTGTTCCTGGGCCGCCAGGTGAGCAAGTGGCTGGTGGATGCGCGGAACGGGAGCCTGCGGCGGCAGATGTTGCGCGGTGCGGCCCGGTTGAGCCTGGTGCGCGCCAGGTGCGATATCGACAGCGGTGCGGATTTCCTCGCACAGCAGGGACACCGCGTGGCCGTGGCCTTCGCGGCCCAAGCACGTGATGCGGACCTCTACGCGTTGGCGGTGTGCCACATGAGCGCCCGAGCCGTGGAACTCGGGCACCACCCGGCGGCGCTCGCGCTCTCGACGCAGGCGACGAAAGCGGCGAGAGGAGGCACGATGTCCTCGTACGCAACGGCTTTGGAAGCGGTGGCCCGAGCCAACCTGGGCGAGCACGACAGGTCGATCATCTCGATGACGGAGGCCGAAGACCGGTTCCACGCCAACGGTCCCGCTGTCGAACCCATGATCGGTTGGCCCCGTGCGCTGCTCACGTACCGGCGCGCGCAGGCCCTGCGCGCGCTGGGCCGCGACACCGCTGCCGCGAGCGCGGCGGTCGTGACGCTGCGGCACCTTCCCGCGCGAGCACACGGCAATCGGGCCCTGGCGCACGCGTTGAACGTGGAGGCCGCGTTGGCCGGCGGCCGGATCGGGGCGGCGTGTGCCGCGTGGGACGCACTGCAAGGCGAACTCGGCCACGTCCGCTCCGTCCGGGTGGAACAGCGAGTCCGAGTCACCCGCCACCGCCTGTCGGCATACCGCCGCCTGCCCGTTGTCGCCGCTCGACTCCTCGACCCGCAGGCCACGGCATCCTGTTGGTGATCACCTGGAGCGCGGAGTTCCGGACGTGGAGAGAGCCGGACCGTCGAGATGTGTCTCAGCGGGTCGCCGTGGCCACGCGGGACGTGCGGTAGCCGAGGATGTCGGAGATGGAGACGAGGGCCATTCCCCGGATACGGGCGAAGTGCACGCTCGCCGCCACGCTCTCCCGGCATCGTCTCGTCGAGTCCGGCATCGTGGCCTCGCGGGAATGGGGACCGGACACCAGGCCACGGACACCGTCGACAACCACAACCGTCATCCTCGTCGTTCTCGTGACCTGAACAACCCGACTGTGCCAGGGCGTCGGCCCTGGACAGGGTGGCCATCCGACCCGTTCGTCGGCGGCCGACGGCACCGTGACGACGTTCAGGACCACGCGGCTACCAAAGCTGTGGCCCAGTGGCGCGACGTCAGGGGCCGGGGGGAGCAAGGCCGGGAGGCCCGGCCAGGCGGTGTTGCAGGACCAGATGGCGGAACTGGTAGCTGCTCCCGAACTGCCGGAGGACATCCAGCCGGTGGGCGTCGGCCAGGAAGCCCTCCAGCCGCCACGGGAGCCTGCCGCTCAGCGCCAGCCACGCGCGGGCGGTCAGATAGCCCGGCCACGCGGTGAAGACACTGATCGCCGCAGGTCCACCGGACACCGCCGCACCCACAAGCGCACCTGATCAAGCATCGGTGAGAGCAAGTCGGCCTTCCGGTAGTAGACGTGCAGAAAACAACGTCTAGTTCCCAGGAAGTTCAGGATCCGTAGTCGGTGACCCGGCCGCCGTCCACGCCATGCCCGTGTCGCGATCGCGCTCGACACCCCGCTGGAGACCTGCCTGGCCAGGCAGGTCTCCAGGCCCGACAACCTGCGGGTTCCCGGCGACGTCGTGCGTGCCCAGCACGCCCGAGAGGTGGCTACTGCGTGCCGGGGATGAGCAGCACGCCCGCTAGCGTGTGCGGGGTGCCACCCCGACGATCCGCAGTAACGCGGGGCGCGGGGCGCACGCCCCCGTCAGGATGAGAGCCCACCCTACCCTCGGAGGCCGATCGTGTCGTCCGCTCTGCGCATGGTCCTCCTCCTCGTTGCCGCTGGCCTGCTGGCCGCCGTCGGCGCGATCGGACTGGTCACGGACGTCTCGACCGAGCCGGATCCGCGCTTTCCCTCGGTCAGCTGCGGCACCTCGGTTTCCCGGATCGACTACGGCACCGGCGGGTTGGGCATGGCGTGCGACCACGAGATCATGAACCGCCGCGGATGGGCATACACCGCGCTGCTGCTCAGCGTGCTCAGCGGCGCGGTCGCACACGCCATTTCGTTTCGCCTGACGGGCACAACCGGCGACGCTACGCCGCCCGCCGCCTGACGACCTCGTGCATAGCAAGCGACCGGGCGTGCAGCGGTCCCCGAAAGGCCCCGAGCCGCGAGTGATCAGTGCCGAACGTGTACGGATTAGCACGGACAAGGCCGACCGTTGTTGTTCGGCCTGCGCTACCGGGGGCCCAAGTCGTTGCGCTGCAGTGGCTTTCGTGTCTCGATGGGGCATCGGGACACACCGTCGTTCGGTCGAAGACCGGCTGGTCGACATGCTCGGACGGTGACGTCAAAATTCGCGAACATTGATCATGATTCCGGCGGCGAGTGACGCCCGAATTGGCGACCAAGTGACGTCAGCCAACACAGACATAGCCAGTGCCGCGAAGCTGGGTGCCCTGCTGGCCGCGTTGCTAGGGGAAGCCGACCACGCGGTCTCCACCGCAGCCCTGATCGAACGCGTGTGGGGGAACGGCCGCCGCAACGCGCGGTGGCCGCGTTGCAGAACTACGTGCTGCGGCTGCGGCAGGCGTTGGGCGGCGAGGTGTTCCAGACGGTGTTCGGCGGCTACGCCATCGTCGTGGACACGGAGCGGTTCGACCTGGACCGCTTCGAGCGGCTGACCGCCGAGGCGAACCTGGTGGCCGACCCGGCGTCGGCGAGTCGCCTGCTCACCGCCGCGCTGGCGCTGTGGCGGGGTCCGGCGCTGTCCGGCGTCGACCCGGAGGTGTTGCGGCGCGAGGAGGTGCCGCGCCTGGAGGAACTGCGCCTGGCCGCCCTGGAACGCCGCATCGAGGCCGACCTCCGGCTGGAGGTGCCGGCGTCGCTGGTGGCGGAGCTGCGGGCGCTCACTGCGGCGCACCCGTTGCGCGAGTGGTTCTGGAGACAGCTGATGCCGGCCCTGCAACGGTCCGGCAGGCGGGCCGAGGCGCTGGCCGCCTACAGCAGCGTGTCGCAGGTGCTGTCCGACGAACTGGGCTTGGACCCCGGTCCGGAGCTGCGCGAACAACACGCCGCCATCCTCACCGCGAGCTGACGGCAACGGGAGCCCGCCCCCGGTCCGCGTGGACCGGGGCGGGCTTTCGTTCACACCACGACCGGGAACAGGTGCAGCGCCGAGCGCGGCACGGTCAGCAAGACTGCCTCGCCCGCGCTCACCGACGCGTCCTCCGCCAGGTCCAGCAGCACCGGCGAGCCGGCCACCTCCAGGTAGGCCGCGCCGTCGTCGGTGAACCGCAGCACACCGCCGACCACCACGGCGTCCCCGTCGAGCCGGAACCCCGGGCCGCCGCCGGGGCGGAGCCGGACGTCCTCGTCGACGTCCACCTCCACCTCGTAGCTCCCTCCCGCCGCCGGGGGCTCGGCGGAGCGCCACACGCCGGCGCCCTCCCCCTGCCCGCAGCGGAACGACACGGCGTCACCCGCGCCGACGGCGGACACCTCGATCCTCATCACCAAGATCCCTTCGGGAACGGCACCCGGACCTGGACATTGTCCACGTACCACTGGTTGCTGGAGTCCCGCCGCCAGGTCTCCTCGTGGTAGTGGAACTTCGTCGGCTTGCTGCCCATCTCGTGGTCGCCGAAGCGGATCGAGCGCATGCCGTCCGCCGAGGTGATCCGGTTCGGGTCGGGCAGGTCGGTGCGTGGGTGGATGTTGCTGCGCGGGCCGAGGCCGCGGAAGTCGTCCCAGCGCTGGAGCGCGCCCACGACACGTTCGGCGGGCTCGGCTGGATCACCCCGTGTCAGTGCCGGTTGGCCCGGAAGAAGTTCAGCAGCACGGGGTTGACCACGTCCGACCGTTCCCAGTGGACGTTGTGCCCGCACTCGTTGGCCACCACCGTGCTCACCCTGCGGAAGTGCCCGGCCAGCAGACGTTGCACCGGCGGTGAGGTGTGCGGGTCTGCGTCCCCCCACAGCAGCAGGGTGGGCACGGTGAGCCGTTCGATCACGGCCCAGCTCAGCGAGGTCGCCCTGGGCTGGATGATCCCGTCGGGCCCGGCCCGGTGATGGATGTCCAGCCACCTGGCGACGCCGTCCGGGTCGATCGCGCGGTAGGACGGGCCCAACTCCCGGAAGTGGATGGGCAGCGCGTCGACCTCGGGCGACCGCAACCGCTCCACCATGTCCTGGTAGTCCTGCTCCCGGACCTGGAGCACGCACGCGCCGATCACCAGGCTGTGCAGCCGGTCCGGGTGGTTGAGCGCGTAGTCCATCGCGTACCAGCCGCCACCGGCAACGCCGACGACGTGAAACTTCCCGATCCCCAGGAACTCCACGAGGTCGTGCAGATCCTCGATGCCGGTCCTCGGGTCGTTCGGGTCCTGCACCGGCGAGTTGGCGTACCCCCGACGCGAGTAGCCGATGACCCGGTACCCCGCACGGGCGAGGTACGACTGCTGGTACGGCCAGCTCTCGCCACTGCCGCTCAGAGCGTGCAGCAGAACCACCGGCTCACCGTGCCCACCGGTGTCCCAGTACCACAGCCGCGCCCCGGGCACCTGGAACAAGCCCTGGGTGGCCGGGACCTGCCCGGGCACCGGGATCGGGCGCACCGGGCTGCCGGGGCCCGGGACCGGAACGCCCGGTGGGTGCGCGTCGGCGGATCCGTTGACCAGGGCCGTGCCGCCGAGGGCGAGCCCGGTTCCCTGCAACAGGGTTCGGCGGGATATCGGAAGCGACGGGTTCGGGTTGGCCTCGGCGTTGCCCATGTGACCTCATCTCGGGTGACCGGTTCCCGCCGACGTGCCGGACGTGCCGAGGAGCCGAACCACTGGCGCGTCGGTGATCACGTGCCGAGTCGGGCGGGTGCGGCGGCCGTCCGGAGCGTAGCGAACGATCGGCACCCGACTCCAGGCGTTCACCGTAGAGAACGCACCCTGGTGATCAGGGTCGCCTGTCGGCCGCTGCCGGGTCGGCCCGGCCACGGCGCGTAGGAGAACGGGGACCGGTCCGTGAACCGTTGGCCTCGACAGGGAATGACGTCAGGAGGGCACCCGCACACGAAGACGACCCGAACATGATCGGTCGGCGTGTGCGGGAGACCCGCAGTTGACGGCGTATGAGCGTCAAGGTCACGACTGAGCTTGCCGAGGCCCCTGGTCCGGCCGGGGAGCCTGCCGCACAATGCCCTCCTGGTTTCCGGACCGGACTATCACCCTGTCCGGGCTCAACCATTCCGATAGGTGGATCTTGGTCTGAGCTGTGGTTTCGGATCTTCGCCGAGAGATCAGTTCAAAATGAGTTGCCGTGCGCAGATGATCGAGCAGGCCAGGCTGAGGATCGCCTTGTGGACGTCGGTTCGGCGTTCGGTGCGGACGCGGACTCGTCGGAAGCCCTTGAACCAAGCGAAGGTACGTTCGACCGGCCATCGGCTCCGGCCGAGGCCGGAGCCGTGTTCGACGCGGCGGCAGGCGATCACGGGCGTGATGCTGCGGGCGTGGACCAGACGGCGGTACCTGTCGTGGTCGTGGCCGCGGTCGGCGTAGAGCCGCCGAGGTCGACGACGCGGCCTGCCGACCGTGCCTCGGATCGGCGGGACGGACCCACAGGCTTCGCGGGCGTGGCAACTCGACGTCGCCCGCAGAATCACCGAAGGCCACGGCGTGATCGTCGGCCAGTACTTCGACAGCGACTGTTCCCGCCAGCCCCTCACCATGCTCGGCTTCATCCATGAGGTCGCCAACACCCGCAACAACCTCGGCCACCCCTACGCCGCGCTCGGACAGCATGGCCCGGCCCACGAGGTATGGCAGGAGGCACAGGACCCCTGATGCAGCACCCGGCTGGTGCCCAACGTGCCGCCGAGCCTGCTCGGCGTTTCGTTCAACGGGAGGACCGAGCGCATTTCGCCTGACCCGCCAACAGGACCAGCGACGGCCCCTCGCCCGCGCGCTGGTGGGCGACACGGGTTCCGTCACCGGACACGGCGTGCGGCATCGACCATCCCCCAGGAGGTCGGTTTGGGCGCGGTCCCAACAACATCGAGGCGGGTCGGACCTCCGCGCCCGAGCCGCGGTGGGCGTCCCCCGACGGGACCGCCCACCGCGCACGGGTACTTCTGGCTCCTTCGACGTCCTGGTCTCGGGTGCTCAGACTCCCGCGACCTCCTGGATCCACGAGCGGTACTGCGTGATGTTGGTGTAGTCGGTGACCGACTGCCGGTCGCTGGTGGACGCGACCCCGACCTGGTGGCCGTTGGCGAACATCGGGCCACCGGAGTCGCCGCCCGCCGTGATGCCGTTGCCGCGCTGCGCCTGCACCGAGACGCCGCCGAAGTAGTCGGTCGAGTTGGTGGAGGTCACGCGGACGTTCGCGACCTTCAGCAGCCGTGACTGGCAGTTGATCTCCGAACCGCATCGGCTGGTCGCGCCCCAGCCGTAGACCTGGACGGTCTGACCGGCCCGCACATCGCCCGCGGTGCCCAGCGGCGCGTACGTGGCCTGCACGCTCCGGTCGAGCTGGATGAGCGCGAGGTCGCCCTCGGGGCTGATCGACGCGTCGAGCCCGTCGGCTTCGGTGCCGCCGGCGCTCTGGTCGAGGCTGCCGATCCGGAACGAGTAGCTCAGGCCCGCCTCCGCGCAGTGCCGGGCGGTCAGGATCCACGTCGGGGCGACGATCGTGGCCGAGCACGCCTGCTGCCCGTCCACGAACATCCGCGCGGCCCACGGCGCGTTCGTGGCGTACCCGCCGCCGATGATGTAGGGCTGCACCTCCGCCGCCGAGGCGAGCGGTGCGGCTGCGGCCGACGCGAGCAGCGCGCACGCCAGGGCCAGGCCGAAACGACCTAGTTTCATTCGGATCACTCGATTCCGCGGCCGTGCGCCGCGACAGGGAGAAATCAGGGACCGGTTCAGCGTCGCGCGCCGGCGCGCCACCGGGCACCCCGACGAAAGTCGGGAGCCATTCACGTGAGCGCGCCCACGTGAATGGCCGCTGTGAACGCCCGAGATGCCGGGAACATTACCGTCGAGCCCACTCCGGGCCTTTCGACCGAAAGGCGGACCCGATCGCCGCAATTCGCTGTTAACGTCGAAAAGGCCGAATCCACCGGAAAGATTCGCCATGCGGAGAACCACGCGCGTCCTGGCCGCGGCGACCCTGGCCACCTTCCCACTCACCACCTCGGCACCCGCCCGGGACGCCCGACACCGAGCACGAGATCCTGGTGACCACCCAGACGCTGGGCCTGACCGCCGGGGACAACGGCGCGGCGCACGGCGTGTTCGGACAGTTCCGGTGCACGGTGTCCGTGCACGGGCGGGTGCTGCCGGCGATTCCCACCCGGGTGTCCTTCTCCTACACCTACCTCTACACGTTCCAGGAGCAGCCGGAATGCGCCATCGCCGCGCGTAGAGACCTTTCACGTCACGGCCCGAACACACCTCCACAGGCGCGTGCACGTGAACCTCGGCGAACGGCACGCCCTCCGTGAGGATCGTCTTGCACAACGCGCGCCGGTCGGTCTCGTAAGGCGCTATCGCCGCGACCAAGACGAGCACGCCGTGCCGCGCGAGCAGAAGCGCCAACGGGGACCGTTGTCCTGCGGGTGGTGAGAGACGCGCCGATCTGGGAGGTCCGGTGGACCGGAGTCTCTACCCGGATGTCGCGCAGGCATCCTCGCTGCGGGTCGCGCTGCGATCCGAACTCGACCGGCCGGCCTGTGGCCTTGACGTCCTGCTGCAAGAGTCGCCCGGGTGGCGGGAGACAGGTGCCGTGGTACGCCACGAAGATCGCAGCGTCGACGTGGTCATGGGCATCCAGGAGCGGGTGTTCATGATGCAGTTCTGGACGAACGGCGTCCGGCTCACCCACGGCAGCACGTCGGGGCCGTTCGTGAAGTTCGACCCCTGGTCGGAAGCGTACGAGCGCGGCGAGGGGATCGAGTGGCGCCGGCAGCAGTACCTCACCATCTCGCGACGACACCCTGTGACGGCACTGCGCCCGTTCCTGGTCGCCGCGATGCACCGACGCCGACCGCAGCGTAAAAGGGGCAGTCGTGGATCGCGCTCGGTCCACGACTCACGCCGGACCACAGTCTCGGCCACCCGCCACGGCGTGAGCAGGCCGCGATCCGCTTCGAGCACGACCTCGCCTCCCATCGTCACCGCGAGCCGCGCGTCCGAAACGTCCGCTCATGCCGATGAGCGGTCGATGGCTCGCCTACGATGCGGTCGTGGGAACGTACGTCGCGGTCCGGGGGTGGATCGAGTTCGGTCGCGACCAGCGGGAGCGGGTCGAGCAGGTGCTGGCGGGGTTCGGCGCGGACCTCTACTCAGGTGGCTGGGCACTGCCCTCCCGGCCGTTCAACTGGACGCTCTACGTGTTCTACGGGGGTGACATCCGGGAGTGGGCGGTGGATTCGCTCCGCGACCAGGTCGCCGAACTGGCTCGCCTCGAATCCGTGGACGGAGACCACCTCGACCTGCCGGAGGGGTTCTTCCTCCTGAGCCACCCTGAACGGCAGACCTCCACGTCGTGGGCGATCCGGGACGGCCTGGTGACCGAGATCCCGACACCCGCCGAACTCCACCGGTTCGCAGGACCGGCCTAAAACCACACAGACCGGCTCACGTTCAGCGACACCCGCTATTGCCGAGATGCGGATGTGTCATAGTCCGTCGTGCCAGGGCATGGTCGAGATGCCGGAATGATGAGCTGGGGCCGGCGTCGCCCTCAGCCCGGACGGCCGGCGCCTCTACGTGGCGAACTCGGTCTCCACCACGGTCTCGGTCCTGGACCGGTCCGGCGACCCGATCGGCAACCCGATCCCCCGTGGCGACGAAACCCGAGGGCGTCGGCGCGAGCCCGGACGACGGCTTCGTCTTCGTGACCAGCTCGGGGGCGAACCTGATGTCGATCATCGACCCGCGCACGGCGGCGCTGGTCGGCACGGTGCCCGTGGGCGTCGACCCGGAAGGCGTCGTCGTGACCTCGGCGCTGCGCGGGACCGCCTCGATCCCGCGCAGCGCCGGTGATCAGCGGGCGATGCCCTCGCGGAACGCGAAGACCGCTGCCTGGGTGCGGTCGCGGAGTTCGAGTTTGCTCAGCACTCGGGCGACGTGGGCCTTGACCGTGTGCTCGGACACGACCAGGTCGCGCGCGATCTCGGTGTTGGACTTGCCCGTGGCCAGTTCGACGAGCACTTCCCGCTCGCGATCGGTCAGCCGGGCCAGTCGCGGGTCGGTGGCGGGCGGGCCGGTCGGCAGGCGTTCGGCGAACGTCTCCAGCAGCCGGCGGGTCACCCGGGGCGCGACGACCGCGTCGCCGCGGGCGATGGTGCGGATCGCGTCCACCAGTTGCCGGGGGTCGGAGGTCTTGAGCAGGAAGCCGCTGGCACCGGCCTGCAAGGCGGCGAACGCGTACTCGTCCAGGTCGAACGTGGTCAGCACGAGGACCCGGCAGGGCAGCCCGGAGGCCACGATCTGCCGCATCGCCTGCACGCCGTCGGTGCCCGGCATCCGGATGTCCATGACCACGACGTCCGGTCGCAGCCGCCGGGCCAGCTCGACGGCTTCGGCGCCGTCGCCGGCCTGGCCGATCACGTCGATGTCCTCGCTGCCGTCCAGGACCATGCCCAGGCCGAGCCGGACGAGCGGTTCGTCGTCGACGAGCAGCACGGTGGTCATGCCGGGCTCCCGGGGTGGGGTGAGGGCAGCGGCAGGTGGGCGGTGACCCGCCAGCCGGAACCGGGGTCGGGGCCGACCGCGATCGTGCCGCCGTGGGCGAGCACCCGTTCGCGCATCCCGATGAGACCGAGCCCGCCGCCTCCGGGCGGTGCCGCCGCGATCCCGTCGTCGACGACGTCGAGCGCCAGTTGGTTGGCCGACCAGTGCAGCGTCACCACGGCCGAGCGCACGTCGTGGGCGTGCCGCAGGCTGTTGCTCAACGCCTCCTGGACCAGGCGGTACGCGGTCAACGAGGTGCCGCCGCCGACCGGGCGCGGCTCGCCGCGACTGACCAGCGAGGTGGCCAGGCCGGCCGCCCGGACCTGCTCCACCAGGGCGGGCAGCTGCTCGATCCCCGGCGCGGGCGGCCGGGTGGGCTCGTCCCGTTCGCCGGGGTCGCGCAGCACCCCGAGCAGGGCGTGCATCTCCTCCATGGCCTCCCGCCCGGTGTCCGCGATCGCCTCGACGGCGGTGAGCGCGACGAGCGGGTCGGCGTTGCGGCGCAACGCGACCGCGGCCCCGTCGCCCAGGTTGGTCATCACGGCGATGTTGTGCGAGACGATGTCGTGCACCTCGCGGGCGATGTGCCGCCGCTCCTCGGCCACGGCGGCCAGGGCCAGCCGGTCGCGGGTGCGCTCCGCGGTCTCCGCGCGCTCCCGCAGCCCGGCCAGCACGGCGCGCCGGGCCCGGCGGTTGCGCCCCATCAGCACGGCGGCCACGGTGAGCGGCGCGAGCGCGTACCCCGGCTGGCCGGTCCCCTGGACGGGGATGAGCATCGCGGCGGCGTCGAGCAGCACGCTCAGGGCGACCGCCGGGACGACCACCCGGTCCGGTTCCCGGTCCACCACGGTCACCAGGCACGCGGTGAGCGCCAGCACCGGAACGGTGAACTCCTGGCCGGTGAGCCCGAGGGCGGTGAACGCGACGACCGCGCACCCGGCCGCACCGAAGAAGGCGGCGGCCGGCCGGCGGTGCCGCCAGAGAGCCGGGACCAGGGGCAGGCCCATCGCCGGCACCACGAGCCACAACGGAGACGGGTCGTGGGCGTTCTGGAGCACCAGCGCGCCCACCAGCGCGACGACGAGCACCGGCCAGACGTCGCGGACGACCCCCGGCGGCGGCGCGAGCGCCCTGAGCCGCGTGTGCGGTCGCCACCAGGACGACCACGCCGCGTTGGCCTGCCGCGCGGCCCGCGCGACCCGGTCTCCGACTTCCCGGCGCGGCGGAACACGATCCAGCACCGGCCAGTGGGTCTCCCGTGTGGACGGTTCGACGCTCGTGGGCACGCTTCGAGCATCCTTGCCGAGCGCTGCCGGAGCATCGGCCCCCCGATTGATTCCGGAGGTCGACGACTAATCCTGGAGGACTACGCGGCGCGGCACTTCGGCATGCGGACCACGTCCCTTTCGGACACCGCCCGCCGCCGCCGCGAGGCCCGCGTAGCCCGCGAGGATTAGCCGGCCCGACCGGGAAAGCCGCCCCGCGAGCGATGCCCACCGCGGTGGGCGGCGACCAGGCTGGGCACCATGCTTGACCGCCGCGCTGCGACGCCCGCCGACCTCGGCCGCCTCCGCCCCACCGCCGCCCACCCGTCCCGCCCCGACCGAGCGGGGGCCTGAACCGCCATGGCACGCCTGCTCTTCCGGATCGGGGCCGCGGCCCACCGGCGACCCGCCCTGTTCATCCTCGCCTGGCTGGTGGTGCTCATCGGCGCGGGCGTCGGCGCGGGACAGCTGTCCGGCAGCACGACGAACACCTTCTCGCTGCCCGGCCAGGAGTCGACCGAGGCGATGGACCTCATCAAGCGCGAATTCGGCGGGGGCGGCGGTGACACCGCGTCCGCGCGGGTCGTCGTCAAGGCCCCGGCCGGGCAGGCGCTCACCGCCGAGGCCAACACCGCCGCCGTCGCCGACCTGGTCGCCCGGCTCAACGGCCTGGACGGCGTCGCCTCGGCGACCAACCCGCTCCAGCCGACGCCCACCACCCTCTCCCCCGACCTGACCACCGCGTTCAGCACCGTCACCTACGACGTGGGCGTCGCCGACCTGACCGGCGCCCAGCGCGACGCGCTGACCGACGCCGTCGCCGACGCGCGGACCGGCGGGCTCGCCGTCGAGGTCACCGGGACCGCCACCCTGGCCGGCGGCGGCGGGCACGGCGCGGAGGCGATCGGCGTGCTGGCCGCCCTCGTCGTGCTGGCCATCACCTACGGCGCGCTGGCGATCGCCGGGATGAACCTGCTGACCGCGCTGATCGGGGTCGGCGTCGGCATCTGCGGCGTGCAGATCGCCACCGGCTTCGTCGACCTGACCGCCTCCACGCCGGTGCTGGCCTCGATGCTGGGGCTGGCCGTCGGGATCGACTACGCGTTGTTCATCGTCAGCCGCTTCCGCCACGAGTTGCGCCGGGGCCAGGACGTCGGCACCGCCGTCGCCACCGCGACCGGCACCGCCGGAGCGGCCGTGGTCACCGCCGGTCTCACCGTCGTCATCGCCCTGGTCGGCCTGTTCGTCACCGGCATCCCGTTCCTCACCCAGATGGGTGTCGCCGCGGCCTTCACCGTCGTCATCGCCGTGCTGATCGCCACGACGCTCGTGCCGGCCGTGCTGGCCCTCCTCGGCCGCCGGGCGCTGCCCCGCCGGGAGCGCGCGGCGCAGGCCGCCACCGCGCACCGGGAACGCGGCTTCTTCCGCGGCTGGATCGACGGGGTCGTCCGCCGGCGGTGGGTCGCGCTGCTGGTGAGCACGGCGGCGCTGGGCGCGCTGAGCATCCCGCTGTTCTCCCTGCAGACCACCCTCGCGGCCACGCCGGCCGAGGGCACGACCCAGGCCCGCGCCGCGCACCTGCTCGCCGACGCCTTCGGGCCCGGTTTCGACGGCCCCCTCACCGTCTTCTTCGACGGCGCGGACGCCCCGAGGGCCGCCGCCGGGGCGAAGGCCGTGATCGCCGGCCTGCCCGACGTCGCGGCGGTCGCCGACCCGGTGCCCAACGCCGACGGCACCGCCGCCCTGCTCACCGTCGTCCCGGGGTCGGGCCCGGCGAGCGAGGCCACGGAGCACCTGGTCGGCGAGATCAGGCAACGCCTGCTCGACCGCGACGGGCCGCGCGCGTACGTCACCGGGCAGACCGCCGTCAGCGTCGACGTCGCCAAGACCGTCAACGACGCCCTGCCGATCTACCTGCTGCTCGTCGTCGGCTTGGCGTTCGTGCTGCTGGTGCTGGTGTTCCGCTCCCTGCTGGTGCCGCTGGTCGGTGTGCTGGGCTTCCTGCTCACCATCGGCGCGTCGCTCGGCTCGGCCGTGGCGATCTTCCAGTGGGGTTGGCTCAGCGACCTGTTCGGCGTCGACCGGACCGGCCCGCTGATCAGCCTGACCCCGATCCTCGCGGTCGGCATCCTGTTCGGCCTGGCCATGGACTACCAGGTCTTCCTGGTGTCCCGGATGCACGAGGCACACGAGCACGGGGAGCCCGACGCGAACGCGATCCGCACCGGGTTCCGGCAGGCCGCGCCGGTCGTGGTCGCGGCGGCGGTGATCATGTTCTCGGTGTTCGCGGGCTTCTTCCCCGGCGCGGACGCGACACTGATGTCGATCGCGTTCGCGCTGGCGAGCGGCATCCTGTTCGACGCCTTCGTGGTGCGGATGGTGCTGGTGCCGGCGGCCATGGCGATGCTCGGCGAGCGCGCCTGGTGGCTGCCGAGGTGGCTGCGGTGGCTGCCCCGGCTCGACGTCGAGGGCGCGGGGCTCCGGCAGGCGTCGGAGCAGGACGACCGGCCCCCGGTGCGCGTCGGCTGAGCCCGGCCGGCCGGGTCGGCCACCCCGACCCGGCCGGTCGACGGGCTTGACCTCGACGCTGCGACAAGGTGTCCACTGGCATGGGTACGGCGTATGGGACCGCCACTGCGCCACCAGGCGCCTGCACCGGCTCGCGCTCCCGCCGGTTCAGGGGTCCGCGTACCCGCCGGGCTGCTGGTCGCCTGGGCGTTGCCCGACCCGAAGGTCGACAACGCCGGGTGACCAAGGCCGTCGTGACCATCACCGTCTAAGAGGGCCGCGTCCGCGCCGAACTGGACCAGAAGCTGAGCGAGCGTGGTTGTCGGGCTGATCCGGTCGACTTGTCGCAACCGGATCCGCACCTCGGACAACCCGGACTTGTGCAGTTGGGCCGGCCATCGGCCGAAGCTCCCGGTTCGGATCTGGGCACAGATCTCTTCCTGCTGGTCCGCGATCGCAGGTTCGACCTTGGCCTCATCGTCGGTGCCCAGGTCAAAACCGGAGCCGGTTTCTTCGACAGGCCGGAGCGCGGTGCCGGCGGCTGCGCTCCTTGAGCACGCGCGCCCGCAGGACGCGCTTCGGCTCCTCGAACAGGAGCTGCACCGGGGCCTGGGCAACCCCCGCCGATCACGCACCTGTTGGGCATCGCAACCCCGGGTTGTCCGGGACGGCGGCGGACAACTGGGCCGCGAGAATCGCGAGGTTACGGTGGTCGGCAGGCGAATTCGGCGCGACCCGCGCGGCGGGCTGTGCCGACCCGCCGGGTGCGGCTCCTGGTCGCCGCCACCATCACCTACAACGTGGTCGAAGACGTCGTGGCCATCACCGCCGGCACGATCGCCTCCTCCTCCGCCGCAGTGGCCTGGCAGTTCTCCGGGTCCGAGCCCGGACAACCGAACGCGCCACGTTGAAGGTCACCGCGTTGTCCTTCGCCATGGCCGCCTACGCGACCGTCGAATCCGTCCCCGCCCTGCTCGACTCCGTGACCGCCGACCACTCCGGGTGGGCACCGCGCCGCCGGCCGTGATGCCGTTCCTCTCCGCCGCCCAACGGCGTGCCGGACGTGAACCCGGCTCGGCCGGTGCCGTCGCGGACTCCGACCAGACTCTGCTGCGCACCTACTCGTCCGGGCGTCCTGCTGCTGGGGCTGGTGCTCAACTCGCTGTTCGGCCGGCACTGGGCCGATCCGGTCGTCGCCCTGGTCATCGCGGCCGTGGCGGTCGAGGAAGGCCCGGACACCTGGCGCGGCGGGCACTGCTGCCGAACCCCGTGCGGTTGTCCGGAAAGAGCGCGGACAACCACGTTCGGGCGAACCCGCCAGGTCACGGTCTTCGGGCAGGCGGTCGGTCGGCCCACGAAGTGCCTGGGCGAGAAGCCGGTTTCCTGGTACGAATGCCGGAGATCGGCCGGGTCGACCCATCTCGGGAGCCGCCGCGTCGACCACGACGGGACCGGCCTCGCGGGGCCGTCCGGTGTCCGGTCGGGCGACCGGACACCGCGTCTGGCCGGTGCGTTTGCGCGCCCGGCGGCGATCCGCGTGGCGCGCCGTTCGGGGCGGGCGCCGCGCCAACGACGACCCGCCTGCTCGCTCGCGTGTCCGGGCCACGGACGATCGGGGCGAGGTGGAGGTTTCGGCCCTCGGGCCTGCTGCCTCGTGACCCACGATAGGCCGGGCGGTCGGGGGCTGCCAGCGCGCCGGGGACGGAAAACCGGCCCGAAAACTTTGTCCTGGACGAAAACGGCGCTCCGACCTGCGGCCGGGCCGCGGTGTTCTGCTGTCCTGATCGTCCCGTGGACGTCCGGACGGGCGCTCTTCGGTGCGATCGGGGTTCGTTCCAGCCATCATGGTCGTGCAGGAATCACCACCTCCGCGAGTTGCCCGCGCGGGCACCGATCGGCGCCAACCGGCCGGTACCCGCGAACCCGCCGGAGGTGGACGTGTCCGGGCCGCAGCACGTCGAGAACGGAGCGAGTTCCATGACCATGTCGTTCATCCCCGCGCAGGGCGGTTCCCTGTCGTGCTTACCGCTGCCCGCCGTACTGGTCCGGGCCGCGACGCTGGTGGTCGTCTACGTGTTCGTCCTGGTCCTGCTGGGCCGGGGCTACGACGCCCACACCGCGCTGACGCTGGTGACGGTGCTGAGCCTGGTCGCGGTGCGAACGGGCCACGGCCTGCTCCTCCCGCCGGGCACCACGCCGCCGACCCGCCCCTCCCGCTGACCGGAGGCCGGCGTGGCCAGCCAGGTCCTGTCCCGTGAGGGCGATGCTCGTCCGACGCCCGGGCGCACCCCAGCGCCCGGGCCGTCGCGGCCGACGCCACCGTCGACCGCGGCTGCGGGCCACCGCCCGCCACGCCGGCCCGCCGGCCGACCGCCGACCGACACCACCACCGCGCCCCACGACCTCGTGCTGGGGGACTGGCAGCCGCCGTCGCGAGCGCTGTCCGCGGCGATGGCCGCGACCGCCCCGGCCGAGCTGGTCGCGGCCCTGGACGAGTTGCGCCGCGAGAAGGGGATGTCCTACGCCCGCCTGGGGCGCAAGGCCCAGGGCGTGCCCGGCATCTCCCGCACCCGCGCCCACACCGTGATCACCGGCCGGCGGGACCTGGACCTGGGGCTGCTGCGCGGTTTCCTGGTCGTGTGCGAGGTCTCCTCCGAGGAGCACCTGCGCTGGCTCGGCGCGTTCGACCGGCTCACCAAGGTCCGCGAACCCGAACTCCTGGCGACCCTGGCGGACACCCCCGCACCGCCGCGTGACCGCGCCGCGCCCGCGCCCGCCGACCCGTCGCCGCCGTACCGCCACATCGCCTGGCCGAGCCTGTCCGACGTGCGCCGGGAGCACTCCCGCAAACCCCGCTCCGCACCGGACACGGTGCACAACCGCCTGCCGGGGCTGCTGGTCCCGGCGGTCGGGGCACCGCTGTGCGCGATCCTGATGACCCACCACGGGATCGCGGTGCCGACCATCCTCGGCTTCCTGGTGATGGTCACGCTCGGCGTGGCCCTGTGGACCGTCCACCTGCCCGGGATCGACACCGGCCGCCGCCGCGACCGGCCGCACGTCCGGAAGGTGCGTCTGGAGGAGGACGACGACGTGTTCGGCTTGGACCGGCGAGTCGCCCCACCGGTCATCGGGTTGTAGCCATGGCCGACCGCACCCACCGCCGCGGCACGCGCCCCGTCGCGGACGACCCCGCCGCCGACCAGCCCACCCAGGGCGTCGGCGACCTCGCCACGGCGCGCGACTTCCTGGCGCTGCTGGACGCCATGCGCAAGAGCCGGAAGCTGTCCTACCGGCAGATCAGCCGACGGGCCGGCAAGGGCATGTCCAGCAGCACCGCCCAGGCCATGGTCGCCGGCGACGCCCTGCCCGCGCTGCCCAAGCTGCACCTGTTCCTGGCCGGCTGCAACGTGCCGCCCGAGGAACGCCGCCGGTGGATCAACACCTGGCACCGGATCAACCAGTCCAGCCCGGAAGCGGGCACCGCGGACACCCCGCCGCCCGCCGCTCCACAGCCCGTCGACACCACGTCGCCCCCGAGCGGCCCCCTCCCCCAGGTCGCCGCCATCCCGTCGCACCCGCCCGACGCGCCGGTTCCGCCCGTGCCCGAACCGCCGTCACAACGCAGACTCCGACGCCAGGCCGCCGGGCAACGCCTGCGCTTCCCGTTGCTGGCGCTCGCCGCGTTCACCGTCGCAGTCGGCGTGCTGACCGCCAGCGCCATCTTCATGTGGGTCTACGGCGTGCCGCTCGAAATCATGTACGCCGTGTACGGCCTGCTGGCCGTCAGCGTGACCTCCTGGATGCTGGTCGCGCAACGCCAACTCCCCGGCCGTCCACCCACCCGCGGCGGCCTCGTGCAGGGGGACCCCCTCGTCTTCGTCGACCCGATGCCCGTCGCCGCCAAACCGATCATCGGGGAATGACCCCAGGGGTGAGGTGCAGCCCGCCATGGTCCACACACCGTCGAGAACCGGCCGCTCCCGAGGCGGCGCCCCGCCCGCGATCGACGAGCACGCCCTGCGCGTCCGGTACGGACAACCGGGCGTCGACTTGGTCGTGCTGCTCGACCGCCTGGCCCGGGAAGGCGGTTTCACCAGGAACGACGCGGCACGGCACTGGGCGGCGGCGGACCCCGGCGGCGCGCGCCACCACGGCATCCTCAAGTCGTCCGGCACCGGCGAGGGGACGATAGAACGACGCCGGTTGTCCGAGACCATGAAGATGGACAAAGGACCGGTGCCCGACGGCTTGGCCGAAGCGTTCCTCGACCTGTGGGCGCGGCAGCACCCGACCGCCGAGGTCGGCGCGGTCGCCGACGAGCTGACCAGGCTGCGCCGCGCCGTGGCGGACCGCACCCCCAGCGCCCCGGCGGAACCCCGCAAGCCCCGCCCGAGGACCGGCGAACTCGCCGAGCTGAAGGACAAGCTCCTTGCCGTGCAACAGGAACTGATCGAGGCGCAACGGAACGAAACCCGGTTCAAGAGCCTCGCCGAAGTCCTCTACGTCGCGCTGGTCGGCCTGCAACACACCAACCGCCGACTGACCGACGAACGAGACGAACTCCTGGCCAAAGCCGAAAGCCCCCGCACCACACCCTCGGAAACCGACGCACCCCCGATCACCGACACTCCTCCGCCTCCGCCCGCATCCACGCCCGCATCCCCGTTCGCACCCTGGCCTGTGCCTCCTCCCGCACCCCTGAACAGGATCGAAGGCGACATCGACCTACCCGCCCCACCCGTTGTCCGCCCCGTCCAAACCCCGGACAACCCACCGGACCTGCCCGTCCGCCACCGCGCGCCGGACAACGCACCCCCCGACCTCACGTCACCGCCGTGGACAACCCCGCCGGCGACATCCCCCGAACCGGCACCGCGCCGGCGCAGACCGTGGTCGGGCTGGCGCAAGACCGTGCACGCGGTGACCGGCGGCCTGATCAACCTCGGCGTGAACCCGACGGACACCCGCCGACCCGACTTGATCGCCCGCATCACCCGTGCTTCGGGACAACCCCACAAGATCACGACCCTCGGCACGGCGGAGGGCGTCGGCAGCACCACGATCACCGCAGCCCTGACCGCTGTCCTGACAGACCTCCGACACGCCCCCGCGTCCGATGACGGCGACGGCGACGGCGTGATCGCCATGGACGCCGACATCGCGTCGGCCGATTCCGGCGTGCTGGAGCAGGCGGATTCGCTGGTGCTGGTGTCGTCCGGGTCGGTTGACGGGGCGCAGACCTCGGCGGCGACGTTGGACTGGCTGGAGGCGCACGGGTACCGGGACCTGGTGGCGAGGTCGGTGGCGGTGATCAACTCGGTGCGGCCGGGTTCGGGCAAGGTGGACCTGGACGAGTTGGAGGTGCGCTTCGCGCAGCGGTGCCGGGCGGTGGTGCGGATCCCGTTCGACGCGCACCTGGCGGAGGGCGCGGAGATCGAGTTGGACAAGCTCGGTTCGGAGGCCCGGTTGGCGCTGCTGGAACTGGCGGCGACGGTCGCCGACGGCGTCCGGCCGCCCACCGCGCCCGCCCTCCCGGCCGATCCCCCCACCGCCCCGATCGCACTCGACCGCGAGGTGCTCTCGTACCACCCGATCCCGATCCCGTGGATCGAGAAGATCAAGATCGCCGAGGTGCTGCTGGCCGCCGGAAAGATCTCCCCCGAAGACCACGAACAGGCCCGCGACCTGGCGCTCGGCTCGACCAGCTTCTCCGACCTCCTGGCAGAGCAGAGGTTCCGCGCCCTGATCGACCGCGCGGTAGTCGACCACTGGCGCCCGTCCGCCAGGCATCGCCTGGCCTTCCCCGAACGCGAAGCCCCCTACCTGGTCTTCCACCACTCCCGGCTCCCCACCCTGGAAGAAGCCGCGAAGAGGATCGAATCCGCCTGGTCCCAAGGAGCGTTGACCGACCAGGAGTACGCCGAGAAGAAGCGCTGGAACCTCCACCTCCGCGCCCGCCCGCCCCACCAGGTCCCCCGCGCGGACGCCGTCTACGTGCTGGACGCCCAACTCGCGTACGGCGAGGTCTCGCCCGAGGAGTACGGCGAACTGATGGCCATCGTCCGCCACAGGACCGACCTCTACCCGGACCGGTACTGGTAGCGCCCGGCGCCGGTTCCCGCCCGGACGGCCTTCCGATCCGGTGTGTGGCGGACCCACTCGCCGCCACACACCGGAGTTGGCTCGCCGATGGCCGGGAGGATCCGAAAGCCCCCGGCAAGCGGCCACCGCGGCGCTACTACGAGTCGACCGAGGCAGGGAAGATACGGCTGGGCGCGCCCTGCTCGCGGAAGCGCGTACCGATGCCCGTTCGCCAGCCTCAATGTTCGGTAGGCCTGATGAACGATCTCGTCGAGGCGGTGGCTTCCTGGCGCTCGTTGGTGTTGGTGATCGTCGTGTTCGGCTTCGTGCTCAGGCTCCTGGTGAAGGTGTATCCCCGCGAAGATCCACGACGACGGGAACTCGTGACAGAGCTATACGCTTCGGAAGGATGGAGCGGCCCCTCTGGGTCGCCGACGTTAGCGGAGTATCCGGCAACGCCTGCGGATCCATGGGCTCCGCAGGCTGATACAAAGCCGGCCACACGACACAACGCCGACGGAAATATCGTTACCACGGGCAACTCAGCACAACATCAATCCAGGACTTCATGGCTGGCCAGGTCGTCATCCGCCGGGGCGTTCCCTCTCGCCTCGCGCGAGAACTCACGGACAACGACGAGCACGTGGTCCTCGTCCTCGACGGTCTTGACGATGGCATGGACGTACCGGCCGTTGCCGATCTCGTGCGAGCACCAGGTGTCCAGTGGGTAGCCTTTGGCTTCAGGGAGCTTCTCTGCACCAAGCAAGTCGACACGCCGATGGCGGAACGCGGGCGTACCGAGACGTGCCCATGACTCTCGGCGAGACGCGCACCAGGAGATGCGGCAGCCAATGCCCGATCACGCCCCCGAGCGTGCGTTGCGACCTGGCGCTCACTCTGGATCTTCGGGCTGCTCGGATCGGTCGGTAAAAGTGGCGACATCGCCTGGAATAACGTCGTTCCGGGCTGTCGAGCCCAGGTTGACGCCAAGTCACTTACGGCGACAACTTCATCCCGAAGTGGTACCACGGCAGGACTGGAAGTGCTTTAGCATTGATTCGCTACGAGGCGTGAGGGGGCGAAACGTGAGCGACCAGCCGAACCAGCCGTCAATCCGCATCGGCGGCGACGTGCATGGGCAGAACATACTCGTGGGTAGCACGCAGACCGTGCACGGTGACTTCACCATCTCGGTGGGAGGCGTGACGGGGGCAGAGGACCTTCTCGCCCAGCTCAGGGAGCAGACCGAAGCATTGACGGTGGCGTTGCGCGGGGTTCCGGCCGAGCAGCAGGGGGACGCTGAGGATGTGCACCTAGCGGCCGAGGACGCGGTCGCCGAGGTGGAGAAGGACGAGGTCGCGCCCGACCGGGTGCGCAAGAGGGCTGCTGCGCTGCGAAGGGCGGCGGAACGACTCGCCGGTATCGCTCCGTCCGTGCTGTCGTTTGCCACTCAGGTCGCGGCGACGATCGACAAGTTCGCCTAGGTCTCTGGCACCGGGATGGACTACCTGGCTGGCTGGCGAGCCAAGCTGCCGGACAGCGTCACGCTGTTCTCGGCGCTGGCTCGGGTGGACGCGCGGATCGGTGTCACGTACGGCATCGTCGGTGGCGCGCTTCTGTGGAGCGCACGCGAGGACGGTGATTCCGCCGACCTACGCGAGGTCTTGGCGGGCATCTGCGGAACGACGCACGTTGATCCGCTGCTGCATGCGGTGGAAGTCCTCGGCACCAGTACGCCACTCGATGGTGCCCTGGCGCTCACCCGTATGGCAGCGGACGACGGGGTGCTCCGCGCGCACCTCGACCGGCTCATCGGGCACTTCCTGGAGGACTGCCTGCGCCACGACCTGCTGAAGCGGCCGGCGGACATCCGCGTGGAAGGGTCGATCGACGGCGCCAACATCGTGATCGGCGGAGTCCAGTACATCGCCGGCGACATGCTCGTCTCGCAGACTGTGGTGCAGCCACGGCACGTCGTGCGGCCGATCGCACCTGATCCGCCTCCGCATTTCACTGGACGCGCCACGGAACTGGCCCAATTGCGTGCCGCGCTCTCACAGGGGCGCAACGTCGCCATCACAGGCATCCACGGCATGGGCGGTATCGGCAAGACCGCGACCGCGCTGAGGCTCGCCGCCGACATGCCGGAGTTCGGCACCGTGTTCTGGGCATCGCTCGGCCCCGCACCGAACCCCGCCGCGCTGCTGGCGGACTGGGCCCGGCACGCCGACCCCCAGTTCACGGCGGGCGACGGACCAATCGAGGGACTGGTCAATCGAGTACGAGCGGTGCTGACCGCTCTGGTGCGCGACCACTTCCCCGGACAGGTGCTGGTGGTGCTTGACGACGTTTGGGAAGGCGACTCACTAGCCGCCGCGCGACATCTGCGCACAGCGTCCCCGGCAGGGGCGGTCCACCTGATCACCACACGCTCCCGGCAGGTGGTCGCCCAGCTCCGGAGTACCGGCCTCGAACTGCGGCCGATGACATCGGATGACGCCGTGGGCATGCTCCGCGCCCTGCTGTCGGACTTTCCGAATCTCGCCGAAACCGCCCTGCGTGAGCTGGCGGAGATCGTCGGACACCATCCGCTGGCGATGGAGTTGGCGGCCGGGCAAGTGCAGCTGCTGGAACGACCGGATACCGAGATCGGCGAGCTACTAGCCCAGTATCGAGGAGGTATCCCCGCAGGGAGCCCGTTTCGAGACATCCGTCTTGAGCTGGGTGAGGCTCGCGAGGACAACCTAGAGCTGGTGCTGTCGTTCAGCTACAACCGGCTGGACGCGGCGGATCAGGCTCGATTCCGCGCACTTGGCGTGCTGGCGCACGGTGCCGACTTCGACCGCTCACTGTGCGAGGCCATCTGGGGTGACGACCCGAAGCCGGTGCTCGATCACTTCCGGCACCGGGCACTGCTCTCGATCGCGAACTCACCCGGCTGGTACCACCAGCACCAGTTGCTACGCGCCTATGCCCGCGCACTGCTGCACGGCAGCGAAGATCGTTCATCCGCGGAGGACGGCTACACGGCAGGCGTCGTCGACCTCAGCGCGAGATTCGCGGAACGAGCCGTCGACCAGTGGAACGAACTGAACCCGTACATCGCCCACATCGAGGAGGGCGGCACGCTACTCGTGCCGGCAACTCAAGCGGAACTGAACCGGGAACGCCCAGACCGCGCGCGGCTCGATCGGATGCTCATCTTCGCGTTGAACACCCGCCAGTTGCTCGCGACTCGCACGGAACTCCACCATCCGGAGTGGATGTCCGCTGGCGCGGCTGTCAGCTCGTTCCTCGGCGAGTCCTCGTACGAGGTGGTCCTGCTCAACGCGCTGGCCATGGGACAGTACGTGCGCGGCGATCCGTCTGCGGCAATCCGCAGCCTGTACCAGGCGCGCCGCCGGGCTGAAGCCGTTGACGACATGGCGGGCACCGCCCTGACGAACAGCAACCTCGGCGCGGTCATGCTTCGATACGATGCGGACACCGCGCCACAGTGGCTGTACCGGTCGGTGGAGCTGTGGACGCACCTCGGCGACGAACCGCAACTCGCCCATGCCCTGCTTCGGCTCGCGGACTGGCAAGCCAACTCCTTCCGCACGTTCCCCGAGCGCACCACGGCAATCCTGTCACTGTCGCACGCCTTGCACATCGCGGGTCAGCACGACCTCAGCGACATCCAGGCCGAGGCGTTCCTGAGGCTTGGCAGGCTCTTCGACACCATCGGCAGCCCGAGCACCGCAGCCCCCCTGCTGGGCGACGCGGTCGACAAGTTCGAGCAGATCGGCCAACGCGACCGCGAGGGGGTGGCCCGGCTATTCCTCGCCGCGGTGGTCGCGGCCGACGAACCCGACCGCGCGGCCGGGCTGCTGACGACGGCGATCTCGTTGTTCGTCACCACCGGTCACACCGCAGGACACGCCACCGCCCTGCGAAATCTCGCACAGCTGCACGCCGAAGCCGGACGGCACGCCGAGGCGCTCTCCACGCACGCCGCCGCACTTCCTCTGGCCCGTCGCACAACCATGGAATCCCTAGACGAGGACGAAATCGAGGAGTTCGTCGTCCGGGGCCACTTCACGGCCCGCTACGAGGACATCGCCCGGCTCGATGAGGTCGAGGCATACCGAGCCAAAGGCAGAGAACGGTCCGAACTCGCGGACGACGTCGCCGGCACGCTGCCCGAAGACCTGATGACCTACCTGATCAGCCACACCATCAGCGTCACCTCATCCTCCGGCCAAGCTCGCCGGGAATGGTCCGAGGCGTTGCGGCACTTCATCGACAAGGCCAACAAGCTGCACCCCGAGCACGCCGAGTTCCTCCGCGGCCTGATCGACGTCACTCTGGGCAATCCCGAACGCGGTGCGGTGGACACCTTCTACGCGCGGATGGTCGCGGAGGTCCGAAGGCGAGCCGAACAACTCCACGACACGGGCGATCGATCGCATCTGACGGGCGAAGACGCGTTGCGATGGGCGCAGCGAACGCTCTACGTCCTCACCGACCAACCGCAGCACATCACGGACTGGGAACGCGGTCTCCGCACCAACCTCCGTGGCGCCCGGACCTGGGGTGACGTTCCGACCGAGGACTACTGCCGCGCGTTGCTCTGCGTACTGGCAGGCCAGCCAGCCGCCCTGCCGACAGACCATCCGCACCACGCGATCCTCGAAGGGTTGCTCGACGCGCTCTTCGAGCACCAGCGGCTACCTGCCCATGTCCTGCTGGAACGAACAGTGGCGACGCTCGTCGCGCAGCCCGGCGAACTCGCCGGCTGGACCGAACATCTGGAGAACCAGAAAAGGGACTCCTGCTGGCGCGGCGACCGCTGGGGCGAGGAGTTCATCACCGCGCTCCTCGTCCTCGTGTCCGGCGACCAACCCGTGCTGGGAGTGGGTAATCCCTACCGCGACGATGTCGCCCGTGCCACCGAAGCAGTCACGAACGGCACTCTTCTCTTCACCCTGATGCCGCGCGCAGAGCTCGCCCATCTGGTGGACCAGGTCGTCGCGGCGAGGACGGACCGACCGAAAACGACCGACGGGCTCGCCCAGCGTCTCGGCGATCAGGCCGAGGAGTCCCGCCACATCGGCCGGCACGCCGACGCCGATCTCTACGCCGCATTGGTAGGGATTCTCCAAGGCCGGTCACCAGAACTTTCCGGTCGGCATCCATACGCAGGTGTGATCGAAGCGATCACCACGGCCATCGGCGAGCAGCGCCGTGCCCCGTGCGCCGACCAGACCCTGCCCGATGACGACGTCGCACGGCTGGTGGACCTCATCGTGTCATCGCGATCCGGTGCGCTGGACGAAAGGTCCGGGATTGGCGATTACTTCGCGAGCTACCTGTCAATCACCCAGGCACGTGGCGAGGACTGGCTGAACGAGACCTCTTTCCTTGCCGCACTCCTCGACCTGCTCGCAGGCGGAGAACCGCAGCTCGCTCCGGAACACCCCTACGCGGCGGCAGTGCGACAGGCACACCATGAAATCCAGCGAAACATCGCGCTGAAGTCTTACGGCGGACGACTGTCCGTTGCCGACCTCAGATACCTGCTCGACTCGGCTGTGGAGCATCTCCGCGCGGACCA
The DNA here is from genome assembly GCF_056640475.1 of Saccharothrix sp. NBAS 001. Classification (NCBI taxonomy): domain Bacteria; kingdom Bacillati; phylum Actinomycetota; class Actinomycetes; order Pseudonocardiales; family Pseudonocardiaceae; genus Saccharothrix; species Saccharothrix sp. NBAS 001. The sequence goes on from NZ_CM153251.1 coordinate 4,493,960, forward strand.
CGCGTACACCGAGTCGTTCGTATCTGGCATGCCGACGGAACAGGAGGCTGTAGCAGACTACCTACGCGATAGGTTCGACGCACCTGAACTGCGCCGCAACGCACGGGCCAAGAACCAGTGGGAGCACAACCTCCTTGCTTGGCGCGACGACCTGGTGCGTCGCGGACCGCAGTGGCGGCACGAGATCGAACTGGTCGACGCGGTAGCCGCGCTCGTGAAGCTGGCTCCCGCCGAGCGGCTGTCCCCGAGCAACCCATATGCCGAGCTGGTGCGCCAGTTCACGGAAGCTTCCCCTCCGATGCACCGGCTTCCTGCCGACCAGAACATCGCGGCATTGGCGCTCGACAAGTACGAGTTCACGACCAGCCATCGGCACGCTTCGCCGATCGCTGTGCAGGACCTTGACATCACGCTGATGTGCACGGTGTTGGCCAGGACCACTGGACCGGATCAACACGAGCACATGATGGGTGCACTGCGGTCTCGTTCCGATGCTTTGCCTTCACACGTCGCGTTCACAGCAGAGCGGGAACTCTTCGACGCGCTAATGCGAATCGTACGCGGGGAGAACGTCGCACTACCCGTGGGCCATCGGTATGAGACCGAATGCCGGCAGGTACAGGACAGCATCGACCTGTTCCACGGCGAGCTCACATGGCCAGGCAGCCTGACCGGCGACCTGATCATGCGGTTCGTCTCGTTGACAGGCGGCACACTGACCACCCATCGCGAACACCTCGACACCTGGCGAGAGCAGTTCGGCACAGCACTGACCGCACACACAGAGCAGTTCCCGAACGACCGGGAAACCGGCGACTTCCTGCGGGCACTCGCCATTCTGCTCCAGGGCAGGGCGGCCCACCTACCACCAGGCAACCGCTACGACCCATTCCTAGCCGCAGCGAGGAACCAGATCAAGTTCTCCTGACAGACGGACCACCGCGTTGGCTATGAACGCGATCATGGAACGCTGGATCCGCAACTGCCGACGCGAACTCCTCGACCGCACCCTCATCCGGAACCAACCGCACCTACTCCACGCTCTACGCGAGTACGAGAAGTCCTACAACACCCACCGCCCCACCAAGGCATCGACAACGCCCGACCACCACGCGCCCTGCCACCAGCCGTCACCGATCAAGCAGCGATCACCAGACTCGACGTCCGCCGACAGCAACGACTGGGCAGCATCCTCAACGAGTACCACCACGCCGCCCGACCCGCACGGACGACATTTCGGCAAGCACACCGTTCGAGCGCGGATTGACCCGGGCGCGCCGGTACCGCGACGAACTCGCGCGACGAATCCGTCGAGGGCGGCGAGCTTGAACACCAGCCGCATCGCCCGCACACACGCCTCCCCCGCGTACCTGCCATCGCGACTGTTGGACCGCACCCGAGCCCGGGCCACCGACAGTTCCTTCAACCCCAGGATGTCGGTCACCCCCACCCTCACCCGATCCAGCCGGCGACGGCCGAATGCCGCCTCCGCACGCTTCCAGTACAGGCGACAGCGCTGCGCCTGCGACGGCGTCGCCGCGTCACGAACACACCCAGGTAATCCTTCACCTTCGGCACCGCCGGTGAACCCGCCACCGCGGACCGGAGCACTCCCACCGCGGCGCCCACCTCGCGGAGCAGCCGCACCTTCTTCCAGTCCCTGCAGCCAGCCGGTGTTGCCAGGGTGCCGTGAAGCATCCGGCCGAGGGCGCGCTGGCACCGAACCTGTACTGCCACACAGCACAGCCGTTCGACCGCAGCCACGGAACCGAGCAGGGGTCTGTCGTGGCCGTTCACGCGCCGAGGCCGACAATCCGATCATCCACGGCTTCGACTCTGTCCCGGATCGGTATGCCTTGGACGGTGTGGTGCAGGTGCGGGGATACAGGCGCCGGGTCGGCACCGTTGCTGCGGCTGGGCGTCGAGCGCGTTCAAGCAACCCTTACGCTACGCTGGGCTACACGTCGGTCGCAATGCGAGTTCGGCGTGGGTGCCTGGAGGTATGGAGTGCGGCACGTGATGCGCGCGGCTGTCCTGTTGACCATGTTTCTGGGTTTGGCGGTGGCGGTGATCGTATTTACCGAGCCGCAGCCCCTGGACGGTGTGTGGTCGAAGCCCGGTGCCGAGGCGGACGCGGGTTGGCTCGAGTTGCGAGCCTGTCCGTTGCACGCGTCGAAGTCGGAGTGCGGGCCGCCGCCGGAACCGTCGCGGTGGTTGAGTCCGACCTTGGTCGTGGTCGCGGCGATCGGACTCGCCTTGGCGTGCACTGCGGTGTGGGAGTGGCGTAGGCGCCGCCTTAGCTGAGCGGGCCGTCGCGGGGTCAGGCGGGCCAGAGTTGGACAAGCCATTGTTCGATGCCCTCGGCGAAGGAGACCGGCCCGGCGGCCCGGATGGCTGTCTGTCCGCGCACGTGGGCCCGTACCCGGTAGTCACCGGGTACGGGCAGTTCCACTTCGTGCTCGCCCGACTGGCGCTCCCGACCGACATCGGTGTCCTTGCTGACCCGAAGAAGTGGTTACGTGGCAAGGGTTTGGGCAGGAAGCGCGGTTCACCGCACAACGGTGGCTTGGAATCCCGCCGCGCACGGGCAGCTGCCGACCACGTGAGGATCTTCGACTCCACCGAGGTGCGTGATCCACACCTCCCGCGAGCCGGTGCGAGTGAGCGAGGAACGAATGCCGGGCCGCCGCCTCACGCCACGGCTGTGGCCACCACCCGTGACCAGAATCCGATCGTGTCGTCGCCCTGTTCGACGGTGACGGCCGGCTCCGGAATCATCCGCACGACGTTGCCGTGTGAACCGTGGTGCTACCCGGACCGGCCTCCCCAATCCAGCCGTGCACTAGATTGGACACCCGGCGGGTGTTCAACACAGCAGCACCCCGACCCACGAGGTCTTCGAGTCCTACCCGATCGACGGCGTCGGCCCGCGCGGTCACTCCGGCCCGCGACGCCGGAACCTCCGCCCGACCTCGTACCCGGCGGGAAGTTCCTGCCGTACTGGGAGAACAGCGTCCCCATGCACGGCGAGACCGGCCGTATTCACGCCAGCGGGAACCCGAGGTCAGGCTCGGCTGCCGCCGCCCGGCGACCCGCCGAGCACAACCCTGATCGGCGGCGGCGGCGTCCGGGCCGGGCCTTCCGCGTAGGGCCTGGTCGGCACGAACCGACGGCGGCCGGCACGGCGGGTGAGGAACGTGCGCAGGGCCTTGCGGGCGGTCTCGGGTCGGGTCAGGCCGGTCAGCTCGCAGATCCGCCGACGCAGGTGCTCGGCCCGCGTCTCCTCGGCCGCGGTCCGGGCACGCCGCGGCAGGCCGTCCAGAGCACGGAACAGACGCTCCAGCTCGGCCGCGACCTGGTCGGTGAGTGGCGGCGCCGCCGGCCGTGGTCAGCCCTGCGCCGGGCGCGCCGGTCGTCGCTCCTCGCGTTCCCGCTGCCGCGAGGCCAGGTCGTCCTCGCCGGCCGGGACGTCCCGGCCTCGGTCGGGAGCCCGGCCGCCGCGTGCCGGCCGCCGCCGGGACTTGGCTTCCCGGTCCGGTGTCCGGTCGCGTCGGGCGTCAGGAGCCGGCAGGCGCACGGGCGCGAGGAAGGTGATCTCGTGCCGGGTCAGCGCCCGCGCCGCAGCCACTGCGGCGCTGAGCGAGTTCAGCCCCGTGACCCGGCACAGCCAGCGCTGCACCTGCGCCAGCTCGGCGTCGCGGACCTCGCCCGACTCCCGCGATGCCAGTTCGTCGTAGGTCGCGACCAGCCACCCGATGGCGTCGCGCCGCCTGTCCTCCAACAAGCCCACCACCCCACCCCGGATCGACCTCGTCCGTGCCCTCCCCCCTGAGGGAGGGCCACCGGTACGACACCACGACGCGATCCGCCCACGCTCCAAAAGAACCGGCCGGTACGCGAAGGGACGGCCAACAGGGGTAGCTCGCCACCTGCGCCACCGTCGAGCTGTCGATCCGGTTCCACCCGCCACGGCCGGGAACTCCGAGTCGACGGCCGGCGCGAGCCAGCCGACCTTCGCCGTGTCCCACATCGCGTCGACGTGGTCACCGGTCTCCGGACGGACCGGACGACGCGTCACCTGCGATCCGGCGGCGCCTCCGCTTCTTCCCGGGCGAGCAGTCGGGCGGCGTCGTCGGGCAGGGGGAGGCCGGCGGCGCGGTTCTCGCGGGCAGCCCGCAGGAGAAGAGCTTTCCGCTCCTCGATGTCGGCGACGATGCCCGCGAGCAGCGTTTCGAGCCAGCGCGTCTCCTTCTCGTGTTCGCGGGCGTGGAGTTCCAGGTCGGCGGGCGGCCGGTCCCGGTCCGCCGACGGGAGCTCGGCGGCGTGGTGGCGGTCCCCCGCGATGATCTGACGGACCATGGTGGCGGGGAGGTCGCCCAGCGCGCCGAGGTCGCGAGGGCTGGACCACGAAGCCATCGCGCGGATCTGCGCGTTCCGGGGCTCATGGAGCCAGAATGCCCGGTCCCGGAGGGCGAACAGATGCTCGACCAGCAGCGACTCCAGCCTGTCGAGGGCGTCAGCCTCGGGGCGCAGGTCCGCGGCGAGGCGGACCAGCTTGTCCCTCTCCGCGTCCCGCAGTTCCCCGCGCCGCCCGGTCAGGTAGTCCTCCAGACCGGTGAGCTCGCCGTCGTGGTGTTCGGCGAAGTTCGCGCGCAACCGCGTGGCGATCGCCTCCAGCTCGTCGTCGGTGGTGTGGGCGGTCACGGCGGTATGGCTGTCGGGGGCCTGCTGCGGGACCCAGTCCCGCGCCGCCACGATCCCGGTGTTCATGGACACCATGTTGCACCGCCATCCGCGCGGCACCGGACCCCGCCGCGCCACGACCTCGGCCCACCACCGCGTACAGCCTGTCGTGGCCGGGAGAAGTGCCCCGGGTCCGGTGGAGACTACCCAGGACGCGGACCGCGCGCCTCGCCTGTGGGCCTCCCGCCCCGCCTCTACTCCCACCGGTTCGGCCCACCGGTCCTCGGGCGCCTCGGGGGACGCCGGTTGGCGGGATGGCCGGATCGTCACACACCGGCCGGGCGGGCGGCCACCGGATTCCCCGCGTGAAACCACCATCCGCACACCCCATTGGCACACAAGGGATCCTGGAGAACACGTGGACTCGGCCGACGAAGCGGATGCCGTGTCCGCGGTGGCGTGGAACCTCATCGACGTGGTGCTCGGTGGCGCGTCACCTCACGAGCCGTTCAGGTGCTCCGATCCCCACGTCGACAGCGAGTGCGGCTGCCGGGAGTGCGCCGCGTTGCGCCACCTGGCCAAGGCCACCTGTCGCATCAAGGGCTGAGGCAAGGCCACGCGCTCCCACCTGACCCGCTGGTTCCCGACCGGTCCCTGGCAGGTCCCGGCCGAGCCCGGCGACCCGCACACCGATGCCGACGGCCTGGTCACGCTGCCACACGATCCCCACAGTGGCGAACACGAGGACCTCTACGTGTGCGGGACGATCCACGCCCGCGCCGTGCTGGACGCCCGTCCCGACTTCGACACGAAGGCGTTCGGGCGGATCGTCTGCACCCAGGGCCTGATCGACTGCGACTGGCAACCGATCAAGGAAAACCTGCCCGGAACCCACGAGCCGGTGTTCGAGGCGCTCCGTCGGGAGATCCTGCGCCACGTCCGCACCCGACAGGACCTCCACGCCGGAACCGCCGGCGGCATGAACCGCTCAACGGCACGCGCCGCTCCCGGACATCGCCGCCCCCAGGCGGTCGGCCATGGTCGGAGGCAGAACTCCTCACCTCGGGTGAGGGTGGGCCGTCTACGCGGTTCAGGTGTGGTCGAGGTCGTCGAGTTGGCGTTGGACGCGTTCGGCGTCGGCGTCGCGGCCTTGGTCCCGGTACAGCTCCAGTGCCTCCCGCCACACCCTGCGGGCCTGCTCGTGCCGGCCGAGGGCGGCATGGGGATGGCCCACACCGTCGAGGTTGTCCGCGACCCGGTAGGCGTCGCCGAGGTCGCGGTTCAGGGTGAGGGCGTGGTGGTAGTGGTCGAGGGCCTGGTGGTGGTCGCCGGTGTGGTGGGCGATGTAGCCCAGGCTGTCCCGGGTGTCGGCCTCGCCGTCGGGGTTGTGGTGGTGTCGGTGCAGGGTGAGGGCGGCCTGGCAGTGTTCGCGGGCGGTGTCGAACCGGCCCAGGCGCGCGGCGAACCAGCCCACCGCGTTGAGCGCGTCGGCTTCCCACACCGGCTGGTCGAGGGTGCGGATGAGGGTGAGGGCGTGGTGGGCGTGCTCCAGTGCCCGCCGGTCGTACCTCCGTCGTCCCCAAGCGACCGCGAGTGCCCGGTGGGTGAGGGCTTGTTCGGTGGGGTCGTGGTGGCGTGCGGCCAGGTCCAGGGTCTGCTCCAGCTGGGTAATGGCCTGGTCGTGCAGGCCCAGCCGGGAGCAGGCTCGGCCGAGGAACCGCTGGGTGTGGCCGCGAGTGGCGGGGTCGGGTAGGTGATCGGCGGCGTCCAGTGCGGTCTGCCACGTGGTGACCGCGTCGTGCCGGTGCCCTCGCCGCTGGTGGAAGGTGGTCAGGTTCCAGGCCAGGTGCCAGACGGTGTGGTGACGGCCGAGGACGGCGGCAGTGCGTTGGGTGGCCAGCAGGGTGGCGTGCTCGGCCTCCAGCCAGGCCAGCGCCGCGTCGGCGTCGGGCAGTGGGTGCGGGTGCGCGCCGGGCGCCGGCGGTTCGGGTGACAGGAGTGTGCTGTGGGGGTTAAGGAGGCGGTCGGCGGTGTGAGCGGTGTGCAGGTGGAAGTCCATCAATCGCACCAAGGCCGCGTCCCGGAGGTCGTCGGGAAGGGTGGTGTGGGCGGTGTCCGCGGCGTAGCGGCGAACCAGGTCGTGCATCGTGTACCGGCCGCCGGGCCGCCGTTCCAGCAGCGAGGCGTTCTCCAGCCCGCTCAGCGTCCTGCGGGCGAGGCGGTCGGGCAGGTCGGTGAGGGCGGCGGTGGCGGGCGGGGTGGTGTCCGGACCGGGGGCGATGCCCAGCAGCGCGAACACGGTGCGCTGGGTGTCGGTGAGCCGGCGCAGGGACCAGGACAACACGGTAGGCAGGCTGGCGGCCGGGTCGCTGTCGTGCTCGAGCGCCTCCAAGCCGAGCTCGCGCAGCTCGGCGGCGGCCTCGGCCAACGCGACGTCAGAATGGGGCCCGGAGGTGCGCGCGATGATCGACAACGCCAGCGGATGGCCCCCGCACAACCCGATCAACTCCTCCACCGCCCTGGGCTCGGCGGCGACACGGTCCGCGCCCAGGCGGGCGACCAGTAGGCCGCGCGCCTCGTCGCGGTTCAGGACGTTCAGGGGCAGGTGGCGGGCGCCGTGCCGGTCGATCAGCGAGTCCAGCCGGTGACGGCCGGTGACCAGCACCGTGCAGGACGGCGAGCCGGGCAGCAGCGGCACGACCTGCTCGCTGGTGGCAGCGTTGTCCAACACGATCAGCATCCGCCGCCCGGCCACCAGGCTGCGGTACAGCGCGGACTGGGCGTCGAGGTCGGCGGGGATGCGTCCGGGGTCGACTTCGAGGGCGTCGAGGAACCCGCGCACCGCCACTGCCGGCTCCACCGGGTCGCCGGCGGGGCTGAAGCCGTGCAGGTCCACGAACAGCTGCCCGTCGGGAAACCGCTCCAGGTGCCGATGCGCCCACGCCAGCGCCAGCCAGGTCTTGCCGATGCCCCCGGCACCGCCGATCGCCGACACCAGCACCGTCGCGCCCTGCCCCGCATCCGCTGGGTGGGTGGTGGGGGCTGCGGTGGTCGGTTCCGGCGCGTGTGCGCCCGGTCCCCGCGGTGTGGCGGCGTGGGTCAGGGCACGGTCCAGACGGGCCAGTTCCGCGCTCCGGCCGGTGAACAGTCCCGGTACGGCGGGCAGCTGCTGCGGAGTGACCGGCGCGGGCCGCGGTGGTGGCGGGTGCAGGTTCAGGTTGCCGTGCACCACGCCGACGGCGGCACCCTGGTCGGTGGCGACGAGGTCACCGTGGATGCTCGTCGTCACCGCGGTGCCGGTGTCCGGGATGGTGTCGGGGTGGGGCGGGTCGGCCGCCGACGCGGTGTGCCCGTGGTCCGCGTCGGCTAGCGGGGGTCGAGCGGCTGCTGCGCAGGAGGCGGCGGTGTGCCGATGGACAGGTGGTCCCCGGTGGCCGCGCCGATGGTGACGCCCGGTCCGGAGCCGTGCACGTCGCCGGCGATGGTGACCCCGCGCGACCCGGCGCTGTCACCCCGGATGTGTGGTCCGGGCGCGACCGTCGGGCTGGTCGCCGTATGGCTGCCCGGCGTGGTCTGTGGTGCTGCGGTGTCCGGCGGGCGGGAGGTGAGGACGGCGGGGTCGGCGGGGTAGGGGTGGTCGGGCAGGGCGATCCAGGCGCGGCTGCGGAAGGATTTCACCGTCACCTCGACGGGCCGGAACGTCGCCGGGTCGAGGGTCGTGGAGTTGCGCACGACCTCGTCGAACACCAGTCCGGACACGATCATTGCCAGCACGCCCGGTGAACCGGTCAGGGCCTCGCGGACCGGGGCCGCGTCCAGCAGCCGGAACGCCGCGACCATCGTGGGCGAGGTCGCGCCGTGCTCGTCGAAGGCCACCTCCCCGGCGTGCACGGCCAACCGCAACCGCACCCCGGAGGCCTCCGGGCTGGTGTTGTTGTGCTCGCGCACCGCCCGCACCAACGCCTCGGGCAACACCTCCAGCAACGGTGCCTTCGGGTACTCCGGCGGCACCAGCACCACCACACCGTCCCCCGCGTCCCCTTGCCAGCACGCCTGCATCGGCACCCCGGCCGCCGCCAGCGCCTCGGCCACCACCGCGTACATCCCGGCCCGGGTACCCAACTGGTGGGGCAGCGTCCGGGCCGCAGCGCTGTAGCCCTCCACGTCGACCAGGACCATCGTCCGGTGGACCGCGTGCCTACCCGTACCCGCCATGCCAACCTCCGCCGGTGGAAGACCGCGTGGTGTCGTGCCGATGGCACGCAGTTCTACCGACCGAGGCCGTCAGGTTCTGCGTCATACGACCCAGTAGTCCCTCGATCGGCCGCACGGATTCACCCGGCCCATCCCACCGAGGGCGCGGGCTGGCCCCGCCGGCGCGGAACGAGCTTCGGCCGGGGCCGAGTCGGTGAACACCCGCCTCCACCGCGCCCGGCCCCGCCGCCGAGCGCCGGCACAGCGCATCCCGGCAACCGCCACGACCAGCGCCCCGCGCGTGGAACCCGTTGGCGCACAAGAGTTCTCCAGGACGGAGCGTCGCCCAGGTCGCGCCCGAATGCCGGATCAGAATGGCGCGTCCGACCGGTCGACGGTCCGACGCGCCCACCGCACGACCACCCTCCTCCACACGCCCGCCAGCGGACTTCCGGAGCCCGCACCGCCTCGGCCAACAACACCTCCGCCCGCGTCGAACACCCGTTCCTGTCGGCGTCCGCCCAGTGTTTGAACCTGGTCCGGACGAAGCCGTCGCGGACCTCGTCGGCCACCGGCAACGCGGCCACCGCGTCGCGCAGCGGTGTCCGCGCCACCGCCCGCGGCCCGGTGTCCTCCTGCTGCGCGGACGCCGTCACCGGCACCGCCGCCGTGACCGCCACGCACACGACGGCCGTGCCCGCGACCCTCCGCCACGACACCGAACCCACCGGCCACGCCCCTCTCCGGGGACCCCTCGCGGACACCTGCTGCGCCCGCGACCACGACTACCGGCCCCAGGCCGGGTGCGCCGCGCGGGCGGGCGAATCGGCCCCCGGTCGGGCGGCCCGGTTCACCGCGCCGGTCGCCTCGGGTGCTCTCCACCCGACCCGGCGAACGCGCCGCACCGTCGCGGGTCCGGTCGCGGGCAGCGGCGCAGGGCCGGTCGCGGTGTCAGGCGGTGTCGGCGGCCGGTGGGATCAACACGGCGGGGACGGAGACCAGGCGCGCCCATTCGTCGCCGTCGGCCACGACCGTCCAACCTTCAATCAACACGTCGTCCCTGTCCGGCCACGCCTTCGCCCGCGCCCGGCGCGCGCGGGCAGGCAGGGCGAAGACGGTCTGTTCGAACTGGGCGTCGCCCGTGAAGGTGGCCTCGCCGAACCAGACGAGGCCGGAGAAGACGGTCCACTCGAACCAGACATCGCGGTGGAAGGTGGCCCTGCCGAACCGGCCCGGGCACAAGATCCGTGCCCCGTCGAAGAGGGCCCGGCCGAACCCGGCGATGCCGGTGAACTCCGTCTCGACGAACAGTGCGCTGCCTTTGAAGTGGGTTTCAAAGCGGGCGTCGCCGGCGAAGGAGGCTCCGCCGAAACTGACGGTGCTGCGGAAGGTGGCCCGGTCGAACGTGGCGATGCCCCCCACGTGGCAGCCAGCGAGGTTGAGGTCGACCAGGGTCGCGCCGGTGAGGTCGAGCCCGGTGTCGAGCCAGTAGGTGTCGCAGGGGTTGTCGAGGCTCCCGCCGGGGATGAGGTGGTCGGCGAGGATCTGCTGGGCGGTGAGCCGGACCTCGCGTTCCCGGTGGCGGTCGAGCAGCGCGGCGTGCGGGCCGGGGCCGGGGTGAGGGTGGTTCGGTGGGCGTGGATCCGGCGGGCCGGGGTTCGTTGCAGCGGCCTCCGCACGCCCATCCCCTGCGCGGCTTGATCAGGTGTGCGGTGTGCCGCCGGAAGATGCAGGGTGAACCGGCCCGGATGGGCGCCTACTACCGGTGCACGGCTCGGACGCTCGCGCCCGGTTCACCGGCGTTGGCCGATCATCCGAAGACCGTGAACCTTCGTGAGGATGTTGTTCTCACCGCGCTCAACGGCTAGATCGGGCGCCTGTTCGCGCCGGAGAACGTGGACGCCACAGTTGCGGACCTGATCGGTTCCCAGGAAAGCACCGAGAAGAGCAGCACGAGCGACACCAAGAAACGGCTCGCGGCGGCAGAGGAGCAGTTGAGCCGCTATCAGCAGGCGATCAAGGCGGGCGTTGAACCCGCGGCGCTGGTCGAGGTCATGAACGAGGCACAGGCAGCGATGGAAGCGGCACGAGCGGAGATGTCCAAGGTCAAGAGCGGCGGGAAGCTGGACATTGCCGAGGTGTACGCCATGATCGACTCGCTCGGGGACATCGAGGCCACTTTGGACGACGCGAAGCCGGAGCGGCTGGCCCAGCTCTACGCAAAACTGCAGGTAGAGTGCTGTCTCGCTCGGCGCGGTCTCACCCTCGAGTTCGGCGCACTGGCCCACCGGGCTCGACACTCCGGTTCTCACCGCAGCGGCCGGAAGAAGTCGGTGAGGTCGTGAGCGAGCAGGTCGGGTTCTTCGTGTGCGGGGAAGTGACCGCCGCGTGGCATCTCCGTGTACCTCGTGACGCGGTAGGTGCGCTCGGCCCAGCTGCGTGGCGGCAGGGCGAGGTCGGCTGGGAACAGCGCGAGGGCGGTGGGCACATCGATCCGCTCGACCCTACGCGTCAGGTTCTCGCTGTACTCGTAGTACGGCCGGAACGAGGTCGAAATGGTGTTGGTGAACCAGTAGAGGGATGCCTGCGTCAGCAGGAAGTCGTCGCTGAACCGCGAGGACAGGTCACTTCCGCAGTCGCTCCACGCGCGGTACTTCTCGATCATCCACGCGAGCAGCCCTGTCGGCGAGTCGGCCAGCCCATAGCTCAAGGTGATCGGTCGGGTGCTCTGTTGGTGCTGGTACGCGCCTTCCTTCGTCGACCAGGTCGCAACCGAGTCGAGATAGGCGCGCTCCTGCGCGGTGACGCTCTCGTCGTCGTAGGCGACCGGACTGGCGACGGCCGCCAAGTGGATACCCACCAGGGCGTCGGGATGGGCTTCGGCCAGGCGGGAGGTGATGCCCGCGCCCAGATCCGTGCCGTGCGCCCCGTACCGGGCGAGACCCAGTTCCTCTCGCATGAGCAAGTGCCACAGTTCGTGTGTCTGCAAGGGATCCGTGAGCGAAGGCCGTTGCGGGGAGAAGGCGAATCCCGGTAGCGACGGGACGATGACGGTGAACGAGTCCGCCGCGCGACCACCGTGTTCGGACGGGGTGGCCAGTCGCCGGGCGAGGTCGGTCAACTCCAGGAACGAACTGGGCCACCCGTTGGTCAGGACGATCGGCAGGGCGTCCGGAGTTTCGCCGTCGAAACGGAGGTAGTGCACCGGTGTCCCGGCGATGTCCGCGACGTGGTGGGGCAGGGCGTTGATGGCGGCTTCCTGGGCGCGCCAGTCGTAGCTGTCTGCCCAGTAGGCGACCAGTCGCCGCAACTCACCGGGATCGGTTCCGGCCGACCAGCCGGTCACCGGCCACGGAGCCGGCCATCGCGTGGCGGCCAGTCGCGCTCGCAACTCGCCGAGTTCGGCATCGGTGACCTCGAGCACGGGCCTGTCGGGAACCATGGTTTCTCCTTGCACTCGCGGAAATTCGTCCTTGCCGGGCCGCTCGACTGTCTTGGCCATCACGGCCTGCGCCGCCTCCGGTGACCGCGGTCCGGTCGTCGGCAGTGCGCGCATGATCATCCCTTCGAACAGCGCGTCCCGCCGTGCGTCGTCGCCCGCGCTGGTGAAGCGGCCGGTACCAGCCGGCCGGACGCACAGTTCGGGGTTGCGCAGTGCCGCGAGGTGTCCCGCCTGCCGCGGCGAACGCCGCTCCCAAGGGTCTCCTGAACGGAGAAACCGGACGTCGCGAGTTCTGCGTCGGGGAGGCCGGCGTCAGGTGTCCGTGCCGGCGCGGTCGAAGGCCAGTGTGGGCAGGTCGACCGCGTGCGCGCCGCCGTCGGCGACCACCACCGCGCCGGTGATGTACGACGAGTCCGGCGAGCCGAGGAACCGGACGACGGAAGCGATCTCGTCCGGTTCGGCCGGGCGTCGCAGCGGCACCTCGGCGGTCGCCCGGCGGTAGCCCTCGTCGCGCCCGCCGGCAAACCCCGCCGCCTCGGCGAACCGGTCCATCGCGCCGTCGGCCATCGGGGTGCGGACCCAACCGGGGCAGACCGCGTTCGCCCGCACGCCGCGCGGGCCGTAGTCCCGGGCGATCGACCGGGTGAGGCCGATGAGCGCGTGCTTCGCGACGGTGTACCCCGCGAGATCGGGACCCGCGAACAACCCGGCCAGCGAGGACACGACCACCACCTGCCCCCCGGACTCCACCAGTGAAGGCAGCGAGGCCCGGCAGAACACGAACGCGCTCGACAGGTTCGAGCGCAACGCCAGTTCCCACTCCTCGTCGTCGGTGTCGGTCACCGACGACAGCCCGTGCCCGCCGGCGTTCGCGACCACGACGTCCAGCCGTCCGAACCGGCCGACGATCTCCGAGACCGCGTTCTCCGCGTCCGGGGTCACGCCGGCATCACACGCGATGACGTGCGCGCCGGTTTCCTCCGCCACCTTCTCCAGCGGTTCGCGCCGCCGTCCGAGGACCACCACCTTCGCGCCCTCGGTCGCGTAGCGGCGGGCCACCGCAGCGCCGATCCCCGTACCGCCGCCGGTGACCGCGACGACCGTGCTCTCTGCACTCACCCGGAGCCCTTTCCCTTGTCCTGAGCCGGCTGCGTCCATGCCGGAGCCACGCCGCGGAGTTGCGATCATGCGGCCAGGTCCAGCCATTCCCCGACAGGCAGTACGTGTACGCGCTGTCCGGCGTGCGCGCGGAACCCCGTCTCCGGGTCGGAGACCTCGACGTAGCCCGGGTTCTTGTCCGGCCGTTCCGCCTCGTAGTGCATCGGCACGGCGTACCGGGCGCCCAGGATCGTCGCGGCCGCAGCGGCCTGCTCCGGGTCCATCGCGGCGGGCAGCGGGCTCGGCGGCCGCAGGTGTGGCACGTCGACCACCGCGCCGTTGGCGGGCAGGAACACCGCGTCGAACGGGCCGAACCGGCGCGCGACGAGCCACCAGTACCCGTGGAACATCGTGTCGTCGCCGTGGAAGACCTGCTGCCCGTCGGCCCGCACCACCCAGTTCAGCTGCGGGTCGCCCAGTCCGTCGACGGCGGGGATCGCGGTGACGCGGAACGGGCCGACCTCGGGGGTGGACCAGGCATCCACGACCTCGGTGGCCAGCCGCTGCCGGATCAGTTCGCGCTCGACGGGCAGTGTCGTCACGTTGTCCTCGTCGTCGCCGTGGCCGGGCGCCGGTCGGAGCACCGGTGCCCCCGGCACCAGCACGCCCGCGAGCGCGGCCACGTCGGTGTGGTCCCGGTGCAGGTGGGTGAGCAGCGCGGCGGTGACCGGTCCGCTCGGCGCCACCAGGCCCTCGCCGACCTTCCAGCCGGTGAACACGGGCGACAGGTCCCGCACGTAGTCGATCACCAGCCGCCCGCCGCCGCCTCGATCTCCAACCCGGCCCAGCCCAGTCGTCGCGTCCGCATCCCGTGCCCCTTCGTTCCCGTGGTCGCGACGGAATTTAGCGTACGCACGTCCGCTAAACAATAGCGAACGTGCGTACGCTATCCTCGTACGGCGCGGCGTCGACCTTGGACACGATGGGATGCCTGGCCGGTGTGCCGCTCGAAAAGTCATCGTCGCTGGTAGAGCAAGGCTGCCACAGTGTTGGGACCATGTCCGGGTGATCGTGTCCCTGCTGTACAAGGTGACTCGGAAGCTGTTATCCGTCCCGGCGGTGCTTCTCCGCAGCGAGGCGGCCAAGGACGCCGAACTGCTCGTGCTGCGGCACGAGAACGCGGTCCTTCGCCGCCGACTGACGGGTCCGGTCCGCTATGAGCCCGCGGACCGGTTCTGGTTCGCCGCCCTGTCCCGGCTGCTCGATCGTCGCCGATGGCGGAGAGTCTTCCCGGTCACGCCGGGCACCCCGCTCGCCTGGCACCGCAGACTCGTGGCCTGCAACTGGGACTACAGCGCGCGGCGACGCAGCAGCGTCCTCGGCTGACACGGCATGATGACCGACCGTGCTACTCCGACTGGACTACCTCGGTGTGACCAACGCGATCGCGTTGCTGCGTCTGCTGCCCCTGAGCGACCGGGACAAGGACACGGAGATCCTGGCGCTGCGCCACCAGATCATGGTCCTGAAACGCCAACTCGAAGACGTCCGCCCACGGTTCTCCACCGCCGACCGGGCCTTCCTCGCGGCACTGCTGCAGCGACTCCCGGCGCAAGCGCTTCATCGTCTCCGGCTGCAGTTGCGGGAGGAACCGGGCGGTGCCACGCATCTTGGAGTGGGAGAATGCCTGGTCGTTGCCCGCCGTGCATTCCACGTCCACCATCGTGGCGATCAGGTTCTGCGCGCCCAAGGCCCACCTGGTCCCGCCGATGCCGGACACCGTCCGGGTGGTGAGTTCGGCCTTGGCCGGGTCGATGACGACCAGGGAGACGTCCTGCCCGGCGGGCGCGCCGCTCACCGCGTAGAGCTTCCCGGTCGACCAGTCGTGGCCCAGGGCGTCGTACCCGCCGGGAAACGCCGGGACGCCGGTCTTGACCACCGAACCGGTGAAGGGGTCGAAGCTGTGGAGCAGGGTGTCGCGATCGCCGACCGCGACGTAGGTCACCGGGGTGTAGCGCTGCTCCTCGGAACCGTCGGTCATGAAACCAGCCTCCAGCGGGTCAGGGGAGGTTCTTCTCCAAGGCGGCCACGTACGCCTTCATCAGGTGATCCCGCATCCCGTCACTGGCCGGGGCGAACGGGTCGGCGACCATGCCCTTGCCGCGGTCGAGCAGGTTGGACACCACCGGCATCGACTCGCGGACCCGGCCGGAGGAGTCGATGTAGCGCAGGGCCGCGACGTGGTGGAACACCGGCTCCGGCGGCACCTGGGCGACCACGTCGTTGTTGTTGACCACTCGGAACGTGCGCCCTGCCAATGCCTTGTCGTAGGCGGAAGCCAAAGAGCGGTCGCAGGTGCGGGGCTGGCCGAAGGTGTAGACGCCCTGGGCGGAGAGCCGGGGGTCCTCGAAGTGCAGCCAGGCCGCGGCCAGCATCGCCAGGCCTCCGCCGAGGCTGTGCCCGGTGAACCAGATCGTCTGCTAGGCGTCCCGCAGTTCCTCGATGGCCGCGAGCACGGAGGGCATCACAGCGCGCAGGGCCTCGGCGAATCCGTAGTGGACCAGCCCGGTGTTCGACGGGCCGGGCCACGGCGGGGTGGTCGTGTCGGACAGCCAGTCGCGCAGCTGGACCGACTCGGTGCCGCGGAACGCGGTCACGATCATCCTCGGACTGGCCATGGTGTAGGCCTGGGTGTCGCTGAGCGCGAACGGCGGTGAGAACGTCGAGTGGTGGCGGCGGACCCGGTCGAACCGCCACTCCGCGGCCTTGGCCTCGATCTGTCCGGGCTCCTGGTAGGCCAGTTCGGCGGCCTGGGCCATGCGGTACGCCTGGCGGGCGTCATATCCGGTGGCCTGGTGGTTCAGCGTCGGAGCAGACATCATCCATCCTCACGAAGACAACAGGTTGCACGGCGGCACGGCCCCGCCCGTGCTTCTTGCCTACCTGCGTCGTGGCCCTACCCGCGACCGCACGCCCGGTCCTTCACCCCGCCGAGGCGCTCTCTCACCCGTCCTCGTGGCGATCGTGTTCAACGAGCGTGATTCGAACCGGCTGGCAGGACATCGTCTGCGAGCGGGACTTCACGTCGTGCCCGTCGACAACGTGGTCGAGCGGAACCGCGGGCGTGGGCCAATAGCCGCGCCGTATGCCGGCCGATGCCCGGCTGCGCCCCGGTGATCACGACGATCGCGGTGCAGCCGGTTCGGTCGCACGCGGGGCGAAGTACAGCAAGCGCGCGATCGTCTTGCTCACGATCGGGCGAATCGGAGCACGTGGTGGTCGGTGGTGCGCGGCAGCGGCTGTTCCGGGGTCAACTGCGGTCCGGCGACCTGCCGCAGCCCTTGGTCGAGGAGTTCTGCGAGCAGCGTGGCGGTGGTGGACAGCACGACGTGCTGCCTGGGGGCATTCGGTCGGGCCGCCGACTGAACGGCGCGAGTGGCCAGTCGTCGGTCGCGCGCCCGTCAGCCATGACTCGGGTTCGTACCGGTCCGCGTGTGGCAGTTGGGGGTCGCGGTGGAAGTAGGAGCTGTGGAGCACCACCGCGGTTCCTTCGGGCACGACGCTGCCGTTGGACCGCATGGTCTGCTCGGTGGTGTCGCGCAGGATCGCCGGGGTGGTCGGCCACAGCCGCAACGGCTCCCGCATGCACGCTCGCAGATAGTCGTGATCGGTCCGTGCCCTGTGCGCGTGTTCGAGGCGCCCGGCCAGTAGTCCGAGGGTGAGGTAGGCGGCGATCGGCGCGGCGTCGAAGGCGAACATCCAGTGCTGTGCCCAGGCTTCCGGCCGGGTGTGCGGGGTCTGCGGTGCATCGGCGACGCACGCGGCCAGCCCGCCGGTCTCCGCCTGGTCGAAGTACGTTCGAGTCTGCGCCCACAACTCTTCCCGCAGCCGATGCCGCCGAGCACCACTCGCCGCACGATGCGCTGGTGGATGCGCACAAGATGGGCCCAGGTCAGCTGTGCGCCGCGTCCGCTGAGTGAAAAGGCTCCCCGACCGGGTGGTCGACTCGATGTTCGGAAGGTGCGGCGTCACTCGCGGTGATCGCGTGTCCACGCAATCGAGGAATGCCCCGCCGTGCCGGTCTGCCAACGGCATCGCAGCTACAAGCTAGAACCACGACTGGTTCCTCCACAAGAGCTTGATGCGGCACTCGCCGCTAGTCCTCGTAAGATCTGCGACGCGGTCAAAACATCCTTCACGTCATGTCACTGACTGTGCGAACAGGCAGACGCGAATGAGTGGTGCCCACCCTTATCGAGTGCTTCTCCTTTCCTGACGTCTTTTGTGCGCCCCGTTTGTGGTAGGCACTATTGAGGCGACGTGCTGCGTTGCCGCGAAGAACAACCCTGAAGGGAAGACCGTGACTCCGCAGAAACATGTGATCTCTTTTCTGGTTCTGCTCTCCACAATCTTCGGCCTGGTCGCCGCACCGGCCGCGAACGCCGCACCGCCGACGCCGAAAGTCCAAGTAGAATGCGAAGGGCCTTTCTATCAGGACGACCCGCGTCTCGGCCCGAAAAACCTGCCCGGACCCGGACACCCGGTGGGTAAACTGCTCAAGGACTACAAGCGGATCGGCAACCAACCCAACGTCGAAGCGTTCCTCCATGAGTACGTGGACGATAAAGGTCGTTGGAAGTACCCCCCGAACGACGGTTTCAAAGGTAAGCCGACGTCGACGAAGCTCAAGCCGGGCGCGCCCATCGACCGTTTCGGCGGGCAGTCCGGAAGTTTCCTCGCACCGGACAGTACGCCGTTCGAGCAGCGCTCGCTGCCGCCGCAGAACCTCAACACCTGTGAGTACGAGCCGGGCGTGAAGATGCCCTACGGCTATTACCGGTACAAGGTCGAGAAGGAAATCCCGGTGCTCAGCGGGCCCTCGGCGGCGTGGTTCGGCCAGCCCGGAGGCGGAATCCAGTACAAAATCGACGGCCCCAAGGAACACAACGTCGACTGGCTGTTGAAGAACAAATACATCAGCATCGTCAAATGACCGGAGCCGTCGTGGACCTGGCCACACTGGTGGAGGCGCTGGACCGTGCGGAAGTTCCGCGCGTGATGTATGAGATCGAGGGAGTGCGCGAGTTCGGCGACGTGGCGCCCACGGACTTCTACTTTCTGCGCGAGCGCGGTGGTAGGTGGCAGGTGGGCGTGTACGAGCGAGGTGAATATGACCCGTTCGAGCAGTACGACACCGAGGACAAGGCGACCGCCGCCTTCTACCGGCGGCTGACCACGGCCTAGTGCGACGACCAGCGGCCCGCCCGGACACCACGGGTGTCCGGGCGGGCCGCTGGGATGCGGTGGTCAGCCGCTCACGGTCCTGGGGGTCGACGGGAACAGTAGTTTGCCGAACTCGTTACCGAACACCATGATCCGCGGGTCTTTCGCCTTGTAGTAGCCCTCGGTGAAGTATCCCGTGGTAGCGAAGTCGAGTCTGCCGTCACCGCTGAAGTCGGCCACCGCGATGCGTGCCGCCGAGTGCGTGGACACCGTGGCGCTGGTGCACTGGGCGACGGTGCCGTCCCGCACGTCGATCTTGTAGTAGGGCACTCCCTGCCACGGGGCGGGTCCGCGCAGCACGACCAGGAATTCGTCGTTGCCGTCGCCGTCGAAGTCGGCGGCCACCACATGGTGACCGACTGCGTGGCCTGGTGTTTCGGGGTCGCCGAACACCGCCAGGACGGTCCGCTGCCACGTGCCGACGCCGGGACCGGTGCCGGTGGCGCGGGTGTAGACGGCCAGGGTGTTGCCGTGGAACGGCTCGATCGCGACGATGTAGCCGAACTGGTTGCCGCCGAGCCGTCCCACCGCCAGGTGGCCACTGCCCTTGAATCCGCGCGTCATGCCCGCAGGTGGCTTCTGAGGTGGTGCGCTACTCAGTGAGTTCGACCAGGCCGTGGGCATCGCGCAGATCCTGGCCGGGTCCGGTCCGGGACGCCCGATCTTGACCACGACTTCATGAGGCGGCCGGCCCACGAGGTAGCCGGCGTTGCTGCGATGGCGCAGGAGCCGGGTGTGGCCACTGTCCACACCGCGAGGCGGCATGCCGGGCTCGCGACCACGGGCGACCCGCACGACATCGTCGCGGAACTCCTGTGGGGTTCCACAACTCTGTATCTGAGCGCTGAGCTGCGGTGATCGCACATCATGGGCTGTAGAGGCAGGATCGCGAGGCGTGGCGCCACGACTGTTGTACCTGATCTTCGTCCGGCTCGTTGGCTGGCTGGTCCTGCTCAGCCGATCATCGGCGGCCAAGGACTTGGAGCTGCTGGTACTGCGGCACGAAGTCGCCGTACTGCGCCGCACCAACCGCCGCCCGCGGCTGGAGTGGGCCGACCGCGCGGTGCTCGCCGCGCTGGTACGCCGACTCCCCCAGATGCTGCGCGAGCACCGTTTGGCGACACCGGGCACCATCCTTCGATGGCACCGGCGCCTGGTCGCGAAGAAGTGGACCTACCCCAACCGGACCGGCCGCCCACCGGTCGACGACGCCGTCATGGCGTTGATCGAGCGGATGGCCCGGGAGAACACCGGCTGGGGCTACCGCAGGATCCAAGGTGAGCTGCTCAAGCTCGGCCACCGGGTAGGCGCTGCAACGGTTCGCCGCGTGCTCAAGCGCCTGCGGATACCACCCGCGCCCCAGCGCGACACCGACACCTCCTGGCGACGGTTCCTCCGCGCCCAGGCATCCGGCATGTTGGCCTGCGACTTCTTCCACGTCGACTGCGCCGTCACCCTCAAACGCGTGTACGTCTTGTTCGTGATGGAAGTCGCCACCCGCTACGTCCACATCCTCGGCGCCACCACCAACCCCGACGGCCCGTGGACTACCCAGCAGGCCCGCAACCTGCTGATGGACCTGGCCGATCGGGCCGACGACTTCAGGTTCCTCATCCGGGACCGGGCCGGCCAGTTCACCCCCTCGTTCGACGCTGTCTTCTCCGACACCGGCATCAAGGTCCTGAAAACTCCACCACGCTGCCCGAGAGCCAACGCCCACGCCCAACGATTCGCCGGCACTATCAGACACGAAGCCACCGACCGACTACTCATCCTCAACGAACACCACCTGCGAGCGGTCCTGAACCGCTACGCGGCCCACTACAACCACCGCCGACCCCACCAGGCGCCACAGCTCGCACCACCGCGACCGGACCAGCCGATCACGGAGCCGCGCCGCACCTCGATACGCCGCCGACCCGTCCTCGGCGGCCTCATCAACGAGTACGAACCCACAGCCGCCTAACCACAGGTCAGGCCATGTGGCTGACTCTTGGAACCCCACACGCCGCCTGACCTGCACGGACGACGTTTTCGGCAGGCACACCGTTGAGCGCAGTTCGAGGAAGATCATGTTCGTTGCGGTACAACGAAATCTCCCTCCTTGCTCTCCTTCTCGTCCGCCGCCTGAACACGAATCAAGTGACCAGAACCTCGTCAGCAGCAACACAACCGCAGCCGCGGCAGCTGCGTCACCACATACCTTGATCAACGAGCGCGAAGGCCTGGCGGTTCAACACGCAGGATGGAGCCACGACGCCGACTCTCGCACACCGCGTCACCTGTGGGCACACGTCGGCCGGTTGGTATCCATGCCGAGTTGGATGAGCAGGTGCACGCTTCGGAGATTGGTCTGATCAGTGGGATATTGGTCTGGTCGTGGGCGAGTTCGACGCTACGGGCTTGAACGAGCGTGGCTCACGTTCCGGTGGTCAGCACCTCGGCGGCCTCTTCCAGGACGGCGACGATCTCGTCGATGTGCAACCGCACGGCCCCTTCGCGGTCGCCGACGCCGTCGATCCGTGAGCGCAGCCGGTACCGGAGCGTGCCGTCCGGATGCAACTCTGCCGCCAGGTCATCTGTGGTCGGACCCCAGTGCGCGAAGTCCGGCGAGTGTCCTGCTCGGTAGCGGGCGGCGTCGACCCGCAGCGAATGTGCGAACTGCGGCACGTACGCCGTGTTGTCGAACGGCGTGGCGATGGCACCGTCCAGCCATAGCGTGCAGGTGCGCAGTTGTGCCCCGTCCGGGTCCCCCGGTCCGATCTCCAGCGCGAGGCGTGACCGGTCTCCGATCAGGATTTCCGTTGCGCACCAACGGGAAACGTCACTGTCGAAGTCGAGCGCCGTGGTCACGGCGGCCAACGTGGCCACGGTCACGTCCTCGTCGAGCGTGACCGACTCGGGAAGATCGGCGAAGCCCAGGTGCTCCAGCGTCGCGCGCAGGTTCGGGTAGTCGGGCACCCTGTCGGGATAGGTGGTGTACACGCCGATGTTGCGCAGCGCTTGCACGTGCGGACGGTCCGCACCGGGCAGCCGGTTGCCTGCCAGGTACAGCCGCGCGGCCCGGTGATGGGGCGCGGCGTAGTCGGCCGGACCCAACTCGACGGCGAAGCCCGCCCGGTCGCCGTAGACGCCGGCGGTCCGCGTGGAAAACGCGCCGAGCAACTCGCCGGCCACGGCCCGCCACGCCGCCGCGTCCTCGCCGGTGACCCGCGCGAACCCGCCGTGAACGGCGATGTCGGACCGCCGGCCGGCCAACCCGAGCAGGCCGTTCCCACTGTGGTGGCGCACGAGGGACTCCCGGTCGAACATCCCGCGGTGCAACGCGGCCACCGAGCGCGGGGTGATCGGCAGCGCCCGGAGCGCCACGGCCGCGTCGACCCGTTCGTCCCGGTGCCCGAAGCCTTCGAGCACCGCAGCCACCTCGGACACGTACTCGTCGGAACCGGTCAGCTCGCACAGCACCTGAGCGGTGCGCACCCTGAACACGCCGTGAGCCGAGGGAAGGGCGGACCTCAGCAACGCGCTCGTGTCCGACGGTGCGCGGCCAAGGCGGGCCAGCGCGCCCAGCGACTCGACCGCGACGTGATCGTGATCGCCGACACCGGCACGCACCATCCGCTCCACTCGCTCAGGCTTCCGCTCGTGCTCGGCGATCAGCGCGCCGCTGTCGCTGTTGTCGTGCCACACCGGGCACGAGTCGCCGAACGTCTCCCGGCGGAATTCACGCCACGCATCGCCCACCCTCGTAAGGCTAGCGCCGGAACTCGGCCCCCGAACCCGAGACGCGTTCTTCGGGCGGTGGATGCGACAGGAGATGTTGCTGGACCCTGACGATGTGGCAGCGGGGAACGTGATCCGGTTCCGGCGTGCCAGCGCCGATCGCGTGGTGCGGTCGCGCAGGCCCGCGCACCCGGAGATCGTCAGCGTCGAGGAGTTCACGCAAGCCCAGTTGCTCCGCAAGTCCAAGTACGCTGGCGGACTCCGGACCGCGCGCAAGACGGAGCGTTCCGAGCGGGCCACGAAACAGACCTACCTGTTCCGGGGACGGCTGCGGTGCACGGTCTGCGAACGCAAGATGGAAGCAAGCCCACGGGCGCGCGGGATGTACTACCGGTGCCCTGCAAGGACTTTGCCGAACGGGTCGCCGGCGTTGGGCATCCACCCACCGACGATCTACCTTCGTGAAGACGTTCTGGTGGACGCGGTGAACAAGTGGCTCGGCGAGTTGTTCGCGCCGAGGAACGTCGACCGGACGGTGTCCGCCTTGGTCGACTCACAGGGGACTGTGACCCCCACGAACCACGATGCAGCGCGGAAGCGACTGGCGAAGGCAGAGAAGGAACTGGCCCGGTTCCAGGCAGCTATCAAAGCCGGAATTGATCCGTTGGCGCTGGTAGAGCCGATGAACGAAGCTCAAGCGGTGAGGGCTGCCGCCAAGGCGGAGCTTGACGGGACTCGCCCGCCGGACCACCTGACAGCCGCCGAAGTGCACGCCATGATCGACTCGCTTGGGGACGTCGGAGCGGCACTGAGAGAAGCCGAGACGGAGAGCCTGTTGAGGGTCTACCAGGGGCTTGACCTGCAAGTTCTCTACAAAGACAAAGCCCACGTGGCTGATGTCGTGATCAAGCCAGTGGGCAATGTGAATAGTGCTCGTGTCCGAGAGGGTTTCTTGAACTCCCAAACGGGTGCTGTAGCCCCTTTCGGGACACCACGGCGAAGAGGTTAGCAGGGCTTTCGAGTCCACCACCAGTGTTTCGAGTCTCCACTACGGACTGTCGCAACGATCTACCGGCGGCGCTTCCTCCGCACGCAATCAGGACAGTGCTTCGACCGGTCGGGACCACCGGCGCAAGACGTTGCCTCGGGAGCGCCTTTCCGGGGAGTCCGATGCCTGACCGCACGACACCGTTCGACCGGGCCGCCGCGACCTGGCACGCCACCTGGGCACGAGCTTCTCCGCCGAGACCATCCGCACAGTGCTGGAGGACGCCTACGTGCAGCTGGCCCGTACCGCCGAGGACCGCACGCACCTGCTGGTGCTGGCCACCCGGGCGACCCGGACGGTCCTCACCGCCGTCGCCGACCGCCGGGAACTGCGTGCCCGGGGTGTGCCGGACGTGCTGTTCGCCTGCGTCCGCAACGCGGGCCGCTCGCAGATCGCCGCCGCCCTGCTGCACCACCACGCCGCCGAACGGGTCGTCGCCCACTCGGCGGACTCGGCCCCGGCGGACCGGGTCAACCCGACGGTCGTGGCGGTGATGGCCGAACTGGGCCTGGACATCGCCGACGAGGTCCCCAAGCCGCTGACCGACTACGCCCTGCTCGTCGCGGACGCGGTGGTCACGATGGGCTGCGGCGACGCCTGCCCGGTCTACCCCGGCAAGCACTACCTCAACTGGGAACTGACCGATCCCGCCGGGCATGACTTCGACACCGTACGGAGCATCCGGGACGACATCGACCGCCGGGTGCGCACGCTGCTGGCGGAACTGGTCGGCTGAGGACCTGACGTGGGCGACGGTGCCCGTTGCGGGGAAATGGCGATGTGTTGATGAGAAGCCCACCCCACCCCCCAGGCGCAGCCGTCAGTGCATTCGGCGCAGTAGCCGTCCGGTCATCCGCCCCATCCGATCCGGCGACCGGAACGGCGGAATATTCGCGCGGGCAATGAAATCCTTGCCGCCCCGGACAGCCGCTCTATAGCATGGCATCGCCGCACGTCACCGCGCCCTTCGTAACGGGTGAAGGTTTTTGGCAGCTCATTCCTCGAGGTTTGTGGGAAATTTCCCACTCCGGCTTTCGCTCAGCGAAACATGCGAGCCTCTAACCGGTCGCTCCTGGTGACCTTGGTCAGGCTGGTGCCTGCAAATCACTTGGGCCGGAAGCGGTCACTTCGCATGGGCCCGCTTAACGTTTCTCGTTCTCGGCGGTGGGTGCGGCTACCGAAGTCGACGGCCGTGATGAATGGTTGGACGCTTCAACTGCTTGCGGACGCGTGATCTCGAGAAGAAAAGGTGTCGCATGAACGCTCAGCTCATCGTTGAGTCGTTGCGACTGCTCCTGCAACATCTCCATGATGTTCGACGGGGTTCTTCTCGCGTCAGCTTTTCGATAATCCTGGGCGGCCCACTGGTCCAGCGAGTACTGGCCGACGAGGTAAATCCCTGCGTCAGTGTTCGCCTCCGGTAGATAACGGCGGACGAGTTGCGTCTCCTGTGACGTTGCGAGATCGGTGTTCCAGGTCGGTTTGACTTCGACGACAACAGTGAATTGTCCGCCTGCCTGGTGCCCGCCTGAGGGCGCTGTCGTTTGCACCAGGATGTCGGTGCGGTCGCCAGCGCCGTAGGCGTTGCGCGGGTGGATCAGAACTTCGCGATTGATGACTATCCCACGTCCGTGAAGTCGGGTCCTGAGTTCGTGGGCGAGGTAGGCGGACAGGGCGGCTTCGAACTTGGGTGCCCAGGTTTCTGGCGTGACGCCGCGATTCTTGCGTGCACGGGTTGGGGTGTGATTCCACAGCAGTTCGCTGTGGTCTGGTAGTTCCTGGGCGATGTCGGCGAGGGTGTCGAGCAGGAGCTTGGCCAGTTCGGTGTTGGAGCGGATCAGTCTGCGACTGGGGTCGTTGAGTATCTCGGTGATGTTGTCGACAGAGGTGTTGTCGGTCCATCGCGTGGCTTGGACGCGGCGTCGGGCATTGATGAGGGCGCTGGTGACTTCGAGGTCGTCGGGGTGTTCCTGGGTGAGGTGGCGTAGTTGGTCGACGGAGGCTCTTGTGGCTCGCTGGCCGAGAGTGCGCACGCACTCCATGCGCCAGGAGCGGATCTCGTCGCGGGGTGTGATCCGGCCCGGTTCGTGGCGTTCGGTGTCGGTGGCGGGCGGGAACAGGGTGGTGAGCCAGCGGTAGTTGTCGGCGAGTTGTTGCTCGTCGAGACGACCGAGGATGACTTCCCGGATGTGTCTGGAGGCGCAGGCCAGCGCAAGTTCGCGTCCGAAGTCTTCGTCCGTGCGGGCCGCGGTGACAGTAGGGCTCCAGAACCGGCCTGGGTCGTGACGTAGCAGGATGCAGCCTGCTTGCACCGCGAGGCTGCGTTGGGCTGTGCCTACGCCGACGTGGGTGAGGGTGGCAGCGGCGATAGTGATCGCCCTTGGCTCCTCCGCCGCTACCAGCGTCGCCAAGAGTTCTGCCCAGATGCCGATCGCGGTGGCTCGTGTTTCTGGCGTCTTGTCGAGGTTGATGTCGGGCAATGTCGTCTCTGCTGGCGTTGTGTCGAGCGCGGAGGCGATCTGGCCGATCAGTGTGATCATGGTGTCGGCGATGTGCGACGAGTGGTCCGTGTCGAACAGCCCGAGTTCAAGGGAGCGCTCGCCGCGTGCGAGATCGTTGTGCACGAGGTTTTGCAGGAGGGTAGCGACCAAGGCGTGAACGCGCTGGGCGGCCATGCGAAGCAAGCGTTTCCTGCGGTCGCGGCCCTCTCCGCTGTCGGCGGAGGTGTAGGGACTCAGCAGTGCGCCCGCCCATGCTTCCCAGTGGGCGTCGGTGATGCGATCGAGCTGGCCGGTGTGGTGCAGCAGGGTGATTGCCAGGCAGCCTGCCCATGCCGGATAGTGGATCTTTCCCTGACCGAGCCAGCCGTCCCGGTGGTCGTGTCCGTGGTCCAGGTAGGACAGGGCCGCAGTGGCAAGCTTGGTTTCGGCGTCGTCGCCCAGGACGCTGATCCCGGCGAATGTCCTCAAGTCGTCGGACTTCGGGTAGACCTGCTGCCCGGTGAAGGGGTCGAACTGGAGGTTCCAGGCCAGTGCCCAGAACGCGTTGGGATCCTTGCCCAGGGCCAGGCGTAGCCGATCACGCTGTGCGTCGATGAACTCCTGCGACTTGTCCCACTGCCTGGGTTGGCCGTGGCGAACAGCGCTGCGCATGGCGTCGGCGAGGTCGCTTTCGCGTGGCACGCCGTCGTAGACCCAGCGGATGTGCTCCCAGACGGGGTTGTCCTGGTGACTGTAGGCAAGGGTGAAGATGTCCAGGTTGAAGCCGTCGAACAGGTAGGAGGCCAGTCGTCCCATCGCCGCGGCCAAGGCGTCGTGTCCTGACTTGTGTGCTTGGTCGGCTCGGTCGAGTGCCCAGGCGAAGTCGGCGCTGTCCAGCAGTGCGGCGCGTTCGGCTTCGCGCAGCCCGTCCGGCGGTGGGTACTGGCCAACCACCCTTCGAGCGGACTCCCAACCATGGCCGATGACCCACACGTCGGCTCTGCGCCCTCCGCCATCGTCGGCGACAGCCTGCTGCACCAGGCGGCTCGCCAGGTCTCGACGCAAGGCCGTGACAGCTTCCGGCTCGACACCATCGGCGTCGACCAGGTCAAGCGGTCCCGGAATCGGGGGACGCTCGTACTCGCGTAGCTGGGACCACAACAGCTCGGCGATCAGGTCGAGGTGTTCACGCGCGTCGGGTGAACCGAGTACCCGGTTGACGATAGAGGGCAACAGCTTCGACGGGAGTTGGCCAATCGGCTCGTCGTCCAAAAGCAGCATCGTGTCGCTGTCGTCGTGATCGATGGACATGACCGGTCCGACGGGAGACTCGGGGGCCTCCTGACCGACGCGCACGCAAGCCCACCGCAGCAGAGCGTCGAAGTCTTCCGGACGTACGTCGTTGGGCATCTCCGACAGGAACAACTGGTACTCGCCGTACCACGAGCGCTGCGGCGGGTGCACGTGCCTCAGCATCTCGTGCAGCGACAGATGGTCAGGCCACAGCAACCGAAGGAGCGTCCCCTCCAGTTCCTCCGTCTCAATGGACGACGTGGCATCGACGGGCGGGTGAAGGCTGTGCAGCAGGGCGTGCAGGCGAGGCGCGGCGGTGTCGGGTGCGGCTTCCATCGCCGTGAGGGCGGCGTGGCGGCGCTCATCGATGCCCCAACCGTCATGCTCGGCGATGGCCAGCAACGGCTCGGCCAGCTCGGCGACGGCGGCGTCCCGCGCCAACCGCACGGCCAGGCGGACACGCGCCCGCTCGGACCACTCCAAGGAGGGCGTATCCGCAGCTGATTCGAGCGTTGGTCTGAGCTGCTCGGCCAGACCTGGGTGGGCGACTTGCCAGCGTCCGGGCATCCAGCCGGTTTCGCTAAGCTCCACCTCGCCCGCGTGGGCGAGCAGGCGGTCGACGACCAGGGCCCGGATCGGCTCGGAGTCGACGATGACGCTGTGTGCCACCAGGCTCTCCGCGTCAGCGGCGGCCAGCCATTCGGTGTTGGCCGGGTCGAGGGCGACCAGCCACGCCGCAGCCTCACGCAACGGCACGGGGATGCTGGCTGTATCGCGATCCGGTGCATCGACGAGGAACAGGTTAACCAACTGCTGTCGGGGCAGCTTCCGGTCGTGGACGTAGCGGGCGGCGAGGTAGGCGCCCAACGACGAGTGACGGAACCCCAGACGGTCCTGCCCGTGCGCGGTGAACAACGCCGTGCCCAGCGTCTCCTTGACCGCGGCCTGGCTGACGTCGAACCCGCCGCTGGTCGTCCGCTCCTGATCACCGGCGAGACTGCCTGCGTCCAGATCGGTCTCTTGCCGGGCGTCCAGCCCGCGACCCATCCAAATGCTGCGGCGACCGGAGAGCAACAGCCGGGCTGCGATACGTCCGGCGGCGGCCAAGCGCTGGTCTGCGCTGAACTCCACGGAGTTGCGGGAGCGGTCGGGTTCATCGGCCAACAGCCGCGTGCCCCGGGCGAACAAGACCGACGGGCCTCCGACCAATCGGCCTTCGTCGTTGTGGATCCTCACCAGCAGCTCCAGCGTGAGCGGAACGCTGGCCAGCGCGCCCGCCCCAACAGCGATGGCGGCTTCCACCAGCGCTTGTCCGTCGTCGTGCACGATGCCGGCCAGCTGGACCGCCTGCGCTCGTGTGAGCGGTGCCAGGTCCGCGACGATGTGGTTGTCCACACAGCGGTTGAGCACGTCGGTCAGGGCTGGCGGATAGTCCGCAGTGCGGCACGCGATCAGTAGCCGGACCGCGCCCCGAGGTAGGCCGTCCAGGGCACGGCCCAGCTTGCCGGGCAACCGCTCCCGCATAGGGCTTTCGTCGAGCTGGTCGATGACCAGGGTCAACCACGGGTGGTTCCGCTCGGGGGTTGGCTGTCCACGTCCGGCCAGTTGTTTGAGGTGGGTGCCGATCAGTTCGTCGAAGGTGGCGTCCACAAGATCGCCGCCGTCCACCCACTGCACCGCGTGGGAGTCGTCGCCGTCGACTTGGTCGGTGATGTCGACCAGCCCGTTGACGAGTCGGCGGAACGCTGAACTCTTGCCCACACCAGGCTCACCCAGCAACACCAGCGCCCCGCCACCAGAGGCATCCTCCGGCGTGAGCAACCCGCCAGGTAGCACCTCGCCCGCGGTGGGCCACCACTGAACGGAGATGTCGAGAAACCCCGCCGCATCGAGATCGAAGGGGGTGTCGCCATCCGACCCACCACGGACCCGGCACAACCGGCCGACCTGTTCAGGGAAGAAGGGCGCTCTGCTCATCTACCCATCATCGTTCAGTGCCTCGGCAACGTTTCGGACTGCTCACCGCCCACCTGATCGAGCGCGACGTCCTGGCCGCCGCCGACACGGTCATCGGGTGCACCGGTTTTCGATCCACGCTGATCCACTTCGCACCGCCAAGGGCTCACGTGATCTTGACGGCCACGTCCGCGACGGCGCGCGCCTGCGCCTGCTCGGCTACGGCAGCCGGGCCGTACCCGCTTCGGCCACCCTCACAAGTTCAGCTCACTACGAGAGTCGTCGTGTGCAGCATCATCGCCGGGCTGGGGGTGGCCACGCGAAAATGGACCGGTCGGTTGTTCAAGCGGTTCGTTCGGCTGATCCGCGCGACACTCCGCAGGAGGGCGGCAGGCTGTCGGTAGGAGCGGCGCAGGCACAGTAGGTGTCGCTTCACCTGTTGTGGCCAACCTTGTCGATGCTCGCCCACGCCTGGCTCGCGGTCACACGATCCCTTGCGGAAAAAGGGGAACCGGAGCCAGCCGCACCGGCATGATCGGCTTCACGTTACCCGAGGTCCGGCGTCTGCTGGTCAACCTGGTCCTGCGACCCGCCACCAGCGCCGAGCACGTCTGGTCCTGGTCGTGCTGGCGTCGACGACGCCAGCACCAAGCCCGCCTCAGCCACTACAAACGGCGCGGCTACCCACTCACACAAGTGCCGTTGCAGTACTAGTACTCCAGCCGCACTTGGTGACTATGTGCGTTTCCGCTGGTAGTGACTGTTTCTAGCACGGTACTGGTGTCGGCGGCGCCAGTGGGACCACCGGTAGAGTCGATCTTTGCTGAACGTCTGGGTGATCAGGTGTGCCAGGAGACGTCGGACCTCGCCCAAGGTGAGGGGTATGAGGCCGTCCTCTCCTGTTGTGCCACGATGTTTGCCGCGGTGACGGCGAGGTAGGCGTGGGCGAGCATCGCGGGGGTGACGTGGCGGTACCAGGCGTCGTAGCGGCGGACCTGGTAGTGGTCCAGGCCGACCTCGGTCTTGGCGGTCTGGAAGCATTCCTCGACCGCCCAACGGCTTCCGGCCACGCGGACGAGCTCGTCGTCGGGTGTGCCGGTAGGCCCGAAGCACAGGTAGAACGCCAACTCGTCCGGATCGGTGATGCTGCGGCGGATGAGCAGCCACCGTGACACGTCGCTGTACTGCCCGGGATCGGGCGGCAGGGTCGCCGCGGCCCAGTCGTACAGGCGCGCGCCTTTGGCGCCGTCACCGGCCGAACGTCGTTTCCACGCCTCGGGTGGGGCGTTGCGCGCGAGGGTGTCGGCGCGGGCGGTGCCGTTCACGGTGGGCACGGTCTGACTGCGCGGCACCGCGACGACGTAGCCCGTCCGACGGTCCTCGAGCCAGGCGCGGAACTTGCCGTCCTGGCCGTATGCCTCGTCCGCGGTCACCCATCGCGCCGGCACACCGGCCGCGAACGCCCGCTCCAGCATCCGAAGCGCCAGAACCGCCTTGGTGGCGAAGGAAATCGAGTCGGGCACCGCCGCCTCACGGCACCGGGCACGGTCGCCCGTCCAGGACTTGGGCAGGTACAACTCGCGATCTATCAACGTCCGACCTCCGCCGGAGGCGTAGGCGAGGAACACACCCAGTTGGCAGTTCTCGACCCGGCCTGCGGTTCCGGAGTACTGCCGCTGCACCCCGGCGGACTTGTCGCCCTTCTTCAGGAAACCGGTCTCGTCCACCACCAGCACACCGTCGCGGTCGCCGAGCCGCTCCACCACGTAGGCACGCAGGTCGTCCCGCACACCGTCGACATCCCAGGTCGCGGCGTTGAGCAGCCGCTGCATTCCGTCCGGTGTCGTCTCACCGGCGACCTCTGCGAGCGTCCAGCCGTTCTTGCCCGCGATCGGCGCCAACAACCCCCGCACATACGCCCGACCACGACGCCTTGGCTCCACCCGGTGAAACCGACCCGCCACCCGCCCGAACAACTCGTCCAGACCCGCGGTCCAGGCCGATAAATCCTCGTCTACGATCACAAGATCGACAGCCTAGAGCAACATGATCACCAAGTGCGGCTGGAGTACTAGCCCACGACATCACAACCTGCAACTGGTGGCGAAGTGGTCACCGGTAACTGCCGATGGTGTCCACTTTGAACCAGTTGTTCGTGCGGGCCACGGTGAGGAGTGCCTGTGGTGTCGCCTCGTTTTTCCGCGTGGACGTGTCCTTCGAGGGGCGGGGCTGGCGGTGTGGCTGGCGTGTGTCGAGAAGGGCACCGACGACATCGTGGCTGGGTTTGGCGATAGTGGTGAGCGGTTGGAGCCATCCGTGGGCGCCGATGCTTCGAGCGGCATGCGCCACTCCGTAGCGTCGGATTTCGGACAGTCGGGTGAACACCGCCCGCCAGTCCTCGAACAGCGTCGAGATCACCGCTTCCGGCGCGATGCACCACAGAGCGAGCGCCCATTCGGCACGGGCAAGCTCGCCATGCGCGGTCGGTTCGCCGGTGGGGTCGACGAGGGTTTCGACATACTTGAGTTGGTCGCGCCACCACTGCAAGTTTGTGGCGTTGGTGCGGCTCTCGGCGAGCAGGGTGGCCGGGTGTGCGTCGGGGCCGAACGCTGTGGTCGCTGGACGTCGGGTGAAGGCGAGTCGGTAGGGCGACGCTGCGCCGATGATGGCGATGAGGGAGGGCAACCAGCGGTGGCCGGTGTGGTCGAACAGCGCCGAAGCGATGTTCGACCACGGGAATGTGCTGCCCTTCTCGCCTGCTTTGAAGCGACGCAGTGCGGCGACGGCGGCGAACGGCGAGCCCGATTTGCGCAGACGGGTGACAGCTTCTTTCCTACGGCGCTGGGTAGCGGCGTTGGCTTCTGTGAACCCGGTCGCCGAGGTGGTGAGCAGCCCTTGGGTGCCGAACGCGACCGCGATCTGTGCGGGTAGAGAGCGTATGGAGGTGACGTCCGGGCAGAGGCCGTCGAGTACTGCGTCAATGAGATCGGCTTCGAACCTTCCCTCGGACGTCGGTACGAGGCCGGTGTCGAGCGCACGTTGGGCAACCAGCGGACGGGACACATCGAGGCCGTCGAGATCGAGTGTGGCGCCAGCTGCACCCTCGCAGACGGCCGCCATCCGCAACCACGCGTCCTCGACCGATTTGCCGGTGGCGGCTTGTACCTGTTCGGCCCACCACGTGGTGAACAGGGACCGTTGGTTGAGCAGTTCCCGAAGCACCCTTATACGGCGGGGATTCGCGGGGTCGGCGGGATCCGCTGCGAGCTGCCCTGTCAGCCGGGTCCAGGTTGGATCCGCCCCGTCGGCCTCCCCGAGTTGCGGAAGCTCCGGCAACGAGCTGATTTCCCTTCGGCTCAGAGCGTCCAGGAGAATGCCGACGTTCCGGTCGGCGCACAGACTGTCCAGCACTTCGCGTGCCTGACGGGGACGGGTTGCAAACGCACCGTCGGTCAACAGTGTCCACGCCGCCACAAGGAATGGCGGGGTGGCGCTGATGGCAGCCTCGTCACGGATACCGGCAGCCAGGACGTAGATGTCGCTGCCCTCGGCATTGCCGCCGTAGAAACGTGCGGTGTTCAGCCAGTAGGGGCGGTGCAGCAGTTCACGGAAGACGGTGTTCCGATCAAAGCCTTTGATGTCCTCTCCGGCGTATCGGTACAGGAAGCGGGCGGCGAAGTACTCGCGAAGCGAGAGCACCTCAAATTCGAAGGTTCCTTCGTTCTTGCTCGTCAGAGTCCACAGTCGATCGCTAGTCGCCTCAAACAATTCGTCAACGATCGTTTCCGGTTTGCCGTAGGCACGTTGGAAATGCCGGATGGCAGCCTTCAGGTCGACGACCGACATGCGCGCATTCAGGCTGAACTCTTCGCTGTGGGCCTGTAGGTACCAGCCAAGGAAGGGGACGATTTCCCGCAGTTCCTTCTGGTGCTTCCTGACCGACTCCGGGTGCTTGTTCGCCTCACGGGCCAGCAGCAGTTCCACGTAGGAATCGTAGAGTTCCGTGCGCTGAGTCGGCGTAGCCTCGCCGTGCTTGTGGAGCAGGTCGAGCAGAATCGTCAACTGCATCGGATTGCCGGCGAGTTCGCCGATGTATGGCTCTTTGCTTTTTGTCCTGAAATTGCTCCGCAGCGCACGGCCTTCGTTTCCGTGGATCCCCCGGACGGTGCACCACTTTCGCAGGTACTCGTCACGCTGTGCGGAATCGAGTGGGTTCAGCACGAGCACGTCGAAGAGGTCCGACGACGGCTCCGGGAGTTCGTTGGTGCTGGGCCTGGTCGTGACCACGACTCGGGGAGCGATCGGGTAGGCTTTTCCTCGACGGCAGAACTGGTTGATCGCCTCGACGACTTTCTGGCGTGTCTTCGGTCGTCCGACCTCGTCGAGGCCGTCGAGTACAACGATGCTCGGCACGCGCTCGAAGATATCCTGGGCGTCCCCTGCGGTGACCGGTATCCCGCCGCTGGCGTGCGTCATCAGTTCCGCGAGGAAACACTCGATCGTCGACTGTGACGCCGGACGCCTTACGGACTTCTTCGCCGTCTCGGAGTCTTTGTCCCACACGTCGGTGCCCGATAGCCATCGGGCGTAGTCGCTGAGGTCGAATCGCAACGGAAACAACGGATAGTCGACCGACGGCAGGTCCGTCGGTCGTTGCTGCGACGGTATGAACGCCGAGCGGTGCACCTGTGAAACGTACTGGGACAGGGTAGACTTGCCCTGACCGGGGGCGCCGCGTACAAGCACGCACGTGATGGCAGGTTGGAGCAGATGGGCGGCGGCACCTCCCAAGGGTTCGAGAATCGGTTCACCCGCGCGTCTCTGGCCCGCAGGATACAGACGGTCTGCGTTGACGTCGATGAATAGGTCCGCAACCTTTTCGCGATCGATGTCTACTTGGCTGAACTTGACGCGTTCGTCGTCATCCCATTGAGTCGCCGCAACCTTACGCACGAGCGCTCGCAGACCGTGGTCTTTGCGCGCTATGGCCTCCTCGCTGATGAGATATCGGATGAGGTCCCAGCCTGCGAGCATGTCGGCGTATTGCCACTTGATCTCAGTAGGGGCGCCGTCGACCATACCGTCAATCGCCTCGCGCCAGAGGCAGGTCATCTGCTCAAACCCGAAGTTGTGCGCGTGGATATCGAGTTTCGCGTTCAGTCGGTCGAATGTGCCCTGTCCCGCTCTTCCGGTGCTGGGCACGTTCGTCACCAGTGCGTACCTTCGCACCCCTTCGGAAGCGAGACGACGAAGGTTTTCTGCTTCCTTGACCACTACCGCGTCCAGCCAACCGACGGCGTCCTTATGCGTGCCGTCGACCGACCATTTCACCTGGTAGACAAGCTTTCTCGCGGGTGCAACCCCTTCTGACACTTCAGTCACCAGACCGTCTCGGCCGCCGTCGGGCTGACGCAACGGGAGCGGCACGAAGTTCTCGAAGCGGGCGGTCAACAGGGCGTTGACCAGCAGCTGGAAGTCGTGGTCTCCAAGGCGCTCGTACAGGTACTTGTGGCGACTCTCGGGCAAATCGGCTCCTTCGGCGGGGGCCTAATCATCGCATCAGCCGCGCACGACACAAGCGCAGGAGGACGAACCCTGCTCAGGCTGGCGTACAGCACGCTCAGTGCGAGGCCGCACAGGGCCTTCTTGCGGTGTTCGGTGTGGTGCTAGCTGTGACGTGCCGTGGCATGCTGCTCCGCTGGCCACGGCAGGTGTGCGATCTTTGGCGGCCTGGAGCCAGGGCGGCGGTGACGGCTCGCCGTCACCGCCGCGACCGATCTCCGTTCCCACGAGAGCACCTGCTGCGTCTCTCGCGCGGGTCGGACACCTGTCGCTTGCCGCGTCATAGCCCTTCGGCGAGCAGCCTCTCGCCGTACGGGAGGTTCCCTTCGTGGGCGAGGGCGACGAGTCGCTCTGTGCAGTGCTGGTCGCCCTTTCTCGTGCGGTCGAGAAGTTCGTCGTGGCGACCGTGTTCGACGAGGAGCGCCGCCAACTTCCGACCGGCATGGTCGAGGCCGTGGTCGGCCAGTCTCCGCAACGCGTCGAGGTTGCCAGCCAGGGCCAGCCGCTTGGGTATCCACTCCTGCGCCCAAGACTTGCCCCTCGCCAGTTTTAGAGCCTCAGGCCAGCGGCCTTCGTCCGCCAAGAGGTCCGCCAGCTCGACGCAGGGGTGCGGGAGCTGTTGGTCAAGTGGCGGCACATCGTTTTCCGCGAGCTGCGTGATCCAGGCTCGCACTATCGGATGCTGGCCAAGGCCGAGCAGATCCAACGCCGTGGTACCAACCCATCGGCGGTGGCGCTTGGGGAGATGAAGTCCCTCCTGCGCCGACGGCAGGCCCAGTAGTCCTCAAATCGGGTCATCCCGGACGCCGAGACCCTCGACCAGGTCACCGCGCTCCCTCACCCACGAACTCGCCTCCTACCCCGACGTGCTCGCCGTCCTGGGGCCCGACAGACTGCCCGGAGTCCCGTCCGGGCATCGCGGCGTTCCCTGCTGCCACAGCCCTGGAGCCTGGGATCGGGGGCCAGTAGGCCAACGTCGTCTGACGACGTGATGCGTGGAGCGGCTTGGTGATCGCGGGGCCGCTCCACGCGCGGGCACGTCGGGTCCGGGCCTTCCGACAGTTGTCGCAGCCCACGCTCTCGCCTACCACTACAGGTGGCGGGTAAAAGTCGCGTAGACGACACCTGTCGGGCCCGAGGTGGAGCTCAGCGGGCCGGCTGTGGCCGATTCCCGGTGCGGTCGGGTGCGGATGTCAGGTGGTCGGACACGATCCGGCGCAGTACGCGGCCCGGGTGGACGAGCAGTGTGGTGGTGGCCGGTGACGCGGTGATCAGCAGCAGGTCGCCGGTGGGGATGCCAGCCAGTGATCGCAGCCCGGCTGGGATGAAGATCTGTCTGCGGTGGTCGATCCTGTGTGGACTGTCGGGGTCGGGTTTGACGAGGATCGCGTCGCCGCGCAGTCGTGCCCGTGTGCCCTGGCCAACGTGCCAGCCCAGTGTGTTGAGCAGTCGGGTGGCGGGTATGCGTCCGGAGTGGTCGATGGTCGAGGATGCGACGACCAGGCCCGGATCCAGCCCGTGGTCGGCCTGTCGTGGGGCGACGATCTCGGCGAGGGGGCTGAGCGGACGCTCGACGGGTGGCGTGAACAGTGGGGTGAGGCGTTCGTTCACGGGCGGGCAGGGTTCAGGATCGGGAAGACCGGGAGTCCGCCGTCGGGCGGTGGTGTGGTGGCGAGTGGGTGGGGTTCCCGGGTGTAGGCGGCCAGGGCGGTGGCATAGTCGGCGAGGGTGGGTTTGGTGTAGACGGCGGTGACGTCGTCTCCGCGCGGCGCGGTGTGTCCTGCGTAGCCGTGGGCGATCGAGGGGCCGTAGTGGCGGTCGACCCAGGTGAGTGTGGTGTGGCGCAGCCAGTGGGTGGAGACGTTGCGGGCGGCGACCCAGTCCAACTGGCGGCCGACACGCTGCCAGAGGCGGTCGTAGCGGCGGCGGTTGATCGGATTCCCGTCACGGTGGCGCAGCAGGGGTTCGCGGGTGGGTTTGTCGTTGCCGCGGTGGCGTCGGTGGTCGAGCAGCGCCTGGACGAGGGTGGGGCTGACGGGTTGCCAGCGGACGGTGTCGTTCTTCTCCCGCAACCGCACCAGGCACGTGGTCGGCTCGACGTCGTCCTCGCACAGCGCGAGGGCACCGCCGCGGCGGCAGGCAGTCTCCAGGTGCGGCCGGAACAGCAGGGTGTCCAGCGGGGTGTCGTGGCCTCCGCTGGTGATCGCGTCGGCGAGCGCGGCCACCTCCGCAGGCCCCAGAGCGCGGCGGGCGGTGGGTCGGCGGCGGGGTTTGCGGACCTCGCCGGCGGGGTTGAAGTCCTTCGGGACGAGTTTGTCGTTGATCGCGCGGGCGTAGACCGCGCGCATCGCCGAGACCAGGTGCTCGGCCACGGAGTGGCCGCCGCAGTCGTTGCGGCGGATCGTGCGCGTCGCGACCAGGCGGCGCATCAACCTCTCGATCTCCGACGGAGTGGGCTCGTCCAGGCGGCGGTCGCCGAAGGTCTCCACGATCCGCGTCCAGTAGGTGCCGTAGGTCCGCACCGCCCCCGGCCCGGACGCGGCGACCACGGTGGGCACGTAGGCCGCGAACGTCGGCAGGTCCACCGGTGGTCGCATCAGGTCCTGCGGGGTCACACCCAACCGGGTCAGCAACAGGCGGGCGGCCTTGACGGTCTCGGGATCACTGGTCACTCATCGCCTCCACGGGTGGATCGGCAACAACACGACAGCATCACGAAACCCAGCCCTGACCAGCAGCGATACCGGCCCGACGGGGTTCCGCGACCGATTTTGTACCACTGTTGGTACGGACTCGCGCGGCGTGAAGTACCAACGTTGCCCCCGTGCCAGCGTCGCCCGTGCATCCGCACCTCGCGGAACGACGCACGCAATTCGGCCACCGCATCGCGGCACTGCGCACCAACCGCGACTGGACCCAGGAACAGCTGGCCGAAGCCACCGGATTCGACCGCAAGACGATCAACCGCATCGAGAACGGCCGCCACTCCCCCAGCCTCGACCGCGTCTTCGTCCTCGCCGACGCACTCGGCGTCCAACCCGCCGAACTCTTCCACCACGACAGCGCCACACCAGACCCGATCGGGCGACGTACCCAAAGGTCGGGCAGCTGACACCGACCGACCTTCATATGCCGTCGACACCGAGCCGGGCCACGGTGCGAATGGGAGCAACCCGGCAACGGGCCGTACTGTTCGCAGTCGGAACGGTCGGCACCTACTGTCAACCGCCGGCCACGACAACACACGACCACGCGTCAGTCGCGCCCACCGCCAGCCGCCCGCGAATGGTGCACCGCGGACACGCGGTCTGAGCGGATCGCCCGATCGATGTCCTCGTCTGTCACTAGCCTTGTCCGTCATGAACGAGTACGCGGGCCAGGAGTGGACCCCCGTCGACGTCGCGGCAATGATCGCCAATCCCTTCTACGCCGTGGATATCGATCCCGTACTGGCCGAACCCCACGAGCCGATGATCAGTGAAGAGCAGTGGATCGAGTCGAACATCGCCCTGATCGGCGAACTCGGACCGAAGGCCTACCTGCGCAACCTGTTGACGATCCTCAAAGGCAACTATCCCCGCTCGGACAGCTAGTACATCGACCACTCAGGTTCGCCGAGGGGAGCGTCAGAGTGGTCACGGAGTTGTCACGGTGCCGGTCTGGCATGAAGGTGGTCAGGCCGAATCGGGTGAAGCCCGCGCGGACGAGTTCGGCGTGACGCCGGTAGAGGTCCGCACGGTGAGTGGCCGCCGGTGTCGAGCGAGGTACTCGCGGAGAGCATCGTCCACGGCGTAGAGCATCTACGCGGCCGGGGTATAGGGCACCTCGCCGCGTTGTTGTTGTGCGGTCGGGTGGTGGCGGAGTGCAGGCTGCGGCGAGGTGAAGGTGCGGCCTCTGTCGGACACGATCAGGAAGGCCACCTCGCCGCTCGGTAACCCAGTCGTCGGTCAACCCCGCCCTGCCGGTGACTTCAAGCCCTGCAGGTCATCTCGACGCTTCCCCAACGCCCGGCAGGCGAGGACAGGCGACAAGTCGCGTCAGGCGAACGTCGCATCGCGAGTGCGTAGTGGTCCGGTGTGCGGGCGACGCCGCACCGGAACATGGGCGGCACTGCCACCAACTGGATGGGTGGGTTCGATTCCCGTCACGCGCTCGGAACGCCGAGAGCGTGACCAGGCTCGGCACTTCGCCTGGCGACCACCGCGCGATTGGTCACCAGCTGACCTGTGCGTCGCGTCCTGGGTGGTGGCGCATGGGTGCTTGATAGGTCGCGTGGACCACGACCGGGTGGCGGTCCGGGTCGTAGGCCGACAGAGCTGTCGCGTACGCCCGCTTGGACAACGCCTCGGCCTGTTCGGGTTGGTCGAGGGCACCCAGTACCCGGCTGAGTTCGTACAGGTACGTGCTGATCGCCGAGTTTTCCGGGCCGTACCCCGCCTCTGCGATCGCCAGGGCCCGCCGGAACAGCGGCAGCGCTTCGTCGGACCTCCCGAGGTCGATCAGCTCCAAGCCCAGGGATCTCAGGTGCACGGCGAGCGCGGGGTTGTCCTCGCCGTAGGCGTGCTCGGCGATCGTCAGCGCTCGGCGCAGCATCGGCAACGCGCTGTCGACGTGCCCGAGTTCCCGCCGGAGCTGGGCGAGGTTGCCGAGGTCGGCCGCGACCGCGGGGTGGTCGGGACCGTAGGCGGCCTCGTCGATGGCCAGTGCCCGTTCGAGCAGCGGCAGGGCCTCGTCCCGACGATCGCGGTCACGCAGCACGGTGCCGAGGTTGCTCAAGTCGACGGCGACGGTGGGGTGGTCGGGGCCGTAGTGGGCCTCGTCGATCGCGAGTGCACGCTCCAACAACGGCAGCGCCGAACTCTGGGCGAGGACGTCGCGCAACGCACCCGCCAGGTTGCTCAGGTCTGCCGCGACCGCGGGGTGGTCGGGACCGTGGATCTCCTCGTCGATGGTCAGCGCCAGTTGGAACAGCGGACCCGCTTGGAAGGGACGGTGGTGGGCGTGCAGGTAGGTGCCCGTCCGGTCCAGCAACCAGGCACCGTGCGCCGAGGGTTCGACCTGGCGGGTCGCGATGTCGTCGGTGACGGTCAGGACGTGGGGGAACAGGCTCTGCCACCGTGCCCAGTTCCGCGGTGCGGCGGCGATCTCGCCGGGCAGATCCGCCGCCAACAGGGCCTGGGCCGTCGCCGGTGGCACGTCTCCCTCGGACGGGGTGGGTCGTCGGTGCGCGCGCAGCGCTCCGTGGAGCAGTCTGTGGACGAGGGTGATCCCGGTCGGTGTGCGGCGGATCAGCGACCGGCTGACCAGGGCGCCGAGGGTGTCGGTCAGCGCCACGGGGTCGGGCACGACACCGGCCAACGGTGCGGGCAGGCGGTCCGGGTGGTTGGTGAACAGGTCGATCGGGACCGGTTCGGGTGCGAGCCACGACAGGACGGTCAGCAACTGGCGGGCCGCGATGTCGTGGGCGGACAGGTCGGCGAGCGACAGGTCCCACAACGTCGCCAGCGTCTCGGTCCTGCCGATGACCTGCCCCTTGTCGAGCATCCGGGCCGCGTGGACGCGGAGGAGTTCCAGGTACGCGGGCACCTCCACGCCGGTCGTCTCCAGATAGGCGCACGCCTGCTCGACGGCCAGCGGCAGGTCGCCCAGCGCGGCGGCCAACCCGTCGACGTCCGCGTCGTCCAGCCCGGGTGTCCGCTTCCGGATCAGGTCCGCGCTCTCCGCCCGTCCGAAGACGTCCACCGGCACGACCGCGCCCAACGCGCCGAACCCGGTCCGCCGGGTCGTGATCAGCACCTGGCCCGCACCGGACGGCAGGAACGGCCGGAGCGACGCGGGATCCTCCGCGTTGTCGAACACCACCAACCAGTCCGTGCACCCGCGCAACTCCGCCAGGACGACCGCCGGCAGCCGCGCCCGGTGCGCGCCGAGGCCGAGTTGGGCGCCCAACGCGGCCAGGTGTTCGGGGATCACCTCGGGTTTCTCGGCGGGGATCCACCAGGCCAACGCCAGGTCGTCGGCCCACCGGTGCGCGTACTCGACCGCCAGTTGCGACTTGCCGACGCCACCCATGCCGAGCAGCGACCGCACCGGTGCCGCGCCATCCGCCAAGCGCACCAACACCCCGTCGCGGCCGACGAAGTGCGGGTTGCGGCCCGGCAGGTTCCAGATCCGGGGCAGCGCACCGGGGAAAGGACCTCTACCGGCTGTCGAACCGGGTGCGGGAACCGGCTTCGCACGACCGGCGAGCGCACCCGCCACGGCATCGGACAACCGCTCACGCGCCGCCGCCTCACCCACGCCCCAGAGGTCCACCGGCACGACCGACGCCAGCAGGCCCGGCGGCTCGCAGTCCTCCACCCGCACCACCAGCAACCTGCGGTCCACACCCGTCGGGTCGGTGCGCCACGCGGCCTGCCACTCCGCCGCAGCGAACAACGACGACTCGTACGCCGCGGACAGCACCACGACGGTGCGCGCGGCACCGCGCATCCCGTCCTGCATCCGGTTGACCCAGTTGGCACCGGGCACCATGTCCCACGCCCGGATCAGCACCCGGAAGCCGGACGCCTCCAACTCCCACGCGATCCACTCGGCCCACGCGCGATCGTCCTGGGTGTAGGAGATGTAGAAGTCCCACGATTCCATCCGGGATCCTCCTCCTGCCCATCATGCCCCACACCTCGTCGAGGGGTGCCTCGAAGACGAGCAGCACTCAACCCGAGAGGTCGAGTGTCGGCAGATCCCGCACCAGACGGGAAACCAGACGACCGTCGAGGTGCTGCGGCAATCTCCGTCGGGCCTGTCACCCACGAAGGCCGGCTTCGGGCGGACGACGGTTGGACACACTGCGATCGCACAGGACGAGGAAGCCGACGATAGGGATGTCCTCGCCGTCTGGCAGGTCGACACCGAGGGACTCCGCACCGGCGCATGGACGCCGCCCACCGCCGAAGCCCTGGCCGACGCCGAGTCCACCCCCAGGGTGCTACCGGCGAGCCGGCGACGGCCCCTCCCGTCATTCACCCGCAGGTATCGATCGAGGTCATCGGGATGGCCTCTTGTGCGCGGCTCGGGCCTCCACACGGCTCCCGAACATCTTCCGTCGGAGGGCGTACTGGGCAGCGTTCCCGTCTGCGACGAACTCCGACCAGGCCGAACCGTCGAGCCGTTCCGCGAGCGGAAGCGGGTTGTCGGGTGGCCACGTGCAGGATTCCGGCGCGCTCTGTG
This sequence comes from Saccharothrix sp. NBAS 001, assembly GCF_056640475.1. Lineage (NCBI taxonomy): Bacteria > Bacillati > Actinomycetota > Actinomycetes > Pseudonocardiales > Pseudonocardiaceae > Saccharothrix > Saccharothrix sp. NBAS 001. The sequence continues at coordinate 4,535,952 of NZ_CM153251.1, forward strand.
GGGGTGGACTCCCGGACCTACCTGTCGACCAGCGCTTCCGTCGAGTCCGGATCGAGGGCTTCCGAGCCTGCGCTCCGGCAGCCCGGCGTCGGCGCCGGGCGCTGCCCACCTTCACCCGACCAGGGCTTGCGCGACACCCTCACAATACTATGCTTATCCATGATTAAGTGGAAAAATGAAGTACTGGGTCGGGTGGGGCATCGGCGGGCGAAGCGATGGCGAACTCTCGATGCCCGACATTCCCACCCCCACCACCACAGTGGACCCCTCGTGCCGACAACCACCAGGAGAACCCCCATGAAGTTCCTGATCGTCCTGCACGACCCGCCGTACGGCACCGAGCGCACCTACAACGGTGTCCGTTGGGCCCGCCAACTCATCGACGCCGACGGCAACCACGAGGTGCGGGTCTTCATGTTCGCCGACGCCGTCGCCGCGACAGTCGACGGGCAGCGGACCCCCGACGGCTTCTACAACCTCGGCAAGATGATCAAGGGATTCACCGAGAAGGGCGGCGTTGTGGGCAACTGCGGGGCCTGCATGGCGGCACGCGGCATCGACGACACGCGTCTCGTGGACGGCAGCAGGCGCTCGGGCATGGCCGAACTCGCAGAGTGGACCGTCTGGGCCGACAAGGTCATCAACGTCTGAGACGAGGAACCGACCGTGTCCGACACCGTGGTTGTCCTCGGCGCGGGGGTCGGCGGTCTGAGTACCGCTGCCCGCCTGCGCGAACTCCTGCCCGAGCAAGACCGGATCATCCTCGTGGACCGCTCGTTCGACGGCGTCCTGGGCCTGTCCCTGCTGTGGGTGCTGCGCGGGTGGCGCGATGCCGGGCAGGTCCGGGTCCGCCCGAAACCGCTGCCCGGCATCGACATGCGCACCGCCGAGGTGCGGCGGGTCGACGTCGGTGACCGGATCGTGCACACCGACGGAGGCCGGATCCCGTACGACGCGCTGGTGATCGCGCTCGGAGCCGGGTTGGCCCCCGGGAAGGTCGCCGGACTCGACGAAGCCCTCCACGTGGGCATCGCCGAGCAGTTCTACACCCTCGACGGAGCGGTCCGGTCGAACCGGAGCCTGTCCGAAGTGGATTCCGGTCGGATCGCCCTGCTTGTCGCCGGCGTGCCGTTCAAGTGCCCCGCGGCACCGTTCGAGGGCGCGATGCTGGCCGGAGACCTCTTGCGGGAACGGGGTGTGCGCGACTCGGTCACGATCGACGCGTTCACCCCCGACCCGTTGCCCATGCCGGTCGCCGGCCCCGCCGTGGGACGGGCGCTGGTGGGGATGCTCGAACAGCAGCAGATCGGCTTCCACCCGGGCAGGAGCATCGACCGGGTCGAGGCGGCGACCCGGCGGCTGGTGTTCACCGACGGCAGTCACGAGGCGTTCGACCTGCTCCTGGTCGTCCCGCCGCACCAGCCACCGCCGGCGGTCGCGAGTACCGGTCTCGGCCCGACGGGGTGGATTCCCGTCGACCCGCACACCCTCCGGGCTTCGGCGCCCGCGGTGTGGGCGCTGGGCGACAGCTCGGCGCTGACGTTGCCCAACGGCAAACCGCTGCCCAAGGCGGCCGTGTTCGCCGAAGGGGAGTCGGAGGTGGTGGCCAACGGCGTGGCCCGGTTCCTCGGGCTGGACGTGCCCGAGGCCCGATTCGACGGGCACGGTTCGTGCTACGTCGAGATCGGCGGTCACCTGTCGGCCAAGGGAGTCGGCGACTTCTTCGCCCCCGCAGGTCCGTCGGTGACGTTGCTCGACCCGTCCCACGAGTTCCACGAGGAGAAGCAGGCCGAGGAACAGGCCTGGTTGGACCGCTGGAACGGCTGAACACCGGCCGGTGCTCCCGCCTGCCCCTCGGGCGGGAGCACCGGCCGGTGTTCACGCGCCGGCGGCCAGCAGCGTCGCAGCGCGCACGACGTCGTCCTCTGTGGTCCAGCGCCCCAAGGACAGCCGGATCGAGGAGAGTGCACGAGACTCGTCCAGCCCCATGGCGGTGAGCACCGGCGACGGGCGTTCGTCGCCTTCGTGACAGGCCGATCCGGCCGAGGCCGCGACCTCCGGCACGCGCTGCAGCAGGTCCGCTGCGGTCGTGCCGTCGATCGCGACGTTGAGCGTGTTCGGCAGGCGGCGCACGGGGTGGCCGTTGAGGTGGACACGACCGGGAAGCCGTTGCTCCAGCTCCGCGAGGAGCCGGTCGCGGAGCCGCTCAAGACGGTGCTGCTCCGCCGGCAGCGCTGCGGCTGCGAGCCTGGCGGCCTCGCCCAGTGCCGCCGCATACGGCACGTTCTCCGTCCCGGCGCGGAGTCCGCGTTCCTGCCCGCCGCCTGGCACCAGGGGTTCCAGTTCCACCCCTGCGCGCACGAACAGCGCCCCCACCCCCTTGGGCGCGTAGAACTTGTGCCCTGCCAGGGTGAGCAGGTCCACGCCCAGCTCGTCCACTTCGCAGCCGACCTTCCCGGCGGATTGCGCCGCGTCGGTGTGGAACAACGCCCCGTGTTCGTGAGCGATCTCGGCAAGTTCCCGGATCGGTTGCAGCGTCCCGGTTTCGTTGTTCGCATGCATCACCGACACCAGCACGGTGTCGTCGGTCGCAGCGGCGGCCAGGGACCCCGGATCGACCACCCCGTGCCGGTCCACCGGCAGGAGCGTAATGCGGAACCCGTACAGCCGGGCCAGCGCGGCACACGTCGCCAACACGGCGGGATGCTCGGTGACCTGCGTGATCACGTGGTCGCCGCGTGCCCTGCGGGCGAGCGCAGCACCGCGCAGCGCGAGCGCGTCCGCTTCCGACCCGCCGCCGGTGAACACCACCTCGCGGGGTCGGCAGCCGAGCAGGTCCGCCACCGACGCACGGGCCTCGTCCAGTACGGCACGCGCGTTCCGGCCGTGGACGTGACCACTCGACGGGTTGCCGAAGTCCAGCAGCCGGGCCGTGCACACGTCCACCACCCGGGGATCGACCGGCGTGGTGGCGTTGTGGTCGAGGTAGACCACCCCGGGCGGGACGGGAGACGGGGAACTCACGGGCCGAACGCTTCCGCCATGCCCGCCCGTTCCACGGGGACGGACCGTGCCGCTTCCGGCACCCGGTCCCGCGCCTCCCCGGGCGTCCCCACCCGGGGGTGGACCACGGCGATCGCACCGGAGACGATCCGCCGGTCCGGCGCAGTGTCAGCGGAGGCGACGGTCGGCACGCGCATGCGGTCCGACCCGCGCTGCCCGGGCCTCTGCTCGACGCCCCTGGCGGACGGCGCGATCCGGTCGGCCCTGTCCTCGGGCAGTCCCTGCTGTCCGGCGGGGAGGCAGTCGGGGTGCGGCGGACCGCCGATCGGTCCGATCGCGATGGACACGTGAGGCTCCCTCGATGTCGCGGGTGAGGCCAACGTAGCGACACCGGACGTACCCGGTCGCCGCCTGAAAGGGTGAGAGTCTGCAACGTCACCCGTCCACGGCGTGCCGAAGGCTTCGACCCCACCGTTCCTGCCGGAGGCGGTCGCACATCGCGCCGGGATGTCGGTCGGCTCGCCGCGGTTCGACCCGACCAAGAACCACATCACTTAAGAAAGTGAAAGTCATCGGTGCGGCGTCGTCGTTCACGGCCGACTGGCGTCGGACGACCTCGGCCCACCACTCTGACCGAAAGTCCTGCAAATACAGCAAGCCACTTCGGCCGTCTGCACGAAGGCATGCGACTCGAACTTGTGAGCCACCGCAGCAGACTGCTACAAACGACAGAACGCTTGCTATTTCCGTATCGACTTGCCCGTGACGGCTCGTCACCCGTCCCTGCCTCGCGACACCGCGCCCCACCTGGTCAGCCCGCAGGGCCTCACCAACCTGGAGCGGACGATGACATCCCGGTTATCCAGACCACGTCTCACCGCGGCGGGAGTGCTCGCCGCCGTACTAGCCCTCGGACTCCCCCTCGCCCCCGCTGTCGCGGACACCCCACGCGTGGCCGGACCGAACGTAGTGACCCGGTGGAGCACCATCGGCATGGCGACGGTCGCCAAGTCGTCCATGGGTCCGCCGATGGTGGCCCGTGCCTACGCGGTGCTGCACACGTGCATCTACGACGCCTGGGCCGCGTACGACTCCCGTGCCGCCGGGACCATGTTCGGCAACGGGCTGCGGCGGCCGGAGGGCGAGCGCACCGCAGCCAACAAGGACGAGGCGATCAGTTTCGCCGCCTACACCGCGGCGGTGGACCTGTTCCCGGAGTTCAAAGCGGACTTCGACGCCTTGATGGCGACGCTGGGCTACCGACCCACGTCGACCAGCGTGCCCTCCTGGGTCGGCAAGCGGGCCTGCGGGGCGGTGCTGGACTACCGCCATCGCGACGGCTCCAACCAACTCGGCGACATGGCCCCCGGCCGCTACGCCGACTACACCGGCTACGTCCCGGCCAACCTGCCGATGGACATCGACAAGCCGCTGGCCGTCAACACCGTGCGCGACGTCAACCGGTGGCAGCCGCTGATCTACCGGGACAACGGCGTGGAGATCACGCAGGTGGCCACGGGTCCGCACTGGCGCAACGTGAAACCGTTCGCGATGAAGTCCTGGGACCAGTTCACCGGCGTGGTCGCGCAGCCCGCGCTGTACGGCAGCGTCCGCTTCGAGCAGCAGGCGCAGCAGCTGATCGACTACGCCGCCGACCTCAACGACCGCCGCAAGGTGATCACCGAGTACTGGGCCGACGACTTCCCTGGGACCTCGCGCCCACCGGGGCGCTGGCTGATGGTCGGCCAGTACGTCGCCACGAGGGACGCCCACACCGTCGACGACGACGCCAAGATGTACTTCGCCATCGCCAACGCCATCTTCGACGCCGGGATCGCGTGCTGGGGCGTGAAGTACAAGTACGACTACGTGCGGCCGGTGACCGCGATCCGCTACCTCAACCGCAACAAGCAGATCCCGTCCTGGTCGAAGGCGAACGGCGGCCCCGAGCTGATCAACGGCGACACGTGGCTGCCGTACCAGCCGAAGTTCCTGATCACTCCGTCGTTCGGCGACTACGTGTCGGGGCACAGCACTTTCGGGGCCGCTGCGGCGGAGGTGCTGAAGAACTTCACCGGCAGCGACGCGTACGGCGAGACGGTCGTGTTCCCGCAGGGTGCGTCCCGGGTGGAGCCCGGGCTGACGCCGAGCCGGGACATCACGCTGAGCTGGTCGACGTTCACCGCGGCCGAGACGGAGAACGGCCTCTCCCGGTTGTACGGCGGGATCCACGTGCAGGACGCGAACCAGAACGGCAGGGCGCTGGGACGGCAGGTCGGCGCGAACGCCTGGGCCAAGGCCAGGCAGTTCTTCGACGGGGTCCCCTCGCCGTGAGCGCTCCGGTGACGTCCCGCACCGGCGGTGCGGGACGTCACCGGAGCGAGCGACGGACGGCCGCGCTGAGGAAGTCCGCCCCCAGCGTCAACACCACCAGGGTGAGCACGGTGGTCGCGGCCTCGGCGAAGCGGAAGGTGTTGAGCTGGTGCGGGAGCAGCACGCCCAGCCCGCCGGCGCCGACCACACCGACCACCACCGTCTCGCGCACCGCGACCTCCCACCGGTACAGCCCGAACGCCACCGACTTCGCCATGACCGCCGGGAGCACGCCGTAGCAGAACAGCCCGCCGCGGCCCGCCCCCAGCGCGGCCAACGCGGCCAGCGGTCGTCGGTCGAGGTTGTCGACGGCCTCCGCCATCAGCCGTCCCAGCACCCCTGTGGTGTAGACACCCAGCGCCACCGCGCCCGGGAGCACCCCTGGGTTGCAGGCGAACAGCGCCGGCAGCGCCCACACCGGAGGCGGCACCGACCGCAGCGCCACCAGGACGAATCGGGCCGCGACGACCACCGGCAGCCGGCGCCGCGAGGGCCTGCCCGGCCGGGGCGACGAGGACGCGGGAACGGCCAACGCCGCGCCCGCGGCGAAGGCGATCACGATCGCGGGCACCGACATCGCCAACGTCACCCCGGACAGCCGCAGCAGCTCCGCGATGCCGCCGTCCGCCCACTCCGGCGGCCACACCTCGCCGGCCAGCATGGCCGCCTGCCGGACCGAGACCTCGTCCCACAACACCGACAGGTCGGGACGCAACCACCACGAGACCAGCACCACCAGCCCGATGACCAGTACGAGCGAGCCGGTCACCAGCCGGTCGCGGCGGACGGTGCGGCGACGGGCGATGCGCGTGCGGACCGCCGAACTCCAGACGTCGGTCAGCACGCCCACCAGGACCAGCGCGTAGAGCAGGGTCCACATCTCGTCGTAGGCCATGGCGCGGAAGCTGTCGAGCAGTTCGGCGCCCAGGCCGCCCAGGCCGATCAGCCCGAGGACCGCCGCGCTGCGCACCGCGCACTCGAGCCGGTAGAAGGCGTACGACAGCAGATCGCCCGATGCCGCCGGGAACCGGCCGTAGAGCACCGCCGCGGACCTGCCCACCCCGGCGGTCCGCAACGCCTCGCCGGCCGCCCGGTCGGCCTCGTCGAGCAGTTCGGAGAACACCTTGGCGGTGACGGCACCGAACGGGATGCCGATGGCCAGAACGGCCACGACGGGACTGGCTCCGAACACGATGAGCAGGCCGAGACCCCACACGATCTCGTGGATCCCGCGCGGCAGGGCGAACACCACCCGGGCGGCCGCCCAGCAGGCCACGTCGCGCGCCCGCCGTCCCGGTACGTCACTCCGCCACCAGACCTGCGAGGTGAGCACACCTCCGACCGCGCCGATCACCAGGCTGAGTGCGGTGCCCAGCACGGCGTAGGCGAGGGTCGTCGCGGTGGCGGTGCCGACCAGGGCGAGAAAGCCGCCGTCCAGGCGAGGGGCGAGCGCCGCGGCGAAGAACTCGCCGAGCTGCCGGAGGCCCCCGGTCCGGAACGCGGGGGTGTCGGCGGTCGCCACGGGCAGCAACGAGGCCGCCACGGCGGCCACGAGCACCAGCAGCCACCGGCGGCGCACCCGGCGTCCGGACGGGGCGGGCGGGGCTCCTCGGCCCTCCCGGAGCGGGGCGTACCCGGGTCGCCCGGTGAGCGTCACCGCCCGCCGCCCGGTTCCGGGCCGAACAACCGCGACAGCTCCGCCTCCCCCACCTCGCCGGATGCCGCGTCGAGCACGATCCGGCCGGCTCGCAGTCCGATCACCCGGTCGAACCGGCTCAGGGCCGTGTCCAGGTCGTGCAGACTCGCCAGCAGTGTCGTCCCGGTCCGGTCCGCGGTCCGGAACAGCAGGTCGACGACCGCACGACCGGTGACCCGGTCGAGACCGGAGGCGGGTTCGTCGGCGAGCACCGCGTCCGGCCGTTGCACCAGCACTCGCGCCACCGCCACTCGTTGCTGCTGCCCGCCCGACAGGTCGGCGGTGCGCTCCCGGAGCGTGTCCGCCATCCCCACGGCGGCCAGCGCGGCGCGCGCGGGCTGCACCTCCAACGGGTGCACCAGGGACAGCACCGCCTTCCACAGCGGCCACGCGCCGAGCCGGCCCGCGTTGACGTTGTGCACGACCCTCAGCTGCGGAACGAGGTCGAAGTGCTGGTGGACGGTACCGATCCGGCGTCGGGTGGCCCGTGCGGCCCGCCCGGACGAGGTCCGGTAGTCGCAGCCGAACGCCCGCACGCTGCCGTCCGCCGTGATCACCGTGCCGTTGAGCAGCCTGATCAGGGTGGTCTTGCCCGCTCCGCTGGGACCGATGAGCGCCACCCGCTCGCCCGCGCCGATCCTCAGGTCGACCCCGGTCAGCACGGTCCGTCCGCCCAACCGCACCGAAGCGTCCCGCAGCTCGAAGACGTGGTCGTCGCCCATGGTCAGCGCAGCAACCCGAGCCGGCTCGCGACCGATTCGATCTGTGCGTAGTCCTCGGCCTCGGCCGGGATGAACCCGCCGGCCGCGAACAGGTCGAGCACCCGCTTCTCCTGCTCGTCCCCGCCGTCGCAGGCCAGTAGCGCGTCCCGGACCCGGTCGGTGAACCCGGTGCCGAAGTTCCGGTCCACGTCCGGACGGGCCAGCCAGTGGTAGTCGTGGTAGGGCGGGGTGCGGAACACCTCGGCCACGGCTCCGGTGTCGACCTTGCCCTCCTGGCGACGTTTGTCCCACACCGACGCACTCAGCACACCGATCTGGTAGGCGCCGGACTCGACGAGCTTGATGGTGGCGTCGTGTGAACCGGAGTAGCCCGGTTCCCCGGTGAAGTCGCCGAGGGCCACCCCTGCCTGGTCGAGGAAGAACTGCGGCATCAGCCGACCCGAGGTCGAGGTGTCGCTGCCGAAGGTGAACGAGCGGCCCTTGAGCCGGCCCAGGTCCTCGACCCGGGCAACCTGCGGCACCTCGACGCCGGTGCCCGCGATGAAGACGCTGCGGAACTGGGCGTCCACGTCCCGCTGGGCGATCGGGACGGCACCCGGGACCCGCTTGCGGGCCTGGACGCCGGTGAGGCCGCCGAAGAACACCACGTCGAGGTCGCCGCGCTCGAACTGGACGACCGCCGCCGTGTAGTCGCGAACGGGTACGTAGTCGACCGGGATGCCCAGGCGGTCGCCCAGGAACCCGGCGAACACGTCGTACATCCGCTGCAGCTGCTGCGGGTCCTGGTCAGGGATGGCACCGATCCGCAGCTGCCTGCCGTGGCGGCCGCCGGTCGGTGGGGCACCGCAGGCGGACAGCAGGACGACGAGGACGGACAACATCAACGAGAAGGCTCTTCGCACGGGTACTCCTCCGCCAGTGGACGATGGCCCGGCGGACCGGGACGAGCCCGCACGTGGCCGGTGACACCCGTGCCACGCCTGGTCGGGGCGACGCGGCACGACACGCGGCAATCCTGAAGAACCCCCAGATCGCTCCATAGTATTATATCGACCAGACCGCAAGCAGCTACCACGAAGCACTGTGAGCGAGCCTGCGGACGCCCGGCAACACTCGCTTTCACGTGCCTTGAACTGCACTTTGCGTGGTCCTACTGCCATCGGTGCAGTGATTGCGACAAAGGACGGGCGCGGCGATGCTACTATTGGACTCGACAGCTACCTTGAAGGAAGGCCCGACGTACCATGAACGTCCGGCGCGACTACGGCCAGTTCTGCGGGCTGGCCACTGGGCTGAACATCATCGGTGAGCGCTGGACCCTGCTCGTCGTGCGAGAGCTCCTGATCGCCCCCACCCGGTTCAACAACCTGCTGGAGAACCTGCCGGGCATCGGCCCGAGCCTGCTCACCGACCGGCTCAAGATGCTCACCGAGAACGGGGTCATCGAGCACGTGCCGGTCGAGGGCGACTCGCGCGGCAAGCTGTACCGGCTCACGCCGTCGGGCGAGCAGTTGCGTGCACCGATCCTGATGCTGGCCAAGTGGGGCATGGGTTTCCTCGGCGAGGACGACCTCGGCAAGACCATCCGCGACGAGTGGGGCTTCCTCGCGCTCCAGGCGATGATCGACCACGACCGCATCCCGCAGGTCGACGAGACCTACGAGTTCCGGGTGGGCGACCACAGCTTCACCGTCGAGGTACGCGGGGGGTCGGTCTCGTTCAGGTCGGGAGCGGCGCCCTCCCCCGACCTGACGATCGACTGCGCGGCGGACACGTTCGTCCGCATCGGGGCGCGCATGCTCACGCCGTTCGACGCCATCGTGACCGGCGCGGTGAAGGTGGACGGCGACCCGGAGGTCATCCACCGGTGCACCAGGATGCTCGGGTTGTCCTAGCCGAAGCGCGACCGTCCGGGTCCTCCTCGAGCAGGCTCGCCATCACGAACGGCGCGGCCTCCAACTGGAAGTCCATTCCCGGGTGGTGCTCTTTGACCAGGCCGTCGAGCGCCAGCAGGCTCAGCAGGGGGAAGGTGAACTCCGCGTCGGCGTAGACCCCGTACCGGCGCTGCAAGTCGAACAGCCCGGCGGCGAACAGCGGCAGGCTGAAGTCCGCTACCGCCCGGCCGCAGTTGCGGACGACCAGGTCGGCGACCTCGCGCCGGAACCCGACCAGGTCGGCGTCGTCGGCCAACGCCGTGGCGGTGGACAGCAGGGTCTGCGCGCAGCCGTCGCCGTCGCCGTCGATCATCCCGGCGAAGAAGCCGGTGAACTTGACGCGGGCGAACGCGCTGAGCTGGTAGACGAAACCGAAGTCGAGCACCACGACGTCGCGCCCCGGGCGGAAGTAGGCGTTGCCCTGGTGCAGGTCGACGTGCACGAATCCGTGCCGGAACAACGACTCGTACATCGTGCGGACCAGCGTCTCGACCGCCCGGACCCGCTCGTCCCGCCCCACCGAGGCGGGGCCGGCCCGGTCGAGACCGTCGAGGTAGTCCATGGTCAGCACGCCTTCCCCGCACATGTCCTCGACCGGGCGAGGCACGGTCACCGCCCCGCGCGCCAACTCGCCGAACCGCTCCAGGTTGCGGCGCTCGCGGCCGAGGTCGAGCTGCTCCAGCACGCACCGGGAGACCTGGTCCACGATCTCCACCAGCGGGATCCGGCGGAACACCGGGACCAGGGCCGCCACCCGCGCCAGGGCGCGTGCCATCCGCGTGTCGCAGGCGATCTGCCGGACGGCCGCCGGCTTGCGCACCTTGACCGCCACCTCGCGGTCGGGCAGCCGGACGCGGTAGACGCAGGCGACGGAGCCACCGCCCACCGGACCGGCCAGGACGCCCAGGCGGACCGGCTCGTGGTGCTCGATCCCGGACCGGCCGACGACCGCCAGCGCGTCCGCGACCGGCATCGGCCGCACGTCGTCCTGCAGCCGGCCCAGCGCGTCGGCGACGACCGGGCCGACCAGGTCGCGACGGGTACCGAGCAGTTGCCCTCCCTTGAGGAACGCACCGCCCAGGCGCTCCAACGCCGACGCGGCGCGCTCGGCGGCCAGGCGGGTCCGGTCCCGCCGGCGCAGTGCGACCGCGAGCGCCGCGGAGAGCGTCCACCCGACCAGCGCGGCGAGGACCCTGGCGAGTCGGGCGGCCGCGAAGACGTATCCCGCCGGGTTCCCCGATGCCGCCGCGCGCGGCGCGACCCGTCGTGTTCCTGCGGGTTCCACCCCGGTCACCTCCCGAACACCCCGAACATCCCGGTCGCGACGTCACGCAGTTCGGCGGTATCCGCCGTCACCAGCCCCGGCGGTACCGGACGGGGTTGCGTCGTGCGCTCGAACACCGTCCAGTGCCCTGTCCGCGTCCTGGTGACGCGGATGCGCACCGGCAGGTGGTGCCACTGCGGGTCGCCGACCTCCGCGACCTCCCAGCGGCGGATCTCCTCCCCGTCGAGTCTGGTGCTGCGGGCGACCGGGATGCCGTACTCCCGGCTCACGGTCTCGACCACCTCGTAGCCGTACCGGACCTCGGAGCGCCAGGTCTGCGCGCCCGAGCCGTCGTCGGGCACCGGGCCGGAGGGCGGGTGCGACCACGCCATGAGGTCGACGTAGCCGACGTCGGTCAACGGCAGGCACTCGAAGACGTGGGCCGCCGACACCACTTTGGGCGCGCGCATGGTCGGCAGGTACACCGTCACCTCGGCACGGTCGGCCCCGGCGGTCTCCTCGACGGTCACCCGGGTGCCCGCCAGCGCGTCCGGGCCGAGCACCAGCAGCCCGGTCACCGTGCGCGAACCGGCCTCCGAGCCCTCGGTGGATCGGGCGAACAGGTAGGTCATGGGCCGGTGGCCGAGGGTGGCCTCGACCCGGAAGGCGTAGGAGCCGAGCGGGCCCGCACCGAGGTTGGGCCGGGCCCGCTCGAACGTGGGGAGAGCCATCCTGTGGACCTAGTCGGAGACGACCGCGTACGCCTCGACCGGGTCCGCCGCCGTCTGGATCGGGATGTGGTGCAGCAGGGCACCGATCTCCAGGTCCGCGGCCAGCAGGGTGCCGACGCGGCGGCTGCCGTCGTAGAGCGCGTAGCCGCGCGAGGTGCGGGACACGTCGCCGATGGGCGGCACCATGTTGACCCGCGACTCGACCGCGACCGCCTCGTCACCGGTGTCGACGAGGGCACCGAGGCGTTCGATCTCGAAGCGCGGGAACAGCAGCGTGACGCAGTTCTTCAGCGGGGTGACCCGACCGCCGCCGGGCTGCGCGGGTGCGACGGTGGCGCCCTCGCGCTTCCCGGGCGTGTTGGTGACGCGGATCTGCCCGAAGATCTCGCTGTCGCCCACGACCTGCAGCGACAGGAACTGGGCGCCGATCGTGGCCGTGGTCCAGGTCAGTTCCCTCGCGTCCTCGGCGCCGATGCGCGGCTCGTGGCGCCGGTAGACGCCCACGCCGTGCAGGTCCACCAGGTCCTCGCCGAGGCCGTCGATGCTCACGTGGATGCGCTCGCGCACCGTGAACACCTCCAGCGCGGCGGGCCCGAGCGTGTACGGGCGGATGGTGTAGAGGTTGCCCGGACCGCCCCAGGCCAGGTCGTGCCCCTTGACGACCTGCGCGCCGGAGAGGGCCGAGCCGTCCGCCCCGGTCACCACCTGTGCGGATTTCAGGACTTCCATGACGCTCACGGGAAAGCCGTTCTCGTTCACTGCGACTCCTGTTCAACCGTCGTGGCCGCGTGCCGGGCGGCGCGCGGTCCGTGCCGTCACGAGGTCAGCACGAGAGAGTTCATGAGCCGGTCCAGGGCGTCGACCACGTACGCCAGGTCGATGACGCGCTCCGGGGTGACCGTGTCGCGCACCGTGCGATCGCCCAACTCGACGGCCAGCACGTCGATCAGGCGCTCCAGGTTGTTGTGCGAGATGGTCACCGGGAAGTGCGCCAACTCCGCGGCGAACGCGGGGTCCGCGTGCGGCGGGCCGGGTTCGACACCCCGGTCCGGGCCGTAGGCCGCGCGCCACGCCTGCTGCACGGAGAGTTCGTACTCCAGGAACGCGCCGCGGAAGTAGGGCAGCCAGCTCGCCCGCAACTCCCTGCCGGACAAGGTCCCTTCGACGAACGCCGTGGCCGCCGGCGTGACGGCACGCCGGTAGGCGTCGAGTAACCCGGCCGTGTCGAGCCCCTGCGCCGCAGACGGCTCCGCTGTAGCAGTCATCGGTCCTCCTGGTGTTCGGGTGCGCGGCGTGGGACGCCTGCGTGAGCCGTACCGGCTCCTGCTCCCCCACGAGTACATCACTACAAGTTTATAGAGTCAACGGGTTCGGCCGACCCACTCCCGATTTCAATGGAAGGCGGCCATCACGAGATTTTGAAGACATCGTCCGTCACAAAGTCACCCAGGTAACTTGCATTTCACGTAGCGGATTGTCCATTGAGGACTACCGGGGAGGTGCGCCGGGAGCACTCGGGCGACCGCCCGGACACCCTCACTCCGCCATCCGTCGGCGATGCGGGGGGAGGGCCCGCGTGTCCGAGGCTGTGCCGGTGTCGACCGGTCGGACCGTGCCGCGGCAGCAGCGGCGCGCACCCGGAGACCGGTTCCGCCGTCGTGTCAGGTCGCATCCCGGCCGGCGGCGGACCCCCGGTACGCCCGCAGTGCCCGGACGAGTTCATCGGGCAGGTCGACCGGCTCCGTGCCCGCCCCGGTCCGCCGCAGGCACGCGACGACCTGCGCGCCGCGTGCCCGCAGTCGTCCGCCGTGCCTGAAGTCGAAGTCCAGGGCGACCCGGCTGCCACCGAACTCCGCGAGCGTCATCGCGACCTCGACCTCGTCCAGCGCGAAGCACTCGGCGTAGTACGCCATCTCGCACGAGACCGTCGCCAGCAGCAGTTCCCCGGTGCGGACCGCCGCCAGCACCGACGGCGCGTGGTCGGCCAGGAAACGCTCCCGGCAGTGGCCCTGCCAGTGCAGGTAGTGGGCGAAGTACACGTTGCCGACGACGTTGGTCTCGTCGAACGTGACCCGGTGCCGGTACAGGTAGGCGATCACGGCGGCGGGTCCGCCGCGACCGCGACGACCACCGGGCCCCCGCCGGTCCCGATCCTCGCGGTGAGCACGCGCCGACCGGCGACGCGCAGCACCACCAGCCCGTCCTCCAGCACGTCCACCGGTTCGGCCGGGCCGCCGCCGGCAGCCTCGGCCGCGCAGGCGATCCGGGTCGCGACGGTGGCGACGTCCTCGCCCCCGCAGGCCGCGACCTGCGCCGCCGACGGCGCGAGGGGCGACGCGGCCACGAACCGGCGCACGAGTCCGACCGTGCGATCGGGAGCCACCAACCGCTGTGCGCCGTCGGGGCCTTCCGCGAGGATGACGGTCCGGTGGGAGATCCCCAGCTCCGACAGCCGCCTGCTCAGCCACGGTCCGATCAGCGACATCGGCATCGGCGTCGGCCAGGGGCGGTCGCCGATCGCCCGCAGCCCCAAGCCCCGCCAGGCGGCGACCGCCCGTCCGGCGGCGTCGACCACGTCCACGTCGAACCGGTACTCCTCGCCCGAGTGCCAGGTCTCCGCAGCGCGTACCCGCAGCACACCGGACGGACGGCGCCAGAACACGACCCGGTCCGCCGAGACCGGCAGGGCCTTGCGGTGCGGCAGGCACGCGAGCAGCACGTGCACGGCGGCGTCGTGGACGCCGGGGTCGCCCAGCAGCAGCCGGTCACCGTGGAACCCGGCGAACCACTCCGCTCGTTCGTCGGCCGTCACCCACGCCTCGACCTCGAACGCGGTCAGCCGGTCGATCCGCACCAGCCGCCGGAACATGGGCCCGTGGAAGAAGAGAGGGCCGTAGAACGGGTGCGGGGACGTCCGAGGAGCCGGTGTCGGCACCGCGTCGCCCGGTGGGGGCGGTGGTGCGGGTCGTGCCGACCGCGCGGAGAACCGGACGGTGCCGTACCCGTCGGCGTCGTCGCGCACCACCACGTCGATCCCGTCCCCGGTGCCCTCGCGCAGTGCCGCGACCCGGATCCCGCGCGTGCCGCGTTCGCCGACGGAGATCGGCGCGCGCAGCGCCACCCGCTCGAACGACCACTGCTCGCGCGACCCGGTGAGCGCGGTGGTGGCCTGCGCCATCGCCTCCAGGCCGAGCACGGCGGGCAACACCGGGGTGCCGTCCACCCGATGGTCCTCCAGGTAGGGATCGGTGCCCACGGACAGTTCGGCGTGCAGCACGGACTCCAGGCCGGGGGTGCCGACCAGTTCCCGCTCGCTGAAGCGCAATCCCCGCACCCCTTCCCCGGGCCGGGTGACGGTCGTGGTGGCGGGCAGCCGTCCCGTGAGCATCGCGGTGACCGGCGCGGTGCGGTCCGCCAGCAGGGCGAGCAGTGCCCGCGTCCCCTCGTCCGGCGTGATCACGGCGACGCCCTGGCGGCCCAGCCGCTCGACCGCCCCCAGCCGCTCCCCCATTCCGATGTCGGACCACAACGTCCACTCCAGCACGTGGGTGCGGCAAGCCGGGTGCCGGTCCGCCCAACGCTCCGACTCGACGCGCATCCAGTCGTTAGCGACGCAGTACTCCGCCTGCCCGGCCAGGCCCGACCTGCCGATGACCGACCCGAAGGCCAGCACGAGGGTGGCCCGTTCGCCGACCAGGTCGAGCAACTGCCGCAGCCCGGCGACCTTCGGGCGGACGGTCGCGCGCAGCGAGTCGCCGGTCAGCGAGTCGAGCGGGCGTGGTTCGTTGACGCCCGCGCCGTGGAGCAGTCCCCGGATCGGGCCGCACGTCGCGGCAGCGGACACCGCGGCCTTGAGGTCGGCGGGCTCGGCCACGTCGCACTGGATGTAGTGCGCCCGAACGCGCCCCGACGCGCGGTCCAGCCCGGCGCGGACCGGTGCGGCGTCGGCCGGGGAACGACCCAGGAACACCAACGTCGCTCCGTACCGCTCGGCGACGGCCGTCGCGCAGCGCGCCGTGATGCCGGTCGTGCCGCCGGTCACCAGGCACACGTCACCGGGTGCGAGCGGCGGGTCGGCGGCCTCGCCGGGTTCGTGGACCTCGGTGACCAGCCGTTCGAGGCGGCCGGCACCGCTCAGCCGCAGTTCGAGGTGGCCGTCGCGGGCCGCCGACCGCAGGTCGAAACGGTGGTGCGCCGGGCGGTCCACCACGGTCACCGCGCAATCCGGCAGCTCGGCGGACACGCTGCGCCCCAGCGCCGCCGCGGCCGGGTGGCCGTCGTGCAGCACGACCAGCAGGTCGGGACGGTTCGCCGCGACGAGTCCGACCGCGGCCGCGATCTCGCCGACCGTGTGCTCGACGTCCGTCCCGGAACCCAACTCCACCACGAGGCCGCGCGGAGCCCCGTCGTCCCGCGCGGATTCCGGCAGCCCGGCCCACCGGACCGCGTCCGAGAGGTCCGGCTCGGCGTCGTGGGTCACCCACCGGTGCGCGAACGCCCTGACCCAGGGGCGCACACCGGGGACGTGCCCGGGTCCGCCCGGCGCGATCGGCGGTGCGGCCTCGATCAGGTCGGCGAGCTCGCCGACCGTCGGGCCGACCATGACCTCGCGCAGGTGGGGTGCCTGCCGTCCGAGCAGGACCGCGGACTCGCCCACCAGGTCGACCAGCCGCAGCGAGGTCACGTGCAGGTCGCCGAGCAGCGAGCTGTCGGGGCGGATCGCCTCGACCGGCAGTTCGAGCCGGCGGTTGAGCAGACCGGTCAACACCGACAGCGCGTCCCCCGGCCCTGGTTCGGACACCGGCTCCGGCCGCTGCCCCTGCGGTGACAGGTCGGACAGGCTCTCGCACGGGTTCGTCAGGAACGCGGTGGGGCGATCCAGGTCGAACCGCCGCCGGGCGCCGTGCGGGTACCAGCTCGCGGCGGTGTCCACACCGGACGCCGCGAGCGCGGCGGCGGCCAGCGCGTGGCGCCGCGGGTCACCGCCGCAATCCAGCGTGACGACCTGTGCGGTGGGGTCGCGTTCCAGTGCGAGCCCGGTCAGCGTGGTGCCCGGACCGACCTCCACCAGCAGGTCGCACTGCGGTGCCAACCGGTCCAGCGCCTCCTCGAACCGGACGGGCTCGACCAGTTGGCGCAGCAGCAGCGCAGCGGGTTCGTCCACCGGTTCGCCGGTCACCGTGGAGAACACGGTACCGCGCAGCGGCAGGAAGTCCGTGCGGGACAGGACTGCCTCGAACGGGCTGCGCACCGGCTCCATGGCCGCGCTGTGGAAGCCGTGGGACACCGGCAGCGGCATGGCGACGACGTCCTGCGCCCGGGCACGCT
Organism: Saccharothrix sp. NBAS 001; assembly: GCF_056640475.1. NCBI lineage: Bacteria > Bacillati > Actinomycetota > Actinomycetes > Pseudonocardiales > Pseudonocardiaceae > Saccharothrix > Saccharothrix sp. NBAS 001. The sequence goes on from NZ_CM153251.1 coordinate 4,553,003, forward strand.
CGACCACTTCCGCCACGTCCTGGACCGGGCCGGCGATCGTGGTCCGGCCGGGGGCGTTGAGTGCGGCGACCGTGGCACCGGTCCTCTTGATCAACGCGTCGACCGTGGTGAGGTCGGCGCGCAGGCTCGCCATCGCGGTGCCGGGCACGCCGTGCCCGGCCATCAACGCGCCGCGGGCCGTCACCAGTCCCAGCCCGGCCTCCGGGGTCAGCGCACCGGCCCACACCAGGGCTGTGATCTCACCGAGGCTGTGCCCGACCGCGCCGACCGCCGCGCAGCCCGCTTCGGTCAGCCAGGCGAGCCCTGCGAGCGACTGGCGGGCGATCGCGGGCTGGGCTACGGCAGTGTCCACGGCGCCGTCGGTCACCGTCGACCCGGAGCGGAACGCCGGGACCGGCAACTCCCACGCCCAGGCGGGCAGCGCCGACCGCACCGGCGACGCCTGGCCGGGGAACAGCAGCCCGATCCGGGCCGGGGCACCGCTGCCCAGTGCGAAGCCCGACCGGTCGACCAGGACCGCCGGAACCCCGTCCGCGTCGCCGAGGACGGCACGCGCCCGTGCGGCGACCCCGGCCAGTTCGTCCGGGGTCCGGGCCACCAGGGCGCAGCGGACGGGAGCGAGGTGGGAGGCGGTCCCGGATGCCGTGGCAGCCAGGTCGTGCACCTCCGCCACGCTCAGTGCGCCGGCGCGCTCACCCAGGCGGTCCAGCACCGCCAGGACGTCCGCCGCCGACTCGCCACCGAGTACCAGCACCTGCTCCTGAGGTCTGGCCCGCAGCAACCGCAACGCCGACGGGTCCGGCGGCGGCATCGCGGCGGCCGGGCTGCCGCCGAGCACGGCGTAGGCGTTGATCCCGCCGAACCCCATGGCCGCCACGACCGCGCGTGGCGACCTGCTCGACCACGGCTGTGCCTCGTCCGACACCCTCACGGGCGCGTCGGGCGAGCGGAGCAGTTCGTGCGGTGCCCGGCAGCCTGTGGTGGGCGGCAACACCCGGTGGTGCACCGCCAGGGCGGTCTTGATCAGACCGGCGACCCCGGCGGCGGCCTTGGTGTGGCCGATGTTGGCCTTGACCGATCCGAGCACCGCCGGTGTCGCGCGGCCCGCGAGTACCGCGCTCAGCACGGTCAACTCGGTGGTGTCGTTGAGCCTGGTCCCGGTGCCGTGTCCCTCCACCAGGTCCACCTGGGTCGGGTCCACCCGGCCCAGGCGGAGTGCCCGTGCCAGGGCGCGGGACTGGCCCGCCGCCTCCGGACGGGTCAGCCCGCCGGCACCGTCCGAGGAGGTTCCCCAGCCCAGGATCTCGGCGTAGACGCGCAGGCCGGCCCGTCGTGCGTCGTCGGCGCGCATCAGGGCCACCACACCGCACCCCTCGCCGGGCAGGAACCCCGTGGGGTCGGCGTCGTAGACGCGCATCTCGTCGACGGCGAGCGCGCCGACGCGGGCGAACCCGACCAACTCGAACGGGTCCAGGCTCAGGTCCACCCCACCGGCCAGCGCGAAGTCCAGTTCGCCGGCGGACAGCGCGCCACAGGCGGCGGTCACCGCGAGCAGGCTGGACGCGCAGGCACCGTCCACCGTGTACCCGGTGCCGTGGAAGTCGAAGTGGTTGCACACCCGCCCGGCGATGGTGTTGGCCAGCGCGCCGGCCAGGGACTCGTCGCCGGGCACCGGGAACGGCTGCTTGACCAGCCCTTCCAGCTCCTCCAGGACGCGCGTCGCGTCGGCCGCGCCCACCCCGGTGCGGTCCAGTGCGGTGACCGCCGCCCGCCGGATGAACGGCCACCGCAGCCGCAACTGGTGGGCGCGGGTGAACTCACCGGTCAGCGAGTTCCCGAGGATCACGCCGACGCGTTCGCGGTCGAGCCCGTCGGCGTCCGGGAACCCGGCGTCGGCGAGCGCGTCGGCCGCGACCTGCAGCGCCAGCCAGTGCGTCTGGTCGGTCGCCCGGTACAGCGGCCCGGGCACGCCGAAGCGCGGCCGGTCGAACTCCCAGTCCACCAGCAGGCCCGCGCGCGAGACGTAGGTGCGGTCCGGGTCGTCGGCCGGTCCGAGGTAGTCCGGGGACAGCCGGCCCGCGGGGATACGGCGGAACGCACGCCGCCGCTCCAGGACCGTCTCCCACAGTTGGTCGGGGCTGTCCGCGTCCGGGTAGCGGCACGCCATGCCGACTACGGCGATCCGGGGTGCCTCCATCAGACCGTCGCCCCCGCCGCCGAGGGCGACCGCACCGGCTTGTTCGACCACGCCGGCGCGACCCGTGACACCACCAGCACCATCCCGCGCAGCACGCACGTGATCGCCAGCGCGAAGAACAGGCCGAACACGATCTGAAGAGCGACGAGCACCCCGTACACGGCGGCGGCGGTGACGCCGAAGACCACCTGGCCGCGCGGCGACACGGGTGTGGTCCCCGGGTCGGTGATCATGTAGTTGGTGAACAGGATGAACGCCACTCCGGTCATCGGCAGGAGCGCGGCGACCAAGTGGTGGTCCAGCACCAACCAGCGGACCACGGCCTGGGCGACGAACCCGCCCGCCCAGCCCAGGATGAGCGGCACCTTCATCGTCAGCTTGGCGTTGAGCATCGTGCCGAGCACGAGGATTGCCAGGGGCACCAACCAGTCGAGCGCCCCGCCGAAGTTCGCCGTGAAGTGGTAGGGCGGCGCGATGCCGACCCACGGGAACAACAGCAGGGTGACCACGATGCCCGCGTTGGACGGGTTGAGCACGTGCCGCAACCGGCCCCGGACGCCGACCCTCACCAGGTACTTGCTCGCGTTCGCGACGGTGACGGCGAACAGGTAGGGCCACAGGAGCGCGTTGCCCCACAACAACATCGCACACGCCAGCGCGGCGATGTGCGGAGGCAGCAGGAACAGCAGCACCGCGCGTGGTCCGCCCCGGTACTGGGGTGGCCGACCACGCGCCCACGCGTCCAGCCACTCGAACAGGAACGCGGTTCCGTAGCTGACCAGCACCGTCGCGATCGGGGTGATCGGCGACTGCTCGAACCCCAGCAGCACGTGGCCGGCCACGTTGAACACGGTGATGGACAGGGCGAACCGGCGCAGCGCCTTCTCCCGACGCTGCTCGGGTGTCAGCCCGTTCGGTCGGTCGGAGCCGGTGGCGTCGGTACGGGGTTTCGTCGGTGCTGTCGTGGTCATCTCACTGCCGCCGTTCCGTTGCCGTCGAGGACCACGGTCCGGCGGCCGGGCGCCACGTCGATCCGGTCCTCGTGCAGACCGGAGGCGTCACGCCAGGTCACGGTGGCCGTGGTGGGGTTGCCGTCGGGGAGCGACAGGGTCAGTTCGGCCGCTGACACTCCGGCGTGGCCGTTGGCCGGGTAGAGCTGCGCACGCTGCGGCCGCTCCACGTGGTCGAGCACCGCCTGCACACCCAGGACCTGCACATCGCGTCCGGCGGGGCCGGTGGAGCGCACGAAGCGCAGCTGTGCGGCCTTCCCGGGCGGGTTCAGGTTGCGCAGCAGTACCGAGTCCTCCCACTGGTTGGCCACCAGGAGGTCCAGGGTGCCGTTGCCGTCGACGTCGGCGATGGCCAGTCCCCGGCTGTTGTCGGGCTCGGCGATGCCGACGGGGCCGGCCAGGTCGGCGTACGCGCCGTCGCGGCGCTTGACCCAGAACGGGTTGGCCTCGTGGCCCGACACGTCGTCGCCGGGACCGAACGCGGGCCACGCCCACGGGTGGCGCACCAGATCGTCGTTGCCCATGGCCAACTCCTGGAGCAGCGGCCAACGGTCGACCTCACCCTTGAGGAAGCCGTTGGCCTGCACGATCTCGTCGACTCCGTCGTTGTCGAAGTCGCCCGCCTTGACGTCCCAGCACCACCCCGAGCGCGCCAGCCCCAGTCGTTCGGAGCGCTCCCGGTAGGGCCAGACTCCCCTGGTCAGGTCACCGGGATCACCGTCGGGGACGAACGCGAAGTTGCTCTCGTGCAGGGCGTAGGGCGTGGTGATGTTGCTGACGAGGATGGTCGGCAGCCGCGCGCCCGGGTCGTAGGTGAACGCCACGCCCATGCCCTTGAACGAGTCGTGCCCGAGCACCTGGGACTTCGGGGTGGCCAGGTCGCGCGTGCCGGTCACCTCGACGAGCACGACCCGGCCGGGCTCGGACCTGTTGACCAGCAGCTGGTCCGGCCCGAAGTCGTTGGCCTGGTACACCTCCGGCAGGCCGTCGCCAGTGAGGTCCTGCAGGCCCGTCGCCAGCGTCCAGGCGGTGGCGGCGGCCGGGGACAGCGCGTCGCTCGCGTCGACCAGGTCGGGTACCTGGTCGACGCCCCCCGGGTGGGTGAGCAGGATGCGGTTGGTGCCGCCGTTGCGAGCCAGGGACATCGAGTCCTGCATCGCCATCCGCAGGTCGTCGGTCGCGGCCGGGTCGAGGACCCTGGCACCGTCCGGGAAGTAGTTGCCCACCAGCAGGTCCAGGTGCCCGTCACCGTCGAGGTCGCCGACGTTGAGGGTCGTGCTGTTCCACACCTGCACGGGGTTCACCAGCTCCCGGGGGCGGAAGGTGGCGGAGTCGGGCGCGCGGCCCGCCGGCCCGGTGTTGACGAACAGCAGCGGTGTCCGGCCCCAGTAGTACACCAGCAGGTCGAGGTCGCCGTCCTCGTCGAGGTCGGCCGGAACGCAGCCCATCGGGGCCATGGTGGCGTCGTAGGAGACGCCGACCGGTTCCAGGCGCACCGGGGTGTAGGGAGCGCGGTCGCCCGGTGCCGCCCGCACGGTCACCGAGTCGTCCCTCGGGTCCACCAGGCACACGTCCCCGGACCGGCCCAGGGCGCGCAGGTCGGCCGAGGCGACGGCCGCGCCCACCGACGAGATCCAACTCCGGATGCCGCCGAGCGCGGGTGCCACCGGGCGTTCGCGGCGAGGAAGGGCGGGCGCGGCGTTCAGGTTCTCGGCGGCGAACCGGAAGCCCGCTGCCGCTGCGGCGGCCTCCGCCTCGCCCGGTCCGGGCCTGATCGCGGCCACGCCGAAGGCGGTGCAGACGCACAAGGTGACGACGGCGGCAACGGCCGCACGAATGGGCTTGGTCATCGGCTTACGTCCTGTTCGACTAGTGGGACGTGCCGGGGACGACGAGTTCCCTCAGCCGGTCACGCCACTGCTGACGGGCGCACGCGCGCGAGGCCCCGGTCGGTCCTTCGGCTGCGAGGTCGGCCCGCGCGGCGGCCGGACCGGCATCGATGCCGAGGATCCGACGACAGGTCGCGCGGGCGTGGTCGGGCAGGGTCCCGGACCGCGCCCGTGCGCAGGCGATGGCGGCGATCCCCTGGGCGAAGTGGTTCCGGTGTGCTCCAGTCGCCTCCGGCAGGCGCGTGCAACCGTCGTCGTCGGTGGCCTCCGGACGGGCGCAGGCGAGCCCGACCCCGCTGCACACCTCCGGACCACGGCCAGTGGTCACGGACTCGCACATCGGCCCGGAGACGATGCGGCCGGGTCGGTTCGGCGCGTGTTCGCCCCCGAAGAACACGTCGGCGAAGCCGCCGCCGCCCGACGCACGCCACCGCGACCGAGGGGTGGACGGCCGGGCCGGCACCCGCATGCGCGCCGAGGCCGGCGGCCGGACGGTGCCGGCCGGGAGCAGGTGCGCGCAGCCGTCGACGGACCCCGGCAGCAGCCGGCACACGGCCTGCACCCGACCGGCGGTGGCCGCGTCGAGAAGCCGGGCGGACAGGCCCGCGCCCTCGTGGTCGGTGTGCCGTTCACCGCCGGGGACGGCGGCCGACGCCTCGGGCGGGTCCGGCCGGTGGGAGGTGGCGGCGTGGTGGCCGGAGGGGAGGCGGCGGGTGTGGTCCGCCGGCACCGGCGGGGCCTCCGGGCGGTCGACGGGGAAGCCCCGGCGCGCGAGAACGGCCGTGCCGGGTGGCGGTCGGACCGCGGCAGACGGGGCAAGCGTCTCTTCCATGTTCCCCCCAGTGGGACACATCGCAAGTTCACTACAGAAAACAAGATCTGAATGGCGACACCCTCCGAGATGGTGTCTATCACCGAGATCCATGGATAACAAGATGTCTGAAGCTTCCGTCACCCGATGGAACCACACACACATCCCACTCGATGACCCGCTTGACCTGCGTATTTAGCGACATCGCAAGATCAGGACCGGCACGTCGGGCATGCAATCGCACCTACGGGACCGGCCGAACGGCGCAACAAAAGCTGCCCGGGATGAACGATGCCGGATCGATTGCCCAGCCAGAAAACTATCTTTAGTGTGAGTGACCTATCCACCAGGAGGTTTCATGGCACACATGTCGCGCTCGCGCCGGTTGAGCCTGTTCGTGATCACGTCGACGATCGCGACGACGATCGCGACGACCCCCTCCGCCTTCGCGGTGCCCGCTGTGGGGGGCGTCGCCTTCACCGAGATCGCGACCCCCGGCACCGCGATGTCGGCCTACCGCCGGATGCCCTCTCCCGAGCACGCGATCCGGATCGTCAACCGGCAGCGCCCGTCGGTGAAGTTCGCCGAGTTCGCCAACGAACCCGTCTTCAGCCACGGCATCCCCGGAGTGGTGACCTTCGACTACGACGGGGACGGCGACCTGGACTTCTACGTCACCAACGGCCCCGGCCGGGCCAACAGCCTCTACCAGAACCAGTTCAAGCAGACCGGGAGCCTGAGCTTCGTCGACATGGCACCGTGGACCGGTGTGTCGCTGACCGACCAGGACTCCAACGGCGCCTGCGCCGGCGACATCGACAACAACGGCTACACGGACCTGTACGTGTTGGGGCGCAACGCGAACAACCACCTGCTCCTCAACCGGGGAAACGGCACCTTCGCCGACGTCACCGCTTCGGCGGGCGACGCTTCAGCGGGCACGCTCAGCCACGCCAGCTGCGCCATGGGCGACATCAACGGCGACAGCCTGCTCGACATCGCCATCGCCAACAGCTTCGACATGAAGAACGCGCTGCCCATCTTCGCGGTGCCCTACCAGTACAACCAGCCCAACCAGTTGCTGCGCAACGTGGACGGCCTGCGCTTCACCGACGTCAGCGTCGCAGCGGGAATCTCCCGTGTGGACGTTCGCGACGTGCCGCCGGGTGCCACCGCCCCGTTCAACGACATCACGTGGGCACTGTCGCTGGTGGACTACGACCAGGACGGCGACCTCGACCTGATGACCGCGAGCGACCAGGCCGCCTACCGCATCACCAAGTACGGCGGTCACGACCGGGGCTTCGTCCGGTTGTGGCGCAACGACGGCGACGGCTACTTCGACGAGGTCACCTTCGACGTCGGCCTGGGCGAGCCGGGCATGTGGATGGGGTTGTCCTACGGCGACTTCAACCACGACGGCAACCTGGACGTGTTCGCCAGCAACGGCGGCGACTACACGATGGTCCCGCTGACCCAGATGCCCCGCCAGCTCGGCGACGCGTCGAGCCGGTGGTTCCTGCAACGACCCGACCACACCTTCTCCGACCCCCGCCGTTCCTCGCTGCAGCAGCCGGCGCAGAACGGTGCCGACCCGGGCCTGGGCACCCTCAACGCCACCCCGTGGGGTTGGGCCACCTCGGCGTTCGACTACGACAACAACGGGTCGACCGACATCCTGTACCACGGCGCGCTGGACGGCATGGGCATGGTCACCGCCGACAACGCGGGGGCGCTGCTGCGCAACCGCGGCCCGCAGACCGGCGCCGGGGCGTTCTACCCGTCGTTCGACTACGACGACGTGTTCGCCCGGTCCACCACCAACCACCGACGCCGCACGGTGATCGGCATGGCCACCGGCGACCTCGACCAGAACGGGTGGGTCGACGTGATCAGCGTGGCCCAGTCCCTCAAGGTCGGACGGCTGGTCAAGGTCAACGACATCGTGCCGATCGACTTCGGGTCCAGGTTCGACAAGGACGCGGCCGTGCTGCGGATCTTCCAGCCCGTACCCGGCGACCCGACGACCATGACGCCCACCGGCAGCACCACCGTCGAGGGCGACCTGTCGGTGGAGCTGAACAACGGCGGCAACGGCAACAAGTCCGCCACCATCCGCGCCGTCGGCAGCGTCGGCCTCGCGCCGGGCGCGCGGGTCAACCGCGACGGAATCGGAGCGATCCTCAAGTTCACCCCGACCGACGGGCCGACCGCGATGCGGCCGGTGCTCGGCGGGGCGAGCTTCGCCTCGCAGGACGCGTTCGAGGCCACGTTCGGCCTCGGTCGGGTGAACGCCGGGGTGGTCGAGGTGCTGTGGCCGGGAGGTGTCCGCAACAAGCTCTACGGCGTCCGGGCGGGCGAGAGGGTCGTCTTCCCGGAGATCCCCTGCAGCTTCGACACCACGCAACTCACCTCCGAGCAGTACCGGACCTGTGTGGACAACGCCGTCAACGCCCTGGTGGCGGCGGGCAGGCTGACGGCCGAGGCCGGCAACCGGTTCGCCGGCAGCGCGCGTCGCGCGTTCACCGAGGCCAGGCCGTAGCCGGGTGTCGCCGGTACCGTCCCGCGTTCACCCGTGCGGTGACGGCACCGGCGCACGCCGTGACCGTTCGACTGCGGGTGGTGCACAATCGGACGGGTACGGCGTCGGGTCGCAGCCCGACCGCATCCCCGTCCGACCGCCGGCCCGATTCGGGAGTGCTCCATGCGCTACATGCTCTTGTTCTACGGTTGTGACCGCCCCCAACCGGACGAAGCCCGCTTCGAGGGCGCGCTGGCCAGGGCGAACGCCTTCACCGAGGAGTGCCGCAAGCGTGGCGCGCTGGTGAGCGCGGGCCCGCTCAAGTCGGTGCACACCGCCACCACCGTCCGGGTCCGCGAAGGCAGGACGCTGATGACCGACGGCCCCTTCGCCGAGACCCACGAACAGCTCGGCGGGTACTGCATCGTGGAGTGCCCCAACCTCGACGAGGCGTTGGAACTGGCCGCGCTGTCCCCGATCGCCTACGTCGGTTCGGTCGAGGTCCGCCCCATGGACGTCATCCCCGGCTGGGACATCACGCCCATCGTCGCCGCCTCGGTGGCCGCCACGCCATGACCGACCGCTCACCCGTGGCAGTCGTGGAGCGGGTGTACCGGGACCATCGCAGTCGGATGCTCGCCGCCCTCGTGCGGGCCGTCGGCGACTTCGAGCTGGTCGAGGACGCACTCCAGGACGCCTTCGCGACGGCCCTGCGGCGGTGGGACCCGACCGCTCTGCCGGACGATCCGGTGGCGTGGTTGCTGGCCGTCGCCCGCAACCGCGCCATCGACCGCATCCGCCGCACGCAGACCTCGCACGCCAAGCACTCGCTGGTGGCCGGGGAGGCCCCGGCTGCGGGCACGGTGGTGAGCACGATGACCGAGTACGGCGAAGACCTCCTGACCAGCGTGGGGGACGACCAGCTCAGTCTGATCTTCACCTGCTGCCACCCGGCGCTGTCCACCGACGCGCGGGTGGCGCTGACCCTCCAGGCGGTCGCGGGCATGACGGCGGCCGAGATCGCCAAGGTGTTCCTGGTCGTCGAATCGACCATGGCCCAGCGCCTGGTCCGGGCCAAGCGCAAGATCCGCGACGCGGGCATCACCTTCGAGGTGCCGCCGGACCACCGGCTGCCGGAACGCCTGGCCTCCGTGCTGGCCGTGGTGTACCTCGTCTTCACCCAGGGCTACACCGCCCCTCGCGACAGCCCCCAGCACGACCAGCTGCGCGCCGAGGCGTTGCGCCTGGGCAAACTCGTGGCCACCCTGATGCCGGACGAACCCGAGGCGTTGGGCCTGGTGGCGCTGATGCTGCTCACCGACTCGCGGCGGGAGACCCGATACACGACCTCCGGCGACATCGTGCTGTTGGAGGACCAGGACCGCGCACGCTGGGACAGGGGCCAGATCGTCGAGGCGGTGGGCCTGCTGCACCGCGCCGCCCGCATGGAGGCACCGGGCCCCTACCAGCTCCAGGCGGCGATCGCCGCCGAGCACGCGCGCGCGCCCTCCGGCGAGGCGACCAACTGGCCGGTGATCGCCGAGCTGTACCGGGAACTGCTCGACGTCACCCCGTCCCAGGTGATAGCGCTGAACCACGCGGTGGCGGTCGCCATGGCCGAAGGCCCCGAGGCGGGCCTCGCCCTCGTCGACGCGATCGAGGGCCTGGAGTCCTATCACCTGCTGCACGCCGCCCGCGCGGACTTCCTGCGCCGACTCGGCCGAGACGACGACGCCAGGTCCGCCTACCTGCGCGCCCACGAACTCGCCACCAACCCGGCCGACCGCCGCTTCCTCGCCGGTCGCCTGTTAGACCTGGACACCCCGCAGCACAACGACTGACCCGCGCATCCCGGGCGGGTGATCGAAGAGCGCCACAGGTCCGGCCCGCGCCCCGCCGTCCGCGCCCCGCGTCCAGCCCGACACGGCCGCCCCGACGCTTCGGTACGCCCGCAACCCCTGTGCCCGCAGACCCCACGGCTGCCCGCGGATGTCCTCGGTGGCCGGCCCGTCCGGCGGCGATTCGCATGCCCCCTCATCGGCGACGAGTGCGGTCACGCCACGTCACCGGGGTGGCCGCGCGGCACCGGACGGGTGTCGAAGCGGTGTCCGACCGGTATCGGACCGATGTCGGTCGAGCGCGACTCGTCCCGACTGGCAGGTCCGCGAAAAAAGTTCCGCACCCGTGTCGAGTTCCGCTCGCGCTGTTCGTCCTCTGGTCGTCCCCACCCGACCGAAGTCCAGAACGCCTGATCGGTCCCGCCGCGTCGCTCCCGCCCGCGGTCGCACCCAGTGCAGAACGATCACGAGAAAGCGATTCCAACCATGGCAGCAACCGGCACGACCCCGGGGTCCGGTGCAGCAGTCCAGCGCTGGACCTTGATCCTCGGTTCCCTCTCCTCCTTCCTGGTCGGTCTCGACGCCCTGGTCGTGACCACCGCCCTGCCGACCCTCTACCAGGAGTTCGGCACCGGCATCGAAGGCCTGAGCTGGACGGTCAACGCCTACGAACTGGCGTTCGCCGCGTCGATCCTGACCGGATCGACGCTCGGCGACCGCTTCGGCCGACGCCTGATGTTCGTCGTGGGCATCGTCGTGTTCACCCTCTCGTCCGCCGCCTGCGCGCTGAGCACCAACGTCGAAATGCTCATCACCGCGCGGGTCGTCCAGGGAGTCGGCGGCGGTATCGCGGTGCCGTTGGCGCTGGCGCTCATCACCGAGGTCACGCCGCCTCAGGCGCGGGGCAAGGCGCTGGGCATCTGGGGCGCCTTCACCGGGCTCGCCGTGGCAGCGGGCCCGCTCGTCGGCGGGGCGATCGTGGACGGCCTGGCCTGGCAGTGGATCTTCTGGTTGAACGTGCCCGTGGGCATCGCGATCGCGGCGCTCGCCCTGGGCCGGATGGCCGTGGGCAGCCGGTTCGCGGCCAAGGCCGACCCGGTGGGGTTGGTCCTGGCCACGGTCGGGGTGTTCGGCGTCGCGGCGGCGCTGATCCGGGGCAACGCCGCGGGCTGGTCGTCGCCGTGGGTGCTGCTCGGGCTGATCGGCGGCACGGTCGTGCTGATCGCGTTCGTGTTCTACGAGCGGCGGGCGTCGCACCCGATGATGCCGATGCGGATGTTCGCCAACCGAAGCTTCACCGGCGGTTGCGTGGCCGGGTTCATCCTGATGGCGGGCATCTTCGCACTCGGCTTCCTGACCGCCCAGTACCTGCAGCTCGCGCTACACAAGACGCCGCTGAACGTCGGCCTGGGGCTGCTGCCGGCGACCGGCGTGGCGCTGTTCATCGCGCCGGTGACCGGACGGCTGGCCGACCGGATCGGGGAGCGGCCGCTGATCATGCTCGGGCTCGGGCTCCAGGCGCTCGGCCTGCTGCTGATCAGCACGCTGGTCACCGAGACCAGCGGCTACGGCACGGTCATCGGCCCGCTGTTCGTCACCGGTTTCGGCATCGCCATCGCGTTCCCGACCGTGACCACCGCGGTGATGCGGTCGGTGCAACCGCGCGAGGTCGGCATCGCCTCCGGCGTCAGCAACACGTTCCGCCAGGTCGGCGCGGTGTTCGGGGTGGCCATCGCGACGGCCGTGTTCGCCGGCAGCGGCTCCTACCGCACGCCGGAGCAGTTCGTGGCCGGTTTCAAGCCAGCGTTCCTGGTCCTGGGTGTGCTGTGCGTGGTCGGCGTCGCGGTCGGCGCGATGGTCGGCCGGCGCGGCACCGCACCGGCTCAGTCTCCCGCTGCGGACACCCCCCTACCGCGGCCTGCGGGCTGAGCAGCCGGGTGCCGGGTCACGTGCCACTGGTGGCGTGGCCCGGCACTCCTGCCGATCGCCGTGGCAGCAGCCGCGAGCCGACCACCCCCGCCGCCGCCAGCACACCGAGCGCCACCAGCGTCGCGCTCTCGGCCGTGGCGAACCGCGCCGGGTCGAACCGGCCCCCGCCGGCCTCCGCGGACTGGACCACGGTGCCGACCACAGCCACGCCGAATGCTGCCGCCACCTGCCGCCCGGTGGCCAGGACCCCGGAGCCGGTGTTGACCAGGTCCTCCGGCAGGCAGCGGGCCACCTCCGCGCTGACCGGCCCCATCAGCAGCCCGACACCCAGTCCCACGGCGGCGCACGGGCCGAGCAGCGAGGTGAACGCGGCCGACGAGGCGGCGGTCCAGGCCACCCCGAGCCCCAGCAAGAGGAACCCGAGCATGACCACCGGACGCCCACCCCACCGGTCGACGGCGTGCCCGGCGAACGGCGACGCCACACCCGCCGAGGCCGCCATCGGCAGCAGGGCGACCCCGGTCTGGAACGCGGAGCCTCCGGCGGACTGGACCTTCAGCGCCACCAGGAGCATCACCCCGGACATCACCGCGAGCTGGAGCGCCCCCAGCCCCAGCGCGATCGGGAACCCGCGGACGCCGAACAGGCGCGGGGGCACCAACGGCTCCGGCGCATGCCGCTCCCACACCGCGAAGGCCACCAGCAACGCGAGCCCGGCCGCCAGGAACGCCGGGGCCGACGCGTCCCGGCGCCCGAGCGCCAGGAAGCCGTACACCACGGCGCCGAGCCCGAGCACCGCCGCCAGCGCCCCCACCACGTCCAGCCCACGGGTGCGGCGGGGCTCGCCACCGGGCGCCGCCCACAGCACCACCGCCACCGCGAGGACACAACCGGGCACGTTCGCCAGGAACACCCAGCGCCATCCGGCGAAGGACACCACGACCCCGCCGAGCACCGGCCCGACCACCGCCGCCAGTGCCATGGACGCGCTGAGCAACCCGAACGCCAGGCCCCTCCGGTGCTCCGGCACGGCCGCCGCGAGCATCCCGAGCGTCTGCGGGACCAGCAGCGCGCCGCCGACCGCCTGCACGACCCGCCCGAGCACGAGCGGCCCGAGCGAACCCGACAGCCCGCACAGCACGGACCCCGCCAGGAACACCGACAGACCCACGACCAGCATCGCCCGCCGGCCGAACACGTCGCCCAGGCGCGCTCCCGGCAGCAGCAGCACCCCGTACACCAACGTGAAGGCGTTGGCCACCCACAGCGCCCCGTCCAGCTCGATCCTCAGGTCGGACAGCAGGGCGGGCAGCATCACCTGCACCACCGCCGAGTCGACCATCACGACGAACGAGGCCAGGGCGAGGGCAGCCACGGTGGCGACGGATCGCCGCCGCAGGGCACCTCCCGGGGGAGCGTGGTTCGGCATGCGGACCTCGCAGTGCGCTCGAAACCGACAGTGTGACTACATACTCCTGTAGTGATCGTGACTTCTCAACAGTCCAACACTCTTGGCCGAAGCGAAGTCCCATCATCCGCCGATATGTTCGCTTAATGTATATGTAGCAACTTTCGAGTTGGAGGTGTAGGTGGTGGCAAGCCCCTCCCCCACGTCCCGGTTCGCCCTGCCGGCAGTCCTGCTGGTGTCGGCGTCGTTGGTGACCGGTGTGCCCGCGTCGGCGACGCAGGCGGCCGCGTTCACCGAGATCGCCACCCCAGGCAGCCCGCTGGGCGCCTACCGCCGGGCCGTCTCACCCGAGCACGCGCGCAGCGAGGCCAACCGGCAGCGCCCCTACGTCACGCTCCAGGACTTCGCCCAGGAAGGTGTGCACGACCACGGCATCCCGGGCGTGGTCCTGTTCGACCAGGACGGCGACGGCGACCTGGACCTCTACGTCACCAACGGCCCGGGCCGCCCGAACAGCCTGTACCGCAACCAGGTCAAGGAGACCGGCCGGCTCGGCTTCACCGACGTCGCCGCGTCGACCGGGACCGCGCTCACCGACCTCGACGCCAACGGCGCGTGCGCCGGCGACGTCGACAACGACGGCCGGACCGACCTGTACGTGCTGGGCCGCAACACCGGCAACCACCTGCTGCGCAACACCGGCAGCGGGTTCACCGACATCACCACGCCGGGCAGCGCCGCCGGCACGTCCGGCCACGTCAGCTGCACCATGGCCGACTTCGACGGCAACGGCTCACTGGACATCGCGATCGCCAACGCCTGGGACATGAAGACCGCGCTGCCGGTCTTCGCGGTGCCCTACGCGCTCAACCAACCCAACCAGCTGCTGCTCAACGCGGGTGGCACGACCTACACCGACGTCAGCGTCAGCTCCGGATTCACCACCCTGGTCAACGGGGGGCGTCCGGCCGACCCGCCGGTCGCCGAGGTGACCTGGGCGGTGGCCGCGGTCGACTACGACCAGGACGGCGACGCCGACCTGGTGACCGCCAGTCACCAGGCGCTGTACCAGCCCAAGAAGTACGGTGGGGTGGACCGGGGGTTCATCCGCGTCCACCGCAACGACGGCTCCGCCCGCTTCACCGACGTGACCGAGCAGATCGGGCTCGCCGAGTGGGGCGGCTGGGGCGGGCTGTCCTTCGGGGACTTCAACTTCGACGGCACGATCGACGTGTTCGGCAGCAACACCGGCGACTTCATGAAGCTGACCACCACCGTTCGGCCGCACGAACTCGGCGACATGAGCAGCCGGTGGCTGCTGCAGCGCCCGGACGGCCGGTTCACCGACCCGCGGCGGTCCTCGCTCACGCCCCCGACGTCCGACCGGGACGCCGACCCCGAACTGGGCGGCCTGCGCGCCACCCCCTGGGGCTGGGGCACGTCGGCGTTCGACTACGACAACAACGGCACCACGGACATCTTCTTCCACGGTGCGATCGACGGCCTCAACGTGGTGACCGACGACAACCCCGGTGCGCTGCTGCGCAACGAGGGCCCGGCCGCGCTGCGCAAGGGCTTCTTCCCGTCCTTCGGCTACGACGACGCCTTCGCCCGGTCCGGTCGCGACCAGCGCTCCCGGACCGTGACCGGCACGTCGGCGGGCGACCTGGACCAGGACGGCTTCACCGACCTGGTGACGGTCGCGCAGTCGCTCAAGCGCGGCACGCCGACGCGGATCGCCGACGAAACCCCGTTCGACTACGGCGGTGGACCGTTCGAGGCGGGCGCGACATACCTCAAGACCTATCAGCGCGACGGTGACGTGTTCAAACCACTGCCCAACACCACCGAGGAGGGTGACCTGTCGGTGGTGCTCAACGGCCGCAACGCCAACCGCTCCGCGAACGTGCGGGTCACGGGGAGCATCGGCCTCACCGCCGCCGGCAGGGTGAACCGGGACGGCATCGGTGCCGTCGTGAAGTTCACGCCGTCGGGTGCCCCCGCCACCGTCAGGCCGGTGGTCGCCGGTTCCGGGTTCGCCTCCCAGGAACCGCTGGAGGGCACGTTCGGCATGGGTGCGTCGGACACCGGTACCGTCGAGGTGCTGTGGCCCGGCGGGGTGCGCAACCGGCTCGACGGCGTTCGTGCGGGCGAGCGGGTCGTGCTCCCGGAGATCCCGTGCAGCCTGGACGACCGCACCCGGACCACCGCACAGCACGAGGCGTGCGTACGAACGGCGTTGGACGACCTCGTCCGCACCGGGCAGGTGGAACCGGGTCTGGCGGACCGTCTGCACCGCAGCGCGATCTCGGCGTTCACCGGGCCCCGATAGGACGGTCGCCCCGGAGTGGACAGCACCGTGCAGGCACGAACCCCGCGCATCCGGCCACTGCCGGGTGCGCGGGGTTCGTGGTCGGGTTCATCAGCCGCCGAGGCCCGGCCGGTCCCACAGGCCGACCTCGTTGCCGTCCGGGTCGGTGAAGACGGCGAAGCTGCCGAAGTCGTCGGAGATCTTCCTGGGCGGCATCACGATCTTGCCGCCCAGGCTCTCCGCCTTGGCCAGCGCGGCGTCGAGGTCCTCCACGTGGAAGTACGTCCGGATGCCGGCCCTGACCGTCGCCGGGCCGATACCGCCGCCGACCGCGCCGGGGGCACCGGTGTTCACCAGGCCGTAGCCACCCATCTCCGGCAGCACGTGGATCTGCCAGCCGAACAGGTCACCGTAGAACTTCTGGATCTCCGCGGCGTCACCGTTCGTGGTGATCTCGAAGTACGCCAAAGGATTCCCCACGGGACTCCCCTTCCAGGTGTGCAGTGGACGGTCCACTCAGGTGAAGGTCTACCACATCCCCGGTCCGTCGAAAGGGTTGACTGACAAGGGTTTCACCCAATCGACACGCCATCGGGAAGGCTGCGCCGGACTGCGTCAGCCGGTGCCCTCGCGCGCCCTGGGGCAGCCTGTGGTCGAGGTGTAGCACGCCAGTTCGGGCTCCCGCTCCAGGCGCGGTGCGATCGCGTAGTTGCGACCCTGGACCTCTTTCATCCACGCGAGGTCCACGGCGTGGGTGGCCGGGTTGACGCCGGACATGAACTCCCGCGAGCAGACCGAGGGGTCGACCCGCCGGGGGTCGGCGGGTCCCCGGTTCCGCAGGGCGTCCAACGCCAGCGCCTCGGCCACCGGGGACGTGGTGCCGAGCCCGTCGTGGTCGGAGGTGTCGGCGGGGCAGACGTCCTGGAGTCGGATGTTGGCGATCCGGCCGGGGCCGGCCAGGTCGGCGGACTCGGGAGGTACGAGCGGGTCGGTGCGTGAGCTGATCACCGTGTAGGAGATGCCCGCGAACGTCTGCCGGCGGGAGTCCAGCGCACGGTAGAACTCCGCGTCGGTGCGCTGTTGCCAGATCGCGGGCGGGCACATCGCCGGGCACATCCGCGTGCCCAGCGGCGTGCCGTGACTGGTGGGTGCGAGGGCGACCACGTCGTCCACCATGGGGCGCACGTCGGGCCAGAACCGCAGCGCCCAGCGCGGCACCAGGCCGCCCTGGCTGTGCCCGAGTACGGCGATCCGGTGCCCGGACAGCGTGCGCATGACGCGGATCGCGTGCACCACGTACTCCGCGCGGACCTGGATGTCGGCGAAGTTCTGCCGGGCCGCGTCCGGGACAGGAACGTCCGAGGCGCACCACGGCACGCCCGCCTTCGTCAGCGCCGGCTTCCAGTTCCAGGCGAAGTACTGATCGGAGTCGACCCCGGTGCCCGCGAGCAGCAGCACCGGGGTCGTGCGGGCGTGACGTACGTTCGCGGTGCAGGTGAGGCTCGCGTCCAGGCGGTCGGCCGGCACGCTCAACCGCGGGCCACGCCGGTCGACCGGGGCGAACCCGTCCGTGGCACCGGCTGCGCCCGTTGCGGCGGGGACGGTCGCACCGACGGTCAGGAGCACGGCCACCAGCGCGGCCGCGCGGGTGAGGCGGACGAACACGACGACCTCGTTTCCCTTGCTGTCGGAACGGGAGTTGCCGGCACGGCCGTCAATGGCCGCGGGCGCACATGCTGTAGCCGTCGCGGATGATCATCGCCGCCATCGGCACGTACGCCGCCGGGTCCTCGGGCACCACGGCCGCCAAGCCGTCGCAGTACCGGTTGTACATGCTGAACGCCGCGCCGATGAGCACGCTGTCGTGGATCTCGGTGTCCGTCGCGCCGGCTTCGCGGGCGCGACCGACCAGCTCGGCGGTGACCGCCCTGCCGTGGTCCTGCACGGCGCCCGCGATCGCGAACAACGCCTTGAGCTTGGGCGTGATCGGCGCGCTCTCCAGGTCGGCGATCACCTTCTCCGCCACCGCGCGGGCGTCCGGCGCGTCGCTCTGCTGCACGCTCATCTCGCCGTGCGTGTTGCGGCAGAAGTAGCAGTCGTTGAGGGAGGAGACGTAGGCCGCCATGAGTTCGCGGTCCGAACGGCTGAGCGTGTTGTCGTTGCGCAGCAGGACCTCGACCAGTTCGCTCAGCGGCAGGCCGGTCTCCTGCCGGTACTGCATGAGGCCGGGGGTGCCGGGGAAGGACTTCGCGGGCATGGTGATGTGGGGCATCCGTGTCTCCTGTAGTCCGGTGATCGAGCCGGGCACCGGTCCGGGTAGCCCCGAGAGCCGGTCGCTGCGCCCAAGACCCACCCAGTACACTACTACTGAACTATGTAGTCAAGGTCGACCAAGCCTCCCACCCTGCGGCCATTCGTGAGTACACAAGGCTTGCTTCTCAGGGTTTTCCGGGCCAATCGGGTATGCACCCACTTGCCGACTGGTCGACCCGAGAAGCACTCACTACAGTCTCATGCAGCGAGTTCGACAGGCGGGGGGATGCATGGCACCGGAGTCCACCGATCGGCATCCGCAGGATGCACCGGCCGGTACGAGCACCCGGGTCGCCGCCCTCCCGTTCGCCGACCGGCGGGCCGGGGACCGGTCGGCCGTCCACGCCGCCTCCCACATCGGACCGTCCGTGCGGCACGACGCGGACGCGGCGAGCCCCGGGCCGCGCGACGCCGTGTTCCCCGTACCGCTGCCGGGCGGCACCACCCGGTACCGCATCGCCCCCGGCACGCGCCGACGCCGACCTCCGACCGTCGGGTCCCGGTCCCGGCACACCCGACCGCCGGCGATCACCAGCGGTTCCCGTCAGGCCGCGTCCGTCGGCCGTCACCGCCGAAGCGCCGACCTCCACCGCACCCGTACGCCCTGACGACGACCCAGGAGGCACTCCATGCCGACCCGCCGACGCCCGGAACGACCGCCCTGACCGATTCCCGCCCACGCGGCCCGGAAAACGCGGGCCCGGAACCGCACTTGTGCGCCCTTACCGGCCCCACCGCACAACGTTGTTGCATCGTGCGCCCGTCGGACGGTCCGCCGCGCGGAGGACAGGCGTACTCTATGGATTCATGGAGGACGGAGCAACCGGCAGCACCGAGGGCAAGACGCTGCTGTTCGAGGCGTTCGCCCTGGTCGGCAAGGCCCTGGCGAGCCCCAAGCGGCTGGAGATCATCGACGTGCTCGCCCAGGGCGAGCGGTCGGTCGAGGTACTGGCCACGGCGGTGGGCGTCGGCATGACCACCGCGTCGAACAACCTCCAGGTGCTCAAGCAGTCGGGTCTGGTCGCCACCCGCAAAGTCGGCATCAAGGTCTTCTACCGGCTGGCCGGCCCCGACATCGCCGCGCTGTGGGCGAAGCTGCGCGACGTGGCCTCCGACCACCTGGGCGACGTCGACCGCGCGCGGACCGCCTACCTGGGTCCGGAGGACACCGAGCAGGTCACCCGGGACGAACTGCTCGCGCGGATCGAGAAGGGCGGCGTCACGGTGATCGACGTGCGCCCACCCGAGGAGTACGCGTCCGGGCACATCCCCGGCGCGGTGTCGGTGCCGCTGGACGAGCTGGCCGAGCGGTTGACCGACCTGCCGGCCGACGGCACCGTGGTCGCCTACTGCCGGGGCTCGTACTGCGTGATGGCCCACGACGCGGTGCGCACACTGCTGGCGCACGGGCGGTCGGCCGTGCGGCTGGCCGACGGGATGCTGGAGTGGTCGCTGGCCGACCTGCCCGTGGCGCGCTGACACCCGCCGGTCGACGGTTCAGCCGAACGCCGCCATGGCCCGCACCAGCCGGTCCACCTCCGGCTCGTCGGTGACGACGCTGGGCCCGAACCGCACGTAGGACTCGCGGTAGGGGGTGGCACCGGCCGAGACGCGGTGCTCGGTCAGCAGCCGACCCACGACCTCTTCGGGTGTGACGCCGTCCACCGTGCAGCAGACCAGGCCCGCCGAGACGTCCGCACCCCGCGGGGTGACCACCCGCACCCGGCGCAGGCCCGCCAACCCCTCCCGCAACCGGTCCACCTGGTCGCGCACCCGTGTCGCGATCCGCCCGCGCCCGATGGCCCGCTGGAACGCGACCGCCTCGGGCAGCGCCCACCGGTTCTCGAACGAGTGGTAGCCGCCCGGACTGTTGAGCGTGCCGGGGTCGCCGACCGGCGGGCGGCCGGTCAGCCACCCGGTGAAGGCCGGGATCGAGAAGCTCGGGACGACGGTGTCCACTCGACGCCACGCCGCCGCCGTACCCCACACGAAGCCGGTGCCGCGCGGGCCGAACAACCACTTGTGGGTCGAGGTCATGAAGAAGTCCGCACCCAGCGCGGGTACGTCGACGTCCTCCACCGCGAAGCCGTGCACCCCGTCCACGCACAGCAGGACGCGGTCGTGCTCGTCCCGGTGGGCGTTGACCCGCGCGACGACGTCGGCGATGTCCCGGATCGGGACCTTCACGCCGGTGCCGGAGTGCACCCACGTCAGCGCGACCACCCTGGTGCGTCCGTTGATCGCACGCCGGACCCGCTCCACCATCTGCTCGCGCGAGGCGGCAGCGGGGTCCTGGTAGAGCACAACGGAACGAACGCGGACGCCGTGCGCGGCCGCCCGCAGCCGCAGGCTCTCGTGGGTGGAGTAGAACTCGTGCGGCGTGGTCAGCACCTCGTCGCCGCGATCGAACCGCATCCCCCCGTAGACCAGGCCGATGCCCATGGTGGCGCTGTCGGTCAGGGCGATCTCCCCCGCCGGCGCGCCGATCCACGCACCGAGTGCGGCCTGCGCACGGGCGGAGTACTCCAGATCGGCTACACCCAGGTGGAAGTCCTCGGGCGAGGTGTCGAGCCGATCCCGGAACGAAGCTACTCTTTCACGTACCGATCGTGGCGACGACGCCAGCATGAACGCGGCGAAGTGCGCGCGGTCCGGACGCAGCGCGAACTGCTCCCGCACCGACCTCCAGTCGCCGGGGTCGAAAGCCGGTGCACCGTCCGGTGCCGCCGCCGCGACCGGTGTGATCCCGACGCCAACCGCCGCCGCCAACCCCGCGACCAGCAGCGCGGACCTCCGGTCGAGCGGTGGACCACCGCCCGAGCGCACTGCGCGAACCACGTCGTCCGACGACATCGGGACCTCCTCGCGAGCAGGCCGGGCGGACATTCCACGGCACCGGCAAATGGGTAGCGTTATCCGTAGTTCCAAATGAGCAGGAATGCCTGTTCTGTACTGTTTGCGCTGTACAGGCGAATTGCGGACCTGGCTATCGTGGGAAGCGCCGGCGAAGTCGATCGAGGGGCGGAATCGCGGTGGCGGACATCGACGTCATCCCACTCGTGGACGAGGGGCTCGGGAACTCCGCGTACCTGGTGGACCTGGGCGACGGACGCGGTCTGGTGGTGGACGCGAGCCTGGACCTGCGGGCCGCCTGGACCGCCGCCCGCAGGCGCGGACTGCGGCTGGCGTTCGCCGCCGACACCCACCTGCACGCCGACTTCGTCTCCGGCGCGAGGCAGCTGTCCGAGACCGAGGGCACCCGCGTGCTGGCCTCGGCGGCCGGGCTGCGCGAGTTCCCGCACCTGGGCCTGCACGACGAGGAGGAGGTGGACCTGGGTGGGCTGCGGTTGCGCGCCCTGGCCACCCCGGGACACACCCACGAGCACATGGCGTACGCGCTGCTCGACGGCGCCACGACGGTGGGCGTGTTCACCGGCGGCTCGCTGATGGTCGGCACGGCGGCCCGCACCGACCTGGTGGCACCGGAACGCACCGGAGACCTGGCGCGGCTGCAGTACTCCTCGCTGCGCAGGCTGGCCGCGCTCCCGGACGACGTGGCGGTGTGGCCGACGCACGGCGCCGGTTCGTTCTGCTCGGGTCCGCCGGGCGCGGAGCGGACCAGCACCATCGGGCGCGAGAAGGCGACCAATCCCCTGCTGGCCGTGGCCGACGCGGACGACTTCGCCGCCACGCTGCTGTCCGGGCTGGGCAGCTACCCCACCTACTTCCGCCGACTGGCCGAGGTCAACCGCCGCGGACCGGACCTGCTCAAGGCACCGCCCGCGCTGGCACCGCTGGACGCGACGGCGGTCGCGGAACTGGTGTCCGACGGGGCGCTGGTGGTCGACGTGCGCCCGATCGACGCCTTCGCCACCGGTCACCTGCCGGGTGCGCTGTCCGACCCGCTGCGCCCGGCGTTCGGGTCGTGGCTCGGTTGGCTGGTACCGCACGACCGCCCGCTGGTCGTGGTCCGCGACGAGGACCAGGACGGCGCGGAGATCGCCTGGCAGGCGGCCAAGATCGGCCACGGGTCGATCGTCGGCGAACTGGCGGGCGGTCTGGCCGCGTGGACGTCGGAGGGTCGCCCCACCGCCACCGTCGCCCTGCTCTCGGCGGACCGGATCGGCACCACCCCGGTGCTCGACGTGCGACAGCGGTCCGAGTACCTCGCGGGCCACCTGCCCGGCGCGGTGCACGTCGAACTGGGCTCGATAGCCGACCACGCGCCGCACCTCCCCCGTGGTCCTCTGGTGGTCATGTGCGGTCACGGCGAGCGCGCCATGAGCGCTGCGAGCCTGCTGGCCCACGCCGGTCACCGCGACCTGGCCGTGCTGACCGGCGGTCCCGGCGACTGGGCCGCGGCGACCGGGCGGCCCCTGACGGCAGGGGCCTGAACCCGGTCGCGCGGCCGCTCAGTGCGCCTCGTGGTAGGCCCGCAACGCGCTGATCATGAACTTGGCGGACTCGGCACGCGTGAGCCCGCCGGTGCCGACGACGTCGTCCAGCGCGGTCCCCACGCAGGCCAGGTACCGGGGCCACGCCACGGCCGGGTCGTCGTACCGGCAGGGGATCTCCGGGAAGGTGACGTGCTCGCCGGGCCGCACCCCGTACAGCCTGTTGCGCACGCCGCCGGGCCACAGCACCTCGATCGTGCCGGAGGTCGCCTTGGCCATGCCGAACGTGGTCTCAGCCGAGTCCTGTGACCCGTACGAGGTACCGTCGGTCACCGGGTGCATCGCCGTGGTGCCGCCCTTGGGCGTGAACCGGACCAGTGCGCCGACCCCGTCCCGGTTGACCTTGCCCGCCGGGGTGATGCCGACGGTGCCCAGCGTGCGCACGGTCGCCGACCTGTTGCCGTTGCCCCGGCTGATCTCCACGGACAGGTCGCCCTCGACGGTGTGGTTGCCGGTCGGGCGGAAGACGCTCCCGTCCCAGTTGTAGACCTTGAGGAACGAGGCGTCCTTGTCGAACACCGGGGACCAGTCGTGGATGTCGACCTCGTCCGCGTACCGGGTGAGGTTGCCGACCTTGAGCGACTGGGCGGCGCTGACCATGTCGGGGAAGCCGTCCCCGTTCAGGTCGCCGACCGCCATCCCGGTGACGCTGCGCCGCTTGTGGTCGGTGGCGGACCGGGCAGCGGCGTCGAACTCGAAGGAGGGGAAGAAACCCTTGCGCAGTGCGTCCGGCCCCCGGTTGCGCAGCAGCATCCCGGGGTTGTCGGCGGTGACCAGGTTCATCCCGTCGATGCTGCCGTGGAACAGGACGTCGGTGAGGCCGTCGTTGTCGTAGTCCAGCGTCGAGGTGCCCCAGCCCCACGGCGTGGTGCCGAGGCCGCCCAGGGTGGGGTCGGCGTCCCCGTTGTCGGTCCTCGGCGTGGGCACCGACCCGCGCCGGACGTCCACGAAGTGCCCGTCCGGTCGTTGCAGGAACCAACGGCTGCTCTGGTCGCCGTACTGGTGCGGCAGACCGGGCACCGGCAGCTTCATGTAGTCGCCGGTGTTGGTGGCGAACATGTCGAGGGTGCCGTCGAAGTTGAAGTCCCCGAACGAGGTACCCGACCAGCCGCCCCACTCCGACAGCCCGACGGTCATCGTGACGTCCTCGAAGTGGCCGGTGCCGTCGTTGCGGTAGAGCCGGACGAAGCCCCGGTCCGAGCCGCCGTACTTCACCGGCTGGACGAGCGCCTGGTGACTGGCCGTCACCAGGTCCACGTCGCCGTCCTGGTCGTAGTCGACGGCGGTGACCGACCAGGTCAGCTCCTCGCGCGGCGGGTCGGGGACCTTGCCGTCCACCGTGACCGGCGAAAAGCCCGAACTCAGGCTGACGTCGGTGAACGAGCGTCCGCCCGTGTTCTTGAACAGCTGGTTGGGCTGGTTGAGCGCCCACGGGACGCGGAAGATCGGCAGGGCGGTCTTCATGTCGTAGGCGTTGGCGACGGCGATGTCGAGCAGGCCGTCGTTGTCGATGTCGGCCATGGTGCAGCCCAGGTGGCTGAGCGTGCCGGCCCCGACGTCGCCCGCCGAGCCGGTGACGTCGGTGAACGTACCGCTGCCCTCGTTGCGCAGCAGTCGGTTGTTGGCGTTGCGCCCCAGTACGTAGAGGTCGGGATCGCCGTCGTTGTCGATGTCCCCGGCGCACGCGCCGTTCGCGTCCAGGTCGGTGAGGGCGACATCGGCGGCGGACCCGCGGTCGGTGAACGTCAGCCGGCCTGTTTGCGTCAACTCGTTGCGGAACAGGCTGTTCGGCGTTCCCGGGCCGTTGGTGACGAAGACGTCGGTGTCGCCGTCACCGTCGTAGTCGAACAGCACCACCCCCGGAACGCCGTGGGTGTGCACTCCCTCCGCCGCGAAGTCGTCCCGCGTGATGAACGGCCGTTGGAGGTTGGCCACGCTCCGCCAGTGTTCCGGCGACGGTGTCCGCCGGTAGTGGCCGAGCGCGGTCCCGGGTACCGCGATGTCGGTGAAGGTGATCTGGTCGTCCCGCGGCGCCGCCCACGCCGACTGCCCCGTGAGAGCGGGAACGGCCGCGAGCAGGATCACCACGAGCGCCGGGCGCAGCAGACGGGACGAGCATCTCATGGGCACCCCATTCGGAGTAGGTCGAGAAAGACTCACCCCAGCCTGCCAGATCACTGCAAGTTTTAGAAGTGGTATGTCGCCCTCCGCCTCGCCGATACGACTCACCCCTGCTCCAAATGCCTGTCATTCCTGGACTTGATCCGACAAGAAACCGTCCCACACCCACCGAGACGGACGAATCGCCCACAAGAAGGTACCTTTAGATTAAGCGACTGCGGTGGGCGTCACGGCGTACACCGGACTGCCTGCCGGCCATCGAGCGATCGCCGCACCACGCCGCGTACCGCGGGTGGTGCGGCGCACGGCCCGTCGCATCACATGAAGTTGCGGGTGTGCAGGGCCGACAGGTCGGCGGCTTCGTCGGCGGGGAACCCCAGGTGGACGAGGCGCCGTTGTCTGCCCTCGTCCATTTCGGACTGGAGCGCCATGACCGCGTCGTAACCCCTGCCGATGGCTTCGGGTCCCCACGCGCCGGCAGCGAGGACCACCAGGGAGTCGAACACGTCCTGGTTCAGCCCCGCGGTGTCGACCAGCGCGCTGTAGCGACGTTCGACCGCGGATCGCAGCCGCAGCCGCACCTCGGGATCGCGCTCGGCCTGGTGCTGGAGGTGCGCCACTCCGAACGCGACATGGCGGGCCTCGTCGCGTCGGGCCAGCCGGGTGACCTGCCGCGTGACCGGGTCCGGCGCGTTCTTGTCGAGGAAGTCGAGCAGGTTGAGGAAACTCCCCTCGCCGAGCACGGACAGCAGGAACGACGCCATCGAGAAGTCCGCTTCGGTCAGCAGCGTGGCCAGGGACTCGCGGCCGCTGACCGACGAGGTGCCCATCTCGTCGCGGTGCAGCAACGCCCGACGGGTGAAGACCTCCATGTGACGGGCTTCGTCGGCCGCCTGCACGGCGAGCAACTGCTGGACCTCGCGGAAGTGCGGGTGGACGCGGGCCAGCAGCCGGGCGGGGACGACCAGGGCGGCCTGCTCGTTCTCGATCAGGTAGGTCATCACCTGCACGACCGCGTTCTCGACCTCGTCGGGCAGCTGCTCCCCCGCGTCCCACACCACCTCGGTGTCGGGGTTCCACTGCGCGGCGGCGGCGTTGGCGTACAGCGCGGGAGCGATCTCGGCCCACACGAGGTCCCGGTGGGTGATGTCGAACGGGGTCGCGGGGCCGCCGCCCTCCACCAGCGCACCCCGTGCGGCCAGCCCCCAGTCGGACGGGGGCTCGGCGACGATGCCCGCCACACCCGGACCACCGGCCCGGACCGCACCCGCCCAGCGGTCCAGGTCGGCCCGGCCGCGCACGACCCAGGCGCGGACACCGAAGTCGGTGTCCGCCGCCTCGCGCACCCGGTGCCCCTGTTGGCGACACCACGCCGTCAGGTGGACGACGAGAGCCGGATCGGTTCCGGTGACACCGATCTCCCCGCCGGGCTGGGTGTTCTTCAGGGCCTGCTGGACCAGCAGGTGGGCACCGCGCTCGAAGCCGAGCCCGTGCAGGTCCAGGACGCCGGGGACGATCACGGCGAGTAGTCCTGCGCGGTGACGCGGCCGAGTCGGTCGTAGAAGCCCTCGTCGTCCACTGCGGCCTCCAGCAGGGCGTAACCGGAGGTCCGCCCCTCCTGCCACTCCCGCAGCCCTTCGAGGTCGAACAGCGGGCGCACCCCGGGATCGGCGTAGGACATGGACAGCAGCAGTTCGCCGAGCCGGTCGACCGGTTCGGCGGGTGCGGTGTCCACGGCGGTGAGGTTGCAGTGGTCGAAGGCCCCGGTCCGGGCGAGTACCCGCGTGCTGCCCGCCGGCAGCGTGCCCTCGCGCCCGAACCGCAGGTGGTTGGTGTCGATCACGGCGGCGGCGTCGACTTCACCGGAGACGAGCGCCCGCGCGGCGTCGCGTTCACCTCCGATGTGGTCGCCGTGCAGGCCGACACCGACGTCGAAGCGGCGCACGGTGACGTCGCGACCGGGCACGAGACCCGCCTCGCGCAGGAGCGCGGTCGGCAGCAGTGTGGCCTGCGGCGAGTCCACCGCTCCGAGCCCCACGGTGCGGCCCTGGAGTTCGGCGACCTTCGCGTACGGCGAATCCGACCGCACCAGCAGCACGGAGTGCAGATCCCGGTCGGTGTCGCGCATGACCAGCGGTCGGACCCCGCGCCCCGCGGCACGGGCCAGACGCTCGGCCCGGACCCACGCCAGCGGTGAGTTCCACGCGACGTGGATCCGTCCGGCGACCAGGTCCTCGGCCTGACGCTCGTAGTGGGAGTACAGGACGTAGTCGAACTGCAGGCCGTGCGCACGCAGCCAGGAGCGGAACCCGTCCCAGATGGTGACGACCTTCGGGTCGTAGGCGACGGCACCGAGGATCAGCGTCATGGTCCGGCCTCCGATCTCAGAACAGCGGCAGGCCGAGCGCGGCACGGCCGACGAAGTCGCGCAGGGCATCGGTCGTCGGTGCCATCACGCGGGCGGCGAGAGCGTCGCGGAACCTGCGCTCGACACCGAGTTCCTTGCGGAACGCAGCGCCGCCACAGAGCTTGAGCACGCCGTCGGCGATCTCGGCGGCGGCCTCGGCCGCCACGGACTTGACCTGGAGCACCCGCAGCGTGGCGTCGGCCCGCCCGGTCTCCAACGCGCGCAACGTGTCGTCCAGAAATGCGCGGACCTCGTCGGCGCGGGTGAGCAACCGCGCGTATGCCGTCCGGAGGTGCTGCTGGTCGACCAGCGTCTGGTCGAGGTGGTGCAACCGCGTGCGCTTGAGGTGCTCACCGGCTTCGTCGACCAGCGATTGGGCCAGCCCCAGCGAGAAGGCAGCGTTGAGCACCAGGAAGTGCGGCAGGCCGGTCTGGAGCGCGATGCCCAGCCCTGCCCCGTCGTCGCCGAGGATCGCCGCGGCGGGGATGTCGACGGCCGCGCCGGTCACGGGACTGGAGGCGTTGCCGCGCAACCCGAGCCCGTCGAACCCACCGCGCACCGAGATGCCGGAGGCGTCCCCCGGGACCAGCCATAACGTCATCGGGCCGTCCGCGGACAACGGTGTGCTGGACCACACGTAGCTGTCGACGTGACCGGCGGCGGTCACCCAACTCTTGTCCGCGTCGAGCCGCACCCGTCCGTCGCCGGCGTCGGTCACCGTGCTCAACGGAGTCCAGAAATGGCTGCGCGAACCGACTTCGGAGAACGCGAGGGTGCTCAGGTGCTCCCCGGCGGCGATCGCCCGACGGGTCTTCTCGTCACCGTGCGCCTCGATCAACGCAGTGGCCGCGTAGTGCATCAGCACGATCATGGCGGTCGAGCCGCACGCCCCGGCGAGCGCCTCGACAACCCGCGCCGCATCGGCCAGCCCTCCCCCCGCCCCGCCGACGTCCGACGACGACAGCAGCCCGAGGACCCCCGCCCTCGCCAACGCATCGATGCTCTCGCGCGGGAACTCACCCTCCCGATCCACCCGGGCGGCCTGCGGCGCGACAACATCCTCGATCACGGAACCCGCTGCGGTCAGATGCTCTGACGGCACCACGACACCACCTATTCGCGGTCGGAACCGGCCACCGGGGAGCTTTGGACGACCGGCCCCCGCACCCCCGTGCCGATATTCCATTTATCAATGTACAAGCGGAGACTAGTGGTCACGCAGAGCGATGTCCAAGAACTACTGAGTGTCACCCCATTTGTGCGGGAGTCCACTCAAGCGGACGCGACAGGCGTCCACGTGAGTGACCGGCGCGGTCGACTGGACCGTCGTGCACCGCCGTTTGCGCCTCCGGATCGCCGCCCAGTGACCGGACGAGCGTCGTCCGCGACCTGGGCGACGCACCGGGAAGACCCACAGAGGGTCTCGCCGTCCATCGGCGACAGGGACGATTCCGCTGGCCCCCACGCTTGCACCATGGGGCCACACTGCGACCCAACACAGGAATACCAAGGCCCACACCCGCCAGCACCCCGTCACGACAGGAATCCGGTCAGGAAACCCCGCCTCCGGCCCGGGGACCGTCCAGCAGCGGCCGTACTCCACCGGATTTCATCCTCGCCGAATCGAAAGCGAGCGCGGCTTCGGGCCACCACACATCGCAGACAAATCGACGCCCGGTGATCCGAACCCGCCATTGGAAGGAAAAATCATGGCTCCACGCCGTATTCCCGGACGAGAGGCACCGACCCCGTCCCGCTTCACGCCAGAACCCGGGTACCACGGCCGTCCATGCACCCGACCATGAAGCAAGTCGGACCTGCCGAACAGCCTGCAGAGAAAACGGAAGCGACCGGGATTACAACACGGTTCCGAAAGGTGTCGGCAACTGACCTGCCTGTGCCTTCCACGAACCGGGCCGCACTTTCGCGAATGTCAAGGCCCCGGCACTCACCACCCCACACCCTCTCACTCTGTGTAGCCGACACAGGAGAATCAGGCCGCGTCGGCGAGGGGGTGCGGTTCGCCGGTGTAGTCGGCCAGGGCGGTGGCGACCTCGACCGGGAGCCCCTTGGTGTAGGTGGCGGTGGGTGCACCTTTGGCATCGGTGTGGCCGGCGTAGGCGCGGGCGACGCCATAGCCGTAGCTGCGTTCGACCCAGGTCAGGGTCGAGTGGCGCAGCCAGTGCGTGGACACCCCGAGACCGGCAGCCCACGGCAGCACCGCACGAACCCGCTTCCACAGCAGGTCGTAGCGGCGACTGCCCATCGCCTTGCTCCTCTTGGTGCGCAGCAACGCGTCGCCCGGCTTCACGGCACCGCGCAGCGTGGCGTGCTCGTACAGGGCCGCTGCCAGCGTCGGACTGACCGGCTGCCACCGCTGGGTGCCGCCCTTCTCCCGCAACCGCACCGCACACCGCTGCACATCCAAATCCACCAACCGCAGGTTCAACGCACCACCCCGGCGACACGCCGTCTCCAGATGCAGCCGGAACAACAGGCTGTCCAACACCACGTCCCGGCCGCCGGACACCACTGCCTGGGCGAGCTGCGCGATCTCCTCACGCTGCAACGCACGCCGGGTCGACGGCAGACGACGCGGCAACGGCACCCTGCGCGCCGGATCGGCCTGACGGTCGATGAAACCGTCGACAGCGGCGAGCCTGAACACCAACCGCATCGCCCGCACACACGCCTCGCCCGCGTACCGGCCACCACGACTGTTGGCCCGTACCCGCGCCTGGGCCACCGACACCTCCTTCAACCCCAGGATGTCGGTCACCCTAACCCGGTCCAACCTGCGGCGACCGAACGCCGCCTCCGCACGCTTCCAATACAGGCGATAGCGCTGCGCCTGCGACGGCGTCGCCGCCGCACGGACACGGCGCAGGTACTCCCCCAACTTCGGCACCTCCGGCGAACCCGCCACCGCGGAACGCGGAACACCCATCGCGGCGCCCACCTCCCGGAGCAGCCGCACCTTCCTCCTCTCAGTGCCCATCGGGAACACCGTCCACATCGGAGTAGTAGCGCGCCACCAAGCCCGCGACAACACGCATCGGATGAACAACCAGCACACCGAGATCCAGACGCGCCACCAACACCACCGGATCGCCCTTCCCAATCCCCAGACGATCACGGACCGGGCCACGCACACCCAAGTAACCGCGGGAGTCGATCCGACCTTCCCCTTCTGCAGACAGGGAAATCGTCGCCCGGTCCGACTCGACCAAGAGGTCGTAACGCGCACCCGGAGACCACCCCAAAGCCTCCATCAACCACCGCTCGCCAACACGGCCCGAATGATCAAGCCGGGCCACACCCAGCATCAACCCGGACCCGCCAACGACAGCACTGACGACAGGTGGCATCGCAGGAGGCTCTACACGCCTCCGCCGCCGAACCGGCGGCGGCACGAACAACTGAACAGGCCGCTCAACCACCGGCCACCACCCCGCCAGCGGCTGAAATCCCAGCCGAACCAGTGGAGATCCCGAAGCGAAGACACGCACAACAAGAAGCGCATCGAGCTTCGACGCTCGATGCGCTGGACGTACGGGCTGTAACCCCCGCTGATCAGTCACAGATGGTCGCCTTTCGTGACCTCCCGTGACCGCAGCGGCTGAAATTTCAGTCGATGCGGTGTCCGAGAGGGTTCGAACGGCGTCGATGGGCAGATCGGAATCGCTCCTTCGGGATCGCCGAGCCACGCCTTGCGGAGCAACACAACCAGTACCGTGCTGCCCGAGTCGTGCAGCGATTGAACGTAACAGCCGTACGCCACAGGCTGCAGAACCCACAGAACCCGTCGGAACGATGCCGATACGCGGACCTCTGTCCGCTCGACCGACCGGCCGAGGCTATGACGGAACGAGTGCCCAGCCTACGCAGCCACCCAACACCAGACGGCAACCGCTGGGGCGTCCCGATCGGACCCACTGGCTTTGCGGCTCAGAAGCGACCGCGAATGCCGGTCTGCGAGGTGCTACAAGGTGACCCGTGACGACGAAGTGGCGGTGCTGGGTAGGGAATCCGTGATCACCGTGGTGGTGAACACAGCAGTCGTCGTTGTGATGAGGGCGGCTTCGCCGCGGGCGAGAGACGGCCTACCCAGGACTCGGGACCGGCGGACGAGCGACCACGCCGTCGCGGCGAGATAAGAGGAGACGACGACCACGAAGACTGCATGGTACCAGCCAGCCGGTGAGAACGCGTGCGGTTGGGGTATCAGCCAGTTCGGGTGCGGTCGCGGGTCTGCCGGCCAGGACACCTGCACCCCCGCCCCGGCCAGGCCGTCCACTCCGGCCGCGGGGGCGGAGAGTGGCGGGGTGGCGAGTCGGTGGCGCACGCGGGCCAAACCCTAGACCCCGAGGGGCAGGACGGCATCGCCCAGGGTGCCGCCCCAATATGTCCATAAAGGACTGCCGCCCGGTGGGGCGGGGTGGATCAGTGCCATCGACGTCATGGTCGCCACGCCGAAGCACAGGCAGAACAGGGCGGGACGAAGCCCGCCTCGCACGTTCAATGCCATGTGACGTCCCCGGGGTCGACCGGTTGGCCCGCGTTCGGGTCACTGGGGTAGTAGGGGTCACCGAGGCTGGACTGCACGACCTCGTTGCCCCGGCGGTCGGTACTGTTGCCCCACCGGCCCTCACCGAAGTGCAGCGGACCACTTGACGTGCCGTGGTGACCCGCGCCGGTGTCCACCGGGACGTCTGGCGTGCCGTCGACCAGGTCCGATACCAGATCGGCAAGGTCGGCGAGGAAGTCGAAGACCACGACCCCGTCACCGCGCCTGCAACACCTGGTTCAGCCGCTGCTGGGTGGGCAGCGGTCGCGGTGCGGACCGGCGGGCTGAAGACCCGCCTCCGTGACGGACGACCGTGGTACCCGGTCTTCGTCCGGCTCGGTGATCGGCGGCGGGATGCGGGTGTACCGCCGGAGTTCGCCGGACGCCGGAATCATCCACCCTCGCGCCCCGGAACGGTGTCCTGTGCGGGGACAGTATCGGAAGTCTCCTGGGCTGTCTCTTCTTTGCGGCTGCGGATAAAAACCGCGCAGAGAACGGCCGTCACGAGCCCGAGGCCCGCAGTGACCAGGTAGACGACGGTCAACCCGTGCGCGCCCGCAGCACGTGCAGCGTCCACTGTGGTGCGCGCCCCGCTGGTGAGTGCGGCCTCGGCGGCGACCGGGTCGGGCGTCTTCCCGTCGAGATCACCGCGGATCACTAGGGCGTAGACGACGCCGAGCAAGGCGACGCCCAGTGCCTGGCCGAGCTGGCGGAACGTGGACAGCGCACCCGATCCCATGCCTACGCGCTCCAGGGGCACGGACGCGAAGACCGCCGCCGCTGTGGCGGGAACACCGACGCCGCCGCCTAGGCCGATGACGATCAGGCCCGGCACCACGGCGGCGAGCCCGGACGACCCGTCGATCAGCAGGCCGTTGACGGCACAGCCCGCTCCCATCAGCGTGACCGCCACCGTGATGCTGATGCGCGGCGAGACGCCGTGGAGCCGTTTGCCCGCGACGGTCGCGGTGACAAACGTGGTCGCCGCCAGCGGCACCAGCGCGATGCCGGACTCGACCGGGGTCAGGCCGACCACCGACTGGAGCCAGAGCGAGGTGAAGACCAAGCAGGAAAATCCCCACGCGGACAGGACGGTGCTCATCATCAGCGCCAGGAAGGAGGCGTTGCGCATCAACGAAAGGTCGAGCATCGGGTTCGGGTGGCGCAGCTCCGCCACGATGAACAGCGCCAGGCCGAGCGCGGCGAGCGCGAACAGCAGCAACACCGACGGCGCGCCCCAACCGACCTCGCCGACCCGGATCAGCGCGTAGGTCAGGGCACCGGAAGCCAGTGCGAAGCTGACGATCCCGCCGATGTCGACGCGTGCGTCTTCGGGCTTGCGCGACTCCCGAAAGTACACCTTCGTCATCACCACGGCGACCAGGCTGACCGGGACGTTGACGTAGAAGATGGCCCGCCAGCCCAGGCTCTCGGTGAGCAGGCCGCCGAGTGCAGGCCCGGCGGCGGCCGCCGCGCCGACGACGGCCGACCAGACGCCCATGGCGGTGCCGCGTTCCTTGCCCTCGTAGGTGGTCCCGAGCAGTGCCATGCTCGTGACGAACATCGCCGAACCGCCGACGCCCTGGAGCCCTCGGGCGACGATGAGCATGGGCAGGTTCACCGAAACGGCGCAGAGCAGGGAGAACACGCCGAACACCGCGAGCGAGAGCATGAAGACCTTGCGGTGGCCGAAGAGGTCGCCGATCGAGCCCGCGCTCAGCGTGAGCACCGCCAGCACCAGGGTGTAGATGTTCAGCACCCACTGGAGGCTCGCCAGCGAGGCTTGCAGGTCGGCCCCGATCTGTGGCAGCGCGACGACGACCACCGTGGTGTCCACGATGAGCATGAACGCACTGAGGCAGACCGCCACCAACGGCAGCCACTTGCGCATAAGAAAGTCCTCGCCGATGAGTAGGAACAGAAACCCGCGGGTACGCGTCAGGTGAGCTGTCGTGACCGGCGCTGCCCGCGCCGTGGTCCGGCCCGGACGCATTTCGACGACGTCGGTCCCGAGCGGTCGAGCGGACAGATCACGCTGCGCACCCTATCCAGTCGGTTGTGTCACCATGAACCTCCATATGGTTGATGTGAGGCGGTTTCCGCCGTGCTCGCATCGGCTCGTGGTTCACCGACGCCGTACGACCAGCGGCATCCTGGTCACCCCGGAGAAACCGTGTTCGTGGAACTCGACGGCGTCGGTGACGCGGATCTCCCGGAAGCGGTCGAACAGCTGCTCCAGCGCGAGCTTCCCCTCCAGTCGCGCGAGCGGCGCACCGAGGCAGAAGTGGATGCCCCTGCCGTAGCCCACGTGCGGGTTCTGCGCGCGATGGATGTCAAACCGCTCCGGCTCGGGGAACACCCTCTCGTCGTGGTTGGCGGAGAACAGCGACGCGCTGACGACCGCCCGTTCGGGCACCGTCACCCCGGCCAGCTCGACCGGCGCGGTGGTGACCCGGTTGCGCTGGATGAACGGCGGCCGCAGGCGGACGACCTCCTCCAGCGCGCGCGGCAGCAGCGTCCGATCCACCTGCACCTCGTCGGCCGCGCCGGGGTTCTCGTCCAGGCACAGCAGCGCGTTGCCGAGCAGCATCGTCGTGGTGACGTGCCCGGCGAGCAGCAGCAGGCGGGAGAAGTTCACCACTTCCTCGTCGTCCAGCCGTTCCCCGGCGACCTCGGCCGCGACGAGCCTGCCGATCAGGTCGTCGCGATGACGTGCCCGCCGGTCGTGGCAGTGCCCGAGCAGGTACTCGTTGAGCTCCTTGATCGTCTCCTGGACGAGCTTCGCCACGGCGGGATCGGCGGGGTTGGGCACCTGCACCGACAGCAGCCGGTCCGCCCACGTGCGGAACAGGTCGCGGTCGGTGCGCGGCACGCCGAGCAGGTCCGCGATCACCGTCATCGGCAACGGGTAGGCGAACCGGCTCACCAGCTCCCACTCGTCGCCGACGTCGTCGAGCAGTTCCCCGCACAGCTCGACGATCCTCGGCTCCAGCCCGGCCACCATCCTCGGGGTGAAGACCTGGCTGACCAGCTTGCGCAGCCGCCGGTGGTCGGGCGGGTCCATCGAGACCAGGTTCCCCCGGGCGAACCCCTCCCAGTCCGGCATCACCAGCCGCGGGTCGGACGCGAACGCCGCCGGATCACCCAGCACGCGTTGCACGTCCTGGTGGCGGAACACGTGCCACACGCCGTGGCCGTCCTGCCACACCGGGTTCCGGTCGCGCATGTCCCGCAGCCACGCCCGGTAGGCCGCCCCGCCGTCGGCCAGCGACGGCGGGGCGAGCACGTCAGAGCGAGACATCGGAAATCCCCCAGAACACCTGGAGCCGGGTGATGAGCGCGTCGTCGGTGAACTCGAAGACGTCGACGGCGTTCACCGCGACCTGCCTGCGGTTCTCGTCGAGCGTGTCGCGGAAGCTCGCGGACAGCGCGACGGCGGCGCGCGTGCCGTCCTGGGCCGCGACCAGGGTGCCGACGGCGACCTTCATCTCGGACGCGACCAGCAGCGCCGCGAACTCCCCGACCGCCTCCGGCCCCACCCGCACCGCGCCGCCGACCGGGTCCTCGATGACGGCGTCCGCCGCGAACCTGGCGGCGATGGCAGCCGGGTCGCCCGCGTTGACCGCGTTGAAGTAGTCGGTCACCGCTGCCTTGCGCTGTTGCTCGTCGAGCATTCTCGTCCTCATTTCCTCGTCGGGAGCCAGAAGCTCCGACGGTCGAATGCGTACGTCGGCAGCGGCACGGGCCGTACGCCGGTCGGCGCGACCACCTGCCGCCAGTCGATCTCCAGCCCCATGACGTGCGCCGCCGCCAGCGTCTCGAACACCGGGCTCCCGGTCGGGTGACCGAGCAGCGTCACGCCGGAACCGAACAGGAACGTGGCGGTGAACCCGCCGTCACGCAGCTCGGCGAGGTCCGCCGCCCCGCCGAAGTGGTCGGCCGCGGCCGCTGCGGCACCCCGGCCGAACACCTTCTCCGGGACGATCCCGAAGCTCTCCAGCAACCTGGCCGAGGCGATCGCGGCGTCGAACGCGGCGACCTCCGGCGGCAGCCCGGCCGCCGAAGCCGCGAACACCGGGTACGCGCGCCGCAGGTCCTCGTCCACGCGTTGTTGCTCGTCGAGGAAGACGAAGGCGATCCGGTGCCCGGTGCCGGCGATTCCCCGGCGCACCTGTTCGTCGTCGTCGCCGTGCTCGATGGCGGTGAGTGCGCGCAGCAGGCCGGCGCGGTCGGACGCGTGCACGGCGGCGCGATGCCCGAACGCGGTCCTCGACGTCGCCAGGGCGACGGCGAGGCCGGTCGGGTCGGGGTCGTGGGCGCGCAGGTGTTCCCGTAGCCGTGCGGCCTGCCGGGCCAGCGCGGGCGGGGTGGCGCCGGAGAGCAGGTACGGCAGGGGCAGCGGCCGGGTACCCGGTTCGTCGGGCCGCTCGGGCGCCTGTTCCAGAACGATGTGGACCTTGGTGCCGCTCGCGCCGAACGACGACACCGCCGCGCGCCTGGGCCGATCGCCGGCGTCCCACGGCCGCGGTTCGGTGAGCAGCCGCACGGGCGACCAGTCGACGTCCGGCAGCGGCTCCTCGGCGTGCAGGGTGCGCGGCATCAGCCTGTGGCGCATGGCCAGCACCATCTTGATCACGCCGGTGACGCCGGACGCGGCCTGCGGGTGCCCGATGTTCGACTTCACGGTGCCCAGCCACACGGGCCGGTCGCGGTCACGGCCGTAGGTCGCGACCAGCGACCGGACCTCGATGGTGTCGCCGAGCCTGGTGCCGGTGCCGTGGCCCTCGACCACGTCGACGTCGCCGGCGGCCAGACCGGCGTCGGCGAGCGCGTCGCGGATCACCTGCCGCTGCGACGGCCCGTTGGGCGAGGCGAGGCCGTTGCCGGTGCCGTTGTGGTTGACCGCGGAACCCCGCACCACGGCGAGGACTTCATGCCCGCGCTCGCGGGCCGCGGACAGGCGTTCGAGCAGCACCATCCCGCCACCCTCGCCCCACCCGGTGCCGTCCGCGGCCGCCGAGAACGCCTTGCAGCGGCCGTCGGCCGCGCTGCCGCCGAGGTCCGGGAAGGCGATGGGCGCCGACAGCACGGTGACACCCCCTGCCAGCGCCATCGCGCACTCGCCGCGGCGGACCGCCTGCGCGGCGAGGTGGAGCGCGACCGCCGACGACGAGCAGCCGGTGTCGACGGTGAGGGTCGGCCCGCGCGTGCCGAGGACGTAGGACACCCGGCCGGAGGCGAGGGCGGGCGAGCTGCCGCCGCCGAGATAGGGCTCGACCCCGGCGGGGAACGCGGAGTCCGCCGAGATGTAGCTCTGGAAGAAGGTGCCGAGGTAGACACCGACCTTCTCGCCGCGCAACTGGTGCGGGTCGGTGCCGGAGCGCTCCACCGCCTCCCACGACATCTCCAGCAGCAGGCGCTGCTGCGGGTCCATCGCCATCGCCTCCTGGTCGGAGATGCCGAAGAAGCCCGGGTCGAAGTCGGCGGCGTGGTCGACGAAACCACCTTCGGTCAGCCAGGCCGCACCGGGCAGGAACGGCTCCTCGGCCATGGCGCCCCGGTCCCAACCCCGGTCGGCGGGCAGCCCGCCCACCACGTCCTGGCCGTCCTCGACGACGCGCCACAGGTCTTCCGGTGTCGTGATGCCACCGGGCAGGCGGCAGCTCATCCCGACGATGACGACCGGGTCGTCGTCCGCCGGTGCGGAGGCCGCCGGCGCTGAGGCCGCCCCGGTCACCTCCTCGCCGTCGAGTTCCGCACACAGGTGCCGAGCCAGTTCGGTGACAGTCGGGTGGTCGAACACGAGCGTGCTCGGCAGGCTCAGCCCGGTCTCCGCGACGAGCTTGTTGCGCAGGTCGACCGCGGTGAGCGAGTCGACCCCCAGGTCCCGGAACGGCCGGGACGGCGGGACCTCCTCGGCGTCGCGGTAGCCGAGCGCTTCGGCGGCCAGTCGCCGCACGAGGCTCGTCAGCACGCGTTCGCGTTCGGCGGGCGAGGTCCCGGCCAGGCTCGGCGCGGGGACCGTGGCGACGGGTTGCCGGACCGCCGCTTCGGGGATCTCGTCGAGCAGCGGGCGGCGCCGTTGCGCGGTGTAGGCAGGGGCGAACCGGCTCCAGTCGACGTCCGCGACGGCGAGCGCGGTCTCGTCGTCGGCGAGCGCGCGGGCCATCGCCGCGAGCGCGATGGCGGGGTCCATCGCCCGGATGCCCCGGCGGCCGAGCTGTTGCCGCACCTGGGGTTCCGCGGCCAGGCCGCTACCGCCCCACGCACCCCAGGCCAGCGACGTCGCGACCTTGCCGTCGGCGCGGCGGTGTTCGGCGAGCGCGTCGAGCCACGCGTTGGCCGCCGCGTACGCGCCCTGGCCGCCGCCGCCCCAGACACCGGAGTTCGAGGAGAACAGCACGAACGCGTCGAGCTCGTCGGTCAGCAGTTCGTGCAGGTGGCGGGCGCCGTCCACCTTCGCTCTGGTCACGTCGGCGATCTCGGCCGCGGTCATGTCGGCGATCAGGCGGTGCTGGGCGACACCCGCCGCGTGGACGACGGTGCGGACGGCACCCACCTCGCCCAGCAGCGCGGCCAGGGCGTCGCGGTCGGCCGCGTCGCACGCGGCGATCGTGACCTCCACGCCCAGGCGTTCGAGTTCGGCCCGCAGCTCCCGCGCCCCGGGCGCGTCCGGACCGCGGCGGCTGGTCAGCACGACGTGCTCGGCGCCGTGCGCCACCAACCACCGGGCGACGTGCGCGCCGAGCCCGCCCGTGCCGCCGGTGACCAGCGCGGTGCCGCTGGTGCGCCACTGCGCGGTCCGGCCCGGACGAGCCCGCACCAGCCGGCGCCCGAACGCACCTGCGGCGCGCAACGCGACCTGGTCCTCCTCACCGTCGAGCACGGCGGCCAGGTCGCGTGCGAGCACGTCGTCCGGCGTTGCGGGCAGGTCGACCAGGCCAGCCCACAGCTCGGGGTGCTCCAGGCCGATCACCCGGCCGAGGCCCCACACCCGGGCCTGTTCTGGGTCACGCACCGGGTCGACGGGGCCGGTGCCGACCGCGCCCTGCGTCAGCGCCCACACCCGCGCGGTGAGGCCCGCGTCGAGCAGGGCCTGCGTCAGCACGACGGTGGCCGTGACGGGTTCCTCGGTGAACGCGAGCAGGGACACGATGCCGGTGACGTCGCCGTGGGCCGCCAGCGCGTCCCGCCACGCGGCCCGGTCCGGCGTGTCGAGTTCCAGCACATCGGCGGCCAGCACGGTGGCCACCTGCTTGGCCAGGTCCGAGGCGCCGATGGGCGCTGCCACCAGCCGGCGCCCTCGGGTGGCCGGTGGCCGGGTCCGTGGCAGCGCCCGCCACACGACCCGGTAACGCCACTGGTCGACCACGCTGTCCTGGTCGCGGCGCCGGCGCCAGGCGGACAGCGCCGGGACCAGCTCGCGCAACGGGGTGTCCGCCGCGACACCGAGATCCTCGGTCAGCGCCTCCAGGTCACCGCGTTCGACGACCTCCCAGAACGCGTTCGCGTCCACATCGGACGCCTCGGGCACTGGGGTGGGTTCGAGCCAGAACCGCTGTCGTTGGAACGGGTACGGCGGCAGCGGAACGATCCGGCCCGCCGGCGCAATCCTCGTCCAGTCGAGGTCGACGCCGCCGACGTGGGCCTCCGCCGCGGACCGGGTCAGCCTGTCCAGGCTGCCTTCGTCGCGCCGCAACGAGCCGACTACGACGGAGTCCGGCAGGATGTCGTGCAACGCTGGCACGAGCACCGGGTGCGCGCTCACCTCGACAAAGGCGTGATGCCCGGCTCGCGCCAAGCCTTCGACGGTGTCGGCGAACAACACCGTCTGCCGCAGGTTGCGGTACCAGTAGGCCGCGTCCAACCCCGCCGTGTCCAGGCGTTCACCCGTCACCGTGGAGTAGAAGGGGATCTCACCGGTACGCGGCGTGATCTCCGCCAGGTCGCTCAGCAACCGGGCCTCGATGCGCTCCACGTGCGCGGAGTGTGACGCGTAGTCGACCGGGATCCAGCGAGCCCGCACGCCCCGGCGCTCGCACTCGTCGGCGACGCCCCGCAACCCCGCGACCGGCCCGGAAACCACCGTGGCGGCGGGACCGTTGACCGCGGCGACCCCGACGCCGTCCCACTCCTGCGTCAACTCCTCGGCTTCCTCGCGCGGCACCGCGAGCGACATCATCGAGCCCTCACCGCACAGCACCCGCAACGCCCTCGACCGCAACGCCACCACCGTCGCGGCGTCCTCCAGGGACAACCCGCCCGAGACGCACGCGGCGGCGATCTCGCCCTGGGAATGGCCGACCACGCCGGCGATCCGGACGCCCCAGGACTGCCAGACCCGCGCGAGGGCGACCATCATGGCGAACAGCACCGGCTGCACCGCGTCGACCCGGTCCACCACACCGCCGCCGGCCAACTCGACGCCGGGCATGTCCGCCTCGCCGCGCAGCACGTCGACCACCGAGAACCCGACCAACGGGTCCAGCACCCGCGCGCAGTCCCGCACCGCGTCCCGGAACGCGGGACCGGCGTCCCACATCTCCCGGCCCATCCCCCGCCACTGCGAGCCCTGGCCGGGAAACACCAGCACCACGGCGGAGGCACCCGGCACGGCCCTGCCCGACACCACCCCCGCGGCAGCACCGCCGGCCAGCTCGTCAAGCCCGGCCAGCAGCGCCGGCGCGTCCCCTGCCACCACCGCGCGGTGCTCGAACCGCGACCGGCGCAGCAGCGACACCCCGATGTCGGCCACCGAGTCCCCGGGCACCCGGCGGACGTGCTCGGCCAGCCGCGCGGCCTGGGCCCGCAACGCCTCGGGCGACTTCCCGGACAGCACCCACACACCCGAACCCGGCCGGTCCTCGGCGACGGGCTCCGGTTCCGCCGCGGCTTCGAGGATCACGTGCGCGTTGGTGCCGCTGATCCCGAACGACGACACCGCCGCCCGTCGCGGACGACCGGTGTCCGGCCACTCCTGCTCGGTCGCCAGCAGGGCCAGCGCACCGGAACTCCAGTCCACGTGCGGCGTCGGCTCGTCGACGTGCAGGGTGCGCGGCAGGACCCCGCGCCGCATGGCCATGATCATCTTGATCACGCCGCCAACACCGGCAGCAGCCTGCGTGTGCCCGATGTTCGACTTCAACGAACCAAGCCACAACGGACGCTCACGATCCCGCCCATAGGCGGCAATCAACGCCTGAACCTCAATCGGGTCACCCAACCGCGTCCCAGTCCCGTGCGCCTCCACGACGTCCACGTCACCGGGTTCGAGCCTGGCCTGAGCCAGCGCGGCCCGGATCACGCGCTGCTGCGCCGGTCCGTTCGGCGCGGTCAGGCCGTTCGAGGCGCCGTCCTGGTTGGTCGCGCTGCCGCGGACCACCGCCAGCACCCGGTGCCCGGCCCGGCGGGCGTCGGACAGCCGTTCGACCAGCAGCACCCCGACGCCCTCCGCCGGGCCGAACCCGTCCGCGGCGGCACCGAACGCCTTGCACCGCCCGTCCACCGCCAGCCCGCGCTGCCGGCTGAACTCCAGGAACACGCCCGCGCTCGACATGACGGTGACCCCACCGGCCAGCGCCATCGAGCACTCGCCCGCCCGCAGCGCCTGCACGGCCAGGTGCAGCGCCACCAGCGACGACGAACAGGCGGTGTCCACCGACACCGCCTGCCCTTCCAGGCCCAGGCAGTACGCGACCCGCCCGGACACCACGCTGACCGAGCCGCCGGTGAGCGCGTGCCCGTCGCCGACGGTGTCCGCGCCATAGCCGTACCCGGACGCCCCGATGAACGTGCCGACCCGTTCACCGCGCAGCGACGCCGGATCGATGCCCGCGTGCTCGACCGCTTCCCATGACGCCTCCAGCAGCAGCCGCTGCTGCGGATCGATCGCCAGCGCCTCCCGGGGCGAGATCCCGAAGAACGCCGGGTCGAACCCGGCCGCGTCGTCCAGGAAGCCGCCTGCCCGCACGTAGGACTTCCCGATCGCGTCCGGATCCGGGTCGTACATGCCGTCGAGGTCCCAGCCCCGGTCCAGCGGCAGGCCGCCGATGGCGTCCCGCCCCTCGGCGACGAGGTCCCACAGCTCGTCCGGCGTCGACACCCCGCCCGGGTACCGGCACGCCATGCCCACGACCGCGATCGGCTCGTGCCCCCGCGCGGCGAGGTTCCTGTTCTCCTGGCGCAACCGGTCGTTCTCCGTCAGGGAGGCCCGCAGCGCCTCCACGACCTGGTCTGTCGTAGTCATCCGGATCTCCAGCTCGGTCAGGAGTTCTTGGCGTCGAGCGCCAGGCGGACGAGGTCGGCGACGTCCATGGCGGCGATCGCCTCCGCGCCGCCCTCGGGTTCGGGCTCGGTGGGCACCGCGGGTGCGGCCAGCGCCAGCAGCCGGTCGAGCAGCCCCGAGTCCCGCAACCGGGGCAGCGGGATCGAGGCCAGCAGGCTCCTGACCGCCGGTTCGTCCGCGGGTACCGGTTGTCGTGCGTCCGGCAGGAGCTCGTCCAGCAGGTGCCCGGTCAGCACCTCCGCGCTGGGGTGGTCGAAGATCAGCGTGGGCGGCAGGGTGAGCCCGGTGGCGGCGCCGAGCCGGTTGCGCAACTCGACCGCGGTCAGCGAGTCGAAGCCGAGCTCCCGGAACGGTCGGGCCGGGTCGAGCGTGCCCCCGGAGTGGCCGAGCACCGCAGCGGCGTTGCCGGTGACGAGGTTCAGCACCAGGCTGCGCCGCTCCACCTGCGTCGCCGTGGCCAGCTGTCGACGCAGGCCCTCCTCCTGCCCACCGCTGTTGCTCTCGGCGACCCGCCGCCGTGCAGGCAGCCGGATCAGCTCGCGCAGCAACGCGGGCACCTCGGCACCCGGCTGGGGAACGGGCAGCGGCAGCGCGTGCGGGACGGGGGCGGCGAGCGCCTGGTCCAGCAGCGCCAGCGCGTCGTCGGTGGACAGGGGTTTGACACCGGCTCGGGCCATCCGGGCGTGATCGGTGTCGGTCATGCCCGAGGTCATGGTGCTGGCCTCTGCCCACAGACCCCAGCCCAGCGACACCGTCGGCAATCCACGCACGTGCCGGTGGTGGGCCAGTGCGTCGAGGATCGCGTTCGCCGCCGCGTAGTTGCCCTGCCCGGCGTTGCCGAACGTGGCCGCCGCCGAGGAGAAGAGCACGAACATCGGCAGGTCGAGATCACGGGTCAGTTCGTGCAGGTTCCACGCGGCGACAGCCTTCGCCACCAGGACCCGCTCCACCTGCTCCTCCGACAGCGACGTCACCAGACCGTCGTCCAGGACACCCGCCGCGTGCACCACCCCGGCCACCGGCACCCCGTCCAGCACCGACGCAAGCCCACCACGGTCCGACACGTCACAGGCCACCACCTCCACCTCGGCACCCAAACCGGTCAACCCCTCGACCAGCTCCGCCGCACCAGGCGCACCCATACCACTGCGACTCAACAACAACAGCCGCCGCACACCGTGCCCGACGACCAGATGACGTGACACGATCCCGCCCAACGTCCCCGTCCCACCCGTCACCACCACAACACCGTCGGACGGGACCGCACGCGGCATCCGCAGCACGACCTTGCCCACATGCCGCGCCTGGCTGACGAACCGCAGGGCCTCCGGCGCACGACGCACATCCCACGTCGTCACCGGCAACGGAGCCAACTCCCCGCTCTCGAAGAGCTCCACCAGCCTGGTCAGCACCTCCTGAACCCGGTCCGGGCCGAGCTCGGCCAGATCGAAGGCCCGATACCGCACACCTGGGAACGCGTTGGCGACCTCGTCCGCGTCGCGGATGTCGGTCTTGCCCATCTCCACGAACCGACCACCGGCGGCAACCAACCGCAACGAAGCATCCACAAACGAACCAGCCAACGAATCCAACACCACATCAACACCACGACCACCAGTCGCGGCCAACACACCAGCCTCAAAATCCAACGACCGCGACGAGAACACATCCCCCGGAGCAACACCCCACTCCCGAACCACATCCTGCTTCCCGACACCCGCCGTCCCCAGCACCCGCGCACCCAACCACCGCGCCACCTGCACCGCAGCCAAACCCACACCACCAGCCGCAGCGTGCACCAACACCGACTCACCACCACACAACCGACCAAGCTCAACCAACCCACACCACGCAGTCAAGAACACCACCGGAACACCAGCCGCCACCTCCCACGACCAGCCGTCCGGAATCCGCACCACCAACCGCACATCAGTGACCACCACCGGCCCGAAACCACCCGCCACCATCCCCATCACACGATCACCAACAGCCACACCCCTGACCTCGGCACCCACCTCCACCACCACACCGGCGACTTCCGTGCCCAGCGGACCGGCCTCGCCCGGATACATGCCGAGAGCGTTGAGGACGTCCCGGAAGTTGAGCCCGGCAGCGCGGACCTCGACGCGGACGTGCTTCGGTCCGAGCGGTTCGAGTGCGGGCGGGAACGG
The DNA here is from genome assembly GCF_056640475.1 of Saccharothrix sp. NBAS 001. NCBI lineage: Bacteria > Bacillati > Actinomycetota > Actinomycetes > Pseudonocardiales > Pseudonocardiaceae > Saccharothrix > Saccharothrix sp. NBAS 001. The sequence goes on from NZ_CM153251.1 coordinate 4,597,235, forward strand.
GCTGAGGATGAGGTTGTCCAGCGTGCCCTGCTCCGGGATGTCCAACCGCCAGGCCGGCTCCGCAGGCGGGGTCAACGCCCGGTCGACGGCCACCAGGCGCGGCACCCGAACCCTTCCGCTCCGCAACGCCAACTGCGGCTCGTCCGTGACAGCGGCAGCCGCCGGCAGCAGTCCGAGGGAGTACCGGTCGACGTCGATCAGCACGATCCGGCCAGGGTTCTCCTGCTGCGCCGAACGCACCAGACCCCACACCCCCGCCGCCACCGGACTCCCCACATCATCACCCGGATCCACCGCAACCGCGCTACGAGTCACCACCAACAAACGCCCCGACACCCCACGTGCCAACCACTCCCGCACAACCTCCAGAACACCCAGCACCGAACCAACAGGATCCACAGTGGACTCAACCGGCAACACCGTCACCGCAGGCGAACCCAGCTCCACGACCGACTCACGGCGAGGCACTTCGACCCCCGGCAGGTCCGCGAGCGAGACCCATCCGTCGACCGGGCCGGCGTCCGGCAGGGAGATCTCGGGCCAGTTCACCCGGTACAGGCCCACACCTGCCGTCGCAGCGGACAGCTGGTCGGCGCGGACCGGCCGCAGCACCAACGAGTCGATCGTCATGACCGGCTGCCCGGCCAGGTCCGTCACCCGCACCTCGACCGCGTCCGGACCGGCAGCCGTGATCCGGGCACGCACCTCACGGGCGCCGGTCGCGTGCAGCCGAACCCCCGCCCACGCGAACGGCAGCCGTGGCAAGGAGTCTGTGAACCAGTCCCCGGACCCGATCGCGTGCAGCACCGCGTCCAGCAACGCCGGGTGCAACCCGAACTCATCCTCTTCGTCAGTACCAGGCAATGCGGCTTCGACCAGCACGTCCGCCCCGGAACGCCAGATGCCCCGAACACCCCGGAAAGCAGGCCCGTAGTCGAATCCCGCAGCGGCAACGCGTTCGTAGAACGACGTGACCTCGTCGGCACCGACCACCACGGGTTCGGCACCAGCGGTGGTCCAGGGCTCCGTGTCGACCGGCACGGGGTCGCCGGCCAGGACGCCGGTGGCGTGCAACGTCCACTCCTGCTCGGAAGTGCCGTCGGGGCGGGCGTGCACCGACACCTCACGCTCACCGCGCTCGTCCTCGCCCGAAACGGAGACCTGGACGACCACGCCACCGCGTTGTGGCAGCACCAACGGCTCCCGCAACGTCAATTCCCGCACGACGCCGCAGCCGACCTCGTCGCCGGCCCGCACCGCCAATCCCACGAACGCCGTGCCCGGCAGCAGCACCGAACCCAGCACCCCGTGATCGGCGAGCCAGCCCGGCGACTTCGCCGACAACCGGCCCGAGAGCACCACTCCGCCCGATCCGGCCAGGGCGACCACGTCCCACCGCGACGCGTCCCGAGCCCTGCCGTGCACCTGCGGCCAGAAGCGCTCGCGCTGAAACGCGTACGCGGGCAGCTCGACCACCCGACCGACCGGCAGCACCTCGGCCCAGTCCACGTCGACACCACGAACGTGCGCTTCGGCCGCAGACCGGATCAGCCGGTCCAGGCTGCCTTCATCACGGCGCAGCGAGCCTACGACGACGGCTTCGGCGTCCTGGAGGATGTCGTGCAGCGCCGGGACGAGCACGGGGTGCGCGCTGACCTCGATGAACGCGCGGCTGCCGGCTTCTGCCAGGGTGTGGATCGTGTCGGAGAACAGGACCGTTCGGCGCAGGTTGCGGTACCAGTAGGCGGCGTCGAGCGTGCTCGTGTCCAGCAGCTCACCAGTGACCGTGGAGTAGAACGGGATCTCACTCCCACGCGGCGTGATTCCCGCGAGGTCGGTCAGCAACCGGGCCTCGATGCGTTCGACGTGCTCGGAATGCGACGCGTAGTCGACCGGAATCCACCGAGCCCGAACCCCCCGCCGCTCACACTCGTCATAAACGCCCTGCAACCCGCCGACCGGCCCGGAAACCACCGTCGTAGCAGGCCCGTTCACCGCCGCAACACCGACGCCACCCCAGCCGGCGACGAGCTCCTCGACATCCGCACGTGGCAGCGATACCGACATCATCGAGCCCTCGCCACACAACGCCAGCAACGCGCGCGAACGCAGCGCCACCACCGTCGCCGCATCCTCAAGCGACAACGCACCCGCAACACACGCAGCAGCAATCTCACCCTGCGAATGACCCACCACACCCGCGACCCGAACACCCCACGACCGCCACACCCGAGCCAACGCCACCATCACCGCGAACAGAACCGGCTGAACCGCATCCACCCTGTCCACCACACCGCCACCCAGCTCAACGCTGGGCATGTCGGCCTGACCCCGCACCACATCCACCACCGAGAACCCCACCAGCGGATCCAGCACCTCGGCGCACTCACCCAACACGTCACGGAACACCGAGCTGGACTCCCACAGCTCCCGCCCCATCCCCCGCCACTGCGAACCCTGACCCGGGAACACCAACATCACACCGCGATCGACGTCCGCGACCACCCTGCCCGCGACCACGGCGGCACCTGCGGCCACGGCGTCCACGCCGGCAAGCAGTGCCGGAAGGTCCGCACCGGTCACCACAGCACGGTGCTCGAACCGCGACCGCCGCAGCAACGAAGCACTGATGTCGGCAGGCACGACCTCGGGCAGCTGACGCACGTGCTCGGCAAGCTGGGCCGCCTGCGCCCGCAACGCCTCGGGCGACTTCCCGGACAACACCCAGATCCCGGGGCCTGCCGTAGGTTCGGCGTCCGGCTCGGGCTGGGGTGCTTCGAGGATGACGTGCGCATTGGTGCCGCTGATCCCGAAGGACGACACCCCGGCCCGGCGCGGGCGTCCCAGGTCGGGCCACTCCTGATTCTCGGTCAACAGCGAAACCGAGCCCGACGACCAGTCGACTTCGGTGGTGCGCTCATCCGCGTGCAGGGTGCGCGGCAACACCCCGTGTTGCAACGCCATCACCATCTTGATCACACCCGCCACACCGGCCGCAGCCTGCGTGTGCCCGATGTTCGACTTCAACGAACCAAGCCACAACGGACGCCCACGGTTGCGCCCATACGTCGCCAACAACGCCTGCGCCTCGATCGGATCACCCAACCGCGTCCCGGTCCCGTGCGCCTCCACCACATCCACATCACCCGGCTCCAACCCGGCCTGCGCAAGGGCCGCCCGAATCACCCGCTGCTGCGACGGCCCGTTCGGCGCCGTCAAACCGTTGCTGGCACCGTCCTGGTTGACCGCACTACCCCGAACCACCGCCAACACCCGGCGGCCTGCCCGGCGAGCGTCCGAGAGGCGCTGCACCACGAGGACGCCAACGCCTTCGCCCCACCCGGTTCCGTCGGCACCGGCCCCGAAAGCCTTGCACCGGCCATCCGGCGCCAGGCCACGCTGACGGCTGAACTCCACGAACACCTCGGCGTTCGACATCACCGTCACACCGCCGGCCAGCGCCATGGAGCACTCCCCGGCGCGCAACGACTGGGCAGCGAGGTGTAGCGCCACCAGAGACGACGAACACGCCGTGTCCACCGTCACCGCCGGACCTTCCAGGCCGAGGCAGTACGCGACCCGGCCCGACATCACGCTGGCCGCACTACCCGTCGCCAGGTAGCCGTCGCCTGCGGCGCTGCTGCCCGCGACCAGCGACGCGTAGTCCTGCCCGTTGGTGCCGGCGAAGACGCCGACCCGCCCGCCGCGCAACGACAGCGGGTCGATTCCGGCGTTCTCGATCGCCTCCCACGAGACTTCCAGCAACAAGCGCTGCTGCGGATCCATCGACAACGCCTCACGCGGCGACACGCCGAAGAACCCGGCGTCGAAGTGGCCCGCGTCGCGGAGAAACCCGCCGGAGCGCACGTACGACTTCCCCACCGCGTCCGGGTCGGGGTCGTAGATCGCCGCGACGTCCCAGCCACGGTCGTCCGGGAAGTCGGAAATCGCGTCCCGGCCGCCCACGACCAGCTCCCACAGGTCCTCCGCGTGGGCCACGCCACCGGGGAAGCGACAGCCCACGCCGACCACCACGATCGGGTCGTCGTCGAGTTCGACGGGCGCGGCGGGGTGCTCGACTTCGCCGGTCAGCCCGAGCAGGCTCGTCGTGATGTGGTCGGCGAGCGCGCGCGGTGTCGGGTAGTCGTAGGTGACCGCCGCCGACAACGTCAGCCCGGTCACGGTGTTCAGCCGGTTGCGCAGCTGGATCGCGGCCAGCGACGTGAAGCCGACATCGGTGAACGTCTCGTCCGCGCCGAGCAAGGCCGTCTGTCCCAGCACCTCACCGCCGTGCCGTCGGACGAGGTCGAGCACGGCGAGCACGGCATCCGCCGGCCTGAGCGCACGCAGCCGCTCGACCAGTCCCCCAGGCGCCTCGGTCGCAGGTGCCGGCGCGAGCTCTTCGAGGAGCGGGCTCGGCCGGGTCGCGGTGAACGCCGGGACGAAGCGCTCCCAGTCGATGTCGGCTACGGTGGCGGTGGTGGCGTTACGGGCGATCAGCCGCTGGAGCACCTCGATCGCGCGCCCGGGGTCCATCGCGGTCACGCCGTGGCGGCTCCACCCCTCGGGACCGACCCGCGCGGCCATGCCTCCACCGGCCCACGGTCCCCACGCCACCGAGGTGCCGGCCAGACCACGTGCCCGGCGGCGCTCCATCATGGCGTCCAGGCACGCGTTCGCCGCGCCGTAGTTGCTCTGCCCGGCGTTGCCCAGCGTCGCGGCGAGCGATGAGAACACCACGAACACCGGGACGTCACGACCTGCGGTTACTTCCTCCAGCACCCGAGTGCCGGCAACCTTCACGCCCAGCACCGACGACCAGGCCGACACCGGCAGCGAACCGACCACACCGTCCTCGACCACGCCGGCGGCGTGCACCACCGACAACGGTTCATCAGCCGCCACCCCGGCAACGACCGCCGCCATTTGCGACGCATCGGTGACATCGCATGCCGCGATCTCCACCCGTGCGCCCACTGCCTCCAGCTCGGCCCGCAGTTCCGCCGCACCCGGCGCCTCGGCGCCCCGGCGACTCACCAACACCACGTGATCGGCGCCGTTCGCCGCCACCCACCGCGCCACATGCGCACCCAGGCCGCCGGTTCCTCCGGTGATCAGCACCGTCCCGGACACCTGCGGCGCACCGACATCGACCGCGTGGATCCGCGCGAGCCGACGCCCGAACCTGCCGTAGTCCCGCACGGCGAGCTGGTCCTCGTCGCCGTCGAGAACGCTTTCGTCCACCACAGCGGGATCGGCAGGCAGGTCGACCAAGCCACCCCAGAGGTCCGGGTGTTCCAGGGCGATCGCCCGGCCCGCGCCCCAGACCTGGGCCTGCACCGGATCCAACACCTGTTCGTCGACGCCGACCGCACCTTGGGTCACCGCCCACACGCGGACGTCCAGACCGGCATCCAGCACGGCCTGCACCAGCGCCGCCGTGGCGACCACACCCGTCCCGTCACCGGGAGCGAGGGCCAGCAGGGAGACGATCTCCGTGAAGTCCTCCTCCTCGGCCAGCGACCGCGCCCAGGCGACGCGATCCGGCTCGGCCGCATCCAGCTCCAGCACGGCCTTCGCACCGACAGCGAGCGCGATCTCCTGGGCCGCCTCCACGCCACGGGGCACGACCGCCAGCCGCCGTCCGGTCACCGCCGCAGGCTTCGCCGGCGGAAGCTCCTTCCACGTGACCTCGTATTCCCACTGACCAGTAGGCTGCCGACCCTGAACCGCCTTCGGTGCCAGCCAATACTGCTCGCGCTGGAAGGCGTAGGACGGGAGCGGCACGACCCGTCCCGCCGGCACGATCCGTTCCCAGTCGACCTCCGCCCCACGGGCGTAGGTCTTGCCCACCGCAGACAGCAGGGTTTCCGGGTCCGACGCCGTCACCACGGCCACGTCGGCACCGGCCAACGTGTCGGTCGCAGGAGCCGCCAACACACTGCGCGGCCCGATCTCCACCACCGTCGCCACACCCTGCGCGTTCAACGTGCGAACCACATCCGCGAACCTCACCGGCTCACGCACATGCTCAGCCCAATACGCGGCCGTGCCATACCCCTCACCAGCAAGCTCACCGGTCACGCCGGAGACCACCGGAATCCTCGGCTCCTGCGGCGAAATCGTCTCGATCGCCCGCGCGAACTGATCAAGCATCGGGTCCATCAACACCGAATGGAAAGCGTGGGACACCCGCAACCGAGTAGTACGCAACCCAGCCGCCTTCGCCCGATCAGCCACCGCGAGCACTGCGTCCTCTATCCCAGACACGACAACCGACTCCGGCGCGTTCACCGCCGCGATCGACACTCCGGATTCCGCCATCAGCGCACGGACGACGTCCTCACCAGCGCCGACAGCAACCATCGCACCACCCTCGGGCAACGCCTGCATCACCGACGCCCGCGCCGCCACCAGCGTCGACGCATCCTCAAGACTCAACACACCCGCAACATGCGCCGCCGTGATCTCACCAATCGAATGCCCGGCAACAGCCTCGACCTCGACACCCCACAACTCCAACAACCGGAACACGCCAACCCCGAACGCAAACAAAGCAGGCTGCGTAAATCCGGTCTGACCTAATCCCTCCTCAACACCCCACATGACATCTCGCAACCCGGGCTCAAAGTGGCCCAGCACTTCGTCGAACGCCTCCGCAAAGACAGGAAACCGCTCATACAGCTCACGGCCCATCCCAACCCGCTGCGAACCCTGCCCACCAAAAACCACCGCCACGCCACCGGCTCCCGACACCACACCGACCGCATCGGAAACCCCGACACCCACCGCGTCCAGACCAGCCAGCAACACATCCCGATCAGCACCGGTGACGACCGCCCGATGCGCAAACCGAGCCCTTCGAAGCAACGACGTCCCGACATCGGCGACGCCGACAGGCACTCGGCGCACATGCTCAGCCAACCGCACCGCCTGCGCCCGCAAAGCCTCGGGAGACTTCGCCGACAACACCCACACACCAGGACCAGTACCAGGCTCGGCGTCAGCCTCCGGCTCCGGCTGCTCCAAGATCACGTGCGCATTCGTGCCGCTGATGCCGAACGACGAGACACCGGCACGACGCGGACGCCCCACCTCCGGCCATTCCTGGTTCTCGGTCAGCAGCGAAACCGCGCCCGACGACCAGTCGACCTCCGACGTCGGCTCCTCGGCGTGCAGGGTCCGGGGCAACACCCCGTGCCGCATCGCCATCACCATCTTGATCACACCCGCCACACCGGCCGCAGCCTGCGTGTGCCCGATGTTCGACTTCAACGAACCCAGCCACAACGGACGCTCCCGATCCCGCCCATAGGCGGCAATCAACGCCTGAGCCTCAATCGGGTCACCCAACCGCGTCCCAGTCCCGTGCGCCTCCACCACATCCACATCACCCGGCTCCAACCCGGCCTGCGCAAGGGCCGCCCGAATCACCCGCTGCTGCGACGGACCATTCGGCGCCGTCAAACCGTTGCTGGCACCGTCCTGGTTGACCGCACTACCCCGAACCACAGCCAACACCCGACGACCCTCACGGCGGGCCACGGAGAGACGCTGCACGAGCAGCACGCCGACGCCCTCGCCCCAACCGGTTCCGTCGGCACCCGCACCGAACGCCTTGCACCGCCCGTCAACCGCAAGCCCGCGCTGACGGCTGAACTCCACGAACACCTCGGCGTTCGACATCACCGTCACACCACCGGCCAGCGCCATCGAGCACTCGCCCGCCCGCAACGACTGAGCCGCCAAGTGCAACGCCACCAACGAGGACGAACACGCCGTATCCACCGTCACCGCCGGGCCCTCAAGCCCCAGGCTGTACGACACCCGGCCCGAGGCGACGCTCACCGCGTTGCCCGTCAGCAGGTGTCCGGCGATCTCGTCGGACCGGTCAGCGGTGCCGCCATAGCCCTGGTAGCTGACGCCGACGAACACACCGGCCTTCTTCGCCGCCGCACTCTCCGGGTCCACGCCCGCGTCCTCGAACGCCTCCCACGACGCCTCCAGCAACAACCGCTGCTGCGGATCCATCGCCAACGCCTCACGCGGCGAAATCCCGAAGAACCCGGCATCGAACCCACCCGCGTCGTACACGAACCCGCCCTGGTGCGTGTACGACTTCCCTGCCCGATCGGGGTCGGCGTCGTACAACTCGCCGAGGTCCCACCCCCGGTCGACGGGGAACTCCCCGATGGCGTCACCACCGGAGCTCACCAGGCGCCACAGGCCGTCCGGCGACGAGACCCCGCCCGGGTACCGGCACGCCATGCCCACGATCGCGATCGGCTCCTCCAGCTCGCGCAGGCGTTCCCGCGCCTGGTAGAGGTCCAGCGTCACGCGCTTGAGGTACTCGCGAAGCTTGTCCTGGTCCGCCATTGCTCTCACCTGTTTTCGAGACGAGCTTCAGGAGTGCCGAACTGCCGATCGATGAAGTCGAAGATCTCGTCGTCGCCCGCGCTCTCGATCTTCCCGGCGACGTCGCCGTCGGAGGTGCTCAACTTCGCGGTCAACGCCTTCAGACGCAGGACGACCGAGTGCCGGACACCGTCGTCGGCCTTGTCGAGCACCGCCTCCAGGCTGTCCAGCCCGGCGTGCACCTCGTCGGCGGTGTCGGGCAGCAGCAGGTCGAGGATGTGCTCGGCCAGCAGCACCGGCTTGGGGAAGTCGAACACCGCGGTGGACGACAGCCGCACGCCCAGCGCCGTGTTCAACCGGTCGCGGAACCGCACGGCCATCAGCGAATCGAACCCGATGTCCTTGAACGCGGCGGTCGCGGCGACCTGGGCGACGGACCCGTGCCCGAGCACTGCGGCGGCGTTCTCCCGCACCAGCTCCACCACGATCCGAGAGCGTTCCTTTTCGGACTCCTTCGCGATCCGTTCGCGCAGTGCGGTCGCACCGTCGTCCGCCGCCGGCTCGTCGACCGCTGCCGGCAGCTCGGCCAGCAACGGGGAGACCCTGGTCGCGGTGAAGGTGGGGCCGAACCGGCTCCAGTCGAGGGCGGCGACGACAACCGCGGTCTCGTCGCCGTCGAGCGCCTGCCGCAACGCTTCGATCGCGAGGCCCGGATCCATCGGCTTCAGCCCGTACCGGTTCAGGAACTGCGCGGACTCCTCGGACCCGCCCATGCCCTCTCCCGCCCACGGACCCCACGCCACCGCCGTCGCCGCCAGGCCGCGCGCCCGGCGCTGTTCGGCGAGCGCGTCGAGGAACGCGTTGGCCGCGCCGTACCCCACCTGCCCGCCGCTGCCCCACACGCCGGACACCGACGAGAAGAGCACGAACGCGTCGAGCTCCGCACCGAACAACGCGTCCAAGTGCATTGCACCGCCGACCTTCGCCCCGGCGACCGCATCCAGTTCCTCGCCGCTCACCTCTGCGGCGGGCGTGAACTGGCCGATACCTGCGGCATGGACGACCGTGCGGATGTCGTGGCTGTCGGCGCGAAGCGTCCCCACCAGATCCGTGACGGCGACGCGGTCGGCGACGTCGCAGGCGGCGATCGTGACGTCCACCCCGAGCCGCACCAACTCCTCCCGGAGCTCGTCCGCGCCCGGCGCGTCCGCACCGCGTCGGCTCGTCAGGACGACGCGTTCGGCGCCACGAGTGGCCACCCAGCGCGCCACCCGGCCGCCCAGACCTCCGGTGCCTCCGGTGATCAGCACCGTGCCCCGTGCCCGCCAGTCACCGGGCCTCGCCGAGCCCGCCCGCACGAGCCGCCGTCCGAACGCGCCTTCCGCACGCAGGGCCACCTGGTCCTCGTCGCCGTCGAGAACGGCGACGAGGTCGCGTTCGACCACTGCACCGAGGTCGGCAGGGAGGTCGATCAGACCACCCCAGAGGTCCGGGTGCTCCAGGGCGATCACTCGGCCCGCGCCCCATACCTGCGCCTGCTCCGGGTACATCACCGGGTCGTCGGCGCTGGTACCGACCGCGCCCTGGGTCACCGCCCACACCCGCACGTCCAGACCCGCGTCCAGCACGGCCTGCACCAGTACCGTCGTCGCCCGGACGCCGGCCAACAGGGAAACCACCCCGGTCGCGCCGGCACGGGCGGTCAGCGCCGCATTCCACGCCGCCCGGTCGGGGTTCGCGGTGTCGAGTTCGAGCACTTCCGCACCCAGGGCGGCGGCGACCTGGTCACGCACGTCCCCGGCAACACCCGCCGGAACGACCACCAACCACCGGCCCCGCTCGGCGTCGGCACGGACCGGGGTCAGCGGAGCCCAGGTGACGCGGTAACGCCACTCGTCGACGGCGTCCTGGCGGCGAGGCTGCGCAACCGGTGCCTGAGTGATCCAGTACCGCTGACGTTGGAAGGCGTAGGACGGCAGCGGTACGACCCGTCCTGTGGGCACGATCCGTTCCCATTCGACCTCGGCACCACGGGCGTAGGCGTGCCCGACTGCGGTCACCGCGCTCTCCGCGTTCGAGGCCACCACCACGGCCACGTCGGCACCGGCCAAGGTGTCGGTCGCAGGAGCCGCCAACACACTGCGCGGCCCGACCTCCACCAACGTGCCTACGCCCTGTGCCTCCAACGTGCGGACGACATCAGCGAACCTCACCGGCTCACGCACATGCTCAGCCCAATACGCGGCCGTGCCATACCCCTCACCAGCAAGCTCACCGGTCACGCCGGAGACCACCGAAATCCTGGGCTGCTGCGGAGTGATCGCCGTGATCGCCCGCACAAACTGATCGAGCGCCGGGTTCATCAACACCGAATGGAAGGCGTGGGACACCCGCAACCGCGTAGTACGCAGCCCAGCCGCTCGCGCCCGGTCTGCCACCGCGAGCACCGCGTCCTCTATCCCGGACACGACAACAGACTCCGGCGCGTTCACCGCCGCGATCGACACTCCGGATTCCGCCATCAGCGCACGGACGACGTCCTCACCAGCGCCGACAGCAACCATCGCACCACCCTCGGGCAACGCCTGCATCACCGACGCCCGCGCCGCCACCAGCGTCGACGCATCCTCAAGACTCAACACACCCGCAACATGCGCCGCCGTGATCTCACCAATCGAATGCCCGGCAACAGCCTCGACCTCGACACCCCACGACTCCAACAACCGGAACAACCCAACCCCGAACGCAAACAACGCAGGCTGCGTGAAGAGGGTCGCACCCAACCCCTCCTCATCACCCCACATGACATCCCGCAACCCAGGCTCGAAGTGGCCCACCACCTCGTCAAAAGCCTCCACAAAAACAGGGAACCGCTCATACAGCTCACGGCCCATCCCGACCCGCTGCGAACCCTGCCCACCAAAAACCACCGCCACGCCACCGGCTCCCGACACCACGTCGACCGCATCGGAAACCCCGACACCCACCGCGTCCAAGCCGGCCAGCAACACATCCCGGTCCGCGCCAACCACCACGGCTCGATGCTCGAAGCGCGACCGCCGCAACAACGAAATCCCAACGTCAGCCACACCAACGGGAACTCGGCGCACGTGCTCAGCCAACCGCACCGCCTGCGCCCGCAACGCCTCCGGCGACTTCCCCGACAACACCCACACCCCAAGCCCCGGCGCCGGCTCAACATCCGGCTCCGCTACCGATTCGGCAGCTTCCAGGATGACGTGGGCGTTGGTGCCACTGATGCCGAACGAGGAGACGCCAGCTCGCCGAGGACGCCCGACCTCAGGCCACTCCTGGTTCTCGGTCAGCAGCGAAACCGAGCCGGAACTCCAGTCCACGTGCGGCGTCGGCTCGTCCACGTGCAAGGTCCGGGGCAGCACTCCGTGCCGCATCGCCATGACCATCTTGATGATCCCGCCAACACCCGCAGCGGACTGCGCATGCCCGATGTTCGACTTCAACGAACCCAGCCACAACGGACGCTCCCGACCCTGCCCATAGGTCGCCAACAACGCCTGCGCCTCGATCGGATCACCCAACCGCGTCCCGGTCCCGTGCGCCTCCACCACATCCACATCACCCGGCTCCAACCCGGCCTGCGCAAGGGCCGCCCGAATCACCCGCTGCTGCGACGGACCATTCGGCGCCGTCAAACCGTTGCTGGCACCGTCCTGGTTGACCGCACTACCCCGAACCACCGCCAACACCCGACGACCCTCACGGCGGGCCACGGAGAGACGCTGCACCACCAACACACCGACACCCTCGGCCCACCCAGTCCCGTCAGCACCCGCCGCGAACGACCTACAACGCCCATCCACAGCAAGACCACGCTGACGACTGAACTCCACAAACACATCGGCATGCGGCATCACCGCCACACCACCCGCCAACGCCAACGAACACTCACCCAACCGCAACGACTGAGCCGCCAAATGCAACGCCACCAGAGACGACGAACACGCCGTATCCACCGTCACCGCCGGACCCTCCAGGCCCAAAAAATACGCAACCCGACCAGACACCACACTCGACGCATTACCCGTCAGCGAATAACCCTCGACCTCCACCGGAGCCACACCGGACACATAATCCCGATGACTCGCCCCGACAAAAACACCCACCTGACCACCACGAAGGGAAAGCGGATCAACCCCGGCGCCCTCGATCGCCTCCCACGACACCTCCAACAACAACCGCTGCTGCGGATCCATCGCCAACGCCTCACGCGGCGAAATCCCGAAGAACCCGGCATCAAAATCGCCGGCATCAGCCACGAACCCGCCGTGCCGCGTGTAAGTCTTGCCCACCGCGTCCGGGTCGGGGTCGAACAACGCGTCGGTGTCCCAGCCGCGATCCAGCGGAAAGCCGCCGACGGCGTCCCCGCCGGACGCCACCAGATCCCACAACCCCTCCGGCGACGACACCTCACCAGGGAACCGACAGCCCATCCCCACGATCACGATCGGATCGTCAGTGAGACCCCCGGCGGCAACAGGACGCTCAACAACCTCGCGAGAAGCACCGACCAACTCGTCAACCACAAACCGGGCCAACGCCTCCGCATTCGGATAGTCGAAAACCACCGACACCGGCAAACGCAACCCCGCCGCCACACCCAACCGATTCCGCAACTCCACCGCCGTCAACGAATCGAGACCCAACTCCCGAAACGCCCGACCAACCTCCACCACACCACCCGAACCAAACCCCAACACCCCCGCCACACACCCACACACCAACTCCAACACCACACCAAAACGCTCACCCGCACCCAACGACAGCAGGCGCCGGCGCAGGTCGGACGTCCCGACGGCGTCCGGTGCGGACGCGGCGGTCTTCCTCCGCCGCACCGCCCCGACCAGGCCGCGCAGGAGTGGCTGGACCTCGTCCTTGGCGCGCAAAGCGGGCAGATCCAGCGGAATCGGCACCAGCACGGCTTCCGGCCGGCGCCGAACCACGTCGAACAGCTCCAGTCCGTCCTTAGTGGACAGTGCGACGACACCGGACCGCGACATCCGTCGGATGTCCGCGTCCGCCAGGTGCCGCGTGGTGTCGCTGCGCTCCTCCCAGAAACCCCAGGCCAGGGATTGCGCGGGCAGCCCTGCGGCACGTCGGTGCTCAGCCAGCGCGTCGAGGAACGAGTTGGCGGCGGCGTAGTTGCCCTGCCCGGCGGCACCGAACGTGCCGGCGGCCGAGGAGAACAGGATGAACTCGGCGATGTCCATCCCCCGGGTCAGCTCGTGCAGGTGCGCGGCGGCGTCGACCTTGGCCCGCAGCACCGCGTCGAGCCGCTCCGGGGTCAGCGACGTGACCAGGCCGTCGTCCAGGGTGGCCGCGCAGTGGATCACCGACCGCAACGGATGTGCGGCGGGGATCTCCGCCAGCACCTCGGCGAGCGCGGCACGGTCGGCGACGTCGCAGGCGGCGATCGTGACGTGGGCGCCGAGCGCGGTGAGGTCGCGTTCGAGCTCCGCCGCCCCTGCCGCGTCACGGCCGCGCCTGCCGAGCAGCAGGAGGTGCCGGACGCCGTCGCGTTCCACCAGGCGCCGGGCCACGCGGGTGCCGAGCATGCCGGTGCCGCCGGTGATCAGCACCGTGCCGTCGGGGTCGGGACCGGACGGCACCGTGAAGACGATCTTGCCGATGTGCCGGGCCTGGCTCATGAACCGGAACGCGTCGCGCGCGTCCCGCAGGTCCCACGCGGTGATCGGCAGCGGCGCGAGCACGCCCGCCTCGAACAGCGCCAGCACCTCGGCGAGCATCTCGCCGATCCGGGCCGGACCCGCGTCGCCGAGCTCGAACGCCCGGTAGCGCACGTTAGGGTGGTCGTCCGGGTCGCGCTTGTCGGTCTTGCCCATCTCCAGGAACCAGCCGCCGGGGGCCAGCAGCCGCAGCGACGCGTCGACGTACTCGCGGGCGAGCGAGTTGAGCACGACGGTGAAGCCGCCGCCGAACTTCGCCTCGAACGTCAGGTCCCGCGAAGACGCGATGTGGTCGTCGTCCAGCCCCAGCGAGCGCAGGACGTGCCACTTCGCCGGACTGGCGGTGGCGTACACCTCGGCACCCATGTACCGGGCCAGCTGGATCGCCGCCATGCCGATGCCGCCCGCACCCGCGTGCACCAGCACCCGGTCGCCCGGCCCGACGTGCGCCAGGTCGCGAAAGCCGTAGTACGCGGTGAGGAACACGACCGGCACGGACGCCGCCCGCACGTCCGACCAGTCGTCGGGGATGCGCGCGAGCATGACCCGGTCCGTGACACCGGTCGGCCCGAACACCCCGGCGTAGAAGCCCATGACGCGGTCGCCCGGCACCAGGTCGGTGACGTCCGGCCCGACCTCGGTCACCACGCCGGCGGCCTCGCTGCCGAGCAGCCGCTGGCCGGGGATCATCTCCAACGCGACCGCGACATCGCGGAAGTTGAGCGCGGCGGCCCGCACCGACACGCGAACCTGTTCACCCCGCAACGGCTCGGCGAGCTGCGGGCGGGGAACCAGCGCCAACTCCTCGAAGCTGCCGCTGCCCGACGTCTCCAGCCGCCAGTGGTTTCCCTGAGGCAGAGTCAACGGGTCGCGCGGGGCGGCGAGCCGGGGCGCCAGCACCCGGCCGCCGCGCACAGCCACCTGGGGCTCTCCCGAGCCGACGGCGGCGGCGACGTCCTGCGGTTCGGCGTCGACGAGCACGAACCGGTCGGGGTTCTCCGACTGCGCGGACTTCACCAGGCCCCACACCGCTGCGGCGGCGAGATCCCGAACGCCCTCACCGGGCTCGGCGGCGACCGCCCCGGAGGTGGCGAAGACCAGCTTCGAGGACGCGAACCTCTCGTCGGCCAGCCAGTCCCGCACCAGCGCGAGCACGCGGTGGGTGGCCTCCCGAACCTGGCCGGGCAGGTCCCCGCCGGAAGCCGCCACGGGCACCACGACGGCCTGCGGGACGGGCGTCGGAAGCTCGGCCAACCCGCCGTCCCCGAGCGTGACCCACTCGGCGACATCGCCCGCTTCGACGCCCACCCAGTCGACCACCCACACCGGGTCCGGCGTACTCGCCGCCTGGAGCGCCTCGTCCGTCACCGGCCGCGACAGCAGACCTCCGACGGAGAGCACCGGAGCGCCTTCGACATCCGCCGCATCGAGCATGATCGTGTCCGACCCGCTGCGGGAGAGCCGCACGCGCAACGCGTGCGCGCCGGTCGCGTGCAGCGACACGCCGCTCCAGGCGAACGGCAGCTTGGGCTGGACCTCGGCACCGGCGGCGGCGTCGTCCAGCGCGGCCAGCAGCATCCCGTGCAGCGACGCGTCGAGCAACGCGGGGTGCACGCCGTAGCCGTGCCCGTCGACGCCTTCGGGCAACCGGGTTTCAGCGAACACGTCGTCCCCACGCCGCCACGCGGCCACCAGCCCCTGGAAGGCCGGGCCGTAGTCGTGTCCGCTCGCGTCCGCACGCCGGTAGAAGTCCTCCACGTCCATCGGCGTCGCGTCGGCGGGCGGCCAGACCGTCGCGTCGAAACGCGGCCGGGTGCTCGGTTCACCCGTCAGCACGCCGCTGACGTTCCGCGTCCACGGCTGGTCCGTCGCGCCACCGGGCCGGGAGTGGACGCTGAACGGCCGCCGCCCCGACTCGTCCGGCGCGCCCACGGCGATCTGCACCTGCACGGCGTCACGTCCCGGGAACAGCAGCGGTGCGTGCGACGTCAGTTCCTCGACGTGCTCGCAGCCGACCTGCTCACCGACGTGCAGCGCGAGCTCTACGAAGGCCGTGCCCGGCAGCAGCACCGCGCCCATCGCCCGGTGGTCGGAGATCCAGGGCATCGCCGAGGGCGACAACTGCCCTGTGAACAACATCCCGTCACCTTCGGCCAGGGTGACGGCGGCGCCGAGCAGCGGGTGACCCGCCGGAGACAGCCCGGCCGACCGGACGTCACCGGCAGTCGTGCCGGTTTCGGGCCAGAACCTCTGGTGCTGGAAGGCGTATGTGGGCAGCGGAACCACTCGTCCGGGCGGGATGACCTTCGTCCAGTCGATGTCGACACCGCCGACGAACGCTTCGATAGCGGACCGGACCAACCGGTCCAGGCTGCCTTCATCGCGCCGCAGCGAGCCGACGACGACGGCTTCGACGTCCTGGAGGATGTCGTGCAACGCCGGGACCAGCACCGGGTGCGCGCTCACCTCGACGAACGCACGGTGCCCCTCTTGCGCTGCAACTCCGATCGTGTCGGAGAACAGGACCGTCTGCCGCAGGTTGCGATACCAGTAGGCGGCGTCCAGCCCAGCGGTGTCCACCCGCTCACCGGTAACCGTGGAATAGAACGGGATTTCACTCCCACGCGGCCTGATCCCGGCCAACTCCGTCAGAAGCTCGGCCTCGATACGCTCGACGTGCTCCGAGTGCGAGGCGTAGTCGACCGGAATCCACCGAGCCCGAACCCCCCGCCGCTCACACTCGTCATAAACGCCCTGCAACCCGCCGACCGGCCCGGAAACCACCGTCGTAGCAGGCCCGTTCACCGCCGCAACACCGACACCGCCCCAGCCCGTGATGAGTTCTTCGGCCTCGGCACGGGAGAGCGCGAGCGACATCATCGAGCCCTCACCACACAACGCCAGCAACGCGCGCGAACGCAGCGCCACCACCGTCGCCGCATCCTCAAGCGACAACGCACCCGCAACACACGCAGCAGCAATCTCACCCTGCGAATGACCCACCACACCCGCGACCCGAACACCCCACGACCGCCACACCCGAGCCAACGCCACCATCACCGCGAACAGAACCGGCTGAACCGCATCCACCCTGTCCACCACACCGCCACCCAGCTCAACGCTGGGCATGTCGGCCTGACCCCGCACCACATCCACCACAGAGAACCCCACCAGCGGATCCAGCACCTCGGCGCACTCACCCAACACGTCACGGAACACCGAGCTGGACTCCCACAGCTCCCGCCCCATCCCCCGCCACTGCGAACCCTGACCCGGGAACACCAGCACCACATCGGAGGCGCCCGGAACCGCACGTGCCGCAGTCAAGGAGTCCAAACCGGACAGCAGTGCATCCCGATCCGCACCAGTCACCGCCGCACGGTGATCAAACCGCGACCGCCGAGCCAACGACGCCCCGATGTCAGCCACGGAGAACCCAGGCCGCTCACGGACATGCTCAGCCAACCGCACCGCCTGCGCCCGCAAAGCCTCGGGAGACTTCGCCGACAACACCCACACACCAGGACCAGTACCAGGCTCGGCGTCAGCCTCCGGCTCCGGCTGCTCCAAGATCACGTGCGCATTCGTGCCGCTGATGCCGAACGACGAGACACCGGCACGACGCGGACGCCCCACCTCCGGCCATTCCTGGTTCTCGGTCAGCAGCGAAACCGCGCCCGACGACCAGTCGACCTCCGACGTCGGCTCCTCGGCGTGCAGGGTCCGGGGCAACACCCCGTGCCGCATCGCCATCACCATCTTGATCACGCCACCAACACCCGCAGCAGCCTGCGTGTGCCCGATGTTCGACTTCAACGAACCCAGCCACAACGGCCGTTCCCTGCCCTGCCCATACGTCGCCAGCAGCGCATCCGCCTCGATCGGGTCACCCAACCGCGTCCCGGTCCCGTGCGCCTCCACCGCATCGACGTCTGCGGGCTCCAGCCGTGCCTCGGCCAACGCGGCCCTGATCACCCGCTGCTGCGACGGCCCGTTCGGTGCCGTCAAACCGTTGCTGGCGCCGTCCTGGTTGACCGCACTACCCCGAACCACAGCCAGCACCCGGCGACCCTCACGGCGTGCGTCCGACAAGCGCTGCAACACCAGCACGCCAACGCCTTCGCCCCAACCGGTTCCGTCGGCACCCGCACCGAACGCTTTGCACCGCCCGTCAACCGCAAGCCCGCGCTGACGGCTGAACTCCACGAACACGCTGATGTCGGACATCACGGTCACACCACCGGCCAGTGCCATCGTGCACTCGCCCGCCCGCAACGACTGCGCCGCCAGGTGCAGCGCCACCAACGACGACGAACAAGCGGTGTCGATCGTCACCGCCGGACCTTCCAGCCCCAGGCAGTACGAGACCCGGCCCGACACGACGCTCGCGGCGATGCCTGTTGCCAGGTAACCGTCACTCACCGCGTCCCTGGCGGCGACCAGCGACCCGTATGCCTGGCCGTTGGTGCCGGCGAAGACGCCGACCCGTTCACCGCGCAACGACAGCGGGTCCACCCCCGCGTCCTCGATCGCCTCCCACGACACCTCCAGCAACAACCGCTGCTGCGGATCCATCGCCAACGCCTCACGCGGCGACACCCCGAAGAACCCGGCGTCGAACCCGGTCGCGTCCGTCAGGAACCCGCCCGTGCGCACGTAGGACTTGCCGACCGCGTCCGGATCAGGGTCGTAGATCGCATCGACGTCCCAGCCCCGGTCACCGGGCAGGTCGGCGATCGCGTCCCGGCCGGCGGCCACCAGCTCCCACAGGTCCTTCGCGCCGGCCACACCACCGGGGAAGCGGCAGCCCATGCCGACGATGACGACGGGCTCCTGCTCGGCCGACTCCACCTCCAGCAGCCGCTGACGGGTCTGTTGCAGATCGGCGGTCACGCGCTTGAGGTAGGAAAGAAGTTTCGCCTCGTCCACGGTCTTCCACTCCCAATGATCCGACGCCCCGGCGGGCAGAGCTTGGCCTGTCAGGAAAGTCCGAGCTGCTTGTCGATGAAGTCGAACATCTCCTCGGACGTCGCGGACTCCAGGTCGTCACCCCCGGACCCGCCGCCCGCCGCACGGCCGGTGTGCACCTTCACCAGCAACGCCTGCAACCGGTTGGCAACCCGGGATCGCGCGCCGTCGTCCGGCAGCACCGCGAGCACCGACTCGACCTTCTCGATCTCGGCGATGACGCTGTCGACCGGATCGGTGTCCCGGAAGAGCAGCACGGTGATGCGGTGGGCGAGCGCGCGGGGCGTCGGGTAGTCGTAGGTGACCGCCGCCGACAACGTCAGCCCGGTCACGGTGTTCAGCCGGTTGCGCAACTGGATCGCCGCCAACGACGTGAAGCCGACATCGGTGAACGTCTCGTCCGGCCCGAGCAACGCCCTGTGCCCCAGCACCTCGCTGCTGTGCTCCCGCACGAGGTCGAGCAGCACGCGCTCGGCCTCGACGGGGCCGAGCGCGGCCAGCCGGCCGGTGATCGGCTCGACAGCGGGTGCGGCGCTCTCGCCGGTCGGCGCGGGAACGAGGTGTTCGAGCAGCGGACTCGGCCGCGTCAGGGTGAACACCTCGGCGAACCGCGCCCAGTCGACGGCGGCGACCGCGACGCTGGTCTCACCGAGCGCCAGGACCCGCTCCAGCACGTCGATCGCGGCGCCGGGCTCCATCGCGGTGATCCCGCCCCGGCTCCAGCTGTCGACGCCTTCCGGGCCGACCTTGGCGGCCATGCCGTCGCCGGCCCACGGCCCCCACGCCACCGACGTCCCGGCCAGGCCACGTGCCCGACGACGTTCCATCATCGCGTCGACGCACGCGTTCGCCGCGCTGTAGTTGCTCTGTCCGGCGTTGCCCACCGTTGCCGCCAGGGAGGAGAACACCACGAACACCGGCACATCCCGGCCTGCCGTCACCTCTTCCAAGACCCGCGTGCCCGCGACTTTCACACCCAGCACCGACGACCACGCCGCCGGCGGCAGCGAACCGACGACACCGTCACTCACCGCCCCGGCGGCGTGCACCACCGACAACGGCCGGTCGTCCGCGATGCCAGCAACCACCTGCGCCATCTGCGCGGCATCGGTCACGTCACAGGCCGCGATCGTCACCCGCGCACCCAATGATTCGAGCTCGGCCCGCAGCTCCGCCGCGCCCTCCGCCCCCGGTCCTCGACGGCTCACCAGCACGACGTGATCGGCACCGCGTACAGCAACCCAGCGCGCCACGTGCATACCCAGGCCACCGGTACCGCCCGTGATCAGCACCGTCCCGGATGCCTGCCACCGGGCGGCGGCGTCACCGGCACGCGCACGCGTCAGGCGCCGTCCGTAGACGCCGTCCGGCCGCAACGCGACCTGGTCCTCGGCACCACCGAGCACAGCGGCGAGGTCGCGCACGATCACGCCCCCGGCGGTCTCGGGCAGGTCGATCACGCCACCCCACAGCTCGGGGTGCTCCAGCGCGATCACCGGCCCCGCACCCCACACCTGCGCCTGAATGGGATCGCGGACCGGGTCGGTGTGCCCGGTGCCCACCGCGCCCTGTGTGAGCGCCCAGACCCGGAGTCCGGGTCCGGAGTCCAGCACGGCCTGCACCAGCGTCGCCGTGGCGACCACGCCGACGCCTTCGCCGGCCTCGTCGGGAGCAAGGGCCAGCAGGGAGACGATTCCCGCCACCTCTCCCTCCGCGTGCAGCAACCGCGCCCAAGCAACCCGATCCGGCTCGGCGACCTCCAGCTCCAGCACGGACTTCGCGCCGACGGCGAGTGCGGCCTGGTCGGCGATCTCCCGGACCGCCGGAGCACCACTCGGCGTGACGACGAGCCACCTGCCGGACAACGTCGTGGGACGGCTCGCGGGCAGTGCCTGCCAGGTGACGTGGTAGCGCCACCCGTTGTCATCGGCTTCACCCCGTTGCACCGACGGTCGCGTGATCCAGTACCGCTCGCGCTGGAAGGCGTAGGACGGGAGCGGCACGACCCGTCCCGCCGGCACGATCCGTTCCCAGTCCACCTCCGCGCCACGGGCGTGAGCCTTGCCCACCGCAGACACCAGAGTTCCCGGGTCTGACGCCGTCACCACGGCCACGTCGGCACCGGCCAACGTGTCGGTCGCAGGAGCCGCCAACACACTGCGCGGCCCCACCTCCACCAACGTCGCCACACCCTGCGCGTTCAACGTGCGAACCACATCCGCGAACCTCACCGGCTCACGCACATGCTCAGCCCAATACGCGGCCGTGCCATACCCCTCACCAGCAAGCTCACCGGTCACACCGGAAACCACCGGAATCCTCGGCTCCTGCGGCGTGATTGCGTCGATCCTCTTCACGAACCCATCAAGCGCCGGGTCCATCAACACCGAATGGAAAGCGTGCGACACCCGCAAACGAGTAGTACGCAACCCAGCCGCCTTCGCCCGATCAGCCACCGCGAGCACCGCGTCCTCTATCCCAGACACGACAACCGACTCCGGCGCGTTCACCGCCGCGATCGACACCCCGTCACCCGGAAGCAACCCACGGACGACGTCCTCGCCGGCACCGACAGCGACCATCGCGCCACCCTCGGGCAACGCCTGCATCACCGACGCCCGCACCGCCACCAGCGTCGACGCATCCTCAAGGCTCAGCACTCCTGCGACGTGCGCCGCCGTGATCTCACCAATCGAATGCCCGGCAACGGCCTCGACCTCGACACCCCACGACTCCAACAACCGGAACACGCCAACCTCGAACGCAAACAAAGCAGGTTGGGTGTAGAGGGTCGCACCCAACCCCTCCTCATCACTCCACATGACGTCCCGCAACCCAGGCTCGAAGTGGCCCACCACCTCGTCAAAAGCCTCGGCAAAAACAGGGAACCGCTCATACAGCTCACGGCCCATCCCGACCCGCTGCGAACCCTGCCCACCAAAAACCACCGCCACGCCACCGGCTCCCGACACCACGTCGACCGCATCGGAAACCCCGACACCCACCGCGTCCAAGCCGGCCAGCAACACATCCCGATCAGCACCAGTGACGACCGCCCGATGCACGAACCGCGACCGCCGCAACAACGACGCCCCAACGTCAGCCACGCCGACAGGCACTCGGCGCACATGCTCAGCCAACCGCACCGCCTGCGCCCGCAACGCCTCCGGCGACTTCCCCGACAACACCCACACACCAGGCCCCGACACCGACTCCACCTCGGCCTCAGGCTCGGGCTCGGGCTCGGGCTCGGGCTCGGGCGACTCCAGAATCACGTGCGCATTCGTGCCACTGATACCGAACGACGACACGCCGGCCCGATACGGACGACCCGTCTCAGGCCACTCCTGGCTCTCCGTCAACAACGACACCGCACCCGACGACCAGTCGACCTCCGGCGTCGGCTCCTCGGCGTGCAAGGTCCGGGGCAGCACTCCGTGCCGCATCGCCATGACCATCTTGATGATCCCGCCAACACCCGCAGCGGACTGCGCATGCCCGATGTTCGACTTCAACGAACCCAGCCACAACGGACGCTCACGATCCTGGCCGTAGGTCGCCAACAAAGCATGCGCCTCGATCGGGTCGCCCAACCGCGTCCCTGTCCCGTGCGCCTCCACCACATCCACATCACCCGGCTCCAACTGGGCTTGGGCAAGGGCCGCACGGATAACCCGCTGCTGCGCCGGACCATTCGGCGCCGTCAAGCCGTTCGAAGCACCGTCCTGGTTGACCGCACTCCCCCGAACCACCGCCAGAACCCGACGTCCCTCGGCCAGCGCGTCCGACAGCCGCTGCACCACCAACACACCGACACCCTCGGCCCACCCAGTCCCGTCAGCACCCGCCGCGAACGACCTACAACGCCCATCCACAGCAAGACCACGCTGACGACTGAACTCCACAAACACATCGGCATGCGGCATCACCGCCACACCACCCGCCAACGCCAACGAACACTCACCCAACCGCAACGACTGAGCCGCCAAATGCAACGCCACCAGAGACGACGAACACGCCGTATCCACCGTCACCGCCGGACCCTCCAGGCCCAAAAAATACGCAACCCGACCAGACACCACACTCGACGCATTACCCGTCAGCGAATAACCCTCGACCTCCACCGGAGCCACACCGGACACATAATCCCGATGACTCGCCCCGACAAAAACACCCACCTGACCACCACGAAGAGAAAGCGGATCAACCCCGGCGCCCTCGATCGCCTCCCACGACACCTCCAACAACAACCGCTGCTGCGGATCCATCGCCAACGCCTCACGCGGCGAAATCCCGAAGAACCCGGCATCAAAATCGCCGGCCTCGTACAGGAACCCACCACTGCGCGTGTACGACTTCCCCACCGCATCGGGATCGGAGTCGTAGAGCCCTTCAAGGTCCCAGCCCCGGTCGGTCGGGAACCCACCCACAGCATCGGCACCGGCCGCGACCAGGTCCCACAACCCCTCCGGCGAGGACACCCCACCAGGGAACCGGCAACCCATCCCCACGATCACGATCGGATCGTCAACCACTTGCGCAACGACCTGGCGCTCAACCACCTCACGGGAAGCACCGACCAACTCGTCAACCACAAACCGCGCCAACGCCTCCGCATTCGGATAGTCGAAAACCACCGACACCGGCAAACGCAACCCCGCCGCCACACCCAACCGATTCCGCAACTCCACCGCCGTCAACGAATCGAGACCCAACTCCCGAAACGCCCGACCAACCTCCACCACACCACCCGAACCAAACCCCAACACCCCCGCCACACACCCACACACCAACTCCAACACCACACCAAAACGCTCGGCTGGCCCCAACGGCAGCAGGCGCTTCCCGAGCTCGGTGACGTCCTTCCCGGACGTGTCGACGGCGAGCGCATCACGTACCTCGTCGAGTTCCCCGATGAGCTGACTCGGCCGGTGGGCGGTGAAGACCGGCGCGAACGAGGCCCAGTCGACGTCGGCAACGGCCAGGAACCGCTCGTCGCACTCCAGCGCGCGGATGAGGGCGGCAACGGCGAGCTCCGGGTCCATCGCCCGAACGCCCTGCCGCCGGAGCAGTTCGCCGGCGTCCGTCTCCTCGACCATGCCCGCGCCCGCCCAGGCGCCCCAGGCGATGGACGTCGCCTGCCTGCCCCGTGCCCGACGCCAGTCCGCCAACGCGTCGAGGAACGCGTTCGCCGCCGCGTAGGCCGCCTGCCCACCGCTGCCCCACACGCCCGCGTTCGACGAGAACAGCACGAAGGCGTCCAACGGGGTGTCGGCCAGCAGTTCGTCCAGCAGAATCGCGCCGCGGACCTTCCCCGCCAACACCTCTCGGATCGCGCTGGGGTCAAGGTGCACGACCTCTTCGACAGCGACCACGCCCGCGGTGTGGACGACGGTGCGGATCGCGTGACCATCGGCCCGCAGGTTGTCGAGCAGCGCGGCGAGGGCATCGCGATCGGCCACGTCACAAGCGGCGATCGTCACGTCCGCGCCGAGCTGGGCCAACTCTTCCCGCAGATCGACCGCACCGGGCGCATCCGGGCCACGGCGGCTCGTCAACACCAGGTGCTCGGCACCGTGCGCCGCCATCCAGCGCGCAACGTGCGCACCCAAGCCGCCGGTGCCACCGGTGATCAGCACCGTCCCCCGCGCCGACCACGAGCCCGTCTTCGACACCGCCCCGGCGCGTACCAGCCGGCGACCGTAGACACCCC
This sequence comes from Saccharothrix sp. NBAS 001, assembly GCF_056640475.1. NCBI lineage: Bacteria > Bacillati > Actinomycetota > Actinomycetes > Pseudonocardiales > Pseudonocardiaceae > Saccharothrix > Saccharothrix sp. NBAS 001. The sequence goes on from NZ_CM153251.1 coordinate 4,621,994, forward strand.
CGGGCCGCAACGCGACCTGGTCCTCCGCGCCGCTGAGGACTGCGGCGAGATCGCGTTCCAGGACCAGTTCGGGATCGGCCGGCAGATCGATCAGGCCGCCCCAAAGATCCGGATGTTCCAGAGCGATCACCCGGCCCGCTCCCCACACCTGGGCCTGCTCCGGATGCAGCACCGCGTCATCGCCACCGGTACCCACCGCCCCCTGGGTGACCGCCCACACCCGCGCGTCCAGGCCGGCGGCCAGCACGGCCTGCACCAGCGTCACGGTGGACACCAACCCGGCGTCGGTCGGCACCGGCAGCGAGATGATCCCCGTGCAGTCGCGGTGGGCAGCGAGCAGTCCGGCCCAGGCCGGGCGGTCGGGTGCGCCCAGTTCCAGCACGTCCGCACCGAGGACGTTCGCGATCCGGTCGGCGAGATCGCCTGCCGCACCGGCAGGCCGGACCACCAGCCACCGACCCGGCACCCCGACGGTGCCCTTGGGCAGGACTCGCCAGTCCACCCGGTAACGCCACCGGTCGACCACCACGTCCTGGTCGCGGCGACGGCGCCAAGCGGACAGCGCGGGCACCAGCTCCCGCAACGGTGTGTCCTCGGCGACGCCGAGATCGACGCTCAGCGCCTCGGCATCACCGCGCTCCACTGCGGCCCAGAACGCATCTCCGTCCACATCGGACGAATCGCCGAGTGCGGAACGTTCGAGCCAGTACCGCTCCCGCTGGAAGGCGTAGGTGGGCAGCACCACCGTTCGGCCGATCGGCTGCACAACGGCCCAGTCGATGTCCACGCCACGGACGTAGGCTTCGGTCGCAGACCGGATCAGCCGGTCCAGGCTGCCTTCATCACGGCGCAGCGAGCCTACGACGATGGCTTCGGAGTCCTGGAGGATGTCGTGCAGCGCCGGGACGAGCACGGGGTGCGCGCTGACCTCGATGAACGCGTGGCTGCCGGCTTCTGCCAGGGTGTGGATCGTGTCGGAGAACAGGACTGTTTGGCGCAGGTTGCGGTACCAGTAGGCGGCGTCGAGCGTACTCGTGTCCAGCAGCTCACCAGTAACCGTGGAGTAGAACGGGATCCCACTCCCACGCGGCGTGATTCCCGCGAGGTCGGTCAGCAACCGGGCCTCGATGCGTTCGACGTGCTCGGAATGCGACGCGTAGTCGACCGGAATCCACCGAGCCCGCACCCCACGCCGCTCACACTCGTCATACACACCTTGCAACCCGCCGACCGGCCCGGAGATCACCGTCGTAGCAGGCCCGTTCACCGCCGCGACCCCGACGCCACCCCAGCCGGCGACGAACTCCTCCGCCTCGACACGGGACAGCGCGAGCGACATCATCGAGCCCTCACCACACAGCGCCCGCAACGCGCGTGACCGCAGCGCCACCACCGTCGCCGCATCCTCAAGCGACAACGCACCCGCAACACAAGCAGCAGCGATCTCGCCCTGCGAATGACCCACCACACCCGCGACCTGGACACCCCAGGACTGCCACACCCGAGCCAGCGCCACCATCACGGCGAACAGAACCGGCTGAACCGCGTCCACCCGATCCACCACACCGCCACCACTCAACTCGGTGACCGGCATCTCCGCCCGCCCACGCACCACATCCACCACCGAGAACCCGACCAACGGATCGAGCACTCGCGCGCACTGGTCCAGCTCGTCGCGGAAAACGGCGCTGGATTCCCACAGCTCCCGCCCCATACCCCGCCACTGCGAACCCTGACCCGGGAACACCAACACCACACCACGGCCGGCACCCGCAACCACCCGACCCGCAACGTCCAGCGTGCCCAACCCGGACAGCAACGCATCCCGATCCGCACCAACCACCACAGCACGATGATCGAACCGCGACCGCCGCAACAACGACGTTCCGATGTCGGCGATGCCGGTCGGCACCCGGCGGACGTGCTCGGCAAGCCGCGCTGCCTGAGCCCTCAACGCCTCGGACGACTTCGCCGACAACACCCACACACCAGGCCCGGGTTCGCCCTCCGGCTCCGCTTCGGGTTCCGGTCCCGCTTCAAGAATCACGTGCGCATTGGTGCCACTGATACCGAACGACGACACCGCAGCCCGCCGCGGCCTCCCCAGGTCAGGCCACACCTGGTTCTCCGTCAGCAACGCGAGCGCCCCGGAACTCCAGTCCACGTAAGGCGACGGATCATCGACGTGCAGCGTCCGCGGCAGCACCCCGTGCCGCATCGCCATCACCATCTTGATCACACCGGCCACACCGGCAGCAGCCTGCGTGTGCCCGATGTTCGACTTCAACGAACCAAGCCACAACGGACGCCCACGGTTGCGCCCATACGTCGCCAACAACGCCTGCGCCTCGATCGGATCACCCAACCGCGTCCCGGTCCCGTGCGCCTCCACCACGTCGATCTCGTGGGGCTCCACCTTCGCGTGGTTCAGCGCCGCCCGGATGACCCGCTGCTGAGCCGACCCGTTCGGCGCCGTCAAACCGTTGCTGGCACCGTCCTGGTTGACCGCACTCCCTCGAACCACCGCCAGAACCCGCCGACCCTCCGCCAGCGCATCCGACAACCGCTGCACCAACAACACACCAACGCCCTCAGCCGGGCCGAACCCGTCCGCACCCGCACCGAACGCCTTGCACCGCCCATCAGGCGCCAACCCACGCTGACGGCTGAACTCCACGAACATCCCCGGGTGCGGCATCACGGTCACACCACCGGCCAGCGCCATCGAGCACTCCCCGGCACGCACCGACTGCACCGCCAAGTGCAACGCCACCAACGACGACGAACACGCCGTATCCACCGACACCGCCGGACCCTCCAGGCCCAGGCAGTACGCCACCCGGCCGGAACCGAGGCTGGTGGTGTTCCCGATGATGACGTGCCCCTGCACCGATTCCGGGGTCCGCGTCGGGTCGTGCGCGTAGTGGTGATTGGTCAGGCCGGCGAACACGCCGACCGGCCGGCCGCGCAGCGAAACCGGGTCGATCCCGGCGTACTCCACTGCCTCCCAGGACACCTCCAGCAACAACCGCTGCTGCGGATCCATCGCCAACGCCTCACGCGGCGAAATCCCGAAAAACCCCGCATCAAAATCACCCGCGTCATGCAGAAACCCACCACGACGCGTGTACGACTTCCCCACCGCCTCCGGATCCGGGTCGAACAACTCGTCCAGGTTCCAGCCGCGATTCCCCGGGAAGTCCCCGATCGCATCCACACCGGACTCGACCAGCCGCCACAACTCCTCCGGTGACGACACCCCACCGGGAAAACGACAACCCATACCCACCACGGCAACCGGCTCCGACGCCGCCGCCTCCACCGACTCCAACCGCCGACGCGTCTCCCGGAGATCCGCCGTAACCAGCTTCAAGTAGCTCCGGAGCTTTTCTTCGGCCCCCACTGTCACACCCACTCCCTACAGAAGGACAACCCGCCGGCAGAAGGAATCAACCGATACCCAGCTCGCGTTCGATCATCGAGAACATCTCCTCGTCGGAATCGACGTCCCCACCACCCGACGCCAAGTCCACCAACACTCCGCGCAACCGTCGTGCCAAGTCCTGGCGAACCTCGTCCGGCAGCTCCACGCCGGACAACAACGACTTCCACCGGTCGAACCCGTCGACCACGCCGACCGCCGGATCCACGATCAGCTGGTCGAGCAGGTAGCGGGCCAGCGACTCGATGTCGGGGTGGTCGAAGACGATGCCGACCGGCAGCTGCAACCCGGTGATCGCGTTCAGCCGGTTGCGCAGCTCGACCACGGTGAGCGAGTCGAACCCCATCTGCTTGAACGACCGGTGGACGTCCGCACCCGCGTCGCGAAGGCTGAGCACCTCGCCGACTTGCCCGGCGACCAGGCCGACGACGGTGTTCTCCCGCTCGTCCGGTGCCATGGCGGCCAGTTCTTCCCGCAGGCCGGCGGGCTCGATCCGGGTGGCCTTACCGGTCGCCGCGTCGGCGAGCAGTGCGCGCACCTCGGGAATCTCGTCGATGAACCGGGAAGGGCGCTCCAGCGTGTACGCCGACACGAACCGGTCCCAGCGGATGTCCATCACCGCCGCCGTGGCGTCGTCCGCCAGCAGTACCTGTTCCAGCGTCGACAGGGCCGCTTCGGGTGCGAACTCGAACAGACCGTGCCGCCTGCTCCGATCCCGCACGGCTTCCACCGCCATGCCGTTCCCGGCCCACGTCCCCCACGCGACCGACGTCGCCACCAGCCCCCGCGACCGACGCAGCTCGGCGAGCCCGTCGAGGAAGGCGTTGCCGGGCGCGTAGTTGCCGAGACCGGGCGCCCCGAACACGGCCGCGTACGACGAGAACAGCACGAAAGCCGAGAGCTCGCGGTGCTCGGTCAGCTCGTGCAGGTTGAGCGCACCCCGCACCTTCGCGCGCGCCGCCCAGGTCATCTGGTCCGGGGTCAGCGTGCCGATCGTGCCGTCGTCCAGCACGGCCGCCGTGTGCACGACCGCGTCGAGGTCGTCCAGCGGTTCGAGGAGCGCCGCCAGCGCGGCGCGGTCGGTGATGTCGCAGGCCGCGATCGTCACCTCCGGCCCGAGCTGTTCCAGTTCCGCCCGCAGCTCTGCCGCGCCGGGCGCATCGAGGCCACGACGGCTCACCAGCACCAGGTGCTCGGCACCACGGCCGGCCAGCCAACGCGCGACGTGCGCACCCAACGCCCCGGTACCACCGGTGACCAGCACCGTGCCCGACACCCGCCACTCGCCCGCACGGCTGCCGCGCGCCCGCACCAGCCTCCGCCCGTAGACGCCACCAGACCGCAGCGCGACCTGGTCCTCGCCGGCGGACCCGCTCACAACGGCCGCCAGATGGCGCCCGATCACCTCGGCGAGCCCGGTGGCCGTGGCAGGCACGGCGGGCAGGTCGACCAGGCCACCCCACCGGTCGGGGTGCTCCAACCCGATCACGCGACCCGCACCCCAGACCTGGGCCTGCACCGGGTCCCGAACGGGATCATCGACGTCGACCCCGACCGCACCCCGGGTCAACGCCCACAGCCGCGCGTCCAGCCCGGTGTCCAGAAGGGCCTGCGCCAGCACGACAGTGGCGGCCACGCCGGTGCTGGTGTCGCCGTGCTCCGCCAGCGCGAGCAGCGAGACGATCCCGGTGGTCCCGGGGAACTCGTCGAGCGCCTTGGCCCAGTCGTGTCGGTCGGGCTCGGCGGCGTCGAGCTCAAGCACCTGCGCGGGGCCCTCCGCGCCGGCCAGCGCCCGGCCGACGTGCGACGCGATCTCACCAGCCCCGGCAGGTGCGACCACCAGCCACGAGCCCGTAACGTGCCCGGTCGGTGCGGCCGGCAGGGACCGCCAGACCACCTGGTAGCGCCACGCGTCCTGCACCGTGTCGGCACCTGTCTGCTCCGGGACGAACCAGAACCGCTCGCGTTGGAAGGCGTACGTCGGCAGCGGGACCACCCGCCCTTTGGGGACGACCTTCGTCCAGTCGATGTCGACACCGCCGACGAACGCTTCGGCCGCAGACCGGACCAAACGGTCCAGACCACCCTCGTCACGTCGCAACGAACCGACAACGACGGCCTCGAAGCCCTGAAGGATGTCGTGCAACGCCGGAACCAGCACCGGATGCGCACTCACCTCGACGAACGCACGGTGCCCCTCTTGCGCCACCACCCCGACGGTGTCGGAGAACAACACCGTCTGCCGCAGGTTGCGATACCAGTAGGCGGCGTCCAGCCCACCGGTGTCCACCCGCTCACCGGAAACCGTGGAATAGAACGGGATCTCACTCCCACGCGGCCTGATCCCGGCCAACTCCGTCAGAAGCTCGGCCTCGATACGTTCGACGTGCTCCGAGTGCGACGCGTAGTCGACCGGAATCCACCGAGCCCGCACCCCACGCCGCTCACACTCGCCATGAACACCTTGCAGACCGTCAACCGGGCCGGAGATCACCGTCGTAGCAGGCCCGTTCACCGCCGCAACACCAACGCCGCCCCAGCCGGCGACGAGTTCCTCGACATCCGCACGCGACAACGACACCGACATCATCGAGCCCTCGCCACACAACGCCCGCAACGCCCTCGACCGCAACGCCACCACCGTCGCCGCATCACGCAGGGACAACGCCCCCGCCACACACGCAGCAGCAATCTCACCCTGCGAATGACCCACCACCCCGGCGACCTGGACACCCCAGGACTGCCACACCCGAGCCAGCGCCACCATCACGGCGAACAGAACCGGCTGAACCGCGTCCACCCGATCCACCACACCGCCACCACTCAACTCGGTGACCGGCATCTCCGCCCGCCCACGCACCACATCCACCACCGAGAACCCCACCAGTGGATCCAGCGCCTCGGCGCACTCCCCCAACACATCCCGAAAAACAGAGCTGGACTCCCACAGCTCCCGCCCCATACCCCGCCACTGCGAACCCTGACCCGGGAACACCAACACCACACCCCGACCGGAACCCGCAACCACCCGACCCGCAACGTCCAACGTCCCCAACCCGGACAGCAACGCATCCCGATCCACACCGACCACCACAGCACGATGATCAAACCGCGACCGCCGCGACAACGACGCCCCAACGTCAGCCACGGAGAACCCGGACTGCTCACGGACATGCTCAGCCAACCGCACCGCCTGCGCCCGCAAAGCCTCGGGAGACTTCCCCGACAACACCCACACAGCAGGACCAGGCTCGCCCTCCGGCTCGGCCTCCGGTTCCGGCCCCGCTTCAAGAATCACGTGCGCATTGGTGCCACTGATACCGAACGACGACACCCCGGCCCGCCGCGGCCTCCCCGGATCAGGCCACTCCCGCTCCTCCGTCAGCAACGCGAGCGCCCCGGAACTCCAGTCCACGTAAGGCGACGGCTCATCCGCGTGCAGAGTGCGCGGCAGCACCCCGTGCCGCATGGCCATGATCATCTTGATCACGCCGCCGACACCGGCCGCGGCCTGCGTGTGCCCGATGTTCGACTTCAACGAACCAAGCCACAACGGACGCCCACGATCCCGCCCATAGGCGGCAATCAACGCCTGAGCCTCGATCGGATCACCCAACCGCGTCCCAGTCCCGTGCGCCTCCACGACGTCGACATCAACCGGCTCCAGACTCGCCTGCTCCAACGCAGCCCGAATCACCCGTTCCTGGGCGAGGTCGTTGGGTGCGGTCAGGCCGTTCGAGGCGCCATCCTGGTTGATCGCGCTCCCTCGAACCACCGCCAGAACCCGCCGACCCTCCGCCAGCGCATCCGACAACCGCTGCACCAACAACACACCAACGCCCTCAGCCGGGCCGAACCCGTCCGCACCCGCACCGAACGCCTTGCACCGCCCATCAGGCGCCAACCCGCGCTGACGGCAGAGGTCAAGGAAGAGCCCGGGACCGGCCATGACGGTGGCCCCGCCCGCGAGCGCCATCGAGCACTCCCCGGCACGCACCGACTGCACCGCCAAGTGCAACGCCACCAACGACGACGAACACGCCGTATCCACCGACACCGCCGGACCCTCCAGGCCCAGGCAGTACGCCACCCGGCCGGACGCCACACTCGTCGTGGTCCCGGTGAGCAAGTGACCCTGCATCTCCTGGGTCTTGGTCAGCAGCGAGGCGTACTCCTGGGCGATAACGCCGCTGAACACCCCGACCCGCCGGCCCCGCAACGAGGCCGGGTCGAGCCCCGCGTACTCCACCGCCTCCCAGGACACCTCCAACAACAACCGCTGCTGCGGATCCATCGCCAACGCCTCACGCGGCGAAATCCCGAAAAACCCCGCATCAAAATCACCCGCGTCATGCAGAAACCCACCACGACGCGTGTACGACTTCCCCACCGCCTCCGGATCCGGGTCGTAGATCGCCTCGACATCCCAGCCACGATCGCCCGGGAACTCCGACACGGCATCCACACCGGACTCGACCAGCCGCCACAACTCCTCCGGTGACGACACCCCACCGGGAAAACGACAACCCATACCCACCACGGCAACCGGCTCCGACGCCGCCGCCTCCACCGACTCCAACCGCCGACGCGTCTCCCGGAGATCCGCCGTAACCAGCTTCAAGTAGTTCCGAAGCTTCTCCTCGGCCCCCACCACCACACCCACTCCCCTCACGAGAACAGCACGACGGCAGAACGAATCAGTCGATACCCAGCTCACGCTCGATCATCGAGAACATCTCCTCGTCGGAAACCACGCCGGCGCCCCCGGACTCCAGGCCCACCAACACCCCGCGCAACCGCCGCGCCAAACCCTCGCGCACCTCGTCCGACAGCTCCGCACCCGCCAGCGACGATTCCCACTGGTCGAACCCGTCGACGACACCCACCGACGTGTCCGCGACCAGTTCGGCAACCAGGTGGTCGGCGAGCTGAGCCGGTGTCGGGTGCCGGAACACGATGGTAGGAGGCAGGGCGGTTCCGATGGCGGCACCGAGCCGGTTGCGCAGTTCGACGGAGGTGAGCGAGTCGAAGCCGAGCTCCTTGAACGACTTCTTCGAGTCGAGCGCGCCCGTGGTGTGGCCCAGCACCGTCGCGGCGTGCGTGACCACGAGGTTCGTCAGGTGGTTGCGCTGTTCCTGCGGGGTCAGCGTGGCCAAGCGGTCCGCGAGGTCACCCTGACCGCCTTGGTCGGTGGCAGCGGGTCGGGCGACCGGGCGTTGCGCCGGCACCCGCACGAGCTCCCGCAGCAGCGCCGGGACCTCCGCGCCGGGCTCGGGTGTCGGCGCGGGAATCGGCACCACGTGGGGCATCGGCGCGGCCAATGCTTTGTCGAGCAACGCCAGAGCGTCCTCGGTGGACAAGGGCCGCATGCCCGCGCGAACCATGCGTGCACGGTCGGCGCCGGTCATGCCCGCAGTCATCGTGCTGGCCTCTGCCCACAGACCCCAGCCCAGCGACACCGCCGGCAACCCACGCACGTGCCGATGCTGCGCCAACGCGTCGAGAATCGCGTTCGCCGCCGCGTAGTTGCCCTGCCCGGCGTTCCCGAACGTCGCCGTGACGGACGAGAACAACACGAACATCGACAAATCCAAGTCCCGGGTCAGTTCGTGCAGGTTCCACGCGGCCACGGCCTTCGCCACCAGGACCCGCTCCACCTGCTCCTCCGACAGCGACGTCACCAGACCGTCGTCCAGGACACCCGCCGCGTGCACCACCCCGGCCACCGGCACCCCGTCCAGCACCGACGCAAGCCCACCACGGTCCGACACGTCACAGGCCACCACCTCCACCTCGGCACCCAAACCGGTCAACCCCTCGACCAGCTCCGCCGCACCAGGCGCACCCATACCACTGCGACTCAACAACAACAGCCGCCGCACACCGTGCCCGACGACCAGATGACGTGACACGATCCCGCCCAACGTCCCCGTCCCACCGGTCACCACCACAACACCGTCGGACGGGACCGCACGCGGCATCCGCAGCACGACCTTGCCCACATGCCGCGCCTGGCTGACGAACCGCAGGGCCTCCGGCGCACGACGCACATCCCACGTCGTCACCGGCAACGGGCGCAGCTCGCCACGTTCGAACAGCGGCATGAGCTCGGCCAACATCCGCTGGATCTCGTCCGGCTCCAGTGAGATCAGGTCGAATGCCCGATACCAGACCCCGGGGTGAGCCTTCGCGACCTCGTCCGCGTCGCGGATGTCGGTCTTGCCCATCTCCACGAACCGACCGCCATCGGCAACCAACCGCAACGAAGCATCCACAAACGAACCAGCCAACGAATCCAACACCACATCAACACCACGACCACCAGTCGCGGCCAACACACCAGCCTCAAAATCCAACGACCGCGACGAGAACACATCCCCCGGAGCAACACCCCACTCCCGAACCACATCCTGCTTCCCGACACCCGCCGTCCCCAGCACCCGCGCACCCAACCACCGCGCCACCTGCACCGCAGCCAAACCCACACCACCAGCCGCAGCGTGCACCAACACCGACTCACCACCACACAACCGACCAAGCTCAACCAACCCACACCACGCAGTCAAGAACACCACCGGAACACCAGCCGCCACCTCCCACGACCAGCCGTCCGGAATCCGCACCACCAACCGCACATCAGTGACCACCACCGGCCCGAAACCACCCGCCACCATCCCCATCACACGATCACCAACAGCCACACCCGTGACGTCGGCACCCACCTCCACCACCACACCGGCCATCTCGATGCCGACGCCTTCGAGGTGCGGCACGAGGCCGAGCGAGACCACGACGTCGCGGAAGTTGATCCCGGCGGCACGCACGTGGACGCGAACCGCCCCTGGCGCAAGGGGTTCGAGCGCCTCGGGGTGCGGAGCGAGGACCAGGTTGTCCAGCGTGCCCTGCTCCGGGATGTCCAACCGCCAGGCCGGTTCGGCCGGCGGGACCAAGGCCCGCTCGGCGGCCACCAGGCGCGGCACCCGGAGGGTTCCCCGACGCAACGCGAGCTGCGGCTCGTCCGCCACCACCGACAGCAGGTCCGGGACGTACCGGTCGACGTCGATCAGCACGATCCGGCCCGGGTTCTCCTGCTGCGCCGAACGCACCAGACCCCACACCCCCGCCGTCACCGGACTCCCCACATCATCACCCGGATCCACCGCAACCGCGCTACGAGTCACCACCAACAAACGCCCCGACACCCCACGTGCCAACCACTCCCGCACAACCTCCAGAACACCCAGCACCGAACCAACAGGATCCACAGTGGACTCAACCGAAAGCACGGCCCAATCCCCGGACGGAGCCTCACTCGGCATCGGGATCTCGTCCCAGCGCACGCGATACAGCGCCGCATCGGACGCCCGAGCGGTGAGCAGCTGATCGGAGCGCACCGGGCGCAGCACCAGGGACTCGACCGAGAGCACCGGGTTTCCGGCCGGGTCCGTCACGTGCAACGAGACGGCATCCGGGCCGGCGGCGGTGATCCGGGCCCGTACCCGGCGGGCACCGGTCGCGTGCAGGCGGACGCCGGACCACGAGAAAGGAAGCCGGACCACGTCGTCGTCGAACCAGTGCCCCGCGACGACCGCGTGCAGGACGCCGTCCGACAACGCCGGGTGCAGCCCGTACCTGCCTTCCAGCGGCGCCTCGTCGGGCAGCGCCACCTCGACCAGGAGATCCGGACCCGAACGCCAGATGCCCCGGACACCGCGGAAGGCCGGACCGTACTCGTAGCCCAGAGCAGCGGCCCGCTCGTAGAACGACGCCACACCGTCCTCCCCGGCGACGAGTGGCTCCACCCCGGCGGTCGACCAGGTGGTCGAGGTGGCCTGAACCTGGCCGGTGCCGAGGAGACCGGTGGCGTGCAACGTCCACACCTCCGCGCCGCCCTCCGGACGCGCGTGCATCGACACCTCACGCTCACCGCGCTCGTCCACACCCGAAACGGAGACCTGGACGACCACGCCACCGCGCTCCGGCAGCACCAACGGCTCCCGTAACATCAGCTCCCGGACCACCCCGCAGCCGACCTCGTCGCCGGCGCGCAGGGCCATCTCAACGAACGCGGTACCCGGGACCAGCACCGAACCCAACACCCCGTGATCGGCGAGCCACCCCGGCGACTTCGCCGACAACCGGCCGGAGAGCACCACCCCTCCGGTACCCGCCAGCTCCACGCCCTCACCCAGCAGACCCTGCGCGGCACCGCTGTCGTGGGGCCAGAACCGCCGTCGTTGGAAGGCGTAGGTGGGCAAGGGGACAACCCTGCCCGCAGGCAGGACGTTCGCCCAATCGACGTCGACCCCGCGGGTGTGGGCGTCGGCAGCCGACCGGATCAGGCGGTCCAGGCCACCCTCGTCGCGCCGCAGCGAACCGACCACGACGGCCTCGGTGCCGTCGAGGAGGTCGTGCAAGGCCGGCACCAGCACCGGATGGGCGCTCACCTCGACGAACGCGCGATGTCCGGCGCGCACGAGGCCGTCGATCGTGTCCGAGAACCGCACGGTCTCGCGCAGGTTGCGATACCAGTACTCCGGGGTCATCCCGGCGGTGTCGATCCGCTCGCCGGTGACCGTGGAGTAGAACGGGATCCCGCTGCCGCGCGGCGTGATGCCGGCCAGGTCGGTCAGCAGCCGGGCTTCGATCCGCTCGACGTGCCGGGAGTGGGAGGCGTAGTCGACGGGGATCCACCTGGCCCGCACACCCCGCCGTTCGCAGTCCTCGGCCACGCACCGGAGCCCGGCGACCGGGCCGGAGATCACCGTCGTCGTCGGGCCGTTCTCCGCCGCGACACCGACGCCGCCCCATGGCAGGACGAGCTCCTCGACGTCTGCACGCGGCAGCGAGACCGACATCATCGAGCCCTCACCGCACAGCACTCGCAACGCCCGCGACCGCAGCGCCACCACGCGGCAGGCGTCTTCGCGGGACAGCGCGCCGGCGACGTAGGCCGCGGCGATCTCACCCTGCGAGTGCCCGACCACCCCGGCGACCCGAACGCCCCAGGACCGCCACACCCGTCCGAGTGCCGCCATCACGGCGAACAGCACCGGCTGGACGGCGTCCACGCGGTCCACCACACCACCGTCGGCGAGATCGGTGCTCGGCATGTCGACCCGACCACGCACCACGTCGACGACCGGGAACCCGACCAACGGGTCGAGCACCCGCGCGCACTCTTCCAGCTCGTCGCGGAAGACAGGACTGGACTCCCACAACTCCCGCCCCATCCCCCGCCACTGCGAACCCTGACCGGGGAACACCAGCACCACACCACGGTCGACGCCCGCGACCACCCGGCCGGCGACGTCCAGCGTGTCCAGACCAGACAGCAACGCATCCCGGTCCGCACCGGTCACCACCGCGCGGTGATCGAACCGGGCCCGCCGCAGCAGCGACACCCCGACGTCGGCCACGGCGGGCTCGTGCTCGCGGACGTGCTCGGCGAGCCGGGCCGCCTGCTCCCGCAACGCCTCGGGCGACTTCGCCGACAGCACCCACACGCCGGGCCCGGACCCGGTCTCGGCGTCGGCCTCCGGCTCGGCCGCCTCCAGGATCACGTGGGCGTTGGTACCGCTGATCCCGAACGATGACACCCCCGCCCGCCGCGGGCGGCCGACGTCGGGCCACCGCCGGTTCCCGGTCAGCAATGAGACCGCACCGGAGCTCCAGTCCACGTGCGGTGACGGCTCGTCCGCGTGCAGTGTGCGCGGCAGCACCCCGCGCCGCATCGCCATCACCATCTTGATCACGCCGCCGACACCGGCCGCGGCCTGGGTGTGCCCGATGTTCGACTTCAACGAACCGAGCCACAACGGATGCTCACGGTCCTGGCCGTAGGTGGCCAGCAACGCCTGCGCCTCGATCGGATCGCCCAACCGCGTCCCGGTCCCGTGCGCCTCGACCACGTCGACTTCGCCCGGCGCCAACCGGGCCTGGGCGAGGGCGGCGCGGATGACGCGTTGCTGCGCCGGCCCGTTCGGCGCGGTCAAACCGTTCGAAGCGCCGTCCTGGTTGACGGCACTCCCCCGGACCAGCGCGAGCACCCGACGACCCTCGCGACGAGCGTCGGACAGGCGTTGCACCAGCAACACGCCGACGCCCTCGCTCCACCCGGTTCCATCAGCGCTCGCGCCGAATGCCTTGCACCGCCCGTCGGCCGCCAACCCGCGCTGACGACTGAACTCCACGAACATCCCGGGGTTAGGCATCACGGTCGCGCCGCCCACGAGCGCCATCGTGCAGTCGCCGGCTCGCAGCGACTGCGCCGCGAGGTGCAACGCCACCAGAGACGACGAACACGCCGTGTCCACCGTCACCGCCGGACCCTCCAGGCCGAGGCAGTACGCCACCCGGCCCGACATCACGCTGGGCGTGCTGCCGGTGAGCTGGTAGCCGTCGAAGCCGTCGAGCGGTTCGTGCAACGCGGAGCCGTACTCGTCGGCCGTCGCACCGAAGAACACGCCCACCGGCAGGCCGCGCAGGCCGACGGGGTCGACGCCGGCGTGTTCAAGGGCCTCCCACGAGACCTCCAGCAACAACCGCTGCTGCGGATCCATCGCCAACGCCTCACGCGGCGAGATCCCGAAGAACCCGGCGTCGAAATCACCGGCCCCGTAGAGGAACCCACCGCTGCGCGTGTAGGACTTCCCGACCGCGTCGGGATCGGCGTCGTAGAGCGCGTCGAGGTCCCAGCCCCGGTCCTCGGGAAAGTCGCCCACCGCGTCCACGCCGGAGGAAACCAGCCGCCACAGCTCCTCCGGCGACGACACCCCGCCGGGGAAGCGGCACGCCAACCCCACGATCGCGACCGGCTCGTCCACGGCGGTCACGGCCGGGCCCAAAGCCGGGGACGGAGCGCCGCCGGTCAGTTCGAGCTCCACGCGCCGGGCGAGCGCCTCGACGTCCGGGTGGTCGAACACCGCGGCCGACGGCAGCCGCAACCCCGTGGCCGCGTTCACGCCGTCGAGCAGCTCGATCAGCGTGTTCGAGTCGAACCCCAGGTCCTTGAACGCACGGCCGGGCAGCACGGCGGCCGGGTCCCGGTGCCCCAGCACGGCAGCGGCGAGGGACTGCACGACCTCCGTCGCGTCGATGTCGACGGTGTGCTCCGGCTCGACGGTCTTCTCGCGCACCACCGGGGTTTCCGGGACATCGTCCCCTGCCTCGAACCAGTGCCGGGCGCGCTGGAACGCGTAGGTCGGCAGTTCGACCCGTTCGACGTCGCCGAAGAGCCGGTCCCAGTCCGGTGACCGCCCGCGCAGGTGCAGCCGCCCGACCGCGGCCATCACGGCCTCGGCCTCGTCGCGGCGCACCGGCAGGACAGGGATGAACGCGGCCGCGTGCCCGTCCCCGACGGTCGTCCGCGCCATCGCCGAAAGCGCGCCACCGGGCCCCATTTCGACGAATGTGCCCACGCCGGCGGCGACCAGGCCGTCGACGCCGTCGGCGAACCGGACGGCCTGACGCACGTGCCGCACCCAGTACCGGGGGTCGAGCACCTCGTCGGTGATCACCCGCCCGGTCACGTTGGAGATCAGCGGGATCTCCGGCACGCGCAGCGTCAGCCGGGCGGCCACCTGCTCGAACTCGGCGAGCATCGGGGTCATGTCCGCGGAGTGGAAGGCGTGGCTGACGTTCAGGCGCTTCGTCCTGCGCCCCCGCTCGGCCCAGCGCGCGGCGACCTCGGCCACGGCGGCCGCTTCGCCGGATATCACCGTGGCCCGAGGTCCGTTGACCGCGGCGATGTCCACCGAATCGACCAGCGACGCCCGCACCTCGTCCTCGCCGGCCTGCAACGAGAACATCGCGCCCGTGGCGGGCAGCGCCTGCATCAGCCGGCCGCGCGCGGCCACGAGCGCGCACGCGTCCGACAGCGAGAAGACCCCCGCCACGTGCGCGGCGGCGAGTTCGCCGATCGAGTGGCCGAGCAGGTGGTCCGGCCGCAGGCGCCACGACTCGAACAGCCGGAACAGGCCGACTTCGAGCGCGAACAGGCACGCCTGCGTGTAGAGCGTCCGGTCGACCAGCGCCGCGTCCGCCGACCCCTCCTCGGCGAACAGCACCGTCACGACGGGACGCGGCAGGTGCCGGTCCAGCTCGGCGCAGACCGCGTCGAACGCCGTCGCGAAAGCGGGGAACTCCCGGTACAGCCCGGCTCCGGCGCCGGCGCGCTGCGAACCCTGGCCGGGGAACAGGAAGGCCAGCCCGCCGTCGACCGGGCTGCCGACCAGCGCCGACGGGGCGCCGTCCCGAACGGCCGCCAGCTCCGCCGCCCGGTCGTCCCCGACCACCACGGCGCGGTGCTCGAACGCCGTGCGCGACACGGCCAGCGAGTGCCCGACCGCGGCGACGGACGCGACGCCGTGCGCGCCGATGTGCTCCAGCAGCCGCCCGGCCTGCGCCCGCACCGCCTCGGGCGTGCGGCCGGAGAGCACCCACGGCAGCGGTCGGGGCGGGGTTTCGGCGGGCACGCCGACGGCGGGTCCGTCCGAGAGCACGACGTGGCAGTTGGTCCCGCCGAGCCCGAACGAGCTCACCCCGGCGATCAGCGGCCGGTCGGGGAGCGGCCACGGCCCGTGCTCGCGGCGCACCAGCAGGTTCCGCTCCGCCAGCGAGAGCTCCGGGTTCTCCTGGGCGAAGTCGACGTTCGGCGGGAGTTCCCGGTGCGCGATCGCGGCGACGGCCTTGACCAGACCCACGACGCCCGCCGCGCTCTCCAGGTGCCCGATGTTGGTCTTGACGGAGCCGACGTGCAGGGAATCACCGCGGCCCGCGCCCACCACCGCGCCGAGCGCGGCGGCCTCGACGCGGTCGCCGACCCTGGTGCCGGTGCCGTGCAGCTCGACGTACTGGACGGCGTGCGGATCGACGCCGGCGTCGGCGCAGGCCAGCCGCAGCACCTCTTCCTGCGCCTGCTGGTCGGGCGCGGTGAGCCCTCGGCCGCCGCCGTCGTTGTTGACCGCGCTGCCCCGGATGACGGCGTGGATCCGGTCCCCGTCGGCGATCGCGTCCGCCAGCCGCTTCAACAGGACCGCAGCGCCTCCTTCCCCGCGCACGAACCCGTTCGCGCGCGAGTCGAAGGTGAAGCACCGGCCGTCCGCGGAGAGCACCCGGAGCTTCGCCAGGGCTAGCCAGCTGTCCGACGCGAGGTTGAGGGTGACGCCCGCGGCCAGCGCCGCCGACGCCGTACCGGCGCGCAGTGCCGCGCACGCGGAGTGCACGGCGACCAGCGAGGACGACTGGGCCGTGTCGACGGTGAGGCTGGGCCCGCGCAGCCGGAGGAAGTACGAGAGGCGGTTGGCGAGCATGCCGTTGTTGAGGCCGGTGAACGAGTGCGGCCCGACGAGACCCCGTTGCAGGCGGGCGTAGTCGTCGCCCGCGGCACCGACGTAGACGCCGACCCGGCTGCCCTTCAACGTCTCCGGCACGACGCCGGCGTGCTCCAGCGCCTCCCAGCCGAGTTCGAGCACCAGCCGCTGGCGCGGGTCCGTGGCGGCGGCCTCGCGCGGTGAGATCCCGAAGAACTCCGCGTCGAACCGGTCCACGTCGTGGACGAACCCACCCCAGCGCAGGCCCGGGTGCTGTTCGGCGAACTCCGCCAGGCGAGCCAGCTCCGGCCGGTCGTCGGGGATGCCGGTGATGGCGTCGGCTCCGCTGCGCAGGAGGTCCCACAGCGCCTCCGGACCCGCCGCCCCCGGCACCCGGCAGGCGTAGCCGACGACGGCGACGGCCCCGTCGCGACCATCGGGCGAAACGCGCGCGTCAACCACCAGGACCCCCAACTTCCCGCCGGATGAAATCACCAAGGGTGGAATGAGGCCGCACTGGCTCCGTCGCCGGCGACAGAAGGCAACTGTACCCGACGACAAATTCCCGGCACGAGCCCGAAGATACCCCAGTCGAGACGGCTTAAATATGACTTTCAGGCCACTGAAAAGCACCTTACCGCTGGCCGACCGGACGTTTTCACTGACCATACCGAGACTGGGGGCACCATTGCAGGAGCTCAGCCCGTTGCTTACGATCCAGACAGCGGGGCACCACGTCACAGCCGCTCTGAAGGCTGCCGTGGGCCGGTTTCGCGCTGCGTCGGCTGTTCAGCGGAAGGCGAACGAGACCCATGCGTGTACTGCTCGTGCCATTTTCTTTCCCCACCCACTATTTGCCGATGGTGGGCCTCGCGTGGGCGCTGCGCCTGCACGGCCACGAGGTCCTGGCGGCCACCGCGCCAAAACTCGCGGCAACGGTCGAAAAATCCGGCATGACCTCGGTCACAGTGGGACCGGACTTCGATTTCCTCGACTCGCCCGAACTCAGGCGGCAGGGCGCGAAATGGGTGAAGCACGCGAGCGACGGACCGACGCCGAGCCTGCTCGAAGCGATCGTGCGGGGCCCGGTGGACCGCTACGCGATGGCCGCCGAGGCGATGGCGGACGACCTTGTCGCGCTCGCCCGGACGTGGCGGCCCGACGTGGTGCTCTCCGACCCGCTCGCGCTGGCCGGCCCGCTCGCCGCCCAGGTGTCCGGTGCCGTCCCGGTGCGGCACCTGTGGGGCCCGGACACCGCGCGCAACTACCGCATGCCCGGCTCGGGTTTCGGCGCACCGGACGACGTCAGCGCCGTGCCGTGGGAGTTCGTCCCGTGGCCGGACCGATTGACCGCGCTGTACGAGCGGTTCGGCGCGAAGCCCGCCGACGACCTGGCCGAGTACACGATCGACCCGTGCCCGCCGAGCGTGCAGTTCCCCGGCGGGGTGCGCAGCCGGCCGGTCCGCTACACCGCCTACAACGGCGGCGGCACGGTCCCCGCCAGGCTGCTGGAGCCGCACGACAAGCCGCGCGTGTGCGTGACGTGGGGCACCGCGACGACCTCCACGCTGTCCGCCGACTACTTCGGCGTGCCGAAGGTGCTGGACGCGGTGCGCGACCTCGACGTCGAGGTCGTGGTCGCCGCCCGGACCGCCGACGTGGCGCTGATCGACGACGTGCCCGGCAACGTGATCGCCGCCGAACCGCTGCCGCTGGACGCGCTGCTGCCCACCTGCGACGCGATCGTGCACCACGGCGGCGCAGGCACGCTGTTCACCGCCGCCCGCCACGGGCTGCCGCAGCTGACCCTGGGCATGCTCACCGAGCAGCGGGCCAACTGCGCGCAGCTCGCGGGCCAGGGTGCCGGCCGCTTCCTGCCGTTCGAGCAGGCGGACCGGGCCGCGATCAGGGCGGGTGTCGCCGAGCTGCTCGAACCGGGACCGGTCCGCGCCAAGGCGGCCGAGCTCCGCGACGAAATCGCCCGTCAGCCCACGCCCTTCGAGGTCGCCGAGGCCATGACCACGGCGTGGGAACCGGGAACCACCAGGCCGCCCCAGTTGGGAGCACCGTGAAGATCACCGAATTGAGCATCCCCAACGCCTACCGCATCACCGTGGAGCGGATCCCGGACCGCCGGGGCGTGTTCTACGAGAGCTGGCGGCAGAGCGCGTTCACGGAGGCGACCGGCTACCCGCTGCCCGTCCGCCAGGTCAACTACTCCGTGTCCCGGAAGAACACGGTCCGGGGCATCCACGGCACCATCACGCCACCGGGCCAGGCCAAGCTCGTCACGTGCGTGCGCGGTGCCGCGCTCGACGTGTGCGTCGACCTGCGCGTCGGGTCGCCCACCTTCGGCAAGTACGAGACCACCTTGCAGGAGGCCGGATCCGGGATCTCGGTGTACTTCGCCGACGGACTGGGCCACGCGTTCCTGGCCCTGACCGACGACACCTGCGTCAGCTACGTCTGCTCCACCGAGTACGTCCACGGCACCATGGTCGACATCAACGCGTTCGACTCGGCGATCGGCATCCCGTGGGGGCTGACCGGTGAGCCGGTCATGTCGGACAAGGACCGGGCCGCGCCGAGCCTGGCCGAAGCCGCCGAGGCCGGTCTCCTGCCGACCTACGAGCAGTGCCTGGAGATCTACGCGGACCTCGCCGCGGGCGGTGGGCGGTGAGCGGGACCGGGAGCCGCCAGCTGCTCGCCGGCTCCGCACTAGCGCTCGACAGCGACCTGATGCCGCTGAGCCGGTTCCACGAGTGGTTCGCCGAGCGCGCCGCGGCGCACCGGTTCGAGGTCGAGCGCATCCCGTTCGCCGAGCTCGACGGCTGGTCGTTCGCGCCGGACACCGGCAACCTCGTGCACGACAGCGGCCGGTTCTTCACCGTCGAGGGCCTGCGCGTGCGCACCGACCGGACCTGGATCACCAGCTGGACCCAGCCGATCATCGTGCAGCCGGAGATCGGGCTGCTCGGCATCCTGGTCAAGGAGTTCGACGGCGTCCACCACTTCCTGATGCAGGCGAAGATGGAGCCCGGCAACGTCAACGGGCTCCAGCTCTCGCCCACCGTGCAGGCCACCCGCAGCAACTACACCAGGGTGCACGGCGGCGACGCCATCAAGTACCTGCGCTACTTCCGGCAGTCCACGCGCGGCAGGGTCCTCGCCGACGTGCTCCAGTCCGAGCAGGGCGCGTGGTTCCTGCACAAGCGCAACCGCAACATCATCGTCGAGACGGACGAGGAGGTGCCGCTCGACGACGACTTCTGTTGGCTCACCCTGGCCCAGATCCGGCAGCTGCTGCGGATCCCGAACCTGGTGAACATGGACGCGCGCACGGTCCTGTCGTGCATCCCGCCGCACCTGGACCGCGCCGGTCGTCCGCCGCGCTCGCCGTTCGCCGGTTCGCTGCACGAGTCGACGGCCAAGGGCGTGCCGGGCGTGCACGGCCACGGTGACGTCCTGAGCTGGCTCACCGAGGTGCGGGCCCAGCGGGAGCTGGTCCACCAACGCGTTCCGCTCGACCAGGTCGCGGAGGGCGGCTGGGTACGCGAGGCCGACCGGATCAGCCACCGCGACGGCAAGTACTTCAGCGTCGTCGCCGTCGACGTGCGGGCGACCAGCCGCGAGGTGCGGTCGTGGTCCCAGCCACTGCTGGCACCGCTAGGACCGGGCCTGCTGGCCCTGCTGGTCAAGCAGGTCGGCGGCGTGCTGCACGCGTTGGTCGAGGCGCGCACGGACGCCGGGACGCTCAACGTGGCCGAACTCGCGCCGACCGTGCAGTGCCAACCGGCGAACTACCACGACGTGGCACCGGAGCACCGACCCCGGTTCCTGGACTACGTGCTGTCGGCACCGCCGTCCCGGATCCGGTTCGACGTGCTCCAGTCCGAGGAGGGCGGCCGGTTCTACCACGCGCAGAACCGGTACGTGATCGTCGAGGTCGAGGAGGACTTCCCGCTCGACGTGCCCGACGAGTACCACTGGCTCACCGTCGACCAGCTCGGCGACCTCTTGCAGCACAGCAACTACCTCGACGTGGAGCTGCGCAGCTGCGTCGCGTGCCTGCACGCGCTGCGGATCGGGGGCACGGCATGACGCCGGTGTCGTTCGGCGTGCTGGGCTGCGCCGACATCGCGGCCCGGAAGATGATCCCGGCGCTGCTGGCGTGCGACGCGGCGCGGCTGGTCGCGGTGGCGAGCAGGGACGGCGAGAAGGCCTCCCGGTTCGCCGACCGGTTCGGCTGCCTCGGGATCGCCGGGTACGAGAACCTGCTCGCGCGCGACGACGTCGACGCGATCTACCTCCCGCTGCCCGCGATGCTGCACGCCGAGTGGATCGAACGCGCGTTGCTCGCCGGGAAGCACGTGCTGGCAGAGAAACCGCTGTGTGCCGACCACACCACCGCGGCCAGGCTCTTCTCCCTCGCCGAGGAGCGCGGGCTCCTGCTGTTCGAGAACTTCATGTTCCTGCAACACAGTCAGCACGCCACCGTCGCGAAGCTGGTGGCAGAGGGCGTGATCGGCGAGCTGCGCGCGTTCTCCAGCGCCTTCACGATCCCGCCGAAGCCCGCAGGCGACATGCGCTACCAGGCCGACGTCGGCGGCGGTCTGCTGCTGGAGGTCGGCGTCTACCCGATCAGGGCCGCGGAGCACTTCCTGGGGCCGGACGTCACCGTCGTCGGCGCCGTGCTGCGACGCCGACAGGGGGTCGTGCTCTCCGGCGGTGTCCTGCTGCGAGACGGCGACGGCGTGCCCGCACACCTGACCTTCGGCATGGAGCACTCGTACCGCACGTCCTACGAGCTGTCCGGCAGCCACGGCAGGCTGGGGCTCGACCGGGTGTTCACCCCGCCGGAGACCCACCAGCCGGTGCTCCGGATCCGATGCCAGGACCACCTCGAAGAACGCACGCTGCCCGCCGACCACCAGTTCGCCAACGTCGTCCGGCTGTTCACCGACGCGGTCCGCTCCGGCGGCGACCTCGCACCGCACACCACCGCTTCGCTGCGGCACGCGCTCGTGGTCGACCAGGTCCTCGCCGCGGCGGAGGTCGTCGACGTGTGACCCGGACCCGCCCGCCGAACCCGAGACCGCCGAGAAGGTAGAGGACCATGACCATCACCGAATCCCCCTGGCAGACCAACCCCGACCACTTCTGGCTGCGCGGGCAGGCACCGGAGAACCTGGTCGAGTTCGACGAGCGCCTCGGCCACTGGGACGTGTACGGGCACCCGGAGATCGTGTCGGTGCTCAACGACCCCGGCCGGTTCTCCTCGGACATCTCCCGGCTGTTCCCGATCGACTACAACCCCGAGTTCGAACAGGGCAAGATCGTCCGGATGGACCCGCCGGAGCACGGCAAGCTGCGGCGGCTGCTCAGCAAGGCGTTCACCTCGAAGATGGTGGTCGAGCTCGAACCCCGCATCGAGGCCATCACGGCCGAGCTGCTCGACGCCGTCGAGAGCCCGTCCTGGGAGTTGGTGACCGACCTGGCCTACCCGCTGCCGGTGATCGTCATCGCGGAGCTGCTCGGAGTGCCGCCGAGCGACCGCGAGCTGTTCCGCAAGTGGGCCGGCGAGCTGCTCGAACGCACCACCGAGATGTCGCTGCGGGAGGAGGAACGCCCGCGGATGCAGCGGGAGTACGACACGGCGATGGCGATGCTCCAGCCGATGCTGGAGTACGTGCAGTCGCACGCCGCCGACCGCCGCCGGAACTCGCGCGACGACCTGCTGACCCGGCTGGTCGAGGCGGAGGTGGAGGGGCAGCGGCTGTCCGACGTCGAGGTCGTCAACTTCGCGCTGCTGTTGCTGCTCGCGGGCCACGTCACCACGACCATGCTGCTGGGCAACACGATGCTGTGCCTGGACACGTTCCCGGAGCACGACGCCGCGGTCCGCGCGGACCGCACCCTGGTACCGACGCTGATCGAGGAGTCGCTGCGCTACCTCTCGCCGTTCGCCGCCACCGCCCGCGCGACGACCACCGAGGTCGAGCTGTGCGGGCACCGGATCGGCCCCGACCAGCTGGTGAAGGTGTGGCTCGGCGCGGGCAACCGGGACGCGCGGGTGTTCGACCGGCCGCACGTGTTCGACCCGGCCCGCGACCCCAACCCGCACCTCGGCCTCGGCCGCGGTGTCCACTTCTGCCTGGGCGCGGGCCTGGCCCGGTTGGAGGGCCGGATCGCGGTGGAGATGATGCTCGACCGGTTCCCGACGCTGCGGACCGATCCGGACAACCCGCCGGTCTTCCTCCAGCTGCCGCACCTGACCGGCATCCGCGTCCTACCGCTGCTCACGCGGTGACCGTTCCGCTGTGCGGGTCAGACCGGGATCCGGTCTGGACCGCGGGCGTCCAGCCATTCCTCGCGGTTGAGGATCGCCCGGTGCAGCGACTGCAACCGCGAACTCGGGTCCATGCCGAGCGCATCCCGCAACGATTCGCGGAAGACCTTGTAGACGTCCAGCGACTCGGCCGCCCGCCCGCTGCGGTACAGGGAGATCATCAAGTAGTAGTGTGGGTTCTCCCACAGGGGGTGCTCACCGATCAGGCCGTACCCCTCGCTGGTGACGGTGGTGTGTCGGTCGAGCGCGAGCTCCAGCTCCAGCCAGCGTTCGTACGCCGCCAGCCGCTGTTCGTCGATCTGCCGGGCTATCGTGCCGAGCACCGGTGTCGTGCGCAGGTCCGCCAGCGCGGATCCGCGCCAGATCGACAACGCCTGCCTCAGCAGCAGCGAGGCTTCGGCGATGCGGCCGTCGAACTCGGCCCGAGCGGACTGCTCGCTCAGCGACCGGAACAACCCCAGGTCGAGGGCCTCCTCGCCGATGTCGAGCAGGTAGCCCGGCGGCTTCGTGACCAGCAACCGGGGATCGACGCCGCAGTCCTGCAAGTACCGCCGCAGCTTCGAGATGTAGACCTGGAGCGTGGCGGCGGGCGCCGGCGGCGGCGCGTCGTCCCACAGTCCCTTGGCCAGCAACTCGGTCGGGACCACGCGGCCCGCGTGCGAGCAGAGCGTGGCCAGGACGGCCCTCAGCTTGGGGCTGCGCGGGGTCAGTCTCCGCTCGGCGTCGTCGCCGATAACTTCGAACGTGCCGAGCATGTGGAATTTGACATTTTCGTAACCCACCGTTCCCTCCACTATTTCGCCGCCGCACGCCGTTTACACGTGGCCGCGACTGCGATTACTTGACCGCACGATCAGAGCGGAATCCAATTCAACCTAACATCGGACCTTCACCATGTCCATCCGCAATCCGGTGAACCCCCAACCAGGGATCTACGAGGCCCCATCACACTCCGTAGTCAAGCCTTGACGGCCCGAACCCCATCGCAGTATCATTGCCTTTTGCCTGCAATAACCTTTGGTATTGCAAATAGCGCGGACCCGGATCCACTTCCGGCCGCGGCGATCCGCACGGCTGCAAGCCCACGTCGCCGACGGTTCGCGACACCGATCACCGGTTGCCGCGATATCGCCGGGTCCACTCGCCGGACTGGCGGTCACGCACGCACGGTCGCGGTGCCGCCTTTCGACCCACACCATTGATCGACCGTCATCGGGCGACCACACCACCCGTGATAAGGTCCATCGAATTCGGCGGATGAAAATCGCCATACCGAAATACGGAAGGACAGTTCGAGTGGGTACCCTACTGGCTGGCAAACGCATTCTCGTCACCGGCGTCATCACCGAGGCGTCCATGGCGTTCCAGACCGCGAAAATCGCCCAGGAACAAGGCGCCCAGGTGATCCTGACCGGATTCGGCCGCCTCTCCCTGGTGGAGCGGATCGCCCGGCGCCTACCGGAACCGGCACCGGTCATCGAGCTGGACGTGACCAGCGAACAGGACCTCGCCGCGCTGGAGGGCCGCGTCCGCGAGCACGCCGACGGCGTCGACGGGGTGCTGCACGCGATCAGCTTCGCGCCCCAGTCCTGCCTGGGCGGCGACTTCCTGGACGCGCCCTGGTCCGACGTGTCGACCGCGGTGCACGTCTCCGCCTATTCCCTGAAGTCGTTGAGCACCGCGCTGCTGCCGCTGCTGACGCCCGGCGCGTCGATCGTCGGCCTCGACTTCGACGCCCGCGTCGCGTGGCCCGCATACGACTGGATGGGTGTGGCAAAGGCCGCACTCGAATCGGTGAACCGCTACCTGGCCAAGGAACTCGGTCCGCGCGGCATCCGGGTCAACCTCGTGTCCGCGGGCCCGGTGAAGACGTTGGCCGCGAAGTCGATCCCGGGCTTCTCCGACCTGGAGTCGGGTTGGGACGAGTCCGCGCCCCTCGGCTGGGACTCCTCCGACGCGTCCGCGGTCGGCAAGTCGGTGTGCGCCGTGCTGTCCGACTGGTTGCCCGCGACGACCGGTTCGGTGATCTTCGTCGACGGTGGCGTCCACGCCCTCGGCCTGACCACCCCCAAGCCCCAGTCCGCCGAGGCCCTGGTGCCTGCCGCCACGGCCTGACCCGTACGACCACGCCACCGCCCCTGCCTCGGCGGGGCGGTGGCCGCGAAGGAGCTCTGCCACGCCGGCAGGGCGGGCGGCAGAACGCCGACCTCGGGCCACCGCTCGCGCCGGGTCGGGTTCTGCCGCCGGTAGTGTGACCAACGGCCGGAGTCGAGGTGTGGGCAACCGGATCCGACGGGCTCGGTCAGCCGATCGGTGGCGCCAGTTACTCCAGCGCATAACCGGTGTCGGAGGGGGCTACGCGGGCGATGCCGGGTGAGTCGAGGTGGGCGCCGGCCACGAAGTGATCCGGTCGGGCTAGTCGGCGGGCCATCGAACCCGCCGTCGACGACCGAAAGACCGGGCCGATCCTGCTCAACCGGCGAGCACGGCGGATGGACCGCCATCGCGCCACCCGACGCCTGCACCGCCTCGCCAGGACCGCAGTGGTGCCGGTTGCCCAAGGTGCGTCCGCACCTGCTGCGCCACACCTACGTCACCACCATGCTCGACGCCGGAGTCGACCTCCGCGACGTCCAGATCGCCGCCCGCCACGCCGACCCCAGAGCCACCATGCACTACGACAGGGCGCGTAGGAACCTCGACCCCCAACTACATCCTCGCCGCCTACATCGGTGGTGATGTGGTGGGCCGCTGGCCGTGACGGGTCCTGGGGTTGTCATGATCGTTTGTGTCTGCTGTGGCGGAGCTGGTCGGTGTGGTGTTCTCGGGGCTGTCAGCGTTGTCGGTGGAGGGCGTCGATGACGTCGGCGATGTGGTTGTGGTGCGGGCGTCGACCAGGGGTGGTGTGGTGGCGTGTCCTGGTTGTGGGACGTCGACGGCCCGGGTCCATGCCTTTCACGAACGCGTCCTGGCGGATGGACCGGTCGACGGGCGCGGGGTGTTGGTGAGGTTGCGGATCCGCCGGACGCGTTGTCCTGTCGAGGAGTGCGGGCGTCGGACGTTCCGTGAACAGGTGTCGTGCGTGGTCGAGCGGTACCGGCGTCGGACCGTGCGGTTGGGTGAACAGGTCCGCGGTGTGGTGTGCGAGTTGGCCAGCAGGGCCTCCACCCGGAGGCTGCCTGCGCTCGGGATCACGGTCGGGCGGGACACCGCCGTGCGGGCACTGCTGGACATCCCGTTGCCGGATCGTGCGGTGCCGCAGGTGCTGGGGATCGACGACTTCGCCCTGCGCAAGGGTCATGACTACGCCACCGTGTTGATCGGCGCCGACACCGGTGTCCGGATCGACGTGCTGCCCGGCCGCGGTGCTGTGGTCGTGGCAGGGTGGCTGCGATCCCGTCCCGGGGTCGAGGCCGTGTGCCAGGACGGCTCGACCGCCTATGCGCAGGCGGTGCGGGACGTGTTGCCGGACGCGGTCCGGGTCGCCGACCGGTGGCACCGGATCCACGCCCTGCTCGACGCCGGAGTCGGACTGCTGGACTGCTCACGCCGCCTCGGCCTGGCGCTCAACACCGCGTCAAGCGCTACGCCCGCGCGGCCACACCGCAACGGGTCCAGCGGGTCCCCAAGTACCGGGCCTGCATGGTCGCCCCCTATCGGGACCACCTCCGCACCTGCCGCGAACAGCAACCGGACGTCGGGGCCACCGCCCTGCTGCGCGAAATCCGCACCCTGGGCTACACCGGCAGCGCCAACCTCCTCGTCCGCTACCTCAACCAGGGACGGTACCTCGACGACCACCCGCACCTCTCGACACGCCGAGCCGCCCGGATCCTGCTGACCACGCCCGACACTCTCACCGACGGGCAGCGGGAACGACTCGGAGCCCTGGCCTCGGCCTGCCCCGAAATGACCGCCCTGGCGCACCTCGTGCACTCCTTCGCCACCCTGCTCACTCCCCACAGGGACAACCCCGCCCGGCTCGCGGCATGGACCACCGCCGCACGCGAGGCAGACCTACCGCACGTCCACTCCTTCGCCCGGGGCATCGACCAGGACGTCGACGCAGTCACCGCCGCCATCACCCTCGACCACCACAACGGACGCACCGAAGGCGTCAACACCAAGACCAAACTGCTCAAGAGGCAGATGTACGGCAGAGCCGGCTTCGCCCTCCTGCGCCACCGCATCCTCCTCGGATAACCCACCACCGAAAGTGCGCCAGAGCCGACAGTTGTACAGACCCGGCCGCTTCGGGAGCGCGCTGCAGTGCATCGGGCAAGGATCAGGTGCTGATGGTGGTCGGGACCTGGATCTGTTGGGCGACCGGGGTCCAGATGTCGGTGTCGACGCCTGGCGTGTTGATGGCAACGACGAGGGCGTACCGCGCTTCGTGGTTGACGCGGTCGCGTGCCGCTTGTTCCTTCCACCACCCACCGACGGGGTAGACGGCGAGGGCTCCTCGCTGTGCCAGGTCGGAAGCGGTTCCGGTCCAGATGTCGGTGTGCAGGGAGCCGGGGGCTTGCTGTGCCTCGGCACCGAAGATCCACTCCCCGCTGTCCCCTGCCGGCGTGGGACGCTTTTCCCCTTCCTGCAGGGCTTTGAGGTTGAGTCGTTTGTGGAAGTCTTCGTTGGACTCTGTGGGGCGGCGCACGTCGAATCGGAGGCCGTGTGAGGGGTAGTTGTAGCGGCCGTTCCACCCGCGGCGGGCGGGGTTGGGTTCGATGAAGTAGGACAGGGTTACCCGTAGCTGGACGGAGGTTGCCCCGAGGTCGGCCAGTTCGTCGGAGGGCCAGGGGAGGTCGTGGAAGTGGATTTCGCGCAGTTTGTTGCCCTGGAAAGGAGTGATCGTCTCCTGGGCGATGAGGGTGAGCGAGTCTGCGGCGCTGCGGGTCGCCCGTGCCAGGTTAGGCACTCCCATGCCGTATCGGCGCAGCACGGTGCGTTTGTCCCGTTTCTTCGATGCGTTGTCGACGTGGGAGCGCATGGCGGGAGTCCATTCGGCGGAGTGGACGATCAGTGCGCGTACTGTCTCCGGCCACAGCGAGGGGTAGTCGGTCATGATCTGCGCTGCGAGATGCGCTGCTTGTGCGGTGGCGGCGCTGGTGGCGTTGGTGGTGGTCAACTGTCGGGTGCTGCCTGCTGTCGACCGGTGGTCCGGGGCTCGGGTGGTCAGCAGTTCGAGCGCGCCGACGGGGTGGCGTTCGGTGCCGTCAGGTGATTCCGCGACGTTGCCGCCTTCCATGACGATCTCTGGTTTGACTGGCCACTTGGCGTTGAACGCCACGGAGGTGCGGCTGAACGGGGAGAGTTCTCCTCGCTGGGCGAGGGGGCTCCAGCCTTCGTAGACGTCGGGTGGGTCCTGCAAAGTGTCGCGGTCGGTGTAGGCCCCTACGGTGAGCACGTTCCACGCCTGGGCGGGGTCCTGCACGGGTTCGATGTCGCTGCGGGAGAGGTGGTCGTGGTCGAAGGTGTGCACGTTGCCGGCCGAGACGACGAACAGTCGGTGCGCGTCGGGGTCGGGTGCGCCGAGCAGGGACAACCCGGTGTCGGATTCGATCACGGCGCGTCCGGCGGCCAGCGCGTCGAGTGAGGCCGACCATGACGTCGGTTTGCCCAGCACCGACTCGGCCGTGGCGTCTGCGGGCTGCCGTTCCGAGGTGAGGGCGGTGATCGCCATCGAGTAGGCGCGACGTCGTCGGGCCCCGATCGTCTCGACTGCCGCGACGCCTGCGGCAGTGATCGCGCCGTAGAGTTCGGGTTCGTTGTGCGGGAAGCCGGGCGGCGGAAGCAGCATCAGCGACTCCAAGCCGTGCCGCAGCGTGAGGGGCACCGTCGTGGCCATCGCCTCGGCGAGGTCGCCGTAGAGGGCGAGCCCGGCCATGGTGGTCCCGTGTCCATCGTGGTCGGATCCGGCGGGCCAGCGGGGGTCCGCGACGTGACAGTCCTGTGGCCGCAGGGAGGCTTCCAACAGCGGGTGGGTCCGGTGGACTCCGGTGTCCACGACACACACCGCAGGAGCACCCGGTTGCGCCGCGACCACAAGTCGAGCCAGGTCTCGGACGAATTCGCTTTGCGTGGAGGCATCTTCCTCGGCCAGGAACTCGGCGCGGCGGATCAGGCTGCGCAGTTCCGCGATGTCGTCGAGGATCTCGATGGCCGAGGCCAACTGCCGCACCGTCGCCCGGACCATCACTACGGTCCGGACGCCGAATCCCAAGGCCTTGCGCCCGACTACCATCCCGTCATCCCGGGTATCGGCGTAGGCGTGCAACCTGCGGAGTTCCCCGCCGTCGCGTCGTCGTAGCCACACCTCCCACCACACGGACTTCTCCGCATCGGGGAACTGTGCGATCGGGTCTGTCCACAGGGATTCCACGGAGGCCAGGCGGACGGCACCGATCCGGTCGACCAGGTTGCGATGGGCGGGCGCACTCTTGTCAGCTGTGGCCAGATACTGGTCGAGGCGCTTGAGGAAGTAGCTCATGGTGCCCTCGGGCACGAAGACCGTGGCGGTTTCCACGCGTTGTCCGCTGACGTGGTCGACGCGCACCGACCGCAGTTCGGGATGTGCTCTGCCCGTACGTGGGTCGAGGCTTTTCAACGCGAGTTCGACGCCGGGAAAGCTCTCGAAGGCGACGTAAGTGCCTGGAATGGCGTCCGGGACGACCACCGGGTTGCGTTCGCGTCGGGATCGGGCATCGTTATCGGCCGTGGCGAGTCCACTACGGATCGAACCGCCGTGGGAGCGCCGATCCGCAGGTGCAGGAACGGCCTTCGGGTCTCCGCCTCCTACTATCGGCGCGTAGTCAGAGGTGGAACAACGGTCGGAGACGATCAGGTGGATCTTGTCTCGCTCTGCCATGCGCCCCCAACCGTAGTTCAGCCGATGTGATCCGCCTTACGCGCCTGGAGAGCCCGGCACAAGGCGGCCGTGGTGACCGGTCCGCTGTCGGTCAGGATCGCGTCCTTGGCGGCGAGTTCGGCGGCCACGGTGATCTCCCCCTGACTCAGCCCTTCGGCGGCTTGGTCGATCTTCGTCCAGTTCAACCGGGCCACTTCCACCGTCACCAGTCGATTTTTGATCACCTGGCGCGCCACTGCGGAGTCGGGAAGAGGGTACTCGATCACGGTGTCGAAGCGACGGAAGATCGCCCGATCGAGTAGTTGTGGATGGTTGGTCGCCGCGACCAGCAGGCTGTCGGACGAGTGCGTCTCGAGAAACTGGAGGAAGGAGTTGAGCACTCTTCGTATTTCGCCGACGTCGTTGCCGTGCGTGCGTTCCCCGGCCAGCGCGTCGACTTCGTCGAACAGGTAGACGCCGCGGGTCTCGATGAGGGCATCGAAGACCATGCGGAGTTTCGCGGCCGTCTCGCCCATGAATTTCGTGATCAGCCCGTCCAGACGGATCACGAACAGCGGCAGCCGCAGCTCACCTGCCAGGGCCTGGGCCGACATGGTCTTGCCTGTTCCCGGTGCCCCGGTCAGCAGCAGACGCCGCACGGGCAGGAATCCTCGCGAACGCAGCCGCTCCGCCTGACGCTGTTCAAGGATGACGCGTTCGAGCCGATGCATCACATCGGGACTCAGCGACATGTCGACCAGCGCCACCTGCGGGTAGCTCACGCTGAGCAGTTGGGCGAGTTCACCACGTGGCTGGGCGACCGCCACGAGCCTGCCCTGCACAGCGGGAGAGGCCGACCGTTGGCGCAGTGAGTCGATCAGGGTCTTGAGTTCCTGTGCGAAGCGCCCGTGCCCGTTGCGCGCGGCACCGGCGGCAACCTGGAGGGCAACAGAGTAGAAGCGGGTGTCGTCGCCTTCAGCATGACTCTTGACCAGCGCCTTGACTTGATCTGCCGTAGCCACCCGACCTCACCTCCCGCATACCCGCCGCCGCCGCACGTCCGTCGCACAGAACCATAGCGGTCACACCCAGTCAGCATCGCACGCGCCGCCAGTGCCGGCTCGCCTTTTCCGACATCGTGCCGCTTGCGCCTTCGGCTCTTCCCCGAGAGCTCGCTCACCTGGTGAACTCGACCTTCGTCCGGCCCGTGGTTGTGTGTTCAAGCCGTCACGTGAGGCGACATTCGACAGCGTGGACAGGCGGCTGGGCCAGACCGCTGCACCGCTTCCCGTGGCATCGCGGAGACGACGGAGCCTGCATCTCCCACGTGTGCCCAGACCAACAGCTGCGCATTCGTGGTCAGCATTGACTGGGTGTCCGCCTGATACCAGGCCAGTGCGCGCGCGAGCCCAGCTCGCTCGTTCCCGCACCCGGGCAGCACCATGCGAACGTGTTCGACATTGGCTTCACCGGCACCGGCACCGGCAACGAGGCGGTGGTCCATCCGCCTGACGGCTACGCCGAACGCCTTGTCGTGAGCAGCTACTGACCGGACGGCTCAATTTCGGTTAGCACTGACATAATAGTTCTCAGCATGCCCCCGGCACGCAGCACCTCAGGTCCACGAGCGTTGCCGGTCGACCGCATCGACGTTTCTTCGCGACTGGGTGGAATCGCGGTTGACCTCGGTGCCGGGCCAGGCGACTGCTCTCAGAAGCAAGGATCAGGTACTGGTCGACCAATGCCCTCTGGCGACGTGAAGCGTGGAGCAGCTCGGTGATCGTGGGCCGCTCCACGCGTGGACACGTCGGGTCCCGGTCTTCTGACAGGTGTCGGAGCCGCGCTCTCGCCTACCGCCGCGTCATGGCAGGTGGAACTCGCGGAGACGACGCCTTCGGCCTGAGGGGGAACTCAGCTGGCCGGCCGTGTGCAATTCCCGGTGTGGTCCGATGCGGATGTCAGGTGGTCGGACACGATGCGGCGCAGGACGCGGCCCGGGTGGACGAGCAGTGCGCCGGTGGCCGGTGATGCGGTGATCAGCAGCAGGTCGCCGGTGGGGATGCCGACCAGTGATCGCAACCCGGCTGGGACGAAGACCTGCCGGCGGTGGTCGATCCTGTGTGGACTCTCGGGGTCGGGTTCGATGACGATCACGTCGCCGCGCAGCTGTGCCCGTGTGCCCTGACCGACATGCCAGCCCAGCGCGTTGAGCAGTCGGGCTGCGGGTACGCGTCCGGAGTGGTCGATGGCCACGGATGCGACGACCAGACCTGGATCCAGCCCGTGGTCGGTCCGTCGTGGGGTGACGATCTCAGCGAGCGGGCCGACCGGACGCTCGACGGGTGGCGTGAACAGTGGGGTGAGGCGTTCGTTCACGGGCGGGCCGGGTTCAGAAGCGGGAACACGGGCAGGCCACCCGCGGGTGGTGGTGTGGTGGCGAGTGGGTGCGGTTCGCGGGTGTAGGCGGCCAGGGCGGTGGCATAGTCGGCGAGGGTGGGTTTGGTGTAGACGGCGGTGACGTCGTCGCCGCGCGGCGCGGTGTGTCCTGCGTAGCCGTGGGCGATCGAGGGGCCGTAGTGGCGGTCGACCCAGGTGAGTGTGGTGTGGCGCAGCCAGTGGGTGGAGACGTTGCGGGCGGCGACCCAGTCCAGTTGGCGGCCGACACGCTGCCAGAGGCGGTCGTAGCGGCGGCGGTTGATCGGGTTGCCGTCGCGGTGGCGCAGCAGGGGTTCGGGGGTGGGTTTGTCGTTGCCGCGGTGGCGGCGGTGGTCGAGCAGGGCCTGGACGAGGGTGGGGCTGACGGGTTGCCAGCGGACGGTGTCGTTCTTCTCCCGCAACCGCACCAGGCACGTGGTCGGCTCGATGTCGTCCTCGCACAGCGCGAGGGCGCCGCCGCGGCGGCAGGCGGTCTCCAGGTGCAGCCGGAACAGCAGGGTGTCCAGCGGGGTGTCGTGGCCTCCGGTGGTGATCGCGTCGGCGAGCGCGGCGACCTCAGCGGGCCCGAGGGCGCGGCGGGCGGTGGGTCGGCGGCGGGGTTTGCGGACCTCGCCGGCGGGGTTGAAGTCCTTCGGGACGAGTTTGTCGTTGATCGCGCGGGTGTAGACCGCGCGCATCGCCGAGACCAGGTGCTCGGCCACGGAGTGGCCGCCGCAGTCGTTGCGGCGGATCGTGCGCGTCGCGACCAGGCGGCGCATCAACCTCTCGATCTCCGACGGAGTGGGCTCGTCCAGGCGGCGGTCGCCGAAGGTCTCCACGATCCGCGTCCAGTAGGTGCCGTAGGTCCGCACCGCCCCCGGCCCGGACGCGGCGACCACGGTGGGCACGTAGGCCGCGAACGTCGGCAGGTCCACCGGTGGTCGCATCAGGTCCTGCGGGGTCACACCCAACCGGGTCAGCAACAGGCGGGCGGCTTTGACGGTCTCGGGATCACTGGTCACTCATCGCCTCCACGGGTGGATCGGCAACAGCACGACAGCATCGCGGAACCCGGCCCTGACCAGCAGCGATACCGGCCTTGCGGGGTTCCGCGACCGATTTTGTACCACTGTTGGTACGGACTCGCGCGGCGTGAAGTACCAACGTTGCCCCCGTGCCAGCGTCGCCCGTGCATCCGCACCTCGCGGAACGGCGCACGCAATTCGGCCACCGCATCGCGGCACTGCGCACCAACCGCGACTGGACCCAGGAACAGCTGGCCGAAGCCACCGGATTCGACCGCAAGACGATCAACCGCATCGAGAACGGCCGCCACTCCCCCAGCCTCGACCGCGTCTTCGTCCTCGCCGACGCACTCGCCGTGGAACCGGCCGAACTCTTCCTCCAGCAGGAGACCGGAAGTCTGCACTCGATCGAGTGACAACGCCGCCGGTCATCGGCTGACGCCGAGCCTCGTGTCGAGCAGTCCGGGTTGATCGGTGCGGCCAGTCCGGCAAGACGTTGGCCGGACTGGCGGATCTAGGCTCCGCGGCCGGTCGTGTGGTGTAGCGGCGCCCGCACTACCGGCGATGAGGTGATCGTGGTCGATCCTGTCGAATTTCACGCCAATGCCGACCGGTGACCGAGGCTTCGTGGCGACAGTTCCGGCCAGCACCTGCCGTTCGACGTGGACCCAGACGGTTGCTCGCCGAGCCGGGCACGAAGACGCCGGTTGGGTTCGGCCTGACCAGGTCGCGGTATCGGGTGGACGGGCGCTGCCGGGCGAGCCCGGCGCCGGCAAGACGACCCAGTTCGAACGGCTCGCCCCGGTGCTCAGGGCCACTCCCGACCCCGTGCCCGACGGACGCGGGACGATGCACCTGACCGGGCCGACCTGCCCAATACGAGACGACGGCAAGCCGAATCAAATAGCGTCCGACACGCTGTAAACTCCCTGGTCAAGAAGTGTCTTCCCCGCGCGAGCGGGGATGGTCCTGCGACGCTGGCAGCCTTTCCGGCGACCGGCCCGTCTTCCCCGCGCGAGCGGGGATGGTCCGGCCGCGTTCGCAACAGAGTCAGCGTCTCTGAGCGGAGCCACCACCCTCGAACTGGGACAAGACGGTCTCGTACACCTGGTCCACGTCACCGGGCATCGCCACGATGGTCCCCTCATAGTCGCGGAACGGCCTGCTTGCACCTCGATAGGACAGCCATGGGAAGTCGGACGCAACCCAGTAGCCGTCGTACACCAGCAGGTTCCGCCACTTCCCCTCCGACCGGTGCAACGTCAGCCTGTTCCGGCCACGCTGAGCCAGTCGGCCAAGCGCCTCTTCGGTCGCCTGGTCGCACTCGGGCACGATCAATGTGACCTGGGCACGGGTGCGCAGACGTTGTTCTAGCCTGCTGAGGAAGTTCGCGTCCACGACGGAGCAGACAGCACGGTCAGTCGCGATCAGCAAGCGGGTGGCAGCGTTCTGCAGCGCTGTCGCCAGCACCAGCGGATGGTCGAGGAGCCCGATTCCGCACACGCGTGGCGCACTATCCGCCAGCGGCCCGCCCTGCGCCGGGTACACACGTTCCGCTTCGAGGTGCGGAGGCAGCACTGGGCGAGATCTCGCCTGCTCAACGCGGAAGCCGAGCTTCTCCGTCCCCCCGAGCTTGCTCAGTGCGGAGTCGTGCTTCTCACTCTGGTCACCGTCGACGACGACCGAAGTCTCCACGTCTCCGCTCTCCTGATCTCCGTATACCAAGACGTCGACCGGCATGTACTTGTAGGTCGAGGGGCTAACGTCGATGACATCCAGCACGTCGATCGTCGCGCCACGACCGGGCGACCGCAAGATCGAGTTCACGGCCGCCGGGCTGACATCGTCCCGCTTGATGCGCGTGGTCCGTCGACCGGGCAACAGGAGACGACCGTCTGCGACAGCCGCCGCCTTGTTGATCAGTTCCCTGCTCTCATAGGCTGCGACCGACCAGGTGAGCCGGTCGAAGACGACCTTGAAGGTCTTCTGGATCGGCCGTACCGACTGGTGCTCCACAGCCAACTGCATGCCGCGGGCAGTCAGCGTCAGGTCGCCAGGGCCATGGCCGAAGGCCACTGCGCCTTCTCGGTACTGGTCGGCGACCGCCGCATCGACGAGTTCCCTGTCGAGACCGAGGAAATCGGCCATGGCCACCGAGTCGCCAACGCCAGAGTGAAGCAGCCGCAGCACGAATTCGTCGAGCAGAGGAAGCTGTTTCACCTCCTGCGCCAGCACATCCGTCGAGATGATGGTGACCGGGACGGCCGCCTTCTCGATGCCGAGCAGGACGAGCCCTGGGCGGTCACCGCTGAACCGCTTCGTGAGCAACTCTTCCGGGCTAGGCACCCTCCACCACCTCGCAGTCTTCCGGATGCTTCTCGATGTAGCGCAGTACTTCCCGCAACGCACCGTCGGCAGAACGGCAGAACTCGGCGTCACCGACGATGGTCAGCCCGTATCGCGCGCGCGATACAGCGACGTTGATGCGCCGCCAGTGTTCGGGGCCGAGGAAGCCCAGTCTGAGCTTGGAGTTGCTGCGGGTCACGGAAAAGATGGCGACATCGCACTGCCTGCCCTGTACGGCGTCCACGGACAGGACGTCGACGTGCAAACGCTTGAAGGTCGCAGAGCTGAGTCGCCGCTTCATCTCCGCCATCTGGCGCCGGTACGGGGCGATGAGCAGCACGTCGAGCTTGCCATCAGGCTCAGGAGTGCGGACGACGCCTTTGGCGATGGCCTTTTCCAGGATGACCAACCGGTCGAATACGATCTTCACCTCCGTCCGGTTGGCGTAGCTGATCCCGCCGGGCCCTGGGGTCTCCCGGCGCGTTTCACCGAGCAGGGAGGTATCCATCCACCGGACTGGTTTGCCAAGCACGTCGTAGCCGGGCAGTCCATCGCTGCGCGGAGAGTTCAGCTCCCCGTTGTAAAAACAGGTGGACACCAGGTTCCCGATCGGCGCGATCATGCGGTACTGGTCGAGCAGCTTGAACTTCGAGTGATCTGGCAGACGGTCGGAGAACCACTTGAACAACGTCTCCTGGATCAGTTCTTGGTCGATGTCGTGCTCATCCAGAATCTCTCTCGACCGCAGGAGTTCTTCTTCCTGCGGAGGGAGTTGGTTGATGTCCCCGACCAAGATCGCCCGACGTGACCGCGACAGGGGCACCAGGGCCTCGGTCGCGGTGGCCTTCGACGCCTCGTCCAGGATGCAGAGATCGATCTCCAGTTCGCGGGCAGCACCCTGTCCGACGAACCCGACACAAGTGCCGGCGACAACCTTGGCCGTGCCCAGGAATGCCTCAGCGAGGCGGTGATCGGACTTCGTCCGCTGCAACCACTCGGCTTGCAACTCGACCAGGCCGAGGAGTCGTCGGGCGGAAGTCGACGTGCCGAGTACTGCGTCCGCCGCCCCGAGAGCCTCGTCTGCGGAGAAGTCCGGCGGCAGTGTCAGATCGCCTGCGATGTGCGCGAGGGCCTCGTTGTAAAGCTGTTCATGCCTTGTCGCGAGGTCGTCCATACGTTCCTGTAGGTGGCTGTCGTCCTCGACGATCTCCAGAGTCGTCGCGAGTTCGGTGGTGGTGCCCACGCCCCGGGCGCGGCGGTCGATCTCACTTTCGACCTTCTCTCGATCCTTGATGACCTCCGACAGTTGCCGCAGCGCCAATGCTGCACGCAGATGCCGAACATCCACGCCCTTCCGGTTGGCCAGCTTCTCGAGGTGTCGCTGAGCGCTGCGTCGGATGCCTTCCGACCACTTGGCCATCCGCTGGTCCAGCAAGAGGTGCCGGACCGAGGCGTCCACTCTCGGATCATCCGGGTGGCCGAGGCGGACGATTCCGGAGACGCCGGCCTGCTCCAGTCGCGCCAGTGCGTTGTCGACCGCGACGTGAGTCTGGCTGACGATAAGGATGCGTGCGTTCGGCCGATCCTTCAGCGCCTGCAACACGATCTCCGCGATGAGGTCGGTCTTGCCAGTGCCGGGAGGTCCCTCCACCAGGAGCACGTCGGCGAGTCCGAGCGCGGATTCGACGGCCGCTTGCTTGCTCCTGTCGAGGTTCTTGCTCCACTCCTTGACCTCGCGTGGGGCGGGAGGGTCGACCAAGGCAGGGTTCTGAATCTTGTCCCGCAGGTCCGGCCGTGCCGCGGTACCGTCCCGGAAGGCGGAGACCGCGTCGCGCTGGCGTTGCAGTGCCTTTGTTGCGGGCCCCAGGTAGGGCCGCACCATGCCCGAGCGGGGAAGCCCGGTGATTGGTCTCTTTCCGCGCAACGTGAGGCTGCCGTCGTCCTGACTGATGATCTGGCCGTACACGAGGGTTCGCCGCGATTCGTTGACGATCTCCCAGTCGGTGCCGATGAGATCTTCCTCGACCGGCTCGCGCAGGTTGAGGTCGACCTCGCGGCCGCGCATGACGCGGTCGGTGTAGTTGATCGTCAACTGTGATCCGCGGGCTAGGTCTTCGCGGGCTTGGAGGACCTTGTTCCACTCGCCCAGGATGTCGAGACCGTCATAGCCGGCCGCGAGGTCGCCGTGCCGCTGGAGGTCCTTCTGCTCATCGTGATCGTCGAGTGCGCGCAACAGATCGTCGCTTCCATGCACGGCCTGTTGGCGGTTGCGCGGCTCCGCATACGTAAACGATGCGAAATCCGCGATGTTCAGGGCGTGCTTGCGGAATCGTTCGAGTTGCTCGTACTCGAGCGGCCGGGCGCCGGTGACCACCAACGTGGGTAGCCGGTCCAGCTTCAACGTGAACTTCCACTGGTTGCCGGTGACGTAGACAGTCGAGCGATCAGCGGCGCGCTTGGTCGCGTCGTACCGGTACTCCGCGTGGACATCGTCGCTGAGGTCGTGCTGGACGACGGCTTCCGCGCTGGAACCTGGCTCGTGCGGGTGCTCCAGGAGGTGCTGTCTCGCGGCGTTGGTGAGCGCGAGCCACAAGGTGCTCCGGTTCGCGACGGGAAGGACAGCCCGGCCGCGCAGGACGTTGGTCAACTCGTCCGCGAAGATCGCGCCGTTGGCGGGACGCTGCGCGCTATCGGGATCGATGCATCGGGAGAGAAGCTTGCGGACGTCCGGCGGCACGTTGACCACTTGCAGCGCTGGCGCGATGTCCGCGAAGCCACGCAGGGGCTCCTGGTGGAGCGACCGGATCAACAAGACGCCCATCGAGTACACGTCACGCACGTACTTGACGGCTCCGTCTCGTTCCGGTGGCGTGTAGGCCCCGGAATGAGAGGCGATGAGCGTGTGGTCGCTCGGGGTCCCCTGCGCGACCTTCGCGATGCCGAAGTCGGCCAGCAGCGGCACCCCTGCCTCCGTGACGAGAACGTTGCTCGGCTTGATGTCGCGATGCTCAACTCCTTTGAGGTGGGCGTGACGCAACGCATGCGCCAGCGGCACGGCGATCGAGTCCGCGAGCTCGTCCCACTCGTAGGGTCCTTTGGCCGCCAGGATGCTGTCGAGCGAGTCCTCCACCCAGTCGAGGATCAAGAAGTGCGAGTTCCGTTCCTCATCGATGCCGGCGTCTTTCAGGCGGACGATGTTGGGGTGGCTGAGCTTGCGCAGGCTTTCCAGTTCCCTGGTGATGGCCAGTTCACGCTTCTCGTTGACGCTCCGTTCGACCAGCTTGATCGCGACCATCGTGCTGTCGTGAGGGTCGAACGCCTTGTAGACGGCAGCGAACCCTCCCTGCCGAGCCGGTTGTTGCACCAGGGCATAGCGCCCGCCCACCGAGTCCATCAGTCAATGCCTCCCGCGGTGATCAACTCTCGGAACTCGCGCACGTTCTGCGGCCGTGCGGCGGGGTCCTTCCGAGTCGCGACAACGACGATTGATCGCCACGGCTCGTCCTGCGGTATGAGCGGAGCGTTGATCCGAGGCTCGCTGCCGGTCCGCGCCCAGCCGATGATCTGCCCCAGGCTGTAGAGGTCGGCGCTGGCAGTGGCCTCGTGCGCGTCGACCGCCTGCTCCGGCGCCGCAAACCCGAAGGTGCCGAACGGCTCGTTCGTCGTGGTCCGGCCGGTGAACGTGGTTTCACCGCGCGGACGCCTGCCCAAGCCCCAATCGGCGACGGTCCAGCACCCGTCGACCAGCAACAGGTTTGCAGGCTTCAGGTCACGATGGAGCCAGCCCACCTCGTGCGCGGTCTCCAATGCCGCACACACAGCCAGGACGAGCGCGCGAAGCCCTTCGTCGGTTGCGAACGTGGATCTGGAGTCCTCGGCGTTGCCCTGCGCCAAGGGCATGACGAACCAGTCGCGGATCCGGCCGTGGTCGAGCACCGGCATGATGTGGTCGTGGTCGGGGAACCTTAACCCGAAGTCGATCTCCCTGTTCATCCTTGCCACCGCCTCGACGCCCCACGAGGTCAGGCGTTTCATCGCCACCTGGACGCCGGTCGCCTTGTGTGTCGCGTGGTACACGCGCGCTTGACCGCCTTCTCCCAGCGGCCGAGCAGCCAACCTGTAGTCGGCTTTGTTGTTCCTCGGGTGATCCCCCAGAACCCCGTTCATCCCGCCCCCTCCCGTCGCGCATGACACATCGCACGCGAGGCGGGGAACATTACCGGGCATCGTCACTCCGATCGCGCGGATCTGGAGAACTCGTTCTCGGCCGGCGCCCCTGTCCTCAGACCGGGCTTGAACGCCGCCATCGCTTCGGTCACCCGCTGGCGCAACACCCCAGGCCCGCCTCGCCGCCGACTCAACCTATCCGCACGTGGATCCGGTATCCGACCAGGTTCGCACGCCACGCAGCTATCCCGATGTCGCGGCAATGCCGGCCTCTGCAGCGCGCCCCAGCATCTCGACACTGGGATTCCCGGACAGTGGCTCGGCCTGCGAAATGGCTACTGCATTTCCTCTCGGGGAGGATCGATAGTGTTTTCCCGTGAACGGAATCGACGCGAAACGGGGGTCGTCACGGGATAATTCACGAACATTCCCGGTGCCCTGCCGGTCCACGAGCACCTTCAGTTCCTCCATCGATGACTTGTCCGCCATACGCACCGTCGACACGGCCACGAGTGCCAGGTGGCCAACTCGATCATCGGCGGTGAAGAGGACTCGTGTCATCGACTCGCACGGGTGCCGCGAGAGATGTTCTCTCACCGCACCGTATGCATCCGAGGCGCATGAACTGGCATCCGAGGTCTTCTCCAAGGTGAGGTAGAGGCCGGCATGCTGAGCGGGCGAGGTGGCCTGCGTGGGCGTCGGCGCAGCGTCGACCAGCATCCAAACGAGGAATCCGCCAACCAGCAACAGCCCGATGACCACGGCCGGAGTAGGCGATGACGCAAACCCGGCGGGCTTGGACCGAGTGTGGCCGCGCACCCATGTGCCGTCCTGTCTGCGGTACCCCCGGACGCGCACTCGACTCATAGCGACCCCTTTCACGTTCCATTCTAAGCCGCAGGCGATCCATGGAATCGGCCTCGACCCTTTCCGTATTTTTGCGGAACAAACTGAACGAAGCCGCATAAATCGTGTCACCGGATGTAGCTACTTGCACATCCGCGGCGACATCGGCACCCTGGCCTGTTGCTTCAGACTAGGGAAGGCAGACATGGGCGACGCGGTGGCGCAGTCGGCATTGCGCCGGGTTACCAACCTGATGGACTTTCTCGCCGAGGTCACCGACGCAGCTCGTCGCACCCCGGTGTTGGACATACTCTCCGGTGCCGTCGACGCACCGGATCCGATTGTCTGGTTGGCAGAACTACCCGAAGACGTGAAGATCAGGCGCGACCCACGTGACGGTGTGCTCTTCGCCGTCGCACCCCCTCGCAGCACGCCTGAACCTTCCCTGCCTGACGAACTCGCGGCCTGGGTGACCCCGGCCGGACCGCGCCACTTCTCCGGGCCTGAGCCAAGACTGGTGGCCAACTCCGCCGGGGACCCCGCATCCGGGGGAGCCCCGCCGGCGGTGGTGGAGGCGGCCTTCGATTTGTGGCTGGCTTCCTGGCGACGGTGGTCCGAAACCGAGCGACGCTCCGCTGCTCGGAGAACGCTTTACGAGCAGTTGGAGAGAGCAGCGAAAGCGATCGAGCAACGAGACGACGAGTACGAGTTCGTCCTGGCTTCCGCCCTGGTCTGCTGGCAAACACCCAACGGCGAGAAGCTTCGGCGCCACCTGCTCACCGAACAGGTCGTCCCGACCCTCGACCCCGACAGCGCGGTCGTGAAGGTCTTGCTCGCCAGGACCAAGCGTCACTTCGAGGATCGCGAACTGCTCGAGGAGCAGGAGGCGTACCGACCGGAACGGGGACGTGCGCAGCGGCAGGAGATCATCGACCAGGGTGGGTCGCCGCTTGACGATCGACTGTTCGACGACGTCCACGGCTGGTTGAGCCTCACGTTGGACGCTCCGGTCCGGAAAATGACCCGCGGGCCTGCTACCGGCGAGGCGCTGCCCAGTGGCCCGACGATCAGCGCGTCCCCGGCCCTGTTGCTGCGACCGCGAAGCAAGGCGGCTCTCGCGGACACCTATCGACGCATCGCCGCGGAGCTGCGCCGGCCGGATGCAACGGTTCCGGTGGCTCTTGCCCAACTTGTCATGGATACCGAGCCCGAGCAGCGTCGTCGATGGCTCGGCGAGCAAGGTGCCGTGCAGGGTGATCTCTTGGGCGACGATCCGCTGTTCCCGTTGCCGGCCAATGAGGAGCAGAAGCGGGTGCTTCAGTTGCTCCGTCGCGAACTCGGCGTGGTGGTGCAGGGGCCGCCCGGCACCGGCAAGACGCACACGATCGCGAACCTCGTGTCCGCGCTGCTCGCACGAGGTCTGCGGGTACTGGTGACCAGCCAGAGGGAGCAGGCGCTACGCGTCCTGCGCGAGAAGATCCCGACGGGCCTCCGGTCGTTGTGCGTACTCCTGGCCGGTGGTAGCCGCGACTCCGCCAAGGAACTGGAGCGCAGCCTCAAGTCGCTGTCCGACGAAGTCGCGCGAGCCGACACGGAGTCGATCCGTGTCCGGATGGCCCGAATGGAGACGGAGCGGCACGAACTGCGTTCGCGTTCCGCGCTGCTCAACGAGCAGATCGGGCGGCTCCGTGATGCCGAGAACACGAAGCACCCGGCGGTCGTGCGCGGCTACCGCGACGACATCTACCGGGGAACCCTCACCGAGATCGTCCGCGACGTGAGACTGGCCGCGCCGTCGAGCGACTGGATACCTGCGGTCGATCCGGCGTTGCCGGATACGCCCCCGTTGGGGCTGCGGGACCTGCTCGATCTGCTTGAGCTGTCGAGGATGGCTCCGAAGCTGCCCGAGGGCCGTGCCCAGCAGCTCATCCCCACGCCCGATGACCTACCGACGGCAGCCGCTCTGGAGAACATCCTCGACTCGGAAAGGCGCGCTCGTGCCACTGCGGACGAGGACACAGGTGAACTCGCCAGGCAACTGGCCACTCTGCCACAGGAATCACTCGCGGCCCTGGTAGATCTCCGGGGCGGCGCGACGAAGGCCCTGCACGCGGCGCGGCTCTACCCTCCCGATGGGAGGGGGGTGTCCGAGTGGGTGATGCGAGCGGCGGGGAACCTGCTCGCCGGCGACCACGTCGCACTATGGAACCATGTGCGGGCGATCAACGGTGAGGCCGCGAGGCTCGCGTCCGCCCTTGAGGCGCAAGGCGTCCGCTACACGGTGGACCTTCCCCCGCTCGACGAACTCGGTCACGGCCGTGCGCGTGGCCTCTTGGAAGCCGGCCGGGCGTTGCGCGCCTATCTGGCAAGCGGGAGGAAGCTGCGGCGACACCTGCCCGCTGGCAAAGCTCAGCGCGCCGCCGGTCCGTTGCTCGGCGCCGTGCAGGTGAACGGACTTCCGCCATCGACCGTGGAGCACCTCGATGTGGCTCTTGAGCGGATCGAAGCCGAGGTGAATGCTGCGGAACTCGTCGCGAAATGGCTCGACGTCGGCGTGTCGGTGTCGGCGAAACGGCTGACCGCCACGCTGTCGGAATTGGCCGACAACGACCGACTGCTGACGGCGGTCGAGGAAGTGGGCTCCTGGCATACGAGACTCGCAGCTGTCCTGGAGGGGCGGGTGTGGGCGGTCGACCACCGAAGCTTGGGCGGCTTCGTCGCCGTACTCGACGCCCTCCCCTCCGCACAGCGGCATGTGGATCTCGCATTGGCACGCAGTCAAGTCGAACGGCTCCTCGAACGCGTACGAACCTTGGCCTCGACGCCCGGAGCGTGTCCTGAACTCGCGCTGCTCGCGGAGACCGTCGGCCGGCGGGACCTGGATGGCTACCGCAAGGGACTGGAGGCAGTAGACGCCGCTCGGGCCCAGCGTGATTCGTTGCTCCGGCTGGACAAGCTGAGCCGAACGCTGCGTACGGTGCATCCGGCGCTGGCCGATCTCCTCGCCCGCACCGCTGCCGACCAAGCGTGGGAACAACGCCTGCCCAACCTGCCAGCGGCGTGGGCCTGGTCGAAGGCCCAGCAGTACGTCACCCGGCACCGCACCGTCGAACAAGAGCGCAGACTGGTAGTCGAGTTCGACGAACTGGACGACCGCATCAACCGGTTGACAGAGAAGATCGCCACCGCACGGGCCTTGACGGCATGCCTGGATCGCATGAGCGACACTCATGTCCAGGCTTTGCGCAGCTACGCGAAGTACATGCGGGATATCGGCGCTGGCACCGGGTCGAAGGTTCCGGAACTCCGCGTCGCAGCACGGGCGGCGATGGAAAAGGCACGGGATGCCGTGCCCGCATGGGTCGTGCCCCTGCCGACCCTGTTGGAGAACATCGCCGCACACCGCAATGCCTTCGATGTCGTGATCGTCGACGAGGCCAGCCAGTCGGGAATGGAGCAGTTGTTCCTGTTGTGGATGGCACCCAGGGTGGTCGTGGTCGGCGACGACAAGCAGTGCACCCCAGGAGACGCGCGTTTGGGCCGCCTCGACCCCTTGTTCGCCCGCCTGGACCAACACCTCAGTGAGATCGGCCCCGAACTCAGGATGAACTTCACTCCCAAGACCGACCTCTACGGACTGTTGTCCTCCCGGTCGGGCAAGGATGCGGTCGTGCGATTGCGGGAGCACTTCCGCAGCATGCCCGAGATCATCGGCTGGTCCTCGGCCCAGTTCTACGGCGAGCAGGGACTACCCGGCCTCATCCCACTGCGTGAGCGCAAGGCCGATGACCTCGATCCGTTGAAGGTCGTGCGCGTGGCTGGCGCCTATACCGAAGGCACAGACAGCAAGCGCCGCAACCCTCTGGAGGCCAAGCGGATCGTCCAAAGTCTGCTCGACTGCCTGGCCGACCGCCGCTATGCGGGCAAGACCTTCGGCGTGGTGGTGCTCCAAGGCTATGGCCAGGTCAAACTGCT
Source organism: Saccharothrix sp. NBAS 001 (assembly GCF_056640475.1). Lineage (NCBI taxonomy): Bacteria > Bacillati > Actinomycetota > Actinomycetes > Pseudonocardiales > Pseudonocardiaceae > Saccharothrix > Saccharothrix sp. NBAS 001. Next base: position 4,666,716 of record NZ_CM153251.1, read on the forward strand.
CGATCACGAGATAGCCGCGGCTATAGCACCGGAGGAACGGAGCAAGCGCAAGATCCGGGTGGGTACGGCGACGGAGTTCCAGGGTGACGAGCGGGACGTGATGATGTTGTCGATGGTCGTGGCGGAGCCACCACGCGGGTTCTACGCCACGTGGGCGATGCAGGCGTTCAACGTCGCCGCGAGCCGGGCGCGGGACCAGATGTGGCTTTTCACCTCCGTGGGGCTCGACCAACTCAAGTCCGACGACCTCCGCGCCTCCCTGCTGGGGTACATGCTGAACCCCCCGTCCACCTATGGCCACTCCCCTCGGTTGGAGGACGTGAGTACCACTAAACCGACTTCGCCATTCGAGTCATTGTTCGAGCAGGCCGTGTTCCGTGAGATCAAGACGCGCGGCTACCACGTCGTCCCCCAACATCCTGTCGACTCACGCTCCCTCGACCTGGTCGTCGTCGGAGCGGGAGGGCGACTGGCAGTGGAGTGCGACGGGCACCGCTGGCACACCAGCCCGGAGCAAGGACTGTCAGACGCCCAACGTGATCGCGAGTTGCGGCGGATGGGGTGGGACGTTCACCGCGTCCGCGAAAGCGAGTTCGAGTTCGACCCCGAACGCGAACTGGAACCGCTGTGGCAGCGCCTGCAGGCGCGGGGAATCCATCCGACCGACCCCAGCGCTGCAGCGGCATCGACCTGGAAACCCGTGATCGTGCACCACGAAGGAGCCGACCAGTGACCGCTCGACCGGAAGAGGACCTTCGGGTCCAACTTGACAACGCCGTGCTGGGACGAGTCGCAAGCCTCATCTGCGGCGACGACAGCACCAGCCACTACCGCACCGGTCCAGAACTGGTTCGCTTTTTCGAAGCGTCACAGTGGCGCCGGGTCGGCCCGGTCGACGGCGGCCGCCGCGCGTGGGTGCTGGACAAGCTGATCCGCAACAAGCATGATTCGGATGCGCTGCGGCATGTGCTGCTGCGACTCGCCGACCCGAGGGAATACCTGGACGAGAACGACACCCGCGCCGAGGTCGTCGATAAGCTGAACTCGGTCCTCGCGGTCGAAGGTCTCAGGGTGACCTATCAGGGCACCAAGCCGATTCTGGTCGCACACACGCCTTCTCTGGACCGGCCGACACTGGCCACCCCGATCCGGCTCGAGGCGGAGATCGGCGACATCGTCAGCGACACCCAGTTCGGAGCACAACTGCAGAGTCGCTTGGACGAGGCGCAGATCTGCCGGCAGTCCGGAGCGCACCTGGCATCGATCATCATGCTCGGCAGCGTGTTGGAGGGTGTGCTCTACAACCTCGCCCAGAGCACCCACACCTCCGGCCCCAGGCCGGACGACAACCTCGAACGCCTGCTCCTCCTGGCCAAGGCAAGGGGCTGGTTCGCCCAAGACCTCTTCGAGTACACCAACGTCCTTCGCGACCACCGCAACCTCGTACACCCGAAAAAGCAGTTCACTCAGGGCCACGCACCCGACGCCGACATCGCGCTCATCGCGTGGAACGTCGTCGTCGCGGCGCTGAACGACCTCGCGCAAGTCAGATGACGACAGGGCAACGGGGTGACCTGCGTTCGCATTGCACCAACTCCAACGCAAATGCGGCCGCCTGGCGGTGCCCGTCCGACAGGCGGTCACTCGCGAGGAGTGGCCGGAGTGGCTACGGCTGCTGTTGCGGACCACCCCCGCGCGAGCGGGGATGGTCCCACGACTCCGACCACGGCCAGCCACGCCAGCGCCACCTTCTCACTCTGCGTAGCCGCGATCGGGACGGTCAGGCTGCGTCGGCGAGTGGGTGAGGTTCGCCGGTGTAGTCGGCCAGGGCGGTGGCGACCTCGGCAGGTAGTCCTTTGATGTAGGTGGCGGTGGGTGCGCCTTTGGCGTCGGTGTGTCCGGCGTAGGCGCGGGCGATGCCGTAGCTGTAGCTGCGTTCGACCCAGGTCAGGGTCGTGTGACGCAGCCAGTGCGTGGACACGCCGAGACTCGCCGCCCACGGTAGTGCCGTCCGGACGCGCTTCCACAACAGGTCGTGGCGGCGGCTGCCGATCGCCTTGTGCCTCGTGGTGCGCAACAAGGCGTCGCCCGGTCTCACGGCGCCGCGCGCCGTGGCGTGTTCGTGCAGGGCGGCGGCCAGGGTCGGGCTGATGGGTTGCCACCGGTGGGTGCCGCCCTTCTCCCGCAACCTCACCGCACAACGTCCCACATCCAAGTCGACCAACCGCAGGTTGAGCGCGCCGCCCCGGCGGCAGGCGGTCTCCAGATGCAGCCGGAACAACAGACTGTCCAACACCACATCGCGGCCACCGGTCACCACCGCCTGCGCAAGCTCGGCGACCTCCTCACGCAGCAACGCACGCCGTGCCGACGGCAGACGACGAGGCAACGCCACCTTCCGAGCAGGATCGGACCCACGCGAGACGAACCCGTCCAGGGCGGCGAGCTTGAACACCAGTCGCATCGCCCGCACACACGCCTCCCCCGCGTACCTGCCACCACGACTGTTGGAACGCACCCGAGCCTGGGCCACCGACAGTTCCTTCAACCCCAGGATGTCGGTCACCCTGACCCGGTCCAGCCGACGACGGCCGAACACCGCCTCCGCACGCCTCCAGTACAGGCGATAGCGCTGCGCCTGCGACGGCGACGCCGCAGCCAGGACACGCCCCAGGTAGTCCTTCACCTTCGGCACCGCCGGCGAACCCGCCACCGCGGACGGGGGCACTCCCATCGCGGTGCCCACTTCGCGGAGCAGCCGCACCTTCTTCCCGTCAGGACTCATCGGAGACACCGTCCACATCGGAGTAGTAGCGTGCCACCAGGTCTGCGACGACACGCATCGGATGGATAACCAGGACACCGAGATCCAGACGCGCCACCAGAACCACAGGATCGTTCTCCCCGATCCCCAGCAGCGTCCGGGTAGACGTGGGCACACCGACGTAGCCTCGGGAGTTGACCTGGCCGTCCCCTTCAACAGCAGGGGAAACCGTCACCCGGTCCGCGTCGACGTGCAGCCGGTAGCGGTCACCGGGCGACCAGCCCAACGCGTCGATCAGCCAACGTTCACGGATGCGCCCCGAGTGATCGAACCGGGCCACACCCAGCATCAGCGACGAGCCGCTGGCCGTGGCGTTGACGACGGGTGGCATCGCCGGGGGCTCGACACGAACGCGCCGCCGAACCGGTGGCGGCACGAACATCGGGACAGGCCGCTCAGCCACGTGTAACCACCCAGGCGACGGCTGAAATCCCAGCCGCAACGGTGGAGATCACCGAAGCGAAAACACGCATGACAAAACGCGCACCGAGCTTGGAGGCTCGGTGCGCTGAGAGTTCGGGCTGCAGCACCCCTTCATTGGTCACGGAGAGCCACTCACTGTGACCTCTCGTGACCACTCCAGCTGAAATTCCAGCCGGAGTGGTGTCCGAGGGGGGACTTGAACCCCCACCCCCTTTCGGGGACTAGCACCTCAAGCTAGCGCGTCTGCCATTCCGCCACCCGGACTCGGCTTTCGCCGTGGTGTGCGCCTAGATTACATGATCGTCTTTCATGCTCCAAATCGGGGGGCGGGTTGGCTGCGTTGGCTGTGTTTTCGCTGTTCAGGGAGCAGTCGAGGGCCGAGGACGTCGATCGACCGCAGTGGCGGGGCTGTGGGCGATCAGCGTTCCGGGCACCTGGGGCGAGGGGGCCACGTCGGAACAAGCTCTACGCGAAGGTTGGTGCTTACTGGCCGAGTGGGGCGTACGACGGCGAGGGACGTGTGGTCTGGGCGCGGGGTGCTCGCGCAGACCTGCGCGTTTTGTGTGCCCTGTCTCCCAGCGCTGACAGCGCGTACGGGTGTGGTTGCCGAGGATCTGACGCGTCGCGGGATCGGCGGGCTGGTGATGGCGTGTAGCCGGGGTACGGGTGCGCAGCGCAGAACTGGGTTGGCGAAGGACTTCGTCCAGTGCCTGACGATCGCGGTGGAGGAACGGCAGGTGGATGGCGTCCGAGGTCCTGGGGGTGGCGAAGGTGGGGTGGCGGATGTTGGGCGTGGGTTTGGGGCTGTTCGGTGGTCGGACGGCGTGGACGCATGCCGCACGACGCCGCCTTGGAAAGTGGATGGTGGGGCTACTGGTCTTGGGTTGGAGCGTGTAGGAGCCGTTCGAGTTCGACGCCTGCCTCGTCGGCGCCGGCGTCTGAGATCCGTTGTAGTTCGAGCAGGTCGTGCGCTGCGACGGCGCGTCGGGTGAGGAGGTGTCCGGCGTGCATGGATCCTTCGTCGAGCAGCTCGCTCAGCTCGTCGACGTCGCCGCGGGAGTCGGCGAGGTCGGCCAGGCGGTCGAGGGCGGTTTCGTTGCCCTCGTCGGCTAGTGCGCGCAAGGTTTCACGGTCGGTGTTCGCGTTCACAGTGCCACTATGAAGGTTGCCCTTGGGGCAAGGTCAAGTGCGATCATGGGTGGGTGCTCACCATCGGACAGCTCGCCAAGCACGTCGGGGTGTCGACCAAGACGATCCGCGTCTACCACGACAAAGGGCTGCTCCCTGAGCCCGGCCGCGATGCCTCCGGCTACCGCCGTTACGGCGCGGGGCACGCCATCGATCTGATCAAGATCCGCACCCTGGCCGAGGCCGGCGTTCCGCTGGCGCGCATCCGTGAACTTCGGTCCGCCACGGGTGAGGAGTTCCGGCAGGCGGTCCTCCGGGTCGACGCCGACCTGGCCGACCGGATCCGCGGGCTGCGGGCGACGCGCAGGCGCCTGCGCCAGCTCGCGGACGGGGATCCGCTGTCGATCCCGGCCGAGGTCAGGAGTCACCTCGACGGGCTGCGCCGGCTCGGGTTCAGCGAACGGTGGGTGGCGCTGCAGTTCGACCTGTGGGTGCTGGTGTTCACCACCCAGGCCGACACTGCGCTGTCCAGGTTCCGCGAGGAGGCCCGGATCCTGGCCGACCCGGCGCTGCGCGGCATCTTCCGCGACTACGACCGCGCCTACGACCTCGACCCCGACGACCGCCGTGTCGACGACCTGGCTCGCCGGATCGTCGACGCCACCCGCGAGCGCTATGGGACCGAAGGGGTGCCCGAGCATTACGACTCGTCCGAGATCCCGGCGCTGATCCAGGCTGCCGTCAACGCCTCCTCGCCGACTTGGCGGCGGCTCGACGTCCTGATTCGGGAGCAGTTGGCGGGCTGACGGGGGCCGGCGGTGGCGGCTCGTGGATCTTCGGGGTCGTTGGTGTGGGAGACGGCGTGGTGGTTGGGCTGTCGCCTAGTTCATGCTGCCGGGCACCGACGGGAAGTCGCACTTCTGGGTGGTTCAACCCGCAAGGTGCCAGGTACGCGGGCCTCGTTCGGGCGACACCGCGACTGTCTCGAAAATTGCCGGTCCAGTAGCGGACTATTCGTCTGGCGCTCGTGGGGGAACGGGGGTTCGGTGCGCCTGGTCGGAGCGCGAACTGGTCACGGGCGGATGGGCAGGGCCTCGACGGCGGGCCTGTCCACTGTAGAGGCCGGAGCATGAGGCTGCGCGGTGCGAGTTGGGCGTCAACGGTCATGGGCGCTCGTGACCTGGGACTGCGCGTGGGAGGTGTTTGTGGCCTCTCCGGCCGGGGCAACCGATGTCAAGCCGCCCGAGCAGAGGGAGGGTGTGACGGTGTCACGGTCGCTCGACACAGACCTGTTGGCAGGCCGGTACCGGCTCCTTGAACGGACCGGTGCCGGTGGCGCGGTGCAGACCCACCGCGCGTGGGACGGGCTGTTGCGACGGCACGTGACGATCAAGCTGTTCGAGCCGTTGTCCGATCCCGAGGCCGGGCGGGTGTTCGACCGGGACGTCGGCGCCTTGGCCCGGCTGTCGCATCCCGGGCTCGTCTCCGTCTACGACACCGACGTGCACCGGGGTGCCCGGTTCGTGGTGCTTCGCCTGGTCGAAGGTCGGACCTTGCGGGAGCTGGTGGATGCCGGGCCGGTGCCGGCGGGTCGGGTGTGCGGTCTCGGGGCCGAGATCGCCGACGCGTTGGCGCACGTGCACGCGCACCGACTGGTGCACGGTGACGTGCGTGCGTCGACCATCCTGCTGGACGACGAGGGCAGCGCCTGTCTGAGCGATTTCGGTTTGGAGCACCCGTTCCGGTCTGCGCCTCAGCCGGACGCGGCCCCTTCCGAGTTGCCGCCGGGTGGTGCCATCGACGTGTACGCCCTCGGGCTGGTGCTCCTGGAGTGCTTGACCGGGCGCGCCACGCAGGCGGGGCAGCGTCCGCCGGGGATTCCGGAGGACCTGCCGGCGGCTTTGAAGAACCTGTTGTCTCAGATGACCTCGCCGGCGCCGCGTGATCGGCCGGCGGCTCACGCCTGCGCGCGGGTCCTGGGGGCTTTTCCGCCTGAAGTTGTCGTTTCACGGCCGGTCGTTTCACGGCCGACCGTGCAGGTTCCGCCGATGCAGGTGCCGGTGCCGGTCGAGGTCGGGGTGGGAGTCGAGCAGGAGGCCGGGGTCGGGCGGGGCGAGGGTGAAGCGACGGCCACGCAGGAGAACGCGCGGGATAAGCCTAGGTCGCAGGCGTCGTGGAAGGTGCTGGCCGCGTGCACGGGGGTGCTCGTCGGGGCTCTTGCCGTCACCGCGGTGACGACGTCCGTGTTGCGGCCGGCGGGGTCCACGCCGGCCGATTCGTCCACCTCCACCACCGGTGTCCAGGTCCCCGACGGGGTGCCGCAGGACGAGGCACGGCCTCAGCTCGTCGGGGTCACGCGCTCGACGGACGCGCCGCAGCCCACGTCGTCGGTGTCCGCGCCGCCGGGCACCCCGGCGCCCCGGCCCAGCACCACCACTCCGGTGCCGACCAGCGAGACCACGGCCGTCACGACCACCGCGCCCGAGACGACCCCGTCGTCCTCGTCGGTGGCTCCCACGACCGGGACGTCCTCAAGCAGTCCCGCGCCCGACACGTCCTCGCCGGCCGAAGAGGTGGCCGGCTGAGGCCGTTCTACCCCGTGGACGGCCACGGTTCGTGGACGCCCGGGCACCTTGTGTGACAATCCGGCGAGGTATGTCACAAAGGCGAGTCGACCGGCGTCCCACCGGGCATCCCGCCGGCCTGGGCCTGGTTGATCGAACGGCTACTGTCACGTTCGACAGTGGTGCTGAGGAGGATCCGGGTGGTTGCGGAAGACGAGCGTCGGCTTGCCGTCGTGTTGCGGGAACAGCGGGACTCGATCGTGGAGCGGTGGGTCCGGGGCGCCTCGGACTCGCTGCGCGGGCGGGTCACCGCCGCGGAGCTGGTGCGGGAGTTCCAGGAGCTGTACGGCGCGTTGCTGCCGCTGGTCGGCGACAACGGCAACGACGTCGCCGGTGAGCGGTACGTCGAGATCCGGTCCGTGCTCTCCGAGATGTCGCGGACGCGCGCCCGGGGCGGCTACACCCCCACCGAGACCGCGTCGAGCATCTTCGCGCTCAAGCGCGTGGTGTTCGAGCTGACCGAGGACGACGGCGACCCGACGCTGTTCCGGCAGCTCCTGGACTTCTCGTCGCTGCTGGACGCGCTGGGCCTGGTCACCTTCGAGACCTTCGCCCGCGCCCGCGAGGAGATCATCACCGAGCAGTCCGAGCAGCTGCTGGAGCTGACCACCCCGGTGGTGAAGCTGTGGGAGGGCGTGCTGGCCGTCCCGCTGGTCGGCACGCTCGACTCGGCGCGCACCCAGGTCGTGATGGAGAAGCTGCTGGAGGCGCTGGTCGAGACCGGCGCGGAGCACGCCATCATCGACATCACCGGCGTGCTGGCGGTGGACACCCAGGTCGCGCAGCACCTGCTCAAGACCGCGTTCGCGGCCCGGCTGATGGGCGCGGAGTGCACGATCTCCGGCATCCGGCCGCAGATCGCCCAGACGATCGTGGCGCTGGGCATCGAGTTCGGCGACATCACCACCAAGGCGTCGCTGGCCGACGCGCTGCGCCACGCGCTGCGCCGGGAAGGCGTCGAGATCGTCTCGGCGGGCAAGGGCCGGTGATGGAACGCGTCCCGATCCTGGAGATCGGCGGCGTCCTGCTGGTGTCGATCCAGATCGACCTCCAGGACCAGACCGTGCTGGCACTCCAGGAGGACCTGGCCCAGCGGATCTCCGACACCGGCGCGCACGGCGTGGTCATCGACATCTCCGGGGTGGAGATCGTCGACTCGTTCATCGGCCGGATGTTCGCCACGATCGCCTCGCTGTCCCGGCTGTTCGACGCGACCACGGTGGTCGTCGGGATGCGCCCGGCGGTGGCCATCACGCTGGTCGAACTCGGGCTCACGCTCGGCGACGTGCGCACCGCGCTGAACCTCGAACGCGGCCTGAAGATCCTCGGCGACGTGCGCCGAGGCCCGCGGTGACGGCCGCCGCCGGCGAGTCCGAGGAGTTGCCGATCTCCGGCGACGACGACGTGGTGCGGGTGCGCCAGCTCGTGCGCAACTACGCCCAGCGCGCGAAGCTGTCCCTGGTGAACCAGACGAAGCTGGTGACCGCGGCCAGCGAACTCGCCCGCAACACCCTGGTCTACGGGGGTGGCGGGGTGGCTCGGGTGGAGATCGTCAGCGACGGCCGGCGGCAGGGGGTGCGGGCGGTGTTCCACGACGAGGGCCCCGGCATCCCCGACCTCGGCCTGGCCCTGGCCGACGGCTGGAGCAGCGGCAGCGGCCTCGGTCTGGGGTTGAGCGGGTCGCGCCGGCTGGTCGACCAGTTCGACCTGGACACCGAGGTCGGCCGAGGCACGACGGTGACGGTCGTGAAGTGGAAGGGGTGACCGCCCACATCCCGCTCGCCGAGGACGTGGCGTGGGTGCGGGTCGAGGAGGCCGCGCAGGTCGGCCGGGCCCGGCGGGTCGCCACCGGGCTCGCCGAGCGGCTGGCGTTCGCCGAGCCCCGGGTGGCCGAGATCGGCTTGGCGGTCACCGAGATCGGCACCAACCTGCTCAAGCACACCGACGGCGGGCAGCTGCTGGTGCGCGCGCTGCGGGCCGACGACCGGGCGGCGGTCGAGGTGGTCGCCGTGGACCGGGGTCCCGGCATCACCGACATGGCCCGCGCGATGCGCGACGGCGAGTCGACCACCGGCACGCTCGGCATCGGGCTGGGCGTGGTGTCGCGCAGCGCCGACCACCTGGACGTCTCCACCCACCGCGAGCGCGGCACCGTCCTCGCGGCCCGGTTCCACCGCCGGGAGCGCGGGGTGCCGGACTTCGTCGCGGACCCGACCTCGGCGGGCGTGACGCGGCCGATCGCCGACGAGGAGGTGTGCGGCGACGCCTACGCCGTGCGCCGCGCGGGCGGGCGGCTGTGGCTGATGATGTGCGACGGCTCGGGGCACGGCCCGCTGGCCGCGTCGGCGTCCCGCGAGGCGGTCCGGGTGTTCTGCGACGACGAGCCGAGCGCGCCGGAGGCCGTGGTGGCGAAGCTGCACAGCGCGTTGCGCGGGACCCGGGGCGGCGCGATCGCGGTGGCCGTGTTGGATCCCGAACGGGGTGTGCTCCGGTATTCGGGGCTGGGCAACATCGCCGGGGCCGTGCTGGCCGACGGGCGCAAGCGCGCGATGGTGTCGGTGCCGGGCATCGCGGGCTACCAGGCGCGGGCGTTCCAGGCGTTCGAGTACGAGCTGCCGCCCGGCGCGCTGGTCGTGCTGCACTCCGACGGGCTCACCGAGCGCTGGTCGGCCGAGGACGTCGCCGGGGTCACCGCTCCCCTGCTGCTGGCCGCCACGCTGGTGCGTGACGCGGGCGTGCGCAAGGACGACGCGAGCGCGCTGGTGGTGGCGACGTGACGACCGAGGACCTGCTGCGGTTCACCGTCGCCCGCGAGGCCGACGTGTTCCTGCTGCGGCAGTGCGGGCGCGAGGTCGCGGCGACCGTCGGCCTGGACCCGCAGGACCAGATCCGGGTGGCGACCGCGCTCAGCGACGTGGGCCGGGAGCTGATCGCGGTGCGGCCGTCGACGTGGCTGGTGTTCCGGCTGCGGCCCGAACCGGAACCGGCGCTGGTCATCCTGATCGACACCGACGACCTGGGCGGTCCGGGCTGGGACACCGCGCGGCGGCTGCTGGACGGGTTCGACGTCGCCGACCACCGGGTCGAGCTGGTGAAGTCGTTGCCGCGCGGGCATTCGCGGCCGACCCCGGCGCAGACCGCCCACCTGCGCGACATGCTGTCGCTGCCCGCGGCGGACGTGCTGGAGCAGTTGCGCGCGCAGAACCGGGACCTGCTGGAGACGCTGGAGTCGCTGGAGGCCAAGCGGCTGGACCTGGTGCGGCTCAACGAGGAGCTGGAGGACACCAACCGGGGTGTCGTGGCGCTGCACAAGGAGCTGTCCGAGGAGCTGGAGCAGACCAACCTCGGCGTGGTGGCGTTCTACACCGAGCTGGAGGAGAAGTCGAACCAGCTCCGCGAGGCCGCCGCGGCCCGCACCCGGTTCTGGTCCAACATCAGCCACGAGCTGCGGTCCCCGGTGAACTCCATCATCGGGTTGACCCGGCTGCTGGTCGCACCCGGCGGCGACCCGCTGACCGAGGAGCAGCGCCGGCAGATCGACCTGGTCAACGACGCCGGTTCGACGCTGCTCGCGCTGGTCAACGAGCTGCTGGACACCGCCAAGGCCGAATCGGGCAGCCTGCGCCCCAAGTTCGCGCCGGTCGACGTGCCGCTGGTGCTCGCCCAGTTGCAGGGTTCGTCGCGGCCGATGACCCGCAGCGCCGAGGTGGACCTGGTCTTCGACCCGGCGCCCGCGCCGTTGCCGCTGATCTCCGACGAGGTGATGCTGCAACGCGTGCTGCGCAACCTGCTGTCCAACGCGCTGAAGTTCACCGAGCGCGGCACGGTGCGGTTGAGCGTGCGGGCCGACGAGGACGTGGTCCGGTTCACCGTCGCCGACACCGGCATCGGGATCCCGCCCGAGGAGCAGTCCCGGATCTTCGAGGAGTTCTACCAGGTGCCCGGACGCCTCCAGGTCGGCGTCGCGGGCACCGGGCTCGGCCTGCCCTACGCGCGCCGGCTGGCCCGGCTGCTCGGCGGCGACATCGCGCTGCGCAGCACGGTCGGCGAGGGCACCGAGATGACGTTGTGGCTGCCGCAGTCCGAGACCGACGTCCTCAACGCCGACACCGCGCTGGTGGTGGAGGCCGACGACGCCGTGCGGGCGCGCGTGGTGATCTCGCTGGACGGCGTCGCGCACACCGTCGAGCAGGTCAAGGACGGGCGGGAAGCGCTGGAACGGGTCCGCGCGCAACGCCCGGACGTCGTCGTGCTGGCCGCCGACGTGCCCCGGGTGAGCGGCCCGGAGATCCTGTCGTTCCTGCGCGGCGACGACGAGCTGCGGTCGGTGCCGGTGGTCGTGGTGGCGGGCGGGGTCGACCCGGACCTGGAACGCCTCGTGACGGGCCTGTCCGCGGTGCTGCTCAACGCGGCCGTGATCGCGCCCTCCACCCTGCGGCGGGCGCTGCGCGACGCCGTCCGCCTGGTGCACCCGGAGGACGCCCGATGACACCGGACAGCGCGCACGTCCTGGTCGTGGACGACATCGAGGCCAGCCGCTACGTGCGGGCCAGCTGGCTGCGCCGGGGCGGGCACCGGGTGACCGAGGCGGTGACCGGCCGCCAGGCGCTGGACCTGCTGGCGGCGCAGGGCTTCGACATCGTCGTGCTGGACGTCGACCTGCCCGACATGAGCGGGTTCGAGGTGGCCGAGCGGATCAAGGGCGACCCGCGCACCGCCGCGATCCCGGTGGTGCACGTGTCGGCCGCGTTCCGCGAGGCGGAGGACCGCATCACCGGCCTGAACCGGGGCGCGGACGCCTACCTGACCGAGCCCGTCGACGCGGGCGAGCTGATGGCCACGGTGGAGGCCGCGCTGCGCTACTACCGGGCCCGCGCGCTGGCCGAGCGGCTGGCCGACCGGCTCGCGAAACTCACCTCGGCGACCCTGTCGATCAACGCCGCCGCCGACTTCGACGCCCTGGTCACCGAAGCCGCGCGGGCCGCCGCGACCGTCCTGGCCAGTCCCGCTTCGGCGATCGTCCCCGACGGCGACGGCGGGCGGTGGATCGGGCGCACCGCCGGCGACGGCGAGGTGGTCGTGGCGCGCGCCGCCGAGTTCGACGACCTGCCCACCGGGGCGTCGGTCGTGGAGGACCCGCCGTGGGACCCCGGCGTGCCGGCGGCCGTCGTCGTGGCGCGCAGCACCCCGAAGCGCCCGGCGGTGCTGCTCACCGTGCCGCCGTCGGCCGTGACCACCGACGAGGACCGCAACCTGCTGGTGCAGCTCGCGCAGGCGACCGTGCTGGCCGTGGAGGCGCTGCGGGCCTACGCGGAGGAGCACCAGCTCGCGCTGGTCCTGCAACGCAGCCTGCTGCCGCGCGAACTGCCCACCGTGCCGGCGCTGCCGATGGCCGCCCGGTACGTGCCGGCGTCCGCGCACGCCGAGATCGGCGGCGACTTCTACGAGGTGACGCGACTGGGCGACCGGTTCCTGATCGCGATCGGCGACGTGTGCGGCCACTCGATCGGGGCGGCGACCATCATGGGCGAGGTCCGGCACGCGCTGCGCGCCTACGCCGTCGAGGAGGAGGACCCGGCCGAGATCCTGCGCAAGCTCGACGCGATGCTGTCCCGGTACCACCCGATCAAGGGCCTGACCACGATGTGCCTGCTGCTGGTCGACCCGGCGGACGGCTCGGCGATCGTGGCCAACGCCGGGCACATCCCGCCGCTGATCGCGCACCGGGACGGCGCGGACTACCTGGCCGTGCGGGGCCCGATCCTCGGCATCGGCCTGCCCCGCCCGCCGGTCACCCACTTCACCATCCCGGTGGGCGCGCTGGTCCTGCTCACCACCGACGGCCTGGTGGAGCACTCGGGCGCGGACCTGGACGAGGGCATGGACCTGCTGCGCGACGCGGTGCGGCCGGACGTCGACATGGAAGCCCTGTGCGACGACCTGGTGGCCCGGTTCGGCGCGAACAAGAAGGACGACATCGCCCTGTTCGCCTTCCGCCGTCCCGGCTGAGGGCTACTGGCGGTAGCCCTCGACCTCAAGGGACGGGCGGACCTGCGCGGTGTCCGGGTCCTGGCCGGCGGACTGGCGCGCGCGGCGTTGGCGCAGCAGGTCCCAGCACTGGTCGAGGGTGACTTCGAGCTGGTGCAGCCGGGCCTGCTCGTCCTGCGGGGCCAGCTCGCCCGAGGCCACCCGTTGGCGCAGTTCGTGCTCCTCGGCCACCAGGCCGCTGATCCGCTTGTGGATCTCCGAGTCGGTCATGCGACCGAGCCTAGGACGGTGGTGGTGGGCGTGCCATCCGGTCGGGGGTGGGGCTTGGTCGCGCGCCGGGTGGGCGATCGGCGGCAGACGTTCCGGCCTCGACTGGGACCGTGAGCGCATTGTCACCGAAATCGGCGTTGGTGAACACATAACGTGACTTTCGCTGTTAAGGTCGCGCATGTGACCGATCCGGAGCGGCCCGTTCTGCCTACCGACCTGCACCGAATGGCCGATGACCTGCAACGCCGGGCCGACCGGTTCGGCGAACTCCAGGCCCGGCTGGAGCGCACGGCCGCCACGGCGTCCTCCCCCGACGACGCCGTGCGGCTGACCGTGGACGCCAACGGCGTGCCCACGTCGTTCCGGTTCTCCGAGCGGTTCCGGGAGCTGGACGTCCACGCCATGGCCGACCTGGTGCAGGCCACCCTGCGGCAGGCCCACGTGCGGCTGCGCGATCAGGTCACCGCGCTGACCGCGCAGACCGTGGGCGAGGACCCGGCGGCGTCCGAGTTCCTGGCGTCCTATCGCTCCCGCTTCCCCGATCCGCCCGCCGGCGCGGGCCCGGCCGTGGACGTCCTGCGCTTCGACCCCGAGGACGAGGAGCCGCGCGGCGACGACTTCGGCGGCTCGGTCTACCGGTAGGGGGGTCGATGGCCGACTTCACGGTCGTCCCGGAGCAGGTGCGGGACCAGTCCGACATCGTGCGGGACATCGCCGCGGGCACCGCCGTGGCCGCCGACGCGGCCGGGCACGTCGCGGCGCTGGACGACGCGTACGGCTGGATCTGCCGGGCGATGGGTCTGGCCGGGATGCTGCGCGGTCCGCAGGACCACGTCGCGCGCCGCACGTCCGAGGTGGTGGCGGCGTTGGTCGACCAGGCCGACCGGCTGGCCGCCACCGCCGAGACGTACCGGCGGGCCGAGGACACGACGGTCGGGACGTTGCGCAGGCTCCTGGAGATGGTGGAACGGGCCGGTCGCGTGCCGAGGGTCGGGGGTCGGTAGATGACTCTGGTCGGTGGGGGGATTGAGAGCGACAACGAAGTTCGCGCGCCGGGCGGCGACACCGCGTCGGAGTGCGGCACCGAGGACGCCGGCCGGTTCTCGGACGGCGAGGGCTTCGACGGGCTCTGCGGCAGCGCCGTCATCGACTCGATCCGGCAGGTGTGCGAGCAGATCGACGGTGGCGGCTGGGCGTCGGCGGTGGTGGGTGCGGGTGGCCCGGCGGTCGGCGGCGGCGTGGGGTTCGACCCGGTCGGGTTCGTGGCGGGCGGGTTGGCCGGTTGGATGCTGGAACACGTCGGACCGCTGCGCCTGGTCCTGCACCAGTTGACCGGTAGGCCGGAGGTGGTGGAGAGCTGTGCGACGACGTGGCGCGACATCTCGTCCCGGCTGGCGGAGAGGGCCGCCGACCAGGTCGACGTGATCACGCGGGGAGCGCCGGACTGGACCGGGCAGGCCGCTGGGGCGTATCGCGTGGCGGCGGCGCGGACCGCGTTGCGGACGGTCGGAGCGTCGCTCGACGCACGGGCTCTGGCGTCGGCGTCGGGCAAGATGGCGGTTGTGGTCGACACCGTGCGGGGCGGTGTCCGTGACATCCTGGCCGACCTGGTCGGAACGCTCCTGTCGTGCGTCGCCGAGGCGGCGACGGTCGGTGGCGCGCCGGATGCCGCACGGCGTGCGTTGCGGGCCATCGCGGAGTCCATGATCAAAGCCGAACACCTGCTGCTGAAGCTGGAGACGGTGATCGCCGAACTCGGCGCGATCCTGGCCGACCTCGGCCAACTCCACTCGGCACTGGACCGCTGACCAGCGCAGATCCCGCCGATCCGGTCGTGCCGGGACCGCGGAGGGGCAGGGCTCCCGGCCCCCTGCGGTAACTCGGTTGCACCGTTGCACGACGATCAGGTCATGCACGCAAAGGACGACACGGGCTCGCCACTCAACGCCGAGTTCGAGATCGAGCCGGACGGTGACCTGCTCGCGCTCGTGATGAGGAGCGCGGGCGGCAAAGCGACCGGGTCCCCGGACCCGCGCAACCACCAGTACAACCGCGCGCTGGAACTGCTGCTCAGCCGCCTCCGCGACCGCGGTGCCGTCGTGGTCGGCGGGGTCGTGGACTCGGCCCGCGTCCGGCACCTGCCCGAGGCGGAACGCACGATCCTGGACGCTCCGGTCGCTTTGGCGGACATCGCCGACATCGAGCAGTTCCGCAAGCAGCTGGGGCGGGCCCAGGGCCGGATCGGCCAGTCCGCGGACGGCAACGCCACCAAGCAGATCCGGCTCCGGCTCCGGGTGCCCGGCTACCGCCCGGCCGACGCGTCGCGACTCGCCCAGGACCTGGCGCAGCCCGTGCACCTGCCCCCGGGCCCCGTCGAGCTGCCCCCGGCGAACGAGGAGCTGGCCGGCAGACTGCACTTCAACCTGCCGTGGCTCCAGAAGGTCGTCACGCTGTTGCAGGACCGCAAGCAGGTCGTGCTCTACGGGCCGCCCGGCACCGGCAAGACCCACCTGGCGCGGGAGCTGGCCGGGCACATCACCCACCCCGGCGCGATCCGCCTGGTGCAGTTCCACCCGTCGTACGCCTACGAAGACTTCTTCGAGGGCTTCCGACCGCGGGCCAACGGGACCACCGCGTCCTTCGAACTCGTGCCCGGCCCGTTGCGCCGGCTGGCCGCCGACGCCGAGGACGACCCCGGACGCCCGTACGTCCTGATCATCGACGAGATCAACCGGGCGAACCTGCCCAAGGTGTTCGGCGAGCTGTACTTCCTGCTGGAGTACCGCAACGAGGCGATCGACCTCCAGTACTCGCCCGGCGAACGGTTCAGGTTGCCCGCCAACGTCTTCGTCATCGGCACGATGAACACCGCCGACCGCTCGATCGCGCTGGTGGACGCGGCGATGCGCCGCCGGTTCGCCTTCTTCGAACTCCACCCGGACCAGGCCCCGGTCAAGGACCTGCTGGCGCGGTGGGCCGCGGCTCACGGCAAGAACGACGGGCGTGCCGAGCTGCTGGCCAAGCTCAACGACGCGATCGGCACCGACCACGAGTTCAAGATCGGCCCGTCGTACCTGATGAAGCCCGATGCGGACCACGGTCTAGACCTCGTGTGGGAGCACTCGATCCTGCCGCTGCTGGAGGAGCACTACTACGAGCGCATGTCCCGTCAACGGGTGCACGACACCTTCGGCCTCGACGCGATCCGCAACCGCCCGTGATATCCCTCAAGGAGAACGACCGCACCGGGAAGACCACCCCGCTCACCCCGCTCCAGGAGGCGTTCCTGCGGGAGTGCGGCCTGGTCGACGTCCGGTCGAACGGCACGGACTTCACGCTCGTGCCCAAAGCCAAGCAGGTCGGTGCCGTGCACGCCTACGGGCTGGACGTCGTGGTGACGCCCAAGGTCAGCATCCCGCGCCTGTTGTTCATGCTCGGCTACGCGCGCAACCCCGGCTTCCGGCAGGAGAACGTCGAGGGCCTCGAAGCCGACGGGCTGTGGGCGATCGTGGCGGAGACGTTGTGCCGCAACACCGAGCGCGCGTTGGCGCGGGGTGTGCTCAGCGGCTACGCCACGGCGCACGCGACGAGCACGGTGATCCGCGGACGGGTTCGGGTCGGCGACCAGGTGAGCCGACGTCCCGGGCTCATGATGCCGACGGAGATCGCGCACGACGAGTTCACCGTGGACGTTCCCGAGAACCGCCTGCTGCGGGCCGCGGTGAGCCGGATGCTCTCGGTTCCGGGCGTCGACGACGGGGTCCAGACCCGCCTGCGCCACCTGCTCAACCGGTTGACCGGTGTGTCGCCCCTGCCGAACGGCGCTCCCCTGCCGCGGTGGCGTCCGCACCGGCTCAACACCTCCTACCAGCCGGCGCTGCGGATCGCGGACCTCGTGCTCCGGACGCTCTCGTTCGAGGTCGGGAGGGACGGCCTGTCGATCGCCTCCTTCGTGGTCAACATGGAGATCGTGTTCGAGGACTTCGTGACCACCGCGCTGACCGAGGCGTGGAGTTCCGACCCCGGCCAGACCGAACGCCAGTTCCCGGCCAAGCTCGACGCCGGCGGCGCAGTCTCGATGAAGGTCGACGTGGTGCACGTGGTGGACGACGCGCCCCGGTTCGTCGTGGACGCGAAGTACAAGCTGGAGGGCCGGTCCGGCGGCTACCCGAATTCCGACTTCTACCAGGTGCTCGCCTACTGCACCGCGTTGAAGGTCGATCGCGCCTGGCTGGTCTACGCGGGTGACGACGCCGTCGACGCACCCCACCAGGTGCTCAACTCGCCGGTCACGATCACGACGTGCGCGCTGGACCTGAGCGTGCCGCCGGAGGACCTGATCGGGCAGCTCGAACGGCTGGCGCGGTCCGCCTGGACCTGACGCGGGCGGGCCACGGCCCGCACACCGAAAACCGCTGTCCCGGGCGACGAGCGTCGAGGCAGGATCCCGATCGTGAGCTACACCTTGGAATGGGACGAGCTTCCGGAGCCCGCCGCCGCCGCGCGGGCTCGCCACGAGGAGTGCTTCCACGAACTCTGCCCGCACACGCCTTCGTGCTATCCGGCCTACGCCACCCTCGCCGAGCCCTTCCGGGTCTACTTCAACAGCGCGGGAATGGGCGTGTGCCGGGAGAACATGCGCCGGGTCGGCATGATCTTCCACGCCGAGCACCGGGCCTTCCCCCCGTGGCCCTTCGCCGACGACGAGGACTGGGAGACGGCCGAGCCGTCCCGGCGGGAGGCGTACCGCGTCGCCGAGCGCGCCGCGGCGGCGCAGGCCGTCCCGGGCATGGTCGGGATTCCCGATTTCAAGCTGATGTCCAACGGGCCGTGGGTCGTCACCGCCCGGGAAGTCCGCCAGGCGCTGGAACTCCACGACGCCGCGCCCGAGGCCGTGCGCGGGGAGTTGGCCGCCGACGAGGTCTGGCGGCTGTGGCTCGACTGGTTGCGGGAGACGGTCGAGCGGGGCGGGTTCAGGGTGGACTGACCGCCGGGCCGACGGGGTGGGGTGTGGGGGTCTGCGGGTGGTAGGGCCTGCCTCACCTCGGCTCGGTCGTGTGCGGGATCGTCCGGGAGCGCGTGCGTTCCTAGGTTGGTGTCATGAGCAACCGGGTGGATGTGGATCAGGTTCGGGGTTTCGGTGCTGTGATCCCTCTGCTGCTGTGGTCGGTGTTGGGGATCAGTGGTGCGGTCAACGCGCTCGCGCCCTTGGTGGGCGTCGGGTACACGGCTCGGATCGTGGCCGGTGGGGTCACGGGGTCGTGCCTGCTCCTGCTGATTGTCCACATGCGACTCACGGCTCCGGGTGCGGCTCTGGCGGATCAACCAGCGAAGGAAGTTGTCCATGCGACTCAGGATTCTCGGCGGGTGCGTCGCCGCAGTGGTCGGCACTCTGTTGATCAAGCTCACGCGGCGGGGGTTGCGCAGGCGGGATGCGCGTCGGACGGGTGGCCCGGTGCCGCTGCACAGCGTGGCGTGACGCCGGCGGCCTTCGGCGCCGCGGGCTTCGCGCGGAGCCGATGACGGAGAGCAGCCGACGTGGGCGGGCGCGTGCCATCCCCTGCACGGTGGCACGCGCCCGCTGGTCGGGTCAGCTCGGCACGTTCGCGCCGACGCCCTCGTAGGTGTAGCCGTAGTCGGTGATCGCGGAGATGACCTCGCTCCAGCTGGTGGTGTGGAAGTGCTCACCGCTCGAATTGCTGCGCAAGCGGTGGAACGGGACGCCCTGGCCGGAGTTGGCCGGGTAGACGTAGGCCCCGATGCCCTCGTAGAGGTAGCCGTAGTCGGTGATCGCCGAGAGCACCTCGGTCCAACTCGTGGTGTGGAAGTGGTCACCGCTCGTCCGGTGCCGCAACCGGTAGAACGGGACCGTGCCGGACTCCTGGGTGGCGAACACGTTCGTGCTCGAACCCTCGTAACGGTAGTCGTAGGTCGTGATCGCCGAGATCACCTCGTCCCAACTCGTGGTGTGGAAGTGGTCTCCGTTGGAATTGCTCACCAATCTGTGGAACGGCGTGGCGGCCAGTGCCACCACCGTCCCGCCCTGCGTGGCGCGCGCGTCCTGGCCGGTGGCGTGGGCCGGCGCGGCCACCCCGACGACTCCGAGGACTGCGGCCACCGCGAGTGCGGCGACGATTCGGCCGGACGCCGCACGCAGATGAATTCGACTCACTTCACGCTCCCCAGGTGAAAGTGGACCCTGACTCGGACCAGCGTTCCCGACCCGGTCGAAACGGGCAATCGACCGGCCGGCCGCAGCTCACCGAAATCGGGTGGACCCTGATCGGCGGGGGTCGTTGCGGCAGTCGGCCGCGCGTTTCCCGGTGATTAACCGGCAACGTTGCCGGTTAATCACCGGGATTCGGCCGTTCAGCAGTGCCGCGGAAAAATACTGCGCCATTCAAATCCACGTGCGCCGGCCGTTCGCCGCAGACCGCCCCGCCGAGCGGAGCCGGCCGGCCGCGCGGACCGCCGATGAACGGAGACCGGCACGCACGGCCGACCACCGTCCACTGTGGATCGGCCGGTGCGCGACGACGGGCCGCGCGGCCGAAGGCAGGACCTGCGGTGAACCGGTCGCCGCCTCGGGGTGCGTGCGCACGGCCGAACGGACATCGGCGACAGCGGACCGGGACCCGACGAGCGACAACGCCGGCGTCGTCGTGGGGCGTTCGGCGACGGCGGCCCGCATGGCGCGGACACGTGGAGCCGCCGGGCGCGATCGCCGGACCGGCACCGAGGTGCTCGGGCGCGGCGTCGGCCGAGCCCGACGTGACGGCCGGCGGGCGGGGTGTTCGTGCAGTGCAACGGGATCCGGCACCCGTGGGCGTCCGACCGGGGACCAATTCGATACACTCCAGGGGGAATTGTCGAATCGGACGTTCGAGGGGTATTGAGCACGTGAATCGACCGAGTGGTGTCACCGTCGTCGATCCTCCGTGGTTGAGCGCGTTCATGTGGTTCGGATTCCCGGTCATCGGCGCGGCCGCTGGCTATTTGGTGAAGCTGCTGGCCGGCTGGCTGCTGACGCTGCCCTGGGTGCCGTTCCAGGGGCCGCTGAAACTGGTCGACTCCATTCCCGAGCCGTGGCGGACGGTCGGCGCGATCGCGGTCGGGGTGATCGGCGGGCTGGTGATCGCGGTGCTGGGCAAGCACGACAGCCTGGCGGTGTCGGTGGACCCGCAGGAAATCGTGTTCACGCGAGGCGGCGAGTCCACCGCGATCCCCGGCGACCAAGTCGATTCGGCGTTCCTGGACGGCAAGCAGATCGTCGTGCTCGGCCACCGCCGGGAGGAACTGGCGCGGGAGTCGTCGGACCTGCGGCCGGTCGAGGTCACGGCGGCGTTCCGGGGGCAGGGGTACCGCTGGCTGGACGCCGACCCGCACAGCGCGGACTACCGCCGGTGGGTGCCGGAGACGCCGGGGCTGCCGACCGGGGCCAACGCGCTGTTCAAGGCGCGGGAACTGGCGTTGCGCGGCAAGGAGAAGTCCGCCGACGACGCGCGCGAGCTGCGGGGCGAACTCGCGCGCCTGGGCGTGGTCGTGCGGGACGACAAGAACCGGCAGTACTGGCGGCTGGCCGACCGGTGAGCCCGCAGGTCCGGGGGTGCGGGCGGGTGCGCGACCGGTTCCGGGGCGGGTGACCGGGTTTACCGGGCCTGTCCCGTCCCGGATTCCGCACTAATCTGGGGATATGACCTCATTACTCGTCACCGGTGCCGCCGGTTTCATCGGTTCGCACTTCGTCCGCTATTGGACGGCCGCCCACCCCGACGACACCGTGGTGGCGCTGGACGCGCTGACCTACGCGGGCGTGCCGGCCAACCTCGACCCGGTCCGCGACCGGATCACCTTCGTGGAAGGCGATATCGGGGACACCGCGCTGGTCACCGGGTTGCTCGGCGCGCACGACGTCGAGGTGGTCGTCAACTTCGCCGCCGAATCGCACAACAGCCTCGCGGTGCTCGACCCGACCCGGTTCTTCCGCACCAACGTGCTGGGCACGCAGGCGCTGCTGGAGGCCGCCCGGCAGGTCGGGATCGGGCGGTTCCACCACGTGTCGACCTGCGAGGTGTACGGGGACCTGGCGTTGGACGCCGAGGAGGCGTTCACCGAGACCAGCCCGTACCGGCCGCGCACGCCCTACAACGCCAGCAAGGCCGGCGGCGACCACGCGGTGCGCGCGTACCACGAGACGTTCGACCTGCCGGTCACCATCACCAACTGCGCCAACAACTACGGCTCGCACCAGTTCCCGGAGAAGGTGCTGCCGCTGTTCGTGACCCGCGCGCTGGACGGGGCGCAACTGCCGGTCTACCGGTCGAAGGACAACCGCCGGGAGTGGGTGCACGCGGTCGACCACTGCCGGGCCATCGACGTGGTGCTGGAGCGCGGGCGGGTCGGCGAGACCTACCACGTCGGCACGGGCGACGAGGCGAGCGTGGAGCAGCTCGCGGACCTGGTGCTGGACGAGCTGGGCAAGGGCCCGGAGCTGAAGACGACCGTCGCCGACCGGCCCGGCCACGACCGGCGCTACCTGCTGGACTCCGCGAAGATCCGGGAGGAGCTGGGGTGGGCGCCGACCATCCCGTTCGAGGAGGGCGTCCGCGACACGATCCGCTGGTACGCCGACAACCGCGCGTGGTGGGAGCCGCTGCGCGACCGCAGCCCGGTGACCGAGGGCGGTTGGGCCCGGTCCTGACGCGCGCGGCCGGGCGGGCGGCCGCCCCGCCCGGCCGGCACGGCGCACGCGGCGGCATCGGCGCTCCGGCGGTCGCGCCGGGGCCGCACCCCGGCGCGGGAGCCGATCGAGGTGGATCTGGTCGACCCGACTACCGCCCGCCGCAGTACCGGGTGCGACGGGACCCGTTGCCGTAAAGGAGAAATGGCAGCCTACGGCGTTCCCGTTGGTAGTTCATCATCCACAATGGACACCGGTCACGCCTCGACCACCCGCACGCCGCGCAGCCACTTCAGCTCACCCAGCAGCGCCGAGCCGACGGTGACCGGGTAGTCGTCCACGGCGAGCGTCGTGCGCCGCATCCCGTGGCACAGCACGATCCGCACCGGGGACGTGCCGCGATGCGCCTGCAACACCGCCCGCAGCTCCACGACCACCTCCCGGTCGACCTGGGCCGCGGTCAGCTCCAGCACCAGCGGCGGGTCGTCCGCCACGGCGGCGCTCACGTCCAGCACGGCGAGGTCGGAGCCGAACACCGACATCTTGTCCTCACGCCAGTTCACCCTCCCCCGCACCAACACCGTCGCGTCCTCGACCAGGTCGACGGCCAGTTCGCGGTAGCTCTTGGCGAAGAACAGCACCTCCACGGACGCGTCGAGGTCCTCGACCGCGGCGATCGCCCAGGGCTCGCCCTTCTTGTCCACCCGGCGTTCCAGCGCCGCCACCATACCGGCGATGACGATCTCGCCCTCGCGCGGCGGGTTGGCCAGCAGCGCGCCGATCGACTTCGGGGCGTGCGCCCGCAGGACGCGGTCCGCGCCGTCCAGCGGGTGCGCCGAGACGTAGAGGCCGAGCATCTCCCGTTCCCGCGCCAGCAACTGCTTGCGGGGCCACTCCTCGGTGCCCGGCCGGAGGTGGGCCAGCGGGGAGGCGTCGGCCGGGACGTCGGCCCCGTCGCCGAACAGGTCGAACTGGCCCGCCGCCCGCCGCCGCTTGAGCCCGACCACGGCGTCCACCGCCTCCTCGTGGACCTCGGCCAGCGCCCGCCGGGGGTGGCCGAACGAGTCGAACGCGCCCGCCTTGACCAGCGACTCGACCGTGCGCTTGTTGCAGCACACCAGCTCCGACTTCTCCAGGAAGTCGGCGAAGGAGGCGTACTCCCCCTTCTCCGCGCGGGTCCGGATGACCGATTCCACCACGTTGGCCCCGACGTTGCGCACCGCGCCCAGGCCGAAGCGGATGTCGTCGCCCACCGCGGCGAAGTGCAGCGAGGACTCGTTGACGTCCGGCGGCAGCACCCTGATGCCCAGCCGGCGGCACTCGGACAGGTAGACCGCCGACTTGTCCTTGTTGTCCGACACCGAGGTGAGCAGCGCGGCCATGTACTCGGCCGGGTGGTTCGCCTTCAGGTAGGCGGTCCAGTAGCCGACCAGGGCGTAGCCGGCCGCGTGGGACTTGTTGAACGCGTACCCCGCGAAGGGCAGGACGGTGTCCCACAGCGCCCGCACCGCCGCGTCGGAGAAGCCGTTGGCGCGCATCCCGGCGTGGAAGCCCTCGAACTCCTCCTCCAGCACCTCTTTCTTCTTCTTGCCCATGGCGCGCCGCAGCACGTCCGCGCGGCCCATGGAGAAGCCCGCGACCCGTTGGGCGATCTGCATGATCTGCTCCTGGTAGACCACCAGGCCGTGGGTCTCGGCGAGGATGTCGCGCAGCGGCTCGGCCAGCTCCGGGTGGATCGGTTCGACCCGCTGACGGCCGTTCTTGCGGTCGGCGTAGTTGTTGTGGGTGTTCATCGCCATCGGACCGGGCCGGCACAGGGCGTTGACCGCCACGATGTCCCCGAACCCGGTGGGGCGCATCCGGCGCAGCAGGTCGCGCATCGCGCCGCCGTCGAGCTGGAACACGCCCAGGCTGTCGCCCCGGGCCAGCAGGTCGTAGGTCGCGGGGTCGTCGGTGCCCAGCGAGTCCAGGTCCACGGTCCGGCCCCGGTTGGCCTCGACGTTGTCGATGGCGTCGCCGATCACGGTCAGGTTGCGCAGCCCCAGGAAGTCCATCTTGAGCAGGCCGACCGCCTCGCACGACGGGTAGTCCCAGCCGGTGATCACCGCCCCGTCGTCCCTGCGCCACAACGGGATCACGTCGGCCAGGGGTTCCGACGACATGATCACCGCGCACGCGTGCACGCCCGCGTTGCGGATCAGCCCCTCCAGGCCGCGCGCGGTCTCGAACAGGGTGGCGACGTCGCGGTCGGCCGCCAGCAGGGCGCGGACCTCGGCCGCCTCCGGGTAGCGCTCGTGGGCCGGGTCCACGATGCCGGACAGCGGGATGTCCTTGGCCGCCACCGGCGGCGGCAGCGCCTTGGAGATCCGGTGCGCGAGCGCGTAGCCCGACTGTCCGAAGTGGACTCGCGCGGCGTCCTTGATCGCGGCCTTGGTCTTGATCCGGCCGAACGTGATCACCTGCGCCACCCGGTCCGCGCCGTACTTGTCGGTGGCGTAGCGGACCATCTCGCCGCGCCGCCGGTCGTCGAAGTCCATGTCGATGTCGGGCATGGACACGCGCTCCGGGTTGAGGAAGCGCTCGAACAGCAGGCCGTGGTGGATGGGGTCGAGGTTGGTGATGCCCATCGCGTAGGCGACCAGCGAGCCGGCCGCCGAGCCCCGGCCGGGGCCGACCCGGATGCCGACCGCGCGGGCGTGGTCCATCAGGTCGGCGGTGATCAGGAAGTACGCCGGGAAACCCTTGCGCACGATGACGTCGATCTCGTACTCGGCGCGGCGGAGGTACTCGTCGGGGACGCCGTCCGGCAACCGCCGCGCCAGGCCGCGCACGACCTGCTCGCGGAACCACGAGTTCACGTCGTGGCCTTCCGGGGCCGGGTGGACCGGCATCCGGTCGCGGTGCTCCCACACCTCGTCGTAGGGCTGCACGCGGTCGGCGACGAGCAGCGTGTTGTCCGCCGCGCCGGGCACCTGCGCGTCCCAGTACGCGCGCATCTCGTCGGCGGGTTTGAGGTAGTAGCCGTCGCCGTCGAACTTGAACCTGTCGGGGTCGCTCAAGGTCTTGCCCGCCTGCACGCACAGCAGCGCCGCGTGCGCTTCCGCCTCGTCCTTGCGCACGTAGTGGGAATCGTTGGTGGCCAACGGGGGCAGGCCGAGCTTGGCCCCGATCTCCAGCAGCCCGTCGCGGACCACCTGCTCGATCACCAGGCCGTGGTCCATCAGCTCCAGGAAGAAGTTGCCCGCGCCGAAGATGTCGCGGTAGTCGGCGGCGGCGCGCAGGGCCTCCTCGGGCTGCCCCAGGCGCAGCCGCGTCTGCACCTCGCCGGACGGGCAGCCGGTGGTGGCGATGACGCCCCGGGCGTGCGCGGCGAGCAGTTCGCGGTCCATGCGCGGCTTGCGGTAGTAGCCCTCGATGCTGGCCAGCGACGACAGCGTGAACAGGTTGCGCAGGCCGGTCGCGTCGGCGGCGAGCATGGTCAGGTGGGTGTACGCGCCGCCGCCCGCGACGTCGTCGCCGCGCGCCCGGCCGGAACGGCCCCAGAACACCGGCTTCTTGTGGAACCTGCTGCCCGGCGCGAGGTACGCCTCGATGCCGATCACCGGTTTGACCCCGGCCTGCCGCGCGGACCGGTAGAACTCGTCCGCGCCGTACATGTTCCCGTGGTCGGTCATGCCCACGGCGGTCATCCCGAGGCGCTGCGCCTCGGCGAACAGCGGGCCCACCTTGGCCGCGCCGTCGAGCATCGAGTATTCCGTGTGCACGTGCAAATGGACGAACGAGGACAACCGTCGACTCCCCGGAGCGGAATTGTGTCGCGACTATTCGACCGACATTTCCGGGGCACCGTCAAACAACTGCGCGGCGACCATTCACAACGGCCGGTTGTCCGGCCCGGGAGAAGGCCGTGCAAAAGACTGGAAAGCGGTTCAGCGGGACGGCAGGTCGAGGTCGACGGTCCGGCGCTGCGGGGTGATCACCACGTCGGTGGCGTGCGCGGTGTCCGCGCCCGGCGGCAGGACGGTCAGGATGTAGGCCCCCAGGGGCGGCAGCGCGAGCGCGTAGTGGCCGTCGCGGTCGGTGCGGGTGTGCTCGGAGGTCTCCCCCGCCGGGCTGGTGAGCGTGACCAGGGCGTGCGCCACCGGGTCACCGGTCCGGGTGACGACGCCGGCCAGCTCGCGGCGGTCGCACAGCACGATCCGCTGCGGCTCGTCCGGGGTCAGCGGCAGCACCTGCGAGCGCGGCGACCAGCCGTCCGCCGAGCAGACCACCAGGTAGCGGTCCGGGCCGGGCAGCACCGCCGACCACGCGCCCGCGCCGTCCGCCCGGGTCCAGTCCGCCTGCTCGCCGTCCAGGTTCAGCACCGTCAGCACGGCCAGCCGCACCGGGTGGCCCTCCGGCGTGACCACCTCGCCGCGCACCACGACCTCGTCGGACCGGTCACGGGCCGGCGCGTGGACGGTCGTGACACCCCGCCCCGGCAACAGGGTCGCCAGGGCCGCCGCCAGCACGGCCGCGCCCGCCGCCAGCCACGAGACGCGGGCGAACGCGGACTCCGTGGGCACGACGGCACCGGCGAACGTGACCGTGCCCGCGGTGAGCACGGCCGCGACCACGGCGCTGGAGGTGGACGTGCCGATCGAGCGGACCAGGGTGTTCAGGCCGTTCGCGGAGGCGGTCTCGGTGATCGGGACGAACCGCATCACCAGGATCGGCATCGCCGCGAACGCGATCGCGGTACCGGTGGAGATCACCGTCGTCCCGGCGACCACGTGCCACAGCTCGCCGGTCAGCAGCGCCCGCGCGGCGTACCCGCAGGCCATCACCAGGCAGCCGGCCAGCAGCGTGACCCGCGCGCCGAACCGGCGGGTGATCGCCGCCGACACCGGGGCCAGCAACACCATCACCAGCCCGCCCGGCAGCATCGCCACGCCCGCCGCCGTCGGCGACAGCCCGAACCCGACCCCGGTGGCCACCGGCAGTTGGAGCTCCTGCGTGCCGACCAGCAGGTTCGCGTACATCGCGAACCCGGCGAGCAGCGACGCGACGTTGGTCAGCAGCACCGGCCGCCGGGCCGACGTGCGCAGGTCCACCAGCGGGTTGCCCACCCGCAGCTCCCACGGCGCGGCGGCGGCGAACCCCACCGCCGAGACCGCGAGGCACACCAGCGTGGCCCGACTCGTCCAGCCCCACGCGCCGCCCTTGGAGATGGCCAGCAGCAACGTCGCCAGCGCGACCGACAGCAGCACCGCGCCGACCAGGTCGAACCGGCCGGGGCTGCGCACCGACGACTCCGGCACCACCAGCAGGACCAGCACCAGCATCGCCGCGCCCATCCCGGCGGAGACCCAGAACAGCGCGTGCCAGTCCCACGTGGTGGCGATGGTGCCGCCCAGCGGCAACCCGACCGCCGCGCCGATGCCGAGCGTGGCGCTCATCAACGCGACCGCCGACCCGACCCGCTCCTTGGGCAGCTCGTCGCGCATGATGCTGATGCCGACCGGGATCAGCGCGGGCGCGAAGCCCTGGAGCGCGCGTCCGGCCATCACGCCCGGCAGGGACGTGGTCAGCGCGCAGACCACCGAGCCCACCACCAGCACGGCCAGCGCGATCACCATGACCAGCCGCTTGCCCACCATGTCGGCGAGCTTGGACAGGATCGGCGTGGCCACCGCGCTGGTCAGCAGCGTGATCGTGACCAGCCAGGAGGCGTTGTCGGCCGTGGTGCCCAGCAACGCCGGCAGTTCGGGCAGCAGCGGGACCACCAGCGTCTGCATCAGCGACACGACGGTCCCGCACAGGCTGAGGACGGCGATCACAAGCCCCACCGGACGGGTCACGCCCAAAACCTTAGCGTGGCGAAGTGATTCGCCGGCGATGGTTTCCCGGGGTCGGTTCGGGGTCTCGCGGCTACGTCACGCGCAACGTCCCCGGCCTGCTCAACGTCGACAGGGCGAGGCCGAGCAGGATCGCCGCGCCGCCCACCGCCAGGTCGTTGACCAGCGATGTCGGGTTCGGGCGGGAGGTCAGCCAGGGGCCGGCGACGATCCACCAGCCGGCGGCGGTGAGCGCCGGGGCCGTCCAGCGGGCCTGCGACGGGGTCATCGCCGGTATCAGCGAGACGACCACCAGGACCGTGCCGCCGGTGAACGCCGCGGGCAGGGTGCGGACGCCGGTGAAGTCGTGGCCCAGCGCGATCGGGGTGGCGATCTCCCACAGACCGAGCGTCAGGGTGGTCGTGCCCAGCCACGAGATCAGCCGCGTGGGTGGGGTGGTCGGGGTCATGGGGTGGTCCTGGGGGGTAGGGGGCCTGGGGCAGGGTGCCTTCCACGGGACTACGTACGGCGGCATCCGGTGGTTCAGACCTGTTCGCCGCACCGTGGTCGCGGGTTCACCGAACGTCGCCGAGGGCACCACCCGGCCGTTCCCACGACCCGCCCCGAACAGCGGTGTCGGGGCGCGCTCGGAACGCCCCAACCTGGAGTTGTGCACTCCCGCGAGCACAGCCAGGTCCCCCGGAGCACCACGCGCGGCGCGGCGGGCCGCAGCGGCCCGCCGCCGCCCGCGCTGCTCAGGCTGCAGCGCACGGTCGGCAACCGGGCGGTCGCCGCCGCGGTGCAGCGGACCCGCCTGGACGTGGCCGGCCGCCCCGTGCCCGGCACCGAGGCCGAGGACACCGCAGCGCTGCGCGCGCACCTGGCGACCGCGCCGTGGATGGACGTGGCCGAGGTGCTGGTCCGCGGGCTGCCGGGCCAGACCGGGTCGAGCCCGTGGGACCGGGTGACCGCTGTCGACGAGGCGCGCATCGTCGCGCACCGGCGCATCATGCAGTTGTACGCGCAGCACAAGAACCGGGCCGCGATCACCGCCCGCCTCGCCCCTCTCGAACGCGCGGGCTTCCACCGCACCGAGTGGGCGTTGGACCGGCTGACGCCGTCGGCCTCAGGCCCCGGCCCGGGTGCCGGCTCGGACGGGGGCGTCAAGCGCAAGGCCGCCGAGCGGGAAGCCCCCGGGACTGCCGAAGAAGGCACGCACCGGGGCCCGGTTGGGGGTGTCGGTCAGCCTGGTGGACCCGAACACCACCCTGGCCCTGAGCCCGAAGGAGGCGCACCGCGCCGAGCGGGAGGCCAGGGCGAGGATGACCGTGGAGCAGGTGCTCGCCGAGCAGGTGCCCTACTCCGGCCTGGCACAGCTCATGCAGGTGTCGAAGCCGATGTGGCGCGCGGTGGCCGAGCAGGTGCGGGACTTCCTGGACACCAAGCGGGAGTTCGAACCCCGTCAGCTCGGGATCATCCGGTGCGTGGCGCGGTTCTCGCCGGACCGCGCGTTCAGGGACGAAGAGGGCACGCCGGTACCGCAGGACGTCGCGCAGCACCTGCTGACCGACATGGTGGAAGCCGTCGGGTGGCGCAACTACACCTCCGGCCTGCACCCCGTCCGGACCGCCGGCGAGGTCACCGTCCGGGGGTTCGCGCAGGAGGTGCTGGGGCACGCACGACAGACCGACGTGCTGCGCCGCAACGCCACCTACCCGGCGAAGCCGGGCTACGACAAGGCGCCGAGCCTCGACCCGGCGTTCGCGGACGCGGTCAAGGCGTTGGCCCGGCACTGGCTCGCCGGGGTGACCGCCGTGCCGGGGCGGGGGCCGGACCGCACGCCCGCACTCCGGCAGCCCGCCGACCTGGTGTCCGACCACGTGGCCTCCGTCGCCGAGGAACGGGGGCAAGGGGGCAACATCTCCGTCGTGGGCGGGGCCCACCCCCTCGTCTACTCCAACCGCGTCCTGGACGCGGGCAAGCAGAAGAAACTGCTCGACCAGGGCTACGAGGTGTCGCCGTCCAGCACGGCCGCCGGACGCGCCGGCTGGGGACTCGACCGGGGCGTTGGCCGGGCCAAGCACCCGCTGCCCTACCACAGCGAGATGCACCGGACGGAAACCGAACCGCCGTGGAAGCTGACCTACGCGGGCAACATCTACCACGCCTGCGTGCAATGCCTGGCCGCGTACCGCGCGCTCGGCGTCCGGCACGGCCCGTCCGGCGGCTTCCTCGGGTCGCACGGCGCGAAGGTCCCGTCGATCATCCCGCCCGCCGTCCGCACCAACAGCGTCTACCTGGAGCACTACCTCGGGGTCGAGGTGTGGGCGGCGGTCCGGCGCGCGGTCGAGGCGTTCCTGGCGGCGTCGGACCCGGCGGCCCTGGACCTCGCGGGGTTGACCGAGGCCCGGAAGCTGGTGGACGGGGTGTTCGCCATGCTGGACAACGTGGAGCGGATGAACACCGGCTTCTACCGACAACTCGGCATCACGGGACCCACCGGCACGTACTGACGCGAGGATCACCGGACGCCTTCCCACCACGTGACCCGCCGCAGGTCGTGAGGCCGCCTCAGTGGTAGGAAGGCGGGGTGAGCAACGTGGAAGAGGGCCTGCGGGTGGCCCAGGACGAGGTCATCGCCCTCGCCAGTGAGCTGATCCGGATCGACACGACCAACACCGGGGACCCCGAGACGCTGGTCGGCGAACGCGCGGCGGCCGAGTGGGTGGCCGAGAAGCTGTCCGAGGTCGGCTACGAGACGACCTACGTCGAGTCCGGCGCGAAGGGCCGGGGCAACGTCGTCGCCCGGCTGGCCGGCGCGGACCCGTCACGTGGCGCGTTGCTGGTGCACGGGCACTTGGACGTCGTCCCCGCGGACGCTTCGGAGTGGCAGGTGCACCCGTTCTCCGGCGCGGTGCAGGACGGCTACGTGTGGGGGCGCGGGGCCGTCGACATGAAGGACATGGTCGCGATGACGCTGGCCGTCGCGCGCCACTTCAAGCGCGCCGGCGTCGTGCCGCCCCGCGACATCGTGTTCGCGTTCCTGGCCGACGAGGAGGCCGGCGGCGTGTTCGGGGCCAAGTGGCTCGTGGACAACCGGCCGGAGCTGTTCGAGGGCGTCACCGAGGCGATCAGCGAGGTCGGCGGCTTCTCGATCACGCTCAAGGACGACGTGCGCGCGTACCTGGTGGAGACCGCCGAGAAGGGCATCCGCTGGCTCAAGCTCCGGGTCCGGGGCACCGCCGGGCACGGCTCGATGATCCACCACGACAACGCCGTGGCGAAGCTCGCGGCGGCGGTGACCAAGCTGGGGCAGCACCGCTTCCCGGTCGTGCTGACGCCGTCGGTGAAGGAGTTCCTGGCGGGCGTCTCGGAGATCACCGGCCTCGACTTCCCCGAGGACGACCTCGACGGCTCGATCGGCAAGCTCGGCGCGCTGTCCCGGATGATCGGCGCGACCATCCGCGACACCGCCAACCCGACCATGCTGTCGGCCGGCTACAAGGCGAACGTCATCCCGTCGACCGCCGAGGCCACTGTGGACTGCCGCATCCTGCCCGGCCGCGAGGAGGCGTTCGACCGCGAGCTGGCCGAGCTGCTGGGCCCCGACGTGGAACGCGAGTGGCTGGGCCTGCCCCCGGTGGAGACCACGTTCGACGGCGCGCTGGTGGACGCGATGACCGCGTCGATCACCGCCGAGGACCCGGGCGCGAAGGTCCTGCCGTACATGCTGTCGGGCGGCACGGACGCGAAGTCGTTCCAGCAGCTGGGCATCCGCAACTTCGGCTTCGCGCCGCTGAAGCTCCCGGCGGACCTCGACTTCTCCGGTTTGTTCCACGGCGTGGACGAACGCGTCCCCGTCGACGCGCTCCAGTTCGGCGTCCGCGTCCTGGACCGCTTCCTGCGCAACTCGTGACGGCCGGGTGGGGCACCTCCGGGGGTGCCCCACCCGATCGGACGTGGTCGAACGACCGACGCCGGTGCGCGACCGGCCGGTTACCGTGCGGGTGGGAACCTCGCACCGGGAGCCACTCCGATGACCGACCACGAGCACGGACCCCTGCGCACCCGCTCCCCCGCCGGCCTGCTGGCCGGGGTCGACGTGGGCACCTGGCAGGCGGGCATCGACTTCGCCCGCGCGCGGGCCGCCGGGTACGGCTTCGCCGTGGTCCGCGCGGGCGGCTCGCACCTGGCCGACCGGCCGTACCCGGGCCCGCACTACCGCGTGCAGGTCAGCGGCGCGCGAACGGCCGGCCTGCGGGTCGGCCACTGCTGGCTGGTGGGCGACTACCAGTCCCCCACGCAGGCGGCGGACCGTTTCGTGGACCGCCTGCACGACTACCGTCGCGGTGACGTGGTCGCACTGCACAACGCGGTCTTCCACGGCTCGGCGGAGCTGTGGGACGACGTGGACGTGGCCGCGTTCTTCGGCCGGGTGCGCGGCCGGGTCGGTGCCCACGTGCCGTGGCTGCACCTGGACGTGGCCGACCTGAGGGCGGGTTCCTGGCACCGCACCGTCACCGCCGGCACGAAGCTGTGGGTGGCGTCGCGGGGCGCGGACGACGGCCGCAGTGCCGCGCCGGACCTGGACGGGGCGTGCCCGGAGTGGAGCGTGCACCAGTACACGCCCGTGGGCACGGTGGGCGGCATGCACCCGGTGGCGCTCAACGCGGCCCGACCGGATGCGTTCGAGGTTGTCGACGGCGCAGCCAGGTGAGGGCCGCCACCGCACCGAGCAGGGCGGCCGCGGCGCAGAGCCGCGTCCCGACGTTCATCGCGCCGGTGAACGCCTCGTCCGCCGCGGCGACCAGCGCGGCGGCCGGGCCGGGGAGCAGCTCGGCGGCGAGCAGGTGCGCGGAGGTCAGGTCGTCGGTGGCCGGGGAGGGCACGCCGGGCAGCGCGGTGGCCAGTCGCGAGCCGTAGGAGGCGGAGACGACGGTGCCGACCACGGCGATGCCCAGCGCCCCGCCCAGTTCCCGGACCACGCTGTTCACCGAGCTTGCCATCGGCGACTTCGCGCGGGGCACGGCGGCCACGGTCACCGTGGCGGCCGGTGCCATGACCAGCCCCATCCCCGCGCCCACCACGCCCATGACCAGGGCGAGCACCGGGAACGGGGTGCCGACCGCGACCAGGGACAGGCCGCCCAGCCCGGCGGCCATGACGGCGAGCCCGGCGGCGATGGTGCAGCGGGGGCCGAACCGGGTGGTGCCCCGGTCGCTGACGGCGGCGGTGCCCGCCATCGCCAGCGCGAACGGCAGGGCGCCGAGCCCGGCTTCGAGCGGGCTGAAACCGTGGACGAGTTGCAGGTACTGGGTGTAGCCGAACAGCACGCCGAACAAGGCGAAGAACGTGATCCCGAGGATCGCGCCGGCGACGCTGAACGCGCGATCGGCGAACAGCCGCACGTCGATCATCGGGTGGGCGGTGCGCAGCTCCCAGCGGACGAACGCCACGAGCAGCACGACCGCCGCGCCCGCCTCGACGGCGGTGGCGGTGCTCGCCCAGCCGCGTTCGGGGCCTTGCACGACCACGTCGACCAGCGCGGCCAGGCCGGTCGCCGACAGCAGCAGGCCGGCGACGTCGAGGCGTCCGGCGCGGTGGCCCGGCAGGGCGGGCACCAGCGACCCGACGGCGGCCAGCGCGACGGCGACCAGCGGCACGTTGATCCAGAAGACGCTGCCCCAGGCGAAGTGGTCGAGCAGCAGCCCGCCGGTGACCGGGCCGGCCACGATGCCGATGCCGGCGGTCGCGGACCAGGTGGCGATCGCCCGGCCGCGTTCCCGGGGGCCGAACAGCGCCACGATGATCGACAGGGTGGCCGGCATGACGAACGCCGCGCCCAGCCCCATCACCGCGCGGAACGCGACGAGCTGCCCGACCGAGTCGGACGACGCGGCCGAGGCCGAGGCGACGGCCAGC
This sequence comes from Saccharothrix sp. NBAS 001, assembly GCF_056640475.1. Lineage (NCBI taxonomy): Bacteria > Bacillati > Actinomycetota > Actinomycetes > Pseudonocardiales > Pseudonocardiaceae > Saccharothrix > Saccharothrix sp. NBAS 001. The sequence goes on from NZ_CM153251.1 coordinate 4,700,391, forward strand.
AGTACCAGGCCGCCGACCAGCGCGCGGCGGTGCCCGAACCGCGCGCCGAGGCTGCCCGCGGTGATCAGCGCGGCGGCGAACACCAGCGTGTAGGCGTTGTTGATCCACTGGAGGTCGGCGGTGGACGCGGAGAGCGCCTCGGCGAGCGCGGGCAGGGCCGTGTTGAGCACGGTGTTGTCGACGGTGGTGACGACCAGCGCCAGGCAGAGCGCCGCCAAGGCGGGCCGGCGACGCGGGTGGCCTGACTCCGAACCGGGTGTGTCCTCGATGCCCATGACGTCCTTACAGCCATAAACTTACAAGTGTTAGCTCCGGACGGCCGGGACCCTACAGCGATCGGCTAACACCTGTAAAGTTCCGGCCATGACGAAGGCCCCCGCCGGTCCCGGGCCCGCCGACCAGGCCGGAAGCACCCCACCCCGGCCGCGCAACCGGCGCGGGCAGGGCCCGCTGCTGCGCGAGGAGATCATCCGGGCGGCGACCGCCCTCATCGTGCGCACCGGCTCCGACCAGGCGGTCACCCTGCGCTCCGTGGCCCGCGAGGTCGGCATCGCCGCCCCCTCGATCTACGCCCACTTCCCCGACCGCGACGCCATCGTCGACACGGTCGTCGTCGAGGCGATCACCCAGCTCCACCAGGCGGTCGCGGACGCCGTCACGGCGCACGACGACCCCGTCGAGTCACTGCTCGCCGGCTGCGCGGCCTACGTCGACTTCGGCGTCCGCGAACCGGCCCGCTACCGCGTCCTGTTCGGCTGGGCCCGCCCCAAGCCCGAGGCCCCCGCCGCCGACGCCTCCGGCGACCGGGGTCTGGCCGCCTTCCAGTTGCTCGTGGACAACCTCGACGCCTGCGTCCGCGCCGGCCGTTCCACCAGCACCGACACCTACACCGACGCGGTCACCCTCTGGACGGCCCTGCACGGCCAGGTCACCCTGCGCGCGGACCTCCCCGACTTCGGCTGGCCCCCCACCGACACCGTCGGGCAGATGACCCGCCTCCTGGGCCGCATCACCCCGTGACCACCCGCTTCGGGATCGACCGCCGGCGCGCGCGGGGCACCGGCGGGCGGCGTCATGCCGGGTGCACCAGGCGGCTCTCGTAGGCGAAGATCACGGCCTGCACCCGGTCGCGGAGTTCGAGCTTGTGCAGGATCCGCCCCAGGTGGGACTTCACGGTCGCCTCCGCGAGGTACAGGGTCGCCGCGATCTCGGTGTTGGACAGGCCGCAGCCCACCTGGACGAGCACCTCGCGCTCCCGGGCGCTGAGCCGGCCCAGCCGCCGGTCGCGCTCGGCGCCCCGGCCGTCGGGGATGTGCGGGCGGAAGCTCTCCAGCAGCCGGCGGGTGATCCTCGGCGAGACCACCGCGTCGCCCGCCGCCACGTTGCGGATCGCGCTGAGCAGCTCCTCGGGCCTGGTGTTCTTCAGCAGGAAGCCCGAGGCCCCGGCGTTGAGCCCGGCGAAGGCGTACTCGTCGAGGTCGAAGGTGGTGAGGATGAGCACCCTGGTCTGCGGGGAGACCCGGATGACCTCCCGGGTCGCCTCGATCCCGTCGGTGCCGGGCATCCGGACGTCCATCAGGACGACGTCGGGGCGCAGCTCCCGGGCGAGGCGCACGGCCTGGCCGCCGTCCGCGGCCTCCCCGACCGGTGTCATGTCCGGCTGGGCCTCCAACACCGTGCCGAAGGCCATGCGCAGCAGCGCTTCGTCGTCGGCGATCAGGATGCGGATCGTCATGCGGACACCGCTCCGCTGCTGCCGAGGACCAGTCGCGTGTGGACTCCCCAGCCGCCGTCGGCGAGCGGTCCGGCGCGCAACGTCCCACCGTAGGCGGCGGCGCGCTCGCGCATGCCGGTGATGCCGTGGCCGGACGACGCGGCGGCGGGGAGCGGCGGGCGGGGGCCGCTGTCGGTGACGTCCACCGCGACGGTCCCGGTCGAGCACTCGATCCGGACCTTCGCCGGCGTGCCGGGCGGTGTGTGCTTGAGGGTGTTGGTCAAGGCTTCCTGCACCAGGCGGTAGACGGTCAGTTGCGCGGTGGCGGGGATGTGGGCGTAGCCGCCGTGGACGTCGAGGTGGGTCGGCAGCCCGGCGGCGCACATCTGGTCCACGAGGCTCTCCAGTTGCGCGATGCCGGGCAGCGGGTGGCGCTCCGCGTCCGGTTCGTCGGTCCGCAGGACGCCCAGCGAACGCCGCATGTCGGTCAGGGCCTGCCGGCCCGTCTCGGAGATCTGGAGCATCGCGGTGGTGGCCTTGTCGGGCGCCCGGTGCTGCGCGTAGACGGCGGCGTCGGTGAGCGCGACCATGACGGACAGGTTGTGGGTGACGATGTCGTGCATCTCGCGGGTGATGCGCGTCCGCTCCTCGGCGACGGCCACCCGCGCCTGCTGCTCCTGTTCCCGCTCCAGGCGCGCGGCCCGGTCCTCCAGGGCCGCGAGGTAGGCGCGGGTGGTCCGCACGTTCACCCCGAGGACGGCGGCGGCGACGGTCATCGCGGTGACCGCGACGAAAAGGGTCGAGGACGCGCCTTCCGCCGTCCAGCGCAGGCAGGCGAGCAGGACCCCGGCCTCCACCACGGCACCCGCGATCAGCGCGCCGCGCCGGCCCGAGTTCGCGGCCACCGTGTAGAGCGCCACCAGCAACGCGATGTCCGCCGGCAACTGGACGTCCAACAGCCACTGCACGACGGCCACGGCCACCACGACACCGAACACCGTGAACGGTGCCCTGCGCCGCCACACCAGGGGCAGTGCGAGGGCTGCGGTGAGGACCACGGCCACCGGCAACTCGTCGGGCGCGTACGTGGTCACGACGTTGAGCAGGAGGAGCGCCGGCAACAACAGGTCCCACAGGACGGCCGGCAGCCGCGAGCCCCAGCGCCCGGCCACCGCCACCAGCCGCCCGACTCGCGCGGAAGCCGCGTCCGCGCAGCCCGTCAGCCGGCCCGCCGCACGCGTCCGCACCTGGTCCCGGTAGCGCACCCGGTGGGCGTTGCCGGGTTCCACCGCCACCTCGGTCATCGCACGTCCCCGTCGATCCGGCGTCGGAGGGCCCCGGCCGGGGCCGCCCCCGCGTACCGCCGGAGCCGAGGCGAGTACGGCAACGTACGCCTCGCACCACCCGGGCAGGTACCACGGCCCTGTCACGGTAGGCCGCGGGCGCGCGGAGCACATGAGCCCACCGTCTGACGGCGGCGGGCCGGAGTACGACCGCAGGAGGATCCCGACCACCTCCCGCAGTCGCAATCCGACCGCCGGCCCGGGGTTCCCGGTTGCCACTGCGATCGCACCGGTACCCGCCCGGGACTGCGACCCCGGGCGGCACGCGCCGGGGACCCGGGATCGATGTGGCGACGCGCCCCCGGCACCGACCATGGTGTGGTGACCGAGATCATCACGGGACTGAACATGTCCCCCTGGGAAGTCCTCGCCGTGCTGGGTGCCGTCGTGCTGGTGGTGGCGCGCTGGCTTCCCGCCGCCGCCCGCGCCCGCGTCACGATCGCGGCGGGTGCGGTTTTCCTGCTGTCCGCGATCGTGCTGTGCGTGACGGGCCTGCGCTGGCAGATGGTGCCGGTGCTGGCGGCCGCCGTCGTCGCGTCGCCGTTCGCCTTCGCGCCCCTGCGGCGACGCCGCGCCGACCGGCCGGCGTGGCGGGCCCGCTGGTGGCTGGCGCTGCCGGGATCGCTGGCCTGCGCCGGGCTGATCACCACCGGCCCGGTGGCCGCCTGGGCCTTCCCGGTGCCCGTGTTCCCCGAACCCACGGGCGAGTTCGCGGTCGGCACCCACGTGGTGCAGTGGACCGACCCGAGCCGCCCCGAGACGTTCACCGAGGATCCGGACGACAAGCGCACCGTCGTGGTCCAGCTCTGGTACCCGGCGCGGCAGAGCCCTGCGGACGCACCCCGCGCCCAGTACCTCGGGCGCACCGAGGACGAGGCGCGCACCGTGTCCGAAGCCCTCGCCGGCGGGGTCGGCCTGCCGGGCTTCCTGGTCGACGGCGTTCCGCGCGCCCGCACCCACTCGGTCTTCGGCGCCCCGGTGGCCGACGAGGGCGGACGGTTCCCGGTCGTGCTGTTCTCCCCCGGCGCGAACGGGGTGCGCACCCAGAACACCGCGTGGGCGGAGGAACTGGCCAGCCACGGCTACGTGGTCGCCGCCCTCGACCACCCGTACGACTCCGCCGCCGTCGTGCTCGACGACGGCCGGACGATCAGCACCGCGACCGTCTCCAGCGGCGACCGGGAGACCGACGAGCAGCTGGCGGCCGGCTGGACGGCGATCCGGGCCGCCGACCTCCGTTTCGCGCTGACCCGGTTGGAGGGCCTGGACCGGGGCGAGTTCGCCGATCCGCTGACCGGACGCCTCGACACCGGACGGGTCGCGGTGACCGGCCACTCCATGGGTGGCGCCGCCGCCCTGCAGGCCGCCCGGCAGGACCGGCGGTTCGACGCGGCCATCGACCTGGACGGCTTCCCGCACGGCCCCACCACGCCCGCCCTCGACCAGCCGACGCTCGCGCTCACCCAGGCCATCACCCCGGAGACCGACCCCCGCTACCTGCCCCGCCTCACCGAAGTGCTCGAACTCGGCACCGCGACGAACTACCGGCTCACCGTCCCCGGTGCCGCGCACCTGACGTTCATGGACGGCCCGCTGTACCTGCCGCCCGTGCCCTCGATCGTCGGTTCGCTGGGCCGTGACGAGAGTCCGCACGTCGTCGCCACGACCACGCTCGCCTTCCTGGACACCGTCCTGCGCGACCGGCCCGCCGACCTCGCGGGCGTCCTGTCGGCCCAGGGCGACCTCAGCGTGCACCACCCGGACAACAAACGCTGAGCACCCGCGCGACGTCCGCCGCTACGGTTTCCCGCAACCCCACAAGAATGAACCTCACTTTTCTCCGGGATTCGTGCGATTGCCGTACCGACTTTGCTCCGACCCGGACACAAGTGATTCTTGTGGCCTAGCGACGAATCCCCTGGCCACCGGTTACGATGACCTCCGACCCGGCCGCGCCAGGAGACGGGGTGGACGTGGACAGATATGCTCAGTTCTGCCTCGCGGATCCATTGTTCTACGATTCACCGGACCGCCGGCGGAATTCCGACGAGGGCTGGCCGGAAGGTGTCGGCCCAGCCCCCGACGGGTGGGCCAAGGTACACCGGGACTCCTGGACCCAGCTCGTCCCGGACGGCCTTGAGCTGCCGCACCAGGGGTGGAAGGTGCACGTGTCGGCCACCCTGGAGGACGCGCCCCGGGTGCTGCGGACGGTGTGGGAGTACTGCGTCGGGCGGCGGATTTCGTTCAAGTTCCTGGACAGCGCCCAGACCCTCCTGTTCCGCAACCTGAAATACGCCGACCGCACCGGGAGCGGGAAGTTCGTCACCATCTACCCGAGCGCCGAGGAAGAACTCCACCGCACCGTCCTCGATCTCGACGAACTGCTCGCCGGGGTGCGCGGGCCGCGAATCCTGAGCGATCTGCGATGGCGGAACGGGCCGCTGTACGTGCGGTACGGCGGGTTCGCCCGACGGCTCTGCCGGGTGCCCACCGGGGAACTCGTGCCGGCGATCGCCGAACCCGGCGGAACGCTCGTCCCGGACGTCCGGGGCACCGTGTTCCGGCCGCCGGACTGGGTGGCCATCCCCGATTTCCTCGCCCCGCACGTCGACGCCCTGGGCGACGGGAACAGGCCCGCGGACTTCCCCTACGAGGTCCAACGCGCGCTGCACTTCTCCAACGGCGGCGGCGTGTACGTGGCGCGCGACCTGCGCCAAGACCGGTTGGTCGTGCTCAAGGAGGCCAGGCCGCACGCCGGTCTCGACCGGACCGGGGCCGACGCCGTGCAGCGCCTGCACCGCGAGCACGCCTTCCTGGTCGAACTCGCCGACGTGCCCGCCGTGGCCGACGCGCACGAACTGCTCGTCCTCGACGAACACCACTTCCTCGCCCAGGAGTTCGTGCAGGGCGCGCGGCTCAACCGGCTGATGGTCCAGCGGCACCCGCTGATCGGGGCCGGCTCCACCGAAGACGACGTCGCCGAGTACACGCGCTGGGCGCTCGACGTGCTCGACCAGGTGTCGGACGTGCTGGACCGGTTGCACCGCAGGGGAATCGTGTTCGCCGACCTGCACCCGAACAACGTCGTGGTCGAGCCGGACGGCCGCGTCCGGCTCATCGACTTCGAAATGGCCTACCACGACGGGGAACGGCCCAACGTCGGCGTGGGCGCACCCGGCTACGTCCCGCGCGACCACCGCACCGGCCCGGCGGCCGACCACTACGCGTTGGGCTGCCTGCGGCTGGCGATGTTCTACCCGATCACCCAGGTGCTGCCGCTCGACCCGGCGAAGGCCGGCGAACTCGCCGCCGCCGTGGCCGAGCGCTTCCCGGTGGGCGAGGACTTCGCCGACTCGGTCGCAACCGAAACCGGCCCTCTGCCCGAGCACCCCGGGCCGGTGACCCGCATGGCGGTCGGCCTGCGGGCCGGCGGGAGCGGCTGGGACCGCGCGCTGTCGTCCACGGCCCGTGCCATCCTGTCGACCGCCACCCCGCACCGCGAAGACCGGCTGTTCCCCGGCGACCTCTACCAGTTCAGCCGCAACGGCCTGGGTTTCGGCCACGGAGCGGCCGGCGTTCTGCACGCCCTCGCGGCGACCGGCCACGGCCACCACCCCGAGCACGAGGAATGGCTGATCCGCGCGGTGAAGGCCGGCGGCAGCGACCAGCACGTGGGCCTGCACGACGGCTTGTGCGGCATCGCCTACGCCTTGGACCGCCTCGGCCGTGAGACCGAGGCGTCCCAAGTCCTCGACCGGACCTCGGCACTGGACCCGGCCGAACTCTCCGACGACCTGTTCGCGGGCCTGGCCGGCGTCGGCCTGACCCACCTGCACTTCGCCGACCGCCTGGACACCCTGCCCCGGGCGAGGAAGATCGGCACGATCCTCACCGACCGCCTGTCCGCTCGGGACTCTCCGGGGGCGTTCGGGACCCGGTCGTCCGCCGTGGGTCGCGGTGGTCTGCTGCGCGGCGACAGCGGCCCGGCCCTGCTGCTGGTCAGACTCTTCGAGCACACCCGCGAAGAACACTGGCTCGACGCCGCCGCGAGCTACCTGCGACACGACCTGGCGACCTGCGTGCGCGTCGCGAAAGACGACTCCGTCCAGCTCAACGAGGGCTGGCGCAGCCTGCCGTACCTGGCTTCGGGCAGCGCCGGCGTGGGCGCGGTCCTGCGCCTCTACCTGGACCACCGCCCCGACGGGCACCTCACGGACGTGCTCACCGGCATCCGACGTGCCGCCGCCATCGAGTTCGCGGTGCAACCGGGCCTGTTCAACGGCCGCGCCGGCCTCGTCGGCTTCCTCGGCCTGCTGCGCGACCCGCACACCCCGGACCCCGACCTCGAAGCCGCGATCGCCACCCACCTGCGCACGACACCGCTGCACTTCATCGACCTCGACGGCGAGGTCGCCTTCCCGGGCGAGCAGCTGATGCGGCTGTCGATGGACCTGGGCAGCGGCGGCGCGGGCGTCCTCACCGCGCTGCACGCCGTGCTGAACGGCGGCGAACTCCTGCCGTTCCTGCCCCGGATCCCACCCCCGCCAACCTGATCAGGAAGAAGGCCCGCCCATGCGCTACCTGCTCGATCTCCAAGACCTCTCCACCTCCGACACCACGGCCCCGGAGTTCGACGGCCTCGACACGATGGCGGCCAGCACCACCAGCCAGCACTGCAGCGGCGGCTGTTGCAGCAGCATGAGCCTCATCACCTGCGGCTGACCCGACGTGACACGGTGGGTGCCGAACGCGGCGACGCGTCCGGCACCCGTGACATCGCACGCAGGCCGCACTCGGCACCAGCGCTCCAGCGCTCCAGACGTTCTGAGCGGTGTGCTCAGTCCGGTGCGAGCAGCTCGGCCAGCCGAAGGGTGTCTTCGAGGTAGCGCTCGTAGGGGAAACCGGCCGCGACGAGACTGGCGCGCAGCTCGTCGTAGAGCGGCTTCCCGGTGGTGTGGAAGGCTTTTCGGCCGGCTTCGGTGAGCCGGACGAGGCGTCGCCGTGCGTGTTCGGGGTCGACGGCGACCTGCACCAGCCCACCCGCTTCGAGTGGCCGCAGCGCCCGGCTGATCGCCGGGTCGGACACCGACAGCGCTTGCGCGAGGCGGTGCTGCGTCGTCGGTTCGATCTCCTCCAGCGTGCCCAGCAGCCGCATCTGGCTGTAGGTCAGGCCGTCGGCGGGGCGCCGCCGGGCCGCCTCGCCCAGCAGCATGACCACGCGGTGCAACAGGTCTGCGAGTCCGTCATCCACGGCACCACCCTACCTCAATGTTGACTCGTTAATATTAACTGGGTAAGACTGATGGCATGGACACCTTCTCCTACCTCGCCCAGTCCGCCTTCCCCCTGATCTGGATCCTGGTGCCGGCCATCGGGGCGTTCGTGCGGGCCCGCCGCGCCCGGTCGCGCCAGGAGGCGCTGGAGATCTGGCAGCGCTGGTGGGCCATCGGCGCTTTCGGCCTCGGCAGCCTGTGGATGACGGTCGCGTTCCTCACCGTCCCCGACGAGATGGCCGCGGTGATCGGCTTCGAGCAGACGCCCTTCATGGTCGAGATCGCGTTCGCCAACCTCGGGATGGCCGTGATGGGCTTCCGGGCCGCCTCCGCCTCCGCGCGCGAGCGCATCACCATCGGGCTCGGCGGCGGGATGTTCCTGTGGGGAGCCGCGATCGGCCACGTCTACCAGTGGTTCGCCAACGGCGACCACGCCCCCGGCAACACCGGTGGCGTCATCATCACCGACATCCTCATCCCGGCCGTCATGATCATCCTGGCCGTGCGGTCCCGGCGATTGACTGCCACGCTCCGGCCGAACGCCGAAATCGCCGCCTGACACCGAGGGAGTTGATCCTCACCATGACGACTCGCACCGACCGCGAACCCGAGGGCGAGAACGGCGAGGCGCGCGCCTCCGCCGAGCGGCTCACCATGTTCGTCGACGCGGCGGTCGCCATCGCCCTCACCCTGCTGGCGCTGGACCTCCCCGTCCCCACCGGCGACACCACCGAGGCCATGCTGCGTTCGGTGTCGGAGCACGGCACGGAGTACCTGGCCTTCGCGCTCAGCTTCGTGGTGATCGCCGCCCACTGGCGCGCCCACCACGAGATCTTCCGGCACGTCCGCGCGCTGGGCGGCCGGCTGACCACCCTCACCCTGGCCTGGCTGTTCATGCAGGTCCTGATGCCGTTCGCGACCCGGGTGATCACCGCCGAAGGAGCCTTCGCGCCCCGGTTCAGCTTCTACGCGATCGTGCAGGTCCTGGCGTCGGCGTCGTTCGCGCTGATCATCCGGGAGATCCGGCGCGAACACCTGTACCGCACGGAGGTCCCGCCCCCGGTGTTCGCGCAGAACCTGGTGCGCAGCACGTGCCTGGCCGCGGTGTTCGCGGTGTCCATTCCGGTCGCGTTCCTGACCATGAGCACCCGCGCGTACCTGTGCTGGCTGGCGGCACCGGTCGTGCTCGCCGTCGCCGGCCGCATCCAGCGCCGCCGCGCCGTCCGATGACCGTCGGCTGAGATGATGTCGATGATGAGATCCGAAGCGGAACGCGACCGGGAGCGACTTCGGCGGCGGTTGGACGTGGTGAAGCTGCCGGTCGTGCCGCTTCGACGGCACGGCTTCGTGAGGCCCTCGGATCCGGGGGCTGTGCTCCACAAGCCCGAAGCGGTCGGCGTGGGTCCGGACGGTACGGCGTTCGCCGTGTGGCGGTACCGCGAGGACGTCAACCGCAAGCAGGTGACCTGGCACGTCGCCGGCCGGCGCGCCGTCGTCGGTGCCGTCGACGTGGAGACCGACCTGCGGGTGCGATTCGTGCAGCCGCTGCCAGGGGAGCGCATTCTGCCGGCGGCGGCTCGGACCGGGTACGGCGCGGCCAACGCGGAGGTGTGGACCAGCGGCGGCGAACTCAGGCACCGCGCCTGCCTCGGCGACGCGGTCGAGGAACTGCTGACCACGCCCTCGGGCAAGGTCTGGGTCGGGTACTTCGACGAAGCCATGGGCGCGAGCGGCCCGGAGGGACACGGACTCGCCCGCTTCGCGGAGGATCTGACCGTCGAGTGGGTGTACCCGCAGGACGCCAGGCTGCCCGCCATCGCCGACTGCTACTCGCTCAACGTCGAGGGCGAGACAGCCTGTTTCTGCCCCTACACGGGATTTCACGTCCTGTCCGCCGTCGACGAGCGGGTGACCAACTGGGGACCCTCCCCGTACCGTTCGGCGTCCCAGTTGCTGCGACGCGGTGCGGACGTCGCCGCCCTGTTCGGCGTGGGCCCTGACTACGACGTCGCGACAGTGCTGCGGATCAGTCCCGATCTCGCGCCACAGCAAGGCGGGCAGTGCCGTGTGGTGCTACCCGACGGCCTGGAGACCCACGGACTGCGTTACACCAGTAGAGGCGATGTGCTGCACGCCTTCATCGACGGGACCTGGTACGTCACAGACCTGGACAGTCTGAGCGCGGTCGCGGGCCACGCCCACGCTTCTGCCGCGATCAGCCCGTCCGGATAGTTCGGCCCCGGTCTGTCCGATGTGGATGGTGGGACGGGGGCAAGGACATTTCTCGAAGGGCCTTGCCACGGAGAACTCCTGTGTCTCCCGGCCACGGACCCGAGATTTCGAGGGCGGCCGATTTCCAGTGGTGGAGCCGGCGGTGCCGACTATCCTGCCAGGGTGATCGAAATCGGCTCACGGACGCGTGCACTGCCCCCGCCGCCGCACGTCGTCTGGCAGTCGCTCACGCAGCCCCGCAGGCCGGGATCCCGGCCGTGGCTCGATCTGCTGCCCGACGAGGTCGAGCCCAGGATCCTGCTCGCGGAGGACCCTGGTCGGGTGGTGTGGTCGTCGCTGTGGCCGAGCCGACCCGACGACCAGGTGCACTTCACGCTGACCGCCGCCGGGAACGCCGGCACCTCGCTGACGTTCACCCTGCTCACCCCCGTCGAAGCCCCCGACCCGAGCAAGACCGGGCACCTCCGGCGGCGGCTCAACCAACTGCTGTTCGCCGACCTCCGCCGCTCCTACGGCCAGTAGGCGAGTCCCCTGTGGAACGTCGGCTTCTGCCGGTGAGGGGACGTTGGCAGCGTCGCGTTGTCCGGGGTGTGGCGTGTCGGCGCGATGAGTTCCGCGCGTTCCGGCAGTCTGTACTGCCATGGGATTGCTGACCTACGGCATGAACGTCTCGGTGGACGGCTACACCGTCGACGCCAACGGCGACCTCGACTGGAGCGCGCCGGACGACGAACTGCACCAGTACTGGAACGACCGGACCGGCGAGGTGGCGCTGTCGCTGTACGGGCGCAAGCTGTACGAGCTGATGTCGGCCCACTGGCCGACCGCCGGCCAAGCACCCGACGTGCCCCCGGTCGAGGCCGAGTACGCCCGGCTGTGGCTCGCGATGCCGAAGGTGGTCTTCTCCCGGACCCTGGAATCGGTCGACTGGAACTCGCGGCTGGAACGGGGCGACGTGGTCGAGACCGTGCGCGGGCTCAAGGCCGAGACCGACGGCCTGATGGAGGTGGGCGGCGCGACGCTCGCCGCTCCCCTGGTCCGAGCCGGTCTCGTGGACGAGTTCCACGTCCTGGTCACGCCGGTCGCGATCGGCGGCGGCATCCCCTTCTTCCCGTCGCTGGACAAGTGGTTGCGACTGGAACTGGTGGAGAACCGCACCTTCCGATCGGGTGCCGTCCTCCTGCGCTACAAGTCCGTCCGCGAGTAGACGACCGGATCCCGCACCGCAACGCCGGTTCATGGCGATGTGCGGGTGACGGCTCACGCCGTGCCGGTGGGGCACCTACCGCCGTCGTCACACGTGTACCCGGCTTGCCGACCGTGCCACGTACCAAAGAGGTCGGTAGATGCCGGCCGGTGCCAGAAACCGCCTGACCGGAAGCAGAACGTCCGGAACCGCCCCTAGCCTGCCGTGTCGACACACCGCGGTCACCCGACCGCGCAGGCAGAGGAGACAACGACCATGGACATCCTGCTCATCGCCGGCCTGTGGCTCGACGGATCGGCCTGGGCCGACGTCGCCTCCACACTCCGGTCGCTCGGCCACAACCCCGTGCCGCTCACCTTGCCCGGCCAAGGCGACGGATCCACCACCGCCACCCTCGACGACCAGGTGGCAGCCGTCCTCACCGCCGTGGACGCGGCCTCCGGCAAGCCCGTGGTGGTCGGGCACTCGGCCGCCTGCACCCTGGCCTGGCTGGCTGCGGACGCGCGTCCGGACAAGGTCTCCAAGGTAGTCCTCATCGGCGGTGTCCCGGCTGCCGACGGCAAGCCTTACGCCGACTTCTTCGAGTCGCGCAACGGCATCATGCCCTTCCCCGGCTGGGAACCGTTCGAAGGCCCGAGCGCGGCCGACCTGGACGAGGAGGCCAGGCGCGACTTCGCCGCCGCCGCGATCCCCGTTCCCCAGGGCGTGGCCACCGGCATCGTGCGGCTGACCGACGAACGACGCTTCCAGGTCCCGGTCGCCCTCGTGTGCGCCGAGCACACCCCGGCTCAGGCGAAGGCGTGGATCGACGCCGGCGAGGCACCCGAACTCGCGCGGGCCGAGCACCTCGACTTCCTCGACATCGACTCCGGCCACTGGCCCACCCACACCAAGCCCGCCGAACTCGCCGAACTGCTCGCCGCAGCGGCCACCACGACCTGACCGGGCGACGGGGGAATCCGCTTCCGCCGAGGTGTGGACATCGGCGGGAACGGGCCGTCGGGCGCGCGTAGCGGGCAGGTCCGGTGCCGTCGTCGCGTCACGCCGTCCGGGTGGCGTAGGACAGGACACGTTCGCTCAGCAGGCCGTCGACGGCGTCGAGCAGCTGGATCGCTTTCGCGGCTATGGTCTCGGGCCGGTCGCCGGTCGTGAGGCGGTTGCCGATCTCGGCGAAGACCAGCGCGTGGAACCAGCCGATCTGGCCGGCGACCACGCGTGAGGTCAGGTCGTCGGGCCCGGCCCCGGTCTCCTCGGCCAGGACCGCGGCGAGGGCATCGGTCATCTGCCGGCCGAGGTGTTCCAGGCGGGCGGTCAGCGTCGGTGCGGCCCGCATCATCGCGAACACCGGACCGAAGCCCTCGCCCAGTCCCACTTTCCGGTCGTGGCGGCGCAGTTCGTCCCGCAGCCGGTCGAGCACCGCCCGCGCGGCGGACTCACCGGGCCGCCGGGCGCGCACGATGTCCGCGAGCCGTTGCGCGGACGCCTCGTCCGGCGGCAGGACGAGGTCTTCCTTCGCCTCGAAGTAGTTGTAGAGGGTGTTGACCGAGACCTCGGCCGCCGCCGCGATCTCGGAAACGGTGACGTTGTCGAAGCCCCGCGCCACGAACAGCCCGAGAGCCGTCTCGGCGATCCGCTGCCGCGTCTGCCGCTTCTTCCGCTCCCGAAGCCCTTCGCTCACGGCAGGTCCCCGGGAAGCGACCGGGCCGGCACGCCGGCCCACCGGTGGTGGACATCAGCGACGCGCCGTGGTCGATGAGCCACACCGGAGGTTTTCGGTGGCTGGGGACCGGCCACGTGACGAGGTTCGGGCGGTGCACGGTGCGGTCCACGTTCGCGGTGAACACGTCCAGCCAGACGATCCGGGCGGACTCGCCCACGACGACCTCGGCTGCGCAGCGGGGTCACGTACCGGACGGCGGTGACCGTGCGCAGCCCGCCCGAGGGGGTCTCCATGGGTTCCTGCCTCTGCCGCGATCGCCGCACCAAAAAGTGGAATGCGTTGCAACTATACAGCGCGCTACTGTTTTTCGACCAACCACAGGAGGGACGACGCAAGTGACGACGGACGGGCACGACGCTGCGGTGAGCCGGGCCAACACGACGCTCCAGACGTACACGCTCTCGGGCGAGGGCTGGCGCCACAGCCCCGGCGAGGCCCTGCAACACGTCCTCGCCGACCTGCTGCACTGGTGCACGGACACCCAGCGCGACTTCGACGCCGCCCTCGAACGGGCACGCGCCCAACACGCTGCGAGTTCTCACGACTCCTGACATCCGGAGCCTGCGCGACCCGCGTGTCCGGGACGTCGCACGAGACATCACGCCGATCGGTCTCAGCAGCCATGGCGCTCCCCGGCCGCAGATCGAGACGGCACAGCCTCGCGCCTGTGTTCCGGTGGCCGCGTCGGAGGGCCGGTGCCGAGATCGTTCTGCGGAGGGCAGGAGCACCGAAGCAGGGAACAGCGGATTCGTACCGGCAGCCTGGCAGTGCTGATCGAGCGGCGCACGATATCCTCATTCTGCCGAGCAGCGACGTTCGAACGGCTGTTGTCGACCGATCCCCGGCGGGCAGTTGGGTGCGGGCTCAGATCGATTCGCGATGTCGCGGCTCGTCCGGATCGCCGTGGTCTGGACCGAGCAGACGGGTGACCTCGGCGGCACTGCCGCCCCCGTCACCCGAGAGACGAAACGACGCGCAGGTCCACACCACACCATCCACACCCCGACCAGCCGGGCCCCCTGCGGCACCGCCCGGCACGGGTGGCCAACCGCAGCGTTCCCCCTGCCCCGTGCCGGTCGGTCCTACCGACCTCACATGCCGATGAGCGGACGATCGTGAGCGTGTGCTTCTGTCGGCGACGTGGGGGTGGTCGGGCAGGATGGTGGTGTGGCGTCGTCGTACGGGTACGTACCGAACGAGTTACTGGGCCGGCTGGTCGGGGCCCGGCTCTACTCGGTGAACTTCGTGCACGACTACGTCCAGCTGCACTTCGACCTGCCCGGCGGCGACCTGCCCGTCCTCACCTGCGATGCCATGCCGACGGTCACCGTCACCGATGGCACGTACGCCGACGGCCGGCCCGGCTACGGCGACGCGCTGCGGTCCCTGATCACCGCCACGGTCCTCGCCACCGAGGAGGCCACCGGCACCGGACTGCGCCTCGAACTCGACACCGGCAGCCTCGCTCTGCACCCGACAGCCGACCAGCTCACCGGAGCCGAGATCGCCTCTCTGAACGGCTTCGCCGACGGCCACTGGATGTGCTGGCGCCCGGGAGAGGACTCCTTCGAAGACCTTGCCTGAACCAGCCCGCAGTCACCACTGACGACGCCGGCCTGCCCCGAGACACCACCACACGAACATCCGCTTCTGCCGCAGAGCGAGCGTTCGGAACGTCCGCTGCCGCTGCCGCCGAAGCGTCGACCGAGCCGCCTGCCAACCGGACCTGCGATCTCGGAACACGGGTTGCCCTTCGCCGGTCAGTGGCAGAGGCCGCACGGCGACACCTCGCCGCCGACGAGGGTTCGGGCGAACCGTTCCAGCTCGGCTTTCGTCCCGCAGAACTTGATGTAGTCCCCGGTCCAGCGGACACCGCGTGCCGGGGCTCCCGTGATCGTCCGGCAGGCGGCCCGGTGGAGCTTCAGGTAGCCCGGGGGGTGCGGGTCGTGTTGAGCACGTACAGGTCGGAATGCCCCGCCAGCCACCGTTCGTAACCGGTGTCGTCGTCCTGGAAACGTTCCACGCCCACATCCTCCACCAGGCAAGGGAAGACGAACGGCCTCACATGCCGAGATGCGGACGTTCAACGCCGTTGTCGGCCCGTCTGTGGTGGGCGGAGGGAGGGCGGGTTCAGGTCGATTTCGCGTTGTGGAGGTCTCCCGGATCGCTGTGGTCGGGCCCCAACGCCTGCTCCCGGTCGCCGTGGAGGCGTTCGCGGGTGGTGGTGGCGCGGGCGTGGTGGGGTGATGGCGGTGCCGACCTCGCCCTGCCCCTGCGGCGCGTGCAAGAGGTTCGTGCGGAACTTCCGCCTCGGCCCTGTGCCGAGAGTGCCGAGGGCGCGGTGTGAAGGTGCTGTGGCGTGCGCCCCGGCACGACCAGGATGGAGTTCTTCGCCGAGATCGGCACCAGGGCCGCGAGCGGATGACGGAGCCCGCGACCGTCGTGTCCGCCGCGCTCAAGGCCCTGGCCCGCGACCACGTCACGCCGGGCCGGCGCAACGCGGTCGATGCCCACCTGCTGCCTCGCCGGGTCCGCGTGTTCGTCGCCGCGCCGGGCGGGCTGGTGACGCGCTCGGCCGCGTAGGGCGGGCCGCCCCGGCCGTGGTGGTGCAGGCGCTACCACGGCAGGGGCGTCAGGGGCATTTTCGCGCCGGGGGCGCAGGCCTAGCGTCGTTCCCACGGGGAGGGAATCGCACTGGCAGTCCTCAGTGGACTGTGCAGGGAGGTGCGAGCCCCGAGGACGAAGGGGATCCGATGCGGTCAACAGCAGCAAGGTGGTCGGTGCGCGGGGCGGCGGTCGGCCTCGTGGCGGCGTGCGCGGTCACGGCGCTACCGGCGCAGGCGTCGACCGGGGTCGTGCCCGAGGCACTGCTGGGCGCGGTGCTCGACCGGGTCACGGTCCTGGACCTCCAGCAGGGCATGGACGCCCGGGTGTTCACCTCCGAGCAGGTGACCCGTGCCTACCTCCGGCGCATCGACACCCTCAACCCCCGGCTCAACGCGGTGCTCGGGGTCAATCCGGAGGCCGTCGAGCTGGCCCGCCAGAGCGACGCCCGGCGGCGCGCGCACCGGTCGCGTGGACCGCTCGACGGCATCCCGGTGCTGATCAAGGGCAACATGGACACCGCCGACCGGCAGCCGACGACGGCCGGGTCCACGGCCCTGCTGGAGGCGAAGCCCGCGAAGGACGCGTTCCTGGTCTCCCGGCTGCGCGAGGCCGGCGCGGTCATCCTCGGCAAGGCGAACCTCTCGATCTGGTCGAACTTCCGGGGCTCCGACGCCCTCGCGGGCTGGAGTGCGACCGGCGGCCAGACCCGCAACCCCTACGTGCTGGACCGCAGCCCGTGCGGCTCGTCCAGCGGCTCGGCCGCCGCTGCTGCGGCGAACCTCGCGGCGATCACGATCGGCACCGACACCGGCGGGTCGATCGTCTGCCCGGCGGCGATGACCTCGACCGTCGGCGTCAAGCCCTCGCTGGGCCTGGTCAGCCGGACCGGCGTCGTCCCGATCACCAGCCGGCACGACAGCCCCGGACCCATCACCCGCTCCGTGACCGACGCGGCCGTGACGCTCTGGGCGCTGCGCGGCACCGACCCCGCCGACCCAGACTCCGCAGCCGCCGCCGGCGCGCTGCCCGCCGACTACACCCAGGTGCTCAAGACCGACGCGCTGCGCGGCAAGCGCATCGGCGTCTGGCGCAAGGGGCACCAGGGCATCGACCCCGACGCCGACCGGGTCTTCGACGCCTCCGTCGCGAAGCTGCGCGACCTCGGCGCGACGGTCGTGGAGGGCGCCGACCTGCCCGACTTCCAGGAGGTGGTGGTGCCGCACGTGCTGCCCGCCCTGCTGACCGAGTTCAAGCACGACCTCAACGCCTACCTGGCCGCGACGCCCGGGTCGCACCCGAAGAACCTCACCGGCTTGATCGAGTACAACCGGCAGCACGCGGACGTCGAGCTGGCGACGTTCGGCCAGGACCTGTTCGAGATGGCCGACAAGACCGACGGCGACATCACCGACCCGGAGTACCGGGCGCACCGCGAGGCCGCGACGACCGCGGGCCGGCAGGGAATCGACGACGTGCTCGCCGCGCACCGCCTCGACGCCATCGTCACGCCCACCGAGCTGCCCGCGCCGCCCGTCGACTACCAAGGCAGCGACCCCGTGCGGAACTCGTTCGCGGGCACGAGCAGCCACACGTCGACGGCCGGTTACCCGCACCTGTCCGTGCCGGCGGGCTTCAGCCGCGACGGCCTGCCGCTGGGGCTGTCGTTCCTGGGCACGCGCTTCAGCGACGCGAAGCTGCTCTCGTTCGCCTACGCCTACGAGCAGGCCACCCACGCCCGCAAGGCGCCCCGCTACCTGCCCACCGCGAAGTGAACACCCGAGGAGGAGCCGTGCGGGCGACGTTGATCGCATTGGCGCTCACCGCCACCCTGATCCCCGCGACCGCAGTCGCGTCGGCCGAGCCGGCACCGGAACGGCACCTCGCGCAGACAATCGACTGGAAGGCGTGCTTCCCGGACGGTCCGCCGCCGGGACAGCCGGCCGGCGCGGAACGCCTGGAGTGCGGCACCTTCACCGCACCTCTCGACTGGAACCGGCCCGGTGACGACGCCACCGTCACCGTCGCGGTCAGCCGACTCCGCCCGGTCGGGCGCGAACCCCGGCGCAGCCTGCTCACCAACCCCGGCGGACCCGGCGCGCCGGGCCGGTCGGTGCCCTCGGCGCTGCTCCAGCTCGACCGCCGGAAGCTGCTGGACAACACCGAGATCGTCGGCATCGACCTGCGCGGCACCGGCGACAGCACCAGGGCCTCGTGCGGCGGCTACGACTGGTTGGGCAAGGTCGACCCGCGCGATCGCCGCCCCGCCAACGTCGACCGCCTCTACGACGACGCCGAGCGCCAGGCCCGCGAGTGCCAGTCGGCGTCCGGCGACCTCGGGCGGCACATCACCACCGAGCAGGTCGTGCGCGACCTCGACCTGCTGCGCCGGCTGCTCGGCCGCGAGAAGATCGACTGGCTCGGCTACTCCGCCGGGACGTGGCTGGGCGCGCACTACGCGACCTACTTCCCGACGCACGTGGGCCGGTTCGTGTTCGACTCCAACACCGAGTTCACCACCGACTGGCAGGGCGCGTTCGCCGACTTCGGAGCCGGGTTCGAACGGCGGTTCCGGGAGGACTTCCTGCCCTGGGCGGCGAAGTACCACGGCCGCTACGGACTCGGCAGCACCGGCGACGAGGTCCGGGCGACCTACGAACGGGTGCGCGCCGGACTCGCCGCGACGCCGGCCGTGCTGACCGATGGCACGACCTACACCGCCGGCGAGTTCGACCTGAGGTACCTGGAGGCCATGTACCGCTCCGCCCGGTTCCCCGGTGCGGCGACGGACCTGGCCGCGCTCCGCGCCGTCGTGGACCAGCCGGGACACCGCGCGACGCAAGAGCAGACGCGGGTGCTCGCGCCGGCCAAAGCGGCGCTCAAGCCGGACGACGCGGTGTACGGCACGCAGTTCGCGATGCTGTGCAACGACTCCCGCTGGGACCGCAGCCGCGCCGTGGTGGCGCGCAAGGCCGAACGCACCGGCCGCGCCAACCCGTTCGTGGGCTACTACCAACTGGGTGCGCCGTGCGCGTCCTGGCACCGCCCGCCCGTGCACCTGAAGACCCCGGACGGCAAGGGCGTGCCGCCGGTGCTGATGGTGCAGTCCGTCCACGACCCGGCCACGCCGCTGGAAGGGGCGCAGCGCGCGCACCGGAAGTTCGCGAACTCCCGGATGCTGACGGTGACCGACGAGGGCGACCACGCCCTGTATGGCCGCACCAACGGCTGCGTCAATGACGCGGTGGAGGCGTTCCTGGTGGACGGGGTCGTGCCGCAGCGCGATCTCACCTGCCGGGGAGTCCCGCTGCCCGACCCGACGTCCTGATCCGGCTGCGGGGCACCGAACCGCTGCCCTGCGGACCACGTCCTCGGTCGGCTGCTCGTGCGGCCGGCCGAGTCGTCGTCGGGGTCTGTCCCCAGGTGTCCGCGCATGTGGTCGGTGCGTCACCGGCCGGTTGTGCGTGGGGCGGTGCGCCTGCTCCGTCAACTGGCGGCGGTGATCGACGCCGTATACGGCGCGATGATCCCCTGGACCTCGGGTTCTCAGAGCTTCGGGTGCTGTGCGCGGCACGCCGCACCCGGACGGCTGCGCGCCGTCGCCACGGCCGCCGGCAAGGCGTCCGAGGAGGTCTTGCGGGAGTGGCGCTCCAGCACCACCGGCGGCCGGTGGTGCTGGAGCGGGTCCGGGTCGGGCCGATCCAGCAGGTCGAGCACGCGGTCGGCCGGCAGGCGCGGGCGGTGGTCCGGCACCGACCACGCTCCTCGCCGCCGCCCTCCGGGTGGCCGGCGACCAGACAGCGCGGCACCGTTCGCGAGCGGTGTCGTACCCGCCCGGCCACGCGGCGAGCCGGCCCACCGCGTTAAGCGCCTCCGCCTCCTCAACCGGCCGGTGCGGACACCGCCACTCCGAGATCACCCGAACGTCCGCTCATGCCGCGATTGGCCTGCTGTTGGCGGTGGCGTCGCGGGGTGACCGTGGTGGGTCATGGACCTGTCGAGCCTTGACGATGTCGTGCTGCGCCTTGCCGCCTCTGCCTATCTGGGCCGCTACACCGGAACCTCCCGCACCCACACCGAATCCGATCTTCGGCTGTTCCTGGCCTGGTGAACCGAGCGCGAGCCGGCGCCGCTGGGGTTGGGGCGGGCGCAGGTGGAGCTGTACGTGCGGTGGATGCAGGAGGTCCGCCGCCCGCACGTCCCCAACGAGTCCCTGGTGCTGGGCCTGTCGCACTTGCAGTTCGAGGGCCCTGCTCGCAGCGGCGCGGGAGTCGGCTACTCGGTTCGACTTCGCGCTGATCGCCATGCTGGGACTGCTCGGGCTGCGCGTGTCCGAGGCCGGACGTGGCGATGTGCAGGACCTCGGGAAGGAGCACGGACACCGGGTACTGCTGGTCCACGGCAAAGGAGGCAAGGAGACCCTGGTCCCGCTGCCACCGGCGGTGGGGCGTGCGATCGAGCGCGCCGTCGACGACAGGGCGACCGGGCCGATCCTGCTCAATCGGCGGGCGCGACGGATGGACCGCCACTGCGCCACCCGGCGCCTGCACCAGCTCGCCAGGACCCCGGTAGCGCGGCTGCCGAAGCTGCATCCGCACCTGCTGCGGCACACCTACGTCACCACCATGCTCGACGCCGCAGTCGACCTCCGCGACGTCCAGATCGCAGCCCGCCACGCCGACCCCCGCACCACCATGCGCTACGACCGCGCCCGCAAGAACCTCGACCGCCACCCCACCTACATCCTCGCGGCCTACATGGCATCAGCCACCTGAAACCTGACAACACACGGTCATGCCGAATGGAGCGCATCCGGGCGAGTCGACTCGACAAGCGCAGAATGGCGACCATGACAATCACGCCGGCCGTGCCGAGGACCGAGTCGGCAGTCGCCCTGAGGCTGCGCCCGTGGCGGTTGGACGACCTGCCGGCGCTGCTCGCGGCGCATCGTGATCCAGTGCTGCGCCGGTGGCTGGTCACGTCGCCGGCCAACGAGACCGATGCCATGCTGTGGCTGGACGCACAAGCCGCCGGCTGGGCCTCCGCAACACGGTTCAGCTTCGCCGTGACGGCCGATGACGACGACACACCGCCCATCGGTCACGTGGTGGTGAAGGTCGGGACCGCCGGCCTGGCAGAGGTCGGCTACTGGACCGCGGCCGCGGCCCGGGGTCAAGGCATCGCCGCCCGCGCGCTGGACACCGTGTCGCGATGGGCACTGGGCGAACAGGACATCGTCCGCCTGACCCGCCTGGACCTGCTGCACGCGAAGGACAATCGAGCCTCCTGCCGTGTGGCGGAGAAGTGCGGCTACCCACTGCACGACCTGCTGCCGGCCGCACCCCCCGCCTTCCCCGACAGCGGACACCGGCATGTGCGCACATCGCCGGGAAGCTGATGGCCACGACAGTGCCCACGGCACCGCTCGGGTACCGGGTCGGACACCGTGCTTCGGGACCTGGCGAACGTCCGGTCATGCCGCTGATCGTGCTGTTCGCATGTCCGCTCGCAGCGGGACGAGCGTGAATCAGGCTCGGCGTTTCGGGCAGGGAGCGAGGGAGTCGGAGATCCGGCCGCTCATTCCCGGGGCGTCGGCGTGGGCGAGCACGTCCGCACGCTCCTCGTCCGGCACCCGCGACGAGCGACGGCTGCGACGGGTCGGCGATAGCGGAATCCCGCAGCGCGCGTCCGGTCGCACGACATCGCGCCGGTTGGTGGTCGGGGTGGCGGGGCGGTTCCGGGTGGTCTCCGGTTGGGAATCCCTTGCGCGGAAACGAGGAGAGTGCATGTCGTAATCTTGGTCGGTGCGTGCCGCAGTGGTCGCGCTCCGGGGTGAGGCGACGTCCGAAGCCGTGAGCCGTTCCACCGGGCCGTAGTTTCCGCAGTCCCGACCGCGCACGGAGAAACCGATGAACAGGATGACCCACCTCGCGGGACGGCTCGGCTTCCGCCCCGGGCAGGTGGTGCAGGAGGTCGGGTGCGACGAGGACTCCGACCACAACCTGCGCAGGGGCGTCGAGTCGGCCATCGGCGGGCCGATGGTCCACGAGGCGTTCGACGGCTGGGCGGACCGGGCGGACGTGCTGTTGCTGTGGTTCCGGGGGGACGACGGCGACCTCACCGAGGTGCTGTCGGCGCACACCCCGAGGCTCGCCGAGGACGGTGTGGTCTGGTTGTTCACCCCGCGCAAGGGCACCGGCTGGCGGCTGGACCCGGCCGACATCGCCGCCGCGACCGAGGCGGTCGGTCGCGTGCGGACCGACGGGACCGAACTCGGGCGCGACTGGCTCGGTGCCCGCCTGGACCTGCCGGGCCGCGTCCCGTCCGCCGGGCCGGCGGGTGGCGGTGCGCCGGCGGGGAACACCGCCACGACACCGCTGCTCGCCGCCGTCACCGCGCAGCGGGCCGCCGCCCGTTTCCTGTCCTGGCCCGGGGATTTCGTGCCGGACCCGGCCGACCACATCGACGACGTCCGCCTGGCCTCCGGTGCCCGGCTGGAGCCGTTCGCCGGTGCCGGCACGGGGGCCACGTACTTCTTCTGCGGTGACGGCGGCGAGGAGCGCCCGGTGCTCTACGCCGATTCCTCGGGTGCTTCGGCGCTGGTCGCCGTCGGCCTGCCGGAACTGTTGCGGCTCCTGCTCGTGGCGCCGTGGTGGCGCGACTGCACCGCGTTCACCGCCGACGAGAGCCGCGCGCTGGCCGCCGAGTACTTCGACGAACAGCCGGACCTGCTCGCCCGACGCGACCGCGCGGCCGCCGCGCTCGGCCTGGACCTGCCCGACGAGGGCACCGTCCTGGCCCGCCTGCGCGAGGTCACGGCCGCGACGGGGCAGTACGCACTGGTGCACACCCCAAGCGGCTCCACCTACGAGTGGCTGTTCGAGGACTGACGGGGTGACGTCGTCGGGTCGGACGATCCGGTAGGCGGCGGCGTTGTGCAGGAAACGGGCATGGCCGCGTTCGTCGGAGCCGACCGGGGACAGAACCCGGTGGACGTGGGGCCCGGTTCGGCGGTGATGATCGAGTCGTCGCCGAGGCGGGCGACCTCGACGCGGTCCTGCGGCCCGCCGGGGAACGACTCGGCGACGTCGTTGCGCGTGGCGGGGCGACGCCGGGGCCGACCACTGCGCGGCGCGTGGTGGGCATGATCGACGGGCGCATCGGTCAACTCCCCCACGATGCCCCTGAGCACGGTGACGACGAGCGGGGCGGGCGCGGCTGCCTGGACCCTCGGTGGGCGGGAGGCCGTCCCCGCCTGCTCAACCGTGACGACGAGGACTTCGTCATCCAGACGGCCACCACCCGCCCCACCACACCCGGTCAGCCCTTCACTCGCTGGTCACGGCACAAGCTCACCGCCCACCTGCGGAAGTCCATGGCCGGATCTACGTGATCCTCGACAACCTGTCCGCTCACAAAGGCGCCGACATCCGCCACTGGGCGCCGCCGAACGCAAAGGACGCGCCCGCATCCGAAGCGAGAAATGCATCCGCTGGGGCGGACGGCCTCTCAAGAGCGCAGCTTGATCCGACCTGGCGGACCTGTCCGGCCGCATCACTAGAGTTTCGGCCATGAGTGACGACGTTCAGATGACCGCTTCGGCATCGGATCCGTCGGGGGCGGAAGGGTGGTGGACGGACCTGCCATGGCTGGTGAACGCTGATCCGGAGCAGGTTCTGGGGTTGCCGGCTTCCGATGTGGATTCCGATGCGCGGCTGATGGCTGCGGTTTACCGGGCGTCGGTTGACGTACACCGGGACGCGCCACCGTGGGTGCGGCGGCAGTTGCTGGCCCTGGACGCGGCTCGGTACGGGGACCGGGAGTTGTCGGCACGGATTGCCGCCGTGTCGGTGGAGGATGTCGACACCGAGCCGTGGCAGGTGCTGTGGTCCACCGGCGCGCAGAGCGACCCGCACTTCCAGATGGACCCGTCCGGTCACACCGGCGGTGTCGACGCGGTGGTGACAACCTTCTCGGACGGCCGCCACGTCGTGGTCACCGGCAGCAAGGACCAGACGGTCCGGGTGCGGGACCTTGAGACCGGCCAACCGGTCGGCGGGCCCATGAGCGACCTCAACGGCAGAGTGTGGGCGGTGGCGACGGAGGTCGTGGACGGTCGGCCGTGCGTCGTCACGGCCGGCGACTGGGCGGTACTCGCGTGGGACCTGGCCACCCGCCAACAGACGGGCGAGCTGCCGGGGATCAACGGTGAGGTGTGGTGTCTGGCCACGGCTGTCGTCCAGGGGCGACCGTGTGCGCTCGCCAGCGACGACGACATGTCCGTGCGGGTCTGGGATCTGGCCCGTGGGGAACAGGTCGGCGAACTCACCGGACACGACGACTTCCTGATGGCCATCGACACGCTGGTGATCGATGGCAGGCCCCGTGCGGTGGGCTGTATGAGCGGGGGCAAGGTCTGGCAGTGGGACCTGACCACCGGACAACCGGTCGGGGAGCCCCTGCCGGGCCACGACGGCGAGGCGTGGACGGTCGCGACGGCGGTCGTCGGTGGCAGAGCCCACGCGATCACGGCAGGTCACGACGCCACCGTGCGCGTGTGGGACCTGGTCATGGGACGGGAAGTCGGCAGGCTGGTCGGCCACGAAGGCACCGTGTCCGCGGTGGTGACCGCGGTGATCGGTGGAGAACTCCGGGTCGTCACCGGTGGTTCGGATGGGACGGTGTGCCTGTGGGAGCCGGCCGCCGGGCGGCAGATCGGCCGGGAGCTGGTGTTTCCCGCGCCAGTCCATGCGCTGACCGTGACCCCGGAAGGCTCGCTCGTGGTGGGCTTCGGCGGCGACGTCGCGGTCCTGTCCCTGCATGCCGACCCCGACTCCACCGGGCCGTGAGCCGTTGGTGCTGTGACCGGACGGTTGCCGGTTCCGCCCCGGCGATGAGGACGAAACGCAGCCGGCGGCTACGCAACCCGGCGAACGTTGACCCAGGACGAGCCGGTCGAGGTGAAGTGCACGTGGAACCTCGGGTGCGCGGCGGCCACTTCCTGATCACCGGGGTCGTGTGGGTGTCGTGGTTGTCGCGGACCAGGTGCACCTGAAGTTCGGGCGGCACCGTCTTGTCGATCGTGGTCGGGAACTTCCTGAACTCCGCAGCGCGGTGCTGGCGGTGCAGCTCCGATCACGGTCCCGTCGGCGATGTTGAACGCGGCGAACAGGCTGGTGATGCCGTTGCGGTGGTAGTCGTGGGTTCGCCGCTCGGGCATGCCCGGCATCATCGGCAGCACCGGCTGGGAGCGGTCCAGCGCCTGGATCTGCGACTTCTCGTCCACGCACAGCACCACCGCCCGCTCGGGCGGGTCGTGGTAGAGGCCGACGACGTCGACGACCTTGTCCACGAACAACGGATCGGTGGACAGCTTGATGTTCTTGGCGCGGTGCGGTTTGAGGCCGAAGGCCCGCCAGACCCGGCCGATGGTCGACGCGCTCGGCCCGGTGCGTTCGGCCATCGAGGTGCGTGGCGTTGCGGGGGATCTCGGCTTCGACCGGCGCACCGAAGCAGGTTTGCAACGTCCGCCTCTGCCGATGAGCGAATGGTCGAGGAGCGGCCCGCGCAGGTACGACGATCGATGTGAGTTACTCGGTTTGCCACTCAACGAGCCCGTACCGAGCGCTGCCCGGGATCATTGGATGTGTGGCGCGACTTGGACGAGGAAACGTTCGAGGGCGAGGCGGGCCGTCTCCCCTCGCGTCGCCCGATCCTGCTCGTCGCAGGCTGAGTGGATCTCGGCCGTCGCGTCGAGACCCGACTGGGCCAGACTGCCCACGGCAGTGTCACTGTTGACAAGGCGAACGCGGAACAGCGCCGCAGTCGCGTCAGCACGCCGCTGGTAGGACTCTGCACGGGCAGCGATGTGTCGAGTGCCTGTCGGGTTCGTCTTGTTCCAAGTGCCATCGGTCGTTCTGGCTCCTGCGGAAGTCGGTCAGGGCTGTCGCGAAGGCGCTGTAGGCGGCGACCCGTTCGTGCCAAAGCTGCTGACGTCGAGTGAAACGCTCGGTATGCCGGGGTGATGTGCCGCTGGAAGATGAAGGTGAGAGTGGAGCCTGACAGGGTCGCGAAGACGGCGACCAGGCTCGCAAGCACGGCGCTCATGGCTCCAGGCTCACCCAGGTCGCCAACGGTCGTGAACCGCCGGTCGGGCATGCCTGTCCGCGTCACAGCTTCACGACACCCGCTTCTGCCGCTGTTCAGTGGGTGGCGTACGCACTCATCTGCCGATGAGCGAGCGTGCGGTCAGGTGAGTGGACTGCGTCGAACACGTGCGGCATGGCGGTGTCTCGTCGGGTGCGTGGGCCGACGGCATCGACCTCCGGGGCACAACCGACCCTCCACAAGCGACATCGTGACCACTTGACCCGCTGTGTCCCGCGCGGTTCGCGGCATCGCTCAGAACAGGGTCGCGGGTTCGACGGGCTCGGGTTCGGGCAGGGGGTCGAGTTCGGGCACGAGTGTTCGGACGTCGTCGTGGAACCGGCGGGCGAGGGCGGGTGCGTCGTCGTTGTCGGGGGTGTGCAGGAACACGGTCGGCGACCGGCCCTCGCGCAGCCAGTCGGCGACCACCGCGGCCCACGGCTGCCACCCCTCGACCGTCTCCTCGACCGAGTCCCTGCCCAGGTAGCGGACGATCGGCCGGTCGGTCAGCGCCCGCGTCCGGCGCGGCAGTCGCGGTTTCTTCGCCCAGGCGTCCCGGGCGGCGTGACTGGTCGGCGGGCTTTGGAAGAACACCTCGGTGTCGAACGGCATCCACTCGGCGTCCGCGTCGGCGAGCACGGACTCCAGCAGGGACGTCGAGCCGGGTTCGGCGAAGAACCGGGGATGGCGCACCTCGACGGCGCGCCGGCGGTCGGCGGGAAGCCTGCGCAGGAACCGCGCCAGGGCGTCGACGTCCGAGGGGCCGAACGAGCCCGGCAGTTGGGTCCACAGGACCGCCCGCTCGCCGAGGGGCTCGACCGCGTCCAGGAACGCCCGCATCTCGGCCTCGACACCGACCAACCGGCGCTCGTGCGTGACGATCTTGGGCAGCTTGACCACGAACCGGAAATCGGGCCCGGTCTGCCGCGCCCACGTCACGACCGTGTCCCGCGCAGGCGTCGCGTAGAAGGTGGTGTTGCCCTCCACCGCGTTGCACCAACCGGCATACGCCCGCAGGCGCTCCCCTGCCGGCAACGACCGCGGCACGAACCGCCCCGGCCACGCCTTGTGGGACCACATCGCACAGCCGACGTGAAGGCACGCCACCCTGACAACTCCATCTGTCGCGAGAGTGAAGACGGTCCGAGGGTCCAGTCGACAGCAGCAACCGGACATCCGCTCCTACCGCATACAGCGTAGTCCAACGCCCGCAGCCGCCACCCGCCAACGCTCCGCCCCGAGTCGGGACCGGGTTCAGCAGCACCGGCGTCCGATGAAGTAGCCGATCAGAACCGCCGTCGCCACCACGAGTGTGACGCCGTGTGGCTTGCTCCGCCGCAGCTTTCCCGAGTCCTGACGCGGCGGATTCGCCCCTTCCACCAATATCGAACACTGCTCACATCAATCGAACCGCTCGTTCGAAGCGTCCGCTCCTGCCGAGTTGCCACGGCTTGGGGCACATGCCTTTCTACTGATCGTCTTCGGCTCGGCGGCGTCGGTAGTCCGATGCCCTGGTCTGGTAGGTCTCGTGTTCGCGCGCGTGGTCCGGGGGAAGGTGCGGCGCGTCCGGGGAGGTCGTGGCGAAGAACCGCGTGAGCCCGGTGTTCGAGTCCACGGCTAGTTCCCCGGAGCGCGGGAACATCGCTGCCTCGTAGCGTGCGACCGCGTCGTCGAGACTGCTTTCCTTCTTGATGGCGTGGGCGAGTTCCGCGCCGTCGAGCAGCGCGAGATTCGTGCCGTGGCCGCCGAAGGGCGCCATCAGGTGGGCGGCGTCGCCGATCAGGGTGACGCCTGGGACGCGGTCCCAGGCCAGCGGGGCGGGCAGGGCCCAGAAGCTGCGCTGCACGTAGTCGCTGTCGTTGTCGGTGATCAGCGGGCGCATGACCGCGGACCATCCGCTGAACTCCCGCAACAGGTAGGACCGGACGGCCTCGCGGTCGGTGACGTCCACGCCGGCCGTGACGTGCCAGTCCAGTTCGGCGCGGAAGGCCACGTAGCCGCGGACCACACCGTTGCTGTTGCGCTGGACGATCACCGCGCGGCCGTCGCCGTCGGTGGAGAACATGTGGCCGTCTCCCACGATCGCGGCGACCTCGGGGTGTCGGGTGTCCACGTCGTCGAATCGGGCGTCGAGGAAGTGGACGCCGAGGTACTGCGGCTCCGCGTCGGTGAGCAGGGGCCGGACCTTCGACCACGCGCCGTCTGCGCCGATGACGAGATCGGCTTCCGCGTCGGCGCCACCCGCGAACTCCAGTCGGTGCGCCCCGCCGCCGAGCGGCGTGAGCTGGACGAGTTTGTGCCCCCAGCGGACCGTGCCGGGTTCCAGGTGCTCGTAGAGCATGGTCCGCAGTTGGCCTCGGTCGATCTCGGGAGCCGCCTCGTCGCCGTCGGCGGGAGTGAACTCGGCCAGGACGGTGCCGTGGTGGTCCCGGCGGGTCTTGGCCTGGCCCTCGACCCGGGCCAACGCGCGGAAGGCGTCCATCAGCCCGGCGTCCTCCAGCGCGATCTGGCCGGCGTCGGCGTGGAGGTCGAGCGTTCCTCCCGGGTCACGGGAGTTCACGGTGGTGTCCGCGTCGTACACCACCGGCTGGATGCCGTGCCCCTGCAGGACACGGGCGCACATCAAGCCGGCGGGGCCACCGCCGACGATGGCGATGCGAGGTGTGGTCGTCATGAGGACGAGTCCTTTCCACGCCTGGTGTCGCGGCGTGTTGTCACCGATGGGCGCGGGCCGGGCGGCCCGACCGCCACCACGTTAGGTGAAACCGTTCTAAAAGTCTATCGGTTCTACTTTTTTACCAGTTCAACACAAGCGCTACAGTGACGACGTGACCGAGACAGGGCGCCGCGAGCGCAAGAAGGCCGCCACCCGCCAAGCCCTGGCCGACGCCGCGCTGGAGCTGTTCCTGGAGCGCGGCTACGACGCGGTCGGCGTGCGGGAGATCGCCGACACCGCCGACGTCTCGGTGGCCACCCTGTTCAAGCACTTCCCCGAGGGCAAGGAAGCACTGGTCTTCGACCAGGACACGGACCGCGAGGCCGCGCTCGTCGCCGCTGTCCGCGACCGCCCCAGCGGGCAATCCATCCCCCAGGCGCTGCGCCGGCTGCTCCGTGACGAGCACTCCCGACAGGTCCGCACCGACCCGCGCCTCGCCGACTTCATCCGCCTGATCGACACCACTCCCGCACTGCGCGAGCACTTTCGCCGCATGTGGCTGCGCCACGAGAACGCGCTGTCGGCGGCGATCGCCGCCGACGCCGGGCTACCCGAGGGCGACGCCGGCTGCCAGGCGCTGGCCCACTTCGCCCTCGAAGCCGTCGCCCTCGTTCGAGGACGGGACGACGCCGAGTCCGCACTCGACCGGATCTTCACCATGCTCGACACCGGCTGGACCGGTACGACGAAGCAACCCACGAGGCGCGGCGGCACCTGACCCCGTCGGGACGGCTCCCCGCGCACGCTCAGACCGCGATCAGCGCGTCCGGAACACCCGCTTCCGGCATGCGAGTGCGGTGTTGTGCCACTGTTGAAAGATGGCCCCGCGCAGTGCTGAGACGTTCCGGCAGGTTGCGGAGGCCGCGTGGCGGTGGGTGTTGGACCAGGTGCGGTGGGAGGACGGGCTGTGGATCCCGGAATCGGTGTCCGGTCCGCTGGTGCCCGAGTACCGGGACGGCATGTACTCCGGCATCGGGGGCCTGGCCCACGTGCTGGCCGAGGTCCGGCTTTCCCGTCCGTGGACGGCTGAGGAGCAGCGCGTGGCGGACGCCGTCGTCGGACGGCTGCGTGGCGAGGTGTCCACCACGACCGACTACAGCTTCTTCAACGGGTTGGCCGGCACGATCGGTGTGCTGACCGCGCTCGACGCCGACGGTGCGGAGGCGGCCGTGGGCCGGCTGTCGGCACTCGCCACGCCCGACGGCTGGCCACGGCCGACGCTCGGCCCGCCGCAGTTCCGACCCGGTGCCCGGGTCCACGACGTGGCGTTGGGCACGGCCGGGGTGCTGCTGGGCGCGTTGTGGGCTGCGCGCAGGGGTGTGGCGGGCGCGCATGCGCTCGCCGAGCACGCCGCCGGCGTGCTCATGGCCGAACGGGAGCACGAACCGACCGGCACGAACTGGCGCAACGTGCCCCGGCGCTTCCGCACCGGTCCCGCCCTGCAGGCGCCCAACTTCTCGCACGGCCTGGCGGGCATCGCGACGGCGCTCGCGCTGGCCGGTGCCGAACTCGACCGGCCGGACCTGGTCGCGGCCGCCGCGAGCGGTGCCGAGCACCTGGTGTCGCTGGGCAGGGCGGACGGCTCGGGCTTCGCCGTCCCGCGCCTGGTCGCCGACGACCGGACCGCCGATGACGAGTTCAGCCACGGCTGGTGCCACGGCCCCACCGGGACCTCGCTGATCTTCCGCGCCCTGCACCGGGCCGGAGTGCCGGAGGTGGCCGGCGCGCCCCCGTCGCTGTGGCACCGCCGCTGCCTGCACAGCGTCCGCACCTCCGGGCTGCCGGCACGCCTGTACCCCGGTTTCTGGGACAACGACGGACGCTGCTGCGGCACGGCTGGTGTCGGCGAGGCGTTCCTCGACTCCTGGCAGCACGACGGCGACCCCGAGGACCTCGAATTCGCCCTCGGACTGGCCGACGTGCTCCTCCACCGCGCCGTGGTCGAGGGGCCGCACGCCTACTGGCGCTTCATCGAGCACAGCGCGCCGGACCCCCTGCTCCCGGCCGGGGTCGGCTGGATGCAGGGAACCGCCGGAATCGCCGCGTTCCTGTTCCGCGTCGGCCGCGTCGTCGAGGCGGGACCGGACGCCGAAGTGGTCCCCCGCCTGGACAACTGGTGGACCCTGCCGACCATCGGGCGGTAACGCCCCACGAGACGGCGACGGCGGGCGTCGCCGTCGGCGGAGTCCGGGCAGGGGTCAGCGCGGGATCGCGACCAGTGCCTCGACCTCGACGGTCAACGGCGGCGCGGCCAGGGCGGCGACGACGATCAGCGTCTGCGGCGGGTAGTCGCCGCCGGGGAACCAGCGGGCGAAGGTCTCCGTCATCGCGGTGCGGTAGCCGGCCAGGTGCTCGGTGCCCGACACCATGCTGAACAGCTTCACCAGGTGCGCCGGCTGCGCGCCGGCCGCCTCCAGCAGGCGCTCGATGTTGGCGAACACGGCCCGCGCCTGGGACAGCGAGTCCTCGCCCGCCAGGCTGCCGTCGGGCAGCGTGCCGACCTGGCCGGCGAGCGCCACCACGTCGTGGTCGGCGGGCACGTGCGCCACGTGGCTGTACGGGCCTGCGGGCGCGGCCACGGTCTCGGGGTTCCAACGCCGGATCATGAGTTCTCCTCAGCTAGGTCGGCTCGACGGAACCCTACGTCGTCGCCTCCCGCTCGGGATCGGCCCCGACCGCGTCGCGCGAAACGGGCTCAACCGGGCGGCGTGACCGGGGACCGCTCGCCGAACCACTGTTCGGCACCGAACGCCTCGAACCTCTCCACCTCGGTGAAACCCAGCTTCACCGCGAGCCGCACCGAACGGTCGTTGGCGGTCTGCGTGCAGAGCACCACGGGCTCGCCGGGAAGCGCGTCGGCGAACCAGGCGAGCGCCGCCGCGCACGCCTCGGCGGCGTACCCGCGACCCCACGCCTCCGGCAGGAGCAGGTAGCCGAGCCACGCCTCCCCGGCATCCGGGCGGACGGGACCGGGACGCCCGGCGTCGCGCCGGTCGAACGTGATCGCGCCGATCATCGCCCCGTCGAGGTCGATCACGAAGAAGCCGGGTCGCCGTCCGGGCACCTCGGGCACCACGCGCTCAAGCTCGTCACGCGGTTGGGGACCGCCGATGTACGTACCGACCTCCGGCGAGGAGAACAGCTCGACGAACGCCGCGCGATCGCGGGCCTCGGACTCGCGGAGCACGAGCCGCTCCGTCCTGATCGGAGCAGGCGGCCAGGCGGCGGATCCGAGCGAGGTCACGGCGGGCAACCTATCGCGTCCGCGAACCCGGTGTGTCCGAACTGGAACAACGACGTATCTCGGCGATCATGGTCGTGGCACGCTCCGAACAAGGGCGTGGACGAAGCTGGGTGAGGCGCTCGCGCCGACGTCGCTCGACGAATCGAGCAGTCGCCTGCGCCACGGCCTGCTCGCCGCCGCCTCCGAGCCGCACGGCCGGCGTAGGCAGTTCTCGCCGACGCGACCGCACCCCGCGCACCGGGAGAGTCGAGCCGAGCCGACCCGGCCGGGTCGGTGAACGGAGGAGATGGAACATGCCCGGTCCCCGCTCGACCCCCGCGCTCCGCCGCACCGCCCTGCCGGCGGTCGGGCTCGCGGTCGCCGCCGTTCTCGGCACCGCCGCCGCGCCCGCCCAGGCCGATCCCGGCCCGGCCCCGCTGACGTGCCAGGGCGAGGGCGTCGACCCGACCGCCAAGGCCCGCCACCGCGCCGAGATCCTCATCCACGCGTCGTTGCGCACCGTCTGGAACCTGCACACCGACGTGGAGTCCTGGCCCTCCTGGCAGAAGCCCGCCGCCCCGATGACCGTCGAACGCCTCGACCCGGGTCCGCTGCGCAGGCACTCCCGGTTCCGGGCGACCATCGACCTGCCCGCCCCGCCCGACGCCGAGGTCGTCATCACCTCGCAGGTCCGCCAGTTGCGCAACCGCGAGTGCGTCCGCTGGACCGGTCCCGCCGACGGGCCCGGCTACCACGTCGACGGCACCCACGTCTGGAACTTCACCCAGACCCGTGCCGGCGTGCTGGTCCGCACCGAGGAGACCCACACCGGGCCCCAGGCCGACGAGAACTCCGACATGGGCCTGGACACCTGGCTCAAGGACCTCAAGGCCGCCGCCGAAGCCGACCCCTGCGACTGAGCCGCCCACCGGGGGTGCGCTACCCCAGCTGGTCCCGGCGTCGGGTCAGGTAGGCGACCTCGGCGGTGTTGCCGGCCAGTCCGACGGCTTTGTCGTACGCCTCCCGGGACTGCCGGCTGCGGCCCAGCCTGCGCAGCAGGTCGGCGCGGGTGGCGTGGTAGGCGTGGTAGCCGGCCAGCTCGTCCGCCAGGCGGTCGACGGCCGCGAGCGCCACCTCGGGGCCGTCCAGCTCGGCGGTCGCGACCGCCCGGTTGAGGGCGACGATCGGCGACGGGTCGAGGCGGACGAGCTGGTCGTAGAGGGCGAGGACCTGCGACCAGTCGGTGTCGCGGATGTCGCGGGCGGAGGTGTGCACGGCGTTGATCGCGGCGAGGATCTGGTAGCGCCCCGGAGCGACGCCGGCCGCCGCGGCGGCGAGGCGTTCGCGCACCAGCCGGTGGCCCTCGGCGATCAGCGCCGTGTCCCAGGCGCCCCGGTCCTGCTCGCCGAGCGGCACCAGCTCGCCGCCGGCCGAGACCCGGGCGGTGCGGCGGGCCTCGATGAGCAGCATCAGCGCCAGCAGCCCGGTCACCTCGCCGTCGTCCGGCACGAGGGCGCGGATCAGCCGGGTGAGCCGGATCGCCTCGCCGGTCAGGTCGTGGCGCACGGGATCGGTGTCCGAGCCGGTGGCCAGGTAGCCCTCGTTGAAGACCAGGAACAGGACCGCGAGCACACCGGAGACGCGGGCCGGCAGGTCCTCGGCGGACGGCACCCGGTACGGGATGCGGGCCGCCTTGATCTTGGCCTTCGCGCGGGTGATCCGCTGCCCCACGGCACCTTCGGCCACCAGGAAGGCTCGGGCGATCTCGGGCACGGTCAGGCCGCCGACCATGCGCAAGGTCAACCCCACCCGGGCCTCCATCGCCAGCGCCGGGTGGCAGCAGGTGAAGATCAGCCGCAGCCGGTCGTCCTCGATGGCCCCGAGGGGCTCGGGCGGGTCGTCGTCGCGCACCAGCAGAGCCTCCTCGTGCTTGTCGTCGCGCTTGTTCTCGCGCCGGATCCGGTCGATGGCCTTGCGGTTGGCGGTGGTCGTCAGCCACGCGCCGGGGTTGGGCGGCACGCCGTCGGCGGGCCACCGCTCGACGGCGGTCGCGAACGCCTCGGCCGCCGCCTCCTCGGCGATGTCGAGATCACCGAAGCGCCTGGTCAGCGCGGCCACCACGCGCGCCCAATCGGCGTGGTGGGCCCGGCTGACCGCCTCGTCGACCTCGTTCACCGGAACGGCCGCACCTCGATCTTGCGGTCGCAGACCTTGGACGCCTCGGTGGCGAGCTTGAGCACCACGTCCAGGTCGGGGGCCTCCCACACCCAGACGCCGGCGAGGTACTCCTTCGACTCCACGAAGGGCCCGTCGCTGAACACCGCCCGCTCACCCCGGTTGTCGACCACCGTGGCCGCGTCGGTGTCCGCGAGCCCGCCCGCGAAGACCCAGTAGCCCTCGGCGATCAGCCGTTCGTTGAACTCGCTGATGGCGGGCTGCCGGTCGGTGCTGCCGGGGTTTTCCTTGTCGTCGATGACGGAAACCAGGTACTGCATCGGAAGATCCTCTCGTGTGGTGCGGGACGACGCGGTCGGGGTGGTCGGGGGCTTCAGGCCGCCGGGTACTGGGGACGCCCGGCCGGCCGGTAGACCTGGATCGTCACGCCCTTCGAGTCCACCCGCGACTCGACCGGCTCCAGCGCGAGATCGGGGCCCGCCTCCGGGAACAGCCGCGTGCCCTGGCCGAGCACCACCGGGACCACGATCAGCGTCATCTCGTCGACCAGGTCGTTGGCCAGCAGCCAGCGGACCAGGGTGCCGCTGCCGTGCACCTGCAACTCACCCCCGGGCTCGGCCTTCAGCGCCGCGATCGCGGCGGCCAGGTCGTCGGACAGGACGGTGGTGCCCGACCACGCCGGCTCGATCGGCTTGGTCGTCGCCACGTACTTGGGCCGATTGTTCAACGACCGCAGGACGGGCTCCCAGCCGGGGACGTCCTCGGCCGCCAGGGTCCCCCACGAGCCGGCGAACAGCTCGTAGGTGCGGCGGCCGAACAGGAACGCGTCGGCGCGGTCGTAGGTCCGGTTGATGAGCGCGGTGGTCTCGGCGTCGCCCTTCCCCAGCGCCCACCCCCCGCGCACGAACCCGTTCCGGCGGTCCTCCTCCGACGCGCCGCCGTTGCCCTGCACCACTCCGTCGACGGTGATCTGGGTCATGGTCGTCAGCTTCATGATCGCGGTCCTCAAGCTCGGCGCCGCCTCTCGTAGGCGGCCTCACCCCTCCTACGAACGCCACGACGCCGATCCGACACCCGTCCCCGGAATCGGTCGAAAAACTTTCCGGGACGTCCGGTCCGGACGGGAACGGCCTCCCGGCGGGCTCTCCCGCAGGTCGCCGGTGATTTGTCCACCCGATCGGGACGAACACGGACCGTGGCCGGTACATTACCGATGTGACAGAGGGTGGGGAGCGGCTGATCGGCGGCCGGTACCGCCTGCGCCGGTTGCTCGGCCGGGGTGGCATGGGCGTCGTCTGGCTGGCCCACGACGAATTCCTGCACCGGGACGTGGCGATCAAGGAGATCCAGCCGCGCGGCCGCGAGATCCGGCCGGACGACCCCGAGGTGCTGCGCACGTTCCGCGAGGCCAGGGCGGCGGCGAAGCTGAGCGGGCACGCCGGGATCGTGACCGTGCACGACGTGGCGACCGACGAGGGCGGCCTGCCCTGGATCGTGATGGAGCTGCTCTCCGGGCACACCCTCGCCGAGGCGCTGGAGGCCGACGGCCCGATGTCGGCCGACCGGACCGCGCGGATCGCCCTGCAGGTCGTGGAGGCGCTGGACCACGCGCACGTCAACGGGGTGCTGCACCGGGACGTGAAGCCGGGCAACGTGATGCTGGTCGGCGACAAGGCGGTGCTGACCGATTTCGGCATCGCGCTGCTGGACGGGGCGTCGGTGATCACCGCGACCGGGCAGGTGCCCGGCGCCCCCGAGTACATCGCGCCGGAGCGGATCCTCGGCGAGGAGGCCAAACCCGCCGCCGACCTGTGGTCGGTGGGCGTGATGATCTACCGGATGACGGTGGGGCGCACGCCGTTCCAGCGCCCGGACATCCAGTCCACGCTGGCGGCGGCGCTGTCCCAGGAACCCGACCCGCACACCGCCATCGGACCGCTGTGGCCGGTCGTCCAGGGGCTGCTGCGCAAGAAACCCGCCGAGCGGTGGTCGGGCCACCGCGCCGTGGAGAAGCTCGCCGAGCTGTCCGCGCGGCCCGCCCGGCTCCCGGAGGGCACCCGGCTGCGGGTCGAGTACCCGACCCGGCCGGACAACCCCGCCGGCGCGGTCACCGTCGTGGACGAGACCACCCCCGCCACCCGCACCCTCCCGCCGCCGTTGCCGCCGCCGGTCACCCGCGCCGCGCCGGGCGACGTGACGGTGGACGTCACGCCGCGCCGCGCCCGCAGCGCGCACCGGGCACCGCTGATCGCGGTCGGCGTGCTGCTGCTGGTCGCCGCCGTGGTGGTGGCCGTCTCCCGGTCGGTGGGCGACCGGGGCGACGCCGCGTCGACCACCACCGACGCGCCGCCGGACGCGGGCGCGCAGGTGCCGCTGAAGATGTACCAGGAACGGGAACTCGCCTTCCAGATCGGCGTCCCGGAGGACTGGGAGCGCGACGGCGCGACGACGGGCGGGCCGCTCGGCTCCGTCGGCTGGGAGCGGGTCCGGTCCGACCCCGGGGACGGCGCGCTGTCGGTGCGGGTGCAGCGCGACTCCACCAAGCCCGGCGTGTCGGCGGTCGCGTACCTGACCGACGAGGCGAAATC
Organism: Saccharothrix sp. NBAS 001; assembly: GCF_056640475.1. Lineage (NCBI taxonomy): Bacteria > Bacillati > Actinomycetota > Actinomycetes > Pseudonocardiales > Pseudonocardiaceae > Saccharothrix > Saccharothrix sp. NBAS 001. The sequence continues at coordinate 4,737,332 of NZ_CM153251.1, forward strand.
GCGCCGGACGTCGCGGGACTACGCCGAGTTCGACCAGCTGGGGCTGCGGGACGCGGGCGCGTCGGCGGACCTGGAGTACACCCAGCGCGCGGCGGTCGGCCCCACCCGGCGGCACACCAGGGTCAGCGCCTACCCGCGCGGGGCGGTCGTGTACACCGTGACGTTCTCGCTCGCCGACGACGACGAGGACGGCGTGCGGCGGACGTGGGCCGCCGCACAGCCGCTGGTCTCCCGGATCCGGGACAGCTTCCAGTTCACCCCCTGACCGGCCGCCGGGGACCGGTCCCGGGAGCCGGCCGCTAGGTTGCCGTCCGTGACTATCGAGCACGCGGCGTCACGCAGGTCGTGGCCGTACGCCCTGCTGGCGCTGATGTGCGCCGTCGCGGTGACCGGCACGCTGCTCGGGGGCACCCGCCCGCTCGCGGCGGCCCCGTTCGCCACCACCGGCCACTGGGTCTACAACTCCGTGCTGCGGGCGGTGTTCCACGTCGACGGCGGGACGGCGAACGTCGACGCGCAGCTGCCGCTGGAGTCCGAGGTGGGCAGCCAGGTCCTCCAGGGCGACACCGAGGGTTTCGTGGTCGGCCCCGGCCGCATCACCGCGTTCGACAAGGCGACCTTGTCGCCCAAGGGTTCGCGGGCCGCGCCCGCCGGCGAACGGCCGCTGGGCATCGAGGTCCTCGGCGGCCCGTACGCGGTCTACCGCGACGCGGGCAAGGTGGTCCGCCTCGGCGACCCCGCCGCGACGATCTCGACGGGCGGGCCGATCGGCCGCCCCGTGGTCACCGACGACGGCACGATGTGGTTGCACCGCACCGGCTCCGGCTCGATCTGCACGCTCGCCCGGGACGCGGTCGAGCTGTCCGGCTGCCCGGTGTCCGCGCCCGCCGACCACCCCGGCGCGCTGACCGTGATCGGCCGGCGTCCCGCGTTCGTGGACCTGTTCACCGGCGAGCTGCACACCGTCGACAACGGCGCGTTCGGGCCGGGCAGGCCGCTGGGGGCCAGGTTCTCGCCGGACTCCCGGCCGGCGACCCGGGACGCGGCGGGCCTGCTCGCGATCTTCGACCCGGCCCGGCGCAGCCTGCTGCTGGCCGACGTGGACGGTCCGCCGGCCGACCCGGTCGCGGTGGCGCTGCCGCCGGGCGACTACGACGGCCCGGTGTCCACCGGCGAGGTCGTCGTCCTGGTGGACCGGGAGCACGGCGCGGTCCTGACCTTCGGGCCCGACGGCGCGCGCCGCGACGAGAAGCCGGTCCGGCCGGGCAGCGGGGAGCCGCGCCTGGCCGAGGGCGAGGACGGGCAGGTCTACGTCGAGGACTCCCGGGGCACGCAGGTCCTGGTGGTGGCGCACGACGGCGAGGTGCGCGACGTCGACGTGACCGGCGACCGGCCCGGCACGTCACGACCGGACGAGCCGGACCCGCCCGCCCGGCACGCGGACCAGGACGTCGCCCTGCCGGGTCAGCAGCCCACCGGCCGCCCCGATCCCGGCACGACGGCACCGCAACAGCCGCAGCGGACCACCCAGCCGCCGCCCGCCGCGGTGCCGCCCGGACGGCCGGGCGCGCCGCCGTCGGTCATCGCGCAGGCGGGCGACGGCTCGGCGGTCGTCACGTGGGGCGCCGCGCCGGACAACCGGTCCCCGATCACCTCGTACCTGGTGTCCTGGCGGGGAAGCGGCGGCGGCACCGGCTCGCTGACCGTCGGCGGCGACGTCGGCCAGGTCACCGCCGGCGGGTTGACCAACGGGGAGTCCTACGTCGTCACGGTCGCCGCCGCGAACGCGGTGGGCGCGGGGCCGGGCACGTCGTCCAACCCGGTCACGCCGGTCGCGCCGGTCGCGCCCGCCGACCCTCCGGCCGACCTGGCGGCCTCGGTCGACCCGGACGCCCGGCCGACCCGCGACGTGACGCTCACCTGGTCGCAACCGGCGCTCAACGGCGGCGCGCTGGAGCACTACGTCGTCGGCGGGACCGGCCTGCCGAGCCGGGAGACGACCGCGCCGCGGGCGACGTACCCGCAGTTGCGCGCCGACACCGCCTACACGTTCACCGTGTACGCGGTGACCAGGACGCCCGACGGCCGGCTGCTGGACGGCGCGGCGGCGTCCACCACGGTCGCCGAGACGCCCGCGCCGCCCGTCTCGGCCCGGATCGCGCAGGGCGGACCGTCCGAGACCGGCAACTGCAAGCGACCCGCGTGCGCCTGGGTGAACGCCACGATGTCCGGGCTCGACCCGAACACCCGCTACGCGCTGCGGCTCAGCTCCAACTCCAACGGCAACGTCCGCACCGAGGAGTTCACCAGCGACGCGGGCGGCAACGCCGCCTACAACGAGCTGAACTACGACGTGCCGGGTCAGACGGTGTGGGTCACCGTGCTCACCGGGGACCGCCGCCGGGAGATCATCCGCTCCAACTCCATCACCTGGGAGTGAACCTTGACCACCTACACGACCCGCGCCGGCGAGGTCTACGACCGCATCGCCGACAACGTGCAGCGGGTGGTGCGCGGCAAGCCGGAGGTCGTCCGGTTGGCCGTGGCCGCGCTGTTCAGCGAGGGGCACCTGCTGATCGAGGGCGTGCCCGGCACCGGCAAGACCACGCTCGCCCGGTGCCTGGCGCGCAGCGTCGGCGGCACCTGGAACCGCGTGCAGTTCACCCCCGACCTGCTGCCCGGCGACATCACCGGCGTGCAGGTCTACCACCAGCGCGACGAGCGGTTCGTGTTCCACCCCGGCGGCGTGTTCGCCAACGTGGTGCTGGCCGACGAGATCAACCGGGGCACGCCCAAGACCCAGTCGGCGCTGCTGGAGGTGATGGCCGAGCGGCGGGTCACGGTCGACTCGGTGCGCCACGAGGTGCCCCGGCCGTTCCTGGTGGTGGCCACCCAGAACCCGATCGAGATGGCGGGCACCTACCGGCTGCCCGAGGCCCAGCTGGACCGGTTCCTGATGCGGTTGGAGATGGGCTACCCGAACCTGGACGCCGAGGTGATGGTGATCATCAGCGACTGCGCCGGGGTCGACCCGGACGAGCTGCCGCCGGTGGTGGACATCCCGACGCTCCAGTCCGCCGTGGCGCAGGTGCGCGCCACCCGGATCGACAGCGCGCTGGTGCGGTACGCGGCCACCATCGCCGCGGCCACCCGGCAGTACTCCGACGTCCGCTACGGCGCGAGCCCGCGCGGCAGCATCGCGCTCATCCGCGCGGCGCAAGGGGTCGCGGCGACGCACGGGCGCGACTACGTGACGGCCGACGACATCAAGCTGGTGGCGCACCCGGTGCTGGACCACCGCCTGATCCTCACCCCGGACGCGGAGCTGCGGCAGCGCACGGCCGCCGACGTCGTGGCGGACCTGTTGAAGAAGATCCCGGTGCCGGTCGTCGGCGGGGCGGGGGCCTGAGCGTGCGGTTGACCCGGCGCGGTGCGTGCACGCTGGTCGGCGCGGTCCTGCTGATCGCGCTCGGCCTGGTCGCGGGCCACCCCCTGCCGCTGGTGCTGGGCGCGATCGCGGTCGGCGCGGTCGCCGCCGGGCTGGTCGTGGCGGCCCGGCGGCCCGGCGTGGAGGTGGTCCGGGAGCTGTTCCGGGACCGCGTGGAGCGCGGCGGCAAGGCGGGGATCACGCTGCGGGTCCGCAACCCCGGCCCGCGCCGCCAGGCCGGGTTCACCGCCGTGGACCGGATCGGGGACCACACGCTCGCCGTCACCGTCCGGTCGCTCGGGCCCGGCGCGGAGCAGCCCTACCTCAACGAGCTGCCGACCGACCGGCGGGGCCGGCACGAGGTGGGGCCGTTGAGCCTGCGCCGCACCGACGTGCTCGGCCTGGGCCGCTCCGAACTGCCGCTGGGCGGGACCACGCCGCTGTGGGTCTACCCGCGCACGCACCCGGTGCGGTCCGTCGCGGGCGGCCTGCCGCTGCACCACCACGACGGCGCGGCCACCGAGACCTCGCCGCGCGGCTCGCTGGACGTCCGCGAGGTGCGCCCTTACGCGCCCGGCGACGAGGTCCGCCACCTGCATTGGAAGGCCACCGCCCGGACCGGGCAGCTGATGATCCGCGACTACGCCGACCCGCACCAGCCGCAGTTCACCGTGCTGCTGGACGACCGGGGCGAGGCGCAGTCGGCGGAGCGGTTCGAGGAGGCGGTCGAGCTGGCCGCGTCGCTGGTGGTCGCGGCGGCCAAGGAGGAGCACCGCTGCCGGCTGGTCGCGGCCGGCGGCCTGGACGTGGGCACGACACCCGGCTCCGGTGGCGCGGTGCGGCGGTTCCTGGACGAGCTGTGCGAGCTGCGGCTGACCGGGACGCCCGGCCTGCCGCTGGTGCCGGCGGCGCTCGCGCGCACGTCCGGCGGCATGCTGGTGGTGGTCTCCCCCGCGTCCTCGCCGCAGGACCAGGCGGCGGTGGCCGCCGTGCGCACGCGGTACGTGCACGTGGTCGTGGTGGCGTTGACCGGTTGCGCACCGGCGGTCCCCGGCGCGCGGGTGCTGGCGGCGACGGACGCCTTGGACGCGACGCTGCGCTGGCAGACGGTGGTCGCGCGATGAGGGCGCGGGTGCTGTGGGTGCTCGCCGCCACCGCGATCCCGGGGCTGCTGTTCGCCCCGGTGTTCGGGCTGTGGACGGTGGTCCCGCCGGTCGTGGCCGTGCTGGTGGCGTGCTGGGCGGCGGTGGAGCTGTGCCTGCGCGTCCCGGCGCTCCGGCCGGTGCAGCCGGTCCTGGCGGGCGCGCTCGGGTCGGTGGCGTTGGCGGAGGTGTCGCTGTTCGGCACCACGCGCGGCGGCCTGCCGACGGCGGCTACCGCGCGGGCGCTGGTCTCGGGGGTCACCGGTTCGTGGCAGGCGACGGTGCAGTCGACGTGGCCGGTGCTGCCCGACGCCGAGTCGGTGCTGCTGGTGCCGGTGCTGGTGCTGCCGGCCGCCCTGATCGGGATCGAGCTGGTGCGGTGGCCGGCGGTGGCGGTGCTGCCGAGCCTGGCGCTGGTCGCGTTGAGCCAGGCGTTCGTGGCGCTGTCGGGGGCGGGCGCGGCGCTGGTCGCGGCCGGGTACGCCGTGGTGGCCGCCGGGTTGTTCGCGTCCCGGGTGCGGGCGGTGGTCGTGCCCACGGTCGTGCTGGGCCTGGTGGCCGGCGCGGTGGCGGCGCTGGTCGACCCGGGGCCGGCGTTCTCGGTGCAGCGCACCGCCGCCGAGCACGCGCCGCTGCCGCGCGCGGTCAGCCCGCTCGCGGAGGTCGCGGCCCGGCTGTCCACACCGGACCGGGAGGTGTTCGGCTACACCGGCGGCGCGTCGGTGGACCGCTGGCGGCTGGTCGTGCTGGACCGGTTCGACGGCGTGACCTGGAGCCCGACCGAGCGGTACCGGGAGCTGGGCGCGGAGATCGGCCCGCCGGCCGGGGTCACCGCGGCGGACGGCACCCGCTCGGCACGGCTGTCCGTGCCCGGCGGCGGGCCGTGGCTGCCCAGCCAGGCCATGCCCGCGTCGGTGGCCGGCGTCGGGCCCCTGGTCGACCAGGCCACCGGGGTGTTGCTGCTGCCCGACCGCGCCGGACCGGTGGAGTACGACCTGCGGTGGTGGGAGGCGCAGGTCGACCCGGACCGGCTGGCCGACGCGGGCGTGTCGTCGGAGGTGCCGCCCGGCGACCTCGGCATCGTGCCGCCCGGTGTCGCGGACCTGGCGCGCCGCGCCACCGGGGGGTCGCGTCCGTCGTTCCGCACCGCGCTGGTGCTGGAGCGGTTCCTGAGCCGGGAGTTCCGGCTCGCCTCGGACGCGCCGCTGCCGACCGGCAGCGGGTGGCCGCAGCTGGGCGAGTTCCTGCTGAACACCAGGCGGGGCACCAGCGAGCAGTTCGCGGCCGGCTACGTGGTCCTGGCGCGGATCGTCGGCATCCCGGCGCGGCTCGCGGTCGGCTACCGCGCCCCGCGCGACGCGGCCGGCGGCCGGGTGGTCGTGCGCAACCGCGACGTGCTGGCGTGGCCGGAGGTCGCGGTGGCCGGTGTCGGCTGGGTGCCGCTGGACCCGGCGGGATCGGCGAGCGGCGCGGGCGCGGACCCGACCGGGTTGGCGGAGGTGACCGCGCGGGCGCGGGCGAGCCTCCCGCCGCCGAGCGAGAAGCTGCCGGAGCCGCCGCTGCCCGCGGCCGACCCGGTGGCCGGTCCCGACGACCCGGTCGACCTCGCCGCCCTGGCGCTGTCCGCGCTCGCGGCGCTGGCCGTGCTGCTGCCGGCCGGGGTGCTCGCGATCCCGGTGGTGAAGCTCGTCCGGACCTCGCGGCGCAGACGTCTCACCGGCCCGCGCGGCGTGGTCGCGGCCTGGTGGGAGGCCCGCGACCTGCTGCGCGCGCACGGCGCGGACGTGACGCCGGGCATGACTGTCCGCGAGGCGGCGGCGGTGGCGGACACGGCGGTGGCGGGCGACCTCGACCGGCTGGCGGGCTGCGTGGACGTCGCGCTGTGGTCGGGCGCGGGCGCCGACGAGCACGACGTGGCGCGGGCGTGGTCGGCGGTGCGCGACATCCGCCGGGCGTTGGCGGGCCGACCGGTCGGCGCACGGCTCAAGGCGGTGTTCGCGGTTCGATGAAGCTCCTCGCGCACGGCCCGGTCGCGGCGGTCCTCCAGGACGGGGACAGCGTGCTGAAGGTGTTCCCGGGCAGGTTCGACCGGCGGACCCTCGCCGCCGTCGAGCACGACCGGGCCCGGCTCGCCGCGCTGCCGGTGGCGGTGCTGCCGGTGGAACGCGTCGACGTGGTGGACGGCAGGCACGCGCTGCGCGCACCGTGGTGCCCGTGGACGCTGGAGAGCCGTGTGGCGCACGGAGGTCCGCTGCCGCCGGACGACGTGGTCGTGCTGGGCCAGGTGTTGTCGCGCACGCTGACCGCCGCGCACCGGGCGGGTGTGCTGCACGGCGGGATGAGCCCGTCGAACGTGCTGTTCCGGCCCGGCGGCGAGCCGGTGCTGGCCGATTTCGGCCTGGCCGTGCGGCAGGCGTTCCCGCGCGACCCGCTGCACGGCGTCGAGTGGGTGTCGCCGGAGACGTTGCGCTCGGGCGAGGTGGACGAGCGGACCGACCTGTACGGCCTGGGCGCGGTGCTGCACTTCGCGCTCACCGGGCAGTCGCCGCACCCCGCCCGGATCGGGGAGATGACCGGCGAGCGCGTGCTGCGGGTGCTCGGCGACCCGGTGCCCGCGATCAGCCGCCCGGACGTGCCGGTCGGGCTGGCCACGGCCATCGGCCGGCTGCTCGCGGCCGACCCGGCGCGCCGCCGGCCGTTCCCCGCCGAGGACGTGCCCGAGCCCGGACGGCCACCCGCCCGGACCTCCCGGCGGCGGCACGCGGTGGCCGGCCTCGCGGCGGTGGCGGTCGCGCTCGGGGCGTTCGCCTTCTGGCCCCGGCCGGGCCCGGAACCCGCGCCGAGCCCCGCGGCGAGCGCGGTGCCGACCGTGCGGCTCGGGGAGCCGGTCGACCGGGGCGAGCAGGTCGAGCTGACCTGGACGGCCGACGACGACCGGTTGTTCTTCGCCGTCGTCGTCTGGGTGGAGGGCGAGCGGACCGACACGGTCCTGGCCGAGCGCGCCCGCACCAAGGCGGTGCCGGTGCAGGCGGGCCGCAAGTACTGCTTCCTGGTCCGGGGCACCACCGGGGACCAGTTCGTCGAGAGCCCGCCCAAGGGTGTGCGTGGCGCAGTCTGCGACAGGTGAGGAGAGCGGAGTGAATCCACGGCTACAGCACGCGGACGGGCTGTTGCTGCCCGAGGGCCACGGCAGCCTGTCGCACGGGGTGCCGCGCGCGGTCGCGGGCGCGGTGCACGCGTTGGCCCTCGGCGGCGGGTACACCGTCGGCCCCCGCGACGGCCGGATCGTCTACTTCGGGCGCAACCGGCCGGACGTGCACGTCTGCCTGGGCGAGGACGACCAGCAGGTCAGCCGCAGGCAGGGCGAGCTGACCCACCACCGGGGGCAGTGGTGGCTGCGCAACAGCGGCCGCCGCCCGCTGCGCCTGCCGCGCTCGCAGTGGCTGTTCCCCGACGAGGGCGCGATCCCGCTGGCGGCGGGCTACACGCCGGTGCACGTCCCGGGGTCCCGCGACCGCGAGCACCTGCTGGAGGTGTTCGTGACCGGCGCGGACGGCGGCCGTCCGCGCCCCCGGCACGACGACGTCACCGACCCGCCCCGGCGGTACCCGCTCAGCGTCGAGGAGCGGGTGCTGCTGACCGTGCTCGGCTGGCACTACCTGCTGCGCGAGCCGAACCCGAAACCGTTGACCTGGAAGGAGACCGCGCTCCGGCTGGCCGCGTTGCAACCCGACGCGGGCTGGACCGCCAAGCGGGTCGAGCACCGGGTGTGCGTGGTGCGGGAACGGCTGTCCGCGCGGGGCGTGCCCGGCCTGACCCGCGAGGAGGTGGGCGAACCGGTCGGCAACGCGCTCAACGACAACCTGCTGCGCGAACTGGTCCGCTCGACCACCCTGGTGCCCGAGGACCTGTCCCGGATCGGCTGACGCGCGAACCGGTCACGGTGTCGGCAGGCTCCCGGCGGCGACCGACGCCAGCTCGGCGGCGGTCGCGCACAGCCCTTCGGCGGGTCCCTCGCCGATCAGCGTGACCAGCACCAGTTCGCTGGTGGGCCGCCGGTTGAACGCGAGGTAGGTGCGGTGCACCACGCGGACCTCGCAGGCGCCTTCCCGGTCGTCGGGCGCGATCACGGCGTCGTGGCCGCCCAGCCGGGTGGGTCGGCCGTCCTGGGCGGTGAGCGGCTCGTTGCGGTCGAACCGGACGATCAGCGAGACCGGGTCGGTGGTGCTGTGCCACCGGCAGTGCCAGTTGCCGAACCCGACCTCGGGACCGGTCGCGTCGATGCCGGGGATGCGGGCCAGCGCGCGGCCGTCGAGCAGGGCGCAGGCGTCGGCGTTGGCCAGCGAGGCGGGGTCGAACGGCGCGGACCGCACCGGGACGCCGGCCGAGGCCAGCCGGGCCGCCGCCGTCGCGGTCGCCGAGTCCGCGATCGCGCACAGGTCGGCGGTGGCCGCCGAGGTCTTCGCGGTGATCGCCAGGCCGAACGGCGCGGTGAGCGGGATGGTCCGGGTGCACTCGCGGCTGTCGGGCGGGTCGCGGTGGACGGTCGGCCCGCCCTCGGGCACGGCGACCGCGCCCGACCGGGGGTCGGACTGGTCGGCCTCGAACTGGATGCGCACGTCCACCGTGCCGCCGTCGACCTCGATCAGCACGTCGCAGCGCTCGAAGTTGCCGTACTCGGGGTGGACCCCGGCCCGCCCGTAGCGCCCGAGGTCGGCGACGTCGGCCAGCCCGCACGGGTCGGCGGTGCGCGGGTCGCGCGCGACGGTGAGCGCCGCGCCGGGCGCCAGCGCCCACGCCACGACCGCTGCGGCGGCGGCCACCGAGATCCCGCCGACCAGCACCGGGCGCACCCGCCGCCGACGACGGGCCGGACCGCTGCGGAGCATGGTCGCGGCCTCGGCGGCGGTCGGCCGGTCGGCGGGCCGCTCGGCGGTGAGCCGGGTGATCACCGCCGACAGCGGCGAGCGGGGCGCGGGCAGCGACAGGGCCGCCACGTCGTTCGGCGCGTCACCGGTCGCGGCGGCGTAGAGCGTGGCCCCGAGGGAGAAGACGTCGGAGGCCCGGGTCGCGTCCCGGCCCATCGCCACCTCGGGCGCGCCGAACGCGGGCGTCCACGCCGGCGGACCGGTCTCGTCCAGCGTGGTCCGGCTCCACCGGGCGATGCCGAAGTCGGTGAGCTTCGCGGTGCCGTCCGGCGCGACCAGCACGTTGCCCGGCTTGACGTCCCGGTGCACGACACCGCCCGCGTGCAGGGCGGCGAGCGCGTCGGCGATCTGCGCCCCGATCCGCCCGACCCGTTCCGCGTCGAGCGGCCCGTCCGAACCCAGGACGTCGGCGAGGCTGCGCGCCTCGACGTACTCCATGATCAGCCAGCACTCGCCGCGCTCGTCCACCAGCGCGTCGTACAACGTCACCGTGTTCGGGTGGTGGACCCGCGCCGCGCTCTTGGCCTCCCGCCGCAACTGCTCGGCGCGCTGCTCGCCCTCCCCGGGCCGCGCGTGCTTGACCGCGACGACCCGCCCGAGCGCCAAGTCCCAGGCCCGCCAGACCACACCCATGCCCCCGGACCCGAGCCGCTCGTCGAGCCGGTAGCGGTCAGCGACGACCTCACTGCTGTCCACGTGGACGCAGCGTAGGCCGATCAGCCGTGCCCCACACCACCCCCCGGCCGCACATGAGCACCGCTCGCACCGCGCCGGCCCCGGCCACCGGCCGTCGGGACCGCCCCGGCGCGAGCGCGCCGCCGAGCCCGGCGACCTCGCCACCGTCCCCCGACGGCGTCGAACTTCCTTTTCATGGCAACGGCTTCGGCGTCCGGCGGCCCGGCCGAGCGCCGCTAACGCCGCGCGGGCGGTTCGCCGAGGGTGGTCTGCGCCTGGTCGAGCATCGTCCGCAGGCCGTTGAGGAAGCTGGTCGCGCCGTGCAGCGCGGTGTGCAGCTGCTCGGCCACCTCGGTCGACGCGCTGGTGAACACCAGCATCTCGGTCAGCTCCAGCCGCTGGTTCAACGACGAGGACGCGGTGCGCCAGCGGTGCAGCAGGGCGATCAGCTCGGCGTCGGTGCGCGGGTCGAGCGCTCCCGCCGACAGCGCCGCGTCCACCGCCGACTGCACCAGGCGCGGGTAGACCCGCCTGCTGCCGCGCGAGCGCTCCGGGCTGAACGCCTCGTCGTCGAGCACCTCGCGGTTGCGGGCCATCTCCAGGCGGATCGACTCGATCGCCTGCTTGCGCTGCTCGTGCCGCGACGCCCACCGCTCGGCGAAGATGCCGGTGACGGCGGCGAGCAGCGCCAGCGTGTTCACCGCGGGCTCCCACCGCTGGTCGGGCGGCGACACCACGAACCAGCTCACGCCCAGCACCATCGCCACCGCGAGCGCCCCGAACGTCAGGGCGGTGATCGCGACGCGCGTCACGTGGTCAATCCGCCCCAGATGGCGCTGCCCAGGTCGTCGTCCGGCCTCGGCTCGGGCACCGGCGTGCCCGGCGCGAGCAGCAGCAGGTCCATCCCGAAGCCCTGCACCGAGCGCGGCACCTGGAAGTCGGAGTGCGTGCCGGTGACCTTGCGCATCCCGACTTCGCGCACGATCCCGTCCAGCGCCTTGCGCGCGTACTTGCGCGTCAGGTAGAGGCGGATGGTGTCCCGGTCGGGGAACGGCACCCTGGTCCGGTCGGGCAGCATCATCATGATGTCCCCGCCGGACTGGTTCTGGTACATGACCTTGACCTTCAGCGCCCGGTCGCCCTCGACCGCGCCGCGGAACCGCACCGCGTCCGCGTTGATCGTCAGGTCCGTGTTGTGCAGCAGCGCGCTGGTCACGAACTCGCGGTAGGCGCGGCTGCTGGCGTACTCCTCCACCGCGTCGCGCGCCAGGTCGTCGCTCAACGCGTCGGTGGTCGCGACCTCCAGCAGGAACAGGTCCTGCGGCCGGGTCAGCGCGGTGAGGTTGGCCAGCAGTTCGGTGTCGCGGTCGAAGTTCGCCATCGTGTTGCCCAACAGCGAGTACAGCACCGGCTCGTCGCCGACCAGCCGCTGGATCAGCTCGCGCAGCTCGTCCAGGTTGTCGGTGATGGAGAAGTCCAACTGCACCGGCACGACCCGGTGCCCGCGCAGGCCGACCCGGTGGGTGGCCTCCCGGGTGCCCAGCCGCAGCATCTCCGAACTCATGTCCACCGGCAGGTAGAGCAGCGCCGGGTTGCGCTCCAGCAGGTGCTCCAGGATCAGCCGGTCCTTGTGCCCGGTGCCCACGCCGAAGCAGACGTGGTGGAACCCCGCGCCGATCTTGCCGCGCACCCGGCTCCAGCGGCGGGTGAACGAGTCCAGGCTCTGCTTCATCACCAGGTAGAACGGGTCGGCGCAGGCGTGCGCCCAGGCGATCGTCGGCCCGATGCCCCAGTAGGCGTAGCCGGAGGTGATCTGCTTGCCGTCGCCGGTGGTCGACGGCTTGCCGAGCAGTTCGCTGGTCAACGCGGCCAGCTTGTCCCGCTGGTCCTCGCCGACGAGCACCAGCGACCAGGCGAAGTCCGACTCGTCGATGGCCCTGGCCAGCTCCCCGACCAACTGCCCGTCGCTCGTCGTCACTCGGCCTCCTCGCGTCAGCGGTCCGCACCGGGAAGCGTACCGACCACCACTGACGCGCACGTGCCATTCCACTACTGCGGGTGAGCCCCCGCGTCGTGGCCCACCTCGGCGGACCTACCGCTCGACGGCTCCCGGCGTCTCCGGCAGCAGGTGGTCCACCAGGGAGCGCGCCCACTCGGCCGTGAGGGGCCGGTCGGTGAAGACGGCCCGGTAGTAGAGCGGCGCGAGCAGGGCGTCGACGGTGCGGTCCACCGCCGGGACCGGGTTGCCCCGGCCCTGTTCGCGGTCGAGTATCGCCTCAAGCTGCTCTTGGCGTTCCCTGCGGCACGCGGCAGCGCCTTGCTCCCCGCCGACGCCGATGGTGGCGCGCACCAGGGCCAGGGTGTCCGGGTCGCCGAGGTCCTTGGCGAGGTCGACCGCGTACCGCTCCAGGTCCCCGCGCAGGCTTCCGGTGTCCGGCACCACGAAATCGCCGGAGAAGCGGCTGGTCGCCACGTCGGCGAGCAGGTCGCCCACGGAGCCCCAGCGCCGGTAGACCGTGGTGGCGTGCACGCCCGCGCGGCCGGCGATCACCGGGATCGTCAGCTGTTCGGCGGTCTCGTCGGCGAGCAGGTCCTGGACGGCCGTGTGGACGGCCGCCCGGACCCGGGCCGAGCGGCCGCCGGGTCGGCTGTCGGCGCGGGAGGTGGAGGTCGCGGCGGGCATGTGACCATTATTGCACTGATCACTGCGTTTTAATCGCAGCGATCGATGCGTTTGTGTTAGCTTGGAGTCGCTAACGCAACGATCACTGCGAGGCTTGCATGCCCGTTCAGACCCTCGACACGTCCTCCCCACCGCAGCGCGTGGCCTGGAAAGGCGCGTTCCCCTGCGTGGCCGCCATCCTCGTGACCTTCCTGGCCGCGTCCAGCGCACCCTCCCCGCTTTATGTGATCTACCAGCAGCAATGGCACTTCACGGCCTGGGTGCTGACGGTCGTCTTCGCCCTCTACGTGTTCGGCCTGCTGGGCTCGCTGCTCGTCGTAGGCGCCCTGTCCGACCACGTCGGCCGCCGACCGGTGCTCGCCGCGGCGATCGCCCTGGAGGCCGTCGCGCTCGTCCTGTTCCTGGTCGCCGACGACGTCGTCGTGCTGTCCGTCGCCAGGGTGTTGCAGGGCATCGCGACCGGAGCGGCGACGACCACCTTGAGCGCCACCCTCGTCGACCTCGAACCGTCGCGCGGACGGGCGGGCGCCATCACCGCGGTGGCCCCGTTGACCGGGCTCGCGCTCGGCGCGCTCGGCAGTGGCGTGCTGGTGCAGTTCGGCCCCGCGCCGACCCGGCTGATCTACGCCCTGCTGCTCGGCGCGATGGTGCCGGCGGCGGTCGTCGTGGCCCGCCTGCCGGAGACGTCGCTCAAGCGGCCGGGCGCGATCGCGTCCCTGCGCCCCCGCATCGCGTTGCCCGCGCACCTGCGCGCGGACATCGTCCCGGTGGTGCCGGCGATGATCGCCACCTGGGCTCTGGCCGGGATGTACCTCTCGCTCGGCCCGTCGGTCGCGGCCGAGCTGCTGGGGCTGCACAACCACCTGGTCGGCGGGATCGTCGTGACGCTCCTGGCCGGCACCGGTGCCCTCACCGTCCTGGTGCTGCGGCCCCGTCCGGCGTCGTCGCTGCTGGCCCCGTCCGCCGCCATCCTCGGCCTGGGCACCCTGATCTCGCTCGCCGGCACGACCGGCGGCCTCGCCTGGCTCGCGGCGGCCGGCACCGTCGTCGCGGGCGTCGGCTTCGGCGCGTCCGTGCTGGCGACGTTCGGCACCGTCGCCCGGGTCGCCCGGCCGCACGAGCGCAGCTCGGTCTTCGCCCTGGCGAACATCATCAGCTACCTGGGCAACAGCGTGCCCGCCGTGCTCGGCGGGATCGCCGTCACGGCCCTGGGGCTGCGCACCGCCACCGTGATCTACGCGCTCGCGATCGTCGTGATCACCTCCTCCGCCTTCGTCCTGCGCCTCGACCAGGTGCGGACCCGACGCCGCACCGACGTGCCGACACACCACCGGGAGACATCGTGACCACCAGGCAGAACCTCGAAGTGCAGCGCGCGGACCACACGACGATCCGTTACACCGCAAGCGGTCCGGCCGGAGGGCCGACCCTGGCGCTCATCCACGGCTGGGCCTGCGACCGCAGCGACTTCGACGCGGTGACCGACCACCTGCCCGACCACTACCGGGTGCTGGCGATCGACCTCGCGGAGCACGGCGAATCACGCTCGACCAGGGAGGTGTGGACGATCGAGGAGTTCGCCCACGACGTGGCGGCGGTGCTGGAAGCCGAGTCCGTGACGAACGCGACCGTGGCCGGGCACTCCCTCGGCGGCGCGGTGGCCGTCGAAGTCGGCCGCCTGCTCCCGAACACGGTGACGCACGTCGTCGCGATCGACGGGCTGCACTACGCGCTGTTCCCGGCGATGAGCGACGACCGGACCGACGCGACGATCCGCCTGTTCCGCGACGACTTCCGCGCAGCGGTGCGCCGGCTCGTGGAGGGAGGGACGCCGGCGGGCACCGACCCGGCCCTCAACGACCGGTACTTCCACAAGATGGTCGCGGTGCGGCAGCCCGCGGGCCTGCGTGCCATGGAGGGCCTGATCCGCTGGGACATGGACGCGGCGCTGCGCGGGACGACGCAGCCGATCACCGTGTTCGGTGTCCGCGAACTCGTTGCGCCCGAAGCGGTCGACCGCTACTCGGACCGCTTCGAGTTCGTCCTGGTCGACCTGGGCACGCACCACTTCCAGGTGGAGTCGCCGGAAGGCACGGCGAAGCTGCTGGCCGGCGTCGTGGCCGGGTGACCACACCGGCCGTCGTCGACCCACCCCTCAGGGTCCTCGACCGGCGCCGGAATTGCGGAACCGTGACGTCCGGTCCGCACGGTCGTTGGACGGGGTGAGGTCCGACGACGGAAGGGCACCGGCATGGCGGAGCGGTTGCGGCTGGAGGACGGCACCGAGCTGAACCTGGAGCGCGGCGGGACGTCCGGTGCCGGGTTCACGGTGGTGCTCGCGCACGGTTACGCGTTGGACCACCGCAGTTGGCACCGGGTGGTGGCCGCGCTGCCGGCGGACGTGCCGGTCATCCGCTACGACCACCGCGGGCACGGCGGGTCCGGGCCGGCCACCGAGGAGACCGCGACCGTCGAACAGCTCGGCGACGACCTCGGCGAGCTGATCGAGAAGCTCGTGCCCGAGGGCCGGGTGGTGATCGCCGGGCACTCGATGGGCGGGATGGCCGCGATGGCCATGGCGGAACGGCGTCCCCGGCTCTACCGGCAGCGGGTGGCCGGGGTGGTGTTCGTGTCCACGGCGGCCACCGGGCTCGCGGAGACGTCGCTG
This sequence comes from Saccharothrix sp. NBAS 001, assembly GCF_056640475.1. NCBI lineage: Bacteria > Bacillati > Actinomycetota > Actinomycetes > Pseudonocardiales > Pseudonocardiaceae > Saccharothrix > Saccharothrix sp. NBAS 001. The sequence goes on from NZ_CM153251.1 coordinate 4,752,855, forward strand.
GCCTGGCCGAAGGCGCTGGGCAAGCTGGTGCGCGAGCTGGAACGGGCGTTCGGCCCGCTGGTGCGCACCATCCGGGAGAAGATCGAGCCCGCCAAGACCGCGGGCCTGCGGTGGTGGCTGTTCGGCGACGAGCCCCGGCCGGAGGACGTCGAGCTGACCGCCGACATGGTGTGGGCGCACTGGCCCGAGACCGTCGCCCTCTTCCGCCCCGCCGTGGACCGCTACGACCGCGAGGCCGCGCTCACCGTCGCGGGCGAACGCCCGGTGGTCGCGATCGTCGGCGACGAGGACCGGCTGTGCCCGGAGTCGAGCGCCCGGGCGCTGGCCGAAGCGGTCGGCGGCGAGGCCGTCGTGGTGGCCGACGCCGGCCACATGCTCCCGTTGGAGAACCCGACGGCGGTGGCGGCGCGGATCGTGGAACTGGGCTCCTGACCCGCTCGCCGCACACCCGGAAACCGGGCAACGCCACCGGGTCCGGCTTCCGGGACGGGCGGGTCGGTGCCGCCGCGACCGTGCTCAGCGGTAGCCGGTGAGGCCGTCCGCCAACTCGTCGTCGTCACCGTGCAGGGCACCGGAAAGGGCCTGTTGCAGGGCGAACGTGCCCTGGTACGCGGTGATCCGGTGCCGGATCGGTGGGTCGCCCAGGAACGTCAGGACGTGGTCGAGCAGGGCGGGGCCGTAGCTCGCGCCGATCGCGGCCAGGTCCTCCGCCGGGTCGCCGATCGCGGCTTCGTCCCAGTCCACGATGCCGGCCAGCCTCGGCCCCCGCACCCACAGCACGTTCTCGCCGCCGAGATCGCCGTGCACCAGTCCCGTCGCGACGTGGTCCAGCGCCCGCACGGCCCCGAGTTCGCGTTCGGCCCGCCCGCGCCCGTACGCGCTCATCAGCGGGAGCAGTTCGGCGTGGACGCCCTCGGCGAACTCGTCCCACCGGCCCGGGTCGGCCACCGGCACGCCGTCGAGCGCGGTCACCCCGGCCATGGCGCGCAGCACCCGGGCGTACTCCCCCGCCACCACGCCGATCGCGGCCTCCGCGCCGGCCTGGTCGAGCGGCTCGCCGGGCACCCTGGTGAGGACCAGGTGGGGGCCGCCCGCCGGCGTGGCGTGGTCGGTCCGGGCCAGCACGCGCGGGATCTCCACGCCCAGGTCGACCGTGCCCAGCCGGGCCAGGAGACGAGCCTGGTCGGGCAGACCGGCCACGCCGGCGGCCGTCCTGGGGTGGCGGAAGACCCGTTCGCCGGTGATGACGACGTCGTGGAACTGACCGCTGTGCCGACTCACGCCACGACATCTTTCCCGGACGTGCCCCGAAAAGCCGGCGATTTCACCCGTCACGCCGTCCGGGTGGCGTCCAGTGCCTGCTCCGGTGCCCACTCCAGGGCCTGGTCGACGAGCAGCAGCGGGGCGCGGTGGGGCTCGTGGAAGGCTCGTGGAAGTCGACCTTGGTCGGCCCGCCGACCCGGAAGTTCGCGAACGCGCCCTGGAACAGGACGCGGGCGTGAGCGGCACGGTTTTGTCGAGGATGAACGGGCCGGCCGGCACCGGGCTCGCGGCGCGCAGCGCGGTGAACGGGATGATCAGCGGCGGCTTGGGCAGGGCATGGATGATCCGCTCGTAGTGGTCCACGACCTCCCTGAAGCCCAGGCTCCCCATCGCGCCCAGGTCGCGGCGCAGGGCGTCGACGTCCTCGGTGAAGCCGGGCCAGGTCGGGCGAGCACGGTGAAGCCCAGGGCCTCGTAGTGGGCATCCACGCCGTGCCGGTGGACGAGGTGATCGCCGCCGCCGGCCGGGCCACCTCCCACCGCTACTTCCCCGGCAAGGAAGACCTGGTCAAGGCGTACCCGGAGGCCGAGGACCAGCGGATCCGGGACCGGCTCGCGCAGGGCGCGCGGCAGCCGACCGACCCGCGCGGGCCGCTGTCCCGCTGGTGCTCGGCCTGGGCGAGCAGATCTGCGGCGACGGGCTCCGGGGGCTGCCCGTTCATCAACGCGGCGGCCGAGTACCCCGACCCCGCGCACCCGGTCCGCGAGGTCGTGCGCGCACCGGACGTGGTTCGTGGGGCCGCCGGCGGAACTCCTGGCCACCGCCGGGTGCACCGACCCGAAGGCCACGGCCGAGTCGCCGACGCGCGCGGTGGCGGCGTTCACGGGGTGGGCCGGTTGCGCCCGGATCGTGGGCGGTGCGGGTTATTCCCGCGATTTCCGGGTCGTCCCACCACGTGGTGGGCGCTGTCGGCGACCCCGGCGGCCACCGCAGACTGCGGATCATGTCCACGGTTCCACTCGCGGTGCTCGACCTGGTGCCGATCCCCAGCGGCGCGACCGCCGCCGACGCGGTGCGCGACACGGTCGACCTGGCGCGCCGCGCGGAGGCCGCCGGCTACCGGCGGTTCTGGCTGGCCGAGCACCACCTCAACCCCGGCGTGGCGGGCGCGTCGCCGGCGGTCGTCATCGCCCTGGTGGCGGCGGCGACCGAACGCATCCGGCTGGGCTCGGCGGGCGTGCAGCTGGCCCACCGCACCGCGCTGTCCACTGTGGAGGAGTTCGGGCTGGTCGACGCGCTGCACCCCGGCCGGCTGGACCTGGGCCTCGGCCGTTCCGGCCCCCAGCGCCTCAAGGACCAGGCGCAGCAGGCGCCCGTGCCCGCCGTCGTGCCGTCGAACGGGCTCCCGGTGCCGAAGGCGCTCCCCCTCGACGTGACGCGGGTCCTGGCGTCCGACCGGGTCACGGTGAGCACGGCGCTGCTGAACCTGCCGGGCGCGCAGCCGCCGGACTACGCGGAGCAGGTCGCGGACATCCTGGCGCTGCTGGACGGCACCTACCGCTCCCCCGAGGGGATCGCGGCACGGGCCGTGCCCGGCGAAGGCGCGAGCGTGGACGTGTGGATCCTGGGCAGCAGCGCGGGATTGAGCGCGTCGGTCGCCGGGCGGCACGGGCTGCGGTTCGCCGCCAACTACCACGTCAGCCCCGGCACGACCCTGGAAACCGTTGCGGCGTACCGGAAAGCGTTCGTGCCCTCGGCGCGGGTGCCGGAACCGTACGTCGCGGTCTCGGCCGACGTCGTCGTCGCGCCCACCGACGCGCAAGCCCGCCGGCTGGCGACGGGCTACCCGGCGTGGGTGCGCAGCATCCGCCGGCTGGAGGGCGCGATCCCCTACCCCACCCCGGAAGAGGCCGACGCGCTGCCGTGGACCGACGAGGACCGGGCGTTGGTCGCGGACCGGGTCGAGACGCAGATCGTCGGCTCGCCGGACACGGTCGTGGCCCGGTTGCGGCAGCTCCGCGACGCCACCGGGGCCGACGAGCTGGCCGTCACCACCATCACGCACGACCACCGGGACCGCGTGCGGTCCTACGAACTGCTCGCCGAGGCGTGGACCGCCACGCCCTGACCGGAGGTACCGGATGCCCGTCGAAACGCAGTTGAACCAGGTCGACCTCCAGGCCGTGGGCGCGCTCGTCGCCGCCGTCCAGGAGGACGCCGCGAAGGCCCGCACCACCTGGGCCGCGCACGTCACGTGGCAGGGGGCTTCCGCTCCGAGGCGAAGGTCCGGGGGTTCGAGCCGACGCCGTCGGACGAGCCGTCCGCGCTGGGCGGCGCGGACAGCGCGCCCAACCCGGTCGAGCAGCTGCTCGGCGCGCTGGGCAACTGCCTGGCCGTCGGGTACGCGGCCAACGCCACGGTGGCCGGGATCGCCATCGACCAGCTCACCGTGGACCTCCGGGGGGACGTCGACCTGCACGTGTTCCTCGGGCTGAAGGAGGGGCACGCGGGCTTCGACTCGATCACGGCCAAGGTGCGGATCGAGTCGAGCGCGCCGCGTGCGGAGCTGGAGGCGTTGCACGCCAAGGTGATCGCCTCCTCCCCCGTCGGTCACACGCTGGGCAGCGCGGTGCCGGTGGCGGTCGAACTGGCCTGAGCCCGGTGGTGCTCGACCAGCAGCAGCACGCCGGCGAGCAGCACGAGGACGGCGGCGGAACCGTGCACGGCGAGCGCGTAGCCGACGGTTCCGCCGTGGGTGGAGACGGCGACGCAGTCGCCGATGGGCATGATCGCGTCGACCAGGATCACCCAGCCCAGGGCGCGGCGGTGGCCGAGCAGCAGCAGGACCAGCGCGGTCAGGGCGTAGGCGATGTCGCGGACGCCTTTGACGACGTAGTAGCCGCTGCCCTCGTCCTGCGGCCAGGGGGTGATGCCGAAGTCCTCGGCCGCGCCGACGCCGTCGATCAGGAAGCCGAGCCCGAAGTACAGGCCCGCCACGACGACGAGCGCGGCCAGGACGGTGTTAACGCGCTTGAGGATCATCTGCTCACTCCGTTGCTAGCGCTGCTAGGTGTAAGAGCGACACTAGTTCTAGCCACGCCTGTTTGTCTAGCAGTGCTAGAGTGAGGTGTGTCCATCCAGCAGCGCCGTGAGCGCGAACGAGCGGAACGCCACCGGCTGATCGTCGACGCGGCCCGCGACCTGGCCGAGATGGAGGGCTGGGACGCGGTGACCACGCGCCGGCTCGCCGAGCGGGTGGAGTACAGCCAGCCCGTGCTGTACAGCCACTTCAAGGGCAAGGACGCGATCGTGTGCGCGGTCGCGGTCGACGGTTTCGGCGTGCTGGCGGGCCTGTTGCGCGCCGCGCGGACCGGGCTGGAGGGTCACGCGGTACCGCGTGCCGTGGCCGAGGCGTACCTGGACTTCGCCGCCGGGCGGCCGGCGTTGTACGACGCGATGTTCGTCCAGCGCGTGGAGATCCCGTTCGGGACGCCCGAGACCCCGGCGGAGTTGCGGTCGGCGTTCGAGGAGTTCGTGGCGTCGGTCGCCCCCGTCGCGGGAGGACGGGACGTGGAGACCCTGGTCGAGGTCTTCTGGAGTTCCCTGCACGGCCTGGCCACCCTCTCCGCCGGCGACCGCCTCCGCCCCGACCACCAGCGCGCACGCCTGGACCTGCTGCTGACGGGCCTGCTCGGCTGACCGTGCCCCGGTCGTGGCCGGGGGTTGCTTCGAGGGAGTTCGCCCGGCGGCTCAGGATGGATCCCGATCGCCCACGTACACCACGACCGGCAGGTGGTCCGACCCCTGCGCGGCCGACACCCGGGCCTCCAGCGCAAGCCCTTCCGACGCCAGGCAGTAGTCGATGGCCTCCGCGGGATCCGAGGTCGGATAGGTCGCGACAGCGGGAGACGGTGCCACAGCCCAGGTCGTGCCGGGGGTGATCCACGTCGCCGCCGGGGTGTTGAAGTCACCGCACAGCACCCACGGCACCGGAAGCTCATAGAGCACCTTCGCCAGGCGGTCCAGTGCCTCCGCCCGTTTCCCGGCGTCGCCACGCGGCAGGTGCGTCGTGCCGAACCACGCCCGGCCGAGCTTGGCCAACAGGACCGAGCGCGGTTCGGAACGCTCGCTTCCGTCGTACCGGCTCGTCGGCCGGACAAGCTGCCGTTGCCGGACCGCCGCGACCGGCAGCCTGGTGAGCAGGGCGTTGCCGAACCCTCCGCGTGGTCGGTCGCCGCCGAACTCGAACGTCGGCACGAACAACGAGGTGTAGCCCGAGCGCCCGGCCAGCTCTTCCAGCACGGACGGTCCTGCCCAGGACTCGTCCACCTCGGTCAGCGACACCACGTCCGGCTCGGTGTCCCGGATCAGCCGGGCGACGGCGTCCACGTTGGAGCCGCCGTTCTCGTCACGCCACGAGTGGATGTTCCAGTGCAGCACGCGAAGGCGGTCGGAAGCCGTCATGCGGTGTCCTGCCTCCTAGTTCGCCGGTGTGCAGCGACCGGCGAGGCCGCGCAGTGCCGAGTTGCGGCGTTCTCTGAGCAACAGGTCGTTCAGCAGCTCACGGGTCAACCGGTGCTCCCGCAACTCTTCCGGCGCGATCCGCTCGGCTTGCAGCAAGGCGTCGATCGCACCGCGGTCATTCCGTCCGCCGGCCTCAGCGCGCGACGTCGATGAGGAAACGCGCCCGCCGCTCGGTCAGCGCGCCCGGCATCCGCTCCAACCTCACCGAGGACACGTGTTTCAGCGCTTCGACGTGATCACCCAGCTCCACCGCCACCGCGACCCGATGGATGGCCACGTTGGTCGGACCGAACACGGTGCCCAGGTCCGCGCGGTCCGCGCCCAGTTCGTCAGCGCAGATCGACGCTGCTTTCACAGCGGCGCGAGCTTCCCGGCCATCCCCCCGACGCGCCGCAGCCGCTGCGGCGCTGAGCAGCGCCGCACCACGCAGGCACAAGGCACGTGGACGTTCTTCCGAGCGGGCCGCGTCCAGTTGGACGGTCGCCAGGAGGGCCGTCCGAGTGGCGTCCTCGTAGTGACGTGCGCGCATGTGGACTTCGGCGACCAAGCGCGTGGCGGCGGCCTGCCGGAGTGCATCGTCGACTTCCTCGGCCACGTGGACGGCACGCTGGGCGGCCACCCAGGCGGCAGCCGGGTTGTCCGCCTTGATCAGCGTCCAGCCCGCTGTGGCGTAGACGTCGGACAGGAGACGTCGAACGTCCTCCTGTTCGCGCCCCGACGCCACCAGGGTCGCCCCCTCGACGTGCCCGATGAGACGTGGCAAGGAACGCACCAAGGTCCCGTAGTCCGACGACAGTGAGGCATCCATTGCCCGCCGCACGACCCGACGGAGGACAAGCTCGTCGCTCGCAGGAACGTCTGCGGCTTCCAGCGAAGCATCCCGAACCGCGTCGACCGGGTTCAACACGGCGGTCGTGATCGGAACGGCCCACGAGGAGCCGGCCGACATCGAGAATGAGGGTGCGACGCGCGTCGACAGCGTCGGTGGTGCGTCGACAAGTGGCATAGAAGCGGCTGCAACGCTCCTCAGCAGCGTGCGGCGGTCCAGTGGGCTCATGAACTCCCATTCCGCGGTTGTCAGGGCGGGTACCCCCACAGTGCCAGGAGTCGTCGCCTGCCAACCGGAGTCGTGGCCGGGGCCGACATCCGCACCGACCGCCACGAGCACCACTCGACCACCGAGCACAACCGGGACTGCGGTGCCGGTGGAGTCGCTTCGCGGCGTCGCACTCGCCGGTCCGGGCAACTCCGCTTCACCTGGATGCAGCAGTTCGTCCAGGTCTTCCATCGTGACCTTCAACAGCCGCGCCAGAAGTGGGCGTTTGTGAGGCGACGGCCGACGGGTGCCGGCTTCCCACCGCACCACTGTGGAGGTTTCGACATCGGCAGCTACGGCAAACGCCTCTTGGGTGAAGCCTGCGGCCTTTCTCGCACGAGCCAGGCGGGCTCGCCGTACTGCCATCGGGTGACCTCCTGGCGCTGGCTGGAGCATTCCGCAGTGCGGGTACTCGCTGGTCGAGAATGTCGCGGCCCGGCCATGGCCTGATCCAGGCCCGGTCTTGGCCCTGGCCGCCACACCCACCTGTATTCCAGGCTTGATCGCGCCCGGGGGTCGACGTTGCAGGGCGCGACACCATCGCAGTCCGACGAGCCAACCATGTCGTTCATGAACATCCAATCACCCGAACAGGGCGAGGGGGCCGGGTCGAACCCACGATGTCGTACACCATTCAGCTCCGCACCGAGACCTTCCTGCGGACAGCCGATCTGGCGAGACTCCGCTCCCACTACGCGATGGCGAAAGCCATGGGCGTCAACCGCTCCACGATCAAACGAGTGGTCACTGGGGAGTTGCGGCCCGGCCCGGCGTTCATCGGCGGGGCGTTGGCCGCGTTGGCACCCGTGCGGTTCGAGGATCTTTTCGAGATCATACCCAAACCGTTCTCGTCAAGCCTGACGTGCCGCCGGTCGCCGTACGGAGCGCCGCAGGCCACAACCTCGGCAACGCCTGGCGGCGACCGCTCAGCGTGCCGACCTCATTCGAACCCTCGGAAGGAAAGTTCGTGAACGATCTGGCCGGCGTGGCGGCACCAACCGTTGTGGGGTCAACGGCATGCACCGAGGACTTCACCAGGCCGCTGTGGGAGTTGGCGACAGCGGACGCACCACGGCGGTTCGCGCTCGTGGAGGAGTACGACCGGCCCGAAGACGCCAGAGTGGCGGGCTACGGCCTGGCCTATGAAGGTCGAGCGGACGTCAACTCCGTGGAAGGGGACTTCCCGCTGCACGCACAGAGCGCGGACAGCGCTCGGAGGCTGTTCGAGAACAGTTCATGGTCGGGAGGAGTACGCCGCGTGCACGTGGTGTGGCTGGACGGGGTGCGGCCCGATACCCGTGAGGGCTGAGGGATGTCGGCTCCCGCCGGCCGGTGGAAAACCCGGTTCGACGGCGAACGGCCGGACGGTAGAAATGTGCCGTGACACCCGAAGAACTCCTGGCCGCCTATGACGCGGACCTCCGCAACGGACCCGGGCACGCCCCGGTGGGCGCGGTGGTCGAGCGCGACGGACCGCTGGTGCGCGTCCACTACGGCACCCACGGCACGGTCGACCACGGCCCGCTGACGGGACCGGTCGACGGGGTGATCGCGCGGCAGCAGGAGGTGTTCGCCGCACGGGACGAGCCCGTCGAGTGGCGGGTTCACGCCCACGACTCCGGGGACCTCGCCGCACGGCTCGAAGCCGCCGGTTTCCGGCGTGGCTGGGAACGTTCGGTGATGGTCGGCGCGCTCGGGCAGGCGTGGCCCGACCCGGCGGCGTGGTTGCCCTGGGCGACGCGGGCGCAGCGGGAGGAGCTTGGCCGGCTGGCCGAGCGGACCGGCCCGCACGGACAGCCGTTCGACGGGTTCGACGTGGACGAGCCGGACCTGGAGGGGTACGAACCCGTGGTCGTGCGGGACGGGCAGGTCGTGGCCGGGCTGTGGGCCTACGACGTCGTCGGCACCCCGTTCCTCCGGGTGGGCGGGATCGCCGACCCCGGCCTGGAGCACGTCGGGCAGTTGTGCGAGTGGCGTTGGCAGCGCGCGGAACTCGCGAGTTGGCAACGACGGCCGGGCGCGCGGCTGATGGTCGTGGAGGCCGACGGCGCACTGCGGGATGCGTTGCGGGACAACGGGATGTGCGAGATCACCACGCTCACCTCGTACCACTGGGGGACGGCGTCGGGCGCGACGACGCGGCCGGTGACCGCGCTGTTCGACCACGCCGAGCACGACCGGATGTGGGAGCGGTTCGAGGTCGGGTTCGGGTTCCGGCCCAGCGTCCACCGCTTTCCCGGGATCTCCGAGCCGGCGGGGTCGGTGACCTGGCACCTGCGCCACGGCCCCGGCGACCTCGACCGGATCGTGCGGGACGGGCTGCGCGCGTGCGTCCGGCCGGGCGAACCCCTGTACTGGCTCGACTGGCAGCACGTCGGCTACCGCTTCGACCCGGCGCGGGTCGGCGGGCCGGGCCTGCCGCCGTGGCCCGGCTGGGCCTACCCGGACGGCGACTACTACCTCTACCTGACGCCGGATCTGCGGCTCGGCACGTTCGGGCACCCCTGGGAGCACACGGTGTGCGTGTTCGGCGCGGAACTGCTCGCCGAGGTCGAACGGCCGCTCACCGCGCTGCTCGGTCCGGCCGTTCGGCGCAACTGACCACCACCGGCGTGGAAAGGGCCTGCTCCGGGCGGTAGGGGGTCAGGCCGTTCAGGCGATGTGCCGGGGGAATGCGGCGGGTGATGCTGGCGGATCCAGCCCGGACAACCTCATCGAAGGGGTCCCCCGTGCGCAGACTCCCCGCTGTCCTCCTGGCCGTCGCAACGTCCCTGGTCGTGCTGCCGTCAGCGGCCCGTGCCGACACCACCGCCGAAACCGGCGTCCGAGCCACCGGCCTGACGTGCACCGTGTCCCCGGCAGCGGCCTACCTCCCGGCCGGTCGGGAGGTCGACCGCTCGACCTCCGGCGGCTACTGCACGTCGCCGCGCCCGTCGTACCGGTCGGTGATCGTCTTCCGGGTGGAGCCGCCGGTCGCGGGCGGTGGCTACTCGTGGGCGCTGTCCGGCGCGCCGCTGCCGCCGACCTGTACGGCGACGGCCCCGGTCTGCCGGGTGACGGTGAACAACACGCGGATCGACCGGATCGTCACCGCGACGGTCGACGTGACCGGCGGCGGGCAGGTGGCCCGGTACACCGCCGAGGGGTGGGCGCTCGGGGCCTGCGCGGGGCCGCACGGTCCCGAGTTCTGCTGAGAATCCCTGCCGTCAACCGTGAAATTACCGAATTGTCCGTTCTTTTGGGACAGTCGTCCGGTAGGCAACCCCAAAGTGTGCCGGTACGCCGCCGCGTCCGGTACCTACCGGAAGCCCTAGTTAGCGAAGCGTCCGGAATGCGACGCTTCGCTGGTTCGGCCGGGGCCACCGCACACCGCCCATACCTGCTGGGCGGGGACGGCCGGGCAATTCCCTGCCTCACGAGGAGCATTCGGATGAAGCACAGAACCCTGGGTGCGGCGGTCGCTCTCGCGGCCCTCGCCTGGGTGACGACGTCCGCGGGGCCCGCGCTGGCGACCGACGCCCAGCAGCCCGGCGCAACGGCCACCGTCAGCGCGCTCGCGCCGCCGAACATCGACGTGGCCGCGGTGCAGGGCCACCTGTCCCAGTTCCAGTCGTTCGCCACCAGCAACGGCGGCAACCGGCGGGCCGGCAGCGGCGGGTACACCCAGTCGCTGGCCTACGTGAAGGCCAAGCTCCAGGCCGCGGGCTACACCGTGGCCGAGCAGCGGTGCACCAGCTGCACCTACGTGTCGAACAACCTGATCGCGGACTGGCCCGGCGGCGACGTCAACCAGACCGTCATGTTCGGCGCGCACCTCGACGGCGTGTCGGCGGGTCCGGGCATCAACGACAACGGCTCGGGTTCGGCCGCGCTGTTGGAGAACGCCCTCCAGCTCGCCGCCCGCAACCCCACGATGACCAAGCACGTCCGGTTCGGCTGGTGGACCGACGAAGAGCAGGGCCTCAACGGGTCCCGCTTCTACGTGGGCCAGCTGACCGCCGCGCAGAAGTCGGCGATCAAGGCGTACTACAACTTCGACATGGTGGCCTCGCGCAACGCGGGCTACTTCATCAACAACATCAGCACTGCCGCGGCCGCGCCGCTGCGGGAGTACTGGACGTCGTTGAGCCTCGCCCCCGAGGAGAACGTCGAGGGCGCGGGCCGCTCGGACGACGCGTCGTTCCAGCGGGCCGGCATCGCTTCGTCGGGCTACGCCACGGGCGCGTCGGCGCGCAAGACCAACGCGCAGGCCCAGAAGTGGGGCGGCACGGCCAACGGGGCGTACGACTCGTGCTACCACAGCTCGTGCGACACGACGAGCAACATCAACCCGACCGCGCTGGACCGTTCGGCGGACGGCATCGCGTACACGATCTGGAAGCAGGCCGTGAGCGAGACGCCGGCGAGCGACTTCTCGCTGTCGGTGAGCCCGGGTTCGGGCTCGGTCGAGGTCGGCGGCACCGGGTCGTTCACGGTCAACACCCAGACCACGTCCGGTGCGGCGCAGAGCGTCGCGCTGACCGCGACCGGCCAGCCCAACGGCGTGTCGGTGGCGTTCAACCCGTCGACCGTGCAGTCCGGTTCGTCGTCCACGGCGACGGTGTCGGTCGGTTCGACGGTGGCCAACGGCACGTACCCGATCACCGTCCGGGGCGCGGGCACGGCGACCAAGACGGCGACCTACACCCTCACCGTGACCGGTGGCGGCGGCGGTAGCGACTTCTCGCTGTCGTTGGGCTCGTCGTCGGGTTCGGTGGAGGTCGGCCAGTCCGGCACGTTCTCGGTGAACACCGCGACCACGTCGGGCTCGCCGCAGAGCGTCGCGCTCTCGTCGAGCGGTGCGCCCAGCGGCGTCAGCGTGGCGTTCAACCCGTCGACCGTGCAGTCCGGCGCGTCGTCCACGGCGACCATCTCGGTCGCGGCGACGGCGACGGCCGGCACGTACACGATCACCGTGACCGGCTCGGGCACCTCGTCCCGGTCGGCCACGTACACGCTGACCGTCACCGGCGGCGGCGGTCCCGGCGGGTGCGACGGCGTTCCGGCGTGGAGCGCTTCGGCGTCCTACGTGCCGAACGACCTGGTGTCGCACAACAGCCACAAGTGGAAGTCCACCTGGTACTCGGTCGGCGCGGAGCCGGGCCACCCGAACTCCTGGGCCGTGTGGCAGGACCAGGGCGCCTGCTGATCGGCGTCCTCGACCAACGGCGGCTGCCGGCTCACCCGAGCCGGCAGCCGCTGTCGTCCGGGGGTTGCCGGCCGGGCCGAGGGGTTCGGGTCAGGGCGATTCGCGGAACACGTCGCCGTCGCGGTGGATCGTCCTCACCCCGTTGGCGCGGAGCACTTCCACGATGGTCGGCGACGGTTCCGAGGGCAGCAGCACGGCGAGCCGGGCGTCGGGCCTGATGTGGTGCCGGTAGTCCAGGAGCTGACCGAGCGCCGTGCGCACGTCGAGCCGGGCGTTGGAGGCCTTGGCCTCGATGAGCGTGTTCGTCGTCGCGTCGAACAGGTCGCAGACGAGCCGTTCGCCCGTGGGCAGCAGCGCGCTGAGGCAGACCAGTTCGCGGCCCAGGAACTCCTGGTACCCCTTCACCAGCTTCGCCTCCGGGAACCCGACCTCCCGGGGTCCCGCTCCGCCGGTCGCGGTCGTCGTCTCGGGGACGCCGCCCACCGGCCGTGAGGTCACCACCGTCTCCGCCGGTCCGGGCCGATCGGTGCGGCCCCGGCCGACCGCCGGCCGTTCGATCGCGGACCACTGCCGCGCGGTGAGCGGGATCGGGTTGGCGGCGAAGGGTTGGCGGACGACCGACGCCCCGGCGAAGTCCTGGTCGGCCACCAGCGAGCGCTTGGACAGCGGCTCGTCGAACAGGAAGCGGTCGAAGCGCACGTCGACCACGTGCCTGCGCTCGGGGTGCTCGGCCCAGTGTTCGTCGAACTCCTCCCTCAAGTACGGCGACGAGGTCAAGGTGCCCAGGGCGTAGACGCCCGCGCCGGCACCGGACAACCACAGCGCGAAGCGGTCGCCGGGACGCAACCGCTTGAGGTGGTTGACGACCGTCCAGTGGTGCAGCGGACCGGTCCGGCTCTCCAGCCAGGACCAGACGTCCCACTTCTCCGGGTTGCACTGGAGGATCCAGTGCCGGGGAACGCGGTCGGCGTCGGCGGCCGGCCTCGTTCCCCAGGCCGGGGCGGGCGTTGTCGCCGCTGTCCTGTCGTCCATGATCAGCAGGATAGGGCGGGCGACCGCGCGGTCAGGACAGGGCGGATGCCAGCCACGGGGTCAGCAGCGGGAGGACGGTGGCGGCCCGCATCGCACTCATGTGGTCGGTGTCGGGGACGAGTTCCACCGTCCAACCCCGCCGCACGAGTTCGTCGCGGTGGCGTTCGAGGGCGTCGGCGATGACGACGTGGGCGTTGTCCCACCGCTCGCCGTAGGTGATGTTGTCGTTCTCCCCGGCGAACGCCAGCCTCGGGACGTCCAGCCGGTCGAGGGCGGCCCGCTCGTCGAAGTCCTGGAGCGACTCGTACAGGGTCACGTACTGGCGCGTCTGGTCCGGGTCCAGCGCGACTTCCACGCTGTCCCAGTCCCCCGGCACCGCCGCGGAGTTGTCGGCCGCCGGCCGGTCTTCCAGCGCCATCTGGTGGGTGGCGAGGGTGACGGTGAGCATCGGGCCGTACGGGCCGTCCAGGGGCGGGAACCCGCCCATGGCCAACGCGGTGAGCCGGTCGGTGCGGACGGCGAGCTGGAGCCCGGCGAGCGCGAGCCACGAGTAGCCGTAGTAGGCGAACCGGTCCGCGCCCGCCGCGTCGGCGAGGGCGAGCAGGTCGGCGGCGACGGCGGACGCGTCGAGCGTGCCGGGCTTCGGGTGCCGGGCGAGGTGGCCCTCGTAGTCGGCGGCGACCACGCGGAAGCCGGCGTCGGCGAGGCCGGTGGCGAGGGTGTGCCCGAGGTTCGGGTCCGCGCCCCAGGCGCGCATCCGCTCGGCTTCGTCGTCGTCGCGCACGGCGGTGCCGACGGGCAGCAGGACGGTCGGGCCGGCGCCGAACACCGCCACTTCGAGGGACGCGTCGTCGTGCAGTCGTGCGGTGGCCATGGCGGAACCCCTCCGAGGTGAGACCGATGAAAACACTATACAACGTAAACACTATAGACTGTACGCACTATGGCGACGACCCCCGACGACGACGTGGCCGCCCACGTCCGCAGGCTCTGGCGGCACCGGGGCACGACGCTGCCCACCCCGCGCCGGGGTCCCCGCCGGCAGCTCGACCTGGACGAGATCCTGCGCACCGGCATCGCGATCGCGGACGCCGAGGGCCTGCCGGCGGTGTCGACGCGGGCGATCGCGGCGAAGTTCGACAAGACCGCCATGGCGCTCTACCCGTACGTGGGCACCAAGGAGAACCTGCTGGCCCTGATGCAGGACCACGCCTCGGCGCTGCCCGCGTGGGAGGACCCGACCACGAGCCTGGCCGACGCGCTCCAGGCGTGGGCGGACGCGCTGTTCGAGGTCTGCCTGGCCCACCCGTGGCTGACCGAGCGCCCGTGGTCGCAGGCCACCCAGGGCCCCAACGAACAGGACTGGCTCGAACGGCTGCTGGGCGTCTTCCACGCGTGGGACGTCCCGCCCGGCGCGCGGCCCTCGGCCGTGACCATGCTCTACGCCACGGTCCGCGCCACCGCCGACACCGCCGCCGCGTACCGGCGGCTGGACCGGCCGGAGATCACCCAGTGGAGCCGGCACGCGCACGCGACCGCCGAGCAGATCCCCGACCTGGCCCGGCGGTACCCGCTGTCGACCGGCCTGCAACCCCTCACCCCGCACTGGCAGGACAACCCGCGCGCCGCGCTGACCGGCGCCGTCCGGCTCCTCGCCTCGGCGCTGCGGCCCACCTGACCCGGGTTACCCGTACTGCCCTTGGGATGTCGCATCCGGACCGCGCGACCGGCCGCGTCGTGCGCCGCCACGAACACGCCGCCCCCGGCGACCCGGTCCACGTCGACATCGAGAAACCCGGCACCATCCCCGACAGCGGCGGCCACCGCGTCCACGGACGGCACCCACAATCACCACCGCAGCCACACCGCACCGGGCGGCCGACCACCCGCGGGCCGCGTCCCCGACCTCGCAGGTCAGTACAGCTAGCCGTCCTGGCCCCGGGTCCACGAGTCCAGCGCGATCAGGGTCTTGGTGCCGGTCACCTGGTGGTGGCGGCGGATCTCGTCGATGGTGCGCTGGAGGTGCGCCATGTCCCGGACCCGCAGCCAGACCAGCGCGTCCGGGTCACCCGCGATGGTGAACACGGCCTGCGCCTCGGGCATCCGGGTCGTGGTGTCGAGGATGTCGGAGACCTTCGTGTTGCCGACGAACCGCAGCTCGGTGAACGCCTCGATCCCCCACCCGAGCTTGGCGTGGTCGATCTGCACGGTGAACCCGGTGATGACGCCGACCTGGGTGAGCCGGTCGATGCGCCGCTTCACCGCCGCCGTGGACAGCGTGACCCGGCCCGCGATGTCGGACAGGGTCCGGCGGGCGTCCTCGCGGAGCAGGGCGAGGATCTCGTGGTCGGTGGCGTCGAGTTCTTCCGGCACAGCCGCCAGGATAGTTCCCCGCGCAAAAAATCCGGGGAAAAGGCGCAGGTAGGCTTCGTCCTTTGCGTCGCGGGGGCGAAAACGGACCCGGATGTTGCATCCGGGTCGCACACCGTGTGGTGTGACGCGCACCGCATCGGTGTCGAGTGAAGGAGCACGGCGTGGAGGCGTTCACTTTGGAGGACCGCTACCTCCGGGAGGACGGGATCGTCCACCTCAGCGGGGTACAGGCCCTGGTGCGGATGCTGTTCGACCGCGTCCGCCACGACCGGGGGCGCGGCGAGGGCACGGCCGTGTTCGTCTCCGGCTACGAGGGGTCGCCGCTGGCCGGCTACGACCTCGAACTGGCCCGCCGCGCCACCCTGCTGGACAAGCACGACGTGGTGCACCGGCCCGGCCTCAACGAGGAGCTGGCCGCGACCTCGGTGATGGGCAGCCAGCTGACCGGCGCGCTGCCCGGCCGCCGCTACCGGGGCGTCACCGGCGTCTGGTACGGCAAGGCACCCGGACTGGACCGGGCCACCGACGCGCTGCGGCACGCCAACCTGGCCGGCACCGACCCGCACGGCGGCGCGGTGGCGCTGGTCGGCGACGACCCGAACGCGAAGTCCTCCACGGTGCCGTGCGCGTCCGACCTGGCGCTGGCCGACCTGGCGATCCCGGTGTTCTTCCCGGCCGACTCCCAGGACGTGCTCGACCACGCCCGGCACGCGGTCGAGCTGTCCCGCGCGGCCGGCGTGTGGTCCTCGCTCAAGATCGTCGCGAACGTCGCCGACGCGTCGAGCACCGCGCTGGTCAGCCCGCACTGGACCGCGCCGGAGATGCCCGGCCACGCCTACCGCCACCAGCCCACGTCCCGGCTGCTCGGTGCCGAACTCGCCCGGCTGGAGCGCAGCCTCTACACCGTCCGGCTGCCGCTGGCGCTGGAGTACGTGCGGGTCTCCGGCGTGAACCGGATCGTCCGGGGCCGCGCGGGCGACCGGGTCGGGATCGTCACCGCGGGCAAGTCGTACCTGGACGTCCGGCAGGCGCTGGACCGGCTCGGCCTGACCGAGGACACCCTGTCCCGGCACGGGATCCGGCTGCTCAAGCTCGGCGTGATCCACCCGGTGGAGCCGTCGGTCGTGCGCGAGTTCGCCGACGGCCTGGACACCGTGATCGTCGTGGAGGAGAAGCGGTCGTTCATCGAGGCCGCGGTCAAGGACGTCCTGTACGGCCGCGCCGACGCGCCCGCCGTGCACGGCAAGACCGGCCCGGACGGGCGGACGCTGTTCGGCGAGATCGGCGAGCTGGACCCGGACGGCATCGCCACCGGCCTGGCCCGGCTGCTCGCGCCGCTGGGCATCGGGTCGGTCGACGCGTGGCGGCAGCGCGGCCGGCGCGAGCGGATCGCCGTGCCGCTGCTGGCCCGCACGCCGTACTTCTGCTCGGGCTGCCCGCACAACTCGTCCACGAAGGTGCCGGAGGGCACGATCGTCGGCGGCGGCATCGGGTGCCACACGATGAGCCTGTTCATGGACCCCGAGCAGGTCGGCTCGCTGGTCGGGGTGACCCAGATGGGCGGCGAGGGCACGCAGTGGATCGGCATGGCGCCGTTCGTGGAGACACCGCACTTCACCCAGAACATCGGCGACGGCACGTTCACCCACTCCGGCAGCCTGGCGGTGCGCGCGGCGGTCGCGGCGGGCGTGAACGTGACCTACAAGCTGCTCTACAACTCGGCCGTGGCGATGACCGGCGGGCAGGACGCGGTCGGCGGGCTGCCCGTGGAGAAGATCGCCGCCCTGCTGCTGCTGGAGGGCGTGCGGAAGGTCGTGGTGACCAGTGACGCGCCGCGCAAGCTGCGCCGCCGGTCGTTCCCGTCCGGCGTCGAGGTCCGCGACCGCTCGGAACTGCTGCGCACGCAGGAGGAGCTGGCCAGGATCACCGGCGTCACGGTGCTGATCCACGACCAGGAGTGCGCGGCGGAGAAGCGCCGCAAGCGCAGGCGTGGCAAGCAGGAGACGCCCGCGACCCGCGTGGTGATCAACGAGCGGGTGTGCGAGGGCTGCGGCGACTGCGGCACCAAGTCCAACTGCCTGTCCGTGCAGCCGGTCCCGACCGAGTTCGGCCGCAAGACCGCGATCCACCAGTCGTCGTGCAACGTCGACTACTCGTGCCTGGACGGCGACTGCCCGTCGTTCCTCACCGTCGTGCCCGGTGCCGGCAAGCCGCGCCGGCGGCAGGCCGCGGAGCTGGCCGCCGACGCCGTGCCGGAGCCGGTGACGGCGGGCCCCGACTTCGCGGTGCGGATCACCGGCATCGGCGGCACCGGAGTGGTGACCGTGGGCCAGATCCTGGCCACGGCGGCGGTGCTGGACGGCCGGCACGTGCGCACCCTGGACCAGACCGGGTTGGCGCAGAAGGGCGGCGCGGTGGTGTCCGACCTGAAGGTCACCGCGGTGCCGACCGACCGCGCGGCCAAGCTGGCGGCCGGCGAGTGCGACCTCTACCTGGCGTGCGACGCGCTGGTGGGCGCGGACCCGGCGAACCTGGCGGCGACCGACCCCGCGCGCACGGTGGCGGTGGTGTCCACCACCGAGGTGCCGACCGGGAAGATGGTCGTGGACACGTCGGTCGCGTTCCCCGAGCCCGGCCGGATCCACTCGGTGCTGGAGTCCGCGACGGCGCGGACCGTCGCGCTGGACGCCCGCGCGGTGGCCGAGGAGCTGTTCGGGGACGGGCAGTTCGCCAACATCCTCCAGCTGGGCGCGGCCTACCAGACCGGTGCGCTGCCGCTGCCGGCGTCCGCGATCGAGCGGGCCATCGAACTCAACGGCGTGGCGGTCGCCGCGAACGTGCAGGCGTTCCGGCACGGCCGCAAGCTGGTCGCCGCGCCCGCCGAACCGGCCGCCGGACCCGCCGCCGTCGAGGGGTCCGCGCCCGTGCTCTCCCCCGCCGCGCGGGCGATCCGGGCGGTCGTGCGGGCCGAGCCGGGCTCGGAGCTGGGGCGGGTGCTGGACGTCCGGGTGCCCGAACTCGTGGCGTACCAGGACGAGAGGTACGCGCGGGCGTACGTCGAGTTCGTGGAACGGGTGCGGGAGCTGGAGGGCGGGGCCACCGACGTGACGGTCGAGGTCGCCCGCAACCTGTACAAGCTGATGGCGTACAAGGACGAGTACGAGGTGGCGCGGCTGTCGTTGGACCCCGCGCTGACCGAGAAGATCAAGGTGGAGTTCGGCGAGGGGGCGCGGGCGGCCTACCGGCTGCACCCGCCGGTCCTGCGGGCGTTGGGGATGAAGAAGAAGATCGCCCTGGGCCCGTGGTTCCGCCCGGTGTTCCGGGTGCTGGCGGCGGCCCGGAAGCTGCGCGGGACGCGGCTGGACGTGTTCGGGTACGCCCACGTGCGGCGGGTGGAGCGGGAGCTGGTCGCCGAGTACCGGGCGGCGGTGGTGCGCGCGTTCCGGGTGTCCGATGTGGACCTCGCGGTGGTCGCGGAACTGGCCGCCCTGCCGGACATGGTGCGCGGCTACGAAGACGTGAAGCTGGCCAACGTCGAGCAGTACCGCGACCGCCAGCGCCGGATCCTGGACCGCTTGGCGGCGGCTCCGGTGCCGACGGCCTGACGCGGGAGTGCGGCGGAGCCTCCTTCACGGCGGCTCCGCCGCGCACCCCGCCCACCGGTCGGGCACCCCCGTGGTCCCCCTGGTCCCACGGGGGTGACGGCCCGATCGGGCGGATCAGTCGGTCGGCGTGACGAACTCGGGCTGGTCGAGCAGGCGCAGCCAGCTGCCGTCGGGCTGGCGGCGGACGACCTGGGCGCGGGCGCCCGAGCCGTCCTTGGGCGGGGTCGAGGTGAGGGCGATGTCGTCGCTGACGAGGGTCGGCAACGGGGTCTCCAGTTCGAAGACGGGGTTGTGGGCCAGGACGCCCGCCCACAGCTCGCGGATCGCCTCGCGGCCCACCGTCTGGCTGCCCGGCGGGTAGGCCAGCACGGCGTCCTCCTCGTAGAGGGCGGCGACACCGGCGGCGTCACCGGCGTTGGAGCGCTCGACGAACAGGCGGGTGATGTCCTCGGGGCGCATGGCCTTCTCGTACTCCGACATGGGGTTCCTCCCTGGGTGATCTGCCGTGCTTCCAGCCTCGCCGCCACCCGACCAGAAGTCCAACAGATGGTTCAGATGGCTACTAGAATCCACAGTCATGGAACTGAGGCAGCTGGAGTACTTCGTCGCGGTCGCCGAGGAGCGGAACTTCACCCGCGCCGCCGAGCGCGTGCACATCAGCCAGTCCGGGGTGAGCGCCCAGATCCGCCAGTTGGAACGCGAACTGGGCGCGGAGCTGTTCGACCGGTCCGCGCGGACCGCGACCCTGACCACCGCCGGGAAGGCCGCGCTGGAGCACGCCCGCGCCGCGCTGGCCGCCGCCGAGGCGGTCGGCCAGGCGGTCGGCGAGGTGACCGACCTGATCCGGGGCCGGCTCGCCCTCGGGATGGTCGACGGCTGCACCGTCACCCCGCTGTTCGACGCGCTGGCGGCGTTCCACCGGGCCCACCCCGGCGTGGAGATCTCGTTGCAGGAGGCCAACTCCGCCCACCTGGTGGAGGCGGTGCGCGCGGGCGGCCTCGACCTCGCCCTGGTCGGCACCGCGAACAGCACCCCGGACGGGCTGGACGCGCTGGTCATCGTCAGCGAACGGCTGGTCGCGGCCGTCCCGCCCGACCACCCGGTGACGCGCGAGCGCCTCACCCTGCGCAAGCTCGTCGATCACCCGCTGGTGTGCATGCCGCCGGGAACGGGCCTGCGCACGGTGTTCGACCAGGCGTGCGCGGCCCAGGACCTGCGTCCGGCGATCGCGCTCCAGGCGGGCGCGCCGGACGCGATCGCCGACCTCGCCGCCCGGGGGCTGGGCGTGGCCCTGCTCAGCGAGTCGATGGTCGCCCACTACCGGGACCGGCTCACCGCCGTGCCGATCGACGACGTCGACGTCCCCGGACTTCTCGCGCTGGTCTGGAAACCGACCCGGGGCCCGGCGGTGCGCGAGCTGCTCGCCCACTGCCGCCGGGCGTTCGCCGCGTCCCGGTGACGCCCGCCGGCGGTGCCTCAGGAGGCCCAGGGGCCGACGCCGCCGACGCGCTCGATCGAGTAGCGGACGACGTAACCGGGGCCCTTGGGGGCCGGGAACGTGGTGTCCGGCGACATGTAGACCTTGGTGAGCCGGTCGAGCAGGTCCCACGCCCCGTCGCTCGGCTCGACCGTCGCGCGGGCGCGCAGCACGGCGTACTCGTTGAGGAACGCCTCGGGGTTGCGCGGCGCGACGAAGGACAGCACCACGCGCGGGTCGCGTTCGATGTTGCGCAGCTTCTGGTGCCGGGACATGTGGCCGCTGACCAGTTCGTCGCCGTCCAGGCCCAGCCAGATCACGGTGACCTGCGGGCTGCCGTCGGCGTTGATGGTGCTCAGGTGGACCAACGGCCCGGACTCGACCAGTTCCCGGAGTTCGGGCGGCAGTGTGCTCACGAACCGCGATCCTAGACCGGCGTGAACCGGTTCGCGGCCCGTTCCCACGCGTAGGGTGAAGGACATCCGGTACGACGGTGCCCCATCCGAGGCGTCGGACATCCGGTCCCAGTACCGGGAAGAAGCAGTGTTCCCATGTCGCGCATCCACAGCCGCGAACCGCACGGTGAATCCCGACCGGCGTCGACTCGTCCCCAGGAGCCCGGGCTGACCGCTCTCGCGGCCGGGGATCGGAGCACCGGCACGCCGTCGGTCCCGTCCACCACCTCCCCCACCACCGAACCGGCCCGCCCGCCGCTGCGGCTGAGCCTCAAACCACCCGCCCTGCCCACCGGGCACGTCGACGGTGCCTGGTGGCCGCGCTCGCGCGACCTCGTCGCCGAACTCCCGGCCCTGGTCGAAGCGCTCGCCGACCGGCTCGGCGCGGTGTCGCGCGTGGTGTTCGCCGAGCCGTTCTGGGGTCCCGCGCCGGACCGGGCCGAGGTCGACGGGCGCACCGTCGTGCTGATCGGGTTCACCGCGCTGGACACCGACGTCGTGCAGGTCGCCGGCGCCGACCGGCGGCACGTCGACCTGCTGGTGGTCCCGCCGGACGCGGAGGGCCCGGCGGCGCGCCGCGCGCTGGCGCTGGCGGCCGCGTCGGACCACACCCGCCTGCCGGCCCGGATCCTGGCCGCCGCGGGCGTCTCCGCCAGGCGCGCGCAGGTCGTCGTCGAGCACACGCCCGTGCATCGGACGCGGCACCGGACCCACGCCGGACGGACGGGACGGTCGCTGCCGGCCGGGTGAGGCGTCGGCGCGGGACCGTGGCGGCGCGGGACCGTGGCGGCGGGGGCTCGTGGAGTGGGGGCGGTGGAACCGCGCGGTGGTTGCGGCTGCTCGCGCACCCCGTTGTGCGGGACGAGCAGGAGGATCCGCCGGTCGACCTCGACGGTCGCAGCGTCGCGGAGGTCAGCCGGTGAGCGGGATGGTGAACTTCGGGGCCGAGCCACCGGTGCTCGACACCGTTGTCGTGGCCTCGACGGGCGTGCCGGACGAGCCGTGCGTGATCCGGTGGACCACCAGGACCGGTGCGTCGACCGGGATGTCCAGGGTGTCCGCCTCGTGCCGGCTGGGCAGGCGGGCGTCGAGCTGCACGGTCGCCACGATCGGGTCCAGGCCCGCGTTGCGCAGCAACGGGGTCAGGTCCGGGTGCGGGGTGTCGTTGCGGTCGGAGATGTCGTGGCCGGTGTGCTGCTCGATGGTGGTCGCCACGACCTTGGGCAGCCACTGCTGGTCGATGCTGGTCACCCTGGTGCCGGTGTGGTGGTGGCGGATGCGGTGCACCACCAGGCTGCCGGTGGTGAGCCCGAACCGCCCGGCGATGTCGGGGCCGGCCGCCGTCCAGCCGCTGAGCACCACCTTCGGGTAGGTCGCGCCGTCGGGCAGGATCCGCGGCGTGGTGGGCTGGGACGGGACGGTCGTGCCGCACACCAGCGTGCCCAGGCCCTGCTTGGACGTGGCGACGCCCTGGGCCACCAGCACGGCCACGGCCGCGCGCGCGGTACCCCGCGCCACGCCGAACTTGTGCATCAGGTCGTGCAGGGTGGGCAGCGCGCTGCCCACCGGGTACTCGCCCCGGTCGATGGCGCCGATCAGGTGATCGGCGATGAGCCGGTACTTCACGTCTTCCACAGTCGCCTCCCCCAAGCCGAATCTCACCGCAGGGACGTGAGCTGGGCGCACTTAGTAACGAACCGTTCGATACTCTGCTATGGTCTGGACCATCTGTCAAGGGCTTGGACCTGCTAGCGTGCGCGACGAGAGCACGGAAGCGAGGCGCACGTGTCATCCGGATCGGCGGCCACCGGGCCCCACGTGCTGCGGCGGATCAACGCCACAGCCGTCCTCAACGCGCTGCGCGACGCCGAGGGGCACACCGCCACGGTGTCCGACCTGGTGGTGGCCACCGGGCTGTCCCGGCCGGCGGTCACCCGCGCGCTGACCGCGCTGGCCGAGGCGGGCATCGCCGAGTTCTCCGGCCCGACCGAGCACCAGATCGGCCGCCCCGCCCAGCGGGCCAGGTTCCGCGCGGAGCTGGGGCACGTGGCGGGCATCGACGTCGGGCCGCACAAGGTCCTGGTGATGATCGCCGACCTGGCCGGGAACGTGCTGGCCGAACGCGAGGCGGTCAGCCCGACCGGGCCGAACATGGTCCCCCTGCTGCGCAGCACGCTCACCGCCGTGTCCGACGAGGCGGGCGTGACCCCGACGGACCTGTGGTCGGTCGCCGTGGGCACGCCCGGGATCGTGGACCACGAGCGCGGCGAGGTCGTGCTGGCCCCGAGCATCCCCGGCTGGTCCAGCCTGCCGGTGATCGCCGAGCTGCGCGACTGGCTGGGCTGCCCGGTCGGCATCGAGAACGACGTGAACCTGGCCGTGGTCGCGGAGCGGTGGCGCGGCGAGGCGGGCGACAACCTGCTGTTCGTGCAGTGGGGCGAGCGCATCGGCACCGGCATGGTGATCGACGACAAGCCCTACCGCGGCGCGTCCTCCGCCGCCGGCGAACTGGGGTTCATCGACCTGGTGACCGACCTGGACGACGAGCCCAAGCCCCCCACCGACGGGCTGGGCGCGTTCGAACGCCTGGTCGGCGCGGGCGAGATCCTGCGGCTGGGCGTGCAGCGCTGCGACAGCCCGTTGCGGGACCGGCTCGCCGAGGGCACCGACATCGCCCCGCTGTTCGACGCGGCGGCGGCCGGCGACCCGGCGGCGGCGTCCGTGGTGGACACCATCGCGACCCGCTTCGCCCGCGGCCTGGCCGTGCAACTGCTGATCATGGACCCGCAACGGGTCGTGGTGGGCGGCGGCGTGTCCCGTGCGGGCGAGGTCCTGTTCGACGCGGTGCGAAAACGCCTCGGCCGGATGCTCCTGGTCCCGGTGGACCTGCGGGTGTCGGCGCTGGGCGCGGGCAACGTCGCACTCGGCGCGGTCCGCATGGCCTTGGACCACGTCGAACAGCGCCTCACCGCGTTGCTCTAGCGGGCCGTTCCGCAGGGATCAAGAAGGAGCGGACCGCCACCACGCGCTCGCTTGCGCGCAGGCGCGCAGCCACGCCAATTCGTTCGAGCCGACGATGAACCTGCTGCCGACGACCGAAATCGTGTCCGCGAACGACCGCAGATCCACGTCCTCGAACTGCACCGCCAACTCCTTCAACTCGGGGTTGCCGATGTGATCCGCCAACTGGCTGACCGTCGTCAGACCGAGGGCCGCGAACTGGTCGCCGAGGGTCAGAGCATCCGGGGTGACCTCGATCGGCTCCCAGCCCCCGTCGCGGTGCAACAAGGTCGCCACCTGTTCACCACGCCGCTGGCGGAAGACCATCTCCTCACCGTGCTCGTTCATCGAGTACGACAGGTAGTCCGTCGTGTCGAACACCTGTCCGCTGAGATTGCCGAGCGCTTGCCGCAGCTGTCCCCGTTCGGCCACGTACTCGCGCATCGTCCGGACAAAAGACGACATCGAGCTTTCGTCCAGGACGTCCGCAGCCGAGATCGCGATCGAGCGGAGGTCCCGGCTCTCCGCCTTCGCCTGTCGCAACTGGTGCGATGCGTTGGCCCAGTACAGCAGGCTGGTGTCAGGGTCGTAAACGACGCACACGACAGGGACGTTCGTGTTGAGCCACGAGTCGCGGTGACCCTTGATCTGCACCAGGTAGCCGTTGCCGCCGCGATAGGAGACACCACCCTTGACCTGCACGGCGATGGTGTCACCGGTAGTGTGCATGTCTTCTACGAAGCTGACGTACAGGTCTTCACCGAAGTCGTTGCGCCCGTCGATCCTCTGGACGATGTGGGCGTGTTCCTGCATGAGTGCGGCGAAGCGGTTGACCGCTCGGTCCTCCATGATCCTGTTCGGGTCGACCTTGCTCATCCTCACTCCTGATCGATGCGGTCCTGGGCCGTGTTCACCACAGCGGCAGCGGCGCGCGTCCCCGCCGATCTTGAGCAGCGTATCCAGGACGACCACTCCCACGGCACCGGTTCGCCGAGAACCGCCCGACCCGTCACCTCAGAGCTGGAAGCCGCGCGGGAACGGGTCGGTGGGGTCGAGCAGGTAGTGGGACATGCCGGTTATCCAGGCCCGGCCGGACACGGTCGGGAGTACGGCGGTGCGGTCGGCCAGCGGGGTTTCGGCGGTCAGGCGGCCGGTGAAGCGGGTGCCGATGAAGGATTCGTTGACGAAGTCCTGGTGCAGGGCCAGTTCGCCGCGCGCGTGGAGTTGGGCCATGCGGGCGCACGTTCCGGTGCCGCACGGGGAGCGGTCGAACCAGCCCGGGTGGATGGCCATGGCGTTGCGGGAGTGCGCGCCGTCCCGGCCCGGTGCGGTGAACTGGACGTGTTTGCAGCCCGCGATGTCCGGCTCGGTCACGTGGACCGGACGGCGTCGGGCGTTGATCGCGTCCATTATGGACAAACCTGCGGCGAGGATCCTGTCCTTTTCCGCGCGGTCGAAGGGGATTCCCAGTTGTTCCAACGGGATGATGGCGTAGAAGTTGCCGCCGTAGGCCAGGTCGTAGCGGACCTCGCCCCAGCCGGGGACGTCCACGACGGCGTCCAGCTCGTGCGCGTACGCCGGGACGTTGCGGATCGTGACGCGCGCCGCCCGCCCGTCCACGACCTCGACCTCCGCCGCCACCAGGCCCGCCGGGGTGTCCAGGCGCACCACGGTCACCGGCTCGGCCACCTCGACCATCCCGGTCTCCACCAGGACCGTCGCCACGCCGATCGTGCCGTGCCCGCACATCGGCAGGCACCCGGACACCTCGATGTACAGCACGCCCCAGTCGGCGTCGGGGCGGGTGGGCGGCTGGAGGATCGCGCCGCTCATCGCCGAGTGCCCGCGCGGTTCGTTGACCAGCAGCTCACGGAGGTGGTCGAGGTGCGCGACGAAGTGCAGCCTGCGTTCGGCCATGGTGTCGCCGGGGATCACGCCGACGCCGCCGGTCACCACGCGGGTGGGCATCCCCTCGGTGTGCGAGTCGACCGCGGTGAAGTAGCGGGAGGAGCGCATCACGCCTCCAGGTGGGTCAGGGCGCGGCGCAGGTCTTCGTCCAGGCGCGCGCGGTGTTCGGGTGTCAGCGGTCCCCGGGGCGGGCGGCACGGGCCGCCGTACCGGCCGACGGCGTCCATCGCGTGTTTGATCGCCTGCACGAACTCGGTGCGCGAATCCCACCGGAACGTGCCGACCAGCGGTCGGTACAGTTCACGCGCCTCGGTGAGCTTTCCCTGTCGTGCCAGGGAGAACAGGCGCACGGACGCCTCGGGGAACGCGTTGGGGAAGCCGGCGAACCAGCCCTGCGCGCCCATCAGCACGCTCTCCAGCAGCACGTCGTCCGCGCCCGCCACCACGGTCATCCCCGGCGCGGCCTCGCGGATCTCCAGCACCCGCCGCACGTCGCCGGAGAAGTCCTTGACCGCCACGACGTTGTCGATCTGCGCGAGTTCGCCGAGCACGTCCGGCGTGAGGTCGACCTTGGTGTCGAACGGGTTGTTGTAGACCATCACCGGCAGCCCGACCGAGGCGACCTCGGTGAAGTGGTGCACCACCTCCGCGCGGCCCGCCCGGAACAGGGTGGGCGGCAGGCACAGCACGGCGTCCGCGCCGTCCTCGGCCGCCAACTCCGCCCAGTGCCGCGCCTGGTGCGCGCCGGCACCGTGCACCCCGACCACGACCACGCCGGCACCGCCGACCGCGTCGATCGCGGTCTTGGCCACGGCCCGGCGTTCGGCGTCGGTGAGCGAGGAGTACTCCCCCAACGAACCGTTGGGGCCCACGCCGTCGCAGCCGCTGTCCACCAGCCACCGGCAGTGCTCGGCGTACCGGTCCAGGTCGGGGCGCAGGCCGGCGGGCGCGGCCGGGTCCGGCGCGTAGGGCAGGGCGGTGGCGACGATGACGCCGTCCAGGGTCATTGCTCCTCCAGGTCCACGGGTGTGTCGGCGAGTTCGCCCAGGCGCAGCGGGGTGGCGAGGGGCACGCGCGGCGGGACGTACGGGACGTCGGCGAGTTCGGCGGCGTTGCGCAGGCAGATCCGGCCTTGGCACAGGCCCATGCCCACCCGGGTGGTGAGCTTCAGGGCGCGCAGGCCCAGGCCGGGGACCAGCGCGCCGGCCGGGACCTCCTCGCACCGGCAGACCAGGGTGTCCGGCGTGGGCCAGGTCCGCCAGCCCGGCCGCACCCCGGTCACCCGGGCCAGCCCGGCGGCGAAGACCCGCGCCCGACGCACCGCGCGCAGCGATTCCCGTGACGGCACACCGCCCGCCGCCGCCGTGCCCGCGACCACGCCTTCGGCCACGGCCGCACCCGCACCGCCGATGCCGGTGATCTCGCCCGCCGCGTACACGCCGGGCACGGAGGTCGCCTGCCGCGCGTCGACCCGCACGAAACCGTCGTCCAGCAGGCACTCGGCGGCCAGGTCCAGGCGCGGGGTGAAGCCGAAGCCCACGCACACGGCGTCGGCCGCGATCCGGCGCGCGGTGCCGGCGCGCACCCGCCAGTCATGGTCCACGCGGGCCACCGTCGCGGTCTCGCCGTCGAACGCGACGACCGCGTGGCGGGCCCGGTAGTGCCGCAGGATCGCGCGATACCGGGCCAGTTCGGCGAACTTGGCGCGGCCGGCGAGCATCGCGGCGGGCTCGCGCAGCCAGTCCTGCGGGGCGGCGGCGTCCACGACGGCCGCGATGTCGACGCCCAGGCCGCGCAGCGCGGTGGCCACGGGCAGCAGGAACGGCCCCACGCCCGCGACCAGGACGCGGCGGCCCACCGGGACGCCGTGCTGCTTGGCCAACGCCTGCGCCGCGCCGGCCGTGACCACGCCGGGCAGGTCCCAGCCGGGGAACGGCAGCACCCGGTCGTGCGCTCCGGTGGCCAGGACGAGCGCGTCGGCGTCCAGCACCCGGGCCACCCGCGCCGGGCTGTCGGCCGGCCCGGTGCGCAGGTGCAGCCTGGTGCCCTCCAACGCCCACGCGGTCGTATCCGGCAGGTGCGTGACACCGGGATGAGCGAACGACAGCCGCTCACCCCGGTGGAACTGGCCTCCCGCAACGGGTTCCGCGTCCACCAGCATGGTTCGCGCGCCGTGGTCCGCCGCCGCGCGGGCCGCCGCCATCCCGGCCGGGCCCGCGCCCACCACCACGACCCTCACGGCAGCTCCGCCCCGTGCTGGGTCCGGACCTCGTCACCGTCGGCCAGAACCCGTTGGCACGCGCGGACGTCCGGCACCCCGTTGACCACCACCAGGCAGTCGAAGCACACGCCGATCCCGCAGAACACCCCGCGCGGCCGACCTCCGGCACGCGTGGTGCGCCAGGTCCGCCGACCCGACGCCAGCAACGCGGCGGCGACCGTCTGGCCGTCCCGCGCGGGCAGCGGGACGCCGTCGAAGGTCACCTCCACCCCGTCACCCCCGGCCGGTCGACCCGGAACGGCACCGGGTCCACGTGCGGCGGGCGCCCGGTCAGCAGTTCCGCCAGCAGCCGCCCGGTGCCGGCCGCGAGCCCGATGCCCGCGCCCTCGTGCCCGGTGGCGTGCCACAGGTTCGGCAGCCTCGGGTCGCGCCCGATCACCGGGAGGTGGTCGGGCACGTACGGCCGGAACCCGCCGTAGGCCCGCATCACCGGCACGCCGGCCAGCACCGGGAACAACGCGATCGCCCGGCGTGCCAACGCCCTCAGCACCGCCACCGGGATCTCGTCGGCGAACCCGACGCGCTGCCTGCTCGACCCGATCAGCACGGTGCCCGCGCGGGTCGACTCGACCACGCCCGAGGTCATCAGGTCCGCCTCGCCGCCGGCCACCGCGCCCACGTAGTCCGCGTCGTACACCTTGTGCCGCACGCACAACGGCAGCGGAGCGGTCACCAGGACGACCCCGCGCCGGGGCCGCACGGCGACGGGCGCGGACTTCGCGAGACCGCCGGACCACGGCCCGCACGCGTTCACCACCGCACCGCAGGCGATGTGCCCGCCCGAGGTCAGCACACCACGACTGTCCACATCGGACACTTCGACGCCGGTGCGGACCTCACCGCCACGCCGCCGCACCGCCGTGAGCAGCGCGGTCGCCGCCACCACCGGATTGACCTGCGCGTCCTGCGGGTAGTGGACGGCCGCCGCGACCGCCGGCGTCAGGTGCGGCTCCAGCTCCCGGGCCTCGGCGGGGGTCACCTCGCGCGCGTCCACGCCCGCCGCGCGCTGCGCCGCCGCGAACGCCCGCAGCGGACCGGCCGACTCCGGGCCGGTCGCGACCACCAGCCCGCCCTTGTCCTCCCACTCGACGTCGACGCCGAGTTCGGCCAGCAGCGCCGGCCACCGCTCCCGCGACGCGAGCGCCAACGCCAACTCCGGGCCGGGTTCCTTGTCCGACACCAGGACGTTGCCCTCGCCGGCGGCGGTCGTCCCGCACGCGACCGGGCCCCGGTCCAGCACGGTCACCCGCAGCCCGGCCGCGCCGAGCGCCTCGGCGCACGCCGCGCCGATGATCCCGGCGCCGACGACCACCACGTCCGGCTGCGCCACTGCGACCACCACCGTTCAGTAAAATGAACGCTGGTTCCGGACTGTAGGCAGCACCGGGCCCGACCGTCAACCCTTCGGGTACTCCAGCAGCAACACCGAGACCACCGGCCCGCCGACCGTCTCGTACACGTGCGGCAGCCGCCCGGGGAACGACACGTAGTCGCCGGGCCCCAGCTCGTGGGGCGCGTCCACCGGCCCCACCCGCAGCACGCCCTCGGTGACCACGACGTGCTCCACACCGGGATGTCCGTCGGAAGTCTGCACCGCGCCCGGCCGCACCCGCTGGTCGTACAGCTCCAGCACGGTCTCCGCCAGGTCGACCCGCCGCAGCAGCCGCAGGTCCACCGCGTCGCTGCTGAGCACCTCCACGTCCGCCGCGCGCACCAGCACCACCTCCGGCCCGGCCCGCTCGGTGAGCAGCTCGGACACCGGCACGTTCAGAGCGTTCGACAAACTGAACACGGTCTCGATGGTCGGGTTGCCCGCGCCGCCCTCCAGCGCGGACAGCGTCCCCTTCGCGATCCCGGACCGGCGGGCGAGTTCGGACAGCGACAGCCCGCGCAGCTGCCGCAACCCCCGGAGGTTGACCCCCAACACCTCGCCCGCCCGCACACCGCTCATGACCGGGCATCCTGCCCCATCCCCGGCCCCACTTGCCGGCTGGACCGCGACCGGGGAGGGTGTCGGGGTGGGCGCTGCTGAACAACGCGACGGCGTGTCGCTGACCAACCTCGACCAGGCGCTGTTCGAGGGGGCCGACGCCACCAAACGCGATCTGGTCGACTACCTCGACGCCGTGCGCGACCGGATCCTGCCCGGCCTGGCCGGACGTCCCCTGTCCGTCGTGCGCGTGCTGCGCGGCCAGGACCCGTTCATGCAGAAGAACGTCCCCAAGTACACACCGGACTTCGTGCGGACCGCCCCGGTGTGGGCGGACGCGTCGAAGCGGCAGATCAACTACGCGCTGTGCGACGACCGCCGCACGCTGCTGTGGTTCGCCAACCAGCGCGCCGTCGAGTACCACGTCCCGCTCAGCCTGCTCGACGACCGCGAGCACCCCCAGTACGTCGTCCTCGACCTCGACCCGCCCGAGGGCGAGCCGTTCCAGGCGGTGGTCGGCACCGCCCGCCTGGTCCACCGGGCGCTGACCGACGCGGGCCTGTCCGGCGCGGTGAAGACCAGCGGGGCCAAGGGGTTGCACGTCTTCGTGCCGGTCACGGCGAGCGACGACGACGCGGCCGCCGCCACCCGCGCGCTGGCCGCCCGCGCCGAGCGGATCGACCCCGGCATCGCCACGACCGCGTACATCCGCGAGGAACGCGGCGGCAAGGTGTTCCTCGACTCGACGCGCGCCTACGGGGCCACGGTCGTCGCCGCGTACAGCCCGCGCATCCGCCCCGGCACGCCCGTGTCGTTCCCGGTGGCGTGGGACGACCTCGACCAGGTCACGCCACGCGATTTCACCCTGCGCACCGCGTTGGAGCTGCTCGGCGACGACGACCCGTGGGCCGCGAGCCTGCCCGCGCCCCAACGACTCCCCGAGGACCTGGTGGCCGAGGGCCGGGAGATCCCGGTCGCCCGGGTCGTGGCGATGCACGAGGGCAAGCGCCGCGCCCGAGCCCGCCGCGACGCCCAGCCGGACTAGATCCTGCGGATCTTTCCCGTGATCGTGTGCGGATGATGGTGTGTGGTCGTCAATGACGACTCCCTCGGGACGCCGGGGGACGACGTGGCGTTCGTGGTCGGCGTCGATTCCCCGAGTGTGCGGGTGCACCGGCACGTGCCCGGTGCCCGGAAACAGGGGGCTGCGCGGACTGGATCGACGCCCTCGCCGTCGGCGGTGGTCCCCGCCCCTGCCAGGCCGTGCGAGAGGAGCCCTCAGACCGGCTCCAGCCAGTTGTAGTGGCCGGGCTGCCCCATCCGCTCCCAGCGGGACCAGCCCGTCCCCGGGTAGTACCAGGGGCCGGGCTCGTCGCGTTCGAGGTGGTCGTAGGCGATCAGCGCGTCACGGGCCGTCTTGCACTCCGGGTGCCGCTCGGCGAACCGCTCGACCCCGGGGCGCACGGCCGACGTCCACTCGCGCACCGGCGTGACCTGGTCGTCGGCCGACCACCAGGTGCACCACGAGGT
Source organism: Saccharothrix sp. NBAS 001 (assembly GCF_056640475.1). Lineage (NCBI taxonomy): Bacteria > Bacillati > Actinomycetota > Actinomycetes > Pseudonocardiales > Pseudonocardiaceae > Saccharothrix > Saccharothrix sp. NBAS 001. The sequence goes on from NZ_CM153251.1 coordinate 4,784,517, forward strand.
CTCGCCCCAGTTCAGGCCGGTCGCCCAGTGGCACGCCAAACGCACCACACCGCCCTCCACGCCCGGCCCGGTCAGCGCGTCCACGTGGGCCGGCCACGGCCGCAGGTCGCCGTCCACGCACGCGAGCCCGCAGAGCAGGTCGGCCACGTCCGACGCCGGCCACGCCGCGAGCGCGACGGCCAGCACGTCGCCCAGCGCCGCCCGCACCGCGCGCCGCTCGCCGTCCGGCCAGGTCGGCAGGTCGGCGCAGCCCGGCGCGAGGCCGCGCAACGCCCGGCCCGGGTCCACCTCCCGCGCCGCCACCAGCGCGACGACCCGGTGCGCGAGCCGCCGCCACAGCCACTGCCACGCGGCCGGGCTCCAGTGGCTCGGGGCCTCCTCCGCGAACAGCCGCACCAGCTCGTCCGGCACGAGTTCCGGATCTCCCGCCAACAGGCGCAGGTCGTCGTCGGCGTAGCAGGCACCGCACCCGCCGAGCACGACCTCGGTCTCCCCGGTGCCGACCGGTCCTGGGCGTTCCGTGGACATGCCGCCGACCCTAAACCCTGTCGATGACCTCGGAGTGGCTTCGGGCATCGAGGACGACCTGCCGCGTGGTCAGGTTCGTCCGCCAGTGGGCCGACCCCGGTGTACCGCATCCGCGCCCTCGCACCGCAGACCCGTCACCAACTTCCCGAACTGCCGGGGCCCGGCCCGGTGGCCGGGGATGCCGGTGAGTCGATCACCCCGCTCAGCGGAGAGCCTTGGCGAACCAGTGATCCGCCTTGCCGTGGCCTTCATACGGCTCGATCTCCTGGTAGCCGTGCCTTGCGTACAGCGCCCGCGCCTCGACCAGCTGGGTGTTGGTCTCGCACACGATCCGGGTGGCACCGAGGCTCCTGGCCGTCTCCTCGACGGCCAGGAGAAGGCCCCGGCCCACCCCTGCTCCCCGTCCGGCGGGACGTACGTACATCCGCTTGAGTTCGGCGGTCCCGGGGCTGCCCTCCATCAATCGCACTCCTGCGCAGCCCAGGAAATCGCCCTCCGCACCGCGCGCGACGAGGAACGCGCCGCCAGGCGGGCCGAGGTCGCCATGGGGGTCCTTCGCGAGGATCTCACACAACTCTCCACTCGTGACCGAACGACCCAGGACCCGCCGTCCCATCTCGCCGAAGTACTCCCGCATGACCTCGTCCACACCTGTGTCCAGGACAGACGCGGTCTCGATGGTCCAAGTAGGCATGCGCCCCATGGTCCCTGACCTGCCCGTGGTCGTCCACGGTCCCACCGATCAGCTTCCCGCCGGTCCGATCGTCACGGGACAGCCCTCGGGACGCGCCGCAGCCCCGCCAACCGCGGCGGGCCGGCTCACCTCCACGGCTTGTGCCGCTCCAACTCCTCGTGCACGAGCCCCAGGAACGCCCGGACCTCGGTCTCGCCGTACGGCGGCTCGATGTCGGCGGTCACCGGGTCCGACTGCGCGAGCGCCTGCGCGATGGCCCGCGAGTACGCCTCGGGCCCGTCCACGAAGTACTCGCGGGCGAGCATGGCCTCGACCATGCTCGCCGCCACCTCGCGGTCCAGGCCCGGGGCCCGGAACAGCCCGTAGATCACCGAGTTCAGCTCGGCGCGGTGGTCGATCGTCATCGTGCTCCCCTTCGAGGTTCCGGCTAGGCGAACATCGGCCGGCCGCCGGGACGCGGCCCCTGGAAGTCCCAGATCGGCGGCCGGACGCCGTTGCGGGCGAACTCCTGGGCCAGGTTGGACATGTGCTCCGGACCCGGCTGGTAGTGCCCGCTGGCGGCGGTGGCGTAGTTGATCCGCCCGTTGGTGACCGACAGCTCGCCCGCCGACGCCACGGGGTGGCCGCCGGCCAGCGACGAGTGGTGGAACTGGCCCGGCGCGTGGTGGTTGGACGCGTAGATGTTGCCGCGCCCGTCCATCACGAAGATCGCGCGCTGGCCACCCCACGCCGACGTGCCCGACTGGGTGTCGTACAGCGAGCCGTCCCGGGCCCGGCGCAGGTGCCCGTTCTGGTCGATGAACACCCGGTGCGCCTCGCGCTCCTGCGGCGACAGCCGGCGCACCGACCGGCCCGGGAACGGGTTCGCCGGGTGGCGCGGGTCCGTCTCGTGGCGGTACTTGTCCAGCATGGGCTTCTGCCGGTGGTAGCGCGGCGTGGTGTGCGGGCCGGGCGTGCGCGGGCCGCCGCCGTGGTGCCCGGCCGGCCGGTGCCCGCCGCCGCCCGAACGCGACGAGCGGCGCAGCCACTGGACGATCGGCCGGAACAGCCCGGCGTTCCCACCACCGCCACCGCCACCGCGCCCGCCGCGCCTAGCCATTGAGCACCGCGTTGATCGCGATGTCCAGCGCCTGGTCCAGCAGCAGCTTGGTGATCTGCCGGAAGATCGGGATCTCCAGCAGGGACGCGCCGAAGGTCACCACCGCCGTCGCGATGGCCTGCGCGATCTCGATCGCCAACGCGACCAGCTGCACGATCGCGGCCACCTTCAACGCGATCAGCGCGCCGGCGCAGACGTACAGCCCCGCGCCCACCATCGCCGCCGCCGTCGCGCCGTCCTCCAGGTTCTGCTTGGGCGCTTCCCCGCCGTCCCAGAACGCCCGGAACTTCTCGACCGCCTCGGCCGAGTTCTGCGACCACACCGCCTCGGCCTGGCCGTGGGCCTCGCCCACCGAGCCGCTCAGGCGGTCGCCGAACGCGATCCACTCGCCGGCCATGTCGAAGATCTTGCCCTCGTCGCCCTCGGGCCAGGTGAAACCCAGGGTGTTGAGCAGGCCCGCCAGCTCCGCCGGCAGCACGAGTCCGGTGGTCACCCGCCCAACCCCCCGAGCAGGTCGGTGAACAGCCCGTGGTTGGCCTGCTCGACGGCGGTGTACTCCGCGCCCATCTCCGAGAGCTGCCCGCCGGTCTCGGTCAGCACCCCGGCGTTGTCGTCGAAGCACTCCATCGCGACCTGCGAGATGGCCTCGTAGATCATCTGCATGGTCGACCCCAGGTCGTCCTCGCCGAACGGGTTGCCGAACCCGGCCAGCCTCCCGCCGAACGACGCGATTTCACCCGTCAGGCGCTCGGCCGTGCCGGAGAGCTGTTCTCCGGACCGGCTGATCGTGTCACCCGTGAGTTCCAGGTTCCCGGACACTCGTTCCTCCCCCTTCCGAGCTACGGCGCGCCGATGCTCCCCATGATCGACTTCATCTTGTCGGTGTACCCCTGCAATTGCGCCAATCCACGCGTGCGCAACGCATCGGCCTGCGCGGCCAACCGACCGGGGTCGAATCCCCCGGCGTTCTCCGACCGCCCGTCACGCCGTTTGTCGGCCCAATCCCGCAAAGCGGTGTCGGCGGCCTGGCGCGCGCGGTCGTCGAACTGACGATTCGACATCCCGGCGACCGCCGCGGACAGTTCCGCCTTCGACACCGACCCGTCCGGGCCGACCGTGATCCACACGTCGCCGTCCTCGTCCGAACCGCTTCCGACCACCTGCGCGCCCTGGAAGCCGGCGAGCGAGTCACGGGCCGTGCGCAGCGCCGTCGCGGCCTCGGCGAGCAGGGCGTCCGCCCCGCCCGGCGACGGGTCGCCGCGCATCCCGGTCCGGGGCCCCACCTTGGCGATGACGTCGTCCAGCGCCGCCCCGACCTGCCGCATGAACCGGCCGCTCCGCTCGCCGACCTCCTCGACCCGGTCCAGCAGCGCGCCGAGGTCCGGCACGGGGTCCGTGGCCACCGGCGCGGCTCCCCTGGCCAGGGCCAGCGCCGCGTTCACCGCCGCCATCAGGTGGCCGGCCAGTTCACCGGGCGGGAATTCGGCCGGGGCGCGCCGCGCGGCCACCGCCGCGACCCGCCCGCCGACCACGGTCACCTCGACCAACCCGCCCGCCGACCGGCCGACGAATCCCCCTCCGCTTTCCGGCACGACCCCCAGGCCGTCCGCCTCGTTTCCCAGCGACCGCCGGTACTCGGCGAGCCTCTCCTCCGGGCTCGGCCCCCTGTCCACAACGCACCTCCGCGAACTCCGGTTGATCGACAACCATACTGGCCGGCGGAACGGCTCGTAGCCGTTTCGGAACCAACGCCCGAGTTCTTCGCCCATCGGCGGGAAAGCCGCCGACCCCCGGGTGAATGGGCGGACGGGGTGCCGGCGACGTTTTCCGCGACCCGGCCGCGAACATTGTCCAAAACGGCCCTTCGACCGCCGAGGCCCGTGGAGCGTGACGCTGGGTGACGCGAACCGGGGTGTTGCGGCAACGTGGACGTTTAGTCGTAACTGAAACAATAGCGCGTGCAGAGATGTCGCTTTTGCGTCCGAATGTGCTACGACGAACGTCGCTACCGCCGAATTGCCGCAGGCCGCAGGCTCGACAACGGCTATCCCTACACCCCTGCGGAGGCAGCCATGTCCTTCAAGAGGACGACGCCGCTGGCGAGCGCCCTGCTCCTCGCCACGGCCCTGCTGAGCCCACCCCTGGCCTCGGCGGCACCCGGCGCACTGGCCGTGCCCGACATCTCACTGGCCAACGTGCAGGCCCACCTGAACAGCCTCCAGACCATCGCCAACAACAACGGCGGCAACCGGGCGCACGGCCGGCCCGGCTACCGCGCGTCGCTGGACTACGTCAAGGCGAAGCTGGACGCGGTGGGCTACACGACGTCCATCCAGCAGTTCACCTCCAGCGGCGCGACCGGGTACAACCTGATCGCCGACTGGCCGGGTGGCGACGCCAACAACATCCTGATGCTCGGCGGCCACCTGGACAGCGTGAGCGCCGGCCCCGGCATCAACGACAACGGCACCGGGTCGGCGGGCATCCTGGAGGTCGCGCTGACCGTGGCGCGGGAGAACTTCAAGCCCCAGAAGCACTTGCGGTTCGGCTGGTGGGGCGCGGAGGAGCTGGGGCTGATCGGCTCCACCTACTACGTCAACCAGCTGCCCGCCGCCGAGAAGTCGAAGATCAAGTCCTACCTGAACTTCGACATGACCGGCTCGCCCAACCCGGGCTACTTCGTCTACAGCGCCAGCGGCCAGCCCGCCGGGTCACTCCAGCTCCAGCAGACGCTGGAAGCCGGGTTCAGCGGCGTGGTGGCCACCGAGCTGACGTCGGTGGGCGGGCGTTCCGACCACGCGGCGTTCGCGCGGGCGGGCATCCCGGTCGGCGGCCTGTTCACCGGGGCCGAGGTCACCAAGACCGCGGCGCAGGCGTCGAAGTGGGGCGGCCAGGCCGGTGTCGCGTTCGACCGCTGCTACCACAAGTCCTGCGACACCATCAGCAACCTGGACAACACCGCGCTGGACCGGATGACCGACGTCATCGCGTACTCGCTGTGGACGCTGGCCGGCACCGGCACCCCGCCCGGCGGCAAGAAGTTCACCAACGACGAGGACCTGACCCTGCCCGACCAGGCCACCGTCGAGAGTTCGCTGACCGTGTCCGGCGTCTCCGGCAACGCGCCCACGGCGCTCGTGCTCGGCGTGGACATCACCCACACCTACCGCGGCGACCTGGTGATCGACCTGGTCGCGCCGGACGGCACCGCGTTCCGGGTGAAGAACTCGGACAACGACAGCGGCGACGACCTGGTGACCACCTACACGGTCAACGCCTCCGGCGAGGTCGCGAACGGCGTGTGGAAGCTGCGCATCCGCGACGCGGGCCCACAGGACGTCGGCCGGCTCAACAGCTGGTACCTCCAGTTCTGACGTGAGGCCGGCGGCGGTCCCGCCCCGCCGCCGGTCGAGGTCGTCCTCGGTGACCGTGCGCTCCGCCAGGAGGTCCGGTGCCGCGCGGTCGATCGCTCCCAGCCGTTCGCGCTCCCCCCGAGCACCGGGCCGTCACCGCTCCGGTTCGGCCTCGGGGTCGTCCTCCGGCGCGGCGGTGTCGACCGGGTCCGGGTCGGGGGTGGCCTCGCGCAGGTCGCGCGCGATCTCCTTGGCCTCGTCGATGAGCTTGCGGGTGTGGTCCAGGTCGGCCTGGTCGGGTTCGGTCATGGCGCACCTCCCCCACCGGGGTTGCCCGCCCCCACCCGGTCAAACGTCAGCGGTGCCCGCCGTCGACCTGCTCGGTCCACCACCGGGGCACCGGGTGGACGAACCGGGCCAGCAGCACGACCAGGACGAGCCCGAGCACGCCCAGTGCGGCGGCCGGCCACGCCCACGCCCGGCGCGCGCCGAGCGCCGATTCGCAGGTCGCGACGTTCGCGGCCACGTCGGCGGCGCGGGTGCCCTGCGGGTCGTAGGTCACCGAGCCGTGCAGGCCGGTGGCGACGCTGCCGCAGTCGACCTCCCGGCCGTGCGCGCCGTCCACCCCGATGGTGATCAGCAGACCCGCCCCGCCGGCCAGCAGCAGCAGGCCGGCGACGATGGTGAGCGCGGTGTGCAGGTATGGGTTCACGGTGAACTTCGCGCGGCCCGTCACCCCTGCATCCTCCACCGGTGACGGGCCGGTTGTCGCCTGGAATCTTCCGGTCCGCCTCCGGTCCGCGCGGGCCGCCCGGTCACGCCGGGACGTCGGCGAGGCCGGCGCGGCGGGCCCGCTGGGCGGCGGGGTCGGGCAGGGGCACGGCGTCGACCAGGCGTCGGGTGTAGGCGGCGGTGGGGGTTCGGAGGACTTGGTGGTGAGGGCCTTGTTCCACCACGTGGCCGTTGTGCAGCACCGCCACGCGGTGCGCCAGGGAGTCGACCACGGCCAAGTCGTGGCTGATGAACAGGCAGGCGAAGCCGTGTCGCTGCTGCAGTTCGGTCAGCAGCGCCAGGATCGACGCCTGCACGGACACGTCCAGGGCGCTGGTCGGTTCGTCGGCGATCAGCAGGTCGGGGTCCAGGGCCAGGGCTCTCGCGATGCCGACCCGTTGGCGTTGGCCGCCGGACAGCTCCCTGGGTCGGCGGTCGGCGTAGTCGGCGGGAAGCCTTACCGCGTCGAGGAGTTCGGTGACCCTGGCGCGGTGGTCGCCGGGTTCCCGGTGCACCCGCAGCGGTTCGGCGATGCAGTCGGCGATGGTCATCCTGGGGTTCAGCGAGCTTCCGGGGTCCTGGAAGACGAACCCGAGCCGGCGGCGCGCCGACCGCGGCTCGGTGTCCAGCACGGTCGCGGTGCCGGCGGTCGGCCGCAGGACGCCGGCCGCGACCTTGCCCAGGGTGGACTTGCCCGAGCCCGATTCGCCGACCAGGCCGACCACCTCGCCCCTGGCGACGTGGAGGTCCACAGTGGACAGTGCGGTGAAGTCGCCGTACCGCACGGTCACGCCGTCGAGCCGCAACGCGTCGGTGGACGTGTGCGGCGGCGCCGGGTCGCGGTGGCCCAGCCTGGGGACGGCGGCCAGCAGGTCCCGGGTGTACGCGCGGGCGGGGCTGGTGAACAGCTCGTCGACCGGGGCCTGCTCGACCAGCTCGCCCTGGTGCATCACGGCCACCCGGTCGGCCAGGTCGGCGACCACGCCCATGTTGTGGGTGATCAGCAGGATCGCGGTGCCCAGGCGGTCGCGCAGGTCGCGCAGCAGGGCGAGGATCTCGGCCTGCACGGTCACGTCCAGCGCCGTCGTGGGCTCGTCGGCGATGATCAGGTCGGGTTCGTTGGCCAGCGCCAGCGCGATGACCACGCGCTGCTGCTGGCCGCCGGAGAGCTGGTGCGGGTAGTGCCGCACCCTGGCGGCCGGGTCGGGGATGCCGACCAGGTCGAGGAGCCGCACGGCCTCCAGGCGCGCCGCCCGCTTGGTGAGCTTGCGGTGCGCCCGGAGCACGGCGGCGATCTGCCACCCGACCGTGTGCACGGGGTTGAGCGCGGTCGCCGGTTCCTGGAAGACCATGGCCACCGAACGGCCGCGCACGCCGCGCAGGGTCTCCTCGTCGGCGCCCACCAGTTCGCGCCCGCCCAGCAGCACGCTGCCGCCCACCCGGGCCGTCGGCGGGAGCAGGCCCAGGACGGCGCGGGCGGTCACCGACTTGCCGGAGCCGGATTCGCCCACCAGGGCCAGGACCTCGCCCGGCGCGACGGTCAGGTCGATGCCGCGCACCGCCCGGACGTCGCCGAACGAGACTTCCAGGCCGGAGATCGCCAGCAGGTCAGTCGTAGACACGTTCGGCCTCCGCCCACAGTCGTGCCACCAGCTTCGGGTCGTAGTCGGCCTGCTCCCCCGGTTCGTAGCGGACCCGGTGCAGCGTGCCGGTGAACGGGAACGTGCGGTCCCGCACGTGCGACGCCCAGTCGACCGGGCCGCCCCGGTCCGCGCCGACGCTGATCCCGGTGAACGGGGCCAGGCCGATCAGCTGCGGCACCGGTTCGAGCGACGCCGCGCCGGAACCGGTCTCCAGCACGAACCTCCAGCGGAACCCGGGCAGCGCCTCGGCGCGCAGCACCACGCGGGCCGCGCCTGCCGGGACCGGAATCGGTGTGGTGCGGTGGATGTCGCCGTAGGCGTTGTAGGTCAGGTGGGCGTGGCCGTCGTCGACGTGCACGACGTACCCGCCGCCCTGGTCGCCGTGCGCGAACAGCACGCCTCGGTCGCCGGCGGTGGTCTCGACGTCGGCGAACGCCGTGAAGGAGCGGAACTGGACGAGTTGCGCCGAGCGGTAGCGTTCCAGCAACGGGGTGCCGGGGTAGAGGTCGACGGGGCGTTCGAGGCGTTCGTCGGAGGGCCTGCGCCGGGACGCGGCGGGGCCGTGGTCGGTCAGCGGGAAGACCGCGTTGTGCCACGCGGCGGCTTCCCAGGCGGCGGCCAGTTCGGCCAGTTTCGCCGGGTGCTCGGCGGCGACGTCGGTGGTCTCGGTCGGGTCCTCCGCGACGTGGTACAGCTCCCACTCACCGTCGTCGTAAGGGGTTCCGGGGCGGTGCCGGGTGACGATCTTCCAGCCGTCCGCGTAGTAGCCCCGGTTCCCGCCGGTCTCGGTGTACTGGGCGGTGTGCGCGCTGACCGCGTCCGGCGACCGCAGGACCGGGACGGCGCTGGTGCCGTCCTGCTCGGCGGCGGGCACGCCGTGGCGGTGCGTCGGGCGTGGCACACCGGCGAGGTCGAGCAGGGTTGGCGCGACGTCGGTGACGTACACGTACTGGTGACGCAGCCCGGGTTCGAGCCCGGCGGGCCAGTGCACGATGAACGGCGTGCGCACGCCGCCCGCGTAGGTGTCGAACTTGTAGAGCCGGAACGGGGTGTTGGACGCCTGCGCCCACCCGCGCGGGTAGTGGACGGTGGTCTGCGGGCCGCCCAGCAGGTCCAGTTCCCGCGCCACGTCCCGCTCCCAGTCCCCCGGCACCCCGGGCACGTGCGCGAACTGGCTGAAGTAGCTGCGGGTGCCCTCCACGCCGCCCTCGGCGGTCGCGCCGTTGTCGGAGGTGAACACGATGACGGTGTCGTCCAGTTCCCCGTGCCGCCGCAGCGCCTCGACGATCCGCCCCACGCTCTGGTCCACGTTGGACAGCGATGCCGCGTAGACCTCCATGTACCGGGCGAAGAGTTCCTTCCGCTCCGGCGACAGGTCGTCCCACGGCGAGACGTCGGCGTTGCGCGGCGGCAGGACCGTGCCGGGCGGGAACAGGCCCTCGGCGAGCTGCTTGGCGAACCGGCGGGACCGGATGACGTCCCAGCCCTCGTCGTAGCGGCCCCGGTAGCGGTCCAGGTCCTCGGGTTTCGCGCCGAGCGGTCCGTGCATCGCGTGGTGGGCGAAGTACAGGAAGAACGGCTTGTCCGGATCGTTGGCGCGCAACGTGTCGATCATCCGCACGGCCCGGTCGGTGAGGTCGTCGGTGAGGAAGTAGCCGTCCGGGTAGTCGCCGTCGTACGGGCTGTTGTCCCACACCAGCCGGTGCGGGTGGTGCAGGTTGGTCAGGCCCTCCAGGCTGCCGAAGTACCGGTCGAACCCGCGCTGCACCGGCCACGACGACCGGTCCGCCGCGTCGTGGCTCGCCGCGTCGCGGGTCAGGTGCCACTTGCCGACCGCGAACGTCGCGTAACCCGCCTCCCGCAACGATTCCGCGAGCGAGGGGGCGTCGTCGGGCAGCTGGAACGAGTACGCCGGGTAGCCGGGGTCGGCGTTGGCCGGGAACGCGAACCCGGCGCGGTGCGGGTTCAGGCCGGTGAGCAGGGCGGCGCGGGACGGCGAGCACAGCGGCGTGGTGTGGTAGTTGGTCAGCCGCAGGCCGCCGGCCGCCAACGCGTCCAGGTTCGGCGTCTCCACTTCGCCGCCGTACGGGCCGATGTCGGCGTACCCGAGGTCGTCCACCAGCACCACGACGACGTTCGGGCCGCGCGGCCGGCGCTCGGCGGGCCACGCGGGGCGCGAGGTCGCGAACGTGCGGCCGATCCGGCCCGCGAAGCCGTCGTAGCCTCGGGCGTGGGGTGGGAGGGTCATCGGCGGTGGTCCTTTCTCAGCCCCGCGCCGCGTTGGCGGCCTGGGCGATCAGCTGGAAGCCCAGCACCAGCACGGCGGTCACGGCCAGCGGGCCGAGGGCGAACAACGGGTTGAGGTCCAGGTAGCGCAACGACGTGGTGAGCACCGCGCCGAGCGACGGGTCCGGCGGGCTCACGCCGATGCCCAGCACGCTCATGGCGCCCTCGATGAACACCGCGACGGACATGGACAGCGCGAGCTGCACGACGACCGGCTCCAGCGAGTTCGGCAGCACGTGGGTGCGCAGCACGTGCCCGCGCCCGCCGCCGATCACCTCGGCGGCGGTGACGAACCGGGCTTCCCGCACCCGCAGCACGGCCGCCCGCAGCAGCCGCCCGAAGATCGGGATCTCGACCGCCACCACGACGATCACCACCGACGTCGTGCCCGGCCCGATCACCGCCGCCAAGCCCACCGCGAGGATCAGCTGCGGGAACGCCAGCAGCACGTCGAACAACCGCTGCACGGCGACGTCGAGCGCGCTCGCGAACGTCGCCAGCGCGCCGATCGCGCACCCGATCAACGCCCCGAGCGGCACCGCCGTGAGGCTGATCAGCAGGTCCACCCTGATCCCGGACAGCAGCCGGGCCAGCACGTCGCGGTTGAGGTCGTCGGTGCCCAGCGGGTGCGCGGCGGACGGCCCGAGCAGGTTGGCGTCCGGGATCTGCTCGTACGGGTCCCACGCCACCAGCAGCGGCCCCACCAGCCCGGCCAGCACGACCAAGCCGACCAGCACCAGCCCCACCAGGCCGCGTCCGCGCAGCAACGCGTTCACCGCTTGCCGCCCAACCGGATCCGGGGGTCGAGCGCCGCGTGCGCCACGTCGGTCAGCAACTGCACGACCACGAACACCGTCACCGACAACATCAGCAGCACCTGCACCACCGGGTAGTCGCGCCGGGTGACGCCCTGCTCGACCAGCAGACCCAGGCCCGGCCAGGCGAATATGGACTCCACCAGCACCGCACCGCCCAGCAGTGCCCCGGTCTGCAAGCCCAACGTCGTCACCGCGACCGGCAACGCGCCGCGCAACGCGTGCCGCACAACGATCTCCCGCCCGCGCACGCCGGCCGCGCGGACCGTCGTCACGTAGTCCTGGCGCAGTTCGCCGCGCAGCGTCTCGGCGAGGAACCCGGTCAGCACGCCCGCCACCGGCAGCGCCAGGCACACGGCGGGCAGCACCAGGTACTGCGCGGTGATGTCGACCCGGTCGAGCAACCCGGCGGGCGGCACGCCGCCGGTGGGCAGCAGCCGGAAGAAAACCCCGAACACCAGGATCAGCACCACGCCCGTGACGAACGTCGGCAGCGCCACCGACGCGGTGTGGAAGCCGGTCAGCAGCCGGTCCACCCACGGGTTGCGGGTCGCCGCCCACACCGGCCCGAGCACCAGCGCGGTCAGCACCGCCAGCAGCAGCGCGGCCAGCGTCAGCGCCGCGGTGTTGCCCAGCCCGTCGGCGACCAGCGCGGCGATGTCGCCGCCGATCAGGAACGACCGCCCCAGGTCGCCGGACAGCAGCCCGCCGACCCAGTGCGCGTACTGGGTCACCACCGGCTGGTCCAGGCCGAGTTCGGCGCGGATCGCGGCGACCGCCTCGGGCGGCGCGTCGGCACCGGCCAGCACGGCCGCCGCGTCGCCCGGGATGGCCCGGATCAGCAGGAAGATCAGCACCGACGCCAGCCACAGCACGACCAGTGCCGAGGGCAGCCGCCGCACCAGGTAGCCGATCACGTCAGGTGCGCCTTGCCGAGGTCCAGCTCCCGCCGCCGGGACCAGTCCACGCCCTGCAACGCGTCACGCGCCACGAACTGCTCCAGCACCACCCCGATCTCGGCCAGGAAACCGCCCTCCAGCAGCTGCTCGGAGACCTCCCGGTAGGCGGCGACGGCCTCGGGGCCGGTGGCCGAGGGCAGTTTCCACGCGGCTTCGGCGGCGGCGGTGTAGTCCGGGGAGGAGAAGTGCGAGGCGTTGCGGCGGGCGTTGAACGGGTAGGCGCTCACGGTCAGCGTGGCCGGCGAGAGCTGCGCCCACGAGTGGTTCGTGGTCCACAGCCCGGAGAACTGCGCGCCGATCAGCTGCTTGACGAACTGGGTGGAGTCCACCGGCTCCAGCTTCACCGCGATCCCGGCCTCCGCCAGGTTGTTCTGCACGATCTGGGCGATGGCGGTGAACACCGGGTCGTTGCCGACGTACGCGAGCGGGATCTCCGGCAGCGGCGCGCCGTGCTCGGCCAGCAGCGCCTTGGCCTTGCCCACGTCGCGCCGGTAGCGGCCGTCGAGTTCCTTGTCGTAGGCCGGACTCGTGCGCGGCCACGGCAGCGACGTGGAATACCCCCTGTCCCGGAACACCTCCTTGATGATCCGGTCGCGGTCGAGGGCGTAGGCGACGGCCTGGCGGACCTTCGGGTCGTCCAAGCCGGGCGCGGTCACGTTCAGGCCCACGTACGCCTGGAGTTCCGCGCCGTCCAACGCGATCGCGCGCAGGCCGGGCGTGGACGCGGCGGACTCGACGTCCCGGTAGCCGATGCCGCGCGCCAGGTGCACCTGCCCGGACTTCACCGCCGCCAGCAGCGATTGGCCGTCCGGCACGACGCGCACGTGCACGCCGTCCAGGTACGGCGCGCCGTCCCAGTAGTCGGCGTTGCGGGTGAACTTCAGCTCGGTGTTGGGCCGCCACGACTCGAACGCGAACGCGCCGGTGCCGACGAACCGCTTGCCCGACGCGATGTCGCCCGCCGTCTCGGAGTCGATCACCGGCACCGTCTCCAGCAGGTCGAACAGGTTGCTGACCGGGTGTTCCAGGCGCAGCACGACCTGGTCGGGCGCGGGCGTCTCGACCGCGGTGACGATCTTGGCGGTGCTCAGCAGCTGGCCGTTCCACTTCGGGTCGGCGTAGGCCGCCAGCGAGAACTTGACGTCGGCGGAGGTGAACGGCCGCCCGGTGTGGAACTTGACGTCCTTGCGCAGCTTGAGGGTCACCGTCCGGCCGCCGTCGGAGGCGGCCCACTCGGTGGCCAGCGCCGGTTTCGGGTCCAGGCCGTCGCGGTCGTAGCGGACCAGGCTGTCGTAGACCAGGCCGACCAGGGTGGTGATGGCGACGTTGCTGTTGGTGAACACGTTGGCGGGCACCAGGTCCAGGTTGACGCCGATCTCGGCGACCCCGCCCGCCCTGGGCGCGGCGGAGGTGTCGCCGGCCGACGTCCGCGCGTCCACCGCCGACTGGCAGGCCGTGGCGGCGAACAGCAGCGTGGCCCCGGCGAGGGCCTTGAGCGTCGCACGTCTGGTCAGGTTCATCGGGCGGTTGCCTTTCTGGCGTCGTCGAGCAGGTCGAGCGGGTGGTCGAACAGGCGGTTGAGCAGGCCGGTGCACGCGGCGGTGGCCTGGAGCGCGGGGCCCAGCCGGGTCACCGAGACGATGTCCGCGCCGGGCAGGGTCGTGGTCTCGGCGAACGCCCGCAGCAGGTCGGGCAGGCGTTCGGCGGGGTCGGTGACGGCCTGGCCGCCGAGCACCACGCGGTCCGGGTTGAACGCGTCGCGCAGCAGCCCGACCGCGCGGCCCAGCGCCGCGGCCCGGTCGGACAGCAGCCGCCCGGCGGTGCCGTCACCGCGCTGCGCGGCGGCCCGGACCAGCCGGATGTCGGGTTCGGCGACCACGCCCGCGCGGACCGCGCGCTCGGCGACCGTGCGGTCGGCGACGGTCGCCTCCAGACAGCCCGTCGCCCCGCACGGGCAGCGCGCGTCACCGCCGATCGGCAGGTGCGCGACGCTGCCGCCACCGCCGGGGCCTCGGTGCAGCGCGCCGTCCACGGCGAGCGCCACGCCGACCACCTCGCGGGCGTAGAAGTAGAGCAGGCTCGACACCCTCGGCCCCCAGCCGAACAGCAGTTCGGCGTTGGCCATCGCGGCGACGTGCCCGTCCAGGTGCACCGGCAGGCCGGTGGCGCGGTGCAGCAGGTCGGCGGCCGGCACCCGGTGCCAGCCCAGCCGCTCGTGGTCGAGCAGGCCGCGCGCCGAGTCCACCAGGCCGCCGGTGGCCAACCCGATGCCCACCACCGTGCGGCCCGCGCGGCGGCGCAGGAACGCCCGCACCTTGCCCGCGATGTGCGCCAAGGCGTCCTCGGCGCTGCCGCCGGGCGTGGGGATCTCCTCGGAGTCGAGCAGGGTGCCGCGCAGGTCGGCCAGGCCGTAGGTGGTCGTGCTCACGCCGATGTGCACGCCGCACGCGGCGAACACCGTCTCGTCCAGCGCGATCGGCACCCTCGGCCGGCCGATCGCCCCGGCCGGCACCAGGTCCGGGAACTCGCGCAGCAGCCCGACGTCCATCAGCGCGGCGACCTGCCGGCTGACCGTGGGCATGCTCAGGCCGGTGTGCTCGCCGATCGCGGCGCGCGAGAGCGGGCCCTCCCGCCGGATCACCGCGAGCACGGCGGCGGCGTTGGCGGCGCGGACGCCGGGGCGGGCGCGCGGGGTCTCGGTCACGGGGTCTCGATCATGGTGGCGGAACCTCTCCGACGGTCCTCGGGCAGCACTCGGACGCCCGTTTTCGTTCGGGCGGGCAAGGAAGTCTCGGGGGCCGGCGGACGGCCGGCGCGGAAGGTCAACAACAGCGGTGCACAGCCGAAGACTCCGTGTGTCCACTTCGGAAGTCAACGACGTCCGGGATATGGAATCCCGACGGCCACTTATTTTCAGTGCTTGACGGAACCTTGTTGGCGCGGCCGGGCCGTTCGTACCGTCGAGACGCGGGCCGGGTCCCGCTCTGGCGGCCGCGAGTGCGCGGCGCGAACCGTTCAGCCGAAGGGAACACCGTGAGCGTGTCTGTGGAAACCGTGCAAACCCCGGAGACCGGGGAGACCCAGGGAACCGCCGTGTCGGTGGCGCGACTCGGTTCGGCCATCGGCGCGCGGATCGACGGCGTGCGCCTGGGCGGCGACCTCGACGCCGGGACCGTCGCGGAGATCCGCGCGGCGTTGCTGGCCAACAAGGTCGTCTTCTTCCGCGACCAGCACCACCTGGACGACGCGGGCCAGCTCGCGTTCGGGAACCTGCTGGGCACGCCGACGCTGGCGCACCCGACCGTGCGCGGGCGCGACAACGCCAACGTGCTGCCGATCGACTCCGACTACGGCAAGGCGAACAGCTGGCACACCGACGTGACGTTCGTGGACCGGGTGCCCGCGATCAGCATCCTGCGGGCGGTGCACCTTCCCCCGTACGGCGGCGACACGACGTGGGCCAGCACCGTGGCGGCGTACGAGACGCTGCCGCCGTCGCTGAAGGCGTTGGTGGACAACCTGTGGGCGGTGCACACGAACTCCTACGACTACGCGGCGAACATCGACGAACTGCGCGTCGGCGGTGTGGACGTGAAAGCCGAGGAGTACCGCAAGGAGTTCGTGTCCGACCTGTACGAGACCGAGCACCCGGTGGTGCGCGTGCACCCGGAGACGGGCGAACGCGCGCTGCTGCTCGGGCACTTCGTCAAGCGGCTGGTGGGTTTGTCCTCCACCGAGTCGCAGGCGGTGTTCCAGTTGCTCCAGCAGCGGGTCACGCGATTGGAGCACACCGTGCGCTGGCGCTGGCAGGACGGCGACGTGGCGATCTGGGACAACCGCGCCACGCAGCACTACGCCATCGCCGACTACGACGACCAGGCGCGCCGGCTGCACCGCATCACGCTCGCGGGCGACGTGCCGGTGAGCATCGACGGCACGTCGAGCGTGGTGCGCAAGGGCGACGCCACGCACTACTCGTCCTTGTGACCGCCCGGGGCACGGGCGGGCGGCGTCCGTGCCCCGGGAAGTGGCGGCGTGCGGTGCTTCCGTGCGTGCGGCGGCGGTGGGACGCGCCGTGCCCGGCGGCGTGATCGAGGGTCGAACCCCGGTGTTAGTGTGCGGCCGAAAGGCACTCCGGGGGGAGGTCGTCGGTGGATTCCGCGGAGCAGGACGTGTGGGTGTCGCTGCGCGAAGCCCAGGCCATGGAGCACACCGGGACCCGCACCGGGCTGCTGGCCGAGCTGGTGCTCCGGGCCGACGCCGGGGACGTGCGGCGCGCCACCTACCTGTCCCGCCGGCTGCTCGCCGACGCCCACCGGGTCGACGGGCGGTGGGACGAGGTGTTCCGGCTGTTCCGGGAGTGCCTGGACGAGTACGACCACCGGCCGTGGCGGTTCGACGACGAGGACGAGGGCTCGCTGCTGGCCTGGCACGCGTGGCTGGTCGGGTGCATGGTCGACTTCCCGGACATCTCCCTGGTGGAGATCACCGCCGCGCTGGACGACGTGCAGCGCCGGTTCACCGCCGCCGGGCGGGGCCTGCACGAGGTGCACGCGGCCCGGCGCGGGGTGGCCGTGCACGTCGGCGACTGGGACACCGCCGAGCGCGCTTTCCAGCGCTGGGCGGACACCGCCGGGACCACCGGGGACGACCGGTGGCGGCGGCTGGTCGAGGTGGAGCAGCTGCTGGCGCGCGGTGACGCGGCGTCGACGGCCCGCGCGCACGAGCTGGCCGGGCCGGTGCTGGCCGACCCGTCCGCCGTCGACCGGGTCGCGGTGCTCGCGCGCGGCCTGATGCTGCTGCCGGTGGCGCACACGGGCGCGTGGCAGCGGGCCGCCGTGCTCTACCGGCGGCTGCTGCGCGGGATGTCCGGCGAGTTCCACTCGCTGGAGGAGCACGGCCGGGTCGTGGAGTTCTGCGCGCTGACCGGCAACGAGGACGCGGGCGTCGACTGGCTCGGGCCGATGCGCGGCTTCCAGGCGCGCCGCCGCCCGCTGGCCACCATGGAGTTCGCCGCAGCGGTCGCGGTGCTGGCCCGGCGGATGGTGGAGCTGGGCCGCGGCGACGCCGAGCTGGACCTGGGCGACGACCCGAACTCGGGCACGTTCCGGGTGCTGGCCGACCGGATGCGGCGGCTCGCGCTGGACCTGGCGGACCGGTTCGACCGGCGCAACGGCACGTCCGCGCAGGGCGACCGGGTGCGCGCCCGGCTGGCCGCCGCGCCGCTGGTGGACCACCTGCCGCTGGCGCCGACCACCCGCCGGCCGCTGCCCACCCTGCCGCCGCCGCTGCCCGCCCGGGGCCTGCTGGACCGGGCGGAGTGGCACGACCTGCGGTCCGAGCCGGACGAGGCGCGGGCGTGCCTGGCCGCGCTGCCCGCCGACCTGCCGGAGCCGCTGGCCGCGCGGGAGGCGGAGCTGCGGGCGAAGTTCTTCCAGAGCGGGCGGACCGAACCCGAGCTGTGGTGGGCGGCGGACGTCCACCGCCGGCACGGCGACCTGCGCCGGGCGCTGCTGGTGCACTGCTGGCTGGGCTTGTGGATCGTGGCCGAGGGCCGGTCGGCGGACGGCGCGGCGCTGACCGCCCGCGCGGTGGCGCGGCTGCGCGAGCTGGGCGACGACGTGGCGTGCGCGTGGGGCGAGCACTGGTCGGCGTACGTGGCGGCGGCGCGCGGCCGGACCGCCGAGGCGGAGGAGGCGGTGCGGCGCGGGTTGCGGCACGCGACCGGCGACCCGCTGGCCCGGGGTTCGCTGCTGCTGCTCGACGCGTCGCTGTTCCCGGACCGCTCGGTGTGGTCGGCGACCGCCGCGCTGACCGCGTTCGTGGACGCGGACGCGCCGGAGAAGGCGCTGGAGGCGTTGGCGCGCCTGGAGGAGGCCGACGCCCACCGGGACCTGGTGGACCCGCTGCTGGCCCGGCTGGCGGGCCGGCGGGACCGGCTGGTGGGCCGGCTGCGCTACCTGCGGGCGTGCGCGCTGATCGACGCGGGCCGGCTCGCCGACGCGGCCGACGACCTGAACGAGGCGATCGGCCAGGCGTCGCTGCGGGCCGGCGGCGCGACCGTGGAGCAGTGGTACCGGCTGGCCCTGGCCGACGACGCGGCCGGGCGGCACGAGGACGCGGTGGACGCGGGTCTGCGCGCGGCGGCGTGGCTGGACCACCTGCGCGACACCGAGGACGAGGGCTGGGCGGAGTGGGCCGACCACGCCCGGTACCTGGTCGCGGAGAACTTCGGGCGGCTCGGCGACCGGTCGGCGGCGCTGCGCGAGTACCGCCGGGTGGCCGACGGCGGCGGTCCGCTGGCCGCGTCGGCCTTCGTGGCCGCGAGCGGGCTGCTCGACGCCGGGCAGGGCTGAGATCCGGGAGATCCCCGATGCGCGCCGGCCGCCCCACCCCTAACGTGTAGGCACACTACATATCAAGGGGGAAGCATGCGACTGGCTCTGACCGTGGCTCTCTTGGCGTCCCTGGTGTTCTCCGGCGGCACCGCCCGCGCGACCGGGTGCTCCGCGCCGCCGGACACCGGGTTCGTGGTCGACCCGGCCACCGCCGTCTCACCGGTCGGCGAGCCCCGGCCCGCCGACGGCCGCACCGCGCGCCGGGTCCGCGCGGGCGTCGACAACGTGGTGGCCTGCCTGAACTCCGGCGACCACGTGCGGGCCGCGACGCTGTTCACGCCGCACTTCGTCAGCACGTTCATGGGGCAGCACGCCTACCGGGACGTGCCCGCCGTGCTGGGCGGCCTGCGGATGGACCACCTGCGGCTGGGCCGCGTCGAGGTCTACGCCGACGGCAGTTTCGGCACCGAGGCGCACTACCTGGCCCACGGGCACCGGCTCGCCCACGAGCGGTGGTTCTGGTGGCCCGACCAGGACGGCTTCTTGAAGGTCAACGGCCTGCGCCCGCTGCCGTCCCCGGTGCCGCCGCACGCCGCGGAGATCACCGTCGAGCTGGGCGAGTACTTCTACCGCCTGGACCGCGACCGGGTGTGCGCGCCGCGCGGCGACGTCGTGCTGCGCCTGCGCCAGGTGGGCCGTGAGCACCACGAGGCGATCGTGTTCCGGCTGCCGCCCGGGGCCACCGCCGAAGACCTGTTCGCGGGCCGCATCCCGGCGGGCGGCATCCGGACCGTCGGCCAGGACAACGGGGCCGGGGAGATCTCGCTGACCCGCCTGGCCCCCGGCGATTACACCCTGATCGACTTCACCCCCGGCCCGGACGGCCGACCGCACGCCCTGCTCGGCCAGACCGCCCGCTTCACCGTCGCCTGCTGACCGCGCGGGCGTCAGCGGGACGGCTGGTCGCCGGCGAGGTCGAGGTAGAACTCCGCGATGCGGCTCAGGCCCGGTCCGTCGGCGGAGACCCGCTCGGCCCGGCTGCGGCCGGAGACCTTCGGGTGGCCGACCACGCGGGTGAGGGCCGGGAGGGCGGCGAAGTCCTCGCCCAGGCCCAGGGCCAGCACGGTGAGCGCGACCGGCGCGCCGTCGGTCAGCGCGTCGAACGCGCCGGTCCACTCGTCGTTGGTGTCGGTGGGCCAGCCGTCGGTGAGGAACACGACCACGACGTCGTCGGCCAGGTCCGCGACGTCGTGGTCGATCCGTTCGCGCAGCAGGGCGAACGCGGCGGCGTAGGAGGTCGCGCCGCCGGCCCGCAACGCCGGCACCGGCGCGGACCCGTCGGACAGGGCGTACGCGGTGCGGGCCCCGGTGCCGAAGTCGATCAGGCCGAACCGGAGCAGGCGCCCGCCGCGCGGGTCGTCGCGGATCCGCCGCAGGATCTCGGGGATCGCGGAGTTGACCGCCACGATCTTCGGCCCCGCCATCGACGTCGAGACGTCCACCACCAGGTACAGCGGGAGCACGCGGTCCGGCGCTGCCGGGGCTCGGCGCGACGCGGCGGCCACCGGCGGCAGGACGGCGGCGGGCGACTCGGCGGCGCGCAGCAGCTCCCGGGCGCGTTCGGCGACGACGGGCGCGTCCTGCGCGGCGATGAGCTGCAACCTCTGGTGGGCGGCCAGGACCTGGCCGGGTTCGGCGGACGACAGCCACTCGCCCAGCGTGCGCACGCCGCCCTCGCGCACGAACGGCAGCGGGCTCTCCAGGCTGGTGCGCAACGACTCGGGCAGCGGCGCGGGCACGACCGCCGCGCCGAACGGGTTGCGGGCCAGGATGATCGCGTCCTCGCCGCGCAACAGCCAGCGCTGCGGGGTCTGCGCCGAGGCGTCCTCGCGGACCCGGTCGGCGGCGTACTGGAACGCGTCCTCGACGGTGATGTAGCCGGTGTTGTCGCGGTCCGCCGCGCCCGAGCGCAGACCTTCGACCAGCGCGGCGGTGAACACCGAGCCGCCGTTGCGCCCCAACGCCTCGCCCTCGAACGAGTACTCGGTGGCGCGCGACGCCGTCAGCACCGCGCGGCCGCGCCCGCCCGCCAGCCGGCGCTCCAGGTCCACCTCGGTCTCCGACGCCTTCGCGCCGCGCTCGAACGCGCCGCTGAAGCAGCAGTCCAGGATCAGCACCTGCCGGCCGGCGCGGCACTCGTCGAGCCGTTCCAGCAGCCAGCGCGCCTCGACCGCGGTGGACGGCAGCCAGTCGCGATCGGTGTCGGTGACCGCGAAGTAGAGCCGGCCGCGCGCGTCGAGCAGGCCGTGACACGACAGGTAGACCACGACGAGTTCGTCGAAGGCGCGTTCGGCCAGGAACCGGTCGACGGCCCGCCGCACCTCGGACTCGGTGCCGTCGGGCACCACCGTGACGTCGAACCCGCCGATCTCCGGGTCGCCCAGCACCTCGGTCATGCCGGTGGCGTCCACGACGGGCGCGCGCAGCTTGGCGAGCCGCTCGTCCGCGTAGACGCCGTTGGTCAGGACCAGGGCGGAACGCGGGTCCTTCGGCTTGGGCGCCGGATGACGCAGGCGCACGCGGTCCCCCTCCCCTGGTGTCGGGACGTGAGGGTATCCGGGCGGCGCGCGGGTCCCGCCACGACGCGGCCGTCGCGGGGTCGTGCCGTCGCGGGACTGCTCCGGGCGGGTGAACGGGACCGGGGCCGGAGTAACGGACGCGGGCACGTCCGGTATATCTCCGAGCGAGCCCGCCGCACCCGGTGGCCCGGACTGTCGCGAAGGACGAGGTGTGACCGGATCAGTCGGCGCGGTCGTCGCGGAGGAGTACGCGCCGTCGCTGGTGGAGCGCGGTTTCTGGGCGTGGGTCGTGCTCGCGCTGGCGGCGGCCGTGGCGTTGGCGGTGATCGTGCTGCGGTACGCGGCGCGGATCCGGCGGCGGGACGTCCGGGGGCTCACGGTCATGGTCACCTCGCGTGGCGAACGGGGCTTCCTGATCGCGCCGAGCGTGCGGTCCCAGCGGTTCCGCTTCACCGTCGAGATCGCCGAGGACGGCAAGGTCGCGCTGGCGCACGCGCCGGACGAGGAACCCGCCTACGAGATCTTCCGCACGGAGTCCGGCGTGCGGCTGCGGCACGTCGACGGCCGGACCCTCGCCCTCGGCCTCTACGAGACCGTGTCGGTCGGCCCGGACCTGGAGCTGTTCTACGGCAACTCGGACGCCCGCCGGGCAGCGCCCCGGGCAGTCCGCCGATGACACCGGGAACGGCACCTGTCGCGCCCGGGTACGCGACAGGCGGAGGCCGATCGTGAGCACGCCCCCGAACCTCCTCTCCCTGGCGAGCGCGCTGCGCCTCGCGAAGTCCTCGACGGACGCGGCCCGCGCGCTGGCCGCGATCGAGGAGGCCGGCCCGCCGAAGACGCCGCAGATGCGCGCGCGGATGCGCGAGACGCTGCTGGACGCGACGTTCGTCCAGGGCACCGAGGACGACCCCGCGCCCGTCGACGTGATCGGCGGGCAACTGCCCGGCGTCTACTCGGCAGTGGCCGGGCTGTGCCTCGGTGACCACGCGGAGGACGCGTCCCCCCACGACGAGAGGTCCCTGACCGCGCTGCACGCGGTGATGCTGGACGAGAAGGTCTCCGCCGGTCTGGTCGAGGAGCTGGTCCGGCAGGTCGTGGCGGCGGGCAAGGCGGAGCTGGTCACGCACGTGATCGGAGTCCTGGAGCTGCGGAAGCGGGGGGTGCGGGTGGAGTCGCCGCAGTGGCGTCCCGCCCCGTACGAGGAGCAGCCCCCGACCCTGGTCCACCCCCTCTACCCGCCGCCCGAGGTGCTCGGTTGGCGCGCGCTGGTCGCCAGTACCCGGGTACTGGTGCTCGGCGGTCTGCTGCTGTTCCTCGCCGGGTTGGTGCTGGGCCTGCTCCAGTACTGAGTGTGCAACTGGTTGCACAGCAGGTCGTTGCATACTACTGTCCGGTAACATGGCGTTGGAGCACGCGATCCTGGTGTCGCTGGACGAGCGCCCCGGCACCGGCTACGAGCTGGCCCGGCGGTTCGGCAAGTCCATCGGCTTCTTCTGGGCGGCCACCCACCAGCAGATCTACCGCACCCTCAAGCGGATGGTCGACCTCGGCTGGGTGACCGGCGAGGAGATCGCCCAGGACGGCCGCCCGGACAAGCGGCTGTACCGGGTGGCCGACGCGGGGCGCGCCGAGGTGGTGCGCTGGCTGGGCGAGGCGGGCGAGCCCGCGACCATCCGGCACGAGCTGTCGGTCAAGCTCCGGGGCGCGTCGCTGGGCGACACCGGGGCGGTGGCCGCCGAGGTGGCCCGGCACCGGGACGTGCACGCCGAGCGGCTCGACGGCTACCTGGCCATCGGGAAGAAGGACTTCCCCGACCCGTCCGCGCTGACCGGCCGGCGACTGCACCAGTACCTCGTGCTGCGCGGCGGCGTCCGGGCCGAGCAGGCGCTGGTCGAGTGGTGCGACGAGGTGCTGGCCGCGATGCGGGAGGACGACCGGCGATGACCGACTACCCGAACCTGCTGCGCCCGCTCGACCTGGGCTTCACCACCCTGCGCAACCGCGTGCTGATGGGCTCCATGCACACCGGCAACGAAGACCGCTTCAAGGACTTCGGCGCGCTGGCCGCCTACTACGCCGAACGGGCGCGCGGCGGCGTCGGCCTGATCGTCACCGGCGGCTTCTCCCCCAACCGCGCAGGTTGGCTCTACCCGTTGTCCTCCAAGCTCTCCACCCCGCGCGAAGCCCGCCACCACCGCGAACTCACCGACGCCGTGCACGAGGCGGACGGCAGGATCGCCGTGCAACTGCTGCACGCGGGCCGCTACTCGTACCACCCGCTGGCGGTGTCCGCGTCCGCGATCAAGTCCCCGATCTCGAAGTTCCGGCCGCGCGCGCTGTCCGACCGGGGCGTCCGCGCGCAGATCGCCGCGTTCGCGCGCAGCGCGGAACTCGCCCGCGAAGCGGGCTACGACGGCATCGAGATCATGGGCTCCGAGGGGTACTTCATCAACCAGTTCCTCGCGCCCCGCACCAACAAGCGCACCGACCGGTGGGGCGGCGGCCCGGCGGCCCGGCGGCGGATCGCGGTCGAGGTCGTGCGCGCGTGCCGACGGGCGGCCGGGCCGGACTTCATCGTGATCTACCGGCTGTCCGTGCTCGACCTGGTCCCGGACGGGCAGAGCTGGGACGAGGTCGTGGCGCTCGGCCAGGAGGTCGAGGCGGCCGGCGCGACCATCGTCAACACCGGCATCGGCTGGCACGAGGCGCGCGTGCCCACCATCGTCACGTCCGTGCCGCGCGCGGCGTTCGCCGGGGCGACCGCGAAGCTGCGCCCGCACCTCGGCATCCCCGTGGTCACCTCGAACCGGATCAACATGCCGCAGGTCGCCGAAGAGGTGCTGGCGCGCGGCGACGCGGACCTGGTGTCGATGGCCCGGCCGTTCCTGGCCGACCCGGAGTGGGTGCGCAAGGCCGAGACCGGGCGCGCCGACGAGATCAACACCTGCATCGCGTGCAACCAGGCGTGCCTGGACCACACGTTCGCGCTGAAGAAGGCGTCCTGCATGGTCAACCCGCGCGCGGGCAACGAGACCACGCTGACCCTGCTGCCCGCGCGCCGGGCCAAGCGGGTCGCGGTGGTCGGCGCGGGCCCGGCCGGGCTGTCGGCGGCGGTCGCGCTGGCCGAGCGCGGGCACGACGTGGAGCTGTTCGAGGCCGACGACGACATCGGCGGCCAGTTCGCGATCGCCCGGCGGATCCCCGGCAAGGAGGAGTTCGCCGAGACCATCCGCTACTACCGGCGGCGGGTCGAGGTGACCGGCGTGCGGCTGCACCTGGGCCGGCGCGCGACCGCCGACGACCTGACCGGGTTCGACGACGTGGTGGTCGCGACCGGCGTGGTGCCCCGGGTGCCCGCGATCCCGGGCGTGGAGCACGCCCTGTCGTACGCGGACGTGGTGCGCGGCGGCGCGCCGGTCGGGGCGCGGGTCGCGGTGATCGGCGCGGGCGGCATCGGCGTGGACGTCGCCGAGTTCCTCACCCACCGCACCTCCCCCGCGCTCGACCTGGCCGAGTGGATGGCCGAGTGGGGCGTCGCCGACTGGGGCGCGGCTCGCGGCGGCCTGGCCGCGCCACGCCCGGCCGCGCCCGCCCGGCAGGTGTACCTGTTGCAGCGCAAGGCGTCGCGCATCGGCAAGGGACTGGGCAAGACCACCGGGTGGGTGCACCGGGCGGCGCTGGCGGCGAAGGGCGTCGAGCAGCTGACCGGCGTAAACTACGAGCGGATCACCCCGCAGGGCGTGCACCTCACGTTCGGGCCGAAGCGGCAGCGGCCCCGGCTGCTGGAGGTCGACGCGGTCGTGGTGTGCGCGGGCCAGGAGCCCGTGCGCGACCTGGTCGACGTGCTGGCCGAACGCGGGGTGGGCGCGCACGTCATCGGCGGGGCGGACGTCGCCGCCGAACTGGACGCCAAACGCGCCATCGACCAGGGCACGCGGCTGGCGACGACGATCTAGGAGGATTCCCGTGGACGACGAACCGGTGCGGCCCAACGCGGTGGACGAGTTCCGCGCGGCGATCGAGTCCGGCGACTTCACCGCCGCCACGGCGCTGTTCGCCGACGACATCACCTTCCACAGCCCGGTGAAGTACCGGCCGTTCGAGGGCGTCGACGCGGTGCGGGCCCTGTTCCGGGTGTTGCAGCGCACGTTCCGGGACTTCCGGTACGTCGGCCGGTACGACGGCGTGGACGGGCACGTGCTGCGGTTCCGGACCGTGGTGGAGGGCAAGGACGTCGAGGGCGTCGACCTGATCGAACTCGACGCGGACGGCCGGATCGGCACGTTCACCGTGATGATCCGGCCGCAGTCCGCGCTGACCGCCGTCGGCGCGGCCATCTACGCGGGGCTGGTGGCGGACGGCGTCGTCCCGTAACGCAGGATCTCCGGTATGAGTCGACCGTTCACCGCCGGGGACCTGCGCCGCTGGGAGGCGCACGCCGTGCCGGCGTGGGTCTGCAAAGGCGTGCTGCTGGTCGGCTGGGGATTCGCCTTCGGCTACGCCATCACCGCCCCGACCGCGTGCACGCCCACCGCGCCGTGCTACCCCGACCCGTGGCTGTCGGTGGTCGCGGCGGCACTGCTGGCCACGCCCGTGCTGCTGTGGCGGGAACCGGTGCTCGGCTGCGCCCTCGGGGCCGGTTTCGGGCTGGCCGAGGTGGTGTCCGAGGCCGACGAGGGCATCCGGCTCGCGTTCGGCCTGCACGGGCTGGCGTGCGCGCTGGTGGCGTTGTGGCTGGTGGAGGCGCGGCGGGCGCAGCACCGGGTGATCGGGGCGATCAGCACACCGGTCCGGGTGCCGCACGCGACGCCCGTGCGGTTCACCGGACGCACGGTCGTGGCGGTGCTGATGCTGCTGGTGGGGGTGCTGGCCCTGGTGAAGTACCTGGTGGACTCGTCGGAACTGGCCGAGCACACCGCGGCGGCGAGCCGGGTCGGCGGCACGGTGACCGCGGTCGGCGAGCACGACGTGACGGTGCGGCTGGCGGCGTCGCAGCGGACGTTCGACGTGCTGTCCACCGCCGGGTACGCGGTCGGCTCCGACGTGCCGGTGCTGGTCGACGGCGAGTGGGCGGAGCTGGTCGCCGAGCCCCGGGACGTGACGTTCCCGCTGACCGTGATGACGGTGTCGCTGGGCATGGCCGCCTTCCTGCGGCTGCGCGACCTGGCCGGGCGGCACGCGTGGCAGCGGGTGTTCGCGAGCCCGTCGCCGGCGGTCGAGGTGCTGGTGCGGGCGGATCCGCGCGGCCGGGCGGTGCTGCACACCGTCGACGGCCGGCCCTTCGCGTCGATGCCGGTGTCGCTGCCGTTCGAGGACGACCGGATGCTGGCGGTGGGCGACCTGAGCCACGGCGGCTGGGTGGTGCTGTCGGGCCCGGACAAGGTCCTGCTGCCCACCCGGCCGCTGCGCCCCAGTCACCGGGAGCTGCCGCGCTTCGACGACCCGGGCGAGGAACTGCTGGGCGTGGCGCTGGAAGTCCCGCCGCTGCCGTACCCGGTGCCGCCGCACCGCCGGGACGTGGTGGCCGGGTGGTGGCTGTTCGCCGCCGCGCTGTTCCTGACCGTGGGCGCGATGACCGTGGACGGGCCCGTGGTGCTGACGGCGCTGTGGACGGCCGGGACGTGCGTGCTCGCGGGGTGGGTGCGCGGACGGCCGTCGGCGGTGTTCCACCAGGACCACGCGTCGGTGCGGTCGTGGCTGAAGACCTACCGCGTGCCGTGGTCGGCGGTGACGTCGATCCGGCGCGACGGCGAGCGGCTGGTGCTGGAGCTGGAGTCGGGGGCGCGGTTCACGCTCGCGTCGAGCCAACGGCCGGTGGCCGAGCTGGGCGCGCTGGCCCGTCGGCTGCACGACCTGGCACCGGGCCACGACGAGGACGTGACGTCGCGGTTCGGCGGTGCGCTGCCGGTGGTGCTGTGCTTCGCCGTGGCGGCGGGCGCGGTCCTCTGGCTGACCTAGGGATCCGGCCGAGGGCCTCGGGGTCAGGTCCGCTTGCGGCGCGCGATCTCGTCGGAGAGCTGCCGCACGTGGGCGGGGTCGGCGTCCCGGGCGAGGGCGACGTAGTGGTCCATGACGGCCGGCCGGTAGCGCACGGGCAACGTCTGCCCCGGGGCGAGCCGGGTGAGTTCGGTGATCGTGAGGTCTTCGTCCGCGATACCGCGGAACGAGACGCCGTCGGCGGTCTCCACGTCGAACATCAGGACCACGCGTGGATTGCTGTTGACCTCCCGCCAGTCGACGAGGACACCGAGCGCGAGCGCCCCCGTGCGCAGTTCCGCGTTGCGCTGCCCCGCGTCACGGCTGAGCACCGGGTTCGGGGCGACGCCCGGGAAGGCGGGCCCGACGCCGAGCGATTCCCGGCTCAGGTCGGGCCTGAGCTGCGCCATCAGATCGTCGAGCTTCTTCTTGCTCTTCTTCTTCCAGCCGAACATCCCGACCCTTCCCTCACACCGGTGCCGGAATCTCGGCCTGGCGACCCGCCCTCACCGCGATCGTACGTCGCGGCCGTTCCCGGCCTGTCGCATCCGCCCGCCCAACCGAGGTGATCTCGTGGCCGCTGCTCTCACATCGGCCCGACCGGACGACCTCGCCCGGTTCCGCTGCTAGAAGTGGAGCATGGCTTCCACTTCGATGCGGCTCGCGACCTACGACCGGTACGGCCCTCCTGAAGTCCTGTCCGTGACCACCGGCCCGGTGCCGCGACCCGGCCCCGGCGAGGTGCTGGTCCGGGTGCGGGCGGTGTCGGTCAACGGCGGCGAACTGGCGTTGCGCGCCGGGCGGCTGCGCCCGTTCAGCGGTCGGCGGTTCCCCAAGCGGGTGGGCATCGACCTGGTCGGCGAGGTCGTCACCGGAACCGGCCGGTTCGCGGCCGGCGACCTGGTCTGGGGACTGCTCGGGCGACGGATGGGCTCGGCCGCCGAGTACGTGGCGGTGCCCGTCGAACGCCTCGACCACGTGCCCGCCGGCCTGGACGCGGTGCGGGCCGCGGCGCTGCCTTCCGGGACGACGGCGATCACCGCGTTGCGCGACAAGGCCGCGCTCGCACCCGGCGAACGCCTGCTGGTCCGGGGCGGGACCGGCGGCGTCGGGCACGTCGCCGTGCAGTTGGGGAAGGCGATGGGAGCCCACGTCACCGCGTCGGCGAGCGCCGCCAACCTGGACCTGGCCCGGGAGCTGGGAGCTGACGAGGCCGTCGACTACCGCACAACCGGCGACCTGGGCCACTTCGACGTCGTCCTGGACACGGTGGGCACCGACCTGCCCGCGTTCCGCAGACTGCTGACGCCGCGCGGGCGGATGGTCACGATCGCGTTCGACCTGGACCACCCGGTCCGCTCGCTGGGTTATGTCGCGACCCACGCCCTGCACCGCCACCGCTGGGTCCGCTTCTTCAGCGGCAACCCGACTTCCGCCCTGCTGGCCGAACTGGGCCGCTGGGTGGGTACCGGCGCACTGCGCCCGGAGGTGGACCGGGTGTTCCCCCTGGCCGACATCGCCGCCGCGCACCGCGCGCTGGAGCAAGGTGGCGTGCGTGGAAAGGTGATCATCGAGTTCCCCTGACGAGTACGCCGCGCCGCCGCCCCGCCGTCGTGGTTGCGGGCCGCTTTTGCAGCGCTGCAACGCCCCGCAATGCGCTGCAACCGCATGCAGCGCTGCAATCCCGCGCAATGCAGCGCGCCGTATGCAGCGCTGCAATGCCATATGAATCCGCGCCCGGCGCGATGCATCGGTGCGATCCCACGTGGTGCCATGCGGTCCAGGCCGGTCCGGGCAGGGCGAGGCGTGCGGTCCGGTCCAGGGGCGCGGTCCAGGGCGATGCCGCGCAGCGCGGTGCGCCGGGGCCGGGGCCATGCTGCGGGTCGGGGCACAACCCCGCTGCGAGGCGAGGCGGCGGTGGGCGGCGCTGCCCCAGGCGGCGCGACAAGGTGCGGTGCGGGTGGGGCAACAGTGGGGGCGAGACCGACACCGGCGGCACGCCAGGTTGTGGCGCGGGAGGGGTGGGCGCGCAGGGCAGCGCGGGCGGGCCAGTCCCAGGGGTAGGCGGCGGGCAGGATGGGCCAGGCCAGTCCTGGGGCAGGCGGGGCGGTGTCAGGGCGGGAAGGGGTGGGTGGGCTGACCTAGGCTGACCGTCGTGGACTTCTTCACCGGGCCCGACACGGCCGCCGCCCGCGCCGCCCTCGACGTGTGCCACGAGCACGCGGAACCGTGGCTGCGCAACCACTCGCTGCGCGCGTACTCCTGGGCCGCCGCCCACGCCGCCGCGCACGGGATCGAGCACGACGCCGAACTCCTCTACGTCGCCGCGCTCCTGCACGACCTCGCGCTCACCCCTCCGTTCGACAGCCACCGACTGCCGTTCGAGGAAGCGGGCGGCCAGTTGGCCAAGGTGTTCGCCACGGGTGCGGGCTGGGCCCGGCCGAGGCGCGACCGGCTGGCGGAGGTCATCGTGCTGCACATGCGCGACGACGTGCCGGCCGAGCACGACCCCGAGAGCCACCTGCTCCAGGTCGCGGTCAGCGCCGACGTCTCCGGCCGCCGGCTGGACCAGTTCACCGACACCTTCAAGGCCGAGCTGCTGCACCGCTTCCCGCGCCTGGGCTTCGCACCCGCGTTCCTCGCGCACGCCCGCGACCAGGCCGACCGCAAACCCGACTGCGCCGCGGCCGACCTGTTCCGCGCCGGCTGGGACGCGCGCGTGCTCGGCAACCCGCTGGACCCGCCGACGACGGACCCGACCGGCTGACCTACCGCAGCCCGTAGGCGCGGATGATCGTCTGCGTCACGGCGTTGCCGTCCCGGTCCGACGCGGAAGCCCGCAGCGACACGAACGCCGCCCCGGCCGGGTGCCGCACCGCGGCGATCCAGCGCGGCCCGGTCCGCACCAGCGGCACCGACTTCCACGACGCGCCGTCGTCGTACGACACCTGGACGGCGGTCCGCACGTCGCCCGGTGTCGCCACCCCGTTGCGCTGCACGTACACCGGGAACGCGAACGGACGGCCCGCCGCGGCCCGGTTGTGGTCGTCCAGCGCCGGCGCGAACCGGACCGCCAACAACGGCAACGCCGCCGGGCCGCCCTCGACCGTGTCCGAGGTGAACGTCCAGTCGGCGCTCACGTGCGTGGACAGCTCCGACACGCCGGACCGCAACGCCTCGGCGTGCAGCAGGTAGCCGCCTCCTCCGCCGGGCACGGTCGCGTTCAGCCCGCCCGCGTTCGGGGATTCGGCGACGAGCACGCCGTCCCTGTGCAGCGCGGTGCGCGCCGTCGCCGTCGCCGAGAACCCGGCGTGGCGCGGGTCCTGGTCGCTGAACAGCGGCACGCCCACGAACACCTGGTCGCCCTGCCGGCCCGCCCACCAGGCCGGCTCCGGCGCGACCGGGAACGCCGGACCGAACACGGCGGCGTTCCACCCGACCTCGGCGGACGCGCGGTACCGGCGGGGTGCGGCGTCGCGCTGGAACGCGTCCGGGGGCGCGGTCGGCCTCCCGGCCTGGGTGAACGAGGTGCTCCAGTCGACGCCCGGCGTGTACCGCTCGACCACCTTCAACGGCAACGTCCCGCCGGCCATCTTGTCGCGGAACCCGATCTGGCCCGCGCCGGACGCCGCGACCCGCGTGTCCACCCGAGCCAGATCGCGGTCGGCGCAGCGGTACGCCAGGTGCGCCGGAATCCCGCCGTCGGTCGTGAACGACACGTTGTACTGGTACGGACTGCCGACGAACGTCCCGTTGCCGTCCGGCCGGGCGAGCGTCGCCTGCACGGTGAACGACGCGCGGCCGGGCGCGGTGGTCTTGGACGGTGCGTAGTAGTCGGCGTCGAAGCCGTAGCCGAGGTAGGTCGTCCCGACCTCGCCGTGGTCGGTCGTCATCCCGACCGACGTCGAGGTGCCGCCCGGCTCCGCTTCGGGCCGGTCCACGCCCACCGTGATCGGTTTGGCGTCCCGGGCGTCGAACACGAACTCGGCCGCCCGGTCGACGGTGATCGCCGGTTCGGCGAACAGCGCCCGGTGCCGGCTCGACGGCTGCTCGATCCCGGCGTCGAAGTAGTAGACGTCCTTGGGCAGCCTGGTCTTCACCACACCCGACGGGTCGTACTGGACGTGCGCACGCTCCTCGGTGTGGCTGACGAATCGGTACGAGTAGTCGGGCGTCGGTTCGCCTTCGTTGCCGCGGAAGACGAGTGTGACGTCATAGCTCTCGACCTCCTTGGTGACGGCCAGCGGCGTGCGGAGGACGATGTCGCCGCCGGTCGCGACGACCACACCGCCGTAGACGCCATCCGGGCCGCCCAACGACGTCCGCACGGTCACCGCGACCTCCGCCGACGCACCCGGCGCGACAGCGACCTCCTGCGGCGTGACCGCGACCATGCCTCCCGGAGCGGGATTTCCCCTGGGGTCCTTCAATTCCGCTTCGACGCGCAACACCAGCGGCGACGTGCCGTCGTTGCGGTAGAACAGTTTCCGTTCGATGGCCGGGTCGTCGTCGTGCGGCCAGAGCGCGGTGCCCAGGCTCAACGACCCCGGCGACGACCACACGGTCTGACGGGAAGCCCGGGCGACGTCGACCCGGCCCGCACCCTGCTCGAACACCGACAACCCCGGATCCGGGAACGCACTGCCCATCAACGCACCCTTGAGCCGCTGCGCGCTCCAGTCCGGATACCGGGCGGCCAGGATCGCCGCCGCACCCGCCACATGCGGAGCCGCCATCGACGTCCCGGACAACGCGACATGCGCCGCATCCACCGGCACGCCGATCCTGCCGTTGCCGGCCTTCGCGGCCACGATCCCCACACCCGGCGCGGTGACGTCGGGCTTGATCGCGTC
Source organism: Saccharothrix sp. NBAS 001 (assembly GCF_056640475.1). Classification (NCBI taxonomy): domain Bacteria; kingdom Bacillati; phylum Actinomycetota; class Actinomycetes; order Pseudonocardiales; family Pseudonocardiaceae; genus Saccharothrix; species Saccharothrix sp. NBAS 001. The sequence continues at coordinate 4,816,414 of NZ_CM153251.1, forward strand.
GTTCCGCCAACGCGGACCACGCGAGGAGAACCCCGCGAGCCGATCCTCCCGATCCACCGCACCCACCGTCAACGCCGCATCCGCCGCCGCCGGACTGCCGATCGTCCGGGCCTCCGGACCACCGTTGCCCGCCGCCGCCACGAACAACACATCATGCTCGGCACTGATCCGGTCGAGCGCCGTCGACACCGGGTCCCCGCCGTCGGTCGGCCACGAATCGCCCAGGCTGAGGTTCACCACGTCGGCGTGCGCCTCGGCGGCCCACTGCATCCCCGCCACGACCGCCGACTCCCGACCACCACCCGTATCACCCAACACCTTGCCCACCAACAACACACTGTCCGGGGCCACACCCCGGTAGCGGCCCGAGCCGGTGACGATCGCGGCGACGTGCGTGCCGTGACCCACCCGGTCCTCGGTCGACCCACCACCCGTGAAATCCCTCGCCTCCACCACCGCACCCACCAGATCCGGATGCGACGCGTCGATCCCGCTGTCGAGCACCGCGACCCTCGCGCCACGCCCGGTGTACCCGGCCCGCCACGCCTCCGGCGCACCGATCTGCACCACACTCCGGTCCAACGACGCCCGCACCGGACCGTCCAACCACACCCTGTCCACACCCGCCAAACGCACACCGGACCAGAACCCGCCGTCCTTCGGGACCTCCACCGCATAACCACCCACACCCGGAAGATCCACCGCACCGGCCGAACGCGGACCGGACGACACCACGATCAACGGAGTCACCCCACTCGACCGGTCGTCATACCCCGCGCGGATCAACCCCGAGACATCGAACAACCGCCCGTCCAACCGACCAGACCGGACATCAGCAGCGACATCGGACGGCACGACGTGCACGTCACCCCGCTCGTCCACAACCTGCCGAAACCGCACACCGGCACGTCCTTCGCCGGGCCGCACCAGCGCCTTCCCGCCGCGCAGTTCGACCTGGTCGCCGGTCACGAGCGTGACGACGCCGGACGGACCGGACGCGGCCACCACCGGCTTCGCCGATCCCGGCTCGATCGCGGAAGAGGGACCGGTGACGGCGGCCAGTCCGGCCACCGCCAACCCCACCACGAGTGTTTTCCCGCCGGCCATGTGCGCGCTCCCCCGATCACCGCGACAGCCCCTCGACGGCCGCCGCCCCCTCTACGGGACAGTGACCTCCTGGCACGGCTTCGTTGCATTCCGGCGCGATCCCGCCGACCACCCGGCCGGGCGCGCCGGGATCGGGTCAGCCGAACCGGCGTTCCAGCAGCACGGTGTCACGCCACGCCCCGTAGTGGCACGCGATGCGTTCCCGCACACCGATCGTGCGGAACCCGGCGGCGTGGTGCAGCGCGATGCTCGCCCGGTTCTCCGGGAAGATCGCGGTCTGCAACGTCCACAGCCCGCCTTCGTCGGCCGCCGTCACCTGCCGGTGCAGCACCGCCTTGCCGACGCCCCGGCCGCGCGCGTGCTCGGCCACGTACACCGAGGTCTCCACGACGCCCGAGTAGCACTCGCGCGGCGACACGGGCGTGGCCGCGCCCCAACCCGCGACCAGGCCGTCGACCTCGGCCACCCAGCGGTGGTCGGGCAGCCACTTGGCGTCGAGCGTGCGGCGGCTCGGGACCTCGGTCTCGAACGTGGCGTTGCGGGTCGCGATGCCCTCGCCGTAGACGCGCCGCACGTCGGCCCAGTCGTCCTCGGTCATCGCGCGCACCAGCACGCCCGGCGGCGGGGTCACGGCCGGCGGGCGGGCGACCGTGCCCAGGACCGCGTCGGCGGCGCTGGGCAGCCCGGCGCGGGCGGCGGGGTCGACCGACACGAGCGTGGCCGCGCCGTCCCGGCGCAGCCGCACGAACCCGGCCCCGGCGAGCCGTCGAACGTGGTGCGAGCAGGTCGACTGGCCGATCCCGAGTTCGTCGGCCAGCGCGCCCACCGCGATCTCGCCCCGGTGGGTGGCGACGGTGTGCAGCAGCCGGACCCGCGTCGGGTCGGCGAGGCAGGCGAACCGGTCGGCGTAGCGCTCGGCGTCGTGCGCGGTCAACGTCATCGGGCAGTCCTCATACCGACATCCTGGACAGCGGCCGAGCCGCGAGTCAATCGAATCGCATCGATGTATCCGACACCACTACATCGATCGCCATCGATGATCCGCCGTTCCGCGCGGACCCACCGCCGAACCCCGGGAGCTGCCAGACTCGTCGGAGCACACCCTGCCCGGCGGTCCGGCCCGCCGAACACCCCGACGACAGGAACCTCTACGACAGACAGGAATCCGCCATGGGCAAGAACTTCCCGAGACCGGTGGTCGTCGCCCTCCGCGCCCGGTCCCCCGAGCTGTTCCGGGCGTCGATGACGGCGTCGGCCGCGGCGAGCCTGAAGGACGACGAGCGGGACCCCCGTGAGGTGATGACCGGCCTGGCGCTGTGGGTCCACGTGGCGCGGGAGCTGGGCCTGGACCCGGAGGCGGAGTTGAACCGGACCGCCGACCTGCTGCCGCCCGGCCCCGTCGCGGACCTGTTGCGCGAGTTCGGTGCGCGGACGGACGTCACGCTGGAGGCGTTCCAGTGGGAGCTGATCGACACCCCGGACGGGCCGGATTTCGTCCCGTACACGTCCAGACGGAGCAAGCACCACCGGCCGGCTCACCAGAATCCCGGCTGACGGCGTGATCTTCCGCTATCCGGCGGACGCAGATTCCAGGCGACCGCCGCTAGCGTCCCAGTCGCGCCGCCAACGTTCACCACATCGGAGCGACCATGCCCCACAAGCGACTCCTGGTACCACTGCTGCTCGCGGCCGCCCTGCCGCTGGCCCTCGCGGCACCCGCCGAAGCCGCCGCGACCCGCGTGACGATCACCGAACTCCCGCCGCTGCCCGGCGGCACCGCCCGCGTGGTGGCCGTCAACGACCACGGGCAGATCGCCGGCACCAACTCCGGCAGCACCGGTTCCCGCGCCGTGCTGTGGGACCGGGGCGCGCCGGCCGACCTGGGCCGGGGCAGCGCCAACGCGATCAACGCGCGCGGCCAGGTGCTGGGCCTGGAGTCCCTCAGCGTCAGCGGGACCTACCAGCAGCAGCCGAGGATCTGGCACAACGGCACGACCACGAACATCGGGCCGTCCGGTTCGGGTTGGGTGATCGCGAGCGCGATCAACGCGAACGGCGACGTGCCGATGACGTACTCGCGCTCGCCGTACGGCTACCACCAGGAAGCCGCCGCGCTGTGGAAGGTCGACCGGCACCAGGGCCTGTCGGTGAGCGGCCCGCACCTGAGCATCCCGGTGATCAACGACCACGGCCTGGTCGCGGGTACGCAACTGCCGATGTTCGGCGACGACAAGAACGCCTTCCGCTGCCAGGACGGCTCGTGCACGCGCCTGGCGGCGGTCGCCGGGACCGGGCCGTACTCGGTGGTGGCGGCGAACGAGTCGGGCGTGATCGTCGGCAACCGCGACAACCAGCCGGTGCGGTGGCAGGGCGACGCGGTGACGGTGCTGCCCGGCGGGGTGGGCGCGGTCGCGTCCTCGCCGCAGGCGGTCAACGAGTGCGGTGACGTCGTCGGGTGGACGCAGGACGCGGCGGGCGTGCGGCGGGCCACGGTGTGGCGCGGCGGGCGTCAGGTCGTGCTCGACGTGCCCGGACCGGCCGAGGCGCTGGCGATCAACGACGCCGGTGACGTCGTCGGCTACAGCTCGGCGTCCGGCCAGCAGCGCGCGTTCCTGTGGCGCAACGGGAAGGCCGTCGACCTGGGCACCCTGGGCGGCACGTCCAGCGCCCCGGTGGCGATCAACAACAACGGGGTGATCATCGGCCAGGCGAACGCGGCCGACGGCACGACCCGCGCGGTGAAGTGGACCGTCCGCAACACCCGGTCGGGCCGCTGACCACCGCCGGCTCCGGCCGGTGACCACGGGGATCTCGGCCGGAAGCCACCGCTTCCGGCCGAGATCGCCCGTGCTCGGCGGTGAGCGGAAGGTGTCGGGTCAGCCGGCGGTCATGCCCTCGTGGCCTTGGCCGCGCAGGAGGTCTTCGCGGGCTCGGGCGACGCGGGAGCGCACGGTGCCGATCGGGCAGCCGCACACCTCGGCGGCTTCGGCGTAGGACAGGCCCAGGACCTGGGTGAGCAGGAGCGCTTCCCGGCGGTCGGCGGGCAGCGCGGCCAGCATCAGGTTGAGTTCGACCACGTCTTCGAAGCCGGCGGTCCGGGCGGCCGAGCGCTGGGCGTCGGAGGCCTGCTGGAAGTCGGCCGACCAGGCGATCACCGGGCGCGCGCCGGCGGTCCGGATGTGGTCCACGACGGTGCGGCGGGCGATGGACAGCAGCCAGGTGCGGGCCGAGGAACGCCCCTCGAACGCGGGGAGGCTGCGCAGCGCCCGCAGGTAGACCTCCTGCGCCAGGTCGTCGGCCCGGCCGGGGTCGGTCAGGTGGGCGACCAGCCGCCACACGTCGCGCTGGGTGGCGCGGACGAACCGCTCCAACGCGGCGCGGTCTCCGGAGCCGGCGGCCAGGGCCAGGCGCGTGACCGCGTCGTCGTCACCGCGTGAGATCGACACAGTGCCCCAGGCTAGTGCACCCCGCCCCGGGAACTTCCAGACCCACTTGGCCGACAATATGGGCGTGGACTGCGACTCGTGCCGGGAGGCCCTGTCGGCGCGGCTGGACGGCGAACCCGAACCCGCCCCCGCCGGCGACACCGACGCGCACCTCGACGGGTGCGCCGCGTGCCGCGCGTGGCAGGACGACGCCGCGGCGCTGACCAGGACGTTGCGCCTGCGGCCGGCCACGGTGACGCCGGACCTGGTGGACTCGGTGCTGGCGGCCGCGCCGCCGGTCGGGGCGACGCGCGGGTGGTACCCGAGGGTGGCGTTGGCGGGGGTCGCGGTCGCGCAGATCACGTTGGGGCTGGGCCAGGTGCTCGGGTCGGGTCCGGCGGGCGGTCCGGCCGGGCACGGGATCCACGGGGCGAGCGGCAGCCACCTGTTCAACGAGAGCACCGCGTGGAACCTGGCGCTGGGCCTGGGGCTGCTGTGGACGGCGCTGCGGCCGCGCGCGACGACCGGGATGCTGCCGGTGGTCGCGGGGTTCGTCGCGGTGCTGGGCGCGTTCTCGGTGCAGGACCTGGTGAACGGGGAGGCGACGGTCCAGCGGGTCACCTCGCACGCGATCCTGGTGCTCGGGCTGGCGCTGCTGGTGGTCGTGCACCGGGGACGGCGCGATCCGGACGGTGGGCGCGTCGCGGAGCCGCTGCCGGACGCGCCCGATCTCGGGGCGGGGGTGGAGGACCCGCCGGAGTCCCCGGCAGCGCGGGCCCGGCCCCGCCTGCGGCCGGTGAGCCGGCGTCGGGCGGCCTGACCGTCAGCCGCGCGGCCACCGGGGGTGGTGGTCGTCGATCCGGTACGGGTGGGCGTGCCGCCGGCCGCCGCCGACCGGGACGGCGTCGCGCACGTGGTCGTGGTCCGGGTCGAGGCCGACGTGCGAGTGCTCCACGACCTCCGCGTCCGGCGACGGCCACAGGCGGCCGGCCACCGCCGTCGACGCCACCGCGACCGCCCCCATCACCGGCAACGCCAACCCGGCCCCGCCGACCGTCACCAGCCACCCGGCGACCGGGTAGCACGCCAGCCAGCAGGCGTGCGACAGCGCGAAGTCCGCCGCGAACAACCCCGGCCGGTCCCCCGCCTGCGCGGACCTGCGCAGCAGCCGTGCCGCCGGGGTCAGCACCAGCGAACCGCCCGCCCCGACCACGAACCACACCACCAGCAACCCGGGCCAGCTCCCGGCCACCAGGGAGCCGACGGCCAGCACCGCGCCCGTCCCCCACGCCGCGCGCAGCATCACCGCCCGCTCCGGGAAGGCGTCCAGCACGCGCGGCAGCGCCAGCGCGGCGAGCAGGGACCCGGTCCCGTTGGCGGCGAAGGCCACGGCGACCTCGGCGGCACCCAGGCCGAGCCCGTCGCGCACCAGCACGACCGTGCCCACCAGTACGACCGCCCCGGCCGCCGACACCGCCAGGTGCACGGCGAGCAGCCCGCGCAGCCGGGGTGTGCCGAGGTAGATCCGGATCCCCCGGGCGGAGAACGAACTGCGCGCGCCGAGGCCGGGCAGCCCCACCGACGCGACCAGCATCGCGGACGCGGCGAACCCGATCGCGGTCCCGAAGAACAGGTTCTCGTACCCGACCACGAGCAGCGCCAGGGCCGCCAGCGACGGGCTGAGCAGGCTCTCCAGGTCGTAGGCCAGCCGCGAGAGGGTCAGCGCCCTGGTGTAGTCGCGCTCGTCGGGCAGCACGTCGGGCACGACCGCCTGGAACGTCGGCGTGAACGCGGCGGACGCGGCCTGCAACAGGAAGATCAGCAGGTAGACCTGCCACACGGCGTCCGCCCAGGGCAGCGCGACCGCGACGCCGGCCCGCACCACGTCGAGCCCGACGAGCAGCGCCCGGCGGGGCACGAGCCCGGCCAGCGCGCCGGCCACCGGGGCGACCGCCACGTAGGCGACCATCTTGACCGCCAGCGCGGTGCCGAGCACGACGGCGGCGTCCCCGCCGGCCAGCCGGTACGCGAGCAGCCCGAGGGCGACGGTGGCCAGTCCGGTGCCGGTGAGGGCGACGACCTGGGCGGCGAAGAGCCGGCGGTACGTGCGGGAGCGCAGAACTCCGGGCATGCCGGCACTATATGTGCTCATGTACGCACGCGACGACGTTGCAACAGCCGCCCACTGGCAACAGCTGCCCGACGGCACGCACGTCGAGGCGGCCGTGGACGGGTTCCGGATGCTCGCCGACGCGACCCGGTTCCGGATGCTGTGGCTGCTCTGCGGCCGGGAGTACGACGTGACCACGCTCGCCGACGCGGTCGGCACGGCCCGCCCCGCCGTGTCGCAGCACCTGGCGAAACTCCGGCTCACCGGCCTGGTCACGGTCCGCCGGGAGGGCCGGCGCGCGGTCTACCGGGCACGGGGCGGGCACGTGCGGCGCGTGCTGATGGAGGCCGTGGGCGCGGCCGAGCACCACCTGACCGGCGCGCCGGACCACGACTGAGCCTGTTCGCTTCTGATCGGCTGATCGCCGGCTGATTGACTTGTCCGCTCCCCGACCGAACGATCCTCGGCAGTCGAGTTCAGCCGGAGGTGCGGTGGGCGTGCAACCAGGCGGCGGCCGCGCGCAGCGGTTCGTCCACCGGGCCGAGGCCGGGGTACCAGGGCCGTTCCCACTCCAGGGACACCCAGCCGGACCAGTCGGCGAGCGCGGCGGCGCACCCGTCCAGCGGCACGGCGCCCCGCCCCGGCGGCACGGGCGTCGGGTCGTCGACCGCGACCGCGTCCTTGACCTGGAAGTACGCCAGGTGCGCGCCGAGCGCGGCCCGGGTGGCGGCAGGCGGCTCGCCGTGCCGCCACGGGTGCAGGGCGTCCCACAGCACGGCGACCAGGTCCGGTTCGAACGCCTCGACCAGGCGGCCGGCGGCGGCCCCGGTGGGGTGCGTGTCGTGCGTCTCGACCAGCAACCGGACGCCGGCCGCGCGCAGGTCGGGCAGCACGGCGGCGATCCGGCCGCGCGGGTCGGCGGTGCCGCCGGGGAACACCCGCAGCGCGGGCGCGCCGAGCCGGGCGGCGAGACCGATCAGCGAGCGCAACCCGGCGAGCACCGGCTCGTCGGGGCCGGGCGCGCAGACCTTCGCGTAGCCGGCCAGGCAGGCGGCTTCCAGACCGGCGTCGGCGAGCACGGCGCGCGCCCGCCCGGTGTCCATGCCCGGGTGGACCTCGCCGTGCACCCGGATCTCCAGACCGGCGCAGCCGTGCGCGGCGGCCAGGTGCGCGGCCTGCGCCAGCGTCAAGTCCGGCGTGCCGAGCGTGCTCACCGCGAGCTGCCAACCCATCGACCCTCCTCGGGGTGTCCCGCACCGCATGGTGAAAGCGCTTTCCGGCCACGTCAAGTCGAGCGGCCGAACCGAACACGTCCGAACAGGAGGTCGCCATGACCGAATTCGCCGTCGCCCCGGGGCGGTTTCTGCGCGACGGGCGGGAGCACCGCGTGCTGTCCGGCGCGATGCACTACTTCCGCACCCACCCCGCGCAGTGGGCCGAGCGGCTGGAGGTGTTGCGCGGCATGGGGTTGAACACCGTCGAGACCTACGTCCCGTGGAACCTGCACGAACCCCGGCCGGGCCGCCACGAGCGGCTCGACGAGCTGGACGGGTTCCTCCGGCTGGCCGCCGACGCCGGGCTGGACGCGATCGTCCGCCCCGGCCCGTACATCTGCGCGGAGTGGGAGAACGGCGGCCTGCCGTCGTGGCTGCCGGGGCCGTTGCGGTGCGCGCACCCCGGCTTCCTGACCGCCGTGGACCGCTGGTTCGACGTGCTGATCCCCTTGGTCGCGCGGCACCAGGTGACGCGCGGCGGGAACGTCGTGCTGGTGCAGGTCGAGAACGAGTACGGTTCGTACGGCTCGGATTCGGCCTACCTGGAGCACCTGCGGGACGGTCTGGTGGCACGCGGTGTCGACGTGCCGCTGTTCACCTCCGACGGCGGTTCGGCGCTGTTCCTGACCGGTGGCGCGGTGCCGGGGGCGGTGGCGACGGTGAACTTCGGCAGCGACGCCACCGGCCAGTTCGCCGAACTCCGCGCGCTGCGGCCCGACGATCCCCTGTTCTGCATGGAGTTCTGGGACGGCTGGTTCGACCACTGGGGCGACCGGCACGTGGTGCGCGACCCCGGGGAGGCCGCCCGAGCGCTGGACGAGGTGTTGGCGGCGGGCGCGTCGGTGAACCTCTACATGGCGCACGGCGGCACGAACTTCGGGTTCTGGGCGGGCGCGAACGCGGGCGGTGACCTGCACGACGGCGACTACCGGCCGACCGTCACGTCCTACGACTACGACGCCCCGATGGACGAGGCCGGCCGCCCCACCGCGAAGTACCACGCGTTCCGCGAGGTCATCGGGCGCTACGCGGAACTCCCGCCCCTTCCCCCCGCTCCCCCGCCGCCGCTACCCGCGCAGACCATCGCGCTGACCAGGTCCGCGCGCCTGTTCGACGTGTTCGACACACCCACCACCCGCACGCCGCACATACCGTCGTTCGAGGAAATGGGGCAGCACCAGGGTTTCCTGCTGCACCGGGCGACGATCCCCGGCCCGCGCCCACCGCTCCCGCTGCGGCTCAAGGACCTCCGCGACCGGGCCCAGCTGTTCGTGGACGGCGAGCCGGCCGCCGTCTTCGAGCGCGCCGACCCGGACCGGGCGGTCGACGTGCCGGGCGGCGTCACGATCGACCTGCTGGTGGAGGCGATGGGCCGGATCAACTACGGCCCGCTGCTCGGCGAGCACAAGGGCGTCGGCGGGGTCCTGCACGAACGCCAGTACGTCCACGGCTGGACCACCACGGCGATCCCGCTGACCGGGCTCCCCGAGATCGACTGGGACCGCGACACCACCACGACCGGCCCGCAGTTCCGCGCCGGCACCCTCCACGTCGACCAGCCGCGCGACGCGTACCTGGACCTGACCGGCCGGCACAAGGGCGTGGTGTGGGTCAACGGCTTCTGCCTGGGCCGCTACTGGGACATCGGTCCGCAGAGGACCCTCTACGTGCCGCGCCCGATCCTGCGGGAAGGCGGCAACGAGGTGGTGGTCCTGGAACTGCACCCGGCGGACGTCCCCGGCTCGATCGCCCTCACCCCGGACCCGGACCTCGAAGGCGACCGGCGATGACGTCACGCGCGGCTTCGAAGGCGACCGGCAGACCGCGAAGGCCGTCACGCACGTCCCGACCCGCTGGGACGAGCAGGGAAACCCTTACCCCGCGACGGCCGTCGACGCGGCCTACGGTTCTCCGACGGCTGGTTCAAGGTGACCGTGCGCCCGTGACACGGCACCCGACGCCGACCGTCACACCCGCTCCAGCTCCCGGCCGTGCACCACGACCGCCCAGATCACCACGACGTTGAGGGCGATCGCGATGGTCGACCACACCGGCTGGACGCCGACGAACGCCACCTGCGCCAGGACGTTCACCGAGGCGACCAGCACCGTGGCGATGCGCGCCCAGGCCGCGCCCGTCCACAGCGCGGGCCCGGCGAGGACGGCCAGGACGCCGATGACCAGGTGCACCCAGCCCCAGCCGGTGAGGTCGAGCACCAGCACGGAGCCGTCGCCGGCCACGTAGTACCGGTCGTTGAACAGCGCCACCAACCCTTCGATCACGTTGAACACGCCGATGATGATCATCATGATGCCGGCGAACGCGATCCAGCCCACCCACCCGGTGTCGACGGGCGGGCGGCTGGAGCGTTCCGCCCGGTAGAAGTCCTCGCTCATCTCGATTTCCCTTCGCCTGCGGTCGTCGGCGACCACCGTGGCACCGGGTGCCGCGGCGGTTCACCACCCGCAGCGGGCGAGCGCAGCGGTTTCACCCGCGCCGGGTGGTGGGCCGGGAGAGGTCACCTGGCGCGCGTGGCGACCCGGCCGGGCGCGGCGGGTGACCGTGGGCGGTATGACACCGACCACGAACGGCCCGCCCCGGATCGCGGACCACGGCCTCATCGGCGACCTGCGGACCGCCGCGCTGGTGGCGCTGGACGGCTCCGTCGACTGGTTCTGCGCGCCCAGGTTCGACTCGCCCACCCTGTTCGGCGCGCTGGTCGACGACGAACGCGGCGGGCGCTGCCGGATCCGCCCGGCCGGGTTCACCGGACCCGCGCGGCAGATGTACTTCCCCGACACCGCGGTGCTGGTCACCCGGTTCATGACCGAAGAGGGCACCGGCGAGGTGGTCGACTTCATGCCGCCCGGCTCCGGTGACGACGGCGTGCGGCGGCTGATCCGGATGGTGCGCTGCGTGCGCGGGAAGCTCGACTTCGAGGTGGAGGTCGCGCCCCGGTTCGACTACGGGCGCCGGGAGCACAGCGTGCACGCCGTGGAGAACGGCGTGGTGTTCGACGGCGGTGACACGCGCCTGGTGCTGCACGTCGTGCGGGAGCCGGGCGAGACGCCGACGTCCGACGTGCGGGTCGACGGGCGGGACGTCCGCGCGCTCGTGTCGTTGCACGCCGGGCAGGTGCGCGGGATCGTGCTGGAGACGGGCGGTTCGGACCGGCCCCGGCGAGTCGGGGTGGCCGAGGTCGAGCAGGCGTTCCAGGAGACCGTGCGGTTCTGGCACGAGTGGCTGGCGCGCTCCACGTACCGGGGCCGGTGGCGGGAGGCGCTCAACCGCTCGGCGGTGACGTTGAAGCTGCTGATCTACGCGCCGACCGGCGCGATGGTCGCCGCGCCGACGGCGGGGCTGCCCGAGCAGCTCGGCGGCGAGCGCAACTGGGACTACCGCTACACCTGGATCCGGGACGCCTCGTTCGGGGTGTCCGCGTTGCTGCGCCTGGGTTTCGTGGAGGAGGCGGCGGCGTTCTCGAACTGGCTGGCCGAGCGCTACCAGCAGGCCGACGGCGACGACGGGCCGTTGCGGATCATGTACCGGGTCGACGGGTCGCCCGACCTGGCCGAGGAGGTGCTCGACCACTGGGCGGGCTACCGGGGTTCCCGGCCGGTGCGGGTCGGCAACGACGCGGGCGGCCAGCTCCAGCTCGACATCTACGGCGAGCTGCTCGACGGCCTGCACCACGCGCACCGCAACGGGTTGCGCATCGGCCGGCGCGGCTGGCAGGCGCTGACCTCGGTGGTGGACTGGCTGTCGGACAACTGGGACCGGCCCGACGAGGGCATCTGGGAGACGCGCGGCGGGCGGGCCGACTTCACCTACGGGCGGGCGATGAGCTGGGTGGCGTTCGACCGGGCGTTGCGCCTGGCGCAGGCGCAGAGCCTGCCCGCGCCGATCGCCCGGTGGCGCGCCGAACGCGACCGCGTCCACCAGCAGATCTGGTCGCGCGGCTGGGACCCCCGGCGGCGGGCGCTCGTGCAGCGGTACGGCTCGGACGTGCTCGACTCGTCGCTGCTCCGGTTGGCGCAGGTGGGTTTCGTCGCGCCGCGCGACCCGATGTGGCTGGACACGCTCGCCGCCGTGGAGCGCGACCTGGTGGTGGACAGCCTGGTGCTGCGCTACGACCCGGCCGCGTCGCCGGACGGCCTGCTCGGCGACGAAGGCACGTTCTCGTTGTGCACCTTCAACTACGTGGACGCGCTGGCGCGCGCGGGCCGGACCACGCGGGCGCGGCTGGTGTTCGAGAAGATGCTGACCTACGCCAACCACGTGGGCCTGTACGCGGAGGAGATCGGCACGACCGGTGAGCAGCTGGGCAACTTCCCGCAGGCGTTCACCCACCTCGGCCTGATCGACGCCGCCATCACCCTCGACCACGCCCTGGACCGCACCGAGTCCTGACCCCGGTCACGGCAGCGCCCGCGCGGGCTCCGCCGGCGTCCGGGGACGCGGTGCCACCGGCCCGATCACCGTCGCCGCGTCGGACAGCAGTTCCTGGACGGTGCGGAGTTCGGTGAGCACCCGGTCGCGGTAGGTGCGCAGCGCCGCCACCTGCTCGGCGGCCTCCCGCACCAGCCGGGCGGCCTGGGCGGCGGCCTGGTCGTGCTGCCCGATCGCCCGCCGCACCACCTCGGCCGCCTTCGCCGCGGCCACCGCGTCCCGTTCGGCGGCCAGGATCGCGGCGGCGGACTCCTGGTCGGCCAGGCGCCGCAACGACTCCGCGCGGCGCACCGACATGGCCGCCGTGAAATCCGCCTCGACCTGATCGCGCTGGCGTCGTGCGCGTTCGTCCAGCTCACGCCGTCGCCGCTCGGCGCGCAGGGTCACCGAAGCCAGGTGCGCCACCGTGTTCTCGACCAGTTCGCGGTGGTCGCGCTCCATGGCCCGGCGGCGCGCGTCGAGTTCGCCGAGCAGCCACTGGTGCCGGCGCGCCAGCCGTCCGCCGCCGGCCGCCGCCTGCGCCCAGCTCTGCTCGGCGGCGGCCCGCGCCTGGGCGGTGATCTCGGCGGCTTCCTCGTTCGCCAGTTCCACGATCCGGCGGGCGAGGTCGCCCGCGGCGTCCGCGGACAGCGGTCGGCGGCACATCCGGTCCACCCGCGCCCGCAGCCGGCGGTTCTCCGACCGCGCCGCCTCCAGGTGCCGGCGCAGCCGTTCCGCGCGGCTCAGGACGGCGTCCCGGTCGGCGGCGAGCGTCCGCAGCTCGAACTCGGCGTCGTGCACGTAGTGCCGCACCTGGTCGCGGCGGAAGCCCCACACCGACACGTCGAACCCGATCGGCAGCGGCACCAGCTCGTCCGGCTGTCCATTGTGGATCACGTCGCCTCCTCGTCCTCCGGGGCCTCCAGCATCTCCGGCCGGCCGAGGCCCGGTCGTCATCCGGGACAGGTGATCCGGGGCCCGGGAATCCACCCGGCGCGGGCGATGCCCCGGCGGCCCGGCGGCGGACATCGTGGTGGTACGAAACGCCGAGGAGGAACGCATGGCGACGTTGACCGTGTGGAAGTTCGACACCGCGGACGGGGCGCACGAAGCGCTCGCGCTGCTGGAGTCGCTGGCCAAGCAGGAGTTGATCAGGATCGAGGACGCCGCCTACGTCTACTGGGAGCAGGACGCCAAGCGGCCCAGGACCAAGGAGGTCGGCCGGTTCACCGGGGCGGGCGCGCTGGGCGGCGCGTTCTGGGGGCTGCTGTTCGGTTTGCTGTTCCTGGTGCCGCTGCTCGGTGCGGCCGTGGGCGCGGGGATCGGCGCGGTCGCCGGGTCGCTGGCCAAGGCGGGCATCGACGACGACTTCATCCGCCGGGTGCGGGAGAAGGTCGCACCCGGCACGTCCGCGCTGTTCGTGCTGTCGACCGACGCGGTGGTGGACCGGGTGCTGACCGAGTTCCGGGGCACCGGGGCCGAGCTGATCAGCACCAACCTCTCCGGCGACCAGGAGGAGCTGCTGCGGGAGGCGTTCGCCGACACGTCGGAGCGGTGACCGGCGGGTGACGCCTCCACCGGGCGGTGATCGTGTTACGCACCGCGGTCACCGCCCTGGTTCCGCCGCCGGGGCACCAGCAGCGCGATCACCAGTCCCAGCAACGCGAACCCGACCAGCACCACGAGGGCCGCCGCGAACGGTCGGCCACCCGGAGCCGCCGCACCCGCCAGGACCGACCCGGCCAGCGCGGTGCCCAGCGACGAACCCAGGTTCGACACCGCCCTCGACACACCCGAGATGTCGCCCTGCAACCGGTCCGGCCACGCCGACTGCACCAGGTTCACCGACGCGGTCAGCATCGTCCCGACCCCCGCGCCCAGCAGGAACAGGCCGGGCGCGAACAGCAGCACGGTCGAGTCGTCACGGGCCGGCAGGAGCAGCAGGGCCTGTCCGACCGCGCTCGCCGCGAACCCGGCGATCACCAGCCTGCGGGCCGGGTGGCGTCGCGCCATCCGTTGCGCCGCACCGGAAGCCGTGAGCACACCGACCGTCGCGGGCAGCAGCACCAGGCCGGTCTGCACGGCGCTCAACCCGCGTTCCTGTTGCAGGTAGACCGACACCACGAAGAACGCGCCCTGCATCACCAGCCATTGCGCGGTCTGCGTGCCCAAACCCAGGTTCGACGTGCGGTCGCGGAACAGTCGCGGCGAGCACAACGGGTCCGGCGCGCTCTTGATGTGCCGGAAGAACCCGTAGAGCACCAGCACGCCGATCCCGACGAACACCCACACCGGCGACAACCCGCCGGCGGGCAGCAGCACCAGGTCGCCGATCGCGAAGTCCGCACGCGCCACGAGCCAGCCGTAGGTCCCGGTCCGCAGCACGCCGAACACCACGAAGAACAACCCCGCACTGGACAGCACCGCGCCCCGCAGGTCGAACCGGGGTCGCGGCTGCGGGCGTGGCTGGTCGACGATGTGCCGCGCCGCCACGACGACCCACACCACGATCGCGACCTGGAGCAGGAACGACGCCCGCCACCCCAGCCAACTCGTCACCAGCCCGCCGAGCAGCGGCCCGACCGCCGCGCCGAGCGCGCCCGCGCCGCCGACCACCCCGAAGTACCGGGCCCGCACGGCGGGATCGGTGAACGACACGGTGACCAGGATGTAGATCGGCGGGATCATCAGCGCCGAACCGATCCCTTCCAGCAGCGAGTAGCCGAGCAGCAGCAGCCCCGGACCGGACGCGAACGCGGCGAGCAGCGCGCCCGCGCCGTACACGACGAGCCCGATCACGAAGCACCGCTTGCGGCCCCAGCTGTCGGTGAGCTTGCTGCCCGGCACCATCAGCGCCGCCATGGTCAGGGTGAACAGGGTGATCGTCGTCTGGACGCCGATCACCGTCGTGCCCAGGTCGTGGGCGATCGCGCTGATCGCCACGTTCATCGTGGTCGCGGCGTAGCTCGCGACGAACTGGGCCAACGCCAACGGCAACACCATCGCGGTGCGCGTTCTCATGTCTGCCCCTCGGTAGCCGGAAACGTGGCGCCCAGCGTGCGGCGGACCGGGCGCGGCCCGCCTCACCTGCCGTGGATGACCGCCCGCCCCGACCGCGCGGAATCCACCCGGGGCGGGCGATGCCCGGCCTTGCGGCGGCGGACATCGTGGTGGTGTGAAAGACGAGGAGGAACGCATGACGACGTTGGCCGTGCGGGTGTCCGGCACCGTGGACGGAGCACGGGACGGACCGCCACGGGAGGCGTTCGCCGCCATGCCGGGATGGTGACCGGCGGGCGACGTCTCCGCCGGGCGGTGACCGTGCTCCGCCCCCTCGCCACGGTCACCGCCCTGGTCGTCGCCTACTACCGGTTGCCCGTCGACCCCCTGGCGAGCGGACGACCGGTGGTGTGGCTGGCCCTCGGGCTGGTCCTGGTGGTGGCCGTGCTGGCGGTCGAGGTGCGCGTCATCGTCCGGTCGCCGCGTCCCCTGTGGCAGGGCGTGCAGGCGATGGCGCTGGTGTTCCCCTTGTTCCTGCTGGTGTTCTCCTACGCGTACGTGCTGCTCACCCACGCGGACCCGGACGGGTTCGGTACCGCGCTGGGGCACACCGACGCCCTCTACTTCACCGTCACCGTGTTCGCCACGGTCGGCTTCGGCGACGTCGTGCCGCTGTCACAGGCGGCGCGGGCGCTGGTCACCGTCCAGATGGTCGGCGACCTGCTGTTGCTCGGCGGCGCGCTGCGCGTCGTGCTGACGGCCGTGCGGCGGCGCAGCGACGAGGTCGACCGGTGAGCACCGCCGCCCACGAAGTTCTCCCGCCGAACAGAGGATGTGCCGATGCCGTTGCGCGAACGCATCGCGGGCCTGATGCCACGGGCCCGCGACGACCTGTCCGAACTGGTGGCCTTCGGGCCCGAACACGCGCTGGAGTCCCGCAACGCCGCCCGCTGGGTGCTGAACCGGTTCCTGGAACTGGGTTTCGCCGACATCCGGCTGGAGGACCTGCCCGGCGGGAGCCAGGCCGTGATCGGGTCACGCCCCGCCGGCCCGGACGCGCCGACCGTCCTGCTGCACTCGGACCACGAGCCGCCGGCGTCGGGCGAGTCGTCGTGGCGCACGCCGCCGTGCCGGCTGACCGAGGTGCACGGGCGTTGGTACGGACGCGGAACCGCCGGCGGCAAGGGCAACACCCTCATGCACCTCACGGCGTTGCGGGCGCTGGCCGAGCTGCCGGTGCACCTCAGACTCGCGGTGGGCGACCCGGCCGACTTGGCGAAGTTCGCGCCGGAGCGCCCGGACCTGTTCCAGGCCGACGTGGTCCTGGTGGGCGTCAACGGGAACGCCGGCGTCGGGCGGCCCGCCGTGACGGTGAGCGCGCGCGGCGTGGTCGAGCTGGTGGTGACCGTCGAAGCGCTGGACGAGGGCCTGCCGGCGGGTGCGTTCGGCGGTGCCGCGCCGGACGCGGTGGCCGCGCTCGCGTCGATGCTGGCGAGCCTGCGCGACGCGCGCGGCGAGACCACCGTGCGCGGCCTGCCGCACAACCAGGTCTGGTTGGGCGAGCCGTACCCGGAGGACCGGTTCCGGCTCGACGCGGCCGTGCCGGACGGCGTCGACCTGCTGGGCGACGGTCTGGTGGCGGACGCGCTGTGGGCACGGCCGGCGCTGACCGTGCTCGGCATCGACTGCCCCACCGGCACGATCGCCCCGAACGCCGCCGCGCACCTGGCCCTGCACGTGCCACCGGGCCTGGACGCCGAACTCGCCCACACCGCGCTGATCGACCACCTGCACGACGTCGCGCCTTGGGGCGTCCGGGTGAACACGCACACCCTCGGCCTCGACGCACCCTTTAGATCCACTGTGGACGGTTTCGCGCACCGGATCGTCGCGTCGGCCATGCGCGAGGTCTACGGGACGCCGATGACCGCGTTGGGCCAAGGCGGACCGCTGCCGCTGTGCACCAGCCTGGCCGCCGTGAACCCCGACGCGGAGCTGGTCCTGCTGGGCGTGGCCGAACCGGCCTCCCGGGTCGGCGCGCCCAACGAGAGCCTCGACCCCGCCGAACTCGCCGCCATGGCCCAGGTGGAAGCCCGCTTCCTGCAACGGTTCGCGCGCGACGCCCGGGGGTGAGGCCGCGCGGCGGCCGGATCCGGCCGCCGCGAGCCCGCGCGCCTAGCGCTTCACCAGCTCCGCCACGCGGTCCAGCGGCAGCCCGGGCGACCGCCGGCCCTCGCGGCCGATCATGTCGCGGCCCGCCACCAACGCGTTGAGCACGGCCTCCTCCGTCGCGTACACCACGGCCGCGAAGAAGTCGTCCATCCGGCTCCACGGGATGTTGCGCACCTGGTCGTAGCCCAACTCCCCCTCGGAGAACGCGGAGGGCGTCATCGACTCGCCGTTGCCCGTCGAGAACGCCAGGAAGATGTCACCGGAGAAGTGCGACCCCGTCGTCCCGGTCCGGGCCAGGCCCAGCGGCACCCGGCGGGCCAGCGCCGCGCACTGGCCGGGCAGCAGCGGCGCGTCGGTGGCGACCACGACGATCACCGATCCCGCGCCGGGCGGGTTCTTCCAGTCGCCGTCCTCGATCGGGTTGTCGTCGGTCAGCGCCTCCCCGACCGGCACGCCGGCCACCGTCAGCTCGCGCCGACCGCCGAAGTTGGCCTGGAGGAACACGCCGACCGTGTAGGTGTCGCGCTCGTACCGGACCACGCGCGAGGACGTGCCGTTGCCGCCCTTGAAGGCGTAGCAGTTCATGCCCGTCCCGCCGCCGAGCGAACCCTCGGCCACCGCGCCGCCCCGGGCGTCCTCGATCGCCGCCACCGCGTGCTCGGCCCGCACGTGCGGCCCGTTGATGTCGTTGAGGTAGCCGTCCCAGGTCTCGGCCACGACCGGCAGCAGCCACTGGGCGGCCACCTCCGGGTGCTCGCGGGCCACCCAGTCGATCACGCCCCGGTGGCACGGGCCGACCGCGTGCGTGTTCGTGATCAGCACCGGCATCCGCAGCTGCCCGGCCTCGCTGAGCATGGCCGTGCCGGTCATCTCGCCGTTGCCGTTCAACGAGTACCAGCCCGCCGTGCACGGCACGTTGATCCCCGCCCGGCCGCGCGGCAGGACGGCCGTGACGCCCGTGCGCACCGCGTCGCCTTCGATCAGCGTGGTGTAGCCGACCTCCACGCCGGGCACGTCGGTGATCGCGTTGAGCGGTCCGGTGTCGCCGAGCAGTCGGATTCCGAGGTCACGTGCGCGCATTCACGCCTCCAGTTGGCATCGGGTGGTGTCGGCCGCGTACGCGAGCAGGATCGCCTCGGCCTGGGGGACGGTGAACGTGGGCACGGCCTGCGTGATGTGCAGGCCCAGCCCGTCTTCCAGGGACACCAGGGCGCGCGCGATGGTCGTCGCGTCCCTGGTCAGGTCGAACACCCCGGTGGCGGAGCCCGCCTCCAGGATGGACGTGTAGAGCGCGACCTGCCGTTCGCACAGCCGGATGTGCTGCGCCGCGTAGGCCGCGTCGCGCCGGGCGTACGCGCCGAGTTCGTAGATCAACTGGCACAGCTCGTCGTCCTGGCCGGTGGGCAGGCCCGCGCGGATGGTCACGACCAGGCGGCGGCGCGGGTCGGGTTCGCGCCGGGCGGCCTCCTCGCGGTCCACGCAGAACCGCTCGATCGCCTCCCGCTGCACCTCGTAGAGCAGGTCGGCCAAGGTCGGGAAGTAGTACAGCACCGACCCGGTGGACATGGCGGCCCGGTCGGCGACGTCGCGCAACCTCAGGTCGAACAGCCCCCGGTCGAGGAGGGCCTGGCGCGCGGCGGCGACCAGCTCACCGCGCTTCTCGTGGGCCCGGCTGGGTCTCGGCATGCCCCGATTCTTCGGGTGATCATCGAAGAACGCAAGCCCGGCCCACAGAGACCCAGTTGTAGCCGGGTTTGCTATTGACTCCGGGCGTTGACGGTTCTTTGATGACCAGTCAAAGAACTGGGCCCGAGGAGACCGCCATGCCGGATCCGTCGTCGTCACCCGCACCGTCACCGTCCGACCAACGCTCGACACCGGCCCTGCGCCGGGGCTTGAAGGTGCTCGGCACCCTGCTGATCACGCTGTCCGCCATCTCGCCCGCGTCCTCGGTCTTCATCATCGCGCCGGGCGTGGTGGCGCAGGCGGGCAGCGGCGCGTTCTGGAGCTTCGCGCTCGCCGCCGTCGTGGGCGTGTTCATGGCGTTCGTGTACGCCGAACTCGCCTCCGCCTACCCGCTCAGCGGCGGCGAGTACGCGATCGTCGGGCGGACCCTGGGCAAACTGCCCGGATTCGTCACGCTCGGCCTGCTCATGGTCACCCAGCTGCTGATCATCGCGGTCATCGCGCTGGGCGTCGGCACCTACCTGGAGGTGCTGATCCCGGGGCTGCCCGGACCGCTGGTGGCGGCCGTGACCACGGCGGGCGCGACCGTGCTGGCGGTGTTCGACGTGAAGCTCAACGCCTGGATCACCGGGGTCTTCCTGGTGATCGAGATGATCGCGCTGGTCGTGGTCAGCGCGCTGGGCCTGTTCGACCCGGCCCGCCCGCTGGGCGAGCTGCTGACCAACCCCGTCGCCGCGTCCGACGGCGTGGTCGGGCCGGCCTCGATCGGCCTGATCTCCGCCGCGGCGGCCGTGGCGATCTTCTCCTACAACGGCTACGGCTCGGCGGTGTACTTCGGCGAGGAGACCTCCAACGCCCACCGCGGCATCGCCCGCGCCATCCTGTGGGCGCTGGCGATCACGGTGGCGTCCGAACTCGTCCCGGTCACCGCCGTGCTGATGGGCGCGCCGTCGCTGGAGGACCTGTTCGCCGCCGAGAACATGATGAGCTACTTCGTCACCGCCCAGGCGGGGTCCACGGTGAACACGGTCATCAGCCTCGCGATCGCGCTGGCCATCCTCAACGCCGTGCTGGCGATCATCCTGATCACCTCCCGGATGGTGTTCAGCACCGGCCGCGACTCGGCGTGGCCGGGCAACATCAGCCGCAACCTCGCCGCCATCCACCCGCGCACCGGCACGCCGTGGATCGCCACCCTGGTCACCGGCGCGTTCGCCACCGTGCTGTGCTTCGTGGACAAGGACTTCCTGCTCGTCGTCACGGCCACGTCGATCGTGGCGGTGTACGCGGCGCTGTGCCTGGCCGTCCTCAACGGACGGCGCAACCGGTCCACCGCGCACGCCGCGTACCGGATGCCGCTGTTCCCGGTGGCGCCCGTGCTGGCGTTGGTGGCGCTGGCGTACGTGGTGTGGCAGAACGCGATGGACCCGGTGATCGGCCGGCCGAGCCTGATCATCACCGCGGGCATCGCCGTCGTGTCGGCGCTGTACTACCTGCTGGTGCTGCGGCGTCGTGGCGCGTGGGAACTCCAGGGCCCGGACGACGAGACCTGAGCCGAGGCGGGCGCCGCCCCGCGCCGGACGGTGGTCGGCCCGGCGGGTCGACCACCCAGCAGCGCGGCGGCGTGCTCCCGGAACGCCGCCGTGGCCGGGTGGGTCGGCGTCCGGGGCCACACCAGGTGCACGGGCACCGGGCCCGCGTCGGCCAGCGGCAGGTAGCGGATGCCGGGGTGCGGGTGGCTGTGGCCGGTCGCCTCGGTGGTCACGCCCACCGCGTCGCCGGTCGCGATCGTGGTCACCCACTCGTCCGCGCCCGGCACCTCGAACGTGTCCGGGCGCAGGCCCTCCGGCCACAGGTCCGCGCTCGTCGTGGCGGCCGTGGAGCACAACGCCACCGGCCGGTCGGCCAGGTCCGCCAGCCACACGGCGTCGCGCAGCGCCAACGGGTCGTGCTCGGGCACGGCCGCGATGCGCGGCTCGCGGTACAAGGTGCGCACGACCAGGTTCGGGTCGTTCGGCGTGGTGCGCATGAACGCCACGTCGACGTCTCCGCGCCGCAGCGACACCTCCGGGTCGTCGCAGCGGCGCACCTGCACGGCGGTGTGCGGGTCGTGGTCGCGCCAGCCGCGCAGCAGCGGCACGGTGTGCCGGCCCAGCGCCGCCCACCCGAACCCGACGCGCAGCGGGCGCGGACCCGTCGACGCCTCGCTCAGGGCGTCATCCACCTGGGTGAGAATGCGGTGCGCGTGCTCCCACAGCCGCTGTCCGGCCTCGGTCAGCGCGAGCCGCCGGGTGGTGCGCTCCACCAGACGGGTGCCCAGCCGCTGCTCAAGCTGCTCCAGGGTGCGGGACAAGGCAGGCTGGCTGATCCGCAGCGCGATGGCGGCGTCGGTGATGGTCCCCTCGTCGCCGATCGCGGCCAGCGCGCGCAGGTGGCGCAGCTCCACGTTCATAACCGTGGAGCATAAATCGTGCGTGGGAAGCATTTCCCCCACCCCCGCGACCGCACCTAACGTCGACCGCATGAAGATTCTGCTCATCGGGGCATCGGGCACGCTCGGCACGGCCGTCCACCAGGCGCTCGTCGGACGCGGCCACGAAGTCCTCACCGCCAACCGCGCCTCCGGGGACCTGCGCGTCGACATCACCGACCCGGACCGGATCGCCGAGCTGTACCAGCGGGCCGGGCGGGTCGACGCGGTGGTCAGCGCGGCGGGCTCGGTGCCGTTCAAGCCCTTCGCCGAACTCACCGCCGACGACTACCGCGCGGGCTTCGAGGGCAAGGTGCTCAGCCAGGTGGAACTCGTCCGCCAGGGCGTGTCGAAGATCGCCGAGAAGGGGTCGTTCACCCTGATCACGGGCGTGCTGGCACGTGAGCCGATCGTCACCGGCAGCGCGGCGTCGCTGGTCAACGGGGCGCTGGAGTCGTTCGTGCGGGCCGCCGCGATCGAGATCGCGCCGCAGCGGGTGAACGCGGTCAGCCCGACCGTGTTCACCGAGAGCCTCGACGCCTACGAACCGTTCTTCCCGGGGATGCCGCCGGTCGACGTCGCCGACGCGGCGCGGGCGTACGTGCGGTCCGTCGAGGGCGGGCTCACCGGGCAGGTCTTCATCCCCTAGGACCGTCCAGGATGGACACCACCCGGGCTCCCGCGCGGGTGGTGTCCGCCGCGTCCGGCGTGCGCGCGGTGACCGTGCGGAACAGGTCCGACGGCACCCGGCACTGCTCGATCAACGCCCCCGCGTCCACCCCTTCCGACGCCAGCAGCTCCACCGCGCGCGACAGCAGCGACGGCTGTTCCATCACCGTGACCAGGCCGGGTTCGCTGCGCCGCCAACCCCGCGCGGAGATGGTCGTCATGGCGTTGCGGTAGGAGACGTCGCCGAGCCGGCCCAGCCAGCGCGCCCGGTACAGCAGCGCCTGGATGCTCACGCCCCACTGCTCCTTCAGCCGCGCCAGCGTCGGCCACACCGCGCCGCCCATCGACGCGGGCAGCAGGTCGCGGATCCGGTCGGCCGGCATCAGCAGCTCCGCGGCGAACCGGTGCGCCTGGTCCTCCACGCCCCGGCCGCCGGGCTCGGCGTCGCCGTGCATCACCAGGTGGCCCAGCTCGTGCGCCACGTCGAACCGCTGCCGGTAGTAGTCGCGCTTGACCGGGTTGAGCACCACCACCGGCCGCAGCCGGCTGTCGAACGAGTACGCGTCCACCGACGCCGCCCGCGGCGGGCTGAACACGACCAGCACGCCGTGGTGCTCCAGCAGCCGGACCAGGTGCCCGGCCGGCCCCGACCCCATCCCCCACCGCTCGCGGACCAGCCGGGCGGCCCGCTCGGGGCCGTCGTCCGGGTCGTCGGCGGCGACCGGCAGGCACGGCACGTCCGGCTCCGGGAACTCCACGTGCCGCTCCAGGCTGCTCGCCACGTCCACGGCCACCTGGCCGTAGGCGAACGCCTGGTCACGGGCGAGCTGGCTGGTCGAGCGCAGCGACCGGAAGTGCGGGGTGGCGCTCAGCGCGGCCACGTCGTCGGCGCGCACCGCGAAGAACCCCGGATCGACGGCCAGGCTCAACGCCAGCTGCGCCACCGTCGCCGCGGTGGGCCGTTTCGCGCCCGACTCCCACGCCGCCACGGCGGTCGGGCTCTTGTCCACCCGGCCCGCGAGGTCGCTCTTGCGCAGACCGGCCAGCTTGCGGGCGAGCGTGAGCCGGGATCCGTCGAACAGCGGGGCGACGTCCGCCGCCCGCGCGGGAGTGCGAGAGTTCACCGCTCACCGCTGGCGAGACCGTCCCGGCCGCGCAGGCGCACCGGGGCGTCCGCAGCGGTGCCGGACTCGGGCCCGGACGCCGGGTCGGTGACGGGAGGCGGCGTCGCGGCGGCCTCGCGGCCGACCGCCGGCGCGCCCAGCACGTCGACCCGCCACGCCCACGCCGGGCCGCCGCCCGCGTTGAGCCGGGCGCGGCCCAGGATCAGCTCGGACCGGCGGCTGACCGGGTCGAGGCTGTGCGCGACCACGTACGTGTCGAGGTCGAGGACCTGCGAGGTGAGCGCGAACAGGCCACCGACCTCCTCCTCCGCCCCGAACAGCGACGGTTGCGCCGGGTGCGTCTCGCGTTGCAGCGCCACCCGCTGCTTGGTGCTGCTGCGCCGGGCCCACGCCAGCTCGCCCAGCTTGCCGAACTCGCCCGCGGCGAGCAGGAAGCGGCGGTGGCCGACCGCCCAGCCGGGGCTGTTGTTCAGGTTCGAGCGGTGCACCGCGCCCGGCGCGACCCGGGGCATCGAGTCGATGTCCTTGCCGGACAGCCGGGCGTACAGCTCGTCCAGGCCCGAGTCGGCGTCCGGCGCGGCGTAGCGCTCGCAGTGGAAGACGCGGTCGAGCCGGTTGCGGAACAGGGTGAAGCGGGTGTTGCCCAGCCACGCCGCGTCGTGGCCGTCGGCCTCGGAGAAGTCCTCCAGCGCCCGCGTCGTCGCCGAGTTGTAGGCCCAGCGCAGGCCGTCCAGCACGCCCGCCGAGCCGAACTCCGCGAGGACTTCCTGCTGTTCCGTCATGCGTCCAAACTACCCCGCAACCAGCAGATCGTGCGTGAAACTGAACCGGCGTGTCGCGGGTGTTCCCACAGGGCATCCGCTGGGCGTGTCAACGCGCGCACTCCCAGATGACGGTCGCGGAGAACACGGTGCCGAAGGCGAAGACCTCCTTGCACTGCGTCTCCGGGTCGGCGAACCCGCCGTCCACCGCCTTTCGACGGACGTCCGCCCGCGCGTAGATCCAGGCGAACCCGAAACTGCTGTCGCCGTACCCCTGGTAACGCCCGGTCTCCTGGTTCTCGCGATACCCGCCGGGGTCCGGGGCCGCCGACGCCACCGCACCACCCGACACCATCGCCACGACCACCGCGACCACCGACAACGTCCGCGCGCATAAGCCCATCCCCCGACGCTACGAGCGCGCGCCCGGCCACACGACACCCCAACGGCCCGCACCCGTTGCTCCGCTCGGGCGGCGCTACCGACCGGCGGACCCCCACTCGAAGCCGGCCAACGCCCGGTCCACCGCGGCGAACGCCGAATCGACCACGGCGACCTGGTCGCGCCCCACCTCGTCCACGGACTCGCCGGCCAGCACCCGCCGCATCGCGGTGGTGAAGATCGTGCTGTGCGCCGCCGACACCAGCCCGGCGGCGAGTTCGGCCTCGAACGGCGGCGCGCCCCCGTCGCGCAGCAGGCCCGCCACGGCCGCGACGAACTCCTCCCGCTGCTCCAGCAGCCGCGTCCGCAGCGCAGGCGTCTCCTCGACTACCCGCCAGAACACCGTGCTGTTCTCGACCACGCCCGACATCGGGTTCCGCTCGACCAGCCACCGCCGGTGCAGCGCGCGCAACGCCCCGGCGACCGTCGTGCCCGGCTCCCGGTCCCGCACCGCCGCGACGACGTCGTCGACGACCTCCGCCGACCGGTCCAGGAAGAGGTCTTCCTTGCGCGAGAAGTAGTTGAAGACGGTCATCTTCGCGACCCCGGCCGCCTCCGCGACCTCGGCGACGGTCACCTGGTCGAACCCCCGGGCCACGAACAAGGCCGTGGCGATGTCGGAGATGCGCCGCCGGGTCTGCCGCTTCTTGAGCTCACGAAGTCCGGTCACCCCCGAAAGTGTACTCGACACAAACTTGTACCGAGTCTAAGGTCATCACCAGAACCCAAAACTCACACCCCGGGGGAAGAGATGGATTTCGACGTGGCCGTGGTCGGCGCGGGCCCGACCGGCCTGATGCTCGCCGGCGAGCTGGCGCTGCACGGCGCGAGCGTGGTGGTGCTGGACCGGCTGGCCGAGCCCGACCGGACGATCAAGGCGGGCGCGATCAACGCCGCGTCCCTGGAGGCGCTGCGCCGCCGCGGCCTGCTGCCCGAGGTGCTGGCGTTACAGGACGCCATGCTGACGCAGATGGCCTCGCTGCGCGTGCCGCCCGGCGAGGCCCCGCCCGACCTCGCCACCATGCGCCAGGGGATGCGCACGGTCGGCGGCCACTTCGGCGGCCTGTTCAAGCTCGACCCGAGCCGGCTGGACCCGGCCGACCCCGACGCGGCGGCCACCGACGGCGGCACGATCGCGCCGGTCGCCCAGGTCGACCTGGAACGCGTCCTGGCCCGGCACGCCGAGCGCCTGGGCGCGGAGGTCCGTCGCGGCGTGGAGGTCGCGTCGTTCGAGCAGGACGAGTCCGGCGTGACCGTGCGGGCGGCCGGCGGTGTGCTGCGCGCGCGTTACCTGGTGGGCTGCGACGGCGGCCGGAGCACGGTGCGCAAGCTCACCGGCTTCGACTTCCCCGGCACCGACCCCACCATCACCGGCCACCAGGCCCTGGCCGAGATCGACCACCCGGAGCGCCTGCCCACCGGCTGGAACCGCACCGGGGTGGGCATGCTCGTCCACGGCCCACAACCGGGCCGCCTGCTGCTCGTCCAGTTCGACGGCCCACCCGCCGAACGCGACACCCCGGTCACCCCGGCGGAGATCGAGGCGAGCCTGCGCCGGGTGAGCGGGGCGGACGTCTCCATCACCGCCGTCCACAGCGCGACCAGGTTCACCGACAACGCCCGCCAGGCGACGACGTACCGCAGCGGTCGCGTGCTCCTGGCCGGCGACGCGGCCCACATCCACTCCCCGTTCGGCGGCCAGGGCCTCAACCTGGGCCTGGGCGACGCCGTGAACCTGGGCTGGAAGCTCGCCGCCGTGGCCCACTCCCACGCCCCCGACTCCCTGCTGGACACCTACACGGCCGAACGCCACCCGATCGGCGCCCGAGTCCTCCAGATCACCCGCGCCCAAGTAGCCCTCATGCGTCCCGACGCCCACACAACCGCCCTCCGCGAAGTCATGTCGGACCTGATCGACACCGAGGACGGCAACGCCCACTTCGTCAAGATGATCGGCGGCCTGGACCACCACTACGACCTGCCAGGCGACCACCCGGCAGTAGGCCGCCCGATGCCCCTGCTCCCCTTGTCGGACGGCACCACCACAGCCGACCACTTCCACCAGGGCGGCCCGGTCCTGTTCGACTTCGCCGACTCCCCAGACCTCCGCACCACCACAGCCAACCGAGCCCACGTAGTCACCACCAAAGCCGACACCCCCTGACAGCCCTCCTCGTCCGCCCAGACGGCTTCGTAGCCTGGGCAACCACCACCCCCACCCACACCAGCCTGGAGCAAGCCCTGACCACCTGGTGCCACCCGCACACCGCCCTCAATCACACCTGACTCACGCCTCCCTCCCTCCCTCCCTCCCTCCCACCCGCCCAGCCGCCCAGCCGGGACTGTCAATCGCGCGGCTCTGGCCCGAAGTCGGTGGTGACATGGGGTAACCATTCCCGATAATGATCTTGTGGTGGATGTCGATTTCCTTGTGGGGACGGTGTTTCCGGACTGTCGGCGCTGGTCGTCCAGGACGTGGCGGAGGACGGCGGCATGGTGGTGGTGGTCGCGGCCCGCACCCGGGACGTAGCCGTGTCGTGTTCGGTGTGCGGGACCGCGACGACGAAGGTGCGCGGGTACCACCACCGGACGGTGACCGACGTCCCGGTCGACGGCCGCCAGGTCGTCGCCTGCCTACGCTCTCGGCGGTTGGTCTGCCAGGTTTGGAGTTGCCCGCAGCAGACCTTCCGAGAACAGGTCCCCGGCCTGGTGGAGCGCCAGCAGCGCCGCACGGTGCGGCTTGTTCGACAGACATCCCAAGTGACACGGCAACCATGTGGCCGGGCATCCGCTCGCCTGGCCGGCCTGTTGGCCGTGCCGGTGTCCCGCAGCACCGCGTTGCGCCGTCTACGGAGCCTGCCGCTGCCACAGCCACCGGTCCCGACGGTAATCGGCGTGGACGACTTTGCCCTGCGCCACCGCCACCGCCACCGCCACCGCCACGATCGTCATCGACGCCGAGACCGGTCGACGCGTCGAGGTCCTGCCCGGCTGCGACGCGGCCACCCTGGAGACCTGGTTACGCGAGCATCCCGGTGTCGAGGTCGTGTGCCGGGACGGTTCGGCCACCTACGCCGAGGCCGTCCGCCGCGCCGTGCCCGACGCGGTGCAAGTCAGCGACCGGTGGCGCCTATGGAGCAATATCCGCGACAAGGTGTTGCTCGAAGGTTCGCGCGCACGTCGGGTGTCGGGCCACCGTCAACCCGCCCCGACCCGGCGGAGTTCACGAGCAGACCATCCGCGAGCGTTGGAACAGGGTCCACGATCTGCCCGGTCGGGGTGTCGGCCTGCCCGATTGCCCACGGCGTCCCGGCGTGGCCCTGAACACGGTCAAACGCCACGCCCGCATGCCCGAACCCCACGCCCTGCGCATCGCCCCCACCTACCGCCCGACCCTCGTCGACCCCTACCGCGAGCGCGCCAGCCAGGTGACGGGTGCCGTGGCGAGAGCGGTGTGCGGTCGGGTCTGGCGCGGCCTTGTTTGAGGTAGCGGACCCGGAGGTTGGCGCTGGCGCGGTAGCCCAGGGCGCGGATCTCGGCGAGCAGGTGGGCGAGCGGGACGTCGGCTCTCTGCTTGAGACGTCGGCGTAGGTGCTCGCGGTAGGGGGCGACCCGAGTGCGGCGGCAGGGTGGAGGACGCCGCAACTGCTCGGAGGAGGCAGCGCGGGCGTGGCGTTTCACCGTGTTGAGCGACACTTCGAGGCGTCGTGCGCATTCCAGCAGCCCGACGCCTCGGGCGAGCAGGTCATGGGCTTCGGCGTGACCCTGCACGGTCCGCCCCTGCAGGGTCCTGGTGCGCTGCGCGGGTTCGGCGTACCAACATCGGCTGTGAGCGGCCACGGCTTTCTCCGCCGCTGCGGCTGGGTTGTCCCAGATGTGCCGTCGATCGCCGATCTGGATCGCGTCCGGTGCACCTGGGCAGATGGCCTCGGGGTAGGTGGCCGATCCGTCCCGGCAGACCATGATCACGCCGGGATGCTCGCGCGGCCAGGCGGTCAGGGTGTGCGCCCTGCGGTCGGGCAGCACGTCGATCGGCACGGTCGCGTAGCGGTGACCGAGCCACAGCGCGACGTCGTCGACACCGAGCACCGCCACCGCCCCGACCGGCGGTTCGGGCAGGGCGTGCACCAGCCGCAACCGCGTGCTGCGGCTCGCCGGCAGCTGGAGGTCGGCGGCCAGGCGTCCTCCCGCCCTCTCCGCCAATACCAATCCGATGCGCTCCAAAGCCTTCTGGGACAACAATGTGCGACGGGCGTGTCCGACTGTCAGACCGTCGACCCACTCGGCGAACGTCCCCACCGGACAGTCACCAACGTCGCAGAAGAATCGACGCACCTGTAATCGCAGCACCACCGGGCTACCGGTCACCGCAACGTCGTCCGGCTTCCGGTCGTGGCGACTGTGCACCCGGTTCGACGGCCCACCGCAGGACGGGCGGCAGGCGGTCCTCGCCCGCGCGCACGCCCAGATCCGCACACCTATGGAGGTCCGCTCGACCCGCTCGACCGTCACACCGGCAAGGTGCGACAGCAGAACGTCCAACCAATCGTCATCACACCCCGACCATGATCACAGGAGTTGGTTCGGGCGCTTGTTTCTGGTTGACACCTCGTGTGCGTGGCCCGGTCTTGGTGTCGGCGCGTCCTCCCGGGTACTGGCGACCTGGAAGCTCCGCCGGTCGGTCCGTGTCGATTCGGGCTGGC
Source organism: Saccharothrix sp. NBAS 001 (assembly GCF_056640475.1). Lineage (NCBI taxonomy): Bacteria > Bacillati > Actinomycetota > Actinomycetes > Pseudonocardiales > Pseudonocardiaceae > Saccharothrix > Saccharothrix sp. NBAS 001. Next base: position 4,845,784 of record NZ_CM153251.1, read on the forward strand.
AACGGACGGCACGGCTCATGAGGGCTGCCCGTGACGCCGGATCGCTATCTCGATCTCGCCAGTGCCGCTCACGGCGGCTCTGGCCTCGGCGCGGGCTGGACGTTGATCGCCGTTCGGGAGGTGTCAGGTGCGGAACGACGCTTCCCAAGGCAGGGCTGGGCCGAGAACGAGGTGCAACGGCCGGGATCAGGGGATGATCGACCGATCTTCGTCGTCCAACGCGATGAACTCGTCACCGTGCCGGAGCCACCACACGCCGCCGTTGCGATCGAGGACGGTGGCTTTGGTGAGGCCCCTGGGCAGTGCCGGCTCGATCAGGTCCCCGTCGGGCACGGCGATCAGGCGCTGACGTCCCTTCCACTCTCCCGACTTGAAGACGGGCGTCAACAGCAGGTGGGTGCCGTCCGTGGTGAATCGGCCGTTGATCCCGTGCTTGCCTGGACGGTGCTTCCAACCGTCCTGTTGGAACACCCGCGTGCCGACCCGGCCGTCCCGGATCTCCGCGCAGGTGAAGAAATCCGAGCCGTAGCCGTTGATCGAACCCAGGTCCGAACCCTCCGAGATCACGTACGTCCGGCCGGCCCGCCGGAGCGTCGCGGTCACCGAGACGGCGGCATCGGCATCCTCACCCGGATCCTCGTCCAGAACGTCGCCAAAGCCATCACCGAAGTACTCGGCCAAGTCGAAGCCGCCGCCCGCCGAGCCGCCGCGCAGGCCACTTCCCGGACCGCCCCCGCTGCCCGCCCGGCTGTCCGCATCGCCGCCCGCACCGCTGCCCGCGCTGCCATCCGCACCGCTTCCCACGCTGTCGTCTACGCCGCCGCCCACGTCGCCGGCCAGTCCGCCGTGGGGGCCGTCGTGAGTGCTGTCGTGGGGGCCGTCGTCCGGGTCACCGTCACCGTCAGGGCCGAAGCCGAAGCGGTCTGCGGGGAAGTCGGTTGGGGTGGGGGTCCACACGGAGTGCCACGTCACGGCGTCGTCGGCGGGGTTCAGGGAAAGGCGGGCGGTGTGGCGAAGTTCCTGGATCAGCACTCCGTGCGACAGCACCACGTCCCACTCCGCCGCGTCGCTCACCGCCGAGCCGCCGAACAGGCGGGGTGTCGGGGTCAGCTCGGCCAGCACCTCCACGCCGGTCACGGGCAGCTCGCGCCGCTCTCCCGGCCCGGTGTGCCGGAACGCCCGCTCCGGCTCGGGCAGCACCACGCACCCTCCCCCAGGGTGCGCCAGCAGCGTCGGGCGGTGCTTCGGCCAGCCGTCCATCGGCACGTAGTCGAGCCGGTCGACCCGCACGCCCTCGGGGCCGCACCACGCCAGCACCATCTCGAACGCGTCCCCGGCCGGCCGCTCGCCCAGCAGCACCAGAGACCCCTCGGCCAGCGCGGAGTGGCCGAGCACGAACAGTCCTTCAACGGTGTGGCGTCGCACCCCAGGAGCATAGATCGACAGTCCGACAGTCCCGGGTTGCACTTAGTCGTATACGCCTATATCGTCGTCGCGTGCCCTTGGACGCCACCCGGAACAGCCTGGTCCTGCCGCTGCTCGGCCTCCTCGTCGAACAGCCCGCACACGCCTACGACCTCACCACCCGCCTGCGCGAGCGCTACCACCTCCCGGTCACCCGCAGCACCGTCACCACCCTGCTGAAATCCCTGGAGCGCAACGGATTCCTCACCGCCCGAAGCCCCGAGCAGGTCGGCAACCGGCCGCCGCGCACCGCCTACGAACTCACCGCCGCCGGCCTCGCGGACTTCCGCGCCAAGGTCGAGTCCGGCCTGACCGGCACACCGGCCGCGTCGGTCGACTTCACCCTGGCCGTCGCCTACGCGGCGATCCTCGACGCCGACCACGCCGCCACCCTCCTGGAACGCCGCGCCACCCGGCTCGACACCGAACTGGACGCCCTGCGCCAACCCGAGGGCGTGCGGGAGGCGCACATGCTCGAAGCCGCCTACTGGCACTCGATCGTCACCACCGAGATCGCCTGGATCCGGGCCACCGCACACCGGATCCGCAGCGGCGACCTGGACTGGCCCGACCACCGTCCGGAAAGGACGCACGCGTGAAGTTCGGCATCTACCCCGGCGGGCGCGCGGGGACCACCTGCTCGCGTCCCGCCGACCCGGCGGCGATCCGCGACCTGGTCGACCGGCTCGCCGGCGGCCGGCCGTTCGTGGTCCGCGAGTACGTGCACTTCTTCGGCGAACCTGCCCGGCCGGAACTCGCCGCGAGCCTCGGCGCCCAGCACGGCCTCGACCGCCTGACCATGCCCGACGAGTGGTACCTCGACGACGGCCGGGAGCTGGACCTCGTGGTCAGCCACCTCCCCGCGACGGCCGACCTGCCCGGGTGGCTGCGCTTCCTCGACGCCGTGCTCGACCGGTACGGGCACCTGACGCGCTTCCTCCAGGTCACGCTCGAACCGAACTTCCCGATCCCGCTGATCGACGGCAGCTCGCCCGGCGTGCTCGACGCGCTGGTCCACGGCATCCCACACGCCAAGTCGGCCGTGGACCGACGTGGGCTCGACACCCGGATCGGGTTCTCGGTGGCCGAGCCGGCCGAGTGGCTGGGCGGTGACGACGCGTTCTGGGCGCACCTGGGCTCGGTCCCGCCCGAGGACTTCGCGGCGCACGTGGACTACGTCGGCCTCGGCCTCTACCCGGACGCCTTCTCCCCCGTGGCTCCGCGCGGCACGCCCGGCGACGTCGAATCGCTCACCGAGCACGCGCTGCGCCACCTGCGCGAGCACTCGCTGCCCCGCGCCCACCTCGGGCCCGGCACGCCGATCCACGTCGCCGAGAACGGCTCCCCCAGCGGCGCGCCGCGTGACGGGGCCGCGCAGCGCGAATCGCTGACCGACATGATCGGCGCGGTCCTCGGCCTCCAGGAGGCGCTGAACATCGCCCAGTACGAGCTGTTCAGCCTGCGTGACGCGGACAGCGGCTCACCGGAACTGCTCGGCTCGCTCGGTCTGGTCACCGACACCTACGAGCCCAAGCCCGCCTTCGCCACCTACCGGGACCTCGTCCGCGCCGCCGGCGCGTGACGACCTGCGCCCGGCGGCGCACCCGACGACGTCCCGCGACCGGTCAGCGGCGTGACCCGCGTCCGGTCGCGGGGCGGGCCGGGGCACGACGAGTGGTCGCGGGATCGACCGCGGTGGCGATCAGGTCCTCGGGCGCGGACAGCCGCCACGCCTCGAACACCAGCTCGGCCAGTTCGTCGGCGTCCACGCCGGCCAGCTGGACCACGACCCAGCCGAAGCCGCCGGCGGTGAACTGCTCCTCGAACACGTCCGGCCGCTCGGCGACCAGCGCCTGCTGCTCGGACAACGTCTGCTTCAACCCCACGGTCTGCGTGCGCGGCCAGTAGTAGCCGAACCTCTTCCCGCGCACGCCGAACGAGCTGTACGACCCGCCCTCGGCGCGCTGCACCTCGGCGAGCGCGCCTACCAGACCGAAGAACACTTCACTGCCCACTGCCACTGGAATCCCCCGGAAAGTTCCGCAGCCGCGAGTATATGTACGCATGTGCGGCCACGTGCACGTCACATAGGCTGCCGCCATGATCAGGGCGCGCAGGTGGGCTCCCCTCGTGGTGGGGCTCGTGCTGGTGTTGAGCGGGTGCAGCGTGCAGCTGGTCGGGACGCCCGTGGCGGTGCCGAACCCCACGCTGCCCACCACCGCGAAACCGCAGACGCGGGTCACCGCCGTGAGCCTGCTCGGCGACCTGCCCACGTTCGACCCGTGCAGCCTGCTCGACGTCGCGGACCTCAAGTCCTACGGCACCGCCGTCCTCGAAGCCCCGGTGTCGCTGGACTACTGCCTGGCCACGCTGACCACCGCCGGCGGCGCGAAGCTGGACGTGGAGATCGGCAGCCTCGACCAGCTCGCCTCGCAGAGCGAGTTCGAGGCGGAGTACCGCGCCTACCGGGGCGGGCTGCGGATCGCCTACCGGACCGCCGACTCGACCCAGTGCGTGCGCCGGCTGGTGTTCGACGACCTGGTCACCCTCAACGTCGCGGTGAGCAACTACGGCGACGGCAAGGCGACGTCGACCGAGCTGTGCAACCCGGCGGACGCCCTGGCCACCGCCGCCGCCGACCGCGTGCTGGACAAGGACGTCAAGCACCGCACCTTCAAGCCGAAGTCGATCGGCAAGCTCGACCCGTGCTCGGTGGTGGGCAAGGAGACGCTGGCCCGGGTGCCCCGGCTCGGCGCGGCGAAGGTGCACGCCTACCCGGCGGGCCACCAGTGCCGGTGGAGCCCCGACGGCTCGACCACCCCGCCCAGGGTGCGCGTGACGTTCGGCATGGGCGAGCCGACCAAGCCGGACGGCCGCACCCGGACCACCGAGGACGTCGCCGGCCGGGCCACCGTCATCAGCAAGACCAGCGCGGCGTCGCTGGCCCTCTGCTCGGCCGAGACCACCCACATCCCGGCCGACAACGGGGTGAGCGAACTCGCGTTCGTGACGGTCAGCATGTCCCAGGGCACCGAGATCGACGAGGCGTGCGCCGCCGCGAAGACGGTCGCCGCCGACGTGTGGGCGCGGCTGCCCAAATAGATCTCCGCACAATTCGGCGACGGGTGTCCCTCGAAAGGAAACCTCGGTCACGGAACGAAGTGCCGCGCCGGCCCGTCGTAGCCGGATTGAGGGACGCGGCGAGCCATTCGGGCAGTCGGGCTTGCCCGGCGGATCCCGGTGGCGCAATCGTGGCCCATGGAATTCGCCGCGCTGGACGTGTTGCGTGATGGTTTGCCGGACAATTCCGGGCCACGCCGGAAAGTCGTCGTGGTCGGCGCCGGGATGGCCGGCCTGACCACCGCCCTGCTGCTCAAGGAAGCCGGTCACGAAGTGGTCGTGCTGGAGGGCCAGAACCGGCTGGGCGGGCGGATCCTGACCCACCGCGGGTTCGCCGGCGACATGTACGGCGAGTTCGGCGCGATGCGGTTCCCGGAACAGCACCCGCTGGTCCAGCACCTGATCAAGGACCGGTTCGGGCTGGCCACCAGGCCGTTCCCGATGTACGACGAGGACACCTTCATCTACCTCCAGGGCAAAGGCGTGCGGCGCAAGGACTTCCGCGCCGACTCGTTCTCGTTCGACCTGACCCCGGCCGAGGCGGACAAACCGCCGCACGAACTGCTCCGGCACACCGTGCAGCCGCTGGTGGACATCATGGAGAACGAAGAACCGGACAAAGCGTGGCACCGGCTGCTCGACGACTACGACAAGTACACGCTGCTCGGCTACCTGAAAGAACGCGGACTCGGCGATGGCGCGCTGTCCATGCTCGGCCCGCTGTTCAACCTCGAAGGCCGTTACCACTTCTCCCTGGTCGAGTGGTTCTCGCATTACTACGAAGACGTCTTCGGGCACCTCGTCTACATCGAGCAGGGCGCGGATTCGCTGCCGCGCGCGTTCGAGCCGCACCTGATGGACGACATCCGGCTGGGCGCGCAGGTGCACGCGATCGACCAGGACGACACCGGCGTGCGGGTGCACTTCCGGGCGGGCCGCCGCTCCCAGGTGGTGACGGCGGACGAGTGCGTCGTCACGGTGCCGTTCGCGAGCCTGCGGCACATGGAGATCAGCGGCCTCGACCCGGACAAGTGGTACGCGATCCGCAACACCTACTACGGGCGCGCCCACAAGCTGTTCATGCAGTTCTCCGAGCGGTGGTGGGAGACCTCGTACGGGATCACGCACGGCCTGACCGTCACCGACCTGGCCATCCGCAACATCGTCTACCCGCCCGCCGGGCAGGACACCCGCTACAAGCGCGGCGTGATGATCGCGTCGTACTGCTGGGAGCAGGACTCCATGCCGTACACGCCGCTGGCCGGCGAGGAGAGCGTCGCGCAGGCGCTGGAAGACCTGGTCAAGATCCACCCGGAGGCTCGGGACACCTTCGAGTTCGGCGTCTACAAGGACTGGGCGCTGGACTGGTTCGCGTGCGGCATCGGCCCGCTGTTCCGGGCGTTCGAGATGAGCGAGACCTTCTACGACGACGTGATCCGGCCGGTGGGCCGGGTGTGGTTCGCCAACGACGCGTGCGACCGCCGGCACCGGCGGTGGGCGGAGGGCGCGCTCAAGGCGGCGGTCAAGAACGCCTTCGCGATCCACGAGGGCGTCCGGAACGAGATGCCCTGGAAGGACTGATCGGCGCGGCGACCGTTTCACCGGGCCTGTGGCCGGCTACCCTGCGGGGACGCGCGGAGGGAGGCGGTGTGGGTCACGGTCGAACGGTCGCCGCGCCGGTCAGGCGCCAGGGCAGGCGGTGGTGGGCGGCTGCCGGGTTCCTCGCGGCCGTGGTCGTGGTCGCGCTGGTCGGCTCGCTGGCCGTGACCGGCGCGCAAACCCGGTACGACGCCCTGGTCAAACCTTCGTGGGCACCGCCGGCGTGGCTGTTCGGCCCGGTGTGGTCGGTGCTGTACCTGATGATCGCGGTCAGCGGTTGGCTGGTGTGGCGGCACATCGGGTTCACCCTGCCGCTGTGGGTCTACACGGCGCAGCTGGTGTTGAACGCGCTGTGGACGCCGCTGTTCTTCGGAGCCGGGAGCTTCGCGGCGGCGTGCGCGGACATCGTCGCCCTGCTGGTGCTGATCTCGGTCAACATCGGCCTGTTCCGGCGGATCTCGGGCGCGGCGGCGCTGCTGCTCGTGCCGTACTGGGCGTGGGTCGCGTTCGCCACCGCGCTGACGTTCGCGCTGTGGCGCGCCAACCCCTGACTACCAACCCCCTGACTGCCAACCTCTGACTCAGGCGGACCGCGATTCCACGCCGTCCTCCTCGACGCCGACCCCAGGCTCCTCTTCGGCGTCCACGTCGGACTCCGGGGCGGGCAGCAGCGCGGTCCGGATCTCGACGTGGCGGGACAGGAAAGCCCGCTCGTCCAGCCGTTTGCGCCGCAGCCAGCCGGTGACCTCGGCGTTGCACTTGCCGGCGTTGCAGGACCGGCAGGCGGGGACGACGTTGTCGACCGTGTAGCGGCCACCACGGGAAATGGGCAGCACGCAGTCGCGCTGCAACGCCTGATCGGTCGCACCGCAGTACGCGCACCCGCCCCAGGCTTCCTTGAGCGCCCTCCACTGGGCGTCGGTCAGGTCGTGCTCGACGCTGTCCATCCGACGCTTGCGCTTGCGGGCGGCACGTGCGCTCCGACTGCGGTTGACCGCCATCTGACCAGCGTACTGAACACTCTGCGCCACCAACGCGCGACGCACCGGCAACACCCGCATCGCCCGGTGCGGCGGCGAGCCGCACGAGAATGCCGCGCAGGAGTCGACGGGCGACTCCTGCGCGGCTTTCGGTGATGCGGCATTCGGTGATGCGGACTTCGGTGATCGGGATCCGAGCGGGATCTCAGCCGTTCTCGGCGAGCACGGCCGAACCCCGGGTCACGGCGGCGAAGGCGTTGACCACGCCGTGCCCGTAGAACCCGTTGAAGTTCAGGTCGCCCTCGCAGGTCGCGTTGTACTCCGCCGGGAGTCCGAGGTGCTCGTAGGACACCGTGCGGGGTACGGGGCAGGCGACCTTGTCCGCCGTGGTCTTGAGCACCCGCTCCACCGACGCCGGCGACATGGTGAGGGTGCCGGGTCGGGCCGGGTCCGGCTTGCCGTACTGGCTGACGGTCAGCGCGGCGGTCGCGCTCGCGTGCGGCGCGGCCATCGACGTGCCGTCCAGGTAGCGGTAGTACGCGCACTTGGTGGCCAGGCAGTGCTTCACCATGTGGTTCTGATCGCCCAGCGGGGTGATGTCGCCGTTGGCGTCGATGAAGCCCTGGGCCAGGGACGAGCTGCGCGAGTAGGTGGACAGCACCCGGTTCTCCCGCGTCTCGTACCAGGGCGTGCCCCAGTAGTCCTTCAGGAACCCGCCCGGCGCGGACAGGTCGATCTGCTCCACCCCGTAGTCGGAGCGGTTGGACTTCGCCTGCGAGGGCCCGAGCGCGGAGACGCCGAGCACGTGCCCGCTCTCGGTGGGCACCTTGGTGCACGTCGCGTTGTCGATCGGCCTCGGGTACTCGCCGCCCGGCGGGAACGCGGGGCTGGTGGTGTCGGTGCGCGGCTTGCCGAGGTCGTCGTGGTTGTTGCCCAAGGAGCTGATCAGCGTGACGCCCTTGCCGTGCGCGTAGTCCAGTGCGCGCTGGAAAGCCGCGACGATCGTGCGCTGCTCGATCTGGTGCTCCGCGGTGTCGTTCGGGCTCGCGGCGCAGTTGTACCGCCAGGGGTCCACGAAGAACGACATGTTGATCACGTCGAGCCCGATGTCCGCGCCGTAGGTCAACGCGTCGAGGACCGGTTGCAGGAAGGCGTAGCCGCTGTCCTGGGTGGCGCGCAGGCTCACCAGCGTGATGTTCGGCGCGACGCCCGCCGTGCCGAACCCGTTGTGCGCGGCGGCGATGATGCCCGCCACGTGGGTGCCGTGGCCGTCGTCGTCGACGTCCGGCGGGTCGACGCAGTTCGCGACCTCGCACGGTCCGTCGACGCTGGGCACGTCCCGGGTGAAGTTGCGGGAGAGCGTCCGGTTCAGCCGCCCGGCCAGGTCCGGGTGGCTGCCGTCGATGCCGCTGTCCAGCACGCCCACGTGCACCCTCGGGTCACCGAGCTGCTTGTCCCGGGCCAGGTCGGCGCGCACCATCAGGAAGCCCCACTGCTTGTCCTCCAGCGGTTCCCCGGTCGTGACGACCTGCTGCGCGGGTGGCGCGGTGGTCGCCGCCGGGGTCTGCTCGACGGCCCCGGGCTGCGCGGTCTCCTCGACGGTGAAGTCGCGGGCCGCGCCGAACACGGCGTCGGAAGCCGACACCTGCTGGATGAACCCGACCTTCGGCGCTTTTGCGGTCAACGTGCCCGCAGCGGCGTTCTCCTTGAGGACGACACCGCCTGCGGATTGGATCGCGGCAATGGCGGCGGCCCGGCTCGCCCCGGTTTCGATGAGCACGGTGTAACCGCTCAACGGCGTCACCGCCTCGGCCGCTCCTGCTCCCGATAAGAGCAGCGGTACCACCAGCATCGCGGTTGCCAGTCTGTTCCTACGCATGAAATCCCCCTTGGTCGTCGTGCACGGGTCGGCACCGGTCGGAATCCGGACCGAGCGTCGTTCAGCTCACAGCGGCGTCGATGAACGTCCTCCCCCGTCGATCGGCCGGCGATCTCCCGGCGACAGCGGTGGTCCAAGGGATGTTCTAGCGCCCGGAGGTTGTTCAAGCCCGACTACCAGGACCTGAACAACAACCCCTGGACAACGCGGCCCGGCCGATCGGACGACCTGGCTGGTCCGTCCGGTGCTGCGACAGGCCCGGTCGCCGACCGGCGCGCCCGGCGGCGCACCTCGCCCCGGCGCCCATTTCCGGACCTCTTCCGAAATTGGTCTGGTGGCCACCGCGCGCGGATGCCCGAATCGGCAACAGCACTCGGCGGAAAAACGCTCGCAGTCGCCGGAGGCCGCGCCCGAGAGGCGTAAGTCCCCTTACCGCGTTGAGTAGATCGGGTGCGCCCGGTGAGCGGAGAGACGACCCGGGCCGGCGGCGATACGCTCGTCCGGGCGTCGAATTCGACGTCTCGCGGGCTGGGGAATCCGGTTGGGTGCGGGGCGTTTCGCGCATTCGGCCGCCCCGCATCGAAAGGCGTGTAGCCGTGACTGTATTGCGGAAGATTGCGGCCGGGGCGTGCGCGGTGCTGGCCGTGGCGGGGGTGTCGGTGGCCGGTGCGCCGGCCGCGAGCGCCGGCGGCAGCGGAGCGAACCGCTGCGTGCGCGTGTCCGTCGACTACACCCGCACGGGCCCGGTCAGCTGGTTCGTGAACTCGGCCACCGTGGCCAACAACTGCAACCTGACCTGGGGGCACTTCCAGCTCACCGGCCCGACCTTCAACCACAGCAACGGGGATGCGCCGGTGGCCACCGGTTTCACCATCACCCTCAACGAGAACTGGGGCGGCACGGCCCCGTCCGTGTGCGGCACGGCGTGGTTCAAGGTCACGCCCTCGTTCTGGGCCGAATCCGGATACGCGTGCGTGACGCTCGTCTGAGCTGAACTGACGTGGGCCGGGCTGCCACCCGGCCCACGCCGTTTTCCGATGTGATTCGCGGTGGCGCGGGCCGTACGATCGCGGCAACAGCCCCCCACCCGAGCAGGAGCGGTAGTTGAGAGTCGGGATCTCCGGAACGCACGGGACCGGGAAGACGACGTTGGCCGAGGCTTTGTGCGAGCGCCTGCCCGGCCACGTGACGGCGGACGAGCCGTACTACCTGCTGGAAGAACAAGGTCACGAATTCGGGTTCCCGCCTTCGTCCGACGACTACCGGGCCCTGCTGGCGTGCTCGGTGCGGGGCCTGGCCTCGCCGCCGCCGCGGATCGTCTTCGACCGGACGCCGCTCGACTACCTCGCCTACCTGGCCGCGATCGGGGCGGACCCCGAGGACGAAGCCGACGCCGCAGCACTGCGGCGGGCCTTCGCGAACCTCGACCTGCTGGTCGTCACGGTGACCACGCCCGAGACGGAGCGGGTCCTGCCGGCCGCCGAGCTGCCGGGGCTCCGCGCGGAGATGAACGACGCGCTGGTGGAACTGGTCCACACCGACCCGCTGGACGCCTGGGGCGACCTGCCGGTGCTGGAGCTGGACGGGCCGCTCGACGGACGGGTGCGGACCGTCATCGCGGCGCTGGACCGGATCCGGGGCGACCAGGCGGCCGGCCCGGCACCGTCGACGGTCCGGTAGACCCCGCGCAACCCGCGAGCCCGACCCACGGTGACATGGGAGTTCCCGCGTGGATCCAGAACCTCTGATCAGGGCGGTCGTGGTGGCGATGATGGTGCTGGAGGAGTGCGGGCCCGACGAAGTCGATCCCGACACCGCGGTCCGCTGCCTGGAGCACATGGGACACGAACTCCTCCAGTACACCGGTCGCGAGCGCGACGAGTTCGTCGGGCTGCTCGACCGCATGGCCGCCGCCGAGCCGGACTCGCGCATGGCCGGGTACCTGAGGGGCCTGCCGTTCGCGGTCGGGCTGACGGAGGTCGAGTAGCCCGGTCGGGCGCTCGGCGGCGCGGCCGGCTCCCACCCCCGGGGGACGGACCACCGCGCACCGCACTTGAATGTGCGGATGACCGCCTACGACGTCGCGGAGAACCTCCCGGCGATCCCCGAGTTGCGTGACCTGTGCCGGGCCTTGGCCGTGCTGGACGTCGTGTTGGACCCGGACGGCGACGACCGTTACCACCTCTTCGATCCCGCCTGGGCACCCGGCGAGGAAACGGCCTTCAAACGGGACGGCGCGGGCAACGAGTACTCCATCGTGTTCACCGCCTCCGGCGCGTACGTGCGGGGCTTCGACCACGAGTCGCCGATGAGTCCCTACGCGACCGACGACGGCGACCCGTGGCCCGGCGTGCTCGACTCCGTGCCCGAGGTGTTCCGGGCGCAGGTCGAGGAACCCGCGTTCGGCGACGAGCACGGCACACCGTGCGTGACGGTCTGCCTGTGGCGCGAACCGGGCGACGACGGCTGGCGGCACGGCGACATCGCCTTCCCCGGCGGCGACCAGGACGGTGCGGACTGGCTGTTCGGCCTGCTGACCGACGGCACCGCCGAGGCTTTCCAGGACTGGGCGCAGGACTACTACGAACGGCCGGTCGACCTCGGCGCGGTACGCCACGTCTACACCGGCCTCCCGCTGACCGCCGACGTCGTGGCCGCGCTCAACCCCGCCACCACCCTCGCCGCGATCGCCGACGACGTCGGCCTGATCGGCTACCCGATCGGCGGGACGCCCGCCTGAGGTCTCCGGGTCGACGGTCACCCGGGCGGGTTCGGCCGATGGCGGCCTGCGGATTCGGCGTACCGCAACAGGAATCCCGGGTCGATCGCGTCGGGGCGGTCGGTGCGCCCCTCGATCTCCGCCCCGTCCTCGGTGCCGGTGAGCGGGCAGTGCTCGCCGTGGACGAGCGGCGACCAGGTCCGGCCGTCCACCTCGACCTGATCCGGGTGCGGTCCGCAGCGCGCGCTGGATCGGCTTCTCCGGGTACTCCCTGTTCACCAAGCGGCAATTCGTCGTGGAACCGCTCACCCGGTACGGCGTCGTCCCGAGTTCGTGGTGGAACCGGCCGGCGGTCGCCAAGTCGGCCGGCGCCCTCGGCCTGGTCGTGGGCCTGTTCATCCCGGCGGACGGCATCGCGGCACTCGTGCTGCGACTGGCCGCCTGACCCTCGGCACCCGACGCGGGACCGAGGGGCGCGGACGTGCTTCCGCCCGCGCCGCCGTCCGTGGTGGTTACTCCGCCGACTCGGGGCCCTTGTCACCGGAGGTCGGTGCCGTCCCGGGCGGCTTCGGGTCGTGCCGCCGCCGACTGGCGAGCGTGACGACCGCAGCGGGTATGGCGAGCAGCGCGGCGACGATGTTCGTGATCTTGTCCGCGATCTCCAGCGCGTACTGCACGGGTTCCTCCGGTGAGTTCCCAGCCGGACGAACCTCTGATCGAGCATGAGGGCCCTCCGGCTGCATTCAGGCAGGCTGAACTGCAACCGGAGGTCTCCTCCAACAGGCCCGAAAGCCCGTCCGACGGCACCGGGCGCGTGTTACCGCACCGTGCTGACGACGCCGCCGCTTTAGGGAGTACTCCCCTCCACGTCTGGCACCAGGATAGGCGGCCTTCGCGCCACCGCGCCGGTGCGCAACCCGAATGGACCAGGCGAACAGGTCGACGACGTCGTGCGAGTACCCGGTGAGCACCGGCGATGCCGGCGCTCACGCCGTCACAACCGGATCTTGTAGATGTGATAGGTGGTGTCGGAGGCGAACTCGTCGGTGAACTTGCCGCCCGTGACCGGGATCGTGCGCCCCTCGTCCACGACCTCCACCGAGGTGCCGCCGACCTCCGGGGGGAGGTTCAGGGCGAACGACCCGGTCGCGGTCCCGCCCGGGATGCCCTTGCCCATCGCGAAGACGTAGGCGTTGCCGTTGTGGACCTTGAGCATGGTGTCCAGCGACGGGTTGAACTCCCACTGGTAGCTCTGGGTGTTGAGCACCGGGGCCAGCGCCTTGATCTGGCCGTTGACCTTGGTCGCGGCCTTCGTCATGTCGGCGTAGCAGTTGCCGCCCTGCTGGGCGGTGTACCGGAAGTTGTTGCTGCTCGGGCACCAGTCGCCGTAGGTGTGGTTGAAGTAGTTGATCCCCCGCGCGCCGTGGATGAGCATGCTCATCACGGCACCGCGGAGCTGATCGGGTTTGATCGCCGCGTTCTCCGCGTAGGGCCGGCCGTTCTCGACGAACCCGAACACGCTCTCCATCTTGCCCGAGGACGCCGCGATCTCGCGCTGCTTCGACACGCCGTAGCCGTAGTTGAAGGGGCGGTAGCACTCGGCTTCGGTCAGCAGGCTCTGGTTCAGGGCCGGGAGGTCCGGGTAGGACGGTCGGTCACAGCCCATGAACCGGCCGTACCAGTAGGTGTCGAGGGACGCCGCGCTGTTCACGTCGAGCCACTGCCCGGCCGTGCCGCCTTCGGGCGCGTAGTTCGGCCAGATCATGTTCGCGGTGAAGTTCGTGTACCGCATCCGCCCGTCGTTCGGCAGCCCGGAGGCGGTGGACCGCAGCAGGTTCAACGCGTCGCCCTGGCCGAACTGCTCGGGCTCGTCGGCCAACAGCCAGCCCACGGTCTCGGATCCGAGGTGGGGGTTGGTGGTCTGGTCGTGCAGCGCGAACATGCCCGCGTTGCGGATGAGGTCGAGTCGGGGGGTGTCGTAGAGTTCCAGGTAGGTGTTGATGCCGACCGCTTTGTCGAGGTCCACGTCCTGCTGGGTGCCGACGGTGGCGCCCCAGACCGCGACGGGGAAGAAGTTCGGGTCGGTCCACGCCCCGGCCTTGGCGAACTGCCCGTAGTACTTGGGGCCGCCCTCCCACGGGACCAGCGGGAGCGTCAGCTCCTCGCGAGGGGGTGCGGTCGTCGTCACGGGTGGTGTGGTGGTGGCCGGTGGTGTCGCCGAGGACGCGGAGGTCACGACCGCCGAGGACGACGACGGCGTCGCGACCGGGCAGGCACCCGTCGAGGTGCTCGTGCACGCCGGGACGCCGCTGCCGGCGGACTCCGTGGGCGAGTCCCACGGTGAGACGACGACCAGGCCGACGACCGCCAGGACGACGACCGCGATCAGTCCGATCACACGCTTTGACACGGGGTTCTCCGTAAGGCCGAGTCCGGGTGCGCCCCGTTCGCACCCGGATGAAGGTCATTGCTCGCAACCGACGACTGCCGGCACACCGCTCTGGGTCAGCGCAGGTGGAGCCTCCGGTCGGGCCCGACGTCGAGCAGCGGGCGACGCAGCAGGGCCACCGTGACCTCCCGAGTGGTGTTACCGGCGACAAGTTGACCCCAGATGTCGGCCGGCGGCAAGCCCTACCGACCAGTCACCAGCGAGCCGGCCACCGTGCGGCACGGCCGCGCCGCCGGGAGAGCAGCAGGTGGCCGGCCGGGAGGGGCGGGCCACCTGCTGTGGGGGTGAGGCTCTTCTAGAACACGAAGCAGTCGGCGAAGGCCGCTTCACGCGAGTCGCGCACGAGGGCCGCCACGCCACCGCCCGCGTTGCGCTCGACCTGGGCCGCCTCGGTCGAGTGCGGCGTGGTCGACTTGCAGGACACCGGCGAGCTGTGGCCGGACATCAGGTAGTCGCACCGGCCGTTGCGGTTGTCCGGCAGGCCGAGGATGTGCCCCAGCTCGTGCGTGGCGATCCGCGGCGGGTAGAAGCCGTCGTTCACGGCCTCGCGGCCCATGTACACCGTGCCCCGGCCGAAGCCCGACTGGTAGGTGCGCGGCCAGCCGTTGTCCGCGTACACCCGGACCGCCGCGTTGCCACCGGTGGCCGGCTTGAGCTGGACGTTGCGGACGGCCTTGTTCCAGGCCGCCGCGCCCTCGTCGACCGCGGCCTTGAACTCCTGGGCCTGGCTCGCGTCGTAGTAGACGATGCGCACGGCGGCGGGCGCCGCCACAGCGGTACCGCCGGCGAACCCCTGCACCAGGGCGAGCGACAGCAACAGCGTGATGCCCGCCGCCAGGGAACGGGCTGTGCGGCGAAGGGTCGTGGTCATGGGTCACCTTTCGTTCTGCTGCTTGATCCGGGCCGCGTGCTGCGCGATGCCCGGACACAGGGTCGTAGTGGCGCACTCCCCGGCCGTCGTCTCCGGGTGGGCGTGCCACGGGCACGTTGCCGACCCGGCGCGGACGGGTGCGTCGGCGTCAGGTCGTCGGCCTGCTTGGTGATCCGGCGGTCGATCCGGTCGACTGCACGGCCACGCGCAGGTGGCGCGGCCGGCATTACCTTGCGCATCAAGGTCTCCCGATCAGCGGCCTCCGGCCGCCTGCGGGCAACGAGCAGGCAGGGACGTGCTCGCGTCGTGGACCGGCGCCACCTCCTCGGGCAACTGGCCGGCGCGGCGGCCGGCGACCGCCGGGCCCGCGTTCTGGTGGTGTCCGGAATCCTTCTCGCTCCGACCCACCACGCGGAACCTACTTTCTTCCGGTCTTCCGGAATCGCCGCGCCCGCACCACGTTTGGCGTGGTTACCACTGCTCACCCGCCGATTTCAGTAGCCCGAACGGCCCGTGCGGAGAAGGAACTTTCAAGGCACATCAGGTAATTCGGGCAAACCTCGTGCGCCCATGCGTGGTGGATTCGACCGTGCGCGAGGTGGTGGTGTCGCCCACGTCGACGAGACGGCACACGGTCGGCATTTGAGACGATGGCGCGGTGCACGCGACCACGCGAACCTTGAGGTTGATCGGGTACTGGCTCGGCCCGGAGGAACCTGGCTGGCCGGACGTCCGGTCGTTCGTCGACCAATCCCCCGACCCGGCACTACGCGACCGGACGGTGGAATACCTTCGCAACGGGACGGTGATCGTTGCCGCCGCAGGCGTGTCGCGTTGTCGTATCTGCGGACAGGCGAACGGCAGCACGGAGTCGACCGACGGTGTTCACTTCGTCTGGCCGGCGGGGCTAGCGCACTACGTCGAGGCGCACGACGTCCGACTGCCGTCGGAAATCACCGCCGTCATGAACACCACCCCGCCACCGGTGGACGTCGCCGAGTTCGACCGCCGCTTGTTCGAGACGGATGATCTGGTCATCGACGACGAGTGGTGGCGCGACCGCACCGGGTACTGAAGTCCTGACACGCCGACGGCCTCCCGTGCCGGAGGTTCCTCCGGGCGGGGCGATCGCCCTGCCCGGAGGAACCGGGTTCGACTGCGGTCCGAGCGGTCGGGAACGGGTGATCAGACGCCCGCCACGGTCACCGTGACGGTGTCGCCGCCCGCCGCGACGACGATGGACGAGGTGCCCTTGGTCGCGGTGAACGCCGTGGGCGTGCCGACCACCATGTAGCCCTTGCCGGTCAGCGTCGAGTGGTAGGACTCGGCGACGTCCTGGTCGCCCTTGAACACCAGGACGCGCGCGCCGGCGGCACCGGAGACCTCGATCAGGCCGCCCTCCGGCAGGACCACGCCGGCGGGCAGGTCGTCGGGCAGCTTCACCGATCCGGTGGCCGTCCCCTTGTCCGCCTTCGTCGTGGCGGGGGCGTCCGCGGTGGTCGTGGACTCCTGGCGGGTGGTGGTCGTGGTGGTCCCACCGGCAGCCGTGGTGCTGCCGCCGGAGCAGGCGGTCACGCCGAGCAGCGCGGTGCCGACCAGGGCCGCGGCGACCGCCACGCGCCGCGTTCCGCTCGCGATCGAACGGAGACCGGCACCAGTCGGGTTCTGTTCACTCATGATCGACAAGCTAACCCGGCCGCGTTACCGATCGGGGTGGAATCGGTGAATCGCAGCGAACCGGCAGAAACCGCCCGTTCTCCGCTGCGGCGTCGATCACGTGCACGACTGCCCTCGGTTCCCCGCTGCGGAAGTCCTCGCTCCGCTCCGGCAGGTTGCGCGGTCGTCCCGGCTCGGGCCGGCGGGCCGGAGTCGGGCGGTCGCGCGGATGCGGTGCCGGGTGTGCGGGCATACCGTGGTGGCGCTCGACATCGGCGGAGGGCAGTGGACATGTCTCGACTCGCACTCGTCACGGGCGCGTCGTCCGGCATCGGCAAGGCGTTCGCCGAGCGCCTGGCCGCCGACGGCCACGACCTCGTCGTGGTCGGCCGCCGCAGGGACCGCCTCGACGAACTCGCGGCGGCGCTGCCCGAGGTCGACGTGCGGGTCGTCGCCGCCGACCTGGCCGACGACGCCGGTCTCGACGCGGTGGTCGAGGTCGCGCGGGCGCGGCCGGTCGACGTGCTGGTCAACAACGCGGGTGTCGCGCACTACATGCCGCTGGTCGAACTGCCGCCCGCGAAAGCCCGTGAACTCGTCGGCGTCAAGGTGCCGGCACCGACGCTGCTCACCCGCGCCGTGCTGCCCGGAATGCTGGAACGCGGCAGCGGGGCCATCGTCACCGTCGCCGGGATGATCGCCTTCTCCGGACCGGCGCCCTCGTCGGTGATGCCGCGTCGCGCCGTCTACGCCGGCACGCTCGCCCACCTCGTGGCCATGTCCCAGGCGCTCGCCGCCGAGCTGGAGGGGACCGGGGTGCGGGTGGAGGTCGTCTGCCCCGGCGTGGTCGCCACCGAGTTCCACACCGTGCAGGGGCTCGACCTGTCCGGCGTGCCGAGGATGAGCGCCGAGGACGTCGTCACCGCCGCGCTCGCCGGCCTCGAACTCGGCGAGGTGGTGTGCGCTCCCGGGGTCGAGGACGCGGGCCTGCTCAGGCGCGTCTTCGAGGCCGACCTCGCCGCCTTCGCGGGCCAAAGCCCCGAACTCGCCACCCGTTACCGCAGGTAGGGCACCGCGTCGACGGCTTCGCGTCCCACTTACGGGTGAACGGCCGCGGGTGGGCCGTGTGCGGGTCGGCCGATCGGGGCACCCGGTGGGTATGGACGAGGACGGGCTGCCACCGCGCGCCCCGCCGCGCAGCGCGTTGACGTTGCGGCTGTGGCTCGCGGGTCTCGGCATCGTGCTCAACGGCGGGGCGGCCGTGCTGCTGGCGCGCGCCGACTACCCGTTCCTCGCGGTGGTGCTCGCGCTGCTCGCCGCCGGGCTGGTGGTGGACCTGTGGTGGGTCGCCCACCGCAAACGGCGGGGTGATCCCGGGTGACCGGTCAGGCGCGCGCGGTGGCGCGCGGGGCCGCTGTCGAGGCTCGGACCACCACGTGCGGGAGCAGGTGGATGTGCAGCTCCGCGCGGTCGGTCCGGCCGCTGTGCAGCTTGCGGAGCAGGAATTCGACGGCCAGGCGGCCCACGTTCTCGCGCGGTGGTGCCACGGCGGTCAGCGGGATGTCGGCCAGGCCCGCGAACTCGTCGTCGTAGGCGATCACCGACAGGTCGTCCGGCACGACCAGGCCGCGCTGGCGGGCCCGTTGCAGGATCTGGATCGCGATGTTGTCGGGGTGCGCCAGGACGGCCGTGACGCCGGCCGCCGCGAACCCGTCGAGGAAGTCGTCCAGGTGCTGGGCGATCCCCTCGTGGGTGTGGTTCTCGTGGCGGGGCATGGTGGCCGACAGGCCCATCGCCTCCACGGCCGCGTCGTAGCCCCGGGTGATCCAGCCGCTGGTCGGCGACTGGCTGGTGACCAGCGCGATGTTGCGGTGGCCCAGCTCGGCCAGGTGCCGGATCGCCTGGATCGCGCCGTGCTGGTGGTCCGACGACACGTACTCGACCGGGTGCAGGTGGGCGGTCGGCTCGTAGGAGCGCTCCACGAACAGCACCGGGATCGGCAGTTCGGCGATCCACTCCAGCGCGGGCGCCAGGCGGGAGAACGGCTCGCTGGGGGTCAGCAGCAGGCCGTCGACCCGGGCCTCCAGCAGCCGCTGCACGTGCGAGCGGTCGTCGTCGAGGTTGTAGTCCGAGACGGCCAGCACCAGCTTGATGTCACGGGCCTGCGCCGCGCGGCGCGCGCCCTCGACTATCTCCCGGAAGTACTGGCTCGCGGCCGGGATCACCATGCCGATGGTGGGTCGGCGGCCGGCCACCCGGGGCACGGCCGGCGCGACCGCGGCGTCCCGGATGGAGCTGGGCAGCACCGCGCCGCCGTGCACCCGGCTGACGTCCCCGCGTTCCTCCAGTTCCGCGAGGTCGCGGCGGATGGTGATCGCGGAGACGCCGAGCCTGGTGGCGAGTTCGGCGGCGCGGACGCTCCCGTCCCGGCGCACGGCCATCAGGATGGCGTGGTGTCTGCGGCTCGCGTCCATGCGCGCCTCCCGGCTGATCGAACGATCAAACGATCGTCCCGGGATCATATCCACACCAACGCTCAGTCGGTGACTACTTCGAGGAACGGGCGGTCGGCGGAATTCTCACGGGCGGCGAGCGTCACCGCGAGCGGACTCCCGGTGAGCGCGAACGACAAGGTCCGGTCCGCGAACCGGCCGCGCACGTGCGCCGTGACGTCGAACGGGATCCAGTCCGCCCGGCCGACCGCGCCGCGCGCCACCTCCGGCCCCATCGCGGGCTGGGTGTTCCAGGTGACCGATTCCGTCCACGCCGCCGTGACTCCGCGCGCGGACAACGTGGTCTGGGTGCCGCCCGCGTCCGCGACGGCGCCGTGCACCCACAGCACCGCGCGCTTCGGCGCGGCCGTCAACGCCACGTCGAACGACAGGAACGCGTTGCGGTTGTACCCGGCCCCGGACACGGTCTTGACGACCAGGGACGTCTCCGTGCCGTAGCTGGTCGACGCGTAGCTGCCGTCGCGCACGTACGCGTCCGCGCCGGGAGCCACCTTCCGCACCTCGGCCCCGACCGCACCGCCGGTCCCGAGGGTCACGGTGTGGCTGCGCCCCTGCGAACCGCCGACCTCGACCAGCAGGCGGGTGGTGGGCGAGGTGCCGAGCACGGTGACCGCGGGGTCGCCGGTCGCCCTGGTGAAACCGTTGTCGGTCAACGTGACCAGCACGGTCGCCGAGGTGCGGGTGGGGTCGGCGACGGTGACCGACACCTGCCCGCCGGCGCGGCGCACCAGCACCGAGCACGGGGCGTCGGCCGTGATCGGCCCGCACGTCCCGGCCGCGAAGAAGTTCGCCGCGTGCGTTCCGGGCGCGGAGATCCCTTGCACCGCAGCGGTGTTGGCCAGCACCGTGACCGTGGGCGAGGCGCTGCGCGCGGCCGTGGCGGCGGCGTCCGCGCCGGGCAGGAGGATGTACTCGTACGAGCCCGCCGCGGGGTTCGTGCCGTGGTCGACGTAGAGGGTCAGGTATCGCCGGGTCACGGGGTCGGTGCTGCCGCCGGTGTCGACGTCACGCCAGCGGCCGGTGCGTTCCGCGCGCAACGCCGTGACCGGTGCCCCGTCGGGGAAGAGGTACCCGCCGAACCCGCCGATCGCCATCCACCGCGCGTTGCCGAACGTCCGGTTCCAGCCCTGGGTGGTCGGCTGCGTCACGCCGTCGACCACCAGCGGGTGGGTGCCGGACGCGCCGAGGTTCCGGTTGTCCACCACCGAATCGACGGCCGTGCCGTCCGCGCAGGCGATGCCCGCGCCCAGGCAGACCACCGAATCGTCCAGGCAGAACCACGACTTGCGACCGGTCAGCGTGCTCTGGAGGCCGCGCACGTCCTGGCCCAGCGCCGCGTAAACGCCGTCGCTCGCGCCGCCCGCCCACACCGACGTGGGCCGGGTCTGGTTCCACGCGCCGCCTGCCGCGTCCGCCAGAGCCTTGCGGGACACCGTGGTCCCGGGCAGCCGGTAGGGGTCGACGGTCGCCCAGAACGAGTCCGTGTACTGGCCGTTGCCGTAGGTGTCGCCCCACCAGTACGTCATGCCGCTGCCGGTGTGCCAGCCGCGCAGGTTCTCGCCGTTGCCGGTCTCGTAGAACGTGGTGCGCGCGGACGACATGCTCACCGAGAACGTCCACTCAGGACGGTTGTGCACGGCCCGGTCCATCGCCGCGAACAGCCGGTGCCCGACCGGTGCGGGCGAGGCCGCGACGGCGGAGTCCAGCAGCACCTTGGCCCGCGCCAGGTCCGGCACGCTCACCGCGCTGTCGGACAGGTAGGGCCGGAAGGTGCCGCGCGTGATCCAGCCCTTGACCAGACCGCGCCACCGCGCCGACTCGGCGGCCGTGCCCAGCCCGGACCCGGCCAGCAGCAGGACACCGCCGACGATCCCCCGGCCCCGGCCGAAGTCGCCCGCGCCGCCCCGGCTGATGCCGCGTCCGGACACGCCGTCCATCACCAGGCCGTTCATGATCCACGGCGCGAACGCGCGGTCCACCGAGTCGAGGAAGACCTGCCGGTCCGGGTCGGTGACCGCCCACTGCGTCCCGGCCAGCAGCCCGAGCACGCGGGTCAGCCCGATCAGCAGGACCGCGCCGTAGCCGCCCGCGTAGGGCACGCAGGTGTGCTGGATGAACGACCCGTCGGGGTAGAGCCCGTCGCCGGTCAGCACGTACGGGAACACCGGCGACAGCGCGTCGCGCGCGGTCGCCAGCTTGGCCGCTGTCCTGCCGAGGACGCCGCGCAGCGCAAGGACGTGGCACAGGTCGACCCGGTTGGCCCCGGTGCTGGTGCCGGTGTAGGACGAGACCAGCGAACTCGGCACGTGGTGGTCGACGGCCGCGAGGTGCTCGGCGAGGTTCGGGGTGTCGACCAGCACGCAGGTGTCCAGCAGCTTCTGCGGGGTGCCGATCTGCCAGTCCCACCAGTTGCCGTAGGCGGCCCGTCCGGCGGTGTAGGCGTTGTCGCGCAGCCACTTCAGCCCGCTCACCACGGACGCGGCCAGCGCCGCCGACCCGGTGTGGCCGGTGCCCGGCAGGGCGACGGCCAGCGCCATGGTGCGCAGCCGGTCGTGGGAGGCGGTGACGTTGGCCGACACCGAGCCGATCGGCAGGTCGGGCCACAGCGAGGTGGTGCCGGGGCTCATCGAGGAGCGCAGTTCCGCCGCCCGCGTCCCGGTCGCCCGCAACGCGGTGCGGAACGGCTCGGCGTCCGGGTCGTAGCCGGTGCCCACGAGCAGTTCACGCCACTTGGCGCGCAACGCGTCGTAGACGTCCGCCTCGGCGTGCGCGGTCGGGGCCGCCGGCCCCGTCCCCGCCGGCCCCGTCCCCGCCGGTCCTGTCCCCGCCAGTCCCGTGCCCGCCACCGTGCTCGCGATCAGGAAGTGCCGCCGGGAAAGACTCATGATCCACTCCTCTGCACGACGAGATCGTCGAAGACGACGTCGTGGGCGATGCCGTCCTCCCACACCACCCGTACGCCACCGCCCACTCGGACGGCGTTGGCGCGCAACGAATCCCCGGCCCGCAGCGCGACCCGGCACACGAACAGGCCGCCCTCGCCCTCCAGCGCCGGCACCGCGGCGGGCGCGCCGAAGGCCGTCCCGTCCGGCGCGGTCGACGCGGACGCGGTCGAATAACCCAGCAGCCCCACCAGATCGGCGGTCAGGCCGTCCGCGCGGGTCGTCACCGCGTTGCCGGAGACGATGACGTGCGGGCAGGTCAGCGCCCAACCGCTGTGCCGGACCCGGGCCCGCTCGGACACCCGGTGCACGCGGATCTCACTGGCACCTCGGACGATGCTCACCGCGTCGACCACGAGACCGGGCGCGGGGACGTGCCGGGAGGCGGCCCAGTCCGGCCCGGTGCCCAGCGGCGACAGGTGCGCGCGGCCCCGCCAGCCGTCGGCCCACACCTCGAAGGCGTTGTCCGCCGGACCGGCGGTCGGACCGGTGCGCGAGGAGTAGGCGATCCGGTCGTACAGCGGGTCGCCGGCGTGGCCGGCGCTGCCGTGGTTGACCAGCCTCGCGGTGCCGTCGTGCGCGGCCCGGTGCAGCAGGAAGCCGGGCGCGGCGACCGGGCGCACCGACTCGCCGGCGGCCGGTTCGGGCTCCGGCTCGGTCCACACCGGGTGGTCGGCGGGCAGCACGAGGCCGAGGAAGCCCTTGGCCGCCCAGTACGGCGAGGCGGAGCCCGAGTACGCCTGGAGCGTCGGTTCGTGCGGGCCGTGCCAACCGGCCGTCCACACGCCGTCCCGGATCGCGCCGCGCTCGACGAAGTGGCGCAGCGTCGCACTGGCGATGCGGCGGGTCTCCCCCGGCGTGCACGGCGTGGCGTCCAGCAGCGTGCCGAGCCACAGGGGCGCGACCGAGGCCACCCGGTAGGTCAACGACCGTCCGAAGTGGATCATCCCGCCGTCGTGGTCGAAGAACTCGCGGTGGTCGGCGAGGAAGGTCCGCAGCCGGGCCAGGTGCCCGGCGTCGGCCTTGCCGAACAGGTACCCGCGCAGGCCGAGGTAGAAGTGCATGGCCCAGCCGTTGTAGTAGTCGAACGACCGGTTCGGGCCGTCGGAGTACCAGCCGCCGCCGACGTGGAACGACTCCACCCGGGCCAGCCCGCGCTCCACCAGGTCGGCGCCGGCCCGCGAGCCCGCGCCGACCGACTCCAGGAAATCGGCCACCAGCACGGAGAACAGCCACCAGTTGTTGTCCACGGGCTGCGCCCGGACGGCTCCGGACAGCCACTCGACGGCGCGCTGCCGCACGTCGTCGGCCAGCCGGTCCCACAGCCACTCGCGGGTCAGCCGCAGCCCGACGACCAGCGACGCGGCTTCCACCAGCGGCTGGCCCCGGTCCACGATCGGCGGCCACGGCTCCGCCGCCAGACCGGCGGCCAGGCCCTCGGCGTAGCGGGGCAGCCAGTCGTGCGGGTCGTCGCCGGCGGAGCCCGCCAGCCGGAACGACGCCAGCAGGAAGCTCCGGGCGTAGCCCTCCAGGCCGTCGCTGACCTCGCCGGACCAGCTCGTGCGCCCCGGCGGTCGCAGCAGCGCGCCGTGCGGCGAGCGGTGCCGCAGGATCCCGTTCACCAGGTGGTCGGCCACGGCCTCCCAGTGCGCGCGACCCCAGCCGGTCACGGGGTCCGGGGTGGGCAGCGCCGGTGCCGGGTCCATCTGCCGGAAGGTAGGCACGGATCGGGCGCGGGACAAGTCCGTTCGACCGAGGTGTTCAGACCCGAACACGAACACCCCGGAGCGGGGCTCCTATGATCGCTCGCGCGGATGTGAAGTGCTGAAACAGGGTCGAGCGATCGCTTGTGAACGTTTGATCGCCCTTGTCTTGACTTGCCCTGTTCACGCCGCTGAGACTTCCGGCACTGCGAGACAACCCCCTGGAGTGTGAGATGCGGCACAAGATTCGAACCAGACTGGGCGCGGTAGGGGCCCTGGTCGCCCTGGGTCTGGTGACGGCCTGCGGGGGCGGCGCTTCGGGGGGAGCCGCCCAGGACGGTTCGGGCGGCGGTCCGACCGAGATCAGCTTCTGGTCGTGGACCAAGGGCACCGCCGAGGTGGTGGACGCGTTCAACGCCCTGCACACCGGCGTGACCGTGAAGTTCGAGCAGATCCCGTCCGGCGCGGCCGGCGGCTACACCAAGATGAGCAACGCGGTGAAGGCGGGCAACGCCCCCGACGTGATGAACATCGAGTACCCGGTGCTGCCGGACTTCGTCAGCCAGGGCAGCCTGGCCGACCTGACGCCGCTGGTCGGCGAACTCAAGAACAAGTTCCCGGAGCAGATCCGCGCGCTGACCGAACTGGGCGGCAAGACGTGGGCCGTACCGCTCGACGCCTCGCCGATGGTCCTCTACTACCGCAAGGACTTCTTCGACGCGCACGGCATCGCGGTGCCCAAGACCTGGGACGAGTACAAAGCGGCGGCGGCGAAGGTGAAGCAGGCCGAGCCGAACGCGCGGATCGGCACGTTCTTCCCCGACGACCCCGGCCACTTCGCGTCGCTGGCCTGGCAGGCGGGCGGGCGGTGGTTCGGCACCAGCGGCGACTCGTGGCAGGTCTCGATCGACGACCCGAAGACCAAGGAGGTCGCCGCCTACTGGAACGGCTTGATCTCCGACGACCTGGTGCGCGTGCAGACCGCGTTCTCCCAGGAGTGGAACGCCGGCGTCAAGGCCGGTGAGACCGTCTCCTACGTCGGCGCGTCGTGGGGTGCGGGCAGCGCGCTGCGGGCCAACCAGCCCGACCAGGCGGGCAAGTGGGCCGTCGCGACCCTGCCGAACTGGGGCACGCCCGCCAGCGGTATGTACGGCGGCAGCACGTTCGCGGTGAGCAAGGACAGCAAGAAGGCCGCCGCGGCGGTGAAGTTCATCGACTGGATGACCACGAACGAACAGGCCATCACCACCCGGATCGGCATCGCCAAGTCGACCATGTACCCGGCGGCGGCCGACATGGTCCCGGCGGCGGCCAAGAGCTTCGACACCGCGTTCTTCGGCGGGCAGGACGCCTTCGCCCTCTACAAGGAAGCCGCGGGCTCCATCAAGCAGGGTTGGACCTGGGGGCCGAGCATGTTCGCCACGAACTCCGCGCTCAAGGACAACTTCGGCACCGTGACCAGCGGCGGCACGCTGGCCGGCGCGCTGGAGAAGGCGCAGAAGTCCACTGTGGAGGAACTGCGCAAGCGCGGCCTGAACGTCGGCTCCTGATCCTGCTGACC
Organism: Saccharothrix sp. NBAS 001; assembly: GCF_056640475.1. Taxonomy (NCBI): domain Bacteria; kingdom Bacillati; phylum Actinomycetota; class Actinomycetes; order Pseudonocardiales; family Pseudonocardiaceae; genus Saccharothrix; species Saccharothrix sp. NBAS 001. The sequence goes on from NZ_CM153251.1 coordinate 4,871,240, forward strand.
GCTCCCCGGCCCACCCGGCCGGGGAGCGACTCCCGAAGCGAGAACCCATGGCAGTGAAGAAGTCCCAGCGCGGTCCCGCCGCGTTGCTGATGGCCCCGTTCTTCGTGCTGTTCGCGACCACCCTGGTGGTGCCGATCGGGTACGCGGCCTACCTGAGCCTGTTCACCGAGAAGGCGTCCGGGCTCGGGTTCGGCGGCACCGAGACGATCTTCGCGGGGGTGGGCAACTACCTGCACGCGCTGGGCGACCCGGCGTTCCGCGACGGGTTCCTGGTGATCGCGGGCTACCTGGCGGGCTACCTCCCGCTGATGGTCGGCGGCGCGCTGGCGCTGGCCCTGCTGCTGGACTCCACGTTGGCGCGGGCCAAGAAGTTCTTCCAGCTCACGCTGTACCTGCCGCACGCGGTGCCGGGCATCATCGCCGCGATCATCTGGCTCTACCTCTACACGCCGGGCCTGAGCCCGGTGGTGGCGGCGATGCGCGAGGGCGGGCTCGGCTGGAACTTCCTGTCCAGCGACCACGCGCTCAGCTCGGTCATCAACATCTCGCTGTGGGAGTGGGTCGGCTACAACGTGGTCATCTTCTACGCGGCGTTGCAGGCCATCCCGCGCGAGGTCGTCGAGGCGGCGTCCGTGGACGGCGCGGGCGAGCTGCGCACCGCGTTGAGCATCAAGCTGCCGATGATCCGGGGCGCGGTCGTGATGACCGTACTGTTCACCATCATCGGCGCTCTCCAACTGTTCACCGAGCCGATGATCCTCAACGGCGCGAACCCGGCGGTCAACACCACGTGGACACCCAACATGTACGCCTACGACGCCGCGTTCCGGCGCAGCGACTACGGGGTCGCGGCGGCCTCCTCGATCCTGCTGGCCGTCGCGGCGGCGCTGCTGTCGTGGGTCGTGACCCGGTGGGGCAACCGGAAGGGCGTCGCGTGAACCGGCCGGCGTGGGCGTCGAAGTTCGCGGTCAACGCGGCGCTGGTGCTCGCGACCGCGTACACGGTGCTGCCGCTGACGTGGCTGATCGTGGCGTCCACCAAGAGCCTGGGCGACCTGTCGGGCAACGCGTTCTCGGCCACCGGGTTCCACTTCTTCGAGAACGTGTCCGAACTGGCCACCGTGGACGGTGGCGTGTACCTGAAGTGGTACCTCAACAGCCTGCTCTACGCGGTGGGCGGGGCCGGGCTGGGCGCGTTCTGCTCGGTCGCGGCCGGGTACGCGTTCGACAAGTTCTCGTTCAGGGGCAAGGAGAAGCTGTTCGGCCTGGTGCTGCTGGGCGTGCTGGTGCCGACCACGGCGCTGGCGCTGCCGCTGTACCTGCTGGCCTCCGAGATCGGCGTGGTGAACACGTTCTGGGCGGTGTTCATCCCGGTGCTGGTCAACCCGTTCGGCGTGTACCTGGCGCGGATCTTCAGCTCCTCCTACGTGCCCGGCGAGGTGCTGGAGGCGGCGCGGGTGGACGGCGCGGGCGAGGTGTCGACGTTCTGGTCCATCTCGTTGCGGATGATGATGCCGGGCTTCGTGACGATCTTCCTGTTCCAGTTCACCGCGATCTGGAACAACTTCTTCCTGCCCCTGGTGATGCTGTCCGACCGGGACCTCTACCCGCTGAGCCTGGGGCTCTACTCGTGGCACACCGTGGTGACCGCGGAACCGCAGTACTACCCGCTGACCATCACCGGCGCGCTGCTCGCCGTGGTGCCCGTGATCGTCGCGTTCCTGTCCCTGCAACGCCACTGGAAAGCCGGGATGACCTCCGGCGCCGTGAAGTAGGAGTGCCCGTGACTCACGTTCGTCCCCGGACGCTGGTGGCCATGCACCGCCGGGTGTCGCAGTGGCTGCTGGACGAGGAGACCCGGCGGCGGCTGGTGGCCGTCGCCGACGTCGACCCGGACCTGGTGGTGGAGGACTTCGGCACCCCCGAGGCGCGGGCGGCGCTGGCCGACACCGAGATCATGTTCACCGGCTGGGGCTGCCCGCCGATCGACGAGCAGGTGCTGCGCGACGCGCCCCGGCTGCGCGCCGTGGTGCACGCGGCGGGCTCGGTGAAGCACCACGTCACCGAGGCGTGCTGGCGGCGCGGCGTCGAGGTGTCCTCGGCGGCCGCGGCCAACGCGCTGCCCGTCGCCGAGTACACCGTGGCCGCGGTGCTGATGAGCAACAAGCGGATCCCGGCCATCGCCGCCCGCTACCGGCAGGCCCGCGAACCGCAGGACTGGCAGGGCCAGTTCCCGTGGCTGGGCAACTACCGGCGGCGGATCGGGATCGTCGGGGCGTCCAAGATCGGCCGCCGGGTGGTGGAACTGCTGCTGCCGTTCGACTTCGACGTCCTGGTGGCCGACCCGTACCTGGGCGCGGCCGAGGCGGCGGCGCTCGGCGTGACCCTGGTGGGCCTGGACGAGCTGGTGCGCACCTCGCACGTGGTGAGCCTGCACGCGCCCGAGCTGCCCGAGACCCGCCACCTGATCGACGCCCGCCGGCTCGCGCTGATGCCGACCGGCGCGACGCTGGTCAACACCTCGCGCGGGTCCCTGGTGGACACCGACGCGCTGGTGGCCGAACTGCAACGGGAACGCCTGCACGCCGTGCTGGACGTGACCGACCCCGACGTGCTGCCCACCGACTCGCCCTTGTTCACGACGCCCAACCTGGTGCTCACCCCGCACGTCGCGGGATCGCTGGGCAACGAGCTGAGCCGGATGACCGCGCTGGCCCTGGACGAACTGGACCGGCTCGCCCACGGGTTGCCCCTGGCCCACCGGGTCCTCCCGGAGGTTCTCGACCGCTCCGCCTGACAGGCCAGGAGATCAGCGTCGAAACCCCGTCAGCGCAAGGTTTTGCGAGCCGGTCTCACCTCGGTGGTCGTGGTCGGGCCGACGATCGTCGTCGGCCCGACCGCGTCGGCCGCCACCGCCCACCAGGTCGGCTGCACCCTGGGCACCTGCGGTTCCGGGTGGAAAACCCTGCTGCTCAAGGACGTCAGCCGCTGGATCGCGCGGGACCTGCGGCCGACCGACCCCGGCACGACAGCCGAGCGCACCGGGATCCGGGTGCACACCACGACCGCCGCCGTCAAGGGCGGGATCGCCGTCACCGGCGACCCCGGCGCGGTCACCGCCGAGCCGTGGCCGAACTTCCCCGGCGGCAGCGCGACCGGATTCACGTTGTCGTCCGGTGATTTCCCGGACCACCAGACCGATCGCGGGCGGGACGAGACCGACGTGCGGCCCCGGCCATCACGAACCGACCACCGCGAACCCGCCCGGGCCAAGGGCTAGCGGATCACGAAACCACCGTTGACGCCGATGGTCTGGCCGGTGACGTAGGTGCCGTCCGGCCCGACCAGGAAGGCGACCGCCGACGAGATCTCGGCGGGCAGCCCGAACCGGCCCAGCGGGGTCTGCCGCTCCAGGTCCTTGCGCACCACGGGGGCCATCACGTCGCCCAGCGGCGTGTCGATGTATCCGGGGGCGATGCAGTTGACCCGGATACCGCGCGGGGCGACGTCGCGGGCCACCGCCTTGGTGAGCCCCTCGATACCGGCCTTCGCGGCCGAGTAGTGCGGGATGTGGGCGCAGCCGGTCATCCCGCAGATGGAGGACACGTTCACGATCACGCCGCCGCGCCCCATGTGCCGCAACGCGGCGCGCGTGCCGAAGAAGGTGCCGTCCAAGTGGACGCCGAGCATCCGGTGCCACGCCTCGTCGTCGATGTTCACGGTCGCGTCCAGCATCGTCGTGGGCTCGCCCGACTCGGCCTCCGCCAGCCGGGACGCGAGCCGGCCGAACGCCTCGTCGGCCTCCTGACCGCCGCGGATGCCGGCGTTGTTGACCAGGATGTCCAGCCGCCCGTAGGTGTCCACGACGGTCCGCACCGCCTCGTCCACCTGCGCCGACACCGCCACGTCGGCCACCACCGCCATGCCCCGCCGGAGCAGGCCCGCGGTGAGTTCCGCGCCGGTCGAGTCGACGTCCAGCGCGGCGACCAGCGCGCCCTCGGCGTCGAGCCTGCGGGCGACCGCTTCGCCGATACCCGAACCGGCGCCGGTCACCAGCGCCACCTTGCCCTCGATGCTGCCCATGGCCGAGGACGCTAGTCAGCGCCTGCCGAGTCGCTGTGGTCCCGGACACAGTCGGTGCGCTGGTGGTCAACGGGTGTTCGCCTTCGGGCAAGCGTTCACCAGGCCACCGCCGCACCCTGGTGGCCGTACAGGGCGGACGGAGGCGGCATGACCGAGGTAGACCGACGTGTGACGACAACCCGGGAGGGGAACTCGATCGTCGGGTTCGGCAGGCAGGTGCTGCGGGCGGAATCCAGCAGTGTGCTGATCGCGACGATCGTGCTCGTGCTGGTCATCGGCGCGTTGCGGCCGAACTTCCTCACCATCGGGCAGTTGCGAGACGTGCTCAACAACTCCGTGTACGTGGCGCTGCTCGCCGCGGGCATGGCGTTCCTTCTGGCGATGCGGGAGATCGACCTCTCCGTGGGGGCGATGTTCGGCCTCTCGCTGATCACCTCGGCGCTGCTGATGAGGGACGGGTTCGACCCGTGGCTGGCGTGCGCGGCGGGCATCGCGCTCGGCGCGGTGCTCGGCCTGGCGAACGCGTTGGTGGTGCAGCACATCGCGATCCCGGCGTTCGTCGCCACGTTGGCGACCATGCAGCTCTACCGAGGACTCGCGGTCGCCTTGGGCGACGGGCAGCAGGTGACGGGCCTGCCGCTGGAGCACTCGTTCTTCACCGTGCTCGGCGGCGACTGGCTGGGGCTCCCGGTCAGCGTGTGGATCCTGATCGCGGTCACGGCGGGGCTGACCGTGGTGCTGCGGTGGACGCCGTTCGGCTACCGGGTGCGGTCCATCGGGTCCAACCCGGACGCCGCCGCGTTCTCCGGCATCTCCATCCCGCGCACGCGGATGTACGTGCTGATCCTGGTCGGCGCGATCGGCGGCCTCGCCGGCGTGCTCGGCCTGGCCTTCTTCACCTCCGGTGACCCGAACATCGGCACCGGTTTCGAACTCCAGGCGATCGCGGCGGCGGTGATCGGCGGCACGCCGCTGCGCGGTGGCGTCGCCACTGTGGTGGGCGCGGTGTTCGGCGCGATCCTGCTGGGCGTAGTGTCCAGCGGATTGGTCTACTTCAGCATCCCGGCGAACTGGAGTTCGTTCGCCACCGGTTTGGTCGTCCTGCTGGCAGTCGGGGTGGACAGCGCGCTGCGCAGCCGGCAGCGAGCGCGCGAATCAATGCTCGGCCTGTGAAACCCCGCGTAGGAAAGAGGTCCTGATGCGTCCCCATCGGTACGTGGCGGCGTTCGCCGTCGCCGCTCTGCTGGCCGGCTGCGGCACGGCGGAGCCGTCCGCGAACGCGCCGCTCAAGATGGCGTTCGTCTACGCCACGTCGACGCAGAACCCGTTCCAGGAGATGGCGTTCGGCGCGAAGGCCGCCGCGGCCAACGCCGGGAACGTCGACCTGGCGCTGTCGGCGCCGTCCCAGGTGGACGGGCCGCAGGAGGTGCAGCTGTTCCAGTCGGCGATCCGCAACTCCAAGGACGGCGTGGCCCTGGAGACGCTGACGCCCGACCTGTTCGTGCGCCCGCTCAACCAGGCCACCGACCTGGGCGTGCCGATCGTCGCCGTGGACACCGCTCCCCCGGCGGGCACCAAGGTCGACCTGTACATCGGCAACAGCAACACCGAGCTGGGCAAGATGCTCGGCGAGGAGTTCGTCAAGCAGGTGCCGGAGAACGCCACCGGCGAGGTCGTGCTGGGCAACGCCATCCCCGGCCTGACCCTGCTCCAGCAGCGGCTGGACGGCATGAAGTCGGTGATCCAGGCCAAGCGCCCCGGCCTGTCCATCAGCGGCCCGTTCGACTCCGGTTCCGAGCCGACCTCGAACTTCAACAAGTGGAACGACATCGTCAAGGCGCACCCGGACGCGATCGGCTACCTCGGCGTCGGCGCGCAGGACGCGGTGTCGCTGGCGCTGATCCAGAAGAACACCGGCCGCAAGTTCCTGGCGGGCTCCTGCGACCCGGACATCGCCGCGCTCCAGGCGGTCAAGGACGGCTACGTGTTCGCGCTCGCCTCGCCCGAGCACTGGCTCAAGGGCTACGTCGCGATGAGCCTGCTCATCGAGCACAAGCGCAACGGCAAGGAACTGCCCAAGGGCTGGTGGAACACCGGTTCGCTGGTGGTCAACCCGGCCAACATCGACCAGATCATCGCGCGGCAGAAGGACGAGGACACCCGCAAGGCCGCGTTCAAGGCGGAGACGGACAAGCAGATCGCCGACCCGTCGAAGTACCTCAAGCCCATCGGAGATGCCAACTGATGCACGCCTTCACCGCGCGCGGGATCACCAAGACCTACGGCGGGGTCACCGCGCTGGCCGGAGCGGACCTCACGCTGCGCCCCGGCTCGGTGCACGCGCTGCTGGGCGAGAACGGCGCGGGCAAGTCCACGCTGATCAAGGTGATCACCGGGGCGGTGGCGCCGGACGCCGGCACGCTGCGGCTGGCGAACGCGGAGGTCGCGTTCGCCAGCACGGCCGAGGCGGCGGCCAACGGGGTCGCCGTGGTGTCGCAGGAACTCAACCTGTTCCCCGACCTGGACGTGCTGGCCAACCTCTACCCGATGCGCGAGCCGACCCGGGGCCCGCTGCTCAACCGGGCGGAGATGCTGGCCAAGGCGCTGCCGGTGCTGGAGCAGCTCGGGCTCGACGTCGACCCGAAGGCCAAGCTCGGCTCGCTGTCGCTGGCGCAGCGGCAGCTGGTGGAGATCGCCAAGGCGCTGATCGTGCGGCCCAGGGTGCTGATCCTGGACGAACCGACCTCCGCGCTGGACAAGGACAGCTCGTCGCGCCTGCTCGACATCCTGCGGGTGCTGCGCGACCGGCAGGTCGCGGTGGTGTTCGTGTCGCACATCCTCGAAGAGGTGATGAACCTCTGCGACGAGATCACCGTGCTGCGCGAAGGCCGCACGGTGCTCGACGCCCGGCCGCGCGCCGAGCTGGACATCGGCGACATCGTGCACGCCATGCTGGGCAAGGACCTCCCGGTGCCGGTCCGCACGACCGGCACGCCGGGCGCGGCCAAGCTGGAACTGCGCGGGGTGACCGTGAAGGACCGGCTGGCCGACGTCGACCTGGTGTGCGCGGGCGGCGAGATCGTCGGCCTGGCCGGGCTCGCCGGGTCCGGGCACACCACGGCGCTGGAGGTCGTCGCGGGCATCCGGCGGCCGGTGCGGGGCTCGGTCACGCTGCCCGGCGGGCGGACCCCGCGTGATTTCCGGTCCGCCATCGCGGCGGGCGTGGCGCTGGTGTCCGGCGACCGGCGGCGGGTCGGGCTGATGCTCGACAAGCCGGTGTGGGAGAACATCGCCCAGGTCCGACCGGTGGCGCTGGCCGCCGCCGGCGGGCTGCTGCGGACCGGTGCGCTGCGCGAGTCGGCGCGGGCGCTGGCCGAGCGGGTGCGCGTGCAGCCGCCGAACGTCGACGTGCGCGCCGGGCTGCTCTCCGGCGGCAACCAGCAGAAGGTCGTGCTGGCGAAGTGGCTGGCGGCGGACCCGTCGGTGCTGCTGCTGGACGACCCGACGCGGGGGGTGGACCTGGGCGCGCGCGCCGAGATCCACTCGCTGCTGAGGACCGTGGCCGACGCGGGCAAGGTCGTCGTGCTGTGCTCGACCGACCTGGACGAGCTGGTCGCGGCGTGCGACCGGGTCGTGGTCTTCCACAAGGGCAAGGTGTGCGTGGAGCTGACCGGCGACCGGATCGACCAGCACACCATCCTGCGCACGATGAACACCGGCGCGGCCTGACCGGACGGGCGGTCGCGCCGCGGGACTTCCACCCCCGCGGCGTGACCGTCGTCGGACCGGCCCCGGTCGATCGACTTGGGACTAGCCGGCGCGCGGACCCAGGATCGGGTCGGCGACGGCCAAGAGCACGCTCCACGCGTTGCGCCAGGCCGACTTCACCTCTTGCGGTGCCACTCCGTCGCGCAGCACCGCCTCGACGTGCGGGCGCAAGTCGCCCAGGGCGTAGAGCATGAACACCTCCGCGCAGAACTCGCTGAACTTCTCCGCCTGGTAGGACCGGCGCTGGCCGGGCCGCAGCCGGTTGCCCTTCGGGTCGCGCCACAGGTCGACGCCGAGCAGGTACCCGGTGTTCTCGCGCAGGGTCAGCCATGCGTGGAAGAACTTGCGGGCGTCGGCCGGCATCGCGTCCCAGTAGACCTGCAGCGCCTCGATCTCCCGGCGCTCCTCCGACAGGACCTTGTCCTCGTGCTCGCCGTGCCCGAGGTCGGGGAACTGCGCGGGCAGGGCGGCGACGGTCCAGGCGTCCAGCGCGACCGGCATCGGCCGGTGGCCCAGCAGGGTCGGTTCGAACGTGGCGTGCCCGGTCTCGTGGACCACCAGGCGGATGAACGCCCCCGGCGGGGTGGCGAGCAGCTTGGAGATGTAGATCCGGTTGTCCCTCGCCTCGTACAGCCCGCCGCCGCGCTGGTCGGCCAACGGCGAGTTGAACGTGATCGCGCACGTCGCCGTGAGGTGACCCCAGAACTGCGGGTAGCCCGCCAGGAAACTGGCGACGGCCGCCGCCTGCGGCAGCGGGAGGTCGAGGTCGTGGACGCCGACCGTGATCCGCAGGGCCGCGAGCTTCGGCCTGGCGTCGAGCAGTTCCAGGACGATCAGGGTCTGCGGCCGGTCGTCGCGCTCGACCGGCGTGCCGCCCGCCGCCGCCAGCAGGTGCTCCTTGATCAGGGTGACGGGCCCGGCCAGGCCGGCGGAGGTCAGGCCGAGCCCGCCGTGCGCGATGACGAGTTGGACGATGCCGCCGGTCGTGCTGTCGGTGATGACCCCGCCCAGGTCGTCGGGGTCGAACGCGGGGAACAGCACGCCGTCCGCCGCGTTGTGCGCGACCACCACGCCCGGGGCCCGGCCGGCGGGCGCGCTGCCCCGGTCGGCCGTCGCCCCGGTGGTGACCGAGGTGAGCAGCCGCTGCGCGCGCGTCCGCACGTCCGCGCGGGTCGGGCCGGCCCCGCCGGTCATCTCGGCGAGCAGGTTGTCCAGTTCCAGGTCGGCCGGATCACGGGCCGGTGGCGTGGGTTGCATCGGAGTCCCCCTCGTCGGACGGGTCGGCCGAACAAGTCGGCGGTCCGAGGAACCTAGCCGCCGGCGGCCGGCCGCTTTCCGCACGGAACGTGGTGGGGCGTCGGCATTCGGCCCAACTTCGGGCAGCTTCGGTCCGCCTACGGGTCGATCACCGGCGACACACCCTGGCTGCTCGCGATGAGACTCCACTTCTCGGCGAAGTACAACGCGCCGGACTTGCCGACGTGGATGCCGTGGACGATTACCGCGCTCCGGTTCGCGTTGTAGGAGAAGAACGGCGCGCCGGAATCGCCGTCCTGGGGTGCCGTGCCTTTGTCGTAGGTGACCAGATCACGGGTGCACAGGCCCGCGTAGCACAATTGCCCGGTGGTGTTCACGACCCGATGGCCGCATTTCTCGAACGTCGCCGCGCCGCTGCGGCAGTAATCGCTGCGGCCCGCCACGGGATCGGCCGCGCCGGCCACCCGGATCGTCTTTCCGGTCGCGTCGCCGACGTAGATCTCCCGCCCGTAGTAGCCGGTTTGCAGGGTGGCGACGAGGGCGAGGTCGCGGTCCGGGTAGTTCCAGTTGTAGAAATCGCCGACGTACGCGCCGCTGCCGGTGTTCTGCACCGGTCGGCCGATCGGCACCCCCGGCACGTACCCGCAGTGGCCGGCGGTGAGCAGGTAGCGGTTGCCGTCCGGGTCCTGGACCGCGAAACCGCTGGTGCACCTGCCGGCGCCCACGGTGATGGCCGCGCCGCCCCGGAACGGGCGCGCGTCGTTCTGCCGCGAGTCGCGGCCTCCGGTGCCGTAGCGGTGCTCCACCGCGATCGACAGCCCGGCCGACAGCGGGCGGAGCGCGTCGCGCGGGGCGTCGGAGGTCACCACCATGACGTCGCGGGCGAGGTCGAACACCGAGCCGAACACGTGCGACGGGTCCCGCCGCGCCTGCGCGCGGATCCGGGCGTCGACCGCGTCGACCGCCGCCCGGGTCGTGCCGCTGCGCTTCACGACCGGGGCGACGCCGGGGACCGCGAAGTCCGCCGCGGTGCGCGTGCTGCCCGCCGGCAGCACGACCACGAAATCACCGCTCGGATCGTCCCGGTAAAGACCCAGCGCGCCCTGCCCGGCGATTCTTCCCCGGAGGATCTCGACGGATCCCGGCGGTGCGCCGGCCGCCTGCGCGATCATTCCCGGCGGGATCAGGAGCACGGCCGCCACAACGGCCGAGAACACGGCTCTACGACGGGTGGACACGTTGTTCCTCCATACGGTCGTCCTGGGATTCGAACGGTGCCGGGCGTCGGGTGCGAGGAGGTGCACGTCAGGGGGCGGCGCGAAACGACCGCCTGCCGAATGACCGCCATGCTAACGGCCGGCGGACCGCCCCCGGGCCGCCGGAAAGGAAATTGCTCCGAACGTCCCGGATTCGCGGCCGGCTGTCGGAGCCGCCCCTCGCGCGTGCGCGGAACCACTCGTTCGTGCGAGTGGTGTCCCCGGCTGGCGGATGGCCGGCCGGGCGTCCGGACTGCCAGGCTCCACCACTGTGACGGACACCGCCCCCGCCGCCCAGGCGACCGCGACCTCCGACTGGACCACGCCGAGCGGGCTGGGCACGTCCGCCGCCCGCGTCGCGGCCCAGTTCACCCGCCTCCTGCCGGAACCGCCGTCCGCCGGGCTCCCGCCGGCCGCGCCGGCGCCCGTCGGGCCGCCGGTGACCGCGCGGATACCGGGGATCAACGCGCCGCTGCCCGGCGTGCCGAGCGCGCACGAACTGGCCCGGCTGCTGCTCGGCGCGACGCCGGCCGCCGACGCCGTGCACGACCCGGCCTACGTCGAGCGGCCGTGGGGCGACGGCACGCACCCGCCGCTCTACGTGCCGATGGTGGAGCGGGTGAACGAGCCGCTCACCGCCGCCGTGGAGGACGGGCTGGTCGCGTGGGCCGCCGAGTGCGGTTTCGTCGGCGACGAACTCGACATGATGCGCGCCGCCGGGTTCGGCCGGCTCGCCGTGCTCACCCACACCGACTCCGACGACCCCGAGCACCTGCTCATCGCGGCCAAGCTGAACGCCGCCTGGTGGGCCGCCGACGACCTGTACGCCGACAGCAGCGAGATGGGCGCGACGCCGACCGAGCTGCCGCCCCGGCTCGCGCTGGCCATGGCCGCGATGGACCCGCTGCCGGACGCGGGCGAGTTCACCGCCCCGCTGGACGAGGCGCTGGCGGCCGAGCCGGTGCTGGTCGCGCTGCGCTCCGGGATCGACCACCTGGCCCGGTACAGCACGCCGGCGCAGGTGCAGCGGGTGAACTACTCGACGTTCGCCATGTTCGTCAGCTGGAACGCCTACGCGGCGTGGCGGCACACCGCCGAGTACCCGCCGGCGTGGAAGTACCTGGCGACCCGCCAGCACGACACGTTCTACACGTCGATGACGGTGATCGACCCGGTCGGCGGCTACGAGGTGCCGGCGAACCTGTACTACGACCCCAGGGTGCGGCGCGCGGCGTTCCAGGCGGGTACGGCGGCGGTGCTGGTGAACGACCTGCTCTCGGTGGCCAAGGACGCGGCCGACGAGAACCCGGTGGTCAACATGGTGCTCCAGATCGCGGCCGACCGGCAGTGCCCGGTCGCCGAGGCCACCGAGGTCACGGTGGACCTGCACAACCGGATGGTGCGCGACTTCGAGGAGGGGCACCGGGAGCTGCTGGCCGTCCCGTCCCCCGAACTCCAGCGCTTCCTGCGCGGGCTGCGGTCGTGGATGGGCGGCGGCTTCGAGTGGCACAACACGAACCCGCGCTACCGGGCGTGAGGCCCGCCGGGGCTGTCGTGGGCCGTGCCCGAGCGCCGCACCACCTCCTCGCACGGTGACCGGATCCGCCGGAACGGGAACCCCGACCGCGAACAGGTCGAGGCGGCGGTCCTGTCACTGGCGCGCGGCGGCCACCTGATCCTCTCGGCGGACGACGAGACCCACGTCCAGGTGCGGCTGCGCCCGGACGGGATCTACGAGCCGGAGCACCGCGCGGGCTCGGCCGCCGACCACCACCGGACCTCGACCGTGTCGGCGGACGAGGTCCGCACCGCGTTCGCCGGGTGGTCGCGCGGCGACGAGGACTGGGCCGCACCGCTCACCTGGCGCTCGATCGGCTCGATGTTCGACGCCTCCGAGTAGGGCACCGCCTCACCGGCCGTCCACGGGGTAGGGCTTCCCGGCCGCCTTGAGCGCGATGGCCTGGGCCAGCTTGTCGAGGTCGTCGGCCAGTTCGACCTCGACCTCGGCCAGTTCCACGCGGTAGCGGGGTTCCCCGGCGGGCGGGGAGTGGACGCTCTCCTCCATCAGTCTGACGATGTAGCGGCCCAACCTGGTGTTGACGCTGCTGAGCCAGGTGTTGAACAGCAACTCGTCCTTGGTCACCGCACCGAGCACCGTCCCATCCGTTCCACGACGCCGACGACCCGGACACGAGCCGTCGAAACCAACGTAGGGACGAGAACGGGTAGCCGGGTGCACATATCCGGTAACAATCGGTGAGTTGCGGCCCCGCGGGCGCACTCTCGCGCGGTCACCCCGAATATCCGCGCCCGGCAACGTCGTCGGGCGGCGGGCGGACCCCGGCCACGTGGTGTGGCGAACAGCCGGCACCCGGCGCAACAGGCGTACCCGCGACGGGTGACCGCCGGATCGACCGTGGCGGAGTGTGGTCTGCACCAGTGCGGTTTCCACGCGACGTGGCCGGGCGAGCCACCCGAACGCGTCCCGACGGGTGCGCTCCGGTGCCTCGGTTCCGTTGCCGGACAACGGGTTCACGCAGACCGCAGATCGCGGGACGGGCAGGGGGAACGGTGACGGACGGCGGGGGACGTGGGCCGTCCGTCACCGGGAGATCAGTTCGGCCGCCTTCTCCGCGATCATCGCGGTCGGGGTGTTGGTGTTGCCGGAGACGATCGACGGCATGATCGACGCGTCGGCCACCCGCAGGCCCTCGATGCCGCGCACCCGCAGCTCGGCGTCGACCACGCTGCCCATGGCGCACGTGCCGGACTGGTGGTGGTAGGTGACCACGGACCGCCGCACGTAGTCGCGCAGCTCCAGCTTGCCCGGGTACAGCTCGTCCGCGCCCCACTCCTTGAGCGCCCGCTCGTGGCCGATCTCCTGGCACAGCAGCACGGCCTCGACCAGGGCGTCCACATCGGACTGCGCGGAGAGCACGCGCGGGTCGATCAGCGGCGGACCGTCCGGAGCGGACAGCGTGATCCGCCCGGTGCTCTCCGGCCGGATCAGCCCGGCCATCAACGAGAACCCGTTGTCCGGGCCGGTCATCCACTTCTCGTACAGCGGGGCGCTGAAGTGCAGCGGCTGGAGGTCGGGGCCCGCCAGTCCCGGCCGGCTGCGCCAGAACAGGTGGGTCTGCGCGGGCGGGACGCCCGGCGTGTGCCCGATCGGCTTGGCGGCGCTGAAGATCGTGGGCACCAGCCAGTGGTCCTGGAGGTTCTCGCCGACGCCGGGCAGGTCCGCGACCACGTCGACGCCCCACGTCCGCAGGTCGTCGGCGGGCCCGATGCCCGAGCGCAGCAGCACCAGCGGCGAGCCCAGCGCGCCCGCGCTGAGCACGACCTCGCCGGCCCGGACGCGGCGCACCCGGTCGTACTCGGTCCACTCCACGCCCACGCACCGGTCGCCGGACATCAGCAGCTTGCGCACGTGCGCGTTCGTGACGAGGGTGAACCGGGGGTGGTCGAGCACCGGACCGAGGTAGGCACGGGCGGTGGTGTGCCGCTCACCGCCGGCGATGGTGAACTGCATCCGGCTGACCCCGGTCTGGTCGCCGTCGTTGTAGTCCGCGTTGTAGGGCACCCCGGCCTGCTGGGCGGCGGCCAGGATCGCCTCCTGGACCGGGTCGGCGGTGTAGTCGCGCAGGATCGACAGCGGCCCGGACTCGACCCGGCGGAACACCGGCTCGACGTCGGCCCACGACCAGCCCGCGTTGCCGCGCGCCGCCCAGTCGTCGTAGTCGGCGGGGTTGCCGCGCACGTGGATCATCGCGTTGAGCGCGTGCGAACCGCCCAGCACCCGACCCCTCGGCAGGTGCAGGGAGCGGCCCGCCGCGTCCTGCTGCGGGACCGTGCGCAGGCCCCAGTCCTGCGCGCTGTCCCAGAGTTCGTGCATCCGCAGCGGGTCGTGGATGGCGGGGTTGGTGTCCCGGTCGCCGGCCTCCAGGAGCACCACCGTGCCCTCGGTCAGGTCCAGCAGCCTGCGCGCCAGCACACAGCCCGCCGTGCCGCCACCCACCACCACGAAGTCCGCGTCGACCATGCCCCCAGTCCAGCAAACCCCCGGCGTTCCTCCTTGAACCGGAGCGCACGGACGTTGTCCGGCCGCGCATCGAGGGGCGGGCGCGGCCCTCAGCCGGCCGGCCGCGCCCCGGGTCCGGCGACCACGTCGCCCAGCCGCACGATGGTGAACTCGACCTGGGACTGGCCCTCCTCCCAGTGGGCGGCCACCTCGCAGCCGTGCTCCTCCAGGATCTCCCCGGCGGCCCGGTAGTCGCCCAGGAACATCAGGCCCTCCTCGCCCTCGGTGCAGAAGAACGACAGGTGGGCGCGCAGCCCGGGGTGCTCCACCTCCTCCAGCGCCTCCGCCCAGTACTCGTCGGCCTCGGCCTCCAGCGGGAGCAGGCTCTCCGGGCCGTCGCCGAGCGTCAGCACGGCCCGCATCGCGTCGAACAGCGTGCCGTCGGAGACCAGTCGCGGGTACATGACGGTCCAGACGCCGGCCCAGCTCTCGTCGGCGAGGTCGACGCCGTGCCGGTCCACCACGGCGGCGAGGTCCGCGCCGCGCACCAGGCCCGGCGCGAACGACACCTCCGCCACGTCGGCCAGGAACGCCTGGTCCGGCACGGGCAGGCGGGCGTCGACCTCGAAGATCGAACCGGCGGCGTCGAGCTTGGGCGCACCCGCCCGCTCGTCGAGCGCGGCGAAGTCGCAGACGACCGGTTCCGCGCCGCTCAGCGCCGCCGGCCGGACCCAGGCCGGGTCGTGCGCGAAGTCCAGTTCGTGCAGGAGGTTGCCCTGGAGGTACGCGGCGTACACGGCGTCGGCCGGGTAGTCCGACAGCGGCTGGTCCAGCAGGATCCCGAAGGCGTCGACGAGCTGCCGCCGCCAGTCGTCGGAAGTGGAGGGTGCACTGGTCACGCGCGGACTCTACGGTCCGGTGTGGATCTCTGTCGACGGCGCTCGGCGGGGTCGCTCAGGGCCGCACCCGGGCGGCCCGGGACTCCAGGTGGCGCTGCTCGGCGAGGCTCGCGGTGGCCTTCGCGGCACGCCGGTAGTGCTCGTGCGCGCCGGCCGGGTCGCCCGCCTGCTCCAGCAGGTGCGCCCGCACCGACAGCAGCCGGTGGTGCCGCGCCACCCGCTCGTCGGCGTCCAACGTGGCCAGCAGCTCCAGCCCGGCGCGCGGTCCCTCGACCTCGGCGAGCGCGATCGCCCGGTTGAGGGTGACCACCGGGTTGGGCGCGATCCGCTCCAGGATCAGGTAGAGGGCGTGCACCTGCGCCCAGTCGGTCTCCTCGGTCGTGGCCGCGTCGGCGTGCGTGGCGGCGATGGCGGCCTGCAGCTGGTAGGGCCCCAGCGCCGGGCCGGCCAGGGCCTGCTTGACCAGCGCCGTGCCCTCCTCGACCAGGCCGCGGTCCCACCTCGCGCGGTCCTGCTCGTCCAACGGCACCAGGTCGCCGGTCGCCGTCGTGCGCGCCGCCCGGCGGGCGTGGGTGAGCAGCATCAGCGCGAGCAGGCCGGTCACCTCGTCGTCGCCGGGCAGCCGGGCGTGCACCAGCCTGGTCAGCCGGATCGCCTCGCGGGCGAGGTCCGCGCGGTGCAGCTCGCTGCCCGACGACGCGGTGTAGCCCTCGTTGAAGATCAGGTAGAGCACGTGCAGGACGACCCGCAGCCGCTCCTCGCGCTCCTCGCCCACCGGCAGGCTGAACGCGCTGCCGGCGGCCTTGATGCGCTGCTTGGCCCGGCTGATCCGGGCACCCATGGTGGCCTCCGGGACCAGGAACGCGCGGGCGATCTCGGCGGTGGTCAGGCCGCCGACCGCGCGCAGCGTCAGGGCCGTCTGGGAGGCCGGCGTCAACGTCGGGTGGCAGCACAGGAACAGCAGGACCAGCGTGTCGTCGGTGTCGGGCACCTCCTCGGGCACCACCTCGCCGAAGGTCGCCGACTCCCGTTCGCGCCGCGCCTGGTCGCTGCGCAACTGGTCGACCAGCCGCCGCGCCGCCACGGTGGTCAGCCAGCCGCGCGGGTTGTCCGGCACCCCCTCCGCCGGCCACTGGACGGCGGCGGCCAGGACCGCCTCCTGCACCGCGTCCTCGCACCCCTCGAACCGGCCGTACCGGCGCACCAGCGCGCCGAGGATCCGCGGCGTGAGTTCGCGCAGCAGGTCCTCGACGGTCGGTGCGGTCATGCCTCCAATTGTCCCGCCTCCAGCTGCCCGTAGTCGAACATCACCTGGCGCACCTCGACCCCCAGCCCCTCGAACGCGGTGTCCGGGATGCGCGCCGCCAGCTCGACCGCCCGCTCCCGGCTCTCGCAGTCCACCAGGTAGAAGCCGCCCAGGTACTCCTTGGACTCCAGGAACGGCCCGTCGGTCACCACCGGCTGCCCGTTGCGCACGGACACCACGGCGGACTGGGACGGGTCGGCCAGCGCCAGGGTGTTGATCAGCTCGCCGGACTCCTTCACCTCCTCCAGGAACCGGCCGTGCCCCTCGCCGATGGCCGCCTTCTCCTGGTCGGTCAGCGCGTCCAGCACGGCCGGGTTGATGTGCATGCTGATCAGGAACTTCATCTCTGGCTCCTCGTGGTCCGCGAGCCGCCGTCGGGCTCCGCTGCCCGGTGGTCGGAGCCGCGACCGTCCTTTTGACATCCCCGGCGCGAATTCTCCGCCGGCCCGCCACCGGACCGCCGCGCGGCCGTGTCGAGAAACCGGCGGCGGCTCCGACCACCGGGCGGAAGGTCGGGAGAACAGGAGTTCGCGATGCGGGAGAACCGGGCGTGGTGGGGACTGGTCGTCCTCGTGCTGCCGACGCTGCTGGTCGCGCTGGACACGACGGCGCTGCTGCTGGCGCTCCCGGCGTTGAGCGCCGGGCTGGGCGCGAGCGCCGTCGAGCAGCTGTGGATCAGCGACGGCTACGGGCTGGTGGTGGCCGCCCTGGTCATCACGATGGGCACGCTGGGCGACCGGATCGGCCGCCGCCGGCTGCTGCTGACCGGCGCGGCGGCGTTCGCGGCGCTGTCGGTCGTGGCCGCGTTCGCCGCCGACCCCGTGGTGCTGATCGTGGTGCGCGCGCTGCTGGGCGTGGCCGGCGCGGCGCTGACGCCGAGCACGCTCGCGCTGATCACCACCATGTTCCGCGACGAGCGGCGGCGCGGGCAGGCCATCGCGGTCTGGGCGACCTGCCAGTTCGCCGGCGGCGCGCTCGGGCCGGTGCTGGCGGGGTTCCTGCTCCAGCACTTCCGGTGGGGCTCGGTGTTCCTGGTGGCGGTGCCCGCGATGGTGGTGCTGGTGGTCGCCGGGCCGTTCCTGCTGCCGGAGTCGCGCGGCGACGAGGCGGGCCGGCTGGACCCGGTGAGCGTCGGCCTGTCGCTGGTGGCGGTGCTGCTGGTGGTCTACGGCGTCAAGCAGCTCGGCACCGGGGCCGCGCCGGCCGTGCCGGGCGCAGCCCTCGTCGTCGGCGCGGTCGTCGGGGTCTGGTTCGTGCGCCGGCAGTTGCGGCTGGACACGCCGCTGCTGGACCTGCGGCTGTTCGGCCACCGCCCGTTCACGGCGGTGCTCGTGGCGCTGGTCTTCGCCGGCATCGCGATGGCCGGCACCGGCCTGCTGGTGACCCAGTACCTCCAGAGCGTGCTGGGGTTCTCGCCGCTCGCGTCGGCGCTGCTGTTCGCGCCGATGGGCGTGGGCGTGGCGGTCGGCTCCGCGCTGGCCCCCGCCTCGGCCCGCCGGGTGGGGCGGACGGCCGCGATCGCCGGCGGGCTGGCGGTCTCGGCGCTGGGCGCCCTGCTGCTGGTCGCCGTGCGGGGCCTGGGTTCCCTGCCGCTGGTGGTGGCCGGCATCGCGGTGCTCGCGCTGGGCACCGGTCCGCTGTTCGCCCTGGGCACCGGGCTGGTGATCGGCTCGGTGCCGGCCGAGCGGGCGGGCTCGGCGGCGTCGATGTCGGAGACCGGCAACTACTTCGGCGGCTCGCTCGGCTTCGCCCTGCTCGGCCTGGTCGCCACCGCGGTCTACCGCGACCGGATGGGCGGCACGTCCGACTCGCTGTCCGGCGCGGTCGCCGCGAGCCGGGACCTGCCCGCCGAGCAGGGCGCGGACCTGCTGCGCGCCGCGCGGGCGGCGTTCACCACGAGCCTGCACGTCACCGCCGTGGTCTCCGCCGTCCTGTTCGCCGGACTCGCCGTGCTGACCGTGCTCCTGCGCCCGGCGGCCCGTCCCACGCTCCCCGAACCGGCGCTGACCTGATCCCGCCGCACCGGCCGGGGTGGGGGCGTGATCCGGAATTGTCGGTGGTGGTCGATAACGTTCCCGTAGATCACGTCAAGAGGGGACCGAGCATGACTGCCACGACCTACCTGGAGCTGTCCGAGACCGGCGGTGGCGCGCACAAGTTCTACGAAGTGCGGGTCGACGACACCGAGGTCACCATCACCTTCGGGCGCATCGGGGAACAGGGGCAGGTCAGGACCGTGAGCTTCGCCGACCACGCCAAGGCGCTCAAGGCCGCCGAGAAGAAGATCGGCGAGAAGGTGCGCAAGGGCTACGCGCCCGCCGTCAAGGGCGTGCGCGCGCCGCGGGCGGTGAGCCGGCGGCAGATCGTCAGCACCCGCTCGACCGCCCACCAGGCCCCGGTGCTGTGGCGGTTCGCGTCCGGCGCGCCCGCGTTCGGGATCTTCGTCGGCGAGGACCACGCCTGGGTCGGCAACGAGAACGGCGACGTCTACACCCTCACCCACGACGGCCGGGTCACCGGCCGGTTCGGGCTGCCGGACTCGGTCAAGTGCATCGTCGCCGACGACTTCTGGATCTACGCGGGCTGCGACGACGGCCAGGTGTACGACCTGGGTGCGAAGGTGCCCCGGGTGGCGTACGAGATCGCCGACGACGTCGACATCTACTGGCTCGACATCCACGACGGCGTGCTGGGCGTGTCCGACCGCCAGGGCAAGGTGACCGTGGTCGACCACGAGGACGAGTTCCAGTGGTCGGTGCCGGCCTCGGGCGACAGCGCGTGGATGGTCCGCTGCGCGCCGGAGGGCGTGTTCCACGGCCACTCGCGCGGCGTCACCCACTACAGCGGCCGGGGGCACCGCGCGTGGCACGCCGACACCGTCGGGGAGGTGCTGTTCGGCTGGCAGGAGCGCGACGACGTGTTCGCGGGCACCAGCCGGGGCCGGGTGCACCGCTTCGCCAAGGCGGACGGTCGGGAGACGGCCGTCTACCGGTGCGACGCGCCGGTGTTCTCGTGCGCGACCTCGCCGGGCGGGGAGTTCGTGTTCGCGGGCGACAACCAGTCCTCGGTGTACTGCTTCGCCGCCGACGGCACCCGGCTGTGGAAGCTCGCGACCGGCTGCGGCTCGGCGTTCTCCATGCAGTACCGCGACGAACGGCTCTACCTGGTGACCACGGACGGCTCGCTGGCCTGCCTGGACGCGAGCCGGGACGCCGTGCACGCCGCCGAACAGGGCCAACTCCCGCCGCGCCAGGACATCAAGGCCGGTGCCATCGAGCGCGTGGAGGCGACGGCCGAGGTCGAGGTCGTCTCGCACGTGGTGCCCGGCGAGGGCGTCGTCGTGGAGTGCGTGCAGCAGGGCGGCCGGATCAGGGTGCACGTCGTCTCGGACGGCTACGACCACACGTGGGGCGTGCAGTTCCCCAAGAACATCCGCGTACCCGGTGCCCGCTACCTGGTGTCGGAGGTCGTCACGTCGGCCGGCGGCTCGTTCTACCGCACCAGGGGCGAGATCAAGCGCCTGCGCTGACCGGCATCCACCCGCCGGGGTGACTGCCGCCGGCCGCACGGCCGACGGCAGTCCGACGGCATGGGCAGGGCGCGACGGGCGGCGCAGAGGGGCCGGTGCGACAGACGGCGCGGGGGCCGGACGTGGCAGCGGTGTCGTCCTGCCGGCTACGGCGTTCGGGGATGTGGCGGGGAGCGCGGCGTCGGCGCGGGTGGCTCGGCCGAGCCACCCGCGCCGCAGCCCGGTCTCCGCGCGGTCGCCAAGCCGAATTCGGGCCACGCCCCGTCGCAGCATGATCCCCGATGGGCGCGCCGTCGCCTGGTGGCGGTTCTTCTGCTTCCTGGGATCTCGACTGAGCGCCTACCCGACACCTACCAGGCCAGCCCACCCCTGTGCTGCGCTCAACCTCGCTGATCCTCAACGCTTTCCGCGTCCATCCACACCACGTGCACCCGATCCACCCCGGCCGACCGTGAGCTGAGCTGGAACAGCAGCCGAGCGCTCTCCGGACTCCGGGACTGCAAGGGGAAGTCGCCTTCGACGGAGTTGGCCTCGGCGTGGCCGTCATAGGCCAAGCCGTAACCCGCCACGCGGACTTCTTCGCCTCGGCCGTATTCCTCCACGAGGGCGAACAGCCGCGGTGCTTCCTCAGCGGCCGGCTTCTCCATGAGCCGGGTGAACGTCTCCGCGTGTTCCCGTCCTTCCACGGTGCTGGGTGTTGCCTGCTCGGCTGGCTCGTTCACGCGCGGTTCCTCTCGAAGCTCTGGATGAGGTCGGCCGGGTCGTTGCTCGGCAGCGGCGGTCCGACGAGGGAGTACGTCAGGGGCATCTCCCTGATATCCGGCAACGGGGTTGGTCTGGTCCCGAACCGGGGATGCCGGGCGATGCTCTCGGTCAGGGTGCCGAAGACGGCGAAAGCTCCCCAGGCCGCACCGGCCAGGCACAGCAGGTTCGGCACGAACCGGCCGGGGACGGCCCACCGCTCCCGCACCAGATCCAGGTCGGTGGTCGCTTCGCTGAGCGGCCGGAGGAAGGGGGCTGCTGACCGGTTTCCGGTCCAGGGGCGTCGCGAAATGGACGTCATGCCAGACCGCTCCGGGTATGAGAGGCCGGCCCCGGACGGCGTAGTCCAGTGCTGCCTGCAAGGTGCTGTGCTGCGCATCCGGAGTGCTGCTGGGCATCTCGTTGCCTCGCTTCAGGTCTCGGGGATCTCTGGGTGGTGGAGGTGGGGTCGGCTTCGTCCAGCAGACGCACGGCGTAGCGGCCAGGGCGTGGCTGCACCTGGTGAGCCAGGCGCGGAACAGCAGTTCGTCGTGGGTCATGCCACTCGACTCACGGCTTGCTCCGGCACCACTTCGAAGAGGTCTTCGAACTGCAAGGGAGCCAGAGCCGTGAGCGCCCCGCCGATGAAGGCCGGGCCGGGATGCAGTTCTCCGCCGATCACGCGCTTGACCGTGGATCGGTTGACGCTCATGGCCTTGGCCAAGGCGTAGTGCGAGGGGAAGCCCGCCAGGTTGGCCGCTCGCTGAAAGGTCTCGGCGCGCAGGAGAATGAGGTAGGGCATCGCGACTTGGTTCTCTCGTCCTAGGTGGACGGATGGAGGTGAACGGACGGCATGGTTGCTACTCCCTCGAAGCGAACGAGTCCCCCGTTGCCGCGGCCATCCGCGAAGTCGAAGAAGAACTGAGCTTCACCGCGCACATCGGCCGATTGCTGCTCGTTGACTGGGTAGCTGCACATGGCCCGTGGGATGATCTGCTCTTGTTCGTCTTCGACGGCGGCACCGTGCGCCAGGACGACGCAGACCGCTTGTCCGCCGATGGCGCAGAAATATCTGCTTATGCCTTTTTTCGCTGGGGGCCGCCGAAGCACAGTTACCGCCGGATCTGTGGCGCAAACTCGATCGGGCGATGACGGCAAAGGAGATGGGCAAAGTGGGATACGCGGAGCATCGTCCAGACTAGGCCGGTCCCACACCGCGCGTCGGGCACCAAGCACGAGCTGATCAACGACGCCATCGGTGTCCCTCTGGTCGTGGCGCTGACCGGCGGAACCGAAACGACGTCACCCAGCGGACCCCGCCGATCGACGCGATCCCGCCGATCGGGGCGTGGTCGGCAGACCGCGTCGTCGACCTCGGCGGCTCCACGCCGACCGAGACCAGAACCACGACGAGTACCGCCGCCTGGTCCGCGCCCGCGGCATCACACCCGAACAGCGCGTTCGCGTTTGCGGTGCAGCAGCGCGATTCAGGACCGTCGCGGCCTCAGCCGCGAGGCTTCGGTGGTCGTGCGGTTGGCAGGTGGGCCGGACCTCCGGACACCGCATCCGCCCCAGGGGAACCCGGGACGGATGCGGCGGGACGTCGACGTGGACGTCAGTCGGTTTCGTCCTCGAACTCGCCGATCAGTTCCTCCAGCAGGTCTTCCAGCGCCGCGATGCCCACCACCCGGTCGCCGTCCGCGACCAGGGCCAGTTGCGAGCGGTTCGCGCGCATCTCGGCCACCGCGTCGGGTACCGAGAGGGAGGACGCCAGGGTGAGCGGCACGGTCATCAGGTCGCGGGCCGGGCGGGGTTCGCCGAGCGCCGTCGCGCGGACCACCTCGCGGATGTGCACCAGGCCGACGAACCGGCCGTCCTCGGCGCGGACCGGGAAGCGGGAGCGGCCCGTCGCCCGGCTGTGCCGCTCCACGGCGTACGCGTCCGTGTCCTCCCGGATCGTGTCCACGTCGGACACCGGGACCATCACCTGCGCCAGGGACGTCCCGCGCAGCTGGAGCATCCGGGTCAGCAGGCGCTGCTGGCCCTCCGGGATCAGGCCGTGCTCGGCGGACTGGCGGACCAGCATCCGGATGTCGTCCGGCTTGTCCGCCCGCGACAGCTCGTCCTGCGGCTGCACCTTCAGCAAGCGCAGCAACGCGTTCGTCGTGCTGTTGAGCGACGTCAGCACCCACCGCACGGACCGCGCGAACGCCCGGAACGGGATCGCCAGCAGCAGGGCCGAGCGTTCCGGGTGGGCGATGGCCCACGACTTGGGCGCCATCTCGCCCAGGACCATGTGCAGGAACACCACCAGCACCAGGCTGATCGTGAACGCCACCGCGTAGGACAGCTGGGTGGGCAGGCCCAGCGCCAGGAACACCGGGTCGAGCAGGTCGGCCACGGCGGGCTTGGCCAGCGCGCCCAACCCCAGCGTGCACAGCGTGATGCCGAGTTGCGCGCCGGCCAGCATGACCGACAGCTCGCGCACCCCGGCCACGGCCGCGCGCGCGGCCCGGCTGCCGTTCTCGGCGGCCTGCTCCAGCCGGTGCCGCTTGGCGGCGATCAGGGCGAACTCCCCCGCCACGAAGAACGCGTTGGCCACCAGCAGGACCAGCGACGCGACCAGCGCCCAGCCGGTGTTCATCGGCCGTCCTCCGCGTGCAGCAGGACAGCGCTGGGCACGTGCCGGGACACCTCGGCGACCCGCAGCAGCACGCCGTCGAGGGCGAGTTCGTCACCGGCCCGCGCGGTGCGGCCCAGCCGGTGCAGGACCAGGCCGGACACCGTGTCGTAGCTGTCGTCGGCGGGCAGTTCGATGCCGGTGGCGTCGGCGATCTCGTCGATCCGGGACCGGCCGGGCACCGACCACCAGCCGTCCGGGCGGCGGCGCACGCCCTCGGCGACGATGTCGTCCTCGTCGTGGATCTCGCCGACCAGCTCCTCAGCCAGGTCCTCCAGCGAGACCACGCCGGCGAAGCCGCCGAACTCGTCCACCACGCACGCGAGCTGGCGGCGTTCGCTGCGCAGCCGCTCCAGCACGGCGGGCAGGCCGAGCGACGCGGGCACCACCAGGGCGGGCACGGCGATCTGCCGGACGGGCGTGCCGCGGCGGTGCTCCGGCGGCACGGTCAGCACCTCGGCCAGGCCGACCACGCCGACCAGGTCGTCCAGGTCGCGGCCGACCACCGGGAACCGGGAGTGGCCGGTGTCGAGCAGTTCGACCACGCGGGAGGTGGGCTCGTCCGCGCCGACCGTGCGGACCGCGACGCGCGGCGTCATCGCCTGGTCGGCGGACAGGCCGCGGAAGTCCAGGCCCCGGTCGAGCAGGCGGGTCAGCTCGGGGTCCAGGTGGCCCTCGGCGCCGGCCGTGCCGATGATCTGCACCAGGTCCTCGGAGGTCGCGCCCTGCGGCAGCTCCTCGAGCGGTTCGATGCCCACCGCGCGCAGCAGCCGGTTGGCCGAGGCGTCGAACAGGCGGATCACGGGGCCCGCCACCTTGAGGTAGACCGCGGTGGAGGGGGCCAGGAACTTCGCCAGCGCTTCCGGCTTGGCGATGGCCAGGTTCTTGGGCAGCAGCTCGCCGAGCACCATCTGCACGACGGTGGCGAACACCAGCGCGA
The DNA here is from genome assembly GCF_056640475.1 of Saccharothrix sp. NBAS 001. Classification (NCBI taxonomy): domain Bacteria; kingdom Bacillati; phylum Actinomycetota; class Actinomycetes; order Pseudonocardiales; family Pseudonocardiaceae; genus Saccharothrix; species Saccharothrix sp. NBAS 001. The sequence continues at coordinate 4,895,719 of NZ_CM153251.1, forward strand.
CGACCAGCGACAGCGACAGCCGGGCCGCCTCGGGCAGTCCGGTGAAGCCGAGCAGGTCGGCCAGGCCGGTGCCGAGCAGCGGTTCGGCGATGTAGCCGACCAGCAGCGCGGTGACCGTGATGCCGAACTGGGCTCCGGAGAGCATGAAGGAGAGCTGTTTGGTGACGGCGTAGGCGCGGTCGGCGGCTTTGTCGCCGTTCTCCGCCATGTGCCGCAGGCGTCCCCGGTCGACCGCCATGTAGGCGAACTCCTGCGCCACGAAATATCCGGTCGCGGCGGTGAGCGCGACGATGGCCAGCAGGCCGCCGAGGATCAGCACGGCGCACCGCCGCGGGGTGGCCGGGGCTCGCCCGGCTCGCTACTGCAACCGTCGGAATCCGTCGGATCAGGCATGACATCGACACTAGCACGTGGCACTGTATGGTTTGTGAGCGAGGCCCTGATCAGGATCGGTGAGTTGGCGGCCCGTGCCGGCGTCAGCATCCGCACGGTGGACTATTACACCCAGCTGGGCCTGATCGCGCCCGCTCAGCGCACGGCGGGCAACTACCGCCTGTACCGGCTGGCCGACGTGGAGCGCATCCACCTGGTGCAACGCCTTGAGGTGCACGGCCTGCCGCTGGACGAGATCGCCACCGCGCTGACCGGCGGTCAGACCGACGTGGGCGCCATCCTGACCCGCATCGACGAAGACCTCCAGGTGCTGCACGCGGCGGCCGAGACCGCCTCCCCCGAACTCCAGGGCCTGCTCGGGGCCATCGCGACCAGGGTGCACGCGCTGATCAACGTGGCCCTCCAGATCCCGCCGGACCTGCCGCTGCCCTGACCGGCCGGCGGCCGGTGGGCACGCACCGGGGCGGACCTCACCCGACCGTTGGACGTGCCGGCGGGACGACGGTCGACATCGGCCGGCGCGGTGACGGCGCGCTGATGCGAAAAGCCGTTCGTCACTCGTTCGAGTAATTCGAATATCGCCCGATCGGGCAAGGAATTTCCGGGTCGTACGCTGCGGCCCGTCGAAAATCCTTTTCCTCGGGAGTTGTTGCGTGCCCGGATATCTCGCTCTCGCGGCCGCCACGGCGATGTACGCGCTGGGGATCGTCGCGCAGACCGTCGCCGCCCGCCGCGCCGCGCCGGGCCACGGCTTCGGGCTGCTCGCCCGGCTGGTCTCCGACCGGCTGTACCTGCTCGGCTTCGCGGGCCAGGTCGGCGGGTTCGCGCTGGCGTTCTTCGCGCGCGCCGAACTCCCGCTGTACCTGGTGCAGGCGGGTTCGTCGTGCGCGGTCGGCGTGGCGACGGTGTTCGGCGTGCTGGTGCTGGGCTGGCGGGTGCGCGCGATCGAGGTCGCGGTGCTGGTCACCATGGCCGCGGGCCTGCTGCTGCTGGCCGGGGCCTCCGCGCCGTCGGTGGCCGAGGAGATCCCGACCGACCTCGGGCTGCTGGTCCTCGGGCTGCCGCTGGTGGCGGTGTTCCTGGTGGGGCGCAGGGCTTCCGGCGTGGTGCCGGTCGCGGTGGCGGCGGGCCTGGCCTACGCCGTGGTGGCGATCGCCAGCCGCTCGCTGGCCGACGAGCCGGTGGCCGACCTCCCGTTCTACCCGCTGCTGTGGCTGATGGTCGCCGCCGCGCTGGTCGGCCAGGCGTGCATGGCGGTCGCCCTGCAACGCGGCGGGGCCACCTCGACGGTCGCCACCATGGACTCGGTGACCGTCGTGGTCACCTCCGCGGTCGGCATCCTGACCCTGGGCGACCGGATCGCGCCCGGCCGCGAGTGGTGGGTGGCGCTGGGCGTCGCCCTGGTCGTGGCGGGCGTGCTGACCCTGGGCTTCGCGTCGCGCCCGGTGGCCGCGCCGCCCGCTCCCGCGCGGGAGACGGTGTGAACGTCGCCAGCGTCTCGCTCGACCTGGACAACCTCTGGGCGTACCTCAAGACCCACGGCGACCCGGCGTGGCGGCGGATGCCGAGCTTCCTGCCGACCGCCACCCCGCGCCTGCTGGAGGTCTTCGCCGAGCACGGCCTGACCACCACGGTGTTCGTGGTCGGCGCGGACGCGGTGCGCGAGGACGGGGCCGCCGCCGTGGCCGCGATCAGCGCCGCCGGGCACGAGGTCGCCAACCACTCGTTCGGCCACGAGCCGTGGCTGCACCGGTACTCCCGCGCCGAACTCGAAGCCGAGGTGGCGCGCACCGAGGAGGCGCTGGTGGCGGCGGGCGCGCCCCGGCCGGTCGGGTTCCGGGGGCCGGGCTACAGCGTCACGCCCGACCTGCTGGACGTGCTGGCCGAACGCGGTTACCGGTACGACGCCAGCACCCTGCCCACCTGGATCGGCCCGCTGGCTCGCTTCTACCACAACCGCACCGCACCCTCCACAGAGGACAGTGCGGAGCTGTTCGGCGGCTTCTCGAAGGTGCTCGCGCCCAACCGCGCCTACCGCTGGGACACCGGCCTGGTCGAGCTGCCGGTGACCACCATGCCGGTGCTGCGGGTCCCGGTGCACGGGTCGTACCTGCTGCAACTGCACCAGGTCTCCCCCGCGCTGGCCCGCGCCCACTTCCGCACCGCGCTGCGGCTGTGCCGGCTGCGCGGGGTGTCGCCGTCGCTGCTGCTGCACCCCACGGACGTGCTGGGCGCCGCCGAGGCGCCGGGGATGGAGTTCTTCCCCGGCATGGCGGTGCCCGCCGCGCAGAAGGTCGCCCTGCTCGGCTGGGCGCTGGGCGCGCTGCGGCGGCACTTCGAGGTCGTGGGCACCGGGGAGCACGTGGCCCGGCTCGGCGCGGACCTGCCGGTGCGGGCCGCGAAGCGACTGGCGCGGTCGGGATGACCTGGCTGTTGCGGGTGCTCGCGTGCGCGACGGTGGCGCTGGCACCGCTGGAGGGCTACCTGTTCGAACTGCACGGCCAGCTGGCGAAGGTCGCGCCCACCCTGCTCACGCTGGTGTGGCTGGCGAAGCGGGTGCGGGAGCGCCGGATGCCGCGACCCCACCCCGTGCACGCCGTGCTGGCGCTGTTCGCCGTGGTGCTGCTGGCGTCCACGGCGCTGAACGCGGGCAGCCCGTACGCGGTGGAGTACCTGCTGCGCTGGCTGCCGTTCCTGGTGATCACGGTCGTCTTGGTGGACGTCGCGGCCCGCGAGGTGCCGGTCCGGCCGCTGCTGGCCTCGATCGTCGCGGGCGCGACCGTGGCCGCGCTGGGCGCGCTGCACAGCCTCGTCGCCGAAGGCGAGACGCGCGCGACCGGGCCGCTGGAGGACCCGAACGACCTGGCGTACTTCCTGGTCGCCGCGCTGCCGCTGCTGGTCGCGCTGATCGACGGGCGGCGCTCGGCGGTCCGCTCGGCGGGGCTCGCGGCGACCGCGCTGGTGCTGGTCGCGGGCGCGGCGGCGACGTTCTCGCGGGGCGGCGGGCTCGCGCTGACCGCCGCGCTGGCGTGGCTGGTGGCGCGGCGGGCGCTGCCGGTGCGCGCGGTGGTCGGCGGGACGGCCGCGCTGGCCGCGTTCGGCCTGGGCGTGCTGCTGCTGGCCGGGCCGACGCTGGACCGGGCGTTGCAGGAGAAGAGCTTCATCGCCGGCACCAACGTGGACACCCGGGAGCTGCGCTGGCAGGCGGCGGCCCGGATGCTGACCGAGCACCCCGTGCTCGGGGTCGGTCCGGGCGGGTTCCGCGGCGGGTACGCCACCGCCTCGCACAACGCCGAGGTCGACGAGCAGACCCCGGTGGCGCACAACATGTACCTGGAGGTGGCCGCCGAACTCGGGCTGCCGGGCTTCGGGCTGTTCGCGGGGCTGCTGGCGGTCGCCGCGGTGTCCTCGGAACGGGTGCTGCGCACCGGGTGCCGCCGGCCGATGGCCGCCGCGCAGGCGTCGCTGATCGCGGTCGTCGTGGCGTCGACCTTCCTGTCCCAGCAGTACTACCTGCCGTTGTGGTCTCTGGTCGCGGTCGTCGCCGCGGCCGACCTGCGTCGAAGGGGAACCGATGCGCGTGCTCCACGTGATCAGTGAGATGGGCACCGGCGGGGCGGAGGCCCTGGTCGCCGGGATGGCCCGGACCGGGCGCGAGTTCGGCTGGCAGACCGCCGTGGCCAGCGGCGGCGGGCACCGCGCCGAGGCGTTGCGCGGGCACGGCGTGCCGACGTTCACCGTCCCGGTCGCGCGCCGCCGGGCCGCCGGGGTGCTGCGCGCCACCACCGCGACCAGGGCCGCGATCAAGGACTTCCGGCCCGAGGTCGTGCTGGCGCACAACGTGTCCGCGAGCATGGTCGCCCGGTTGGCGCTGCTGCCCCGGAAGGTGCCGCTGCTGACGGTGTTCCACGGCGTCGCGGACAGCGACTACGGCGACGCGGCGCGGATCCTGCGGCGGACCTCGGGCGCGGTGGTGACGGTGGCCGAGGCGACCGCCGACCGGCTGCGCGACGCCGGGCTGCGGCCGGACCCGCTGGTCATCCCGAACGCGGTGTTCCCGCAGGAGCCCCGGGTGGACCGGGCGACCGTGCGGGCCGCGATGGGCGTGGCGCAGGACGTGCCGGTGGCGCTGTGCCTGGCCCGGATGGAGCCGCAGAAGCGGCACGACGTGCTGCTGGCCGCGTGGGCGCGGATCGGCGGCGGCGCGGAGCTGTGGCTGGCCGGCGACGGCTCGCTGCGGCCCGCGCTGGAGCGCACCGCCGCGGGCCTGTCCGGGGTGCGGTTCCTGGGCAACCGGCCGGACGTGCCGGACCTGCTGGCGGCGGCCGACGCGACCGTGCTGACCAGCGACTGGGAGGGCATGCCGATCGCGGTGCTGGAGTCGCTGGCGGCCGGGCGGCCGGTGGTGGCCACCGACGTCGACGGCGTGGGCCAGGCGCTCGCGGGCGGCGGCGGGCTGGTCGTGCCGCCGCGCGACCCCGAGGCGACCGCGGAAGCGTTGCGCGGCCTGCTGTTCGACGACGCGCGGCGCGCCGCCGTGGGCGCGGCCGGGCTCGCCGCCGTCGCCGAGGCGCACGACCCGCGCGCACTGATGAAGTCCTACGACGAGTTGTTGCGGAATTGGGGAAATCGATGACGAAGGCACGGCTGTTCGGCGAAGGCTTCCTGGTGGCGCTCGCGGTCGCGGCGCTGGTGCTGCTCGCCACCATGTTCAAGAGCGAGGAGTACCAGGCGCGGGTGAGCCTGCTGGCGGGCCCGGCGAGCGCCGAGGCCCCGCAGTACGGCGAGGTCACCGCGCTGGGGCTGCCCGCGCTGGTGGAACTCGCGCGCAGCCCGTCCGTGGTGGCCGCGGTCGGCACGAACGCCGAGCGGGTGTCGGTCGAACTGGTGCCCGGGTCCGGGTTGGCGCGGCTGTCGGTGCACGCGGCCAACGCGGAGAAGGCCAAGCGCGAGGCGGCCACCCTGGCCAACGTGGTGGTGAAGTCGGACCTGCTGGCCCCGGCCGGGAAGCTGCGGGTGCTCGACGTGCCCGAGGTGGTGCGGGTCTCGCCGGACTGGCCGCTGTCGATCGGGCTGGCGCTCGCGGCGGGCCTGGCGGCCGGGATCGCCACCATGGCGGTGCGGCACCTGCGGCGGACCCGCGCCACCGACGGCGTGCGGGCGGCGCTGGCGTCGGCCGGGGTGCGCAACTCGGTGCCGGTGCTGCCCGGCGACGACCCGGAGCTGCTGGAGAAGCTGACCGCGCTGCTGATGGCCACGGCCCGGCCCGCGCGGGTGGTGGCGACCGACCCGGAGCTGGTGGAGCGGTCCGAGGACATCTCCGACGACCTGCCGGACAAGGTGTTCGAGCCCGCCGAGGGCACGGCGCTGATCGCCGTGACGCCGCGCGGGCGGCGGCAGGACGCGCTGGCCGGCGTGGTCGGCGCGCTGCCCGCGGACACGGCGGTGGTCGCCGTGGTGTTGGTGTGAAACGGGAGTCGACGCGGGCCCTGGACCGGCGGCCGGACCGGCGGGGGCTGGTCGCGGGCCTGGTCGGGGTGCTCGGGGTGGCCGCCGCGTGGCGGGCGCTGCGCCCGGCGTGGGAGGTGCCGGAGCCGACCTGGGCGAACCGCGCCGAGGAGCGGATGCAGGACTTCCGGGACGCGCTGTACTACCCGGTCCGCGAGTTCCTGGCGGGCGGCAACCCGTACGACCCGGCCACGATGTTCACGCACTGGCCGGTGCGGCAGAACTTCAACCTGTACCAGCCCTACCACCTGGTGCTGCACCTGCCGTTCGCGCTGCCCGAGTATCGGGTGGGCGCGGTGGCGTTCGCGGCGTTCCTGTTGCTGCTGCTGGTTTTCCTCGCCGTCCTGGCGGCGGGGCACGTGCGCGCGCCGCTGGCGTCGGGCACGGCGGTGATCGGCACGCTGCTGGTGCTCAGCCAGGTCGGCCGGGCCCAGCTGTACGTGGGTCAGGTCAACCCGCTGATCGCGGTCGGCGCGGCGGGGGCGCTGCTGGCCCGCGACCGGCACCCCAGGCTGGCGGCGGTGGCGCTCGCGCTGGCGTGGCTCAAGCCCCAGTTCGGGTTGCCGCTCGCGGTGCTGCTGTTCGCGCGCGGGTCGCGGAAGGTCGCCTTGGGCGGCACCGGGCTCGCGGCGCTGGCCAGCCTGTTCGTGGTGGTGCCGCTGGTGGTCGGCGGCGGTGGGGTCGGCGCGTTCGTCGACGTGATCGGGCGCAACCTGGAGCACGCCGGCGCGACCGCGTACGGCGCGGTGGATTCCCTCACCGCGCAACGGGTCGACGTGGCGGCGGTGTTCTTCCGGGTGACCGGGTGGCTGCCGCCGGGCGCGGAACTCGTCGCACTGGTCGGCGTGCTGGCGGCGAGCGTCGTGCTGGTCCGCGGGCTCGACCGGACCGGTAGCGCGGCGAACGCCGCCGTGGCCGACCTGGTGACGTGCCTGGCCGTGGTGGTCGCCGTCGTGCACCAGCCCGGTGACGTGCTGATCGCCGTGCCGGCGCTGGTCGCGGTCGCGGTGCTGTGGTGGCGGGACCGGACCCCGGTGCTCGGGGTCGCGCTGGTCGCGTCGCTGATCCCGTTCGCGCACCTGCACTTCGTGGACACCGCCGTGCGGTCGCTGGTGGGCGACCGGGCCGCCGTGACGTTGGACGGGGTCGCGGTCGTGGTCGCCTGGGTGGCGCTGGCCGTGTTCGCGCGGCGGCGAGTGCTCGCCGTGCAGACGTGACCGGCGCGGTTCGCGGTTCGCTGTGGCTGTTCCTGGTCAACCTGGTCGGCAAGGGCGGCCAGATGGCCGTCACGCTGGTGCTGGCGGCGTTCCTGACCGAGGAGGGCCTCGGCCTGGTCGCGCTCACCGTGTCGCTGGTGAACATCGGCCAGGTCGTCCAGTCGATGGGCGTCTACGACGTGATCAGCCGGACCGGCCTGGACCCGCGCCGGATGGCGGGCACGCTGCTCACGTTGAGCGTCGGCACGGGTGCCGCGCTCGCGCTGCTGCTCGCGGTCGCGGCCGACCCGATCGCGGCGGCGCTGGACGCCCCGGCGGTCGCGCCGCTGATCCGACTCGCCGCGCTGAGCCTGCCGTTCACCGCGGCGGCGGGCGTGCAGATGGGCCTGCTGCACCGCGACCTGGACTTCCGACGTCGGCTGCTGCCCGACGCGGGCGGTGCCGTGCTCGGCGCGGCGACGACCATAGTCCTTGCCGCGCAAGGACATGGCCCGCACGCGCTGGTGTTCGGGCTGCTCTGCACGGCGGTCGCGCAGCCGGTGCTGGGCGCGCTCGCCGGCGCGTGGGTGCGGCCGAGGTGGGACCCGGACGCCGCCGCCGAGGCGGTGCGGTGGATCGCGGTGGTCGGGCCCGGCGCGCTGGTGGCCGTGCTGCTGATCAACGTCGACTACCTGGCGATCGGGCACGAGCTGGGCACCGAGGCGGTCGGCGTGTACTCGCTGGCCTACCGGATCGCCTGGGTGCCCTACATCATGGTCGCGGTGGTGCTCGGCGGGGTGGTGTTCCCGTTGTGCGCCAAGCTGATCCGGACCGGACGGCGGGACGGGCTGCCGCAGGCGGCCGGCCGGTTCACGCACGCCGTGCTGGTGGTGACCGGCGGCCTGTACGCGGTGACGGCGGCGCTGGCCGACCGGGTCGTGCTGTTCGGCGACCGCTGGGCACCGGCCGCGCTGCCGCTGGTGCTGCTGTGCGGCTACGGGTTCGGGTTCGGCCTGCTGCACCTGTGGTACCAGGTGATCCGGGCCGCCGGGCACGCCCGCCGGTACCTGGCGCTGGAGCTGACCCACCTGGTGGCGCTGGTGGTGGGCCTGGCCCTGTGCACCCGCTACGGCGTGGTCGCGGTCGCCGCCACGCAACTGGTCGTGGTGTGGGCGATGGTCCCGCTGGCCTGGTTGGTGTTGGCGCGCAACGGGATCGCGCCACCCGGCCTGACCCGGATGGCCGCCGCGATCGCGGTCGGCGCGGGGTGCTGCGCGGCCGCCGGGCGGGCGTTCGGCGATCTGTTCGGACCGACGCTGCCGGGCGCGCTCGGCGAGGCGGCGGTGCTGGTGCTCGGCTACACGGCGGCGGCGGTGCTCGCCAACCGCCGCACGGTTCGCGAACTGCGTGAGGTGCGCCGATGAGGATCGTCCACGTGACCCAGCCGGTCGAGGCGGGGGTCGCGGCGGTGGTGCTGGAACTCGCCGTGGCACAGCGGGAGATGGGCTGGGAGGTGGACGTGGTGTGCCCGCCCGGGTGGCTGCCGGACCGGCTGCGGGACGTGCGGATCGACGTGCACGACTGGACCGCCCACCGCTCCCCCGGCCCCGGCACGCTGTCCGAGACCGCGCGGCTGCGCCGGATCCTCGGCGCACTCGACCCGGACGTGGTGCACCTGCACAGCTCCAAGGCCGGCCTCGCGGGGCGGCTCGCGGTGCGCGGCACCCGGCCGACGATCTTCCAGCCGCACCTGTGGTCGTTCCAGACCGCGCGCGGCGTGCTGGGGCGCGCGTCGGCGGTGTGGGAGCGGTACGCGGCCCGGTGGACCGACCAGTTGGTGTGCGTGAGCGACGACGAGTTGAACGCCGGGCGCGCGCTGGGCATCGACACGTCGGCCGAAGTCGTCTGCAACGGCGTGGACACCACCGTGCTCCGGCCGCGCAGCCGGGTCGCCGCCCGGGTCCGGCTGGGCCTGCCGGACGTGCCGACCGCCGTGTGCGTGGGCCGGATCGCCCCGCTCAAGGGCCAGGACCAGCTGCTCAAGGCGTGGCCGGCGGTGCTCGAGCAGGTGCCGGACGCGCAGCTCGTGCTGGTCGGCGACGGCCCGATGCGGGACCGGTGGCGGGCGCTGGGCGACCACGATTCGGTGCGGTGGTGGGGGCACGACACGGCCGTGGCCGACTTCTACACCGCCTCCGACGTGGTCGTGCTGCCGTCCCGGGCCGAGGGCATGGCGCTGGTCCCGCTGGAGGCCATGGCCAGCGGGCGGACCGTGGTGGCCTTCGACGTCGGCGGGGTGCGGCAGAGCGTCGGCGACGCGGGCGCGGTCGTGCCGGCCGGTGACGTGCCCGCGCTGGCCGAGGCCGTCGCGGTGCGCCTGGCCGACCCGGTGCTGGCCGCCGACGAGGGGCTGACCGGGCGGCGGCGCGCCGAGGCGCTGTTCGACGCGGTGCAGATGAGCGACCAGATCGCGATCCTGGTGGAGAAAATCGTGGGAGGGAACCGGTGAAGGTCGCCTACCTGCTGACGCAGGACAAGGGTGGTCCGGTGGAGGTGACGGTGCGGCTGGCGGCGACGCTGGCCGCGTCCGGCGACGCCGAGGTCCGCGTGTTCGGGCCGCTGCCCGCGCGCGGCGCGGAGTTGATCGAGGGCTTCCACGAGCTGGTTTCCGTTGCCAGCAAAGGGGATTTGAAGGCCGGGAGGCAGGCGCGGGACGCGGTGCGGGCGTGGCGGCCCGACGTCGTGCACGCCCAGGACCGGCGGGCCGGGCTGGTCAGCGCGGGACTGCGGCTGCGGCACAAGGTCGTGCAGACCTACCACGGCCTGCCCGACGACGTGAGCGAACCGTGGTTCCGGGGCGCGCCCGGCGCGGCCGGGCCGTCGAAGTACACCCGGACCGTGCTCGCGGCGGACGCCGGCGTGGCGCGGTTCGTGCACCGGACCGTCGTGCCGGCCACGTCGATGGGCGAATTCCTGCAACGGCGGCTGAAGGTGCCCGCGAACCGGGTCGCCCACATCGACAACTGCGTGGAGCTGCCCGAGGCGGCCCCGCCGCGTGGGCCCGTGCGGCGGCTGGTGTTCGTCGGGCTCCTGGTGGAGCGCAAGGGTTTGCCGGTGCTGCTGGACGCGCTGGCCGGGGTGATGCCGGCGGACGCGGCGCTCACCGTGATCGGGGACGGCCCGTTGCGGGCGGCGGCCGAGGAGCAGGCGCGGCGGGTGCTGCCGGGGCAGGTGACGTTCCTCGGGTTCCGGCAGGACGTGGCGCGGCAGCTGCGGCTGCACGACGCGCTGGTGCTGCCGTCGCTGCTGGAGCAGCAGCCGCTGGTGGTGGCCGAGGCGATGGGGGCGGGCAAGCCGGTCGTGGCCACGGACACCGGCGGGGTCGCGGAGATGCTGGTGGACGGGGCGGGCCTGGCCGCGCCGGGCGACGTCGAGGGTTTGGCGGCGTGCCTGAAGGGGTTGTTCGCCGAGCCCGATCCCGGTGCGCTGGGGCGTGCGGCGGCGGAACGCGCCCGCGCGCGGTTCTCGCCCGAGGTGTGCGCCGAACGTCACCTGGCCCTGTACCGGGAGTTGCTCGCCGGCGGGTGACGTGGGTGGGCGTTTTTGCGGGTTCGGTCCGGGTTCGCCGGGGATTCGGCGGGCCCGGAGCGGTATCGCGGACGTTCTTGGTGTGCGTGATAGTGCGAGTGCGGTGTGCGGGAATCCGGGCCGCGTCTCCACCGGTGGCTTGGAATCGGATTCCGGGGCCTTGTCCGGGACGGGTTGGGGCGGGATTCGGGGCCGGTTTCCGGGGGGTGTTCGAGTGCGGTCGGGAGCCGAATTCGCAGGTCCGGGCGGTGTGCGTGCGGCTGTGGGGTGGTGTGGACTTGGCCGCCGGCCCCCGATTCCATTATCGCATGGGGGTACGACAGTTTGCTCGCTTGCGCGAGTGCGGCATGTAGGCGCTGGGAATTGCGCGTGCTGCATGGGGCTTGCGAGGTGGGTCTTGCGGTACACGGCACGCGGGCACGTACACAGGGCACACGCCATGCGGACACGCACACAGGGCACACAGCACCCGGGCACGCACGCAGGGCTACGGCAGTGCGGCAGTGCGGCACACGGCATGCCGTGTGCGGGACTGCGTGCGTGTGGCGGCGGCGCGTGGTGCGTGCAGGCGTGAATCGTGCAGGCGGTACATAGCGCGCGGGCGTGCGGGCGTGCGGGCGTGCGGGCGTGCATACAACGTGTGGCGGTGCGGCCGTGCTGCGTGGTGCATGCGGGCAGCGGTGCTGCGTGCCGCGTGCCGCGTGGTGCTTGGTGCGGGTGCTTGGTGCGTGCAGGTGCACAGCGTACGGGCGCGTAGGCGCGCGGTGTGGCTTGTGGCGTGCGGTGGGTTGGGCGAGGTGCGTGCGGGGTCCGCGCGTGGATCCGCGACAAGGCCGGGGCGAAATTCGGCCACCGCTGCGGATTGCGCGGCGGTGGCCGGGGACGGTGGTCGTCCGGGGGTGGTCGTCCGGGGGTGGTCGAATCCGGGGCGGATGACCTACGCGGGCTTCATCGGCGTCGGCGTCGGGGTGGGTGTGTCCGGCGGCGTCGTCGTGACCGGGGTTGTCGTGATCGGCATCGGGGTGACCGGGGTCGGGGTGGGCGTGTCCGGGGGTGTGGTCGGTGGTGTCGTCGTGGTCGGTGTCGGGGTCGACGTGGGGTTCGGGGTCGTGGTGGTCGGTTTGGGTGCCGTGGTGGCCGGAGGTTCCGGCTTCACCAGCACCAGGGCGTCCGTCGCGGGCAGCTCGGTCGACGGCGGGACCGGTGCCCCGTCGAGGGTGAGCAGGCCGGGCGGGGGGTTGAGCTGGACGGCCTTGCTCGTCGGGTTGACCGCCACCCAGCCGTTGGTGAACCCGCGCGTCCACGCGCCGGAGGGCAGGCGGTTCGCGGCCTCCACCGCCTCGCCCAACTCCGCGTCCTGGTACACCGACCAGTCCGGGTCCTGGTAGTCCTTCGTGGACGCCCCGTGCCAGCAGGTGTACGGCCCGGCCAGCAGCGCCGCGGTCGCGTAGCCCACGCGTTCCTCGCGGTAGCTCTGGGTCTTGGTGACCAGCAGCAGCCACGACTCGCCGAGCGCGGCCTGGGCGCGCAGCTCCTTGAACTCGTTGCCCACGAAGGTGATCAGCCCGCCGTCGCCGCCGTCGCCGCGCAGGCCGAAGTTCTCCTCCATCGCGCCGTCGAAGCGCGAGTGCGCCGACCAGCGGCCCGGTGTCAGCTGGGACTCCGACACGTTGGGGATCAGCATCTTGCCCGCCTTGTGCAGCGAGCTGCCCGCGGCCTCCAGGAACTTGTCCATGCCGTCGCGGATCCGGCGGTCGGTCGCGGCGGCGTCCGGGGTGCCCTTCAGCACGGCCTTCGAGTAGTACTTCAGCGAGCTGAAGTCGTTGTCCGCCAACACCCCGTCCCAGCCCTCGCGGACGACCTCGGCGGTCACCGCGTCGGCCCACGTCCGCTGGTACTTCTCGTCCCACACGGTCATCTGCCAGTGCTGCGGGTACCCGCTCCACTCGACCCGCCGGTCGGCGGTGTCCACCGCGAACCACTCGGGGTGGTGCTGCTGGGCGTCGAAGTAGCCGACGCCGCTGGGCAGCAGCGGCGCGTCCTGGTTGCCGATCACCGCGCCGGGGTAGTTGCGGGTGCTGGAGAAGTCCTTGTACACCAGCACCTTGATCTTCGGGTTGAGCTTGTGCAGCCGGCGCATCGCCGCCGTCTCGGTCGCGTTGAGCACGACCAGGTCGTAGTGCTGGGCGGCGAACTTGAGGTCGGCGTAGGTGGGCGGCTCGCCGATGCCGTACCACCACGCGCACGGCGCGGTCGGCCTCGGCGGCGGGCCGAGCGGGGCCACGCCGGGCGGCACCTCGGCGCGCCGCTCCGGCAGCCCGTCCGCTGTCGGGTCCGCCGCGAGCGGCAGTGCCGTGGTCGTCCCGTGCTCGCCGGCCGAACTCGGCAGCACGGCCAGGCACCCCAGGAGCACCACGACGACGCTCGCGCCGGCCAGCACCCGTCGGGTGCGGTCCCGGATCAGCGGTTCCTTCGACACAACAGCTCACCCACCGTCAGCAACAGGATTCTGGCGTCCAGCCACAACGACCAATTGGCGATGTAGTAGTTGTCGTAGCGGGACCTGTCGACTATCGAAGTGTCCCCTCTCAGCCCGTGCACCTGGGCGAGTCCGGTCAATCCGGTCGGCACCCGGTGGCGCGCCCAGTATAGGTCGTGCACGGCCGAGAATTCGCGCACGAATCCGGGCCTTTCGGGTCGCGGCCCGACAATGGACATGTCACCCTTGAGGATGTTCCACAACTGCGGCAGCTCGTCGAGCGAAGTCCGCCGGAGGAATCGGCCGACGGGTCCGACCCGCCGATCCCCGACCACCGACCACCGGCTCTGGGAATCGTCCTGGTCGGTCATCCGGACGCTGCGCAGCTTGTAGAGCACGAACGTCCGGTCGTCCATCCCGACCCGGACCTGGCGGAAGATCACCGGCCGGCCGCTCTCCAGCACGACGGCCAGCGCGCACACCGCGATCACCGGGGACAGCAGGACCAGCGCGAGCCCGGCCAGCACCACGTCGACCGCGCGCTTGACCCACCAGCTCGGCCGGCTGGTCGGGGCGGTGCTCAGCCGCATCAGCGGGTAGCTGCGCAGCCGTTCCACGTCCGGGCCGTCCTGGAACAGCTCGTACATCCGGGGCACGACGAAGATCGCGCAGCCCAGCCGGTGGGCCGTGATGGCGGCGTTGACCAGCGGCGAGTCGGCCGCGCGGGAGAACGCCAGCACGACGCTGCCCGCGCCGACCCGGGTGATCGCGTCGGCCAGGTTCTCCTCCAGCAGCGGCACCGGCAGCACCTGCGGGTCCAGCGCGGGCGCGGGGTCGACGAACCCGACCGGGCGCAGCCCGTACTCGGGGTGCTGGAGCATCGACGCGGCCAGGGTGGCCCCGACCTTGCCCGCGCCGACCACGATGGTCCGGTCGCAGCGGTGGAACCGGCGGCGGGCCCAGCGCCCGAAAGCGAACACGAACAGGCGGCCAGGTTCACTCCATGCGGTGAATTTCAAGATCGCCCACTGCACGTCGGCGGTGGTCTCCGCCGCCGTGCCGAGCACCAGGGTCACGCCGGTGACCAGCGCGAACGCCGTGGCGGTGGCGATCACCGAGCGCGGCAGGTCGTGCAGCCAGGACAGCCACAGCCGCCGCCGGTAGAGCCGGCAGGAGGCCCGCACCCCCAGCAGGACCCCGGCGACGGCGCCCGCCCAGGCCGGCGACAGCGCCGCGGCGACCAGCCCGATCGCCACCACGTCGACCACGACCAGCAGCACCGCGACCGCGTTGACCCGGCCGAACAGGTCGCGCCGGGCCGCCACCCGGGTCCCCGGCGGCTGCGGCGCGGTGGCCGTCGCACCTGCCCGGTTCACGACCAGCCGCCCTTGCCGACGAGGTCCGCAGCACGTCTTCCCGGGCACCGCAGCGCCAACTCCAGGCCACACCACATTCCGACGACTTCCTCTCCATCGGCCGGCCACGACGGGGGCGGTGCCCGCCAACCCCTGGCCGGACCGCCCACAAACGTAAACCGCCCGAGTTCACTCGAACGAGCACTTTGACTACCCACCGCACGGAACATCACGAGCGACGCCTTTTCATCACTCTTTCGAGAGGCAAGGTCCTCCAATCCGGCGACAAAGGTAGCGTCTCGTGCGTGTTCCCGTTACCAACGCGGGTGCGCGAAACACGGGGTGGGCGGAACCCGGTTGAAGTTCCCAGGCGAATAATTCTGGCCCGCTAACCCGCAACGATGGAAATGGGGTCGACTAGTGGCCGTCGACGAACGTGAGGCGCGCACCGCGCCGGGCTCGATCCTCACCCGCGGTCGGGCGCACGTAGTGCTGCCCGCGTACAACGAGGCCGCCTCGCTGCCGCCGTTGCTGCGCAGGCTCGCCGAGGTGGCCCGGACCGAGGAGGTCACGGCCTGGGTGGTGGACGACGGTTCGGCCGACGGCACCGCCGAGGCAGCGGCGGGCGTCGCGGGACTGGACGTCCGGGTCGTGCGGCACCCGGTGAACATGGGGCTGGGCCAAGCCGTGCAGACCGGTCTGCGCTCGGTGCTGGAGGTCGCCGACCGCGACGACCTGGTGGTCGTGATGGACGCCGACGACACGCACGACCCGGCGCTGATCACCGCGCTGCGCGGGGAGATCGCGGCGGGCGCGGACGTGGTGATCTGCTCCCGGTTCGTGGCGGGCGGCGACGACGCCACCGCGCCCGCGTTCCGCCGGCTGCTGTCGCGGGGCGCGGCGGTGCTGTTCCGGCGGATGCTCAAGGTCGACGGGGTGCGCGACTTCACCAGCGGCTTCCGCGCCTACCGGGTCAGCGTGCTGGACCGGGCGGCGAGCCACTGGGGCGAGCGGCTGGTGGAGGAGCGCGGGTTCGCGTGCATGGTCGAGCTGCTGCTCAAGCTGCGGCACTGCCGCCCGGTGATCACCGAGGTGCCGCTGCACCTGCACTACGACCGCAAGCAGGGCCCGAGCAAGCTGCGCCTGTGGAAGACCATGGCGCAGTACCTGAAGCTCCTGGTCCGCGACCGCCTGGCCCCGGCCCCGTACCGCACGCTCTGACCGACCGGGACGCCCGCCGGGACGCGCTCCCGGCGGGCGGGGACCGGCCGGTGACGGCGGAGGTGGACGACGGCGAGCGGAGTGGAGGCGGGGACCGGGTGGGCGACGAGAGGGTGCGGCACGTGGACACGGGGTTGCGCGGGATGCGCGTGGTCGTGCTGGGCGGTGGGATCTGCGGGTTGGCGCTGGCCCACCGGCTGGGTCGGGCGGGCGCGGTGGTCGAGCTGGTGGAGGGCGGCGACCAGCTCGGCGGGCTGGGCACGTTCTTCCCGTGGCGGGAGCGGTGGGTCGAGCGGTTCTACCACTGCGTGATGCCCACCGACGACGACCTGCTGGAGCTGCTCGGCGAGATCGGGGCGCGCGAGCGGGTCCGGTGGCGGCCGACCCGGATGGGCATGGTGGTGGACGGGCGGCACTTCCCGTTCAACACCGCGTGGGACCTGTTGCGGTTCACGCCGCTGCGGCCGCACGAGCGCGTCCGGTTCGGGGTGGTGTCGCTGCTGCTGCGGCGGCTCGGCCGGGGCAAGGACCTCGACCGCCTGCGCACCGAGGACTGGCTGCGCGGCGTCTACGGCGACCGGATCTGGGAGCTGCTGCTGGCCCCGATGTTCGGGTCGAAGTTCGGCGCGGCGTTCGGCGACGTGCCCGCGCTGTACCTGTGGCAGCGCCTGGGGCGCGAGAGCAACGTCGCCGTGCGCGGCTACCCCGAGGGCGGCTACCACGCCCTGATCGAGGCGCTGCGGGTGTCCATCGTGGACTCCGGCGGCGCGGTGCGGACCTCCTGCCCCGTCACGCGGGTGACCGCCGGCGGCGCGGTCACGCTGGCCTCCGGCGAGGTGCGCACGGCCGACCGGGTGATCTCCACGCTGCCGCTGCCCGCGCTGCGGTCGATCGCCGACGACGAGCTGAACCGGGTGCTGCCCGACGTGCGGCTGCGGTACCAGGGCGTGGTGAACGCGCTGTTCTTCCTCAAGCGCCCGCTGTCGGGCCACTACTGGGCGCCCGTGGTGCGGTCCGGCACCGAGTTCGACGGCGTCATCGAGATGTCCGCGCTCGCCGGGGAGTTCGACGGCCGGCACCTGGTGTACGTGATGCGCTACACCGACCGGGATTCCGCGCTCTACCGCGACGACGAAGAGCGGATCGCGGCGCGGTGGACCGACCAGCTGGTCGGCCTGTACCCGGATCTCGCGGCCGGGGACGTGGACGAGGTGCGGGTGTTCAAGGCCCCGTTCGTGGAGCCGGTGTACCCGTTGGGATACCTGGCGCAGCAGCCGCCGGTCGTGGTCGAGGGCACGCCGCTGCTGCTGGCCACCACGGCGCACGTCTACCCGTCGGTGACGAGCTGGAACTCCAGCGTGGGCTTGGCGAACCGCGTCGTCGGCCTGCTGGACGACGCGGTCCGGCCCGGCTCACCCGACGGGGAGGAGCACGCCGAGGCGCTGGTCGACCAGCTCCTCCAGGGCGGCGGCGATCCGCACCGCGGGTGAGCCCGTGCCGTAGGGCGACGGGACGGCGGCGAGGCGGGCGCGGTGGCCCGCCACGTCGTCCAGCCAGCGGCCGACCTCCGCGCCGATGCGCGGGCCGGGCGGCACCAGCGTGCCGAACGTGCCCTCGATCTCCGGCCGCTCGGTGCTGCGCCGCACCACCACGACCGGTCGCTTGAGGACGCTCACCTCCTCCTGGATGCCGCCGGAGTCCGACACCACCACGGCCGCACCGGCGGCCAGCGCGAGGAATTCGGGGTACGCCTGGGGTTGCACCACGTGCAGGCCGTGCAGCAGCGCGTCGAGGCCGAAGTCCCGCACCCGCCTGGCGGTGCGCGGGTGCAGCGGCAGCACGACGGTCAGCGGCAGCGCGGCCAGCTCGCGCAGCACGGTCTCCAGGTTCGCCGGGTCGTCCACGTTCTCCGGGCGGTGGATGGTGGCGACCGCGTAGTGGTCGCGGCGCAGCCCGTGGGCGGCCAGCACGGCGGCTTCGACGTCCGGGCCGGGCAGCGCGGCCTCCAGCGCCTCCACGACGGTGTTCCCGGTGACCTCGACGCGGTCGGCCGGGATGTTCTCCGCGAGCAGGTTGGCGCGGTTGAGCGGGGTCGGCGCGCAGCACAGGTCGGCGAGGTGGTCGATGGCGACCCGGTTGTGCTCCTCGGGCATCGCCCGGTCGAAGCTGCGCAGGCCGGCCTCGACGTGCACCAGCGGCACGTCGTTCGCGTTGGCCGCCAACGCCCCCGCGAGCGCGGACGTGGTGTCGCCCTGCACGACGACGGCGGCGGTGCGGCGCGCGGCGAGCACGTCGTCCACCGCCTTGACGGCGAGGCCGAGCTGGGTGCCGCGGCGCGCGCCGCCGAGCGCGAACTCGTGGAAATCGCCCGGTTGGGCGATGTCGCGGCGGATCACCTCGTACATCGCGCGGTCGTAGTGCTGTCCGGTGTAGACGACCACCGCGCGCGGGCCGTAGAGCCTGATGAGCGGAGCGAGCTTGATCAGCTCGGGGCGCGTGCCGCAGACCAGCGTGACGGATTCCACCGTGAGACTTCTCCTTGTTCGACCGGGATGACCGGTTCCGGATCGCGCGACACGTTAGGACGGTCGGGGTGGAATCCCGTTGCACCTCAACCGATCGAGTGAACGAATGTGTCGAATCGGCTTTGCTGCTATTAGGTTGCGGTGGTGATCAGGAAATTCAAGGCCGCGGCGGCCGCCGCGCTCACCGCCGCGGTGCTCGGCGCACCCGCTTCCGAGGGGCCCCTGCTGCCGGACCTGAGACAGGCACCGGTCGGTTGCCCCGGCGGCACCACCGGCAACCCGGACAAGTGCACGGCGTGGGACGTCTGCGTGGTCGCGGAGCGGTACGCGCCCAACGGCGCCTGCGTGGACTCCGGGCGGGCCGGCGGGGTGCGGCTGCGGTTCACCACGTCGGTCGACAACGTCGGCGACGGGCCGCTGCTCATCTACGGCAAGCGCGATTCGGCCGGCACCCCGACGATGCGCTCGCGGCAGGCGTTCCAGTCCGCGCGGGACAAGTCGATCCCGGGCTCCTTCGACGAGGCCGACAACCCGATCCCGGCCACCATGTACTACGAGCCGGCCCCCGCGCACACGCACTGGCACCTGATGGACTTCGAGCGCTTCCAGCTGCGCAAGCCGGACGGCACGACCCTGGTGCAGGACCGGAAGAACGGCTTCTGCCTGGGCGACCGCTACACCGCGCGGGACGCCGCGGACCTGCCCAACCGCCCGCGCAACCCGAACAGCCCCGAGGGCCTGCTCGCGGAGTTCCTGCGGGAGAACCGGTGCCGCCACCACGAGCCGCGTGCGCTGGACGTGGTCGAGGGCATCTCGGTGGGTTCGGGCGACGACTACAAGTACGACGTCGACTACCAGTGGCTCGACCTGACCGACGTGCCGTCCGGCGTGTACGACGTGGTGAACATGGTCAACGTCGACCGGAGCTTCCTGGAGAAGAGCTACGCGAACAACGCGTCGTCCATCGCGATCTCGGTGCAGTGGCCGGGTGGGCTCGGCCGGCCCCCGCTGATCACCAAGCCGCCGAAGGTCGAGCTGGTGCGCAGCTGTCCCGGTCGGGAGCGCTGCGCCCAGTCCTGAGCTGCCCAGTCCTGAGCGGCCCAATCCTGAGCGGCCCAGTCCGGAGCGACTCGGTCCTGAGCGACTCGGTCCCGAGTCCCCGGATCCCGAGTCCCCGAGTCCCGGCGGTCATCGGTCCCGCAACGGCGAGCGGCCCCGGTCTCCGCGCGGAGACCGGGGCCGTCGGGCACGGGCGCAGGTCAGGTCAGGTCAGGTCAGCCGACGGTC
This sequence comes from Saccharothrix sp. NBAS 001, assembly GCF_056640475.1. NCBI lineage: Bacteria > Bacillati > Actinomycetota > Actinomycetes > Pseudonocardiales > Pseudonocardiaceae > Saccharothrix > Saccharothrix sp. NBAS 001. Next base: position 4,915,271 of record NZ_CM153251.1, read on the forward strand.
TCGGGGCGGGACAGGCCCATAGAGTCGAGGGCGTCGTCCACGTCGAACCCGAGTTCGTCGGCCAGGGCCAGGAACCGCTGCGCCGCACCGGTGTCGACGGGCAGGCCGCCGTCGCCGACCAGGCACATCACGCCCGCTGTGTAGGCGGCTTTCGCGTGCCCGGCGTCGGCCGCCTTGGCGTACCAGTCCAGCGCGGCCCGCGGGTCGTGCTCGACGCCGCGGCCGGTCGCGTACATGCCGGCGACGTTCGCCATGGCGCGGGCGCTGCCCAGTTCGGCCGCGCGGAACGTCCACCGCGCCGACTCGGCCTGGTCGACGTCCACGCCGTCACCCGTGGCGTACAGGACGCTCAGCTCGAACGCGGCGTGCGGGCTGCCCAGCTCCGCCGCCGCCCGGTGCAGCCGGGCCGCCTCGACGGGGTCGGGCGCGCGGCCGTAGCCCTGGTGGGTCAGGTAGCCCGCGAGGAGCAGCACGTCGGGATCGGTCGGGTCGGCCGCGAGCAGTTCCCCGATCCGGTGGCCGGCGTCGGCGGCGTGCTCGGCGCTGCGGGCGAAGTAGGCCACCCGGATCCAGCCCAGCGCCCCGGTCCTCGACCCGGCCCGCTCGGCCTCCCGGTACGCCGCGACGGACCCGGCCACGTCCCGCTCCGGGTACGGGGCCCACGGCGCGGCGCCGTGCGCGAGCAGCCGGCCCAGTTCCAGCCACGCGTCCACGACCCCGGCCGCGCCCGCGCGCCGCAAACCGGACACCAGCAGGGCGGGCGCGTCGCCGGGCAGCAGCCCGATGAGGTGTTCGCTGCGGACGAAGGCGTCGCGGAGTTCCCCGGACGCGGCGAACAGCTCGACGCCGTCGGCGTCCGGATCGCCCAGCAGCCGGGACAGGGACTGGTAGCTCGGTGCGTTCATACCTCGGACCTTCGTGTGGGGACTCCTGGGAGGTGCCACCGTAACCGCCGGCGGTCGTCGTGGTGGTGCGGCGGGAGTACCCGGTGGACGGTCAGGGACGGGTGGCGTTGCGCATCGCGGCCGGGCGCAGCCGGTTGAGCACCGCGAGGTACGACTGCGGGAAGATCCGGGCGAGGAGGTCCGGGGCGTACGCGGAGAACGCGATGAGCACGCGGGGCTTGCGGCGGCGGACCCCGGCCAGGATCTGCTCGGCCGCCTTGTCCGCCGGGTAGGTGAGCAGCTTCGCGAAGCTGTCCTTCCCCTGCGCCGCTTCGGTTTCCGACACGCCGCCCGCCACCCGCGCGGACTCGGCGATGCGGGTGCGGATGCCGCCGGGGTGCACGGTGGTCACGCCGACGCCCCGGCCGGCCAGTTCGTGGCGCAGCGCCTCGGAGAACCCGCGCAGCGCGAACTTGCTCGCCGAGTACGCGGTCTGCCCCGGCGGCGCGATGAGGCCGAACAGGCTGGACACGTTGACCACGTGGCTGCCCGGCGAGGCCAGCAGCCGGGGCAGCAGCGCCCGGGTCAGCGCGACCGGGGCGCGGAAGTTCACGTCCAGCACCCAGTCGAACTCCTCGGCGCTCACCTGGTCGAACGTGCCGCCCAGCGCGACGCCCGCGTTGTTCACCAGCAGGGTGATCCGGGGGTGCGCGGCCAGGATCGCCTCGGCCAGGGCGGGCACGCCCGGCACGTCGGACAGGTCGGCCACGCGGGTGTCCACCTCGACCTCCGGGAACCGGGACGCGATGGCGCGCGCCACGGCGGCCAGGCGTTCGGCGTCGCGGTCGACCAGCACGAGGCCGCTGCCGCGCGCGGCCAGTCCGTGGGCCATCTGCTCGCCCATGCCGCTCGCCGCGCCGGTCAGCACCGCCGTGCCGCCGGCGAACGGGTACTCGATCATGTCGCTCCCCTTCCCTCCACCCCAGCCTGTCGGGTCCGGACGCCGGGCGCTTGACCCGGCGCGACAGAGTTTTACCCCTGCGCGACAGCCCCGGTTCCGGCGGCCGCGAACGCTTGCGCCAGGCCCGCGAACGCGATGGCGTGCCGGTGCGAGGATGCCCGCGAGCGTCTGGCGGTAACGCAGGTGCCCGGTGCCGGCTCCGCTGCCACGAGAGCGTCCGGCAGGCCGTCACGGGTGTGCTCGGCGAACGTGATCAGCCCTCCGCACCGGACCGGCGCACGGCGCTCGGCGTCCGGGCCCACCAGCGCCGGCAGCACCGGCTCAGCGCGGACTGCTCGGAGAGCCCGAGCATCGCGGCGACCTGGCTCATCGGCATGTCCGTCGTGGTCAGGTAGCGGTGCGCGGCCTGCCGCCGCACGTCGTCCAGGATCCCGGCGAAGGTCGCGCCCTCCTCCGCGAGCCGGCGCTGCAACGTGCGCGGGTGCACGTTCACCAGCCGTGCCACCGCACCCACCTCCGCCGGCACGGTGCCCAGCGACTGCACGACCACCCCGCGCACCCGCACGGCGAGGCTCGCGCCCTCGCCGGCGGTCTGCTCGGCCAGGTACGCCAGCGCCAGCCGCCACACCCGTTCGTCGCCGCCCTCCAGCGGCCGGTCGGCCAGGCTGCGCGGCAGCCGCAGCACCGGCGCGGGCCGTCCGGTGTGGACGGTCGTGCCGAAGTACTGCTCGTAGACCGACAGCGGCGCGGCCGGTGTGTAAGGCAGTTCGACCGAGCGCAGCCCGTACCCGCCGCCGACCAGGAACCGGATCGCCCGGTGCAGGAAGCCCAGCCCGAGGTCGGTCGCCTGCACCGACACCGGGTGCCACGTGGGCTGCCCGTAGCGCAGCGCCGCGACGCCGCGCGCGCCGTACGGGTCGTCCTCCAGCGACAGGCTCAGCGAACGGGCGTGCAGGAAGAGGTAGCGCGAGGTGCACTCCAGCGCGTCGGCCACGGTCGGCGAGTTGCGGATGGCCAGCGCCAGCGGGCCGAGGATGCCGAAGTCCTGCCGGGCGGCGACCCGCAGGCCCAGGTCCGGGCAGGCCAGCGCCTCGGCGGCGATCTCCAGCACGGCGACCACCGCGTGGTCGGCCACCAGCAGGTCGTCCACGTCCAGCGCGGCGACCGGGAGGCCGGCGGCGGTGGCGTAGTCGTCGGCGTGGCCGCCGAGTTCGGCGACCGTGGCGCGGAAACCGCGCAGACCCGCCGACCGGACCACCGACATGTCGTACAGGGTCAAATAGTTGTCGTGCGAAGTCAAGAACCGGGTGGGTCGGGTCAGCACACTGGAGCCATGGTCACCACCGAACCCACCCACCTCGACGTCGTGATCGTGGGCGCGGGGCTCTCCGGCATCGGCGCGGCGTACCGCCTGTCCACCGAGCACCCCGGCCGCTCGTACGCGATCGTCGAGGCGCGCGACGCGATCGGCGGGACCTGGGACCTGTTCCGCTACCCGGGCGTCCGGTCGGACTCGGACATGTTCACCCTGGGCTACCCGTTCGCGCCCTGGCGGGAGGCGAAGTCCATCGCCGACGGACCGTCGATCCTGGACTACATCCGGCGGACCGCCGCCGAGCACGGCATCGACCGGCGGATCCGGTTCGGCACCAGGGTGCTGGCCGCGGACTGGTCGACCGGGCGGCAGCGCTGGACCGTGAGCCTGAGCGACGGCAGCACGCTGACCTGCGGGTTCCTCTACACGTGCGCGGGCTACTACGACTACGAGCGCGGCCACGAACCCGGGTTCGCGGGCTTGTCGACGTTCGCCGGGCGGGTCGTGCACCCGCAGTTCTGGCCCGAAGACCTCGACTACGCGGGCAAGAAGGTCGTGGTGATCGGCAGCGGCGCGACGGCGGTGACCGTCGTGCCGTCCATGGCGCGCACCGCCGGGCACGTGACCATGCTCCAGCGCTCCCCCACGTGGATCAGCCCGGTGCCGGGGCGCGACAAGCTCGCCGACCGGATCCGCGCGGTGCTGCCCGCCGGCCTCGCGCACCGGGTGGTGCGGGCCAAGAACATCGCGTTCACCACCGGCTTCTACCAGTTCTGCCGGCGTTTCCCCGGCGCGGCGCGGTCGCTGCTGACGAAGCTGTCCACCCGGGCGTTGCGCGACCCGGCGCTGGTGCGCGAGCACTTCACGCCCAGCTACGACCCGTGGGACCAGCGGCTGTGCGCCGTCCCGGACGCCGACCTGTTCGAGGCGATCCGGGCGGGCACCGCGTCGGTGGTGACCGATCACGTCGACGCGTTCGTGCCCGAGGGCGTCCGACTCAGGTCCGGGCGGGTGCTGGAGGCCGACGTCGTGGTCACCGCGACCGGGCTGAAGCTGCTGGCCTTCGGCGGGATCGCGCCGAGCGTGGACGGGCGGCCGGTGGACCTGGCGGAGCAGTTCGTGTGGCGCGGGGCGATGATCACCGGCATCCCGAACTTCGCGGTGTGCATCGGGTACACCAACGCGTCGTGGACGTTGCGGGCCGACCTGACCTCGCGGCTGGTGTGCCGGGTGCTGGCGCACCTGGACCGCGGCGGTTTCACGTCCGTGACGCCGCGCCCGGACCGGGCGATGGCGCGGAAACCGTTGCTGGACTTGGCTTCCGGTTACGTCCAGCGGTCCATCGACGCGTTCCCGCGCCAGGGCGACCGCGGCCCGTGGCGGGTGCGGCAGAACTACCTGCTGGACGCCGTGCAGACGTTGCGCGGCGACATCGGCGACCAGTTGGAGGGCGTCCGGCCGCGCGCGCCCGAGCACGTCCGGTGACCGCGCGACCCACCCGGCGGTCGCCGTGGCCGGGGTGCGGCACGGCATCGGAAGCCCGACCGAGGTCGTTCCGGGTGTCGGCCTGTACGGCGGATTCGCTGCGGCTCGGAGGGCTTCCCCCGTCCGTGCCCGTCTCGCGTGTGGGGCCGGTCCCCGCAGCGAGCCGGACGAGTGCCGCCAACGAGCGCCTGTCGCACGTCGAACGGGATGCCGACGCCACCGGTCGGCGGCGGCCCTCGGCGCGGCCGTGAAATAGTCACCGGGTGATCGGCCGATTCGTTCCCCTGGCACTGCTGCTGTCCGTGGTCGCGTGCGGCGCGCCGCCGACCCCTCCCGCGCCCGAACCGACTCCGACCGCGCCGGCGTGCCCGGAGGGCGGGGTGGAGATCTCCGCGCTCAACGGCGATGCCGCGATGGGCCTGCGGGTGCTGACGCTGGAGATGCGCAACTGCGGCACCGAGACGCAGCGCGTCCAGGGCTACCCGGACGTGCGGCTGCTGGACGAGGACGGGCAGCCGCTCGACGTCCGGGTCGAGCACGGGTCGACGTCGATCTCCACCATCGAGTCGTTCGAGGCCCCGGCCGCCGAGTTCGCCCTGGGGCCGGGCGACCGGGCGACGGCGGGGATCGTCTGGCGCAACACCTACGACGACACCAGCCGCCCGCCGCAGGTCGGCGCGAAGATCGACATCGCGCCGCGGGCCGGCCGCCCGCGCCAGACGTTCGTCCCCCGGCTGGGCACCGACGGCGGCCCGCCCTCGCCGGACTCCCCCGCCACCACGATCGACCTGGGCAGCACCGGCCGGATCGGGCTGAGCCCGTGGCGCGCACCGGAAGGCCCCGGCGACCGCCCCCGGCCGTGACCCGGGGTCAGGCGGGCGTGACCGACCAGTCGCCCCGGCCCTCGACCTGGACCAGCGCCGGCCCCTCCAGCCCGATCTCGCCGCCGAAGTCGCCGATCTCGTTCACCCGCAGGTCCGGCGACTGGTAGTCGCGGTCCAGCTCCAGCACCCACACGACGAAGTTCGACGGCCCCTGGAAGGCCACCCGCGCGGACCGGGCCGGCCGGTTCACCAGGAACACCGCGTCGTCTCCGCCGGTGGCCCCGGCGTCGGCGGTGGGCACCAGGTCCATCCCGCCGACGGTCATCGTCCACGCCCCGGTGACCTCCACGGTCAACGTCCGGACCGGCTTGCCCACCGGGCCCAGCCAGCGCGTGCCGGCGTAGGGGCCGACCCGGTTGACCACCAGCAGGTCCGCCCCGTCCGACCGGACCAGGGTGTGCCCGGTGCACTCCGGGCACTCGAACCGGACGGCGGCGAACCCCGGTGGCCGGTCGAGCGTGATCACGGCGGCACCGGTCCCGGAGTACACCGACGGCGGCACGGTCGGCGGCGCGGGCACGGTCGTGCGCGGCGCGCGGGAGGTCGTGGTCGGGTAGGTCGGGGCCGGGTAGGCCGGCACCGGGTCGAGGCCGGCCCGGGTCTGCGCGGGCCGCTTCGGCGCGAACAGGTCGACGTGCGTGGCCGGGTTGCTCTGGATCACGGCCGCCCCGACCGCCACCAGCACCCAGAACAGGCCGACCAGCGGCCACAGCCAACCCGGTGCCCGGCGGACCGGCGGCGGTGCCGGCCAGTGGTCGCCGGAGGGCATGGGCGGTTGGGTCATGAGCTTCCCCCGAGGTTCACGCCCGGCACCCTACGATCGCCCGCCCGGTTCCTCCCAACCGGATACCGCCGGATCGGCCGTGACGAACGGCACGCCGTCACGGCCCGCTGTGCACCAGGGTCGCCCACAGGTCCGGCCGGTCCGGGAACTCGGCGCGCAGGCCGCGCGCGACCTCGCGGACGGCGTGCGCGGCGGTGTCGGCGGACGCGGTGTCGGGCAGCAGGTCGTAGAACGCGCCGGCCGCGCGGGCGGCCAAGGCGTCGTTCAACGGCCACAAGCTCGCCACCACGTGCCGGAAGCCCGCGAGGTGGAACGCGGCGGCCAGGTTGAGCGGTTCGTCGACGTACCGGCCGCGCGCGGCGGTCGAGCACGCCGACAGGTAGGCGAGTTCGGCGTGCTCCGGGCGCAGCCTGCTGATCGCCTCGACCGGCAGGACGCCGTCGGCCAGGTGCAGCACGGCGCGGGACGTGGTGTCCGGGTCCACGGTCGCGTGGCACGCGAAGTGGGCCCACGTGCAGTCGCCCACCGCGTCGAGCACCTGCCGGGTGGTCGGGTCGACCAGCAGCGGGTCGCCGGGGCGGCGGGCGTGCAGCAACGCGGCCTCGGCCACCGTGCCGGGCAGCCGGGGCAGGCCGGCGGTGTGCTCGACGGCCACGGTGAGCTGACGGCGAACGCCGGGGCTGGGCCGGCGGCGGGCGTGGTGCAGGGTGTGCGCGGTCGGCAGGTAGGACGACACGAGCCGGTCGAGGGCGTCGCCCGCCGCGTGGAACGGCAGGTCGCCCAGCGGCCCCAGCGGCAGCCACCACACGCGCCCGCCGCCCACCACGTCGGCCACCGGGGCGACGGCGGACGTCCACAGCCAGTCCAGCAGCCCGGTCAGCACCCGCCGGGCGTGCGGCAACCGGCTCGGCCTGGTCACCGGGAGCGCGTCGCGCAGCGCCGCGCGGTGCTCCGCCAAACCGGCCGCCAGCAGCGGCAGCGGGATCGGCACCAGGCCGTCGGCGGTCGCCACGACCGCGTCGGCCCGCCCGGCGGCGGCGTTGAGCAGCACGATCGGGCCGTCCACCGCGATCTCGCGGATCGGCGCGGGCCGCAGGAAACCGGCCAGGCCCGGCACCTCGCGGGCGGCGGCCACCAGCCGGTCGTGCTCGGCCCACAGCCGGGCCCGGTTCGCCGGGCCGACCTGGTCGAGGGTCGCGCCGGTCAGGTCGGGCAGCGCCGGCTCGGTGAGCCGGTCGTGCACCCGGGCCAGCCGGCGCGCCGCCACCGGGTCGACCCGGACCAGGTCGGCGAGGTCGGCCCGCAGGTCCAGTTCCGCGCCGAGCACGAGCGCGCGGCCCAGTTCGGCGACCTCCACCGCGCCTTCCGGGTCGCCGGCGGCCAGGTGCGCGGCCACCGCGTCGCCGGGCAGCAGGCGGTGCGCGACCAGCGCCCGTTCCTGCTCGGCCCAGCCGCTGTCGCGCCACACGACCGCGCGCAGCAGGCCGACCGCGTCCCGCAGCACCCGCGCGGCCTGCTCGGGCAGGCCCAGCGCCAGGGCCAGCACGCCGATCTCCCGCCCGGCTTCCGCGCGCAGCGCGGGCAGGTCGTCCGGCAGGTCGGCGTAACCGCTGATCAGCGGGTCCGGCGCGGGGACCTCGTCGGGGGCGACGCGGTGCAGCCGGCGGCACGCGGCGGCCAGCGCGATCAGCCGGGCGACCCGGCCGCGCGGATCCGGTTCGTGCCCGAACGCACCCGTCGCGGCGGCCACCGCGCGGCGGGCGTCGGCCGGGTCGCCCAGCGCGTCGAACCGCAGGGTGTGCGCGCGGGCCAGCGCGACCAGGGACGCGGCGGACGGCGGTGCGGCGGCGGCCTCGGCCACCAGCCGCTCCAGGTCGTCGGGCCGGCCGTGCCGGGCGTGCCGCAGCCGGAACAGGCCCGGGGCGTCCGGGGCGAGTTCGGCGGCCCGGTCCAGGTGCGCGTCCGCGCCGCCGGCCGCGAACGCGTCGAGGTGCGCGCGGGCCAGCCGGGCGGTGACCAGCGGGTCGCCGCCGGACTGTTCGAAGGCCCGTTCGTGCAGCGCCAGCGCGGTCTCCAGGTCGTCGGTCGCGCCCGATTCGGCGAACCGCAGCCGGTACACCTCGGCCAGCGCGCTCAGGTCCCCGGCGGCGGTCACCTCGCCGATCTGGTCGGCCAGGTCGGCGGCCCGGCGGATGTCCTCGCCCGCGCCCGCCGCCTCGAACCGCCGGCGGTAGGCGTCGGCCAACCGGACCAGGACCAGGTCGCGCACCGGGTCGTCGGCGTCGGGCACCAGCGGCGTCTCGTCCAGCAGGACGGTCACGCCGTTGACGCCCAGCGCGAGTTCGCCGACCGCGATCAGCGCGTCGAGGTCGGCCGCGTCGGCCGGGTCCGCGCTCGCCGCGCCCAGGTCGGCGGTGTCCGCCGGGTCGACGCCCGCCGCGCCCAGGTCGGCCGGGTCGAGCCGGGCCTGGTGGTGGGCCAGCCACAGCCGGCGCAGCAACCCGCCCCGGCGGTGCGCGGGCAGGGTCGGGTCGACCAGGGGCAGCGAGGCGGCGAACCCGGGCAGCGCGGCGTGCGCCGGGTCGTCGCGGCCGGCGTCGGCGGCCAGCCGCAGGTCGGCGGGGTCGCCGGCGAGGTCGAACCGGGCCAGCGCGGCCCGCGCCACGCCGTCCGCCGAGCCGGTCGAGGTGAACAGCGCGAGCGCGCGCTCCAGGTCCGGGCGGGCCGCGCCGAACCGGAACCGGGCGAGGTAGGCGCCGGCCAGGTGGTCGGCCACCGCCGCCCGGTGGGCGGGCGGCTCGTAGCCCGCCGCCTGGTCGTCCAGCACCCGTTCGAACGGGTGCCGGAACCGGCGCAGCCGCACCCGGCCGCGCACCCGGCGGTCCGGCGCGGCCAGGGCGAGTTCCCCGGTCTCGACGGCCTCCCGCAGGTCGCCGAAGCTGCCCGCGCCGACCCGGATGCCCAGGCCGATCGCCACCGCGCCGAGCAGCCACCCCCGGTCGGGGTGCCGGCGCGGCAGGACGGCCAGGCACGCGCGGGCCCGGTCGAGCAGCTCGTCCACCGCCCGCAGGTCCCCGGTCTGCCGGAAGACCGCCATGTTCAGCACCACGAGGAGGCTGACGTGCCGGGCGTGGTCGCGGTGCGAGGTGCGCCGGACCAGGTCCTCCAGCAGCAGGATCGCCACGCGCAGGGTGACCGGGTGGTCCTCGACCCGCGCGAACGCGACGGCCGCGCCGAACTGGCTGTCGGGGTGGGCGTCCGGGCCGGGCAGCAGGCGGCGCACCAGCGGCGGCCGGGCCTCGGGCGGCTCGGACCAGTGCCAGGCGACGACGTGCGCCAGGTCGGTGATCGCGTGGCCGTGCTCGAACCTCAGCAGGAACAGGGCGGCGAGCCGGCGGCGGACCACGTCCGTCGGGGCCTCGTCCACCGCCGCGAGCAGCGCGCGGACCTCGGCTTCGACGTCGCCGGAGAACAGCGCGGCCGGGTCGCCGGAACGGCGGAACGCCGCGACCCGCTCCGCCGGGGCGGCGACGGGATCGGGTAATCGCACAGGCCCGACCCTAGCCGGATCAGTAGCGCCCGCGCGGCTCGTAGTCGTCTTCGTCGTCGTAGTCGGGGGTGCTGAACTTCGGCGGCCGGTTGGACCACGAGTCGACCAGGACCAGCAGGGCCGCGCAGACGATGATGATCACGCCGACCAGCGGCACGTTGCCCCAGAACATCAGGCCGCCGAGCAGGACCATCGGCACGACGGCGAACAGGCAGAACGGGTCTACCCGCCCGAAAGCCGGCCGGCGCTGCCCCGTGGATCGACCGTACTGCCCCGCCATCAGTCCGCCTGTCCGTCGTCACTCGTGTCCGAATCGCCGGGCTTCCGGCACCCGGTGCCCCGAACAGCATAATTCCCGCCGGCAGAGGTGTACGGCGGGTTACGGCGACGCCGCCGTCCAGGCGCCCGGACTACGGCGTTCCGGCGACCCGCCCCACGTGACCGGGGGTGGTGCCCGCTGCCTGGCGGCGGTGCCCGCGCGGCCGGGCGGGCGGCGTCCGCGCAGGTCGTCCTCCACGCCCGACCGGCTGTGATCTTGGTCTCGACCGGCGCGGCCCGGCCCGGGAACCGGCCGGCGGGGCGCGGTCTAGACTCGGCGGCGCACGACTGGCGTCGGGTGGGCCAACCACCGGGGAGTGCACCGCGAGCAGGCATCGCCCGCCTGGGTGCCCCTCATTCGTCCCACCGGATGAGGAGTACCGCCATGTCGGCCACGATCCTCGACGGCACCGCCGTCTCCCGCGCCCTGCTCGACGCCACCGCCGCCCGCGCCGCCGCGTTCGCCGGTCGCGCCGGGCGCACCCCGACCCTGGCCACGGTGCTGGTCGGCGACGACCCGGCGTCGCACACGTACGTGAAGATGAAGCGCTCCCGCAGCGCGAAGGTCGGGATCGGGTCGCGGGCCGTGGAACTGCCCGCCTCGACCACCACCGACCGGCTGGTCGCGGAGATCTCCGCGCTGTCCGCCGACCCGGAGGTGGACGGCATCCTGTTGCAGCACCCGGTGCCCGCGCACGTCGACGAGCGGGCGGCGTTCGAGGCGATCGCGCCGGGCAAGGACGTGGACGGCGTGACCATGCACAGCTTCGCCGCGATGGCGTTCGGCGAGCCCGGGTTCCACTCGTGCACGCCGGGCGGCATCCTGCGGCTGCTGGACGCCTACGACATTCCGCTGTCCGGGCGGCGCGCGGTCGTCGTCGGCCGCAGCCCGATCCTGGGCAAGCCGGTCGGGATGCTGCTGCTGGCCCGCGACGCGACCGTCACCTACTGCCACTCGCGCACCGCGGACCTGGCGGCGGCGGTGCGCGAGGCGGACGTCGTGGTGGCCGCCGTCGGCAAGCCGGAACTCGTGCGCGGCGAGTGGATCAAGCCGGGCGCGGTGGTCGTGGACGCCGGCTACAACCCGGGCAACGTCGGGGACGTCGAGTACGCGGCGGCGGCCGAGCGCGCCGGGCACATCACGCCCGTGCCCGGCGGCGTCGGCCCGATGACCATCGCCCTGCTGCTGGAGCAGACCGTCCGGGCGGCCGAAGCCACCGGCTGACCCCCGGTCCACCCGCCCGCCGGCGGGAGTCCGAACCCGGCGGGAACCGGGAACGGGTCCCGTTCCGAACACCCCCGTGGTGGGCGGGACCGGAGCGGAACCGGTCCCGCCCGCCGCCTGCGCCGCGACCGCCCCCACCGCCACGACCATATCGCCGGAGTAGGACGCCAACGCCCGCTCCAGGTCCTCCACCAGCGCCGGCGACAGGTGGTTGGTCGGCTCGCCGAGCAACAGCGGGTCCACCGGCTCGGTGACCAGCCGGGCCGGCTCCACCCGGCGGCGCTGCCCGTAGGACAGCTCGCCGAGCCGCAGGCCCAGGTCGCGCGCGAGCAGCCGGTCCACGTGCTCGTCCGGGTGACACCGGCCGTGCGCGAACGCCTCCGCCACGGTCAGGTCCGGCGGGGCACGTCCCGTCCTCCTGCCGCAGGTGCCCGACCCCGCGCCGGGATGCCGACCCGGCCCTGGTCCGGGGTCGGCTCGCCCGCCGGCACCTGGGCCAATGTGGTCTTGCCCGCGCCGTTCGGGCCGGTGACCAGCAGCCGTTCGCCGGGCCGGATGGTCGGCTCCGGCACGTGCAGCCGGTCGGCCACCCGCACGTCGTGCAGCTCGGCCACCCACGGCGGCTCCCCCGCCCCGAGCCGCTCGTCCGACTCGGCGGCGATCCGGGCGGTGAACCGGAGCGGGTCGGGCCAGGTGCCGCTCCAGACAGGCCACGCCCTGGTCGTCCAGGTCGTTGGTCGGCGCGTCGAGCAGCAGCAGCTCCGGCGCGGACGCCGGGGTCGCGGCCGGCGCCAGCCGGGACCGCTCGCCGCCGGACAGGGTGCCCAGCGCGCGGTCGCGATCCAGGCCGGGCAGGTCCAGGCCGGGCAGGGCGATCTCCACCCCGGCGTCGGCCCGGTACCCGTCGCGCCTCGAACCGCTCGACCAGGTCGGCGGCCTCCTCCCGGCGCGGCCGCGCCTCCAGGTCGCGCAGGTCGGTCGACGGCGTCCACCACGGTCGCGTGTGGCAAGTCGAGGGTCTGCGGCGGGTAGCCGACGCCGCCGGGCGTGGACGTGGTCAGCACGCCGACCTCCTCCCCCGGCTTCACGATGAGCGTGACCCGGCGAGCACCAGGTGGTCGTCGTAACGCTCGGTGACGTCGTACGGGCCCTTGTTCTCTGCCCGCGCCGGGCCGAGTCGATCGGGATGCGGGACGGGAGGCAAACCGCGTCGCGGAGCCGGGCTCTACGCGGACGCGCGTCCGATCACGGAAAGAAGTACAAACCACCCATATCGCCGAACATCCTAGGCCGATCAGGCGGTGACCGAAAAGGGCGGCTAACCCCGGGAGGGCGACGGGCGAGGTGCAGACCATGAGGCTGCTCGCCGGGGTGCTGCTGCTGGCCCTGTCCGGCGCGCTCGGTTACACCGCGTGGGTCCTCTACGACGGGTCGCTGCCCGGCGCTCCCCGACGCGGCGGGGTCGCCTCGGCGGTGCGGATCGGCACCGCGAAGGACGTCGGGCCGGTCGCGACGGTCTACTTCCTGGAGGACGACGAGGCCCGCGACCGGGACCGGGACTTCGACGCGGACAAGCTGGAGCAGTCGGTGTCGGTGGCGGTGGCGGCCGGGCCGTCGCGGGACTTCGCGGTGGTCGTGGAACTGGCCGGCGGGGCGCGGCTGGAACCGGGGTTCCGGACGCGGGTGCTGCACCGGGAGCCGGGCGAGGAGGTGTTGGAGCCGGTCGGGCCGGTGCTGTCCGGTGACGCGCAGCGGTTCGTGTTCCGGGTGGTGACCGGGCCGGAGTCGGACGGGCGGGTGGTGGTGATGCTGTCCGGGACCGCGCGGGAACCCGCCGTGCGGGCGGAGCGGGCCCGGTTCGCGTTCGAGTCGCCGGCCGTGCGCCCGGTCTCGGCGTGCCCGTGGCACGAGGGTCCCGGTGACGACCCGGCGGACGCGGGGTTCGTCACGGGCCCGGACTGCGCGCCGGCGGGCGAGGTCGAGGTGGTCCTGTCGACCCGGTTCCTGCAGGTGCCCCGGTTCGACTTCGCGCAGCCCCAGCCGACGGTGTCGGCGGCCGGGCAGCCGGGCACGGTCGAGTGGCGGGCGGTCGGTGCGCAGGACGGCCCGTTGCGGCCGATCGCGGACTTCACCGACGCGCGCCGGGAGGTCGACGCGCAGCGGCTGCTGTTCCACTCCGGGGTCGCGGTCGGGCTGGCCGCGGCGGCGGTACCGGCCGGCGTCCGGTTGGCCTATTCGGCGTTGCGCCCCCGACGTGTGACCGTGCGTAGTACCGCTGTCAACAAACGTGACTAAGGTCACCCCTAATGGGCCATCGCTTGCCCCTGCAAGTCACCAGCGGTTACGTTCCCGGCCGCAGATAACGGTTCGATCACCGGATAGACACGGGCCCGTTTTCCCCCGGACGCGGCCCGGCCTGGATCCCCCGCCAGGTTGTCGGTGGTCGGGCTCCCCGACGCAGGAGGCCCCACCCTTGGCTCGCCACAGGAAGCCCAGCGGGCAGCAGCCGACCGTGTACACGGTCAGCGCCCAGGCTCCCGGCTACGCCGGCGCGCACCGCGCCGAGCCGGACCGGACACTGCCCAAGAGACTCTCCGCGTTCGCCGTCGCCTTCGGCGTCGTGACCGGCGCGGGCGCGGCGGCCCACGCGGTCACCAGCGGCACCTTCAGCCCCCTCGCGGGCGGTGCCGAGTTCGGCGGAGTGCCGGACCAGAACATCCGCACCGGCAAGGTCGACACCGTCCACTCGATCGACCTCGGCTCGGAGACCGCCCGGATGATCCGCCACGAGCAGCTCACCGCGCTCCAGGCGTTCAACCAGGCCAGCGGCGTCGCCCAGGACGGCTACGCGGTGCGCCAGAAGGCCGCCGAGGAGAAGGCCGCCAAGGACGCGAAGGACGCCGAGGAGGCCCGCAAGCCGCCCAAGCAGCGCCAGGTCGAGGGCTGGATCCGCGAGGCGATCGCCATCCTGGCCGCCAACGGCACCCCGATCGACGAGAACAGCGTGGACGAGATCTGGACGATCATCCAGAAGGAGTCCAACGGCAACCCCAACGCGGTGAACACCTGGGACAGCAACGCCGCCCGCGGCACCCCGTCCAAGGGCCTGATGCAGTGCATCGACCCGACGTTCCAGGTCTACAAGCTCGCGGGCCACGACGACATCTTCAACCCGGTGGACAACATCATCGCCGGGGTGCGCTACACCTACGCCCGCTACGGCGGCTTCGGCAACCACCCCGGCCTGGTGGGCATCGGCAACGGCACCGGCTACCGCGGCTACTGAGCGCCCCGGCCGAACCCGCCCGGTGACCGTTCCCGGGCACCTCGCCGGCCGCGCACCGGGGACGGCGGCGTCCTCGCGCCACCGCCCCGTGCGGACCCCGGCCCGGCACCCACGCGCCGACCCCTCGTTCCGGCGCCTGGGTGTTGCCGTCCCGTCGCCCGCCGGCCGGGGTGGTTGCCGGCCCGGTCAAGCGACGGCGGAGCTGACCGGACCGGCGGACAGGTGGCGGGCGCAGTTCGGGCAGATCGGCCACTCCCGCCAGAGGTGGCGCGCGCGTTCCGGCGCGGGCAGGCACAGCGCGCGGCAGACCGCCCGGTAGCGGTCGCCGACGTGGGCCGAGTGGTGTGCCGGCTCGCTGGCCGACACCAAGTGGCGCTGCTCGGCGAAAACGCCCGGCAGCAGACGACCCGTGGTCACGAGTCCTCCCGGTGGTGGTCGGGGAGGCTGATGGGACGTGCGGGGCGACTGCCGCCCCGCACGGACACTGGAGTTGTAGAGGAGGCGGCCCTCCCCCCTGAGCCCCCCCGGGCTTGGCAGACCGCCTCGACCACCAGTGTGTCCCCGCAGTCGTGCAAACGGCTTGCACCGCGCTGCAATACGCAGGTCAGGAGCGGTTTCCGGGTGGTGCGCGGGGTACCGGGCCGATACCGGAACCCCGGCGGTGCGGCGGGCCCGGACCGCCACTGTGCCCGATCGCGGCCCGACCCGCCCCCGGTACCGGGCGGTCCGCGCCGGTTCAGCGCAGGGCGGCCAGGCCGGCGCGGACCTCGTCCGCCCCCGGCACCTCCATCGTCGCGTGCAGGGCCAGCGCGCGTTCCCAGTGTGCCCGCGCGGCCGCCGGGTCGGCCCGGCCCAGGCCGAGCAGCGCCTGCGCCTCCTGCGACCGGTCGCCGGTGTCGCGGGCGATGACCAGCGCGCGGCGGTAGCAGTCGGCGGCCTCGTCCGGGTGCTCCAGGCTCAGGTGCGCCTCGCCCAGGGCCAGCAGCGCTTCGCCCTCGCCGGTGCGGAACCCGTCGCGGCGGGCGGCGTCGAGCCCCCGGTTCAGGTGCTCCAGCGCCGCCGGGCGGTCGCCCAGCCGCAGGTGGACCACGCCGATCCGGGTCAGCGAGTGGCCCTCGTCCAGCCGGTGGCCGTTGCGGCGGGCCATCGCCAGCGCCCGGCGGTGGTCGTCCAGCGCCTCCTCGTGGCGGCCCATGCCGTTCTGGGTCGCGCCCAGCTCGCACAGCGCGACGCCCTCGCCGATCCGGTGGCCGACCGACCGGGCCAGCTCCAGCGCCTCGCCCAGGTGCTCCAGCGCCCGGTCGTACTGGCCCAGCCGCCGGTACGCGGAGCCGATGTTGGTCAACGCCTCCACCTCGGCCACCCGGTTGCCCAGCTCCCGGCTGATCAGCAACGCCTCCAGGTTCGCCTCGGCCGCCGCCGCCGGGCGCCCGGACAGGCCGTGCAGCACGCCCAGCTCGCGCAGGGTGTCCGCGACCCGGTCCCGGTCGCCCAGGTCGGTGAAGATCTCCTTGGCCCGCTCCTGGCAGCCGCGCGCCTGGTCGTGGTGGCCCAGCCGGTGGTGGTCCGCGCCCAGCCGCTGCCACGCCGCGCCCTCCTCGGCCCGGTCGTGCACCGCGGCCAGCGCCCAGGTGTCCACGGTGAGCGCATCGGCCACGTGGCTGCGCAGGTGCAGGTACCGGTGCAGGACCGGCGCGATCACCCGGGGCTGGGTGGCGGCCAGCAGGTTGGCCCGCTCGGTGTCCAGCCACGCCAGCGCGCGGTCGTAGTCGGCAGGTTCCTGCTCGCGCGGCGCGAGGCTGCGGGTCGCCGCCCGCGCGCCCCCGGTGTAGTACTCGGCCAGCCGGCGGGCGGCGGCGTGCCGGTCGGCCTCGGCCTCGTTGCGCCGCGCCGCGTCCCGGGCGAAGTCGCGGACCAGGTCGTGGAACCGGTAGCGGCCCGCCCGGTGCTGGCCGACCAGGTGCACGTCGACCAGGTTCTCCAGCAGGCGCTCGGCGGTGTCGACGTCCCGGTCGGCCAGCGCGGCGGCGGCCGAGGCGTCGAAGTCCGGCCCGGGGTGCAGGCCGACCAGCCGGAACAGCCGGCGCTGCTCCACCGTGAGGTTCTCGTAGGACAGCGTGAACGCGGCGGTCACCGCGTCCAGCCGGTCCCGGCGCAGCCGCCCGGTCAGGTGCGCCACGGTCCACGCGGGCCGGGTGCCCAGGCGCGCGGCGGCCAGCCGGATCGCCAGCGGCAGGCGGCCGCACAGCCGCACCGCCTCGGCCACGGACTCGGGCTCGTCGGCGGCCCGGCCGTCGTCCACGATCCGGGCGAACAGCCGGACCGCGTGCTCCTCCGGCAGCACGTCCAGCGACAGCGTGCGCGACGCCGCCAGGTCCACCAGCCGACGTCTGCTGGTGACCAGGGTCAGCGACCGGCCGGTGCCCGGCAGCAGGGGGCGGACCTGCGCGGCGTCGACGGCGTCGTCCAGCACGACCAGCGCGGCCCGGTCGGCGAGTTCGGCCCGCCACAGCCCGGCCCGCGCGTCGAGGTCGGCCGGGATCCGCTCGCCGGGCACGCCCAGCGCCCGCAGCAGGGCGTCCAGCGCGGCGGCGGGCTCGACCGGCCGGTGCCCGGCGACGTGCCCGCGCAGGTCGACGAACAGCTGCGCGTCCGGGTAGCGGTCGACGAGCCGGTAGGCGGCGTGCACGGCCAGCGCCGACTTGCCCACGCCCGGCGGCCCGTCGACCGCCCACACCACGGCCGCGGTCGGGTTCGCGTCCCGCCGGTCGGTGGCCAGCAGCCGGCCCAGCTCGGGCTCGCGGCCGGTGAAGTCGGTGACGTCGCGGGGCAGCGTGTTGCGGGTGCGGGGTCGGGCCGCCGGGGCGGCCAGGCCGGCGTCGCCGCGCAGGATCCGCTCGTGCAGCGCCTGCAACTCGTCGCCGGGGTCGACGCCCAGTTCGTCGGCGAGCCGGCGGCGGGTGGTCTGGAAGACGTCCAGCGCGGCGGCGCGGCTGCCCGCCCGGTAGAGCGCGAGCATGAGCAGCGCGCCGAGCCGTTCCTCCAGCGGGTTCGCCGCGACCAGGCGGGTCAGGTCGGCGACGCTCTCCGTGGTGCGGCCGAGGTCCAGGGCGATCCGGGCGTGCAGTTCCAGCGCGCTGAGGTGCCGTTCGCGCAGCCGCCGGCGCTCGGCGTCGAGCAGCGGCCCGCCCAGGCCGCTGAACGGCTCGCCGCGCCACAGCGCCAGGGCCGCGTCGACGTGCTCCGCGCCCGCGCGCACGTCGTTGTCCCGGTACCGGGCGTGCGCGGCGTCCAAGTGCTGGTCGAACACCACGACGTCGAGGTCCGCCGGGTCGCCCTGGAGCAGGTAGCCGCCCTCGGTGAACACCAGCGGGCCGGGCGCCTGCGGCACCCGCAGCACCCGGCGTAACCGGCTGATGTAGGTCTGCACGGCGTTGCGCGCGTCACGCGGGCCCCGGTCGCCCCAGACCCCTTCGATGATCCGGTTCATCGGCACCGGCCGGTTGAGTTCGAGCAGCATCACGCCGAGCACGGCCTGCTGCTTGGCCCAGCCCAGTTCGATCTTCCGGTCCGCGCGCCACGCCGTGAGCGGGCCCAGCGCGGCATAGCGGATACCTGACAACACGCGGAGCCTCCCCGCACCGAGCCGCCCGGTCCAAGCCGAACAGCGTAGTCGCCCCTACTCCGGCAGGTCCAGCGCACCTCGCCGCTGACCAGGCGCTAAAGCGTGGTGACAGCGCCACGCAGGTCCGGACCCGCAGAATTCCACCGTTCGTCGACGTGCTGCGCGCGACATCGGAACGGAGTCGACCGGAGGCCCACCAGGGGGGAGCCGCCCAGCCGGCACCCGGACCGCGGCCGCCGTCGCCTCGTCGGTCGTGATGACCGCGCCGCCGACGACGAACCCGGAGACGGTCGCCGTGGCTGTGCCGGCGCTGGCCACGGCCGACCCCTCCGGTCATTGTGTCGACCCCGGCCGGAATGTGTCACCCGTTCCGGACGAATGCTCCGGCGGAGGGCTCACCCGGCCGGCACCAGGCGCGGCGCGGGCACCTCGCCGAGCGCCCCGGGCGGCCACACCCGCCGCCACACCACGCCGACCAGGTCGCCGCGCGCGACGAACCCGTACTCGCGGGAGTCGGTGGACGCGGTCAGGTTGTCCCCCAGCACGAAGTACCCGCCGTCGGGCACGAGGACCGCGGCGTCCTCGCCGGCCTTGCCGTCGGCCGTGCAGCACGGCCCCGCGTCGCCGCCGGTCCCCTCCAGCACCAGCCACGGCCCCTGCCCGGCGGGCTGCACGAGGACCCGGGCCCCGCTGATCCGCACCCGGTCGCCGGCCACGCCGACCACCCGCTTGACGACCGTGGCGGTGCGGCCGGGCGGGTGCAGCGCGACCACGTCCAGCCGGTGCGGCACGGGGTCGCCGAACGGGTCCGCGATCACCCGGTCGCCGCCGTGCAGGGCGGGTTTCATGCTGTCGCCCTCGACCGGGCCGGACAGCGCGTACCCGACCAGACCGGTCAGCAGCGCGAGTCCGGCGACCGCCGCCGCGCCCACCGCCCACCAGCGCATCCGCGTCCCCCCGTTCGGCCGAAGTATCTGTGATGTTGCGTAACTGTTACTTCAAGTCTCACTGTTACCGACAGTAGTCCGCCGGGCCGTCGCCGGACCGGTACCGGGGTTTTCCGGTACTAACCAGTACTGCTGGTATCGGAGTCCGTTACCGGAAGTTACATGCGACCTCGGATCACGGCTCCGACCTGCTCAAACGGACACTTGTGTGACCGGCGTCTCCGATGCACGATCTGGCGACCCGTCCCGGCGCACCGGCTCTCCGGCAGTCCCGGAGGGCCGGCGCACGCCCCGACGGCCGGAACGCGCGCAGCGGAGCGTGCAGGAGGGAGTTCGCACATGGAGGAAGGCAGAACACGCTGGGGCCGGGCCGCGCTCGTCGCGCTGCCCGGCCTGGCCGTCGTCGCGGCCATGACCGCGGCGATGGCCAACAGCCTGCTCGCCGCGTCGTTCGCGGTGGCCGGGGTGCCCATCCAGCTCAAGTCCCAGGACGTCAACGGCACCGGGTTCGCCGGCGTGGTGTCCTCCCGGGGCGCGCAGGGCGTGGCCTACGCCGGGTTCAGCACCGCGGAGTTGAGCGGGCTGTGCGCGGCGATGACCCCGTCCGTGCTCGGCGTGGAGTTCACGTTGAAGATCAACGCCGGCGACGCGGACCCGAGGACCCGGGAGATCCTCGCCGAGAACCTCCTGCTCGACGCCAAGGAGCTGTCCGGCAACGTCGAGTTCACCCAGCTCAAGCTCGGCGTGGACAAGGCGGCGCTGGACCAGGGCCCGGCCGGCGTGCGGGCCGAGCAGAACACCAGCAACTTCGGCCTCCAGGCGAACACCGCCAAGATCGGCGACCTGGACGCGAGCGCCCTGTCGGCGGCGATCGGCGGCACGTTCAAGCTCGACAACCTGAAGCTGGGCGTCACGCCCGGACGTTCGTCCTGCTGACCGCCGGGCGGGGACGCGCTTCGCCCGCGTCCCCGCCCGTCCTCCGGGGAGGCTCCATGCGTTTGTCCGACTGGTGGCGCGCGTTCGGCCGCTGGCGCCGCACCCGCCCGTTCTGGGGCGGCCTGCTCATCCTGGTCGGCGCGGCCCCGATCCTGGTGGTGCCGCTGATGGCGATCCAGGTCGTGCTCGGCGGCGGCACCGGCGGCGTGTCCGGCGTGCTGCTCGGCTCGATCCTGGTGGTGCTCGGCCTGAGCGTCTGGTTCACCCCGGTGACCCGGGTGATCGCCGGCCTGATCGCGGTCCTGGTGGGCCTGGCCGCGTTCCCGCTGGTGAACCTGGGCGGTTTCTTCCTCGGCACGTTCTTCGCCGTGCTCGGCGGCGCGATGGCCGCGTCCTGGGGCAAACCCCGCCCCAAGCGCCCCGCCGACGCCGACCCCCGGGAACCCGCCGACACCTCCCCCGACGCCGAGCCCGCGCCCCCCGCGCTCCCGGCGGACGCCGAACCCGCGAAGTCCGTGCGGCGCAAGGCGTTCCGGACGTCGATCCTGGCCGGTCTCCTGGGCGTCACCGCGCTCGCCGCCCCCACCGCGCAGGCGGCCCCGGCCTCCCCCACCACCGCCACCGAGATCACCATCACGGCCGGCGCGGGCTGGGTCGGCGGCCTGTCCTACCGGGGCAACGAGACCATCGCCGTCACCGAGGCGTCCGGCCGCACCCGCCAGGTGGAGGTGATGCACTGGTCGCTCGACGACTTCACCGCCCACTCGGACCTGACGCTCACCGCCACCGCGAGCAACGGCGTCACGTTCACCCTGCGCCAAGAAGCCGCCCCGTTCACCGACAACGCGAGCTTCCGCTCGATCGGCGACGACAAGGTCGACCTCTACCTGACCAGGATGACCGCGGACCTGATCACGTTCACGCCGACCTGCCACCCCGGCGCGTGGAAGCCGTTCCAGTGCGGCCCGCTCCCGGTGATCGTCCCGCCGCCGCACCTGGAGTACCTGCTGATCGGCATGACCGGCCACCACCTCCGGATCCCGTACTACGAACCAGGAGGCCGCGCCAACCCCGGCCGGATGACCCTGTCCGGGCCAGGGGGCCGGGGGCTGTGATCCCCCGACCCCCGCGGTCCGCGGACGGCGGTGCCCTGCCAGGCGCCGATGGATTCGACGCCGCCCTCAGACCGGAGCCGCCCGGCTCCGATTCCATTACGCCGCAACCCACCGCCCCGGTTCACCCCGCCCACATCCCGGGACACCCGACCCGACGCGCGGGACGACGTGGTACGCACCCACGCCCGCTCGGGTGAACCGGCGGCCCGTCCGCGTCCGTCGACCCGACGACACGAGGAGGACTCGCAAGACCGAGGGGAATGTCCCGTCAGCGAGGGCACGCACCACCGCGTTACGAAACCGGATCTGCACGGGCGGACCGCCAGGACAGGGGCGGCACATCCACATTCGGTGATTGACCAGCGGATTTCCGAATGCCGCACGTTCGTTGTACGCTGACACCGGGTCGGGCACTGCTGTGTCCGCCATCGGACCCGCCTCGCCGAGGCGGGTTTTTTCGTCCCCGCCGACTCCCAGCGCCTCCGGTCCACACCGGGGGCGCTTTGTCGTTCTCAATGCATGGAGGACCGATGTCCGAAGCCGCCGCTGCGGCAAGGGAGGTGAGCGATGCGAGCCAGACGACGCAGCCGTCCGCACAGTGACCCAACGGCGCGATACGCCGGGCGCGATGCCCTCGACGACGTGCTGCGCGCGCTCCCACCGGAGTTGGTCGAGATACTGGCTGCTGCCGGTTACGGCACCTCGGTGGCGAGTCTCGTCGCGCGCCTGAACACCAGCACCTTCGACGTCAAAGCGCTGTTGGGTTCGGCTTTGGAGACGATCCGGGCCGATCCGGGCGGCGAGGCACTCGTGGAGGAGCTGCTCACCGAGCACGGCCCCAGCCACTCCCAGGTATTGCGTGCGGCGGCGCGACGCATCGGTGTCGCGAGCCTGCGGCGGTGCCCGCACTGCACTGCGCCGCTGTCGCAGGCGCCGACTGGCCGTCCACGCGTGTACTGCAGTGACGCGTGCAAGCAGGCCGCCTACCGGCAGCGCACCCGCGCTGCGGCGACCAATGACGCCCACCGGCCCAAACTCGCTCCGCCGCCGCGTGGGCGAAAACCCATGCTCGAACCCGGACTCCGCTGGTACGGCAAGTACATCTCCGCCAGGGGTCGACAGCGCCTACTCGACCGATGGGCGGGTCGCCCGACCCAAGACCCGATTTCGGACCACTACCCGGTCGACATGACGTGGGTCACCGGTAACCACCGCCTCGGCGCATTCGGGCTGGGATTCGCGTCACGTCGTCTCACGATGGAGACGAAAGAGCCGCGTTCGAAGGTGCGACAACAGCGCGAGCAGTTGCCTTTCTGGCTGGACAGACAGCGGCCACCCAAGTCGATTCATCCGCGCTACGGAAAGGTGCCTTTCCGTAGCGCCGCAGCACCACACCCGCAGCGCGCCAGGCGATGACTCCGACGAGGTCGGGCGCATCAATTTGCCACACCGCAGAGAACAGAGGAGCCGTGTTCCGGATATTGCGCAAGAAACGTACTCCAGAACCAGGTCCAGAGGCGGCTGGTCCGGCCAAAAAAGCTGGTAGCGAGGCGCAGCCTGAACGTCTCCCGTTGCGTTGGGCGGTAATCGGGACGGCTTCGATCGCCGTTGGAGCCGTTGGGAACGCCGGTGTCGGGCCGACCGCGGGCATCGTGCTGGGACTCGGCGTGGCGGTCGCGATGCACACGTTGATCGCCTGAGCCGGACCGCCGCAGAAGTGGTACCGCGAACAGGTGGCCGGCAACACCCACCGACTCCGCGACGCCGGCAGCAGCAAGTGCATCGACGGCTTCCAGGGCCGGGGCCGGCAGATGGTCCAGTTCGCCTGCGACGGCTCAGCCGGCCGGCAGTGGGCGACGCGGACTTCCGGCGGTTTCCGCTGCGGGCCCGCGTCGTTTCGCGGTGATGCCGTTCGGGGGCAACGTGTTGCGCCCCCGGGGAGGCGCAACACGATCGGTGCGGGGTGGGTCTGCGCCGATCGGTTGGCGTCGGGACCGTGGAGCTAAGGGGCGCGCCTGCCCGGGCCGATGGCACAGGCGACATCGTTCGCTTGGAGGTTCGCGTGCGCGTTCGACGAATTCGGGGCGGGACAAGCGGTTTCTGGCCGAAGCTGCTCGCTGCGGCACTGCTGGTGGCAACGACGTCCCTCGGCACGACACCGGCTGCGGCGGCCGGTGCGGAACACCGGACGGCCGTGGGGGACCTGCCCCAGCCCGGACCGATCACCGTGTTGGAGCACGGTTCTCGGGTCAACCTGAGCTGGTGGGCGGACTCCTCCGGCGTGGGGGACTACCTGCTGTACCGCGACGGACAGCTCAAGTCCACGTTGCGGGCCCACGATTCCAGCACGCCCTACACCTACCTGGACATGCAGGTCTCGCCCGGCCAGTCGTACTACTACGAAGTGATCGCGATCAACTGGAACGGCTCCTCGCCGCCCACCGCCGTGCGGGTGTCCACCGCGAGGGAGGCGGGAGACCGCGCCCACCTGGCGACGAAGGACGGGCCGGCGCTGTGCGGGCGCGCCGGGATCACCACGAACCAGTGGCTCACCTGCACGGTCTCCACCCCGACCGGCTGGAAGACCTCCGCCTCGCCCTCCGGCGACTGGCTCTACCCGCAGGACCGGACCTGGCTGGTCGACCAGTACGGGAACCCGACCTACTGCGGGCTGAGCGGCAGCGGCAACCAGGCCCGTTGTGACAGTTACGACGGCACCGCGTGGACCACCGCGATCTCCGCGCCGATCGATCCCGGTTACGCGGAAGACCGCACGTTCCTGGCGACGAAGGACGGCCCGGCGCTGTGCGGGCGCGCCGGGATCACCACGAACCAGTGGCTCACCTGCACCGTGTCCACCCCGACCGGCTGGAGAACCTCCGCCTCGCCCTCCGGCGACTGGCTCTACCCCCGGGACCGGACCTGGCTGGTCGACCAGAAGGGGAACGCGAACCACTGCGGGCTGAGCGGCAGCGGCAACCAGGTCCGCTGCGACCGTTACGACGGCACCGCGTGGACCACGGCGATCTCGTTGCAGGTCGACCCCGGCTACCCCGACAACCGCACGTTCCTGGCCACCCGGGAGGGGCCCGCGCTGTGCGGGCGCGCCGGGATCACCACGAACCAGTGGCTCACCTGCACGGTCTCCACCCCGACCGGGTGGAAGACCTCCGCTTCACCGTCCGGTGACTGGCTCTACCCCGAGGACCGCAGCTGGCTGGTCAACCGGGACGGGACCGTGTCCTACTGCGGCCTGAGCGGCGCTCTGCCGGAGCACATCCGCTGCGACCGCTACGACGGCACCGGGTGGAGCACCGTGATCTCGCCGAAGATCGACCCCGGCCACCCGGACAACCGCGCGTTCCTGGTCACCGAGGACGGGCCGGCGCTGTGCGCGCGGACCGGGAGCGTCGCCGAGCAACTCGTCTGCACCACGCTCACCGCCGCCGGCTGGCGCAGCTCCTTCTCCCCGGCGGGCGAGTGGGGCGACGCCGCCGACCGGGGTTGGCTGCCCACCGCCGAGGGCGGCGTGCAGCACTGCCGCCGCGTCGGCGTCGGCGACCGGATCCGGTGCGACCGGTTCGACGGCTCGGCCTGGACCGGCACGACGTCGCCCGTCGTCGACCCCGGCTACCCGGACACCTTCTGACCCGCCGCGCCGGTCTCAGTCACGGGTCGAGGTCGGGTCGGTGAGCAGGCCGGCGATCAGGGCGGTGCCCCGGCCGGCGCGACCGCCCGGTCCGGGCAGGTAGTCGACCTGGTCGGCGGCCAGGTCGGCGCCGCACGACCGGCAGGTCACGGCGGCGCTGGTGGGGTGGCCGCACGTGTGGTGGCGGACGACGAGCGGCGGGCCCGCCTCGCCCGCCTCCCAGCGGTCGCCCCACGCGGTCAGGGCGAGCAGGACGGGCACCAGGTCCTCGCCCTTCGCGGTCAGCCGGTACTCGTACCGGTCGGGTCGGCGCGCGTACTGCTCGCGCCGCAGCACGCCGCCCTCCACCAGGCGGTCCAGCCGCTGGGTGAGGACGTTGGTGGCCGCGCCGAGGTCGCGTTGCAGCTCGTCGAAGCGGTGCAGGCCCAGCGCCACGTCGCGCACGATCAGCAGCGCCCACGGATCGCCCACGAGCGCGGCGGAGCGTGCGATCGAACAGGCGATCCCGGTGAAGTCGGTTCTGGTCATGACCTCGTCCCTTGCTTTAAGCAAGTCACAACTCTAGCGTGGTTGCCATGTATCACGCGACAGTGCGGGCGGTGGTCCGCAAGACCTGGCGGAAGGTCGGGGCCGGGGACTTCGGCGCGGCGGTGGCGATGGCCGCGCCGGACGTGCGGTTCCGGTTCGTCGGGGACACCGAGTTGGGGGCGGACGTGCGCGGCCGGGACGCGTTCCGCGCGTGGTTCGCGAAGTTCGCCGAGCGGCTGCCGGGGGTGCGGCTGCGGCTGGACGACGTCGTGGTGGGCGGGTGGCCGTGGCACACCACGGTGGCCGTGCGGTTGCGGGTCGAGGGGACGCTGGCGGACGGGTCGCTTTACCGCAACACCGCGATGCAGTGGGCCACTCTGCGCTGGGGACGCATGGTCGACGACATCGTCGTGGAGGACACGCTCGCACTCGACGACGCGCTGCGCCGGCAGAAGGCCGCGAGCCGCTGAAAGGCCTTGCGACGGCTTCGGCCGTCGCAAGGCCCTCGGGTTCAGGCGCGCCAGACGGTTCCTCGCCGTTCGTACTCCAGGACGGTCTCCACCCGTTGGGCGAACTTCGCGCCCAGGAAGCGTTCCAGCAGCCACAACGACACGTCCAACCCGGACGTGATCCCGCCGCCGGTGATCAGGGTGTCGTCGTCCACGACCCGCGCGTCCACGACGGTCGCGCCCTGGGCGCGCAGGTCGGCCTTCGCGCCGCTGTGGGTGGTCGCCGGGCGGCCTCGGGTCAGGCCGGCCGCCGACAGCACCATCACGCCGGTGCAGATGCCGACCGGGAGCGCGGACGACCCGGCCAGGCGGCGCAGGAACGACTGGTCGGCGATCAGGCGGTGCACGCCCGGCGCGTTCTTGTCGGTGTACCCGCCGCCGGGCACGACCAGGACGTCGGCCTCGCGCGGGGCCCAACTCCTGGCCACGTCGACCCTCGTGCCGTAGGTGCACGTCACGGAGGCCGGTCGGCCGGGAGTCACCAGGGTCGTGCGCAGGGCACCTCCCATCTTCTCGGCCAGGCCGAGCACTTCCACGGGTGCGGCGAAGTCCTGTTCCTCCACCCCGTCGTACATCAGGACCTGCACCCGCAGCGGGCTCGCGGCGGTGGCGGTCGGGCCGGCGGCGGCCAGCCCGCCCACGGACAGGGCCGACGCCCGGATGAACGTGCGACGTTCCATCGAAGACCTCCCCAGGTGGTTCGTTGTAGAACCAGTCGGATCGGCGCACGTCCCGGTTCCCGGTCCGCCGGACGGGTGAACCGCGCGACATCGGGGAACCGAACGGGCCGTCCGTCCGACCACCTGTCCGGTCGGGTGCGTCCCCCCTTGACGTGACCCGAGTGCCCACGCCGGGCCGGTCTGCCACTCCGACATGGCCCACCGGCCCGGCGTCACCTCGTCGGGACCGCCCGGCACGTCCCGGCTGACCCCACCCCCAGTGGAGGTCAGGCGGGAACTCCCGGTGGAACCCCGGGCGTCCGATCGGGACGAGCGGTCGAGGTGCGCACGGTCAGGCGCGAGCAGCGGTCCGGGCCTCCGCCGCACGGCCGGCGAGCACCAGCGCCGCCACGATCAGGCCCAGGCCCAGCACCTCTCCCGGCCGCAGTCCGGTGATCCGGGCCGCGCCCATCAGCAGCGCGCCCGCCACCAGCAGGCCGCCCGCCCACCGCCACGACCGGTTCACCAGCCCCACCGCCGCCAGCGCCAGTCCGGTGAACAGCAGCGCGGGCCCGGCCTGGTAGAAGACCAGCGCGAACACCGGCGAGTCCTGGAGCACGTCGAACATCTCCCCCGCCGCCGCGCGGTCCCCCGCCGCCAGCCGCACCACGGTGAAGTCGATGACGAACTGGCCCGCCAGCGCCAGCGCCCCGGTCACGGTGAGCACCAAGGCGGGCACCCGCACCCACGGCGGGCTCGCGTCGCGCAGCAGCACGTCCAGCCGGACGGCCACCGGCAGCACCAGCACCGTGCCGAGCAGGAACACCAGGTGGGACAACGTCCACAGGTCGGTCATCATCAGCAGCACGCCGACCAGCAGCAGCACCGGCCCGGTGACCAGCGTGATCACGGTTCTCATGGGACGAACCCTGCCGCCGCCGGCCGGCCGCCGCATCGCCGGCGGGAGGGAGCGCGGGCCTGGTCCGCACGGGCGAGGACACCGGCCGCGCGGCGGGGTTAGAGTCCGCGACGGAGGGGGTCCCATGTCGCTGCAACGCCTGCGCACGCTGTCACCCGCGTCGGTCGACGTGATGCTCACCGTGCTCGTGTTCGCGGGGCAGTCCGCCCCGTTCCTGCTCACCACGGGCCGGGCGGGACAACCGTGGACGGTGCTCCAGTTCCTGCCGGTGCTGCTGGCGTCGCTGCCGCTGCTGTGGCGTCGGCGCGTGCCCGTGGGGTGCCTGTGCGCCACGGCGCTGGGTGTCGCCGCGTACTCGGTGGTCGGTGGTCACGGCCCCGAGCAGCCGGTATGGTTCGGCGCGCTGCTGGCGTTCTACACCGTCGCGGACCTGTCGCCGCGCGAGGTCAGGACTGTCACGCTCGCCGTGTCCGCAGCCGGGATCGTGGTCATCGGCGGGCTGCTCGGGTCGGCCGACACCGCGATCCGCGAGGCGTTCTTGTGGGGCGCGGCCTACGCGTTGGGTCGCGGGGCGCACGTCCGGCGCGCCTACGCGACCGTGCTGGAGGAGCGCGCGGCGAGCCTGGAACGCGAGCGCGAAGCCGAGGCCGAACGCGCCGCCGCGCGGGAACGTGCCCGGATCGCCCGCGACACCCACGACATCCTCGCCCACGCGGTGAGCGTGATGGTCGTGCAGGCCGAGGCCGGGCCGGTGGTGGTGCGCAGCGCGCCGGACCGGGCGGTGGCCGCGTTCGACGCCATCGCCGCCTCCGGCCGCGAGGCCATGACCCAGCTGCGCCGCACGCTCGGCCTGCTCAAGGACGATGCCGACGACTCGGCGGCCCGCCCGGCGGTGGACCGGGTGCCCGAGCTGGTCGCCGGGGTCGGCCCGCACGTCACCCTCACCACCAGCGGCACCCGCCGCGAGCCGTCCGCGCAGGTGGACGCGACGGCCTACCGGATCGTGCAGGAGGCGCTGACCAACGTGGTCAAGCACAGCACCGGCGACGCCGCCGCGGTGGCCCTGGAGTGGACCGCCGCGGAGCTGGTGATCACCGTGCGGGACAACGGTTCCCCGGCTGCCGGCACCACGCCGGGCCATGGTCTGCTCGGCATCCGGGAACGCGCGGCGGCGTGCGGCGGGTCGGCGTCGTTCACCGCCGGCGGCGACGGGTTCCGGGTGTCCGCGCGCCTGCCGCTGGGTGTGCGGTGACCGTCCGCGTGGTGGTCGCGGACGACCAGGAGCTGGTGCGCGCCGGGTTCGCGATGATCCTCGACGCGCAGCCCGACGTCGAGGTGGTGGCCGAGGCGGCGGACGGCCTGGAGGCGGTCGCGGCGGTGCTGGAGCACCGGCCGGACGTGCTGCTGCTCGACATCCGGATGCCGAGGATGGACGGCCTCGAAGCGGTCCGGATCGTGTGCGCGCAGAGCAGCACGCGGGTCGTCATGCTGACCACGTTCGACCAGGACGACTACGTGTACGAGGCGCTGTCCGCCGGGGCGAGCGGGTTCCTGCTCAAGGACGTGCGGCGCGACGACCTCGCGCACGCGGTCCGGGTCGCGGCGGCGGGCGAGGCGCTGCTCGCGCCGTCGGTGACGCGGCGGCTGATCGACGACGTGGTGCGGCGCAGGCCCACCGCGCCGGTCACCGCCGACCTCGACGTGCTGACCACGCGGGAGAAGGAGGCGCTGGTGCTGCTCGGCCGGGGCCTGTCCAACGCCGAGATCTCCGACGCGATGGCGGTCAGCGCGCACACCGTGAAGACCTACGTCAGCAACGTGCTGTCCAAACTGCACCTGCGGGACCGCGCGCAGGCCGCGATCACCGCCTACGAGAGCGGTCTGATCGTGCCCGGCTCCCCCTGACGGGCGAGCGGCCGGCCCGGTCACGCGGGCGATGTGCCGGCGGGCACGACCGGCCAGGATTCACGGTGTCGCTGAAAACCCTTGGGGGACAACGTGATCGTCAACCTCGCCCTGGCCGCCGTGCTGGCCGTCGCACCCGTGGCGCCCGCGCCGCCGAACCTGCCGCCGACCCCGTCGCCGACCCCGCCGGACCTCGCATCGTCCGAAGTGGACTTCCGCACGTCGGACGGACTCGTCCTGGGCGGCACGGTCTACGCGCCGCGCGGCGCGACCGGGAAGCTGCCCGCGCTGCTGCTCGTGCACGGGTCGGGCACCGGCGGCCCCGGCTACCGGAAGCACCTGCGCGGCGAGGCGGAAGCGTTCGCGCGGCAGGGGATGGTGGTGCTCGCGCCGGACAAGCGGGAGAAGGACTACACGCCGTTCCACCGCGATTTCGACCAGCTCGCCGACGACGCGCTGGCCGCGTTCGCGGTGCTGCGCGCCCGCCCCGAGGTGGACCCGGCGAAGGCCGGGGTCTGGGGGCTGAGCGAGGGCGGCTGGGTGGTGCCGATCGCGGCGGCGAAGTCCTCGGACGTGAAGTTCGTGGTGCTGGCCGCCGGGTCGGCGCTGCCGCCGCTGCGCCAGCAGGTGTGGAACGTGACCAACAAGTTCGACTGGACCGGGGTCGGCGGCTCGATCACCGACGCGTTCCCCACCACCTGGCACCGGATGATCTCCGACGCGGACATGTTCGGCGCGGCCTACCACGACCCGGTACCGCCGCTGAGCCGGGTGCGGCAGCCGGTGCTCGCGCTGTGGGGCGAGCACGACACCGCCGTGCCGCCGGCGGAGAGCGCCGAGATCCTGCGCGACACCCTGTCCCGTGCCGGAAATCCGTTCTACACCATCAAGTTCATCCCCGACGCCGGGCACGCGATGCACCGCGCCGACGCGCAGGGCGAGCGCCTGCCCGATCTGGTGCCCGGCTACGCCGACGCGGTCGGCGACTGGGTGGCCGCGGTCGCCGCCGGCACCCCGCCCCGCGAATCGGTCGCTCCGCCGCCCGTGCAGGCCCGGCGGTCGGTCGAGGTCGCACCGACCGCGTGGTGGGAGTCCGCGCCGGTCCAGTTCGGTTTCCTGGGCCTGTTCGTGCTGCTGTTCGGCGCGTACCCGGTGCTGTGGCTGTTCCGCCGGCGTCCGGGCACGTGGCCCGCGCGGGTGCTGGTGGTCGCCGGGACGGTCGGGTCACTGGGGACGGTGGGCTACCTGTCGTCGCTGATGTTCAGCCTGACCGAGAACACGGTGGAAGCCGGGCCGTTGCTGGGCGACCGGCCGGTGGTGTGGTTGGCGTTCCAGGCGCTGGCGGTGGCGGTCGTGGTGGCCACCCCGCTGGTGGCGCGGCGGTGGCGCGAATCGGCCGACCGACTGCGCCAGGGCCTGGTGCTGGCGGGCGGGGCGCTGTTCGTGCCGTGGGCGCTGTACTGGGGCCTGCTCCTGCCGTGACGCGGGCCGGCCGGGCAAGCGCTGCCGGCGGGCGCTCTGCGCCGCGCTGCACGGGGAGCGTCCGGTTGGGACGGCGTGGGATGCCGAAGTCTCCTTGCCCGGCTGCGGTTTTGCGGTGAGCACGCCGGGATCGCGGTGGTAGCGTCCCGATCGCGCCAGGCTTCCCCCGACTCACGGCCTCCAGGAGGCAGTGTTGATCAGGAAATCGCTTCTGACGGTGACCGCCGCGATCCTCGGCTGGGGCTTCCTCGCGGTGCCCGCCCAGGCTGATCAGGTGCTGTCCGCCCAGGCTGCTCCCACCGGCTGCACCACGGCCATCGAGTGGGTGCACGAGGGCAACAGCCATTACTACGGCCGGGGCAAGGTGCAATGCGACACCGGCCGCTACAAGGTCAAGATCGTCTGCTCGAACCTCCAGACCGGCGTGGGGTACGTCGTCTACGGCACGCAGGCCGTGAACGCGCCCGCCACGGCAACGACGACCTGCTACAGCGGCAACGTCGCGCAGTCCGTCCACGCGGTGGAGGACCCGCCGCCGGCGGGCGTCACCGGGTGCGTGTCGTGGATCGAATGGGTGCACGAGGGCAACAGCCACTACTACGGCCGGGGCAAGGCGCAGTGCGACACCGGCCGCTACAAGGTCAAGATCGGTTGCAAGAACCTCCAGAGCGGAGCGACCTACGTCGTCTACGGCACGCAGGCCGTGAACGCGCCCAACGTCGCCACGACGACGTGCAACAGCGGCAACGTCGCACAGACCGTGGACGCCGTGCCGCAATGAGCCGCCGGGGCGACGGGGCGACTCAGAGCACGAGGTTCTGGTCGTAGGGCAGTTGGTGGAGCTTGTCGGTCACGGACTTGGGCAGCGCCGCCGCGTTCACCGCCGCGCCCAGGTCCGCGGCGGTGAAGTGCTTGCCGGTGATCGTGGTCGACGCGATGGCCTTGAGCAGCAGGTAGCCCTGCTTGCCGTTGGTGAGGATGCGGGACGTGCGCAGCACCCGGTAGCCCTCGCACGAGGACTGCGCGGTCTTGTCGATCGTCTTGGTGAGCCGGAGCTTGCGGATGCTCCGGTACATCTTCGACAGCGACAGCGGCGCGTTGAGCAGGTTCGCCTTGAGGGTGGTCCTCCTCAGCGCGGCACCGACCCGGCCGGGCCGCTTCTTGACGAACCCCGGTCCGCGCGGCTGGTCGCGTTTGGCCTGCGGCTCGGGCTGGAAAAGGTGGGTGACGACGGTCTGCTGGTTGCCCACCGACAGCTTGCCCGCGCCCGGGACCACGGCGGCGGTCTCGATGAAACCCGCCAGGGAACCGGAGTTGTGGCGTTTGTGCGCGTGGACGCCGGGGGCCGTGCGGGTGGTGTTGGTGGCCGAGTCGACCACCACGGCGAGCGCGCTCTGGCGGTCCTGGCGCAGGGTCGTGTAGCGCGACCCGTTGGTCAGCAGGACGGGCGGCATGTTCCGGCCCGTGCCGACGTCGACCTTGCCCTCCCACTCGAACGGGACCCAGCGCTGGAAGGTCAGCACCTCCGCGTCGAGCTGCGCGAGGGAGTGCTGCCCGGTCGCCGGCAGCTTCGACACCAGACCGGCTTTGACGACACCGGCCTTGCGCAGTTGCTTGCCGGTGCGCACGTAGGAATCCTGCGTGTAGCGCACCGTCACCGTGTAGGTGAAGACGTCGTTGCCCTTCATCAGTTCCTCGGCGATGGCCTCCCAGCCGCGCATCAGGCCCTGGTTGAAGTTCTTGTTCTCCTGCGGCGCGAGGTTGCCGTGGATGTCGGCGTCCTGGCCCTCCATGAGGGTGTGCTCGACCAGGTGGCCGCCGTCGTAGGTGTTGCCGAGGTCCTGCCGGTTGAAGATGGCCCGTTCCATCGCGCCGAAGTGCCCGTAGGGTCCGATCACGGTGTTGTCGCGGTTCTTCGAATCGGCTTTGGAGCGGGATTTGGGGTCGACCCGCGCGACCGCCGTGCCCGCCCTGGCGTAGCCCGAGCCGTAGTCGTCCGGATCGATGTTGCGCAGGGCGGTGCCGAAGTCGTACGCCTCCGGCACGCTCGCCTTGGCGTAGTACGGGTGGAGCTTGGCGGTCAGCGTGTCGATCGGTGTTGCCGCGCCGGGTTTGTCGGGTGTGACAACGATGGTCGACTTGCGCTGCACGGTGACGTTCCGGCCGAGAAGCCCGGCCACAGCCCGGTTTCCCGCCGTGCGCTGGAGCGCCAGGGCCGCTGCGGGCGGCGTCCGGCGCGGCGGGTTCGGTGGTGTGTCGCGTTCGGACGGTTGCCCGCGACGGGTAGCGCGCATGATTCCCCTTTGGACAGTGGGCCCAAGGCAGCGTCCCACCGGGCTGTCGACCACCGCACTGGCCGCGAGGGCAGCCGGACGGGCAGCCGGCGCTGCCCGTCCCGGCGTCGAGGACGCTCCCGCTGCCGGTACTCGACGACATCGCCGGCCGGGCGACTGCCGGGACTCACCCGCGTGGGCCACCCGCCGCGCGGCGGAGCCTCGTCGCGAGGCGGTCGAACGCCGCCGCGAGCCCGTCTCCTTCGATCACCTCGATGTCGACGTCGAGCTGCGTGAGCCACAGCGCGAGCCGGTCCGGGTCGTCGGAGCCCACCTCGACCCGGCACGTGGACTCGTCGACCACCTCGATGTCGACCGGGATGAAGACCTTCGCGGCGACCTTCGCGGCGGGAGCGTGCACGAGCACCCGGGCGCGGTACTTCCAGGTCCCCTTGCTGATGCGTCCGACGACGTACTCCACGACGTCGTCCTCGGGGAACGCGCGCGGCCGGAACCGCGCGCCCGTCGGCGCGCGCGGGACCATGCGGTCGACCCGGAAGACCCGCCAGTCGTCGCGGTCGAGGTCCCACGCCAGCAGGTACCAGAGGGTTCCCCAGCTCACCAGCCGTTGCGGTTCGGTGTGGCGCGCCTCCTGCTCGCCACCGGGTTTCGTGTACCCGAACCGGAGCCGTTCGTGGCCGCGGATCGCGGCGGCGACCGCGCCGAGCACCGGGAGTTCGAGCGGCGGCCCCGCCGCCGGAACGACGCTCGTCGCCTCGCGCACCGCCTCCACGCGCCGGCGCAGGCGCGCGGGCAGCACCTGCTCCAGCTTCGCGAGCGCGGTGAGCGAGGTCTCCTCCACGCCGAGCCGCTGGGTCGCGACCGCCCCGAGTCCGACCGCGACGGCGACGGCCTCGTCGTCGTCGAGCAGCAGCGGGGGCATCGCCGTCCCGGCGGCCAGCCGGTACCCGCCCGCCACGCCGGGCTGCGCGGCCACGGGGTAGCCGAGCGACCGCAGCTTGCCGATGTCGGTGCGCACCGTCCTCGTGCTCACGCCGAGCCGGCCGGCGAGTTCGGTGCTCGTCCAGTCGCGCTTGAGCTGGAGCAACGACAGCAGTTCGAGCAGCCGTGCCGAGGTTTTCAACACGGCCTCGATCGTACCGGCAATCGCGGAAGCGATCCTGCCGCATTACCTGGCAGCGTCGCCGTCATGGACGAGAACAACACGCTCACACCGTTCCGCATCGACATCCCGCAGACCGACGTCGACGACCTGCGCGACCGGCTGGCGCGCACCCGCTGGCCGCTCCCCGTGCCGGGCCGGGACGACCGCACCGACTTCAGCCGGGGCATCCCGCTGGTGTACCTGAAGGAACTCGCCGAGTACTGGCGCGACGGGTTCGACTGGCGTGCGCAGGAGAAGAAGCTCAACGAGCACGACCAGTTCACCACGGTCGTCGACGGGCAGACGTTCCACGTCCTCCACGTCCGGTCGGCGAACCCGGAGGCCACCCCGCTGATCCTGAACCACGGCTGGCCGGGATCGTTCGTGGACTACCAGCGGCTCGTCCCGCTGCTGACCGACGAGTTCCACGTGGTCGTCCCGTCCCTGCCCGGGTTCGGGTTCTCCACCCCGCTGTCGGGGACCGGCTGGGAACTGGCGCGGACGACGGACGCCTACGCCGAGATCATGACGCGGCTGGGCTACGAGAGGTTCGCGGCCCACGGCACCGACGTCGGTGCGGGCACCACCGCCCGCCTCGCGGCGACCCACCCGGAGCGCGTCATCGGCACGCACATCGGCAGCGACCCCCGGTGGCTCGGCCTGCTCGGCGACAAGTTCCCCTACCCCGAGGGCCTGTCCGACGACGAGGCCGCCCACATCGAGGCGGTGCGCGCCGAGGACGCGGCCGATCGCGGGTACCTCCTGATGCAGGACCACCGTCCCGACACGATCGGCGCGGCGCTCGCCGACTCGCCGGTCGGCCAGCTCGCGTGGATCGCCGAGAAGTTCAAGACCCGGACCGACGGCGGCTACCGGACACCGGACGAGTCGGTCGACCGCGACCAGCTCCTCACGAACATCAGCCTGTACTGGTTCACCCGCGGCGGCGCGTCGAGCGCGCAGTTCTACTACGAGTCCGAGCACTCCGGGCTCGACCTGGTCATGGCCTCGGACGTGCCGTCCGGGTGGGCCGTGTTCGACACCCACCCGCTCGTGCGGCGGGCGGTGGACCCGGGCAAGGTGATCGGCCACTGGAGCGAGTACGCCCAGGGCGGTCACTTCCCGGCGATGGAGGTGCCGGAGCTGCTCGCGGACGACATCCGCGCCTTCTTCCGCGGCATCTCCTGACCCGCGTCGGGGTCGGCGGGCCGCGACGGCCCGCCGAGCCTGACCGGCGACCAGGACGCCGGCCGGGTGGAGGTCGCCCGACCCGCGACGGTCGGCACGCCGGTTCGGACACCGGTGGACCCGACGTCCGGGCCGAACCAGGTTGTCGCGGCCTGAGCGGCGACGGGGTGTCCCGGCCACGGTCCACGTCGCCGCGATCGGCGAGTGGCCCCGACGATCTCGCGAACAGGCACTAGGTCTGGAAGCGGTAGCCCAGGCCGGGTTCGGTGAGCAGGTGGCGGGGGTGGGACGGTTCGGGTTCCAGCTTCCGGCGGAGTTGGGCCAGGTAGACGCGCAGGTAGTGGGTCTGGCTGTAGTAGCCCTCGCCCCACACCCGGTCCAGCAGGTCGCGGACGCTCACCGGCTCGCCGCCCGCTTTCACCAGGACCTCCAGCAGCGCCCACTCGGTCCGGGTGAGGTGGACGTCCGCGCCGTCGCGGCGGACCCGCTTCGCGTTCAGGTCGACGGTGAACGACGCGGCCAGCACCGGCGGTTCGCCCTCCAGCCGGGGGCCGGTCCGGCGCACCGCCGCGCGCAGCCGGGCGAGCAGTTCGTCCACCCCGAACGGCTTGGTCACGTAGTCGTCCGCGCCCGCGTCCAGCGCGCCGATCTTGTCCTGGGCGTCGGTGCGGGCCGAGAGCACGACGATCGGCGTGGTGACGCGCCGGCGCAGCGCGGCGATCACCGCGACGCCGGCCATGTCGGGCAGCCCGAGGTCGAGCAGGATCACGTCCGGCCGGCCGTCGACCGCTTCGAGCGCCGACGCGCCGTCGTGCGCGGTCAGCACGTGGTAGCCGTGTGCGGTCAGGGTGATGCGTAAGGCACGGACGATCTGCGGGTCGTCGTCCACGACTAAGACGGAGGTCACGGGACTGCCACCTCCGCGACGGGCAGCGAGATGACGATGGTGAGGCCGCCGCCGGGGGTGTCCTCGGCGGTGATCGTGCCGTGCATGGCTTCCACGAATCCCTTGGCCACGTTCAACCCCAACCCCACGCCTGGTGTCGCGTCCCGGTCGCCGAGCCGTTGGAACGGCGCGAACACGGCGTCCGCGGTGTTCTTGGGCAGGCCGCGCCCGTGGTCGACCACGCGCAGCTCCACCCGGTCGCCGTACGCGCTGGCGCGGACCGCGATCTCCGGCTCGTCGGCGGTGATCGCGCCGTCGCCGTCCACGTCCACCAGCCGGCGCGGGGTCAGCCGCCCGTGCCGCAGCGCGTTGTCGATCACGTTGGCCACCACCCGTTCCAGCAACCCGGCGTCGGCGAGCACCTCGGGCAGCTGCTCCCCCACGTCCACCGACACCATCAGCCGGTCGTCGATGCCCGCCAGGGCCCGCCCGACCACCTCGTCGAACGTCACCGCGCGCAGCAGCGGTCGCACCGCGCCGGTCGCCAGGCGCGACGAGTCGAGCAGGTTGTCCACCAGCCCGGTCAACCGGTCGGCGGAGACCTCCACGGTCTCCAGCAGCTCCTCGGTGTCCTCTGTGGACAGTGGCAGGGTGTCGTCGCGCAGGCTGCCGATGGCGGCCTTGATCGACGTCAACGGCGTGCGCAGGTCGTGGCCGACCGCCGAGAGCAGCGCGGTGCGCAGCTCGGTGGTCGCCGCGCGGCGCTGCGCGTCGGCGGTCTCGGCCGCCATCCGCTGCTGCCGCAACGCCATCAGCGCCTGGCCGGCCGCCGCCTCCAACGCCCGCTGGTCGCCCGCCGGCAGCGTCCGGCCGCGCAACGCCAGGTGCACGTCCGAGGTGACCGGCACGTCCGCGTCGGCCTCGTCGGGCTCGTCGCACGGCCTCGGCCCGACGCACGCCACCCGCTCCCACCCGCCGTCGCGCCGCTCCAGCAGCGCGACCGACTCCAGCCCGAAGTTCTCCCGCACCTTCTCCAGCAGCCGGGCCAGCGGGTACGGGCTGGTCAGCACGGTCCGCGCGTAGGAGGCGAGCAGCGCGGCCTCGGTGCGCGCCCGCGCGCCCTGCTCGGCCAGCCGCGCCGCCCGGTCCACGACCAGCGCGACCAGCACCGCGACGGTGAGCATGGCCAGCAGGGTGATCAGGTTCTCCGGCGTGGCCACGGCCAGGCTGTAGTAGGGCGGGGTGAAGTAGTAGTTCAGCAGGCCCGCGCCGAGCAGCGCCGTGCCGACCGCCGGCCCCAGCCCGCCGACCAGCGCGACGATCACCGTGACCAGGAAGAACCCGATCAGGTCGGTGGAGAAGGTCAGGTCCTCTCGGGACAGCAGGCCCAGGCCGGTCACCACGAACGGCAGCAGCACCGCGAGCAGCCACCCGAGCAGCACCCGGCCCCGGGTGAGCGGGTTGCGGCCGACGTTCCAGCGGGGGCTGCGGCGGGCCTCGTCGTGGGTGACCATGTGCACGTCGATCGCCCCGGACGACTGGATCACCGCCGCGCCGATGCCCTCGTCGAACACCCGGGCCAGCCGCGAGCGCCGCGAGGTGCCCAGCACCAGCTGCGTCGCGTTCACGCCGCGCGCGAACTCCAGCAGCGCGGTCGGCACGTCGTCGCCCACCACCGTGTGGAAGGTCGCCCCCACGTCCTCGGTGATCTTCCGCAGCTTGCCCACGACCTGCGGCGACGCCCCGGTCAGCCCGTCGCCGCGCATGATGTGCACGACCATCAGGTCGGCCCCGGCCCGCACCGCGATCCGCCGGGCCCGCCGGATCAGCGTCTCGCTCTCGTTGCCGCCGGTGATCGCGACGACGACCCGTTCCCGGGTCTCCCACGTGTCGGTGATGTGCTGCTCGGTCCGGTAGCGCTGCAACGCCACGTCGACCTGGTCGGCCACCCACAGCAGCGCCAGCTCGCGCAGCGCGGTCAGGTTGCCCAGCCGGAAGTAGTTGCCCAGCGCCGCGTCGATCTTGTGCGCCGCGTAGACGTTGCCGTGCGCCAACCTCCGCCGCAGCGCCTCCGGCGTGATGTCGATCAGCTCGACCTGCTCCGCCCGGCGCACCACCTCGTCGGGCACGGTCTCCCGCTGCTGCACCCCGGTGATCCGCTGCACCACGTCGTTGAGCGATTCCAGGTGCTGCACGTTGACCGTGGACAGCACGTCGATCCCGGCGTCGAGCAGTTCCTCGACGTCCTCCCACCGCTTCGCGTTGCGCGAACCCGGCACGTTCGTGTGCGCCAGCTCGTCCACCACGGCGACCTCGGGCGCACGGGCCAACAACGCGTCGACGTCCAACTCCCCGAACTCGACGCCCCGGTGCCCGACCTGGCGGCGCGGCAACTGCTCCAGGCCGTCGAGCAGCCCGGCGGTCTTCTCCCGGCCGTGCGTCTCGACCAGGCCGACCACCACGTCCGTGCCGCGTTCGCGCCGGCGGTGCGCCTCGCCGAGCATGGCGAAGGTCTTGCCGACACCGGGCGCCGAACCGAGGTAGATCCGCAGCTCGCCGCGTTTGCGCTTACCGTCCACCCGGACAGTGTGCTCGCCGCGCCGCGACACCTCAGCGTGACCATCGAGACGCGCTAGGAACGCGTAAACACCGGTGTCCGGCACTTGCGCCGCGACTCGCGCGGAGTCCGCCCCACCCGGTCCACGCCACTGCGAAACCGGCTGGTCACGGACGGTGCCCGGCGGGCGGTGATTGCCCGGATCGCCACCTGCGGACCGGCGGCGGGCCATACGATCGGGCCGATGAGGGATCTTTCGCGTGGGGTTCGCGTCGCGGCGGCGGTCGCCGTCCTGGCGGCGCTCGCCGGGTGCGGGACGACGGCCGGGACCCCGGTGGGCGGCACGACCGTGGTGGAGCAGCCGAACGCGAGCGGGCTGGTCGGCGCGCTGGGCAAGGTCCGGGCGACCGGGGAGTCCGCCCTCGTGGTCGAGTACGGCAACGTCAACGCGGTGCGCGAGCTGAAGTCCACCGACCAGCAGCGCTTCCGGGGGCTGGAGGGCATCGGGTACTCCGACCTCGCGGCCAAGGCCGCGGTGCTCGGTGACGCGGTCGGGTTCGACCCGCGCGACGCCGCCGAGGCCATCCGGGTGGGGCAGCCGCCCAAGTGGGCCGGGAAGCTGTGGATGCGGGTGGACCCGACCCTGGTCAACAGCAAGTTCGAGCGCAGCGGGGCCAAGCGCGCCGACGAAGCCGGGGCCACCACGTGGATCACCGCGCCCGACGACGAGATCGACATGAGGAGCCCGTTCGCCGAGATGGGCATCGTCACCGGGTTCAACAAGGTCCGGGTCGCGGCCGACTCGATCGCGTTCGGGCCCTCCGCCAGGACGCTGGCCTGGGTGGTCGAGCCCGGCGGGTCGACGCTGGCCGGCGACCCGGTGGTCAGCGGGCTCGCGGCGTGCCTGGGCGAGGTCGTGGTGGCGGTCGTGGCCACCGGCCGGACGCCGCTGGCCGCCGGGGTCCGGGTCGACGGCGACCAGGTGGACGAGGTGGTGTGCGCGCCGTCCGACCGGCCCGCCGCGCTGCGCGACCGGGTGCAGGCCCGGCTCGACGACGTGGCGCCCGCGGCCGGGCCGGTCTGGTCGACGGTGTTGCGCGACGCGACCGCCGAGGTGCCCGGCGACCGGCCGGGCGTGGTGCGGGTCGTGGTGCCCGCCGGCCCCGGCACGTCGGCCGGCCGGGTCTTCCAGGCGTACTACCGCAACGACCTGGCCGCGCTGGTCAGCTGAGGTTGGTCGCGATCACCACGGACGTGCGGGTGGTCCAGCCCAGCGCGGTGTAGAGCCGCTCGCCGTCCGGGCTCGCCAGCAGGATCCCGGTGCGCGCCCCCCGGTCGAGCGCCGCGGTGGCCAGCGCGCCCATCACGACCGTGCCCAGCCCCCGCCGCCGGTGCCCCGGGTCGGTCTCGATCCGGTCCGGCACCGCGTCGGTCCCGACCAGCCCGGCCAGCCCGCTCGCGGCCAGGTCGCCCGACTCGTGCCACACCTCGGCCTTGAGCACGCCGCCGGCCGCCGAGGTGGTGGTCCGGTACGGCCCGGCGGGCTCCCGGGTCGGGTGGCCGTCGAGGTCGCGGGTCATCACCTGCTCGCGCTCCCGCCTGACCTCCAGGCCGGCCGCGCGCAGCTCGCGTTCGACCTCGTCGGGCCGGGTGGTGGGCACGGTCAGCCAGCTCGCCTCGGTGTGCCGGGCCACCTCGGCGGCCAGCGCGCGGACCGTGCCCGGCTCGTCGTCGGCGCGCAGCACGACCACCTCGTGGTGCCGGCCGGGCCGGCCCAGCAGGAAGTGCAGCCCGCCGCCGGCCTCGCGCGGCGGCTGCCAGCCCCGGCACGCGCTCCAGCCGCGCTGC
Source organism: Saccharothrix sp. NBAS 001 (assembly GCF_056640475.1). Lineage (NCBI taxonomy): Bacteria > Bacillati > Actinomycetota > Actinomycetes > Pseudonocardiales > Pseudonocardiaceae > Saccharothrix > Saccharothrix sp. NBAS 001. Next base: position 4,956,154 of record NZ_CM153251.1, read on the forward strand.
CAGCGCCGCACGAGGTCGGCGGTGTCCACGTCGGGCGCGTGGCCGGTCATCAGCGGTCCCCCCGGTCGACTCCCGGCGATTGTAGGTCGATTCCACCCGACCCGGCCCGCGCGGTGCGGCGCCCGGCTCAGCCGGGATGGGGCGGCGGCACCGCGCCGGGCAGCGATTCGTTGATGACGGCGGTGGCCACGTCGAGCAGCTTGCGGTTCGACGTCCGGGCTTGGGCGCGCAGCGTGGCGAACGCCTCGTCGATCGGGATCTGGAGGCGCTCGGAGAGCACGCCCTTCGCCTGCTCGATGAGGATCCGGCTGTTGAGCGCCGTCTGGAGCTGCTCGGTGACGATCTCGTGCCGCCGGACGATCCGCTCGTGCAGGATGCCGATGGTCGCCATGTCGGCCAGTCCCTGGGCGAGCTGGAGCGCCGACGGGCCGAGCGTCCCGGGCGTGGTGGTGAACAGGTTCATCGTGCCGATGATCTGCTCCCGCAGCCGCAACGGCAGTGCGTGCACGCTGCGGAAGCCGCTGTCCAGCGCGGCGGCCGCGAAGCGCGGCCACCGCTCGTGCGCGGTGGTGAGGTCGTCGCAGGACACCGGGGCACCGCCGTGGTAGGAGTCCAGGCAGGGGCCCTCGGAGTTCTGCAACTGGAACAGTTCCAGCAGCCGGGCCTGCTCGGTGGAGGCGGCCACGGTGGTCAGCGTGTCGTGGTGGTCGACCAGGAGCAGGCCGCACGCGTCGACTTCCAGCAGCTCGGCGCACCGGTGCGCCAGCAGGTCCAGGAAGTCGATCACGTCGAACTGGTCCACCAAGGTGTCGGCGAGCATGATGAAGGTGTCCCTGATCCGCTGGTCTTGGGTTTTCATCGGTCGTTGCCCTCCTCGGTGTCCTTCTCGTCGTCGGCGTCGCCGCCCTCGGGAAGGGGAAGTCCACGGTCGTTGTCGGTGAGGCGGAGTCGCCGGGCGATCACCGCGTCGGCGGTGTCGGCTATCGGCTGTTCGTTGGCGACCGCGTGGGCACGCAGTCGCGCCAGGGCGTCGGTGAGGCCGATCCCGAGTTGCACGGCGACCATGCCCGCGGCCTGGTGCACCCGGGCCCGGTGGGTGGTGAAGCCGCCGTCGAGCAGGTGCTCCAGCGACGGGCTGACGCCGCCGCGCTCGTCGAGCGCGAGCACCAGCACCGCGTCCGCGCAGGCCAGCGCCCTGGCCAGCGCCGCGCTGCCGGGCAGGCCCGACTCGTCGCGGTAGCAGGCCAGCACGCCCAGCCGGACCGCGCCGGCCCGGACCGGCAGGGCGACGACCCCGCGCACGCCGAGTTCGGCGGCCTGCACCGCGAACAGCGGCCACCGGGTGGCCGACCCGGCGGTGCGCAGGTCGTCGATCAGCACCGGGGAGCCCCAGGCCGCCGAGTCGAGGCCGGGCCCCTCGCCGAGGGTGGTCTGCAACTCCTCCACCTCGTGACTGCGCGGGTCGGTGGCGAACACCGGTTCGGACAAGCCCCCGTTGCGGGCCAGGGACAAGCAGGCCCCGGCCGCGTCCAGCACCTCGACGCAGGCCAGCACGGCGTGCCGCACGGAGATCGGCCCACCGTCCTCACGCGCCAGTTCCCGCAGCCGGGTCCACACCTCGGCGGCCGGCGGTCGGTCGCGGTTCACGCCGTCGGACCACCTCTCGATACCGCCTGGTCCGGTGATCCGAAGGCGAGGGCCGCTCGACGGCCGGCGGAGCCGACCGCCGCTGGTGACCCTCCACCAACGTACCGGTCGCGCCGGATCCCGCCGCACGGGCACGGGTCCGACACGGTCACGGACTTCCGGCGACGAGCGGGCGGAACGCGCGGATGCGTCGCGCCAGTTCGCGTGCGCCGGAGTGCGACCGCCGCCGTTCGGCCTCGTTGCGCAGCGGCACCAGCCGCTCGACCGTGCGGGCGGACGTCAGGTCTTCACACAGCGCGAGCGCGCGCTGCCCCACCTCCACCGCCGTGCCGACCTGGTCGTCGACCAGGTGGCAGACCGCGAGCGAGATGAGGCTGAACGCCCGGCTGCGCGCCAGGTCCGGGTCGTAGCGCGCGAGGGCGGAGTCCAGCCCGGGCACCGCGACACCCGCGTACCGGGGATCGACCCGTTGGGCGAGTTCGGTGTACACCACCCCGGTCAACGCCGAGAGGTCGGCGGGCGTGAAGAACACCATCCAGTCCGGCGTGGGTTCGTCCCGGCCACCCGTGAAGTCGTCGTCCACAGTGGACATCAAGCGGGCGATGTCGTCGTCCACTCCCAGGCGCGCCCGCGCCCACGCCTGGTTCGCGTGCACCAGGGCCAACGCCGACCGAGACCCGCGGGCCCGCGCCGCCAGTTCCGCCAAGCGGAACTCCGCCAGCGCGCGGACGGGTTCGTCGTGGTGCAGCCACACCCGGCCGAGGCGGTAGTAGACGTTCGCGGTCAGCGACGCGTCACCGGCCGTCGCCGCGAGTTGCAGCGCCACCTCGAAGTGCTGGAGCGCGGGCCCGACCAGTCCCACGTCGAACGACGCCCACCCGACCAGGTTGTGCAGGTCGGCCACCGCGGTGTGCAGCGGCCCGTCCAGCCGTTCGGCGACCGGCAGGCTGAGCAGCCGCCGGGCGGCCGGTAACCGCGCCACCGCCGCGGCGCGGGAACGGCCACCGCCGTGCCGGAGGTCCAAGGCCCGCACTTCGGCGGTGAACGCGCTCAACTCCGCGATCTCGGCGACCCCGACCCGCTTCGGCGGATCCCGGGTGCCGTCGTCCGGGTCCACGACATGTTCCGATTCCGACACAACCCACCTCCGGCAGCAGCCACCACGACTGGCAGCCCGCCGAGGTCCGGAGCGGACACGCGCCCGCACAGGTTCTCACGCCACACCTCCGCACGCCCCCGGATGCACCCGACCGGCAGAGCGCGGAAGCGGATCGGACCCGGTCGTGGCGCGCGTGGCCGCACTCGCGCGCAATCGGTCGTGCGTTCCTCGCGGGTGTAGCGTCGGGGTTAGAGCCTTAGCAGGCAGTCGCCCGCCCTCCGGTGGCTACTCGTCGAGGTGTCGCGGATCCGGACCCCGTCCGCGTCGCGACCCCCGTTCCCCCACGACCCCGCGCACTCGCGCACGGTCGTGCCGACCCGTTGAGACAGGGCGTACCTATGACCACTGCCGCACCCACCGCACCCAAACCCGTGCTGGCCGAACCCAAATCCCGGGCCGAACTGGTCACCATCCGGGCGTTCCTGCTCGTCCCGTTCGCCGCGCTGGCCGCCGCCGTCCCGCTGACCTGGGGCTGGGGGCTGAGCTGGGTCGACGTCGTGCTGGCCGCGGTGTTCTTCACGGTGTCCACGCTCGGGGTCACGATCGGCTACCACCGCTACTTCACGCACGGCGCGTTCAAGGCCAGGCGCGGGTTGCGGGTCGCGCTGGCGATCGCCGGCGGCCTGGCCGCGCAGGGCCCGGTGATCGGGTGGGTCGCCGACCACCGGCGGCACCACGCGTTCTCCGACCGCGAGGGCGACCCGCACTCGCCGTGGCTGTTCGGCACCGGCCCGGTCGCGCTGGCCAAGGGCTTCTGGCACGCCCACATGGGCTGGCTGTTCGGCCGCGACACCACCAACGTCGACCGGTTCGCGCCCGACCTGCGGGCGGACGACGACATCCGCGCGGTGGACCGGCTGTTCCCGCTGTGGGTGGCGCTGAGCGCGGGCCTGCCGGCCGTGCTCGGCGGTCTGCTCACCTGGTCGTGGTGGGGCGCGCTGACCGCGTTCCTGTGGGCGGGCCTGGCCCGGATCTCGTTCCAGCACCACGTGACCTGGTCGGTGAACTCGATCTGCCACATGATCGGCGACCGGCCGTTCGCCTCCCGCGACCGCTCGGCCAACTTCTGGCCGCTGGCGATCCTGTCGATGGGCGAGTCCTGGCACAACTCCCACCACGCCGACCCGACGTGCGCCCGGCACGGTGTGCGGCGCGGGCAGGTCGACATCTCCGCGCGGGTGATCCGGTGGTTCGAGCTGCTCGGCTGGGCGTGGCAGGTGCGGTGGCCCAGGCCCGAGCGCCTGGCCGCGCTGACCCGGGCGAGGTGAGCCGGGCTACTCCGAGGCAGCCCGGCGGTGGGGGTCCGCAACGCCCGGAGGGGTGCGGTGCGGCTCCTGGAACAGCGGGTCGGGCAGCCGCTGCCCGGATTCCGGCGGTGCGTGCTGCACCGCCGGCCGGTGCACGTCCGGGTGGCTGAACACGGCGTCGGTGGGGCGTTCGGTCATCGGACGCTCTCCGGCAGGTGGTCCAACACGTGCACGATCCGCGCCGCGACCGCGAACGCGGTCTTGTCGTCCAGGTCGGACAGCTCCTGCACGGTGGTCCGGACGAGTTCGACGCGTGCTTCGTAGCGGGAAACGTACTGGGAAGACATGATTTCCGACTTTCTCCGCGTCTCGCGGGCGTCCGCCACGACGTGGTGTCGAGGCCGCCTCGCGACGCGGATGGTGCGGGAGGACCCGGGCCGGGTCTCCCGATGACGCCGACGCTACACCCCGGGGTGCCGCCGCTACCGGCAAATGCAGGCCCGGTCCAGCGCGGAGGAGACGGTGGCGGTGCAGAACCGGGCGCCGAGCGCGTCGTGGGCGCTCCAGGCGTGGGGGCAGGCGGCGCAGCGGTCCTCGCCGCCGGCCCGGATGTCGACGGAGACGTCGTGCGGGAGTGCGGTGGTCATGCGGTGCTCCGATGAGCGGTGCGGAAGACGGGAAGCCGGAGGTCCCGGCCGATCCCGCGCGTCCCGGCGGGCGTGGTGCGAAGCCCGTGACGCCGGACGCGCTCCCGTCGTCACCGACCGTACTCCGGTCCCGGCCGGCCCACCGAGGCGGCCCGGGGCGTATGGTGCGGGGCACCGAGGGCACGTCGAGCGTCGGCGGTCGAGCCGATGCCGCCTTGGGCGCACCACGGAACACGGCCGGCCCGACCGGCCGGAGGCGGGAGCGCCAAGATCATCCCCGACCTGATCCGCACCACGAGCGGCGGCACCGAGCAGCGCGAACTGCGGCTGGCGGTGAAACCCGAGTCCCGGCGCGGCGGCAAGGTCGACGGCGCCTGGTGGCCGTGGTCCACCGACCCCGCGACCGAGTTCCCCCCGCTGATCACCGCGATGGGCGCGCTGGACCCCGTGCGCCGGGTCGCCTACCACCTGCGCACCTGGCAGCGGACCCCCAACCGGATCGCCGTCGGCGACCAGGCCGTGCGGCTGGAGGGCTTCCCGTTCACCAACCCCGACACGGTGAACCTGATCAAGGCCGACCGCACCCGGATCCGGCTGGTCGTCGTCCCGCCGGGCACCCCGGCCGGGGTCGCGCTGGCCGTGCTGCACGCGGCGGCGACGTCGGACAGCACCACGACCGTCGAGGAGATCCTGGCCGGCAACGGCCTCTCCGCCCGCTAGACCCGACGCCAGGGCCCGAGGGCCCGTGACGGCTCGACGAGGAGCACCGGTGAAGAACCGAGAGTGGCGCGACCAGCGCCCGCCCGTGTCCGGCGTGGCCTGACCGCTGCCGCCGAGGTCCCGCGGTGGCGCAACGCCTTGCGGCGACAGGACTTCCGCCCGTCCCGCGACCGGGTGCGGCGGCGCGGTCGCCGGGGCGTAGGCTGAGGTCACCGAGGGTATGTCGCGCACCGGCGGTCAAGCCGGTGCCACCTTGGGCGCACCACGGGATCCGGTCGGCACGACCGGCCGGAGGCGGGAGCGCCGAGATGATCTCGGACCTGCTCGGCACCACGACCGGCAAACCCCCACCACACGACCTGCGCCTGGCGGTGAAACCCGGATCCGCGCGCGGCGGGGCGGTCGACGGGGCCTGGTGGCCGTGGTCGACCGACCCGGCGACCGAGTTCCCGCCGCTGATCACCGCGATGGGCACGCAGGACCCGGTCCGCCGGGTCGCCTACCACCTGCGCGCCTGGCAGGCCTCCACCCGCCGGATCGTCGTCGGCCACCTCGCGGTGCGGATGGAGGGGTTCAACACCACCCAGCCCGACACGGTGCACCTGATCCGGTCGGACCACTCCCGGGTCCGGCTGCTGGTGATCCCGCCGGGCACACCGGGCGGCGTGGCCCGCGCCGTGCTGCGCGCCGCAGCGACCTCCGACCGCACCACGACGGTCGAGGAGATCCTGGCCGGCAACGGCCTGTCCGCCCACCTGGAACAGGCGTACCGGACCGCGCCGACCACGATCGCCCTGACCGCGTGACGGCGGGAGCCCCCGGTCACCCGGCCGAGCCGGGGGCGCTCCCGTAGTCGGGCAGGTCGATCCCGTCGGCCGGCGGCACGAGGAACTTCCCGAGCACCCGGCTGATCCCGGGTTTCGCGGCGGTCGCGAGCACGGCGTTGAGCAACCCGATCCCGAACGCGGTGCGCGGCGAGGCGATCCGGGGCGCGCGCGGCGACACCTGCTGCGCCCGCTCCGCATACGGCCGCAGGACCGCTTCGTAGCCGGCGAACGCCGCGGCGTGGTCCGGGTGCCGGCCCAACTCGCCGGCCAGCACGTAGGCGCCCACCAACGCGAGGCTGGTGCCCATGCCGCTGATCGGCGACGCGCAGTACGCCGCGTCGCCGAGCACCACCACCCGGCCCCGGGACCACCGGCTCAGCCGGACCTGGCCGATCGCCTCGAAGTAGAAGTCCGACGCCCCGGCCAGGCCGGCGAGCACCCTCGGCGCTTCCCAGCCCACCCCGGCGAAACGCGCGCGCAGCAGGTTGCGCTGGGCGGCGACCGGGAGCTTCTCGTAGCCCGCGCGGTCGGACAGGAACGACAGCAGGGCCCGGGTGGTGCCCTGGTTGTCCGGGCGGAGCAGGACCGTGCGCCGGCCGGGCGCGTTGTGCCAGCGGGCCCAGCCGTCGTCGGCCCCGGAGCGGGCGATCGTGAAGTAGGCCGTGTAGAGCCCGAACGAGCGGGTCCGGGTGACGTCGGCGAACAGCAGGTCACGGGTGCGGGAGCGCAACCCGTCGGCCAGGACGACCAGGTCGAACTCCCGGTCGGGGCCTTCCCGGAAGGCGACCCGGACCCGGTCGCCGAGGTCGGTCAGCCCGGTGATCTCGTCGCCGAACAGGTACTCGGTGGTGTCCCGGGTGCGGTCGTGCAGCAGTTCCGACAGGTCGCCGCGCAGGATCTCCAACTCGGCGACCGGACCCCCGCCCCCGAAGGCGTCGGCGGCCAAGGTCGCCTTGACGCGGTCGGCGGAGTCCACGAACCGGATGCCGCGCTCGCCGGTGGTCCGCGCGCGGACCGCGTCCTCCAGCCCCATCCGCCGGACGACCGTGCGGCCGGCGCCGCGCAGGTCCACGGTCTGGCCGCCCGGCCGCAACCGGGGGAACCGCTCGACCACGGTCGGCACCAGGCCGTGCCGGGCCAGCCAGAAGGCCACGGCGGGACCGGCGATGCTCGCGCCGGAGACGAGGACGGTGCGCGACACGGATCTGCCTCCTGGTGCCGGCCGGGGCCGACAGCCCGCTCCCCGGCGATCAGAGCCCCTGCGCGGCAAGGACTTCCAGCAACGCCGACTTGCGGCGGTGCTCGGCCTTGACCGTACCGAGGTAGGCCGCGAAGTCCAGGCCGGCCCGCCCGTGCAGGTCGCGCAGCCCGGCCAGCAGCCCGGCGGCCCGCGCGTACCCGGCGCGGTCCTTGCGGGCGATGGCGGCGTCGACCTCGCGGGCGTAGACCGGGATCGCGTCGGCCGGGTGGTCGACCCCGCGACCGCGCGCCACCTGGAACAGGCACCGGTCGCTGCACGGGTACCGGTGCGCCGCCTCCCACGCCGCGTCGACCTCGCCGACGGCCACCAGGATCGTCACGAGCGGATCGCCGTCGGCGTGCTCACCGCCCTCGGCCAGGCCCCGCAGGTGGGCCAGGGCGCGGTTCTTCGCGTACTCCACGGCGTCGAGGGGTTCGGCGGCGCGCAACAGCTTGCGGTACTGGACCTCCTGCGGGACGCGCTCGAACTCGTCCCACCGGGCCCGCGCGGCCTCCTTGTGCCGCCCGGTTTCCGCGTACACCTCCACCAGGAGGTCCGTGATGTCGTCCCGGCCCCACCTCGATTCCGCACGCCCGCGTTCCAGCCACGCCACGGCCTCGTCCGGCCGGCCCGCGTCCCGCAGCACCTGCCCGATCCGCACGTGCCGGCCGGAATCGGCGAGGTTGCCGGCGTGCAGGGCGACCAGCGCGTCCACGTCCCGCGCGACGTCGCGCAGGTACACCTCGCGCAGCCGGAACAACGTGGTGCCGAGACCCGGCCGCCGGTGGCGCCCGTCGTCTTCGTCGTCTTCGTCGTACTCCTCGTCTTCTTCTTCGTCGTCCTCGGATTCGTCGTCCTCGGACAGGGTTTCCCCGCCGGACAACAGGTCCCAGTACGCCGCCCGCCCGTCCTCCCCCAGCGCCTCGGCCAGCCCGGTGACCGGGACGTCCGGCACGTCCCCCGCGTCGACCTGGAGGTCGTACAGCCACCGCGCCAACCCGACTCCGTCGACCGCCGCACCCCGGCAGGCCGCGACGAGACCCGCCACCGCGCGCGCCGCCACGTCCCGCAACGCGGCGACGGCGTCGTGGTCGACTTCCTTGTCCGCCAAGTGCCGCAACACGTCCTGGTACAGCGCGACGGTCGTCGCGGGGTGGTCGGTGGTCAGCACGTCCAGTGCGTGCACCACCTCCTCCGCCGTCGACACCCACCGGGCGACGGCGGCACCGTGCAGCGCAACGGGTTTCGCGACCCGCGCCACGAGGCGGTGCAGCTCCGCGGCGTCCGGCGTTCCGGCCCCGGCGGCCCGCGCCGACAGCAGGCGGCGCAACGCCGCGTCCCGATCGGCCAGGTCCACCAGCAGGTCCACGAGTTCCGCCGGATCGACCCGGCCGAGGTACCCGCGCAGGTCGACGTCCGCGACCTCGGTGTCCGCGACCTCGGCGGGCACGTCCTCGGGCGCATCGGCGAGCGCCGCCACCCCGACGGCCACGCAGTGCTTGCAGAAGTTGCCTTCCCGACCCCACGGGCAGGAGCAGTCGCCGGTGGTCACCCCGTTCCGGCGGGACAGCCGGACCGTGTAGAGGTCCGTGCCGCGCACCGACGCCACGACCTCGTCCGGCGACCACGTCACCCCCTCGACCAGGTCGACGTAACCGAGTCCCCGCTCGTACCAGGTCGCGCCCGCCCACAGCCGGAGATCCCCGTCCGAGAACCAGGTCATCCCGGCATTGAAACAGACCCGCGACCGGGCGGGACCACGTCGGACGCGGCCGAACGGGCGTACCAGGCACCCGGTCCGCACGGCACTTCGTGGACCCGAACAGCCCCGCGTTCCGGACCGGCCGCCGGGGGCGGTCACGACCGCACGACGGGAGCAGCCCGGCACGTGCGGCCGCTGCTATGTTCGGGCGATCGTCGGAAACGGCCCGGGAGGTGCCATGAGCGACGTGTCCAGGCAGGTGGCGATCGTGCGGGAGGTCCTGCCCGAGGTCGTGGCGAGGTTCGCCGAACTCGTCACCCGTGCCCCGTCGCCCACCGCGATGGCCACCGCCGACTGGACGGTCGCGGACACCGCGGCGCACGTCGCGGCCATCGCCGTCCGCTACACCGAGGTCTTGGCGCCCGGTGGCGGGGTGCCCGCCGGGGCGTTCGCCGACCACATGCCCGGCGTCACGGTGGACACCGTGGCCGAGCTGAACAACGTGACGCTGCGGGCGTTCACCGAACGCGACCCGGCCGTCCTGGCCGCCGCCCTCCGCTCCGCCGCGGACACCGTCCTCGCCGTCACCTCGGGCACCGACCCGCACCGCCCGGTGCCCTGGCTGGGCGGCTCGCGGGTGCCGGTCGGCGGGGTGCTGGCCCACCTGGTCAACGAAGTGCTGGTGCACGGCCGGGACATCGCCCGCGCCACCGGCACCCCGTGGCCGATCCCGGCGCGCGCGGCCGCGCCGTTCTTCGACCTGTTCATCGTCGGCATGATCCGCAACGACGTCGGCCGACTGCTGGACGGCCCGCCACCGGAGGATCGGCGCATCGCCGTCGCCTTCCGGTCCGACCACACCGCACCGGTCACCCTCGCGCTGCACCGGGGGCAGGTGCGCGTCCAGGAGCCGGGGGAGCCTGTCGACGTCCGGGTCGCCTTCGACCCGGCGACGCTGAACCTGGTGCTGTTCGGGCGGATCTCCCGCGCCCGCGCCGCGCTCACCGGCAAGGTCCGCGTCGGCGGGCGCCGCCCGTGGCTGCTGCCCGCCTTCCTGCGCACCGTGCGCCTGCCCACCAACTCGGCACCGCTGCCGGCCGGCTGACCGACCGGCCACCGCGTGCCCGGCGCGCGGTGTCGTGCGTGGTGCCCCTGCCAGGACTTGAACCTGGGACCTCGACGTTCGTAGCGTCGCGCTCTGTCCACCTGAGCTACAGGGGCGTGGCGGTCCGGCCACGGTGTGGCCGGACCACCGGCTTCGCCCTGGTCGCCGAACTTCGGCGGCGGGGGCGGGGGGAGAAAAGTCCGCGATGTCGTCCGGGCGGTGCCGGACGGCTTCGTCGCGCCGCTCGACCGGCCCGCTGGGCCGGTGTGTGCGACGGAACCCTTGGCACGCTGGAAAAGCAGGAGCCGCCCGGCTCGGTTTCCCGATGGGCGGCTCCCGGTGCCTGACGGGTCTACGTCACGGCGAGGAGCCCGCGCGCACCGGGATCACCGGGCGCTGCCAAGGGAAAAGTCGACCGCACACAGCGGGGACCGCGCATCGGCGCCACTCCCACCTGCCTGCCACGACTTCCTCCTCCGCTCGTTCGACGCGACCAGGATCACCGATCGCGGCGCCCACCGTCAAACGGATTTCCGCCGACCCGGCGCTACTCCGCGACGCCGAGTTCGACGTGCTCCAGCACGGCCAGCGCGTCCGGCACCAGCACGGCCGCCGAGTAGTACGCGCTCACCAGGTACGACATGATCGCCTTGTCGTCCACGCCCATGAACCGCACGCTCAACCCCGGCTCGTACTCGTCGGGCAGGCCGGTCTGCCGCAGGCCCACCACGCCCTGCCGCGACTCCCCCACCCGCAGCAGCACGATCGAGCTGGTGTTGGCGCTGCTCACGCCGATCTTGTCGCACGGCAGCAGCGGCACGCCGCGCCACGACGGAACCTGCCGGCCGTCGACCTCGACCGTGCCGGGGTGCAGGCCGCGCCTGCTGCACTCGCGCCCGAACGCCGCGATCGCGCGCGGGTGGGCCAGGAAGTAGCCGGGTTGCTTCCACACCAGCGACAGCAGCTCGTCCAGGTCGTCCGGGGTGGGCGGGCCGGAGCGGGTGTGCACGCGCTGCTGGAAGTCCGCGTTGTGCAGCAGGCCGAAATCGCGGCTGTTGACCAGTTCGTGCTCCTGGCGTTCGCGCAGGGCCTCGATGGTGAGCCGCAGCTGCTGCTCGGTCTGGTTCATCGGCTGGTTGTAGAGGTCGCCGACGCGGCTGTGCACGCGCAGCACCGTCTGCGCCAGGCTCAGCTCGTACTCGCGCGGCTCGACCTCGTAGTCCACGAACGTGCCGGGCAGGGGGTGCTCGCCCCGGTGGCCGGACGCGAGTTCGATCGCCGCCTCGCCGAACGTGTTGCGCGCGCGCTCGCCGACCGCCGGGCCGGCCGCGAGCCCGGCGCGCACCGCGTCGAGCGCGGGTCCGTCCGGCAGGACCAGCACGGTGACCGGGGTGACCGCCTTGACCGTGTGCTCCCACTCGCCCGGACCGGTCAGCAGCTGGTCGCCGAAGTACTCGCCGTCCGCGAGCACGCCGAGCACGTGCGGCGCGCCGTACTCGCCGAGGCCGATCCGGCTCACCTTGCCGTGCGCCACCAGGAACAGCGCGTCCACCGGGCGGCCCGCCTCGACCAGCACGTCACCGGGCTCGTACTCGCGCTGCCGGAAGCGGCCGGCCAGCGCCTCCAGCGCGGCGTCGTCGGCGAAGTCCCGCAGGGCGGGCAGTTCGCGCAGCTCCTGCGGGATGACCCGGACCTCCGCGCCGGTGCTGCCGAAGGTCACCCGGCCGTCGCCGACGGCGTAGCTCAGCCGCCGGTTGACCCGGTACGCGCCGCCCTTGACCTCGACCCACGGCAGGACGCGCAGCAGCCAGCGGGGCGTGATGCCCTGCATCTGCGGTTCGGACTTGGTCGTCGTGGCCAGGTTCCGCGCGGCGGCGGTACCCAGGCTCGACGAGGCGCGATCCGGCGAGATCGGTTCGGTCACGGTCACTACGCACACCACCCGTTGCACGGCAAGGAAAAGAAGGATTTGTCCGAGAATTTCCACCGCGGCGGTGAATTCCACGTCGACTGGAGGGAAGTTAACACCGCCGATTTGCGGCCGTCGAGTCACACAAAAGGGTGGTGGTGTCGCAAAATCAGGCGAAACAGGACGGCACGGCATCAACGCACCGGTCACCGCACTCGACGCCGAATCCGGGCGATCGGCCCTGTGCCGCGGGCCCTCCCGGCCGTCCAACCGGACGCGCGCCGGGGTCCGGTCGAACGCCCCGCCGTTCCGGTGGAACTGTTCACCAGGTGTTCGCGCTTCCCGTCCGCCACGACGACATCCGACTCACGATACTTCGGCGCGGGCGTCGGCGGAGCGGAGCTTTCCATGTCGCATCAGCACGATCACCACCACCACGGGCACGTCGAGGCGGGCGGCGGCTGGTCGGAGGAAGAGGACGACCGGCCGCTGTCGGTGGCCCGGCGCAGGTTCCTCGCGGGCCTGGGGATCGCCGCGGCGGGGTCGGCCGCGTTCGCGGGCCCGGCCGCCGCGCACGAACCGGAACGGCCGACCCGGCCGGTGAACCCGTGGGGTGGTCGGGACCGCTGGTACGCGGGCGACCACCACATCCACACCCAGTACTCGCCGGACGCCCAGTACGAGGTGGCCACGCAGGTCGCCAAGGCGCGCGAGCACGGCCTGGACTGGCTGGTGATCACCGACCACGGCGGCGTGGCGCACGAGAAGTTCTCCGTCGACCTGGTCGCGCCCGACATCGACAGCGCCCGCCGCCGGTACCGGGACACGCTGGTGTACCAGGGTTTGGAGTGGAACATCCCCGGCGCGGAGCACGCCACCGTGTTCCTGCCGCCCGGAAAGTCCACAGTGGACATCCTGCGGGCGTTCGAGGCGGCCTACGACGGCGGCGTGCTGTCCACGCCCGTCGAGCAGGGCGGCAAGGGCCTGCTCGCGCGGGCCACCAGCCCGGACGGCGAGCCCTACGCGCTGGCTGCCCTGCGCTACCTGGAGGCCCAGGTGCTGGCCGGCCGGACCGAGATCGCGCTGATGTTCGCCAACCACCCGGCCCGCCGGGGCTTGGACAGCCCGCACGAGCTGCGCGGTTGGCGCGACGCCGCGCCGGAGGTGGCGGTGGGCATGGAGGGCGCGCCCGGCCACCAGGCGGCGGGCATCCCGGCGGCGTCCGGCGGACGCGGCGGCGCGCGCGGCTTCTACGAGGGCGCGCCGAACCAGGACAGCTTCCCCGGCTACCAGCCGAACGCGGCGGACAACCCGTACCGCACGCACGGCGGGTTCGACTGGATGACCGCGAAGGTCGGCGGCCTGTGGGACTCGCTGCTCGCCGAGGGCCGGCCGTGGTGGGTGACCTCGACGTCGGACAGCCACCAGGTGCACCGCGACACGTTCGTCCCGGGCGGGCAGGACCACGCCACGACCGGCAGCCGGGGCAAGCCCGTGGACACCGGCCTGCCGCAGGTCTACGGCGACTACTGGCCGGGCCAGTACAGCTCGACGCTGGTCGGCGCGCGCTCCAAGTCCTATGTGGACGTGATGCGCGGCCTCCAGGGCGGCAAGGTCGTCGCGGTGCACGGCGGCCTGGTCGACGGTCTGGACCTGCGGGTCCGCTCCGGGCTCGACGGGCGGGGCGTCACGATCGGCGGCCGGACGTTCGTGGAACGCGGCGGTGACGTCGAGGTGGTGGTGGAGGCGCGGCTCGCGCGCCGGCCGAACTTCGGCGGGATAGTGCCGCGCTTGGCGAAGATCGACCTGATCGGTGGCCCGGTGACCGGTCCGGTTGCGGACCGGGACGCGCTGACCGCACCCGGCACCAGGGTGCTCAAGACCTTCGAGGTGGCCCGCACCGCGCGCGGCACGGTGCGGTTCACGCACACGTTCCGCGCCGTCGAGAGGTCGTTCTACCTGCGGCTGCGCGGCTCGGACGGCAACCGGCTCACCGCTGCCGGGGACCCGGTCGTGGACGTGGTCGGCGACGCCGACCCGTGGTCGGACCTGTGGTGCTACGCCAACCCGGTGTTCATCGACGTCGTGTGACCGCCCGACGGCACGCGGACCGGATCACCAGCAGCACCGACCTCCCCCGGCACACCCGGTGGCCGCAGCCGCTGCTTCTCCACCAGCACGGTGGCCGCGTCCACCTCCCTGCCCCTGCGACCTCGGCACGGCGGGGCCGTCCTCCAGCCGCTGGTAGTCGAACCCAGCGAGTTCTACGCCGCCCGCGCCCCACAGGAACCGCTTGTCGTCGCGCACCGCGCGTACCGCAGGTCGACCCGGCCGCGCACGGCCGCCCTGGAAAGCACCACGGTCCCCTCGGCGGCCAGGCCGGACAGCCGCAGGCCGTCGTCGCTGCGGGTGCGCACCCGCGCAGCTCGGCGTCGGGGGCGCGCAGGTCGCAGCCGATCCAGGCGTCCACCAGCCGGACCCCGGTGTGCACCAGCGCGAACGCCAAGTGCACGTCGCCGGCTCCCCGCGCCCGGTCCAGCGACAGCGGTTGCTCGTCCGCCTGCACCGCGCCCAGCACCAACGACCCGCCGACGCTCGCGCCGACCGCCGACCGCAGCCGCGCCTCGGTCAGGTCGACGTCGCCGATCAGCCGGGCCCGGTCGGCGACCAGGCCGGCCGCGCCTGGCGCAGCACCACCGCGCCGCCGATCCGCGCGTCGACCGGCAGCACGGCCCCGGTCGCGGTGACGCCGATGCGCACCTCGTCCTCGCCCTGGACGCCGCCGCCGACCCGGATCGCGCGCCCGTCGAACGCAACGCCGTCCGCGCCGTCGAGCACCGCCCAGCCCGGCGGGCCTGCACGGCGGCGATCCGGCTGTCCCGCAACGAGATCTCGCCGCCCTCGGTCGCGTCGCCGAGTTCCACCGGGCCGTGCACGGACGTGCCGGACAGCACAAGGTCGGTCGGCACCGGCGGCACCGGGGCGTGGGGCAGGTCAACGGCGCGTAGTCGCCATTCCGTCCGCCCCGATGCGGAACCACCCGACCGCCGAACGGGTGTCCCACCAGCCGCCCGCTGCCGCGACGCGGGCGCGGACGGGCGGATCCGGCGGTGGCCGCCGAGATCGGTTTGCCGTAGTCCGGCGGCGGGTTCACCGGCACGACATCCGGCGGCACGTACGCTTCGGACCGTGTCCGTTCCGGTACGGCGCCAGTCCGCGCGCCGGTGGTACCTGACCGTCGAGTTCGTGGCCGTGTTCTTCGGCCTGGTGACCGCGTACGCGTTGTTGTTGCGCGGCACGAGCCCCATCCCGGTGCTCTTGGTGCTCGGCGCGGCGGCGGTGTTCCACCTGCGCCGCACGGGTTTCGACCGCCGCTCGTTCTGGCGTCCCGAGGCGTTGCGCGGGCAGTTGCGGCCGGTGCTGGTGCTGTGGGCGGTGACGGCGGCGGGCTGCGTGGCGGCGGTGGCCGTGCTGATGCCCGGCTCGCTGCTGGCGCTGCCCCGCGAACAGCCCGCGCTGTGGGCGCTGGTCGTGGTGTTCTACCCGTTGGCCAGCGTGTACCCGCAGGAACTGCTGTTCCGCGCGTTCCTGTTCCACCGCTACGAACCGGTGTTCGGCCCGACCGGGACGGTGGCGGCGAGCGCGCTGGCGTTCGGGTTCGTGCACATCGCGTTCGGCAACTGGGTGGCCGTGCTGCTGTCGACGGCCGGCGGATGGATCTTCGCCTCCCGCTACCGCGAGACCCGCTCGCTGCTCACGGTGTCGGTGGAGCACGCGTTGTACGGGTTGCTCATGTTCACCGTCGGGTTGGGACAGTTCTTCTACCACGGCACCGTGACGTCCTGACGTTCACAGGACGGCGACCAGCACCCCGACCGCGCCGGAGAGCAACAGCGCCGACACCACACCGCGCCGCGTCAACCACAGGACCGCCGCACCCAGCAGCACGAACTGCCACGGCTGGTGCAGCGACCACGCCAGCGGGACCGCCGACCCGGCGATCGCGCCGACCGCCGCCGCACCCGCGCCGGTCAGGAACGCCTGCGCGGTCACGTTGTCGCGCAGGCGCTCCAGGCGCGGACCGCCGAAGACCACGAACGCGAACGACGGCGCGAACGCCACCACCGCCGCGAGCAGGCCGCCGCCCAGCCCCGCTGCGGCGAACCCGACGACGGCAACGGTCTGCACCACCGGTCCGGGCGTGATCTGGCCGAGCGCCACGGCGTTGAGGAACTGGGCGTCGGTCATCCACCCGTAGGTGTGCACGGCGTCCTCGCGCATCATCGGGATGATCACGAACCCGCCGCCGTAGGACAGCGCGCCGACCTTGGCCGCCACCCACGCCACCGCGCCCAGCCCGCCGCCGGCCGCCGGGAGCGCCAGCACCACCGGCCACGACGCCCGCCGCCCGGACGGGGCCGCCACCGACACCTCGACCACCCCGGCGACCACCAGCACGAGCACCAGCCACGGCCCGGTCACCGCCGCCGCCACCGCGCCCGCCGCCAGGTACCCGCACCAGCGCACCCGGGCCCGGCCCGCGACCCGCCGCCGGCTCCCGGGGACCAGCCCCCACGCGGCGTGCAGCGCCACGGCGGGCACCGCCGCCCCCGCGCCGGCCGCCGCGCCGTGCACCCACGCCGGCGGGTCGTCGGCCAGGAACAGCGCGCTCAGCGCCAGGATCAGCAGCAGCCCCGGCACGATGAAGCAGAACCCGCCGACCAGCGCGCCCGCCGTGCCGCGCAGCCGCCACGCGCACAGGATCGCCAACTGCGTCGAGGCCGGGCCGGGCAGCAGGTTGCACACCGCGATGCCGTCCTCGAACTCGTCGTCGCGCAGCCACTTCCGCCGGGTCACGCACAGCTCGCGCAGCAGCGAGATGTGCGCGGGCGGCCCGCCGAACCCGAGGCAGCCGATCCTCCCCCACTCGCGGGCGATGGTCGCCAGGCCGACCCGGTTCACGACGTGATCGCCGCGAGCCGGGTGACGCGCTCCACGAGCTGCGCCAGGACGTCCTCGAACACGTCGTCACCGGCCTTGCCCGGGTCCGGCACCGACCAGTGCACCCGGCGTTCGGCGGGTCCCAGTTCTTCGTAGGCGTTGTCGCACACGGCCACCACGAGGTCTTCAGGCGTCACGACGTCCCTTATGTGTGCGGTGTGGTCACGTTCCAGGCGGAGGCCGTGCCGGTGGGCGGCGGCGAGCGCGCGGGGGTTGAGCCGAGGTCCGGGGTGGGTGCCGGCGGACGTGACCGGCACGCGGCTGCGCGCGCTCCAGACGGCGGCGGCCAGCGGGGAGCGAGCCGCGTTGCGGGTGCAGACGAACACCACGCGCGGCGCGGTGACCCTGGGGGCGGGGCTCAGGCCCGCAAGCGCGTCGGGCAGCAGGCGCAGGTAGGCGCGGCGGCGGTCGGCGTGGGACGTCGAACGGGCGACCAGGCCGGCTTCGCGCAACACTTTGAGGTGGTGGGCGAGGAGGTTGGAGGTGAGGTCGAACCGCACGGCCAGCTCACCCGGCGACCGGTCGCCGACCGCGAGCAGGTCGACGATCCCCAGCCGCGCCGGTTCGGACAGCGCGTGGTGCAGCGCGGCCCGGTGCGCCAGATCTGCCTCAATTTCCATTGAGGTGATCCTGGCCGACGGACCACCACCGGGTCAACGGAGTTGACAGGCAAGTGACGACTTGCCTATAACGGGGTCGTGGACGCGGACCCCGACCTGTTCAAGGCCATCGGTGACGCGACGCGACGCACCATCCTGGACGAGCTGACCGAGAGGGACGGCCAGACGCTGTTCGAGATCTGCGGCCGGCTGACCATGAAGCACGGCCTCACCTCGTCGCGCCAGGCCGTCTCGCAGCACCTCGCGGTGCTCGAACAGGCCGGGCTGGTGCGCACCCGGCGCCAGGGCCGGTACAAGTTCCACCACCTCGACACGAGCCCGCTGCGCGCGATCGTCGAGCGGTGGCCCATCGACCGAGAGGACCCCGACCCGTGATCCGCATCAACGTCACCAGCGTGTACGTGGACGACCAGGCCAGGGCGCTGGCCTTCTACACCGAGAAGCTCGGCTTCACCAAGAAGACCGACGTGTCGGCCGGCGAGTACCGCTGGCTCACCGTGGTCTCCCCCGCCGCGCCCGACGGCGTCGAACTGCTGCTGGAGCCGGACGCCCACCCGGCGTCGCGCACGTTCAAGAAGGCGCTGGTCGAGGACGGCATCCCGTTCACCCAGTTCGCCGTGGACGACGTGCACGCGGAGGTCGAGCGGCTCAAGGCGCTGGGCGTGGTGTTCACCCAGGAGGCGACCGATTTCGGGCCGGCGATCACCGCCGTGCTGGACGACACCTGCGGCAACCTGATCCAGCTCGCCACCATCAAGTAGGCGCGCGGCCGGACGCCGCGAGGGCGTCGGGCGGGTCACCCCGCCCGACGCCCTCGTGCGCACCCCGGACCGCTAGACTTTGGCCTCCACCTTCGGCTCGGCCAGGTCGAGGCTGGAGCGCAGGGTCACCGGCTTGAGCAGCAGCGCCGCGACCACGCCGACCACCGCGATGCACGCCGAGATCAGGAAGATGTGCCCGGTCGAGTCGCCGTACGCGGCCCGCACGATGTGCTGCACGCCCTCCGGCAGCGCGTTGAGGTTCAGGCTGCCGCCGCCCCCGCCGGTCGCCGGGATGCCGGCGGCGGTCAGGCCGCTGGTGATGCGCTCCGAGACGTCCCGGGCGAGCACCGCGCCGAGCACCGACACGCCGATCGTGCCGCCCAGCGAGCGGAAGAACGCGACGGTCGCGCTGGCCGAGCCGATGTCGCGCAGCGGCACCGTGTTCTGCACCGCCAGCACGAGGTTCTGCATGCTCATGCCGACCCCGACGCCGACCAGCAGCATCGCCGCGCCGACCAGCACCAGCGACGTCTCGTGGTCGATCATGCCCAGCGCCGCGAAGCCCACCACCAGGGTGGTCGCGCCCGCCACGATGTAGGGCTTGACCTTGCCGGTCCGGGTGATCAGCCGGCCGCTGATCACCGACGCGCCCAGCACGCCGGCCATCATCGGGATGGTGAGCAGGCCCGCCTCGGTGGGCGAGTAGCCGCGCCCGATCTGGAAGTACTGGCCGAGGAACACCGCACCGCCGAACATGGCCATGCCGACCGCGACGCTCGCCAGGATCGACAGCGCGGTGGTGCGCCGCTTCACGATCTCCAGCGGCACCACCGGTTCCGCCGCCCGCGACTCGACGAACACGGCCAGCGCCAGCAGCACCAGCGAGCCGCCCACCATCGCGCCGCTCTGCCACGACACCCAGGCGAACGAGTCGTCCACGAACGAGATCCAGATGAGCAGCACCGACACGCCCGCCGCGATCAGCGTCGCGCCCAGGTAGTCGATCTTCACGCCGGACCGCCGCACGGACGGCACCCGCAGCGTCGCCTGCAGCACGAACAGCGCCAGCAGGGCGACCGGCACACCGATGAAGAAGCACCACCGCCAGCCCAGCCACGAGGTGTCCACGATCAGGCCGCCGAGCAGCGGGCCGCCGACCGTGGCGACCGCCATCACCGCGCCGAGGTAGCCGTTGTACCGGCCGCGTTCGCGCGGCGGGATCATCGCCGCGATCACGACCTGCACCAGCGCCTGGAGGCCGCCGACGCCGATGCCCTGGAACGCGCGGGCGGCGATGAGCTGCTCGGCGTTCTGGGCGAATCCGCTGATGATCGAACCGGCCGCGAAGATCACGATGGCGACCTGGACCATGGTCTTCTTGTCGAACAGGTCCGCCAGCTTGCCCCAGATGGGTGTGGTGGCCGTGGCGGTGAGCAGGGTCGCGGTGACGACCCAGGTGTACTGGGTCTGCGACCCGTTGAGCGAGCCGATGATCTGCGGCAGCGCGGTGGACACGACCGTGCTGCTGAGCATGGCCACGAACAGCACCAGCAGGAGCCCGCTGAGCGCTTCGAGGATCTGCCGGTGGCTCATCGGTGCGGTGCCTTCGGCAGGCGGGGCACTCATCGAGCTGCCTCCAAGGTGGAGCCCAGGGCTCCTTCGACGTCGGTGTTGAGCCGGTGCAGGGCGGAGATCAGGGCCTCGACCTCGTCCGGCGACCAGTCCGCGAGCGCCCGGTTCAGCAGGTCGGCGTACCAGCCCCGGGCCTCGGCGAGGGCGGCGTGCCCGGCGTCGGTGACGACCAGCACGCTGGCCCGTCCGTCGGCCGGGTCGGCGCGCCGCTGCACGAGGCCGTGCGCGACGAGCGCGGCCACCGCCCGGCTGACCGTGGACGGGTCGAGGCCGGTGCGCGACGCCAGTTCCTTGGCGTGGCACCCGTTCGACCGGTCGATCAGGGTCAGCGTGCCGACCAGGCCGGTCGGCACGGGCGGGTAGCGGTCGGTGCGCTGCTGGCGCACCATCCGCACGACCTTCATCAGGTCGCGCAGCCGCTCTACGAGTTCGCCGTGGTGCGGGCTGGTGTCCACGCTGACCCCTTCCCCGGAATGCTTGCTTACTACAAGCATCTAACAAACTTGCTCGATGCGCAAGTTTGCCCAGTGGGCAAAGATGTAACCTGGATCTCGATGGACCCCGGACTCCGCGAGCGCAAGAAGTCGGCCACCCGCCAGGCCCTGCACGAGGCCGCGGTGCGGCTGGCGCTGGAGCACGGCCCGGACCGGGTCACCGTCGAGTCCATCGCGGACGCCGCCGACGTCTCCCGCCGCACGTTCTCGAACTACTTCGCGAGCAAGGAGGAGGCGATCTTCCACGGCGACCTGCTGCGGTTGCGCCGACTGCTCGCCCTGCTCCGCGCCCGCCCGGCGGCCGAACCGCCGCGCGCCGCGCTGGCCGAGGCCGCCCGGCTGCTGCTGGCCGGGAGCGACCGGCCGGACCCGACGTGGGTGGCGCAGCGCCGACTGCTGCGCGGGCACCCGAGCCTGGTCGCCCACCAGGTGGCCGCCTACGCCGTGGTCGAACGCGACCTGGCCGCCGAGGTCGGCGCGCGCGGGCTGGACGAACTGCGCGCGCGGGTGCTCGCCGCGACGTTCCTGGCGACCCTGCGCGCGGCCACCCAGCACTGGCTGGAGCACCCCGACCGCAGCCTGGCCGAGTGGGTCGCCGAAGCGCTGGCGTAAAAAAGATGCACGACGTGCACATTTTGGTACCGTGAGTTACCACCACCCTGAGCAGCGGCCCGGTTACGCACCGGGTCGGGAACAGGACTCGCGGATGACCAGTCCCACCGTTTCCCCGGATCGCCGGCCCAGCCAGGACCGGCTGGCCCTGCGGCTGCCGGCCGAGTACACCGAGCGCGCGCCGGACCGGCCGTTCCACCCGGCCGCGCACCAGCGCGACCTCGGCCGGGAGGGCCCGGTGCACGAGGTGACGATGAACGACGGCGACCGGGCGTGGCTGATCACCGGCCACGAGGAGGCCCGCGCCGCGCTCGCCGACCCCCGGCTGAGCTCCGACCGGTTCCGCAGCACCCGGATGCTGGAGAAGATCCCGGCGGAGCTGCGCAAGCGGCTGACCGACCCGGCCGCCCGCGCGGGCAGCTTCATCACCATGGACCCGCCCGACCACACCCGCTACCGCCGGCTGCTGACCGGCCAGTTCACCGTGCGCCGGATGCGGCAGCTCGAACCGCGCATCCACGAGATCGTGACCAGCCACCTGGACGCCATGATCGCCGCCGGGCAGTCCGCCGACCTGGTGCCCGCGTTCGCGCTGCCGGTGCCCTCCCTGGTGATCTGCGAACTGCTCGGCGTGCGGTACGAGGACCGCGCCGAGTTCCAGGAGCGCACCGCGACGCTGCTGCGGCTGGACGCCGAGGTCGACGACGTGGTGCGGGCGGCCGACGAGCAGCGGGCGTTCATGCGCGCGCTGGTCCGGCGCAAGCGCACCGAGCCCGCCGACGACCTGCTGTCCGGCCTGATCGAGGCCGAGGCGGCGCTGACCGACGACGAACTGGTCGGCATCTCCAACCTGCTGCTCATCGCGGGCCACGAGACGACCGCCAACATGATCGGGCTGGGCACGTTCGCGCTGCTGGAGAACCCCGGCGAGCTGGCCAAGCTGCGCGCCGACCCGGCGCTGGCGCCGGGCGCGGTCGAGGAGCTGCTGCGGTACCTGTCGATCGTGCACCTGGGCCCGATCCGGCTCACCCTGGAGGAGGTGGAGGTGGGCGGCGTGACCATCCCGGCCGACTCCACGGTGATCGTCTCGCTGCCCGTGGTGAACCGCGACCCGCGCACCTACCAGGCCCCGGACACCCTGGACGTCGCCCGGCCCCGGGTGTCGCACCTGGCGTTCGGGCACGGCATCCACCAGTGCCTGGGCCAGCAGCTGGCCCGCGTGGAGATGGCCGTGGCGTTCACCGAACTCATCCGCCGGCTGCCCGGCCTGCGCCTGGACCTGCCCGCCACCGAGGTGCCGCTGCGCAGCGACATGCTCGTGTACGGCGTGCACAGCCTCCCCGTCTCCTGGGACCCGTCCGCCGCCTGACCGCACGCAGCCGGCGGTCCCGGGCCGGGACCGCCGGCTGCGGTGTGCGGACTGGGACGTGTTTCAGATGTGGGGTAGCCGGGCGTTGCCGGCGGCGACGTAGATGGTGGCCTGGTGGCGGACGGCGGGTGTGTCGTAGCGGGAGGTCTGTCGTGGGTGGCGGTCCGCCGTGGGGGCCTGTGGCCTTGCGGTGGGCGGCGCCACGTACCGGCCACCGACCCACCGCCGGTCACCTCACCTGTGAAAAACGGACTAGGGCCGCTGGGCCGGGCCTGCGGCGAAACCGGCGTCCAGGCGGTCGACCATGGTGCCGATCAGGTCGAACGGCGGGCGGCGGTCGTCGGTGTCGAGCCACCAGGTGACCACGACGCGGAGGGTGGCCATGACCGTCGCCGCGAACATCGCCGGGTAGAGGTCGGCGCGCGGGTCCGCGCCCACCTTGGCCGCCACGGCGTCGGCCAGGGCCTTCTCCTGCGCGTGGAACGCCGACATCAGGTGCGGCAGCAGCGACGGCGTGCGCCGCAGCACCCGCATCTGCTCCAGCTTCACGCGGTCGAAGCGCGGGGGCACGATCTCCACCAGCGCCTGCCGCAGCGCGTCGAGCACCGGTTCCCCGGCCGGGCGGCGGGCGAAGGCGTGGACGAACGCCTCGGCCGTCGCCACGTCCCCGGCGACGACCGCCTCCTCCTTGGACGAGAAGTAGTTGAAGAACGTCCGCAACGACACCCCGGCGTCGTGCGCGACCTGCTCGACCGTCACCCCGTCGACGCCGCGTTCGGCGCACAGGCGCAGCGCGGCGTCGGCCAACGCGATGCGGGTGGCCAGCTTCTTGCGCTCCCGCAGTCCGGCAGGTCGAGTCACAGGGGACAATTTAGACAACCCCACGCCCCCCGGCGCGCCACCCGTCCGGGGCGAGTTGCCGTCAACCCCGCCACGCCAGGTCCGTGACCAGCAGCGCGGGCCGGTCGGTCAGCACGGCGTCGACCCCCGTGCGGGCGACCAGCGCGAGTTCCGCCGGGGTGACGCCGACCAGCTGGAGGAACTCGACCTTGCCGTTCACCGTGGCGATCCGGCCCAGCTCGGGGTCCTGGACGAGGGCGAACCCGGTCAGCGCGGTGCCGTCGGTGATCGGCCGGCGCAGGTCGACGTGCTGCCCGGCCTCCAGCACCGCGCGCTCCCCCGACACGTACCGGGCCAGGCCCTGGAGCAGCTCGAACGGCCACCCCGGGGCGGCCTCCTCGGTGCCGCGGGCGAGCCGGAAGGTCAGCTCGAAACCCCACCCGGACCACTCGCGGTCGGCGTCCGGCCCGAGTTCGCCGAGTTCGGACAGGCCGTAGGTGACGTAGTGCCAGTGCCCGTCCGCCGGGTAGGCCGAGCAGCCCTGCAAGCCCGGGACCTCGGTGAACGCCGGCGGCGGGAGGTAGGCGACGTGCCGGGGCTCGACACCGGGGTACAGCGGGGCCAGGGCGGCGTCGATCGCGGCCCAGCCGGGTGGAATGTCGTTCACCGCGCAATCATCACCCGAACGTGCGACAAGGCCGCCGGTTTTCCGGCGGCCTTGTCAGAGATTTGGGATCCGACGGTGATCCCGGCGGTGATCCCGGTGGCGGGCTCAGTGCCCGGCGGCGGCCTCCGCGGCCAGCCGCTCGTCACCGCTGAGCGTCTTGAGCGGCTTCTCCTTGATGAACAGCACGGCGAGCAGCGCCAGCACCGCGATCGGCGCGCCGATCAGGAACAGCTCCGCCGTGGCGTCCGCGTAGATGCCCTTGACGATCGCCTGCACCTCGGCGGGCAGCTCGGCCAGGTTCGGCACCGAACCCGAGCCGCCGCCGGGCAGCGGGCCGAACGCCTCGGCGGACTTCGCGGTCACCCGGTTGGCCAGCACCGCGCCCAGCACGCTGACGCCGATCGCGCCGCCCAGCGAGCGGAAGAACGTCAGGGTGGACGTGGTCGCGCCCAGGTCCTTGGCCGGCACGTCGTTCTGCGCCACCAGCACCAGGTTCTGCATCAGCATGCCGACGCCGACGCCCAGCACGGCCATGTGCACCGACACCACGAACACGCTGGTCTCCGCGCTGATGGTGGCCAGCAGGCCCATGCCGCCGACCATCACCACGCCGCCCGCGACCAGGAACACCTTCCAGCGCCCCCACTTGGTGATCAGCTGGCCCGCGACGGTGGAGGACACCAGCAGGCCGAAGATCAGCGGCAGGCTCATCAGGCCGGCCTGGGTGGGGGTCTTGCCCAACCCGATCTGGAAGTACTGCGACAGGAACACCGTGCCGCCGAACATCGCCACGCCGACCAGCGCGCTGGCCAGGGTGGTGAGCGCGACGGTGCGGTTGGCGAAGATCGACAGCGGCACGATCGGGTCCGCCGCCCGCGACTCCACGAAGACCGCCAGCGCCAGCAGCACCAGGCCGCCGACCACCATCAGCGCGCTCCAGCCGGACACCCACTCGAACTGGTTGCCCGCCAGGGTCGTCCACACCAGCAGGGTCGACACCCCGGACACGATCAGCACCGCGCCCAGGTAGTCGATCTTGACCTCGTTGCGCACCACCGGCAGCTTCAGCGTGCGCTGGAGCAGGGCGATCGCGGCCAGCGTGAACGGCACGCCGATGAAGAAGCACCAGCGCCAGCCCAGCCACGAGGTGTCCACGATGACGCCGCCGATCAGCGGCCCGGCCACCGTGCCGACGCCGAACACCGCGCCGAACAGGCCCGCGTACTTGCCCATGTCGCGCGGCGGGATCATGGCCGCCATCACGATGGTCGCCAGCGCCGTCATGCCGCCCGCGCCCAGGCCCTGCACGATCCGGCTGGCGATGAGCACCTCGACGTTCGGGGAGAACCCGGCGATCAGCGAGCCGACCACGAACATGCCCAGCGAGAGCTGGATGAGCAGCTTGCGGCTGTAGAGGTCGGCGAGCTTGCCCCACAGCGGCACGGTCGCGGTCATCGCCAGCAGCTCGGTGGTGACCACCCAGGTGTAGACCGACTGCGAGCCGTTCAGGTCGGCGATGATGCGCGGCAGCGCGTTCGAGACGATCGTGGACGCCAGGATCGCCATGAACATGCCCAGCATCAGGCCGGACATGGCCTGCACGACGTCTTTGTGCGTGGTCTCCGCGCTCGGCGCGGCCTTGTCGTCGGACGTTCCGACGGACATCGTTCCCCCCTTGGGACAGAAGTTCTCGGTCAAGACCCGGCCGGCGTCGCCAGGCCCGCGAACAGCAGGTCCAGCGCTTCGCCGAGCAGTTTTTCCAGCGGGCGCCCGTCTTCCAGGTCGACCCACCGGGCGAACGCGACGCGGCACGCCGCACTGGCGGCGGCGACCAGCAGCCTCGGGTAGAGGTCCGTCGGCGGGCACCCGACCCGCTCGGCGACGGCGGCGGTCAGGTTGCGCTCGGTTTCCTCGCCGCTGGCGAAGACCTTGGCGAGCAGCACCGGATGCTGCTGGACGACCCTCATCCGGAGCAACCAGTTTTCGCTGTCGTCGGCCAGCCCCTCGGCGATCTCCTCCTCCAGCGCGGCCTTCAGCGCGGCGCCCGGGCCGAGTTCGGCCGGCTGCGCCAGCACCCGCCGGTTCATCCGGGGCCCGGCGTCGGGATCCGGTGCCACCACGGCGTCTTCCTTGCCCGCGAAGTAGTTGAAGAAGGTGCGGGGGGAGACGCCGGCGGCGGCGCTGATGTCCTCGACGGTGACGTGCTCGTAGCCGCGTTCGTAGGCGAGCGTCACGGCCGCGCGCGACAACGCCTGCCGCGTCTGCCGTTTCTTACGGTCACGAAGACCAGGCTCACCGTTCACTCGATCAGCGTACGAGCGAACGTGCAGCGACTGCAAGTTTGCAGGCACTGCACTATTAGTGATCCGCCTCTCCCTCGACAGGGGAATTGAGGTGCGCGACCGACTGGCGGGTCACTAGCGTCGGGACGCGTGACCGACGTGGACTGGCTGCGGATCAACCGCGAGAACTGGGAAGACCGGGTGGCGGTGCACGCCGGCAGCGAGTTCTACGACCTGCCGGGCTTCCGCGCGGGCCGCAGCACGCTGCGCCCGTTCGAACCGGACGAGGTCGGCGACGTGACCGGCAAGCGGCTGCTGCACCTCCAGTGCCACCTGGGCCAGGACACGCTGTCGTGGGGCAGGTTGGGCGCGACGGTCACCGGCCTGGACTTCTCCCCCGCCGCCGTGGACACCGCCCGCGCGCTGGCGGGCGAGATCGGCCTGGACGCCGCCCGGTTCGTCGTCGCCGACGTCTACGACGCCCGCGAGGCGCTGGGCGGCGAGCGGTACGACGTGGTCTACACGGGATTCGGCGCGCTGGTGTGGCTGCCCGACGTGGACCGGTGGGCGCGCGTGGTGGCGTCCCTGCTGGCCGAGGGCGGTTTCCTGTACCTGGCGGAGTTCCACCCGGTCTCGCAGGTGCTCGACGAGGACGGCCGGACCTTGGCCCACGACTACTTCCAACCCGAGGGCGAGACCTGGGACGAGCCCCACACCTACACCGACGGCCCGGCGCTGACCAAGACGACCTCCGTGCAGTGGCAGCACACCATGGGCGACATCGTCACCGCGATCGCGCGCGCCGGCCTGCGCGTGGAGTTCCTGCGCGAGCGCGAGACGACCCTGTTCCAGGCCAACGGGGCCGTGGTCCGGGTAGGGCCGGACGACTACCGCTTCCCGCCCGGGCACCCGCGACTGCCGATGACGTTCTCCTTGCGGGCGACCAAGTCCTGACCCGGCCGGCGGGCCGGCGGGACGCTGGTCAGCGCAGGCCCAGCACGCCGACCAGCGGCGCGAGTTCCGGTTCCTCCCGGGCCCGGCCCAGGGCTTCGGCGAGCGCCGTCTCGTGCGTGGGCAGCGCGCGGTCCAGCGCGGCCCGGCCCACGTCGGTGAGTTCGGTGTAGATGCCGCGCCGGTCGTCGGGGCACAGGTAGCGCTGGAGCAGCCCGCGCTGTTCGAGCCGGGTCACCAGCCGGGTGGTGGCCGACTGGCTGAGCACCACGGCCCGCGCGAGCTGGTTCATCCGCAGGTAGAGCCCGTCCGGTTGGCGCGACAGCGCGTCCAGGACGGTGTACTCGCTCACCGACAGGTCGTGCTCGCGTTCCAGGGCGCGTTCCAGGGCGTCCTCGATGCGCGCGTGCAGCGCGGCCAGCGTGCGCCAACCCTGCGCACGGGCCGCTGCGGCGTCGTCGGAGATGTCGGACACGGCACCACCCTCCTTGCGCACGACTCGTTGCGTGCGGCAATATCAGGCGTGTGCAATAACCCGCGTCTGCAACTATCGCGGACGCCGGTTGAACGCGCCTGACACCAGTCTATCGAGGGGGACGGATGTCGACTCCGCACGAGGTGACGGCCCCGCCGCGCTGGCCCGCGCGGCTGTGGGTGGCCCTGATGATCAGCAGCGGGGTGATCCTGCTCGACGGCCTGGACATCTCGATGATCACCGTGGCCCTCCCGGAGATCCAGCGCGAACTGGGCATGACGGCGGCCGGCGCGCAGTGGCTGGTCGCCGGCTACGTCCTGGCGTTCGGCGGGTTCCTGCTGCTCGGCGGCCGGTGCGCGGACCTGTTCGGGCGGCGGCGGGTGCTGGTCGTCGCCATGGCGGTGTTCGCGCTGGTGTCGCTGCTGGGCGCGCTGGCCGACGACCCCGCGCTGCTGGTCGGGTCGCGGTTCGTGAAGGGCGCGGCGGGCGCGTTCACCGCCCCGCCGCGATGTCGCTGCTGACCACGACGTTCCCCGAAGGCCCGCACCGGAACCGGGCGTTCGGCATCTTCAACGTCTTCGAGGCGTCGGGCTACTCGTCCGGGCTGCTGGTCGGCGGCCTGCTGGCGGCGCTGGACTGGCGGGCGACGTTCGTCCTGCCGATCCCGATCGCCGTGCTGCTGCTGGTCGCGGCCCTGCGCTACCTGCCACCGGACCCGCCGCGCGCGGTGCGGCCGCGGGTGGACGTCGGCGGAGCCGTGACGTTGGCCGGCGGGATGCTGCTGCTGGTGTTCACCGTGTCGTCGGCGGCCGACGCCGGGTGGGCGTCCGCGCGGACGTGGGGCGGCCTGGCCGGGTCTGCGTTGCTGCTGGCCGCTTTCGCCTGGATCGAACGGACCGCGCGCACCCCGCTGATCCGCCCGGCCCTCTTCCGCGACCGCCGCCTGGTGGCCGCCAACCTCAGCGCCGCCCTGCTCTACGGGGGCGCGATGGGCTTCCAGTTCCTGCTGGCGCTGTACTTGCAGAACCTCAACGGCTGGCGGCCGTGGCAGATGGCGTTGGTGCTGCTGCCCGCCGGGCTGGTGGTCGTCGGCCTGGGCCCGCGCCTGGGCTCCCTGATGAACCGCTTCGGCGTGACCCGGGTGCTGGTGGTGGGCCTGGTGGCGTTCGTGCCGAGCTACCTGCTGGTGCTGGGCATCGGCCCGACCCCCGACCTGTGGCTCCTGCTGCCCGCGTCGGTGTTGTGGGGCCTGGGTTTCGCCCTGAGCATCTCGGCCCTGATGGTCGCCGGGACCAGCGGTGTGGCCGACGACGAGCAGGGCGTCGCGGCCGGGCTGCTCAACAGCTCGTTGCAGGTGGGCGGCGCGTTCGGCCTGGCGGTCGTGACGGCGGCGATCGCACCGGGCACCGGGCTGCCCATGCTGTACCCCGGGGTGGTGGCCATCCTGGTGTTCGCGGCGCTGACCCTCGCGGCCCAACTGCTCCGGCGTCCTAGGCTCGGATCGTGAACTTCCTCCAAGTCACCACCACGACCGACAACCCCGACACGGCTGCCCGACTCGCGCGGTCGGCGGTGACGGCACGGTTGGCGGCCGGCGCGCAGGTGTCCGGACCGGTGACCTCGTTCTTCTGGCACCTGGGCGAGGAGGGCCAGGGCGAGGAGTGGCAGGTCACCCTCAAGACCACCACCGAGCGCTACCCGGCCCTGGAAGCCCACCTGCGCGCCGAACACCCCTGGGACAACCCGGAGATCACCGCCGTGCGACTGGCGGCCGGGTCGGCGGACTACCTCGCGTGGCTGCGCCGGACCGTGACGCCCGAGTCCTGACGGTCCCTACTCGACGGCGTCGAGCGCGAGGTTCCACGGATAGTCGGCCATGACACGACCGCCCGTCCTCGGCGGGTGGGGCCGGAAGCCACCTTCGCCGAACAACACCTTCACCCCTGCGGCGCGCAGGGTGTCGATGCTGCGGTGCAGGACGGGGTTGGCGGCCAGGAGCGGCTCACCGGGCACGGGCCCGTGGTCACGGCAGGAGCGCGTCGATCTGCGGGTCGCCCGTCGGCGCGGTGTGCCGGGTGGGTGCGTCGGCGGCGAGGAGGAACGACACCGTGCCCGGGTAGTCGCCGTCGTCGGTGCGGTTCGCGGTCGCGCCCCAGATCGCGCAGTCCAGCGGGGTCGGACCGGATTCGTCGAAGGCGTGGTCGGACAGGTCCGCCGCGCGGGACACGAGCAGGCGGACGACGTCCAGGCGGCCGTTCATCGCCGCCTGGTCCAGCGGGGTGAAGTTGCTCCAACCCCGGGTGTCCACGGGCATTCCGCCGTCCAGCAACGCTTCCACCACCTCCACCCGCCCGAGCGCGGCGAACTGACCGAGGATCCACCCGTAGTCGTCGCCCTCCGGCGTGCCCAGGACCGGTGCCGCGGCGCGGGGCAGGGTGGTCGACTCGCCGCGGGCCACGGCCAGGACCGCCTCGTCCACGGCGTCCAGCTCGGCGACCGCGCCCCGTTGCGCCAGCAGCTCGTAGGCCGCCAGGTGGCCGCACCTCGCGGCCAGCGCCAACGGCCGGCGGCCGACGTCCCACCGGTCCCACGGGCGGTTCACGTCGGCTCCCGCGTCCAGCAGCGCGGTCAGCACCCGCAGGCCCCGTCCGCGCCCGACGGCGTGGTGCAGGCAGTGGTGCGCGTCGACGTCGACGCCGCGGTCCAGGAACCACCTCAGGCCGGTGACGTCCTCGAAGTCGAGCTTGTGGTTGACCGCGCGCTCGAAGCCCGGCCGGTACAGCGCGTCGAGGAACTCCGGGTCGCCCTGTTCGCACGCGTGGTAGAACGCGTCCTCGTCCGGCTCGGCCCCCGCCGCCAGCAACCTGCGGACTTCCGCCAGGTCGCCGCTCTCCACCGCCGTCAGGAACGACACGGCGCACCTCCCGCGGCCAACTCTACGTCACCCGGACGCGCGACCGTCCACTTCGAACACCCCCGCCCCCGCGCGGCGCTAGGCTGCGGAGGCGGAAGGCTCGACTCGCGAGGGAGACCGATGCTCCGCTGCACCCGCCTGTTCGGCCCGAAGCGCCGGGTGACGTTCTCGCTGCCGCTGGACGGCCCCGGCCCGGTCAGCGTGGTCGGCTCGTTCAACGACTGGACGCCGGGCGTGCACGAGCTGCTCCCCCGCCGGGACGGCACCCGCACCGTCACGGTGATCCTCCCGCCCGGCACCCACCGCTTCCGCTACCTGGCCGCCGGCGGCCACTGGTTCGACGAGACCGACGCCCAGCGCGTGGGCGGCGACAGCGCCATCACCATCGACGGCTGACCACCGCGCGCCCACCGCCCCTACCGCGCGGCGAACTGCCCGTGGAAGCCGAACGGGATCACGTGCGGCACCTCGGCCCGCGCCAGTTCGGTGAACGTCGACGCGTCCAGCACCAGCAGGCACGACCGGTTCGCGGCGGCGTCCAGCACGACGGACAGCACCACGCCGTCGTCCTCGTCGCGCGCGTCCGGCGCGGCCACGAACACCGGCTCGCCGGGGTAGCGGCCGGGCTCGTGCCAGGTCCGCGCCCGGCCGGCCCGGACGTCGACCTTCACCAGCTGGTTGAGGAAGTCGCCCCGGCCGCCGCCGTGCGCGCCGACCCCGTACGCGTATTGGTAGTCGCGCCCGTTGTGCGGCCGGTAGGAGATCCGGGGCAGTTCCAGCGCTTCGTCCACGAGCCGCCGGGTGCGCACGGCCCCGTCGGCGAGGTCGACGGTGTACCGGGTCGGGAACGCCAGCGGCAGCTCCACCTCGCCGCGCACCCGGTCGAGGTAGAGCGCGTCGACCACCGACGAGTCGGCGTAGGAGCAGATGTCCACGACGACGCGGCCGTCCTGGTCGAAGGCGTTGATGTGGTGGAAGGCGAAGAACGCGTCGGTGCGGCCGTCCGCGACCACCGAGCCGTCCTCCTGGGAGAGCACCACGAACCGGGTGCCGAGTTCGGGCCGCCACCGGTAGTTCTCGATGAACGGCTTGCCGCGCAACAGGAACGACAGCGGGTTGACCACCAGCGGGAAGACCACCAGCACCACGTGCCGCTCGGTGACCGCGAAGCTGTGCAGGTAGCCGGGCCGGTCGGTGGGCACGGCGGCGAGCAGCTCCCGGGTCGCGCCGCGCTGCCGGTAGACCTGGTAGAGGCTGCGGCGGCCGAACTTGAGCACGTAGTTGACCAGGTCTCCGGTGCGCGGCGCGACGTGCGGGTGCGCGGTGGTGACCTGGCCCTTGATGGTGTCGTCCAGGTCGGACAGGCCCACCGTGGCCAGGGTTTCCGGGTCGAACCGGACGGCGATGGGGGTCTCGGTGAGCGCCAGGTCGCGGCCGTCGCCGAGCAGCACGTTGACGTTGGCGTTCGCGTTGACCTCGGACCGCGCGAACAGCCGGGCGAAGATCGACCGGCACGGGTCGGTGGCGAATTCGCCGAATGCGATCTTCCCGTTGTCCCGCACGGACTTCAGGCTCGGCGTCTCCAGGAACCGGTTGCGGTAGGCGACCCGGCCGCCCGCGAACGCGAACCGGTGCAGCATCGCCTGGCCGTCGAACCAGTGCCGGAACGACCGGTCGCCGCTCTCGAACTTGGCCGGGCCGTTGCGAACCAGCGTGCCGGACAGCCACGACGGCAGCTCGCCCCGCACCGACAGCTCCGCGACCACTTCGCGGTCCAGACTCGTGAACCCTGCGCGCATGACCACCCCACCTTTCGATAACGACGTTATGAAACACCGTTATCGAACGGTCGTCAAGCAGCCGCCCACCCGGCCGGGCAGGCGGGCGCCGATCGTGCGGGGCGGGGTGCCCGGGACTCAGCCGGACCGGGGTCGCAGCAGGTCGTCGAAGAGGGCGTCCACGAGCACCTCGGGGACGTCCGCACCGGTCAGGGCGCGGTAGACGATCGGGCCGACCAGGGCGTCGACGGTCGCGTCGAGGTCGAGCCCGGGAGAGATCACGCCCGCGTCGGCGGCCCGTGCGAGCAGGGCGCGTTCCCGCTCGCGGCGCGGGGCGAGGTAGCGCTCGCGGAGGTTCCCGGCGGCGGCCGGGTCGTGCTGGGCCTGGGCGAGCAGCGCGAGCAGGACCTTGCCCGCCGGGTCGACGGCGAGGAACCGCGCGAAGCCCCGGAAGTAGCCGCGCAGGTCCTCCACCGAGGACCCCTCCGGCACCGGCAGGTGCTTCTCGCCGTCCGCGATGAGCGTGTCCAGCAGGATCTCGACCTTCGAGGGCCACCAGCGGTAGATCGTCTGCTTGGCCACGCCCGCGCGCCGCGCGATCGCCTCGACGGTGAGCGCGCCGAAGCCGTGTTCGACCAGCAGGTCGTCGGCCGCGTGCAGCACGGCCAGGCGCGCGGTCTCGTCGCGCCGGTTGCCGGAGCGGGTCCTGGGGAACTGGGGGCTCGCGGCGGGCATGGGCGACACGATACCGGTCGCACGCAGGGGTGTTACTGTCTAGACGCAACGTCGCGTCTAGACAAAGGAGCCACACCGTGACCACCACGTCCGACCGCCACGCCCTCGTCGTCGGAGCCTCCCGGGGCCTGGGCCTCGTCCTGGCGGGCGAACTCGTCCGCCGGGACTGGCGGGTCGTCGCCACCACCCGCGGCGACGGCGGTGCCCTGCGGACCGCGGCCGACGCCTCGAACGGGCGGCTGGAGGTCGAATCGCTGGAGATGACCAGCCCCGGCGAACTGGCCGCGCTGCGCGGACGCCTGGCGGGCCGGCGGCTCGACCTGCTGTTCGTCAACGCCGCGATCGACCGGGGCGACCACCCGATCGGCGAGGTCGCGACCGGGGTGTTCACCGAGGTGATGATCACCAACGCGCTGAGCCCGCTGCGCGTCCTGGAAGCCCTGCGCGAACTCGTCGCGCCCGGCGGGACCGTCGCGGTGATGTCCTCCGAGCAGGGCAGCATCTCGCTGAACACGGAGGGCGGCTACGAGCTGTACAAGGCCAGCAAGGCCGCGCTCAACCAACTCATGCGCAGCTACGCCACCCGGTACGCCGACGACGGCCGCACCAAGCTGCTCATCGACCCCGGCCACAACAAGACCCGGCTCGGCGGACCGGACGCGCCGCTGATCGCCGAGGAGTCCGTCCCCGCCGTGGTCGACGTGCTGGAGTCCCAGGCCGGCACGCCCGGTCTGCGGTTCCTCGACCGCTTCGGCGAGACCGTCCCCTGGTAGCCGGCGCCTACTCGACCGGGACGCGCTCGCCGTGCGTGAGCGCCCAGCGGCCCATCGCGTCGATCGGGCCGAGCATCGACTCCCCCAGCGCGGTCAGCGCGTACTCGACCCGGCCCGGCCGCGCGCGGCGCTCCACCAGGCCCCGACGCTCCAGCCGGCGCACCGTCTCGGTGAGCACCTTGGGCCGGATGCCGCCGATGGTCCGGCGCAGGTCGGCGGGGCGGCGCGGGCCGTCGCGCAACGCCCACACCACGACCGGGTTCCAGGTGTTCGCCATCAGGTCGAACGCCAGCCGGGCCTGGCAGTCGGCGAGAAACCTGGTCACGTCGCATCCCCCTCACGTGGACACCGTTCGGTGCCCACCGCTGTCCATAGCGTCTGAACCGTCCGGGATATGCCGCGACCGAGGAGGAGAACGGGATGCGGATCGGCGTGTTGGGCACCGGCGGGATGGCCGAGGCCCTGGGCGGCAAGTGGGCGGGCCGGCACGAGGTGTTCGTGGGCGGGCGGGAGCCGGCGAAGGCCGCCGCGCTCGCGGAGCGCATCGGGGCCCGGTCGGGCACGGTCGCCGAGGCGGTGGCGTTCGGCGACGTGCTGCTGGTCGCGGTGCCGGCGGCGGTGGCCGCCGACGTGCTCGGCGACGCCACCGGCAAGGTCGTGGTCGACTGCACGAACTCGATCGCGCCGGGGTTCCTGCTGGACGAACCGGCGCAGGCGGCCCGGCTGGCGGCGTCGTCGGGCGGGCACGTGGTCAAGGCGTTCAACCTGTCCCCCGTCTCGGCGTGGCACGAGCCGGCGCCGGTCTACGGGGGCCGGCCGCTGGGCGTGCCGGTGTGCGGTGATTCGCCGCGCGCGCTGGCGGCGGTGCGCGAACTGGTGCGGGACGCGGGGTGCGTGCCGGTGGACGGCGGCGGGCTCGCGCGGGCGGCGGTGCTGGAGGCCACCGCCGCGTTCGTGATCGGGGTGTGGAAGTCCGGCGGGCAGGACGTGCGGGCGATGTTCCCGACCTTGCCGGAGGCACTAATCTGACAGCACTGTCACATCTGGCGGAGGGGACGGGGATGTACCCGGAGATCGAGCCGTACGACCACGGGCTGCTCGACGTCGGCGACGGGCACCAGGTGTACTGGGAGGTCTGCGGGAACCCGGACGGCGCACCGGCCGTCGTGCTGCACGGCGGCCCCGGCTCGGGCTGCACCCCCGCCCAGCGCCGGTACTTCGACCCGGCGGCCTACCGGATCGTGCTGTTCGACCAGCGCGGGTGCGGGCGCAGCACGCCGCACGCGGGCGCGCCGGTCGTGGACCTGTCCGCGAACACCACCGACCACCTGGTCGCCGACCTGGAGCTGCTGCGAACCACGCTCGGCATCGACCGGTGGCTGGTGTTCGCCGCGTCCTGGGGTTCGGTGCTGGGCCTGGTGTACGCGGTGCGGCACCCCGAGCGGGTGTCGGCGATGGTGCACGCCGGCGTGGCCACCGGGCAGTGGGCCGAGACCGATCTGCTGGTGCGCGGGCTGGGACCGATGTTCCCCGAGGCGCACGCCCGGTTCCGCGCGGCGGTCGGCGACCCCCGCGGCAGCCTGACCGCCGCGTACCTGGAACGGCTGACCGACCCCGACCCGGCGGTGCACCAGGCGGCGGCGGACGCCTGGTGCGCCTGGGAGGACGCCCTGGTCCCGCTGTCGCCGGACAACTCGCGCTTCGACCCGCCGCGGTTCCGGCTGGCGTTCGCCCGGCTCGTCACGCACTACTGGTCGCACGGGTCGTTCCTGCCCGACGACCACGTGTACGACAACGGCGACCGCCTGGCCGGGATCCCGGGCGTGATCGTGCAGGGCGAGCTGGACCTCGGCAACCTCATCGGGACGCCGTGGCTGCTCACCAGGGCGTGGCCGGACGCGGAGTTGGTGCTCGTCCGGGACACCGCGCACGGTGGCAGTGCGAGCATGTCCGAAGCCAGGGTCGCCGCCACGGACCGGTTCCGGTGACGCGGCAGACCCCCTGGCCCCGGACCGGCGAGGGGGTTGGGCGATGTTCGAGAAGTTCACCGAGCGCGCGCAGTACGTCACCGTGCCGGCCAAGAAGGAGGCCGAACTCCTGCACCACGGCTACATCGGCACCGAGCACCTGCTGATCGGGCTGCTGCTGGAGCGCTCCGACAGCGCCGCCCGGGTGCTGATGTCACTGGGCCTCTCGCCGCAGGACTGCGTGCGGCACGTGGTCGAGATCGTCGGCCGGGGCCGAGCGCGGCCGCACGGCCGGTCGCCGTTCACGCCGCGCGCGAAACGGGCGATGGCCCAGGCCGTGCGGCAGGCGACCGCCTTGGGGCACGGGCGGATCTCCACCGAGCACCTGCTGCTGGGCGTGCTGGGCGAGGCCGAAGGGGTGGCGGCCGAGGTGCTGGTCCGGTCGGCGGTGTCGCTGGACGACGCGCGCGAGCGGCTGCCGGCCGTGATGTCGGGGTACGAACTGCCCGCGCGGACTGGCTGCACCACGCGCCGGGCGGCGACCACGTGGTGCTGGACGAGGAGGAGGCGGTGGAGGGCAGCGACACCGTCGTGGTCGTGATCAGCCCGCAGTGGGCGCCGTACTGGCCGGTGTCGCAGGAGTTGGAGGCCGCCGTGGCGTGGGGCATCCGGATCGTGCCGGTGCCGGCGGACGGTGCCCGGATGCCCGCCGTGCTGCCGGGGGCCTGGCCGCGCTGGTGGACGGGCCGGCGGCGGAGGTCCACCACGGCACGTTCCGCCAGGACGTCACCGCCCTGGCCGAACGCCTCCGCTGACCCCGGATCGCCACCGGGCGGCCGCCGTCGGACGGGGCCGCCCGACCGCGCCTACGCCCAGCCCGGCATCGGGTAGCCGGCCATCAGCTCGGCCACCTCGGCCGCGATCCGGTCCAGCACCACGTCGTCGCCCGCCGCCGCGACGGCCGCCTCGATCCACGCCGCGAGCTGCGGCATCTGGTCGGGGCCCAGGCCGCGGGTGGTGATCGCGGCGGTGCCCAGGCGGATGCCGGACGGGTCGAACGGCTTGCGCGGGTCGTAGGGCACGGTGTTGTAGTTCGCCTCGATGCCCGCCCGGTCCAGCGCCTTGGCGGCCGGCTTGCCGCCGATCGCCTTGCCGGTCAGGTCGAGCAGCACCAGGTGGTTGTCGGTGCCGCCGGAGACCAGGTCGAAGCCGCGCTGCGCGAGCGCCGCCGCCAGCGCCTGGGCGTTGGCCACGACGTTGTGCGCGTAGGTGCGGAACCCCGGCGCGGACGCCTCCCCCAGCGCCACCGCGATGGCCGCCGTGGTGTGGTTGTGCGGGCCGCCCTGCAACCCCGGGAACACCGCCTTGTCCACGGCCTTCGCGTGCGCGGCGTCGGAGAGGATCATCGCGCCGCGCGGGCCGCGCAACGTCTTGTGCGTGGTGGTGGTGATCACCTGCGCGTGACCGACCGGCGACGGGTGCGCGCCGCCCGCGATCAGGCCGGCGATGTGCGCGATGTCGGCCACCAGCACGGCGTCGACCTCGGCGGCGATGGCCGCGAACGCCGGGAAGTCGATGGTGCGCGGGATCGCCGTGCCACCGCAGAAGATCACCTTCGGGCGTTCGCGCAGCGCGATCTCGCGGACCTCGTCCAGGTCGACGCGGCCGGTCTCCTTGCGCACGCCGTACTGCGCGCTGCGGAACCACTTGCCGGTCGCGGACACGTTCCAGCCGTGCGTCAGGTGCCCGCCCATGGGCAGCGCCATGCCCATCACGGTGTCGCCGGGGTTCAGGAAAGCCAGGTACACGGCCAGGTTCGCGGGCGAGCCGGAGTAGGGCTGCACGTTGGCGTGCTCCGCGCCGAACAGGCTCTTGGCGCGGTCGACGGCCAGCGCCTCGACCGGGTCGACCAACTGCTGGCCCTCGTAGTACCGGCGGCCGGGGTAGCCCTCGGAGTACTTGTTGGTCAGCACCGTGCCGGTGGCCTCCAGCACGGCCCGGGACACGTAGTTCTCCGAAGCGATGAGCCGGATCTTCTCGAACTGGCGGCGGGCCTCGCCTTCGACCAGGCGGGCGATCTCGGGGTCTGCGGCGGTCAACGACGGCAGCGCGGGTTGGTGCACGACAGCCTCCAGGGCGCCGTGGCACCCAGGCGCGCGGTGCAAGCCGGCTCGTCGCTCCCCGGTGGTCGTTCCCACCCTCGTCACGCCAGTCGCGAACGACCCCACTCTAACCCGGCGATTCGAGACGGGGTGTTGCCGGGCCCGGTGCCCACCTCCGATACTGCGTGGGAAAAGCACCAACCCCTAGGGCATCACGTCAGCCGTTTCCCCTGCCTCGAAAGGAGCTGAGGTGCTCGACCGTCGAACCTTCGTCCTCGGCACCGCTCTGGCGGCCACCGCCGCAGCGGCGACCACGGCCACCGCACAGGCCGCACCTCGACTCGACAAGACCGTCGGCGCGGCCACCGCCGCCGGCACCGCGGTCACCCTGGCGCGGCCGGACGGCCGCTGGGCGCTCGCCGACGAGACCGGCTCGGTGCGGATCACCACCGGTCTGGAGAACGCGACCGTCGTCGACCTCGCCGACGACGGCACCGGCCTGATCGCGGCCGGTTCCCTCGCGGGCGACCCGGTGGCCGCGCTGTGGGCCTCGCCGGACGGCGTGGCCTGGCGCGAAGTCCGCCGCCTGCACGGCACCCGCGCGGAGTTCACCGCCGTCGCCGGGTCGCTCGCGCTGGGCTCGGTGCTGCGCCGCGAACGCGCCTCGCTGGTCCGCGTCGCCGCCCGGCGCACCGCCGCCGGCTGGACCACGGTCCCGGTGCGCGGCCTGGAACTCACCGACGGCCTGCTCGCCTCGGCGCTGGCCGCCGGCCCCGACGGCTGGGTGTGCGCGGCGGTCGGCACGGCCGGCACCCGCCTGCACGCCTCGCGCGACGGCGTGACGTGGGCGGAGCTGCCGGGCCTGCCGGGCGTCGCGGTGCGCGGCCTGATCTCCGACGCGCGCGCGACCCGTTGGCACGGCAACGAGATCGCCGGTTCCGCCCCGCTGACCGGTGTGCTCGGCGGGGCCGCCGGGCCGGCGGACGTGCCCGCCGACGCGAAGGCCCTCGGCGCGGCCTCGGGCCGGTTCGCCTGGCTGTCCGCCGGACGCCTCCTGACCACGAGCTGACCCGGAGCGACGATGATCACCTTCGGCAAGATCGACGGTACCCCGGTCTACTACTGGCGTTCCTCGCGCGGCGACACCACGCCCCGCGACTGGCAGGCGACCCAGGCGTTCTACGACAGCCTGGTGCTGTGGATCCGCGACCTGCGGTCCCTGTCGTCGGCGTACGGGTCCATCAGCTACCTGGTGTCGGCGGGTTTCTACGTGAACAAGCCCGGCCAGCACGGCGAGGGCACCGCGATGGACCTCGACCACGTCCGCTGGTCGGGCGGCACCGTGTCCTCGCCGCTGGACCACGACCACGCGTCGGGCACCCAGGCGACGCGGCGGCGCTACCTGGCGGTGGACGCGGTGTGCCGCAGGAGGTTCCGGTACGTGCTGGACGGCTGGTACAACGCCGACCACGCCGACCACATCCACTCGGACTTCGGCGGGCTCCCGGTGCTCTGCCTGAAGAGTTCCGAGGCGGACACGAAGTTCACGCAGTCGCTGTGCAACGACTTCCTCGGCTCCGGCCTCGTCGTGGACGGCATCTGGGGCACGAACACGCAGAACGCCTTCACCACGGCCAAATCCCGTCTCGGCGTCACCGGGGACCCGCACACCAGCACCGCGGCGTGGCAGTCGTTCCTCTCCGCCGCGGCGCGCAAGGGGTTCGCGAACCAGGCTTTCTAGCCGCTGTCCCCGCTGTCGGGCGACGCGACCGCCGTCGCCCGACAGCGGGGACCCGGCGATCTTCGAACACGTTGCGGCAGCGGAGAAGCGCGCACGCCGCCCACGTCGAGCCGACCGCTCACGACCACTGCCAGTCGACGCTGCGGATGCCGGGCGGCACGTCGGTGGAGAAGACGTGGGCCGGGATGTCCGGCGCGAAGAACAGGGGGCTCACGTCGCGCTCCGGCGCGGTCAGCGAGGTCCGGTTGTAGGAGCGGCAGGACGCCGGCTGGGCGTCGGGCGCGAACCGGATCTCCAGCAGGTGCGTGCGCAGCGGGTACCGGACCAGGCGGTTGATCGTGGTGTCCGGCTGGTCGTCGGTGTAGTCGTACTCGTACTCCACGATCGCCGTCTCGCCTCGGGCCAGCGGGCGGGCGAGGGCGAGTTCCATGACCGTGAAACCCTGTTCGGGCAACGTTTCGACGCGTCCCGCGACGCAGTACCGCGTCGCGACGAGCCGAGGTGCCCGCCCCGGGCGACCACGCGTGGGGACCACCTTCCGCCGCGCGCCGTCGGTGGTGGCGCGCACCACCTCGCGGACGCGGTGGCGGCGCTGCAACCGGTCGGCGTCGACCTCCACCGACTCGGACAGGTCGAGGATGACCAGCGGGAGTTCCTGGTTGCCGGAGAGGCTGGCGAGCAGCGGCAGCGCCTCGCTCCGGTTGCCCCACAACCGTTCTCCGCCCAGGACGCGGCGCGGCAGGAGGGCGGCGTGGGGTTCCGCGTGGTCGAGCAGCGTGGTCAGCGACCCGGTCGGCAGGCCGAGCACCGCCTCCAGGACCTCGACGGCCCGGCGTGAGCCACCGCGCGTGGGCACCGTCCGGCCGCACCGCCAGTTGCTCAACGTCGTGACGCTGACCGGTACGCCCGCGCCGTCGAGCCGGTGCTTCACCCGGGCCAGGCTCAGGCCGCTGCGGTCGATCGCCAAGGACAGCGCCTGGTGGAACGGTCCGTCGGCCAGCGCCCGCGCCAACCGTTCCCGCGCGCCCGGCCAGGGCCGGTTGAGGATCGTCATCGGGCCTCGTTCGTCCACCGGGAGCGGCCGGGTTGCCGCTCTCCGCGAGTCTCCCGTGCTACCAGGCTGAATCTTCTTGCCACAACCCTGCTTTGGGCGGGTCGTGTCCAGTTGAAGGCGGTGCTACTTCCAGCGGGGTTCGCCGCCCGGTTCGCCGACCTACGTTCGTCCGGTACCACCGGGTCACCGATCCGGACCCCTGCATCCCTGCACCCCTTGCGGGTCATCGTAAGGAGATCCCATGCGTCAGTCTCATGGGCGGCTCGTCCGCGCGGCCGTCCTGCTGGCCGCCGCCACCGCCGCGTTGAGCACGCTCGGCACCGGCACCGCCGCCGCCGCGCCGCCGACCGCCCCGTCGGAGCCGGCCATCATCGGCGGCAGCACGGCCCAGAACCCGGGCTACATCACCCGGTACAACGGCCACTCCGGCAACTCCACCTACTTCTGCACCAGCACCCTGATCGCCCCGCGCTGGGTGCTGACCGCCAGGCACTGCCTGTTCGACGGCAACAACCGGCAGATCACCGACATCGACCTCTACGTCGGGTCGAACAAGTCCAACGGCGGCACGCACGTCAAGGCGTCGGCGACCTACCTGTACAACGGCGGGGACCTCGCCCTGCTCAAGCTCTCCGCCGACGGCGGCAGCACGTTCGCCAAGCTGTCCGGCAGCGCCTCCGATGCCAAGGTCGGCGACGCCGCCACCGTCTACGGCTGGGGTTCGACCACCAAGGACAACGAGGGCCAGAACCAGTCCCCGGTGCTGAAGAAGGCCGACGTGAAGATCTCCAGCGTCAACTCCCAGGACTACCTGGGCGGCCCGTCGATCCAGGCCCGCACCCCGAACGGCGCGGTCGCGGGCGGCGACTCCGGCGGCCCGATGCTCGACAAGGGCATCCAGGTCGGCGTCGCCTCCACCAGCGACCGCTCCAGCGTCACCGACTACGCGTCGGTGAGCGCGGGGCGCAGCTGGATCCGGAAGATCTCCGGGGTCTGACAGTGGTCCGCCGGGTCGTGGGGTGACGCCGTCCACCCCACGGCACGGCTTCGACCGGTCCTCGCACGCCTCGGTATGTCCGAAGTGGACAGTCGAGGTGCGTGAGGACCGGTCGCGTCCGCGGTTCGTTCACCGGGCCAGTCCGCGCATGACGGCCAACGTCGCGGTCTCCTGGAAGACGTCCTGTTGCGGGTTGTCCCCGAACTTCACCACGACCGTGCGGGACGCCGGGTCCACGTAGATGAACTGGCCGTGGATGCCCACGGCGAGCAACTCC
Source organism: Saccharothrix sp. NBAS 001 (assembly GCF_056640475.1). Classification (NCBI taxonomy): domain Bacteria; kingdom Bacillati; phylum Actinomycetota; class Actinomycetes; order Pseudonocardiales; family Pseudonocardiaceae; genus Saccharothrix; species Saccharothrix sp. NBAS 001. The sequence goes on from NZ_CM153251.1 coordinate 4,998,399, forward strand.
CGGCCGTTGCCGCCCTTGGGGTGCCACCACTGGGCGGAATACCCCCACCCCCGCAGTTCGGACGGTGCCGGGGTGCGCACCCGCAGCACCCACTGGGACGGCACGACGGGTTTGCCGCGCGCCATGCCGTCGTTGAGCATCAACTGCCCGATCTTGGCGAAGTCGCGCGGCGAACCGTTGACGCAGCAGTACGCGTGCTCGCGCCCGCCGTCGTGGTCCAGCGCCCAGGTCGCGGGCCGCTCCGCGCCGATCGGGCCCCAGATCCGCTCGGCGAGCAGCCGGGCGGGCGGCACGCCCTCGACCTCGGCGACGACCTGGCCGAGCAACTCGCTGTTGAGGCTGCGGTAATCGGCCTTCGCCCCCGGCGGCGAGGCGACACCCCGGTGGTCGAGCGCGAACCGGCGCAGGTCCGTCGTCAGGTACATGCCGGCGGTGCCGGTGAACGGCCGGGTCTTGTCGAAGACCTCGGGCAGGTCGACGCCGGAGGTCATGTCGAGCAGGTCCCGCACGGTGATCTTGTCGTAGTCGCCGCCGCCGCCGCGCAGTTGCGGGACCCGGTCCACCAGCAGGTCGGACTCGCGCAGCTTCCCGGCCGCGATGCTCTGCCCGACGAGCAGGCTCACCAACGACTTGGCGATCGAGAACGACGCCACGGGCGTGCCCGCGTCGTGCCCCTCGCGGTACCACTCGTGGACCAGGGTGCCGTTGCGCACCACCAGGAACGCGTTGGCGCGGGTCGATTCCAGCAGGTCCGGCACGGAGTGCCCGGCGACCGAGTCGGGCAGCGGCCTGAGGTCCGCCGGCCACGCCACGGGGTCGGCCGACGCGGGGATCTCGCGCGTGTCGAAGTGCTCGTACTGCTCCGACGGCTCGGCGGCCAGGATCCGCAGCGACGTCCAGGGATCGCGCACGCCCAGCACCGCCGTGGTGGTGAACGCCGCGCCGACCAGCAGGGCGAGCACCGCCGCGAGCGCGACCAGGACCTTCTGCCACCGCTTCACGCGCTGCCTCTCCACGGCCGGTCGGGACGCCCCGGGCAGGGTATCGGGGTCCGGCACCCCGGACCCGCCCCGGACCGAAGCCGGCGGGTCCGCCGAAACGATCGGCGGGCCGGACGCGAGTTCTTTTTTGCCGCACTATTGCGCCTTCCCCATCGGAAGATTGCGACCCGAACGGATGAAACCCCTTGCTTCACGTATTCAGCGGAGGCCGGCGGGGACTTTCCGGTTGAGCGGGTCGACTCCGGTGAACGGGGGCTGGGAATCGGATGGATTTGCTGACCGCTATCACGTTGGGTGCGGCAGGCGGGGCCCTGGTCGAGGCCATCACGGTGTTCGCGCAGGTCGAGGCGTGGCAGGAAGCTCGTCGGCAGAAGCGGTCCCGGAGCAGGGCGAAACCGCCCTCCTTCGCGAAGTTCGTGGACCTGCCCGCCAGGTTGGCGGCGGGGATCACCAGGCTCTTCCTCGGCGGCGTGGCGGGAGCGGTCTTCCACGACCAGCTCGCCGGCGTCGCCGCCGCGATCGCGGTCGGCGCCTCCGCGCCGGCCGTCCTCCAACAACTCGCGGCGTTCCAGGCCGCGCGGCAGGCGATCGAGCAGCACGCCGACCCTGCCACCGACAGCGGCGCGCGGACCCCGGTCCGCGCGCCGCTCGACGATCCGGGGGCGATCCGGTGACCACTCGCCCCACCTTCGCGGCCCGCTACTGGGCCGCGTTGACCGATTCCCACCCACCTCGCCGGTCGCCGGCCGGTAGCGGCTTCCCGGGCCGCTACCTGGCCGCCCTGGCCGGTCAGGTCAGGCGCACCGCCGCGGCGGTCGCCCCCGACGGCTCGGTGCGGCGGCGGTGCGCGGCCTTCGCGCTGGCGGCGGCCGTCACCATCGGCATGAACCAGTCCCCCGCGCTCCGGCTGGGCGCGCCCGCCGGGCTGCCGCCCGCGCAGGTCGCCGTGCTGGTGGACGTGTCGGCCCGGGTGCCGCGCGACGTGGTGCGCGAGCAGCTCGCCGGCGTCCGGCTGCTCACCAGGCTGGAACGGGCGTACGACAGCGTGCCGAAGGTGGTCGACTACGAATCCGCCGCCGACGGGCTGGACCGCGCGGTCGACCTGTTCCACCGCGACCGCGACGGGCCGAAGGTGATCTTCCTGTTGGCGGGCGCGGACTACCGGGTGGACACCGGCCGCGCGCTGGCGCGGGCGCGGGAGGAGCGGATCTCGATCTGGCCGATCGGCTACGGCGAGGCGGACCTCGCGGAGTTGGCGGGCTACGCGCGGGGCGGCCACCAGGAGCGGTGCCGGGCCGCGCCGAGGGTCGGCGCGGCCGCGGACCTGGTGGCGCTGTTCGCCGACGCCAGGTGCCTCGACCGCGCGCGGATCCCGGCCGGCCAGGAGGGGGCGTGGCGTCGGGTGCCGCCGGGCGCGCACGTCGTGGTCGTGGTGGACCGGGGCACGAAGGGCGTCGACGTGGTCCGCGAACGGCACCCGGCGACCGGGCGCCGGACCGCTCCGCCGCCCGGCGGGGGCGAACCGGAGGTGACCGTGCTGTGGGGTTCCCCGCGCTGAGCCGGGTCAGCCGGGCCGGTCGGCGAGGCCCGCCACGAGCCGGTCCAGCCCCCAGACGAACTGGTCGGTCGACACGTAACCGGCCATGACGTGGCCGACCGCCGCCGTGCGCGGGTACGCCTCGGCGGGCACGGCGGCGAAGGCCGCGCGGCGGGCGGCGACCCGGTCGGCCTCGGGCGGGGCCGGCCGGGTCGGGTCGACCTCGGCGGCCTCCAGGGCGATCGCGCCCAGGATGTAGACGATCAGCGCGTACGAGGCGCGCGCGGCGTCCTCGGGCGGCAGACCCGCCTCGGCGAGCACGTCGAGCAGGCGTTCGCCGAACTCCTGGGCGCGCGGGCCGTCCATCGGCGCGCCCAGCAGGAGCCCGGCCGCGCCGGGGTGGCGCAGCAGGTTCGCCCGCAGTTGCAGGGCGACCTCGCGGATCCGCAGCCGCCACGGCCGGTCGTCGGCGAGCACGGCCAGGCTCTGCTCGCCGATGATCCGGTCCACGACGGCGCGCAGCACCGCGGCCTTGTCCGGGAAGTACGTGTACACGGCGTTGGGCGCGATGCCGAGCCGGCCGGCGATGCTGCGCACGGACACCGCGTCCGCGCCGCGCTCGTCCAGCAGTTCCAGCGCCGCGGCCGCGATCGCGTCCTCGGACAGCGTCCGCTTCGGTCCCGGCTTGCCCATCCGCCCTCCCGGTGGTTGACACGATCACTGTACACCGTCCAGACTCTGCACACCGTACAGAGACAAGGAGTCCGGACATGCGCGTCCCCACCGCCCTCGTGCTGATCGCCGCCGTCGTCGCGGCCAACCTGGCGTTCGTGCTGCTCGGCACGTCGTTCGACTACCCCGCCGTGCTGACCCACGACAGCGCCGACGCGCTGCGGCGCTTCCACGCCGACCCCGCGATCGCCTGGGAGTTCGCCCTGCTCGCGCTCGGCGCGGCGCTGCTGGCACCGGTCGCCGTGCTGACGTCGAGACTCGCCGGCGGCGCGCCCGCCGCCCGCGCGGTGGGCGTCGCGGCGGCCGTCGTCCAGGTGGTGGGGCTGCTGCGCTGGCCGTTGCTGGTGCCCGGCCTGTCCCCCGACGCGCCAGCCGACGTACGGCGGTTCGAGGTGCTCAACGCGGTGCTGGGCAACGGGATCGGCGAAACCGGCGGCTACCTGCTGACCGCCTTGTGGACGGTCCTGGTGGTGCGCGCGCTGAAGCCGGGCCGGTGGTCGGCGACCCTGGCCCTGGTGTCCGCGGCGGGCGTCCTGGCCGGCGTCGCCGGGCTCGGGACGGTCAACTTCGCCGGGTACGTGCTGTGGAGCGGGTGGTTGCTCTGGCTGGCGGTGGACCTGCTGGTCCGCGCTCAGCCCAGCAGGGCCCGCGCGTAGTCGCCCAGCGAGCGCCGGTAGCGCGGCAGGTGCGGGGCCAACGCCTCCAGCGCCACCGAGACCGCCTCCCGCTCCCGGCCCACGTCGGCCGGCGCCGGGAACGCGCGCACCGCGCCGTCCAGGTGGTCGGAGCCGGCGTCCTGCTCGGCGGCCGGCAGTTCGACCGCGATCTCCGGCTGCCCGAGGTTGCGCAGCGAACTGGCCGTCTGGATCACCGCGCGCCGCCGGCGCTCCCCCGGCAGCCCGAGGTCCAGCGCCGCCCGTAAGTCCTCTTCGGACAGTTCGTCCAGCCGCTCCCACGCCTCGGTGATCCGCTGCTCCCACATGGCCCCGGCAAAGCACGGCGGCCCCGCCACGCGCTCGCGGACCGCCCGGCAGCGGGCGGCCGGGCCCGGGGCACGCGGTGGTCAGGCCCGAAGCGCCGAGAGCCGGCGGACCACGGTGAGCGCCACCCGGAACGGCGGCAGCGCCCGGACGTCCGTCCTCGGCTCGCGCACCCACCGCACCGGACCGTCGCCGACCACGCTGGGCGGCACGGGCAGGTGGCGCGGGCCGTCGACCACCAGCACCCCGTCCGGCACCGGCTCCCGGACGTCCGGGGCCTCCACCAGGAACGCCCACGCCCCGTCCGGCAGCGCCACGGTCGCCGCGACGATGCCCCGGCGGTGGAACTCCGCGTCCACCCGGCCGCCGAACCGCTCCGGCACCACCAGGCCGACGATCCCGCGACCGGTGGGCACGTAGACGTTCCCCTCGGCGAGCACGAGCGGCCAGCCGAGGCCGATCGCCAGACGTTCCACGGTCGCGTGCAGTTGATCCGCGTGCTTCACGGCCGCGCACCTCCCCAGTGGCTCCACACCGGGGGTTCGAGGGGCCGTCGCGATCGGTTCGCCCCTCCCGGGAACCGGCGGATCGGCCCAGCTCACGCCGGGGGTGCCCGAACGGGGCGGCACGGGCTTCGGGATATTCGTGCCGGGGTCGGGATCACCGCACCCCGCCGGGCCGGACCACCCGCCCGGCAAATAGTTGACACTGACTAGTTAGAAGTGGATAGTCAGTCCTGACTACAGGAGGACGCATGTCGGGCAAGCGCAAGGTCGGCAACCTGCTGGGCCTGGCCGTGCTGAGCTACCTGGCCGCACGGCCCGCGCACCCCTACGAGCTGAGCCGGATGCTGCGCGAGCACGGGGACGCGCGCAGCATCAAGTTCACCCACGGGTCGCTCTACATGGTGGTCGGGCAGCTCGCCAAAGCCGGGTTCATCGCCGAGCACGAGACCTCCCGCGACGGCCAGCGGCCCGAGCGCACCGTCTACGCGCTCACCCCGGCCGGCCGGACCGAGCTGCGCGACTGGATGCGCGAGCTGGTGGTCGAGCCCCGGCACGAGTACCCGCACTTCGTCGCCGCGCTGTCGCTGATCGCCGCGCTGCCGCCGGACGAGGTCGTCGGGCTGCTCACCGACCGGCTGACCCGGCTGGCCGAGCAGCGCGCCGAGATCCGGGCGCTGGTCGACGGCACCGACGTGCACCCGCTGTTCCTGGTCGAAGAGGAGTACCGGCTGGCCCTGCTGGACGCCGAGGCGGCGTTCGTCGAGGGCTTCATCGCCCGGATCGAGCACCCGGACACCGGGTGGGCCCCGATGTGGGCCGAATTCCACAACCAAGCGGAGGGGACGTCATGAAGGTTCTGGTGATCGGCGGGGGCATAGCGGGCCCGGTGACCGCGATGGCGCTGCGGCAGGCGGGCATCGACGCGACCGTCCACGAGGCGTACGGCCGCACCGCCGAGGGCGTGGGCGGGGCGCTGAGCATCGCGCCCAACGGGCTCGACGCGCTGTCCGTGCTCGGCCTGGCCGACGCGGTGCGCGCCATCGGCGAGCCCATCACGTCGATGGCCATGCAGAGCTGGAACGGCAAGGTGCTCGGCGCGTTCGGCAGCAACCCGCCCCAGCTGCTGGTGCGGCGCGACCGGCTGTACCGGGTGCTGCGCGAGGAAGCCGACCGGCGCGGCGTGCCGACCGAGCACGGCCGCGAACTGGTCGGCGCGGAGGAGTCGCCGGACGGCGTGGTGGCCCGGTTCGCCGACGGCACCACCGCGCACGGCGACGTCCTGGTCGGCGCGGACGGCATCCGGTCGGTGGTGCGCGGGCTGATCGACCCGGCCGCGCCGGCACCCCGGTACGTGGGGCTGCTCGGGTTCGGCGCGGACGTCGCCCGCACCGGCCTGCCGTCCACCGACGGCAGGATGTACCTGGCGTTCGGCAAGCGCGCGTTCTTCGGCTACCAGGTGCTGCCCGACGGCTCCGGCGGCTGGTTCGCGAACCTGCCCAACCGCACCCCGCTCACCGCCGCGCAGGCCCGCGCCACCGACGCCGCGCAGTGGCTGCGCGTGCTGCGCGAGGCGTTCGCGGACGACCGGGTCCCGGCGATGGCCATGATCGGGCAGACCCCGCCGGAGGACCTGCTGGTCACCGGGCCGCTGGAGGACATCCCGTCGGTGCCGACGTGGAGCCGGGGCCGGATGGTGCTGGTCGGTGACGCCGCGCACGCCACCTCCCCCAGTTCCGGGCAGGGTGCGTCCCTGGCCGCCGAGAGCGGCGTGGAACTGGCCCGGTGCCTGCGCGACCTGCCGTACCGGGAGGCGTTCGCGGCCTACGAGGGGCTGCGGCGGGACCGGGTCGAGCGGATCATCGCCATGGCGGCCCGCACCAACCAGGACAAGGCGGCGGGACCGGTGGCCCGGGTGGTGCGCGACCTGCTGATGCCGGTGGCCATGAAGTTCGCCAAGCCCGAACGCTTCACGTGGCAGTTCGAGCACCGGATCGACTGGGACGCACCGCTGGTCCACGCATAGCGACCGCACAGGCCGGGCACAGGAAACCCGGTCAGGGTGGAAACCATGACAGCCATCCACGACCGCGGACTCGCCTTCGACCTCGCCACGCTCAACCGGCGGCGGGCGCTCACCCTGCTGGGTGGCGCGGGTCTCGCGTCCCTGGCCGCGTGCGGTCCGTCCACCACGGCGTCGTCCCCGGGAACGTCCTCGCCGGCAACGTCCACTTCGGAGAGTCCCGCGACCTCCGGCGCGGCGCAGTGCCGGAACGCGATCCCCGAGGAGACCGGCGGGCCGTACCCCGGCGACGGGTCCAACGGGCCGAACGTGCTGACGCAGAGCGGGATCGTGCGCAGCGACATCCGCACCAGCTTCGGCACCGGGTCGCGCACGGCCGAAGGCGTGCCGTTGACCATCACGTTGACCGTGCAGAACACGGCATCGGCTTGCGCGCCTTACGCGGGCGCGGCGGTGTACCTGTGGCACTGCGACATCGACGGGAAGTACTCGATGTACTCGCCGGGCGTCACCGGCGAGAACTACCTGCGCGGCGTGCAGGAAGCCGACGCGACCGGGGTGGTGACGTTCACCAGCATCTTCCCGGCCGCGTACTCGGGGCGGTGGCCGCACGTCCACTTCGAGGTGTACCCGAGCCTCGCCGAGGCGACGAAGGCGGGCACCAAGATCACCACCACGCAGCTCGCGCTGCCGGCGGACGTCTGCAAGGCCGTGTACGGCACGGCGGGGTACGTGCAGAGCGTCCGGAACCTGGCGCAGACGTCGCTGGAGACCGACAACGTGTTCAGCGACGGCCACGACGAACAGCTGGCCACCGTGACCGGCGACGTGACCGGCGGCTACACCGCGACCCTGGACGTCCCGGTGTAGCCGCCCTCGCCCGCCGACCGGAGTCGGCGGTCACGGTGGCCGGCCGGTCGTGCGTCGTGGTGCGGCGACGAGCGCGGCCCTGGTCGTGGTGCGGGTGTGCGAGAGCAGGCCCAGCAGGCTGCGGCGGTCGCGGCGGAGCCAGGTGGCGAGGGCCAGCACCGCCGCCAGGAGCAGGACCCAGGCGAAGCTGAGCACCAGGACCGGCACCCACCAGACCGCGAACCGGACCACCACCGCGTACCACGGGGCCGGGCCGCCGTGCACGCGTTGCAGCGCGAGGTGGAACACCACCTGGCCCGGGGTGGCGCGGTCGGCGCGCAGCAGCGGCACCACGAGCGTGTAGAAGGTCAGCGTGGCCGCCGACAGGAACGTGGTGAAGCGCGGCGATTCGGCGAGGTTGCGGGTGCTCTCCCCGGCCAGCGCCATGACCACCAGGATCGCGAACTGGGTCAGCTCGAAGACCAGCAGGTCGCCCGCGAACGCCAGGCCGCGCCGGGGCAGGCCGGGTGGCGCGAGGTCCGGGTCGTGCTCGGCGTTCGCGGGCGGCAGGAGGCGCGCGAGCGGGATCGCCACGAGCCAGCCGACGGCGGTGCCGGTGGTGTTGGTCAGCACGTCGTCGACGTCGGCCAGGCGGTACGGGCACGGGTAGAGGCCCAGCACGGCGGAGCCCTGGACGAATTCGACCGACGCCGACACCAGGACGCCCAGCGCCACCGAGGTGACGAACCCGCGCCCGAACCGGTAGCGCAGCAGGAACCCCAGCGGCATGAACAGCAGCACGTTCAGCAGCACCTGCCACAGGGCCGGGCTGCCGTCCCGCAGGATGTCGTCCAGCGACGCGAACGGCTGCAACTGCCACGAGTCGGAGAACCGGCGACCCGCGCAGAAGTCCGGTGTCACCACCGGCAGCGGGAACAGCGTGAACGCGACCAGGCCGCAGCCGTAGAGCACCCCGGCCGCCGCGACTAACGCCGACCAGCCGCGCAGCCGGCCGAACCGCCGGTACTGGCGGTGCACCCAGGGCAGCACCGCCAGCGGCACCACCAGCGCGAACAGGATCAGCGCCACGATCGACTCGGTCATCCGCACCGACACGGGCGGCCTCCGCTACCTCGTTCGCGGCGCTTGCCCGTGGAGCGGTGCCCGCCGGGTCCGGTACGACTTCCCGCGCCGGTCGACCGCATGATCCGTGAGCGTGCCACCGGGCCGGCGACATCGTCGGAACGCCGACAGGGACGCGGTTTCGCCGCCTCCCCGGACTCGGACGCCGGCGGGCGACGACCGCACGACGCGCCGCCGACCTCCATCCGGGCAACGCCAAGACCGACGCCCTGCCGCACACGCTGCGCGCCGTCGACACCGGCGACGACACCCACGCCGAACTGGACGTCCTGGTCGGCTTCCCCGACGACTTGGCGGTGCCGGAGATGCAGTCCGGCGAACCGACCGGAATCCGAACTGCCGGACGCCGCGAGTCGACCGCGATCGCCGCCGCGCACGCGCCCCGCAACCTCAGCCGCCGACTCGAACGCGCGTTCCTCGCAGCCCTCGCGAACCCCATAAGGAGAACCAACTACCAGCGCGAACGCGTCTAAGCGAAGAAGCGCAACGCCGCACTGACCGGCCTCGCCCGACGACACTGCGACGCCCTGTCCGCCATGGTCCGCCCCAAGTCCCACGACCGACGTCCCACGCCCACAAGCGAACCCGCTGCGGCTCGACCACCACACTGGGCACCCCCGGGTCAGGCCGCCGCCCGGTTCCGCCGACGTCGGCGCAGCAGTACGAACACCCCCGCCGCCACCACGAGCACGACCACCGCCGCCACCAGCGGCCACCACGGCATCGGCGATTTCGCCAGCGCCGGCGGGGACGCGGCGAGCTGGTCGGAGTCCGTCGAGCACACCACCGGGCGGGTCTCGCCGCTGCGGTACGCGCACACCGAACTCGCCAGCCGCGCCGTGCCGTCCGGCGCGGTGTCGAACACCACCTTGTCGGTGAGCGTGAGGTCCTTGCCCGCCGGGACGGACGCGGTCCACTGCACCGCCGTCGCCGACGTCCGGCCGTCCTGGTCCGCGGTCACCACCCGCACGCCCGGCGGGACGGACTGCGTCACCCGCAGTCCCTCCACATCGGACGAACCGGTGTTGCGCACCGTGATCTTGTACGCCAGCTCGTCACCGCCGTGCACCTGGTCGTGCGCGTTGTCGATGGAGATCGACAAGCCTTCCGTCACCGCCGTGCCCTCCTTGTCGTGTACACCAGTCCGCCGCCCGCGAGCAGCAACAGCAGGCCACCCAGCAGCCAGGGCAGCAGTGGCACGCCGGTCGACGCGATCGGCGGCGTCGGCTCGACCGGCGTCCTGGTCGAACACCTCGGGTCGTCACCGCCCGCCTGGCAGTTCGTGCCCGGCGCGTCCGAGCTGACCCCGTTGGTGAGGTTGCGGTCGCCGTTGCCGGTCACCGTCACCGTGTAGGTCACCTCGGCGGTGCCGCCGACCGCGATGTCGCCCGTCCAGGACAGCACCGGGGCCTGGTACACCGCGCCCTCCGACGCGCCGTCGAACGTGGCGTCGTCCAGCACGGCGACCAGCGAGTCGACGAAGCCGACCCCGACCAGCGGCGTCCTGCCGGTGTTGCGCAAGGTCACCGTGTAGGTGACGCGGTCGCCCGGTTTCACCCGCTCGCGGTCGGCCGCCTTGGTGATCTCCAGCCCGGACACCGGTGTCGTGGTGCCGCAGTCCGGCCCCGGGCACAGCTGGCCCGGCGTGTCGGAGGTGACCACGTTGCGCAGCACGAAGTCACCGGTCGGCGGGTCGGCCAGCTTCACCCGGTAGGTCACCGTCGACTCCGCGCCGACGGCGAGCTGCCCGGTCCAGGTCAGCGTCGGGTCGGCGAACGACGAGGTGCCGGTGGTCGCCGACGAGGTCAGGAACACCGCGTCGTCCAGCACCCCGCTCAGGTCGTCGGTGAAGTTCGCGGCCGGCAGGTCGACCTGGCCGGTGTTGGCGACCACGACGGTGTAGGTCACCGTCTCGCCCGGCTTCGCCTCGGACCGGTCGACCGTCTTCACGATCGCCAGGCGCGGCACCAGGACCGAGGCCGAGCAGCGCGGGTCCACCACGCCCGCGCGAGCGGGCATCGGCAGCGGGCAGTTCGTGCCCGGCGTGTCCGACACGATCGCGTTGGCCAGCTTGAGGTCGCCGGTCGCCGGTTTGCGCACGGTCACCGTGTAGGTGATCGTCGCCTTCGCCCCGACCCCGAGCTGCCCGGTCCAGGTCAGCTTCGGCGCGGTGTAGCCGACGGTGCCGGCACTGGCGGTCGCGTCGGCGTTGTACGCCGCGTCGTCGAGCACCTCGGTCAGGTCGTCGGTGAAGCTCGCGGTCAGCGCGGTCTGGCCGGTGTTGGTGACGGTCACCGTGTAGGTCACCGTGTCGCCCGGCGCGGCCGTGGTGCTGCTCGCGGTCTTCTCCATGGTCAGGCCGGGCAGTTCGGTGACCGTGCCGCACTTCGGGTCGGTCGAGCCCGGCGGGCAGTTGCTGCCCGGCGTGTCCGACCGCACCGCGTTGCGCAGCGAGTGGTCGCCGGTGACCGGGGAGTCGACCGTCGCCGAGTAGGTGACCGTGGCGGTCGCCCCGATCGCCAGGTCGCCGGTCCAGGTCAGCACCGGGTTCGCGTAGGTCGCGGTGCCGGCGGTGGCCGTCGCGTCGTCGTTGTAGGTCGCGTCGTCCAGGACCCTGGTCAGGTCGTCGGTGAAGCTCGCTCCTGTTTGGACGGTCTGGCCGGTGTTGCGCACGGTCACCGTGTAGGTCAGCGTGTCGCCGGGGCCCACCAGGTCGGGCGACGACGTCTTCTCGATGCTCAGGCCCGCGATCGGGGTCACCGTCGTGCAGGCCGCGCACTCGCTGCCCGGCGTCTCCGAGGTGATCACGTTGGTGAGCTTGAAGTCGCCGGGCACCGGGTTCTTGACGGTCACCGCGTAGGTGACCGTCGCGGTGGCCCCGACCGGGAGCGTGCCGTTCCAGGTGAGCTTCGGCGCGGTGTAGGTGGCCGTGCCGAGGTCGGCGGACGCCGAGCCGAACGTGGCGTCGTCCACGACCTGGGCGAGGTCGTCGGTGAAGCTCGCGTCGAGCGGCGTGCGGCCGGTGTTGGCCACGGTCACGGTGTAGGTGACGGTGTCGCCCGGCTTGGCGGCGGTGCGGTCCACCGACTTGGTGATCGTCATGCCCGGCAGGGCGGTGTCGGTCGAGCACCTCGTGTCCGCCGCCCGGCCGCCCGAGGCACCCGGGCAGTTGTTGCCCGGCGTGGTGGAGGTGACCGCGTTCACCAGGCGGCGGTCGCCGGGGATCGGGTCCTTGACCTTGACCGTGTAGGTGACCGTCGCGGTGGCCCCGATCGGCAGGTCGCCGGTCCAGGTCAGCGTCGGCGAGGTGAACGTGACCACGCCGATCGTTGCGGTGCCGTCGTTGTCGTAGTCGGCGTCGTCCAGGACCCTGGTCAGGTCGTCGGTGAAGCTCGCTCCTGTTTGGACGGTCTGGCCGGTGTTCTTGACGGTCACCGTGTAGGTCACCGTGTCACCGGGCTTCACCGTGGCCGGCGACGACTTCTTCTCGATGGCCAGGCCCGCGATCGCGGTGACCACACCGCACTTCGGGTCGGTCGAGCCCGGCGGGCAGTTGCCGCCCGGCGTGTCCGACACGATCGCGTTGGTCAGCTTGAAGTCGCCGGTGACCGGGTCGTTCACGGTCACCGCGTAGGTGATGGTCGCCGTCTCGCCGACCGCCAGCGTGCCGTTCCAGGTCAGCTTCGGCGCGGTGTAGGTGGCCGTGCCGACCGTGGCGGACGCCGAACCGAACGTCGCGTCGTCCACGACCCTGGTCAGGTCGTCGGTGAAGCTCGCGTTCTGCGGCGTCTGACCGGTGTTGCGCACGGTCACCGTGTAGGTGACGGTGTCGCCCGGCTTGGCGTCCGCCTTGTCGGCGGTCTTGGTGATCTCCAAGCCCGGCAGCGCGGTGGTCGTGGAGCACTTCGGGTCGGCCGACCCCGGCGGGCAGTTGCCGCCCGGCGAGGTGGAGCTGACCACGTTGGTCAGCCGGTGGTCGCCGGTGATCGGGTCCTTGACCTTGACCGTGTAGGTGACGGTGGTCGTGCCGCCCACCGGGAGGTCGCCCACCCACGTCAGCTTCGGCGCGGAGTAGACGACGCTGCCCGTGGTGGCGGTGCCGTTGTTGCTGTAGACGGCGTCGTCCAGGACCTGGGTCAGGTCGTCGGTGAACGTCGCGTCCTCCTGCGCCGTCTGGCCGGTGTTGGTCACGGTCACCGTGTAGGTCACCGTGTCACCGGGCTTCACCGAGGCGGGCGAAGACTTCTTCTCGATGCTCAGGCCCGCGATCGGCGTCACCGTCGAGCACTTCGGGTCGGTCGAGCCGGCCGGGCAGTTGCCGCCGGGGGTGTCCGAGGTGACCGCGTTGCCCAGCTTGAAGTCGCCGGTCACCGGGTCGTTCACGGTCACCGCGTAGGTGATGGTCGCCGTCTCGCCGACCGCCAACGCGCCGTTCCAGGTCAGCTTCGGCGCGGTGTAGGTGGCCGTGCCGACCGTGGCGGACGCCGAACCGAACGTCGCGTCGTCCACGACCTGGGTGAGGTCGTCGGTGAAGCTCGCGTTCTGCGGCGTCTGACCGGTGTTGCGCACGGTCACCGTGTAGGTGACGGTGTCGCCCGGCTTGGCCGACGCCTGGCCGGCCCGCTTCACGATCTCCAGGCCGGGCAGCGGGGTGGTCGTGCCGCACGCCGCGTCGTCCGAGCCGGGCGGGCAGTTGCCCGGGGTGTCCGAGCTGACCACGTTGGCCAGCCGGTGGTTGCCGGTGATCGGGTTGTCCACCGTCACCGTGTAGGTGACCGTCGCGGACGCGCCGACCGCGAGATCGCCGGTCCAGGTCAGCCTCGGCGCCGTGTAGGACACCGCGCCCGTGGTCGCCGTCGCCGACCCGTAGGTGGCGTCGTCCACCACGTCGGTCAGGTCGTCGGTGACGACCGCGCCGGTCAGCGGCACCTGCCCGGTGTTGGTGAGCACGACCGTGTAGGTGACCGTGTCGCCGGGGTTCGCGGTCTGCTTGTCCGATGTCTTCTGGATGGTCAGCTCGCGGCCCGGGGTCTCGGTGCTGCACGACGGGTCGGTCGAGCCGGCCGCGCAGTTGCCGCCCGGCGTGTCCGAGGTGACCCGGTTGACCATCTTCTTGTCGCCCGGGTCGGGGTCCTTGACGGTCACCGTGTAGGTGACGCTCGCGGACTCGCCGACCGCCAGGTCGCCGGTCCAGGTCAGCCTCGGCTCGGCGTAGGAGACCGCGCCGGTGGTGGCGACCGCGTCGCCGCCGTAGTCCGCGTCGTCGAGGACGGCGGTCAGGTCGTCGGTGAAGGTCGCGCCGGAGATCGGCGTCCTGCCGGTGTTGACGACGGAGATCGTGTACCGGACCGTGTCGCCGGGCACCACCTCGTCGGCGTCGCTGGTCTTGACGATCCGCAGCGCGGAGATCGGCGTGGACGTCCGGCACCCGGCCGCCCCGGTCGGGCAGTTGCTGCCCGGCGTCGTGGACGTCACCACGTTGTCCAGCCGGAAGTCGCCGCCGCTGACCGGGTTCTCCACCTTCACCGTGTAGGTGACGGTGGCCGTGCCGCCGACCGGCAGGTCGCCGGTCCAGGTGAGCCTCGGCGAGCTGAACGCGGCGGTGCCGGTCGAGGCGGTCGCGCCGCCCCACGCCGCGTCGTCCAGCACGCCGGTCAGGTCGTCGGTGAACGTCGCCCCGGTCAGCGGGGTCCGGCCGTCGTTGGTGACCGTCACGGTGTAGGTGACCGTGTCGCCGGGCAGCGCCTGCTGCCGGTCCACCGACTTCTCGATCCGGACGCCGGACACCGCGGTGGACGTCTTGCACTTCGGGTCGGTCGAGCCGGCCGGGCAGTTGCTGCCCGGGGTGTCGGAGGTGACCGCGTTGCCCAGCGTCTTGTCGCCCGCGCCGGTCACCGTCACCGTGTAGGTGACCATCGCCGACTCGCCGACGCCGAGCGTGCCGGACCAGGTGAGGTTCGGCGAGCTGAACGTCGCGGTGCCGGCGGTCGCGGTCGCGCCGCCCCACGTCGCGTCGTCCAGGACACCGGTCAGGTCGTCGCTGAACGACGCGTTCTGCGGCGTCTGGCCGGCGTTGCGCACGGTCACCGTGTAGGTCACCGTGTCGCCGGGGTTCGCCGTGGCCTTGTCGACCTTCTTGGTGATGTCCAAACCGGACAGCGGGGTCGACGTCGAGCACTTCGGGTCGGCCCTGCCGGTCGGGCAGTTGTTGCCGGGCGTGCTCGACGTGACCGCGTTGGCCAGCCGGAAGTCGCCCGTCACCGGGTTCTTGACGGTGACCGTGTAGGTGACCGTCGCCGTCGCGCCGACCGCCAGCGCACCGGACCAGGTCAGGTTCGGCGCGCTGAACGTGGCCGTGCCGGTCGACGCGGTGGCGCTGCCCCACGTCGCGTCGTCCAGGACGCCGGTCAGGTCGTCGCTGAACGACGCGTTGAGCGGCGTCTGGCCGGTGTTGCGCACGGTCACGGTGTAGGTGACGGTGTCGCCCGGCTTGGCCGTGGTGACGTCGACCGCCTTGGCGATGTCCAGGCCCGGCAGCGCGGTCGTGGTGGAGCAGCGCGGGTCGGCCGAGCCGGGCGGGCAGTTGCCCGGGAGGTCCGAGCCGACCCGGTTGGCCAGGCTGTGGTTGCCGGTCGTCGGGTTCTTCACCGTCACCGAGTAGGTGATGGTCGCGGTCGCGCCCGGCGCCAGGTCGCCCGACCAGGACAGGGTCGGCGAGGTGAACGTGGCCGTGCCGGTCGAGGCGGTGGCGCCGCCCCACGTCGCGTCGTCCACCACGTCGGTCAGGTCGTCGGTGGCGGTCGCCGGGGTGAACGCGACCTGGCCGGTGTTGGTGACGGTGAGCGTGTAGGTCACCGTCTCGCCGGGGTTCGCGGTCTGCTTGTCCGACGTCTTCTGGATGGTCAGCTCGCGGCCCGCCGTGCTGGTCGAGCACCTCGGGTCGGTCGAGCCGGCGGGGCAGTTGTTGCCGGGCGAGTCCGAGGTCACCGCGTTGGTGAGCTTCTTGTCGCCGGGGTTCGGGTTCTTCACCGTCACCGTGTAGGTGACCGTGGCGGTGGCCCCGATCGGCAGGTCGCCGGTCCAGGTGAGCTTCGGCGCGGCGTAGGACGTCGTGCCGATCGTGGCGGCGGCGTCGTTGCCGTAGTCGGCGTCGTCCAGGACCTTGGTCAGGTCGTCGGTGAACGTCGCTCCCGTTTGGACGGTCTGGCCGGTGTTGGTCGCGGTGACCGTGTACGTCACCACGTCGCCGGGGTTGACCGTGCCGGGCGTCGACCTCTTCTGGATGGTCAGGCCGGCGATCGGCGTGGTCGTGGTGCAGGTGACGCACACCGCGCCCGGCGTCGTGGAGCGGACGTCGTTGACCAGCTTGTAGTCGCCGGTCACCGGGTTCTTGACGGTCACCGTGTAGGTGATGGTCGCGGTGCCGCCGATCGGCAGGTCGCCGGTCCAGGTGAGCTTCGGCGAGGTGAACGCGGCGGTGCCGGTGGAGGCGGTCGCGCTGCCCCACGTCGCGTCGTCCAGCACGCCGGTCAGGTCGTCGACGGTGGTCGCGCCGGTCAGCGCCGTCTGGCCGGTGTTGCGGACCACGACCGAGTAGGTGACCACGTCGCCGGGCTTGGCGTTCGCGCGGTCGACGGTCTTCTTGATCTCCAGGCCCGGCAGCGGCGTGACCGTCGAGCACTTCGGGTCGGCCGAGCCCGGCGGGCAGTTGCTGCCCGGCGAGCCGGACGTGACGGCGTTGCGCAGCCGGTGGTCGCCGGCCGGCGGGTCGTCCACCTTCACCGAGTAGGTGACCACGGCCTGCGAGCCGACCGGCAGGTCACCGGTCCACGTCAGCACCGGTTCGGCGTAGCCCACCGCGCCGACCGTGGCCGAACCGTCCCCGTTGTACGCGCCGTCGTCCAGCGCGTCGGTCAGGTCGTCGGTGAACGACGCACCGTTCTGCGGGGTCTGGCCGGTGTTGCGGACGGTCACCGTGTAGGTGACGGTGCCGCCCGGGTTCGGGTTGGCGGGCGCGGCCGTCTTGGTGATGTCCAGGCCCGCGACCGGCGTGCTGGTCGAGCACTTCGGGTCGGCCGTGCCGGACGGGCAGTTGCTGCCCGGCGTCGTGGACGTGACCGCGTTGCCCAGCTTGTGGTCGCCGGTCACCGGGTTCTTGACGGTCACCGTGTAGGTGATCGTCGCCGACGCGCCCACCGGGAGGTTGCCGGTCCAGGTGAGCTTCGGCGCGGCGTAGGACGTCGTGCCGATCGTGGCGGCGGCGTCGTTGCCGTACGTCGCGTCGTCCACGACCTTGGTCAGGTCGTCGGTGAACGTCGCTCCCGTTTGGACGGTCTGGCCGGTGTTGCGCACCACGACCGTGTAGGTGACGGTGTCGCCCGGCTTGACCGACGCGGGCGCGGCCGTCTTGGTGATGTCCAGACCCGCGATTGGCGTGCTGGTCGAGCACTTCGGGTCGGCCGTGCCGGTCGGGCAGTTGCTGCCCGGCGTGGTCGAGGTGACCGCGTTGCCCAGCCGGGAGTTCCCGGTCACCGGGTTCTTCACGGTCACCGTGTAGGTGACCGTCGCCGACGCGCCCACCGCCAGGTTGCCGGTCCAGGTCAGCGTGGGCTCGGCGTAGGTGGTGGTGCCGGTGGTGGCGGACGCCGAGCCGTACGTGGCGTCGTCCACCACGTCGGCCAGGTCGTCGCGGAACGTCGCGCCGGTCAGCACCGTCTTGCCGGTGTTGCGGACGACCACCGTGTACGTCACCACGTCGCCGGGCTTCGCGCTGGTGCGGTCCGCCGTCTTCACGATGTCGATGCCGGACACCGGGGTGGACGTCTTGCACTTCGGGTCGGTCGAGCCGGACGGGCAGTTGTTGCCCGGCGTGGTCGAGGTGACCGCGTTGCCCAACTGGAAGTCGCCCGTCACCGGGTTCTTCACGGTCACCCGGTAGGTGATCGTCGCCGTCGCGCCGACCGCCAGCGTCCCCGTCCAGTTCAGGTTCGGCGCGGTGAACGTGGCCGTGCCGGTCGACGCCGTGACGCTCCCCCAAGTCGCGTCGTCCAGCACGCCGGTGAGGTTGTCGCTGAAGTTCGCGTTCTGCGCCGTCTGGCCGGAGTTCCGGACCGTCACCGTGTAGGTCACCGTGTCGCCGGGGTTGGCCGACGGCTTGTCGACCGCCTTGGTGATCTCCAGGCCCGGCAGCGGGGTCGTGGTCCGGCACTTCGGGTCGGCCGAGCCCGGCGGGCAGTTCCCCGGCTCGGTGGTGCTGACCACGTTGCCCAGCCTGTGGTTGCCGGTGATCGGGTTCTTCACCGTCACCGTGTAGGTGACCGTCGCGGACGCGCCGACCGCGAGGCTGCCCGTCCACTTCAGGTTCGGCGAGGTGAACGTGGCCGTGCCGGTCGAGGCGGTGGCACTGCCCCATGTCGCGTCGTCCACCACGTCGGACAGGTCGTCGGTGAACGACGCGTTCGGCAGCGGCACCTGGCCGGAGTTGGTCACGGTCACCGTGTAGGTGACGGTGTCGCCGGGGTTCGCGGTCGCCTTGTCCGAGGTCTTCTGGAGGGTCAGCTCACGGCCCGGCGTCGTCGTGCTGCACGACGGGTCGGTGGACCCGGCCGGGCAGTTGTTGCCCCGCGTGGTCGACACGACCTGGTTGGTGAGCTTCTTGTCGCCCGGGTCGGGGTTCTTCACGGTCACCGTGTAGGTGACCGTGGCCGACGCGCCCACCGGGAGGTTGCCGGTCCAGGTCAGGTTCGGCGCGGTGTAGGCGACCGTGCCGACCGTGGCGGTGGCGTCGGCGTTGTAGTTCGCGTCGTCGATCACCTGGGACAGGTTGTCGGTGAACGTCGCGCCGTTCTGCGCCGTCTTGCCGGTGTTGGTGACGACGATCGTGTACGTCACGGTGTCGCCGGGGACGACCTCGGCCCGGTTGTCCGTCTTCACGATCCGCAGGCCGGCGATCGGCGTGGAGGTCTTGCAGCGCGCGTCGGTCGAGCCCGACGGGCAGTTGTTGCCCGGCGTGGTCGAGGTGACCACGTTGTTGAGCTGGAAGTCGCCGGTCACCGGCTTCTTCACGGTCACCGTGTAGGTGATCGTCGCGGTCGCGCCGACGGCGAGGGTGCCCGACCAGTTCAGGTTCGGCGAGGTGAACGTGGCCGTGCCGGTCGAGGCGGTGGCGCTGCCCCACGTCGCGTCGTCCAGCACGCCGGTGAGGTTGTCGCTGAAGTTCGCGTTCAGCGACGTCTGGCCGGTGTTGGTCACGGTCACCGTGTAGGTCACCGCGCCGCCCGGGTCGGCCGAGGTCTTGTCGACCGCCTTGGCGATGGTCACGCCGGACAGCGGCGTGGACGTCCGGCACTTCGGGTCGGTCGAGCCAGCTTGGCAGTTGTTGCCCGGCGTGGCCGACGTGACGGTGTTGTCGAGCCGCTTGTCGCCGTTGCCGGTCACCGTCACGGTGTAGGTGATCGTCGCCGACGCGCCGACCGCGAGGTTCCCGGTCCACACCAGGTTCGGCGTCAGGAACGTGGCGGTGCCGGTCGAGGCGGTGGCACTGCCCCAGGTCGCGTCGTCCAGCACGCCGGTCAGGTTGTCGGTGAACGTCGCGCCGTTCTGCGCCGTCTGGCCGGTGTTGCGGACCGTCACCGTGTAGGTGACCACGTCGCCGGGGTTCGCGGACGGCTTGTCCACCGTCTTGGCGATGGCCAGGCCGGAGACCGGGGTGGACGTCTTGCAGTCCGGGTCGGTCGACCCGCTCGGGCAGTTGTTGCCCGGCGTGGTCGAGGTGATCACGTTGTTGAGCCGGAAGTCGCCGGTGACCGGGTTCTTCACGGTCACCATGTAGGTGATCGTCGCGGACGCGCCGACCGCCAGGTTCCCCGTCCAGACCAGGTTCGGCGAGGTGAACGTGGCCGTGCCGACCGTCGCGGACGCGCTGCCCCAGGTCGCGTCGTCCAGCACGCCGGTCAGGTTGTCGGTGAAGGTCGCGCCGGTCAGCGCGGTCTTGCCGGTGTTGCGGACGGTCACCGTGTAGGTCACCACGTTGTCCGGGTTCGCGGACGCCCGGTTGACCGTCTTGGCGATCTGGAGGCCGGCGATCGGCGTGGCGGTCTTGCAGCGCGCGTCGGCCGACCCGGACGGGCAGTTGTTGCCCGGCGTGGTCGAGGTGACCACGTTGTTGAGCTGGAAGTCGCCCGTCACCGGCTTCTTCACGGTCACCGTGTAGGTGATCGTCGCCGTCGCGCCGACCGCGAGGTTGCCGTTCCAGGTCAGCGTCGGCGAGGTGAACGAGACCGTGCCGAGCGTGGCGGACGCGCTGCCCCAGGTCGCGTCGTCCAGCACGCCGGTCAGGTTGTCGCTGAAGGTCGCGCCGGTCAGCACCGTCTTGCCGGTGTTGGTGACCGTCACCGTGTAGGTCACCGTGTCGCCGGGGCTCGCGGTGGCCTTGTCCGCCTTCTTGTCGATCGTCATCCCGGAGACCGGGGTGGAGGTCTTGCAGCGCGCGTCGGTCGAGCCGGACGGGCAGTTGCTGCCCGGCGTGGTCGAGGTGACCACGTTGTCCAGCTGGCGGTTGCCCGCGCCGGTCACCGTCACGGTGTAGGTGATGGTCGCGGTCGCGCCGGGCGCGAGCGTGCCGGTCCAGTTCAGGTTGGGCGCGGTGTAGGTCGCGGTGCCGGTCGACGCGGTCGCGCTCCCCCACGTCGCGTCGTCCACGACCTGGGTCAGGTTGTCGGTGAACTGGGCGTTGAGCGTGGTCTTGCCGACGTTGGCGACGGTGACCGTGTACGTCACCACGTCGCCGGGGTTGGCCGACGCCCGGTTCGACTTCTTCTCGATCGTCAGGCCGGGCACGTTGACCGTGGTGCGGCAGTTCGGGTCGGCCGAGCCGGTCTGGCAGTTGCCCGCGTTGGTCGCCACCGCGTTGCGCAGCTGGTAGTCGCCGGTGACCGGGTTCTTCACGGTCACCGAGTAGGTCAGCGTGATCGTCTGCCCGGCCGCGACGGTGCCGGTCCAGCGCAGCTTCGGCGCGGTGTAGGTGAAGGAGCCGGCGGTGGGCGAGGCGACCTGGTCGTTGTTGAAGTTGGCGTCGTCCAGCACCGCCGTCAGGTCGTCCTCGGCGATGACGCCGCCCAGCGGGTCCACGCCCGAGTTGGCCAGGGTGACCGTGTAGGTGACCTTCTCGCCGGGGTTCGCGGTCGCCTTGTCGGCGGTCTTGCGGACGGTCAGGCACTCCACGGGCAGCCGGTAGTCCTCGACCTCGCCGCTGTCCGCGAGGCCGGTCGGGCTCTGCACCTGGGTGAGGTCCGAGCCGACCCGGAAGCGGGCGTAGGTGTAGCCGCAGCCGACGGACGCGGGCAGGGTCCAGGTGATGTTCGCGGCCGTCGCGCCCGCGCCGAAGTCCGCGCAGGCCCGTTCGCCCGGGGTGTCGAACACGCCGTTGCGGTTGAAGTCGATCCACCCGCAGACGCGGCCCGGCGACGTGGTGCGGCTCAAGGTCACCGGGACGGTGTAGCTCTGCCCGCCGGCTCCGTTGAGCAGTTTCGGGAACGCGGCCACGCCGTCGTCGAAGGTGTCGCCGTTGGGCAGGTTGTTGTCCGCGCCGGCCGCGACCGCCTTGGGGCTCGGCGTGACGAACCCGGTGTTCTGGACGGTGGTGTTCTCCACCGAGACGTCCGAACCGAGCACCGGGCCGCCGACCAGGTGGCTGGCCGCGCTGCCGCCGTCGTAGCTCGCCGGGGCGTCGCCGAAGTCCTCGTCCGCCGAGATGCCGACCGAGAACGCGTCCGTCGTGTGCTGGTAGCCGTAGACGTAGCTGTAGACCGCGAACGAGACCGAGGTGATCGTGCCGTCGATGCGCACGCTGCCGCAGCCGGCGGTGGCCAGGCGCGCGCCCGGCGTGTTGCACACGGTGTTGGCGCTGCGGTTGGCCGTCTCGATGCGGGAGCCGCCCACCACGTTGAGGTTCGTGGCCCCGGCCAGCGGGCCGGTCAGGGTCGCGCCGGAGGTCACCGTCAGCGCCGCCGACGACGAGTAGTCGCCCAGGGTCGCGCCGATGCCGACGATGTGCAGCACCGGGTCGCGCAGGGGGCGGCTGAACGACAACGTGAGCGTGCCGCGGGCGAAGCAGTCCGTGCCGTCCTGCGGGCAGTCGTCGGTGACCGTCTGGACGTCGAGCAGGCCGGTGTTCGCCGGGATCTGCGGGGTGAAGTTGCCCGGCCCCGCGCCGCGCCCGGCGGGCGTGAAGTTCACCTCGCGGATCTGGAGCTTGGGCCCGGTGACCGAGCCGGTGACCACGAGACCGGAGGGCAGCGTCGAGGAGGCGGTCGCGTTGAACGCGGGCAGGGCGGAGCTGGTGGTCCACGGCGACGCCGGGTGCGTCTGGTAAGCCTGGGCCGTCGGCGTCACCAGGGCGACGCTCGACAGGCCGATCAGGAAGGCCAGTAGCGCCGAGCCGAGGCGGCGCGCCGGGCTCGTGGACATGAGGCTCCTTTGAGGACGGATTCGCGGTCGAAGATCACGCTAGGCCGTGCCACCGACAATCCAATCGGTACGAGCCCCCAGGTCCACCCGATCGAGTGGCGTGGAGGAGTGATTCCGGGGTAGCCGGATCCGGCTGTCCCTTGTGGACGGAGCTGGAGGCGGAACCCGTCGACCAGGTCGTGATCGGCGCGGCCCTCGCCGTTGCCCCAGGACGTAGTCGGCCGTGTGGCCGCCGGGCGCACCCGACGGCCACACGGCAGCCGATCGACTAGCGGACGCGCAGGGTGCGCTGGAGCGGCTCCGGGTCCTGGTCCGGGAGTTCCCTGCCGGTGACGATCCGGTGACCGGGCACGATCAGGTCGGGGTTGGTCAGGTGGTCCGGGTTGAGGGCGACCAGCGCCTGCCAGCCGCCGTCCACCCGGTGGGCCGCGGCGATCGATTCGAGCGTGTCGCCGTCCTTGACGGTGTAGTCGCCCGCCGGGTTGTCGGTCGAGGCGGGCAGCACGGGCGCGGCGGGTTCCGCCGGCGCCTCGGGCACCTCCTGGACCGTGCGGTTCTGGGCACGGGTTCCGCCGGAGCGGGCCGGAGTGGTCCGGACGGGTCCGCCGCCGCGCGCGCAGTGCGGCCAGGCGCCGGCGCCCTGGCTGCTCAGCACGTTCTCCGCGACGCGGATCTGCTCTTCACGAGTGGCTTCGTGCGGCATTCCGCTGCCGCCGTTGGCCTGCCAGGTCCCCGGGCTGAACTGGAGCCCGCCGTAGTAGCCGTTGCCGGTGCTGGTGGACCAGTTGCCGCCGGACTCGCAGGCGGCGACGGAGTCCCAGTCCAGCCCCGGTTGCGCGCCCGCCGACCCCGCTGCGGGGCCGAGCAGGCACGCGGTCGCGGCGGTCAGGATCGCCGCGCGGCCGAGGTGGTTCCTGACGTGGTCGGTGATGCCTCCGTGATGACCCATGGTGTTTCGGATCGCCGCCGCCGCACCGCGCCGTCCCGCGTGCGCGGTCCGGCACCCCCTGTCCGACGGCCGCGTCCTTCCAGTGCGGTGGCGCTGATCCGGAGGGCCGGCGGACAGAGGTGGTGCCCGACCTCCCGTTGGTACCCGTGGCCCGGTCTCGGACCGGTCACGAGCGGACCATAAGAACCAGCGGGCGGAACGGCGCGGCGAGCGGACCGGCCCGCACGCGCGTAGCAGGGGAAGACCACCCGAAACGGTGATTTTCGTTGGGGCCCTTGGGGTTGTCGCGAAATCACCCGGAGGTGGTGGCGTCCGCGCCCCTTGCGAAGTTCTCCTTAACAGCCTTTCAAGCCGGGGTCCGGTCTGGCGTGGCCGGACGTTCGCGGGACAGCCGGGAGGGCCACCAGATCTTCCGGCCGATGTCCACGGCCAGGGCGGGGACCAGCAGCGACCGCACGATCAGCGTGTCCAGCAGCACGCCGAACGCCACGATGAACGCGATCTGGGCCAGGAACAGGATGGGCAGCACGGCCAGCGCGGAGAACGTCGCCGCGAGCACCACGCCCGCCGACGTGATCACGCCGCCGGTGATGGTCAACCCGCGCAGCACGCCCTCGCGGGCCCCGAGCACGGCGGTCTCCTCGCGCACCCGGGTCATCAGGAAGATGTTGTAGTCGATCCCCAGCGCCACCAGGAACACGAACCCGAACAGCGGCACCACGGGGTCCGCGCCCGGGAAGTCGAAGATCCCGTTGAACACCAGCGCGGACACGCCCATCGTCGCGCCGAAGGACAGCACGACCGTGGCGATCAGCAGCAGCGGGGCCAGCAGCGACCGCAGCAGCAGCGCCAGCACCAGGAAGATCACCACCAGCACGATCGGGATGATGACCAGCCGGTCGCGCTCGGACGTGCGCTGGGTGTCGAGCTGGGTCGCGGTCGGACCGCCGACCTGGGCTTGCGCGTCGGGCACCGCCCGCACGGCCTCGCGCAGCCGCTCGACGGTGGCGATCGCGGCCTCGGAGTCGGCCGGGTCGTCCAGCACGACGTCGACCCGGACCAGCCCGGCGGCCTCGCCCCGGCGCTGCGCGGTGGACACGCCGTCGACGTCGGTCGCCCGGAGCACGGCGTCGGCTTGCTCCGCGCGCGCCAGCACGACGGTGGGCGCGCCGCTGCCGCCGGGGAAGTGCCGGGACAGCAACTCCTGGCCGGCGACCGAGTCGACGTCGTTGAGGAACACGTCGGACGCGGCGGTGCCGGACGCCTTGAGCTGCGGGACGAACGCGACGCCGATCAGCAGCACGAGCGTGGTGGCCACCCAGGTCAGCCGGGGGCGGGCGGAGATCAGCCGGGCCACCCGGCCCCACAGGCCGCTCGCCTCCGGGTGGGGCGTGCCGAGGTTCGGGCGGCGCGGCCAGAACGCCGTGCGGCCGAGCAGCACCAGCACGGCGGGCAGGAACGTGATCGAGGTGAGCAGCGCCGCCCCGATGCCGATCGCGGCGACCGGGCCGAGGCCCTTGTTCGAGTTCAGGTCGCTGAACAGCAGGCACAGCACGCCGAGCACGACGGTCCCGGCGGACGCCGCGATGGGTTCGACGGTCGCCCGCCACGCCGTGCGCATCGCCTGGTAGCGGTCCGCCGTGTCGCGCAGTTCCTCGCGGAACCTCGACACGAGCAGCAGCGCGTAATCCGTGGCCGCGCCGAACACCAGGATCGACAGGATGCCCTGGCTCTGGCCGTTGAGGTCGATCGCGCCGGCGTCGGCGAGCAGGTAGACGGCCAGGCTCGCGGTGCCGAGCGCGAACGCGCCGGACATCAGCACGACCAGCGGCAGCAGCGGGCTGCGGTAGACCAGCACCAGGATCAGCGCGACCACGGCGCCCGCGACCAGCAGGAGCAGGCCGTCGATGCCGCCGAACGCGGCCTTGAGGTCGGCCACCTGCGCGGCGGGCCCGGCGACCAGCACGGTGAGCCCGGCGGGCGGGTCGGCGAGCCGGCCGCGCAGGTCCTTGACCGCGCCGGCGGGGTCTCCGGCGTCCACCGCGACGATCACCTGGACGGCCTGGTCGTCCTTCTCCGAGGGCAGCACCGGGGACGCCTTGCCGGGGTAGGCGATCCCGGACAGGAACGCGCGGTCCTCCCCCGTGATGCCGGATCGCCGTTCGGCGACCACGATGGCGGGCAGGCTGCGCTGGTCGCCGAACGCCTTGAGCTGTTCGGCGACCTTGGTGGCCTCGGCCGAGGAGGGCAGGAACGCGGTGCTGTCGTTCACCGCGACCTGGCTCAACTTGCCGGTGTAGGGCCCGGAGAAGCCGCCCAGGGCCAGCCAGGCGATGGTGATCAGGGCGGGCAGGATCCAGCGGGCGCGCACGGGAGAATGACCTCCGGAGGACTATGGTTCTTCGATGATCTGATAGTTCGATCGTCGAAATACTAACCGGAGGGCGGATGGTCGACAACGCGGCGCTGGTCCGGCTGCTGCGGCAGCTCATCGTGGAGTCCGACCACTTCGTCGGGATGCTCGGCGAGGCGCAGGGGATGCACCGCACGGACCTCAACGCGCTGGCGCTGATCATGGACGCGCGGTGGCGCGGCGAACCGCTGTCGCCGGGCCGGCTGGCCGAGGCGATGCACCTGAGCGCGTCGGCGACCACGTCCGTGCTCGACCGGCTGGAGGCCTCCGGGCACGTCGAGCGCTCCCGCAGCACCCGCGACCGCCGCAAGGTCGAGCTGAGCGTGCCGGACCGGGCGCTGGCCGCCGGCCGGGAGTTCTTCACGCCGCTCGACAGCGCGTTCCGCACCGCGTGGCAGGGGTTCGACGCCGCCGAGCGGGCCACGATCGCCCGGTTCCTGGCCGCCAGCATCGAGGCCACGGTGGCGGTGCGCGGCGAGTTCGCCGGACACCGGCCGCCCGACACCCGGCGGCGGTGATCACCACCGGCGGACCGGCGGTCGCCCTGGTCGGCGCAGGTAGAGTCGCCCACCGTGGCGCGCGGTGAAGATCCCCCGGACGGTGGCGCGCCGCCGCGGTGGGCGGCCGCGGGCGAGCTGTTCGGTCGCGAGGTCGAACTCGGCCGGCTCGACGCGTTCCTCGCCGCCGCGCGGGCCGACGGCGCGGGCCTGCTGCTGACCGGGGACGCCGGGGTCGGCAAGTCCGTGCTGCTCGACACCGTGGCGGCGCGGGCGATCGCGGCGGGCGCGCGGGTGGTGCGGGCCGCCGGCGTCGAGTTCGAGGCGGACATGAGCTTCGCCGGGCTGCACCAGGTGGTGCACCCGCTCGGTACCGGGCTCCGCCGGCTGGGCGCGGGACACCGCCGGGCGCTGGAGGTCGCGACCGGTGTGCGCGACGGGGTCCCGGCCGACCGGCTGACCGTGTCGCACGCGGTCCTCGCGCTGCTCGCCGCAGCGGCGGCGGAACGCCCGCTGGTGGTGGTCGTCGACGACCTGCCGTGGCTGGACCGCGCGAGCGCGGTGGTCCTGGGGTTCGTCGCGCGCCGGCTCGCCGGCAGCCGGGTGGGGCTGCTGGCCGCGTTCCGCTCGGACGAGACGAGCTTCTTCGACCGGGGCGGCCTGCCGGAACTCGTCGTGCCGCCGCTGACCCACGACGCCGCCGCCGCGCTGGTGGACGACCGCTTCCCGGCGTTGTCGCCACGGGTGCGGCAGCACCTGCTCGCCGACGCGCAGGGCAACCCGCTCGCGCTGCTGGAGATGCCGATCGCCCTCGGCGCGCACCGGCCCGGACAGCCGGCACCGCCGGCCCGACCGCTCAGCCGCCGCCTCCAGTCGCTGTTCGCGTCGCGGATCGGCGCCCTGCCCGAGGCCACCCGGGGCCAGCTCCTGCTGGCCGCGCTGGAGGGTTCCGGCGACCTGCGCGTCGTGCGGGACGCGGCGACCGCGCTCTGGGGAGCCCCGGCGCTCGACGCCGCCGAGCGGGCCCGGCTGATCCACGTCGACGCCGGCGCCGGGCGGGTGGTGTTCCGGCACCCGCTGACCCGCGCGGCGGTGGTCGAGCTGACGACCGCCGACCAGCGCCGCACCGCCCACCGCGCCCTGGCCGGGCGGTTCGGGACCGACTCCGAGCGGCACGCCTGGCACCTCGCGGAAGCCGCCGAGGGCCCGGACGAGGAGGTGGCGGCCCTGCTGGAGCGCGCCGCCGCGAAGGTGCGCCGGCGCGGCGACCCCGTCGGTGCGGTCGCCCTGTTGCTGCGCGCCGCCGATTCGAGCCCCCGGGACGCCGACCGGAAACGGCGCTCGGTGCTGGCCGCCTACCTCGGCGTCGACGTCACCGGCGACCTGCGCGACGCGCCGCACCTGCTCGACGCCTTGGCGGGCGGGGAACCCTCGCTCGCCCAGGCGGTCGCCGCCGGCGCGTACCTGCTCAACGTCGACGGTGCGGTCGACACCGCGTCCCGGCTGGTGTCGACGGCGATCGGGATGTCCCCCGATCCCGGCGACGCGGCCGACGAGGTCCTCGGCGAGGCGCTGTGGGTCTTCCAGGCCGCCGCCGCGTTCAGCTCGCGCGCGGAGGTCGTCGGGTCGTTCCGGACCGCGCTGGCCCGGCTGCGGCCGAGCCCGCCGGAGATCATCGACCTGCTGGGCAGCACCTGGGTGGAACCGGCGCTGCGGGCGTTGCCGGCGCTCGACCGGCTGGACGCCGCGGTCGCGGGGCTGACCGGGCAGTCCGATCCCGCGCACGCGATCCGCGTCGGCGTGGCCGCGCTCTACGTCGACCGGTTGCCGGACTGCCGGACCGCGTTGTGGCGGACGGTCGAGCACGGCCGCGACGGGGGTGCGGTCACGTCGGCGATCGAGGCGCTGCTGCTGCTGGGCTGCGACGGCCTGCTGTCCGGCTCCTGGGACGAGGTCACCCGGCTGGCGGAGGAGGCGCTGGCCCTGTGCGCGGCGCACGACTACCGGTTGCTGGCCCGCGTGCTGCGGTTCCAGCACGCGCTGATCGCGGCCGCGCGCGGTGACGAGGCCACCGCGCACGCCTTGGCGGACGAGATGATCCGGTGGGCGGGGCCGCGCCGGGTCGGGTTCGTGCTCAACTACGCCGCGCACGTCAAAGCGCTGGTGGCGCTCGGCCGGGCGGACTACGAGACCGCGTACCGGCACGTGACGGCGATCAGCCCGGCGGGCGAGCTGCCACCGCACGCCGCCCACGCGCTGTGGGTCGTGCTCGACCTGGTGGAGGCCGCCGTCCGGGCGGGCCGCCGGGACGAGGCCGCCGCGCACGTCGCCGCGCTGCGGGCGGCCGGCGTCGCCGGGATCTCCGCGCGGCTGGCCCTGGTCACCACGGCGGCGGCCGCCCTGGTCGCCGACGAGCCGGCCGACCGCGCGCTGTTCGAGGAGGCGCTGGCCGGGTCCGGTGCCCACCGGTGGCCGTTCGAGGTGGCGCGGGTCCACCTCGCCTACGGGGAACGGTTGCGGCGGGCCAAGAGCGCGGGCCGGGCCCGAGGGCACCTCGACACCGCGCACGACATCTTCCAGCGCCTCGGCGCGGAGCCCTGGGTGCGGCGCGCGCGGGCCGAACTGCGCGCCACCGGGCTGCCGGCGACGCACGCCGAGTCGGGCGGGGCAATCGAGGCGCTCACCCCGCAGCAGCGCGAGATCGCGTTGCTCGCGGCGGCCGGGCTCACCAACAAGCAGATCGGCGACCGCCTGTTCCTCTCGCCCCGGACCGTCGGAAAGCACCTCTACCAACTGTTCCCGAAGCTCGGCGTCACCTCCCGCGCCGCGCTGCGGGACGCGCTCGCACGGCACCGGACCGACTGACGGGCGCTGACCGTCCGCAGTCGTGACGCGCGCAAGCGTCACCCAGTCATTTGACGTAAGCGGTCGCCGCCGGCGCGAACCTACTGTCCAACCGCCGAACACCGGTCCACGATGGAGGAAGCACCGATGAACGCCTCGACACCTGTAAAGAACATCGTCCTAGTGCACGGCGGTTTCGTCGACGGCTCGGGCTGGCAGGGCGTGTACGACCTGCTCACCGAGGACGGGTACCGCGTCAGCGTGGTGCAGAACCCGACCCTCTCGCTGGCCGACGACGTGGCCGTGACCACCCGGGTCCTCGACCGCCAGGACGGGCCCACCGTGCTGGTCGGGCACTCCTACGGCGGTGTGGTCGTCACCGAAGCCGGCACGCACGACAAGGTGGTCGCCCTCGGGTACGTCGCCGCCTTCGCCCCGGACAAGGGCGAGTCGGTCGACTCGCTCATCGCCGACCCGCCGCCGGGCGCGCCCGTCCCGCCGATCCTGCCCCCGGTGGACGGCTTCCTGTTCCTCGACCGGGAGCGGTTCGGCGCGTCGTTCGCCGGCGACCTGCCGCCGGCGCAGGCCGCGTTCCTGGCCGACGCGCAGGTGCCGTGGGGCGTGGCGGCCCTGGCCGGCGCGGTCACCGAACCGGCGTGGCGGGTGAAGCCGAGCTGGTACCTGGTCGCCACCGAGGACCGGATGATCCCGCCGCCCGCGCAGCGCGCCATGGCGGAGCGGACCGGCGCGACGGTCGCGGAGGTGGCCGCGAGCCACGCCGTCTACGTCTCGCAGCCGAAGGCGGTCGCCGACCTGATCAAGCGGGCCGCCGAGGCGGCGGGCGCCCGGCCGTAGCAGCGCGGGGCCGGGCCGCCCGCCGGTGGGCGGCCCGGTTCCGGGCACGTCGGCCGCTCCCTCGTCGTAGAGTCGCACCGCACCGACCTTGATCAGGAGGGCGAGACATGTCGCAGCCGCCGTTGCCCGCCGAGCCGGGCGCGTACGGGTTCGTGGGCGCGGGCGAGATCACCGCCGCCATCGTCGAGGGGCTCAGCGCGGACGTCGCCGCCCCCGCGCCGATCTTCCTGTCGCCGCGCGGTCGCGAGGTCGGGCAGCGCCTGGCGGCGCGGTTCTCGAACGTGCGGGTGTGCGGCAGCAACCAGGAGGTGCTCGACCACGTCACGTCCGTCGTGCTCGCGGTGCGCCCGCCGCTGGCCCGCGAGGTGCTCGCCGGACTCTCGTTCCGGCCGGACCACGTCCTGATCAGCGCGATGGCCGGCGTGCGGCTGGCGGACCTGCGCGCGTGGGCCGCGCCGGCCGGGGACGTCGTCCGGACCATCCCGCTGCCTTCGGCGGCGAGCGGTCGGAGCATCACCGTGGTGTTCCCGGAGCACGCCGCCGCCCGGGACCTGTTCGGCCGGGTGGGCGACTTGGTCGTGCCGGACGGGGAGGAGGCCGTGGACGCGTTCAGCGGGGCCACCGCCACCTTCGCCGCGCACCTGGACTACCTCGCCACCATCGCGCAGTGGCTCGCCGACCACGGCGTCGACGCCGACGACGCCGCCGCGTACACCACCCACATCTTCGGCCGGCTGGGCGAAAACATGTTGCGGCAGAAGGATTCCCTGGCCGGGTGGACCGAGCGGCACATGACTCCGGGCGGGCTCAACGAGCAGGTCCTGACCGACCTGCGGCGCGACGGCGTCCCGGACGTGGTGCGGCGCGCCCTCGACCGCGTCCTGGACCGCCTGCGCGGGTAGCCCGTCCCGACTCCCGATCACGCCACGCAGTCCAGGCACGCGGCGTTCGCCCTTCCGGGCTAATACCGCCGTTCTGGAGAGCATGATCCGACCTCAGCCATTACTCACAGAGGATGCTCAACGATCGGAACCACTCGCCCGCTCCGGCCCGGCTCGCGACCGTCCTCGCCGCCGCGGTGGCCGCGTTCGTGCTGACCACCCTGACCTCGACGGCCGCCGCGACCGCCGCGCCGGCCCCGCCCGCTCCCCCGGTGCCCGACTTGTCATGGCCGGTGACCAGACCGGCGTGGACACCCGTGATCCACCTGGACACACCGGACCGGCACCCCGCGCTCCCGGAGCCCGACGCGCCGCTACCGGACGCCGCTCAGCCCGCCGAGGCACCCCCGGTCGCCTCGGCCGCAGCCGAGTCCACGGACGAGGACAAGGGCGAACCGCCCACCACGACGATCCCGTGGACCACTCCCCTGCAAGGGCCCACCCCGCCGAACGACGTCCCGCCGATCACCGACACACCCACCCCGACGTCCCCCGCCACCACCACGGCGACCACAGCGCCGACAACGGCAGCACCGACGACGACGGCCGCCGCCCTGGCCCCCGAGATCAGGGCCACCGCAGCGCTCTCCGCCCCCTCGCCCGACACCACGCCGAGCCCCGAAGCGCAGGCCCGCCAAGGAGCACGGGCCCACGGACCGGGCCAGTCCGCACCCGCAGCGGCGAACGCGGCCGACAACGCGGGCGTCGAACGGACGCTGGCCCTCACCGGAACCGACGACCGGTTGATCGACCACCTGCTCATCGGGTTCGTCCTCATCGCCGCGGGCGCGGCCACCACGTACGCCGCCCGTCGGCGCACGCCGTCCCGCGACTGATCCGGCCGCCGGCCCCCTCCCGCCCGACCCGGACGTCGCGAAAACCCCGGACGCCCCGGCGGTTCCGGCCCTGGCGCGCGGGACGTGGACGACGACCAGCGCCCCTCCCGGAGCAGCCCGCTCCGCCGCGCGAGCGTGCCGACCACCGCTCGGTCCGAGGTGTCACCCGTCGTGTGGACGCGACCAGTCGGTGCGGTGCGGGCGGTTGGCTTCGGCGACGTTGCCGAGGTTTCCGGGCGGCGCTGCGGGGTCGATGACCCGGGTCTGCTCCGCCGCCGGCGGACGCCACCACCCGGACCTCTCGCACGTGCACGGGTGTCGGGCTTCGACCAGCACGAACGTGCCGTCCGGCTGCTGGACGGGCTGGGCCCAGGCCATGGTTCCGCTGTCGTCACACAACTCGCACTCCGGCTGCACCGCCCGACCATCACACGAGCCGATCCGCCCGGCATGACAACTGCTGCAATCGGAGCAATCGCCCGAACGCCGGTTCTGCGGGACCGGGAACGTTGTCCTCGGACGGAATTGCCGGGGCACTCCCGCGCGCCCGCCGGGCCGAGCACGAACGCCGGCCCACCGACGCGGCCGACCCGGTGACGTCGGCCGCACGGCCCGCGAACCCGCCGTCCCAGGACGGAGAACCCCTTTTCCACCACCCCTTAAAACTGCCTCCGCAGTCGACCCCGAACGAGCACCGCAGGAACGGGAGGAGTGCTCGCAAACCACCGGTTCGCACATTCGGACGCACCGGACCGAAGACCCGCCCCGGCCATCCCGAATGGAATGCACCAGCCCGCGAACTGCGGAAAGAAGAACTCCGAGGCAACCCGGGCCATTCGACTTCAATCGGTTCGGTTTGCCGGTTTTGTCGGTCTCGATTCGCGCTGGTCCATTGCCGTGAAACGGTTGCCGATTCGTGGACAACTGGCCCCTGGACACGGATGCTGAGCAGTCGCGGAGGTGTGCTGAATGAGTGGTCGCGTTGTCCCGGTTACTTCGACGGAAACCCACTGCCCGTATTGTGCGCTGCAATGTGGAATGACCGTCCAGGACGACCGGGGCGATGTCGGGGTGCGGCCGAGGGATTTCCCGACCAATGGCGGCGGCCTGTGCCAGAAGGGGTGGACGGCGGCTGCGGCGCTGACCACGCCGGGCCGGTTGACCACACCGCTGGTGCGGGCCGGCACCAGCGGACTGGAGCCCGCCGGCTGGGACGACGCCCTCGACTTCGTCGCCCGGCGGCTGACCGCCATCCGGGCCGAGCACGGCGCGGACGCGGTCGGGGTGCTCGGCGGCGGCGGGCTGACCAACGAGAAGGTCTACCTGCTGGGCAAGCTCGCCCGGGTCGCGCTGCGCACCCCGCACGTGGACTACAACGGCCGGTTCTGCATGTCGGCCGCCGCGGCGGCGACGATCCGCGCGTTCGGTGCCGACCGCGGCCTGCCGTTCCCGCTGACCGACCTGGCTTCGGCGGACGCGGTGCTGCTCGTCGGTGCCAACGTGGCCGTCACCATGCCGCCGTTCGTCCAGCACCTGCGGCGCGCGACGGATTCCGGCGGCCTGGTGGTGGTCGACCCCCGCCGCTCGGCCACGGCGCGGCAGGCCGGCCTGCACCTGCACCCCCGGCCCGGCACGGACCTGGCGCTGGCGTTGGGGATGCTGCACGTCGCGGTGGCCGAGGGGTACGCCGACGAGACCTACCTGCGCGACCGGACCTCCGGTTTCGACCAGGCGTGGCGGGTGGCCGCGCGGTGGTGGCCGGAACGGGCGGAACGGGTCACCGGCGTCGCCGCGGCCGACCAGCGGCTGGCCGTGCGCCTGCTCGCGCAGGCGTCCAACGCCTACGTGCTGACCGCGCGCGGCACCGAACAGCACTCCAACGGCACGGCCATGGTCTCGGCGTGGATCAACCTCGCGCTGGCGCTCGGCCTGCCCGGCGTGCCCGGCTCCGGGTACGGCACGATCACCGGGCAGGGCAACGGTCAGGGCGGCCGTGAGCACGGTCAGAAGGCCGACCAGCTGCCGGGGTACCGCAAGATCGACGACCCCGCCGCCCGCCGCCACGTCGCCGAGGTGTGGGGCGTCCCGGAGGCGGAGCTGCCAGGCCGGGGCCGGTCGGCCTACGAGATCCTCGACGCCGCCGGGCAGCCGGGCGGGATCCGCGCGCTGCTGGTGTTCGGCACCAACCCGGTGGTCTCCGCGCCCGGTGCCGGCCGGATCGCCGAACGGCTCGCCGCGCTGGACCTGCTGGTGGTGGCCGACTTCGTGGGCTCGGAGACGGCCGGGATGGCCCACGCGGTGCTGCCGGTCACCCAGTGGGCCGAGGAGACCGGCACCATGACCAACCTCGAAGGCCGGGTGCTGCTCCGGCAGCGCGCGGTGGACCCGCCCGCCGGGGTGCGCAGCGACCTCGACGTGATCAGCGGGCTCGCGGTGCGGCTCGGCCAGGCACCGCAGCACTACCCCACCGACCCGGAGACGGCGTTCGCCGAACTGGGGCGCGCCAGCGCCGGCGGGCCCGCCGACTACTCGGGCATCAGCCACCGGCGGCTCCGCGACGGCGAGAGCCTGTACTGGCCGTGCCCCGCGCCCGGCCACCCCGGGACGCCCCGGATGTTCCTGGACGGCTTCCGGCACGCCGACCGGCGGGCCCGGTTCGCGGCGGTCGACCACCGCGAACCCACCGAGGTGCCGGACGAGCGGTACCCGCTGTGGGCGACGACCGGGCGGCTGCTGGCGCACTACCAGACCGGCACCCAGACCCGCCGGATCGCCGAACTCGCCGAGGCCGAGCCGGAGGTGTACGTCGAGGTCCACCCCGACACCGCCACCCGGTTCGGTCTCGCCGACGACGCTTTGGCGCGGGTGACCTCCGCGCGCGGCAGCACGTCGGCGCGCGTGCGGTTCGAGCCGACCATGCGGCTGGACACGGTGTTCCTGCCGTTCCACTTCCCCGACGCGCAGCGGGCGAACCTGATCACCAACCCGGCGCTGGACCCGACCAGCCGCATCCCGGGCTTCAAGGCGTGCGCGGTCCGGCTGGACCCGGAGCCGGTCGGATGAGCCCGACGACCGTGAGGAGTCCGATGGGGACGGTGCCCGCCCGGCGGGTCGTGATCGTGGGCTACGGCATGGCGGGCGCGCGCCTGGCCGAGGAGATCCGGGACCGCGAACCCGACGGCGCGCGGATCGCGCTCGCCGTGGTCGGTGCCGAGCCGCACCCGGCCTACAACCGGGTGCTGCTGTCCAGCGTCCTGGCCGGCGGGGTGGACGTGGACGCCGTCCGGCTGCACGAACCGGACTGGGGCAGCCGGTGCGGGGTGGACCTGCGGACCGGCACCCCGGTCGTGCGGGTCGACCGCGCGGCGCGGGCGGTCGAGCTGGCCGACGGCGAGGCGCTGCCCTACGACGCGCTGGTGCTCGCGACGGGCAGCACCCCCTGGCTGCCGCCCGTCGACGGGCTGCACGGCCCGGACGGCCGGCCCGCCGAGGGCGTGGTGGCGTTCCGCGACCTGGACGACTGCCGGCGGATCCTCGCGGCGGCCCGCCCGGGAGCCCCGGTGGCCGTGCTGGGCGGCGGGCTGCTCGGCCTGGAGGCCGCCCGGGGTCTGGTCGGCCGGGGCAACCTGGTCACCGTCGTGCACCCGGTCGACCACCCGATGGAGCGCCAGCTCGACCCCGGCGCGGGCCGGGTGCTGGCGGACGCGCTCGGCCGGACCGGCGTCGAGTTCCGCTTCGGCCGGCAGGCCCGCCGCTACACCCCCGGCGTCGGGCTGGAACTGGACGACGGCAGCCTGGTGCCGGCCGACCTGCTCGTGGTCTCGACCGGGGTCCGGCCGGACGCGGGCCTCGCGCGGGACTGCGGGCTGCTGGTGGAGCGCGGGATCGTCGTGGACGACGCCCTGCGCACCACCGACCCGAGGATCCACGCGATCGGCGACTGCGCGCAGCACGGCGGCACGGTCGACGGCCTGGTCCAGCCCGCGTGGGAGCAGGCCACCGTGCTGGCCGCGCTGCTCACCGGGGCCGACCCGGGCATGAGGTACCGGGGCACGCCCGTGGTCACCCGGCTCAAGGCGCGCGGCATCGACCTGACCTCGCTCGGCGAGGTGCACGCGGACCCCGGCGAGCCGGGGGTGGAGGTGCTGCGGCTGGAGGACCCCACTCGCGGCCGGTACGCCAAGATCGTGCTGCGGGACAACCTGGTCGTCGGCGCGGTCCTGCTCGGCGTCCCGGACGCCGCGGCCACCGTCACCCAGCTGTTCGACCAGCGCAGGCCGGCGCCCGACGACCGGCTGGCGCTGCTGCTCGGCCGGGCGCTGGGCGCGGGCCCGGCGGCGTCGGCGGACCCGGCGGACCTGCCCGCCACCACGTTGATCTGCCGCTGCAACACGGTGCGCAAGGAGCAACTGGTCACCGCCTGGGACACCGGGGCGAGGGCGGTCGGCGACCTCGCGACGGCCACCCGGGCCACCACGGGCTGCGGCACGTGCCTCGACGTCGTCACCGCGATCGCGAACTGGCTCGCCGCCCGCAAACCCGCGCCGGACCTCGCGTCCTGACCGCGCCCGACCGGCGTCCGCCCGACGTGCCGGTCAGCGGGCGGCGGAGCCGGGCCGGGCCGCCGGGGCGTCCGGGTTCCACGGGTCGATCGGCACGACGCCGGTGATGCGGCCGGTCTCGTCCAGCAGGCACCCCATCCGCTTGGCCTGGTGCAGGGTGACCGCGCGGTCGGTCAAGGTCAGGTGCGGGAGCTTCTCGGCCAGCTGCGCCTCCAGGCGCTGGATGTCGCCCAGCGACCGCAGCCACAGCGTC
The DNA here is from genome assembly GCF_056640475.1 of Saccharothrix sp. NBAS 001. NCBI lineage: Bacteria > Bacillati > Actinomycetota > Actinomycetes > Pseudonocardiales > Pseudonocardiaceae > Saccharothrix > Saccharothrix sp. NBAS 001. The sequence goes on from NZ_CM153251.1 coordinate 5,034,784, forward strand.
ATGATCAGGTTGTCGGAGCCGGTCACCGCCGCGCACAGCCGGACCTCCGGCATCGTGCACAGCGCCACGCCGGTCCGGTCCAGCAGGGCCGGCGGGACCCGGGCCCAGAAGGTCGCGGCGACCGGCCGGCCGGTGATGGACCGGGCGACCTCGCAGCGGAAGCTGATCAGTCCGGTGTCGCGCATCTCGTTGAGCCACCGGCGCACCGTCGCCGGGTTCCACCCGGTGTGCTTGGCGATGTCGGCGGCGGTCCGCCGGCCGTCGGCGAGTTCGCGCAAGAGCCGGCGGTGCTGCGGTCTCCACACCGCGCCCTCTCGCGCCGGCGGCCGGGAGGACGGCGTTTGCCGTTCCGGGACAAGGGATCCCATCCGCCAGTGACTCCCCTCGCCGTAGACGGTGGTCGCCGTGTAGGTGCGGGTCCCGCGCACGCCGTCGAGCCCGTGCAAGCGGCGCAACACCAAGTGGGACAACGCACCGAGGTCCGACGTCAGCACGGTGAGGAACAGGTCCCGGCCGCTGCTGATGACCGAGATCGAGGCGACCTGCGGCACGTGCGCCAGCTCCCGCACCGCCCGCAGGCGCGCGGCGGGCTCGATGTCCAGTTCGATGAACGCGTTGCAGTGGTCCTTGGCCCACGTCGTCACCGCGGGGTAGGCGGTGACCTGGACCAGCCCGGCGTCGTGCAACGCCTGCCAGCGCCGCGCGGCGGTGACGGGGTCGATCTCCAGCAGGGTCCCGACGTCGCGCCAGGTGGCCCGGGGGTCGGCCTGCACCGCGTGGATGATCCTGAGGTCGGTCTCGTCCGGGATGAGCGAATCCTGCATCAGAGGTGCCTCCGGTGGGCGTTCCGTCCGGAACTGGGCCCGAGACTGGCAGGGGCGGCGATGCTCGGCAAGTCCCCCGCGACGACCCCCGAGGAGTTGCCCGTGTCCGTTCTCGAAGACGCCGCCGCGATGCGCGAAGACCTGGTGTGGCTGCGCCGCGCGCTGCACGCCCGACCGGAGATCGGGCTCGACCTGCCCCGCACGCGGGACAAGGTGCTCGCCGCGCTCGACGGCCTGCCGCTGGAACTGTTCCTCGGCGAGCGGCTGACGTCGGTGACCGCCGTGCTGCGCGGCGCGAAACCCGGGCCCGTCGTGCTGCTGCGCGGCGACATGGACGCGCTGCCCGTCCAGGAGCGCACCGGCTTGGACTACGCATCTCTTGTGCCCGAGGCGATGCACGCCTGCGGGCACGACCTGCACACCACCATGATCATCGGTGCCGCGCACCTGCTCTGCCGACGGCGTGACGAACTGCGCGGCGACGTGGTCTTCATGTTCCAGCCGGGAGAGGAGGGCTACGACGGCGCGGGCGCGATGATCGCCGAAGGCGTGCTGGGCGCGGCCGGGCGGAAACCCGACGCCGCGTACGCCCTGCACGTGTTCGCCTCGGGCGTGCCGCACGGCGTGTTCAGCGCCCGGCCGGGCACCACGATGGCGGCTTCGGACGGCCTGAACGTGACCGTGCGGGGCGCGGGCGGGCACGGCTCGCGCCCGCACCGGGCCAAGGACCCGATCTCGGTGGCCTGCGAGATCGTCACCGCGCTGCAGGTCATGGTCACCCGCCGCGCCGACGTCTTCGACCCGGTGGTGCTCACCGTCGGCTCGTTCCACGCCGGCACCCGCCGCAACGTCATCCCCGACACCGCGCGGTTCGAAGCCACCGTCCGGACCTTCTCGCCCGAGGCGAAGCAGAACCTCAAGGACGCCGCCGGCCTGCTGGTCACCTCGATCGCCGAGGCCCACGGGCTCAGCGCCGAAGCCGACTACGTCGACGGCTACCCGATGACGGTCAACGACCCGGCCGAAACCGCCTTCGCCGCCGACACCGTCACCGACCTGTTCGGCCCGGCCCGCTTCGCGCCGCTGACGAACCCGCTGCCCGGCGGCGAGGACTTCTCCCGCGTCCTGCGCGAAGTCCCCGGCGCGTTCGTGCTCCTGGGCGCGGGGATCGGCAACGCCGACAACCACTCCCCGTTCGCCGTGTTCGACGACGCGCTGCTCGCCGACGGTGCCGCCGCGCTGGCCGAACTGGCGCTGCGCCGGGGAAACGCGCCGTGATCCGCCGCCGCGCGTGCGACGGGACGTAGGTCCCGGCCCACCGGGTCCGCAGGGCTCTGCCGCCCCGGCACCGGCGGGACGAGGCTGGTCCCGGAGGTGCACCATGCAGCACAAGGACTTCACCGCGAGCCTCGCCCCCATCACCCCGGACGACCTCGCCCACCTGCCCGAACCCGCCCGCCGCCACCTCACCTTCGCCGGCGTGGTCGGCCGCCCACCGGACCGCGCGTTCGAGGCCAGTCTGCCCGGCTGGTTCCGGACCAGACCCGACCAGCGCTGGGCGGCGTGCACGTGCCACCAGCACAACACCGCCCCGGACGTCACCCGCGAATTCAGCATGCGCACGACGCTCGCCCACCTGATCCCGTTGCACGCCAACGACACCTACGCGGGCGGCCGAGGTCGTCTGCACGCCACCGCCTGCGGCCTGTTCACCGTCGCCGACGCGCGAGGCCCCGAACTCGACGCCGGCGAACTCGTCACCTTCCTCGCCGACGCGGTCCTGCTCGCCCCGTCCATGCTGACGCTCCTGCCGGTCGCCTGGGCGGCCGTGGACGAGCACACCTACCAACTGGCCTTGACCGACCACGGCCGCACCGTGACCGGCCAGGTCACCATCGACAATCGGGGCGCGCCCCGCAACTTCACCACCGACGACCGCTGGGCCGTCCGCCCCGAGGGCCTGGTCCGCACCCGCTGGTCCACCCCGGTCGACGGCTGGCTGCTCGCCGAGGACCGGATGCGCCCCCGTCGCGGCACGGCCGTCTGGCACCTGCCCGAAGGCCCGTTCGCCTACGCCCAACTCGACTTCACCCGGGCCACCATCACCTACGCCGAACCCCACCGCCCGGCGGCGAAGGCCGGCTAGCCGGCACGTGCCCGAGCCGGTCCCGACGCCGGGATCGCGGACGGTCGGGCACGTGCCGTCACCGTCGTGCGCGCTTCCGCTGCCGGACCACCCGGTAGGCGATTCCGTGCGACAGAGCCAACAACACGCCGCCCGCCAGCAACGGCACCCCGTACCAGAACCCCGGTTCCTCGAAGTCGACCCGCAGGGTCGACCCGTGCTCGGAGCGGGGCAGGTCGACGGTGATCAGCCCGGCCGGTCCGCGCCGGACCGGTGCCGGCCGCCCGTCGACCGACGCGGTCGTGCCGGGCCACGCCAACCCGGCGACCACCACCTCACCGCCCCCTCGGTAGCGGATCTCCTCGGCGGGTCCCGTCTGCCGGTCCCCCGCCACCTCCAGGCCCGGCGCGCTCCAGGACACCCGGCCTTCCGGCCACGCCAACGGGGCGATCCGGCGGAACACGGTCACCTCGTCGCTGCGCGAGTGCAGCCGCCACCCGGCCGGGGGCTCGGTGCCGCCGTCGGGCAGGTGGCCGTTGCGCACCACCACGGTCTCCAGCCGCAGCAGGTCCGCCAGCGGGGTGCCGGTCGACGGGTCCGCGACCCACAGCCGGCGGAACGAGTCGGCGCACGCGGCTCCGGACGGGAGCAGGCACAGCGCGTCGGAGTAGTCGGTGAAACCGATGCCGGTGTAGGAGTTGAGGCTGCGCACCCCGGCGACCATGTACATGCTCCCGTGGAGCATGTACCTCCAGACGCCGTCCGGATGCGCTTGCGGCTCCCACGGCGCGACACCGGCCGCAGTGAAGGTGTTCCCCTTGTACTCGGCGAACTGCGTGCGCAACGCGGACACGTCGTGGGGCATGCGCCAGGCGCTGAACGCCGCGTTGAACGGGTACCACGTCAGCTGCAACGCCAACACGACGGCCGTTCCCGACACCAGGACCGCCGGCAACAGCCGTTCCCGGTACTTCGCCGCCGCGAGCGCCGCCGCGCACAGCGCACCGAGCACCAGCGCGGCGACGACGTGGCGGGCGACCTGGTCCGGCGCGGCCGACCAGGCGAGCACGGCCTGCACGGCGATCAGGGCCGCCGAGGCGAGCGCCCGCCGGCGGAAGTGCCGGGTCCGCAGACCGGCCGACAGCGCGATCGCCACCAGCACGCACAACGGCAGGTACACGTAGTCCACCAGGCGCATCGGCCAGCGGAACAGCCACAGCTCGCTGGGGCCGGTCGTCATCAGCACGTACCCGAGGCCGAACACGGGCAGCGCCAACCGGTCCCGCAGGCCCGTGCGCAGCACCGACCACGCCAACCACGGGGCGAGCGGCAGCACGAACCAGCCGAGGAACGCGTACGGGACCGTGAGGTGGTCGAGTTGGGAGGCGACGGCGTGCGGCAGGTAGGTCGGGGAACTCAGGTTGACCAGGTCGCCCAGCGCGGTCACCATGAAGCCGTTGTTGGAGGCCGTGCTGTTCTGCCGGAACGTCACCTCGCCGGCGAGCACGAGCGGCAGGTAGACCACCACGCCGGTCATCGCCACCGCGAGCCCGATGATCAGCAGCCGGCCGCACGAAGACCACCCCCGGACCACCGCCCGCTCCACGAGCACCGCGCCCAGCACGGCGACCACGCCCAGCGCGCCGTACGGGCTGCCGCAGGTCATCGCCAGGATCCCGAGGACCGCCGGCACCGCCGGGTTCAGCAGACCCCGGGCCGACCGGCGCGCGGCCCACCACACGTGCGGGACCCAGGCGAAGGAGATCATGCTGACCGCCCACGCGGCGGCGTCGAAGTACAGCGTGAACCCGGCGAACGGCAGCAGCACCGCGACCGCGGCCGACGCACCGGGGCGCGCGCCGTACTCCCGGCACAGCAGGTACACGCCCAGCGCCAGCAACACGAGGAACTCGACCTTGACGATCGCCGCCGAGACGGCGAGGTCGGGCAGCAGCGCGACGACCACGTAGTTGGCGAGCATGACCGGGTTCCACAGGCTGAGCTGGGCTTCGGCGGCGATGTTGCCGCCCTGCCACATGTGCGGGGACAGCACCGGGAAGCGGCCCGCGAGCAGTTCGCTGCCGATGTGGTGCCAGCCGGGCACGAAGACGGCGGAGCTGTCGTCCCACAGGTAGAAGGTCTGGACGCCGGCCAGCGGCAGCAGGGCGAGCGCGGCGGTGACGACGCAGACGACGGCGCCCACCCGGACGTCGCGCGACCTCCGACCGGTGCCGCCACCGGTCGTCGCCCTCAGGTCGGGCGCGGACGTCGACAGGTCAGTGCTCACGGTTGCTCCAGATCGGGTGATCAGCGATTCGGGACGGCGGCAACCGGGAACAGGAGCGATTCCCTGCGGCGAAAGCGTGGAAGAATCACCTGATAGGTGCGTTCACCACAGCTCAAGCGCCCGTTCCGCCGGTCGAATTCACGCCGTCCGGTGAACGGTCGGCGCACCCGGCCGCGGCGTTCCAGGCGGAATCACTCCCGTTTCCCCAACCACGTCCCGGAGCACCTTCCCAGACAACTTCCCGTGCCGCGACATGAAATCGGGGCACGGCCACGCCCGCGACGGGAGCACACCCGACCGAGGGCGTCCGTCACCGCCGGCCGACCCGAACCTGGTTGACACCGAAAGCACAATGCCTCCCCGGAGTCGGGCACGACGCCGGGTGAAATCGTATTCAGGTGCGGGAATGGCCGGCGGCGGATACGCTGCCGGGAACCGCGCGGACCGGGATCAGAAGCTGAAGTTCCGGATCGCCGCACCGCCGGCGGCGGCCGTCTCCGCGAAGAACACGACCAGGTCCCGGTAGTTCTCCCGCAGGTAGCCGATGTCGTCGGCGGCCCAGAGGTGCCGCATGGGGTAGACGTCCTTCTCGCTGAGCTTGCGCGGGTCGTAGTGGGCGGCCGGCACTTCGAACGGTGTCGCGCTCAGCGCTTTCGCGGTCGCGGCGACCATGCTGTCGCTCCAGCCGAAGAGAACGCACTCCTCGTCGATGGCGTCACCGTCCTCGTACACGTCGACGCCGATCTCCGCCGCGTCCAGCAGGAACTGGATGCCCGCCCACGCCTTCTCCAGGAAGCAGTCCGGCCGCCCTTCGTCCTCCAGGAACGCCCACGCCCGCTCGTGATCCGCGAACGCCGTCTCCAACTCGTCCGGCTACACCCTGGTGAACGACAACGTCATCCCCATGAACCCACCACTCCCCCTCGAACGCCCTCGATCAACTCCGAGTTTTCCACGCCCGCAACGGCGTCACCGGCGAATCGGCGATGACGGACGGGAAACCGCCGGCCGGCAAACGGATTGCGGCGGCTGCTGGACGTCCACGTCCGCGCGGACCTGGGCCGGTTCCAGGACGCGTACGACCGCGCTCAACCAGGTGGACCGGCTGCCCGCGTGGTGCCGGGACCGCCGGCACCACGACGCCGACGGCGAGGCGCTCAGCCTGGACGGCGTCGGCTGGATCGCGCAGAGCACCGACCGGCACCGCGCGGCCGTCGACCACTACGAGCGGGCTCGACCGGATCACCACCGGGTCGGCCCCGGTAGCCCGGGTCAGCGGTCGGTGCACCACGCGATGGTCCGGGCCAGGAGTTCGTCCAGGGACAGGTCGACGTCCGTGCGGACGACGCCGTCCGGGCCGCTGAACGTCGCGAGGAACGGCCACGGGCCTTCCAGCCAGCCGGCGTGGCTCTCCGTGTCGTCGGTGAGCACGGCCGCGCGGCCCCGCCGAGGGTCGACGGCCCAGTACACGCCGTGCGTGTCCTCGTCGTAGTACACCTCGATGTGCGCACCGTCGATGCCCGCCGCCACCAGGGCGTTGACGACGCCGTACCGGCTCGCCGCGTGGTCGTGGTCGGGATCGCGCCGGACCGAAGCCCGTCCCCGGTCCAGCCTGATCACGCCGGGCGGCACCCCGGGCGGCGGCGTGGGCCCGTCACCCGGCATGGTCTTGGGGCCCGCGCGGCCGGTCGCATTCCTGCGCGGCCGGCTCGGCGGCCGTGGGCAGGTTCAGGCGGTGGGCGGTGCCGCCGTGGTCGCGGAAGGTCGCGATCACACCGGTGTTCTCGGCCGCGACGGCGGCGTGCGCGGCGCCCAGTTCCAGGTCGTCCAGGGCGGGGCGGTCCGCGCCGAGCAGCGTCGTCGCGCGGTCCACCACGTCGACCACGTGGCGGCGCATCGCCTCCATCACCACGTGCAGCGGGGCGACCCGCTCCGGGTCCTCGCCGATCTGGAGCACCGGCGAGTAGGCGAAGGTCGGGATCAGGCTGACGCTGCGACCGCCCACCGGCCGCTTGAACGTCAGGCGCGCGACCACGGCGTCGTCCTCGACCGGGCCGGTGAACCGCGTCTCCTCCACGATGTCGTACCGCTCGCCGTCGAAGATGACCCGGCCCATGTCGAACGCCATCTGGCCGACGACCCGGACGGCGCGGTGCTTGTCCGCGTTGGACAGCCACCGCAGCCACTCCAGGGGCACGTCGGACGGCCGCTCGGACTGGAACGGCTGGACCGCCCTGACCAGCTCCCAGAACTTCGGCGAGACCAGCGGGCGCAGGGTCTTCGCCCGGTCCCGGAAGATCTTGTCGTCGGCGGTGGACAGCGGGAAGGTGATCAGCTGGGGCTTGGCCGGCATGCCGGTGTGGGCCAGGACCGCGGCCCAGAACGTGTGGTCCAGCGCCGCGCGCAGGTTCGTCAGCACGTCCCCGACCACCGCGCCCCACCGCTCCGGGAAGGGTTCGAGGACCTTCAACCGCCACTGCACCCGCACCAGCGGGTCGGTGTCGGCGTCCACCGTGTCGGTCCGCTCGTAGGCGTAGGCCTTGCCGAAGTCGAACTCCCGCACCGCACGAGCGAGAACCTGCTGGTGCTCGACCCCACGAGCCCACTTGATCCACGCCGATCGCATCACACCCGCGATCCTAGGTCGACATCGCCGCAGGTCCACCGACCGGCGCGCCGTGCGCGGGCACCCGGGCCCAAGCTCCGGCGAGCGCCCCGGCCGGACCGGGTGATCCAAAACCGGTGTCCGCACCGGCGGTGCCGTGTTGCACTGTGCGGTGCAATGGTGCGGGACGATCTCCGGTCGCGCACCGCCGACCACCACGATCACCACGGCCGCCGGGCCGGCTCGTCCTGCTCACCGCGGGCGTCGGGCACGGCGGCGGGGACGGGAGCCCGTCTTGACCACCGCACTGATCATCGGCGACCTCCAGCGGGGCATCACGGGCAACTACCCGTTCGCCGAGCGGGTCCTGCCGCCGATCACCGAACTGCTCCCCCGGGCCCGCGCGGCCGGCGCGCTGGTCGTGTTCGTGCACATCGCGTTCCGGGACAACGGGGCCGACCTGCCGCCGGGCAACGAGCTGTACCGGTCGTTCTTCGACGCCGGGGACGCCTTCCACGAGGGCTCGGCCGGCACCGCGGTCGACCTGCCGGTCGCCGAGGAGGACGTGGTCGTGCTCAAGCGCCGCGCCAGCGCGTTCGCCGGCACGGACCTCGACCTCGTGCTCCGCGCCCGGCAGGTCGACACCGTCGTGGTCGCCGGCGTCGCGACCAGCGCGATGGTGGCCGCGACGTGCTACGACGCGGCGGACCGCGGCTACCACGTGACCGTCCTGCGCGACGGCTGCGCGGACGGCGACCAGGCGATCCACGACTTCTTCATGGACGCCGTCTTCCCCAGCCGGGGCTTCTCGGTCGTGCCCTGCGCCGACTGGTCCTGACCTCGTCGACGTGCCGCACGCGATCCCCGGTACCGGGGGTCGGGGTCGGCCTCCGGTGTTGCTCCGTTCCGGGCGTTGTGGCGTGGTCGGGGACCCGTCGCCGCCGCGCGTGCGTCGGAGGGGTGTCGGCGACGGGGAGGAGCGGGGCGGCTATGGGCGACGGGGTGGTCGAGAAGCCTTCGGGGCGCGGGATCGTGCTGACGGTGTGGCTGGCGGTCTACAGCGCCGGGGTGCTCGTGGTCGGCGGGCTGCTGCTCGTCGAGGCCGTGCGGGAGTTGGGGCACGGGCGGACGTTGGGCATCCCGGTGGTCCTGGCGGTCCTGGGGCTGTTCGGCGAGGCGATCGCGTTGGCGGGGTTGTGGCTGTGGCGGCGGTGGGGTCTCCCGCTGCTCGCGATCGGCGCGGTGGTCGGCCTGGTCGGATCGGCGATGGGCGGCGCGCCGGGCCTGCTCATCTCCGGTCGGATCATCTGGGTGTGCGCCTTCGTGTTCGCGCTGATGCCGCGCTGGGAGCTGTTCCGGGACTGACCGCCGGCTCGCCGTCTTCGCCCCCAGCACGGCACCTGACCTGCACAGATGCCATCCGGCTGCCCACCCCACACGCACCGTCCACAACGGACGGCGCCGGTCGGGCCCTACCAGCCCTGGTCGGGCAGCCTCGCGACCTCGCCGTAGAACTCGTCGACGCGGTTGACCAGCGTCGCGAAGTCGTCGGCGTCGATCGGCTTGGTGATGTAGGCGTTGGCGTGCGACTGGTAGGTGCGCATGATGTCGTCGGCCGCGCCCGACGTCGTCAGCACGACCACCGGGATCGACCGCAGGTCCGGGTCGGATTTGATGTGCGCCAACACCTCGCGGCCGTCCATCCGCGGCAGGTTCAGGTCCAGCAGCACCACGTCCGGACGCGGCGCGGCGGCGTGCTCACCGGCCCGGTACAGGAACGACACGGCCTCCGCCCCGTCGGTCACCGTGTGCACGCGCGGGTTGCGCCCCCGCCCCTGCAACGCCTCGGTGATCAGCAGCACGTCGCCGGGGTCGTCCTCCACCAGCAACACCGTCAGCGGAGTCGACGTGCCGTCGCTGCCGTGGAAGGAACTCATGTGGCCACACCTCGGAGTCTCGCAGGACGCACCGGGCGGGTGCCGCGGCGGGGTGGTCCACGCCGCGACCGACAGCCGTTCCGCCGGTGCGCGCCGGGCGCGTGAGTCGGGAAGGCGTTCGATCCTCGGCGGGACGTTCAACGCCCTGTGTGCTCAAGGCCGTCCATGACTGTACTCGCTCGTGGCGGGAACGCGGATCCCCCGTGCGGGGCCGCCTGGCCTGCTCACCGGACCGGGCGCGGCCAGGCGGTGATGTCCGCCCACACCGTCTTCCCGCCCGGCAGGGGCGAGGTCCCCCACGCCGCGGACAACGCGTTCACCAGCACCAAGCCCATGCCCCGGCTGTCCGCGATCCGCGAGCGGCCCAGGACGGGCAGGTCCGGGGACGCGTCGTCCACCTCCACCCGCACGCGTCGCGCGCGCCACGACGGCCGCACCACGCGCACCTCCAACGCGCGGCGACCGTGGTCGTAGGCGTTGCTGACCAGTTCGGTGACCACCAGCAGCACGTCACCCAGGGCCTCCCCGTCGACCAGGTCGGCCAACAGCCCCTCCACCCAGCGCCGGACCTCCGCCAGTTGCTCCCCTCCGCCTGCCAACACGCGCACCTCCGCAGCCGCTGGACGGCGATCGTCCCCGTTCACCGCGCCATGTCCGTTTCCTGTTCCGCGTCCACCACCCCGGCTTCCCCGGGGTAAACCGGGCAAATCCGCATTCAACGGATCCGCCGGGTGAATCTCCGGCGGCCCGGCCGGCGAGGGCGCGGCCGGTTCGGCACCGTTGCCCGGTGGAGTCTCGCGCTGTGATGAGCGTCAGTCGGGTTCGCGGACCGGGCGGCCCGCGACGGACCGGTCCACAAAGGACTTCCTCGACGGCCGGACAGCGTTCCGGGCAAGGAGAGCGCGGCCGGGGCACCCGCACGAAACGGGTTTCGACGGGTTCTCGGACGGGTGGCGGCCCGCGCGTTGCGGGGTTCGAGGTCAAGACGGCGTCAGAATCGGCGGTATCGCCGTACTGTGCCCGCAACGGCTCTTTCCGGACCGGGGGCGAGCTGGTGTCCTGGGTGCATGCGCATTCCACCGCCGCCGATGCCGGCCGGGTTCGCGTTCCCGTTCGGCGCGGCGCTGGGCGTGCTCGCCCTGGCGGCGGCGACGGCGGTCGGGACGACCGGCCAGCCCGTGCTCGCACTGCCGGCGATGGTCGCCGTGGTCGACACCGTGGCGGCGATGTCCGATCTGCGCGCCACGCTGGGCACGGTCGCGGTGTGCTGGGCGTTGCACGCGGGCTTCACGCTGGGACGTCACGGCGAGTTGGCGTTCACGCCGCGTTCGGCCGGTGACGCGGCGGTGCTCGTGCTGTCCGGGATCATCGCTGCGGGGGTCGCGTCGGTCGTCCGGGCCGCGCGCGCCGCGCCGCGGGTTTCCGTGCCCCGGCAACGACAGGCCCGCGCCGTGGCTCCCGCCCCGAGCCGGACGACCGCCGGACCGGGCTTGTCCGGGACGTAGGTGGACCGGCGTGGGGCGCGGGTCGCGTGACGAAGCTCGGGATACCGGTCGGTCGACCCGGAGGGCTCGGGGCTGTCGCGATGCCGTGCCGACGACCGGGCCGACCGGTGGGAGGCAGGGCGCGCGACACATCCGATAGTGTCCTTCCTCGCCCCACCGGGTCGCCACGTGATCTGCTGAACCGGTTCCGGACGACGTCGCCCGTCCCGCCGGCCGGGTCGGTGCACCTCCCGGACGGGGACGGGTTCGGCGGGTCGGGACGCGTCGGCGGCTGCCCGGCCGCAACACCGCACGTCACCGGCTCGTCGCACAGGGTGGGATGCCCGAATTCATCGTCTGACGAAAATTGGTACGATCGAACCGGTGAAGATCCTCTTTTCGAGCCTCGGCTCGCACGGTCACACCTACCCCCTGCTCCCCCTGGCGTTCGCGGCGCGGGAGCACGGCCACGACGTCACCTACGCCACCACGCCGGACTTCGCGCCCGCGATCGAACGGCACGACGTCCGGCACCTGCCGGCCGGCATGGGGATGCGCGCCGCGGTCGCCGAGGCGGCCGGGGTCGCCGACGGTCACGCGCTGGTCCCCTCCGACGTCGACGACTCGCTGATCATGCGGGTGTTCGGCTCGATCCTGCCGCGCCGCAACTTCGCCGACCTGACGCCGTTCCTCGCGGACTGGCGGCCCGACCTGGTGGTGCACGAGGTCGCCAACCCCGGCGCGGGCCTGGCCGCGCGCGTCGCGGGCATCCCGGCGCTGTGCCACGGGTTCGGCCGGATGTGGACGTCCGACCTGCTCGATGCCGCGCCGACGCCGTTCCTGGAGTTCACCGCCGAACTCGGCGTCGACGTGCCCGACGAGTACGCGATGCTGCTGGGCAACCCGTACCTCGACGTGTGCCCGCCTTCGGTGCAGGACAAGAAGTTCCTGGCGGAGGCGGACACCATCGCGCTGCGGCCGGTGCCGTTCGCCGAGCCGGGCGAGCTGCCGGACTGGGTGCTCGCGCATGAGCGGCCGCTGGTGTACCTGACGCTGGGGACCGCGTTCGGCAGCTCCGACGTGCTGCGCACCGCGATCGCCGGGCTGTCCGGGATCGAGGGCGTGCGGGTGCTGGTCGCGGCCGGTCCCTCGGTCGACGCGTCGTCGCTGGGCGACGTGCCGGAGCACGTCACCGTGCTGCCGTGGGTGCCGCAGGCGGACCTGTTGCGGCACACCGATCTCGTGGTGCACCACGGTGGCAGCGGCACGACGCTGGGTTCGTTCGGCGCGGGCCTGCCGCAGCTGGTCCTGCCGCAGGGCGCGGACCAGTTCAGCAACGCCGAAGCCGTGTTGTCGCACGGCCTGGGCGACCGGCTGCTGGGCGACCTGGTGACGGCCGGCGCGATCGCCGACCGGGCCCGGCACCTGCTGGCCGACGAGGCGGTGCGCAGCGCCGCGCGCACCCTCGCCGCCGAGGTCGCGGCCATGCCGTCGCCGGCCGAGGTCGCCGCCAAGCTGGCCGACTACGCCCGCTAGTCCACCGGGGTTCCGCGGCTCTTGGGGTGTGGCCGTTTCGCCGCGGAGGTGTCCACGAACGTCCGGGACGCGGGCATGAGCACTCATGCCCGCGGACCCGCTCGGACCATCAAGTCCGACCAGCAGCACCAGGCCGGTCGCCGAGACCAGCGTCCCCATGATCGACCGGTCCTCGCGTTCTGCCCCGCGCCGAGCCCGAAGCGGCCCTTCACCAGCCGGGAACCGGCGTCGCCGACGTGCGGGAAAAACGCCGAACCGGCCGAGGCTTCGCGTCGTCGCGGGTCTCGCCCTCGAACAGGTCCGGCACGGGTTGAGCCTGAACCGGGTGCCGGGCTCCTCCGCCTCGGGGTCGCCGGACAGGTGCGCGAAGCGGCCCGGCGACGTGCCGCGCATCGACGGACCAGCCGAGCGCGACGGCGTGTCCCGCCCGGTGATCCGCGAGGTCGTCCGGGTCCTGACCCGGGCCCCTGCCGGCCGCGTCCGGCAACGAGATGCCGACCGCGCTCACCGAGGTGGTGTGCGAGGCCGACGCGCTCGACCATGAGTCCACAGTGGACGGCGGATGACCGTGCGGGCCGCGCCGCGACGTGGAATTGCTTCCGCTGTCCGGCAGGGCAGGCGCAACCGGGGGCCGCTCCGCAGGGAACGGCCCCCGGCCGACTGGAGTGTCAGGCTCCAGTGCTCGACGCCACTACAGCGTCAAGGTCCAGGTGTCGATCGTGCCGACGTCGGCCTGCGCCACGTCCCGCACGCTGAGCTTCCAGATCCCGTCACGCGCCTCGGACGACAGGTTCGCCGTGTAGGTGGTGTCGATGTTGTCGGCGCTGTCCGAGCTGCTGGAGTTCTTCAGCCGGTACGAGGTGCCGTCCGGCGCGATCAGGTCGATCGTCAGGTCGCCCCGGTAGGTGTGCTTGATGTGCACCTCGATCCGGCTGGACGCCGAGGCGTTGCCGCCGCACCCGGTGAAGGTCACCTGGCTGGTGACGGCCGCGCCGAGGTCCGGGATGGCGACGTCGGTGCCGTTGGTCTGCGGCTGGCAGCCCTCGCCGACGACGCTCCAGCTGAACGTCGTGCTGCCCGAGCCGCCCGCGGTCGCGGTCGCGGTGGCCGTCACGGTGAACACGCCGGGCGTGGTGGTGGTGCCGGTGACCAGGCCGGTGGACGGGGTGACCGACAGGCCCGGGGGCAGGCCGGTGGCCGACCACGTGTACGGGGCGGTGCCGCCGGAGGCCGACAGCTGGAGGTTCGCGCCCGCGCCCAGCTGCGTGGTCTGGTTGCCGGGGTTGGTCACGGTGACGCCGCCGACGGTGCCCTTGTTGACGCGCAGCAGGCGGTTCGGGGTGCCGGTGCCGGGGTTGGTGACCTTGCCGGTGGTGGCGGCGGCGGTGATGGCGCTGTGCACCTCGGCCGGGGTCTTGGCCGGGTTGTCCGCCAGGTACAGCGCCACCGCGCCCGCCACGTGCGGCGAGGCCATGGACGTGCCGCTCATCGTCGCCGAACCCGTGTTGTTGTTGTACGACGCGGAAACGATGTTCTGGCCGGGCGCGAAGAGGTCGCTGCACGTGCCGAAGCTGGAGAACGACGCGCGCGCGTCGGTGTTCGCGGTAGCGGCGACGTTGATCGTCTCGGTGACCCGCTGCGGTGAGTATTTGCAACTGTCGTCATTGAAATTCCCGGCCGCCACCACGTAGGAGACGCCGGAGCGGATCGAGGAGCGCACCGCGTCGTCCAGCACGCGGCTGGGCTCGTTGGCGGTGCCGGTGTAGAGGCTCATGTTGGCCACGGCCGGCTTGACGGCGTTCGCGGTGACCCAGTCGACGCCCGCCGCCTCCGTGGACACCGAGCCGCTGCCCTGGCAGTTGAGCACCCGGACGGCCTTGAGCTTGACCTTCTTGGCCACGCCGTAGGTGTTGCCGCCGACGGTGCCGGACACGTGCGTGCCGTGGCCCTGGCAGTCCTTGCCGTTCTGGCCGTCGGAGAACGCGTCGAAGCCGGGCGTGGCGCGCCCGCCGAAGTCGGAGTGGCCGAAGTTGATGCCGGTGTCGATGACGTACGCGGTGACGGTCGAGGCGTCGGTGGAGTAGCTGTACTTCTGGTCCAGCGGCAGGGAGTCCTGGTCGATCCGGTCCAGCCCCCACGACGGCGGGTTGTTCTGGTCGGTCAGCAGGCCGACCGTGCGGTCCTGCTCCACGTACGCCACGGCGGGGTCGGCGGCCAGGCGCTTGGCCTGCTTGGCCGACATGGTCGCGGAGAAGCCCTTCACGGCGGCGCGGTAGGTGAAGCCGATCTTGCCGCCGTAGCGGTCGACGAGGGTGTCGGCCTCCCCGCGCACGGCGGAGCCCGCGAGGCGGTCGTTCTTCAGCACGACGATGTAGCTGTCCTGGACGGCGTTCGGCGCGCTCTCCGCGACGATCTGGCCCTCCGGCGCGGCGGTGGCCGCGCCCGGCAGGACGACCGCGACCGCGACGGCGGCGGTGGCCGCCACGCCGAGGCCGAGGATTCGTCCGGGCAGGGTGGGGTGTCTCATCACTGCTCCTTCGTGCAGGGCGCCCGGAACGGCCAGCCCTCGATGGCCGTGGTGTTCCGGGCGGTGAATGAGCCGTGTCCGATCGGACACGGCGAGTATTTGCCGACCGGCGCGGGCCCGACAAGAGACTTTCGTACGGTTCCGGGCGATTTACCCCCGTCCGGGATGTCCGGTTCCCGACATTGTCCGGGGTGCGGCCCGACCGGCCCGACCCGACGACCGGCCCCTTGACGGCACGCGGGCGTCGTCCTACCGTCGCCGCACGTTCGCCCTGCGAGGTGGGAATGTTCCTGTTGGAACCGGTCGGCCTGGGTCGGCGCGACAACGACGTCTACCTCGCGCTGCTGGAGCTGCGCCGGGCCACCGCGGTCGAGTTGGCCGAGCACGTCGGCGAGTCGCCGTCCGACGTCCGCGCGTCGCTGGCCACCCTGGTCGGCGCGGGACTGGTGCACCAGCTGGGCTACGCGCCCGCCGCCTACCTGATCGTCGCGCCCGACGAGGCGCTGGCCGCGCTGATCCAGCGGCGGCGCGGCGACCTGGCCCGGATGCAGGTGCGCGCCGAGGAACTGGCGCAGCGGCTGCGGTCCGGGCCGCCGCACACCGGGTCGCCGGTGGAGCTGGTCGAGGGCGAGGACGCGGTGATCGCGTCGGTGACCAGGCTCCAGGCGCAGGCCCGCAAGGAGGTGCTGGCGGTCGACGCGCCGCCGTACCTGGGCGGGCAGTGGAACCCGAACGACTTCGAGATCACCCAGCTGGCGGGCGGTGTCGAGTACCGGTTCGTGTACTCCGCCGATTCGCTGTCCACCCCGATGCACGTGGCCAACATGCGGCGCTGCGTCGAAGCGGGCGAGCAGGCCCGGGTGCTGCCGGACGCGTCGATGAAGATGCTGATCGTGGACCGGCACACCGCGCTGATGCCCGCGTCCTACCAGGACCCGGACCCGGCGGTGCGGCTGCTGGTGCGCGAGTCGGCGCTGATCGACGTGCTGGTGTGCGGGTTCGAGCAGATGTGGCAGCGGGCCACGCCGGTGCTGCCGGAAACCGTGGTGGACAAGCCGGTGCCCTCCGCGCGGGACGGCGAACTGCTCGCGCTGCTGGCGTCCGGGATGAAGGACCGGTCCATCGCGCGGGCGCTGGGCGTGACCGAGCGGACGGTGGGTCGGCGGGTCACCGAGCTGATGACCGAGCTGGGCGCACAATCGCGGTTCCAGGCCGGTCTGCTCGCGTCCCGAAAAGGCTGGATCTAGCGTTCTTCGGAATGCCGAAGGAACGCTTCCACGAAGACGTCCCACGTCCGCGCCGGCAGTTCGTGCCCGGTGTCGGCGAGGACCAGCTCGCGCGCGCCGGGGATCGCGCGGGCCAGCGCGTGGCCGTGCTCGACCGGGAACACCGGGTCGCGGTCGCCGTGCACGACCAGGGTGGGCGGCAGCCGGTCGAACGCCACGTCGTCGTCGAAGTCGATCAGGAAGTGGTTGGTCAGGCAGGCCGCGACGTCCCTGGTGCGGGCCACGTCCCGCTCGACGAGGTCACGCGTGGCGGCGGCGTCGAACCGGCCGCCCGCGTACGCGCCGACGAGGCCGACGACGTAGGCCACCACGGCGTCGCGGTCGGTCGGGTCGGGACGGTCCGCGGTGGCGGCCAGGAAGGCGTCGGTCATCGGTGGCAGGCCGGGCGCGCCGGTCGTGGTGCCGACCAGGGTCAGCGTCGCCACCCGGTCCGGCCGGCGGGTCGCGGCGGCGCACGCGATCGCGCCGGCCATCGACCGGCCGACCACGTGCGCGCGGCCGACGCCGAGCACGTCGAGGACGCCGACCGCGTCGTCCACCATGTCCCGCGACGAGTACCCGGGCCGGCCGGCGGGCCACGACGCCGACCGGCCGGTGTCCCGGTTGTCGAACCGCACCACGTGCCGGGTGCGGGCCAGCCGCGCGCACAGGGCGTCGTCCCACCACAGCATCGACGCGCACGCGCCGTGCACGAGCAGGACGGTCGGGTCGGCGGGGTCGCCGAACTCCTCCACGCACAACTCGACGCCGCGCACGTCCACCAGTCGTTCGCTCATGTACGTGCAACGCCTTCCGGGCCGGGTGCTCATCGGTCCGAGTCGCCCACCTGTCAACGATTGACGACCAGGTCGTAGCCGGCGATCCCAGACCGGCAGTAGTAGGAGCCCCAGACACCACCGGATTGCCCGTTGCCCCCGATGAGGTCGCAGGTCACCGAGGACCGGCTCCAGGCGAGCACCACGTGGTAGAGCGGCGAGTGGGAAGGCTCGACCAGCAGGTTGTAGCCCGCGATACCGAGTCTGCACTCGAAGCTGTCGAACACCCCGTCGGCCGTGCCCGCGTAGCCGATGGAGTGACAGGTGGCCGAGTCGCTGGTGTACAGGTAGACCGTGTTCGGCGTCGTCGCCCGTGCGACGCCGGTGGCCAGGACCATCAGCAGGACGGCCACGAGCACGGACGAGGTCCGGGCGGCCTTCATCACGTCGTCTCCTCGGGATCGGCGGCACCTCGACGTCGCGATCGCGACACCACCGCGGACGTTAACAGCGCGTGACCGGGCGCTCGCGGAGTCGATGGATGCTCACTACGGTCGTCGCTCAGGGCCGGGTGCCGCTCGACTCCGCCACACCGATCTCGACCGAGGTGAACGACCACACCGTGCCCGGCGGCAGTCCTTCCCACTCCTGCGCGCCGATGAGCCGTTGGCCGATGAACCGGCCGGTCTCCGGGTCGATCACGATCTCCCGCACCTGCGCGCCCGCGCCGGCGGTGAGCGCGACGCCGACCCGGCCGTCCAGGTTCACCGCCCGGTCCGCCACCCGCAGGTCGGGCAGCCGGGTGAGGGCCTGGTAGAGCGCGGCCCGGAGGTCCCTGGGCACCCAGCCGGTGGCCAGCACGTCGGCCGCGACCCCGAGCGGCCCGCCCGGCCCGTCACCAGCCGCCTCGACCAGCCGGCGGTGCAGTTCACCGGGGTCGCGCGGCAGACCGGCCAGGAACGCCTCGGTCGGGTGCGACCAGCCCCCGGCCAGGCCGGTGCACGGGCCGGAGCTGCCGAGTTCCGGCACGAAGTCGCCGCACGGCGCGCGGCGTTCCGTGGTGCCGGGGGGATCGAGGTGGACGTTGGCGGCGCGGGCGGCGTCCTCGTCGCCTTCCAGCCACTGGCGCTTGCCGGTGATCGTGTAGCGCTGGAGCCACTCGGCGCGCGGGTCCGGCGGCTGCCAGGTCTCGACCACGCCTTCGTAGAGGTGGCG
Source organism: Saccharothrix sp. NBAS 001 (assembly GCF_056640475.1). Taxonomy (NCBI): domain Bacteria; kingdom Bacillati; phylum Actinomycetota; class Actinomycetes; order Pseudonocardiales; family Pseudonocardiaceae; genus Saccharothrix; species Saccharothrix sp. NBAS 001. The sequence continues at coordinate 5,053,365 of NZ_CM153251.1, forward strand.
CAGCCGGCGCTCGCCCCGGTCGTCCACGGCCAGCGCCCAGTCCCGGGTGGCGGTGTAGCGGAACTGCCCGGGTCCGACCACGGGGTCGGGTGCGCCGCCGACCAGGTCCGCCGCCCTGGTGAGGGTTTCCACGGCCCCGGCGGCGGGTTGCGCGGGCGTGAGCGACACCGCCACCACGCCACCGGCCGCCAGCACGGCGACTCCGGCCGCCACCGCCAACCACCGCCGCGCACCGCGCAGCCGGGAATCGGGCCCCCGCACGTCGGGCCGCCGCTCCCCCGGACCGCCGACGCCGACCAGCGCCGGGCGGTGGTCACGGGTCGGGCCGCCGACCGCGCCGGCGAGCACCCGGGCCCGTCCCGCCGTGAAGCTGCCGTCGGTCATGGGCGGGGTGTCGGCCAGCACGTCCCGCACCGCGTCGTCCACCCGGTCGTCGTCCACCCGCAGCTCACCCATTCCGCTCCCCCTCCACGATGTCCAGCCCGCGCAGCCGGGTCCGCGCCCGGTGCAGCCGGGTGCGGACGGTCGCGACCGGGATGCCGCGCACCTCCGCGATCTCCGCGGGCGTCAGGTCCGCCCACGCCACCAGCAGCAGCACGTCTCGTTCCTCGACCCGCAGCGCGGCGATCGACTCGGCCAGCCGGGCGCTCAACGCCCCGGCGTCGGCCCGCGCCGCCACCCGCCCGCTGACGTCCTCGCCCGCCTCCGGCCCGCCGTGCCGGGCCCAGGCGCGCAGCCGCCGCACCTCCGACCGGGTGTGCCGGCGCACCAGGTTGGTGGCGATCCCGTACAGCCAGGCACGGGCGCCGGCGCGGGCCGGGTCGAAGGTGTGACGCTGCTCCCACAAGGCCAGGAAGGTCTCCGCCACGAGGTCGTCGGCCGCCTCCACGCCGACCCGCCGGGCCAGGTAGCCGTGCAGCGGGCGGGCGTGCCGGTCGTAGAGTCCGGCCAGGTCGTCGGGGGTGTCGAGGTGGTCGGTCACCGGACTCCCGCGTTGCGCCGCCAGGGCGCTCTCGGTTCGCACGCCCCCTGATTGCCCGCACGCCCGCCGGGCGTTCCCGCGCGCGTCGAATCGGCGGCCACTAGGCTCCGCGCATGGCGAGGTACTTCGACGTGCACCCGGTCAACCCGCAGCGCCGCACCATCGACGCGGCCGTCCAGCTGATCAAGTCCGACGGCCTGATCGCCTACCCGACGGACTCCTGCTACGCGCTGGGCTGCCAGTTGGGCAACAAGGACGGCCTGGACCGGATCCGGCAGATCCGCCACCTCGACGACCGGCACCACTTCACGATCATGTGCCGCGACTTCGCCCAGCTCGGCCAGTTCGTGCACGTGGACAACGCGGTGTTCCGGGCGATCAAGGCGGCCACGCCGGGCAGCTACACGTTCATCCTCCCGGCCACCCGCGAGGTGCCCCGCCGGCTGCTGCACCCGAAGAAGAAGACGGTCGGCGCGCGCATCCCGGAGCACGTGGTCGCCCAGGCGCTGCTCGAAGAACTCGGCGAGCCGCTGGTGTCCAGCACGCTGCTGCTGCCCGACCAGGCCGAGCCGCTGGTGCAGGGCTGGGAGATCAAGGAGCGCCTGGACAACGTGGTGGACGCGGTGCTCGACTCCGGCGAGTGCGGCACCGAACCCACCACCGTCATCGACTTCTCCGACGGCGAGCCGGAGATCGTCCGCCGCGGGGCGGGCGACCCCAGCCGCTTCGAGTGACGGCCCGGCCCCGCCGGGCGAGCACGCGGTCATCGGCGGCGCACGGCGTCCCCCCGGCCGCGGCGGTCCGGGCCGGTCAGCCGCGCCAGGACAGGGATTGGTCGTCGGCGGCGTAGGGCGCTTGCTGGTAGCGCACGACGCCGATCGGGTCGTCGGGTGTGCCGAAGAACAACTGGCACTGCTCGAACACCGCGCCCTTGGCGGCGAACGACTCGGGCGCGTCGGTGCGGTCGGGGCAGCCGGGCACCGACATGTCCGCCATGCCGAGCAGCATCCCGGGGATCCCGTCGTCCACCGTGCGCGCGGTGACCCTCGGCCCCAGGACGGTCGCGTAGTTGTTGCCGTCGAGGTTCTCCAGGCGTTCCCGGACGAAGAAGAACGTCTGGCCGCGCAGCTTCTCCTTGTCCTCGGGTGCGAGGCTGAGCTTGTCCACGTCGGCGTCGGTGACCGGCGCGGTGTCGACGGTGAAGCTGATCCCGACCACGCCCTTCTCGTACCGGCTGTAGAACGGCACGACGGCCTGTTCGCCGAACTTGAGCGTGGTGCCCGGCGGCGTGGTGCGGTCGGTGGGCTCCAGCGCGGGCGTCTCGGTCAGGTACGGCATCGCGGGCGTCGTCGGCGGCACGAACGAACTGGTCGGCGTCGGGCGCTCGACCGGGCGCGGGATCGCGGTGCAACCCGCGCCGGTCGCGGCGACCAGCAGCACAGCGGACAAGACGCGGATGAGCACGGGCGGATCCCCCCAGATCAGTGGCCTGGTGGAGATGGTAGAACGCCGCCCGCGAGGGTCAGTCGACCAGCCCCGTCGAGAACGCCGACCACAGCAGCATCGAGAAGCCGTAGACCGCGGTGACCACCAGCGCGGTGAGCGACAGGCTCAGCCGCTGGCCGGCCTTGCCGGTGATCTCCCGGCCCACGAGCATCTGCCACAGCACCATCACCAGGATCGGGGCCAGCGACATGTGCGGCAGCAGCAGCACGCCCATCAGGTCCAGCACCCGGTCCACCGGGGCCAGCATGAAGTTGCTGGCGATGGGCAGCAGCACGGCGGCCACGAGCGTGTAGGAGGTCATCAGGGCGCGGCGCGGGTTGGCTTCGCGGGCGGTGGCGGACAACACCCACGACGCCACCGTGACGGCCGTGCACAGCGCGACCAGCACCCAGAACAGGAACACCGTGATCGACCGCTCGCCGATCCCGTTCCACCACGGCTGGTCGTCGCGGACCGCCGCGGCCTCTTGATCGGTCACGGTGAAACCGCCCACGCTCGCCGCGGGTGTCGTGGGCCGCCCCACCCGGAAATCGCGGGCGCACGAGACCGACTTGCCGTCGAAGGTGGCGGTGCAGCCGGAGTTCAGGTTCTGGAGGTCGGTCTTCATCGACACGGTGAGCGTCCGGTCGCCGACCGGGATGACGCACTTGGTGGTCTCGCCGTCCTTGGCGCAGTCGGGCTTGGCCACGGTGAACTGCGGCGCGGTGACCCGGTAGATGCCGTCCCCGCCGGGACTGACCGGGATCAGCAGCGCCGCCACGAGTAAGAGGAAGAGGGGGACGAACAAGGGCAACGAGCGCAGCAGACCGGGCGTGCTGCGGGTGATGGTGGTCAACTTCCACCTCCTGTCACCCGCAGCATCGGCAGCGCGCGGTGTCCCGTTAGCTACGGTGCGAGACCGAGTCCGAAGAAGTGCATGTCCCCGTTGTGCGGCAGGGCAACGGTTTGCACGGTCCGGGCCGGGTCGAGTGCGACCGAGTGGGCGAACACCGCGTAACGGTGGTCGGCGTCGCCGTAGCCGTCCGGCCGGTTGCGGCCCACGCTCACCGCGACCGCCGTCGCACCCGCCGAGGCCGGCCCCGACCAGTTCGGGAAGCTGACGGTCCCGCGCGCGACCGTGCCGTCGGTGTACCCGACGGTCACCTCGCCACTGGCCGCCGACCCGATGCCGGAGCCGAGCACGACCAGCCTGCTCCCCTTGCCGGACAAGCGGATCACCTGTCCGGCCCCGCGCGCGTTGTTCGCCGCGCCGACCGCTCGCGGCCAGGTGATGCTCGCGCCGAGCGCGGTGACCACGCCGCCGGGGGCGAGGCCGGCGGCGGCGAGCTTCTGCGCGGAGAAGCTGTTGCCGTCCCCGTCGAAGTCGCCGGGCGCGGTGTCGCCCTCGTCGGTGATCCCGACGTTGTCGAACGCGGCGGCCAGGTCGGCGAGCGGCGGCGCGCCGCTGCCGCCGGTGGGCATGTCGGTCTCCGCCGAATCGAGACCGGGCCGTTTCCGCGACCAGTCGCCGCGGGTGAAGTCCGGCACCGGCACGGGCAGGCCGCCGGCGGCGAGCGACAGCGCGCTCAACGGGATCGGCGCGCACCACGCGGCCGAGTCGTAGACGTCGATGTCGGGCACCAGCCCGGAGCGCATGAGCTGGACGGTCCGCCACTGCATGATCCAGTCCATGCCGCCGTGGCCGCCGACCGGCGCGGGGAACTTCCGCCACAGCCAGTGCCCGTGCTCGTCGCGCAACGGCCCGAAATCACGCCAGGAGTGGTTGGTGTGGCCCGGTTCGAAGTAGACGCGCGCGCCGGACGGCGTGCCCGCGTAGTCCTCGAAGATGCCCCTGGTGCCCGCGATGCTGTTGATCCGGCTGTACGGGCGGGGCGTGCTGACGTCGTGCTCGGTGCGGATCCGATACCCCTTCGACGTCGTGATGTGGCAGGTCACCAGGTCGCCGTTGACGTAGGTCTCCTGCCACGAGCGGTGGTCGCGCGGCACGAACCGCTCGCGGTAGTCGGCCAGGCCGCGCGCGGGCGTGGCGGTGGCGGCGACGGTGGTGAACCGGTCGCCCCGGTTGACGTCCATCGCGGCGGCGACCGGCGCGAGGCCGTGCATGTGGTAGAAGCTGGCCTTGCTGCGGGTGTGCCAGAGCCTGCGCCAGTCGTCGGTGTAGTAGCCGTCGTCGAACAGCAGTTCCCGCAAGTCGTGCAGGTAGCCGCCGTGGCCGTTGGTGACCTCGCCGAAGATCCCCTTGTGGGACATCCGCAGCACGGCCAGCTCGTTGTTGCCGTAGCAGCAGTTCTCGGCCAGCATCAGGTGCTTGCGGGTCTTCTCGGAGGTGTCGACCAGGCTCCACAGCTCGTGCAGCTCGGTCGCGATCGGCAGCTCCACCGCGACGTGCTTGCCCGCCAGCATCGCGTCACGGCCCTGGGCGTAGTGGAACTCCCACGGCGTGGCGACGTAGACGAAGTCGATGTCGTCGCGGGCCAACAACTTCTGGTAGGAGTCGGCGGAACCGCCGAACACCGCGGGCTTCGGCTTGCCCTCGCCGGCCAGCCGGTCGGCGGTGCGTTGCGCGCGGTCGGTGCGGATGTCGCAGACCGCGGTGACCACGCAGCCGGGCACGGCGGCCCAGCCCGAAGCCATGGAACCGCCCCGGTTGCCCAGGCCGACCAGGCCGACGCGGACGGTCTTGAGGGACGGGAAGGGCACGTCGATCATGGACGCCTGGCCTCGGGGACGCGGGCGCGCGACCGGCGCGGCCAGGGCGTCGGGCGTGCCGCCGACCCCCAACGCGACTCCGGTGGCGATCGCGCCGCCGAACAGGGAACGGCGGGAGACGTCGACCATGAAAGCTCCTTTGGGGTCGTTACTTCACGGCACCGAGGGTCATTCCTTCGACGATGCGGCGGCCGAGCCACACGTACAGGGCGAGCATCGGCAGCACGAGGATGCAGACACCGGCGAACAACGCGCCGTAGTCCGCGCCCGAGTACTGCTGGGTCTGCATGAAACCGAGCAACGCCAACGGGAGCGTCTGCAAGTCGGTGTCCTGGATGAACACCAGGGCGATGAACGTCTCGTTCCACAGCCCGATCGCGTTGAGCAAGAACGCGGTGATCAGTCCGCCGCGCGCGAGCGGCAGGCTGATCTGGAGGAACGTGCGCAGCGGCCCCGCGCCGTCGATCGCGGCGGCTTCCTCGACCTCTTCGGGCAGGGAGCCGAAGAACGCGGTCAGCAGGAACACGGTGAACGGCACGGACAGCGCCACGTAGAGCACGAACAGCCCGGCGAGGCTGTTGACCAGGCCGACGTTCTCCAGCATCACGAACAGCGGGATGACGATGACCTGGATCGGGATGCCGATGCCCAGCGCGAAGAACAGCGACACCGCCCCGGAGATCCGGGTGCCCGAGCGGGCCAGGGCGTAGGCGGCGGGCGCCGACACCGCGACCAGCACCACCGAGGACGCGGCCACCAGCAGCACGGTGTTCAGCGCGGCCGTGCCGAAACCGCTGTCGGACCAGGCTTTCCCGAAGTTGCCGAACCGGCCGAAGGTGGACAGGCCCCACGGCTGCGCGAAGATCGAGGTGTGCTCGCGCAGCGCGGCGACGGCCATCCAGCCGAGCACGCCGACGTTGAACACCGCCAGCAGCCACACCAGCCCGGTGCCCACCGTCCGGAGTGGACCGTGACCGGTCCTAGAACTGGATCGAAGCACGGCGCATCACCCTTCGCAGCAGCACGACCAGGACACCGACCACGAGCAGCATCACCACCGCCGACGCGGAGGCGTAGCCGAACTGGTACTGCGGGTTGCGCCCGCCGAACGTGCTGCCGTAGATGAACAGCGCGCTGTTCCAGACCTCCACGGTCGGCATGTCGTTGGTGGTGCCGCCGAACGCGTAGATGAACTCGAAGATCTTCAACGACGAGATGGTCCAGATGACCGCGGCCGTCGCCACCACGTCCCACGTCAGCGGGAGCGTGATGAAGCGGAAGCGCTGCCACGCGGTCGCCCCGGCGAGCGCGGAGTCCTCGTAGAGGTCCGCCGGGATGCGGTCCACGCCCGCCATGACGATCGTGGTGAAGAACCCGGTGTTGACCCAGATCAGGCCGATCGAGATGACGGTGAACAGGTTGTCGCCCAACCAGTTCGGGTTCGCGCCGGTCAGCGCGTGCCACGCGGTGGTGAGCAGGCCCTCCGGCGAGCGGAACAGGAAGCCCCACAGCACCGACAGCACGACCGGCGACACGATGTAGGGGAAGAACAGCACGGCCCGCACGAACTTCCGGCCGCGCATCTCCCGCAGCACCATGGTGAGCGCGAAGCTGACCGCGAACGTCGCCGCGCCGACCACCACCAGGATCAGCATGGTGTTGCCGAACGACGACAGGAACGTGCTGTCGTCCAAAAGGATCTCGTAGTTCTGGAGCCCGCGCGGTTCGAGTTCGCCGACCCCGTCCCACTTGTGGAAGCTGATCCACACCGACGCGAGCACCGGACCCACGAAGAACAGCACGTACAGCAGCAGCGCCGGCGCGATGAACGGCCAGAACAGGGCGCGGCGCCGGCGGGCCAGCGGGGTGGGCGACGCGGCGGACGCGCCCGCCCGCCGCCCCACCCCGCGTCCGGCGACCGCGGACGCGACCGCCATCAGCCGTTCTTCTTCCAGTAGTTGGCCTGCTTCTCGGCGAGCTGCGACAGGAACCCGTCGACGTCCGTCCTGCCCTTGATCAGCTGGTCGTTGACCGGGTAGAACGCCTCCTCGGCGTAACCCGGGATCTCGTCGATGCCGTCGATCGGGCGCGACACCGGCAGCGTCTCCAGCGCCTTGCCCAGGCCCTTCAGGTCGTCGGGCACCGGCAGCGCCGGGTTGGGCGTCAGGTTCTTCGCGGTCGTGGAGATCTTGGTCAGGTTGGCGTCCTTGAGGAAGTACGCGATGAACTTCTCCGCAGCCTCGGCCTTCTTGGCGGGCTTGGGGATCGCGAACCCGAGGTTGCTCACCGGCACCGCCGCCTTCGCACCCGGCAGCGGCGCGAACTGGAAGGAGAACCCGGCGGCGGCCTTCGCCCCGGTCTCGCTCGGCGCCCAGGAGCCCATCAGCAGGAAGTCGGCCTGCCCCTGCGCCCACTTCTCCTGCACCGCGGGCCACTTGGAGCCGTCGTAGCCGGCGATGAAGCAGCCCTGGTCGACCAGGGCCTTGACCTTGGCCAGCACCTCGCGCACCTCGGGCTTGTCCCACGCCTTGCCGGACTTGTCGCGCGCCAACTCGTCCACCTCGCCCGCGCCGAGCGCGCCCTGGAGCGCGCCGACCGTCCAGTAGGCGCTGTAGTAGGCGATGTCGGCGTCCAACGCGATCGGCGCGCGCCCCTCGGACTTGGCCTTGGCGAACAGCGCGGTCAGCTCGTCCCAGGTCTTCGGCGGGGCGGCGGCGGTCGCGGCCTGCCGCGAACCGTCGAACCACAGGCCGTTGCCGATCACCTCGTAGGGGACGAGGAACGCCTTGCCGTCCTTCTTCAGCGTGGTCGTGTACTTCGGGGAGACGACGTCGGAGACCTTGCCCTGGCCCGGCACCTGCGCGTCGTAGACGGCGGTCAGGTCGCGGAACTGGTCGGAGGAGACGAGGTTGGCGCGGACGGCCGCCTCCTCCTGGTCCACCAGGTCCGGCACGTCGCCGCCGCGCAGGGCGGGCACCACCTTCTTCATGACGTCGCGGCCCTGCCACTGCACCGTGACGTCGATGCCGGTGTCGCGCTCGAAGTCGGCGACCGCCTGCGCCAGGACCTGCGCCTGCGGCTCGTTCTCCTTCCACATCGACCAGTAGGTGAAGGACTTGCCGTCGTCCTTCGCGGCGGTCGACCCGCCGCAGGCGGTGAGGGCCAGCGCGGCGGCCGCGAGGGCGGCGGCGGCGCGGAGTGGTGCAGCGGTCACGGGCGCTCCCTGAGGGCTGTGTGGTGCACTGCACACCGAGGCGACCGGTGAGCAATTGTGCACATACTTCCCCCCGAACACACACCGGTCAACAGCCAGTTGTCACCATCTGAGCACGGTTCTAGCCAGAACTGGGTGGATGAAGTGCAAAATCATGCAGTATGTTCATGGCTTGAGTGCAGAAATGCGCACCACCTGGAGGAGAGCCCGTGAGCACCCACGTCGCTGTCGAGATCGCCACCCAACCGGACTGCTGGCGCCGGGCGGCCGACCTGGCCGAAGAGGTCGCGCCCCGCCTGCCCCGACCGGGCGAGCGGGTGGCCGTCGTCGGCTGTGGCACGTCGTGGTTCATCGCCCAGTCCTACGCGTGGCTGCGCGAAGGACACGGCCAAGGCGTGACCGACGCGTTCGCCGCCTCCGAGTTCCCCGGCGTGCGCGACTACGACCGGGTCGTCGCCATCACCCGCTCCGGCACCACGTCCGAGGTGCTCGACCTGCTCGACTCGGTGGCCGTCCCGACCGCGGCGATCACCGCCGACAGCGGCACCCCCGTCGCGGACATCGCCGACGAGCTGGTGGTCCTCGACTTCGCCGACGAGGCGTCCGTGGTCCAGACCCGGTTCGCCACCAGCACCCTGGCCCTGCTCCGCGCGTCGCTGGGCGAGGACCTGTCCGCCGCGATCGCCGACGCCGCCACGGCGTCGACGACCCCGCTGCGCCCGGAGTGGACCGGGGCCGACCAGTTCACGTTCCTGGGCCGCGGCTGGACGTGCGGCCTGGCCCACGAAGCGGCGCTGAAGATGCGCGAGGCCGCCGGGGCCTGGGCCGAGTCGTACCCGGCCATGGACTACCGCCACGGCCCGATCAGCATCACCGCCCCCGGCCGGGTGGCCTGGATGTTCGGCACCGCCCCCGCCGGGCTGCCCGAGGACGTCGCGGCGACCGGCGGGACGTTCGTGACCAACGACCTGGACCCCATGGCCACCCTGGTGATCGCCCAACGGCTGGCCGTGCACGTCGCCGAAGCCACCGGCCTCGACCCCGACCGACCCCGCCACCTGACCCGCTCGGTGATCCTCTCCTGACCTCACCCGGCCGGCTCCCGTCCGGTCGCCCGGAGGCGGACCTCTCACCCCGCCGCCGGCACCAGGTCGCACCCGTTGGCAGCGCCCTCGACACTCTCCAGGTAGACGAGGGCGGCCGCGGCAGCCGGCGTGCCCTCCCCCGCGAGCCCAAGCGCGACAAGGGTTTCACTGATCCAGCCCGGACTGACCGTGTTGGCCCGTATCCCACGGGGCAGCTCAGGGGCGGCCGCGCGGACGAACGCCTTGAGCCCGTCGTTGACCAACGCACCCACCGCGCCACCAGGCAGATGCCCGACGAACGTCCCGGCGGTGAGCGTCACCGACCCACCGTCGACCAAGTACGGCACCGCGCGCAGCAACAACGTGGTCTGCCCGAGCAACTTGGCCCGCAGGCCATCCACGACGAGCCCGTCGGTGAGATCCGCCAACGGCGTCAACGGCGCATGGGCAGCCACGCAGACAACCGCATCAACCAGACCCACAACCGCGAACATCCGATCGATCGAGCCCGGATCACCCAAGTCGACCGGAACACCACCGGTCCGAGACGCCCCCACCACCTCGTACCGCTCCCGCAAAGCCCCCACGACCGCCCGCCCCAACGTCCCGGACGCACCCACCACCAAAACCTTCGCCACCGCTCCCCCAAGATCGAGCCCAGCCCACTCCCCCATGATCTCGCCCAGCCAATTCCTTCACGATCCCGCCCACACCAAGCCAAACCGCCACCTCTCCACCCAACCCACCCGCCCGCCCCTCCGCCCAACCTTCCCTACCCATCCAGCCCAATACGCCGAGCCCAGCCCAACCAGCCAGCCCACCCGCACAGCCAGCCAGCCCAACCCAGACGCCCCAGCGCCGCCGTCCCTACGCTGCCGCCCCGCGTCTATGCCCCCGCGTCTCCAAGCGCGCGTCCCCGGCGCGCGGGCTCGCTCCGCACACCGGCCCCGCCACTCCGCATGCCAGACCGCCGTCGTCGTGCGACCTTCGGGACGTATGCCGACACGTGCGCCAGCGGCGTACGTAGGTCCCAGCCCGCGAACCGGACTGGCCACGCCAGGCACGCCGAGCCGCCAGGCGCGCAGGATGCGACGCGGCCTGGTCATCCAACTGAGTCAAGGTCTGGCGCACGAGGCAAAGCCCAACGCGCCAGGCAAGCCCGACGCGCAAGGCCAGCCCAACGCGCCAGGCAAAGTGCCGGAGCAACCGAGCAACCCCACGGCCTCAGCAGGCCGGTCGGGCGCGAGTGTCGGGCAGACGCGCTTGGCGCTTGGCGCTTGGCGCTTGACGCTTGGCGGCACGCGCCAGCCGGGCCGGTGCGGGCAGTGCCAGGCGGGCGTGCGGGCAGGCGTGAGCGCCTTGGGCGGCAGGCGACGGCCGACGGCGAGTGGCGGTGCCTGGCGGGTAGCCAGGTGTCGGGTCGACGGCTGGTCGAGCGGCGGCTGGTCGAGTGGCGGCTGGTCGGGCGTTGTGGGTCGAGCGTGGTGAGGGTAGGGCGGGGCGGGGCGAAGTGGCAGGGTCGTGGGGCAGGCGTCGTGGGGGCAGCCGGGACGTGGCGCGATCACGGTGTGGCGAGGTCAGAACGTGGCGAGGTCAGAACGTGGCGGGGTCAGGTCGGGGTGTGGGTCAGGTCCGGGGTGTGGCGGGTGGGCGCGGTTGGGCTGGGGCTGCGTGTTGGGGAGTTGCGCGGGTCGGTGTTGGGGAGTTGTGCGGGTCGGGGGCGCGGGGCGGGGTGGGTTGGGGGGCGCGGGGGTGGGGCCGGTTGTGTGGGTCCGCCTGAGTCGCCTCCGTGCCTATTTAGGCTCATGCTTTGAGGCCCGTCCCAGGTTGTCACGATTCAGGTGGTTCACCTGATCGAGTGGGGGCGGCGTGCGTGTGGCGTGCGTGGGCGTGCGGGGTTCGGGTGGGCGCGTGGGTGCGGCGAAACGTTTGAAGACGGGGTGGGGGCTGCGGTTTTGGGCGGGCTGGGGCGAGGTTCGTCCTTCTGACCTGGGCTGGATGGGTGACGTCGGGTTCCGTGGTGGTGCTCAGTTATGTACTGTCATGGCGACTTTCACGCATTTTCGTGCATCTTCACCCCTGTCGGAGAGGCCGTCATGCTCATCGTCCCCCCACGCCGACCCCTCGCGGTCGTTGTCGTCGCGACCCTGCTCGCGCTCGGGCAGCACCTGCCCGCCCGCGCCGCCGAGACCACCCTCGGCGCGCTCACCGGGATCACCCAGAACGGGGCCTCGGTCACCCTGACCGCCGGGTCCGACAAGGTCCGGGTCGATTTTCTGCAACCCGACGTGTTCCGGCTCCAGCTCGGGCCCGGCGGAGTGTTCGCCGACCCCGTCGGCGGTGCGATTCTGACCAACACGAACTTCGGGCCGGTGCCCGTCACCGTCAGCGACGCGGGCACCTACCAGAAGGTGGAGACCGGCTCGGTGGTGCTCCGGGCCAACAAGAACCCGCTCCGGTTCTCCTTGTACCGCAAGGACAACAGCACCCTGATCTGGCAGGAGTCGGCCGGGCTGAGCTGGGGTGACGGGAAGGCACGGCAGCGGCTCACGCGGGGTGGTGACGAGCAGTTCTACGGCACCGGGCTGCGGTTGGGGCAGTGGGCGTTGCGCGATCTCACCGTTCCGGTCGCGATCGACAACAAGTGGAACGAGGGCAACAACGCCAGCCCGGCCCCGTTCTACATGTCCACCAACGGATATGGGGTCGTGCGCAACACGTGGACTCCCGGCAGCTACGCCTTCGGGCCCACCGTGCAGACCACGCACAACGAGAACCGGTTCGACGCGGTGTACTTCGCGGGCGGCCTCAAGGACGTGCTCGACCGCTACACCAACGTCACCGGAAAGCCCTTCCTGGCACCGATCTACGGCTTCGAGATGGGCCACGCGGACTGCTGGAACGCCACCAACCCCGATTACCAGGGCGACCACAACCGCGTCGACCACCAGAACACGCCCGACGTGCTGAAGTACGCCGAGCAGGCCCGCGCGGCGGACATGCCGTCCGGCTGGTTCCTGCCCAACGACGGCTACGGCTGCGCGTACAAGAATCTCACCAGCACCGTGCAGTCGTTGCACGACAAGGGTTTCTACACGGGGCTGTGGACATCCACCGGGCTCAACAACGTCGGCAGCGAAGTCGGCGTCTCCGGCAGCCGGATGATCAAGACGGACGTGGCGTGGATCGGCTCGGGCTACAAGTACGCGTTCGAGGGCGTCAACCAGGCCGTCGCGGGCATCGAGGACAACAGCGACGCGCGGCGGTTCGTCTGGACGGTCGACGGCTGGGCCGGCACCCAGCGCAACGCGGTGGTGTGGACCGGTGACACCGAAGGCGACTGGAACAACATGCGGTTCCACGTGCCGGCGATCGCGGGGGCCGGGCTGTCGGCGTTGAACTACGCGGCGGGCGACGTGGACGGCATCTTCGCGGGCAGTCCCGACACCTACACCCGCGACCTCCAGTGGAAGGCGTTCACGCCGGTCATGATGTCGATGTCGGGCTGGGGCGCGACCAACCCGTCGGCCGGGTTCCACGACAAGCAGCCGTGGCGGTTCGACGCGGCGCACAACGCGATCAACCGCGACTACCTCAAGTTGAAGATGCGGCTGATGCCCTACTTCTACTCGATGTCACGGGTCGCGCACGAGACCGGCGTGCCGACCACCCGCGCGATGGTGCTGGAGTACCCGGACGACCCGGTGGCGCGCGGGAACCGGACCAGTCAGCAGTTCATGGCGGGTGACTCGTTCCTGGTGGCCCCGGTGACGTCGGCGGCGTCCACCCGTGACGGGATCTACCTGCCCGCCGGTACGTGGACCGACTACTGGACCGGCACGGTCTACCAGGGGCCGGGCACGTTCGACGGGTACCGCGCGCCGCTGGACCGGTTGCCGCTGTTCGTGAAGGGCGGGGCGATCGTGCCGCTGTGGCCGCAGATGAACCACAGCCGGGAGAAGCCGAGGACGCCGATCACGTTCGACATCCACCCGCGCGGCACGTCGTCGTTCGAGCTGTACGAGGACGACGGGGTGACGAGGCAGTTCCAGAACGGCGCGTTCGCCAAGCAGCGGGTCACGGTCACGGCACCCGCGTCGGGTACCGGTGACGTGACGGTGGACGTCGGCGCGTCCAACGGCAGCTACGCCGGCAAGCCGTCGTCGCGCGGTTACGAGCTGGCGGTGCACGTGGCGGGTGCGCCGACGTCGGTGTCGCTCGGTTCCGCGACGTTGACCCGGCACGCCACCAAGGCCGCGTACGACGCGGCGGCGACCGGCTGGTTCTTCGACGCGGGGGTGCTGAACGTGCGCACCGGCGGCCAGGCGGGCGGGTTCACGGTCAAGGCGTCGGGGGCGGTTCTGCCGACGCCGCAGCCGATCCCGTCGTCGGCCGACGAGCCGATCGCGAAGACCGGCTGGAAGGTGAAGTACGCGGACAGCCAGGAGACGGCCGGGGAGAACGGTGCGGCGGTCAACGCGATCGACGGCGACCCCGGCACGATGTGGCACACCGCGTGGTCGGGTTCGACCGTGCCGCACGAGATCCAGCTCGACCTGGGTGCGTCCCAGCCGATCAGCGGGTTGACCTACCTGCCCCGGCAGGACGTGGGCGTGAACGGCGGCATCAAGAGCTACGAGGTGTACGTGAGCGCGGACGGCACGAGTTGGGGCGCGGCGGTGGTGTCCGGGGTGTTCGACTCGTCCAAGGCGGAGAAGGCCGCTCGGTTCCCGGTCAAGCAGGGCCGGTACCTGAGGTTGCGCGCGACCGGTGAGGTGAATGGTGGCGCGTGGACGTCGGCGGCCGAGATCGGTGCGTTGAAGCCGAAGTCGTGAGGGTCGAGCCGGGCGGACGTCGCTCCGCGAACGTGGCGCGGGTGTGTGAGCCGACGTCGGCCCCGGGCGCGTGTTGGGCGCGCCCGGGGCCGAGGTCGGGGTCTTGGCCGGCCGTGCTCGCGGGGAACGGCGAGCGCGGCCGGCGCCGGCGGCTGGTGCCACGGTCCGGTGGCAGTCGGCGGCTGGGCAACTCCGGTGACGGGGTTGCGGTGCTCCGGTGCGGATGTGCCGGAACACCTGGCCTTCGGTAGTCGGGTCCGGGGGTGCGTTGCGGCCCAGCGCACCCCCGCGCTCTTAAGCCGGCCACGGCACACCCCCGCGCGGTTAAGCCGGACATGGCGCGTCCGGCGTCGGGCGGATCGCGGTCCGCCCGGTGTGTCCCGAGCCCGACCAGACCACGTGTTCCTGGCCGGCGGTGCGGCGGAACGTCCTGGTCATGCTGCTCCCCTTCCTGGTTCGCAGCACCGACGTTAGGCCGTTCAGGCGATTGCGGCCACGCGACATCGCACGGACGGGTGAGCCGGGGTCGGACGCGGGCCGCGCCGCGATCAGTGGAGGTGTCCGTTCTCAGTGCATCTGAGCATTAGCGTGTGGTAGCTGAGCACCGGTGAGCAATTCTCAATGCAGTTGAGCACCCTGATGGTCGAGCGCGGTCGTCTGCCGACATAAAAGACGAGGGTTTTTGATCTTTGACTCTGCGTGCCGGCCATAGAAAATGGGTGTAGATGTGGTTCTAGTCGCCGGAGCGGTCTTCCCGGCGGCCGTCGTCCCGGTAGTCGTCCCTGCTGCCGTCGTCGGAACGGCGTTCCCTCTCCTCTCGCTCCTTCCGCGCCTGTTCCGCCTTCCGCCTCTTGGTTGCCTCGTCGTCCTCGAAACGGTGTTTCGTAGTCATGGCACCGAGTGTGTCGTTGCTGGACGTCCGGGGTCGAGCCACCATCCGGACGACATGCCCTCGGGGGTGCGGTGGACAGCGGGCGCGACCGGCGTCCGCCACGGCGGCACCGGAAACCGGTCGCCGAATGGAGCCTGTACATGATTACCGAAATCCGACAATTGTTTCGGTTCTCGGCAAGATCGAACACCATCTCGGGTACTTGAGCACCCCATGGCCAAGTCACAGTCGCATTGGACATCCGGATAGGTGCCGGGTGTTCGTTCCCGGTGATCGCGAGGAGTCAAACGGGATTGCCGGCCTTGCGCGCTGCCCCGTCCGGGTGGTGTCGGTCTGGCCGGTTTCGCGGTGGGGGTGTCGGCGTGCTCTTGGCTGTGCAGGAGCTTGCGGGCAGTCTGCCCAAAGGCGCGGGTGGCGAGGTGGAGATCGACGACGTGCGTGGGGACGGCAGCCGCTTGCGGGTGCGGCTGGTCAGGTCGAGGCCCCGCGAGGAACGGAATCGCGGTGGGGCGGCGGACCGGGATGCCGCACGGCGGGAGGAGTCCGGCGGAGGGGATGCCGAGTTCGTGGTGTTCTACCGGGAGTGGACGACGCCGCTGGTGGGGTTCCTGGTGGTGCAGGACGCGGATGTGGCACTGACCGCCGATCTGGTCCAGGAGACCGTGACCACGCTCTACCGGCGATGGCCGGAGGTCGACCATCCGCGTGCGTGGGCGCTGGCCCTCGACGCGGGCCTGGCCGCCGACCCGTCGCCGGGAACCACGCCCCGGCGCGCCTCCTGACCCGCACCCGCCTCCGCGAAGGCGTGCGGGGGTCCATGCTGCTCCACTTCGCCCGCGACCTTGTCCACCACATCGCCGACGCCCTCCCCCGCGCTCTCATCCTCGCCCGCGCCCTCCCGCACATCAGCACTGCCGAACACGTGTTGTCGTGGAAGACCGCATACGTCCATGCGGTGAGGGCGGGTGAGGGCGGGTGAGGTCGCGAAGGGACTGCGGGAGGAGGAACTGGTCGACGCCGTCGACACCGTCGAACGGGCCGTGTCGGATGTGGTGGGGGCCGACCTGTGGGAGATCGGCCCCCGAGGCGTCGACGCGGACCACCTGGTCACGCCTGTCTGACCGCGACCTGCCGTCACACGACCCTCTGACGACAGGTCGCCCGGCTCGCCATCGGCGGACGCCACGCGGTGGCGTCGACCCACGTCTCCTGCAGGTGCCCACGCGACCCGATGAGGGTGAGCAACCACAGGTCGACACGACGACCTCTGCTCATGATCAGTGAGAACCGACCCGGCCATCCATTTCGGACGCTATTTGTCGAGACCAATTCCGGGGTTGCGGAGCCGGGCCGGAAAAAGTCGTGCGGCAACGCGCGGCCGGCCCGCCGAGGGGCGGACTCCACAAGCCGGGCGGATATCCGCCGAGGCCCTGCGGAGACCTGGGCCGCGTGGCGGATCGGGCAAGTTCTCAACGGCTTTCGCCGGCGGGGTCGACCTCCGGCGAGGGGGCCGGGTCCGACCCTAATCGGGGGCGAACGGCCGTCAACGGGAAGGTGTCCGGCTAGCTGGATAACTCTGAACGCCCAGCGTACCGACGGGTGCCCGCCAGCGGTGCCGTGCGGGTGCCGGCGTGGGCGGTGATCGGCGCGGGCACGGGCTCGCGGCCGTCGGTGTACGGGTGCGCACCACCCCCTCAAGTTCGGCACGCGCCCGGTTGAACGCCGATGCCGAGAACGCGTTACGAGTGCGCCGGCGATTGTCCGGATCGTTCTTGGAATTCCCCGTGACCCGGCCGGAGAGGTACGCTGCCGGGCGGCAGCAATTCCCCGAACGCACCCTGCGCGTTACCGAAGGGGCCGTCATGACCACCACGATCCCCGCCGACTTCAGTACCGCGCTGCGGGCCGCGATCCAGCGCAGCGGGCTGAGCCTCAACGAGATCAGCCAACGGCTGCGCGAGCGGTCGACCCCGGTCAGCATCAGCGCGCTGAGCTACTGGCAGAACGGCGAGAACCGGCCGGAGCGGGCCAGTTCGCTGGCCGCGGTGACCGCCCTGGAGACGATCCTGGGCCAGCCGCCGGAGACCTTGACCGCCCTGCTCGGCCCGCGCAGACCGCGCGGCCGGTGGACCAACCGCACCGGCCCGACCATCTCCTTCGACCAGATGTGGGACCGGCCCGAGTCGGTGGCCCGCGCCCTGGCCAAGGTGGACGCCACCCCGGACGAGCTGGACACCCCGCACCGGCTCTCGCAGTACGTGTCCTACCGGGTCGACGGGCGCGGGCACGAGGAGTCGATGCGGGTGCGCCGGCTGATCCGCGCCGACCACGACGGCACGTCCCGGTTCATCTTCGTCACCCGCTGCTCCAGCCTCACCCAGCCGCCCGCGGTGACCTACACCGAGGGCTGCCGGCCCGCCCGGTTCCGGGCCGACGTGCCGTCCGCGACGTGCGCGTTCGAGTTCGTGCTCGACCGGCCGCTGGACGCCGGGGAGCTGGCGGCCGTCGAGTTCGGCGTCCGGTTCCCGCCGGGGCAGACCGACCGGCACGCCCAGCTGGCCATCTACCGGCCGGCCCGCGACCTGGTGCTCCAGATCGCGTTCGACCCCGAGCACCTGCCGCGCCGCTGCAACGGCTACTTCCAGCCGCGCCACGCGCTGCCGGTGGAGAAGCGCGGCGAGGTGACGTTCAACCGGTCGGCCGGCACGTTCCAGTTCATCACGCTGGACCCGGTGCCCGGCCAGTACGGGATCCAGTGGAGCTGGCGGTAGCCGGCCGCGCGTGCTCCGCGAGCGGCTTGGGGTCCACCACCGGCCCGACGACCGGGATCGTCAGCCGGGCCGTGGTGGAGAACGGGGTGGGCGGCCTCCGGCGGCGCGGGGTCGGTGGCCGGTGCGGCGAGCGGGGACGCCGGCGCCGCAGCCGGCGCCACCCTCGTGCGCGGCAGCGCACCGGCCACCGGGACCGAGCCGCGTCCACGGCCCGGCAGGACCGCTTCCGCCACCGCCGGCGGCTCGACCGGGCGGGCCCGCCGGGCGCGGGCCGGTGCCGGTGCGGTCGTCATGGGGGCGGGCCTCCCTCGGTCGGGGCGAACTGTAGGCAGCCCGCCCCGGACCGGGGAATCCCTTGCTCTGAAGAAACTCTGGACGTTACCGGGGCAGGTACGCCCGGTGCTGCCGGGAGAACTCGAACCCGTTGTACTTGTCCCAGTTGATCGACCAGGTCATCAGGCCGCGCAGGTTTGGGTAGGTCGCCTTGGGCTTGTAGGGCCCGCAGTTCGTGCCCTTCATCAGGCAGTCCAGCGCCTTGTGGACGTCGGCGACCGAGGTGAAACCGTTGCCCGCGTTGACACTCGCGGGCAGCCCGATCGCCACCTGGTCCTGGCGCAGGCCCGGGAAGAACTTCGTCGCGTCGCCCTTCACCGGGAACCCGGCCAGCACCATGTCGGCCATCGCCACGTGGAAGTCGCTGCCGCCCATGAAGTGGTACTGGTTGTCCAGGCCGGTGATCGGGCCGGAGTTGTAGTGCTGGACGTGCAGCAGGGTCAGGTCGTCGCGCAGGGCGTGGATGACCGGCAGGTACGCGCCGGCGCGCGGGTCCTGGCCGGAGCCGCCGCCGTAGAACTGGTAGCCGAGCTGGACGAAGAACGTCTCGGGTGCCATGGTGAGCACGAACTTGGCCCCGTAGCGGGCCTTGAGCGACTTCAGCGCGGAGATCAGGTTGACCACCACCGGCGAGGTGGGGGCGCGGAAGTCGGTGTCGCCGGCGTTGAGCGAGAGCGAGTGGCCCTCGAAGTCGACGTCGAGCCCGTCGAGGCCGTAGCGGTCGATGATCGCGCCGACGCTGCGCACGAACGCGTCGCGCGCGCCGGTCGTGGTCAGCTGGACCTGGCCGTTCTGGCCGCCGATCGAGATCAGCACCTTCTTGCCCTGGGCCTGCTTCTCGCGGATGCCCGCGATGAACTCGGCCTCGGACTCGACGTTCGGGCACTCCGCGACCGGGCACAGCTGGAAGCGCAGGTCGCCGGAGGTGACCGAGGTCGGCTCGGCGAAGGACAGGTTGATGATGTCCCAGTCCGGGGACACGTCCTTCATCCGGGTGTAGCCCGAGCCGTTGGCGAAGCTCGCGTGCAGGTAGCCGACCAGCACCCGCTTGGGCAGGTCGGTGGGCGGGGTGGACGTCGTCGTGGTGGTCGGGGTCGTCGTGGTGGTTGACGTCGTCGTGCTGGTGCTGGTGCTCGTGGTCGTCGTGGTGGTGCCGGTGGTCGTCGTCGTGGTGGTCGTGGTCACCGTGGGAGCCCCGGTGCACGGCGCGCCGTTGAGCTTGCAGTTGGCCGGGACGGCCGTGCCGGAGGCGTTGAAGCCGAAGGTGACCGTGGCGCCGGGCGCGACGTTCCCGTTGTAGTTGCGGTTGGTGAACGTGTAGTGCCCGCTCGCGTTGGTCTGCAACGCGTCCCAGTACGCGCCGACCGACGTGCCGGACGGCAGGTCGAACTCGACCTTCCACGACGCGATGGCCGCGCTGGTGTCGTTCTTGATCGAGAACTGGCCGGTGTAGCCGGAATCCCAGGACTGGGTCTTGGCGAACGTGGCGGTGGCCGAGGCGGCGTAGGCGGGGGCGAGCCCCACCGCCACGGCGCCGGCCACCAGGGCCGCCACCGCCGCCACCCTCGCGAACAGGACTCTGCGCGACATCGTCGTGTGCCTCCTAGCGGTGGCGGCCTCCAGGTGGGGAAAATTGGACTAGACCACAGTCGGGGTGTCAAGGAGTCGCGGGCGAGACCGGAGATCGTCCGGCGAAACAGCGTGTTCGCGCGATTACTCTCGGTGGAAGGTGTCCGGAACCATACGAAAGTAGGGAAAAAGACACGTTGATCAGCTAGGGCCGGTTAACGTTCACGGGGTGCAGATCCCGTGGAGAGCCGCGCCGCGCGCCGCGCTGTCGAGCCCGCTGACGCTGTTGGTCAGCCTGGTCACCGCGCTCCTGCTGAGCTTCGTGGTGGCCGCCGCGGTGATGCACTCGGCCGCCTCCGGGAGTGCCGCCATCGACTACCAGCAGGACCGGCTGTGCACCGAGTCCCTGCACCCCTCGCTGGAGATCGCGCTCCCACCGAAGCAGGTCACGCCGTTCTTCGACGACGTGCGCGCGTCGTCCGGCGACCAGCCGGTGCTGCCCGCCGCCTACACCCGCGAGGCGCGCACCGACTTCGGCGGCAAGCAGACCTACGCCAAGTTCGGCTTCCGGCCCGGCGCGACCGACCACCTGAAGGTGCTCGAAGGCGGCGGCAAGGACGGGCTGTGGGTGCCCAAGAGCATCGCCGCCACCACGGACCTCCAGCTCGGCAAGCGCGGCATGGGCGGGAAGCTGCCGCCGGTCACCGCCGTCTACGCCGACGTGCGCGACCCGCTCGACGCGTGGTGGTGCTCCGAGCGCCAATACGTCGTCCCGAACACCATGCGCAAGGACAACGACCTCCCGACCGCCGTCGTGTGGATGCCCGACGCCGCGGCGTTCGACGCGCTGCCGCCCGAACTCGCCCCGGTCGTCGACGTGTCGGTCCGGTTCCCCAGCGCCGTCCCGCGGACCGTGAACGAGGCCGAGGCCCTGCTCGCCGCCGGCACCGCCCGCGTGCAGAAGTTCGACGACATGGGCGTGCGGGTGATGTCGCCGCTGGTGCTGCCGGTGGAGAACGCCCACCAGACCGCGGCGAACGTGCGCTCGGCGATCCTGCCGCTGACGCTGATCAGCCTGCTCATCGGCCTGGCCGGGGTGGCCACGGTGACCGTGCAGTGGGCGCAGCGGCGGCACACCGAGCTGAGGCTGCTGTGGGTGCGCGGCTCCGGCCCGGCCGCGCTGGGCGGCCGGGCGCTGCTCGAACTCGGCCTGCCGCTGCTGGTCGGCGGGCTGCTCGGGTTGGGCGTGGCCCGGCTGCTGCTGCCGGTCTACGCGCCCTCCACCGCGCTGCCGCCGGGCACCACGTCCACCGGGGCGCTGGCCGTGCTGGTGGTCGTGGTGCTGAGCCTGGTCGTCACGTGGGCGACCGCCGCGGTGC
This sequence comes from Saccharothrix sp. NBAS 001, assembly GCF_056640475.1. Classification (NCBI taxonomy): domain Bacteria; kingdom Bacillati; phylum Actinomycetota; class Actinomycetes; order Pseudonocardiales; family Pseudonocardiaceae; genus Saccharothrix; species Saccharothrix sp. NBAS 001. Next base: position 5,074,640 of record NZ_CM153251.1, read on the forward strand.
GCGCGCACCGGGTGTTCCAGTCCTCCACCACCGGCAACCGCGCGCGCCGCGTGCTGGCCGCCGTGCCGTGGGAACTGGCCACCGCGGGCCTCGCGGTGTGGGCGTGGCTGCGGGTGCAGGACAGCGGCCTGTCCTCGCCGACCAAGATCGGCGGCCTGCCCCGGATCGACGCCGCCGCGCTCGCCTTCCCGCTGCTCGTGGTGCTCACCACCGCGCTGGTCGCGGCCCGGGTCGCGCGCTGGGCGCTCAAGGCGTCGCACCGGGTGTCGATGTGGTCCAAGCCCGCCGCGCAACTGGCCGTGCGGCGGCTCGCGGCGGCGGCCGGGCCGGTGACCGGCGTGCTGCTGGTCGGCGTGCTGGCCATCGGCACCATCGCGGTGGGCACCAGCATCGCGGGCTCGCAGAAAACCGCGCTGGACATGAAATCCGGCATGTACACGGGCGCGGAGAGCTACGTGCGGATCTCCGACCTGATCGAGCTGCCCGAGGGGCTGCGCGGGAACTCCACCGTCGTCGGGGTCAGCGAGTTGAACGACCGGATGGCGCTGGTGGTCGACCCGGCGACGTTCGGCGACGGCGCGTTCACCCACGACGTCGACCCGGCGCTGCTCGGCCGACCGCTGCGGATCGGCAACGCGCCGGCCGGCGAGATCTCGATGCCCGGCCTGCCCAAGGTGACGCCGACCGCGCACCTGGCGTCGTTCCCCAAGCTCGGCACGTCCGGCTGGGTGGTGCCGCGCGACCTCGTCCCGGACCTGTCGGACGTCGGCTCCTGGTACGTGTGGTCGACCAAGTCGTTGCGCGAGATGACCGACGTGCTGTCGGACAACGGGATCACCTACCGCAACGGCAACGAGCGGTCCAAGGCGATCGCGGGCCTGCCGTTCCTGACCATCCAGTGGACCTTCGGCTTCGTCGCCGCGATCGGCGCGGTGCTCGCCGTCGTGGCCGCGATCGCGCTGCTGCTGGCGATCGAGGTGCGGCGCCGGCAGAACGCGCTGTCCGGCGCGTTCAGCACCCGGATGGGGCTGCGGCCCGCCGCGCTGCTGTCCAGCCACCTGCTGGAACTGGGCGCGCTGGCCGTCGCGGCGGTCGTCGTCGGGCTCTCGGCGAGCGCGATCAGCAGCGGGTACGCGGTGCCCCGGCTGGACCCCGCGCCCCGGCTGACCCCGACCCCGGAACTGCCCAACGTGTTCCCGCTGCTGGGCGCGACGGTGGCGGGCAGCGCGCTGGTCGTGCTGGTGGCGGCGTGGATCGCGGTGCGGGCGGTGCGCTCGGCGCGGATCGGGGAGCTGATCCGTGGCTGACCGGTACGACGAGAGGGAGACGGCCGTGGCCGACCTGTACGAGGATCGGGCCGACCACTACGACCGGCGGCCGGCGGGACCGGCGCACGTGCTGCGCCTGCGCGACGTGGGCGTGGAGTACCGGACCCCGGGCGGGACGGTGACCGCGGTCTCCGACGTGACGCTGGACGTGCCCGCGAGCGGGATCACCGTGCTGGCCGGGCCGTCCGGGTCGGGCAAGTCGACGCTGCTGCGCGTGCTGAGCCTGGTGGAGCGGCCCACGACCGGCGGCGTGGAACTGCGCGGCGCGGGCACCGCGCGGCTGTCGTCCAAGGCGCGCAGGGCGTTGCGGCGCACCGAGATCGCGCTGGTGTTCCAGAACCCCGCCGACAACCTGGTCGGGCACCTCACCGTGGGCGACAACCTGCGCGCGGCGGCCCAGGCGTCCGGCCGCACCGCGGCGGTGGAGGACCTGCTGGCCCAGCTCGGCCTGCCGGACACGGCAGGCTGGAAGGTCAGCGCGTTGTCCGGTGGGCAGCAGCAGCGGCTGGCGTTCGGCTGCGCGCTGGCCCGGGGCGCGTCGGTGGTGCTGGCCGACGAACCGACCTCGCAGCTCGACGCGGTGTCCGCCGACCTCGTGCTGGAGACGTTGGCGGACCTCGCGAAACGCGGTGTGCCGGTGGTCGTCGCGTCCCACGACCCCCGCCTGATCGCGTTGGCGGACACCAGATTCGACCTGCGGAACGGGGCGTTGGCGGCATGACGGCGTTGCGAGCGGTGGGGGTCCGGCGGTCGTTCGAGCACCCCGGCGGGACGGTGCACGTGCTGCGCGGGGTCGACCTGGAGGTGTCGGCGGGCGAACTGGTCACGCTGTCCGGGCCGTCCGGGTCGGGCAAGAGCGCCCTGATGTCCGTGCTGTCCGGGTTCGACCGGGCCGACGACGGCACCGTGGAGATGTGCGGCGAGGTGCTGACCGCTCCCCCGACGTGGGCGCTGTGCGCGCTGCTGCCCCAGGCGATGGGGCTGGCCGGCGAGCTGACGCTGGCTGAGAACGTGGCGCTGCCGCTGCGGTTGAGCGGCCGCGGGGACGTGAACGGGGTCGCCGCGCTGCTGGAGGAACTCGGCATCGGCGCGCTGGCCGACCGCTACCCGGCCGAGGTGTCGTTCGGGCAGCAGCAGCGCGCGGCGCTGGCGCGGGCCGTGATCGCCTCGCCCAAGGTGCTGCTCGCCGACGAGCCCACCGCGCACCTGGACCAGGTGAGCGCGCCCACGGCGGTCCGGGTGCTGCGGCGCGCGGCCGACGCGGGCGCCGCCGTGCTGATCGCCACGCACCACGACGAGGTGCACCGGGCGGCCGACCGCACGGTGGTCCTGTCCGGTGGACGGGTGTCCGTAGGATAGGCGGCGATGTTCCGTCGTTTCCTCGCCCTCGCCCTGGTGCTGCCGTTGCTGGCGGTGCTGCTGATGGTCGCCGATTCGCCGTTCCCCGACCCGCTGGGGCCCGGGAAGGACGCGCCGGCGGCGCTGGTCGCGCTGGGCGACAGCACGATGTCCGGCGAGGGTGCGGGCAGTTACGAACCCGGCACGGACGGCGAGAACGACAACTGGTGCCACCGGTCGACCAAGGCGTCGGTGCGGCGGACCAGGGTCGCCGGCGTCGAGAAGGTGTTCAACCTGGCGTGCTCGGGGTCGAGCGCGGAACAGGTCGGCAACGGCGACGGCACCAACAACAACGAGATCTCGCAGACCCGGCAGCTCGCGCGGATCGCCCGCGAGTACCGGGTGACCACGGTCGTGGTCGCCATGGGCGCCAACGACGACCCGAAGTTCGGCGAGGTGCTCGGCTCGTGCCTGCGGGCGTGGTTCGACCGGGCGGACTGCTCCAAGGGCCTGGCCGACGAGTGGCAGGCGCGCGTGGACCGCATGGTGCCCAAGGTGGAACGGGCGCTGCGCGACATCCGCCAGGTGCTGCGCGACGAGGGGTACACGCCGTTGTCGTACACGCTGGTGGTGCAGTCCTACGCGTCCCCGGTCGGGCCGGACCTGCCGTCGGACCTGCAAAACCTCGCCGGCTGCCCGCTGCGGACCGGTGACCTGAAGTGGGTGCGCGACACCGCCGTGGGCCAGCTGTCCGGCGGGCTGCGCAAGGCCGCGTCGGCGGTGGGCGCGCGTTTCCTGGACCTGTCGAAGGCGGGCGCGGAGCACGAGGCGTGCGCGGGCGGGAAGAACCCGGACAGCGAGTGGTTCACCCGGCTCACCGTGGACTTCGACGGCCTGCGCGACGAGGTCCGGGCCCGCCACGCCCTCCAGGAGTCCTTCCACCCCAACGCCCGGGGCCACGAGCAGTTCGGCCGCTGCCTGACCGAGTTCCTCGGCACGTCCGCCCGCGAAGCCGCCTGCGTGGCCGACCGGGACGGCAACCTGACCCCCGTGCCGGACCGCGACTAGTGCGTTGACCACATACGTTCACCGGGTTGGGGACACGCCGGACAAGATCCCCGACGCCGGTTCGTGGTGATCCCATGCTCGGTGGTGTCGTAGTCGCCGCCGAGCATGAGGACGGGTCGATGGCCGAGCCGGTCAGAGCACGTCGATTAACCGAGGACGAGGGCCGTCGTCTGCTGAACTACGTGCGTCGGGGCAGACAGGGCACGATCCGGATGCGCCGGGCGATGATCATCCTGGCCTCGTCGTCCGGAACCCCGGCCCCGTCGATCGCGCGACTGGTCGCGGCGGACGCCGACACCGTGCGGGACGTGATCCACGACTTCAACGCCCGCGGCCTGGCGGCGCTGGACCCTAGGTGGGCGGGAGGCCGTCCCCGCCTGATCGGCCCCGACGACGAAGCGTTCGTCGTGGCGACGGCCAAGGCCCGCCCCGCGAGGGCGGGCCTGCCCTTCACCCGGTGGAGCCTGCGCAAACTCGCCGCCCACCTGCACCGCAACCCGCACCGCCGGGTCCGCATCGGCCGGGAACGGCTCCGGCAGATCCTGCACCGACATGGGATCAGCTTCCAGCGCACCCGGACCTGGAAGACCTCCAACGACCCGGACTTCGACGCCAAGCTCGACCGCATCGACGAGGTCCTCACCCGGTTCCCGCAGCGGTGTTTCGCCTTCGACCAGTTCGGGCCGCTGTCGATCCGACCGCACCACGGCTCCGGCTGGGCACCCCGTTCCCGACCCTCCCGGCTGCCGGCGACCTACCGGCGCACCCACGGCATCCGCTGTTTCCACGGCTGCTACTCCGTCGGCGACGACACGCTCTGGGGTGTCACCCGCCGCCGCAAGGGCGGCGACCACAGCCTGGCCGCCCTCAAATCGATCAGGACGGCCAGACCCGACGGCGCACCGATCTACGTGATCATGGACAACCTGTCGGCCAACAAGACCCCCAAGATCCTCACGTGGGCCGCCGACAACAACGTCGAGATATGCCTGACCCCGACCTACGCCTCCTGGGCCAACCCGATCGAGCCGCAGTTCGGACCACTGCGCACCTTCGTCATCGCCAACTCCGACCACCCCAACCACACCGTCCTGGCCAGACGGCTCCAGCAGCATCTGCGCTGGCGCAACGCCAACGCACGCCACCCCGACATCCTCGACGCCCAACGCCGCGAACGAGCACGCATCCGCAGCGAACGCCACCAACGCTGGGGCCGACCACAACCCCGAGCGGCCTGACCAACCCGGCCAACCTATGTGGTCAACGCACTAGCCGTTCTTCGGCCGGTCCTCCCGGGAGCGGCGGGAGGGTAGCGGCGACCGTGCCGCGTCGGACCCCCAAAGTTTCGGGATCGTCGGCGGGGCGTGCCCGGACCACGCTGTGGAGCGCGTCATTCGGCTCCGGTCAGTCGGGTCACAAGGGGGAACGGGATGAGAACTCGCGTGCTCGTCGCAGCGCTCGCGCTGCTGTTCGTGGGTGCCGCGACGGCGGCGGCCCAGCCGCTGCGCGCCGGCACGGCGGCGGCGGATCCCGCTGTCGCCGCGTCGACGTCGTCCGTGCGGCACTTCCAGAACGTGCGCTTCCAGCGGTGCCTGGACGCGGACACCAACACCGGCGGCAACGGCGGCAAGGTCCAACTGTGGGACTGCGGACCGTGGAACCAGCAGGACTGGGAGGTCCGGGCGGACGGTTCCCTCTACAACATGCGGTTCCAGCGGTGCCTGGACGCCGACACGAACACCGGCGGCAACGGCGGCAAGGTCCAGCTCTGGGACTGCGGACCGTGGAACCAGCAGCAGTGGGTCCTGCGGGCGGACGGCTCGGTGTACAACGCGCGCTTCCAGCGGTGCCTCGACGCCGACACCAACACCGGCGGCAACGGCGGCAAGGTCCAACTGTGGGACTGCGGACCGTGGAACCAGCAGTGGTGGCGGTGATCTAGAGCCGTTCGATCGCGGACGCGGTCCAGAACGGCGTGCGGGCGGCCAGGTACGCGGCGGCCTGCGCGGGGCTCCACGAGTGGGCTTCGCGCAGGCCGTCGCGCAGCACCGTCAAGTACGGGGCGGAGGGGGCGGTGTGCTCGACCTCCCCGGACGTCCAGGGCGCGGTGAAGGTCAGGGCCGGGTGGCCGGCGACGTCGGCCAGGCGCAGCAGGGTGTCGTAGCGGCCGGGGCCGCGTTGTTCGCGGCCTTCCGCCAGGACGGTGGTCAGGTCGATCTCCGGGCCGGGTTCGCGGTACATCTCCTGCTCCACCACGTCCGCGAACTGGGAGGTGGTGATCAGGTAGCCGCGCATCGCGGCGGTGCCGGGCAGCCCGGTGTCGAAGAACGCCCGCCCGCCGCCCCACACCGGCGACCGGGTGGCGAAGTAGATGCCGCCGGGGGCCTCGACCGCGCGGACGGCACGCGGCGGGCTGCCGTCACGACAGCCCGGGTAGACGTGCGCGACGCCGGCGGGCGAGCCACCGCGCAGGTAGCAGGCGAACCGGTCGGCGTGCATGTTCGAGCCGTAGCTCACGTACCAGACGTGGCTCACGGTGGACTCGCGCATCCGCCGATGATCCGCCGCGGGCCGCGTCCGCGAACTGCGCCGGAGGGCCGAACCCGGGCGGGGGCGGCCGTCACCGCCCGGCGCGCCACTCGTCCTCCAGCAGGGCGTAGATGAACTCCTCGCCCCACGCGCCCTTGAAGACCTCGGCGTGGCGGAAGTGCGCTTCGCGCCGCATGCCGAGGCGTTCCATGACCCGCCACGACGCGTCGTTGAGCGCGTCGCACGACGCCACGATCCGGTGCAGGCCCAGGTTCTCGAAGCCGAGCCGGAGCATGGCCCGGGACGCTTCGGTGGCGTAGCCGCGGCCGTGGTGGTCGGGGTGCAGGACGTAGCCGATCTCGCCCTGGCGGTGCTCCTCGTTGAGCCACTTCAGCACCGTCTCCCCGATCACCCGGCCGTCCCGCTCGACGGCCAGGGCCAGGCTCTCGCCCTCCTTCGCGGGCCAGGTGATCGACGCCTTCTGCGCCAGGCTCTCGGTGGTCTCCTCGGGGGTCTTGGCCTCCCCGTACAGGTACCGGACCACGTCGGGGCGGGACTGCCACGAGTGCAGGGCCGCGTGGTCGGCGAGGGTGAAGGGGCGCAGCAGCAGGCGTTCGGTGCGGATCGGGTAGACGGGTGCGGTCACGTGCTCCAACTTACGAGAAACCCCGGTCAGAGGTCGGCCAACGCGGTGATCGGGGACTCCACGCAGTCGGCCACGAACCTCAGGAACCCGCCCGCCGTGCCGCCGTCGCACACCCGGTGGTCGAAGGCGAGCGTCAGCTGGGTGACCTTGCGGACCGCCAGCTGCCCGTCGACCACCCACGGGCGGTCGATGATCCGGCCGATGCCCAGGATCGCCGCCTCCGGGTGGTTGATGATCGCGGCGGACCCGTCGACGCCGAACACGCCGTAGTTGTTGACCGTGAACGTGCCGCCGGTCAGCGACGCCGGGGCGATCCGCCCCTCGCGGGCCGACGCGGCCAGCCCGGTGATCGCGGCGGCCAGCCCGGACGTGGTGAGCGCGTGCGCGTCGCGGACCACCGGCACCACCAGGCCCCGGTCGGTCTGCGCGGCGAAACCCAGGTGGATCTCGTCCAGCACGGCGATCTCGTCGCCCTCGACCCGCGAGTTCAGCTCGGGGAACTTGCGCAGCCCCAGCACGGTGAACCGGGCCAGCAGCGCGAGCAGCGACACCGACGGCAGCGCGGCTCGGGCGGCCAGGAAGTCCGTCGCGTCGACGTCCACCCAGACCGTCGCCTCGGGGATCTCGCGCCGGGACGTGGCGAGCTTCTCCGCGACCAGCCCGCGCAGGCCCTTGAGCGGGATCCGCCGGGCGGGGCCGGCGGGCAGGTCGGCCGACGCCGGCACGGCGGGCACCCGGGCGGCGGGCTCGGCGGCGGGCGGCGCGGCGGATCGCGCGGACAGCTCGCGTTCGACGTCGGCCCGGCGGATCACGCCGCCGGGGCCGGTGCCGGCGATGCGGTCGAGCGCCAGCCCGTTCTCCCGGGCCATCCGCCGCACCAGCGGCGAGATGACCGCCGGGGCCGTGACCGGCCGGGCCTCGACCGGCTGGTGGGTGGCGGAGGTGCGGGCGGTCTGGACGGGGACGGCGGGTGCGGCCTGGGGCGGGGTGCCGCGACCGGGGCCGCGACGGTTCGCCCGGCGGCGGCGGGGCGCGTCGGAGGTGCCGTAGCCGATCAGGACGTTGCCGGAGCCGGTCTCGGCGGCCGACTCCTCCCCCACCGACAGCAGCACGGAGCCGACCGCGAGCTTCTCGCCCGTCTCGCCGTACCGGGCCCGGACCACGCCCTCGAACGGGCACGGCACCTCGACCACGGCCTTCGCCGTCTCGACCTCCACCACGGGCTGGTCGATCGACACGTGGTCGCCGACCGCCACCAGCCAGGTGACGATCTCGCCCTCGGTCAACCCCTCGCCCAGGTCGGGCAGCCGGAAGTCAGGCACCGTACCCCCTCACGACCTCGTCGTCCCACTGGAGCCGGGCGACCGCGTCGAGGATCCGGTCCACGCTCGGCAGGTGGTGCTCCTCCAGCTTCGGCGGCGGGTAGGGGATGTCGAACCCGGTCACCCGCAGCACGGGCGCGTGCAGGTGGTGGAAGCACCGCTCGGTCACCCGCGCCACGACCTCGGCCCCGTACCCGCCGAACCCGGACGCCTCGTGCACCACGACGGCCCGACCGGTCCGGCGCACCGACGCGCACACCGTCTCGTCGTCGAACGGCGAGAGCGTCCGCAGGTCCACGACCTCGACGTCCCAGCCCTCCTCGGCGGCGGCCTCGGCGGTCTCCAGGGCGGTGGCGACCATCGGCCCGTAGGCGATCAGCGTGACGTCCGACCCGGTGCGCCGCACGAGCGCCCGGTCCATCGGCACGGCCACGTCGGACAGCTCGCCCTTGGCCCAGTACCGCCGCTTGGGCTCCAGGAAGATCACCGGGTCCGGCGAGGCGATCGAGTCGCGCAGCAGCCGGTAGGCGTCGTCGGGGGTGCCGGGCGTGACGACGGTGAGACCCGGCGTGTGCGTGTAGTACGCCTCGGACGAGTCGCAGTGGTGCTCCACGCCGCCGATGCCGCCGCCGTAGGGCACCCGGATGACGATCGGCAGCGACACCCGCCCGCGGGTCCGGTTGCGCATCTTGGCCAGGTGGCTGGTGATCTGCTCGAACGCCGGGTAGGCGAACGCGTCGAACTGCATCTCCACCACGGGCCGCAGCCCGTTCATGGCCATGCCGATCGCGGTGCCGACGATGCCGGACTCGGCCAGCGGCGTGTCGAACACCCTGGTCTCGCCGAACCGGGCGGCCAGCCCGTCGGTCACCCGGAACACGCCGCCGAGCGGGCCGACGTCCTCGCCGAACACCAGCACGCCCGGGTCGTCCTCCAGCGCGTCGGACAGCGCCCGGTTGAGCGCGCCCGCCATCGACAGGCTGGTGCCCGCCACCGCCGCCGTCATGCCAGTTCCTCCGCGAGGGCCGCCGCCTGCTCGCGCAGGTGGGTGGTGGGGGTGGCGTACACGTGCTCGAACAGGGTCGCCGGGTCGTGCTCGTGGTCGACGTTGAGCTTGGCCCGCACCGAGGCGGCGAAGTCCTCGGCCTCGGCCGCGATCTCGGCCTTGCGGGCGGTGTCGAGCAGGCCGCGCGAGGTCAGGTAGGCGTCGATGCGGTCGACCGGGTCGCGGTCCAGCCACGCGGCGACCTCGTCGGAGGTGCGGTAGCGGGTGGCGTCGTCGGCGTTGGTGTGCGCCTCGATGCGGTAGGTCAGCGCCTCGATCAGGGTCGGCCCGCCGGACTCCAGGGCTTCCCGGACCACGGCGTACACGGCGGCCACGTCGTTGCCGTCGACCAGCACGGACGGCACGCCGTAGCCGACGCCCTTGGCGGCCAGCGTCGGCGCGGCGGTCTGCTTGGACAGCGGCACGCTGATCGCGTAGCCGTTGTTCTGCACCAGGAACACGACGGGCGCGCGCCACACCCCGGCGTAGTTGAGCGCCTCGTGGGTGTCGCCCTCGGAGGTCGCGCCGTCGCCGAGCAGCACCAGGGCGGCGGTGTCCTCGCCCTTGACGCGCGCGGCGTGCGCGAACCCGACCGCGTGCAGCGTGTTGGTGGCCAGCGGGGTGCACTGCGGCCCGACCCGGTGCTCGTAGGGGTCGTAGCCGAGGTGCCAGCCGCCTTGCAGCAGGGTCAGCGTCTCGGCCGGGTCGACGCCGCGGGTGACCAGCGCGACCGAGTCGCGGTAGGTGGGGAACAGCCAGTCGTGGGCGCGCAGCGCCAGCACCGAGCCGACCTCGCACGCCTCCTGGCCGCGCGAGGAGGGGTAGACGGCGAGCCGGCCCTGCTTGGTGAGCGCGGTGGCCTGGGTGTCGAAGCGCCGGCCGACGACCATCCGGCGGTGCAGTTCCAGCAGCACGTCGTCGTCGGGCATCGTCAGCGGCGAGTCGGCGACCGGTGCGCCGTCCTTGCGCAGCAGCGCCAGCGGCTCCTCGGTGGGCAGCAGCGACCGCTCCCTGGTGGCGACCATGGGCTCCTCCGACGCTCGGGGTGTCCGGACCACCGCATGGTCCAGCTCACACCGGCCAAAGTTCCAGATCCGACGTGGAATCCTGGACGAATTGACGCGCGATCGGGCTATCGTCGGCCGTATGACGCCCAGCGCTGGACACACTGCCCCGCTCGACGCCACCGACCGGCGCATCGTGGAGGAGCTGCGCGCGGACGGCCGGCTGTCGATGCGGGCGCTGGCGGAGAAGCTGCACATCTCCCGGGCGAGCGCCTACTCGCGGGTGGAGCGGCTGCACCGGGACGGCGTGGTCACCGGCTACACGGCGGTGGTCGACCCGGAGCGGTACGGGTTCGGCATCTCCGCCTACGTCTACCTCAAGATCAGCCAGCACTCGTGGAAGGCGGTGCGGCAGCGGGTGCTGGAGATCCCGGAGGTGTGGCACGGCGCGCTGGTCTCCGGCGACTACGACCTGGTGCTGCTGGTCCGCGCGCCGGACGCGCACAGCCTGCGCGACCTGGTGCTCAGCCGGTTGCAGACGATGCCGGACGTGACCTCCAGCCACACCGTGCTGATCCTGGACGAACTGCCCACCGACGCCCACCAGCCCCGGTGAAGGGCCCGGGGGCACGGCCCGCTGTGTCGGACCGTGCCCCCGGGTCGGCGCGCCGGACGCGGCGCTTCGGACCTACCAGCCGAAGTTCTGCGTCCAGTACACGCCGTAGGAACCGCCGCGCGCCATGCCGACGCCCAGCGTCTTGAGCTTGCAGTTGAGGATGTTCGCGCGGTGGCCGGGCGAGTCCATCCAGCCCTTGACCACCGCCTCGGGGGTGCGCTGGCCGGCCGCGATGTTCTCCGCGCCGGGCGAGGGGTGGCCGGCGGCCTTGACCCGGTCCACGAACGTGCGGCCGTCCTTGGACTTGTGGTCGAAGTAGTTCCGGTCGGCCATGTCCGCGCTGTGCCCGCGCGCGGCCCGGTCGAGGCGCTCGTCCACGCCCAGCGCCGGGCAGCCGTTGGCCGCGCGCTCGGCGTTGGTCAGGTTGAACACCTCGGCCTCGGCGATCTCGACGTCGGTCTTGACCGGCGCGACGGGCTCGGGCGCGGGGGCCGGTGCGGGCTCGGCGGCGGTGGTCGTGGTGGTGGTCGTGGTGGTGGTCGGCGCGGTGGTGCCGGCGGAGTCCGGCGGGGTGGTGCCCGGCGTGGTCGACGGGGTCCCGGAGTGCGACGTGGTGCGGACGTTCGTGGTGGCCGTGGCGGTCACCTGGGCCGCGGCCCGGCCGACGCCCGGACTGTCGCCGCAGCCCGCCAGGGCCACCCCGGCGACGGCGAGCACGACCGGCAGTGCGGTGCTGATGCGCGACACGCGGAAACCTCATCTGCGTTGGACGGCTTTTCGGGCGCGGCGACCGCGCGCGCTTTTTCGCAGGGAAGCGCGCTGCGGTCGCCGCACCGAACGGAGAACCGGGCGGACCGGGCAAGGGGGAGAGCGCTGCGGTCGGCCTCAATTCCGAAAATGACCTTATCCGCAAATTCGCAATTGTCAACCATGATTTATTTAAGGAACATTTAAAGGTCGCATGAGGTGACGGAAAGAAACGGCCGGCTAACCTTGCGGCTCCGGCACCCGGGTAAGCCTCAGTTGCACCCGGGTGCCGCCGAGCGGCCCGCGGTCCACGACCAGCGAGCCTCCGGTGGACTCGGCCGCGCGGCGGGCGATGTCGAGTCCGAGACCGGTGGAGCCGGCGCTGCTGCTTCCACGGCGCAGCGCCGACTCCAGGTCCTCGATACCGGGTCCGGCGTCCTCGATCACGATCACCACCTGGTCCGGCCGGTGGAACAGCGCCACCACGAACCCGACGCCCTCGGGCGTGTGCCGGAAGATGTTGCCCAGCACCACGTCCATCGCCGCGGCCAGGTCGGTGCGGGTCAGCGGCACGTAGGCGGCGCGCTCGGTGCCCCGCATGTTCCACCGCCGCTGCTGGTCGTCGGCCAGCGCCGACCAGAACACCAGCCGGTCGTGCACCACCTGCGCGGCGTCGCACTGCCGGCTGTCCGGGTCGTCCAGCTCCCGGCGGGCGGCCCGGATCAGCTCGTTGACCTCGCGCTCCAGCGCGTGCACGGCCTGCCGGACGCGGTTCGCGCCGGGGTCCGCGCCCAACGTCTCGGAGTCCAGCCGCAGCGCGGTCAGCGGCGTGCGCAACCGGTGCGACAGGTCCGCCAGCCACTCCCGCTCGGCCGCCATGAGCTGCCCGATCCGGTCCGCCATCCGGTTGAACGCGCCGCCGGCGTCGGCCAGCTCGGGCGGCCCGGTGGGCACCACGCGGGTGGTCAGGTCGCCCTGCTCCATCCGCTGCGCGCCCTCGGCCAGCTCCTTGGACGCCTTCACCACCCGCGCCCCGAGCCGGTCGGCGACCAGCACCGACGCCAGCACCAGGCACACCGCCACGCCGCTGAGCGCGAGCCAGGCGGTCGAGACGCCCCGGGACAGCTCCTCCTCCGGCACGAACGCCTCGACCACCGCCACCCGGTCCTTCCCGAGCAGCACGGGTTGCAGGTGCACCCACCCGCCGGGCGCGGGCTCGGTGAGCGCCAGCCCCTCCTCGCGGGCCCGCCGGAGCTGGCCGTCGGTGGCCTTGACCGCGCCGATCACCCGCCCGTCGACCAGGTGCACGGCGAGCCGGCCGCCGGTGGACACCAGCGCCTGCTCGATGCTCAGCGGCTCGTCGGTGATCGCCAGCACCGGGGTGAGCGAGACGGCCTGCAACTGGGCCTGGTTGAACGCCTGGTTCTCGGCCAGCTGCCGCACCACCAGGGCGAGCGGGATCAGGAACGCGAGCGCCACCATCGAGGTGACGGCCAGCGAGACCAGCGCGAGCGACTTCCTCACTCGACGGCCGTCAGCTTGAACCCGACACCGCGCACGGTGTGCAGGTAGCGGGGTTGCGCGGCCCGTTCACCGAGCTTGCGGCGCAGCCACGACAGGTGGACGTCCAGCGTCTGGTCGTCGTGCCGGCCCGGCAGGTTCCACAGGTTGGCCAGCAGCTCGCCGCGCGGCACCACCTTGCCCTCCCGCGCGGCCAGGTAGGCGAGCAGGTCGAACTCCTTGCGGGTCAGGTTCAGCTCCCGGCCCGCCAGCCGCGCCTCCCGCCGGTCCAGGTCGACGGTCAGCTCCCCGATCCGCAGCGGCTCGGGCGCCTCGTCCTTGCGGGCCCGCCGCAGCACCGCCGACAGCCGCGCGGCCAGGTGCTCGCTGGAGAACGGCTTGACCAGGTAGTCGTCCGCGCCCGCGTTGAGCAGGCGGACGATCTCGGACTCCTCGTCGCGCGCGGTCGCGACGATCACCGGCACGTCGCACAGCCCGCGCATCATCCGCAGCGCATCCGCGCCGTCCATGTCGGGCAGCCCGAGGTCCAGCACGACGAGGTCGAAGGCGGTCGCGCCCGCGATCTCCCGCAGGGCTTCCAGCGCCGTGCCGACCGGCAGCACGGCGTGCCCCAGGCCGGTCAGCGCGCGGGTCACCGCCGACCGCACCACCGGATCGTCCTCGACCAGCAACACCGAGACCATGGCGCGCACCGTAACGCCCGCCGACACGAACGGGTGAACAACACCCACCTTCCGGCCTCATGGGAGGCACCGGCACCCACCAACCGCAGCCGCCCGCCGCGCCCGGACGGCCCAACCCGCCGAACGCCGTCCGCAATCGCGCCGAGTTCCCCCCGAAGCCGACCGGCGGAATTGCCGGACCGCACCGGCGACCACCCGGAAATGGCATTGTCGGAAATCGTCCGCCGGCCGTCACCGGAATGGCCCCGCCGCGCCCGGACGCCCCGCGCGGACCCGCCCGGCGGCTGACCGCGCGCTGACCGGCGCAGCGTGCCTTCGGCCCTCCGAAGCACCTCCACCTACCCGTTGCGGCCGGTTCGGCGTACTTCTCGACCACCACGACGTCACCCGAAGCCGAGGACCACCGCCATGACGATCATCGCCGCTCCGCCGAGCCCGATCGCCGCCCACCAGATGCTGATCTTCCTGCTCCAGCTGACCGTCCTGCTGGGCACGGCCTTCGGGCTGGGCAAGCTCGCCGCGCGCTTCTCCATGCCCGCGGTCGTCGGCGAACTGGCCGCCGGCGTGCTGCTGGGCCCGTCGCTGCTCGCCCACGCCCTCCCGGCGCTGTCGGGGTGGCTGTTCCCCGAGGACCCGAACCAGATCCACCTGCTCGACGCGGTGGGCCAGTTCGGCGTGCTGATGCTCGTCGGGTTCACCGGCATGCACATCGACATGACCATGGTCCGCCGCCGGGGCCGCACCGCCGCCTGGGTGAGCATGGGCGGCCTGCTCATCCCGCTCGCGCTCGGCGTCGGCGTCGGCCTGGTGATCCCCGCCGACCAGCTCTCCGGCTCCGACGAGCGGTTCGTCTTCGCGCTGTTCCTCGGCGTCGCCATGTGCGTGAGCGCCATCCCGGTGATCGCCAAGGCCCTGCTGGAGCTCAAGCTCCTGCACCGCAACATCGGCCAGCTCACCATCAGCGCCGCCGCCGTGGACGACATCGTCGGCTGGTCGCTGCTGTCCGTGGTCTCCGCGATGGCCACCACCGGACTGCGCGCGGGCCACCTGGCGCTGACCCTCGGCAGCCTGGTCGCGGTCCTCGTGGTCGCGCTGGTGATCGGCCGCCCCCTGGTCCGCAAGAGCCTCACCCTGGCCAACAAGTCCGAGGACGCCGGCGTCACGGTCGCGGTGATCGTGGTGCTGCTGCTCGCCTCCGCCGCCGGCACGCACGCCCTGGGCCTGGAGCCGATCATGGGCACGTTCGTCTGCGGCATCCTGCTCGGCACCTCCGGCATCCTCAACCGCACCAAGCTCGCGCCGCTGCGCACGTTCACCATGGCGGTGCTCGCGCCCATCTTCTTCGCCACGGCCGGCCTGCGGATGGACCTGACCCTGCTCGCCCAGCCGTCCGTGCTGGTCGCGGCCCTGGTCGTGCTGACCATCGCGATCGGCGGCAAGTTCGTCGGCGCGTACCTGGGCGCGCGGCTGAGCAGGTTGACCCACTGGGAGGGCCTCGCGCTCGGCGCGGGCCTCAACGCGCGCGGCGTGATCGAGGTGATCGTGGCGATGGTCGGCCTGCGGCTGGGCGTGCTGACCACCGCCGGCTACACGATCATCGTGCTGGTCGCCGTCGTCACCTCGCTGATGGCCCCGCCGATGCTGCGCTACGCGGCCAAGCGGATCGAGGTCACCGACGAGGAACGCCGCCGCGAGGAGACGTTCGCGGGCTGACCCCGCCGGGGGCGCGGCCCAGCGCGCCCCCGCGCCGGGGTTCCCACGCAGGTCAGCGGATTCCCGGGCGGTCAGGGGTTCGCGGCCCGGGTCCCGCCGGCAGGATGAGCCCGTGAGCAGGGGCCTGCAATACCTCGCGGCGTGGTCGGCGTCGACCGCCGTCGCCGTGGCCCTGTCCTACCTCGGCATCCGGTCGGTGCTGGAGGCGGGCCAGCCGGAACGGCCCCAACTGGTCGCCGGCCCCACCCAGTCCACCGCCGCGCCCACCACGGTCGCCCCCAGCACGACGACCGCCGTCCCGACGACGACCACCACCACGCCGGCCCCGGTGGTGGTCGAGACGACCGCGCCGCCCACCACGACGATCGGCACCACGACCACCGTCCCCACCACCACGACCACGACGACCGCCACCGCGACCGCGCTGGCCACCGAATCGGGCACGTGGACCGTGCAGGACGGCGAACGGGTCTACCTGCGCAGCTTCCAACTGCGCGGCGGCACCGCCGCGATCAAGTTCTCCCCCACCGACATGGAACCCATCTCCGCCACCCCCAGGCCCGGCTGCGCGGCGAACATCGAGCAGCCCGCCAACGCCGTCGTCGTCGAGTTCGTCGGCCCCGGCTACACCTCGCGGCTGGAAGCCATGTGGATCAACAACGGGCCCCTGTGGCGCACCATGGAGCAGAGCTGACTCAGCCCAGCACCGACGCCACGTCCGCCCGCAGGCGCGGCAACCGCGCGTAGAACGCCGCGCCGGGGCACACCGTGTCGGCGTAGAAGTCCCGGTGCCCGTGGATCTCCGAAGGCGCGATCCCGTACCGATCGCACACCTGCGCGCACAACCACACCAACGCGTCCCACTGCGCGGCCGGCGGCACCCCGTCCACGTACGTGCCCTCGTTCTCGATGCCGATCGACGTCCGGTTCTGACCGGGGCAGTGCGCGCCCTCCACCATCCGGTCCCCGGCGACCAGCGCGGCCAGGCTCCCGTGCCGGCCCTCCAGCAGCAGACCGCCCCGGGTCACCGTGAAGTGCTGGCCCGTGTCGCCCCACTGGTGGTCGTCCATGTGCAGCCGCTGGAAGAACCGCGCCAACCCGAACGCGTGCGCCTGCGAACCGTCCGAGGTGTTCTCGGTCGCCGTGTGGTGCACCAGGATCCGCACCGGCCGCCGCCAGACCACCAGCGGTGCCTCCGCCGGCGGACGCGCACCCCACACGTCGGTCCCCAGGACGACCCGCCGGGCGGGCAACGGCAACAGCGCCGCGCCCACCACGCCCAACACCGCGACACGCCTGCCCACCACCACGCGCGAACTCCCCCCAGTCGCCCGACGCGCAGCATAACCGCGCACCTGGTGGTTCGATCACGCTCATGACGCACCCCGGCGAACCCCACCACGACGACCTCTCCGAACGCCTCAACTGGCTGCGCGCCGGCGTGCTCGGCGCGAACGACGGCATCGTCTCCACCGCGGGCCTGGTCGTCGGCGTCGCCGGCACGTCCGCCGACCGCACCGCGGTCTTCGCCGCCGGCATCGCCGGACTGGTCGCGGGCGCGCTGTCCATGGCGGGCGGCGAGTACGTGTCGGTCAGCACCCAGCGCGACACCGAACGCGCCGCGCTCACGCTGGAGGAACGCGAACTGCGCGAGATGCCCGAGGAGGAGGAACTCGAACTCGCGCACATCTACGAGGACAAGGGCCTGTCCCCGGACCTGGCCGCGCGGGTCGCCCGCGAACTCACCGAGCGCAACGCCCTGCGCGCCCACGCCGAGGCCGAACTCCAGATCAACCCGGACAGCCTGACCAGCCCGTGGCAGGCCGCGTGGGCGTCCCTGCTGTCGTTCGCGGTCGGCGCGCTGATCCCGCTGGTGGCGATCGTGCTGCCGCCCACCGGTTGGCGGGTGTGGACGTGCGCGCTGGCCGTGCTGGTCGGCCTGGTGCTGACCGGGGTGATCAGCGCGCGCCTGGGCTCCAGCCCAATGTGGCGGGCGGTGCGGCGCAACGTCGTGGTGGGCACGCTGACCATGGTCGTGACCTATTACGTCGGCCTGCTGTTCGGCGTCGCGGTCAACTAGATGGCTGATTTCCGAGGGTTGGTGGTCGTAGGCGGTCAGGGAGCGTTTGACCGGTTGGTGGGTGTGGTCGTTGTGCCGGATGGCTGCGGTGGGGGCGAGGACGCGTTGCGGGACGCGGACGACCACGCCCGCTGTGGTGCTTCCACCGGTCGCAGCAGTCGGGTCCCGGTTTCGGCCAGGGCGTGTTCGAAGTCCCGGCCGGAGTGCCGTGACCGCTGGTGGCAGCCGGACTGGCCGGCCAGGTGACGGAATCACCAGGTCGCCGGTCCTGACGCGGAGTGCGGTCGCGAGCGTGTCACTGCCGGCCGTCACCACCCGCACATCGACACCCCCGCCCCATGCCTCCGGGCGCGTACCCCTCGGAATCAGTCATCTAGGGAAAACGGGCTGCGGTCGTTGCGGCGGCCTGCGAAGCTCTCCGCCATGGACGACGGCGTGGACGACGGCGAGTTCCGGGCGTTCACCGCGAAGTTCCCCGGCGACTCCTCGGCGCTCTGGGCGTTCCTGTCCGCGCTGCGGCCCGGCGAGGTCCTGTCCGGCACGGTGGTGGCGGTCGAGCGGTTCGGCGTGTTCGTGGCGCTGGACGACGGACCCCGGCACCCCGTGTTCCCCGGCGTCGGGTTCGTCACCCTGCCCGAGCTGTCCTGGCGGCACTTCGCGGCGGCGACCGACGTCGTCCACATCGGACAGCGCGTCACCGGCGAGTTCCTCCAGTTCGACACCTGGAACGGCGAGGCCCGGCTGTCCCTGCGCGCCCTGCTGCCCGACCCCCTCGCCGCGTTCGCCGCCGACGCCCCGCCCGGCCGGGCGCTGCGCGGGCGGGTCACCCGGCTGGTCCCGTTCGGCTGCTTCGTCGACGTCGCGGACGGCGTCACCGGCCTGGTCCGGCACCCGGCGGGGATCGAGGGCGGTCCGGATCGCGAGGTCCGGGTCGGCGACGACGTCGCGGTCGTCGTCGCCGCGATCGACCTGGAACGGCGGCGGCTGACGCTCTCCTGGCCACGTTCCGTCAGCACTCAAGACGCTCCGTGATCACCGGGTCGCCTACGCCGCACGGGTGACCACCGTCGGCGGAGTCCGCCCGGAAAATTCGCGCCGCACAGGTGTGAGGTCCGCGCCGGGTGGGTAACCGCCACGGACTCGACGGCGTTGGGCGCGTCGAGACCCCGCAGCGGAGGTGCCCGCCGTGACCCACCCCTCGACCACCCTCTACGCCCCGCGCACCGAGAGAGCCGAGCGCAGGCTCTGGGCGCTGCTGGCCGCCCTGTTCGCCCTGGTCGCCGGGGTGAACGCGATCCTCGCGCTGAGCGAGGCGCAGTGGTGGCAGGGCGCCCTGGCCGGGCTGGCGGTGCTGGCCGCCGCCGGCTGCGCGCGCGTCGCCCGCACCACCCGCCGCTGATTTCAGACCGCACTGAAGTCACTGATTGAGCGGAATTACTAGGCCGACCGGGCGTAACCCGTTGGTCGGATGGATGTCAACTGTGGGTGGGATTCCCCACGACGCCCTGTCGGACTAGAGCCATAACCGCGAATTCACACTATCGTCACAAGACCCCGGCAACCCCGGTGCACCGCCCCGCGTGTCCCAGCGGCCCGATCCGGCCCCCACGGGACCCGCGCGCAAGGAAGTGCAGTTTCCCGCACAACGGAGTGCGGACCCGTGCCGTCGATCTCCCGGCACGGGCTCCTGAGCCAGCCCCAGGCCGAGCCGCCACGCGTCAACGAAGCGCGTCCTCAGGCGACCGGCCATCTCCGTTTGCCCAAAAACGCCTGGTACAGGCGCCACCACGGGAGGGCCCGTTGTGACCCACCACCACATGCTGCCCGAGCAGCACCAGCAGGGCCTGTATGACCCGCAGTTCGAACGCGACGCGTGCGGCGTCGCGTTCGTCGCCGACCTGGCCGGTCGGCGCAACCACGCGATCGTCGCGAAAGCGCTGGTCGCGTTGCGCAACCTGGAGCACCGGGGCGCGCGGGGCGCGGAGCCGGAGACCGGCGACGGCGCGGGCATCCTGATCCAGGTGCCCGACGCCTTCTTCCGCGAGGTGGTCGACTTCGCGCTGCCCGAGCCGGGCGGCTACGCGGTCGGCACGGCGTTCCTCCCCCGGGACAACGCCGAGGTCAGGGCCGAGATCGAGCGCATCGCGGCGGAGGAGGGCGCGACCGTCCTGGGCTGGCGCGACCTGCCCGTGGACACCGACCACGTCGGACCGACCGCGAAGACCACCATGCCCGCGTTCAGCCAGCTCTTCCTCGGTGGTGAGGAGGGCCTGGAGCTGGAACGCCTGGCGTTCGTGGTGCGCAAGCGCGCCGAGCACGCGACCGACGTGTACTTCCCGTCGCTGTCCGGCCGGACCATCGTCTACAAGGGCATGCTCACCGAGCCCCAGGTGGAGAAGTTCTTCCCGGACCTCACCGACGAGCGGGTGACCAGCTCCATCGGACTGGTGCACTCCCGGTTCTCCACCAACACGTTCCCGTCGTGGCCGCTGGCCCACCCGTACCGGTACGTGGCGCACAACGGCGAGATCAACACCCTGCGCGGCAACCGGAACTGGATGGACGCCCGCGAGTCCGTGCTGGCCACCGACCTGATCCCGGGCGACCTGGAGCGGGTGTTCCCGGTGATCACCCGCGGCGCGAGCGACTCGGCGTCGTTCGACGAGGTGCTGGAACTGCTGCACCTGAGCGGCCGGTCGCTGCCGCACGCGGTGCTGATGATGATCCCGGAGGCGTGGGAGAACCACGCCGAGATGGACCCGCAGCGGCGCGCGTTCTACGAGTTCCACTCCACGCTGATGGAGCCGTGGGACGGCCCGGCGCTGGTGTCGTTCACCGACGGCACGCTGATCGGCGCGGTGCTCGACCGCAACGGCCTGCGCCCGGCCCGCTACTGGGTCACCGAGGACGGCCTGGTGGTGCTCGGCTCCGAGGCGGGCGTGCTGGAGTTCGACCAGGCCACCATCGTGCGCAAGGGCCGGCTGGAGCCGGGCCGGATGTTCCTGGTGGACACCGCCCAGGGCCGGATCATCGACGACGAGGAGATCAAGGGCGAGCTGGCCGCCGAGCACCCCTACCGCGAGTGGGTCTCCGACGGCGTCCTGCACCTGGCCGAGCTGCCCGCGCGCGAGCGCGAGGTGCCGACCCACGCGTCCCTGGTGCGCCGCCAGCAGGTGTTCGGCTACACCGAGGAAGAACTCGCGCTGCTGCTGCGCCCCATGGCGCGCACCGGCGCGGAACCGATCGGCTCGATGGGCAACGACGCCCCGTTCGCGCCGCTGTCGGACCGCGCGCGGCAGCTGTTCGACTACTTCACCCAGCTGTTCGCCCAGGTCACCAACCCGCCGCTGGACGCGATCCGCGAGGAGCTGGTGACCAGCCTGCACGCCACGCTCGGCGCGGAGCCCAACCTGCTGGCGGCGGACGCGAGTTCGTGCCGGCGGATCTCGCTGCCGTTCCCGGTGCTGGACAACGACGAGCTGGCCAAGCTGGTGCACGTGGACGACGACGGCGACCTGCCGGAGTTCCGCACGCACACCGTGCGCGGCACGTACGAGGTCGCGGGCGGCGGCGCGGCCCTGGTCGGCCGGCTGGCCGAGATCAAGGTCGAGGTGTCGGCGGCGATCCGGGACGGCGCGCGCCTGGTCGTGCTCTCCGACCGGGGCGTGGACGCCGAGCACGCGCCCATCCCGTCGCTGCTGCTGACCGGCGCGGTGCACCACCACCTGGTGCGGGAGAAGACCCGGACCCAGGTCGACCTGATCGTGGAGGCGGGCGACGCCCGCGAGGTGCACCACATCGCGCTGCTGGTCGGCTACGGCGCGAAGGCCGTGAACCCGTACCTGGCCATGGCCTCGGTCGAGGAACTGCCCGAGCTGGACGCGAAGTCCGCCACCCGGAACCTGATCAAGGCGCTGGGCAAGGGCGTGCGCAAGACGATGTCCAAGATGGGCGTGTCCACCGTCGCCTCCTACACCGGCGCGCAGATCTTCGAGGCCATCGGCCTGGGCCAGGACGTCATCGACTCCTGCTTCACCGGAACGACCTCCCGCCTCGGCGGGGTCGGCTTCGACGTGCTGGCCGAGGAAGTGGCGCGGCGGCACCGGCTCGCGTTCCCGGCCGACGGCGTGCGGGCACACCACCGCGAGCTGGAGACCGGCGGCGAGTACCAGTGGCGGCGCGAGGGCGAAGCGCACCTGTTCAACCCGCAGACCGTGTTCAAGCTCCAGCACTCCACGCGCGCCGGGCGCTACGACGTGTTCAAGGAGTACACGAAGGCCGTGGACGAGCAGTCCAAGCGGCTGATGACGCTGCGCGGCCTGTTCGCGTTCAAGGACACCACGCCGATCCCGATCGACGAGGTCGAACCGGTCTCCTCGATCGTGCGGCGGTTCGCCACCGGCGCGATCTCCTACGGCTCGATCTCCAAGGAGATGCACGAGGTCCTGGCGATCGCGATGAACCGGCTGGGCGCGAAGTCCAACACCGGCGAGGGCGGCGAGGACGCCGACCGGTTCGTCCGGGACGCCAACGGCGACCTGCGCCGCTCGGCGATCAAGCAGGTGGCCTCCGGCCGGTTCGGGGTCACCAGCGAGTACCTGGTCAACGCCGACGACATCCAGATCAAGATGGCGCAGGGCGCGAAGCCCGGCGAGGGCGGCCAGCTGCCCGGCGCGAAGGTGTACCCGTGGATCGCCAAGACCCGGCACTCCACGCCCGGCGTCGGCCTGATCTCCCCGCCGCCGCACCACGACATCTACTCCATCGAAGACCTGGCCCAGCTGATCCACGACCTCAAGAACGCCAACCCGGCGGCA
Organism: Saccharothrix sp. NBAS 001; assembly: GCF_056640475.1. Lineage (NCBI taxonomy): Bacteria > Bacillati > Actinomycetota > Actinomycetes > Pseudonocardiales > Pseudonocardiaceae > Saccharothrix > Saccharothrix sp. NBAS 001. The sequence goes on from NZ_CM153251.1 coordinate 5,097,097, forward strand.
CGCGTGCACGTCAAGCTCGTCTCCGAGGTCGGCGTGGGCACGGTCGCGGCGGGCGTGTCCAAGGCGCACGCCGACGTCGTGCTGATCTCCGGGCACGACGGCGGCACCGGCGCGTCCCCCCTGTCGTCCATCAAGCACGCGGGCGGCCCGTGGGAACTCGGGCTCGCCGAGACGCAGCAGACGTTGCTGCTCAACAGGTTGCGCGACCGGATCGTGGTGCAGACCGACGGCCAGCTCAAGACCGGGCGGGACGTGGTGATCGCCGCGCTGCTGGGCGCGGAGGAGTTCGGCTTCGCCACCGCGCCGCTGGTCGTCTCGGGCTGCGTGATGATGCGGGTCTGCCACCTGGACACCTGCCCGGTCGGCGTGGCCACCCAGAACCCGGTGCTGCGCGCCAAGTTCGCGGGCAAGGCCGAGCACGTGGTGAACTTCTTCGAGTTCATCGCGCAGGAAGTCCGGGAACTGCTGGCCCAGCTCGGTTTCCGGACGCTCGCCGAGGCCGTCGGCCACGCCGAGCTGCTCGACACCAAGGACGCGGTCGACCACTGGAAGGCCAACGGGCTCGACCTGTCGCCGATCTTCCACGTGCCCGAGCTGCCCGAGGGCGCGGCCCGCCACCAGACCACGACCCAGGAGCACGGGCTGGAGAAGGCGTTGGACAACACGCTGATCCAGCTCGCCGAGGGCGCGATCGCCTCCGGCGACCGGGTGCGGCTGGAACTGCCGGTGCGCAACGTCAACCGGACGGTCGGCACCATGCTCGGGTCCGCGGTCACCAAGCGGTGGGGCGGCGCCGGGCTGCCCGACGACACCATCGACATCACGTTCACCGGCACCGCCGGGCAGTCGTTCGGCGCGTTCCTGCCGCGCGGCATCACCCTGCGGCTGATCGGCGACGGCAACGACTACGTGGGCAAGGGCCTGTCCGGCGGGCGGATCACCGTCCGGCCGGTGCCCGACGCGCGGTTCGCCGCCGAGCAGCACGTGATCGCCGGCAACGTGATCGGCTACGGCGCGACCGGCGGCGAGATCTTCCTGCGCGGCAAGGTCGGCGAGCGGTTCTGCGTGCGCAACTCGGGCGCGCTGGCCGTCGTGGAGGGCGTGGGCGACCACGGCTGCGAGTACATGACCGGCGGCCGGGTGGTCGTGCTCGGGCAGACCGGGCGCAACTTCGCGGCGGGCATGTCCGGCGGCATCGCCTACCTGCTCGACGCGGTCGAGCAGCGGGTCAACCCGGAGATGGTCGACCTCGACCCGCTGGACGACGCGGACCGCGAGTTCCTCCGGTCCGCCGTGGAGAAGCACTACACCGAAACCGATTCCGCCGTGGCGCACGGGCTCCTGGCGGACTGGGACCTCGCGGTCGACCGGTTCGCGAAGGTCATGCCCAAGGACTACAAGCGGGTGTTGGCGGCACAGGCGCGGGCCGAGCTGGAAGGCCGCGACGTCGACGAGGCGATCATGGAGGCCGCACATGGCTGACCCGCGCGGTTTTCTGACCACGGAGCGCGAGACCCCGCGCAGCCGGCCGGTGTTCCTGCGGCTGCGGGACTGGCGCGAGGTGTACGAGGAGTTCGAGCGGCCCCGGCTGGAGAAGCAGGCCGGGCGCTGCATGGACTGCGGCATCCCGTTCTGCCACCAGGGCTGCCCGCTGGGCAACCTCATCCCGGAGTGGAACAACCTGGTGTGGAAGCAGGACTGGCGCGACGCGTCGGAACGCCTGCACGCCACCAACAACTTCCCGGAGTTCACCGGGACGCTGTGCCCCGCCCCGTGCGAGGCCGCGTGCGTGGTCGGGATCAACGGCGACCCGGTCACCATCAAGCGGGTCGAGATCTCCATCGTCGACCGCGCCTGGGACGAGGGCTGGGTCACGCCGCAGGAACCCCGGACCCGCACCGGCAAGCGCGTCGCCGTGGTGGGTTCGGGGCCGGCGGGCCTGGCCGCCGCGCAGCAGCTCACCCGCGCGGGCCACGACGTCGAGGTGCTGGAGCGGGCGGACGCCATCGGCGGCCTGCTGCGCTACGGCATCCCCGAGTTCAAGATGGAGAAGTGGCGGCTGGACCGCCGGCTGGACCAGATGCGGGCCGAGGGCACGCGGTTCCGGACGAACGTGAACGTCGGCGTGGACGTCACGGTCGAGCAGCTGCGCGCGTCCTACGACGCCGTGGTGCTGGCGGGCGGCGCGACCGCGTGGCGCGATCTGCCCGTGCCGGGGCGTGAGCTGTCCGGGGTGCACCAGGCGATGGAGTACCTGCCGGGTGCGAACCGGGTGGCCCGGGGCGACCTGGCCGCACCCCCGATCACCGCCGAGGGCAAGCACGTCGTGGTGATCGGCGGCGGCGACACCGGCGCGGACTGCGTGGGCACCGCCCACCGCCAGGGTGCCCTGTCGGTGACCCAGCTGGAGATCATGCCGCGCCCGCCGGAGCAGCGGGCCGAAGCCAACCCGTGGCCGACCTACCCGATGCTCTACCGGGTCACCTCGGCCCACGAGGAGGGCGGCGAGCGCCTCTACTCGGTGTCCACGGTGGAGTTCGCGGGCGACGCCGACGGTGCCGTGAGCGCCATCAAGCTGGTGGAAGTCCAAGCCTCCAACGGCCGCTTCGAACCGGTACCCGGCACGGAGCGCGAACTCCCCGCCCAGCTGGTCACCCTGGCCATGGGTTTCGTCGGCCCGGAACGGCAGGGGCTCCTCGACGCCCTGGGCGTCGACCTGGACCCGCGCGGCAACGTGGCCCGCGACCAGGACTTCGAGACCTCGACCCCCGGCGTCTTCGTGGCCGGCGACATGGGCCGAGGCCAGTCCCTGATCGTGTGGGCGATCGCCGAGGGCCGGTCCGCCGCCGCCGGCGTGGACCGGTACCTGACGGGACGCCAGGTGCTGCCCCGCCCGATCGAACCCACCGACCGCCCGCTCGTCTAGCGCCGGCCCGAGAACGGCCCCCGGTGGGACGGACAACGTCGTCCGCCCACCGGGGGCTTCCCACCACACGGGCCGCGGCAGAGTTCCGCCGCCACCAGCCACGCCCCGCGTGATCACGAGCCCTCGCCCGGACGGCCACGGGTCCCCCGTCGACCCGCACCCACCCCGGTCACTCCACCCCGGTCACTCCACCCCGGTCACTCCACTCCGGTCGCCCCCGCGCAGCGCCTCACCCCCGCACAGCGCCGAGCCTGATCTCCGCCACCCGCAACGGCCGACCGGCCAGCTCTCCCCCGGTCCACCGCGGATCGGACCCGCTCCACGACACCGACCCGCACCCGAGCGCCACCACGGTCTCGCGGCCGGAAGGCGTGCCGGGGAACGCCAACGTCGCCCGCACCACCGCCCCGCCGGCGGGCACGTCCAGGAAGAAGCGCTCCCGGACCACCTCGAAGAAACCGTCCAACCTCAGGTCCACACCGTCCGCGCCGACCAGCCGGCACGAGTCGACCACGCTCACCTTCGCCGCCAACCCGCTCCGGTTGACCGCCGACAACGTCACCTTGGTGAAGTTGTCCGTCACCTCGACCCGTTCCACGGTGGCCTCCAACGGCCCCACCTGCCCCGACACGGGCGCGAGCAACCGCTCGGCCACCACGGACTCGTGCGCGGTGACCCGGTCGATCATCGCCGCGATCAGGTACGCGACCGCTCCCCCGACCACCAGCAGCACGAACGCCGCCCGCACCACCGGCCAAGGCCCGGTACCCCGCGCCCGGACCTCCGGCAGTTCCCGCACCAGGTGCACGATCAGCGGCACCGCGCCCAACGCGACCGCGAGCCCCGCCGTCATCCACGGCGTCATGGTCGGCTCGACCACCTTCACCACAGCCGTCACGACCAGCACGACCACCAGGCACAGCACCACCCGCCCCGGCGTCAGGAACCGCCCGCGCCGCCGAGGCGGCGGCCCGGTCCGCCGAGCCTGCGCCCGCCGAGGCTCACGACGCCGCTCCCCGTACGAGTCCCGACACCAGTCCCCGTACGAGTCCCGGTACGAGTCCCGATACGGCTCCCCCCAAGGTTGCCCGTACAGCCCGCTCCGCTCCGCATAGGACTCGAAGACCGGCTCGTGCCCCGGGTTGCCGTACAACTCCGACCTCAGGGGCCGAGGGACGCGTCCCGCCCGGTCACGGGAAGTGCTCATCGCGCCCCACCCCCTGTCACGCAACGCCCGCCGACCCGGCCCCACAAGCGTGCACACCGGCTTTCCGTCCGGCTGGACCACACGCCCGGAAACCACTCGGACGTGGGAAGAACAGGTCGGGCAGCCGCGCGCCTGCCCGACCCGTCCACGCTCACCACTCCCGTACGACTCGCCCTCACCCACAGGCGAACCCACCTACCGGCGACCCACCCACAGGCGAACCCACCTACCGGCGACCCACCCACAGGCGAACCCACCTACCGGCGACCCACCCACAGGCGAACCCACCTACCGGCGACCCACCCACAGGCGAACCCGTCCACCGGTGGACCCACCTGCCGGCGAACTCACCTACGGCGGACCTCCACCTACGGGCAGGTCTTCCAGGCGAAGTGGTAGGTCGTCCGGAGAGTCGTGTCGGTCGAGTCCATCGCCATGAAGCTGGTCGCCTTGGTACCGGACGTGCCGGCGTTGACTCTCAACTCGGTGTTGATGTTGAAGTTCCGCTTCTCACCACACGGCGCGTAGGCGACCGAGCCGATCGGGACCTCGTCGTTGGCTTCCCAGTTGTCGTCGAGCGGCCCGTTCCAGGTGTGCGTCTTGTACGTCGTCTCCGACATGCCCTGGAAGTAGTAGTTCGCCTTCTCCGTACCGGAGGCTCCGCGTTCCAGCTTGCCGTAGCCCCGGTAATCGGCCTGGGCGATGCCGTAGGTGAAGCCCTGCGGTACGTGGACCTCCAGGTTGAGCTGGCAGTTCTTCCGGAAGTCCGACGGTGCCGCACCCGGCCCGACCTTCGCCAGGTACTCGCTGTAGGTCACGGTGAACGACTGGCGGTCATCGGAGACCGCGACGGCGGCGGAACCGGGCTTGCAGCCCGAACCGTTCACCGTCAGCAGCTTCACGTAGATCACGCCGGGAGGCGGCGCATCGTCACTGGGCGCACCTCCGGGGGGAAAGATGATCGCTGTCGAAGCCAGGGCGGCCGCAGCCACGAAGTTGAGCATGAATGCACCTTCCGACTAGTTCCGCGCGGCGGCGGCAAAATTGACGCTTAGCTCGCGGCGGCGGCCTGTCCGGAAAGGGCTAGTTGCAGCGCTTCCAGGAGAAGTGGTAGCGGGTGCTGGCGTTGCCGTCGGTGGAGTCCATCACGATGAAGCTCGTCCCGCGCGAATTGCCCACGTTGACCCGCAGTTCGGTGTTCACGTTGAGGATCTTGCGCTCGCCGCACGGGGCGAACACGATCGAGCCCCACTCGGTGCTGTCGGTGGCCTGCCAGTTGTCGCTCTGCGGGCCCCGGAACGTGTGGCTCTTGCGCGCGGTCCCGGTCTGGCCCTGGAAGTAGTAGCCGGCCTGCTCCAGCGCGCTCGCGCCGGACTGGAGGTGTGCGAATCCCCGGTAGTCCGCCTGGGCCACCCCGTAGGTGAAGCCCTGCGGGTAGTTCACCCTGATCGCCAGCTGGCAGTTCTTCCGGAAGTCGGTCGGCTCGGTGTCCGTGCCGGCCTGGGCCAGGTAGGAGCTGTAGGTGACCGTGAACGACGTGCGGTCGGGCGCTGCGGCGACCGCCGTGGTGCCCGCCGGGCAACCGGAACCGTTGACCGTGACCAGGTCGATGGTCACGTAGTCGGGAGGGGCCTCCGTCTGCACAGCGCCGCCGGTGGGCACGATCGCGGTCAATGCGAGGGCGGCCGCTGCCAATGTGGTCAGCATGAAGGGCCTTTCTGCTGCGTGGTGACGCGGCGGCGCGGTGGAAATGTAGCGCAGGAATCATGGCGCACGTTCCGCCAACCGGGTGGCGACCTTCTTTCAAACGTCTCCCGGCCGCCGGCGAAAATTCCCCACAAGGTCGGATGACCACACCCCGTGGAAACCGTCAAACCCACAACAACACTTTTAAAGCAATACTGTCTCTCCCTTTCGGACCCGGCGCACCCGGGAATCGACGCGTCGCCGAAACCGGCCGACACCCCGCACAACCCGATCAATCCGGCCGGGCCGCCACCACGCGCCGTATCAATTCCACCATCTGGGCCCGCTCACCGGAGTCCAGCACCTCGAACCACCGCGCCTCGCGCCCGTTCTGCCGGGGGAACACCCCGGAGACCGCAGTGCGGCCCTCTTCGGTCAGCGCGACGAACACGACCCGGCGGTCCTGGTCGTCCCGCGTCCGCTCGACCAGACCGGCGCGTTCCAGCGTGTTGATCAGGTTGGACATGGCCGACCGGGTGGTGCCGGAGAGGTCGGCCAGCCGGGCGGGCTGGGTCGGCCCGAGGATCCACAGCTTGAACATCAGCCGGAACCCGGGCATGGTCCACCCCTGTTCGCGGTGCACCAGCGCTTCGTAGTCCGTGATCATCATGTACGCGAGGTGCAGCACGTTGTACGAAAGCCCGAATGCCTCCGCGTCACCGCCGCTCTCCGCGATCCGATACCGCGCGAACCGTTCGTAATCCTGCTCCGTCGCCACATCCTCGGCGAGGGGAACCTCCTGCTCTGCCACCCGCGCATCCTCGCAGGGCAACCCGGTCAGTGGAACGCGAATGGGGCACACTGACCGGCGTGCTGGGGACGAGGCGGTTCGGCGTCACGGCGGCGCTGGTGCTCGCACTGGCCACCGCCGCGTCGGTGGCGGCCAGTTTCGACGTGGTCACCGGCGACGCCGCCGTGGCCCTGGACGACCTGGCCCAGCTGGCCACCGGCCTGTTCGCCACCGCCGCCTGCTGGTGGAGCGCGCGGAAAACCCGCGGCCCGGACCGGGCGTGGCGGGTGGTCATGGGCTTCGGCATGCTCGGCTGGTCCGTCGGCCAGACCCTGTGGACGTGGTACCAGCTCGTCGAGCAGCGCGCCGTCCCGTCACCGTCGCCGGCGGACGCGGGCTACCTGAGCATCGTCCCGTTCGCCTTCGTGGCGCTGCTGGTCATCGGCAGCCACCGCCGCTCCGAGCACCCGGACGCCCTCCTGGACCGCAGGTCGCGCAGCGCCCGCCTGGTGCTGCTCCTCGACGGCCTGATCGTCGTCGGCTCCCTGTTCCTGCTCACCTGGACGACGTCGCTGGGCGGCCTGGTGCAGGCCGGAAACCCCAGCACGGCGGCGTTCCTGGTGGCCATCGCCTACCCGCTGACCGACCTGGTCCTGCTGGTCATCGTCGTGGTGCTGAGCGCCGACCGGAAGGTCGTGCTGCGCCCCCAGCTGCGCCTGCTCGGGCTGGGCCTGGTGGGCCTGGCCGCGTCCGACAGCGCGTTCGCCTACCTGGTCAGCGTCCAGGCCCCCGAGGTCCCGCCGCTGGCCAACGCCGGCTTCGTCATCGGCCCGGCCCTGATCGCCCTGGCGGCCCTCGTCCCGTCCGCCCAGCACACCGCGCCCACCCGGACGGCCAAGAGCCGGCAGTGGGTCTACCTGCTGATGCCCTACGTTCCCCTGCTGGTCAGCAGCGTCCTGGTGCTGCGCCGGACCGCGATCGGCGACCTCGCCCCGCTGGACGGCGTCGAGATCGCCTGCGGCTTCACGGTTTTCGTCGCGGTCATCCTCCGGCAGCTGACGACGATCGTGGACAACACCACGCTCGCCGCCCTGCTGCGGGAATCCGAACACACCCTCGCGCACCAGGCGCACCACGACCCGCTCACCGGGCTGGCCAATCGCGCGCTGTTCGAAAAACGCCTGGAAAACGCGATGGCGGCCCACCACGAAGACGGCACGCCGTTCGGCCTGCTGTTCGTGGACCTGGACGACTTCAAATCGGTCAACGACCTCTCCGGCCACGCTCGGGGAGACGCGGTGCTGGAACTGGTCGCCCAACGCCTGCGCGAGTGCATCCGGGACACCGACGTGGTGGCCCGGCTGGGCGGCGACGAATTCGGCATCCTGGTCAAAGGCGTCGAAGAACCGGAAAAAGTGGCCTTCCGCATCCTAGACGCACTGGGTGCCGACATCAGCGCCAGCGTGGGCGTCGTGGTCTGCGCCGACCCGGACCCGGAAGACACCGCGCAATCCGTTCTGAAACGTGCCGACAAGGCCATGTACGAAGCAAAACGCGACGGCGGCCGTGGCCTGGTGATCCACCCCTGAAACACACCGGCCCGACCTTCACCCAGTCCGATCCACCCAGAAACCGAGTCGTGTCATCCCCGTATGGCCTGCGCGCAGCGAACCACGCTTGAGTAGGTAGTGCAAGCACGCTTTTCGCTTGCACTACCTACTCAAGCGTGGTTGTCTCAGACCAGGCCGTACGGGGATGACACGACGCCCACACACGCTTTTCCGTCATCCTCGGCGGCCTGCCCGTCCGGCGAGGACGCTTTTCAGCCTCACCCTCCGCACCGCACGTTCACCCCACACATTCGACCCACACAGCGCCACACATTCGACCCACACACAGCGCCACACATTCAGCCCACACACAGCGCCACAGTTTCAGCGCCACACATTCAGCGCCGGGGCACGAACGCGTAGATGCTCGCCGGCGACCCCGACCCACGTCGGTTCACCGTGCCGCCGACCATCACGAACGCCCCGGTCTCCGGCAACCGCCCCAGGTTCGCCAGGATCTCCAGACTGATCCGGTGCTCCCGGTAGAGCAGCTTCGACACCGCGTAGGAACTGTCCAACGCCGACTCGACGCTGAACGTGTCGGTCCCGAGCGCGCCTCGACGGCCCAGCCGCCCGGTGCGCACCAGCCACCGCGCCGCTTCCAACGAGAACCCCGGCTGGTGCATCTGCCCGGCCGCGTCGTAGTTGAAGAACGCCGGCGTCCCCCAGCGGTCCTCCCACCCGGTCCACAGCACCACCGCGGCTTCCTGCGGGATCCGCCCGTGCCGCCGCTCCCAGCGCTGGAGGTCGGCGACGCTCACCTCGTAGTCCGGGTTCCGCCGCGCCTCGTCCCGGATGTCGATCTTCACCGCGGGCAGGAACAGGTCCTCGGGGTCCAGTTCGTCCGCGTAGGGCTGGCCTTCGTTGAAGTGCGCCGGCGCACCCCAGTGCGTCCCGGTGTGCTCGCCCTGCTGCACGTACTGGAGGTAGAACCCGTCCTCGGGCACGGTCGTCACCGTCTTCACGGTGAACTCCGGGTCCCCCGGGTAGACGTTCGTCCGCTGCGGGTCGTTGACGTGCGACAGGTTCACCAACCGGTACCCGCGCAACGGCGAAGCCCCGCTGAACGCCTCTTTCGACGCTTCTTTCGACGCCTCTTCGGACGCCCCACCCGCCGTCGCGCCCGCGGCTTCCCCAGAAGCCGAACCCGACGGCGAACCAGCAGCAACCCCAGCTCCGGCAACCATGCCGCCCACTGTAGAAACAACGCCCGCGAGCATCGACCGCCTGCGCACTGTCGGCCACTCCTCCGCCTAGCTGTTCACCCGATCCGGGCAACCATAACGGCTGGCCGATCACATAACGATGACCTGCCGGACGGCTTCCCCCGAGGCCAAACGGGCGAACCCCTCGTTCACCGCCGCCAACTCCAAACGCCCCGTCAACAACTCGTGCACGGGCAGCAACCCCGCCCGGTACATCGCCACGAACCTCGGCACGTCCCGCCTCGGCACGCACGACCCCAGGTAGCTCCCCTTCACCGTCCGCTCCTCCGCCACCAGGCCCAGCGCCGGCAGCGACACCGTCCGATCGGGGTGCGGCAACCCGACCGCCACCGTCACCCCGCCCGCCCCGGTAGCCAGGTACGCCTGCTCCAGCACCTCGGGCACCCCGGTCGTGTCGATGACCTTGTCCGCCCCGCCGCCGGTGGACTCCCGGACCTCGGCCACCGCGCCCGGCCCTCCCCGGACGACCGCCGTCGCACCGAGCCGAGCGGCCAACCGGAGCTTCGCCCCGACCACGTCCACCGCGACGATCGACGCCGCCCCGGCGGCCCGCGCGCCGAGCAGCGCGGCCAGGCCGACGCCCCCGAGCCCGAACACCGCCACCCGGTCGCCCGGCACCACGCCGGCGCTGTGGAACGCCGCCCCGACCCCGGTCAGCACCGCGCACCCGAACAACGCGGCCACGTCGAACGGCAGGTCGTCCGGGACGCGGGTGGCCGACTTCGCCGACACCACGGCGTACTCCGCGAACCCGGACACCCCCAGGTGGTGGTTGGGCCGCGTCCCGTCCTCGGCGAGCCACCGCCGCCCGCCGCCGAGCAACGTGCCCTCGCGGTTCGCCACCGCCCCCGGCTCGCACAGCGCCTGACGCCCGGAGGCGCACCTGCGGCAGGACCCGCAAGCGGGCACGAACGACAGCACCACCCGATCCCCCACGGCGAACTCCGCACCACCGGCGGACTCCGCGCCCCCCGAACCACCGCCGACCTCCACCACCTCGCCCGCGGCCTCGTGCCCCAGCACCATCGGCAACGGCCGCACCCGCGACCCGTCGATCACCGACAGGTCCGAGTGGCACAAGCCGGTGGCACCGATCCGGATCAGCAGCTCCCCCGCCGCCGGCGGGTCGAGCCGCAACCGCCGGACCTCCAGCGGCCCGCCGACCGCGTCGAGCACCGCGGCGCGCACGATCACCGGACCACCAACCCCTCCATCGCCGCCCGCAACGCGGCCGGCACCTCCACCGGCTTCCGGGTGGTCCGGTCCACGAAGACGTGCACGAAGTGCCCTTCGGCCACCACGTCGTCGCGGTCCTGCGGGTAGAACCCGACCTCGTACCGGACGCTGGAGCGCCCGAGCCGGCCCACCCGGAGCCCGGCGTCGACCGCCTCCGGGAACGAGATCGGCGCGCGGTAGTTGCAGTGGGACTCCACGCACAGCCCGATGGCCGCGCCGCCGTGGATGTCCAGCCCGGCCTCCGAGATCAGCCAGGTGTTGATCACCGTGTCCATGAACGCGTAGTGGACGACGTTGTTCACGTGCCCGTAGACGTCGTTGTCGGCCCACCTGGTGGGGATCCGCTGCCAATGCCGGTAGTCGTCGCGCACCACCCCAGTCTCGCCACCCGCCGCACCCCGCCGGAAGCCCTCCGCCCAAAGTCATCTACCACCGTTAGTTTTCACAGTTCCCCGACCGACCCCTCCCCCGCTCCGCCCCCGCCACGCCCCGCCCCGCCCCGCCCCGCCCCGCCCGACCGGCCGGCCGGCCGGCCGCCCATACCACCTGACGACCCGCGCAAGTACCCGTCTCCCCCGAATTCACACCACCCGATCGTGCGGTCCCACGAAGCGACCTGCCCCAAGTTGATCGACATCACACTCCGCAGCCACTCGCCCCACACCCCCACCTGACTACCGCTGCGTGATCGGACGGAGCAACGCCCCCACCCTGCGCACCGACCCCCGCGCCACCGACCACCACCAGGACGACTACTCGGCCAGGCCGCTCACCGCATTGCCGCGAAAGCCTTCGTCCCGATGGATGATCTTCAAGCCGCACATCGGCGGGATACCGACAGGCACGACATGATCGACCACCGTCAACACCTCTTTCGAGTGAAGTCCGCTAGCCCACTAGGGCTACCTATTCCACTGCGACTCGCATACAACCCCTAACGCCGCACAAAATCACCCGGAATTGCTTGCATCGGCCACGACCTGCACGCCGAGTACACGAATGCCTTCCGGATAGCCCTATGGGAGGTCGCCGTGTTGGCCGCTTCCCGCTGCGCATTCGGCGTCACTACCGTCAATCCGGCCCAATGAACGAATCCGATTGGCGGTGTATGTGGTGACTGTGACCGATTCGGGCGTGGACACCGATCAGCCCCGGCTGAGCCTCGGCACAGCGGCGGCGCGGAACCTGGCCACGACGACCAAGTCCGTCCCGCAGATGCAGGGCATCACCTCGCGCTGGCTGCTCAAGGTGCTGCCCTGGGTGCAGGCCGCCGGTGGCGCCTACCGCGTCAACCGCCGGCTCAGCTACGCGGTCGGCGACGGCCGGCTGACGTTCACCAACACCGGCTCCGAGGTGCAGGTCATCCCGCAGGAGCTGACCGAACTCCCGCTGCTGCGCGGCTACGAGGACGTGGACGCGCTGGCCGCGCTGGCGGGCCGGTTCCGGCAGCGCGAGTTCGGCCCCGGCGACGTCATCGTCGAGGCGGGCGGCGCCCAGGACGAGGTGTTCCTGATCGCCCACGGCAAGGTCAACAAGGTCGGCCAGGGCGAGTACGGCGACCAGACCGTGCTCGGCGTGCTGGCCAACGGCGACTACTTCGGCGACCAGGTGCTGGCCGGGCCGCAGGGCGAGTGGGACTTCACCGTCAAGGCCGTCACGCCGGTCATCGTGCTCGCCCTGAGCTGGCCGGACTTCGAGGCCCTCAACGGCAACGCGGGCGGTCTGCGCGCGCACATCCAGCACCAGCTCGCGGGCGGCGCGCAGCGCCAGAACGCGCACGGCGAGGCCGAGATCGACATCGCGTCCGGCCACGACGGCGAGCCCGCGCTGCCCGGCACGTTCGTGGACTACGAACTCGCCCCGCGCGAGTTCGAGCTCAGCGTGGCGCAGACCGTGCTCAAGGTGCACAGCCGCGTCGCCGACCTCTACAACCAGCCGATGGACCAGGTCGAGCAGCAGTTGCGGCTCACCATCGAGGCCCTGCGCGAACGCCAGGAGTACGAGATGGTGAACAACCGCGAGTTCGGCCTGCTGCACAACGCCGACCTCAAGCACCGCATCCACACCCGGTCCGGCCCGCCCACCCCGGACGACCTGGACGAGCTGCTCGGCGTGGTGTGGAAGGAGCCGACCGCGTTCCTCGCCCACCCCAGGGTGATCGCGGCCATCGGCCGGGAGTTCAACAAGCGCGGCCTCTACCCGTCCAGTGTGGACCTCAACGGCCACCAGGTGCCCGCGTGGCGCGGCGTCCCGATCCTGCCGTGCAGCAAGATCGGCGTCAGCAAGACCCGCACCAGCTCGATCATGCTGCTCCGCGCCGGCGAGCAGAACCAGGGCGTCATCGGCCTGCACCAGACGGGCCTGCCCGACGAGTACCAGCCGGGCCTGAGCGTGCGGTTCATGGGCATCGACGACAAGGCGATCATCTCCTACCTGGTCAGCGCGTACTACTCGGCCGCGATCCTGGTGCCCGACGCGCTCGGCGTGCTCGAACACGTCGAAATCGGCCGCGAAGACTGAACCCCGCCATCCCCCGCTTGAGATGACACGCCACCCCGCGAAGATCAGTCCCCACAACGAGATAGGGAACCTGACGTGACCGTGACGGACCCCGGCCCCATCGCGGAAGAGGCCGAGCAGCGGCAGAGCCTGAGCACAGCGGGCGCGCGGAACCTGGCGACCACGACCAAGTCCGCTCCGCAGATGCAGGGCATCTCCCCCCGGTGGCTGCTGCGCAAACTCCCCTGGGTGCAGACCCAGGCCGGCACCTACCGGGTCAACCGGCGGCTCACCTACGCGGTGGGCGACGGCCGGGTGACCTTCACCAGCACCGGCGCGGAGATCCGCGTCATCCCGCAGGAGCTGCGGGAGCTGCCGGTGCTGCGGGACTTCCCGGACGACGAGGTGCTCACCGCCTTGGCCGACCGGTTCGAGCAGCGCGAGTACGCACCCGGCGACGTCGTGGTCGAGGCCGGCGGGCGGGCCGAAGAGGTCTTCCTGATCGCGCACGGCAAGGTCAACCAGATCGGCCAGGGCGAGTACGGCGACCAGACCGTGCTGGACACCCTGGCCGACGGCGACCACTTCGGCGACGAGGTGCTCACCGGCCAGGAGATCGACTGGGACTTCACCGTCAAGGCGGTGACGCCGGTGATCGTGCTGGTGCTGCCGTGGCGCTCGGTGCAGCAGCTCAACGGCCAGGCCGACGCGCTGCGCGCGCACCTCGAAGAGGTGGCGCGCAACCAGGGCAAGCCGCAGAACAAGCACGGCGAGGCGGCGATCGACATCGCCTCCGGCCACGACGGCGAGCCGGACCTGCCGACCACGTTCGTGGACTACGAACTCGCCCCGCGCGAGTACGAACTCAGCGTCGCGCAGACCGTGCTGCGGGTGCACTCCCGCGTCGCGGACCTCTACAACCAGCCGATGAACCAGACCGAGCAGCAGTTGCGGTTGACCGTCGAGGCCCTGCGCGAACGCCAGGAGTACGAGATGATCAACAACCGCGAGATCGGCCTGCTGCACAACGCCGACCTCAAGCAGCGCATCCACACCCGCAGCGGCCCGCCGACCCCGGACGACATGGACGACCTGCTCAGCCGGCGGCGCAAGACGGCGTTCTTCCTCGCCCACCCCAAGGCGATCGCCGCGTTCGGCCGCGAGGCGTCCAAGCGCGGCCTGTACCCCGGCACGGCCGACGTGGACGGCACGCACGTCACGACGTGGCGCGGGGTGCCGATCCTGCCGTCGAACAAGATCCCGATCAGCGACCAGGGCACCAGCTCGATCCTCGCGATGCGCGTGGGCGAGCAGGACGGCGGCGTGATCGGGCTGCACCAGACCGGCATCCCGGACGAGGTCCAGCCCGGGTTGAACGTGCGGTTCATGGGCATCGACGACAAGGCGATCATCTCCTACCTGGTGAGCGCCTACTACTCGGTGGCCGTCCTCGTCCCGGACGCCCTGGGCGTGCTGGAGCACGTGGAGATCGGCCGCTACTGACGGGCGCGGGGGCGGCCGGGCCCGGCCGCCCCCGCACTTCCCAGGACCCCTCGCACGACCGGCACCTCTCACGACCCCGCGCACCCCCGCGCGGCCGTCCCGCACCGCGTCGGCCGCGCGCATCCCCCACCAGCCGGGCGCTTTCCCCCCGAACAGGAGTTCCGCCGATGACCGATCTGGACGTCACCACCGCGCACCGGTCCGCGCGCGAGGTGCTGAGCTGGAGCCGCGCCGGCGTGGACCCGGCGCTGCGCGCGGCGGTGGACCGGCTGCCCGAATCGATGCGCGTCATCTCGGGCTACCACCTCGGGTGGTGGGACGAGCACGGCCACCCGGCCCGCGCGGACCCGGGCAAGGCGGTGCGCCCCGCGCTGGCGCTGCTCGGCGCGCAGGCCGCCGGCGGCACCGCCGCGTCCGCGCTGCCCGCCGCCGTCGCGGTGGAACTGGTGCACAACTTCTCGCTGCTGCACGACGACGTGATGGACGGCGACGCGACCCGCCGGCACCGGCCGACCGCGTGGACCGTGTTCGGCGTGAACGCCGCGATCCTGGCCGGCGACGCGCTGCTCACCCTGGCGCTGGACGTGCTCGCGGGCAGCGGGCACCCGGCCGCCGCGCACGGCATCCGGGTGCTGTCCGCCGCGACCCAGCGGCTCAACGAGGGCCAGGCCGCCGACCTCGCGTTCGAGGAGCGCGGCGACGTGCAGCTGAACGAGTGCGTGCGGATGGCGCAGAACAAGACGGCCGGGCTGATCGGCGCGTCGTGCGCGCTGGGCGCGCTGTTCGGCGGCGGCACGGCCGACCAGGTCGAGCAGCTGCGGCTGTTCGGCGAGCACGTGGGCCTGGCGTTCCAGTTCGCCGACGACCTGCTGGGCATCTGGGGCGACCCGGCGGCGACCGGCAAGCCGGTGTACTCCGACCTGCACAACCGCAAGAAGTCGCTGCCCGTCGTGGCGGCGCTGAACTCCGACACCACCGCCGCGCGCGAACTCGACGAGCTGTACCACACCGAAGGCCAGCTCAGCGGCGCGGAGTTGGCGCGCGCGGCCGAGCTGATCGAGGCGTCCGGGGCGCGCGAGTGGAGCCTGGGCCGGGCGGAGGACCTGCTGACGCAGGCCGGGGTGCACCTGCGCGCGGCCGAACCCGTCGACCAGGCGGCGCGGGAGCTGGCCGCGCTGGCCGCGCTCGCCACGCACCGGGACCGCTGACGGCAACCGCTCGCCGCACGTCACGTCGAGGCGCGTCGACACGTCGCGTCGACACCGCACGTCGCGCCGTGCCGACGCGGCAGGTCGCGGCGCGGGGTCGTGTCGTGGTGTCAGGCGGTGGCGTCGTGCCGCAGCGCGTCGACGCCGCACGTCGACGCCGCACGGCACGCAGTCCTACCTCTCAACAGAACCCGCTGAGTCAGGAGCCAGGCATGGCCCTTCCCGTTGTGCTGCTCGCCTCGCCCCGGTCGTTCTGCGCCGGGGTCGAGCGGGCTGTGGAGATCGTGGAACACCTGCTCGAACAGCGCGGCGGGCCGATCCACGTGCGCAAGCAGATCGTGCACAACACCCACGTGGTGGCCGGTCTGGAGGCGCGCGGCGCGGTGTTCGTGGACGAGTTGGACGAGGTGCCGGACGGTTCGACGGTGGTGTTCTCCGCGCACGGGGTCTCCCCCGCGGTGCGCGCCGAGGCCGTGCGGCGCGGTCTGGACGTGGTCGACGCGACCTGCCCGCTGGTGACCAAGGTGCACGCGGAGGCCCGCCGGTTCGTCGCGCGCGGCGACACGGTGGTGCTGATCGGGCACGAGGGGCACGAGGAGGTGGAGGGCACGCTCGGCGAGGCCCCCGACCGGATCGTGCTGGTGGCGACGGTCGAGGACGTGGCGCGGCTGGAGGTGCCGGACCCGACGCGGGTGTCGTACCTGACGCAGACCACCCTCGCGGTGGACGAGACCACGGAGGTCGTCGCCGCGCTGCGGGCGAAGTTCCCCGCGTTGAAGGGGCCCGCGTCCGACGACATCTGCTACGCCACCACCAACCGGCAGGAGGCGGTGCGCGAGGTGGCCCGGGACGCGGACCTGGTGCTCGTGGTCGGGTCGGCGAACTCGTCCAACTCGGTGCGGCTGGTGGAACTCGCGCGCCGGCAGGGCACGCCCGCGCACTTGATCGACGACGTGTCGGAGATCCGGCCGGAGTGGCTCGACGGGGTGCGGGTGATCGGCCTGAGCGCCGGGGCGTCCGCGCCGCCGGAGCTGGTGGACGAGGTGATCACCGAGTTGGGCGCGTGGGACGTGCAGGTCCGCGAGACGTCGCGGGAGACCATCACGTTCACCCTGCCGGCGGCGGTGCGGCCGCGATGACCCTCCTGGACGCCATCACCGGGCCGGGCGACGTGCGCGCGCTGCCGTCGTCGGCGCTGCCGGTGCTCGCGGGCGAGATCCGGCGGTTCCTGATCGAACGGGTGTCGCGCGCGGGCGGGCACCTCGGGCCGAACCTGGGCGCGGTGGAGCTGACCATCGCGGTGCACCGGGTGTTCGACTCGCCGCACGACGTGCTGCTGTTCGACACCGGGCACCAGTCGTACGTGCACAAGGTGCTCACCGGGCGGGCCGCCGAGTTCGAGACGCTGCGCCGCGCGGGCGGGCTGTCCGGGTACCCGTCGGCGGCCGAGTCGCCGCACGACGTGATCGAGAACTCGCACGCGTCGACCGCGCTGTCCTACGCGGACGGAGTGGCGAAGGCGTTGCGGCTCAAGGGATCCGCGCGCAGGGTGGTGGCGATCGTCGGGGACGGCGCGCTGACCGGCGGGATGGCGTGGGAGGCGCTGAACAACCTGGCCGGCACCGAGCACCCGGTGGTCGTCGTCCTCAACGACAACGGCCGCTCCTACGCGCCGACCGTCGGCGGCCTCGGCGCGCACCTCGGGTCGCTGCGCTCGGGACGGGCCGAACCGGGGAACCTGTTCCAGGACCTGGGGCTGGCCTACGTGGGACCGGTCGACGGGCACGACCCGGCCGACCTGGAGTGCGCGCTCACCGAGGCCGCGGCGCTGGGCCGCCCGGTGGTGGTGCACTGCGTGACCCGCAAGGGCATGGGCTACCCGCCCGCCGAGCAGGACCAGGCAGACCACCTGCACGCGGTGTCCGCGACCGGGTCGAACGGCGGCCGGACGTGGACCGACGTGTTCGGCGCGGAGATCGCCGACATCGGGGACGACCGGTCCGACGTGGTGTGCCTGACCGCCGCCATGCAGGGGCCGACCGGGCTGGACGCGTTCGCCCGCAGGTTCCCGGAGCGGCTGTTCGACGTCGGCATCGCCGAGCAGCACGCGGTGACGTCCGCGGCGGGGCTGGCGATGGCCGGGATGCACCCGGTGGTGGCGGTGTACGCGACCTTCCTCAGCCGGGCGTTCGACCAGGTGCTGATGGACGTGGCGCTGCACCGGCTGCCGGTGACGTTCGTGCTCGACCGGGCGGGCGTCACCGGGCCGGACGGCCCCAGCCACCACGGCATGTGGGACGCCTCGGTACTGCCGGTCGTGCCCGGGTTGCGGCTGGGCGCGCCGCGCGACCCGGCCCGGCTGCGCGAACTCCTGCGCGAGGCGGTCGCGGTGACCGACGGCCCGACCGCGCTGCGCTACCCGAAGGCGGCGGCCGGTGCCGACCTGCCGGCCGTGCGCCGGATCGGCTGGTGCGACGTGCTGCGCGAGGAACCCGACCCGGTCGGCCTGCTGGTCGCCGTCGGGCCGATGGCGAAGGCGTGCCTGGAAGCCGCCGACGAACTCGCCGGGCACGGCGTCCCGGTCGACGTGGTCGACCCGCGCTGGATCGCGCCGCTGGACCCGGCGCTGGTCAAGCTCGCCGCCGCGCACCGGTTCGTGCTCGCCGTGGAGGACACCACGGTCACCGGCGCGCTCGGCGGACGGCTCGCGCAAGCGCTCGCGGTGCTCGGCGCGCCGACCCGGGTGGGCACGTTCGCGCTGCCCGCGAGCTTCCTGCCGCACGGGACGCGGGCCGAGATCCTCCGCGCGCACGGCCTGGACGCGGCCGGCATCACCACCACCGTCCTCAAGCGACTCAAGGAGCACAGTTGACCCCTCTGCGACTGGCCCCGCCCGCACGGCGGCGCAGGCCGTCCCGGAAGCTGTCGGTGGGCGGCGTGGAGGTCGGCGGCGACGCCCCGGTCACCGTGCAGTCGATGACCACCACGCCGACCTCGGACGTCGAGGCGACGCTGCGCCAGATCGCCGAACTCACCGCCGCCGGGTGCGAGATCGTCCGGGTCGCGGTGCCGTCCCAGGACGACGCGGACGCCCTGCCCGCCATCGCCCGCAAGTCGCCGATCCCGGTCGTGGCCGACATCCACTTCCAGCCCCGGTACGTGTTCGCGGCGATCGACGCGGGCTGCGCCGCCGTCCGGGTCAACCCCGGCAACATCCGGCAGTTCGACGACAAGGTCGCGGAGATCGCGCGGGCGGCGGGCGGCGCGGGCGTGCCGATCCGGATCGGCGTCAACGCGGGCTCGCTGGACCAGCGGCTGTACCGGAAGTACGGGAAGGCGACGCCGGAGGCGCTGGTCGAGTCGGCGCTGTGGGAGTGCTCGCTGTTCGAGGAGCACGGTTTCACGGACCTGAAGATCTCGGTGAAGCACCACGACCCGCTGACCGTGGTCGAGGCGTACCGGCAGCTGGCGCGGGCCTGCGACTACCCGCTGCACCTGGGGGTGACCGAGGCCGGGCCGCTGGTGCAGGGGACGGTCAAGTCGTCGGTGGCGTTCGGCGTGCTGCTGTCGGAGGGGATCGGCGACACGATCCGGGTGTCGCTGTCCGCGCCCCCGGTGGAGGAGGTCAAGGTCGGCGCGCAGATCCTCGCGTCGCTGGGGTTGCGGCCGCGTCGGCTGGAGATCGTGTCGTGCCCGTCGTGCGGGCGGGCGCAGGTCGACGTGTACAAGCTGGCCGAGCAGGTCACGGCGGCGTTCGAGGACTTCCCGGTGCCGTTGCGGGTGGCGGTGATGGGGTGCGTGGTCAACGGGCCCGGCGAGGCCCGGGAGGCCGACCTCGGGGTGTCGTCCGGGAACGGCAAGGGTCAGATCTTCGTGCGCGGCGAGGTCGTGCGGACGGTGCCCGAGTCGCAGATCGTGGAGGCGTTGCTGGAAGAGGCGATGAAGCTGGACGTCGAACCGGCCCTCTGACGAAGCGATCGCGCACGTGCGCGACGCGTGGGTGTGGGTGTGGGTGTGGGTGTGGGTGTGGGTGTGGGTGTGGGTGTGCGTGGATCGGCCGGTCGACCCGACCTGATCTGCGCGGTCGGCGCAGGTCAGGTCGGGTCGGTGGGTGGCTTTACTCGTAGGAGATCGCCTGCAGCACGTTCAGCCGCGCGGCCCGGATCGCGGGCAGGATCGCGGCCACCACGCCGATCGCGGCGGCGATCAGGAGGTAGCTGCCGAGTTGCGCCCACGGGATGCCGAGTTCGCTGAAGCCCTCGTCCTTGAGGGCCTTGACGGCGGCCACGCCGAGCGCGGTGCCCACCACGAGGCCGAGGAGCGCGCCGAACACGGAGATCACGACGGACTCGACGGTGATCATCCTCATCACCTGGGCCCGGCGCATCCCGATCGCCCGGAGCAGGCCCAGCTCCCGCGTCCGCTCGATCACCGAGAGCGCGAGCGTGTTGATCACGCCGAGCACCGCGATGAGGATCGCCAGCGCGAGCAGGATCTGGATCATCATCAGCACGGTGTCCAGCTGTGACGCCTGCTGCTGCACGAACCCGCTGCGGTCCTGGACGGTGATCTCCGGGTTGTCCGCGAACATCGGCTCGACCCGCTTCTGGACGTCCGCGACGTTCGTGCCCGGGGCCACCTGGACGAACGCGTTGGAGATCTGCTCGATGCGGAAGTCCTTGGCCACCGCCTCGGGCAGCATGAAGACGTTCGCCAGCACGCTGCTCTTGGCGTACACCATGGCCACCGTGTACGTGGCGGCCTCGCCCTTGGCGGTCTGCACCGTCACCGTGGAGCCCTGCTTGAGGTTGAGCGTGTTCGCGTTGTCCTCGTCCACGCCGATCTGCCCCGCCTGGAGGTCGGCGAACCCGCCGGACTTCGCGGTGAGGCCGAACTGCCGCTGGAGCGCGGGCAGGTCGGTGGCGGCGATCGCGAACTTGCGCTGCCCGCCGACCAGGATCCGGTCGGAGTACCAGCCGAACGCCGACTCGACGCCGGGGAGCTTCGACACCTCGTCCAGCCGCTGCGGCGCGAACGTCGCGTCGCCGCCCGGTCCCTGCGCCTCGCCGGAGATGATCAGGTCGGACTTCACCTGGCTCTCGGCGACCTTGGTGATGCTGGTCGTGGCCGAGGTGAGGATGACGCTCACCCCGGTGATCAGGGCGATCCCGACCATCAGGGCGGCGGCGGTGATGGCGGTGCGACGCGGGTTGCGCGCCGAGTTGCGCCGGCCGAGCGTGCCCGGCATCGACCACGCCAGCAGCTTGCCGATCACCGACACCACCGGCCTGCTGATCAGCGGGGTCAGCAGCGCGACCCCGACGAACGCGAGCAGCAGACCGGCCATGATGGGCCAGAGGGAGGCGGCGGAGAACCCGTACCAGAGCAGCCCGCCGCCGACCGCGGCCACCGCCGCGCCCGCGATGGTCGGCTTGGTCAGCGGGCGGTCCGGGGTGGCGGCTTCGCGCATCGCCGCCACCGGTGCGATGCGCGAGGCG
Organism: Saccharothrix sp. NBAS 001; assembly: GCF_056640475.1. Classification (NCBI taxonomy): domain Bacteria; kingdom Bacillati; phylum Actinomycetota; class Actinomycetes; order Pseudonocardiales; family Pseudonocardiaceae; genus Saccharothrix; species Saccharothrix sp. NBAS 001. Next base: position 5,118,486 of record NZ_CM153251.1, read on the forward strand.
CGCAGCGCGGGCAGCACGGCGGCGAGCACGGTGACGACGATGCCCACCGCGAACGCGGAGATGACGGCACTGGCCGGCACGCCGATGCCCGCGAGCCGCAGGCTGCCGCCGCCGATCGAGCTGAAGATGTTGGCCAGCAGCGCCCCCACGCCGATGCCCGCGCCGAGCCCGACCACGGACGCGATCAGACCGATCACGACGGCCTCGATCACCACCGAGCCGACCATCTGCTTGCGGCTGGCCCCCATCGCGCGCAGCAGCGCCAGCTCCCTGGTGCGCTGGGCGACGATGATGGAGAAGGTGTTGAGGATGATGAAGACGCCGACGAACAGGGCGATGCCGGCGAACCCGAGCAGCACGTAGTTGAAGAACGACAGGCCCTCGGCGATCGCGTCGCTCTGCTCCTTGGCGAGCTGCTCGCCGGTCTTGACCTGGAAGTCGTCCCCGAGCTTCTGCTGGACGCGCTGGCGCAGCACGTCGTCGGCGACGCCCTCGGCCCCGCGCACGGTGATCCCGCTGTACGCGCCGGGTTGCCCGAGCAGCAGTTGCTGCGCGACCGGCTCGGTGAACGCGGTGAGCAGTTCGCCGCCGAGCGAGTCGCGGTTGCCCGGGTAGCCGAAGATGCCGGTGACGGTGAAGGTCTTCTTCGGTTCCAGGGTGAGCACGGACATCTGCTCGCCGACCTGGAACCCGCCGGTCGTGGCCAGGTAGGCGCTGATGGCGACCTCGTCGTCGCGCTGCGGCGCGTGGCCCTCGCGGATCTGCGCCCGCTCGCCGTCCCGCCACGCCGTGCCCATGCGCGGTGCGCCGGACGTGGTGAGCACCTTGCCGTTCTCGCCGATCGGCCGGGCCGAGCCGGCCACGTCGCCGGCGGCGGACTTGACGCCCTCCACCGAGCGGACGGCGGCGAGGTCGGCGGCGGTGAGCGTGCCGCCGCCACCGTCCGGACCGCCCTCGGACTCGACCTTCGGCTTGAGCGCGACCTGGACGTCGACGTCGGAGTAGACGTTGGCGAACAGGTCCTTGAACGAGCGGTCGAGCGTGTCGGTCAGGACGAACGAGCCGGACACGAACATCACGCCGAGCACCACGGACAGTCCGGACAGGACCAGCCGGAGCTTGCGCGACAGCACGCTCTTGAGGGTCGCCTTCAACATCAGACCACGACCAGTTCGTCACCGTCGAGGTGCTTCATGGTCTCCAGCACGGCGTCCGCCGTGGGGCGCAGCAGTTCCCGCACGATCCGGCCGTCGGCCAGGAAGATGACCCGGTCCGCGTAGGACGCGGCGTTCGGGTCGTGGGTGACCATCACGACGGTCTGGCCGAACTCGGCGGCCGAGCGCTGGAGGAAGCCCAGCACCTCCGCGCCGGAGCGGGAGTCGAGGTTGCCGGTCGGTTCGTCGGCGAAGACGACGTCCGGTCTGGCCACCAGGGCGCGGGCGCACGCCACCCGTTGCTGCTGGCCGCCGGAGAGTTGGGTGGGGCGGTGGGTCAGGCGGTCCTGGAGGCCGACCGTCTCCACCACGGTGTCGAACCACTTGCGGTCGACCTTCTTGCCGCCGATCGACAGGGGGAGCGTGATGTTCTCCTCGGCGGTGAGCGTCGGCAGCAGGTTGAACTGCTGGAAGATGAAGCCCACCTTGTCGCGGCGCAGGTCGGTGAGACCCTTGTCGCGCAGGCCGTTCACCTTGGTGTCGCCGATCCACACCTCGCCGGAGTCGATGGTGTCCAGGCCGGCCAGGCAGTGCATCAGGGTCGACTTGCCCGACCCGGACGGGCCCATGATCGCGGTGAAGCGGCCGCGTTCGAACTCGACGGTCACGCCGTCGAGCGCGACCACCGCGGCCTCTCCCGTCCCGTAGGACTTCCTCACGTCCACGGCTCTCGCCGCGGACTCTTTCTTGCCCGTCACCTGGATCCTCCAGTGCGCCCTTGATGACGGCAGATGCCGTCTCCAGGGGGTAATGCTCCTCGAGGGGAGCTGAGAACGCGTCCGGTATCAACCCTGATCCGGTCTCAGGGAAATTCCCCGGTTCGAGGGATTTTGGGGTGGGGGTGGGGGTTTTGGGGGGTTTAGGGGGTGGGGGGAGGGAGTGAGGGAGTGAGTCGAGGGAGTGAGGGAGGGTCGCGTTTGCCCAGTGGAAATGTGTGGATGGGTCACCGTTCATCTGTGCGTGGGGTCGGTGGTTGATCATGGCGCGGGGTTGGGGTGTCGGGCTTGTCTCGAAAGGTCCAACCTTGGGTGCCGGGAGTTGTGAGAGCGCTCCCCTGGGCTCTACCTTGGTGGATGGCTCTACCGAGCACCGGTCGGGGAACAGTTCCCGGTCGGGAGTTGTGCGAGGTTTTCGGTGAAGGTGAATCCCACACCCATCGGGTGATCCGGACATCGGCCGCCTGGAGGCGTTTACACCGCCCTCCAGGCCGCCGGTCCTGACGTCGGGGAGTCGTCAGGGGGGCGGAGAGCGGAGTCGTCGGGGGCGGAGAGCGGACTCGTCGGAGGCGTCGGGTCTGATGATCATCCGATGGATGGCGGCGGGTTTGGACACCCATGGGAATCGGTGCGACACGGTGTGTGTTTGGTCGCGTTCGATCTCTCCCAAATTCCGGGAAAAGCGAGACAGGAGGCCGTGTCGGCCGTAGGGTCTGGCGTCGGCGGTGACCCGGACCACAGTGTCGGCCGGCCCGCCCACACGGCCGAGAAGATCATCCCGACCGCTTGAGGAGCTGGTGGTGTCGACCTTCCGGGTGCGTCCCTACACCAGGACAGGCGGGAGGACCCGCTCCAACACGACCCTCGCCATCGAGACCATCGTGACGACGAACGAGCGGGCGGCGCGGGACGCGCTCACGTCCACGGCGGAGCACCGGATCATCAGCGATCTGTGTCGACATCCGCATTCGGTGGCGGAGGTGGCGGCGCGGTTACGGTTGCCGTTGGGCGTGGTTCGGGTGTTGCTTGCCGACATGTCCGACATGTCGTTGATCAACGTGCACGGGGACGGCGAGGGTGGCGGGGATGGACGGCCCTCGATCGCGTTGATGGAGCGGGTGTTGGCGGGGTTGCAGCGGATCTGAGCTGATCTGAGCTGTTGGCGAGTTCTGGGGCGTCCTCGCCGGACGGGCTGGCCGCCAAGGATGACTGAAAGAACGGGCGGGCGTCGTGTCATCCCCGTATGGCCTGGTCGTAGACAACCACCCTTGAGTAGGTAGTGCAAGCGAAAGGCGTGCTTGCACTACCTACTCAAGCGCGGTTCGCTGGCGCGCAGGCCATACGGGGATGACACGACGCGGGTGGAGTGGTGGGGGCTGCGCCGGTTGGGGTGTTGGCTGCGGTGTGCGGAGTGGTCTTGCGGTGTGTGAGAGGGAGTTTGCGAGGGTCCTGTGTGGATGGTGGGGGGTCGGGTGGTTGGGGGCTTGGCGGTGGGGGGCTTGGCGGTGGAGCGCTGCGGTGGGGGCTGAGGGGTGGGGCTAAGTAGTGGGTAGGCGGACCAAGGTTGTGCCTTCCTTGGTGTCCCTCACGGTGAACTCGGTGATCTCGTGCCACCTCAGGCCCACCGAGGAGTTGATGCGCACCGGGTCTTTGTCCGTTGTGGACGTTCCGGCCAGCCAGGAGGCCACGACCATGGTTTCGCCCGTTTTGGCCTTGGCCACCAGTTCGCAGCGGTTGGGGGCCTTGGCTCCCTTTACTTCCAGCGAGATTGACGTTCCCCAAGGTTCCGGGGTGGCGTTGAGCTTCGCCCAGACTCCCGTTGCCTGGTCCGATCTGGTGACGGTGCCGGAGCCGTCGGGGGCGTTCTTCGCCACCGCTGCCGGCCCCGGCACCGTCGAGGAAGTGGTGGTGCTGTCGGTGTCACCGGTTGCCCTGTCGTCTCCTTGACGGGGCGACAAGCCGATCGTCGTCACGACGGTCAGCACGATCAGCAGCACGGCCGCGGCAGCGGACAGGAGCAGCGTGTTGCGGCGTCGTCGGGCTCGGTCTTCGGTGACGGTGTCCAGCATCGCGCGGACCGAACGCCCGTCGGGGCGCTCCCCCGCGTTCGCGCGCAGCATTCCGTTGGCGTCGGCTTCGTCCAAGAGGTCTGGCAGTACGGCGAAATCGCGCAGGTCCAACGCGCAGCGACGGCACTGGGCGAGGTGGTTCTCGAAGGCGTCCACCTCGTCCTCGTCGAGGATCCCGAGGACGTACGCCGCCACGTCGACGTGGTCCGGCCGCGATGTCACCCTGTCAGCCCCGATCCTGCAATGCCCGCCGCAGGGCGCGAAGTGCGTAGTACACCCTGGACTTCACCGTGCCCGGCGGCACCCCGAGCACCGCTGCGGCTTCCCCGACGGTCCGATCCCGTAAATACGTTTCGAGAATAGCCTCCCGGTGTTCCTCCGTCAGTCCGTTCATCGCCTCGGCGACCACTATCGCCGCGAGGGTGCGGTCCGCTTCGTCCCGCACCGGGGCCTCATCGGACGGGGTCAACTCCGACTCCTGCGGTCTTACGCTGCGTTTGCGCCGGTCGTCGATGACCAGGCGGCGGGCTACCGTGAACAGCCAAGAACGCAGCAGGACCGGGTCCCGCTCCAGCTTCTCGGCGTTGCGCCACGCCCGCACAAGCGTCTCCTGCACGATGTCTTCCGCCCACTGCCGGTCACTGCCCGTTAGTCGCATGGCATGTCCGAGCAGCGCACTGCCGAACTCCTGGTAGAGCCTGCGGATCAGCTCGTCTTCCAGACTGAGTTCCGGCCACGCGTGATCTCTCTGGGGTTGAGTGCTGCGTCTGTGCCGCGCCACGCCGTGCATCCAAGCGCGCGAACGGGTGAGAAGTCGAGGGTTTCCGGGGAGAAAAAGTCCCCGATTTGTTTGTGAACCGTCACCGCATCGTGTCCGTACTTCCCGGTATCCGCCGGTTCGGCCGGACCGGAACCCCCGGTCGCTAGTCCCTTCGGCGGATCCCGCCAGCAGGAGAGAGGACCAACGATGCACGGTCGACGTCCCCGGAAGGTGTTGTTCGCCGGTACCGCTGCCACGGCGTTGCTGCTGGTCAGCGCGTGCGGCGCGGCAACCGGTGACAACGCGGGCGGTGCGGGTGGAGCCGACCCCGGCACGACGACTGTCCAGCAGCAGCCGGAATTCGGCAAGGAGCCGCACCAGATGCTCTCGGCCACCGAGTCGAAGCAGGTCGGCTGGTTCGTCGCGGACGCGGGCGGCTTCGCGCTGTACCGCAACGACAAGGACACCGCGAAACCGCCCAAGTCCAATTGCGACGCCGAGTGCCTCAAGTCCTGGCCGCCGGTGTTGGTCGGCGAGCACACCATGACCTCCGGTGTCGATCCGACGCTGGTCGGGTCGGTGGACCGGCCGGACGGCAAGAAGCAGGTCACGCTCGCCGGCTGGCCGCTGTACCGGTACACCGGCGACAAGAAGGCGGGCGACCTGGTCGGGCAGGGCAAGGGCGGCACGTGGTTCGCGGTCACGCCGGAGGGCAAGAAGGCCCAGGCGGACGCGGCCGGCGGCAACTGAGGTCGCCGCCGTGGCCGGAAGTGTCGTGGTGAGCGCCGTCCGGCGGTGCCTGGCGTTCGCGGTGGCCCTGGTGCTGCTGTTCTGGCCGACCCTGGCCGGCACGGCGTGGGGCGACGAGCCGCCGGCGTCCGGGGCGGTGGAGCAGACCCCGCTCGGGCCGATCACCGCGCTGGACAAGGAACTCCTGGTCAAGGTGCGGCTCGCGGGCCTGTGGGAGATGCCCATGGGCGAGGAGGCGGGGACGCGGGCCGGCAGTCAGCGGGTCAAGGACGTCGGCGCGCAGCTCATGAGCGACCACGCGTTCCTGGACGAACGGGTGGTGCGGCTGGCGGGGCAGATGGGCGTGACCCTGCCCGACGAGCCCAACGCCGACCAGCAGTCGTGGATGGCGGAGATGAGGTCCCGGACCGGAGCGGCTTTCGACGACTCGTTCGCGAACCGGTTGCGGGCCGCGCACGGGGCGATCTTCCCCGTGGTGTCCACGGTGCGCGCGAACACCCGCAACGAGGCCGTCCGCCAGTTCGCCCAGGTGTGCAACCAGATCGTGCTCAAGCACATGACCTTGTTGGAGAGCACCAACATGGTCACCGACGCGGGGCTGTCCAAGCCGGTGCCGGCGCAGGGCGCGGTGGATGCCGCGCCGGTGCGCGCCGCGTCGCAGGTGACCGGTTCGGACGGGCCGTCCGCCCTGATCGTCCTGCTCCTGTGCCTGGCGGGCGCGGTGGTGACCCTCGCGGTCCTGCGCCTGTTGCGGCCCAAGGCGAACGTCAAGTGAAAGGAGGTTGAGCCGACTCGTTCCGGCTGTTGCAGCGACTGTTCCCACCTCACCCGCCCGGCGTGGCCGTGACCACTCCTGCGCGGCCCGCCGGGCGGGTCGTCCCTACCACCACCTGCGAGTTCTCTCCCGCCATCTCGGAGGTCCCACCGTGCTCTCCCAGGTTCCGCTGCTGATCGCGCAGGCGACCGGCGGCGACCACGACGCCGGAGTGCGCCACGTGGCGCAGATCTCGGCACGCCTGGCCTACGCGTTCATGTGCGCCACCCTGTGCTGGGGCGTCATGATCGCCACGGGCTGGGCGAACAAGATCACCGGAAGACAGGGGTTGCGCAACAGCCACATGGTGCTGGCGACGCTGGCCCTGGCGTTCGGCTGCCTGCACGCGTTCGCGTTCACCCTGCTCCAGCTCGCCCCCTTCCCGTTCACCCGGATCTCGGTGCCGCTGTTCAACGGCGGCCTGCTGCGGCACGCGCTGGGCATCGTGGGTCTGGAACTCATGCTGGTCGTCGCGTTCACCGCGGGCCTGCGCAAGAAGATCTACTACCGCAAGTGGTTGCGGCTGCACCAGGTCGCGTACGCGGCGGTGACGCTGACCGTCGTGCACTCGTGGTTCGGCGCGATCGCCAACGGCAACCTGGCCACGCTGTGGCTGGCCGGTCTGACGATCCTGATCCCCACCGCGACGATCGCCCTGGCCCGCTTCCTGCCGCCGCACGTGCTGGTGCGGCTGGGCATGCTGGAACCCGAACCGGGATTCGAGCCCGAACCGGACGGTGCGGGCGGCAGCGCGCTGGACATCAGCGTGGACAACGAGCGCTGCCACCGTTACGGCATCTGCCAGGCCGAGGCGCCCGGTCTGTTCCAACTCGTCGACGACGAACGGCTGCGCTACGAGCGCCGGCCGCCACCCGAGCTGTTCGCGAAGGCCCGCGCCGCCGCGCGGGCGTGCCCGATGCGCGCGATCGAACTGCGGGAGCGTGTCCGGTGAGGAACGAGGAACGGGTGGTCATCGCGGGCGGCGGGCTGGCCGGGCTGCGGGCCGGGGAACGGTTGCGCGAGCTGGGTTTCCGCGGCGAGATCGTGATCGTGAGCGCCGAGCGGCACCTGCCCTACCACCGGCCCGCGCTGTCCAAGGAGGCCATCAACGGCGAGCTGCACGCGTCGGACCTGCGGTTGACCATCAGCCGCGAGCTGAACGCGATCTGGCGGCTGGGCACGGCCGCGACGCACCTGGAGCCGGACCGGCGGGTCGTCGGGCTGCCCGGCGGCGAGGAGCTGGGCTACGACGGGCTGGTCATCGCGACCGGCGTGGAGCCCCGGCACCTCCAGGGCGCGCCGCGCCAGGACCAGCGGATCCACGTGCTGCGCACGGTGGACGACGCGATCGCGATCAAGCGGGCCATCAACTCCACGCAGGGGCTGGTGGTGGTGATCGGCGGCGGCCTGATCGGCTGCGAGATGGCGGCGTCGGTGAAGTCGATGGGCCGGGACGTGGCGATCGTCAGCCGGTCCTCGACGCTGCTGGGCAGCGCGGTCGGCAAGAACATCGCGGACACCGTCACCGAGGCGCACCGGGCGCGGGGCGTGCGGATGGCGATGGGCGTGAAGATCCGGCACTGGATGCCGCAGGCGGGCGGGGTGGCGATCCACCTCTCGGACGGGCAGGTGTTCTTCGCCGCGGTCGTGGTGATCGCGGTGGGGGCGTCGCCGTCGGTGGCCTGGCTGCGCGGGTCCGGGCTGGTGCTGGAGGACGGGGTGCGGTGCGACCCCACGTGCCACGTGGTCGGCGGGACCGACATCGTGGCCGCGGGTGACGTGGCGCAGTGGCCCAACCTCCGCTTCGGAGGACGGCCGCGGCGGGTCGAGCACTGGCTCAACGCGGTGGAGATGGGGCGGGCGGCCGCGGAGAACCTGTTGGCGGGCAGGGAGAATTCGCGGCCGTTCACCCCCGTCCCGAGGTTCTGGACCGAGCAGTACGGGATGCGCATCCAGGGGTCGGGGCTGCCCTCGATGGGCAAGGACACGACGACCCTGGCCGGGTCGCAGAAGGACCACCGGACGATCACCGGGTTCGTGGACGACGGTCGGCTGGTGGGGATGGTCGGGTTGGACGCGCCGACCGCGATGATCAAGCTGTCGACGGAGTTGTGGCGGCAGAACCGGGTGGAGGCCGGAGGTGCGGGGGCCGGAGGTGCTGGGGTGGATCGTCGGCGGCCGCAGCACCTCGCGCCGCCGGAGCGGTTGGCCGAGCCGAAGCGGGAGCCCGTGCCGGTGCCTTACGAGGCCCCGCCCGTCCGGTTCGAGGCCGGGGGAACGAGCCCGCAGGGGGCGGTCGAGGGGTGCGCGGGGGTGCGCCGGACGCGGGCGGGGACGTCGGGTGGGTCGGGGCGCGGGCCGGGTTGCCGCCGGCGGACCGGGTGGACGGGCCGTCCGGGCGGTTCGAGGTGCCCCGGGCGCAGGCGGTGGCCCAGTTCGAGGAGTACCGGCTGCGGTTCGAGGCCCGGGCGCGGGCCGAGCGGGAGCGGTACGAGGTGCCCCGGCAGCAGCAGGAGTCGCAGCCGTTGCCCGTTCCGCCGCCGCACGCGCCCGTGGTGCGGACGCGGGCGCAGTCCCGTCCGCTGGCCCGCACCGGACCGAGGGCCAGACCCCGGTGAGCCGTTACCGGGGCGTCGTGTTTCGGTAACCCGGTGCACCGAGCATTCGGACCCATGACGAACCGCGGCCGGGTCACCGTCGTCGGCATCCCCGCGCGGGACGAGGAGCGCACGGTCGGCGCGGTGGCCTCGGCCGCCGACGCCGGGCTGCACCGCGCGTTCCCGGACGGGACGAACGTGGTCGTGCTGGCCGAGAACGGCAGCACGGACGGGACGGTCGAGCGGTTCGCCGCGACGCCGCTGCGGGCGGGCAAGGTGGTGGCCAGTTCGCCCGGTCCGGGCACCGGCAAGGGCACGAACGTGTTCGCGGTGATGGACCGGGCGTCGGAGCTGGGCGCGGACCGGGTGCTGCTGCTCGACGCCGACGTGCGCTCGGCCGAGCCGGCGTGGGTCGGGCGGCTGGCGGACGCGGTGGCGGGCGACGAGCCGGTGCTCGCGGTGCCCGCCTACCGGCGTGACCGGTACGAGGCGAACACCACGAACCACCTGGCCAGCCCGCTGCTGGCGGCGGTGTACGGGGTGCACGTGCAGCAGCCGATCGGGGGCGAGTTCGCGTTCAACCGGGCGTTGCTGGAGCGGTCGCTCGGGTGGCCTCGGCCGGCGAGCGCCTCCCTGTACGGCATCGACGTGTGGCTGACCGCGAACGCGCTGCGCGAGCGCATCCGGGTGGTCGAGGTGCCGTTGGGGCGCAAGCTGCACAACTCGCCGTTCCCGAAGATCCTGCGGCTGCCGCAGCAGGTGCTGGACTCGCTGTTCCACGTCGTGCTGCGCACCGATCGGGTGCGGCCGGCCTCGGGCGGCTCCCGGGTCCGGGCGGCGGTGGACGGCACGTCGGTGCGGCAGGACCCGGCGGTGGTGGCGCGGGTGTCGGCGTCGGTGGCGCGGTACCTGGAGGTCTACCGCGAGGACGTGTGGCGGCTGTTCCCCTCGGTGGCGGGCGTCCGCACCTCGCCGTGGGGGCTGCGGGTGACCTCGGAGGACTGGCCGCACGTGCTGGCCGACGCGCTCGCCGCCGTGGCCGCCGGGCTGTTCGAGCCCGCGCGGGACCACCTGGTGGCGCTGTACGTGAACCGGGTCCTCACGTTCTGGGAGGAGATCGACGGGCTGGCCGGCGGCGAGGTCGACCGGCTGCTGGACCGGCAGGCGGCGGCGACCGCGCGGGCCGTGCGGGAGCGGGGTGTGGTGCTGGGCGGGGCGACCGGGCCGGCGGGGTTCGACGTGCGGCACTGGGCCGGGTTCAACGGCGAACCCGTAGCCGCCAGGTAACACCGCGCTGCTCAGGAGCGCTGTTCAGGGCATGAGATCGCGCGGCACCCGGCGTCCGGTTTGGTCGAGACCTTTGGTGGCGCTGGCCGCCGTCTTCCTGGCGGTGGCGGTGTGGAACGGGGTGCTGGCGGCCACCGAGGCGGCGGTGTGGCGGGGCGCGACGGCGGCCGGGTGCGCGGCGGCGTCGGCCGGGCTCTGGTACGCGGCGGTGGTCGAGCGCCGGCGGTGACCGGCCGTTCACGTACTGTTCCCGAGGTGTGAAATCTTCGGACATATGAGACAGATTGACGATTCCTGACCGGTTCCGCCAGGCTCCGAGGTCCGTTCCCTCGTGGTCTGGAGGTCCCTGTGCTCCGACGCATCGGCTCGTTGGTCACCGCGTTATCGCTCGTGCTCGTCTCCCTCGTGCTCGGCTCCGCCCCTGCTCAGGCGGACGGCTGCTACACCTGGAACCGCACCCTGTCGCAAGGCGCGACCGGCGAGGACGTGCGGCAGCTCCAGATCCGGCTCTCCGGCTACCCCGGCTACGGCGCGGTGCTCGGCCTCGACGGGTCGTTCGGTCCCGCGACGAAGTCCGCGCTGGTCCGCTTCCAGCAGGCGTACGGCCTGGCGGCCGACGGCGTCGCGGGCAACGGCACGTTCACCAAGCTCTACGCCCTCCAGGACGACGACTGCACGCCGGTGAACTTCTCCTACGCCGAACTCAACGGCTGCAACTCCGACTGGTCGGGCGGCAAGGTCTCCGCGTCGGCGGCCCGGTCCAACGCGCTGGTCTCGATGTGGAAGCTCCAGGCCCTGCGGCACGCCCTGGGCGACCAGTCGATCCGGGTCACCAGCGGGTTCCGCAGCGTGGCCTGCAACAACGCGGTCGGCGGCGCGTCGGATTCACGCCACCTCTACGGCGACGCGGTCGACCTCGGCGCGGGTCCGCACTCGCTGTGCAAGCTCGCCCAGCAGGCCCGCGACCACGGGTTCAACGGCATCCTGGGCCCGGGTTACCCCGGTCACGGCGACCACACGCACGTCGACCACCGGGCCGGCCGGTTCTGGTCTGCCTCTTCCTGCGGTATCTGAGCACGCGAAACTCGATACCATGAGCGCGTGATCTTCCTCGGCATCATGCTCGCCGCGATCGGGGTGTCGACCCTGATCTGGCGCGATGCCGACCTGATCGGTCTGCCGCCGGTCGCGGTCGGCATCGCGCTGCTCATCCTGGCCGCCGGCTCCATCACGATGGGCGTGACCCGGCGCAAGCGCCGCCGGATCGCCCGGGGCGAGCCCGAGCCGGTCGGCTCGGTGATCGACCGCGCCAAGGCGCTGCCCCGGCTGCTGCGGGCCCGCAAGGCCTACGGGCTGCCCACGACCCGGCTGGCCCAGTGGGGCTTCGCGATCGTCTACCTGGTGTCGCCGATCGACGTCCTGCCGGAGTTCCTGCCGCTGATCGGCATCACCGACGACGCGGGCGTGGCGGTGTGGCTGCTCACCAGCCTGTCCACCGCCGCCGGCCAGTACCTGAGCTGGGAGCGGTCAAAACAGCAGCACCGCCAGCCCTAGCGCGGCCAGCACGTTCACCCCGGTCGAGGCGGCGAACACGCCCACCGGGCGCCACCCGGCCTGCTTGAGCGCGCCCGCGCGGAACTCCAGGCCGATGCTGACGAACGCCAGGATCAGGAACCACGTCCGCAGGTCGTTCACCACGCCGATGGCGGCCTTGCCGGACGGCACGTTGGCCAGGTAGACGGTCGCGAGGACCGAGGTGGCCAGGAACCCGAGCACGAACTTGGGGAACCGGTCCCACAGCTGCCGGCCGGCCGACACGCCCACCGGCTTGCGCTCAACCTTCAGCGCGAAGTACGCCGTCAGCGCCACCGCGACCACGCCGAGCAGCGCGTTCTGGGTGACCTTGACGATGGTGGCGATCTGCAACGACTCCTCGCCCGCCAGCGTGCCCGCCGCCGTCACGGCAGCGGTCGTGTCGATGTTTCCGCCGATCCAGGCGCCGGTGACGCGCGGGTCGAGCCCGAGCGCGGTCGCGGCCAGCGGCAGGACGAAGATCGACGGCAGCGCGAAGACGATCACCAGCGACGCGCTGTAGGCGAGCTGCTCCTTCCTCGCCTGCACCGCCCCCGCCGCCGCGATGGCCGCGCTCACCCCGCAGATCGCCACCGCCGCCGACAGCAGGGCGCGCAGCTTGTCGTCCAGGCCGAGCCGGCCGCCCAGCCACCAGGAGAACCCGAACACGACGCTGATCAGGATCACCGACTGGATGATCGCCGGGCCGGCGGCGGAGGCGATCACGCCCAGGTTGATCGACGCGCCGAGCAGCACCAGACCGGTCTTGATGAAGAACTCGGTGCGGAAGCCGCCGGACAGCCTCTCCCGGACGCCGGTCGCGCTGAGCACCGCGTTGCCCAGCAGCCCCAGCAGGATCGCGTAGATCGGGAACTCGACCGACGCGCCGACCCCCTCCAGGCCGGTGCCCTTGGTCAACCTGGGCACCGCCCCGGACAGGTAGCGCGCCGCCCACGACAGCACGAGCACCACGAGCACGCCCAGAGCGGCGTGCAGCAGCGGTTTGCGGGTCTGCTCCGAGGTCGTCATCACGGCACCAGCCCCGGGGTGATGACGCCCGCCAGGGCGAGCGCGAACAGCGCCAGCCCGACGACCACCGCCAGCCAGTCCTCGCTCAGGCCCTTGCGCGCAGGTTGTTCGCCCATCGCTCACGCTCCACGATGCGGGACAGCAGAGAGCCCCGAACGCTAGCGAGGGCAACGGGAAGCGTCACCGGCTCCCAGGATGTGGGAGTTCGCGAACGCCGACCAGCAACGTCGTGACGGCCGCCATGATCCGTCCGGTCGCCTCGTCCAGCACCTGTTTGGTGGGTTCCAGCCCGTACAGGTCGGACAGGTCGACCGGCGCGCCCGCCACGACGTGCACCTTCCGCCACGGCCGCGGCACGAACCTGCCCGGCGGCAGCAGCCGCTGCGTGCCCCACTGGGCCACCGGCACGACCGGCGTGCGGGACTCCAGCGCGATCCGCGCCACCCCGTTCTTGCCGCGCATCGGCCAGCCGTCCGGGTCGCTGGTGAACGTGCCCTCGGGGTAGACGATCACGCACTGGCCGTCCTCCAGCGAGTCGCGCATGGCGTCCACCGCCCGGCCGGCGCGCACCGTGCCCCGGTCCACCGGGATGTGCTTGCCGCCCGACATCACCCACCCGAGCACCGGCACCTTCCACAGGCTCGCCTTGGCCAGGTAGCGCGGCACCCGGCCGGAGGCCAGCGTGAACGCGGTCAGCGTCACCGGGTCGGCGAAGGACAGGTGGTTGGACGCGAGCAGCACCTTCCCCTCGCGCGGCACGTGCTCCCCGCCCGCCATCCGCACCCGGACGAACACCACGACCAGCGGCCACAGCAGGTCGATCGCCACCGAGTACCAGAACCCCCTGCCCCGCCTGGGCAACCTCGGGGTCAACGCCACCATCCGCGTGAAGCTCACACCAGGATCTTCGGTCATCGGCACCGGCCGGTTCCAGCGGCCCACCGAACCGGTGCGGACGACCGTGATCGCCGTTCGGCTAGGGTCCCTTCCCGTGACCGGGTCCATCGGAACTCGTGCGGCGGACGGCCGCATCACCGTGCTGCTCGTCGAGGACGACGAGGGCGACGCGGTGCTGGTCGAGGCACTGCTGGAGGAAGCCCGCGCGAACGTCGACCTGCGTCGCGTGCGGACGCTGCGCGAAGCGGTGCCCCTGGTGCCCAGGGCGGACTGCGTGCTGCTCGACCTCGGCCTGCCCGACACCACCGGGCTGGACGGCCTCGACCGGCTGCTCGCGCTGTCCTCCCCCGCCGCGATCATCGTCCTGACCGGACTGGACGACGAGCGCCAGGGCGAGCGCTCGGTCGCCGCGGGCGCGGAGGACTTCCTGGTCAAGGGCCAGGTGGACGGCTCGGCGCTGCTGCGCGGGATCCGCTACGCGGTCGGCCGCAAGCACGCCGAGGAGACCCAGCGGCAGCTGCGCGACGAGCAGCTGCTGGCGTCGGAGAAGACCCGCCTGGAGCGCGGCCTGCTGCCCTCGCCGATCCTGGAGCGCGGCCAGGGCCTGGGCCTGGACTTCCGCTACCAGCCCGGCGGCAGCCGGATGCTGCTCGGCGGCGACTTCTTCGACGTCGTGCGCACGCCGGACGGCACGCTCCAGGCGATCGTGGGCGACGTGTGCGGGCACGGCCCGGACGAGGCCGCGCTGGGCGTGTTCCTGCGCATCGCCTGGCGGGCGCTGGTGCTGGCCGACCAGGAGCCGTCCCGGGTGCTGCGCACGCTGCACGAGATCCTGGAGCACGAGCGGCACCAGCCGGGCCTGTTCACCACCGCGTGCATGGTCACCGTGTCGCCCGACCGGCGCTGGGCGCGGATCTACCTGGCCGGCCACCCGGAGCCGATGCTGCTGGTCGGCGACCGGGTGGTGGAGCTGCCCCGGGACCGCGCGGGCCTGCCGCTGGGCGTGCTGCCGGACAGCACGTGGAGCGGCCTGGACGTGCCGCTGCCCGCCGGCTGGTCGCTGCTGCTCTACACCGACGGGCTGGTGGAGGGCCGGGTCGCGGGCGACACCGAGCGGCTCGGCTCGGAGCGGCTGATCGAGCTGATCGGCCGGGTCACCCGCACCAGACCGGACTGGCGCAGCCACCCCGAGGGGTTGCTGGACGAGCTGATCTCGCGGGTGAAGGAACTCAACGGCGGGGAGTTGGACGACGACATGGCCGTGCTGCTGATCTCGGACGAGGGCTGATGGACTACCGCACGCGGTGGCCCGCGAGCCGGCTGCTGATCGCGTCGGTCACCCTGCTGATCATCGTCTGCGCGGGCGCGATCGGCGGGGTCGCGGTCGCGCTGGCCGGCCTCACCGACGCCCGCGTGCTGCTGCTGGACCAGGTCGGCCCGGCCCGGCGGCACGCGCTGGAGCTGGACACCGCCCTGATCGACCAGGAGAACGGCGTGCGCGGGTTCGCGCTGACCGCCAGCGAGGAGTTCCTGCACCCCTACCAGAACGGCCTGCGGGCCGAGCAGGACGCGCTGCGCAACGCGCGCAACGCGATCGGGACCGTGCGGCCGGACCTGGCCGCGCAGGTGGACCGGATCGGCAGCCTCGCGGTGGGCTGGCGGGTCGGCTGGGCCGAGGCGGTCATCGCCGAGGTCCGCTCGGCGGGCGAGCCCCGGGCCGACCAGGTCGACGCGGCGCGCGGCAAGGAGCTGTTCGACACCGTGCGCCAGGCGGTCGGCGAACTCCAGCGGGTGCTCAACGAGGAGTCCGCCAAGGCCCGCGCCGACCTCGACGCGGTCGCCGACCAGGTGCTGTACCTGGTGATCGCGCTGGGCGTGCTGCTGGTGGTGATCATCGCCGGGGTGGCCGCGGTGCTGCACCGCATCCTGATCCGGCCGCTGACCGCGCTGGCCGCGCAGGTGCGGCAGGTGTCCTCGGGCGACTTCGCGCACGAGGTGGAGACCGGCGGGCCGCGCGAGACCGTCATGCTGGGCCAGGACGTGGACGTGATGCGGGCCCGCATCGTCAACGACGTCGAGGAACTGCGCCGGTCCAACTCGGAGCTGGAGCAGTTCGCCTACGTCGCCTCGCACGACCTGCAGGAGCCGCTGCGCAAGGTGGCGAGCTTCTGCCAGCTGCTGGAGCGCCGCTACTCGGGGCAGCTCGACGAGCGGGGCGAGCAGTACCTGCGGTTCGCGGTGGACGGCGCGAAGCGGATGCAGGTGCTGATCAACGACCTGCTGGCGTTCTCCCGGGTCGGCCGGATGATCCGCGAGCACGTGCCGGTCGACCTGGACGAGACCGTCGCCCAGGTGCTGGACAGCTACTCCGAGGTGATCGAGCGGACCGGCGCGACCGTCGTGACGCCCGAGCTGCCGACCGTGCGCGGCGAGGCGTCGCTGCTGGGCGGGGTGTTCGGGAACCTGATCGGCAACGCGCTGAAGTTCCACGGCGAGCAGCCGCCCGAGGTGCGGATCGCGGTGGAGCGGACCGGCGACCTCTGGACGTTCACGATCAGCGACAACGGCATCGGGATCGAGCCCGAGTACGCTGAGCGGATCTTCGTGATCTTCCAGCGCCTGCACCACAAGGACGACTACCCCGGCACGGGGATCGGCCTGGCCATGTGCCGGAAGATCATCGAGTACCACGGCGGCACCATTTGGCTGGACACCGGTCAGGACGCCGGCACCACCTTCAAGTTCACCCTGCCGGTAGTAGAGGACTCCGATGAATGACTCGCTGAACGTGGTCGACGTGCTGCTCGTCGAGGACGACCCGGGCGACGCGCTGATGACCCAGGAGGCGTTCGAGCACCACAAGATCCGCAACCAGCTGCACGTGGTGCGCGACGGCGTCGAGGCACTGGAGTTCCTGCGCCGCGAGGGGGTCCACGCGGACGCGCCCCGGCCGGGGCTGATCCTGCTCGACCTCAACCTGCCGAAGATGGACGGCCGGGAGGTGCTCGCCGAGGTGAAGGCGGACGCGGACCTGCGGACCATCCCGGTGGTGGTGCTGACCACCTCGGAGGCGGAGGAGGACATCCTGCGCAGCTACAACCTGCACGCCAACGCCTACGTCACCAAGCCGGTGGACTTCGACCGGTTCATCGAGGTCGTGCGGCAGATCGACGACTTCTTCGTGACGGTGGTGAAGCTGCCCCGCTAGCGGTCCGGGCCGAACGCGGCCAGGAACGTGCGCACGGCCTCGTCGGCGAACCGGTGCAGTTCGTCGGCGGTGAACGGGTCCGGGTCGAACATGGCCCGGTTGAGCGGCACGGCGAGCGCCAGCCAGACGAACTGCTGCGCGGCCAGCAGCGGGTCCGGGGCGGTCAGCCGGCCCTGGTCGGCGAGCTGGGCGAAGCGGTGCGCCAGGCGCTCGTAGCCGCGTTCCGGGCCGGAGGTGTACCAGGCGCGGGCCAGGTCGGGGAACCGGTCGGCCTCGCCGATCACCACCCGGCGCATCCGCACCAGGTGCGGCCGGGTGACCACGGTGACCAGCCGGTGGGCGATCTCGCGCAGGTCCGCCTCGGGGTCGGTGCTCTCCGGCAGCCGGTCGAGCACGGCGTCCGACCGCTGCTCGCCGGCCCGGATGTCGGCCGTGATGATCTCGGTGAACAGCCGTTCCTTGTCCGCGAAGTGCTTGTAGACGGTCTGCTTGGAGACTTCGGCGAGCGCCGCGATCTCGTCCATGGTGGTGCCCTGGTAGCCGTTGCGCAGGAAGACCGCGCGGGCGGCGTCCAGGATCGCCCGGCGCTTGCGAGCCGATCTCGTCTCCTCCATGGGGCGGCACAGTACTGGACGGACCAGTACCAGTCCCAGTACTGCACCGTCCAGTTTCGAGTCGGGACGTTCGCGCCCGGACGGCGCGGGCCGAGCGGTCCGGTCAGGCCGAGTAGTGCAGCACCCCGTCGTGCTTCGCCGCGGTCAGCAGTCCTCGGCGGACCAGGACGTCCAGGTGGGCGGCCGTCTCGCCGGTCGCCAGCACCCGGTTGAACAGGTCGAGGTCGTCGAACCGGCGCTGTCGGCGGGTCCAGCCGATCCCGCGCGCGGTCTCGTGGGCGGTGCGGGTGCCCGAGCCGACCGCCGCGAAGGTCGCGGCCAGGCGGTCCTCGTGGTGGGCGAGGAGTTCGTCCACCCGGGCGTGGCTGGAGTCGGTCACCGGGCCGTGCGCGGGCAGCAGGCGCAGGTCCGGGTAGGAGCGGACCAGGCGCAGCGAGTCCAGGTAGTCGCCCAGCGGGAGCTGCGGCCGGGCCGGTTCGAACCCGATGGACGGCGTGATGTGCGGCAGCACGTGGTCGCCCGCGAACAGCAGCGACGACTCCACGTCCACGAACACCACGTGCCCCCTGGTGTGGCCGGGCGTCGGCAGGACGCGCAGGACGCGCTTCTCCAGCGCCAGGTCGGACTCGGTGAGCCACTCGTCGGGCTCCTCGTAGTCCAACTCCTCGTCCCGCACCGCCGCCCACGCCTCCCGCCACGGCGGCACGAGGTCGGCCGCGCCCCAGGAGACGAGGTCCGCGAACCGCTCGTCCCGGGAGCGGGCGAGCACCCTGGTCAACGACGGCTGCTCGCCGAGGCCGAGCGCGACCTTGGTGCCGAACCGGCGGCGCAGGCTCACCGCCATCGTGTAGTGGTCGCGGTGGACGTGGGTGACCAGGAACCGCCGGATGTCGCCGAAATCGCGGCCGAGCGCGGCCAGGGCGGTCTCCAGCGCGGCCTCGGCCTCGGCCAGCGCCCAGCCGGAGTCGACCAGGACGAGCCCGGAGCCGTCTTCGACCGCGTAGACGTTGACGCTGCGCAGTCCGTCGTTCGGCAGCGGCAGCGGGATCCGGTGCACACCGGGCGCGACCTCGAAGACTCCGGGTTCGGTCCACTCCATGCCCGGATACTACTTCTCGGTAGCCTCGGCGAGTTCCGGGTGCTTGTCCAGGTAGCCGCGCACGAACGGGCACTGCGGGACGACCGCCAGGCCGCGCTCGCGGACGTCCAGCAGCGCCTGCTTCACCAGCTTGCTCGCCAGCCCCTTGCCCTCGATCGCCACCTCCGTGTGGGTGAAGGTGATGCGGCCGGGCTCCAGGACGTACTCGGCGAACCCGCCCAGCTCGCCGTCGAGGAAGACCTCGAAGCGCGATTCGGCGGTGTTGTCGGACACGGTCACGTCCACGTCGGATTCCACTCTCGGGATTCCCTTCAGGCTGCGCGATGGCTCTCCTGGTGGTCAACGCCCGCCGGGCGGCCCGGAATTCCGCGCGGGAACTCCGGGCCGCCGGGCGGGTCGGTCAGGACCGGCGGCGCACCACGATCAGGTGCTGCGTGGCCCGGGTCAGCGCGACGTACCGCTCCGCCGCCGTCATCCGCTCGGGCTCGACCACCACGACCGTGTCGAACTCCAGCCCCTTGGCCGCCCTCGGCGTGAGCGGCCCGTCGACCGAGATCACCGCGAACGTGCCGGCGTCCGCGCCCAGCCGGGACACCACCGCCAGGTCGTCGACCAGCATCTCCACCGGCGGCTCGCCGCGCCGCACGGACGTCGGCAGCTCGGCCGCCGGGTCGACCTCGGCCAGCGCCTCGGCGGCGTAGCGCATGATCGCCGCCGGGGTCCGGTAGTTGACGGTCAGCCGCCGGTACACCCACCGGGTGTGGACGTGGGGCGCGAGCAGCGCGTCCCAGGACCGCGCCCCGGCCTCGGCCTGCCGCTGCGCCAGGTCGCCGACGATGGTCATGGACCGGTTGGGGCTGCGCCGCATCAGCACCCGCCAGTCCATTTCGGACAGTTCCTGCGCCTCGTCCACCACGACGTGGCCGTAGGTCCACTCGCGGTCCGCCTCGGCGCGCTCGGCGACCGTCCGGTGGTCGCGCGCCTCGTGCCGGTCGGCCAGCCACTCGGCGTCGACCAGGTCGACGGCCCGCAGCTCCTCCTCGTGCATGGCCGCGTCGGTGTCGATCACCTCCAGCACCCCCCTGGCGTACTCGACCTCGCGGGCGCGTTCCCGCGCGGCGACCCGCTCCGCCTCGCCCGACGTGCCGAGCAGTTCGGCCGCCTCGTCCAGCAGCGGCACGTCGGACACCGTCCACGCGCGGCCGTCGGCGCGGTACAGCTCCGGGTAGCCCAGCGCGAAGCAGCGGCCCTCGTACAGGTCGGCCAGCAGGGTGCGCGGGGTCAGCGGCGGCCACAGGGCGTCCACCACCTTGGCCAGGTCGGCGCTGGCCGCCAGCTCCCGCCGCACGTCGACGGCGAGTTCCGGCCAGCTCTCCCCGATCAGCGTCAGCGCGGGCACGACCAGCGCGTCGGCCAGCGCGTCGTGGAACACCCGGCGGGCCTCGTTGTGCCGCAGCCCGGCGGTGCGCGCCCGCTCGCGCGCGACGGCCGCCACCGCCGCGTCCACCAGCACGGTCACGTCCTCCAGCTCGACCGGCACCGGCTCGTCGGGCAGCTCCTGCCGGTCCGCCACCGCCTCGGCCACCAGCCGGACCGCCGACCGCCCGCCCTTGAGCCCTTGCAGCTCCGGGGTGTCCTCGCGGGTGGTCCGCACGCCGGGGAACAGCTCGCCCGGCGCGGCGAACACCACGTCGGTCTCGCCGAGCGAGGGCAGCACGTCGCCGACGTAGCGCAGGAACCCCGGGTTGGGCCCGACCACCAGCACGCCCTGCCGGGACAGCCGTTCCCGCTGGGTGTAGAGCAGGTAGGCGACGCGGTGCAGGGCGACGGCGGTCTTGCCGGTGCCGGGGCCGCCCTCGATCACCAGCACGCCCCGGTGGTCGAGCCGGATCACCTCGTCCTGCTCGGCCTGGATGGTCGCCACGATGTCCCGCATGGTGTCCGAGCGGGGTGCGTTCAACGCGGCCAGCAGGGTCGTGCCGTCGAACCGGAGTTCGTCGTCGTGGAAGCTTTCCAGCACTCGCCCGGCGGTGCGGAAATGCCGCCTCCGGACGAGTCCTTCCGGGTGCGCGCCGGTGGCCGTGTAGAACGGTCGGGCGATCGGCGCGCGCCAGTCGGTGAGCAGCGGCCGGTAGTCGTCGGCGGGGTCGAGCAGACCGACCCGGCCGATGTAGGTGCGCTGCCCGTCGGCGTGGTCGGTGCGCCCGAAGCACAGCCCGCGATCGGCCACGCTCAGGCGGCTGACCTGGTCGGACAGCGTGCGGACGGCCACCTCGCGGTGCCACCGCTGCTCGTCCGGGTCGAGCAGGGCGGCGTCCAGCTCGGCTTTCGCGGCGGCCCGTTCCAGATCGAGTCGATCGTATAGCGAAGAGATTCTTTCTTGTTCCGTGGACAATTCCCCTGTTGCCACGCTTGCCCCCTGTGATACACTGGGTTATATCGCTGCCACCCATTTCGGGTGAGGTAACCCCTATTTGTATCACAAGGGCGTCCGAGCGCGCGACCCCATTCGCTCGACCACCTTTTTTCGGCAATCGGCGAACAGGTGCGCGCGCCGCGGTTTCAGCCGGCCACCGGGACCCGCTGGCGGCGCAGCGGCACGATCAGCGGGGTGCCGGTCTCCGGGTCCGCTATCACCCGGCAGGGCAGCCCGAACACGTCCTCCACCAGCTCCGCGGTCACGATGTCGGCGGGCCGGCCCTGCGCGACGACGCCCTCGCCGGGCTTCATCGCGATCAGGTGGGTGGCGTAGCGGCACGCCTGGTTCAGGTCGTGCAGCACGGCGACCAGCGTGTGCCCGCCGTCCTCGTGCAGGTCCGCGCACAGGTCCAGCACCTCGACCTGGTGCGCGATGTCCAGGAACGTGGTCGGCTCGTCGAGCAGCAGGATCGAGGTCTCCTGCGCCAGCACCATGGCCAGCCACACCCGCTGCCGCTGCCCGCCGGACAGCTCGTCCACCAGCCGGTCGGCCAAGTCCTGCACACCGGTCAGCCGCATGGCCCGCGAGGTGGTCTCCTCGTCCTCCACCGACCACTGGCGCAGCAGCCGCTGGTGCGGGTACCGGCCGCGCGCGACCAGCTCGCCGACGGTGATCCCGCCGGGTGCGATGGAGGTCTGCGGCAGCAGGCCGAGCCGCCGCGCGACCTCCTTGGAGCGGTAGGCGGAGATCGCCTGCCCGTCCAGGTAGACGGTGCCGGCGCGCGGCTTGAGCATCCGCGCCAACGCCTTGAGCACGGTGGACTTGCCGCACGCGTTGGGTCCGACGATGACGGTGAACGACCCGTCCGGGATCGCCACGTCGAGCGCGGAGGCGACCAGCCGCTCGTCGTAGGCCAGTGTGAGGTTCTCCGCGTGCAGGCGGGTCGTCATCGCCCGTTCCCCTTTCGCCACTCATGGGCCAGCAGCCACATCAGGTACAGACCGCCGATCGCCCCGGTGGCGATGCCGACCGGGAGCGGTGTCGTCGGGAACAGCCGTTGCACGGCGAGGTCGCTCGCCACCAGCAGCAGCCCGCCGGTGAGCGCCGAGGCCACCAGTCCCGGGCCGGGCGAGCGGGTGAGCCGCCGGGCGAGTTGCGGCGCGGCCAGCGCCACGAACGTGATGGGGCCCGCCGCGGCGGTCGCGACGGCGGCCAGCCCGACGCTCAGCGCGATCAGCGCGAGCCGGGTCCGCTCCACGTCGACGCCCAGGCCGGTGGCGGCGCTGTCGCCCATCTCCAGCAGCGCCAGCCGCCGGGACAGCCACAGCGACGCGGGCAGCAGCACGGCGAGCACGGCGGCGACGACCTGGACGTGGTCCCAGCCCCGGTTGTTGAGGTTGCCGACCAGCCACCCCTGCGCGGCCAGCGCGCCCTCCAGGGTGGCCCGGGTGATCAGGTAGGAGTTGGCGGCCAGCATCAGGGCGCTGACCCCGATGCCGACCAGCACCAGCCGGAACCCCTGCACGCCTTGGCGAAAGGCCAGCAGGTAGACCGCGGCGGAGGTCAGCACGCCGGCGACGGTCGCGCCCGCGGCGATGGCCGCCAGGCCGCCCTGGAACAGCACGATGACCGCGATCGCGCCGGTCGACGCGCCCTGGGTGAACCCGATGATGTCGGGGCTGGCCAACGGGTTGCGGGACAGGCTCTGCAGGATCGCGCCGGCGAGCGCCAGGCCCGCGCCGACCAGCAGGCCGGTCAGCAGCCGGGGCATCCGCAGGTCGAACACGACGAACTCGGACAGCCGGTCGCCCTGCCCGACCAGGGTGGCGACCACCTCGCCGACGGTGAGCGGGAACTCGCCGCCGACCATCGTGGCGACGGTGGCGGCGGCGAGCAGCGCGACCAGGCCGAGCCCGGCGACCAGGCCGCGCTCGCCGACCCGGACGCTCACCGAGCCGTGCGGTCGGAAGGTGATCACCGCAGCGCCGGCTTCCGGCGCCGGCACAGCGCGATGAACACCGGCGCGCCGAGGAACGCGGTGACGATGCCGACCTCCAGCTCCTCCGGGGCGATGACGACCCGGCCGACGACGTCCGCGCCGAGCAGCGCGATCGGCGCGAGGACGGCGGCGAAGGACAGCACCCAGCGCTGGTCGGTGCCGCCGAGGGCGCGGGCGGCGTGCGGCACGGCGAGGCCGACGAACCCGATGGGCCCGGCGGCGGCGGTGGCCGAGCCCGCGAGCACCGTGATGGCGAGGATGGCGAAGCCCCGGATGCGGTTGACGCTCGCGCCGAGCGCGCGGCCCGCGTGGTCGCCGAGCGCCAGCACGTTGAGGCCGCGCGCGAGCGAGCCCGCGATCAGCGCGCCGGGCACCACGAGCAGCGAGATCTGCCAGTTGATCTCGGCGGTGCGGCCGGCCAGCGAGCCGACGTTCCAGTGCCGGAACGAGTCGAAGGTGTGCGCGTCGAGCAGCAGGACCGCGGTCACGTAGGCGAACAGCACGGCGGTGAGCGCCGCGCCGCCGAGCACCAGCCGGTCCGGTGTGGCGGCGGCCCGGCCGGTCGCGCCGAGCAGGTAGACGACCGTGGCCGCGCCGGCGGCTCCGGCGAGCGCGAACCACACGTACCCGGCGGGCGCGGTGATGCCGAAGAACGCGATGGCGGTCACGATCGCCGCCGCCGCGCCGAGGTTGACGCCGAGCAGGCCCGGGTCGGCCAGGGGGTTGCGGGTCAGCGCCTGCATGAGCGCGCCGGCCAGGCCGAGCGCGAGGCCGACCAGGACGCCGAGCACGGCGCGCGGCAGCCGGGAGTCGCGGACGACGGCGGCGTCGGCCGAGCCGTCGTCGCGCAGGAGCAGGGACCAGGTGTCGCCGAAGGGGATGCTCTTGGTGCCGATCCACAGGCTGAGCAGGAAGACCAGTCCCAGCACCCAGACCAGCACGATGAGCGCGGTCGCCCGCGCGCCGTCCCGGCTCACCCCCCACCTCCCTGGTGTTTAGGCAAGGCTAACCGAATGCCCGTCGAAAGTGGAGGCGGACCTGGCGACGCCCCCGGGCGGCCGGGGCGACGTGAGGGATCGTCGGGTGACGGGCGTGCGCACCGGTTCCCACGCCGACCGCCACGTCGTGCGACCGCCGGGCGCACGACGTGGCGGAGTCCACAGTGGACTAGCCCTTGACCGCGCCGAGCAGCGGCACGACCTGGTCGATGCCGTAGGGCACGCTCAGCACGGTGTTGAACGAGATCGCCGCGCCGATCGGCGGGTCCAGGTAGGTGAGGAACAGGTCGTGCTTGTCCGCCACGACCTTGAGCCGCTGGTAGGCGGGCACCGCCTTGACCCGGTCCCACGCCGCCTTGTCGAACATCAGCCACACCAGGCGGTCGGCTTCGAGCAGGTCGAGCCGCTCCTCGCTGAACTCCGCGACGTTGCGCTCACCGGCCTGCCGGCCGATCTCGGGCACCAGGTCGAACCCCAACTCCTTGAAGAAGATGGACTTCGGGTCGTGCGGCGCGAACGCGGAGTACTGGCCGGGCTTGAAGCTGTCGGCCGCGACGAGCTTCTGGCCGGCCCACTCGGGGTGTTCGGCCTTCTGCCCGGCGTACCGCTCGGCGACCCCGTCGACCAGCTCCCGCGCCTTGGCCTCCTGCCCGAGCGCCCGCCCGATGTGCAGGGTCTGCTCCTGCCACGGCGCGCCGTAGTCGACGAAGCCCTTGGGCTGGGCGACCACCGGGGCGATCTTGGACAGGACGTCGTACTGCTCCTGCTTCATCCCCGAGTAGACCGCGACGATCAGGTCCGGCTTGAGCTTCGCGACCGCCTCGACGTTGTACTCGTCGCGCTCGCCGACGATCTCCGGCTGCGTGCCGCCCCACAGGTCCTTGGTCCACGGCCAGTTGCCGTACGGGCGCTCCTTGAACCAGTCCACGACGCCGACCGGCTTGACGCCCAGCGCCAGCACCGGATCCTGGTCGGACAGGCCGAGCGTGACCACCTTGGCCGGCGCGGCCTTGACCTCGGTGCGGCCGTACTTGTGCTCGACGGTCACCGGGAACGCGCCGCCGGCGGCGGGTGCGGCGTCGGCGTCGGCCTTGCCGCCGTCGCCGCTCGCGCAGGCGGACAGCGCCAGTGCGGCGACCACCGCGGCCGCGAACAGCCTGGACTTCGTGGACATGCGAGTTCTACCCCTTGAGCGACGTGCGTGGTGGTGGCGCGGCGGACCGCGCCGAAAGCCGGGCGGGAGCCCGGAGGACTCAGGCGTGCCGGGACGCGCTGACGGCGTACGCGGGCTGCGCCGGGACGGCGGGCTCGCGGCGGTCGAGCACGGACTGGAGGATCTCCCCCACCCGCACCGACGTGTTGGACAGCAGCGACGACGAGATGCCGTGCGTGTGCTCCGTGCCGCCCTGCAGGTAGATGCCGCCGAGCACGTCGGCGTCGGTCTCCAGGCGGTAGTCGCGGCCCACCCGCAGGCGGTCGCGCTCGTCGTGCCGGCAGCGGGCGGCCAGGTCGCCCAGCAGGCCCGTCGGGTCGGCCTCGCGGTAGCCGGTGGCGTAGACGACGGCGTCCGCGTCGATCGTGGCGCGCGTCCCGTCGCTCAGCGACTCGACCGTCACCCGCACCCCGCCGGGGTGCTCGTCGAGGTCCGCGACCCGGGACAGGTTCAGCAGCCGCAGGCGCTGCGCGCCCAGCACCTTCTCCCGGTACACCCGCCGGTACAGCTCGGCGATCAGGTCGTGGTCGACCACCGCGTAGTTCGTGTTGCCGTGGTAGTCCATCAGGCGCCGCTTGACGTCCTCGGGCGCGGTGTAGAAGTCGTCCACGGCCGCCGGGTCGAAGATCCGGTTCGCGAACGGGCTGTCGTCGGCCGGGCTGTAGCCGTAGCGGGCGAACACCGCGCACACCTCGGCGTCGCGGAACTTCTCGTGCAGGAACGCGGTCACCTCCGCGCCGCTCTGCCCCGCGCCCACCACGACCAGCCGGCGCGGGTCCGCCAGCGCCTCGACCCGGTGCAGGAAGTCGCGGTTGTGCCAGATCCGCTCGGACTGGGTGACGCCCTCGGGCAGGCAGGCGCGCAAACCCGTTGCCAGCACGAGGTTGCGGGCGCGCCGCAGCTCCACCTCGCCGCCGGGGGTGCGCGAGGTGACGTCGAAGTGGGTGACCACGCCGCCCTCGGCCACGGGCGCGACGGAGACCACGTCGTGGTCGTAGGACACCAGGTCGTCGACCTTGCCGGCGGCCCACTCGAAGTAGTCGTGGAACTCCACGCGCAGCGGGAAGAGGTTCTTGTGGTTGATGAAGTCGACCAGCCTGCCCTGTCCGTGCAGGTAGTTCAGGAAGCTGAAGGAGCTGCTCGGGTTGCGCAACGTCACCAGGTCCTTGAGGAAGGACACCTGCATGGTCGCGTCGTCGATCAGCATGCCGCGGTGCCAGCCGAACCGGGGCTGGCGCTCCAGGAAGTGGGCGGTGACCACGTCTTCGGGGCGCGCGGTGGCGTTGTACTCGGTGACGGCGATCGCGAGCGCCAGGTTCGACGGCCCGAAGCCGACGCCGAGGACGTCGAAGACAGGTGGCTGTGGCATGACCGTCCCATCGGTGCGACAACAGGGAGTGATCGAACTTCGGTTACCCTAACCTAAGTCCTGCACACGTGGGAGTGATCCGGACCTCTCCAACGGTTAGGGTAGCCTCACCTGTCGGCCGGCGGAAGGCTGTCGCGCGGGTGAATGCACCCACCGGGAACCAAGGGCGCGATCCGCCGAGTGGCCCAGCCCCTTCGCGACCCGCGCGGACCCTCGGCCGCGCCGACCCGATCACACCCGCTCCGGGTTCCCGCAGCGGCGACGACCACGCACGTCACGGACACCCCCGAACGGCGCATCGGGTCGCGCCCGCTCGACCCGGGCGGCACGGCGGACGACACTCACAGTCCACTGTGGACAGATTGGTGCCGGAGTCCTGAGTGGACCGGAAGTCAGCGCGCGAGGCGCCAGTGCGGGCCGCCGTAGCGGGTCAACGGGATTCCGGTGCGCAGGACCAGTTCCCGCGCCGCCTCGCCCATCCGCGTGCCGGACAGGGTGCGCCCGTCCTCGGCCTCCAGGACGGCGGGCCGGGTCGCCGCGCGCAGCGCCCGCCACACCGCGGCCCGCTGCTCGACGAGCACCTGGTGCACCTCGGGTCCCACGTCCGGTTCCGACCAGCGCACCGCGAGCCGGCCGCACTCGAAGACCTCGTTGCGGACGCTGGAGCGCAGCAGCTGCACGATCGCCGCGTGGCGCAGTCCCGGGTCGGTGGCCAGGTCGCCGGTCACCTCGACCCCGTCCGGCGGGGCGGCCCCGGCGGGCAGCAGCAGGTGCGCCTGGACCCCGCCGCACTCGGTCGCCTCCCGCGCCTCGGCGTGCAGGTGCACCTGGTGCAGACCGGGCGGGCCGGGGTGGCTGCACAGCCAGCCCGCAGCGGGTAGGGCCTCGCCGACCCGGCGGCCGAGGAGCGCTTCGTCCTCGGGCAGCAGCCACAGGTCGGTCGACTGGGAGCGGGAACCGGGGTAGGGCACCCCCGCAGGATGCCAGGCGGTCAGGCCGGCCAGTTCCTCAGCACGGCGTCCAGCGCGTCCAGCGCCCGCGACCACGACAGGTCCGCGCCGCGCGGGTGGTGGTCGAACCCGCCCGCCGCCTCCAGCCCGACGTACCCGTGGAACGTGCTGTGCAGCAGCCGCACGGCGTCGGTCTGGTCGGGTTCGGGCAGCCGGTAGCCGCGCAGGACCGCCCGGGTCAGGTCGGAGTGCCGCCGGGCGGCACTGGCCTCGGCGACGTCGGGGTCCAGCCGGTACTGCGCGGCGGCGTACCGGCCGGGGTACTGCCGGGCGTAGTCGCGGTAGGCGTCGGCGAACGCCACCAGCGCGTCCTTGCCCGACCGGCCGGCCAGCGCCTCGGCCGCGCGGTCGGCGAGTTCGGCGAGGGCGAGCACGGCCACCCGCGAGCGCAGTTCGTGGGCGCTGCGGATGTGCGAGTACAGGCTCGCGTCCTTGACGCCGAACCGGCGGGCCAGCGCCGACACGGTGACGTTCGCGAAGCCGACCTCGTCGGCCAGCTCCACCGCCGCCCGGGTCAGGCGTTCGGGGGTGATCCCCGCGCGTGCCATCCGGCCCCCGCTACCTAGGAGTGTTAATCATTTGCCTAGGGACTCTAGCCGAAGTTAGCGTGCCCGTCATGAAACCGGCCACCGAACGCGACCTCCGCGCGTCGTTCGTCAACTGCACCAAGGGCGAGGCCAAGCGCCTGGCCGTGCCCCGGGACCTCGACGCGCGGCCGTGGGACGACCTCGACTTCCTGGGCTGGCAGGACCCGGCCTCCGCCGAGCGCAACTACCTCGTCACCGAGTCCGGCGACGGGTTCGTGGGCATCGCGCTGCGCCGGGCCGCGCCGCGCGCCGGGCAGGTCCGGCGCAGCATGTGCTCGCTGTGCCTGACCACGCACCTGGGCGACGGCGTCGCCCTGATGACCGCGCGCAAGGCGGGCAAGCAGGGCCAGCAGGGCAACTCGGTGGGCGCGTACTTCTGCGCCGACCTGGCGTGCTCGCTGTACCTGCGCGGCAAGAAGGACGCCGGTCCGGGCGGGCGCTTCCACGAGTCGCTCCCGCTGGAGCGGCTGATCGAGCGCACCGCGGCCAACCTGGCCGCGTTCCTCGACCGGGTCACCGCCCAGGAGTAGGCCGCCGGCGCGTGCCGACGGTGCGGGCGCGGCCCCGGCCGGACCGACGGCACGCGCGCTGGGTACGTACCCGACGTCGGCGACGACCTGCCGCACCCGCGCCGCGGTGGCCGCGTCCACGTCGGCTCGCCGGCGAGCACGCGGGACACCGCCGCCTCGCTCACCCGGGCGCTGTGGGCGGCTTCGGCGAGGGCGGCCCGCACCGGGCGACGCTCGGCGGACCGCGGCCGTCCGGAACCGGTCCGAACCGATTCCGGGCACGCAGTCAACCGCCCGCCGCACGCAGCGTCAAGGTCCGGTCACGCGAGCAGCGCTCGGCCTTCCGGAGTCAGCTCCGCCGGCGACCACTGTCCGTGACCGTCCAGTTCGACTGGTCGGACCAATCCGGCGTGCGCCAGTTGGCGGGCCGTGGCCTGGTCGGAGCACAGCAACCCGTCCACCCGAAGGTCGGGTTCCTGACTGTGGGTAACCTCGGCGCGCCCGGCCGCGATGGCGCGCAGCATCGCGCGCGCCCGATGGGTCAATTCGTCGTCCATGATCTTTCACCGTTGTCCGCAGGGTTTTACACTCCGGTTATCGCCGCGACGGCCCGAAGTCTTACCGATTATGGTCGGCTGCATGGGATCAGTCGTAGCCGTGAGTCGTAGCGCGGAGTACACATTCACAAAACCCAACCGGGACGGCGTGCGGCTGGTGGCCGGTCTCGGGATCGACGGCGACGTCCACGCCGGCGAGCGGGTGAAGCACCGTTCCCGGGTTCTTCGTGACCCTGAGCAACCAAACCTGCGCCAAGTGCACCTGATGCACGCCGAGCTGCACGACGCGCTCAACGCCCTCGGATTCGACGTCGCCGCAGGTCAGCTGGGCGAGAACATCACCACCCGGGGCGTGGACCTGCTCGGCCTGCCGACCGGCGCCCGGCTGCGGCTCGGCGCGGACGCGGTGGTCGAGGTGACCGGGCTGCGCAACCCGTGCCCGCAGATCGAGGCGTTCCGGGAAGGGCTGCTCAAGCACGTGGTGGGCCGCGACGAGGACGGCAACGTGGTGCGCAAGGCCGGGATCATGTCCGTGGTGCTGGTCGGCGGCGAGGTCCGGCCGGGCGACCCGGTCCTGGTGGAACTGCCCTCGGGCGCGCACACCCCGCTGCTCCCGGTCTAGCCGTGGACCTGGGCGGCGCGGTGGTGCTGGTGACCGGCGCGAGCGGGCACGTCGGGGCGGGCATCGCCCGGAGGTTCGCGCGGGCGGGCGCGGCCGTGGTCGCGCACCACCACCGGGGCGAGGTGTCGGTGGAGGGTGCGCCGGCCGTGCGGGCGGACCTGTCCTCGCCGGCGGAGTGCACGCGGCTGGTGCGCGCGGCTGCGGCCTGGCGGGGGCGGCTGGACGCGGTGGTGAACTGCGCCGGGGTGCAGCCGGTGCGCGAACTGGACGCGATGACCGCCGACGAGTGGCGCGCCGTCGTGGACACGAACGTGACCAGCGCGTTCGCCTGCACGCAGGCCGCCGTCGAGGTGATGCGCGGGACCGGCGGCTCGATCACGCACATCGCGTCGATCGAGGGCAGGCACCCGGCGCACGGGCACGCCCACTACAGCGCCTCGAAGGCGGCGTTGATCATGCACGCCCGCTCGGCGGCGCTGGAGTACGGCCGGTTCGGCGTGCGGGTGAACACCGTGTCGCCGGGCCTGGTCGACCGGCCCGGCCTGGCCGACGACTGGCCGGCGGGCGTCGAGCGGTGGCGGGCCGCCGCGCCGCTGGGGAGGTTGGGCACGCCCGAGGACGTCGGCGACGCGTGCGTGTTCCTGGCGTCGCCGTACGCGTCCTGGATCACCGGCCACGACCTGGTGGTGGACGGCGGGATCGGCGCGCGCCCGACGTGGTGACCGGGCGCGCGCCGAGGTCGCGTCAGGCGACGGCCGTCCCCTCGACCTCCACCAACAGGGTGGGGATCGCCAGCCGGGTCACCCCGAGCATGGTGGTCGTCGGTGCCACCCCCGCCGCGCCCAACCGCGCCGCCAGCACGCCGTAGTGCTGGAAGAGGACGTCGACGTCGGTGGTGTAGACGTTGAGCCGGACCAGGTCGGCCAGGGACATGCCCGCCTCGCCGAGCACCGCCTCCAGGTTGTCCAGGCTCAGCGCCAGTTGCGCCGCCATGTCACCGGCGTGCTGCGGCTCGCCGTCGCCGTTCATCGCGGTCTGCCCGGAGCAGTACAGCGTCCGGGTGGCCTCGGAGACGATCTCCCCCTGGTTGTACCCCAGCTCCTTCGACCACTGCCACGGGTTGACCGCCGTGCGTTCCACTGCCACTTCAGCTCCATTCGATCCACCGACGGCACGTGCGCCGATCGCCTCCGCCGTCGTGGGAGAAGCCTCGCAAGCAATCACGACATCCTGTGTCGTGTATTCCAGTAGAGTTCTGCCGTGCGCGCCGACCGGTTGGTCTCGCTGGTGCTGCTGCTGCGCAGGCACGGCCGACTGTCCGCCGCCACGCTCGCCCGCGAGCTGGAGGTGTCCACCCGCACCGTGCTGCGCGACATCGAGGCGTTGTCCGCGGCCGGCGTCCCGGTCTACGCCGAACGCGGCAGGCACGGCGGGTTCGCGCTGCTGCCGGGCTTCCAGACCGAACTCACCGGGCTGAACCACGACGAGGCGCTGGCCCTGCTGATCGCCGGGGCACGGCGCGGCGCGCAGGCGTTCGGGCTCGGCTCGGCGCTCGCCTCCGCCATGCTCAAGGTGGTCGACGCGCTGCCCGAGCGGCACCGCGAGACCGCGGCCGGCGTGGCCGAGCGGCTGCTCATCGACCCGGAGACCGACCTGCTCTCCCGCCGCGTGGTCGCCGAGGAGGTGCCCGACCGGGTCGTGGCCGAGGTGCGGCGCGCGGTGTTCGCCGGGCACAAGCTGCGCATCCACTACGCGGCGGCGGGCCAGGAGGCGCGGTGGCGCACGGTGGACCCGATCGGCCTGGTCACCGTCCGGGACCAGGGTTACCTGCTGGCCACCAGGTCCGGCGCGGACCGCACCTACCGGCTGTCCCGGGTGCTGGCCGCCGAGGAACTGGCCGAACCGGCGCAGCGGGCGGACCGGGTCGACCTGGACCGGGCCTGGCAGGAGCGCAGCACCCGGTTCCGGGCCGGCGGCGACCAGGTCGCCGTGCTGGTGCGGGTGCACCCGGCGCGGCGCGAGGACCTGGTGGGCACCGCGCTGGCCGTCCTCGCCGAGGCGACCGACCCGGACGGCCGGCTGCGGATGGAGGTGACCTTCCAGGACGCCCGGCACGCCGAGTGGGCCCTGTGGCAGCTCTCCACGAACGCGGAAGCCCTTGCGCCGCAGTCGTTGCGCACCGCCCTGCGCAACCGCGCCGCCGCGCTCGCCGCCCGCTACGCGACCGCGCCCGACGAGCCGCCCGACGACGGCTAGCTGCACGGCCTTGGGAGGCACGCCGACGCACCACCGACCCCGACCGGCAGGCTGCGCCCGGCCCGGTCCGTCGTGGACGACCGGTGGCCGTTGCGGCGTGCGGCGGAACGGTTCCAGGTTTCGGTCTCCACGGCCGGACCGGGTCCCGGCGGACAACGCCCACAGCTCCCAGGCCAACCGCGCCTGCCTGCGCCACCACCGGATCAAGACGACCGTCGACCAGCCCACCGGCGATCGACAGGGAGATCCACAAGCAGCCCACGCCGCCGAGTCGAGTGCGGCATCGACCTGCTCACACAGCACCGGGCGGACGCCACATCTGAGACACGCGTTAGCGGGCCAGGTAGCCGCCGTCCACCGGCAGGATCGCCCCGGTGATGAAGGACGCCTGGTCGGAGGCGAGGAACGCGATGGCGTTGGCCACCTCGTCCGGCTCGCCCAGCCGGCCCAGCGGGTGGGCCTGGGCGATCTCGTCGAGGTACTCCGGGCCGCCGGGTTCGTCGCGCAGCGCCAGCACCCGTCCGGTGCGGATGGTGCCGGGGGCGACCGCGTTGACCCGGATGCCCCGGTGCGCCCACTCGACGGCCAGGTGCATGGTCAGACCGGAGGCGACGAACTTCGCCGGGCCGTAGGTGGCCTGCCTGGCCTGCCCGGCCAGCCCGGAGATCGAGGACACGCAGACGATCGAGCGCACCCCGGCCTCGATGGCGTACTTGCAGGTCAGGAACATGCCCTTGCCGTCGACCGCCATCACCTCGTCCCAGTCCCGCTCGGTGGCCTCGGTGATGTCGAGCAGCGGGATCACGCCCGCGTTGGCCACCAGCACGTCGATCCGGCCGAGGTCGACCGCGGCCTGGACCATGGCCCGCGCGTCGGCGTCCTTGGACACGTCGCCGAGCACCGGGTGGACGTCCACCTCGGCCGCGAGCCGGTCGAGCCCGGCCGCGTCGACGTCGGTCGCCACGACGGTGGCGCCCAGCCGGGCGAACAGCCCGGCGGTGGCCCGGCCGATCCCGCTCGCCGCGCCGGTGACGACGCAGATCTTGCCCGATAAATCGATCACGGCTGCGGCTCCGGGTTCTCGGTGGTGGAGGGTGCGGTGGGAGAGGGTTCGCCGGGGGCGGGTTCGGCGAGGATGGGCTGGGCGATGGCGAACGCCCGGTTGGCGGCGGGCACGCCCGCGTAGACCGCCACCTGCAGCAGCACTTCCTTGATCTCGTCGCGGGTCAGCCCGTTGCGCAGCGCGGCGCGCACGTGCATGGCCAGCTCCGCATCGTGCCCGAGGGTGGCCAGCATCGCCAGCGTGAGGCAGGACCGGGTCCGCCGGTCCAGGCCCGGCCGGGTCCAGATCGAGCCCCACGCGTAGCGGGTGATCAGGTCCTGGAAGTCGGCGGTGAACTCGTCGGTGCGCTCGACCGCGCGGTCCACGTGCGCGTCGCCGAGCACCTCCCGGCGCACCCGCATCCCCTCGTCGTGCTCGCTCACTTCAGGTGCTCCCGCAGGATCTCGGTGACGGCCCGCGCCGCCTCGACGTTGGCCAGGTGGGCGGCGTCCGCCACGACGGACAGCTCCGCGCCGGGGATCGCGTCGGCGATCGCGCGCAGGCAGTCCGGCGGCGTGGCCTCGTCCCGCGCGCCGGCGATCACCGCCGTCGGCGCTTCGATCACCGGCAGCACCGAGCGCAGGTCCAGCGCCCCCAACGCTTCGCAGCACCCGGCGTAACTCTCGTCGTCCACAGTGGACAGCATGTGCTCGAAGCGCGCCACGGTCTCCGGCGAGCGCGCGGCCAGCGCCGGGGTGAACCAGCGCGCCACCACCGCCGGGGCGATCGAGGCGGTGCCGTTCGCGCGGACGGCGGCGGCGCGTTGCTCCCACGGCCGCGCGGTGGCGTAGGTGGCGGTGGTGCAGCACAGGACCAGCCGGTCGATCCGCTCCGGCGCGTGCCCGGCCAGCCACATCCCGACCATCGCGCCCATCGACACGCCGCAGTAGGACACCCGCTGGAAACCCAAGGCGTCCAACAGCTCCAGCACGTCGTCGGCCAGGTCGTCGATCCGGCACGGGCCGGTGGCGGCGGGGCTGCCGCCGTGGCCGCGGTGGTCGTAGCGCAGCACCCGGAAGTCGCGCGCCAGCTCCGGCAGTTGCGGCTCCCACAGCGCGGTGGTGGTGCCCAGCGAGTTGCCGAGCACGACGACCGGCGCGTCCTCGGGTCCGCTCAGCTCGTAGTGCAGCTTCATCTCTCGGCCTTCCCCCGGTGCGCGGCCAGCGCCCGGTCCACGAACTCGCCCGCGCTGCCGACGTACCCGGCCGGGTCCAGCGCCTCGTCGATCTCCCGCTCCGACAGGTCGATCCGCAGGTCCGCCAGCAGCGCCTGGCGCAGCGAGCGGTCGTTGAGCACGGCGGCCCGGCACACCTCGGCGACCAACTCCTGGGCCTCGGTGCGGCCGATCCGGGCGGCCAGCCGCCCGGCGACGTTCTCCGCCATCAGCAGCCCGCCGGTCAGCTCCAGGTTGCGCCGCATCCGGTCCGGGTCGACGCGCAGCCGGGACAGCAGCTCGCGCAGCCCGTGCACCGCGCCGCCGACCAGCCGCAGCAGCTCGGTCACGGTCTGCCACTCGGCGTGCCACGCACCGGCCGCGCGCTCGTGCTCCTGCGCCATCGTGGACAGCACCGTCGACACCAGGCCGGGCACCCGCCGGGTGCCCGCCGTCACCAGCACCGCGCGCACCGGGTTGTGCTTGTGCGGCATGGCCGACGACGTGCCGCCCTCGGCCTCGGCGACCTCCGCGACCTCGGTCTGCGCCAGCAGCACGACGTCCTGCGCGATCTTGCCCAGCACCCCGGACGCGCCGCCCAGCGCGCACGCCAGCTCCGCCACCCGGGTCCGGTCGGTGTGCCACGGGATCAGCGGCGCGGCCAGCCCGAGCTGGGTGGCGAGCTGGTCGACCAGGTCCGGGTCGTCGACGGCGGCCAACGTGCCCGCCGCACCGCCGAACTGGACGGCCAGCCGCCGTTCCCGCACCCGTTCGAGCACCTCGGCGGCCTCGTCCACGGCCACCAGCCAGCCCGCGCACTTGAGGCCGAACGTGGTGGGCAGCGCGTGCTGCGCCAGCGTCCGCCCGGCGATCAGCGTCTCGCGGTGCCGCCGGGCCAGCCGCTCGCACTCCCCGGCGACGCCCGCCAGCCCGTCCAGGATCGGCCCCAGCGCCCGGAACGCCACCAGCGACAGCGCGGTGTCCAGCACGTCCTGGCTGGTCGCGCCGTTGTGCACGGCGGCGCGCCCCTCGGCGGTGACGTGCGCGCCGATCGCCCGGACCAGCGGCACCACCGGGGTGCCGCTGGTCCGGGCCGCCTCGCCGAGCGCGGCCGGGTCGTAGCGGCCGACGTCGATCGCGGTCACCACCATCCGGGCCGCCTGCTCGGACACGATGCCCGCCCGCGCCTGCACGATCGCGAGCGCGCGCTCGAAGTCGAGCATGGCCCGCAGCCACGCCCGGTCGGAGATCTCCGCCTCCACGTCCGGGTCGGTGAACAGCGGCCCGAACAGCTCAGACGTCGAAGAAGACGGTTTCATGCTCCCCTTGCAAGCGGATGTCGAAGTGGTAGCCGAACGGAGCGGGTGCGGCGACCAGCGTGCTCCGCGCGGCCGGGTCGCCGATCGAGCGCAGGACCGGGTCGTCCGCGTTCGCCTCCTCGTCCGGGAAGTAGATCCGGGTGACCAGGCGCACCAGCATGCCCCGGCAGAACACCGACACGTTGAGGTGGGGCGCCTCCCAGCCGTCGGCCGCGGGCAGCGGACCGGGTTTCACGGTGAGCAGGCCCCACCGCCCCCGCTCGTCCGTGGCGGCGCGGCCGAAACCCCGGAAATCCTTCCACCGCACCGCTCCGCGCGGGTCGTCGGGGTGGTCGAACCGGCCGTCCGGGTCGGCCTGCCAGGTCTCCACCACGGCGTCGGGCACCGGTTCGCCCGCGCCGTCGAGCACCCGGCCCTCGATCCGGAACGCTCCCCCGGTGCCCTCGGGCACCACGAACGGGCCGTCCTCCCAGGGCAGGCCGATCGCGAAGAACGGGCCGACCGTCTGCGACGGGGTGGTCTGCAACGGGCCGAGCGGGTTCTCAGTCATCGTCGTCCTCGTCCTCCAGCGGCGTCGGGTTCGTGCCGCGCAGCACGATGTCCCACTGGTACCCCAGGGCCCACTCCGGAATCGTCCGGTCCAGGTCGAACCGCGCGATCATCGCCTCGCGCGCGCGGGGGTCGCGCACCGAGTTGAAGATCGGGTCCTGGTGGAACAGCGGGTCGCCCGGGAAGTACATCTGGGTGATCAGCCGCTGGGTGAAGGCGGTGCCGAACAGCGAGAAGTGGATGTGCGCCGGGCGCCACGCGTTGTCGTGGTTGCGCCACGGGTACGCGCCGGGCTGGATCGTGGTGAACGAGTAGCGGCCGTCGGCGTCGGTGATCGTGCGGCCGACGCCGGTGAAGTTCGGGTCCAGCGGCGCGGGGTGCCGGTCGCCGTCGTGCCGGTAGCGCCCGCCCGCGTTGGCCTGCCACACCTCCAGCAGGGTGCCGGCGACCGGTCGCCCGTCGCCGTCGAGCACCCGGCCGGAGACGATGATCCGCTGGCCCTGCGGCTCGCCGTCGTGGCCCGCGGTCAGGTCGTTGTCGTCCGGTCCGACCCGGCCCTCGCCGAGCAGCGGCCCGGTGATCTCGCCGAGCCGCTGGGGCAGCAGCGCCAACGGCCGGTGCGGGTGCCGGGCCCGGTTGGACCGGTAGTCCGGCCAGCTCACCGGCGGCTGGGAGCCGGTGTCCCGCCGGTAGTGCGGCGTGGTGGTGTCGAGTGGCACCGCGCCCTCCTGTTCGTCTGCGCCGAGGCGGTGGTCCGGCCGGTCGTCGGCACGACGGGCCGCATCGGGGGTGGTCGGACCGTAAGTTCGGCCATTCGGCCGGTCAACGGCCGGTTCCACTGATCGGAAGGCCGAAACCCCTGCCTTCTGAACCACGCCCGGCCGCCGGCCGAAGGGGGAGGTGTCCGCACGCTCGCACGTCCACCGGAGGGATCGAGCATGTCCACACCGCTCACGAGGGGTCGGGGCAAACGCTTGGCGGCGGCGCTGGGCGCGGTCGGGTGCGCCGCGCTGGCCGCCGGACTGGTCGGGGCGTCCGGCCCGGCGGGGGCGTCGAGCCACCGCGAAGCACCGCTGATCGCGGGCGACCCGGCCGTCGACAACACCGACGTCTACGCGTTCACCAGCCCCGAGGACCAGGACACCGTCACGCTCGTGGCGAACTTCTCGCCGTTCCAGGAGCCCAACGGCGGCCCCAACTTCTACCCGTTCGCCACCGACGCCCGCTACGACCTCGACGTCGACAACGACGGCGACGCGAAGGCCGACCTGACCTACCGGTTCACGTTCCAGACCGAGGACAAGCGCGGCAAGTCCACGTTCCTGTACGCCGACGGCGTCGTCACCACGCTGGACGACGAGAACCTGCTGTTCCGCCAGTCCTACACGCTGGAGGTCGTCGACCAGCGGGGCAACGCGAAGAAGCTGGTGCAGCACGGCAAGGTCGCGCCGTCCAACACCGGCCCGAAGTCGATGCCGGACTACGGCGCGCTGCGCGACCAGGCGATCACGTCGGCGCAGGGCGGCCTGAAGGTCTACGCCGGGCAGGCCGACGACTCGTTCTTCCTCGACCTGCGAGTGTTCGACCTGCTCTACGGCGGCGACCTGTCCGAGGTCGGCCAGGACACGCTGCGCGGCTTCAACGCCAACACCATCGCGTTGCAGATCCCCAAGCGGTGGTTGGCGCTCAAGGGCGACCCCCGGCGCAACCCGGTGATCGGCGTGTGGAGCGACACCGAACGCCGCTCGATGCAGCTGTCCCCCGGCAAGTACCAGGCGCACGGCGACTGGGTCCAGGTCTCGCGCCTGGGCAACCCGCTGGTCAACGAGGTCGTGGTGCCGGCGGCGCTGAAGGACCGGTTCAACTCGCTCACCCCGGACCAGGACGGCGAGGTCGAGGAGCTGGTCGACCGGGTCACCGACCCGGAGCTGCCGCGACTGGTCGAGTCGATCTACCGGGTGCCCGCGCCCAAGGGCAACCGGGACGACCTGGTGGAGATCTTCCTGACCGGCATCACCACCAAGCTCAAGGGCCCGATCCAGGCCGACCTGAACTCGCAGCTGGACAACGCGGACGTGAACCCGAAGCGGTTCGCGCCCTCCGAGCAGCTGCGGCTGAACATGGGCACGCCGGTCGCCGCCGACCCGAACCGGCTGGGCGTACTGGCCAAGGACTTCCCGGGCTTCCCGAACGGCCGCCGGCTCACCGACGACGTCGTGGACATCTCCTTGCAGGCGTTGGAAGGCGCGGCGGTGAGCGGAGTCGTGCAGGCCCTGGCCGCCGGCGACAAGGTCGACTCCAACGAGAACGCGTTCGGCCGGACGTTCCCGTACGTGGCGCTGCCCAACAACACCTCGGTCAACGCGGGCGCGGCCGAGGTCGCCATCAGGCCCACGGCGGGCGCGGCCGAGGTCGCCATCAGGCCCACGGCGGGCGCGTCGGGCATGCCGACCGCGCCGCTGGTGAGCGGGCTGCTCGCGGTCCTGCTGATCGGCGCGGGGTTCTGGGTGTTCCGCAACCGCGCCAAGCCGACGACCGCCCCCACCGAGTAGCCCTCGCCCCGAGGGGGCGCGCGTTCGCGCCGCGCCCCCTCGGGGTCCTCTCCCCGGAGGATCACCATGATCCGGCTCATCGCCGTCACGGCCATCGTCGGCGGGATCGCGCTCCTGGCCACCGCCGTCTCCGCACTGTCCACTCCGGACACTCCCCCGCCGCCGGCCACCGCCGTGGAGACCGCCTTGCACCGCGGCATCTCCGCCGCGCAGGACAAGCTGCGCCGCACGCCGTCCGACGCCGTGACGTGGGCTTCGCTGGGTGCCGCCTACGTCGAGCAGGCCCGGGTGACCGGCGACCCGGCCTACTACGCCAAGGCGCAGGGCGCGCTCGACACGTCGTTGCGGCACCGCCCGGACAACGGGTGGGCGCTGACCGGCACGGGCGCGTTGGCCAACGCCCGCCACGACTTCGCCGCCGCCCACGACCTCGCCGTGCGCGCCACGGCCGCGCTGCCGGACACCGCCGCCGGGTACGGCGTGCCGGCGGACGCGGCGACCCAGCTGGGCTCCGCCGCCGAGGCGACCGCCGCCGTGCAGCGGATGCTGGACCTGGAACCGGGCGTGCCGTCGTTCACCCGGGCCGCGTACGACCTGGAGCAGCGCGGGGACGTCGCCGGCGCGCGGGCGGCGCTGGAACGCGCCCTGGCCGCCGCCGTGACGCCCGCCGAGATCGTGTTCTGCCGGTACCACCTGGGCGAGCCGGCGTTCGACAACGGCGACCCCGACGCGGCGGCCGAGCACTACGGGCAGGCCCTGCTGGTCGACCCGCGGGACGTGATGTCGTCGCAGGGCAGGGCGAAGGTGTCCGCCGCGCACGGCCGGCTGGACGAGGCGCTCGCCGGCTACCACGACCTGGTCGCGCGTTCGCCGTTGCCGCAGCTCGTGCACGAGTACGCGAACCTGCTGCGCCGGGCCGGCCGGGGCGACCAGGCCGGCGGGCAGTTCGGCCTGCTGGAGCGGCAGTTCGACCTGCTGCGGGCGGCGGGCGGCGCGGACGACCTGGCCGCGTCCTCGGTCGCCGCCGACCGGGGCGACGCGGCCACCGCGCTGCGGCTGGCGCAGGCCGAGTGGTCGCGCCGGCAGCACCCCCTGGTCGCCGACGCCCTGGCGTGGGCGCTGCACCTGAACGGGCAGGACGAACAGGCGTTGGGCTACGCGGACCGCGCCGCCGCGTCCGGTTGGCGCAACGCGGTCTTCGCCTTCCACCGGGGCACGGTGCCGGCCGCGCTGGGACGTCCCGAGGCGGCGGCCACCCTGGACGAGGCGGTGCGGATCAACCCCCACTTCGGGGACGCGCCGGCGGCGCGCGCGACGTTGGCGGGGTTGCGATGAGGGCGTTGCCGCTGCTGGTCCTCCTCGGCGGTCTGCTGCTCGCCGGGGCCGGGACCGCGTCCGCGCACCCGCTGGGCAACTTCACCGTCAACCACTACCGGGGGATCACCGTGCACCCGGACCGCGTGACGTTGCGGGCCGTGGTCGACGCGGCGGAAATCCCCACCCTGCAAGAACGTCCGGCCGACGTGCCGGGGTACGCGGAGCGGGAGTGCGCGGCCCTGGCGCGGGCCACGACCGTCGAGGTGGACGGGCGCGGGGGGCCGGTCGTGGTGCGGTCCGGCGCGGTGGAGTTCCCGGCGGGCGAGGCCGGGCTGCCCACCACGCGGCTGACCTGCCTGGTGGACGCGGAGGCGGGCGGGGAGACCGTGCTGGTGCGCGACGCGTACCGGGGCGACCGGGTCGGGTGGCACGAGATGACGGCGGTCGGCGACGGGGTGGCGCTGGTCGACCCGCCGGTGCCCGGGGTGAGCGCGAGCGGTGAGCTGCGGACCTACCCGGAGGACCTGCTGGCCGATCCGGTGGACGTCCGGTCGGTGCAGTTGCGGGTGCGGCCCGGCGCGGGCGGCGCGGCGGCCGGGGCTGCGGTGGACGGGAGCCCGTCGCTGTTGGCGGCGGCGACGGCGACGTTCACGTCGTTCGCGGGGGCGCGGGACCTGACGCCGTGGGTCGGGGTGCCGGCGGTGCTGCTGTCGCTGGTGCTGGGTGCGTCGCACGCGGCGCTGCCGGGGCACGGGAAGACGGTGATCGCGGCCTACCTGGCGGGCCGGGACGGGACGCCCCGGGATGCGGTGGTGGTGGGCGCGACCGTGACGCTCACGCACACCGCCGGGGTGCTGGTGCTCGGGTTGGTGATCAGCGCGACCAGCGCGCTGGCGGGCGAGTCGGTGTTGCGCCGACTCGGCCTGGTGAGCGGCCTGCTGGTGGCGGCCATCGGCGCGACCCTGCTCCGCTCCGCCCTCCGCGCCCGCCCGACCCGCGCCATGGCCCACGCCGGCCCCGTCTCCCTTGGACATGGACATGGACACGGACACGGTCACGGGTTCCGGCTCGGGCGTGGAGGGCTGGTGGGGATGGGGGTGGCGGGCGGTCTGGTGCCGAGCCCGTCGGCGCTGGTCGTGCTGCTGGGCGCGATCGCCTTGGGGCGCACGTGGTTCGGCGTGCTGCTGGTGCTCGGCTACGGCCTGGGCATGGCCGCGACCCTCACCGCCGTGGGTCTGCTG
This sequence comes from Saccharothrix sp. NBAS 001, assembly GCF_056640475.1. Classification (NCBI taxonomy): domain Bacteria; kingdom Bacillati; phylum Actinomycetota; class Actinomycetes; order Pseudonocardiales; family Pseudonocardiaceae; genus Saccharothrix; species Saccharothrix sp. NBAS 001. The sequence goes on from NZ_CM153251.1 coordinate 5,159,884, forward strand.
CTGGTCCGGCTGCGCGACCGGCTGGCCGCCGTCGAGCGCGTGCGCGACCGGTTCACCGCGCTGCCCGCGCTCACCGCCGGACTGGTGCTCGTGGTGGGCCTCAGCCTCATCCTGCGGTCGCTCCCGGTCTAGGGTGGCCGTGCCACGCTTGAGGGGCCGCGCGCCAGCGGCTCCACCCGCCACGAGGACGTCGCACATGTCCGAACCACCCCGGCCCGACTCGATCCGCGTGCTGCTGGTCGAGGACCACGACATGGTGGCCGAGGCGATCGGGCTGGCGCTCCAGCGCGATCCCGGGGTCGTCGTCGTGGCCGCGGTCCGGTCCATCGCCACCGCGCTGGAGGCCACCGCGCGGCACCGCCCGGACGTGGTGGTGCTCGACCGCAGGCTGCCCGACGGGGACGGCGTCGCCGCGATCCCCGCGCTGCGCGGGTCGGGGGCGCGGGTGCTGGTGCTGACCGGTGAGGCGAGCGCGGCGGTGGCCGCCCGGGTGGTGGACGCCGGCGGCGCCGGGCTGGTGCTCAAGTCCGCGCGGCTGGACGAGCTGGCCGAGGCGGTGCGCCGGGTCGCGAAGGGCGAGGCGGTGTTCGAGGGCGGCCTGCTCACCGGCGTGCTCGACCGGCTCACCGGGCGCGCCGCGGCCGCCGGGGCGTCGCTCACCGCGCGGGAACGTGAAACCTTGTCACTGCTGGCGGACGGGGCGTCCACCGACGAGATCGGGCAGCGGCTCGGCGTCGCCCGCAACACCGTGCGCAACCACGTGCAGCGGGTGCTCGACAAGCTCGGCGCGCGGTCGAAGCTGGAGGCGGTGTCCATCGCCCGCCGCGAAGGTCTCGTGGACTGAACCCGGCGAACGGGACCCGCACCACCGGTCACGCGGTGCTTCTGGTGCATCCGCACTAGGCGCGGTGACACCGTTGCGTCTCGCCGCCGACGACGACGTGCCGCATAGTGCGATCGTGGATCTCCCTGCGGCCGGCCAGGTGGCGGACTTCAGCCCGCCGGGCGGTCCCGGCACCGCGGCCCTGGCCCGCGACTTCACCCGCCGGACGCTGCTCGACTGGGACTACCGGGGCGGCCACGACGACGTGGTGCTCGTCGTCTCCGAACTCGTCGCCAACGCCTGCCGGCACGCCGGCGGCCCGACCGCGCTGCGGCTGACCTTCGGCCCGGACGGCGTGCTGGTCGAGGTGGGCGACGGCAGCCCCGTCCACCCCTGGCTGCGTCCGCACGGCGCGGACGGCGGCTGGGGCATCGCCCTGGTCGACCGGCTGAGCCGCCAGTGGGGCGTGACACCACACGGCGAGGGGAAGGTCGTGTGGTGCGAACTGGGCTAGCGCCGCGGGTGGTGCACAGTACTCGTATGGCGAGCCCACCCCGACGGCGTCCGGACCCCATGCCCGAGTCGGCGTTCCAGCTGCTGGTGGAGGGCGTGGTCGACTACGCGATCTTCATGCTGGACCCCGCCGGGCACATCGTGAGCTGGAACTCCGGCGCGGAGCGCATCAAGGGCTACCGCGCGGACGAGATCCTCGGCCGGCACTTCTCCACGTTCTACCCGCGCGAGGACGTCATCGCGGGCAAGCCGGACCGCGAGCTGGAGGCCGCCATCGCCGACGGGCGGCTGGAGGACGAGGGCTGGCGGCTGCGCAAGGACGGCACCCGGTTCTGGGCGAACGTGGTGATCACCGCCCTGTTCGACGACACCGGCCGGCTGCACGGGTTCGGCAAGGTCACCCGGGACATGACCGAGCGCCGCCGCGCCGAGCGGGAACTGCTGGAGCGCCGCCGGCTGGTCACCCACCTGGTCGAGGCGCAGGAACTGGAGCGGCGGCGGATCGCGTGGGACGTGCACGACGACTCGATCCAGGCGATGGTCGCCGTCGGGATGCGCCTGCAACTGCTCGAAGGACGGCTGGGCGAGGAGCACGCCGGCACCGTGCGCAAGCTCGACGACGCGGTGCGCGGCGCGACCGCCCGGCTGCGCGCCCTGGTGTTCCGCCTGCGCCCGCCGGACATCGACCACAACGGCCTGGTGCGCGCGATGGAGGAGTACCTGGGCGACGTCGCGCCCGCGTGGGGCCTGTCCGGCACCGTCCGGGACGACCTGCGGCGCGAGCCCCCGCGCGAAGCCGCGATCACCATCTTCCGGATCTTCCAGGAAGCACTGGCCAACGTGCACAAGCACGCCCAGGCGTCCGCGGTCGAGGTCTCGCTGTCGACGGCGGACCACGGCACGCTCGTGGAGGTCGCGGACGACGGCGTCGGCGTCGGGGCCACCGCCGTCACCGCCGTGCAGGCCGGTCTGGAGCACTTCGGCATGCTGGAGATGCGGGAGCGCGCCGAGACCGCGGGCGGCTGGTGGACCTTCGCCGACCGACCCGGCGGCGGCACCGCCGTCCGGTTCTGGCTGCCCACCACAGTGCCGTGACCCGCGTCCTGGTCTGCGACGACGACCCCATGATCGGCGAGGCGCTCCAGGAGGTGCTGGAGGCCGAGTCCGACCTGACCGTGGTCGCCGTCGCCCGCACCGCGCCCGAAGCCCTCGACCTGACCGCCCGGCATTCACCCGATGTGGTGGTGTTGGACGTCCGGATGCCGGGCGGCGGCGGCGCGCTGGTCGCCCGCGAACTCCGGCACCGCTGGCCGGACGTGCGGGTCATGGTGTTCTCCGCGCACACCGACCCGGCCACGATCTCGGAGATGCGCCACAACGGCGTGGCCGAGTACTTGGTGAAGGGCGTGCCGAACGCGGAGATCGTGGACACCGTGCGCCGGCTGGGTCGAGCACCGCTCGGAGAGTTGTGAGCGCTTCCAGCCTCCCGTAACGTCGTGTGGCGCAGCCAGCCACGGCGTCGGGAGTGCCGGCATGGAGCAGCCGCTGATCACCGTCCGGTCCACCCGGTACGACGGAGTCCTGCGCGTGGAGGTCGCGGGCGAGGTCGACCTCGACACGGTCCACGACGTCCGAACGGCCCTGCGCGCACCGGCCACCGCTGTCGTGCTGGTGCTGGACGAGGTCACGTTCTTCGGCTCGGCGGGCATCAAACTGCTGGTGGACGCCCACCGCGAGATCGAGGCGCTGGCCGTGGTCGCCACCGGGCGGCGCGTGCTGCGCCCCCTGGCCGTGACCGGCCTGGACCGCCACCTGCCGCTGTTCCCGTCGTCGGACGCGGCCTTGGACCACGTCCGACGATCAGGGCAACGCGTCGGCTAACCGTCGAACCGACCGCGCCGGACGTCCACGAGCAACGCGGCCACCGCACGTGCCCGCAACCCCAGCACCGGACCACCGGGGTTCTTCGAATCACGCACCGCCACCAGCCCCGAAGCGACCTCCACGCAGGAGTTGGTGTTCGTGCTACGACTCGACTTCCGCCACTCGGTCATCGTGCCTCCTGTGTTCCCTCGACCTCACGGGTGCAACTCGACGGTCCCGCACCAGCACGTCCCGCAGCGGTCCCGACATCAGCCGCGGTGATCGAACCGACCGCGCCGGACGTCCACGAGCAACGCGGCCAAGGCACGCCCCTCCGCGAACGAGAGCGCCGGGCCCAGGGGGTTCTTCGAGTCGCGCACGGCCGCCAGACCACGGGCGACCTCGACGCAGGAGTCGGTGTTCGTACTGCGCATCGACTTCCGCCATTCGGTCATTCGGCCTCCTCCATGAGATCCACTTCGCGTGCGATGAGCCTGACCGTCCCGGCGGGGCTCAAAGCGACGTCCCGCAGCGGTCCCCGGCATCAGCCGCGGCGATCGAACCGACCGCGCCGGACGTCCACGAGCAACGCGGCCACCGCACGCGCCCGCAACCCCAGCACCGGACCACCGGGGTTCTTCGAATCACGCACCGCCACCAGCCCCGAAGCGACCTCCACGCAGGACTCGGTGTTCGTACTGCGCGTCGACTTCCGCCATTCAGTCATCCGGCCTCCTTGAGTGCACCGACTTCACGTGCGATCAGCTGATTCGTCTCGCTCGGGCTCAGGGCCACAGCCCGTACTTGCGCCACGGCCTCGCAATACGCCGCGACGTCCGCCGGCTCCTGGTAGAACAAACCGCTACGCCGGTTCTCGACATGTACCACGCTCATGACCCCGGTGTCGATCACCACGAACACACCTTCCAGACCCGGGTGCCAGCCGACTGACTCCGGGATCGCGTGCAAGGTGACGTTGGGCCATTCAGCCATCTTCAGCAGGTGTTCGAGCTGTTCGGCCATGACCGCCGGGCCACCGACGCCGGTCCGCATCGCCACCACTCCGACGAACGCGGTGAACCGCACCGGGTTGTCGCGCGTGAGGATGTCGCGACGCCCCAACCTGGCGGCTACACGGAGTTCGATCTCGTCTTCGGGCACCAAGCCCGCGCGCATGATCGACCGCGCGTAGTTCCCGGTCTGCAAGACTCCGGGGATCAGCAGCGGCGCCACGTTCAGGATCTCGGTCGCGATCTGCTCGAAGCTCAACAATCCGGACAACTGCGACTGCCGATCGGGCAGCGACACCGCGATCCAGACCGAGTCGCCCGTGTCCCTCGACATGTCCACGATCCGGTGGAATTCGCCGCCGGTCACACCGAGTTTCGCCAGGATGGCGGCGACCGTTTCCGGGGCCGGCGGGCGGTCGCCGGATTCGGCTCGGGAAAGCGAGCTGTGGTCGACGCCCAGACGCTTGGCCAACTCGCGCAACGTGAGGCCGGCGCGGTCGCGGGCGGCGCGGAGTTCGGCTCCCAGGGCAACGGCTTTCGGGGTGGTACGGGCCATGCGGCACAGCATAGGGGGCCTTCGAGCAGGCTCGAAGATCGCTCGATCAGGGCATTGACCGAGTTGGTGCGCACCGTGAATTCTGGTGCGCACCAGAATTTCGACCACGCACTGGAGGCTTTCCATGAGCTTGGCACCGGTCAGCGGAGAACTGTGCACCTGGGCCCACTACGACGCCGGAAACCCGATCGAGTACGCGCTCCAGGGGGATTCCGTCGCGCTTTCCTTCGGGCGCGGTGAGCTGGAATTGGCGTTCACCGAAACCGCCCTGGAGAACCTGGTCGAGGTCGGCCGGGCCGCGTTGTGCGCGCTGCGCGACCCGGCGTCCCGCTAGTCCTGTTCCAACCCCAGGTAGAAGGCGATCAGCCGGAGCAGGTGTTCGGTGTCCACGGGCTTGGTCACGTAGTCCGTGGCACCGGAGGCCAGGCTCTTCTCCCGGTCGCCCTTCATCGCCTTCGCGGTCACCGCGATCACCGGCAGGTCCGAGTACCGGGCCATGGCGCGGATCGCCGCCATCGTCGCGTTGCCGTCCAGCTCCGGCATCATGATGTCCATCAGCACCAGCGACACGTCGTCGTACTGCTCCAGCGCCCGCACGCCGGTGATCCCGTTGTCCGCGTAGATCACCTCCAGCCCGTGCAGCTCCAGCACGCTGGTCAGCGCGAACACGTTGCGCAGGTCGTCGTCGACGATCAGCACCTTCTCGCCGTGGAACCGCATCGGCGCGGGCGGCAGGTCGGCCGGTGCCGCGATCGGCAGGACCGGCTCCGGCACCGCCGGGGTGGTGGGCACCGATTCCGACGCCAGCAGCTCGGCCACCTCCGGCTCGACCGGCACCGGCACGAGGTTCTGCTCGCCCAGCGGCAGGTACAGGGTGAACGTCGAGCCCTCGCCGGGCTCGCTGCGCACGTCCAGCCGCCCGTCGAGCAGGGTCGCCAGCTCGCGGCTGATCGACAGGCCGAGCCCCGTGCCGCCGTACTTGCGCGACGTGGTGCCGTCCGCCTGCTGGAACGCCTCGAAGATGACCGACAGCTTGTCCGCCGGGATGCCGATCCCGGTGTCCTGCACGTCGAACGCCACCGCGCCGTCGCCGAGCCGGATGCCCAGCCGGATCCCGCCGTCGTGGGTGAACTTCACCGCGTTGGACAGCAGGTTGCGCAGGATCTGCTGCAACCGGTGCTCGTCGGTGTGCAGGGTGGACGGCACGTCGTCGTCCACCGCGACCTCGAACTCCAGCCCCTTCTCGGCGGCCAGCGGCAAGGTCAGCGCCTCGACGTACCCGACCACGTCGGACACCCGCACCGGGTCGGTCTGCACCTGCATGTGCCCGGACTCGACCTTGGTCAGGTCCAGGATGTCGTCGATGAGCTGCAACAGGTCCGTGCCGGAGGAGTGGATGGTCCGGGCGAACTCGACCTGCTTGGGGTTGAGGTTGCCGTCGAGGTTGTCGGCCAGCAGCTTCGCCAGGATCAGCAGCGAGTTCAACGGCGTGCGCAGCTCGTGCGACATGTTCGCCATGAACTCCGACTTGTACTTCGACGCCGACGAGAGCTGCCGCGCCCGCGCCTCCAGCTCGACCGAGCCCGCCCGCAGCTCCTCGGTGAGCCGCTGCGACTCGACCAGCAGGCTGTCGGTGCGGGCGTTGGCGAGCATGGTGTTGACGTTGACGCCGATGTTCTCCTTGAGCTGGTCGAGCAGGTCCAGGTGCACCTCGGTGATCTCGCCGAACGACCCGAGTTCGATCACGCCCAGCGCCTCGCCCTGGAACACGATCGGCAGGATCACCAGGTTGGCCGGCGGCGCGGCGCCCATCCCGGACCCGATCTCCAGGTACCCCGGCGGCACGTCGGTGACCAGCACGGTCTTCTTCTCCGCCGCGACCTGGCCGATCAGCGACTCGCCGCGGGCGAACCGGGTCGGCCGGCCGGCGGGCTGGTAGGCGTAGGTGGCGGTCAGCTCCAGCGCGTCGGACTCGACGTCGACCAGGAAGAACGCCCCGTGCTGCGCGGAGACCAGCGGGGTCAGCTCGCTCATCACCAGCGACGCCATGGCGTGCAGGTCGCGGTGGCCCTGCATGAGCCCGGACAGCCGGGCCAGGTTGGTCTTGAGCCAGTCCTGCTCCTGGTTGGCCCGGGTGGACTCGCGCAGGTTGCCGATCATCCGGTTGACGTTGTCCTTCAGCTCGGCGACCTCGCCGGAGGCGTCCACGGTGATCTGGCGGGTCAGGTCGCCGGCGGTGACCGCGGTGGCCACGATCGCGATCGCGCGCACCTGCCGGGTCAGGTTGCCGGCGAGTTCGTTCACGTTCTCGGTGAGCCGCTTCCAGGTGCCGGAGACGCCCTCCACCTCGGCCTGGCCGCCGAGCTTGCCCTCCGTGCCGACCTCGCGCGCGACGCGGGTGACCTCGTCGGCGAACGACGAGAGCTGGGCGACCATGGTGTTGATCGTGGTCTTGAGTTCGAGGATCTCGCCGCGCGCGTCCACGTCGATCTTCTTCGACAGGTCGCCGCGCGCCACGGCCGTGGTCACCTGGGCGATGTTGCGGACCTGGTTGGTGAGGTTGTTCGCCATGAAGTTGACGTTCTCGGTGAGGTCCTTCCAGGTGCCGGCCACGTTGGGCACCCGGGCCTGGCCGCCGAGGATGCCCTCGGTGCCGACCTCGCGGGACACCCGGGTGACCTCGTCGGCGAACGCCCGCAGCGTGTCGACCATGCCGTTGATGGTGTCGGCGAGCGCGGCGATCTCGCCCTTGGCCTCGACGGTGATCTTCTTGGACAGGTCGCCGCCGGCGACCGCGGTGGCCACCGCGGCGATGCTGCGGACCTGGGTGGACAGGTTGTCCGCCATGACGTTGACGTTGTCGGTCAGGTCCTTCCAGGTGCCCGCGACGCCCGGCACCCGCGCCTGGCCGCCGAGCCGGCCGTCCGTGCCGACCTCGCGCGCCACGCGGGTGACCTCGTCGGCGAAGCCGGAGAGCTGGTCGACCATGGTGTTGATGGTCGACTTGAGTTCGAGGATCTCGCCGCGCGCGTCGACGGTGATCTTCTGCGACAGGTCGCCGCCCGCCACGGCGGTGGTCACCTGCGCGATGTTGCGGACCTGCGCGGTGAGGTTGTTGGCCATGAAGTTCACCGAGTCGGTGAGGTCGCGCCAGGTGCCGCCGACGCCCGGCACCTGGGCCTGGCCACCGAGCCGACCGTCCGTGCCGACCTCACGCGCCACCCGCGTCACCTCGTCGGCGAACGACGAGAGCTGGTCCACCATCGTGTTGACGGTGTCCTTCAGCTCCAGGATCTCGCCGCGCGCGTTCACCGTGATCTTCTGCGAGAGGTCACCGCGTGCGACAGCCGTCGCGACCTGGGCGATGTTGCGGACCTGGGAGGTCAGGTTGCCCGCCATGAAGTTCACCGAATCGGTCAGGTCACGCCACGTCCCGGCCACCCCCGGCACCTGCGCCTGACCGCCCAGCCGACCGTCGCTGCCGACCTCGCGCGCCACGCGCGTCACCTCGGCCGCGAACGACGACAGCTGGTCGACCATCGTGTTGATCGTGGTCTTGAGCTGGAGGATCTCGCCGCGCGCGTCCACGTCGATCTTCTGCGACAGGTCGCCCTGCGCGACGGCGGTGGTGACCTGGGCGATGTTGCGGACCTGCGAGGTCAGGTTGCCCGCCATGAAGTTCACCGAATCGGTCAGGTCACGCCACGTCCCGGCCACCCCCGGCACCTGCGCCTGACCACCGAGCCGACCGTCCGTACCGACCTCACGCGCCACCCGCGTCACCTCGTCCGCGAACGACGACAGCTGGTCCACCATCGTGTTGATGGTGTCCTTGAGTTCGAGGATCTCGCCGCGCGCGTCGACGGTGATCTTCTGCGACAGGTCGCCCTGCGCCACCGCCGTCGCCACCTGGGCGATGTTGCGGACCTGCGACGTCAGGTTGTTCGCCATGAAGTTGACGTTGTCGGTGAGGTCGCGCCAGGTGCCGCCGACGCCCGGCACCTGGGCCTGGCCACCGAGCCGACCGTCCGTACCGACCTCACGCGCCACCCGCGTCACCTCGTCCGCGAACGACGAGAGCTGGTCCACCATCGTGTTGACGGTGTCCTTCAGCTCCAGCATCTCGCCCGCCACCGTGACGGTGATCTTCTGCGACAGGTCGCCCTGCGCCACCGCCGTCGCCACCTGGGCGATGTCGCGGACCTGCGCGGTGAGGTTGTCGGACATGAAGTTCACCGAGTCGGTGAGGTCCTTCCAGGTGCCCGCCACCCCCGGGACCTGCGCCTGACCGCCGAGCCGGCCGTCCGTGCCGACCTCACGCGCCACCCGCGTCACCTCGCCCGCGAACGTGCGCAGCGTGGCGGTCATCGAGTTGAAGCTCTCCACCAGGGTCGCGACCTCGCCGCGGCCGGTCACCGTGATCTCCTGGGACAGGTCGCCCTGCGCCACCGCCGCGAGCACCCGGCTCAGCTCGGTGGTCGGCCGGGTCAGGTCGTCGATCAGGCCGTTCACCGAGTCGGCCGCCATCTCCCAGCCCACCGGGCCGGAGCCGGGCGCGAGCCGTTCGGCGAGTCTGCCCTCCTGGCCCACCGCCTGGCGCACCCGCACCAGCTCCCCCACCAGCCACTGGTTGCGCTCCGCGATCTCGTTGAACACCTCGGCCAGCTCGCCCGCCTGCCCCTGCGGCACGACGAGGCGACGGCGGAAGTTGCCGTCGCGCATCTCGCGCATCGCGGTCAGCAGCCGGGCGAGGGTCACGTCCGTGTCGTCCTGCGCGGTCGTCACGAGGGGGCCTCCAACGTCAGCGGATCTGGGCCAAGCCTGCCACTGTCGGAGGTGGCGTGTCCGCTAGGTTGGGCACGACCCGACACACAGGAGCCGAGGATGGCCCAGGGCTACCGGCAAGGTTCCGAGGCGGGCCTCGACCTCGACGCGTGGCGCCGCCTCGTCGACGGCTTCCACGAAGCCGTGGTCGTGCTCGACCCGGACGGGGTCGTACGGCTGGCCAACCCGCTCGCCGCCGTGCTGTTCCCGCAGGCCAGGCCAGGTTCGCCGGCGGTCGTGACGGGTCGTTCGCAGGGCCTGGGCGGTGGCTGGACGGCCTGGTACCGGGGTGCCGACGAGTTCCTGGAAGACGCCTCGCGGCGACTGCTCACCATCACCGACCGTGCCGGGACGTTGCGCAACGTGGTCGAGATGGCACCGTCGCCTCACCCCGTGGTGATCGTCCCGGGGGCGCGCGGCCGGTTGGAGTGGTGGCGGCGCGGCCCGGACGGCGACATCGCGGCGGCCCGCACCACCCGCCAGGTGGCCGGGGCCACGCCGGCCCTGGCCGCCGTGCTGGACGGCAGCGCGCGGCACGCCGAGATCACCCAGCCCGGTGACGGCGCGTGGGCCGGCGCGACCGGACCGGGCCTGGCCGTGCCGCTGACCCGAGGCGGGGCGCTGGTCTGCTTCGGCGGCCTGCGCGACCCCGACCTGCTCACCCGCTACGCCGAGCGGGCCGCCGCGGCGGTCCGCGTCAGCACCCGCCTGGACGACCAGGAGCGCTCCGTGGCGGCGCTGCGGGCGCACCTGCTGCCCAGCCCGCTGCCCGAGGTCGCGGGCGTGCGGCTGGCCCGGGTCTACGAGCCCGCGCACCGGGGCGTGGCGGTCGGCGGCGACTTCTACGACGTGCACCCGCGCGAGGACGGCAGCGCCGCGTTCGTGCTCGGCGACGTGGCCGGCAACGGGCTGGAGGCCGCCGTGCACGCCGGGCGGGTGCGGCAGAGCCTGCACACCCTGCTGGTGGTCGAACAGCGGCCCGCGCAACTGCTGAACCTGCTCAACGCGGCGCTGCGGGCGGCCGGCAGCAAGCTGTTCACCACGCTGGTGGTCGGCAACCTGGTCCCGGTGCAGGCGGGCGGGCTGCGGGTGGCGCTGTCGGCGGGCGGGCACCCGGCACCGCTGGTGCTGCGCGCCGGCGGCCGGGTGGACGAGGTCGCGGTGCACGGCGGGATCGTGGGCGTGCTGCCCGAGGTGCGGTTCCAGCAGACCACCGTCGCGCTCGGACCGGGCGAGACGCTGCTGCTCTACAGCGACGGCGTCACCGAGGCGCGGGCGCACGACGACCGGCAGGACCTGTTCGGCGACGCGCGGCTCAAGGCCGCCCTCGCCGAGTGCGCCGGGCTGCCCGCCGAGGCGGTGGCCGAGCACGTGCGGCGGGCGGTGTTCGACTGGCTCGGGTCCGCCGAGCACGACGACCTGACCCTGCTGGTGGTGCAGGCCGAGGGCTGAGTCCCCCTCCGGGTCACGGGGCACCGGAGCGCGGGCCTCAGGTCGTGGCGTCCTCCACCGACGCGTGGATGTGCATGACCTCGGTCAACTCGGTCAGCCGGAACAGCTTGTGCACCGACGGTTGCAGCGACGCCATCCGGAACTGGCCGCCCGCGCCGTCGAGCCGGCGGTGCCAGTCGAGCATCAGGGACAGCCCGGTGGTGTCCATGAACGGCACCCCGCTGAGGTCGACCACCACCCTCCCGCCCGACGACTCGTCGAGGTGGTCGGAGAGCACGGGCACGGTGTCCGCGTCCAGCTCCCCCGACACCGCGACGACCGTCCAGCCGCCGCGGACCTCACTGCGCACCTGCAAGTCCATCGCGTCCGAGCCTTCCCGCACGGCGGGTGCCGCGCCGCTACAGATCGTGCAGCACGGGGGCGTCGGACGCGACCACTGGGTGGTCCAAGCGACGGGATGTGCGACGATGCGGTAACGGCCGATCAACGGGAGCGGATTGTGCGCAACGAGCCAGCGACGCCGGTGGCCGTGACGCTGCCCGCGACCGCCGGCGCGTCCGCCCAGGCCCGGCGCATCGTGGGCGAGGCGGTCGCGGTCTGGGGCGTGTCCCCGGACGTCGCCGAGGACGCGGCGCTGGTGGTCACGGAGCTGGTGTCGAACGCGGTGGACCACGCGTCAGGCCCCTTGGAGCTGACGGTCAGCCGCACCGAGGCGGGCATCCGCGTCGAGGTGGCCGACCAGTCCCCGACCCCGCCCGCCCCCAGACCCGTGCAGGTCGACTCGGCCCGGGGTCGCGGCCTGATCATCGTCGCGGCGCTGAGCCGGGAGTGGGGAACGTCACCCAAGGCCGACGGCAAGGTGGTCTGGGCCGAACTCGCCTGACCCCGCACCGGCACACCGCGCCGGTGGTCGGGGAGCACTGGCGAGACCGGGGCCGGGGAACGCGGTCCGAGATTCCGCACAATTGCGGAATGCATTGCCGGTCGATTTGAATCCGCGCGCCCGCCGCCGAAAGGCGCGCACCGCCCCGATACCGTGTCGAATTCTCCTAGGCCATTCGGAGGATTCATGATCAAGCCGGTCGGCGGAATGCACGACCTGGTCTCCCTGCTCGACAGCCTGATCGGCGAGCGCCCCCGGCTGCCGACCCCGGTCGTCGTGGTCGTGCCCGACGGGCCGACCACGGGCACGGAGTTCCTGGAGGGCGTGCGGGCCCGGTTGGTCGACGTCAAGCGCGCCGGCCTGGTGCCGTGCGCGCACGTCACCACAGCCCTCGCCGCAGCTGCCGGGAAACACCCGCTGCCCGATGTGCGGTTGTTGCACCTGATCGCCGAGGAATTCGCGGGCAGCATTCCACGCGGTGCCGGAAAGCGGTGGCGGCCACGCCGGTTCCAGCTCTGCCTCGACATAGTCGAACTTGGGCCGGAGATCGGTGCCACGGCGCTGGCGAACCAGAAGACGACCCTGCTCGACCACCTGTACCGGCGGTGGGAGGAGCGCACCGGCCTGATCGGCTGGGCCCGCCGGATGAGCACCGCGGACCTGCCGGTCCGACTGCCCGGTCTGCTGATCACCGCGCTGCTCAGCGGCCCGAGCCGGTGGCTGTTCCACCGCCGGCTCAACGGCCGGTCGACCCGGTGGCTGCGGGCGCACGTCAAGGACGCGAGCGGGCTCGACGGCGACTTCATCTCGCAGGCGGTGTGGCTGCTGCCCGCCAACGGGCTCGAAGGACTGCCCAGCCTGCGCCGCCGCGTGCTGGCCGACGCCCTGCTCCAGGACCTCGCCGACCTCACCCGGCGCGGCCGGTTCTCGCCGAGCCGCCGCCGTCGCCGCTGGACGCCCGTGCTGCTGGTGGACGGCGCGCACCCGCCGGCCGCCGACCTGCTCACCCGCTTCGCCGAGCAGGTCAAGGACCTCCGGCCGGGTCCGCTGGTGGTCGTCGGGTCGCTGCCCCGCGACGTCGCGGCGGTCACCGCGCGGCCCGAGTACGACGTGCCGGCCGCCGCGCAGGTGCTGCGCCGGGTGGTCGACGGCGAGCCGGACGCGCTGACCCGACCGCCGTACCTGGCCGTGCGGTTGACCGACGCGGCCGAAGACTCCGCAGCGGCGGGGTGGCTCGGGTCGCACCGCCGGGTCGACCTGCGGGTGCCAGGGGTGTCGGCCTACGTGCCGCTCGTGCTGACCGTCGCGCTGGTGGCCGGTGTGGCCGCGTTCGCGGGGTACGAGTACTGGCTCGGCGGCTGCGCCGACACCCGGACCAGCGCCGGCCAGGTGGTCGGCGTGGTCGACGGCCGGTGTTCGTTCGCCGGCGGGAACACCGGCCACGCGCCGGGCGTGCCGGGTCTGGCGGACCTGGAGCAGCAGGTCGCCGACAACAACGCCGCCGTGGACGACATGAAAGACCTCGACGGCGAGCCGCGCTACTACCGGGAGGTGGTGTTCTTCGCGCCGCTGACCCGGGCCGACCAGTCGGAGAGCACCGCGCCGCCGAGGGCCATCTGGCAGCTCGAAGGCGCGGTCCGCGAGCAGAAGAAGCACAACGAGCGGGCCACTCAGGTCAACGAGGACGTGCCGGTGAAGCTGGTGCTCGCCAACAGCGGCGACCGGTTCGCCGACGGGCAGTGGGTGGCCGGGAAGATCGCGAAGCGCCCCCACAGCGGCCGGGGCGGGCCGGCCGCCGTCATCGGCGTCTCGCAGAGCAGACAGGCCGCGTTCGACGCGGTCCGCGACGAACTCAACGGCGTACCGGTGATCGGCGGGTCCGTCTACGGCCGCGAGATGACCAAGAACGCCAACATGTTCCTGTCCTTGCCGTTCAACTCGACCTACGCCGAGGTGATCGCGGACTGGGTGCGCAAGCGCCCCGGGCAGAACCCGAACGCGCCACAGGCCGCCATCGTCTACGACCCCGACGACCCCTACTACAGCGCCGAACTGCAAAGCGAACTCAAGATCCGCGGCATCGGCGGCGTCGCGAGGAACATCGAGATCCGGGAGAAGCCGGGCAACACCCCCGAACTCGGCCAGGAGGCCGTGGAACGGCTGTGCCGCGAGGCGGACCGGGTGGTGCCGGTCCTGACGGGTCGTGGCGACCAACTGCTCAAACTGCTCGCCATGGGGTCGAACTCCCCGGCGTGCACCGATCCGCCCGGCGGGAAGCTGCGGCTGATCACCGGGCCGAGCGGTCTGGTGGTGTACGCGGCGGGCGAGTTCGAGCGGTACCCGTGGGCCGAGGTCTCGGTCACCGGGTTGTTCGACACGAACAAGGGGCGCGAGACCGCCGCGGACAACGAGCGGGCCACCGGCGCGGAGACGTTCGGCGTGGCGGCGCAGGCGATCCGCGAGGCGCACAAGCTCACCCAGGGCGCGGACTGGGACACCTCGCAGATCCTGGCGGTGTTGCGGGTCCCGGGGTTCAGCCACCACGGGCACCGGCTCAACGACCAGGAGGTGCACGCCGGTCGGGTGGTCGTGATCGGGCCGTCCTGACCGGTCCTCCGGCACGCGGAACGGACCCCGGCCGGTCGGCCGGGGTCCGCTGTGGTGCCTGAGCCTCCGCCGGGGCTACACCACTGCGAATCCACCCCACCGGGTCACGGTGAGGGTGAACGTGGCCGAACCGCTCTTCCCGTCGGCCGACGTCGCCTTGACGGTGACCTGGTAGGTCCCCGGCGGCGTCTGGAAGCCGGTCGACACGAACACGTTGCTCGTGCCACCCTGGGCGACGGAACGCGGGTTGAACTGGAACTGCGTGCCCGCCGGGTTCCCGGTCGCGGTCAGCGACAGGGTGCCGGTGCCACCCGACGCGGTGACCGAGAACTGGGTGAAGAAGCCCTGTTGCACGGACGCCGAGGACGGGCTGAGCGCGACCGTCACGTCACCGCCGGGCGCGTCGCCCTCGACGGTCAGCGACAGCGTGGTGGTGGCGGTCTTGCCGCCCGACCCGGTGCCGGTCACGGTCACGCTGTAAGTGCCGGCGGGCGTCGTGGCGGCGGTCTCGACGGTCAGCTTGGCGTTCGACCCGGTCTGGATCGACGTCGGCTGGAACACCGCCTTCGCCCCGCTGGGCAGACCCGACGCGGACAGCGACACCGTGTCGGGGCCGCCCGACCCGGAGGCCGACGTGACGGTGGTCGACCCGTACTTGCCGGCCGCGACCTTCAGGCTCGACGGCGACAGCCCGAGGGTGAAGTCGCCGGGTTCCTGGTTGCCGCCCTCGACGGTCAGCGACAGCGTGGTGGTGGCGGTCTTGCCGCCCGCCCCGGTGCCGGTCACGGTCACGTTGTAAGTGCCGTTGGGCGTGGTGGTCGCGGTCTCGACGGTCAGCTTCGCGTTCGACCCGGTCTGGATCGACGTCGGCTGGAACACCGCCTTCGCCCCGCTGGGCAGACCCGACGCGGACAGCGACACGTTCTCCGCGCCTCCGGTCCCGGCCGCCGAGGTGATCGTGGTGGACGCGTACTTGCCCGCCGCCACCTTCAGGCTCGCCGGCGACGCGCCGAGCGTGAAGTCCGACTGCGGCGTGCCGACCTGCTGCTTGACCCAGTCGCCCATGTCGTTGGTCAGCCGGCCGTAGACGCTGTACCACTTGAAGTCGCTGCGGCTCCACGACGCGACGCCGACGATCTTGCCCTCGACGACCAGCGGGCCGCCGCTGTCGCCGGGCAGGATCGTGGTGCGGCCGTCGGAGTACCCGGCGCAGATCATCGTCGCGGACTTGAAGCCCGCGCCGACGCCCGTGCACACCGAGTCGCCGTTGACGATCGGCAGGGTGGCCTTGTCCAGCGTCACGTCGCGCTGGTTGTCGTCGAAGTCCTTCTTGCCGTAGCCGTAGCCGACGCCGTTCTTGCCCGGCGTCGCCAGGCCGGAGTCGGCGGAGGTGGCGAACTGGGCGAACTTGCCGCCGCGCACCGGGATGTCGTCGGCGGTGGTGACCACCGCGACGTCGTAGCCCTGGTCGAAGTTGACGTACTTCGGGTGCTTCTTGTACTCGACGACCTTGGTGCGGAAGCCGCCGCCGGCGTTGAGGTCGTCCAGGCCGTAGACGAAGCTCTTCTCGCCCTGGGCGTCCGCGCAGTGCGCGGCGATGAGGATCTTGCGGGGCGCGACGACGGAACCGGTGCAGGTCTGGCCCTGCGGCCGGGTACCGCCCTCGCGGATGCCCGCGATGATCCCCGGGAACTCGTCGACCGTCGCGTTCTGGCCGTTGTGGAACAGCGGGCCGGCGCCCGAGCTGACCGGCACCGTGTCGCCCTCGTAGTTCGCGGCAGGGGCGTTGCCCGGCGCGGCGGAGGCACCCGCCAGGGGCAGGAGCGGTAGCAGCATGGCCGCCGCGACGAGGGGCGCGAGGCCCCTGGGACGTGGTCGTTTCACTGTGCTTCCCTTCCAGGCGAACAGCCGCTCCAGCAGGGGGTGGAGCGGCGAGGTTCACTGTCGGGCCGCGCCGGTCCCGGAACAATCAGGGACGTGATCCGTAGGGGTACGGCACTTATTCGCCCGCACCGGGCCGGCCGCCCCGCCGGCACCCCCGGCCCGGACCCGCGCACCGCCCGACGCGCGGGACGCGCACGCGCGCGGACCCCCGGTGCGGGCTCGCGGGGCAGGCCACCGGCGGCGCTGCCGGGTGGGACTCGCGGACGGTGTTGACAGTCCTCTGTGGACGTTCACGGTGCGCGAAGCCGTGCGCCCGCCCGATCGTGGGACGGCCGGGCGACCACCGTGGCCAGCGGGCATTGGCCCCCTGTGCGGTGTCCGGGCCGATACCACACTGGGAGCCATGATCACTTTTCCGCACCAGGCCGCCGCGCTGGCCGTGCTGTGCGGCCTGTCCCTTCCACCTGCTCACTGCCCGGTCAAGGTGCACGGGGTGCTGGCCGACGGCACCGCCGGCTACGTGGAACTGCGCAACACCTCGCCCGCCGACGCGGACCTGTCGGGGTGGACGCTCGTCTCGTGCACCGGACGGGCGACGACCATTCTGGCGACATTGCCCGCGGGCACGACCCTGCCGCCGGGTGCGCCGCTGCTGCTCGCGGGGCCCGATTTCCTCGGGACGACGAGTTGGCGGGTGACCGTGCCGGCGGTGACCGGCGACGGCCAGGCCCTGCTGGACCAGCGGGGCGCGCTGGTCGACCGGGTGGCCGTCGCGGCGGATTCGCCGTGCCGCGAGGCCGACGCCGCCGCGGCGTGCCACGACGGGTACGCGCTGTCCCGCGACGCGCTGGGCAACGACACCGACAACAACCGGCGGGACTTCCGCTGCACAGCACCGCTGGGTTAGCCGGGCAGCCCGCCCGGCACATTTCCGACCTCCGCCGCCACACAACGTGCAGCCGCACGGGCAGATCCTGCCGGACATTCACGGTTGGCACTGGAGCGAATTCTCTGGTACGAACTCGGCGATGGCCGGTGCATTGCACGACACGTGCGAAGAGGAGGGTTCCTGTCGTGCCGCAGGACGAACAGGAGACGAGACCGGAACCGATCAGCGAGATTCTGCCGGAACTACGGCGGGTGCAGGGCCTGACGCAGTGCGACCTGGCCGAACGACTGCACTCCGCCTCCGGCAACGACAGCATCACCCGTGAGGAGGTGTCCCGGTGGGAGCGGGGCAAACGCATTCCCGGCCCCTACTGGCGAGCCTGGCTGGGCCAGGTGCTGGACACCTCTGAACAGGAATTGGAGCAGGCCGCCGCGTTCGCGCGGCGACTGCGCAGGCAACACCGCGGGACGATGTCGGAAATCAACGGATAAACAGATGATCAAACTGGCCCCTTTCTATTTTCGGCGGCTCGGGACCAATGTTGGTGGCGCCGGAGACCAATCAAGTCCCGGTCGAAGGATCCACGAACGTTGTCGAGAGGTAATCATCATGCGTCGATTTCTGAGCAGCGCCGCCGTGCTGGCCGTGCTGACCGCCGCCGCCACCACCGCCGGCATCGCGACGGCCGCGCCCGACAGCGCCGGCGTGCAGCCGCTGGTCTCGTCGTCCCTGGTGGTCAACGAGGTCGCGACGCGCGGACCGAGCGGGGCCCTGGACGAGTTCATCGAAATCCTCAACGTCAGCAACCAGGCCGTCGACCTGGCCAACTTCGAGGTCCGGGTGTACAGCCCGGCGAACGCCCTGGTGTCGAAGATCGCGTTCCTGCCGGGCATGGTGCTCGAACCCCGGGGCAACTCCAACGCCCTGATCGTGCTGACCGGCACGCAGTTCTCCGGCACCGTCGACGCCGGCGCGCAGGTGCTGCCGCTGGCGCTGATCGGCGAGGGCGTCCCGGACTCCGGCGGCGTGGGCGTGTTCACCCTGGCCGGCCAGCGGATCGACGGCGTCGCGTTCTCCACGGCGGTCGCCGCGACCCGCGAGGGCACCGCCGCCCGGCCGCAGAGCGTGCTGCCCGGCGTCGACCCGCTGCTCGGCGTCTCGTCCGCCAGGGACGTCCTCAGCACCGACACCGACAACAACCAGCGCGACTTCACCCTGCACGTCCGCACGCCGGGCGCGCTGAACTGAGCGCACCGCACCACCTGAGCCGCACGACCACGTCCGGCACGCGACCCGTCCGGACGCCGAGGGCCCCGACCGCGACACCGCGGCCGGGGTCCGTGGCGTCGCGGGAGCCACGGCGCGCAACGCGGTGCGACGCGGAAGTCGGTGCGGCGCGGCGCATCCCGGCCGGTGGCGGCAAGTCGCCGGCGGCGACTTGCCGCCGGTCCCGGGCGTTCCTCGGCATCGCGAGCCGGCCCATCCTCGGACTCCCTGCCACCGAGGAGGCCAGATGTCCACGCGTGTCCGAACGGGCTTCGGGGCGGCCCTGCTGGTCGCCGCCCTGGTCCAGGCCGGTCCGCCGGTCGCGGCCGGCGCACCCGCACCCGCGCCCGCCCAGCCCGCGCCCGCCCAGCCCGCGCCCGCCCGGCCCGCTGCTCCCCCGCACCGGGTCACCCTGATCACCGGCGACGTCGTTTCCTACCAACAGGACCCGGGCACCGTCCGGGTCGATCCCGCGCCCCGCGCGGACGGTTCCGCTCCCGCGTTCGGGACGGTCACCACCGCCGAGGGCGTGTTCGTCTACCCGTCCGACGCGATGCCGCTGGTGTCCGCCGGCGAGCTGGACCACTCCCTGTTCAACCTCACCGCCCTGGTCGCCGACGGCCGCCAGGACGACGCCACCGACCGGATACCGCTGATCGCGAAACCGGACGGCCGGCCCACCGCGCTGACCGCGCACGCCGTGCTGCCGGACGCGGGCGCGATCGCGGTCCGGGTGGCGAAGGCCGACACCCCGGCGTTCTGGCGCTCGCTGACCGCCGACGAACTCGGCGTGTCGCGGATAGCGTTGGACCGCAAGGTGAAAGTGCTCCTGGACCGGAGCACGAAGCAGGTCGGCGCGCCGGTCGCGTGGGAGCGCGGGCTGGACGGCCGGGGCGTGAAGGTGGCCGTGGTGGACACCGGGGTCGACGCGGACCACCCGGACCTGGCGGGCCGGGTGGCCGCCGCCGAGGACTTCAGCGGGACCGGCGACACCGCCGACCACAACGGCCACGGCACGCACGTCGCGTCCACGATCGCGGGCGACGGCAAGGCGTCCGGCGGGCGGTACCGGGGTGTCGCGCCGGCCGCGACCCTGTTGTCCGCCAAGGTGTTCGGCGATTCCGGCGAGGGCGACACGTCGCAGGTGATGGCGGGCATCGAGTGGGCCGTGGCGCAGGGCGCGGACGTGGTGAACCTCAGCCTGGGCGCGGGCCCGACCGACGGCACCGACCCGTTGAGCGAGCTGGTCGACACCCTGTCGGCGAAAACCGGCACGCTGTTCGTCGTGGCGGCGGGCAACGCGGGCTCGGCCGACCGGTCGGTCACCACGCCGGGCGCGGCGGCGTCCGCGCTGACGGTGGGCGCGGTGGACCGGGACGACAAGCTCGCCTGGTTCTCCAGCCGGGGCCCGCGCCTGCGCGACGCCCTGGTGAAGCCCGAGATCGTCGCGCCGGGCGTGGACATCGTGGCCGCCCGCGCGGCGGGCACGTCCATGGGCGCGCCGGTCGACGACCACTACACGGCCGCCTCCGGCACCTCGATGGCCACGCCGCACGTCGCGGGCGCGGCCGCGCTGCTCGCCCAGCAGCACCCGGACTGGACCGGCCGGGCGATCAAGGACGTGCTCGCGTCGACCGCGCGGGACGTCGGGCTGAAGTGGTACGAGCAGGGCGCGGGCCGGCTGGACGTGGCCCGCGCGGTCACCCAGCGGACCACCGGCCAGGCGTCGGCGAGCTTCGGGAAGGTCGAGGGCACGGCCCCGGCGGACCGGACCGTCGCCTACGCCAACGCGGCGGACTCCCCCGCGTCGGTCGGCCTGAAGCTCGACGTGACCTCGTGGGACGGCACCCCGCCGCCCGCCGCCGGGATGCGGCTGACCCGCCCGCACGTCGACCTGCCCGCGCACGCGACCACCACGACGACCGTCACGGTCGACCCGGACGAGGGCCCCTCGGGCGTCTACGGCGGCACGATCGTGGCCACCGCGCCGGACGGCGGCACGATCCGCACACCGGTCAGCACCTACAACGCGCCGCCGCTGTTCCCGGTGTCGCTCAAGGTGCTCGACCCCTCGGGCGCGCCCGCCAAGCAGGCCGTCGCGCAGCTGATCGACGACTCGCAGGGCGTGGGCCGCCGCAACGACCCGTTCGCGCCCGACGTGTCCACCCGGGTCGACCTGGTCGACGGCGCGGGCCGGGCGTCGCTGCCCGCCGGCACGTACTCGGCGCTCGGCTGGACGATGGAGCGCACCCTGACCACCCGCCGCTGGACCGGGCTGAGCGCGGCCGAGGTGCGGGTGGAGCGGGCCACCTCGATCACCCTGGACGGCCGCACGGCGGTGCCGGTCGGGCTGTCCGCCACGTCGCGCACCGACCAGCGCGACCGCACGGTGGTGCTGCGCCGCGTGCTGCCCGCCGTCGCCGGTGCGGGCGGGCTGGTCGCCGAGGTGGGGGTGAGCGCCGGTACCGCCGGCTGGGACGTCCGGGTCACCCCGTCGGCGGCCACCCGGGTGGGTGCGATCTCGTTGCAGGACCAGGCTTCGCTGGGCCGGGCGGCGGTGGACTTCGCGGTGGCCGGCCGCGCGGTCGAACCGTCCTTCGACCTGTCGGCGGCCGTCGCGTGGCCGGGTGGGCACGCGGTGGCCGTGGTGCCGGCCGGCTCGCCGGAGGTGAGGGGCAAGGCCGTGCTGGTGAAGCTGCCGGTGCCGCCGGGCGCGGACCCGGTCGGCGCGGTCAACCAGGCGGCGTCCGCCGCCGTGCGCACGGCGGCAGCGGCGGGTGCGGTCGCGGCGATCACGTACGTGGACCTGCCCGGCGCGCTGCCCCTGGCCCCGGCCGGCGGGCTGCCGATCCCGGCGTTCTCGCTGGGCAACGCGGACGGGGCGGCGGTGCGCGGCGAGGCGGTGATCACCGTGCGGCCGGTGCCGGACGCGATGTTCAACCTGAACGTGGTGGACCGCAACGGCGTGCCCCGCGACCACGTGCGCCGGTTCGCGCCCGACCAGCTGGTCGCGGCCAGGACCTCCTACCACGCCGACCAGCCGGGCGTCACCGGGCAGAAGACCTGGTACGCCTTCCCGGACGGGCTGTGGAAGACCCAGTTCGCCCAGGGCGTGCGGGTGCCGTTCCCGGGCACCTGGACCGAGTACACCGGCCCCGGCGACGACACGGTGGTGTGGAAGCGGGTGGCGACCTCGTCGGCACCCCGGGCCGCGCTGTCGCTGACCCGGTTCTCGGTGTACCGGTCGGGCGAGCGGCAGCGGCCGGACGAGCGCTGGTTCGACGCGCCGCTGCACGGGGCCGCCGCCGAACTCGCGCCCGACCACCCGGGACGGCGCGCGGACCAGGGCGGCCGGTGGCGGGTGCTGTGCTCGGCGTGCCGGGAGGGCGACCTGTTCACCCCGGCGCTCCAGTGGGTCGGCGGCGGCGCGTACGTCAGCCCGCACGAGAACTCGAAGTACTTCGCGGTCACCACCGCGCGGCTGTTCTCCGGGGGCAAAGAGATCCCGCCGGTGGCCGACCCGTACGGGCTGTTCCCGAGGTTCCCGCTGGCCCCCGAGGCGGCCGACTACCGGCTGGACGTGGTGGACGTGATGCCGGGGCCGGGTTACGTCGGCGCGCCGAGCACCGCGCTGTTCGGGCACGCCCGGCGCACCGAGACGTCGTGGTCGTTCGGCTCCGCGCGGTCGGCGGACGCGCCGCCGACCGGCTACGCCTGCCAGGACGGCGACCGGTGCGCGTTCCAGCCGCTGATCCAGCTCGACTACCGGATCCCGCTCGACGTCACCAACGCGTCGACCGGCCGGACGTTCGAGGTCACGGCGGCCTCGCACACCGGGGCGCGCGGCGCCGGACCGGTGGTGTGGCTGCGGGTCGCGTGGTCCACCGACGGCACCACCTGGACCGACACCGCCGCCCGGCCCACCGCGCAGGGCGTGTGGACGGTCGACGCCCCGACCGCGTCCGGTGACGTGTGGCTGCGCACCGAGGCGCGGGACAGCCGGGGCAACACGGTGCGGCAGACGGTCCAGGAGGCGTACCGGAGCCGGTGACCCGCGAGGGCGGCGGTCAGTCGGGTGAGGTGGGCCGCACCCACCCCTTGGCCGCCGCCCGCAGCCCGGCCTGGAACCGGGTCTGCGCGCCCAGCGCCGACATGAGGTCGCTCAGCCGGCGCTGGTACGTGCGGTAGCTCAGCCCGAGCTGCTTGGCGATGCTGCGGTCCGGCATCCCGGTGGTGAGCAGCGCGAGCAACCGGGCGTCCATTGCGGACAGTGCGCCGTGGTTGTGCACGGCGAGCGGAAGTGCTTGCCGCCACAGGCTTTCGAACAGCGCGCCGAGCGCGTCGAGCAGCGTGCACGGCCGCACCACCAGGGCGGTGCCCAGCTCGGGCGCGGACGAGTCGAGCGGGATCAGGCCGAGGTGGGCGTCCACCAGGATCATCTTCAGCGGCGCGTCCGGCACCACCCGCGCCTCCTCCCCCAGCGCCAGCCCGGCTTCCAGGTCGTCGTCCATCGAGTGCAGCTCCAGCGCCGTCCGGTCGTACACGCCGCGGAACCGGACACCCCGGTCGAGCAGTTCGCGTTCCACCGGGTGCAGCACGGTCGGCGGCTGCGCGTAGGGCGGCTTGTCCACGAACCGCACCTCCCGCCGGGCCGAGCGCATCACCTGGCCCGCGCGCCGGGTGATCTCCGCGCTGCCGCGCACCACCTCCAGCAGCGCCGCCGGATCGGTCCCGCGCACCGCGCGGCGGTGCCGCTCCCGGAACTCCGCACCGAGCACGCGCACCTGCTCCAGGTCCTTCTGCTTGCGCACCAGCAGTCCGCCGAACGCCACCTCGGGCGAGACCGCGGCGAACCGGGCCGGCCTGCCGGGCAGCCGGGTGACCAGTTCCAGGCCGACCAGGCGGCGCAGCACCGCGCCCGCCCGCGCCGGGCCGAGGCCGAGCCGGTCGCCCAGGTCGGCGGCGGTGCCCGCCTGGTCCAGCAGCGCCCGGTACACGTCCAGGTCGACCGGGCGCAGGTCGTCCTCGGTCATCGCCGGGCCTCCTCGGGTCGCCGCCCCATGCTCGCAGAGCCGCCGCCGGCACGGCCCCACCCGCGGCGGACGGGACCGGACCGGCCGTTCACCCGGCGCGGGTGGGGTGTGCTCCGTTCGGCCGACGCCACGATCGGACTCCCCGACCGGCAAAGGAGTCCTGGTGGAGCGGAATCGCCGAAAACGCCGGCTGCTGATCTTCTGCTTCGTGCTCGCGCTGGTCCCGCTGACCGCCCGCCGGTGCACCGGCGAGGTGCCTTGCGGCACCGGCACGATCGCGCTGGCGGTGTTCCTCCCGCTGGCCATGCCGGGGTGGCTGGCGCGGGCCGCCCGGCTCGCCGTCCTGGACGCGGACCCTCCTTGTGACGCCGGCTCGCCGTAGGGGCCGGCCACTACCCTGCCGATCACGAGGACCGTTCTCCCGAGGGGGCACCGTGACCGACACCGCGAGCGACGACCGGCTCGCCGACCTGGCGGCGGACTACTTCCAGGACGTGATCGAGACGGACCCGTTCACCGCCACCGACTACGGCGTGCCGGGCCACGACGGCGAGGTGCCCGACCCGAGCCGGGACGCCGACCGGCGGCGGGTCGACCGGTTCGACGGGTTCCGGCGCAGGCTGGACGCGATCGACCCGGCCGGGCTGACCGGCCAGGACGTCGTCACGCACGCGATGCTGGACCGGCTGCTGCACGACGGCCGGGCGGAGCTGGCGGGCGGCTTCGGCATCGGCACCGCCGCGATCGCGGTGACCCCGAGCCTGGTCGGCGTGCAGAACCTGGTGTTCGGCTCGGTGCCGGTGGTGCGGCTGGCCACGCCCGAGAACACCGCCGACTACCTGCGCCGGCTGGAGGGCCTGGCCGGGTACTTCGACGCCGCCGGCGAGCGCTACCGGGAGGCGGGCGCGGAGGGCAGGCACCCGACCGCGTCGGGCGTGCGGCAGGCCGTCGAGCAGCTGCGCGGCTACCTGGCCTCGGACCTGGCCGACGACCCGTTCCTGCGCCCGGCGCAGGGCGACGACGTGGCGCGGGTGGGCGAGGTGGTGCAGCGGTCCGTGCGGCCCGCGCTCGCCCGGCTGGCCGGCACGTACACCGACGCGCTGCTGCCGGTGGCGCGCGACGACGAGCACGTCGGGTTGTGCTTCGTGCCCGGCGGCGAAGAGGCGTACACGGCGGCCCTGCGGGCGCACACCACCACCGAACTCACGCCCGAGGAGATCCACCGGATCGGGCTGACCCGGCTGGCCGAGGTGCACGACGAGGTGGCGGCGCTCGGGTCGCGGCTGTTCGGCACGTCCTCGGTGCCCGAGGTGCTGCACCGGCTGCGCGAGGACGGCGAACTGCGCTTCGACACCGCCGACGAGATCGTGGCGTGCGCGGTCGCGGCGCTGGACCGCGCGGAAGGCGCGCTGCCCGGGTGGTTCCGGCACTACGAGATCGCGCCGTGCGTGGTCGAGCCGATGCACCCGGCCGAGGCCGAGGGCTCGGTGCTGGCCTACTACCGGGCGCCCGCCGACGACGGCTCGCGGCCCGGCGCGCACGTGGTGAACGCGCACGAGCCGCACACCCGGCCCCGGTTCGAGTACGAGGCGCTGGCGTTCCACGAGAGCGTGCCGGGGCACCACCTCCAGATCGCGCTGGCCCAGTCGCTCAAGGACGTCCCGGATTTCCGCCGGTTCGTCTACGTGACCGCGCACGCCGAGGGCTGGGGGCTCTACACCGAGCGGCTGGCCGACGAGATGGGCCTCTACACCGACGACCTGACCCGGATGGGGATGCTGTCGTTCGACGCGTGGCGGGCGTGCCGGCTGGTGGTGGACACCGGGATGCACCACTCCGGGTGGTCGCGCGACCGCGCGCTGGCGTTCCTGCGGGACAACACCGCCGCGACCGAGTCCAACGTGCGCAACGAGATCGACCGGTACATCGCGTGGCCGGGGCAGGCGTCGGCCTACCTGCTCGGCCGGCTGCACATCGAGAGCCTGCGGGCCAGGGCGGAGCGGGCCCTGGGCGACCGGTTCGACGTGCGGGACTTCCACCACCAGGTGCTGTCCAACGGGGCCGTGCCGCTGAGCACCCTGACCGACGTCGTGGACCGCTGGACCGCCACGGCGTGAGCCACCGGGTCCGACCGGAAAAGTGCTCGGAGGACGAGCACTTTTCCGGCGCACGATGGGTGTCACCCAGACGACACCGGAGGACATCGTGCAACCCCTCGACTTCGCCGACGCGGCCCAGTGGGACGCGTGGCTGACCGCCCACCACGGCGAGTCCGACGGCGTGTGGCTGAAGATCGCCAAGAAGAACTCCGGGCGGAGGTCGGTCACCATCGCCGAGGCGCTGGACGGGGCGCTGTGCCACGGCTGGATCGACGGCCACCGGCGCGGGCTCGACCAGGACCACTACCTCCAGCGCTACTCGCCGCGCCGCGCGGGCAGCGCGTGGTCGCGGGTCAACGTGGCCAAGGCGGAGGCGCTGATCGCGGCGGGCCGGATGCGCGACGCCGGGTGGGCGGCCGTCCGGGCGGCACGGGCCGACGGGCGGTGGGCCGCCGCCTACGAATCGCAGGCGACCGCCACCGCGCCGGCCGACCTGATCGCCGCGCTGGAACGCGATCCCGTTGCACGCCAACGGTTCGAGAGCATGGACCGGACCGGGCGCTACGGGTTGTTCCTGCGGCTGATGAAGGCCCGGACGCCGCAGGCGCGGTCCGTCCAGTTGGCACGGATCGTGGCCTCGCTGAGCCAAGCCCGGTCGACCGGCACAAGCCCGGCTCCGACCACCACCTGATCACCGCCACCGGCTGATCCCACTCGTCGACGTGGTCCTGCGGAGCTGGTGCGGGTGGTGGCCGAGCGCGGCGGTGACGCCATCGCCGACATGCTCGACGGCCGACCCGTCATGGCCGACGGCGGCCCCGACGCGATCACGCCCTCGCACACCCCGCGACCACAGCCGACCCACCGACCGGCAGGAAGACCTCAACACCACCCACCACTCGATCCGAGCCCACGCCGAACACGCCCCGGCCCGTATGAAGAACCGGACCATCCCGCGCGACTACCGCCGCGCCGCCCACACCCTGCACGACACGGCCTCCGGCATCGCCCGCCCCACAACCTCGCCCTCACCGGCCGGCCGAGACCTACTCAATCACCAACCACAAGATCAGTTACATGACAGCCCTTAGGATGGCCGGGACAGCTGGGAGGCCCCACGGCATGAGCGCGTCCCCCGTACCGGTCGGCGTGATCGGGCTCGGCGACATCGCCCGCAAGGCGTACCTGCCGGTGTTGTGCGCGATGCCCGGCCTGGTGCCGCACCTGATGACGCGCAGCCGGGAGAAGCTCGACCGCATCGGCGACGCCTACCGCGTGCCGGACCGGCACACGACGGTGGACGGGCTGGTCGAGGCGGGCGTGCGGGCGGCGTTCGTGCACGCCCCGACCGGACGGCACCACGAGATCGTGGCCCGGCTGCTGATCGCGGGCGTGGACGTGCTGGTGGACAAGCCGTTGTCGTACTCGCTCGCGGAGAGCCGGGAGCTGGTGGAACTGGCCCGGGAACGGGGTCGTTCGCTCGCGGTCGGCTTCAACCGCCGGTTCGCGCCGGCCTACGTCGCGGCGCTGGAGCACCCCCGGGACCTGGTGCTGCTCCAGAAGGACCGGCGGGACGACGCCGGGGACGTGCGGACCGTCGTGCTGGACGACTTCATCCACCTGGTCGACACCCTGCGGATGCTCGCGCCCGCCGCGGCCGGCGGGGCACGGGTGCGCGGGTCCGTTGTGGACGGTCGGCTGCACCACGTCGTGCTGGACCTCGACGCGCCCGGGTTCACCGGGACGGCCGTGATGAACCGGCTCGGCGGCACCGCCGACGAGGTGCTCCAGACGGCGGGCGCGAACTCCCGGCGGGACGTCGTGAACCTCACCCGGGTGACGGAGAACGGTGTGCCGCAACGGACCGACGAGTGGGCGTCCACCGGAAGGCAACGCGGTTTCGAGGCGATGTGCGCGCACTTCCTCGACGCCGTGCGGTCCGGTGAGCGGCTGGACGCCGGTGACGCGCTGGCCACCCACGAGCTGTGCGAACGGGTCGTCGCCGAACTCTCCTGATAGGGCACCGGGTGGCCCGGGGCCGGCCGCGCGGTCGGGGTCGGCGTAGTCCTGCGGGAGTAGGCCGGGTGGCGGTATCTCCGCCCGTGGACCGAGGCCCCGGGCCCGGGCGCGAACCTATAGTGGCGGCGTGTCGGGCGCGCTGGTGTACTCCTGGATGCGCGGGAACGTGGTGTGGGTCGACCGCGTCTCCGCCGCCGTCCTCGCGGCGGGGAGCCTCGGGTTCGGGTGGGTCGTCGGGGCGCAGTGGCCGTACTTCGTGTTGTCGCTCCTGCTCTCGCTGCCGCTGGCGTGGCGGCGGACCGCCCCGGTGTGGTGCGCGGGCGCGGTGTTCGCCGTCGCGTTCGTCCAGTGGCTGACCGTGCGGGACGGGATCGGCGCGCTGCCGGCCGACCTCGCGGTACCGGTCGCGGTGCACGCGGTGACCGCCCACGGCTCGCCGCTGTGGGGTCGGCTCGCCCTGGCGGCGGGGCTGTCCGGGGCGGTGCTGGGCGGGATCAGCTGGCCGCAGTTGCAGGTCTCGGTGTCC
This sequence comes from Saccharothrix sp. NBAS 001, assembly GCF_056640475.1. NCBI lineage: Bacteria > Bacillati > Actinomycetota > Actinomycetes > Pseudonocardiales > Pseudonocardiaceae > Saccharothrix > Saccharothrix sp. NBAS 001. The sequence goes on from NZ_CM153251.1 coordinate 5,188,131, forward strand.
GCGCACGTGCTCACCGCCGGGTTCCTCGGCAGCACGGTCGTCGCCGCGTGGGCGGTCGGCGGGCTGCACCGGGCCCGACGCCGGCAGGTGGACGCGCTGGCCGAGCGGGCGCGGTTGCTCGAAGTCGAGCGGGAGCAGCGGGACCGGCTCGCGGTGCTCGCCGAACGCGGCCGGATCGCGCGGGAGGTGCACGACATCGTGGCGCACTCGCTGTCGGTGGTGATCGCGCAGTCCGACGGCGGCCGGTACGCGGCCGACGCGGGGGCCGCCGCCCTGGCGACGATCGGCGAGCACGCGCGGCAGGCGCTGGCCGAGACCCGGCGGGTGCTGGGGGTGCTGCGGGACGGGCCGGTCGAGGTGGTGCCGCAGCCCGGTGCCGAGGACGTGCCGGGGCTGGTGGAGCGGGTGCGCGCGGGCGGGCTGGAGGTGCGCCTGGCGTTCGGCGGCCCGCCGGTCGCGGTGCCGTCCGGGCTGGGGCTGGCGGTGTACCGGATCGTGCAGGAGGGGTTGACGAACGTGGTGAAGCACGCGGGGCCGGGGGCGCGGGCCGAGGTGTCCGTCCGGTGGGAGCCGGGGCACGTGCTGGTCGACGTGCTGGACGACGGGCGGGGCCCCGGGCCCGCCGGCGGCGGGTTCGGGTTGGTGGGGATGCGGGAGCGCGTCGCGGCGTACGGGGGTTCGGTCGCGCTGGCGGCGCGGCCGGCGGGCGGCACGGCGCTGTGCGCGCGCATCCCGGTGGTGCCGGCGTGATCCGGGTGCTGCTGGTCGAGGACCAGGAGCTGGTGCGGACCGGGCTGCGGATGGTGATCGACTCGCAGCCGGACCTGGCCGTGGTCGGCGAGGCCGGTGACGGGCTGGCCGGTGTGCGGGAGGCGCGGCGGCTGCGGCCCGACGTGGTGCTGATGGACGTGCGGATGCCGGTGCTGGACGGCATCGAGGCGACCCGCCGGGTGGTGGCGCTGCCCGCCGCGCCGAAGGTCGTGGTGCTGACGACCTACGACCTGGACGAGCACGCGCTGGCCGCGATCCGGTCCGGCGCCAACGGTTTCCTGCTCAAGGACGCGCCGGCGGAGGACCTGCTGCGCGCGCTGCGGTCGGTGCACGCGGGGGACGCGGTGATCGCCGCGTCGACCACCCGGCGGCTGCTCGACCACCTCGCGCCCGCGCTCGACCCGGCCGCCGCGCGGGCCGTCGCCGGGTTGACCGAGCGGGAGCGTGAGGTGCTGGTGGCCATGGCCCGCGGCTGGCCGAACGCGGAGATCGCCGCCCGGCTGTCGGTCGCCGAGGGCACGGTGAAGACGCACGTCGGCAACATCCTGGCGAAGCTGCACGTCCGGGACCGGGTGCAGGCCGTGGTCACCGCCTACGAGGCGGGACTGGTCCGGCCCGGCGGCGGCTGACCGCCGGGCCGGGCCCGGTCAGGCCGGGCAGGTGGTGTCCGCGCTCGGGAGGTCGCCGTCGAGCAGGTACCGCTCCACCGCGCGGTCCACGCACGGCGAGCCGGCGAACTGGTACACGCCGTGCCGGAACGCGCCGTCCAGCGTGACCATCCGGGAACCGGTCAGCGCCCGGTGCATCACCTGCTGGCCCTGGTACGGCGTGACCGGGTCACCGCTCGCGCCGATGATCAGGGCCGGCCGGGAGTTGCGGACCGCGGTCGGCGGCTCGACCGGCGCGGTCGGCCAGAACGCGCACGGCGTGATGTCTCGGGCGAGCGCGCCATAAAGGGGTTCCGACGCCCGGTGCGCCTGGATGTCGCGGTAGTAGGTCTCCGGGTCGCGCGACGCGGCGCGGTCCGCGCACTTGTTCGCCTCGCCGGCGCTGAACCCGAACGCGGCGCTCACGTCCGGGTCGTCGTAGAGGGCGAGGAGCTGCGCCAGGTCCGGAGTGGGCGTGACCGGCACTCCCCTGGCCGCGTCGCGCAGCACCCGCACGCGCGCGCTGAAGCTGCCGTAGAGCGCGTCGCTGTCGTCGACGGTGAGCAGCAGGCCCGGCAGCATGGCCGCGTCGATCCGGTGGTCGCCGACCTGCAACGGTCGCCGGGTCGCCGCCTGCCGGACCTGTTCGACCGCGTCCAGCACGCGCGCGGTCGTGCCGCCCAGGCCGTACTCGGCGTCCCGCGCGGCGGCCCACGCCGCCCAGTCCCGCAGCGCCGCCGCGTCGGCCGGGCCGGTCTCGCGGGTCACGGCGGGACCGTAGGCGTCCGGGGACAGGGCGCTGTCGAGCACGACCCGGTCCGCCCGGCCGGGGAACAGCTGGAGGTACACCGCGCCGAGGTAGCTGCCGTAGGACCAGCCCAGGTAGGACACCCGGCGCTCGCCGAGCACCGCGCGCACCACGTCCTGGTCGCGGGCGATGTTGCGGGTGGACGCGTGCGGCAGCAGGTCGCGTTGGCCGGCGCAGCGCGCCGCGAGGTCCTTGGCGATGGTCACGCTCCGGTCGAACGACGCCCGGTCCGGACTGGCCACCTGGGCGCTGCGCAGGTACTGGCCGGTCGGCCAGCCGCACTCCAGCGGGGTGCTGCGGCCGAAGAACCGGGGGTCGACGCCGACCAGGTCGTAGCGCTCGGCGATCTGCGGGGAGCCTTGCGCGACGAGCGAGACGCCGTCCCTCGACGGGCCGGGGCCGCCGGTGTTGACGAACAGCGCCCCGCGCCGCCGCGCGGTGTCGGTGGCGGGCCGGCGGGCGACCGACACGGTGATCGTCCGGCCGCCGGGCGCGCGGTAGTCCAGCGGCACGACGACCTCGCCGCACCGCGCGCCCACCTCGTCCAACGCCGCGCCGACCTCGTCGTCGGGGCCCGTCCGGCAGCCGTGCCAGTCGACGGCCTGCCGTTCGAACCGGTCCGGGCGGTCCGGCCCGGCGGCCGCGGCGGCGGGCGCGGCGACGACCGCGAGAACCGCGAGCGCGGCCGATGTTCGGGTGCGGAACTTGTTCATCTGCACGTCCATTCGGTGATCGGGAGCAATCGCTCCGGGCGAATTCGGACGCTATTGCCCGGTCACCTGGAAATCATCGCCGCCGAGTCGGAATTCGCGCCGGTCCGCCTGCCACCACGGGCGTAACCGCCCTCTGCCCACCGGCCTGGACGTGCGGCCACCAGGCATTCCGGTGTCCGCAAATGGGCGGACGACAAGCGGCTACCGAGAGTATCCGCACGCCGACGAACGGGTGATTCCGGACGGTCCGCCGACCTCGGTCCGAGTGAATCGGTTGCCGACCGGGTCACCCAGATCACCCCGGCCGCTAGCGTCCGGCCATTGTTCCGAGGCTTTCTGCGGGGTGCCGGAAAGGACCGACGGTGTTCGTGGGGCGGACCGAACTGCTCGACCTGGTGGACCGGCTGGTCGCGGTGCCGGGCACCGGGAGCAGACCGGTGCTGGTCGTGGAGGGGGTCGGCGGGAGCGGGCGGACCGCGCTGCTGGCCCAGGTCTCCGACGCCTGGCACGGCCGGACGCCCCGGGTGCTCGTCCGACCCCGGCTGCGCGAGCACGCGCGGGCCGGCGAACGCGCGGTGCGGCCCGTGCTGGCGGCGGTGATGCTGGGGTTGAGCGAGGCCGTGCCGTACTACCGGCTGTCGTTCGAGCGGGTGCTGCTCGCGCAGATCGCGATCGAGACCGACACCGCCGGGCTCGACCCGGCCGCCGCGCGGGCCCGGCTGCGCGCGGCGGACCTGGCCTACCGCGACCGCGCCGCGCTCGCCGACCTCACCCGGCGGCTGATCGGCATCGCGGGCGACCTGGTCGGCGGGCTGGGCGCGCCCGGCGCGGAGATCGCCCAGTCGGCGGTCAACCAGCTGGCCGACTACGTGGTCGGCCGGCTCCAGCGGTCGCGGTGGCTGTCCCGGCGGGTGTGGAGCACCGAGGCGCTGGACTGGTTCGGCCACCAAGGCCAAGGACTGGGCCACGACGGCGAGCTGGTCCGCCTGCAGCTGGGCGCGCACGCCGCCGGCGACGACCCGGTGGTGCGGCGCGGCGTGGACGACCTGCTGGTGGCCGCGCTGCTCGCGGACCTGCGGCACAGCCTCGCCGGGATGGCCAACCGGCCGGCCAACGCGGTGGTGCTGCTCGACGACGGCGACGCCCCGGCCGCGACCGCGTTCGTCGGCGCGGTGCTGCGGGTGCGCCGGGCGCTGGCGTCCACCCGGGACAGCCGCGACAGCCGGCTGCCCGACCCGCTGACGCTGGTGGCCACCAGCAACGGCGCCCTGGTGGCGGAGCTGACCGGCGCGCTGCCCGCGCCGGTGCACGGCGTGGAGCCGGCGCTCGCGCACCTCCCGGACACCGGCTGGTGGCTGCGGGTGACCTCGGCGGACCTGACCGCCGACGACGTGATCCAGCTCGCCAAGGACCGGCTGTGGGCGGCCGGGCCGATCGCCGAGACGATGGGGCTGGCCGTGCACCGGCTGACCCGGGGGCACCCCGGCGCGACCCGCGTGGTGCTGGACCGGCTGCACGACGAGCCCGCGCTGATCGACGACGTGGACCGGCTGCTCGACGGGCCGGGGCCGGGCTCCGGGGCGCTCGCCGACCACCTGCTGGGCCTGTTCGTGCGCGGGCTGACCACGACCAAGGACGACGACGAGAACCTGCGCGCGGCGCTGGTCACCCTGTCGGCGGCGCGCACCCTCGCCGAGGCGCAGTCCCTGGTGGCGCTGCTGCCCCCGCCGCTGGGCCTGGGGTCGGCGCTGTTCACCTCGCCCGTGCTGTGGTCGCCGCCCGACGCGCCGGCCGCGCACCGCCGGCCGCACCCGCTGGCCCGCTACCTCGGGCTGCGGGCGCTCGCGGTCCGCCGGCGGGGCCGGACCTGGGACGAGGTGGTCGGCGCGCTCGCCGCCGGGCCGACCGCGCACCCGCACCACCGGCTGCTGCTCGGCGACCGCCGGGGCGTGGCGCGGGAGCTGCTGGACCTGCTGCCCGTGCTGCCCACCGCCGACTGGCTGGCGCGGTTCGACGCCGTGGTCGCCACGCCGGACCTGCGCCGCCGGGACTTCGCCGAGATCTGCGCCCGGGACGAGGCCGACACCCCGCTGGGCCACCTGTTCCGCCTGCTCGGCGTGGTGCCGGTGCTGGAGGGCGACGCGCGGGTCTCGGCACCCGACCGGCTGGCCGAGCTGGAGGACCTGGAAGAGGTCGACTACCGGGCGCTCGCGCCCAAGGCCCAGGACCCGGCGGCGATGATCCGCCGGGCCGCCCGACGGGGAGGTCGACGCGGATGACGCGCGCGATGACGCCACGCCACCGGTTGCTGGTGCTGCCCCGGCGCACCCGCCCCGCGCCGAGGTGGACCGACTGGTGGCGGCTCGCGGTGGCGGTCCTGCTGGTGGGCGCGGGCGTCGCGGTCCTCGTGGCGGCCCCGGTGGTGGTGCCCCGGATCGTCTGCCGCGACGGGCTGCCCAGCGGCGACCGGTGGGAGGCCGGCGGGGTGTGCGTCGGGCTCAGCGAGGGCCCGTACGCGTTCGGGCTCGCCGAGTTCGAACCGGTGATGCGGGTGATCGCCGAGCAGAACGCGAACGCCGACCAGTGCGAGCCCGACGGCACGCCGGTCACCGTGGGCGTGCTGCTGACCATGACCGACCCGTTCGCGGGCTCCCGCGCCCGGCACGAGCTGGAAGGCGCGGCGGCGGGCCAGCGGCGGGCCAACGGGCCGGGTTGCGTGCACCCGGTGCGGCTGCTCGTCGGGCACGTCGGCCGGTACGCCGACCCGGGCACGGCGGTGGCCGTGGCACGGCGGCTGGCCGACCGCCCGGAGGTGGTCGCGGTGGCCGGCATCGGGCTCAGCCACCAGCACACCGCCGAGGTCGCGGACCTGCTGGCGCGCGACCGGATCCCGATGGTCGCCGACCTGATCACCGCCGAGGGGTTCGACCAGAGCGGGTCGGCGGCCGATTCGCCGAGCTTCGCCGGCTGCGACCAGGACATCACCTACTCGCGCGGCGTCGGCAAGGACTACTACTACCGGGTGGCGTTCCGCGCGCAGGCGCAGATCGCCGAGCTGAAGGCGGCGGCCGGCACCCGCCCGGCGTTCCTGATGGTGCCCACAGGGGGATCGGACCCGTACACGTGCACCGCCCTGCCGCTGATGCAGCGCGCGTTCGGCGGCGACCTGGCCGAGGTCAAGTTCGACTCCGACGAGCCGAGCACGGTGGCGCAGACCGCGAAACGGCTGTGCTCGGTGCCCGGCGACGTGAGCGTCGCCTACATCGCGCGCGGCCGGGACATGGGCCGGTTCCTGCGCAGCCTGGACAGCGCGTTCGGCGACGGGCAGTGCGCGGCGACCTCGGTGACCGTGCTCAGCACGTCGGACAGCAACCGGGTGCGCACCGCCGAGACCGACCAGGTGCTGGAGAGCCTGCGGGTCGAGGGGCTGTCCTCGGGCACGTTCACGGCCGGCCGGGTGCGGCTGCTGTGCACGCTGGTGTCCGGCGCGGACGGTTCCGGCGTCGACCACCCGAACTTCGCCGAGTTCGAACGCCACTTCGCCGACGCCGGGTTCGACCCCGCGCACGTGGACGACGGGTGGGCGGTGAACGCCTACGACGCGGTGGCGACCGTGACCGCGGCGCTGCGGGGTCTGCCCGCCGCCAGGCCGGTGCCGCGCGGTCAGGTGAACACGGCGATCAGCGGCTTCTCGTCGGCCCGGGAATCGGTGTCGGGCGCGGGTGGGCCGATCACGTTCGACAACAGCGGCAACCGGACCGGCGCGCCCCCGGCCGTGGTGCGGATCTGCCCGATACCGGCCCCGCGCCCCGGCACGCAGCCACCACGCGTCGGCACCGTGGCCGTGCGGCCCAACGAGCCGGCCCCCGACTGCCCCCGCTGACGCCCTCGGCGCACGGCAGCGGGGCGACGCCCACAACCCGGACGTCGCCCCGCCTCACCCGCACCTGTCAGTTGGTCTTCGGGAGATCTAGAAGGTGATGCTCCAGCCGTCGACGGTGCCGGTGTCGTAGGAGTACACGTCCGTCACGCGCAGCTTCCACGTGCCGTTCTTGTTCTCCGAACCCGTGTTGACCGTGAACGTCTCGTGGATCCCGCTCGCCGAACCCACACCACCGGACTTGCGCAACACGATCGCGTTGCCGCTCGGACCGACGAGGTCGATCGCCAGGTCACCGGTGTAGGTGTGGTTGATGTCCACCTTGACCGATGTAGACGCCGTGCCCACACCGTCGCAACCCGTCACCGTCACGTTGCTCGACACCGCCGAACCCGCGTCCGGGATCGCCACGTCATCCGTGTTCGACCCTCCGGAACACGGCGGGTTGGGCACGTCTCCGCCGAAGTTCGCCGTGTAGAGCAGCTTGTTCGGCGAACCCGAACCCGGGTTCTTCACCACGCCGTTGGTCGCGTTGTCGGTCAACGCCTTGAGCACCTGGGCGGGCGTGGACGAGGGGTTGCCCGCCAGGTAGAGCGCCGCGCCGCCGGCCACGTGAGGGGAGGCCATGGACGTGCCGCTCATGTTGGCGCTGCCGGTGTCGCTGGAGTGACTGGCCGACGTGATGTTGTTGCCGGGCGCGAAGATGTCGACGCACGAGCCGTAGTTCGAGAACGACGCCCGGTTGTCGTTGTTGTCCGTCGCGCCGACCGAGACCACGTTGGTGTTGCGCGCCGGGCCGGTGTTGCACGCGTCGGCCGAGCTGTTGCCGGCCGCCACCACGAACGTCACGCCGGCCGCGGTGAGCCGGCCGATCGCGTCGTCACCGATGCCGGGGGTGTCGAAGGTGAAGCTGCCGTTGACCACGGCGGGCTTCACCGCGTTCTTGGCGATCCACTCGATGCCCTCGACGCCGTCGGAGTCCGGGGCGCTGCCGTCGCAGCCGAGGATGCGCACCGCGACCAGCTTGGTCTTCTTGGCCACGCCCCAGGTCTTGCCGCCGATCGTGCCGGACACGTGCGTGCCGTGCCCGTTGCAGTCCTGCGCCTCCGCGTCCTCGTCCACGAAGTCGTAGCCGTAGTTCGCGCGGCCCTCGAATTCGCTGTGGGTCTTGCGGATGCCCGTGTCGAGCACGTACGTGGTGACGTTCGACGCGGTGGTGTTGTAGGTGTACTTGGTGTCCAGCGGCAGGTTCTTCTGGTCCACCCGGTCGATGCCGTAGGTGGCGTTGTTCTGGGTGTCGGCGACCTTGGCCGTGCCGTCCTGGAAGACCCGCTTGACCGCCGGGTCGGCGGCCAGCCTGCGGGCCTGCCCGTCCGGCAGGTCGCGCACCAGGAAGCCCCGCATGGCCACGGAGAACACCGACTTCAGCTTGCCGCCGTAGCGGCCGACGAGGTGCTCCGAGGTCTGCTGGATCTGCGCTTGGATCTGGGCCTGGCCGGACGCCCGGTCCTGCGGGACGTCCTTGAGCGACACCAGGAAGCTGCCCGCGAACGGCTGGCGCGCCTTGACGTAGTCGGCTTCCGCCTGGGCCGACGCCGGGGGCGTCAGGCCGAGCGTGGCCAGCGCGGCGACGACCGCCACGGCCTTGAGTGGTGTTCCCATGATCTTGTTCCTCCACGAACACAGGGATGGTGCGGTCCGCGGCGCGGCAGCCGCGAACCGTCCGATCGAGGGGGACTACCGGTGGAGAGGGGGGAAATCGGGTTCGGTTCAGAAGGAGATCGACCAGCCGTCGACGGTGCCGGTGTCGTAGGAGTACACGTCCGTCACGCGCAGCTTCCACGTGCCGTTCTTGTTCTCCGAACCCGTGTTGACCGTGAACGTCTCGTGGATCCCGCTCGCGGAACCCACACCACCGGACTTGCGCAACACGATCGCATTGCCACTCGGACCGACCAGATCGATCGCCAGGTCACCGGTGTAGGTGTGGTTGATGTCCACCTTGACCGATGTAGACGCCGAACCCACGCCGTCGCAACCCGTCACCGTCACGTTGCTCGACACCGCCGAACCCGCGTCCGGGATCGCCACGTCATCCGTGTTCGACCCCCCGGAACACGGCGGGTTCGGGCCACCGTCACCGATGAATCCCGTGTACAACAACTTGTTCGGCGAACCCGAACCCGCGTTCTTGACGACACCGCTGGTCGCGTTGTCGGTCAGCGCCTTGGCGACCTCGGCCGGCGCGGCCGAGGGCTTGCCCGACAGGTACAGCGCGGCCGCGCCCACCACGTGCGGCGTCGCCATGGACGTGCCGCTGATGGAGTTGGTGCCGCCGTTGTTCCACGTCGAGGTGATGCCCGTGCCGGGCGCGAAGATGTCCGTGCACGAACCGTAGTTGGAGAACGTCGACCGGGTGTCGGAGCTGTCCGTGGCGTTCACCGTGATCGCCTCGGGGGTCCGCGCGGGCGAGGTGGAGCACGCGTCCTTGTTGTCGTTGCCGGCCGCCACGGCGAAGGTGACACCGGCCGCGATGGCCTTCTTGACCGCGTTGTCCACCGAGGAGTCCGCCCCGCCGCCCAGGCTCATGTTCGCCACGGCGGGCTTGACGGCGTTCTTCGCCACCCAGTCGATACCGCCGATGACCTGCGACCACTCGCCCTGGCCCTGGCAGTCGAGCACCCGCACCGCGACCAGCTTGACGCCCTTGGCGACGCCGTAGGTGTTGCTGCCGATGGTGCCCGCGACGTGCGTGCCGTGGCCGTTGCAGTCCTGCGCGACCGAATCGTTGTCGATGAAGTCGTACCCGTCGACCGCCCGGCCGCCGAACTCGCTGTGCGCCTTGTGGATGCCGGTGTCCACGACGTACGCGGTGACGTTCGACGCGGTGTTGGCGTAGTTGTACTTCTTGTCCAGCGGCAGGTTCTTCTGGTCGATCCGGTCCAGGCCCCAGGTCGGGTTGTCCTGCACGCCGGTCGCCTTGGCGATGCCGTCCTGCTCCACGTAGTCCACCGCCGGGTCGGCGGCGAGCTTGCGCGCCTGGGCCTCGCTCATCGACACCGAGAAGCCGCGCAGCGCGGCGGTGTAGGTGAGCTTGAGCTTGCCGCCGTACTTCGCGGCCAGGTCACCCGCCTTGGCCGGGGTCTGCTGCGCGCCGACCGCGCTGTCCTTGAACACTACGATGTAGGCGTCCTTGACCGCACCGGCTGCGCCCGCACCGCGGATGGTGCCTTCTGCGGCGTACCCGTACCCGTAGCCCACACCGGCCATCAGCGCCGACGTCGCCAGGCACGCGGTCACGACCCGTCTCGGGGTCGAGCGATCCTGTCGCATGGGGTGTTCTCCGTTCCACTCGGCCGCCATGCAGGGGTCGGTGAGGACTGGCGGCCATGTGATTTCCACCTTCGGGCGACGCGCGACCACGAACAATCCGGGTAGTAGTACGTAGGGCTACGCAAACTATGCGTGGTTTCACCCGATGTCACCGTGGGAACCCCGGGGCTTCGAAGAGTGGGCGGTGGCGTAAACGGATGTCCGGAGGACCAGGTCAGGTCGGCGTGCTCGACGTCGGCTGCTTCAGCGCGCACCTCGTCGTGGTCGACGACCCGGCGTTGCGCCCCGTGCTGTCCCACAAGACCCGACTGCGGCTCGACCTCAGTCTGGACGGCAACGCCGGAGTCCGCAGGTCGGGAGTGGACCAGGTGGTCGCGGCGGTGCGTGAGGCACACCACGTCGCGCAGCGCGCGGGCGTGCGCGAGGTGCTGCCGTGGGCGACGTCGGTGCTGCGCGACGCGCCCAACGCGACCGAGGTGTTCGCCGAGGTGGAACGCCGCACCGGGGTCGCGCTGCGGTCGCTGTCCGGTGTGGAGGAAGCCCGGCTGGCCTACCTGGCGGCACGCAACTGGTTCGGCGCGGACACCGGTCCGATGCTGGTGCTCGACATCGGCGGCGGCACGGTCGAGGTGGCCGCCGGGTCCGCGGGCGAACCCGTGGCGGCGGCGACGCTGCCCTACGGCGCGCGCACCCTGTCCCGCTGCCCGGTCGACCCGGACGAGCTGCGGGTGTCGGTGCTCGACGCGATCGCCGCGCTGGGCGACCTGCGCGACCACTTCGCGGTCGGCTGCTCGAAGGTCTTCCAGCAGCTGGCCCGGCTGTCCGGGGCGCGCCCCCAGCGCGACGGCCCGGACGTGCGCCGCTCCCTGCACGTCGCGGACCTGCGGCGATGGGCGCGGCGGCTGGCCGCGATGCCCGAGCGGCAACGCGCGCGCCTGCCGGGCATCTCCCGGCACCGGGCCGGGCAGAGCGCGGCGGGCGCGGTCGTGGCCGAGGCGCTGATGACGGCCGCCGGGCACGACGAGGTGGCCATCTGCCCGTGGTCGACGCGGGAAGGGCTGCTGCTCACCCTGATCGGGTTGGGCGACGACGAGATCTGCCGGGTGGCGTGAGGGGACCAGGGAATGCTGGCGTTGTCGGTCGAAGCCCACCGGACGGGGTGCGCGGTGGTCGTCGCGACCGGGGAGCTGGACCTGGCGGGGGCCCGCCGGGTGCTGGACAAACTGGACCGCCTGGTGACCGAGGGCCGGGACCGGATCGTGCTGGACATGTCCGGGGTCGCGTTCTGCGGCGCGCAGGCCATGAGCGCGCTGGTCCGCACGCGCGCGCGGGCGCAGCGCGCCGGCGGCTGGCTGCGGCTGGCCGCCGTGCCGCCGCACGTGCGGCGGGTGTTCGGCAAGATGGACCTCGACCGGCTGTTCCCGCACTTCCCGGACGTGACGGCGGCAGCCGCGGGCCGGGCGATCCCCGACCAGCGCTCCAACTCCACCCGGCCGCGGTGACCCCGCGACGATCCGGTCCGAGGTGACGCGCGACACGGCCACGCGGCAATCGGGTTGAGCCGCACCGGCCGGGCGGCCGATCATCCCGGCGTGGACATCCGACCCGCCCGACCCGACGAGTTCCCCCTCCTCCAGGACATCGAGGACGCCTCCGGCGAGCCGTTCCGCGATTTCGGGATGCCCGAGATCGCCGACGACGACCACCTGCCGCTGGACGTGCTGGCCCGGCTGCACGTCTGGGTGGCCGCCGACCCCGACCCGGTGGCGTGGATCGCGGTGGCCGAGGTCGACGGGTTCGCGCACGTAGAGCAGGTCAGCGTGCACCCCGACCAGGCCCGGCGCGGCATCGGCGCGCGGCTGCTCGACCACGTCCAGCAGTGGGCCGGGGCCCGGGGGCTGGACGGTCTGACGCTCACCACGTTCCGCGACATCCCGTGGAACGCGCCCTACTACGAGCGCCTCGGCTTCCGCGAGATCGCCGACCTCACCCCCGCGTTGGCGGCGATCGTCGAGGAGGAGGCGGAGCGCGGGCTGGACCCCGTCAAACGTGTGTGCCTGCGGCGCACGTCCGGGAGCGGTGTTCGCGGGCGATACTGAATGGGTAGACCTCCCGCAGGCAACCGTTCGGAGGCTCCCCCAGTGGTCGATTTCGTGCACGAGGCACTGCTCTACCGCGACGCGGACGAATACGTGGCGGGCAGCGCGCCGTTCGTGCTGGAGGGCCTGTCGGCGGGCGAACCGGTGCTGGTCGCCGTGCCCCGGCCGAAGGTCGACCTGCTCCGGGGCGCGCTGGGCGCGGACGCGGACCGGGTGGAGTTCCTGGACATGACGCGGGCCGGCCGCAACCCGGGCCGGATCATCCCGGGCGTGCTCTCGTCGTTCACCGACGGCGGGCGCGGCGGCCGGGTGCGGATCGTGGGCGAACCGGTGTGGGCCGGACGGACGGACCTCGAATACCCCGCCTGCGTGCAGCACGAAGCCCTGGTCAACACCGCGTTCGAGGACCGCCCGGCGTGGATCCTGTGCGCGTACGACGCCGGCGGGCTGGCCCCGTCGGTGCTGGACGACGCCGAGACCACCCACCCGGTCGTGGTCGAGGGCACCCGCCGGCGGGCCAGCACCGGCTACCGCGACCCGCTGCTGACCTTCGAGGAGTTCAACCGCCCGCTGCCACCACCTCCGCCGGACGCGCTGGAGCGGCCGTTCGACGTGGACGGCCTGACCGGGACCCGGCAAGTGGTGGCGGCGTTCGCGCGCGACGCCGGCCTGCCCGAGGAGCGGGTGGAGGACCTGGTGCTCGCGGTCAACGAACTCGCGACCAACAGCGTCGTGCACGCCGACGGCCGCGGCACGGTGCTGCTGTGGCGGGAGGGCACGGCGACGGTGTGCGAGGTCCGCGACGGCGGCCGGCTGACGAACCCGATGGTCGGCCGCCGCCACCCCGGCCCGTCCGCGCACGGCGGCTACGGAGTGATGCTGGTGAACCTCCTGTGCGACCTCGTCCGCGTGCACACCCGCGAAGACGGCACCGCGATCCGCGTCTACCTCGACACCCGCTGACCACACCGCCAGACCAGCCCGCCACGCCCCGGCCACCGCACCCCGGTCGAGGCGCGATGCCGACCGCACCGCCTGTAGCCGTTCGCCGGCGGGCGGGTCCGATGCGGGACGACCATCTTCCGGCCACGTGCCGGCGGGCAGCGGCCGGGCTCGACGTGAGCCGGTCTCGTTCCGGTGGCCGGCTCGACCTGGGCCGACCACCTTCCGCACTCACGACGGTGAGCCGCAGGTCGGACGCGACACGAACCCGGCCTGGCTCCGACGGCGGCCGACTCGACCTCCTCCGCCTCGGCGCTCCGGACAAGCAGCAGCCGGCCGGACTTGAGCCGACCACCTTCCAGCCGCGCTACAGCGGGCCGCAGGTCAGACCTCGACATGAGCCGGCCCCGCCCCGGCGGGCCGCAGGTCGGACTCCACACGAGCCGGCCTCGACCTGGCAGCGGCCGACTCGACCTCCTCCGGTCCGGCGCTCCGGGCAGGCGGCGGTCACCCGATTTCGGACACCGCTCATCGGCAGCCAGCCTGGCCTGAGCCGACCGCCCGCCGAACTCACTCCAGCGGTCCGCAGATCGGTGGACGGGCGCGCCGTCCGTGTCCTGGCGATAGCCGATCCGCGCACCGGGCAGGCCCCTGAGCCGGCCACACCGCTCATCGATGGCCGGCAAGACCTGGGCGACCACCTTCCGCCGTCGCGCCGGCGGGCAACGGCCGGGCTCCGCACAAACCGGCCCCGCCCCGGCGGCTACCGATCCGACCTGCGCAGACCCACGCTCCGGAGCCGGCGGCACCCGGCTTGACCTGGACACACCGCCCTTCGACGACCAGCACGACATGGGCCGACAGCCCTCCGCCGTCACGCCGGCACGCAACGGCCCGGCCTCGCCCTGGCGGTCGTCAATGCGAGCTGCGCTGCGGTTGGGCAGCAATCGATCTGCGCACACCGCTCATCGGCGTCCGGCACGACATGAGTTGACCGCCCTCCGGCCTCACACCGCCGGGCCTCGACGGCGACCGGTCCAACCTGGACCGGCCCGCGCTTCTGGCAGGCAGCAGCCAACCGACCTGGACACACCCCTTCTACGGCCAGCACGACATGAGCCCAACCCCTCCGCCCTAGCGTCAACACGCAACGGCAGGTCTCAGCACGAGCCGGCCTGGCTCCTGCGGTGGCCGACTCGACCTGCGCCGACCCACGTCCCAGCGGGCACGGCCGCCCCAGCTTGAGCCGACCCGTCCGCCCTCACTTCAGCACGCAACGGCGCGGCTCGACGCGAGCCGGCCTCGCTCCAGCGGAGCCGACCCGACCCTGCACCGCCTCCTGCCCAGCGGGCACGGCCGCCCCAGCTTGAGCCGACCCGTCCGCCCTCACGTCAGCACGCAAAGGCCGGGCTCGACACGAGCCGGCCTCGCTCCAGCGGTAGCCGACTCGACCTGCACCGACCCACACCCAGCAGACGGCCGGCCCGATCCGAGCCAACCCCTCCGCCCTCACGCCGCCGAGCCGCAGGCCGGGGGGGCTCCACACCAGCCGGCCCCACCTCGGACGGCGGCCGGCGCGACCTGAACCGACCGCCCTCCGCCCCGACGCCGGCGGGCCGCGGGCCGGTCAAGGTCGCCCAGCAGGCCACGCGGTGGGGCGAGCACTCGGGCCGGATGTCCCGGGCACGTCACGTCGCTGCCACGCCACCGTCACCCGCGCCTGGTTGCCTGGACGTTCCCCCAAACGCCCGAGGAACCGCCATGAGCCGGCTCAGCCCGTTGGACGTCGCCTTCCTGTGCCTGGAGGACGACCGCAACCCGATGCACCTGGGCGCGGTCGCCAAGTTCGCCCCGCAACGGCCGGTGCACCCGGCGCGGATCGTCGCGCTGCTGTGCGAACGCGCCCGGGAGGTGCCCGCGCTGCGCCGGCGGGCGCGGGCGTCGTGGCTGCCGCCGGGCGGCGCGACCTGGGTGGACGACCCCGGCTTCACCGTCGAGGACCACGTGGTCGGCCACCACCTGCGCGCCGCGCCGAAGGTGCCCGAGGACCGGTTGGCCGCGCTGGTGTCGCACCTGATGGCGCAGCCGCTGGACCTGGGCCGGCCGCCGTGGGAGCTGCACGTGGTGACCGGGCTGGGCGGCGGTCGGTTCGCGGTGGTGGTCAAGCTGCACCACGCGTTGTGCGACGGGGTGAAAGCGGTCGGCCTGGGGTTGCGGCTGCTGGACGACGCGGACCGCGCCCTGCCCGCCGTGCCCGCCGCACGGCCCGCGAAGGGTCTGTTCGGGTCGGTGATGGACCTCGCGCGCACCGCCGGGATCGCGTCGGACGTGCTGCGCGGTGCCCGTCCGCCGGCCCGGCGCTCCCCCGTGGTGTCGCTGTCCGCGCGTCGGCGGCACGTGGTGATGGCGCGGCTGGGCGTGGACGAGGTGCACCGGGTGCGGCGGGTGCACGGCGGGACCGTCAACGACGTGCTGCTGGCGCTGGTGACCGGCGCGCTGCGGCAGTGGCTGGTCGCGCACGGCTGCGCCGACGAGGGCACGACGCTGCGCGCGCTGGTCCCGGTGGCCCGGCGCGGCGCCGGCGGCGCGGGCAACGGGATCTCCGGGTTCCTGTGCGAACTCCCGGTGGGCGAGCCGGACGCGGTCGAGCGGCTGCGGGCCGTGCGGGCGACCATGGAGCGGCACAAGGCCGCCGGTCCCGAGCGGGGCGCGGGGGCGTTGCCGCTGCTCGCCGAACGCCTCCCGCCCGCCGTGCACCGGCTCGCCGCGCCGATCGCCGGCCGGTGCGCGCCGCTGCTGTTCGACGCGCTGGTGACCAGCGTGCCGCTGCCCGGCGTGCCGCTGCGGCTGGACGGGGCCGAGCTGCGCGAGGTGTACCCGGTGCCGCCGGTCGCCGCCGGGCACGCGGTGGGGGTGGCGCTGACGGTGTACCGGACGGGCGTGCACGTCTGCCTGAACACCGACCAGGACCGGATGGCCGATCCGCGCTGGTTGCGGTCCTCACTCCGCACCGAGATCGCCGCGCTGCACCGCCCGCGCCCGGCAGAATCGACCAGGTGACCACAGCCCTCTTGTTCGCGCACGGCGCCGGCGGCACCGTGCGGGCGAACTTCGCCTCGGTGATCCCGACGCTGTCCCGCACCCGCCCGGTGTACTCGGTGGACTTCCCGGGCTCCGGCACCACGCCGCGCGCCGACGGGCCGCTGGACCTGGACGACCTGGCCGACCGGCTGGTCGCGGCGGCCGGTGAGCAGCGGTTCGCGATCGTCGGCTACTCGATGGGCTGCGCGGTCGCGGTGCGGGCCGCGCTGCGGCACCCGGAGCGGGTGACCGGCCTGGTGCTGACGGCCGGGTTCGCCAAGATCGACGACGCCACCCGGGCCCGCACCGAGCAGTGGCGGCGGCTGCTGGCCGGCGACGACCCGGCGGAGCTGGCCCGGTTCGTGATGTCGGTGGTGCTCGGCGAGCCGTTCCGGCGGTCGATGACCGGCGAGCAGACCGAGGGCTTCCTGGAGATCGTCGCGGTGACCACCCCGCCCGGCGCGGACGAGCAGGTCGAACTGGTGCAGCGGATCGACCTGACGGCGGAGCTGGCCGACCTGCGGGTGCCCACCCTGGTGATCGGCACCAAGCACGACCGGCTGATCGCGCCGTCGTGCACGCGGGCGCTGGCCGCCGCGATCCCGGGCGCGCGCTGGGCGGAACTGGACAGCGGCCACGCGCCCGCCCTGGAGGCACCGGCCGAGTGGGTGCGGCTGATCACCGGGTTCGTGGACTGACGGGTTCGCGGCGGCCGGCCGCCGCCCGTGCCGCCGGAACGCCCCGGATGCGCGGGCGGTGGTCGTCGGGGAGTCTTGGGTGGGACCGCGCGGCGGTCCGGCGAGCCGGGCGGGCGCGGACCGGAGGGTTCGGCGTGGCCGAGCCGCGTGAGCGCGGGGTGCCCGCCCCCTGGCCCGAGGAGGACGCGTGCGGATCGGCTACACCCTGATGACCGAGCAGGCCGGACCCCGGGACCTGGTGCGGCACGCCGGGCTCGCCGAGCGGGCCGGGTTCGACTTCGAGGTGGTCAGCGACCACTACTCGCCCTGGCTGGAGGCGCAGGGGCACTCGCCGTACGCGTGGAGCGTGCTCGGCGCGGTCACCCAGGCCACCGAGCGGGTCGGGCTGATGACCTACGTGACGTGCCCGACCTTCCGGTACCACCCGGCCGTCGTCGCGCAGAAGGCCGCCACCGTGCAACTGTTGAGCGACGGCCGGTTCACCCTGGGCCTGGGCGCGGGCGAGAACCTGAACGAGCACGTCGCCGGGCGCGGGTGGCCGCCGGTGAACGTGCGGCACGAGATGCTGCGGGAGGCCGTGGAGATCATCTCGCTGCTGTTCGACGGCGGGTACGTCAACCACTCCGGGCAGCACTTCCGGGTCGACTCGGCGAAGCTGTGGGACCTGCCCGAGCAGCGGGTGCCGATCGCCGTGGCGGTCTCCGGCGGCCAGTCGGTGCGCACGTTCGCGCCGCTGGCCGACGCGATGGTGGCGGTCGAGCCGGACGCGGAGCTGTCCCGCGAGTGGGACGTGTTCCAGGGCGGCGCGTCGCGCAAGATCGGGCAGCTGCCGATCTGCTGGGACCCGGACCGGGACCGCGCGGTCGCCCGCGCGCACGAGCAGTTCCGCTGGTTCGCGGGCGGCTGGAAGGTCAACGCCGAGCTGCCCGGCCCGGCCGGGTTCGCCGCGGCGACGCGGTTCGTGCGGCCGGCGGACGTCGCGGAGAGCATCCCGTGCGGGCCGGACGCGGGCCCGGTGGTCGAGGCGGCGCGGGCGTTCGCCGACGCCGGGTTCACCGACCTCGCGCTGGTCCAGGTCGGCGGCGCGCACCAGGAGGGCTTCCTGGACTTCGCCCGCGACGAGCTGCTGCCCGCCCTGCGCTGACCAGCGGCCCCGCTACCGGGGCCGGCCCCGGGCGTGGGCCGGGAGCGGCGGGTGCGCGCCGCGGGCGCCGACCCTTCAACCGTCGGAGGTGGTGGGGGGCGCCGCGGCGGTCTTCTTCGGCTTGCCGTTGGGTTTCGTCGGCTGGATGTCCACCGTCGGCTCGACCTCCGAGGTCGTGGTCACGCCGGTGGTCGGCCGGACCTCCTCGACCGGTTCGACCGGTGCGGGCTGCGCCCTGCGCTGGACCACCTCGGTCACGACCACCGTCTCCGGCCGGTCCGCCTGCTCCACCACGGTCACCGTGGACGGCGCCTGCGTCACCACCACCGTGTGCGTCGTCGTGGTCGGCGGCTGGTGCAGGTCCGCCGGCGGCGTGTCGCGCAGGCCGAACACCGCCGCGTGGGCGACCGCGACCACCAGGACGGCGACCCCGCCGAACAGCAGCACGGCCCGCCGCCGCGACGTCGGCCGCGCCCCGGTGGCCGCAGAGGGCTCGGCCCCCGCCGCCGACCCGAGGTCCACCAGCGGCTCGGGCCGCACCGCGGCCTGGACCTCGGTCAGCGGCGACGCCCCGAGGCTGGCCTTCTCGGCGGAGGCGAGCAGCCGGGCGCTCTCGGCCGCCGACGGGCGCTTGGACGGCAGCGTGTGCGTCATCGCGGTCAGCACCTCGCCCCACCGGGCGGGCAGGTGCTCGGGCACGCGCGGCTCGCGGTGCAGCCGGGCCAGCGCGGCCTCGGTGTCGCCGCCGGGGTACTCGGGCCGCCCGGTCAGGCACTCCAGCAGCACCAGGCCGAGCGCGTAGACGTCCGCCGCCGGCCCGACCTCCGCGCCGCGCACCTGCTCGGGCGCGAGGTAGCCGGCCGTGCCGACCAGGATCCCGGAGCGGGTCACCCTGGTCACCTGGGCCTGCAGCGCCAACCCGAAATCGGCCAGGTAGGCGCGCCGCTCGCCGGGGTCGAGCAGGATGTTGGAAGGTTTCACATCGCGGTGCACGACGCCGTGCCGGTGCACGTGGGCGAGGATCTCGGCGATCTGCGCGCCGATCCGGGCGACCACCTCGGGCGCGAGCGGTTCGCGCATCCGGCGGCGCAGCGTGCCGCCCTCGACGGGCTGCATCACGTAGAAGGGCCGGCCCCGGTAGGAGCCGGTGTCGTACACGGTGACCACGCCGGGGCACCTCAGCCCGGCCAGGACCTGGGCCTCCCGGTCCAGCCGGATCTGGTCCTCGGGCGTCGCGGTGCCCTGGAACAGCTTGATCGCGACCTTGCGGTCGAGCCTGGTGTCGAACGCCCGGTAGACCTCGGCCATGCCACCGGACCCGTAGAGGTTGCCTAACGCGTACCGCCCGTCGACCACTTCACCGGTCAGGTCCCCGTCCCACATCCGGCCGACCTCCGCTGCGCTGACCGAGCCATCCGTGCGCCGGAAACTACCGTCACGCTCCGCAAGCGGGCTACCCCGTTTGCCGTTTCGAGTCCATCTGGCCGTAGCACTCCCGTCACAAACCGCCGCGTTTCCCCGGTTGGGCGACGATCGCCGTGTTCGGGTTCGCGCAACAACGGGTAAACCGCCGGTATGACCGGACACGAGCCGACCCTGGACGAGTTCATCGACGACCCGGACGCCAAGTTGGAGGCGTTGGGCGAGGTGGACGAGACCAGGGACGCCCAGGACGCGGACGCCGACCCGGACGAGGAGTACCAGCGCGACGAGGCATGACCGCCGGCCCGTGCGGACCGGCGGTCACCCGGTCACGGCGCGGCGGTGGCGCAGGGCGTCGTGGGCGGTGTCGTCGTCGTGGGCGTGGGCGACGGCACGGTGTTCGGCGGGCCGCCCGACGCGAGCCGCGTGCCGCTGCACAGGTGCGTGCCCAGCGTCCCGACGGCCAGGTCGCCGTTCGCGAACACCAGGTACTTGGTGTTCACCGTCAGCCGGATGCCGCACAGCGAGCCGCTGGTGGACGTGAGCACGTCGACGCGGTGCGGCACGTCGCCCTTGTACTCCTTGCTCACCTTGACCGTGTAGCGGTACTGGTCGTCGTACGGCGTCTCCGGCTTGTTGGTCTCCAGCTTCTCGCCGACCACGACGCCGGCGAACACGTAGTTGGCCCGCGCGTAGCGCTGCGGCTCGGTGTCACCCGGCAGGCAACTGCACGCGCTGGCCGTGCCGGTGAACACCACGGTCAGCAGCCCCGCGGCCATGGTCGCCGCGGCTGCGGCGTGGGCCAGGAAACGTAAACGCGCCACTGGATCCCCCTCAGGTCGATGTGGCGGTGGAAGTCGAACAGGTCGGGGTCGGCGTCGTGGACGTCGGCGGCCCCGTGGTGACCGGCGGTCCCGCCGACGCGAGGCGGGTGCCGTCGCACAGGTGGGACTCCACGCGCCGGTCGGTGCTGTCGCCCTTGCCGAACACCAGGTACTTGGTGCCGATGGTGAGTTCGATGCCGCACGCCGTCCCCTGGACGTGGGTGGCCACGTCGACGCGGCGCGGCACGTCGCCCTTGTACTCCTTGCTCACGACGACGGTGTAGACGAACTGGTCGCGGGTGGTGTCCCGCCGCTTGGCGGTCACCAGACCGACGAACACGTGGTCGGCCCGTGCGTAGCGCCAGGACTCGTTGTCGCCGGGAAAGCAGCTGCACGCACTCGCGGTCCCGGTGAACACGGCGGTGAGCAGGCCGGCCGCCACGGTCACCGCTGCGGCCGCGTGCGCGAGGAAGCGGAAACGCGCCATAAGATTCCCCCTGGTACCCAGGCTGGACGCGGCGGCGCCGGGCTCAGACTACTGGCCGGCGTGCAAGGCGAACCAGAGCTCCGCTCGCACCCCGGGCGAGTCCAGCGAACGGCCCAGCAGCTCCTCCACGCGCCGCATCCGGTTGCGGATGGTGTGCCGGTGCACGCCCAGCGCGGCGGCGGCCGGGTCCCACTGGCCGTGGCAGCCCAGCCACACCCTCAGCGACTCCCGCAGCCGCACGTCCAGCGGGGCCAGCAGGGTGGCCGCGTGGTGGGCCACATCCGTTGCCAGCAAACCGGATCCGGGTACGTCGGCGAAGTCCGCGACGTGTTCTTCGGCGGCCCGCAGGGCTTCCCGGTAGCCGCGCGCGACGCTGCCCGCGTCGACCTCTCCCGAGGCGTGCGCGGGCCGGTCGATCTCGCGCGCGAGCACCACGACGCGGCCCTCGTGCTCGGCCCGGAATCCGGGCGGATCGGCCTGGTCGGTCCCGGAAATGTCCTTCGGCAGCACGAAGACCCGGAACGGGCCGGTCGGCGCGTCGGCGACCGGCTGCCCGGCCAGCAGCAGCCGGAACTGGGCGGTGCGCAGTTCGCGGCGCACCCCGTCCACCGCGTCGGACTGGGCCAGCGCGAGGGTGAGCAGGGACGCGGCGGTGTTGACGATGTGCCGGTCGGCGGCGTCGAGCGGACCGGCGGTGGCCACGGCGAGGTAGCCGCGCCGGCCGAGCACCTGCATCGCCAGGTGCCGCTCCCCCTCCTGCCACGCCGAGCCCGCCGGGCCGACGCCGAGCCGCCGGGCCTCGTCGCGCAGGTCGGGCAGCTCGCCGCCGGCGTGGACGGTCTCGCCGGACGCGTCGAGCAGCGCCACCGCGCCGCCGACCAGCACGGCCAGCCGGCGCACCACGGCCTCCGTGGAGGTGAGCGCGGCCCGGGTGAGCGCCCGTTGGGCATCGCTCGTCCGGGTGAGGTTGGCGTACTCGTCGGCCGCGACGGCCCGCGAGACGGCCTTGGTGATCGCGATGAAGGGGACCTTGCGCGGCACCTCGACCAGCGGCAGCCCGGCCGCGCGGGCGGCGTCGACCAGGTCGGCGGGCACGGTCGCGTGGCTCAGGCCGGTGCCGAAGCCCAGCCCGACCGCGCCCGCGTCGACCAGCCGGCGCACGTAGGCGCGGTGCGGGCCGAGCGCGATGCCGGTGGTCAGCAGCAGCTCGCCGCCTTCCAGGAACGGCGTGGGGTCGGCCAGCTCGGTGCTGTGCACCCAGGCGACCGGCCGGTCCAGCCCGGCGTCGACGTGCACCGGCAGGCCCACCTCGCGGGCCAGGCCCTCCAGCGTGAGCGGCATGGACACTTTGTACAGGGTTCACACCCAGGTTCGCCATTTCCTCCACTGGCCGGTTCGGCTCCGGGGACGGATGCTGGACCCGTGACCCGACTGCGCACCCAGATCCCCGGCCCCCGGTCGTTGGAACTCGCCGCCCGCCGCAAGGGCGCGGTCGCGGCCGGGGTGGGCTCGACCCTGCCCGTCTACGTCGACCGCGCCGAGGCCGGCCTGCTGGTCGACGTCGACGGCAACCGGCTGATCGACCTCGCGTCCGGCATCGCGGTGACCGGCGTCGGCAACCCCGCGCCGCGCGTGGCGGCGGCCGTGCACGCGCAGATCGACCGCTTCAGCCACACCTGCTTCATGGTCACGCCGTACGAGGAGTACGTGGAGGTGTGCGAGCGGCTCAACGCGTTGACGCCCGGCACGCACGAGAAGCGCTCGGTGCTGTTCAACTCCGGCGCGGAGGCCGTGGAGAACGCGGTGAAGATCGCCCGCCACGCCACCGGGCGCGCGCCGGTCGTCGTGTTCGACCACGCGTACCACGGGCGCACGAACCTCACGATGGCGTTGACCGCCAAGAACATGCCTTACAAGCACGGTTTCGGGCCGTTCGCGCCCGAGGTGTACCGCGTGCCGATGTCCTACCCCTACCGCGACGGGCTGACCGGCCCCGAGGCCGCCGCGCGCGCCGTCGACCTGGTCGAGAAGCAGGTCGGGACGCCCGCGTGCGTGCTGATCGAGCCGATCCAGGGCGAGGGCGGGTTCATCGAGCCCGCGCCGGGGTTCCTGGCCGCGCTGGCCGACTGGTGCCGGGCGCGCGGCGTGCTGCTGGTCGCCGACGAGATCCAGACCGGGTTCTGCCGCACCGGCGCGTGGTTCGCCGCCGAGCACCAGGACGTGGTGCCGGACCTCGTCACCACCGCCAAGGGCATCGCCGGCGGGCTGCCGCTGGCGGCGGTGACCGGGCGCGCCGACGTGCTGGACGCGGTGCACAGCGGCGGGCTCGGCGGCACGTACGGGGGCAACCCGGTCGCGTGCGCCGCCGCGCTGGGCGCGATCGACACCATGGCCGAACTCGACCTCAACGCCGCTGCCCGGCGGATCGAGGCGACCGTGCTGCCCCGGCTGCGCGCCGCGGTGGGCGGGCGCGGCGACGTGCGCGGGCGCGGCGCGATGCTGGCCGTCGAGTTCGCCGACCGGACGCCCGAGGTCGCGACGCGGGTGGCCAAGGCGTGCCACGCGGCCGGAGTGGTCGTGCTGACCTGCGGGACGTACGGAAACGTCATCCGCCTGCTGCCCCCGCTGGTGATCCCCGACGGGGTGCTGGCCGAGGGCCTGGCGGTGCTGGAACACGCGATTGTCGAAGGAGTCGGACGATGAACACCCCGTACTGGGTCGCCGGGCAGGCCACGTCGAGCGCGGACGTGGTGGAGGTGCGCAGCCCGTACGACGGCGCGCTGGCCGGCACCACGTCGAACGCGACGGCGCAGGACGTGGAACGGGCCGTCGCCGCCGCGTCGGACGTGGCCGAGGAGTTCGCGTCCCTGCCCGCGCACGCCCGTGCCGCCGCGCTGGACCACGTGTCCCGCAGCCTCGCCGAGCGCGCCGAGGAGGTCGCGGCGCTGATCACCGCCGAGTCCGGCAAGCCGCTCAAGTGGTCCCGGATGGAGGTGGCCCGGGCGGTGTCGACGTTCCGCTGGGCCGCCGAGGAGGCCCGCCGGTTCTCCGGCGAGTTGCAGCGCCTGGACACCGACCCGGCCGCGTCCGGGCGGCTGGCGCTGGTCCGCCGTGCCCCGCGCGGCGTCGTGCTGGGCATCGCGCCGTTCAACTTCCCGCTGAACCTGGTGGCGCACAAGGTCGCGCCGGCCATCGCGGTGGGCGCGCCGATCGTGCTCAAGCCGGCGCCGGCCACCCCGCTGGTGGCGCTGCTGCTGGGCTCGATCCTGGCCGAGACCGACCTGCCGGCCGGGTCGTGGTCGGTCATCCCGGTGCCCAACGAGGTCGCCAGCGAGCTGGTCGCGGACCCGAGGCTGCCGGTCGTGTCGTTCACCGGCTCCGGCCCGGTGGGCTACGGCATCCTGGACCGCGTGCCGCGCAAGCACGTCGTGCTGGAGCTGGGTGGCAACGCGGCGGCCGTGGTCTGCCCGGACTGGACGGACCTGGACTGGGCCGCGCAGCGGATCGCCACGTTCGCGATGTACCAGGGCGGGCAGTCGTGCATCTCGGTGCAGCGGGTCTACCTGCACGCCGACGTGTACGACGCGGTGGCCGAGGCCGTCGTGGCGCACGTGCGCAAGCTCGGCACCGGCGCGCCGCAGGACCCGGCCACCGACGTCGGCCCGCTGATCAACGAGGCCGCCGCGCAGCGCGTGGAGACCTGGGTGGACGAGGCCGTCGCGGCGGGCGCGACCCTGCTCACGGGCGGCACCCGGGACGGCGCGGTCTACGCGCCGACCGTGCTCGCCGACGTGCCGGCGGACTGCAAGGTCGTCGACGAGGAGGTCTTCGGCCCGGTGGTCGTGCTGACCAGGGTCGAGTCGGTGGAGGAGGCGTTCGACAAGGTCAACGACTCCCGGTTCGGCCTCCAGGCGGGCCTGTTCACCAACGACGTGCGGCTGGCGTTCAAGGCGTCCAAGCGGCTGGCGGTCGGCGGCGTGATCGTCGGCGACGTCCCGAGCTTCCGCGCGGACCAGATGCCCTACGGCGGCGTGAAGGAATCCGGCACCGGCCGCGAGGGCGTGCACGCCGCGATGACCGACCTGACCGAGGAGCACGTCCTCGTCCTCACCGGCCTGGACCTGTAACCCGCTCGGCCGCTCCCGACGCGCTGTGTGCGCCTCCAGACTGCCCGTATGGACAGCGCACACAGCGAAGCGTCCGGTGCTGCTGCCCGAAGTCGCACGGGCTCGGGCACCGTGGTGATCCCGGTGCCCGCCCGACCGACCGCAGTGGCGGGCCTGCCCGCCCAGCCGGTGTTCGTGGGTCGGGAACACGAACTGGACCTGCTCCTGTCGTCGCTGACGCCGACAGCGGACGGAGTGCCCATCGTGGTGTGGGCCTTCGGCGGCCTTCCCGGCGTCGGCAAGACAGCGCCGGCGGTCCGCGCGGCACACGTGGCGGAAAGCAGGGGCTGGTTCCCCGGCGGCGTGATCATGATCGACCTGCGCGGGTACGACGGGTCCCTGGCGGACCGCGTTGAGTTCTCGACGCCGGACCCTGATCGTCGCCGACAACGCCTCGGCGAGCGCCGAGGTCCGGCCGCTCTTACCCGGGACCTCCGCGCACCGAGTGCTGGTGACCAGCAGAGACCGGCTGGCGGATCTGGATGGCGCGCGGTCGATGCACGTCGACGTGCTTCCGGTTGCCGAGGCCGTGACGATGCTCGCGAACATCCTCCGGGCGAGCGACCCGGACGACCGTCGCGCCTCCGCCGGCACGACCGCGACGAGCCGGGTGGCGACGTTGTGCGGAGGTCTTCCGCTGGCCATCCGGGTGGCCGCAGCGATGTTGGTGGCCGATCCGGACCGTTCGATCACCGAGATGGCGGACGCGCTGGTCGACGTCCGCAAGCGGCTGGAAGTGCTGAACTACGACGGGAGCCTGGCCGTGCGAGCCGCTTTCGACCTGTCTTGCACAAGCCTGGACGCCCGACACGCGCGCCTGTTCCGGCTGCTGGGCATGCACCCCAATGGTGATCTGGAGACCGAGGCGGTGGCGGCGCTCGCCGGCACGCCTGTCCATCAGACCCGCGAGATGCTCCGCAGGCTGTCCCGAGGAGGACTCAGAGCGCAGGATCGCGGTCAATCGCCTGATCGACTACTACGCAGCAGCCTTCCACGACACCAACCTGTGGTGCGTGGGGAAGCCGGCCGAGTCGAACCGCTTCGCGGGCGTGAAGGAAGCGCTGGCGTGGACCGACAAGGAGCGGAGCAACCTCGGAACTGTCGTCGCGCACCGTGGTGCGGATGGCGCTGAACCTCCACCAACGTCGGCAGGTTCTTCCGCCAGCGGGGCCAGCACGACGAGGCGTTGGCGCGACTTCACCAGTCCTTGGAGATCCTGCGGAGGATCGGTGACCGGGAGGGGGAGGCCCGAGCCCTGAACCGGCTCGGTGAGGTCTACCGGGTGATGGGGCGCTTGGACGACTCGGTCGCCACGTGCGGGCAGGCGCTCCGGATCTTCGAGCAGCTGGGAGCCCCGGAGCGCGGCGGAAACGTACTGCACAACCTCGGACTGGCCAACCGCCTGCTGGGCAGGCCCGCCGAAGCCCTCGAATACCACGTTCGGGACCTGCGCATCTGCCAGGACGTCGAGGACGAGATCGCCATCGCCCGGGTGATCAACCACGTGGGCATCTGCTATCGGGAACTCGGCGATTTCGCGCGTGCCGTCGAGCACCACCGGAAGAGCATCGACATGGCCAAGGCGGTGGACAACAACCACGACATGGCGAGGACGCTGTCCAACCTGGGGATCACCTACCAGAGGTGGCGGAGATTCCCCGAGGCGGTCGACTGCTTCGAGCGCTGCCTGGAGGTGCTGGGAGAGCTGGCGGACCTGCACGGCCAAGCGGATGCCCGGACCGAACTCGGCCTGACGTGGCAGGAAGCCGGGGACACCGCGAAGGCGCGGGAGAACTGGACCGCGGCGTTGGAGATCTTGGACGGACTGCCCGGGGCGGGACCGGTCGACACCGCCGAACGGGTCCGCGGGTTGCTGTCCGCGAACGGCGGACGTGAGCCGTAACCGGCTCGGCCGAGCCCGTGGCCGCCGGGTGAGTTCGGGGGCCGCCCGGAGGCGGCGGGACCTGATCGGCCCAGCAGATCGCCCTTTCGGGTCCTGCCTGCGGGGGGTGAACGGTCGTTACCGTGACGGTGGTCCGACCTGCCTCCCCGATCGAGGTGATCGCGCTTGTCCCTGGAGAGCCCGGTCCTGCACTACACGATCCTGGTCGTGGACATCGAGCGGTGGACCGATCCCTCGCGGACCGACGAACACCGGCGCGTCATGCACCGGGGTCTGTTCGGCGCGCTGCGCCAGGCGTTCGCCGACGTCTCGGTCGACTGGTCGGTCTGCACCGTCGAGAACACCGGCGACGGGATGATCGTGCTGGTGCCCGCGCACGTCTCCGGCAGCCTCCTGGCCGACCAGTTGCCGTCACGGGTCGCGGCGAACGTGCGCCGGCACAACGAGGTGTCCGCGGTGGAAGCCCGGATGCGGCTGCGGTTCGTGCTGCACGAGGGGCCGGTCCGCAAGGTGGCGGACGGCCAGATCGGCAGCGCCATCTCGGTCGCGTGCCGGCTGCTGGAGTCCGCCGAACTGCGCGCCGCGCACAAGGCGTCCGACGAGCCGATCACGCTCATGGTCTCCGACCGCTTCTACACCAACGTCGTCGCGCACGACCCGGCCGCCGAGCCGCGCCGCTACCGCGCGGTGGCGGTGGAGGTGAAGGGGATGCGCGAGACCGCGTGGATCCGGTACGCCGCCCAGGCCGACCCGCCGCCGGACGATCCGCTGCCGGACGGCCCGGTGCCGGACGACACAGTGCCGAACGGCACAGTGCCGGACGGGCGACTGCCGAGCGGTCCACGTCCGGGGGATTCCGCTCCCGTGGAAGGACCGAAGCCGACTCCGCAGCCGTTTTCGCCGGCGGTCTCCGCGGAGTTGGCCGTTCTGGCCGACGCGTTGCAGGCCGTTCCGTCCATCCGGGACGAGCACACCCGGCTCACCGTGCTGGGCCTGTTGCCCGCCGGAATCGCGGGGGCCATCCCGAGCAATGCCCGGACCAGGCCCTACGTCATCGGGATGATCCTCGCCTGTCTGGATTACGAGAACGGGCTGGCCCAGCTTTACAGCGCATTGATCAACTTGGAGGGTGAAACCCTGCCGATGCGCAGATTGCGCGAAGCGCTGTCGCCTTGGACGTGACGAGTAACGCGATCGCGTGATGAACACGATCCCAGGGATGGGTGCGACAAACAGCGGAACGGTCACGTTGTTACTGTGAGAGAGCGGGGACACGGACGGGGGACCCCTGGGATGATCCACGGAAACGACGACGCGGCCACCGGGCTGTTGATGCCGCTGATCAAGGCGTTGCAGCGGATCCCGTGCCTGGAAGACCAGAACACGCGGTCTTCGGTGATCCGATTGCTCAGATCGGAATTGCGAGAACCGCTCACGATCAGCAGCCACCCGGACACCTTCGTGCACCTGCTCAACCTGGCCGAAGCCTGCATCGGGCACCCGAAGAGGTTAGCCGCGCTGTTGCGCGCACTAGACCTGATGGAGCAGGATTCCAAGCCGATGGTGGAACTGCGTCGACTCGTCGACGGGATGCACACCCTCGAACTGTTCGAAAACGACGATCTGACAAGGCTGCTTGAGTTGCTCGCCGGCATAGTCGTACCCGACATCGCGGACATCTACCGCGCGGTCGCCGGCGACGCCGCGGCAGGTCTGCGCCGGGCGATGAACTACCGCGAGGTCATCCGCAAACTGGAGACCCTGAACGCGGGCCCGGACGGGATACCGCTGCCGATCGTCTTCATCGAACACGTCGCCGCAAAAGTGCGGACAGAACTGGCGCTGGAACTGCGCCAATGGGTCGACGAACAAGCCGGGAAAGCCGGGTACTCCACCGAGGTGGAGGCGCTGCGGGACAACCTGCGCGCCGATCCCCCGGACGACACGCCGCCCCGGCCGGGCGCGATCGGCTACCTGGTGCTGATGCTGCGCACCGAGGGGCCGACCGGCGACTGCTACCGGCTGTCCACCTCCCGCCACCTGGGCCTGGACGACGTCTGGTCGCCGCTGCCCGTCGGCGGCGACCGGATCGACACGCTGGAGCGCATCAAGGCGCACGTGGTCGCCGTGATCGAGCAGGCCGAACGGGACTGGGCCTGGTACGGCCCGGACATCCGGGTCGAGTTCGTGCTGGAGCGCGACAACATCAACCTGGCGGTCGACCAGTGGCCGGCCGAGAACGACGAGTCCGTGCCGGAACCCCTGGGCAGCCGCTACTCCACGGTGGTCCGCAGCCTGGAGCGCAACTCCGACGACAAGTACCTGCGGCTGTGGCGGCAGCGCTGGCGCCGCCTGGCCGGCCAGGAGCGCACCACCCGCCCGATGGCCCGGGACGGCTTCGTCCACGCCCAGGACCAGGGCCAGGACGGCGTGAAGCAGTTGCGCGGCATGCTCAGCCGCCGCCAGGACGTGGTCTCGCTGCTGCTCAGCCGCCCGCCCCGGGCCGAGCCGGAGCCGCAGGACGAGGTGATGGCCGCGGTGAAGGCCGGCGTGCCGCTGATCCTGTGGCACCGCGAGGACTGCCACTCCCCCACGGTCGTGCACGCCGTGGACTACCTGCTGCACGACGAGGACGACGAGCACCCGTTCCTGGAGCGGGTGCGCCGCGCGCGGGCCACCGCGTTCGGCGAGAACCACGGCCGACACCCGTGCGGCGACCTGACCGTCCTCTACGACGACCCGATGCGGCGGGTCCTGCCGCACCGGGCCGCACCGCCGGAGGAGGTGGCGCTCGGGTGAGCGGCTGGCACATCTACCGGGGCACCGGCGAGGTCGCCACGTCCGCGATCGAGTCCCTGCCCGAACCCCCGTCGTGGCGCAGGTTCACCGGCACGGGCGACGCACCCCGCCCGGTCGACGACGGCGGCGAGGCCGAGCGCAAGGTCGGCCGGGTGCCCGGCGTGCCGCGCGTGCCCGCACCGCGCGAGGTCGAGATGGTCAACTCGGCGATCTACCTGCGCCGGCCGCTGCTGGTCACCGGCGAGCCGGGCACCGGCAAGTCCGCGCTGGCCTACCTGATCGCCCGCGAGCTGGGGCTGGGCCCGGTGCTGCGCTGGCCGGTCACCAGCCGGACCGCGCTGGCCGAGGGCCTCTACCTCTACGACGCGATCGGGCGCGTGCAGGCCGCCAACACCCAGGACACCGTCCCCGACATCGGCGACTACATCCACCTGGGCCCGCTGGGCACCGCGCTGCTCGCCGCCGACCTGCCCCGGGTGCTGCTGATCGACGAACTCGACAAGGGCGACATCGACCTGCCCAACGACCTGCTCAACATCTTCGAGGAGGGCGAGTACGACATCCCCGAACTGGTCCGCAACGCCAAGACCCAGCCGGAGGTCACCGTGCTGACCGCCGACACCGGCCGGCACGCCGAGGTCCGCGACGGCCGGGTGCGCTGCCGCGAGTTCCCGATCGTGGTCATCACCAGCAACGGCGAGCGCGAGTTCCCCCCGGCGTTCCTGCGGCGCTGCCTGCGCCTGAAGATCGAGCAGCCCGACCGCGAGCGGCTGGCCGCCATGGTCGCCGCGCACTTCGGGCACGACCACGACCTGGACATCGCCCAGCTGATCGACGACTTCCAGCGCCGTGCCGACAAGGTCGGTCCGCTGGCCGCCGACCAACTGCTCAACGCCGTCGAGATGGCCACCCGGTTGAGCACATCGGGTGCCTACAAGCCGGACGGTGAGTGGGGGAACCTCCTCGACAACCTCTGGCATCCACTTTCGGCGGAGCACGGATGACCCAACCGCGTGATGAGCCCGCGGTCCGCCGAGTCCTGCTCCAGCATTGGGAGGCGACCGAAGGCCGGGAAGGGCGACTGGGCACCGCGGACCTCACCCTCCGCGAGGTCCGGGACGCCCTGTGGCTCGCGACCTGGTTGCAGGACTCTGCCGAACCGACCTCGCCCGCGCCGCGACCCGACCAGGCACCACCTGCGGCGGACGAGGACCGGGACGCGGCAGCCACGGAACAGCCGCCCCCGGAGGAGGCTGCCACGGAACCCGAAGCCGCCGACCAGACCATCCCCGATCCCCGACCGGATTCGCAGGAGTGGACGCGCGGCCCCCTCGACCTGCCGCCCGCGCAGACCCCCGCCGACGGCGCGGCCGAGCTGCCGCGCGCCGCGCCGGCCTGGCCCACCATCCCGGGCCTGTCCGACCGGCGCGGGCTCAGCCGCGCCCTGCGCCCGCTCGCACGCAGCCAACCGTCCCCGTGGCGGCAGGTGCTGCACGAGGAGGCGACCGCCGTCCGCGCCGCCCAGGACGGCCTGTGGATCCCCCAGCTGCGGGCCGCCCCGTGGCACCGGTTCGAAGTGGCCCTGGTGGTCGACACGGCGGTGGCCCCGGAGATCTGGGGGCCGACCGTCGACGACTTCCGCTCGCTGCTCGACCGTCAGGGAGCGTTCCGCGACGTCCGCACCTACCACCTCGATTCCGCGCACACCGACCCGGAATCGCTGACGTTGCGCAGCGAGGGCGGCGCGGTGCACGACTGGCGGCACCTGATCGAGCCGACCGGCAACCGGATCATCCTGGTGCTGACCGACACCGTCACGGTCGGCTGGCACAGCGGCGCGGTGGGGCACGTGCTCTACGAGTACGGCTGCCGGACGCCGGTCGCCGTGGTGCAGACGCTGGCGCACCGGCTGTGGCCCTGGGGCGGGCTGCCGTCGCAGCGGATGCGGCTGTCCGCGCCCTCGCCCGGCACGGCGAACAAGCAGCTGCGGATCGTCGGCAAGGCCGCACCCCGGACGATCCCGGTGCCGGTGCTCGGCCTGACCGAGGAGTGGCTGGCGGGGTGGGCCCGGCTGCTCACCGCGCCGGGTGCGGAGTGGGTGGAGACCACCGCCGCGATGGTCGGCCCGCAGGCCGAATCGATCCCGGTGCAGGAGCCCGACCGGAGCCCGGTGCCGGGCGCCGAGCGGGTGCGCCGGTTCCGCACCTACGCGTCGGTGCAGGCGATCGACCTGGCCGTGCTGCTGGCGGCGACGCCGCTGGTGCCCCGGCTGATGACGTTGGTGCAGAAGGTGCTGCTGCCGGGCTCGGACCTGACCGCGCTCGCCGAGGTGCTGCTCGGCGGCCTGCTCACCCGACTGCCCGTCGACCAGCAGCGCGAACGCGACCGGCCGGACGCGGTCGCGTTCGACTTCCACGACGAGGTGCGCAACGAACTGCTGGCCATCGGCCGCCGGAGCGACACGGCGCGGGTGGCGCGGGTTTTGGACGAACACGCCGGATCCGAGATCCCGGCGCTGCGCGCCTATCGCGCGGCGGTGGACGACCCGACCATCGACGATCCCGAGATCACTCCCGAGTCGACGCCTTACCTGAAGGTCCAGGAAGCGGTGCTGCGCGCATTGTCCGGGCCTTATCTGCCCAAGTCGAAGCGTTTGCGCGCGAACTTGGGATTAGCCCCCCTGATGTCGCGTCGCGGCCGGCAGGTGGAAACAAAGGTGAACCGGGAGAACGAATTGACTGTAACCGAGCCTCAGCCGATCGTCAACGAGGCGGTTGGGCCACAAGGAGAAGCGAACGTGTCTGCTCCCGGTATCCATAACGAAGTCGCGACCGACCACCGGCCGACCGCGTTCCAGCCGCAGGTGTGGGGACAGATCCCGCTGCGAAATCCGATCTTCGTGGGCCGGGAACAACTCCTCGAACAACTCCGGGTCCGGCTCAGCGAATCGGGCACCACCGCGGTCCTGCCGGAGGCGCTGCACGGCATGGGCGGCGTCGGCAAGTCCCAGACCGTGATCGAGTACATCTACCGCCATTCCGCGGAGTACGAGGTCGTCTGGTGGATCCCGGCGGAGCACCCCGCGCAGATCAGGGCGAGCTTCGTCGAACTGGCCAAGAAGTTGAACGTGGCCGCGTCGGGTTCCGCCGAGACCGCCGTGCCCGCGGTGCTGGAGGCGTTGCGCAGGGGTGTGCCGCACCAGCGGTGGATCCTGGTGTTCGACAACGCCGACCGGCCGCAGGACGTCCGCCAGTTCTTCCCGGCGGGCACCGGGCACATCGTGGTCACCTCGCGGAATTCCGAATGGGGTGGATTCGCCCGGCCGGTCGAGGTCGACCTGTTCACCCGGGAGGAGAGCATCGAACTGCTCCGCCGGCGCGGCGGCGGGATCGAGCACGCGGAAGCCGACGCGCTGGCCGAGGCGCTCGGCGACCTGCCGCTGGCGGTGGAACAGGCGGCGGCCTGGCGGGCGCAGACCGGAATGCAGGTCGCGGAATACCTGGAACTGCTGGAGCAGAACCGCACCGAACTGCTGGAGGCGAACACCCCGACCGAGGACCAGTTGCCGGTGGCGGCGGCCTGGAACGTGCCGCTGAAGCGGTTGGCGGCCGATCAGCCGGCCGCGCTGCAACTGCTCCAGGTGTGCGCTTTCTTCGGGCCGGAGCCGATTTCCCAGAAACTGTTCCGAGGGGCCCGCGACGTGCCGGTGCCGGAGGCGCTCGCGGAGGCGTTCGGCGACCCGATCAAGATCAGCCGGGCGGTCAAGGAGATCACCCGCTACAGCCTGGCCAAGATCGACCACCGCAACAACGCGCTGCAACTGCACCGGCTGGTGCAGACCGTGCTCAAGAACAAGCTCTCCCAACCCGAGCAGGACAACATGCGCCACGCGGTCCACGTGCTGCTGGTCAACGGCGACCCGGGCGACCCGGACACCGCCGCCAACTGGCCCCGCTACGCCGAACTGCTGCCGCACGCGCTGATGTCGCGGGCCGTGGAGAGCGGTGACAAGTGGGTCCGGGTGCTGGTCATCAACCTGGTCCGGTACCTGATCCGGATCGGCGACTGGGGCGGCGCGCGCGACCTGGCCGGGCAGGCCCGGGACCACTGGACCCGGACGCTGGGCGAGAACAACCGGGACACCCTGGAGATCACCCGGCGGTACGCGATCGCCCTGCGCCGGCTGGGCCAGGCCGACGAGGCGCGGGCGCTCAACGAGCGGACGCTGGAACTGCTGCGCGAGGAGGTCGGCGAGGACGACGAGCAGTACCTGGCGATCCTGGACACGGTGGCCGCCGACCGCCGCGCGCTGGGCCTGTTCGCCGACGAACTCCGGCTCCAGCAGGAGGTCTACGAGCGGGCCCGGGACATCCTCGGCGAGGACGACCCGGAAACCCTGGCCTACGCCAACAACCTGGCCAGCTGCTACCGGCTGATGGGCGACTACGAGCAGGCCCGCGAGCTGGACCAGGAGAACCTGCGCCGGCGCACCGCGGTGCTGGGCGCGAGCCACCTGCAGACCTTCGGCTCCCGCAACGCGCTGTGCATGGACCTGCGGGAGTGCGGCCTGTACGTGGACGCCGCCAAGGAGCAGGAGGAGACGCTGGTCTACCTGCTGGAGGTCGCGGGCCCGGACCACTGGCAGTCGATCGGCGCGACCCGCAACCTGTCCGTGGCGCTGCGCAAGGCCGGCTACCACGCGCGGGCCAGGGAGTACTCCGAGGACTGCCTGACCCGCTACCGCAGGCGGCACGGCGACCAGCACTTCGACACCGTCACCGCGGAGATGAACGTCTCCACCGACCTGCGGCACACCGGCGACCTGGGCCGGTCGTTGGAGCTGGGCCGGCGCGCCTACCGGGTGTTCGGCGAGACGTTCGGCCCGCAGCACCCGTACACCCTGGTCGCGGCGCTGAACCTGGCCGTGGTCCTGCGGCTGGGCGGCGACCTGGCCGAGGCGTTGGAGCTGGACCGGCAGACCCACGCCAACCTGCTGGAGGTGTTCGGCCCGAACCACCCGACGACGCTGATCGCGGCCACCAACCTGGCCAGCGACCTGGCGGCGCTGGGCGACCACCTCGCGGCGCGCAACCTGGACGAGGAGACCCGGGCGAAGTCCGAGCAGGCGCTCGGCCCGGACCACCCGTCCACGCTGGCGGTGGCGCTGAACCTGTCGATCGACCTGGCCTCGCTGGGCGAGGAGTCGGAGTCGGCGCTGCTGCACAGCAAGACCGTGCAGGGCCTGCGCACCGTGCTGGGCGAGGAGCACCCGGCGACCATCGCGGCGACCCAGCTCATCCGCGCCAACTGCGACAGCGACACGATGCAGCTCTGACGGGGCAGCTCTGACGGGGCAGCTCCGACCGGGGCAGCTCCCGGATCAGCCGGCGGTCTGGTCGAACCAGGCCGCCAGCCGGTCCGGGTCCGGTGCGGTGCCGGTGCGCGCGGTGATCCGGCGGTGCACCGCGCGCACGAGTTCCGGGGTGCCGCGCAGGGCGGGCGAGTCGAGGGCGAGGCCGAGCCCGACCCAGGACGGCACGTCGTGCGGCGCTTCGCGCAGCCGGGCCAGGAACCCGGTCACGGCGGTGGCGCGCTCACCGCGCAGCAGTGCCGCGTCCGGGCCGCCCTCGCCCGCGACCTGGCCGTAGCGGTACGGGTCGAGCGCCCGCAACCGGAGCAGCGCGGTCAGCCGGCTGTCCCCGGACTGGCCGGACGGCACGATCTCCGGCGGCGGGGCCGGGTGCGCCGGTCCGCCGCGGGCCCAGGCGTCGGCCAGCCCGGCGACCGCCGGGCGGTCCGGTCGGGCGTGCCGCAGCCGCCAAGTGGCCCGGTGCGCGTCGGTGAGCGCGGTGACGGTCTCGGCCAGCCCGGCGGGCGGGTCGGCCGGCGCGCACGCGGCGAGGCGGACCGACACGGCGGCGGCGAACTCGCGGCCCAGGTCGGTCAGCCCGGTCGCGCCGCGCAGCGCGGCGACCGCCTCGGCCACCTGGTGCGCCCGCAGCGCGTGGCTGAAGTGCGCCGACGGCGCGAGGTCCGCCGGCACCCGGTGGCGTTGCACCTCCCAGTACTCGACCACGCTGACGAACGCGTAGACGCCGTGCAGCAGGCCCGAAACCGGCCTCGGGTCGTCGCGCCACGGCGCGTAGTACCGCTCCTCGGCGCTGCCGTCGTCCAGGTCGACCAGGTCCATCAGCGCGTTGACCTTGGAGTGCTGCAACTCGTGCACCAGCGCCTCGCCGAACTTCACCGCCGATCCCTTGGGCGACATGGCGATGCTGCCGAACGCGGCGGCCGACGACGCGGCGAACACGTCCCGCGCGG
Source organism: Saccharothrix sp. NBAS 001 (assembly GCF_056640475.1). Classification (NCBI taxonomy): domain Bacteria; kingdom Bacillati; phylum Actinomycetota; class Actinomycetes; order Pseudonocardiales; family Pseudonocardiaceae; genus Saccharothrix; species Saccharothrix sp. NBAS 001. The sequence goes on from NZ_CM153251.1 coordinate 5,224,169, forward strand.
CGTCCAGCGGGATCACCGTGGCCAGGCCCGCCGACAGCTCCTGCGCCCACGCCGGGTGCGCGCCGGTCAGCAGCCGCCACGCCTCGTCCATCAGCTTGCGCCACTGGTCGTACTCGTCGTCGCCGAGCGGCCGGGCGCGGACCGGCGCGCCGAACTCGCGGTACGGGTCGAGGTCGTCGAAGGCGAGGTCGACGGTGCGGCCCCGGGCCGAACTCCGGTGCCGCTTCACCGCTTCCAGCGGCACCGGCCGGGTTTCGCCGAGCGCGGTGAGCGTGACGCCGGACCCGTCGTGGCGCAGCAGCGCGTGGCCGACCGGGAAGCCGGTGCCGAGCCGGAACGCGCCGACCGACGGCAGGCTCACCGCGCCGTGCACGACCGGGACCGCGATCTCGCACGGCAGCCCGGCGCGCACCGCCGCCGCGGCGGCCAGCGCGTGGAACCCGCCGACTTCGGCCCGCAACGGCGTCGCGTCCGGCGCGACGCCCAATGCGTGGCGCAAAACGCGGCTGAGCCACACACCCACGGAGGGGTGCATCAGCACCTCTTCGACAACCGCGGGCGCGATTGCCTCGGTTTCGGCCAGCAATGCCCACACGTGGTCGAGATCGGCGAAGGGACCCAACCGCGCGGTGAGCGGCCCGACCGCTTCCGCGAACGCCCGCAGCCGAAGTCTGCGCAGACTGTGCTGACCTTTCCGCAAAATTGCGATTCCGGTACTCGACACCGGTCCGGAACAGATCTCGTCGAAGACGAATCGCGGCAGGCGGTGGGTGGTCAGCTCGACCGGTCGCGCACCACCACTAGTCACGCTGCCCCTGGATCGAATCCCCGAACCGACCTGCCCTGATCCGGCCCGCGGTGCGCCGGATCTCCTCGTCCAGCCGGGGCGTGCGCAGAACTCTCAGCTCTGCCAACGACATCGAAGTGAGATCGAGCAAACCCGACGGCAGTTCCGTCGGTGAAAGCGCTGCCACACCGACCGCCTCCCCACGCTCGTCCGCCTTTACCGCATGATGCCCGAACGACTCCGGCCACGTCTGCCCCCAGGCCGATATTCACCCGACGGCCGACCGGCGGGTACGGCCGACAGGTCTATTCCGGGCGTACTCGCGCGGTGAGGAAGGCGTCCGCCCAGCGGGCTTTGGGATCGATGTCGACCAGCAGCAGCTTCACCAGCAGGGTGAGCGGGATGGCCAGCACCGCGCCGAGCGGGCCGATCAGCCACGCCCAGAACAGCAGGGCGAGAAAGGTGACGGTGGCCGAGAGGCCCACCGAGTCGCCGACGAACCGGGGCTGGATCAGCGTCTGCACCACGAAGTTCAGCACGCTGTAGATCACGATCACCCACACCGCGCTCGGCCAGCCGCCCTCCAGCAGCGCCAGCACGACCGGCGGCAGCAGGCCGAGCACGAAGCCCACGTTGGGGATGTAGTTGGTGATGAACGCGAGCAGCGCCCACAGGATCGGCAGCGGGATGCCCATGATCGCCAGCGCGACGCCGTCCAGCACGGCCACGATCAGCCCGAAGACCGTCGACACGACCAGGTAGCTGCGGGTGCCCGCGGCGAACCGGGCCAGCGCCGAGGCGACCTCCGGCCGGTCGGCGGCGATCACCGCCATCCGCGCGCCGGTGCTGCCCGCGTCGACGCTGAGGAACAGCAGCAGGCACAACAGGAACACGATGTTCGAGGCGAGCCCGCCCACGCTGCTCAGCACGGTGCCGAGGATGCCCGCGACCTTGCCGACGTCGAGGCTCTCGGCGACCTTGCGCAGCTCCTCCGCGCCCACGCCGAACCGGGACAGCTCGCTCGCCGCCGCGTCGGCCAGGTCCCGCGCCCGGTCGGCGTACTGGGGCAGCTCGGTCGCCAACTGGGCCACCGACACCACCAGGACGACGACCAGCGACAGCAGGATGGCGTAGACGCCGATCACCAGCGCGGTGGCGGCCACCCAGTTCGGCAGGCCCTTGCGGCGCAGCCACCGGTGCACCGGGCTGACCGCGATCACCAGCGTCAGCGCCAGGAACACCGGGCCGATCAACCACGACATCGCCATGATCCCGGCGCCCGCGATCACCGCGGCGGCCGTGCCCAGCAGTACGACGAGCCCTCGGGGAAGGTCCACTCCCGCCAGGGTAAGGCCGGCACAGCGGCCCGGCCTGCCGGTAGCGTCGCGGTCCATGCGAGTCACGTCGCCCGCCGGTCGGTCGCTGCCGGGTCTGCCGTCCGGCCGACCGGTGTTGGTGCTGGTCGGCGGAGCGGGCCGGATGACGCCGGATGACATCGCGCGGACCGAGGTCGTTTTTGGCGACTTGGTGCCAGTGCTCGACGCCGTGGACGCCGTGGTGGTCGACGGCGGCACGGACAGCGGCGTCATGCGGGCCATGGGCCGGGCCCGGGCGCGGTGGCGCGGCGGGTTCCCGTTGGTGGGCGTGGTGGCCGAGGGCGTGCCGGCGGTCCTGGAGCCCAACCACACGGCGATCGTGCGGGTGCCGGGCGACCAGTGGGGCGACGAGGTGCCGTGGCTGGCCTCGATCGCGGCCGATGTCGCCGGGCCGCGCCCGTCGGTCACCGTGCTGGTCAACGGCGGCGAGATCACGTTCCGGGACGCGACGCTGAGCCTGGCGCACGGGCGTCCGCTGCTGGTGGTGCGCGGCACCGGCCGGACCGCGGACGCGATCGCGGGCGCGGACGGTCCCGAGGCGGCGCGGATCGCCGGGTCGCCGCTGACCTCGGTGGTGGAGCCGACCGGCCTGGCCGCCCGCGTGGACCGGGTGCTACGGGAGGGAGTGGTGGGATGAAGGGGTTAGCCGACGGTGACCTGCCCGGGTTGTTCGAGGCCGCCGACGCCGCCTCGCTGGACGGCCAGCGGCGGTACGTGCGGACGGTGCGGCTGCGGCTGGTGCTCGCGGTGGTGGCCGCCGCGACCGGGGTGTGGCCGCTGCTGGTGGGTCGGATCGACCTGGCCGCCGTCGGCACCGCGATCGCGCTGGCCGCGGTGACCGTGACCGAGCTGAACCTGAAGTCGACCAGGCCCGAGGACCGCTGGTACGACGGGCGGGCGCTGGCCGAGTCGACCAAGAGCCTGGCCTGGAAGTTCGCCGTCGGCGGCAACCCGTTCGCGCGGACCGGCCGGGCCAACCGCGACCCGCAGAACGTCGAGCGCGAGTTCATCCGGCAGCTGCGCGAGCTGCTGGAGGAAGCGCCGACCACCGCCATCACGCCCTCGCACCGGCCCGTGGTGACCCCGGCGATGCGCGCGCTGCGGTCCCGGGACCTGGCCACCCGCAAGGCCGTCTACCTGCGCGAGCGGATCACCGACCAGCAGGACTGGTACACCCGCCGGGCCGAGCGCAACCAGCGGCGCGCCGGGTGGTGGCGGACCTCGCTGCTGGCGATCGAGGTGGCCGGGATCGGCGCGGCGCTGGCCAAGGCGGTCGGCGCGATCACCATCGACCTGGCGGGCGTGGTGGCCGCGGTGATCGCCGCCGGCACCGCGTGGATGAGCCTGCGCCAGCTGTCCACGCTCGCCCGCGCGTACACCTTCGCGGCCAACGAGCTGGGCATCGTGCGCGGCCGGCTGGAGCTGGTCGAGGACGAGGTGGCGTGGGCCGCCGAGGTGGCCGACGCGGAGGACGCGGTGAGCCGCGAGCACACCATGTGGCGGGCCTCCCGGACCCGGCCTTCCAGTTAAAAGTTGTCACGGGGCAATCACACAGAGTATGGTCTAGACCTGCCGCCGCGTTGGGTGAAATGTCCGCCCAAAGCGGTTTCGGCTGCTTCGGGAACGGGCCGGCCCAGCGAATGTCCTGTCCACCCGAAAGGAGCTGACACATGGCACTCCGCCGACGGATCGCCGCGATGGCGGCCGGCGTGCTCGCCGCGCCGCTGCTGGTGGTCGCACTGCCGACCTCCCAGGCGTTCGCCCACGGATACGTGTCGTCGCCGCCCAGCAGGCAGGCGCAGTGCGCCAAGGGCACCGTGAGCTGCGGGAGCATCAAGTACGAGCCGCAGAGCGTGGAAGGCCCGAAGGGTCTGCGCAGCTGCAACGGCGGCGTCGCCGGGTTCGCCGACCTGAACAACGACAGCAAGGGTTGGAAGGTCACGAGCGTCGGCCAGACGGTCACGTTCAACTGGGTGTTCACCGCCCGCCACCGCACCGCCAACTACGAGTACTACATCGGCGGCAAGCGGGTCGGGTTCGTCGACGGCAAGAACCAGCAGCCGCCGGCGTCCGTGTCGCACACCATCAACCTCGGTGGCGTCACCGGCCAGCAGAAGGTGCTCGCCATCTGGAACATCGGCGACACCTCCAACGCGTTCTACGCCTGCATCGACGTCAACGTGAGCTGATGACGGCCTGAGAACGCGGCAAGACCGAACACCGGCGGGGGCGTGCCAGCCTGTAGGCACGCCCCCGCCCCATGTCCGCCGGTGGGCTCAGCTGGTGAACCCGCCGTCCACGGCCAACTGCGTGCCGGTCACGTACCGGGCCTCGTCGGAGACCAGGTAGGCCACGGCGCCCGCGATCTCGTCGGGCCGCCCGTACCGGCCGACCGCGGTGAACGCGCGGATCGCGTCCGCCATCGGGTGGTCCTCGGGGTTGAGGTCGGTGGCGGTCGGGCCGGGGCAGACCAGGTTGACCGTGATGCCGCGCGGCCCCAGCTCCCGGCCCAGCGCCTTGGTCAGGCCCAGCAGGGCCGCCTTGCTCGCCGAGTACAGCGAGAAGCCGGGGAACGCGGCCCGCTCGGCGACGTTGCTGCCGATGCTCACGATCCGCCCGCCCGCGCCCAGGTGCGGCAGGGCCGCCTTGACCGCCAGGAACGGCGCGCGCACGTTCACGTCGAAGGTCCGGTCGAACTCCTCGACCCCCAGTTCCGCCACCGGCCCCACCAGGAACTCGGCGGCGTTGTTCACCACGACGTCCAACCGGCCCAACGTGCCGACCGTCCGGTCGACCGCCGCCGCGATCGCCGCCGGGTCCGCGCTGTCCGCCCGGATCGCCAGCACCCGGCGGCCCGCGGCCTTGATCCGCTCCACCACGTCGTCCGCGTTGTTCCGGTAGGTCACCGCGACGTCCGCGCCCTCGCGCGCCAGCCGTTCCGCCACCGCCGCGCCGATCCCCCGACTACCACCCGTGACCAGTGCGACCTTGCCTTCGATGTTCATGGAAGTCATCGTGGTCGGCCGGCGGCCGGAATTCCGGCGGCAATCGGACGTCGCGCCGGCGTCCGGCGACGGATCAAGAAATCCCGTTGCGAGGCCCTCCGGTGACCGCATAGCGTTCGCGGTACACGAGGAAGGAGGTGGTCCGAAGTTGAATAGCTATAGGACTCGTCGTGAGGTGGCTGTCCGCTAGGACCTCCCCCAAGGTGGTCTGGGCGAATCCCAGGCAGCCACCCGGCCCCCGTGACCCCGAGCCCAGTCCAGCTCGGCCCGCACCCCGGTGCGGGAGACGGTCAGGGGGCCGTTTCACGTTCCCGGACGCTCACCCTGCGTATGCGCCGACCCGCCTGTTCGCCGAGCCGTCCGCCGAGCCTCCCGCCGCGCCGCAACGGGCCGCACGCCGCCGGCGCTCCCGGACCCGCCCGAACTGTCGGGAACCGACCCTTCCCCGTGCCGCACCGGGTTCTCCGCTGGTCGCCGTCGATCGCGCACCGGTCCGGCCGGCGAACCTCGCCCCCCGAAACCGGACGTCCCGCCGGTCTCGACTACGGTGATCGTTCACGCGGTTGAAAAGCCAGCCGCAAGCCACCAGGAGCCCAGCACGCTGGGCACCAGGGTCAGCGACCGCTGAGGGCTTGCCGGGGCTGGCACCGCCCTCCCTCGCGCGCGCCGGCCCGCTTTCGACGCGCGAGAGGAGCCCGACCGTGGTCGGGGACGACGGACTGGACGGAACGCTTGCCGCGCGGATCGCCAGCCTTGAGGCCGAGGTGTCGGGACTGCGCAAGGCGGTGCAGACCCGCACCGTCATCGGACAGGCCACCGGCCTGATCGCGGCCGTGCAGGGCTGCACCCCGCAGCAGGGGTTCCGGCTGCTGGTCGCCATGTCACAGCACCACAACGTGAAGCTGCACACCATCGCCGTGAAACTGCTCGACCTGGCGGCCGAACTCGGCCCGCGCCGCGCCGTGCACGCGGTCCACCAGCCCAACGGCGAGGTGGACCCCGCCGACTGGCCCGGGGTGGACGTGGTGCAGGCCGCGCGGCGGCTGGTCGCGGCCTACGACGCGGCCAACACCGCCGGGGCGGAACAGCCCGAGGTGCGAAGACAGCTCGCCGACCAGGTCACCCTGGCCGGTCAACTGCTCGCGGAGAAACTGGCCGCCGTCGGCTGGCTGCCCGACAGCTGAACGACCGCGAACGACTCGGCGGGCAGGCGCACGGCCTGCCCGACCACCTCCGCCCCGCCCGACGCCAGCAGCACCTCGCCGGCCAAGGGCACCTGCGCGGCCACCGCGCCGAGGTTGCACGCCACCCGCAGGCCGCCGCGCGCCAGCACCAGCACGGCACCGTCCCGCTCGACCCCGAACCGGTCCAGCCGGGGGTCCGACAGCTCGGGTCGGGACCGGCGCAGCGCGATCAGCGCGCGGTACAGCTCCAGCACCCGCCGGTGCGGGTCGGCGGACCGCTCGGCCCAGTCCAGCCGCGACCGCTCGACGGTCGCCGGGTCCACCGGGTCGGGCACGTCCGACTCGCCCCACCCGTGCCGGGCGAACTCGCGCCGCCGGCCGGTGCGCACCGCCTCGGCGAGTTCCGGGTCCGGGAAGGACGCGAAGAACTGCCACGGCGTGCTCGCCGCCCACTCCTCCCCCATGAACAGCATCGGCGTGTACGGCGAGCACAGCACGATCGCCGCGCCCACCGCGAGCAGGCCCGGCGACACCGTCGCGGACAGCCGGTCGCCGGTCGCCCGGTTGCCGACCTGGTCGTGGTTCTGCAGGTAGGCCAGGAACCGGTACCCGGGCAGGCGCCTGTCCACCGGACGCCCGTGGTGCCGGTGCCGGAACGACGACCACGTGCCGGCGTGGAAGAACACCTCCCGCAACGTCGTCGGCAGCGCGTCGACGAAGTCCGGGTAGTAGCCGAACGTCTCCCCGGTCAACGCCACGTGCAGCGCGTGGTGCAGGTCGTCGTCCCACTGCGCGGTCAGCCCGTACCCGCCGGCCTCCCGCGCGCTCACCAGCCGGGCGTCGTTCAGGTCGGACTCGGCGATCAGGGTCAGCGGCCGGCCGACCGCCGCCGACAGCGCGTCCACCTCGACCGCGAGCTGTTCCAGCACGTGCACCGCGCCCCGGTCGACCAGCGCGTGCACCGCGTCCAGCCGCAGCCCGTCGACGTGGAAGTCGCGCAGCCAGCCCAGCGCGTTGTCGACCACGTAGCGGCGCACCTGGTCGGAGTCCGCGCCGTCCAGGTTGAGGCCGGGGCCCCAGTCGTTGCTGCCCGCGAAGTACGGCCCGAACCGGTCCAGGTACGCACCGGACGGCCCGAGGTGGTTGTAGACCACGTCCAGCAGCACGGCCAGGCCACGCGCGTGACAGGCGTCCACGAACCGCTTGAACCCGTCCGGCCCGCCGTAGGGCTCGTGCACCGCGCCCCACAGCACGCCGTCGTAGCCCCAGCCCGCGACCCCGTCGAACGAGTTCACCGGCATCACCTCGACGTGCGTGATCCCGAGGTCCACCAGGTGGTCCAGCCGGGCCACGGCCCCGTCGAAGGTGCCCTCCGGCGTGAACGTCCCGATGTGCAGCTCGTAGATCACCGCGCCGGGCAGCCCGCGCCCGGTCCACGACCCGTCGCCCCACTCGAACGCCGCGTGGTCGTAGACCCGCGACGCCTCGTGCACCCCGTGGGGCTGCCACAGCGATCGCGGGTCGGGCAGCGCGTCGCCGTCGAGCACGAACGCGTAGTCCACGCCGTGCGCGTCGCTGTGCCACCACCCGCCGTCGCCGGCGGTCATCTCGTGGTCCTGCCCGTCCACCCGCACCTGGACGCGCTCGTGGTGCGGCGCCCACACCGAAAAGCTCACTGATCTCCTCGCACCAGCAGTGCCACCGGGTAGTGGTCCAACAGGTCGGCCAGGCGGGTCCGCGCGGGCCGGGACGTGAGCACGTCGGTCCACGCGCCGGGCGGCAGCGGCAGTTCGGTCCCGCCCCAGCCCCCGGCCTCGGCCAGGCCGACCGGCAGCCGGGTGGCCACCGCGATCAGGCCGGTCCGCTCGAACGCGACGACGTGCGCCGCGCGCGGCCCGGAGGCGGGCAGCGGCCGGTAGCCGCGAAACAGCTCCGGCCGGTCGCGCCGCAGCCGCAACGCCTTGTGCACCACCAGCAGCTTGGCCGCGCCGGACGCGTCCACCGGCGGCAGCCAGCCGTCCGCGATCGCGTCCAGCAGCGCGCGCCGCGCGGGGTAGTCCACCGGCCGCCGGTTGTCCGGGTCGACCAGCGAGAGGTCCCACAGCTCGGTGCCCTGGTAGACGTCCGGCACGCCGGGCGCGGTGAGCTGCACCAGCTTCTGCCCCAGCGCGTTGGACCAGCCGGGGGCCTCGACCCGGCGCGCGAACCCGGCCACGTCGGCGGCCACCGGCCCGTCGAGCACCTGGCCCGGCCACGCCGCGACGGCCGCCTCGAACGGCTCGTCGTGGTCCACCCAGGTGGTGCGGACCTTGGACTCCTTGGCCGCCTTGTCCAGGTAGCCCGCCATCCGCTCGGCGGTGATCGGCCACGCGCCCACCAGCGACTGCCACGCCAGCAGGTTCAGCGACGGCTCGTCGATCGGGTGCGCCCCGGTCCACCGCCGGACCGCCGCGGCGAACTCGTCGGGGATCTCGGCGAGCACCGCCAGCCGGGCCCGCACGTCCTCGGACCGCTTGGTGTCGTGGGTGGACAGCGTCGTCATCGCGGCCGGCGAACCGGCCTCGCGGGCCGCCGCGCGCGCGTGGAACTCGGCCGGGGACATGCCGAACCGGTCCGGCGCGCCGCCCACCTCGTTGAGCGCCACGAACCGGGTGTACCGGTAGAACGCGGTGTCCTCGGTGCCCTTGGCGACCACCATGCCGGAGGTCTGCTGGATCCGGGTGGCCAGTTCGCCGCGCGGGTCGGCGCGGACCTGCTCGTCGAGCACCCGCACCGCCGGGGAGTCGCCCGCCGCCGCGACCGCCGCGTCCCAGGCGTCGCGCCCCTCGGGCAGGTAGGACCGGTAGACCGGGAACGCGGCCAGCACCCGCGCCACGGCCCGTTCGGCGAGGTCCCGGTCCGGGTGGTCGACCAGGGCCGCGATGCGGCGCACCTCGGCGCGCAGGAGCGTGTCGGCGACCAGTTCGCGGCACTCGTGCTCGACCGAGGCGAAGTCCGTGGGCACGCCCAGTTCGCGGGCCAGCGCGGTGCAACCGGGTTCGCCCGCCGGGTCCACGAACAGCCCGCACACCTCGCGCAGCGCGTCGTAGCCGGTGGTGCCGTCGACCGGCCAGCTCGCGGGCAGCGCCTCGTCCGGGCCGAGGATCTTCTCCACGACCAGCCAGCAGCCCGCCCGCTCGCGCAGCCGGCGCACGTACCCGCCGGGGTCGGCCAGGCCGTCCGGGTGGTCGACCCGCAGCCCGGTCACGTCGCCGGCCGCCACCCAGCGCAGCACCTCGCCGTGCGTGGCCTCGAACACCTCCGGGTCCTCCACCCGCACCCCGGCCAGGGTGGTGATGTCGAAGAACCGCCGGTAGTTGAGTTCGGTGTTGCCGCGCCGCCAGAACGCCGACACGTAGTGCTCGTGCTCCCGCTCGTCCTCGGGCGAGCCCGCGAACGGCAGCAGCACCTTGCCCGAGGACCAGTCGATGTCGAAGTACCCGGCGTACGGCGATTTCGGGCCGCGCTGGAGCACGTCCCACCACCACGGGTCCACCGGGCCGTCCTCGACGGCCATGTGGTTGGGCACGATGTCCACCACGAGTCCCAGCCCGGCCTGCCGCAGCGCCTTGCCCAGCGCCTGCCGGCCCGCCTCGCCGCCGAACTCCTCGCGCGCCCGCGTCGGGTCCACCACGTCGTAGCCGTGCGTGGACCCCGGCACCGCCTCCAGCAGCGGCGACGCGTAGAGCGCGCCGACGCCCAGCGCGTCGAGGTAGTCGACGACCGCTTCGGCGTCGGCGAAGGTGAACCCGGGCGTGAACTGGATCCGGTAGGTCGACGCCGGGGTCATTCGACGCCCGTCCGCTGGAGCACGACCAGCGAGCGCGCGGTCAGCGCGACCGTGCCGCCCGCGGGCACCGGCTCGCCCCGGTCGGCGTCGCGCACCACACCGGTCGCCGTGTCGATCACCACCGTCCACTGCGGACCGTAGCTCGGGTCGGGCAGGGTGGTCTCGATGTCCTCGTAGTGGGCGTTGAACGCGATCAGGAACGAGTCGTCCAGGATCCGCATCCCGCGCCGGTCCAGGCTCGGGATGCCCTCGCCGTTGAGGAAGACCACGACGCAGCGGCCGAAGTCGTCCTCCCAGTTCTGCTCGGTCATCTCCTCGCCGGCGGGGGTGAACCAGGCGATGTCGCGCAGCTCGTCGCCCTTGCGGATCGGCTTGCCCTGGAAGAACCGGCGGCGGCGGAGCACCGGGTGCCTGCGCCGGAAGTCGGCGAGCGCGCCGGTGAACTCCACCAGGTCCTTGTTCTTCTCCAGCAGCGTCCAGTCCACCCAGGACAGTTCGTTGTCCTGGCAGTAGGCGTTGTTGTTGCCCTGCTGGGTGCGGCCCAGCTCGTCGCCGTGCAGCAGCATCGGCACGCCCTGCGAGAGCAGCGTGGTGGCCAGCAGGTTGCGGCGCTGCCGGTCGCGCAGGTCGTTGACCTCGGGGTCGTCGGTCGGACCCTCCACACCGCAGTTCCACGAGCGGTTGTCGTCCGCGCCGTCGCGGCCGTCCTCGCCGTTGGCGTCGTTGTGCTTGTCGTTGTAGGACACCAGGTCGGTGAGCGTGAACCCGTCGTGCGCGGTGACGAAGTTGATCGACGCGTAGGGCCGCCGGCCGTCGTCCTGGTAGAGGTCGGAGGAGCCGGTGATCCGGGACGCGAACTCGCCCAGCGTGGCCGGCTCGCCGCGCCAGAAGTCCCGCACGGTGTCCCGGTACTTGCCGTTCCACTCGGTCCACAGCGGCGGGAAGTTGCCCACCTGGTAGCCGCCGGGCCCGACGTCCCACGGCTCGGCGATCAGCTTCACCTGGCTGACCACCGGGTCCTGCTGCACCAGGTCGAAGAACGTGGACAGCCGGTCCACGTCGTAGAACTCGCGGGCCAGCGTGGCGGCCAGGTCGAACCGGAAGCCGTCCACCCGCATCTCGGTCACCCAGTACCGCAGCGAGTCCATGATCAGCTGCAACGTGTGCGGGCTGCGCACGTTGAGCGAGTTCCCGGTGCCGGTGTAGTCGGTGTAGTACTTCGGGTTGTCCTCGTCCAGCCGGTAGTACGCCTGGTTGTCGATGCCGCGCATGGACAACGTCGGCCCGAGGTGGTTGCCCTCGGCGGTGTGGTTGTAGACCACGTCCAGGATGACCTCGATGCCCGCCTCGTGCAGGGCGCGGACCATGCCCTTGAACTCCTGCACCTGGTTGGCCTGCTGCGGCAACGCCGCGTAGCCGTCGTGCGGCGCGAAGAACCCGATCGTGTTATATCCCCAGTAGTTCCGCAGGTTCTTCTCGGACAGCACGTGATCGGTGATGAACTGGTGCACCGGCATCAGCTCGATCGCGGTGACGCCCAGCGCTTTCAGGTGGTCGACCACCGCGGGGTGCGCGAGGCCCGCGTAGGTGCCGCGCAACCGTTGCGGCACCTCGGGGTGGTGCATGGTCAGGCCGCGCACGTGCGTCTCGTAGATGACCGATTCGTTGTACGGGGTCTTCGGCGGGCGGTCGTTGGCCCAGTCGAAGAACGGGTTCACCACCACCGAGAGCGGCACGTGACCGGCGGAGTCCAGGTCGTTGCGCTCCCCGGGTGCCCCGAACGGGTAGCCGAACAGCGATTCGTGCCAGTCCACCGCGCCGCTGATCGCCTTGGCGTACGGGTCGATCAGCAGCTTGTTCGGGTTGCACCGCAGCCCGTGCTCCGGGTCGTGCGGGCCGTGCACGCGGTAGCCGTACTTCTGGCCGGGACCGATGCCGAGCAGGTAGCCGTGGTGGACGAAGCCGTCCACCTCCGGCAGCCGGACCCGGGTCTCGGTCCCGTCGTCGTCGAACAGGCACAGCTCGACGTGGTCGGCCACCTCGGAGAACAGGGCGAAGTTGGTGCCGACGCCGTCGTAGCCTGCGCCGAGCGGGTAGGGCGTTCCGGGCCAGGGCCGCACAGGTGCTCCTCCGGGACGAGCTGGAACGATTTCGACCCTACCGTTCTAGATCACGGTCTCCGGGTGTGCGACCGGACGAGCTGGCCCCGGGCCGCCACGAGCAGCAGCCTGGCCTCCTGGAGTTCGCCGTAGCGCAGGTGCTCCGCGGCCGCTTCCGCGCAGGCCACAGCCTGTTCGAGGGCGTCGTCGGCGGTCGGGTCGGTGCGCCTGAGGGCGTCCACCAAGGATTCTTCGGCCTGTGGCGCGTTCGACACCCCGTCGAGGGGTTCCGACGGTCGGACGGCCGCCAGCGCGTACTCGACGGCGCTCTCCAGGGCGTCGCCCGGACCGACCGCGGTCATCTGCTCCGGCACCGTCCCGGTGCGGGCCACCAAATCGGTGTTCACTGGTGAATGCCACCTCCAAGGCTGGCGCGGGTGACGAATCGACGATACCCCGCGGCGGTGCGGCCCGCGGCGACCGGCGCGTTCCCGATCACCGGCCACGACCCGTCGCGAGCGCCGCGGCCACCCGCCGCACGCGGTCGTCCTCGAACAGGCCGGCCAGCCCGACCGGCAGCGGGATCCGCCAGTTCGGGTACTGGTCGACGGTGCCGGGCAGGTTCGGCTGGCGGATCTCCCCCAGGGCGTCCTGGGGCGATGTCAGCAGCAGCAGCGACGGTGCCTTCGCTAGTAGGGCGTGGAAAGCGGTAACCAGGTCATCGGCAGCCACCCCTTCCTGCTTGAGGAGTCGGAGCAATTCTCCGCGCTCCCGCTCCGCGTTCCGGAATTCCCCTTCGGGGTCGCCGGCAAACTGCCCCAGATCGGCTCGCAGCCGAACGTGTTCGGCGCTCAGGAAGCCGGCGACGGTCGGCAGGTCGTGGGTGGAGATGCTGGCCATCGCCGACGTGGTCCACTCCGCCGGCGGGATCAGCGGGTGGCCGGGCCGGTCGTAGTCGCGCTGGAACCACAGCACGGCCGAACTGAGCATGCCGTGCTCGTGCAGGCTGTCGGTGACCTTCGGCTCGACCGTGCCCAGGTCCTCCCCCACCACCACCGCGCCCGCCCGGTGCGCCTCCAGGGTCAGCACGGCGAGCATCGCGTCGTCGTCGTAGTGCACGTAGGTGCCCCGGCTCGCGGGCTCGCCCGGCGGGATCCACCACAGCCGCCACAGGCCCGCGACGTGGTCGATCCGGATGCCGTCGCCGTGCCGCAGCACGTTGCGCAGCACCGCGCGGAACGGTTCGTAGCCCTGCTCGGCGAGCCGGTCCGGCCGCCACGGCGGCAGGTTCCAGTCCTGGCCGAGCTGGCTGAACCCGTCCGGCGGCGCGCCCACCCGCACGTCCGGCGCGAACGCGTCGCGCAGCGCCCAGGTGTCCGCCCCGCCGGGGTGCACGCCGACCGGCAAGTCGTGCACGATGCCGACCGGCATCGCCCCGGCGGCCCGGCGGGCGTCCGCGAGCTGCCGCTCGCACAGCTCCTGGAGCCACACGTGGAACGCCACCCGGTCCGGGTCGGCGGTCGCCGTCGCCGGGTCGCGCTGCGCCGCCGGCCACTGCCGCCAGTCCGGGCCGTGCACCTCGGCGAGGGCGCAGAACCGGGCGAACTCCCGCAGGTCGCCCTCCGGGGCGGCGTGCTCCACGGCCGGCCAGAGCAGCTCCAGGGCCGCCTTCTTGGCCGTCCACACCGCGTCGTAGTCGATCAGCTCGGTGTCGTTGGCGGGGCGCAGCGCGTCGACCGCCGCGCGGGTCGCGTCGTCGGCGGCCCGGTAGGCGTCGGTGTCCTCGACCCGCAGGTACAGCGGGTTGGCGTACCGGCGGCTGGACGGGGAGTAGGGCGACCGTTCGACCGGGACGGTCGGCGCGACCGCCTGCACCGGGTTGACCAGCAGCACGCCCGCGCCGAGTTCGCCGGCGCTGCGCCGGGCGATCGTGGCGAGGTCGGCGAAGTCGCCCATGCCCCACGACCCGTCCGAGCGCATCGCGTAGAGCTGGAGCATCCAGCCCCAGGTCTTGGGCACCGGGGCCAACTCGCGCGGCGCGACCACCACCGTGCGCCCGCCCAGCCGGTGGTAGCCCGCCGGCGGTTCGGCGGGCAGGGTCAGCTCGCCGCCGTCCTCCAGCGCCAGCACCCCGACCCCGTCGAGCACGTCGCCGACCCGGAGCACCAGGGTCCTCGGCTCGGGCCGGGGCGCGGCCAGCGCGCGGCGCACGGCCTCCGGGGTCGAGGCGTCCACGTCCAGTTGGGCGAGCACGGCCACCACCACGTCGGCGTCGACGTCCGCGCGGCGCTGCCCGGAATCCTCGTAGTGGGTGGCCACACCGTGCAGTTCGGCCAGTGCGGCCAGCTCGTCGTCCACGTGCGACAGCTTCGTCGCACCGGGTGCCCGGAGGCCAGGCGGGGTCGCCTTGGTCACCCGATGGTCGCAGGAGGTTCATCGGAGTTCACCGCCCGGACGAGTGATCAACAACACCCCCGCCCGACCGCCGGGCTCCACCGCCGGCGGTCACCTCGGACCGGTCGACTCCCGGACCACCAGGTGCACCGACGGGGGCCGGTCGTCGTGCGGCTCGTCGCGCAGTCCGGCCAGGAGGGCGGCCACCGCGTGCTCGCCGCGTTCCCGCCACGCGCCCTCGACCGCCGTGATGCCGACCGCGCGGGCCAGCTCCGGACCGTCCAGGCTGACGATCGACACGTCCTCGGGCACGCCCCGGCCGTCCCGGCGCAGCCGCAGGAACACCCCCAGCGCCACCTCGCCCCGGGCGCAGATCACCGCGGTCGGCAGCCGGTCGCCGTCGAGCAGCACGTCCACCACCTGCTCGCCGCCCGCGACCGTGGACGACGACCAGAGCGTCCACTCCGGACGCACGTCCAGCCCTTCGGCCACCAGCAGCTCGTCGTAGGACTCGTCCACGTCCTCGGGCAGCACCAGCGCCACCTCACGGTGGCCGAGTTCGAGCACGTGGCCCGCGGCCAGCCGCAACGCGTCGCGCAGGTCGTCCGGCCGCACCGCGACCACCGGGACGTCGAGCGCGTCGAGGGCCTGCTGCTCGTCGTGGGAGAAGCCGACGGCGAGCGCGAGGACCCCGTCCACCCGCCGGCCGAGCGCGGGCAGGTCCTCGAAGAACCTGGCGCGCGCCTCGTCGTCGCGCAGCACGTAGAGCAGCACGTCGTAGCCCGCGTTGCGCAGCGCGCCCTCCGCGCCCGAGAGCAGGTCGCCGCGCCCGACGTCGACGGTCAGCACCGCCACCGCGTACTTGCGCCCACCCGCCAGGCTGGACGCGTCGCGCGCGATCGCGTACCGCATCCGCTTGGCCACCTCGGTGACGTAGCGGCGGGTCGCCTCGGACACCCCGGGCTCGCCCCGCAGCGCGCGCGACACGGTGGCCGCCGACACGCCGGCGGCGCGCGCGACATCGGACATGCTGGTCAATGCACACCTCCCGACCTGACACGAGATTAGCGAGAACCGTACGGTCGCCCCGACGCGAACACCCTGCGAGACGTGACCACCACGCCCCGTGGACCTCACCGAGTGGAAGGACGCGCCACCCATGAAGGCAGGCGACACCGCCCCCGACTTCACCCTGGCCGACCAGGACGGCACGCCGCGCACGCTGTCCGGGCTGCTGGCGGACGGCCCGGTGGTGCTCTTCTTCTACCCGGCCGCGATGACCGGCGGCTGCACCGCGGAGAGCTGCCACTTCCGCGACCTGGCGGCCGAGTTCGCGCAGGCCGGTGCCCAGCGGGTGGGCATCAGCACGGACCCGGTGGCCAAGCAGAAGCAGTTCGCGGACCTCAACCACTTCGACTACCCGCTGCTGTCGGACGAGTCGGGCGAGGTGGCGGCCCGATTCGGGGTCAAGCGCCGGTTCGGCCCGCTCCCGGTCAAGCGCCACACGTTCGTGATCGACACCGACCGCACGGTCCTGGACGTGATCAGGTCCGAGTTCTCCATGACCACCCACGCCGACAAGGCCCTCGCCGCCCTGCGCGCCCACGCCGGCCGCTGACGCGGTCAGGGGCGCAGGCCGGCGAGCACGAAGTCCGCGATCTCGGCGGCGAGCACGTCAGGCGGCTTCGGGCCGTCCGGCCGGTACCAGGTCGGCAGCTGGTCGACCACGCCGAGCGCGATCAGCACGGCCGTGTCGGCGGGCACCCGCGCGCTGAACAGCCCCTCGGCCTGCGCCTTCGCCACCACCGCGCGCAACGTCTCGTGGTAGCGGCGGCGGTCCGCGCGGAACCGGGCCATCCGCCCGGCGTCGAGGCGGTGCACCTCGCGCGCGAACACGGCGGTCTCGTCCACGCTCGCCGCGGTGGTCTCGACCAGGTTCACCACGACCTCGCGGACCGTCGTGGCCGGGTCCGCGCCCTGCGCGACGATCCGGTCCAGGTCGGCGGTCTGCCGCTCGATCAGCGCCCGGTAGATCTCGAAGAGCAGGTCGTCCTTGGCACCGAAGTGGTGGTAGAACGCGCCCTTGGTCACCGAGGCGGCCGCCACCACCTCCTGGACGGTCGTCGCGTCGAACCCCTTGGCGGCGAACAGCCGGACCGCCGCGCGCACGATCCGCTCCGACGTCGCCCGCCCCCGGTCGGCCACCTCAAGCGCCCGGGGCCAGCGCGCGCACCAGGTCCAGCTGGTCGGCCCCGGTGGGCAGCACGGCGATGACCGGCGTGTCCACGCCGTTGGCGGCGTACCGGGCCACCCGCGCGCGGCACTGCTCGACGCTGCCGTGCACGACGAGGTCGTCCACCACCTCGTCCGGGACGAGCGCGCCCGCGCCGCGACGGTCGCCCGCGTGCCACGCCTCGTGCATGGGCCGCAGCGCGTCGCCCCGGCCCAGCCAGTCGTGGAACGCGGCGTAGGCGGGCACGGTCAGGTAGGTGCTGATGAGCATCCGGCCGAGCGCGCGGGCGGCGGAGGCGTCCTCGGTCGGGCAGACGAAGATGCGCGCCGCGAGTTCGCCCTGCCCGAGTTCGGCGCGGACCTTCACCACGTCCTCGGCGCCGAGCCAGTTGGTGATGGCCCCGGCCGCCTCGCGCCCGGCGAGCCGGAGCATGTTCGGGCGCAGCGCGGCGAGCATGATCGGCACCGGCCGCTCCGGGACGCGTTCCAGCCGGAACCCGCGCACGGCGAACGTCTCGTACTCCTCGGTGACCTTCTCTCCCGCCAGCGCGGCCTTGAGGAAGCGGAGGGTGTCGCGGGTGCGCTTGAACGGTTCGGCGAACTCGACGCCGTTCCAGCGGCGCACGATCGCCGGCGACGACGACCCGATGCCGAGCACGAACCGGCCGCCGGACACCTCGGCCAGGGTGGCGGCGGTCATCGCGAGCGTCGCCGGCCCCCTGGTGTAGACCGGCGCGATGGCCGTGCCGAGCCGGAGCCGGTCGGACCACTGGGCGGCCAGCGCCAACGGCGTGAACGCGTCCGTGCCGGCGGTCTCGGCCGACCAGATGTCGGTGTAGCCGAGATCCGCGAGTTCGGCGACCAGGCCGCGGTGGTCGAGCACCGGCACACCCGTCAGCGGCAGCGTGATTCCCCAACGACCCACGATCGCGCCTCCGTCCGGTACAGGGCTGGAGGCCAACCGTACCTCAGGTACCGACCAGTCGGTATGCACCCGGCGGCCGGGTGCCCGCCTCACGCGACAGGCCCGGCCCGGACCAGGAGAGCTGGTCCGGGCCGGGCCCGCCGTGCCGTCAGAGGTTGATGCCGCGCTCGCCCAACCACCCGATCGGGTCGATCTTCTGCGAGCCGCCGATCCACACCTCGAAGTGCAGGTGCGGGCCGGTGGACTGGCCGCGGTTGCCGATGGTCGCGATCTGCTGACCGGCCGCGACCTGCTGGCCCTGGGACACCAGGATCTCGTTGACGTGCCCGTAGACGGTGATCGTGCCGTCGGAGTGCTGAACCCGCACCCACAGCCCGAACCCGCTGGCCGGACCGGCCTCGACGACGACGCCGTCGAGCGGGGCCACGATCGGGGTGCCGATGGCGTTCGCGATGTCGACACCGAAGTGCGTGGTGCCCCACCGCGAGCCGAAGCCGGAGGTGAAGGTGCCTTCGGCGGGCTTGAACACCTTGGGCTTGCGAGCGGCCTCCTCGGCGGCGACGCGGGCCTTCTCGGCGTCGTCGGCGTCCTTCTGGCGCTTGAGCTCGGCCTGGCGGTCCGCCTCGCGGATGGCCTCCCGGTCGACGTAGCCGGCCGAGGCGTGCTTGATGGCCTGGTCGACGTACTGCCGGGCGTACATGCCCTCGGACCGCATGAGCTTCGCGGCTTCGAGGCCGGGTTCGATCGCGTGCCGGGTCTGGATCGACTGCGGTTGCGGAGCGGCGGAGGTGGACGCCAGGGCGGCGGCCAGGTCCGTGGAGGCCGCGAGCGGCGTGATCTGCGGGCCGGACGAGCCGGCCGCGACGCCGACGCCGGCGGTGAGTGCTCCGAACGCCACCACAGCGGTGATCTTGCCGGTGGCCTGGGGTCTGTCGTCCTCCGCGCGGTGCGAGCCACGCTTGCCGGTGGTCCTCGGGGGCGTGGCGAGCACGCTGCGACCACGGGCCTTGGTATGCCGTGCCAAGGGGGTTGCCTTCCTGCATCGGGGAGCCCGGTCAGGACGCCCGGCGGGGGATCCGGGTGGCGGGGCTTTCGGGGAGCACCGCCGTGTCCTTTTGGTGACCGAACCGTGACATGCGGCGGGGAACGTAACCCGCCGTGATGAACGAAGGCAACCCACACCTCGCGAACGTGGGCAATTTGGTGAGATAGCCCACTGATCGTCACAATACGTGTTCAAACACGTGCAGGTTTCGTATTCCACCGTTATAAACCGCAGGTCAGGGCAGGGGTGCGCACGGCCTCCCGAAGGCAACGCAACGTGATCAACCAACGCCCCGCAACAACCCCCTGACTCACCGCAACAGGCAGGCCCGAAGAACCCCGGTCCCGGGAGAGGCACCGCCAGAGCCGTACCGGGCAGGACCGTGCCCGGCGGACGGACGACAGCGTCGAGATCCGTCTGGCCCGGCGACCTGCGCGCCGCAACGCCGCGAACGCATCAGCCCGCTTGCGCCGCGCCGCCAGGCTCTGCCCGGTTCGCCCGCGCTGCCGAGGCGGGGTCTGAGCCGTCGCCACGACGAACGCGATGCGTCGGGACCGGTCCACCCGACGCACGCAGTCCGGCGGGCGGCGGCCACGTCGCCCGCCGGGCACGAGACCGGTGAGGGTGTGGCCATCGGAGCGGCCGGGCGTGGAGCCGAGGCGAGAACGAGAGCAGCCCGGACGCCCGCGAGACGCGGAGCGGGGGCGGAGGTGACGAACCCCGCCTGCCTTGAGGGCGGGCGGGGTTCGACTGGGGTGGGTGGTACTGGCCGGTGGGACTAGCGGTAGCGGGGGTCCACCGGGGGGAGCGGCTTGACTTCCGCGCTGCCGTGGATGGTCCGCATGGCGTTGAACCAGGTCGGGGCCGCTACCTGGCCACCGAACACGCCGCCCGCGTCGTTGGTGCCGCACAGGCGGGGCGGGGATCCGTTGCAGATCACCTGGGGGGCGACGCCGTCGGTGAAGGTCATCACCGCGCCCGCGTACTGGGGGGTCGCGCCGATGAAGGCGACCGACCAGTGGTCTTCGGTGGTGCCGGTCTTGCCGATCATCGGGCGGTCCCAGCCGCCGATCGCGCCGTGCGCGGTGCCGCCGGGCTTGACGTCGCCGCTCATGCCGGTGGCCAGGGCGTTCGCGATCTCCGGGGCCACGGCCTGGTCGCACGGGGCTTCGTTGAGCTGGACCGGGTTGCCGTTGCGGTCGGTGATCTTCTCGACCGGGGTCGGCGGGCACCACTTGCCGCCGCTCATGATGGTCGCGGCCACGTTCGACAGCTCCAGGATGCTGGTCGGGCCGGCACCCAGGGTGAACGAACCGCTGTTGTCGCGCTTGTAGACGTCGCCCTGGCTCGGGCCGTTCGAGCCGTCCGGCTTCAACGGGTCGCCGTCGCGGTTGACGCCCTGCATCGACTCGCGCAGACCCAGGCGGTGGGCCATGTCGACCACGTTGTTCAGGCCGGCCTTCTCCTCCAGGATGATGAACGCGGTGTTCGGCGACTGCGCCAGCGCCTCGGTCAGCGTCATCTTGTCCTTGTACGTGCCGGCGTTCTTCACCGTGTACGGCTTGCCGCTGTCCTTGTACACCTTGGACGCGTAGGTCGCGGGCACGTCGATCTGCTTGTCGATGCCCGTGATGCCCTTCTCCAGGGCCGACGCGGCGGTGAACACCTTGTAGATGGAGCCCGCGCCGAACTTGGTGACCTCGGCCGGGATCGAGTACGCGCTCTGGCCCGCGTCGGCGTTGTTGCCGAAGTCGCGGTTCGCGGCCAACGCCCGGACGCGGTGCTTGTCGTCACCGGGCTCGACCACGGCCATCGCGTTCGCGATGCCCGGCTGGGTCTTGGGCACCTGGCCCTCGGCGGCTTCCTTCGCGGCGCGGGTCGCGACCGGGTCCATCGTGGTGTGGATGGTGTAGCCGCCCTTGCGCAGCTTGTCCGGCGAGATGCCCGCGGTGGACAGGTAGTCGATCAGGTACCGGCAGAAGAAGCCGTACACCGGGCCGTCGCCCGCGCCGACGCACCCGTTGGGCAGCAGCTGGAGGTCCGGCACGACGCCGATGTCGGCCGCCTTGTATTCGTCGGCCTTCTCGCCGGCGACCTTCGCGTCCGGCCCGAACGCCCCGTTCTCGCGCATCTTGTCGATCACCGTGTTGCGCCGCTTGATCGCGGGCTCCACGGACGCGCCGGGGTTGAGCCGGCTCGGCTCGTTGACCAGGCCGGCCAGCATCGCGGCCTGGGGCACGGTGAGCTTGTCCGGGGTGGTGTCGAAGTAGGTCTTGGAGGCCGCGCCGACGCCGTAGGTGCCGTTGCCGAACGGGACGATGTTCAGGTACGCGGTGAGGATCTCGTCCTTGCTCATCTTCTGTTCGAGCTGGGTCGCGATCCGGGCCTCGCTGATCTTGCGGCCGAGGGTGGCCTCGGTGGCCTTCTCGTACGCCTCCTGGCTGCCCTCGCCGACCACGAACGCCAGGTAGTTCTTCACGTACTGCTGGGTCAGCGTCGACGCGCCCTGGGACGCCCCGCCGTCGACGCCCGCCTTGGCCGCCGCGCGCGCGATGCCCTGCCAGTCGACGCCCTTGTGCTCGAAGAACCGCTTGTCCTCGATCGCGATGATCGCGGCCTTCATGGTGTCGGAGATGCCGGAGGACGGCACCGGGATGCGGTACTGGTCGTACAGGTACGCGATCGGCGCGCCGTCCTTGTCGAGCACGGTGGTGACCAGCGGCGGTTCGGCCTTGGTCAGCTCACCCGAGGTCTGGTCGACGGTGTCGGCGGCCCGGTTGGACGCCAGGCCCATCCCGCCCACGACGGGGAACAGCAGAGCGGCCAGCAGCACGCCCGCCATCAGGCACAGCCCCAGCAATTTGAACAGACCCGTCGCGCGCGCGGCGAACACCGAACAACCCCTTCCGATCCCCTTGCGAAGCCCCTGCGATCCCCATCGGGAAAAGCCCCCTGATCTCTAAGTCGCTTGGCGACCGCTCCAGGTTGCTCGCCCGCCCGAAATTACTCCTGCCCGAATCCCGCCGACGCCAAACCCCCTGCTCCGGGTGGCGGCGACCGTTCGGGTCGATTCTCGAACAGGAGTTCGACCTGACACAAGATCACTATCGGGTGATCATCCGGAGGCCCGGAGGCGGATCGTCGCACTTGCCCGGCGCACCTCGACGCCCGCGTGGTGGGGCAGCACGTCCTCCAGGAAGCCGTATCCGCGCAGGTCGGAGTCGGCCCGACGGCTCACCGTGCGCCACCACGTCGCGATGTCGACCCAGCCCGGAGCCGACAGCGACCCGCCGAAGTGCTGCACCGACAGCGCCGCGCACAGGTTCGCGAACCGCACCCGGTCCGCCAACGGCCACCCGGCCAACGTGCCCAGCACGAACCCCGCGCCGAACACGTCGCCCGCGCCGGTGGAGTCCAGCGGCGCGACGTTGAGCCCCGGCACGTCCGCCACCTCCCCCGTCGACGCGTCGACCGCCACCGCCCCGCGACCACCACGCGTGACGACCACCACGGGCACGTGCTCGGCCAACGCCATCGCAGCGCGCTCCGCCGTCTCGCTGCGCGTGTACCGCATCGCCTCGACGTCGTTGGGCAGGAACACGTCGTACCCGTCGAGCCGTCGCAGCAGCTCGGGCGCCCACACACCGGTCCGGTCCCACCCGATGTCGGCGAACAGCAACGCCCCCGCGGCCTTGGCCGTGCGCACCCACTGCTCCTCTTCGGGCTGGATGTGCACGAAGCACGCGCGGGTCGACGGCGGCGGCGACAGGATCTCGTCGGCCGACGTGGGCGGCCGGTGCCCGTGGGTGACCATGGAACGGTCGCGGTCCATCGCCATCGACACGGTCACCGGGGAGTGCCAGCCGTAGTACCGGCGGCAGTAGGACAGGTCGACGCCTTCCTGCTCGGACAGGACCTCCCAGCAGAAGTCCCCGTAGGCGTCCTCGCCGAACGCGGCGGACAGCGCGGTGCGCAGTTGCAGCCTGCTCAGCGCCACGGCCAGGTTCGCGATCCCGCCCGGACACGACCCGAGCCCCTCGGCCCACACCTCGGTGCCCGGCGCGGGCGGCCGGGGCAGGCCGGTGAAGATGATGTCCAGGAACACGGTGCCGGACAACAACACGTCGAACGCGGGCTCGTCGGCGGTCGTCATCCCCCTACGATGCCAGGTCAGCCCCCACTGGCCGCGAACATCTCGCGCATCCGGGCGAGCGCGCGGTGCTGCGCGACGCGGACCGCGCCGGGCGTGGAGCCCACGGCCGCGGCGGTCTCCTCGGCGGACAGCCCCACGGCGACCCGCAGGACGAGGATCTCGCGCTGGCGCTCGGGCAGCCGCCGCAGCAGCTGCGTGACGGCCTCGATCATCTCCCCGTTCATGGCGCGCTGCTCCGGCCCGTCCTCCAGGGTCGGGGTGTCGGGCAGCTCCGGGACGACCTCGGAACGGCTGCGCACGGCACGTCTTCGCGCGTCGGCCACCTTGTGCGCGGCGATGCCGTACACGAACGCCAGGAACGAACCGGGCTCGTAGCGGTACTTGCCCAGCGCGGAGACCACCGCGAGGCAGACCTCCTGCGCGATGTCCTCGGCCGACACCAGGGTGCGCTCGCGCGACCCGACCCGCGCCCGGCAGTACCGCAGCACCAGCGGCTGGATGCGGGTGAGCAGCTGCTCGACCGCGCGCGGCTCCCCCGCCAGCGCGGCGTCGACCAGCTCCGACATCTCGGCCTCGGCGAGCCAGCGGGTGGTCACCCTGGTCGGCACGCCGCCCGCGACCAGACGGACCTCGGGACGGCCGGGTGCGCCTGCGTCGCCGACCGCGCCGATCTCGATCCCGACGTCGGTACGCACGGATGCGTGCACCATCCGGCGACCTCCTCACGCTCGTCAAACTTCCGGCACATCCCGGCTCATTGATGAGGAGGGAGCACGTCCGCCCCTGATACGGGATTCGCCAAAGCTGACCACGATCGTGGCCCACGTGGTGGGAACAGCACCCGACCGAGGGAGAGGATGAGCCGATCGGCGCAGTCGGCGTCGTGATTACTTCACCATGCCGAACTGGCGCACCCCCAGGTAACCCACTCGGAACCCCGCTTCGGAGTACGCCAGGTAGAACTCCCACATCCGGCGGAACGTCTCGTCGAACCCGAGCGCGGCCACGTCCTCCCAACGCTCCAGGAACCGCTCGCGCCACCGGCGCAGGGTCTCGGCGTAGTCGAGGCCGAACTCCCGGGTCGCCTCGACGCGCAGCCGGGTGTGGTCGCGGACGGTCTCCTCGATCGCCCGCACGGACGGGATGAGCCCGCCGGGGAAGATGTACTTGTGGATCCACGTGTAGCTGGCCGCGCTGGCCAGCATCCGGTCGTGGGGCATGGTGATGGCCTGGAGCCCGAACCGGCCGCCGGGCACCAGTGAGCGGTCGACCATGGAGAAGTAGGCGGGCCAGTACTCGCCGCCCACGGCCTCGATCATCTCCACGCTGACCACGGCGTCGTAGGTGCCGCGCTCCTCGCGGTAGTCGCGCAGGTGGATGTCCACGGAGTCGGCCACGCCCGCAGCGGACGCCCGTTGCTCGGCCAGCGCCTTCTGCTCGGCGGACAGCGTCAACGAGGTCACGGTCGCGCCCCGCTGCGCCGCGCGGATGGCCAGTGCGCCCCAACCGGTGCCGATCTCCAGCACACGGGACCCGGAGCGCACGCCCGCGTAGTCCAGCACGCCGTCGATCTTGCGCAACTGCGCCTCGTGCAGCGAGTCGGTGCCGTCGAACCACGCGGACGAGTACGTCATCGTCTCGTCCAGGAACACCGTGAACAGGTCGTTGGACAGGTCGTAGTGCCGGTGGATGTTCTGCCGCGACCCGGCGACGTCGTTGGCGTCCGACGCGGGGTGCCTGCGCTCGACCCAGCGCCGCAGCAGCTGGAGCTTGGGCGGGATGAGCGTGGTCAACCGCTCGGCGAACGGCGTGAGCAGGTCGGCGAGCCGGTTGCAGGTCCAGTCGCCGACCATGTACGCCTCGCCGAAGCCGATCTTGGCGTCCACGCCGAGCCGGTGGAAGAACGCGGCCGGGCGGTGGATGCGCATGACCGGCGCGTCGGGGCCGCCCGCGCCGAGCCGGGCGCCGCCGGGCAGCACGACGCTGATCGGCAGCGTGCGCACGGCGCGGCGGAACAGCGCCTCGGCGATCCCGGCCCGCCACGGCGAGCGCGGCGGGTGGTGCAGCCCCGGCCAGATCCCCTGGTTGGGACGGGGCAGGTCGATCGTGCTCATAGGTTGCTACTCCTCGGTACTACGGGCACGCGCCGCGCCCACAGCGCGATGCCATGACGGCGGATCAACCCGGAAACCCGGTACGTCATCAACGGCCGGCGGACCAGCAACCGCACCAGTTCACGCGGTGTGGCAGGCCGCCTGCGCCCCTTCATGGTGGCGCTGAACGGCGTGGCACCGCCCTGGCGCAGGGCGATCGTCACGGAGAGTTCGTCGGCCGGTTCGGGCACGCGCATCACGTAGTGCCCGGACATCTCCAGGAACGGCGACACGTAGAAGTCCTTGTCGACCCGTGCACGCCCGGCGGCGTCAGGGTGCAACAAGTAGGCGTGCCGTTCCCCATAGGTGTTGTGTACCTCGGCGATCACGCATTCAAGCGCCCCGGACGCGTTGTGGCACCAAAAGAGCGACAGGGGGTTGAACACGTAACCGAGCAGACGGGCGTTGGCGAGCATGGTGACCCGTCCGCCGCCCAGGTCGATGTCACGCGCGGCGAGCCACGCGTCCACGTTCTGGCGGATGGTGCGCTGCGGCGATCCGAGGTGGTCACGCGCTTCGAACCGGGCGAACGGTCGCAGCCATCGAGGCAGCCGCGGCAGCGCGTCCAGGTCGACCAGCCAGAGGTAGGCCCGGTGGCTGAACGACCGGTCCAGCCGTTCCCGGCGGACGTGCCCGATCTCGACCTCGTACAGGTTCACCAGGCCGCTCCCAGGCCGGCTGCGGCACGCACCCCCGACGCGCACCCGTCCTCGTGGAACCCCCACCCGTGGTAAGCGCCCGCGTACGCCGTGCGACCGGTGTTGAGTTCGGGCAGCCGCCGTTGCGCAGCAAGGGATTCGGGCGTGTAGACGGGGTGCTCGTACACCATGCGGGCGATCACCGAACCCTGGTCGACGAGATCGGTCGCGTTCAGTGTCACCACGTAGTCAAGAGGCTCGGCGAGCCGCATGAGGCGGTTCATGTGGTAGCTCACCAGGATGGAGCCGCCACGTTCGTGGCACGTGGGCTTGAGCACGTTCCAGGACGCCTTGGCGCCGGCACTCCGGGGCAGCACTCCGGAGTCGTTGTGCAGCCAGGTCTCGTTGCGGGAGTAGCGGAACGCCCCGAGCACCTCGCGTTCGGCGTCGGTCGGGTCGGCGAGCAGGGCCAGCGCCTGGTCGGGGTGGGTGGCGACGACGACCTTGTCCGCCACGTGCCGCTGGTCGGCGTCGTCACGCAGCTCCACGCCGTGCGCGGTGCGCCGCAGGGTGCGGATGGGCGTGGACACCTGCACGGCCGTGAGGCCCTTCACGGCGCGCTCGACGTACGCGCGCGACCCGCCGACCACGGTCTTCCACTGCGGTGTGCCGCCCACGGACAGCATGCCGTGGTTGGCCAGGAACTCGAACAGGTACCGCGCCGGGTAGCTCCTGCTGACCTCCGGTCCGGCCGACCACACGGCGGACACGAGCGGCAGGATGAAGTGGTCCACGAAGTACCGCGAGTACCCGCCGATGGCCAGGAACGCGCCGAGCGTCGTGTCGTGCTCGTCGGGCACCGCCAACAGCCGCTTCGCGTGCTTGTGGAACCGGGTGATCTCGGCGAGCATCCGCAGGTAGGCGGGCCGGGCGAGGTTGCCGGGCCGGGCGAACAGCCCGGCCAGCCGGCGCGCGCCCGCGTACTCCAGGCCGCAGCCCCGGCACCGCACGCTCATCGACATCTCGGAGTCCTGAGTGGACACGCCCAGTTCGCGGAACAGCCGCACCAGGTTGGGGTAGGTCCGTTCGTTGTGGACGATGAACCCGCTGTCCACCGTGGTCGTGCCGCCGTCGGCGGTGGCCAGTTCGTGGGTGTGGGCGTGGCCGCCGAGACGTTCGTCCTGTTCGAACAGCACCACGTCGTACTGGCGCTGGAGCAGGTACGCGGCGGTGAGTCCGGAGACGCCGCTGCCGATCACCGCTACCCGCTGCCGTTCACCGGATACCACCACGCGTTCCTCCCAATGGGATGTCCAGGCCCCTCGGTGTGGGCTCACGCATGGCGTTCGACAGATAGGGGGCGAGCGGTTCGACGTCGAGCACGCCGAGTACGAAATCGGTGACCAGACGGGTCCAGGAGCGGAAGCGGAACAGCATCGCGTGCCCCTCGCGGAGCACGGTGAAGCGGGCGACGCGGTCGGTGACCTGCCGGGCACGCAGCGCGTACTCGTAGGACGCCGCCGGATCGGTGGTGCGGTCGTGGTCCCCGTGCGCGATGAGCAGCGCACGTCCGGCGAGCCCCTGGTAGGGGTCGCCGGCCTCGATCCACGGCGCGAGCGCGCACACGGCGACCACCTGCGGGTCGTCGGCGACGTACAGGGCCGTCCGGCCGCCCATGGAGTGCCCGACGAGCACGACAGGCACGCCGGGGTGTTCGCGCCGGATCTTGTCCAGTGCCCACCGCGCGTCCTGCACGGGGTGCATGTGGGGAGCGTTCCAGCCGTTGTGGCTGTGCCGCAGCAGCCACACGGCGATGCCCTCGCCGCGCCGGCGGACGGCCCGCGCGAACGGGACCATCCGCAGGTAGGGCAGCTTGCGGCGGCTCACCGGCTGGTGGCCCTCGACACTGCCGCCGTGCAGGACCAGGACCACCGCGCGGACCGGTCCGGTGGGTGCGAGGACGTCGATGGCGGGTTCCACAGGACAATGTTCGCTCGGACAGGACGACCGGATCGAGGATGGGACTCGGATCACAGTGACCGAACAGCTCGGGGTGCAGACGGCCGAAGGTGTGTTCGACGCGATCGCGGCCGGTCCGGAGGACGGCCGGCCGGTGCTGCTGCTGCACGGCTTCCCGGAGGCCGCCGTCGCGTGGGAGCACCCGGTGGCGGTGCTCGGCCGCGCCGGGTACCGGGCGGTGGCGTTCGACCAGCGCGGCTACTCCCCCGGCGTGCGGCCGGAGCGGGCCCTGGAGTACGGGCTGGACTCGCTGGTCGGCGACGTGCTGGCGGTGGCGGACGCGCTGGGGTGGTCGCGGTTCGACCTGGTCGGGCACGACTGGGGCGCGACGGTGGCGTGGTGGACGGCCTACGAGCACGCCGACCGGCTGCGGACGCTGACCGCGGTGTCCACGCCGCACCCGCGTGCGCTGGCCGACGCGTTGCAGACCGACGAGGACCAGCACATGCGCTCGGCGTACCTGACCGAGTGGCGGCAGAGTTCCACCGAACGGCGGATGCTGGCGGACAACGGCGCGGCGCTGCGGCAGATGTTCGAGTGGCAGGTGCCGCCGTCGCGGATCGACGACTACCTCCAGCGGCTGGCCGAGCCGGGCGCGCTGACCGCCGCGCTGAACTGGTACCGCGCGGGCCGCCCGGGTGGCCGGATCGAGCACGTGACGGTGCCGACGATGTACGTCTGGAGCACCGAGGACGTGGCGTTCGGGTCCACGGCGGCGTTCGACACGGCCAAGTGGGTCACCGGGCCTTACCGCTTCGAGATGCTGGAGGACGTCTCGCACTGGGTGCCGGAGCAGGTGCCGGAGGTGTTCACCGCGCTGTTGCTGGAACATCTCGCATCGTGATTTTTCCGTGATGGTTGAACCGCACCCTCGGCGTGGCACGTGTTTGTCCGTATGACGGAGTTGACCTACTCGGAGCACAGGGTCGCGACCCTCGCCGCGTGTGGCCACAGCAACCGGGCTATCGCGATGCGGCTGCACATCACCGTGAGCACCGTGGAGCAGCACCTGACCAGGGTGTACCGCAAGCTGGCGGTGGCCAGCCGGACCGAACTGAAGGGACACCAGGCCCTAGTGTGACCCCATGAGGGTCGCTGGTTTGCTGCTGGCCGCAGGTGCCGGGCGCAGGTTCGGCGGGCCCAAGGCGCTCGTGTCGCACGGCGGCGCGTTGTGGGTCGAGTCGGCCCGGTCCGTGCTGCGCGACGCCGGGTGCGCACCTGTGGTCGTGGTGATCGGTGCGAGTGCCGACGAGGTGCGCGCACGGGCGGCGTTGGACGACACCGTGGTCGTGGAGAACACCGAGTGGGCGACGGGC
Source organism: Saccharothrix sp. NBAS 001 (assembly GCF_056640475.1). Classification (NCBI taxonomy): domain Bacteria; kingdom Bacillati; phylum Actinomycetota; class Actinomycetes; order Pseudonocardiales; family Pseudonocardiaceae; genus Saccharothrix; species Saccharothrix sp. NBAS 001. Next base: position 5,253,324 of record NZ_CM153251.1, read on the forward strand.
ATGGGTTCGTCGCTGAAGGCCGGTCTGGCGGCGATGGACGCCTCGGCGGACGCTGTGGTCGTGCTGCCGGTGGACACACCGGGCGTGACGGTCGGAGCGGTCCGGCGGTTCGTCGACCTCGCGTCGCCCACGGCGCTGCTGCGTGCGTCTTACGGCGGCGCGCCGGGTCACCCGGTGCTGTTGGGCCGCGAGCACTGGGCGGCTGTGTCGGCTTCGGCGACCGGTGACGCCGGCGCGCGGGACTACCTGCGTGCGCACGGCGCGGTGTCGGTGCCGTGCGAGGACCTGGCGGACGGCGCGGACGTCGACCGTCCGGAGGATCTCCGCTGATCCGTGCGCGGGCGCGGATCTCGTGTGCCAGAGTCGATCCCATGTCACGTCTCGGGGTGGGGCTGCTGCTGACGGCGCTGGCGGTGGCGGGGTGTGCCAGGCACGTGCAGGAAGCCGCGTCGGACGGCGTCGGCGAGCTTCCGGTGGTGCCCACGACGTCGACCGGGCCCACGTCGGTGCCGCCGAACGGCCCGTGCCAGGTCAGGTTCGAGGTCGCCGAGCCGGCGACGCCCGCCGTCGCGCCGACGAGCACGACCACGCGCGAACTGCCCGGCGACATGCCGCCCAACCACGTGGACAACCGGTCGTGGCGGGTGCGCAAGGCGCTCCAGCCGGAGGTGCACGCGGCGACGGTCGCGGTGGCGGAGCGGGTGAAGCCGGTGCTGGCCGCGCTGTGCGACGCGGGGAACTTCTCGCCGGAGGCGACCCGGGCGGTGTTCACCCGGGCGGGCCATCCGAACGTGTGGCTGACCGGGCTGCGCGCCCCGTACGGCGTCACGCCGCCACCGGGGGTGACGTTCGTGCTCACCCTGGAGAGCACGCAGGGCACCGGGTGCCTGCTGGGCAGCCTGGGCACCGGCCCGGACGGCGGGCCCGGCCAGGTCTCGGTGTCGGTGACCGGCACGACGGGCGAGGGCTCCTGCTACGAACCGCCGTCGCACTGAGCGGGGTCAGACCAGCCGCACCTCGACGCCCGCGTCGCGCAGCCGCGCCACCTCGTCCTCGGGCGCGTCCTCGTCGGTGACCAGCACGTCGACGTCCCGCGCCGGGCAGACCCGGCCGAACGCGGTGCGGCCGAACTTGGAGCTGTCCACGGCGACGATGACCCGCGCGGAGGCGTCGGCGGCGGCCCGCTTGACCGCGACCTCGGCCAGGTCGTGCGCGGAGACGCCGTTGGCGGCGCTCAGGCCGCAGCACGCGAGGACGACCGTGTCGAAGCGCATGATCTTGAACGCGTACTCGGTGAGCGGGCCGCCCAGGGCGAGTTCGCCGGGGCGGATGTCGCCGCCGGGCAGCACCAGCCGCACCTGCTCGGCGGTGCGCAGCACGTCGGCGGAGTGCAGGGACAGCGGCAGGACGGTGAGCCGCCGGTCGGCCAGCCGGCGCGCGACCTCCAGGGTGGTGGTGCCGCCGTCGAGCACGACGGTCTCGCCGTCGTCGAGCAGTTCGGCGACGGCGAGGCCGATCCGGCGCTTGGCCTCCAGCCGTTGCCGGGACCGGGCCGCGTACGGCGTCTCCTCGCCGGTCAGCATGCTCACCGCCGCGCCGCGCACCCGCCGCAGCAGACCGTCGCGTTCGAGCACGTCGAGGTCGCGCCGGACGGTCATCTCCGACGCGCCCACGAGGTCGGCGAGGGTGCCGACGCCGACCCGCTGGCCCTGGCGCAGGCTCTGGAGGATCAGCTCGTGCCGTCTGGCAACATCCATGCTGTTCATCTGAACATGAGCTGTGTTCGATCGTCAAACAGCTGCTGGCGGCGCGACCGCCGATCGGGTAGGACTGGCGATCACCAACTTGGTGTAGACCACCGGAGGGCAGACCGCATGACCGAGACCGTGCCCGGCTCCGACTTCGGCGACGTCGTGCGCACCCACCTGACCAGGGTGGAGCAGCAGAACGCCGGCGCGTTGGACGACGTTGCGGAACTCGTCCTGGCCGGCGTGCAGGCGGACGGGATGGTGCTCGCGGCGGGTGCCGGCCACTCGCTGGCCGCCGTCGCCGAGACCTTCTACCGCGCCGGCGGGCTGGCCTGCGTGCGCCCGATCTACCACCCCGAACTGCTGCCCATGCACGGCGCGGTGAGCAGCACGTCCGCCGAGCGCCGCTCCGGACTGGCCGCCGAGGTGCTGCGGGACGCCGGACTCGCCGCGCACGACGTGCTGTTCGTGTTCTCCACCTCGGGCGTCAACCCGTACCCGGTGGAACTGGCCGTGCTCGCGGCCGACGCGGGCTGCCCCGTGGTCGCCGTGACATCCCTGGCCGCCAGCGCCGCCGCCCCGCGCCGCGCGGGCACCACGCTCGCCGAGAACGCCACCGTGGTGCTGGACAACCTGGTGCCGCCCGGCGACGCCCTCTACCCGGCGGAGAACCCGGTCACCGCGGCCGTGTCGACGGTGGCCACCGCGTTCCTGTGGAACCTGCTGCTGGTGCGGCTGCTGGACAAGGCCGCCGAGTCGGGCGTGGAACTGCCGCTGTGGCGCAGCGCGAACGTCGAAGGCGGCGACGCGGCCAACTCCGACCTGCTGCGCAAGTACCAGACCCGCATCCCGCAGCTCGGCTGAGTAGATCTGCTCACGATTCCTCCACGCGGTCTGGCTAGTCTCCGACCGCAGAGGGGGAATCATGAACAGGACGAGCAAAAGGTGGATTCTGGCCGGCGGGGGCGTGGCGGCGGTGGCCGTCATCGTGACGGGCGTGATCGTGTTGTGGCCGACGGACAGCAAGTCCGCCACGACGCTGCCCACCGTCAAGCCCCTGCCGGCACCGGTGGCCCAGCAGTTCGTCGGGGCGCTGATGGCGGGCAACGCGGCACAGGCCGCCGCGTCGACCGACAGCACCGCCGCGGCGCAACCCGCGATCGAGAAGATGCTGCACGGCATGAAAGGCGTCGCCTACGGGGCACGGGTCGGCGCGGCACCGACGGTCGGCGACGACGACAAGTCCGCGACCCTGGCCGCCGACGTGACCTGGACGCTGCCCGACAGCACACCGTTGAAGTACGCGGTGTCGCTGGAACTGCGCCGTGCGGACGACAAGTGGAAGGTGCACTGGACGCCCGCGCTGCTGCACCCGAACCTGGCCGAAGGGCAGTCCCTGGCCTACAGCACGACGTCCGGCGACGGCGCGCTGCTCGACCGCGACGGAACGCCCGTGCCGCCGGGTTTCGCGCCCGTGGTGATGTCGTCGGTGACCAAGGAGCTGGGCAGCTCCACCGGTGAGCCGGGCTGGCAGGTCGCCGTGGTCGACCCGGCGGGCACGCCGGTGACCGTGCTGGCGGAGAAGAAGGCGAAGGTCCGCCAACAGATGACGCTGACCCTGGACCCGCCCACCCAGAACGCCGCCCAGAACGCCGTGGACCAGGTGGCGCAGCCCGCCGTGATCGTCGCGCTGGCCCCGTCGAACGGGGAGGTCCTGGCCGTGGCGCAGAACGGCGCGGCGAGTGCCGGCGGGCCGATCTCGTTGCAGAACTACTACGAGCCGGGCTCGACGTTCAAGATCGTGACCGCGACGGCGGCGCTGATGTCGGGCAGCGTCACCCCGGACACGCCCGTGGAGTGCCCGGGGAAGAAGACCATCGGGCCGCGCCAGATCGTCAACGACGACCAGTTCGACCTCGGCACCGTGCCGCTGCACCGGGCGTTCGCGGCGTCGTGCAACACCAGCTTCAGCCAACTGGCCGCGGACCTCCCGCCGACCGCGCTGCCGCAGGCGGCCGCGCTGTTCGGGCTGGGCGCGGACTACACGGTCGCGGGCCTCACCACGAACACCGGCAAGATCCCGCCCTCGGAGACGGTCACCCAGCGCGTCGAGGCGGGCATCGGCCAGGGCACCATGCAGACCACGCCGTTCGGCATGGCGCTGGCCGCGGCGACCGTGGCCAACGGCAGCACCCCGACCCCGCAGCTGATCCGCGAGATCCCGACCCGGGGCGGGCAGGGCCGCGCCCTGCCGGGCGGTGTGGTGACGGCGTTGCGCTCGATGATGGGCGAGGTCGTCACCGGGGGCACGGCGCAGGCGCTGGCCGGGCTCGGTGGCGTGCGGGGCAAGACCGGGACCGCGCAGCACGGCGACGGGACCAGCTCGCACGGCTGGTTCGTCGGCTACCGGGGCGATCTCGCGTTCGCGGTCCTGGTGGTGGACGCGGGCACCTCCAAGGTCGCCGTCAACACGACCGCGACCTTCCTCGGTGCCCTGTAACGGTTTCCGGCAAGGGTTTCCGGGCAGGGGCCTCTAGGCCACGGCGGGCGTTTCGTCGAACTGGGTGCGGTACAGCTCGGCGTAACGCCCGTCGGCGGCGAGGAGTTCGAGGTGCGTGCCGCGTTCCACGACGCGCCCGGCCTCCACGACCAGGATCTGGTCCGCCGCCCGGACCGTGGACAGCCGGTGCGCGATCACCAGCGCCGTCCGGCCCTGCAACGCCTCGGCCAGCGCGGCCTGCACGGCGGCTTCGGACTCGGAGTCCAGGTGCGCGGTGGCCTCGTCCAGGATCACCACCCGGGGCTGGGCGATCAGCAGCCGCGCGATGGTCAGCCGCTGCCGCTCACCGCCGGACAGCCGGTAGCCCCGCTCCCCCACCACCGTGTCCAGCCCGTCGGGCAGCGCTTCGACCAGGGGCCGCAACCGGGCGCGGTCCAGGGCGTCCCAGAGTTCCTCGTCGGTGGCCTCCGGACGCGGGTAGGTCAGGTTGGCGCGGATCGAATCGTGGAAGAGATGACCGTCCTGGGTGACGACGCCGACCGCGCCGCGCACCGAGTCGAAGGTCAGCCCCCGAACGTCCACATCGGACAGTGACACCGAACCGGCGTCGACGTCGTAGAGGCGCGGGACGAGCGAGGCGATGGTCGACTTGCCCGCGCCCGACGAGCCGACCAGGGCGACGAGCTGTCCGGGTTCGGCCCGGAAGCTGATGCCGTGCAACACTTCCTCGCCACCCCGGGTGTCCAGTGTGGCCACTGATTCGAGCGAGGCGAGCGACACCCGGTCGGCGGCCGGGTAGCCGAACCGGACGTCGTCGAACTCCACCGACACCGGGCCGTCCGGGAGCCGGCGGGCGTCCGGCGCCTCGTCGATCATCGGCTTGAGGTCGAGCACCTCGAAGACCCGTTCGAACGAGACCAGGGCCGTCATCACGTCGACGCGCGCGTTGGCGAGCGCGGTCAGCGGCGAGTAGAGGCGCGACAGCAGCAGGGCCAGCGAGACCACCGTGCCCGCGGCGAGGTGGCCGGTGAGCGCGAGGTAGCCGCCGAGGCCGTAGACGAGGGCCTGGGCGAGGGCGGAGACCAGGGTGAGACCGGTGAGGAACCACCGGGTGGCCATCGCGGTGCGGACGCCGATGTCGCGGACGCGGGCGGCGCGGGCACCGAACTCGTCGGCTTCGGCGCGCGGCCGGCCGAACAGCTTCACCAGCGTCGCGCCGGGCGCCGAGAACCGCTCGGTCATCTGGGTGGTCATGCCCGCGTTGAGGGTGGCGGCCTCGTGCTGGAGGTCGGCCATCCGGTTGCCCATCCGCCGCGCGGGCAGCACGAAGACCGGGAGCAGGAGCAGCGCGAGCGCGGTGACCTGCCACGAAAGGGTGAACATCACGCCGAGCGACAACCCGAGCTGGATCACGTTCGTGACCACTCCGGACAGCGTCGAGGTGAACGCCCGCTGAGCCCCGATCACGTCGTTGTTCAGCCGGCTGACCAGCGCCCCCGTGCGGGTGCGGGTGAAGAAGGCGACGGGCATCCGCTGGACGTGCTCGAACACCGCCCGCCGCAGGTCGTAGATCAGCCCTTCGCCGATCCGCGTCGACTGCCAGCGCTCGACCAGGCCGAGCCCGGCGTCGACCACGGCGATGACCGCGATGACCACGGCCAGCCACACGACCACGGACACGTCCCGCCCACCGACGATCGCATCGACCACCCGCCCCGCCAACACCGGAGTAGTCACAGCGAGCACGGAAGACACCACGCTGAGCAACAAGAAGGCGATCAACTTGGCCCGATGCGGCCGGGCGAACCCCACCACCCGCCGGAACGTCCCCCGCCGCACCCCTTTGGGCGCGCCGGACGCCGCCATCGCACTGCGCATCAAGCCCCGAGAACCGTCCACCTCAGACAGAACACGGACCCGGCACCCGAACTTCCCCACTACGCCGTGGGCGAACCCCCGCAGGCACTGCCGGCGGCCGGGTCACCGCCCGCCAGAAGCCGACTTTGCCCAGGTCAAGCCCAGTATCAGGGAAGGGTGTCCGGAGGAAGGACCGGTCGGACCGGTCAGGCCGAGGCCGTGCCGGTCGCCAGGGCGGTCAGCTCGGCGAGCCGCCGCACCTGCGCGGTGCGCTCGGCCACCAGCTGCTCCTCCTCGGAAGCACCGGCCGCGGCGTGCGCGAGCAGCGCGAGCGTCTCCCGGACCGCGCCCGGCATCGGGCGCACGACCTGGGCGACCAGGTCGTCCACCGCGGCGTCGAGACCGTCGACGGGCACGACGGAGTTCGCGAGGCCGATCCGCAGCGCCTCCTCACCGCCCACCCGTCGCCCGGTCACGCAGATCTCGGCCGCGCGGGCGTACCCGACCAGTCGGACCAGCGGCAACGTGCCGCCGAGGTCGGGCACCAGGCCGAGGGACGTCTCGGCCATGCAGAACTGCACGTCGTCGGCGGCCACGCGGAAATCGCACGCCAGCGCGAGCTGGAAGCCCGCGCCGATGGCGTGCCCGCGCACCGCGGCGATCGTCACCCGGCCGGGGTCGCGCAGCCAGCGGAAGCCCTCCTGGAACTCCGCGATCAGCGCGGCACCGCCTTCGGGACCCCGCAGGGTGATCTCCGGCAGGCCGGGCTCGCCCTCGACCGGTGCGCCGCTGAACATGCGCCGGTCCAGCCCAGCGGAGAAGGCACGACCGGAGCCCCGGACGACCACGACGCGGACGTCCGGGTCCAACTGCGCGCCGATCGCCCTCAACGCCGCCCAGGTGGACGGCGTCTGTGCGTTGAGCACATCGGGACGGTCGAGCGTGACCGTCGCGCGCGGTCCGTCGACGACGAGCCGCACGCCACCGCGCTCCAGCAGGTCGGCGTCGATGGTGGTCGGTGCCGACATGCGTGTGACCTCCGGGTTCGGGAGGGCGCCGTCTCTCCTCGACGCCCGGTGTTACCGGAGGGTAGCTTACTTCTTCTTCGTGCGGGTGGCGCCACCGCGACCGCGCAGCTGCACACCGGACTCGCTGAGCACCCGGTGCACGAAGCCGTAGGAGCGTCCGGTGGACTCCGCCAACGCCCGGATGCTCGCGCCCTTTTCGTACTTCTTCTTCAGGTCAGCGGCCAGCTTGTCCCGCGTGGCGCCGGTGATCCGGGCGCCCTTCTTCAGGTCAGCCACCTTGTCCCGCCTTCCGTAGACAGCAGGTCGGGCCGTGAAAGCCCCTGTCGTCGCAATGATCGAACACGAAGACCAAGAACGCCAGGCGATCATGCGAAAAGATCGGCGAGCGGTCGGTTGATCACTGAGAGTGGATCAGGGGTTACGGAGCGAAAGCCCTTGGCTCAGGCCAACTGCACGAGTTCCAGGTACTCGTCCGACCAGTGGTCCTCGGCCCCGTCCGGCAGCAGGATCACCCGCTCGGGCTCAAGCGCCTCCACGGCACCCGGATCGTGCGTGACCAGCACAACCGCGCCCTCGTAGCGGCGCAGCGCGTCGAGCACCTGCTCCCGGCTGGCCGGGTCGAGGTTGTTCGTCGGCTCGTCCAGCAGCAGCACGTTCGCCGCGCTCGACACCAGACCCGCAAGCGCCAATCGGGTCTTCTCACCACCCGACAGGGTGCCGGCGGGCTGGTCGAGCTGCTCACCGCTGAACAGGAACGTGCCGAGCAGCGACCGCAACTGCTGCTCCTGCACGTCCGGCGCGGCGTGCCGGATGTTCTGCCAGACGCTGGCCTCGTGGTCCAACGTCTCGTGCTCCTGCGCGAAGTAGCCGAGCTTGAGCCCGTGACCGGGCACGACCTCGCCCGCGTCCGGACGCTCCATCGACCCGATCAGGCGAAGCAACGTCGTCTTGCCCGCGCCGTTCAGCCCGAGGATGACCACCCGCGAACCCCGGTCGATCGCCAGGTCGACCCCGGTGAACACCTCCAGCGAACCGTAGGACTTGCTCAGCCCCTCGGCGGTCAGCGGCGTGCGGCCGCACGTGGCAGGCTGCGGGAAGCGGATCTTCGCCACCTTGTCCGCCTGGCGCTCGTCCTCCAGACCGGCCAGCAGCTTCTCGGCCCGGCGCGCCATGTTCTGCGCGGCCACCGCCTTGGTCGCCTTCGCCCGCATCTTGTCGGCCTGCGCCATCAACGCGCCGGCCTTCTTCTCGGCGTTGGCCCGCTCCCGGCGGCGGCGCTTCTCGTCGGCGGCCCTCGCCTCCAGGTACTTCTTCCAGCCCATGTTGTAGATGTCGACCTCGCCGCGCGTCGCGTCGAGGAACCACACCTTGTTGACCACGTCGTCGAGCAGCTCGACGTCGTGGCTGATCACGACCAGACCACCGTCGTGCGACTTGAGGAAGCCGCGCAGCCACGCGATCGAGTCGGCGTCGAGGTGGTTGGTCGGCTCGTCGATCAGCAGGATCGTGCTCGACTTGGCCCCCACCCCGGCCTCGGACGCCGCGAACAGGATGCGCGCCAGCTCCACCCGCCGCCGCTGACCGCCGGACAGCGTGCGCAGCGGCTGCGCCAGCACGCGGTCGGCCAGGCCCAGGTTCGAGCAGATGCGTGCGGCCTCGCTCTCGGCGGCGTACCCGCCGAGAGCGGAGAAGCGCTCTTCAAGGCGGCCGTACTTGCGCACGGCCTCCTGGAGTTCGTCGTCGTCCACCAGCTCGGCCATCGCCGACTGGGACTTCTCCATGTCGCGCAGCAACTGGTCCAGCCCGCGCGCGGACAGGACCCGGTCCTTCGCGATCACCGACAGATCACCCTCGCGGGGGTCCTGCGGCAGGTAGCCCAGCTCGCCCGTGCGCCGGACCTCGCCCGCGTAGGGCTGCCCCTCGCCCGCGAGAACGCGCAGGGACGTGGTCTTGCCCGCGCCGTTGCGGCCGACGAGGCCGATCCGGTCGCCGGGCTGGACGCGGAGGGTCGCGTCGGAGAGCAGGATGCGCGAACCAGCGCGCAACTCAAGGTCGGTTGCGGTGATCAAGAGGAAGCTCCGGGTGAGTGGTCGGACGGGGTCGACGGCGCGCGGCGAGCGCCGGACCTACTCGATCAAAATGACCACGACACCAGTGTACGGGTAGTTCGCCACCGAATTTGCCACCTGTGTCCACCGGCATACATTGCGTGGATGACCACCGGCGAGTTCTCAGGCAAAACCGCCCTGGTGACCGGCGCGAGCCGAGGCATCGGCTACGGCATCGCGCTGGAACTGCTCACCCGCGGCGCGGCGGTCACCATCACCGGCCGCAAGCCCGACGCCCTGGCCGAGGCCGCCACGAACCTGGCCGCCGCCGCGGGCGTGCCCGAGGACCGGGTGCTGGCCGTGCCCGGCAACGCCGGCCGCGACGAAGACCGGGCCGAAGTCGTCACCCGGACCGTCGAGCGGTTCGGACGCCTCGACGTCCTGGTGAACAACGCCGGCATCAACCCCACCTTCGGCCCGCTGGTGGACGCGGACCTCGACGCCGTCCGGAAGATCTTCGACGTCAACGTCGTGGCCGCCCTCGGCTTCGTGCAGCTGGCGTGGAAGGCGTGGCTGGCCGAGCACGGCGGCGCGATCGTCAACGTCGCCTCGGTAGGCGGCCTGCGGTCGACCGGGGCCATCGCGGCCTACGGCGCGAGCAAGGCCGCGCTCATCCGCCTGACCGAGGAGCTGGCCTGGCAGCTGGGCCCCGGCGTCCGGGTGAACGCCGTCGCCCCGGCCGTGGTGAAGACCCGGTTCGCCGAAGCCCTCTACGTCGGGCGGGAAGAGGCAGCGGCCGACTCGTACCCCCTGAAGCGCCTCGGCACCCCGGAGGATGTCGCCCGCCTGGTCGCCTTCCTGGTGTCGGACAGCGCCGCCTGGATCACCGGCGAGACCGTCCGGGTCGACGGCGGCCTCCTCGCCACCGGCTCACTGGGTTAGGCAACGCCACGCCAGGTGCCATCTGAGCCAAAAAACGATGGCGGGGATGGTCGCCACCGTGCGAGCCCTTGGCCGTGCGGCGGGCGAGTGGTTGGCCCCGTTCGGAACAGACGAACCGCAGCCCCTATCCCTCAGGGTCTTCCTGGTGGAGTCGTGCGAGTACCCCGTGTCCAGCAGCGGCAACAGTTGCAGATTGTCCCCGGCCTGGCCGCGCGTGACCAGGACCCGCACCGGCAGACCGCGCCAGTCCACGACGAGGTGGATCCTGGTGCTCAGCCCGCCCCGGGGCCGTCCGAGCGCCTCGCCCGCGACCGAGAGGGCCCTCGATGGCGGGTCCGCATCCCCTTTCTCCGGGCACCGACCGCGTGCTGGTGTGCCGGATCACACTGGAGTCGACCCTGACCACCCACTCCATGTCACCGACCGAGTCGTCCTTCACCACGGCCCGGTCGAGGATGCGCCGCCAAGTGCCGTCCGCCGTCCACAGCCGAAAGCGTTCGTGGGCGGCCTCCCACGGACCGTACCTTCGGGCAGGCCACGCCAGGCAGCGCCGCTCCGCAGCTTCCACAGGATCGCGTTGACCACCCGCCGGCGATCCCGCCACCTGCGGCCACCATTTGGCCACCGGCGGCGGCAACAGCTCGATCGCCGACCACGACCCGCCACGCACCAGAACTACCAGAAGCCCTGATCAACCACAGGACACCGCCTGGGCAACGCCATGCCAGGTGTCATCGGAGCCGAAGGGCGACGGAGGCAAGGGCGAGTTCGGCCCGGCAGCAGGCGGTGCCTCCGGCACGGCGGTCGGCATCGACCCGGTCAGCCCCGTCGACACAGACGAATCACCGCCCAGCCGCCAATGACCGCCTGTCGCGAGCACCGTCTGCACCGCGTCATCACCTGACCTGGCCACGTCAGGCAAGGAACGCGACCAATCGCCAGTCGTAGGCGCGCTGGAGGCGCGGCCGGACTGTGCGACACCCCGTGGGCCGGAGGTCACGTGTCGACGGGTTGCGCAGGGTTGGTCCCGAGCGCAGCCGGCGAGTTGGCCCTCGCTTCGGCGACCGGCACGGACCCACATCGCCCGCCGCCAGGTCAACCGGCCGTCGTTGTCGGTGCGGCATGTCCGCTCGTTGTCGACACCTCCGTACTCGCGGGGTTGGGTGGGGTGGGACCGCCGGTCGTCGGGCCGACCGGTAACGAGGTGACGACGGGCGGGCTGCCGGGGTTGCGGGTGGTCGCCGCCGGGTTGTCCACGGCTGTCGGCTGAGGTGTCCCGGTGTCGGGCGGCACGGTCGCTCCGGTGGTTGTCCGGAAGCCGGTCGAGCGGGGCGCGGTCGTGGGCGACGGTTCGACCGGTGGGGAGCCGGTCGGCTCGACCGGCAGGGGCGGCGTGATCGACGGTTCCGGGTGCGGCCCGTCCGTGGTGGTGCTGACCGGGGCGGGCGGGGTGGCCGGACCGGTGGAGCCGGGGAGCCCGGCCAGGGCCAAGCCGACCGCCACCACCAGGGCCGTGGTGCCCAGGGCGCTGCCCGCCACGGTCAAGGCCCGGCGGCGGTTCTTGACCTCCTGGCCGTGGTGGATGACATCCACGGCACCGAACGTCCGTGGCCGGCGCTCGATGTTCAGTTCCTCGAACAGCTCCTTGAGTTGGTCTTCAAGCATTGGGTGACACCTCCTGCCACAGCTCGCCGAACGCCGGTCCCAGCTTCTGCCGCAACGCCTTGAGGCCGCGACTGGTATTGCTCTTCACGGTGCCGGCCGAGCACTGCAACGCGGCCGCCGTCTCCTCCACGCCCAGGTCGTGCCAGTACCGGAGGACGAGCACGGCGCGCTGCCGTGCCGGCACCGCCGACAAAGCCCGCCACACCACCAACTTGTCTTCACTCAGCCCCGCGCCCACCGGGGTCTCCGGGAGCACGTCGCTGAGCTTTTCCCGGCGCCAGCGCACCCTGCGGCGCTCGGCCAGGAACGTGCGGACCACGATCCGCCTGAGGTAGGCGTCCAAGCCCTCTCGCTGGACCAGCTTCGGCCCGGCCAGGTACAGCTTGAGGAACGCGGCCTGCACCACGTCTTCGGCCTCGTGGTGGTTGCCGCACAACAAATACGCCGTGAAGCGCATCGAGTCGGCGCACCGGTCGAAGTGCTCGGTGAACTCCGCGTCCCAACTCACGCCGTCAGCGCCTCGTCGTGCTCGGTGCCGGCGTCGGCTGGGGGTAGCCGGTGGTCGGGTACGCGGTCGGCTCCGGCCACGCGGTGGTCGGGTAGGCGGTCGGCGGGTGGGGCGCGGTCGTCGGCGCGGGCGGCGAGGTCGGTGCCGGGGTGCTCGGGAACGCCGTGGTCGGGAACGCCGTGGTCGGGATCGCGGTGGGCAGGGGCGGACTGGTCTGGATCGGCGGGGTCGTCGGGGCCGGTGTCGTGGGCAGGGCGGTCGGCGGGGCGGGTGCCGGGGTGACACCGGGGTGCGGGCCGGGGTGCGGGCCGGACGGACCGGTGGGCAGGGCCGTGGTCGGGGCGGCCGGTGCGGGCGGGTTGTCAACGGACGGACCGGCGAGGGCGGGGACGGCCGCGACGATGCCGCCGACGAGGACGGCGCCGGCCGCGACAACGAGACGTGTGCGCATGGTTCTGCTCCCTGGTGCTGGTGGACCACCTCCTTGGTGACCCCCTCGCCCATATCCATGCGGTGGGGAGGCTCGGGGGTTGTCATGAATTTCCTCAGGTTGTCAGCGACCTCGTGACCTGCGACAACGCGTCGACCAGGTCGTCGAACGGCAGGCCCTGGTCGACCAGCCAGTGCTGCACCTGCTCGGCGGACAGGCCGGCCAGCAGCACGTCCGCCGCGATGCCGGGAGCGGGCGCGCGGCACTCCTCCAGCAGGTGCTCGCAGTGCCTGTGCCAGAACGCGTGGGCGCCGGTGCGGAAGCGGGCACCCGTCGTCGAGGTCTGGGACAGCAGCACGATGTCCAGCGAGTCGCGGAGGAACTCCAGGTAGGCGACCGTGAAGGCGACCAGCCGCTCGACCGGGGAGGCACCGCCGCCCAGCGGCGGCGGGCCGCTCAGGATGCCCTGCTGGAGTTCGGCCTCCAGGTGGTCCAGCAGGGCCGTGGCCAGGCCCGACTTGTCGCCGAAGCGGCGGTACAGGGTCCCCTTCCCGACGCCGGCGGTGGCCGCCACGTCGTCCATCGTCACGTTCTCCACCCCGCGCTCGGAGAACAGGTGGGCGGCCGCCGCCAGCACCTTCACCCGGTTGCGGGCGGCGTCGGCCCGGAGGGGCGGCGAGTACTCGACCGACAGGTCCCGGAAAGAAATGTCGATCGAAGTCTTTGACGAACCGGACTGCGGTCCGCTACTGTCGGCAGCCATGAAACGGACTCTAGTCCGATTTGAGGAGGAAGGGAATTGCCATGGCCAAGCTCCTGCACGTGTCGACCTCACCGCGAGCCGAGGCGTCCGAGTCGCTGACCATCGCGTCCGCGTTCGTCGAGGCTTACCGGGAGGCCCGTCGCGGTGCCGAGGTCGAGCACTGGGACCTCTGGGACGGCAGCCTGCCCGCGTTCGGCCCGACGGCGACCGCCGCGAAGATGGCGGTGATCCGCGGCGGCGAGCCGACGGGGGACGAGGTGGCCGTCTGGCGCGAGGTGGTCGCGGCGGTCGAGCGGTTCACCTCGGCCGACCGACTGCTGTTCAGCGTGCCGATGTGGAACTCCGGCATCCCGTACGTGCTGAAGCAGTTCGTGGACGTGGTGTCGCAGCCCGGACTGGTGTTCGGCCTCGACGCCGAGACCGGCTACCTGCCGCTGCTCGCGGGGCGGGGCAAGCGGGCGGCGGTCGTCTACACCAGCGCGGTGTGGGGGCCCGGGGTCGCGCCGACGTTCGGGTCGAACTTCCAGTCCGCCTACTTCGACGACTGGCTCCGGTGGACGGGGATCACGGACCTGACCTCGATCCGCCACCACCCGACCTTGGCCGGTGACGCCGAGGACTCGCGCCAGGCCGCGCTCGCCACCGCTCGGGAGGTCGCCAAGACCTTTTGATCGGAAACGGCGAAGGCGCGGCAGGCCGCAGGACAAGGCAAAGAGGCGGGGCAGCGGAGAAGCGGGGCAGCCGCAACCGGACTTCGGCATTGGCGGCGGGATGCGAGCAGAGAGTTGCGAATGGTTGCCGCTGGGCGCGGAGGCAGCCACCGCGGGGATGCGAGCGGCACCCAGAGCCCGGATGGGACGGCATCCAGGGGCCGATCTCTGAGGCTGTCCAGAGAGGTGACGCTCAGGGCTGCGCTCGGAAGCAAGGCGGGAGGTCAGGCGCGGAGGCAGGGCGGGAGGTCGGGCGCGGAAGGCGGGCGGGCGCGGAAGGCGGCGCGGAGATGTAGGTGCGGAGGGCAGGGTGCGGAGGGCAGGGTGCGGCGCGGTGGGGCGGCGAGAAGAGCGGTGGGGTGTCGGGGTCTACGGGCGGTATTGGGGTGGAGGGTCCTCGGGCAACGGGGCCAAGGGGTCCTCGACGTCGTGAGGGTGGTCAGGGTTGGAGTCTCGGATGATGATCTCTACGGCTCGGGCGCGTTCGGCGGCGTCGTCCAGGACCGTGCGGCGGGGTTCCGGGACGTCCAGCACCCGGCGGGAGGCTCGGGCGAAGAGGGTGGTGAGCCTTCGGTCGTCGCGGAGGGTGTCGAGTGCCTGACGGTCGCCGCCCAGGACCACGGCGTCCAGTTCGTCCAGGCGTGGGACGAGGACTCTGGCGGCGTCGTCGGCTGCGGCCTGGAGGGCTACCCGAGCCTGGCCTTCTCGACGGCGGGCGAAGCGTTGTTGGGACCAGCCGCCGGCCTTGTTGCGGCCGTGGACCTGGCGACTGTCGGTAGCCGAGACGAGCACGGCACCGTCCATCGCGACGCCGATGCTGTGGCCGCCCAGACGGACGAGGAGGAGACCGAGGCGACGGGACGTGGTGGCGTGAGCTAGCAGTGAGGCGATGTCGAGACCATCAGCCTCACCCGTAGGGGTGAATTCTTCAAAGGAAGTTGTCACCTCTGCGGTGGCCCCGTCGCGGGCTGTGACGACCACCTGGGTCGGGGTGGTCCGGGTCGTGGCTATGCCGTCGTGGCGGTCGGCGAAGCGGGCGAACCAGCCGGCCAGGCGCTCGGGGGCGACCTCGACCGCTCGGCCGCCCCCTGCGGCCGGACGGATCTTGGTCATGGTCGTGCCGTCATGGTGCGGGCACGCCGGCGGGTGCGATCGCGCCGGAAGTGGTCGTGCGGGGAGTGGTCATGCCGGGGCCACCGCCACCCACACGGGCAGGGGGTGGCCGCATTCGGCCGGGGAGAGGCGTTGGACGGCGCTGAAGCCCGCTTCGGTGAGTTCGTCCGAGATCTGCTCGGGCGACAGGACGCGGTGGCGGGTGGCCACGGTGTTGGCCACCTCCCACGTGGTCTCGCCGCGCACCAGCTGGACGACCTCCAGCGCGTACGACTCGCCGTCCGGCGACCAGTCCCACAACTGGACGGTGACCTGGCGGTTCTGGCCCCGGCCGGACACCTTCGGGGGCGGCGCGACGGGACGGAGCCGGCTGAGCTTGTCCAGCTCGGGGACCGCCGCCACGAGGAGACCGCCGGGGCGCAGGGCCTGGCGGGCCAGGCGGAGCGCCTGGGGCAGGGCGTTCTGGTGGGCGAGCCGGGGAAGGAGGTCGTCTCCCGCGCGGACGACGTCCACCGGGTGCGGGGTGGGGTGGCGGACGACGTCGAGCAGGTCCACGACCTCGTGCCGGCCCGCGCCCAGGACCGCTGCGGCCACCTCGGTGAGCGGGTCCTCCGGCACGGGCACGAGGTCCTGGGCGGCGGTCACCGGGCACACAGTAGGGCCAATCGATCACGCAACGCCATCCGACGGCAGCGGTGGGTGCGGGTGACGGTCCGGGGCTGGGCCATAACGGCGCGCATATAACCCGAAGGCGACTACCTGAACCTCCGGAACCTCGGGCACAATGTTACCGGCGGGTTTACAGATACCGAAGCTAGGGCAATCACCACTTGACAGAACGAGCGCCATCCCAGTGAACTCGTAACCCGTATGGCCCAACCATTGACTCCGCCTGGAAGGCACCAACGCCCTGCGTTGGCGGGTAGGGTCACTGGGGCGTGATCTAATGACAGCGGGGAGTCACAATGACCAACGCTGCCGGTCGACCCAACCTGTCCGTCGACGAACTCGACTCGACGGGACACGGCAGTCTTGCGCAGCTCTTGACCACGGGTCCCTTCCCCGAGGCGTTGAGGGCAGCTATCAAAGCCAGCAGGTTGAGTCTCGACCGCATCCAGCACAGGCTCGCCCTGCGCGGGGTCACCATCAGTGTCGCGACGCTGAGCTACTGGCAGTCCGGCCGACGTCGACCCGAGCGTCCCGAGTCGCTTGAAGCACTGCGCCACCTGGAGACCGTGCTCGGCGTGCCGCAGGCGGGCTTGTCCGCCCTGCTCGGCCCGCCGAGGCCGCGCGGCAGGCGGTCGCGCCCGACGACGATGATGCCGATCGACGCGCTGTGGGCGCGTCGCGAGCGAGTCGCCAACCTGCTCACGAAGGTGGACACGTCCTCCGACGTGAAGCTCGGCCGGATCAGCCAGCACGACCGCATCGAGATCGCTGCCGACGGCGGGCAGCGATCGGCGTGGGTCCGGCAGATCCTGCGGGCCGAGCAGGACGGCCCGGACCGCTGGGCGCTGGTGTTCGAGACCGAGGAGTCCGACGTGCTCCCGCAGGTGGTCAACCTGCGGAACTGCCACCTGGGCCGGGTCGCCGAGGACACCGACGCCACGATCATGGCGGCCGAGCTGATGTTCGACCGTCCCCTGGCACGGGGCGAGACGATCATCATGGAGTACGAACTCCTCTTCAAGGAGGGGCACTACCCGGCGGGCAACAACACGTTCGCCCGCAAGTTCCGGCTTCCGGTGCGGGAGTACGTGATCGAGGTCCGGTTCGACCAGTCGTACCTGCCGTCGCGCTGCCAGCAGTTCAGCGTGCCGGCCGGCGACGACACGCCTTCGCGGCGGCGCAACCTGGCGTTGGACAACGCCGGTGGCGTGCACGCGGTGGCGCTCGGGTTCGGTCCGGGCGTGTTCGGCATCCGGTGGGAGTGGCCGAAGTAGGTTTCGCCCCGACGACCACGGTCGAATCGGGGTAGCAGGTCCTAAGCGACGGCCCTCGGGATTCGGAATCCCGAGGGCCGTCGCCGTGTCCGGGTCGGCGTCGCCCTGTCCGGCTCGGCCTGTCCGGCTCGGGTCGGCGTCGTTGGATCTGGGTCGGCGCCGGCAGGTCGGGGTCGGCGCCGCCGTCGTGCCAGTTGGAGCGACCGGGCCAGGCAGGGCGCAGAGCACACCGAAGGCCGGTCCCCGCAACGGGAACCGGCCTTCGGGTCATGCGATTCGTTGTAGCTCAACGGCGTTCAGGCCGGGGTCCGGGCGGGGCGACGTGGTCGGCCCGCCAGGACCGGCGGCTCAGACGTAGCCGTTGAGGTGCAGCGCCACCGTGCGGATCGAGCCGCGGTCGGCAGCCGCGTTGTCGGTCACCTTGAACGTCCACGTGCCGTCGACCGAGTCGGCGAGCAGGGCGTTCAGCGAACCGACGCCCTTCCACGAGCCGGTGAACGGCGCGTTGCTCGCCGTCACGGTCGAGAACGCGCGGGCCGCCGAGTCGTCGAACACGACCTGGCACAGGTTGGCCCCGGTGCCGCCGGAGCGCTGGAACAGCGTCGCCGTCGCGCCCGAGGGCGAGGTCAGCGTGCCGACCAGGTCGCCGACGAACGTGTGGTCGATGCCGACCGTGGTCGCACCGTCGGCCGACGAGCAGGTGTCGCCGTCGATGGAGAACGTGATCTTCGAGCCGCGGCCGACCCCGGTGACCGGGATCTGCACCGTCACGCCCACCGCGTCGTTGTCCGGGATGGCCAGCACCGGCCCGCTGTAGGCGAAGTGCTTGGTCTCGCGGGACGGCTCGCCGACGTTGAGCTGGAACGTGCTGGTCGTCGGCGACGTGGACCCGGCGTAGGTCACCTTGGCGTCGAGCCGCAGCGGCACGCCGACCGGTGCGGACGCCGGGACGGTCACCTTGAACGTGTTGGTCACGGTCTGGCCGACCTCGACGTTGCCGTAGTACTTCGAGCGGGGCGCGATGGTGACGCCCGCCGTGGGCGTGGTCAGCACGAGGCTGGTCGACGCCGCGACGCCGTCACCGCTGTTGGCGACCGGCACGGTGATCGTGGCGGTCGTGCCCGGCTTGAGGTACTGGCTGCCGTCCACGTCGTTCACGATCGACGGCTTCTGCGCACGCGCCAGCGGCTGCGGCGACGCGCCCGTGTACGCGAGCGCCAGGTCGGCGCGCACGATGCCCGCGCCGGTCCGGTTGTCCACGCCGGTCTCGGCGATGTCCAGCGCCGTGGTGGTCAGCGCTTCGCGCACCTCGGCCGGGGTGAGGCCGGGGTTGCCGGACAGGATCAGGCCGGCGATGGCGGCGGCGTTCGGCGCGGACGCCGAGGTCCCGAAAAACGGGTTGAAGCCGGCCAGCGTGGTCTGCACACCGTCGGCCGCGGTGAGGTCGGGCTTCTGCCTGACCTCGGCGCGCGGGGTGCCGTCGGGCGCGAAGAACACCCGGCGCGGACCGTCGGAGGTGAAGCGCTCCGGCTTCTGCGTGCGCTCGAAGGCGTTCGGGTACGGCCCGCGCGGGTTCGCCGGGTCACCGGGTTCGAGGTCGAACGGCAGCGGGTTGTTGGCCGGGGCCGCCGCGACCGAGATCGCGCCCTTGGCCGCCGAGTGGCCCCGGGTCACGCCGGGGGTGGCGAACTTCTTCAGCCCGTCGGACGAGTCCTTGAACCGGCCGCCGAGCGCGGACAGCGCGAGGTACTTGTTCTCGCCTCGGAACTTGACCACGGCCAGGCGCAGGCCCGACGCGGTGCCGCCAGTCGGCGTCTGGACCCGCTCGTAGGGGTCCTGGGTGCCGTCCTGGTTGTTCTGGCTGAACGCCACGACGTTGCCCTGACCGTTGGCCACGTACAGGTCGTAGTCGTTGAACGACGACCCCAGCGGGTCGGACCAGAACAGCGTCACCGGGACGTTGCCGGAACTCTCCGACAGCGGGTTGAACACCTGCTTGGCGTTCGGGTCGGGGTTGAAGTCGTGGGCGGTGCCCGCGAACTTGCCGATGCCCACGCCCGAGTCGACGAAGTCGCCTTCCCAGTGCCCGGAGGTGCCCTCGGCCACGTTGCCCTCGTTGCCGGCGGACGAGAAGAACACCGCGCCGTCGGCGGTGACCGCGTCCACGGCCTGGGCGATGACGCCGTCCTGGAACGGCGACTCGTTGAAGTAGAGGATGTCGTCGACGATCACGTCGCAGCCGAGCCGGAACCGCAGACCTCGGATGTTGTCCGCGAAGCTGGCGTCGCCGTTGACGGCGGTGGCGAAGCCGAGTTCGGCGTTGGGCGCGATGTCGTGGAGGATCTCCAACATCGCGGTGCCCTCGTCACCGGAGCCTTCCTGGCTGGGCAGCACGTCCACGGCGGGCAGTTCGCCCGCGGCCTGCGACGCGGCCAGCGAGGTCACGCCGTCGGACAGCGCGCACAGCTTCACGCCGGTACCGGTGACCCGATGTGTCTGCCGGGCGGTGTCGGCGGCGTGCGCCCGGTCGCCTTCGCTGATCTTCGCGGCGGCGATCTTCGGCGAGTCGAGCGCCTCGCGGGTGCGGGCCTCGACCTCCTTGGCCTTGTCCTCCTTGGAAGGAGCCTTGGCGTCCCGGGCGGTGCGGTCCTGCTGGTGGAACGACTTGTAGTCGACGGCCGTCTCCACGCGCCGGACGTCACCGCGCGCGGCGAGCCGGCTCAGCGCCCACAGCGGAATCTGGGCGCGGACGGTCTTGCCCTCGGTCGACACCGAACGGATGGTGGAGCCCGCGCTGCGGATCGCGGCGACCAGCTCGTCGGTGACCTTGTTGGCGCGGATGTCCACCAGAACGGTGTTTCCGCTTTGGACCTTCACCCCGGTCTGGAGTTCGGGGAGCTTGTTGAACGTCGTGGCGTTGGACCGGCGGCGCTGTTCCACGATCAGCGCGCTGTCCACTTTGGACTCGGCGGGCGTGACGGACTTCTTGATGGCCTGGAGCGCGGAGATCTGGGCGGCGGTCTTGTCCTCCGGACTCTTGGCCGCGCGGGCCGGGTCGGCGGAGACCGGCGTGACCGAGCCGAGCAGCGTGATCAGGACCGCGGCACCGGCTGTGATCAGGGAGTTTCTTCGGGATCGGCGGTTCGGTGAGCGCATACTGGCGTCCCCCAACGTCAAGCGTGCCCCCGACGCACGCGGCCAACGGTCGGATGTCTCCGACCAAGGGCTCACAACGTATTGTGCGCGGACGAGTACCGTCTGCCACCGTTCGGACTACTTCTCAAACGGCAGGAACCATCACAGTTCACAGTACGAAGGCGTCTGTCCACAGCTGGCCGGTGCGCCCTGACAAGGCGTCGAGCAGCGCGGCGGCCTGGTTGTCGGTCAGCGAGGCGACGAAGTCGACCACCGCCCGGCCGCGCGCGAGCGCCCGAACGGCGTCCGGCCCGGACGGTGTATCCCCCGTCGCCCCGACCAGGGAAGACGGGTCGGTGCGCGCCAGCGCGGTGTACTCGGTGGTGGCGAGTTCGATCAGGTCGTGCAGCCGGCGCGGCAGCCGGTCGGCCTCGTGCCGGTCGGTCGCCCACTGCTCCAGGGCTTCGACCAGCGCGGTCAGCAGCCGGGCCTGGCCACGCTGGTGCAGGGCGAGGTCGGGCCGAAGCAACACGAACCTTCGGTGTACGAACTTGAGCACCTGGACCTCGTGCCACTGCTGGACTGCCAGCACCACGTGCCCGGACCTGGTGGTCGGCTCGTCGAGCACGCCGACCGAGTCCACCAGCCTCCGCGTCCACCGCGACGAGAACGCCGCGACCGCCTGTTCGGCTTCCACCGACCCGTCGAACGGGACGGACAGCAATCCGCCCACCAGTTCGGTCCGCACCATCGCCACGGCCTGCGCGAACGCGCCATCGTCCACCGCCCACGAGTCCTTCGCGTGCAGCCGGCGGCGCAGGGCTTCCAGCGAACGGCCTGGTCGGCGTTCCTGCGCGGCCAGGTCGGCGGCGCTGAGGCCGGCGAGGTCGAGGGCGTGATCCAGCCACGTGTTCAACTCGGCCGAGACGGTCGCGTGCTGCAACACCCCGACCCGGTGGAAGTCCTCCAGGTCGTGGATGGCGTAGGCGATGTCGTCCGCGGTGTCCATCACCGACGCTTCGACGGTCTGCTGCCACGGTTCCAGCCGGCCCGCGTAGAACTCGCGCGCTTGCGCCAGGTCTTCGAGTTCGGTGACGTAGGCGGAGAACTTCGACGTGCCGGTGCCCGGCGCGTCGGGCGGCTCGGCCGCGCCGCGAGGCGGGACCGGCAGGTCCTTCGGGTGTGGCTTCGGGTAGGACAGTCGGGTCCACGGGTACTTGAGCATCGCCGCCCGGACCGCGACGGTCAGGTCGAGACCGACCGCGGCGGGCCCGCGCACGTCGGTGGTGGTGACGATGCGGAACGACTGGGCGTTGCCCTCGAACCCGTCGGACAGTCCGAACCGGTGGCGGGCGAGGCGGTCCAGCACCTGCTCCCCGAGGTGCCCGAACGGCGGGTGGCCCAGGTCGTGCGCGAGGGCCGCGGCTTCGACCACGTCCGGGTCGCACCCGCCCAGCTTGTCGAGCACGCCGGCGAGTTCCGGCCGTGCGCCGAGCCGTTCGGCGATGGCCCGTGCGGCTTGCGCCACCTTCAGACTGTGGGTCAGCCGGTTGTGCACCAGGAGGCCCGAGCCCGTGGAACTCACCACCTGGGTGACGCCGCCGAGCCGGGCGAAGAACGGCGAGCTGGCCACCCGGTCCCGGTCGACTCGGAACGGGCTGGTCGCCAGGTCGGACGTAAGCGGGGTCGAGGGGTCCGCGCCCGACCTGCGGAGTGCTCTGGGGTCGGCGTGCTCGTGGTGCATGGCAAGAAAATAGTCCGTGCCGCGCTCCGAAGCACCACCGGCAACGCAAAAAGCCTTCAGGGGTACCCGGCGGACCGGGTACCCCTGAAGGAATGATTGTTCGGCGGCGTCCTACTCTCCCACACCCTCACGAGTGCAGTACCATCGGCGCTGGAAGGCTTAACTACCGGGTTCGGAATGGGACCGGGTGTTCCCCAACCGCTATGACCACCGAAACACTATGAAATTACCAACCCGTAGGCACCACACCCCGACACCCTCCCGGGCCCGGGACCGTGGTGGTCCGGTTCGGTTCCTTCAGAACCGCACAGTGGATGCGTAGCATGTTTGTGAGCAAGTCCTCGGCCTATTAGTACCGGTCAACTCCAGCCGTTACCGGCCTTCCATCTCCGGCCTATCAACCCAATAGTCTCTTGGGGGCCTTACCCCACAAAGGGTGGGATACCTCATCTAGGAACAGGCTTCCCGCTTAGATGCTTTCAGCGGTTATCCCTTCCGAACGTAGCCAACCAGCAATGCCCTTGGCAGGACAACTGGCACACCAGAGGTCCGTCCGTCCCGGTCCTCTCGTACTAGGGACAGCCTTCCGCAAGTATCCTACGCGCGCGGCGGATAGGGACCGAACTGTCTCACGACGTTCTAAACCCAGCTCGCGTACCGCTTTAATGGGCGAACAGCCCAACCCTTGGGACCTACTCCAGCCCCAGGATGCGACGAGCCGACATCGAGGTGCCAAACCATGCCGTCGATATGGACTCTTGGGCAAGATCAGCCTGTTATCCCCGGGGTACCTTTTATCCGTTGAGCGACCACGCTTCCACAAGCCATGGCCGGATCACTAGTTCCGACTTTCGTCCCTGCTCGACCTGTCGGTCTCACAGTCAAGCCCCCTTGTGCACTTGCACTCGACACCTGATTGCCAACCAGGCTGAGGGAACCTTTGAGCGCCTCCGTTACCCTTTGGGAGGCAACCGCCCCAGTTAAACTACCCACCAGGCACTGTCCCTGATCCGGATCACGGACCGAGGTTAGACATCCAGTACGACCAGAGTGGTATTTCAACGACGACTCCACAACCACTGGCGTGGCCGCTTCCCAGTCTCCCACCTATCCTACACAAGCCGAACCGAACACCAATACCAAGCTATAGTAAAGGTCCCGGGGTCTTTCCGTCCTGCCGCGCGTAACGAGCATCTTTACTCGTAGTGCAATTTCGCCGGGCCTGTGGTTGAGACAGTCGAGAAGTCGTTACGCCATTCGTGCAGGTCGGAACTTACCCGACAAGGAATTTCGCTACCTTAGGATGGTTATAGTTACCACCGCCGTTTACTGGCGCTTAAGTTCTCAGCCTCGCCCCGAAGAGCTAACCGGTCCCCTTAACGTTCCAGCACCGGGCAGGCGTCAGTCCGTATACATCGTCTTGCGACTTCGCACGGACCTGTGTTTTTAGTAAACAGTCGCTTCTCGCTGGTCTCTGCGGCCGAAAAATCCTAGCCCGCAAGGGGCTTCAAATCCCTCGGCCCCCCTTCTCCCGAAGTTACGGGGGCATTTTGCCGAGTTCCTTAACCACAGTTCGCCCGATCGCCTCGGTATTCTCTACCTGACCACCTGTGTCGGTTTGGGGTACGGGCCGCATGAACACTCACTAGAGGCTTTTCTCGACAGCATGGGATCACCCTACTTCGCCTCAATCGGCTATGCATCACGTCTCAGCCTATATGACGTGCGGATTTGCCTACACGTCGGCCTACACGCTTACACCAGTACTACCACTCACTGGCGGAGCTACCCTCCTGCGTCACCCCATCGCTTGACTACTACAAGTTCAGGTCCCGCGCTCCACGTCACTCCTCACCCGAAGGATCAGAGCGGGCTTCGGGCGGTTAGTATCACAAGGTTCGCCATGGGCGCGTTCACACGGGTACGGGAATATCAACCCGTTGTCCATCGACTACGCCTGTCGGCCTCGCCTTAGGTCCCGACTTACCCTGGGCGGATTAGCCTGGCCCAGGAACCCTTGGTCATCCGGCGGCAGAGTTTCTC